>DATAJY010000003.1:0-47945 GCA_036261885.1 Thermoanaerobaculia bacterium | reverse complement strand
ATCGGTAAGCTCGACACTGCCCGCAACACATTCATTTGAATTGACGCCACGGAAAGGGCTGCCGCCCTCCCGATTCCTATTAACAAACTGGAAAGCATCAACCCAAGCATCTCTGGAAAGGAACATCCAAAGCACTCACAGTTGTCGGGGGACCGTCGCACCACGCAGATGCCTCTCCGTCCTCCCGACAACCGACAACCGACTACCGACAACCAATCATGAAAACCACACTCACGCTCGAAGAGCTCAACACCTTGTCGAAGCCGCTCGAGGCGGCGCTCGTTCCGTTCATGAAGCGTTTTCCCGGCTCGGCGGGGGAGCGGCAGCCGGTGCATACCGTCTATGGCGGGGCGCATCTCTTCAAACACGACACCGCGCGTAAGCTCGGGGAGAAGGCGCGGCAGGTGCTCGACGAGCATGGCGTCGATCCCTTCACGTTTGCGCGTGCGATCGATCTTCCGGACCTGCATGCCGAGATCGTCTGGCAGCGCGTGGTCGAGAAGCTTGCACGCGAGCCGATCGAAGACTTCCGCATCGACTTCGAGGACGGCTACGGCAATCGTCCGGACGAAGAGGAAGACAAGCACGCCTCGATCGTCGCGGAGCAGCTGGTGCTGGGGATGAACGAAGGGACGCTGCCGCCGTTCATCGGGATCCGCATCAAACCGTTCTCCCAGGAGTTGCTGAAGCGCGGCCTGCGTACGGTCGACATCGTGCTGACGAACGTGCTGGAGAAAACCGGCGGCACGCTGCCGTCGAACTTCGTGGTCACGCTGCCGAAGATCCAGCTGCCGGAACAGGTCACGCTGCTCGCCGATGTCTTCGACGCGATGGAGTCGCGTCTCGGGCTCGCGCCGAACACGCTGCGTCTCGAGTTCATGATCGAGACCACGCAGTCGATCCTGAGCGAGCGGGGCGAGTCGAATCTGCCGCGCTTCCTCGATGCCGCGAGAGGACGCGCCACCGCCGCACACTTCGGCACCTACGACTACACCGCCAGCTGCAACATCACCGCATCCGAACAACGGATGGATCACCCGGCCTGCGATTTCGCGCGGCACATGATGCAGGTCGCCTACTCGGGGACCGGTCTGTGGCTCAGCGACGGCGCCACGAACATCCTTCCGATCGGCGATCGCGAGACCATTCACCGCGCCTGGAAGCTGCACGTCGATCACATCCGGCACTCGCTGATTCATGCCTATTACCAGGGGTGGGATCTGCATCCGGCGCAACTTCCCACGCGCTACGCCGCGGTCTATTCGTTCTTCCTCGGCGGCCTCTCGGCGGCCACCGAACGGCTGCGCAACTTCATGGAGAAGGCCGGGCAGGCAACGCTGGTCGGCGATGTCTTCGACGACGCCGCCACCGGCCAGGGCCTGCTCAACTACTTCCTGCGCGGCATGAACAGCGGCGCGCTCACCGAGCAGGAGGCGCTGGCATCCGGGCTGACGCTCCACGAATTGCGCTCGCGCAGTTTCGTGAAGATTCTCGCGGGCCGGAGACAGGGGTAGGAAAATGACCGCGCCGAGACTCTCCTCTGCAAAGAGAGCGAGGAGAGTCTGATGGCATCGACGTCGTTCGTGAAAGAGGGCTTGACCTTGAAAAAAGGCATGCCCGAGTCGCAGGAAGTGCGCGATCTGCAGCAGGCGTTGCGCGAGCTCGGCTATCTGCGCAGCGGTGTCGACGGAAACTTCGGCAGCGGCACCGAAACCGGCCTCAAGGCGTTGCAGTACGACCTGCTGCACAACGACGGCAGCGGCAGCGATGCACAGGCTCCGGTGGCGGTCACGAGCTTCAATCAGGGACGGGTCACGGCCGTGACCGGCGTCTGCGATCAGAACACCGCGCAATGCGTGGCCGACATGCTCGGCCACGCCAGCTTCGTCCGCCTGCCGATCTCGGACGATCCGGTCACCGCGAACAAAGTCGTGGTCGAGAAAATCGCCGCGGCGAAATCGACGAAAGTGCCGATGCGCTTCATCGCTTCGATCCTGAAGCAGGAGAGCGATCTGAAGCACTACAACGAGCAGGACGGCGTGATCACCCTCGGGCTCGATCGCAATGACGACGCGACCTCGTATGCCGTCACGTCGCGCGGCTACGGCGCCGGCCAGTTCACGATCTTCCACCATCCGCCGCGTGCCGAAGAGGTCAGCGATTTCATGGACGACGTCGAGAAAAACCTCAGCAAATCGGAGGAGGAGCTGCGCGAGAAATTCGACCGCTTCGTCAACGGGCCGTCGTCGACCGCCGATGACCGGCAGAAGGAAATCGGCAGCGGACCGTTGCGAGTCTGCAAGTACGACCCGAATGATTCGCGCTATCTCTCCGATTGCCGGCAGTGCGCGATCGACGCCGGTTCACGCGACATCGTCGAGAACGTGACGCCGGTCTATGCCGGCTCGCCGACGCTTTTCAAGCCGACGCAGTACTACAACTCCGGCAATTACTCGAACATCCCGAAGCGGGAGTCGTTCGGGTGCGACTGGCCGTATGCCATTCGCCGCTACAACGGCGGCGGCATCAACTCCTATCACTACCAGGTGCGCATTCTGCGGAACGTGCGCGATCTCGTCCTGTGAGGCCCGCGCAACCGCGCCTCAGGACTTCAATCGTTTCCGTTCGCTCTTCGCCCACTCGCACAAACGCGCCTTGTCGGCGTCCGACAGATGCGCGTCGGGGTGCAGCGGCCCGGCATATCCGCTCAGCGGCATCTCGCCGCTTTCGAGCTGCCCGCACACCTCTTCCATCTTGTGCGCGGCCTTCTTTGCCGAGTAGGTGTTGAACTCGGAGAAGTTCAGCTCGCGGCGTCCTTCACGGACGTGGTCGGCGATCCACCACGAGACGGGGGAGATGTTCGTGTACCACGGCCACGTCGTGGCGTTCGAGTGGCAGTCCATGCAGGAGCGATTGAGAATCGCCTGAACATCGGCGGGCGTCTGCAGCACGTTCGCGGGATGGATCGGCGGGTTGGTGCGATCCGGACGCACGGCCTGGCCGGCGATGAACACCACGATCAAAACGATGAACACGACCTTGAAGAACTTCTTCACGCGTCACGACCCCCGATATGTCGAATAGCCGAATGGACTGAGCAGCAGCGGGACATGGTAATGCTGCGATGCATCGACGATGCGAAACACGATGCTCGCCTCGGGAAAGAAGCCCTCCGCGTTGTACGAGCCGGTATCGAACGTGATGCGGTAGACGCCGGGCGTCGTCGCTTCCGGTGCGAGCACGCGCGCGCGGCCATCGCCATCGGTGACGCCGTCGAACAACGACTCCTCGCCGCGCACCAGCGTGATGCGCAGATTCGCCGCCGGCCGGCCGGTCGCGGTGTCGAGCACATGCGTCGTGATTCCTGCCATCAGAGCACCATCTTCTCGAGCCGCAGCTCGGTGATCTTCCGTTGCTCGTCGGCCGCGATCCGCAGCTCCGTCTCGCGGTCGTGCGTCAGTCGTTCGTTCAGAGTCGCGAGCATCTCGTCGGCGCTCCTGCCGGTCGCGCAGATCAGATAAACGAACCCGAATTTTTCCTCGTACGCACGATTGCCTTCGGCGATCGCGCGCATCGTCTCGTCACTCGCCTGACGGACGCCGGACTGCTCCTGCGACGACCATCCCGCTTTTCGCTCGCCGATGCGCGGATGCGCGGCGAACGCTTCGAGGTGCGCCTCCTGCGGCAGCGCGCTCCAGACCGCGTTCGCTTTCGCCACGAGGTCGTCCCACGAGGCGAACGGCCGCACCCGCGCCATCTCCGCGGCCCATGCCGACGAGCCGCACACGTTTCTGAAGTCATGCGCGTGGAAGAGCGTGTTGATGCGACGCAGCGCGGCGGCGCGCCGGCCGTTCGCGGTCGCCACGCCCCACACGCGCAGGCGGCTCACGCCGCCGTCGGGAAAGACATTCACGCGCACGTGCGTGAATGGCCCGTCGGTGACCAGCTCGTCGAGGAAGAAGTGGCGCGTGTGTGCCTGCAGCTTCGTGCGCGGCAGAAGGTCGACCCACGTTTCCCCATCGCTGCTGCCGTCGATCGAAGCGGTGTCCGGATAGTTGCCTTTGAAGTGATTCGTATCGACTTCGATCCGCCGCACGCGCCCTTCCGTCGCCAGCTGCACGATCACCCAGTCGTACCCCGGACCGCGACGACGTTTGGTCTCCCATCCATCGCTCATGTTGTGCGCGCGGCCCGGCATGATCAGGTTGTGCTTCGGGCCGAAGAACATGTCGCTGCAGTTCAGCACCGCCGCGCCGTTCTCCGCCGCCGCGAGATCGACTTCGTGGCCGAGCCCGCCGACGTGCCGCCACTCCGGCACCACCTCGCCGAAGACGCGCAGCCGCGCCACGCCGCCATCCGGAAAGATGTTCAGGCGGACGTGCGTGATGGCGTCGCGGCCGTCGATCGCGAAATGATTTTCGCTGTCGCCGTCGAGCGAAGTTCGCGGCAGCAGCTCGCGCCATTCGGCGGCCAGCAGCGCTTCGACGCCGGCGTCGCCGCGCATCGACGTCCCTTCGATCGAGCACGACTCCGGGTAATTGCCGCGGAAGAACGCGGTGTCGACGATGACGCCGCGGATCACGCCCGGCAGGCCGAGACGGATGATCGCGAAGTCGTAGCCCTGCACGCGCTTGCGGCGGCTTTCCCACCCATCCATCCACTTGCCGCGATCGGTGTACTCATGCTCTTTCCAGATCGCTTTGGCAGGTTTGAGCAGGTTTTCTTTTTCGGCGAAGTAGTCGTCGGTGGCGTAGAGCACCGAGCCGCCGAGACGCTCGGACGCGAGATCGAGAAGCTCTGTGAAATTCACGCGCGAAGTGTATCCCTCACCACGCCTTGCAACCGCGCGCCGAGGTACGGCGTGATCTTGTGACGATGCTCGATCAGCTCCGGCGTCACCGTAAACGCCGACTCCGGATCCCACACCACGAAGTCCGCGTCCATGCCGATCTCGATGCGTCCTTTGGTCGTCAGGTTGGCGAGCTTCGCCGGCGATTCGCAACACCAGCGGGCGAGATCCGTGAGCGTGAACCCGCGCGCGCTCGCGTTCGTCCAGACGATCGGCAGCACGAATTGCAGTGATGCGATGCCGCCCCACGCGTTCAGAAAATCACCGCGTTTCAGTTCCGGCGTGCACGGCGAGTGGTCGCTGACGACGAGGTCGAGGATGCCGGAGGCGAGCCCGCGCCACAGCGCCTCGCGATTCTCATGCTCGCGAATCGGCGGCGCGCATTTGAACTCGGTCCGTCCGCGCGGAATCGATTCGGCGTCGAAGTGCAGGTAGTGCGGCGTCGTCTCCGCGGTCAGCGGCAGCGCTTCTTTTTTCGCCCGCGCGAGGATGCTCAATGCGCTCGCCGATGAAAGATGTACCACGTGCATGCGCGCGCCGGTCTCACGACAGACGCGGAACAGCAGCGCGATCGCTTCATCCTCGGCGGCGTGCGGACGTGAATGCAGATACGTCGCGTAATCGTCCGCATCGCCGGCCGGCTCGTGCAGATGCTCGCCGAGCTCCGCATGCACGAGGAGCGGCGCGTTCGTCCCCGCGAGCACGCGCGCGGCCTCGTAGAGCTCGCGCTCGTTCACGTTCGGAAATTCATCCACGCCCGAATGCACGAGAAAGCATTTGAAGCCGCGCGCGCCCGCCTCGAGCATCGGCAGGAGCTCGCGCGCATTGCCCGGAATCACGCCGCCCCACAATGCGACGTTCGTCTCCCCTCTCGCGTGTTGCTGTTTGGTCTCGAGGGCCTGCACGGTGGTCGTCGGCGGCAGCGAGTTGAGCGGCATGTCGACGATGGTCGTGATGCCGCCCGTACGCGCCGCGCGCGTCGCCGTGTCGAAGCCTTCCCACTCCGTGCGCCCCGGTTCGTTCACGTGCACGTGAGAATCGACGAGCCCGGGCATGAGCACGAGCTCGCCGTAATCGACGTCGGACGATCGGGGCTCTTCGATGGCGGCGATTTTTCCGTCTTCGATGACGAGCGATGCCGGCCGGACTGCATCGCGGAAGACGACGCGTTGGGAAGAGATGCGCATTGAGCGAATATAGTCGCCGCCATGTCGTTCTTCGAAGAACAGAACGCGCTTCTGGAATCGCGCGAGCCGTTCGTGGCCGTGACCGTCGTCGACACGCTCGGGTCGACGCCGCAGGATCGCGGCGCGAAGATGCTGGTCACCGAGGGAGGGCGGCACTCGGGAACGGTCGGCGGAGGAAAGATCGAGGCGCGCGCGATCAGCGAAGCGCAATCGATGCTGCGCGATGCCGGTGCGCCGAAGACGCGCTTCTTTCAATGGTCGCTCGAAAAAGACATCGGCATGACCTGCGGCGGAATCGTCCGCGTCTACTTCGAGGCCTTCAACGTAACGCGCTGGAACGTGGTCGTGTTCGGTGCGGGACACTGCGCGCAGGCGCTTATCGACCTTCTGGTGAAGCTCGACTGCCGCATCACCTGCTTCGATCCGCGGCCGGAGTGGCTGGACAGAATCGGCGATCACCCGAAGTTGCGTAAAGTGCAAACCGGCGACATGCCCGCCGAGGTCGCGGGGATTCCGGAAGGCTCGTTCGTGCTGCTCATGACCATGGGGCACACCACCGACAAGCCGATCCTGCTCGAGATTCTGCGCACGCGCACATTCCCGTACCTCGGCGTCATCGGCAGCAACGCCAAGGCGAAGCGGCTGCGGCAGGACATCGCCGCCGCCGGTCTTCCGGATGAGCTGCAACGCGCCTTCTTCTGCCCGGTTGGATTGGAGCTCGGTTCGAATCACCCGCAGGAAATCGCCGTCAGTATTGCGGCGCAGATGCTGCAAATCCGCGGGTAGATGAGGACTTCGGCCCGGCGCGAGATCGCGCGGAAGCTCGGCATCGAACTGTCGTACACGGATGCGGCCGGCAAGCGCCGCAACGCGAGCCCGGCCGCGCTCGCCGCCGCGATCGACGTGCGCTCGCGCTCGCGACGCGAAGAGCCGCGCCTGCTCGAGCCGGTGATCGTCGCCTGGGGCACGCAGCGGCCGAAAATCGATTTGCATGGGGTGCAAAACGTCGAGTGGGATCTCGAGCTCGAAGACGGCTCGTGGCGCTCCGGCCGGGCCAGCGGCTCGTTCACGCTCGACCCGCTGCCGCACGGCTATCACACGCTGCGCATCCATCGCGAACAGGAGGCGCTGCTCATCGCCGCCCCGCTGAAAGCGCACGCGCCGCGCGGAAAATCGTGGGGCATCTTCGCGCCGCTGTATGCCGCACACACCCGCCGGAGCTGGGGCGCCGGCGACCTCGGCGATCTCCTCGCATACGCGAGCTGGATCGATCACCACGGCGGCAGCATCGTGGCCACGCTGCCGATGCTCGCGCAACACGCCGACGAGCCGAGCCCCTATTCGCCGGTGAGCCGTCTCTTCTGGAACGAGCTCTATCTCGACGTCACGCGCGTCCCCGAATTTCGCGCGGAGGACGTCGACGAAGGAACGCTCGCGCGGCTGCGCCAGACCACGCACGTCGATTACGCCGGCATCCTCGCCGAGAAGCATCGCGTGCTGCGCAACTGCCTCGAGCGCTTCGTTCCCGATCGCGCGTTCGCTACCTTCGCGAGCGGCGAGGCGAATGAGTACGCGAACTGGAGAGGCGCCGATGCGCGGCTGCATCTCTACATGCAATACCGCCTCTCTCAGCAGATGCGCGAAGTGGCGAACGCCGCGCGTCGCCTCGGCAACGGCCTCTATCTCGATTTCCCTCTCGGCGTGCATTCCGCCGGCTACGACGCGCAGCGATACGCGCACGTCTTCGCGCGCGGCGTGAGCAGCGGCGCACCGCCCGATCTCTTTTTCACGAAAGGGCAGAACTGGGGCTTTCCGCCCTTCGATCCCGACGCCCTTCGCGAAGACCGTTACGACTATTTCCGCAAGGCCATTCGCCATCACGTCGCGCATGCCGGCGTGCTGCGCATCGATCATGTGATGGGACTCCATCGCCTCTACTGGATCCCCGACGGCATGGAGGCGAAGGACGGCGTCTATGTGCGCTATCCGGTCGATGAGCTCTACGCGATTCTCACTCTCGAATCGCAACGGCATGGCTGCGTGCTCGTCGGGGAGGACCTCGGTACGGTCCCGCCCGAAGTGCCGAAGAAGATGGTGAGGCACGGCCTGCGCCGGATGTATGTGGTGCAGTACGAGATGAAGCCGGAAGAGGCGACGCCACCGCCGCCGCCGGCCGCGTCGGTGGCGAGCCTCAACACACACGACATGCCGGCGTTCGCGGCGTGGTCCGCCGGGCAGGATCCGGATCGCGCGCATTCGCTGGAGTCATTGCTGATGTTTCTCGCCTCGAGCGATGCGGAGCTTTTGCTCCTCAATCTCGAGGATCTGTGGGGCGAAACGGAGCCGCAGAACGTTCCGGGCGTGCCGGAACGGAGCTGGCGACATAAGTTCCGGATGGGGCTGGAAGACGCGCGCGCGGACGGTTCGATTCGCAGGATCTTTACGAACGTCGCCGCGCAAAGGGCAGACGACTTGCTTAGTATTCGCGGTCCTCACAACGACGGAATGAAGGAAGGGTAATGGCAGTACGACGCAAGAAAACGACAGGTGCAGGTGGCGAAGGAACGAATCCGCCGGTGGAACCGACTCCGGCGACGACGAAGCGCGCCCCGAAAGCTGCACCGGTTGCCGCAGCAAAGAAACCGTCCGTGAAGCGGACTCCGAAACCGAAGAACGCCGCCATCGAAGAGCTGGAAGCGGTCGGTGGCGACATCGTCCCGAACGTGCCGCTCGAAGTGCAGGCCGTGACGAAAGAGCCCGAGGTCCTCAGCGACCCCCCCCCAAAAAAACGCGAACGCAAGGCCGGAGCACCAAAACGTAGCGCCGGCTTTCAGCCGGCCGGGCCGCCGGCTTCCAGCCGGCCGGAGGAACCACGCCGGCAAGATGCCGGCGGCCCGGCCGGCAAGGATGCCGGCGCTCCGTTCTCCGACGCTCCGTTACCGGGCCCTGTGGCTTCGAGCGTGATTGCCCCCGCGACCATTCGGCCGAAACGTAGCGCCGAGGCGCAGCAAGGGAGCGCCGGCTTTCAGCCGGCCGGGCCGCCGGCTTCCAGCCGGCCGGAAGAAGAACCACGCCGGCAGGATGCCGGCGCTACGCCGGGCGGCGCTACGACCTCGGGCGTGATTGCACCCGCGGCGATTCGGCCCGAGTCGCTGCTCAGTGACTGGGATTTCCATCTCTTCAATGAAGGGACGCACAACAAGCTCTGGCAGAAACTCGGCAGTCACCTCGTGCCCGGTGGAGTGGTGTTCGGTGTCTGGGCGCCGAATGCGCAGCAGGTGAGCGTGGTCGGTGATTTCAACGGGTGGGATCGCGATGCGAATCCGCTCGAATTACGCGGCGGCTCCGGCATCTGGGAGGGATTCGTTCCCGGTCTGGAGCGCGGGGCGACGTACAAGTACCACATCGTTTCGCGCTTCAATGGGTATCGCGTCGACAAGGCCGATCCGATGGCCGTGCATCAGGAGACTCCGCCGGCCACGGCCTCGAAGGTGTGGGATCTCGAGTATCGATGGAACGACGCGGCGTGGATGCAGTCCCGCAAGGATCGTAATTCCTATGAAGCGCCGATGTCGATTTATGAGGTGCATCTCGGCTCGTGGCGCCGCGTCACCGATGATGACGGAGCGACGTGGCGGCCGATGTCTTACAGGGAAATCGCCGAGCCGCTCTCGCAATACGTGAAGAGCATGAACTTCACGCACATCGAGCTGATGCCGCTGCAGGAACATCCGTTCTATGGCTCCTGGGGCTACCAGGGCACGGGATATTTCGCACCGACCAGCCGTTATGGAACGCCACAGGATCTGAAATACCTGATCGACGTGCTGCATCAGAACGGCATCGGCGTGCTCATCGACTGGGTGCCGTCGCATTTCCCGACCGACGAGCATGGCCTCTCCTATTTCGACGGCACGCATCTGTACGAGCATTCCGATCCCCGGAAGGGATTCCATCCCGACTGGGGCTCGTTGATCTTCAATTACGGGCGCAATGAAGTGCGTTCGTTTCTCTTGTCGTCGGCGCTGTACTGGCTCGACGAATACCACATCGATGGTCTGCGCGTGGATGCGGTCGCGTCGATGTTGTACCTCGATTATTCGCGCAAGCACGGCGAGTGGCTTCCGAACGAGCACGGCGGACGCGAGAACCTCGAGGCGATCTCGTTTCTGCGCCGCATGAACGAGGACGTCTACAAGAATCACCCGGACGTCCAGGTCATCGCCGAGGAGTCGACGGCCTGGCCGATGGTTTCGCGGCCGACGTATGTCGGCGGCCTCGGCTTCGGCATGAAGTGGGACATGGGCTGGATGCACGACACCCTCCGTTATTTCGCGAAGGATCCGGTGCATCGCAAGTTTCATCACAATGACCTCACGTTCCGCATGATGTACGCGTTCACGGAGAATTTCGTGCTGCCGCTGTCGCACGACGAAGTGGTGCACGGAAAGGGATCGCTGCTCGGGAAAATGCCGGGCGATGAATGGCGCCGGGCCGCGAACCTCCGTCTGTTGTTCGCGCACATGTACGCGAATCCGGGGAAAAAGCTGCTGTTCATGGGCGGCGAATTTGGCCAGTACCGCGAGTGGAATCACGACGCCAGTCTCGACTGGAATCTGCTCGAATTTCCGACTCACGCCGGCATCCATCGCTGGGTCGAGGATCTCAACAAGGCCTATCGCGACATTCCGGCATTTCACGAGCTCGATACGGTGCCGGAAGGATTCGAGTGGATCGATTGCTGTGACACCGAAGGGAGCGTCGTCAGTCTGCTGCGCCGTTCGAAATCGAATCCCGACGAATTGCTGGTGGTGGTCATGAATTTCACGCCGCTGCCGCGCCACAATTACCAGATCGGCGTGCCGCAGGGCGGCCGCTGGACGGAAGTGCTCAACAGTGATGCGCCGCTCTATGGCGGCAGCGGACAGGGGAACATGGGCGGTGTCGATGCCGCGCCGCTGCCATTGCATGGGCGACGCTGGTCGGTGAATCTCACGTTGCCGCCCCTCGGTGCGGTGTTCCTCGTCTCGCGTCCCGAGGCGGAAGGAACCGCCCCGGACGAGGAGGCGGAAGGGGAGCTCCAGGAATCGTGACGAATTCCGCCATTCCGGGCCGGGAGACGTTTCCTCCGGCCGAAGAACAATTGCTGCCGACCCTCCGGCTGCCGCTCGGCGCGCGATTGCAGGAAGGGAATCGCTGCGAGTTTCGGGTCTGGGCGCCGAATCGCAATCGCGTCGACGTCCACATCGTCGCCGCGAACGAGCGCCGCGTGCCGCTGGAGAAACGCCCGGACGGATATTTCGAGGCCGTCGTCGACGATTGTCCGGAGGGAACGCGCTATCTGTACGTGCTCGACGGCGAGAGCGAGCGGCCCGATCCGGCGTCGCGTCTGCAGCCGGACGGCGTGCACGCGCCGTCCGCGGTGGTCGGCAGCGACTTCGAGTGGCACGACTCGGGATGGAAAGGGATTCCTCTCGAAACGTACGTCGTCTATGAATTGCACGTCGGCACGTTTACCCGGGAGGGGACGTTCGACGCCGTGATTGCGCAGCTCGACTCATTGAAGGAGCTCGGCGTGACCGTCGTCGAGCTCCTTCCGATCGCGCAGTTTCCGGGTGGCCGGAATTGGGGTTATGACGGTGTCTATCCCGGTGCCGCACAGGCTTCTTATGGCGGGCCGCGCGCATTGAAACGGCTGGTCGATGCGTGTCATCAGCGCGGTCTGGCCATTGCGCTCGACGTGGTCTATAACCATCTCGGCCCGGAAGGGAATTACCTCAGCGAATTCGGTCCGTATTTCACCGATCGTTACAAGACGCCGTGGGGACTGGCCCTGAATTTCGACGGCCCGCACAGCGATTTCGTGCGCTGGTTTTTCATTCACAACGCATTGCAGTGGATCGACGAATTTCATTTCGACGCCCTGCGCGTCGACGCCGTGCATGCGATCGTCGATCACTCGGCCGAACCGTTCCTGCAGGATCTCAATGTCGCGGTGCACGAGCGGGCGCGCGAGCTCGGACGAACGGTGGTCAGCATCGCCGAGAGCGATCTCAATGATCCGCGGGTCATCCTGCCGGCCGGAGAGCTCGGGCTCGATTTCGATTCGCAGTGGATGGATGACTATCACCACGCGCTGCACACGCTGCTGACCGGCGAGCAGGATGGGTATTACTCCTCATTTCCATTGAAGGTCAGCAACCTCGCCCGGGTCATGGAGCACGGCTTTCTGTTCATCGGCCAGCATTCGCCGTATCGCGGGCGCAAATACGGCGCGAAACCGCGGACGCGCAACGGCGCGCAATTCGTGGTCTCGATTCAGAATCACGATCAGGTCGGCAATCGCATGCTCGGGGAACGGCTGGCGAATCTCGTCAGCATCGACCGGCTGCGCCTGGCCGCGGCCGCGATCGTCCTCTCGCCGTTCGTGCCGATGCTCTTCATGGGCGAGGAGTACGGCGAGAAAGCGCCGTTTCAGTACTTCACGTCGCACGGAGACGAGGCGCTGATCGAGGCGGTGCGCAAGGGCCGGCTCGAAGAATTCGACGATTTCGACTGGGAAGGCGAGCCGCCCGATCCGCACGACGAGGAGACGTTTCACCGCTCGAAACTGAACTGGTCCGCGCTCGAACGCGACGAGCACGCGTCGATGCGCCGTTTGTATAAGCAATTGCTGGCGTTGCGCCGCGATCATCCGGCACTGCGCAATCTCGATCTCGACTCGCTCGAAACGTTTGCGTACGACGCAAAGCAGGTTCTGCTCGTGCGCCGCTGGTCCGAAGGGCAGCAGGCGCTGGTGGCGTTCAATTTCAGTGACAAGGCCCAGAACGTCGACGCCCCCGCGGGGGCGTGGCACACGCTCATGGAGACGGGGGCGAAAATCGAAGCAGGACAGGTGACGCTGCCACCGGGCGGCTTCGCCGTCTGGGGGAGTTAGGCTCCCGACGAGGCCTCCGGCCTTCCCTTTGCACAACACCGGGACGATGTATCGGGTCCCGCTTGCAACGTACCGCCTTCAATTTCACGCCGGCTTCACCCTGCAGGATGCACGTCGCATCGTCGACTACCTGCACGCCCTCGGCATTTCCGATCTGTATGCGTCGCCGCTGCTGCGACCGCGCAGCGGGAGCACGCACGGCTACGACATCGTCGAGGCGAATCAACTGAATCCGGCCCTCGGCACGGACGACGATTTCACGGAGTTGCAGGGCGCGCTCGCGCAGCACGACATGGGCCTGCTGCTCGACATCGTGCCGAACCACATGGCCGCCAGTCACGAGAATTCGTGGTGGATGAGCGTTCTCGAAAACGGGCCACAATCGCGCTTCCTCCACTTCTTCGACATCGACTGGCGCGACGACAAAGTTCTCCTGCCGATCCTCGGTCGTCCTTATGGCGAGGCGCTCGAATCGAAGGAGATTCAACTCGCGTTCGACGCCGAGGGGCTGTATCTGGCGTATTACGACAAGCGATTGCCGCTCGCGGCGCGTTCGTACCGGATCGTGCTCGAACAGTGTGTCGACGTCGTGCCGTCCGAAGGAGTCGGAATCGAGTTGCGCGATCTCGTACAGAACGAAACCGTCATTACGAACAGCCGGTTTCTGAAGGACACGCTGTGGCGTCTGCAGGAGCAATCCCCAGAATTTCGCGATGCGCTCGCCGACGTTCTGGCGCGTTTCAATGCCGACGCCGATCTGCTCGATCGCGTGCTGCAGGCGCAGTGGTACCGGCTCGCTTACTGGCGTATTGCCAGTGAAACGATCAATTACCGCCGCTTTTTCGACGTGACCGATCTGGTCGGAATCCGCGTCGAGAATCCGGAAGTGTTCGAGGCCCGCAATCGGCTGATCCTCGAATGGATCACACAGGGCAAAGTCACGGGCGTGCGCATCGATCACATCGACGGCCTGTTCGATCCGATCAATTACCTCGCGAAGCTGCAGTTGCGTCTCGGAGAGCCGAACCGTGAGTCGCCGGAGCCGTTCTACGTCGTGGTCGAGAAAATACTCGAGCACGGCGAGCCGCTGCCGGCGTCGCTGCGTTGTGCGGGAACGACCGGCTACGATTTTCTCGATACCGTCAATGCCGTCTTCATCGATCCGGCGGGTCTAGGCAAGCTGACCGAGGTTTACGAGCGCATCACGGGAAATCATTCCTCTTATGAAGATGTCGTCTATGACCGGAAGAAGCAGGCCATCGAGCAGTTGTTCTTCGGAGAGATGCGCGCGCTCGGTGCGCACCTCGGGCAACTGGCAGTGGCCGATCGCAATGCGCGCGATTTCGCGCCGTCCGAGTTGCTCGCCGCCCTGCTCGAGATCACGGCCTGCATGCCGGTCTATCGCACGTACATCCGCGATGCGGAGGTGAGCGAGACCGATCGCAATTACGTCGCGGCTGCGATCGCCGAAGCGCGGCGGCGGGCGACACAGATGGATCGCCGGCTCTTCGATTTCGTCGAGACGGTGCTGCTCCTGCGGCCGCCGTCGTACATCGCCGAGGAGCGCGACAAATGGCTCGAGTTCGTCATGCGCTGGCAGCAGTTCACGGGCCGGGTGATGGCCAAAGGAGTCGAGGATACGGCGTTCTACAACTACAACCGGCTGATCTCGCTCAATGAGGTCGGCGGCGAGCCGGGGCGCGGTTCCGGGTTCGATCCTGTGGCCGAGTTGCACGCCCGCAATCAGGAAATTGCGCGCAGCTGGCCGCACACGATGAATGCCACCTCGACGCATGACACGAAACGCGCCGAGGATGTGCGCGCGCGCATCGACGTGCTGTCCGAGATTCCCGATGCGTGGGAGCGACAGGTGCGGAAATGGATGCGCATCAATGCACCCCTTCGTCGTGACGGCGTTCCGCATCCCAATGAAGAGCTCCTGACGTATCAGACGCTCGTCGGGATGTGGCCGCTCGACGACGCCGAGGAGGCCGGTCCGCGTCTGGCCGCGTATCTGGAGAAGGCGGTACGCGAGGCGAAAACGCATTCGAGCTGGCTCTCCCCGAATGTCGATTATGAAAAGGCGTTCGAGGAATTCGCGACATCGCTGCTGGCGCATGCGCCGTTCGTCGACTCATTCAAGCGCTTTCACAAACGAATCGCGTTTCACGGATTTCTCAATTCGCTGGCGCAGGTGGTTCTGAAAGCGACGAGCCCCGGCGTGCCCGATTTTTATCAGGGCACGGAATTGTGGGATTTCAGTCTGGTCGACCCGGACAATCGCCGTCCGGTTGATTATGAGCGCCGCGCGTCGATGCTCGCGAGTCTCGGCGAGCCGGCGAAATTGGTGAAGGAGTGGCGGAATGGTGCGGTCAAGCTCTTCGTGACCGCGCGCACACTGGCGCTTCGCGCGCGACATGCCGAAACGTTTCTGAGTGGCGGCTATCGTCCGGTCAAAACCGGTACACCGCATGCGGTTGCATACTTGCGCGGCGACGATGTGCTCGTCGTCGTTCCGCGTTTGACGGCGCAATTGAGCCGGCAATTACCGGTTGGCGAGGTGTGGGGTGAGCATGCGCTGCAGGACGTGGACGGCGCGTGGCGCAATGTCTTTACGGGCGAAGTCGTCGAATCACTTGCGTTGAGGCAGGTATTCGCGGGATTTCCGGTGGCCATTCTGGAGCGGGAACGGGAGTAGTATTCAGTCATGGCTTCCACGGTCGCGGTGAGGCTGACGTACGAGGATTACCTCGAATTGCCGAATGACGGCAAACGGTACGAGATCATCGACGGCGAGTTGTACGTAAATCCTGCGCCGGTGCCGTTGCACCAGATCATCATCCGGCAGTTGCTTCGCCGCATTCAGGATCATCTCGACACGCATGGCGGTGGCGAGGCGATCGGCGCGCCGATCGACGTCGTGCTCGGGCGCGAAACCGTCGTGCAACCGGACGTGATCGTCGTCCTGCGGGAGCGGGTCTCGATCATCGGGCCGACGAACGTGAATGGTGCGCCGGACCTCGTCATCGAGGTGCTTTCGCAGCGCACGCGCAGCTATGACGAAACGGCGAAGCGGAAGGTGTACGAACAGGCGGGAGTGAAGGAGTACTGGATCGTCGATCCCGAGCGCACCGAGATCCGCGTTCATCGCGGCGGTGATGTGGCGATCAGTCATGTCGGCGGAACGATCACCTCGCCGCTGATGCCGGGATTCGTGCTCGAGCTGCGTTACGTCTTCCGCGCCTGATTCACGAGCTTGCCGAGCAGCGCCACTCCCAGCATCGGCAGCCAGACCCACACCATTTCGCTTCCGAGCGTTGCCATTCCTCGCGGGGTGAAGAAGCGGGGACCGATGGGCGAGACGAGGATCGGCCTCCACGGGAAGAAGTAGCGCACGTTCGAAAAAGGGGAAAAGAACGCGACGCCGAGGCCGCCGCCGCGGGTCATGGCATCGAGCAGCGGGTGCGAGAGCGCGCAGAGAAAAAGGAACGTGAATGCCGGCAGGCGTGGCGCGCGCACGAAAAACGTGAAGAGCGACGCCACGAGCGCGGCGAAGAGGATCGAGTGCGAGAACCCTCTGTGGCCGAAGCGGTGTTCGTAAGGAATGCCGGCGGCGAACGCGATGACGTCGAGATCGGGAAGCACGGTGGCGATCGCGCCGAACGCGTATGCGCGCGCCGGCACGCTCGGGAACCACGTCTTCAGCGACGCGACGACCGGATGGGTCAGGATCGTCGGCATCAGGCGCGGCCGGTCAGCGTGGCGAGCTTGCGCAAGGTATCGGCGTGCTCGGCGGTCAACGCGCCGGACGTGAGGCGCCAGCTCCAGTTGTGTTGTTCGGCGCCAGGCGTGTTCATGCGCGCCTCGCTGCCGAGGGCCAGAACGTCTTGTGCCGGAATGATCGACGTCGCGGCGACGGAGGTGTAGACGGCGCGGATGAGACCCCAGGCGACGTCGTCCGCATTCGCGCAGCCGAGGTATTGCAGAGCATTGTCCCGCTCGACGTCGGAGGCGTGATCGAACCAGCCGCGCGCGGTGTCATTGTCGTGCGTGCCGGTGTAGGCGACGGTCTGGGCGTCGTAACGGTGCGGCAGATGCGGGTTGTCGTTCTGGCCGAAGCCGAACTGGATGATCTTCATGCCGGGTACGTTGATCGCGCGGCGGAGGTCGTGCACGTCCTGGGTGATGAATCCGAGATCCTCGGCGACGAGTGGCAGTTCGCCGAGGTCCTTGCGAATGGCGTCGAAGAGCGACAGCCCGGGACCCGGCATCCAGCGGCCGTGAATCGCCGTCGGCTCGCTGGCCGGGATTTCCCAGTACGCGGCGAACCCGCGGAAGTGATCGAGCCGAATGACGTCGGCGAATCGGAGATTCGTTTTGATCCGCGCGATCCACCAGCGATAGCCGGTCTCGCGCATCACATCCCATCGATAAAGCGGATTGCCCCAGCGCTGGCCGGTGGCGCTGAAGTAATCGGGCGGCACGCCGGCGACGACGGTGGGGCAGCCGTCGTCATCGAGTTGGAAGAGCTCGGGATTGCCCCAGACGTCGGCGGAATCGCCGGCGACGTAGATCGGCACATCACCCATGATCCGGATGCCGCGCGCGCGCGCGGCTTCCCGCACGACGGCCCACTGGCGGAAGAAGAGGAACTGCACGTACTGCCAGAAGCGCACGTCGCCGGCGTGTTCGTTGCGCGCGTGTGCGAGCGCGGCTGCGTCCCGCGTCACGAGCTCGCGGTCCCACTCCCACCACGGTTTGCCGCCGGCCTGCTGCTTGAGGGTCATGAAGAGCGCGTAGTCGTCGAGCCACTCGGCCTGCTCCGGTGCGGCGACGAAGGCGTCGAAGGCGATCCGCAGCGCATCGCTCGCGTCGCGCGCGAGGAAACGTTGCAGCGACGTGCGCAGCAGCGCGAGCTTGTACTCCTCGACGCGCGTGAACTCGACGTGCTCGTCGGAGAACTGCGGGACGGTCTCGACGTCGGCGGCTTCGAGCAGATCGTCCTGCAGCAGTTTCTGCGGCGAGATGAGCAGTGGATTTCCGGCGAACGACGAGAGGCAGCCATACGGCGAATCGCCGTAGCCGGGGGGATTGAGCGGCAGCACCTGCCACAGCTTCATCCCTGCGGCCGCGGCCCAGTCGAGAAAGAGAACGACGTGATCGCCGAGATCGCCGATGCCGTAGCGCTCCGGAAGCGAGGTCGGATGGAGAAGGATGCCGGCGACGCGCGGCGCGTCAGTGGGTGGATGTACGGAGGTGTGCATCGGAAGGAGAGTTTAGACGCGACGCGTGGGTTTGATGTGCACCATCGATCATCTTCGCCAAACGCCAACCTCACGGCGTGATCGACAGTTTCTCTCCGAGCTGGTCGAACAGCTCGACCCATTCGATCCCGGTGGGAGAGGCGGCGATGGCGGGGCGGACGGAGGCGTACATGTGGTAGTAGCGGTTTTGCGCGCGGCGCAAATCGACGCTGAGCGTGGTGTCGCGCACGATCGTGACCAGCGACTCCAGCGACTCGAGGCGATCGAAGTCGTCGGGGCGTTCGCGGAATTGTTCGGAGACGCGCTCGATGGCGTCGATGAAGGCGAGGCGGGTCATCTCGTCGAGGGAGACTCCCTCCTCGCGCGCCTCGCGCAGGCGCGATTCGATTTCCGCCGCGGGCGGCAGCGGCATTTCGAGCAGCTTCCGGATCTGCAGATTGAGATCGAACTCGGCGGCGGTCTTCAGCACTTTCGGGATCGGCACGCCGAGGCGGTGGTGGAAGCGCATGAGCGGGTCGTAGCGCTCGTGCAGCTGGCGGAACGCCGATTCCGCTTCTTCGAGCGTGGCCACGATCAGCTCGTGCAGCACGCGCCGCTGTTCATCGCGGAAGAGCGAGCGGATGGAGATCGGAGTCTCGCCGAAATGCGTATCGATGATGCGGATGACCTGCGGCAGGCCGCCCGGTTCCATGGCGCCGGCGAGTTGTCTGCGCAGCGCGTCGTAATCGGAATCGGGACGCATGGCGCGGAGGCCGCCGGTGAGCTCCGTTTCGCCGAGGTGGAGCGCGGCCAGTTCGAAGACGGCGGTTTCGTGCGTGATCGTGGAGCGCACTTCGATCGAGCCGATGGCCAGACGCGCGCGGCCGGTCTTGTGGATCTCGAAGTCGCGGCGCGTCACGTCGTAGCAGTAGACGCGCGAGCCGTCGTCGAACGTGTCGAAGAGAGACAGCACCGCGTAGTGCGCGGCCACGCGGCTGAGATCGAGACGCGCGGGCGCGACCTCGCGTTCATAGATCAGGCGCGCGTTCCCTTTCTCGGGGAGATTGCTGCCGGCGCGGACGACGCGGGAGAGGAACTGCGGCTCGAGGTCGACGCCGGCCACCTGTTGCGCGAGCTGCATCACCCGCGCGGCGTAATGCAGCACCTGCACGGTCTCGATACCGGAGACTTCGCTGAAGAACCAGCCGCAGCTCGTGTACATCAGCATCGCATTGCGCTGCATTTCGAGCAGTTGCAGGATCGTGGTGACGCGCGCGCCGTCGGCCGCATGCCGCGACAGAAAGCCGCCGACGCTGATGTCGGAGCGGTCGAGGATCACGTCGATGTAGTGATCGCGCGCGAGCCACGGATCGCGCAGCACCTTCGCTCCTTCACGCTCGAAGAGCGCGGCCACTTCATCGCGCAGCCAGTCGAGCGCGGAGCGGAGCGGCCCGCGCCACTGCTGATTCCAGCCGTGGCCTCCGCCGGCGTTGCAACCGCAGTCGCCGCGCCACCGTTCGATGCCGTGAGAACAGCTCCACGACGTCCGCTCCGCGATCTCGACCTCATGCGTCGGCGGATGTTGCGCGAGGTGCTCGCCGTAGACGGTGAGCTTCGCCAGCCCCTGCTTTTCGATGAACTGCAGCGCATACGCGAGCGCCATCTCCCCGAAGCGGTGATGGTGACCGTACGTCTCGCCGTCGGTGGCGATGTTGACGAGCTGCGGATGCGTGCGATGTTCGTGGAATGCGCCCGCCAGCCGATGCGCGAACGTCTCGCCGCGCGCGAGCAGCTGCTCGAACGCGACCGCGCGTGAGATCGGGCCGTCGTAGAAGAAGATGGTGATGCTGCGGCCCGACGGCAGCGTGCAGAGATACGGCCGCGTCGGATCGAGCTGACCGTGCGCTTCCTGCCACTGCGTCTCGCCGATTTTCCGGCAGCGCGCGACCTGATGCGGCTCGAGAATCGTGAACGCGATTCCCTCCGCGGCGAGCGCTTCGAGCGAGGCGATGTCGACGGCCGTTTCGGGGAGCCACATTCCTTCCGGCCTGCGTCCGAAGCGATGCTCGAAATCGCGGATGCCCCAGCGCACCTGCGTCCGTTTGTCGCGATCCTTCGCCAGCGGCAGGATCACGTGGTTGTAGGCCTGGGCGATCGCGGCGCCGTGACCGCTGAAGCGTTCGCGCGACGCGCGGTCGGCTTCGAGGATCGCGGCATACGTATCGGGTGCCGCGGTCTCGAGCCAGCTCAGAAGCGTCGGTCCGAAGTTGAAGCTGATCGAGGCGTAGTTGTTCACGATGCGCCGGATGCGATCGCGATCGTCGAGGATGCGCGCGGTGGCGTTCGGCTCGTAGCATTCGGCCGTGATGCGCGCGTTCCAGTCGTGATACGGAAACGCGGAATCCTGCGTCTCCACCGCCTCGAGCCAGGGGTTCTCGCGCGGCGGCTGATAGAAGTGCCCGTGAATCGTCATCTGCCGTGGAGTCGTCACGGCGCGAATGGTATCGCGTGAATCGAATACCCTCTTTTGGCGATGCTGCTGCGCGTCCTGGCTCGATTCCTCGTGCCGCTCTGGTTCCGCGGCGTGTGCGTACGCGGCCTGGGGCGCGTGCCGAAACGCGGCGGCGTGCTGATCATCGCGAATCATCCCTGTTCGCTCGTCGATGCCTTCGTGCTCGCGGCGGTATTGCCGCGGCGCGTGCGGATCAGCGCGAAGCGCGCGCTCGTCGCACGCTGGTCGCTGCGCGTCGCGCTGTGGATCATCGGAGCGGTGCTGCTGGTGCAGCACGATCGTGAAGAAGACGGCGACGGCACGAACCTCGCCGCGATGCGCGAGCTGTTGGGAGCGTTGCGCGGCGGCGCGGCGGTGGTCTTCTTTCCCGAGGGCGTGGCTCACAGCGATGCGGAGTTGCGGCCGTTTCATCCGGGTGCGGCCTGGCTGGCGGTGCAGGCGCGCGTGCCGGTACTGCCGGTGCGTCTCGCGTACGTGCACAAGGAGAGACCGGGCGCCGACGTTGCGATCGCCATCGGCGAGCCGTTCTTCGCCACCGGCTCGCGCGAAGCGGTGACCGATGCGATGCGCGAGGCGCTCGAGGCGCTGCGCGACGACGTCGTTTCCGATCCGCCGCGGCGCGTGCGCTGGCGCATCCTGCTCTCGTTGCCGCTGTTGCCGCTCGCGCTGGTGCAGCATGCGTTTCCGGCGTGGCTGGCGTGGAGAAAATCGCGGCCGAAGCAACCGCACAGTGCCGTCACCGCGGCGCTCATTCACGCGCTGGTGGTGTTTCCTCTCTGGTGGCTGTTCGAGATCGCGCTCGTCGCGTCCGTGTCACCGCGCGGGGCGATGCTCTTCGCCGCGCTGATCCCGTTTTCGCTTTGCGCCATGAGCTGGCGCCGCGTTTGCTACTAGGGTTCGGTTCCAGTCCTCGAGAAGGGGTTTTCGACACATGGCTGATTCACGAGAGGGATTTCTGCCCGAACTGCTTCGGGCGCAGGAGAGCGACATTCTGGCGGCGTGGGTCCGTTTGCAGGAACAGGACCTGACGTTGCGCAACAATCTGCTTCGGCCGGGCGAGATCGAGGAGCAGGGGCGGGAGTTTCTGCGTGTTCTCGCCACCACCCTGCAGAGCGGCCCGGCCGATCCCGCAACGTCCGACAGCTGGCGCCCGGTCCGCGATCTTCTATCGGGCATCTCGCGGTCGCGCGCGCGCCAGGGATTCACGCCGACGGAGACGGCGATGTTCGTCTTCACGTTGAAGCAGCCGTTGTTCGATGCGCTGCGCCGTTCGCTGTCGGGCGACGAGCTGGCCGAGAGGATCTGGAGCGCGTCGCTGATCCTCGACAAGCTCGGGCTGTACACCACCGAGACGTACCAGAAGGGGCGCGAAGAGGTCATCGCGCGGCAACAACAGGAACTGCTCGAGCTCTCCACGCCGGTCGTGAAGTTGTGGGACGGCATTCTCGCGCTGCCGCTCATCGGCACGCTCGACAGCGCGCGTACGCAAGTCGTGATGGAAAGCCTGCTGCAGGCGATCGTCGAGAGCGGCTCGCAGATCGCGATCATCGAGATCACCGGCGTCCCCGTCGTCGACACGCTCGTCGCGCAGCATCTGCTGAAGACCGTCGCCGCGGCGCGGCTGATGGGTGCCGACTGCATCATCAGCGGCATTCGTCCGCAGATCGCGCAGACGATCGTCCACCTCGGCGTCGAGATCAACGACGTCGTCACCAAGGCCACCCTCTCCGATGCGTTCGCGCTGGCTCTCAGCCGCCTCGGGCTCACCGTCACCACGAAGCCGAACCCCCCGCGCCGTGCGGGCGTGGAGTAGCGGATGGAACGCATACCGATTCTGAAGATGGGGAGATTTCTCCTCGTCTCGATTCAGGTGGACATGGACGACCGCACCGCCATGACCCTGCAGGACGACCTCACCGGACAGATCGTCAAGCATCACGCGAAGGGCGTGCTCATCGACATCTCCTCACTCGATGTCGTCGACTCGTTCATCGGACGCATGCTGGCGAACACCGCGGCCATGGCCCGCATCCTCGATGCCGAGACCGTGGTGGTCGGCATGCAGCCGTCGGTGGCGATCACGCTCGTCGAGCTCGGGCTCTCGCTCAAAGGCGTGCGCTCGGCGTTGAACGTCGAGCGGGGGATGGAGCTGCTGCGCCGCGGTGCCGTCGACATGGAGTGGACGACGCCGGAGGCGTCCGCTGATGCAGATCACGAAGAGTGAGACCGTCACGGTTCGCGGCGGGGCGGAAGTGGTGAGTGTCCGGCATACGGTCCGGAAGTGGGCGGTCGAGATCGGACTGACCCTGGTCGAGCAGACGAAGATCGTCACGGCGGCCAGCGAGCTCGCACGCAACATGGTCGATTACGGCGGCGGCGGCGTGCTGATGCTCGAGCATCTCGACGACAGCACGCGCCGAGGATTGCGGCTGACGTTCGAAGACCGCGGGCCGGGCATCCCGGATATCGATGCGGCACTCCGCGACGGTTTCACCACCGGCGGCGGCATGGGCCTCGGCCTCGGCGGCGCGAAGCGGCTCTCGAACGAATTCACCATTCACACGAAACCGGGCGAAGGCACACGCATCTCGATCACCCGCTGGAAAGGTGCTTCTTGATTCACATCGGCCAGGTTCTGGCGGTGAACGACAGCAGCCAGGTCTCCGCGGCGCGACGAACGGCGACGCAGTGCGCGGAAGCGCTCGGCCTCAACGCCAACGCGGTGGGCATGGCCGCGCTGGTGGCGACCGAGCTGGCGACGAACATCCTCAAACATGGAGATGGCGGATCGATGCTCTTCGGCTCGGTCCTCAACGGACGCAAGTCGCTCGTGCTCGTCGCCTGCGATCGCGGCCCGGGGATCGCCAACATCGCGCGCGCGATGGAAGACGGTTACTCGACCGCCGGCAGCCCCGGTACGGGACTCGGCGCGATCGCGCGCAATGCCACGTCACTCGACGTCTATTCGCAGGCCGGGAAAGGCACGGTGGTGTTGTGCCGCGTCGAAGACGGGCTGGCACCGCTGAAGTTCGTGCCGGACGCGTTTGCGATGGCGGGCATCTGCATCGCGAAAACAGGCGAAGAACACAGCGGCGACGCGTGGGTCGGAGTGCAGAGCCGCGACTTCGCCACCATCGCCATCGCCGACGGCCTCGGCCACGGCGTTTTTGCCGCCACGGCTTCGAGCGCGGCCGTACGCGTCATTGCAGAAAAGGCTGAATCGCCGATCGAGCACATCTTCCAGGACGCACATGGCGCGCTGCGTGCGACGCGAGGAGCAGCGATCGGCATCGCGCGCATTTCCCGCGGACAGAACCGCGTGGACTTCGCCGGTGTCGGCAACATCGCGGGTACGATCGCGTTGCACGAAACGTCGCGGCGGACCGTGTCGCTCGGCGGCATCGTCGGTCACGAAATGCGGCGCGTGCAGACGTTCTCGTATCCGTGGGAAAGCGAGGCAGTGCTCATTCTCGCGTCCGACGGCATTTCGACGAGCTGGAATGCCTCCCAATACCCGGGACTGCTGCAGCGCGATCCGGCGCTCATCGCCTCGGTGTTGTTTCGCGATCACTGCCGCGGCAATGACGACGCGACCGTGGTCGTAGTGAAGGCCGCATAGCAGCAATGGCTTCGACGACGATTTCATCGATCTCCCTGCACTTCGAGTACGACCTCGTGGCCGCGCGCAGGCGCGCCCGGCAGGTCGCCGCCTCCCTCGGCTTCGACGATCAGGATCAGACGCGCATCGCCACGGTGGCCTCGGAGATCGCCCGCAATGCGCTCCGCTACGCCGGCGGCGGCCGCATCGAATTCGGCGTCGACGATCGGAACGGCACGCAGGCGCTGACGATGACCGTGAGCGATCACGGTCCCGGCATTGCGAATCTCGACGACGTGCTGGCGGGACGCTATCGCTCGCGCACCGGCATGGGCATCGGCATCGTCGGCGCGAGCCGGCTGATGGACGATCTGCAGATCAACACGGCGCCGGGCAAGGGGACGATCGTGGTGATGCGCAAGCGGCTCGCGTCGACGGCGCCCGCGCTGACGTCCGCGGGGCTGCATCGCGTCGTCGACGAGCTCGGCAAGCAGCGCCCGGAGAGTCCGCTCGAGGAGATCCAGCAGCAGAACACCGAGCTCCTGCAGGCGCTCGGAGAATTGAACTCACGGCAGGGCGATCTCGAACGGCTCAATCAGGAGCTCGAGGATACGAATCGCGGCGTGCTCGCGCTGTATGCGGAGCTCGATGAAAAGGCGGAATCGCTGCGGCGCGCCGATCAGATCAAGACCCGCTTTCTCTCGGACATGAGCCATGAGTTCCGCACGCCGGTGAACGCGATTCTCGCGCTCGGGAGACTGCTCGAGGAGCGCGTCACGGATGAGGAAGGGATGAGGCAGCTCTTGCTCATCCGACGCGCGGCCGAAGATCTCGAGAGCCTGGTCAGCGACCTGCTCGATCTGGCGAAAATCGAGGCGGGCAAGAGCGAGGTGCGTCCGGCGGAATTCGAAGTGGCGAATCTCTTCTCGGCATTGCGCGGCATGCTCCGGCCATTGCTCGTGAACCGGTCACTCGTGCTCGTGTTCGAAGAGCCCGATGATCTGCCGCCGATGGTGACGGACGAAGGGAAGGTGTCGCAGATCCTGCGCAACTTCATCTCCAACGCGCTCAAGTTCACGGAAGCGGGCGAAGTGCGTGTGACCGCGCAGGTGACGGCAGCGGGAGACGCGGTGCTCTTCTGCATCGCCGACACCGGCATCGGCATCGCGGACGAAGATCAGGAACGGATCTTCGACGAGTTCACGCAGATCGAGAATCCGCTGCAGAAGATGCTCAAGGGCACAGGCCTCGGCTTGCCTCTCACGCGCAAGCTGGCTACGCTTCTCGGCGGACGCGTCGGCGTGCGCAGCACCTCCGGCGTCGGCTCGACGTTCTGGGCCGAGATCCCGATTCGCTACGAAGGTCCCGGCGCGCATCCGGCGAAGTCGCGTTCCACCATGCGCGAGACACCGATGGAGAACGCCGCGGCGATGCGCGTGCTGATCATCGATGACGACGAAGCGGCGCGGTACGCGATCGCGACCTTCGCGACGCGGCCCGGCACCGAGATCATCGAAGCGGAGAACGGCCTGACCGGAATCGCCCGCGCGCAGAACGATCATCCCGACATCATCCTGCTCGATCTCATGATGCCGGGCATCGGCGGCCACGAAGTGCTGCAGCGGTTGAAGAGCGATCCCGCGACCGCGGCCACGCCGGTGGTGGTCATCACGTCCCGCTTCGTCAATGACGACGAGCGGAGACAGATCCTCACGAAAGCGGTGACGGTGCTCTACAAGGGCGACCTCTCCCGCGAATCGGTGACGCGCGCGATCGATTCAGCGCTGCAGGGATGATGGGTAGCGCCGCGACTGCGCGCGTCTGAAGTTCGTGATGACTCACGAACGAAAACGGATGACTGTCTTCCCGCTGATCCGCTTCGTCGGGTTGAATGCGGCGACGGCATCATCGAGGGTGGCGATGTTGCCGATGTTCGTTCGCAGTCGTCCGTCGCGCACCAGCTGGAGGACTTCACGCAGTTGCGCACGATCGAACTCGACGACGAAGTCGACCGCCAAGCCGTCGGCGGGCCGCGTCTCGGCTGGTCCGACGATCGACACCAGGGTGCCTCCGGCGCGAATCAGGCGTGCGGACCGCTTCTGGATGTCGCCGCCGATGACATCGAGCACGAGATCGATGCCGCCGACGTCTTCCAGCACATCGTTTTCGAGATCGACGAACTCGTGAGCGCCGAAGTCGAGCGCCTTTTGACGATCAGCCGCGCGGCCGGTGCCGATGACGTAGGCGCCCGCCCATCGTGCGAGTTGCGTCACCATCGACCCGACTGCGCCGGCCGCACCGTGCGCGAGGACGCTCTGGCCCGCTTGCAGGCGGCCGTGCTGGAAGAGTCCCTGCCAGGCGGTGAGGCCTGAGATCGGCAGGCTCGCTGCCACCGTGAAGTCGACGTCGCCAGGAAGCGGCGCGAGATTGCGGACCTCGATGGCGATGGATTCCGCGAGGCTGCCGTCGCGATACCAGTCGGCGAGGCCGACCACGCGCTGCCCTACCGACAAGCCCGTTGTGCCATAGCCGAGGGCGGTGACCACGCCGGCCAGTTCGTGGCCGGGGATGGAGGGCGTTCGGTCGCGGTTGCGGCGATCGGTCCAGGTCGAAGGCCAGGTCAGCTCGGTCGGGACGAATCCCGACGCATGGATCTGCACGATGACGTCGTTGATCGTTGCCTGCGGGTCGGGCCGGTCCATCAGCTTCATCCCGGCCGTTCCCGCGGCCTGGTCCGTTACCACGATCGCTTTCATCGTTCGCCGTCCTTCCTGAAACGAAACGCTGCGATTCTACTTTCGGGAACTTCTGCGTGCTCTGCGTCTGGCGAACGTCGATCTCTACCGCAGCAGCTGATCGATGCGCATCGTCAGATCGCGAACGTCGAGCGGTTTGCGGATCACGCCGCGCACCATCGGGAAACGCCGTTCGAGGTCGCTGCTCGGCACGGCATCTTCGGCCGCACTGGTCATCACCAGCACCGCCGGCGGCTGTTGAATCGATTTGAGCGTCGGATCGAACAGCAGCACGTTGAGTGAATCGAGGAAATCGATTCCGCTCATGAACGGCATCATCAGGTCGAGGATGACCACGCCGTATTGCTGCCGCGAAAGCTGATGCAGCGCGTCCGCGCCGTCGCGTGCACCGTCGACGTGCAGGGCGCGTTCTTCGAGGATCTGGATCACGAGCCGGCGGATCGTGTCATCGTCCTCGACGACCAGTACATGTCCGTGCGGCATCGGTGGATCGCTCCCTCATCCCCGAAGCACAAAACTCGCCAGAGTGAGCGGGTTAGAGCAGCTTCAGCATCTCGAGCTGGCGAACCGTTTTGCGCGCCCCGGCGTGTTCGAGAAAGCGCGCCACTCCCGCGTCGCGGTCGTCGATGTTGAGGATGCGCAACGGCTTGCCGGCGAGGTTTGCGGCGGCCTCGAGCAGACGTGTGCCGCGCTTGTTGCGGCGCGCCTCCGGACGCACGGCCAGCTGCGGCAGATCGCCGTTCGAAGGGAACACGACCGCGTACGCATCGTCATCGCCGAGGACGACCTGCGGATCGCGCGCGCGCGCCAGCGAATGCGTTGCGTTCTGCCAGCTCGGCTCGAGCGTCCACCACCCCTCGTGAATCGCGCCGCGGCTCGCGAGCGGCTCGCCCGCTGCATCGAACGTCCAGCATTGAAAGCGGCGCGTCTCGACGAAGCCGCACGCCCGATAGAGCTCGGCGGCCTTCTCATTCTGTTCCAGCACTTCGAGGACGTACTCGCGGCAGCCGCGTTCCCGGACGAGCGCGAACGAGCGCTCCATCAACTCGCGTGCGAGTCCGCGCCGCCGATGTGACGGCACGACGCCGGTCCCGGTGTCGTACGCGCGCGCGCCGTCGATGCAGTTGACGGTGAACGCGACGATGCGGTCGTTCTCGAATGCCGCCACCGATGCGTCCAGCACCGCGCCGCGGCGCGTGAACATCTCGGTGAGTTGTTCGCGCGTCGGCGCCATCGGAACGATGTAGTCGGAGAAGGCGTCGGCGAACGCGCGATGAAGGGTCGGAAAATCGTCGGGCGTGAGCGTGCGGATCACGCTGGCGAGCATAGCGGGAAACGCGGCGCCGCCAGTACGCGTCATCCCGTGTCGCGAAGACGACACGGGATCCCTGCGAGTGTACGACGTGTGTTTGATCGAGGCGGGTTGCGGTCCCCGGCTCAACTGTCCCAGCTCAGTCCTGCTTCCTTGCTTCCGTAGTCGTCGCGATCTTCCGGTTTCTCTGCGCCGAAGCTCTTGCCGCCCGATTTGCCGGCGCCCATGTTGCCGCCGCTCTGGTGTTTCCGCTCGGGCTCGGCCGGGGTGTTGCTGGATGCGGCGTCGTCGCCGCCGCGATTGTTCTGATTGCTCATGCGTTGGTCCTCCGATGTCGGGAAATCGCAAGCAACGCGCCATTGTGCGATCCTTCGTGCATGGGATTCGGACTTCCGGAAATGATCGTGTTTTTGCTGGTGGCCGTGGTCGTCATCTACCCGGCTGTGCGCATTTGCGGCAAAGCCGGCTTTCCTCCGATGCTCGGGATACTGGCGGCGCTGCCGGGCATCAACCTCCTGCTGCTGTGGTTTCTCGCGCTCGCCGAATGGCCGCGCGACCGCGGCAGCTCATGACAGTTTCTTGTAGAACACCACGGTGTCGCAGAGGCTGCCGTCGGGGAAGAGCGCGTAATCCGGAATCACGCCGACGCGCGTCCATCCTGCGCGCTCGTACAACCGCTCGGCGTTGTCGCCGCGCACGGTATCGAGCGTCAGGAGCGTGAAGCCGGCGTCGCGGGCGCCGGTCTCGGCCGCACGCATCAGGGCCGCGCCGACTCCCCGTCCGCGCGCACGCCGGTGCACGAGCAGTTTCGCGACGTCACCGCGATGCGGCTGGTTCGGGGCCCACGCCGGCTGCACCTGGACGGTGCCGGCGATGCCTTCGTCGTCGCGTGCGACGAGAAAGATCGCGCGCTCGTTCGCGGAGGCGAGCGTTCTCCGCCACCATTGCTCGGCGTCGTCGAGCGTGAAGGGCTCCAGGAAACTGACGGATGCGCCGGAGCGCACCGCATCGACGAGCACTTCCGCGAGTTCGTGAATCTCCGCCTCCGTCGCGGGCGGCGTCAGCCGATCGATCATGTGCGAGAGTGTAAGACGATGTCTGCCGCCCTCGTGCTCATCGACGTGCAGCGCGCCATCGACGATCCGTCGTGGGGCCGCGATCGCAACAATCCCGACGCGGAACGGAACATGCGCCGCCTGCTTGAGCAGTGGCGCGCGGACGCATGGCCGATCTTCCACATCCGCCACGCATCGACCGAACCGGAGTCGACGTACCGTCGCGATCGACCCGGCTTCGCGTTCAAGGAGGAAGTGCTGCCGCTGGCCGGCGAGCGCGTTCTCGAAAAGCAGACCAACAGCGCGTTCATCGGCACCACGCTCGAAACGGAACTGCGCGCCGCCGCGATCACGCGCGTGGTGATCGCCGGCGTCATCACGAACAATTCCGTCGAAGCCACGGTGCGGATGTGCGGCAACCTCGGCTTCGAAACCGTCGTCGTCGCCGACGCCACGGCGACATTCGGACGCTTCGACTACGACGGCCACTGGCGCACCGCGCAGGAAGTGCACGCGCTGTCGCTCGCGAACATGAACGGCGAATACGCGACGGTGCTGACGACGGCGCAGCTACTGCGCTGACTCGCGCTGCCAGTGCAGATCCCACGCTTCGCGACGTTCCACGATGCCGGTCACGCGGCCTTCGCCGTCGCGCTGAACGATGTAGCGATAGCGCGGACTGCCGGGATTGAAGAGCACGTCCGGCGCTTCGGCGAGGATCGGCTCCCAGTTCCGCGCGCCGCGTTTCGACTGGAGCCCCGTTTCGCCGCGACGGATCTCGAAGAACAGATCCGGTGTCAGCGCATAGCGCCCGACATACGCATTCGTCTGCGCGTCACTCAACGGCATGGCCGGCGGATCGGTGCGCACGGCGAGCACCTGGGAGGCCAGCAGTCGCCACGCGTCGTTCTTCCTGATCCATGTGTCGGTGGCGCGGTACTGACAATGAATCACGTGGCCGTGATAGTTCTCGTCTTCGTCGATGAGGTAATTCGTAATGGCCACGCTGCCGCGATCGATGAGCGTGAACTCGAGAATCTTCAGATTGCCGGAGACGCCTTGCGGCAGCGGGCGGATGTTCTTCACCATCTCCGCCTTGCGATTCACCGTGCCGTCTTCGGCGGTGTAGATCGCATCGGCGTCGAGGAGGCGCTCCCACACCTTCGCGTCGCCGGCGGTGACGGCATCGAGCAGCTCCAGCGTCTGCGCGCGCAGCGTCGCGGTGGTGCCGGCGGGCGTGGTCTCGGCGCTGAAAAGAGGCAGGGCGAGAAACGCGAGCAGCAGGGTCATCGTTCGCATGCCGACTACGATACTCTGACCCTCCGATGAGCATTCTCGAAGCAATCGGTAACACCTCACTGGTGCAGTTGCGCAAGGTCGTCCCGCCGGACTGTGCGGACATCTTCGTCAAGCTCGAATGGGAGAACCCGACCGGCAGCATGAAAGACCGGATGGCGCTGGCGGTGATCTCTCGCGCCGAAGCCGACGGTCGTCTGAAGCCGGGCCATACGGTGATCGAATACACCGGCGGAAGCACCGGCGCGTCGCTCGCTCTCGTCTGTGCGGCGAAGGGCTATCGCATCCGCATCGTCAGTTCGGATGCGTTCGCGCGGGAGAAGCTCGATCAGATGCGCGCGTTCGGCGCCGAGGTGACGCTCGTGCCGAGCGAAGGCGGCCTGACGACGAAGAAGCTGATCCTCGACATGGTCGAGACCGCGCGCGTGATGGCGCAGGAGCCGAATACGTACTGGACCGATCAGCTGCGGAATCACGACGCCATTGCCGGCTATCACCCGCTGGCCGAGGAGATCTGGACGCAGATGCACGGCTCGGTCGATGCGTTTGCGCACAGCGTCGGCACGTTCGCGTCGCTGCGCGGCGTGTCGTCCGTGCTCAAGAGCCACAATGCGAATCTGAAAACCGTCGCCGTCGAGCCGGGCGAATCGCCGGTGTTGTCGGGCGGAGCGCCGGGACCGCACAAGATCGAAGGGGTCGGCATCGGTTACACGCCGCCTCTGTGGGATGCGCGCGTCGTCGATGAAGTGATCGCCATTCCGACGAACGACGCAAAAGAAATGACGCGCCGTCTCGCACGCGAGGAAGCATTGTTCGCCGGTACCTCCTCCGGCGCGAACGTGCTTGCCGCAATCGACATCGGCCGCCGCCTCGGCGCGGGAAAGAAAGTCGTCACGCTGCTCTGCGACTCCGGTCTGAAATACCTGAACACCGACGTCTATCGGAGGGACTGATGCAACCGAATCGCTCGATTCCCGACAGCGTGATCATTCCGGTGCTGCTCTATCGCGATGTGCGCGAGGCGAGCCAGTGGCTCTGCCGCGCCTTCGGCTTCAACGAGCGATTGTTCATCGGCGATCATCGCGTGCAGTTGACCTGCGACGGAGGCGCCGTCGTCGCGGCGCATGGAGACGCCGCACCGAGCGGTCACTCGATCATGGTCCGCGTCGCGGATGCGGATGCGCATTGCGCGCGCGCACGTCGCGAAGGCGCGCGCATTCTCAGTGAGCCGCAGAGTTTTCCTTATGGCGAACGCCAATACAGCGCGCAGGATCCGGGCGGCCACGTCTGGACGTTCACGCAATCGGTGGCCGATGTCGATCCTGCCGCCTGGGGAGGAGTTCTCGCATGATGAAGCACCCGCGTTACGTCATCGCCGTTCACGATCTGCAGCGCTCCGCCGACTACTATCGCGACGTCCTCGGCTTCAAGGTCTATGAAGTCGGCGATCCCGGCTGGCGCTTCTTCGTCCGCGATGCCTGTTTCATCATGGCCGGCGAATGCAGTGACGCGATCGCTCCCGCGGATCTCGGCGATCACTCGTATTTCGCTTACATCGTCGTCGAAGACGTCGATGCACTGCACGACGAGCTCGCGCAGAAGAACATCACGATCGTCAAGAAGCTGCGCACCGAGCCGTGGGAGATGCGCGAGTTCGGCATCCGCACCGTCGACGGACATCGAATCATGTTCGGTGCGCCCGCGGCCTGACCGAGTGAGCGGGCGGAGGCTCGCGCCGGCGCGGCGTTTGGAACGTGCCGGCCGGCGAGAGCTCGTCTGCATCGACGCACCGACTGCATCAACCATGCGGGTCGAGGCCCGAACCTTCATCGGCGAACGTGTTCCGCGTGCACGGCTTTCCGTGCGGATCGAGACCGTTGCCTTCGTCCGTGCACGACGCCGCGGTCACGCCGTTGCCGTCGATGCGCACGCCGGCGTCCGGCGTCACGTCAAAAGAAGGGCGCTGCAGAAGAAAGAAAAGCAGGATCAGGCTGAGCATTCATCACCTCCGATTCATTTGATGCATGCAACGTAGGAGGCGTGGAGCGCGGCGCCAAGGGTGTTTGCGCGCGCGTCACAGTACCGCGCGGCGAGTGCCACAAGAGTGCCCAGCAACTGCGCAGAATCAGACGGCGCGCCGAACCACCTGCAGGTCGTCCATCATCGTCTGGAAGAGCGCGAGGCCGGGATAGAAATTCTCGTGGGCCGCGTTGAGTGTCGCCAGCGGCTGGTTCACGGTTTCGCGGAACAGCACGAGATAGCCGTCGTTGAGGAACATGCCGATGCGCCGGTCATACGGCAGCGTCTCGGTGCCGGTGCCGAACATTCCGGTTTTCACGATGACGCCGGCCGGTGTGAACGTCGCGTCTTTCGTCCACGGAATCGTTTCGCCGCGCAGCAGACGTTCGTGCAGGCCGCGCGCGATGTGCTCCGCAATGGCGTGACGCAGCGGCTCGAGATCTTTGTCGATGGCGCGGAAGCGGTGCAGATGGATCGTCAGCGGCTTGCCGCCATCATGCGGCGCGAGCGTGAGGACATTCGTCGTGCCGAGGGGAATGCCGTTCACGAGCGTGGTCGTGGCGCGGCAGATCATCGAGGCGACGGCGCCGTAGAGGATGGTGCGATTGCCGAGGAGCGTTGCGGCGATGATGCCGCGTTCGTGAAAACGGTAGCGAATCGTCAGACGGAAGATGGCGTAGAGCGTGGCCAGCACGGCGATGGCGAGAATCGCACCGCGGCCGAGGCGGGAGAACGTGGGCAGGAACACGTCGATGGCGCGCTGCGCAACCCAGAGGAGCGCATAGCTCAGCAGCGTGCTCCAGACGATGGAGATCGTCGAGGTGCGACGGGTGAAGAGCAGCCGGCCGAGCGCGGAGCCATCGCCGGCGACGTTCTGCGCGACGGTTGTCGTGGGCAGCGACTGTTCGGCGGCGCGCAGCGCGAGGCTCAATAAGACCAGCGCGTTTTTCGACGACTTCGGAATGGCCAGGAACGGGGATTCCTCGCCGCGCCGCCAGATGCGCACTTCGTCGTCGAACAGTCCTGCTTCGGCGATCCGCGCGAGCGGCACACGCTCTCCGCGGAACTCCAGCGTCGACGAGTCGATGCTCCAGCCGTCGCCGCTGAAGGGATGCGGCTCCGCGGCGATGCGCGCAATGAGGCGGCGCAGCAGCGGATCGAGCTCGTCCAACGGCAGTGCGACGTATTGCGCGCGCGTGCGGCCGGAGGTGCTCTCGATCGTGATCGTCCGCGTCAATGCGGCGACGAGCGTCCGTTCGTCATAGCGCGCACGATCGAACAGGGTGATCGCGTGAATGTCGCTGTAGCGCAGGTTGGTCTGTTTGCGGCCGGTGACGATGGCGATGCCGAGCTCGCGCGGCGAGATGGTGACGCCGAAGCGGAGCCACACGATGAACGTGATGGCCGCCATGACGAACATGATCACCGCCAGGTAGGTGATGGAGCGATAGAACTCGGGCGAGAGGCGCGCGACGCCGCGCAGATAGCCTTGTGCGGCGAGCGCGGTGAAGAGGAGCCCGACGATGGTGCAGGCGACCGGGCCGGGGTAGTGACGGAAGCGCGGGCGTGGTCTGCGGATCGACGGTTCGGTCTCTCGTCCGAGAAGACTGGCCGCGTGAGGATCCGGCAGGACCACACCCTCGTCGTTCATCGTCTAGAGCCGGACGATGCCGTTGTACGTTTCGGGACGGCGATCGCGGAAGAACTGCCACGTGTTGCGGACTTCGCGGATCTTGTCGAGATCGAGATCGGCGGTGACGAGCGCATCCTGATCGCGCGGCGCGATGGCGATGATCTGTCCACGCGGGTCGCAGAAGTAGCTCTGTCCGTAAAACTCGCCGATGTTCCACGGCGCCTCGGTGCCGACGCGATTGATGGCGCCGACGAAGTAGCCGTTGGCCACGGCGTGCGCGGGCTGCTCGAGCTTCCAGAGGTACTCCGACAATCCGGCCACGGTCGCGGAGGGATTGAACACGACTTCCGCGCCGGCCAGCCCGAGCTCGCGTGCTCCCTCGGGGAAATGACGGTCGTAGCAGATGTAGACGCCGACCTTCGCGTATGCGGTCTCGAAGACCGGATAGCCGAGATTGCCGGGACGGAAGTAGAACTTCTCCCAGAATCCGGGTGCCACGTGCGGGATGTGGTTCTTGCGGTATTTGCCGAGATACTTGCCGTCCGCGTCGATCACCGCGGCGGTGTTGTAGTAAACGCCGGCATCCTCTTCCTCATAGAGAGGAACGACGATGACCATGTTGTACTTCTTCGCATACTCCTGCATGAGTTGCGTGGTCGGACCGTCGGGGATTTTCTCGACCGAGTCGTACCAGCGCGTGTTCTGCTCCGCGCAGAAATAAGGACCGGTGAAGATTTCCTGCATGCAGAGCATCTGCACGCCTTCCTGCCCGGCCTGGTCGATGTAGCGGAGCGTACGCTCCACCTGAGCATCGCGGATCTTCTCGATCGGCTCGGACGTATCCGCCGCAAGAGAGGTCTGGATGAGGCCGCATTTCACGATACGAGGCATGGGGGTTCGCTCCTGAATGGTTGGTGGGCGAAGAGAGTAGCACGCGTGGGTTGCGGCCCGCGATGAGCGATAAGCGAGGCCAGCGATGAGTGATGAGTGATGAGGTTCGACACGCATCGCCAGTTTTTCGCTGTGCGACATGACGTCAGCTCTCACACGGTGACGCTCGCGACGCCTGTCGAACTTCATCGCTCATCACTCATCACTGGCCTCTCCTCTCGCCCTTCCAACTTTTCCCGGCCCGCGCCGTACCACTACACCATGGAGGCCGGCACCCTCATCGGGCGATACGAGATCGTGTCGCTGCTGCGACGTGGTGGGATGGGGGAGGTGTATGCGGCGCAGGATCATCAGCTCGGGCGGCGGGTGGCGCTGAAGATCCTGCCGAAGAACCGGACCTCCGATCCGGAGCGCGTGGCGCGATTCGTTCGCGAAGCCCGCGCCTCGTCGACGCTCAATCATCCGTCCATCGTTTCGGTGCATGACGCCGGGGCCGAAGGAGACGTGCACTTTCTGGCGATGGAGCTCATCGACGGCGTGCCGCTTTCGGAGTGGATGCGCAAGCGGCGCAGCGTCGAAGCGCGCGTGCTGCTCATGGCCGAAGTGGCGGAGGGGCTGGCGAAGGCGCACGACGCCGGGATCGTGCATCGCGATCTCAAGCCGGACAACATCATGGTCACGCGCGACGGTCACGCGAAGATCGTCGACTTCGGAGTGGCGAAGCTGACCGAGCGCATCGGCGAGCGCGCGGCCACGACCGGCATCACCACGCCGACCTCGCGCGTCGGCACCACCGCCTTCATGTCGCCGGAGCAGATCGAAGGGAAGAGCGTCGATCATCGCGCCGACGTCTTCGCGTTCGGCGCGGTGCTGTACGAGCTGCTCACCGGCGAGAGCGCATTCGGCGCCGAGCAGTACGCCGACACGATTCACAATGTCGTGCATCGCGAGCCGCCGCTCGAACGCGTGCCGCCCGCGCTGCGGCGCATCGTGCGGCGCTGCCTGCAGAAAGAAGCGCCGCTGCGATACGACTCGCTGCGCGACGCGGCGCTCGATCTGCGTGAGGCGAGCGAACCGGGAGAACCGCAACCGAAGCGGCGGAAGCGCTGGCTCGTACTGGCGCTGCTGCCTCTTCTGGCACTGCTGGGCGCGGCGGCGTGGTGGCTCACGACGTTGCGCCTCGGAAAGCCGCAGCCGGCGATGCTCATGTCGCGGCTCACGAACAGCGGCAGAGTGACGACGGCCGCGATCTCGCCGGATGGCAAGTACCTCGTGTTCGGCGAACGCGTCGGCGCACAGCAGGCCTTGTACGTGAAGCAGATCGCCACCGGCACGATCACGCGCATCGTCGACGCCGCGCCGGTCACGTACTACACGATGCAGGTCTCGGCCGACAGCGCGTACGCGTACTACACGGTCGCCGCGCATGCCGATCCCAACGTCGTCAATCTCGAGCAGGTGCCGCTCCTCGGCGGCACGACGCGCCGCATCGCCGGCGACACGGAATCGTGGTTCTCGCTCTCCCCCGACGGCACGCGCGTCGTCTTCCGCCGGTTCAATGCCTTCGAGCGCTGGCACAAGCTCACCATCGCCAGCGTCGACGGCGGCGGCGAGCGCGAGGTGCTGCGCCGCAAGCAGCCGCTGTACATCGACACCCCGACGTTCATGCCGGACGGAAAGGCGCTCACGTTCGTCAGCGGCGACACCACCCGGCGCGGCTCGGGCGGTTTCTATCGACTCGATCTGTCGACGCACGAAGTGACGAAGATCGTCACGCCGAGTTTTCCCGCCGTCGGCTCCTACGCGTGGCTGCCCGACGGCAGCGGCGTCCTGGCGACGACGTACGATCGCGAGCAGCCGCCGCAGATCTGGTACGTGCCGTTCGGCGACACGAACGGACGCAAGGTGACGTCGGAGGTCAGCGCGTACTACGGCGTGACGCCGACGGCCGACTCGCGCTCGTTCTCCGTCGTTCGCGACACGACCGACTCCAACATCTACACCGCCTCCCTCGGCGAGGCTTCGCCGCTGCGGGCGCTGACCGCCGGCATCGGCAATCGCATCGGCGGCGGTCCCGGCGGCGTGCGCTGGTTGAACGAGAGGGAAGTGCTGTTCTCCGGAACGGAGGATGGCCAGAACACCACCTTTGCGGTGAGCACGAATGGCGGAACGCCACGACGCCTGATCCGCAACATGCCCGCCTGGGCGATGGCCGTCTCTCCCGACGGGCGGCAGATCGCGTACATCTCCGACAAGTCGGGATCGCATCAGCTCTGGCTCGCCGATGCCGACGGCGCGCACGCGCGGCAGATCACGTACGACGGCAACATCGCCACCCCGGCGTTCACGCCCGACGGCCGGTCGCTCGTCTTCGTGCGCGGCGACACGCAGCAGCTCGCGTGGCTCGTGCCGGCCGACGGCTCGTCGCCGCCCGTGCCGATCACCCGCGCGCCGACGAATCGGCCGACGGTCTCGCCGGACGGCAAGTGGCTGCTCTGCCGCATGCGCGCGAAAGATGGCGACGACGGCCCCTTGTGGCGCACCACGATCGTGGCGATGGACGGCAGCGGCGCGCCGCGCACCTTCGAGGGACCGCGCCACGGCGGCACGCCGATGTTCCAGTGGCACCCCGGCAGCCGTGCGTTTTTCTACGTCGACATGAATGACGGCATCGCCAACGTCTGGCGGCAGGAGCTCGACGGAAGTGCGCCGAAACAGGTGACGTTGTTCACCTCCGGCGAGATCTTCGCGTTCGACATCGGACGCGACGGCCGGAGCCTGGCCATCTCGCGCGGCGAATCGACGCGGGATGCCGTGCTGATTCGCGACTTCCGCTAGCGTCGCGTTCCGCGTTTCACGCTCGCGGTGAGGTGACGGTGGTCTTCGAGGGATCGACGCAGATCAGGCGCAGCTGGATCGAGCCGATCAGGAGCTCGTCCCCCGGATGAACTTCGACCGGCGTCGTGATGCGCGTTCTGCCGACGAACGTGCCGTTCTTGCTCTGCAGGTCTTCGAGCGTGATGCGCGTGGCCTCGACCACGAGCTTCGCGTGATGCCGCGACACCTCGAGCGCGTTGATCGGCACGGCCGCGCGCGGATCGCGGCCGATGATGTTTTCGCCGTGCTGCAACGGGATCTCGTCGTCGCCGAGGAGGAGCGCGAAGGCGGTGCGCGATGCTTCGAGCGTGGGGAGCGTGAACGCGTAGCCGATGCGATGCACGGTGCGGATCGCGTCATGTCCGATCGCGGTGCGCACTTCGGAGACGAGGCCGTGCAGGTTGCCCGGCTCGACGATCACGTCGGGCCAGAGAGCGGCGTAGAGCGACTCGTGCGGCACCGCGCCGGGACGCGCGTCGAGCAGGAGCTCGAGCAGGCGGAACGCTTTCGGCGACAGCGGCACGAGCGCACCGTCGCGGCGCAGCTCGTGTGCTTCCGCATCGAACGTGAACGCGCCGAATCGCCAGGGCATCTGCGCAGTCTAAGAACTTTCCAAGGAATCGCACAGGTCTTGACGGCGCCTCGCGCGCGAACGTGCACTGGATGTTTGCGTGGGTGCTGCTGGCGTTGCTGGCGTCGTCGCAGGCGCAGGCCTGGTACGAGGAGCTGCTCGTCGATGGCGGCTACGGCCGCCTCCCGCACGAGCGCGCGGCGTTCCTGATTCTCGAGCGCGACGGCTCGCTGACCATGCAGCCGTGGGACACGCGCGGCGTGCGCCATGCGACGTTTCGCGGCGCCATTCCGCCACGCGTGCTCGCGATCGTGCACACGCATCCGCGCGGCGAGTGGAAACCGTCCGCCCGCGATCGTGAGGAAGCGGTGCGCACCGGGATCCCGGTGATCGTGGTGACGAATGGACGGGTGATGGCGGCGATGCCCAACGGCATCGTCCAGCAGCTGCCGTAGCCGCGTTTCGAGCTATCGCGGCGAGAAGGCCATGCCGCGCTTGAGGAACGAGCCGTGGCCTTTGCGTCCGACGTACTTCCCTTCGTCGATGACCACCTCGCCGCGCGAGAGCACCGTCTTCGTCACGCCGCGCACTTTCATCCCTTCGTACGCGGAGTAGTCGACGCGCATGTGGTGCGTCTTCGCGCTGATGGTCATCTCTTCTTCGGGATCGAAGATGACGATGTCGGCGTCCGAGCCGACGGCGATCGTTCCCTTGCGCGGGAAGAGACCGAAGATCTTCGCCTGTGCGGTCGACGTGATCTCGACGAAGCGGTTCACGTTGATGCGCCCACCGGCCACGCCGCCGTTGTAGATGAGGCTCATGCGATGCTCGACGCCGGGGCCGCCGTTCGGGATTTTCGAGAAGTCGTCCTTGCCGAGCTCCTTCTGCTCTTTCATGCAGAACGGGCAGTGATCGGTGGAGATGACCTGCAGGTCGTTGTACTGGATGCCGCGCCAGAGCTTGTCCTGATTCCACTGCTCGCGAATCGGCGGCGTCATCACCCACTTCGCCCCTTCGAATCCGGGGCGCTCGTAGACGCTGTAGTCGAGGAAGAGATATTGCGGACACGTCTCCGCGTACGCCGGGATGCCCATGTCGCGCGCGCGCGTCACTTCATCGAGCGCATCGCTGCAGGAGAGGTGAACGATGTAGACCGGCGACCTGGCCATGTCGGCCAGGGCGATGGCGCGATGCACCCCTTCCGCTTCCGCTTTCGTCGGCCGCGTCAGGGCGTGGTATTTCGGCGCGGTGTGTCCTTTCGCCAGCGCCTGTTTGACGATGACGTCGATGACGACGCCGTTCTCGGCGTGCATGCAGATCAGGCCACCATGCTCGCCGGCGGTCTGCATGGCCTTGTAGATCGTGCCGTCGTCGACGAGGAAAACGCCGGGATAGGCCATGAAGAGTTTGAAGCTCGAAACGCCCTGATCGATCATCGACTTCATTTCGCCGAGGCGCTGATCGGGGAGATCGGTGCAGATGAGGTGGAAGCCGTAGTCGATGGACGTTTTGCCGTCGGCCTTGGCGTGCCAGACGTCGACCGCTTCCTGCAGCGACTGTCCTTTCGACTGCACGGCGAAGTCGATGATGGTCGTGGTGCCGCCGTGGGCCGCGGCGATGGTGCCGGTTTCGAAGTCATCGGACGCCGACGTGCCGCCGAACGGCAGCTCCATGTGCGTGTGCGGATCGATGCCGCCGGGGATGACCAGTCGCCCTTTCGCGTCGATGATGCGGTCTGCCTCGACGTCGATCGACTTCGCGATCATGGCGATGGTGCCGTCTTCGATGAGGAGGTCGGCGTGGTAGTCGTCGACCGCGGTGACGATGCGTCCGTTGCGAATGACGGTTTTCATGAGCGGTGATTGTACTGTTGAACTTCCCGCGGCTTCGGCGTGGTTCAATACGCCGTTCATGCTTCGGGTGCCTCTCCTCGAACTGCATCCCCGCTACGTTCCGCTCCGTGAGGCCGCGGCGCGGCCGGACGCACTTGCGCGCGTCGCCTACGGAGCTCCGGCGGATGGAGCGGTGCTGGTGCCGTCGCGGCAACTCGACGGCGAACCGCGCGTCGAAGTGTGGGAGAGCGCGGGAGCGGAGCTGTCGTTCGGAGCGTTGTCGATCGACGCGACCGATGCCATCGAAACGGACACGCGCGATCTGTACGCGCAGCTCATCGACGATGTGCGCCGCGCGGGCTATCCGTACTTCGTGCGCATGTGGAACTACGTCGGCGGGATCAACGACTTCGATGAAGGTCGGGAGCGCTACCAGCTCTTCTGTGCCGGACGCCACGACGCGTTCGTCGATGCCGGTTATCACCACGACGTCGATCTCCCGGCCGCGAGCGCGGTGGGGATGCCGGGACGCGGCCTCGTGACGTACTACCTCGCCGCGCGCGAGGCAGGTGTGCAGGTCGAGAATCCGCGGCAGGTGGCGGCGTATCACTACCCGCCGCAGTACGGTCCGAAGAGCCCCTCGTTCTCACGCGCGACGATGTGGGGCGGAATGGTGTTCGTCTCCGGAACCTCGAGCGTGATCGGCCACAAGACCGTCCATCCCGGCGACGTCGGCGCGCAGCTCGAAGAGACGCTGCGCAACATCGAAGCGGTGCTCGCGCAGACAGGCCGCCCGCTGGCCAGCGTCATCGCCGCGAAAACGTATCTCCGCAACGCCGCCGATCACGAAAGAGTCGCCTCCCGACTGGCGGAAGTCTTTCCCGTCAACCTCACCATCGAGGCAGACATCTGCAGGAAAGACCTCCTGATCGAAATCGAGTGCGTGGCCCGGTAGGGGAGGGGATCCCGTGCTTGCGCACGGGATGACACACCATCACACCGTCCCGAAGGCGCCGTCGAGTGCGTTCACGAGCTCATCGATGTCGGACTTCGAGGCAATGAGCGGCGGGCCGATGCGGATGACGTTGCCGAACAGGCCGCCTTTGCCGATCAGTACGCCACGCTTGCGCGTTTCTTCGAAGACGCGCATCACCGCTTTCGGGGCCGGCACTTTCGTGGTGCGGTCTTCGACGCATTCGATGGCCTGCATGAGGCCCATGCCGCGCACGTCGCCGATGACCGGATATTTCTCTTTCAGCGCCTCGAGCTTTTCGCGCAGATAGGCGCCGACGACGGCGGCGTTGTGCGGAAGCTCGTGTTCGTCCATGTACTTGATCGTCGCCACCGCGGCGGCGGAGGTGACGGGATTGCCGCCGAACGTGGCGAAGGTGAGCGGCTTGAGCGCCTGCGCGATCTCGTCGGTCGTGGTCGTGCAGCCGATCGGCGTGCCGTTGGCCATCCCTTTCGCGAACGTCATCACGTCCGGCTCGACGTCCCAGTGCTCGATGCCGCACCACTTGTCGCCGGTGCGTCCCCAGCCGGTCTGCACTTCGTCGGCGATGAAGATGCCGCCGTAGCGATGGATGATGTCGGTGACGATCTTGAAGTACTCCTTCGGCGGCGTGATGAAGCCGCCGACGCCGAGGATCGGCTCGGCGATCATGCCGGCGATCTGGCCGTCGGTGGTGGTGAGGATCAGGTCCTCGATGTCGGTGGCGCAACGGACGCCGCAGTTGTCGGGAGTGGCGCCGAACGGACAGCGATAGCAGTACGGCGCCATCGCATGCTTGATCCCCGCGACGGCCGTGCCGCCATGACGCCAAGTCGAATGCCCGGCCGCCGACATCGAGAGCATCGTCCGCCCGTGATACGCGTGACGGAGCGCGATGATCTCCTGCCGCCCGGTATACAGCCGCGCCAGCAGCATCGCCGTCTCATCGGCTTCCGTGCCGCTGTTCGAGAAGAAGCTGCGGTTCAATTTCCCCGGCGTGACCCGCGCCACTTCCGCCCCGAGCTCGGCGGCCTGCCTGTTGATGTAGAGCGTCGACGTGTGCGTGATCTTGTCGATCTGCGCATGAATGGCCGCATTCACATCCTTGTTTGCATGACCGACCGAAACGGTGAGCACGCCCCCGAAACAATCGAGATACCGATTGCCCTGCTCATCGAACACATACATCCCCTCCCCGTGATCGAGCACGAGCGGCGTCTCGTAATACGTGGCGGCGGCAGGCCAGGAGTGTTGCTTGTAGAGGTCCGTGGTGGTGGTGGTTTTTTCGAGAAGGTCGGTCATGGTTTTTTGCTCCTGGGGGGCTGAGCTGCGCTTCGGATGACGCGGAGGCGGGACGGCGCCGGTATTCGTGTCATCCCGTGCGCAAGCACGGGATCCCCTTCAATTGAGGTCGCGTGTTTGCGGCGGTAACTCCGTGAACCAGTTTGCCGCCAGGTCGTTCCACTCGGGATTCATCGATTCCACGAGTGCATTCTTACGCGCGCGAGGCCAGTTCTTGATCTGTTTTTCGCGTTCGATGGCCTGCGTGATGTCGTCGTAGATTTCGTAATACGCAAGTCGGTCGCAGTTGTACCTTTTCGTGAAGCCTCTCAATGCACCGTGCTTGTGCTGCCACACGCGGCGTTCGAGCGAGTTCGTCACACCGGTGTACAGCACGTTGTGCCAGCGATTGGTCATCATGTAGATGAAGTACTGCTTGCCTGCCATGCATCATCGGAAGGGGATCCCGTGCTTACGCACGGGATGACACGGGTGTGGCCGCATCTGTCCTCGCGTACCCTTCCTGCTCTTCATCCGTGTACCCGCCGTGGTAGTCGACGCTGTCGGGGCGTTTGATCTGGGAGTGGGTCACGACGCGTTCGCGGCGGAGGCCGCGGAATTCTTCGAGGGTCTGGAAGCCGCGGTGGTCCATGAATTCGGCCATGCCGGTGGTGAGGGCTTTGATGATGTTGGGGCCGATGGCGTGATCGAGCATGGCGGCGGTGCAGACCTGCACGGTGCCGCAGCCGAGGAGGAAGTAGTTGAGGGCGTGCTCGAACGTGGAGACGCCGCCGATGCCGCTGAATGCTTTTTCAGGAAAGGCCTTCGTCATCTGGGCCATCTTGGCCATCGACAGCGGCAGGATGGCGGGGCCGCCGAGGCCGCCGCTGGAGACGTAGCCTTCGACGCTCATCTCGAAGTCGAGGGTCTGCGGATCGATGAGCGGCAGCGAGGGCCAGGTGTTGGAGGAACAGATCGCGTCGGCGCCGCCGAGAAACGTGGCCGTGGCTTCGACGACGATGTCGCCCGTGGCTGGCGTGAGCTTCACCCATACCGGCACGGTCGAGACTTCCTTCACCGCCTGCGTCACGACCGAGCAGAGTACCTTGTCCTTGCCGACGTTCGAGCCCATGTCGACGCGGTCCATGTGCGGGCAGGAGAAGTTGAGCTCGAGCGCGTCGACCCCTTCGTCGATGCAGGCCTTGGCGAGCGTCTGCCAGTTGTGCAGTTCTTTGTCGTTGCCGCTGCCGGCCATGATCGAGGCGACGAGCATGCGCGTCGGGAACTGCTTCTTGATGCGCGCGAGCTTGCCGATCCACCAGTCGAGCGGTTTGTCGGAGATCAGCTCCCAGTTCCACGACGCCATGAGCGTCGTGTCGTTGCGCTTGTTCATCGACAGGCGTGTGCCGCTGTTGTCGGCGCGCAGGAACTTGGTCTTCGGTCCTTTGACGTTCGCGACCGGATGCAGACCGATGGTCTTGGTGACCACGCCGCCCCATCCTGCTTCGAACGCGCGAATGATGTTGGAGTCGGATTCGGTCGGCGGCGCGGACGCAAGCAGGAACGGATTCTCGAATGCGAGCCCGGTGAACTTCGTCGACAGGTCGGCCATAGAAAGTCCTTTCGGAATGGAAAGGGTGGAGTGTACGCCTTTTGGCTACAATCGCAGCCATGCCGACCAGCGACGAAGTGATCCATCATCCGGATGGACGTGTGGAGCTCCGCGATCCCGCCAGCATCGAATCGAGCCGCCTGTACAGCGACGATCTCGCGCCCGTTCCGGTGAAGCAGCGCAACTGGACGACGTACAACTACGCCGCGCTCTGGATCTCGATGGCGCACTGCATCCCGACGTACATGATGTCGTCGGGTCTGATCAGCGCGGGGATGAACTGGTGGCAGGCGTTGCTGACCATCCTGCTCGGCAACACGATCGTGCTCGTTCCGATCCTGCTCAACTCGCATCCCGGTACGAAGTACGGCATTCCGTTTCCGGTCTTCGCGCGCGCCAGCTACGGCACGGTCGGCTCGAATCTTCCGGCCATCATGCGCGCGCTCGTGGCCTGCGGCTGGTTCGGCATCCAGGCGTGGATCGGCGGCGAGGCGCTGCACACCTTCTTCGGCTCGATCATCCCCGGCTGGAACGCGCTCCTCGGCGGACCGATCGGCGGCCACACGCCGACGCTCTGGCTCTCGTTCCTGCTCTTCTGGGGAATGAACATCTTCATCATCTATCGCGGCATGGATCTGCTGCGGCACGTGGAGAACTGGGCCGCGCCGTTCGTGCTGGTGATGACGGCGGTGCTCGTGTGGTGGGCGATCTCGCGCGCCGGCGGTCTCGGATCGCTGCTCGATCACCCGGGCAAGCTGAACTCGTGGGCCACCTTCAAACCGATCTTCATTCCATCGCTCACGGCGATGATCGGCTTCTGGGCAACGCTCTCGCTGAACATGCCCGACTTCACCCGTTTCGGCCGCAGCCAGAAGGAACAGGCCCTCGGACAAACGGTGGCGCTGCCGTCGACGATGACCATCTTCGCGGCCATGGGCGTCATCATCACCAGCGCGGCCACGGTGATTTATCCGACCGCGCAGATGAGCGAGCTGTGGGATCCGGTCAAGCTCGTCGGCCGCTTCACGAATCCGTGGATCGTCGGCATCTCGATGTTCACGGTGGTCGTGGCCACGCTCTCGGTGAACATCGCCGCGAACGTCGTCTCGCCCGCGAACGACTTCGCGAATGCGTTCCCGAAACTGATCTCGTTCCGCACCGGCGGTCTCATCACCGGCATCCTCGGCATCGTGATGATGCCGTGGCGCCTGCTCGCCGATCCGCGCGGCTACATCTTCGACTGGCTCGTGACCTACTCCGGCGGGCTCGGATCGATCGCCGGCGTGCTCGTCGCCGACTACTGGATCGTGCGTGACAGGAATCTCGTGCTCCCCGATCTCTATCGCGAGCGCGGCGAGTACACGTACGCATCGGGATGGAACTGGCGCGCGGTCGTGGCCACGGTGCTCGGCGCGCTGCTCGCGCTCCTCGGCCGCTGGGTGCCGGCCTTCGAGCCGCTCTATCAATACGCCTGGTTCGTCGGCTTCGGTGTGGCGTTCGGGGTCTACGCGATTCTGATGAAGGTCTCGCCGGTGCCGATGCGCGTGGCCGAAGCGTAAACCTGACGAAGCCGACACAGACGTTCGCAATTGTTCCCGCGCGCCGTGTGTTGACGGCGCGCGTATGACGATTCGCCGTTTTCTGCTCGCGCTCGCTCTCACGCTTCCGGCCGCGCTCGCCTCTTTCGCGCAGCCGCTGCCGGTGGTGTTCAAGGACGTGAATCTCGTGGCGATGACGTCGCCGAAAGTGGCGAAGAAGATGACCGTGGTCGTCCAGAACGGCACGATTCAGGAGATCTTCGCCTCGGGATCGCGCAAGCTGCCGGAGAACGCGACGATCGTCGACGGCACGGGCAAGTACCTGATGCCCGGCCTTGCCGAGATGCACGGCCACATTCCACCGGCGAACGCGGCCGGCGGCCTCGTCAACGACGTGCTGTTCCTCTATCTCGCGAACGGCATCACGACCGTGCGGGGCATGCTCGGGCAGCCGGGCCAGCTCGATCTGCGCGCGCAGCAGCGTCGCGGCACACTGGCGTCGCCGAATCTCTACCTCGCCGGACCGCTCTTCAACGGACAGACGATCAACTCCACGCAGGATGCGATCGATCGCGTGAAGCTGCAGAAGATGGAAGGGTGGGACCTGCTCAAGGTGCATGAAGGCCTGGCCGTGACCGAATACGACGCGATGGCGACGACGGCACGCGAGGTCGGCATGCGCTTCGGCGGTCACGTCCCCGAGGAGGTCGGCGTGATGCATGCGCTCGACATGGGCCAGGAGACGTTCGATCACATGGCCGGCTTCATCGAATACCTCGGCGGCGACAAAGGTCCGGTCGACGACAAGAAGCTCGCCGCGCTCGTGAAGAATGTGAAGGACCACAAAGCGTGGGTGGTCCCGACCTCGGCGCTGTGGGACACGCTTTACGGCGTGACGCCGCTCGAAACCCTCAAGGCGTATGACGAGCTGCGGTACATCCCGCAGGCGACGGTCGATGCGTGGTCGAAGATGTACGAGGACCGCAAGAAGCAGACGCCCGCCGCGACGACGAAATTCGTTTCTGAGAATCGCGTGAAGATCTTCCGCGCGCTGAACAAAGCGGGCGTGAAGATTCTGATGGGCACCGACTCGCCGCAGCAGTTCAGCGTGCCGGGCTTCTCGCTGCATCGCGAGATGGCGTGGATGAGCAAGGCCGGGATGTCGCCGTACGAGGTGCTGCGCACCGGCACCGTGAACGCGGGCGAATACTTCTCGAAGCAGGATTCGTTCGGCACGGTCGAGCCCGGCCGCCGCGCGGACCTCGTGCTGCTCGAAGCCAATCCGCTGGAGAGCGTCGCGAACGTCTCGAAGATCAGCGGCGTGATGGTGCGTGGCAAGTGGTACGCGCGCACCGATCTCGACGCGGCATTGAACACGATTCAGGCGAAGTACCCACGGTAATTTTCGGGCACCGACGTCGCACTACAATCGCGAACGATGAACGAGTTCGCGGAGTTGTGGAAAGCGGCGGTGCGCTTTCGCAAGGCATCGCGCGAGCTGGAGTGGTTATTACGCGCCGCCTACGACGCGATGCCGGCCGATGATGCGAAGCTGCGCGCCTCGCTCGAACAACTGCTCGTGTTCCTCGCCAGCGACGCCGGCCGCACCGACGCAAACTGCACCACGACCTACAACTTCATGACCGCCACCGAAGACCGCTGGCGCACCGCCAGCGAAGCGCTGCGCGCAATCCTGGACGACATGAGCGGAACCCTCCACGAATCAATCTACGCCCCGGACATCGCCAGAACCTTCGAGTCCACGCCAGAACAGTTGCTGGCACGCTTGCGGGCGTTGTAGGGAGGGTGGGGGATGACACAGCGCGCGCTTCCGTGTCATCCCGACCGAGCGAAGCGAGTGGAAGGATCCCCTGCAAATGCAGGAGGCCGCGCTGTCGGAAGGGGGTCCCTCGACTTCGCGCTGCGCGCTGCGCTCGGGATGACACAGCGCGCGC
>DATAJY010000001.1:0-142788 GCA_036261885.1 Thermoanaerobaculia bacterium | reverse complement strand
ACCGTGAATCGCTCGTCCAGCGCCAGCAATGCCATCTCTTCTCTCTGCTCCACGATCGTTCTCTCCAGCATCGGCATCTGGAAAGCATCAACCCAAGCATCTCTGGAAAGCATCAACCCAAGCTGAACCCCGACTCCCGACAACCGACAACCGACAACCGACAACCGACTCCCGACTCCCAACTCCCGACACCCGCCCCGTTGACATTCTCTTCAAACCGGCGTTACCGTGTGTAACCGTTTACATCACACGGGGCTATGCCGCGCACGCCGAGAGGTTTCGCCGCTATCCACCCGAACGTCACCATCCGGGACGTTGCGGCGAAAGCCGGCGTTTCCGTTGCCACGGTGTCGCGCGTCTTCAATCGCAAGGGTCCCATTCGCGAGGATACGAAGCAGCGGGTGATGGAGGTCGCGGGGGAGTTGCAGTACGTCCCGCACGCCGGCGCCCGCAGTCTCTCCACCCGTTCGACGCGCACGATCGGCGTCGTTCTGCCCGATCTGCACGGTGAGTTTTTCTCCGAGGTCATTCGCGGGATCGATCTGGCGGCGCGGGCGGAGGGTTATCACCTCCTGCTCTCCGGCTCGCACGCCGATCGCGACGAAATGCGCGCGGTGGTGCAGGCGGTGCGCGGGCTCGTGGACGGGTTGATCGTCATGTCGCCCGATCTCGAGCCTTCGGCATTGGTCGCCGATCTGCCGGCCGGCGTTCCGGTGGTGATGCTCAACGCGCGGGTGGGCGGACATCCGTCGGTGACGATCGACAACTCGGGTGGCGCGCGCGACGTCGTCCGTCATCTGCACACCCTCGGGCATCAGCGCATCGCCTTCATCGGCGGACCGCAGCACAACGCCGATGCCGAGCAGCGTCGTCGCGGCTATCGCTCGGCGATGAAGGAGCTGCGGCTCGAATCGCTGGAGCTCGACGGCCACTTCACCGAGGAGTCGGGCTTCGATGCCGGACGCGCGGTCGCGTCGATGAACAAGCGTCCCAGCGCCGTGTTCGCGGCGAATGACGCCATGGCCATCGGCGCCTTGAGCGCGTTCCGGGAATCCGAATTGAGCATCCCCGACGATGTGGCGCTCGTCGGATTCGACGACATTCCGATCGCCCGTTTTCTCACACCGCCGCTCACCACCGTCAAGGTTCCGATCGCGGAGCTCGGCCGCAAAGGCTTCGAGCTGCTCGTGAACGGAGACGACGGCAAGCGCGCGGCCAGACTCGCTACCTCACTTGTCGTGCGCCGCTCTTGTGGCGCCGGGATGAACCGGGAGATCAGGGAACAACAGTAGTCACAGCAGGAGAACAGGAGAGAACGCGATGCATCGGAAACTGACACTCCTCGCGCTCGTACTGCTTCTCGCGCTGACGTCGCTGACGGCGTTTGCGCAGAGCAGCACCACGGCCGTGATTCACGGCACGGTGAATGACGAGAGCGGGAACCCCTTCCCCAGTGCGGAAATCACCGCCACCAACGTCAACACAGGCTTTACCAATCGCACCGTCGCCGCGACGGACGGCGCGTTTCAGCTGGCCGGTCTCGCGCCGGGCGTCTACCGCATCGACGTCAGCGCGACCTCGTACAAAGCGAGCTCGAAGGAAGTGCGGGTGCTCGTCGGTCAGAACCTCGAGCTCGATTTCCGTCTCACGCCGGATCTCGTGCTGATGGAGTCGATCACGGTGCTCGGCGCGACCGCGGTCGAGACCGAGACCTCGGAAGTGGCGACGAACATCACGCGGCAGCAGATCGAACAGCTCCCGCAGAACGATCGCAACTTCCTCAACTTCGCCCAGCTCGCACCGGGCGTGCTCCTCGGCCTCGACGAGCAGAACAAGCAGGTCAAGGCCGGCGCGCAGAGCGCGAACGCGGTGAACGTCTTCATCGACGGCGTCTCGTTCAAGAACGACGTCATCCAGGGCGGCGTCATCGGCCAGGACTCGAGCCGCGGCAATCCGTTCCCGCAGAACGCCGTGCAGGAGTTCCGCGTCATCACGCAGAACTACAGCGCCGAATACCAGAAGGCTTCGAGCGCGATCATCACCGCGGTCACGAAGTCGGGTACCAACGAATTCACCGGCGACGCGTTCCTCTTCTTCCAGGACAAATCGCTCGTCGACGAGAACCCGCTCAACGGGCAGAACCCGGAGTACGAGCGCAATCAGTACGGCTTCTCGACCGGCGGTCCGATCATCCGCGACCGGATGCACTTCTTCGTTTCGTATGAAGCGAACGATCAGGATCGCGAGGACACGGTCTCCGTCGGCAGTGGCTGGAACAACGTCAATCCGGCCTTCGTCGAGCAGCTGCGCGCGCAGTACGCCGGCACGTTCACGCAGCCGTTCCGCGAGGATCTCGCCTTTGGCAAGGTGAGCTACCAGCCGACGTCGTCGCAGATCGTCGACGGCTCGCTCAACTACCGCAAGGAAACCGACATCCGCGGCTTCGGCGGCGAGACGAGCTACGAGGCGGCGGAGAACGTCAAGAACAGCTCGTGGGGTCTCAACCTTCGGCATCAGTACACGGCCAGCTCATGGCTGAACGAGGGCTCGGCAAGCTTCCAGTCGTACGAATGGAACCCGTCCCCGCTGAATCCGGGACAGATCGGACTCGTATACGAAGGCCTGCTGCGCATCGGCGGCCGCGACACCGAGCAGCAGATCGGACAGGATCGTCTCGCTCTGCGCGACGACCTCACTCTCTCGACGTTCAAGTGGTTCGGCGATCACACGCTGAAAGTCGGCGGCAACGCCGAGTTCCTCGAGTACACGGTCACGAAGTTCTTCGAAGAGAACCCGCGCTACTTCTTCCGCGCGGACGTCGGCACCGCGTTCCCGTACAAGGCCCGCTGGGGCTTCGGCGATCCGGACATGTCCGCGGACAACCAGCAGTACGGCATCTACGGTCAGGACGACTGGCGCTTCAACGACAAGCTCACGTTCAACGTCGGCATCCGTTGGGACTACGAAACCAACATGATCGACACCGACTACGTGACGCCCGCCGAGGTGCGCGCGCGTCTGGCGGATGATTTCCCGGCGGATTACTTCACCGACGGGAATGACCGCGAGCCGAAGACGGACATGTTCCAGCCGCGTCTCGGCTTCTCGTACGACGTCTTCGCCGACGGCAAGACAGTGGTGTTCGGCGGCGTCGGCCGCTACTACGACCGCAATCTCTTCAACAACACGCTCGACGAGCGTTTCCGCCTGCAGCACTTCGTCGGCGACTTCTTCTTCTCGGCCGATGGCAAGCCGATCCCGGGCGTCGGTCAGCCGGCCGCTGTATGGGATCCCAAGTATCTGACCGAGGCCGGTCTGCGCGAACTGCAGGCCAGCGGGCTCACCGGCAAGCCGGAGATCTTCCTCATCGAGAACGACACGAAGGTGCCGTATTCGAATCAGTGGAACCTCGGCGTGCGCCGTTCGTTCGGCTCCCTGGTCGGCTCCCTCACGTATTCGAACGTCCGCAGCTACAACGGCTTCTCGTACCTCTGGGGCAAAGGCGCGTGCTGCCCGGTCATCGATCCGGCGTACTCGAACGTCCTGATTTCGTCGGATGACGTCCGCACCTGGTACGACGCCGTCTTCGTGCAGCTCGACCGCCCGTACTCCGGCAACTACGGCTTCAACGTCGCCTACACGTGGGGCGATGCCGAGCAGGTCGGCGGCGATCTCTTCTCGCTCGACAAACCGACCATCGCCGACTGGCCGCGCTACGGCACGCCGGGCACGCAGGAGCACCGCATCGTCGCCAACGGCATCGTCGGCATTCCGTGGGGGGTGCGCCTCTCCGGCCTGCTGCAGTACAGCTCGGGCGATCGCTTCAGGATCAACGACTGGTCGAACGGCTTCTGCTTCAACTGCTACAACCCGCGTACCGGTGAAGGTCCGAGCTGGACGACGATCGATCTCCGCGCCGAGAAAGGCTTCACCCTCGGACCGACGGAGCTCTCGGTGATCGCCGAAGCGTTCAACATTTTCAATGAAGAGCGTTATCAGTACTTCGAAGACTTCAATGGTCCGGGCGGCAACCCGAACCTCGGCAAGCCGACCGCCATCGTCGGCGGTTCGCAGCGCCGCTATCAATTCGGAGTGCGCGTCGCATTCTGATGAACAGCCAGATCGTCAACAAAGGGAGGGCGGCTACGGCCGCCCTCCTCGTCTTCACCCTCCTTGCGTGCTCAGGCGTGACACCGCCAACCACGACCAGCAGTACACCGATCCGCGTACAGCCCGTCGAGATCACGATCGACGATCTCCAGCACCGCACGTTTCTCTTCTTCTGGGAAACGGCCAATCCGGAGAACGGACTCGTTCCCGACCGCTGGCCGACGCCGTCGTTCTCCAGCATCGCGGCGGTCGGCTTCGGATTGACCGCGTACGGGATCGGCGCGGAGCGTGGCTGGGTCACGCGTGAGCAGGCAGCACAGCGCGTGCTGACGACGCTGCGTTTCTTCAGGAACTCAAAGCAGGGCGAAGAGGCGAGCGGCGTGACCGGCTCGCGCGGCTTCTACTACCACTTCGTCGACATGAAGACCGGCACGCGCTTCAAGGAAGTCGAGCTGTCGACGATCGACACGACTCTGCTGCTCGCCGGCGCGCTCTTCTGCCAGTCGTACTTCGATCGCGACAATGCCGTCGAAAAAGAAATCCGCGAGACGGTCGAGTTTCTCTACACGCGCGCGCAGTGGAGCTTCTTCCACGAGCGTGCGCCTCTGGTGAGCATGGGCTGGACGCCGGAACACGGTCTGCACGACTACGACTACACCGGCTTCAACGAGGCGATGATTCTCTACATCCTCGCCATCGGCTCGCCGACGCATCCAATCTCGCCGAAAGCGTGGAACGCCTACACGCAGTCGTACAAGTGGGACACGCACTACGGCCAGGAGCACGTCGTCTTCGCGCCGCTCTTCGGACATCAGTACTCGCATGTCTGGATCGATTTCCGCGGCATTCAGGACCACTACATGCGCGAGAAGGGGATCGACTACTTCGAGAACTCGAAGCGGGCCACGATCTCGCAGCGCGAATACGCGATCGCCAATCCGATGCAGTGGAGCGGCTACGGCGCGAACCTCTGGGGACTCACCGCGTGCGATGGTCCGTTCGACGGCACGATGAACGTGAACGGCGTCGCGCGGAAGTTCATGACCTACGCCGCCCGCGGTACCGCGCCGCACGAGCTGCGCGACGACGGCACGATCGCACCGACCGCCGCCGCCTCGTCGATCGCATTCACCCCGGAGCTCTCGACCGCCGCCGTGCAGCACATGGGACGCACCTACGGCGCGCATCTCTATCAGAAGTACGGCTTCCTCGATTCGTTCAATCCGACGCTCGTTTCCGAACGCAAGGTGCAGATGGGAAAGATCGTCCCCGGCCTCGGCTGGTTCGACAACGACTACCTCGGCATCGACCAGGGCCCGATCGTCGCGATGATCGAAAACGAGCGCTCCGGCCTGGTGTGGGAAACGATGAAGAAGAACGAGCACGTCAAACGCGGCCTGCGCAGAGCCGGGTTCACCGGAGGATGGCTGCAAGAGTGAGCGTCTCGATGAAGCGCCGCGTTCGGAGCGCCGGCATTCATGCCGGCCGGGCCGCCCGCGTCCGCGCGGGCCGGGCAGGGATGCCCGGCGGCCCGGCCGGCTGGAAGCCGGCGCTCCGAATGGCCGTCGTATTCGTCGCGTGCCTCCTCTCCTGCTCCACGCGCGTCGATGCCACGCGCATCGAGTTCTGGGGGCTTGGGCGGGAGGGGGAGGTGGTGGCGGAGCTCGTTCCGCAGTTCGAGAAAGAGACCGGCATTCACGTCGACGTCCAGCAGATTCCCTGGACCGCGGCGCACGAGAAGATTCTCACCGCGCATGTCGGCAAGTCGTTGCCCGACGTTGCGCAGATCGGGAACACCTGGATTCCGGAGCTCTCCACGCTGCATGCGATCGAGCCGCTGAATCGATTCCTCACGCCGGACGTGCAGGCCGATTACTTTCCGGGCATCTTCGCGACGAACGTCGTCGGCGACACGATTTACGGCGTGCCCTGGTACGTCGACACGCGCGTGCTCTTCTATCGCACCGACATGATTCCGGTGCCGCCGCGCACCTGGAGCGAATGGATCGCGGCGATGGAAAAGGTCAAGCGCGAGCGCAACGATCCGCACTTTTTCCCGCTGCTGATGCCGACCAACGAGTGGCCGCAGCCGGTGATCCTGGCGATGCAGAAAGGCGCCACGTTCGTCGATGATGCCGGCCACGCCACGTTCGACGAGCCGGCGTTCGTCAGCGCATTCGCGTTCTATCTCGACATCTACAGGCGCGGCCTCGCGCCGGTGATGAGCAACTCGCAGATCGCGAACCTCTATCAGCAGTTCGGCGACGGCGATTTCGCGATGTTCGTCAGCGGCCCGTGGGACGTCGGCAATCTGCGCACGCGCCTCAAGCCGGAGCAGCAGAAGACGTGGAGCGTCGCGCCGCTGCCCGCGCCGGACGGCACGCCGTGGCCCGGTCTCTCGATGAGCGGCGGCTCGAGTCTCGTGATCGCGAAGACGACGGCGAAGAAAGACGCCGCCTGGAAGTTCATTCAGTTTCTCTCGCGGCCCGACATTCAGGTGCGCTTCTCCCAGCTCAGCGGCGATCTGCCGGCGCGCCGCAGCGCCTGGAACACTCCCGAGTTGAAGAACGACCGGGAGATACAGGCCTTCCGCGTGCAACTCGACCGCACCGCGGCGCTGCCGCGCATTCCGGAGATCGAGAACATCTGCACGACCATCTTCGAGCACGGCCAGCTCGCCACGCGCGGGCAGTTCGATGCCGCCGAAGGAGCCAGGCGGCTCGACGACAAAGTGGAGCGCATGCTCGAGAAGCGCCGCTGGGTGGTGGCGAGGGAGGCCTCGCGATGAAGATCAACAACGAAGCGAAGGCGGCGCTCGGGCTTCTCGCTCCGGCCATGACGCTGATCGTGCTCTTCTTCGTCATTCCGGTCATCGGCGCGCTCGTGCTCAGCGTGACCGACTTCGACATCTACTCCGTCGGCGACGCCGCGAACACGCGTTTCGTCGGTATGCGCAACTACACGACGCTGGCGAACAACCCGCTCTTCTGGCGCGCGCTCACGAACACGCTTTACTTCTCCTTCGTCGGCGGTCCGCTGACGATCGTGGTCGCGCTCGCGGCGGCGCTGCTGCTCAATGCGAAGCTCACGCGATTCAAGGCGCTGTTCCGCACGATCTACTTCGCGCCGGTCGTCACCTCGATCGTGGCGGTGGCGATCGTCTGGAAGTACGTCTACCACGCGCGCGTCGGCCTCTTGAATCGCGCCCTCGACCTCTTCGGCATTCAGGGCCCCGACTGGCTCGGCGATCCGCGGTGGGCCATGCCGGCGCTGATCCTTCTCGCGATCTGGCGCGGCTTCGGCTACGCGGCGGTGATCTTCCTGGCCGGGCTGCAGAACATTCCGGACGAGCTCTACGAGGCGGCGCGCATCGACGGTGCCGGTCCGGTGCGGCAGTTCGTGCACATCACCGTTCCGCAGCTCGGCCCGACGTTCGTCTTCGTCGGGATCGTCACCGCGATCGGATTTCTGCAGGTCTTCGCCGAGCCGTACGTGATGACGCCGGATGGCGGTCCGCTCAACGCGACGCTCACGATCGTGATGCTGATGTATCGCGAGGGATTCCGCTGGTGGAACATGGGCTACGCGGCCGCGGTGGCGTTCATTCTCTTCGCGCTCGTCATCGGTGCGACGCTGGTTTCGCGCCTGGTCCGGAGGCCGGCCGCGCGATGAGGAAATTCTGGATTCACTTCCTGCTGATCGCCGGCGCGATCATCACCATCGTTCCACTGCTCTGGATGCTGTCGGCGTCGTTGATGCCGCAGGGAGAGGCGACGCATTTTCCGCCGCGCCTGCTGCCGAGCCGCGTCACGTTCGAGCACTATGTCGGTCTCCTCACGCGCCTCAACCTCGGCCGCGCCTTTCTGAACAGTCTCTTCGTCTCCGTCGTGGCGACGCTCTTCTCGCTGCTCTTCAATTCGATGGCCGGCTACGCGTTCGCGAAGCTGCGCTTCAGAGGGCGCGATCGCGGATTCGCCATGCTCGTCGCCGCGCTGGCCATTCCGGCTCAGGTGGCGATGCTGCCGTTGTTCCTGCTCATGAAGTCGATGGGACTCGTGAACACGTACGTCGGCGTGCTGATCCCGTACGTCACCGGCATCTACAACGTCTTCCTCGTGCGCCAGTTCATGGTCTCGATTCCCGACGATCTTCTCGCTGCCGCGCGGATCGACGGCGCGAGTGAGTGGCGCATCTACTGGTCGATCGTCATGCCGGTCGCGCGACCGGTGCTGGCCACGCTGGCGATCTTCACGTTCATGTCGGCGTGGAACGATTTCATGTGGCCGCTGATCATCCTCACCGACAGCGATCGCTACACGATGCCGGTGGCGGTCGCCAGTCTCAGCGGCGAGCACTTTCAGGATCTCGAGCTGATGATGGCCAGCGCCGTCATCACCATCATTCCGGTGCTCGCGCTCTTCTTCGTGCTGCAGAAGCAGTACATCGCCGGAATGATGGCCGGGAGCGTGAAGGGATGATTGCGGCGCTCCTCCTCTCCACGCTCCTCACCGGTCCGTGGCGCGGCGTTCCTGCCGAGGGCGTGGAGATGAAGGTGACGCAGTCCGCCGCGTCGGAGCCGATTCGCGTCGACTTCGATTTTCACGGGCGCGGCGGCTACGCCATCACGAGAATCGACCGGCCGCTCGAGTTGCCCGACAACTTCGAGCTCGCCTTCCGGATGAAAGCGGATGCGCCGCGCAACACGCTCGAAGTGAAATTCGTGCAGGGCGAGAACGTCTGGTGGACGACGCGCCGCGAGCTCGATTTCCCGAAGGAGTGGCGCCGCTTCTCGATCAAGAAACGGCAGCTCGAATTTGCATGGGGTCCCATCGGTCCGTCGCCGCTGCCGAAAACGATCGACGCGATCGAGATCGTCGTCACCGCCGGCACCGGCGGCAAGGGAACGATCTGGCTCGACGACGTCAAAGTCGCGCCGCTCGAAACCGCGGACGGTCCGCCGCCGCCGTACGTCGTGCCGGTGAACGGTGTCGCCGATCTCGGCGCGCGCTATGAAATCGGTGGAGTCGTGGTCGAAGGCGCGACGGAGCTCGCCACCTCGATCGACGGCAGGCAGTGGGAGTCGCATGCGGTCGGCAACGCGAAATGGATTCCACTGCCCGACACCGACGCGCGTTATCTGCGCGTCGGCAAGCCGGTGCGCGTGCTCCCTCCGATCCGGAACGACAACGAGTTCTTCGCGCTCGTGGCCAGAGACTCGCGGCGGGGCGACTATCCGCGCTATCTCCATGGCGAACAGCTCTACTGGACGATCGTCGGCGGCGATCACGGCGAAGAGGCCGAGGCGCTGCTGAGTGAGGACGGAGCGGTGGAAGTGCCGTTTGCACGCGTCTCCATCGAGCCGTTTCTCGAGATCGATGGAAAGCGGGTGAGCTGGAACGACGTCGAGCTCGCGCAGGAGGAAGGGCCGCGCGTCGTCTGGAAAAAACACCTGACCATCACGCCGACCGTCGTCGAGGGCCAGATTCGCGTGCGCTATCAGGCCGCGCCGAATGCGAAGCTGATGCTCGCCGTCCGCCCGTTTCAGGTGAACCCGCCATGGCAGTTCCTGAACCGCACCGGCGGCGTCGTACGCATCTCGGAGCTTGCGCTCGATGGCTCGACCGTACGCGTGACCGGCGATCGTGAGGCGAGCATTCTGTTTTCGGCTCCTCCCACGCTCGGCCCGAAATTGCCGGAGGCAGGCGTCGCCGGCGATTACAAATCCGCGCTGCTGGCATTCGATTCGAACGAAGTAACGCTGACGCTCGCAGCGCCGGCTTCCAGCCGGCCGGACCGCCGGCTTCCAGCCGGCGCGCCGTTTTCCCTCGACCTCCCCGCCGAACCGCGCATCGCGAAAACCATCGCCGCGCAACTCGAGTACATCCTCATCAACAAAGACGGCCCGGCCATCCACCCCGGCTCGCGTTCGTACGAACGCTCCTGGATTCGCGACGGCTCGCTCACCAGCGCCGCACTGCTTCGCCTCGGCAGACACGAAGTCGTCAGAGACTTCATCGAGTACTACGCGAAGCATCTGCGCGCCGACGGCTACGTTCCGTGTTGCGTCGGGGCGGCCGGCGCCGATCCGGTTCCCGAGCATGATGCGCACGGCCAGTTCATCTATCTGATCGCCGACTACTACCGTCACACGCACGATCGCGCGCTGCTCGAAGCGCAATGGCCGAACGTCGTGCGCGTGATGTCCTTCATCGAAACGCTGCGGGCGCAGCGGATGACCGGCCAATACGAAGGCACCGAGTTCTACGGTCTGGTGCCGGAGTCGATCAGTCATGAGGGTTACTCCGCGAAGCCGATGCATTCGTACTGGGATGATTTCTTCATCCTGCGCGGACTCAACGACGCCGCGTTTCTCGCGCGCGAGCTGAACCGGAGCGAAGCCTCGCGGTACGCACAGCTGGCGAATGACTTTCGCCAGACGCTCGTCGCCTCGATCGCGATGACGATGCAGAAACACGGCATCGACTACATCCCCGGCAGCGCGGAGCTCGGCGATTTCGATGCGACGTCGACGACGGTGGCGATCTCGCCGGTCGACGAAGGGGCGGCCCTTCCGCGGAACGCGCTGCTGCGCACGTTCGACAAGTACTACGAGCACGCGCTCGAGCCGCGCACGTACACGCCGTACGAGCTGCGCGTGGTCGGTACGCTGGTGCGGCTCGGTCAGGCCGAGCGCGCGCGGAACGTGCTCGCATACTTCTTCGAAGACCAGCGGCCGCGCGCCTGGTACCAGTGGGCCGAGGTCGTTCATCGCAATCCGAGGGAGCCGCAGTTTCTCGGCGACATGCCGCACACGTGGGTCGGCTCCGACTTCATCCGCAGCGCGCTCGATTTTCTCGCGTATGAAAGCGGCGATGCGCTCGTCGTCGCGGCGGGCATTTCGCGCGACTGGGCGAAGCAGGGCGTGCGGGTGCGCAACCTCGGCACGTATTACGGAAATCTCGACTACAGCATCGAGCCGGACGGCGACGCATTGCGCGTGCGCATCGGCGGAGCTCTGCGCGTGCCGAAGGATGGCATTCGTCTGATCTCGCCGCTCGATGGCCGCACCACGGTCATCACGCACGTCCCGGCGGAAATCATCTTGAAGGAAGGTTCATGAGCTACGGGCATTTCTCCGCGGATGGACGCGAATACATCATCACCGATCCGCATCCACCGCGTCCCTGGTCCAACATCATCAGCAATCCGCGCCTCGGCCTGGCGGTCAGCCAGAGCGGCAGCGGCTTCACCTGGGTCGACAACTCGCAGCTGGCGGTCGTCAACTGGTGGCAGCAGGACTTCGCGCAGGACACCTCCGGCAAGTTTCTCTATCTCGCCGAAGGCGATGACCTCTGGTCACTGAGCCCCGCACCGGTGTGGGCCGATTACGATCGCTTCGAGTGCCGTCACGGCATCGGCGCGACGACGTTCGTGGCCGAGCGCAACGGCATCGTCAGCAACTGGACGCTCTTCGCCCACGCCAGCGACACGGTCGAGCTCTGGATCGTCAAGCTCAAGAACACCATCAGCGCGAAACGGCGGCTCGAGCTCACCGGCTATCTCGAATGGGCATGCGGTGTCACGCCGGCGCCGCGCCGCGAGTTCCACAAACTCTTCATCGAGACCGCGCGCGACGGCAACGCGATTCTCGGCTGGAATCACATGTGGGACATCGGCAACGCGCGGTGGGGCCACTGGAACACCGACTACCCGTACGTCACCGCGTTCGGCACGACCGAGCGGGTGACCTCCGCGGAAGGGGAGAAGAGCGAATTCATCGGACGCAACGGAACGCTGCGCGCGCCCGCGGCGCTCAGTCGCGGCGAATGGAAAGGCCTCTTCGGCCGGCACTACGATCCGGTCGCGGCGATGCGGCTGGAAGTGACGCTCGGCCCCGGCGAAGAAAAGGAAATCGGCTTCGCGATTGCGATCGACAAATCGCGCGACGCCACGATGGCGCTGCTCCATCGCTCGCTCGATCTGAAGTCGATGCATCAGGCGCTCGATGCCGTGAAGCAGTCGTGGAGCGAGCGCCTTTCCGCGCATCGTATCGAAACCCCCGACGGCCGCTTCGACTCGTTCATCAACGACTGGACGCGCTATCAGGCCATCTCCGCGCGCATCTGGGGGCGGGCCGGCTACTACCAGCAATCGGGCGCGTACGGGTTCCGCGATCAGCTGCAGGACTCGCAGGTGTGGCTCACGATCGATCCGCCGAAGACGCGCGCGCAGATCAACCTGCACGCCGAACATCAATTCGCCGACGGCTCCGTCTATCACTGGTGGCATCCGCTCTCCGAGCAGGGGCACATCACGAAGATGACGGACGACCTGTTGTGGCTCGGCTTCGTGACCGCCAATTACCTCAAGGAAACGGCCGATTTCGCGATCCTCGGCGACGAGGCGCCGTTCCTCGACGAGAAGACGCCCGCGCCGCTCGAAGAGCATGTGCGCCGCGCATTCGAGCGCGTCTTCCGGCGCACGTCGGCGCGCGGACTGCCGTACATCGGCGCCGGTGACTGGAACGACGGACTCTCGGCCGCCGGTCTCGAAGAGAAAGGCGAGTCGGTGTGGCTCGCCCATTTCCTGGCCGGCCTCCTCGCCGACTGGGCGGAGATCCATCGACGCAGCGGACGCGCGAATTTCGCGAGCGATTACGACGCGCGACGCGACACGCTCGTCGCCGCGATCAACGAGCATGCGTGGGACGGCGCGTGGTACTGGCGCGCGACGCTCGACGACGGTTCGAAGATCGGCAGCAGCGAGAACCAGCAGGGCCGCATCTATCTCAACGCGCAGACGTGGGCGGTGCTGAACGACGTCGCCCCCGGGGAGCGCGCGAAAGCGTGCATGGATTCGATGCGCGAACATCTCGTGCGCGATTCGGGTGCGTTGCTGCTCGCCCCCGCGTATGACACGCCGGACGAGCGCATCGGCTACATCACGCGCTACGCCGCCGGCCTGCGCGAGAACGGCGGCGTCTACACGCACGCTGCCACGTGGGCCATTGCAGCGGCCGCGAAAATCAAGGATGCGGATCTCGTCGGCAAACTGCTCGTCGCCATCGATCCGACGAACAAGGATCCGGAGCGTTACTGGGCCGAGCCGTACGTGCTGCCCGGCAACGTCGATGGTCCCGACTCGCCGCTCAACGGCCGCGCCGGCTGGACGTGGTACACCGGCTCCGCCTCCTGGCTGCATCGCGTCGTGAGCGAGTGGGTGCTCGGCGTGCGCCCGACGTGGGAAGGCCTGGTCGTCGATCCGTGTCTGCCGCCGCAGTGGGATCGCGCGAAGGTCGTGCGCCCATGGCGCGGCCGCACGCTCGAGATCGAGATCACGCGCGGGATGAAGCCGTACGTGATCGAGTAGCGGAGCGCCGGCGTCCCCGCCGGCTGAGCAGTGCGCCGTCTCGGCGCGGTTGGGCGGCGGGACGCCGCGTGCTCAGCCGCCGGAACGGCGGCGTTCCGCTCAAATCGCGTTGTCGCGAATCACCTGCGCGTAAAACCGGGCGCTCTCCTTCGGCGTCCGCTTCTGCGTTTCGTAGTCGACGTGCACGATCCCGAAGCGCTTCGCGAAGCCGGCGTTCCACTCGTAGTTGTCGAACAGCGACCAGGCGTAATAGCCGCGCACGTCCGCTCCTTCGTCGATCGCATCGAGCACGGCGTGAAGGTGCCTCGTGTAGTAGTCGATGCGCAGCGGATCGTCGATGCGCCCGTTCTCCGCGGTGGGAGGATCGTAGAACGCCGCGCCGTTTTCGGTGATGTAGAGCGGCATCTTTCCGTAGCGCTTCGTGACCCAGACGAGGATGTCGGTCAATCCGCGCGGGAAGACCTCCCAGCCCGTTTCGGTGTAGGCGGCGCGGGGATTCCTGACGCGCACGGCGCGCTCGATCGGTACGGACGGATCATTCCTGGTGAGGCCGCGCGTGTAGTAGTTGATGCCGAGGAAATCGAACGGCTGCTGCAGCTCTTCGAAATCGGAAGCGGGGAACTGCGGCCACGCCTCGCCGTACATCTCCGCCAGTTCCGCCGGAGCCGAGCCAAAGAACACGGGATCGAGATACTGGCGATTCATGTATGCGTCGGCGCGCTCCACCGCGGCCGCATCTTCCGCGCTCGGCGAGGCCGCATATTTCGGCTCGAGATTGACGACGTAGCCGATCTGGTTTTTTCCCACGGAGCGATAGGCCTGAATGGCCGCGGCGTGAGCGCGCATGAGGTTGTGCGACGCGATCGGCGCCTCGAAATGGTTGCGATGTCCGGGGGCGAGCACGCCGTGCAGATAGCCGCCGTCGGCGACGACCCACGGCTCGTTCAGCGTCACCCACATCTTCACGCGATCGTCGAGCGCGCGGAACATCACCTGCGCGTAATCGGCGAACCACCAGCTGATGTCGCGATTGAGCCAGCCGCCGCGATCGTCGAGCGCGGCCGGCAGATCCCAGTGATAGAGCGTCACCAGCGGCTGAATGTCCGCGGCCAGCAGTTCATCGACGAGACGACGATAGAAGTCGAGCCCGCGCTCGTTCACCGCGCCGGTGCCGTCGGGAAGGATGCGGCTCCACGAGATGCTGAAGCGATACGAGGTCAGTCCGAGCTCGCGCATCAGCGCGACGTCTTCCTTGTAGCGATGGTAGTGATCGCACGCGACGTCGCCGGTCTCGTCATTGGCCGTGCGGCCGGGCGTGTGACTGAAGCGATGCCAGATGCTCGGACCCGCTCCATCCGCGAGCGGTGCTCCTTCGATCTGATACGCGGACGTCGCCGCTCCCCATAAGAAATCGTTCGGAAATTGGCGTCGGTCCGTCATCGCGCGCGAAGTGTACACTGGCCCACATGACGCTTCTCCTCGCCGCGTTTCTGCTTCTCTCGCCTCTCGACGACGGAGGAAATCCGCGAGCATTCCAACTGCCGAAGAAGAAGGAGGTCGTGAAGAAGGTCGAGCAGCCCAGGCCCGCGACCGACGACGCCGGACGTAGCGCCGGCTTCCAGCCGGCCGTTCCGCCGGCTTCCAGCCGGCAGGAGGAAATCCCCGGGCAGGCTGGAAGCCTGCCCACCGGCCGGCAGGATGCCGGCGCTACGAACGCCGGCGCTACGGATGCCGGCGCTACGGATCCGCGCGCCTTTCAACTTCCGGCCGCTCCTACTCCACCCGCGGAAGAAAAGACGGCCCAGCCTGCTGCACCGAAAGGGGTGGCGCCGGCTTCGTTCACGCTTCCCAATCAACCGGCCAAACCGAAGAAAACAGGGAAGAAGCAGCCGGTGACGTTCCAGTTGCCGGAGAAGAAACCGTAGCGGCTGTCTTTTTCTGACCGGACGCCTTTTCGGGAAAGTTGCATAATGACGGCACTATGCAACGCCGCAGCAATGTCATTCCGCGTCTCCGGCTTTCGGTAGTCGGTTGCCTCCTCCTCCTGACGTTCGCCTCCACTTCCGCCTTCGCCGCGATCGATGCGTACTCGCTCGGCGCGCGCTACGACGGCACGAATTCCAACATCACCTTCAAGGTCTACTCGTCGCGCGCCACGCGCATCGAGGTCTGGATCTACAAGTACGCCTCCGGCTACCAGGAGAAGGTCAACTACGTCATGACCAAAGACGCGGCGACCAACATCTGGTCGAAGACCGCCTCGGTGGCGACGCTGCAGAACACGTACGGCATCACCGGCACGGTCTACTACGGCTATCGCGCCTGGGGTCCGAACTGGACGTACAACGCCAGCTGGACGAAAGGCTCGTCGCTCGGGTTCCTCAGCGACGTCGACGCGCAGGGCAACCGCTTCAATCCGAACAAGCTCCTGCTCGATCCCTACGCGCGCGAGGTCTCGCACGATCCGCAGACGCCGACGCAGACCGACGGCACGCGCTACGCCTCCGGCTCGTCGTATCGCAACATCGACACCGGCGCCTCCGCACCGAAAGGAATCGTGCTCGCCTCCGACGCCACCTCCACCGGCACGAAGCCGACCCGTGCCCTCAAGGACGACATCGTCTACGAAGTGCACGTCAAAGGTCTGACGGCGAACGACACGTCGATCTCGGCGTCGCTGCGCGGCACCTACGCCGGCGCCGCGCTGAAGGCGCCGTATCTCGCCGGGCTCGGCGTGACCGCGGTCGAGTTCCTTCCCTTGCACGAGACGCAGAACGACACGAACGACGTCGATCCCACGTCCACCACCGGCGACAACTACTGGGGGTACATGACCCTCAATTTCTTCGCGCCCGATCGCCGCTATTCGTCCGACAAGACGCCGGGCGGCCCGACCGTCGAGTTCAAGAACATGGTCAAGGCCTTCCACGACAACGGCATCAAAGTGCTGGTCGACGTGGTCTACAACCACACCGGTGAAGGAGGACTCTGGTCGGGGATCGACTCCTCGACCGCGAACGTTCTCTCGTTCCGCGGCCTCGACAACGTCACCTACTACTCGCTCACCAGCGACTATCAGTTCTATTACGACAACACCGGCACGACCGGGAACTACAACACCTACAACACCACGGCGCAGAACCTCATCGTCGATTCGCTCGCGTACTGGAAGAACACTCTCGGCATCGACGGCTTCCGATTCGATCTGGCCACCGTCCTCGGCAACACCTGCCAGCACGGCTGCTTCAATTACGACAAGACCAACAGCGGCACGGCCCTCAATCGCATCGTCGCCGAAATGCCGGCGCGGCCCGCGGTGGGCGGCAGCGGCGTCGACTGGATCGCGGAGCCGTGGGCCATCGGTGCGGGGACGTATCAGGTCGGCAATTTCCCGGCCGGCTGGGCGGAGTGGAACGACAAGTTCCGCGATTCGCTGCGCAAGGATCAGAACAAGCTCGGTACCGAAGCCGTGACGACGGGGGAGCTCGCGACGCGCTTCGCCGGTTCGTCCGATCTCTACAGCGACGACGGGCGCAAGCCGTATCACTCGATCAACTTCATGGTCGCGCACGACGGTTTCACGCACAAGGATCTCTACGGCTGCAACAGCAAGAACAACGCGCAGGCATGGCCATACGGACCGTCGGACGGCGGCTCGGACAGCAACAACTCATGGGATCAGGCGGGCGTCGCGGCCGATCAGCGCCGCGCGTCGCGCAACGGCATCGCCTTTCTCGCGCTCAGCGCGGGCGTGCCGATGATGACCGGCGGCGATGAAGCGTTGCGCTCGATCCAGTGCAACAACAATCCGTACAACCTCGACTCGTCGGCGAACTGGCTGTCGTGGTCTCTGTCGAGCGATCAGTCGACGTTCAAGACGTTCACGCAGCGCATGCTCGCGTTCCGCAACGCGCACCCGGCGCTGCGGCCGGCGAATTTCTATTCGAGCGTCGACAACAACGCGAACGTGATGGAACAGCTGCGCTGGTTCAAGCCGGACGGCAACGTTCCGGACGCGACGTACTGGAACGACGCGAACAATCACGCCATCGCCTGGCGCATCGACGGCACGGAGTTCAGCGATTCCGCGAGCGCGATCTACGTCGCGTACAACGGCTGGTCCGGAAGCGTGACCTTCACGCTGCCGTGGCCCGGCTCCGGCAAGTCGTGGTACCGCGTGACCGACACCTGCAACTGGGCCGAAGGAGCCAACCAGGTCGTCTCGCCGGGCAGCGAAACATTCATCGGCGGGGAATGGACGACGTACGGAGTGTGCGGACGCGGGTTGATCGTGTTGATCGCTAAGTGACGCGGCGTTCCACCACGTACACCCAGTCGTCCCCGAAGCGCAGGATCTCTCCCTTCAGGCCGATGGCGCGTTCGAGCGCCTCGGCCGTCGGGAAGAACTGCAGGTGCAGGTCGAACGTGTAGCGGAAGTACTTCTGGCGCGGCACGATGATGAAGAGTCTTCGCGCCGCGACGCGCGCGAGCTCCGCCACGACGACATCGATGCGGCGCATGTGCTCGAGCGTGTGCGAGCACGTCACGACGTCGACGGAGCGGTCGCGCATCGGCAGGTGCTCCGCCGCCCCGATGACGTAGCCGGCGCGGCCGAGCGCGGCGTGATCGCGGAGATCGCAGCCGAGGAGCCGAACGCGCGCGAGCTCCTCACGCTCCTGCGCGCGCTGCAGAAAGTAGCCGCGGCCGCAGCCGACGTCGAGCAGCGAACGCGAATCGGCGTCGATGTGCGACAGCACGTACGCGAGCGCATCGGGATGCGTGTCGGTCGGGCGATCGTCGGCGAGCGTCTGCACGTTGCGATAGATCTCGCGGAACTCCGCGTCACTGAGCGACGGCGCGAGGCTTTTGAAATCCATCGCCGTGCGCACGTGCCGCCCTTTGAACCAGATCGCGAACATCGGCCACATGAACCAGCGGGATTCGCGCAACGAACGCGGCAGCAGTTCGTCGAGCACGTAGCGGATGCGATTCGTGATCGACGTCTTCATCGTTCGTACCTTCCGCGCACGCCGTTCCATTTCACGCGCAGCAGCGCGATCGGATCGGTGACGAGACAGCGGAGGATGCGCAGCCGCGACGGACGCAGCTCGCGCACCGGCGTGACGGGGAGCTGCGCGATGCGCATGTGGTTTCTCGTCGCGATGTAGAGATGTTCGATGTCGATCATGCCGCCGGGGACGGTCTGCAGCGAGGCGATGTGCCGTGCACTCTCGCGGTCGAAGGCCTTGAAGCCGAATTGCGTATCGAAGAAGCGGGCGGATTGAAAGATGAAGAGGCGTTGCGCGAGAAACAGGCCGAGGGAGAGGAGGAAGCGGCCGAAGTTGCGGTACTCCCAGCGGCTGCGGCGCTCGCCCATGACGACGTTGTAGCCGTCGTTTTCGATGAGCGACACGAATTGCGGCAACAGCAGCAGTTTCGATTCCTCGATGTCGGCATCGAGATAGAGAAGCACCGCCCCTTCGGCGGCGAGCAGGCCGATGCGGATCGCATCGCCTTTGCCGCGGCGCGTGCCGCGGAGTACGCGGACTTCGACGGCGCTCCAGCCGGTCGCACTCGCGCGGAGCGCGTCGTGCGTGGCGTCGTCGCTGTCGTCGACGATCACGATCTCGCCGTCGAGTGGTGCGAGAGCGCGCGAGAGTCGCTGCAGGAATGGCTGGAGGTCGGGCTCGCGATACGTCGGCACCACCACGGAGACTCGCTTCGTTCGCGACACGGCGCGGTCATTCTGCATGGGCCACCGGGCATCTGCAAACTCGATGGGCGGCGATGCTGCTACCGTGTGCCGGATGCGCTTGCGCGACCTTCTTCGCGACCGCGTGGTGGCGCTCTACGCGCTGCTGACGGCCGCGTTCTTTCATGAGCCGCTGACGACGAAGACGTTTTTCTTTCGCGACGTCTATCAGTTCTTCTATCCGAAGAAAGTGCTCCTCGCCTCGGCCCTGCAGGCGGGGACGTTTCCGCTCTGGGATCCATTCACGAACGGCGGACAACCCTACCTTGCCACGCCGACCGCCGCCGCGCTGCATCCCTCAAATCTGCTCTACGCGATTCTGCCTCTGCTCACCGCGTTCAATCTGATTCCGGTGCTGCACGTCTTCTTCTGCGCGGTGGCGGCGTACTGGCTGGGACGGGTGGTCGGATTCGCGCGCGCCGGCGCATTCGTCACCGGCATCGCCTACGCGTTCTGCGGCGTCACGCTCTCGGGCGGGAATCTCAGCGCGTGGCTGCTGGCCTTGCCGTGGATTCCGCTGACGATTGGACTCACGCATCGCGCGTTGCGCGACGGACGCTCGTTCGTTCCCGCCGCGATCGCCGCGGCGATGCCGCTGATCGCCGGCATGGCCGAGATCACCGCGTTTCAATTCATCCTGCTGTTCGTCTGGATCGTCAGCGTGCGTGACACCGCTGCGCCGATGCGCCGCGCGCGGATCGCCGCACTCGTCGTCGCCGGGGGCATCGGTCTCTCGCTGTTCGCGACGCTGCCCGCCACCAGCGTGATCGCACAATCGTCACGCGGTCTCGAGCAGCGTTCGTACGAGAGCTTCACCGGCTGGTCGGTGCATCCGCGCCGTCTTCCGGAGCTCTTCATCCCGCGCTTCTTCGGCCCCACCAACACCCTCGGCGGCGAGTACTGGGGCCGCGCGTTCGAGACCGAAGGCTTTCCGTACGTGCTCAGCATCTACTTCGGCATTCCGCTGCTCGTGCTGGCGACCTTCGGCGCGACGAAACGAACGGCGGAGGTCGATGCGCCGGTGCGCGCACTCGCGTTCACCGCCGGTCTCACGATCCTCCTTTCGCTCGGGCAGTACCTGCCCGGCTTTCGTCTCATCTACGACTACGTTCCGCTCGTGACGATCTTTCGCTTTCCGGTGAAGGTGCTGATCCTGGCGATCCTGCCGATCGCGCTGCTGGCCGGCAACGCGATCGCTGCATTCGCGCCGTCGAAGCGCGGCATTGCCATGATGACGATCTCCGTGCTGGCGTTGCTCGCCGTCTGCGCCATCGGCGTGCCGCGGAACGAATACACGATCGTCAGCTTCACGCATGCCGCGATCCTCACCATCGTGTTTGCGGTCGCCTGCTTCCTGCCGCGACGCGATCTCTCCATCGCGACGATCCTCACCATCGACCTGCTCGTGGCCGGCTATCGCGTGAATGCCTACGCACCGCGCGATCTTTACGACGAGCCGCCGGTGGCCACCGCGGTGCGCGAAGCGATCGGACCGCTGCGGTTCTACGCCGCGCCGTCGCCATTGATCGTGGAGGCGCCGGCGAACGACATCAGTTACATCGCGCGGTGGCAGCTGGCGACGCTGAATGACTACACCGCCACCGCCTTCGGCATCCCCACCGTGTTCCACACCGACTTCGACAGCCTCGCGCCGCTGCGCATGACGCAGATGGGCAACTACGTGCGCCGCGCGCCGTGGCCGCGCAAGAAAGCGATCTTCGATCGCGCCGGCGTACGCGCGTTTCGCGCGCTCGAGGAAGTGCACCTGCCGGGCGTCGTCGAGATCGGCCGTGTGAAAACACCGATGGGACTCATGCACTTTTACGAGAATCGCGACGCGGTGGCGGCGCGCTTCGTCGGCAGATGCGGCGCCGCCGCCGTGGCCATCCTCCGCCGCGAGCTGAACTCGTCGCGCTATGGCGTCGATGCGCCCTGCGATGGGCGGGTGATTTTCGCGGAGACGTATTACGACGGCTGGACGACGTCGATCGACGGCAACGATGCTCCGCAACTGCGCGCCGACTACGCGTTCGCCGCCGTCGACGTGCGCGCGGGGCGGCATCTCATCGAGCGGCGGTATTTCCCGCCGCGTCTTTACGCGGGGCTCGCGGCGTCGCTCGCGACACTGCTGTTGCTCCTGGCCGCCGACGTCACGATGCGTGGCGCTCGCACGGCAGCTCCGGTTCGCAATCCGCACACTCCGTGAACTCCACGGCCGCGGCGTTGTGCTCCAGCGCGTCTTCCGCGTTTTCGGCGATCGTTCCTCCGCATGCGGAACAGACGGTGTCTTCGAGCGTCAGCGGCTGCCGGCAATCGGTGTCGCTGCAGAAGTACTCCCTCTGCGGTTTGCGAAAGACGAACGACAGCAGGAAGAGAAATGCGAAGAAGCCGAGGAAGCCCGCGGCTTTCATGTTTCCGCCGAGCGCGGCAGCGAGGACGACGCCGAAAAACAGCAAGGCGAGGATCAGGAACCCGACGCCCTGCGGCTGCATCGAACCCGACCGCTCGCGTTCGGAGCGGTAGACGTACTGCCCGCGGTTGCGCTGCGGGTCATCGGCCGGATTCTCGATTTCGATGGCCATGCGCGCATCGGGCTCGATGAGCGCGATGTCGTGCGCCTCGATGTCGGGCTCGGGCCACGTTTCGCGTGGCGGCAGTGCGAGCAGATCGAGGATGTCCTGCGAGGCGAACTCGTCGATCGTCTCGAGCACCGCCCGCCGCTGGTTCGGTTCGAGCTGCGTCTCGATCGCGGAGATCTCTTCGTCGCGGGCGCGCGCGGCGAGCTGCATCCCGAGGAGAAACGACATCGCCTGGAGCGGCAGGTAGCCGTAGCTCGAGGAGGCCCAGCGTTGTTCGCGCATGTTCCCTTCGCTGCGGAAGCGATAGGTGTCGTTCGTCGTCAGCACGCCGAAGCCGAGGTAGACCGTGGTGATGTCGGTGAGGATCTCTTCCTGATCCTTCGCTGCCGGCTCGAGACGGTCGCGATGCACGTGGCGCCACGCGTGTGCGACTTCATGCGCCATCGTGCCGGCCGCGACTTCGGGATCGGTGAGCGTGGTCTGCTTCAATCCGAAATGCGCCATGCCGTCGCGGATGCCGCTGAAGTATCCCGAGGCATCGCCGCTTTCCGTATCGGCGATGTCGGTGGCGATGTATCCCTCGATCGTGAATCGCAGGTCGCGCAGTCCGGCGTAATGCATCAGCCGCTGGGTGAGGAGATGCGCGTCGTGGACGGTGGCGAACCACTCTTCCGGAAACCACTTGCGCGAGGGCTCGAGGATCGGCGCGAGCACGAACTGTTCGTGGCCCATGTTCTCGATCAGACGGCGCATGTAGCGCGTCAGCCAGCGTTGCTCGTCGGGGTTGGGAAGGTATTGCATGGCGCAATGATGCGCCGCGCAGGCGGCGCGCGCGAGAGCACTATCATGCGGTGCACACGTCGCGTGCACGTGCGCTGGTGGTGGTCGCTGTGGCGGAACTGCTGGCGATGGATTTGTGGTTCGGCGTCTCCGCGGTCTCTCCCCAGATCGCGCGCGAATGGGGAGTGGGAGACCGTAGCGTGGAAACGTAGCGCCGAAACGTAGCGCCGGCTTCCAGCCGGCCGGAGCGCGGGCTTCCAGCCCGCATTCTTTTTACGCCGGCAAGATGCCGGCGGCCCGGCCGCAAGATGCCGGCGCTACGTAACTCGCGGGATTGGAGCGTGGAAACGTAGCGCCGGCTTCCAGCCGGCCGGAACGCGGGCTTCCAGCCCGCATTCTTTTTTACGCCGGCAAGATGCCGGCGCTACGTTGTTCGGCGCTACGTAACTTGGCGCTACGTTGCTCGTGACTAGTTCATGTCCTGGCCGGCTTCCAGTTTTTTGATGCCGGCTTCGAGGTTGCGTTTGTTCAGGTCATCGGGGGCCTGGGCGAGGGCGAGCTTGGCGTATTTGAGCGCGTCTTTGTATTTGCCGTTGGCGGAGTAGCCGCGGGCGAGGCCGACGTTCACGGGCCACTGATTCGGATGGCGTTTCGAATTCAGTTCCCAGATGCGGAGGGCTTCTTCCTTTTTGCCCTGATTCAGCAGCTGGCGTGCGTACTGATGCAGATCGATCGCGCTGGCGGTCGGATGATTCATCGCCTTCTCGCGCGTCGCTTTCGCCTCGGTGGCCAGGCCGGCTGCTTCCTGCGCCATCGCCAGCGTGTTCAGCGTCTGGAAATTCTCGAGACCGACGAAGCGGCGATTCACCGCGGCGTCGGCGAACTCCAGCGCTTCCTTCGGATGCTTCACGCTCAGCGCGTACTGCGCGGCGTTGACCCAGTTCTGCCAGGAGAAGCCGGTGTCATCGCGCAGTTCCGCGCGCACGGCCGCGAGATGCACCGCGGCCACGTCCGGCACGGCGATCGTGAACGGCACCTGGAGCTCTTCCCACTTCAGCGCGGCCGTGGCTTTGTCGGCCTGGCGATCGGTGAACTCGTAGGTGAGCCACTCGTGATAGTCGCTCTTCGACGGCTTCGTGGTGACGCGCAGGGCGTCGTCTTTCACGTCGTAGAAGAAGCTGCCCCACGACGACGCATTCTTCGAAAAGATGATCGTCCAGTCGGCGTCCTTCGCCGGAATCATGTGCAGGCCGTACGAGCCGGCCGCGAGCGGCTGCCCCTGCACGGTGACGTCGTGCGAGACGGTGAAGATGGTGTTGTAGTTCGCTCCGGCGCGCCACGGACACTGATCGCCGCACGTGCCGAAGGCCTGCGTCGACATGCCGTACGGCACGAGCTCGCCCCAGATGCGGCCGCGGCGATCTTCGCCGTTCGGCGCGTGTACGTCGGGGCTGCTGTATTCGATCGATACTTTGACGACGCCGATGTTCTGGGTCACGGTGGAACGCTGGTTGTCGCCGTCCGGCGGCAGACCGTGAAGCTGGCCGAAGGCCGGGACCGCGAGCAGCAGCGCCGCGGCGGTTGCGATGAAACTCCGATGCATGGTTCTCCTCCTGTTTGCGAGGATCATAGGCATCGGCTGTAGCCGGGCGGTGAACGACGCGTGGCGGTTCGGGTGCGTTCGCGACTCTAGGCGCTTCGTCCCAGCAAATCGGCCGCTCGAGCCATCCGTTCGCGATCGTTCGTCACGAGCACGACCTCGGCAACGTTCGTTTGCGTCTCGCGCAACGCCGCGGCGATCGCCTCCACCGCGCGATCGAAACGGAGATGCGCGTGTCCGGTCGCGAAGACCGGCATCGCCAGTTTCGTGCTCCCCACCGCATCGGCGTGGGCGAGTGCGTTTCGGACACAGGCGCGCACGATCTCGGGAGACGAGATGTGCGAGACCGGATCGCTGGCGACGCAGTGAATCACCGCTTTGAAGGGGAGGCGGCCGGCAGTCGTGCGATGCGCGGAGCCGACGGCGAACGACGCGCGACCCGATTGCGCGAGCAGTTCCTCGCACGCGCGAAGCACCTCGAAGCCGCCGCGCTCGCGCACCGAGCCGCCGGTGCCCATCATCAGCGTGAGCCGCGCGTTGGTCGACGTGCAGATCGTGTCGGCCGGCGCGTCGGTGATGTCTCCGGCGAAGAGCGAGATGCGCATCATCCGATCACGAAGTGTCGTGCCTCCGCGATTTCGCGGCGCAGCTCGGCGCGGAAATCAGGATGGGCGATGGAGATGAGCGCGTCGGCGCGCTCGCGCAGCGACTTGCCCCAGAGATCGGCCGCGCCGAACTCGGTGACGATCCAGTGCACGTGGCCGCGCGTGGTCACGACGCCGGCGCCCGCCTTCACCGAGGCGACGATGCGCGAGAGCTTTCCGTTCGCGGCGGTGGAGGGGAGGGCGATGATCGGCACGCCGCCGGGGGAGAGCGCCGCGCCGCGCATGAAGTCCATCTGTCCGCCGATGCCGCTGTACATGCGGAAGCCGATCGAGTCGGCCACGACCTGTCCGGAAAGATCGACTTCGAGCGCCGAGTTCACTGCCACGACGTGATGATTTCTTCGAATCACGGCCGTGTCGTTCGTGTGATCGGCGGCGTAGAACTCGACGAACGGATTGTCGTCGACAAAGTCGTAGAGCCGCCGCGAGCCGACCACGAACGTGGTGGTGATCCGGCCCGGATGCACTTTCTTGCGGCGGTTCGTGATCACGCCGGCGTCGACGAGATCGATCACGCGATCGGAGAACATCTCGGTGTGAATGCCGAGGTCGCGCTTGTCGAAGAGGCGTGCGAGCACGGCTTCGGGAATCGCGCCGATTCCCATCTGCAGCGTCGCGCCATCGGGCACGAGCGCGGCGATGTGCGAGCCGATGGCCGCCTCGGCTTCCGACGGCTCGCTCGGCGGATGCTCGGGCAGCGGCCGATTCGTGTGCACGAACGAAGTCAGTTGATCGATGTGCACGAGCGTGTTGCCGTGCGTGCGCGGCATTTTTTCGTTGATCTCGCCGATGAGAATGCGCGCGCTGCGCGAGGCCGCGACCGCCGCGTCCGCGGAAGTGCCGAGCGTGCAGAAGCCATGCTTGTCGGGCGGCGAGAGCTGCAGCAGCGCCGCGTCGAGCGGAATGCGTCGCGACGTGAAGAGCGCCGGCACGTCGGAGAGGAAGACCGGCGTGAAGTCGGCGCGACCCTCATTCACCGCGGCGCGCATGTTCGCGCCGATGAAGAGCGACGTCGGCCGGAATCGATGAGCGACGTCGGCATCGCCGATCGCCACATGGCCGTCGAGATGCAGGTGATAGGTGGTGACGTTTTCGACGTCGCGTTTCGCAAGCGCATCGATGAGCGCGGTCGGCGTGGCCGCGGCGCCGTGAATGAACACGCGCATGCCGCTCAGCACATGGGAGACGGCATCTTCGGCGCTGACGGCACGATCGATCCAGGAAAGAGACATGGTTGAATTCTCCGCGGGCCACGGACAGCGAACAGTGTCGAGCATCACCGACGCGACCCTCCTTTCGCAAGCGAGCGCCACCCGCGGCATTGTCAAACGGAGTTCGATGCGGCATCGTTCACGCGCCTCATGAAATCCGTTCTGTACTTTCACGGCTTCGCCTCCTCACCCGCGAGCGCGAAGATCACCGCCTTGCGTCCGCTGCTCGCGCCGTACGGCATCGAGCTGAACACTCCCGATCTCAACGTGCCGTCGTTCGAGGCACTCGACTTCGACGCGGTGGTCGACCATGCGGTCGCGTGCGCGCGAGCCACGCCGCCGCGTGCGATCGTCGGCAGCTCGCTCGGTGCGCTGGTGGCGCTGTCGGTCGCGAAGCGCGGCTTCGCCCTGCCGCTCGTGCTCATCGCGCCTGCTCTCGGGGTCGCGCGGCGATGGGCCGAGCATGTGCCGAACACCGATCCGGTGAAGGTCTTCAACTTCGCACGCAACGCCGATGCATTCATCCATCGCCGGTTCTTTCTGCAGATGACGAATCTGCATGTCGATGAAGAACCGCCGCTCTCCCGCGTTACCGCCATCATGGGCCGCAAGGATGAGACCGTGCCGTTCTGGGTCGTCGAAGAAACGTGGCAGAAATGGGAAGCCGCGGGACTCGTGCCCGGCTCGAAATTCATCGAGCTCGCCGAGGGCGATCATGGTCTCGTCGATGAGGCCGACGTGATCCGGGACTCGATCGTGGAGGCTGCGTCTTGATTGCGATCACGCGCGATGTGAGTCGTAACGTTGCGTTGTGCGAGCTCACTCATCTCGAGCGCACGCCGATCTCGTATGAGCGCGCCGTTGCCCAGCACGAGGAGTACCGCGCGCTGCTGACCGCGCTCGGCTGCACGGTGGTGCATGTTCCGGGCGATGCGGCGTATCCCGATTGCGTCTTCATCGAAGACACCGCCGTCGTGCTCGACGACCTGGCCGTCATCACGCGGCCGGGGGCGGAATCGCGACGCGGCGAGGTCGAGGGCGTGGCCGCGGCGCTCGCGCAATATCGCCCGCTCGTGCAGATCGAGGCGCCGGGAACGATCGACGGCGGAGACGTGCTCGTGATCGGCGAGCGCATCTTCGTCGGACGTTCGTCGCGCACGAATGACGAAGGCATCGCGCAACTGCGTGCGCTCACGCGTCGCGAGGTCGTGCCGGTCGAACTGCACGGGGCCCTGCATCTGAAAACGGCGGTCACGTACCTCGGGCGCAACACCTTGCTCATGAACCGCGCATGGTTCGATCTCACCCCATTCGACGGCTTTCAATCGATCGACGTCGATGCCGGGGAGCCGTTCGCGGCGAATGCCTTGCGTGTGGGCGAAGTGATCGTGTTCCCGCTCGCCTTTCCGAAGACGCGCGCGAAGCTGACGGACTTCGACGTGCGCGCCGTGCATGCAGACGAACTGGCGAAAGCCGAGGGCGGCGTGACGTGCTGCTCGCTATTGCTGTCGTAGCGGCGTGCGATTCGACGCTACGATGCGCGCATGCGCTTCATCGTCGTTGCCGTTCTGCTGTGCGCCGCGTGTGCTTCGTCCACCCCGCCTCCGGAACCGCTGCCGCCGCTCGCCAACGTGCCGGCGCCCGCGATGTCCGCGGAGGCACGCGCGCAACGCGAAAAGGATCTTGCCGCGGCGCGTGCAGCCTACGAGACGAATCGGAATGATGCCGACGCCATCATCTGGCTCGGCCGGCGCACCGCGTACCTCGGCGACTACCGCGGCGCGATCGAGATCTTCACCGACGGCGCGAAGAAACATCCGCGCGACGCGCGCATGCTGCGGCATCGCGGGCATCGCTGGATCACGCTGCGCCAGTTCGATCGGGCCATCGCCGATCTCGCTCTCGCCGCGAAGCTCACGCGCGGAAAACCGGATGCGATCGAGCCCGATGGTCTGCCGAACGCGCGCAACGTTCCTCTGACCACGCTGCAATCGAACATCTGGTATCACCTCGGACTCGCGTACTACCTCAGCGGCGATTTCGAGAAAGCGCTCGAGGCCTATCGCGAATGCCAGAAGGTCTCGAAGAATCCCGACGGTCTCGTCTCCGCAACGTATTGGGAGTACCTCACGCTGCGCCGCCTCGGGCGGCCGCAGGAGGCCGAGCGCGTGCTCGAGCCCATCAGTACCGATCTCGACATCATCGAGAACCGCGCGTATCAGAAACTGCTGCTCATGTATCGCGGCGAGATCGCGCCCGAAGAGCTCGTCAATGAAGATCCGTCGACCACCGATGGCGCGACGACGCTGTACGGCGTCGGCAGTTTTTACGTGATCAACGGACAGCCGGAGCGGGCGCGGCCGATCTTCGAACGCCTGGTCGCCAATCAGAAGCAGTGGGCGTCGTTCGGCTACATCGCGGCGGAAACCGATCTGAAGCGCATTCCGGTATGAGCTTTGCCGTCTCCTCTCTGCGAAGGAGACAATCATGGCCATCGATCCACTGTGGATCTGGATTGCGCTCGGAATGGTGGCGCTGCTGGTCGTCGTCGGGCTGGTCGCCCGCGGCGCGCGGCGCTCACGTTCGGAATCGCTGCGAGAAAAATTCGGCAAGGAATACGACCACGTGGTGCACGAGCACGGCAGCCGCAAGCACGCGGAGCGCGAGCTGCTCGCGCGCACCGAGGAAGTGAAGCAGTACGACATCCGTCCGCTCAGCGCATCGGATCGCGACCGGTATCGCGGCGACTGGGAGCGCGTCGAGAAGCACTTCGTCGAGCGCCCCGCCATGGCGGTGGTCGAGGCGGACGAGCTGGTCGCCGACATCATGCGCGTGCAGGGTTATCCGATGGGCGACTTCGACAAACACGCCGCGCATCTGTCGGTGAAGCATCCGAGCATCGTCGAGCACTATCGCGCGGGCCACAAGGTGATCGGCGGTGCTCCGGGCAGCGCCTCGACCGAGGACCTGCGTCAGGCGATGCTGCATTACCGCGCGTTGTTCGATGACCTGCTCGGACCGGGACGCGATCTGCCGCGGGACATTCCGCGCGCGAACGAGGTGATCACCACGTCGACGCGGGCCGGCGATCGCGACGTACGGGTAGAGGATGCGGATACCGATGATCGCGGCTTACGCCGCTAGCGCGACTTACGCCGTCAGCATCGCTTCGGCCGCTTTCTGCAGCTCTTCCTGCTTCACCGGGTACTTCCCGGTGAAGCATGCGGTGCAGTAGAGCTGACGCGGATCGTCGTCGTTCCGGACCGCTTCGAGCAGGCCGTCTTCGCTGAGGTAGCCGAGGGAGTCGGCCTCGATGAAGGCGCGAATCTCGTCGAGCGAGTGCGAGCTGGCGATGAGGTCGCGGCGCTCGGGCGTATCGATGCCGTAGTAGCACGGCCACGACGTCGGCGGCGACGAGATGCGCATGTGCACTTCGGCCGCGCCGGCATGCTTGAGCATGCGCACGATCTTCTTGGAGGTGGTGCCGCGCACGATCGAATCATCGACCAGCACGAGGCGCTTTCCTTTGACGAGGTGCTGCACCGGATTCAGTTTCACCTTCACGCCGAAGCTGCGGATGGTCTGCTTCGGCTCGATGAACGTGCGGCCGACGTAGTGATTGCGCACCAGCCCGTACTGGAACGGGATGCCCGCTTCCTGCGCGTAGCCGAGGGCGGCGTAGACACCGGAATCGGGCACGGGCACGACGATGTCGGCGTCGATCGGATGTTCGCGCGCGAGTTGCGCGCCGAACTTCTGGCGCATCTCGGCAACGCTGTTGCCGAAGACGACCGAATCGGGCCGCGCGAAGTAGACGTGCTCGAAGATGCAGCGTGCTTCGCGCGCCGCTTTCGCCTCGCGGACGACGCGGACGGAGGTGATCGGGCCGCGGCGCTCGAGGGCGATGATCTCGCCGGCGGAGATCTCCCGCACCGTCTCCGCGCCGATCAGATCGAAGGCGCAGGTTTCGGACGAGACCGTCAGCACGTCATCGAGCTTCCCGAGCACGAGCGGCCGGAAGCCGTGCGGATCGCGCGCGGCGAAGATGCGCCCCGGCGTGAGCAGCGCGATCGCATACGCCCCCTGGACGCGCGAGAGCGCATCGATGAATGCCCCTTCGGCATCGGGTGCCTTGGAACGGGCGATCAGATGAACGATGACTTCGCTGTCCGCCGTCGAGTTGAAGATCGCCCCTTCGGCTTCGAGCTGACGGCGGAGCTCGTCCCCGTTGATGAGGTTGCCGTTGTGTGCGACGGCGATCGGTCCCTTGCTGGTGAAGGCGACGATCGGCTGCGCATTGCAAAGCATCGAGCCGCCGGCGGTGGAGTACCGCACGTGGCCGATGGCCATGTCTCCCGGCAGGCGCGAGAGACGCTCGTGCGTGAAGACGTCGGCGACGTAGCCCATCTCCTTCTCGGAGATGATTCGCCCTTCCGGCGAAACGGACGCGATGCCGGCGCTCTCCTGCCCGCGGTGCTGCAGCGCGTAGAGTCCGAGATAAACGAGATTCGCCGCGTCCGCGCGCCCGAGGACACCAAAGACACCGCACTCTTCATGAAGTTTGTCGAACATCGAGGTACTCGGTAACGACGATTAGAACATGGTTATTCGGGCGGCAGGACGGCGAACCCTTCGGCGCGCGCCGCGCAGCGGAGCTCGTGGTCGAGGGTGACGAACTCGAGATTGCTCATGGAGCGGCAGATCACCGCGCAGGCGAGTTGAATCGCGTCACCGGCGCGGAGCTTGTGCCGATGCGCAAGCCGCCGCGCCGAAGTGAGCACGTGCGGCTCCGCTTCAATCTCCGTCCACTCGCGCTCGAGCAACTGCACGAAGTCCGACGAGTCCCGCATTCGGTCGTGATTCCGGAGGCGCCGGGCGATGCCGCTGGCGAGCTCGACGCGCGTCAGAAAGGAGACGACGACGTTCGCGTCACTCCCCATCAGCCGGATCATCGACCGGCTCTGCGCTTCGTTCACGATCAGCGGGACGAGAGCAGAGGTGTCCCAGAACTTCACCAGTCGCGGCTCTTGCGATCGGCGAGAAGCTGTTCGAGCACGCTGCCGTCCGGAGAGGTGGGACGTTCGCGTGTGAAGAACCAGTCCGGCCAGTTCCCGCTCCCTCGTTTCGTGACGAGGCCGCGGGCAACGAGATCGTCGAGGATCTCGTCATCCGTCGGGGGGCGGTCCGTCGGCAACGGCCGGCGCTCCCGTACCGGTTCCACCCGCGCCACCGTGCGCCCTTCCGAGACGAGCTCGATCGTCTCGCCGGCCTGAAGTTCCGCGGCGAGGCGGGTGATGTCCGCCAGATCGAGTTTTCGCATGTCGATGAGTTTAACGCCGGGATCGTGGTTTCGCATTCTTCGTACTCCTTTGTTGCCCCCCGAGGCTACCTCGGTGAGTCAAGTTTTCTGCGCGGGGTAGAGAATGTGGGCGTTTTCGTGGTGTTGTGGCCTGTGATAAACAGCGCGTTCGCACAGGAGCTTCGAACATGACCGTTACGACCGATCAGGGTTTGTCCCTGCGAGCAGTGGCCGAAAGCGGCGGCAATCCGCTGAAACTCAAACGCATCCATCACGTCGAGTTCTGGGTCGGCAACGCCAAGCAGGCGTCGTTCTACTACCGGAAGGCATTCGGCTTCTCGCAGCTCGCGTACAGCGGCCTCGAGACCGGCAATCGCCAGTTCGCGTCGTACGTCCTCAGTCAGGGGAAGGTGCGCTTCGTGCTCTCGACGCCATTCGATCCGTCGAGCGTCGCCAGTGAGCACATCAAACGCCACGGCGACGGCGTGCGCGACATCGCGCTGCTCGTCGAGGATGCCGACTACGCGTTCGCCGAAGCGGTGCGCCGCGGTGCGCAGCCGGTCATGGAACCGCATGACCTCACCGACGCGAACGGCACCGTCCGCCGCGCGGCCATCCAAACGTACGGCGACACCATCCACTCGTTCCTCAGCGTCCGCGATTACGACGGACCGTTCCTCCCCGGATACCTGCCGGCCGAACTGCCGGGCCAGTCCACCGGCATCGCCGCGGTCGATCACATGGTCGGCAACGTGGAGCTCGGGGCCATGAATCAATGGTGCGAGTGGTATTCGAAGGTGATGGGCTTCTCCCGCTACATCACGTTCGACGACAAGGACATCAACACCGAATACTCCGCGCTCATGTCGATCGTGATGAGCGACGACAACAAGGTCGTGAAGTTCCCGATCAACGAGCCGGCCGAAGGAAAGAAGAAGAGCCAGATCCAGGAGTACCTCGAGTGGTACTACGGCCCCGGCGTGCAGCACGTGGCGCTGCTCTGCGGCGATGTGATCGAGACCGTGAGCAAGCTCAAAGCGAACGGCGTGGAGTTCCTCACCGTGCCGGACAGCTACTACGAGGAGCTGTACGGACGCGTCGGCGAGATCGACGAGCCGATCGCGAAGATCAAGGAGCTCGGCATCCTCGTCGATCGCGATGAAGAGGGGTATCTGCTGCAGATCTTCACCAAGCCGGTGCAGGATCGCCCGACCGTCTTCTTCGAGATCATTCAACGCAAGGGAGCGCGCGGCTTCGGCAAAGGCAATTTCAAAGCGCTCTTCGAATCGATCGAGCGCGAGCAGGCCCGCCGCGGCAATCTGTAGGCCGGTCGATGTACCAGTCCGGCTTTCACAACGAGTTCGCAACGGAAGCGATCGCAGGCGCGCTGCCGGAGGGCCGCAACTCTCCGCAGCGCGTGAACCTCGGTCTCTATGCCGAGCAGTTCTCGGGCTCGGCCTTCACCGTGCCGCGGCATCTGCAGCGACGCTCGTGGCTCTATCGCATTCGTCCGAGCGTGCTGCACGAGCCGTTCGCGGCCATCGACCCGCGCCACCTGCGCGGTGCGTTTCACGAAGTGCCGACCCCGCCGAATCAGCTGCGCTGGGATGCGCTGCCGATTCCGACCGAGCCGGCCGACTTCGTCGACGGACTGACGACCATCGCCGGCAACGAAGGGCTGGGCATTCATCTCTATGCCGCGAATCGCAGCATGCAGGGACGCTTCTTCTACGACGCCGACGGCGAGCTGCTGCTCGTTCCGGAACGGGGCGCGCTGAAGATCGCGACGGAGCTCGGCATCGTCGAGGTGAAGCCGGGCGAGATCGCGGTGATCCCGCGCGGCTGCAAGTTTCGCGTCGAGCTGCTCGACGCCGATGCGCGCGGCTATGTCTGCGAAAACTTCGGCCAGCCGTTCCGTCTCCCCGACCTCGGCCCGATCGGCGCGAACGGACTCGCGAATCCACGCGATTTCCTCACGCCCGTGGCCGCGTTCGAAGAGGTGGAAGGCGACTTCGCGCTGGTCGCGAAATTCGACGGCCGCCTCTGGTCGGCGAAGATCGATCACTCCCCGCTCGACGTCGTGGCGTGGCACGGCAACTACGCGCCGTACAAATACGACCTGGCCCGCTTCAACACCGTCAACACCGTCTCGTTCGATCATCCCGATCCGTCGATCTTCACGGTGCTGACCTCGCCGTCCGACACGCCCGGTGTGGCGAACTGCGACTTCGTGATCTTCCCGCCGCGCTGGATGGTGGCGGAGAACACGTTCCGGCCTCCTTATTTTCATCGCAATATCATGAATGAATATATGGGGCTCATTTATGGTGTCTATGACGCGAAGGCGGAGGGCTTCGTGCCGGGTGGAGGAAGTCTCCACAACTGCATGAGCGGCCACGGTCCCGATGCGCAGACGTTCGAGGCCGCCTCTGCCGCGAAGCTCGAGCCTCGCTACCTCGGAGACACGCTGGCGTTCATGTTCGAATCGCGCCATCTCATCCGCCCCACGCCCTTCGCCCTCGAAACGCCGCTGCTGCAGCGCGACTACTGGACGTGCTGGCAGGGACTGAAGAAACACTTCCACGCATGACCGCCCGCTCGCTGCGTACGCTCCTCGCGCACCTCGTCGACTACGCCGGGCTCTTTCCGCCGGCGGCGCTGACGATGCAGGACGCGGTGCGCAACTACGCGCGCTACCGCGAGAGCGAGTTCGCGTGGATGCTCGGCAGCTTCGTCGTACCGAAAGAGCGCGCGAAGGAAGTGCCGGCCGAGTTTCCGATGAGCGTGCTCGGCGTGCACGAGATCAAGGCGAACAGCGTCGAAGAGGTGAACGCGATCGAAGGAACGGGCGTCGAAGGAACGGGCGTCGAAGGAACGGGCGTCTACGTCGAGATCACCGACCTCTCGCTGCTCGACGCGATCGCGAACAAAGGACTGCGCGCCAAGATGCGCACCGGTGGGCTCACCGAAGAGGCGTTTCCGACCTCGCAGAAAATCGCCGACTTCCTGCGTGCGTGCAAAGCGCGCGGCGTGGCTTTCAAAGCGACGGCCGGCCTGCATCATCCGCTGCGCTGCGTCCGCTCGCTGACGTACGAGCCGAACGCGCCGACCGGTCTCATGCACGGCTTCATCAACGTCTTCCTCGCGGCCGCGCTGCTGGACGACGCGGAAGCGGTGCTCGAGGAACGCGATGCGGAGGCCTTCGCGTTCGACGACGACGGCGCGCGCTGGCGCGATCGGCGCGTGCGCACGCAAGACCTCGAAGCGTTGCGCCGCGACTTCGCGATCTCGTTCGGTTCGTGCTCTTTTGAAGAGCCGATCGACGATCTGCGCGCGCTGCACTGGTTGTAATTCGCGCTCCGTGAAATCGCCATTCGTTCGCGCGCGAACGTGAATCCGCGCCCGCGGCCTGGTCTCACCGTTTCGAAACAAAACCTCACGCGCCCGTCACTTCACGGCGTGTTTGTAGGGCTAGGATCGAACCGGGTTTCCGCTACAACACAAGGGGGCGCAACATGACCACGGTCACCACCGCGGAGTGCATCGGCCCGTACCGCACCATCCGGCAACTCGGTGCGGGAGGCATGGGCGAGGTGCATCTCGCACACGATGAATCGCTCGGGCGGAACATCGCCATCAAGTTGTTACCGCCGCACCTGGCCGCCGACGCCGAGCATCTCGCGCGGCTGCGCAACGAAGCGCGCACCGCGTCCGCGCTCAATCATCCGAACATCATCACGATCTACGAGATCGGCCGTGAAGACGACGGCCGCGCGTACATCGCCATGGAGTTCGTCGACGGGCAGACGCTGCGCGAAGTGTTGAAGGGGGGCGCGCTGCCGCCGAAGAAAGCGCTGCAGCTCGCCGCGCAGATCGCAGACGGACTGGCGGCCGCGCACAAGCGCGGTCTCGTGCATCGCGATCTCAAGCCCGAGAACATCATGATCACGAGCGACGGAGTGGTGAAGATTCTCGACTTCGGGCTCGCGCGTTCCTTTCATCTCGCGAACGACAGCGGCATCTCGGAGCCGGGCACGATCGTCGGCACGTACGCGTACATGTCGCCGGAGCAGGCCCGCGCGGGTGAAGTCGACTATCGCTCCGATCAGTTTTCGTTCGGCTCGATCCTCTACGAGATGCTGGCCGGCCAGCGCGCGTTCGATGGTGCGAGCGGCGTCGAGACGTTGTTCATGGTCGTGCGCGACGAGCCGCAGCCGCTCTCGCAGATCGCCGCGAACGTGCCGCCGCCGGTGCGCTGGATCGTCGACCGCTGCCTCTCGAAAGATGCCGACGATCGCTACGTCGCCACGCGCGATCTCGCGCGCGATCTGCAGTATCTGCGCGATCACTTCAGCGAGACCGGCGTGGCCACGCCGATTCGCGAGCAGGAATCGCTCACGAGGAAAATGCGCAAACGCTGGCCGGTTGCGGCGGCGGTGCTCGTGGCGCTGCTGGGTGGTTCGCTGCTCACCGCCTGGGCGCGCAAGCCGACGCCGCGCAGCATCACCTCGGAGCGCTACCTCACGTACTCCGGCCACGATTACTCGCCCGCCGTTTCGCCCGACGGCAAGCTGATCGCGTTCGCCTCGTCGCGGGACGGCGTGCAGCGCATCTGGCTCAAACAGATCGCGGACGGCAGCGAGGTCGCGCTCACGCCGGGAGCCGACGACTTCCCGCGCTTCACGCCCGACGGCGCCTCGATCGTCTATGCGCACGCCGATCCGAATGGCGGCGGTTCGCTGTGGCGCGTGCCGGTCGTCGGCGGCGAGCCGCGGCGCATTCTCGACACCGCCGGCACCGTCGATGTATCGCCCGACGGCCAGCAGCTCGCGTTCACCCGCAACGTCAACGACCAGGGAACGCAGCAGACGGCCGTGTTTCTCGCGAACGTCAACGGCGCGAACGTGCGCGAGCTCGCCCGCACCGACGTCGGCGCCGCGCATCCGCGCTGGTCTCCCGATGGCGCGAAGATCGCGATCGTCGCGGTGCGCGGCGGACGCGTGGCGCAGACGATTCTCATCATCGACGCGAAGAGCGGCGCCGCGAAGCCGCTCGCGATTCCGCCGAAAGCGGGCGAGGTGTCGTCGGTGATCTGGAGCGGCGATTCGCGCGCCGTCACCTACGTGCGCGCGGAGTCGGTCGAAGCGGTGGTCGGCAGCAGCGCGAAGATCGTCCGTCACGACGTGGAGCGCGATGAATCGGAAGTGATCGGCTGGGCGTCGCACAACGGCGTGGTGCTCGATGCGCTGCGCGACGGCACGATCGTCCTCGACGTGCGCAGCCCGCGCGACAACCTGCGCGAAGTCGATGCAGACAACGAACGGTGGGTGACGCGCGGCAACAGCAGCGATCGTCAGCCGGTCTATTCGCCGGACGGCCAGTCGCTGCTCTTCACCTCCAATCGCAGCGGCAATCTCGATCTCTGGATCGCCGCGAACGACGGCACGGTGAAGCGCGTGACCGATGACGGCGCGGAGGATTGGGATCCGGCCTTCACGCCCGACGGGAAGAAGATCGTCTGGAGCGCGGGCCGCAGCGGCAACCTCGAGATCTGGGCCGCGAATGCCGATGGCAGCGAAGCCATCCAGCTCTCGAAAGACGGCGTCGATGCGGAGAATCCGACCGCGACGCCGGACGGCTGGGTGGTCTACAACTCGTTCCATCCGCAGAAGGGCGGCATCTGGAAAGTGCGGCTCGACGGCACGCGGGCGACGCACGTCGTCACCGAGCGCGCCGCGCTGCCCGACGTTTCGCCCGATGGCCAGTACGTCGCGTATCTCTCGCAGAGCCGCACCGCCAACGCGACCATCCGCGTCGCGCGCGTCTCCGACGGGAAAGACATGGGCATCTCCATCGCTCCCCCGCAAAGCCGCCGCACGGCGGCCATCCTCGGGCGCGTGCGCTGGATGCCCGACGGCAAGGCGCTCGCGTTTCTCGCGCAGAACGAAGAGGGCGTGAACGGCATCTTCGTGCAGGACTTCGTGCCGAACGTCGACACCGCGGCCACGCGCCGTCCTCTCGGCGGCTTCGATCGCGAGCGCGCCGCGGAATCGTTCGGCATCGCACCCAATGGAAAAGCGATGACCGTCGCCGGATGGGAGCAGCTCTTCAGCCTCTTCTCCGTCGAAGGGCTTCCCACCATCACCAGAACGACTTTGAAGAAGGAGAGTTGAGCGATGAGTGCATCGTCAGTCGTGCTCCGCGGAATCGACGCCCGGACCTTCACCGAAATGGAATCGTTCGTCAAAGATCTCGAGACCCGTCCGATCGAACGCCTGCTCCGCGATCTCGCCGAGCTCTGCGATCTTCCGTCGACGAAAGTCTCGCTCGTGTCGTACGTCATCTCCGGCAAATACCGCACGCTCGAAGCGGCGGAGAAGCAGAGGATGCGCGAGAGCGTCGCCACGACCTTCGAACGCCTGTCGGATGGCGAGGTGCGCGAGCGGGTCGGGCAGATCCTCGACCGGCTGCGCTGAGCCGCGGCGGAACGCCGACGAGACGCCGGCGTTCCGCTAGACTCCGCGCATGTCTGATTTTCCGATCGAGAACCTTCCTTTCGGCGTTTTCGCGCGCAATGGCGCGGCGCACATCTGCACCGCCATCGACGATCGCATTCTCGATCTGCATGCGTGCGCGGACGCGGTCGGCGAGCCCTCGCTGCGCGAGCCGCTGCTCAACGCCTTCATGGCCACCGGCGCCGCCGGGGAAGTGAGACGCCGCATCGCCGAACTGCTGCAGCGCGGCTCGGTCGATGAACATCTGCTCCCGATGGATTCGGCGGAGTTGCTGCTGCCGGTGCGCATCGGCGACTACACCGATTTCTACGCGAGCATCCATCACGCCACGAACGTCGGCACGATGCTGCGTCCCGACAATCCGCTGCTGCCGAATTACAAATACGTTCCGATCGGCTATCACGGGCGCGCGTCGTCGATCGTCATCAGCGGCACGAGCGTGAAGCGTCCGAACGGACAGACGCGTGAAGATGCGAATGCAGCGCCGCTGTTCGGACCGTCGAAGCGGCTCGACTACGAGATGGAGCTCGGGATGTTCATCGGCGCGGGCAACGCCCTCGGCGAGCCGATTCCGGTCGAGCGCGCACGCGAGCACGTCTTCGGCTTCTGTCTCGTCAACGACTGGTCCGCGCGCGATCTGCAGACGTGGGAGTACCAGCCGCTCGGACCGTTCCTGGCCAAGAACTTCGCGACGAGCATCTCGCCGTGGATCGTGACGCGCGAGGCGCTCGAGCCGTATCGCACGAACGCGTTCGTCCGCGCCGAGGGAGATCCGGAGCCGCTGCCGTATTTAAAGGATGATGTGGGGTACGACGTCACGGTGGAAGTCTGGCTGCGCACCGCGAAGATGCAGGAGCCGGTGCGGCTCAGCCGCGGCAACTTCCGCGACATGTACTGGACCGTCGCGCAGCTGGTGGCGCATCACACGTCGAATGGCTGCAACCTGCAATCGGGCGATCTCCTCGCGAGCGGCACCATCTCCGGCACCACCAGAGACTCGCGGGGATGCCTGCTCGAGCTGACGTGGCGCGGCACCGAGCCGATCGAACTGCCGAGCGGCGAGACGCGCAGATTCCTCGAGAATGGTGACGAGGTGATCCTGCGCGGCTACTGCGAACGTGAGGGCTTGCCGCGGATCGGCTTCGGCGAATGCCGCGGCACCGTCGTCGGGTGAGCGCTCAGATGCTCGACAGCGGCGTCGTGGTCTGAAACTCCGCCGGTTTCGCGAGCGTCGGGTCTTCCGCGAAATTCGCCTGCGCCACGACGCGCCTGCGCGCGAACAGCTTCACGAACGCGTAACAGGGGAGGCAGAGATCGAGCGCCGCGGTGAGGAACATTCCGGCGGCCATCAGCCCCGCGAGCACTCCTCCGAGGAGCGAAGGACCATCGGAGAATGCGATGGCCGTGGCCATGAGCCACACCGCCGCGACGGTACAGGCGAACCGTCGCGGCGCACCGCACCGCGGGAGAGGACGGGTGTTGATCAGCGGAGCGATGATCTCGCTGTAGATCATGTCGATCGGATGCCGTCCCGACATCGCGCCCATCAGCGCGAGCGGAACGAGGATCCAGAACAGCGTCGACGTGCCGATCCAGACGCCGGTGAGAATCACCAGCGTGCAGACCGCGGGCGCGAGCCGCGCCCACGGTGCGATTTCATGCAGGTGCGCATCATCGCGCCAGCCCTGAACGATCAACCGGTCTCTCCTTTTCGATGACAGCAGCATGCTTCATGAGAACGCCGGAGCGATCTCCTCCAGTTTCGTTTGCAGCGCAGGGTTCAGACGTTCGATCGTGGCGATCAGTTTCGGGTGATTCATCCCCGAGCCGAGATACGTCCAGCGCACCGCCTGGCGCTGCACGTCGAGATAGCGGCGCCGCTCGTCGTCGCGCAGCGAACGTCCGGTCGCGCGCGTGAACGCATCGAGATTGAGCTCGATCTGCTGCCCGAGCCCGTCGTCGACGAACATGCCGATGGCCAGGTATTCATCGAAGGCCCGCACGACTTCTTCTTCGGTGCACGCTTCCGCGAGCGCTTCCACCATCAGCGTGTCGAGCTTCGCGTGCTGCGCTTCTTCCATCCAGTGATGCTTGAGCAGTGATTTGAACTGCGGATCGAGAGCCTTGTTGTTCGTGACGCTGTCGGTGTAGTGGCGCTGCGTCATCCATTCGATGTGCAGGATGTTCAGCGCCACGGCCAGCGGATGATGGGCGAGCACCGCCCGTCCGATCGCCTCGGCCGGTCCGATCACTTCGCACTTCGTGCCGAAGCCTTCGGCGAATTCTTCGCGGAAGCGGCGGAACAGCTGAATGTGCTTGGCCTCTTCTTCCGCGAAGTTCAGCAGCGCGCGGACGCGATAGTCGTCGCCGTCGATCAACGGGCGCAGCAGCGGCCGCGCGTGGTCGATCACGAACGGCAGAATGTACTCCTCGACGATGCCGAAGAGCGAGAGGTACTCGTTTCCGCGGATCTGATTCAAAACGAGTTTCTCGTCGTCATTCAGAAAATCGAGCTGCTCGACACGCGCGAGCGACTCGGGCATGAACGGTTTCGAGAAGTCGAGCTTCCGGTCGCCGCCGATGATGTCGGCGATGGTCCACAGCACTTTTTCGCTCGCCTCGAGCGTCTCTTTGTACGAATACGGAACATAAGCCGTTGCAGTCATCCGTTTCCTCCGTGTTTGCGGGGAAATCTAGGGTGTAACCGTTTACCCGAGCGTTTGAACACTACGTGGAAACCGCGTGGAAAGTCAGGGTAGGATGCGGTGAAATCTTCAAACGTTTGCGAGTTGTGCGATGTCGTTACAGCTCCGTTTCCTCGGCGAAGTCGAAGTCGCACGCGCCGGAGTGCGCGTCGAGCTCCCACAGTCGAAGAAGACCCGCGCGCTGCTCGCGTATCTCGCGCTCACCGGCCGCACCCATCGCCGCGAGCGTCTGTGCTCGCTGCTCTGGGACATCGCCGATGATCCGCGCGGCGCGCTGCGCTGGAGCCTCTCGAAACTGCGCACGGTCGTCGATGACGCATCGACGCCGCGCATTCACGCCGACCGCCATCACGTCACCTTCGCCGGCGAAGACGTCTGGATCGACATCCTGCACGTGCGCGATGCGCTCGCGCCGGGCGTCGTGCAATTGCCGACCGAAACGCTGCAGGAGCTCGATCTCCTGTTCCGCGGCGAGTTCCTCGAGGACGTCGAGCTCAGTGACTACGGCGACTTCCACGCCTGGTACGTCGCGATTCGCGAAGAGTCGCGCGCGATGCGCGATGCGATTGCGGACGAGCTGCGGCAACGCAAGCCGGTGACGCGCATCGTCGCGCCGGTGCTCGACGTCTCGAAAGGGGAGCGCCGGTTGATCGGTCGTGAACTGGAGCTCGCCCGCATCGAAGCGCTGCTCCAGACGCGATGCGCGCACATCGTCGTGCTCACCGGCGACTACGGTCTCGGGAAGTCGCGGCTGCTCGCCGAGCTCGCCGCCCGCGTTCGCGCGCGCAACGTCACCGTCCTCGGCGTCCGCGCCTTCGAAGCGGAGATGGGACGGCCGTACGGGCCGTGGCTCGATGCGCTGCGGCAGCTTCCCGGCGTCTCGCTCGAAACGCTGATCAGCAATCAGAAGAGCCGCGATTCATTCTTCAGCACCGTCTCCGATCTCATCGGCGCGCGCGCATGCGCGGTGATGTTCGATGACGTGCAGTGGCTCGATGCGTCGTCCGCGGAGTTGCTGCATTACGTCGCGCGAACGAATCGCGAGCGGGCGGTGCTGTTCGTTCTCGCCGCGCGCGGCGGGGAGCTGCTCGACAACGAGGCGGCGCTGCGCGTGTTGCGGGGATTGCGGCGCGAAGGGATGGTCGACGAGCTGGAGCTGCAGCTGCTCACCGAAGAGGAAACTGTGGCGCTCGTGCGCGCGCTCGATCCGCAGGCGGATGCGCCGCGCATCTTCAGCGAGAGCGGCGGCAATCCGCTGTTCGCGATCGAGCTGGCGCGTTCGCGCGGCGATGGCGCGGGCGGGATCTCGCGGCTGATTCGCGATCGCGTCGAGCGTCTTCCCGAGGACGCGGCCGAGGTGCTGCGCTGGTGCGCGGTGCTCGGGCAGTCCTTCACGTTGCGGCCGCTGGGGCACGCCGCCGGACGCGCGATCGAACCGCTGCTGCGCGCGCTCGATGTGCTCGAGCGTCACGATTTTCTCCGCGCGGAACCGTCGCGCAAAGACGGGTATGCCTTCGCGCACGACGTGGTGCGGCGGGCCGTCTATCAGGAGCTCTCCGAGGCGCGGCGAAGGTTGATGCATCTGCGCGTGGCGGGCGTGCTCGAAGATGCTGCCGAGATCGCGCATCACGCCGCACTCGGCGGCGACCTCGCGCTGGCAGGACGCTCGTGCGTCGAAGCGGCGCGGCGTTGCCTGCGCCTGTTCGCCGGCGCCGAAGCGGAGGCGCTGGCGCGTCGAGGCCTGCACTACGCGGCGTCGCTGCCCGAGCGGGAGCGCGTGCCGCTGCTGCTCGAACTGCACGAGATCCGCTTCGCGGTGCGACGTCCGCAACAGCTCGATGAGCTGGCGTCGGAGATCGAGACGCTCGCCGAGCAGGCTCTCGATCTCGATCTCCCGACACACGCGCGTCTCGGATTTCAACTGCTGTCGTATCTGCGCTGGGAAGTCGGCGGCAGCGAGGATGCGCGGCGGCACATGCTGCGCGCCGAGCTCGTGAGCCGCACCGGCGATGCCAGGCAGCGCATCGTGGCGATGGCCGAGGCGGCGCGCTGCCTGGTGCTGCTCGAACGCGATCTCCCGCGCGCGGAGGCGATGGCGCTCGAAGCGACCGCGCTCTCCAACCGGGCCGGCTTCGAGCCGTTCGCGATTCCCGACGCCGTCGGCATGCTCCGCCTGCATCAGCGAAAATTCGATGAGGCGCGCGCGGCCTTTCAGCACGCGCTCGAGCTCGCGCGTGCACTGCGCCAGCGCATGCCCGAGTTCACGGCGCTGGAGCATCAGGTGATGACCGAGATCGATGCCGGCGCGTTCGCCCGTGGTGCGCTGCTTGCGGAGCAGCTGATCCCGCTCGCGCAGAGATTGCGGGAAGGAAGCGAAGTGCCGATCGCGAATGCGCTGGCCGCCTTGTGCCGCTACGCGAGCGGTGGCCACGACGAGCTCGAGCCCGATCTCGAACGCCTGCGCACCGTCGATGCGAAACAGCGGCTGACCTATGTGCTCACGCGCGCGGCGGATGTCGATGTGGCGCGCGGCGAGCTGGTGAAAGCGAAGCAGCGCGCGCGGGAAGCGCTGCGTCTGGCGGAGATTCTCGAGCGGCCGAGCGACATCGCTCGCGCGCATGCGGTGTTGCAGAAGGAGTGATGGATGGAGACGGTGCTGGTGGAGCGGGCGTTCGAGGAGGCGGTTCGATTCGAAGATCTGCAGAGGCTCGAGCACGAGTCCGCGTGGTGCCTCGAGCTGCATCGCGTGAAGTTCCTGCACACGTACCTCTCGAAAGACGGGAAGCGGATGATCTGTGTCTACGAGGCGCCGGACGCGGAGTCGGTACGGCTCGCCAACGAAACGGCGAAGCTGCCGTTCGAGCGCGTGTACACGGTGACGCGGTACTAACTCGCCGTCGAATTCGGGCCGGACATGCCGCGCATCTTTCGCGCGAACCCATGTTCCACGGCGATCTGCACAGCCTGCCGCAGCTCCGCGGCGAGCTTGCCGGTCCAGACCACTTCGCGACCGTCGGTGAAGCGGATCTCGACCGATGCGGTCTCGTGGAAGATGAGCTGCGCAACGGTGGCGCCTTCGGGATGTGCGGTGAGCATGTCCGGCATCTTAGCCGGGGAATCCGCCGTGCGTTCCCGGAACTTACAGTTTCCCTATGGCTACGAATTATGAAGTGATCGCGGCCGAGACCGGAGTGCCGGTCAAGGCATGGACGCGCGGAGTGCAGGTGGAGGACGCTGCGAAACAGCAGCTGCTCAACGTGGCCCGGCTGCCGTTCATCTACAAGTGGATTGCCGCGATGCCCGACGTGCACTGGGGCATGGGGGCCACGGTCGGCAGCGTCATTCCGACGAAGAAGGCCATCATCCCCGCCGCCGTCGGCGTCGACATCGGCTGCGGCATGATGGCCGTGCGCACGACGCTCGAGGCCTCGCAGCTTCCCGACAATCTGCATTCGATCCGCACGGCGATCGAGCGCGCGGTACCGCACGGCCGCACCGACAACGGCGGCCGCAACGATCGCGGCGCCTGGCGCACGCCGCCGTCCGCGCAGAACGACGCGTGGACGCAGCTCAAGCCGCGCTACGACCGCATCGTGGAAAAGCACCCGAAGCTCGGCCGCGGCAACGATCTCAATCACCTCGGCACGCTCGGCACCGGCAATCACTTCATCGAAGTCTGTCTCGATGAAGCGGGCGATGTCTGGTTCATGCTGCACAGCGGCTCGCGCGGTGTCGGCAATCGCATCGGCTCGTACTTCATCGAGCTGGCGAAGGAAGACATGCGCCGCTTCTTCGTGAATCTGCCGGATCAGAATCTCGCCTACTTCCCGCACGGCACGGAGCATTTCGAGGATTACGTCGAGGCGGTGCACTGGGCGCAGGACTTCGCGATGCAGAACCGCAAGCTGATGATGGATGCGGTGGTGGCCGCGGTGCGCGACTCCGGCGCGGTGCCGCCGTTCCAGGTGACCGAAGAAGTGGTGAACTGCCATCACAACTACGTCGCCATCGAGAATCACTACGGCGAGAACGTGTTCGTGACCCGCAAGGGAGCGGTGCGCGCGAAAGAAGGCGATCTCGGCATCATTCCGGGCAGCATGGGCGCGAAGTCGTTCATCGTGCGCGGCAAGGGAAATCCGGAGAGCTTCCATTCGTGCAGCCACGGCGCCGGGCGGGCCATGTCGCGCGCCGAAGCGAAGCGCCGTTTCACGATCGACGATCACGTGAAAGCGACGGCGGGCGTCGAGTGCCGCAAAGACGCCGAGGTGATCGACGAGACGCCGGCGGCGTACAAGTCGATCGACGCGGTGATGCAGGCGCAGAGCGATCTCGTCGACGTGGTGCATACGCTGCGGCAGGTCGTTTGCGTGAAGGGCTGACGTGCTCACGATCGATGGATCGCATGGCGAGGGCGGAGGGCAGATCTTCCGTTCCTCGCTGTCGCTGTCGCTGATCACGCGACGGCCATTCCGCATCGAGCGGCTTCGCGCCGGGCGGACGAAGCCAGGCCTGCTGCGGCAGCACCTCACGTCGGTACTCGCCGCCGCGGAGGTGGGCGATGCGCGCGTGCAGGGCGCGGAGCTCGGCTCGCAGGAGCTGACGTTCGAGCCGCGGGCGTTACGCGGCGGCACGTTTCGATTCGACATCGGAAGCGCGGGCAGCACGATGCTCGTGCTGCAGACGATCCTCGTGCCGCTGCTCGTGGCGAGCGAGCCGGCGGAGCTCACGCTCGAAGGAGGGACCCACAATCCGGCCGCGCCGACCTTCGAGTTTCTCCGTGCGTCGTTTCTGCCGTTGCTGCGAAAGATGGGAGCCCATGTATCGATCGCGCTCGAGCGTCCCGGATTCTTCCCGGCCGGCGGCGGCCGCGTGCAGGTGCGCATCGAGCCGGCGACACTGCGTCCGATCGCGATCCTCGAACGCGGCGCGCTGCTCGCGAAACGTGCCCGCGCCGCGGTGGCGAATCTGCCGCTCGAGATCGCCATGCGCGAATTGCACGAAGTGGGGTGGGAGGATGCCCGGGCCGAGACGCTCGCAGGCGCACGCGGCCCGGGCAACGTGCTCTCGCTCGAGGCCGAGTTCGAAAATGTAACCGAAGTGGTTACAGGTTTCGGAGAGAAAGGCGTTCGGGGAGAGGAGGTGGCGCGGCGCGCGCGAGACGAGATGCAGCGCTATCTCGATTCGAATGCCGCGGTCGGCGAACACCTCGCCGATCAGCTGCTGTTGCCGATGGCCATCGCCGGCGGCGGTGCCTTCAGCACCGTCGAACCGTCCGCGCACACGACCACGAATGCGGAAGTGATCCGCGCGTTTCTCGATGTGGCCGTGACGATCGAGCGGGACGGCGCGCGTTATCAGTGCGCCATCACGTCCGGCGCTTCCTCGCCGACGCCGCGCAGCACTTCCTCGATCGTGTCGCCGCCGAGGAGCAGCGCGAACGAGGAACGGTAAACGCGATTGAGCTCCTGCGCGGCGATGCGCACCAGCGGCACGCCGTTGCGTTCGATGAGGAACGTGCCGTGCGCGGTGTGGCCGATGCGCTGCGCGCGAATGCCCGCCCGGCGCGCGGCGTCGAGCACGCTGAGAGCGTCATTCGTGGCCACGGCGACGCGTCCCTGCGACTCGCTGAAGAGCAGAGAGATCGCGTCGACGTCATCGGCGTGACGGGCGAGCTCGACGTGGCAGCCGATGCCGTGCATCGACATCTCCGCGAGTGCGACCGCCAGCCCGCCGTTCGAGAGATCGTGCGCCGATTTGAGGAGCCTGGCGGCGTGCAGTTCGAGCAGCAGGTCGACGAGCTTCCGCTCGCGCGCGAGATCGACGCGCGGCGGTGCGACGAGCGCCCCGCCCGAGAACGGATCGGCGAACAGCTGCTGCCATTCGGAGCCGCCCAGCTCGTCGCGCGTCGCGCCGAGGAGGATCACGTCGAGATCCGGCTCCGCGAAGTGCAGGCCGCAGCCGTCGCGCTCCGATTCGAGCAGACCGACCATGCCGACGCTCGGCGTCGGCAGGATGGCCCGCCCTTCGGTCTCGTTGTAGAACGACACGTTGCCGCTGACCACCGGCGTCTCCAGCGCGAGACACGCATCGCTGATTCCGCGAATGCATTCCGCGAACTGCCACATGATCTCCGGCTTTTCCGGCGACGCGAAGTTGAGGCAGTCGGTGATCGCGATCGGTCTGCCTCCGGACGTGGCGATGTTGCGCGCCGCTTCGGCGACCGCCTGCTTGCCCCCTTCGTACGGATCGAGGTAGCAGTAGAGCGGATTGACGTCGGAGGTGATCGCCAGCGCGCGGCCGGTCTCCTTGACGCGCACGATCGAGGCGTCGCGCTGCTCCGGTCCGGCGATCGTGTTCGTGCGCACGGTCGTGTCGTACTGCTCGAAGATCCAGTGTTTCGAGCAGAGATTCGGCGAGGCGATGAGGCGCAGCAGCGTCTCGGTGAGATCGCCGTCCTCGACGCGCTCGCGCTGCAGAGACGGCGCGATGCGCTCCGCGTAGTCGGGTTTCGCGATCGGGCGGTTGTAGACCGGCGCTTCGGTGGAGATCGGATCGACCGGAATCTGCGCGACCTCTTCGCCGTGCCACAGCAGACGGACGAAGCCGTCGTTCGTGACTTCGCCGACGACCGCCGCGTTGAGATCCCACTTCTCGAACACGCGGACGACGTCTGCTTCGCGGCCCTGTCTGGCGACGATGAGCATGCGCTCCTGTGATTCGCTGAGCATGATCTCGTACGGCGTCATGCCGCTCTCGCGGATCGGCACACGATCGAGATGCATGCGGACGCCGGTGCCGGCGCGGCCGGCCATCTCGAACGAGGAGGAGGTCAGTCCCGCGGCGCCCATGTCCTGGATGCCGACGATGGCGTCGGTGTCCATGATCTCGAGACACGCTTCGAGGAGCAGCTTTTCGGTGAACGGATCGCCGACCTGCACGGTCGGGCGTTTCTCTTCCGACGCCTCGTCGAATTCGGCGGAGGCCATGGTCGCGCCGTGAATGCCGTCGCGGCCGGTTTTCGAGCCGACGTAGATCACCGGATTGCCGACGCCGCTGGCGGTGCCTTTGAAGATCTTCTCCGCCTTCGTCACGCCGAGAGCGAAGACGTTGACGAGGATGTTGCCGTTGTACGACGGGTGAAACGACGTTTCGCCGCCGATGGTGGGGATGCCGATGCAGTTGCCGTAGCCGCTGATGCCGCGCACGACACCATCGACGAGATACTTCATGCGCGGCGCATCGAGCGCGCCGAAGCGGAGCGAATCGAGGCAGGCGATCGGCCGCGCGCCCATCGTGAAGATGTCGCGCAGGATGCCGCCCACTCCGGTGGCCGCTCCCTGGTACGGCTCGATGAAGGATGGATGGTTGTGCGACTCCATCTTGAAGGCCGCCACCCAGCCGTCGCCGATGTCGATCACGCCGGCGTTTTCGCCGGGGCCCTGGACGACGCGCGGACCCGAGGTCGGGAACTTGCGCAGATGCACGCGCGACGATTTGTACGAGCAGTGCTCGGACCACATCACCGAAAAGATGCCGAGCTCGGTGTAGTTCGGCTCGCGCCCGAGAATCTGGAGGATGCGCTGGTACTCGTCGTCGGTGATGCCGTGAGACTTGATGACTTCGGGCGTGATCTGCATTGCGCGCGGATTCTAGCTCCGCGACACCTCGATCGTGCGAGAGCCGTCGTCGTTGACGGTGATGCGCACCTCGACGTGGCTCTCCTCGAATTCCTCGAAGGCGCGTTTCGGCCATTCGATCAGCTTCACGCCGGGACCGGAAAGCATCTCCGGAATGCCGATCTCCAGCCACTCGCGGCGGTTCTCGGAGAGCCGATAGCCGTCGATGTGAATGATCGGCGGTGCGTTGCGGCGCGGATACTCGTGCACGATGGCGAACGAAGGGGAGGCGACTTCTCTCGGGTCGGCGCCGAGCTCCGCCGCGATCGCACGTGCCAGAAACGTTTTTCCCGCGCCGAGATCGCCGACCAGATGAACCGTGGCGTCTTTCTCGAGCGATGCCGCGATCTCTTTCGCGGCCGCAATCGATTCGTCTTCGCTGTTTGCGACGAAGTGCATTTTCCTTACGCGCTCCGCAGTTTCTGAATTGCTTTCGGGATGCGCTCCGCGAGGTCCATCGCGGCCAGTCCGGTATCGCCGTACTCGTCGCGAAGCAGGTCGCCGGCCAGACCGTGAAGATAGACGCCGGTGCAGGCGGCATCGACCGGATCGGCGCCGCGCGCGAGGAGCGCGGCGATGATGCCGGAGAGCACGTCGCCCATCCCGCCCGTGGCCATGCCGGGATTGCCGGTGGGATTGACGAAGACGTGGCCGTCGGGCTCGGCGACGAGCGACTGGTAGCCTTTCAACACGACGACGCAGCGGGTGCGGCGCGCCGCTTCGCGCGCGGCATCGATGCGGTTCGCGTTGATGCTCCTCGTGTCGGTGTCGAGCAGTCGCGCCAGCTCGCCGGGATGCGGAGTGATCACGCGCGAGGCGTGATGCGGATTGAGCTCCGCGGCGCGGCCGGCGAAGGCGTTCAGCGCCGAGGCGTCGATGAGCATCGGCAGACCGATCGCGTTCACGATCGCGCGCGTGTTTTCGTACGCGGCCTCGTCGTCCGGAAGTCCGGGCCCGATCAGCGCGGCGTTTTTGTTTTCGAGAAAGGCGGCGAGATCGGTGCCGCTGTAGGTCATCGACTCGATGGAAGACGCGTGCACGAGTTTCGCGGTTTCGGCGTCGGTCATCACCGAGACCAGACCGGCGCCGCTGCGGATCGCGCCGCGCGCCGACATCACCGCGGCGCCGCTGCGTCCCGGCGAGCCGGCGATGATCGCCACGTGTCCGTACGTCCCCTTGTGCGTCGAGGCGGAGCGCGGCGCGATGTGGGCCTCGATGTCTTTCGGCGTGATGAGCGCGAGCGTCACCAGCTCGTCTTCGATGGCGATCTCCGGAATCGAGATGTCGGCGACGATCACTTCTCCGCAGTAGAGCGATGCGGGCTCGAAGACATGACAAAGCTTGGGCGCGGCGAACGTGACCGTGACCTCGGCCTGGACGCACGGCTCGAACGGCTCGTGGGACGACGCGTTCGCGCCGCTCGGCAGATCGACGGCCAGCAGCGGGATGCGCAGTTCCGCGATGCCGCGAATGACCCCCGCGTGCATGCCCGCGGGGGCGCGGTTCAGGCCCGTTCCGAAAATCGCGTCGACGAGAAGATCGGCATCGGCGGCGTGAGCGAGCCCGCTTTCGATGTCTTCCTCGTCGCTGATTTCATAGATCGGCAGACCGAGGCGTTCACAGATCTCGAGATTGATTCGCGCGTCGCCCTGGATCGCTGCGCGATCGCCGACGATCACGATCACCGGCACCACGCCGCGATTCTCGAGATGCCGCGCCACGGCGAAGCCATCGCCGCCATTCGCGCCGACGCCGCAGAGCAGCGCCACGCGATCGATGTCCGGATAGTGCCCGAAGATCGCGTCGACCACCGCCAGCGCGGCGTTCTCCATCAGCACGATGGACGGGACGCCGAAGCGTTCGATGGTGCGGCGATCGATGTTCTGCATCTGCGCCGCGTTGAGAATTTTCATGGTGCGCTCCATTCACGCAACAAACGTCCCAGCTCGCCGTCGTGCCCTTCGCGGGCGTAGCGTTCCACGTCTTCGCGCGTATCGATGTCGTAGCGCTCGGGGAGCACGGCCACGGTCCGCCCGGTCGTGGCGATCGTTTTCAGCGTCGTCGTCAACACGCTCGGTGTGCCCCAGTCGACGCCCTGAAAAATCTCCGGCTCGAACGACATGGCCCGGCAGCCGATGAGGTAGTAGCCGCCGTCCGTTGCGGGGCCGACGACGTACTCGCACGAGTCGAGGAGTGCGAAGGCGAGATCGATGAGCTCGCGCGGGATGTCGGGATCATCGGCGCCGATGGCGACGATCTTCTGCGTGCGATGAAAGAAGAAACGCTCGGAGAAGGCCATCGAGAGGCGATCCGACAAATCGACTCCGGTCTGCATGGCCACGGTGTGCCGGGCGAAGGCGGCGCGCAGTTTTTCGCCCGTGACCTCCGGCGTGGGCGGCCAGAGAAACTCGATCTCCGTCTTCTCGTCGGAGTCGCCGAGGGAGACGATGAGGTCGCGCAGCATTGCCTCGTAGAGCGCGAGCGTCCGTTCCTCGCCGAGCTCCGCGGCCAGACGCGTCTTCACGCGGCCGAGCTCCGGAAGCCGCGCGAAGACGAGCAGGCGCTGCGGCGGCGGCGGGATCGTGCGAAACACGCCGCGAGTATATTCGTGCCCGTCGATGCCCATCGCTCTGCTCACCGACTTCGGCACGCGCGATCCATATGTCGCGGCGATGAAAGGCGTGCTCGCGTCGCGCACGGGCGTGCCTCTCTTCGATCTCTCCCACGACCTCGCCGCGTTCGATGTCCTCGGCGCTGCCTGGTTCCTCGGCAGCATCATCGACTACTGGCCGCGCGGCACGATCTTCGTCTGCGTCGTCGATCCGGGCGTCGGTACCGCGCGTCGCATCATCGCGCTCGAGCGGAACGGGCGCATCTTTCTGGCGCCCGACAACGGACTGCTCACGTTCGCGGGCGAAGGGCGCGCGTTCGCGGTGACGAACGAGTCGCTGTTTCTCCCCGACGGGAGCAACACCTTTCATGGGCGCGATCGTTTCGCACCCGTCGCCGCGGCACTGGCGAACGGCCTGCCGATCGAAGAGGTCGGCCCCGCCGTCGAGACGATCGAGCTGCTGCCGTACGACGCGGCGCAGTACGGGAGCGATCGCGTGCGCGGCACGATCGTGGCCGTCGATCGTTTCGGCAACGCCATCACCGACATCGAGCGGTCGCGCGTTCCGTTCGCTCCGTTCGGGCTGCGCGTGCGCGACGCGATCATCGAACGCCTCGAGACGAACTACGGCGCTGCCGCGCCCGGACCGTTCCTGCTGGTCGGCTCCAGCGGCTGCATCGAGATCTCGATTGCCAACGCCAGCGCGGCCGAGCGTCTCGGCCTGCGGCGGCTCGAACGCGTCGAGCTCTACCGCCTGCCCGTATAATCGCGGACGTTCGCGATGGCCTCCGCAAAAGACCGCCGACGCTCCGAGCGGTACCCGACCGCGTCGATTCCCGTGCAACTGTCGGACGTCAACGGCGAGTTGATCGATCTCAGCCTGCACGGCGCCGCGGTCATTCACCGCTCGCCGGTGAAAGCCGGCGCCGCGGCCACGCTGATCTTCCCGAGTTACGGCGGGATTTACATCCCCTGCGAAGTCCTTCGCTCCATCGTGCAAGTCCGAAGGACGGACAGCGGTCCCGAATACGTCTTCCGCTCCGCAATCGTCTTCTCGACCCTGTCCGCAGAGCAGGAACAGCCGCTGAAAGAGTTCCTGACCATTCAGATCCAGAGACTGGCAGACGCGAGGAAAGCGGCGTTGTAGGGTTTGGGAGGAGTGGGGCGTGCGTCTCTGTGTCATCCCGTGCGTCAGCACGGGATGACACGCGTAGTGCGACGCGAACCCAACCACCCGTTCACTTCACCCCCACGTACTCGCTGAAAATCCCGAGCTCCACTCGGCGTTCCGCTTCGCGGAATCCGGCGTTGCGGATGGCGTCGAGGATGACGTTCGGGCGGACGCAGTCTCTCGTCGTTTCCCAGTAGTAGCGAAAGACCTCGGCGGTTCGTGCGTTGGCGCGCAGGCGGATCACGGCGGGGGCGATTCTTCCCATGTAGAAGCCGAGAAATCCGCGGGCGATGCGGGATTCGGGGGCGGTGATCTCCATGATCAGCAGCTTGCCGCCGGGACGCAGCACGCGATGGCATTCGCGGAAGACGACGTCGAGATCGGCGAAGTGGCGCATGGCGAAGCCGACGCTGATGCGATCGACCGAGGCGCTGCGCAGCGGCAGCGATTCCGCCGGTGCCTGCACTTTCGCGCTCGCCGTGCGGCCGGAGCGCAGCATGCCGATGCTCGGATCGACGCCGACGATCGCGCGCGGGTTCTCCGTCAGTTCGACGGCGGCGCGTGCGACCGGGCCGGTGCCGCTGGCGAGATCGAGCAGCTTCATCCCCGGCGCCAGACCGGTGCGCCGCAATGCTTCGCGGCGATACCAGTCGCCGGAACCGAACGAGACGAACCACGTCGCCCAGTCGTACCACGGCGCGGTCTCGTCGAAGATCTTCCGCACGTAGGCCTCGCGATTCGCGGGGTCCTTGTAGAAGGTGGTGAGCGGCGGATGCGGCGCGACCGGTGCCGTCATCGTCCGAGCTCCGCAAAGATCTGTTCGGGATCGCGCGCGTCGCCGCGTGCATACGCGGCATCGATTTCTTTCACGTACTCCTCCGCGGGCTCGGTGTACGCCTTGCCCGTTCCGCCTTTTGCGTCTTTCACTTTTTCCGCGCCGAGGAGCGTGTTCACGTAGAGCACGCGATCGTCGTGCGACATCTCTGTCCATCGCGACGCCGATACGTGCTCGGGTGCGCACGCGAGGAACAGCGCGAGCGAGAGCACTGCGAATGTCTTGATCATTGGATGTTCTTCGCGGGCTCGCGGCGCCAGCGCTGCGCGATCGGCATGTCGCGTCCGCTGCCGAACGCCTTGCTCGACACGCGCACGGTCGGGGCGGCCTGTCTCCGTTTGAATTCGTTCGTGTCGACCAGTCTCAGGATGCGCACGACGAGGTCGCGGTCGAACCCGCGTTCGATGATGGCGTCGACCTCGAGCCATTCCTCGATGTAGAGCTTCAGGATGCCGTCGAGCACGTCGTAAGGCGGGAGTGAGTCCTGATCCTTCTGGTTCGGCCGCAGTTCGGCGGACGGGGCTTTGGTCATCGTCGATCGGGGGATGATCTCGCGGTCGCGATTGATCCACTGCGAGACGCGGTAGACCATCGTCTTGTAGACGTCGCCGAGGAGCGAGAGCCCGCCGCACATGTCGCCGTAGAGCGTGCAGTAGCCGACCGCCAGCTCCGATTTGTTGCCGGTGGAGACCACCATCGCGCCGGTGCGATTCGACCACGCCATGAGGATGTTGCCGCGGATGCGGGCCTGGATGTTTTCGTTGGTGATGTCGAATTTCTTTTCGGGGAAGAGAGAGTCGAGCGCGGTCTCGTACGGCGCGTAGATGTCCGCGATCGGCACGACGTGAAAGGCGATGCCGAGGTTCTCGGCCAGCTGGCGTGCGTCATCGATGGAATGCTGCGACGAGAACTGCGACGGCATGGCGATGCCGGTGACGTGTTCCCTGCCGAGCGCTTCGACCGCGAGTGCGGCGGTGAGCGCGGAGTCGATGCCGCCGGAGAGGCCGATCACGACGTCGTTGAAGCCGCACTTGCGGATGTAGTCGCGCAGGCCGAGGATCAGCGCGCGGCCGATCTCTTCCTCCTGATCGAGCGCGAGCACCGACTCGCACGGCAGCCCTTCGAGACGCACGAGCGAAAGGTGCTCCTCGAAGGCCGGCGCGCAGAAAATCGTCTGGCCCGTCCTGTCGAACACCACGGAGGAACCGTCGAACAGCAGCTCGTCGTTGCCGCCGATCTGATTCACGTAGACGAGCGGCACCTCGTAGCGCGCGGCGATCTGCGAAAAGATCTCCCACCGCGCGCGGCGCTTGCCGGCGTTGAACGGCGAGGCCGAGATGTTGAGCAGCACCTCCGCTCCCTGGCGCACCAGCTCATCGACCGGATTGCGGCGATAGAGCTTTTTGCCGAACAGCTCATCGTCGAACCAGTAGTCCTCGCAGATCGAGACGCCGACTTTCTGTCCGGCGATCTCGACGAGGTAGACCGAGTCGCCCGGCTCGAAGTAACGCAGCTCGTCGAACACGTCGTAGGTCGGCAGCAGAATCTTGTGCTGCTCGAGCACGACGTTGCCGTTGCGCGCGATCACGGCGGCGTTGTGCAGCGGCTTGCCACTCCAGTCCCCGCTCGGAATCGGACAGCCGAAGATGAGCGTGGTCTCGCCGGTCATGGCCACGAGCTCGTCGCGCACGCGCAGTGCGGAGTGGACGAAGTACGGACGATCGAGCAGATCGCGCGCGGGATAGCCGGTCACCGCGAGCTCGGGAACGAGCACGACGTCGGCGCCCGCGGCGACCCCTTCTGCATACGCGCGGCGGATCGCATCCGCGTTCGCGGTCAACGCCCCGACGATCGTGTTGAGCTGGCCGATGAAGACTTTCATGAGCGGCTGAACCCGTCACAGAAACTTTTCGTACTTGGACCAAACTTTCGAAGTGGGGCGTCGTCTGTACGCATCGAACACACCGTACCCCAATCACGCGTTTGAGGAGAAGTCATGAAGCCTGCCCCGCTGGCGCTCGCGCTGTTCGTTGCGGCAACGTCACTCACGGCACAGGAGGCAAAACCGCGGCCGCTGTTTCGCGCGGTGCGCACCTCCGCCCCACCCGCGATCGACGGCGATCTCTCCGATGCGGCGTGGCAGAGCGCGCCGGAGCTGACGGGGTTCACACAGCGCGAACCGGAAGAAGGGCAGCCGGCGAAGGCGCAGACGAAGGTGCGCGTGCTGTACGACGACGACGCGATCTACTTCGGCGCGACGATGGAAGACAGCGAGCCGGCCATACCGCTCCTGGCGCGCCGCGACAGCGATCTGAACAACGGAGACTACATCCGCATCAGCATCGACTCCGAGCACGACCGTCTCAACGGCGCGGCGTTCGTGGTCAACGCGTCGAACGTGCAGATGGACATGATTCTGTACAACGACATTTACGACGACATCACCTGGGATGCGGTCTGGTCTTCGGCGGCGAAGATTCAACCGCATGGCTGGACCGCCGAGTTGCGCGTGCCGTACTCGCAGCTGCGCTTCACCGACCGGCCGGTGCACACGTGGGGTCTCAACGTCAGCCGCTGGAACGTGCGCACGCGCGAATCGTCGCGCCTCGTCTTCACGCCGAAGAAGGACTCGGGCTTCGTCTCGCGCTTCGCGGACCTCGAAGGAATCGAAGGGATCAAACCGAAGCGCGCGTTCGAGATCGTGCCGTACGGCGTGGCGCGCACCGATCTTCACAGCCGCGAGAGCAATCCGTTCATCCAGTCGAGCGCGCATCGCATGGACGCGGGCATCGACGTCAAGTACGGATTGACGTCCAGCCTGACGCTCACCGGAACCGTCAATCCTGATTTCGGTCAGGTCGAAGTCGATCCGGCGGTGCTCAATCTCAGCCAGTTCGAGACGTTCTTTCCCGAGAAGCGTCCGTTCTTCACCGAAGGGGCGAGCGTCTTCAAGTTCGGCAGCGGCCCGGCCAACAGCCGCTGGGGCTTCAACATGTCGTTCCCGACGTTCTTCTATTCACGCCGCATCGGCCGTTCTCCACAAGGTTCGATCGACGCCGACTGGATGGATGCCCCCGGCGAGACGACGATCCTCGGCGCGGCCAAAGTCACCGGCAAGGTCGGCAACGGCTGGACGATCGGCGTGCTCGACGCGCTGACCGATGAAGAAGAGGCGTGGTATCGCACCGGTCCCGAGGTCGGCAAACAGACGGTGGAGCCGATGACGAACTACCTCGTCGCGCGCGCGGCGAAAGAGTACGGCAAAGACTCGAAGGCCGGCTTCATGTTCACGTCGACGAATCGCCGTCTCGATGCCTCCCTCGAAGACTCGTTACGGTCGAACGCCTACTTCGCCGGTGTCGACGGCTACTCGATGTTCAAGGACAAGACCTGGATTCTCGAATGGCTGGCCGGCGGCACGATGGTGCAGGGGTCGGAGAGCGCGATCGCGGCCACGCAGCGCAGCGGCGCGCGGTACTTCGATCGTCCCGATGCGAGCCACGTCGAATACGACCCGACGCGCACCTCGCTCACCGGCTGGATGAACCGCGTGATGCTGGCGAAGGAGAAAGGCCGCTGGCGCCCGAACCTGCAGATTCAGATGCTCTCGCCCGGCTTCGAGCTCAACGACGTCGGCTATCTGCCGCGCACCGATGCGATCTCCACGCATGCCGTGCTGCGCTACGTCAACACCGATCCGACCAGGTACACGCGCGAGATCAACTGGTGGGCGGCGAAGTATCAGAACTGGAATTTCGATCACGACAACACCGCGAACGGCGTGGCCGGCAACGTCTACGCGCTCTTCAAGAACTACTGGTCGGCGTGGGCGTGGGGCGGCGGCAAGAACGCGTATCTCGATGACCGCATCACCCGCGGCGGACCGGCCATGATCTATCGCGGCGACTACTACGTCGGCGGCGGATTCGGCAACGACAGCAGAAAGAAGTGGTACTTCCAGACCGAAGGGGAGTGGGTGGAAGACGATTTCGGCGGCACGTCCGAATACTTCTGGACCTCGCTCACGTATCGCCCGACGCCGGCCATTCGCGTATCGGTCTCACCGACGTACCGGCACACGCACGAAGTGGCGCAGTACGTCAGCACGTTCAGCGATGCGTCATACACGCCGACGTACGGGAAGAAGTATCTCTTCGCGACGCTCGACCAGCGGACGCTCGACGTCGGCATCCGCACCGAGTGGACGATGAACGCGCGCCTCTCGATGCAGCTCTTCCTGCAGCCGTTCATCGCCAGCGGCGACTACACCGGCTTCAAGTACCTGACCCGCGCGCGCGACGACGAGTTCACCCCGATCGATGCGGCGCTGCAACCGGAATCGAATTCATACAGCGGAAACGCCCTGACGTTCGACAACCCGAACTTCAACTTCCGCAGCGTGCGCGGCAGCGCCGTCATCCGCTACGAGTTCAAACCGGGATCGGCGATGTACATCGTCTGGAACGAAAACCGAAGCGACGTCGCCCCCGTCGGCGACTTCCGCCCCCGCCGCGACTTCGCCGCCCTCCCCGATGCCCCAAGCCAGGATGTGTTTCTGGTGAAGTTCTCGTACTGGTTGCCGATTTAGGGAAGGGGATCCCCTCCGAAAGCACGAGGCGCGCTCCGTAGGCGGGGGATCCCTCGACTTCGCGCTGCGCGCTCCGCTCGGGATGACACGAAAGGGCCGGCGTCGTCGCGGGTGTCATCCCGACCGAGCGAAGCGAGTGGAGGGACCCCCTGCGAAAGCACGAGGCGCGCTCCGTAGGCGGGGGTCCCTCGACTTCGCGCTGCCCGCTCCGCTCGGGATGACACGAAGGGCGGCGTCGTCGCGGGTGTCATCGACCGATCCCCTGCGAAAGCACGAGGCGCGCTCCGCTCGGGATGACACAACCCCCACCGCCGTTTTACGCAGCGCTCGCTTTTTGCAATGATCATTGGCGCAATGTCCGACGATTTCGGGACGATCAATGTCAGTCGCAGTGAGCGGGCGCGGGAGATCGAGGTCATGCGCGAGCAGTACCGGCGGCATCGGCAGGCGCTGCAGGAGCTGATCGGGGATGCGCCGAGTGAGCAGCTCGCGCAGCAGTACTCGCGGCTCGTCGGCGACATCGACGTCTCGCTGGCGAAGCTCGATGAGCTCGAAGGGCGGCCGTCCTCTTCGCCGCCGCCGACCGAACCAGGCATGCGGCCGCTCGTCGAGGGGCCGCGGCACGACTACTCGGTCATCGGCGATCGGAAGCCGGGTGCGCCGGCGTCGCGTGTCGTGCTGATCGTGCTCGTGGCGATCGTCGGGCTCGCGCTCATCGGGTGGCTGATCTGGAAGGCGAGCGATCGCAGCGACGAGGTCGCTCCCGTGGCCGACGAAACGGTCACCGCGCCGGTTACGACCGAGACGACCGAAACCGAGAGCGGCACGATCGAGCCGGCAGCAACGACGCCGGCGGCCGTCTCAGGTGGTCTCGTGCCCACACCGCAGTCGCAGGACTTCGGCGTCGTGCGCAAGGGCACGCGCGCGGTGCGCAAGTTCGTCCTTCGCAACGACAGCGACTCCGCGGCGGCGATCAAGGTTTCCCGCTCGGCGTGCCGCTGTCTCTACTATCAGCATCCTCCTTCGATCGGCGCGAAGAAGGAGGGGACGCTGACCGTGACGATCGACGGCGCGAAGGCGAAAGCGGGCGTGTTGAGCGAGTCTCTGCAGATCACCACGGGCGATCCGTCGGTGAAAACATCTGTCAACGTAAACGCTACTGTCCGTTGACATCGTTTGACATAGGAAACCGAACACGCGTGTTCTAATGCGCGCCGTGAAGCACCCCCTCGTTTTCCTGTTGCTCGTCGTCTGTCCAATCGTTTCCGCGCAGGATGCTCCACTCACTGTCGCGGAGCCGTTGACGATTGAACGCGCGGTCGAGCTCGCAATGACCCGCAACGAACGCGCGGCCATCGCGGAGACGACCGTCGAGGCGGCGGAAGCACGCGTTCGCCGCGCGCGCACGGCGTTCTTTCCGCGCGTCGACATCAACGGAACGTGGCGGAACGACTACTCCGATCCGACCGACCGGACGCTCTCCGCCGGCGCTCTCGTCACGCAGCCGCTCTTCGAGCCGCGCGTATTTCCGCTCTATCGCCAGGCGCGTTTCGCGCGTGATGCCGCCCGCCTCAACGCCGACGAAGCGACCCGCCTCCTCGGCTACGACGCGGCGGCGATCTTCCTCTCGACCCTCAGCAGCGAGCAGGTCCTCCGCGCCGCCGAGCAGCGCCGCGACTTCGCGCAGACAAACCTCGACGACGTTCGCGCGCGCTTCGAAGCGGGGCTCGTGTCGTCGAACGACGTCACGCGCGCGGAGCTCGAGCTCGCGACCGCGGTGCGTGGCGTGGCGCAGGCGCAGGGCGACGTGCAGGCCTCGCGCGTCGAGCTCGAAACGCTGCTCAACGCAGACGTGAACGGCGCGCTCGCACCGCCGGCGTCGCTGCTCGATGCGGCCGACGATGCACCGGCCACGAACGAGGCGACCATCACCGCCGCCCAGTCGCGGCGCAGTGACGTCGCGGCCACGCGCGCGGAGGTGGAAGCGCTGCGCGCCTTCACCGATGAAACGCGCGCGCGATTCCTGCCGTCCGTCACCGCGACGGCGCAGACGCGCAATATCAATGATGGACCGCTGACCTCGCGTGAGAACGATGGCTTCGTCGGCGTCGGCCTGAACTGGCCGGTGTTCGACGCCGGTCAGCGCGCCGCCGATCGGGCCGAGCGCACGGCACAGGTGCGCGGTGCGCAGCTCGAGCTCGACCTGCTGCTGCGCGATGTCGACCGGCAATTGCGCAGCGCGGCCGTGCAGCTGACGACTGAACAGGCGGCGCTGCGCGAGGCGGGTGCGGCGTTGCGCGCGGCGCGCAGGAACGCCGAAGAGACGACCGTGTTGTATCGCGAAGGGCTGGCCAGTGCGCTCGAGCTCGCGGATGCGACGCAGCGTCTGTTCGAGGCCGAGGTGGCGGAAGTGACGGCGAGATACCGCATGGCGCTCGCGTATCTGTCGTTGCGCGAAGCGGAGGGCGTTGCGCCCCTGGGGATGGAACAACAACGATGAAGATCAAACTGCTGGTACTCGCATCCGCGCTGGCGCTCGTCGCGGCGGGGTGTTCGAAGGACGAGGCGCAGGCGAATGGCGGCGCGGGTGGTCCGGGCGCCGCTCGCAAGAGCATGGAGTTTCCGGTCGAAGTGCAGCCGGTCGAATCGCGCCGCGTCGAATACACCGTCACCGCGGTCGGGTCGCTCGACGCGTTCGAGCGCGTGGCCGTGACGGCGCGCGTGGCCGGCGCGATCGAGCGCGTACTGCTCACCGAAGGACAGCTGGTCCAGAAAGGGCAGGCGCTGGCGGAGATCGAGCCGGAGCGCTATCGCCTCGCCGTCGAAGCGGCGGATGCGACGCTCGAGAAAGCGCTGGCCGCGAAAGCGGAAGCGGAGGCGGGCTTCGCGCGCCGCCAGGCCGCGAGCGCGAAGAATCCGGGACTGATCCGCGGAGAAGAGATCGAAACGTGGCGCACGAAAGTGCAGAGCACCGCGGCCGAAGTGGCACAGGCGCAATCGGCCGTGGCCACGGCGAAGCTCAATCTGCGCGACGCCTTCGTGCGTGCGCCGGTGAGCGGCATCATCCAGACCCGCACCGTCGAGACGGGACAGTACGTGCCGGTCGGCACCGTGCTGGCGACGCTCGTGCGCCGCGATCCGCTGCTGCTCCGTTTTCAGGTTCCGGAGACCGATGCCCTGCCGCTGCGCACCGGCATGACCGTCCGCTTCAACATCGCCGAGGACGCGACGGTGCACGAGGCGCGCATCACCCACGTCGCCGCCGCCGCGAGCCAGGCCTCGCGCATGGTCGACGTGACCGCGAACGTGCTCAATTCCAATCGCCCCGAACTGCGCCCCGGCGCGTTCGCGCGCGTCACCGTGCCGGTCGGCTCGACCCGCAATGCTCCGGTCGTCCCGCAGACGGCCATCCGTCCGAGTGAAAAAGGTTTCCTTGCGTTCATCGTGAAAGATGGGCAGGCGGAACAACGGATCCTTACATTGGGAATGCGCACCGCGGACGGCCAGGTCGAAGTGCGCAACGGCCTCGCGGCCGGAGAGACGCTCGTCATCCGCGGCGCCGAAGCGCTGCGCGACGGCGCGAAAGTGAAAGTGACGAAGTGAGTGGTTGTCGGGAGTCGGGAGTCGGTTGTCGGGAGCACCGGCGATCGATCGCGATGGACCGGCAGCGTTTCCGAACGGCAGTAATTCATTGACGTGGCTGGGCGGCGGATCCCCCGACAACCGACTACCGACAACCGACTACCCAAATGAAAATCACTGAAGCCTGCATCAAGAATCCCGTCTTCGCGTGGATGCTCATGCTTGCCACCGTCGTATTCGGTGGCGTTGCGGCCACGCGCATCGGCATCTCGCAGTTTCCGGACGTCGACTTCCCGACCATCAGCGTCAGCGCGACGTGGGAAGGGGCGGCGCCGGAGATCATGGAGCACGACGTCGTCGAGCCGATCGAAGAAGCGCTGATGCAGGTCGAAGGGGTGCGCAACATCATCTCGACGTCGCGGCAGGGCTCCGGCAACGTCACCGTGGAGCTCGATCTCTCGCGCAACGTCGACCTCGCGCTCCAGGACGTGCAGACGCGTGTCGCGCAGGTGCAGCGCCGTCTGCCGCGCGACATCGAGCCGCCGGTCGTCTCCAAGACCAACCCCGAGGATCAACCGATTCTCTGGATCGGCCTGTCGGGACCGTATTCGCCGCAGATGCTCGCGGACTACGCGCGCTATCGCATCAAGGAAAAGCTGCAGACCGTTCCGGGCGTCGGCGAGATTCAGGCGCAGTCGGTCGAGCGCAACGTCCGCATCTGGATGGATTCGGACAAGCTCGACGAGCGTCGCGTCACCGCGAGCGAAGTGCTGGCCGCGATCTCGCGGCAGCACGTCGAGCTCCCGGCCGGCCGCCTCGAAACCTCGGGCCGCGAAGTCAATGTGCGCGTGCTCGGCGAGGCGTTCAACCTCGACGAGTTCCGCAACCTCGTGGTCAAGGACATGGACGGCACGCCGGTGTATCTCAGCGACGTGGCCATCGTCGAAGACGGCTTCGAGGACATCCGCCGCGTCTCGCGCGTCAACGGCGAGCCGGCGCAGGGAATGGGCATTCGCAAGCAGCGCGGCTCGAATGCCGTGGCGGTTGCCCGCGGCGTGAAAGACGCCATCGCCGAGATTCAGAAGACGCTGCCGCCGGGCATGGAGCTCGGCATCAACTTCGACTCCACGCAGTTCATCGAAGAGTCGGTGCACGAGATTCAGTTCGAGCTGCTGCTGTCGGTCATCCTGACGGCCTTCATCTGCTGGCTGTTCCTCGGCTCGTTCGGCGCCACGCTCAACGTCATCATGGCCATTCCGATGTCGCTCCTCGGCACGGTGGCCTGCATCTACTTCTTCGGCTTCACGCTGAACACCTTCACGCTCCTGGGACTCGCGCTCGCCGTCGGCATCGTCGTCGACGACGCGATCATGGTGCTCGAAAACATCTTCCGTCACGGCGAGATGGGGAAAGACCGGGTCAGTGCGGCGCGCGAAGGAACGGCCGAGATCAGCTTCGCCGCGCTCGCCGCGACGCTGGCTGTCTGCGCGATCTTCCTTCCGGTCGTCTTCATGAAGGGGATCATCGGAAAGTTCTTCCTCCAGTTCGGTGTGACGCTCTGCGTGGCCGTGCTGCTCTCGTACGTCGAAGCGGTCACGCTCGCACCGGCCCGCTCCGCGCAGATGCTGCAGACCGGCGGGCATCGTCAGTCGAAGCTCGGACACTTCGTCGACGTCGCCTTCGACAAGCTGGCCAGCGTCTACGGCCGCATTCTCGCGACCGGCCTGCGCGCGCCGGTCACGGTGCTCGTGATCGCGGTCGCATTCTTCGTGGCCTCGATCTTCGTCTTCAAGAAACTGCCGAGCGAGTTCGTGCCGTCACAGGACCAGAGCCGTCTGATGGTGCGACTGCAGACCGCGGTCGGCTCGAACCTCGAGGAAACGGATCGCGTCTTCCGCCGCGCGGAAACATATCTCCAGCAGCAGCCGGAAGTGGTGCGCGTGTTCGGCAGCGTGGGCGGCTTCGGCGGCGGCGTGAACAGCGGCATCCTTTTCGTCACCATGACGCCGCCCGATCAGCGCGTCGGCCAGCAGGAGTTCTCCGCACGCATTCGTAAAGAGCTGAACTCGTATCCCGGCGTGCGCGCCGTCGTGCAGGATCTCTCGCAGCAGGGCTTCACCGCCAATCGCGGTTTCCCGATCGAGTTCTCGGTGCGCGGTCCGGAGTGGGAGAAGCTGATCGAGCTCTCGACCGAGTTGCGCGAGAAGCTCGCCGCCAGCGGCTTCGCCACGGACGTCGATACCGACTACCAGGTCGGCATGCCGGAACTGCGCATCGTTCCGGATCGCGATCGCGCCGCCGACCTCGGCGTGCCGGTCGAGGATCTGGCCACGACCATCAACGCGCTCGTCGGTGGCGTGCGCACCGGCAAGTACTCCACGAACGGCCGCCGCATCGACATCCGCACGCGGCTGCTCGCGAATCAGCGCACGCGCCCCGAGGATCTCGCACGCCTGCGCGTGCGCACCTCGTCGGGCGAGCTCGTGCCGCTGTCGTCGCTGGTGAAAGAAGAAGAACGGCCGGCGCTGCAGTCGGTGACGCGCCGCGATCGCGAGCGCGCCATCTCGATCTACGGCAACGTCGCGCCGGGCAAGTCGCAGAGCGAGGCGCTCGCGTACGTCGAAGAGATCAGCAAGACGCTGCCGCCGGGATATCGCGCCGTGCTCGGCGGATCGTCGGTGGCCTTCCGCGAATCGATGGGCCAGCTGATGTTCGCGCTCGTCCTCGGCATCATCGTCGCGTACATGGTGCTGGCCTCGCAGTTCAACTCGTTCATGCACCCGGTGACGGTGCTGTCGATTCTGCCGCTCTCCGTGGCCGGAGCCGCGTTCGCGCTGCTGATCACCGGCAAGACGCTGAACATCTTCTCGATGATCGGCCTCCTGCTGCTCATGGGCATCGCCAAGAAGAATTCGATCATCCTCGTCGACTACGCCGTGCAGGGACAACGCGAACGCGGTCTCTCCGCGCTCGAGGCGATGTTGAAAGCAGGCCCGGTGCGTCTGCGCCCGATTCTCATGACCACCATGGCCACGATGATGGCGGCCGTTCCTCCCGCGCTCGCGCTCGGGCCCGGCGCCGAAACGCGCGGTCCGATGGCGGTGGCGATCATCGGCGGTCTGATCATCTCGACCACGCTGTCGCTGCTGGTCGTGCCGGCGTTCTATGTCGTCGCGGACAACCTGAAGACGAAGGTCGGGTCGCTGTTCTCGCGCCAGCACGAAGAAGACGCGGAAGAAGCGACCGTGCACTGACCGCGGTCGTCATGACGCGACTCACACGAATCCTCTTCCTGTCCGCGCTCGCACTGGTGGCGAGCGCGGACCCGCTCGTCCCGCGCATTCTCGCCGGCGCGAAAAAGCAGATCGGCGTGACGCGCGGCTACGACTCCTCGTATCGCCGCATCGCCTATCCGAACGGGGACGTGCCGCTGCATACCGGCGTCTGCACCGACGTCGTGATCCGCGCCTTCCGCCATGCCGGAATCGACCTGCAGGTGCTGGTGCACGAGGACATGAAGCGCAACTTCGCGAAGTACCCGAAGAACTGGGGCCTGCGCCGACCCGACGCAAACATCGATCATCGGCGCGTCCCGAACCTGGCCACGTTCTTCACGCGCCGCGGCGGCAAGTTGCCGGTGACCAATCGCGCCGCCGATTACAAGCCCGGCGACATCGTCACCTGGCGCCTCTCCTCCGGCGTTCCGCACATCGGCATCGTCAGCGACGAACGCACTACCCTGACGAAACGCCCGCTCGTCCTCCACAACATCGGCAGCGGCGCGCAACAGGAAGACGTCCTGTTCGACTACGAGATCACCGGCCATTACCGGTGGCGGTAACACGTGTCAACGGCAACGTTCAATGATTCAATGAGCGCTGCATGCGCCGCATTACGATTCTGCTTTCGCTGTTGCTGACCGTTTCGATCCTCGCCGACGACTACACGATCGAGAAGTACATCGGGCCGATCGGGCCGGGGGACTACGACGGCGCGGCGACGAACGCGCAGCTGTATCAGCCCGAGGCCGTCGCGCGGGACGCGATGGGCAATCTCTACGTTGCCGACAATGACAAGCAGGTCGTGCGCAAGATTGCGGTCAGCGGCGAGGTGACGACGGTGGTGGGGCCGCAGTTTCTGTACGGCGGCTCGCTCGTGTCGTTTGCGCGAGTGTCCGGTGTCGCCGTCGATCTGCACGGCGTGGTCTACGTTGCGGATGCGGATGGTGGTCGCATCTGGCGCGTGTCGACGACCGGCGTGGTCAGTTCACTGGTCACGATGACGTCGCCGCGCGCGCTCACGGTGGACAGCGTCGGTAATGTTTATGTCGCTGCCGGCGATCACACCGTTTCGAGGATCTCTCCGGGCGGCTCGCGCCAGGTTCTCGCCGGATTGCAGGATCAGCCCGGAACCGGCGACGGCACCGGGGCAGGCGCGCGCTTTCAGGGGCTGACGTCGATCGCACTCGATGCTCACGGCGATCTCTTCGTCGTCGACGGCGGAGCGTCCGGCGGTGTGATTCGCAGGATCACGATCAGCAGCCGCGTGGTCACGACATTGACGGCGCCGATTCTCCACTTGTACGGCATCGCGGCGTCGAACGACGGCACGCTCTACGCGTCGAAACAGATTCTGCCGACGATCGTGAAGCTGGTGAACGGCGTCATCCTGCCGTTCGTCGGCTCGGGCCTGGTGCTGCGCCGTGACGGCGTCGGTGCGAACGCCGCTTTCGGCGTGCCGAAGCAGATGACGATGGGAGCGGACGGCAATCTCTATGTGGCCGATTCCCTCGGCGCCATCCGCAGGGTCACGCCGAGCGCCGAGGTCACGACCGTCGCCGGATCTCAGCCGTTTGCCGTCGTCGACGGCGAACGCGCCGGCGCGCGCCTCATGGCCGGCCAGGCGATCGCGTTCGACGCCGACGGCAATGCGTTCGTGGCCGACAACCGCATCATTCGGAAAATCACGACCGCGGGTGTCGTATCGACGATCGCCGGAAACGCGGAAGAAGCAGGCTCCGTCGATGGCAATGGTGCGAACGCGCGATTCAATTTCGTGCGGGCCATCGTCGTCGGACTCGATGATGCGTTGTACGTGCTCGATTTGAATGCCGTGCGCAGGATTGCACCGAACGGCGATGTGACGACGCTTGCCGGACAGCAGGCCTCCACCGGCAGCAGCGACGGTGATGGAACCGACGCGCGGTTTGCGACGCCCTCCGGCCTGGCGATGACCGGCGACGGAACGTTGTACATCGCCGATACCGGCAACTTCACGATCCGCCGCCTCTCGGCCGATCTCGAGGTGACGACGCTCGCCGGAACCGCCGGTGCGTTCGGCTCGGTGGATGACACCGGTACGGCCGCGCGCTTTGCGGGACCGCGCGGGCTGGCTGTCGATTCGAACGGAGACCTCCTGGTCGTCGACACAAAAACTATTCGCCGCGTCACGCTCCCGGAAACGGTGGTGACGACGCTTGCGGGCGATCCGTCGTACGTCGGCACCGATCCGGTCGACGGTACCGGCAACGCCGCGCGGATTTCCTTCGGCTCCGGAATCGCGCTGCAAAGCGACGGCACCGCCGTTTTCGCGGATTCGAACAAACTGCGCACGATGAGCCCCGCGGCCGTGGTCAGCACCGTGGCGGGAGGACCCGATCGCGCGAGCGTGGAGGGCACCGGCGCGAACGCGCGGTTCGCCAGCTTCACGAGCAGCGGGATCGGCGTCGATGCCGATGACGACGTCTACGTCTGCGATCCCACCGCCTGGACGCTGAGCATCGCCAGGCCGGCCGGTATCGCCGATGTTGCGGTCGCCACACCATCATCTCCGGCGGTCGGCGCCGCGGTGCAACTCGACACCGACATCGCCACCGCAACGTCGTGGTCGTGGCGGATCGTGCGCCGTCCGTCGCATTCCGCGGCGCAACTTTCCGCGACGAACGTGCGCAATCCGACGTTCGTGCCAGACGTCCCTGAGCTCTTCACGTTCCTGCTGCGCGCGGAAGGCCCCGCCGGCGTGCGCTACTCGCTCGTCGACGTGCGCGCGACTGCGACGTGCGATGCGATCGCATCCGCGGTCGCCACGGTGAACGACGGATACGAGACGACCGTTTGCCCGCCCAACGGCGGAGGGGTGGCGTCGGTTGCCGTGAGCGGCGGCGGCACGCTCGCATACCAGTGGAACTGGAGCGAAACGCCAGGCGGCGCGCTGCATCCCATCGACGGTGCCACGGCGCAGACGTACGCAATCGTGGCGAGCGATTTCGAAGGCTACGGCGCGAAGTATCTCTCCGTCGTCGTGACGCCGTCGTGCGGCGCACCGGTCAGTTCGAATCCGCTCACGGTCACGATTTACGGAGCCGCGATATCGGCCCCGGGCGAGGTGTTCGCGAACGCGACCTACACCGCGACGGTGGACGATCCGAGTGATGCGACGTCGTATGCCTGGGCCATCACGAATGGCTCGATCGTTTCCGGTGCGAACACGCGCACCGTGACTTTCCACAGCGGCAGCAGCGGCAGCGTGACGCTCGTGGCGACGGCAGTGAAGGATGGCTGCTCGCGCGAAGTCGAGCGCGTGATTCCGATCGTCGAGCGTGCGGAGAACGCGACGCTTCTGTACATGGTCACGCCGTGCCGCATCGTTGATTCACGAAGCAGCGGCGGGCTGCTGCCGCATCTCGCGACGCGCACCGTCGATGTCGGCGGACGCTGCGGTGTGCCGGTCGGTGCAAAAGCGGCGGCGGTGAATCTCGTCGCCGTCGCACCGACGGCCACCGGGTTTCTCTCGCTGTATCCGGGCAACGGTGTGTGGCCCGGCACGAGCATGTTGAGCTATCGCGCGAACAAGACTCGCGCGACCGCCGGCATCGTTGCGCTTGCGCCGGACGGCACGGTCAAGGTCTACAACAACGGTTCGGGCATTCACTTCATCATCGACGTCACCGGCTACTTTCAGTGAGCCACGCCTCGACCGCGGAATTGAACGCCGCCGCCTGTTCGTAGTGGGACAGGTGCGCGGCGGGGGCGAGCCGGAGGAGACGGGCCTGCGGTAAGGCGCGACTCATCCGCTCCGAGTCGTCGGGTGGCGTGATGGGATCGTTTTCGCCGACGACGACGAGCGCGGGGACGTGCAGCGCCGGCAGCAGCGCGGATGAATCAGGACGGTTGGCCATCGCGCCGAGGGCGGCGATCGCGCCTTCGGGAGAAGCGGAGAGGAGGATGTCGCGAACGGCGTCTTTCTGTTCCTGCGTCGCGCCGGAGGTCAGCATCTTCGGCAGCATCGCGTCGACGACCGGCTGCATGCCGTGCGCGCGAATGGTGTCGATCATTTCGAACCGGCCGCGCCGTCCTTTCTCATCGTCGGCGGTCTCGCGCGTGTCGATGAGCAGCAGGCGCGCGATCCGTTCCGGGGCGAGCCGCGCGATGGCGAAGACGATGTAGCCGCCCATCGAAACGCCGGCCAGCGTGACCGGGTCGTTCGTCACCTGATCGAGCTGCTCCAGCGCGTAGCGCGCGTAATCGTCCATCGTCATTCCGGCGCGGGCAGGCGTGCCGCCGAAGCCGGGAAGATTCGGCATCACGTGCGTGGCGTCGATCGAGCGCTGCGGCGCGAAGACGTCAGCCGAGAGCGGGAAGCCGTGCAGCCAGAGGATGGTGTTGTGCATGCGCGCAGTTTATAAAGGCGCATCGATCTCGCGATTGTGATTCTGTATCTCGCCTTCGTCCTCGCGACCGGCCTCTACTTCAGCCGGCGCCAGAAGACGACGCGCCAGTACTTCCTGGCGGGACACGATGTGCCGTGGTGGGCGATCGCGGCGTCGATCGTGGCCACGGAGACGTCGACCATCACGTTCATCTCCGTTCCCGGCATGGCCTGGGCGGCGGGCGGGGATTTCCGGTTCCTGCAGGTCGTGCTCGGCTATGTCGTGGCGCGCGTGATCATCGGCACGATCTTCATGCCGTGGTACTTCCGCGGCGAGCTGGTCACGGTTTACGAGCTGCTGCAGTCGCGCTTCGGCGCGCCGGTGAAGAAACTGGCCGCGTCGCTCTTCGTGATCATGCGCACGATCGCAGACGGCGTGCGCCTGCTGCTCACCGCGTATGTCGTCGTGGCGGTGCTGAAGCACGTCGACGTCTCGACCACGATCATCGCCCTCGGCGCGATCATGATCGTCTTCACGCTGATCGGCGGCATCGAGGCCATCGTCTGGATCGAAGTCGTGCAGCTCGTGATCTACATCGGCGGTGCGATCGCGGCGGCGGTCGTGCTGATCAACGACGTCGGCCTCGAACATGCCCTCGCCGTCGGAGCAGCGGCACAGAAGTTCCGCCTTTTTGATTTCTCCTTCGATCTGACGAAGACCTTCACGTTCTGGTCGGGGCTCATCGGCGGCACGTTTCTCACCCTTTCCACGCACGGCACCGACCAGTACATGGTGCAGCGCTATCTCTGCACCGATCGTCCGCGCAGCGCGTCGAAGGCGGTCATCGTGTCGGGCATCGTCGTGCTCGCGCAGTTCGCGGCGTTCCTCTTCATCGGCGTGCTGCTGTTCGCGTTTTACGGCGCGAAGGCGCCGGTGACGGCGGCCGATCAGATCTTTCCGCATTTCATCGCCAACCATCTGCCGGTGGGCTTGTCCGGTCTCGTCGTTGCGGCGATTCTCGCGGCGGCGATGTCGTCGTCACTGAACTCCATCGCCGCGACGGTGGTGGCCGATCTCCTCGCGCCGCGCGACGACGCGCATGCGATGCGGCTGTCGCGCATCGTGACCGTGCTGGCCGGCATCGCCCAGATCGCGGTCGGTGTGGCGATGCAGCACAGCGCACGTTCCGCGCTCAACATCGCCCTCTCCGTGGCCTCGCTCATCAACGGCCCGATCCTCGGCGTCTTCCTCCTCGGCGCTACGAAGCGTGCGCGGACGGTCTCGGCGATGGCCGGCATGCTGGCCGGATTGCTGGCCGTCGGCGTGGTCGCATTCGCGACGAGCGTGGCGTGGCCGTGGTACGCGGTGGTCGGTTCGCTGACCACGTTTCTGGTCGGCTCGCGACTGGTTTCAGCGCGTCGTTAAGACGGCAACCGCGAAGCGCGAGCCTCGCGCATTTCGACCAGAAAGAAGAAGGGCGGGGTTGCCCCCGCCCTTCGACGTTCCTGCGATGAGGGTCGTGTTTATCGCGGTGCGACGATGCTCCAGCTGGCGTTGTTGATCGTCTGCGGCGGAATGACGTACGAGTCGCGCGTGGTCTGAGTCATGAGCCAGAACGCGATCGTGCGCGGGGACGTGCCCTGCTGCCACAGCAGATCGGGATCGCCATCGTTGTCGAAGTCCCCGACGCCGACGATGTCCCACGGAGTTCCGGCGGACGGCGAGATCATCGAGTAGGTGTTCTGCGTCAGGCCACCCGGATTCATGATCCAGGCTGCTGCCGAGAACGTGCTGGTGTTGCGCCACAGGATGTCGGCTTGGCCGTCGGCATTGAAGTCGCCGATGCCCTTGATCTTCCAGTTCGCGTCATTGACCGCGGGCAGCAGCTGGTGAGCGGAGAGGCGGACGTTGTCCTTCATGAGCCAGATGCCGGTCACGAAGGTCGTGGCGTGGCGCCAGATGAGATCGGGGTAGCCGTCGCCGTTGAGATCACCGATGGCCACGAGCTTGAAGTTCAGATCGGGGCTGGCGACGACCGAGGCGGTGGACAGCATGCCGGTGCCGTTCATGTACCAGATGATGTTGGAGAGGTCGGAGACGTTCTGGTAGAGCAGGTCCGCGCTACCGTCGCCGTTGAAGTCCGCCGCGCCGAGGAGACGCCAGTTGCCACCGAACTGCAGGAGGTTGGTCTCGGCGAGGTACGTGGTGTTGTCCATCGTCCAGACCTTGGTGTCACCGGTGGTCTCGTTGCGCCACACGAGATCGTTCTTTCCGTCGAGCGGGAAGCTGAAGTCGGTGGTGGCGGTGTCGTCATCCATCACTTCGACCGTGGCCGAAGCCTGGCCGAGGACGGCGGCGTTGGCGTTCGAGAGCAGAACCTGGAATGTCTGCTTGCCCTCGATGGTGCCGTTGTTGAGGAGCGCGATGTTGATCGTCTTCGAGGTTTCGTTCGCGTTGAACGTCACCGTGCCGGAGCTCGTCGTGTAGCGGTCCCCGGCGACCGCGGTGCCGTTGGCGGTGGCGTAGTTCACCGTCGCGACGCCGCTGATGTTGCCGCCGGTGCGCGTGACGGTGAGCGTCACGTTTCCGCCGTTCTCGAGCTTCCAGTACAGCGAGGGATCGAAGCTGATCGTGGAGCCGGTCGTGATGACCTGCACGAGGGAGTTGGTCGACGAGGCGTACGTGGCGTTTCCGGCGTACGTCGCGTGGATCGTGTGCGAGCCACCGGTGAGGGCGGTCGTGGTGTACGTGGCGACGCCGCCGGAGAGGGCGACGGTCGCGAGCGGCGTGATGCCGTCAGTGAACGCAACCGAACCGGACGGCGTACCGACCGAACCCGAGACGGTGGCGGTGAAGGTGACCGAGGCGCCGATGGCCGCCGGGTTCGCCGAGCTGTTCAGCGCGAGCGACGAGGCAGCCTTGTTGATGGTCTCGGAGACCGACGGAGAGTTCGACGGCAGATAGCCCGACGTACCCGCGTACGAAGCGGTGAGCGTGTGGATGCCGATCGGGAGGGTGGAGGTGTTGAGCTGCGCGGAGCCCGACACCAGGGCAACGGTACCGAGCGGGTTGCCGTTGTCGTAGAACGTCACGTTCCCGGTCGGCGTGCCGCCGGCCGACGTCACCGTTGCGGTAAGCGTGAGCATGGCGCCGTACGGCGAGGGGTTCGCGCTCGGCGTGAGCGAGGTGGTCGTTGCGACCGCGCAACCGGGGTCGGCGACGACGGTTGCGAACGGAGTCTCGACGACGCCGGTGAAGGCGATGTTGTCGATGTTCCATCCCGGAGCGCCGGCGGCGCTGTCCGAAGCGAAGCGGAAGCGGACCTGGACGGTGCTGCCCGGTGCGATCGCCTGCGTGAGCGAGGCGTGGACCGTACCGGAGTCGCGGACCCAGCCCGGACGACCCTTGAGCACGTTCGTGTCCTGCGCGCTGTAGTTGGTGATGGTGCCGTTGTACGCGGGGCCGCCGATGTCGGTGAAGGCGCCGCCGTTGACCGACATCTCGAGGACCGCGCCGTCGTAGTTCGCGCCCGCGTCCCATTCGAACGACCAGGAGTGGTCGAACTGAACGTTCATCGAGCCGCTGCCGTCGACGGTGAAGACCGGCGAGGTGAGGTACTGATCGGTGGTCGAGCCGGCGTCATCCACGTGCCACACGTGGTTCATCGCCGTCACTTCCGTCCGCGTGAACGGATTCGGGTTGCTGAAGAGCGGGTTGAACGAGATCGTCCACGGCAGAACGGTGTGCTCGACCGTTTCAGTCGCCGTCGACGCCAGGATGGCGTTGGTGTTTCCGCGGCGCGCCCAGTCGAGCGTGCGGTTGCTGCCGACGGTCGGGTCGTAGACCTCGATGTGGAAGTCGAGCTGCTGCGCGCCGGCGAGGCCGGAGGCGAGCGAAACATTCAGCGAGCCGGAGACCGTCTCGAACGGATCCGAAGCCGGCAGGTTGATGACGTTGCCGTTCGGGAACGTGACGCCCGGAGTGCTGCTGGTGATCGTGGCCACCGTCGCGGTCAGAGGCGACGTACCGGTGTTCTTGATCTGGATCGTCAGCTTGCCGGTGTCGCCGCTGTCGAGGACGCCGTCGTTGTCGCACGAGGCCACGCTGTCGTCGAGCGTCGGAGTGAGGATGGTGAGGTCGGGAATCGCATCGTAGCTTTCGACCACGCCGACGTGGTTGGTCGAGAAGCGATCCGGCGCGATCGCGCCCATGCCGGCGCCGCGCTTGGCGAACGCCTGCCAGAAGAGCAGGTAATCGGTGAGATCGGTGGCGTAGGCGGCTGCGAGCACGGCGTCACGCGCCTCGAGGAACGTCGGCGAGGACGGCGTCATCGCCAGCGACATCACGAGGTACTGCTTCATGCGGTCCTGTGCTTCCTGGAACGTCAGACGCGGCGTGGCGCCCTGCGTGTCGCGCAGCAGCGACGCGTAGCACTCCCACAGCATCGTCGTCCAGATTTCACCGGAGTTGTGCACTTCGGAGTTGGGGGGGCTGACGACGATCGGCGGTCCCGACGGCAGTGCCTCCGCATCCGAGATGTGCTTGAAGGTGAGCGCGTTGTAATTGACCATGTCGGTCGAGTACGGAGTGCGGCGGATGCCGAGGTAGTACCCGTGGTTGAGCGCGCCGGTGTACGGCACGCCGCTCGTCGCGTACGTCGCGAGGGCGTAGACACCACCCCACGTCGCATTGCTCGGCGTGGTGACGTCATCGGCGCGGACGGTGAGGAGCATGGCCGTGAAGTCGCCCCAGCCTTCACCCATCGAGACGCCCTGGTTGTTGTTCAGGCCCGCGGCGTTCGAGACGAGACGGTTGCTGAGGTAGTGACCCCACTCGTGGAAGACGATCTGGTTGTCGAGCGAGCCGTCGCGATCGGCGACGCGCAGGAGGCGCGCGGTGACGGTGTTCGGAACGGCGAGCTGCGCCTTGATGCTCTGGCCCGAGTTCCACGAGATGACGCCCACCGGCTTCGTGTGCGTCGCGTTGATGCCGGTGATGTTGGCCACGTTGGCGGCCGACCCGGAGGTGTAGACCATGAGCGCGGCCAGCGCCCCGGTGGCGTGAATGCGCGTGACGCGGGTGCTGAAGCTGCAGCCCGTGCCGTCGGTGTTGTCGAAGTCGAACATCGCGATCTTGCCGGTGAGTGCGCCGGCGTTGGTGACGGTGCAGGCGCTCGGCGAGTTGCTGAACGTCGCGATCACGATGTCGCTGGTGATGTCGTAGTTGCGCACGCCAGTCTGCGAGATGCCGAGGCGCAGCTTGCCGATGCCGACCGGAGACTGCACGTCGAGCGTGTTCGCCTGGTTCGGGAAGTTGTACATGCGCATGCGCGGGCGGGTGCCGTCCGCGGGCGTGAGCATGTTCGCGTTGCTGAAGCTGGCCGTGTCCATCGACTGCGCTTTGATGTCGTCGGACTGCAGGCCGCCGCGGCCGAAGTTGTTCTTCTGGCCGTTACGCGCCACTTCGTTGAAGCCGGCGTCGTAGAACCAGTCGTGCAGGAAATTGATGTTGTAGAAGAGCTGCGCGATCGAGCCCTGACGCGCATCGGCGCTGAAGGCGTCGACGTCCGGAACCGTGTTGTAGAGGAACGAGTCCGTCGCGTTGGTGAAGGCGCGGTGATCGCCCGTCGGAGGATCGACGATCGGGCTCATGACCGGACCGTATCCGTTGTCGACGTTACCCGCCGCGTTGACGAGGTTGACGTACGCGTCGACGTTGTTGCCGTCGGTGGTCGTCGCACCCGGCGCGAGCCACGGGTCGTTCATGGTGAAGGGGAAGTTCGGAAGCGTGACGTCCTGCGCGCCGACGAAGGCGTGCTGCGCACCATCCGGCAGCGGAACCAGCTTCGGATGCACGCCGTTTCCGGCCGGTGAGTCATACGGAATGCCGGTGACCGGGTCGGCGAACACGCGATAGGTGAATCCGCCCGGGGGCAGGTTGCCGGTCTGCGGCTGCTGCTGGGCGTAGTCGATCATGTTCTTGCGGAACAGAACCGAGCCGTCGACCGCCGAGAGCACGTACATGTACGCGTTCTCATCGATCTGGTTGTCGAGCATGACCTCGCCGGTTGCGTTCGACGTCATCACTTCGACGAAGTACGCCGGCACCAGGCCGTCCTGGACGTGGAAGTAGACGCGCTTCATCCGCACCGGCTCGTCGAGCTTGATCCCGGTGACGGAGGGGGCGAAGGTGTAGTAGTCGTAACCGTCGCGCGAGCCCGATTTCACGAACTGCGCGGCGCCGACGTTCACCGCGGCTGCATCGAGGATTGCCGCCGCTGCCGCATTCGGCGCACCGACGTTCCACGAGCTCTGCCCCGGAATCGCCGAGGGGGTGTTCACGCTGCTGATGTAGCCCGTGAGCGCGATGACGTCGAGGTTCTGCGTCATCACGACATTGATTTCTTCGCGGAAGATCTCGATGCCGTTCACGGACTGATTGAACTTGACAATGACCGGTCCGCGGCCGGTGTTGAGCACCATCTGCGGTTTGGCATTCGTCACGTCGGACGCGCTGAGGTTATAGACCTCGGCGAGCGCCTGGAGGTGTCCGCGCGCGGCCGCAACTTCCGCCCGCTCGGGACCGTGGACGATCGGTCCACCCATCAGGTTGACTTCCTCGCTGGCCCACAGAAACGTAGGCACGCCCAGACGGTTGTCCGCCTGGAAGCGGGAACCGGCTTTGACGAGGTTGCCAGCCTTCAGGGAGATTTCCGCGGTGACGTTCGGCCGGGGTTTTCCCGATCCGAGCGCGTCGATGGCCGGCAGATTCCGGCCGAACGCGGCGGTAGTGAATAAAAATAAGGCAACAGCCACAACCAGACGCTTGTGCAATGTCATACCTAATCCTCGACGACAGAGATGGCTGAACAAAAACGTTGTGGACGGGTGGTGATTTTGGGAACGCGGGATGGTACGTGACGATCGTCACAAAACGCAACGTAATTATTCGTAGCTCTGCCGTGAGAACCACGTGGTTTTCCTCGGGTTCTCGTTCATCGATGGTGGTGACGGACGCGTGCGATGATCGCTTCCGCATGCGCCGCTTCGTTGCACTTCTCGCCTTCTTTCTGATTCGTTGTGTCTCATCGGATCGCGCGTTCGATGCAACGCAACTCCGCGCCGTCGATGCCGAGGTCGAAAAAGCGATCGCGAATCAAAAGCTGCCCGGCGGCGTGCTGTGGATCGAGCATCACGGGCAGGTCTACAGTCGCGCCTACGGCAATCGCGCGCTCGTTCCCGCGGTCGAAGCGATGTCGGAGGAGACCATCTTCGACGCCGCGTCGATCACGAAGGTCGTCGCCACCGCGCCGTCGATTCATCGTCTCGTCGAGCAGGGGAAGGTCGCGCTCGATGCGCCGGTGAAGACGTACCTGCCGGAGATGCGCGACGAGTCGATCACCATTCGCCAGCTCCTCACGCACACATCAGGTCTGCGGCCGAGCCTCGATCTGCGCGGCGACTGGAGCGGCTATGACGAAGGGGTGAAGCGCGCCACGCAGGAGACGCCGCTGAATCGTCCCGGTGTCGTCTTCCGCTACTCCGACGTCAACTACATCCTCCTCGGCGAGGTGGTGCACCGCGTCTCGGGACAGATGCTCGATGTCTTTGCCACGCACGAAATCTTCGAACCGCTCCAGATGCGCGACACGCGATTCAAGCCGGCGCAAAGCGCGCGCATCGCGCCGACCGAGAACGGCCTGCGCGGCACCGTGCACGATCCGACCTCGCGCCGCATGGGCGGTGTCGCCGGTCACGCCGGCCTCTTCACTACCGCGTCGGATCTCGCGAAGTTCGCGCGCGCGGTCCTGAAGCATCCGGTCCTCGGCGAAGACATCAGCCCCGCCGATGTCGCCGTGCGCCGCGCCTTCGGATTCGATCTCGACTCGAATTACTCGCGTCCGCGCGGCGATCTCTTTCCGTACGGGTCGTTCGGGCACACCGGCTGGACCGGCGGATTTCTCTGGATCGTGCCGCAGCACGATGCGTTCTATCTCTTCCTCTCCAACCGCGTGCATCCCGACGGCAAAGGAAGCGTCGTGGCGTTGCAGCGTGCGCTCGGGACCGCGGTCGCACGCGCGTTGCGCGGCGAAACGTACGCGCCCGTGCCTCGCCGTGTCGGCTTCATCATCGGCGGCGCCGACGCGGAGAACGGCATCGACGTGTTGCACGCGAGCGGCTACGCGGCGCTGCGCGGCATGCGCATTGGCGTGATCACGAACCAAAGCGGCATCGATCGCACCGGCAACCCGTCGCTCGATCTGCTGCGCAGCGCGCCCGGCGTGACCGTCGCCGCGATCTTCAGTCCGGAGCACGGCATTCGCGGGACGAAAGACGAGAAGGTTGCGGACGAGATGCTGTTCGGCATTCCGGTCTTCAGCCTTTACGGCGAGCGGCGGAAACCGTCGCCCGAACAGCTCGCGAATCTCGACGCGCTCGTCTTCGACGTGCAGGACGTCGGCACGCGCTTCTACACCTACATCTCGACGATGGGGCTGGCGATGGAAGCGGCGGCGGAGGCGAAGAAGAAGTTCTTCGTGCTCGATCGCGTGAATCCGATCGGCGGCGACATCGTGGAAGGGCCGATGCTCGACGGCGAAACGAACTTCACGGCCTTTCACGCACTTCCGATTCGCCACGGCAGGACGGTGGGCGAACTGGCGCAGCAGTTTCGCGAGGAACGAAAGATCGACGTCGATCTCACGGTGATTCCGGTGCGCGGCTGGTCGCGCGAACAGTGGCAGGACGAGGCCGGACTGCCGTGGGTGAATCCGTCGCCGAACATGCGCTCGCTGCAGGCGGCGGCGTTGTATCCGGGCATCGGCTTGATGGAGCGGGCTCTCTCCGTCGGGCGCGGCACCGACACCCCGTTCGAGATCCTTGGTGCACCATACATCGACGGCGCCGCGCTCATCCGCGAAGTCGGTCCGCTGCCGGGTGTGCGTCTCGAGCCGGTCCGCTTCACCCCGACCGCGAGCATTCACAAAGGCGAAGCATGCGGCGGCGTGCGACTCTTCATCACCGACCGCCGCGCGTTGCGATCCGTGACGATCGGGTTGCGAATCGCCTCGGCGCTGGTGCGCCTGTACGGCGAGACGTTTCCGGCCGATGAGATGCAGCCGTTGCTGCGACACCCGGAAACGCTCGCGAAGGTGAAGGCCGGCGCGACATTTTAGGAGAAGCCGACGCGGCGTAGCCGCTCCCCGTGTCATCCCGAGCGGAGCGCGTAGCGCGGAGTCGAGGGATCCCCCGCCTACGGAGCGCGTCTCGTGCGTTCGGCGGGGGATCCCTCCACTCGCTTCGCTCGGTCGGGATGACACCCGCCGCTGCTGCGCCATCCCGAAACGCTGGCGAGGATCAAGAGCGGCGCGACGTTTTAGGGGAAGCCGACGCGGCGCAGCCGCCCCCGTGTCATCCGAGCGGAGCGCGCAGCGCGGAGTCGAGGGATCCCCCGCCTACGGAGCGCGCTCGTGTATTCGGAGGGGGATCCCTCCACTCGCGCGGGGCTCTAGAGCGCCTTCTCGACTGCTTCGCTCACATCGCAGTCGACCACGCCGATGGCGGCGATGTCGGCGTCGACCTGCGAGCGCTCGGCGGGCGGCACGGGCGTGCCGAGCATCGTGCGCAAGGTTGCGGCCGCGCCGAGGAGTTGCGGATCGCGACGGACGCCGCCGAGCGCTTCGAGTACGCTGGCACTGCGCCAGCGATCGCCGAGCTCCCAGTGCAGACGGAGGCTGTCCTGCAGAATCGATTCGGCGCGCGGCTCGTTGCGCACGCGCAGCGCGCAGCCGAGGAGGTTCAGCGACCACGCCACCCCTTCCTTGAATCCGCCGGCACGCGACCACGAGAGACACTCATCGAGGCGCTGCTCGGCCAGTCGCGCGTTGCCGGAGTAGAGCGCCGCGGCCGCGAGATTCAGCAGCGACCACACCACTCCCTCGGTGTCGTGGCGCTCCTTGAACAACTGCAGCGTTCCCTCGCACAACTCGTTCGTTCGTGCGAAATCGCCGCTGAGCCAGGACGAGAATGCGACCAGATTCAGCGAGCGGCCGACGTTCGCGCGATCCTCGAGCTCGGCCCAGATCGTGCGCGAGAGCAGATGCAGATCGATGGCGTGCTCGTATTCGCCGCGCTCCCGCGCGATCGATCCGCGGAACTGCAGCGAGCGCGCGAGCGACATCGGATCGCCGTGACGCTTCGACAGCACGATCGACGATTCGAGCAACTCGATGGCGCGGTCGTAGTCGCATTGCAGAAACGCGAGCGCACCGGCACCGGTCTGCGCTTTCGCGCGCACCGGAACGTCGTCTCCATCCGCAACGGCGAGGATCGCATCGAGCGCGCGCCGGCCCTCGGTGTAGTGACCGCGCACGTACCACGACCACCACAACGCCGCGCCGAGGCGCAGCGAAAGCTCCGGATCGCGCGCGGCGACCGCGGAGTCGATCGCGGTGCGGAAATTGTCATCGTCCGCATCGAGGCGATCGGCATCGAGCTCGTTCTCCTCGGCGATCGCGGTCATCAGCACCGCATGCGCGTGACGCAACTCCGCGTCGCGCGATTGTTCCGTCAGAACCTCGAGCCCGTAATCGCGAATCGTCTCCAGCATCATGAAGCGCGGCGCCTCGTCGGGCGATGCGGGATCGCGGCGCAGGAATGCCTTGTCGAGCAGCGACGAAATGCCGTCGAGCACGAACGGATCGTTCGATAAACGCTCCGCCTGCTCGAGCGTGAATCCGCCACGGAACACCGCCAGGCTGGCGAACAGTTTCTGCTCCGAGTCGGTCAGCAGCTGATAGCCCCACGAAATCGCGGCCCGCATCGTCTGCTGCCGTTCGGGCAGATCGCGCGAGCCACCGGCGAGCAGTCCGAAACGATTCTCGACCCGGGCGAGCATCGCTCGCGGCGGCAACACCTTCACGCGCGCCGCGGCGAGCTCGATCGCCAGCGGCAATCCGTCGAGGCGCACGCAGAGCTCCGCGATCGCCGGCGCGTTCTCCGCGGTCAGCATGAAATCGCTCTTGACCGAGGTGGCTCGTTCGACGAACAACGCCACCGACGCGTAATGGCCGAGCGCCTGCGCGTCGAGCGGGAGATCGAGCGGCGGCGTCGTCAGCGGCGGCACGGCGTATTCGCGCTCACCGCCGATGCGCAGCGGCGAACGGCTCGTGACCAGCGCTTTCACGCGCGGCGCGCCGGCGAGCAGCTGTCCGATGATCGGCGCCGCATCGAGCACCTGCTCGAAGTTGTCGAGCACGAGCAGCATCGTGCGATCGCGAATGGCCGCGCGCACCGCATCGTGCAGGGAAGGGCCGCCTTCGGCGACGTCGAGCACGGCCGCGAGCTCCGAAAGAACGAGACGCGCATCGCGGATCGGCGCGAGCGAAATCCACCACACGCCGTCGTCCATTTCGCGCAGCAGCTCGTTGCCGATCTCGGTGGCCAGTCGCGTCTTGCCGGTGCCGCCGGGGCCGGTGAGCGTCACCAGCCGCACGTCGTCGCGGCGCAGCAGCGAAAGCACGTCATCGCGCTCCGCATCGCGGCCGACGAGCGGCGTCAGTCGCTGCGGCAGATTCGTCTGGGGCAGCTCGAACACCGGCACCTGCTCGGTCGTGGCGAGCCGCGACTCGTCGCTGCCGATGACCGACTCCGCGTTGCGCTCGAGATCGACGCGCAGGCGCTGCAGCTCGTCGAGCATCTCCTGCGCGGTCTGATACCGCAGCGAACGATCTTTCGTCATCGCACGGGCGATGATGTGCGCGAGCCGCGGCGCAACGGCGGTTCCATCCTGATGCACGAGCACCGGCGGATCGTTGCGCAGGATGCTTGCCGCGGTGTCGGTGGTGCTGTCGCCTTCGAAGGGAAGGCGTCCGCTGACCAGCTCGTACAGCACGATGCCGGTGCTCCAGATGTCGCTGCGCGTGTCGAGCACCATGCCCCGCAACTGCTCGGGCGACATGTAGAAGACGGTGCCGCGCACGGTGTACGGATCGGTGCGTTTCTGATCGGACGAGGTCTGCGCCTTGTGCGTTCGCGCGAGGCCGAAGTCGAGCAGCTTCACGTAGCCGTCGCGGCGCAGCATGATGTTGTCGGGCTTGATGTCGCGATGCACGAGACCCGCCCCTTCGGCGGCCGCGAGCGCGGAGGCGACCTGCATCCCGATCTCCACCACTTCGCGCAGTGTCGGCTGCGCGCGCGACAGCCGCTGACGCAGCGTGACGCCGTCGACATACTCGGTGGCGATGAAGCGCTCCTCTCCTTCCTCGCCGACGTCGTAGACGGTGAGGATGTTCGGATGATTGAGCGCGGACGCGGCGCGCGCTTCGAGCTCGAGCCGGGAGCGAAGATCCTCGTCGGCGCGCACCGCCGCCGCGAGCACCTTCAGCGCGACCGGGCGCTGCAATTGTGCGTCGTGCGCGAGGTAGACCTCGCCCATCCCACCCGCACCGAGGAGCGAGCGGATCTCGTAACGACCGAGTCGTGAACCGGGTTGAAGCATGCGGATCTAGACGCGCGATTCTACGCGACGAAGGATGTTGAATCGCAGGAGCGCCGAAAGCACCGAGGCAGTAGTGTCGCGAACTGTCGTATCGTTACTTCGGCGCGTGACGTTCCCGTCACAAATGACCGGTCGGTTCTTGCGTATGACCGGGAATTCTGCTTGACTGACCGCCCGTTCAGCGAGCTGAATCATGATGCCGCCTCGATCCAAAGAAGAAGTCGTCCAGGAGTTCCGCATTCGCTCCATTCAGGAAGCGACGATGCGCGTGATCTCCCGCAAAGGCATGGCCGCCGCCACGATGCAGGAGATCGCCGAAGAGGCGGGCGTGGCCAAGGGCACGATCTACCTCTATTTCCGCGATCGCGACGAGCTCGTCGAGAAGACGTTCGAGAGCGCGATGCACGAGCTGATGGCGCAGATCGACGAGGCGCTGGAGGCGAAGCAGCCGTTCGAGCAGCGGATGCGCGCCGTCACCGAGGCGCAGCTCGCATTCTTCTCGAAAAATCGCGAGTTTTTCCGGCTCTACCTTTCGATGCGTTTGCCGGAAGGGAACCCCCATCAGCAGAGACGTCAGAAGAAAACCTGTCAGCCGCAGTACCGCAACCGCGTGCAGAAGCTCGCCACGGTCCTCGAGGAGGCGATGGACGCCGGCGAAATCCGGCGTGTCGACTCGTGGCGGCTGGCGCTGTTCATCATCGAAGGAAGTACCGCCATTCTCATCGAGCGACTGACCGAGGATGACTCGCCGCCGAACGAAGCGGACGTCGATCTCATCAGCGGACTCATCCTCGATGGCATTCGAAAACGGAGCTGAAGTTTGAGACGAATTGCAGCTTTCACCCTCGTAGTCGCGTGTGCCGGAAGTCTGGCCGCGCAGACCCGCCTCACCTTCGACGGCGCGCTCCGGCGCGCGCTCGAAGTCAACAACACCGTCGAGCGTTCGCGGGAGGACATTGCCACTGCGACCGCGCAAAAGGACCTGCTCCTCTCCGCGGTCCTGCCCCGCATCGACCTCAACGCCGACCTGACGCGCAACAGCCTCGAGCAGCGCTTCGGGGAAGGGGATGAGGCCATCTCCATCCTGCCGCGCAACGACTGGTCGTACCGCGTCACGCTGCAGCAGCCGGTGTACGCCGGCCGCCGCGAGTTGCGCGCGTACTCCCAGGCGAAGATCGGCATCGACATCGCGCGCGACGCGGTGCTCGGCACCGAAGACGCCATCCTGCTGCGCGTCGCCTCGAACTATCTCGCGGTGGTCAACGCCGATCGCCGCGTCGAGGTCGAGAAGGGGAACATCGCGCTGGCCGAGAAGCGCCTGACCCAGGCGCAGGCGTTCTTCGAAGCGGGCGAGGTCACCAAGGTCGACGTCTTCCGCGCGGAGACGGCGCAGAAAGCGGCGCAGCGTCTGCTCGCCGTCGCGGTGCAGCAGCGCGAGCATGCGATCGCGCAACTGCGCGCCGATCTCGATCTCGACGGCACGATCGAAGTCGAAACGCCGTCGCAGAAACTCCCGGCCCTGCCGTCGGAGCAGGAACTGCTGTCGCGCGCGACCGAGTCCCGTCCCGACGTCGAAGTCGCGGAGAAGAATCTGCGCGTGGCCACGCTCGAAGTGGCGAAGCAGCGCGGCTACTGGCTGCCGACGGTTCGTTTCGAAGGCGGATTCGTGCAGCAGAAGACGCCGTTTCCCACCAATGAATACGCGTACGGCCGCCTGAACTTCAGCGTGCCGATCTTCCAGTCCGGCGAAGTGCAGGCGCGCGTCGCCGGCGCGAAGAGCGGAGAAAAAGACGCGGAGCTCGTGCTCGAGGAAACGAAGATCAACGCGCGCGAAGACGTGCACCGGGCGCTGGCCGACCTCCGTTCCGCGGAGACCGGCCTGCAGCTCGCGAACGAACAACTCAGCGCGGCCCAGGCCGAGTACGAGCAGTCGTTCGAGCTCTATCGCGCGCAGGAAGCGACCTCGCTCGACGTCGCCTCCTCAGAACAATCGCTCGCCGACGCGCGCCGCGCCGTCGCCGAAGAAACTCTCAATCGTGATCTCGCCGAGCTGCGCGTGTGGTACGCGGCCGGCTCCATCAAAGACGCTGTCGGAGTGAACAAATGACGAAGCGCCCCCTGGTTGTTCTCACTGCTGTTCTCACCCTTTCGTTCGGCGCGAGCTCGTGCTCGAACGACGAGTCGAAGGCCGCCACGGCAACGACGGAAACGACCGCGACCACCGAGACCGCGACCCCCGAGTTGCCGGCCGACGTCGCCGAAGTGACCGGCTCCGTGACCACGGCGTCGTCCACCGCGGCGGCGGCATCGGACGCGAACGGATTCTCCGCGACCGGCGAATTCGTGTCGCCGGTGCGCTCGGAGCTCGCGCCGAAAACCCCCGGCCGCGTGGCCCGCGTTTACGTCGAGGAAGGCTCGCGCGTGAAGCGCGGCCAGGCGCTGCTCGAGCTCGAGAGCGACTACGCGCGCCTGAACCTGCAGGCCGCCGAAGCGCAGGTCGCGCAGGCGAAAGCCGCGCGCGATGAAGCGGCGCGCGACCTCGAGCGCAAGAAAGGCCTCAGCGCGAAGGATTCGATTCCGCGCGCGACGCTCGACCGCTCGCAGGCCACCTACGAACAGACCAACGCCGCGCTGGCCGGTGCAAGCGCACAGGCGGCGCTGCTGCGCCAGCAGATCGCGGACTCGACGCTGCGCTCGCCGGTCGACGGCATCGTCGCGGAGAAGCGCACCGACGTCGGCGCGCGACTCGGCGACGGCGGAGTCGCCTTCGTGGTGATGCAGATCTCTCCTCTCAAGCTCCGTTTCGCCGTTCCCGAGCGTTACCTCGGCCGCATCAAGGCGGGCGACAAGGTGACGGCGCGCGTCGATCCGTATCCCAGCGAAGCGTTCGAAGGAACGATCACCACGCTGGGCGGCGTCATCGACTCGAAGACCCGCACCATGTTCGCCGAGGCCGAATTCGCCAATCGCGACGGCCGCCTGCGGCCGGGCCTCTTCGCGCGTGTGGAAACGAAACTCGACTAGTGCAACGCAACCACGCGGAGTAATCCAATGCAAAAACTCGCAGAGATCTGCGTACGCCGTCCCGTATTCGCGACGGTGATCATCCTGGCGCTGGTCGTTTTCGGCGCGTTCTCCTACTTCAAGCTCGGAGTCGACCGTTTTCCGAACGTCGAGTTCCCGTTCGTCATCGTGACGACCGTGCTCCCCGGCGCGGCGCCGGAAGAGATCGAGACGGAGATCACCGACAAGATCGAGGAATCGGTCAACACCATCAGCGGCATCGACGAGCTGACGTCGTTCTCCTCGGAGAACGTCTCGGTGGTCATGATCAGCTTCACGCTGGAAAAGAATCGAGACGTCGCCACGCAGGAAGTGCGCGACAAGATCTCGACCGTGCTCTCCGATCTGCCGACCGACGCCGAGCCGCCGATCGTGCAGAACTTCGACCCGGGCGCCATTCCGGTCGTCACCATCGCCGTCTCCGGTCCCGGCTCGCAGCGCGACATCTCCGAGTATGTCGACAAGGTGCTGCGCCGCCGTCTCGAAACGGTGTACGGCGTCGGACAGGTGCTCGTCATCGGCGCGCGTCCGCGCCAGATCAACGTCGTCGTCGACAACGGCAAGCTCGCCTCGCAGGGACTCACGGCCGCGCAGGTCGTGGCCGCACTGCAGGCGCAGAACATTCAGATTCCCGGCGGTAAGGTCGAGCAGGGACTGCGCGATCTGACGCTGCGCACCTACGGCCGCGTCGATGCGCCGGCCGACTTCGGCAACATCCCGGTCGCGAACGTGAACGGCACCACCATTCGCATTCGCGACGTGGCCCGCATCGAAGACAGCATGGCCGAAGTCGAATCGGCGGCATCGGTCAGCGGCAAGTCCGCGGTTGTGCTGCAGATCCGCAAGCAGTCCGGCACGAACGCCATCGAAGTCGTCGAGCGCGTCAAGGCGCGCGTCGAGGAAGTGAAGCCGCAGATGCCGGCCGGCTACAAGCTCGACATCATCCGCGATCAGTCGGAGTTCGTTCTGGCCGCGGTCGGCGCCGTGAAAGAGCACCTCATCCTCGGCTCGATCCTGGCGGCCCTCGTGGTGTGGCTCTTCCTCTCCAGCCCCCGCTTCTGGACCGTGCTCCTGATGATCGCTTCCACGCTGGTGCTCTACTTCCTGCTGTGGGGCCACTCGAATCCGCTGCCGCGCGGAATCTCGGTCTTGCTGGCCATGGTCATCGGCGGCGGGATGTTCTGGTATTTCGCGAAAAAATCGAGGCCCACGCTCATTGCCGCGGTTGCGATCCCGAGCTCGCTCATCGCCACGTTCGCGGCCATGGCCTACATGGGCTTCACGCTGAACATCATCACGCTGCTCGCGCTCACGCTGGCCGTCGGTATCGTCATCGACGACGCGGTGGTCGTGCTCGAGAACATCTTCCGCTGGATGGAAGAGAAGAAGATGTCGCCGGCCGAAGCGGCGGTCGAAGGGACGAAGGAAGTCGGCCTCGCGGTCATGGCCACCTCGCTCTCGCTGATCGTCGTCTTCCTGCCGGTCGCGTTCATGGCCGGCGTCGTCGGACGCTTCATGTATTCGTTCGGCGTCTCGATGGCCTTCGCCATCGCGGTGTCGCTGCTGGTCTCGTTCACGCTGACGCCGATGATGGCCGCGCGTTACCTCAAGCGCGAAGACCTCAATCACGAAGGCGGCGGCACGCGCGAGAAGGGCTTGTACGCGCTGATCGAGCGCGGCTACATGGCCATGCTCGACTGGTCGATGCGTTTTCGCTGGGCCATCGTGCTGATGATGCTGCTCGTGTTCCTGGCCATGTTCCCGCTGTTCGGCATCGTCGACAAGACGTTCCTGCCGTACGACGACGAAGGGCAGTTCGCCGTGACGGTGCGCGCGCCGGAAGGAGCGAGCGTCGATGCAACGGCGAAGATTCTCGAGTCGATCGCCTCGCGCGTGCGCAAGCTCGACGGCGTCACGCACACGGTCGTGACCATCGGTGACGATCCGCAGCAGCAGCTGAACCTCGGCACGATCTACGTCAAGCTCGGCGAGGCCTCGAAGCGCGCGAACCAGTACGACATCATGGATCGCGTGCGCAAAGAGGTGCTGCCGCAGTACGCGCGCCTCAAGCTGCGCACCACCGTCGCGCCGGTCAACGAGTTCGGCGGCGGCACGGACGCGGAAGTCATGTTCGTGCTCGGCGGTCCGGATCTCAACCAGCTCGACAAATACGCGCGCCAGCTCACCGACGCGATCAAGGATCCGAAGCTCGGTACGACCGACGTCGACACGAACTTCATCATCGGCAAGCCGGAGCTGGCCGTGCGCATCGACCGCGACAAAGCGGCGGACCTCGGCGTGCGCGTGCAGGATCTCGCGGCCACGCTGAACGTGCTGGTCGGCGGACAGCAGGCCACCAGCTACTACGAAGGCGGCGAAGAATACGAAGTACACGTCCGCGCGGATGAGGCGGCGCGCCGCAACATCGCCGGCATCTCGCAGATCGAAGTGCCGTCGGTCACCGGCGAGCGCGCCAAGCTCAATGACCTCGTCTCCCTGCAGGAAGGCACCGGCCCGTCGGTGATCAACCGCTACAACCGCAGCCGCTCGGTGATGGTGCTGGCGAACATGCAGCCGGGCTACTCGTCGCAGGCGGTCATGGACCTTCTGGTGCAGAAGGCGAAGGAGCTGAACATGCCGAAAGGCTATTCGGCGAGCTTCACCGGCCGCGCCGCCGAGCAGCAGAAAGCCGGCGTGAACTTCATGCTCGCGTTCGTGCTCTCGATCGTCTTCATGTACCTGATTCTCGCCGCGCAGTTCGAGAGCTGGGTGCACCCGATCACGATTCTGCTGTCGCTCCCGATGACGGTGCCGTTCGCGATCCTCGCGCTGGTACTGCTCAACGAGTCGGTCAACATCTTCTCGTCCCTCGGCATCGTCGTCCTGTTCGGCATCGTGAAGAAGAACTCGATCCTGCAGGTCGATCACACCAATCAGCTTCGCGAGCGCGGCATGCCCCGGCATGAAGCGATCCGCGAAGCGAACCGCGACCGTCTCCGCCCGATTCTGATGACCACGATCGCGTTCGTCGCCGGCATGATCCCGCTCGTCGTCTCCAGCGGCGCCGGCGCCGCCACGAACCGCGCCATCGGCGCCACCATCATCGGCGGCCAGACCCTCGTGCTCCTGCTGACCCTCCTCGCCACCCCGGTGCTCTACTCGCTCTTCGACGACGTCCAGGAATGGTTCCGCAAACGTCGCGGCGCCCACACCGAGGAAGAACTGGTCGACGGAGAAACCGCCACCGCGTAAACGTGATGACGCGCGGCGGGCCTTCGGCCCGCCGCGCGTTCGGAGCGCCGGCTTTCAAGCCGGCCGGGCCGCCGGCTTCCAGCCGGCAGCACTCGTCCACTTCCAGTCCCGCAATCCCGCTTTCACAGGATTCTCCACGACATAGGCGATACAGCCGGCGAGGTCCTTCTCATCGCGAATGATGCGATCGAAGTACTCGCGCTGCCAGAACGCTCCGTCTCTTTGCAGGAGCCGATTGGCCATCCGCGCCGAGTATCCCTTCCACGAGCGCACGATCCCCGCGAGCGGCCATCCATCGAAGGGCGTCACGATCGCGTGCACGTGATTCGGCATGACACACCAGCCATCGAGGCGGTAACGCTCGCCGTCGAAATGGACGATCGTCTGCGCGATGAGCTCCGCGATCGAAGGATCGTTCATGAACGCGACGCCGAGGCCGCGGTGCAGCTCGCGATCGACCGTTTGCTCGAACTCCGCGCGAAGGATCGCTCTCTCGAACGCCGTCAGCATCGGGGCGCCGCTGATCGTGCGCCGCAGCACGCGTTGTTGTTCGCGAATCTGTTCGATGACCGCGAGCGGCAGTGAATCATGCAGCCGGATCGTGAGCGAGTAGGTCGCGCCGCATTGTTCCCAGTGCGGAACGTAGCCGCGCGAGCGCACGCGAACGTCGGTGATGCTTTGCAGTAATGATTTTTTGACCACGAAGTGAATCGCGGTGCTGAGGAGCAGGGCGTGTGGGAGGGCGAGTGTACCTCGGCGCCGTCCGGAGGACGGCGGCCCGGCCGGCCTGGAAGCCGGCGCTCCTTTCCGGAGGCCGCTTTACAATCCAGCGCCATGCCGGATGTTCTTACGGTTCCCGGGCTTTGGAATTCTGGTCCGCTGCATTGGCAGACGTATTGGGAGAAGGAGAATCCTTCGTTCGTGCGGGTGCGGCAGCGGGATTTCGATCATCCGGAGCTCGAGGAATGGGTGGAGACGTTGCAGCGCGCGGTCGCGGGGAGCGAGAAGCGGCCGGTGCTGGCGGCGCATTCGCTCGGCTGTGCGCTCGTGGCGCATTGGGCGCAGCGGTATGGCGAGGGCGTTTGCGGTGCGCTGCTCGTGGCGCCGAGCGACGTCGAGGCGGCGACGTATCCGATCGATCCGGGCGCGTTTCGACCGATGCCGCGCGTGAAGCTGCCGTTTCCCTCGATCGTCGTGGCGAGCACGAACGACGAGTACATTTCCCTCGCCCGTGCCACCGAGTTCGCGGAGGCGTGGGGCAGCCGCCTGATGGTCATCGGCGACGCGGGACACATCAACGGCGCGTCGGGCTACGGCCCCTGGCCGGAGGGTCTGGCCATGCTCGAGCAGTTCTGCCTCTCCCTCGGCTGAGCTATTCTTCCGCGCATGCCTCCCATGCGCGCGGTTCTCTGGGTGGTCGCTGCCGTCTTCGCAGTCGCAGCGGCTGCACAGAATCCTTCCGTCGATGTGCTGCATTACCGCATCGAGCTGACGCTCCCCGCGAGCGGCGCCGAAATCGCGGCCACGACGGAGCTGAGCGTGCGGCCGCTCACCACGCCGCTCACCACTCTCGCGCTCGATTTCGCCGGCCTCACCATCGACGAGATCACCGTCGACGGCGTGAAGGCGGACTACACGCGCGATGGCGAGCGGCTGAGCATCAAGACCAGCAAGAGCGAGCCGTTCCGCGCCGCGATCCGGTATCACGGCACGCCGAGCGATGGCCTCTACATCCGCGGCAACAAGTACGGCGATCACGGCGCGTTCGCCGACAACTGGCCCAATCGCGCGCACTACTGGTTCCCGGCCGTCGATCATCCTTCCGACAAAGCGACCGTCGAGTTCATCGTCACCGCGCCTTCGACCTACGACGTGATCGCGAACGGCACGCGCGTCGAGACCATCGCGCTGCCGAACGCGCAGCGCCGCACGCGCTGGAGCGAGGCCACGCCGATTCCGGTGCACTGCATGGTCGTCGGCGCCACCGAGTTCGCCATCGTGCGCGCCGGCGACGGCGTCGAATACTGGCTCTATCCGAAAGACCGCGACGCCGGCGTGAAAGAGCTCGGCCGCGCGCCGGAGATGGTCGCGTTCTTCACGGAGCTGATCGGACCGTATCCGTACGCGAAGCTGGCCATCGTCGAATCGTCGACGCGCTTCGGCGGGATGGAGAATGCGAGCGCGATTTTTCTCGATGAGAAGCGCATCGACGGCGAAGGCTCGCTCGAACGTCTGGTCGCACACGAGATCGCGCATCAATGGTTCGGCGATTCGGTCTCGCAGCGGGCGTGGCATGACCTCTGGCTGAGCGAGGGATTCGCCACCTACTTCGGTCATCTCTACTTCGAGCGCGCCGACGGGCGCGAGGCGCTCGTCGAGCGGATGCGCGGCGATCGCGACGAATACCTCCGCGTCTGGGCCGAAGATCCGCGGCCGGTGTACGACCCGCGCATCGTCGACCTGACCAGGCTGCTCAACGCGTACAACTACCGGAAGGGTGGCTGGGTGCTGCACATGCTGCGCGGCGTGATGGGGGACACCGCATTCTTCGCCGGCATTCGTGATTACTTCTCCGCGTATCGCGAGCGCAACGCGTCCACCGCCGAGTTCCGCATGGTGATGGAGCGGCACGCGGGGCAATCGCTGGAGTGGTTTTTCCGGCAGTGGATTTACGAGCCGGGACATCCCGTCTTCGACACGAAGTGGACGTGGAACGATGCGAAGGTGCGCGTGCAGGTCGACCAGAAGCAGGCCGGCAACGTCTTTCGCACGCCGGCCGTGATCGAAGTGCGCGACGGTTCCGGCGGGGCATCGCGGCACAACGTGGTGATCGATGAACGCAATGAAGCCTTCGAGTGGCCGAGCGAAACGAAACCGGCGGACGTCGTGCTCGACCCCGATGGCTGGGTGTTGAAGGAGTAGCGGTGAAGGGAGTGAGCGAACGATGAGGTGGCTCGAGCACTACGATCCCGGGGTTCCGGTGAAGGTCGCGTATCCGAACGAGACGCTCGTCGACGCGCTGGCGGAGCACGCGCGCGTGCGTCCCGATGGCGTCGCGCTGCGGTTCAAGGGGCGCTCGATCACGTATCGCGAGCTCGACGTGCAGAGCAACGCCATGGCCCGCTCGTTTCACAGCGAGGGGATCAAGCCGGGCGATCGCATCGCCATCGTGTTGCCGAACTGCCCGCAGTTCCTGATCGCGCAGTACGCCGCTTGGAAAGTCGGCGCGATGATCGCGCCGCTCAATCCGATCTACACCGACCGCGAGCTCGCCGAAGCGCTGGAGATGATCGAGCCGAAGCTGGTGGTCGTGCTTACGCCGTTTTACGACAAAGTGAAACGCGCCACGAAAGCGCGCCTCATCGCCACGAACATCAAGGAGTACCTCCCGTCCGCGTTGCGCGTGCTCTTCACCGTGGCGAAGGAAAAGAAGGAAGGGCATCGCATCAAGCTCGATCCGAGCGACACCTGGTTCCAGCCGCTGCTGCGCAAGCGCGGTTGCCCGCTCGTGCCGCAGCCGAACGACTCGGCGGTGATTCTCATGAGCGGCGGAACGACCGGCACACCGAAGGGCGTGCTCTGCGTACATCAGGGGCTGGTCACGGCCGGCGCGCAGTTGAAGGCGTGGCTGCGCGAGGCGGTCGAGCGCGAAAACGCGTCGATCATGCTGCCGCTCCCGCTCTTTCACACGTACGGCTGCGCCGGCGCGCAGAGCCTGGCGATGCTCAGCGGCATCGCGTTGATTCTCGTGCCGAATCCGCGCGACATCGACGATGTGGTGAAGACGATCGAGCGCGAACGGCCGACGCTCTTCTGCGGCGTTCCGACGCTCTTCAACGCGCTGCTCAATCATCGCGACGTGCAGCGCGGCAAGGTCGATTTCCGCTCGATCGTGGCCTGTTTCTCCGGCGCGGCCGCATTGCTGGCCGAAACGAAGAAGCGTTTCGAGGAGCTGACCGGCGGACGCATCGTCGAAGGCTATTCGCTGACCGAGGCGACGATGGCGTGCTGTGCGAACCCGCTGCAGGGACCGAACAAGATCGGCTCGGTGGGAATGCCGCTGCCGGACGTCGCGGTGAAGGTCGTCGATGCCGACGATTCATCGCGCGAGATGAACGGTCCGGAAGTCGGCGAGGTGTTGCTGCGCGCGCCGCAGCTGATGTCGGGCTACTGGCGCAATCCCGGCGAGACCGCGCTCTCCATCCGGGACGGCTGGCTCTACACCGGCGACCTCGGGTATCTCGACGAGGACGGCTACCTCTTCCTCGTCGATCGCAAGAAAGACATGATCAAGACGAGCGGCTTTCAGGTCTGGCCGCGCGAGATCGAGGAAGTGCTCGCGTCCCATCCCGCGGTCGCGGAGGTCGGCGTGGCCGGACTCCCCGATGAACATCGCGGCGAGGTGATCACCGCGTGGGTCGTGGCTTCGCCGGGCCACGCCGTCGACGCCGATGAGCTGCGTCGCTTCTGCAAGGAACGGCTCGCGCCATACAAAGTGCCGGTGCGAATCGAAATGCGCACGGAGCTGCCGAAGACGCTGGTCGGGAAGGTGCTGCGACGCGTGCTGGTGGCCGAAGCGAGCCACTAGCAGCAGGATCGTCAGTCGACAAACACGTCAGTCGACAAACTCTACGGTGCCGTCGAAGACGTGCACCGAACAGCGTGAGCCTTCGTAGTAGAGCGTGACCGCGCCCGGTCCGCGCGTCTCCTCGTCCGGCGTCGAGCGGTCGGGCTCGCCCATGCGTTTCTTCACCTCGGTCACGGTCATGCCGTTGGCGATCGTGGCGCACGAGCCGCGCGACTGGTTCACCGCCGATGCGGTGGAAACCTTCGGGTTGCCTTTCCAGAGCGCGGAGTAATCGATCTGCGCGAGCCACGCGGCCGCCAGGATCACGCTGCTGACGATCAGCATCCGATCGGCGCCGCGCAATCCTTTCTTCGGAAACTTCTCGCCGGTGAAGATCGCCATGAGCGCGAACAGCAGCCACTGCGCCACGCCCACCGCCACGACGAGGAGAAGGATCATCGCCTTCATCGCGTCACCCCCAGATCGGCCGGCGTGTTCTCGAACACGTGTTTCGCGCCGCGGCCCCATTCCCGCAGTTCGAGCTCGTACTCGGCGATCGATTTTCCGGTCGCGCGGCGAATGGCTTCGTCGGTGGTCGCGCCGTCGCCGTATGCGCTCATCATCTTCGTCAGTGCGGCCCGGCCGTATCTGGTCTCCATGAAGCGCACGTTCGTCTGCGCGATGATGTAGGCCGCGCTGATCATTTCCGGATCGGGCGAGCCGCGCATGACGGAGTCGAGCAGCGGCACCGGCAGCAGCTTGTCGTTGTCGTACATGTTGAAGGCGTTCTCGTGGAACTGCCGCAGCTCGATGCGCTGTGCGAGTCCTTCCTGGAACCAGCGCGGCGCGTGATCGCTCGTGGCCTGCGCGATCATCGCGTGCGCGAGCTCGTGCCCGAGGATGGCGGTGACCTGGGGATGATTCGCGTCGATGCCGGCGAACGGCACCGTGATCTTGCCGTTGTAAAAGCCGAGAATGAAATCGGAGCCGGTGTACGTGGAACGGAAGTCGGTCCACCACACCACGTTCACGACCACCGGCTTGAAGTTCTCCGCGGGGATCCATTTGCGCAGCCGCGAGAGCTCGCGCTCGAGCACCGTGCCGAGCTGCGTCGCGTTGAGCGGCGAGACGTCTTCGGGATAGTGGATCTCGAAATGCGCGGTAGTCAGCGTCGAGTACTTCGTGGCCAGACGCTTGTTCATCTGAATCTGCCGCACGCGATCGTCGACGAACGGATTCTGCCGGATGGCCAGCGACCGGTCGTACATGCGCACGGCGGCGTCGAACAGATCGTGCGCGGCGAAGAGCTCGGCCAGTTGTGTGAGCGCCGCCGCGTCGCGTTTGCGTTGCAGCACCTTGCTGCCCGCCACCTGCGTCAGCACCTGCTTCGCTTCGTCGGCCAGGCCGAGACGCTGCAGGCCGATGCTGCGCAGGAAGAAGATCGTCGGCGGGATGTGCTCGGACGCCGGACTGAGATGTTCGGTGAGACGCACGAGATCGGCCCAACGATTGCGATTTGCGAGCGCGTCGGCCGTGGCCACGATGCGCGCGCGCAGCGCCGGCTGTGCGAATGCCGCGGCGTTCGTGCCGATCGACATGAGCGTTTCGAAATCGGCGAGGCGTCGCAGTTCCTCGGCACGCGCCCACTCCGTGGCTTCGACCACCGGCGTGCCCGGCGGCGCGAGCTCCGCACCGCCCGGCACGAGCAGACGCTGCGCACCGATCTCGACCTGCAGGTAATCGCCGGACGTGCGCGCTTCCGCATCGGGAGGAAGGATCACGGGACGCGTGCAGGCCTTGTCGGCGAGTACGAGCGGCTCCGTCGCCGAGGCGAGATTGATCATGCCGACGATGCCGGGACGGCGGATCAGGGACCAGAAAAGTCCGGTGTCGATGAGCGTCGCGCGCTCGACCGGCTCCATGTTCCACGCGCGGCGCAGATGTTGTTCGGCCGCCGCCTCGTGCTGTTCGCCGGCGATCGACGCTTCGATCATCGCCAGCGAGTAATACACATCGGCGTCGCGCGAGCCGATGCGCGCCAGACGTTCGAAGTACGCCTTGGCGCGATCTTCGAAGCCGAGCGCGTTCAGCGCTTCGGCGGTTTCGTACCAGAGACCGTCGCGTCCCGGCCCGAGGCTCACGGCCTGTTCGTAGGCCAGCACCGCGGCCACCTCATCGTTTTCGAGCAGCGCCAGGCGCGCGCGAAGAATCGACGCCAGCGGACGGTCGCTCGACTGTGCGAACGCGCTCAGCGCGTTGCGCGCCGAGGCCGTGTTCGTCTCCATCAGATCGGAGTGCACCTTCCAGAGATCGGCGATGGCGCCGCGGTCGCCGCGACGGTCGACGGAACGAAACGCGGCGGCGGCGTCGCCGTTGCCGCTCGCCAGCGCGCGTCGCAGCGGAAGGAGCGGCGCGAGGCGCGAATCGTTTCGCGGCGCGATCGCGGAGGCTTGCGTGGCGGTGGCCGTGCCGCGCGGGATGAGCGCGAGCAGCAGTGCGACGGTCGCGGCGGCGATCAGCGAACGTGCAACCGGACGGTTGCGCGCCAGGAATGCCGCGGCGATCGATGCGGCGACGGCGAGAAGCGCCAGCGGCGGTGCGCTCGCGCGCAGCGTGAATGACTCGAAGAAGGTTTTCGGTGTCTCGACCGCTGCGGCGATCGGCGTGGACGGCTGGACCGCGGCCGCACGCGCCGCCGGCTGCGCGAGGAAACGCATCTCGCGAATCTTCCAGCTTCCGGCCACCGGCGTCATCTCGAAGATCACCTGATCGTCCCAGCCGCTCGGGTAGGTGACGGTGAACGCCGCGAGCCTGTCCTTCAGCGCGGGGACGACGGTCTGCAGTTCCCATTGCGCGGCGGCGGGAGGCCCGAGTCGCGCTTCGATTTCGTCGAACTGCTGCGCGCGCGGCAGCTTCGCCAGGGGAGAGTCGGGAGCGAGTTGTTCGACCACCGCTTCGGGGCCGCGGCTCAGATACTGCGCCGCAACCTGCACCGCCGCATGTTCGGCGTCCGAAATCGGGCGGACGGAGACCACGGCGGCCAGGAGGAGTTGGGGAATCATGGGAAAAACATTGTCGCCCACTTGACAAGTGTACTACTGCATTAATACACTATGCTCGTGTTCGATATTCATCCCAGCGATGCCGCTCCGATCTGGCGCCAGATCGAAGAAGGCATGCGTCGCATGATCTCTCTCGGCGCGCTCGCACCGGGCGCGGCCGTTCCGTCCGTTCGCGAACTTGCGCAGCAGCTTCGCGTCAATCCCAACACCGTGGCTCGCGCGTATCAGCGCCTCACCGACAGCGGCGTCTTTGCCGTTCGTCGCGGGGAGGGGACGTTCGTCGCCGAACAGCCCGCGCAGCTGAAGAAGTCGGAGAAGCACGACACGTTGCGGGACGCCGCGACGCGTTATGCCGGCACGGCCATCGCCGTCGGGGCCACGATCACCGAAGCGTCGCGCGAGCTCGAGGAAAGCTTCGGGCGTCTGACGCGCGACCACACACGTGAAACCAGGAGGAAACCATGACAGCTCCCGCTGTTCATGCCGCGAACGTCACCGTTCGCTATGGTCGGCGGACTGCCGTCGACAACGTCTCCCTCGACGTGGCGCCGGGCGCGGTGTACGCGCTCCTCGGCCGCAACGGCGCCGGAAAATCGTCTCTCGTCCGCTGTCTGCTCGGCCATCTTCGTCCCGATCGCGGAGCCGTGACTCTCTTCGGGGAGGACGTCTGGCGCGAGCGGACGAAGCTGATGCTTCGCGTCGGAGTCGTCAGCGAAGAAGCGGACGCCCCGCCGCACAGCCGCGTCCGCGACCTCGCCGATTTTTCGGCGAAGCTCTATCCGCAATGGAACCAGCGTGCGTTCGATGATCGTCTGTCGCGCTTCGACATCGCACCGGGCGCGCGTTTCGGAGAGTTGTCGAAAGGGCAGAAGAAACAGATCGCCCTCGCGCTGGCGCTGGCGACTTCGCCCGAGCTGCTGATCCTCGACGATCCGACGCTCGGACTCGACGTCGTCGCGCGGAAGTCGCTCTTCGAAGAGGTCATCGCCGATCTCGCCGATCGCGGGATCACGATTCTCATCACCACGCACGATCTCGCCTCGGTCGAATCGATCGCTGATCGCGTCGGCATCCTGAAAGACGGGCGGCTCGTACTCGACGAAGAAGCGGAGACGCTGAAGGCGCGCTTCCGCCGCGTGCGCGTGGCCGCCGCGGCGCCGGTGCTGGCGGAGAAACAGCTGGCCGTGGCCAGCGCACGGGCGTGGGGGAGCGGCACCGAAGCGATCGTCACCAACTACAACGAAACGGCGCTCGAGGGACTGCGCGCGGACAGCGCGCCGATGTCGCTCGAAGAGATCTTCATCGCCGTAGCCGGAGAAAAATGATGAGCACCGCACTCTGGATCGCCGCGCGCGACGTGCGCGAAAAAGGACGTCTCTTTCTGATTGCCGCCGTGCTGGCGTGCATGCCGTTCCTGGCCACGCTGCTGCCGACCGCGGGCGGAAACCGTGCCGACGTGATCACCGGCTTCGGCGGCATCCTCGGTATCGCCGTCGGACTCGGCCTGGCCGCGGGCCTCGGCCTCTCCGCGATCGGCGCCGATCTCAGTTCGCGCCGCATGACCTACTGGTTCTCGCAGCCGATCACGCCGGCGGCGCTCTGGACCGGCAAGGCGCTGGCCGCGCTCTTCACCAGCTTCGCCTGCTTCGCGATCATCACCATTCCGACGCTGCTGTTCGCGCGCACCGCGGTCGTTCTGCGCTACGGCGAGAACTGGCAGGTGCCGGCGCTGCTGATCGGCTCGATGGTGATTCTGTTTCTCCTCGGCCATACCGCGAGCACGATCTTCCGCTCGCGCTCGCCGATTCTCGGCATCGACCTGGCCGCGGTCATCCTCGCGTCGGTGGCGATGGCGATGCTGGCGCGGCCGATCCTGTTCACCCCGATCTTCTTACCGATGCTCTTCACGATGGCGGGGCTGTTCGTGCTCGTGCTCGCCGTCGCGCCGTTCTGGCAGCTCGCGAAAGGGCGCACCGATCTGCGCCGCAATCACGCCGCGCTCTCGCAGGCGTTGTGGAGCGGCTTCGGCATCGTGATCGCGCTCGCGGGCATCGTCGTGCTCTGGCTGAGCAGCGGCCGCCCGGCGAGCTTCGATCGCATCATCGAACTGCAGCAGAACGGCAACGGCAGCGCGGTATTCGTTGCCGGCAGCGCGCCGTATCGCCGCGGCCTCGACGCCACGTTCGCGCTGAATCCCGCCACCGGTGCGAGCGAGCGCGTTTACGTGCCGCCGTTCTGGGGCGTCGCGTTCTCGCGCGATCACCGCTTCGCGGCGTGGGTGGAGCCGGGCCTGTGGCGATGGTCGCAGAGCGAAGTGATCGTTCGCGATCTCGCGAAAGGGGAGAACCGGCAACTCGGCGTGATCGCGCCGCTCGGCACGAGCCTCGTGTTCGCCGATGACGGTACGCGCATCGCCATCCGCAATGCGGCGACGCTGTCGGTGTACGACGTCGCCGACGGACGCGTGGTGGCGTCGATGCCGGTCGTGCAGAACGCGTCGCACCAGTTCTGGTTCGTGACGCGCGATGTTCTGCGCGTGGCGACGCAACTCTCTCGCGGACGCGAAGAGGCACCGATCGAGATCGCGGAGCTCGATCTCCGCACGAAGCGGCGGCGCGTTACCGGGACGACGGCCGCCGGCGCGCGGCAGCGCTTCCTCTCGGTTTCGGGCGATGGCTCGCGCATGCTGCTGCGCGCGGACACGACGATCGTCGACGGCCGTACCGGTGCGTTGATCGCGAAGCTGCCGGAAGCCGACGGCAACATCATGACCTCGGCGCTCTTGAACGACGGACGGGCGGTGGTCTCGCGGCGCGCGCAGAAGAACAGCTCGACGCTCACGATCTACGCGCAGGACGGCGCTGCGCAGCACGCGCTCACTCTCCCGGCGCGCGTCGCCTGGATCATCGGCGAGCGGACCGACGGCAAGCTGCTGCTCCTCGGCGTCACATGGCCCGCGAACGATCTCGAATCGCGCGGCTACCAGGTGCTGCTCGTCGACGTGAACCGCGGGAAGCTCGAGCGGACGCTCCCGGACACGCGCGGGCCGTCATCGTTCTGGGCGAGCAACGATCCGCGCCTCATGCAATACGACGCGAAGGCGAAGATCGCATCGGTGGGGAAGAACGGAAAGCTCTTCTACTGGAACTGAGCGAAACGAAAAAAGGCGGGCTGCGAAGCCCGCCTTTTTCACACAAGCTGGTTTGTTTCGAATTACGCGGTCTTGTTCTTCGGCAGGGCAGCCTTCGCGCTTTCGGCGAGGGCGGCGAAGCCGGCGGCGTCACGCACGGCCAGGTCGGCCAGGACCTTGCGGTCGAGCGTGGAGCCCGCGGCCTTCAGGCCGGCGATGAACTGCGAATACGAAATACCGTTCTGGCGCGCGGCGGCGTTGATGCGCGCGATCCAGAGCTTGCGGAAATCGCCCTTGCGATCTTTACGGCCGGTGAAGGCGGAGTTGAGCGCCTTGTCGACCGCCTGCTGGGCGATGCGATGGCCGCGCGACCTCATCCCGTAGAAGCCTTTGGCAAGCTTCAGGATCTTTGCGCGGCGGTTCTTGCGTTTTGGACCTCGTTTGACTCTCGGCATGGTTCTCCTCGTTTTCCTTTCTTTCGAGCGGCCGGGTCAGGAGTGGGTGGAACTTACCCGACGCGCTCCGTTGCCCCTCATTTGTAGGGGATCATTCGGCCCACGGTCTTCGCATTCGCAGGCGAGACTTCGACTTCACCGGCCAGCTTCGACTTACGGCCCGGCGACTTCTTGGTCAGGATGTGCGAATGAAAGGCGTGATTCCGCTGGAGCTTTCCGCTTCCGGTCTTCTTGAACCGTTTCGCGGCACCGCGATGCGTTTTCATTTTCGGCATAAACAGTCCTTTTGTGCAGCCTGGCTGGAAACCGGCCAGGACAGGGGTTGATTCCCGAGGAGGTTGCCGGCTGGCGGAGGCAGCGGTTTGGCCGGGCTTCGGATCTCCCGACAACCGACAACCGACTCCCGACAACCGGTTACTTGTGATTCGGCGCGATCACCACGGACATGCGGTTGCCCTGCACGTCGGGGTGCGCATTTTCGGAGGCGCCGTGCTCCTTCACTTCTTCGAGCAGACGGTCGAGCACGGCTTTGCCGAGCTCCATGTGCGTCATCTCACGGCCGCGGAAGCGGACGATCGCTTTCACCTTGTCGCCGTGCTCGAGGAAGCGGAGTACGTGATTTTTCTTGAAGTCGAAGTCGTGCTCGTCGATGCGGGGGCGGAACTGCACCTCTTTGACGACGATGATCTTCTGCTTCTTCTTGGCCTCGCCCTCTTTCTTCTTCTTCTCGAAGAGGAACTTGCCGTAGTCCATGATCTTGCAGACCGGCGGGTTCGCGGTCGGCGAGATCTCGACCAGGTCGAGGTCTTTCTCGCGAGCCATTTCCTGTGCCTGTGCGATCGGCACGACGCCGACCTGTTTGCCTTCCGTATCGATGAGACGGACTTCAGGCGAACGGATCAGATCATTGATGCGGTTCTCGGGCTCGACGGGTCTACGGTCAAATCGCGGATTACGGCGTGGCGGAAAAATACGATGGTCCTCCTAGGTTGTTCGGGTGGTCAAAAATACGGACAAAGTCTGCCGACCGTCAAGTTCTACAACGAGAGGGCCCGGCTCGCGATCAACTGTTTTGCCGTGCCGATCCATTCCTCGACGGTCAGAGTGGGCTGGTCGCCGCCGGTCCGTTTGCGGACGCTGACCGTGCCGGACGACGCTTCTTTTTCGCCGACGACGAGCATGAACGGTACCTTCTGTAACTGTGCCAGACGGATCTTTGCGCCGAGCTTTTCGTTGCTCTGATCGACCTCCACGCGAATCCCGGCTGCACGAATCTCGCCGCCGACCGACTCCGCGTACTCGACGAACTTCTCCGAGAGCGGCAGCACCGCCACCTGCACCGGTGCGAGCCAGAACGGGAAGGCGCCGGCGAAGTGCTCGATGAGGATGGCGATGAAACGCTCGAACGAGCCGTAGATTGCACGATGCAGAACGGCGGGACGATGCGGCGCGTTGTCTTCGCCGACGTAGGTGAGGTCGAAACGCTCGGGCGCGTTGTAGTCGAGCTGGATGGTGCCGAGCTGCCACTTGCGGCCGAGGGAGTCCGAAACTTCGAAATCGATCTTGGGACCGTAGAACGCACCGTCGCCCGGCTTCAGCTCGTACGGACGGCCGAGACTGTCGAGCGCCGATTTCAACAGCCCTTCGGCGCGATCCCACAACGCGTCGTCTCCGATGCGCTGCTCCGGACGGGTCGCGAATTTCGCGGTGTATTCGAGACCGACCGCGTTGTAGACGTGATCGAGCAGCGCCACGAAACGGCGCACTTCGTCCGGAACCTGCGACTCCATGCAGTAGATGTGCGCGTCGTCCTGCGCGAACTGGCGCACGCGGGTGAGTCCCGACAGCGAGCCGGTGGCTTCATTGCGATGCAGCACGTCCTGGGTGTGGAAGCGCAGCGGGAGATCGCGATAGCTGTGCCGCTGCATCCCGTAATAAAGATGATGCGACGGGCAGTTCATCGGCTTGAGCGAGAAGTCGTGCTCCTCGGTCTCGTTGTTGTAGACCAGGAACATGTTTTCTTTGTACTTCCCCCAGTGGCCGCTGATCTCCCACAGCCCCTTGTTGAAGAGGAGCGGCGTCTTGATCTCGACGTAGCCGCCGTCTTTGGTCAGATCGCGCATCCACTGCGAGAGGGTCTGGTAGACGGTCGTGCCTTTCGGGGTCCAGAACGCCGCGCCGGGCGCGAACGGATGGAAGTGAAAGAGATCGAGCTCCTTGCCGAGCTTGCGGTGATCGCGCGCCTTCGCTTCCTCGATCTGTTTGACGTAGGCCTCGAGCTGTCCCTTGTCGGCCCACGCGGTGCCGTAGATGCGCTGCAGCATCGCGTTGCGCGAATCGCCGCGCCAGTATGCGCCGGCGACCGACATCAGCTTGAACGCGCCGAGCTTGCCGGTGGAGGGGACGTGCGGTCCGCGGCAGAGATCGAACCATTCGCCCTGGCGGTAGACCGACAGCGCCTCATCGCCGGGGATGGCCTTGATGATCTCGACCTTGTATTGCTCGCCGAGCTTCTCGAACGTGGCGATCGCTTCGTCACGCGACCACTCTTCGCGGCGCACCGGCAGATCGCGTTTGACGATCTCCTGCATCTTCTCTTCGATGCGGCGCAGGTCTTCCTCCGCGAACGGACGATCGGTACCGAAGTCGTAATAGAACCCGTTCTCGATCACCGGACCGATGGTCACCTGCGTGCCGGGGAACAGCTCCTGCACCGCCATCGCCATGAGATGGGCGGTGGAGTGGCGAATCGTATCGATGCCCTCTTCGGTCTTCGGCGTGACGATCTCGACCTTCGCGCCGTCGGGCACGGGGGTGTAGACGTCGACCACTTTGCCGTTGATCTTGCCGGCCACGGCGTCCTTCGCGAGCCGCTTGCCGATCGAGGCCGCGACGTCGGCGATGGTCGCGTTCTCCGGTACTTCTCGAATCGATCCGTCAGGGAGCTGAACGTTCATGATGTCCTCGCAAAAAAGAAAAGACAGGGCCGAAGCCCTGTCTCGTGATCGGTGGTGAGTTCAGGAAAACGATCAACGACAGGGCGCGAGCGTAGTGCTCGTCGTTCGCGTCTGGCCGGTCGTGGTCGTGTGCAACATGGGGCGCGGAGTATAACACGCGGCTTTGCGCGCCCATTCGATGGAAGAAAGAGGGGCGATGTTTCGATCCTCGCGACACAACGATCCGCAGCGCGGCGCTGCACTCAGGACGGCCCGAGCGTTCGTCGTCCGGCGAACCGTGCTGCTCGATGGACCGGATGACGGCGGCATCGTGCAGGCGGCGGGCGCGCGGTCGATCGTCTCGAAACCGTCCGCGCGCGAAACGTATGATGTCGTCATCGCCGGCGCGCGGCGCATTGCCGAGCTCGCGCGTTTCGTAGCGCCGCGGGGCGTGTTCGTCTGTCTCGCGCACGATGACGACGCGGCGCGTCGGCTGTCCGCATCGTTCTCCGTCGTGCAGCGCGTCGATCACGCGCTCCTCGGCACGAACGACGATCGTTGGCGCACGCCGCGCCTGCACCTCGGCTGCGGTCCGCTGGCACTCGAAGGGTGGATCAACATCGACAATCGGCCGTACGAAGGGGTCGATCTGTTGTGGGACCTCGCCAACGGCATTCCGCTCCGGAATGCCTCACTCGTCTTCGCCGAGCATTTCCTCGAGCATCTCTCGTATGCGGAGGCGTCGCGCTTCGTCGCCGGCTGCCGGGCCGCGTTGCGCGATGACGGCGTGCTGCGGCTCTCGACACCGAATCTCGACTGGGTCTGGACGATCGCCTACCGGCCGCACGCGTGGCAGTCGAGTGCAGAGGCGCAGCGCGACTGCTTCGTCGCCAACCGCGCGTTTCGCGCGTGGGGACATCAGTTTCTCTACAACGCGCAAACGCTCACCGCGCTGCTCCGCAACAGCGGCTTCGCGGAGATCACATTTCATCAATATGGCGAGAGCGATCGGCCGGAACTGCGCGACCTCGAACGCCATCCGCGCGATCCGGATGATCCGAGCCTGCCGCACGTGCTGATCGTGCAGGCCCGCGGACGTCGCGAGACGAACGAGGTCGAAGGGGAGCAGCTGATCGCGGACTACCTGCGTGATCTGAGTGCGAGCTGATCGAGTTGCGGAGGGGATGGGCAAATAACCCATGACTCGTCCGAGTCGTGTTGGAAGGTTGTCGTGGCGGCGTCTGTCACGCGAAGTTCTACGACCGCGCACGCGGAGAAGGTGACGGTCACGATTACCCCGTAGCGTTGCGCGCGTTCGAGGTCTACCATGTTCGGGAATCCCGAACATGAAGTCGCAACACGTGCGCTGCAGCATCCTGCCGCCGTACATCCTGCGCAACATCGCGCGAAACGGCGACGCGGAAGATCGCGTGGCCGCCCTGGCAGCGCTCGCGCTCACTGCGGGTCGCCGCTTCGAGCGTCAGGCGCCGGTGGCCGTCGTCGCGGGCGAGATCATCGTTCCGTCGCGTGCGCGCAAACGAACGGTGTTCGATGCGCGGCAATCGCAGACGTTGCCGGGCAAACGCGCACGCGGTGAGGGAAGCGCGCCGTCGAACGACGCCGCGGTCAACGAAGCATTCGACGGCGCGGGACGCACGTACGATTTTTTCCGCGAGGTGCTCGATCGCACGTCGATCGACGATCGCGGCATGCGCATCGAGTCGACGGTGCATTTCGGCCGCGCATTCGCAAACGCGCACTGGAACGGCCGGCAGATGATCTACGGCGACGGCGACGGCAAATACTTTCGCCGCTTCACCGCATCGCTCGACGTGATCGCGCACGAGTTGATGCACGGCGTGACGCAGTACGCCGCCGGCATCGGCTTCAGCGGGCAGTGCGGCGCGCTCGCCGAACATTACTCCGACGTCTTCGGCGTGCTCGTGAAGCAGTACGCGCGCAAGCAGATGGCCGCGCGTGCGGACTGGCTGGTCGGCGCGGAACTGCTCACCAGCCGCGTGCACGGCGAGGCCATTCGCTCGATGAAAGCTCCCGGCACCGCGTATGACGATCGCATCCTCGGCCGCGATCCGCAGCCGTCGCACATGAGTCACTACGTGCGCACGTCGAGCGACGACCGCGGCGTGCACATCAACTCCGGCATTCCGAATCACGCGTTCTATCGCGTGGCCACGTTTCTCGGCGGACGGGCGTGGGAAGTGGCGGGGCGCATCTGGTATCACGCGCTCGCGCACGACCTCGGGCCGCGCTCGCGCTTCCAGCATTGCGCCGATGCCACGTGGCGCGCCGCCGGCACGCTGTACGGTGCCGGCAGCGAGCCGCAGCGCGCCGTCCGCGCCGGCTGGAGCGTGGTCGGAATTCAGATCTCGGATGTGGTGCGCGACGAGCGCAGGCACGCGCGCCCGGTCTTCGTGCCGCCGGATGCGGCGGCCGAAGTTCCGTACCTCGCGTAAACCGCGCCGTTTGCCGTGCCTGGTGTTTGTCCCTACGACGCTTTGCGGGCCCGATTCGACGTGCCGTATTCGCCGCGGCGTTCGCTGCCGTCCCACTCGCGCCGGCTGTTGAGCCAGACGAGCAGGCCGGTCGCGGCGGTGATCGCGCCGAGGGTCACCACCAGCACTTCCGGATTCCGTTTCAGATAGTCGCCGATCTCATCGAAGAGCTCGTCGAGATCCGTTTCTTCGATCTTCGATTTCACGCGGCCGACGACGATGTCGACGAGGCCGAGCTTCTCCACGAGATCGAGCAGCGTGTCCGTCGCCGCGCCGCTGGCGACGACGTTCCGCAACGTGCGCGAGCCCGAAGAGCCCGATTTCTTTTTCGCAGCCATGGTTCCTCCCGACGCGCGTAATTGCTATCGCCGGGCCAACCATTCGCGCACGACGTCCCCCACTTCGCGCTTCTTTCCGTCGACTTCGTAGTTGAGGCGGCGCATGGCCGCGTCGTCGATCGTGTTGCTCAGCGCGGCGAGCGCGGCGGAGGCGCCTTTGCAGCGTTGATCGAGATCCGCACGCTGCACGACCACCGCGTCGTACGGCGGAAAGTAGTGGCGATCGTCTTCGAGGATCACCAGGTTCAGAGGTTCGATGAGACCGTCGGTGGAGTTGCCGGCGATGAGATCGATCTCGCCGCTCGCCAGCGCTTTGTAGGTGAGGCCGAGATCCATCGTGCGCGGCGGCTGGGCGACGTGCAGATCGTAGGCGTTCTGCAATCCGCTCCAGCCGTCGGGCCGCTCGGTGAATTCGTAGCCGAAGCCGGGACGGATCGTCGGCGCGATGTGCGCGAGATCGGAGATCGTGCGCAGGTTCTGTTGTGTGGCCGTGCTCTTGCGCACGATCATCGCGAAGGTGTTGTTGAAGCCGAGCGCCGGCGACCAGCGCAGCGTCGCTTTCTGGTAGGCCTCGGCGACCTTGCGATGGACCGCTTCGCGATTGCTCGACGTCGGCTGTTTGAGAATCGCGGTGAGCGCGGTGCCGGAGTATTCGACATACGTGTCGATCGAGCCGCTGCGCACCGCCGCGTCGCAGACGAACGTGCCGCCCATGTTCAGACGCCGCTCGACCTTGCAGCCCGCCCTTTCCAGTTTCTGGGCGAGCAACTCGCCGAGGATCACCGACTCGGTGAAGTTCTTCGAGCCGACCACGAGCGGGCGTTCTTCTTTCGCGCAGGCGAAGGCGACCAGCACCAGTGCGATCAACGTTTTCTTCATGCTTCCCCTCTCCGCTTCGCGAAGTGCCGTTCCACGCGCGTCAGGATCGCATCGACGATCAACGCCAGCAACGCGGCCGGCAGGGCGCCGGAAAGAATGAGACGGGTGTCGACCATCGACACGCCGCGAAAGATGAGCGTACCGAGCCCGCCGCCGCCGATGGCCGCGGCGATGGTGGCCACGCCGATGGCGGTGACGGTGGCGATGCGAATGCCGGCCACGATCGACGGCGTCGCGAGCGGCAGCTCGATCTGCCACAACAGTTGCTGCTCGGTCATCCCCATCGCCACCGCCGCTTCGCGTACGAACGGGTCGACGCGTGCGAGACCGACCAGCGTGCTGCGCACGATTGGCAGCAGCGAGTACAGCACGAGCGCCACGATGGCCGGCCGTGCGCCGATGCCGCCGATGAACGGCAGCGGAATGAGAAAGCCGAACAGCGCGAGCGACGGAATCGTTTGAATCATGTCCGTCAGTTTCAGCGCGACGGTTCCGGCGCGGCGGCGGCGATGGGCCAGTGTGCCGAGGGGCACGCCCGCGGCGATGGCGATCGCGACGGCGACGAGCACGATGCCGAGGTGCTCGCCGGTGAGACGAAGAAGCGTCATGAGACCGATGCCGCGAATCTTCTCACGAGCGGATGATCGTGCGATGCGAACGCGTCCGGCGTCGTATCGGCGACGATGCGGCCGGCATCGAACACCACGATCCGCTGTCCGATGCGCATCGCCTCTCGCACATCGTGAGTGACGAAGACGAGCGTCGTCTGCCGCGCGGCGTCGACGAGCAGCGTTTGCAGCTCGGCGCGGATCAGCGGATCGAGCGCGGAGAACGGTTCGTCGCACAGGAGAATCGATGGCGACGCGATGAGCGCACGGGCGATGGCGACGCGTTGCTGTTCGCCGCCGGAGAGCCCGCGCGGATGACGATCGCGAAACGCGCGCGGCTCGAGCTCGAGCTTCGTCAGCAGCACGTCGGCCGCCGCGCTGGTCGTGGCGTCGTCCCATTCGAGCAGGCGAGGAACGGTGGCGATGTTCTCGAACACCGTGCGATGCGGAAAGAGCGCCGGCTGCTGCATCACGTAGCCGATGCGCCGCCGCAGCGCGACGACGTTCTGCTGCGCGAGCGCTTGCCCGTCGATCCGCAACTCGCCGCGCGCCGGCGTGACCAGGCCGTTGATCACCTTCAGCGCGGTCGTTTTTCCGGCGCCACTCCGGCCGAGAAATGCCACGCGCTCGCCGGTGCCGATCGCCAGCGAAATGCGATCGAGAATCGTCGCCTCGCCGGCGAGCACCGTGACGTCGCGGTATTCGATCACGCGTGGAGAGTACATCGACCGGTGAAGGAGAGGCGGAGAGATGGCGTAATGGAGAATGAATCTCCACTTGACGACGGCGCGCGCGGCGACTAAGTTCGCCGCACGGGTCGCCATTTTCGTCCGGTCCGCCCTTCCACAATCGACGCGCCCAGACACTCCATCCGAGCAGGGAGAATGCATGCCGTTCGTTCGTCAACTTCGTCCGTTTTTCTTCATCGCCGTCCTTCTCTCCCTCGCCTCCAGCGTCGCGTTCGCTGCGCAGGAGCCTCTGAAGCTCGCTCCCAGCGCGGCTTTGCAGGTGCGCGCGCTCGAGGCGATCAAGAACAAGAAGACGCCGACGCAGGAGAAGATCGACTCCCGGCTGTATCTCGCCACACTGCACGCCCGCGGCGATGCCTCGGTCACGCCGCTCACCGATTTCCGGTTCATCCAGCCGGAGCGTGATGGACGTGTGGCCGTCGACATCGTGCTCACGTCACCGGGCTCGATGAAGGCGGTGCTGCAGAAGCTCGAATCGCTCGGCGAAGTGGTGCGCGGCAAGAGCGCGCGTTACCAGCGCGTCAGCGCGCGCGTGAGTCTCGCCAATCTCGAAGCGCTTGCGGCATTGCCGGAAGTGAAGGTCGTTCGCCAGCGGATGCCGTTTTTCACTTCGAAGGTGAACACCTCGGAGGGCGATCTGACGCACCAGACGCCTGTGGCGCGCGGAATGTTCGGCGTCACCGGCAGCGGCGTGAAGATCGGTGTCATCTCGGACGGTGTCGACTCGCTCGCGTCTCTGCAGGTGAGCGGCGATCTGCCGGCAACGGTCGAAGTGCTTCCCGGACAGGCAGGCTCCGGCGACGAAGGTTCGGCGATGCTCGAGATCGTGCATGACCTCGCACCCGATGCCGAGCTCGCGTTCGCGACGGCGATCACGGACGAGGCGCAGTTCGCGCAGAACATTCTCGATCTCGCCGCGGCCGGCTGCGACGTCATCGTCGACGACATCATCTATCTCGACGAGTCGCCGTTTCAGGATGGCCCGGTGGCGCAGGCGGTCAACACGGTCACGGCGGCCGGCGTGCTCTATTTTTCCTCGGCTGGGAACGAAGGCAATGCGAACGACCTCACCTCCGGTACCTGGGAAGGCGACTTCGTCGGAAACGGAACTCCGGCCGTCCTCGCCGGCGCCGGTCCGGTGCACAACTTCGGCGACGGCGGCCAGTCGATCCTCGTCGAATTCGGCGCCGGCACGAACACTCCGCCCATTCTGATCTGGGCCGAGCATTACGATCTCGCCACCGGCAGCGCGTCGACCGACTACGATCTCTACGTCCTCAACAGTTCGATGACGACCATCTTCGATGCGTCGACCGACACGCAGGACGGTACCGGTGGTGACGACTGGCCGATCGAATTCATCGGCGGTGGCACGTTCTCCAATGAACGGATCGCCGTTGCCAAATTCGCGGATGGTGCGACATCGAGCGATCCGATGTTCAACCTGATCGTCTTTCGCGGCGAGCTCGATGACGCGCTCGCGACCAACGGTGCCACGCGTGGCCACAGCGCGACGCAGAGCGCGTTCAGCGTCGCCGCCACACCGGCCGCGTCATCGTTCGACGGCGTGACCCCTGACGGACCGTTTCCCGGCATCTTCACGACGGCGAACGAAAGCGAGAGCTTCACGTCCGACGGTCCGCGGCGTCTGATTCTCGATCCGGCCGGCGCGGAGTTGACGCCTGGCAATCGGACGAGCACCGGCGGTGTGGTCCGGCAGAAGCCCGACATCAGCGCCGCCGACGGAGTCCAGACCGCGTCGCCGGGCTTCAACCCGTTTTACGGCACGTCGGCCGCCGCGCCGCATGCGGCGGCGATCGCCGGTCTGATGCTGCAGGCGGTCCCCGCGGCCACGCCCGCGCAGGTGCGCACCGCGCTTCTCGCGAGTGCGATCGACATCGAAACCGCTGGGACCGATCGCGATACCGGCGCCGGCATCATCATGGCGACCGCCGCGCTTCAGGAGATTGGCGCCACGCCGCAGGCATTCCTCGACGCCGGCGCTCTGGTGCCGGCGCAGCTCATCGGCGACGGCGACGCCTACGTCGAAACCAATGAAGTCTTCAGCCTGCTCATCCCGATCACGAACATCGGAGGCGTCGGTGCCACCGCGGTGAGCGCCGTGCTCAGCACCGTCACGCCCGGCGTCACGATCAACACCGCGAACTCGGCGTACCCCGATCTGCCGCCGACCGTGTCGGGCAACAACGTCGTTCCGTTCGTCTTTACCGTCGGCCCGTCCGCGGCCTGCGGAGGAACGATCGAGTTCTCGCTCGTGGTCACGTACAGCGGCGGCGCCACGAGCCCGCGCACGTTCGAACTGCCGCAGCGCATCGGCTCGCCGGGCACACCGATGACGTTCAGCTACACCGGTCCCGTCGTGGCGATTCCGGACGGGGGCGATCCCGAGGGCACGGCGCCGGGTGCGGTCGCCAATGCCGATCTCGCGGTGGCAGGCGTTCCGGGCAACGTGTGGGACGTCGACGTGCAGATCGATGGCACGTCGTGCAGTGCCAGCGCCGGTTCCACGACGGTCGGAATCGACCACACGTTCGTGAACGATCTGCAGCTCACACTGCGCGCGCCGAACGGCGACACGGTGCTGGTCGTGAACAACACCGACGGCGGTGGCAACAACCTCTGCCAGACGCTCCTCGATGACGAGAGCGCCGGCGCGAGCATTCAATCGGTCGGCAGCGCGCAGGCGCCGTTCACCGGCAGCTTCACGCCGAATCAGCTGCTGACCGCGTTCGATGGCGATCCCGCCAACGGCACGTGGCAGCTGCAGGCGCAGGACTTCTTCAGTGCCGATACCGGCAACATCCGCGCCTACTCACTCATCATCACCCCCGCGGTCTGCGATGCCCCGCCGCTCACGCCGAGCCTCACCGCGACGAAAACCGTCAGCGGCATCGGCAGCATCGGCAGCACCGTCACGTACACCGTCGTGATCACGAACAACGGTGGTCTCGCGCAGGGCGACAACAGCGGCAACGAGTTCGCCGACGTACTGCCGGCGTCGCTCACGCTCGTCAGCGCCAATGCGACGAGCGGCAGCGCGGTGGCCACGATCGGCACGAACACCGTCAGCTGGAACGGCACGATTCCGCCGCTCGGCGGCAGCGTGACCATCACCATCGTTGCCACGGTCAACAACGTCGCGCTGGCGACGACGGTCAGCAATCAGGGCACCGTCACCTGGGACGCGGACGGCAGCGGCAACAACAAGGCGATGCTGCTCACCGATGACCCGAGTGTCGTCGGCGCCGCGAACCCGACCGCGTTCACCGTCGTCGGCAATCTCGTCACCGCGACGAAGAGCGTCACCGGCACGTTCACTCCGGGCGGCACCGTCACGTACAGCGTGACGCTGTCGAATGCAGGCAACGCGATCGTGCCGAACAACACCGGCGACGAGTTCACCGACGTGCTGCCGTCCTCGCTGACGCTGGTCAGTGCGGGCGCGAGCAGCGGCACCGCCGCGGCCAACCTCGGGACCAACACCGTGACATGGAGCGGCACCATCGCCGCCGCCGGCAGCGTCACCATCACCATCACCGCAACCGTGAAGAACGCGACCACGGGCGGCACCGTCGTTTCGAATCAGGGCAACGTCTCGTACGACGCGGACCTCGGCGGCACGAACGACACCAGCGGCATGACCGATGATTCGAGCGTTGCCGGCGCGGCCGATCCGACGAACTTCACCGTCACGGCGGCGAACGTCACGGCGACCAAGACCGCCAGTGGCGCGTATTCGGTCGGCTCGAACGTCACCTACACGATCACGCTCTCGAACAGCGGCAACGCCACGGCCCCCGACAGTTCCGGCAGCGAATTCACCGACGTGCTGCCGTCGTCGCTCACCCTCGTCAGCGCCAACGCGACGAGCGGTACCGCCTCCGCGACGATCGCGACCAACACCGTCACCTGGAACGGCGCCATCCCCGCGGCCGGCAGCGTCACCGTCACCATCGTTGCCACGATCGAACCCGGCACCACCGGCACGACGATCACGAACCAGGCCGCGTTCGCATTCGACGCCAACAGCGACGGCACGAACGAGAGCAACGGCATGACGGACGATCCGGGCGTCGGCGGCGCAGCGGACGGCACGGCCTTCGTCGTCGCTGCCGCCGCGGCGGTCAACAGCGTGACCAAGAGCGTGGCCGGCAATCATCTCGTCGGTTCGAACGTCAGCTACACGATCGTGATCAGCAACAGCGGCGACAGCGCTTCGGCCGACAACGCCGGCAACGAGCTCACCGACGTGCTGCCGTCTTCGCTCACGCTGCTCAGCGCCACCGCCAGCAGCGGCACCGCGACCGCGAACGTCGGAACCAACACCGTTACCTGGAACGGCAGTGTACCGGCCGCGGGCAGCGTGACGATCACGATCACCGCGAAGATCGAGAACGTCGCCAGCGGCACGGTCATCAGCAATCAGGCGACGCACAGCTACGACTCCGATGGCAACGGCACGAACGACGCCACGGTGCTCAGCGACGATCCGAGCACGGTGGCTTCCGGCGATCCGACCGCCTTCGCCGCCGTCACGAACATCCCCACCGCATCGGAGTACGGCCTCATGCTCCTCGCGGCGATGCTCGCCATCGTGGCGATCAAGGTCATGCGCGGCTGATCGGCATCACGACAGCTTTCGAGAAAACGGCGGCCGGAAGGCCGCCGTTTTCGTTGCGCTAGACCTTCGCCAGCGCGTTGATGTCCGCTGCTTCGAGCACGCTCTTCGGCGCACCGTGGCGCACGGCGTTGAGCATCGCCTGGCCGATGATCTCGGTGGTGAGCACGTGCTTCGCGGCGACGCGGCGCAGGAGCCAGACGAGCGGCGCGAGAATCCTGTAGAGGATGCGATATGACTTCGTGCGCGACTCGATGCCGTGCAGCGGCTGAATGAAGCCGGGGCGGAAGCAGTAGACCGCCGGGAAGGGCATGGCGCGGAGCGCGTTCTCCGCGCGTCCTTTCACGCGCGCCCACATCACGCGACCCTGTTCGCTGCTGTCGGTTCCGGCACCGGAGACGAAGACGAAGGTCATCCGCGGATTGAGCCGTGCGAGCACTGCGCCGGCGGCGACGGCGATGTCGTACGTCACCTTCGAATACTGCTCTTCGGTGAGCCCGGTCGAGGTCACACCGAGAGCGAAGAAACAGGCGTCGAACCCGCGGAGCTCGTTCTCGATGGCCGCGTAGTTCGTCAGATCACGATGCACGACCTCCGACAGTTTCGGATGCGCCTGGCCGGTCGCGCTGCGTCCGATGGTCCGCACCAGTTCGACGTCGGGTGCGAGCAGGCATTCGCGCAACGCGCCCTGACCGACCATTCCGGTGGCGCCGAAGAGCAGTACGTTCATGGCCGGCATCGTACGGCCAAAACGAAAACGCCGCCTTTGCAGGCGGCGGGTTGGTCTCGTTGGTAGTCCCCAGCGGACTCGAACCGCTGACCTCCACCGTGTCAAGGTGGCGCTCTAACCAACTGAGCTAGGGGACTGCGTTTACGGCGCGCGGAAGATACTCCATCGCGCCGAGCGGTTGCAAGAACCGGGGAGGCGAGGGCGGCATTCCAGTCCGCGGGTCGTGGAGTGCCGGCGTCCGGAGCCGGGGCCTGCTCTCAGGGGCGGAAGGGCGGACGGCCACCCCTCTTGACTTCCGTTCTGCCACAGGAGAGGATCGGCATACAGCCGTCGGTTCCAAAATTCATCTCACTTCGTTTCGCGGAGGACGAATGTCCCGGAAGTCCGCAGTACGCCAGCTCCTGGCGTTGATCCTTGCCGAACTCGTTTTCTGGCAGCCGTCTGTCTTCTTTCAACAGCCGCTGTTCGGCGTCGCGCAGGCAGCACCGCGCGCCGTCGCCGCCGCTTCCTTCGCCGCCGCGCCGGCCGAGGAATCGAGCGCCCCCGACGCGCCCGAGCCGCAGAGCGCCGAGGCGTTCACGCCGATCGCCAGCGGCGCGGGACTCGCGGTCTCGGTCGCCTTCGCCGACAGCGCGTCGTCGAGCACGAACTTCCCGACGCCATGGCAGGGCGCGCCGAACGTGCTCTACCTCGGCGGCGGCTCGCCGGTGAATGCCGGCGCGATCCGCATCGACAACACCTCCGGCGCAGCGGTACCGGTCGAGCGCGTGAGCGTCGATCTGCAGCGCGACAACGCGAAGTTCGAGCTCTGGACGAACTTCGTGATTCCCGCGCGCGGCTCCGCGATTCTCACGCAGACCGCACCCGGAAACTTCGACACCAGCGCCTACCCGATCGTCGCGTGCGGCGAAAGCGTGCCGGCCGGCGATCCCCGCGTGCCGAAGATCTCAATCACGATCGGCGGAGTCACGGAGTCGTTCACCGATACCGCGCACGTGCTCGATACCGGCGGCTTCGACTCGTCCTGCCGCGGCAATGAGTCACTGCAGTGGCGCGCGATCGGTACACGCGGTCCCGACTTCGCCAGCGGCGCGCTTTCGCTCACGCCGGCGAACGTCTCCGGCGCCGGCGGTTCGTCGATCACGCTCACCGCGAAACTGAAAGACACGAACGGCACTCCGCTCGCGAATGTCGTCACCGACTTCGCCGTCACCAGCGGTCCGAATGCAGGCCAGACCGGCCAGGGCATCACCGATTCGCTCGGCAACGCGCGCTTCACCTACCTCGGCTCCGCGCAAGGTGCGGACGTCGTGCACGCCTCGATCGCGAACGCCAGCGGCGCGACGCTCGTCTCGAACGACGCCACCGTCGCCTGGACGACCGCGTCGTGCGGCCCCGACGTGCCGCTGCCGCCGAGCGGACAAGCCTCGCTGCTCTACATCGGTGCCACGCGCGTGCAGTACAGCGACGCCATCGAGCTCGCCGCGCTGCTCACCGATGACACCGGCGCTCCGGTCGCCGGGCGTACGCTCACCTTCACCTTCGGGACGTCGACGCTGAGTGCGGTCACCGATGCCACCGGCGTCGCGCGCATGGCCACGATCGCGAATGTCGCTCCCTCCGAAGTCGTGATCGCCGTCGACTACGCCGGCGGGAGCGACATCCCGGCGTTGCACGTCACGCAAACCGTCACCGTCGATCGCGAAGACGTTCTGCTCGAGTACACCGGCAGGACGCTGCTCGGCACCGCGGTGCCGCAGACCGTCAGCGCGCGTCTGCGCGATCCCGACTCGCTCGCACCGCTCGCAGACAAGAGCGTCACGTTCACGGTCGGAAGCGTCACCGCGACCGCGGTCACCGATGCCGCCGGCAACGCCGTCACCACCATCGTCCTCGGTGCCGATCAAGTTTCCGGTCCGGGCTCGCTCACCGTTGCGTTTGCGGGCGATCCGTTCTATGAGCCGGCGTTCCGCACCGCCGCCGTCACGATCTATCTTTCGACGTCGTTCGTCGTCTGGGGTGGCAACGACGCGAAGCTGAAGCTCGGCGATCGTGTCAACTTCTGGGGCGCGCAGTGGGAGTCGCAGGTGCTGCAGGGCGACTATCCGGCAAACGCGAGCTTCAAGGGATTCGCCGATCCGATCGAGCAGATTCACGTCTGCCAGCCGAATGCGACGTCGAAGACGCTGACGCCGACCTGCTGGATCTCGAAGGGCGGGCAGTCGTGGCCGCCGCCGGTCTCGGTGCCGAACTTCATCGAAGTCATCATCTCGACGGTCATCGAGAGAGGCGGCAACGACATCTACGGCAACATCGCCGCGGCCGCGGTGGTGAAAGTCGAGCCGGGCTACGGCCCGGTGCCGGGCAAGCCGGGCTTCGGCACGATCGTCGCGGTCATCGAAGACAGCGGCGTCTTCCCGGCTCCCGCGGCGATCACCGCGACGCAGACGCAGCCCGCGACGCTGCTTCCCAGCGAACAGTTCACGATTGCGACGACCATCACGAACGCGTCGAACGCTACCGCGGCGACGTCGGTCGTGTTGCGCGAAACGCTCGACGGCTTGTCGCCGGACACGATCACGCGCAACGTCGGCATGATCGCGCCGGCCGCGAGCCAGAGCATCACCTTCGACGCCACGACGCCATCGATTTCGATTCGCGGCGCCGGCGAGACCGCGGCGGAATACCTCCGCCGTCTCTCCTCGCTCAACGGTCGCGTCTACACGTCGGCCGGACAGGTCACGTTCACCGATGCGAACGCGCAGCTCTATCTGCCGGTGAGTGTCGCGTCGCGAAGCGTGCTCACGATTCCGGTGCTCACGCTCGCGCTGACCGGTCCGGCGGTCGTCAGCCCCGGTGCGCCGGCGCCGTATCGCGTGACGATCACGAACATCGGCTCGGCGGTCGCGGATGCGAGCGTCGATCTGAAACTGCCGGATGGCACGACGCGCACGTTCCGCGTCGACGAACTCGTGCCGGGCTCGAGCTTCGCGCAGATCGAAACGTTCACGCCGGAAGCGCTGGCGCCGAAAGGCGCGAATGAAACCACCGAGGAGTACCTCGCCAGGATTCAGGGCGCGGATGGACAGCTGCTCACGACGAAGGCGTCGGTGACGTGGCGCGATGCGCATGGCAACGCGTACGGCGACGTCGGACAGCAGATCTTCACGAGCCGCATTCGGGTGCCGGTGTTGACGTTCACCACCGAGGCCCCGGCCACGCTGCTGCCGACGCAGATCGCCACGCTGCGCATGCACGTGCGCAACAACGGCGGCTGCACGGCCACGCTCAGCAACCTCAGTGTCGTGAACCCGGATGGCAGCACGACGCCGGCGCCGCAGTTCGTGCTCGCGGCCGGAGAGTCGACGACGATCGAGACCACGTGGCGCGTGCCGGAAGTTCCGAAGCGCGACGAGGATGGCGAGACCGACGCGCAGTACCTCGCGCGGCTGGAAGCGGTCGACGACAGCAATCTCGATTTCGGCATCACCCTCGACTGGTCCGATCCGAGCGGCGCGCTGTACGGACCGATCTCCGGTTCGACGCAGGCGCGCGAGATCATCTCGATCGTGCCGGTCACGCTCACCGCGCCGGCCACCGCCGTCGCCGGCACGAGCATCACCTACACCATCGGCGCCTCGAACCTCGGCAGCGCCACCGCGCCGCAGATCGATCTCACCATCACGCTTCCCGACGGCACGATGCAGAAGCCGGCCGTGCCGAGTCTCGTTCCCGGCGCGACGTTCGAGACCACGCTCTCGTACGCGATTCCGAGCACGCAGGCCGCCGGCCTCATCGATGGCGACGCGTTCGTGATGTGGACCGACAGCGCGGGGAACGCATATGGCCCGTTCGAAGCGAGCGCCTCGACCGAGGTCATGAACCCGACGCGGTTCAACTCCCTCGTGCTCTCGCCGGCCACGGCCGGTCCGAACGTCAAAGGCATTACGCAGACGATGACGGCGACGCTCACCGGCGAAGCGAACGTGCCGCTCTCCGGTGAAGCCGTGCAGTTCACCGTGAGCGGTGCGAACAACCTCACCGGCAGCGCCACCACGAATGCCGAAGGCATCGCCACGTTCACCTACACCGGCGCCAATGCCGGCACCGACAGCGTGCAGGCGACCGCCGGCACGGCCGTCTCGAACACCGCCACCGTGAACTGGATCGCGCCGGTGCAGAGCATCTCCACCTCGCCGATGTTCGCGCGGTTCTTCTTCACCAACGGTTCCGGCACGTTCAACACGCCCGCCGGGACGACGCCGGCATTCATCCAGGCCTTCCCGACCATCAACTTCAATCCGCCGTCCGGCACGGTTCCGGGCAACACCTCCGGCGTCGGCGTGACCACGCGTCCGTTCACGAACGTCACCACCGATCTCAACGGCAACTTCACCGGCACGATCATCGCGCAGGGCAACGGGCTGCGCGCGGGTGAGGGAACGCTGTTCGATTTCCAGGCCGTCTTCACCGGCTCGTTCACCGTCGCCAGCGCCGGACAGATGGCCATCAGCTTCTACTCCGACGATGGCTTCATCTTCGGCGTCGGAGGCGGTGCGACGCGTGTCAGCGGTCCGATGCTCAACGTGCCGGCCGGCAATGTCACGCCGTTCGAACAGCTGCCGGTCATGGGTGCGTACAACGCGCCGACCGCGCCGGTGGCGAACACCGTGGTGGTCAGTTTCCCCGCGGCCGGTACGTATCCGTACGAGGTCGACTACTCCGAGTGCTGCGCCGGCCAGCTTGCGCTGACCGTTGCGGCGGGGAACGTCAGCAATCGCGGTCTTCCGCCGACCGGCTCGCTCAAGCTCGCGCCGACGAACCTGACCGCGAAGCCGACCGGCGAGACCCAGACGCTCACCGTCGATGCGTTCGATGCCTCTGGTCTGCCGGTGGCGAACGCGAATCTCTCGCTCGTGGTCAACGGGCCGAATGCGCGCGAGATCCCCGGCGTCACCGACGGGAACGGCCGGGCGACGTTCTCCTACAGCGCCTCGCGCGCCGGCACCGACACCGCGCAGGCCATCGGCCGCGTGGCCGGACTCGGGACGTTCTCCAACGTCGTCAACGTGCCGTGGAGCGTCGGCGCTCCGACCGGCGAACAGGATCCCGACTTCCCGCCGGGACCGGGCAACATCGGCGCGGTCGTCACGCAGGGATGGCTCGGCGCGCCGCTCATCGGCAGCACGCTCACCACGCGCACGAACGTCACCGTCTCCGGCGTCTCGCTCGTCTCCGGCCGTCTCGACCTGTGGCCGAGCGACAACCCGAACGAAGTGGTCGTGTTGAACGCGAACGTCACCGGCAGCGGCACCGTCGGCGCGATCGATCCGACCACGCTCGCGAACGGCGAGTACTACCTCCGGCTCACCGGCACGCTGTCGAACGGCACGCAGCAGACGAGCCTCATCGTCTTCAACGTGACCGGCGACAACAAGCCGGGCCGCGTCACCAAGTTCGTCACCGATCTCCGTCTGCCGATGGCCGGCATGCCGGTCACGATCTCGCGCCGCTACGACAGTCTCGAGCGCGGCAAGATCGGCGACTTCGGGTACGGCTGGTCGCTCGTCACCAGCGTGCGTCTCGAGGTGAACAAGCAGAACGACGTCACGTTCACACTCAACGGACGGCGCCAGACGTTCAAGTTCACGCCGCAGTCGTATCCGTTCCCGTTCCCGTTCTTCCTGCAGCCGAAGTGGACCGCGCAACCCGGCAGCTACGGGACGCTCACCGCGGAAAGCTGCGGCCTGCTCATCCTGTCGCAGGGGCAGTTTACCTGCTTCCTCGATACCGTCGGCGGCGGTTTCCATCCGACCAGCTACACCTACACCGATCCGTACGGACGCCAGTACGTCATGGATCCGGACGGCACGCTGAAGCTCGTCAAGGATCTGAACGGCAACACGCTGACGTTCACGCGCGACGGCATCATCAGCAGCGCCACCGGCGTGACCGTGCCGTTCGTGCGCGACACCACCGGCCGCATCACGCGCATCCTCGATCCGGCCGGCCACGTGTACGACTACCGCTACGACGGCGCAGGCGATCTCATTGAAGTGCAGCTGCCGGAGATCACGAATCCGGTGCAGTACGAATACGCGTCCGGCCATTTCCTGACGAAGGAGATCGATCCGCGCGGCGGCTCGACGTCCGCGACGTACTACCCCGACGGTCGCGTGAAGAGCGAGACCGACCGGATGAACAACACCGTGCAGTTCGCGTACAACACGACCGCGAACACCACCACCTACACGTACGCCGACGGCGGCGTGGTGGTGCGCACCAACAACGCGTTCGGCAAACCGGTCAGCATCAAAGACCAGCTCAATCGCACCACCTCGTTCACGTACGACGCGAACGGGAACATGCTCACCCGCACCGATCCCCTCGGGAAGATCTGGACGTTCACGTACGACGCGAACGGCAACCTGACCTCCGCGAAGGATCCGAACGGCAACATCTCGAAAAAGAACTGGGATTCACGCGGCCGGCTGCTCACCGTGACCGACGCGCTGAATCAGGTGAAGTCGTTCAACTACGACAACTCCGGCAACGTCACGGCGCTCAGCGATTCCATCGGCCAGATCATCGGCGCGACGTACGACGCCAAGGGCAATCAGACGAGCATGACCCTGCCGAGCGGCCAGACCGCGCAGTTCGGCTATGACTCGTATGGCAACATCACGTCGCTCACCGATCACAGCGGCTTCGCCAGCGCGCTCGAGTTCGACGCCATGGGCCAGCTCGTGGCCATGCGCGACAGCCGCCACGGCGAGATGCGTCTCGGCTTCGACGCCTTCGGCAACCAGACCCTGCGCCGCGATCCGAGCGGCAACACGCTGCAGTACACGTACGACAGGAACGGCAACCGGATCACCGAAACCGATCCGAACGGCAACCCGTTCACGCACGAGTACGACGCCAACGATCGCAAGACCAGAACGACCTTCCCCGACGGCACGCACGTCGATCTCACCTACGACTTCGCGGGACGCCTTCTCACGCGCACCGACGAAGACGGCAACGTCGAGAAATACGCGTGGGACAAAGCGGGCCAGCTCACCAGCGTGACCGGCGCGTTCGGCACGACGTCGGCCGTCACGACGACGTTCCAGTATGACCCGGCCGGACGACTCAACAGCGTCACCGATGCGCGCAACAACACCACCGTGCTGACCTACGACGACGCCGGCCGCGTGAAGACGATGCGCGATCCGGCCGGCCGCAGCGTGACGTTCGCGTACGACGCGAACAATCAGGTCACCGCCGTCACGCGCGCCGACGGCGTGAAGCACGAAACGCGCTACGACCCGCGCGGCCGTCCGACCACGATCATCAATCCCGACGGCACGACCTCGCGCAACGTGTTCGATGGGCTGCGCCTCTCCTCGATCATTCGCGAGGACGGCCGCACGACCTCGTACACCTACGACAACCATGGCGAGATCGCCAGCGTCACCGATCCCGCCGGGCAGGTCACGCGCTACTTCCGCGACGCCGTCGGCAACGTCACCGGCGTGCGCGATGCGAACGGCCATGACACGACGTACGAGTACGACATCACCGATCGTCTGGTGAAGAAGATTCAGCCGGACGGCAGTTACGAGCAGTACACGTACGATCCGGCCGGCCATCTCACCGCCGTGCGCCTCACCGACGGCAACACGAATCAGTACGTGTGGGACGGGCGCGATCGCCTCACGCGCATCGAGTACTTCAACGGCACGACGACGTCGTTCACCTACACGCCGAGCGGCAGGCGCGATACCGCGACTGCACCGAACGGCGTGACCCGTTACGAGTACGACGCCCTCGACCGGCTCGTGAAAATCACTCAGCCGACCGGCGTGATCGTTTCGTACGGCTACGACGCGGCCGACAACATCACCTCCATCACCACGCCGCGCGGCATCACGCGCTACACGTACGACGCGCTCGATCGCGTGAAGACGATGACCGATCCGAGCGGCGGCGTGACGACGTACACCTACGATCTCGGCGGGCGTCTCACGCAGCGACTGCTGCCGAACGGCGTCATCACCGACTACACGTACGATTCGCTCGATCGACTGCAGTCCGTCGCGCATCACCTCGGCGCCGCGGCGTCGTTCGAATCGTTCGTCTACACGCTCAGTCCCGACGGCCAGCGTCTCAGCGTGCAGGAAGTCGGCGGCACGCGCACCAGCTGGACCTACGACGACGCCTACCGCCTCATTCGCGAGACCGTCGCCAACGCCTCCGGCACCACCATCTCCGAGCTCGCCTACGCGTACGACCAGGCCGGCAATCGCACCTCGATGACCGCGAACGGCGTCACGACGCTCTATCAGTACAACCAGCTCGACCAGCTCACCGCCGCCGGCAGCGCGCAATACACGTACGACGCGCGCGGCAATCTGGTGAAGATCACCGACGGCTCGGGCACCACGACGTACACGTACGATCCGGCCAATCGCCTGGCCACCGCGACGATGCCCGATGGTCGCGTCGCGAACTTCTCGTACGACGCCGACGGCCGTCTCACGCGCGAACGCGTCGGCAGCGCCACGCGTAACTTCGCCTGGAACGAGCTCAGTGAATACGGCGACATCGTCTACGAATCCGACGGCGCAGGCGCGTCGCTCGCGAATTACTCGTACGGCGCCGGCGAGCTCGTGCAGCGCCTCGGCACATCGTCTTCGTACTACGTGCAGGATGGTCTCGGCAGCGTCATCGGCCTGACCAACGGCGCCGGCGCGGAGACCGATCGCTATCGCTACGACGCGTACGGCAATCTCTCGCAGCTCACCGGCACGACCACGAATCCATTCGGATATCGCGGCCAGTTCGGCGACGACGTGACGTCGCTCCTCTACCTCCGCGCGCGCTGGTTCGCGCCGGGGATCGGACGCTTCCTCACGCGCGACACCGCCGATTTCCGCCTCGACGATCCGATCGATCTCAATCGCTACGTCTACGCCGGCGCGAATCCCATCAATCTCTACGATCCGACCGGCTACACCGCGGCTGCCGAATACGGGCTGATCGCGCGGCAGAGCGCCGAGAACGCAACCATCGAGGGTTACATCGTCGGACGTCGCGCGGAGACGCTGCTCAGCTGCGCGCTGGTCGTGCTCATGGCCTCGTTCGTCGACGGCATGTTGCGCGGCATGATCCAGTCGGCGGTGCCGAATCCGCTCAGCGGCAAAAAGATCTGGCGCGGTCTGCCGAACGTGATCACGATCGCCTTCGGCTGGATGGTCAAAGCGCCGGTCGATGTGCCGGGCCCTGATTACATGTGGAGTCCCGCGACCGAGGCGGGCCGCAAGGTGCTGCTCGAAAAAGCGGCGGTGTTCCGCGCTGCCCCGCGTGAGTTGAACTGGGCCATGAGCGGCCGTTACGTCAATGGCCTCTTCGCACTCCTCGGCCGTTTCGCCGAAATCGTCGCCGGCATCGACGGCGTCTTCCTCGGCAACGATCAGAACCTCGCCGACAAATGCTCCAACCACGCCGAGCGCAAGATCGTCCGCCACGCCAGCCCACCCGCCAACGCGCTGCTCAGCGTCGGCGCGAGCCGCCCGGTCTGCAACAACTGCATGCCGGTGCTGCTCGACGCCGTCGTGAAATACGGAGGCTGCATCGGCCCGATCGGCACGAACAATCAGTGCAAACCGTAAACGAGGAAGGGCGGACTGCCGTCCGTCCTTCTCTTCATGAAAGCGCCGCTCGAAGGAGCGGCGTTTTTGTTGGCGGCGGTTTGCTCAGCGACTCGCGGCGCAGGTATCGAGAACGAGCTCGCGCAGCCAGCGATGCGCTGGATCGGCATCGAGTCGCGGGTGCCACAGCAACGACACGGTGATCTCCGGTGTCTCGACCGGCAGCGGAAATGTGTGCATTCCGGCGCGCAGGTTTCCGCTGTGTCGTTCAGGAACACTCGCGATCAGATCCGAGGCGCGGGCGAGAGCCAGCGCGGCCGAAAAGCTGCCGACGATCGTCGTGATTTTCCGCTCCAGACCAAGCGCCTGGAGCGCGTCATCGATCGGCCCGTGGCCGAGACCCTGGCGGGAAACGGAGATGTGCTGGCCGGACGCATAACGAGCCGGCGAGATCTCGTCGTTGCTCAGCGGATTTCCCATGCGGACGACGCCGACGAAACGGTCCCGGAACAAACCATGCGTGCGAACCTCGGGGCTCGTGATCGTGCCGACGACGCCGGTCTCGAGGTCGACGCTGCCGTCGCGAAGCGAGGTGCTTTCCTTGTCCGGCTTCAGCACAAAGCGAAGCCGGACGCCGGGCGCCTCCGCGGCGACGCGGGCGATGAGCGCCGCTCCGAAGTTCTCGACGAAGCCTTCCCGTGTGCGCAGTGTGAACGTCCTGACGAGCTGCGCGAGGTTCATCGTCTCGGCAGGACGGAGAATCACTCCCGCCTCCTGCACGACTTGACGGACCCGCTCCCGGAGCTCCAGCGCCCGAGGAGTGGGGACGAGACCTCGTCCCGCGCGGACCAGCAGCGGATCTCCTGTCGTCTCGCGCAGGCGCGCAAGCGCGCGGCTCATCGCCGACGGGCTGAGATTCAACTGCCGCGCCGCACGCGCGACGCTCTCCTCCGCCAGCACCGCATCGAGAGTGAGCAGCAGGTTGAAATCGGGAGTGGCCATGCGTCGACTGTAGCGGAGATCGCCCCTGATGTGGCGTCAAACGCACGAATACAGTGCAAGTCGTGCGTCTTCCGCCATGCGAGGGGAGAGCGTACGTTTCGTACGAGAGCCGAAACAAAGGAGTTCCGTATGAAATCAGTCATCGCAACACGAGACGAGGAAGCGCCGAAGAGCGCGGAAGGCGCACCTTCGGTGCGCTGGGCGCTGGCCAGCCTCTGTCTCTCCATGCTCATGCCGTCTTTCGATACCAGCATTGCCAACGCCGGTCTGCCGACGTTGGCTCAGGCGTTCAGCGCGTCCTTTCCTGCCGTTCAATGGATCGTGCTCGCGTATCTCCTCGCCATCACCACGCTGATCGTGAGCGTCGGACGACTGGGGGACCTGCTTGGCCGCCGGCGATTGTTCCTCGCCGGCATCTTTCTCTTCACGATCGCCTCGTTGTTGTGTGGCGTTGCGCCCACGCTCTCGCTGCTCATCGCCGCCCGCGCCGTGCAGGGGCTTGGCGCTGCGATCATGATGGCTCTGACCGTGGCCCTGATCGGCGAGACCGTTCCGAAGACGAAGACCGGGAGCGCCATGGGGTTGCTCGGCGCGATGTCCGCGATCGGCACCACGCTTGGTCCGTCCCTCGGTGGCCTCCTGATCACCGGATTCGGCTGGCGGACGATCTTTCTCGTCAACGTGCCGCTGGGAATCGTGAATCTCTTTCTCGTGCATCGCTACGTTCCCGCGGATCGCCGGCAGTCGAAGCCGGAGAAGGTCCGCTTCGACACGCTGGGCACGTTGCTGCTCGCTCTGACGCTCGCCGCGTACGCCCTCGCGATGACGATTGGGCGCAGCAGTTTCGGTCGGCTCAACATCGCGCTGCTGGTGGCCGCCGTCATCGGAGCCGGCCTCTTTGTTCTCGCCGAGTCGAGAGCCGCCTCACCGTTGCTCCGATTGGCGATGTTCCGCACGCCGGTGCTCAGTGCAAGCCTCGCCATGAGCGCACTCGTCTCGACCGTGATGATGGCGACGCTGGTGGTCGGCCCGTTCTATCTCTCGCGTGCGCTCGGACTCGACGCCGCGCTCGTTGGACTCGTTTTGTCCGTCGGTCCACTCGTCGCCGCACTGACCGGAGTGCCGGCCGGCCGCATCGTGGATCGCGCCGGTGCGCGACGCATCACGATCGTCGGACTCAGTGGAATCGCCGCCGGCTCCTCGAGCCTGTCCTTGATGCCCGCGCGTTTCGGGCTTCTCGGCTACCTCGCCACGATCGTCGTCATCACCGCCGGCTACGCCTTGTTCCAGGCCGCAAACAACACCGCCATCGTGCTGGACGTACGCCCGGACCAACGCGGCGTCATCTCCGGCATGCTCAGCCTCTCGCGCAACCTCGGACTCATCACCGGTGCCTCCCTGATGGGCGCCATCTTCGCCCTCGCTTCAGCCGCAACCGACATCACGACCGCCAGCGCAGAAGCCGTCGCCAAAGGCATGCGCGGCACCTTCGCAGTCGCCGCGGTCCTGATCGTCGTCGCCTTGCTGATCGCGCTTCGAAGCCACGCGCTCTCGCGACGCTCCAACGCTGTTCGACAAGTGCTGTACCCGTCAACGCAGGGGTGACGCGACCAGGGGGAACATCGCGCGAAAAACAAAACGCCGCTCGGTCTTGCGAACCTGAGCGGCGTTGAGAATTTTGCGAGTGGTAGGCGCTAGCGGACTCGAACCGCTGACCCCCACCGTGTGAAGGTGATGCTCTACCGACTGAGCTAAGCGCCTGTGTCTACAGCGAACGTCTCAACGAACGACCCGCGGACCCTATTCCGGTGCGGGGCGCTCAAGATAGTCGAGGTTTTTCGTGGCGTCAACTTCGCCGGCGTATGATTCGCCGCCGATGCGCCGTCTCGTCAAAGCTGCCGGAATCACTGCCGCCGTGGCCGCGGTCGGGCTGCTCGCGGAGCGGTTGTTTCTCGCGGCGCCGAAGTATCGCGGGGCGCGGTCCGATCATTTCGATGGGACGCGGTTTCACAACCAGCAGGCGGGGTGGCAGACCGAAGGTTCGTTCGTGAAGTGGCAGCTGACGAAGAGGCCGACGCGGTGGCCGGCGTGGGTGGAGTCGGAGCCGGGACCGCCGCCGCCGAAGCGCGTCGCGAGCGGGGTTCGCGTCACGCACATCAATCACTCCACCGCGCTCATTCAGATGGATGGGTTGAACATCCTCACCGATCCGATCTGGAGCGAGCGCTGCTCGCCGGTGCAGTGGGCCGGGCCGAAGCGGCATCGCGCGCCGGGGTTGCGCTTCGAAGACCTGCCGCCGATCGACGCGGTGCTCGTCAGCCACAATCATTACGACCACATGGACGTCGCCACGCTGCGCCGTCTGCGCGGCGTGCCGCTGTTCGCCGGTCTCGGCAACGCGCCGCTGCTCGCGCGTCACGGCGTTCCGAACGCGCACGAGCTGGATTGGTGGGAGGAAGCGAACCTCGACGCACGCGTGAAAATCACCTTCACGCCGTCGCAACATTTCTCCGCCCGCGCGATCACCGATCGCAACTTCACGCTCTGGGGCGGCTTCGTGATCAGCGGTCCGTCCGGACATGTCTACTTCGCCGGCGACACCGGCTGGGGCAAACAGTACGAAGAGATCGCACGGCGTTTCGGCCCGATGCGCGTCGCTCTTCTTCCGATTGGCGCGTATCTGCCGCGCTGGTTCATGAAGCCCGCGCACATCGATCCGCGCGAAGCCGTCGACGCGCACCTCGTGCTCCAGGCGAAGACCAGCATTGCCATCCACTACGGCACCTGGGCCCTCGGCGATGACGGCGAACGCGAGCCGGTCGAGGATCTACAGAAAGCGATCGAGGCTCGCGGCGCGAAAGGCTTTGTGGTGCTCGAGCATGGGCGAGGGTTTGATGCGTGAAAGGTTTGAAGGAATTGAAAATTGAAAATTGAAAATTGAAATCAGGTGTCGCAAGCGCCGGGCATGTCGCGCTTGCGACACCTGATTTCAATTTTCAATTTTCAATTTTCAATTCCAAAAGTTCCCTCAACCTCCTCCACCTGCCGCTCATGCCACCGCCCCAGCGTCACCTGCGCCACCACCGCGCCGACGCCGGCCAGGGCCATGTCCTTCTGCGTATCCCAGACGTCGCCCTGTGTGCCGAGGAAGGCGTCGCCTTTCGAGCCGGAGAAGACGGCCACGATCCATTCGAGCAACTCGTATGCGGAACTGATCGCGAGGCAGATGCAGACCACGATGGTGAAGAGCCAGCCGCGTCCGCGAATCACGCGACGGCGGAGGAGGATCTCCCGCGCGACGATGGCCGGCACGAAGCCTTGTGCGAAGTGGCCGATGCGATCGTAGTGATTGCGTGCGAAGCCGAAGGTGCGCTGCATCCAGAAGCCGAGGGGCACTTCCGCGTAGGTGTAGTGCCCTCCGACGATCAGGATCAGCGCGTGGAGGAACAGCAGCACGACCAGCAGCGGTGTGAGCGGGAAGCGCTTGTGCGTCGCCAGCAGCAGTGCCACACCGATCAGTGCGGGAAACACTTCCAGCAGCCAGGTGAAGGAGTCGTGCGGGCGAATGGCCGACCACGCAAGCGCGATCGCGAAGAGCAGCAGCAGCGCGGGACGAAGACGCACGCGCGCAGTATAGGAGTGCGCGCCGCGTGCGTCTTCGCGCGGTCACTTCTTCTTCGAGGATTTCTTCGACGACGATTTCCGGGATGACGACTTCTTCGACGACGTCTTCTTCGAAGAGCTGCGCGACTTCGTGGAGCTGCTCTTCTTCGACGACGGCGCCTTCTTCGACGACGCCTTCTTCGACGAGGAAGCCTTCTTCGAGGAGGAGGCCTTCTTCGACGAGGAGGCCTTCTTCGACGAGGACGATTTCTTTGACGGCACCTTGCCGCCTTCGCGACGCGCTTCGCTCAGTCCGATCGCGATCGCCTGTTTGCGGCTCGTCACTTTCTTGCCCGAGCCACCGCTTTTCAGCGTGCCGCGTTTGCGCTCGTGCATTGCCTTCTCGACTTTCTCCGAAGCCTTCTTGCCGTATTTGCTGGCCATACTTCAACCTCCTGCACAAATCGTTGTGCAAGCAGCAGGCCCGGCGTTGCGCGGTCGATGTTCAGCGATCGGTGTAGGACTGTGGTGCGAGCACCAGCGCGCTGCGATTCTTCACCGTCACGACGACCGGATGCGTGCCGCGCTTCAACGCATCGGGACGACGCAGCTCGAGCTCGTAGTGACCGGTGAGCGTGCGCTGCAATCGTTCGACGGCGAGCTGCGGGAACTGATGCGTCTTCGCGTAAAAGCCGCCCGTGTCTTCCGCGGCCTTGATGAGACCGACCTGCAGATCGTGATAGTCGGCCACGGTGGTGTCGAGCGCGAAAATGCTGGTGCGCGCTGCATCGAGTGCGTTGCGCGCGGCCTTCCACTGCGGCCGCATCTCGACGCGGCCGCCGGAGCGCACGCCCAGTCCCCAGCCGAGAAGGAGCAATGTTTTCGGCCCTTCGATGTGTCGCAGTGCATTGCCGAGGAGCACGAGCGCGGTCTCGGAGTTCGCGGCGTTCTTCATCTCCTCGGCATCGAGACGCGACGCGAGCGCGGGATTCGGAACGATCGGCGGAGGAGGCGGAACGTCGGTGCGCAACGCCGCGCGGATCTGTTCCTTCACCTTCTCTTTGTCCGATGAGAAATCGAGCCGGAACTTCAGATGCGAATCGAAAGAGAAGACGGCGATGCGATCTTCTTCGGCGAATGAATCGATCATCGTCTCGGCGTGCCTGAGGAAGTTGAGCTGCCCGGCCACGCGCGACGGCTCGCGCGCGAAATCGGTCTGCACGAAGAGGACGATCAGGCGGCCGCGTTTCTCTTCGACGACCGCTTCGCCGATTTCGTCGGGCGTGTCGCCTTCGCGCGTGTTGATGACGATGCCGGTCGTCTCATCGACCCAGCGCACCGATTCGACGTTCACTTTTTTCCCCGCGATGGTGACGTGGAAGTCGCCGGCGTCGAGGCCGAGAATCGGATCGCCGCCGAATTCGGTGACGCGCACGTCGAAGAGGATGCGCACCACGTCGATCGATTCCTGGAACTCCTGCGCCGAAGCGGTGACAGCGACGAGAAGCGCAAGAGGGAGAAGAAGTCGTCGCATGCGTCAGAGCATACAATCCGCGCCCGAAAGGACTCGGTCACATGCGTGTCAAAGCTCTGTTGCTCCTCTGCCTCGCGGCTCTTCCGTTGTCCGCCGCGCCGTTCGATGAGCTGTTCCGCGACAAAACCATGCGCGTCGACTACTTCCACACGTCGACGCCGAAAGGCGACGAGATCATCGCGCTCGACAAAGTGGTCTCCGATGGCCCGTGGTCGGGAAGCAGGACCCGTCTCGTCGATACGTCGAACCTCGGCAAGTACTACTTCGAGGTTCTCGACCGCGATACGAATCAGGTGATTTTCTCGCGCGGCTTTGCCTCCGTTTACGGCGAGTGGGAAACGACGCCCGAGGTGAAAGAACGTCCCGCGACGTACCACGAATCGCTCCGGTTTCCGTGGCCGAAGGAGCCGGTGCAGGTCGTGCTGAAGAAGCGCGACGCACAGCAGGCCTTTCAGCAGGTGTGGTCGACGATCGTCGATCCGGCATCGCGCTTCGTCAATCCGGCCGATCGCAAACCGGCGGGGAAGGTGTGGTCGTATCTCGACAACGGTCCGGCGTCGCAGAAGGTCGATCTCCTCGTGATCGGCGAGGGCTACACCGAAGCGGAGATGCCGAAACTGCGCAAGGACGTCGAGCGTCTGGCCGCGAAGCTGTTCGCGACCGAGCCGTTCAAGTCGCGCAAATCGGATTTCAACGTACGCGTGCTCGAGCTTCCGTCGGCGACGAGCGGCGTGCATCGTCCGCGCACGAACGACAATCGCCGCAGCGTCACCGGCGTGCAGTACAACATCTTCGATTCCGAACGTTACGTGCTCACGCTCGACAACGCCGCGCTGCGCGATGCGGCCGCATCGGCGCCGTACGACTTTCTCGAGATTCTCGTGAACGAAAAGCAGTACGGCGGTGGCGGGATCTTCATGGATCAGGCGACGTCGTCGGTCGACAGCGCGTTCTCCGAATACGTCTTCGTGCATGAGTTCGGACATCACTTCGCCGGCCTCGGCGACGAGTACTACACCTCCGACGTCGCCTACGAAACCGGCGGCACCGATCACCCCGAACCGTGGGAGCCGAACATCACCGCGAACGGCGCGCATCCGAAGTGGATGGAGATGGTCTCGCCGAACACGCCGCTGCCGACGCCATGGGGGAAGGAAGCATTCGAAGCGCATCAGCGCGAGTACCAGGCCGAACGCCGCAAGCTCCGCGAAGCGAACGTGCCGGAGTCGCAGATGGACGCGCTCTTCCGCCGCGAGCTGGAGTGGGAAACGAACTTCCTCGCCAATGAAAAGCACGCCAACAAAGTCGGCGCCTTCGAAGGCGCAGGCTACGAAGCAAAAGGCCTCTACCGCCCCGAAGCCGACTGCATCATGTTCACCCGCGACGAAGTCGGCTTCTGCGACGTCTGCAACCGCGCAATCAGCCGCGTGATCGATATGTACGCGAAGTAGGGGTGGGGGGTGTCATCCCGACCGGCCACTGCGCGGAGTGGACGCTAACCGATGTGGAGATCCCGTGCGAAAGCACGGGATCTCCTTTGAACCAGGGGATCCCGTGCTGACGCACGGGATGACACGGGTGGGCGGCACGTTCTTTCGTTCATCGAAGGGGGGCCCTGCGCTCGGTCGGGAGGACACGTCGCCCAAGCTCTCCGCTCGCGGGCTACAATCCGTTTGAGTGTCCCTCTCCTTCATCGTTGGGAATGCGTCTGACGTGTTTGCCGGTGAGCTGGCGCGCGTTGTTGATGGGGTGTTGCGGGAGCGGTTTGCGTTGCCGGAGCGGCATGATCCGTATGAGTCGGAGCCGGTTGAGGCGAGTGGGTGGCGGTTGTTGCAGCAGCGGGTGTTGCGGATGGTCGACAGTTGTCCGCAGCTTGCGTCGATCGATGCGTATCAGGCGGTGTATGTGCCGGCGGTGCTCGAGCAGGTGGAGCATCTGCCGGTCGCGAATCTTGCCGATCCGCTGCAGATCGGGAGTCTGCCGCTGCTCGTCGACGAGTTGAAGCGATTTGCAGCAGCGGCGGCGTTACCGACGGACGATCTCGAGCTGATGAAGCTCGCCGCGCACTATCTCGAGCAGGAAGACATCGACGCCGATCTCGACGTGCAGACGTATGTGCAGTTGATGCTCAGTGCGAAACAGGCGATGACGCGCGGCCAGGCGTTGTGGACAGTCGTGTAGCGCTCGCTGCCGTCGCCGCGTCGACGCGGATGGAGATGTTGCTCGAGGCGATCGCCTTGCGCGTGTCGTCGCTGCTCACCCAGACGACGACGGTGTAGATGCCGGCACCTTCGGCGAACGGCACTTCGAATGAGAACGAGCCGTCGCTGCTGGTGACGAAGGTTCCGGGGAGATCGCGGCGTCTGCTGGCGCTGCTGAACGCGGAGCGGGCGGCGCCGCGGAGGCGAGGCAGGTATTCGGTGCGTTTGTCCGGCAGCGAGTAGGTATCGATCGCGCTGGCGACATGGGCGGGCATCGTTTCGGGCGTGGCCTCGTAATGCACGGTGATCGCTTCGATGCGCGCGCCTGGTTTCGCGCGGCCGGTCAGCTTGACGGTTTCGCCGAGGTGCGCGTTGCGGGGGATCGGGCGCGCCCAGTCGATGTAGCGGCGGACGAACTCCTGCACGAGCCGGAACTCTCCTTTGTCCCACGCCAGCCCGATGCCGACATGTGTCGCGTGCGGATCGAGAATCGTTCGTTTATGCCCGTCTGCCGGCGGCACCTCGGCCATCATCGCGTCCTGCGAGCGGCCGAGCATTTCGAACAGCGCGCGTTCGTTGAACGCGTAATCGGCGGACCACGCCGCGGCGTTCTCGCTCACGCCGTCGTTGCCTCCGGCGAACGAGTAGCGCATGTACGGTGCGACTCCGTCGATCGTGTAATGGCCGGTGGTGTGATTGCGAATCTGGCTCTCGCAGTACGCATCGCCGATCATCGAAGCCTGCAGGTCGAGCTCGACTTTCGGCAGGCCGTACGCCTCGCGATCGCGATTGATCAGACGGACCATGCGGTCGCGCAACGTGGCGCGCGTTTCGTCGATGTCGCTGTGCGCGAGCGGCGTGGCGAGCAGGGCCAGCGCAACGGTAATCGTGGCGAGCAGGGGTCTCATCGTTTATCTGACCGGCAATTGAATGACAACTCGCAAACCGGGATGCACATTCTCCGCGTGAATGCGGCCGCCGTGTTCTTCGATCGCTTTGCGCGCGATGGCCAGGCCGAGGCCGGTACCGGTGGTCTTGGTCGAAAAGTAAGGATCGAAGATGCGCGGCAGCAGTTCGGGCTCGACGCCGGGTCCGTTGTCTTCGACCGCGATCGTCACTCTCGAATCGACCGCTGACGATGCCAGCCGCACGCGTCCGCCGGGCGTGGCCTGAAACGCGTTTTCGATGAGATTCGAGATCGCGCCGCGCAGCAGTCGCTCATCGCCGAGGAATGTGCGCGGTGTCGACGTGTCGATGCTGGTTTCGAAGGCGATGCCGCGCTCGCTGCTGTCGGTATAGCCGTTGGCGATGTCGCGCAGCAGCGTCTGCAGATCGAGCGGCGCTCGTTGCGGCTGGCGCAGCGACGCGTAATCGCTGAACTCCCGCGACGTCTCGCGCAGCGTCACGACCTGCCGCAGGATGTTCTCCACCGCCGTTTCGACGACGCGCGGCAGATTCGGATCGTCGCGTTCGGCAACGGCGCGGAGGTGCTCGGCGGTGAGCTGGATCGGCGTGAGCGGATTCTTGATCTCGTGCGCGATCTGCCGCGCCATCTCGCTCCACGCCTCCAACCGGTTCGAGCGCAGGATCTCGGTGACATCCTCGGCGATGAGCATCTCTTCGCCGCTGTCGGGCAGCGGCACGATCGAGACGCGCAACGTGCGCTCGTTGCCGTCGATCGTCACCGCGACCTCTTCCGATTCCACGCGACGCGGCTGATGGCGCGCGAGGAAATCGCGCACAGTGTCGAACGTCGGGAACGACTCGATGCCGAACAGACGCCGCGCCATTGCGTTCATCTCGCCGGCCTGCATCGCGCCATCGAGCACGACCACGGCCGCGTTGATGTTTTCGAGCAGCGTCTGCAGCCGATCGCGCTCGTGGCGCAGGTCCTCCTGCTGGCGGCGAATCGAATGGGCCATGTCGCGAAAGGTCGTCACGAGCAGGCCGATGTCGGGATCGCCGGGGACGGCGACGTTGACGTCGAAGTTCCCCTGCGCGACGCCACGTGCGCCGGCGACCAGTCCCTGCACGGGGCGCGTGACGCCGGAGGCGATGCGGAATGCGACCGCGACCGCGGCGAGGGCGATGAAGACCAGCAGCAGATAAATCGTCGTGGCCAGATCGTTGACCTGCGCTTCGATCTGCCGTCCCTGCACGATGAACGGCAGCGCGAGCGTGTAGTTGCGGCCGAAGGTGTTGCCGAGGTTCACGGGACTGTAGATCTCGACGTATTGCGCGTTGCCGGCACTGCGCGGCGCGCGCACGAGTTGTTTGCCGTTGAGAACGATGTCGAGGTATGCGTCTCCCGGCAGCCGTTCCGATTCGACGTGAGCGGCGAAGAGATCGCGGCGGCTCGACGCCAGCAGCGAATCGCCGCGATACAGATGCAGGTCGTGGCCGATGACGCGCGCGAGCCAGCTGAAAGCCGCGTCGTTGAGGATCTGCTCCTGCGCGGTGTCGGGCGTATCGAGGTAATCCTCGATGACGCGCTGTCCCGCGTTCAGGGCGTTCTGTCCGCGCTCGACGTATTCGGTCTCGAGGCGATTCGCGAGATACGCGCGCACGAAGAGCACGAAGACGATCAGCGGCAGGATCACGACGGCCATCAGGTAGATCGACGTGCGCGCGCGGAAGTCGAGCCGGAGCGGACTGCGCAGCATCTCCGCGATGCGCGGCGCACTGCGAACCGTGAGCACGAGCATGAGGCCGACCAGCGCCCACACCGCCACGCCTCCGAACCTGCGGATCTGTTGCGCGGCACTGGCGACCTGCAGAGGAAACGCGTAGAGCGCCTTCTCGCCGCGGCGCACGTAGAGCGTCGGTTCATCGGGATCGGCGCTGCGCACCCACACACCGGTGCCGGGCTTGAGTCGCTTGAAATACAACGCCGGGCTTTGCGGCAGGCGATACGTGACGGTGCTCTGCGGAACGCCTTCGGCGTCGTAGACCGCCGGCTCGCGCTGCGGATGCAGACCGGTCGTGTCGTCGTCGGTGGTGTTGAAGAAATCGCGATAGACATCCGCGAAGGCGGACGCGCCGGCATCGGCGGGATTGACGACGTGCACGCTGCCGAGTCCGACGGTGGTGCCGAAGACCATCACATCGAAGTCGTGATGCAGCAGCACGGTGCGCACGCGGCCGACCTGCACCACTTCGCCCTGTTCGCTCGGCGACTGCTCGTCGAACTGCGGCAGGCCGACGCCGAAGCGGCTCATCGAGGATTGTGTGAACTCGTCCCGCACGCTGATGACGGCGGGGATGTGCCACTTCGAGAGATCGGAGCGCAGCCAGAGCGCGTAGGCGAGATCTTCCATGCTCACGCGGCGGTAGTCGTCGGGAAGCAGCGTCTCGAGATCGATGCGGTTGAACTCGCGCGCGAGCGTGGTCTCGATCATCGTGCGCAGCTGGCCCGCCTCACCGGTGACGAGCGGCGCGTAGGTGTCGGAGATGAAACGGCGCGCGCCGGCGCGGCTGAAGTTCTGCAGCGGAAAAAAGACGATCGCGCCGATCACCAGCGCGCCGAGGGCGACGCGCAGCGCCGGGTTGCGTTGCGCGAGCTCGTTGCGGAAGCGGACGAAGATCGTGCCGATCAGCACCGCCACCGCGTAGGCGAAGAGCAGCATCGCCGCGAGCAGCACGCTTTGCGCGACGGTGGCGGGGACGACGTGATCGGGAAGCGCGGAGAGACGCGAGTTCGCCACGAAGTTTTCGGCGATCAGCACGAAGCCCCACATCCCGAGCGCCGCGAGCAGCACGCGCACGAGCACCGGCAGCCGGCAGATCAGCGGACGAAGGAGCGCGACGATCCCGGCCAGAGTCAGCGCGGTGACGGCGAGATCGAATGGCGACTTGCTGAAGGGCCCGAGAATTTTCGAGCCGTAGAGCTCGAAGCCGAAGATGCCGAAGGGATCGTTGGACGTGCGGATGGGGAGGAGTGCCAGACGCGCGAGGAGGAAGAGAATGATGCGGACGGAGAGCTGTCGTTGCATCGCCGCGAGTGCGATTGCTCCGAGGGCGAGGATCGCCGCGACGATGCTCAGGCCGTAGGCGCGGATGGCGTCGAGGACGACCGCGGCCGCGCGCGGTTTCGCGTCGACCCAGAGAGTCGAATCACTTTTCTTCGACAGCAGAATGCGCCGGGTGCCGGGTTGCTGCCGCAGAAAGCCGCCGTGCAGAAACGTCGAGGCGATCCAGTCGTCATCGCGATGCAGCGCCGCGGAGCGGCCGGGCACGTTCTCGATGCGCGCGAAGGTTTGAATGGTGAACTTCGGCGATTTGCGCGAATGCGTGACGTAGAGGTTGGTGACGTCGAACTGAAACGTCCGATTTTCAGCGGGGCGATAGTCTTCGCCCCACCAGGCGATCACGTCTTCGCTGGCATCGAGAAGCCGCGCGCCGCGGCCGGGCTGCGAGGTCTCGGCGCGAAGAATGCGGAAGAGCGCGGCGCGATCGTTTTCTTTCCCGGGGATGGCGGCGGCGATGCGCGCGGACGAGGCATCGAGCTCCTGCTCGAGCGTGGTGATGTCGTTGCGCAGTTTCCCGGCGTCATCCCGCAGATGCGCTTCCATCCGCTGGGCGAACGAGCGCGTGAGATCGTGCAGGTGCCACCGCGAGACGCCCCACGCGACGGCTGCCAGCAAAAGAAAAAGCGCCGCGACGATGATCGTCGCAGCGCTCTGGTGTGTGCCTCGCGGTGATTCAGACATCCCGCGTCATTATGTGCGTCAGCTGCCCGACTTCACAGAAGCCACGGTCCAGCGGCCATCCTTCTGTTGCAGAGTGATGTAGAGATCGCGATCTCCCTGCGACGTGGTCCAGCGCGCTTTGATGTGGTACTGCCCCTCGGAGCGTGCGCCTTTCGCGCTGAGACGCTCGAAGCCGCTCGGCTTGGTCTTGTTGAACAGACCGTCGAGAAGGTACGCGGCCTGATCGCGGCCGAAGAATCCTTCCTTGTCGGTGAGTCCCGGGAACTGCAGCATCACTTGATCGCCCGAGCCGATGCCGGACACGATGGCGTCGACATCGCCGCTGCCGAAACCGCGCTCGAGGTTGGACATCGCCGCGTCGAGGTCGCGGAACTGAGCCGACGCCACGATCGGGACGAACAACAGTACGAATGCGAATCGCGTCCAGTGCTTCATGATTTGTCTCCTGTGTGTGGTCATCGTAACGACCCCCATCGGGTCTTTATTCTAAGCCGTGTCAATGAGTTAGCTGCTCTATTCCTGTGTCGGTCCGTCCTCTGCGAGTGACGTCATTCCGCGTCTTGCTGCTTCGTCCCGAAAGTCGTTCGGAACCGGTGCGGTCACTCGAAGTGGTTCATTCGTCATGGGATGCGTCATCTCCAGCATCGCCGCGTGCAGCATCGGCCGCGCCGCGTCTCTCTCTCCATAGAGCCAGTCACCTGCCAAGGGATGACCGATGGCGGACAGATGCACGCGAATCTGGTGCGTTCTGCCGGTCTCGAGCGTGATGTCGACGAGTGAGCCTGTTGCATGCGCTTCCCTTGGATATACGTGCGTCAGCGCTCTTTTGCCGTGGTCGCGCACGCCGAATTTGATCGCGCCGATACGCGCCAGCGGCGCATCGATCGTCTGCGTCTCGCGGAGCTCGCCGTCGACGAGCGCGAGGTAGCGCTTCTGAATCTGCTTTTTCTCGAAGCGCCGCGTGAGGCGCACGTTGATCTCCGCGCGCTTGGAGAAAAAGATCACGCCGCTCGTGCCGCGGTCGAGACGCTGCATCAGAAAGGCGGGTGAGGTGTAACGCTGCACGAGGTCATGCAGAAAGACTTCGCCCGGCTCGTGCATGCGCTGCTGCACGACCAGCCCGGGCGGTTTGTTGACGAAGATCAGGGCGTCGTCTTCGTAGAGGATGTCGAGCTCAGTCGACGTACTGCAGCCCCCACGGACCTTCGCACGTCAGCTGCAGCTCGCTGTCTTCGTCGAATGCGACGGTGTGCGGCTCATTCGGGGGATTGACGTAGAAGCCGCCCGACGTGAACGTCGTCTCGCTGCTGTTGATCTTCACGCGAACCTTGCCGGAGAGCACCGTCACGCGCTCCGGTTTCGGATGCGTGTGATTCGGCAGCATCGCTCCCTTCGCCACTTTCAAACGGATCGTGAAGAGGCCGGCCGCTTTCGGATCGCCTTCGAGGATGGCCATCTTCGTTCCTTTCGGCATGGACGGAGGGGCGTCATTCCAGACGGGCGTCGTGACCTGCAGCGCGGTAGCGAGAAGCAGAGCGAGGAGCATGAAACGAGCTTACTCGCGATACAGCAAAAACTCATCGCGCAGTCGCGCGAACTCCCGCAGCGGCTCTTCCCACTCGCGCACCCACTCGTCGACATTGCCGCCGCTTTCGACGAGCTCGCGATATTTCGGACTGCCGGCGAGCAGGTCGATGGCCAGCCGGTCGGAGACGAACTCGTAGGTCTCGGTGCGCCACCTGAACTGCTCCGGGTCCATGTCCCGCGCGACCTTCACGCACCAGAGGCCGGTGCGATACGGCTCGAACGTGGCCCGGTTGGTGACGTGCAGCTCGACGCCGCCGCAGACTTTGTTCGCGTGCTTGTGAAACGTCGGCATGAAGAAATGCGGGCGGAAGCGGACGCCGGGGAGCTCGAGCGCGTTCAACCGCTCGGCCAGTCGAAAGGAGTCGAGCCACGGTGCACCGAAGAATTCGAACGGATGCGTCGTGCCGCGGCCTTCGCTCAGGTTCGTTCCTTCGATGAGGCACATGCCGGGATAGACCGTGGCGGTGTAGACCGTCGGCATGTTCGGCGACGGAATGACCCACGGCAAGCCGGTGTCGCCCCACCACATCGAGCGCCGCCATCCCTTCATCGGCACGACCACGAGATTGCAGTCGAGCTTGTGGACGTCTTTGTAGTAGCGCGCGAACCAGCGCGCCAGCTCGCCGGCGGTCATGCCGTGACGCGTCGGCAGCGGGAACATGCCGACGAAGCTGGAGTACTTCTCCTCGCGGATGTTTCCTTCGAGATGCACGCCGTCGATCGGATTGGGACGATCGAGCACGATCACCTGCAAGCCGAGGGGCGCGGCCTCGCGCATGCAGAGCGCCATCGTGTAGATGAAGGTGTAGTAGCGCGAGCCGATGTCCTGAAGATCGATCACCAGCGCATCGAGTCCGCGTAACACTTCGCGACGCGGCGCGAGATCGGATTCGTTCTTGCCGTAAAGCGAGTAGACGGGCAGGCCGGTCAGCGGATCGGTCGAATGATCGACGTGAGCCATGTCCTGCGCCTCGCCCCAGATCCCATGCTCCGGTCCGAAGAGCGCTTCCAGTTTCCATCCGCGGCCGGCGAGCAGCAGTTTCACCGCGTGCTGAAAATCGCGCGTGATCGCGCTCTGGTTCGTGACCAGGCCGATGCGCTTTCCCTGAATGCGCCACGGTTCCTCGTCGATGAGGACTTCAAGTCCGGGGAGGACGTTCATGTTCGGTTTTCCCTTCGAGAAGATCGAGCGCATGCGGCACCAGGTGCAACACGGCTTCCAGGTTTTCGACGGCGCCGCGCGGGCTGCCGGGAAGATTGACCACGAGCGCGTCACCGCGCGTTGCGGCCTGCGCGCGCGAGAGCGCGGCCATCGGTGTTTTCTGCAACGACGTTGCGCGCATCAGCTCGCCGAACCCCGGCACCGCGCGCTCGCACACGCGCATCGTCGCCTCGGGGGTGACGTCGCGCGGTGCGATGCCGGTGCCGCCCGTCGTGACGACGAATCGATTGCCATGCGCGATCGCATCGAGGATGGCCGTGGCAATCCGCTCGATGTCATCCGGCACGATGGCCACGACGTCGACGTCATATCCGGCAGCGATCAACCGATCGCGAACCGCCGGCCCGGAGCGGTCTTCACGCTCTCCGCGCGAAGCCGCATCGCTACAGGTGATGACCCGTACGCGTATCATGCGCGCGCGATTTTAGTCGGTAGTCGGTTGTCGGTTGTCGGGAGAACCGCTGATGGCACATCGCAGCCAAACGGGTGGGTGGTGGCCCCCCGACAACCGACAACCGACAACCGACTACCGACACCTGATGTTGCGATCCGACTTCTTCTTCGAGCTTCCTGACGAGCTCATTGCGCAAGAGCCGCGGCCGCGCGGCCGCTCGCGCATGCTCGTCGTTACCCCGACGGATGATGCGCCGCGCATCGAGCACGATTCGTTCGCGAATTTTCCGTCGCGTCTGAACGCCGGCGACGTGCTCGTGCTCAATGACACGCGCGTCATTCCGGCGCGGCTCTTCGCCCGTCCGAAGGGGCAGATGAAGAATCCGATCGAGTTTCTTCTGACGCGCGAGCGCGAGCCGCGCGTGTGGGAAACGTGGTGCCGTCCGGCCAAGCGCGTGAAGCCGGGCGACGTCGTCACGTTCTCCGATGCCCTGCAGGCGGAGATCGTCGAGAAAGACGAAGGCACCGTCACGATCCGCTTCATCGGCGACATGAACGAGATCGAAACCCTCGGCATCCCGCCGCTGCCGCCGTACATCCATCGCGATGTGCCGCGCCCTTCCGACAAAGAGGCCTATCAAACGGTGTATGCCGCCGCGAGCGGTGCGATCGCGGCACCGACGGCCGGGCTGCACTTCACGCCGCAGATCCTCGACGAGATCGCGGCGCGCGGTATCGACATCGTGCGCGTGACGCTGCATGTCGGCATCGGCACGTTCAAGCCGGTCAAGGTGGAGCGCATCGACGAGCACCGGATGGACTCCGAGCGCTACGAAATCACCGACGCCGCGGCCGCGCGACTGAACCGGGCGCTCGACGAGAAACGCCCCATCGTCGCCGTCGGCACGACCAGCGTACGCACGCTCGAGAGCGCGATTCGCGCGGGCGACGGACGTTTCGCCGGCGGACGCAATGAGACGTCGATCTTCATCACGCCGGGCTTCACGTTCCGCGCGGTCGATCGCCTGCTCACGAACTTCCATCTCCCCGAATCGACGCTCATGATGCTCATCTCCGCGTTCGCGGGGATGCAGACCATTCGCACGGCATACGCGGAAGCCATCCGCGAGAAATACCTCTTCTACAGCTACGGGGACTGTATGTTCCTCACCGGAAAAGGAGCACGATGAAGCCACTGGTCGTCGCCATCGCCACACTCGCACTCACGTTTTCGTTAGCCGCACAGAACCCGCCCGCACCCGCCCCCGCACCGAATCCTCCCTCCGACAAGAAAGCGGATCCGAAGAAGCCGGAGAAGGCGGAGCAGGAGCCGCGCCCGCTCGAGCAGGAACTGCAGAAGAAGGAATCGCAGTCGAAGGACGCGCCGCCGCCGGCTCCTGCATCGGGAACGCCCGCGGCCGCAACCACGGAAGAGGAGAAGAAGAAGGACGCCAAGTGGGACGTCATGAATCCTCCCGGTCCGGCGTACGACGTGAACCTCGATGTCACCGAGGGGACGTGGCTCAGTCTCGATGTGTCGCCGGATGGGAAAGAGATCGCTTTCGATCTGCTCGGCGATTTGTATGTGATCCCATTCAATGGCGGCGAAGCGAAGCCGCTGACCAGCGGCGTCGCGTGGGACATGCAGCCGCGGTACTCGCCGAACGGCAAATGGATCGCCTTCACCAGCGATCGCGCCGGCGGCGACAACGTCTGGATCGTCGATCGCGACGGCAGCAACGCGAAGCAGGTCACGAAAGAAACGTTTCGCCTTCTGAACTCGCCGGCGTGGTCGCCCGACAGCGACTATCTCGTCGCGCGCAAGCACTTCACCTCCGAACGTTCCCTCGGCGCCGGCGAAATGTGGCTCTATCACCGCAGCGGCGGCGACGGACTGCAGCTCACCAAGAAGCGTACCGATCAGAAAGACAGCGGCGAGCCGGTCTTCTCGCCGGACGGCCGCTACGTCTACTTCAGCGACGACGTCACCCCCGGCGCGATCTTCGACTACAACAAAGACCCGAACTCGCAGATCTACGTCATCCAGCGACTCGATCGCACCACCGGTGAGCTCGAGCGCTACGTCACGGGACCGGGCGGATCGATCCGTCCGACGCCATCGCCCGACGGCAGGTCGCTCGCGTTCATTCGCCGCGTTCGATACAAGAGCACCATCTTCGTGCGCGACCTCGAATCCGGCCGCGAGACGCCGCTCTTCGACGGCCTCGATCGCGACATGCAGGAAACGTGGGCCGTTCACGGCGTCTATCCGAACATGGCCTGGACGCCCGACTCGAAGCAGATCATCTTCTGGGCCGGCGGCAAGATCCATCGCATCGACGTCGCCTCCAAGCAGGTCACGAACATTCCGTTCCACGTCGCGTCGACGCGCAGGATCACGGAGGCGGTGCGCTTCCCGGTGGAAGTCGCGCCGGAGAAATTCGACGTGAAGATGCTGCGCTGGGTCGAGGTCTCGCCGCGCGGCAACCAGGTGCTTTATCAGGCCCTCGGCTACGTTTACGTGCGCGATCTTCCGAACGGAACTCCGCGTCGTCTGACGAAACAGACCGATCATTTCGAGTACTACCCGGCCTGGTCGCGCGACGGGAAATCGATCGTCTACACGACCTGGTCCGACGGCGACTTCGGCACGATCCGCATTGCGCCGGCCATCGGCGGCGAAGGACGGGTGATCAGCAACAAGCCCGGTCACTACGTCGAGCCGGCGTTCTCGCCCGACGGAACGAAGATCGCGTATCGCACGACGAGCGACGGCTTTCTCACCTCGAATCTCTGGGCCGGCGAACAAGGGTTGTGGGTGACGGGCACCGCCGCGAATTCCACGCCGAAGAAGATCACCGGCCGCGGTGCGGCGCCGATGTTCGGCGCGTCGAACGATCGCGTCTTCTTCATGACGTTCGAAGCGGAAGGGAAGCGCGCGCTGCGCTCAATCGATACCGATGGCAGCGATGAGCGCGAGCATGCGATGTCGGCGTTCGCCACCGACTTCGTGATTTCGCCCGATGAGAAGTGGCTGGCGTGGCAGGAGAACTTCGACGCGCACATCACCCCGTTCATCGCCACCGGCAAGAGCATCGAGATCGGTCCGAAGATGTCGTCGGTTCCGGTATCGACGGTGACGAAAGACGCCGGCGAATACCTGCACTGGTCGGGCGACGCGAAGAAGCTCTACTGGTCCCTCGGCGCGGAGCTCTTCTCGCGCGACATCAGGGATGCGTTCACGTTCATGGAAGGCGCGCCGGAGAAATTGCCGGAAGCGCCGCTCACCGGCACGAACATCAGCTTCTCGCGCCCGTACGACGTGCCCACCGGCAAGCTCGCGTTCACCAACGCACGCATCATCACGATGCGCGGGGATGAAGTCCTCGAGAACGGCGCCGTCGTCGTCGATCGCAATCGCATCGTCGCCGTCGGCGCGAATGTGAGCGTGCCGCCGGATGCGAAAGTCATCGACGCCTCCGGCAAGACCATCATGCCCGGCATCGTCGACGTGCACTGGCACGGCGGGATGGGCTCGGAGCAGATCATTCCGCAGCAGAGCTGGATCAACTACGCCTCGCTCGCCTTCGGCGTCACCACCATTCACGATCCGTCGAACGACACCGCCGAGATCTTCTCGTCGAGCGAGCTGGCGAAGGCGGGGATGATCGTCGCGCCGCGCATCTTCTCCACTGGAACAATCCTGTACGGCGCGAAGTCGCCGTTCAAAGCGGAGATCAATTCTCTCGACGACGCGCTCTCGCACCTGCGCCGCATGAAAGCGGTCGGCGCGTTCAGCGTGAAGAGCTACAACCAGCCGCGCCGCGATCAGCGCCAGCAGGTCATCGAGGCCGCGCGCCAGCTGCAGATGATGGTCGTGCCGGAAGGGGGCTCGCTGTTCGAGCACAACATGACGATGGTCGTCGACGGTCACACCGGCGTCGAACATTCGATCCCGGTCGGGAAGATCTACTCCGACGTCACGCAGCTGTGGAGCAAGTCGAAGACCGGCTACACGCCGACGCTCGTCGTCGGCTACGGCGGCAACTGGGGCGAGAACTACTGGTACATGAAGACGAACGTGTGGGCGGACGATCGTCTGTCGAAGTTCGTCCCGCGCCGCCTTCTCGATGCGCGCTCGCGCCGCCGCGTGATGGTGCCGGAAGACGAGCACAATCATTTCAACAATGCACGCGTGGCCAATGAGCTGCGCAATGCCGGCGTGAGCGTGCAGCTCGGAGCGCACGGCCAGCGCGAAGGTCTCGCCGCGCATTGGGAGATGTGGATGTTCCAGCAGGGCGGCGCCACTCCGCTGCAATCGCTCCGCTCCGCCACTCTCTCCGGCGCGCAATACCTCGGCATGGACAAAGACATCGGCTCGCTCGAGCCCGGCAAGCTCGCCGACCTGATCGTTCTCGACAAGAACCCGCTCGAGAACATCCAGAACACGCACTCGGTGCGCTACACGGTCGTGAACGGCCGCATCTTCGACAGCGCCACCCTCGATGAACTCGGCAATCACCCGCAGAAGCGCAAACCGTTCTTCTTCGAACTGCCGGGCCAGGAAACCTGGGGCGCCGCCGCCACCGCGGCCATCGTGCACGACGAGGATTGATGAACCGGTAGTCGGTTGTCGGTAGTCGGTTGTCGGGGTTCAGCTTGGGTTGATGCTTTCCAGAGATGCTTGGGTTGATGCTTTCCAGATGCCGATGCTGGAGAGAACGATCGTGGAGCAGAGAGAAGAGATGGCATTGCTGGCGCTGGACGAGCGATTCACGGTGACGGAA
>DATAJY010000010.1:0-46849 GCA_036261885.1 Thermoanaerobaculia bacterium | reverse complement strand
CCGTTCGATTCCGCAGGCCGAGCCACCGCGGCGGCAGTTCGTTGTTATCCATCAGTACTAGAAGATCGATCATGTGGCGGCGATCACAGCCTCGAGCAACGAGTTGGTCGAACTGCGCGTGGGCTCCGGATTCGGTCAGCGTGTGCGGAACGAGTTCGGATCTAGCGTCATGATTCAGGCGTTTAAGCTGCAGCAGAACATGCTCGTTTGAGAAGCACTCCCGTAGCCATTTGCGTTGGCTTCTTTGGTACTCGTCGATCGCTCGTTCGATCGCTTCTGCGTCGTTGCGTTTCATGCTCCTGTGACCTCGCAGCGAATCGTAATGGAACGTGACGCCGCGGCCAACGGACGAGTCTTTCGCGACGTCCGGAAAAAACGTCCTGCATGAAGTGAAACTGCAGTTCATACAGCCAGGCAAACTGGTGCAGAACTGCTTTGTCGAGAGCTTCAACGGCCGTTTCCGCGACGAGTGCCTCAACGAGAACTGGTTCGTGAGTCTGAACGATGCGCGCAGAATCATCGCCAAGTGGAAAGACGACTACAACGAAATATGGGCGCGCGGTTCGCTCAATGGCCGCACGCCGAGCGAGTTTGCACGGCAGTGGTCTCTAAGGGCTGACACCCCCTCCTCGATCCTCCCCCTCAAGGGGGAGGAAGAAAAACGACCCATCAATAACTCGGCCGAACGCACGTTATGACTGGACCAAAGTTGGGGAGACCGTCAAGCCACTGAACAACCTGCTGAGACATCGCGCTAATCGGGAAGGGAGATCTCGGCCCAGGGCATACGGCGAACTGCGAGCACGCGAGCGTCGAGTTCCTCTTGAGTTGCTGTGTTTCCTAGTACGCGCTGAACGTATGCGACTTCGGTGGAAACCAGTTTTGTGTCGAGTAGCCGGGACGCGGTCTTTCGCACGTTCAACTCGGAAATCGTGACCCTTGCAATTTTGCGCGTTATGGTGGGCTTGGCATTCTTCATTACTTGCGCTCCTTTGACAGATGATGGGACGTTTTAGCCTGACGCAACAAACCACCGAGCCGATTGCAGGCGCACGGAGGATCGCGAAGCGAAATGGGAATCTGGGAATCTAAGAAGGTGGGCTCAGGGTCGCTGACTTAGTTCAGGCGAACTGATGGCGGAGGATGGTTCCTCAGCCTGCAAAGGATACACGAATATCTCCGGAAAGTCATCACGGCGACTTCTTGCGGATCGGATCGAGCCGCTTCCGCGGTGGGAACGGAGCGGTATTTACTCGAGTTCGCGGAATGGAAAGCGGTCACGAATCTCGGTATTGAAGTACTGGCCCATCGAAGATGCGTGAATGAACGCGTCATAGATGGCGGCCGGGACCATCCAGTATCTATAGATGCGGCCGCTCGTAAATTCGACGTCCAGAGTGTTCTTGCTGGCGTCATACGTCAATGCCGCGATCACCGAGGAATCGAACGTAATTCGGTCTGGCATAGAGAGTGAGCTTACGCCTTTCAGGACGTGGTGTGGTAAGCGTACCGCCGGGCATCTGAGATCTGCTACCCTTCTTCAGGTCCTTCTCTTTGCTCGTTACTGCTGTCATCACGACGCGCTCACGTCCGCAGTATGTTCATGCTGCGTTGGCCTCGGTTTGTGCCGAGACATATCGCGAGTTGGAAATTCTCGTGGTGGATGATGGGGGGACGTTCGATGCGGCGGGGGTGGTCCTGGACCGCCGGGTTTCGGTGCTTCGGTCTCATGTGGGCGGGGTGGCTCGGGCGAGGAATGTGGGATTGGCGGCGGCTCGCGGTGAATTCGTCATTTTTCTCGATGATGACGATGTGGCGTTGCCGAACCGGATCGCTACGCTCGTTGAGGCGGCGGAACGTCATCGGGCGAGTCTCTGTTTTGGGATGACACGACGGGTCATTGCGGGGTCGAGGGCGGAACTGCCGAACGTTCCTACGCATGTGATAGCGCACGACGCGGTGGGTTTTTGCGATGTTCTTGTGTGCAATCCTCACGTCAATGCGGTCCTGGCCCGAACGGCGATGCTGCGGGCTGTGGGCGGGTTTGATGTTGAAGCGCCGCATTTTGACGATTGGTCGGCGTGGCTTCGTCTTGCCGATCGCAATGTCGGTATGTGCAGTGTCGGGGCCGTCGTTGCCGAGTGGCGAATCCATGATGCGGGTCTCTCTTCTCAGATCATTCATCTTCGCGCGATGAAAACGAGGGTGCTGACGCTGTTTGATCGCCTGAGCGGCGAATTGTCCGAAGAGAATTCCCGAGCGATTGCCATTGCGAGGAGCGTGGTCATCAGTAGTGAAGTGAATACCTATGATGACTACGCGAACGTGATGCAGGCGGCGCGGCAGGTACTGCATCGCCACGATCAATGCCTCGGGAATCGGGTGAAATCTCACGGGAAGATGCGCGGACCGGTGATTTCCGAATATCTCGAAGCGGCGCGACACGAGCGAGCCGCGAAGTGAGAAACGACACCAGGCGTTGACCGTCTTCGCCGGCACTTTCCACGTTCACGTGGTATCGTCGTGGGCTCTCTTGCTCGGCGGACGTCGAGCGATCGAAAAGGACCGCTCGTGACAGCAATCGCCGAAACCGATATCGCCGGCCGCACTCGTCTCTCGTCTTCCGGGCCCGCGGAGGCTCCGATCGTCTCGAGCCTTGGCCCTGAACCGTGGAAGGCTCCGTGGTGGAAAGCCGCGGAAGGGGATCGCGCGACCTTCTTTTATGTCGTAGTGATTCACCTGCTCGCGATCGTGGGCGTCGTGTTCTTCGCCACGCCCGGCTGGAAAGTGATCGTTGCCACCGTCACGCTGGCGTGGCTCGGCGGCCTCGGCGTGACCGTGTGTTACCACCGCTCGCTCGCGCACACCGCTCTCCGGCTCAACCCTCTCATCAAGCACGTTCTGATTTTCTTCGCGATGTTCAACGGCTCGGGGTCTCCCGATTCGTGGACGGCCAATCATCGGCAGCACCATTCGAAAGTCGAGACGGTCGAAGACATCTCCAGCCCGGCGATCGGCGGCTTCTGGTGGGCGCATCTCCGCTGGCTGTGGCAGGCCGGGAACGTTCCCCTCGCTCGCTGGTGCCCGGATCTCGACCGGCCGGAGTACCGTACGTGGCGGCGACTCCAGATACCTCTGCTGGCGGTGTCTCTCTTCGGCGGGTTGGCGTTCGGAGTGCCCGCGTTCTTCTGGCTCGGACCGATGCGTCTCGTGGTCTCGCTGCACGCTCAATGCTTCATCAACAGCATTGCGCACATGCGCGAAGAGCGCAGCCCTGGAAGCGATTCCTCGCAGAACATCGCCTGGCTCGCGCCGCTGCATTTCTTTCAGGGTGAGAACTGGCATCGGAATCACCACGCGGTGCCGTCGTCGGCGCGATTTGGCTGGACGTTCTGGCAGATCGACTTCGGGTGGTACACGATTCTCGTGCTCGAACGTCTTGGGCTCGCCAGAGCTGTAAAGCGGCCCGATTTGCAGCGCCTCAACCGCCAGTAGCCCAATCAGCAAGCCATAATGGGTTGAAGCTGCGCCGGCCGCATTTAGTGTCGGCGAGATCGCCGATTCCTGTAGTGTCTCCGGCATCGTGCGTGGATGCATCCCGACGCACGACGGCCCGGCCGGGCGGGCAACGTGCTGTGACCTCCCTTCATTGACCTCCTCCTCCCCTCCGAGTATCGTTCCTTCAAACGTTCAGGGGAATTGTGTTTTGAGGAGGGTCTATGCGCCTTGCGTCCGGTCTCCGCTTGCTCCTCGTGTTTCTCGTTTCTCTCTCCCTCGGGGTTCTGGCATTTGGGCAGTCTCAGGCGACAACGGGTGTAATTGAAGGGGTGGTTTCGGATGCGACGGGGGGCGTTCTGCCGGGCGTGACGGTGACGTTGCGGAACACGGCGACGAACTTCGAGCAGGTGCAGGTGACGGACAGTGCGGGACGCTTCCGAGGAGTGTTGTTGCCGCTGGGACCGTACGAGGTGAAGGCGTCGCTGGAGGGGTTTGCTCCCCAGACGGTGCGGGGGCTGGAACTCGGCGTCGGACAGACGCGAACGCTCGACCTGAAGTTGTCGCAGGCGGCGGTGGCGGAAGAGCTGGTCGTGACGGCCGAGGCTCCGCTGATCGAGACGGCGCGAACGGAAGGGGCGACGCGGCTCGATGAAGAAGCGATGTCGGATCTGCCGAACAACGGCCGCAATTTCCTGGAGATGACGAAGCTCACCCCAGGCGTGACCATCGTGCAGGGGCCGGACGGTGACGAGCTCTCCATCAATGGCCAGAAGGGCATTTCGAACAACATCAGCGTCGACGGTGCGGACTTCAATAATCCGTTCTTCGGCGAGCAGCGCGGCGGTCAGCGCCCCGCTTTCACGTTCAATCTCGACGCCGTGAAAGAAATGGTCGTCGTGGCCGACGGTGCCAATGCGGAGTTCGGCCGTTCGCAGTCGGGATTCGTGAACGTCATTACGAAATCGGGCACGAACGACATGCGGGGCACGGCGCATTTCGTCTTGAAGAACGACGCGCTCAGCTCGAATCCGAAGAAGCCGGACGGAACGGAAGCACCGAAATACGATTCCGAGCAATTCCAGACCGGATTCACGGTCGGCGGTCCATTGATTCGCGACCGCGCGTTCTATTTCTCGGCGTTCGATTTCCAGAAGGCGACGACGACGAAACAGACCGATCCGACGCGCATCGAACAGCGCGTGCTCGATGCGTTCGCGAGCCTCGGTTCGCCGAACGAGAACGGCTCGATCGACCATACGAACGATGCGCGCGTCTTCCTGGCGAAGGTCGATTGGAACGCGAACGAACGCAATATCGCGACGTTGCGCTACAACTACACCTGGTCGGAACAGGAAAACGGGACGTTCGACGTCGATTCGTGGGGCCGCAGTGCGAACGCGACCGAACAGGACCACTCGCATGCGGGTACGGGCTCGCTCATTACGACCTTCCGCAGCAATCTGCTGAATGAGTTCCGCTTCCAGTACGCGCGTGAAGAGCGTCCGCGTCCTTACAATGGACCGAACATCACCGGACAGGACCGTCCGCTTCCCGATACGGCCTTCGATTTCGGGAAGAGCTACCGGTTCGGCATGCCGTTCTTCATTCCGGTCGACTATTACGACACGCGGCTGCAGTTCAACAACAACATCTCGTATCTGCGCGGAGCGCATTCGATCAAGGCGGGATTCGAATACAACCGCGTGAATTCGGTGCAGACGTTCGTCGGATTCGCGAACGGGCGCTACATCTTCAGTTCGACGGACGGATTCCTCAATTACCTCGCCAATCCGAATTACGTCGAATGCTCGAACGGCACGACCTCGCAGAATGGGACGTGCCCGGCCGGGACGGAAATCACCGGTCCGGTGCTGCTCTATCTGCAGCAGGCCGGTGTGGGCGGACTGTCGGTGGAGGAAGCGGGCACGCAGAGCATTCCGCAGACGGAGCCGGCGGTCTTCATCCAGGACTCGTGGCAGGCGACGCCGAATCTGAATGTGCAATACGGCCTGCGGTGGGAAGCGCAGATTCAGCCGGACCCGATCACCGATCCGGATGATGTTTTCTACAGTGGCTTCATCGGTACGACCTCGCTGGGGCAGGAGTTCCCGTCGGACGGGACGATTCCGTCCGATCGATCGATGTGGCAGCCACGCTTCGGGTTCTCGTGGAATCCGGGCGGCGACGGCAAGCGCGTGCTGCGCGGCAGTGCGGGCATTTTCTATGGCCGCGTTCCGGGACTCTCGCTCGCGTCTTCGCGCTCGACGAACGGCAGCCGCGGACAGACGCTTTTCCGCAATAGCGCATTGACGGCCATTCTCGGACCGGTGCCGGCGTATCCGAATCTCATTCCGGCCGATCAGGTGGGCTCGCCGTTCCGTCCGGACGTGTTCGTGTTCGACAAAGACTTCCAGAACCCGCGCACGACGTCGTACTCCCTCGGCTGGGAGCAGGAGTTGATTCCGGATTATGCGTTCCTGGTCAAATACAACTACGCGAAAGGCGAGCACATCACGCGGTTCCGCAATGCGAACGATCCGCTGCTCGGCTCGCCGTGGAGCTCGGGCCTCAATGGCACGGCGAACGGCATCGGCGCGCTGACGGTGGTCGAGTCGACGGCCAAGAGCCTCTATCAGGGCGTGACGCTCGGCGTGACCAAGCGCCCGTCCCACAATTTCGAATTCCAGGCGTATTACACGTATTCGAAAGACAAATCGGATGACGACAACGAGCGCGACCCGTTCTCGTTCCGTTATGCGAAGGTGACGGATCTCGACGCCGAGTACAGCTATTCGGACCGCGACCAGCGGCACCGGTTCAACAGCTGGTTCCTCTGGAACGCGCCGATGGGCATCGACGTCAACGTACGCTATTCGTATCGCTCGGCGCAGCCGAAGTCGATCACGGCCAGCGGTGCGGATGCGGCGACGCCACAGGATCGCTGCTCGAAGCGCAATGCGGACGGCTCGTGCACCGCGGATGCGGTAGTGACTCGCCGTAATCTCGGCCGCAAGGACAACGAATATTCGTCGCTCGATTTCCGGCTGTCGAAACAGTTCGTGGCGGGCGGTGTGACGCTGGAGCCGGCCATCGACGTCTTCAATTTGTTCAACAGCAAGAACCTGCGCCGGCCGGAAGTGACGAGCCTGATCTTCAACTTCGACGGCACCGTGCAGAGCGGCACGGGCGATCCGCGCCAGATGCAGTTGGCGCTGCGGGTGATCTGGTAAATCTCATGACGAGCGGCGGAGAAAAATCTCCGCCGCTCGTCGTTTCGCGACGATTTACTGTTCGCGTTTCAATTCGAGCTCGAACGTTCCTTCCTGATCGTCGGCGCCGCGGAAGCGGATCACATTGCGCTGACCGTCTGCCGGCGCATTGCCTTCGCGAACGACGAACGTCCGTTCGCGCACCGGCAGGTCTTCCGGCGAGCTGACGACGATGACGCGATCGCGCTGGATGTCAGCTTCCTCCGGCGCGGGTGCGACGCGCGTGAAGACCTTCTCACCGCCGGGGATTTTCTCGACCAGGACGCCGTCGTCGTTGAAGCGAATGGCGAGATCGACGGCGGCAAACGTCTCGGCGAGCACGAGGTGGGCCGGAACGTCTTTGGCCTTGATCGATACGCGCGCCTTGCGCACGTCGTCCGTGAGCGCGCCTTCTTCGTACTGGATCGCGACGCCGGTGGCGTTTGATACGGCGTGGGCGACATCGTCAATGGACGCGGAGTCGAATTCGGCGCTGAATTTCTGTTCGAGCCTGTCGACCGTCACCTGCGTTGCCGGTGAGAGCGGTTCGGCCTGCATGCGCCGGAACATGCGGCGCTCGCCGGCGGTGGCGTCGGTGAGCGTGACGAGACCGATGCCGAGGAGGGCGAGGGCGAACACGAAGGTGTGCCGCGATTTGCGGAATGTTGCGATCATCTGAATTCTCCTGTGCAGTTGGCGTTTGGTTGTAGACATGCCGACGACCGCCGGAACCAGCGTCGTCGTGCGCAGGCGCAGCCGGTCCACCAGTTCGAGCACCGTGCCGCCGTATGCGGCGCGCGCGTGGTCGCGTAATGCGGCCAGTGCGAGCGCATCGCAGGCAAGCTCGCGTTCTTCGGCGAGCTTTGCGGCGGCGAAGTGAACGAGCGGATTGAACCAGTGCAACGCTCGCGCGGCGGTGACGAGCCAGTTCACGAGTACGTCGGCGCGGCGAACGTGCGCGAGCTCGTGCAGTACGACGTACCGCAATTGCCCGGCACAGAACGTGGTGAGGAAGCCCTCCGGCAACAGCAGGGCCGGCTGCAGCCAGCCGTGCAGTGACGGCGTCGAAACGGCGCTCGACTCGAGTACGCGCACGCCGCGGTGCACGCGCAGCGCGTCGCGTCCCTCATCGATCAGACGCAGGACTTCCGGATCGTCGAGAACGCGTGCGTGGCGCAGGCTCCGCCGGAACGTGCACGTGCGCACGAGCACGCGACCGGCGAAGAGCAGCACACCAGCGAACCAGAGTGCGAGGAGTGTGAGTTGCCACGACGGTGTGGCGGCGGCTTCGAAACGGGGCGCGGCGGCGACGCGGGTCATGCGCGGCCGCACCGCTGGCGCGGTCTCGATGAGGATCGGCATCGGTGCCGAGAGCGTTGCGTCGCGCAGAAGATTGAACGCGCTGAACGGCGCCGCCGGAGCGACCGGCATCAGCAGACGGACGACGCCGACGAGCAAGAGCGCACAGAGCCAGCGCGACGGCATGCGGTTCTTCGCCAGATGCACGACGGCCAGGGCGAGCGCGACGAGCAGCGAGCCTTTCAGCGTGGCGGTGAAGAGCCAGGAGGCGAGCAGCGCCGTGATCACGATTTCTCCTGCTTTTCATCGAGCAGTTTTCGAAGCTCGTCGATGTCTTCCTGCGAGAGGCGCGTGCTGCGCACGAAGTGCAGGAGCGCCGGTGTGGTCTCGCCGCCGAAGACGCGCTCGATGAACGAGGCCGACTCTTCGCGGATGTAGCGCTGCCGCGGGATGGCCGGCGAGTAGACGTAGCGATTGCCTTCTTCGCGATAGCGCAGCACGCCCTTTTTGACAAGCCGGCCGAGGAGCGTCTTGACGGTTTTCGGGTGCCATTCGGTGCGGCCGCGGAGCGCGTCTACCACCTCGATGGCGGTCGCGGGCGATTGCTCCCACAGCACGTTCATCACTTCCCACTCGGCGTCGGTGATCGGCGGATTGGCCATTTTCGGTGGTCTCCGTGTAGTGACTACAACCGTAGTCAGTATGGATTACGGTTGTAGTCACCGCAAGGTTCCGCGGGCGATTGTTACAATTGCGCGCACATGAGACCGGCACTGGTGAAGCTCGAGAAGTGGGGGATCTGGATTGCGTTGATCGTGATCCTCTTTCTTCTCCGGCACATGTTCCCGATTTTCTTTCTGACGTTCGTGCTGTCGTACATCGCGAACACGGCCGTGACGGCGTTGACGAGGCGCTTTCCGCGGCGGCGGCTGAACGTGGTGCTCGTCTATCTCGTGTTTCTCGCTCTGCTCTCGGGATTGCTGCTGCTGGTCGTGCCGCGCGTGATCAACGAGGCGCGGAATGTGGCGCGCGAATACATCGCCACGGAATCGGCGCGGCAGACGGGGGGCGAGAGCGTGGTGCATCGCGAGGCGCGCGAGATCGTCGACAGCGTCATCATCGGCATCTCGGGAAAGCAGCAGTTCGAAGAGTTCCGCACGTCCGACGCCTACGGCATGATCGTCGGCAAGATCGACGGGGCGCTGGAGACGGCGAGCCGGCGGGTCGGCCCCGAGGTGACGGTGTTTGCGAACGCGGCGCTCTCGTTCGCGTTTCAGTTCGTGCTGTCGATCATCATTTCGTTCATTCTGCTGTGGGATCTGCCGGCCACCGCGGCGCGCATGCGCCGCTATTCGGAAGGACGCACCGCGGAGATCTACGCGGAGATCACGCCGAGTCTGCGCGCGTTCGGACGAACCCTCGGACGTGCCTTCGAGGCGCAGAGCGTCGTCGCGATCGTGAACGCGGTGCTCTCGGTGGTGCTCTTTCTGCTGCTCGGATTGCCGTCGATCGCGTTACTGGCGACGATCGTCTTCGTCTGTTCGTACATCCCGTTCGCGGGGATGATTCTGTCGACGATTCCGGCCGCGTTCCTGGCGTTCAAGCTCGGCGGATTCACGCACGTGCTGTGGCTGATCGTCGGCATTGCGGTCATTCACGCGGTGGAGGCGTACCTGCTCAATCCGCTGATCTACGGACGTCATCTGAAACTGCATCCGGTGGCGGTGCTGCTGATCCTGCTCGTGGCCGAGCATCTTTTCGGATTGTGGGGTCTGATTCTCGGCGTGCCGGTCGCCGCGTTCCTGCTGCAGTACGTCCTCGAAGGAGAGCCTGAGATTGTCCCAGTCGCGGCAGGGTGAAGTCGTTCGCATCTGGCTGAAGCGCTTCAAGCGCGGACCGATGGATCCGGTGATGTTCGCGGAAGCGATCGCGGGCCGCGGACTGGTGAACAACAAAGACCAGGGCGGCAGGCGGCAGATCACGATCCTCGATGAGGCGCGCTGGAAAGAGGCGTGTGACGAGATTGCGGTCGACGTCGATCCGTCGGCGCGCCGCGCGAACGTGATGTTGCGCGGCATCGAGTTGTACGGGATGCGCGGGAAGCTGCTGCGCATCGGCAAGTGTGTCGTGCGGATCTACAACGAAACGCGGCCGTGCGAGCGGATGGACGAAGCGCAGCAGGGATTGCGCGAGGCGCTCAAGCCGCAATGGCGCGCCGGTGCGTACGGCGAGATCGTCGAGAGCGGCGTGATTGCGGCGGGCGACGTTGCCGAATGGATTGAAGAAGTGAACGACGAAGCCTGAACGCGAACGCGGTTTCGGCGATCATGCGTGCATGCGTTGGTTGCTGCGGATCGTCATCGCGGTCGCGTTGATTCTCGTGCTCTTCTGGTTTGGCGGGCGTTGGTATCTGTCACGCTCCGTGATGGCGTATGACGGCCGCGTGCAGACGGCGGTCGGAGCGCCGGTGGAAATCACGTTCGACGGGCGAGGCGTGCCGCAGGTCTGGGCAAAGACGGATGGCGATGCGTTTTTTGCGATCGGCTATCTCCACGCCAGTGAGCGGCTCTTTCAGATGGAACTGATGCGGCGCCTGTCGCGCGGCGAGTTGTCGGAAGTGTTCGGCGAGGCGGCGTATGACACCGATGTCTTCCAGCGCCGCATCGGCTTTGCGCGGCGTGCGAAGGCGTCGGAGCTCAGTGCCTCGACGCGCGCGGCGATGCAGCGCTATGTCGACGGCATCAACAGTGTCGTGCGGAGCGGCAAGCTGCCGCCGGAGCTGACGATCCTGCGGCTCACGCCGCGCGCGTGGACGATCGACGACTGTCTGGCCATCAGCAATTACCAGACATGGTTTTCGCATCAGCTGATGGATCAGGATCAGAAGTACCAGAAGATCATCGCCAGGCTCGGCATGAGCGGGAGCGTGCTCGCGAACGCGGGACATCCGTGGTCGCCCTCGACCGTTCCGGACATGCGCATCACCAATGCGTCGAACTCCTGGGTGCTCGCGCCGGAGCGATCGTCCACGCACGCGGCGTTGCACGCGGCCGATCCGCATCTCTCGATCGATCAGGTGCCGGGGCTCTGGTATCTGGCCGGCCTGCATTCGGAGGAGGGATTGAACGTCGTCGGAGCGACGTATGCGGGCGCGCCATTCGTGGTGATGGGACACAACGCCGACATCGCCTTCTCGTTCACCGTCGCGTCGGTCGATCTCATCGACTACTACGACGATTCGGCGCAACGTTCTCAGCGCGAAGAGATTCGCGTGAAAGGCGAAGCACGGCCGCGCGTGCTCGAGGTCAAAGAAGGATTGCGCGGACCGATGCTCGATGAGCGCACGTCGCTGCGCTGGGCCGGATTCGATTTTCGGCCGGCGCAGATTTCGGAATCGGCGCTTGGTCTGCAGAAGGCGAAGACGTTCGACGAATTCCGGCGCGCGGTCACCGGCTTCGGCGCGCTCGATGCGAACTGGATTTACTCCGATCGTCACGGCAACATCGGCTATCAGCTCGGCGCGCCGATTCCGCTGCGCGAATACGACACGTACATGCGGCAGAGCGCGCGCGATCCGAAGACGAACTGGAACGGCTATCGCGCGCTCGACGAGACGCCGCATGCGCTCAATCCGGCGCGAGGCTTTCTGGCGAGCAGCAACAACCAGCCGGTCTCGCGCGACTTCCCGTATCGCATCCCCGGCTTTTACGACCCGTATCGCATCACGCGCGCGGAGGCGCTGCTGCCGGTGAAGCACACGCCGGACGACATGCGCGCGATGCAGCTCGATCTCACGTCCGGGTTGTCGTTGCGCTGGAAAACGCTCGCGGCGGATGGTGCTGCGAAGGCGGGATTGAGCGACGAGGCGCGTCTGCTCGCCGCGTGGGACGGCGCTTCGAGGTCGACGAGCAACGAGGCGGCGTTGTTCGCGGCGTGGTGGCGCATGTTGCCGCGCGCGGTGTTCGAAGACGAGCTCGGAGCGGATTGGGATGACGGCCGCGTGCTCCTCGACGAAGCGCTGACGTCGAACATCGCCGTCGATGACACGCGCACGCCTCAGGTGGAGACGACCGTCGACGTGGCGGCGCGGGCGATGAAGGATGCGAAGGCGATCGCCAACGGCCGCACCTGGGGTGAGGCGTGCAAGCTGATCGTGCGGCATCCGCTCTCGCGCGTGCAGCTGCTCGACTGGTGGCTGCAGCTCGATCGCGGACCGATCGACGGGACCGGCGATCCCGGAACGCTCAACGCGAACTTCTTCAGCTACGACGACACGACGAAGGCGTTTCGCTCACGAGTCGGCGCGAGCATGCGTTTCGTGCTGGACTGGGCCGACGTCGACGCGTTCACGATCCACGGCGCCCTCGGACAATCGGGAAATCCGTTCAGCCCGCACTACGATGATTTCCTGCCGATGATGACGAAAGGCGAGACGTGGAACGTGCCGTTCGCGAAGGAGAAGGTGTTCGCGAACAAGACTTCGATGCTGCGACTGGAACCTCAGCGGATGTCGCGGTAGCGCGCGTTGACGAGCGCGTACACGCCGTAGGCGATCAGTCCGATGCCGATGACGATGAGCATCGGCTGCGGAAGAATGGCGAGGGACCCTGCGGTGCCGTGGGCCTCGGATGGATCGTGGCGCACGGCCGCGAGCACGAGCGAGCCGCCGGCGACGAAGAAGACGATGCCGCGCGCGCCGAGGCCGAAGCGGGAGATGGCGATGACCTTGCGACGCACGCGCGCGTCGATCTCGCCGAGGTGCAGGCGCTTGCTGAGCTTTGCGTCCCAGGCGGCCCACAGTTGATATGCGCCATAGATCACGACGCCGAGTCCGATCGCGCCGACGAGCCAGGGGCCGAATGGCGCGTCGAGCAGACGCGAGGTCCAGTGCTGCGTCTGTTGATCGCCGCCGCTTTGTCCGCCGCCGCGGCCTCTGGTGATCAGGCGAACGACTTCGATCGTGAAGGCCGCGTAGATCAAACCGCGCCCGATGCTGCCGGCGCGGATGGCGAGGCCTTTCGGATCGCTGCCGCGATGTTCGCTGTCGGTGACGCCGCTGACGAGCCGCCAGAGCGCGTAGCCGGTCAGGCCGAAGGCGATGACGATCAGAGCGATGCGGCCGAACGGCTGATCGAGGATCACCAGAAAGGCATCGTGCGAGCCGGAGCCGGATTTGCGTTTGCCGAGACCCGCGGCGACGGTGAGCGCGCCGACGATCATGTAGACGAGGCCCGCGGACGCATATCCGAGGCGGGCCAGCTTCGAAAGAATCATGCGAAAGGGAAGAGAACGAATCGTGCCAGCACACGAACGTGTGCGTGTTTGTGTGATGAATGCACGTGCAAGCAAAGAAAGTGGCGTTTTTCGGCGGAAAATCGCAAAAAAGCCATTGCGCGGCGCGGGAAATCTCACTACATTGCGTCGGCTCGTCCGCAAGGACAAATCGCCGAAAGGAGAACGTATTCACACATGGCAGCAGGTCCCATGACGAAGTCGCAGCTCATCAACTACATCGCCGAAGAGGCAGAGGTTCCGCGCAAGACCGCAGTGGCGATGCTCGAAGCTCTGAGCAACGTCGCCTACAAGGAAGCGAAGAAGGGTTTCACGCTTCCGGGTCTGGGCAAGCTCGTGCTCGTGAACCGCAAGGCGCGTATGGGCCGCAATCCGGCCACGGGCGCGGCGATCAAGATTCCGGCCAAGAAGGTCCTGAAGTTCCGTATCGCCAAAGCCGCCAAGGACGCGATCCTCGGCGCGAAGAAGTAGTCGCCTCGTCTGCACCTTGACCCTCTCCCCGCGCATCGGGGAGAGGGAACAGCATCGGAGGATCCGTGCCTCATCGCTATCCGCAGGAGGCCTCGTTACGCGACGGCCGCCGCGTGCTGCTCCGTCCCTTCGTCGAGAAGGACGTCGACGCGCTCTACGACTTCTTCCATCGCATGCCGGTCGAATATCGCCGCTTTGCGTGGGACAACGTCGACAATCGTGCACTCGTCGAAAGCTGGGGCCGCAGCGTCGACTACGCGAAAGTCTTTCCGCTGATCGCCACCGACGGCGGCCGCATCGTCGCTGATGCGACGCTGCACCTGCGCGACGGTGGTCCGCTGCGCCTGGTCGGCCGCATCAAATGGATGCTCGATCCCTCGTTCCGCGGCGCCGGCCTCGGCACCACGCTCGTCAATCATCTGATCAGCATCGCCCACGAACGTGGCCTGCGCCACGTCAGCTGCATGTTGATCTCGGATCTCGAGGCGGATGCCGTGAAGACGCTCGAGCAGCTCGGCTTTCAATCGATCGTGCAACCCGGATACGGAACCGATCCGGACGGCAATCAGCACGACATGACGAAGCTGGTTCTGAAACTGTGAGGACGGCGGGCTTTCGGCCCGCCGCCGTCATTCGACCTACTTTGGTTTCGCGCGCGAATACTGGTCCGGCCACCGCACATCGACGCCGAGCTCCCTGGCCGCGTGCAGCGGAAAATAAGGATCGCGCAGAAGCTCGCGCGCCATCAGCACGACGTCCGCGCTTCCTTCCTCGAGAATCGTGTTCGCCTGGCGCGCATCGGTGATCAGGCCGACGGCACCGGTGGCGATGTTCGCCTTTTCGCGCACGGCGCGCGCGAACGGCACCTGGTAGCCGGGGCCGGCCTCGATCTTCTGATGCAGGACCGCGCCGCCGCTCGAGCAGTCGATGAGATCGACGCCGAGGTTCCGGAGACGTGAGGCGAGCACGATCGATTGCTCGAGATTCCATCCGCCTTCCGCCCAATCCGTGGCGGAGATGCGGACGAAGAGCGGCAGCTCTTCCGGCCACTCGCGACGGCACGCGTCGGTGATGCGCAGCGTGAAGCGCATTCTGTTTTCGAGCGAGCCGCCGTACTCGTCGTCGCGCTTGTTGCAGAGCGGCGAGAGGAACTGGTGCAGGAGATAGCCGTGCGCGGCGTGGAGCTCGAGCACGCGGAAGCCGGCGCGCAACGCGAGTTTCGTCGCGCGCACGAACTGGGCGATGACTTCCTCGATCTCGTCCGCCGTGAGCGGATGCGGAGGAGGATCGCCTTCGCGAAACGGAATGGCACTCGGCGCGAGCGTGGTCCACGAATGCGGGCCGTCGACGATCGCACGACCGCCGCGCCACGGAACTTCCGTCGAGGCTTTGCGTCCGGCGTGCGCGATCTGAATGCCGGCCACGGAGCCTTGTGCGTGAATGAATTCGACGATCGGCCGGAACGCATCGGCATGCGCCTCGGACCAGAGACCGCTGTCCCAGTCGGTGATGCGTCCTTCCGGACTGACGCCGCTGGCTTCGACGAGGACCAGTCCCGCGCCGCCGACGGCGCGGGAGCCGAGGTGCACGAAGTGCCAGTCGTTCGGCATGCCGTCGTGCGAGGAGTACTGGCACATCGGGGAGACGAAGATGCGATTGGGAAAGGTGATGGATCGGAGAGTGAGGGGTTCGAACAGCATGCAGCGATCTTAGCGGACGCGTTCGTTACTTTCTCAGCGCGCGCAGGACGTTGGTGCGGGATTCGGCGTCGGCGGCGTCGCGTTCGCGGCCCAGCGCGCGGTAGATCCACGCGAGTTGCAGCGTGGGGCGGAAGTCGGCGGGTTGCAGGCGTGAGGCTCGCTCGAACATCTCCGCCGAGGCGTCGAGCTTCCCTTCGCGCACGCGGACGTGGCCGTAGCGATAGTGCGCTTCGGCGGAACGCGGATTGATCGAGATCGCGAGATCGAGCTCTTTTGCGGCCTCGTCATACCGTTCTTCGACGGTCAGCACGTGGCCGCGGCTGATGTGCGTTTCGGCGAGCTCGGGGGCGAGATCGACGGCGCGTTGCGCGTGCTCGCCGGCGCGTTTGCGCAACGCCTCGTCGCCGCGGATGGTGAAGAGCTCCGCGAGCGCGTCGGCGAGGCCGGCGTGCGCGGGGGCGTAGTCGGGATCGAAGTCGATGGTCAGCTCGAACATGCCGACGGCGGCGTCGAACGATTCCGGCGTGGCCTCGCTGAGGTACGTGCGGCCCTTGAGGTGGAACTCGTACGCGTCGATGCGCACCGGCGTGGAGCGGAAAGCGGCGCGATTGCGTTCCGCGAAGACGCCGAGCAGCACGCGCGCGGTTTTCTCGGCGATCTCTTCCTGCATGGCGAAGATGTCGCCGACCTGGCGATCGTATTTCTCGGACCAGACGTGATGGCCGGTCTGCGTGTCGACGAGATGCACGGTGATGCGCAGGCGATCGTCGGCCTTGCGCACGCTGCCGCGCAGCACGTGCCGCACGCCGAGCTTTCGTCCGAGGTCGCGGACGTCGTCGTCGGAACGGAAGTCGAAGGCGGTGGCGCGCGAGATCACGCGCAGTTCCTGAATGCGCGTGAGCGTGTTGATCAGCTCCTCGGCCATGCCGTCGCAGAAATGCGATTGATCGCGGCCGGGACTGAGGTCGGTGAACGGCAGCACCGCGATCGACTTCGCGGGGGCGGGCTCGTGCACCGGCGCGGGTGCGGGCGCGACGACCGGCGCTTGCGCCGCGGTGCGTGCCGCTTCGTTTTCGACGGTGCCGACGAAACGAAATCCGCGGCCGTAGATCGTGCGGATCCACTGCGGCTCGGTCGGCGAATCATTGAGCGCGCGGCGAGCGTCGCGGATGGTCGTGGTCAGCGCCGATTCCGAAACATGCACGTCTTTCCAGATCGTGTCGAGCAACTCCTCCTTCGACACGACGCGCTCGCGTTGTGCGATGAGGTAGTTGAGAACTTCGAGGATGCGCGGCTCGGCCTTGACGACCTCTCCTGCGCGCCTCAGTTCATAACGGTCGAGGTCGAGCTCAAACTCACCAAATCGGAACATAAAACGTGTGCGTGAAAGTGATCCGCACTCTTTCCCCTCATTTTCTCCCGGTTTGCTTTCTCGTGCGCTTCTACATTTCGCGAAAACGGTTACAGCACCGGAGGAGCAATGCCGATCATGGAGCAGCAACAGAATGTCGGCGCGGGAGTTTACGCGGGTCGGATTGCCCGCACCATCAACAGCGGATTCATTTCGCTGATGATCAGCATCGGCCACCGCACCGGCCTTTTTGATGCTCTGGCGGTTTTGCCGCCGTCCACCAGTCCGGATATCGCGAATGCCGCCGGTCTCGCCGAACGCCACGTCCGCGAGTGGCTGGCGGCGATGGCCGGCGCGCACATCATCGACTATGACCCGCGCACGAAGACGTACTTTCTGCCGATCGAGTACGCGGCCGTGTTGTCGCGCGGCGCCGGTCCGAACAACATGGCTCCGGCCGCGCAGCTGCTGTCGATGCTCGGGTCGATGGAAGATCTCGTCGTCACCGCCTTTCGCAGCGGCGGCGGCGTGACGCCCGAAGCCTACGACGCGGTCAATGAATTGAGTGCGCTCGAGAAATGGCAGCAGTTCGATGAATCGGCCGTCGACCTGATGCTCGAGATCCTGCCGTACATGCGCCAGCGACTGACGGCGGGCGCGGTGGTGCTCGACGTCGGCTGCGGCAACGGCGCGATGCTCGTCGCCCTGGCCCGCATGTTCCCGCGCTCCGCATTTCGCGGATACGACCTCTCGCACGACGCGATTGCGCGGGCCTGCGAGCGCGTCGAAGAGTCGGGCCTGCGCAACATCGAGTTCACGGTGGGCGACGGCGCGAGCATCGACGAACCGCAGTCGTACGATCTCATCTTCGCGCTGGAGTCGATTCACGAGCACGGCTTCCCGCGTCTCGCACTGCGCCACATCGCCGCCGCACTGAAGCGCGACGGACTGTTCGTGATGCAGGAGATCTCGGTATCGAGCCATCTCTCGCGCGCCGTGGATCATCCGTTCGCACCGATGCTGTACGCGCTTTCCTGCATGCACTCGGTGCCGGTCGCACTGGCGCAGGACGGCGAGGCGTTCGGAAAGATGTGGGGGGAAGAGAAGGCCACGCAGCTGCTCGTCGAAGCAGGATTTCGCAGCGTGCGCATCGAGCGGACGGAGATGGGGCGGTTCTACGCGATCGCCAGCGATGTGGCGAGATCGTGATCCGCGGATCACGACTGCCGGCTCAGCTTCCGCACCATCGCCAGAAGCAGCGACGCTTCGCGCATGGTGAGCATGGCCCGGCCGGCGACGGCTTGTAATTCCGCGCACATCCGCTCCGGACTCTTGTCGCCGAAGTAGCCGATCTCATCGAGCAGCGTTCGGGTCTGTGCGGTGAGGTGCTGCATCAACTGATGGGGAACAGGATCGCGATGCGGTTGTTTTGCGTGCAGCCCTTTGCCGAGCTCGTAGCAGAAGATCGCCACCGATTGGGCGAGGTTCATGGTCGGGAAGTCCGGCCACGTCGGAATGTGCGCGGTGCGCTGGCAGAGGAGCACTTCCCGCCCGGTGAGACCCGACTTCTCGCGCCCGAAGACGACGGCGATGCGATGTTCGTCCCCGAGGGATTCGGCGGCGAGGCGTGAGACATCGGCGGGGGTCAGTTGTTCGTATACCTGACGCCCGCGAATGGCGGTGGTGGCGACCGTGAGATGGCAGTCGGCGAGCGCTTCTTCGAGCGTGTCGACGCGCGTGGCGTTCTCGACGACGTCGATGGCCCCGACCGCCCACCACGCCGAAACGTTGTCGGTGCGCTCGGCTTTGCTGCCGACGATCCAGAGATCGGTGAACCCGAAGTTCTTCATGGCGCGCGCAGCGGCGCCGACGTTTCCGGCTTCGAGAGGATCGACGAGAACGATGCGGAGATGCATGGGCGCTGACTATGCCACTGACCGGTATCGCAACGTGCGCATGGGAGAGAGGGAACTGCGCGCCGTCGTCGAATATTGACGCTGAAGAACGCTTCGAAAGCATCGTAACCGGGCCTGACGCTGGAACTGCGCTATCCTCCGCGCACACAACGAAGGAGGTTGTTCCATGCGGCTCACCAGGGTCATCCTTCCCCTTTTTCTGCTCATTCTGTCCTTTACGATCCACGCACAAACCTCGGGCGGTCTGACCGGAATGGTCACGGATTCGAGTGACGCTTCCCTTCCGGGCGTCACGGTGGAGATCCAGAGCTCCTCCCTTCAGGGGACGCGCACTTCCGTCACCGACGCCCTCGGCCAGTATCGTTTCCTGCTGCTCCCTCCCGGCTCCTACTCGGTGACGTTCAACCTGACCGGTTTCGCGACGCAGGACCACAAGAACGTGCGCGTGTCGCTCGGCAAGGATTCGACGCTCGACGTCGTCCTGCGGCCGGCGGTGGGAGAGGAGATCACCGTCACCGCCACCGCACCGGTGCTCGATACGACGTCGAGCTCCGTCGGCACGAACCTCGACACCATGGCCATCGAGACGCTGCCGACCGGACGCAATTACGCGTCGATCGTGCAGGTGGCGCCGGGCATCGCGTCGGATGCGAACCCGTCCAATCCCGGCCAGGCGACGATCACCGTCTACGGTTCGTCCGGCGCGGAGAACTCGTTCTACGTCGACGGCGTCAATACGACGAATCTCGAATACGGCTTCCAGGGGAAGGAGCTGAATTTCGAGTTCATCCAGGAAGTGGACGTCAAGACCGGCGGCTACGAGGCCGAGTACGGGCGTTCGACCGGCGGCATCATCAACGTGATCACGAAATCGGGCGGGAATGAGTTCACCGGCGACGTCTTCGGCTACTACGACTCCGATTCGCTGCAATCGAATTCGAAGGAGGTGGTCAGCACGGGCGGCACCGTCGACGGCTTCACGCGGAAAGACATCGGGATCGACGTCGGCGGCTTCATTCTGAAGGACAAGCTGTGGTTCTTCGGCGCGTACGATGCGGTGACGAACTCGCTCGACAGCGCGCTGCCGGCCGGGCCGAATGCCGGCGCCATCGAGACCTCGGACAGCGACCGCGATCTCGCCTCCGCGAAGCTGACGTACAACGTCGCCGCCAGTCATTCGCTGGTGTTCTCGTATCTGCAGGACCCGCGCGTCGACACCGGCGCGATCAACGACGCGAATCACTCGCTCAATGGCGATGAATCGACTTATCTCGGCCGTCAGGATTTCGGCGGACGCGATTACGCGCTGCGCTACGACGGCGCGGTCGCTTCACAATGGGTGGTGACCGGGCAGATCGCCCAGCATCGCGAGAAAAACTCGGTCGGCGCGGCCACGGACGCGGGCAACGACATTCAGTATCGCGACGCGTCGAACGATTTCTTTTCCACCGGCGGCTTCGGCCTCGTGCAGAACAAGAAATTCGAGCGCACGCATTACGGCGCATCGGTGCTGCGCCTCCTCGGCGCCCATGAAATCAAGGGTGGTCTCGACTATCAGCACGACAAGGCGGAAGTGACGAAGGCGATGTCCGGCGGCCAGCAGGTCGACGTCTTCTTCAACGAGGCCGATCCCTCCAAACCGATTTACCGCCACTTCTACTGGACCACGCCCGATGCCACGATCGGCAATGCGCCCACCTCCGCGCTCAACGCGAAGCCGGAGCACAAGGTCACCAGCGTCTATCTCCAGGACCGCTGGAACGTGAACGATCGTTTCACCGCCACGTACGGCGTGCGCTGGGATCGCCAGCAGATCATCGACGCGTCCGGCGTGGTGCAGATCGATCTCAAGAAGGACTACGCCCCGCGCCTCGGCTTCATCTTCGATCCGAGCGGCAATCACACGGCGAAGGTCTACGGCTCCTACGGCCGTTTTTATGAAGAGATCCCGATGGATCTCGTGATCCGGTCGTATTCGTACGAACGGCAGCCGCGCATCGTCAATTACAGCCCGACCAGCACCACGCCGGATGCGAATGCCGAAATCGATTTCGGTACGCAGTCGGCGATTCTCGGCGGCCTGCAGACGCCGGCCGATCCCGATCTCAAGAATCAGTACATCAACGAATATCTCCTCGGCTACGAGCGCGAGGTGATGCCGAATCTCGCCATCGGCGTGAAGGGCATCTACCGCAATTACGGCCGCGTCATCGAGGATTTCCTCTGTGCTGACGACGGCACGTACTGTATCGGCAATCCGGGCGAAGGGCTGATGAAGCAGGTCTTCGGTCTCGATTACGAAACGCTGTACGACGCGCCGAAACCGAAACGCACGTTCAAAGGGGTGCAGGTCGACGCCACCAAGCGTTTCTCCAACAACTGGCAGGGGCTGGCGTCGTACATCTACTCGAAGCTGGAAGGAAACTTCGACGGCGAATATGCGCCGTTCACGAACATCGGCGCCGATCCGAACATCAGCGCGGCGTACGACTACTACGATTTCTTCACCAACGGCATGGATCTCAGCAAGGAGACGAATCGCGGTCCGCTCTCGAACGATCGCCGCCATCAGTTCAAGGTGTCGGGCGTCTATCACACGCCGTGGAGTCTCGAGGTCGGCGCCGCGGCCTACTGGCGCAGCGGCACGCCGCTGACGCGGTACGGCTACTCGGATGCTTACGGCCGCTACGAATTCTTCCTCACCAACCGCGGTGATGAAGGCCGCACGCCGAGCAATTACGACGTCGACCTGCACCTCGGCTATCCGATTCAGGCGGGCATGGTGGAGATCAATCTGCTGCTCGACGTCTTCAACGTGCTCAACACGCAGCGGGCCATCCTGCTCGACCAGCGCTGGGGTTTCCAGGAATCGGACAATGCGCAGAGCACGTCCGCGAATCCGAATTACCTCGAGCCGGTATTGCGCACGTCGCCGACATCGGCCCGTCTGGGCGTGAGGGTCTCGTTCTGATTCAGGCACCGATTGTCGAAACCGACCGGCTCCTGCTGCAGATGCTGCAGCAGGAGCACTTCGACCAGTACGCGGTCATCCATGAAGACGATGAGGTGACGAAGTTCACCGCGCGCACGCACCTCGATCGCAACGAAGCCTTCCGGCACATGGCCATGATCGCCGGCCACTGGCATCTGCGCGGATTCGGCATGTGGGGCGTGTTCGAGAAGGAAACCGGCAAGCTGGCCGGGCGCGTCGGCTTCTGGCAGCCGGAAGGGTGGCCCGATTTCGAGCTCGGCTGGACGCTCGGCCGCGCTTTCTGGGGCAAAGGCTACGCAACGGAAGCGGCGCGGCGTTGTCTCGACTACGGCTTCGAGGAGCTGAAGCGCGAGCGGATCATCAGCCTCATCGACCCGCTCAACACGAACTCGATCAAAGTCGCCGAGCGCCTCGGCCAGACGATCGAAGGGGAGTGGGAGTTCATGGGCCACAGGCTGCTGATGTACGCCGCCCGCCGCAACTCCCGCACTTGACGGCCTGTTCCTATCGGAGAATGATTATCCAAATGCAACGGTCGGACGCGCAGGTCGAGCTGAAGGTCTCGGCCATGATCGAGAAATGCCGCGAGGCGGGGATGAACATCACGCCGCAGCGTGTGGCCATCTATCGCGCGCTCGTCCGCTCCGAGGAGCACCCGACGCCGGAGATGCTCTACCAGACGGTGGCGCGGGAGATGCCGTCGCTGTCGCTGGCCACGATCTACAAGACCCTCGATTCGCTGGCCGAGATCGGCCTCGTGCGTTCGGTGCCGGTGGTCAGCGATAAGAAGCGGTTCGACGCGAACGACGATCCGCATCACCACCTGGTCTGCACCCGATGCGGAATGATTCGTGATTATCACACCCACCAGTTCGACGATCTGATCCCGCGCCGGCAGGTGCAGGGGTTCACCGCCCAGTCGGTCAGCGTCAACATCTCCGGGATTTGCGCGGAGTGCCGCAGAAAGGGAAAGGAGGAGCAGGCTTAAATTTTTTTGCGCACCGGCGGAGAACGATTCTCCGTTGAGATCGCTTCGCGCACGTCCCTCGCCCCGGTGTTTTCAGCATCAGCAAAAGGAGAGTGAGATGAACGTGTCCCGGTCCATTCTGTCCCTCGTGCTCGCCGCCGCCCTCACGCTTTCGGGCGGGCCGGTCTCCTTCGCCCAGCAGGAGCCGGAGAAGAAACGGAACGACCCCGAAGATCCGATCGCGAAGTTTGCCGCCACGGTGCAGAAGATGTCGAAGGAGAAGCCGGCCCTCATGGCCGCCGCCCGCGCGCACCTCGCGGAGCGCTATGACCTCGCCAACCGCACCGCGCCCGGCCTGACCATGACCCGTGGCAAGGGCATCCAGGACGGCGTGCGCGTGAAGCTGCCGTCCGGCGTGACGTGGCAGCAGCTCGCGGCGATGTCCCCTGACGAGATTCGCCGGAAGAATCTCTGGCCGCTCGGCTTCCTGCCGTTGCCGCATCCGAATCATCCCGAAGGGGGCATGCTCTTCCCGCAGTTCCACATCGACGAGCTGAAGCGCCAGACCGATCGCGATCTCAATCGCTTCGATCTCGAATTCGACATTCCGGATCACTTTCTTCCGGAGTTTCCGCCGGCGATCTTTCTCACCACGCGTCCCGACCTCGGCGACGTCTCGCAAGGCAAGCTCGTCACGAGCGAGAACTTTCACGCGCTCTTCGCCGGACTGCTCAATGCGAAGCAGCTCGAAGGACTGCGCCTCCTGGTGACGCCGTTTCCGCAGCAGCAGTTCAACGGTACCGATGACCGCCGCTCGCTGCGTCCGAGCCTCGGCGTGACCTGCTTCGACTGCCACATCAACGGCCACACCAACGCCGCCACGCATCTCGTCGGCGACATCCGTCCGCAGGAGTTCCGTCATCGCATCGAAACGCCCTCCCTGCGCGGCGTCAACATCCAGCGCCTCTTCGGTTCGCAGCGCGCCCTCAAATCCGTCGAAGACTTCACGGAGTTCGAACAGCGCGCGGCCTACTTCGACGGCGATCCGGTGCTGGCGACGAAGAAGGGCGTCAACCCGCTCGAGCGCGGCAGCCAGGTGCATTTCATGTCCGAGATGGAAGAGCTGTTCGACTTCCCGCCCGCGCCGAAACTCGGCGTCGACGGCAAGCTCGATCCCGCCAAGGCGACGCAGGCCGAACTGCGCGGACAGACGCTCTTCTTCGGGAAGGCGCAGTGCTCCACCTGCCATCCCGCGCCGTACTACACCGACAACAACATGCACGACCTGCAGACGGGCCGCTTCTTCACTCCGCGCACCATCCGCAATCACGCGATGGTCATGGACGGCAAGATCAAAACGTTCCCGCTGCGCGGCATCAAGGAATCGCCGCCGTACCTGCACGACGGCCGGCTGATGACGCTCGATGACACGGTGGAGTTCTTCAATCTGATCCTGCAGACGAAGCTGACGGATGAGGAGAAGAAAGATCTGGTGGCGTTCATGAGAGCGCTCTGAGTTGAACGTGGAGCGGCGAGGTCGCTCGCCGCTCCACGAAAGCGAGTGATGATGGACGAGTGATGAAAGACCAGTGATGAGCGATGAGCGATGAGGTACGACACGCATCGTGAGAACCGCATCGTGCGACATGACGTCAGCGTGACGCTCGCAACACCTGTCGAACCTCATCGCTCATCACTCATCACCGGCTCTTCATCACTCATCACTCATCACTCATCCTCATCACTCGCCCTCGATCACGCTCATTGCGCACGCCCGCGCCTGCTAGCATTCACTGGTGACCGATCGCACCATTCCGAAACCCGAGCCGGGTGGGCTCGATCCTGACTCGATCATCGACGCGTTCGCGCATCGGATGATGTATTCGATCGCGCGAGACGAGTTCAATGCCACCGAGGAGAACGTCTTTCAGGCGCTGGCGTACACGGTGCGCGATCGTCTGATGGATCGCTGGTTCGCGACGCAGGACCGGTATTACCGCGAAGACGTGAAGCGCGTGTACTACCTTTCGGCGGAGTTCCTGCTCGGCCGGCTGCTGATCAGCAACATTCAGAACCTCGGCGCGCAGACGCAATTCGAAGAGGCGATGCTGCGCCTCGGGATGGCGCTCGAGGAGCTCATCGATCGCGAGCCGGACGCCGGTCTCGGCAACGGTGGTCTCGGGCGGCTGGCCGCCTGCTTTCTCGAATCGGCGTCGACGCTCGGCATTCCGTTTTACGGCTACGGCATCCGCTACGAGTACGGCATCTTCCGCCAGCGCATCCGCGACGGAAATCAGACCGAGGCGCCGGACAACTGGCTGCGGTACGGGAATCCGTGGGAAGTGGCGCGGCCGGACGTCGTTTTTCCGGTGAAGTTCTACGGCCGCGTCGAGCACTACATCGATGATCTCGGCCGCGGCCGCATGCGCTGGGTCGATACGACCGACGTCTACGCGATGGCGTACGACATGGCGGTGCCGGGATATCGCAACGACGTCGTCAACTCGCTGCGCTTGTGGGCGGCGAAGTCGAGCCGCGAATTCGATCTCGAGAAATTCAACGCCGGCGATTACGTCGAGGCGGTCGAAGACAAGAACACGAGCGAGAATATCTCCAAGGTGCTCTATCCGTCGGATGCGCAATACGCGGGCCGCGAATTGCGCCTCAAACAGCAGTACTTCTTCACCTCGGCGACGATTCAGGACGTCGTGCGGCGTTTCAAGAAGCAGCATCCCGGCGAATGGGATCTGCTGCCGGACCGCATCGCCATCCAGCTCAACGACACCCATCCCACCATCGCCATCCCGGAGATGATGCGCGTGCTCGTCGATCAGGAAGCGATCGACTGGGACACCGCCTGGTTCCTCTGCGAGCGCGTCTTCGCGTACACGAATCACACCGTTCTGCCGGAAGCGCTGGAGACGTGGTCGAAGGAGCTGATGGGCAAACTCCTGCCGCGGCATCTGCAGATCGTCGAAGAGATCGATCGCCGTTTCCGCGACGTGGTGAGGCAGGCGCATCCCGGTGATGACGCGAAACTGCGCGCGCTATCGGTGATCGACGATCAGGCGCAGACCGTGCGCATGGCCAATCTCGCGATCGTCGGCTCGCATTCGGTGAACGGCGTGGCCGCGCTGCACACCGAGATTCTGAAGACGCGCGTCTTCCCGGACTTTCATCGCATCTTCCCGAAGAAGTTCAACAACAAAACCAACGGCATCACGCCGCGGCGGTGGCTGCTGCAGGCGAATCCGGAGCTCGCGTCGATGCTCGACGAAGTGGCCGGCGACGAATGGCATCGGGACCTCGGCGCGCTGCGCAGGCTCGAATCCTTCGTGGACGACGCGGCGTTTCGCGAGCGCTGGCAGCAGATGAAGCTCCACCGCAAACAGGAGCTCGCGCGCTGGCTGCGCCGCTGCCATCGCATCGACGTCGACCCGCGGTCACTGTTCGACGTGCAGATCAAGCGGATGCACGAGTACAAGCGGCAGCTGCTGAACGTGATGCACGTGATCGCGCTCTATCACCGCCTGCAGGCGGGGCAGGATTGCACACCGCGCACGGTCATCTTCGGAGGGAAGGCGGCGCCGAGCTATCACACGGCGAAACTGATCATCAAACTGATTCATGACGTTGCCACGATGGTGCGCGCGAATCCGTTCGTGGCGCAGCGGCTGAACGTCGTCTTCGTGCCGAACTACAGCGTCAGCGCGGCCGAGATTCTCTTCCCGGCGACGGAGCTCTCGGAACAGATCTCCACCGCCGGCACGGAGGCGTCGGGCACCGGCAACATGAAAGCGGTATTGAACGGAGCGGTGATCATCGGCACGCTCGATGGCGCGAACGTCGAGATCCTGCAGGAAGTCGGGGACGGCAATCTCTTCGTCTTCGGCAACACCGCCGAGCAGATCGCCTCACTGCGCGAGCGCGGCTTCGACGCCGGGGGTACGATTCGCGCGAATGCGGAGCTCGCGGCGGTGGTGAATCGCATCGCCACGATGAGCAGCGGCATCTTCAAGGAGATCGCCGACATCCTCACGCACAACGACCGCTACTTCCACTGCGCCGATTTCGCGTCGTATCTCGAAACGCAGCAGAAGGCGGCCGACGTGTGGACCTCCGGAGAGGCGTGGACGCGGAAGTCGATCCTGAACACGGCGCGCAGCGGCTTCTTTTCGGCGGATCGGACGATTCGCGAGTACGCGCGCGAGATCTGGGACGTGGAGGATGGCCGCCGGTAGCAGTGGCCGGGAGAACGTGTTGGAACTCCCGGCCACGCGGAAAATCGGGTGATGCGCCGGCTATCGTCTACTGCACCGGCGCGGCTGCCGGCTTCAACTTCGTGGTCAATGCGTCGAGTCGCGCGCGGCCGTCGGTCTGCTCCTGCAGCGTGCCGCTGAGCAGGCGGGCGATCTCGGCCAGCTCGTTCACGACGTCGGGGGTGGCGTCGCCGAGGTTGATGGCGCCGGTGGTGGTGCCCTGCTCGGCCATCAGCTTGCGCACACGCGCAGCCTCTGCCTGTTCGGCGGTGCGCTTCTCGAGCTGACCGGGGAGCGAGAGCAGCGCTTCATCGAGCGTGTTCTTCAGCGCGCCGCGATTGATGTCTTTCGCCGCGGCGAGCTCGCGCACCTGCAGCAGGCGCTTCACGGCCGGAAAGTACGGGCTGTTCGGATCGTCGACGAGCTTGGCCTGCACGATGGCCACTTCCGCCACCGCGGCCTTGTTGCCGCTTTCGACGCCGAGCTCCGCCGTCACTTTCACCGACTTGCCGATCTCCGGCAGGGCCACGCCGTTCGCGTCGCCCGGGTTCACCCACGCGTTCACCGGCAGCTCGTGATGCGTGATCTTGCCGTCGAAGCCGGTGGAGTCGACGAGGATGTTGCGCACCCAGACGCGGTTGTTCGCGTTGAACGTGCTGCGCTTCTTCGGCACGAGCACTTCCACGCGATAGCCGTTCGCGCCGGTGACCAGCACGTTGCGCAGCTCTTTCTCGGTGTAGACGTACTCGATGGCTTTCTCATCGCGCACGCGGCCGCCTTCTTCGCGCTGCAGCGACGCCCACTTGTACGTGCCGTCGCCGCGCGGCATGCGCAGCGTGTCGATGTCGGAATCGGTGATGGCCAGAAGGATCTGTCGCGACCGGTTGAGGTCTTCGGCAACGCCGGTCACGCGCGACAGCGCGTGCAGATCGTTCGCGAGCATCTCGATGTTTTTGTCCGCCGCGCTGCCCTGCGCTTCGGGGGTGGATTGCTGCTGAGCGAACGCGCTCAGAGACACGAGGAGCACCGTGAGAATCCCCAGTACTTTGTTGTTCATCCGCGAATCTTACAAAAAACCTCACGATCCTCACGTTTCGTGAGCTTCCGGCCCGACCGTACGTTTGCCAACGCGTGCGCCTAGATCTCTCGCATCGCGGTTCGCAACACCTCGGCCGAGGAGTGCAGCCGCGCGCGTTCCTCCGCTGACATTTCGGGCTCGATCACCTGTACCGCGCCGTCGGCGTCGACGATGGTCGGCAAGGAGAGCGCGACGCCGTCGATGCCGCAGGCGCCGTCCTGCAGGCGCGAGACCGTGAGGATGCGCCGATCGCCGCGGAGCATGTATTTGAGGAGCGCCGCGGTGACGAGACCGATGGCGTGATTCGTCGCCCCTTTCCGTTGGATGATTTCGTACGCGGCGGTTTTCACGCGATGGGCGATGTTTGCTTCGTGGGTCTCGGTCCATCCCGGCCAGTCGCGCAGGCGCCGGCCGCCGACGTGGGCATCGGACCAGAGCACGACCTCGGAATCGCCATGTTCGCCGACGACCTGCGCGTGAATCGAACGTGGATCGACGTGCAGCTCCTGCCCGAGAATCTGGCGCAGGCGCGCGGTGTCGAGCATCGTGCCGGTGCCGAGAACGCGTGACGGCGGCAGGCCGGATGCCTCGGTCATCACCGCCGTGAGCACGTCGACCGGATTCGTGACCATCACCACGATGCCGCCGAAATCGCGGAGCTTCGCGCCGATCTCGCGCACGATCGTCGCGTTGTCGCGCAGCAGGTCGAGGCGCGTTTCGCCGGGACGTCCGCCGCGGCCGGCGGTCATGACGATCGCATCGCAGTGGCGCAACTCTTCGATCGACGACGCCGTGCGCACGCTGGCAGGGGTGTAGAACGGCGCGCCGTGCGCGAGATCCATCGCCTCGCCTTCCGCGACTTCGTGCCGCACGTCGTAGAGCAGCACCTCCGTGGCGACGCCCGCGTGCAGCGTGGAGATGGCCACGCTCGATCCGACCCAGCCCGTTCCGATGATGCCGATCCGTTCTCGCATGGTGGCGATGGTATTTTCCCGGCGCTTGTCTGTCATCGGTCGATTCGCGCCGTCGCCCACCGGTCCGCTCCATCTCGGCAGCCTCGTCGCCGCCGTCGGATCGTGGTTGTTCGCGCGGGCCGCGAATGGACGCTGGCTGGTCCGCATCGAAGACATCGACACGCCGCGGGTGATCCCCGGCTCGGCGGAGGAGATCCTCGCGGCGCTGCGGCGATACGAGCTCGATTGGGATGGAGAGCTGGTCTGGCAATCGCGGCGCACGCAGCTCTACGAGCGCGCCCTGAACGATCTGCGCGCGAAGAAGCTCGTCTACGACTGTGCCTGCTCGCGCGCCGAGCTGCAACGAGCTGCATCCGCGCCGCTCGGCTCCGAGCCGGTCTACCCCGGCACGTGTCGCAACGGTCTTGCCGCGGGGAAGACCGCGCGTGCGATCCGTTTTCGCGTGCCGAATGAAGTGATCGCGTTCGACGACCTGGTGGTCGGGCATATCGAGGAACACGTCGGCGAGCGCAGTGGCGATTTCGTCGTACGCCGCGCCGACGGATTGTTCGCGTATCAGCTGGCGGTGGTCGTCGATGATGGGGAGCAGGGAGTGACGCAGGTCGTACGCGGCGCCGATCTGCTCGCGTCGACACCGCGTCAGATTGCCCTGCAGCGTGCGCTGGAGTTGCCGCTGCCCGCGTACGCTCATCTGCCTCTGGTGGTGAATCCCGATGGCGCGAAGCTCGGCAAGCGCGATGGTGCGCTGCCGTTGCCGACTCTCGAAGAGGCGCGCGTGCGCGAGACGCTCGGCATCGCGCTGCGACACCTCGGATTCACCATCGAGATCGATACACCGAAACGAATGCTCGAGGAGGCGCTGCGTTTGCAGCGGGAGCACCAACCATGACTGAGATTCGCGACAACAAAGATCGCTCGCAGTACGAAGTGACACTCGACGGCAGCACCGCGTACGTTGCCTACGACCGTGAAGGAGCCGATCGCATCGTCTTCACCCACACCGTCGTTCCGGAAGCGCTCTCGGGCCGCGGCCTGGCCGGCGAGATCGTGAAGTACGCGCTCGACGACGCGCGGGCGCAGGGACTGCGGGTCGTGCCGCAATGCACCTACGTGCAGTCGTACCTGAAGCGGCACCCCGAGTACGAAGACCTCGTCACCACGACCCCCTGACCGGCGCGTACAATCACTCCTTCGGTCCATCCTTAACGAAGGAGCTGTGCAATGCCGTCTGTCGATCTCGGCGTGCTCGACACCGTCATCTCGGTGGTGGTGCTCATTCTTCTGCTCAGCATGGTCGTGCAGTCGCTGCAGACCGTGCTGAAGAAGCTGTTCAAATTTAAGTCGCGACAGATTCAGAAGTCGATCGCGAATCTGTTCGACTACGTCGCTTCCAGCGCGCCGGCGGAAAACGCGGCCACCGCGGAGAAGGTGATGCAGCACTTCCAGGAGCTCGGACGCACGACAGCGCTCGGCCGCAATGCGATCGAGTCGATCTCGAAGGCCGATCTGGCGAAGGTGGTGACGTCGATCGAAGGATCGTCGCGCGTCACCGAGGCGATGAAGTCGGCGGTGCAGACGTTCTCGAATGCGATCGTGGAAGCGAGAACCGCCATCGATGCGCTCTCGAAAGTGAAGCTGACGCAGGAGTCGGTGACCACGTTCACGAAGCTGCGCGGTGCGCTCACGCCGATGGCCGCGCATGTGGCCTCGCTGTTTCAGGGCGACGCGCTCGATCCGCGGCTGCTCGTCAAAGACGTGATGACCTTTCGCGACTTCGACACGACGGCCGTGCTCCAACTTGTGAGCGATCTGCAGTCTCAGCTCGATCAGGCGCTCGCCTCCGATCCGGGCAATGCCGATCTGCAGGTGGCGGCCAAAGCGGCGCAGGATCTTTCGACCGCGCTTTCGAACGTGCACGCGCGGCTGCTGCAACTGGTCGCGCCGGTGCGCGAGCGGCTCGCCGCGATCGACAGCTGGTACGACACGGTGATGCTCGGCTTTCAGGAACGCTACGCGCGGCACATGCGCACGTGGGCCTTTCTTCTCAGCCTCGCGCTGACGATCTTTCTCAACGCCGACATCTTCGCGATCTACAAACGCCTGGCCACGAGCGACGTGCAGCAACAGCGCGTGCTGAAGGAAGCGGATGCGATTCAGGCGCGCTACAACGCGCAGATCAGCAACGAGACCAATCCGCAGACGCTGCAGCAACTGCGCGCGGAGCTGAACCAGCAACTCGATGCCGCGTCGATGTCGTATCCAGCCATGGGCATCGAGCCGATGAAGTCGTTCGAGGAACTGCGCAGCGCGAGCGGCTGGCAGATCATCGGCTGGCTGGTCATGGCCGCCCTCCTCAGCCTCGGCGCACCGTTCTGGCACGACACGCTGGAGTCCCTGTTCGGCCTGAAGAACTTCCTGCGGGACAAAAGCAACACACAGAAAGTGGAGCAGCAAAGCGGAGCCGGACTGACGAGGACGTAGTAGGGGCGGTTGTCGGGAGTCGGTTGTCGGAGGTCGGGAGGCCGCCACCCGACCACGAAGCTCGAGGTCCTGGTGTCACCGGAGCGGTGCTCCCGACTCCCGACAACCGACAACCGACAACCGAAGGCATAATCCGCAGCCATGCAACTCACGCTGATTGCGGTCGGCTTTCTTGCCCTCATTGCGCTTGCATACCGGTTGTATGGCGGGTGGATCTCGCGTGTCGTGCAGCTCGATGATCGCGTGCCGACGCCCGCGCATCAGCTGCAGGACGGGATCGATTTCGTTCCGACCAAACCGTTCTACCTGTTCGGGCAGCACTTCGCGGCGATCGCCGCGGCGGGTCCGATTGCCGGTCCGATCATCGCGGTGCAGGAATTCGGCTGGTTGCCGTGTCTGCTCTGGATCGGACTCGGCGTCGTGCTGATCGGCGCGGTGCATGACTTCATGGCCCTCGCCGCATCGGTGCGTCACGGCGCACGCTCGATCGCCGACATCACCCGCGAGCATCTCGGCTCACGCGCCGGCGCGGCGATGATGTCGTTCATCTGGCTCGCGCTGGTCTACGTCATCGTCGCCTTTGCCGACATCACCGCCTCGAGCTTCGTCACGGGCGGCGAAGAGCTGGCTGGTGCGGCCACGGCATTTCATCCCGGCGGCGCGGTTGCCGCGGCGAGCATCTTCTATCTCGGCCTGGCGGTGCTGATGGGCCTCGTGCAGAAGGTTCTCGATCCGCCGCTCTGGCTGCTCACGATCATCTTCGTTCCGGCCACGTTCGTCTCCGTCTGGCTCGGCACGAAGGTCTCGATCTACTTCGTGCTCGGCGCGAAAGAGTGGGCGATGCTGATCCTCGCGTACTGCTGCGTCGCCTCGATGGTGCCGGTCTGGTCGCTGCTGCAGCCGCGCGGCTACCTCGGCGGATTCGTTCTCTACTTCGCGCTGGCTCTCGGCGTGATCGGCATTTTCTTCGGCGGCTACGAGATCAAGCAGGCCGCGTTCAAAGGCTTCGACAGCGGCAAGGCCACGGGGCTGCTCTTCCCGTTCCTCTTCGTCACCATCGCCTGCGGCGCCTGCTCCGGATTCCATGGTCTGGTCTGTTCGGGAACGACGTCGAAGCAGATCGATCGCGAATCGCACGTGCGCGCGGTCGGCTACGGCGGCATGCTCGCCGAGGCGTTCGTGGCGTTGATCGCGATGGTCACGGTGATGATCGTCGCGCAGCCGGATCTGGCGGGGCTGAAGCCCGGCACGATCTACGGCAACGGCATCGGCGACTTCATGACGCTGCTCATCGGCGAGAAGTACCGCAACTTCGCGATCACGTTCGGGGCGATGGCATTCTCGACGTTCGTCTTCGACACCGTCGACGTTTCCACGCGCCTCGGCCGCTACATTCTTCAGGAGCTCTTCGGCTGGAAGTCGCGCGTGATGGCGCTCGTCGCCACCGTGATGACCGTCGCGCTGCCGGTCTACTTCATCGCCTTCGCTCCTCCGGGATCGTGGGTGAAGTTCTGGACGCTCTTCGGCGCGTCGAATCAGCTGCTGGCCGCGTTGACGCTGCTCGCGATCACGGTGTGGCTGCACCAGCGGCGGCAGCAGATCGCCTTCACGCTGCTGCCGATGCTGTTCGTGCTGGTAACGACGCTCTACGCGCTGGTGAAGCTGACGATTCAGAACTTCACCGGCGTGAAGCTCGATCCGATGGCGCTCGTGAACGGCGTGACGTCGGCGTTGCTGATCCTGCTGGCGTTGTATCTCGTGGCCCGTGCGATCGCGCGCCTGCGAGGGGATCGCGCGATCGCGGCCGAAGCGGTCGGTTAGAAGCGGAGGCCGACGATCAGGGCGAGATCGTCTTCGGACTGGGAGTCTTCGTCATCGTTGTCGAGGACGCGCACGTATTTCACCTGCGCGTACGGCTTGATCGACTGCAGGTCGAAGGCGAGACCGCCGATGAGATTGCCGACCACGTCGGTCCGCGTGTCGCCGAAGTCATCATCGAGATAGGCGAGACCGACGCCGGCGCCGACGAACGGACGAACGCGCGGCGTGCTGAGCACATCGAACGTGAAATCGAGATTGGCGGTGCCGGCGGTGACGTCGTCTTCGAGCGAGTACTCGAGGTTCGGGTTGAGATTCACCGCGCCGAGGTTGAAGAGCAGCTCGGCGCCGACGAACTTCTGATCGGAATCGTTGAAGCGTCCGGCGCGCACGCCGAAATCGGCAGCGAGCAGCGTCGGCGTGACGACGAGCGTGAGTGCGAAGAGAAGAAGAATGCGAGTGGACTTCATTTGAGAAAAATACCTCCTTCCGGGATTACAGCAGCGCTCGATTGTGCACGACCGATTCCAAATCACCACTGTCCCGCGTTTGACGCGCGGCGCGGAATCGGCACAGAATCCAGCCCGCAACGAAAAAAGACGAGGTTGAAATGGCTACGAAATCATCTTCGAAGGGCGGCGGCAAAGGTCTTGCCGCTGAAGTCACGCCGAGTGCCGAGCTGGCCGAGATCGTTGGCAGCACGCCGATCCCGCGCAGCGAAGTGACCAAGCGTGTATGGGATTACATCAAGGCCAACGGCCTCCAGGATCAGACCAACAAGCGCATGATCAACGCCGATGACAAGCTTCGCGTCATCTTCGGCGGTAAGGATCAGGTCTCGATGTTCGAGATGACCGCGCTGGTCAACAAGCACCTGAAGACCTAGCTCGAAGCAGTCCCGGATGGAACGAGCGGCGCGATGAGCGCCGCTTTTTTATTGCCATCGCGTCCGAACGCCGCGTGGCTGGCGTGAGTGCTACAGTACGTTCTCGACGGCCTCGAGAGTCGCGTCGATCTCGATCACGTTCTCCGGCCGCATGTTCGCGTCCGGATCCTTGAGGATGTTGCCGGTGAGCACGCAGACGATGCGCTGGCCGTCGTGGATGACGCCCGCGGCTTTGAGTTTTTTCACGCCGGCGAGCGTCGCGGCGGACGCCGGCTCGCAGCCGATGCCCATGCCGTCGATCTCGCGTTTCGAGTTCATGATCTCTTCGTCGGTGACCTGTTCGACGATGCCGTTCGTGAGGCGGATCGCATCGACCGCCTTGTCGTGGCTGACGGGATCGCCGATGCGAATGGCGCTGGCGATGGTCTCGGCTTTCACGCGATGCCGCGTGGCGAAGGCATCTTCGTAGCTGAGGAAAAACGGATTCGCGCCGCTGGCCTGAATGGAGGCGAGGCGCGGCATCTTGTCGATCCAGCGTTGCGCGTGCGCTTCGCGCAGCGCCTTGCCGAACGCGCTCGTGTTGCCGAGGTTGCCGGCGGGAACGACGATCCAGTCGGGCGCCTCCCAGCGGAGGTCCTGCAGCAGTTCCCAGATGATCGTTTTCTGGCCCTCGATGCGGAACGGATTGATCGAGTTGACGAGATAGATCCCGAGCTTGTCGCACGCATCGCGCACGAGCCGCATGGCCGCATCGAAATCGCCGCGCACCTGCAGGCAGGTCGCGCCGTACGCGAGCGTCTGTGCGAGCTTGCCGCTGGCCACTTTGCCGGCCGGCACGAACACGATCGCACGCAGCCCCGCCTGTGCGGCGTACGCGGCCAGCGACGCGGAGGTGTTGCCGGTCGATGCGCACGCCACCGCGCGGGCGCCGACGCGCACCGCCTGCGTGACCGCGACCGTCATCCCGCGATCTTTGAACGAGCCGGTCGGGTTCTCTCCTTCGTGCTTGTACAAAAGCCCGTTGCGCTCGTACAGCCGCGTCGCCCCTTCCGGGTGCGTGATCACGCGGTCGAGATTGAGCACTCCCTCGCGAAACCGCCAGACGCCGCTCTGATCGATCGGCGCGCGCGAGCTGCGCCGATCGTCGAACGAATCGCGATCGAGGATCGTGTCCCGCTCGACGGAGAGCAGCCCGCCGCACTCGCACGTGTAGCGGATCTCGAGCGCGTCGTATTTTTCAGGGCAGTGGATGCATTGGAGCCATTCCATCGATTCGTCCCCTACGCGCGCCTCGCCCCTTCGCGCGCAATCCGTCCCACGTGACCGGTCGCTTCGATCTCCCCGAACCGCTGCTGCATCGCTTTGGCGCAGCGATGGGCGCTGAGCTCGTCGGCGGTGATTGCGAAGAGTGTCGGACCGGAACCGCTGATCGAGCAGCCGAAGGCGCCGTTCTCGAGCGCGGCGCGTTTCACTTCATAGAAATGGGGGATGAGCGGCGCGCGGCGCGGCTCGGCGTAGACATCGTCGAGCGCGCGTCGCAGGAGTTTCGTATCGCCGGTGGCGAACGCGTGCGCGAGCGCGGTGGTGTTGGCCATCAATTGAATCCAGGTGTTGCGCTCGCAGGCGTCGGGGAGCAGCGCGCGTGCGTCTTTGGTCTGGATGCGCACGCGCGGCGTGACCAGCGCGATCCACCAGTCGGCCGCGACCGGCAGTTTCACGACGTCGATCGGATCGACGCTGCGTGAGAGCGCGAGGCCGCCGACGGCGCTCGGCGCGATGTTGTCGAGATGCCGACCGGCGACCGCGGCTTCCCCTTCCAGCGCGGCGGCGATCACGTCCTGCATCGACGGGGCCTGTCCGAGCGCGAGGGCCGCGGCATAGGCGCCGGCCACGCTCGACGCGGCACTGCCGCCCATCCCGCCCGCGAGCGCGAGCCCTTTCTCGATGCTCACGATCGCGCGAAAGCCGAATGGCCGCAGATACGCGTTCGCGGCAATCGCGGCGCAGTTCCGATCGGCATCGCGCGGCACGAGCTCCGCGTCGCGGCCGGTGATGGCATCGACGCGCGACGTTCCTTTCGTCAGTTCCACCGTGACCGTATCGCCGATGCCGTCGACCGCGAGACCGAGGACGTCGAAGCCGGGGCCGACGTTGCCGATCGAGCCGGGAGCATATGCAACCGCACGGTTGCTCATGAGCGCGAGACCTTCCGGCGCTCGTGCATCGTGATGGCCACGATGTCGTTGAGCACTCCGGCCGCGGTCACCGCGGCGCCGGCGCCGGGACCGGTGACGATGAGCGGGTTCGTGGCGTACCGTTTCGAATGAATGACCACGGTGTTGTCAGTGCCGTGCAGGCGCCCGAGCGGTGATGCCTGCGGCACCGCTTCGACGCCGACTCGGATGGCGCGCTTGCCGATCTTCGCGACGTAGCGGAGCACTTTGCCTTCCCGCTGGGCGCGCGCCACGCGCTCGGCGAAGCCGGCGTCGAGCGCGGTGAGCTTGTCGACGAAGCGGGCCGGATCGTTGTCGTCGACCGCGGGTGTGAAGAGCGATTCGAGTGCGATGTCGCCGAGCTCCAGGCGGCGGCCGAGCGTGCGCGCGAGAATCAGCGCCTTGCGCGCCACGTCGGTCCCGGAGAGATCGTCGCGCGGATCGGGCTCGGTGTAGCCGCGCTTCCACGCTTCGCGCACGGCGTCGCTGAAGCGCTTCCCATCTTCGAGGGCGCTCATGATGAAGCCGAGCGTGCCCGAGAATGCGCCGAGAATCGTCTCCACGCGATCGCCCGACTCCTGCAGCTTCTGCAGCGTGTCGAGCACCGGCAGGCCGGCCCCCGCGGTCGCCTCGTAACGAAGCGCGAGCCCGCGATCCTTCGCGGTCTGCATGAGGCGATCGAATTCGAGCTGCGGCACCGCGAGCGGTTTCTTGTTCGCGAGCACGATGTGAAAGCCGTTCTCGAGCGCTTCCTGAATCAGCGGTGCGGTCTCGTCGGAAGTGAGGTCGACGAGGATCGGACGATGCGACGGCAGCAGCCAGAGCTCGTCACGCATCATTTTCTGCAGTTGTTTGAGCGAGAGCAGCGAGTCGCGCTCGAAGAGCCGCCCGCCGGATGCCTTCTGTTTCGCCAGCGACTGCAGCGTACGCGCGGAGAAGCCTTTTTCTTCGATGCGGATGCCGGACCGATCGGCGACGCCGATCACTTTGACGTCGAGACCGAGCTCCTGACGCAGATGTTTTTCCTGCGCGGTGAGCTGCGAGGCGAGCTCGCGGCCGATCTGGCCGTACCCGAGGAGCGTGAGCTTCGACTCGCGTCCCGACGTGTCGGCCAGCGGATGCATCTTGTCGAGCTGATACTCGGCATGCAGCGCCTGCAGCGCTTTCGTGGCGTGACTCTCGGAGACGGCGATGGTGATGTTCAGCTCCGACGAGCCCTGGGCAATGGCCACAACGTTCACGCCCGCGCCGCTGAGCGCGGAGAACGTGCGTGCGGCGATGCCGGGACGGCCACGCATGCCGAGTCCGACCACGGCGATCAGGGCGACGTCCTTCTCCGCGCGAATGCGATCGATGAGCTTCGATTTGCGCTCGAAGAGAAACGCTTCTTCGAGTGCGCTCATGGCGTGGCTCGCTTCGGACGCGGGGAGGACGAAGCAGATGCTCGACTCGCTCGACGCCTGGCTGATCATCGACACGGAGTGGCCGGCCTGCGAGAGCGCCGTGAACGCGCGGCCGGCAACACCGGGCACGCCGATCATGCCCGAGCCTTCGATCGAGACCAGCGCCTGCTTGTGGATCGCGGTGAGCGCTTTCACCGGATACGCGCCCGGCTTCACGTCGTCGGCGATGCGTGTTCCTTTCGACTCTTCGCGAAAGGTGTTGCGCACGAAGAGCGGGATGCGGCGGTCGACGAGCGGAATCATCGTGCGCGGGTGCAGTACTTTCGCGCCGTAAAACGCGAGCTCCGCCGCTTCGCGATAGTGCAGTTCGTGCAGCAGGCGCGCGGAGGGAACGCTCTTCGGATCGGCGGTCATGAGGCCGTCGACTTCCTTGAAGAGCGTCACGGCCGTCGCGCCGATGCAGCGCGCGAGAATCGCGGCCGAGAAGTCGGTGCCGCCGCGGCCGAGGGTGACCACTTCCCCATCGGGACCACTGGCGAGATAACCGGGCACCACGACGACCGTGCCGGCGTCGAGCAATGGAGTAATGAGTTTTTTCGCGTTGCGCTCGCACTTCGCGAGATTCGGCCAGAGACTGCCGAGGCGACGCTCGGTGGTGATGATCTCCTCGGCGTCGACGAACTCCGTTTTCACGCCGCGTTCGTTCAACACCTCGGTGAAGATGCGCGCGAGCACGCGCTCGCCGCGCGCCACCAGCGCGTCCTGGGCCCGCGGAGTCAGCTCGCGCAACACCGCGACGCTCTCGGCCATCGAACGCATCTCGTGCGCCGCATCGGAGATCAGCTCGCGCAGTTTCGCCGCGCGTGCCTTGTTCTCGATGATTGCGTCGATCAATTCGAAATGTCGTAATTCGAATTGCTTCGCGGCCGTGATCCAGCCGGCGCGATCGCCGCGCAATGCCGCCTGCGCGGAGGCGAGCAGCATGTCCGTCACGCCATTCGCGGCGCTGACCACCGCACAAACGTTCCGGTCCCTGCTCCCGTCGCGCGGCGCCGCACGCTTCACATGCTCGGCCGCGGTGAGAATGGCATTCGGGCTTCCGACGGCAACGCCGCCGAATTTATAGACGTCGAGAGGCATGAGGACCGATTACTCCCGCACGCCTTTATACAGGTACGCAATGCCGAATGTCAGCGGCACGAACTCAATCGATCGGAACGAGCCCGACTCGCGCATGAGCTGCACGAACGCCTCGCCGCTCGGAAATTTGCCCGCCGAACGTTCGAGATATTCGTACGCATCCTGCTCGCCCGTGACCATGCCGCCGACGCGCGGCAACACGCGTTTCCGATAGAGGTCATAGAGGATGCCGAAGGCGCGGCCGCGCGGCTGACCGAATTCGAGAATCATCACCCGCCCGCCCGGTTTCACGACCCGCGCGAGCTCGCTCACCCCTTTGCGCGGATCGTTCACGTTGCGGATGCCGAACGAGATGCTCGAGACATCGAACGTCGCATCGGCGAATGGCAGTCGCGTGACGTCCGCGACGTCGAACGTGATGTTCGGGGCCTTCACGCGGGCGCGTTCGAGCATCTCCGGAACGAAGTCGGTGCCGATCACTTCACCGGAGTCGCCGACCGCTTTGCGAAAGGCGATGGCGAGATCGCCGGTGCCGGTCGCGCAGTCGAGCACGCGATCGCCCGTCTTTGCGCCCGACCATTTGACCGTGCGGCGGCGCCAGAGGTGATGCACGCCGCCGGACAGAACCGTATTGGCGCGGTCATAGCGCGTCGAGATGGAGGCGAACATCGAGCGGATCTTGTCGGGATCGGGACCGGTGTAGTTACTCATCGCTCATTTTCGATGGGGGATACAATCCGCCCGATGCAACGCGACTTCGCGTTTGTTCAGACGTCCCCGGGCCGCGTGTTCGTCGGTTGGGGACCATTCGAACATCTCCCTTTCCGGCGCCCGGAGCGGCCGGCATTCTACGTCACCGACTTCTTTCTCGACGACGTGCACCCGTGGCGTCATCCGGTGCAGTGGGAAGAGCTCACGTTTATCGAGCTCGCGGCGCGTTTCGAAGACATGGGTCCTCCGGAGATCGACTGGGAGCCGCTCACACTCTCTGATTTCGCGCCGCTCTTCGAATCGGTGCAGAAAGGCTTCGCGCGCGGCGCGTTTCAGAAGATCGTGCCGGTGCTTTTCGAAAACGGCCACTTCGCGCAACGCGGAACGTGGTGGCATCATCTGATCGCGCGCCTCGAACTGCTGCCGCCGGGACTCACCGCATACGGCTACGCATACGGCGGACATGGTGCGATCGGCGCGACGCCGGAGACGTTGTTTCAGGCCGAGGCGCGCGGGTATCGGACCATGGCCCTCGCCGGCACGCGACCGGTGTCGCGCGCCGAGGAGCTGCTGGCCGATCCGAAAGAGCGGCTCGAGCATCGGCTCGTCGTCGATGACATCGTTCGCCGCCTCGCGCCGTTCGGCAACATCGAAGTCGGCCCGCTCGGCGTCCTGCGCATGCCCGGGATCGCGCATTTGATGACGCCGATCTTTTTTGCGGAATCGGGCGAGGCCGAAAACAAGATGTCCTTCAGCGAGATGGTGCGGCGTCTTCACCCGACCGCGGCGCTCGGCGTTTCGCCGCGCACCGAAGCGGGGGAGCGCTGGCTGCGCGAATCCGACAAGGGAGTGAAGCGGCGGACGTTCGGCGCGCCGTTCGGCATGGAGCGTCCCGACCGCTCGGCGCTGGCGATCGTCGCCATCCGCAACATTCAATGGACCGGGGAGCGCGTGCGCATCGGCTCGGGCGTCGGCATGCTGCCGCAGAGCATCCTCGAGCGCGAGTTCGAAGAACTGCGGCAGAAGCGCGATCAGGTCAAGAACCTCTTCGGCATCGAAACGGCGTCGGCTTCATGGGCAACCTCGAACGCGCGACGCGCCTGATCGACGACGTGCGCGCGGCCGGCGTGCGCGAATTCTGCGTCTGCGCCGGCTCGCGCAACTCACCGCTGCTGGTGGTGCTCGGTCGCGGCGATGCGCGCCTCTTCTCGTTCGTCGATGAACGTTCCGCGGCGTTTTTCGCGCTCGGTCGTTTCAAACTGCACGGCCAGCCGGTGGCGATCGTGACGACCTCCGGAACCGCCGTCGCGGAATTGCTCCCGGCCGCGGTCGAAGCGCACTACTCCGGAGCGCCGCTCGTGCTCATCACCGCCGATCGTCCGGCCCGTTTTCGCGAGACCGGCGCACCGCAGTCGATCGATCAGATCGGCATCTTCGGCAAATACGCGGAGACGTCGCTCGCGTCGTGGTCGCGCACGCGGGGGCTGCATCTCAATGTCGAATTCGACGAGCCTCTCCTCCATGCTTGAATTTGGGGCTAAGCCGCTCGTGATTCTCGGCGGACTCGGCGCGCGCCATCGCGCTCGCGTGCGCGAGTTCGTGCTTTCGCTGAACGCGCCGGTCTACGCGGAAGCGCTGTCGGGATTGCGCGAGGATCCGTCGCTGCCGCACATCACGGCCGGCGAACGGATGATTGCGCGCGGCGACTTCGATTCCGTCATCCGCATCGGTAACGTGCCGACGCTCCGCTTCTGGCGCGATCTCGATTCGAGTGACCTGCCGGTGCTGCACTACAGCGATCTTCCGTTCGCCGGCATGACCCGCGGCCACGTGCACCCGATTTCTTCGTTGCCGTCGCTGCATGGTTCACGCGATGACGAATTCTTCGCGCGCGACCGCGAGCTCGCCGCAGAGGTCCACACGCTTCTCGATGACGAGCCGCAATCGGAACTGGCGATGCTGCGCGCGTTGTCACGCGACCTGCCGGAACGCTCGCGCATCTACCTCGGCAATAGTCTCCCGATCCGCGAATGGGATCTCGTTGCCACGCGCGAGCCGCGCGGATTCGAGTACGAGGCGAACCGTGGCGCGAACGGGATCGACGGCCAGCTGTCGACGTTCTTCGGCTGGTGCGCACCGCATCGCGACAACGTCGCCATCCTCGGCGATCTCACCACCATCTACGATCTCGGTGCTCCCTGGATCGTGCGCCAGCTCGAGGAAGGCGTGCGCTTTCGCATCGTGGTCATCAACAACGGTGGCGGCCGCATCTTCGGGCGCGTGGCGTCGCTGCGCGCGGTCGATCGCGAAATGCGCGAGCGCATCATCGAGAACGTGCACGACGTCCGCTTCGACGCCTGGGCGTCGATGTGGAATGTCGACGTGACGGAACTGCGGCCCGATGCAGAAGCGTCCGCTCGCGTCTGGCAGAGGTACGACGCGCTGTGGTCCTGATCCGCACACTCTCCGGATTCCTTGGGCTCCCATCCGATTGGGATTTCCTGCCGTGGCCGCATTCGCCACACGCGGGCGAAGTGCTTCTCGGCTATTCGATGGGCGGCCGTCTCGCGCTGCAGCTGCTCGAACGGCAGCGCTTCGCGAAAGCGATCATTGTTTCGGCCGGCTTGAATGCGCCCGACGAGGGGCGACGCGTTCGCGATGAAGCGTGGGCCCGTCGCTTCGAACAAGATGACTGGTCCGCGGTGATCCGCGACTGGAATGCGCAGCCGGTGTTTGGCGGACACTCGCTGGCTCGCGAGGAGCGGGACTACGATCGCGGCGAGCTCGCGCGTCAGTTGCGCGAGTGGTCTCCGGCAGTGCTGCTGCCGCCGCGGCTCGAAGCGATTGAGACGCCGCTGCTCTGGATCGCCGGCGAGCGCGACGCGAAATACGTCGAGATCGCACGGGCCGCGGTCGCTCGTCTGCCGCGCGCGGAGTTGTGGATCTGTCCCGGCGCCGGGCATCGCCTGCCGTGGGAACAGCCCGAGGCGTTCGTGCAGCGATTGCGAGTCTTCCTCGAATTGCACTAACGTTCGCCGCCTATGGCGGAAACCTGGCAGAAACTGCACGACTTCGAAGACATCAGGTACGAGCGCACGGACGACGGGATCGCAAAGATCACCATCAATCGTCCCGAGGTGCGGAACGCGTTCCGGCCGAAAACGGTCGGTGAGTTGAAGCAGGCCTTCGACATGGCGCGCGACGACGAGGAGATCGGCGTGATCATCCTCACCGGCGAAGGCAACGAAGCCTTCTGCTCCGGCGGCGACCAGCGCGTGCGCGGCAAGGGCGGCTATGTCGATCCGAAGGAGAAGATTCCGCGGCTCAACATTCTCGATGTGCAGAAGCAGATTCGCAGCATGCCGAAGCCGGTGGTGGCGATGGTCGCGGGATATGCGATCGGCGGCGGCCACGTGCTGCACGTCGTCTGCGATCTGACGATCGCCGCGGAGAACGCGCGTTTCGGGCAGACCGGACCACGCGTCGGCTCGTTCGATGCCGGACTCGGCTCGTCGTATCTCTCGCGCATCATCGGACAGAAAAAGGCGCGCGAAATCTGGTTCCTGTGCCGTCAATACGACGCGAAACAGGCGCTGGAGATGGGCCTTGTCAATACGGTCGTGCCGGTCGATGCGCTCGAAGCCGAAACGCTGAAATGGTGCCGCGAGATGCTCGCGCTCTCGCCGATGGCGCTGCGATTCCTCAAGGCGGCGATGAACGCCGATTGCGACGGCCAGATCGGATTGCTCGATTTCGGCGGCAGCGCCACGCTCCTCTATTACCTTTCCGAAGAAGCGCAGGAAGGCCGCGACGCCTTCGTCGAGAAGCGCAAGCCGGAGTTCGGAAAGTTCAAGCGATTCCCGTGAAACACTGGCTGCTCGCAGCGCGTCCGAAAACTCTCTCCGCCGCGGTGGTGCCGGTGCTCATCGGCTCCGCACTGGCGTCGCATGAGCCGCCCGGAATCACCTGGTGGGTGTTTTTCTGCGCGCTCCTCGGCGCGGTGCTGATTCAAGTCGCGACGAACTTCATCAACGACGCGCTCGATTTCAAGAAGGGGGCGGACACCGGCGAACGCCTGGGGCCGATTCGCGTCACACAGGCCGGCTTGCTCAGCGCCGAGGCGGTCATGCGCGCGGCGTGGATCTGCCTCATTGGTGCGGCACTGTGTGGCGTGCCGCTCATTTATCGCGGCGGCTGGCCGATGCTCGTTGTCGGCCTCGTCTCGATGTTCATGGCTTACGGGTACACCGGTGGACCGTTTCCGCTCGCCTATCACGGCCTCGGCGAACTGTTCGTCATCCTCTTCTTCGGACTCATCGCCGTGGGCGGCACGTTCTACGTGCACTCACTGCAGCTCACGCGTTCCGCGCTACTCGCGGGATACGCGGCCGGCGCGCTGGCGACGGTGCTGATCGTGATCAACAACTTGCGCGACGTCGCGGGTGACCGGCGCTCGAACAAGCGGACCACGGTCGTTCGCTTCGGCGAAGGCTTCGCCCGTTTCGAGATCGTACTCTTCGCGCTCACTCCGTTCGTCGCGGCCGCGGGAATCGCCTGGATGCAGAATCGCTGGCCGCTTCTGCTCACGCTCGCGGCGCTGCCACTGGCGATTCTGGTGATCGTCCGCTCGATGAAATCGCGCGGCGCGGCCCTCAATCCATGTCTCGCGCTCGCCGGCGCGCTGCAGTGGGCGTTCGGAATTCTCTTCGTCATCGGCTGCATGTTCTGATGCGCCTCTGGGTCCATCGCTACACGCTCATGCCGAAACGCCGGCTGAGCGGCGTTGCACGCGAAGGTGCGCGTGAAGGCGCGTTGCTGCGCGCCGACGATGGGTTTGCCGATCTGCACCCATGGCCGGAGCTCGGGGACGCGCCGCTCGACCAGCAGCTGGCGTTGCTCGCACGTGGCGAAACGACGCCATTGACTCGCGCATCGCTGCACCTCGCCGGGCTCGATGGCGATGCGCGCCGCCGCGGCGTGTCGCTGTTCGAAGGATTGACCATTCCCTCGAGTCACTGGCCCGGCAACGATCCTCATCCCGCATTCGATACCATCAAAATCAAAGGTGTCATGGACGTCCCGGACCACGTGCGAGTCCGGATCGATTTCAATGCGACGCTGACGCCGCAGGAGTTTCTGCGCATCGCCGAAACGCTTCCAAAGGAGCGCATCGATTTCATCGAGGATCCGTGTCCTTATGACGAAACGGTCTGGCAGGAACTGGAGATGCGGAGCGGCCTCACGCTCGCCTATGACCACCCGCCGGCCGCGAACGCGAATCGCCAGCCAGCGACCAGGGTCCTGATCCATAAGCCGGCCATCCACGAGCATTGGCCGGTGCACCAGAACATCGTGGTCACGAGTTACATGGATCACGCGATTGGACAATTCGGCGCCGCCTACATCGCGGCAACGCATGAAACGAACGCGCGTTGTGGCCTCTTTACGCACGTTCTCTATGAGCCCGATGCGTTTCTGGAACGGATTTCCGCCGACGGTGCGCGCCTTCTTCCCCCGAACGGCACTGGCATCGGGTTCGATGATCTGCTGGAGCAACTCTCATGGACATCGATTGGCTGAGCGACGAATCGCACGTGCTGCTCAATCCGCGCATGCCGGCGGACGAGCGTGCGCGCCTGGAGTCATTCGTCATGGATCTGCCGGGGCACATCTGGCTCGCGACGTCCGGCACTACAGGCGCGCTGAAACTCACCGGGCTCTCGAAGCAGGCAATGCTCGCCTCCGCGGCGGCCGTGAACCGGCGTCTGCAGTCCGATCGGAACGACGTCTGGCTCGGCGTGCTGCCGACCTTCCATGTGGGCGGCCTGGGCATTCACGCGCGTGCCTTTCTCTCGGGAGCGCGCGTCGTACGAGAGTGGACTGATGACGTCACGCTCGCCTCGCTCGTGCCCGCACTAGTAAGCGATCTCGTTCATACGCAAGCCAAGCCGCCGAGATCGCTGCGTGCTGTAGTGGTCGGCGGTGGCGCGCTCTCAGAGGAGCTCTACCGTTCAGCGAAGGAGCTCGGCTGGACCTTATTGCCGAGCTACGGCATGACCGAGACCGCTTCGCAGGTTGCGACTGCCGTGCCCAACTCGCCGGAATTGTTGCTGCTCGATCATGTGGAAGCGCGAATGGAAGAGGACGGCCGTCTCGCGTTCCGCGGCGCATCCTTATTCACAGGCTACGCAACAGAAGGCGGCTTCGTCGATCCAAAACGCGAAGGCTGGTTCATTACAGAGGACCTCGGAAGCCTGGAAGACAGTGTGCTGCGGATTGCCGGAAGACGTGGCGACTTCATCAAGATCGGAGGCGAATCGGTCGATCTGGCCCGCCTCGATGCCATCCTGTTCGCGATTGCCGGCCGTCACGCTGCCCTTGCACCGGTTTTCGATGCGAGGCTCGGACAAGTCCTTCATCTCTGTGTAGACACCTCTGTCGATGGCGAGCTGGTCGCGGCTGCGTTCAACGATCGGGTTCATCCGTTCGAGCGAGCGCGGCAGGTCCATCGTGTGCCGGAAATCCCGCGCTCGAGTCTCGGCAAACTGCTGCGCAAAGAGCTGCTCGAGCTCATCCAATAGCGGCTCACCGAGATTTCCAAAATTCTTGGAATAGGACCTACCCCTATGCCGTTAGCCATGGTCCCGACGCGGAAACGCGCTCTCTGACAAACGAACGGTAACTCGCACGACGGCAATCATTTGATGATCGCCGCCGCGGTTGAAATCGAGTTGAACGCAGCGCTGAAATAGCGATGCAGGGGAGGCGGTTATGAAAGTTCCCGACGCGACGTTGACAATGTCGCAAAGGGCACCTAGAATCGCGGTCCCTGCAGCAAACACCGCGCAGCAAGCAGCAACTCAGCAGTCCCGATCTTTCCAACCGACAAGCGAGGTAGTTCACCGATGTCCGGGTCAACCGGAATGGGTTCGTGTGGTTCACGGAAACATTCCGCTTGACACGGACGAAGGGGTCTGGCAATCTGTCGGCCCTTTCGGCGAGGCCGGTTCTTTGACAACTGAATAGGAAAGCAACGTTTAGACAACGTGATTCCTTTGAGTCCCTGACCGCGAAAGCGGGATGGGGGACTCGTCAGAAACACAATGAAGTAGTTCGTACCTAACGAACACTTCCGAATAGCAACAGTCGTTC
>DATAJY010000009.1:0-124335 GCA_036261885.1 Thermoanaerobaculia bacterium | reverse complement strand
GGACGTCCCTCGCGGCCCGATTATCCAGGGCACTTCGAGAAGCGGAAGGTCAGCGCCAATGGGTACATCAAACTCAGAGGCCACCACATCTTCATCGCCCACGCTCTGGCTGGACAGACCATCGGGTTGGAGCCGACCGACGAGCAGCTTTTTGCGGTCCACTTCTACCGTTTCATCATCGGTAAGCTCGACACTGCCCGGAACACATTCATTTGAATTGACGCCACGGAAAGGGCTGCCGCCCTCCCGATTCCTATTAACAAACTGGAAAGCATCAACCCAAGCATCTCTGGAAAGGAACATCCAAAGCACTCACGGGGGGCCGCCGCCCCTCCACGATTGCGATGCCGGTTTGCGGTTCGCGAGAGTCCTGCTGTCGCGAGAACGGTTCCCCCGACTACCGACAACCGACTGCCGACACCCGCTTTTCCAGCCACTCCATCCATTCGCGCATCCCTTCGCCGTTCGTGGTCGAGACGCCGAGGATGTCGGCTTCGGCGTTGACTTGCCGGGCGTTGCGTTGGGCGAGCTCGTAGTCGAAGGGGACGTAGGGCAGGAGGTCGGTCTTGGTCAGCAGAATCAGTTTCGACTTGAAGAAGATCGACGGGTATTTGAGGGGCTTTTCTTCGCCTTCGGTGACGGAGAGCAGGACGATCTTGGCGGCTTCGCCGAGGTCGTAGCTGGAGGGGCAGACGAGATTGCCGACGTTCTCGATGAAGAGAATGTCGAGCTCCTCGAGGTTCCAGCCGTCGAGGTGTTTCGTGATCATTTTCGCGTCGAGATGACACGTCCCGCCGGTGGTGATCTGGCGCACCGGGTAGCCGAAGCGCGCCAGTCGCGTGGCATCGGCGTCGGTCTGGATGTCGCCGGTCAGCACGGCCGCATGCACTCCGTCGGGCAGCAGTTCGAGCGTGCGTTCGAGCAGGCGGGTCTTGCCGGAGCCGGGAGAACTGATGAGATTCACGACCAGCGTGTTCGCTTTCGCGAAACGCTCGCGCAGCTCGATGGCCAGGCGATCGTTTTCCTTCAGCACTTTCTGTTCGAGTGGGACGACGTTGGTCATGCGTGTTCCTCCGCGAGCTCGATGTAAGAGATGTCCAGCTCATCGCCGGAGATGCATTCGCCGCGCAGCGAGTCGCAATGCGGGCAGGCGAGGGTGTAGCGATCGGCGTGGAAGCGCGCGTCGCAGTCGAGGCAATGCTGCACGCGCGGCAGGTACTCGACGTCGAGCCGCAGCGGTTCGAGCTCGCTGCCGCTCACCAGCGCTTCGAATCCGAAACGCAACGACGACGGTTCGACGCCGGAGAGCTCGCCGATGCGCAACCCGACCGCGATGGCGCGCGCGCCGGGGCGGCGGTTCAGTTCGGTGCGGATGGCGTCGAGCACCGATGCGGCGATTCCCACCTCATGCATCGCCGTCGAGTATCGGTTCCCCTCGAACACGAGCCGGTGATGCGCGCTCCGCGGCCTTGTGAGCACCGTCACGCATGGACCGTATTAAACTGTCTGCAAACACCACCCATGCTCGAGCGCCTGCGTAACGCGATCCGGTCGAACGGTGAGGAGAAGCCGCTGCCGCGGAAAACGACAGAAGTTCGCCTGCAGGTCGATGACCATGATCCCCTCGAGCGGATGCACACGCACGAGCCGGCCCTGATCATGCTCGAAGGCGATCTGCCCGGCCAGGTGTTCCGTGTGAAGACCGGCCGGCAGGTGATCGGCCGCCGTCCCGAGTGTGACATCCGCGTGCGCGAGCGCGCCGTCAGCGGCATTCACGCGGAAGTGATTCGCGTGCGCGACGTCGTCACGATCAACGATCTCGCCTCGACGAACGGCACGCTCGTCAACGGCATGCGCATTCGCAATCCGGTCTCGCTGGTGCAGGGCAATCTGCTGAAGATCGGCAACTGCGTCTTCAAGTACGTCGACTCGCTGCTGGAAGTCGAGTTCACCGAGGCGCTGCACGCGCGCGGGATCACCGACCAGCTGACCGGCGCGTTCAACAAGGCCTACCTCGTCGCGCGCCTCGGCTTCGTCCTCGACACCGCCAGCGAATCGAGGCCGGTCGGCATCATCGCCTTCGACTTCGACAATTTCAAACAGGTCAACGATCAGTTCGGCCACGCCGCGGGCGATCACATCCTCCGCGAAACATCGGCCATGATCCGCGACCAGTTCGTGCGCCGCACCGATCTGTTCGCGCGCATGGGCGGCGAGGAGTTCGTGATCGTGCTTCCGGAGACGACGATCGAGGCCGCGGTCGACGTGGCCGAGCGTCTGCGCGCCACGTTCGAAGAGAGCACGTTCAGCTACGAGGGGCAGGAGATCAAGCTCACCTCGTCATTCGGCGTCTGTTGTGCGACGAACGCGGTCGAGCAGCCGGAGTTCCTGCTGCTGCGCGCCGACGAGCTGCTGTATCGCTCGAAGCGTGACGGACGCAATCGCGTCAGCGCGTGACGGTCAGCGCACGGCGTTGAACACGCCGTCCACCACGCGGGCCATCCTCGTGTAATCGAGCGTCTCCGCCGTATCGCCCCGTGTGTGGTAGTTCGGATTGCGCAGAAACGCGGTGTCGGTGACGAGCACCGCCGGGATGCCGAGGCTCCAGTAGTTGCGCTGATCGCTGGCATCCATCGTCGTGCGCGGGCCGGTGAAGCTGAGTGCGCGAATGCCGCGCGCGCCGAGGAGGCCGCGCTTCACGTCGCGGGCGAGATGGCGATCGTTCCAGCCGCCGCCGACGGCGATGAAATCGCCGCGGGAGGGATAGAGCGCGGCGAAGGTGACATTCGGCCAGCGTTGCTCCTCGGCGTAGTAGCCGATCATTTCGAGGCAGATCATGCCGGCCACCGGTGTGTCTTTCAGCGATTCCGCATGCACGGCACTCCCCATCTGCGCCGACGCGAAGAACGGCGGCTCCTCGGTCGTATACGCCACGAGCAGCAGCGGCCGCGTCGGTGGATGTGCGCCGAGGAGACGCGCCAGCTCGAGCAGCCCCGCCGTGCCGCTGGCGTTGTCATCCGCGCCCGGAAGTGCCGCGCCGTTGCAGAACACGTCGTAATGCGCGCCGACGATCATCAGCGGCTGCTCTTTCGTCGGCGCCGGTCCGAACGCCACCATCACGTTGCGGTACTGCCTGCCGCGCGCGGCGAACTCCTGCGATGAGACGCGGCCGCCGCTGGCCCGGAACATCTGCTGGATGTACGCCGCGGCCCGATCGAGCTCGCGCGGCTGGTCGGCGCAGCGCGGCACATGCGTCAGCAATACCACGTGACGATGCAGCGTGCGCGGGTCGCTGCGCGTACGCACGTCGTACGGCCTGCCGGACCACACCGGCTGACGAACGAGCGCGACCGCAATGACGATCGCGACGCCGAGCATCAGCGCGATGCGCACGATTGTTTTCATGACTCTTGGACGGCCGAGCGCTCCGGCGAGTTGCGTCCCCCGCTTCGGCAGCCGCGTACAATGCCCGAATGCTCCTCCTCCTCGCACTGCTGCTGGGCACGGCGCCGACGACCATCGAGGTGCGTGGAGACATCCTCGTCCGCATCGAGCCGAACATCACCGTCCTTCTCGACGGCGAAGCCGTCGGCATCTCCTCGGTGCGCGACAACGGCCTCTGGATCCGCCACGTACGCCCGGGCGTGCACAAGCTGACGTTCCAGGCCACCAACATCTCGCTCGATACCGAAGTGGAGGTGATGTCGGGCCAGACCACACCGGTCACCATCTCCTCGCTGACGCTGCGTGCCGCGGCCCGCAAACGGGTCAGCGATCTCGAAGTGCGCGTCGAGTCCGATGCACTCGAATGCTTCGCCACCGCTTCCGGCCGCACCGAGTCGATCACCACGCCGCGGTCGTTTCTCTTCGAAGACATCGCCACCGGCAGCCAGCGCGTCTCCGTGAAATGCGACGGCCGCACGCTGACGACGAACGTCGACGTCGCCGCCGGACGGACGATCGTGGTCGAGGCGAACTTCCGGACCAAAGCGATCAAGGTCGCGCAGGACCGTCAGCGTGTGAAGGAACTGGTCGTGACCTCCGCGCGCGAGCGCCTGATCATGGACGCGCCGATCTCGTCGAACGTGAAGCGCGCGCTGATGGCCGCCATCCCGCCGACCGTGACGGTCGTGAGCACCTACATGGCCACCGGCAACCGCTTCGTGGTCCGGCTCGACGCCAACAACTCATCGGAGCTCTACAACGTCAGCTCCCGCCTGCGCCGCAGCAGTGAGATCCGCGACGCGGAACTCGTCCTGGTCGAGGAATTCGATCAGCCGCGCCGTGTCCGCATGGACCTCGTGATCACCTTCGGCCAGAAGCCGATGATTCGGTAGTCGGGTGTCGGAAGTCGGTTGTCGGGAGACCGCCAACCCACCACCGCCACGCCGAATCTGGAAAGGTGTCTTTCACGATATGCGTCGCACATGGCTGGTGGTGTTGTCGTGGTGTGTGGGGTTTGTGTGGGCGGTGGGGTTGATCCTGAACGCGGAACGGCCGGAGCAGACGCCAAAGCCCCCGGTGCCGGTGCCGGCCGCGATGGTCGCGCCGCCGCGCACGACCGCTCCGCCAGCTGTCGATCCGCCGGTTCCCGTTCCACCAGTCACGATCGAGCCGCGAGTCGCAACGCGTGAGCACACGCATTACGTCGGGAACACCAACACCCACAAGTTTCACGCGAGCACATGCCGCTACGCCGATTGCACGAACTGCACGGCGGCTTTCGCCACGCGGGAGGAAGCGCTCGCGGGCGGATATCGTCCCTGCGGGATTTGCGATCCCTGATCAGATCGGCGCGCATCGTTCGCCGGTTCATTTCTTCATGTACTTCCAGTTGCGTGGCTTTCCTTCGACGAGCCACTCGATGGTTTGCGCGACGCGCTTTTCCTTTGTCGCGGTCTGCTTCGCTTCGGCGATCCATTCGATGTATTCGCGGCGGTGACTCGGCGAAAAGGCATCGAACGTCTGCTTCGCCGCCGGCGTCTTCTTCAACGCCGCCGTCAATTCGGCAGGCATCGCCGGCTCGGGGGACGGCGCACGCTTCGGACGTTCGCGCGTGATCCCTTCTTCATTGAGGCGAATGGCCTCGCGCACGTAGGCGATGAGGATCGTTTCGGAAGGGAGCTGCGAAGCGTCCGTCACCTTCATGCCGCCCATGGCGCGGCTCGACGCCTGCAGGATTCCGTTGGGATCGTTCATCAGATCGGGTTTCCAGAAGCCCCAGGTGACATACGCCTTGAACGCGGCCATCCCGCCGAGGATGCCTTTGTATTCGAAGTGCGGCACGCGCCACTTGATCGTCTCGAAAACGTCGGGATGCGCTTTGTGAAACGCGGTGCGCAGCCGTTCGAGAATCGGTTTCGCGAACGGCGCGGCGCTCTCGATGTACTGATCGACTTCGGGCGACCTGTTTTTCATGCGCGCCGATTCTACGGGCTTCAACGAAAAGCGTGCGGGGACGTAACGGAGAACATGAAGCTCAAATCCCTGGTTCTTTCGATCGTGATCGCCCTCCTCGCCTGGCCATCGTTCGGTGGTCCGTTGCGGCAGCGATTCGCCGCGCGGCGTGCCGCGCTCGAAGACGATGTCGCCGGTACGCCGCGGATTCCGGCGAACGTGCGTGTATTGCACGACGTCGCGTACGGCACCGACTCCGCGCAGCGGCTCGACGTCTACATCCCGGCGAACGCGAAGGACGCCACCGTGATCTTCATGGTGCATGGCGGCGGTTGGAAACGCGGCGACAAGGCGATGAAAGGCGTGGTCGAGCAGAAGGTGGCGCACTGGTCCGCGCAGGGAGCGATCTTCGTTTCCGCGAATTACCGGATGCTGCCGACGGACGTGTTCACGCAGGCCGACGACGTCGCGCGCGCGATCGCATTCGCGCAGAAGAACGCCGCGGCGTGGGGCGGCGATCGGGAGAAGTTCGTGCTGATGGGTCACTCCGCCGGCGCGCATCTCGTCGCGCTGCTCACGAGTGCGTCGGAGCTCGCGTCACGCCACGACGTGCAACGCTGGCTGGCGACGGTGCTGCTCGACAGCGCCGCGCTCGATGTGCCGGCGATCATGGAGCGCCGTCACTTCGATCTCTACGACGAGCCGTTCGGCGACGATCCGAAGTTCTGGCGCGCGGTCTCGCCGATGCATCAGCTGACGAAGGCGACTGCGCCGGTGTTGGTGGTCTGCTCCTCGCGCCGCAACGATTCGACGACGCAGGCGCGGGCTTACGCAGCGAAAGCAACCGCCCTCGGCATGACCGCCGTGGTGCTTCCGGTCGACCTCTCGCACGGGGAGATCAACAAGGAGCTCGGTGCGCCGTCGCGGTACACGAACGACGTCGATGCGTTCCTGCGAAAGGCGGGCGTGCGTTAGCTACGCCAGTCCGCGCGGCCGTTCGTCGAGCGTCGTGGCGAGATCGAGCAGCGCGGCGGTGTAGATCGGATCCTCGACCTGCAGTTCGACGTCCTGCATCGACTTCGCGGTGCGGATCGTGAGCGTGTTCGGATCGGCGTCCACTTCGACGTCGTCGATCTTCATGAGCGGGATCTCCTGCTTCTTCTTCGCCGCCACGACCACGCGGCGATTGGTCACGTAGACCGTGCACGACTCGGCCGGCACGAGCTTCGCCACCGGCTTGCCGTTCACGCGCTCCCACATTCGCTTGAGCAGCGAGCCGCGGGAGGCGTGCAGACAGTATTCGTGAAAGCCGAGACCGAGATCGGCGCACGTTTCCTTCGGCAGATTTGCGCGGGTGATGCCGCGCAACTGATCGAATTCTTCGATGATGCGTGCCTCGAGCGGGATGTCGTCGTCTTTCAGCTCGAGCCCTTCACGCAGACGGCGCAGCTCTTCGGCCTGCGCGCTGCCGAGGCGATCGTCGGCCAGGAGATGCCAGACCACGGTGCGATAGATGTCGAGCTTCACGCCGAGCTCGTCGGCTGGCGCGAGACCGACGGCACGCGAGACGCGCGTCACGAGCTCTCCGAGCTCGGTTGCCTTCGCGGTGCCGAGTCTGCCGAGGGCGTCGAAGCCGATGTCGAGCGCGGTGCGGCGCGCGTAGCGGCACCAGACGTCGTAGGCCAGCGTGAGCTTTTCGTGCTCGTGGTTCGCCGCTTCGAGCGTGTTCCGTCCGGGATTCTGCCGCAGGCGCTCGAGCGCGGTGGTGTAGGAGGCGAGCAGCGCGCGATGGTGTTTCTCTTCTTCTTCGCGCGCGATGCGCTCGCGCTCTTCCTGTTCCCTGATCTTGCGTCGCGCCTGCGCGGTGAGCACGAGCGGCACCGCGATCAGGATCACGCCGAGGATCACTTCGACCCAGCCCTGCGGCTTTCCTTTGGCGATCACCGCGAAGCCGAGAAGGATCAGCAGCGCACCGAGGATGATCATCGCCAGGAAGGCCCAGCCGCGCGGGGTTCCGTCGATGACCGATTTGAAAAACGGCGTGCCGCCGATGCCCGATTTCTCCGGCAGCACCGGAGCATTCACGGACGAGCGGTTGTCGGCGAAATAGAAACCGGACATGCGCTTGCGCAGGAACTCGCCGCGACCGCCGGTCGAAAGCTCGGCGGCGGAATCGATTTCATCGCGGAGACTGCGCGGCGACACGCCGAAGCGAATGCGCCCATTCGGGAGCGCCTTGCGAATGTAGAACGTCACCGAGCGCTAGTGTTTGCGGAATGTGTGCCTGATCGGCGACACCCCGCCGCGCACCGCTCACTTCAAGGTCTGCAGGAACGCCACGAGATCCTTCGCATCGTCGGGCGTCATGCCCATCGGCGGCGGCATGGCGCTCTGCGGGTTCACGGTGGGCGGGTTCTGGATGAACTTCAGGAGATTCTCCGGAGTGTTCTGCACGACGCCGTTGCTGATCGTCGGACGCGAGGCCATGCCCGCGAGCGACGGTCCGAGAATGCCGGCCGGTCCGTCCACGCCCGGCACCACGTGGCAGACGTTGCAGCCGTACTGGTTGATGAGCTCTTTGCCGCGCGCCGCGTTGCCGCTGTTCTCCATCGACTGTGGCGCGGCGTTCTGCACCGACTGCGGTGTCTCCTGACGATTGCAGGCCAGCGCGAGCAAAGCGAGGAAGGCGATTCGTTTCATGTGCGTACTCTAGCGTTACTTTTGCGATGACGCTGCCGCTCGTGTCCGGACCGCCTCGAAGACGCCGAGCAAACGCGCCGCGATCTCCGCATCCGCGGCCATCGCCTGTTCGTCGATGCGCCGTCCATCGAGTGCGATCGTGAGCTCGAGCACCTGCGTCGCCATCGTGCGCAGCGTCTCGGCGAGCTGCGCCTGCGCGTGAACCGCGCGGCCCGAGGCGTTCACGAGCGCGATGATTTTTCCCGGCATCTCCCGGCTCGCCACCAGCCAGTCGAGCGCGTTCTTCAACGTGCCGGGCACGCCGTGCGCGTATTCGGGACTGCAGAGCAGCAGCGCATCCGCGGCGCCGACGGCTTCACGCAACTGCGCGACGATCGGCGGAGGCTCGTCTTCATCGAGATCGGGATTGAAGTGCGGGAGCTCGCCGAGATGTGCGTAGAGCTCGATCGTGAGGTCGGGCGGGGCGAGGAGTTTTGCCGCGCGCAACAGACGGGAGTTCGTCGACTGGTCACGAAGGCTGCCGGAAATGGCGAGGATGCGCATGAAGACGTTGCGCGGAGAGCTTACGCGATCCTCTCGACCGCCGGCGGCGGATCAGCAGACCGAATCGGTCTTGCGGAAGGGGAGCACGCCCTTATCGTGCTGCGCCTGTTGCTGCTGTTCGTCCATCGTCCGCGCGGCGGCGGCGATGAGATCGCCGAGGACGTCGATGTCGAACGGCTTGCGGACGATCGAATGCACCATCGAGCCGTCGAGACGCCGCAGCGACACGGAGTCGCCGGCGCTGACGACGATGATGGCCGGGCGAACGTCGCTCTGATGCTTGATGTATTCGATGAGACCGTAGCCGTCGATGTTCGGCATCATCAGATCGAGCACGATCACGCCGTAGCTCTGTTGTTCGAGCTTCGCGATCGCATCGGCGCCATCGCGCGCGCTGTCGACGGTGAATCCCTGGCGTTCGACGATCTTCGTCACCAGCGCGCGAATCGCCGGTTCATCATCCACTACCAGCACTCGAGTGCTCCGCATTTTGGGTCAGTTCTTCCTGATGGGTTCTAAGCAAACACAATGCCGGTCGTGCCTGCTAAGGCTGAAGATAGTACAGACAGCGTAACGCCGGCACGCGGAAATCCGCATGCTCATCTGCATTCGCGATCAGTAATGCCTGGCACACTCTGCGGCATCGCGTTCGCAGAGGGCGAGGGCGTGAGCTCGGTTGCACGCCCTCTGGTTCTTCTGCTCGAACCGCACACGGAGCATCTCGCCCGCGGGCGGGACTTCCTGCTCGCGGATTGTTCGACGATGTTCGACGTCGTGGCCACGCGTTCGGCCGACGACGCGCGGCACGCCCTCGAAGACGCCGCCGCGCGCAAGCAGCCGGTCGCGCTGCTGCTCGTTCGCCATCTTCGCGAAGAGGATGCGCTGCGCGAGCTCCTGCAGCAGGCCAAACGCGTTTCGTCCGGCGTCAAAGTCATCCTCTACGCCGACGACGTCAATCCGCAGTTCGCGAATGAGGCAAAGCGTGAAGGGCTGATCGACTTCAGCGTCGACGAGCCGTGGGATGCGCCGGAGGTTTCGCTCGAGCCGATCCTGCGCGATGCGCTGCGCGCCTGGGAGTCGACATCGGTCGAAAGCGACGTCGTGCGCATCGTCGGCGATCAATGGCAGCCGCGCTGTCACGACGTGAAGGATCTGCTCGCGCGGCACCGGGTGCCGTATCGCTATGTCGATCCCGATGAAGGGGAGCCCGATGACGCGGACGATGCGCATCGAGGCACGCACATCATCTTTCCCGACGGTTCGGAGCTCGTCGATCCGACGGATGAAGACATCGCCCGGAAGCTCGGCTTCAGCACGACGCCCGACGAGTCGTTCTATGACCTCGTCATCGTCGGCGGCGGTCCGGCCGGACTGGCCGCGGCGGTCTACGCGAGCTCGGAAGGATTGCGCACGGTCATCGTCGAACGCGACGTGCCGGGCGGGCAGGCCGGATCGAGTGCGCTCATCGAAAACTATCTCGGCTTCCCGGAAGGACTCTCCGGCGCGGAGCTCGCGTCGCGCGCGGTGTCGCAGGCGCAGAAGTTCGGTACCGAGATCCTGCTCACGAAAAGCGCGAAAGGGCTGCACGACGACCGCGGCTATCGCGTGATCGAGCTCGACGACGGCACGCGCATCGCCAGTCACACGGTGCTGCTGGCGATGGGCGTCGCGTACAAACGGTTCGAAGGGAAAGGGGCGGAGCGGCTCACCGGTGCCGGCGTGTATTACGGCGCGGCCGCCGCCGAGGCCGCGCGCTTCAAAGACCGCGAGGTCTGTCTCCTCGGCAGCGGCAACTCCGCGGCCCAGGCGGCGCTGCTGCTCGCCCGATACGTCAAGAAGTTGACCATCATCACGATCGACCCCTCGCTGGAGACGACCATGTCCCGCTATCTCGTCGATCGCATCGAGGCTCTGCCGAACGTAGAACTGTTGACAAAGACCAGCGTCGCCGAGGTGAAAGGGGAAGAGCGCGTCGAAGCGGTGGTCATCGAAGATCTCGAGAGCGGGGAGAAACGCGAACTGCAGACCGATGCGCTCTTCATCTGGATCGGCGCGAAGCCGCGGACCGACTGGCTGACCGGCGCCGTCGCGCGTGACAAGCAGGGCTTCGTCATCACCGGCCGCGATCTGCGGCGCCAGCAGCTGCAGGGCTGGCCGCGCGACCGCTGGCCGGCGCCGCTCGAAAGCAGCATGCCCGGCGTGTTCGTGGCCGGCGACGTGCGGCATGGGTCGGTCAAGCGCGTCGGCTCCGCGGTGGGCGAGGGAGCGATGGCCGTGCAGCTCATTCATGACTACATGCGCGAGCGCTGAAGCGGCGAATTCTGGCGTATCGCTTGCTGAGCCGGGATTTGCAGCAAACGAAAATCCGGAGGGGATCTTTTGCAATATACGATCGAGACGCGTGAACTGACGAGTGAGTACACGCACCGTCCTGCCTGCGACGTGGAGTCCCGCCGGACCACCGTCGAGGCCTCGGACGCCAGTGAAGCGATCACGCGGTACGTGCGGGAAAGCGCCGCGGAACTGGTCAGCTACAGCAACCCGGCGCGGGGGCGGGAGTCGATCGCCACCGTGAAGAAAGAAGACACGGTGTTTCTCGTGCGTGTCTACGCGGCGTAAGCGGCGGGGCATTCCGAGTCGAGAGAGAGGCGACGCTGCCGGCGTCGCCTTTTTTGTTCTCCGGAACGACATGCGCGGCCGGCCGGGCCGGCTTACAATCCGCGCCGCATGAATGCGCTATGGGCGCTCACGGCCTTCGCGATGACCCTGGCGGGCGGCGCGTTCGCCTACCGGTACCGCAAACACCTCGACGCGATCATGGCGTTCTCCGCCGGTGTGCTGATCGGCGTCGTCTTCCTGCACCTCCTTCCCGAGGTCTTCGAGCTCGCGCACGAAACCGCGACCGATTCGCGCCTGCTCATGACCATGCTCGTCGGCGGCTTCGTGACCATCTTCCTGCTCGAGAAGCTGACCATCATCCACAGCGAGAAAACACACGACGCGCCGGGCCATCACCATCACGTCGGCTTCGCCGGCGCGGTCGGCCTCTCGTTCCACAGCTTTCTCGACGGCCTCGCCATCGGCGTCGGCTTTCAGGCGGGAACGGAAGTCGGCGTGGTCGTGCTCATCGCCGTCCTCGCGCACGACTTCGCCGACGGCCTCAACACCGTGACGTTCATGCTCGCCACGCGCAACAGCCTCTGGCGCACCGTGACGCTCCTGCTCGTCGACGCCATCGCCCCCGTCATCGGCGCGCTGCTCGCGAACGTGATCGACATCGACCCCCGCATCCTCGCCTTCCAGCTCGCCTTCATGGCCGGCTTCCTCCTCTACCTCGGAGCCAGCGACCTCCTCCCGCACGTCCACGAAAAACCACGCTTCGCATTGATCGCGTCCACTCTCGCCGGCCTCACCATCGCCGGCGCGGTGGTTTACAGCCTCTCCCGGATGCACGCGCATTGAAGGCGTGGTTCGATCATGACGCGGGTGGCGTGGGCGAGTCGAGAATAGCCAGACGGATGAAAAATGCGCTCAGCGCCGGATGGGCTTGCACCAGTTGCTCGTTGCAACTTTCGGTAGCCCACAGGCGCAGTTGGGCCTAACACACATGATCGGGTAACCGCAGTGACAGTCCCAGTCTCCAACGCACACCTTTGGACGACCGCAGGAACAATGAGCGCCGGCGCTGCACACTTTTGGGTGCGAGCATTGACAGTCCATCGACACGCAGCAGTAGGTCCAAGGTGCCACTGCGTCCGTTGACGACGCATGTAATGGACCGCTATAGAGCGGTCCCCATGTGGCGTTTGCCAATCTGGTCATCGTTTCGGTAATCCTTCGGCCCGAACGTAATAGTAGCGTCGTATCGCCGACGCTGCCTAACGTTCTTCCGCTAAACCGGATGGCCGTGTCGAGTGGCGAAGGCTGAGCGTGACGCCGTGAGGCCGGCAAGAACGAGGCGCTTCAGCAGGGCCGAAAGCGGGCCGTGACGGTTTCAGCAGAAAATTAGCCCGCTGCTGGCTATTGCGTAGCTTCGTCGATAAGAGATGCGAGATTTCGCGACTGATGAACAAGCGCCAGTAGAAACACTCGTCCACGCCCAACGCGGTAGATGAGACGGTGGCTCGCGACCGGCAGTTCGCGAACGTCGAGGTCATTGAACTCCGGAACGCGTCGGCCTCGTTCAGGGAATGTTTCAAGCGATGCCGCTGCGCGCTCAGCTCGCACCGCAAATGCCGCGGCGTAGCTCGGGGAGTCCCGCGCAATATATTCGATTGCGTCCACGAGACTTGCGACCGCAGATTCTGACCACGTTACTTCGTAAGCCATTTCGCCAGCCGTTGCTGTACCTCGGCGTGACTCACGACACGGCCCGTTTCAACATCGGCAAGTCCTTGCTCGATCTTCTGCCGCACGTAGATGTGGTACTGGATGTCCTCAAGCGACGCATCTTGCGGCAACTGGTCGAGGATCTGCTGAACCTGCTCTTTCGCCGTTTCCATAGCGACGATTCTACCGCTGCCGAGCGACGACGGCGGGTATCTCATATCGAACGTGCCCTGCCGTTCGTGACTTGAGATGAATTTGCGAGCAACAAGCGTGACTCACGCCGGAGCCGCCGCACGGCCTTTCCGGCGAATCATTCCAAAACTTGGCCAAGCCGGTGTCGGCTTTGAAATCCGAGGCTGGACGTAGCCCGTGGTCGCTACGAAGGCGTGGGCACGCCTGTCGACGCTTTCACCCCGGACAAGGCGAGTCGCGCGTGGACGTGGCTGCGTCGCGGCGCGACAACTGGCCACGAACGCGGACGCTAGCCTTCTGGCTTTCTGGCGTTCTGCTCCGGTCGGGCTAACTACAGCGTGAAGCTGATATTCTGGTCGAACAATGAAAACGGCGGGCCTTCAGGCCCGCCGTTTCTCGCTTACAGCGATTTCGTGTTGTCTTTGGGGTTTCGGTCGATGAGTTTGTTCATTGGGTCGATGCCTGCTTTCTGCGGTTTCTCGCTGACGACCATCTCGAACGTTTCGACCGGTTTGGTGATGCGGTGTTTCTCGACGGCCAGGAGCTTGTCCTTTTCGCCGAGGACGCCGATGTCGATGAGGTCGTTGATGGGGACCGGCTTTTCTTCGCCTTTGTCGTCGGCGCGCAGTTTCGTGGAGGCGACGGTCATGGTCACGACGTATTTGCCGTCGGCGCGTTTGACCGATTTCACTTCGCGCGCCTGGAGGTCATAGAGAACGATGCGTTCGAAGAGGTCCGTGATCGTCTCCTGATATTGCGGCGGCGCTTCGGCGCGGAAGTACTTCACGAGCTCGGTGGCGGTGGTGTACGGCGGTTCGGCGAACGCCTTGTCGCGGATGAATTTCGCCAGCGCGCGGTTGACCGCCTCTTCGCCGATGTAATCGCGCAGGGCGTACATCACGAGGCTGCCTTTGCGATAGTGGATGTACTGCTGATTCTCGACGAGCATCAGCGGCATCTCGGCGACGAGCTCCCCGCCGCGGCCACTGAGATAACGATCGAGCTCGTAGCGGAGGAACTTCTGCATCTTGTTCCGGCCGTACTCTTTCTCCATCACCATCAGCGCGGAGTACTGGGCCATGGTCTCGACGATCATGGTCGAGCCCTGCACGTTGCCGCCAATGACCTGATGCGCCCACCACTGGTGCGCCACTTCATGCGCGGTCACGTAGAAGACGTAGTCGATGCTCTCCTTGTCGCGCAGATCGGCCACGAAGCCGATCGATTCAGAAAACGGAATCGTGTTCGGGAACGATTGCGCGAAGCTCGCGTAGCGGGGGAACTCGAGGATGCGCACCTGCTTGTGCTGATAAGGCGAGAAGTTTTTCGTGAAGTAGTCGAGCGACTTCCGGGTCGCGTAGATCATCCGATCGACGTTGTAGCCGTGTTTGGCGTCGTAATAGATCTCGATCGGCACGACGTTGCCGTGCGCATCCTTCCATTGGCCGCGTTTCACGCTGTAGCGCGCGGAGAGATACGACCAGAAGCCGAGAATGGGCGAGGTGGTCTTGTAATGAAAATAGCGCCGTCCGTTCTGCGTCCACTCGCGCTGCAGATATCCGGGTGCGATCGCGATCTGATCGGCCGAGGTGGAGACGGTGGTATCGAGGCTCAGCCAGTCGGAGTCGCCGAGACCGTTGTCCATGCGGGCCTGGAGGTCGTCGGGCTTCTTCATGCGCTGAATCGGTTTGAGGCCGTATTTGCGGCGTTTGTTGCGATCCTGCAGCTCGACGCCGGAGTTGTAGCCGAGGCGGGGGAAGTAGCCGTTCGAGTTGAAGAAGGTCCCGTTCTCGACGACCTGCGTGTTCGATGCGCCGTTCACGAAGCCTTTTGCTTCGAACGCGGTCTTGTAGCGCATCGTCAATTCCTCTCCCGGCTGCAGCGGCTGGGCGAGCTTGTAGATGAGATAACCGTGATCGCGGTCGCTGGTCTCGAGCTTCGCGTTCGGCAATTCGACTTCGAACGTGGTCAGCGCTTCCGGATTGAAATTGATGTGGATGGCCGGAATCGGCTGCGTGCCCTTGTTTTTCAGTGCATAGGTTCCGTCGATCGAAACCTTGCGCTGCTCCGGCACGATGTCGACGTTCGCCTGCACCGCCGTGATCTTCGGCTGCAGCAGCGTCTCGTACTTTTTGTACTTCTTTTCGGCCTCGGCCTGCAGCTGTTCGCCTTCCTTCGTCGTGCGGTACGAGTTCACGACGTTGGTGTTGTAGTAGATGTAGCAGCCGGTCGAGATGAACGCGACCAGCGAGAGGACGAACATCGCGAAGACCGGTTTACTGAAGCGCTGCCGCGCGACGCTGAACCGCGACTTGAGGCCGCTCTCCGTTCCACGCACCCACAAGAGGTGGCAGAACACGAGCATCACGATGCAGAAGAGCGTCCAGTAGGCATTGAACGAAACCATCGGCGTGACGAAGTGGCCGAAGCCGTTCATGTCCGACCAGGTGGCCGGCGGCGTGGAGGCGAAGCGATAGAGGCGGTGCTCGAGATCGAGGGCCGGCAGCGCGCGGTTGAGAATGAAGTAGACCAGTACGCCGAGGAAGCCGACGAACTTCTGGTTGAACAGCACCTGCATGATGAACGCGAGGGCCGCGATCAGCACCACGAAGACGCCGAGCTCGAGGAAGATGCCTTTCACGTAGACCATCGGCTCGAGCTTCGTGTAGCCCTTCGCGAGCTGCAGGATCATGCCGGTGGCGATGCCGGCGGCGAGCGTGGTGATGAGCACGCCGACGAGCGCCGTCAGTTTCGCGCCCCACTGCGCCCACGTCGGAATCGGCATCGCATCGCTGACTTCGTGCAGCTTGAGATTGCGCTCGCGCCAGACGATGTCGCCCGCGTAGAACGCGGCGATGAGCAGGGCGAAGATCGCGAACGCGCCGAAGATCGTCTCGACCATCAGCCCGGTGGTCGGATAGACGCTGGTGCCGAAGCGGTTTTCCTGCCCGACCGAGTTGCCCCAGATGTTCAGGACGCCGAGGAGCAGCATGATCGCGAAGGGGATGCTCTTGAAGATCGTGCTGGCCTGCAGGCTGACGCTGGCGAAGAACTGCTTCCATGCCGCGCCGCCGCCGAACGTCTGCGAGACTTTCGGCAGCGCGAGCGGGATGCGCGAGACGACCTCGTCGCTCGCCTCGACCCGTTTCCGTTTCGCGTTCTGCACGCCGATGCGGAAGTGGAAGAGCTTCAGCGCGAGTGCGAGACAGGCCAGCGAGATGACGGTCCAGAGGATGCGGTTCCAGAGGAACACGCCTTCCAGCGGGAGGACCTGCGTGTTTTTCTGGAAGACGGTCCAGTAGCGCGTGGCGACGCCGAACGCGCCGAAGCCGAACGGATCGGCGAGGCTCACGATGGTCTCGTTGTCGAGCGCCGATTCGAGGATGTTGTTCGACACGGCGGCGGCGACGATGAACGCGACCGCGGACGAGTAGGTGGCCATGAGGCTGCGCGTGATCGCGGCGACGGCGAAGAAGATCGCGCCGGCCAGCAGCAGGTTCGGGATGACCATGACCAGCATCGTGTAGGCGTAGGGCCAGAGGTCGAAGGCGCCGAGGCGTTCCTTCTCGATCCACGGCATGATGCTGCCGAGCATGATCGCGCCGACCACGCCGAAGTAGACCAGCACGGCCACGCTGAAAGAGCCGAGGAAGCGCCCGATCAGATAGTCGAATTTCCGGATCGGCGCGCTGAAGAACAGCGAGTCGGTGCCCATCTCGAAATCGCGATGGACGGCGTTGGCGACGAACGCGGTGGTGGTGAGAACGCCGAAGATCGTCATCACCAGCAGGAACTGCATGATCACGTACGGCGAGTTGCGATTGACGTTGCCGACCGCGCCGCCAAGCTGCACGCCGTCGGTGGTCACCGCCGCAAACGTGAGCAGGAAGAAGACGAGCGTGAGGATGTAGAAGAGCGGAGCCCGCAGGTGGTACTTGAGCTCGAATCTGGCGATGGCGCTGAGCATCAGGCCGCCTTCGCTCCGGACTTGCGGATGGTCGAGAAGTAGACGTCTTCGAGGCTGGCGTTGACCGGCGAGAAGCCGGCGGGCTGCGTGTCGCTGAAGACATGCACGACGGTCTTGCCGGCCACGAGCCTGGTCGAGATCACGGCGTGCTCGCTCTGGATCGCGGTCAGCTCGCCCTTGCCGATCGTGCGGCGCCAGATTTTCCCATCGACATCGCGCAGCGCCTCGGCCGGATCGCACTCGGCCAGCACCTGGCCATGAGAGATGATGGCCATGCGGCTGCAGAGATCACTCACGTCTTCGACGATGTGCGTCGAGAGGATGACGATGACGTTCTCTCCGATCTCGGCGAGGAGGTTGTGGAAGCGGACCCGCTCTTCCGGATCGAGGCCGGCCGTCGGCTCGTCGACGATGATCAGTCGCGGATTGCCGAGGAGCGCCTGCGCGATGCCGAAGCGCTGGCGCATGCCGCCGGAGAACGTGCCGAGAGCCTGCTTGCGCGCGCCGTGGAGATTCACGCGACGGAGGAGGGCGTTGACGATGTCGCGCCGCTCACCGCGCTGGTGAATCCCTTTCAGGATCGCGAAGTGATCGAGCAGCGACTCGGCGGAGATGCGCGGATAGACGCCGAACTCCTGCGGCAGATATCCGAGCACGCGGCGGACGGCGTCTTTGTCGTGCAGAACATCGATGTCGCCCAGCAGGATCGAGCCGCCATCCGCTTCCTGCAGCGTGGCGATCGTTCGCATCAGAGTCGACTTCCCCGCGCCGTTCGGCCCGAGCAGACCGAACATGCCGGTCGGGATCGTGAGGTTTACGTTCTGTAATGCCTGGACGCCGTTGGAGTAGGTTTTGGACAGACCTTCAATGCGTAATGTGAGTGACATGTGGCCTATTTACGGCCTGCGTCGCCTCAGGGTTTTGCGATTTGGGATGAAGAATCGGTTTGGAGGGACGGAGAGTTCGGGAGTCGGTTGTCGGTTGTCGGGAGTCGGGAGTCGGGAGGCCACCACCCGCCCACGAGTTTTCGGGTGGCCGTGCTCCCGACACCCGACTCCGGACTACCGACTACCGCCTCATCGCATCCGGAAATGAATTCACCTGGTGTTCGATCGGCTTGATGGTTTTCAGGTAATCGTAGATGGCGCCGAGGTCGTCGGGGGACATGCCGGCGTAGGAGAGCCAGGGCATGAGCGTGTTTTTTCCGGGCTCGGCTGGCGGGGCGTTGCTGGCGTTCATCTGCTCGAATGACTTGAAGCGGGCGATGAACTCCTCGCGGGAGGCGCGGCCGATGTAGGTCGCGGGATGCGGGGTGATGTTCGCGGTGACGACGCGGAAGTACGGCGTGTGCATCTCGAAGCCGCCGGCGAACTCCATTCCCGGAAGGGCGTTTCCTTTGTCGTCTTTCGGTGTGTGGCATTCGCCGCAGGCGGCGATGGTGGTGAGGTATTTGCCGTAGGCGAGGTGATCGCTCGGATCGACCGGCGGGACCGGCGCGCTGAGCGGCTGCGGGATGAATTTTTCGACGAAGTTCAGCGGCACGTCGAGGCTCTTCTTCGGTTTCTCGTAACGCTGCGGCCGGAGCGTGCGGAGATAGGCGACCACCGCTTTCGCGTCGTCGTCGGACATGGCGCGGTAGTGACCGTAAGGCATGATCGGGAAGAGTGCGTTGCCTTCGCGGTCGACGCCTTCGCGGATGGCGCGCAGGATCTCGCCGTCGCTCCATTTGCCGAGCCCGGTGTCGGGATCCGGCGTGAGGTTCGCGGCCGCGAGCGTGCCGGGGAACTTGCTCTTCGGATCCCAGACGAATCCGCCGACGCCTTCGCGTCCCGGTTTCACCGGCAGTCCGTAGGCGAGCGTCCGCTCGGAATGGCAATCGACGCAGAGCGTGACGTGCGAGACGAGGTACCGGCCGCGCGCGACGCGCTCCGGTGTTGCTTCGATTTTTTCGGCCGAGGCCGGACGCTGCGCCGGTTTGCGCAGCGAGAGGTACGAAACTCCGATCGCAGCAAGGGCCACGATCGCGAGCACTGCAATGCCCACGACCCTGAAGAAGGTTTTCATGGTGTCTCCCGAGACGGTGCTGAAGTGGGGCTATTGTAAATGGTTGTGCCGGCCGGAATGACGAACGCGACTCGCGAGCGAGGTGTTTGAACGAGCATGACGATTGATTCGCCGATCGGACCGTTGACGATCGCCGTCGATGCAGAAGGGCGGCTCACCGAATTGCGTTTCACGCGATCGGACGACCTCCGCCAGCTGCCGGCCGCCAACTGCCAGCCGGTCGCCCGCCAGCTCCACGAATACTTTTCCGGTCATCGGCGGACGTTCGATCTCCCGCTCGCGTTGAAGGGGACGCCGTTTCAGATCGCGGTCTGGACGGAATTGCAGAACATCGGCTACGGCGACACGATCTCGTACATGGAGCTCGCGCATCGCATCGGGCGGCCGGCGGCGATTCGTGCGGTCGGCGCGGCGAACGGCGCGAATCCGATCCCGGTGATCGTGCCGTGTCATCGCGTCATCGGCGCGAACGGCTCGCTCACGGGCTATGGTGGCGGAATCGAACGAAAGCAGTGGTTGCTCGCACTCGAAGGACGGAGGTTGTTCTAACTCATGCTCATCGGATCTCTCCTGCTGGCCGCGACGATCTCGGCGCAGCCGGCTCTCGACCATTACGAAAAACAGGAAGCGCCCAGGCTCGTGCCGATGCTCACCGAGGTGATCGGCTTTCGCACGCACGTCAACGATCCCGACGCGCACGCCGCGCAGAAGCAGTGGCTGATGAACGTCGCGAAAGAGATGGGCTTCGTGTCGCGTGACAGCGGGAAGATCACGGAGATCGAACTGCCGGGTCCCGAAAACGCGCCGATCCTCGGGCTGGTCATTCACGGCGACGTGCAACTCGCCGATCCCGAAGGGTGGACCTTCGATCCATTCGACGGCCGCGTCGCGGATGGTTACGTGCTCGGCCGCGGCGCGGCGGACGACAAAGGTCCGCTGATCCAGACGCTGCTGGCGATGAAGGCGCTGAAAGAAAGCGGGCTGCCGCGCACGCACACGATCCGCCTCCTCGTCGGCAGTGAAGAAGAATCGTCGGCGACGGAGATGGGGGAGTACCTCACGACGCATGCGCCGCCCGACTATTCGCTCGTGCTCGATTCCGAGTTCCCGGTCGTGGTCGGGGAGAAAGCATGGGACGGTCTCGGGCTGACGACGCCGATCGCGGAACGTCCCGGCGTCGTGAAACCGTATCGCGTGTCGTCGATCAGCGCCGGCCTCTCGCCGAGCATCGTGCCGGACCGCGCCGAGGTGGAGCTCGCGTGGAACGGCGAGAGCGTGAACTGGGATCCTCTCGTCGCCGAGCTCGAAGCGGCGAAGAAGAAACTGCCGGAAGGAACGAGGCTCGCGTTCGAGTCGTACGGAGTCACCTTCCGCATCGTTGCGTACGGCAAATCGGCGCACGCCGGCGTGAACATTCGCGGCGGACGCAACGCCCTCGTCGCGCTCGCCATCGCGCTCGAAGGAAAACTGCCGAGCGGCGGCGTCGACGATCTGCTCACCTTCGCGCGCATCGCCGGCAAAGACATCCACGGCACCGGCCTCGGCATCACATCGAACGATCCGGTCTGGGGCCGCTACGACGTCAACGTCGCCACGGTAAAGCTCGTCGAAAACGATCCGAAGCAGGTGACGCTCTACATCAATCTGCGCCGCACGCCGCCGCGCAACGGAGCGGAGTCGAAGAAGTACCTCGAGGAGTTCGTCGCGACGTTCAACGAGAAGCAGGGTTCGGCGCTGACGGTCGATCAGAAGAACTCGTACTTCTCCGACGAGCCGCTGATCTTCGATCCGAACGCGAAGATCGTGAAGCGGCTCATGCGCGTGTACGAGCATGCCACGGGCGAGAAGGCGAAGCCGGCCATCTCGGGCGGAGGCACGTACGCGAAGAGACTGCCGAATGCGATCGCGTTCGGGATGTGGTTTCCCGGCAAGCCGTATCCGGGACACGACGTCGATGAGAAGATCTCGATCGCCGATTTGCATCGTGGTGCACGCGTGTTGATTCACGCATTGGTGGACATCGCGAGTGGACCGAAGATCGAGGGGGCGTTTGCGAAATAGTCTCGTCGAGTTCCTGAGCGCGGCCCGGCGTCTGGTCGTGCTCACCGGCGCGGGCTGCAGCACGGAGTCGGGCATTCCCGATTACCGCAGCCCCGGCGGTGCGTGGACGAAACACAAGCCGATCTACTTCTCGTCGTTCGTGAAAAGCGCGGAAGTGCGGCGGTTCTACTGGGCGCGCTCGTATCGCGGCTGGCCGCGCTTCGAACGCGCGCGGCCGAACGATGCGCATCGCGCGCTGGCGCAGCTCGAGGCAGACGGGCGCGTGCATCAGCTGATCACGCAGAACGTCGATGACCTGCATCAGGAAGCAGGCAGCCGCGCCGTCGTGCAGCTGCATGGCCGCAACCGGCTGGTGGTCTGTCTCGACTGCCGCGGCGAGTTTCCGCGCGCGGAGATGCAGGAGCGGCTCGCCGAGCTCAACGCCGAATGGCTGGCCGCGGCGGAGTGGGACCGGCTGCAGGCCGACGAGGCGGACTTCGCTCCCGATGGCGATGCGGAAGTCGCGAACGACGTCGTTGGCGGATTTCAGGTGCCGGAGTGCATTCGCTGCGGCGGCGTGCTGAAGCCGGCGGTGGTGTTCTTCGGCGAATCGGTGCCGGCGGAGAAGGTGACGTATTCGATGATGCGCGTCGGCGAAGCAGACGCGATGCTGGTGGTCGGTTCGTCGCTGACGGTCTGGTCGGGCTATCGCTTCGTGAAGCGCGCCGCGGAACGGCAGCTGCCGATCGCCATCGTGAACATCGGACCGACGCGCGGCGACGAGCTGGCGACGCTGAAGATCGAAGAGAAATGCGGCGCGGTGCTGCGGGCCATCGTCAGCGCTGCAACTCGATCAGCGTGATCTCGGGGGTCATGCCGAGGCGGAACGGAAAGAGCCAGTAACCGGTGCCGGTGTTGATGTAGAGCTGCGTCCCGCCAATTGCATAGAGTCCCATGTGATAGCGGAGGAACACGCCGGCGAGCGACCAGCCGAGGGGGCGGATGCCGAACTGGCCGCCGTGCGTGTGCGCGGTGAGCACGAGCGGAACGTGCTCCCGCAGTGCATCGTCGAGAATCTTCGGCTGATGCGCGACCACGATCGGCAGCATCGCCGCGGGCCGGCCGTGGAGTGCGCGGGTGAGATTCGGCAGGAGCCGCGGTTGCTGTTGCGCGGCGTCGCGGGCGGCGGGATCGGAAACGCCGGCGATCCAGATGCCGCGCATCGCGGTGCCTTCATTCATCAGCAGTCGAATGCGGCTCCCCTCCAGACGTTCGATCGCCAGCAGCGGGTCGCCGTACATCTCGTGATTGCCGAGCACGCCGTAGACCGGGGTCGAGGGCGGAAGCGCGCTCGTGCCGGCCAGCAGCTTCGGCACGAAGTGCGGATCGTCATCGATCATGTCGCCGGCGAGGAGCACGACGTCGGGATGCAAGCGCGCGGTCGTGGCGAAGATCGTCTGCAGGCGCGACGGGCGCGTGAAGAGACCGACGTGCAGATCGCCGAGGAGCGCGATCTTCATACCGTCTGCCGCGGCGGGGAGATTCGCGATGCGGATCGGCACGCGTTCGACGCGCAGCGGCACGATGGCCTGGTAGTAGCCGATGACGCATGCGATCGCGCCGGTGACGAGAAAGACTCGCGACGGCCAGCGTGCGAACCGCGCGAATGTCATGCGGCGGTGGAACGGAATCCACGCCAGCAGCACGACGAACAGCAGCAGCGAGTAGAGCAGCGTGAGCACCGTCCAGCCGAACCAGAGCGGGCCGAAGATCGCGCGGGTGATGCGCGCGAAGTCGGTGAACGAGCGCAGCAGCGGAAAGAACGGCCACATCAGATTGCCGAGGACGAGGGCGGGGAGAATCCAGCGCCTGCGTCGCGGATGAATGCGCACGAGCTGGCGATACGCGAGCCAGTTGAAGGGAAGGAAGAGCAGGAGCGCGATGACGAGGAAGAGAGCGATACGCATCGAGAGACCGGCATTCTTGCATGGCGGCGCGCGAACGATCGCGCCGGTGAACAACTTGTGAAGGCGTGACTCGCCTCACGCAACCTCGCGCGGAGTGAACCGAATATGCAGAGCGTATGAGCACCACGGACTGGTTGCGGCGACAGGTCGAGCGATTGGAAGAGGAGATCCGCGAACACTCCGTCTTCGACAGCGCGAGTCCCGCGTCTCCCTCGCAACTGCGCGAGCTCCGCACCAAAAGCGTTCTGCACACGTACCTTCGCCAGCAGCTTCTGCGCAGAGACACGAAGGTTCTGCTGGACGAGGAGTACGACACCGCGGAGATCGTGGTGATTCGGCGTTGAGAGCCGGCTGGCCGGCGCTGCGGATGAGTGATGGGATGCGATTCGACGAGACGTTTCGCGCGTGCGTCCCGGCTGCGAACTGATGGTCGAACGGCGGATGTGACGCTCGCGAAACCTGTCGGCGCTCCGCATCCATCCCCCGGCACTGCCGGCCGAACAACCCCCGTACAATACGGTCCGTGTCACTCGAGGCCGGTACGCGGCTGGGGCCGTATGAGATCGTTTCGCGCGTCGGCGCGGGAGGGATGAGCGAGGTTTTCAAGGCTCATGACTCCCGGATCCGGCGCGACGTGGCGATCAAGATCCTGCCGCCGACGCTGGCCAAATTCGCCGACCGCATGCATCGCTTCGAGCAGGAGGCGCGTGCGGCGGGAGCGCTCAATCATCCGAATCTGCTGACGATCTTCGATGTCGGCACCGATGATGGACGGCCGTACATCGTCACGGAGCTGCTCGAAGGGCAGACGCTGCGCGCGCACCTGCGCGAGAACGGCACGGCCGTGCGGCTGTCGCTGCGCAAGGCCATCGACTACGGCATTCAGATCGCGAACGGGCTCGCGGCCGCGCACGAGCGCGGCATCGTGCATCGCGATCTCAAGCCGGAGAATCTCTTCGTCACCAAAGACGGCCGGGTGAAGATCCTCGACTTCGGCGTGGCGAAGCTGCGCAGCGCGGCCGACGAGTTCACGCTCTCCGACGAAGACACGATGGAGCAGGACACCTCGCCCGGCACGGTGATCGGCACGGTCGGCTACATGTCGCCCGAGCAGGTGCGCGGGCAGCACGTCGACGGGCGGAGCGACATCTTCTCGTTCGGCACGCTGATGTACGAGATGGTGGCGGGCGAACATCCGTTTCGCGGCGACTCGCCGGCCGACACGATGTCGGCGATCCTGCGCGAGGATCCGCCGGAGCTCTCGACGAAGAATCCAAACGTGACGCCGGGCCTGGAGCGGGTCATCCGGCATTGCATGGAGAAGAGTCCGGAGCAGCGCTTCCAGTCTGCGCGCGATCTCGCGTTTCATCTGGACATGCTCTCGAGCGGCTCCGGCACGATGCCGACCGTCGAGACGCCGCGCATCCCGCAGCGCACGTTTCTCCTCGGTGCGGGCGGCATTCTGCTCGCGGCGCTGGCGTTCTTCGGCGGCTGGTTTCTCCGCTCGCGAGTCGAGGCGGTGCAGCGTCCGTCGTATCGCTTCACGCAGCTCACGCATCAGGCGGGGCTCGAGCTCTCGCCGTCGATCTCGCCGGACGGGGAGAGCTTCGTCTTCGTCTCGGCGGGCGACATCTTTCTGCAGCGCATCAACGGCCGCAATGCCATCAATCTGACGAAGCGCTGCGAGAAGGAAGACGCGCAGCCGGCGTTCTCGCCCGACGGCTCGATGATCGCGTACCGCTCGGAGTGCGACGGCGGCGGCATCTTCGTGATGGGCGCCACCGGCGAGGCGGCGCGGCGCATCACCAGCTCGTGCTTCAACCCGTCGTGGGGACCGGATTCGAAACGCCTGGTCTGCGGCACCGAGAGCATCACCTTCACGCCGACCTCGCGCGGGCAGCGCAGCGAGCTCTGGATCGTGAACGTCGAGAGCGGGCAGCGGCAGTTGCTGCTGCAGCAGGACGGCGTGCAGCCGAGCTGGTCGCCGCACGGTCAGCGCATCGCCTACTGGGGGATGGCCGGGGAGTCGGCGCAGCGCGATCTCTGGACCATCGATCCGTCGGCGAAGGAGCCGGAGAAGAGCATCGTCCGCGTCACCGAGGACACGTTCGTCGACTGGAATCCGAGCTGGTCGCCCGACGGTCAATATCTTTACTTTGGCAGCGATCGCGGCGGCGCGCTCAATCTGTGGCGCGTGCGCATCGACGAGGAGAGCGGCAAGACGCGCGGCTCGGCCGAGGCGGTGACGCTGCCGTCTCCGTTCCCGGCGCATTTCAGCACCGCCCGCAACGGCGCGCGCATGCTCTACTCCGCACTGCAGCAGAAAGACACGCTGCGCATCGCCACGTTCGATCCGGCCACCGGGACGCTGGCCGCGCCGCCGCGACCGGTGCTCGACGGAACGTTTCTGATCTTCAGTTCCGCGGTTTCGCCGGACGGCCGTTTCGTGGCCATGACCAATCGCGGCGGGCAGGAGGACCTGTTCGTCGTGGAGGTGGCCACCGGAGAGATCCGGCAGCTGACGAACGACGAGGCGCGCGACCGCGGCGTGTCGTGGTCGCCCGATGGTCAACAGCTTTACTTCTATTCGCAGCGCGACGAACAGCGCTACGAGATCTGGCGCATCAACGCCGACGGCAGCGGGCTGACGCGCATGACCCACACGACCGGCCGCAGCGTCTGGTATCCCACGGTCTCGCGCGACGGGCGCAGGCTCGCGTTCTACAACGACGAGCACACGTACATTCTCGACATGCAGCAGCCGGGGGCGGAGATGCAGCAGCTGCCGGCGACCCATCAGGGCTCGCGCCCCGCGTTCAATTCGTGGTCCCCCGATGGAACGATGCTGGCCGGCGAGCTGCGCGGCCGTCCCGGCATCGTGCTCTATTTCCTCGCCGACCGCACCTACCGCCCGATCACCCCCAGCGGCGGCCGCCCGATCTGGCTCCCCACCGGCCACGAGATCCTCTACAGCGACGCCGGCAAACTACGCATCATCGACATCAACACCAACGCCATTCGCGAGGTGAGCACCACCCTCCCCATCAGCGGCATGACCCTCTCCGCCGACGGCAAGACGATGGTCTTCTCGGACCGCTCGAGTGACTCGGATGTCTGGATGATGGAGGTTGGGAGGGGGATTGGGGATTGAGGATTGAGGCGGCGGGAAATTGAAAATTGAAAATTGAAATCAGGTTTCGCCAGCGCGATGCCCTTCGACTCCGCGCTACGCGCTCCGCTCGGGATGACACGCGAGCGCGCATGTGTCATCCCGACCGAGCGCAGCGAGTGGAGGGATCCCCTGCTGATGCACGAGTACCGCGTTGTCGGAAGGGGATCCCTTCGACTCCGCGCTGCGCGCTCCGCTCGGGATGACACGCGGGCGGATGCACGAGTGACGCGTTGTCGGAAGCGCGCCTGTGTCATCCCGACCGAGCGGAGCGAGTGGAGGGATCCCCCGCGGAAGCACGAGTGACGCGTTGTCGGAAGGGGGTCCCTGACTCCGCGCTACGCGCTCCGCTCGGGATGACACGCGGGGCGCCTGTGTCATCCCGACCGAGCGGAGCGAGTGGAGGGATCCCCCGCGAATGCACGAGTACCGCGTTGTCGGAAGGGGGTCCCTCGACTCCGCGCTGCGCGCTCCGCTCGGGATGACACGTGGGCGCGCATGTGTCATCCCGACCGAGCGGAGCGAGTGGAGGGATCCCCTGCGAAAGCACGAGTACCGCGTTGTCGGGAAGGGGGTCCCTTCGACTCCGCGCTACGCGCTCCGCTCGGGATGACACGCGGGCGGATGCACGAGTGACGCGTTGTCCCTCAAAAGCAAAATCGCCAGCGCGACGAGTCACGCTGGCGACGAGTGATTTCAATTTTCAATTTTCAATTTTCAATTCAACCCACCCACCACTCACCCCGCCGCTTCGGCCTTCTTCGCCTTTTTCGCGGCCACTTCGCGTTGGGAGTGGTCGAGGATCTGTTTGCGGATGCGGATCGACTCGGGGGTGACTTCCACGAGCTCGTCGTCTTCGATCCAGTCGAGGCATTGTTCGAGGGTCATGAGGCGTGGGGGGGTGAGCTTCACGGCGATGTCGGAGCCGGAGGCGCGCATGTTGGTGAGGTGCTTGGCGCGGCAGACCTGCACGACCATGTCGTTGTCGCGCGAGTTTTCGCCGACGACCTGGCCGCCGTAGACCTTGTTGCCTGGCCCGAGGAAGAGCGTGGAGCGTTCCTGCAGCGGCTCGATCGCGTAGGCGGTCGTATCGCCCGCTTCCTTCGCCACGAGCGCGCCGCGGTTGCGCGAGGTCAGCTCGCCGCGGTACGGACCGTACTGCAGAAACGTGTGGTACAGGAGTCCGGTACCGCGCGTTTCACTGAGGAATTCGGTGCGGATGCCGAAGAGGCCGCGGGTGGGGATCTTGAACTCGATGCGCACGCGGCCGGTGCCGGGGTTGACCATGTCGGTCATCTCGGCGCGGCGCTGCTGCAGCTTTTCCATGATCGGGCCGACGTGCGCTTCTTCGACGTCGACGACGAGTGCTTCATACGGCTCCATCGTCTTGCCGTCGATCTCCTTGAGGATGACCTGCGGGCGCGAGAGCGCGAACTCGTAGCCTTCGCGACGCATGTTCTCCGCGAGGATCGAGAGGTGCAGCTCGCCGCGGCCGGCCACTTCGAAGCGGTCGGCCTGACCGGTCTCGCGCACGCGCAGCGCGACGTCTTTGCGCAGTTCGCGGTCGAGGCGGTCTTTGATGTTGCGCGAGGTGACGTATTTGCCTTCGGTGCCGGCGAACGGCGAGTCGTTGACCATCCAGAACATCGAGACGGTCGGCTCGTCGATGGCGATCGGCTCGAGGCGTTCCGGCGCATCAGCAGCGGTGAAGGTCTCGCCGATCTCGACGTCGGCGAAGCCGGCCACGGTGACGATCTCACCCGCCGACGCTTCGTCCACGTCCTTGCGCGTCAGCCCTTCGAAGGCCTGCAGCTTGGTGACGCGGCCTTTCTTGTGCGTGCCGTCGCGGAGAATGAGGATGACGTCGGAGTTCTGGCGAATGCGGCCGCGCTGGATGCGGCCGACGCCGAGACGGCCGACGTAGTCGTTGTAGTCGATGGCGCTGACGAGCAGCTGCAGCGGCGCGTCCGCGTAGCCGGGAGGCGGCGGGATGCGCTTGAGGATCGCGTCGAACAGCGGACGGCAGTCTTCGGTGGTGTCGGTGAGCTCGTGGCGGACGATGCCCTGACGGCCGATCGCATAGAGGATCGGGAAGTCGAGCTGTTCGTCGGTGGCTCCGAGCTCGACCATGAGGTCGAACACTTCGTTGACGACTTCGTTTGCGCGCGCGTCGCTGCGATCGATCTTGTTGATGACGACGATCGGCAGCAGGCCGAGTCCGAGGGCTTTGCGCAACACGAAACGCGTCTGCGGCATCGGGCCTTCGGCGGCATCGACGAGGAGGATGACGCCGTCGACCATCGAGAGGACGCGCTCGACTTCACCACCGAAATCGGCGTGGCCCGGGGTGTCGACGATGTTGATCTTCACCTCGGTGGGGTGAACGAATTCCGCGGGGAGGTCGTGGCCGCTCGCCGTGTGCGTCGTCTCGTGATGAACCGGATGGCCGAGGGCGTCCGGCTGATCGACGAAGTAACGGATCGACGTGTTCTTCGCCAGAATCGTGATCCCGCGTTCTTTTTCGAGATCGTTCGAATCCATGACGCGCTCGTCGACCTGCTGGTGCGCGCGGATGGCGCCGGCCTGTTTGAGGAGCGCATCGACGAGCGTAGTCTTTCCGTGGTCGACGTGGGCGATGATGGCAACGTTGCGGATGTCGTATCGAAATTGCTGCATTCGCGGCCGTTAAGCGGTTTCGTGCGTTACGAATTCCTATTCCGCTTCACGCACAACTCACGCCGCTTCGCCGGAAAACCGACTTTTCCATGCGACAATTCGCCCGGGTCGGTGAGAAGGTCTTGAGCGCGAGCAGCTCCCTCATGAATCTGGAACGGCGGCAGTACGGCCGCGTGACACCTGTCGAGCGCATCCGTGGCACGGTCGGGACGGTGATCGTGTACGTGGTCGATCTCTCCCTCAGCGGCCTGCGCGTCGCGCATCAGGATCCGCTTCCGAAAATGGGCGAGCTCTGCACGCTGCAGTTCCAGTGGCAGGGACGCCGCGTGACGATGCGCTGCGAGGTGCGGCGCACGGAAGTGGCGAAGGCCGCGCGGACGCTGCTCGAGAAAACGCTGCATCACACCGGCCTGGCCATCATCTCCAGGGACGAGGTCGCCGACGCGACGATTCGCGAGATCATCGAGGCCGCGGTGACGCGCGCGCTCGACGAACAGAAAGCGAACGCGATGGGCATCCCCGCCATCGCCGCGCAGTCGTTTCAGACCGGCAAGAGCGAGGAGCTGCTTCGATGCGAGCTCGGCCCGCGCGGCTGGACAAAGACGAAGACCAGCGATCGCACGCAGCCGCGCAACGGCTTCACCGTGTCGTGCGACGAAGAGCCCGCCAAGATCGACATGCTCTGCCGCGCGTATGAATCGGGCGACGCCGAAGGGCGAAAGCTGATTCGGACGTTCGCCGGCCTGAGCATCTCGCGCAGCGAAGGCATTCCGACGCGCCGCTACGCGCCATAGATCGGACGCGTGTCGCGTGCCGTAAGCCGCGCACGTTTCCGCGCCTCGTCGCGACCTCCCTCGATCCTGCGCCCCTTCCCTCCGTTTGTAACGACGCGCATACTTCCTTCACTACACAACGAGGGTTCCCGGAGATGCACGACGTCTTCATCAGCTACAGCCACAAAGACAAGGAGTGGGTAGACGGCGTGCTGGTGCGGACGCTCACGGCGCACGGCATCGATGTGCTCATCGACTCCGACGACTTTGCCGGAGGCGCAACGTCGATCGAGAACATGACCAGCGCCGTCGAGAACGCGCAGCGAACGGTGGTCGTGCTCACCGACGCGTGGGTGCAGAGCGAATGGACGCGCTTCGAAGGGCTGCTCTCGGTGCAGACCGATCCCACCGGCTCGAAGGGGAAGCTCATCCCGATCCTGCGGCAGAAGTGCGAGCCGCCGAAGTGGCTTTCCATCCGCTCGTACCTCGATTTCCTCGACGACACGCGCATCGCCCAGCAGATGGAGCGGCTCATCCGGGCCTTGAAACGCACGCCCGCGGCGTCCGATGCGGCGGTGAAGATCGACGTCGTGAACGAAGGTCTGCGCACCGTCGCCGATCTCATCGCCAGCGGGCCGGCGCGCGACGCGCTGCTCGAGTTCCGCTTCCGCTTCGAAAGCATTTCCGGACGCATCGATCGTCTGGCGAGCTTCAAGGAAGTGCACGATCAACTGCACCACATCCAGCTGCACTGCCACGATCCGATCGTGCGCGATCTGCCGCGCCTCGCTGATGACGATCTCGCCGTCGACGCGATGCTGCAGTACTCCGACACGCTGCAGCAGTCGATCGACCGCCTGAAGCAGCTGAACAACTCGGACGTCTTCGACAACTTCAAGCTGACGTGGATCGCCACGCTCGACCGCGCCCTGCAGTCGCTGGGGCAGGGGATCGAGGCGCGCGACGGCGCGGTGGTGAAACGTGCGGCCGCGCTGCTCGACCGCGTGCTCGCCTCCGAGCCGCCGCGCATCGATGCCCGTCTCTCCGATGCGGCATCGGAGCTCGAGCTCGATGCGGTGATCGACGCGGTCGCGCTGGTCTGCCGCAAAGCGAAAGAGGCGAATCTCGATGCGGCGAAGCTGACCAAGCTCGAACACGCGCTCGACGAGATGGAGTGTCTCGACGACACGCTCGAAGAGCTGGTGCGCAGTCACGCCGCATGGCAGGACGTCGATGTGGCCATGCGCCGCGTCGACACGAATCTCGAAGCCGACAGCTTCGAGCTGATCGACGCCTGGCCGGAGCTGAAGAAGCAGGTGGCGCTGCTCACCGCGGCCACCGCGGAATGGGCGAAGAGCCTCGGCAAGGAGGCGGACTCGCTCGATCAGGCCATCGCCGAGAACGATGCGAACAAGATGGCCCGGCACTTCCGCCGCTACCGGCAACGTGCGGTGACGCGCTTCTTCGCCGTCGACTCGAACCTCAATCAGCAGTGCGTGGAGCTCCGCAAAGCGGGAGACCCACTCGCCGCGATCGTTCAAGCATTGGCATAGCAAGCATTGGCATAGCAGGCCCCTCATGAGCACTCTCGTTCCGATTTCGCAGCCGCAGGATTTCTTCCCGACGATCTTCGATCTGCGCGCGACGCACACGTCGCTGCTGACGCGGCAGCGGCAGGGCGCGACCGTCGGCGACATCGAGCCCGAGGTGCGCGACTTCGTGAAGCGGGCGCAGCGCACCGGCGCGCTGCTCGACGTCGAGGAACAGCGCGACGCCGCACAGGGACTGATCGACTATTGGGTGACGACGCTCTATCGCGCGTCGATCGAAGTGGCGGACGATCCGACGCTCGTCGATTTCGATCCCGCGCTCGCGCCGACGCTCGATGATGCGCTCTGTCCGTACGTCGGTCTCAATTCGTTTCACGAGTCGGACAGCAGCCGCTTCTATGGTCGCAGGCAGGCGGTGCACGTCGCACTCGACAAGCTGCGCCAGCACCGCTTTCTCGCCGTCCTCGGGCCGTCCGGCAGTGGCAAATCGTCGATCGTGCTCGGCGGTGTGCTGCCGGCGTTGAAGGCCAACGCCATCGAAGGCAGCGCGCAGTGGCGCTATCTGCCGTCGATGGTTCCGGGCAGCGAGCCGATGAAGAATCTCGCCGCCGCGTACGGCGGCGCGAAGCCGCAGAAAAGCCAGACCACCGTCATCACCATCGATCAGTTCGAAGAGCTGTTCACGCTCACCGACGATCTCTCCTCACGCCAGGCCTTCGTCGACGAGCTGCTCTCGTATTCGCGCGACGGGCATGTGCTGATCGTGACCATGCGCAGCGACTACGACTCGCGCCTGGCCACGACCGGCGAGCTGCAGACGCTGTTCGAAGCGGGCGATCTGCGCGCCACGCCGCTCACCGCGGCGGAGTTGCGCGAGGCCATCGAGGAGCCGGCCAAGCTGATCGGACTGAAGTTCGAATCCGGCGTGGTCGACGCGCTCGTGCGCGACGTTCTCGGCGAGCCGGCGGCGTTGCCGCTGCTGCAGTTCACGCTCTGGAAGTTGTGGCAGACGCGCGAGCACAACCGCATCACGCTGGCCGCGTATCGCAAGCTCGGCGGCGGACGGGCGGCACTGGCGAACGCCGCCACCGCGTTGTACGAGAGCTTCATTCAACAGGATCGCGACACGATGCGCCGCATCGTGCTGCGCATGGTTCGTCCGGCCGCGGGCGCGGAAGTGACGAGCAGCCGCGCGCTGCTGAGCGATCTCCTGCAGATCGGCGATGACCCGGAGCGCGTGAAGCGCGTCGTGGAGCGGCTCGCCGAGAACCGGCTCGTCCGCATCACCGGCGAGCAGCAGGTCGAGGTCGCGCACGAGGCGCTCATTCGCAACTGGCCGCTGCTGGTGTCGTGGGTCGAGCACAAGAAAGCGGAGATGCTCGAGTTGCAGCGCTTCGAATCGCTCGCCGACGAGTGGGCGCGTTTCGGACGGGAGAGCGGGTTCCTCGACGAAGAGCAGTTGAAGGAAGCGGAGCACTGGTTGAGGAGCGATGCCGCGAAGGATCTGGTGATCAGCGACGCGCTGCTGCAACTCGTCGACGCCAGTCGTTCGCTCATCCGCCGCGCACGCTGGATGAAGCGCGTGGGGCAGACGTTCGCGACGGCGCTGGCGATTGCGCTCATCGTCGTGCTGTACGGCGCCTGGATGATTCAGAAGAAGAACAACGCCCAGCTGCTCGAGCGAGCGGCCGTCGAAAAGAAACTGAACAACGAGCTGCGCGACCAGGCGCTGGCCGATGCGCGACATCAGAAAGAGCTCGCGGAAGCGAACAAGCGCGCGGAGCAGAACGCCTGGGCGTCGGTCGATCAGATGACCGCGCTCATCCGCGAGACCGAAGAGGCGCGTGAGGCGGCGGAGAAGGCGAACGCCGATCTGCAGAAGAAGATCAAGGAGCTCGAGAACGCGCGCCAGATCGCCGATCCGTATCTGAGCGTGTACGAACCGCCGGCCGCGGCCAGACCGGTGACGTGGGCCGCCCCTCCGGAGCCGGCGAACAACGGCCCCGGCGTGCGCCGCCGCGTCCGTCCGGTCACGCCGGGAGTGAGCGTCGGCGGCGGCGGCGCCACCGGTTCTTCGTGCTGCGTCGTGCAGGACGCCGCCGGAACGCGCTATCTGCTCACGCTGCCGTTCGTCGTCGGCGGGGAGAAAGGAGCGCGCGTGTTTCAGCCGGGTCCCGGTGACGGAGGGACGGTGCGCGACGTCATCGGCATCGTCGAGCGCGTCGGCTCCGACGCGTATCAATCGGGTGCATTGATCCGGCTCGCGAAGGGGACCACGCTCGATGCAAAGGTTCCGCGCATCGGCGCATTGCGCGGCGTGCAGACGTCGGTGCGCGTCGGGGAAGAGGTGCGTCTCGTCGGCCGCGGCTCCGCGCTCGCGAACGGCCGGGTGATCGAGCTGCGCAAGGATGGACAGATCCTCACGTCCATCATTCCGGATTCAGGGGATGCCGGAGGTCCGGTGGTGAACGCGCGCAACGAGTTGATCGGCATGCTCGTCTCGTCGGACAACAAGAGCCTGTCGATCGTCGTGCCGATCGCGCCGGTGATGCAGGAACTGGGAGTGAGAGTCAGCCCCTGACGCGCGCTACTATCGCGCGCATGAAACGCCTGCTGATTCTTCTCGCATTCGCTCTCTCCCTCGGCGCGCAGGAGCGCGAGATGGAGCGCATCAACTGGATGGAGTTTCGCGAGGTGGTGCCGTCGAAGATCAGGACGGTGCTGCTGCCGACCGGCACGCTCGAGCCGCACGGCGTCGCGAACAACGGCGCGGACATCACCGCACCGCTGGCGATGGCGAAGACGCTCGCGCCGCGGCTCAACGCCATGATCGCGCCGGCCGTGCCGTACGGGATCACCGGCTCGATGGAAGCGTATCCCGGCGCGTTCACGATCCCCGAGTCCGCATACCGGCCATACATGAAAGCGGTGCTCGAAGGGCTGGCGAAGAACGGCTTCCGCAACATCATCATTCTCAACGGACACGGCGGACCGCAGACCGCGGTGCTCACCGCGATCGCCAACGAAGTCTCCGCGGAGAAGCACGTGCGCACGCTGGTGATCAACTGGTGGTCGTTCGCCTCCGATGTGACGAAGGAAGTGTTCGGTGAAGACGGCGGCCACGCCGGCTGGAACGAGACCGCGTTCGTGCAGGCCGTCGATCGCACGCTCGTTCATCCCGAACGCTACAGCGACAAGCTGGCCACCGCCTATCCGGTCACCGGAACGTGGAGCGCGTCGCCGTTCCCGTCATCGATCGGCCTCTATCAGCCCGGCCAGGGCTACCCGAAATTCGACCAGAAGAAAGCCGACGAGTACTACCGCAAGGTCACCGACAAAGTCGGGAAGCTGATCGAAGAGATCGTAACGAAGTGGGACGAAGCGGGCGTGTAGTCGGGAAGTCGGTAGTCGGTAGTCAGTAGTCGGGAGTCGGGAGAACCGCTCCGCTGGAAACGTGGTGGTGGCGGTGGCCTCCCGACAACCGACTCCCGACAACCGACAACGACCCGCTCAGTAATACACCGCGTGTTCGTAGATGAAGGTCTTGCGGGCTCCCTTGTCGATCATCGGATAGAACTTCGCGGCGGAGAGCGCGTCGGCGTTTTTCTGCGCGACGTCGGCCGAGCCGGTGGTGTTCTTCATCGTTTTCACTTCGACGACCGCGCCATCGGTATTCACCTTCGCCTGAAAGACGATCTCGCCGCGCCCGCGGAACGCGATCGCTGCCGGTGCGACGTAGAAACGCGGCGTGGCCGTGTCGAGCGAATCGGCGGTCTGCGCGTTCATGAGGTCTTTCTGCTGCACCCAGCCGATGCCGTCGAACGTCCGGATCCTGCACCAGCCGTTCTTGCGATCGAGCACCGAGATCGCCTCGGTCAGTCCGTACGTGCCGGTGATCTGAGCATCGAGGGAAGGCTTCGCATAGACGTTCATCGAGGGCACGGCCACGTACTCGACGGCGATGGCCGGCTGTTCGTCGGGCGCCATGACCGTGTTCTCGTTCGCGACCGGCGCCGGTTTCTGCACGCAGCCCAACACGCTGATGAGAAGAAGAGCGATGACAGCGATGTGCCTCATGGATGTTCCTCCACGGACACGATGGAGCGTTGCGCGACAGGCATCGGTGACGAGCGATGCCGTCACGATGTGGCGATCATCACAGCCGCTGAGACTCCGGAAGGATGCTACGTCTCGTCTCTCGTGATCCACTTCTGCACGCGCGGCGGGCGCCAGGAGTCGAATTTCTTCAGCAGTGCCTCGGCGTCTTCATCGATGCAGGCGATGGAGCGATGTTCGTCGCGCACGAATTTGTCCCGCGTGGCGCGATCGAGAAACTGCATCAGCGGCTTGTAGTAGCCGTTGGTGTCGAGAAAGCCGAGGGGCTTCGTGTGCAGGCCGAGCTGCGCCCACGTCCAGATCTCGAAAATCTCCTCGAACGTGCCGAGACCGCCGGGAAGCGCGATGAATGCATCGGCGAGATCGGCCATCATCGCCTTGCGCTCGTGCATGGTCTCGACGATGCGGAGGTCGGTGAGGCCGCGATGTCCGACCTCGCGTGCCCACAGCGCATGCGGGATCACGCCGATCACTTCGCCGCCGGCGCGCAGCACGGCATCGGCGAGCTGTCCCATGAGGCCGACGCTGCCGCCGCCGTACACGAGGGCGATGCCTTCGCGGGCGAAGAGAGTGCCGAGGTTGCGGGCGGCGTCGGCGTATGCGGGATCGGAACCGGTATTCGATCCGCAGAAGACGCAGATCCGATGAATCATCAGTACGTGACCTTGTGGTAGTACTTGAACGGCTTCCGCTCGCCTTTTTGAACGATCGGGTAGAACCGCGCTGAACGGAGCGCCGCGGAATTCTGCGAGGCGAGCGCGTCGGAACCGGTGGTGTTCGTGATGGTGCGCACGGTGATCACCTCGCCGTCGGAATTCACATCCGCCTCGAGATAGATCTCGCCGCGCGCGCTCGGGGCCGACACCGGCATCGGCATCACCTTGAATCGCGGCGACGGATTCTCGTCCTGTGCGGTCTTTCCTTCGGCGGTGGTCAGGTCGGCGGCCTTCGCCCAGCCGGAGCCGTCACCGCTGCGCACTTCGACCCATTCGCCTTTCTCCGCGAGAACCGAGAGCGCCTCGCCGTTCTGATAGGTCGCCAGGACGGGTGCGGTGTCGTTCGCCTGTTCGCGCACGATCAGCTCGGGCGTGCCGACGTAGCGAACGGCGATCGGTGTACGCGTGTCGACCGTTCCGGTGGTCACCGGAGTTTCCTTCGCACAGGCAGCCAGGAGGAGCAGCGCGGCGGCGATTCGTCTCATGCGCGCATCATAATTCGGCGTGCTCCCGGCCCGCGCGCAATGCTAACGTTCGCCCCATGAACAACGTCGAAGAGGCAGTGCGTACGTGGGAGATGTTTCGCGCCGGCACGGTCAGTGAGCTCGAGAACATTCCGGACGAACAATTCGAATACCGCATCGGCGAAGGAGCGCGCTCGGTGCGCGAGCTCGCGCTGCACATCCTCGGCTCATCGCTCGGCTTCGTGAACGAGCTCACGTCCGGCGCGCCGCAGTTCCTGCGTCTGCGCGATCCGAAGGTGCAGGCGGAGCTGATGGCGCAATTCGGCGACGTCACCACGAAAGCGCAGCTCGTCGAGCTGGCGAAAAACACGGGCGCGAGCAACGCGCAGCGGCTGCGCGATCACGCCGCGACGATCGAGGCGGGGACGATGCCGATGATGAACGGCGAGCAGTCCCGCGTCTCCGGCATCTGGTTCGCGGCCTCGCACGAGATGTATCACCGCGGCCAGCTCACGACGTACGCGCGCAGCATCGGCGTCGTGCCGGCCATGACGCAGCGCATCCAGGCCATGACGCAACAGCAGAAATGAGAACGGCGGGCAGAAAGCCCGCCGTTTCTGGCGGCACGGCCGCCGGCGCCGGCCGGCACGAACCTTTTTCAGGCTGTGCGACCCAGGCGCATCCGGTCGTGAGGCGCCGTTTTCGCGTTACTTCTTCTTCGGATCTTTCTTCGGCTTCTTCGTTTCTTTTTTGCGAGCGTTGTTCCCCTTGGCCATTGCGTAACCTCCTGATTGAGTGCTGATCGAGATTATGAATCTGACTTGTCCGAAATGCAGCGACGTTTCTCTCTCCGCGTTTGCACGCGAGGCGTCGGCGGATTAGCCGAAGACGTCGCGTTTCGTGAAGAGGCCGTAGGCGATGGTCAGCGCACCGAGTGCCCAGGCGCCGAGCAGCAGAATGCAGAACGTCATCGACATCCCGTCGTACGGCGGCACCTGGCCGGTGTAGTAATCGGCCAGCGGGAGCGCGCTCACGAACAGATACTTCCCCGCGGTCCAGTCGGGGCTGAGACGCGTGAGGATCGTGCCGCCGATCAGCGAGGCGAGCATCGTTCCGATCGAGGCCGCGGACGATTTGAAGATCACCGACAGCATCAACGAGATCGAGGCGACGGTGAGCAGCGCGTACCACCCGAGGCCGTAGGCGATGAGCGTGTCTTTCCACAGCGGCAGCTGCCGGACGCCTTCGAGCGAGACGCTCTCGCCGGTCATCTGAAACCCGTTGAACGAAGGGGCATCCCAGCCGATGGCCGGCAGCACCGGAGCCGTCACGACGTACGCGAGCAGGGCGCCGCAGAACATCGTCAGCGAGGCGAAGAGCCAGAGCGTGATCAGCTTCGACGTGAGGATCTTCCATCGTCGCACCGGCCGTGTGAGCAAGAGCTTGTCGGTGCCCTCCGCGTTTTCGGCGGACACGATGTCGCTGCCGAGCACCGCCATCAGCAGCGGCAGCAGCAGAATGCCCGCGACGTTCGCGAACGAGCGCACCACGAGCGGCGCGGTCGGCTCTTCCGGATTGATGCCGCGGTCGAGATAGAACTGCAGCCGTTTCACCTCGGCGCGCATCGAGCGGATCCACGGATCGTTCGGCCGTCCGCGGCGAATGCGATTCTCGTAGCGCGCGATGCGCTCCTGCATCTCCGCGCGCCAGTTCTGATTCTTCAGCTGGCGCAACTGCCGGTATTCGGCGTACGAGATGATCGTCAGGATCGCGAGCAGGATGCCCATCACGATCATGAAGCGGCGGCGGCGGAGGATCTTCAGCACTTCGTTGCGTACGAGCGAAACCATCAGTCCACCGTCTCTCCGCCGGTTGCCTCGAGGAACATCTCCTCGAGCGTCTGCACGCGCTGGCGTGCGTGAAAAATCGCGATGTCGTTGCGTGCGAGCGCGGCGATGAGCGGCGGCGCGTCCGCTTCCTCGATCGGCGCGAGCACGGTGTCGTCCTGCGCCGTGGCCTCGATCCCATGCTCGCGAAAAATCGCGGCGGTGCGTTCGGCGTCGTCGACGCGAAACTCCATCGCCCGCTGGCTGGCGATCAGCTCCTGCACGCTGCCGCTTCTGAGAATGCGCCCTTTGTGAATGATGGCCACGCGATCGGCGGTCAGCTCGATCTCCGCGAGCAGATGGCTGGAGACGAAGACGGCGAGGCCGCGCTCCGCGGCGAGCGTGCGCAGCAGCTGACGGATCTCGCGAATGCCGGCGGGATCGAGTCCGTTGGCCGGCTCGTCGAGGATCAGCACGCGCGGATTGCCGAGCATCGCCTGGGCGATGCCGAGGCGCTGGCGCATGCCCAGCGAATACGTGCCGACGCGTTGATCGAGCCGATGATCGAGATTGACCAGCGCGGCGACGCGCTCGATCTCCTGCGCCGGCACCTGCAGCATCCGCGCGAAGTGCTCGAGATTCTCGCGGCCGGTCATGAAGCGATAGAGATCGGGGTTCTCGACGATGCAGCCGATGCAGCGCATCGCCTTCTCGAACTCCTTGCGGATGTCGAATCCGCAGACCGTGACCGTGCCGTGCGTCGGCTGGATGAGCCCGACCAGCATGCGGATGGTGGTCGTCTTTCCCGCGCCGTTCGGGCCGAGGAAGCCGAACACTTCGCCCGGCTTCAAGGCGAACGAAACATCGTCGACGATCGTACGGTCGCCGATGACTTTGGTGAGCTGGTGCGCTTCGAGTGCGGCGGTCATGGTCTGGTCAGGGCTCGATGGTCACCGGAGCGGCGCCCATCGACGATCAAGCGCGTCATGGTACCTTCACGCGCCATGCGCCGCTTCGTCTACTGGACGCTGCCGATCGCGGTCTCGCTGCTCGCGGCGTCGGTGTTCGCGTACGGATTCGTTTCCTACCTGCGCGGTGATACCGGTACTCCGGTCGATTTTCTGCCGACGCAAAACGCCGCCGCCGCACCGCGCGGCGACCTCGCGCCGATCATCCTCGGCGATTCGCTGGCGCGCGGCGCCGGCGATGAACGCGGCCTCGGAATCGCCGGCCGTTTCGATCAGGAACTGCAGCAGCGCCGCATCCGCGCGCGTCGCACCTACAACGTCGCCGTCAGCGGCGCGCGCACGCGCGATCTGCTGCAGGTGCTCGATCGTCCGAACGTGCAGCAGCTGCTGCGCGAGTCGAACGTGATCATCGTCTCGATCGGCGGCAACGATCTCTGGGGCGGCAACGACTGGCGCAACGCCGCGCCGGACGATCCGAGCGCGGTGATGAACGACGTCCTGGGCCGCGTGAAAGAGGCGATCGCGAAGATCCGAGCCGCGAATCCGAAAGCGCGCATCTTCTTCATCGGTCTGTACAACCCGTTCATCACCACGCCGATGGGACCGCGGCTGACGCCGCTCGTGAACCAGTGGAACGCGCGACTGCTCGAGGAGTTCGGCGCGGATCAGAATTTCACGGTCGTGCCGACCAGTGACCTCTTCTCGCATCGCGACCGGCTGGCCGTCGATCGTTTTCATCCCGGCGGCGAGGGGTACGGTTTGATTGCAAGGAGAATCGCGGACAGTCTTTAATGCGCGCATGCGACTCTCCGCTGCGCTGCTCCTCTTGCTCACCGTCGCCTGCGCGACGACCGGTCCGAAGTCGACCGTCGATCTCGCGAATGCGGAGGTGGTCGATCTCACCTACACGTTCGACGAGAAGACGCTCTACTGGCCGAATTCGCCGAGCGCATTCGAGTTGAAGCAGCTCTCGTACGGACCGACGCCGGGCGGCTATTTCTATTCGTCGTTCGCTTACTCGGCGCCGGAGCACGGCGGCACGCATCTCGATGCGCCGATCCATTTCTCGCAGCAGGGACGTACGGCCGATGAGATTCCGGTGCGGCAGCTCATCGCGCCGGCCGCGGTGATCGACGTGAGCACGAAGGCGGCAGCGAATGCCGACTACCGGCTCACGGCCGAGGACGTCCGCGCGTGGGAAGCGCAGCACGGCACGATCGCGCCGGGCACGATCGTCCTGCTGCACACGGGCTGGGGGAGCCGCTACGGCGATCGCAAGCTCTACTTCGGGGACGACACGCCGGGCGCTACCGACAAGCTGCATTTCCCGTCGTACGGCGAAGATGCGGCGCGTCTGCTGGTGAGCGAGCGGCGCGTCGGCGCCATCGGCGTCGATACGGCCAGCATCGACTACGGGCAGTCGAAGGATTTCATCGTCCATCAGGTCGCGAACGGCGCGAACGTACCGGGGCTGGAGAACATCGCCAATCTCGAGCGCGTGCCGCCGCGCGGCGCGTGGGTGGTGGCGCTGCCGATGAAAATCGGCAAGGGCTCGGGCGGACCGCTGCGTGCGGTTGCTTTGTTGCCGCGTTGAGCGTACCTTCTCCGGGCACATGAACCGCTTCGCTTCCTTCGCGCGATTTTTTAGCTTCGGCGCCATCGGAGCGGAGCCGCGCATCGTGTAGACGAACATCAGCGCAATTTCAAAGGCCCGCTCCTCAACAGGGGAGCGGGCCTTTTCGCGTTTGGAGGAAATGATGGAACAGCTTCGAGTGGCATATCAGGGCGAGCGCGGCGCATTCAGTGAAACGGCAGCACAACGACTCCTCGGACACGGCATCGCGGCCATCCCGTTCGACTCCTTCGACAAGATGTTCGCCTCGATCGCGAATGACGACGCCGACTGCTGCATCGCGCCGATCGAGAATTCACTGGCCGGCTCGATTCACCGCAACTACGACCTCCTCGTGCAGCACGAGCTGAACATCGCCGCCGAAACGCACCTGCGCGTCGTGCACAACCTCATCGCTCCGCGCGACACGAGTCTCGATTCGATCCGCCGCGTGCTCTCCCATCCGGTCGCGCTCGCACAATGCACGAAGTTCTTCGCCGCCCATCCGCACATCGAGCCGATCCCGGTGCACGACACCGCCGGCGGCGTGCGCCTCGTGCTCGAACGCGGGCGCGAAGACGAAGCAGGCATCGCCTCCGAGAGCGCGGCCTCGATTTACGACGGACAGATCCTCGCCCGCGGCATCGAAGACAACCCGCAGAATTTCACGCGCTTCTTTCTCCTCACGCCGCGCGGACGCGAGATCCCGACGCAGGAAGCACCGCGCCGCTGGAAGACGTCGCTCGTTTTCCGCATCGACAACAAACCGGGCGCGCTGTTCCGCGCCCTCGGCGCATTCGCATTGCTCGAAATCGATCTCTCGAAAATCGAATCGCGGCCGATCGAAGGACGGCCGTGGGAGTACGCGTTCTATCTCGACGTGATCGGCCGCGAAAACGAGCATGTGCTTTCCCGCGCGCTCGCGAATCTGCGGGACATGGCGCAGGAGGTGCGGGTGCTGGGTTCGTATCCGACGAGGTGGTGAGGCGGGGCGGCGGGACGCCGCGTGCTCAGCCGGCGAGGACGCCGGCGCTCCGCTTCGCTCGCATCAAGCGGAACGCCGCCGTCCCGGCGGCTGAGCACGCGGCGTCCCGCCGCCATCCTCGTCGGTCAGCGCACGCTGCGCCGTTTCGGCCCCGGAAACACGAGCTCCGCGCGCCACGCGCCGCGTCCGTGCGTGAACGCGTAAACGGCGGGGCCGTAGTGACCCTGGCCGATGATCACGCTCTCGGTGACGACGTTGGCGAAGCCGGTGTTCTCGATGGCCCACGTCGTGCCGCTGTCGAGCGAGACGAATACGCCGAGGTCGGTGCCGAGGTAGAGGCGTTCGCGACGCGTCGGATCGATGGCGATCGAATGCACCGGAATGTCGGGGAGGTTGCTCGCGACCGCCGACCACGTCACGCCGGCATCGAGCGAACGCCACAGATGCTCGCCGCCGAAACCGGCATAGGTCGCGTACAGCGTGTTCGTGTCGATCGGATCGAAGGCGATCCACGACACGAATCCTTCGCGCGGCTGCGTCACGTTCCACGCGATCTGCGCATGCGCGTTCGTCGCATCGGCGTTGCGCACGATGTGACCGCTGTTCGTGCCGGCGATCACGAGACCCGAGTTGCCGGGCGCGATGGCGATGGCCGAGACCTTGCCCGGCAGCGGGGTGCTGGCCGCCGACCACTGCTCGCCGCGATCTTCCGTGCGCCACATGCGGCGTCCGCCGATCCAGAGGCGCGTCGTTTTGTTCGTATCGATCGCGAACGGCGTGATGAAGAGGAAGTCATCCGACATCGCGCCGCGCGCGCTGCGCCAGCCGGCCCCGCCGTTCACGGAGCGATAGACGTTGCCGAATTGCGAGGAACCATAGACCGTCGTCGGGATCTCGGGATCGATGGCCGTGTACGCGCCGTCGCCGCCGAGGGCGCGGCGCCATTCGTTCGGACCGGCGTCGAACGTGCCGATGAGCGTGCCGTTGTCCTGCGCGCCCGCGATGTAGGTGCGGCCGTCCGGCGAAACGGAGCCATGGTAGAACTGGGTCACGCCGTAGCCGTTGTTGAGAGTCGTGAACGAGAACTGCGACGCCGTCGGAAGACACGCCGAGCTCAATCCGTACGCCGGCGTGGCCAGCGCGTCATCGGTGCGCGCGAGGCCGCCGTCATTGGCGAAGAAGAGCTGCTTGTTGGTCACGCCGTCGTATCGCGGATGAAAGACGATCGCGTGCTGATCGGCGTGCAGGTACGTCGGATAATCCTCGCGCTCCCACCAGTACGACGCGATGCCCCACGTGCGGCCGCCGTCGTCGGAACGAAACGCGTCGACGCCGCCCACCCACACACGCTCGGCGTTCACCGGATCGACGGCGATGGCGTTGCAGTACCAGCCCATGGTCGTGTAGCCGTTCGTGGCATTGCGGCAGTTCGCCTGCGTCGCGCCGTACACGTTGGTCAGGAGGAGCGTGGCCAGGTAATCGGATGAGTTGTTCGTGAGGCGCGCGCTCCACGTGCCGGCATCGCCGTTCTGCGAGGAGCGATAGACGCCGAGCAGCGCCTGGTTGTAGTTGCCCGGTTCATTGCTCGCCGCGAGCGCATAGATGACGGAGGGATCCGACGGCGCGATGGCGAGCGTGGTCCGTCCCATGTTTTGTTCCGACAACACGCTCTGCCACTGGCCGTCGTTCTGCGCGTCCGTATTGCGCCAGACCGTGGCGCGCTCGAACGTGCCGCACGAGGCGAAGAGATAGTCGCCGCCGGTGTCGCCGCGAAACGCGAGATCGAGACAACCGCCTTTGACGCTGGTCGGCAGAATGCGCGTCCACGTCGTCCCCTCATCATTCGACCGCCATACGCCGGTGCGCGTTGCGGCGTAGACGCGCGACGGGTCGTGCGTGCTGACCACGAGGTCGTTCACGTAATCGAAGTCGTCGCCGGCGGTCGACGGGAGTTGCGTCCACGTCGTTCCCGCATCGCGCGTGATGAAGATGCCGTCGCCGCGCAGAGGCAGCGCGGTGCCGCGCTGTTCTTCGCGGAAGTAGCCTTCGCCGGTGCCGGCGTAGAGGATGGCGTGATCGGTCGGATGCATCGCCAGCGCGTTGATGGCGATGTTCGCGAGATCGTCGCCGAGCGGGGCCCACGATTTGCCGGCGTCACTCGTCTTCCAGAGACCGCCCGACACTCCGCCGGAGTACATCACCTCGGGATTGTTGCTGTCGATGACGAGCACGCGCGTGCGGCCGCCGACGTTGCCCGGCCCGAGGAACGTCCACCTGCCGAACGGTTCGGCAGACTCGGCGTTCGAGGCGACGCGCGGCAATGCGTGCATTTCCGCGCGCGCTTTCGCATAGGCCGCAAAACGATCCGCGGTTCCCGCGCGCTTCGCCGCAAAATACTCCGCCGCCTCGTCCGGATCGTCGTTGCGCAGCGGTTCCAGGAACGTCGAGCTCGCACAACCGGTGAGCAGGAGAAGGACGAAGAGCAGTCGGCGGGTCATCGGGATATCTTAGGAAGGAATCGGAGGAGGGAAGCGATGCAACTCGGTAAAGATTCCTGTGCCTGCGCGCACGGCATCGATCATCACGACGGAGGACGCGGCGGCCCCTGCAACTACTGCGCATGCGCCGCCGGCGAACCACCGACCGCCTTTCAGGTAGGACTCATCCACGCACTCCACGAGGTGACGGTCGGTTTGATGCGAGTCGTGAAGGAACTGCAGGCGAATCGCGGCGCAGGCGGGACGATGTCGCAGTAGGGCGGTGGTCGGTGATCGGTTGTCGGTTGTCGGGAGAACGATGCTCTCGACTCCAGACTCGGGGCGAGAGAGGTCGTGAGGACGGCGATCGGCGTGTCGGTCGTCGGCAGCACGGTTGCCGGGAGCTCCCGACAACCGACTCCCGACAACCGACTACCGCCTCATCACGGTTTCACAAACGCCTTCTCATCCACCGCGGGGTTGATCTCCACGTTGGTGGCGGTCTGGCTGGTGTAGGGTTCGCCGTTGCGGGTGCTGGAGGTCGAGGTGACCATGTTGACCGAGCCGTACTTCTGCCAGGTCAGGTAATCGGTCACGACGTCGCCGCCTTGCGGGCCGGAGCTGGTGCGCTGCGTGCGCACGAGACGGCCGCTGGCGGGATCGACGTACCAGCGCGTCATCGAGCCGTCGGCGTTGATGTCGAGGATCTGCGCGTTGACGTCGCCGATCTTCTCCATCTTTCCGGCGGTGAAGACGTACTTCGGATTCGACGCGTTCTTCAGCACGCCGAGCATGTCGGACTTCATGTCCGCCAGTGCCGAGTCCCGCTGCGATGACGGGATGTCCTGCGTGCCCATCGGCGTGATGGCGAACGCCGCGCCGGGGGAGATCACCTGCGTGATCTGGCCCATCGGCAGCGTCATTTCCATCCGCAGCGAGTTCGGGTACTGGAGCAGCGACACCGACTGCGCTTCCATCTCGCCCTGCGGCGTATGGATCTTGCGCGCGCCGGTGATGCGCACGGTCTTCACGGCATCGATGGCCGCCTGGCCGCCGACGAAATCACGCACCTTGTTCAGCAGCGCCATTCCTTCGGCGTTCGAGCTCGTCGAGGCCGGTGCGCCCGCATTCGCTTCCGGAATGGTGATGTCGATCTTCGTGACCTGGCCGAGGGAGGAGAGCGGCTTCTCGAAGTCCGCTTCCTTGCCGACCACCAGGATCGCCAGCTGGTCGGGGTGCACGTACTTCTTCGCCACGCGCTGCACGTCGTCGGCCGTCACCTTCTCGATCAGCGACGGGTACTGCTGGAAGTAATTGGATGGGAACCCATAGAACTCGAGGAGCACCTGCTGCTGCAGCGCTTTCTCGCGCGTGTCCATGGTGAAGACGAACGCGTTGAGGATCGACTCCTTCGCAAGCGAGATCTCATCGGCGGTCACCGGCGCGGTGGTGAGCTTCGCGATCTCTTCCTTCAGCGCCTGCACCGACTCGATGGCGGTGGTGCTCTTCGTGGCCATCTGCACGCGGAAGAGGCCGGGGTAATCCCATGCCGCGCCGACGCCGCCACCGACGCCGTAGGTGAGACCGCGCTGCGAGCGCAGCGTCTGCATGAGGCGTCCGGAGAAGCCGCCGCTGAAGATTTCGTTCATGACCTGCACGGCCGCGTAGTCGGGATTGTTGCGCTCGATGCCGGCGTGCACGATGCCGATGTTGGCCTGCGTCACATCGTCTTTCGCGACGAGATAGAGACCCGGTTTGGCCGGCGTGAACGCCGAGGCCGGCTTCGCCACCTGCGGTCCCTTCGCCCACGAGCCGAAGGTGTCGCGCAGTTTCTTCTCGACCTTCGCGGAATCGAAGTCGCCGATGAAGGCGAGGATGATGTTGTTCGGATGGACGGTCTGCCTGTGGAATGCGAGCAGATCGTCGCGCGTGATCGAGGCGATGGTCGCGTACTCGGACTGGCGCGAGTACGGCGAGTCGGTGCCGTAGCCGAGCTTGCCGAGCTCGCGGCCGAGGATGCCGCCCGGCTCGTCGTTGCGGCGGGAGATGCCGGTGTTGGCGCCGGTCTTCGCGAGCGTGATCTTCTCTTCGCGGAAGGCGGGGTTGCGCAGCACGTCCACCCAGATCGGGAAGACGGTATCGAAGTCGCCTTTGAGGACGCTCATCGACACGGACGTCGAATCGACGCCGCCACCGGTCTCGACGCGCGCGGCGCGCGATTCGAGGAACTGATCGAGCTCGTCGCCGGTCTTCGACGTCGTGCCGCCGGTACGCCACGAGCCGCTGTAGATGCCGAGCATGCCGGCCTTTGCGGCCGGGATGTCGCGCGAGCCGCCGCGAATGGTCGCAGAGCCGCTGATGAGCGGCAGCTCGTGGTCTTCCTGCAGGAAGATCACCATGCCGTTCGGGAGCACGATCCGTTTCGGCTGCGGCATGGAGAACTTGCGCAGCGGCGGGGTCTTGATGTCATTGACGGAATTCACCTGCGCGGGCGCGTTGCCCGCGAGCATCAGGAGCGAGGCGAAGACCGCGAAGGCGGTGTTCACTCTTTTCATTTCGCTCCTCCTTTCGGAGCCGATTCGACTTTTGCGACGGTGCGGTTGTTGGCGGAGAAGGTGGCGTTGGCGACGCGCTTCACATCGGCGGCCGTGACCTTGTCGATGGCGTCGACCTGGCGGAAGAGCTCGCGCCAGTCGCCGTAGAGCGTCTGCGCTTCGGCGAGTTGAAGAGCGAGGCCGCTGTTGCTGCCGAGGCGGCGGATGAGGTCCGCTTTCACGCGGGTCTTCACCGATGCCAGCTCCTCGGCCGGAACGTCTTCGGTTTTCAGCTTGTCGATCTCGGCGTGAATCGCTTCCGCGACTTCATCGGGAGTGTGACCCGGCGTGGTGATGCCGTAGAACGTGAATAGGTTCGGATACTTCTCGCCGGGGAAGCCGCTGAATCCCGACGCGCCGGCGGCGATCTTCTTGTCACGCACGAGCGATTTGTACAGACGCGACGTGCGGCCGCTCGACATCAGCATCGAGATGACCGAATAGGTCGGGTCGTCTTTGTCGGCCGCGGAGGGGCGATGGTACCCCTCGAGATAAATCGGCTGCGAGGTCTCGCGCAACACGACCGTACGCTCGCCGATCTGCGGCGGCTCCACCGTGCGCAGCGCCTCCGGCTGCGGCGATTTCGGCAGACGGCCGAAGTATTTCTCGACGATCGGCCACGCCTCGGTGGGATTCACGTCGCCGACGATGGTGATGACGATGTTCGACGGAACGTAGTACTTGCGGAAGAACGCCTCCGCGTCCGTCGCCGAGAACGAATGCAGGTCCGACGGCCAGCCGACACCGGGGAACCCGTACGGGTGTGCGGTGAAGGCGGTGGCGAGGAACTGTTCCATCAGCCGGCCGAACGGACTCGATTCCGTGCGCATGCGACGCTCTTCGAAAACGACGTCGCGCTCTTTGTAGAACTGGCGGAAGACCGGATTGCGGAAACGCTCCGACTCCATGAATGCCCACAGTTCGAAACGATTGGAGGGGAGAGAGAAGAAGTAGCCGGTCACGTCCGACGAGGTGAAGGCGTTCATGCCGACGCCGCCGGCACGATCGATGATCTCCGAAAACTCGTCATTGACCATGTGCTTGTCGGCCTCGGCGATGGCGTCTTCCCACTCCTTCTTCGCCGCGGCCACGGCCGCCTCGTCGCGATTCGTCTCGGCCCGGCGGAGACGATCGTACGCGGCGTACTTTTCCTCGACCCGCTGCAACGCGGCTTTCTCCGCGTCCCAGTTCGTCGAACCGACTTTGTCCGAGCCCTTGAAGGCCATGTGCTCGAACATGTGTGCCAGACCGGTGATCCCGGGGACTTCCTGTGCCGAGCCGGCGTTGACCATCGTCGCGTACGAGAACACCGGTGCGTCGCGGCGTTCCACGATGATGACGGTCAGACCGTTGTCGAGCTTGCGCATCTGCGTGCGCTTCTCGAACGACGCCAGGTCCTGACCGAAGGCGGAGACCGCCGTCAGGACGAGCGTCGCGAGCAACAACACTCTTCTCATCTTTTCCCCCTGTTGTGATTGTTCCTGCTGCTGAATGCCGAATGAGTCACAGCTTGCGTGAGGCTGCGTATTACACTCCGAGCCGATGGTCCAGAGCAAAGCGAAATCAGTAGACGCCTATCTCGACGAGTTGCCGGACGAGCGCCGGGCGGTCGCCGAGAGGGTACTGGTTTTGGTACGGAACAACATCCCGAAAGGTTATGCGGAGACGATGGGGTATGGCGGGGTCTGCTGGGGGATTCCGCTCGAGACCTATCCCGACACGTACAACCGGCAGCCGCTCTGTTATGCCGCGTTCGCGGCGCAGAAAAACCACTACGCGCTCTATCTGATGAACGTCTACGGCGACGCGCAGATCGAGGCGATGTTGCGCGACGGCTTTGCGAAGGCGGGGAAGAAGCTCGATCTCGGGAAGTCGTGTCTGCGATTCAAAAAACTCGAAGACCTGCCGCTCGACGTCGTGGCGAAGGTCATCGCGGCGACGCCGCCGAAGCAATACATCGACATCTACGAGGCCAGCCGCCGGAAGTGACATCCCGACCGAGCGCAGCGAGTGGAGGGATCCCCCGTCTACGCAGCGACCCTCGTGCAGCCGCAGGGGGTCCCTCGACTCCGCGCTGCGCGCTGCGCTCGGGATGACACGCTGCATGCGCCTCGTGTTTATCCACGCAGCGCTCCGCCGCGCTGTTGCGTGGACGCAACTTCGTGTCATCCCGACCGAGCGCAGCGAGTGGAGGGATCCCCCGCCTACGCAGCGACCCTCGTGCATCCGCAGGAGGTCCCTCGACTCCGCGCTGCGCGCTGCGCTCGGGATGACACACTGCACGCTCCCTTTTCGTGTCATCCCGACCGAGCGCAGCGAGTGGAGGGATCCCCCGCATACGCAGCGACCCTCGTGCATCCGCAGGGGGTCCCTCGACTCCGCGCTGCGCGCTCCGCTCGGGATGACACACTGCATGCGCCTCGTGTTTATTCACGCAGCGCTCAGCGGCCGGGACCGCGGGTTTCCGCCGGCACATTGCCGGGTGGAAACCCGAAGCTCAGCCGGATGGCGGAGTACTCATCGGGCACACCGCCGTCCCTGCGACGGATCACCAGCGGCGCTTCCACGAACTCCGCATACGAATCGGGGAGATCGGTGGAACGACAGGCGGCGAACAGCGTGATCAACGGCGGCTCGCCATCCTTGAACACGACATCTCTCCGGCGCACGAGCTTCAGCGAAGCAGCGGAGAGCGCTTCGAACACGCGCGGCATCTGCACCGTCGGAAAGACGAACGCGAACACTCCGCCCGGCGCGAGAATCCGCGAGGCCGCCGCCGCGTAATCGAACACGCTGCCGCGAATCTCGATGCGCGCGGGGACGGCCTGCGGGTGTCGCGCTTCCGACGCCGTACCCTCGGGCCAGTACGGCGGGGAGCCGGTGACGAGATCGTAGGTGCCGTCGAAGACGAACGTGCGCAGGTCCCCATGGTGCTGCGCGAATCGCGCTTCCAGTCCGTTGTAGCGCACGCTCTTCTTCGCGAGTCGCAACGAGATTTCCTGCGCTTCGACGGTCGTGAACGACGCGCCGGGGAGACGCCAGGCGGTGATGAGCGCGACCGAGCCGATGCCCGAGCCGAGGTCGGCGGCGCGATCGACGCGCGGCGCGCTGATGCTGCCGTACCACGCGGTGAGCACGTCGTCGGTGGAGTAGCGATGCCCTTTCGCGTACTGAAAGATGCGGTAGTAGCCGCAGAGAAAATCGAGCGTTTCGCCTTCCTCCGCTTCGATGCCGCCGGGAGGGAGAGGGCCGGGGCGGCGCCAGCCGCGATACGAGTCATCCATGCGAGAGGCGATAGCATAGCGGCGCGAACGCTGAGCACGCGAACATGAGCACGCGAACCATGAGCACGAAACTCGTCTGGACCTCCGACCCTGAAGAAGCAAGACGGCTGCGCGACTCGGGGAAGCTCGAGACGCCGCGCGATGCCGAACCGGCGAAGCAGACCATCCGCGTGGCCATCGACAAGAAACGCCGCGCCGGGAAGACCGTCACGGTGGCGAGCGGGTTTCAGCACACGAACGAATCGCTGGCCACGGTCGCGCAGACGCTCAAGAAGAAATGCGGCTCGGGCGGAACGGCGAAGGATGGCGAGATCGAGATTCAGGGCGATCACGCCGCGAAAGTCGCGGACGAACTGCGCAAGCTCGGATATCGCGTCAAATGAAACTGCCGATCGTCGGACCGTTCGCCGGCATTCTCATCGCGTGGAGCGTCACGTCGTTCCTGTTCATCCTCATTCCGATGATCAGCGGCCTGCGCGCGGACGTTCGCGCCGCGGCCGCGAGCGGTCTGCCGAATCCGCAGTTCGTGGCGCGGCGCCGGTTCTTTCTGCCGTCGCGTCCGCGTCCTCTGCATGCCGCGCTGCTCGATCGCACCGTCTGGATCGAGCGCTACGTGTATCCCGCGCACGAGAAACAGGCGCTGCGCATCACGGCCGTGAAGACCGGCTCGCTGCAGTTCGAGGATGGAAGCGTGTTCGAGCCGCGGGCGATGTCGAACGGGTTCGCGGATGGGCGCGGCGCGGCGAAGGGCGTGCTTCACGACCAGCGCGGGAACCTGCCCGCGCTGGTCGTATTCACGTAGCGATTACAGCTTGTTCGGATCGAGCTGCATGATCTCGCCGAGGTTCAGCTCGCGGATGCCGGCTTCGACCTTCTTCAGATCGCCGACGATGATCCAGATCACTTCGTCGGGATGCACGATCTTCTTCCCCGCGCTCAGCAGATCGGCTTCCGTCAGCGCCTGCACGTTCGCCGCGTACTTCTGGTAGTAGTCGTCGCCGCGGTTGAGGGTCAGCGTGCGAATGGCGGCATTGGTCAGCGAGGCCAGCGTGTCGAACGAGCCGGGGAGGCGCAACACCTGGCTGCGCATCACGCTGTCGTACTCCTCGCCGGTGATCGGCCGCTCGCCGGCCACGCCGCGAATTTCCTTCTGCACTTCGACGATCGCTTCCTTCGTCTTGTCGGTCTGCACCGGCGCCACGACGATGAACGGCCGCTGGTTGCGCGTGTCGTTGACGAAGCCGGTGGTGCCGTAGCTCCAGTGCTTGTCGAGACGGAGATTGCGATTGAGACGCGAGGTGGCCATCCCGCCGAAGTTGCGAATCACCGTATCGACCGCGACGTCTTCCGGCGTGCCGCCCGCGTCGGAAACATGTGCGGCGACGATCACCGATTGCGGCGCATCCGGTTTGTCGATGAGGTAAACGCGCTTGCCGGCGGTGCGGGCGACGTTGGAGATCTCTTTCTTCGGAGCGTCACCGTTTTTCCACGAGCCGAAGGCGCGCTCGAGCTCGGGGACGAGCTTCTCCATCGTCACGTCGCCGGTGACGATCATCGTGCTGCGATTCGGATGGAACCAGCTCCTGTGCCACGAGACGACATCGTCGCGCGTGAGCGCGCCGACGGTCTCGACGTAGCCGGTGCCGGTGAATGGTTTGCCATACAAATGGTTCTCGCCGTAGAGCAGGCGAGGCACGAGCCGGAGGGCGAGCGTGTTCGGCTGCGACTGTTCCTGGCGCACGCGCGAGACGCGCTGCTGGGTGAGCAGTTTCACCTTGTCGGCCGGAAATGCCGGACGCAGGACGACGTCGGCGAGGATGTCGAGTGAGGCGCGAAGATGCATCGGCAGCGCGCTCAGGTCGACGAACGAGTAATCGAGCGAGTTCGTCGTCGAGAGCTGCGCGCCGAGGGCATCGAGATCATCGGAGATCTTGAACGTGTCGCGCGTCGCCGTCCCTTCATCCATCAGATCGAGCGTCAGCGACGCCAGACCTGCCTTCGCAGGCGCGTCGGTGGCGTGGCCGGCGTCGACCGCGAGCGTCAGGTTCACGAGCGGCGCGCTGTGGCGTTCGAGCAGCATGACCTTCATGCCGTTCGAGAGCGTGGCGCGCTGCACCTGCGGGAACGTCACTGCCGGCGCGGCGCCGAGCGACGGCAGCACCTTGCGATCGAGCTCGGTCTTCCCCGGCTTGAGCTCCGCCGTCGGGCGAACGGTCAGCGTGTAGTGATTCGTGTCCAGCCACTTCTTCGCGGTCTTCTGCACGTCCGCGGGTGTGGCCGTGGCGAGCGTTTCGAGACGCGCGAGATAGGCGTCCGGCGTGCCGCCGAAGGTCATGCTCTCCGCGAGCACGTCGGAGCGTCCGCCGAATCCACCCAGCCGTTCGATGCCGCGCACGAAGGAGGCGAGCGAGCGGCTCTGCGCGCGCTGGATCTCTTCCGCGGTCGGTCCGTTTTCGAGGACCTCCCTCACGATCGCATCCATTTCTTTTTCGACGACCGCCGCATCGCCGCCCGGCTTCAGCGTCACGGCGATGATGAAGAGCGAGCCGAGCTCGCGATCCCACACGTACGCGGAGGTCTCGGTGGCCAGCCCTTTTTCGTAGACCAGCCGCCGATCGAGGCGCGCGCTCTTCGAGCCGGCCAGCACTTCGCTGAGCAGATTGAGATGCTGCAGCGAACCGTCCTTCCACGCCGGTGCGTGATAGACGCGATAGATGCGCGTATTCGCGACGCGATCTTCCATTTCGTCGCGGATGTTGCGATCGAGCTTCGGGATCCACTCGTCCGCGCGCGCCAGTGCCGGCCCGGGGGCGATGCCGTTGAAGTATTTCAAGGCCAGCTCGCGCGCGCGTGCGACGGTGATGTCGCCGGCCAGCGAGAGAACGCAATTGTTCGGGCCGTAGTAGCTGCGGTACCACTCCTTCACGTCGTCGAGCGACGCGGCGGCGAGGTCGTCGAGCGAGCCGATCGTGGACCACGAGTAGGGGTGCTCGTACGGATGGAGGATCTCCATGGCGCGATTGAGCGCCCGTCCGTACGGCTGATTTTCGCCTTGGCGTTTTTCGTTCGAGACGACGCCACGCTCGCGCTCGAGCATCTCCTTCGAGATGTTGCCGGCCAGGAAGCCCATGCGATCGGCTTCGAGGTAGAGCGTCCGCTCGAGCGCGGAGGTCGGCACGTTCTCGAAGAAATTGGTGCGATCGGTCGAGGTCGTGCCGTTGCGGTTGTTCGCGCCGAGGTCGTCCATCGCCTCGCGGAATCCGTGCGGATAGTTCTCGGAGCCGTTGAAGAAGAAGTGCTCGAAGAGATGGGCGAAGCCGGTGCGGCCGCGCTGCTCGTTCCGCGAGCCGACGTGGTACCAGAGGTTCACGGCCACGATCGGGACGTTGTGGTCTTCGTGCACGAGCACGGTGAGTCCGTTGTCGAGCACGATTTTCTCGTACGGGATGGTGAACTGCTTTTTATCGAATTGTCTGGTGGACAACGTTGGCTTCTTCTCCTGCGCGGCAGCGCTCAGCGCAACCAGCATCAGCAAGGCGATCAGTTTTCGCATGGCCGCGCATTTTAGGAGGAAGTGATGCCACGCACTGTTGCACCTTCGTGTCATCCGCGTTTCTGAACGCGCTATCCGCCCGGCCTGGGCCGCAGCGTCACATCGTCATTGAGCTTTTCGTTCTGCTGCGCCTCGACGGACGAGCCTTCGGGCGGATGTCCGAGACGCATCTTTCGATCGCGCCAGGCGAGCTTCAGATCGGCGAGCCGGTGCTTCGGCGGCTCGTAGCCGTACGCGCGCCAGCGTCCCGGCGGCACCTTTCCTTTGTCGTGCACGTGCCGCGCGAACGCGTCGGCCCACGCGTCGAACTCGAAGTAGGTCGCGTCGTCGATGTCCTCGGCCTGGTTGTCGCTGTACGGCTTGTGATTGCCGAACTCCGTGTAATGCCACAGCGCATCCGGCACTTCGATGCCGCTGTAGCGGCACTGCCAGACCAGCGGCGCGTAGGCATCGCGGCCGCGCGCGAACGGCTCGTCCTTCGGATCGAACCACGGCTTGTGGCGCAGTTTCTTCGGGCGGCCGTCGCCATCGAGCTCGTCGCCGCCGCCGTCACCGTAGCAGTAAAACGCGGCCGTGCGTCCTTCGAGATGATTGACGCTGAGCTGCTGCCATGCGTCGGTGTGCTCGAGCGCCATCGCCAGCTCGGGGTTCTTGTGCTCGATCAACTCTTCGCGCGGATTGCCGCCGTTCGCGCAGACGAGGCGATCGAACATCAATTTCAGATTCGATGACGGTGCGTACCAGTTGACCGGCCCGATGATGGCCCAGGCATCGGCTTGATCGAGCCGGGCGTAGAGGTCGAGGTTCCACATCAGATCGGGCTCGTCCTTGTCGTTCTTCTCGAAACAGTTGCACGGCCAGACGCAGAGCGCCATCGACGTCGAGACGCAGGCGTTGCACGGCTGGATGCGTTCGGCGCCGTAGACGTTGGCGAGGTCGACGGTGTCGATGTCGAACGCGCCCTGCAGCCGCGCGGTCATGCGATTCAGAAATGTACGCGCCTTGCCGTCCACACCAGGGCAGTTGTACTGGCGGCGCTGCGATCCGGCGATCAATAAGACTCGAAGCAAGAAGGCCTCCCGTGCCGCGGGGAAGGCAAATCGCGGTCCCGGTACCATTCGGAGTCGTACGCCCCGATCTTCCGCCGCCTCGGCGGCGCGAACGCGTGACCGTTCTACCGCGAGCACAAACTGCACGTGCCCGCGGCGCAGTGATCGCTAGTACGGAAACTTCTTCGGCGCGAATGCGGCCTTGTCGTAATGCGTGCGCACCGCGCGCTCGGCCATCCCGTACCCGAAGTTGATGATCGCTTCCTGTTTCTCGGACGGCAGCTTCGCCAGACGCGTCGGCGTCTTGGCGAGCTCGAGGCAGGCGGCATCGTCGAGCTTCAGGGAGAACGTCGCGTAATCCGACGGCTTCGTCCACATGCCCCAGTACGCGCCGATGTGTCCGTCGGTCGGATCGTTGAATGCGGAGACGACCTGGCGTTTGCGCAGGCTGCGCACCTGATTGTCGATCGTCGAGTTGATGCGCAGCGCGTGGCGCGCCCAGTCGGAATGTGGATTCTTCTCCGGTTGATACTTGCCGCCGGCATCGCTGACGAGCACGCGCTTGCAGCGTTTCCACGCCGTCTCGATGCCCATGTTGTCGTAGACGCCGCCGTCGGTGAGCAGCACCTTCGTCGTGAACGGCGGCTGCGAGCACTCGCCGTTTTCGAGCTTCGTCCAGTCGCTCTGTTTGAAGTCGATGCGCGCGGGGGAGAGCACCGGCGGAAACGCCGATGATGCCGCCACCGCGGCCGCGAGCGAGGTCTTCGGCTTGTCCATCATGCCGATGCGATAGTCGGCGATGTAGGGCTTCGAGAAGCGGAAGAGCGAGCCGGTCTGCACATTCGTGGCGTTGATGACGAAGCGCGGCTTGTCGACGATGTCCTGCAGCGTGGCCTCGCCGAAGACGAGCTTCTTGTACGAGGCGATGATGCGATCGTTGATCGAGGTGCCGGGCGTGAGCGTCGCCTTGATGATGTTGCCGGCGTCGATGGTGTTGTCGGCCAGCTTGCGCACCGGCGCGACCACGACGTCTCTGAAATTCGTGGCGATGCCGTTCGCATCGAACTGCAGCTCCTTCCATTTCAACGCGAGCACACCCGCGGTGATGGAGCCGCCCGACACGCTGGACACGCGATCGAGCTTCGGCAGATAGCCGGCATCGGCGAGGTACCAGAGCGTGCCGAGGTGAAAGAGCATGGCCCGATACCCGCCGCCGGAAAGACAGATGGCCAGTACGTCTTCGAGCTTGCCTTCGCCTGGCTCGACCGGACCTTCAGTAGTGAGAGGGAGCTCGTCTGGTTTGGGTGGCATGGATGGAATGATAGCGCTGCGGAGGTCGGCAGGTGCGCTTTCGCGTCATTCTTTCGGGTGGGATTCCCGTCCCATCCGGCAAAAGTGGCCGCTCGGTCCGCAAATCGAAGCCGTGCAAAAAAAGACGCCGCCCGGTTTCCCGGGCGGCGTCTTTTTCAAAAGGGGAAGGAGGACTACCTGCGGTAGCGGAAGAAGATTCCGTAGCGGTCGGCGTCGAATTGTCCGTACGCGGGTTCTTCTTCGTAGCGGTCCCGGGCCCATTCGGCCGAGACGCCGTAGTGCGTTTTGAAGTCGTAGACGGTCCGCATCCGCCAGCGGTCGACGCTGAACGGGAGCGTTCCTTCGTTTTCGTAACGCGAGAGATTGAGATCGAGCGACACCGGTGCGAGCAGCAGGGCGATGCCGCCTTCGAGCACTTCGCCGTCTTCGTCGTTCGTCCACGTTTCGACGACGAACGTTTCGGGGCGGCGAATCCGCGCGCGACTCTCGGAATCGAGAATCGAGTACGACGCGCGCACGCGAAGCACGTCTACCGGCGCGGCTTCGGCGTCGATCGTCCAGGAGCGGCCGTCGGCATTGAAGCCGCCGCCGTCGAGATCGTTTTCGACGTTCGTTTCCTCGCCGGTGAAGCCGAGCCGAACCATGTTGTTCGGCGTGTGGAACGAGGCGCGCACGCGGTAGCGATCGCGCGTCGTGTAGTCGGTGCGCAGCACGGCGCGATTCGCATCATCGAGACGCGCGGACGCACCGATCGTGAACAGCGACTTCGAGTAGCTGGCATTCGCATCGATCGTGTTCACCCGCCGCGAGAAATCGCCGGACTGGTTGCCCGGGACGACGATCTCTTCGAGGTCGGGATCGACGGTGATGTCGTAGTCGGCGACGCTGGCGCTGACGCGGAACGCGAACGGGCCGAGGTTGCGCATCGAGAGCGCCGCTTCGAGGACGTCGACGTCGCGGTCGATCGAGCTGTCGGCTTCGAGAATCTCTTCGAGGTTGCGCTTGTCGACGCCGCCGAACGTGATGCTGTCGAGGAAGAGCGTGTTGATCAAGGCGCTGCCGGTGAGCTCACGATGCTCGGTGCGATACCCGGCCATCACGTCGAGCTTCGACAGGAGCGTCGACTCGACGCGCGCGCTGCCGCGCCACGTCTGGTTTTTGGCCCGCGAGTCGACGGACTCGTTGAAGCCGGTGAAGAAACGTCCCAGAGCGAACGAAACGAAGTTGCCGTTCGCAACCTCATCGTCACTGCCGTCCGCCTCGGAAGAGAAGCGCTGGAAGCTGCCGATGAGCTTCGTGTTTTTGAGCACGTCGCCGTTGATGAAGATGGAGGTGAACGGTGTGTCCGCATCGAGACTGCTGCTGCGGATGATCTGCGATGCGTCGGGATTGGTGCCGAGGACCGGTGTGCTGCCGTTGTTGCCGGCACGCGCGAGCGACAGGACTTCATCGCTCTCGAGATTGCGCCACCCCTGCGTGACGGAGCCGTAGACCGGGCCGAGGTTGAAGCCGGTGCCGATGCGCAGCTCGGTCTCTTTCTCGTCGAGGTTCTGCCGGAGCAGGTAATCGTCGCCGCCGAGGGTGTACGTCGTGGTGCCGGGTCCTTCGTTGCGGAACTGCGAGTAGCCGATGAACGGCGTGATCTTCGCGCTCGGAAGGAGCTCGAGGTCGACGTCGAACATCGTGCGGTCGCGATCCCACGTGTGCTGGCCGGGGATGATGCCCTGCCCGAGCAGCGGATTCGCATACGCGGGCAACGCGCTGAAGGCATCCATGCTGCGCCAGCCGACGCGAAGGCGATAGGCGCCCTCGCGGCCGGTGTCGACGCGGACGGAGCTCGACGGACCGGCACCGATGTCGGTCGCATCGACGCGCAGGAAATCGGTGAGGCCGGTCGACTGCGGAGTGAAGACGGAGAACGAGCGGATGACGAAGCCTTCGCGCTCATCGATCTGCGTGCGATAGAGATCTTCGTTGCCGCTCACCGAAGTGAAGCGATAGCCGGCCTCGATCTCGGTAGTGACCTGCGCGAAGGCGGTGGTGGAGAGGAGAACGGTGATGGCGAGTGCGAGCCACGTGAAATTGTTTTTCATTCGCATGGTCGTCCTCACTTCAGGAGCTGCGGCGAACGGTTGGAGCCGTGGACCGCAACGTGACAGGTGGTGCAGTTCTGGTAGCGCGGGAGGCGGAGGTTGTGGAAGGACGGCGGCTGCGAGCCGAGAGTCTCGGACGTCAGCGGCGAGTGGCATTCCAGGCAGACCTGCGCGACGGTGGCGCGACGCAGTTGATTGGGATTGGCCGAGCCGTGCGGATCGTGACAGGTCGCGCAGTCGTTCTCGGCCGCGGCCAGGCCGCCATGCTGGAAGACGTACGGACCGCGTTTTTCACCGTGGCAGTTGAGGCAGACCGTTTCGCCGGAAGCGGTGGTGCGCACGTTCTCGCGGCCGGGCCGCGCATGCGGGTCGTGACACGACGTGCAGCCCATCGACGATCCGCCCAGCCGGTGCGTGTACGGCTTGTTGCGGAACGACGAGGCCTGCGTGCCGTGGCAGCTCGCGCAAAGTGCGGGCTCCGGTCTGGCGACGAGGTGCAGAGTCTGCGCGGGTTTGTGAATGGCGTGGCAGGAGAGGCAGTTCACGGCCGGCTGATTCGCATGGGCTCCCATACGATGCGACCGGCGCTCGGTGGTTTTTCCGTGGCACGAGGCGCAGGTGTTCTCGGCGCCGTCGAAACCGCGCGGCACTTTGATGAGCGACGTGTCGCCGCCCGCCTCCATGTGTGCGGTGCCGTCGCCGTGGCACGACTCGCATACCGTCCGCGGCACGGTGCCGCTTTCGACGTGGCCGCGCGCGTGCGGATTGGCGACGAAATCCTTCGCCTGCTCGTGACAATCGCCGCACGTCATCCCGGAGCTCTCGGCCGCGGGCTGCTGTTGCTCCTGTGCGAACAACGATCCCGGCGAGAGACCGATGAAGAGGAGGAGGACGATTCCTCCGATGGCTGTTTGTCTGATCGACATCGTCGTCCCTTTCTACGAGTGCATCTCAGGCGTGGAGGAGAGCGATGCGCTCTCCTCCACCAGTCCCGATTTACCGGGCATGCGATTTGTCGACGGACCACTCTTTGGTTTTGCCATGGCACGTCGCACACGCCTCGGCCGGCTGTCCGCCGAACGTGGTGGTGTTCAGGAACGCGTGCGCTGCCGCATCGCGATTGTCATGGCAGCCGAGGCACGCGGCCGTGCCCGAGCCCTGCGGCGAGAAGAAGTCGCGTTTCGCGATCACCGGATCACCGGCGGCCGGAAGCTGCTGTCCATCGCTGACGTGGCAGGAGGCGCAGTTGCGGCGATCGCCCGGATAGGTGACCTCGTTGTAGTTGTGGCGGCTGCTGCCGTTGCCGAAGACCGTGAAGTCCTGCGTCAGCTCGTGACCGCTGTGAATGCGATGGATGAGACGCTGGAAGGAGACCGATTCCTCTTCACCCTCGGTGGCGGGACGAACGGCTTTGTCGCCCTTCACCGGGTTGTGGCACATCACGCACTCTTCGATCGTGCGGCGCTGTCCGCCGTGCAGGCCGAGGCTGTCATGGCACTCGTTGCACAACGCGATCGAGACCGACGTGCGGCGCGGAACCGTCGTGGCTCCGTTGAGGCCGACGTACTTCTGCGGGTTGATGGCGGCATCGCGCACGCCGGTAATGTCGGCCTTGCCGTCGCCGCGCTTGAGCGTCGAGGTGATGTAGAAGTCACCGCTGAACGACCAGGTGCCGGTGGATCCGGCCGGGATCGGATTGGTGAACGTGTAGGTGGTGTTGCCGGTGGCGGCGTCGAACGCCGCTTTGTTCGTGCTCGTCGCGGTGACGGACTCGCGGAAGTACGTCGTGTAGCTCGACGTCGGGCCGGCGTGGATCGGTGCGAAGGTCGAGAACTTCGTGCCGTCGAGCACCTCGCCCTTGTTGTTGGTGAACTTGTAGACGATGGTCGGCTTCTCACCGGCCTTCACGTTCGACACGCTGACGATCGTGGCCTTGATGCCCTGAAGCTGCGAAGACTTCGTCGGGATCATGTGGCCGCCCTTGACCGAGGCGTCGAACTCGCTGCCGCTGTCGGGCACGTGGCAGGTGGCGCAGGTGGCGTCGCTGGTCTGCGGTCCGGCCGGGTGGCCTTCGCCTGTGACCCAGTTGATGCTGTCGTGGCAGGCGCCGCACGCGCGGCGGCTCGGCTGCGTGTACCAGACTTCCTTCTGCGTCGGAATGGCCGTGGCCACCGTGCCTTCGTGGCAGTTCTTGCAGTTGCGCGTGTCCTGCGGATAGGTGACTTCGGAGTAGTCGTGAATGCTGTTGCCGTTGCCCCAGATCACGTACGGGGTGCTGAGCAGCGCGGCGCCGTGGATCTTGTGGATCATCAACGCCATGTCGACGCTGTTGCCGGTGTCGGGGTCGGTGGTCTGCGGCGTGTGGCACATCACGCAGAGCTTCACGTCGCGGCGCGAGCCGCCGTGCAGACCGAACGTCTGCGCGTCGTGGCAGTTCTGGCAGGAGCCGACGTCGCGGATCTTGTCCCACTTTTCGACGACGGTCTGGCCGTCGGGACGGAAGTCGAACTCTTCGTCGGCGTAGTAGTTCTTGCCGATCTGCTCGGTGAGATTGCGGCTGGAGTAAACGCCGAGCGTGTGCGTTTTCGTCACGTCGAAGTTCGCCGGAAGCGCCGCGTTGAACTTGTACGAGTAGAGGCCGTTGCCTTTGTCGGTGTAGTTCGCGGCGACGTTCTCACCGGTGGCCTGCACGGCGGACGTGCCGGCCTTCGGGCTGCCGGCGGCGGCGTTCACGGTGCGCGTGATGTACGACGTGTAGAGGCGCGTCTCCGGGTTGTACCAGGCCAGCAGCCACGACGTCGAAACCACGCCCGGCGTCGTTTTGCCGAGGCGATCGAGCGGCTGATCGAAGTTGTCGGTCAGCGTGAATTCGACGACCGGCTTGCGATCGGTCGGGACGGTCACCGATTTGATCGTGACCTTCAGTCCCGGACGGATGTAGGCAATGCCGTCGTCGGTCAGGTAGTACTCGAGATCCGTCGCGACGAATTCAGGGCGCGAGGGAACCGGAGTCGAAGGAGTGCCGACGGCGCGTTTGCGTCCGCCGTTGGTGGCCGTCTCCGGAGCGGTGAGCTTCGGCGGCGGCTGCGTGGGAAATGCAATCGTCCCGGCCGTGGCCAGTACGAGAAGTGCTCTGAGAAACGCCGTCATCGTGAACCTCCTTGGTGGCGTATCGATCCGCTACGGATTGTTTAAGGAGTACCGGTTCCACAGTGGTGATCGGAGAGCATTGCCGACAGTGACGACTGTCACCGGTGTCGAGGCCGGCCGGGGCAGGCCCACTCAATGAGGCAGGCGATCCCGCCCGGATGCACGGGAGGGGAGGCGCCGAAACCAATCGGTATTTCGGAATGGTCGTCCGAATGCGTACGGCTCACCGGGACGGGGAGTGATGACGTCGATGTGCTCGCGCTGCGCGGCGGCGAGCGTGCGGACGATCGGCTCTTCCCACGCGTGGTACGAAAGATTGAACGTCGCCCAATGCACCGGCAGCATCGTGTGGCCGCCGAGATCGCGGTGAGCACGCACGGCCGATTCCGGATCCATGTGAATGTCGAGCCATGTCTCGCCGTATGCGCCGACTTTCAGAAGCGTCAGATCGACCGCCCCCAGCCGGCGGCGGATCTCCCGAAAGTGCGGTGCATAGCCGGTGTCGCCGCTGAAATAGACCGAGCGCGTGCCCTTGATGAACCACGACGACCAGAGCGTCGAGTTGTCCATCCGTTTGCGTCCGCTGTAATGCCGCGTCGGCGTGCAATGAATGGTGATGCCCTGGAAGGGCGTCGATTCCCACCAATCCATTTCGTGGATCTGCGCGGATGGAACGTGCCACCGTTCGAGATGCGCGCCGACGCCGAGCGGCACGAAGAAGTGCGTGCCGTTCCGCGCCAGCTGCCGCGTGGTCTCCAGGTCGAGGTGGTCGTAGTGATCGTGCGAGATCACCACCGCGTCGACGCTTTTGAGATCCGGAATGGCGATCGGCGGGCGGTGCAGACGTTTCGGTCCGAGCGGCGGAACGGGGGACGCGTAGTCGGAGAGCACCGGATCGGTGAGGATGCGCACGCCGTCGAGCTCCACGAGCACGCTCGCATGGCCGAGCCAGACGGCCTGCAGCTCGCGCGAGGGCGGACGCTCGAGCGAAACGTCGAGCACCGGTACGGCGAATTGCGGCTCGCGTATCTGTCCCTGCGTGTAGAGCCGGTACATCTTGCGCAGCGAGTTGTCGGTCTGCTGCGGCGGCACGTTCTGAAATCGTCCGTTGATGAATTCCGGCGAGCGCTGCATGCGCGCCAGCCGCTCGCCTTCGAATGTCCCGCCGAATTGCGGGAGCTGAAAGACGCACCAGGTCGCGACCGCCAGTACGACGGCGACGAGGACGGCGATCTTCAGAAACTTCTTCATGAATGAACGGCGGGCCGCAAGGCAGCCCGCCGTTCATTATGGGGGGAGCCGTGCCGTCTGCGCGGCACAGAATGACATCTCAGTATTGCGGCACGCCGCCTTTCGGTGCCGGTTCCGTTTCCGTGGTGACGTCGTAGGAGTGGCCGGTGAGCAAGCCGACCATGAACCACGCCAGCATCAGCGCGCCGATGGCGAAGCAGGTATCGCCGATCGCGCGCAGCCAGCGGAGGTTCTGCATCAGCGGCGTCTGCAGAAACTCGGCAGAGCGCGCGAACCAGACTCCCTCGCTGATCGCGGCATTCGCCTGCAGGATGCCGACCGGCAACATCGACAGCGCGACCATCAGCACCAGACCGCCGTTGATCAGCCAGAAGGCGACACCGACGGTTTTCTCTTTCCACTGCAACCCCGGACGAAGCGCGCGCAGGCAGAAGAGCGTGAGACCGAGCCCGAGCATGCCGTACACGCCGAACAGGGCGGTGTGTCCGTGCACCGGCGTGAGATTGAGACCCTGCATGTAATAAAGCGCGATCGGCGGATTGATGAGGAAGCCGAACACGCCGGCGCCGACGAGGTTCCAGAACGCGACCGCGACGAAGAAGTAGATCGGCCAGCGATAGGCCGGAACCCACGTCGCTCGCTGCGTTCCCTTCGAGAGCTTGAGGTTTTCCCATGCTTCGAAGCCGACCAGACAGAGCGGCACGATTTCCAGTGCACTGAACACCGAGCCGAGGGCCAGGATCGAGGCGGGCATGCCGGTGAAGTAGAGGTGATGGAACGTGCCGATGATGCCGCCGCCGAGGAAGATGATCGTCGAGAAGAGCACGGCCTTCGTGGCCGCTTCGATTCGCAGCAGCCGCAGACGCGTGAAGAGGAACGCGATCACCACCGTGGCGAAGACTTCGAAGAACCCTTCGACCCAGAGATGGACGACCCACCAGCGCCAGTATTCAGCGACGGCGACATGCGAGCGCTGTCCGTACATCAGGCCGGCGCCATAAAACATCGGAATGGCGATCGCGGAGACGGTGAAGAGCATCAGCAGCGAGCGGGAGGAGTCTTTGCGATCGAGCGCCGGTTTGACGCCGCGCCACATCAGCCAGAGCCAGAAGCAGAGTCCCGTGAAGAGCAGGATCTGCCACACGCGTCCGAGGTCGACGTACTCGTACCCCTGCGAGCCGAACCAGAACCAGAGGTTGCCGAGTTTCTGTTTGATGCCGAGCCATTCGCCGGTCATCGAGCCGAGCACGACGAAGACGACCGCGCCGTAGAGCATGTTGATCGCGAAGCGCTGCCCTTTCGGCTCTTTGCCGGCCAGCGCCGGAACGATGTAGAGACCGGTGGCGAGCCACGTCGTGGCGATCCAGAAGATGCCGAGCTGCAGATGCCATGTCCGGACGATGTTGTACGGAAGGATGTGATCGATGCGGATGCCGAAGAACGACGCCCCTTCGACACCGTAATGCGCGACGAGCGCGCCGAGCGCGATCTGCAACACCCACAATGCCGCGGCAGTGAGGAAGAATTTGATGGTCGCCTTCTGGGACGGCGTCGGATTCGCGCCGAGGAGCGGATCGGTGATCGGCAGCTCGTCTTCGTCGTCGTTCTTATGCGGCTCGCGGTGTGCGACGTAGAACCAGACCAGCGCGCCGATGCCGCCGATCAGAAGAATGACGCTGATCATCGACCACATCACCGCGGCCGTGGTCGGCTTCAGATCGATGAGCGGTTCGTGCGGCCAGTTCTGCGTGTAGGTGATGCTCTTGCCGGGGCGGTTCGTGGCGCTCGACCAGGCGGTCCAGAAAAAGAACGCCACCATCTCGCGCGATTTCGTCGCGTCGGTGAGCGTGCCGCGCGCGATCGCGTATTCGGGACGGCCGGCGCCGAAGACGCTCGCGTAATGCGCGGCTAGTGTTTCGAAGGCCTGCTGCCGTTCTTTCGTGATCGTGACGACGCCGGTGGCCGGGTTGTAGGTGTTGGTGCGCATCATCGTCTGCAGACGCTGGCGCAACGCGGCCTGCTGCTCGCTGCCGGCCGTGGCGTAGCCCCAGCGATCGAGGATGAGCGTGAGCTCGCGATGGAGGTAATCCGCGGTCCAGTCGGGAGCGACGTAGGCGCCGTGCCCCCAGATCGAGCCGATTTCCTGGCCGCCGAGAGACTGCCAGACGTTCTGTCCGTTGCGGATTTCTTCCCCGGTGAAGAGCACGGCACCGTCGGTGGTCACGACTTTCGACGGGATGGGCGGCGCCGACTGGATGCCTTTGTAGCCGGCGATGCCGAGAATCGTGAAGGACACCAGAACGACGATGCCGAGTGTGATCCAGAGCTTGCGGTATTGCATGATGCTCCCTTCCTTTTTTTCCCTGCAGCCACGGTAGGAAGTCACCGCCTCGTCGCACATGACCGATGTCATAAGCAGGTACACTTCGCGCCGTTGATGAAACGAACGGCGGTGGTTCTGTTCGCGCGCAGCCCGGAACGGGAAGCAGCCGCGAAAGGGATGCGCTTCGCTGCGCCGCTGTTTCGTCGTGTAATCGCCGCCTGGCTCGAGTCCGCTTCAAGGGCCGGGGCCACGCCGCTCATCGCCTGCGAAGAAGCGGACCTCGCCGCACTCGCGGCCATCGCACCGTCGGTCTCGCGCGAATGGCTGCCGCAGCGCGGCGCGTCGTTCGGAGAGCGAGTGGCCAATGCGTCGTCCGATGCGCTTTCGCGTTTCGATGCGATCGTACTTGCGGCGATCGATGCACCACCGCCGGCGTGTCTCGCTTCCGTCCTGCAGTCGGTCGCGGCGGGTGCCACGGTCGTTGCCCCGGCGCGGGATGGCGGCATCAACTTCATTGCGTTCTCCACGTGCGATCGCGAGTTGCTTTCGGAACTGACGCTCGCGCGTTGCCGCGAACGAATCGGATCGCTGGTCGTGCTCGATGCGATCACCGACGTCGATTCCCGTGTGGCGCTCGACGCCGCGCGACACGAGCGCGCGTGGCGCGGTTGGATTGCGGTGCGCATCGACGTGCCGCTCATTCGCGCGATTCCGTTCGCACCCGCACTGCTGCAACTCGCCCCACGCGCCCCACCGGCGTGAGTGACGCCGCCGCGACGGCGGCCGAGCGCGGCAGCACCATCGCCACCACTCCATTCACGCACGCACGCTCGGCGGCCAGGCCGCCGGCGGTTCGTATTTCGAAAAGGAGAACCCGACCATGCCCAGCTATTACCTCTCCGAGGATCTCGCTCGCTTCGGTGAAATCTCGAAGGCCAATCCGAAGGGTTGGGACGCGTTTCTGAACTGGTACACCGCCACCATGGCGCCGGGCGCGCTCGATGAGAAAACGAAGAAGCTCATTGCGCTGGCGGTCGCGTACGCGATTCAGGAGCCGTATTGCATCGACTCGTATTCGTCGGCCTGCAGCGATGCCGGCTTCAGTCCGGAAGAGATGGCCGAAGCCATCGGAGTCGCGGCGGTGATCCGCGGCGGCGGCACGATCGCACACTGGGCGCAGTCGTGTAACGCGCTCGCGCGCAAGGAGTCGTAATGCGCGTGCTCGTCATCGGCGCCGGGCCGATGGGAATCGCCGCCGCCCTCGGCGCGGCCGCGCGCGGGCACGACGTCATCGTGCTCGAGCGGGGAGAGGTCGGTGCGTCCCTGCGCACCTGGGGCCCCACGCGATTTTTCTCGCCGTTGCAGATGAATGTTTCTGCGCCGATGCGCGAAATCCTCGGCGATGCCCTGCCGGCCGATGATGCGCTGCTCACCGGTCCCGAATACGTCGAACGCGTGCTGTTGCCGTTGACGCGGCGTGCGCCGCTGGGCGGCCGCGTGCGCACCGGGATGAACGTCATCGCCATCGGACGGCGCGGTCTCACGCGCAGCGATTACGCCCATCATCCGTTGCGCGCAGAGCGCCCGTTCCGCGTGCTGTGCGACAACGACGAATCGTTCGAGGCCGAAATCATTCTCGACGCGAGCGGCGGTCTCGTCGTGCCGCGGCCGATGGGCGTCGGCGGCCTGCCGGCGCGCGGTGAGTCGCGCTTGTCCCGCCCGGCCATTCGTTTTCTCGGCGAATTGAACGCCGCCAGAGAATCGCTGCGCGACAAAACCATCCTTCTGTTGGGCGACGGTCATTCCGCCGCGAATGCCATCGGGATGCTCGAGGAACTGGCCACGGAAGCGCCGGCGACGCGCGTCGTCTGGGCCGTGCGGTCCGCGAATCGCAGACCATGCGAAGAGGTGATGAACGATCCGCTGCCGGAGCGCCAGAGCGTCGTCGCGAAGGCGAACGCACTGGCCGAGGCGCCGCCGCGGTTTCTGCGTGTCGAACGAAAAGCGCAGATCGAAAGCGTCGCGCAGAACAACGGTCCTGTCGTCGTCGCGCTGACCGGCGGCCGCGTGATCGAGGCGGATGCGGTGGCCGCCTTCACCGGCTACAAACCCGATCATCGATTTCTATCCGAGCTGGCTGTCGAAGTCTCGCCGATCACCGAAGGCGGCGGCCGTCTCTACAAGGCCATTTCGAACATCACCGATTGTCTTTCCGTCCCTCCCGTGAAACCGGCTGACCTGCAATCGGGCGAGCCGGGCTTCTTTTTCGTCGGTTCCCGTTCTTATGGCCGGTCGAATGGGTTCTTATTGCAGACCGGCTTATCGCAGCTCGAAACGATTCTCGATTCCTTATGACCCATCCCTCCGTTCCGCTGCTCGCCCTCGATACGCTCTGGTTCCAGGTGGCCGGAACGCTCTGCAACATCGAGTGCACGCATTGCTTCATCTCGTCGTCGCCGCGCAATCGCTCCCACGAAATGCTCTCGCTCGCGGAGGTGCAGCGGTGGCTCGGCGAAGCGCGTGCGCTCGGCGTACGCGAGTACTACTTCACCGGCGGCGAGCCGTTCATGAATCGCGACATGCTGGCCATTCTCGAAGCGACGCTGAAACAGGGACCGGCCACGGTGCTGACGAACGGAATGCTGTTGCGTCCCGAAACGTGCCGCGCATTGCGCGCTCTGTTCGATGCGAGTGAGTATTCGCTCGACCTGCGCGTCAGTCTCGACGGCTTCGACGCCGAATCGCACGATGCCATTCGCGGCGCGGGCGTTTGGGATCGGGTGATGCTCGGGCTGCGCAATCTGGCGGAGGCGGGACTCAATCCGGTCATTACCGTGACCACCGCCGCGGAGGGTGTCGGCAGTGAAGCGGGACGCGCGCGATTCCTGGAGCTCATTCGCGGATTCGGATTCGAACGTCCGCGTCTGAAAGTGCTGTCGCTCTTCCGGATCGGCGCGGAGGAAACGCGCACACGCGCGTACGAGGATTGGGAACGGCTGACGAATGAGTCGTTGACCGGTGCGGAAGCGGCGACGCTGCAATGCTCCTCGTGCCGCATGATCACGAGCAAAGGCGTCTATGTCTGCCCGATTCTCATCGAAGAGCCGGAAGCGCGGATGGGGGAGACGCTCGCCGGAACACTGCGAGAATTTCCCTTGAAATACGGCGCCTGCCACACATGCTGGGTGGATGGAGTGACATGCCGGACGTGATGGTTCGCAACGCGACATTGGACGATGCCGCGGCCCTGGCGATGCTCGCGGGCGAGCTCGGCTATCCATCGACGGAAACGGAGATGCGTGCACGTCTCGCGCGTGTCTCCGCGAGCGCGGGCGATGCCGTGCTCGTCGCAACAGTCGAAAGCGAGACCGCCGGCTGGATGCACCTCGCGGAAGTGCTCTCGATCGAGACCGGCTCGTATGTCGAGATCCGTGGACTCGTGGTCCATGCGCCGCTGCGCTCGCACGGCATCGGCGCGCGTCTCGTTGCTGCCGCGGAAGAGTGGGCACGTGCACGCGGCCTCGCACGCATGCGCGTCCGCAGCAACGTGGTCCGCGAGCGGACACACACGTTTTACGAGCGCCTCGGCTATGCGGTGACGAAAACGCAGAAGACGTTCGATAAGAGTCTGTGAGGCGCGCGTCCTCGGCGGGCATGAGGCCGGGGCCGCACGGCCGCTACAATGCAGCGCTCACGATGACCTTCCGTACGGCCACACCCGACGATCTCTCACAACTGCTGCGCATGCATCGCGCGTTTTACGAAGAAGAAGGGTATTCCTATCGCCCGGAGGTGTTCGAAGCGGCGTTGCGCGAGGTTCTGACGAATGCCGCGCTGGGGCGGGTCCTGCTGATGAACGAATCGGCGGGGTATTTCATTGTGGCGTTCGGCTTCAGCGTCGAATTCGGCGGGCGCGATGCCTTTCTCGACGAGCTCTACGTCGTCCCGGAGGCGCGGGGCAACGGTCTGGGCACCGCGGCGATCGATGAGGCGGAGCGCGTCTGCCGCGAGCATGGCATTCGCGCGCTCCACCTCGAGGTCGAATTCACGAACGAAGCGGCGAAGCGTCTCTACATACGCCGCGGATTCGCCGAACATTCACGACAGCTGATGACGAAACGCTTTCAATGAATCTGGAAGCGCGCGCCGATCGAGACCACCGGTCCGCTCGGGCTGGCAAACGCGCGGAACCCTTCCGCCTCATAGTCGTAATGACGGACGCGCGCGAAAACATCGGCGTGCGTGAAACGGCGGGCGAGCTCGAGCTCGACGTTCCAGGTCCGGTCGTCCGAGAGGCTCTCGATGTTGATGATCGTCGGACCGGCGCCGGCGAGAAACGTCCAGCGATCGGCGAAATTCGAGACGAAGGCGAGGTCCGGATGCACGGCGATGAGCGCGCCGCCGCTCGACAGATCGGCGTATTCGAATGCGGCGTGAATGGCGAACCGCCCGCGCTGCACGAGAGCCTCGCCACCGGCGAGCACGCGCGGATCGTCTTCCTCGTTCGCATAAGACTGCAATCCGCCGGAGACTCCGGCGGCGATGTGGGTTTGCGCGGAGAGCGCGGGCGAGAGGATCAGGAGCAGGGGGAGTATCCACCGGAACATGCCGTCAATACGGCAAAACCGGTTCCCGCGTCCAAGGTACACTCGCGCCCGTGAAGATCGCGTTCATCGGCGGCATTTACTCGAATTACCACGCGCTCACGGCGACGCTGGACGACATCGCGTCGCGCCACATCGAGCGCGTCTATTTTCTCGGCGACCTCGGTGCCTTCGGCCCATACCCGGATCGCATCCCGCAACTGCTCCTCGAGCGGGGCATTCCGGGAATTCAGGGGAATTACGAGGAGTCGCTCTCGACGCACGCCGACGACTGCCATTGCGGCTATACCGATCCGCGCGACAATCATTACGCACAGATCTCTTACGACTACACGTTCGCGAATACCAGCGAGGCCTACAAGGAATGGATGGGCACGCTGCCACGCGAAATCCGCTTTACGGCGGGCGGCCTGCGCTTCCTGCTCGTACACGGTTCCCCGCGCACCATCAATGAATTTCTCTGGCGCTCGACTTCGCCCGAGCCGTTTCTCGAAAAACTCTGCCGCGATTCCGAGGCCGACGTGCTCGTCTGTACGCATACCGGCCTGCACTGGCACAAGGCCTTACGCGACGGAAAGCACGTCATCAATGCCGGGGTGATCGGGCGGCCCGCCAATGACGGGCGAACGAACGTCTGGTACACGATCGTCGACGTCGCGGACGCACTGTCGGTCGAATTCGTGCCGGTGCATTACGACCATCACGCACTGGCCGCGGAAATGCGGAGCGAACAACTGCCGGAACAGTTCGTCGAAACGATCCTGACCGGCTGGTGGACGACGTGTCTCGAGATCCTGCCGGTCAAGGAGCGGGCCCTCGGGAGGTTCTAGTATTTCGCCAGTTCGAGCGCTCCATCGCGCGCCGAGGTCGTTTGGGTGGGCGTCATGGGAGGAAGGGTCCAGGCTTCGAGCCAGTCGCCATCGCTCGACGGAATGAGCAGGCGATTTCTCTTCGTGTCGAACCCGAGGTCTCCGGGCGAGGGGCGTCGCGCAAACAGAGGCTCGAGCACGCCGTTCTTCGCCACGTGCAGCGCGTCGTCATAATGGCTGGAGACGATCACCGCGCCGCTGGGAAGAATCACGATGCCGTCGTAGGCGCCGGGGCCGCGTAAGACGGCCGTGGGGCGCATGCCGGGATTCCACGCCAGCACTTCATTGCCGTACGCCTGGGCGACGAGAAAGCGTGTACCGTCCCAGGCGATGCCGCTCGGCGAGCGCAGTTCTTCGCCGCGCGCGGCCACTTCGATGTCCCCATCTTCGTCGACGCGGAAAATGCGGCCATCGCCGGTCCGCACCCGTTCGCGTTGCCCTTTGATGGTCACGTCGGTATCGGTGACGTACACGAGATCATTCGGCCCGACGGCAATGTCTTCGAGGAACACCGCGCCGAACGGCGTGAGATCGAACGAGCTCTTGCGCGCGCCGGTGACGCGGTCATAGACCAGCACGTGATCGATGTCGGCGATCCACAATTCCGCGCCGCGGATGGCCAGACCTTTCGGTGCATCGAGGCCATCGATGAATTTCAGCTGGTCGACCTTGCCGTCGGGTGTAATGCGGGAGATGAAGCCGTTGCCGTCTCTTGTGGCGGGCGAGCCGTTGACGTTGGAGACGAAATAGACGTCCTGAGCGTCGTCATAGACGACGGCCACCGGATTGCGCAGCGTCGTCACGGAGAATGCCTTCGTGAGCACCGGTTTGATGGAATCGTTCGGAAGTTCCTCGGCCGACGAGATCATCGGCGCCGGTGCGCCAGGTTCCTGCCGATCGCCCGCAGGAGCCACCCGATAGATGATGCCGTTCGCCTGTCCGACCAGCAATGCACCGTCGCCCGTGACCGCAACCGCGGTCACGTCCGGAATGCCGGTGACATAATCCTCCACCGAGAGCGGCGCGGCCGTGGAGAGCGGCGCGGCCGTGCCGAATTTCACGCGCACCACTTTCGACGACGTCGCGGCGTAGGCGAATTCGCGATCGAGCGCGAAGCCGCTCACGCTCGCGATCGGTAATTCGAGCGCGGCCGCTTCGGTCGACTGGCAGAATTTCTCCTTGGAAATGCCCTCGGGCACGGCACTGGCGGCGACGACCGCGCGCTTGCCGCTGCATTGTGGCCAGCCGTAATGCAGCCCGTCGCCGATGCGATTCAATTCGCCATCGTCGACGGCCCACAATTCGCCGCCCGGCCGCCAGGCGATTCCGCGCGGATTCTGCAGTCCCCGCGCATAAATGCGCCGGTTGGAACCATCGGCCTCGAACTGCAGAATCGCGCCGTACTCAGGGTTCGTCTCCTCACAATCGCTGCAGGAACTGCCGATCGCGACATACAAGAGTCCATCCGGACCTGCAGAGATGGTGCGGTATGGATGGCGTCCCCCGGCCGGCAGATCGGCGATGACGTCGTGCGCCGCGGCGAATGAGCCGTCCGGCAGGCGCTCCGCGGCCACGACCTTCTTGACTCCGGCCACGTAGAGCACGCGTCCGCGCATCGTCAGGCCGTGTGCCTGCTCGACGGAGGCGACCGCCGTGCGCGCTTCATCGGAGCGGCCGTCGCCATCGCGATCGCGCAGCGCGATGACGTCGTTCATCTTCGGGCGGCTGACCAGTACGGTGCCGTCCTCGAGCGTCAGTATTTCGCCGGTCTGTTCGAGGTCGCGCGCGAAAACGACGGCGTGCCGGCCGTCTGGAACCTGAATTTCCGCGCTGGCGATGGAGGTGCAGGCGAGGAGGAGCGACAGAGCTGCCAGTCTGTGCATGTATGTGTTCCCGCCGTGCGTATTGCGGTTGGCGTGCCGGTGAACGACGATCCGTCGTTGTGGGCGAATGCGGCGCCGCGTTCGATCGGACGTACATGCGCGCGCAGGCCGACCTGCACCAGTGGCTGCTCACGTCACCCGACACGGCATTGATCCCGTTGGCGCGCGATCCGGAGCTGCGCGCGCTGCTGGAGACGCAGCGCGGTTCGGTGGCGGCGCACCTCGAGCGGGCCCGCGCGGTTTTGAACGGGCTGTGAGCGGCTTGCGGCGGTTGGACGCGCGAGTCCGGCCGCCGAGTTTTTTGCGCTCGACGAAAAGAAGAGAAACGTAAAGAGGGGGACCGCTATCTGCGGCGCACGCGTTTGCGGACGACCTCGAGCTCTTCGCGCAAAAACTCGATCTGCGCCACGAGCTCTTCGATCTGCGCGGCGACATTGCGGGTCTCGCCATGCCGTTTGTCGCGCGTGTTGCGGCGTTCCTCGGCGAGATCCCGCCAGAGTTCGGTCCGTTTGCGGGAGTCGAGCCGGGCGATGCGGCGCGCCAGCGGATCGGGCGCCTCGACCTCGGCGGGCAACAGCTCGGTCGGACTGACCTCGAGCACCTTCGCCAGATTGATGAACAGATCGAGATCGAGCGACTGCTTGTCGTTCTCGATTCGCGAAAGCGTGGCGACGCTGACCTTGGCTTTGGCCGAAACATCGGCGAGCGACCGGCCCTGCGCCTGGCGGATCTCTCTTACGCGGTCGCCGATCATGGAGCTCATAGTACGCGGCTTTTTCGCAGTTTTCGAGCCATTGATGTGACGTCCTCTCCCGTGACGCAACAGCGCTGTGAAAAACGTGCGCACTCGTTTTGCACATGATGCAAGCCGGTCGCGAAGGGTTTCAATGAGGCACCGGGCTGCCTTCTTCTCGCTCTCGCGGCCGCACCTGCTGGTCCCCGGCGGGCGGCGTGACTCCTTCGCGTCGTCCGCCGGTCTTCGTTTCGTCGCGCACGAAGCGATCGGTTGCAGGCGTCGCGGCGCAGCCGCGCTTAGAATCGGCAACCGCATGCGTTCCCGCTGTTCTGCGCTTCTGCTCGCGTTTTTCGTTTTCTCCTGTGGTGCAAAAGACGACGCCTCGCTCGTCGAGCTCAGTCGGAGCGTTTTCGGTCCGATGCCGAAGCTCGCCGCTCAGCCGCCCGCGCTCGTGGCCCTCGGCAAGCACCTCTACGAATCGGACGAGCTTTCCGTCAATCGCACGCAGTCGTGTAATTCCTGCCATCCGGCCTCGGGAGTCGGTGCCGATCTGCAGCCGACCTCCGCGGGCGCGCATGGCCAGCGCGGCCGGCGCAACACGCCGACGGTGCTCAACGCGGCGCATCACCTCTCGCAGTTCTGGGACGGCCGTGCGGCCACGCTCGAAGAGCAGGCGCGCGGGCCGATCGTCAATCCGGTCGAGATGGCCATGCCCGATGAGCGCGCGGTCGCGGAGCGCCTGCGCACGTCGCCGCACATCGATCGCGCGTTGTTCCGGAACGCGTTTCCGAACGATGCCGATCCGTACACGATCGATCACGCCGCGCGCGCGATCGCCGCGTTCGAACGGACGCTGGTCACGACCGGCCGCTTCGATCGCTTTCAAACCGGTGATCGCCATGCGCTGACGACGACGGAGAAGGAAGGGCTGCGCCTCTTCCTTTCCACCGGTTGTGCGAGCTGCCACAACGGTCCGCTGCTCGGCGCGAACAAGTTCATGAAGCTCGGCCTCATCCATCCGTACGACGACAACACGACGGATCTCGGGCGCTACGAAGTGACGGGGCAGCTGGCCGATCGTTACGCGTTCAAGGTGCCGTCGCTGCGCAACGTCGCGCTGACCGGACCGTACTTTCACGACGGCAGCGTTCGTGAGCTGCCGAACGCGGTCGATCGCATGGCCTGGCATCAACTCGGCCGAAAGCTGACGCCCGAGGAGCGGGGAAAGATCGTCGCGTTTCTGAATGCGTTGTCGGAGGTGAAGCAGGCGTCGCGTTAACGCGGCATCTTCTCGACGATCACGTCGAGGCCGGCGCGTTCGAGCTTCGCCGCGGCGGACTCGGCGATCGCGCGTGTCGCATACGGGCCGGCGCGCACGATCGTGACCTTCGCCCCTTCCTTCATCGTCGCCTCGACGCCGCTCGCGCGCGCCTGTTCGACGACGCGCACGGCGTTGTCGGGAACGCGATAGACGCCGATCTGCACGATCCAGTCGGCGTCCTGAATGAGCACCGGCTCCGACTTCGCCGCCACGGCCGCATCGAACGAGACCTGAATCGCGCCCGGCTGTTTCGGAACGACGACGCGTTTCTCGACGCCGTTCGCGATCAGCGTCACTTCGCCGGGCGCGAGCGAGCGAAGCGAGAAGCGACCCTGCGCATCGGCGCGAATCGTCTTCTGCAGCGACGGGACTTCGATGGTCGCATTCGGCGGCGCGCCGCTGCCGGCGATGCTGCGATGCGCTTTCAACTCGAACGACACGTTCGACGGTTGCGCGCGCTCGAGCATCACGTTACGCGGCTCGACGCCGGTGAGACCGTAGCCCGCCGGCACCGATTCCGAGACGATCGAGACCTGCCACTCGCCGGGAGGAACGTTGATCGCGAAGCGTCCGTCGCTTTCGGTGGTGGCGGTGAGCTGGCGCGTGCCGCGGGCCACGCCGACGCGCACGCCGGCCACGCCTTCGCCGGCATCGCTGGTGATGCGGCCGTGCAGACGGGCGGGGCTCGTGGCGATGCCGAACGAAACGCTCTCGCCTGTGTTCGCTTCCACGCGCGACGGCGTGGTGAAGTACGCATCGGGACGATCCGGAATGCGAGCCGAGACTTTGTGTGCGCCGCGGGACAGACCGCTCACGGCGAACGTTCCGTCCGCGTCGGTCCGTTCGCTCTTCGTGCCGCCGTCGACATCGATCACCGCCACGACGCCGCTGCCGTCGCTCTTGCCGTCGAGATCTTCATCGGCGAAGACCACGCCGCGAATGGTTCCAGTCCCAATCGTTGGGAACCCATCGAATCGCTGACGGATGCCCGCTTCGACGAATGGCTGCGTGTCGGCTTCGAACCCGCGGCGCTCGGTGCGCCAGTACGAATACGACGCGAAGACATCGGCCGACGCGGTCAGCCGTCGCGACCACGTCAGGGTGGCGATGGTCGTCGTCGTGCGCGAGGCCACGCTTTCGAGGATGTTGTGCAAAAGGCGCAGACGCAGGCGCTGCCGCGAGGCGGAGGTGCCGAAGAGCGCGAGCTCGAGACCGGCCTGCGTGCGCACCGGCGCGAGATCGACGGTCACGCCTTCGATGAATCCGAGCTCGACGAGCGCGGCGTTGTCGCGCAGCGCGCGGGCGACGTCGGCGGGCGTCGTGGCGATGATGCCGAGCTCGCCGAGGGCCAGGGCGAGGTCGGGGCGTTCGCTGAAGATCAGCTCGAGCGACGGCGCGTTCTGTTGATGATCGACGTACGCGCTGGCGTAGAGATGGCCGATGGAAGCACGGCCGGCGAGGCGGAACCCATGGCCGCCTTCGTTCGCGCTCGACTGTGCATAGCGGTAAATGGCAGTGAGGCCGCCGCGCGCGAAGTCGATGCGCGCGCCGGCCGGAACGGTCAGGCTGTGTGCGCCGTCGAACGAGCCCCACGACACGCCGGTGAGGAGCGAGAGATTTTCGCGCAGGCGATGATCGACGTCCGCCGTCGCGGAGAGGACGCGCGTGTCGCGAAACTCGGTCGCGGCCACGCTGGCGCTGAACGAGGAGTCCTGGCGGTATTCGCGCGTCCAGGTCGCATCGCTGTAGAAGCCGCGCGGTGTGCCGGCGGTCATCGCGAAATCGTCCGGCCGATAGCGCACGTCGGCCCGCACATGATCGCGCGCGTTTTCGTACGCGAGCTGCAGCGCGCCGCCGAGGCCGTGGCTGTAGCCGAGCTCCGCGCGCAGGTTCATCCGTTCGCCGGCCGAATAGTCATAGAGAACCGAAGCGACCGTCCCTTCGCCGCGATAGGCAAAGACGCTCGGCGTGATGGTCGAGCGCGGAGTGGTGCGGAATGCGTAGCCGCCGCCGGCGACGAATTGCCGCTCGACGGGCAGAAAGAACGACTGATAGATCGTGAAGGTGGTGACGCCCGCGTGCAGGCGCCAGTGATCGTCGAGGTAATGCACGCCGCGCAGCGGGGTGTTGCTGAGCGTGAGCGGCGAGTGATCGACGTCGCGATCGAAGAGCGTGAGCTCGCGGTTCTTCGTGAACACGCGATACGAGGCCGAGGCGATGCTCGTGGTGGAGCGGTCGCCTCGTGCCTCGCCGGTGTGCACCACGCGGATGTTCGATTCGACCCTGCGGCTCTTCGATTCGTGCGTGGTGGCGACGCTGGTCTGCGTTTCTTTCGCCGCGGAGGAGTAGCGCAGTTCCGCGACGCCGCTGCTCGCGCGAGCCTGCGGTTTCGCGATCGTGCCGGCGCGCGGCTTCACGATCACATCGAACGCGTTTTGGCCGGTGACGCTGACGATCACGACTTTCGTCGTGCCGGCATTGCGACCGAAGAGCGTGACCGAGCCGTTGCCGGCCGCGGCCTCGACGATCGAAGCATCGATCGCCCACGCGGCACTGGCACCCATCATCTGAAACGTTCGCGACTCGCCCATGGCCAGCGTGAACGTCTGCTGGGCTCGCGCGGCCGTGGCGAGCGAGAGGACGACGAGTGCCACGGCCGCGCGCCGCATCATGGAATCTCCACCGCCGCGGAGCTCGTCACCGTACGACCTGCGTACTCGTAAGTGACGAAGACGGTGTACGCGCCGGGTGCGAGCTCGCCGGCGTATTCGCCGCCGAGCTCGGCCGACTCACCTGGAAGAAAACGATGCGGGCGCAGTTCCGACTTGCCGACCAGCGAGCCTTTGCCATCGACCACCGCCAGGACGCCTTTGGCGACGAAGGGCTCGCGGCCCGCGTTGGTGAACGACTGCGTGACTCCGAGATTCGCGGCGTCGGACTGCGGACGCACGTCGAGCGGCTGCGTGGCCGCATTGATCTCGTTCGAGAGCGTGAACGTGAGCAGCGCTCCGAGCGACGCGGTCATCGGCACCTTGCCGCTCATGACCGTGTTCGTGCCGCGGAACATCGCCACCACCGCGCGCTGCCGGGTCGCCGGCGGAAGTGTAACCGTCATGGTTACACGTTCGCTTTCGCCCGGCGCGATCTCGACGTGGCCGCGCGAGAAGACCGCCGTCGCGGCGATGCTGCCCGCGATCTCGCCGGCCTCGACGAAGACGCGCTTGCCGTCGCGGATCACGACGTCCTGGGCCACGAGATCGAACGAGAACGGGCGCGAGGTGCCGTTGAGGAGCGTCAGCGTCTGGGTCGTGCTCTGCCCGTACGAACCGGAGAGCATGACCACTGCCGGGCTGAGCGAGAGGGTCCCATCCTCGGCCGCCTCGGCGCCGAAAGAGAGAAGGATTGCGAAGAAGAGAATCAGTCGTTTCATGGATCTACTCGGTTGCCGTCCAGCCGATGGAGAGCTGCAAAGCGCCTTCCGGCGCGTCTTTGGGGATTTCGATTTCGATGCGTTGGGTGACGCGGATGCCCACCGGGACGTCGCGCATGATCACGCGAGGCGTGCTGCTGAGCACCACACCGTTCACGCGAACGATGCTGTGTGGGTCGGGGATCTCGAGGAACGCGTAGAGCGTGGCCGTGCCGCGCGCCTCACGCGATTGCGGACCGATGCGCATAGCAACGGTCCGCGTTTGAATCGTCGAGTTTCGTTTCGTTCCGTCCGCTGCGATCCTTCCGACGTCGAGCACTCCGGCCGTGCCGAGGAACTCGATGGTCATCGGGGAGGATGGGGAGGCCGCCACCACGCGTCGGCGACCACCCGCTTGAAGAGACAGAGACAGGAAGAGGGAGAAGAAGAGGAGGAGGCCCGCGGCGATCACTGGGGTGGGTGTGCGCGTGGACATCGCCGTAGCCTCCGGGTGTGCGCTGGGATCAGTTCGAGGTGGCGGTGAAGTTGATGGCGTTGTCGATCGCGGCGGCAGCGGCGCTGTCGGCGACGACGACGTCCCACGAGTACGAGCCGGTCGAGCCGTACGTGCCGGTCGAGGTCAGCGTGGTCGCGGCGGAGTCGCTGAGCGTGGAGCCGTTGAGCTTCCAGTCGATGCCGCTGGCGGGAGCGGAGCCGAGCTGCGCGGTCAGCGTGTAGTCGGTGCTGGTCAGGTTGGCCTTGTCGACTTTGACACCGACGGTCGAGGAGAGCGTCCAGTTGGAAGCGCCGCGGGCCAGGGTGAAGCCGGTCGGAGCGGAGCCGTACTTGCTGATGTTGCCGAGGGCCGACGTGGCCGCGGCGGTGCCGGTGCCGCTGGTCGTGCCGCCAGCCGATTCGATCGTCAGGTTGATCGAGCTCTCGACCGTGCCGGTGACGGTGAGCGTGCCCGAGGACGTGTCCGCCAGGGCGGCGCTGGTGACCATCAAGAGAGCTGCTGCGAATGCGAGTTTCTTCATTTTTTCGTTTCTCCTTTTTTGTGACTCTGTGCATGAAGTCCGGGAAGGGGGGGCGAAAAATACAAACCGTCGAATTTTTTTTCGGAACGCGGCTGTGGCACCGTGTCGCCCCATGAAGTCGCTGTTCGCACTCGTCCTTCTTTTCGCCACGCCGCTCGCCGCACACGACTCACCCGAAACGGTGGTGACGGCGTTCTACTCGCGCATCGTGGCCGACCACCCGCTCGGCATTCCGGAGCAGGCGACGAAAGACGCGCTCTGGCCGCTGATGACGCCGCGTCTCACGCGCATCCTCGAAATGGCGCGCGCGTGCGAGGCGGATTACACGAAGAAGCACGCAAACAGCGACGAGAAGCCGGAGTTCTGGTGGCTCGAGGCGGGGCTGTTCTCCGGCGCGAACGAAATGGCTCTGCCGGCGAAGTTCGAGATCCTCGGTACCGAGGTGCTGCCCGATCAGCGGCAGAAGGTCACGCTCCGTTTCACCTACGCGGAGACGCTGGAGTCGAGCTTCCTCTGGCGCAGCGCGGCGATCGTCGATTGCAGAAAGGAGCGGTGTCTCGTCGACGACTTCGTGCCGTTCGACATCGACACCGCGCAACCGCTCACGCCGCTTTCGGAATCATTCGGCGATTGTAAGAACGGGAAATGGATCGGGCGGTGAAGTGAACGGGCCTTGACGTTCACGGTGCTGCCCGACAGCGCGAACCAGGCGCGATGTGTTCCTGCTCACGAGCAGGCTCGGCATTTTCGCCGATCATCGGGCGCATGCATTTCACCCATCGCCAGTTCGTCGTCGCCGCCCTGCTGGTTCTGAGCCTCGGATGCCGCAAGGGTGCGGAATCGAAGGCGACGGCCGATGTGCCGGCACCGCAATATGCACCGCTGTCGCATTTCCCGCCTCTCGGCGAGGCGAAACGGATCGCACCGGGCGTCTTGCTGCATCAGGTCTCGCTGGCGCATGGTGAGTTTCCCGGCCGCATCTGGATTTATCTGCCGGAGAAACGAACCGCGGATCCACTCGGCTGCGTCTTCATCGCGCCGGCCGGAGTTCCGCCCTTCCTTGGAAATGGATTCGGCCCCGACGTCGACCGTCAATACAACCCGGAACACATTCCGTATGTGGAAGCGGGGTTTGCAGTCGTGGCTTATGACGTCGATGGGGATCTCGGCACTCGCGACGATGCCACGTACGAACAGGTGCAGGCCGCGGCCGCGGCCTTCAAGAATTCCGGCGGCGGGATGCTCAATGCCCGTCACGCGATCGATTACGTGACGAAGATGGTGCCGGGCATCGATCCGGCGCGGCTCTATAGCGCCGGTCACAGCAGCGCGGGCCGCCTGTCGCTATTGCTCGCCGAAAGCGATCCGCGCATCGCGGCGTGCATCGCTTATGCGCCGGTCACCAATCCCGAAAAGCGCGCCGGGGAAATCGCGCCGGACGCGGTTCAATACCTCGATGCGAACCTGCCGGGATTTCGCCGGTTTCTGCAGGAGACCTCGCCGCTTCAGCAGAGTGCAATGCTGCGCTGCCCGACGTTTCTCTATCACTCGGAAGACGACGAGCGCATTCCGATCTCCGATTCCGAGGCCTTTGTCGAAACGCTGAAGAAAACGAACCCGAATGTGACGTTCGTGCGCGGCAAGCGCGGCGATCATTACAGCTCGATGATCGATGAAGGAGTGCCGCGGGGAATTCGCTGGCTGAAGGGATTGCGCGCGAAATCGTGACGTATCATCGTCGCGAGGTGCTTCGATGACACTGCGCGGGCTCGGGATTCTGCTGTTGAAACTCTGGGGCTTGAAGTTGCTGGTCAGTGGACTGATCACCGCTCTCGGCACAATCTCGATGTTCGCGGTATCGACGGAGCGCAATGCGCAGCCGGGCGTGTACATGATGCTCGCGGGATTGAACATCGTGACGATGCTGCTCCTCGGGCTGCTGTTGTTTCTCGGCGCACCGAAGATCGTCGGTCTCCTCGCGCCGGAGGACGGCGACGAACCAGGAGCTCTTCCGAATCTCTCCGCCGCGCAGGTACAGGCGATCGCCTTTGCGGCCGTCGGGGTATTTTTCGCGCTCAGTGCGTTGCGCGACATCGGGCAGCTCGTCTACGCCATTGTGCGCCTGCCGGAGTGGGATGAAACCGGAACGTATGAAACGCTGATCGGAGAACACCGGGCGACTCTCATCGGTGCGGTGGTGCAACTCGTCGCGGCCATTGTGCTGGTGTGGAAGAGATATTCGCTGGCGCTGCTGTTCGAGCATCCGCGCGAGACGGAACCGTCCGAGTGAATGGTGGAGCGCCGTTGCCGCGGCGCTCCACGGTGGAATGACGATTACGTTCCGACCGCGACCGAGTGGACCAGCGGAGTGGCCGAGGTGTTGGAGCGCGTGATCGTGACTTCGACGTAATAGGCGTTGTTGGCGAAATCGAGCTCGCCCGGATTGAAGAGGCAGTGGCTGCAGGCCGATGCGCCGGAGGTATTGCCGCCATTGATGCTGCACATCTGCTCTTCGTCGCCCGAACATTTGTCGACGCGCATCAGGCGCGCGCTGACCGTGCTGGACGCGGAGTTGTTCGAGTACGCGAGGATCAGGTAAATCCACGGAGGGGTGGTGCCGAATCCATTGCCGTATGTGTTCGTGACCGGATAACGCGCGACGATCGTGCCGATCGTGCTGGGCGCGAATTTCAGCGTCGGACCTCCGAAGGCATACCCCGCCGACGATGGATCGACGGTCCCGGTGGAACCGACCATGCTCCAGTCATACGTGGTCTGCGCGAACAGCGGCATTGCACCGACGACCAGGATCGAGAGAACTGCCACAGACAAGAATCTCTTCAACATCATTGCTTCCTTTCGCCAGCAAAGATGCGTTGCGATCCGCGGTGCGGCTAGGGACATTTGGTGATCGCTGCGCGCGGACGGCACGCCGGTGAGGCCGCACTGGCGCCGCTGACTCAGACGTAATCGAGAAAGCGGTCCGCGCTGACCGGTGGCGTAATCAGGAATCCCTGCAATTGATCGCAGCCGTGACGGCGGAGGAAATTCGCCTGTTCGGTGAATTCGACGCCTTCGGCGATGACTTTCAGGCGCAGGCTGTGCGCCATGGCGATGATGGCCGTCACGATGGCGGCGGTATCGGGATCGGTGGTGATGTCGCGGACGAACGACTGATCGATTTTCAGTGTGTCGATCGGGAACCGCTTCAAGTAGCTGAGCGACGAATGGCCGGTGCCGAAATCGTCGAGAGAAATGCGCAGGCCGAGTTTCTTGAGGTCATAGAGCGTGCGGATGCTCGTGTCGGGACTCTGCATGGCGCTGCTCTCGGTGATCTCGAGCTCGAGCAGGCGCGGCGGCAGGCCGGTTTCCTCGAGGATCGATTTCACGCGTTCCACGAGATCGGCCTGTTGTAATTGCGTGACCGAGAGATTCACCGCCAGAGAGAGCGTGCGATGTCCGGCGTCGTGCCACAGTTTCGCCTGACGGCAGGCCTGTCGTAATGCCCAGCCGCCGATCGAGCCCATGACTCCCGTCGCTTCCGCGACCGGGATGAACGTGGCCGGCGGAATGGCGCCCATCTGCGGATGATTCCAGCGCAGCAGCGCTTCCATTCCTGTAATGCGATTCGTGCGCAGATCGAAGATCGGCTGGTAGTGCACCTGAAGCTCTTCGTTGGCCAGCACCTTGCGCAGTCCATGCTCGATGGCGATCCGCTGCAGCGCCTTGGCATTCACGAGCGCATTGAAGAGCTGGTAATTGTCGCGGCCGAGCTCCTTGGCCTGGTACATCGCGGTGTCGGCGCTCTTGATGAGCGTTTCGGCGTCGGTGCCGTCTTCGGGGAAGAGGCTGATGCCGATGGAGGTGGTGGTGAAGAATTCGCGACCTTCAATGTGAAACGGATAACGAACGGCTTCAATGATTTTCTCGGCCACCGGTGCGGCATCATCGGAGCGCTGGAGCCGCGGCAGGAGCACGGTGAATTCGTCGCCGCCGAGCCGGGCCACGGTGTCGCTCTCGCGGACGCAGGCCTGCACGCGCGCGGCGACGGCCTGCAGCAATTGATCGCCGATGTTGTGACCGAGGGAGTCATTGATCACCTTGAAGCGATCGAGATCGAGGAACAGCACGGCCAGTCGCGAGCCTTCGCGTTGCGCATGCGACAGCGCCACGGTCAGACGGTCTTTGAAGAGAAGACGATTGGGGAGGTTGGTCAGCGCGTCGTGGTAGGCGAGATGCTTGATCTGCTCTTCGGCGTACGTCCGTTCGGTGATGTCGCGAACGACGCAGACCATCGCGCCGCCGCCGCCGATCGAGGTCAGCGACATCTCCTGCGGGAAATTCACGCCGTCGCGCCGCAGACCGGTGGCCTCGCCGCGCCAGCGGCCGCGCTGCTGCACGATCGGAACGATGTTGGTGATGAAGCGCACCTGCTCGTGCGGCTCGTAGAGATCGCAGAGCGAGCGGCCGACCACCGATTCCGGGTCGGGATATCCGAAGAGCTTCGCGAGCGAATCGTTCGCGTAGGTGAATTCGAGACGTTCGTCGAGGATGCCGATGCCGTCCATCGACGCCGTGATCGCGGCGGACTGACGGCGTAACGCAGTGATGTCGGTGCCGATGTGCAGAAAGCCGGTGACGGCGCCGTCGTCGGAACGGAGCGCGGTGACCGACACCGCGACGTCGATGCGATCGCCGGCTTTCGTCACGTAACGCCATTCGTGCTCGCCGACCGCATCGATCGAGCCGTGGTCGTCGTGCAGCTCACGCAGAGACCGATGACCGATCAGCTCACTGGCGGAGTATCCGAGCATCCGCTCCGCACCGGAATTGAAGACGGTGATGCTGCCGCGCGCGTCGGTGGCGATGATCGAAACGCGCGACGCGGCATCGAGCACCGCCTTGCGCTGGGTATTCGCCGCCGCGACCGATTCCTCGGCGCGCTTCCGCTCGGTCACATCGAAGACGAAGCCTTCGAAGAAGATCGTGCCGTGCGAGGAGCGGACGCCATGCGCGTTGATCTGCACCCAGATCACCGAGCCGTCTTTCCGCTTCCACTGCAGCTCCTGGTGATCGGCGTGGCCGAACTCCTCGAATCGGCTGACCAGCTGTTCGCGCTGATGGTGATCGGCGTAGACGTCGCGGTCGAGATTCTTCGCCAGCAGCTCTTCGACGGTGTCGTAGCCGAGCATGCGTGCGAGCGTGGCGTTCGCCGTAACGAAGCGGCCGTCGCGCGTCGACTGATAAATGCCCACCGGCGCGTAGTCGAAGATGACCCGGTATTTTTCTTCCGACTGCTGCAGCGCCTCTTCGGCGCGTTTGCGCTCGGTGATGTCGTGGATGATCGAGTAGAGGAGGCGCTTGCCGGGAACGTCGATCGGACCGCTGTGCACTTCGACGTCGCGGATGTCGCCGCTGGCGCGCATGTGGCGGAACTGGAAGTACGTTTTCTCCTGCGAGGCGGCATGGGCCATTTCCCCGCGCACGTACTCGGGACCGCGCACGTTGATGTCCCACACGCGCATGGCCCGCAGCTCGTCGCGGGTGTAGCCGTAGTAGTCGCAGGCGGCCATGTTCGCGTCGACGATCGATCCGTTCTCCGGATCGATCAGCAGCTTCACGGCGCGGTTGTTCTCGAACATCTGCCGGAACTTGCCTTCGCTCTGGCGCAGCGCCTCTTCGCGGCGCTTGTGCTCGATGGCCGAGGCCACGTGCTGCGCGACGAAGACGAGAACCTCGAGGTCTTTTTCCGTGTAGCGCGTCGCCTCGGTGTACGACTGCGTCGCGATCACGCCCCAGTTCCGGTCGCCCGTCTTCAGCGGTGCGCCGACCCAGTCGATCGACGGCGCGCCGACCGATTCGACGTCGCCGGTGGCGACGAGCCGGTCGAACACTTCCGGCGTAGCCAGCAGCGGTTTGCCGGTGCGCAGCACCCACGAGGTGAGGCCGCGCCCCGGATTCACGAAGTCCGGCTTTTCATCGAACTCGTCGACGAAAAAGGGGAACGTGAGGAGATGTTTCTCCGGGTCATGCTCGGCGATGATGAAGTTCTTCGCGTCCATCAGCTCGCCGACGACGCGATGCACGGCGGCGTAGAAGTCGTCGAGCGATTCGAGCTCGCGGCTGAGCTGCGAGATGCGAAACAGCGCCGCCTGCAGCTTCTCGCCCTTGACCGTTTCGCTGATGTCGCGGAAGTACCAGCAGCGTCCGCGAATCTCTTCGTTCGCGACGATCGGCATCGAGGCGCGGCTGATCGTGCGGCCGTCTTTCAGCAGCACCATGTCGCCGGTGCGCGCCTCGTCCGGATGTTCGTAGAGGTAGTTGACGAGCTCGATGAAGGAGTCCCAGTCGGCCACCGCTTCGGCGGCATAGCCGAGGAGCTCGTTGTCGTCGGCGTTTGCGGCAACGGCCTCCGGAATGCGCCAGATGTCGAGGAAGCGGCGGTTGTACGAAAGGATGTTGCCGCGGTTATCGACGACGAGAATGCCGTCGAGCGTCGCTTCCTGCTGAGCCCGCAGGATGGCCACCGTGGTGCGCAGCGAATCGTGCGAGAGGCTGCCGCCGCGCGAAATGAATCGCGCGAGCCGATAGCGTGCTCGTAGAAGTCGCGACGTCCCCGAAACCGGGGAGAGCTGAGGAATGGTCATCGAGGGTGGTTACGGCGATGGCCGGATTTTACGCTCAAGCCTCAATCCCGCGGAATGCCGCTCTGCCGAAAATCCTGCCAGCGCTGCCACGCCATGTACATGAAGAAGGCGACGTAGAGCGCGAGAAAGATCGATCGCGACATCAGCGCGAGCACCACCACCCCCGCGCCGACCACGAGTCCGACCCACGTGGCGATGGTGAACGAGCGCCGCTCGTCGAGGAACATGCGGAAGAAACTGCGCGTGGCATGACCGCCATCGAGAGGATGGAGCGGGATGAGGTTGAAGACTCCCCAGAAGAAGTTCGCGGCCTGCATGCGCGGCAGAAGCGCCGCGACCATCTTGTCCGTGTGGGCGATGTTCGTGCCGGCCAGCCACATCGACACGGCCATCAGCGCGAAGCTCGAGGCGGGGCCGGCGACGCTGATGAGCACGTCCTGCCACGGGCGAACGTTGCGGCTGTCGTTGTACGTGACCCCGCCCATGCCGTTGAGGATGATGTGGCTGGAGCCGAAGCCGAGCAGACCGAACGCGGCCGCATGCGCGAGCTCGTGCACGAGCACGCTGAGAAAGAGAATCGGGATCCAGAGTAGTGCGTAGTGCAGGCCCGCCTGCGCGTCATAGTTCATCGCCACGAAAAAGACGATGAGCACCATGAAGTTGAAATCGACGTCGATGGGCGTGCCGCGAATGGAGCCGAGGTGGAGCATCGAGGGGAAGGTATCACGGGGTCGGGAGTCGGTTGTCGGTTGTCGGTTGTCGGGAGAACCGCTTCGCATCGGCGGGGCTCGCGACAACCGATTACGGTCTCCCGACAACCGACTTCCGCCCCGACTACTGTCGTGGCAACTTCACTCGAAAGGTCGAGCCGGCGCCGAGGGTGCTTTCGACGCTCAGTTCGCCGGCGTGTGCTTCGACGAAGCGTTTGGCGAGCGCCAGTCCGAGGCCCGTGCCGGCGGAATGCACGCCGCGCGTGTGTACCTGTTCGAATTCTTCGAAGATGCGCTGCTGGTCGGACTCGCTGATGCCGATGCCGCGATCGATGACCTCGATGCACCACATCGAATCGCACGCGTATCCGTGCACGGTGATGCTGGTCCCTTCCGGGCTGAACTTGTTCGCGTTCGACAGGAGATTCAGCAGCACCTGCTCGATGCGTCCGGCGTCGGCCATCGCGGTCATCGGGGTCTCGGGCGTGAGCACTTCGACCTCCTGCTTCTTGCGCACGAACAAGGACTGCGTCGAGGCGACGGTGTTGGCGATGCTGCGTCGCAGGTCGACCTGCAGCAGCTCGAGCTTCAGCTTTCCCGACTCGACCTTGGCGATGTCGAGCAGATCGTTGATCAGCTTGAGCAGGTGCCGCGCGCTGTTGGCGACGTTTTCGAGGAAGCCGAGACGCTTCGCCGGCGTGATGGTCTCTTCCTGTTCGGTGAGCAGATCGGAGAAGCCGATGATGGCGTTGAGCGGCGTTCGCAACTCGTGCGACATCTTGGCGAGGAAGTCGCTCTTGTGCCGCGATGCGCGCACGGCGCGCTCGGTCTGCAGGCGGAGCTCTTCTTCGCGGCGGCGCAGTTCGTCGGCGGTTTCCTCGAGCGTTTCGGCGAGCGAACGGAACTCCTCGTAGCGATCGTCGATCGAGGAGGCGTCCGGACGCGCGCCGCTGCGCATGCGCTGCAGCGCTTCGCCGAGCTGCACGAACGGCCGCGACATCGTGTAGAGCAGCGTGACCGCGGCGAAGACGAGCATCAGGAAGACGACGCCGTCGACCATGGAGGTGACGATGAGAATCTTGCGTCGCGCCATCGGCTCGATGATCGGATCGAGCAGGAGCACGGTGCGGATCACGAACGACGCCGCGAAGCCGAGGAGCAGGATCACGCTCACGATTTCGAGCGCGTTGGCGATCGTGCGCGGGCGGCCGGGAGTGGTGCGATCGAGAAGCGTGCCGCCGAAGGCGAGGATCGGCGTGGCGATGAGCAGTACGGCCGCGAAGTCGGAGATGAACCAGACGAACACTTCGCGCCAGACCAGCCGCACGCCGGGTGCATGCGTGACGACGAGGAGATTGCCGGCGATGGCGCAGACGGCGCTGTTCAACACGACGCCGAAGAAGAGAAACGCGCCGAGCGATTTCATGTCGCGCAGATCGCGCGAGAGGTCGCGGCGGACGCGAAAGACGAGCCAGGGGATGAAGCCCTGCAGCGAGCCGACCAGACCGCTCAGCAGCAACCCTTCGAAATCGGCGTTGCTGTGCCACGGCGTGATCAGCGTGCCGAGGATGATGCCGAGCGCCGCCCACGGCCCGAACATCATGAAGCCGAGCACCGAGACCGCCGCGGCAGGATAGAGGATCGAGACACCGTTCCCGATCACGAACGTCTCGCCCAACTTGTTGAAGAGCGCGAACACGACGAACGTGAGGGCCACCTGCCCGGCGCGTACGAGTGGTTTGGGCACTGCCATCTGGACGATGGGCTGGATTGTAGTCGGTAGCGGTTGTCGGGAGTCGGTTGTCGGTTGTCGGGAGAACCGCTTCGCTGAGAAACACGTGGGCGGGTGGTGGCCCCCCGACAACCGACAACCGACAACCGACTACTATCTCCCATGCATTTCGCGACGACGGCCATTCATACGGGGGCGCACATCGATCCGGAGACGGGAGCGATTGCGCCGCCGATTCATTTGTCGACGACGTTCGAGCGTTCGCTCGAAGGGGAGGCGTCGAAGGGGTTCAGCTACATCCGCGATGAGAATCCGACGCAGAGCCGGCTCGAGGAAACTCTTGCGGCGATCGATGGCGGTGAAGCGGCGCTCGTGTTCGGCTCCGGGATGGGAGCGGGTGCGGCGCTCCTGCAGGCGCTGCCGCGCGGGTCGCATGTGCTGCTGCCCGATGATTGCTACTACGGCTATCGCGCGCTCGCGGAGTCGTACTTCGAGCGGTGGGGACTGACGTGGAACGCGGTGGGGATGGAAGACCTCGACGCGGTTCGTTCCGCGATGCGCGAGAACACGAGAGTGCTGTGGGCGGAGACGCCGTCGAATCCGTTGATGAAGGTCGTCGATCTCGAGGCGCTGGGGCTCATCGCGCGCGAGCACGGCGCGTCTTGCGTCGTCGATGGCACGTTCGCGACGCCGGCGTTGCAGCGGCCTCTCGCGCTCGGCGCCGACGTCGTGCTGCACTCCACGACGAAATACCTCGGCGGACACTCCGACGTGCAGGGCGGCTCGCTCGCGTTCAGGAAACGCGACGCCTGGTTCGACGAAACACTGCACGTGCGCAAGCTCGTCGGCGGCGTCGGCTCGCCATTCAACTCCTGGCTCGTCCTGCGCGGGATCCGCTCGCTCTCCGCGCGCATGCGCGTGCACTGTGAAAACGCGATGGCGGTGGCGCGCTTTCTCGAAACGCATCCGCGCGTCGAGTCGGTGTTCTATCCCGGACTCGAGTCGCACGCCGGACATGCGATCGCCGGAAAACAGATGAGCGCGTTCGGCGGAATGCTGTCGTTCCTCGTGCGCGGCACGCGCGCGGAGGCACTGGCCATCACGAAGAAGACGAAGCTCTTCGCCGCCGCGACCTCGCTTGGCGGAGTCGAGAGTCTCATCGAGCATCGCCACTCCAGCGAAGGGCCCGCCAGCCGGACTCCGGTCAATCTGCTGCGGATGTCGATCGGACTCGAAGATGCACGCGACCTGATCGACGATTTGGAGCAGGCGTTGTCCTGAAGGCATCGCGCGAGTCCACGTTAGAATCGCGCCATCATGGCGAAGAACTTCGAAATCGAGTGTCCATGCTGCGAGACGACGATCGTCATCGACCGCATCAGCGGCGAAGTGCTGCTGCACAAAGCGAAAGAGGTCCGGACGACCGGCTCGCTCGAGTCGATGGTGGCGGGGCTGGAGTCGCAGAAGAGCGAGGCGGCGAAGCGATTCGACAGGCAGCTCGAATCACAGAAAGATCGCGCGCGCATCCTCGAGGAGAAGTTCAGGGAAGCGCTGCAGCGCGCCGAAAAATCGGATGACGACTACGTCAATCCGATGGACATGGATTGAGAGTGACGAAACCAACAGAGCCGATCCTTCCCGACCAGTTCGATCCCGACGCCGCCGCTCCTTCGGACAGCGGCATGTACGGTCTGCCGTTTCTCGCGGAGCATTCGCGGGTCGTCGTGGTGCCGGTGCCGTTCGAGGCGACGACGTCTTACGGCGGCGGCACGTCGAAAGGGCCACAGGCGGTCTTCGAAGCGTCGAAGCAGGTCGATCTCTTCGATCACGAGACCGGACGTCCATACGCGCAGGGCATCGCCATGCTCGAAGTACCGGAGCTCGTGGAGCGCTGGAACAGCGAGGCGAAAAAGATCGCCGCGAAAGTGATCGAGCAGGGCGGCGTGGTCGATGAGGACACCGCGGCCGCCGCGGCACGCGTCAATGCGATCAGCGAAGACGTGAATCAGTGGGTCTACGAACAGACCTCCGCGCTGCTGCACGCGCGCAGGATGCCGGTCATTCTCGGCGGCGATCACTCGGTGCCGTTCGGCGCGATGCGCGCGTACGCGGAGCACCATCCCGGCTACGGCATTCTGCATCTCGATGCGCACGCCGATCTGCGCGACGCCTACGAGGGCTTCGTCTGGTCGCATGCGTCGATCTTCAACAACGTGATGCGGAAGATCGACGGCGTCGCGAAGCTCGTACAGGTCGGCGTCCGCGACCTCGGTCAGGCCGAGCGGGCCATGATCGACGAGTCGAACGGCCGCATCGTCTGTTTCTATGACTCCGATCTCGCCACGAAGAAGGAAGAAGGGGTGCCGTTCGCGAAGCTCGCCGATGAGATCGTCGCGCAACTTCCGCGGGACATTTATCTCTCCTGGGACATCGACGGGCTCGATCCGACGCTCTGCCCCGGAACCGGCACTCCGGTGCCGGGCGGGTTGTCGTGGAACGAGGCGATCGGGTTGCTGCGCGCGATCAAACGAAGCGGCAAGCGGATCATCGGTCTCGATCTGTGCGAAGTCTCGCCCGGAGAGACGGAGTGGGACGCGAACGTCGGCGCGAGGCTGCTGTACAAGATGATCGGGTTTGCGCTGCTGACGCAGTAGCTACCGCAGCAGCGCGTTCACGATTCTCTCCACGTGCACGTGGCAGTCCTCCACGATGATGCGCACGCGCTCCGCGGGCGAGCCGGCGATGGCGGTGCCGGCGACGTAGACGCCCGGGACGTTCGTCTCCATCGTTTCCTCGTTGATGCGTGGCTTGTTGTCGGCGCCGCCGAGGTCGACGCCGATCATTTCGAAGAGGCGGGTGTCCTGCTTGTAGCCGGTGAGGAGCAGCACGAAGTCGGCGCGCACTTCGCCGAAGGGGTCGAGCAGGACCGTGCCGTTGCGGATCTCGCGCGGGCTGCTGTTCGGAAGAAAGCGGACGCGCTCGTCGCGGATCATCGAGCGGATCTCGGGGAGGAGCCAGAACTTCACGCTGGACGGATCGAAGTCGTCGCGGCGATAGGAGAGTGTCACCTTCGCCCCGGCGCGCTGGCAGCGCACCGCCGCTTCGATCGCCGAGTTGCGGCCGCCGACGATCAGCAGCTCCTTGTTGAAGTAGGTGTGCGGATCGTGGAAGTAGTGGCTGACGTGCGGGAGCGCTTCGCCCGGAATGCCGAGCAGCTTCGGCTTGTGCATCGCCCCGATGGCCACGACGATCGTGTCCACACGGTAAACATGTTGACCGTCGACGGCTCGGGTCTGCAATTCGAATTGCGCGCCGATGCGCGCGACGTGCTCGACGCGCTCGAACGTGTGCACCTCGAGCGCGAACTGCTGCACGACCGAGCGCAGATAGGCGAGGAACTCCTCCCGTTTCGGTTTCTGCTGATCAGCGACCTGAATCGGCACGCCGGCGATGGCCAGACGCTCCGCGCTGGAGTGAAACAGCATCTCCTGCGGATACCACTGCATCGTGGCGCCGATCTGGGCGGCGTCGAACTGAAGGTAGTCGATGCCGGCGCGTTTGAAGGCGACGGCGAGCTCGAGACCGATCGGGCCCGCGCCGATGATGGCGACCGTCACTGGCCCAGCTCGCGCAGCACCGCGCTCTTCGCGTCGATCATCACGTGATGCTCGAGGCCGAGCAGATCGGCGAGCTTGCGCACGAGATAGCCTTCGTAATCGGTGAGCGTGCCGTCGCTGTAGACCAGGCGCCACATCGTCTTGACGATGTCGATGCGCTCTTCGAGCGGCGTGTTCCTGCGGATGTAATTCGTCAGCGCGAAATGATCGACCGTTTTCCTGCGGATCTCGTCGGCGGCGTCGAGCAGTTCCTGCGCGTCTTCGGAGGAGAGCTCGAACCTGCGCGAGAGGAAGCCGGTGACGTCGCCGTCTTCGGCGGGGGTGAAGATGCCGTCGGCGTTGGCGATGTCGAGGAGTATGGCCGCGGTGGCCAGGCGAAGCGGATCGTGGTGGTAGCGCGGCTGAGGCTGCGAGGTGCGGCCGGTCAGCATGTCGAGGATTCTTGCGATGCTCACGGCGCGAGTTTAATAAACTCCGCGCCTATGCGAGTCCCCATCGACCAACTCGGTAACGACGCTCACACCTGGATTTTCGGAATCTCTCCCGCGCTCGACGCGGCTCAGGGCGAAGTGCTCCTGCAGCACGTCGACGCCTTTCTCGACCAGTGGGCCTCCCACGGCACGCCGATCCGCGCCGCGCGCGAACTGCGCGAAGGAAGTTTTCTGGTCATCGCCGCCGACGCGAAAGACGAGCGCTCGGGCTGCTCGATCGATCGGATGTTCGGCACGCTGAAGATGCTCGAGCAGCGGTTCCAGGTGCAGATCCTCGATTCGAATCGTGTCTTCCTGCGCGGTGGCGACGGTGTGCGGGCGGTGCCGCGCAACGAGTTTCGCAAGGTCGCGACCGAGGAAACTCCGGTGTTCGATACGACGGCCGAAACGCTCGGATTCATTCGCGAGGGCAGTTGGGAACGTCGCACGGGCGACTCCTGGCATCGACATTTGCTGTAACCTCGCTGCATGAGGATCGAGATCCGGCGCGCGACTTCGAATGACGCAGTCCGCGCGACGGAGATCGCGCGCATCGCCAAGGCGCACTGGGGGTATCCCTCCGAGTGGCTGGCGGCGTGGGAAGAAGAGCTCACCATCCGCGATTCCGACATCGAGCGACATGCTACGTTCGTAGCATGTCTGGACGGCGAGATCGTCGGCGTCTGCCAGTTGCAGCGCTCCGATCGGCATGTCTTTCTCGAGCACGTGTGGGTCGATCCGCGCGCGCACCGGCAGGGCGTCGGCCGCGCGCTCGTGAAGCATGCGCAGGAAGAATCGCGCGGCGTCATCGCCATCGTGGCCGATCCGAACGCGGAGCCGTTCTATCTCCGGCTCGGCGCGCGACGCGTGGGCGAGGTCGCGGGCCCGATGCCGGGCGCGCCCGACCGGACGTTGCCGCTCATGGAGCTCGATGGCCTGAATGAGATGCCGGCTTCGCCGCCGGATGGATCGTGAGCGCGATACGGCGGACCGGGTGTCTGCTTCGCAGGAAACAAAAAGAGCGCCGTCGCAAGACGGCGCTCTCTGTTTTCGATGCGTGGTTTCTAGAGGCCGAGTGCGCGCGAGACCAGCGCCTTCTGCTGTTCCTCGTGACGATGATGCGAGCCGGTGGCCGGCGCTGCCGCGACCGGACGGCCGACGTACTGCAGTTTCTGTCCGTCGCGGATCAGGTTCTGCAGACGTTCGTGCACGAACGGCCAGCCGCCCATGTTGCGCGGCTCTTCCTGCACCCAGACGATCTCGGTCGCGCCCGGATACTGCGCGAGGGCATCGATGAGCAATTGCTGCGGGAACGGGTAGAACTGCTCGAGACGGAGGATGGCGACGTTCGCGCTCGCTTTGTCGCGCGCCTGTTTGAGATCGTAGAAGACTTTGCCGGAGGTGAGGATCACGCGCTTCACGGAGTCGCTCGTGGCGACGTCGAGCAGCACCGGCTCGAACCGGCCGTCGCGCAGATCCTGCACGCTCGAGGTGGCCATCGGATGCCGCAGCAGCGACTTCGGATTCATCACCACCAGCGGCTTGCGCGGGTTGTTCTGCATCTGCCGTCGCAACGCATGGAAGTACTGCGCGGGCGTGGTCGGATAGATGACCTGCATGTTGCCTTCCGCGCAGAGCGTGAGGAAACGCTCCAGGCGCGCGGACGAATGCTCCGGTCCCTGTCCCTCGTAGCCGTGCGGCAGCGAGAGCACGACGCCGCTGTGCTGCCCCCACTTCTCTTCGGCGCTGGAGATGAACTGATCGACGATCACCTGGCCGACGTTGAAGAAGTCGCCGAACTGCGCTTCCCACAACACGAGCGCACCCGGATCGGCGACGGAGAATCCGTACTCGAAACCGAGCACGCCGTACTCGGAGAGCAGCGAGTCGTAGACCGAGAAGCTCACTTCCGCATCCGGCTCATTCACTTCATTGGTGAGCGCGTTCTGCACGACCACCGGATCGGCCACCGGCGACTTCGCGTCGCGCGCCAGTGCATTGAGCGGCACGTAGCCGCGGCCGGTCACGTTGTCATAGATGATCGCGTGGCGATGCGAGAAGGTGCCGCGACCGACGTCCTGTCCGGAGAGCCGAACGCGAAAGCCGTCGACGAGCAGTGAGCCGAACGCGATCTGCTCGGCGGTGCCCCAGTCCATCGGCTCGCGGCCTTCGGCCATCGCCGCCCGTTTCGCGAGCACCGGCTTGAGCTTCGGATGCACCGAGAATCCTTCCGGCACCTGCGTCAGCGCCGCGCGCACGCGGTCGAGGACTTCCTGCGAAATGCTCGTGTCAGGCGAGGGTTGATTCTGATAGCCGGTGACGTCCTCGTCGGTCCAGAGCGGATCGCGGTCGGAGTGCGGCGGTTCCTGTTCCTTCGTGCGATCGAACGCTTCCTGCAGTCTGCCCTGGTAATGGTTGAGCCACTCCTCCGCTTCCTGCGGATCGATGTCGCCTTTGCGCAGGAGCTGCTCGGTATAGATCTTTCGCACCGAGCGGTGCTCCTTGATGGTCTTGTACATCATCGGCTGCGTGAGCGACGGCTCGTCGCCCTCGTTATGGCCGTGACGGCGGTAGCAGATCATGTCGATCACGACGTCGCGATGGAACTGCTGGCGGAAGTCGTACGCGAGTTTCATCGCGCGCACGCACGCCTCGGGATCGTCGCCGTTGACGTGGAAGATCGGCGCCTGCACGGTCTTGGCGACGTCGGTTGCGTACGTCGAAGAGCGCGCCGCCTCGGGATCGGTCGTGAAGCCGATCTGATTGTTGATGACCACGTGAATCGTGCCGCCGGTCTTGTAGCCCTTCAGCTGCGAGAGGTTCAGCACTTCCGCCACCACGCCCTGGCCGGCGAAGGCCGCGTCGCCGTGCAGCAGCACCGGGATGACCAGCGAGCGATTGCGGTCGGCGATCAGTTTCTGTTTCGCGCGCACCATGCCGGTGACGACCGGATCGACCGCCTCGAGATGGGACGGATTCGACGCGAGCGAGAGCTTCATGTGCGATTCGCCCGGCGCGACATGCACCCCTTCGGCGCCGAGGTGATACTTCACGTCGCCCGAACCTTCGCGGGTTCCGGGATCGAGATCGCCTTCGAACTCGCGGAAGATCTGCTCGTACGATTTGCCGAGCGTGTTCGCGAGCACATTCAGCCGGCCGCGGTGGGCCATGCCGATCACGCCTTCCACCACTCCATCGGCCGAAGCCTCGGAGAAGAGGTAGTCGAGCATCGGGATCAGCGATTCCGCCCCTTCCAGCGAGAAGCGTTTGTGGCCGACGTACTTCGTGTGCAGGAAGCGCTCGAAGGCCTCGGCATCGTTCAGCTTCATCAGGATGCGGCGCTTGGTGGCGAGATCGAGCGGCTGCTTGTTGCGCGTCGGCTCCATCCGCTCCTGCAGCCACTGCTTCTGCGCGGTCTCCTGCATGTGCATGTACTCGGGGCCGATGTGGCCGCAGTACGTTTCGCGCAGCGTGTCGAGGATGTCGCGCAGCTTGGCCTGCTGCTTGTTGCAGAGACCACCGCAGACGAACTCGCGATCGAGATCCCACAGCGTGAAGCCGTAGTACGACGGATCGAGCTCGACGTGCTTGCTGACTTTGTATTCGAGCGGATCGAGGTCGGCCAGGAGATGTCCGCGCACGCGGTACGCGTTGATCATCTGCAGCGCCGCCGCTTCGCGCGCGGTCACGTCGTCGGGATTGGTCGTGCCGAGGTGCAGACGATGGCGATCGCGGGACCAGCGCACCGGTTCATACGGGATGCGCAGATCGCGATAGATCTGATCGTAGAACGCGTCGCCGCCGAGGAGCAGCTCGTGAATGCGGGCCAGAAACGCGCCCGACTCTGCTCCCTGGATGATGCGATGGTCGTACGTCGACGTCATCGTCATCACCTTCGAGATGCCGAGATCGGCGAGCACGCTCGGATCGGTGGCCGAGTATTCGGCGGAGTAATCGATCTGCCCCGTGGCGATGATCGTTCCCTGCGTGTTCATCAGGCGCGGCACGGAGGCGACGGTGCCGATGGTGCCGGGATTCGTGAGCGAGATCGTGGTCCCTTCGAAGTCCGAGACTTCGAGCGCGTTCGCGCGCGCCTTGCGAACGATGTCGTTGTACGCCTTGAGGAACTGCGCGAAGTCCATCGTGTTCGCGCGCTTGACGTTCGGCACGAGAAGCGAGCGCGAGCCGTCTTTCTTCTCGATGTCGATGGCCAGGCCGATGTTCACGTCCTCGCGATCGATGCGCGTCGGCGTGCCGTCCTGCACCACGAACGAGGAGTTGAGGCGCGGGTACTCGTGGAGCGCCTTGACGATGGCCCAGGCGATGATGTGCGTGAACGAGGCCTTGCTCTGTCCGATCAGCGCGAGATGGTTGTTGATCACGCGCCGGTTTTCTTCGAGTGCTTTGACCGGGATGTTGCGGATGGAGGTCGCGGTCGGAACCGTGAGCGACGTCTCCATGTTCGCGACGATCTTCGAGGCTGCACCGCGCAGCGCGACCGGAGTGCCGTTCGGAGCCGGCACCGCCGCCGGACGCGTTGCGGCCGGTGCGGGCGCGGGTGCCGGAGCGGGCTTCGGCGCGGCAGGTGCGGGTGCGTAAGCGGTGGTGCTTCCGCCGCCGGCGACCGCGGCCACGCGCTCTTCGACTTCTTCCTCATCGCCGGGGTGCGGCTCGTAGTCGGCGAAGAACTCGCGCCAGCTCGCGCTCACGGATTGAGGGTCGGTTCTGAATTTTTCGTAGAGATCTTCGATGAAGGCGATGTTTGCGCCGTATGCAACTGATGACATTTCTTTCCGTGCTTCCTAATCAGGAATCGATTTCTGTCGCTTCAACAGCCGTGTGCGACAGGGACGTCAGGCCGAGCCAGCCGAACCCGGCGGCAAACCCACCGAGGACATCGGACGGGAAGTGTACGCCGAAGTACACACGGGAGAACCCGACGCTGAGGATGATCATGCCAGCGGCGGTGTGGGCCAGCGCCTGGATCGGTGCCGACTGCCGCTCGACGAGGTGATGGGCGATGATCGGATAGGTCGCCGCGGACAAGAGCGAGTGCCCGCTGGGGAAGCTGTGCGATTTCGGAAGCTTGATGCGGCGGGCCAGTTCCTGCGGCCGCTGGCGCTGAAAAATGTTCTTCAGAATCGTGTTGATGGCCATCGCGCCGCCGGTCGAGACCGCGACCGTCCAGGCGTCGTGTCTGCGGCCGCGACGCAGCATCATCAGCGCGGTCAACCCCGCCGCGGTGCCGATGGCGACGTGCGAGCCGAGCTGCGTGATCGCGTGCATGGTGTGATTCATCGACGGGTTGTCGATGCGATGCACCGACTCCATGATCGCATCGTCATATTTGTCGGCGTCGCCATCGACGACGTTGTCTGCCTGCTTCTTGAAGAACCAGAAAGCGAGCGCGGCCAGAACGACGCCACCACTGCGTCCGATGGCCAGCGGAAGGAAGTGCTGCCGCCGCTCTTGCTGAGGGCGCAAGCGGTCTTTTTTGGGCTTCGGTTTCACGGCGCGTGACTCTACTTCCGCAGAGAAGCAAACGCAACGAACGGGCCTGAAACGAGGCGGGGGTCGGGTTTCGGGAGTCGGTTGTCGGGAGGCCGCCACCCTCCCACGTGTTTTCCAGCGGAGCGGTTCCCCCGACAACCGACAACCGACAACCGACTACAACTCTTTGGAGAACGTGACGAAGCGGTGGGTGGGGGTGGCGCCGCACACTTTTTCGTAGAACGCGAGCGCGTCGGTCCAGGGGATGACGGCGCGGTCGAAGCCGAGTCTGCGCATGTCGTGCAGCGAGGCGAGCAGGAGTGCGCCGCCGATGCCGCGGCCGCGCATCGATTTCGCGACGCCGGTCGGTCCGAAAAAGCCGAGGCCGCGATTGTTGACGTCGTGCACGGCGAAGCCGGTGATCTCGCCGTTCTCCTCGGAAATCACGGCGACCGGCTGCTCACGCTCGAACGCCTTCGATGCCTCGAAGCGCCAGATCGCACCGAACTCCCGCTCGATGAACGCGAGCACGCGATCGCTTTCCTCATGTTTCGGCCTGCGGACGTCGCCCATGGGCGGCGCGAGTGACGAGAGCTCGGCGCCGAGGTTCCAGGTCCAGCGATTCTCGAGATAGCCGCGCGCAGGAAAGAACGTGCGTGCCGCCGCGTGGTCCAGCGGCACGCCGGGAGTGAAGTAGTTGCCGGGCTCCGCCGCGATCACGTGCGCGCCGGTCGACTCCGCATCGGCGAGGAGCGCGCTGCCGATGCCCTGGCGTCGCGCCTCGCGGTCGACGATCAGCAGACGTACGTAACGGCCGCAGGTGACGATCGCGCCTTGCACATCGCCGTAGACGCGCACGTGCGGCTGGCCCATGTACCCGAGGCCGAAACACTTCTCCTCGGCCACCGCGGCGAGATCGTAGGGGGCGTCGTTCGCACGGGCGAAGAGCGCGCGAAGCGCCGGCAGATCGTGCGGCCACGCGGTCCGGATCATCCGCGCATTTTAGGACGCGGATGATCCGCACGCGGGACGGCCGATCACGTTTCGACGTTTACTGGCCCGGGACGAACGTCGCGTCGCCGGTGTCATTGCGCACGATCGAGGCGTACGCGTAGAGGATCGTGTTCTGCGAGCTCACGCGCACCATCGCGGCGCTCAGCGGCCCCGCGTTGAAGTAACTGAAGATGTCGTTGTACTGCTTGTACGAGCGCGCCGGAATGCCGACCGCAAATGAGCCGCGCGAATTGCCCGCCGTGTCGATCAGCTCGATCCAGGCGATCGTGTCCTGGTTTGTCGGATTCGACACGCCGATGTTCGTGCGGTTGCCGTCGACGCCGCTCACGCCCGGCATGTAGTGATCGGAGGCGAGACGCGAGACGTCGATGCCGGGGACGCTCTGTCCGTACTGGCCCTGTGCGCTCACGTTGTAGATGCGCGCCCGCGCTACGATACGGGCGTTGGCGTTCGACCACGTCACGCGCACGATGCCGCCGCCGTTCTCGACGTCGAACCAGTCGCGCACCGCATCCGGAACGGCGATCACTTCCATCCGCGACAGCGGCATCGAGATCTCTTTGACGAACCCGTTGTCGCCGTGAAACGTGATCGTCACCGGCGTCGGATCGAGCAGTGGATCGAGCGTCAGGTTCGAGACCACGATCTCGGTGCGCCACAGCGAATCGAACGCGCCGTTGCCGCGGAACACGGCCGGAATGAGCACCTCGGCGGCCCATGCCGGCGAGGTGGTGAGAAGAAAGAGAGAGAGCAGCAGAAGCTTTCTCATGGATTGATCTCGATGATGTCGGCGACTCCGGGAACGAAGATCGAGTCGTTCGACTGGTTGTCGATGATCGAGGCGAAGGGGAAGACCGGGTGCGTCGACTCGATGACGAGATAGCCGTCGGTCAGTTCGGAGTTGAGGCCGGTCAGCTGGGCCAGTGACTGCAGCGTCATCGACATCGCCGGCACGCTGAACTGCGCGCTCTCCGCGGCGACCGTGCCGTCCGTCTTCATCACGACCACGCGTACGCCGACCGATTCGCGATTCGCGTTCATCACGCCGGCGTTCGTCCGGAACGCGGCGGTGCTGATCACGTGCGTGACGATGCCGGTCTTGATCGCATCGACCTCGGGATCGAGCGCGGGGATGAACTGCCCGTACGTGCCGGGCGCGTTCGGATTCGGCGAGTCGGTATACGTCCGCGATTCGGCCGAGAACTCATAGCTCTTGTCCGTATCGGAATCGAGGCGAATCGCGCCGATTGCGGGCACCGGCCACTGCAGAAAGTTCGCGACGATGTCATTCAACACCGCCACCTGCCGCGGCTCGATCGTGACGACGCGGCCGGGGATGTTCGAGCCGTCCATGTTCTGCGGCAGGAAGTGAATGGAGATGCCGATGGCCGTGGTCGAGGAGGGATTGAAAATCCGCACGTCGGTACGGAACCTGGTGCCGTTCGCTCCCGGCGACGAGCCGGCCACGGGGATGTAGAGATTCTTGGCCGCCGCGCTGCCGGCGACGAAGAAAACGACGAGTGCGATCGCGATGCGTTTCATACGGACCTCATCTTTGTTTCGGGCGCTTACCGGCTGCTTACGGTAGGCGCTGTTCTCGACGGTGCTGGCAACCAATCCGCAACAGCCGCTGCCGTGGACGGACGAATTCTCCGCTGCCCTTCGTGCGGACAGAACAATCGCGTTCCGGCGGATTCCGCCGGCAAGACGGTCGTTTGCGGGAAGTGCAAGACACCGCTGACGGGCGGCGAAGGGAGTCATCCGATCACCGTCACCGACGCGAACTTCCGAGACAGCGTGGCCCGCGGCGCATTCATCGTCGATTTCTGGGCGCCGTGGTGTGGCCCGTGCCGGATGATCGCGCCGATTCTCGACGAGCTCGCGGCACAGCGGAGCGACGTACGCGTCGCGAAGCTGAACGTCGATGAGAACCCGCGCACCGCCGCCGCCTTTCACGTGCAGGGGATTCCGCTGCTCGTTTTCTTTCAGGACGGAGTGGAGCGCGGACGCGTGACCGGTGCGGTGCCGAAGGCGCAGATCGAAGCGGCCATCGCGCGATATCTGGGGCCATGACCGTGTCTCGTTTCCCGAGGTCTCCGCGGCCGGATGGTGAGGAGCGTGGCGAGCTGGAGATCTTCACCGCCAAGGTGCTGATCGTTCTCGGCATCATCGCGGCGGGAGGTCTGATCTGGGCCGCGCGCGGCGTGCTGCTGCTGGTCTTCATCGCCGCGGTGCTCGCGGCCGGCATTTCGCCGACCGTGCGCTCGGTGCGCATCCGCTGGCGCTACGCCTTCCGCCGCAAGCTTTCGCGCGGCGCCGCGGTGATGATCGTCTATCTCCCGTTTCTCATCGCCGTGCTGCTCGTCGCCCTGGTGATCGTCCCGCGCTTCATGGCCGATACGCGCGAGCTCGGACAGCGGCTGCCGGAATTGATCGAGGAAAACATTCTGAAACCGGTCGAGAAATACGTACCGGTGGGCGTGATCCGCGAAGAGCTCGCGGACGGCATCGAGCTGCCGCGCTCGCGCGTGTTCATGTACATGCGTAACGCCGCGGCCGGATTCGCCTCGATCATCGCGGTGCTCTTCATGGTCGCGTACATGCTCATCGACGCGGAGCGGCTGCGGAACCTCTTTCTGCTGATCTATCCGCCGGAGGTGCGCGGGCAGCGGCGACGAACGCTCACGCGCATGGGCAAGCGGATGAGCTCCTGGCTGTCCGCACAATTACTGCTTTCGGCGATCATCGGCATCTCGACGTTCGTCGGCCTCAGCGCGCTGCGCATTCCTTATGCGCTGCCGCTGGCGATCATCGCCGCGGTGGGGGAGCTCGTGCCGGTCATCGGTCCGACGCTCGGCGCGGTGCCGGCGCTCGCGATCGCGCTGCTGCATTCGCGCTGGCAGTTCTGGTCGGTGCTCGCGTTTGCGATTCTGCTCCAGAAAGTCGAGAACCTTTTCATTGTGCCGCGGGTGATGTCGCGCAAGGTGGCCATCTCCCCGCTGGCGGTTTTCATCGCCTTCATGATCGGCGCGTCGGTGCTCGGTTTGATCGGCGCAATTCTGGCCGTGCCGGTCGCCGCCATTGCGCAGGTCGCATTTGAAGAAGCGTTCGTGCGCCGCAGGGAAAGACGCCAGGACCGCGAACGGCCGGGCACGCTATTGCGTAAAGCAGATTAGACTCTGCGCATGCGATTGAAGGCAGCGGCGTGTGTGTGCGTGTTCGCGGTCTGTTTACCCGCGTTCGCGCAACAGAACGACACCTGGGTGGGGAGTTATCGGCTGGAGCTCCGCGGCGATTATCGCTGGAGCGACGACGAGGTCATCAATCGGCCATTTCCGGCCGGCGCGAAGCTCGAGACCGTCGATCCCGGTCATCACCTCGAATTGAATGTCGCGGACATTCAACTCGACACCTCGTATGGCGACTGGATCTCGGCCCGCCTCAAGGCCCACGGCTTTGCCCTGCACCGCCGCAATCCGACCTCGGACGATCGCGTCGCCGACATCGACGAGCTCTTCGTGCGCGTCGGTCCGAAACCGGAGTTTCTCGATCGCCCGGAAGGCACGAGTTTCTTCCTGCAGGCCGGCAAGTTCACGAAGATGGAGCGGCAACCGGTCCGTCTGCTGGAGAGCTACGGCCTGGCCGCGACGTCGTTCAATCGTTTTGAAGACGTACAGCTGCAGGTCGGCGGCACGATCGGCCGCAATCTCTACTGGCGCGCGCAGGTGGCGAACGGCAATCCGCTGTTCATGCGCGACGCCAATGCTCTCGCCGGCGACAACGGCACGGACGAACGCATCGAGGGGAAGACGCCCACCTTCGGCAGCGGCTTCCCGATTTTCTACAACGCCGAAACCGAAGACCTGTTTCTGAAGACCGATCATCTGCAGGTCGGCGAAGGGATCGGCTATCGCTGGCAGCGCGACGATCAATTGGCCGGCTTCGACGTGATCGCCTTTCATTACCGGCGGACGCTGGCCGATCGCGTCGAGCTGTACGGCACGCAATACGGCGGTGACATCGATCTGCTCGATCGTCCGCTTCCGTTTCCAACCGGCCCGGCCGGCTTCACCCTGCATGGCCGGACGAAAGAGGAGTACGGCGCGCGTCTGTACGCCGAGTGGCGTGCGGCGACGCTCATCGCGCAGTACACGCATCAGGACATCGCCGGCCTCCGGCGATACGGCTGGGAGCTCGAAGGCGGCTATCGCATTCCGCTGCAACTCGGCTGGATCACCTCGGTGCAGCCGGCGCTGCGTTTCAGCGGGTTGCGCAACTTCTACTATCCCGACATCGACGTGCCGCGCCAGTTTCCGGCGGCGAGTCTCTGGTGGAACTGGCTGAAGGCGGATGCCGGCGTACGGATCGGCCTCAAGGGCGGGTTCGACGTCACCGCGGAGACCACGCGGCACAACACCGTCGTCGCCCGGGCGGCCACTCCGCGCGAGAAGATCAACCTCCGCGAAACGCTGGTCACCATCCGCTGGCGCAGCTGATCTTCCGGCCTGCCTCTTGCTCCGCTGGATCAGCGGAGGACATATGCGCAATGAGATGATCGGCGCCATCGTGCGCCGGGCGATCGAGCACCCGGAATTCCGCAGACGACTGATGGACAGCCCGCAGGACGCGCTGCAGTCGCACGGATTCGCGCTCGAAGCGCCGGAGCTGGCCGAGCTCGACCGCATCCGCGAGTCTCTCGGCACCGGCAGCAATGACGACGTCGAGCGACGTCTGGTCAGCATCGCCGAGAACTACGGCGTTCGTCCGAAGCCCGAGTAGCGAAGCGTCTGTTCGAGGGGCGGTGCTGCCGCCCTTCGAAATCCGCACGCGCGTCCCAGCGCAACTCTCTCCTTCCATCCCTCCCGATTCCCTTCTTTCGCGGCGGCGGCGAATCGATCGAACCTTTTCTCTTTCTGATTCGTCTCAGCACCTGTAAGCGCGTCCGGAATTTACCCTCACAGGGGGCGGTTCGAATCGTCGCCAAAAAACCGGCCCGCGCGCGCAACTCGCGGAGCATCAATACTTAAACTGCGTACGAGGCACCTTCACGGATGAGCGTTCTCACGCCGAAACGAGTGTTTCTGGTCGTTGTTGTTCTCCTCAGCGCGGCGGCTTCGGCCTTCGCCAACAACCCGTCTCCGCGCCATCTGGCGCGCATGGTCTTCGACGAGAAAAACGGCGAAGCCGTGCTCTTCGGCGGGCGAGGCGTCGTCGATACCGCGACCGGCGTCGCGCATTCGATCGACGAGACGTGGCTTCTGCAGAACTCACGCTGGTCGCAGCGTTTCCCCGCGGTGCATCCCGGACCGCGCGCCGCGCATTCGATGGTCTATGACTCGAAGCGCGGACGGATCATCCTGTTCGGCGGCTTCAACGATCCGGCCGAGCCGAACACGCTGGCGAGCTTCTACGGCGACACGTGGGTCTATCAGGACGGCACGTGGACGCAGCTCGAGCCGGCGACCTCCCCGTCGGCGCGCTACAACAGCGGGATGGCCTACGACAGCGATCGCGATCGCGTGATCCTGTTCGGCGGCATCTCCTATCAGGCCGACAACAAAACGACGGAGACGTTGTTCGACACGTGGGAGTTCGACGGCACGACCTGGATCAAGACCGGCGAGTCTTCCGCCGGACCGAAGGTCGCCAAGCCGGTGATGGCGTTCGATCCGTCGCGCAAGCAGATGCTGCTCCTCGGCATCAACGACAGCGCCGCGCCGGTGATGTACCTCCAGAACCGCACGGACGGCACCTGGGCCGCGCCGAGCCCCGCTCCGGAAAAACTTCCGACGTGCACGAACGAAGGCCTGATGGCCTACCGCCAGCACACGCAGAAGATCGCGTTCGTCGGCGGCGTCTGCGTCGCGAACACCCCCTCGGCCGACGAGCTGTGGGAGTGGGACGGCGGCAACTGGGTCAAGGCGACGACGACCTCCGTCGAGCGCGCCACCGGCCAGTCGATCTATTACGACCCGACGGCCTTCCGCCTGGTGATGTTCGGCGGCGTCACGTACGGCACCGATTTCCCGCGCTCCACGGTGCTGTCGATCGTCAACACCACCTGGAACTTCAATCTCCTGACCTTCCGTCCGCGTCCGCGCTCTCTCGGCGCGATGCGCACCACCAATCCCGCCACCGGCGAGATCTATCTCTTCGGCGGCCTCAATGAATACAGCACCGGCTACACCGGCGACTTCTGGCGCTATTCGGGCGGCGGGCAGTGGCATCCGCTCACCGTCGAAGGGGGCGGCGCTCCCGCGTCGACCTGCGTCACGCCGACGGCCACGTACGATCAGAACCGCTCCCGCTTCGTGCTCGCGTGCTACGGCTCGGAACTGCACGAGTGGGATGGCACGACCTGGAAATCGTTCCCCGATCTGAAGACCGAACCGGTCGCGCGTCGTTTCTCGTCGCTCGTTTATGACGAGACGCTGAAGAAAGTCGTGATGTTCGGCGGCTATGACGATGCCACCGGCAACTTCCGCCAGGACACCTGGACGTGGGACGGCACGACGTGGGCCGAGATCAAGAACACGCGCCCGCCGCATCGCAGCCTCACGTCGATGTGGTACGACCCGGTGGTCAAGAAAGTCGTCATCTATGGCGGCGTCGGCCGTTCGAATCTCGATCAGAAGGTCACCCGCTTCGACGACATGTGGTCGTTCGACGGCAACGGCTGGACGAAGCTGAATGTCACGACTACGCCTGGTCCGCGCCTCGGCGCGCAGGTGGCCGTGAATCCCGACACGAACAAGACCATCCTCATCGGTGGACTGCGTGCCGAGAAAATCGACGAGACCACCACCAAGCAGTGGTACGACAACGACACGTGGGAGTGGGATGGCGCGAACTGGAAGCAGATCGTCACCGCCAACCGTCCCGACGTGCGTGAAAACGGCATGATGGCGTGGGATCCCGCGCGTCGCGAGCTCGTGCTTTTCGGCGGATTCGCGGGCGGCTTCTACCTCTCCGACGTCTGGACGTGGGACGCCGTCAACTCGAACTGGGAACCGATCATCACTTCCCTCGGTCGTCGGCGTTCGTCCGGCGGCCAGTAACCTCCACCCTCTCGCCTTCCATTCACGGCCGCCCGCAGCGATGCGGGCGGTCGTGCTAATGTTTCCAACCCCATGGCGCAATCAACATCGGAATCTCTCGTTGCGCAGTCGCCGGCGTATGCACCGGCCTTGCTGCGCCGCAGTCTCAGCGACGCGCTGGAGCTCGCACACGGCGTCGATGCCGTGGCCGCGGAAGAGCGCTCGGCCTCGCTCGCCAAACGTTCCCTGAAGAAAGAAGCGAAGGTGTGGGGGCTCAAGCTGGCTATCAGCATGATCGACCTCACCACGCTCGAAGGAAAAGACACGCGCGGCAAAGTGCAGGCGCTCTGTCAGAAGGCGATGCGCCCCGATCCTTCGGATCCGACCATTCCGCACGTCGGCGCCATCTGCGTCTATCCCACCATGGTGCCGTTCGTGAAGAAGGCATTGCGCGGCAGCGGCGTGGCCACCGCGGCCGTGGCCACCGGATTTCCGAGCGGGCAGACCTTCAGTGCCATCAAGGTGCAGGAAACGCGCGAGACCGTCGCCGCCGGCGCTGATGAAATCGACATGGTCATCGATCGTGGCGCGTTTCTCAGCGGCAATTATCAGAAGGTCTTCGACGAAATCGCGGAAGTGAAGGAAGCCTGCGGGCCGGCCCACCTCAAAGTGATTCTGGAAGTGGGCGAGCTCGCCAATTACGACCAGATCCGCAAGGCCTCGCTCATCGCGATGTACGCGGGCGCCGATTTCATCAAGACCTCGACCGGCAAGGTGGCCGTCAATGCCACGCTGACGAATACGCTGGTCATGCTCGAAGCGATCCGCGATTTCCATCACGTCACCGGAAAGAAAATCGGGATGAAGCCGGCTGGCGGGATCTCCAATGCCAAGCTGGCGTTGTCGTATCTGGTCGTCCTTTACGAGACGCTCGGCGGGGAGTGGATGAATCCCGATCTTTTCCGTCTCGGCGCGTCGTCGCTCCTCAATGACATCCTCATGCAATTGCGCAAAGAAAAAACCGGCGCGTATCAGTCGGGTGATTACTTCACGATCGACTAACGCGAGGATTTGAGAATGACCACCACTACAGAGCTGGAGACTCGCGAACGATTGACGCCGGGACCGGCGTCGTCTTCCGTCGTGTGGGAGTACGCTCCCTCGCTGGAGGCGACCGATCACGTCAAGGTCGCCTCGCGTTACAACCTCTTCATCGGCGGGAAATTCGTCGAGCCGCATTCGAAGAAATGGTTCGAGACCATCAATCCGGCCACGGAGGAACGCCTCAGTGAAGTGGCCGAGGCCGATGGCGAGGATGTCGATCGCGCGGTCCGGGAAGCACGCCGCGCGTATGACAAGACGTGGCGCAAGATCCCGGCCAGCGAGCGGGCGAAGTACATCTATCGCATTGCCCGCCTGATTCAGGAGAAGTCGCGCGCGCTGGCGGTCGTCGAGACGATGGACGGCGGAAAGCCGATCAAAGAATCGCGCGACATCGACATTCCTCTCGCGGCCGCGCATTTCTTTTATTACGCCGGCTGGGCGGACAAGCTCGAATACGCATTTCCGAATCGCACCGTCAGTCCGGTCGGTGTGGCCGGCCAGGTCATTCCGTGGAACTTCCCGCTGCTCATGGCCGCGTGGAAACTCGCTCCGGCCCTCGCGGCGGGAAACACGGTCGTCCTGAAGCCGGCGGAGACCACTCCGTTGACGGCGTTGATGCTCGCCGAAATCATTCAGGAAGCGGAGCTGCCTCCCGGGGTAGTCAACATCCTGACCGGTGCCGGCGGGACCGGAGCGGCGCTCGTTTCGCACAATGACGTCGACAAGATCGCCTTCACCGGATCGACGGAAGTCGGCAAGCGCATTCAGCGCGCGCTCGCGGGGACGAAAAAGAAGCTGACTCTGGAGCTCGGCGGCAAAGCGCCCAACATCGTCTTCGAAGACGCGCCGCTCGATCAGGCCGTCGAGGGAATCATCAACGGCATTTACTTCAATCAGGGGCACGTCTGCTGCGCCGGCTCGCGTCTGTTCGTGCAGGAGTCGGTGCTCGAGCCGATCATTCGCAAGCTCGGCGAGCGCATTCAGACGCTGCGCGTCGGCAATCCGCTCGACAAGAACACCGACGTCGGCGCCATCAATTCGCGCGCGCAGCTCGAGCGAATTCAGGAGCTCGTCGATAGTGGCGTGGAAGAAGGCGCCGAAATGGTCCAGACCTCCTGCGCTCTGCCGAGTCGCGGATTCTGGTTTGCCCCGACGTTCTTCACGGGCGTTTCACAGTCGTACCGCATTGCCCAGGAAGAGATCTTCGGCCCGGTGCTTTCGGTGCTGACGTTCCGTACGCCGGAAGAAGCACTCGAGAAAGCCAACAACACCCCTTATGGATTGAGCGCCGGCGTCTGGACCGAAAAGGGCTCGCGCATTCTCAAGATGGCGCAGAAGCTCCGGGCCGGTGTGATCTGGGCGAATACGTACAACAAATTCGATCCCACCAGCCCGTTCGGCGGCTACAAGGAAAGTGGATTCGGACGCGAAGGCGGATTGCACGGCCTCGCTCCGTACGTGGTGCTGTCATGAGCACGCGACTGAACGTCCGCAAGACCTACAAGCTCTACATCGGCGGCGAGTTCCCTCGCACGGAGTCGGGCCGTTATTACGCCGTGCGCGGCAAGGGAGGAGAGTTGCTCGCGAACGCCTGTCGTGGCTCGAGGAAAGACCTGCGCAATGCGGTCGTCGCGGCGCGCAAGGCGCAGCCGGGATGGAGCGGCAAGACCGCGTACAACCGCGGCCAGGTTCTCTATCGCATCGCCGAAGTCTGCGAAGCGCGCGCGAACGAGCTCGTCGACGAGCTGCGCAAGGCCGGCTCGAGTGCGGCCGAGGCCCGTAAGGAAATCGATGCGGTCATCGATCGCTGGGTTTATTACGCGGGGTGGAGCGACAAATACCCGCAGGTATTCGGCTCCGTCAATCCGGTGGCCGGCCCGTATTACAACTTCACGGTGCCGGAGCCGACCGGCGTCGTCGCCGTGATCGCACCGGAGGACCCGGCGCTGCTCGGCCTCGTGAGCCGCATCGCTCCCGCCATCGTCGGTGGCAATACCGTCGTTGCCGTGACCTCGGAGTCGCGTCCGCTGGCGGCCATTACGCTCGCCGAGGCGTTCGCGAATTCGGATGTCCCGGGGGGCGTGATCAATCTCGTTTCGGGGATGAAGAGCGAGCTCGTTCCGTGGCTCGCCGCGCACATGGATGTCAACGCACTCGACACCACCGGCGTGGCCAGCGACGCACTGCCGGGCGTACAGAAGACCGCGGCCGAAAACGTGAAGCGGGTCGTGCACTTCGATTCCGCGCTCGGCTTCGATGACGCGCGTCTCTCGCAGGGTCCGTATGCGATCTTCGATTTCCAGGAATCGAAGACGGTGTGGCACCCGATGGGGATGTAGCTCAGCGTTTCGCGAATCGCGTGATGGCCGCTGCGATGGAATCGAGCGGCATCACGTGCGTGACGGCGCCGCGCTGAATCGCTTCCTTCGGCATTCCGAACACCACCGACGTCGCTTCGTCCTGCGCGATCGTCGTGGCGCCGGTCGCATGCATCTCGCTGAGCCCTTGCGCGCCGTCATCGCCCATGCCGGTCAGCAGCACGCCGATCGCGTTGGCGCCCGCGGCCTGCGCCACCGAGCGAAACAGCACGTCGACGCTCGGCCGATGCCGTGACACCGGTGGCCCGCTCAGCGTCTGCACGAAGTGGCCGCTGGTGTTGCGACGCAGCAGCAGATGCCGGTCGCCGGGCGCGATGAGTACGCGGCCGCGCGCGACGACATCGCCGTCTTCGGCTTCCTTCACCTCGACGGCGGAGAGCATATCCAGCCGTTTCGCGAACGCCGCGGTGAATCCTTCGGGCATGTGCTGCACGACCACCATGCCCGGCGCATCGGCCGGCAGGGACTCGATGATCTCGCGCAGCGCCTCGGTGCCGCCGGTCGATGCCCCGACCGCGACGATCGTGTCGCCGGCCGTCACCGCGCGGATTGCGCTTCGCTTCAACACCACGTCTGCCGAATGCCGCGGGGTGACCGGGAGCTTCGGCAATCGTCGTTTCACGCGCGCCGATGCGGCCGCACGCAGCGTGTCGGTCAGTTGTGACTGCGCCTCTTCGAGAAACTCGCGCACGCCGACCTGCGGCTTGAGAATGATGTCGACCGCCCCTTCCTCCAGTGCGCGCATCGCCGCTTCGCTGCCGCGCGTTGCGGCCGACGAGCAGATCACGACCGGCACCGGATCCTCGCGCATGATCTCGCGCAGGAACGTGATGCCGTCGACGCGCGGCATGTTGAGATCGAGCACGATCACGCCGGGGCGGCGTCGCTCCATGCGCTTGCGGGCGATGATCGGATCGGCCGCCGTATCGACGTCGAAGCGGGGAGAGAGGAGGGACGTGAGCACCTGGCGCACGATCGCGGAATCGTCGACGACGAGAACCTGGAGACGAGAGGTCATTTGGGCTTGCGCAGCTGGTACACCGTCGGTCCGACGCTGCGGACCCGTTCGAGCATGTTCAACGTTTCGGAGTGGCCGAGGAAAAAATAGCCGGCCGGATCGAGCAGATCGAGCAGGCGTTGCACGACGCGATTCTTCGCCGCGCTGTCGAAGTAGATCAGGACGTTGCGGCAGAAGATCAGATCGAACCTGCCGCCGACGGGCCAGCGTTCGCCGTTGAGGTTGATGCGCTGGAAGCGGATGACCTCGCGGAGCTCGGGCTTCGCGGTCATCTTTCCTTCCTGCGAGCGTACGCCGCGCAACATGAACGTGCGGCGGTAGTGCTCCGGAATCTGCTGCGCGCGTTCGACCGGCCAGAGCGCTTCTTCCGCGCGCGCCAGCACCTTCGTCGAGAGATCGGAGGCGAGGATCTCGATCGTCCAGTCCGGCAGCGCGGCGAGCAGCGTCATCGCGATCGAGTACGGCTCTTCGCCCGTCGAACAGGCGGCGCTCCACACCCGCACGTGCTTGCGCCGCCGTCCCTCGTTCGCCTGGGCGATCCACGCGGGCAGGATCTGCTGCTGCAGAAACGTGAATTGCTTCGGCTCCCGAAAGAATTGCGTTTCATTCGTGCAGATGGCGTCGATCATCCGCACCGCTTCGTCGCGATCGGCGATGGCCTGTTCGAGATACTCGCCGTACGTCGACAGCGACAGTGCCCGCAGCCGCGGCGCGAGCCGGCCCATGACCAGCGAGCGCTTCTGATCGGAGAGCGAGATGCCGGCCTCGCGATGCATGAAATCGCGCACGAGACGGAACTCGGTCGTCGTCAGCGGGCGGGGCGTGCTCGTGTTCATCGCGTCCGGTTCAGGCGGGAACCGCGTCGGTGGCGGCGATCGCTTCCTGCAGCTCGACGGGCGAGAGCAGGCGATCGATGTCGAGGATCAGCACGAGCTTCCTGTCGAGCTTGCCCATGCCGAGGAGATAGTCGACGCGCACGTGTGTACCGAAGGAGGGAGGAGGCTCGATCTGCGCGGCGGTGAAGTCGATCACTTCCGATACCGAGTCCGCCATCACGCCGATGGTGATCGTCTCGCCGCGATGACTCGTTTCGACGACCACCGTGCAGGTGGTCTTCGTCACCACCGACTCGTTGCCGCCGAACTTGGTCGACAGATCGACGACCGGCAGAATCGCGCCGCGCAGGTTGATCACGCCGCGCACCCACTCCGGCGTGCCGGGCACGCGCGTCACGGTTTCGAACTCGATGATCTCCTTGACGCGAAGAATCGGCACCGCATGCTCTTCGCCGCGCACGATGAAGGTGAGGTACTGCTCCGTCATTGGGCTCTCCTGAAAGGATGCTCGAAGCTGAGGTAGAGAAAGATGCTGCGCTCTCCGTGATCGGGACCGACCGGCATCGGCACGGCCAGTCCCGGCACGATCTGCAGTCCGTTGTCGAAGTTGTAGGCCCAGCGGATGCCGGGGCTGATCACCACTTCGGAATCGGCATGGCCGTCGACTTCGCTGCGCGTCCAGACGGTTTCGACGAGCGCGTTGAAGCGCGGATGGGCGAGCCAGACGAACGAGTTTCCGGCCGTCCATTCATGCGCGTCGTTTCCGAACGTCGCGCCGGCATTCCAGTGCGCGACCACCCGCGGCGTGAGCACGGTGCTGACCGGCAGCATCAGCTGCACGGCAGGATCGCCTGCTTCGTCGCGCGTCGGAACGAGCAACGACACGCGCGGCGAAACGGCCACACGATCGTTGCTGAGGAGTTGATAGCGATAGTGCGCGGCCACGTCGCTGATCCCGTCGCGATCGACGTTCAGCGTGTAGCTGAGCTGGTGCGTGAGATTCGGCGCCGGCCACTCCTGCGTGAACGAATACGCCCACTCGCCGCCGCGCGTCCGCTCGAACGTCGAGATGTGCTGCACGACACCAGGATCCTGGTTGTACGCCTCCTCGATGAGGAAGCTGTTGTCGGAGATGGTCGGTCCGTCTTCGGCCCGGGCGAGCAGCGCGACGGCGAGAATCAGTGCAAGTCGTTTCATGTCGTTCAGAAGCTGCTGAAGTCGGCGTACGCGTGACCGTTGCCGCCTTTCGCGCGACGCGCGGGCGCCGCGGTCGCGGCGACGGGAATGTGCGGATACGACGGCTGTGCGCTGTTCGCGGCGCGGCGGTCGCCGATGTCGAAGAATCCGACGAGCTGCTGCAGACCTTCCGCCTGCGCGGCCATTTCCTCCGACGTCGCCGCGAGCTCCTCGGCGGCCGACGCGTTGCGCTGCGTCACCTGATCGACCTGCGCGAGCGACTGATTGATCTGCGCCACACCGGAAGCCTGTTCGGCCGATGCGGCGGCCACGTCCTGCACGAGCTCCGCGGTCTTGCGGATCGACGGCACGAGATCGCTGAGCAACGCGCCCGAACGATCGGCCACGCGTACGCTCGACGAGGCGAGCGCGCTGATCTCGCGCGACGAGGTCTGGCTGCGTTCGGCGAGCTTGCGCACCTCGGTGGCCACGACCGCGAATCCGCGTCCGTGCTCGCCGGCGCGCGCCGCTTCGATGGCCGCGTTGAGCGCGAGCAGGTTCGTCTGATAGGCGATCTCTTCGACGATCGAGATCTTTTCGGCGATCGACTTCATTGCCTCGACGGTCTCGCGTACCGCGGAGCCGCTCTCCTGCGCATCGCGCGCGCCTTTCGCCGCCATCTCTTCGGTGGCGCGGCTGTTGTCCGCGTTCTGCGCGATCGAGGCGTTCATCTGCTCGAGGTTCGCGGTCGTCTCTTCGACGGCCGCGGCCTGCTGGCTGTTGCCCTGCGACACCGTCTGCGCGGTGGCCGAGACCTGCGCCGCGGCGGTGGTGAGCGCGGTGGCGGAGGCGCGCACTTCACCGATCACTTCGCCGAGCTTGCCGAGCATCTTCGAGAACGCGACGCCGAAGCTGTCGGCCTCGGAACGCGCTTCGACTTTCACCGTCAGATCGCCGGCGGCGATCCGGTCGGCGACCGAGACCATCGACTGGAAGTACGAGTACATCGAGTTCATCGAGCGCGAGAGCTCGCCGAGCTCGTCGCTGCGCTCGTCGAATTCGAGCGCGTCGGTGATGTCGCCTTTCGCGGCGCGCTTCGCCGATTCGGACATGCGCACGATCGGCCGGGCGATCGACGCCGAGATCATGATCGACAGCACCGTGCCGATGATCACCAGCAGCGCGATCAGCACGTACGTGACGGTGCGCGCGGTGGCGTAGCGGCTCTGCGATGAGGCGAACGCCGAGGTGGCGATCTTCTGCGTGGCCGACTCCATCTGTTCGATGATCGTTTCCTGCTGCTTGCGCAGCGGCAGGTATTCGTTCACGTAGCGCTGGATCGCCTCGTCGCGCTTGCCGGTCTCGACGAGCACCATGATCTCGTCTTCGATGCGGTTCACCGACTGTTCGTCCATCGCGCCGGCGCGCTCGATCAGATCGAGCACCTCGCCCTGCGGGTTCAGTTTCTTGATGTCGGCCACGTCGCTGACGAATTCGGCGTCCGCCGCCTTCTTGCGCTGGGCCTCGCTCTTCGACGCGGGATCGAGGAGCACGCCGCGCATGGCGTCGCTCATGGTGATCATGTCGAAGCGCAGTTCGCCGCCCTTCTGCTTGATCGTGTCCGAGACGGTGACCACTTCCTCGAGTTGGTGAATGCTCGCTGTCAGCAGCTGCAGCACGGCGATCGAGACCGCGGTCCCGACCAGCACGATGGTGAAAAACCCTGCGACGAGACGCCTGCGAATGTTGAAGCTCATGATGTCTCCGAATCTCTCTCTATGACGATGTGGTGGTGGGCATCGCCTGTGCGGCGACGCGATTCAGGATCGTGGTGGTGTCGAGAATGAGTGCGACCCGGCCGTTGCCGAGGATCGACGAGCCGGCGATGCCCGGTACGTCGCTGAACCAGGTGCCGAGCGGTTTGATGACGGCTTGTCCGGCGCCGTTGAGCGTGTCGACGACCAGGCCGGCCTTCATGCCGTTCCGCCGCACGATCAACACGTTCTCGCGCGCGCCGGGCTTTCCTTCGATCGCGAAGAGCGACGAGAGGCGAATGTAGGGAACGACTTCGTCGCGCAACAGCAGCACGCCGCTGTGGGCGTCGCGCGCGTCGTTCGACTTGAGCTCCAGACACTCGAGCACGTTCTCCATCGGCACGATGAACGACTCGCGTCCGACCTCGACCCCGAAGCCGTCGATGACGGCGAGCGTGAGCGGCAGGCGGATGGTGAACGTGGTGCGCTCGCCTTCGCGCGTGTCGATGGCGATCGAGCCGCGCAGCGCTTCGATGGAGCGGCGCACGACGTCCATGCCGACGCCGCGTCCGGAGAGATCGGTCACGTTCGCGGCGGTGGAGAAGCCGGGCTCGAAGATGAGACGCCACACCTCGGCATCCGAAAGACGATCGGGATCGTGGCCCAGCACGCGTGCGCGCGCCGCGATCTGATTTCGATTGAGACCGGCACCGTCGTCCGAGACGACGATGATGATGCTGCCCGCTTCGTGACGCGCTTCGAGCGTGATCGTCGCCACGGGCGGCTTGCCGGCCGCGATCCGTTTCGGCGACGGCTCGATGCCGTGATCGATGGCGTTGCGGATCATGTGCGTGAGCGGATCGCGCAACGCATCGACGGCCGTGGTGTCGAGCTCCACGTCTTCGCCGATCGTGACCAGCTTCGCATTCTTGCCGTGCGTTGCGGCGACGTCGCGGACGACGCGCGCGTACTGGCGGAAGAGCGGGCCGACCGGCACCATGCGCGCGCGCATGATCAGCTCCTGCAGCTCCGATTGCTGGATGTCGATCTGCCGCTCGATCTCGATCAGCGACTCGACGTCGATCGTTCCCTGATTCGAGAGCATCTCCCGCACCCGGCCGCGGCTGATGGTCATCTCGCTCACGAGATTGAGCATGCGGTTGAGCTTTTCCTCGGCCACGCGCAGCGAGCGCGAGCCGTGCTGCTTCGGCGCGGCGCTGTCGCCGTTGCGGGCGAGCACGGGCGCCGGCGTCAGCTCGGTGCCGCAGTACGACGCGATCTTCGCGGCGATCTCGCGATCGCTTTCGGTGAGCGCGTCGTCGTTCGTGTTCTCGATGAGCCGCCGCAGCACGTCGACGCCTTCGAGGAGCTGCGTGATCAGCGTGCCGTCGACTTCGAGCGTTCGTTCGTCGACGCGCTCGAGCAGTTCTTCGTACACATGCGCGAACGTGGTGACAGCCTGCAGGCCGACGCACGAGGCGTTGCCTTTCAGCGTGTGCGTCAGTCGAAGCAGGTCGTGACGCAGTTCGTCGTCTTCGAGCTTCGACTCGAGCGCGAGCAGGCCACGCTCCAGCGCGTCGATATCCTCGGCCGCTTCGACGGTGAAGACGGCGCGCAATTCCTCGAGGTTCAGATCGAAGTCAGCCATGCTTTTCCTTCGTCGGTGTGGAAGATCAGCTTCCGGCCGCGGCCGCCGCCGGTCTCGCTCTCGCGAATGGGAATCGCTTTCGACGCCAGGAACTCGCGCGCGAACTGTTCGTTCTTCGTGCCGAGATGCCCGGCGGGATTCGGCGTGCCGAACATGCAGCTGCCGCCGAATACGCGCGCCTCGACTCGCGGAATGCGCGCGCCGAGCGCGCTCATCCTGGCCAGCAGTTCGTTCATCGCCACGCTGCCGAATCGCGCGGACTCCACGCCCGCGCCCGCGAAATGCGGCAGCATGAAGTGATTCATGCCGCCGATGCGACGGTCGACGTCGTAGAGGCAGACCGCGATGCAGGAACCGAGGATCGTGGTGATGCGCGTCGGTTTCGCGGACGCGAACACCTGCCCCGGATAGAGATACACGTGCTCGCGCGGCTGCTCGGCCGGCTGCGGTTGCATGCCGGCGGGCTCCGGTGCGACGAGAACGGTGGAGTCGAGAAGGGTTCGCATCAGACTGCCGTCAGAACTCGTTCGAACATGCGCGTGCAGAAGAGCGCGCTCGCGGCGTGCGAGGAAAGCAGATCGAAGAGCTCGAAATCGACCGCTTCGAATCCGGCTTTCTGCCGCAGCAGGCTGAAGATGCCGATCACGCCGATGACGCGTTCGTCGAGCTTGAGCGGAATGACCGCCATCAGCGAACGTTCGCCCGGAGTCGGCGCGAGCGCCGACTCTCCGCGCACGAAACGCTCACCGCTCTGCGCCGATCCGCCGATCACGCCGACGCCGAGGCCGACGCGATCCCACAGCACTTCATCGAGACCGAAGGAATCGACGAGCTGCAGCGATCCGGTGGCGTCATCGAGCTCCCACACCGCCAGCTCTTCCGAGCCGATGAGGTTGATCACGATTTCCTTGATCGCCGCCAGCACCGACTCGCGATTGAGCGTGCCGTGCAGCTGATAGGTAGCCACGTAGAGATTGGCGAGGTTCGTGTTCTGCTGTTCGACTTCGACGTAGCGCGCCGAATAGGTGCGGCTTTCGTTTTCGATCGCCACCAGACGTTCCTGCAGCAGCGATTCCTTCTGCGACATCTCCGCGACGAGCTGCGACAGGCGGTGGTTTTCTTCGAGCAGCGACTGCATGTATTCGTTCGTGTCGTTCGCGACCTTGTCGATGTAAGGCCGCTGCCCTGCGTTGTGTTTCATCGAAGTCTCCCTGCTAGGCGGCGGGTGTGCCGAGGATGTTCTGCAGCTTCGTGAGGAGCTCGAGACCGTTGATCGGCTTGGTCACGTAATCCGTGCAGCCGTTGCGGAACGCGGTCTCGATGTTCTGTTCCTCGCCGCGGGTCGTGACCATGATGATCGGGATGTGCGCGGTGGCGAGGTCGGTGCGAATCGCGGCACACGCGGAGAGGCCGTCGAGATTCGGCATCATCACGTCGAGCAGAATCACGTCGGGTTGTTCGGTGCGGGCCTTGTTGACGGCTTCCACGCCGTCGCGCGCGGTGACGACGTCGAACGGACCCTTCGCCAGGATCATCTTCTCCATCATCAGAACGGTCGTCGAATCGTCGACCAGCAGTACTTTTCGTTTCATCGAATCACCTCTTCGGGTCGGACCTGTTGTTTCAGCAATGGGCTGTTCATGAGTTGTTCGGCGGAAAGGCTGGGGGCGTAGAGCCAGCCCTGAACGCAGTCGATGCCGAGCGAGCGCAGGACGTCGAGATCGTCCTCTTCTTCCACGCCCTCGGCGATCGGCGTGGCGTCGGATGCAAGGCCGAGCGCGACGATCGAGCGCAGCACCGCCGTGCGGTAACGATCGCGGCTGCAGCCGGAGACGATGTAGCGATCGATCTTCAGATGATCGGGACGGCAGTCGATGAGCATGTGGTAATTCGACGCGCCGACGCCGAGGTCATCGAGCGCGATCAACACGCCCGCTTCGCCGAGCTCATCGAGCGTGCGGCGCATGGCCAGCAGATCCCACGTGCAGCGATGCTCGACGATCTCGAGCATCAACTGCCGCGCTCCGATCCCCACCGACTCGGCAGCCTCGATCAGGACGCGCGGAAAATTCGGGACGGCGCTGAGCGTGGAGGCGTGAATGTTGATCGAGATGCGCGGCGTTCCCGGCAGCTTCGCCGCCTCGCCGAGCGCGAGACGGATGCACACCAGGTCGATGCTCGTCTCTTCGCCTTTGCGCCGCGCGTACTCGAAGAGCACGTCCGGACGCTCCATGCTCGTGCCGCGCGGGCCGCGCGTGAGCGCTTCGAGTGCATACAGCGATCGCTTTTCGCCGTGAAAGCGAAAGATCGGCTGAAACTCGAGACGCAACGCGCCCGGCTGCCGCAGCTCGTCGAGCATGATCGTCTGATTCACGCGCTCACCAGCCGGTCGACGATTTCCGCGAGCTCCTGAAGACGCTGCGGCTTGTGCAGAAAAACGTCGGCGCCACGCTTGTACGCTTCGGTCTCGATGCTCGGAGACCCGTGCGCGGTGAGGACGATGACGCGCGCCCCCGGACAGCTGCGGCGCATGAAGCGAACGATTTCCAGCCCTTCGGTACTGCCGCTGTCGGTGAGAGAAAGGTCGGCGATGACGACGCGATAGTTCGTATGCGTCGCGAGAGCCTCGGCTTCTTCGAGCTCGCGCGCGCAATCGACGTCGAAGCCGATCCGGGTGAAGTAGCGCTTGACCGCGAATCGAATCGATTCTTCGTCGTCGACGATGAGCAGACGTTTGGACACGGCCGCTCCTTGAGCAACCGTGCTGCCATGCATGCCGTCGAGGTCAAATGCTTGAAAAGGGGATTGTTACGCGCGTAGAGGGGCGGAAATCAAATCGGGCGCCGTTCTAAAATTAAAACTCAATTTCTAGTTTTAGAAACGTCGATGCCGTACTTGCGGGCCTTGTAGTAGACCGCGCTGCGCGACACGCCGAGACGCTCGGCGACGCGATCGATGGCCGCGTTTTCCTCGCGCAATACCTGCTCGATGTACGCGCGCTCGAGATCTTCGAGCGTCCCGCTGCGTCGCGCGCCGTCGTTGCCCGCAGCGTCGGAACCGGCGGTCGGAAAGTCGATGGCCCGCGCATCGAGTACGTCGCCGTGCGTGCGGAGCAGCGCCCGTTCGAGCACGTTGCGCAGCTCGCGAATGTTGCCCGGCCACGAGTAGCGCTGCAACGCGGCGATCGCGTCGTCACCGATGCGCACGGGCGGCTGACCGAGATCGCGCGCCAGTGCGGCGGTGATCTGCGCGGCCAGCAGCGGGATGTCGTCGCGACGTTCGCGCAGCGGCGGCACGCGCAGTTCGAGCGCGCTGATCCGATAGTAAAGATCTTGACGGAACTTTCGTTCCGCGGCGAGCTGGCGGAGATCGTGATGCGTCGCGGCGATGAGGCGGATGTCGACGGTGCGATCGCGCACGTCGCCGAGGCGGCGGAAGCGTTTCTCTTCCAGCACCTTCAAGAGACTGGCCTGCACCTGCGGATCCATGTCGCCGATCTCGTCGAGGAAAACCGTGCCGCGGTCGGCCACTTCGAGCAGCCCCTGTTTCACGCCCGACGCGCCGGTGAAGGCACCTTTCTCATGTCCGAACAACTCGGTCTCGAGAAACTCGCGCGAGATGCCGGCGCAATTCAGATCGACGAACGATTCGACCGAGCGTCGTCCGTTGCCGTGAATCCAGCGCGCCAGCACGGTCTTGCCGGTTCCGGTTTCTCCCTGCAGGAGCACCGGCGAATCGGTGCGCAGGACCGCCTCCGTTTTTTCGCGCAGCTCCCGAATCGCCGGCGCGTCGCCGAGGAACGGGTCGAGGCGTTTGCTGCGCTCGACCTGCTTTTCACGGACGAGACTCTGCTGCCGGTTGCGCGCGTTTTCGACCAGCCGCTCGATCATCAGAAACAGCGTTTCGAGTTCCACCGGTTTCGTGAGGAACTGCTCCGCGCCGAGCTTGACCGCTTCGACGGCGGTGTCGATGGTCGCGTACGCCGTCAGCACGATCACCGGCGACGCGTTGACCGAGCGGAAAAACGGAATCAGATCGAGCGCCGTGCCGTCGGGCAGTCGGAAGTCGAGCACCGTCACGTCAGGCCCGAACGAACGGAACAGCGTCTTCGCCGACGCGCAGCTGTCCGCTTCCTCGACGTCGAAGCCGCGCGACTTCAGAAAACGCCGCATGCCGAAGCGCGGCCCCGCGTCATCGTCGACGAGAAGAACCTTATTGCGCAGCATCGGCGCCTCCGTCGGTATCGACCGGCAGGCGAATCTCCACCACTCCGCCGCCTCGCTCTCCGTTTCGCACGGTGACGCTGCCGCCGTGATCGCCGACGATGCGCCGCACGATCGGCAGACCGAGCCCCGTGCCGCCGCGGCGCCGCGTGAAGAACGGCGTGAAGACGTTCGGCAGATCGTCTTCGCGGAAGCCCGGACCGGCGTCGGTGATCGTGGCCACGACCTGCTTCGCGTCGTGATCTTCATGCGTCTCGATCGTCACGCTCGAATGCGCGGGGGCGAAGGCGATGGCGTTTTCGATCACGTTCTGGAAGACCTGCACCACGCGGTCCCGATCGATCATCGTATGCACCGTCGCCTGCATCGGTTCGATTTCGAGCATCACATTCTTCTGCCGCGCCAGCGGAGCGCAGACGCGCACCGAGCTCTCGATCACTTCGCCGAACGACTGCGACGAGAGTTGCAGCGCCGCCGGGCGTCCGTATTCGAGCAGCTCGTTCATCAGTCGATTCAGGCGATCCGTGTCGGTGCGCAGACGTTCCAGGTACTCACCGAAGTCGCCGGTGTGTCCGAACTCTTCCTGAAATGCGTCGAGTGCCGCGGAGATGCCGAAGAGAGGATTGCGCACTTCGTGGGCGACGCCTGCGACGAGATGTCCCATCGCCGAGAGTTGTTCGCTCACGCGTACCGATTCCTGCAGCGCGACGATGCGGCTGGTGTCGTACAGCACGACGATCGACCACGACGGTGCTGCGTCCGCGCTCGAGATCGGCATGACGTTCACGTCCCACGTGCGGCCGTATTCGTCGCGGACCTCCGCCGTTTTCGCCCCTTCATCCTTGACGTCGGCCTCGGCGACCAGCGCGGCCGCGGTGAGAAACGGCTCGCCGCCGTCGATGGCATCGAGCCGCGCGCCGAGGATCTCGCTGTAGTCGCGACGGGCCAGCTCTTTGGCCACGTGATTCATCCGCGCGACGCGATGCTCCTCGTCGAGCAGGATGATCGGCGTCAACACCGAGTCGAACGTGTGCCGCCACTCTTCGGCCGCATGCGCGAGCTGCTCCTGCATGCGCCGTTGCCGCTGCTCCGCGCGCCGCGCGTCGGTGATGTCGATGGCGAAGAGAATCGTCCCGACCGCGCGGCCCGCTCGGCGCACATCGTTCGCACGAAACCGGAACAACCGCCGCTCGCCGTCCCGCGCCGTGAGGCTCGCTTCCATCTCATGCGGACCGCTGGTGATCAGATGATTGGTCGGTCCCGCGTCGCCGATGATGTCCAGCAGCGAGCGTCCCTCCGCGTCGGTGCGGGAGAGGCCGGTGAGCTGTTCGAACGCGCGATTCACGAGGCGAATGCGATTCTCTTCATCCACCTCGATGATCACGACGTTCGCCGTGTCGATCAGATTCTCGACGTACTCCTTCTCGTCGACGAGCGAGCGCTCGTAGCTGAGACGATCGAGCTCCACCGCCGCGCGATCCGCATAAATCTGCAGCGCCGCTTCCGCGGCCGCACTGCGCGGCAAGGGCTCGCGGCCGATCACCGAGATCAACCCGAGCGGCGCTCCATTCGCTCCGAAAATCGGAAAGCCGGCGTAGCTCGCGGCATTCAGCTCCGCGAGCAGCGGGTCCGTCGGATACGCCCGCTGCACCTGCTCTTCCACCCAGCAGGGCGTTCCTTCGAGCACGAGCTCGCACGGCGTGCCGGCCACCGGATAGCTGAAGTTTTCGACGATCGTCCCGTCACGCGCCACCGCCACCGTGCGCAACGAACGGTTCTCTTCCAGTTTTGCGATGAAGGCGACGCGAACGCCGAGAACGGAGGCGAGTCCGGTCACGGCGGTGTGAAAGAAATCGTCGGCGATTTTCGAGATCGCGCCATAGGCGATGTTCGACAGCACGCGCTCCGTGCGGAACTGTTCGGTGCGATCGAACGCGATGCCGACCGTGCCGATGATCGCCCCCGATGCGTCGCGCAGCGGCTCGATATGCACGCGCAGCTCGCGCGTGCCGTTCCAGGTGTCGTACGAGACCGGCCGATTGTCGAGCGCGTCGTCGATCGAGACACCGGTTGGCGGCGCACCGATGAGATCCGGCACCGTCAGCCGCAGCTCCTCGAGCTTCTGATCGGCCACCGCGGCGAAGCCGGCCCCGATGATCGACGTGATCATCAGCTCCGCATTCGTCGACCAGAGAATCACCGGCAGCCGCGAGACGATGATCTGCAGACGCGCCTCGCGATCGGCGATGGCCTGCTGCGCCTCCAGCTCGTTGGTGATGTCCTGCATGATGCCGATGATTCGCTTGCGGCCGGTGTCGACGTCGGTCGTACCGCGCGCGCGTGTGTGCACGGTGCGGCGCGAGCCGTCGACCCGGATGTACGGATGGACGCGGTCGAGCGTGCCGCCGTTCGCGAGCGAGGTCATCCCTTCTTCGTACGCCGCGGAGCGTTCTTCCGGAATCCGCGATCGAACAAAGGCGATGTCGATCGCCCGGCTGCGCGGCTCGAGCCCGGCGATGCGGAACATCTCGTCCGACCATTCGATCGCTCCGGTGGCGAGGTCGACCTCGAAACTGCCGATGTGCGCGAGCGCCTGCGCGTCGCCGAGTTGCGCCTGCCGGCGGCGGAGATCGTGCTCGGCGCGGACGCGGTCGGTGATGTCGGTGATCAGCACCAGCGTCTCACTCGCGGACGGACGGCTGCGCGTGACGATGGCCCACAGCGACGCACCGCTCTCCGGCGCGAGCTCGACTTCGATCTTGGTGGTCTGGTCGCTCGGCGGCGCCTCGACGAATTCGAGGAGACGCGGTTGCTCGCGCGGGGAGGCGAGCAACGCGAACGTGCGGCCGCTGAGCGCTTCGACCGGCACGCCGATCATCCGCGCGAACGCGCTGTTCGCGAAAACGATCCGTCCTTCTTCGAGCGCACAAATCCCCTGATCGGCGGACTCGACCACGTGTGCATAACGATCGACGACACTCGCCAGCGCGCGCTCGGTCTCGATGCGGTCGATCGCATCCGCGGCCACGTTCGCCACCGTTTCGACGAACGCGCATTCGCGCGCGCTGAAACGGCGCGTGGCCGCGAAATGGACGCTCAAGACTCCATAGCGAACGGCGCGTCCCCGCAGCGGCGCGCTGATACCGCTGCGAATCCCGCCGGCGAGCAGGGCGGGAGCGGAGAAGCGGCTCTCGTGCTCGAGGTCGTCGTACATGACGCCGTGATCGGCTCGATAGGCATAGCCGGCCAGAATCGAGGCATCGTCGGCAACCCGGCTCGGCAATGGAATCGAGCCGCCGGCGACGGCCGCGAATGAGAAGCTCTCGGCATCGGCGTCACGCCAGAGCGCGGTACACGAATCGGCGAGCAGGGCCGTGCGCGTCGTGACGCACGCGTCCGCTAATAATGCGTTGATGTCGCCGGCCTGAACCGCGCGGCGGCCGAAATGCGCCGCGGCAACCTGCTGCTGCTCTTCGAGCTTGCGCTGGCTGACGTCGTACGTGACCCCGTCGACGTAGCGCCGCCCATCGATCGTATAGACGTGCGATGCACGGTCATTGAGCCACGCCCACGTACCATCTTTGCGGCGATAGCGATACTCGACGTCGAACGCCTCGGTGGTGGTGAAGATGTTGGCGTGCGTGGTGATGACATGCCTGAGGTCGTCGGGATGGACCGCGCGTGCCCAGACTGCCGGGCTCACCGGATCGTAGATCTCTGCCTGCGTATAGCCGGTGATCGTCTCGGTGTCGCCGGCCATGAATACCGGACGCAACGACTCGTCGATGGTCCAGACGATCGCCGCGACGTTCTGCAGCAGGCGGAGCAAGCGGACTTCGTTTGCCGACTCGGAGGCGACGCCTTCGTCACGGGCCATGAAACGAGCATGTTAGCTCGCGTTTGGACTTTCTTTTCGTTCGTGGAATGTCTTCTGCCGAAAACGGTTATGTGGTGTCCGCGCGACGGAAACCGGCGAACTGAGCCGGAGCAGAAACGACGAAACGCGGCGCTCTGAAATAAGCGGTGGTTCTTTGAAGTTAGCAGCGAGTCCGGGCCGTTGAATTTTGCGACTTCAGTACGCGGGAAGCGAACCTGAAATAAGCGATGAGACGTACCGGTTAGCAGCGATCCCGAAGCAACGGCGCCGCGAAACGAAAACAGCAATAAGCGGTTGAAATAACAAGCGGTTGCAAAGGGTTGTGCATGATCCCGACGCAAACCAGGAAGTAAGGAGCGAAGGGGAGCGGCGGAGCAGTAAGGCAGCAGCGCCGGATGGACGGTGAGCACGAAGCAGACGAATCGTGCTCAGCATCGATCCGAGGCGATCAAAGCAGTCGGTTCCTTGACAACTGAATAGGAAAGCAACGTTTAGACAACGTGATTCCTTTGAGTCCCTGACCGCGAAAGCGGGATGGGGGACTCGTCAGAAACACAATGAAGTAGTTCGTACCTAACGAACACTTCCGAATAGCAACAGTCGTTC
>DATAJY010000014.1:0-328751 GCA_036261885.1 Thermoanaerobaculia bacterium | reverse complement strand
GATAGTCGCTGAATCGAACGCTTTTAGGGGCCACCGCCTAACTACAGCGTGAAGCTGGCCGCGGCCGGCTTCGGTCCGGCGGCCGAGCCGCCTGGGTCGACCCACAAGCGTCGCGGCGTCACGGCAGTTGCACTTCGCTCCCGCCGATCAATTCGTTAGTCGCGGCAACTGCCGCGCCGCGCGACTTCGGGACGCGGGCCTTGCCGCGGCAGCTTACGCTGTGATCCGTTAGGCCGTCCAAATTCTCGCGTCAAACCAATCAAGACCTCATACGTTACCGATGAGTTTCCGTCGAATGATAGACTTTGCCATGGCTATTGCACCTGATGTCAAGGAACTTGCCGAGTATGTGTTGGGAGTGCGAGGCGCACGGATGTTTAGCGAAGCGTTTGACGCCACTCTCGGCCAGTACGCAAACGCAGTCTTGCCATCGGCGCGCGAAACAGTCGCTGTGGCGTTCGGGCTACAAAAGACCGCCGCCTTAGGATATGACCGCGTGTGGACCGGCTATCGTAACGATATGCCTCCTGACATGCGATTTTTTGGGAATACGTCATTGGAACGTCGCGCCTTAGCACTGGTGCTCATCGAGGCTATCGTTTTTGAGACAGAAATGCCGGAACTCTTCGGCGAAGAGATGGTGGCCAAACTAGACGATGCTCGTGAACGCCTCTACGGACCGTTGGCGGAACGCGATGGCGCGCCGCGAGGTATTCTTGCTCGCACTATTGCCGACAGCATTCGAGAACAGCACGGTATCTCTGCGTCACCAGTGTACGCGAAAGTTGCACAGCGTGATGCGGAGTACCGCGAGGGGGACTACGGTGTAGTGATCGCTGCTCTCACAAACTTGCAAATCGTTGATGAATCCGCACTTTCGTGGAAGCAGGTTGCTCAATTCCGAGAAGATGAACGAGCAAAAGCGGCCTTCCGTCGCCTAACACATTGGCTCGACGCGAATTTTGTAGGCAAAACGCATGCATTCATCGAAGATGAGATAGCAATCCGTTTACGCGATTATGAGGAATCGCTACAGCGCCATGGTGTTCGCACTATCTTGGGATCGCTCGCGGCTACCCTTGACAGCCAAATGATCATTGCTGGTTCGGCCGCCGTAGCCACCGCTGCATATATCAAAGACTCTTTTGCGGCCGCTCTTGTCGGTACATCTTTGTTATTGGGAAAGGTTGCCGTTCATGTGGCACTGTCACTTGTGGACCTCGACGAGCAGAGACGAGGCAAAGACACGGAAATATCGTTTGTCGCAGAAGTGGCGAAGCTGTCTCGGGATTGATCGCCGTATCACACGCGCAATGAGCGGCGCAGCATCAACAGTGAAGTGCAACGCTGACGTGGGAATTGTATGTCATGAGGCTTAGCGCTGCGATATTGGCGGGATAAAGGGTGAAGGACGCGGGAGCGTCAACCCTGGGAGGTCGTCTTGGCGGCGGCGCGAGGCTGTGCCGTGGCTCCATAAGACTTCGAGCGGGGTGGCGTAAGCGTGACGTTTGCGCGGCCGATGATTGAGGTGAGAGGCAATGGTGTCACATTGGCGTTGAGATAAGGAAGCGAACGAGACTCGCTTCGGAAGGTACTGACGAATCAAGCCGTTGGTGTTCTCGCTGGTGCCGCGCTCCCAGGAGTGATACGGAGTGGCGAAATAGAAGCGCACGCCTGTGCATCGTTCGATGCGCTTGTATCGGTGAAATTCGGAGCCGTTGTCCGCGGTGATGGTCAGGAATGACCCGGGCCGAGTGCGTTCGAATCGTCGGATCAGCCAAAGAACGCGTTTGTTGAGGGTGGCGGCGGAAAGGTTTTGGAGCTTGCCGATCAGGAGGAGGCCGGTACGGCGTTCTACCAGTGTGACGATCGCATGCTGATCGGAACCGTGGACGGTATCAATTTCCCAGTGCCCGAAACAGGAGCGGTGATTTGCCGAAGCGGGGCGCGTGGTGATGTGGCGCTTGTTGGCTACACGCCCGCGGCGCTCTTTGGTGGCGTATCGCTTGCGACGCCTTCTAGTGTGCTGACGCAGGCAAAGATGGAGCTGCCCGCCGGCGCGTTTGTCGTTCCAGACGTAGCGGTAGATGGTCTCGTGGCTGACCTGCAGGAGGCCGGCAGAGCGTAGTCTGCCACTGATCTGATCGGGACTGAGGCGATCCCATAGCAGTTCTTCGACGATCATCCATTGAGCTGCAGTGAGCTTGGTCCAGCCGCGGTTCGTCTCGTGCCGACCGTTGCGACGCTGCTGGGCTTGATCGGCGCGATATCCACCGTCACTGCGACTGCAATTGCGGCGGAGCTCTCGTCCGATGGTGCTTGGGTGTCGGCGCATGCGTCGGGCGATCTCGGCTCGGGAAAGGCGGGGCTGTTGCGCGCGGAGCGCGGCCAACGTATATCGTTCTTCGTGGGTGATCTGGTGATAACGCATCGACGAGTCCCTTCTTGGCGGAAGTGTTTCGTCAGTGTCCCAGATCATCCGCTCTGCCGCGCCGCTGCACTTAGTTCGTGAATCCGCGCAGGGGAAGAGCAGGTTCCAGTAGACGAAGAACGTCGACAATCGAGGAACCAGAAGAATTTTCGGATAGCGACGGAACGCTTCCATCATCCCTCGCGCCCAGCGCCGGCGCTGATGGACGAACATCGAGAGTTTCTCCGGGGCCTGCGTGAAGCAGCAGGCATCCTCGGCGTGACCGACGCGCCATCCGCGCGAGAGCATCGCCCAGGTGAGCACGATGTCCTCGCCGACACACTCCTGCCATCCTCCGACCGCCTCCAGTGCGCCGCGCTCATAAAGCGAAAACGCTCCCTGCGCCACGAGCGTGCCGTGGAAGAACGACTGCATGCGTTTGATGGCCGCAATGCCGTGGAAGTAGTCCCATTCCTGCGCCTTGGTGACCCAGTTCTCGCGCGAATTGCGCACCAGCATCGTCCCGGCCACCGCCTTTGTGCCATCCGGATCGCTCAAATACCGCTCGACGAGATTGCGGAGCGCATTGGTGTAGAGACTGGAATCGGCATCGAGCGTGATGATGAGATCGAATCGAGCCTCGGCAAGAGCACGGTTCAGCGCCGCCGATTTGGCCAGATTCGCGGTCTGCCGCAACAGCCGCAACCACGGGTAACGCAGCCCATTGACGATCCTCGCCGTGTGGTCGGTGGAACCGTCGTCGATCACCAGCACCTCGATCTCGCCGGGGTATTTCTGCTGCGCGATCGACTCGAGCGTTTCGACGATCAACCGCTCCTCGTTGTACGCGGCGATCAGAATGCTGATGGCGGGATACCTGGCAAACGAGCGCCGCTGCGGCCGCCGGTCGAGCAGCAGACTGGCCGCCAGAAACGCGTTCATCAGCCCCGGCACGAGGGCGATGCCGCCGACGACGAGCACGACCACCAGCCAGTTCGTCAACTCGGCGAGATCCTCCATCCACGGCAGCGCGAGCCAGGTGGTGAATGCGAGCCAGAGGACGCTCAGAAGCATCGCCACGGCGAATTTCGTACGCACGCTGAGGCGATTCACGCCTTCGGCCGGAGGGGGATCGATCGCTACGACCGGCGACTGCGGATCGTCCGTTCTCAGCGCGAGGCGGCTCATTGGAGTGAAGGAGTCGGGTCGATGGGCGACATGGGCGGCTGGTCTGCAAGAGCTTCGCCAACTAGTCAACGTATAATTCAATCATTGCCAAATCGGCAACAAAGGCGCATACTGCATTCCGGAAATCTGTACACGCCTGATTAGTCGCTTGCGACAGGCACGCACCACTCGGCTGTCATTCCGGCAGCCCATGCGCGCTCCGCGATCCCGGCTCCATCCTCAGACGCGTTCCCGAAAGGATGGACCTGATGCCGATCCGCAATCGCAGCCGCCGGGCGCAGCAGGATGTCGCGTCTCCACTGCAACGATCTGAACGCGACGTCACCACTGTCCGTGTCGTGGGAATCGGCGCATCCGCGGGAGGACTCGACGCGTTCCTCGATCTCGTCTCGCCGATGCCGGTCGACACCGGGCTGGCGTTCGTGCTGATCCAGCATCTCGACCCGAGTCACGACAGCATGCTCGTCGACATCCTCGCGGGCGCCACCGCGATTCCGGTGCGGGAGGTCACGGACGGGATGCAGATCGAGCGCAACCACATCTATGTGATCCCGCCCGATACGAAGATGACCATCGAGAGCAACGTCCTGCACCTGACACCGCGCACGCCGGAGATGCCGCAACGTCCGCTGGACACGTTTTTCTATTCGCTGGCGCAGGATCGGGAGAGCGGTGCGATCGGCGTAGTGCTTTCGGGCAACGACGCCGACGGTTCCCTCGGGCTCCAGGCCGTTCGCGACGCCGGCGGCATCACGTTCGCCCAAAGCCCTGAGACCGCGAAATTCAAAGCGATGCCGCGAGCAGCAGCCGACGCCGCGGACTTCGTCATGGCTCCGGCCGGAATCGCCGAGCGGCTGGCCAGCATCGCCCGCCGCGACGCGTCTGCAAACAGCGAGGCGGAGACGAAGGCGGAGCTCGAGCGCGTGCATCGGTTGCTGCGCGCCATTCACCCGGTCGACTTCACCTGCTTCAAACGCTCCAGTGTCGAGCGGCGCATCCTGAGACGAGTGCTCCTCGGCAATCACGACAGCCTGGCGAGTTACGCCGACTTTCTCGAGACCGACGGCAGCGCCGTCGAGACGCTCTACCAGGACCTGCTGATCGGAGTGACCTCGTTCTTTCGCGAGCCGTCGCGATTCGAAGCACTGAAGTCGATCGTCTTCCCTTCGCTCGTCGAGGGGAGGACCGCCGAGGATACGTTGCGGGTCTGGGTGGCCGGCTGTTCCACGGGCGAAGAGGTGTACTCGCTCGCCATCACGCTGCTCGAATTTCTGGCCGGGCGGCCCGATGCGCCGCGCGTTGCGATCTACGGCACCGACATCAACGAGAAATCGCTGAAGAAGGCGCGTGCGGCGTTCTACTCGCCTCGCGCCGTGAGCGGCGTCTCTCCGCAGCGTCTCGCGCAGTTCTTCACCGCGGCGCCGGGCGGCTACACGATCGGCAAATCGCTGCGTGAACTCTGCATCTTCGCGGCCCACGATGTGACTCGCGATCCGCCGTACTCGAAAATCGATCTCCTGACCTGCTGCAATGTCCTGATCTACTTCGATCCGGAGTTGCAGAAGAAGGCAGTCAGCCTGTTGCAGTATGCGCTCGCGCCAGGCGGATTCCTGATGCTCGGCAGTTCGGAGAATCTGCGCGGAACGAATCAGCTCGTCGCCGTCTCGGCCAAACCGCTGGTCTATCGCAAGCTTCACGTGCCGGGGACGCTCGCGTCGCTCGACGTCGCGCGGCGATCACCGCCGGCCGCAGCCACCGCCGCGCCGGCGGCGGGCCGTCTGGCGAGCGGCGCAGCGCAGGATGACGACGAATTTCTCGCCGCGCAGCTCGCTCCATGCGCCGTGCTCGTCAACGAACGGATGGAGATCACGCGCATTCGCGGCGAAGCGGCACCGTTCCTCGCCCTGGACGCGGGAGAAGCGTCGCTTCAGCTTTTTGCCCTCGTCCGTCATCACGAGGTTCTGGCGGTGCTGCGACCGGCCGTCCGTCGCGCGTTTCGCGAACAGACCACCGTCACCGCACGCGACATTCTCGTGCTGGAGGGGAAGGCTCGCCGCAGCATCACATTCGACGTCATTCCGCGCGGCGACCGCGCCGCCGGCCACGACCGTTGCTGGATCGTATTCCGCAGCAGCGCCGCCAAAGAGAAACGCACCGCCGCCAAGTCCGGCCATCGAACGGAAGTCGACGGCCTGCGGCACGCGCTGGCCGCGGCCATCGACGACCGCGAGGTCCTCGCCGACGAAGCCTCCGCTGCCGCGGAGGAAGCGCAGTCGAGCGATGAGGAGCTGCGCAGTACGAACGAGGAACTGGAAACCGCGAAAGAAGAGCTGCAGTCGGCGAACGAAGAATTGAGCACGCTCAACGACGAGCTCCGGCAGCAGAACACCGCGCTCGTCAAGATCAACGACGACATCGAGAATCTTCTCGGCGCGGTGGAGATCCCGATTCTGTTCGTCGGCACCGACCTGACCGTGCGCCGGTTCAATCCCACCGCCGGGCTGCTGTTCAATCTGCGCGCGGACGCGATCGGACGGCCGCTCGGAGAGGCGCAGTCGAGCATCGACGTCGTTCATCTCGGAAAGCTCGCCGGCGCGGTCATCGAGACGGCCACCGCGGCGGACGTCGAGGTGCAGGACTCCTCCGACGACTGGCGGCTCCTGCGCATTCGCGCCTATCGCACCTGCGAAGGGAAGATCGACGGCGCCATCGTCGCCGTCCTCGACATCAACGCGCTGAAGCGCAGCGTCCTCGTCGCGGAAGAAGCGACCCGCTCGGCGGACATGCTCTCCAAAGCCAGCGCACTGCTGGCGGCCTCACTCGATTACGAAACGACGCTCGAGTCGCTCACCCGTCTTTCGACGGCGGCGTTCGCCGACTGGTGTGCCGTCGACCTGCTCAATGAAGACGGCTCGATCCGCCATCTCACGGTCTCGCACGCGAACCCGGTGCTGCGCGAGCTCGCGCTGCAATTCCAGGAGGTGGCGTTTCGCGAGCCGGAACGCGGGCCGGGAGCGCCACAGGCCCTTCTGCTGCGCAAATCGGTGCTGCTCACCGACATCGCCGAATCGCACGTGAGCGGGCTTCATCCGGAAGCGAAGATCATGCAGCTCATCGGCGCGCTCGGCGTGCGCTCGCTCATCAGCGTGCCTCTGATCGTGCGCGAAAAGGTGCTGGGCACGACGACGTTCTCTTCGTCGCGTCGCCGCTACAACGAGGTGGACCTGCAACTCGCCGAGGAGTTGTCGCAGCGCGCCGCGGTGGCCATCGACACGGCCATGCTCTTCCGCGAAGCCGAGAGTGCCAATCATTACAAAGACGCGTTCCTCGGCACGGTCGCACATGAGTTGCGCACGCCGCTGACGTCGATCATCGGATGGGTACAGCTGTCGAAAGGAGCGCCCAGCCTGTCGAGCGAAGCGTTCGTCCGGATCGAAGAGAGCGCGAGCCTGCTCAAGGTCTTCACCGAGGATCTCCTCGACGTCACGCGCATTCGCCAGCAGAAACTGAACATGGCCATGGTTCCGGTCGATTTCGCGGCTACGGTGCGGTCGGCCGTCGAGATCACCGCTCCGGCAGCGATCGGCCGGGAAATCCGGATCCGCTCCGAGCTCATGCTCGATCCCGCGCCGCTGCACGGCGACGGAGTGCGCCTCCTGCAGGTCGCGTGGAACCTCCTCAGCAATGCCATCAAATTCACACCGGCCGGGGGAGAGATCGTCGTCAAGCTCGATCGCGAGGGCGACGACGCGCGCCTTTCGGTCAGCGATACCGGCTCCGGCATCAGCCCCGACTTCGCGCCGCACGTCTTCGAGCTGTACCGTCAGGCCATCGGCAGTTCCGAACGCCAGCAAGGGCTCGGCATCGGACTGTTCATCGTCTCGCAGATCGTCAAGCTGCATGGAGGAACGGTGCGTTGCGAGAGTCCCGGACTCGGCCTCGGATCGACCTTCATCGTCACGCTGCCGCTCTCTCCGATCCCGCCGCCTGGACCCGCGAAAGGAAACGGACTCGATCGGCGCTCCGGCGACTCACGGCGGTCGCCATGAGCCGCGCGGCCTCGCGTCCGCTCATCGATGAGGAAACGAGGACGTCTCGACGAGCCATGCGTCGTCCGGCATCTCTCCGCGACGAACGGCGTCCTCGTAATCCTGGGTGAGCATGCGCACTGCACGGCGCAGCGCCTCGTTCGGCGAGCTGGCCCTGCGCTCGCCGTCGCACGCATCGCGATCGACTGCGGGCTTCATCACCGCGGAGAGTTCGAACGTAAACGGTTCCGGCTTCTCGGCATCGTGATAGATGCGGATCGTCACGAATTTCGACAGCACTCCGATCTTCACGCGCACCTCGCGGATGAGCACGGAGACATCCGTGATGGTTGCGGAGCGAACGCCGGCCAGAAGCTCGTCGAAGTAATCCAATGCATCCTTCCTCTCCGGCGAAATCGCCGCGGACCACTGCACGTCACATGCTTGCCGATGCGATGGACTCGCGGGACATCATCGACGTCGCGGTCTTGCAGGCCTGTCTCCAATGGCGGCGGCCCATCCGCAGATGCTGGCGTGCCGTCCGGCGCGTGCTCTTCCAGCGGCTCGACGCACTGAGCGAACGCTCCGCGACGTACTGACGCCAGAGCGCAACCGCGGCGGCGAGATCCGTTCTCGCGCTGGCGACGAGACGATGAATCTCCTCCGCGGCAGCAGCCGGAAGCGACACGAGATGCGGCTCGACGACGCGCAGTGCCGCCTGCATGCGCGCCTGTTCCACCTGGGGAGGCGGCGTCGCGCGCAGATCGGTTGCGAGGTGCAGCACACGCAGCGCGCCGATGAACCATTTCGCCGGATCCCAATGAAACCAGCGGATGCCATTGCGAAAGTCGGCCGGAAAGCGGTGATGGAAGCTGTGATAGCCCTCGCCGAGGGTCAGCAGGGCGACGGCCCAGTTGTCGCGCGCGGAGATGTCGGCGTTGTACCGCGGCTCGCCGAGATAATGCGCGAGCGAATTGACGAAGAAGGTCGTGTGATGCACGACCACCAGGCGCAGAAATCCGCCCCACAATAATCCCGCCAGCCAGTCGCCGAACAAGGCCCCGATGAGCGTGGGCAGGCCGAACCCGCCGACGAGGAGCAGCACTTTGTACCAGCGCGCCTGCCATTGCACGATCGGGTTTTTCAGAAGATCGGGCGCGTTCCCTTCGACATCCGGAGCATCGTGCTTGTGGAAGATCCACAGAATGTGTGCCCACCAGAAGCCGCGCTTGATGCTGTAGGGATCCCAGTCGCGGTCGACATAGTGATGATGCGTACGATGACTGGACGACCACCAGAGAATCGAGTTCTGCGCCGCCATCGCGCCGAAGACCGCATAGAAAACCTGCACGGCCCGCGATGCTTCATAGCTCTTGTGCGAAAAGAAACGGTGATAGCCGGCGCAGATCGAGATCCCGACCAGGAAATACATGCCCAGCGCCAGAAGCGGCATCCACAAAGCGAAGCCATGCAGATACGTGTGGAGCGCCGTTCCGGCGATACCGACCACAGGCGTCAGCATGAGAAACGCCATAAGGGGAATGTCGATGGCGGGCGCAGGCGCGCGGGAGGATGAACGGATTTCTGAGCTCATTGCAGTTGTCTCCGATCCGGAACAACCGCCACGACTCTCGAAACGACGGGAGCGTTGAGGTCGAGTTGCTCGTTCTCTCTTTGCAACCGGAGAGTGCGCTCGCGTATTACATATACATCCCGTCGGGATCAGTGTATGGTGAAGGGACGTCGAGGAACCTTCCTCGCCTCTTCAGTCCATCTGAACTAAGTCAGATCCTCTGGACTCACTCCCCTTAGCTTCCCTTCTCGCGGGCGACGTGTGCCTGCATGTCGGCACGCGGGGAACGGCCGCAACGCGGCCAAGGAGAACAGATGAAAGTCTACGTAGGAAATCTCTCTAAGCAGATCACCGACGTGCAGCTCAATGAGCTCGCCACGCCTTATGGCAAACCGGTTTCTGCCAACGTCGCCACCGACCGCAGCAGCGGCGAATCGAAAGGCTTCGGATTCGTCGAATACAGCACGGCCGACGAGGGGAACGCGGCGATCACCGGTCTCGACGGTCGCGACGTGAACGGACAGGCACTCAAGGTCAACGAGGCCCGTCCGCGCAAAGACGCCGCGCGCTTCTGACCAGCCGTCCAACGCCGGAGAGAACGTCGCCCCGCGGCGTTCTCTCCAATCTCCGAGGAGGACATCGTGCTGTTTTGGCTATCGGTCGTGGCAACAGGCGTCATTGCAGTTCTCGGCTGGACTCTCTACCGGCACCTCGGAAGCTCGCGCATCGAGGCCATTACGAACAAACGCCGGGCAACCTCACGCATCGTCAGCCGCGGCGAATTCGTCGACGGAAGCCGGCATCTGACCGTTGCACTGGCGCTGACGAGCACGGATCTCTTTTACGAAAACGCCGATCTGGAAGGATCGCTCGATCTGCGCTGGGTGCGCGAGGTCGAGTACGACACCCGCCTGGCGACAGGACATGCCGTCGAAGGTGGCCAGGTCCTGCGCATGCGCTGCTTCAGTCAGGTCTTCGAATTCGTGCTGGCCGATGACGTGGTGTCGCGCTGGCACCTGATGCTGCCGCCGCGAGATCGGAACGGGTCCCCCGCCGAGGTCACGGCGCTGGTCCCGATCGCGACATGAACGTGCCGGCTGCCGTCATGCAGGTCTCGTTCAAAGACCGGGGCCCGGAGTTGCGGGAGCGGCTTCGCAATCGCCTCGAACGGGCGGCGCAACTGCGCTGCCTCGAACACGACCAGAGCGTCGTCGCAATCACCATCCACGCCCGCGAAAACGGATGGTTCGACTCGCTGTGGGTCACCTGCTGCCTCGACCTAGAACGTCGCGCCGCGGCAATCGTGAAGGATCGCTATCAAGCGTGAGGAAGACCAATCGTGCCCGATGAAAGCAGCATCCGCCGCTTAGCGCTCCTTGGGAATCACCTTCCGCGACAGTGCGGAATCGCAACTTTCACGACGGATCTCAGCGACGCAATCGCCGCCGTGGAGCCGGAACTGGATTGCTTCGTCCTGGCCATGAATGACGGCCTGCAGCGACACGCGTATCCGGGGCGCGTGCGCTTCGAACTCCCAGACAACGACATCGGCGCCTACACGCGTGCCGCCGACTTCCTCAATGTGAACGCGGTCGACGTGCTCTCGGTGCAGCATGAGTACGGGATCTTCGGCGGCAAGGGGGGCGGTCACCTGCTGACGCTCCTGCGTCAGCTGCGCATGCCGATCGTGACGACGCTTCACACGATCATCGCCACACCGAACCTGCACCAGCGCCGCGTGATGGACGAGCTGATCGCGCTTTCGGATCGCCTCGTGGTCATGACCGCCGGCGGCGCGGACCTGCTGCGCGACGTGCATGGCGTCTCCGAAGAGAAGATCGACGTGATTCCGCACGGAATCCCGAGCGTGCCGTTCGCCGGAAGCAAGAACCGCATCGGCGTGGATGGCCGGCCGCTGGTTCTCACGTTCGGCCTGCTCTCTCCCGACAAGGGCATCGAGCATGTCATCGACGCGCTGCCGACCATCCTCGCGTCGTATCCCGACGTCGTGTACATCATTCTCGGCGCAACGCATCCCCACATCATCGAACACCATGGGGAGACGTACCGGCTGATGCTCGAGGATCGCGCCAAGCGGCTCGGCGTGGACGGCAACGTCATCTTTCACAACCGCTTCGTCAGCCAGTCCGAACTGTCCGAGTTTCTCGCGGCGGCGGACGTCTACATCACGCCCTATCTCAATCCGGAACAGATCACCTCCGGAACGCTGGCGTATGCGCTCGGCGCCGGCAAGGCCGTGATCTCCACGCCTTACGCCTATGCGCGCGAGCTGCTGGCCGACGATCGTGGCATTCTCGTGCCGTGGAAAGACTCATCCGCGATTGCATCCGAGATCATCGGCCTGCTCGATGATCCCGAAAAACGGATGCGGATGCGACGGCGCGCCGCGGCGCACGGCAAGGCGATGTTATGGCCGTCGGTGGCCCGCGCGTATCTCGACACCTTCGCACGTGCGCGCGGCGAACAGGCCCAACGGCTGCGCATCGCATTCCGCGCCAGCACGCTGGCCAGTCGTCCTGCGGAATTGCCGCAGCTCAACCTCGACCACGTCGCCATCATGAGCGGCGACACCGGCATCCTGCAGCACGCCACCTTCACTGTCCCGCGCTACGACGAAGGCTATTGTCTCGACGACAACGCACGCGCGCTGCTGTTGATGACCCTCGTCGAGGACGCGGACATGGACGACCCGAAAGTGGTGCGCGCGCTCGCCTCCCGCTATCTCGCCTTCGTCAATCACGCCTTCAATCGCGAGCTCGGTCAGTTCCGGAACTTCATGTCGTTTTCACGACTCTGGAGTGAGGAGCAGGGATCCGAGGACAGCCATGGCCGCGCGCTGTGGGCACTCGGCACCGTCGTCGGATCGTCGCCCGATCCCGGCCGGCAGAGTCTCGCCGGAGAGCTGTTCCACTCCGCGCTTCCCGTCCTGTCGAACTTCAGCAGTCCGCGCGCGTGGGCCTTCGCGCTGCTGGGGATCGAGCAATATCTGCACGCATTCCACGGCGATCGAAGCGTCCAGGCCGCCGGAAGAGCGATCGCGGAACGGCTCCTCGGCCTGTTCCGTCGCACCGACCAGCCGGACTGGCCGTGGTGCGAGGATCGCGTCACCTACTGCAATGCGCGACTGCCGCAGGCGCTGATCGCCAGCGGTTCGTGGATCGGCGATCCCGCAATGACCGCCACCGGCCTTCGTTCTCTCGACTGGCTGATGACGATCCAGAAGACCTCGGAAGGATATTTCGCGCCGATCGGAACGAGAGGCTTCTTCGAGCGCGGGATGAAAGCAGCGGTATTCGACCAGCAGCCGGTCGATGCCTGCGCGACGGTTTCCGCCTGCATGCACGCGTTCCGCGCCACCGGCGATCATCGCTGGAGCGAGCACGCGCGCCGCGCGTTCATGTGGTTTCTCGGCCAGAATCAATTGCAGCAGAGTCTCTATGACCCCCGAACGGGCGGTTGCCGCGACGCGCTTCATGTCGACCGCGTGAACGAGAACGAAGGAGCCGAGTCGACGCTTTCGTTCCTGCTCGCACTGATGGACATGCGCGCGGACGAGGTGCGCTGGAACGCGATGCAGATCTCGACCGCCGAACCGTCCGAGGCGCTCCTGGCCGTGAGTCCCGCGCGATGACGCGATCCGCGTACGAGACTCTCTTCCATCGCAGCGAAGCCAATCCGATCCTCACGGCGGCGGACTGGCCGTATCCGGCCAACAGCGTCTTCAACGCGGCCGCCACGCTGCTCCAGGACGGAACGACACTGCTGTTGTGCAGAGTCGAAGATCGGCGAGGCCACTCGCATCTCTGCGCCGCACGTTCCGCGGACGGCGTCGGCGGCTGGATCATCGATGCGCAACCGACGCTCTGCGCCGATGCCGATCAACACCCGGAAGAACTGTGGGGCATCGAAGATCCGCGCATTACGTTCGTCCCGGAGCTCGGCCAGTATGCGATCGCCTATACCGCATTCGGCAAAGGTGGCCCCGGCGTGTCGCTGGCGCTCACGCGCGACTTCGTTCATTTCGAACGCTGCGGCCTCGTGATGCAGCCCGACGACAAGGATGCGGCGTTGCTGCCGCGACGTGTCGACGGCATGTTCGCGCTCGTGCACCGTCCCATCGCCGATTCCGGAGCGCACGTGTGGATCTCGTACTCCCCCGATCTGCGGAGCTGGGGCGGTCATCGGATGATGCTGCAGGCGCGGCGCGGCTCATGGTGGGACGCGAACAGGATCGGCCTCTCGCCTCCGCTCATCGAGACCGAACGCGGATGGCTGATGATCTACCACGGCGTGCGGCACACGGCCGCGGGCTGTCTCTACCGGCTCGGCGTGGCGCTCTTCGATCTCGAGCATCCGGAGCAGCTGCTCCTGCGCGGGGACGAATGGATCTTCGGTCCGGAAGCGCCGTACGAGAGGCATGGCGACGTCGGCTACGTGACGTTTCCCTGCGGCACGACGGTCGGGGCGGATGGAGACACGCTGCGCCTCTACTACGGTGCGGCGGACACGTGCATCGCGATGGCCACGGGCAGCATCCGCGAGATCCTCGGCTGGCTCGATCGCCACGGGACCTCATGAACATCGAGGGTTGAGCGAAGCGCACGCTCCGCATCAACCCCCGGAAATCGCATGGGAAATCTAGACCTGCGGCTGCTGGCGGATCGGAACCTTCGGCACATCCGGCGCCTGCTTGATCGCGCCCATGGCCATCTGCAGCATCGACGTGACGTCGCTGACGCTGGCCGGCACGACCATCGACGTGCCGCTCTTGGCGAGGTTGCCGAACTGCGTGATGTACTGCTCGGCGAGACGAAGCTGCATCGCTTCGAAGCCACCCGGCATCTTGATCACCTCGGCCACACGGCGAATGCCCTCGGCCGTGGCGGTGGCGATGGCCAGCGTCGCCTGCGCCTGACCTTCGGCCTCGTTGATCTGCTGCTGGCGTTTCGCTTCGGAGTTCTTGATGACCTGCGCCTTATGGCCATCCGCCGTGTTGATCGCGGCGTCGCGCTCACCCTCGGAGGAGAGGATGACCGCACGCTTCTCACGCTCGGCGCGCATCTGCTTTTCCATCGCCGCCAGTACGTCCTGCGGCGGCGTGATGTTCTTGATCTCGTAGCGCAGCACCTTCACGCCCCACGCTTCCGAGGCCTTGTCCACTTCCTGCACGACCTGCGAGTTGATGTTCGTGCGCTCTTCGAACGTGCGGTCGAGATCGATCTTGCCGATCTCCGAACGGAGGTTCGTCTGCGCCAGCTGCGAGATCGCATACGTGTAATCGGAGATGCCGTACGACGCGCGCTCGGGATTGAGGATCTTGAAGTAGAGCACGCCGTCGACGGCGACCTGAACGTTGTCCTTGGTGATGCAGACCTGTTCCGGAACGTCGAGCGCGATCTCTTTCAACGAGTGCTTGTAGCGCACGGTGTCCATGAACGGCACGAGGATGTGCAGACCGGCGTCGAGCGTGCCGCTGTATCGCCCGAGGCGCTCCACGACCCAAGCCTGCTGCTGAGGAACGACGCGAACGATCTTCGAGATGACGATCATCGCGAATATCGCCAGTACCGCCGCTACGATCAAAGTGCCCATGGTTTCTCCTTAACGTGAAAGGGGTTGATCTCTCGCATCCCGCGGATCAGGACGCGCGAACGTGAATCGTCAGGCCATCGACATGCGCAACCACACACCGCTGCCCGCGCACGAGCACGACCTCGCCGATGTTGCGCGCGCTCCAGGTGGTACCGCGCAGCTCGGCCTTGCCGACGGTCGCCGGCGCGATGTCTTCCATTGCCATTGCCTGCTCGCCAACAAGCGTATCGATCTGCTTCTTCTCGCTCAGCCGCAGCTTTTTCACGAGCACCGGCCTGATGAACAGCAGCGAGACGATCGAAATCACCGTGAAGAGGACGAGTTGGACCCACAGCGGCATCTCGATGCCGACCGCGACCAGAATGGCCACGACGAACGCACCGACGGCGAAGAGACCGAGATGCATCGTCGAAGAGACGAACTCGATCGACAGAAGAAGGAGTCCGATCAGGACCCAGATCCACCAGACCATGATTTTGTGGGCGTGAGGGTAGCACGGAAGGGAGAGAGCCACGCCGGCTCCTCCTTATGCCCGACGCGCACGCGGCACCGGGCTCTTCCTCGCGCGCGCTGCGGTCCTCTCAAGGAATGTAGCGGCGCGTCGGAACACCCTCGACTTTGCTGATCGACAGTTCCGCCAGCAGGCGCGTCAGGCGTCGTCCTTCAGGCGTGGTCGTTTCCCACGTGCGACAGAGCATGTCGACGTGATCGGGATCGACGTCGGCGGAGACGGTGAAGCCGTTCAGCGGCTGCGCCGAGCGAATCGTCTCGGTCTTGCGCCACTGGCCGCTGACGAGCTCGCAGCGGCGATAGAGCTCCCCCTTCTCCGGCTGATAGCGATACATGTACGCGGCCAGCGGCGGAATGCCGCGCGCGTTTGCCTTCTGCTCTTCGAGCGCGCGCATCACGCGTTCGGCGATGAGCTCGCGCAGCGCATCGAACGAGGTGCGCGAGACGTCGACGATGTGCAGGCCGGAGTGGTAGATGCTGCGCTCGCCCATCGTCTTGCCGAGGCGCCAGAGCGTGGAGCGGACGACGAGACAATCGAGCTCGATGGTCGTGCCCTGCCAGTCGACGACCATGCGATGCGTTTCATCGGCGGCCAGTCGCAACTCATGCGCCGCGAGAAAGCCGACCACCGAGAGCTCGAGGATGCGCACCGGACGATCGGCGAACCGCGCCGGCATCGGCTCGTCCAACCGGATTCTCCCGTACTTCCTCCGCTCCATTCGCGTCAGGGGCACCACCCGAATCAGGCTCCAGACGACCGGTTGGTGTCAAGAGCGCGAGGAGGATCGGAGTGCGGCAGAGACGACTGCCGCACTCCACATTCACCTTTACTTCGTCGCGGGCCTCGCGGGCAGTTGTGGCGTCACCGGTTGCGGCAACGCTGCCGCACCAGGCGCGATGCTGCGCAGTGCGAGCTCGCCCTTGCGCGAGTAATCGACCGACTGCACGAGCAGACGCGCTGCTTCCTGCGGCGCATGGAAGCCGGTGGAGTTCTCGGCTTCGACGAAGTCGAGCAGGAACTGCGCCTTCCGCTGATACTTGCGCGCCTCTTCGAGCTGCGCCGGCTGCGCGCCGCCCGCGGTCGCGGTCTTGATGTCGGTGATGAGCGCCATGAGCGCATCCATGGCGGTGTTGCGCATCTGGAAGTTGCGCTCCTGAATCGTCTCGACGCGCGCTTTCAGCTCCGCCTCGTCCCAGCGGTGGCAACCCTGGCAGGCGCGATTGATGTTCAGCAGCGGACTGCGCACGTGGTGATCGCTGATCTTGAGGCCGCCCTCGCGTTTGTACGGCATGTGGCAGTCGGCGCAGGCGACGCCGGAGCGCGCGTGCACGCCCTGGTTGTACATCTCGAACTCGGGATGCTGCGCCTTCAGCACCTTCGCGCCGGTCTCCTTGTGCGTCCAGTCGGAGTGATCGGTCTGCGTGTCGTAATACTCGAGGATCTGATCGGCTTTCAGGCCGTTGAACCACGGATACGTGAGCCGCTTGTCGGCGCCTTTGAAGTAGTACTCGACGTGGCACTGTCCGCAGACGTACGTGCGCATCTCCTGGCGCGTGGCGTCGCGATTCGGATCGTAATTCGGGTCCTTCTTCAGATTGCGCATCCCTTCGATGAACGCGGGACGGGTGACCCGCAGCGCCATCGTGGCGGGGTCGTGGCAGTCGATGCACGCCACCGGATGTTCGACCAGCTTGCGCGCCTCGAAGTAGCCCATGTGGTTGATCGCTTCGAAGCCTTTCCACATGTCACCGTTTCCGGCCTTGCGGTACGCCGTCACCATGGACGCATGGCAGTGCAGACAGGTGCCCGGCTGCTTCACGACCTGCTGGCGTTCGGTGAAGGTCTGATCCTCGAGCATGTGCGCGTGCCCGCGCTCTTCGCGGAAGTCTTTCGCGAAGGCGTAGCCGGCCCACATCGTCCTGAGGCGCGGATCTTCTTCCAGCCGTGACTGCGCGACGATCGAGCGCGGATCGGCCTGCGTCGGTTCGTGCGGCACCGCCTCGCTGCCGCCGTAACGCGTGCGCACCTGATCGACCGTGCGTCGGTAGCCGTCGAACTGCATCGGGAAGTTCTGGCCCCACTTCACCGGATCGGTGGTGTTCTCATCGAGCGTCACCACGCGATAGAACGGATTCTTCGCCTCGGTCTTGCGCTGAAAAATATTGACGAGCAGCGCCGTCACGCCGATGGCGATGACCGCCGCCACGACCGCGGTGATGGCGAGCGTGAGCAGCATCCGCTTCTTTCCCGGTTTCGTTTCATCCGCCATGACAGAACCTCCCCGCTACTTCATGTGTCCGACGTCCCAGTGGCAGCGCACGCACGACGTTCGTCCCGCCTGTCCGTGCACGCCGTCGCTGAGAATGGCCTGCGTGATCTCGGTGTGGCAGTGCAGGCACGCGTCGTCGGCGATCTTCAGATTCGACGCTTTGATCTCGAGATGATCGGGATACCGCCCGGTCGTGAAGTAGAAGGAGTGCCAGAAGCCGTTCGTCGCTTTGGTCTTGTACTTCCCGATCAGGTTGTGCGGCGCATGGCAGTCATTGCAGACCGCCACCGAGCGATGCGGACCCTTCATCCAGCCGCTGTAGTACTCCTCCATGACGTGGCAGTTCGCACACGCGGCCGGATCATTGGTGAGATACGAGTAGCCCTTGGCGTAGACGAAGGTGTATCCACCGACGCCCACTGCAATCCCGAACAGGACTCCGACGAGCACGATGGCCACTCTCGTTCGTATCACGGGCGTCATTCTCTGCATGTCACCTGCCGTTCGATATGAGCATTGTCATGTCGCGATGTGGTTGCCATGCCGCTGGTGGATCTTCAGCGAAGCAACACCGGCGGCGCAACCCGGTGATCCATCAACGATCCACCATCGACCAGCAACCATCCCTATAATCGGGCCGTCCATGTCATTCACGCGCAAGTATCTCTTCTGGCTTTTGCTGCCGCCGCTCGCGCTGAGCATTCCGCCGGCGCTGCTCTTCCTCTCGCAGGTGGTGCAGCTCTCCTGGATGCGTGGGCTCGCACTGGTGTCGCTGCTCGGCGTGACGTACGCGATCGGCTCCGTCGTTTTTTCGATGGGCGTGAGACGTCAGGCCGAGGCGGTCGAGGATGCGCTGGAAGGACGCGGCGATCTCTCGGCGGCGATGACCGCGTGTCTCGAGCGGACCAAAGCGCTTTCTCTTCTGCTGTGGGTCGGCGGCGGCGTGGTGTTTGCCTTCATCGCCGCGGCGTTGTTCATGCCGAACGCGCTCGGCTTCGCCTACTTCCTCGTCGCCTCGCTCATCTCCGCGTTCATTTCGGTGGTGTGGGGATACGCGATGGGCAAACATCGCCTCCTCGAGGCCGCTGAAGGAAAACGGGTTCATTACGTCGGCGGCGAGCTCTCCCTCGGCAAGAAGATCGCGCTGGTGTTCATCGGCTCGTTCGTCATCTCTTCCGCCGCGCTGATCCTGCTCGTGTCGTCGCGCGTCTCGACGACGCTCGAGATTCTGGCCATCACCTCCGAGACCGAACGCTTCCAGCGCCTGCTCGACAACGTGAACATCATGCACACGGTCGACGAGGCGGCGCTCGACACCCTGCGCAATTACATCCCTTCCGAGTATTCGCTGCATCTGATCGATCCCAACGGCAGACAGGTCAGCACGAAAGATCCGCTCGAAGCGAGCGAGGTCGCCGCCATCCAGCGGCTCAAAAACGGCGACAGCCGCGAGTTCATCAGCGCCCATGTGAGCCGTTTCGCACAATTGAAGAACGGCTCGATTCTGGTCCTTGCCATTCCGTGGGCGCCCTTCCGCAACATTCCGTTTCAGATCACGCTCTACACGATCATCGTCGCGCTCCTGACGACGATCGCGTTCGGTGCGGCAACAGTCGTGTTGTCGCGCGATGTGACCGCGCCGCTGCGCGAACTGAGCGCGCTGGCGAAGGAGATGGCCGAGGGCAATTTCGATGTGGCGCCGCGCGTGTTTGCGGACGACGAAGTCGGAGCGCTCGCGGACAGTTTCGGCGAGACGCGCGCGAACCTGCGCCGGCTCCTCGGCCGCGTCGGCGGCAGCGGCAGCACGATTACCGAAGGCGTCCGCGTCATCACCGGCGGCAGCGAATCGCTCCTGCAACGCTCGCAGGATCAGACCGAGCTCACCGAAAGCTCGTCGCTGGCGCTCGAAAACGTGCGCGGCGGCATTCGCAGCGTTCTGCATGCGGCCGACACCGTCACCGATCTCACGCAGGACGCATCGGCACGCGCGCTCGAGCTTCAGGCCTCCGCCGAAGAGGTGGCGCGCAGCATGGACTACCTCTTCCAGTCGGTCGAAAAAACCTCCGCGTCGACCACGGAGATGAACGCGTCGATGAATGAGATGTCCGGACGCACCGAGGTGCTGGCCGGCATCGGCGATGAAGTGCTCTCGTTCGTCGCGGAGATGGACTCGACGGTGGGCGAGCTGCTTTCGAGCTCGCAGTCGACGGCCGACATCGCGCAGCAGGTGCGTGAAGATGCGCGCGCCGGCGGCGAAGCGGTCAATCGCACCGTCGAAGGGATCAACGCCACGCACGAGCTGACGATGAGCACCGCGCGCACCATCGACGAACTGCAGCGCAGCGTCGGCGAGATCAGCGGCATTCTCACCGTCATCGAGGAAGTCGCGAATCGCACGAACCTCCTCTCGCTCAACGCCGCGATCATCGCCGCGCAGGCGGGCGAGCACGGCGCGGGCTTCACCGTCGTCGCCGACGAGATTCGCGAGCTCGCCGAACGGACCCGTGGCTCGACGAAGGAAATCGGCACGATCATCAAGGCCGTGCAGAGCGGCTCGCGACAGGCCGTGCAGAAGATGCACGAAGGCGTGGCGAAGGTGACGGACAACGTGAAGCTCGCGGAGAACGCCTCGCAATCGCTCGGCAAGATCGTCGACAGCGCCTCGCGTTCCTTCGAGATGGCCACGCGCATCACCCGCGCGCTCGGCGAACAGTCGCAGGCCTCGCGGCGGTTGCACGAGGTGACGTCGCGCATGTCCGATCACATTTCCGAGATCAACCGCGCCACGCGCGAACAGGCCCGCGGCACGGAGCTCATGACCCACGAGTCGGAGCGCGTGCGCGACATCGCGGCGCAGGTCAAGAACGCCACGGAAGAGCAATCGATCGCCGGCCGCGGCATCACCGTCGCCCTCGAGAAAATCGCCGAGGATGCGCGCGCGATGCGCGATCTCCTCGAGCGCCAGCTCGAGGAAACCGACCGGATCGCCGATGCCTCGCGGGTCATGCTCGACATCGCGCAGAAGAACGACGCCATCGCCCGCGAATTCACGACCACCGTGCAGAACCTCGTGCGCAGCGGAAGTGAATTCGAGAGTGAAGTGACGCGCTTCCGCTACAGCGGCGCGGACGCATAGAGCAAGCGGCGATGCGCCGACGCCGCGCGGCAGAAAGGACGCGCGTCGCCTGCTCGTTAACCCTTCGCCGCATTCGCGCGTAGTAGCGTCCACATGCATCTTCTCGCGACGCTCGTCCTCTCCGCCGCGCTCACCACGCTTCCCGCCACGCCGCTCATCGAAACGGCCAGGGGCGGACAGTCGCTGAACTTCGATCTCGTCCTCGAAAACGACGGCGAGACGAAGCTCGTCATCGACCAGATCGAAGCGACGGTGCTCGACGCCAATGGAGCGATGGTCACACAGCGGCGCGTGCAGGGAAACGGAGCGTCGATCCTCACCATCCCGCGGCGCGAGGTCGAGCCGCACAAGAAACTGGTGATCTTCAATCCGTTCCACACGTTCGAGTCCGATCTCGCGCTCTCTTCGATCCGCTACGACGTCACGTTCGAAGACGGCTCGAAAACGAGCATCACCGTCGCACCGAAGAAGTACGAACAGAAGACGAACCTGATGCTGCCGGTCAGCGGTCGCGTGTTCGTGCACGACGGCCATGATTTCTACAGCCACCATCGCCGTCTCGATGTCACCGGCGACATGACCACGGCCCTCGGCATCAACGCGAACATGACGCGCTACGCCTACGACTTCGTGCTCGTCGACGGGAAGGGAAGCATGCATCGCGGCAGCGGTGAGGAAAACGAGGAGTGGTACGGCTGGGGCTCACCGATTCTCGCGCCGGCGGACGGCGTGGTCGTCCGTGCCGCCGGCGATCGCGCGGACAGCACGAAAGCGAAGCCCGTGCAGCTCGATTTTCAGAGCGTGCTCGAGGACCTCACGCTCATCTTCGGCAACTTCGCGCTCATCGATCACGGCAATGGCGAGTTTTCGATGCTCGCGCACATGAAGCAGGGGAGCGTGACGCTCGAACCCGGCGATCGCGTGAAGCGCGGCCAGAAGGTCGGAGAGATGGGCAGGTCGGGCGATGCGATGTTCCCGCACCTGCATTATCAACTGCAGCGCGACGCGCACTTCGGTGAAGGGCTGCCGTCGTATTTCCGCGACTACAAACGCTTCACTGGCGCATCGTGGGTGCGCGTCGCGCTGGGTCAGATTGACACGGGGGATGTCGTCGAAACGACTAAGCGTTGACGACCTTTTTCACCAGCTTCTCGACGTTGTCGACCTGATCCTCGACCAGATCGGCGACTTTCTTCTGCAGCTTCTTGCCCTTCATCGGCGCGAGCAGCAACGCTGCGGCGGCCCCGGCCACGGCACCGGCGAAAAACGCCGTCGAAACCTTCGCATACGGAAACTTCTGCTTGAACATGCAATGACTCCTTGTTGTATTCATCGCGGAACATACATCGTCCGCTCAGTTGCGACGATGATCCCGGTCACTAAGTTTCGTGCGGATTCCGTTCAGACCGCACAAACCCACACACCGTCACCGTCGGAGATGCGCAATTCGGGCTCGACGCGCAGAAGCAGTTCGCCCCGCTGCACGGCCAGCACCGTGCGCCCTTCCGTGGCGAGCTCCGCCGGCGTGCGGCCGCCGGCGTCGTGCAGACGAAGGACGCGGCGATGCTCTTCGCGAACACGCGCGTGCCGGCCGAGGAGCTTGGCGGAAAGCATCTGCCCCGAAACGTCGGCGATCGACAGCGCGTAATCGGCGCCGGCGCGATGAATGCTCTCGAGATTCCGTGAGTGATTCACGCGCGCGATGATCGGCACGTCGGGAGCGAGATCGCGCGCGATCACGGTGGCGAACAATGTCGAGTCATCGCTGTCGAGCGCGAGCACGAGCGCCCGCGCATCGTTGACGCGCGCGCGTTCGAGCACCGACGAGTCGAGCACGTCTCCGACGCAATCGACGTTCGCGCCGGCCTGCCTTTCGATCACGCGCACCTCTTCGCCGACATCGGTGAGCAGCTCGTGCACCTTGCGGCCGACTTCGCCGAAACCGGCCACGATGAACGCGCCGTCGCTGTGCAGCAGACGCATCCCGAGCATCCCCGCCGCCTCGGCGAGCGCGTCTTCGGTGCCGACGAGCTCGAGCACCACGCCGGTCTCGAGCACCGCGTCGGGGCTGCAGCGCGTCAGGAGCCGGCTCCGATTCCAGATCCCGACCACCGCCGCCGGCAATCGCGCCTCGCGCAGCGTTTTGCCCGCCAGCGGACATCCGGGTGCGATGCGGATCTCGCGACGCTGCAGTCCCCGCACTTCGTCGAGACCCGGCAGACGCGGACTGAGACGATCGCTCGCATGCGCCGCGAGCGCGGCAGCAACGATGTGCCGCGGCGTGAACACCGCCGTCGCGCCCGCGAGATCCATCGGCTTGCGATGCGCGGGATCTTCGACGAATGCGTAGATCTCGCCCGCAAAGCCCATCTGCCGCGCGCGCAGGATCATCGCCGCGTTCTCGCGATCGTTGCCGTTGGTCACGAGCGCACGTGCCTGCGGCAGACGGCAGACATCGAGCGCATCGTCATCGGATCGCGTGAACACCACCGCCTGCTCCTGCTCCATCACCGCGCGTGCCTGCGTTTCGTCGGTCTCGACGACCAGCGTCGGAACGCTCGCATCACGAAGCCGGCGAATCAGCGACTCGACCGTCGGCCCGAAGCGAAAGACGATCACGTGGTTCGACAACTTCTCCGGCGCGGCGCGCGGAATCCGTTCCTCGAATCGCTCTTCGAGATACGGCACGAGCAGAATCGGGATGATCAGAAAGACGAGGAAGACGCCGGCGAACTGCACCGCGACGACGAGCAGCACCATGGCCGGATGCGACCACTTCGCGTCCGCGCCGTAGCCGGTGGTCGACAGCGTTTCGCCGGCCCATTCGAACGACTGCCAGAACGTGCGCGGCTTTCCTTCCAACCGTCCCATGCCCACCTGGTAGAGCCATGCGGAGAGGACGAGAAATCCGAGAAGGCCGAAGATGAGCAGCACGAGCCGGCGAGCGGGACGGCGCATGGAGGTATCGTCTCACACGATGCCCGTGACCCTGCTCTGTCCCGTCCGCACCTGCCACGCGCCGCTCGCGCGCGAGGAGCGGCGTTTCGTCTGCGTCAACGCGCATTCGTTCGACGTCGCCCGCAGCGGCTACGTCAATCTGCTGCAGCCGCAGGATCGCAGGTCGAAGACTCCCGGCGACACGAATGAAGCGGTGCAGGCGCGGCGACGCTTTCTCGATCGCGGCTTCGTCGACGCGATCACCGCGCGCATCGTGGCGCTGCTGCCGCTACGCTCCGGCCAGACCCTGCTCGAAGCGGGATGCGGCGAAGGGCATCATCTGGCCGCGTTCCGTCAGGCGTACGACGTCGAAGCGCACGGCACCGACCTCTCGGTGCCGGCCATCGAGCTGGCGGCGAAGCGCCACCGCCACTGCTTCTTCACCGTCGCGAACGCCGATCGCTTTCTGCCGTACGCGGACGGTGCGTTCGATGCGGTCGCCTCGATCACCGCGCGGCTCAACGTCGAGGAGTTCCGCCGCGTCTGCGCCGGCTCGCTGCTGCTCGTCATTCCGGGCGCGGACGATCTGCTCGAACTGCGCGAGGCGGTGCTCGGCGAACGCATCGAACGCGACCGCGTCGAACGCACGATTGCGCTCTTCTCGCCGCGCTTTCGCCTCGTGAAGCACGAGACGATCCGCCACGCGGCACTGCTCGATCGCGAGGCGATGATCGACGTGATGTCGTCGTCCTACCGAGGCCTGCGCTCACGCGAGCGGGAGCGTCTGGAAGCGCTCGAGCCGATGCCGGTGACATTCAGCCGCGATGCGCTGATTTTCGAATAGTGGTCGCGCGCAAATGTCGTTCGAGACATTCATCGGCACCATCGCCGCCATCAAGACGCGCGAACTGCGCGAGCATCGGCACTGAGGCCGACGCCCGCGCGGCAACGGACGCTCACTTCGTCTCGAACGAGAGATCGCGCACGTAATGGCACGTGTACCCGTTCGGGTTCTTCTGCAGGTAATCCTGGTGGTAGGCCTCGGCGGTCCACCACTCCTTCGCCGGCACGATCTCGGTCACCACCGGACGCTTCCACGCGCCCGACTTGTCGACCTTCGCCTTCACGCGCTCGGCGACCTGGCGCTGCTCTTCATCGTGATAGAAGATCGCCGAGCGGTACGACGTCCCGACGTCGTTGCCCTGACGATTCATCGTCGTCGGGTCATGCAGCTTGAAGAAGAAGTCGAGGATCTCCTCGTACGTGATGCGCGTCGGGTCGTACGTGATGCGCACCGCTTCCGCGTGCCCTTCATGATTCTGATAGGTCGCGTTCTTCACCGAGCCGCCGGTGTAGCCGACCTCGGTGTCGATGACGCCGGGCATCTTGCGAATCAGCTCTTCGACACCCCAGAAGCAGCCGCCCGCGAGCGTGGCCACCCTGTAGTTCTTCGGATCGGTCGCCGCCTTCGGATCGAACAGCTTCGCGTATTCGCCGTAGCCCTCGGCCTCGAGCTTCGCGGCCGGGACGAATCGCAGCGACGCGGAGTTCATGCAATAGCGCAGGCCGGTCGGGGCCGGACCGTCATCGAAGACATGGCCGAGGTGCGAGTTCGCCTGCCTGGAGCGAACCTCGGTGCGGGCCATGAAGAATTTGCGGTCCGTCTTGGTGGTGACGTTCGCGGGAACGAGCGGACGCGTGAAGCTCGGCCAGCCCGTGCCGGAATCGAACTTGTCGAGCGAGGAGAACAGCGGCTCGCCCGAAACGACGTCGACGTAAATGCCTTCTTCGTGATTGTCCCAGTACTCATTGCGGAACGGCGGCTCCGTGCCGTCCTTCTGCGTCACTTCGTACTGGATCGACGAGAGCTTCTTTTTCAGCTCGTCGTCGGATGGTTTCTGAAACTGCGACATCGATCCTCCTTTGGTCTCGCTGGCGGCAGCAATGGGCGTGGGCGCCGACTGCGACTGCGCGCAGCCGAAGAGGAGAACCAGGAATGTAGGAATGAACCGGGACTTGAGAAAGACCACCGCGTGCCTCCTTGCGACTCGTTCGAAACGGATTCGGAACGTCCCCTATTCGATGCCGGAGGCGCGCGGTGGTTTCACTTCCCCGAGGTCCGCTACCGGCGACGCCAGTTGCGATCGCCTTCCCAGCGGTCGCTGCCGTAATTTCCGGAGCTGACGCCGCGGTCGTAGCGATCGCGATCCCAGCCGCGATCGGAACCGTAGTTCCGATCGCGGTCGAACTGCGAGCCGCTCGCGTAGCCGCCGCGTTCGCGCTCGCGGTCCCAGTTGCTCGCGTTGCGGCCGCCGCCGTACGTCTCGTGCTCGCGGCCGTAGCCGCCGCCATCACGGTACGGGTCGTAGCCGCGATCGCTCTCGTACCTGCCGCCGTCGCCGTAATGGCTGCCGCCGCCATACATTCCGCGATCGAAACTGCGATCGAAATCGGCTCTGCCATAGTCGCGCCCGTAATCGCGTCCCGGATCGCGATCGTAACCGCGGTCGAAGTCGCGAGCGTCGCGAGTCCAGCGGGTGCCGGAGTCATGGCTCACGTCGCGTCGCGGACCGTCGTAGCGGCTTTCGAATCGATCGGGATCCATTCGATACAGGAAACGCGTGTCGCGCGCGTTGTGGCGATACGCATCGGACTGCCAGCGGTCGCCGCCGCCGCGGTCAGGATCGGGCATTTCGTGCTCGGGGTCATACGAGCCGATGAAGCGCTCTCGGTCACGAGGTCTCCACATGTGCACTTCTCCTTTCGCGGAGGAGAAGTGCACAGTGCACACCCGTTTCGATCAACTGCGCGCGGCGCGGCGGCGGCCTGCGGCCAGCTTCACATCGACGACGCTACTGCTCGCTTCCCCACACGCGTTCGTCACTTTCACCCAGTACCTCGACGTCCCGAATACCGGCGGTGTCGTGAACGACGCGGCGTCGGTTCCGACCGGCTTCGTCGTCACACCCGCGTCGCCTTCGTACCACTGGTAATGCAGCGCGGCCGTGCCCGTGGCGGCGACGGTCAACGTGGTCGTTTGTCCGGCCTTCACTTCCGGCGCGAGCGGCTGCGTCACGATCGCCGGCGCGATGCACGAGCCTTCGATCACCACGATCACCGTGCGCGTCGACACCTCGCCACAGGCGTTGGTCAATGTCGCCCAGAACGAAGTCGTCTCCAGAATCGGTCCCGACTGCACCGACGCGCCGGCCGCGAGCGGATTCGATTTGTCGGGTGCGGTACCGCGGTACCACTGTACCGTGGTGTCCTGACCGGTGAACGTCACCGCGAGCTCCGTCGACGCACCAGCGCTGACGGTGCGGTCCTGCGGCTGCGCGGTGATGAGCGGAAGCACGCACGACTCATCGACCGTCACCGTGACGGTGCGCGTCGCGATCTCGCCGCAGTCATTCGTGAGACTGGCCCAGTACGACGTCGTCGTCTCCAGCGGGCCGATCGTCGCGCTCGTGCCCGCGGGCAGCGGCGCCGACTTGTCGGGCGCGACGCCCTGATACCACTGGATGGCAATGCCGTCGCCGGTGATACCGACCACGAGCTGCGTCGTGCCGTACTTCGGAATCGTCCGATCGGCGGGCTGCGTCGCGATCACCGGCAGCTGGCACGGTGCGACCACCACCAGCTCACTCGCCTTCGACGTTCCGCACGAATTCGTGACCTTCGCCCAGAACTGCGTGAGCGTGTTCACCACGACCGGCAGCGTCTGCCCCTCCCCGACTTTCGGCGCCGACGGACTGCCGGGATTCGAGCCGCGATACCACTCGTACGTGAGCGGCCCGGCCGACGTGCTCGACGCCGTCACGCTGAGCGTCCAGTTCGTTCCGGCGCCCGTTGCGGTGGGCGTTCCGACCACGACGTCCGGGCAGGCATTCACCGTGACCGGCACCGCGCTGCTGTCGGCGGTGCCGCACGAGTTCGTGACGCGCACCCAGACGTTCGTCGTCGCGTTGAGGGTGAGGCTCGGCGTCGCCGTCGTCGCTCCGGCAAACGGCGACGACGTGTCGCCGGAGTTGCCGGCATACCACTGATAGCTCAGCGGAGCCGTCCCCGTGGCCGAAACACTCATCCGCACCGGCACGCCGATGGAGGTCGTTCTCGCCTGCGGCTGCGTCGTGATCGAAGGAGCCGTACACGTCTGCACCGTGATGGTGGCGGTGTTGCTGTTGATCGAGCCGCACGAGTTCGTGACCTTCACCCAGTACGACGTCGTCGTCGCGGGAGAAAGGTTCGAGAGCGTCGATGCGCTCGTGCCCGTCGGTGTGCTGTCATCGCCGCTGTTGCCGATGTACCACTGATACGTGAACGGGGACGAGCCGCTTGCGGTGACGGAGAGAGACGTCGTGGCGCCCGCGGAGATCGATTTGTTCTGAGGATGAGTGGAAATGCCGGGAGCCACACACGCCTGCGAGGCGATGCGGAACGAAATCGACGGCGTGGCCCGCCGCGCCTTGAGATCGGTGAACGTCGTGCAGGTGCTGCCGCTGTACGCGGTGCAGAAAAACATCGCGTAGTCGGACGTGAGACCACCGTCGCCATACGCCGCGCGTACGGCATCTTTGTCCCACGCCTGCAACTGTCCGTCGTGTGCACCGAGACTCGCGGTCATGACGGCGCTCGAGGCGCACGGCAGCGGCGCTCCGCAGTTCGCTTCCTGAGGGGTCTTGTCGGCGTGACGGAAGCCGAGGGTGTGACCGATTTCGTGCGTCAGCGCCGTGCGGAATTTGCTCTGCCCGAGGGACGAAGCCTTGACGCCGTTCTGCGTGACGATGTCCGAGTGTGTGATCGTCAGGTACTCGGTCCCTTCGTGCATGTGGCTGCCGACGGCGCGCGAGAACGCGGTGGCAACGACGCCGGCGCCATTGAACGTGCCGGAGATGTCGCCGTTCGGATCTTCTTCGATGATGCGCTGCTCCGAATCGGTGAGGTCCTTCGCGTTGCCGCTCGCGGGTGAGCCGGCAATCGAGAGATTCACGCTCGAGCCGCTGTCGTTCGACCACGCGTCGACCCCGACGTTACAGGCGTCGGTGAAATCGTAATCAGCGAAGTTTGCGGTCACGCGACGGTCCTGAGGTGCCGCGATGCGCGTTCCCGAGGCACCGATGAGGTATTGCCCGGTCGTTGCGACGCCGCGCGCGCGATCGCGAATGAACGTGACGAACTTCTGCGCGTCGCGATCGAGCTCTTCGGCGGCGTTCCCTTCGAGGTCCCAGCCGTGAATCTGGTCGACGTCGCGGAGCAGCACTTCGCCGGCCGCCGAATGCACGTACTCGAAACGGCCGAGCGTCATCTGCAGCGTGGTCCAGTTGCCGTTCGCCTTCTGCACGGCAAAGACGACATAGCGATGACCGAGCTCGTAGCGCGGCGAACCGGAAGCGAACATCCAGGTGTCGCCGAGGTGACCACCCCACTCGACGACCTCGAACGCTCCCGACGCCTCGCCTTTGAGAACGCGATCGACGGAGAACGAATAGACGGTTTCGAGATCGCCGCGGCTGTCGTATCGAACGTAGGCATCGACGACCGTGCCGCTGACGATGGCCGTGGCGTCATCGATCATCCATTCGTCCGGAGGAACGACGAACGTCGCCGCGTTTGCGGACACGACTCCCCACACGATTCCCGCGAGAAAAAGCAACCGAATTGTGCGCATCTAGGACCCCTTGGACTCTGCTGCCCGCAACCGTAGCTCGAAATGCACGTTCGTGTCACGTCGTGTGAGTGCCGTCACAGCGCTCGAATAGCGCGAGTTTGCCGCGTGTTTTGCCCACCCGATGAAACAGCGCTCTCGCATTCGCGTGCTCGCTCTCGCCTCGCAGACGCGCATCGTGCTTTTCGCGGCGGTGTGGCTCTCGCTCTTCATCTACGCCGGGCGTCCGCTGCTGGTCGGCGCGGCCGTGGCCGGTATCGCGCCAGCGTTCGCGTGGATGGCGCTGCTCGCCCTCGCGGCGCTGCCGCTGCTGTCGTGGTTCCGCCGGGACAGCACGCTGACGAACTGGGCCGGCTACGCGATTCTGGCGATCTTCTCGACGCTGCTCGTGCTGGTGTTTCTCGGTGACGTCGTGCGCGGGCTCTATGCGCTTGCGCGCTGGCTGTTCGCCGCGCAGAGCTGGCCACTGCTCGATCCGCGGCGCATCGCGCTGACGATCCTCGGCGCCTCCGGTGCGCTCTCGCTGGTCGGCCTCGCCCAGGCGCGCTGCCCGCGCATTCGCAACGTGCGCATCGCCGTCGACAACCTTCCGGACGCGCTCGACGGCTATCGCATCGTGCAGTGGAGCGACGTTCATGTCGGCCCGACCATCCGCCGGCGGTTCGTGCAGGCGCTCGTCGACCGCACGAACGCGCTGCGGCCCGATGCCGTGGCGATCACCGGTGATTTCGTCGACAGCGACGCGGCGGCGTTCGGCAGCGAGATCGAGCCGATTCGCGATCTTCGGACGCGCGACGGCGTCTTCTACGTCACCGGCAATCACGAGTACTACTGGTCGCCGCAGGAGTGGCTGCGGATCCTCGAAACGCACGGCGTGATCTTCCTTCGCAACGAGCACAGAGTCGTCGCGAACGGAACGGTCGTTTTCGCCGGCATCACCGATCCCGTCGGCCGCGGCACGCACCAGCAGGATCCTGACGCTGCACTGGCGGGCGCGCCGTCCAATGCGGTCAAGGTTCTGTTGTCCCACCGTCCGCAGGCGTCGGACGATGCGAATCGCCTCGGAGTGGATCTCCAGCTCTCCGGACATACGCACGGCGGGCAGTTCTTTCCGTTCAATCTCGTGATCAAGAGGTTCCAGCCGCTCGTCGCCGGACTGCATCGCGTTGGCGAGACGTGGGTTTACGTCAATCGCGGTACCGGCTACTGGGGACCGCCGTCACGACTGGCCGTCGGCGGCGAGATCACCGTGCTGGAGCTCACAAAGGGGTGATTTTGTGTGATGGATGACCCGATCGGTCCTCCATCTCCGCCGCTCCCCCCAGGTTTCTCTCGACTCCCGCCACAATCCTGCCGCAGTGAGGGTCCAGATTGGGACCATCATGAAACGGTCGCTCATCGCTCTCGTTGTTCTGATCTCGGTCAACCTTTCGGCGCAGACGGTCGACGTCGCACCGGCCACGCCTGCCGCGAAGCTCGTTCAGACGATCGCGCAGTCCGAGGCGTCGCACCATGTGCGGAACTTCTACGGCCCGAACGGCTATCGCCTGGTGTGGACGCGCAATGGCCGTCCGACTCCGCAGGCGCTCACCCTGATCTCCCTGTTCGAAGGCGCTTCGGCGAAAGCGCTCGACCCCGCTGATTACGCTGCCGGCACCTGGACCGCGCGCATGACCGATCTTCCGACCGACGCCGCCGCGGCGCGTTTCGACGTCGCCGTGACCGCGACGCTCGTCAAATACGCCTCGCACCTGCGCATGGGCCGCGTGCACCCGCAGTCCGTCGACTTCGACATGGACATGGAAGACAAGCAGGTGAACTACGCCTCGCTCGTCGGCACCGTCGCCGCGTCGGCAGACGTGAACGCGATCCTCTCGTCGATCGAACCGCAGAATGACGACTATCGCCGCCTGATCGCGGCCCTGGCCACGTGGCGCCGCATCGCGCAGTCGAACGACGAAACGGTGCCGGTCGTGACGAAGCTCAACATCGGCGACGACTACGCCGGCCTGCCGCAGCTCACCGCGAAGCTTCGCCTCTACGGCGACCTTCCGGCCACCGCCACGATCACCGGCACGAAGTACGAAGGCGCGATCGTCGACGCGGTGAAGCACTTCCAGTCGCGCCACGGCCTCGACGCCGACGGCATCGTCTCGAAGAAGACGTTCGCGCAGCTCAACACTCCGGCCTCGGATCGCGTGGCGCAGATCAACCGCGCCATCGAACGTGCCCGCTGGACTCCGGCCCAGCTCCAGGCTCCGGCCATCGTGGTGAACATCCCCGAGTTCCGCCTCTACGGCATCTCCGAAAGCGGCCAGAACGACATCGAGATGCGCGTCGTCGTCGGCAAGGCTGCCGGCCACCAGACCCCGGTGTTCGAAGGCGACATGAAGCACGTCGTTTTCCGCCCCTACTGGAACGTGCCGCCGAGCATCCAGAAGACCGAGATCGCCGCGAAGCTCGACTCGAGCTACGCCGCGCGCAACAACTATGAAGTAGTGGATGACAACGGCCGCGTGCAGAGCATCAACGAAGAGACGGTTTCGAAGGTGCGCAAAGGTTCGCTCCGCGTACGCCAGAAGCCGGGCACGTCGAACGCCCTCGGCCTGGTGAAGTTCCTCTTCCCGAACGACAACAATGTCTACCTCCACTCGACGCCGTCGCAGTCGCTCTTCAGCCGCACGCGCCGCGACTTCAGTCACGGTTGCGTGCGCGTCGAAGATCCGGTGGCGCTGGCCGAGTGGGTGCTGCAGCAGAAGCCGGAGTGGAATCGCGACAAGATCAAGGCGGCCATCAACGGCAAGCGCGACGACGTCTACGTGACGCTCGACCGCGCCATCCCGGTGGTCATCTTCTACAACACCGTGGTGGCGCAGGAAGACGGCGACGTCCTCTTCCTCGACGACATCTACGGCCACGACACGAAGCTCGCGAAGATGCTCGCGCCGAAGACGCAGCAGCAGGGCGCCGGCGTGCTCCTCGCGGCCAGAAAATAGCTTTCTCGCAGGCCGACAGTGGGCAGTCGGACGCCGGCAGGGGTGCAACCCACCCCTGCCGGCTTTTTTGTCGGGACGATCTTTTTCGACCGCGGCTACACCATCGCGGACGAACCGATCTCCGGATGCGCGCGCACGAACTCGACGAGCTTCGGCGCGTAGTCGCGAAAGCGCGGCGCGGTGATGCCGGCCGTCGCGAGATCGCGCGTCGCATGCGTGGTGTCGTAATGCGTCGGGTGGACGAAATAGTCGACCGCGGGCGCCGGGATGCGCATCAGCCGATAGACGCCGGGCACGTAATTCAACGCCCCTTTCGCGAGGCCTTTCGTCAGCGGCACGCGGAGGATCCTGCGACCGGTGCAACGGGCGATGGTGTCGATCGTTTCGTCCACGGTCATCGGATCGGGATCGGCGAGGGCATAGGTGACGCCGACGTTGTCTTTCATCGCGCTGAGATGCTCCATCGCGCGAATCACGAAGTCGCGCGGCACGACGTTGAACGTGCAGCGCGACGGACGGCCAACCACCGGCAGCACGGCCAGGCGCGGCTGGCGCATCACCCATTGCATGACGAAGTACGGGCCGTCGAATTTCTGGGTCACGCCGGTGGTGCTGTCGCCGACGACCACCGACGGGCGATAGACGGTGATCGGAAGATCGGGCATACGCCGCCGCACGTCGAGCTCCGCGAGGTATTTCGTTTCCTCGTAGTAGTTGTTGAACGCCTGCCCTTTCTCGAGATCATCTTCCGTGAAGAGGCCGGGATGGCGCCCACTCACGTAGCAGGTGCTCACGTAATGCAGCCGCTCGAGCTTCGGCGCGCGCTCGGCCAGATCGAGCATGCGCCGCGTACCGGTGACATTGACGCGCATGCCGGCGTCGCGTTTGACGGCGAGATCGTAGACGGCGGCGAAGTGAAAGATTTCGCGGAGATCGCTCGCCTCGATGTGCTCGAGCGACTCCGTGAGGTCGCCTTCGACGATGCGGATGCGCCTCGCGAGTCGCGGATGCGCCGCCTCGATCGCACGCGCGCGCTCCTCGGCCAGCGCGCGGAACTTCGGCTGCACGAGACACTGCGCCACGTCATCGGTGCGCGCGAGCACGCGCGGCAGCAGCTCGCTGCCGAGAAAACCGGGAAAACCGGTGAAGAAGGTCGTAGGCATGCCCGGCGATTGTAGATGCGCTCAGCGGGCGAGATCCGCAACGACCTGCGTCAAGCCGTCCACCGCGCGCGCCATCCGGTCGTAATCGAGCGTTTCCGGCGTATCGCTGTCGAGGTGGTAGTGCGGATTGCGAAAGAGCGCCGTGTCGCTGACCATGATCGCCGGCCAGCCGAACTGCCAGAACGACCATTGATCGGACCAGCCGATCTGCTGCATCGCTTCCGGCAGCGCCGCCGATTCCGAAGGCATCGTGTTCGCGCGGCGGAACGCGCGCGTGCACTGCTTCACAAGCGCGCGCGACTTCAGGTTTCCCGCGAAGGCCACGAAGTCCGCGGTGGTCGGATAGAACGCGGCCAGCGGCGGCGGATAGCGCTGCGCGCCGCGTTTCGCATCGTAGTAGCCGAGCATCTCCAGGCTGAGCATGGCCACGATGTTTTCTTTGCGCTCGTGACAGCGCTGCGCATATCGCCAGCTTCCCATCGCTTCGGTCTTGAAATGCGGCGGCTCTTCATTCGTGAACGCCACGAAGCGAAGCGTGCGGCGCGGCCTTGCCTCGTTGAAGTGTCGCGCCAGCGCGAGCATCGCCGCGACGCCGCTGGCGTTGTCGTCGGCGCCGGGCGTTCCGTCGACGGTGTCGTAGTGCGCGCCGACGATCACGATCTCGCTCGACGTACCGCGAATCTCGAGAATCAGATTGTCCGCACGCACACCGTCGGTTTCGAACGACTGCCGTTCGACGCGATCGCCGAGCGCACGTTCGACGTAATCGGCCGCGGCGTGCAGATTCTCCGGCGCATGGACGTGACGCTCGCCGAGGTTCGCCAGCGCCGTCACGTCGCGACGCAAGGCATCGCGCAGTGACTGTTGGGCCGGTGTGAGCGGCGCGAGCGTGCGCGTCGCGCCGCGTCTGCGCATCACCGCGAACGCCGTCACAGCGAGCGCGAGCAGCAAAATCGCGGCGATGATCCACTTCACGTGGCTACAATCGCATCCACATGAGTTTTCACGCAACCGCGCTCAATGCCTCGCTGACGGTCAACGACCTCCCGAAGAGCACCGACTGGTACACGAAGGTTCTCGGCTTCGAGATCGATCGTCGTCATGACCGCGAAGGGACGCTGGTCGCGGTCTCGCTGCGGGCGGGTGACGTGCGCATCCTCCTCACGCAGGACGACGGCGCCAAGGGATTGAATCGCGTCAAAGGCGAAGGCTTCTCGCTGATGATCACCACGACGCAGAACATCGACGAGCTCGCGGCGCGCGCAAAAGAGGAGGGCGCGACACTCGATACCGAGCCGACCGACGCACCGTGGGGCCCGCGCATCTTTCGTCTGCGCGACCCCGACGGCTTCCGCTACACGATTTCGTCGCCGATCGCGTCCTAGCTTCCCGAGAACGCCATCTGCGACCACGCGTCGCCCGATTCGTTGTCGACGGAAGAGCCCCACGCCTGCCAGCTGCCGGCGGTGCCGGTGGTGTTCTCGATGAGGATCTGCACGTTGCCGCTCGACGTGCCGGAGATGTTCACCTGCTGCATCGAGAGCGGCGGCAGCTCGATCTCGAACGTCGACTGGTCGAGCGGATTCGAGAAGACGTAGGTCGTCACGCGGAAACGCTGCGTCGTTGCAGACGGATTGACCACGCCGACGTTCAGCCGGTATTGCGCGCCGCGGCGCAGGCCGAAGATCGTCTTCGTCGTTGCGGCGGCCGTCGGCATCGCAATCGACGGGAAGGTCTGCGACATCGTCCCTTCGTCATCGATGCCGTTGTTGTCGTTCGGCTGCGGCGTCCAGATGCGCGCGGTGGCGTGCAGCAGCGCGCCGTTGTCGGGAACGCCTTCGCTGGTGACGCCCTGGATGTCGATCGCACCGAGGCCGCTGAGCTGGAGGATGTCGCCGACGAAGTTCTCGGACGAGACTCCGCTTTGCGCGGCGAGGGTGATCGTCCGAACGATCGACGCGCCGGAGTTCGCCTGCGGCAGCCAGCGCAGCTGCACGACCTGCGCGGTCGCGCGGAGATTGATGAGATCGATGTCGCTGCGGAAGTGCGTGCCGTTGCCTCCCGGCACATCGCCCGCCGCGGGGATGAGAATGCGCGAAGAAGCGGTGAGCGGCACGATGAGATCGGTCGTCTCGACCGGCAGAGCGCGCGTCTGGGCGAGCGCGGAGAACGTCAGAAACAGAGCGAATACGAGGGCTGTGATACGCATGAAGCATTGGATTAGCAATACACTCGCCGCTTATGCAGAAAGTTCGTGTTGGTGTTCTCGGATCGGGTGATGTGGGACGCGTGCTCGCGGCCGGTTTCGCCGGCCTCGGCCACGATGTGACGATCGGCTCGCGCACGCCCGAAAAACTGCGCGACTGGGCCGAAACGAACGGCCCGCGCCTCACCGCCGGCACCTTCGAAGAGGCGGCGCGCTTCGGCGACATCCTCGTGCTGGCCACGCTCGGTGTCGCCACCGAAGAGGCCATCCGCCTCGCCGGGCTGCCGCAGTTCGAAAACAAAGTGGTGCTCGACACGACCAATCCGCTCGACTTCACGACCACACCGCCGACGTTGTCGGTCTCCGGCCACGACTCGCTCGGCGAACGGATTCAGCGACTCGTTCCGCGCGCCAAAGTAGTCAAGGCGTTCAACACCGTCGGCAACGCGCTGATGGTCCATCCGAAGTTCGAAGGCGGACCTCCGGACATGTTCGTCTGCGGAAACGACGACGGCGCGAAGAAGATCGTCGCGCAGATCTGCGAGGCGTTCGGCTGGGGCGTGGCCGACATCGGCGGCATCGACGGCTCGCGGTATCTCGAGGCGATGTGCATGACGTGGGTGCTGTACGGGATCCGCAGCGGCACGTGGAGTCACGCCTTCAAGCTGCTCAAAAAGTAAATTTACGGAGACGACCTTTCTGGAAGACAGGTCGTCCGTTCGAGGTGACGAGCTCTTCCACTTGCGCGGCAACAGGCGGGGCAGCAAACTTGCAGCCGAGCGCCCAACGGTGTTCCATCGAAAGGTCGAGGTGTCTATGCGAGTCGCTGTTCGGTTCGTAGCTCTTTCGTTACTCGTCGCCCTCCTGTCTCCCATCGCTCAGGCTCAGTACTTCGGTCGCAACAAGGTCCAGTGGGAACAGTTCGACTTCAAGGTTCTCCAGACCGAGCATTTCGACATCTACTACTACGATCAGGAAGCGGACGTCGTTCATGACGTCGGCCGGATGTCCGAGCGCTGGTACGCGCGTCTCTCGCGCGTCTTCAATCATTCGTTCAAGAAGAAGCCGATCGTGCTCTATGCGAACGCGGCGGACTTCCACCAGACGACGACCACCGGCGGCACGATCGGCGAGGGGACGGGCGGCTTCACCGACTCGTTCATGAATCGCGTCGTCCTGCCGCTCACCGGCGACTACGCGCAGAACGATCACGTGCTCGGCCACGAAATGGTGCACGTGTTCCAGTACGACATCGCGGCCAGCGCGAACCAGCAGCGCCGCCGTTTCGCACTCGAACAGATGCCCCTGTGGCTGGTCGAAGGCATGGCCGAATACTTTTCGAAGGGGCGCGTCGATCCGCTCACCTCGATGTGGATTCGCGACGCCACGCTGCACGACCGGATGCCCGATCTGCGCGAGCTCACGCGCGACTCCCGTTACTTCCCCTACCGCTACGGCCAGGCGCTGATGGCGTACATCGGCGCGCGCTTCGGCGATGAGGCGGTGGTGCGCTACTTCCTCTCCTCCGGCTCCGTCGGCGTCGAAGAAGGAGTGGAGCGCGCGCTCGGCATCTCGCACAAGCAGCTCTTCGCCGACTGGGCGGAATCGTCGCGCGAGCTCTACACGCCGATCACCAGCGCGCGCACGATGGATCTCGGCAATCCGCTCATCGGACGCAAGCCCGAGCCGCCGCCGGCCACTCCCGCGGAGCCCGATCAGAAGAAGAAACGCCGCCGCCGCGGCAGCAGTGAGTTGAACGTCGGCCCGGCCCTCAGCCCGGACGGCCGCTCCATCGCCTTCCTCTCCGCGCGCGAGCTCTTCTCGATCGATCTCTTCCTCGCCGACGCGAAAACCGGCAAGGTCATTCGCCGTCTCGTCTCCTCCGATCGCGACTCGCACATCGAATCGCTGCGCTTCATCGAATCGGCCGGCTCGTGGTCTCCCGACGGACGCCGTCTCGCGTTCATCACCTTCTCGCGCGGCGACAACTACCTCTCGTTCGTCGACGTCGAAACGCGGGCGCTCGAACATCGCAAGATCCCGGGGCTCGAAGCGATCAACAACGTGGCCTGGTCGCCCGATGGAAAGACGATCGCCATGTCCGGCCAGACCACCGGCGTCTCCGATCTCTTCCTCTATGACATCGAATCGAACACCGTCCGCCGCCTGACCAGCGACAAGTTCGCGGACCTGCAGCCGGCCTGGTCGCCCGATGGAAAGACGATCGCCTTCGTGACCGATCGCGGCAGCGAGACCGTGCTCGAACAGCTGCTCTTCACCGATCAGCGTCTGGCCACGGTCGACGTCAGTACCGGGCAGGTGCGGCTCGTCGAGGCGTTCCGCGGCACGCTGCACATCAACCCGCAGTGGGCGCCGGACGGCCGCTCGATTTACTTCATCGCCAACCCGGAAGGCATTCCGGACATCTATCGCATCACCCTTCCGGAAGGGCAGCTCTCCCGCGTGACGGCAGTCGACACCGGCATCGCCGGCATCACCGACATGTCGCCCGCGCTGAGCGTGGCCACGAACAGCGGCGACATCGCCTTCTCGCTGTTCGAAGACGATAACTACAACATCTACTCGCTCGCCGCGAACACGCCGGGCGTCACGACCGCCGCGCCTCCCGCGCCGACCGAAGGGACCGCGCAACGCGCCGCGCTCCTGCCGCCGCTGCGCGGCACCGGCTCGGAGATCACCGGCTACCTGATGCGTCCCGAGGAAGGGCTGCCGGGGGCGTCGACCCAGTTCAGCGAGCGTCCGTACAGCTCCGATCTGCATCTCGCCTACCTCGGACCTCCCACGCTCGGCGTCGGCATCAATGAATTCGGCGTCGGCGCGGGCGGCAGCGTCACCGCATACTTCAGCGACATCCTCGGCCGCCACAACGTCGGCTTCACATTCCAGGGCGGCGGCGGCAGCGGCACGCAGAGCCTCGCCGATCAACTCGGCGGCGAACTGCTGTACCTCAATCAGACCAGCCGTTTGAACTGGGGCGCCGATCTCGTGCACGTCCCCTACGTCTACGCGAGCGCCGGCTACTTCTTCGGCGAATACGAAGACGAAGAAGGCAACGTCTTCCCCAACGCCGAGTTCTACGTGCAGGACCGCGAAGTCCAGACCACGACGGACCTCAGCGGCCTCGCGCAATATCCGTTCAGCCAGACCCGCCGCCTCGAAGGCTCGGCCGGCGTACAGCGCTTCGCGTACAAGCGCGAGCGGGAAACGTGGGTGATCATCGGCAACCAGATCATCGATCGCTTCACCCAGGAGTTCCCCGGCGGCTTCACGGTGAATCTGGCGAAGGCCTCGACCGCATTCGTCGGCGACAGCTCGACCTACGGCTTCATCTCGCCGATCGCCGGCACGCGGTATCGCTACGAGATCGAAGCCCTGCGCGGCGATCTCAACTTCCAGACCGCGCTGGCGGACTGGCGCAAATACTTCTTCGCACGTCCGGTCACGCTGGCCGTGCGCGGCCTGCACTACGGGCGTTACGGCAACGGCGCGGATGACACGCGTCTCTCGCCGCTGTACCTCGGCCAGGGCTCGATCATGCGCGGCTACGATCCTTATTCGATCAACGTCGGCGAGTGCGGCCCGAGCGCGACGTCGACCTGCCCCGTGTTCGATCGGCTGGTCGGCACGCGCATCGCGCTCGCGAGCGTCGAAGTGCGCGCGCCGCTCCTCGGCACGCGCGAGTACGGCCTCTTCGACGCACCGTTCCTTCCCACCGAGATCTTCGCGTTCGCCGATGCCGGCGCCGCGTGGCGCCAGGGCCAGAGCGTGAAGTGGAAGTTCGAGACCGACACCAGCGAGCGCGTGCCGGTCTTCAGCGTCGGCGCCGGTCTGCGCATCCTCCTCTCCTACATCCCGATCGAGATCTACGCCGCGAAACCGTTCCAGCGTCCGGACGAAGACATCGTCTACGGCTTCAACATCATCCCCGGCTGGTAATGCACAATGCGTGGGGATCGGCGCCTGTGCGCTGATCCCCACACGACATGCACTTCACTCGATCCGAATTCGAACGCCTCGTCGAAGAAGCTCTCGAAACCCTCCCGCCCCAGTTCGCCGCGCTGCTCGACAACGTCGCGGTGGTCGTCGAAGAAGAGCCGGGTGACGAAGACCTCGAGCTCCTCGAAGATCCTGAAGAAGGAGAGCTGCTCGGCATCTATCGCGGCGTGGCGCTGACGCGGCGCACGCACGACATGCTGCCGATGCTGCCCGATCAGATCGCGATTTTCCGCGGACCGATCCTGCGGATCGCCCGTACGCGCCACGATGCCGTGCACGAAATCCGCGACACCGTGATCCACGAGCTCGGGCACTACTTCGGCCTGCACGATCACGAAATGCCCTACTGATAATTCGAGAAACCGTCGCGAATTGTTCGGTTTTCTCGATGTTTCCAGATCGTGAACTGACGCACACCGTTTGGTTCGTGTGAGTTACGGATCGGGCACACGCGGCAGCACGCCTGCACTGACTGCTCCTTACAAAAGGAGATCCGGTCATGAAACGAGTCGTCGTACTGCTCTCGTTCTTCACCTTCGCTCTCTGTGCGCTGGCCTCGCTGAATTGTGTGTTGCGAGGCGTCATCAGCGATGGAAGCGGCCCGCTTCCCGGCGCGACCGTGATCATCTCCGCGCCGGGACAGGCCGATCGCACCGTCGTCACCGATGCGAACGGCGCGTTCTCCGTCGCGGGACTCGCTCCCGGCACCTACACCGTGCAAGCGTCTCTCGAGGGATTCAACACCGTTCGCCAGCAGGTGGTGCTGCAGGACGCGAAGACGATCAGCGTCTCGCTACAACTCCCCATGGCGGCCGTGGCCGAAACGATCACCGTCACCGCCGCATCGCCGCGGCTCTACGCGGCGTCGGCCTCCATGGCCTACGCGGTCGATGGCCTCGACACCGCGCGCTACAAACACTTCGAGGAGCACGGGTTCGTACAGGCGCGCAATCAGGCCGTGACGACGTTCGCCATCGACGTCGATCGCGCGTCGTACGCGAACGTGCGGCGCATGCTCAACAACGGCGAACCGGTTCCGCCCGATGCGGTGCGCATCGAGGAGATGATCAATTACTTCTCCTACGACTATCCGCAACCCGACGGCCCGCATCCGTTCAAAGTCATCAGCGAAGTGGCCTCGTGTCCATGGAATCCGCGCAACCGCCTCGTTCGTATCGGAGTGCAGGGACGCAATCTCGATCAGTGGAAGATGCAGCCGAACAATCTCGTGTTCCTGCTCGACGTCAGCGGCTCGATGGAGGGAGACGATCGCATCGAGCTCGTGAAAAAAGGAATGCGCGTGCTCGTCGACCAGCTGCGCGCCGAGGATCGCGTGGCCATCGTCGTCTACGCCGGTGCCGCCGGTCTCGTACTCCCTTCCACGTCAGGCGCGAACAAGGAAGCGATTCTTGCGGCGCTCGAAAATCTGAAGGCCGGCGGCTCGACCGCCGGTGGCGCGGGAATCGAGCTCGCGTACAAGGTCGCGAAGGAGGCCTTTCTCGAAAAAGGGAACAACCGCGTGATCCTCGCAACCGACGGCGATTTCAACGTCGGCACGACCGACGAGGAGGCCCTGCAGAAGCTCATCGAGGAAAAACGGAAGAGCGGCATCTACCTCTCCTGCCTCGGCGTCGGCGACGACAACTACAACGACTCGCTGATGGAGACGCTGGCCGACAAAGGGAACGGCAACTACTCGTATCTCGATTCGTTCCGCGAGGCGAAGAAGGTGTTCGAGCAGGAGCTCACCGGCACGCTGGTCACGATCGCCAAAGACGTGAAGATTCAGATCGAATTCGATCCCGAGAAGGTGGTCTCGTACCGGCAGCTCGGCTACGAGAATCGCGCGCTCGCCAACGAAGACTTCGACGACGACACGAAAGATGCGGGCGAGCTCGGCGCCGGACATTCCGTCACGGCGCTCTACGAGATCGAGCCGCGCGGTCTGGCCCGCAGCACCATCGCCTTCGTGCGGCTGCGCTACAAGGAGCCGAACGCGCAACGCAGCACGATGCTCTCCGAGCGCATCGTCGACGTCGGCACGAGCGCGAATGAAGCGACGCGCGACTTCCAGTTCGCCGCCGCGATCGCCGAGATGGGAATGCTGCTGCGCAAGTCTCAGCACTCGGGAAGCGCGTCGTGGGACGACGCGCTGGCGATGGCGAAGATCGCGCGCGGCGAAGATCTCGACGGCACACGAGCCGAGCTCGTGTCGCTGATCGAGAAAGCGAAGAACTGAGCTAGCAGGGGATCCCCCGCGCCGAGGCACGGGGACATTGATCCGAATGTCCGTCCCGTGGGCGCGGGATCCCCGGCTTTTGTTTCTCTAGTTGATCGCGACGAGCTCGATGTCGAAGACCAGCATGCCCTGCGGCCTCGAGCGATCGCTCGCGTAAGCCAGTCGCGCCGGAATCCAGAAGCGCGTCTTCTCGCCCGTGACCATCAGCTGCAACCCTTCGGTCCAGCCTTTGATCACTTCGTTGAGCGCGAACGTGGCCGGCTGCCCGCGCAGGATCGAGCTGTCGAACATCTTTCCGTCGGTGCTCCAGCCGGTGTAGTGCACCGTGACCGTGCTGCGTGCATTCGGATGGCGCGTGCCGCTACCGGGACGCAGCACTTTGTACGTGAGACCGGTCGGCGTGGCCATCGCATCGTCCGGCGGCGCGGCCACATCGGCCGGCGCCTGCGTCGGCGGATCGAGAATCTCGACGAGCTCCGTGTCGATCATCATCGTGTCTTCGCCCTGCAGCTTGCCGCCCGACAGCGACGCCGGAATCCAGACGCGGCGACGCTCGCCTTCGACCATCTTCTGCGCCGCGAGTCCCCAGCCCGGGATCATCTTCGCCACGCCGATCATCACGGTCTGCGGCGCCTCGACATGCTGCACGAGCGTGCCGTTCGATTTCCAGACCGTGTAGCGAACGCGCAGCAGATCGCCCGCGGCCGGCTTCTTCGTGCCGGTGCCGTCGGCGAGCTTCATCGTGATGAGCCCGTTCTCGAGGCGCTCGGCTTCGGCAGGCGGATTCTTCAGCTCCGCCGGCGGTGTAGTCGGCTTCTCGGCAAACAGAGGAAGGGCGAGGAGTGCGGCGACGATCAGCTTACGCATGCGCCGAAACGGAACGCAAAAACGCAGCGCCGGCTTCCAGCCGGCCGAATGCCGGCGCTACGTCTGTGCTGCTTCAGTCGCGAGGAATGTGGAACGGCGGTTCCCCTTCCGACGAAGCGATCCATTCCGGCCGCTCGTCCTCGGGAATCGTCCAGCCCTCTTCGGTTTCGCGATACGTGCGAATGTCTTCCATGCCGTTGCTCCTCATCAGAACTGGGCCGCCTCGGTGGAATCGGCGAGCGCCGTCGTCGACGACTCGCCGCTGCTGATCACCTTGGCCACTTCATCGAAATATCCGGTGCCCACTTCGCGCTGATGGCGCGTCGCGGTGTAGCCGTTCGCCTCCGCCGCAAACTCCGACTGCTGCAGGCGCGAGTACGCGGCCATCCCTTCATCCCGGTACTGCCGCGCGAGCTCGAACATCGAGAAGTTCAGCGCGTGGAATCCAGCCAGCGTGACGAACTGGAACTTGTAGCCCATCGCCCCGAGCTCGCGCTGGAACGTCGCGATCTGCTGCGCATCGAGCTTCTTCGCCCAGTTGAACGACGGCGAGCAGTTGTACGCGAGCAGCTTGCCCGGAACCTTCGCGTGCACGCCTTCCGCGAACTCGCGCGCCTCGTCGATGTCCGGCGTCGACGTTTCGCACCAGAGCACATCGGCGTACGGCGCATACGCAATCGCACGCGCGATGGCCATCTGCAGTCCGTTGTGGATGCGGTAAAAGCCTTCGGCGGTTCGCTCGCCGGTGAGGAACTCGTGATCGCGCTCATCGACGTCGCTGGTGAGCAGCGACGCGGAATGCGCATCGGTGCGGGCGATGACGAGCGTGCCGACGCCCATCACGTCCGCGGCCAGTCGCGCCGCGTTGAGCGTACGGATGAACTGCGAGACCGGCACGAGCACCTTGCCGCCGAGGTGACCGCATTTCTTTTCGGATGCGAGCTGATCCTCGAAGTGCACGGCCGCGGCGCCCGCTTCGATCATCATTTTCATCAGCTCGTACGCATTCAGTGCGCCGCCGAAACCCGCTTCCGCATCGGCGATGATCGGCGCGAACCAGTGCGTGCCGGAGCGGCCTTCGAGGTGGTCGATCTGATCGGCGCGCTGCAGCGCCTGATTGATGCGCTTCACCACCTGCGGCACGGAGTTCGAGGGATAGAGCGATTGGTCGGGGTACATGTGGCCGGCCAGATTCGCGTCGGCCGCAACCTGCCAGCCGCTGAGATAGATCGCCTTCAACCCGGCGCGCACCTGCTGCACGGCCTGATTGCCGGTGAGCGCGCCGAGGGCGTTCACGAACGGCTCCGTGTTCAGGATGTCCCACAAACGCTCGGCACCCATTTCGGCGAGCGTGTACTTGATGTCGATCGAACCGCGCAGACGCAGTACGTCTTCGGCGGTGTAATCGCGCGTCACGCCGTTCCAGCGCGGATTCTGTTCCCAATCGCGTTCGATGCCGTTCGGGTCGCGTGCTTCCTTCAACTTCGCCATGTCGTCTCCGTCTGTTTTTGTTGATGTCTCAGTTCTGCTCGAGCTGCAGAAGCTCCTGGTATGCGGGGAGGGTGAGGAAATCCGCGAGCTCGTCCGCGACGATCAGTTCGTCGAAGAGCCGCGCGGCGATGTCGAGATGCGGGAAAGTCCCCTTCTCCCGGATCGTGGCCAGCTCTTCGTCGCGGATGCGCTCGTACGTGGCGCGATCGAGCTTGCCGTGATGCAGCCATTGCCACAGCTGCGTGCGCGAGATCTCCGCGGTGGCGGCGTCTTCCATCAGGTTGTAGAGCGGCACCGCGCCGCTGCCGCCGAGCCACGCTTCGAGATAGAGAATCCCGACGTTGACGTTGTGGCGGATTCCTTTCTCCGTCACCTCGCCGTCGGGCAGCCGCAGCAGCTCGTCGCGCGTGACGCGCACGTCTTCACGCTTGCGATCGATCTGATTCGGGCCCGGCATCTGTTCGTCGAAGATCTTCTTCGCGACGCCCACCAGCCCCGGATGCGCGACCCACGTGCCGTCATGCCCGGCGCGCACTTCGCGCAGCTTGTCGGCTTCGACTTTTTTGATCGCCGCGTCGTTCGCTTCCGCATCGTCTTTGATCGGAATGAACGCGGCCATGCCGCCCATCGCGTGAATGCCGCGGCGATGGCAGGTCTGAATGAGCAGATCGACGTACGCGGCGAGAAACGCCTTGTCCATCGTCACGTTCGCGCGGTCCGGAAGGATGCAGTCCGGATGCGCTCTGAATTTCTTGATGAACGAGAAAATGTAATCCCATCGGCCGCAGTTGAGACCCGCGCTGTGATCGCGCAGCTCCCACAGAATCTCGTGCATCTCGAACGCGGCCAGGATCGTTTCGATCAGCACCGTCGCGCGGATCGAGCCGGTCGGAAGGCCGAGCTCCGTCTGCGCGCGGACGAACACGTCGTTCCACAAACGCGCCTCGAGATGGCTCTCCATCTTCGGCAGATAAAAGTACGGACCGGTGCCGCGGTTCAGCAGCTCGTGCGCGTTGTGAAAGAAGTACAGCGCGAAGTCGAAGAGGCTCGCGCTCACCGGCTCGCCGTCGATCGTCACGTGCTCGTCGACGAGGTGCCATCCGCGCGGACGGACGAGCAGCGTCGCGGTCTCGTCGTTGAGCTTGTACTGCTTCGTGCCGCTGTCGAACGTGATCGTACGGCGCACCGCGTCGAACAGATTGAGCTGCCCCTGGATGCAGTTCGCCCACGTCGGCGCATTCGCATCCTCGAAGTCGGCCATGAAGACGTTCGCGCCCGAATTGAGCGCGTTGATGATCATCTTGCGATCGACCGGGCCGGTGATCTCGACGCGGCGGTCGCGCAGATCGGCGGGAATCGGCGCCACGGTCCAGTCGCTCTCGCGGATCTCTTTCGTCTCCGGAAGGAAGTCCGGGAACTCGCCGGCGTCGAGCCGCTGCTTGCGCGCCTCACGCGCCGCGAGCAATTCGAGGCGGCGCGGGTTGAACTCTTTGTGGAGCATCGCCACGAAGCCGAGCGCTTCGTCCGAGAGGATCGTTTCCCACTCGGGCTGTACCTCGCTTCGCACGTCGATGTCCGTGGTGATCACTGCGAACTCCGTCATGTGTAAAATGTGGAGCACACGCCTTGCCACGTCAATAAGAAGAGCGGTTTGTGGCAGTTAGCTTGTGAAAGCTTGTAAAGAATGGCGTGTAAAGCTGTAAATGGCTGTAAACGTGCAAGTCGCACTACCGCCATGCGGGGAGGCGCACGATGACTACGCAACTCAAGCTCGGTGCCAGGGTGCGCTCCATGCGCCGCCGCGAGCAGTTCACGCAGACGCAGCTCGCGGAGAAGCTCGGCGTTTCGGCGAGCTATCTCAATCTCATCGAGCACAATCAGCGGCCGCTGCCGGCGCACCTGCTGGTGAAGCTCGCCCAGCTCTTTCACGTCGACCTGCAGGCATTCGCCGATGACTCGCACGCGCGACTCGCCGACTCATTGCAGGAGGTGTTCTCCGATCCGGTGCTCGAGGAGCACGGCGTGACGACGAACGACGTGCGCGAGCTCGTCGAGAGTCCCGCCGCGGCGCGCGCGGTGATCGCGCTGTTCCACGCGTACAAAAACAGCGTCCAGTCGATGCGCGATCTCGCCTCGCAGCTCTATGACGGCCGCGCGTTTCACGGCGTCGATCCGGCCCATCTGCCAAGCGAGGAATCGAGCGACGTCATTCAGGAGAATCTCAATTACTTCCCCGAGCTCGAGACCGCGGCCGAAGAGACGGCGCAGCACGCAAAGCTCGACCGCAACGATTTCTACCGCACCCTCGTCGCCCACCTCGGCGCGAAGCACGGCGTCGACGTCACGCTCACGCCCGTCAGCCGCGATCGCGGATTCATCCGCCGCTACGACCCGGTCACGCGCACGCTCCATCTCTCCGAGGTGCTCCCGCCGTGGAGCCGGCAGTTCCAGGTCGCACATCAACTCGGCCTGCTCGAAGCCGGCGGCGCCATCGACGCCATCATCAAACGCAGCGAGAAAAATCTCACCACCGCCGAATCGGTGAAGCTTTGCCGCGTCGCGCTCGCGAACTACTTCGCATCCGCGCTGCTGATGCCGTACGACGACTTCTATCGCATGGCCGAAGAGGTGCGTTACGACATCGAGCTCCTGCAGCATCACTACACCGCGAGCTGGGAACAGGTCTGCCATCGCCTGACCACGCTGCGCCGTCCCGGCGCGATCGGCGTGTCGTTTCATTTCGTCCGCGTCGACATCGCCGGCAACATCTCCAAGCGCTTCAGCGGCACCGGGATCCGCTTCGCGCGCTTCTCCGGCTCCTGCCCCCGCTGGGACGTGCACGCCGCATTTCTCACCCCCGGACGCATCCGCACGCAGTTCTCGAAAATGCCCGACGGCACCGCGTACTTCTGCGTGGCGCGCACGATCCGCAAGACCTATGGATACGCCTCCGGAGACGCGCTGATGGCGGTGGGAATCGGCTGCCCGGTCAAAGACGCGCGCAAGCTCGTCTACGCCGATGGCTACGACCTCGCGAACATGGAAGCCGCCGTCCCGATCGGCACCACCTGCCGCCTCTGCGAACGCGTCGACTGCGAACAACGCGCGTTCCCTCCCCTCCAGCACGGCTTGAAAGTGGACGAGAACGTACGCGGCCGATCGTTCTACGCACCGGTGGAGACGGTGGCGAGCACACCGACGACGAAACGCTCGCGGAAGACGTGAGGGATACAGCGCGGCTCTGTGTCATCCCGACCGAGCGAAGCGAGTGGAGGGACCTCCCGCCTACGGAGCGTCCTCGTGCTATCGGCAGGGGATCCCTCGACTGCGCGCTTTGCGCTCCGCTCGGGATGACACGAGTTCACGTATGAAACCGGTATTGCAGCGCTCGCAGAATCTCGTCCAGTTCCTGTGAGTCTCCGGCGCCCAGCGGCTTCGGAATCTCGATCGGCTTCAGCTCCGGATTGGTGAAGGAGATGACGCAATAGTCGGCGCCCGGCGGTTCCACCACGTCCGCGATCTCGCTCTCATCGCGGCCGATCTCCCCCATCGCCTCACGGGCCATTCGGCGAATGCGGTCTTCGAATGCGGTCATGGCCGCCCCGACTGCGGTTCCTGTGCCTTAAAAGAAAACGGCGGGCTGCCGTGCCCGCCGTTTCGAACGATCGCTCACGCGATTCTCATTGAACCGCGGCTTCCTTGACGCAGTGCTCGTTGAACGCCGCGGTCAGCTCGGCCGCGATGTCGTGCGCGTGGCGACCTTCGATCTGCCAGCGTTCGAGCATCTTCACGACCTGTCCATCCTTCAACAGCGCGATCGACGGCGACGACGGACGGTAGCCGACGAAGTACTCGCGCGCGCGCTGCGTGGCGTCGCGATCGTTTCCGGCGAAGACGGTGATCATCTTGTCCGGAAGCGTCTCGTTCTCGAGCGCCATCGCCACCGCGGGACGGGCCATGCCGGCCGCGCAACCGCAAACGGAGTTCACGACCACGAGCACCGTTCCTTTTTTCTCACCAAGCACCGCATCGACGTCAGCGGCCGAACGCGTCTCCTGAATCCCGAGGCGCGTCAGCTCCTGCCGCATCGGCGCGACAATCATTTCGTCATACATCAGAGAGTCCTCCCGGCCGGATCATAACGTACCAGGCACGCCGCGCATGCCCGGTACGCCGAGTGTCGTCAATGCCTGGTCCCTTCCGCGACGTTGACCGACTTGACGATCTGATTGAGCACGCCGTTGTAGTTTCGGGCCTCGCTCTCCGGCGTCACGAAGACCATGTAGATCAGGTGACCGTCGCCGAGGGCGCGAGTCACCACCGTGACACGCTCGTCGAGATTCGTATTCGGATTGCGGCCGCGGAGACTCGCCGCCAGCGCCGTTCGTCCGTCGACCGCCAGCTGCTGCGTGGAACCGCTGATCACGCGCAGGTGCGGACTGGCCTGCTGCACCTGCGTGATGAGGTCGCTGGTCGCGCTCTGGAGCGTCACGTTGCCGGTGCTGCGCAGAGAATTGCGCGACGCCGACCCCGCTGGCTCGTAGTGATTGACGATCAGTCCGTACACCACCTCATTGCGGCCGGCGATACTGCCGACGCCGCCGTCCGGCGCGATCGTCACACCGAAACCGCCGCTGTCATAGACGCGCCAGTTCGACGGATACGCGATCTCATACGCGCCGCTGCGATTCGTGTACTTGCGCCAGCTGCTCGACGGCGCCTCCACCCGTCCGATGCCGCTGCTGCTCGTCATCGGCGGATTGTTGCCGGACGACGAGGTCGCGCCTTGCGCGATCTGCGCGGTCGTCGGCGCGGCACCGTGGCGGCGCAGGTCGGTCTTGATCGATGCGAGCTGCTGCACGTTCTGCGTCGGCGTGGCCGGCTCGCGCAGCAGCTGACGCTCCTTCTCGATACGCGCGATGCGATCCGGCGGCGCCGGGTGATCGGAGAGCCAGCTGGTCTTGCGCGATTTGTCGACGCGCTCGAGCTGGCGGAAGAAGCTCACCATGTCCGCCGGCGTGTAGCCGCTGGCCGCGAGAATCTGCGCGCCGCGCACGTCCGCCTGCGTTTCGAGATCGCGGCTGAACTTCAGGAACAAGGCGTTGAGACCGACGCCGCCAACGGTGTTGAGAATCTGCGCGGTGTTGTTGCCGACTTTGCCGCCGAGCAGCCCGCCGAGGATCTGCAGGCCGGCCTGCGCCGCATACGCCTTCGAGGCCTGATGCGTGCCGTGACGCAGCGCCGTGTGCGCGATCTCGTGCGCGATGACACCCGCGACCTCGCCCTCGTTCTGCGCATTCTCGAGAATGCCGCGATTGAGATAGATGTAGCCGCCCGGCAATGCGAACGCGTTGATGTCCGACGCGTTGATCACCCGGAAGCGATACTGGAATTGCGGACCGCCCGCGTTCGCCGCGAGCTTCTGGCCGATGCGATTCACGTACGCGTCGACCTCGGCATCGCGAAGAATCGGCAACTGCCGCTCCGCCTGCACCGCCGACTGCTGTCCGATTTCCACGTCCTGCTGCGGACTGAACATATTCCAGCCCGGATTCACCTTCGTCTGCGCCTCGGCGACCCCGGCCGCGAGTGACATCGCGAGCACCAGAGCCAGCATCGGGCGAGCGAGAAAAGCGGATCGATTCATGGCTTTTTCTCCCTTCAAACAACCGCAAGTCAGAGTTGCAGTTGCGGTGCCGCTTTCCGCGCCTAAATCAAAGGAGAAACGCCGTTTATTTGACCGTTCGCGAGGACGTTTCCGTCCGCGAATCAGAAGCTCAGCCGTGAATCGTCAATGACGCACGACGCGTCGCCGTAACCCGATCAGATCGAGCAGGGCCGCCTGATCCGCGCCGTTGATGAGGCTGTCGCCATTCGCGTCACACCCCCACGATCCCGCGAACGCGCCCGACTGCGCGTCAGTGACCGCCTGCGAATCGGCGTCATCGAGCTCCTGCATCAATGGATGGATGTCCCGCCAGTCCACCGCGCCGTCGCCGTTGCAATCGCCGCGCGCCGGCGGCTGCAGTCTCCAGATCTTGCTCGACGCGCCCCACGCCGTGGCGAAGTAGATCGCACCGTCTCTCGCTTCCGTCACATCGATGACGAACTCCGGGAAGTCGTCGACGATCGCGGTCGGCTCCGGAATGGACGGCGTCGCGAGCGATGGGAAGTAATAGATCGCGCGCGTGACGAATGCGCCGAGCAGATACCCGCGGCTCAGCAGTGGATTCGCGCCGCTGAGGCGCGCCAGGCCGGTCGGTGCAATCGTGTGATCGAACGTGAAGAGCGGCGCGGTCGAACCTTCGAACTGCGGCTCGCGACCGAACGTCAGCGGCCAGCCGCAATTCGCCCCTTCGCTGACGATGTGCAGTTCATCGCCCTGATCCGGACCGTTGTCGGCGACGACGATCTTCGCGAGCGCCGGATCCCACGCCAGATCGTAGGGATTGCGCATGCCGAGCGCCCACTGCGTCGCGTCGCCGGTGCGCGGATCGACGCGCCAGATCTTTCCGCCGTTCCACTCCGGCTTCTGCGCGATGGTGCGTCCCGCGTATTCGCCGATGCCGACGAACACCATGCCGTCCTGCCCGATCGTCGGATTGCCGCCGTGATGTTCGTCCGACGCGCCGCGCCCCGGCAGTTCGACATCGCAGGGGAACGCCTTCAACACCGTCTGCGTCGAGTTCAGCAGATCGACTTTCGCGATCACGTCGTCGAGCACCTTCTCGCCCGACCAGGTCGTGTAATGAACGATGGCCGTGCGGTCATCGAGCAACGCCATGCCGAGAAGCCCGCCATTGCCGCCCGCCTTCGTCGGCAGCGCGATCACCTGCTCGGACTGTCCGCCGCCTACGGCGCGATGCACCCAGCCATCGGTGGTCGTGAAGTAAACGACGCCTTTCGAATCGACGACCACGGAGCTGACGAACCCGTCTCCGCGCGCAATCGCCTCCGCACGAAACCCGGGCAACAACCCCGCCGCCGCGTTGAGAGAGGAGAGAAAAAAGAGGACTGCACCGAGGAGCGACCTGAAGCATTTCATCCGAGGTAACCGACCCAAGAAAAATCCGCGCCAGCATAGCGGAATACACCTCGGGTTCGAGGAGTTGTGCAGGTTCCTTGACGCAAGCACGGCCCGATGAGATCATCCGCCCGCTTCGCAGTCAGGAGCAGTAAACACAGTGTCGCGGGGTGGAGCAGTCTGGTAGCTCGTTGGGCTCATAACCCAAAGGTCGCAGGTTCAAATCCTGTCCCCGCAACCAACACCGCAAAATTGATGAACGGCCGCCGGAAGGCGGCCGTTTTTGTTGAGACTACGTCGAGACTACGCCTTTCCGCGGATCACCGGTCCGCGGGCGTGGTCCTCCGGCCTCCCGCCGCGAATCGACGTTTCTCTGGTGAGTTGTCCGAGCTCGCGGTTCGACATTCGCCGGCCGAGGTCGGACTGGGCGACGATGCCGAGGAGGCGGCCGTCGTCGTCGATGACCGGGAGGTGGTGAACGTGGTTCTCCATCATCACCTGCACGGCGTCTTCGAAGTCTTCGTCGGGGTGGACGGCTACGAGCGGTGACGACATCACCACCGAGGCGGGGAGCTCGGCGGCGTTCCAGCCGCGAGCGACGGCGCGGCAGGCGATGTCGCGGTCGGTGACGATGCCGACGACTTCGCCGGAGCGGATGATGGGGACGGCGGCACAGTCGTAGTCGAGCATGAGCGTGGCCACGAGCCGCAGCGTCGTCGTCGGCTCGCACGTGGCCGGATCGGGAGTCATGGTCTCTCGTACTTTCATGCCTTCAACATGAGGCGCCGCCGGTCTTCGCGCGTTGGCGCGGAGCACAGGTGCGTGTGACGGCTCGGCTACCGATGCGCTGCGCGCGCTTTTGCCAACAGGACCATCACGCCAAAGACCGGATCTCTCGATCCGGCAGAACGAACGAGCTCCCAGTTTTCCGCGATGTATCGATCGACGTATGCGACGACATCCGAGAGCAGGACCGTGAGGTACGGACCCGGCACCTCGCTCGGCGATGTCCCGAATGCCAGCAGCCGGACGCGATGTCCGGCGTGCGTGTCGATCGCGCCGTTCAACAGCAGGGAACGCGCCGACCTGTGCGCCTCCGCCTCGGTGCTGCATCCGAAGCGCTTCAGGATCTTCGCGATGACCTGCGGGTCGGTCGCGGCCGCGTTGATCATAGCGCGCCCTTCCTTCACTTCGCCGATGATCAAGTCGGCTTGATCGCCGGGTACCTGCAGCGCGGGATCCGGCTCGAAGTCCGGCTCGCCGTTGGGAAGATGAAACGCCGCGACATCCACCTCGGTCAGCGTGCGGAAACTGCCGTCGCCTGTTCTGCGCACGACGGGATACTCGGTGATCGTGAAGTAGCCGTTGAGCTGGAGATAGGCGCGAACGAGCGCGACGGCATTGTCCATGCGCGGATATCGTACGTCGCAAACGCAACGTCAAACTGCCATCGCCGTTCTCTCTCGCGTCTCGCCGTGTTCTGCGAGGAACGCACGGATCTGCGTCCGAACCGCCGCTTCGTGACCCAGCAGAAGATGGCCTCCGGTCGAGAAGCCGACGAACCTGCCGTCAGGAATCTGCTCCGCGGTCAAAAGACCGTTCTCATAGAAGCTGTAGAGATCATCGGCCGCGCTGATCACCAGGGTCGGCACGCGCATCTGTTCCAGCGGGTACGGCGCCAGGTTCGCGGCGACGTTCGCTTCGTTCAGAAGTCCGGCGGCGCGCCGGCTGACCGGGAGAAGCATGCGCAGCAGTTCATCGGCGCGGCGGCGCTCTTCACTTGTCGCACCGCGGTAGACCTGAATCGGAGTGCCGAGAATCGATGTCACCAGTGCGAGCCGGGCGACTTTCATCGCCGTCCAGAAAAGAAAGTCCGACGACAGAACCGCATTCAGTAGCGGAAGAACCCCCGAAGGGATCCGCACCGTCGTGGTTTCGTTCTGCGGTGCCGCGGTCATGGGAACGACCAGCACGAGCGCGGAGCAGCGCTCCGGATGTCTCAGGCAGAGCTGCATCGCAGATGGACCGCCGGCGGAGACGCCGATGACCGCAACGCGGTCGAGGTGCAACGCGTCGAGCAGGCGGAGGTGTGCATCGGCCTGAGCCTCGGGTGAAGCATCGGCGGGAAGCGGAGTGCCGAGATAGCCGAAGCGGGATGGAGCGATGACGCGGTAGCCATCGCCGAGAAAAGCGTCTCCGAGGCCGAGCCCCTGATCGAAACCGCCTCCCGCGCCGTGAATGAGCAGCACGGCCGGGCCGCTTCCCGCCTCCGCGAATTCGATCGGCCCGTCCGGCGAATCGAGGAACTGCCTGCCGGTCTCGACTCGTTGTCGCGCGGCCTCGATCTCTTTCCGATAGGCGGCGTACGTCAGCGCGCCCGCACCGGCGGCGCACACTCCAGTCACTTTGAGAAGACGCGATCGCATGAACCCTCCTCGATCGATCCGCACGAGCTGCGACTCTCCCGGCATCCTCGAATCGACATTCGCCGGCGGACCTTCATGGTGGAAATCTTGGGTCGGCGCGTGAGCGGGACAACGATGGGCGACACCGCATCCTGTGATGGTCGCTAAGGTCTTCTCGAACAGTCGGCACGATGTTGGTAATGCAGGAGGTCCGCATCGATGCTCGCCGCGGTGCTCGCACTTTCGCTCGACATCGCGCAGCTTCTCCAGAGCGATGTCGTCGGAGGTGAACGAATCTGCGACACGGCGGGAGTGCAGACGTTCTACGCGCGTCGCGATCAACGTCCCGCATGGGAGGAGCGTTCGTACACAGCGCTGTTGCGCGCGATCGATGCGCTCGCGAACGAAGGTCTCGAGCCCGATCGCTATCACCGCGAGGCGCTCCTGCACCTGCCGGTCAGCATCGATCGCGATGTTCTGGCCACGGATGCGTTTCTCACCGCGGCCACGCATCTCTCGCGCGGCGTCGTCGACCCGCAGTTTCCGCGGCCGGCGTGGTGCGGGCCGCCGCCGAAGATCGACATCGCGGCCGCGCTGCAGTCGGCACTCGATGACGGCACGATCGAGGAATCGCTCGCCAACTTCGCCGTCCGTCACGAAGGCTACGTTCGCTTGCGCAGGATGCTCGTCGCCTACCGCAATGCGCGATGGAGCGTCGTTCCGGAAGGCCGCACGTTGCGCCTCGGCGATGAAGACCCTCGCGTCGCCATCCTTCGCCAGCGTCTCTACGCAGCGGGCGACAGCGCGCTCTTCGACGCGGAGCTCGAGGAGCTCGTGAGGCACTTTCAGTCGCACCACGGCATCACCGAGGACGGCATCGTCGGACCGGAAACGCTGCGGGAGCTGAACGTCTCGGCCGATGATCGCGCGCGGCAGATCGCCGTGAACATGGAGCGCTGGCGCTGGATGCCGGACGATCTCGGCGCCAGCTGCATCCTCGTCAACATCGCCGCGTTCCGCCTCGACGTGATCGAGGAAGGGCGCTCCGTCCTGACGATGAAGACCGTCGTCGGCAAGGAGTACACGCGCACGCCGTTCTTCGCCGCGCGCATCACCGAGGTGATCGTGAACCCGTGGTGGAACGTGCCGGACAGCATCGCGAAGAAAGAGCTCTGGCCGAAGCAGCGCCGCGATCCGTCGTACTTCGCGCGCGAGCACATGGTCGTGACGAACGGCCGCATCCGGCAGCGCCCCGGCCACTGGAACGCCCTCGGGCGCCTGAAATTCAACATGCCGAATGGCTACGACGTCTACCTGCACGACACGCCCGCGAAATCGCTCTTCGCAAGGCCTTTCCGTGCGTTCAGCCACGGCTGCATCCGCGTCGAGAAGCCGCTCGACCTCGCCAGTCATCTCCTCCGCGATCAACCGCAGTGGAACGCCGCAGCTATCGAGAAGGCAATCGAAACCGGGAACGAGCGAGCCATTCCTCTGACGATGCCGCAGCCCGTGTACGTCCTCTACTGGACGGCGTGGGTGGGAGACGACGGGCACATGGAGTTTCATCGCGATCACTATCAGCGCGACGCGACGCTGGCGGCAGCGATGCGATGACGTCACGACAAACGGTGACGGGTGTCGCGGCCTCCTTCCCTCCGCGGCGCGCTATTGGTGGACAGCAGGAGGTGCGCCGATGAAACGCGCGCTGTTCGTCCTCGTCCTGATCTCGATCGCCCTCTGCGCGATTGCCGCAACCACGCTGCCGCGTGATGTTGTCGCTCTGCTGCAACGCTCGCTCGCGCGTGAGCGCGAGGCTGTTGCCCGGTATGAGCTCTTCGCCCGGAAAGCGGACGAGGAGGGATTCCGAGGCGTCGCGGCGCTTTTCCGTGCACAGGCGCAGGCGGAACGTACACACGCGGCGCGGTTCACGGCGCTGCTCCGCGAACACGACGTTGTGATTCCGGGCGAGGAGACTCCGCTGCCGGAGCCGGGCTCGACGCGGGAGAACCTCGCCACCGCCGCTGCCGCGGAACGAGCGGAACGCGACGGCGACTATCGCGAGGCGGTCGAGACCTGCAATCTGCACGGACAGACGGACCTCGCGAAAGTCTTCGACCAGACGCGTGACAGTGAGGTCGAGCACGCGAATCTCTGCACGGCCGCCGCGCGTGATCTCGATTCGATGCGCGAGCCAAAGACGTTCTACGTCTGCGGCAAGTGCGGCTACACAACGGACGTGAGATTGCCATTCTGTCCGGCGTGCCAGCACAAGAGCGCACCCGCGGCAGTTGAATAGACGCGTTCTCACCTGACGACGCGTCGACATCGTGTGCTCGCTTCGCGGGGAATGCCTCCTCGGCGCGGCATTCTCCCCTCCTGCGTTAACCTGCCTTCGGCAGGTGCATGAGCGATACGCACAAAGTGATCGAGGCCGTCTGGAGGATCGAGTCGACGCGGCTCATCGCGGGGATAGCCCGGGTGACGCGCGACGTCGGGCTTGCGGAAGAGCTGGCGCAGGATGCACTGGTCACGGCGCTCGAGCGCTGGCCGGATGAGGGGATTCCGGAGAAACCTGGGGCGTGGCTGATGACGGCGGCGAAGCAGCGCGCCATCGATGCGCTGCGACGCGGGCGGATGATGGAGCTCAAGCATGGAGAGATCGCGCGCGAGCTGGAGTTTCAGCAGCAGCGGCTCGGTGACGCGCTCGACGAGGCGTTGGATCAGGTCATCGATGATGACGTTCTCCGGCTCATCTTCACGGCCTGCCATCCGGTGCTGGCGGTCGAAGGGCGTATTGCACTGACTCTGCGCCTGGCGTGCGGCCTCACCACGGCCGAGATTGCACGCTCGTTCCTCGTGCCGGAGAAGACACTGGGGCAACGCATCTTTCGGGCGAAGAAGACGCTGTCCGACGCGCAGGTTCCGTTTGAGACTCCGCGTGGCGAGGAGTTGAAGAAGCGGGTCGAATCGGTGTTGTCCGTGGTCTACCTGATTTTCAACGAGGGATACACGGCAACGGCGGGGGCGGAGTGGATGCGGGCCGCGTTGTGTGAAGACGCGCTTCGGCTCGGACGCATGCTGGCGCAACTGCTGCCGGCGGAACCCGAGGTGCATGGACTGCTGGCGCTGATGGAGTTGCAGGCGTCTCGTACCGCGGCGCGTCGCGAACCGACCGGCGCAGCCGTCCTCCTCTCCCAGCAGGATCGTTCGCTGTGGGACCACGCACAAATTCAGCGAGGGCTCGCGGCGCTCGCGCGCGCGCAGGAGCTCGGCGGGGGCGCTCGCTCTTACACGCTGCAGGCGGCGATCGCAGCGTGTCACGCGCGAGCCGGCACCGCGGCGGAGACGGACTGGAATCGGATCGTGCAGCTCTATGACGCGCTGCTCGAGATCAGCCCTTCTCCGATCGTGGCGCTGAACCGCGCGGTGGCGGTCGGAATGGCACACGGACCGGACGCCGGACTTCAGGCGCTGGATGCTCTCGCGGCGGAGCCGGCACTGGCCAACTATCACCTGCTCCCGAGCGTCCGAGGAGATCTGCTTCTGAAGCTGGGACGCCATACGGAAGCGCGCGAAAAACTGCAACGCGCGCTGGCGATGACGGACAACGTTCGCGAGCAGGAGTTGCTGTCGAAGAAGCTCGAGCAGACGATATTCGTCGGCTGAAAAAAAATTCTGGCCGCCGGTAGAAATCGGGGCAGGTCATTCGTCGAGTGGATGAAAGCAGTTCAAATCGCCCGCTCGAAGGCAAACCGAAAAGGAGAAGTCATGCCGCACTATCTGGTTGTGAGTCACCTGCCCGAGAATTTCGACCCGTCCTCGCAGGACGAAGCAATGGTCCGCGCGATCAGCGACCTCAATGACGAACTGGAGGCTGCCGGCGCGCGCGTCTTCGTCGGCGGGCTCAGTCCGACCAGCGAGGCGAAGTCGCTGCGGGCCCAGCCCAACGGCGAGGTGCTCGTCACCGACGGACCGTACCTCGAAGCGAAGGAACACGTGGGCGGCTTCTCGATCCTGGAAGCCGCGGACATGGACGAGGTGCTGATGTGGGCCCGCAAGTCGGTCATCGCCTGCCGGATGCCGGTCGAGGTGCGCGAAATCCCGTACAGCAATCTGCCGAACGGCACCCCTCACCCGTCGCGTCAGCGCGGGCAAAAACCGTAAGCGCCCACGCGAACGCTCGCGGTCGCAACGAACACCGGCACCAACAAAAAGCCCGCGCAACGCGGGCTTTTTCATTCTTCGTAGATGACGCGGCCGCCGGAGATCGTCATCTCGACGCGCACGCGTTCGATCTCGCCGGGAGAAACGGTGAAGAGGTCGTCGGAGAGGATGGCGAGATCGGCGCGGAGCCCAGGGGCGAGCGTGCCGATCTCGCGCTCGGCGAACACGGCGAACGCATTGTTTGCGGTGTAGGCACGCAGCGCCTCGGCGACGCTGATTTTCTGTTCGGGAATCCAGCCGTCGGGATTGCGGCCGTCGACGGTTTGCCGCGTGACGGCGGCGTGGATGCCGAGCATCGGATCGAGTGGTGCGACCGGCCAGTCGGAACCGAACGTGACGTGCGCGCCGGCATCGAGAAGCGATCGGAACGGAAACGATGAGCCGATGCGGTGCGCGCCGATTTTCGTGATCGCCCACCGGCCGTCGTCGATGGCGTGATACGGCTGCATCGACGCGATGATGCGGCCCTTCGCGAAACGCTCGACGAGCGCGGGATCGAGATGCTGTGCGTGCTCGATGCGAAAACGGCGCGTGTCGTGTCCGGCGTGCGACTCGAAGAGACTCAGCACCTCGGCGTTGGCGCGATCGCCGATGGCGTGGATGGCGAGTTGCAGTTCGTGCGCATCCGCACCGGCGATCGCACGCGCCATCGAGCCATCCTGCATCGGCTGCATCAAGAGACCGCAGTCGTGCGGCTCGCCTTCGTACGGCTCACGAAATGCCGCCGTCGACGATCCGAGGGAACCGTCCGCGAACGCTTTCAACCCGGCGAGACGCAGCTGCTCGCTGCCGAATCCCTTCTCGACGCCGATGTCCGCGAGTCGTTCCCACGAATCGATCGGCAGATACATCCAGACGCGCGCGGTCAGCGCCCCTTCGCGATCGAGCCGCTGGTACGCACGAAAGTCATCGAACGCCTCGGCGGTGATGCCCATGTCGCAGAACGACGTGATTCCGCGTCGCGCCGCTTCGTGCAGACCGCGGCGCATCACCGCCACACGCTCCTCGACCGACGGCACCGGAATGATCGACGTGACGAGCCGCATCGCGGTGTCCTTGAGAATGCCGGTCGGTTCGCCGCGACCATCACGCACGATCGTGCCGCCCGGCGGATCCGGCGTCTCGCGCGTGATTCCGGCGAGCCGCAGCGCGACGCTGTTGGCGAGCCCCATGTGCAGATCGAGTCGCGTGACGAACACCGGATGCCCGGGCGTGAGCGCATCGATGTGCTGCCGTGCCGGAGGAACGGCCGGACTCCACGACTGTTCATCCCAGCCACCGCCGGTGATCCACGATCCCGCACTCATGTGGCTCGCGCGTTCGGCGATGCGCTCGACAAACAGATCGAGGGAACGCGCATCGCGCAGCTGCACGCGTTCGAGCTGCAGACTGCCGGTCACGAAGTGCAGGTGATTGTCGATGAATCCGGGGACAGCCAGGCGGCCGCGCAGATCGATGACGCGCGCGTCGTTCGGCGTTGCGTCATCGAGCGAGACGATGCGGCCCCAGCGAATGGTGATGCTGTGAGCGAAGGAGTGGCCGGTCCAGATCTTTCCGTTCGTCAGAACGAGCGTTTCAGTGCGCATGCAACCGCGGAGACTACAGCAGCGGCTCGATCGGCAACCACGACAGCAGCGTCACGCCGAGCCGGGTCCAGAAGCTCGTGCCCGGCTCCGTGCGATGGCGAACGACCGCGGAACCGCGACGTTCGATCCATTCCGGCTCGCCGTCGTGCAATTCGACCTCGAACGCATTCGGCGGAACGTCCTTGTCGAACACGTTCGTCATGCCGCGGGCGAGCTGCGGGCTGTCGATGACGAACCCCATCTCGGTGTTCAGTTCCGCGGAGCGCGGATCGAAATTGAACGAGCCGACGAAGAGGCGCGCACCATCGACGGCAAACGTCTTCGCGTGCAGACTCGAACCGGAGCTGCCGAAAGATCCCGACATGCGCACCGGCTTCGCTGCCGGAGCGCCCGAGCGCAACTCGTACAGAGTGACGCCCGCCGCGAGCAGATCGCGGCGTCGTCTGGCGTAGCCCGCGTGCACGACCGCCACGTCCGTCGCTTCGAGCGCGTTCGTGAGCACGCGCACCGCGACTCCCTGTTTACGCCAGCCGCGAAACAGCTCCACGCCGCGCTCGCCCGGCACGAAGTACGGCGACACGAGATCGACGTTTTTGTGCGGCGTTCCGAAGATTCTTCCGAATTGCCGGGTGAGCAGTTCGTCGCGACGCGCGCGGCCGAGCGCTTTCGCCGGCGGATCGCTGACCAGGCGGGCCGTGGCCCACTCGAGCGGCAGCGTCCGCGCGATCAGGTCATGAACGAACGCCGATTCGTGCACGGCGTTCACGTACGCGACCGCGGCCGGCTCGCGCGCCACACGCGCGGCTTTCGCGGCCAGCTCGCGAATCGCTTCGGGGCGCGCCGAGGGCAGCAGCCGATCGACCGGGTACGACGATTCGCTCGCCCAGTACCGGTCGAAATCGCTCGACACCTCGTTCACGACCGGCCCGATGCCGATGACGTCGAGATCGGCGAAGAGCACGCCGTCGGTCGCGCCGAAGTATTCGTCGCCGACGTTGCGCCCTCCCACGACCGTGGCCTGGTTGTCGGCCGTGAACGACTTGTTGTGCATGCGCCGGTTGAGTCGCGAGAAATCGGTGAGATATCCGGCCAGGCGCGGCTTGCGGATCACGAAGGGATTGAAGAGGCGCACCTCGATGCGCGGATGCGAGTCGATGGCGGCGATCGCGGCATCGAGACCGGCGGTGTTGTTGTCATCGAGCAGCAGGCGCACGCGCACGCCGCGATCGGCCGCATCGAGCAACGCCTTCATCAGCAGAGTGCCGGAGAGGTCGTTGCGCCAGATGTAGTACTGCACGTCGAGCGTGCGCTCCGCGGCCGAGGCGAGAAGACATCGCGCCGCGAACGCATCGCGCGCATCGCGGATCGCGTGAATGCCGGAGAGACCGGGATGCGTGAGCAGCAGCGGCGTCACCGCGCGTTCGAGCCTGGTGCCGCGCGTCTCCGCGAGGACGTGCGAGCTGGTGCGGTTCGCGATCGACGGCAGCGCGTTGCAGCGATCGAGGAGCAGAAAGCCGGCCACCAGGGCCAGTGCGGTCCACGCGAGCTTCCTTGCCACACGACGCTTCAATCCTCGGATGATCGATCGTCACCGTCGAAATGTCCACGCCGTCAACATCCGGCCCGGCTGCGTTCTACTCCCCTTCGTCGTCGCCGCGATCGGAGTGATCCGTGCCGAGGGTCCAGCTCGGCGGATCGCTCGCCGGAAAACTCGCCTCGATCGTTTCATCGACTTCGCGTTCGCTCATCTCGTCGTCAGGGACGGACGGTTCCGTCGGCATCGGTCGCTCCTCCGTTGCTACTCGGATGTCACTCCGTCGAAGTGCTCTTCGGCGCGCAACGCATCTTCCTTCGTCGCGTGAACGGTACCGTGCTTGTGCTCGGGCGGCGCATAAATCGTATAGACCTTGAGCGGCTCGTCGCCGTTGTTCTGCACGTTGTGCCGCGCGCCGGCGGGAACGATGATGGCCATGTCGTCACGAATCTCCGACGAGCGACCGTCGATGAAGACCACGCCCCGCCCCTGTTCGACGCGGAAGAACTGATCGCGATCCTCGTGCACTTCTTCGCCGATCTCCTCGCCCGGCTTCAGCGTCATCAATACGAGCTGCATCTGTTTGCCGGTGTAGAGCACGCGGCGGAAATTCGAATTCGCCAGCGTCAGCCGTTCGATGTCGTCAACGAAACCGTTCATGAAAATCTCCTCGCACGAAGACACTGCGCATGGCGTGCCCAGCGAGGGTTCAGAACAAATCCGGCAGGTGGGTGAACTGCCGCATCGCTTCGACGGTACGCGGCGAGATGTCGTCGAGAAACCAGGTCAACGCTTCGATCGTCTGCGGCGGAATCGCGTAACGCGTGACGAACGCGACCTCGACGTCGTGCACGTCGCCACCCGCGCGCGGGAAAAGATCTCCGACGGCGCGCTCGTTCGGATTCACGACTTTCGCCTGCAGCCCCGCGTCGGCGAAGGCCTTCGCGAAGAGCTCCTTGCGATAGCCGTAATGCGTGCAGGCGAGGCAGGCGACGATCGGCGCATTCGGGTCCCGGAGCTTCTCGCTCGCGATGCGAACCCACTTGCGAATCTCGAGCGCCGTTCTCGTTCCCTCGCGATCCTCGGAGATCGTGTCGGCCAGTCCAGGGCAAGCCTGACTGATGATGCGCGACGGGTCGATGCCGCGTTCGACGAGCAGCCGCGGGTATTCGCCGGCGTCGATGGTCGTCTGCGTGCCGAAGATCATCGCCACACCGCGCGGATCGGCTTCGAGCTCGCGGAACAGCAGCGCGGCGCCGGTGCCGACGATGCCCTGCACCGGGATCGCGGCGTGCGCGAAGAACGGCGTGTCCGGCAGCAGCACCGAAAGCGTGTTGCACGCGACGTAAATGGCGTCGGGAGAGAAGCGCGCCGTCACGTTGCGCAGAAAACGATCGAACGTCTCGATCTTCAGCTCGCGCGTCGGCATCGCGTTGTAGCCGTAATCATTTTCGGGAGCGGCATTCGCGAACGTCAGCCGCACCGGCTCGCTCCACCCATGCGTGCGCACGAAGCGTTCGGCATACGCCACGACGGAGAGTCCGCCCACTCCCGAATCGGTGATGAGGATGTGCATCAGCGCGCCTCGAGCTCGAAACGGCCGGTCATCAGATCGATGAGGATCGGCACGTGCCGGTCTTTGAGCGTGTAGAGCGACGCATCTTCGAGCTCGAGCGTCACGAGGGTCAGACCCCGCTCGCCCGCCCACGTGCCCATCGAACCGGGCGTCGGATAGCCGATCTCGGTGAGAAACGGCAGCGCGCAGCGATCGGCGAGTTGTCGCCCGAGATGCGAGGCCCCGGAGTCATCGACACAGGCGAGCGCGGAATGGAGCGTGACGATCGCGCGCGGCTGCAAACGGGCGATCCAATCGAGCAGGGCCTGCGTCTCCGGCTCGGACGCGGGCGCGGCACCGGGACTGAGCGCGATGTCGCGTGCATCGTTCGCACGACTCTTGTAGCAGACCGCCTCCGCGCTCCAGTTCGACGTCGGAAAATTGCGATTGAGATCGACGCCGCGCGCATTGCCGCGCGTGCCGCGCAACATCCCATCCGGATTCCCGCAGAGAATCACCGCCGCCTGCAGCGCGCCGCGCGGCAGACAACGCAGCGCCTCCGACACCGCCACCGTCGTCTCCGACTCATCGCCATGAATCGCCGCGAGAATCAGCAACTCCGCCGATCCCGAATCAGGCAGAAACACCGTGAGCGGCAACCCGTCGAGCGAAACCCCGTAGCTCGAGCTCGCATGACGAAGCACTCCGCGATCGCGCCGCTCGACGAGCACGGGCGGCTGGTGGGTGTCGGTTTTCATCGGGGGTCTTTATACATCGCGACCGGCGACGAGACACTACGAAGACGCCGAGCCACAGGCAAGCACGGTTCGATCCGCGCGCCTTTCGCGTCATTTCGTATCGCGTCCCCACTTCGGACGCATGGAACATTCGTGGAGATCCAGCCCTCTTTTCCTTCACCCCTGTGTCTCTGAGAGCAACGTGAGGCAATTGCGCGCGGGGGTCCGGCACAGCTACAGCCGGACCGCTGCGCGATTCGGGAAGTGAGGGCGAATGGCTTCCTACGACAGCGGTCATATCGAAACAGAAACAGCCTTGCCCGAGCCATTGGCGGCAAACGGGATCTGGGCGCTCACCACGTTCGCGTTGCCGTCCGCACAGCTTTCCGTTGCTTCGGCGGCCATCTACTTCGTGGTGTTTCTCTTCCTGCAGGCCGGTGGACGCGACCAGCATCTCTTTGTGCTGCCCTGGCCAGGAGCTGCATGCGTGGCCGCGATTGCAGCCGCTCTCTCCTGGGGGATAGCAGCCCGGTGCCGGCATCGGCCCGGCCGCGTATGGCCGCGAGTGTGGGCGCTCATTCTTGCTGCGCTTACATCGCTGGCAACGATTCTCGGAGTCATCTTCCACGAGCGCTCGTGGGTGCTCTCTCTCTCTGTCGCGGGGCTCGCGGCGGCGGCCACACTTGCGCCAAGACTTCTCAAACTTCGTCCGGATAACGCCCTGGTCCAACGCATTGCGCTGCTGAGCATGGTGGTGATCGCGGTGCTCATCCTGCCCTCGGCATGTGCTGCCCGCCGCGCGATTGCAAAGCAGACAGAAGAGCGAGTCGAGCGCCGCATTCAGCAACTACGCATATGGACACAGGAGATCGACGAAATCATCGCTTATGACTGGGCGCGATTCGAAGAGAATCCCGAAGCCGCAAAGACCATGGCCGCGCGTCTGGCGAACCTGCATTTCAAGGGAAGCCTGGAAGACCTCGAGCTGTGGAATTCGGCGGCCACCCTCGGACGTGACGCGGAGCTTCTCTCAGCGCTGCAGCAATTGAACGACAAGGTGGTGGCGGGATTCGAACCCAGCCGGGTACCGAGAGTCTCCACCTTGCGAGAGCCCGCTGTCCGTTGGGACTCCGTGGACAGGCGTTGGCAGTCTTACAGTCAGTTCACGCCATTGAGCGAAGTGACCGGCAGCTACCACAAAGAACTGGGACGCCTCTTCTCCGAGCTCGGCACGAAGCACTCCAATGTCGGGAATGGCAATCTGGTTGCCTACGGTCGCCATTACGCGGAAAACCGCCGTGTCGTCAAAGAGTATCTCGATCGGATGAGCGGCACCTGGGCCGACCACTGGGCCGCGTTCAAAGCGCCATCGGAACTGACCGGTCGCGACAAGCCATCACTGCATGATGTCCTGCGCGCTCCATTTCTCTCCGACATGGAAACGCGATTCACACCGGGCGACCTCGCGCGCGTCTCTTCGCTTTCTTTGGAGCGGGCAAAGCTGCTCGCACGCGGATTACCAGGATGCGCGGGTGGCGCACAACTCTCAGCAGAGGCCAGACAAGCACGCGCGAACGGATGCCGCTGTGTCAATTTCGAAGAGCGCCGGCGTGAGTACTATCGCCTCGACTGTTACTCCTACGGCCCCGCCCAGGAAGGACTCGGCGCCGAACTCCGCATTGAAATGCGGGTGGTCTATGAATCTCCTTACGCACGTGCATTGAGCCTGCGCACCGTACCCTCCGAGATCTATTTTCATTTCCTCATTCCTGAGGGCATCCCTGCCGACCAGTACCGGGAGACCGTGATGACGGAGCTTCTCAGCGCGGCAGGGGAATCGAGCACTCACATCGCCACAGTCGACCGCGGCGCCTCCGCGACCGGAGGATTCGATCTCGATTCCGTTCAGGGAGTGCTTCGCGTGCTCCGGCCGTCCGTGGTGCGTCTGAACGGCCTGACGCCGGAACCTGAAGCATTACTCGTCCGCGTGGTACGCGCGAGTGACCGGCATGAGGCACCAAGGAGTTGACATGGCAGACGATTCGAACAATTCCATTCCGTGGGAAACGAACGACGAGTCGGAGCCGGCTCCTTCGCATTCCGGGCTCATGGGATCGGAGTTCCAAGAACAGCCTCCGCCTCCCGGCGGCCCGGCCTTGAGCTTCCTCCGAACCGTGTCGGCGCCGGTGCCCCCACTGGCGGAGACATTCGGAGCGCAACTCCGCAAGGAGATACCGGCAGGGGTGTCTGCGCCTGTTGCGCCGCCGCCCGAACCACTCGATGAACTCACCCTTCCCGAGCTGTTTCCCGACGAAGAGGAGAGTCTCGATACGTTCGACGAGCTCGCGGCCAGTCATTCGTATCAGGCCGATGACTACGACGCGACCGACGAGGAGCCATTCGATCGCGCTGACGCTCACAAGATGGGCATTCTCGGCGGCAAAGGAGTCGGGAAGAGCTACCTCTTCCAGTCGATGGTGTATCGCACATATTCCGGCCAGCAATCCGGCGCACTCACGTATTACCTCGAGCGCGATGCCATGCATTTGTTCATGGCCGCGGGAGAGCATTCGAACGCCCACACGTTGACCAGGACCGGCGCCGCCCGTTCGCTCAATCGCGTCAACTTCATCAAGAAGTACCAGACGTGGCAGCGCCTTCCGTTCACATCCAAGTCCGCGCAGCACTGGTACCGGCTGCGACTTCCATTCCGCACCGGCTGGTTCGGCGAGAAGCGAACGGCGATGGATGTGGAGTTCTTCGACGGGTCGGGAGAGGGCTTTTTCGAGCTCCCCACGGTCAGTTCCGAGGACCGCGCGTTGTGGCAACGCGCCTATGTCGACGCGCGCGTAATGGTCTTCTGCCTTCCCTTATGGGCGGCATTCCCGGGAGCGTCGCTTTCCGACGAGGATTGGGAAAAGAGGGAGTTCGTGCTCGAAGGATTCGAACAGGTGATTCAGAACTACAAGGATATGCGAGCGCGGCTCGGTCAGGCTTCGAAGCCAGTAAGCAGCATTCTCGCGCTAACGATGTCTGATGACCGTCGCGGCGCGCTCAAAACTCTGCGCGATCGCTGGATCTCGCCTTACCTCGATTCTCCGAATACCTATCTGAAGCAATTACGCACGGGCCGTGGGGTGGCGCGGTATCTCGCCAACGCGCGAATCGTTTCCGAGGCAATGCACGAGGAGTTCTCTTCGGCTCGCGACCCCAGAATCAGCGACATTCCCCAGAGTCTCGATTTCGACAGAGGACGGCCGTGGGTCATCCCTCTGAGCGCGATGGAAGGGGAACGGCTCGAAGAGCTCGAGCACAAGTACGTCGATCCAGATGATCCAGAGCGACTGCGCGAGGCGAGAAAAGCTGCGCCCACGCCGGTGCATGTCGAATTACCGCTCCTGGTCGCGTTGTGTGAGCGCGAGAACGCGCTCATGTAAGGAAGCGGAGACCAGTGGATATCGCACCGCCCGCATCACGCTCCCTTTATCGCGGCCAGTCCTACAACGGAGTAGGAGAAGGTCCGGGGCGAACCGTTCAGCGCGGCGAGCAATACCTGCATGTTTCAAAAGACCTTTATCGAACCGATCTGCTCGACGCAATCCGGCCGTGGCTGACGCTCGATTCGGACCCGGCCGATCATGCACGTCTCAGCGATCGGCTGGAAGCGTGGTCAACCTTCACGGCCAGCGAGTATTGTTTTGTCGTACGTCTGGTCTCCTACGGCACGTTCGACTCGCGCGCAGCATATTTTTCCCACGCCCGCGCATGGAAACTCGACGCTCTGCCGCCGGGCTTCGACCCGGGTTTGAATCTCGGATGCGACGACGCATTCGCGACGCCCTGGAGCGAGGATCCGCCGCCCGACAATTTCTCCAGCACAACATCCATCGTTCGTCCGGAACAGCTTCGTCATGAAGCCGAAACGGCCGCCCTATTCCTCGGACATCTATTGCACGCAATGATGCACGGATATCCGCTCGTCATCGTCGCACCGATCAGTGATTTCATTGCCGGGAGCGCGCTCCCCGCGCTCGTGAGTTTCGCACGCGGCGCGTTACCGGGCCGCCTCCGCAGCACGTGCCGACTTCGCATCTACTCACAGTCTCCAGACGTATTTCTGCGCCGCCTGGGTGCACACCTCGTCGTCATCCCACAATCAATTGCCACAGCCGCGGTGGCGGAGAGTCCACATGCCACGTTCCTGGATCGCGCGGGCAACAAGATCATCGGCCGGGATAGCGACAGCCTGAGTAAGGACTACGCAAATGCGGTAGTCGACCGCGCCGTCGCACTCCCGAGTGCCCTTTCCCCGTTCAGCGAGCGCTTTCAGTTCGAGATGGACGATCTGCCGTGTCGAGGCAATGTTCGTGCGACCGTTCGCATTACTTACAACATTGCTTACGCACTGGCCGGCGACGGAGAGCGGCGCTCGAAGTTGCTCGCTGAATATCTCCCACGCGCATCCTCCAGACTCGGCGCCGGCGTCCAATGGCAGCGGCTCATCCAGGCCGAGGAGTGGAGAGCGTTTCCGCGAAACACCCTCATCGATCAGTTGCTGATGGGCGTTCCCGACGAATCGGTGGAGCAGAGGGAGTTCGTGCGTGCGATGGAAGATGGCGCATCGGCGCTGCGAATTCAGGTCGACGATCGCCTTCCCGGATGGTGGGTCCCTGAGGATCCATTGCGCTTACGGCGTCTCATTGAGTTGTTCCTGCACCAGCCCGCGCTGATTTCCGAGCGCGCACTGGCGGAACGCACCATTGCACTGCCTCTCGATCAACTCGCCGCGACCGGGGCGTTGCATCGGCTGCTTGAGGCAGAACAAAACACCGACTTTCTTCGCGGGCGAAATCGACAAGGTGCCGAGCTGGCCGCCTACGCGACGCAGCGTCCGGTGTTTGATATCTTGACGCGAGCAGTAGCGAGCGGGCGCCTCCCTTCCGACTGGGCGCAGGTCTTCGTCCGAAAAGCGTCCGCTGACGAGCTCACTGTGGCCGCGGAACAATGGCTTACCCTCCCCGGCTTCTGCCGATCGTGGAACAATGTCCCGAAGATCCTCCTCGATCGACTCCGTGAGCTGCCCTCTCCTCCCACGGCTCTCGCGGCTTCGATCCGTGAGGGATGCGGTCTGGATCCGGCAGAGGACCCCGAAACCTACCTTCGCCTTGCTGATCTGCTGATAAGAATCGAAGAAGCGGAGGGCTCGACCAGAAACCCTCTGCTGGCCGCATTGTGGGCGGCGGCGCCGAAGTTCTCGGCAAAGAGCCGCGACTTCCTCGAGACGATTGCCTTCGACTCAGCGTGGCACTGTCTCCGGTTCGATGCGCTATCTCTCGACGATCTTCTGCAGTTTGCGCCGCTCCTCACAAGAGACAGCAGCTATTCCGCGTTGTATGTCGAGCTCGATCAGCGCGTTCGCGTCGCATGCGAGCCCGTCATCTCGAAACTCGTGGCGACTGCGTGGTGGTACTTCTGGCGCCGCAACTCGCAACTCGATTCACAAGACGACGCCAAGCTGCTTCATGCATCGGCTCTGGCCTGGCTCAAAGCGCACCTGCGGGGGCAGACGGCACCGACCCTCGAGGCGTGGGCGATCATCGTGAAGGATCTCGCACCGCACGTCACCGGCGCGGAGTTGGCCGCTCTCTGCGACGCCTCCACTGAAAAGAATCCATGGCCGCCGATTCCTCCATTCGAGAGTGAACAAATGGCGGAGATGATTTCGCTCTGTGCAGACCTGGGAGCCCTCGCTGAGATCGACGACGCACAATCGCGCCTCCCGCACATCCAATCGCTCGACGTACTGAGTCGCTCCCCGTTTGCGGACCGTTTTCCTTCGGGAGCTCTGGTCTGGCTCGATCCAGGGCGATCTCGCGAGCAGAACGAGCCTTCTCTGTCGCTTGCGCAATCGCTCGAGCTCTGGACTCACGCCGGGAGCCGCGCGCCGCAGGCGGTCGACGCGCGCGTGCAATCGATTCTCCGCCACCTCGACCATCAACCACTGGAGGCGGTCAGAGCCGCCGCACACCCAAACCTCTGGGCTCATGGACGATTTCTCGCCGAGCTGGCGGTATGGCTCTTCCGCCAGGGGACTCTGGCGGCCGTCGACCGCGACGCGCTGCGCCTGATCGAGCAAAACATTCAAGGCGATCCGGCGCTGCGACCGCCTGCATCCAAGGAGTTTCTTGGTGCGCTCTTGAAGGCGAATCTGCAAAAAACCGCCGGACTCTTCGATCCCACTACCGTGCAAGGCGTAACGAGTGACCTGCTCGCGGAGCAGGTCATTGACGCCATCCTGCGCCAGCGCGCCGACGACGCGTGCTGGCAGCACCTCGCAGACGACATCCGAAAATCACAACTGAACCGCACCGAGCCTGCGCAACACCCTTTGCGAGTCATTGCCCGCAAGCTAGGTGAAAAAGAGTTTTCGCGAAATCAATGGAATTCACTTTCGGAAGGCGGTTGGCAGGCGATCAAACGGGTCGCGAAAGGCATCCCGACGCTCGTCGCTCCACCGGCAGATACAAAAACCGGGCTGCCGATTTTTCACCTCGCCGCGATGATGCTCACCGCCGGCGCACTAGGACGGGCAGCCGTGCGTGTCATCGAGATCTCCGATTCCTCCGCGCGGCGGGATGTCGGCTGGTGGCAGCGCCTGCTCATCAGCCTGCGCGACTTCCGCCGGTATGGCAACGTGCGCAGTGCCGACGACCGCGAGGACCTGGCGATGGCGTCGCTCTTCGACATTCTCGCCGATCAGCACGACGAACGATCGGTTTTCCTCACCGCACTGACAGCCCATGCCAGAAAAGATCCGGCTTGGATTCCCTTGCTATCCGAATTCGGAGTGAACGAACCATGAACGACGCAACATTCTTTCGCAATCCCTCGGCCGACACGGGAGATACCTACGCTTTCCGCCTCAAAGCGGAAGAAGAAGAGTATCGATTCTTCGTCTATTCACGCAGACGCATTTCGTCGGCGAATTTCACCGATCGTGAAACGGATCGCAAAGAAGTACAGGCACTGCAAAAGGATGTTACGAATATCCTTCGCAGCCACGGCGGCGGCATTATGGTCCTGGTTTGGGGTGCCGGACTGAACCAGCGCGTGGAGGTAAAGACGGTAAACGGAACCGCCATCGCAGCTCCCTCGACCTGCACAATCCTCCCTCCGGGCCGTTCCCCCTATCCCCTGAAGATCGACGGCCCCCAAAGAATCGATGCCGGAGCACATCTGATCGTTCCGATCGACCAGGAATCCGAGACACAACTGCAGAGCGTCCTGAACCTGTTGAAATGGTTCTCGCCGGACTTCGAGTCTCTCGTCCTCAATGCCATGCGCCGGCCGAGTCTCGACGTCCGGATCAACAAAGTCGAGCGAGAGATGTTCGGGCGAACGTCGGCCGAGGCTCAAACGGAAGACAGTCTCCGCGGATGGAAGCGACTGAAGGCGCGCGGTCGACGCCTCTTCACCAACCCGGCGCTCTACGGGTGGAGCGCGGCGCTCCTCCTGCTCATCCTGCTGACGGTCAATGCCATGCTGATGCGTCGGTTCGAGAAACGGCTTCCGATCGACAAAACGACGGCAGCAATAGTCGTCAAAGCGCCAATCAAGAAAGCCGGCGTGCATACCGCCGCGACCAACCCGCCGACATTGGCAGCGCGCACACGCGAGCTGCTGGCCGCGATGCGGCGCCGCACAAAACCGGATGACGATTTGAGGATTCTCTACGAGACCCACTTCAGGTCCTCCGACAAGGCCGGCATCAAGGATGCAGCCATCGTTCAATTGTTCAACGCCACACGGCCCGGCGACGAGTCGACGAATCGAACCTTTCTCATCGGTCTCCTCAAATTACAGGCGCTTCAATTGAAGCCAATTCTCGACAACAACAACTTTCTTCGCAATCCGGCAATGACCGGCACGGTCACAGCCATCCGGACCGCAGACGCATGGCAGAAGAACGAAACGGCAGTGGCCCTGATGTCTGCGATAGCGTGCCGTCTTGGATACTCGAACGAGGGACACCCGGCACTGCTCACCGACGCATCCAGACCGCCGGATTTTTTTCTGGCCCAGAAAATGACGTGCGGGGATTACAACGACCAACACATTCTCGCGGGCATGGAACCGCTCATCAAATTCGCACAAACGCCATGAACAACACGCCTCGTCTACGCCTGCGCACATGGAACGCCGAGGAAGCGCGTCCGATTGAGACACAACTGGCGCTCTCCGGGTCAGGTGGCGCCGCATCCGTCAACCTGCGCTGCATTGCGGGAGCATCGAGCGTGCACGTCGTACTCTCGGACAAGGAAGGAATACGCGTTCGGGCAGAAATCGGCGCCGACTCGGAGGAACTCGTGACGCTCCGCGTGGAACTCGACGATGCGGGCCTGCCGACGTTACGAAGCCGAGGCCGGAATGTGCTCCTTCTTCCCACCGAAGAACGGTACGAACCTCCTTCACCGATCCAACGTCCCTCCGCCGATGCCCCGCTCGATCTTGCGCTCGTCATCGACGGCACCCTCCGGCATTGGGACGCCGCACCCACGCAAAGCACCGCGCTTCTCGAGCATAAGGAATTGTGGGGCGGGTACGTCGAAAAACTCGTCGCCATCGTGCGAGAGTTCAGCAATGGCCGCGACACGCGCAGCGTCATTGTCGCGTTTGGAGATCAGGAATTGCCGGGCGTGAGCGCTTCGGATCTGAAGCCACGCTATCACCTCCTGCCACGCCAGGAGGATGCGATTCTGCAAGCGATCAATCTCGCGAGCATTCAGGATCGTCTCGTCTCGATTCCGCCGACTCCGGGAGGCGATTTCGTCGATGCATTGGCCGACGCTCTTGCCATGTGCTCACGGCTGCACTGGCGTGATGACGCACGCAAAGTCGTAATCGTGTGCGGCGACTCGCCGGGCGCATCCTTATTGAATCCGTTCCCCCACGGAGCTGAGTTGTGTGCTCGCCACCGCGATGTCGATACAGAATCGCTGCGCCTGCACCGGCAAGGCGTAGAGATCCTGACCATTCATCATGCACCGGCAACGCCACGCGTCGTCCGGATGGAGCGGGACCTTCTCGCGGCGGCAAGGGATCAGTACACCCGACTAGCGTCGTTACCCGAAATGGCGCTGAGTCTGGCCGGGCTCGATCCCGGAGCCGTCGTCTCCATCCTGCAGCGAGTACACGGCTCAATCGGCAGAGGTCCGGCATTGGGCATGCTGCCCGACGCAAACCCGGCCGCGTGACGGCTCTTACGGAGCGAGTGCCTGAGTCACCAACGCCCGCACCTCGGGATGTCCGGTGTTCCGGCTCCACTCTTTGAGCCATGCGCGAATCTGCAAACCGTACCGCGCCGATCCCCTGCACGTAAGACTCTGCAGCATTGCCTGACGCAGTGCGGTTTCCCCGATTCGAAGTAGAGAATCGCGCTCGTGCCGGCTCTGCAACTGCAGAGCGAACAACAAGGACGGCACTCTGCTGTCCGGAGCGGGCAACGAAATCGTTCTGACCAACTGTGAGTCCGGCACCAGGCAGACGGCCGCGCTCCTGAGCAGGTCCACCTTCACGTTCCATTGCTCGAGATTCGCATAAGGCGGCCGGCCATTCCCGACGGCTTGCACCCATTCCGTGAGCAGTGCTGTCGCGTTTCGCGGCTGCGCCCAGAACTGCGAATTTCGCGCTCTCGTCAGTTTGCCCGGATCAAGCCAACGGCGCTCCGGCGAGCGGGCAAACGCGAACAACTCGTGCATCAACGCGCCACACTGTGCATCGGGCGCCGTCAGCGTCAGGGGCGCGGCAGGCCCGAGAGGAACAGAATCGTCCCCTTCGACAATCAACTCTCCCGGAGCATCGAGTTCATCGTCTGTTACGACATCGAGATCATTCAAGTCGGCATAGCCCTCGGTGCTCAGAAGATTTTCTGCCATCAGCCATGCACGCTCTGACGGCCGTTGCGCTGCGGATAACGGAGCATCACAACCAACGATGAGATCCCAGCGACGGGCGAGATCCGCGAAAGAAGTGCGAGTGGAGGGAACCCAGCCTGCGAAAGACACCACATCGGCCAGAGTCCGTGGCAACGGCAGAAGGAGTACGGCGAATGCCGCCGCGGAAAGTGGCGCACTGACACCGGCGAGAATCGCCGGACGGGTACCACCGAGAATCTGATCGTAAAAATTCGTGAGGCTCTGCGAACCAACAGAGTCACGGAGTTCCTGGCGACCACGCTCGACGACGATGGCGATCCGTTCTTCGTCCAGTGCAATCGATTCGAGTTCGCCCCCGTCGATCGACAGAAACGCGTCGGCATCCATTCCGAGGTCGCCCGAAATGCGGTCCCACCAGATCGCGTCGTCCATCACCGCGACTTTCGACAACAGTGCCAGAGCGCCAAGCGCCGCCGGAACACCGGCGGGCCGTACCCACTCCAGAATTTGCTTCTCCAGAAACCCGCGCCGGCCGGCAGCATCCGAAGCGCGGCTCGGATAAGCGTGGACGGCGTAACAGCGATCATTCAGAACGCGCCACGCAAAGAAATTCGCCGGCATATCCTCGGCGCCAAGGTTGAATTGCGACGCCGGATCGCCTCCCCGGCCGAAGCCCGCGCTGCGAGCAATCCATCGGAAGTCGGTCGGCGCGCCGTGCACTTTGCCCCACACGGCACGCTCATGTTCAATCGTCATCAATGGTGCATCACTGTCGAGGTGGAGTGCAGGCCACTCGAAAAGCGTGTTCATACAGGCGCCTCCGTCAGACGATTCAGGAGCCAGGAGAACGGCGTCATCAGATTGAAGGCACGGCCGCCCGGACAGATTCGCGGCGCGAGATTCTCGTCATAGAACACAGCGGGCTCGATCACTCCATAGCGCAACCGAACGCCCGCCGCCGAGACCGGAAACAGACGATAGTCGCTACAGAACCGGTCCAGCGCACGCAGCATGACAGCCGGAACACGATCGCGCACGAACCGATCCGGATCCTCGAGCGCGGACCTGTAATCAGCAGCGTTCCGAATCAGAACGTCCGCCTTCGAAACGCATACCGCGATCGGCCGCGCATCCTTCTGCACGCCGCGACGTGTACCGACATGAATGATCTCCAACGTACGCCAGACCCGCGCCTCGAGTGTAGCCGGATCGGAAATCGGGTCGAACAACAGCACCAGACCATCAGCCGTCGCGAGCCGCTCTTTGAGGCTCGGCCCATTCACATTACGCTCATCGCTCACCTTCTCCGATTCCAGGCCGGCTCGATCCTCGAGCGCGAGCAAGGCGCTCAAACCGCTGCGCTTATGCCGAAACAGATACTCGATTTTCTCGGTTAGCGCGATCGGAGTGGCACTGGGAAACTGGTTGCTGGTGCGCATCACATTGCGCATGCCCTCGATGAACTGCAGGGCGCGTTCCGTCGGAAAAACGTCCCAGTCCGCATCGTCTGTCTCGAGATACAGATTGGCCAGAAGGACAGTCTTTCCGGCAGCTGAAGGGCCCCACAACGTGAGCTGAATCGACCGACTGACCGGCGAAGGAGAAACGTCCGTATCCTCCAATCGCGCCAGAAGGGAAGGATCGCCGCTCATGATGGCGCCGGCCATCAGTTTCCCCATGCGCAACTGTTCGGCATCCGGCGTCGCTTGCGCGGCCGGCGGCGAAACGGCGCCGCCCACGATGATGGTCCATCGGTTGAGCATTGAATCGGCGGCATTCTCCGGCAATCGCGTCGCCGGCAGCCACCCCGCAATCGAAATGGAATCAGCAATGGATCGAGGAAAGGGGAGCAACAACGCGGCGAGAGCGGTCGGCGGTAAAGGCGAAGCAATTCCCTGCAGAGACACCGCGTGATTGCCGGCCAGCACCGCGCCATAGAACGATGCGAGGGTTTCCTCCGTGGCCGCTCTCTTCAAAGTCCGCAGGCCGTCGTCAATCGCATCCCTCAGGAGTGAAGTGGACAATGCTGGATGAGCGGCCGCGTCGAGATTGAGTAAATGATCGTCCTCCATCCAACGTGCGTCCGCACATTGATCCCAGTAGACGGAGGAATCGAGGGCGGCGACAGCGGGGAGCAGGAGCAGCGCGCCAAGAACTGCCGGCATCTCGGCCGGACGTTCCCACTCCAGAATCTGCTTTTCCAGAAAACCGCTGCGCCCCGAGGCGTCGCGCGCGGCGCTCGGGTAGCACGCAACTGCATAGCAGGTGGAGCCGTGGGTCAGCCACATCCCGAACGTTGTGAGAGCGTCCTCCGGGCCCAGGGCGAGCTGCAGCTCGATTTGATTGGCCGGACCCGAAAATGCGGGAGTGGTCGCGATCCATCGAAAATCGGACGGCGCTCCATGCACTTTGCCCCAGATGCCGCGCTCGTATGAGATCTGTGTGGAACCCGTGACGTCGTGAGGAGCCAATGCAGGCCAGCGATGGAGCGGTATCGTTGTTTGCGTCATGAGTCACACTCGTCGTTCTGATGCGCTGACAATTCGGAGTCGCAAGGCCGCTGGCGCGAGGATGTCATGTCCTTTTGCATCGAGCTCGGTCAGCAGTTCCGTCGCGGTCGCGCGAAAGGACGGCGCGGCTGAAGGACGAACCTTTTGCCGCAGCGCATCGACGGCACGGTCGAGCTCTTCGGCGGCCAGACGTCCGGCGTGCACCTCAATCCGATCGAGAAGCTCGCCCGCAATGTCGAGTTGATGGTGCACTGCGCTCCAGTGCCGTGGGTTTTCGGGAATGCCATAAACGAGAGCTGAGACACGATCGGTCAACTCAGGACAGAAGCGACCGAGCTGCTCCTCGATGAACCGCCGCAGCCGCTTCTGAAGATCGGCCTGTCTCTCTCGCGCGCCCCGCTGTTCCTGCAGTAAACGCTCGAACAGCTGCGTGCAACCGTCCAGCAACACCGCCAGAGACTCGATCCTCTCCGGCAGACCACGAACGTCGCGCCACCCGGCCGACTCGAGATCCTGCAGAAGCGTCGCCGCGGTCTGGCGATCGGCCGGACCGAGATCGTCCAATCGCAATTTAGCCATCTCGGTCTGTACCAGTTCCCGTCGTCCCTCGAGTTCTTTCCACGCATTCCGTGCACGGTGTAATGACAGGTCATGCCGCCGTCGCGCCTCCAGAATCGCAATCGTCGCCGCTTCCAGAGTGGTGCCCTCTGCAAGCACGTCAGCATCGCTGAAAGGCGGCGTAATACCGACCTGCCGAAGAACCTTCGCCAGACGCCGAATGGAGTTGCCCTCGGACGTCACGGCGTCACGGCATTGAGAGATGAAATGCGCTTCTACCGCACCGAGTTCGTGCGACAACTGCTCTACCTCGTCACGACGCTGTTCGAGGGAAATGCCGGCCGATCTCTGCGAGAGCGCTGTAATCCGCGGATCGAAATCAATGACTTCGATGCGGAGGCGTTTGGCACGCTGCACCGCGTACCGCAATGCGGAATTCCTTTCGGACAATGCCTGCTGCTGATCATCGATATCTCTCAGCTCCTCGTCGGCTAGGCGCGACAGCCGTGCGATGGACTCCTCGAAGACTGCCGTGCGGCGAAGCTGCAGCAGCATCTCCTCACTCGATATCGCCGCAGGTAGTGCGCTCAAGTCCTGTCGAACGACCGTCACCTCCCGACGGACCTGCCGCGAAAGGGGGCGTTCGTCCAGAACGTCGAGTTTCCGGCCCAAAGCATCGATGGTTTCCAGAAGGCGCGCTTCGATGACCCCGATGTGCGTGTGCGCAATGGCATTGAAGGACTCGAGGAATCGCTCCGCCTGTGCGAGCCAGTCACGAAAGAGCGGCGGGTGATCGGCGCGCGCCGTCTCCAGTGCGTCGAACAGCGCGTCCAGCGCCGGCTGCGGTCCGCACGCCTGCCGAAGATCGCTCATCTGCGCACGAAAGAGCGAAAGCTTCTCCCCGCGCATCTCATTAGCCCGCAACACCAGCCGCGCGCGTAACGCATTGGCCTCGGCAACGAGCTCCTGTACTTCTTCGACCTCGAAGTCGGCGGCGCGGAAATTCCGTTCCTCGAGTCGCTCCACCTCCGGTTGCGCTTCTCCGCCCAGCCGTCGGGACCAGCTTCGCGCATCCGTGAGCGCCTGGGACAGTGAACGCAACTCTTCTGGTGGATCGACTACACGGTCCGCGATAACCCGAAGTGGCGCGATGGCGACGCGAAGCTCCTCCAGCCAGTCGTTCGTGGCGCCCTGCTTGTATAGACGCTTCTTGAATTCCGGCAGCCGGACCATGAGCGACATGGCTCGGTTCTCGCCCAACGCATCGACAATGCGGGCCGACTCACGAAGCTCCCGCACGGCCTCGCCGTGCAGGCGTACCGCGGACTCGGTTTTCGCGAGCACACGCACTTCGGCGGCAAGCTCCGCGGCACGATCACAGGTCGTGCCCAACTGGCCCAGCGAACCGAGCCAGTCGCGGCACCTGCCTTCGATATACGAGCTCAGCTCCGTATCGAGAGAGCGCAAGTCGCCGGACAGCGCCCGCACTTCCGCTTCGAGACGTTCCGCATCTTCAATCAGCCGCATCAGCGATGAGGCGATCTGCTCGACATTGCGAGTTCGGTCCTTGTAGCGCGCCAGGATCTGATCGCCAAGCCACGGCCACCACGCGGCGAGGGTCGCAGCAATCTGCGACTCGAGCTCGCGCCGGACGTCGTGGAAGCGGCGCGCGCGCGGTGGCGCTTCAGACTCCCATCGCCGCAGTGAGTCGAGCATTCCCTTCAATTCAGCACGTGCTTTTGCCAATCGCATGACGCCTCACAGGACCTGACGCAATAAATGGAGCGCCGCACCGCGCACGGGCGGTTGATCGTGATTCGCCGCGAGCGCCGAAGGCGACCGGACGCAGCGATCGCATCCCTGATCGCTCTGACACGCACAGGCTGCCAGCCAGTCGCGCGTCCACTGCAGGAGTTGCAGGAGGAATGTGTTGTCGTCGCCGATGGCATCGACCAGACCGATGCCGCGCGGGTAGAGATCCACAACGGCCAATCCGAAAACGGACCGTCCATGAACGAGCTCCGATGTCAACGGAACGACTTCCAATGAGTCCTCTCCGACACCCAGATGCACAGGAAGCACGTGCCGTAGAGCCTGCGCCAGCGACGACAGCGCGAGAACGGAGTCCTCCTCGGGAAAACGGAGAATCAACGCACGCGACACAAAGCTCTGCACGATCGGCCGTGCCAGGCGAAGCGTCTCGAGGCGGAAAGAGAGCGTGGTCAGATTCGGCGTGAGCTGTAATGCACCGACCACTTCCTCTTCGTAATGCAGAGTGGCGGTCAGCCGCGACAGCAGCTTTCCGCGATGGCCGAAACCGACCGCCGCATCGGCCGATTCGATCGCAAATACTGATGAATTCCGCTTTCGCCACGTTTCGCTGCAGACGTCTTCCCGATCGCACGCGAGCCAGCCGGTTTCCATGGCACGTTCGATCGAGTTCCATTCGCGGATGCGGTACCGCTGGCCGTCCTGGACGAAAACGCGATACGGATACGCCTGGATGGTCAACCGTTCCGGATCGATGCGCATCCGGACGCCTTCTTCCGATTCATCTCCAGCCGATGGATCTCGAACGTTGATGAGCATCGTTCCAACCGTGTCGAGCGGCCGGCGGTCGCCGGAGGGAGGAACGCGGCTCTTATACAACTGCTCGTGCCGCAACTCGCCGCTATCATCGAGAAACCGCACTTCCTTTCTCGTCAGCTGATCCTCGCCGGAGATCTGCTCGAGTGTCTCGCGAATGACTTTTTCGTTCCAGAGGAAATTCTTGAGAAGACCGGTCCAGGTGTCCGGCAATTCATCGAGAGCCAGGAGGAGGTGGCGGCGCATGACGCTGGGGTGCGCGGGAGCCCACACGAGCCTTCGTGAGGCAGGAAAACTGCCTTCATTCTTTCCAAGCGTGCTCAGGATATAGTCGACATAAGGATTCTTCGTCAGGGTCACGCCCACGTGATGCGGAAGATTGCCGTCCGCCGCACGCCCGCCGTGACCGACGATCTCGGCGAGTGACAACACATCGCCGTCGCTGATCTTGCGGATTTCGGCACCGGCGACCGTGCTGTCGCTCTTCAATGCCTTCCGCAGCATCACCGCACCTGCCTCCGCCTGCAGCAGTGCTTCGGTCTCCGCACCTTCGACTTCCGGCGGAACTTCCAGGTACGTCGGCCAGCGCTCGGCCACCGAGACTCTGGCGGCAACGAGCGGGAGATGGCGATTTCGTTCGTGAATATTGCGCCCTTCGCTGCGCGTGAAGAACTGCTGATGCGATTCGAGTACGTGGAGTTGAACGTCGCGAGGGAATCTCCGCGGAACGTGCACCTGGCACTCGAACGGAAAAGCGTGCGGCAGCAACTGCCGCACGAACGACGTCAGCTGTGCGTCTCCGTGCGGCATGCTCCGCACGAACGCAAGCGTGCGGACGTCCGGACGTCCCACGGCACGCAACAGGCGTGTCAGACGACGTGAAATCGCCCATAGATTCGCCGCCAGCACTCCCGTGTACGCCTCCAGATGCCACCACACGACGAGGCCGAACCGCTTCACCAGCCGCGGATTCTTGAATCGTGGCAACACGCTGTCGGACAGCATCTGCGCGTCGGCAACCATTACGACCGCTCCGCTTTCAATGTCGGCCGGTGATTCGACGGCAATGACGCGTTGCCCCGGGAGCCAGCGCTGGAATCGTGCGGCTACCGGCCGCGGGTCGCCAGCCGTCACGACGAGCGTCTCTGCGTGGAACTGCTGGTGCAGCACCTCCGCCGCAAGCGCGACCACTTCCGTCTGGCCGGAATTGTCCGCGGCGAAAACGACGCGACTCCTGCTCTCTTCCGCGATGCCTGGTGCAAGAAGCTCCTCGATTGCCTCGATCAATTCAGGAGCGACCGCAGTTGCACCACGCTGCCGCAGACGCGACTCGAGATGGCCAGCAGATTCTGCTACCGGCCGCAAAGGTCCGGTGGCGGGCCAGGTCACCACATGTCTTGAAGTGATCCCGTGTGCTCGCAATGCTTCCGGCCATGGTTGCAACGGCTCCGAAGGAGTGACGTCCGTTGCCCCCTCCGCCTCGGCCACAGGAGCGACATCCGTTCCGGCGCTGCAGGCAACACCGATCAATGAGATCGCCAGCACTGCAAGCATGGCCCAGACTGCACCCGGAAAGGCACCCGGGCCACCACCGAGATCCGCGCGCGAAGTCAGGAGAATCGCCGCCAGCGGAAGCACGGCCAGCAGAATCCAGTACCTTTTCGTATTCGATCCAATTGCACCAGCGATCCAGCGCGCCGATTCCCGATCTCCCGGTCTGTGGGCCAGACCATAAAGGAGAAACAGCGTCCAGACCGCAAAAGGTGCCGCCAAAGCCCAGCGATAGGCCGCGCGCGGAGAGAGACCGAATCCGCCGGTGAGATCGAAATGCAGATGCCGGCCCGTCTGCCACAGGGTGGGAACCGACGCGAGTGCGGTTGAAATCATCAATGGAAACGCAAGCAGGACCGCAATACACGCGACGATGCGGGCCCAATAATCCCCGCGATCGCGCGACGGCCCGCGACGCAGCCAGGCTGCGCGATCGAACACGACGCACTCGATGGCGCCAATCACGAGAAATCCGAACGGAAGAACGAATTGATCGAACATGATCAGGACTGCTCCAACAGGCAACGAGGCTCGATGCCGGTCTGAAGGCGAAGCAGATAGGCGCGGCCCGTATCGCCGACCGCGGGCAGTACAGACGCCTCACCGATCGCGAGATCTGCCAGCGCCGGCATGATTCCCGGTAACCCTCGCCACAATGAAGGCAGAAGACAGTAGGTGCGCTCCGGCGGCAGACCATCCTGCGCGGGGAAGCTGAAGGCGAGTCCGAACGATCCCTGCTCCGAAAGGAACTCGCGCATCTCGGCGGTCAGCCTTCGCTGCTGTGGGCCCATGCCGGGCCGCGCCAATTCCTGCTGAAACGGATCGGCATAAATGCCGCTCAGACGGTCCAGAAAATCCAGCGGCGCGAGAAATGCCGCACTGTATTGCTCGTGCCATCCGGCGAACGGCGTCTGATTCGCCTGTACGGAACGAAATCGATCCGGACCGATCGGATTCTCGCGCAAGACGGCCTCTAGATCCTCGCCGCGCTCGACGGAATGACGCACGCCCGTGCCTTCGCGAACCAGCCGCCCCGCGTCGGGCTGCAGGTCCTCGCCTGTAATTCCATAGATTCGCAGGAAGCCGCGCATCTGATCGCGCAGCCACAGCATCTCGCGGCGCCGCTCGGACAGTCGCTCGTGAACGCGGCCGAGCTCGCGACTGACGACGCCCCGCACGCTCAGAGTCGTTTCATGAAAGACACGGTCGACCTTGCCTTCGACGAAGTCCCGTAATGCACCGCCCGGCGCGATCCCTCCGCGAATTCGATCGACGAATCGACCACGCTCCGAATCGGAGTAGTAGCGTCGCGCCCGCAGAACCCGAGCCGCAACCCGTGACTGGAAGGCCAGCGCACCGATCGCCCATGACAGCAAAAACAGCAGCGTTACAAGAACCGCTGGTTGATTCACCCACTGTACGACGGCGTACGCCTGGTCCGCCAGAAAGCCGAGAGAAGAAGGCTTCGGGATGTCCACAAGCGCTTGATGGACAAGGGGCGATAACCCGGTCGCCAGAGCGACGCCGAGCAGCGGCCAGAACCATTTGAGCGACTCGACGCGAACCAGCGCACGACGAAAACCAGCGTACTGCTCGTGCAACGTATTCAGATTCGATAGAAACGATCTGGAGTGATCAGCAGGATTCGCCGCAGCAGCAGGAGGGCGATCGAGCCTCTTCAATCCGTCATCGATCTCGGCCAGGACCCAACCGACAGGTCGCGGATGACGCTGGTCGTGAAGATCGCCGTCGATTCCGGCACGAAGCGTCTCTCCCAGGCGGGCCAGCGGGCCGCTCGTGATCTTCGCCATCTGCGTCTGCGCGGCGTCGGCGATGCCGGCCTCGATGCGTGTCGCCATCTCCTCGCATCGCGAGCGCACTTCCTCTGGCCAATCCACTGAGCCGGCCGGCAGTCGAAGGAGCTCCTCCTCGAGCGTGGCCAGGCCGGAGACCACTTGTTCACGAAGCCTTGGGATCTCGAGCAGCTTTTCCAGCGCTTCCGCTTCATAGAGCTCGATCTGTTCCCGCAATCGGGAACGTTCCGCTCCCGGAAATGGCGCGGAGCTCGACAAATGATCGAGCCAGCCAATACCAAATCGGGCGGCAGCCAGATGCGTCAGCAGGCCGGCACTGCGTTCCATGAGCCGGACACCGAACGTCGCGACCGTTTCTTCGAATTGGCCGAGCGGTTGATACAGCCGCTGCAGATCGCCATCCCGCTGGCCCTCGAACAGAAGAAATTCGAGAAACAGACTGATCTCATCGATACGATCGAAGGCTTCACGAAAGCCATCGTGCGTACGCCCATCCACGAAATAGAAGCGGCCGAAGGACGGCTTATTGCTTCTGCGCCGCTTTTCCCACTGTTCGATGGAACCGTGTACAGCCTTGCGAATACCGTCACCGTATGGCGAATGATCCCAGTAGTTTTCGAAATCAAAGATTGAGATGTAATTGAGAGCCTGCGCGCCCTGCACGGCCCGCTGCAGGTTTTGATTGTTCGCGAGCAGATCCATCCCGCGGATCAGCAGCCGATCCATTGTGCCGATGACGTCGCGGCTTCCGGGACGAGCCAGCACAATGACGTCCAGACCGAGCGGAAGAGCATTGGAACGTCCCACGCGCGCCGATGCCGCGAGCAGGGTCTCCGCCGTCGCCGCGAGCCGCTTCGCGAAGGCAAGGTCCAGAGTGTCGTCGCCGTCGACCGACTGGATCTGACGGTAGAGGTCTCGCATCATTTCGAGCGCGTTCCCTTCCTGCATGCGCTCCGTGTCTTCCTGCGCGCCGGCGGGCTCCGCACGTTCCGGAACCCACAACAATGCGAGATCCCGCAGGTGCCGGTCGCGGGGGGCCGCACCTCCGCGCGGGTCTTCCCATGCGAGAACGCCTCGCGGCGCCGCGCTGGCGAGAAGGCGCCGCAGCACCGCGCGGCCGAAGGTACCGAAGCCGACCAGGATGGTCGCCCGATGTGGCGCCACTGTAGTTGCGGGTGTGCTCATGGCATGTCGAGATTGAACCGCTCATAAATGCGGTCTTCCGACGTCTCCCCCTTCGGCAGCCACTCGGTCTGCTTTCCGAGCTCTGTCAGCAGTGCCCGCAGAATGGGCCGGTCGAGAACATCCTCATGCCTGCTGTCGCCACGCAATTGGCGGCGATCCATCTCCTGCATCAACCCTTCGACCAGTGCGACCAGCGCTTTGCGGCGAGCCAGTTCCGTTTCGGACGCCATCGCGTGATGCGCGTCGTGAAGATTCTTCTCCAGCCGTTGTTGCAGGTTTTCGAGACGGTGAATTTCTCCAAGACGGTAAAGCGCCGTCGCAAGCGTCGGCCCGAGAACTTCGAAGGAGTCTCCTTGGGCATCGAGCCAGGTCCAAACACCACCCGCGGCCTGCCTGCCGATCACGCGCGTCAGCAACCCGTCGGCGAGCACCTGCAGCGCCCATCCCATCGTGATTTCCGATCGCCGTGGGTTGAGGTTCGGGAGCGATTTCTCCCATTTGAAATCGGTATGGAGGTTGTACGCACGGCGCTCGTCGGCCGCGAGATGCAGGTACGCATCCTCGATCTCGCCGGTCACCGGTTCGAAGTAATAGAGGGGGATCGGAAGCTCGACATCATGCACGATGATCAGACGTGGATCGTGCCAGTGATCCACTTTGACCTGACGGCCGCCGGCACTCAGGACCGATCGGAGCCGGTCCATGAATTTTTCGGTCGCCCGGGCCTGTCCGGCCTCACCGAGACCCACAATGAGCTGGCGCGTACGATTGGAGACGACCCCATCGTCGAGTGCCTTCGATTCCGTAGAGCTCACACGTGCGAGCACTCCGGCCAATTGCGATAACGCGCGGAACTTCTTTTCGCGGTACTCGTCGATCTCGTCGTCGGTGACGTTGTCGCCGGCAGGCTTGGCGGGCTGCAGCATCAGCCGCGCCTCCAACTCCAATCCATTGACGAGATCGAGGCCCGCCTGACCGACCTGGCCAAAGATCGCCGGCCGGAGACGATCACGGCCAAGGTCTTTCAATGAGCGTCGCAGATCGGATTCCGTTTGATCGACCGATTTCTCGACTACCGATCCGTCTGCGCGCACGATCGGTTTCAATTCCTGCGCAATCGTTTCGGCCAATACCTGCCGATCGAATGTGCTCAGGTATCGTCCACCGTCGAGGAACAGCGCACGGTAGACGCCATCCCAGATTCGCTGGCGCGGTTCGTCGAGTGTTTCGAAGACCTCGACGCGCAAGGTGAGCGGCGCGACGAGGGCAGTCTCCCCGCGACGCAGGCGCTCGGCTTCGCGTTCGAGGTCCTGGACCAGCGCATCCATACGCGTGGCCAGACGGGCATATTGGCGCGAGCGCCGCTGAAGATAGGCCAGAAGGGACCGCAGCTGACGGAGACGCGTCTCGGCATCGAACAACTTGCGGGCCGCACTCGCGACGCCGCGGAAATACTCCTGCGCCTCGTCGCGTGCCGCAAGAAACGCCTGATCCCCCTTGAACATGCTGTGCTTGGCGGCGGCTTCGCGCAGCGTATCGAAGAGCTCGCGTTCGAGACGTTCGCGCACCTTCGGATTGCTGACATCGCGCGCCTTCGCCTTCTCGAGCTGCTGTTGCGCGTCCGGAATCCAGCTTCTCTCGCAGCGCTGTAACAGGCGAAGGACGAGATACCGCTCCGCGATCGGATCGAGTTTCAGATCGGTGATCGCTTCCCCTTCGCCGGCCGCAGCTTCCAGTCCTCGCGCCCCCTCGTCCACGATCATCCGCGCCGCGCGAATATCTTCCAGCAGGCGGCTGACGAGCTCGATGTACTGATTGACGCCTTCGCGATGGAACACGAACGCGCGCTCTTTGATGGAGATCTTGTTGAGGAGGTCGCGTCGTGATTCCTCGAGCTTTCGCTCCACCAACTGCGCCAGAGACTCACCGCGAATGGCCTCGCCCTGCTCATCGACTCCGGTCTGTCGTCCGTCGTCCGCCGTCTCGACGAGGCGAATCCAGAATCCACCCAGGAGCTCCATGTTTTTGTCCTGCCGCGCCATCTCTTGTACAGAAGACACAAAGGACTGATGAATGGCGTGCTCGCGATCCTCGTCCGACATGGTTCGAAATTTCGGATCGGAGTAGTCGACCGCGAGCTTTGCAAGAGCGCGGGCTCGATCGTCGGCGGGATCCGACGAGTCGACGCTGAACGTGATCTGGCTCCGAATCGCCTGCGCCGCGAAACGTGCCGCACAATACTCGAGCAAGTCACTAGCCGGCAGCACCATGGCCGCGGCCCCATAGGCGCCGAAATTCTTCGTATATCCCTGCCCGACGTTCTTGAGATCGCCGGGGAAATGCGTGAGCCCTTCGAGATTCTTCTCGTAGTTGTCCAGCTCTCCGGCCAGATTGTCGATGATGGGCGTGAAGATCTGCAGGTACGCGGCATCGGCGATGGCGCTCTCGGCATCGGGCAGGCCGAGGTGCGGAGGACGGTCGAAGATAAATGAAACAAACGCCGGACGGCCTCGGATGACCTGCACGGCGCGATTGTTTTCGTCGCGGCAATAGACGAATTGATCGGAGGTACGTCCCTCGCGCTTCACCTCGGGATAATCGAGTTTCGTCAGATGCTCGAGCTCCTTCAGCGCGGCGTAGGTGTTCGCATGAATGTCCGGATGCAGTTCCGGTCCCACCTTGTCGAGCATCAGCGTCGACAGGAGCAGGTTGGCGATGATCCGCGGCTGCCAGTTCTGCTCCTGCAATACGGATTCGAGGAGGTATGCTGTAGAAAGGAAGCTTCCCGAGCCCGTACCGCCACCGAGCGTGCAGAAAAGGTAGACGTTGAATTTCGGGGGATTCGACTGCCGCCATGTGATTCCAGGACGCAGACTCTCCTGTACGAGTGCCTTCAGACGCTGCCGGATTTCCTGCGAATGGAAGAAGAACCCCAGGCGGGACTCGACACGAATCTGTCCCGCCCCAGGCTTGAACCCGGGGCGCGGCTGATACCGGGGATCGAGCCATTGCAGCGCCTGAGCATCGTTGGACTTTCGAAAGTAGCCGATCGCCTTCGCTTTATCGAATGCGGCGATGTTCAGGCGGTTTCCTTCGGGGATATTGCGAAGCTTGTGCTGATCGAGCTCGTTCGTATCGATGGAAACGAAACTCGTCAGGGGCCGCAATTGCGTCTCCCAGTTCGGCAGATGCGCGGCACGGCTGGAAATTCGATCGACGATTCTCGAGCCGACGCCACCGATTCCAACGAAAAGCGCGGGAATGATCGATCCCTGTCCGCTGCGGTATTCCTCGCTCATAGTCGCTCCTTCACGCGCTCATGCGTTGCGCAGTTCGAAAAACAATGTGCCGTGGTCATTGCGATACAGATCGCCGAAGCGCGCCGTCGACTCGCCATTGGGCATCTGCTCCCACACCCCTTCGGCGTTCTGCTTCCAGACGAGCGCACCGACGGCCGGCTCGATTCGTACCTGCTTGTGATCGGCCCGGAGCCGGGCCAGGGCGTCACGCGGCCGGCCGTCGAGACGAAAGTCCTGACAGACGTAGATCCGCGCGTCGCGATAGAACCCGCTGCGGGATCCGCGCTGACCACGAATGGGATGAAAGAACCCCTCATTGAGGTCTTCCTCCGGAGACAGCAGCACCCCGAGTTGCGGAGGAAAGCGCGACGGTGACCAATACCCATGCGCAACGACTCCGGCCACGATGATTGTGGCGACGGCGGCCAATACCGGCCACCAGCACAGAAGCCACGGATCGGCGACGATCTCGGCGCTCACCGGGACGTTCGTGCGAATCAGCCGTCCGTCCACGCCCTTGGCCGTCAATACAATGAAGAACGGTTCCACCGCGGAACAGGCGGCCGGACACTCGCCAACGCGCAGTCGCACCGGCCACGAACGCGGCCCGTGGTCCGTCAGCCGGATCGTCTGAATCTCGTCGAGTCCCTTCCAGCCATTTCCGAGGTCGATCTCGAGCCTCGATCGTTTCGAATCGAAGGCCGAGTGAAGCGTCACGTCGAATGCGCCACGAACGTAGCTGCCGGAGATGTCCAGCTTTCTGGTGGCCGTGGACTCGCTCTCCAGCCTTCCGAAGCGGATCGGAATCGGCTTTCCAAACGTAATTTTTCCACTGACCTCGAGCTCCGCGCTCACCTGCGTTGCCGGGCTACCGCCCTGAGGCACATACACGAGATGAAACGTGCCGGGTTGTGGCGGCACCCATTGCGCGCTGTACACGCGATCCCCTGCCGCTCGGTCTGGTCCGCGCCCATCATCACGAAGCTCGACCGAGGCCCCTCCGGTCAGAACCGCAATCCGGTCCGGCGTACGTAAAGCCGCCGCGGAACCCACTGGGCGCAGTACGAGCGCAAGCGTCACCGGACGATCGATTTCCGCACGCTTCGGCGAACCGATCTCCAATTGCCAGGCAGCGTCAACGACTCGCGCGGCGATGGTTGCACTTCTGTCCAGAAACTCGCTTTGAACATTCAGTGGGATTTGATGGTCTCCCGTGTTCTGGAAACTCGCCGTGGCACTGAGAGTCCCATCCCCGGCAACGCGGTCGGCACCTCGGCCATCGTCCTGAAACACGAGCTCACGGCCATTCACGTCTGCCGTCACTTTCAGTCCCGGAAGCTTGGACGTGTCGCCGATTCGCTTGCCGCTGCGCTGATCGAATAGTTCGACTTCGAGTCGAGCCTCGACGCCTTTAGGCACAATGACGGGAGTCACGAGACGGACCCCGATGGCGGAATCCTGCAAAAGCATCCAACCCGCTGTACTGCCCAGCCCGGAGGCGCGAAAACGCCAGCGCCCTCCGGCCGGCTGATCGAGACGCACAATGCGATACCCGCGCAGCTTGCCGTCGAGCCCACGCGTCACACCGCCGCCTCGGTGATCGAGATCGATGGCTTGCCGGCCCGGGTTCGCGACGATCTCACTAAGCGGCGCGATCGGTCCGTCCGCGGCGACAACGAGGAACGCCTCGCCAACGTAGGGAGAAACGTCGACTTCGATATCGCCGCTCACACGACCGGTCTGCACTTTCTTCGCGCCGAGGAATCGCTGGTAGACCAACGCCACAGCGCCGATCAATCCTTGTGCGTCGAGCGATGCGGTCGTGAAGTCGAAGGCGGGATTTGAATCGAACGCACCCGAAGACCCACCGAGGTTGATCGCGGCAATCGTCGCGCCCGTACGTTTGAGAGCCAGTAATTCACGCGTGAGGAACTCTTCACAGGAACCAAGGCCACCCGAATCGGCGATGACCAGCAGCATGCGCCGGCTGTCCGGTGCACTCGGGAGGAGCGAGATCGCGGTACGCACCGGTGCGCCGAAATAGGTACCGGTGTCAAATTGCAATGCCGCGTCGAGATTTCGTTTGAAGCGTGCCCGGTCGGCCGGATCGAGACGAATGACGAGAGACGACGATGGTCCGGCATTGCAGGCCGACTGAAAGACACCCGGCATACGCACCACGGAGAGGTGGTCTGTCTCGCCCGCCAGATCGGAGAGAACCTGAGCCAGTTGCACGGTGTATCGCTGACGATCGTTGTTCTCCATCGACGATGAGGTATCGACGACGATTGCGAGATGGCGGTCCGCGGCCACCATCTCAGACGCGAGGAGGAACGCGGCGCTGACGAGCGTCACGATTCGCACGCGCGAGCGCCTCATTGATACTCCAGTTGAAACAGGTACGAGCCTTTGTCTGTCCGGAGGCGATAGGGACGACGGATGGCCAGACTGGCCAGTCCACGTTCCGCAGGAACGGCCTCAGTCCCGCCAATCGATTCGACCTGAACGCCGCGCGCCGGACGAAACAGAAAAAGCTCGGCCTCGGTCGGACGTATCCGCCCGAGAACGTGGTCCTCGCCAGGGACGATGACGGCCCGTTCCCCGACCAGACCGAACAGACATGCAAAAACGGATCGTTGCTCAATTGGACGCGAGACCAACGCGCTGCTCGAGTTCTCTCGTGCAACGGCATACCCGAGGTCCGGTGGCAATGTGGCGCGGTTTCGCGAATACCAGAGCAGTGCAATGAGACCGAGAAGAGACATACCACTGGCAACTGCAGCACGCCAGCGCTCGATGAACGACGGCGGGGCGATCAACACCTTCAATTGAAACGGTTGTATGGTCGCGTGTTCGTCGTAGGGATCCTCGAGCAGAGTGGCGATCAGTCGAAGCTCGACCGGCCGGGCCGGATCACCTGCCTTCGGTCTGCCGATTTGTGCGCAGAGCTCATGCTCCCGAAAAAGCTCGACCGGCGTGAGCGTTCTCCCCTTGTACCAGGCCCCTGCCTGCGCAGGTACAGGCGATCCGAATTGAAGCGACTGTCCGTCGAGAGTGAACGTTGCCTCGTGCAGCTCGCGGCCCGGCGTGGCCGGGTCCACAGGAGCGAGAAGGCCGCGAATTGCATAGGCTGGCTTCTGTGGATGAGGTAAATGCCCGGCGCTCTGCACGAACGTGAATTGCGTACAGGCTCTCTGTCGCCGCTCCAGTACCATGGTCGAGGCATACGCCGTCAACGGTACGGGAGCGATGGACAGACGCGGATGAACTTCGACTCGGTGGGGCACACCGGCAGCAAGAATGCCGACAATCGCCTCGCCTCGCCGCGCTTCGACTTCTACGTACCCGACGTACATCTCAGACGGCTTCTCCCTGTCCGCCTGAAACTCCACAATGATGTCGTAAACGCGGCCGTCGGCTGTCGCGGTGCCCGCAGGCGACAATGGCGCGTGACGCTCACCGGTCCAGGCATTCGTCGCGATTCCATCGCGCACCACCTGCTCGCCGAGCGTCCGAAATGAGAGATCGACCGGACCAGGGTCGCCGCGGACACCATTGGCAGGACGCACGATTACGCGTAATGGAAATGGAGTTTCGGCCAGGGCTCGCTCGGTCTGTTTCAACGGAGGTGCAGGCACGATCTCGAGGCTCAGGCGCGTCGGCCGGAGGACTGCCACCTGTCCTGAGACGGCATTGGAGTCGAGGCCATAAGAACCGACATCGGGTGCCAGTACCCATAGCAGCGAGAAACTGCCGCCCGCGGTGGCCGCGCTGCGCCGGCCGTCGGCACGATTGACGGTTCCTCCGGCCGGCGGTGACAGCCGCAGCTCAGGAGGCGATGGGTCGCCGGAGAATAGCGCGACCGCAACACGGTCAGGCTTGATCTGCCCCTCCAGATCGAGCGACGCCGTACCGGCGACCGGACGCGGTGCATCCGGTGAATAGCCGAAGCTGCGCGCGAAAATCTGAGCCATATCCGAAAGAAGGGCCGAGCCGCGCGGATCGACAAAGAATTCGCCGAGCGACGTTCCGCTCGCCGAATGAACCATGGCATCGAAGAAGTCGCGATTGCGATCCGCCTCGCTGCCGAATGCGAGCACGTACAGACGGATCCCCGAGCGCTCGAGGCGTGGGGCGAGCTGTTCGCGAATCAGGCGAAGCTCGGCATCGCGGGTCGGTGACTCGGGAACTCCATCCGTCACCAGCACAATCGTGCGGACGTCGGATTGAGCAGCCCGTTGCTGCTCGAGATCGGACAACGCGGCGGCGAGCCCCGGATAGAAATAGGTCATCCGGGCGTCGTACCCGAGGGATTGCAGGGCACGAATGAATTCCTCGCGCCTGCCGAATTGCGTCGTGATCGGAGGCCGCGTGCTTTGTGGCGGCAGCGCAGTCGCGTTTGCCCACTGCCAATCCAAGTCGAACGGAACGACCGTGAAACTATCCCCTTTCCCCTGATTCGGATCTGCGAGATCGTGAAGGAGGATCGTCGACAGAATGGCAAGACGTCCGGGATCATTCGTTCGCATCGATTGCGAGAGATCGAGGACCACCCGAACGTGCCGTACCGGGCGCGAGGCAAATGCGCGATCAGAGAACGCGAGCACGAGCACGCCAATCAGCAGGCGTCTCATGTCGTCCCCCGCGTTGCAATTCGGAAGTAGGGACCGCGATCGCCGATGCGATAGACATCGCCACCACGCGCTTTCCGGCCATCGGCAGGAACGATTTCCCAATCAGCGCCAAGGGTCTCGCGAGACAGCGAGAGGCCGCGTCCGGCCATGACCCGCGCCCCTCCTTTTTCTGCATGGAGCGCCGCCAGCGCACCGCGCGCATTTCCCGACAATCGAAAATCGGCGTGCAGGAATGCACGGGCATTGCGATAGAAGCCAATTCCGACGCCACGCCACTGCTTGACCGGCTGCGGAACCTGTTCCTCGAGCTCGTCGCGATCCGGTACGAACACGACTGCCAGCGCGTTTTGAAAACGTTGCGGAAGAACGTACCCGCCAATGATGAAGAGAATGGCCAGCGCCACCAGAATGGCGAGAATCAGCGCACCCCACCGCTGCCAGAACGACAGACCGTGCACTTCCCACCGCAACCGGATCGGGATTTTCTGTTCGCGCATATCACTGCCGGCGACCGTCAATTCCAGCCACGGTTCGCCATGGGCGGACGAGGAGGGTGCGCGCTTCGACGTTGCCAGGCAGACCTCGAATCGATCGCCGCGTTTTGCGATGCGGTCGCTGTTGCCCGATTTCAATCGGCCAGACGGGAGCCTCACCGTGAGATCGTGGCCGGAAGGAGTTCCGCGCAGCGATTGAAGGGAAAACGGCACCTCCCCCTGGAACTGCGCATTGAAGAGGAGCGGCCGGCAAACCTCCTGCGCGGCACTCATTGTCCCGAGGTCGATTTCAACTGGCCCGCCTGTGTAGCGGAACAATCCGGAGACATCGACCGTGGAATCGACAAACCGATCAACCAGCGGGCTCCTGATGCGAATCCGAACAGGGACTTTGCCTGAACCGCGAAATCTGGCGGTCCCGCTGAAATGGCCATCGTTCGCCGCTGCATCCGGCGCAACGCCACGATCCAGCAGCGTCACCGTCTGACCCTGAAATTCAGCCGTGATGGTGAGGTCGCGCAGCAGTTCGGGATCGCGAAGGATCTCCGTCTGCTGTCCGGCCCGGACTCCGGCGATCAGCCGAACGTTTGCTCCGGACAATGCGCGTCTCGGCTCCAGAAGCACCGGAGAGAGCGACGATCGCTGCACGACTGCGTACGCAACGCCCGTCCCTCCACCTTTTGCCCGAACGGTCCACATGCCTGCTGACGGCCGCTCGATATAGGCCACTTTGTAGGCGCCGGCGCCGCGCCAGGAGTCAACGGCGTAATCCGCGCTCATGCTCTGCCCCGGGCCCTCGATCATGACGTCGCCGAGCGTGTCGTCGCCATAGACGACGATCCACGCTTCATCCACGGCGCGCTTCATTTCGAACGATGGCTGAGCTGCAATCGTGTTGTCGATTTCATAAGGAGCCTGCACAATGCGCCGAAACGCACCTGCAAAGGCTTTCATCATTTCTGAAGGCGTCGACACGCGGCGGGGCAACAGATTCGCTGCTTCCGCAAGAGTGGTCTCGCCTCGGCCGAAGACGAAAGGCTCGAGGGCAACGCCATCCCTCTTCAATTCCCCGATGATGTGCCGAACTCCATCAGGGTTATCGGAACGCCCGTCGGAAAGCCAAATGACGGTCCGCGGAACGTCGCGCGGGCGGGTGGAGTCGGTTTCATGCTCGGCGAACACCCCCTGTGCCGCTCGAAACGCCAGATCGAACATGCTGTTGTTGACACGCTGCACCAGGTGTTCTTCGAGGGAGTTCTTGTAGCCGCCGTCCGCGCGATCCGGGCGAATCAGTGCGCCGAGTTTTCGCGTGCGCGCAGACACTCCCCAGTCCCCTTCCGGGACCACTCGGAAACACGTCCGGGAAGGATCCTCGCTGCAAGGCATCGCCTCATCGGTCCTGCGGCTCGGAATGACGTCGGCATCGGCACCGATGTCCAGCAATCGAACCACCGCCAGATCCCCGGGGACGATGTCGGCGAATAGTTTTGCGACCAGCAGCGAGGCCCGCTCAGGATCCATCCCGGGGTCGCGCATGCTCGTCGACGTATCGACGATGACAACGACGTCCGCTCGTGCAGCCTGAGCCATTCCAGACGACGCTGGGATCAGAGCCAGTGGAAACGCGACGAACGCGAGCAGAAACGCGAATCGTGACCGGAGAGGCATTCCGATTTCACAGCGGCACACTTTGCTGAGTCCTTGCATCGAAGGACACACGTCGCGGTCGATTGTGGGGAATCGTTCGAGGCTTCGTGGGGAATCGAGTCCGCGCGGAAACGTACTACCGGCTTCGCCGCGATACGCAGACTCCGGTGCTGTGCACCTTCACAATCACCGCTGCCCCGGCTGGGTCAGGGGAAGAAGTTCCAGGGTCGCCGACAGCGCGGTGCCATCCTCGGCATGCAGCACGACCCGAATTCGGAGAGCACGCGCCGTTTCCGGCGCAATCACGATCCGCTCGCTTGCGCCCGCAGGAATCAGGTGCCGGATCATCCGTCTTCGATTGGAGCCGGCACGAACCCCATCGATCGGAACGCGATAGGTCGCCGTCTCGACCAGCACCGGCCGCGCGGCAACCCCGCGATCCGCGAGAATCTCGATCTCGATCGCGGTCAGGAGCGCTGCGGATGAACCGGAATTGATGACCACGAGATCGATCTCACCACGTTCCGTCACCTCCGCTGCCGCAAGGCGAAGATTCGTGCGCATCGGGTTCAATGCGGAAAGCGGCAGCACCAGGGCGAGATTCGCCAGCAGCAGCACTGGCCCAATGAGTCGCAATGCACGACGGCGGCGGATATCGAGCCTGGGGACCTGAACGCTGCCAATGGTCATTCCGGAGAAATAGGGCGCGAGCGTCAATGCGAGTGTCAACAGCATCACCGCGAGGACGAAGGCATCCGGCAATCCCAGCCATCGCGCAATGGACATCAACGCCTCCGTGAGAGAAACCACACCGCGGCAATCACCATGAACGCTGCACTGCCGTATCCCCACCACTCGCGCGAATCCCGATTGAAGAGAGCGAAGGGCGCGCCTCTCACCGTCGACGCGGCAGACGCGCGGACCGCGAGGCCTGGCCGAAACGAAGGATTTGCAGTGTCAGTGTTTTCGTGTACGACAAACCCGGACCACCGATCATCGAGCACGCAGATGCGATCGCCGTTGCTGTCGACTGTATTTACGCGAACCTCAGCCCAGTATTGGCCTGCGCGATCGCAAATGGTCGCATTGGCCGACCGATACGACGACGTCGCGGCCTCGCGCGCCATGGCCAATGGAGTGCGCAGGTCGCCGGGGGCGGCCAGAGATACATCGACCGACACCGGAAATCCGGGAACTTCGTGCAGGGGAGTGCCACTGCCGTCCGTGAGTTGATATTCGATCGAGATCGCGTCTCGTGCTTTCAACGGCGGGACCGCTGACGGTTGTACGAGAAAACCCCGCGGAAAGAACTGTTGAGACAGGACGCGGACCCGCGCTCCGGCGTCCGGTTTCCGAAACGTCCAGACTCCTGGCCGCGGGTGACGGACCACGACGGTCGACAGATACGGACTCAGAGAAATCTCCTCGACGCCCGGTCCCGGAATGGCCAGGGGACGAATCGAATCGGGAGGAACGATGGCAATCGGTCGCGTCGAGCGCCCACGAACCACATCAAAGACCACCAGATCGAGATACGGTGGCAGGACGATGGTCTCGGATGCCCCGGAGATCTCGGTCTGCGTTCCGCGCGTTCCGATTCGTTCGATGAGGGCCTCATGCAGCGTGGCAAGCAGATCGTATCGATCGACGGCCGTCACCCGGGCGCGACTTCCTTCGATGCGCTCCCATGCCGGGGCATGATCGGCACCTCCGATCAGGACGACATCGAGAGTGGCATCGCTGTACGAGCGTTCGAGCAGGCGCTCGATTTCGGCGAACGATTCCTGCGCTTTTCGGCCGGGCGTGAAGGCTGCACCATCGGTCAGAAGAACGATGGCCCGCTTCCTCGAAGCATCGGCGCGAAGTGACTGCATCAAGTGGATCGCGAGGGCGAACGCCTCAGGAAAATCAGTGTTGCCGAGAGAGGTCGTCTCGAGCCGCGAGACGCGCGCGCTCAGCTTCTTTGCACCAGGCGCGTCCACGCGTGTGAACGGCACCTCGACCCGAGCCCGTGAACCAAAGCTGATGACTGCCAGGCGATGCGATAGTCGCGTCGACTCGCGAAAGGCGAGCGTACTGGTGAGCAAAGACAGCGCATCGCGATACGACCTTCGCGTCTGAGGAGAGATGCTGCCAGAGCGGTCGAGAACTACGATCACGTCGAGACCCGGTTCCTCGACCGGTTCCCCGTGAAGCGCGAAATCTCCGTGCGCGAGAAACACCACCAGCAGAACGCACCGGCGGAACTGCGTCGACCACAAGGGATGAGTGCGCGTGTTCATTTGTGTAGCGAAGCCGTTTACTGGCCCACGGCGGCCCATCGGCCTCGAGGGTCTCCTGTGAGCTCGAACGCGGCCCAGTACTGTGGCTCCGCGTATGGCTTGCGCTGCATAAGATTCAATTGCGCGGTACGCAATGCTTCGGCGACCGAGGCACCGGTTCGCAGCTGCGCGTAGAAATCCGTCATCAGCGCGGCCGTCGCGTCGTCATGGACGTCCCACAACGTCGAAATCACACCCGGCGCGCCGGCGTAGAGGACCGCCCGCGTCAGACCGACGATCTCGTCACCACCGCTGCGCGCGCCACGCGCGGTGCCGCACGCGGAAAGAACGACCAGGTTGACGCCGGTGAAGTCGACGCGGGAGAGGATGTCATTGACCTCGAGACGTCCATCCTCGCGGTCGTCCCTGGCCAGAGCCACATGGCTGAAGAGCGGAACGTCCGCGTCGTAGAGGGCGTGGGCCGCAATGTGCACGATGTCGTATTCGCCACGCAATCCGTATAGAGCGCTCTCCGTCGCGGCGGCGCCGACTTTGGGGGCGACGCCGAACCGACTCGCCACCGAGATGGCCTCCTCCTGCGCTCCCTGCAGACGCCCTCCGTCCTGCACCGCAGGATCCCCGAGCACGAGCACACCCCCGTTCACCGGCGTTTCCTTGTCGCGAAGAAACTTCAGTGCACTGGCACTCGGACTGAAGCTGACGGTGTAGTCCTGCAGCAGGAATCGATTCGTCTGCCGGTCGCGTAGAGCCACGAAGGGCACGTAATGAAGTCCGCCGTGGGGCACGATGATCAGGCGATTGTGATGAACATGGGGCCGCAGGGGCGAAAAAAGGAGGTCATACGCGTCCGTGGCGGTCACATCATCCTTGCAGTCCGAGCCTCGTTCGGGGCTCATGGAACGAGTTCCGGCATCCTCATCCATGCGTTTGGCCCAGCAGACGAGACTCCGCAGGCGTTCCGCTTTTACGGGCAGAGCGACGTACTTCATCGAGTCTCGCTCAACGACCCAGGCGTGAATGGTATCGACGCCGACGAAATAGCTGACAAGCGTCGTCGCCTCCGGCAGTGCCTGCTGAATGTCAGAAATTCGTAAGGGCTCTACGGTGGTGAGCGAGGCGTATTCAGGATTGGAGGCCTTGAGGCGCTTCAATACCGATTGATACTCCTTCCGTGCCTGGAGAAGATCGTCCGCTGTTTCGGCGCCACCGATGACCGCGGTCTTCTGCCACTCGGTGATGCGCTTGCGCAACACCTCCGCCGAAGCGACCAGAGAGGCGTCGGCGCCCTGGGTCGGCTGCAGGCGCATGTTTGCCAGCGAGTTCAGCAGAGCTCGGGCCCGGGCGCGCTCCGCGTAATCGAAGGCATCCTCGTATCGCTGCTGCGCCACCAGCCCATGCACGGCGATATCAAAGAACCACCGCCGTTCATTGCCGAGATATCCGGCCAGCAACTCTTCGACCTTTACATCACTGATGGCCAGACCCACGGCCTGAACCGCCTGCTCGAACTGAGCGGTGGCCTCTTTCGTTTTCCCTTCGGCCCAGTACGTCGCGCCGATCGCGCCATGCAGGGGCGCGGTCAACTCCTTGCTGGAATTCGACTGCAGCGCTTTGGACCACGCGGCGCGTGCGCCGTGAATGTCACCACGATTGAAAAGGCGCTTTCCTTCGAAAAAACTTCGCATCGTCCCTAAATGAGGAAACTGACTCGAGCGAGCCTTTTCGCCTTCCGAGATGGCCGTCGCCGGCAACTCCTCATCAAGGCCGACTGACTGACGCATCAGGGACCGGAACTCGGCGGGCATCATCAGACCGGCGGCGTCCGGCAGTTCCCACCATTTCGACAAGGCCACGGCGAACTCCCGGTTCGAGCCATGCTTGTCACTCATCCAGTCGCACATCGCGGCGACGACATCCACATACCGCTCGGCCAATGCGAACTGTTTTTCCCTGGCCAGGGTGCGCGCTCTCTCCATCGCCGCGCGCGCGGAGTCCTGAGCGCCCAATGCAATGTACACCTCTGCCAGCGACAGTAACGTCGCCGCCTCGACGACTGCAGAATTCGTGTGCCCAAAGAGTCCTATCGACTTTTCGAGCGTGGCCGCCGCTCGCCCGAAATCGCCTCGCAGGAGATACAGATTGCCAAGGGAGGAGTTGAGCGTAGCCTGCTCGTATAGTGCCGGAAGGGACTCGGCAATGAGCAGGCCCTCCTTGAATGCCTTTTCCGCGTCGTCGAAGCGACTGAGGCCAAGCAGGAGATCGCCGCGAGCCTCGAGCACTCTCGCTTCACGGCGCCGATTTCCCGACTTGCGCACCACCGCCAGCGCCTGATCGTTCCATTTCAGCGATTCTTCGAGATGGCCGCTGAGCTGCTCGATTTCGGCAAGCTTCCCGAGTGAGTGCACGAGGAGCCATTCGTCCCGATCGGGAATGACCGGAACAGGCAGAATGCGCTTCAGCGATTTTTCATAGTGCTTGCGCGCTTCGTCAAAACGCCATTGTCGGCGGCGCAAATCACCGAAATGGGCCTCGATCGATTGATCGAAGATCCCCAGCATCGCTCCAGCTCGTTTCGCCTGCGTCAGCTGGGCCGCCGCGTCATCCAGCCGTCCCGCCTCCGTCAGCACATGACCGTAGCTGTCCCGAATCATCGCCTCCATCATTTGCAGAAGCATCGGCTTCAACATCTCCGCACTCGACTGAACGAGCGTCAGGAGATTGGGATCCATACCGATGGCTGGACCAAGCAGGATCACGCCGTCCATTCGGAACGGCAGGTCGGAGTTCACGGCCGCATCCAGTGTCGCGAGAGCGCGAGCGTGACTGCTCAATGAGTCCTCGAGATGGCCTTCCCCCGTGTCACTTTCGGCGATCATCCACAGAGCCATCAAAGCGGTCACGAAATCCCCCGCTTCCTGCAGCAGGTTTGCGCCTTTTTCAAAGCGGACCCGGGCCGCGGCCGGCTTTTCCGCGGCAATGTCGATGATGCCGAGGAGGACATGGCTGACGCCTTCCCCGAACGCGTTCCCTTCGTCGTGGTAGGCCTTCAGGGCCGCTTCCACTCGCGGCCTGGCCTCCTCCTGTTTTCCCGAAAAGGCAAGCAGGGCTGCATTGGACAGGCGCTGGTCGGCGGCCGACTGCGCCGCCACCGGCAACGCGGCGAATGTGACGATTGCAAGCAACAACGACATCCGCGATCTCATGGACGATCTCCTGCCATCTGCCGAGGGGCGACGGAACGAAGGTGGGTCCGCTCGATCGACCAGATCGGAGGTGTCTCCACCGCCGCCGCCGCCCGCGTCCCACCACCGGTGACTGAAAAAAGCTCTTCCAGCCCGGTCTGCCCGCGCGGTCCACGGGTACGGATGCCCGACCATTGCAAGACTCCGGGATTCGGAATCGATTCATCGCTGGAAATCAGGAAATAGGTATCAAGCCCGTAAGGAGGTTTGATGTCGACGGGACCGATGACGATCTCACGCGCCGGAGGGACGCCTGCCGGTTCAATCGGAAACCGATTCTCAACCGATCCGCGGAGAGGGAACAGCAGCACGCTCTTCCCGTAGGAATCGATGCCGAAGACGTAGTAGTACCGCGGAGGAATCGGCACCCCTGCCGAAGTTCGCGCCCGCAGAACCATGCGGTAGCTCTTGAATCCCGTCAGCTGTGACGGGGCAATGGTTCCATCCTCCGCGTCAATGGACAGCGCGTACGGAGATTGCGATCCTGGTGGTGACTCGAGTCGCTGCCAGGCCACGATCTTGTGCAGCCGGAGAATCGAATGCTGCAGGACGATCCCGGCATCGATCAATGGCTCCGGCGCTTCCCAATCACTGCGAACCGGCAGCGGTATCGAGGCTTCATCCTCCTTCAACATTCCCGGGCGGATCCACGCGTATTCGCTTCCCTCCCGACCTAAACGGCCGGCCAGGACATAATCAGCGCCCTGCGGTTCAGTCAAGAAGCGGACATTGTCGTAATCAGTGTCGGGTCCGACACCGACCGCATCGACGAGCGCCGTGGATGCAGGAAGCCAGACATAAAGACCCGATTCCGGCGCCAGCATGGCCACGACGGCCTCCGCTGAAGGATTGACCGGCAACCTGCGCGATGTCGCTCCCGGTCCAATGAGCTCCCACGATCCCAGCCGCCAGCGCAAGACGTGCGTAGGAGTCTGCCGGGTGGGATCGTCGACCCAGCGGATCTCCGCGTCCTTCAGTGCAGCGCGGAGGCGACGAGTGAACGCAAGAAGCGGTTCAAGATCGCGAACCCCGGGCGCCCAGACCCGCAAAGGCCGTCCCTCGCGCGCTGCCCACGTTTGAATTTCAAAGAGCATTCCGGCCTTCACGGCGCGTGTGCGCTGCAACAGCTGACCTTCGCTGCGACTGACCCCGAGGAGTTTCGTGATGCGGATCGTGGCGCCCGCGAGCTCGTGATCGCGAGCGATCAACCGCGTGCCGACCGTCAGGCCGTTCGCCCAACCGCCGTGCAAAGTCACGGTCCCGTCGTCCGCGGTCGATTCGATCGCGACCGCCGGGCGTCTGTCCGTTCCTTGCGGAGAGAAACGCAGCAAGGGGGAGAGTTGCGCGGCCGGCGTTCCGCCAATGACCGGGTCCTGATACGGCGGCTCGGCGCGCATGATGGCCTGGGCGCGGAGAAATGTGTCGGCCGCGGCTTCTCCCGCATTGGCGGCTCGCATGGCATCGAGCAGCGCCCAGGTGAACGCTCCGTGCGACTGCCCCTGTTCGTCGATGATCTCAAACGCCCGGGCAAAATCCTTTGCGGCTGAGAAAACGAGCGCACCACGGCTCTCCGGCGCCGGAGGTTCGGAAGGATCGCGAACGTCCCGGAGGTCCGGCTGTACGGTACGGACATCGCCATCGACATACAGCGCGCGCGTCAAAGAGCCACTGTTGCAGCTGTCAGCCACGATCGTGAGTGAAGCACCCTTGTCGATGATCCGATTGAAGAGCACCGCCAGATCCTTGTCGCGCAGATCCTTCGCTCCGAACGGCGCATCGGCCGGGACGATCGTTTCATCCATGCCATCGGCCTCGGCCGAAGCCGAATTCGTCACCTGCGAGCCGTGGCCGGCGTAATAGAAAAGAACGACATCGCCATTACGGGCCGGTGCGATCAGGTGTTCGTCGATCGCACGTTCGATTCCTGCGCGCGTGGCCGCCTCGTTCTTCAGGATCATGATGTCCGAACTCTTGAAGCCGTAACGTGCAATCAGCATCTCGCGCAGTAATGCGACATCCCGAACGGCACCACGGAGATTCGGGAACACCCGTCCGCTCGCTGCCACCGGCCCGCGGCCGCGAATTCGCGCACCGGAATAGTCGTCAATGCCGATGAGCAATGCGCGCCGCGGACCGTGCGTAATCACTTCCGGTCGAGCCTGTGGAGTCGCGCCGTCATGACAGGCGAGAATGAGGGTCCCCGCGAGCAAAGCTCTCGCGGCACGCGTGCGGATTTGCATAAGGACTCCGTCGCCGGAAACTGCGGTTGAGGAGCGACAGCGTGGCCGCCCCCTGGTCATGAAGGAGTGCGCGCTTCAGGGCGGCGAGTACTGACTCATCGGGCAGAGAACCTGATCGAAGGGACCACGCGAGTCGCGAAAGATCTCCGCCAGGAGCAAGGACCTGCTCTTGTCATCCGAGGGATGCAGAGCCTTCCAGTCCTTCAATGCGACCACCTGTGCGCCGGGCGGGTATGGAATCGCGCGCCTGGAAACGTCCGGCGGATTCGAGGTGAGGTCCCAGAAGCGCTCGAAGTGCGTACCCGGCTGAGGGGTGACCGGCCCTTTGGGAACGACCGGCCGGGAAATGTTCAGGATGGCCATTTCCACGCGACCCTTGATCGGTTTCAACTCCATCTTCCGCGGTGCGCCGCCTTTGAAGTTGCTCTCCGTGAGCGTCACGGAACCACCGGGCACCGTGATTTCGGCCTGGACCCAGCTGGCCGCGGCGCGAAAGTAACGCGCTTTTCCATCGGGGCCGTGGAATTCGATCGGGGAGACTTTTCCATTCACCTGAATCACCGAATAGGTCGACAGCTCACCGCTTGTCAGTTCCAGTCGGGCCACGACCAGATCCTCGGGCGGATGCGGCGAGAACAGATCCGGATCGAGCTTCCCGACTTCCGGATCGATGTCCTTGAGATTGGCGACCCAACCAAAGTCGGTTCGCTGGGCGATCGTTTCGGGAATCGATAGATGGTCAATCGACCGATCGTGCACGAGCCGCACGCCTTCGGCCGGAATTCCGAGATGCAAATCCGATCCGGAAAGGCGCCATACGGCGCCTTTCTGAAGCGCGCGCCGTAGCGTACCGTCCGCCGCGGCCGAGGACGCGGCGTCCGGCAGAATGAACTGCGCGACCTCCGGGTCGCTGCCCGGGCAATCTCCCGTGCATCCGGCGGCGCGCACGAGCAGCATGGGCTTGTGCTCCGGAATGACCGCTCCGTTGTTGCTGTGGTGCCCGTGAGAGGAATTCAGGACCAGAACCGTCACACGTTTCCCATCCTCACTTGGGATGAAAGCGATCAGGCCACTGAAGAATATTCGCAGAATGAAACTCATTCGATTCCCCCGCTGGTCGTATCAGCGCTGCGTGGGTAGGGCGATGATGCGAAGCCGATCGCCTGGAACGCAGACCAGGCCAGAACCGGCACACCTTCGTCCTGATGCGTCAGAAAATGAACCTGCGCCAGCTGCAGCGCGCTGGCCGCGTCATGTCCATTCCTGTAATGACGATGAAACTCGATCAGCACCTTTTTCGAGCGCTGGTCGTTGATGTTCCACAGGCTGCCCACCACACCGGGGACGCCTGCCGCAATGAACGGACGAACCAGTGGCGCAAGACCCTCGGGCCCGACAGGTACGCCACCAGCACTGCTGCACGCCGCAAGAACGACCAGTCGCGCCTGATCGAGTTGCAGTTTCGTGAGCAGTTCGTCCGCATACAGAAGACCACTATGGTCTTTCGTGGGAGCCATGAGTAAGAGAGTGCCGAAGGGGGCGTACCGGTTCACTACGGCATGTCCGGCCAGATGAATGATCGTGCTCGATCGCGCCGCGGCCAGGAACGCCGCGACTGTAGCCTGCTCGTCCACGAGTGCCGGTAAGGCCGGCGCATACATGGCCGCGAGTTCCAGCGCTTCGGTGCGCGCATAGGGCAGCCGGGTCAAGCCGTGTGCGAGGTCGAGCTCTTCGTTGAAGGCAGGATTACCGACCAGCAGCGCCCGAGGCGGTTGTCTCGATGACGCCAGTTGATGATCGCGTCGCAGTGCATGGAGGTAGAGCGTTGCACTCGGGGAAACCGTGACCGGAAAGTTCTCAATGAGATGCCGCCGCGTTCTGTGGTCGCGAAGTGCCGCAAACGGAAGACCGTGCGTCGAGCGGTCCGGCACGAGAATCAGCCGCCGCGAAACAGCATTTCCGTTCTTCATCCGGGCCATCCGCGCGAGTGGAACGCGGAGTAATGCCTCGAATGGTTCATCCAGCCCCTGTTCGAAACGAAGGCGCCGTTCCAGCACCGCATTACGCTGCAACGAGCGGATCCAATCCTCGATTTTCGCTCGGCCGACCGGGAGGATCAGCAGGTCGAAGTCATCGCGGGAGACAACCCACACGTACGTCTCGTCGTCCGTGGTCAGATATTCGAAAACGAAAGTTCCGGCTGGCAGCGACGCCTGGACCGTATCGAGCGTCGACGGATTTACGAATCCGGTTCCCAGGGAACGCACCACGTCGTCGGCGATCGGAAGTTCGAGCACCAGTTTGAGCGGCTCGAACGCACGGGCTTTCTCCGCATAGGCAAACGTTGCGCGCTTGTCCTCTTTGGCGAGGAGACCGATCAGACGGCCATAACTCTCTTGAAAACGGCTGAAGTACGCACTCCACTGGACATCGTTCCGGCCGCGCTTTCGTGTCGATAGAAGCGCTTCCTCTTCAGCATTGACCTCGGCGATGGCAGCCTGGAGATCCGCGGCCGCCGCGGCCAGGTCCCCCACGCGCCGTTTCGCCTCGGACCGCCGGGCCAGCAGGATCGCCTGAAACGTCCTGAAGCGAACGGACTCCGACAACGCCAGTGCCTCTGTGAAGGCGACGATCGCCGCGCGCGGCTCGTTGTTCGCCATCGCGGCATCTCCGCGTACCTCCGCGATTCGCGCACGCAGAGCGTTCGAAATCTCATTCCCGAGTTTCGGCAGAATTGCTGTCGCCTGCTCGATTTCCTGTAATGCGAGATCCCGCTGGCCGAGACGAAGACGAATGGCCGCACGCGCGCGCAGTGCGATCGCACGATTCACACGCATCGCCGTAGTGGTGGCATCGTCTTTGGGGCCGGTACGCTGTTCTTCGATGAGAGCGTCGATGAAGGCGCTCTCATAGTCGAGGGCAATACGCGGAAACCCCAGCTCGGACATGGTCCAGGCCGTCTCGCCCGTCAGCAGGTTGCGGGAACCGGGGTCGAGAAGGCGCGCCTTATAGCGATTCGCATGGAGCGACTCGGCGAGAGCCGCATCGAGATTGCTCAGGACGCGGTAAATGCCGGCCTTGCGAATGTGCGCATTCCCGAGACCCTCGTCGTCGCGCGCATAGCGATACGCGGCCATCGCCTCGTCGTAGAGTTCGATCGACTGCAGGTACCGCCCCTCGATCTGAGCGATGTAGCCCAGGTTCGATTTCACCCGTCCCCATACAGTGCCGTAGTGGTCCCGCGTTTCCGCTTCGAGTTCGAGAAGCAATGCCCGCGCGTCACTCCTGTCCTCTTCCTTGCGCATCAGCTCTGTGGCGTAACCCAGCTCGGCACTGAGCCGGAGAGGACTTCCTCCTCGCGCGAGGTCACGGGCGGCGCGGCGGAACGCCAGTTTCGCCTCGTCGGTACGAAATGCACGAACGAACGTCCGAGCGGCCTGCATCGCCAGATGCCCCTTTACCAGTGAGCGGCGAGCCGCGCTGCTGCAGGTAGTGATGCGGTCGATTCCTTCGTGCAGGAGCGGGTCCCCGGTGGACCGCATCAACTCCCGCGCAATCACCGCGGCTTCATGCAGTGCGCGCGCCGCATTTTCGCGCTGCTGCTGGTCCATTGCAGTTGCCCACTGCGGCAACAGCGTCTCCTCGACGAGTCGCTGGGCCGCGGCAGGGAACCGCCGGATCATTTCGAAGACACCCTCCCGGTCATTTCGCGTGGCCAGGTCAGAGAGGCGCTCCTTGTTCAAATCCCATCGCAATGCGGAATCGCGGGCCTCGGCGCGTACCGTCGCGTCATAGCGGCCAGCGGCCTCGGTCGCCCAGCCGGAACGGTCCAACCGCCCGGTTTTCGCCCAAGATGCGCGAGCGTCTACGGTGAACCCGAGAGCCTCCTGTGCAAGAGCGAGATTGAAGTTTGCGGCCGGCAGATTGGAATTGATCTGCACGGCCCGTTGCGCCGCCTGCAGCGATCGCAAGAGATCGGAGGGACGCCCGTCGTTCTGTGCGCGGACGTAAAGAGCTCCAGCCAGGTCACTGAGCACGGACGCATCGCCGGTCCCGGCCAGTTCCTCGAGGCGTTTCACCGCCGCATCGATACAAGGCGGCCGCGTGATCAGCACTCGTACGGTCTCCACATGCGTGGTCGTCATCTGCTCACACTCTTCGAAAGTCGTAGACACACGACGTCCGGAAATGTGTGGCGCGTCACAGTCGGATTTGTCGATCGCGCGATCGAGCGCTCGCTGGCTCTGACACGGCGACCATTTCACGGAGAACGTCAGCCTCGGCTCGATCCACCGGGCCGCCGCAAGCTCCGGAATCGGGATCTTCCCAGAGTCGCTGTTCCGCTGATCGCACGCGGAGAGACACAGCAGTAGCGGAGCAACGAAGACGGCGAAGCACACCGTCCTTGCGTAAGCACGAGCGGTCATAGATTTTCTCGAACCCGTCAGATTTCCAGCTGAATGTCCATCATGATATCTGCCCGGAAGAACGGACCCATGTACTAAGATGCCGAAAACCTATCGAAACGGGCAGATTCGGTGATTGACGAACGGCACAATCTCTATCAGGAGCACTATGTCCGACTCGTGCGCTATCTCGTGGCGCGCTGGGAATTCACCACTGATGAGGCAAGAGAGATCGCACAAGACGTCTTTGTACGTGTCTTGAGCCGCAGAAAGGAGGACCCCGCCATCGTGGCGACCTGGCCATTTCTGAAGGCTGCTGCTCATAATCAGGCCTTGAACGTGATTCGCAGCCGCACCATCCGTGGCCGATCCGGCGGTGAGTCGATCGACGACAAGCCGGAATTGAAAGACGCCGCGCTACGAGAGATCTGGAACCTCAGGGAACCCCGCAACCCGGAGGAAGAGACGAGCGAAAAAGAGCAATCCCTGCTCCTTCGCAACGCCATCAGCAAACTCTCGCCGGCTCTGCGCGCATGCCTCCTGCAGCGGCTCAGCGGCAGAAGCTATGAAGAAATCGCCACCACTCTGCAAATCACGCCCAACGCGGTAAAAACACGATTACGGGATGCGAAAAAGCTCCTCCAGGCCCGACTGGGAAGTGGGGACTGATCATGGTGACCAAGAGAGACTGGGAAATCGCGTATCACGATGTGATGGAGCGCGGACGCTCGGCACCGCCGCCGTCGCCTGACGAAATCGATGCTTACCTCCGCGGCGACCTCTCCGAAGAAGAAATGGCCCGCATCGGAGAATCCCTGACCTACTACCCCGAGCTCGCGTCCGCTCTTCATGACGACGAGACCGGTGCTGAAGTGCAGGTCGCGCTCACGGACGCTCAGTTGCGCGAGGATTGGGCATCCATCCAGAGCCGCCTGCCAGTTGAAACCATTCCTGCGCCGGCCCCTCCGATCCCATTCGTTGCGCCCGGACGCCGGTGGCAACTGGCGACGGCAGCATCGTGGCTCGTTACCATCGCCGCCGGCGCCTGGTTGTTGCACAGCAGCCTCACCATCCAGAGTCTTCGGGACGAGCTCGAGAAACCGCGAAGAAACGTGGAGCACGTCGAACTGGTGGAGGGCGCATCGCGCGGCGGGAGTGTGAAGGCGATTCAGCTGCAGCCTTCCACGCGGTACCTCGTTCTCTCCCTCGCTCCCGCTGATCAATTCGCCGGGGACGACTTCCAGATCGAGCTTCTCGACAGCGATGCGTCACCGGCGCGGACGATCTGGAGAGGGAGCGTCAGTCGCAGCAGCGACGGGATGTTCTCGATCGAGATTCCGCGATCGTTCCTCACCGGCCAGAGGTACACGATCGATCTTTACTCGGGCAGCGGCAAACCGGTGGCGACCTACGAATTCTGGCTGCCGAGCCAGGGTGACGAAGGAAATCGGCGGTAACGGGATCCCCGAGATCGACGGCGGTGGATCGCAGCCTGGAAGGCCGCGATCCGGCCGGCGGGAAGCCGGCGCTACGTTCCTGCGCTACGGTTTTGTTCGCGCTGCTGTACACCTGCCCCGCCTTCCTTCGTATCAACCGAGCGAAGGAGATCGAAGACCCATGACCCTCGTTACACGAACGATTCTGATGTTGATGCTCACGGCGGCGCTGACGTTCGGGGCGTATGCGCAGGAGACGTCGGCCCCATCCGCGTCGGAGGCGACCGAGACCACGGCGACGACGACCTCGTCGTCGAAGCGCACGGATGGCGAGCGCACGGATGGCGAAGCGGAGCGGCCGGTCCGGGAAGTGCAGAGCAGCCACGAGACACGCAATCAGTTCTTCACCCTGCTGCAGCAGCACCCGCCCGAGCTCGGCACGATCCTCTCGCTCGACCCGACGCTGTTGTCGAACGACGCGTTTCTGGCGGGGTATCCGGAGCTGGCGAAGTTCGTGTCCGAGCATCCCGAGGTGCGGCGCAATCCGCGGTTCTTCCTCGACAACTACGTGGAGCGCCGTTCGAACACGCTCGATGACGTGCTGGAAGGCATCTTCATTCTCAGCATGTTCATCTTCTTCGCGTTCGTGCTGTCGTGGCTGCTGCGCACGATCATCGAGCAGCGCCGCTGGAGCCGTCTCTCGCGCACCCAGACCGAAGTCCACAACAAGATCCTCGACCGTTTCGGTACGAGCACGGAGCTTCTCGAATACATGAAGACGCCGGCAGGGACGAAGTTTCTCGAGTCCGCCCCGATTCCTCTGCGCGAAACGCCGAGCCAGAACGCCTCGCTGTCGCGCGTGCTCTGGTCGATTCAGGTCGGCATCGTCGTGGCCGCCGGCGCGGTCGGCATGCTGCTGGTCAGCAATCGATTCGACAAGGAATCGTCGCAGGGATTGTTCGCCATCGGGGTGATCGGGCTCTGCATCGGCGCCGGCTTCGTCGCCTCCGCGATCGTGTCGATCGTCGTGTCGCGCCGCCTCGCCGCGTGGCAGGGAGGCGAATCGGCGGCCATCGCTGAATCCGGACCCGTGCGATGATCGAAAGGATGAACTTTCCGCTCGTGATCAGCGAAATGACATCGACCCGCTCTCGCGCAGTCGACGGCGCGGTATCGCTCATGGGCGAGGACGAGTTCCGTGCGTTCTATGAACGCACGGCTCGTCCGTTGTGGTCGTATCTCTCGCGCATCACCGGCGACCGGCAGCAGGCCGACGATCTCCTTCAGGAGGCCTACTACCGTTTCTATCGCGCCGGCCGCACGCACGAGAACGAAGCGCATCGCCGCAACTCGCTCTTTCAGATCGCCACGAACCTCGCCCGCGACGTGGCCCGCAAGGAAAAACGCCACGGCGAAGTGCAGCTCGTGGACGAAGACGACTCGCCGCTGCCGATGCCGGCCAGCGCCATACCGCATCCCGATCGCGAAGTGGCGGTGCGCACCGATCTCTCCCGCGCGCTGACCCGCCTCGAGCCGGTGCAGCGCGAGATGCTCTGGCTGGCCTACGCACAAGGGGCGTCGCACGAAGAGATCGGCCAGATCCTCGGCGTGCGGGCGATCAGCGTGCGCACGCTGCTGCTGCGCGCGCGACGCAAGCTGGCGACGATTCTCGAAGGAGGGGCACGATGATCTGCACGCGCGAAGACGAACTGCTCGACGCGCTCGGCCGCGGCTTCGTGGGCCCCGAGCTCGAACATCACGCCACCGTCTGCGACGCGTGTCGCGAGCTGCGCAGCGTCGCCGGCGCGCTGCTCGACGAACGCGCCGTGGCCATGAGCGAAGCGCCGCTGCCGAGCGCCGGCACGGTGTGGTTCCGGATGCAGATGCGCCATCGCCAGGAAACGCAGGACGCGGCGCGGCGATCGCTGCTGGTCGGTCAGGCGGTGACGATCGCCATCGCGCTGGTGCTCGCGTTCGCGGTCTTCGCCCCGCAATTCGTCGACGAAATGAAAGCGCTCGCGTCGGTCCGCCTGAGCTGGCCGATCGTGGCTCTGCTCACGACCTCGCTGCTGCTCGCGCCGATCGGCGGCTGGATCGCCATCAAGTCGAAATAGCGCTCATGCGAAGATGCGCCGCACATGGCGCTCACTTCCACCATCTACAACTTCACGGTCGACGTCTCGGACGTCGACCGTGGCGTTTACGAGACCCTCGATCTCCGCGTGGCGATGCATCCCTCCGAGTCGGCGGAGTACCTGATCACGCGCGTGCTCGCGTACTGCCTCGAGCTCACCGAGGGAATCGAGTTCACGGCCGGGCTCTCGAACGGCGATGAGCCGGCGATCGTGGTGCGCGATCTCACCGGCAGGATCACGTCGTGGATCGAAGTGGGGATGCCGGATGCGGAGCGCCTGCATCGCGCCAGCAAGCTCGCCGCACGCGTCGCCGTCTACACGCATCGCGAGCTGCGCAACGTGCTCGGGCAGTTGCAGGGACAGAAGATTCATCGCGCGGACGAGATCCCGATCTACTCCTTCGATCGCGGCTTCATCGACGCGGTGGCGGAGAGGCTGCAGCGGCGGATGCGCATGACCGTCTCGGTGACAGAGCGGCACCTCTATCTCGACGTCGACGGTACCGGCTTCGAGAGCGTCATTTCAGAATCGAGACCATCGCCGTCTTGAATTCGTTTTCGCTCCTGCCGAGGCCGGAGCCGGAGGATTCGAGCGAGTGTGCGGCGACGAGCAGACGCTCGCCCGCGCGCAGGAAACGCCACTTCTCCTTCTTCGTGAACTCGACGCCGATCACGACGATGCGGGCCTTGATCTTCATCGTCCGTTCGGCGGCGATCGGCACGTTTCCGGGGCCGAGCCACAGCAGCAGCGTGTCCGCGTAGTTCTTGATCCACTTGTCGCCGTCTTCGTCTTTCTCGCGCAGCGGCACGATCTCGAGCAGCGTGGCCGCATGGCCGTCGAGCGTCGCCGGCGTGACCTTCCTGAGCGTGGCCCCGTCGAGGATACGCAGCAGCGACGGCGCGAAATTCATCAGCTCGTACGCATCGGCCGCCGGCACACTGTGATCGGTGCGGTCGTTGGATTTCTTGGAGAGCTGCTGCCGCAGTTCCTTCTTGTCGTGCACGATGCGCACGCTCACGCCGTCGTCTTCCGCGATGGCCGAGCCGCGGCTGTCTTTCCGCTCTTTTCCTTCCCCGCGACGATGCGTCGAATCAATCTTCACGCGCAGCGGCGTCTCGCCGTCGAACGCCGCCAGCGAACGGCGCAGCTCATCGAGCGTGATCGCGTGCGCGGGGAGGGACAGCGCGAAGAGAACGAGGACGGCCAGTCGGGCGTGCATGGCTTCTCTGACGCAATGTCGCACAAAGAGTTTCGTCTGTACAAACGCTGTAAAACGCGCGCGCGCCGCGGCTGCAACGCGAGAACCGGCGTCCATACTCGCCGGAGGAGGATTCGATGTTCCGCCATCTCGCATTCGTCCCACTGCTGTTCACGCTGGCCGCATTCGCACAGCAACCGCCGCCGTACCTCACCACCTCCGGACTGCGGAGGTCCTCGCCGTCGTGGAACAGCAACGTCAGTGCGAACGTAAGCATGAAATTGCGGTGAAGGCGAGCGTGAACGTCGTCTTCGCGCTCGAATGAAGGGAATGACGCACGCGCTTGACGCTCCTCGTCGCGTCCTCTACGGTGTACTCATTTTCCATGAGCGCGAAACACATTCTGGTCGTCGAGAACGACGCGTCGACGCGCAAGTTGCTCGAAGTCCTGCTTCGTCATACCGGTCACGACGTCACCAGCGTCGGCGGCGGCGAAGCCGCGCTCGATCTGATCGCGAAGAACAGTTATGACCTGGCCATCGTCGATCTGATGATGCCGGCTGTTTCCGGCCAGCAGGTGATCGCGTACATCGAAGAACACGCGCCGTCGATGCCGGTGCTGGTCTGCACGGCCGCCGGACCGTCCGTGACGGACCTGCTCTCCTCCAGCGCGATCCGCGCCGTGATTCGCAAGCCGTTCAACATTCTCGATATCACCGAGGCGGTCGACGCACATGCGCGCACACGTCCGCCGATGACGGTGCTGATCGTCGATGACGACGAGAGCACGCGCTATGTGCTGCGCACGATGGTCGATCCGGCCAACGTCGTCGAAGCGCAGGACGCCGAGGCGGCACTGCAGGCGGTGGCGCGCCAGCGTCCGGATGCCGTGCTGCTCGACCTGATGCTTCCCGGCATTCCCGGCGAAGAGCTGCTGCGCAGGCTCAAAGGGCATCCCGACACCGCCGAGATTCCGGTCGTGGTCGTGACCTCGCACAAGCTCGCGCCGGACGAGCCGCTGCCGCCTGCGCTCGCACTCGCGGCCGGCTACATCTTCAAGGGCGATCTGTCGCGCGAGATGATGACCACGGTGCTGCAGGTCGTGATCAAGACGAAGCGATAGCGCTCAGACGATGTGGTGTTTGAGGACGTCGTCGCGGTTGCGCGAGAAGAAGATCACTACCACCGCCGCGAACGGGACCGCCCACTTCCACGGTTCGATCTTCGGCAGATCCTGAATGATGAAAATCTGCGCCGTGAACAACAGCGGCAACGCCAGCAGAACCGACCAGCCGATCCAGAAGAGTGCTTTGCGCATGGCAGCCTCCGCGCCTCAATGTGTGCCCGCGGGCGCGCGCTTCCCGTGTGGAAGCACACGCACCGCGTTTGACCGCCATCACATCCGGCTGTGCGCCGCGCTCACCGGAAGTAGCCGCTCACATCGATCACGAACTGCACCGGCGCGGACGAGCCGTTGATCAGCGCGAACGTGTCGAAGCGAAGCGGGATCAGTGCATTGTTCGCGCGCGTGCGGCCGGTGCGGAACGGCACCGTGCCGTTGCCGGGCCACGCCGATCCACCGCGATAGAAGCCGAGGTAGCCGTTCGCGGCCGGATGGATGACCGTGACGTTCGCAACCACGGCCGTGGCGTCATTCGGAATTCCGCAACGTCCCGCGAACGCGAGCTCCCACTGCCCGTTTGCAGCGATCGGATTCGTATTGCGCGTGTCGAGAAAGCGGCACGGCGTGACGAGATAAAGACTCGACTGCGGATTGCGCATCTCGCTCTGTTCGATCAGCACGTTCGTCCCGTTGATGCGAATGCTGCCGCTGCGCGGGAGCGTCCCGGGATTCGGCTGCACATCGAACGAGAGGACGGCGTCGGTGCCGTTGCCGCTCGAGGCGGATGAGAACGTGATCCACGAAACGTCGGTCGTCGCCGCCCACGAGCACGCGGTCTCGATCGCGATCGTGGAGGAGCCGCCTTCGCGATGGAACGACGTTCGCGCCGGCGTCAACGTCACATCGACGATCGTGGCGATCACACCGGCCGTCTGTCCGATCGCGTTCGGGCCCGGCTTCGAATGGATCATCACCTTGATCGTCTTCGGCTGCAGCGACGGCGACGCGTAACCGCCGCGAACGTCGAACGTTCCGGGCCCGACCTTCTCGACCATTCCATTGTTGAACCAGAGATTCGTACCGACGCCCCAATCGATGGTGGCCGTGTAATCGGCCGCCTCGCGCGTCGGATCGGGATCGACGAACCTCGCGAAGATGCCGCTCACGCTCTCGCCGTACGGATCGCGGCAGACGGCATTCGCCGAGCCGGTGATCGGCGCGTCGGGAATGACGCGATACAACGTTCCGGTCGCATCTTCACTGAACCAGATCCGTCCATCGGGGCCCGTGGTCAGTGCCTGGCCGACGAACAGCTCGCCGGGCTGCAGCCGCCATTCGTGCCACATGCCGTCCATCGTCACGCGCGAGAGCCCATTGATCTGATTGCTCCAGATCGCGCCATCCGGCCCGACGACCGTCTGCTGCGACTGCGGGAACGGCGCCTTCCGCGTGATCTCGCCGGACGTACTGATGCTGTACATCCCCTGATGGAGCGAATACCAGAGCGTGCCGTCCGGGGCGGCGACGATGTCGCGCGGCTCGCTGGCCACCGGAAACTCGGTCACCACGCCGGCGGTGGTCATGCGACCGATGGTGTTGTTGCCGGGCGAGGTGAACCACGCGTTGCCGTCCGGTCCGAACACAATCGATTGCGGAGTGCGTCCGAGTCCCGGCAGGGGAAACTCGGTCACGACGCCGGCAGGCGTGATGCGACCGATCTTGTCCGCGGCCGCGAGCGTGAACCAGATGTTGCCGTCCGGCCCGTGCGTGATCCCGGTCGGTTTTCCGCCGACGCTGGTGACGTTGAACTCGGTGATGGTCCCGTTCTCATCGATGCGGCCGATGCGATCGCCGAGTTCTTCGGTGAACCACATGGCCTCGGGGCCGAGGACGATCATGCGCGGACGGCTGTTCGCATGCGGCAACGGATACAGCACCGTCTGGCCCGTTTCCGGATTGCGCCGGCCGACGAGATTTTCGTCCGCCGACGCGAACCAGACATCGGTCGGCGACGACGCCATGTGCGTCGGCCGCGGTCCGCGCGCTTTGTAATCGACCGACGTCTGTTCGCCGGCATACGTGACGCGACCGAATTTTTTCCCCGCGGTCCACCACACCGCGCTCGGCGCGGGCCACAGTCCGCCCCACGCCGGGCTTGCGGCCGACAAGGCGTACGTCGCCTCCACGTTGTTCGTGGCGATGTCGTATTTCCTGAGCGTTGCCGAAAAAATATCGACGAACCACAAACGCCCGCCGCCATAGACGAGCGGGCCACTCGCGCCGAATGCATTCGTCACGTCGGTGATCACGCCTTCGGTCGTCGCATGGCGCAGCCAGCCGAAGTTCGACGTGAACCAAACCTTCCCATCGGCGGTGGCAATGCCGTTTGGCGAGTCGACGTTTTCGGGGCCGCGATAGACGGTGAGCGCGCCGTCCAACGTCAACGTTCCGACGGCGTTGTGATCGTGCGCGACCATCCAGAGCTTGCCGTCGGGACCGACGGCCATCGACGTCGGGAAGAAGTTTTCGGTGAAGCCCATCGGGAACACCGTCATCTCGCCTTCGCGCGTCACACGGATGACGCGCAATCGCTGCGTGACCCAGAGATTGCCGTCCGGTCCGAACAGCAGATCTTCGGTCTGGTACGACTGCCAGTCATACGGAAGACGCCAGTTCGTCGCTTCGCCGGTCAACGTCACATGTCCGAGGTCATAGGGGCTCGCGTACCACACGCTGCCGTCGAGCGGATCGAGCGCCAGACGGTCCAGCGGAAACGCCGGGACCTGGAACGAATCGATCGTTCCGTTCGCATCGACTTTCGTCACGAAGGAGCGCTCCGAGCCGTCGATCACCCACGCATACGTATCGGTGCCGGCGATTTCGCGTGCATCGAGGATCACCGTCCGCGGCAGCGGATGGCGTTCGAATACACCGGCAGACAACGGCACACAAAGGGCAATGAGAAAGAGGAGAGACGCGGAGCGAAGGCTGAGCATGGTGGTTGCGGACCACCGGCAGTGTAACGTGGAGCGCGTCAGCGGACGCCGCAATGAAACCGGCACGCCCGCAATGGCATCCTACGTTCATGTCCACGCGTCACTCGCTTGCGCTCGCCGCGCTGCTCCTCTTCGCCTGCACGCGCGAGGCGCACAGCGCGAGCGCGCGCCCTTCCACCGTCATCCTCGAGCTCTTCACGTCACAAGGGTGTTCGAGCTGTCCGCCCGCCGACCAGCTTCTCAGCACTCTCGGCCGCGAGTCGTTCCCGAAAGGACGCGTGATTCCACTCGCCTATCACGTCGATTACTGGAATCACCTCGGCTGGCGCGATCCCTTCTCGTCGAAACAGTGGTCGGCACGGCAGGGTGAATACGCGCGGGCCATCAAAGGCTCGCAGCTCTATACGCCGCAGGTCGTGATCGACGGACGGACGCAGATCGTCGGCTCCTCCGAGCGGTACGTCCGGAGAGAAATCGAGCAGCAACTCGATGCCGGCGATCGCGGCGTCGTGCGGATCGATCGCATCGTGCGCAGCCCCGATGCACTGCAGGTCGAACTGCATGCGCGCGCGGACAAAGGGCGCGCGAATCTCGTGGTCGCATTATTCGAGAACGGGATCACCACCGCCGTCCGCTCCGGCGAAAACGCCGACCGCAAGCTCGCAAACGATTTCATCGTGCGTTGGGCATCGCGCGCAAAGGAAGTCGGAACCACCGACGTTCAGGCGACGATCACGATTCCCCTGCAAGAGGAATGGAGCCCCGCGAATCTCGGCGTCACCGCATTTCTCCAGGAGCCGTCGCTGGCCATCCTCGCCGCCGACGCGCGCATGCCGGGGGAACGTTGAGGAAACTGCATTGGGCCGCGCAGACCGCGGCAGGCGTCGGCCGCACGCTCTTACCGAAACAACCCGATGACAGCCAGGAAAGCTTCACCTGGTCTGATGCACATGGCGGCCTGCTGCAGGCGCCGGTCGCCGGCCGTCGGGCCGGGATTCGCTTTCGTGACCTGACGCTGCTCGTCGTCGAAGGCGAAGCCGTGACGCAATCATTCGCCATGCGCGGGCATGGGATCGAGGAGGGATTCGCGTTTTTCGAGCGCATCTTCGGTGCGACGCTGCAACGACCGGCGGCCGGGATGCCGGAAGCACCGTCCGATTACGACGCGGATGCAAGCGAGCTTGCGGAGGCGGCGCGTCTGTACGCCGAAGCGAACGCGGTGCTCACGACCGTTCGCGACGCACAATGGAGCGCGGTTCGTTGCTGGCCGCATCACTTCGACATCGCCACGCTGCTCACGCATCCGAACGGCAACACTCTCGGCGTGGGTCTCGCGCCGGCGGATGGGACGCGGAACGAGCCGTATTACTACGTCACGCCGTGGCCGTATCCCGACGCCTCGCAACTCCCGAAGCTCGCGCACGGCGAATGGAACACGAATGGCTGGACCGGCGCGATTCTGCCGGCGGCGCAGGGCCGCGCCGCCATCGAGCTGTTCCTGCGCGAAGCCATCGCGACACTCCGCTGATATCCTGCGGCCATGCCGCGCAAGCTGACGCTCGCCCTCGCGCTCACGCTCTTCGCCCTCTCCGCTGTTGCCGACGACGTGCAGACGCTGCATGCGCTCTTCGATCGCCATTGGGAATGGCGGCTGCAACGCGATCCGCTGTTCGCGACCTCGGTCGGCCGTCATGAGTACAACGACCGCCTGCCGAGCGCCACGCCGGCCGCATTGAAGAGCGAGTACGACGAAACGAAAGCGTTTCTCGCGGAGCTCGAGAAAATCGACGCGGCGAAATTGCCGGCCGAGGAGCGGATCAATTACGACATCTTCCGGGAGCGCCTGCGCGGTGCAATCGCCGACTACGAGCTCGGCGATTATCAGATGCCGTTCAATGCCGACTCCGGATTTCATTCGTCGTTCTCGCGACTGGCGAAGGACGTTCCGCTGACTACGGTCAAGGATTATGAGAATTACATCGCCCGCCTGAACGCGTGGCCGCAGCACGTGCGGGAGCAGATCGCGCTGATGCGCCTCGGACTCGCGCGCGGCTTCACCGTACCGCGGGCGACGCTCGAGGGATACGACAGCACCATCTCCGCGCATGTGATCGACGATCCGTCGAAAAGCGTTTTCTGGGAACCGTTTGCGAAGTTTCCGGCGACGATCCCGGCCGCCGAACAGGAACGCCTCCGCACCGCCGGCCGTAATGCCGTGGTGAACGCCGCCATCGCCGGGTACCGCGAGTTCCTCGAATTCTTTCGCGGCGAGTATCTGCCGAAGGCGCGTACGTCGCTCGCCGCCTCCGAATTACCGAACGGCCGCGCGTATTACGCGCACAAGATCAGGGAATTCACGACTCTCGACCTCACGCCGGAACAGATTCACAACACCGGCAAGGCCGAGGTGGAACGGATTTCCGCCGAAATGCAGGCGGTAATGAAGCAGGTCGGCTTCAACGGCGATTTCGCGGCCTTTCTGCAGTTCCTCCGCACCGATCCGCGCTTCTACGCGAAAACTCCGGAGGCGCTGCTCGAACGCGCCTCCCGCATCGCCAAGCGAATGGACGGCAAACTGCCGTCGCTGATCAAGACCCTGCCGCGACTGCCGTACACCGTCGATCCCGTTCCGGCCGACATCGCGCCGAAATACACGTCCGGCCGCTACGTCTCCGCGCCGCAGGGCGGCACGCAGCCGGGGATTTACTGGGTCAACACCTACAAGCTCGAAAACCGGCCGCTCTACAACCTCGAAGCGCTGACGCTGCATGAAGCGGTGCCCGGACATCACATCCAGATCGCATTGAGTCGCGAGCTGACGAATCTCCCGAATTTCCGCCGCTTTTCGTACATTTCGGCCTTCGGCGAAGGGTGGGGACTCTATTCCGAATGGCTCGGGCTCGAAGCCGGCTTTTATACCGATCCGTACGACAATTTCGGGCGCCTCAGTTACGAAATGTGGCGCGCCTGCCGCCTCGTGGTCGATACCGGCATTCATTCGATGGGCTGGACGCGCCAGCAGGCCATCGATTACATGGCCTCGCGTACCGCGCTGCCGTTGCATGAAGTGACCACCGAAATCGATCGCTACATTTCGTGGCCGGGACAGGCGCTCGCCTACAAGCTCGGCGAATTGAAGATCAAGGAATTGCGCAGGCGCGCCGAAGCGAAGCTGGGCACGAAATTCGACGTGCGCGAATTTCACGATGTCGTGCTCGGCAGCGGGGCCATCCCATTGACCGTGCTCGAATCGAACGTCGACCGCTGGATCGAACAGAAAAACCGCTCCTGAAACGCTGCCGGTACTTCTCTCACTATCCCTGCAGCAGCAGACAGAGAGAGAGAGGTACAGCATGAGTACGAGTCAGGATCCCGAACCGGTTCAACGCACGGCGGAAGTCACCAAAGACGTTCTCGAGTCCGAACAGATGCGCTGGGAGGTCGACAAGCTCGCCTACAAGCGGCGCGTGCTGGAAGAAGTAGTCGGCATTCTGCAGCACGACCGGAATGCCAACGGCGCGCTGACGAAGATCGTCGATTCCATGGCCACACTGGCCGATCGCGATCCCGCGCCCTTCTGGAGCGAACGTTCCGCCCCCGCGGTCAACGCGCGCATCAATTTATCGTCGCTGTTGCCGAACAACGTCATCGGCTCGCTGTTCGGCGGCGGTGGCGTGCTCAATCCGGGAAACATCGACCTCCCCAATCCCTTCCCATCCCCCGGCGACGTCCTCGGGCAGATCCTCAATCACGTCGAGGCCGAGAAGAAAATGATCACCGACCTGGTGACCAAACTGCTCACGTGATCGCCTGAGCCGTGACCGGCTCGACATGCTCTTCCCGCCGGATCGATTGTGTCTCGTTGACGACCCTCTCCCGGATCTCACGCCACAATCGATCCGCCAGTTCCTTGCGATCGCTCGCAAGGATCGTCCCGCAGAATTGCAGCTTCACCTCGATGCGCGGCAATTGCAGGAGCGCCCACGCGTGCGGCACGAGCTCCACGTCGCCGACCCACGCCACCTCCTCCTGCGCGTACGTAATCGCGGCGTAATGCACCGGCAGCCCACTGCGCGCCGCGCCGTCCAGCAGCGCCGGCTTGAACGGCAACACGTCTTTGCCGTCGCCGCTGGTGCCTTCGGGGAACAGCAACACGCCGAGGCCCATGGTCAGGGCCTGATCGATGACCGCCTTCACGCGTAAGGCGTCGCGACGGGAAGCGCGGTCAATGAAAATCGTTCCCACGGACGACGCGAGCAGACCGAGTCCCGGCCAGTCGCGCACTTCCGATTTCGCGATGAAGGCCACATCGATGAACTGGGAGAGCAGCAGGATGTCGAGATAGCCGATGTGATTCGACACCATCAGAAAACTCCCCGACGGCGGCGTGCCAGCGATGGTGACGCGCATGCCGAACGCGCGTGCCAGCGAGCGCGCCCACGCGCGCACCATCCGATTGCGCCAGCCGAGGCCGCGGCGGAACAGCACCCGGATGGCAATGAAGACGAAATACAAAATCGTGCTCGAAAGCACGATCCGAATGGCCCGCCACATCGCGCGCACGCGCCGCGTCACTTCATCCTCGGGTGATGGAATCGCAATGCGGCCTTTACAGTAGCCGAGTCGGCGCGCGCCGTCACGAGGGAGCCCGCGCGTTTTTCTGAAACCGGAACGCGGCCGGCGGCATCTGACGTGGTCATGAAACGCACCCTCGCCGCCCTGCTGCTCGCCTTCCTCACGCTGCCGCTCTTCGCGACCGATCCGATCAACAAGAACAAGGACACGAAAGTCGCCATCGAAGGGTATGACGTCGTCGCTTATTTCACGGACGGCAAGGCCATCGAGGGAGCGGGGTCCTTCCAGATGGAATGGCAGGGGGCGAGCTGGCGCTTCGCGAGCGCGGCCCATCGCGACGCGTTCGCGAAGAATCCGCGGCAATACGCCCCGCAATACGGCGGCTATTGTGCGTTCGGCGTGAGTCGCGGATATGCCGTCGGCATCGATCCCGAGGCGTGGCACATCGTCGACGGCAAGCTCTATCTCAATTACAACAAAGACGTACAGAAGGAGTGGCTGACAGACATCCCGGGCCACGTCAAAAAGGCCGACCGGAACTGGCCGAAGATTCTTGCCGAGTGAGTGCGCTGCTCATGCGATGCTCGTCGCCGAAAGGAGCAGCACCATGAAAACCGTGATCATCACCGGCGGCACCGGCGGCCTCGGACCGGATGTCGTCGCACGCCTCTCGCGGACATATCGCTGCGTGCTGCTCGCGCGACATGCGGACGGCGAGAACGTTCTGCAGGTCGATCTCAATCACGAGGCGAGCGTCGTCGATGCGGTGGCGCAGGCGGCGCAGCGATTCGGCGCGCCTTACGCGCTCGTGCACATGGCCGGCGGCTACGCGGGCGGCAGCGTGCGCGAGACCTCGCTCGACACCTGGCAGAAGCAGCTCGCACTGAATCTCACCGGCGCGTTCCTGATGATTCGCGAAACGCTGGCCGTCATGAATCGCAACGAGCCGGGGCGCATCGTCGCGATCAGTTCCGAGGCGACCATCACGAAGATGGCCTCCGCCGCGGCGTACACGATCTCGAAGACGGCCCTCAATGCGCTGATCGAATTGACGGCGAAGGAGCTTCTCGACACGAAGATCACCGCCAATGCCCTGGTGCCGGCCACGCTCGACACCAAGGCGTCGCGCGAAGCGATGCCGAACGCGAAGCGGGTGCCGCTCGATCGCGTCGCCTCGGCGGTGGAGTACCTCTTGTCGGACGAGGCGTCGAACCTCTCCGGCGCATTGATTCCGTTGCGCGCGTCTTGAGGCGTGCTCGACGCTACGCCTCGACGCCGGCAGCGACCAGCATCTCGTCGATTTTGATTTCGTGTTGAAGGATCTTCGCCACCGGACAACGCCCGGCGATGAGCAGGAGCTTCTGCCGCTGTTCTTCGCTGAGCGGCCCTTCGAGTTTGATGGCGACGTTGAAGCGGTGGATGTATCCCTCCTTCGAAGTGCAGTCGGCGCAGTCGCGCACATGCTGGCGATCGTGCGAGACGTGCACTTCGAGTCCTTCGAGCGGCAGCTTCTCGCGTTTCGCGTAGAAGTTCAGGGTCATGGCCGTGCAGCCGCCGAGGGCTGACGCGAGCATGTCGTAGGGCGTCGGACCTTCACCGGCGCCGCCGACATCGGCGGGCTCGTCCATGACGAACTGATGCGGACCCGCCTCCACTTCGGTGCGAAACGAACCATGCGCGCGCAGGATCACCGTCTTCGTGCTCATACCGCTCATTGTCCGCGATGTGGAATTTTTGTGACCGCCGATTTCCACCATTGCGGCTACACTGTTGCGCACTTCGGGGGCCATCATTTCTATCAAGGTACTCGCCGTTGGTGAGGCATCGCCGTCGCTGCTGACGGCGGTGACCGGGACCACCACGGTTGACGTGCTGGCCGGCTCCCACCTCCTCGGCGTGACGCTGCAGCAGACGCGCTACGACCTCGTCGTGTACGCGCTGCCCGAGGACAGCGAAGTCGCCGCCGCGATCTGCGCGAAGGCAGGCGTGCCGATGATCGTCGTGCCGGTCCGGCGCGTCGACTCCGACGAGCACTACCAGCTGCTGTTCGAAAACTCGCATGACGCGGTGCTCGTCTTCGACCCTTCCACCGAGATCGTGCTCGAGGCGAATCCGCGCGCACACGAGCTGTACGGGGTTGCGCCGGGCGAACTGGTCGGACGTTCGCTGTACGACTTCAGCACCGAAGTCGCAGGGGGACGCCGACAGATCACGGAGCTCTTCACGCACGGCGGAACCGTGGCCTTCTCTTCGACGCAGAAACGCGCCGACGGACGGCCGATCGACATCGACATCCGCGCGGCGCTCATTCCGTTTCACGGCCGCATGGCCGTGCTCACCGCAAATCGCGACGTCACCGAACAGCGCGCCGCGACAGACGCGCTGCGCGCTTCGCAGGAGCGTTACCGCGAGCTGTTCGAGCGCGCCACGATCGGCATCGTCCAGACCACGCTCTCCGGCGAATTTCTGACCGTCAATCCGCGCGCCGCGGAGATGCTCGGCTTACCCGACCGGGACGCGCTGCGCACCTTCAACGCGCGCGACCTCTACGTCGATCCCGAGGTGCGCGACGCGATCCTCGCCGAGCTGCTCGGCGGTGCGACCAGCGTGCGTCGCGAACTGCGGCTGCGTCGCGCCGACGGCGGCATTCTCTGGGCCTTCGTGAACATGTCCGCGGCCCGCGGAGCGAACGGGCACATCGAAATGATCGAGGCGTACGTCACCGATCTGACGGACCAGATGATCGCGGAGCAGCAGCGCGAAGAGCTCGCGCGGAGTCTGCGCCTGCTGCTCGAATCGACGTACGAAGGAATCTGCGCCGCGGACACGGAAGGACGCTGCACGCTCATCAACGCCGCGGCGTCGCGGATGTTCGGCTATCCGCCGTCCGAGCTGATCGGGCGATCGCTGCATGCGATGACGCATGCGCGCCGGCCCGACGGAACTCCGTATCCCGCCGAAGAATGCATCGTGAAGAACGTCATCACGACGCGCGAGCCGATCTTCACCGAAGACACGTTCTGGCGAAGCAACGGCGAGTCGTTCCCGGTGGAGATGTCGGTCTCGCCGATCGTCGACGACGGCAAGGTCACGGGCGTGGTGACGTCGTTCCGCGACGTGTCGCGGCGAAAGTCGCTGGAGCGTCAACTCGAAACGGCGGAGCGCGTGGCCGGCCTCGGGCGCATCGCGGCGACGATCGCACACGAATTCAACAACGTGCTCATGGCCATCCTGCCGATGGTCGAGATCCTCGAGCGCCGCATGCCCGACGAGCGGACGAAGAGCATCGCCACGGTGATGCGCAATGCGATCGGGCGCGGCAAACGGATCACCGAAGAGATCCTGCGGTTCACGCGGCGCGGCCAGGCGACGACGGAGTCGGTGTCGGTCGCCGACTACCTGCGCGACCTCGGCGAGCAGTTGAAGCCGATCTTCGAGCATCAGCAGCTGCTCATCGAGTTGCCGTCCGAGCCGCTGCACATGCAGGCCGATGCGCATCAACTGCAACAGGTGTTCGTGAACCTCGCGGCGAACGCCCGCGATGCGCTGCCGCGCGGCGGCATGTTCTGCATCCGCGCGCGCCGCGAGAAAGCGTTCACCGAAATCCGCGGCGGCGCGGTGGCGAACATCGAGCAGTACGTACATTTCGAAGTGAAAGACGACGGCCGCGGAATGGATGATGCGACGCGCCGGCGCATCTTCGAGCCGCTCTTCACCACGAAGGAACACGGCACAGGGATCGGGCTCGCCGTCGCGCATCAGATTCTCGAGGAGCACGGCGGGTTGATCTTTGTCGACTCCGCTCCCGGTGCCGGCACGACGTTTCATCTGTTCGTGCCGCTCTCTCGGAAACCGGAATCGCCGATCGAGGCGCCGCTTTCCTCCGAGATGCCGCAACGCGCGCTGCGCATTCTGCTCGTCGAAGACGACGAGGCGGTGGCGGACGCGTTGTCGCTCCTGCTCACGCTCGACGGACATTCGGTCGAGGTCGTTCGCACCGGCGCGCGCGCGGAAGGGGCGGTGGAACGGGTGCAGCCGGAGCTCGTGATTCTCGATCTCGGCCTCCCGGACATGGACGGCAGCGAGGTCTATCGCGGGCTCGCCGCGCGCTGGCCGGAGCTGCCGGTCGTCTTCGCCTCCGGTCATGGCGATGCCGCGACGCTCGACGCGTTTCTGCAGCAGCGGCACGTCACGTTCCTGATGAAGCCGTTTGAACTGCCGGCCCTGCACGCGGCCATTCGCGATGTCACGGTCTCCGATGGGTAGGGATTTGCCCGTTTCGCCACTCTCCTGTAATGGCGAAATGTTCGATCTCGACTCTTTCCGTCTGGAGGAGTGCCCCTCGTGTTCGACGGCACTCGACTCCCTCGCTGAAGAAGGTCTCTGCTACCGCTGCGCAAGTGCGCTCCACGACGTCTCCACTGCCATCGAGGCGTTCACGCATGAGCTCCGGCTGCTCTCGTTCGACGAGACGTCCGCCTGGGTCATGTAGGGGAGCGATTCGCGGAAAAAAGAACGGCGGGCTGAGCGCCCGCCGTCTTTCGGTGATCAGGCCACGCTGACTTCGCGTGGCTTGTGCACGTCGCGGAGCACGCCCGGCGCATTGCGCGCGAGATACTCTTCCTGCGAGAAATCGTCGACCTGGATGGCGACGTTGCGCAGCGATTCCGCACGCGCGAGCACGGCATGCTCGTCGGCGGTGATGAGGCCTTTCTCGAGCGCGGATGCGTACAAGGCCGCCCCTTTCGCTTTCGGCAGCGTCTTCGCCTTCACCGCGGCACGCACTTTCCTGTCGATGCCTTCGGCGCGCTTGACGACGCGGAACGCTTCTTCGAGCAGTCCGAGGTGCTCGACCTCGTTGTTCGGCATGTAGATGCCTTCGGTGTGACGCAGACGCTGCTCGCTGTCTTCGAGAATGAGCGACGCGATCTTGTGCGTGTGCTTGTCGTTCGCCTCGCCCGCCAGCGCGTTGAGATTCGACCAGATGCGCAGCGGTCCGGCGAAGAGCCACGTCAGGCCCGGCACCGGCAGGTTGCCGAAGATGCCGTCGAACGCCTTCTGAATCTCGTACAGCGCGTGATTCATCGTGAAGTGCACGAACGGCAGGTCTTCCTTGCGGCGCCCTTCCGCCTCGTAACGGCGCAGCACCGCGGTGCCGATGTACATCCACGAAAGCACGTCGGCGAAACGTCCGGTCAGTTTCTCTTTCAGTTTGAGCGAGCCGCCGAGTGCGCCCATGGCGATGTCCGCCATGATCGCGAACGTGGCCGACGCCCACGAGAGCTTGCGGTAGTAGCGCGCGGTCGGGCCGCCGACCGGGCTCGCGGCGAGCAGGCCGCGCGTGAGCGAGAGACCGATCGCGCGCGAGAGGTTGCGCACGATGTGGCCGATGTGGCCCCAGAACGCCTGATCGAATTTCTTCAGATCGCGCGCGGCAATCGCCTCGACTTCCGCGAGCGCGTACGGATGCGCGCGCAACGCGCCCTGGCCGAAGATGATCAGCGTGCGCGTGAGAATGTTCGCCCCTTCGACGGTGATCCCGATCGGCGTGGCGATGTAGAAGTGCGCGAGGAGATTGCGCGGCCCGCGCGAGATGCCGGAACCTCCGGCCACGTCCATCGCATCATTGATGATCTTGCGGCCGATCTCGGTGGCGTTGTATTTCGCCATCGCGGTGACGACCGCCGGCTTGATGCCCTTGTCGATCGCGCCGAGGGTGTAGCGACGCATCGCTTCGAGGAGATAGTTGAAGCCGGCGATGCGCGCGATCGGCTCTTCGATCCCCTCGAACTTGCCGATCGGCAGACCGAACTGTTTGCGCACGGTGGCGTACGCGCTGATGACGCGCGTGCCGATCTTCGCGCCGCCGGTGCTCTGCGCGGGAAGCGAGATACCGCGCCCCGCGGCGAGCGACTCGGTGAGCATGCGCCACCCTTTGCCGCAGCCGTCCACGCCGCCGACGACGGCGTCGATCGAAACGACGACGTCTTTCCCCTGCGTCGGGCAGTTGTAGAACGGCGTGCCGAGAGGATCGTGACGACGGCCGATGACGACGCCGGCGGTGTTCGTCGGCACGAGCGCGCAGGTGATGCCGAGGTCTTCGCCCTGGCCGAGGAGGTTGTCGGGGTCTTTGAGTTTGAAGGCGACGCCGAGAAGCGTGGCGATGGCCGCGAGGGTGATGTAGCGCTTGTTCCAGTTGAGACGGATGTAGAGCTTGCCGTCCTCCCCTTTGAAGAGCGTGCCGCTCGAGGTGATGGAACCGGCGTCGGAACCGGCGCCCGGCTCGGTCAGCGCGAAGGCCGGAACGTCGTCGCCCGCCGCGAGACGCGGCAGGAGCCGTTTCTTCTGTTCGTCCGTGCCGTAATGCATCAGGAGCTCGGCCGGCCCGAGGGAGTTCGGCACCATGACCGTGATGCAGAGCGGAATGGAGCGCGTGGCGAGCTTCATGATCACTTCGCTGTGCGCCAGTCCGGAGAACCCGAGACCGCCGAATTCCTTCGGGATGATCATGCCGAGGAAGCGCTCGCGCTTGATGATGTCCCACGCGGCCTGCGGAAGATCGCGGCTCTCCCACACTTCCCAGTCATCCACGACCGAGCAGAGCTCATCGACCGGTCCGTTGAGGAAGTCCTGCTCTTCTTTCGTGAGGGATGGATACGACTCCGCCATCAATTTCCCGAAATCGGGTTTTCCGGAGAAGAGCTCCGCCTCGGCCCAGACAGATCCGGACTCGATGGCGGTGCGCTCGGTCTCCGAGATCGTCGGCATGATCGGACCGAGGATCTTCATCACGATGCTCGACACGAGCACGCGACGAATGGGCGTGATGAGAAAGAGCAGCATGAGCGCCGCGTAGGTGGCGAGGAGCCACAACGGCGCGCCGAAGCCGATCAGAATCGCGGCGCCCGCCAGCGCCCAGACCAAAAGCGGTGCGCCGGTGAATCCGATCGCCAGCAGCACCAGAAGCGAGCCGATCGCCCAGAGCGCGGGCATGCGCTCCAGAAACAGGCCATGGAAGGTATTGAACATCTGCACGTGTGCCTCCATCAGTCGAGAGCAACAAGCCTGAATGAATGGCTATTCATTTTGCAAGCCCAAATCGTGCCGGCACGGCCGGCGGCGCTGGTTGCTTCGCTTTTGGCGCGTGCGGTTGGCGCCGGTGCTGGGGTTCGGGTTTGCGATCAGCGATGCGGCAGAAAAGAAGAAAGGGACGCGGTTCCCCCGCGTCCCCGTGATCTGCAGCAGCTGTCGCTTGTCAGTTCAGATCGGCAGAGAACCACACTTCATGCAGCGCGCGTTCCGTGATCCTCCCTCGATCACGCCGGGAGTAAGTTCCGCGGAGGAAATGCAGATTCCCGTTCGCATCGGCGCCGTAGTCACGATCGGGGCCGTACACCTCGGAGTCGAGTGAGAGTCCGACCACGCCCGCGTCGCCGAGCGTATGGTTTTCATCACTGGTCATGAGGCCATCATGATCTCGATCCACCCACAGCCGGAGCTGTGACCAGATCCGATCCCGCGGCGTGATTTCTCCATCAGCATTGCCGCCGTATTCTGGCTCGTCATATGCGCCCAAAGCCTGAAAGCCATGCGATGCCCTGGTGCCGTCGGGCAGGAGTGTTGCGTCGCCGAATAACTCACGACCGCTATCGATCTTCCTGTTGCCATTCCAATCGACGTACAAGAATCCCTCTTCATGATCAGGATGAGTCCAGCCCGTGAGGTCCGGCAGGCCGTTCCCGTCGAGATCGAACCACACAGGGCTCTCAGTCTTGCTCGTGCTCCAGATTCCGTCGCCATTAAGATCCAGAATCAACGGCTCATTCTGCATCCCTCCCTCGCTGCAATGGTCACACGCCTCCAGTGGAGGAGGATCATCGGGCGGATTGTTCGTGGGCGCACATTTCGTCTCGGGTCCGTCCCAGTTCGCTTCGTGCTTGTGTAAACCGAAATCGCCGACCGCCCATGCTTCCAGACGTGTGTACTGTAACAAGCTTCCGCCGCTGCGGGACCTTCGAGGAATTCGTCGTACAAGCCGTACGGTTTCGCAAATGATGTTGTGAACACCTGTGGACCGCTAACGCTGTGTTCACCAGCGATCGGAGCCTGAATTCTCTCATTCAACGCATTCAGGTATTCGGCACGGCCGAACGACTTAAACTCCATCGACGAGCCGATCGGGAAGAGAAAGACAGACCCCGTCCATGTAGTTCGCGCGCACGGACGTGGCGCTGGCCACAATCCAGGCGACGAGGAAGGCACGACCAACGTTTGTCATCGGCAGCCCTCCTCGAGTCGTCGCAGGTTTTCTGCGCTCTCGCTGTCGAACGCGGTTCTGAACATGTTCGGAGCAATCGCCCCGTACAGGAATCGGTCGATTACCTCGCCGCCGAATTGCCGTCGCGCCTCGGCGAGTGCCTCGATGCGACTACGGCATAACAACGCATAGTTGCGATCATGCTCTCGATCGAATTCACGCTGTTCCCGCGCAGACATTTCCGTCCTCGGCCTCTTACCGACAGGGAAATCATAGGCCCGGTTCGCGTCGGCGATGTAGACAGCAGAAATGTTCCGCAGGCGTTCCCAGAAATCACCCGGAAGCCCGTATTGGGAAACGGTCGGCATCATCGCTTTCCTGAAGGCATCGCTGACTCTTGGCTTCGAAAGAAAGGCGAATTGGACTAATTCGTCGAACACCTCGTGTGGCAGGAAGAGTTCGGGATGCGTCTTGCCGGTGATGGTCGACAACGTTCTCTTGCGCTGCCTGATTGGTCCCTGCTTTGAGTGGCCTTTGTGATGCGCTCACTCTCGCTTTTGCGGCCGCCGGATCAGTTCGGAGCGCTAGACGTTGCTCGATGGTCCACTGCCACGCCTTCCGTTCCGCCGGCACGGCGGCGAACGCGGATGCCACACCAACAAACAGGATCGCCACGGCTATCGTGATTCTCATCGCTTTCCTCCTGAACCCCCGTTCCTTCCGCCACGAACGTTTCGCAGCGCTCCGTTGCGAGTCCTGGCGTACTCACTACAACGTCTTAGCGGGTGATGCCCGCAATAGACGCCCGCAAGCTGATCGGGAAGAGGAACACCGTGCCGTTGAAGCGATTGTTGCTTGCGTGGAGCGCTCCAGCAGCCAGAAACACGCCTGCGAAAATTGCGCTACGAACGGATGTCATCGGCAGCCAGCCTCCATCCGTCGTAACGCTTGCGGATCCTGAGGCCCAAACGCCGTGTGGAACATGTTGCGAGCGATTGCGCCATACAGGAACCGATCGAACCGCTCTGCACCGAACTCGTGCCGCGCCTTCGCAAGCGCATCCACGCGGCTCCGGCATAACAGTTCGTAATTCCTGGTGAACTCCCGGTCGAATTCCTCGCGTTCGCGTGGCGTGCTCTCCGCCGCCAGCTTCCGCACGGCCGGAAAGTCGCGTGCCCGGTTCGCATCGGCGATATAGATCGCCGACAGGTCTCGAAGGCGATCCCAGAATTCCTTCGGCAAACCGTACTCGGCAACGATCGGTTCCATATCCTTCCTGAAGGAGTCGTTCACCACCGGCTTCAGCAGGAAGGAGAGTTTCATGAGCTCATCGAACACTTCCGTCGGAAGGAACAACTCCGGATGCGTGCTGCCGGTGAAGCGATCGTGAACGGTCTGCTTCCGTGGCGCGCTGGCGCGCTCGCGGCCGGATCCGTCCGCAGCGCGATCCGCTCCTCGACGGTCCACTCCCACGCCCGCCGCTCGGTTGCGGGCGCTGCAATCACGCTGCTCGCCAGGAGGAAGAGAGCACTTGAGCCTGCGAGAACTCTCATTCATTCCCTCTGGCCAGGACGATAGTCGTCCATCCGGCAGTACGTCAACCAGCGGCAGCCGGCGTTAACTCTTCAGACGGAGATCGAGCGATGCGCCGTACGGTTGATCGAAGACCATGCGCAGCGGGAGGCGCTGGGCGTCTTCGCTCAGCCACACTTTGAGGCCGGGGAACTTCTTCTTAGAGCCGGGGGCGGCGGTGATGCGGAAGACTCGGGACTGCACGTTCCTGCCCTGCCACGACGTCTGTTCGAAACCGTTCGGCTCGATGCGCACGCGGTAGGGCTTGCCGTCCGAGTAAATGTCGGTCGTAATCGGCTTCGAGACGCTCGACGCGTTTTCTCGGAGCCACGTGATCGTGGTCAGCGCATCGCGGGCGACGTCGGCGGCGAGCGGTCTCGTCTTCGAGTCGACCTTCCCCTGCTCGTGCTCCTTCACGTTGGCCACGTTCGCGACGTAGTCGAACGTCGTTTCCTTCCGCTCGGAGTGATTGCCGAGGGAGTAGCCATTCGTGCTGGCGAACGTCTTCTCCCCATCCTCGGCCATGCGCGACACATATTCGATGTAGTCGCGGCCGCCCGCGCTCACGCGCAGCTGGCTTTCGACTGCACCGGCGCGCGGCTGGGTCTGCAGCACTCCCGTGCCCGACGTCGGAAACTTCGCGCGCGCAATCCATGAGAGAGCGCCGCGCAAACGCCATTCATACCGCAGCGTCTCGCCGGCCTCGGCCGCGTTCGCAAAAGCCGCGGAGCCGAGCGCCACCAGGGCCGCCAATGCGACCACCTTCTTCATGTTGTTGTGCATGCCCGACCTAACATTCGGTGACGAAAAGTTATTCGGAAATATTGAATCCCATCCAGTAGTCGCAATACGACTAAACTCAGCCGATGTCGTACTGGCTGGTCGTCGTTCTCGTCATCGCCATTGCCGTAGGACGAATGCGATCGCGCGGTGCACTCGTCCTCGGGCGGGAGATGGCTCACGGCCAGGCGCGCGACGACGAACATCGCGAACGCATCGGGGACGTCCCGTCGCCGATGCAGGGTCTCGACTACGGGCCCGATGAACAGTCGCTGATCGATCCCGTGAGCAACGACGCGGATCGCCGCATCGGCGCGCTCTGCGAACGATTCACGAACGCGACGCCCGATGAGCACGAGGCGTTGCGCGATGCGATCCACGGTGACGAGATGTACGCGCTGCTGCAGTTCGCGCGACGCGCCTCCGTGTTCGCAATGCGCGAGCAGGACGACGCATCGATCCGGCGCGCGCTCGCCGCGGTGGCGATGACCGATGCGGAGCGCATCGACTATCGGGACGTTCCGATGACGCTCGGGGTCGTGCACTACGCGGCCTTTCGCATCGGCGCGAACGTGCCGGAGCTGTTCAACGCCGCGGCCGCGCTCGCGAACGGCAGCAATGAGGAAACGATCCGTTCGTTCGCGCGGAAGCAGAAGAGTGGCGATGTCACCTCGTGGGGCTACTTCGCCGTCGAGGGTCGCGGAGGTCACGGCTTCGCGTCCGCCGGTCTCGATCGCTACAGGCCGGCGCTCGATCTCTTCGCGATTGCGCTCCCGCTGCTCGACATCATTCGACGCGATCGCTATGCGGGCGACATCACCGTCGGCTCCGATCTGCCCCCGGTCTGGTTCCCGGTCGAGGTGCGAGAGGAAGCGGGGCGGATGCTGAAGCGCAGCCCCGGCGGCATCACGATCCACGCGAGCATGCGCGAAGCGCAGGAGCAGATCCTGTTGCGCGACGCGCTGCGCGAAACGTTACGCAACGAGTAACGACGTGGCGAACGCGTCACGTCGCGCGGACGAATCGCGCATCCGGTCGCGAAACGGTTGCGCGACGACGAACGAACGTTGACGCGCGCGTGATGGCGTGTCACCGAGTGCGCGTGCTGCGCACTTTCTGCGCATGAATTCAATGATTCACGTGCGCTTCTTCAATGCGCCGAACGTCACGGCTCGATGAACATCGCTAAGTCGTTGAGCGCGCTCACCGTCACCTCTTCGCGCGTCGACGCACGCATCGCGCAGCAGTGGCCCACGGACATTCGATGGAAAGGAGACACACATGAGGGCCATTCGCAGACTGCTGTACTTCACACTGATCGCGCTGCTGCCGGTCATCGTGCTCGCGCAGGGATTCCAGACCGGAACGATCGCGGGAACGGCGACCGACCAGACCGGGGGCGCATTGCCAGGTGTAACCGTCACGGTTACGAATCAGGCGCGCAACACGACGCGCACCGAGGTGACGGATGCGCAGGGGAAATACCGCTTTGCGGCGCTGCCTCTCGGACGCTACACCGTGGAAGCGACGCTGGATGGATTCGAGAGCACCACGCAATCGAACATCCTCGTCGAAGCGGAGAAGACCTCGGAGCTTCCGCTTTCCCTCGGCCTCGCGGCATCGACCGAATCGATCACCGTCACCGCCGAGTCGCCGGTGGTCGATCCGACGCGCGTCACACAGACGACCCGACTCTCCACGCAGGAGTTCGAGAAAGCGCCGATCGGCCGCAGCTATCAGACCATCACCACGTACGCGCCGGGTGTGCTCGACGTCGATGGCGACGGCAATGCGAACGCGAACGGCGCGATCAGCTCGTCGAATCAATACATCTTCGACGGCGTCGACACGACCGATCCGACCACCGGCACGTTCTCGGCGAACCTGAACTTCGAAGCGATTCAGGAAGTCAACGTTTATACGAGCGGTATCTCCGCCGAATACGGCCGGTCGACCGGGGCGGTGGTCAACGTGATCACGAAGTCGGGCACCAACGACTTCGAAGGCTCGCTGAAGATCATCGGCACGAATGACGCGTGGGACGCGCAGAACAAGACCCGCAACACCATCACCGGCGCTTCGCTGGCGCGCGAGAAAGTCGATCACGACAACGTGCGCTACAGCGGCACGCTCGGCGGACCGATCGTGCGCGATCGCGCCTGGTTCTTCGGCGCGTACGAGAAGTTCAAACCGCTCGGCTCGCGCACCAACACCGCGGTGACGAACGAGGAGTATTCGCAGAACACCGACATCACGCTGCAGAACTACCGGGCCACGTTCCAGCTCACGCCGTCGCACAACCTCTGGGCCAAGTACGCGGAAGACCCGATTCTCGGCGGCGTGCGCGTGTACGCCAGCGGCGGCGCCGATCTGCCGTCGGTGACGCGTCAGGACCAGACGGGCAGCAATTACACCGCGCAGTACGCGGGCGTGCTCGGCAACAATCTCTCGGTCGAAGCGCTCTATGCAAAATCGCAGAGCGAGATCAGCGTCGTGCCGTATGCGACCGGCGCGTTCGACAACGGTTCGGCGATCTTCGATCTCACGACCAGTCGCTATTACAACGGCTTCTACTTCGGCGAAAACAACGGCACGACCCGTCCGCGCCGTCAGCTCGCCGGCGCCGTGTCGTACTTCACGAACATCGGCAGCACGGCCCATGACCTGAAGGTCGGCCTCGACCTCGAGTCGATCGAATCGACGGCGTATCTCAGCGTCACCAACAACCGCATCTACTACGTGCTCAACTACAACGCCGACGGCGGCACGTTCACGCCGGTGGCGCGCCTCGACTACATCGATCCGGGACCGCTCACCTCGAAGGGCGACATCAATGCGCTCTACGTGCGCGACAAGTTCTCGATCGGACAGCGCCTGAACATCGAGGCCGGTCTGCGCGCGGAACAGCAGAACGGCAAGAACGACGTCGGCACGACCATTCTCGATACCACCTCGCTCGCGCCGCGTGTCGCGGCGACGTTCGATCTCGCGGGCAACGGCCGTCAGCTGCTCACGTTCTCGGCGGGCCGCTTCTACGATTTCGTCATTCAGGGCTTCATCGACAATCAGGCCCAGAACGCCGCGCGCGCCGACTACGACGAGTACGAATTCAATCCGGCCACCGGCACGTACGAGTTCGTGCGCGAAGTGCGCACCGCGAACAACACCACCTCCGACCGCGGTCTCTCGCCGACGAGCATGGACGAACTGACGCTCGGCTTCCAGCAGCAGTTCGGCCCGAACATGGGCGTCAGCGTGCGCGGCATCTGGCGCGAGTGGGACAACCTCATCGACGATTTCTATCGTTTCGACGACGAAGGCAACACGCTGACGCACTATGAGAATCTCGACGAAGCGAAGCGCGCCTATCGCGGCGTGCAGCTCGCGTTCGAGAAGCGCTTCGCCAACAACTGGAGCGCGCTCGCGAACTACACGTACTCACGCACCACCGGCAATCATTTCTCCACGACGGCCACGACGCTGAACGACTTCCCCGGCGGCATGTGCTTCAGTACCGATCGCACGGTCGGCGACAACGGTCTGATCTCCTGCGATGCAGTGAATGCGACGATCGACGGCAAGGCGGTGTATGACCGTCCGCATGCGTTCAACCTGCTCGGCACGTATGGCCGTCACATCGGTCCCGCGAATCTCACGGTCGGCGTCGGCGGGCAGTATCTCTCCGGCACCGCGTATGCGAAGCAGACCACCGTTCGCGCGCTCTTCCCGGACGGCAGCCTGAGCACCGAAACGCTCACGTACTACTACGAAGGCCGCGGCGCCGATCGCCTCGGGGACTTCTATCAGGTCGACCTCTCGTCCGAGGTGACGTTCCCCGTCTTCGGCACCGAGATCGGGTTCAAGGGCGAGATCTTCAACGTGACGAACTCGCAGAATCAGGTGGCCGTCAACAATCAGAACTGGTGCGACGACACGACGTCCGGCTGTGAAACGTTGCGCGCCCGCTACGGCGCCGCCACGCAGCGCGCGTCGTATCAGGCTCCACGCAGCTATCGCCTGACCGCGTTGATTCGCTTCTGAGCTTTTTTGATTTGCGATGCGAGCCGCATGCGAAAGCGTGCGGCTCGTTTCGTTGACGCCGCCACTACTGCTTCATGATCACGTCGTCGACGTACAAATCAAACGGTGCGGATGTCTGCGTTTTCGACGCAAACACGATCAGTGCGCTTCTTGAGCCAAATCGAAATGGCTTTGAAAACGTGCTGCGTCGCCAATCGTTTGTGCCATTCGGATAGTACGTACCGGTTTCGCTGAGGGAATACGGGCCTGAACAGTCGTCACTTTCAAGTTCGAAGATCGACACCGCTGAGAGCCCTGCCGTGGGCAAGGTGGCGCTCATGCGGTATGCGAAACTAAAAGTGTAGCCAGTGGCCGGCGTCACTTGTACGCACTGAAGCCGCTGAATGCCGGGGACGGACCCTGGCACACTCGTGAGGAGCAGGGATCCTGAAAGCGAGTTGCCATTTGCATCCACGTTCGACCAGTTGGACGTGCCGACGCCATTCGGGAAGCGATCCTGCCAGCCCCAGTTCGCGAGATCGAGATCGAACGTGCCGTTCTTTACGATGCCGGTTTCGATGAGCGGCGGCTCGACTTTCCCCTGCTGTGTGACGGTGAAGTCATTGCCGGCGACGCGCACGCTGGCGCTGCGCGCGCCGGTCGACGGATTCGCGGTGACGACCATGACCGCCTGGGTCGTGCTCTGCGTGGCGAACGAGATCCAGTCCACCGGCGAGTACGCGCTCCACGAGGTGCAGCCGGATGCGGACGGGGTGAGCGTGATGAATCCGCCGGCGAGTCCGGCGTCCGGGATCGGATCGGCGAATCCGAACGAGAGCGAGAACGAGCACTGCGGCGCCGGCACGCGCACGGCCCGCTGTTTCTGCGCCTCGGCCGACGGGACCACCGCGAGCAAAGCGAGAGCGAGCGAGACACCGAGGATTCGTTTCATGGACGTGAATTGTGGAGCAATGCGGCTAGCGGACGAAGGTCGAAGAAGAAAGCCAGTCTTTGTCGGGGTAATAGGCGAAGACCGGGCTGCCGCCGCGCACGGTGTCGATGATCTTGCGCGCCACTTCGCTGCGGACGGCCGGGCATCCCCAGCTGCGGCCAAGACGGCCGAGGGCGCGGATCGCGGCGCGCGAAACGTATGGGGCCCCATGCATCACGATGGCGCGATCCATGGCCATGTCGTTGATGCCTTCCTCGAGACCTTTGAGGCGCAGCGAGTAGCCGTTCGAGCCGTTGTACGTATCGGCCGTGACGAACAGGCCGATGCTCGTGGCCAGACTGCCCGGGCTGTTGGAGAAAAAGTTCGCGAGATTGCCGCCGCTGTTCTTGCCGTGCGCGACAAGCTCGCGGAACAGCAGTTTCTTTGCGGCGAGATCGAAGACGAAGAGGCGGGGTTGTGTGGAAGGAAGCGAGTAGTCGATGACGGTGATGAGATCGCGGCGCTTGACCAGTCCCTTTTCGGCGGCGCAGCCGGTGGCGTTGAGCGCGAGCCGGAGCACATTCGCCTTCAGACCCGGCGCCTGCCGCAGGAGCGACGGCATCAGGGAGTCGATGGCTTTGGCGCCACAGGGGCGCGCCTCCGCGCGGAGCAGCGGCGCGGCGAGAAACAGGAGCACGAATGCCGGGAACAGTCGCTTCATTCAGGTTTTTCCAGAGACTTGGGATCGAATGCAAACCCGCGACGGGAGGGACGAACCCCCGGCGCGACGGGGCATGGTAGCACGCACCATCTCCCCACTTTCCCCACGCCGAACACAGGATCGGAGGACCGAGATTCCTGCAACCGCGCGTAGCGCCGTTCGTAGCGCCGGCTTCCAGCGGGCCGGATGGCGGGCTTCCAGCCCGCCCGCCCCGGGAGCGCCGGCAGGATGCCGGCGGCCCGGCCGGCTGGAAGCCGGCGCTACGTTCGTGCTTCGTTCTTTCTTGCCTACTTTTGGATGGAGGCTTTTTCTACGATGACGGGGTAGCGGTAGCCGGCGCCGAAATCTTTGTCGACGTGGACGACGCCGCGGATCGTCACGACGTCACCGACCGAGGCCATCTCGCTCGTGGTCACGGTCAGATCGTGATCGCCGTTCGCTTCGGAGCCTGAGCCGTCGCGCACATGCAGGAAGTTCGTGCCCATGATGCCGCCGAGGAACTTCACGACTTTGCCGCGCACGACTACTTCCTTCTCCGCGAGCGCAGCGCGTCCCGCCCACACTTCCGCGACCGTCTTCCCTCCCTCGGCCTTCGGCACTTTGACGTCGCCGATGTCGGCGCGCGCCTTCATGTGATCGGCGGGCGAGCCCATCGCGCTGGCCATGTTCGGCGGCATGGTTGGAGGCATGTTCGGAGACGTCGCCGCCGCGGTCTGCGCGGGCTGCGCCGCCGGTGCGCCCGGAGCTTCGAGCGTTCCGAAGACGATGCGATCGAACGTCCGCTTCAGGGTCGACGACTGGAACTTCTCGGCCGTCATCTGCGAGACGACGCTGACGAGCTGTCCCTTTTTCACCTGCGCCTGCGGCGTAGCCACCCACTGCTCGCCCTGCGCGGTCTTGAGCTTCATGTACGTGTAGCCGCCGGAGTCCATCGTCTCGACGATGGTGCCGGCGAGCTTCGCGGCGGCCGGCGCGGGAGCGGCGCTCTCATTGGCCACGGCCGGCGGGGCGGCATTCGACGCGGCGACGGCGGTCGCCGGTTGCGATGCCGCGGTTGCGGGCGCGGCAGGATTCTGCGCCGTCTCCTGCTTCGCGCAGGCGGCGGCGAGCGTTCCGATCATCAGCGTTACCAGGATCTGTTTCATGGGGTCCTCACCTTTCTCGATCGACTGCTACTGCAATGCGTGTTGCGGCGGCGGCTGATTGCCGTCCGACGCGTGATCCGCGACGAATTGTTCGATTCCCTTGTCCGACACGACGACATCCGAGGCCGCGCGCAGCTTCGCGATCCAGCTCGCGCGCACCTCGCGTTTCGCTTCTTCGATGGCCTTCGCCCGCACCTGCTCGCGAATCTCGTCGAGCGGCGGCAGGTGCTTGTCCTTGATCTCCACGAGCTTGATGACGTGCCACGCGCCGCTCTTCGCCAGCACCGGCTTCGACACCTGTCCCGGCTTCAGCGTCACGATCTCATGAAACGCCGGCGGGACCTGATCGGCCGTGACCCAGCCGAGATCGCCGCCCTGACTGGCGGAGACCGGGTCGCGCGATTCCTTCGCCGCGAGCTCGCCGAAGTCGGCGCCGCCCGCGAGTTTCTTCTCGATCGCCAGCGCCTCCTTCTCCGTCGCCACCATGATCTGCGCGACGCGATATTTCGGCGGCTCCAGCAACTGCTCCCGGTGCGCGTCATAAAACGCCTGCAGCGCGTCCTCTTTCACATCGATGGTCTGAAAGATGTGATCGCGATAGAGCAGGTTCTTCATCACGTACTCGCGATACTCGTCGATGCGCGCCGCGATCTCCGGCTGTTCGTCGACCTTGCGGGCGGTCGCTTCGAGCACGGTCAGCGGCGAGTTCACGGTCGCGCGAATGCGCTTCTCGATCTCGTTCTTCGCGCGCTGCGGCGGGAGCGAGAGAATCTGCTGCAGCTCCCCCGGCCCGAACGTTTCGGCGAGCGTCAGCGCGCCGCCGCCGTCCCACGTCGCCAGCACGAGATCGGTCTTCGCGTTCCAGGCGCGCAGCAGCGCGGCCGGAGAGAGATCGACGTCCGCGAATTGCGCGTGATGGCGTGACCAGAGCTCGTCGCCGAATGCCTTCTCGCGCGCGGCCGTGTTGCGTTTGAGCAGCGTGGCCTGCAGCTGTTCGGAGACCTGCTTCATCTCCGGAGCCGGCACCTCGACCTTGCTGACCACCAGCACCACTTCGAAGCCGTCGAGCGTTTCGATCACCGGCGAGAGCTCGCCCGGCTCGAGCGCGAAGACGATCGCTTCCCACTCCGGCGCGAACTGGCCCCACGTGACCATGGCGTTGCCGCCGTTGCGCGCGGAGCGCGCGCCCGAACAGCCGCGCGCGATCGCTTCGATGTCCGCCCCCTGCAGCACCGCCGCGCGAATGTCTTCCGCTTCGCCGCGCGTGGCCACGGCCACCTGGCGCACCTGCATCACGAACGTCAGCCCCTGCCGCGTCGCTTCGAGCTGCTCCGGCGTCGGCTTCGCCCGATCGACGATCTCCGCTTTGACGAGCGCGTTGCTCACCGTCGTTTCGGTGAACTCGCGAACGACGTCGGCGACCGATTTCTCTTCGTCGAGACGGAGGTTGTACGCCTCCTGCGTGAGCAGCCGCTCATCGATGGCGATGTTCAGGAACGAGCGCGCTTCGGAATCGCCGCCGAGAAACGCGGCGTGTCCGCTGTGCCGCTCGGTGAACATCTTCAGCAGATCCTTCGCGGTGATCGCTTCGCCGTTGACGGTGGCGAGCACGAGCTCCGGATTCGGTGCCGCGGGCGCGGGGGTCGTCGCATCGGCGTGCGCCGGCCGCGCCAGCGTCAGCGCAGACAGAAGCGCGGCGGCGAAAAAAGTTACGTATCTCATCTTCATGGTTGCTGTCCTCTGCCGCGCAATGCCGAATGCTTCTCCGGCGTTCTGCGCGCTCCATTCGCGGTCACGGCCGCTTCTCCTCGGGCCGCGGGCCGCGTTCCGGCCTCGATCATTTCGGCGATGACACGATCGGTGAGCGAGACCGCGCTCGAGACCGCGCCGAGCAGCAGCAGGCCGGTGTACTCGCTCCCCTTGCGCGCGTGCTGCGCGCTCCAGAGCACGCGCTCGTGCTCCGCATCGAGCAGCGTGAGCTCCAGTTGCACTTCCGGATCGCCGCCCGTCCGTCCGGACGGATCGACGAAGTCGAAGATCGTTCCCTTCACGAAAAGCGTCGTTCCGACCGCCGGGGCGAGCCGGCGCAGATGTTCGTTCGTGATCTGGCGGAACGTCGTGATGCCCGCCTTCGCCGCGGCCGCGCGCAGCGTGGCCGGTTCGACGACCTCGAACGTCGCCGACGCGCCGAGCCGCACCGCCAGCACATCGGCCACGATGCGCGACGCCGGCAACGTGGTGGTGAGGTTGTCGAACGGCAGAATGCAGACGCGGTGCGGCCGCGCCGGATCGACGTCGGCGGCGCGATACGACATCGGCTCGCCGAGAAAGAACGGTTTTGCGCGCGTCCGTCCGCTCGCCGCTTCCGACGCGGGCGCCGGAAAGGTGAGCATCAGTTTGCGGATCGCGCGTGCGAGCAGCAGTGCCGCATCCGGCTCCGGTCCGAAGCCGAGCACGCGCGGGATGTCGTCGCCACCGAATCCGGCGACGTCGCCCCAGGCCAGCGTGCCGTCCGCGCGCACCATGCGCGCCGACAGCGCCACCACCGGCCCGCGCCCATCGCGATACGTGTAGAGCACCGCCGACAACACCGCCGCCGCGCGCAGGTTCTCGACGAGTGCGAGCCGCGTGCGTTCATCGAGCGAGTCGAGATACCGCGCGCGTTCTTTCTCGAGAATCGCCGCCACATCATTCCCCTGCGCCACGCTCCAGCCCTTCTGCTCGAGCGCATGCGCCAGCAACGTCATCGCCTCGCGTTCTCCGTCGGTCGCGCCGGTGAGGTTCTCGACCGGCAGCAACACGATCGTCGTGGCCGGCCGGCTCTGGCCGGCAGCGAACGTCGCTCCCGCAATCAGCAGGCAGACGACGAAGACGAGAAGCGTGCGTGCGTTCATCTGCGTTCTCTACTTGAGCAGCGTCCTCAGTTCGCTGCGCACGATGCCGCGCGCTGCTTCGGTGAGCGAGTCGCCGCTGACGCCGAAGAGCCGCGTGGCCACGGTCGCGCCGCTGCGCGTCTGTCCGGTGGACCAGATCGTGGAGCCGGTGCCGCATTCGACGAGCCGCAGTTGCACCGTCACCTCCGGCGTCGGCGTGGCGCCGGAGCGCGTCTCCGCGAAATCGACGACCGCGCCGGTGAAGACGGCATCGACGCCGAGCTCTTTGCCGATGCGCTGAAAGTCCGCGGGGGTGAGGTTCGGCACGTCCGGCGGACGCACCGCGCGCGCCGCGGCGCCCGGCTCCGCCACATCGAAGACGCGCAGCGAGAGCAGTTCGAGATAGAAGATCTTCTGCACCTTGTCGCCCGCGGTGCGTTCGCTGCTCATGTTCTCGAACGGCAGCACGGCCACTTTCTGAATCGCGCCGAGGTCGGCGTTCTCGTGGAGAAACGCGGTCTGTGCGGCGGAGCGGCAACCGCTCGTGAACGCGAGCAGCATCACGCAGCCGAGTGCGAGGGAAAAGAAACGGGCGAACGGGCGAGGGATCATGACGGTCGAATCCTTGTCATTGCGGTCATCGAGTGAGAGTCAGCGTCGCGTAGAGGCTTCGCTGCCGGCGGGTGGCATCACCCGCGGTCAGCGTCACCATCGTGTAATTGAGATCGAGCGCGGCCCACGAGTTGATGAGCCAGCGGGGCGTGAGAGTCGCGCGCGTGGAACGGCGGTCGAGCACCGGATCGATGTCCTGATCGAACGAGCCGCCGAGCATGAGCGTCCCGGCCGCGAACGGGTACCACTCGAGGCGGAGACGATGGGTGAAACCGGAGAGCTCCGCGCCGCTGACCCAGCCGACGCGCGCGCCGAGAGTGAGCGGCCGGCCCGGCTGCCAGACGAATTCGGCGGAAGCGCGATTGTCGTGGCGCGCGCCGAGGAGTTGCACGGCCGGATCGAGCTCATTGCTGCTGACGTTCTGTAATGACGCGAGCAGCAGGAGCCGCAGCGTGGTGGTGAGCCGCGCGTTGCTGGTCAGGTCGATGTAATCGCGAACCGATTTGCGGCCATCGGCGTCGAAGGTCTGCGTCTGTTGTCCGACCGTGAGCAGGAGCGTCAGCGACCGCAGAATGGCCGCATCGAGACGAATCGCACGCGTGTCGAGCGACAGCGCCTGCGCGTCGAAGAGGAGATTCTGCCGTCCCACTTCGCCGATGACGCGCAATTGCCGCGTCGGCGCGAATTCGACGATGCCCGTGTAGGACGTCGAGTCGTCATCGCGTCCACCGCGGATGGTGGTGGACGTGTCGCGCCGCGCGTATTCGCCCCGCACGAGGAGCATGCGCAGCAGCTGCAATTCGACCGAGCCGAGATGCTCGATGTATTTCGAATCGGAAGGCTGCAACGCGTCTTCTTCGTGACGCAGCGCGTTGTAATTGCCGTTGTACGTGACGGTCAGCCGTTTCACCGGCTTCACGACCACGGTCGCGCCGCCGGTGTAAAGCGTGTCCGCGCCATTCCGGGCCTCGCCTGGCTCGACCACCGCGTGATAGACGCCCTGCACTTCCGTCACCAGCGTCTCGTCCGCATTGACGCCGAAGCTCACCACTTTGAACCAGCGCGAGAACAGCTGATCGAAGGTGATCTCGTAGCGCGAGAAACTGCGATTGAAATTCGTCTGCGAGAGCGGCAACAGCGTCCACTGCAGGCCGTCGTCGCTGACGTATGCGTCCCACGACACCGGCCCGCCGCCGTTGCGCAGCGGATTGCCGGAGCGGTCGCGCACGACGACGCGGATTTCGTCGAGCCGCTCGATGCGCCCGAGGTCGAGGGCGAGATTCTGAAAGGACGGCGAGGTCGGGCTCAGCGAGACGCCGGCGCTGGTCGACAAGCCGCCGTCGATGAGCATCGGGTAGGGCGACAGCGGATGATCGCGATTGTCGAGCGGCGTGTCGTCGACTCCGTACAAGGCGCGGCTGATGGCCACCGGAATCGGTACCGACGAGGCGTTTCGGTCGAGCGGCGTTTCGTCGATGTTCGTGAAGCTGGCCAGACCGTTCGCGGCGACGCTGAGCTTCCCATCGAGTTGCGTCGCGCCGTATTCGAACGAGGCCTGATGCGAGAGCGTCTGCCGGTCGATCGACCCTTCGGTCGAGTGCGTAAAGCGCTCCGAACCATTGAGCTGCAGACCGCGCCATGAATACGACGCGGAGCCATTCGCGATTTCGTCGAGGACGTCGAGATCGCTCAGCTCGTCGCGCGTGACGTTGCGCTGCGCATTGACGGCCAGCATCGTCGACGTGACCGGCTGCCACATCAGCATGGCCAGCGAACGTTCGAGCGTCGATTTCGCGGAGAAGCCGTCGTTGTCGTAGGCCGTGTCGTAGAAATCGCCGCGTAATTGCATGCGGAACGTGTCGGCATTGACGGCCAGCTCGCCGCTCGGCTGCAGGACGCGTACGCCGGAGTCTCGCGTGCTCGCGCCGACTTCGGTCGTGCCGCGGAAATCGTCGCCATGAAAGAAGAGGCGCACGAGCGAGGTGTTGGTGAGATAGCCCTGGAGACCGAGGTCGTAGCTCTGGCGCAGGCCGGTGCTGGCCTGTTCGCCGCTGTCATTCTGTTCGAACGTCAGCAACGCGCGGCCGGACACGCTCTGGGCGCCGGCGCTCGCGGCCAGGAGCAGCAACAGGGCGAACAGGGCGAGCTCTCTCATCGGCTGTAGCTCGCCGCGTACGACTTCTGCGCGTGACAGGTGGAGTTGCAGCTGCCGCCGGCCGGCGTCTGCGTGTACGACACGATCATGCCGCGGCCCGTGGCGATGAGCGCGGCATTGCGCGCGCTGCCGTGCGTCTCATGACACGCGTAGCAGGGAACGCGCTGCGCGTCGACGTGCAGTGCGTGCGCGGAGAAACGGCTCGCGGCCAGCGTCGCGGCCGCGCTCGTGGCATCGCCATAGACGGCCCACGCATGGCAGTCGAAGCAGAGGTTGTCGCGCTGCATCGACTGTCGGCTCGTCGAAGCGGTGGCCTGCTTCTTCAGCAGAAATTCGAAGCGCGATCCGTGCGGCCCGCGCACGCGCGCGTTCTCGCTGCCGTGACAGTCGGTACACGACACGCGACTCCGTGCATCCCAGCCGCTCACGAACGCATCGGGATGGATGTTGCGATTCTTCCCTTCCGCCTGAATCGGATGGAACGAGGCATTGGCCGGATTGGTGAGCTGCGCGAGATTCGGCTGCTGTGGCGCCTGGCGGATGAACGACGAGTGGCACTTGAAGCAGATCTCGAATTCCTGAGCGGTTTCGAGATCGCCGGCCGGGACGAAGACATATGCCGGCACGCTTCCGGCCGCGCCATTGAGCACGCGCACGCGCGATACGCCTGAAAGGCGCGCCGACGCTTCGGGAGCGGTGACGGGGATGCGATCCGGCGCGGCGCGATGGACATTGTGGCAATCGGAACAGGAGACGTGGCGATTGCTGGCCGCGGTCTGATTGCGTCCGCCGACATCGGAGCCTTCGTGCGGATCGTGTGCGCCGCGCGCACCGGTTCCGTGCGCGACGCTCGCGAGCGTCTCGCTGCGAATGTCCGCCCCGCGCGAGCCGTCGTGGCAGGCCAGACAGACCTCCGGCTCGCGGGCGTGCAGCATCGCCGGAATGACGCCGTTCTGGTCCTTGACGCCATGCGGGTCGTGACAATTCACGCAGGCGTTGGCCATCGCCGGGCGTCGCGGATCACTGCCTCCGCCGGCCACACGCTGCGAGAGCGCATGCGTCGCCTGCATCCAGAGCCCGCGTCCCGGGAACAGGCCATCCTCCGAGGCGCTGGCGTGGCAGACGAAGCAGAGCTCATTGTCATTGGGCGCAAAGAGTCCCAGCCGGGGATTGCCCGGCTCGTGGCTGCCGTGGCCGCTGTGACATTGCACGCACGAGCCGCGCGCGAATTTCATCGACCGCTGCGGACCGCGATCGGCACTGCCGTGCGCGGTCATCTTGTACGCGCCGTTTTTCGCGAGCACCGCCGAGGCCATCGCGAGAAGACAGACGATCCGCAGGAAGGCCTTCATAAGCCGTGGCACTCCTGACAGGTCGACTCCATCGTTTCGCCGTCCGCATAAATCATCGCGGCCGGATGATCGGAACCGTGGGCCTTGTGACACGAGATGCAGATCACGCGATCGTCGACCGAAGGCACGACGTTGTCCGACGGGCTGTGCACCGGCACGTGCGGGAGCGTGCTCGACGACCAGAGCGTGTAATCGGCGAGCGTCGCTCCCCAGATCGCGGTGTCGTCCGGATGATCGCTTCCCGGAACCGGCGCGCCATGACACGTCGCGCACCAGGCCGAGACTCCCGACTTGTAGATCACGTTGTCGCGGACATAGACCTGGGCCGGATTGGAGCCATTGGCAGTGACGCCCTGATGCGAGACGACGGTGACGCCGGGCAGGCCGCTGCGGGTCGGATCGGGGCGAAGATTGCGATAGTTCTGATTGCCGTGCGGGTCGTGGCAGGTCGTGCACTGCAGCACCATCGCCACGGTGCCGCCCGGCGGAATGACCGGCGTCGCGCTCAGGAGGTCATGCGCCATCGACGACGGTTCGTGGGAAGCGGGAAACGCACCGGCCGCCGACTCGGAGACATACGTCACCGGCGCGATGACATCGGGGGCACTGGCATTCGCACCGGCGTGACACGAGAGACAGAGCTCCTGTGCCGTACCGCGCCGTAAGAGCATCGCCGCGGGCGCGGCGACACTGTCGGTGCGCATCGGAACGCCGCCGGAGGAATTGTGCTGCGTATGGCAGTCGCTGCAGACCATGCTCGCGCCGTAATGCCATTCACCGGCGAACAGCGGCGCGGCGATGAAGATCATCGCCACAAATACCTTCACGAATCCGTGGGGTCCGGTCATCTGAATCAACCCGTGCCAGAGTAGCGAGCCGCCGCGGGCGGCGAAGGACGGGCAGTCACCCGCTCTTGTGTCCGACGTCACACCGGCCGTTCGATACAAAAAACGAGAGGCCGGCAAGCGCCGGCCTCTCTTCGCTCACACGAGCTTCCGTGCGAACTGATTCGATTACATCGTGCCGCCCATGCTGTGGCAGGTCTTGCACAGGTTCTTGTAGACGCCGGCGCCTTCTTCGGTGGTGTCCTTGGCGAGCGTGCCCGGGTAGATGAGGGCGAACGGGTTGTTGTTGCCGTGCGCTTTGTGGCAGGTGAGGCAGCCCGGGCTGTCCGTCGTGGAGGTGGCGGTGCCGGTGGCCTGGTAAACCTTCAGGTTCGCGAACGCCTGCGTCGCGGCAGCGGCGTAGGTGGTCGGGAGCGCGCCGACGACCTTCGTGCTGGTCGGGTGGCGAACGAACGCGGTGCCGTCGGCAACCGTGGTGTTGTCGGTTTCAGAACCGCCGTGGAACGCGCCGTGGCAAACGCCGCAGAACTGATCCATACGGTTGGTCGAGGTCGTGCCGTTGAACGTGACGGCCTGGTTGTTGGCGTAGACGATGTTGTCGCGGCCGTAGTAGTTCACGAAGTTGGCCGGCGTGCCGAAGTTGTAGGTGTCGCCGCCGAGAATCGTGACGTCAGTGGCGGTATTGAAGGCCGCGGCCTTCGAGACGGTCGGCTGCACTTTGCCGACGTTCGCGCTGCCGAGAGCGGAGCGCATCTGGTAGGGGCCGAGGTTACGGAAGGCCGTGCCGCCGTGCGGGGAGTGGCAGGAGTAGCACTCGAGGACCGAGCCGGCCGCGAAGTAGCCATTGATGGCCGCGGTGGCGTCATATCCCGGGGGACGCGTGGTCGTACCGATGACGTGGCCGCCGCCGGTCGTGTCGCCCGCTTCCTTCACACCACCGGCCGAACGGACGTAACCATTGAGGTTGTCGCCGACGACGTCAGGAGCGAAGGTCTGGTTCTTGTGGCACGACGCGCAGACGTCGGTGCCTTTGAGCAGGTAGTGCTGCGGAGCGAGACCGCTCGGGAAATACATCGGGCTCTTGTCCGTGCCGCCATTCGGATCGGTGATCTCGGCGCCCATGCCGACGACGACCGGAAGGTTCTCGTGCGCGCTGGCGTGCATCGAGTGGCAGTCCGAGCACTTCATGGTGGTGTTGTAGTGGTAGTTATCGGTCGCCGCCAGAGCCGGCATTGCGGCCAGGGCGAGGAGTCCGAGTACGACGAGGAACTTCTTCATTGAATATCTCCCTTTGTCTTGCCTCCCTGAAAGGAGGCTGTCTTCACCGCTCCATAGAGCGAGGGAGGTGCCACGGCTCAGCCGTATGGCTCAATGGCCACAATGGCCTGCCAGCACAATGGTTTAGATGATTTCAGGAGATTCGAAAAAGGCGGGCCACCAGCCCCGGTGCGTGAATTTCCCCAATGAAATCGGGGAAATATCCCCAATCGCGCATGGCGCGCCATCGCGAAACGCAGCGTGTGCTCCGCGGGAGACCTACCGGGCCGAAATCGTGAGCATTGCTACACGAAAGACGTGCGGAATGCAGGAGTTGGCGTGATGGACAGCGGCGGTGGATCGTCGGAAAATCACAAGCCCGACTGCGGATCATCACAATGCCATAGTGACGCGCGTCGCACCCGTCTGGATCACGGTTTTCGTCGCGGCGTCACCGGAATCGCGTCGAAGCTCAGCTCCTCGAAGCGCTTCGCCTCCGCCTCATTCCCTTCCGCCGAGCGCAGCACGAACATCCCGGTATACGCCTCGGAGCGTGCCTGGCATTGCGGCCCGCATTTCCGTTCGGCGAGCCGCACCGCATTCGTGAGGATCGATTCGGCCTGATCGAGCTCTCCGAATTCGATGTGCACGATGCCGACGCGGATCTGCCCCGCGAGCGCCTCGTCGCTGTCCGCGCCGAACGTGGCCCGCTGCAGTTCCAATGCGCGTTTGGCGTGCGCCACCGCGTCGCTGCGCAGCCGCGCGGTGGTCTCGGCAGCGATCAGCCGATCGAGCACGGAGAGCAGCAGTGTCGGATCGACGCTCTGGCTGCGATCGACGATCTGGAGCGCCTCGCGCGCTCCCGCCACCGCCGACTGCTGATGGCCACGAACGCCGCGCGCCAGCGAATACTTCAGCAGCGCCTGCACGCGAACGCCGACCGGTAATTCCGGCGAGCGGCAGTCGCGATACGCCTGCTCCGCTTCGTCGAAGAATGACTGCGTGTCTTCGAGCGGGAGGTCGTCCCCCGGCAGCTCCCGCGCGGCGAGCGCGCGGCACGCGGTCACGTCCGCCGCAAACGCCGGCAGCACGACGAGCGACCCGAGAAGCAACGCGGCGAGTGCGGTTCTCATGACGTTCTTCTTCTTCGCCATGCGCACGTTCGTTTCGTCTACCGCGTACTTCCGAGCGGCGTGGGCGAGGCGCGATGATGCGCTTCCGCGAGAAATCGTTCGAGCTGGCGCTGCTCCGCGGGATTGAGCACTTCGCTCAGCCAGGTGATGAGCTCGCGCGCATTGCGGAAGGAGCGGCGATTCGGATTCTGCGCGTCGCGGATCACCCGCTCGACCTGCAGACTGAAGATCGCGCTTTCTCCGATCAGCAGCGCGGTCCGCTCCACGTGCGACGACGCGCCGGAAAGCATCTGCGCGAGCATCTGCGCGACGGCCGGTGGAAACACGTGGGCATCGAGCAGATTCACCACCCCCACGTACTTGCCCGGGATCTGCGCCATCAGGGCGAGATGCTTCTGAACGAACGCCTGCACATCTTCGGTGGTGAGCGGCGAGGCCAGCTTGACCTCGATCAAGCGACCGACATGCTTCTCGACGTAGTACATGAGGCCCGGCAGTGTAGAAGATTCGCAGGCCGCTCGCCATAGGTAAGTCGTGGAGGACGGACGGCTTGGCGTTTGTGCGGATGTCCTCAATGGAACCAATCGCGCCTTCCGCAACGCCACACTCACATAGTGAGCAGAATACTGCACACATGTGATGTGAAGAATGGCGCCCGACGCTCAACAATCCGGAGACTCCGTTTCCTTCGTGAAGCTCACGGCCGCGTATCCCTCGCCGCCGACCGTGCAGGTCGTGTTTTCGCCGACGGTGTAGCCTTCGAGCCAGCCGAACTCCTTCACGCCGTGTGGCTGCAGCGTGAAGTCGACCCGTTTGCCATTCGACGTGAACCAGAGCGCTACCACCTTGTCGGTGGTATTGCGCACCCGGATCACCTCACCGTTGCCGACCTTCGACTCGCGGCGGCAAACCTTCACCGGCACAGCCGGCGCGAGCAGCTCCGAACATTGGAATCCGCCCAGAAACAACAGCGCTGCAAGCAATGCAGCGCGTGGCATTCGACTCCGGAACATCATCATCCCCTTCCCGGGAGGAGTGATGTCCCCGGCACGATTCCTACCGCGGCCGCGTTAAGCGCTCCTTCCTCTCGACGTTCGCGAGCGCGACGCATACGCATCGTGTACCTGCGCAAGGACCGGCCGGGGCCACGATCCATAGAGCGCGGGCTGCATGGCGGTGAAAGCCTCGGGCGTTTCGAGTGAGGCCAGTGCGCGGGCCGCGCGGATGACGATGTGCGCCGGTGTCTGCGGAGCGTAAAGAATGGCGCTCAGGCGATCGACCGAGCCCGCCCCGGCAACCTGCAGGGCGTCGACTTCCTTTGCCAGCGCGACGTTCTGTGCGTTCGCTCCGACCGCCGGCGGGCCGCCGCGGCTGTCCGCGGTCTGTTTCGGCGGCCAGGTGAACGCAGGGGCGGTACCGTTCGCGGCCATCAGCGCCTGCAACGCGGTATCGAGCGTCGATTGGATTTCTCCATAGACCTCGGTGCCGGCGACATTGTCATTCTCCAATGGATCGGCAGCGAGGTCGTACAGTTCCCAATCGGCGTCGCTGCCGTCGTCGACGAAATAGACCGAATAGGCGTAAGCAGCGGTACGAATCGTCCGGATCGTGCTCGGGCCGAGCGAGGTCGGGATGTCGTCGTACGTGAAATGCAATTCGTTCTGCACGCACGGCTCGACGCCGTCGAGGACTTTCGTCAGGTCTTTCCCCTTGAACCCCGGAAAGTCGGATTGAACATCGAGCAGCGAGGCCAGCGTCGGCGCGAGATCGACGAGGCTCACGAGCGCATCGGACGTTTGCCCCGCCGGCCATACGGTCGGATTCGAGAAGATCAGCGGAATGTGAATCGTCTCTTCATAGGCGTTGTAGAACTTCTCGACCAGACTATGGCTGAGACCCATTTCGCCGTGATCGGCGAAGCGGATGATGAGCGTGTCGTCGAGAACGTTCTGTAATGCGCCGAGAATCTGCTCGATCTGCCCGTCGACGACCGTCTGCAGATAGGCGTAGAAATTCACGTAGTCCTGCTGCGAATTGGAGTGCTGGACGTTGCTCCAGCTCATCCCCGCCTGTGCGCGCGGTTTCGTGTCGAGGTTTTCCTTCGCATTGGCCGGCAGAGGAACGACGACCTTCGAGAAATCGGCCGTACTGTAGCCGGACGTCCCGGGGCCGAATTGGCCGACATAGACGTCGTGCGGATTGACGAACGACGCCACGAGGCAGAACGGTTCGCTGCTTTTCGTGGCGGTCGAGAGAAAGCCGAGGATCTCGGTGAGGAAGCGACCGTCATTATCGGGCGTTCCGCCGCCCAGCGTGTCGTTGATGGTCAGGTAATTCCCGGCGTCCGGCGGCACCCAGCCACTGAAACCGTAACGATCCGGCCCGCCGCCGCCGAGATGCCATTTGCCGAGCCAGGCGCACGAGCTGTACCCGCCGCGCTTCAACACGGACGCGAGATTCGGAAAGGTGTCCGCGTTCGGCAGTGCATTGGGCGGCTCGGGACTGCCGGTCGTGGTCACGCCGGTCACGGCGGGGTAATTGCTCGTCAGGAACGTGGCCCGGCTCGGCGAGCACATACACGCACCGGTAAAGGCCTGATTGAAGGTCAGTCCGGAGGCGGCCAGCTGCTGCATCGCCGGCAGCTTCGCCTGGAAACCCGGCCAGTGCTGCACGCTCCGCTCCTGATCGGTGATGATGAAGACGAGGTTCGGCCGCTTCCCGTTCGCAAACAGGTCCGACAGTGGCATTTCCATCCCCCTTTCCCGCGGTACGTCCATAGTAACGTGGACCCGGCACGACGGGAAAATGGAAGTCAGTCGCCGGTGCTGTAGAGGAGCTCCAGGATCTGCACGCGCGAGGTGGAACGCTCGGCTACGTAAACGTGATCGAGCTCGTCGACGGCGACGTCCGTCGGGAAACTGAACCGGCCCGGGATGTCGCCGAGGCCGCCGATGTTGGCGAGAAACTTTCCCTCGGCGGAGTAGACCTTGAGCTGATGGCGCAGTTCGTCCGTGATCAGCACGTGGCCCTTCGAATTGATGGCGATGCCGGACGGCAGCGACACATGTTCGCCTCCCATCTCGTGCTTTCCCCATCCCCGAATGAAGTTGCCCTGCGCGTCGAACACCTGCACCGCCAGTGCAACCTGGTCCGCCACGTACACGTACCCGTCCGGGCCGAAGGCAATGCCGCAGATGGAGATGAATTGCGCGTCGTCGGTGCCGTGGCTGCCGAATTGAAAGCGCAGTTTCAGATTCGCGTCATAGACGAACACCTGCGAGCTCTTGTTGTCGCCGACGTACAGCATCCCATCCGGCCCATAGACGGCCGCGCCGATGATCGGCTTCGGATCGAGGCCGGGCAGCACGAGATCGTTCTTGTACTGTCCGCGATAATTGAAGAGACGCACCCTGCTGCGATTCCCCTCAATGGCCAGCACGTCGCCATTGGGAGCGACGGAGACGCGCACCGGATCGATGAGATGCGCGCCAGCGCGGAAGGCATACAACTCGACGCCTTCGCGCCGGTGCACCGACAAGACGCCGTTGCCGGTATCGGCGACCCACAATTCCTTCCGCTCGCGATCGAACGCCAGACCCCGCGGCGAATGGAAATCGCCGAGGTAGAGATGCTGATTGAAAACCTCGAGGATGCGCGAGTCGACGCGGATCGTCTGCTCGTCCGTGATCTGCGCCGCCGACGACCAGGCCGTCAGCAGCGCCGCGATCAGGAAGACTCGTTTCACCGCGAACCGCCTCCCACACCGACGGCGCGCATCGCATCCGTTCCTTCGTGGCACTCGATGCACAACGCGCGTTGCGAATCGGCACGGAGCAGCGCGCGCTGCTGCGAGGCGTGCGTGAAGTGGCAGGAGAGACAGGTCATCCCCTTGCCGGTGCGCGGATCCATCACGTTCGCGCCGACCGGATGGCCGAATTGCGCGTGTCCCTTATGGCACGAACCGCAGACCGAGTTGATGTCTCCGCGCAATAAACGCGGCGCTTTCGACTGGTGGGGCTCATGACAGATCGTGCAACGGCCACCACCCGCCTTCAACGGATGGATCGACACGGCGTTGGCCATCTGGTCCTTGATGCTCTTATGGCAACCGAGGCAGACGGTGCGCTCGCGCCCCTTCACCAGCCCCGGTTCATCCGCGGTATGCGGATTGTGGCAGGTCGTGCACCCCTGCTTGAGCGCCTTGTGGGCGTTCGGGGCCTCGGATTGCGTCTTGACGGCATTGTGGCAGCGATAGCAAAGCTCGGTGGTCGACTTCGCCTGCAACGCCTCCGGTTTCGGCGCGGTGCCGGCGTGACAACGCGTGCAGCCGGTGAATGCCGCATGCGGCCTGGAGCGGATGAGATGCGGCTGCGCCGATCCGTGCGGGTTGTGGCACGAGACGCAATCGAGCTTCGACGGCGGGAAGTTCTTGTGCGCCTTCACGAGGACCGCATCGTTCGGATCGTGGCAGTCGCGGCAGAGGGCGCCGGCATCCTTCACCAGCAGCGCGGCGCGATCTCCCGCGTGCGGCGCGTGGCACGTATCGCAATCGCCGCTGCCGAACGGCGCGTGCACCGAGGCCGCGGACTGCAGTTTCTTGAGCGGCCCGTGGCATTTGAAGCAGAGCGCGTCGCCCTTGAGCAGCAATCCCTTGGCATTGTCGGCCGTATGCGCGCCGTGGCAGCCGGTGCATTGTCCATTGCGCACCGGTTCGTGTACGACCGGGCGGATCAACTCCTTCGCCATCGCCTTGTGGCAACTCGTACAGAGCACCGTGCCGCCGTGACGCACGAGATGCTGGTTCCGCGCGGCGTGCGGCGTGTGGCAGGACGTGCATTCGCCCTTCTTCGCCGGTTCGTGCACCCAGGCCGCTTTCTGGTACCGCTCCGGAAAATCGCCGTGACACGATTCACAGAGCGCGAATCCATTCGCGGTGGTGCGGGCCTCCGCTCCCGGTTTCGCCGCCGGCTCATGGCACGACGTGCAGTCGCGCTCGAAGAAGGGAGTGTGCGCGTAGGCATTGAACAGCCCCTTCTTCTGCGAAACGTGCGGGTCGTGGCAGGTCGTGCAGTCGGCTTTGGCGAGTGAATAATTGCTGTGGGCGGCGACCATCTTCTCGCTGCGCACGTCGTGACAGCCGCCGCAGAGTTGCGTCACCGGCTTGCTGAGCAGCGAGGGCGAATCCGACACGTGGCCGCTGTGGCACGAAACGCATTTCCCTTCTGCAACCGGCGCGTGCACGCGGGCACCCGCTTTCATGAGGCGCGACGCGAGCTCGGTGTGACAGCCGTAGCAGACGTCGCGGGCCACGCCTTTCAGATAGGCGGGCTGCGACGAGCCATGCACGTCATGACAACTCTCACAAGAGCCGGCGAGCACCGGCGGATGGATCGATTTTCCTTTTGCCAGCGACGTCTGTACGTCTTCATGGCATTGATTGCAGAGCGCGGCGGTCTTGTCCTTGAGCAGGAGATTGCGATCGGTGGAGTGCGGCGCGTGACAGGTGGCACATTCACCCGAGGCCACCGGCCCGTGCAGATTCGCGCCGCGCACCTGCACGAGACGGGCGTGACAGGTGAGGCAAAGCTTGTCCGGGGCGGCCACCAGCAATTTCGCATTCCCCGAGGCGTGCGCATTGTGGCATCCGGAACAATCGCCCGCCGCGACCGGCGCATGGACGAAGGTTTTGTTGAACTCCGCGCTCTTATCCTCGTGGCAGGTCATGCACGTTTCGCGCGTCGCATTCGCGAGCAGCTTCGGATTGGCGCTGCCGTGCGGCTTGTGGCAGGAATCGCAACCGGCATCGAGTGCCGGATGAACATTCGTCTGGGCCCGCCACGCCTTCGTTTTCTCGGCGTGACACGTATTGCACAGCGTCTCCCCTTCCGCTTTGAGCAATTTCCCGGCGGGTGCACTGTGCGGCGCGTGGCAGGACGAACAATTCCCTTCCGCGGCCGGCTTGTGCTGGGAGGCGAGCTTCAGTTCCGCATCGACACTGTCGTGGCAGCCGGTGCAAAGCGCTTTCTGATTCGACGCCAGCAGTCCGTCGTACGGCGACGTGTGCGGCGCGTGGCAGGTCGTGCACGGGCCGTCCTTGAATGCGGCGTGGACGTTCTTCTCTTTTTTCGCCTCCTCTTCCTTGTCGCCGTGACAGGTGAAGCAGAGAGCCGGATCGTCCTGACTGAGTTTCGGCGTTTTCGATTCCGAGGCCGGCTTGTGGCAGCTCGTGCAATCGGGCAAGGCGGCGTGCACGTGCCCGGCAAGCAATCCTTTTTCGGCGGCGGCGTGCGGCGAGTGACAGCTCGTGCAGTTCTTGTCGATCGTGTAGCCGCTGTGCTGCGGCACCGGCCCCTGCCCGCCGGGCCGATGACAGGTCGAGCAAAGATCCGGCGGCAGTTTCGTCAGCCGGCGCTCGTTCGCGCCCGCATGCGCATCATGACAATTGAGACAACTCTCGGCCGCGGCCTTGTGCATCCGCGCCCCGGCGAATTTCTTTGGATCGTGACAGGTGAAACAGAGTTGGTTCCCCGCGGCGGCGAGGAGATGCGGCTGATCGGAGGCGTGCGGATTGTGGCAGCTCGTGCACTTGCCGCGCGAGATCGGATCGTGCACGTGGGCCGCTTTGAATTTCGCTTCCTGCTCACTGTGACAGGAGTAGCAGAGCGCCGGCTGTTCCTGTTTCAGCGCGAGCGTTCCGACGATGCCGTGCCGCTTGTGACAGGTCTCACAGCCGTTGGCGTCGCGGAAAGGCTCATGGACGATCTTTTTCGATTGCTGCCGCAGCATGGGCTGATGGCACTCGGCGCACGATTTCGCCGCGAGGCGCCGCTTCGCGGGCGCCGCCGCCATCGCATCAGCGGCAAACAGAAACAGAACGATCGACAGCAGCGGCGTTGCGATACGCCGGGACAAAGACGCGGATTTCATTGACGCTCCACGAGTCGGGGCCGGGCCTGGGGTTCCCACGTCAGGCACGGTAGCCGGGCCCCTCCGCTGCAACACATGGTTCCGTACACGCCTCGTCGTGACTGGCGTCACGCGGGCCGGTGACTGGAGGCTGCGTGTTTTTCCCCACGTCGCTCTAAGGTTCGTTCCGATGACCTCGCGCGCCGTGGTATTGCAGAAGCTGGCGAAACTGTCGCGCGACTGGCGCGTGCGCGTGCTCGTGCCGGTACTGCTCATCAATCTCGGCGCGTTCGGCGGCCTTTATTGGCTGATGTACCACTACGCGCTCGACAATCTCGTCAACACGCACAAATTCGGCGCGACGATGCTGCTCGATCAGATCGAGCTCGAACTGCGCGATCTCAAGGTGGCTCACGATCGCGGCCTCCTCAGCGAACGCCTGGCCGCCCACGCCTCGGCCCGCGACCTGTTGAGCATCAACATCTACAGTGCCGACGGCCAGGCGATCGTCTGGACGCGCGGCGCGCCGAAGCCACACGAGCTCGCGCAATTGCGGGCGGTGATGCTCCAGCCGAATCACCCGACGATGTGGGTCACCCCCGGCGACAAGCCGAATCTCTTCGGCGTCCGCGGCGTCCGCAACGGGCCGACCTGCATGCAATGCCACGGACAGCAATCGCTCCTCGGCGCAATCCAACTCGGCGTCGACATGACCCGTCCCGTTTATGAGGCCCAAACCCGCGTACGACGGAATTTCATGATGGCCGGCGCGGCCTGGCTGGCGCTGCTGACGATGATGTTCTGGACCGGCGGCATCGTCATCGGCCGGCCCATCGCGGCGATGGAGAATTCGATCAAGGAGGTCGGCATCGAAGACGGCGGCGTCAAGAAGCACGACCTGCAGGCGCTGGCCGACCGCGTTCACAATTCCCTATGGGGCCTCATCCGCGCGCAACGCCAGCGCGATGAAGACATCACCCGGCACATGGCCCGCGCCGAGCAACTCGCCTCCCTCGGCCAACTGGCAGCCGGCCTGACGCACGAGATCAAAAATCCGCTGGCCGGCGTTTCGGCCGCGCTCGAATTATTGCGCGACGAAGCGGACGAATCGGAGCTCGATCGCGAACGTCCCGGCGGCAATCGCACGATCTACGATCAGATGCTGTCCGAGCTGCGCCGCGTCTCCGGAACGGTCGACTCTCTGCTGCGTCTCGCCAAGCCGCAACCGCCCCAGCGCAGCGACGTCGATCTGACGCGACTGTCACGCGAGGTGACGTCGCTCTTCGGGGCCCGACTGCGACGTCAGGGCGTGCAGCTCGAGCTCGACGTCGTCGAGCAGGTGCCGACGCTGCAGCTCGACTCCGGACTGATGGTGCAGTTGCTGATGAATCTACTGACGAACGCGATGCAGGCCACCGATCGCGGCGGCACGGTCAAGGTTCTGGTGGCGCCGTTCCCGCGATTCGACGGCGTGGTGGTCGCGGTTTCGGACACCGGCCGGGGCATCGAAGCCGAACATCTCGAACGAATTTTCGATCCGTTTTTCACGACCAAGGAAGAAGGGACGGGACTCGGGCTGCCGATCTGCAAACAGATCGTCGATCAGCACGGCGGCACGATCCGCATTGAATCCGAAGTCGGCAAAGGCACGCGCGTGATGGTGCTCTTGCCCGATCCGCGCGCGGCGCAGGAGATCGAAGGCCATGGCTCTGTTGCTGCTGATTGAAGACGAACAATTGCTGCGCTGGGCATTGCGCACGCGCCTCGTGCGCGCGGGGCACATCGTGCATGAAGCGGGAACGCTCGCCGAGGCGGAAACGCGACTGCGCGAACACCGGCCGCAGGTGGTCATTCTCGACGTGCACCTGCCGGATGGAAACGGAATCGATTTTCTGGCCGCACAACGGGAAAGACTGACCGATAGCGTCGTCCTCGTCTTCACCGCGGACGGCAGCGTCGACGATGCCGTGCGGGCGATGAAACTCGGGGCCGCCGATTTTCTGGCGAAGCCTGTCGATCATGAGGAATTGATGCGCATGGTCGACAAGGCGGCGGCCCGTCATCGCGACAATCTCGAAGTGGAAGTGTCGCGCAGAGCGCGGGAGAAACAGGCCCGCACGAAAGTCGTCGCCGAGTCCCCTTCGATGAAGGATGTGCTCCGGCTGGCCACCCAGGTGGCGTCGGCAGGTTCGACGACCGTGCTGATTCATGGCGAGACCGGCGCCGGCAAGGAAGTGCTCGCGCGCTACATCCACTCCGCCTCGCCGCGCGCGTCTGCGCCCGTACAGGCCCTCAATTGCGCGGCCATTCCGGAGCATCTGGTCGAAAGTGAATTGTTCGGCTACGAGCGCGGCGCGTTCACCGATGCGAAGAATTCGCGCAAGGGATTATTCGAGCTCGCCGATGGCGGAACGGTGGTGCTCGACGAAATCGGCGAGATCCCGCTCGCATTACAGGCGAAATTGCTGCGCTTTCTCGAAGAGCGCACGTTCCGGCGTCTGGGCGCCACGCGCGAAATTGCGGTCGACGTGCGCGTCCTGGCGATGACCAATCGCTCCCTGCGCGAGGAAGTGGCGCGCGGACGATTCCGCGAGGACCTCTATCACCGCCTGCATGTCTTTCCGATTCAGATACCGCCATTACGCCAGCGGCGGGAAGACATCCTGCCGATGGCCATTGATTTCCTGAAATCATTTTCGGCGAGTCTCGGCAAACATTTCATGGGCCTGTCCGATGAGTTCCGGCAGCGGCTGCTCGCTCATCCGTGGCCCGGCAACGTGCGCGAGCTGCGCAATCTCATCGAGCGCGCGGTCATTCTCGAGGAGGGCGACGTATTGACCGGACGCTCGCTCGCGCTGCTGCCGGGGGAAACGGAACCGGTGCAGGGGGCGGCTGCCGACAAAGAGGAAATCGTGCCGCTGGACGAGATCGAATTCATCATGGTGCAGCGCGCCTTGCGCGCGGCCCGAGGAAATCAGTCTCAGGCCGCGCGCCTGCTGCAGGTCACGCGCGATCAATTGCGCTATCGCGTGAAACGGTATCGCGATCTCGGGAAATTACCGGCCGATTTAGTTGTGGATGATCTTGGTCACGTTTGAAGCGTATTTGGTCGGACACGCGCCGCCCGCGGCCACCACTTTGACGATCGCCGCGAGACCGGTGACGTTGCTGTCATTTCCGACCACGATTTTCACCTTGTTCGTGCCCGGAATGATCCAGTTGGGCGTGGCCGTGTAGGTGACGGTCTTGATCGGCGGCGCGAAATTCGTGTTCCCGGTGGTGGCGAAGATCTGATTGTTGTTGAGAAACACGGTGGCACGATTGTCGGCGAGCAGCGACACGTCGAGACGCGGCGCCTTCGCGGAGGCGCAGAGACAGAACGTGTATTCGTACGTGTAATCGCCGCCGGCACTTCCCCGCTGGGCGTCGACCGAGACCCAGCTCGCGCCCGGCAGCGTCGACCATCCCGGATTCGGTGTGACGACCACGGGAGCCTTCGGCGTGGTCACGCCCGGGCTGCTGACGAGCACCCAGCCCGGCTGTCCGGTCGGGGCCGTCAGATCGAGATTCCCGCAGGCGCACGGCGTATTGACGAACAACTGTCCCTGCCACGCGAAATAGCCGCCGCCCTTGTCGCCGTCCGGCATGTTCGGAACCGCACAGGCACCCGTGACGCACGATTTGCGGTTCTTGTCCCACCAGTGACCCGGCGCGCACGGGCACTCCTGCGCGGCGATGCCCAGCCCAAAAGCACATAACAACAGGAACATTCCAATTCTGGTTTTCATGACTACCTCCCTCAATGAGGTAGTGCCGCGGCGGCCCGAACCGTTTCAATCGAGCTCTCCATTGCGCTTCGCTGGCACAGTCCCTGATGGTCTTTTCCTCATGAACGGAATGCTCATCGCGCTGGTCGCGATCTTTCTCGGATTCGCGGTATTGATGGCCGTCTGGGCGCGCTGGCGCCGGCAGATGGGCGGAGGCTGGGGCCCGTCCGAAATGAGCGACGGCCACATGACCACCACGCCCACCGGATATCCTGAAGAAATGAAGGGTGACGGAAAGGTGATCGGCCCGAGCGATAATGCGGGTGCGTAGGGATCGACGATGTATGACGTAACGTGCAGTTCGTGTGGCCAGTCGTATGACGCGCTGCAGGCGCCGGACTGCAGTTGCCTGCAGCCGGTGCGCAGCGTCCGTTGCCCGCATTGCGAGGCGTGTTTCTGTCGGGACCGCGCGCAACTGGACAAATTCTGGCAGAACGCGCCGGCCGGGATGTGGGCGCGACGGCGCGCACGCCCCGAGGCCGCGAGCGAGACGCTGACCCGGCCGCTGATTCTCTTCGCCGATGATGATCCGACCGGGCGCGCCATCGCCACGCGCGTCATTCAATCGCTCGGCTACGGCATCGTGGTCGCGGCGAACGGCGAGGAAGCGCTGAACAAGGCCCGCGAGCACCGTCCGGAACTGATCATCACCGACGCGCTGATGCCCCGTCTCGACGGCCGCGAAATGGGACGCATCATCAAGAGCGAAATTCCGGAAACGAAAGTCGTGGTCATCACCTCGGTCTACAAAGACCCGCGCTACAAATACGAGGCATTGAAGGATTTTGCCGTCGACGATTACCTCAAGAAGCCGGTCAATCCGACCGAGTTGCGCGACCTCATCCTCAAGCACCTGAAGCAGTAATTCGGGCGCATACTCTCGCCCATGCTGGCCACGAGAGTCTGGAACGCACTCACGCCGCTCGCGAATCTCTGGACGATCATCGCCCTCACGCTGCTGTTCTGGCTTTTCAGCTGGCTCTTCGCGCGGCAGGGCGCACAGTACCCGGCGCTCACGCTCGACGGCCGCCGGAATGGATTCCGCCCGGACGAAGTGCACGGCATCCTGAAGCAGTTTCACGACAAGGGTCAGCTCTGCACCTACCTGGAGCAGGAGTGGAAGCTCGATCTGATTTTTCCGCTCATCTATGGCGGATTTTTTGCCGCGGCCATTGTGGCGATCGGCAATCGGGTGCATGCGCCGCACTGGCTGCTCTGGGTTCCGATCGTGATGACGCTGGCCGATTACGTCGAGAACTTCACGGTCATGGCGCTGATCTCGAATTTCCATCCGACCGAGCCGTCGCCGCGAGCATTGACGCTGCTGGTGACGATCGCGTCGCGCGTGAAGTGGGGTGGACTGCTGCTGTCCGCATTGATCGTGGCCGGATTGTGCGTCGCGTGGGGCTGGCGGAACGTCGGCGCCATCGGCGCGTCCAAGTCCCCGTGATCTCCTCGCGCGCATCGCGGTTCTGGTTGCTCCTTGCATGGAGCGTCTGGTTCTGCGGCGATCACCGCGAACCCGCGCATGCGAACAAAGTCTTACTCGTTCCGATCGGGCCGGTGCCGCGCGAACTGCTCACGTATCTGCAGCAGGAATTGCCGCCGCTCGTCCAGCGCGAAATTGTGATCGGCGGGACGATCGCCCCGGCGGACGCGTTCGACGCAGAGCGGAAGCAATTCCTCGGCAGCGCATTCCTCGAACAACTGAAACGACAACCGGCCGGCGACGCCGATCGCGTCATCGGCATCATCGACGCCGATCTCTACGCGCCCGGCCTCAACTTCATCTTCGGACAGGCGCGACTCCCCGGCCGCGTCGCGGTGGTGGCGATTCCGCGGCTGCGCGAACGCGAGCGTGTCTTGAAGGTGGCCACTCACGAGCTCGGCCATGCGTACGGCTTCCGCCACTGCGACGACACGTCGTGCGTCATGCACTTCGCGAACTCCGTCCGCGAGCTCGATCGATCGGGACGGACGTACTGCGCGCGGGAGCGGATTCCGCGGTGAGGTGCGATTTCTGCAGCATCCCGTACAGCCATGACGTGCCGTCCTTTGCCTCGCCTGTTTTTGTTCGTGCTGGCGTGCGCGGTTCTCGCCTGCTCTCCCGCGAAAGAAGAAGCACCATCCGAGACCGCATCGCGAGCCGCGGATGTTGCCGTTGCAAAACCATCGACGCCGAACGCGCCCTCGCCGGAGGAAGTGGTCGAAGAGTTCGGCCGCCGTCTGAAGAACGTGCCGCTCACCGCCGCTCCGCACATTGCCGCGGCGGCGATTCGGCAGCACTACGACGGACTCGTCACGCCGGCGCTGCTCGAACGATGGGCGAGCGCTCCCGCCGAGGCACCGGGCCGGGAAGTCTCCAGCCCGTGGCCCGATCGCATCGAAGTCAACGATACGGAGCGCAATGGCGATCGCGCGCGCGTCGACGGAACGCTGGTCGAGGTGACGAGCACCGGCGATGCGCGCCGGCTGCGCGTCGAAGCACGACTCGAGCGGAGCAACGAACGCTGGAGGATCTCCGCGTTCGAAGCGACGCCGGAAACGGCCGCCACTCCGCGCGAGCCGAGCGAATCGAACGACTCCGATGCCGCGGTGGCGATCGTGCGCGCGTATTACGACGCCATCAACGCAGGAGACTTCGATGCCGCGTACGATTTCTGGGGCACGACCGGTCCTCCCGATCAGGACCGCGCCACGTTCGTCCGCGGCTTCGAGAACACGAAGAGCGTGCAGGTAACGACGGGCGCTCCGTCGCGCATCGAAGGAGCTGCCGGCTCGCGCTACATCGACGTGCCGGTGACGATCGTCGCCACCACGAAGTCAGGAAACGTGCAGCGATTCAGCGGGAGCTACACGCTGCGACGCTCGGTGGTCGATGGTGCAACGGCTCGCGAGCGCCGGTGGCACCTCTACCGCGCGTCCATTCGCGAACGACGCGGCGCGTGACTCGCGCGCCCCGCGTCAGGCGCCGGCGATTTCCCGCAGACGCCGTTCCACGCGGCCGTATTCGCGCTCGAGCTGCTCCACCAAGCCGGCCGCGGCATCGACGCCGCCGGCGCGTCCCGCGTCTTCGACCTCCTGACAGAGACGATGCAGCCGCGTCGCACCGATGTTGCCGGAGCCGCTCTTGAGCGCGTGCGCGGCATCGGCCATCTCCTTCGCGTCGCCGCGCGCGAACGCCTCGCGGATCGCGGCGATGCGCGCCGGCGCGTCTTCGAGATAGAGCACGGCGAGATCGCGAATGAACGACTCGTCGCCGCCACCGAGCTCGCGCAATGCGTCGAGCGCCGATTCATCGAGCGGCGATTCCTCCGGCTCGACGACGGCACGTTCGGGAACGTAACGCGTGAGCACGCGCAGGAGCTCGGGCTCGACGATCGGCTTCGAGAGATAGTCGTTCATGCCGGCTTCGAGACAACGCTCGCGATCGCCGGCGAGCGCATTGGCGGTGAGCGCCACGATCGGCACGGTGATGCCTCGCCGGCGCAACTCGCGCGCGGCGGTGAAGCCGTCCATCTCCGGCATCTGCACGTCCATCAGCACGAGCGCGTAGCCGCCGCGCGTCACCGATTCGACCGCCTCGACTCCGTTCGCCACCGCATCGGCGGCGTACCCGAGTCGCGCCAGTTGCCGCAGCGCCACTTTCTGATTGACGGCGTTGTCTTCGGCGACGAGGAGGCGGACATCGGTGCGGACCTCCGCCGCCGGCGCGCGCTGCAACGGCGCGAGCTCGCCACGCTCACCGCGTTCGACGGCACCGGCGAGCGCCGTCGCGATGGCATCGAAGAGCGCTGACTGCTTGACCGGCTTGGTCAGGCAGGCATCGATGCCGACCACGCGCATCGTCGGCAGCTCGATGCGGCTGGCCATCGACGTGAGGATGATGATGTGCGTCGATTCGAGCGCGCGATCGCACTTGATGAGTCGCGACAACACCATGCCGTCCATGTGGGGCAGGTTCATGTCGGTGATGACGAGATCGTACGGCGTACCGGCGGATGCGGCGTCGCGCAGTTTCGCGAGCGCTTCCTGGCCGCCGGGCGCGTCGTCCGCATTCATCTTCCACGCGGCGAGGTTGTGGTGCAGAAGGCGGCGGTTCGTGGCGTTGTCGTCGATGATGAGCACGCGCACGTTCCGCAGCGTGGCCAGCGAAATCTCGCGCGATTCTTCGTCGAGACCTTCGTCCAGCGGCAGGTCGAAGCGGAACGTCGAGCCCTGATCCTCTTTCGATTCGACGATCAGCGTGCCGCCCATCGCCTCGACGATGTGCCGCGAGATCGCGAGACCGAGGCCGGTGCCGCCGAACCGCCGCGTGGTCGAGGCATCGGCCTGCGTGAATGGCTGAAAGAGCCGCGGCAAGGTCTCCTCGGAGATGCCGATGCCGGTGTCGCGCACGGCGAAGCGAACGAGGAGTGTCGGGCCGCGACGTTCCTGCAGGTCGAGGTGCACGACCACCTCGCCGTGGGATGTGAATTTGATCGCGTTTCCGACGAGGTTCGTGAGCACCTGCCGGATGCGGCCGGCGTCGCCGCGCACGTGTCGCGGCAGGTTGTGATCGAAGAAGACGCCGAGGGCCAGACCTTTCTGGTTCGCGGACTCGCTGAAGAGATCGACGATCGATTCGATCGCGGCGCGCAGTTCGAACTCGTGCGGCTCGATGGCCAGCTTGCCCGCTTCGATCTTCGAGAAATCGAGCACGTCGTTGATGATCGTGAGCAGCGCGTCGGCGCTGGTGCGCACCGTCTGCGCGAGATCGCGCTGGTTCTCGTCGAGTTTCGTATCGAGCAGCAGACCGGTCATGCCAATGATCGCGTTCATCGGCGTGCGGATCTCGTGGCTCATGTTGGCGAGAAACTGCGACCGCACTTCCGCCGCGTGCACCGCCGCCACACGCGCCTCCTCGGCGGCGCGGGCAAGATCGCGGGTGAGGCGCTGATCGCGGCGGACGACGAAGAACACCATTCCCAGCAGCGCGAGGTCGATCACGCCGCCGGCGATGAGCAGCATCCGCGAGCGTTTCGCGTGCGCCTCGGTTTCGGCCGCTCTGCGCGTGACGAGCTCCTGCTCGTGCGCCTCCATCGTATCGATCACGTTGCGCACGCGATCCATCGACGACTTCCCTTCCCCACGCACCACGAGCAGGCGCGCGGCCTCGAAGCCTTCCCGCTCTCTCGTCTCGATGGAGCTCGCCATGAAGTCGAGCTTCGTGCGAATCGCGAGACGCAGCAGTTCGAGGCGGCGGGACTGGGTTGGACTGTCCGCGACGAGCCGCTGCAGGAGGTCGAGCTCCTTCTCGATCAGCGGTCGCATTCCATGCGATTCCGCGGCATACGCGGGAGAGGCGGTGATGACGTAGGCGCGTTGCGCGGTCTCGGCCGTCTGTACCGCGGAGAAGATTTTCCGCAGCGCGGAGATCACCTCATGGGTGTGCGCTTCGAGACGACCGGCCTCCAGCAGCGCCGTGCTGCTGCGCGAGGACACGACCACGATGGCCACAACCAGTGCCAGCGCAATCGCGAAGCCGAACAAGATGCGTCGCGACGAGCCCATGACGGGAAGGCCTGCAAAGTATCAGCCGAGGATTACGGGCGGATTACGCGCCACTCAGGAACCGGCCGTACTTTTTCGTTTTTCCACTGCCTCGATGATCGTGTCGGCGCGCATGACCGGGAGCCGGCGTTCGTAGCCCCACAAGCCATCGAGCCATTCGGTCCCGGTGGTTTTCTCCTGCCCTTCGGCAATCATCCGCAACGCTTCGACGACGCCGGGAACGACAAGCGTGTGACCGCGGGAGTCGCGCGGCGGATTCCACAACCAGTCCTGGTTCGTGCCGAGGTCCGTCCGCGCCTGCGTGAACATCCGCCCGAGTGCGCGCAGGCGATAGACGACCGCGCGAAGACCACACGTGGCGAAGAATGAATACGGTTCGAGCGACGCGAGTCTCTCCGCGAAAGAGGCGTCGTCGCGATGCGTGGTGACCGCGCCGGGAGCGAGATCGCCGGCGATCTTCGCGCTCGACACGATCGCGTGCGGACGAAGGTCGATGAAGCCGTTCACGGCCATCTGGAACGATTGAAACTCTTCGAGCGAGGCTTCGCCATCGAGCCGCGCATGGGCGTCGTCGAAAAGTCTCCGCAGGGAATCGTCGGAGGTGACGATGTCTCCCAGCGGCGCGATCCAGTAGCCGGTGCGCGCGACGGTGGCACCCGATTCGTCTTCGACGACGATCGGCGAACCGAGCGAGGGAACGGTGAAGACGGAGTCGAGCACGAACTTGAGAACGGCGAGATGCGCTTCATCGCGCGCGCCGAACTGGCCGGGATCGATGAGCGGCCTGAGGGCGAGCAGCTGCCCCGGCTTCTCGGCGGTGACGAGCGTACGCAGGTCGCGCGCGAGCGCGTCGACGTCCCACGTTTCGACATCGCGGAACGTGAGCGGCCGCGAGTTCTCCAGAAAAAATCGCCGCGCGTTGAACGACTCGTCCGGGTACTCCTCGATCGCTTCGATGTCGAGAGTGCGCAGCCGGTGCAGAAGGATCAGCAGCGCGAGCGTATGCAGTTCGGCCTGATGTTTCGCGGAGCCCAGATCCTGCAATGCCATCGGATCGACGCCGCTGAGCTGCGCGTCGAGCAATACCGGCTGATAGAGAAAATCGAACACCTGTTTGGAGTTCGCGGTCTCGGTATAGAAGCAGATGTAGTTCGTGAACCACGGAACGTTCGGATCGTCGCCGAGAAGGCCGACCGTGGCGAGGACGTGCCCGAGCTCGGAGACCGAGGCCACTTTCATCGTGCGATAGAGCGCGTCTGCATTGGCGACGCTGAAGTAGCCGTTCTCGCCGCTGCGAATGACCCACGACGGCCGCAGCGCCTCTCCCCGTTTGAAGTGCAGCGCTTTCGGTTTGGCGACGCTGGCCAGCGGCAGCGTGGTCGGCTTGAAGACCTGCACGTCCTGTTTGCGCTCGCGCGAGCCGCGAAACAGTTCATGCGGCGCATTGCGCAGCTTCTCGACGATCGCGCCGTGCAGCGGGATCTCGACGCGCATTTTCACTTCGTCGATGCCGATGGCCGCGGCGGTGACGAGCATGTGCACACCGCGCTCGGCGTACTTCTGCGTGAGGTGCTCGGCTTCGATGTGTTTGGTGCGAAGGAACTCGTCGCGCGCGGCATGCGCGAACCCGAGTCGGATCGCGGTGCTGCCGTCGGCCGTTTCGTCGTACATGCCGCCGACGCCGGTCGTATGCGCGACGAGCACGCGCGCGCCCCACTCTTTGTCGATGGCCGAGAGATCGTCGGCGAACGTGCTTTCGAATGCGTCGCGGACTTCATTCACGAAGTCGTCGCCGAGGCCGAGCTCACGGGCCACGGTGGCCAGGCCGCCGGTCTGGTAGGCGATGATGCTCGGCAGCGGAAAACCGAGCACGACGGAGCGATACGGCTTCGGGCCGTAATCGCGCAATCGCATCAACCGGTCCTGCAGGAAGGATGTGATGGGACGCGAGGCGCGCACATGGCGCATGAGGCCCGCGCCGATTTCGCCTTTCGACGACGCGCGCGAGACACCGGCGATCTGCAGAAACTCATCGACCGCGGCCGGCCGCGAGGCGTGATCGGCGCCGGTGACGATCTCGAGTCCGGGCACCGGTTTCATTTCGAATTTCGAGACGGCGATGTAAACGCCGCCGGGTGAGAGAAAGCCGTGCTCGAAGTGTCGCGGCGCGGTGCCCGCGCCCCAGCGCGTACGCGTGAAACGCTTCAGTCGCGATTCGAACGAATGCACTTCTTCATCGGAGCGGCCGGTGACGATGAGGACCGGCACGTCGTCCGCGGACGCCGGCGGCGCGATGCTCATCATTTCCTCGAACATCGTCACCATCTGCAGCGCGGCCGCACCGCCGACGGCGCCGGTGCCTCCGATGAGGACGTGGACGTCGCGATAGTGCTGCCCGGAACGCGCGGCCGCGACGAGGCGCGGACCGAATCGGCTCTTCTTGAAGCGCATGCGCTCCGAAGCATATCGCCCGCGCGCGGAACTACAAGCGCAGCGTGCAATCCCACGCACGGCCGCCATCGTCGCATTCGATGACGACGTCGAGCGGCGCGACCGACGTGATGCGCACGCCGTCCCGCGGAATCTCACCGCGCGCGGCGATGACTCTGCGCCGCGCGCCCGCCGCTTCTTTCACGAGATGCGCGAAACCGCGGCCGGTGTCGCAACTCTGCAGAAGGATCGTGGCGTCGGGCGCCAGGCGGTCGAAGAAGGCGCGCAACCGCGCGAGATCGCTGCGATCGAGCGTGCGCCGCTTCCCGTCGAAACGCATCGAGTAAGGATCGCCATGCGCGCTGAGCACGAGGAGCTGCGCGCCGCCGACGTCAATCGAGAAGAGGTCGGCGTCCGTCGCGATCTGTTCGTGCAGCTCGATCTCGTATTGGCGCGCGAGCTGCGCGCGGAGCTCGCGCTGATGCTGCGTGTAGAAGATCGGCCGGAACCAGGCGCGCTCGCGCGGATAGATGAAGACGGCACGATCGCGCGCGTACGCGGCGCACGACGCGAATAGCAGTACGGCGAGCACGAGACGCGCGCGCATGGGAGACCGAATTGGACGGGGGAAATTGTACGCCTCGTCCCCGTTACGATCCCGGGGCCACGCGACGCGCGCGGAAAAAGGAGACCGCCACACCGAAGGTCAGCACGAGCAGGGGAATGCCGATGACCGCGACCTCGAGCGCGGTCATTCCCGACACGCGGCTGAGACCGAGGATCTCGCGAAAGCCTGCCGCAGCGATGACGTAGCCGCCGACGCCGAGCAGTTCGTCCACCGTGCGCAAGCCATGCGGCGCGCGGAACATGGCGTATCCGAGGACGGCCGAGAGGAAGAGAAAGACGATCGATGCGCCGATCACGACGAACTGTTCGGTCGGCGTTCGCGACAGCCGCACGTCGAAGTTGCGGTCTCCCGAGATCTCCATCAGCCGGCCGGGGATCGACTTCTGAATCTCCAGACGAACGTCGTCGGTCCAGACGTCATCGCGAAAGACCATCACGTCGGGATTGACCTGCACGTCGTCGAACGGAAAGCCGCTGACTGACGGCAATGCGGGAAGCGTGAAGCGTTCGGACTCGACTCCGATCTCGCCGACGCCGGCGCGCAGCCCCGCGGCCGTGTGGTCGAGCGTGACCGCATGCGCGACGCCCCACGGCGAATACGACGACCGGTCACGCGCGATCACCGTCAGTTTCGTACGCCCTTCTTTGACCGCGTACACGAGGTCGTCGCGCACGAGCAGAACGACCGATACCTCCACCGCGTTTTCATCCGCCAGCAGCCGGTGCAGAACGACCCGCACGATGATCGGTTCCTCCGTCTTCGCACCGACCGGAATGGTCTCGATCAAGCGTCCGCGCACATCCGAGTTGACGACGATGACGTAGGTGAAACCGGCCAGCGCATACAGCAGAACCGCAATCAGTGCACCGATCGAAACTTTGAGCAGGGAACGCATGTGTCTCCGTGCAGCGCGCGGCGCTCAACTGCGCCGCTCCGTGAGGAGCGGCGCCAGTTGCAGCGGCGCGAGGTAGACGCGCGGCGCGAATGCGCCGTCGCGTCTACCGATCGTTGGAAAGCTCGATGAATTCGTAGATGTAGTTGCCGGTACCGAGGGCGTCGGAGAACTCGCTGAGGAACACCCCCTTGTTGCACGGCGCGGGAGCGCCGCTGCCGGGATTGCCGGTGGACGAGGCCGCGCGCGTCCAGTTCGTGGAGCTGTTGGCCGCGCCGCAGCCATTGGTGCGGCGAAGCGATTCGCCGCCCGCGCTGGCCATCGCCACCGTCGGTCCGTCAAGCGTCGTGGCGGAGGCGTTGCGCAGCGTGTAGGTTTCGCTGCCGTTGATCTGCGGCATCGTGTCGCCGGCATTGAGGTAGACGACGTTCGCGGCGAGAGTCACGCCCCAGAACGCTTCGAAACTCGCCTTCGTCGCATTGCGGCCGATGATCACGTACCCCTTCGACGGGATCGTCGTTCCGGCCGGGATCGTGTACGTCAGCGACGCGTTGGCCTGCACGATCGAATAGCCGCCGATGTTGATCGGCGTACCGTTCGACACCGTCACGCTCACCGTCGACGACGTACCGACGTTGTTCGCCGCGTCGTACGCCTTCGAGACCAGCGCGTGGGCGGCGTTCGTGGCGGTGGTCGTGTCCCAGCTCCACGCGTACGGGGACGACGTGTCGGTCGACTTCAGCACACCATCGAGCCAGAACTCGACCTTCGTCACGCCGACGTTGTCGCTCGCGTTCGCCGTCACGCTCACCGTGGCGGAGACCGTCGCGCCGTTCGCCGGCGCGGTGATCGACGTCGTCGGCGCGGTCGTATCGGAAGCAGCGGCGCTGTCGTTGTGCAGCTCGATGAATTCGTAGATGAAATTGCCGGTGCCGCTGGCGTCGGAGAATTCGTTGATCTTCACGCCGCCGCCGCAACCGGTGCCGGCACCGCTGCCGGCGTTCGCGGATGCTTCGATGACCGTGTTCCACGTCGACGAGCAGGGATCGGTGCGCTGCAGCGAACGGGCGGCGGTGGTGGGCATGCCGGGCGTCGGCCCATCGATCACCGTCAGCGCCGCATTGCGCAGCGTGTAATTCTCATCGCCATTGATGACCGGCAGCGTGCCGGCCGCATTGAGGAATGTGACGTTTGCGCCGAGCGTGCGCGCCCAGTAGGTTTCGAACGCCGCGCGATCGGCTTGCCGCGCGATGACGAGATAGCCGTCGGCCGGAATGGTCGTGCCGGCCGGGATCACATACTCGACCGTCGAATTCGCCTGCGTCAGTTTCCAGCCGCCGACGTTCGCAGGCGTGCCGCCGCCACCGCCGTTGTTCACGGTCACCGTGATCGTCGCCGACGTACCGACGTTGCTCGCCGAGTCATACGCTTTCGAGACGAGCGTGTGCGACGCGTTCGTGGCGGTGGTCGTGTTCCAGCTCCACGCGTACGGTGAAACCGTGTCGGTCGAAGCGAGCACACCGTCGAGCCAGAACTCGACTTTGCTGACGCCGACGTTGTCGCTCGCATTGGCGGTGACGCTCGTCGTCCCCGAAACCGTGGCGCCGTTGGCCGGCGCCGTGATCGACGTGGCCGGCGCGGTCGTGTCGCCGCCTCCTCCCGCCTGATACGTGATCCACATCGGTGCCGACCAGAGGTCGTGTCCATCGGCCTGCACCGCGTGCACGTAGTAATAGTAGGTACCGCTGGTCAGCGATTCGGTGATCGTCGCCGACGAGGTGTTCGACCACGTTGCATACGCCGTCGCCGGAACGCCGCCACCGATCTGGCCGCGCCAGATCTCGAGCGTCGACGTCGACTCCCCATCGGGATCGTAAAGATTGGCGACGATCGTTGCTCCGCCGGCGGCATTGAAGATGTCTCCCATCACCTTGCCGGACGTGGTCCGGAACACGAGCTGCGCGTTCGGATCCTCGGTCGCATAAAAGTGTCGCGCGCGATGCGCGGCGAGCAGATCGGCTCTGGTCAGCGACGGGGCGAGGTAGACGGTGCGGGTCGGCAGGGCCATGCCGTAGTTGTTGCAGTGCGAGTCGTGATCGGCGGCCGGCGCGAGATGGAAGCCGAGGTTCAGCGCCTCTTTCCAGCGCTGCGAGAAATCGGTGCTGCCGACGTTCGCATTCGCACAATCGGTCTGCGTCGCGAACGCGAGCCCGCTGCGCACCGCAATGCCCTGCATGGCGTTGTCGGCGTTTGCGTTGAACGCAAAATTATCGAAGTTGCCGGACGAGGGGTGATTGAAGATCCCGAGCGGACCGGCGCTCGACGGATTGGCCACCGAGGCGGCATAGAGCGCGAGATACCCGAAACGCTTCGGCGTGAAGACGTCGAAATAGCAGTTCGTGCCGGGCGTGCACTCCGCGCTCGGGCCATTGCATCCCGAGCACGTTTCCCACCCCAGGAGCGCCGGCGTCTCGATCAGCGTGACGTGGCCCTGGTCGTCATTCGTGGTCACGCCCCATTCCATTCCGTACAGCGCGACGAATGAGCCGTTGACCGTCGCATTCGTCGCCGCGGTGCGCCCGTCCTGATAGCGCTGACGCACTTTCGCCTCCGTGACCGGAGGATTGTTCGTGGCGATGGCGTCCTGAATGAGGTGGTTGTGCTCGTTGACGACCCAGAAATCGAGCCCCGCGGTATTACGCGCGTAAGTGAAAACGTCGCTCGGCGTGAAGTTGCCGCTGCCGTACGCGTTTCCGGAGCTGCAGGCATTGGTCGGTTGGCCGCCGTCGGACCAGTTCGAATGCGCGTGCGTGGAGCCGTAATAGAAATTGTATGGGAACCCAACTTCCATCGGCGCGTGCTGCTGCACCTGGCAGCTGGTGGCATTGGCGCTCACGCGCAGGCCGCGCGCTTTGGTCGAGGTGAGCGTGTAATCGACGATCACGTCATCGCTCGACGCCAGCGCTTCCTCTGCGTCGAGCGCATCGGCGTATTGCGACGCCACGCGCAGCCGCCCCGGCGCAAAGGCCTGGTACCGCGCCACGAACGTGTAATGGTATTTACCCGCGGGGACGAGCTGGCCGAGCTCGTCGCGGCCGTCCCACCAGAATTCAGCGAGTCCGGCCCCTTCCCGCCCGATGAACGTGCGGCCGCCGGTGGTCAGCACGCGCGCGCCGTCTTCGGCCCGATCGATGCGCACTTCCCACGTCGCCGTGCCGACGCGCTTTTCGTGCGCGGCGCGCTGATACGACAGAATCGCGAAGAGGCGCACGCTGCCGAGTTCGGAGTCGTGCAACGGCGAGAACTGATAGGCGCTCGAGCCGATCGCGGCGATGAAATTCGCATCGCAGTCGTCGTACTCATCAGCAGAACCGACGACCGGAACGAGGAGCAGACAGATAGCCAGGAACAGACGGACGGCACGAAGCACGCGGAGGCCTCCTCAGACTGTTTTGAAGGAGCTACGGGAACTGCAGGGCTTACGGGGAGCGCGCAGTGTACACGAGAAATGCAGGAGGGATGGCAATCCGCAATAAGTCTCGCGCGAGACATTCCTCGCAATTCACTCACTCTGCACAAGTTATCCACACGACCGGCATGTAGCTGGTAGCACCACTACCTTGACGCCACGCGTCTACGGGGCGTAGGCTCCGCCGTATCGTGACCACGAATGACGCTGGCGACAGCACACAAACGTCGCGTTCCCGGCTCCTGAATGCCGGAAAGACGCTGTTCGCCAAAAATGGATACGAGCAGACCTCGACCGCCGCGATCGCGCGCGAGGCCGGCAGCTCGGAGTCGCAGCTCATTCGCTACTTCGGAGGCAAGGCGGGGCTGCTCGAAGCGGTGTTCAACGACTCGTGGTCGTCCCTCAATGCGGCCCTCGACGACGCCGTCATCGGCTCCCAGCATGGCCGCGAAGCGATCCTCCGCCTCCTCGGCCTGATGATTCAGGCCTTCAATCGCGATCACGACGTCGCGTTCCTCTTCCTGTTCGAAGGGCGGCGCATGCGCGCCGGCTCACAGGAAGTGTCGCTGTCGAAAGGCTTCATGCATTTCCTGCAGGTCGTCGACGCGCAGATCGAGCGCGGACAACACGACGGCTCGTTCCGCCAGGACATCGACCGGCGCGTGCTCTGCTCGGCCATGCTCGGATGCGCCGAAGGGATGGTGCGCGACCGCGTAATGGCGGAGCGCAATCGCGTCGAGCACGCGCTGGACGATGAAGCGATTCTGCTGACGTTCACCGCGATGGTGAACGGCCTCGCGGCCTGATTCCGCTCAGCGCGGCCAGAGCCAGCCGAACGTTCCGGCCGTGAGGAGCGCGTAAATCAAGCCGTCGATGGTCGCCTTGATGGTCATCGACCACGCGCGCCGGTACCAGATCGACATCTGCCACAGCGCGACCGAATAGCCGATGAATGCCGTGGCGCCGGCAAAACGGAACACCTCGAGGTAATGCGTTCCCGGCCTCAATGCGCGGCCGCTGATGTACGCCGCGAACGTGCTCACGATCAGCAGATACACGAACCACAGAATCAGATTGCGGGTCATGTTGAACGGCCCGTTCGGAAGCACGGTCATGACGATGACCGGTCCCTCCTCGACCTTCTTCTGAAACGCGGGCTCGCGCATTTCCTTCGCCGTGTGAGCGCGCGGAATCATGTAATCGCCCGGCGGAATGGCCAGCGGACGCAGTGCATCGCGCACCGCATCCTGATTCGGCACCTGCGGATAATCATTGCGATGCCACAGGTGAAACATGTGAATGATCGAGCTGGCAACGAAGACGATCACCGCCGACAAAACGATGGGGAGCCAGAGCGCAACAATCCCTGTCATGGCAACCTCCGATTCCATTGGACCGATGCCCTGATGATAGCGCCGCCTCGTCGCAAGTGCGAGTGATGAATGCGGGGCGAGGTGGTGGGACGCTCGTTTCCAGGCGCGGCAGCTGCCGCGAGTGCCGATGGCACGGCAATGAGCGAGATTCAACTGACGCGACGCTGCGATTCCCTGTGAGTCGACCGAGCCGCTTCAGCGGCGGTGCGAAGCCGGAGCGCGACCGCTTCTTGTTGGGCAGAAAGGCCTAACGCAGGGAGGTCAATCGACTCCGCCAATATCCAGGACGCCTCCTGTGATGGGCAACGGCCACTACGACAGCTTGAGAGCTCTAAGAAGGTCTTTCTCAAACCGGTCGCCGAGGTCGGAGCTAATTACTCTTCGAGATCATCGATGAGCGAGCGCGGCCGAACGCTCGGGCATACTCGATGCAGCCGGCACCGTGGGAGGCTGACAATGAGTGAATCGCCCGCAAGTGTGCAAGCGACTCCTGCCCGTGGCAAGGAGCTGATCCGCGGCTTTCATGGGGTTCGCTATCAGGTAAAAGACGTTGCCCGATCGATCGGCTTCTATACGGAACACCTCGGCTTCAAAGTCGAACACGAGCAGCTTCCCGCTTTTGCCGCACTTTCGCTGGGAGCGCTTCCGCTCCTGCTGAGCGGGCCGGGAGCGTCGGGGTCTCGTCCTCTCCCGAGTGGCGAGAATCAGGAACCGGGCGGTTGGAATCGAATCGTCATCCGCGTCGCCGATTTAGGCCCCTGCATAGCGGCCTTCAAAGAGGCGGGCCTCCGTTTTCGAAACGAGATGGAGGTCGGGCCGGGAGGCAAACAGATTCAACTGCTCGATCCTGACGGGAATCCGATCGAGTTGTTTGAACCTGCCCGGTAATCGGTGGATGCGCGCGCCCGTCACGACGCGCGTCGTCGTCGCGCAGGGGCCACCGTGGTCTGATCTCGGTACTCGAGAATATCGCCCGGCTGGCATTCGAGCGCGCTGCAGATTGCCTCCAGGGTCGACAGGCGGATCGCCTTTGCCTTTCCGTTCTTGAGGATCGAGATATTCGCCATCGTGATGCCCACTCTCTCGGCGAGCTCGGTCACACTCATCTTGCGTTTCGCCAGCATGACGTCGATGTTGATGATGATGGCCATAGGTCAGACGGTCAGGTCGTTCTCGGTCTTTAGATCCACAGCACTCTGCAGGAGCCGCTCAAACACCGCCGCCGCGGTGGCGATGACGAGCGACACGAACGTCAGCACAACACCGATCGCAACGCCGCCCGCAATGTCATCCTTACCGCGTACCGCGAGGAACAGGTAGGCAACTGCCGCTGCAATCAGGCCGGCCAGGGCGAACGCACAATACTTGATCGTGCGCAGAGCTCGGACAGACTGGAATGAAAACACCTGGTTTCTTCCGATGTGGCCGAGGAGGATGAACGCTTGATAGAGCGCGACGAAGAACGCAATGGATGAGATGTACGCATATGCCAGGAAGGGGTCCTTGAAGTAGATCTCAAAGACCGTGGCGTGCACGTTTCTCCCTTCGAGATGCGGTTCCCAAAGCATGAACGTCAGAACTCCGAGGCCGATCAACGCGATTACGACCTGCAGGAACACGGTCGCGCTACGTTTGCTGGATGGCGCCTCGCGCATTGCTGTATCTTAATGCGGATTTATCGTTTAACAATACATTCTTATCGTTCCTCCGCTCGTCCCGCGAAACGCTCCGCTCGTCACGAATCCATCGCCTGCTCTTGCGCCGGGCTGCACGATGCCTCGCGAAAGGACGACGAACCATGAAAATGATTGTAACGATGCTGTTGATGCTGCTGCCCCTGCCGTGCCTGGGGAGCGATACCGAGCGTAATGCGGCTACTGCGAGGCGCGTGTACGAGGAAGGGCTGAGCCGGGGGATTTTCACGGTGCCGTACACCGACGACTTCGTCGGACACGGTGGCGCGCGGACGTTCACGCACGAAGACGGACTCAAGGAGGCGAAGGGGTGGCGCGACGCGTTTCCCGATCTCGCAGTCGACGTCGACCTCGTCGTGGCGGAGAAGGATCTCGTGGCCGTGCGCTGGACCGCACGCGGCACGAATACGGGTACAGGCAACGGCATTCCGGCAACTGGTCGCAAGGTGCAGATCAGCGGCACGGCGATCTTCCGTTTCGAGAACGGAAAAATCGCCGAGGAGTGGACCGCGGGGGATTCGCTCAACCTGCTGCGGCAGCTCGGCTTGCGGTAGAGCGATCAACGGAACCGCTATAAGCTGAGAACGATGCGACGCGGAGCGATCATCGTAGCGGGTTGGACGCTCTGCGGCGCATTGCTGGCGGCACAGGCGTTCGTTTCGGCGGCGATGCGCGGCGAGCCGGCCGGCTGGGCGCGTCCGCTCGCGATCTGGCTGACGTGGGCATGGCTCTGGGCGTTGCTCACGCCGGCGATCCTGCGGCTGACGGCACGCCATCCGTTCGGACGCTCGAACGTGCTTCGCACTCTCGCCGTGCATGCCGCGTCGAGCATCGTCGCGGTCGCGATCAACCTCGGCCTGTTCGCGCTCGTCGCGCCGCTCGTCGGCGCGGCGAGCGCATCCGGTTCGTGGAGCGCGACGTTTCTGCGTCTTGTCGGCTCGACGTTCCTGCTCGATCTGCCCGCGTACTGGCTGCTCGTCATCCTCGCAGAAACGATCCGCCTCTGGCGGCTCGAGGCGCAGCTCGCCGAAGCGCGCCTGCTCGCATTGAAAGCGCAGCTGCAGCCGCACTTTCTCTTCAATGCGCTCAATACCGTATCGGTGCTCATGCGGGAGGACGTCGACGCGGCCGAGGACGTTCTGGTGCGGCTCAGTGCACTGCTGCGAAGAACGCTCGACAGCTCTGCCAAGCACGAGGTGCCACTGCGCGAGGAGCTCGCCGTGCTCGAAGCGTACCTCGAGATCGAGCGCGTCCGCTTCGTCGACCGCCTCGCGTACCGCATCGACGTCGCGCCTGACGCGGAGGAGACGGCGGTGCCGCCGCTGATCCTGCAGCCGCTCGTGGAGAACGCGGTTCGTCACGGCATCGCGCGACGCGTCTCTCCAGGACGGATCGAGATCGCCGTCGCGCGACGGGGCGACCGGGTGAGGATGAGCGTGCGCGACGACGGGCCCGGGATCGAAGCCGGCGCGCGGGACGGAGTGGGGCTCTCGAACACGCGGGCGCGCCTCGAGCAGCTCTATGGCTCGCGCCATTCGTTCGAAGTGACGAACGCGCCGGAGGGTGGAGCGCTCGTCGCGATGGAGATCCCGGCGTGATCCGTGCGCTGATCGTCGACGATGAGCCGGTCGCGCGCCGCGGCATCCGCCAGCAGCTGCGCGGCGCGGACGACGTCGAGGTCGTCGGTGAATGCGGCGACGGCGCCTCGGCGATCGAGGCGATCGCGGAGCTCGCGCCCGACCTGGTCTTCCTGGACATTCAGATGCCCGAGGTCGGAGGCTTCGAGGTGGTCGAGGCGATCGGCGTCGCGAGCATGCCGGCCGTGATCTTCGTGACCGCGTACGACGAGCATGCGCTCCGCGCGTTCGACGTGCACGCGGTCGACTACGTGCTCAAGCCGGTCGATCGCCGTCGCTTCCGCACCGCGCTCGAGCGTGCCCGCCAGCGGCTCGCGCAGCCGACGGACGCGCGGCTCGACAATCGCATCGCCGAGATGCTCGCGGAACTCGGTCGCCCGGCGCCACGTCACGCGAAGCGGCTCGCGATCAAGGGAGACGGCCGCGTGACGCTCGTCGACGTCGGTGACGTCGATCGCCTGGAAGCTGCCGGGAACTACGTCGAAGTCCACGTCGGCGCTCGCCATCACTTGCTGCGCGAGACGATGGCGAACGTCGAAGCGCGACTCGATCCGGCGCAGTTCGTCCGCGTCTCGCGCTCCTCGATCGTCAATGCCGCACGCGTGCGCGAGCTGCAGCCGATGTTCAACGGCGACTTCGTCATCGTGCTGCGGGACGGGACGAAAATCTCCGGCAGCCGCCGCTACCGTCAAGCGTTCGACGCGCTGACACGATGAGACGGCAGCGAACTGCAGCGCCATTCTCTTCTACGTCACTCAGGTTTCGGACGGTTGACGAACACAGAACAGCCGGAACACACCGCACCCGCCGTTACGGAAACTCACAATTCACAACGGAACCGCTAAACGGTGAGCCGGCCGCGAAACCCTCTGGCGGCATAATAGGATTCGGCTCCATTGTGATACACGAAAACCGTGTCATAACGGCGATCACAGAAGATCGCCCCGCCAAGTCTTCTAATCTCGGGTGGTGTCTGCACCCAACTCGACGTCTTCGTGTCAAACGCGCCGAGTTTCTGCAAATCCCGATACTGCGCTTCCGTCAGGATCTCGATGCCCATTTCGCTCGCCAGGTCGACGGCGCTGTTTGCAGGCTTGTGCTCCTTCCGTGAGTCCAGAGCTTCACGGTCATAGCAAATACTTCTCCGACCTTTGGGGCTTTCGGCGGAGCAGTCCACGAAGAGGTATTCGCCGGTCTTCTTCTCATGACCGACGACATCCGGTTCACCGCCGGTTCGCTCCATCTCGTGAAGCGACCACAGCTTCCCGGGATTCTCCGTGAGGCGAGCCTCTACCCCCGACCACTCGAGACCTTTGTGACGCTTCATGTTCTTCGCGAAGCGACTCTTCAAGGTATCGAGCAACTCGGCGACGTCTGTCGCGTTCAACTGTTTTGACTGTTTCCTGCTCATCGCTCCCACTCCATACCGCGGCTGTCCGCTGTCACATCCAAGCATATCGAAGCAACGTCGATGTTTGAACCCTCGCAGAGCCGTTTTGCGGCCGCCGGTTACGGCGGGCGTTGTGTACGACGGGTCACCAGGCGTATCGTTCGATCGTCGAGCGTTGATGAACGGATGACGAATGAAGTACGAACTCTGGTACTCACCATCCGAAGCGTCCGCAGTGCTGCTGCATGAATCGGATCGCTCCTCGCTCTACTTCAAGGCGTCCGACGCTACTGTGATCTGGCGGATCGACGCGGCAACGTATCAGGAAGCCTGCCAAAAGCGCGACGAGCATCTCGATTCATTGCGCTCGGATTTCGTCATCTCTTCGGAGAACTCGACAACGCGCTTCACGATTGCCGTATATCTGGATCAGAACGAACAGGAACACACAGTCGCGGCGCCGGGCTGGGTGGGCATGCTTCAGCCCCTGATGCAGGAACGCGCCGAGATCCGCTCCGTTCGGGGCCAGATGTACGTGGAACGCCCAGGTCGTGATGCTTCATTCGACATGGCTGAGTTCCTGAGCCATGTCAGCACGATCGGCGTCAAAGAGATTACGGTTGTCGATTTACGGAGCACCAATGGCCTGGAACGAATGTGCCAGGAGTTTTACGGAAGAATCGACGGCCAGGAACGGCTCTGGTACATGCTCCACCAGAGACTCGGACCGGAACTGACCAACTGGCGGGTTGTCGAGACAGTGATCTTTCGGGGCCCCGACCCTCAGGCCGACGCGGCTCCAGTGGGAAAGGTCTGACTGCGCGTGGCCGCAGAGTATCCTACGGGATGTCAAGGAGACCTTTATGCTGACTACCGCTCCTGTAACGACAATTCTCCCGGTCATTGATGCCGAACGCGCACGGAACTTCTACGAGCGCACCCTGGGCCTGCGGTACATCGGGATCAGCGGCGATGGAAAACACCTGTTTTCGATCGCCAGTGGAACGCTTGCTCTTTTGCCGAAAGCGGAGGGCACGAAGGCCGAGCATACGGCCCTGAGTTTCGAAGTGGCTGACACAACGGAAGCGGTGGACACACTGACCAGTCGCGGAGTGCTCTTTGAAGACTACGACTATCCCGGACTGACGACCGTCAACAAGGTCTGCATTCTGGGATCGGAAAAGGCGGCATGGTTCAAGGACACGGAAGGCAATATTCTGTGTGTGCACCAGGTGCTGCGGTGACGCGAGTTCATCAATGTCGCCTGTACGAGCGATGAGTGATGAGCGATGAGGTTCGACACGTGTCGCGAGATGCGAGCCGTCATCGCTGACGTCACGCCCCGAAATCAGACGCTGACGCAGATGGCCATGATCATTGCGCCGAGCAGCGCGAGGCCGCCGGCGCGGCCGATGAGCGTCCAGAGCCATTTGCGGCGCGCCTGTTTCGCGAGCTCGGGATTTTCGCGCTGCATCGCTTCATGCCGCCGTTTGAGGATCTGCGGAAGCCAGACGGCGTACAGCAGGCCGATGCCGAAGTAGAGCACCTGCAGGGCGAGGAAAAATCGCAAGGCCGGCTCGGTGTTCATCGCCACCGTAATGCCGCCGATGCTCATCATCAGCAGCACGGCATTACGAAAACGCCGTAATGCGCGCGCTTCGCGTTCATCGAATGCCGGTTCGAGAGCGCGCAAGCCCAGCAGCACGCCGGCCCAGCCGAAGACACCGCCGACGAGAGACAACGCGCCGCCGGCCGCGGCCGTGGTCGTACCGATGGTCGCGGCGGCCGCACTGTGCGCCGAGACCGTGATGGCGGCGGCCACGACGCTGACGAAGGCCACGCTCGGCGCGCTCTGCAGCGCGACGTCGGCGAAACGGCGCAGCACTTCTTCGCGCACGATGGCGCGGCTGCGCGAGAGACGCTGGCGCACCGCCTCTTCGCTGATGCCGAGGAGCAGCGAGACCTGGCGCGTGGAACTCGCTTCGCGGTAGTACAGCAGGAGCACTTCGCGGGCATCGTCCTCGAGTGCATCGAGCACTTCGCGCATCACGCGTGCCTTCTCGCTGGCGAGCAGCGCGTCGGCCGGCGTCGGACGCGCATCCATCGCCGTCTCCAGCGCGATCTCATCCGACACTTCGGCCGCATGCCTGCGGCGCCACGCGAATGCCTGATTGCGCGTGATCTGCCGCAGCCACGGCAGAAAGCTGTTCGGATTGCGAAGATTGCCGAGGCCCGACCACGCCGCGAGAAACACTTCCTGCGCGACGTCTTCACTCGCATCGAGATTGCGCACGATGGCCAGGGCGATCGAGCAGACGGTGTTTGCACAGCGTTCGACGACGCGCCGGAACGCGAGTTCATCCCCACCGCGCGCGAGCAGAACGTCGGATTCGAGAGCTTCGGTCGTCATTGTTTCCTCCGCAACTATGTAGTCGCGGGGCGGAAAACGTGACCGGCAGAGCGTGACGCAATCGAAAACACGAAGGCGGTGGCAGGAGACGGACGCGCCGGACTCTCACATCACGAGCCGGGGGATCGCGGTTTGTCGTTGCGGCACCATTCGCTCCAGCTCCCGACGTACAGCGACGCACCGTGCAATCCGGCGGCGTCGAGCGCGAGCAGCGTGTGACATGCCGTGACGCCGGAGCCGCAATGAACGATCAGATGATCGACCGGTGTATCGCCGAGGAGGCGTTCGTATTGCGCGCGCAAAGAATCGGCGTCTTTGAAACGCACGCCGTCGTGCAGGTTTTCGAGATACGGCAGATTGACCGCGCCGGGGATGTGGCCGGCGATCGGATCGATCGGTTCCGTTTCGCCGCGATAGCGTTCGCTGCTGCGGACGTCGAGCACTTTCCATTGCCGGTCTTCGCGACGCGCGTCGACTTCGCTCATGTCGACGGTCGGCCATTGCCAGGAGTGCGCGGGATACGGCTCACGCGCCTCGGGCCGCGGCTCGTCTTTCGTCCGCGGCAGGTCATACGCGCGCAAACCGCCGTCGAGCACTGCGACGTTTTCGTGGCCGACGGCGCGCAGCATCCACCACGCACGCGCCGCGGCATTTCCGCCGAACGCGTCGTCGTAAATCACGACCGCCGTCTCCGGACCGATGCCCCACGCGCCGAGTTGCTGCAGCCAGCGTTCGAGCGGCGGCAGTGGATGGCGTCCGCCTCGCGACGGATCGTCCGGCGCGGCGAGCTGCCGATCGGGATCGGCGTGAATCGCGCCGGCGAGATGTCCGGCCTCGTACTGCGCGCGCGGGCGGGCATCGAGGAGAACGGCGTGCGAAGGAATCGAGCGCGTGATCGGATCCATGCACTCAGTCTAACGAGTGCGCGAAGTTCCCGATCACGGCCGGACGAATCCCCCAGATGTCGCGCGCGTACTCGGCGATGGTGCGATCCGACGAGAACTTGCCCATGCGCGCGATGTTGAGCAGCGACTTCCGGTTCCACGACCGGCGGTCGACGTAGAGCGCATCGACGTCGTTCTGCCGCTTCACGTACGCGGGGAGATCGGCGAGGTGCACGTACTCGTCGCGCGTCGAAAGCAGCTTGGCCACGATCGGCCGGAAGATGTCTTTGTCGCCGCGGGAGAAATGTCCGGCGGCGATGGAGTCGACCACGCGGCGCATCCACTTGTGATCGTGCAGCCAGTGCTGCGGATCGTAGTGCGGCAACAGCGCCGCGACCTCATGCGCTTCGAGACCGAAGATGAAAATGTTGTCCGCGCCGACTTCGTCGCGGATCTCGATGTTCGCGCCGTCGAGCGTGCCGATGGTCAGCGCGCCGTTGAGCGCGAGCTTCATGTTGCCGGTACCGCTGGCCTCTTTCCCCGCCGTCGAGATCTGTTCCGACAACTCCGCGGCCGGCATGATCAGCTCGGCCAGCGTGACGCGATAGTCGGGGAGAAAAACGACGCGCAGATGCTCGCGCGTGCGCGGATCGGCGTTCACGACCTCCGCGATCGAGTGAATCAGCTTGATGATCAGCTTCGCCAGCCAGTATCCGGGCGCCGCTTTCCCCGCGAAGATCACCGTGCGCGGCGCCTGCGGAATCACGCCATCCTCGACGATCGACCAGTAGCGATGCACGACGTGCAGCGCATTGAGCAGCTGGCGTTTGTATTCGTGCAGCCGCTTCACCTGCACGTCGAACATCGACAGCGGATCGACGTTCACGCCGGTGAGCTCCTTCGTCACGCGCGCCAGCACGACCTTGTTGCGCCGCTTCACCCCTTCGAGTTTTTCGAGCAGCGCGACGTCGTCCGCGAAGAGCTCCAGCTCGCGCAGGCGGTCGAGCTGCGTCACCCACTCGTCGCCGATGGTTTTGTTGATCAACGCGGCGAGCGGGCGATTCGCGTGCAGCAGCCAGCGGCGCGGCGTGACGCCGTTCGTCTTGTTGTTGAAGCGCTCCGGATAGAGGCGGTGAAAATCGGGAGCGAGGGTCGTGGTGACGAGCTTCGAATGCAGCTCCGCAACGCCGTTCACCGAATGGCTGCCGGCCATGGCCAGGTTGGCCATGCGCACTTCGCCGTCGGCGACGATGGCCACGTTGTGCTGCATGCCGATGTCGCCGGGAAAGCGCCGCTCGACTTCCGCGAGCAGGCGGCGGTTGATTTCCTGAATGATCTGCAGATGCCGCGGCAGCACTTTCGCGATCAGGTCGTACGACCATTTCTCGAGCGCTTCCGGCAACAGCGTGTGATTCGTGTAGCCGCACGTGGCGACCGTGAGCGCCCACGCTTCCTCCCACGGCATGCGCTCTTCGTCGACGAACGTGCGCATCAGTTCCGCGATGGTGAGCGCGGGATGGGTATCGTTCAGCTGGATGGCGATCTTCGACGCGAACTCGTCGAGCGACTCGTGCGTCGCGCGATAGCGTTTCATCAGATCGCGAATCGAGCAGGCGACGAGGAAGTACTCCTGCAGCAGGCGCAGCTCCTTCCCCGCCGCGACGACGTCGGAGGGATAGAGCACCTTCGAGATCGACTCACTGGTGATCTTCTCGTGCACGGCGCGGATGTAGTCGCCGGCGTTGAAGATGCTGATGTCGAACTGATCGGACGAGCGTGCGGAGAAGAGCCGCAGCACGTTCACCGTGCGGCCGCCGTAGCCGACGATCGGCATGTCGTGCGGCACGCCGACGATCCATTTGAAGTCGACCCATTTCGGCGTGTAGACGCCCCCTTCGGTGTTGTGCGAGAGGCTGCCGTAGACCGGAATCAGCACCGCTTCGTCGACGCGTTCGATGAGCCACGGCGAGCCGGCATCGAGCCAGTGATCGGGCTTCTCGTGCTGATAGCCGTTGATGAAGTTCTGGCGGAAGAGACCGAACTCGTAGTTGATGCCGTAGCCGAAGCCGGGCAGATCGAGCGTGGCCAGCGAGTCGAGGAAACAGGCCGCCAGTCGGCCGAGGCCGCCGTTGCCGAGTGCGGCATCGGGCTCGAGCGACTGAATTTCTTCGAGGTCGTCGCCGAGCTCCTGAACGACGTTCTTCGCATCGTCGTAGATGCCGAGGTTCGTCAGGTTGTTGCCGAGCGCGCGTCCCATGAGGAACTCCATCGAGAGGTAGTAGAGACGCTTCGCGTCCTGCTCCCGATAGCGGCGTTCGCTCTCGCGCATCGCATCGAGTGCGGCGCGGCGCACCGCGGCGGCGAGCGCGTGCAGGCGCTCCCGGCGCGAGGCCTCGGACCAGACGCGGCCTTTCGCGAATCGGAGATACGACTCGATGCCGTCGCGCAGATGAATGTGCGCGTTGCTGAACGAAGTAACCGGTTTCACAGTCGCTGATTCTAGATTGGGTCGCGTCATAGCTCGATACTGCTAACATCCGCGCCGTCCAAATGACCATCTCCCTTCGGAAAGTCGCCGTGTGCGCGGGTGCCGCAGGTCTGCTTCTCCTGGTCCCGGTCAGTGCAGATTTCACGCGCGACGTGCGCTTCACCTCGGCGGTCGGTCTGCTGATGGCTCTGCTGTGGCTCACCGAGGCCGTACCGCTCGGACTCACGGCCCTCATTCCGCTGATCGCGTTTCCACTCGCCGGCGTCGCCGGCATCGAGAAGATCGCGGCGCCGTATGCGAACCAGGCGGTGTTTCTGTTCATGGGCGGCTTTCTCGTCGCCGCCACGTTCGAACGCTGGGGCCTGCACAAACGGATGGCGTTTTTCGCGCTGCGCAACGTCGGCACGCAGCCGCGGCGCATCGTGTTCGCGGTGATTCTCGTGACGGCGTTTCTCTCGATGTGGATGTCGAACACGGCGACGACGCTGATGATGACGCCGATCGCGGTGGCCATCGTGAGCGGCATGGGCAAAGACGAGCGCACCGCCGAGGCGACGCTCCTCGGAGTCGCATACGCCGCGTCCCTCGGCGGCATCGGTACGCCGATCGGCACGCCGACGAACCTGATCTTCTTCGGCGCCGCGCGCGAGCTCTTTCCGAATGCGAAGACCATCACCTTCGCCGAGTGGATGCTGTTCGGCGTGGCGTATCTGATCGTGCTCGTGCCGGTCTGCTGGCTGATCGTCGTCCTCACCGCGCGCGTGCCGAAAGGAAATCCTGTTCCGCTCGAACAACTCGGCGTCACGCATCCCGGCAGGATGTCCCGCGGCGAGATCACCGCGCTGGCGTTGTGCGCAACGACCGCGCTGCTCTGGATTTTCCGCGCGGACATCACCCTCGGCGCGACGAAGATCCCCGGCTGGGCCAATCTCTTTCCGAACGCGAAGATGATCGGCGACGCGACCGTCGCGGTGGGGATGGCCTTTCTCGCGTTCCTGCTGCCGGGGACGAAAGACAAACGGCTGCTGGAGTGGCAGGAGTTCACGCGCATCCCGTGGGACGTGTTGATTCTCTTCGGCGGCGGCTTCGCGCTCGCCGATGCGCTCGAAGCGAGCGGCTTCTCGAAGTTCGCGGGAGCGCGACTGTCGTTCGTCGGGCACTGGCCGCCGGTGCTGATGATCGTCACGATCTGCATCGCCGTGACGCTGCTTTCCGAGGTCGCGTCGAACGTGGCGACGGCAACGGCGATGATGCCGATCGCGGCCGCGCTCGCGACCTCGATTCATGTGCACCCATTTTTTCTGATGCTGCCGGCGGTGCTCGCGGCGTCATCCGGATTCATGCTGCCGGTGGCGACGGCGCCGAACACGATCGTCTACGCGACCGGCTTCGTCCGCGTGAGGGCGATGGCGCGCAGCGGATTCCTTCTCGATCTCGCCGCGGCCATCGTCATCACGCTGCTCGTGTTCACCGTGATTCCGTGGGCGACGGGCGCGTTCTAGCCGCGACCCGCCGCCCTTCTCTTCGACGTGCCGGATGGCGGTGGCGTCGTGACCGGCGCCTCCTGATCGTCGGCGCCCTGCGGCACGCGCACGATCACGTTGCCGATCGAGGCGTTGTCGAACGAATCGGCGCACTGCACGCGAATCGTGTAGATGCGCTCGCGGCCGCCGTCGCGTTCGGCGCGCAGTTCGAGCGTGAGCTCACCGGTGATGTGCACGTCATCGTCGAGCGTCTGGTTCGCGCTGAAATCGAGGATCGCGCAACGCGGGCTCGGATCGACGACGTCGTTCGCCTCGACGGTGAGCTCGACCGGAACGAACTTGTGATTCGGCGGCTCGAGCACATCGGGCGTGGCCGTGAGGTTCGCGATGAGCGGCGCGATCGTGTCGCTGACGGTCACCGTGAACGTGCCGGTGGCGGTGTTGCCGAGACGATCGGTGGCAACGCACGTGACGCTCGTGGTGCCGATCGGGAACGTCGAGCCCGATGACGGTTCGCACGTGATGGCCGGACGCGGATCGCCCGTGCCGTCGGCCGTGACTTCGAATGTCACCGTGGCGCCGTCCGCCCCTTCCGCTTCCGCCGTGATCGCGGCCGGAACGTGAATCACGAACGGACCGGTGTGCTCCTTGTCGACGATCTCGATCGCGAAGACTTCATAGCCGGTGTTGCCGGCGGAGTCGGTGGCGGAACATTGCACCCACGTCACGCCGATCGGGAAGAGCGAACCTGATTTCGGATCGCATGTCACCGGCAACTCTCCATCGATGACGTCGCTGGCCGTCGCCTCGAACTCGATCCTCGTGCCGTCGTCGCTCTCGGCATCGGCGACGATGCGATCGGGCACGAGCACCACCGGCAGACCGGTGTCGTAGACGAAGATGAACACGTAGCCGGTGGCGCGTTCGCCGAAGCTGTTTCTCGCTTCGCAGGTGACGGTGGTCGGACCGATCGGGTAGAGATCGCCCGATTCGTGATCGCAGGAGATGGTGGGATTCGGATCGCGTCCGCCGTAGGTCCAGATCTCGTAGCGCACGTGCGCGCCGTCTTTGCTTTCGGCCGGCCGGGTCACCGGATCGGGAACGAGCACGACCAGCGAGTGATACGGCCCCTGCACGATTTCGAGCGCGACGGCGTTCGAGCGCGTTCGGCCGTCGGAGGCGATGACGTCGTAACGGCCCGGCTCGAGCAGCATCTGCTGCGGCAGCCAGACCGCGACGCCGCCGTCGCTCTGCCAGTGCGCCTCCGCCTGGAATTCGCCACCGGTGCCGCTGAAGAAGATGCGCGTCCCGAGGTTCTGGCCATGGAGTTGAATGAACTGCGGATCGGGTCCCGTCTTCAGTTGCGCGGGCTCGATGGAGGTGATCTCCGCGGCTGCGGCGGTCGACGAAAGGACGGCCGACGAAAGAAGAACTGCGAGAACCACGGCGGTGAATCGCATGCGCTCCTCCTGCAAGTTCGAAGGCGCGAGCGCAGCAAAGAGCTGGCCAGACAAAAACGAAAACGGCGGGCTCGCGGCCCGCCGTTCGCAGAATTCACAACGTTTCGAGTTACGGTTTCGGCGGATCTTCGTCGGTGACGTTGATGACGAACGACGCCGATTCGCTGTTGCCGGCGGAATCGCTGGCGGAGCACTCGACGAAGTTCACGCCGGGCGCGAAGAGCGAGCCCGACTCCGGGCCGCACTTGACCGCGACTTCCTTCGAATCGACTTCGTCGAACGCGGAGACGTCGTACTTCACGTACGTACCACGCTCCGACTCGGGACGAACCCAGATGTCCGAAGGGATCTTGATGACCGGCGGTCCGTCGAGAACGCTGACCGTGAAGTAGTCGCTGACTTTCTCGCCGAAGCTGTTCGACGCCGTGCAGACGACGCGGGTCGAGCCGGTGTAGAAGAACTCTCCCGACCCCGGACTACAGTCGATGCGCGGCTCGGGATCTTCTCCGCCGACCGCCTGCACGTCGAACTTCACGTAGTTGCCCTTCGGATCGCGCGCCCAGTCGTACAACGCCTCGGGCAGCACCAGCGAAAGATTCGGAAAGCGCTTGGCGCCGACGACCACGAAGTCGAGCGCTTCGGTATTCCCACTCGGACCACTGAGCCAGACCTTGTACGTGCCGCTCTTGAGCAGAACTTCCTGCGGGACCCATCCCGTAGAGAAGTACGTTTCGACGACACTCGCTTCGACTGCGAACGTACCGGCCGGACCATCGAAAATGAACGTATCGCCGGGGTAGCGACCGTTCGCAGTGACGAACCACTCACCGCTCTTCACCGGCACACTCGCCGGATCGAGCGAATTCACCACCTGCCCCATCATTGCGGTCGCCCCCCACATGAGGCATACCGCAGCCAGGATCCTGCGCATTTTCTCCTCCTCGAATTCGGAAGGCAGGATTTTCCACGGACATGCGGCACCCCGGAAGTGAGCGGGCGCACATTTCCTGAACGAATGAAGCTCAGCCATTTCATTTTTCACGAGGAAATGACGGTGAGTGGTGACTCATACACCAGTTGTGTAAAGCGGCCACCAAATGAGGAACAGACGTCGTCAAACAGGCGGTGCTCCAATGTGACCCGGGCGTTTACGCATCTCACCAGAAATGGCGCGCGCTCAATGAAGGACGCCGCTACTCGGCCAGCAATTCATCGAGCTCGTCGCGTGTGAATTGCTTGACCAGGCTCGGGTCGTCGGGGCGGATGATCTCGGTGGCGAGAGCCCCTTTCCGGGTGATGAGCTGGTCGATCTTTTCTTCGATCGTGCCGCGCGTGATCAGCTTGATGACCTGCACGCCTTTGTTCTGGCCGAGGCGGTGCACGCGGTCGGTGGCCTGGTCTTCGCGGGCCTGGTTCCACCAGCGGTCATAGTGAATGACGACCGAGGCGCTGGTGAGGTCGATCCCGAGGCCGCCGGCGCGAAGGCTGGCGGTGAAGACGCGGCAATCGGGATCTTCATGAAAGCGCTTGATCTCGCTGCCGCGCTCCCGGGTCGCTCCTTTGATGGAGGCGTAACCGATGTCGTGGCGGAACAGGTGATCCTCGATCAGCGCGAGCATCGAGAGGTACTGGCTGAACACGACCACTTTGAGACCGCTGGTCATGCACTCGTCGAGCAGCTCGGTGAACATCTCCCACTTCCCGCTCGACACGTCGGCGCCGAAACCGCCGCCCGCGGACGCGGGATGATTGCAGATCTGCTTGAGGTAATTCAGCGCCGCGAAGATGTGCACGTAGGAGATCGCGCCGCCCGCGCGCAGCTGTGCGCGCAGCGGTTTCGCGCGCGCTTCCATCACCCGGCGATAGAGCGCGCGCTGCTCGGTGGTCAGCTCGCAGAAACGTTTGTCGACGATCTTCGGCGGCAGCTGCGTGAGCACCTGCGCTTTCGTGCGGCGCAGCACGAACGGGCGGACGAGCCGCTGCAGCATCATCCGATCGTCGACGTGCCTGGGCAGGTACCCGGGCACGACAAAGTCGAGCAGCGCCTTCAATTCGCCTTCGTGATTCTCGATCGGCGTACCGGTGAGGCCGACGGCGATGCGCTTGTCGATCGCGCGCAACGCGTGGTGCGTCGCCGTGTCGGCGTTCTTGATGGTCTGCATTTCGTCGAGCACCACCAGATCGAACTTCCGGTCGCGGAACTGCTCGATGCGCGAGCGCACGAGACCGTACGTCGTGAGCGTCACCGACACACCGGGCATGTAGCGCGCGAGCTTGTCTTTCCAGTGATCGACGAGCGAGGTCGGGCAGACGATGAGAATCGACGCGTTCTCGTTCGCCGACTTGACGGCGCCGATCAGCGCGATGGCCTGGTGCGTCTTGCCGAGACCCATGTCATCGCAGAGCAGCCCGCCGAACCCGTTCTGCTGCAGCAGCCAGAGCCACTGATAGCCGGTCTGCTGATACGCGTAGAGATCGAGGCCGAGCGCGAGCGGCGACGGCGCATCGCTGTCGGTCTGAATTTCGTCGAAGAGATGAAAGATCCGTTCGCACGCGCGGTCGCCTTTGAAGATCGCCTTGCCGCGCAGCGAGCCGCGGATGCGCAGCAGCTCGAGCTTGGTCACGAGAATCTGTCCGCGCGGACCGATGGTCGCCTCGTCGAGCCAGGCGAACTGCGGATCGGTGACGTCGATCCACATCGTGCCGCGGATGAGCGCACGCACACCGTCGCGGCGGGCCTTCGCGATCTCGGATGCGGTGATCGGCTCGGCCGCTCCTCCGGCCAGCGTTTCGAACGTGATCTGCACTTCGAGAAAATCGTTGTCGGTGCGCGTGAAGTCGAAGATCACGTCTCCTTCGAGCCGCACCGGCTGCGCGTTGCGTAACGTTTCGGGAGCGAGCGCAGGCGGCAGTTTCGCCAGCTCCTCCCGATGTCGTTCGACGAACGCGAACACTTCCGCCTCGGCGAGCACGGTCTCGCGGTCATACGGCAAGCCCGCGCTGGCCCGCACTTCGAAGAGCAGCCCCTGCGACTGCGACGTTTTCTCCGCGAACATCGGTGCGGCCGCGGCGGGCGAGGCGAACCGGCCGCCGGCGAAAAAGAAGCGCCCGTACTTCGGCGTCAGTGCGCGATCGAGCACAACGCCGCCGCTGCCGAGAAGTACGGGCGAGAACCGCAGTGCCCGCGTTCGCATGATCTCGATCCGCAGCGACGGCGTGAGCGATTGCGGTGCAATCTCGAAGCCGCTGGCGGAGACGAGTTCCGGGGCCGCGTTCACGACGTGCTCGACCGCGGTTTCGGGCAGCGGCACGAGACTCTCGCCGACGCGCAGCGCGAAGTCGCGATCGCGCAACTCCAGCCGCGCCTCCGTGCCGTTCGCCTTCAGGAACATCTGCTTGCTCCAGCGGTACCACGGCGAGGCTTCGAACTGCAGGCGCGTCGAGCCGGAGCCGCGTTTGAGCAGCGCCTGCTCCTGTTCCGTCATGACGTACTTGCGGAGCAGCGTCTCGCGCGGATCTCCCTCATCGGCCGACATCTCGCGCCCGTCACTGAACGAGGCGAAGGCGATCGCGCGCCAGACGCTCGCGTCGAAGCGCTCCGCCGGCAGCGTCCCGTCGTCGCTGTTCAGTTTTTCGAGCAGTACCGCCGCGTGACGGCAGAGATCGTCCGCGCGCATCCACGCCACGCAGGTGCAACGCGACGACAGCACGCGCGCCGCCTCGAGCACCACCACCGGCTGAAACGTGCGCCGCTCGCTCTCCGTCACGTTGGCCGTGTAGGCCGAGCGAAAGAAGAGCGGATCCGAGACGCGGAAACGCGACGCATGCATCTCGATGGTTTTGAGCGTGGAGGAGGAAAACGCGGAGCGATAACGATCGGGGACGGGCATCGGGGACGGCGCATTGTACGCGAGACGGTGGTGGAGCGCCGGCGTCCTCGCCGGCTGAGCACGCGCCGTCTCGGCGCCCCCGCACCCGCGGCGGGACGCCGCGTGCTCAGCCGCCGGGGACGGCGGCGCTCCGCTTTTTCCTTGTGTCTTCGAGCATCCCCATCAAGCGCTTCAGATCGCGGCGGTCTTCGCCGTTGGAGGGATCGTCTTCGAGCAGCTTCTGATAGATCGCGGCCGCGCGTTCGTAGGTGCGCTCGGCCTCGCGATAGCGGCGGAGATTGCGGTACGCCGAGGCCTGCTCTCCGTAGGCGAAGCCGAGGTCGTGCTGCGCTTCGACGTTGTTCGGATCGGCGGAGGCGAGTTGCGTCAGCACGTCCAGCCCCTGCTGCGTCGCGGCGAGCGCGGCCGCACCATCCCCCATCATGTTGTGCGCGGTCGCCTTCATGATGAATTGATCGGCCCAGTTGCGGCGCGCGACGGCGTCGGCCGGATCCAGCTTCGAACGCTGCTCCAGCGCCTGCAGAGCCGCTTCGTGATGATGGAGAGCGAGCGCGAGATCGCGCTCCCAGGTGCCGGAGTGATAGCCGCCGAGACGTTGATGCGCACGCGCCTTTTCCTTCAGCGCATCCTTGTTGTTCGGCGGAACGCGCGCGACGATCGCCAGCGCCGCTTCGTACGCCTGGCGCGGGCTGCCGCGCACCAATTCGGGAGGAAGCGTTTTGTCGCCGATGTAGCGGCAGTCGCCGATGGCCGACCAGGTGCGCGCGCGCGCGATCTCGTGCGCGGTGTCATGCGGCAACGCTTCGCGAATGACGAGCGCCGCCTCGTGACGCTGCAACGCTTCGGTCCAGTGCAGCGTGCGCTGTTCGATGAAGCCGAGGCGATCGTTCGCATCGGCGAGCAGCGTGCGTGCGGCGACGTCTTCAGGATCGTCTTCGAACACGGCCGTCGCCAGCGAGAGCGCTTTCGTGTAACTCACCTTCGCGCCGGCGGTATCGCCGAGGTTCGGCGAATAGGGAAGGCCTTGCACGTCGCCGATCTTCAGATACGCGCCGGCGAGCTCCATCTGCAGCGGACGGTTGTGCGCGGCTTCCTTCCCGAGGCGGTCGAGATACCCGAGCGCGCGGCGCACGAGCAGCTCGCGCGCGGCCGTCGATCCCGGCAGCGGCGCGATCGCGTCATGCAGCTCGAACACGACCGAGCGCGCCAGTGAGCGCACCTCGTCGAAGCGCTCTTCAGCGAGCCGCTTCTGATGCAGCGTGGCCACGAACGCGACGATGGTCACGACCATGATGACCAGCGCCGCACCGACCAGGAGCTTGTTGCGGCGGAGAAACTTCGAGGCGTGATAGCCGAACGTTGCGCGACGCGCGGTGATCGGATGGCCGCTGAGGTGGCGGCGGACATCATCGGCGAGTTTCTCGACGCTGCCGTAGCGTCGCGCCGGCTCGTTCTCCAGCGCGGCCAGCACGATGTCGTCGAGATCGCCGCGCAGCGCGCGCGACTTCGCCACCGCACTCGGCATCGGCGCCTCGCTGTCGGGCATGCGCGTTTCGGCGGAGAACGGCGTCTGGCCGGTCAGCAGCTCGAAGAGGAGCAGCCCGAGCGAATAGACATCGCTGGCGGTGGTGACGACGCGGCCGAGGAGTTGCTCCGGGCTCGCATACTCCGGCGTCATGATGCGCGTGCCGGGTGCTTCGGGATTCGTGTCCGGCGAGGCCAGTCGCGCGATGCCGAAGTCGAGCAGCTTCGGTGCGCCGTCCGCGGTGACGAGCACGTTGGCCGGCTTGATGTCCCGATGAATGATCAGGCTCTGATGCGCGTACTGCACCGCGTTGCAGAGCTCGAGGAACAGCCGCAGCTTCTCCGGAAGCGTGCACTTCCGGCAGTACTCGTCGATCGGCGTTCCTTCCACATACTCCATCACGAGGTACGGAAGGCCGTCGCTCGTGGTGCCGCCGTCGATCAGCCGGGCGATGTTCGGATGTTCGAGCGCGGCGAGGATCTGGCGCTCCTTCCGGAAACGCTGCACGAGCGCTTCTCCGCCGCGCACCAGCTTGATGGCCACGCGCTGCTCGAACTCCTCGGTGTCGCGCGTGGCGAGAAAGACCGTCCCCATGCCGCCGTGCCCGAGCTGCCGCACGATCCGGTACGGACCGATGGTCGCCCCTTCGAGGCGCTCCGCCTGATGCGAGTCGATGAGCTGCCAGACGTTCTGATCGAGGAACTCGCCCGGCTCATCGTGCGCCGCGAGCAGGGACTGCACTTCCTCGCGCACGTCCGTGTCCGCGCGCGCGAGCAGCGCCTCGCGCTCCTGCGACGGCAACTCACTGGCCCGATGAAAGAGATCGCGAACCTCGTCCCAGAAGCCGGCCGTCATCGCGTGCTCACTTCACCGACATCGCGCGCCGCAGCCACGCGCGGGCCATCGTCCACTCGCGGCTCACCGTCGCCGCGGAGATGCCCATCACTGCGGCGGTCTCATCGATGGTCAGTCCCGCGTAGAAGCGGAGCTCGACCAGTTTGGCCTGCTGGGGAAAGACCTTCTCGAGCGATTCGAGCGCCACGTCGAGCGCCACGACGTCGAACGTATCCCCCGCCGCGACATCGAGCGCCGCACCGATGGTCAGCGGATCGAGCGCTCCGCCGCGCTTCTCGCTTTTGCGACGCCGCGCGTGATCGACGAGGATGCGCCGCATGACCTGTGCGGCGACGGCGAAGAAGTGCGCGCGGTCGTGCCAGTCGACGCTGCGCTGATCGACGAAGCGGATGTAGAGCTCGTGCACCAGCGCCGTCGGCTGGAGCGTGTGTCCTTCGCGCTCTTTGTAGAGATGACGCTCCGCGATCGAGCGCAAAGGCTCGTACACCAGGCCAAGGAGCTCGTCGCGCGCTTCCTTACGGCCGGCGCTCCAGTCGCGAAGAAGCCGGGTCACCTCGGACATAGGGTTGGGATAACTTTTCGATTGTACCGTGAGGGAGTTTTCCTCCGCTTCGCGCGATGTCGTGCAGAGGAGCTTTCCGTTCAGATGAAGAACCTGTTGCGCGCAGTCATCGTGTCCCTTTCTCTTCTGCCCTTGTCCATGTTCGCTCAATCGGCAGACCAGGAGGTCGTGTCGGTTGTCGATGCGCCCGACCCGGTGACGCCCGGTGCGAACCTCGCGTACACCGTGACCATTCGCAACAACGGCCCCGACCCCGCAACGAACGGCGGCGTGAACATCAACCTGCCGCTCGCGGTGACGCACACGACCGACAGCGTGCCCGCGGGCTGGAACTGCTTCTGGCTGGGAAGCAACGGCAGCTGCATCACGCCTTCATTCGCGGTCGGAACGCAGGTACTCACCATCAACGTGACCGTGAACCCGAGCCTGGCGAACTTCGCGGATCAGACGATCAGCGCCTCCTTTTCCCCTTCCGGCACCACGCCCGATCCCAACAACGGGAACAACTCGAAGTCGGCAAACACTCTCGTCGACTCGGCGCAGGTCGACCTGACCATCTCCGCATCCGACAGTCCCGATCCGGTGTTCCCGGACGGCAACGTCACCTACACCGTGAACGTCTCGAATGACGGACCCGACACCGCGTCGAGCGTGAACTTCAACGTCGTCCCGAACTCCAGCCTCGTCTTTCAATCCGCCACCGTTCCGGCCGGATGGAGCTGCACGCTGCCGACGGTCGGTACGTACAACGCCACCTTCACCTGCAGCCGCGCGTCGTGGGCACCCGGCAGCAGCGTCTTCACCGTCGTCTTCTCCGCCAATGACGAGCAGTTCGGCATCAACGACACGTCGTTTCAGACCTACTTCGGCGTCGGCGCGGGCGGCAGCCACGAAACCGACAACTCCGACAACAACACGACCATCACGACGAACTACACCACGCCCGATGCCGACGTGAGCGTCGCCGTCGTCGACTCGCCGGATCCGGTCGCGCCGGACGGCAACATCACCTACACCGTCACCGTCGCGAACGCCGGACCCGATACGGCTCCGAACATCAATCTCAGCTCCTTCGGCAGCAACAACCTCCGCTTCGTCTCCGCCTCCGTTCCGGCGGGATGGAGCTGCACACTGCCGTCCGCGGGCGCGCAGACACCGGGCTATTCGTGCACCCTGGCCGCGGGTCTCGCGAGCGGCGCGAACTCGGTGCTCACGTTCGTCATGCAGGCCGATGACGCGATCCTCGGCGTCAACGACACCACCATCCAGTTTGGCTTTGGCGCCAACAGCTCCGTCTCCGATCCGGTGCCGGGCAACAACAGCGAGACCGAGAGCACCGCGTATGTCACGCCCGATGCGGACATCGCCGTCACGGTTTCGGACTCGCCGGATCCGGTCTCGCCGGACGGCAACATCACCTACACCGTCACGGTCTCGAACAACGGTCCCGACGCCGCGCCGAGCGTCACGCTCAGCTCCTTCGGCAGCAACAACCTCCGCTTCGTTTCCGCCAGCGTTCCGGGGGGATGGAACTGCACCCTGCCGTCCGCGGGCGCGCAGACGCCGGGCTATTCGTGCACGCTCCCCGCGGGCATGGCCAGCGGTGGCAGCTCGGTGCTGACGTTCGTGATGCAGGCCGATGACGCGCTGATCGGCAACTTCGATACGACGATTCAGTTCGGCTTCACGGCCACGAGCCCGATCTCCGATCCGGCGGGCGCGAACAACTCCGAAACCGAGAGCACCGCCTACGACGTCGCCAACGCCGACCTCGGCGTCACCGCATCCGACGCGCCCGATCCGGTCGCGGCCGGCAGCAACATCACCTACACCGGCACGATCACGAACGCCGGCGGCGACAGCGCGTCCAGCGTGACGTTCACCGCCAACCTCGCCAGCGGTCTGCTCTTCCAGTCGATCACCGGTCCGGCAGGCTTCGCGTGCAGCACGCCGAGCGTCGGCGCGAACGGCGCGATCTCGTGCACGATCGCGACGCTCGCGAACGGTGCGAGCGTTCCGTTCACGCTCGTCGCGCAGGTCAACCCCTCGCTCAACTCCGGCCCCGACGGCCTGATCCAGCAGCAGTTCACGATCTCGGCGGCGACGAACGACCCGACGCTGCCGAACAACTCGACCACCGTCAACACGAACTACACGACGCCCGACGCGAACCTGGCCGTGACGAACACCGACTCGCCCGATCCCTCGACGCAGGGCGGCATCATCACGTACACGCAGACCGTCACGAACAACGGTCCGGACGCCGCGACGAACGCGTCGCTCACCACCGCCACCGGCGCCGGCACGACGTTCCAGTCCTTCAACGCACCGGCAGGATGGTCGTGCAGCACTCCCGCGGTCGGCGCGACCGGCACGATCACGTGCACGAATCCGTCGTTCGCCAACGCCGCCGTTGCGGTATTCACGCTCGTCGTGAACGTCACCGGCACCGGCACGATCGGCAACACCGCGACCATCAGCAGCTCGACGTACGATCCGGCGCCGGCGAACAACACCGCCACCGCCTCGACGAACGTCCCCGCGCCGACGACCGCGGACCTCAGCATCACCAAGACCACCACCGCGACGTCCGCGCCGATCGGCAGCACGTTCTCGTACACGATCGTCGTCACGAACAACGGTCCCGACACCGCGACGAGCGTGGTGATGACCGACACGCTGCCGTCGTCGCTGCTCTTCCGCTCCATCACGCAGCCCTCACCGTTCACCTGCACGACCCCCGCGGTCGGCAGCACCGGCACGATCACCTGCAGCGCGGCCTCGCTCGCGAACGGTGCCTCGCGCACGTTCACGCTGGTCGTCGAAGTGGCGTCCGGCGCCACCGGCACGATCAGCAACAGCGCTTCGGTCACGAGCGCCGCGAATGACGGCAACAGCGGCAACTCGTCCGTCAGCGCCACCGGCGTCACCGCCGCACCCGCGAGCGCCGACATCTCGATCGTCAAGTCGACGAACTCGTCGCAGGCCGTGACCGGCACGAACATCTCCTACACGATCCTCGTCTCCAACGCCGGCCCGTCGCCCGCGACGAACGTCATCGTCACCGACGACCTGCCGGCCGGACTCGCCTTCGTGAGCGCCACGCCGTCGCAGGGAACCTGCAATGCCAGTGACCCGGTGAGCTGCAACCTCGGCACGATCCCGAGCGGCGCGAACGCCACGATCTCCCTCGTCGCCACGGTGATCGCCTCGAGCGGCACCGTCGCGAACACCGCGTCGGTGACGTCGACCGAAGGCGGCGGCGACTCCTCGACCACTCCCGCGATCCCGGTCGTCATCACGGCCGAATTCGACGCGGTACCGACGCTCAGCGAATGGGCCCTGATCGCACTCGCCCTGGCGATCGCGGCTCTGGCTGTGAAAGCCCGCTTGTAGCCGGTCGGCAGTTCCAAAACGAAAAGGCCCGCTGCGATTGCAGCGGGCCTTTTTGTATTCGCGCGAACTGTCGCTACGACTGCGCCACGTCGACGATCGCGCTGATGGCGCGGTCGAGGTGTTCGCGCGTGTGGGCCGCGCTGATCTGGCAGCGCAGTCTCGCCTGGCCCTGCGGCACGACGGGGTAGCCGAAGCCGGAGACGTAGACGCCACGCTTCAAAAGCTCCTGCGACATCGAGATCGCTTTGGCGGTGTCGCCGATGATGATCGGAACGATCGGATGGATGCCGGGGCGGACGTTGATCCCTTTGGCCGTGAGCTGTTCGCGGAAGTACTTCGTGTTTTCGTGGAGGCGCTCGACGAACGAATGATCGTTCTCGACGAGATCGAATGCGGCCAGAGAGCCCATCACCACCGCGGGCGGGAGCGTGTTCGAGAAAAGATACGGACGCGACTTCTGGCGGAGGTATTCGACGAGCACTTTCGGTCCGGTGGTGAAGCCGCCGTGCGAGCCGCCGAGGGCCTTGCCGAGGGTCGAGGTGTAGGCGTCGATCTTTCCGAAGACGCCAAGTTCCTCGGGAGTGCCGCGGCCGGTTTTCCCGAGCACGCCGGTGCCGTGTGATTCGTCGACGACGAGGAACGCGCCGTACTCGCGCGAGAGCTCGACCATCTCCGGCAGCGGCGCGAGCGAGCCTTCCATCGAGAAGACGCCGTCGGTCATGACCACCTTGTTGCGCGCGTCTTTCGTCGCCTCGAGCGCGCGGCGGAAGTCGGCCATGTCGCGATTCCTGAAGCGCTCCTTGCGCGCTTTCGCGAGACGAATGCCGTCGATGATCGAGGCGTGATTCAACTCGTCGGAGATGATCGCGTCCGACTCGGTGGCGATGGTCTGGAAGAGACCTTCATTCGCATTCCAGCACGATCCATAAAGAATCGTGTCCTCGGTGCCGAAGAACTGCGCAATGCGCTCTTCGAGCTGGCGATGGATGGTCTGCGTCCCGCAGATGAAGCGAACGGAGGCGAGCCCGTATCCGTAGTCGCGCTCCGCTTTCTCCGCCGCCTCGATGATGGCCGGATGATCGGCCAGTCCGAGGTAATTGTTCGAGGTGAGCATGACCACCTCGCCAAACCCCTCGATCTCCACCACCGCCCCCTGCGGCGATTTCAACGCCAGCTCGCGCTTCAGCGTGCCGGCAGCGGACATGGCGGAGAGTTCGTCTTGAAGCGTGTTCAGGAGAGTCATGAGGGGGATCTTATACAACCAGCGATGAGCGATGAGTGATGAGGTTCGACAGGCGGCGCGAGCATCACGCCGTGCGAGCTGACGTCATTGAAGCGAGGCGTGACGCTCGCGACGAGTGTCGTACCTCATTCCTCATCGCTCATCGCTCATACCGCGACAAAAAAGCCCACGAACGACGACCAGCCCGCCGCGACGACCGTCACTCGTTGTCGTACTTCAGCTCTCGGCGGAAGCAGCGTTGTGCTTCCATGTCGAAGACGACGCACGAATCGATGGGGCGCGAGTAGACGTGCATGCTGACGGCGCGCTCGTTCCACTCGGCGAGGTTGCGGATGCGGTGGATGGTCTGCAGTTTGTCGACCGTGTTGAGCGGGCCGCCGGGGATGGCCAGCTCGTTGCCGAGGTGCTCCATCTCGATCTGGGTCGCTCCGGCCAGGCAATCCATCCCCACCACCTGCTGGTTCTCGGGACGATTGCATTCGAGCTTGCGGTAGTTCTCGACGATGAGCTTTCCCTCGAGCATCGTCATCCAGCCGAGCTGGCCGTTGTGCGTGTGCAGCGGAGTGACCGCGCCGATGGGCCAGCAGATGAGCATCACCTCGATCATGTCGCTGCGGAAGATCTTGTTGCGCGTATGGCGATCCGGAAGCCACTGCTTGTAGCGCTCCAGCTCGTCCGTGCGGATCTCGTACGCGACGAGAAAGTCGTAGATCTTCTGCTTGGTGATCACGCCTTCGGAGAGAGTGCGAATGCCGTCGACGAACTCTTCCGCGGTGACGGGCGTGGGCGAATAGATGGGCGTCGGCACAGCGGTGATGTTCTGCATCTCCATGAGGCAACCCTCCGAATGCTGCGCAATATAACGTCTGTGACCGGGGCGAGCAATTTCCAAGCCCCGTAGCAAAGTGGCGGGGCGCAACGGCATCTGTTAGGCTCCGCGACCGGTTTGAACATGAGAGAGCACATTCAGAACGTAGCGGTGATCGGCGCGCAGTGGGGCGACGAAGGCAAAGGCAAGATCGTCGACCTTCTCTGCGAGGAGTTCGATGTGGTGGCGCGTTATCAGGGCGGCCACAACGCGGGACACACGGTCAAGTTCGAAGACAAGCACTTCGCGCTGCGCCTGATCCCCTCCGGCATCGTTCATCCGAACAAGCTCTGCCTCCTCGGCAACGGCATGGTCATCGATCCCGATGCGCTGCTCACCGAGGTAGCCAACCTCCGCGAAGCGGGCGTCACGATCGAAGAGAACCTGCTGATCAGCGACTCCGCGCACTGCATCCTGCCGTACCACAAGGCGCTCGACCTCGCGCGCGAGGAAGCGGCCGGCGTGGCGAAGATCGGCACCACCGGCCGCGGCATCGGCCCGGCGTACGAATCGAAAGTCGGACGCTACGGCATCCGCGTGGCCGATCTCGTCGATCCCGAAGTGCTCAGGCAGAAGATCGAGTTCACCTGCGCCGAACGCAACGCGGTGCTCGCGAACGTCTATCGCAAAGACACCTTCGATCCGAAGAAGCTCTACGACGACTACCTGCGCTACGGCGAGATCCTGGCGAAGCGCATCACCAACGGCACGGTCTGGATCAACGAGCAGATCCGCGCCGGCAGGAAGGTGATGTTCGAAGGGGCGCAGGGCATGATGCTCGACATCGATCACGGCACCTATCCGTTCGTGACGTCATCGAGCACGATCGTCGGCGGCGTCTGTTCCGGCCTCGGCGTCGCGCCGAAGCACATCCACAAGGTCATCGGCGTGGCCAAGGCCTACACCACGCGCGTCGGCGGCGGCGCGTTCCCGACCGAGCTCGACGACGAGCACGGCGAACATCTCCGCAAGCGCGGCAACGAATTCGGCACCGTCACCGGCCGCCCGCGCCGCTGCGGCTGGCTCGACCTGCCGGTGCTGCGCACCGCATCGATCATCAACGGCATCGACGAGCTGGCGGTCACGAAGCTCGACGTGCTCGACGAGTTCGAGGAGATCTCCGTCTGCACCGCCTACAAAGTGCGCGGCAAACAGTGGAGCACCTTCCCCGCCTTCGCCGTCGCCCACCACGACTACCAGCCCGAGTACCGCACGTTCAAAGGGTGGAAGACCTCGACGGCCGGAATCACCAACTTCGACGAGCTCCCGCGCGAAGCGAAAGACTACGTTCGCTTCATCGAAGACGAGACCGAAACCCGAGCCGCGATCATCTCCACCGGCCCGCGAAGAGAAGAGACCATTTTGCGGTGATTAGGGTGCGTCGTCGCTCCGTGGGCGGCGTTGCGTTCGATACGAGCGATGAGTGATGAGCGATGAGGTTCGACACTCGTCGTGTTCCCGCACGTTCTCTGACCACCTGACGTCACCGAAGACCCTGCACGCGCTGGCGAAGAGTGTCGTACCTCATCACTCATCACTCATCACTCATCGCTCGCCCTGCAACTCCGCGCCCTGACACATCCATCCTCGCGCGCCAGCCGTAGCCTCACCATGAACAGAGCTTCCGTCCAATCCATCTACGAGGCCTTCGGCCGCGGAGACATCCCTTCCATTCTCGAGAAACTCGCCGACGACGTGCAGTGGGAGGTCGATGGGTCGACGACTGACGTGCCGTGGCTGCAGCGGCGGCAGGGGCGGGAAGGGGCGCTGGCGTTCTTTCAGAGCCTGGCGGCGCTCGACTTTCAGAAGTTCGAGGTCACCGCGGTGATCGAGGCGGGAGACCGAGTGATCGGCTTATGCAACGTCGAGGCGACGGTGCGGGCCACCGGAAAGAAATACGTCGAGAACGACGAAGTGCATCTCTGGTGGTTTGATGGCCAGGGGCGCGTGGCGGCGTTCCGCCACCGCATCGATACGCACCTGCAGTGGCAGGCGTTTCACGGGAACGCCTGAGCGAGCGCGCTACTCGTTCTGCGCGCCTTCTTCGCTCGACGTCTCCTGATTCTCGACGGCGCGGCGAAGGTGGTCCACCAGCTCGTCGCCGGTGAGCGTCTCGTCGAGCGCGATCATGCGCGTCGGCGTCCACGCGCCGTTCTCGTACACGACGTAACGGAACTGCTGGTCCGGCGTGTAGAGCACGATGCGGCCGTTGCTGATGAAGGAGCGCACCGGCGCGGCGTTCGTCGAAGCGAGACCCGCTTTCGGAATGCCGCCGCCGCCGACGCGGCCGGGACGCCACATGCGCGTATTCGAGGCCACTTTCTTCGGCTGGATCTTCACCCGCGTGAGCGCGGTGGAGTACGGCGAGCCGAAGACGATGTCGACATCGGAGGCGTTGGCGGTGCGCGACATCGCCATCGGCGGATGCAGCGCCTCGTACGTTTCGTCCTGATCCATCTCCGAGCTGCCGCCGCGGACGGCCGCGAGCTCGAACAGGTTCTGCACGTCGGTCGAAACGTGCTGGCCGTTTTCAAAGGCGATCAGCGCGTACTCGGGCGTCTGCCCGTTCGCACCGAGCTTCCACCACGACACGTTCACGAACGAGGTAGACGGCTCCCCTTCTGCTTCGGCGGGGAGATGCGTGACCGCCACCTGCAGTCCCGCGCGCTTTGCCGTCGCGCATCCGGAGATGGTCAGCGGTTCGGACCACTGCCCTTCGTCCGAATACGTCGCCAGACGGATCTCGTCGCCTTCCTCTCCATCGCGATGCCAGACCACGAAGAGCCGCGACGCATCACCGTCCCACACGAGGCGCGGATGCGACTCGACGGCCGCATCATCGGTACCGGGAACGAGCAGCGTCGTCACCACGTCGCCGTTGCGCTGCGTGATCTCGAGCAGCGGCAGTTCCCCTTCCGGCGCGATCGAATAGAGCACGTTGGAAGGAGTGAGAGCCGTCTGCATCGGGTCCGCAAACGCGGCACCCGCGAACAGAAGAACGGCTCCGGCGACGAGGGGTCGAATCATCAGGCTTTCCAGTTAACCACGGAACAAAGGTCGACGGCGACAAGAAGCTGTTTCACGTTCTTGAATTCAGGATAGAAGCCGGCCACGACATCGAAATGCTCGTCGGCCTCCGCGTAACGATTGGTCCGCACGCAGATCTCGCCGAGGAGGTGATGTCCGTTGCGCACCTGCCGGCGGGTCACCGCGAGGTCGAGACCGCGCTGCCCATAGGCCTCGGCGATTTCGTATTGCTCGAGCTCGACGTAACCGAAGCAGAGATCGAGGCAACCCTCCGCGACGAGATCGTCGGCGTTGAGCTCATCGAGCACCGACGCGACCATGCGAATGCCGTCCTCGGTGCCGCCGCTGACGATCTTTGCGCCGCCGAGGTTGCCGATCACGACCGGGCGCAGGGCGCGTACGCGCGCGTCATCCTGCGGCGCACAGGCGATGATCGCCAGCGCCTGATCGAATTGCACGATCCCTTCGGAGAATTGCGATTCCGCGACGTGCACGACTCCGAGACCATTGAGCACGTTCGCACGCGCGAGCGGCTCGCCGAGCTCGTCGGACGCCTTGCTGGCGATCTGTCCATAGAACAGCGCGCGCTGGCGGTCGTTGGCCTCGGAGAAACGGCGCAGGAGCGCGTACGCGGCGAGATACACATGACGTGGCGAGCGGCGGCGCATCACGATTCCGGGCAGTGCCGAAACCTCCGCCCCTTCGCGATCGCAGGCGATCAACGCTTCCGCTTTGCGGATGGTGATCAGCTCGCGCGCTTCCTCGGACTCCGCCACGGCGAAGGCGCGGCCATACGAGTCGAGCGCCGCGTCGACTTCGCCCTCCCACATGTGCTGCAGGCCGAGCTCACATAAATCGTGTGCTTCCCGGTCGATCTCTCTCATAAAGACCCGCTTATTTGGAGAAGTTGGCGGATGATATCCCCAAAGAACGAATTCTGTCTTGCAGTTTCATCACTTCGGCGTGTTCACGCCGAGGACGGTATCGATCGTGGCCTGCGAGACCGGGTGATACGTCGGGCGCGCTTTGGCGTAGATCGATTTCGCGAACGCGAGGTCGTCCGGAGTCTTCGCGAGCTTCTCGTACAGAGGCCGCAGGAACTTCCGCCGCCCCTGCGTGGTGAGGAACCGCTCGATGGCCGGATACGCTCCTTTGTATTTCGCGTCGATCGACTTCTCGAGCCACGCGCTGAGCACTTCGCTGTTGCCGCTGTCGCTGAAGTGGAACGCGCCGTCGAGCTCGGCCATCTTCTCCGCGGAAATCGCCGGCAACGACTGAATGAAATGCACGCGCTCGTGCGACGACCACGACGCGACCGGAATCGCACTCGCCGCGCCGCCGGCCGCGAACGCTCTGGCCCGCTCTTCGACTTTCGCGAAGGCCTGTGACTGCGGCTTCGGCGCATTCGCCGGCAACCCAGGTCCGTGGATCCACGCGTTGATGTCGACCTTCTCCACGACGTCGGGCAGCTCCCGCGTCAGGATCTCGACGAACTGCGGCGTGGTCATCGACTGGAATGTATGGGACTCAAAGTATTTCCGCAGGAAGGCATCCCACCGTTCGCGGCCCGCCGTTTCTTCGAGCAGGCGCAGGAAGTTCGCCCCCTTCTCGTAGACCTGATTCGGCGCGTCATCCGGATCGCGGCCGGCGAGGTCGACGAAGAGATGCTGGTCTCTCTCCGGCAGCGTCTTGAACTCTTCCTGCACCTCGGTGATGCCGAGCAGCCAGAGCATCTCGGAGTAGTCGCGGCCGTACAGCTTCTCGGTGATCCGATGTTCGAAGTAGGTCGTGAAGCCTTCGTTCAGCCAGAAGTCGCTCCACGTGGCGTTCGTGACGAGATTGCCCGACCACGAGTGCGCGAGCTCGTGCGCGATGAGCGACACGAGCGACTTGTCGCCGGCGATGATGGTCGGCGTCAGGAACGTCAGCCGGGGATTCTCCATCCCGCCGTACGGAAAGCTCGGCGGCAGCACGAGCACGTCGTAACGTCCCCACCGATACGGGCCATACAACTCTTCGGCGGCGGCGATCATCTTCGGCGTATCGCTGAATTCGCGCGCCGCCTTGTCGATCACTTCCGGCTCCGCGTAGACGCCGCTGCGCGGATCGAACGCGCGGAACTGCAGGTCGCCGACCGCGATGGCGAGCAGGTACGACGGAATCGGGTTCTTCATCGAGAAGCGGTAGACGCCATCCGCGCTTCTGGTCTGCGGGTTCTCGGCGCTCATGACGGCCATGAGCTCCTTCGGCGCGCGAATGATCGCGTCATACGTGAAGCGCACCGACGGCGTGTCCTGACACGGCACCCACGTGCGCGCCAGAATGGCCTGCGATTGCGAGAGGAGGAACGGATGCTTCTTCCCCGCGGTCATGGCCGGTTCCAGCCACTGCAACGCGCGCGCATCGGGGCTCGACGAGTATTCGACGGCCACCTCTTTCGTGGCGGCGTCGATCGGGATCTCGAGCGCGCTCCCCTTGATCGGATCGGCCGCGCCGAGCGTGAACTTTGCCTCGGTGTTGGCGGGAAGCAGCGTGACCTTGCGAATGGCCAGCCCGTTCGTGTCGAGGATCAGCGACTTCGCGCCATTCGGATTGGCGATGCGCAACGTGGCGGTGCCGCTCAGCTGCTTCTTCGCGAAGTCGACGCCGAGGTCGAGCGCGATGTGCTCGACGCGCACTTCGTCCGGATGCGAGAACGAATGCGGATCGCGCGTCTGCGTCTGCTGCGCCGGCGCGCGCTGCGTCGACGTCGTTGCAGAGGAAGGAGCGGGCGCTTCCTCGCGACACGCGAGAAAGGTGAAGAGAAGGATGGCAAGAAGTCGTCGTGACATTCGTTTTCCAGTTTGCCCCACAGGCAACACACCAATCGGTCGAGGCGCGAAGCATAGAATGAGCCGGCAGGCCTTATGACATTGACCGCCGGGACGAGGCTCGGTCCTTACGAGATCGTTACACCGATCGGCTCCGGTGGGATGGGAGACGTCTATCGTGCGCGCGATACGCGGCTCGATCGCGACGTGGCGGTGAAGGTGCTGCCGGAGCGGATCGCGCGCGATGCGGAAGCGCGCATGCGGTTCGAGCGCGAGGCCAAAGCGGTCGCGGCGCTCACGCATCCGAACATTCTCGCCATCCATGATTACGGCTCCGAGGATGGACGGACGTTCAGCGTCACCGAGCTGCTGGAAGGACATACGCTGCGGCAGCGCATTCTCGAAGGCCCGCTGCCGTGGCGAAAAGCGGTCGAGATCGGCGCGGCGATCGCGGACGGTCTCGCTGCCGCGCACGCGAAAGGGATCGTTCATCGCGATCTGAAACCGGAGAACATCTTTCTCACCGGCGACGGACGCGTGAAAATCCTCGACTTCGGAATCGCTCAGCTCATCGCCGAGCCGCGCGAAGACGAGATCGATCCGGCCATGGCGGTGACGGCTCCGATGAAGACCGATCCGCACGCGGTGGTCGGCACTGCCGGCTACATGGCGCCCGAACAGCTGCGCGGCGAAAAAGTCGACGCGACGACCGACATCTTCTCCCTCGGCGCATTGCTCTACGAGATGGTCACCGGCAAGGCCGCGTTCATCCGCGGCACGGTCATCGACTCGCTCTCGGCCATCCTCAGCGATACGCCCGACGTGTTCGCGGTGTCGGACCGGATGATTCCGTATGAGCTCGCGCGCGTGATTCAGCGATGTCTCGAGAAGCACCGCACCGAGCGCTTTCAGTCGGCGCGCGATCTCTCCTTCGCATTGCGTGCGATCGGAACCTCCGGCACGATCACGTTCGAAGCACCGGCCGAGCGCAAACGCCGCAGGATTCTCGTGGCCGCGCTCATCGCGGTGGCCATCGCCGGCGTGGCCGCGCTGCTGTTGTGGTCGCGGCAACAACAGATTCCGTCATCGGTGCGCTCGCTGGCGCGCAGAGCGACCGGACAGCCGCGCAGTCTCGCCATCCTGCCGTTCGTGAATGCGACCGGTCATGCCGACGCCGAGTACCTCTCCGACGGCATCACCGAGACGCTGATCAACACGCTCGCGCAGGTACCGGGGTTGCGGGTCATGTCGCGCACGTCGGTCTTTCATTACAAGGGGCGTCCCGCCAATCCGGTCAGCGTCGGACACGAACTGCGTGTCAGCGCGGTCGTGGTCGGACGAGTCGAAGAGATGGGCGATCGCATCGTCGTGTCGGCGGAACTGATCGACACCGCGGACAACTCGCTGATCTGGGGGAATCGCTATCAGGCGCCGCGCGCCGACCTGTTCAGCGTGCAGCAGTCGATCGCATCGGAGATCGCGCGCATGCTCCGCCTGCAGCTCGGCGGCCGCGAACAGCAATTGCTGGCCAAGAAACATACGGCCGATCCGCGCGCGTACGAGCTGTATCTCAAAGGGCGCTTTCAATGGAACAAGCGCGACAAGGAAGGGCTGTACCAGGCCATCGAGTATTTCAATCAGGCCATCGAGATCGATCCGCAGTACGCGCTCGCGTACGCCGGTCTCGCCGATTGCTACAACCTCCTCGACATCTGGGCCGGACTGCCGACCGGCGAGACGTTCCCGCGGGCGAAGGCGGCCGCGCAGAAGGCGCTGTCGATCGATGACCAGCTCGCCGAAGCCCACACGTCGCTGGCCTACGCGATTCACACGTACGAGTGGGACTGGCCGGCCGCCGAACGCGAGTATCAGCGCGCCATCGCGCTCAATCCGAATTACGCGACGGCGCGCCAGTGGTACGCGGAGTTTCTCACCGCGGTGGGACGCTTCAACGAGGCGGAGGCGCAGGGGAACAAGGCGCTCGAGCTCGACCCGATGTCGCCGATCATCAATGCGGTCGTGGCGTGGAACCTGACCATGGCCCGCCATTACGACGCCGCGATCGCACAAGGAAAACGCACGACGCAACTCTTCCCGACGTTCATGCCCGGCCACGCATACCTCGGGCTCGCCTATCTCGAATCGGGACGCGCCCGCGAAGCGATCGCGCCGTTCACCACCGCGCGCAAAGAGCTCGACATCCCGGTCTTCGTCACCTGGCTCGCACGCGCGCAGCTCGCGTCCGGCGATCGCGCCGCGGCGGAGAAACTGCTGGCGGAATTGAAGCGCGAGAACGATTACCTGCCGCCGTATTACATGGCCGCGTTGCATGCGCACCTCGGCGATCGCGATCGCGCCTTCGCGGAGCTCGACCGCGCGCTCGAGGAACGCACCGGCGCGATGGTGTGGGCCAGGGTCGATCCTGCGCTCGATCCCTTACGGCAGGACCCGCGCTTCAAACGCTTCGGAACTCCCGCCCCACCTTCGCCCGCGCGCTGACGGAAGACGCGCCGCGTCCGAGCCGAAGTGTCATCCCGTACCGACGCACGGGATGACATATGGCAATCCTGACGGCCGCGGGAATCACGCACGCCCGTTCAGACGATCAATCCTTGCGCCGGCGCATCGGGCCGGGCGTCGCGTTCAGTCCGAGCTGGTCGTACTTTCGTTCGGCCGCCTCGTTTCCTTGTGCGGCATAAAGCGCGGAAAAACCGGAGTAGACGTCGGCCAGTGTCTGGCATTGTTCGCCACAGCGTTTTTGTGCAGCGCGGTATGCATTGTTGAGGATCGCTTCCGCGGCACTGTAACTCTCGAAGGTGGTGTGCACCATGGCCAGCTGCACCATCGCCGCGACCGCCTGTGGGCTGTCGGCGCCGAATTTCGTGCGGCGGATGTCGAGCGCGCGGCTGGCGTGATCGATCGCGTCCGAGCGGAGCCCTGCCTGCGATTCGGCCCGTACGACGCGATCGAGCACGTCAAGCGTGAGATCGCTGTACGCCGTCTCGACCGGCGAAAGCACGTTCAATGCTTCTTTGTACGCGGCGACGGCCGCCTGCAGGTTGTTGCGAATCGCCTTGGCCGTTCCGTAATTCGACGCGGCCTGCGCGCGCACGTCGGCGGGCAATGATTCCGCGCGGCAATCGCGATAGGCCGCATCGGCATTGGCGAAGAAAACCGCCGTTTCGGAAGGAGTGTCGCCGATGGAGGAGGCGACCAGTTTCCGGCAGGAGCTCGCGTCCATTCCGAATACGGAGACGCCGAATACAGAGACGCTGGCGAAGAGAATGAGCGTAATCATCGATTTTCTGGACATTTGCGCTCCCGATTCAGTTGCTGTTGCACGCGGCATCGACGTCGGCATTGATCTGGCTCGAATTGGGCGGATCGCCGGGACCGACAGAGGTGTTCTGGTCCTCTCTCTGTCCGGCCACGTGCAGCGTTTCGTGAATGAGATATTTAACCCTGACATCCAGTGATGCACCATTGAATTTTGTGGGACAAATGAAAACGACCGGATCGTGCCGGCAGCACGTGGTCCACGCCGCGGCCCCGGCCGCGCATTGATCGATCCCCGCGGAGTCTCTGTAGCCGGTGCCGTCGCGGAAGACGACATAGCCGCCGAGGAGTTGTGCGCCGGGCGTCGGATTGCTGATGGTACTGAACGGACTATTGAGAAAAAGGTCCGTACACGCCGTCGGCAACCAGATCGGCTTTCCGCTCGAAGGGTCATACTCCTGTTCGCCCTTGAGTTTTTGAATCGCGGCATTCTTCGCACCACTTACCTTCTGACTGGTCGTGGGGTCAAGGGGCATTCCGGGCAGTGGACTGGGCGCCGTCGTTTTCGTCCCGGTGCCGTCATAAGAACCATGCGATCCGTCCGCATCCGCCGGATCTCCCGACGAAGACCAGCCGGAAGGATTCGCGCCACTGGCCGGACAGCGGACCTCAACCGTTCCGCTGCCGCCCGAGATCCACGTAATACAGACGCATTCTCCAGTTTCGCCGCACAGCGAAGGCATTCCGAACAGCGTCGCCGCCGGCCAGAGCACGGCCATCACCGTCACAGCGATCACGCTGCCTTGCATCGAACGTCGCACGCAACCTCCTTCCCAGGGTTCGCAATCGTCTCGGCAATCCGAGCTCGTAAAGCGAGGGCTTGGGGAAGGCGGAGGGAGGAGCGCGGCCCGAAACCTCCAGTGCACCGATTGTGCGTTCTTCCAGAGCGCGACAGAGCCGCCGCGCGACACCCGATTCGACATGAGGCATTTCGAGTCAGGAGTGACTCGACCGGGCGATTCACCACACGTCTATTGCGAAGATGCCGTGATTGGGGGATTCAGACGCATATGAGCGACAGTAAGACACGGATGGTTTCCACAATGACCGCGTCTCACCGCTTCAAGCGCAATCGTGCGATCGTTCCTCTGGGATTGTTGTCGCTCAGCGTCAATACGCCGTCGTGCGCTTCCACGATCTGACGGGCCAGCGTCAAGCCGACCCCGCTGCCGCCCGCCTTGGTCGTAAAAAACGGCACAAAGAGATTGGCGGTACCTCGGATGCCGGTGCCGGTATCGGCCACGCAGATTTCGATCGCTTCGGGCGTGGCGCTCCAGGAGACCGACACCTCTCCTTCCGCTTCAACGCCATTGCGGATGAGATTGATCAGGACCTGCTCGAGTTGATCGCGATCGGCGCGGATGGTGACGTCCGGACCTTCGATCACGTCGACGGCGGCGCGTGTTTCGAGGCCGGCCACGCGGCGCACGACCTCGCCGACGTGCATCGGCCGCAGGACCGGTTGCGGCAAACGGGCGAGTTGCGAATACGACTGCAGAAAACGCGTGAGCGCTTCGGCGCGCGACGTAATGACGCCGAGGCCGCGTTGCGCGTCCTCCTGCCAGGCCTCGGGCAATGGATCGCGCGCGAGAATCGTGGCCAGGCTTCCGGCGATCGAGCGAATCGGCGCGAGCGAGTTGTTGAGCTCATGCGAGAGCACGCGCAGCAATCGTTGCCACGCCTGCCGCTCCTCTTCGCGCAGCGTGCGACTGAGATCGGACAGCAGCAGCATGACGTGTGGAACGCCGCTCTGACGAAAGGTCGTGCGCCGAATGCGAAAGCGTCCATGGCCGCCGGGCAGCACGAGCTCCGCGTTCCTCGCTTCGTCGCCGGCGAGAAACGGGTCGAGACCGAGCTCGTTCGCGGTGCGGCCATGCAGTTGTTCGGCGCTGCGCCCGAGCAGCCGTTCGGCGGCGCGATTGGCGAGCCGCAATCGCGCGTGATCGTCAAACGTGAGAATCGCGGAGTCGATGTGCTCGAACACGGAGCGCACCAGCGCGGCCGCCTCGACTTCCCCGATGCGACGCTCGCTCAGCGTGTCGGTGAGCAGGTTGAGCTCCGCCATCACCTCTTCCATCGGATCGTCGTCGCCGCGGCTGCCGCGTACGCGAATGGAGTAGTCCTCCTCGCGAATCGCGGAGATGACGTTCGCAATCGTGCGCAGCGGATATTCGAGTTGCGCGCGCAGCACGACCACGAAGAGCACGAGCGAGGCGAAGGCGATCGCGACCACGAGCCAGCGGTCGGCTTCGAAGAAGAGCGTCCACGCCAGACAGGCGAGCAGCGGCGTCAAGGACGCGAGCGACGCGACGATGACGCGCGGCGTGAACCGGTGACGCTGGAAGATGGCCAAGCGCTACAAACCATACCGCTGAATGCGGCGATACAGCGCACTGCGGCTCAGCCCCAGCGCCTCGGCGGCCTTGCTGACGTTGCCGCTGAAGCGCGCCAGAGCCTTCCGAATGAGCAGCGATTCGACATCCTCGAGACTCATGTCTTCGATGCGCGGAGCCTTCTCCGTTGCCGCGGCCGCGAGCCCGAGGTCGTTCGCGCGGATGGTCGTGCCGGCGGACATCAGCACCGCGCGCTCCACGGCATGATCGAGCTCGCGCACATTGCCGGGCCATTCGTGCGCGAGCAGCGCTTTCACCGCCGCCTCGTCGAACCCGGTCAGGTGCTTGCGATAGCGCGTGGCATGCGCGCCGAGGAAGTGACTGGCCAGCGGCGCGATGTCCTCGCGACGTTCCCGCAGCGGAGGAAGGCGGATCTCGACGGTGCGCAGGCGAAAGTAGAGATCCTGGCGGAAGCGCCCCGCTTCGACTTCGAAATCGAGACGCGCGTTCGTCGCCGACAGCAATCGCACGTCGGCCTTGCGCGTGCGAGACGAGCCGACGCGCTCGAACTCACCGGTCTCGAGCACGCGCAGCAGCTTCGCCTGCTGCGCGTGCGGCACGTTCGCAATCTCGTCGAGAAACAACGTTCCGCCATCGGCAAGCTCGAAGCGCCCTTCCCGATCGGCACGCGCATCGGTGAACGCCCCTTTCACGTGGCCGAAGAGCTCCGATTCGAAGAGCGACTCCGGCAGGCCGCCGACGTTGACGGAGACGAGCGCGCGCGAAGCGCGGCGCGAGGCGGCGTGCAATGCGCGCGCAACCACACCCTTGCCGGTGCCGTTCTCGCCGGTGATGAGCACGTTCGCGTCGGACGGACCGATGCGCGTGATCAGTTCGAGCACCGGCTGCATCGCCCGCGATTCGGCGATGAGCGTCGGCCGGCGATCGTCGCCGCGCAACACGCGATTCTCCGCTTCGAGGCGCTGCCCTTTGCGCAACGCGCGTCCGAGCTCGACCTGCGTGCGCAGCGTCGCCAGCAGCTTCTCGTTCTCCCACGGCTTCTGCACGAAATCGCGCGCGCCGAGACGCATCGCCTGCACCGCGACGTCGATCGAGCTCCAGGCGGTCATGACCACGATCGGCAGCAGCTCGTCATACGCGCGCAGACGTTCGAGGAGCTCGAGCCCCTCGGTGCCGCTGGTCGTGTCGCGCGCGTAGTTGAGGTCGAGCAGCGCGGCATCGAACGTACGCGCCTCGACCGCGCGATACACCGCGCCGGGCGCGGTCACGGTCTCGACTTCGAATCCTTCGGATTTCAGCAGCAGTCGCAGCGCCTCGAGCACGTCGGCCTGATCGTCGGCGATGAGAATGCGCGGCGGCGTCACGGCACGATCCACCCGTCGCGCAGTCGCACGATGCGGTTGCCGCAGGCGGCGTTCTCGTCGGAATGCGTGGCTTGCACGATCGTCGTTCCCGCGCGATGCAGTTCGCGAAAGAGCGCCATGATCTCATGCGCCTGCTCCGCGTGCAGGTGCCCGGTCGGCTCGTCCGCGAAGACGATCTTCGGCGAGGTGATGACCGCGCGCGCAATGGCTGCGAGCTGCTGCTGGCCGCCCGAGAGCTGCGACGGATAGAGGTCCTTCTTGGCGACGATGCGGAAACGATCGAGCACATCCGCAACGGCTGCTTCGCGCTGCGACTTCGTGATGTCGCGATAGCGCAGCGGCACTTCGAGATTCTCGGCCACGGTGAGGTCTTCGAGTAAGCGGTAGCTCTGATAGACGAAGCCGATCGCATTGCGCTGCAGCTCCGCGCGATTCTTCGCCGGCATCGCGTGCACGGCCTCGCCGTCGAATTCGTACTCCCCTTCGAACTCGAAATCCTGCATGCCGAGGATGTGCAGCAACGTCGACTTGCCGGCACCCGACGGACCCATGATCGAGAGGAACTCGCCGTCTTCGATGGTGAAGGTGACGTGGCGCAGAAGGAACTGGCGCGCCGGCCCGGCCGAAACCGATTTGGTGAGCTCGCGCAGCGTGATCATCGAATGCTCCGACGCGGAGCGCCGGCGTTCCGCGCACCGTTCCCGCTGCGCTCCGGTTGCTCGTCACCCGATCCATTGCCTGCGGCGGGGGGCGCCGTGAGGTGGGAAAGACCGGGCAACAAGCAACCGAAGCACAGCGAGTCATTCATCGCGCAAAGCCACCACCGGGTTGGTGCGCGCTGCACGGACGGCCGGGACCATGCTCCCGAGCAGTGCGGCAGCGACGACGATCGTGACGGCAACAGCGAGCGTCATCGGCTCCGCGCGCGAGACGCCATACAGGAATCCGCCAAGAAAACGGGTGAGCAACAACGCGGCAAGGCAGCCGAAAGCCGCCGCGCCGAGAGACACGAGCACCGCATCGCGCAGCACCATGCCGAGCAGATCGCGCGCGTGCGCCCCGAGAGCGAGCCGCACGCCCATCTCGGTCGTGCGGTTGCGCACCGCATAGCTGAGCACCGCGTATACGCCGATGATCGAGAGCAGCAGCGCCACGATCGCGAACGTGCCGAGAATCCAGGCGTTGAGACGCGGCTGGGCGAGCTTCGCATCGATCAGATCGTCGGTGGTTCGCACCGAGGAGACCGGCACCGACTTGTCGAGCTCGCGCACGATCGCGCGCAACGTCGCTTCCGCATCGCGAGATGACGTCGACGTGCGCAGCGCGATGTACTGCGGCGTCCAGCTGCTCTGCAGGTAAGGGAAATAGACGTCCTGCTTCTCGATGGTCAGGCCGCGCTGGCGGACGTCGCCGACGACACCGACGATCGTCTTCCACTCCGTCTTTGCATCGGGCTTTCCCGCCTTGACGCGTTTGCCGATGACGTCGAGCGTCCCCCAATGGCGCATGGCGAACGAGCGGCCGACGAGCATCACCGGCGCGCCTTTGTCGGTATCGCGACCGTCGAATTTGCGCCCGCGCAGCAGCGGCACGCCCATCGCGTCGAGATAGTCGGGGGTGATCGACACGAGGTTCGCCATCGGATTGCGTTCCTGTTCGGCGATCCCCTGCCCTTCGACCGTGTGCACCCAGTCCCATCCGAGCTCGATTTCGAGCGGCCGCATCAGCGCCGCGCCCGCCGCATCGACACCCGGCGTCTGGCGCAGGCGCTCGACGAGCGTGGTGAAGAACTGTTTGCGCTTTGCGGCATCGGCATACGCGGGACTCGGCAGCGGCAGATGCGCGGTGAGCACGCGCTCGCGACTGAAGCCGGCGTCGATGCGGGCCACCGTGAGAAAACTGCGGATCATGAGGGCGGCGCCGACGAGCAGCACCACCGCCACGGCGAGCTGCACGGCCGCGAGCGTGGTGAGCAGGCGGCGCGAGCGCAACGCGGCGTGACCCCGATCGACGCCTTCGCGCAATCCCTGCAATCCGCCCGTGCGGAACGACGCCACGACGGCGCAGATCACGGCGATGAGAATCGCGGCCGCGGCGGCGAAGAGGTACGTCGAGAGGCGAACCTGCGTCTCTGCGAGCCGCGGAATGGTCGACGGTCCGAATCGCACGAGCGCCGCCACCGCGGCGCGGGCGAGCAGGAATCCGATCATCGTGGCGGTCAGCGAGATCACCAGCGTCTCGGTGAGAATCTCGCGCAGCAAGGCGCCGCGTGATGCGCCGAGAGCGACGCGAATGGCGAAGTCGCGCTGCCGCGTCACCGCCCGGGCGACGAAGATCGACGCGGCGTTGAACGTCGCGATGGCCAGCACCAGCAGCGCCATCACGAAGAGCGTCTTCATCGCCGGCGCGGTCGCGCCGAGCAGTTCATCGACGAGCGGCACCGCATGCTTGCGCACGCCTTCGTATTGCTCCGGCGCACCCGCGTCGAGCGTGTTGAGCTCCGCGACCGCCGATTCGAGCGTCACTCCTTTTTTCAGACGCGCGACTCCTTCCAGTACGGAGTTGTGGCGATCGTCCGGAGTCCCACCCCCGAAGAACGGTTCGAGCGGAATGATGAGATCGGCGCCGGCGGGAAAATCGAGCTCGCGCGGGAGGACGCCGACGACGGTGAACGCGTCGCCTTCGAGATCGATCGGCCGCCCAAGGACGTTCGTCTTCGAGCCGAAGAGCGACGTCCAGAGACGATGCGAGATCAGCGCGACGCGCGGGCCATCCGGCTTGTGCTCGGCGTCGGTGAAGACGCGTCCGAGCTCCGCCTGCACGCCGAGCATGCGATAGAGCGAGCGCGACGCGAAGTTCGTCGCGACGTTCACCGGCTCCGGCGTATTGACGATGACATTGAAGTTCGCGGCGGAGATGACGGCCACGCTCTCGACGCTCTTCGCGCGATCGCGAATCGCCTCGTACTCGGCGAGCGTCAACTCGAGATGCGGCACGCCGCGGCTGGGGATGTCGGACCAGATGGCGATGAGCCGCTCCTGGTCGTGAAACGGGAACGGCTTCAGGACGACGTCGCGGGTGACGGTGAACAGCGCCGTCGAGATCGCCAGACCGAGCGCGAGCGTGATCACCGCCAGCAGCGGCGCGGCCGGCTGGCGGAGAAGACGGCGAATGGTCTGGCGGATCATCGGCAATCAGGCGCGCAGCTCGAAGCCGCTCTCCCGCAGCTCGCGGCCGGCCAGCGGCAGCCGCTCTTCTTCGACCACCCGGCCGTCGAAGAGATGAATGGTGCGGTCCGCGTGCTTCGCGTAGCGCGGATCGTGCGTGACCATGCAGATCGTCGCCCCCTCGCGATTGAGCTCGCGCATCAGCGACATCACCGCTTCGCCGTTGCGCGAATCGAGATTGCCGGTCGGCTCGTCGGCCAGGACGATGGATGGGCTCCCAACGATGGCCCGGGCCACCGCGACGCGCTGCTGCTGGCCGCCGCTGAGCTGCGCCGGATAGTGCTTCATGCGATGCGACATGCCGACGCGCTCGAGCGCGCGCTGCACGGCCTTCCTGCGCTCGGCCGCGCCGCCCTTTCGATACGTGAGCGGCAGCTCGACGTTCTCGGAGACGGTCAGGTCGCCGATGAGATTGAAGCTTTGAAAGATGAAGCCGACTTCGCGATTGCGGATCTTCGCGCGCTCCGCGGTGCTGAGCTTCGCCACCGGCGTGCCGTTCAGCGTGTACTCGCCGCCGGTCGGACTGTCGAGCAATCCGAGAATCGACAGGAGCGTCGATTTGCCGCAGCCCGAAGGGCCGGCGATGGCGACGTACTCGCCGTCATCGATGTCGAGATGAACGCCCGACAACGCGTGCGTCTCGAGATCGTCGGTGTAGAAGATTTTCGTTACCGCTTCGAGCTGGATCATGTTCGTGTCTCTGCGCGACCGATCACCGCAGCCGGATCTTCTGATGTTCGCTCCACGGCGCCATGTCGGAAAGGATCACCCGATCCCCTTCGCTGAGCCCCCCGCGGATTTCGATGCTGCTGACCGAAGTACGGCCGATGCTCACACTGGTTTGAAGCGCTTCGCTGCCGTCCCTCGTGAGCTTGAACAAGCCGACGGTCGCGCCATCGCTGCCCTGAATCGGGCGGCCGACGTAGAGCACGTTTTCGAGGCGTTCGAGCTCGATCACGCCGTCGACGGTGAGATCGGGCCGCGCCCCTTTCGGCAGGTCGCTGTCGATCGTCACGTCGACGCCGATGGTGCCGTTCTGCACGGCCGGCTCGACGCGTGAGACATGACCGTGCGCGAGTCCGTTGCGGGTGTCGATCTCGACGAGCTGCCCGATGGCGACGTCGCGCGCCTGCGTCTCGGCGATGCGCAGCTCGGCCTTGAGCGTGTCGGGACGGGCGACGCGCGCGAGGTTCGTGCCGCTGCCGACGCGCTGTCCGATCTCCACCGGCAGTTGCTGCAGCACGCCATCGATGCCGGCCCGCACCTGCAGCGCGGCCGCATCCTTGCGCCGCAGTTCGTACTGCGCCTGCAGTTGCGCCACGCGCGCGCGCTGCATGGTCATGTCGGCAACGGCCGCTTTGCGCGCGATGTCGAGACGCGTGCGCTCGATCGCGCTGCGCGTTTCGAGTTGCTCGGCGCGCGTTTTCGATTTCTTCAACGTGAGCGCGGAGGTGACGCCATTGCGCGCGAGCTCCTCATCCACCTCCACCTGCGCCCGCGCCTCGGTGAGGTCCGCCTCGATGCCGGCCGCATTCGCACGCTGCGCGAGGATCGCGCTTTCCATCTCGATCTCGCGCTTCTGGAGCTCCGCACGCGCGGCGCCGAGCTGCAGTTCCGCATCCCGCGCGGCCTGTTCCACTTCGGCATTGCTCAGTTCGAGGATGATCGTGTCGGCGCTGACGACGCTGCCCGGCCGCACGAGAATGCGCTCCACGCGCGCGTCCGTCTGCGCCGGAATCCAGCGCACGTCTTCCGGCACGAGCACGCCGGTGCCCCGCACCTGCCGCACCATCGGCCCGCGCTTCACGGTGTCGATGAACAACCCGCCGCGCTCGACTTCCGGCGCCGCCGGTTTCAACCGCGCCACCCCGAGCGCCGCCACGGCGATGAGAATCGCAAACACCGCCGCGACGATCAGCCGCTTCCGCCGCCGCGTTTCCGCGAGATCAGGTCGTTCGACATCCATCGGAGTGCCCGCCTCTTCCGCAACGCAAATGCCACCTCCCGGGAACGAAGAATCAAGAAGTTACGGCAGGACGGATGTCCGGACCCGGGATGCGAGTGTCCGAAAATGGGACGAGGGAGGGATCCCTGCGCCAGCGCGGGATCTCCCTCAATCAGGGGATCCCGTGCTGACGCACGGGATGACACGCCGAAGCGCACGACCGCGTTTCAAAAACCACGCGTGCGGGTACTCGAAACAGCGTCCCCTAAACGACAGTCCGGAAATAGTCGATCGTGCGGCGCAAGCCTTCTTCCAATGGCACGCGCGGTTCCCAGTCGAGGAGCGTCCGGGCTTTGGTGATGTCGGGTCTGCGGATTTTGGGGTCGTCTTCGGGGAGGGGGCGGAACTCGATGGGTGCCGAAGTGCCGGTGAGGCGTTTGATCTCTTCGGCGAACTGCAGCACGGTCATTTCGGCGGGGTTGCCGATGTTGGTCGGCAACACCTCGTTGGACATGAGCAGGCGATAGATGCCTTCGATCAGATCGCTCACGTAGCAGAACGAGCGCGTCTGGGAGCCGTCGCCGAAGACCGTGAGCGGTTCGTCGCGCAGCGCCTGCGAGATGAATGCAGGGACGACGCGGCCGTCGTTGATGCGCATCCGCTCCCCGTACGTGTTGAAGATGCGCACGATGCGCGTCTCCACGCCGTGGAAGCGGTGATAGGCCATGGTCATCGCCTCGGCGAAGCGCTTCGCCTCGTCGTACACACCGCGCGGACCGACCGGATTCACGTTGCCCCAGTAGTCTTCCTTCTGCGGGTGCACGAGCGGGTCGCCGTACGTCTCCGAGGTCGACGCGAGGAGGTAGCGCGCTTTCTTGTCTTTCGCGACGCCGAGCGTTTTGTGCGTGCCGAGGGAGCCGACCTTCAGCGTCTGGATCGGCTTTTCGAGGTAATCGATCGGACTGGCCGGCGACGCGAAGTGCAGCACGTAGTCGAGCGGTCCATCGATGTGGATGTAGTGCGTGACGTCCTGCTTGATGAACACGAAGCCGTCGCGCCCGAACAGATGCTTGATGTTGTCGGGCGAGCCGGTGATGAAGTTGTCCATGCAGACCACTTCGTGTCCGCGCTCGAGAAACAGCTCACAGAGGTGAGAGCCGAGAAACCCGGCCCCGCCGGTGATCAATGCACGCGCCATCGTGTCCCTTCAGATGCTCAGTGATTTTTCGTGCGCACGTCTTCCGCACGTCCGACGGACGTGTAACGGAATCCGAGCCCGGCCATCCGATGCGCGTCGTAGACGTTGCGCAGATCGACGAGCACCGGCTGGCGCAGCGCCTTGCGGATGCGATCGAAGTTCAAGGCGCGGAACTCGTTCCACTCCGTGGCCAGCACGAGCGCATCCGAACCTTCGGCCGTCGAGTAGGCGTCTTCGCAATAGACGACGTCGTTGAACATCGTTTTCGCATTCTCGGCCGCCTGCGGGTCGTACGCGCGAATCGTCGCGCCCCGCTCCTGCAGACCTTTGATGATCGGAATGGTCGGCGAGTCGCGCATGTCGTCGGTCTCCGGCTTGAACGCCAGCCCGAGCAGGCCGATGGTCGCCCCCTGCACGTTGCCGCCAACCGCCTCGATGATCTTGTCGATCATGCGCAGCTTCACCGAGTCGTTCACGCGCAGCACCGCTTCCATGATCTGAAACTCGTAGCCATGCCGGCGCGCGATGTCCGCCATCGCGGAGGTGTCCTTCGGGAAACACGAGCCACCGAAACCGGGACCGGCCTGCAGGAACTTCGGACCGATGCGCGTATCGAGTCCCATGCCGATGGCAACATCCTGGACATTGGCACCGACGCGCTCGCAGAGCGTGGCGATCTCGTTGATGAACGTGATCTTCGTCGCCAGGAAGCCGTTGGCCGCGTACTTGATGAGCTCGGACGACTCGACGTTCGTGACCACGAACGGGATCTCGAGCGAGTGCAGCGGCGCGTAGATCTCTTTCATCATGTCGGCCGCCTCGGCATCGGACGCGCCGATGACCACACGGTCGGGCTTCATGAAGTCTTCGATGGCCGAGCCTTCGCGCAGGAACTCGGGATTCGAAACGATCGAGGCGCGATGGCCGGTGTTGTGCGAGGCGATGATCTGCTCGATCATCCGGCCGGTGCCGATCGGCACGGTCGACTTGGTGATGATGAGCTTCGGCCCGTTCATGTGCTGCGCGATCGAATGCGCAACCTCTTCGACGTAGCGCAGATCGGCCGATCCGTCTGCCTTCGGCGGCGTACCGACGGCGATGAAGATCGCCCGCGCCGCACGAATGGCCTCGGCGAGATCGGTCGTGAAGCGGAGCCGCCCCTCGGTGACGTTCTTGCTGACCAGTTTGTCGAGACCCGGCTCGTAAATGGGAATGGCGCCGTTCTTCAGCGCATCGATTTTCCGAACGTCGACGTCGACACAGATGACGTCATTGCCAAAGTCCGACAAGCCCGCACCGGTGACAAGACCAACATAACCGGTGCCGATGACTGCGATATCCACTAGGAAGCCTCCGCGGGCGAATTTAGAAAGGTGCGCGTCCCGGCCGGGCGCGCCGGAATGCGCGGCGCATGGTAACAGAGGCGTCGTCGCGAGAACTGGAACGCCGGCCCGGAGGCCGGCGGATTGCCAACGCTACGGTTCGTCACGTGCCGGTCGTATCGGTCGCGCCCGGCGGGATGACGTTGTCCACCGGCGGCACCGGTTCGAGCGGCGGCGGAGTCGCCGTCGGAGCGGCCGGCACTTTCTGCGTTTCCTCGGCGCGCTTGTTGATGCCCGACTGCTGACGGTTGCGAATGAGCCAGCGCAACAGCTTCGACTCGTTGATGCCGATCAGGATGTCGTTGATCGATTCGTAGATCGCCGGATCATTGATGACCTTGCCGGCCGTCCCCTCACCGTTGTTGATCTTGCCGACCACTTCATTCAGCTGACGCACGAGTGTCGTGAACTCCGTCAGTGCCTGGTCGCCATACTCCTTGTCGTTCAGCAGCCGCGGCACGAGGCCCTGCCCGGTCTGCATCGACGAGGTGAACTTCGCCAGGTTGTCGGACGTGGTCTGGAGATTGGCGATGACGGTGTAGATCCGCTCCTTCGCGGCGGGGTCGTTCATCAGCGCCGGCACGACGCCGTTGTTCGACGCGAAGCTGCGCTCGACGTTCGACGTGATCGCGGCCAGCGATTGCGAGGCGCTGCCGAGAGACGTCGTGAGCTGCTCGCCGTACGCGTCGTCGTAGATGAGCTTGCCCATCACGCCCTTGCCGCTTTCCATGTGCGCGAGCGCGGCGTTGGTTTTGTTGAGCGTCGTCAGCAGCGTGTCGGTCACGCGCTGCTTCGTGTCGGGCGACGTCGTGAGCTCGCCGAGGAGACCTTCGCCGCGATCGATGCGCTGGAGGATGTTCTTCAGCGAGTAGGAAATCTGGACAAAGTTGTCCATCAGGTCTTCGCCCGACGAGATGATCGACTCGACGTCGGTCTGCCGCTGCGAAGGGATGATCGATCCCGGCTCGAGCGGCGGGAAGCGCGGTGTGCCGGGCGTGACGTCGATGTACGCGTCGCCGGTCAGGAGGCCGAGCTTCTTGAGGCGGATGCGCGAGTCGCCGCGCACGCGTTCGGCGTACTTGCGATCGATCATCACCAGGATCTCGACCTGCTTCTGCTTCGGATCGAACGGCAGTTTGATGTCGCGAATGGTGCCGATGGTGACGCCCGACATGCGCACGGGATTGCCCTCGGCCAGGCCGGTCACGTTCTCCAGCCGCACCTCGTACTCGTTCTTGCGGGCGAAGATCTTCTGCTCCGACCCGATGAAGAACAGGAACACCATCAGCGTGATCAGCGCACCGGCCACCAGCAGGCCCACGCGCGTCGTCTTCTCTGTCGTCGTTTTCGCCATATCAGGACTTCTTCGTCGGCTGCGCCGCCACGACGGCACTGGCCTTCAGGAACTCTCGCAGTTTGGGATGATCGGAATCGCGCGCGTCGTCCATCGTGCCGACCCATTCGAACACACCCTGATTCAGGAACGCGATGCGGTCTCCGACCGAGAACGCCGACTGGATGTCGTGCGTGACGACGACCGACGTCACGCTGAGCTTGGTCTGCAGGTCGACGATCAATTCATTGATGGTCTGACACGTCAGCGGATCGAGACCGGTGGTCGGCTCGTCATAGAGAATCACTTTCGGATCGAGCACGATCGACCGCGCCAGACTGACGCGCTTGCGCATGCCGCCGGAAAGATCGACCGGCATGAGGTGCTCGGTGTTCGGCAGATTCACGAGCTCGAGCTTCTCGCGCACGTTGCGCGCGATCTCCTCTTCGCTCATGTCGGTGTGCTCGCGCAGCGGGAAGGCGACGTTCTCGAAGACGTTCATCGAATCGAACAGCGCGCCGCTCTGAAAGAGCATCCCGAACTTCTTCCGAATGCGATACAGCTCTTCTTCCGGAAGATCGGTGATGTCTTCTTCCTCGACGATGACCCGTCCCGAATCGGGAGCCTCGAGGCCGAGCATGTGCCGCAGCGTGACCGACTTGCCGGTGCCGGAGCCGCCGAGAATGACCAGCACCTCCCCGCGATAGACCTGCAGGTTCGCGCCGCGCAGCACCTCTTTCGCCCCGTACGCCTTGAAGAGATCGTGAAACTCGACGAACGGCTCGCGCGCCTGCCTGCGGCGGTCATCCCCGCGATACGCCGGCCGATCCATCACTGTGCTGGTCTCGCTCATCAGAAGAGGAAGAGAAAAAGTTTCGTGAGAAAGAAATCCATGATCAGGACGGTGATGGCGCCGGTGACGACGGTCTGTGTCGTCGAGCGGCCCACACCATCCGCGCCGCCGCTGGTGCGCAGCCCGTTGTAGCAGGCGATCAGCGCGGTCGAGAATCCGAAGAAGAACGTCTTGCCGATGCCGGAGGCGAGGTCGTTGTACTTCACGGTCTCGATGACGCTGCGCAGGTAGTAGTTCGCGCTGAGATGCAGATTGGCGACGGCGATGAGCAGCCCGCCGAGAATGCCGAGAGCGATCGAGACGACCGTGAGCAGCGGAAACATGAGCGTCGTGGCGAGCACGCGCGGCACGACGAGCTTGCGCACCGGGTTCGTCGCCAGCGCGCGCAGCGCATCGATCTGCTCGGTCACCTTCATCGTTCCGAGCTCCGCGGCCATACCGGCGCCGACGCGACCGCCGACCATCAGCGACATGAGCACCGGCGCGAGCTCACGCACCAGCGAGAGCGAGACGATCGTGCCGACGAACAGCTTGCCGCCGAAATCCTCGAGCGCGTACGCGGTCTGCAGCGCGAGCACCATGCCGATGAAGGCGGAGGTGATGATCACGATCGACATCGAGCGGACGCCGATCTGATCGAGCTGCACCAGCACCAGCGGCCGTTCGATCGGCGCGCGACGCATCTGCTGCACCGTCTGCACCGCGAGGTCCGTGAGGCCGCCGATGTAGAGAAACGCCCGCTCGGCCCGTGCGCGCACACGAGTGAAGAACGGGGGATCGGAAGGTTGCGGCTCGACTGCGACGGTCATGCGATTAGGAAATACGTTTCGAACTTATCTTTAGTCCGGGTCGGACGCAAAGGATTTCGGACTCGACCGTTCAAGTTTCCGGCCAGCTTGCGTCAGACGCGCAGCTCCGCGAGACACGATTCGGCCTCGGCGACGAGTTTCGCGAGACGATGCACTTTTCGCGCACGCTCCAGAAAGCTGGAGAACAGCGGCGCCGCTTTCTGCTCGCGCCCGGCAAGCTGCTGCGCCTTCGCCTCCCAAAACAGCGGCTCCGGCGAGTCGCGCCAGAGGTCGCCCGCCTTGCGCGCGGCGCCGATCGCTTCGTTGAGATCGCCGTGACCCTCCCGCTCCCGCAGACGGACGGAGGCGCTGGCGAGATCGAGCAGCGCCCGCGGATCATCCGCCTTCGCGCGAAGGTCTTTCCGCGCCGCGCCGATCTGCTGCCGCAGCGCGTTCTCGCTGCGCCGCTGTTTGCGGCATTTCAGGCAACGCAGCGCGCGCGAATCGAGATGAAACCCGAGCATCTCGTACCAGAATCGCTGTTCTTTCGCGAAGAAGATGAACTCCTGATTGCACTGCACGCACGTGTGCGGCTCGTCGACGTAGAAGTACTTGCCGAGGTTGTGCGCGCCGCAGAAACGCTGCTTGCGGACGTTGCCGCGGATGGCGCCGGGCGGCAGCGGCGGCTCGTAGTTCGGATCGGCTTCGTAGTAGATGACCTCCTTGCCGTTCGGGAAGGCGACGCGGTGCTCGATCAGCGGAATGTTCCCGAAAAGAGGATGGGAACGGGTCCGCGTTACTGCCTTCGGCTTCTTCCTGCTCACGATGGTTCACGCTGCTGCCGCGTTCACGCGTGTTCCGGCAGCCCGACCTGAAATGTTCCGATGGCGAGAAAGACCTCGCGCAGGAAAAACAACAGTCCGAGGGTCAGCGTCAGCATCGACGCCACGAACAGCGCGCCGACCACGAGGCTGATCGAATAGTGCGCCATGGCACTGAGAAAGAGCGCGCCGATGACGAAACAGAGCAGTAATGCCGAGGTGGTGCTGAAACTGATCGAGCGATACATCAATCGGCCGCGACGCGAAAGCACGCGCAACTCATGGTGCACCGGCTTCGCCGCGGGCTCGTCGAGCGCCGGCAGCATCGCCTCGAGAATGCGCGCGCGATCGATCACGCGGGCCAGGCGATTGCTCAATACGTTCAGCAGCGAGACCACGCCCGACAACAGAAACGCGGGCGCGATCGAGAGTTGAATGACATGGGCGATGACGTCGATCTGCTTCATCGGAAATCTCATTGGACCGCAGGGCCGCTCCGATCGGCGGTGACGCAGATCATCGCGCGAGGAAACGGCTCGCATCGTGAAAATTCAACAGCTCGCGAATGGCCGCCTTCTTGTCGGCGGCACGATCGTAGTACGCCCTGGCGAGCTCGTAGCCGACGTAATAGCCGAGATCCGCGGGCCACGCTTCGGTAGCCTTCGCATTGCCGCCGATCCAGCCCGACCAGTCCATCGACGCATGGTCGGCCTCGAATTTCGTCCACACCTGCTCCGCGTGCGCCTCACCCCATTCGCGAAAAAACGGTTTTCGCGGCGCAGGCAGAACGAGATCGGCGAGAAACTCCGCGCCCCCTTCGATCATCACGCCGAAGAGGAGATTCTCCGTGCCGGTTGGCTTCTGCTGAAAATGAATGAGCTCGTGCACGACGGTGTGCGGCAACGCATCCGCCGTCTGGACGATCCGTCGCGTGCCGAGCGGCAGTGCGTCGACGGGCGTTTGCGGCGCAACGCCGTACATCTCCGCACCGATGAGCAGCCCGCGCTCGGAAATCGTGCCCCCTGAATTCAGCCGCCCAATGACGAAATAGACATCCGGAAACTGCGCCTCCGGATAGAGCTCGGTCAGTTCGCTCAATGCGCCGCGGATGCGCGATTCCAATTCCCCGACGCGGAGCGTATTCGCGCGAATGCTGTCGTAATAAGCGCGCTGCGCGTAGACGAATTCGGCGAGCTCGCGGGCGCTCCTGATTTTCGATTTCGCATAATCGGCCAGTCCGGGCGTACCGGCGTCCAGGTACTGCTCCTGGAAAATGCGCGTCCGCTCTTCCGCCGTCTTCGCGGCCATTGCGCGGTCATATGCGCTCCAGAATCGCGGAATGTCGTCGGTAATGAACCGCTGCAGAACCTGCACGTCGCTTTGCGTGCGGACCTCGAGTTCATACGTTTTCTCATAAACGCTGCCGAAGCCGGTGACGCGAATCGATTGACCGGCCGCGAATTTCGTAGTGATGCCAGTGGAGGTAGCGACGAATACCTGCGCCTCGCCGCTCCCGTCGTTCACGAACAGCTTCGTTCCGTAAGGACGATCGTCTGTCATGCGCACGATCGTCCCTTCGACGGTGATGATGTCGCCGAGCGTGGCCACGCCGACCTGACCGGTTGCCACGCGCAGGTCCCTCCCGTCGAGCGGCGTCACCTGCTCCGCATCGATCTGCAGTTTCGCGAAGCTCGTCGCCAGCGTCCCCTGCACGAGCACGCGCTGCCCGAGCGCGAATTTCAAATCGTCTTTCGTGCTGACCCAGATCCCGCCGGTCTGATCCTCGACCGCAAAGCCGTTGTCCGCGGACGACGCGAACGCGGCGGACGGCACGCTTACGAGCCCCAGGACCGTGACGTTCGTGCCAACGCTCTTTTCACGTGCGTCCGCAATCGGCACGAACCGCGGCGGCTCGGCGAAGAGGGACGGCGCGAGCAGAACGAACAGAAGAAACAGTCGGCCGGCGTTCACGGCCAGCAGGATAGCCGAGGCCGCGGGCGCGGAGCAGCGAGGCCCCGCGCCTGCGGCTCGCGGCGAATCACTGCGTCATCACGATCAGGTGAAACGCGCGGTCGGACGGTTTTCCGGTCGAGTCGAACGTCTGCACCCACACGCCCTTGTTGTCGGTGAACGGCTGCCAGATGTCGAATCCCGGACAGCAGCGCACGGCCAGCGTGATCTCGCCGGGCGGCTCCGTGGCGATTCCGGGGCGACCGATGGTGGCCACGAACACGCCGTCGGCCACCTCGCCGGTGAAGAAGATCTGATAAATGCCGGTTCCGATTTTTTCTCCGCGCACGACATTGCGGCCGCGGACCACCGTGCCGTCGCGCTCCACGACGGCCCAGAACTCGCGCACGCAGCAATGCTCCACACCCCAGCGCGGATCGGGCGTCGGCGGAGCCGGGAATTGCGCGCCGCCCGTGGCGGCGGCCAGCACTCTCTTGTGAGTCGCCTCATCGGGCGCATTGATGGTCGCGGAGCTCGCGATTCGTTTTTCGTCGGGTTTTTTCTCGTCAGCCATGCGTCGACTCCCTTTCCGTAGACGATTTCCTGTAATGCATTGCGCATTACACCGGGTCCCAGAAGCTGACGGCTTTCTCGCGCGCGACCGCCATCCGGATATCTGGAGTAATGGAAATGTCGGTCTTGGCCACGGGCTTGTCGAGACACAATTGTGGCAAGGCGTGATTGTGGCAACGCTCGATTACGGCGACGTGGAAATTCGTAATGCCACCATTCGGGAAGATGCTCTTATGGGATTGCCTGTTCCCGGCGATGACGCTCCACGACGTCCATGTGATGGCGCAGGTGATAGAGCGTGAAATACAACATCTCGCGAACCGACAATTTCCCGAGCAGCGGATGCGGCAACTGCAGCCGATCGAGTTTCTCGTCCGGCCATGTCGCGAGCGCGGCGCGTAATGAGCGATTCGCACCGGCGTAATCGCGCAGGATCGTTTGCCGAAACGCTGCGAGATCGGGCTCATGGCGCGGCGAGGGGGCGAAGCGTCCGGCTTCGCCGCCGGCCGCGAGCAGGCCGCGATAGCGCGTCACCAGCTCATCGAACGATTCCGGTGCGCGACGCGGCCTGCCGAACAGCAGCCGCAACACGAGCTTCGACATGCCGAGCGCTTTCGCGACCGGCCGCAGCGATTTGACGAGATGCCGTACCGTCTCCGCCGGCGACCACGATTCTCCGATGCGCCGGAAGAACGTGTCGTCATCGAAAGCGCTCCAATACGCGAGGCTCGCCCGTTCCTGCTCCTCGAGCGCGGCCAGCAGTGCGGCTTTGTGCATGATCGCGATCGTACACGCGGGGGCGCGTGACGGGCGCTATCCGTCGCCGAAGATCCTGCGCAGCAGCTTGCGGATCGACGGTTCCTTCGCCTTCCGCTTCTGCTCTTCGGCGCGGCGTTGCTGCGCTTCCACGGCGGGATCGGGGGTCGGCCGCTCATCGACGATCGAGCGATCGGCCGCGTTCGCACGATCGAGCGGCTCGGGCCAGTACGGACTCGGCTCGCCGCTGCCGGCGTGCAGCGCACAGACCGACGTCGGCTCCGTGCCGGCCACGTACACCTCGCCGCGCGTCGACGGGCAGTACGGCGTCGCGAGCATGCCGCTCTGCGGATCGATCTCACGCTCGGTGACGTCTTCCGGTTTGCGCCACGGAACGTCGGGAACGAGACCATCGATGCGGTTCATGTGCTTCGTCCAGATCGGCAGGCACGCTTCGCCTCCGGCCAGGCGCGTGGAGTGGCCATCGTCGAAGCCGACCCACACGAGCGACAGCACGCGCGGCGAGTAGCCGATGAACCACGCATCGCGATAGTTGTTGGTCGTGCCGGTCTTTCCGGCGAATTCGTGCTCGAAGCCGAGAGCGCGTGCCCGCGCGGCGGTGCCGTAGACGAAGACGTCCTTGAGCACGTCGTTCATCACGTAGCAGACGCTCGCCGGTGCGACGCGCTTCATCTTCACATTGCGCGTCTCGAGCAGTTTCCCGTCGCGCGTGACGACGGCGAGAATCGAGACCGGTTCGGCCTTGACGCCGAGATTCGCGAAGACCGAGTAGGCGTACGCGATCTCCAGCGGCGTCACCTCGAATGCGCCGAGGGAGACCGAGGGATACGGGGCGAGATGCGATTCGACGCCGATGTTGCCCGCGGTCTTGATGACGTTCGGCACGCCGGCATCCATCGCCGCGCGCACGGCGGGGATGTTGTACGAATGCGCGAGCGCCTCGCGCACGGTGACGCGTCCGTGAAAGCGGTTGTCGTAGTTCTGCGGACGCCACATCGCCGCGCCGCTCTTGACCGAGATCGGCGAGTCATCGAGCACCGTCGACGCGTTGAGCGCCTGATCGCCGCGGGCCGGATCCATCGCCGTCACGTAGACGAACGGCTTGAACAGCGACCCGGGCTGGCGGCGCGCCTGAATGGCGCGGTTGAACTGCGTCTTCGAGTAGGTGCGGCCGCCGACGAGCGCCTTCACGTACCCGGAGCCCGGCTCGATGGTCAGCACCACTCCTTCGAGCGCGGTCTGCGAGGTGCGGATGTGTTTGTATTTCTTCTGCAGATCGCCGATGCCGTCGTCGAGTGCCTGCTCGGCGGAGCGCTGCATGAGCATGTCGAGCGTCGTGAAGATGCGCAGCCCTTCGGTCTTGAGCTGCGTCTCGGGATAGGTCTCGCGCAACTGCTTGAGCACGAGATCGACGAAGAACGGCGCGCTGCGCGAGGTCCGCGGGAAGCGCGTCAGCTGCAGCTTCGAGGCCACGCTCTCGTCGTACTGCCGCTGCGTGATGACACCAGTGTCGAGCATTCCTTTGAGCACGACGTCGCGGCGATCCTGCGCGCGCTTCGGGTACTTGAGCGGGGTCAGCGCATTCGGCGAGCGGATGATGCCCGCCAGCGTCGCGGCCTCGGGGATCGTCAGGTACGTCACCTTCTTGCCGAAATAGACCTGCGAGGCCTGCTCGACGCCGACGATCTGCACCGGTCCGTTCTGCCCGAGGTAGATCTCGTTGCAGTACGCCTCGAGAATCTGCTCTTTCGAATACTTCAGTTCGAGCAGCACCGCCATCAGGATTTCCGTCGCCTTGCGGCGCAGCGTCCGTTCCTGCGTCAGGTAGAGATTCTTGACGAGCTGCTGCGTGAGCGTCGAGCCGCCCGCGATCATCGATTTGTTGCGAAGGTCGGTGTAGAGAGCGCGCGCGGTGCCACGGATGCTGACGCCTTCATGCGTGTAGAACGTCCGATCCTCGGTGGCGATGATGGCGTCGGTGAGCACCTTCGGCACCGCGTTCAGCGAGACCGGGACGCGATCTTCCATCTCGTTGTCGTAGATCGAGGTGATCAGCTCCGGCTCGATGCGCACGCCGCGCAGCGTGATGTTGTCGGTGAGCCGGCGGATGGTGCGTACGGTCGAGCCATCCATGTCGACGAGCACCGGCATGGCGTGAAACTCCATGTCCGGATACTCGAAGTTGTTGAGGAAAATCTCGAGGTCGCCGTCCGCGTAGCGGTACTCGCCGGGGTTCTCGACGCGGCGATTCACCTCGCGATAGCCGACGTGGTTGAGCTTCGGTTCGAGCAGCGCTCGCGGAAAGCTCTTTCCCGGCACGATGGCGGTGGCGTCGCTGTAGACGCGGCTCGGGAGATCCCACCGCCGCGAGGAGTTGAATTTCTTGGTGATGACGACGTAGGTGTACCCGACGAAGCCGATGAAGGCGACGAAGAACACCATCACCAGTACCGCGAGGCCGGCGGAATGCCGCCAGAGAAAGTCCTTGAGTCGGGAACGCTTCGCCATGTCTGCCTATGGTGAACGAAAAAAGCGTCGTCACCAATTCTTCGACATGGCGAAGCGCGCCGAACTGTAACTAGCGGGTGCTGACCTCGACCGTGCCGAAGCCGGTGAGCTTCGTCGTTTCATCGATGAGTCCGATGGCAATCTTCGACGAGCCCTCGGAAACGTTGATCCCGGTCTTGTAGCGATAGTTGGTGCGGGAGATGTTCTCGTACTGCTCGGGCGTGAGCTCGACCAGCTGCTCGGCCTTGCCGCCCTGGATGAAGTCGCGCTCGCGTCCGGCGGAAGCGAAGTGGACGTGGAACGAGGCGACATACTTCGTGCCGTCGCTGCTGGGGAGGAACGTCAGCTTCGACATCGGCACGACGACGTCGATCGGGATGGTGTAGTAGCCCCGCGCCTTCGTTGGCGTACCGGCGTTGACGGCGATGGCGAGCTCGTTGACCGGACGCGGATAGATGAGGCTGGCGACGACGAGATCATCCATCTCGTTCTCGGTCGATTTCTCGAGCACCTCGGTGCGCGTGCGGACGTGCAGATCGGGGCGGTTGCGCACCTGCACCTGCACCTTGCGCGCGCCGTCTTCGCCGTGTGCGCGATACGCGAGCGAGTAGTACGTGCCGAGGTCGGTGATCACCTGGCGGAACGTGTCATCGATGCCGCTCTTGCCGCGGAACCACTTCCCGCCCGTCTTGCCGGCGAGCGAGTCGAGCGTGGCGGCGCTGTTCTGCAGCAGGTCGACGGCCAGACTGGAGGAGATGTCGCGGGTGGTGTCGGGAACGAAATGGCTGCCCCCACTCTTCGGGCCGCCTCGCACCGGGACGGCCGCGGCGCCACGCACGGAGAGCTGCAGGTTCACGTCGGGCTCGAGGGCGTAGATGGTGATGCCGTTCGCGGCGGCGGAGCGGGCGATGTCGTCGATGACGTGCTGCCAGTAGCGGCGCGCCCCTTCCTTCCGCTCGAGACGCTGCACGGTGTCGCTGCCGTCATCGAGCTGATCGAACGGCCGTTCCTGCGGGATGTTCAGATCTTCTTCGAGCGTCCACGCTTCGCTGCCCGGCTCGGCGCCGAGGCCGAACGTGACCATCACCAGGACCTTGCGGCCTTCGACGCCGGCGAGTGAGGACGTCAGCGCGCGAATCTGTCCCAGGCGATGCTCGACGCGCCGGCGCGACGCGTAGAGGTAATCGCGCTTGGCCGTGGTCGGGTTCTCTCCGCGGCTCAGCGCGAGACGCAACTGCGTCAGATCGTGCGTGAAGCCGGTGAGGCCCATCTTGTTGTCGTCGATCGCGGCTTTCAGCGCGCGTTCGATCGCGGCGCGGTCGCCGGTGAACGCGAGCGCGACTTTGTTCTCGGCGGTGGGACGGACCACGGAGGCGACATCGTTCTCGCGCATCGAGCCGACGAACTCGGCCAGACGCTTGTTGAGGTGATCGCGCGTGTTGCGCCACAGCTCGATGTCGTCGATGAAGAAGACGAAGTGGCGCGGCGGAGGCTGTACCGCTTCGACGCTCTCATCGCTCTGCGCACCTGCACGCTGCGCATCGGTGCCGGTCGCGCGCGCGGCACGCTCGTCGTAGGACGAGAAGTTGCTGACTTCCTGCGATACGCCGTTTTCGAGCACGACGAAATCGTCTTTGGTGAGGCCGCGCACCGGCTGCCCTTTCGCATCGGTGACGACCACGTCGAGGTTGTGCAACCGCACCTCGAACGTTTCGATGTAGGGAACCTGTGCCTGAGCGAGGAGACCGGGGGCAAGTGCAACGCAAAGCAGTAGTGCGAGCGCCGTGGACTTCATGGGCTGAAGCCTCCTTCGGCGGCGTCCTTCTGCGGTCTGCATGCCCGGGATTTCGGCCGTTTTTCGAAGGTTTTGTCGCCGAAGGGCGACAGGGGCGTCCGCAAAAAGGAACGCCGGCGTCACGATTGCGACGCCGGCGTGTCACGTTCATTGGAACTTCGGTGCGATGTTCATCTCGCGCAGCAGGTTGTGCGCGCCGTCGACCGCATCCATCACCCAGAGGATGTAGCGCGAATCGACGTGGATGGTGCGGGTGATGTCTTCCTCGACGTAGTAGTCGGAGCCGACGCCTTCCCAGTTCGAGTCGAAGGCGAGGCCGCACAGCTCGCCCCACGCGTTGAGCGTGGCCGAGCCCGAGCTGCCGTTGGTGACGACGTTCGTCGAGATGAAGGCCACCGGCAGCGTCCCCACTTCCGGATCGATGTAGTCGCTGAACTGCTTCAGCGCCGCGCGCTCGAGCAGTCTCTTCGGGCTGTTGAACGGCTCGACGCCGGTTTCTTTCTGCACGACGCCGCGGATGTCGGTCTGCGGCTGATAGTAGACCGCGTTCTTCGGCGAATAGCCCTTCACGACGCCGAAGCCGACGCGCAGCGTGCCGTTCGCATCGGGATAAAGACGCCCGCCGCGCGCGACACGCAACGCGTCGAGCATCACCGGACGGAGCCGCGACTCGGCGCCGCGCTGCGCCGCATCCGCTTCCTGCAGCTTCTCGGCGAACGGCCGGAGCGACGCCGCGAACGCGAGCATCGAGTCGTTGCGCGCGGTGAGCTGCGCGGTGGTCTCGTCGAACATCTTCGTCTCGGCGGCCTCATTGCCGATCTGCGTCGAGGCGTAGATCTTGTCGAGCAACGCATCGACCTGTTCGTCGAGGGTCGCCTTGCCGGTCGCTTTCAGCGCCTCGTCGATCGGCGTGATGCGCTGTTCGGCCGGAAGCTTCGTCGCCTCGAGCAGGAAGAGACGCAGGCCGGCGCGATCGCTGCCCGGCTCCATCGAACGGCGTCCGCGCGCGAGACTCTGCTGCAGACGCTTGCGATTGCGATCGGTGTACGACTCGTCGCGATCGAGATCGTTCTTCGTCTTCTCGACGCTGAGACGATAGAGCGTGTTCGCCTGCGAGAGCATCGGCGAGGCGGTGTAGAGCCATACGAAAACGGTGTCGCGCTGCTCGGTGGCGCGGTCGGCGGCGAGGATCTTCTCGAGCTCCGCGCGCGCGGCGTCGTACTTCGCTCCGAGCGTCGCGTCGAGCATCGCGCGCTGTTCCGCTTCCAGCTTCTGCTTGGTGGCCATGATGTCGGCGCGCTTGAACGCCTCCATCGTGCCGGTGTGCTTCTTGAGGTAATTCTCCTGGCCGGCGATGCGGCTGGCGTTCCTGATCGCGATCTCGCGATCATTCTTGCCGCGCGCTTCGAGCACGTCGACGAGCATCTGCCGGTAGCGGATGTCGGTCGGCAGCTCGTTGCGCATCGCGTCCTCGACTTCGCCGAGCGTGATGTAGCGATGCGTGACACCGGGCGTGCCCGCCACGATCACGAGATCGCCTTCATCGAGATCGCGATTCGAGATCTTGAGGTAGTGCTTCGGCTGATACGGAACGTTGTCCTTCGAGAAATCGGCCGGCTTGCCGTCCTTGCCGACGTAGGCGCGGTAGAAACCGAAATCGCCGGTGTGGCGCGGCCACATCCAGTTGTCGATCTCATCGCCGAAGTTGCCGACACCGAGCGCCGGCGCGTAAACCAGACGGACGTCGCGGATCTCCATCTGCGTCAGCTTCAGGTATTGCCCGCCTTCGTAGAACGACGACACGAGACAGCGCAGACCGCCCGGCTTCTCGCACTCGTTGATGATCTCGCGACGGCGGCGCGTGATCAGCCGGCTGCGTTCCGCGTCCGTCGTTTTGGCCGGGATCGTGCCGAGGATCTGTTTGGTCACGTCCTCGATGTTCGTCGTGACGTAGACGCGGCCATCCGGCGTGGCCTGCACTTCTTCCGAACGATCCTTCGCCAGAAAGCCGTTGGTGATGTAGTCGTTCTGTTTGGTGGAGTTGAACTGCAGTGCGCCGTAGACGCAGTGATGATTCGTGGCCAGCAGGCCATCGGGCGAAACGAACGAAGCGCTGCAACCACCGATGTTCACGATGGCGCCCATCGGGAATCCGGTGAGGTCGGCGAACTGCTTCGGATCGAGTTGCAGGCCGAGCTTCTTCAACTCGTCCCCGACCGCGGGAATCTGCTGCGGCATCCACATCCCATCGTCGGCCATCGCCACGACAGGCAAAGCGAGCGCTGCGATCAGCGCCAGTAGTCTGTTTCTCAAAACGTTACCCCCTCCTGACGTACTGCTTCGGCGGGACAAGAGAACATTGTTGCCGCCGCAGATCAAGCCATTACGATGGAAAACCAAATGAAACGCTTCACGCTCGCAGTGCTTCTGCTCGCCGCGGTCACGCTCCGGGCGGCCCCCACCACTCCGTTCGACGCCTACGCGAGCGAGTATCTCCGCCTCACGCTCGCCCTCGGGGAACACGACGCCGACTGGGTCGACGCGTACTACGGACCGCCGGCCATTCGCGACGAGGTGAAAGCGCAGAAGAAAGACGTCACCACGATTCACGACGAAGCGGCGACGCTGCGCGCGAAAGTGGCGGCGACGCCGGTGCCGGACGAGCGGATGCTCGCGCTGCGCCGCAACTACCTCATCGAACAGCTCGACGCGCTGATCACCAAAGCGGAGATGCTGCAGGGAAAGAAGTTCCCGTTCGATGAAGAAGCGAAGCGGCTGTACGGAGTGGTCCCGCCGCATCACGACGACGCGTTTTTCGCGAACGCGATTCGCGAGCTCGATCGCACGCTGGTCGGCAAAGGAACGCTCGCGGAGCGCATCGACACGTTTCGCGACGCGTTCAACATTCCGCCCGACAAGCTCGACCCGGTGATCCGCGCGGCGCTGAAGGAGTGCCGCGCGCGTACGCTCGCGCACATCAAACTTCCCGCCGAGGAGACGTTCACGCTGGAGTATGTGAAGAACCAGCCGTGGAGCGGATACAACTGGTACAAGGGCAATTACACGAGCCTCATTCAGGTGAACACCGATCTGCCGGTGGCGATCTCGCGCGCGCTCGATCTCGCCTGTCACGAGGGGTATCCGGGCCATCACACGTACAACGCGCTGCTCGAAAAGAATCTGGTGCGCGATCGCGGATGGATCGAGTTCACGGTCTATCCGCTGAACAGCCCGCAGTCGCTGATCGCCGAAGGTTCGGGAAACTACGGATTGTTCGTCGCCTTTCCGGGAGACGAGCGGATGAAGTTCGATCGCGACGTGCTCTTTCCTCTGGCCGGACTGCAGCGCGCCGCCGCGCCGCGGTATCACAAGGTGATCGGCCTCATGGGAGCGTTGTCGTACGCGACGAATGAAGCAGCGCGGCGTTATCTCGATGGCGAGATCACGCGCGACGCGGTGAAAGAGTGGCTGGTGAAGTACGCGCTGAGCACGCCCGAGCGCGCCGAGCAGCAGGTGAAGTTCATCGAGCGCTACCGCAGCTACGTCATCAACTACAACTTCGGGCAGGATCTCGTGCGCGCGCACGTCGAGAAGAGCGGCGATCGCTGGAAGGCGTTCGAAGAACTGATCTCGACGCCGATGTTGCCGTCGACGCTCAAAAAGTGAACGCGCGACGTGTGTGCCTCACGTCGCGCGTCCAGGAAAATGAAAACCGAGGAGATCGAGAAAGAAGATCCGCTTCTCCGCTCGTTCAAAGTTGTTGCCAACTAACCACGCGCGCTCCGCGCCGTCAGTGCCGGCATGCGCAGCGCTCTCCTTTTCGCGGTTCTGCTCGCCGCACCTGAAAACGTCAAGGTCTCCTTCGTCTCCGATGAAGCAGCGGCGGTGCTGCACATCCTCGACAAGCGCGCCCGGCGCGAGGAGATCACCGCCCGCGACTGGGCTTCGCTGTTCGCCACCGAAGGCTATGTGCGCCTCGCGAAGCGCGAGCATTCGATGCAGCGCGAGTTCGAGGACGATGCTTTTCGCGCGTTCGTGATGAGCGATGCATTGCTCGCGCGTCGCGAAGAACTGCACGCGACGCTCGCATCGTGGACCGCGCGCGACATCAGCGGCGCGGCGAAGCTCGCTCTCGCGTATCTGCCGGCGAACGCGAAGATCGAGGCGAAGGTCTATCCGGTCATCAAACCGAAGAGCAACAGTTTCGTGTTCGAGACCGATCGCGATCCGGCGGTGTTCGTCTATCTCGAAGCGCTGCCGCAACCGGTGTTCGAAGCGATCGTCGCGCACGAGCTGCATCACATCGGCTACGCCTCGTCGTGCACGCGAGAAGACGCGCCGAACCGCGATCTGCGACGCTGGGTCAGCGCGTTCGGCGAAGGTCTGGCCACGCTCGCCGCGTCCGGCGGCGCGTCGCCGCCGCGCCTCAAGAGCGATGCGCTCGAAGAGTGGAATCGCCAGATGGCCCGATTGCCGGAGAACTTCGCGATCGCGCAGTCATTCCTCACCCGCGTCGCACGCGGCGAGCTCGATGCAGACGCGCAGCGCAAAGAAGGGATGGCGCTCTTTGGAATCGTCGGCCCCTGGTACACCGTCGGCTGGCACATGGCCGTGACCATCGAACAGGAGCTCGGCCACGAAACGCTGTTGCGCGCAACCTGCGATCAAAGCCTCCTGCTCGCGACCTACAACGAAGCCGCGAAACAACGCAACGCGCGCACCGGCCAGTCCCTGCCAATGTGGGATGAAACGGTGGTCGGGAGTCGGTAGTCGGGAGACCGCCGACCAGCCACGAAGAAATGCGGAGCGGAGCCGTGGTTGGTCGGGCGGTCTCCCGACTACCGACAACCGACTCCCGACGATCAATTGATCGGCAGCGTGTCGCCCGTCGCCGCGCCGCCGCTGCCCGTGCCTCCGCGATCGACCAGCGATGCGAGCGCGCGCTGCAACGAGTCGTAGTCGTACGGCTTGAGCAGGAGACTGACGTTCGGGCGCCGCAGCCACGGCTCGAGGCGCGCCGCATCGGCATGCCCCGACGAGAAGAGCACCGGCAACGTCGGCCAGCGCGCGGCGATCATCTCGTAGACATCGGCGCCGCTCATGTCCGGCAGACCGATGTCGAGAATGACCGCATCCGGCAGTTCCGTGAGCAGCAGTGGCATCGCATCGCCGCCGCGCGCCGCCACGCGCACATGCACGTCATCGAGCTCGAGCAGCGTTCCGAGACCGGCCACGACGCTCTCGTCGTCATCGACGATCACGATGCTGCGATACGACAGCGGCACCACCGGCAGCACCTCGACGGTGGAGACCGCGAATTCGGCGGCGGGAAGCAGAAGATCGAACGTCGTTCCGCGCCCCGGCTCGCTCTCCGCGGCGATGAATCCGCCGTGGCGATTCACGATCTGATAGGAGATCGCCAGGCCGAGTCCCGTGCCACCATGTTTCGTGGTGAAGAGCGGCTCGAACATGTGCTTGCTCACGTCGCGTGTCATCCCGACGCCGTTGTCTTCGACGCGGAAATGAACGAAGCCGAGGGCTCGCGCGTTGCGGGAGGCACCGAGCATTCCGCCCCCGCCGGCATCGGCAGTGATGCGCACCACGCCGCCGTCGGGCATCGCATCGCGCGCGTTCAGCGCGAGATTGGTCAGCACCTGCGCGATCTGCAGCGGATCGATGTGCATGTAGAGGCCGGGCTCCGCCTCGATGATGAGCGTGATGGCCGAGCCGAGAATCGGCCGGATTTCCTGTTCCCATCGCGCGAGGAAATGCGTCACCAGCACATCCTGCAGCGACGGTGCGGCACCGCGCGTGTAGCCGAGAATCTCGTCTGTCACGCGCTTGCCGCGCAGCACCGAATGGAGGATGTGCTCGACCGGCTTGGCCAGGTGCACCGGCGCGCGGCGCCGCAGCACTTCGAGATTGGCCTGCATGCCCATCAGCACGTTGTTGAATTCGTGCGCGATCGAAGCCGCGACGCGGCCGAGACTCGAAAGGCGGGTGGCCTCGTCGAGCTGCTCCTGCATCATGCGGCGTTCGGTGAGATCGGTGATCGCACCGACCATGCGCACCGCTTCGCCGTGCTTGTCGCGCACGATGTACGCGCGATCGAAAACATACGCGTACGAATCGTCCGCGCGGCGGAAGCGGTAATCGCAAGACCAGCTTTCGGCGAGCGAAACGCGCGCCTCGGCGATCGTGGCCGCCACGCGTGGTTCATCCTCGGGATGAATGCGCTCGCGCCACAGTTCGACATTTTCGAATCCTTGTGCGCTCCAGCCGAAGAGCGTCTCCAGACCTTCGCCCCACCAGAGCACATCGCTGGGAATGTCCCAGTCCCACACCACGTCGTTCGTGGCGCGGCTCATGAGGCGGAAGCGCTCGTCATGCTCGCGCAGACGCTGTTCATCGCGATGCCGCTGGGTCACGTCCTGCGCGCTGCCGAAGAGACGGATCGGACGGCCATCGGACCCACGGACCACTCGTCCGAGACAGCTGAGGACCTTCTCCTCGCCGTGGACCATCACCTTCAGTTCCCACTCCGCTTCGTCGCGGTTTCGCAGGACCAGGTCGAGCTCGCCGAGCTTACGGGTCTCTTCCGGCCCGATGATCTCGGAGAAGCGTTCGAACGTCATCGGCTCGGAAGGATCGAGACCGAACAGCCGGTAGTGCTCTTCGGACCACCAGACGCGATTCTGCACGAGATCGTGCTCCCAGCTGCCGAGGTGCGCGACGCGCTGCGTGTCGGCGAGCTGGCGCTCGCTGCGGCGCAGATCCTCCTGCGCCTTCTCGCGCGCCGTCACATCGCGCGCAAAACCGAAGAAGCCGCGGGTCACACCGTCCACGCGTTGATTGACGAGCGACACTTCGAGCACGACCTCGTGGCCATCCCGCGCGGCGACGATCGCCCGCGTTACCGGAATGACGTCGCTCGCATGCGCACGGGCGAGCTCTTCATCACCGAAGTCGCGCACGCGCGGCACGAGCAGCTCGCGGAAATCACGCCCCAGCCATTCCTCCGTGGCCCAGCCGAGCGTCGCTTCGAACGCCGGATTCAGCGACGTGAGGAAGCCATGCGGATCGAGCGTGAAGATCACGTCGCGCGCCTGTTCGATGATGCTGCGATACCGCTGCTCCGATGAGCGCAGCGCGATCATCGCCTCGCTCAATTCGATGTCGATGTCCTGCGCGCGCCGTTCGAGCTGCGCGTTCGCATGCTGCAGCTCCTGCTCGGCCTTCTTCTGCGCGGTGATGTCGCGCGCCACCCACAGCACCTCGCGGTTGCTGATCGGCGTGACCATCGCGTTCCAGCACGTCAGCCGTCCCTCGATCTCGAGCTGGTAATCGACCGAGCGACGTTGCCGTTCCGCGAGCGTGTCGCGGATGCCATTCAGGACGATCGTCGTGACTTCCGGCGTGAGGTAATCGGCAACGTTCTTCCCGCGAAGTACCTCGCCGGCGGCAAGCAGCCGATTGCGCGGGCCCCACACTTCGACGTAGCGCCCGGCGTAGTCGAGCACGAAGGCGGCGTCATCGACGAAATCGAGCAGCGCGGCGAGCTGCCGCTCCGAACGGCGCGTCCGATCGACCCGATCGCGTGCGAAGAGCGTCGTCGCGACCAGCACTCCCCATTCGAGGATCTCTCCCGACCACGCCGCCAGATCGATGTGCTGCCGGACGCCGTACGTGATCCACACCGCGATCGCGAGCCCCGCGATCGTGCCGGGGATCTTGCCGTTGTAGGCGATCAACGCGAGTGCCGCACACAGCAGCAACTGGACGAGCCACAGCGTCGACAGGCTCGACTGGGATGCCCAGTACGCTCCACCGAACAGTGCCGCGGCGGCGACTGCGAGTGCAGCGATGCGAAGAATGCGAAGGCGTTCAGACACGTGTGGCGGCGATTCAATTCAACGACCAGGCCAGATTTCCAAAATCGCAAACCGTTGATTCAAAGTCGCTTAGCGCAAATGGGCGAAAACCGACCCCATCCGAATCACGTACAGTCGTCCGGAAACTGGACGACTGCAAAAACAGAAAAGGCGGGCCGAAGCCCGCCTTTTCGTCCATGCGATTTCACTTACATCGAGCTCATCGCGTTGAGGAATTCGCTGTTGGTGCGGGTCTTGTCGAGTTTCTCGACGAGCAGTTCCATCGACTCGACGGTCGACAGCGGAGAGAAGACTTTGCGGAGAACCCAGATGCGGTTCAGCTCGTTCTTCTCGAGCAGCAGCTCTTCCTTGCGCGTGCCGGAGCGATTGATGTCGATGGCCGGGAAAACGCGCTTGTCGGAGAGCTTGCGATCGAGGTGCACTTCCATGTTGCCGGTGCCCTTGAACTCTTCGAAGATGACGTCGTCCATGCGCGAGCCGGTATCGATGAGCGCGGTGGCGATGATGGTCAGCGAGCCACCTTCCTCGACGTTACGCGCGGAGCCGAAGAAGCGTTTCGGACGCTGCAGCGCGTTGGAGTCGACACCGCCCGACAGCACCTTGCCGGACGGCGGCACGACAGTGTTGTAGGCACGCGCCAGTCGGGTGATCGAGTCGAGCAGGATGACCACGTCGCGTTTGTGCTCGACGAGGCGCTTCGCTTTCTCGATGACCATCTCCGCGACCTGCACGTGACGCGAGGCCGGCTCGTCGAACGTCGACGAGATCACTTCGCCCTTCACGCTGCGCTGCATGTCGGTGACTTCTTCCGGCCGCTCGTCGATGAGCAGCACGATGAGCGTGACCTCGGGGTGATTGGTGGTGATGGAGTTGGCGATGCTCTGCAGGAGCATCGTCTTGCCGGTACGCGGCGGCGCGACGATGAGACCGCGCTGCCCCTTTCCGATCGGGGCGATGAGGTCGAGCACGCGCGACGACATCTGCGTCGGCGCCTCGAGCTTGATGCGGCCCTGCGGATAGAGCGGCGTGAGATTGTCGAAGAGGATCTTGTCGCGGGCGACGTCGGGATGCTCGAAGTTGACCGCTTCGACTTTGATCAGCGCGAAGTAGCGCTCGCCCTCTTTCGGAGGACGAACCTGCCCGGAGACGGTGTCGCCGGTGCGGAGATCGAAGCGGCGGATCTGCGACGGCGAAACGTAGATGTCGTCCGGACCCGGCAGGTAGTTGTATTCGGGAGCGCGAAGGAAGCCGAATCCGTCCGGAAGGCATTCCAGAACGCCTTCGGAAAAGATGAGACCCGATTTCTCGGTCTGCGCGCCGAGGATGCCGAAGATCAGATCCTGCTTGCGCATGCCCGAAGCGTTTTCGAGCCCGAGCTCCTTGGCGAGCTTCGCGAGATCCGGAAGCTTCATCTCCTTGAGCATGCGGATGTCGAGCGTCTCGGCGGCCTGCTGTTGCTGCTGCGGCTGCGCTTTCGCTTTGCCGTGGCCGTTGCCGTTCTCTTTCACCGGCTCGGCCTTCGCCACCGGCGCGGCTTCGACCGGCTCAGCGGGCTCGGCGTCCTCCGCCTGCGCTGCGGGCGCAGGCGCGGCGGCAGGCTCGGGCTCCGCGGCAGGAGCCGGAGCTTCCGGCGCGGCGGCCACTTCGGCCGCGGGCGCCTCTTCGGCCACCGCTTCCTTCTTCTTACGCGGAGCGCGCTTCGGCTTCTCCGGCTTCTCGGCGGCCGGTGCTTCGGCGTCGAGAACGGCGGTGGATTCGTTGTCTTCGGTATGTGCCATTGGATTCCTCTGCGATTTACAAGCGCGCAATCATTTCGCGCCGGATTTCGTCGATCCCTTTTCTGGTGACCGCGGACGCGGCGATCAGCGCGTCATCGGAGAGCTCGAGCTCCTGAGCGATGCCGCGGCGCGCCTGCGCCAGCTGGTTGTTGGACAATTTGTCACTCTTGGTCAGCACGATGCGCTCGTCGACTTCTTCGAGCGCGCGCGCCCACTCGTGCATCTGCAGATCGTGCTCGCCCGGCGTGCGCCGCACGTCGAGCAGCAGAAAGATCATCTTCAAATCCTCGGCGGTCTCGAGATAGCTGGTCACGAGCTGCCGCCACGTCGCGGACATGCTTTTCGGAACCTTTGCGTATCCGTAACCGGGAAGATCGACGAGATAGAAACGCTCGTTCACGAGATAGAACTGCACAGCCTGGGTTTTTCCCGGCGTCTGGGAGACGCGAGCAACGCCCTTGCGATTCAGCACGGCATTGATCAACGACGATTTCCCGACATTGGAGCGGCCCACCATTGCGAATTGAGGGCGCTTGTCACGCGGAAAATCGCCAGGCTGATACGCCGCCCGACTAAAACTGACTGACCGGATGTCCAAGAGTGAAAAATCGGCTTGCTGTAACTACGAATAGCCGGCATCGCCGGATACGCGCGAATTGTCTTGTTCTGGTTACAAAAGCCCGGTGTGAAAACTACGCGGGTACAACGAGAAGTGTTTTTTGAAGCTGAACGGGGGAGATTGTGAAGAGTTTTTGGGAGAGTGTCAAACAGAGGGAGTTGTCGGTAATCGGTAGTCGGTTGTCGGGAGCACGAAGCTCACGCAATCGAAATCGACACCGACAAATTGTCAATGACCGGACGGTTGCAGCGGTAGTCGGTCATCGGATCTCCCGACAACCGACTACCGACAGCCGACTAGCAACTAATGCGTGACCGGCAGATCGCCGGTAATGACCTTCTCTGGTTCTGGCAGTTTTTCCTTCGCTGCCAATGGAACAATCGTGCCATCGAGCGCGAGGTTCATGACCTCATCCATCGACTCGACGAGATTGAATTCCATACGCCCGCGCACGTCCTGCGGGATGTCTTCGAGATCGCGCTCGTTCTCGGCCGGAAGAATGATCTTCGTGATGCCGGCACGCGCCGCGGCGAGGATCTTGTCCTTCACACCACCGACCGGAAGCACTTTGCCACGCAGCGTGATCTCGCCGGTCATGGCGATGTCACGATGCACGGGGATCTTCGTCACTGCGGAGAGCAGCGCCGTGGCCATGGTGATGCCGGCAGACGGACCATCTTTCGGGATCGCCCCTTCCGGCACGTGAATGTGAATGTCGAGGCTGGCGTGGAAGTCGGGATCGAGACCGAACATCTCCGCGCGCGAACGGACGTACGACAGGGCCGCACGCGCCGATTCCTGCATCACGTCGCCGAGCTTGCCGGTCAGCGTGAGATTGCCTTTGCCGCGCGAGAGCGCGACCTCGGTCGAGAGGATCTCGCCGCCGACTTCGGTCCAGGCCAGACCGGTCGCGAGACCGATCTCGGCGCGGTCGTGAATCTGGTGGGAACGGTATTTCGCCTTGCCGAGGAGCTCGCGCACTTTCGCGCGGTCGATGACGGTCGTGTACTCCGGACCGGCCTTCAGCACCTGGCGCGCGATCTTGCGCAGCACGGAGCCGACTTCGCGCTCCAGGCCGCGCACGCCGCTCTCACGCGTGTACGCGTCGATGAGCTCTTCGAGCGCCGTGTCCTGCACTTCGATCTTCGCTTCGTCGAGACCCTGCTCCTGCTTCTGCTTCGACACCAGGAACTGCCGCGCGATGGCCAGCTTCTCGAGGTGCGTGTAGCCGGAGAGCGAGATGATCTCCATGCGGTCGCGCAGCGGCGCCGGGATCGTGTGGGTGACGTTCGCGGTGGCGATGAACATGACCTTCGAGAGGTCGTACTCGACGTCGAGATAGTGATCGACGAAGGCGTTGTTCTGCTCCGGATCGAGCACTTCCAGCAGCGCCGCCGAAGGATCGCCGCGGAAGTCCATCGACATCTTGTCGACTTCGTCGAGCAGGAAGACCGGGTTGGTGGTGCCGGCCTTCTTCATGCGCTGGATGATCTGGCCGGGGAACGCGCCGATGTAGGTGCGGCGATGTCCGCGGATTTCCGCCTCGTCGCGCACGCCGCCGAGGGAGAGGCGCACGAACTTGCGTCCGGTGGCGCGGGCGATCGACTTCGCGAGCGACGTCTTGCCGACGCCCGGAGGTCCGACGAAGCAGAGGATGGTGCCTTTCGGCTGCTTCACGAGCTGGCGCACCGCGAGAAACTCGAGAATGCGCTCCTTGATCTTCTCCAGACCGAAGTGGTCTTCGTTGAGGATCTGCTCGGCCAGCTCGATGTCTTTGATCTCTTTCGATGACTTCTTCCAGGGAACCGAGACCAGCCATTCGATGTAGTTGCGCGAGACGGTGGCCTCGGCGCTGACGCCGGGCATCGCTTCGAGACGCTTCAGCTCCTGCAGAGCCTTCTCTTTCGTCTCCTTCGGCATGCCCGCTTCTTCGATCTTGGTGCGGAGCTCTTCGATCTCGTCCGAGCGATCGTCCTTGCGGCCCAGCTCATGGTGGATCGCCTTGATCTTCTCGTTGAGGTAGTACTCCTTCTGCGCGCGCTCCATCTGCTTTTTGACTTTGGAGTTGATGCGCTTGTCGATGTTGATCTTTTCGATCTCGATCTCGATGAAGTCCTGCAGCTTCTGCAGGCGCTCGTACGGCGAAGGAGTCTCGAGGAGCTGCTGCTTCTCGGTGGTGGTGATCAGGAGGTGCGAGGCCAGCGTGTCGGCGAAGCGATCGGGATCATCGAGCTTCAGCGTCGACATCACGCCTTCGAAGGCGAGGTGATGGCTCATCTTCGCGTACTGCTCGAAGATCTCCATCAGCTTCTGCATGTACTGCGAGACTTCCGGGGTGAGGGGATACTTCGTATCGATCTCCCGCACCGCGACGGTGACGTAGCCGTTGGTGTCCTCGGCGGAAACGATCTCGCCGCGGGTGATGCCTTCGACCATCACTTTGACGTTCTGGTTCGGGAGCTTGAGGTTCTGCACGACCGTGGCGATGACGCCGATCTGGTAGATCTCGGTCATCGACGGATCGTCGACTTTCGGGTCACGCTGCGTCGCGAGAAAGATCTTTTTCTCGGTCGTCGCCAGCGTCGCCTCGAGCGCGAGAATCGATGCGCGCCGTCCTACGACGAACGGGGCCATCATCGAGGGAAAAACGACCATGTCCCGAAGGGGGACGAGCGGAAGTTGGACGATGTTCGATTCGGTGTTGGACATGTGTGTTGTCTGTTATACGCCGGTTAAGGGTCAAAAACTTCCATATGGGACTTTGGTATGAGGTGGCGGGAGTCGGTTGTCGGTTGTCGGTTGTCGGGAGAAACGAAAAGCGGGCCGCTCATCGCGACCCGCTGCAAGTGTTTCGTTCTCCCGACTACCGACTACCGGCAGCGCACCGTCAGGCGCGCGAAACCGGCAACCGCTGCTATCCCGCTTTTTTGTAAAGCGTGATTGGCTGGCTGCGATTCTCGACCACTTCGCGCGTGATGACGCATTCGGTGATCGTGTGCTCGCTGGGGATGGTGTACATCATCTCGAGCATCAGCTCTTCGATGATGATCTTGAGGCCGCGGGCGCCGACGTTGCGCTTGAGCGCTTCTTCAGCGATCGCTTCGAGCGCGTCATCCGCAAAGCGGAGCTCGACGTTCTCGAAGCCCATGATGGTCTGGTATTGACGGACCAGCGAGTTCTTCGGCTCGCGAAGAATCTCGATGAGCGCGCCCTTGTCGAGCTCGCTCAGCGTCGCGACCACCGGCAGACGCCCGACGAACTCGGGGATCAGACCGAACTTGATCAGATCTTCCGGATGCGTCTGCGCGAGCAGCTCGCCGGTCTTCTTCTCTTTCTTCGAGGCGATCTTCGCGCCGAAGCCCATCGAGGTCTGCGTCAGACGGCGCTCGATCACGTTGTCGAGGCCGACGAACGCGCCGCCGCAGATGAAGAGAATGTTGGTGGTGTCGATCTGGATGAATTCCTGATGCGGGTGCTTGCGGCCGCCCTGCGGCGGAACGTTCGCGACCGTGCCTTCGAGGATCTTGAGCAGCGCCTGCTGGACGCCTTCGCCGCTCACGTCGCGGGTGATGGAGGGGTTGTCACCCTTGCGGCAGATCTTGTCGACCTCGTCGATGTAGACGATGCCGCGCTGGGTCTTCTCTTTGTCGTTCCCGGCGGCCTGGTAGAGCTTGAGGATGATGTTCTCGACGTCTTCACCCACGTACCCCGCCTCGGTGAGCGTGGTCGCGTCGACGATCGTGAACGGAACCGAGAGCATGCGGGCCAGCGTCTGCGCGAGCAGCGTCTTGCCGGTGCCGGTCGGGCCGATCAGGAGGATGTTCGACTTCTGCAGCTCGACATCCTGACGCGTGTTGCGCGACTGGTAATCGATCCGCTTGTAGTGGTTGTAGACAGCCACGGCGAGCTTCTTTTTCGCCCGCTCCTGGCCGATGACGTAGAGGTCGAGGAACTCTTTGATTTCTCTCGGCTTCGGAAGATGACCCGCGCCTTCGAGCGCACCCGGCTCGTCTTTCCGGTCTTCCGCGATGATGTCCAGACAGATGTCCACACACTCGTCGCAGATGTACACCGTCGGTCCGGCGATCAACTTTTTGACGTCACGCTGTGATTTGTTGCAGAAGCTGCAACGAAGGACGTCGCCGCTGTTCCCCTTCTTGGACATGTCCGATTGGGTCCTTTTTGTGAGCTCGCTCAAGATTGCTCCTGAGCGCCGTGCAAGTCAACTGAGTGTAGAGAGGCCGCATTCCAGTGGCCACTTCGGCCATCCCGGATCTCTCGAAACGCTAATCGCGCTTCGAGATGACCTGATCAACAAGACCGTATTCCTGCGCCGCCTTCGCCTCGAGGATGTAGTCGCGGTCGGTATCCTTCTCGATCCGCTCGATCGGCTGCCCGGTGTGGTCGGCCAGAATCTCGTTCAACCGATGGCGCATGCGCAGGATGTCCTTCGCATGGATGTCGATGTCGGAGGCCTGTCCGCCGAGCCCCTGCAGCCACGGCTGGTGAATGAGCACGCGCGAATTCGGCAGCGCATAACGCTTCCCTTTCGTGCCGGCCGCGAGCAGAACCGCGGCGAACGACGCGCACTGTCCGATGCAGATCGTGGCGATGTCGGGCTTGACGTACTTCATGGTGTCGTAGATCGCGAAGCCCGCGGTGATCGAGCCACCGGGTGAGTTGATGTAGAGAGAAATGTCCTTCTCGGGATTCTCGGCCTCGAGGAAGAGCATCTGGGCAATGACCAGGTTGGCGATGTTGTCGTCGATGGCCTGGCCGAGGAAGATGACGTTGTCTTTGAGAAGTCGGGAGTAAATGTCGTAGGCACGCTCGCCACGCGAGGTCTGCTCCACGACCATGGGGATGAGAACCATCGGTTTGCTTCTCCTTCGGGGCTTAGTTAACCACAAACGCCGATTTCGAGTTCCCGGCCGGAAAATGCAAAGGGCCGCGACTCATGTCGCAGCCCTCCACACAGCGCGCGTACGCCTGACGCGTCAGCGCAACTTCGCTTCGTTCAATACCAGTTCCAGCGCGCGATCCTGCGCCAGCGAGCCGCGCAGCGCCTCGTACCCGCCGTCGTGCTTGAGATGATGCTTCACGTCGGCGAAGTCGCGCTCCTGCTCGCGCGCCGCGCGACGGATCTCGGCGTCGACTTCGACGTCGCTGATGGTGAGATTTTCCTTCTTCGCAATCGCCTCGAGGATCAGCGAGCGCTTCACGCGCTTCACCGCCTCGGGGCGGAACTCGTCGGCGATGCGGCGCCAGTCGAGATTCGCGGTGTCGAGATTCACTCCCTGCGACGCGAGGTAGCGCGCGTAGTTGTTGAGCGACTTCCCGAGCTCCTCTTCGACCAGCGACTCCGGCACGTCGAATTCGTGCGTCGCCAGCAGGCGCTCGCCGATCTGCGTGCGCTTGAAGCGCGCCGCTTCCGCTTCGCGATGGCGGCGGATGTCCGCTTCGATCGTCTCGCGCATCTGCGCGACCGTCTCCCAGCCGCCGACGCTCTTCGCGAATTCGTCGCTCACGTCCGGCATTTCCTGCACGCGAATCTCTTTGAGGGTCACGTCGTGATGCACGGTCTTGCCGCGCCACGCTTCCTGATTCGCGTTCTCGTCGTAAGCCTTGTCGAACGAGGCGGTGTCGCCCGCCTTCTTGCCGCGCAGCGCGTCGTGGAGCTCCGGCAGCGGAGTCTCTTCGCCGAGCTTGAAGTGACCGGAGTCGGTCTTCGGCTCGATCTCTTCCCCCGACGAGGCGATGTCGATGACCGCGAAGTCGCCGTCCTCGAGACCGCGGTCGTCGATCACGCGATAGACGCTGGCCTGCTCGCGCAGGCGCTCGATCATCGCGTCGACGTCGGTCTCGCTCACTTCGATCTTCGGATCTTCGACGTCGAGGCCGCGGTACTCGCCGAGCTCGATGACCGGCTTCACTTCGAAGCGGGCCTTGTACTTGATGGGCGCGCCGTCGATGAACGGATCGACGTGCTCGAGCTGCGGCTCGCCGACCGGTTCGAGGCCGCGCTCCTGCATCGCCTCGCGGAAGCTCTGGCCGAGGAGACGGGAGACCACTTCCTCGTTGATCTCTTTCGCGAAGCGATTGCGCACCACGCTGGCCGGCACTTTGCCGGGACGGAAGCCCGGCACCTTGGCCTGGCGTCCGAACTCGCTGGTCACGCGGTTCGCCTCGCTGGAAAGCAACGCCGCCGGGATCTCGACTTCGACGGTCTTCTGAACGGGAGAGAGGTCTTCGAAATTAAGTACAGTCATTTTCGTGATGATTTATCGCGCGAAATTGAAAATTGAAAGTTGAAAATTGAAATCAGTCACTGAAACAGTGCACGGTTAGTGCTGCACTCGCGATGCATGATTTCAATTTCCAATTTTCAATTTTCAATTTCCGTAAGGGTTGGTGCGAAAGGTGGGACTCGAACCCACACGGCTTTGGGCCACTGGATCCTAAGTCCAGCGCGTCTGCCAATTCCGCCACTTTCGCGGGAAACGTAAGTAAACACAAAAAGAGGACCGAGGCCAAGGTCAGCCGTCGGTCCTCAGTATCGGTACGGTGTTGGTGCCCCCACTAGGACTCGAACCTAGAACCAACGGATTAAGAGTCCGCTGCTCTACCAATTGAGCTATGGAGGCTCAGGGAACCGCTACAACAAACGGACGCGGAAAGTATTTCGGCGCGAAACGTTTGTCAAGCACCCGGTGCGAGCTGCGCATCGACGAGGCGATCGGCGCGTCGCATGTAGCCCCATCCGGAGTACAGCGTCATCACGCAGGAGACGCGAAAAAGCACCTGCGCGAGCGGCAGAACCTGCGGCAGAAACGCGTTCGCCGCGATCGCCGCGCCGAGGGTGATGGCCTGCAGCAGCGTCGACGCCTTGCCGGCGATCGACGGCGGAAAACGATTGATCTGCACGCGCGTGTACATCAGATACGCGAAGAAGATGATCAGGAAATCGCGAATGAACACCGTGAACGTGAGCCAGCCCGGAATGCTGATGCGCGGCAGCGCGCCGGCGAAGGTGTAGTAGAGAAACCCGCAGACCATCAGCGTCTTGTCGGCCGCCGGGTCGAGCAGCGCGCCGAGCTTCGACTTCACGTTCAGACGCCGCGCGATCATCCCGTCGAAGATGTCCGTCACCGCCGCGGTCACGAAGATGATGAACGCCACGGTGTACATCCCCTGCATCGACGCGCCGAGAAAACACGGCACGAGCAGGAGACGAATCAACGTCAGAATGTTGGGGATATGACGCATGCCGGTAGTCGGTTGCCGGTAATCGGTTGTCGGGGGAAGGAAGAATCGCGAACGTCGCGGCGGGTGGCGGCCTCCCGACAACGGACAACCGACAGCGAGGCGCAGCCGAGCGAAACCGACAACCGAATCAAACCTCCGCTCGGAACTGATCGAGCGCCGTCTTCTTCAAGTAGATGGTTTTCCCCTCGGACAGCAGCAGGTTCTGGCGCATCAGATCGTGAATCAGTCGCGAGACCGTTTCGCGCGACGTGCCGATCATGTTCGCGATCGACTGATGCGTCGGACGCGTGACCGCGACGTAGCCGTTGTCCAGCACCTTGCCCTGATCTTTCGCGAGATCGAGGAAGAAGCGCGCCAGGCGGCCGTAGACGTCCATCGTCGCCAGCGACTCGATGCGGCTCGACGCGCTGCGCAGACGCTTCGAGATCTCGGCCAGCATCTTCCGCGTGATGTCGAAGTTCTCGGAGAGGATCTGCAGGAAGTCGTTGCGCCAGATGGTCACGAGCTCGAGCGGCTCGGTGGCCACGACCGTCGCCGAACGCGGCTCATCGTCGAGCAGGGCCATCTCGCCGAAAAACTCTCCCGGCCCCATCAGCGAGAGGATGATCTCCTTCCCTTCCGGCGAGATCATCGTGACCTTCACCTGGCCCTCACGAATGAGGCAGAAGATGTCGCCCGACTCATCGGCGTAGAAGACGACGTCGTCTTTCGCGTAGCGGCGCGTCTTCGCGACGGCGGCGATGGCCGCGAGCTCGCGGTCGTCGAGATCGGCGAAGAGAGGGAACTTCCTGAAGAAGTTGGTTTGCATGCGGCGGGGGGATTGTAACTTGGGTTGGCGGCGGGCCGTTTGCGGTTGAGGAGAGACCCACCAACCATGGCGGGTCGCTCCCGCCCACCGCGAGGCGCCAACTCCGTTTACACTCTTCCTCCCAGTGCCCATCAAACGCATCATTCCTGTTTCGTCCGGGAAGGGCGGTGTCGGCAAGACCACGTTCGCGATCAACTTCGCGCTGGCACTGTCACGCCACGGGCGCACGATCATCGTCGATCTCGACACCGGAACGTCCGCCATCCGCAACGCCATCGACGTTCCGATCGAGAAGGATCTCTACCATTTCTTCCGCCGCAACGAACCGCTCTCGAACTGCGTCACGCAGCTCGACGACCGTCTCGATCCGGAACGCCGCTACGGCAACTTCGGCTTCATCGCCGGCCCGCTGCACCTGATCGACGAGATCACGAACTTCGGCCCCGCGCACAAGGCGCGCCTGATCGAAGCGATCAATCAGCTTCCCGCCGATTACGTGATCCTCGACATGCGCGCCGGCCTCGACGCGAACGTCATCGACTTCCTGCCGTTCTCGAACTCCGGCATCCTCATCTTCACGCCGCATCTGCCGAGCGCGACGCTCGCGGCTTCGGACATCGTCAAGGCGATCCTCTTCCGGAAGCTGCGCCTGATCTTCAGCAAAGACTCCCCGTTTTTCGAGACCGTGCCGGACTCGGCGTTCTCGTTCAAGCTGATCAACGACCTCGTCGACCGCGTCGAAGACGTGTACGACTCGTCGGTGCAGAACCTCGACGCGTTCGCACTCGATCTCGCGCAGAACCTCGGCGATCACCCGATCACGCGCACGGTGCAGACGACCATCGACGAGTTCCGCGTGCACTACGTGCTCAATCTCTTCAACGGTGTCGACGATTCGTTCAACACCGCGGTCAAGCCGTTTCTCGACAACCTCACGCGCAACGTCTCGGCGCGCTGCGGCGTCACGAACCTCGGCTGGATCACGCGCAGCGAGGCGATCCATCGCGCGAACTGCAACCGCCTCCCGGCGCTCCTGCTCCGCGAGGAAACGAAAACGACGAAGAAGAGCGCGACGATGGAGCTCGACGACATCCGGAGCATGATCGGGCTCGAGCCGCCGAGGAAGAGCTCGTCGAACGTGATGGCCCCGCGTGCGGCGGCAATGCATGAGGCCGACGACCATCTCTCGCGCCAGCTGGCCACGCTGAAGACGATGTTCGAGCAGAAAAAGAACGACGACTTCTACGCAAATTTCGATTACGTCACACAACGGACCTTGTTTTCGATGAAGAATCGTCGCCCCGGCGAGTTGGGCGACGTGCGCATCTACACCCCGAGCGAGATGCTCGCCTCGCTCTTCGCGAAGTCCAACCTACCGACCACGATCGATTGGAGCGAATTGGAGTGAAAAGACTTTCCGCCCTTGCAGTCTCTGTCGTCCTCTGTACCTCCTCCCTCTCCGCCGCCGACTCTCCCGACCTGCAGATGGTCACCCGTATCCGCCAGGAAGGCCTGCGCAATTCGAAGGTGATGGATTACGCGCGCACGCTCACCGACGGCATCGGCGGACGCCTCACCGGCTCTCCGCAGATGAAGAAGGCCAACGAGTGGACGCGCGACGAGTTCTCGAAGATGGGGCTCGCCAACGCGCATCTCGAGCCCTGGAAGTTCGGACGCGGCTGGGTCGCGGACAGCGTGAATGTCCGCATGATCGAGCCCGACCCGCAGCAGCTCTACGCCATCGCCTTCGCCTGGTCGCCGTCGACCAACGGCGTGGTGCGCGGCAAAGTGGTGAAGGTGAAGCTCGAGTCGAAGGAAGATCTCGAGAAGAACAAGGGAAAACTCGCGAACGCGATCGTGATGATCTCCGAGCCGAAGGAGATGAAGCCGGTCGACAAGGCGTACCTCGAGCGTTACACGGATGAAGAGCTGGCCAAGCTCTCGGACTACGAGATTCCGGCCGCGCGCGACAACGCCCGTCGCGCGGAGTTCATGAAACGCCGCGAGTTCCGCAAGGAGCTGGCGCAGTTCGCGATCGACGAGAAGATCGCGGCGATCCTGCAGCCCGGCGGCGCGGAAGGCGCCGGCGGCGTGTTCCGCGTTCAGGGCTCGGGCACGTGGCGCGATGACGAGCCGGTCGGCGTGGCCACGATCGGCCTCGCGCCGGAGCACTACGCGCGCATCGCCCGCCTCATCGACGACAAGAAAGACGTCGAGCTCGAAGTCGAGCTGAAGGCGCGCTTCCTCGATCAGGACCTCAACGGCTACAACACCGTTGCCGAGCTTCCGGGCAGCGACAAGAAAGGCGAGATCGTGATGCTCGGCGCACATCTCGACTCCTGGCACACCGGCACCGGCGCGACCGACAACGCCGCCGGCTCGGTGGTGATGATGGAAGCGATGCGCATCCTGAAAGCGCTCGGCGTGACGCCAAAGCGCACCATCCGCATCGCCCTCTGGTCCGGCGAAGAGCAGGGACTCCTCGGCTCGAGAGCCTACGTCGAAGAGCACTTCGGCAAACGCGCCGAGCCGAAGGATCCGGAACAGGCCAAGCTGCCGTCGTGGGCCCGCACCACCGACAAGGGTGAGCTCGTGCTCAAACCGGAGCAGGCGAAAGTCTCGGCCTACTTCAACGTCGACAATGGCACCGGCAAGATCCGCGGCATCTACGCGCAGGAAAACGCCGCAGTTGCTCCGATCTTCGCCTCGTGGCTCGAACCGTTCCACGACCTCGGCGCAACGGCCGTGACGATGCGCAACACCGGCAGCACCGACCACGTCTCCTTCGACGACGTCGGCATCCCCGGCTTCCAGTTCATCCAGGATGACGTCGAGTACTTCAGCCGCACGCATCACACGAACTGGGACACGTACGAGCGTCTGCAGCGCGAAGACCTGATGCAGGCCGCGGTCATCGTGGCGTCATTCGTGTGGGAAGCAGCGAACCGCCCGGAGCTGATGCCCCGCAAACCAATGCCGAAGTAAGGGGAAAACGGTCTACGTGTCATCCCGTGCCGCGCAGACGGCACGGGATCTCCTTCCGATCAGGGGATCCCGTGCTTACGCACGGGATGACATCACCACACCAGTCTGGCGCGCGCCACGGTCCAGGCGATGCGCAGCGTGTCTTTCAGCGGCTTGTAGTGACTCGTGGCGATGCCGTCGACGAAGCCGAGCTCGATCGGAATGCTGACGATCTTCATGCCCCGCCGTCCCGCGCGCACGATCACTTCACTCTCCATGTCGAAGCCGTCGGTGTGCAGCTGCAACGCGCGCAGCAGCGCCGACGAGTAGAGACGAAAACCGCTCTGCGAATCGGCCACCGGCACTCCGGCCGCTTTCGAGATGCACCACGCCGAGAAGCGATTCGCATTGCGCCGGCGCGGCAGCATGTGCTGGAAGAGATGCGCGCGGCCGCCGATGATGAGGTCCGCGTGGCTGCGCTCCCATTCCGCGAGAAACTTCGGGATCTCGCCCGGCAGATGCTGGCCGTCGGCATCGAGCGTGATCACCGCGTCGCCGTTCCGCTCCAGCGCGTACGCGAAGCCGGTCTTGAGCGCCGCCCCTTTTCCGCGATTCACTTCATGGCGCAGCACGACCGCGCCGGCTTCGCGCGCGACATCGCTCGTGCGATCGGTCGAACCGTCGTCGATGACCAGCACGTCCGCGAGTTGCTCGCGCGTCGCCTGCACGACCTTGCCGAGCGTGCGCTCCGCGTTCAGCGCGGGGATGATCGCGATCACGCGCCCTCCCGCGTCACCACCGCGCAGACGATCCCGCCGCCGGCGGACAACGAGTTGACGAGCACGCGCTCGTAGCGGCCTTCGTCGACCGCCAGCAGCGCGGCGATGAGCTGCAGCATCCCGCCGGCAGCGTATTCGCCGAAGATCTGTTTCGTCGTGACGACCGGCACGTTCGCGAAGGCGCTGTCGATGGCGCGCCGCTCGAGCGCATCACCGCGCAGCGAACCGTTCGCAGACGCATAGATCGCATCGACGTCTCCGATTCCCGCGTCGTCGAGCGCGGCGCGCATCACCGTCACGACACTGTTCGCATCGTTGCCCCAGTCGGAGACCGGTGCAGTCGTATCGCGTCCGATGCCGAAGCCGGCCAGCCATGCGTACGGCTTGCGCGTTCCGCCGTTCGCGACGATCACCGCGCCTCCCTCGCCGAGGATGAAACCGTTGCGTTGCGGATCGAAGGGTCGGGCCGCTTCGTCGCTGGTGCCGTCCGCATGCGCGAGCGCGCCGATGCGATCGAGCACGCTGAAGAGCATCTCGTTCGCTTCCTCGACTCCGCCGATGAGCGCCGCGTCGACGGTGCCTTTCACGATCTGCGTCGACGCGTACATCGCCGCCGCGAGCGCGGACGATTCACGCTGTGTGATCGTCACGTTGAAACCGCGCAGGTTGTACTCGATGGCGATGTGCGAGCCGGGTGCATTCGCGACCGATTCCGCGAACAGCTGCGGCGGCGCGAGGGCCGCCCCTTTCTCGACGTACTCCTGCATGTAATCGACCGATGTCTGTACGGGACCGAACGACGTTCCGATGGCCACGCCGGTCTGCGCGCCGAGCGGCGCACCACAATCATCGATGGCCAGCTTCGCCGCGCTGAGACCGAGACGCGACAGCGCGTTCATCCGCCGCATCTTCATGACCGGGATGAATTCTCTCGGCTTGAAGTCGCGTACGAGCGCCGCCTTGTGCGCGGACAGACCGTTCGTATCGAATCGATCGACCTCGCTCACCGCCGTCATTCCGCCTTGCAGCAATGCACGAAATGCGGCCACGCCGATCGCGCCGGGAGCAATGACACCGATGCCGGTAATGGGTATACGCGTCAAGCGAGGCGCGTTATAGCACGCGGCGAAATGCAAGCGACACGTTGCTGCCGCCGAACCCGAAGGTATTGGAGAGCACGTTCGTCATCGGCAACGGGCGCGGCGTTTCGGGGATGTAATCGAGCGAGCACTCCGGCGCGTTCTCACGCAGGCGGAGCGTCGGCGGTGCAATCTGGTGCTGCAGCGCCAGCACGGTCACGACCGCTTCGATGCCGCCGGCCGCGCCGAGGGTATGTCCGAAATACGACTTGCTCGACGAAACCGGCACGTCGGTTCCGACGGCGGCGATGATGCCGCGCGTTTCAGAGGAATCATTGAGCAGCGTGCCGGTGCCGTGCGCATTGACGTATTGCACCGACGCCGGCGTGAGTCGCGCTTCCGCGAGTGCGCCGCGCATCGCCGCCTCGGCGCCATGTCCGTCTTCCGCCGGCGCGGTCGGATGATGCGCATCGCACGATGCGCCGTAGCCGGCGAGCTCCGCGAGAATCGTTGCGCCGCGCGCAACCGCATCGTCCCAACGCTCGAGCACGAGAAAGCCTGCCCCTTCGCCGAGCGTGATCCCCTTGCGCATCGCATCGAACGGCGAACACGGTTCCGGATCGACCGCCTGCAACACATTGAAGCCGCTGTACGTCAGGCGGCAGAGCGCGTCGCTGCCGCCCGCGATGGCGACGTCCGCATGCTGCGCACGAAGAAAATCGGCGGCCATGCCGATCGCGGCGCCCGCCGACGCACACGCCGTCGCATTCGAGACGACGCCGCCGCCGAGCTGAAAAAAACCCGCCACCGCGTCCGAAGGTCCGGAGGTCGGCTGTTGCAGCACGCGCGACGCGGGGGCGCGCCGGCGTCCGTGCACGAGCCGCGCGAAGTAGTACTCCTCTCCTTCGAGCAGCCCTCCGGTCGAGGTCCCGGTCGACACGATCGCGCGTTCGCGCGGCAGCGGCGACGCTTCGCTCGCCTGCGCGATCGCTTCCTTCGCCGCCAGCACGGCCAGAAGATCGGTGCGCGAGAACCGTTTCGCCTGGCGGCGCGAGATCGGCAGCTCCGCTTCGACTTCCGCGGCGATGTCGGTCGGGAACGTCTCGTTCGGAAACCGCGTCAGCTTCGCAATGCCCGCGCGCGATGCCACGATCGACTCCCAGACCTCGGTCTTGTTGCGGCCGACCGAGCAGACGATGCCGGCGCCGGTCACCGCGATGCGGATGGAAGGATCAGGAAGTCTCACGAGCGCTCAGATAAAACTTGCCGGTCACGACTTCTAGTCCATCGAGGCGTCCGATTCCACTGAAACGAAACGTGCCGCCGAACGCGACCTCGAGCGTGATGGTGCAGACGATCGCATCACCCGGCTCCGGAACCCGAGTGAGCGTGCAGCGATCGATGCCGCTGAAAAACCCCTGTTCTTTGAACACGAGCCCGCCCGCGAACTGCGCCATCGCCTCGACGATCATCACCCCGGTCGGCAGCGTGTCATTCGCCGTGCAGAGATAAATGCCTTCGATCGTTTTGTCGTCGATCTTCCGCACCGCGCTGGCGGCGCGGAACGGGATCTGATGCGGGAGGTTCTGCAGCCAGTTCATGCTTTTGGCGCCGTGACGATCGTGATTCGCAGAGGAACGACCGGGCAGAGCGCGCCCGCTACGCCTGCGGCGCTTCCTGCGAGAGTCGCTGGCCGACCAGATCGGCCAGCGTCGACACCGACTTGAAGTGATCGCGCGCGGAGCTTTCGTTCTTCACCTTGATTCCGAACTCGCTCTCCAGCATCACCACGATCTCGAGTGCGTCGATCGAGTCGAGCCCGAGGCCGCCGGCGAAGAGCGGCTCGTCATCCGGAATGTCGTCCGGCGTCATGTCTTCGAACTTCAACCGCTCGATGAGCAACTCTTTGAGGCGATGCTTCAGGTCCGTGGCCATAGTTCTCGATTCTATGCGTTCGCCGACGCGGCAGCCGGCAACGCCTCCCATTCGATTCGCGGCGCGATGCCTCCGCGCCACTGCTGCAATTTGACGAGTGCGAAAAACAACGCGAGCTTGAAGCGGTTGCCGCGGTTCGCGAAGATGTCGCCCGCGAGCACGCCCACCACAGCGTTCAACAGACCCCAGCGCTCCGACGGCTGCATGAACACTTCGAGGAATCCGCGGTCATAAAACCGCTCGATGAACCGCAGGTACTTGTCGAGACCCTGCTGCATCTCCCGTTCGTATGCGCGCAGTTTAGTCATGGAGCCGCCGCGCAGACGCTCGGCAACCGCTGACGACGCGAGATCCGAGGACTTCATGGCCATGAATACGCCGGTCGAGAAAATCGGATCGAGGAAGCCACCCGCATCGCCGACGAGCACGTAGTTCGGGCCGGCCATGTTCTTCATGCGGAACGAAAAATCCTTGCGCGCATGAATCGGTGTGATGCGCTCCGCGTCTTTCATCCTCTCGGCCACCCACGACGCGCCGGCGATCGTCTGCTCGAGCAACTGCTGCGGCTCGAGCCCGCACTTCACGTAATGCTCGCGATCGACGACCAGTCCGACGCTCATCACGTCGGCCGTCACCGGAATCAGCCAGAACCAGGCATTCTTCAGGATGACGATGACGGTGTTGCCGGCATCTTTCCCTTCGGCGCGCGGCACGTTCCTGTAGTGGGCGAAGAAGGCGATCTTCTTCAACGACTGCACGTCTTCACGCTGCCCGACCCGAGAGCCGACCACCGAGGCGTGACCGCTGGCGTCGACGACGAAGCGCGCCTCGAGGTCGCCGTTGACGATCACCTTGTTCGGATCCGAAAGGTCGATCGACGTGACCGGCGTTTCCTGCCGCACGTCGACGCCATGTTTCTCGGCGTTCCTGAGCAAGAGCTCGTCGAACTGCGCGCGTTTGACCTGGAAAGAGCGGCGGTAGGGGTCGCTCAGACGCTTGTCGAAGCGGAAGCCGTAACCGATCTGGCCGTCGCCGGTGACGAAGTACGCGCCGAACTTCGGGAAGAAGTCGCCGGCCAGCAACTGCTCTTCGACACCGAGGCGGGAGAAGAGGTCATTGTTGTACGGAAGGAGCGACTCGCCGATCTGAAAACGGGGGAAACGTTCGCGCTCGAGCAGCGTTACGGAGAGTCCCTGCTGGGAAAGGAGCGTCGCGGCGGTCGTGCCGGCCGGGCCTCCTCCAATGACGATTACATCGCGCATCGCGGCGTCAAACGCTGTCAGTGCAACATGTTATTCTGCAAAGCCGGTCGATGCTGGAACTTTATCTCGCCCTCGTTCGCGACAACCCTCTGGCCCCCGCGCTGATCGACTCCGCCACCGGTGCGATCACGACGCGCGAGGCGCTCCTCGACCGCGCGAACGTCATCGCCGCGGAGCTCGCCGCCGCCGGCCTCACCTCTCGCGACGCGATTGCCGTTCAACTGCCGAACTCGATCGATTTCGTCGCCACGTTCCTCGCCGCACTGCAGTCGGACCTGCTCGTCTTCCCGATCGATCGCGACGCGAACGATCACGAAGTAGCCGTGATCCTCGGACATTTCGAAATCAAGGCGCTGGTCAGCCGCTCCGGCATTGCGCCTCGCCAGATCTCCGGCAATGCGCTCTCGCGTACCGTCCCGAACGACGCCCGTCTGGTGAAATTGACCTCCGGATCGACGGGGATGCCGAAAGGCATCGTGGCCACCGAGGCGAACCTGCTCGCCGATTGCGCAAACATCTGCGCCACGATGGGCATCCGCGCCACCGATCTCAATCTCGGCGCAATCCCCTTCTCGCACTCGTACGGCTTCTCGAACCTCGTGATGCCGCTGCTCGTGCAGGGCACGCCGGTCGTCGTCACGAACGACTACCTGCCGCAGGCGCTGGTCGATCTCGCCAATCGCCATCGCTGCACGGTCGCGCCTTTGATTCCGATGGTGTTCGAACATCTCACGCGCGCCGCGCACGGCGAGTTCGAGAGCATTCGCACGTTCATCTCCGCGGGCGCTTCGCTGCCGCCGGCCACCTCGCGCCGTTTCCGCGAGCGTTTCGGCATCGACATCCACACGTTCTACGGCTGCAGTGAATGTGGCGGTATCACGTACGACCGCCGCGGCGGCGCGGTGGAGCGAGGCACGGTCGGTCACGCCATGGAAGGCGTCACGCTGCACGCGAAGAGCGGCCGCCTGGCGATCGAAAGTGCGTCCGTCGCCGCTGGCCAGCTCGTCGACGCCACGACGTTCGTGCCGTTCGCGAACGCGACGTTCCTCGCCGATGACCTCATCGAGTCTCAGGACGGCGAGATCGCCATCGTCGGACGCGCGAGCGATCTGATCAACACCGCCGGCAAGAAGGTGAATCCGCGCGAAGTCGAAGCGGTGATCCTGCAGATCGCCGGCGTGCGCGAGGCGAAGGTCTACGGCGCGGCCGCGGGTGCACGAGGCGAAGTGGTTGCGGCGGCGATCGTGGCCACGCCGGAAGTGACGCGCGAACAGGTGCGCGAGTTCTGCCGCGCGAGACTCTCGCTGCACAAGGTGCCGAGAATCGTGAAGCTGATCGACGAGATGCCGGTGGACGAGCGCGGCAAGGTGAAACGAGCGGCGTTAGCTGCTCTCTGACGCGGCCGGCACGACCACGTCCACTTTCTTCTTTCGTTTCCACCTGAAGCCGAGCGCCGTCAGTTCCGCCTTCATCCATAACTTCACGCCGCGCAGCACCATCTGCATCGGAGCGAAGCCGAGGTTGAAGTACGCCTTGATGCGGCGGTTGTCGTTGAGGTAACCGCTCATGCCGGCATTGCGCCGCGTTTCCGCGATCGCTTTGAAGCGGCGGTTGTAGCCGAGCATCATCCGATAGCTGATGAAGGCCGGCTTCGGTCCGAGGACCGGCATCCAGTGGAACTTCTTGAGCAGGCGATAGGCGGGCACCACCACGAAGATGTAGTACTGCGCGGTGTCGATGAGCATCGCCGCGCTGAGCAGATCGCCTTCGCCCATGTAGTAGTACTTGTCTTTGTAGACCGCGCGGAAGAAGCGCCAGTACGAACGGAGGAACGTCTCGTTGTGCTCGGCGATGCGCGGTGCGATCTCTTTTCCCATCGCCTGCTCTTTGATGATGTCGACCGTCGCTTCGACGGTGAATGCGGCATGATCGAGACCGGGGGAGTAGTAGGGATCGAGGAACGCCGCCGCATCGCCGAGGAGCGCCCAGCCGTTGCCCATGTACTGCTTCGTTGCGTAAGCGAGGTGCGAGTAGAAACGGAGATCTTCCATGCGCGGCTCGGCGCCTTCGAGCAATTCCGCGAGCGACGGAATCGCCTGGAGGAACGCGACGAAATCTTCGGCGCGATTCTTCGACTGGTGCAGGTCGACGAGACGCCGGTCGAAGACGACGCCGATGCTCGTCTCTCCGTTGCCGAGCGGGATCACCCAGATCCAGTAGCCGAGACCGGTGTAGTGATTCGTCGCCAGCCGGCGCGAGCTCACGTTGCTGCCGGCAAGACCGTTGCGCACCGCGATCTCATCGATGTGACGAACGTTTTTCCAGCGGCACCAGATCGCGGCGGTGGGATGCTCTTCGTTCCGCTCGATGAGGTTCAACTTGCGGCCGATGAAGTTCGCGCGGCCGCTGGCATCGAGGGCCCAGCGGCAATGCACCTCGCGCGTCTCGCCGTTCACCTCGAGCTTCACGACGTTGTCGAAATCACGCAGCGTGACGTCGAGCGCGCGCGCGGGACGCCAGAGCTCGGCCCCTTCTTCGACCGCCCTGGCGAGGATGTGCTCATCGAGCGCATCGCGGCGCAACTGAAAGGCCGGCACGGTGCTGCGAATGAAGCCTCCGGTCTCCGATGCGTTGACGTGTCCCATCACCTTGTCGTTGGAGAACCAGTAGCGCAGACCTTCCTTCGGCAACTGCTCGCGCTCGAGGTGCTGCCAGAGGGCGAGGCGGCGCGTCAGAAACATCGCCGACATCTCGGTCGTTGCCTCGCCGACCTTCTCGTCGAACGCTTCCGCTTTCTCGACGATCAGCACGCGCAACGCGGGACATTCGCGCCGCAGAAGAAGCGCGGCGGATGCGCCACTGAAGGCGCCACCCAGCACGACGACGTCGAACGAGTTTCCCGCGGTCTGCATGCTAGGATTCGCGCCCCACATGGAATCGATTCGCGACCTGTTTCATTTCCTGACCGACGTTCGCGGCCTCGTGCAGGCGGGTGGATACATTGCGCTCGCCATCATCGTCTTTACCGAGACCGGATTGATGATCGGATTCTTCCTGCCGGGCGATTCCCTGCTCGTCACCGCCGGCCTGTTCGCGGCGAAGGGCGATCTCAACATCGTCTACCTGAATGTCCTCCTGATGTTCTGCGCGATCACCGGTGATGCCACCGGCTACTACATCGGAAAGAAGCTCGGCCCGGCGCTCTTCCGCAAGGAAGACTCGCTGCTGTTCAAGAAGAAGCATCTCATCGCCACGCACGAGTTCTACGAGCGGCATGGCGGCAAGACCATCATCATCGCCCGCTTCGTTCCGATCGTGCGCACGTTCGCACCGGTCGTGGCCGGCATGGCCAACATGTCGTATCGCCGCTTCGCGCTGTTCAACATCATCGGCGGCATCGGCTGGGTGTTCTCGATGACGATGATCGGGTATCTCCTGGTGACGCTCTTCCCCGCCACCGAGAAGCACATCGAGAAGGTGATCATCATCGTGATCTTCGTCTCGCTCCTCCCCGGCATCATCGAGTACCTGCGCAGCCGGCGGAAGCGCTGATCTCTGCGCGTTGCTGCTCAGGCGGCGCGGCTGGTCAGCGTGTGAATGGCCTGCTCGGCCTGCCAGAGATGGCGGCGCTGATGCGCGGTGATGATGCGGAAGGCGGAGTAGGCGTTGTACTTCACCCGTTTGTCGAACGGCGAGACGACCTTGATGCGCGCCAGGTCGAGATCGGCGGCGGCGCGAATCAGTTCGGCCAGCCGGTCCTGCAGCGACGCGAATTCGCCGAACGCTTCCGCTTTCGCACGAACGCTCTTCGGGACGAACGGCGCGGCGGTCTTGACGCGCTGGCGAATCGGCGGCTCGAGAAACCAGCGCAGGATCCGGCCGAGGAGGTCCATCTTCGGCGGCTTGCGAGCGACGAGTTTTCTTCGCCGCGCGTCGTCGAGGGCATCGCGCAGCACCGGGAGGAACATTTCGGTCGAGATGCTGAGATGCGAGATGCACTCGGCCGCGGACCAGCTCTTCGGATCGGGACGCACCGTGAAGAGGCGGCCGTCGGTCGACTTGACGAGCGACCACGCACGCGCGGTGGCGTCGTTCAGCTCGCGCTCGATGTCGGTCATCACCTCGTGCGTCGTCGCCATCAGTCCTTCTTGAGGATCGCCTCGCCCAGCTCTTTCGAACGTCGTGTGGCCGCTTCGACGGCGTTCATCAATGTCGTGCGCACGCCGCCATTTTCGAGCGTGTGCAGACCGGTGATCGCGGTACCACCCGGCGAGGTGACCATGTCTTTCAACCGCCCCGGATGCTCGTTCGTTTCGAGCAGCAGTTTCGCCGAGCCGAGCACCGTCTGCGCCGCGAGCAGCTGCGCCGTGCGACGCGAGAGGCCGACCTTTACGCCGGCGTCGCTCAACGCTTCGAGAATCAGGAACACATACGCCGGCCCGGAGCCCGAGAGTCCCGTCACCGCATCGAGCTGCGATTCTTCGAGAATCACCGTGAGGCCGATCGAGTCGAAGATCTTCTTCGCATCGGCGAGATCGGATTCGCGCGCATGCTCGCCACCCGCGATCGCCGTCGCGGCAGCATCGACGAGCGCAGGCGTATTCGGCATCGCCCGCACGACGCGCGTGCCGCTCGCCAGGCGCGCCTGAATCGCCGCCACCGGAACGCCCGCCGCAATCGAAAGCACCAGCGCATCCGCGCCGATCACATCCCCCACTTCATCGAGCACGCGGCTCAGGATCTGCGGCTTGACGGACAGCACCACGATCTGCGCCCGCGCCGGCACCTTGTTGTCCGTGGTCGTCTCGATGCCATACGCGTCGTGCAGCTCGCGCATCCGCTCCGCCCGCGGACCGGATGCCGAAATCTGCCCGGGCGTAAAGTCGTCGCCGCGCAGCAGCCCGCGAATCATCGCCTCGGCCATATTCCCCGCGCCGATGAACCCGATGGATTTAGGTGTGGTGGTCAAAGTGCGCGTAGTTTAAGGGAAGGAGAGGCCGGGAACGGGGTGTCATCCGGACCGAGCGTAGCGAGTGGAGGGATCCCCTCCGGATTCACGAGACGCGCTCCGCTCGCGATTACACGAGGGGCGGGCTGCGCGCGTGTCATCCCGACCGAGCGTAACGAGTGGAGGGATCCCCTCCGAAAGCACGAGGCGCGCTCCGTAGGCGGGGGATCCCTCGACTCCGCGCTCCGCGCTCCGCTCGGGATGACACATAAGCCGACGCGCGCGTGTCATCCCGACCGAGCGTAGCGAGTGGAGGGATCCCCTCCGAATGCACGAGGCGCGCTTCGTCGGCGGGGGATCCCTCGACTCCGCGCTTCGCGCTCCGCTCGGGATGACACATAAGCCGACGCGCGCGTGTCATCCCGACCGAGCGTAGCAAGTAGGGATCCCCTCCGAAAGCACGAGGCGCGCTCCGTCGGCGGAGGATCCCTCGACTCCGCGCTGCGCGCTCCGCTCGGGATGACACATGGAGCGGCTGCGCCCGTGTCATCCCGACCGAGCGTAGCGAGTGGAGGGATGACACGACCGGGCGGTTACGCCGCGTCCGTGCCGTGGCATTTCTTGTATTTCTTTCCTGAGCCGCAGGGGCAGGGGTCGTTGCGGCCGACTTTGGCTTGATTGCGCTTCACCGGTGCGGCTGCTTCTTTCGGCGCGCCGGAGAACGTCATCTGTTGTCTCGGCGGCTGCGGGGGGAGTGCGCGGGAAACGCGCTGCGCTTCTTCGTGGTCGCCTTCGCGGGTGGAGGACGATCCGCCCGCGAGCTCGATCTTCCAGAGAATCTTGACGACGCGATCCTGGATGCGCTCCATCATCGACTGGAAGAGCTCGAACGATTCGCGCTTGTACTCGATCAGCGGATCGCGCTGGCCGTAGCCGCGCAGGCCGATGCCTTCCTTGAGGTGATCGATGTTCAGCAGGTGGTCTTTCCACTGCTGATCGATGACCTGCAGGAGCAGGTATTTCTCATTGAGGCGCATGTTGTCGGCGCCGATGAGGTTTTCCTTCTCCGCGTAGCGTTTGTTGACGGCCTCGGTGAGTTTGTACTTCACCTCGTCGCGGCGGTCGTGCTCGAGATCGACGCCCGCGTTGCGGAGGTCGAGACCGAAAAAGTCGTACAGCTCCGCGTTCAGTTCCGCCTCGTCCGGATGCTGGCGATCGCCTTCCGGATAGTGCGTATCGACGAGGTATCCGACGATCTCGTCGGCGGCGTTGAGGATGTACTCGCGGCCTTCGCGTCCTTCGAGGATCGAGCGGCGCAGCGTGTAGATCGACTCACGCTGCTTGTTCATCACGTCGTCGTATTCGAGCAGGTGCTTGCGCGCTTCGAAGTTGCGTCCTTCGACCTGCTTCTGCGCGCGCTCGATGGCCCGCGTGACCATGCCGTGCTCGATCGGAACACCTTCTTCCATGCCGAGGCGTTCCATGATGCCCATGATCCGGTCGCCGCCGAAGATGCGCATCAGATCGTCTTCGAGGGAGAGATAGAAACGCGACGAGCCGGGGTCGCCCTGGCGTCCGGAGCGTCCGCGCAGCTGGTTGTCGATGCGGCGGGACTCGTGACGCTCGGTGCCGACGATGTGCAGACCGCCGAGGCGGACGACCTCTTCGTGATCGCGCTTCCACTCGTCCTTGAGCTGCTCTTCGATGCGCGTGCGCTCGGCGGCGTCTTCGACCTCGCGCGTCTTCTGCGCCGCGAGGAACTCCGGATTGCCGCCGAGGAGGATGTCCGTGCCGCGGCCGGCCATGTTCGTCGCGATGGTGACCGCACCTTTACGGCCGGCCTGCGCGACGATCTCCGACTCCCGCTCGTGATGCTTGGCGTTGAGCACGACGTGCGGAACGCCGCTCTTCTTGAGCGCGGACGAAAGCGCTTCGGACTTTTCGATCGAGATGGTGCCGACGAGCGACGGCTGTCCGGCCTTCTGCTTTTCCTTGATCTCCTGCACGATCGCGTCGAATTTCTCGCGCTCCGTGCGGTAGACGAGGTCCGGCTGATCCTTGCGCTGCATCGGGCGGTTCGGCGGAATGACCACCACTTCGAGGCTGTAGATCTTCTCGAACTCCGCCGCTTCCGTATCGGCCGTACCGGTCATGCCGGCCAGCTTCTCGTACATGCGGAAGAGGTTCTGGAACGTGATCGTCGCGAGCGTCTGGTTCTCGCTCTCGATCTTCACCCCTTCCTTCGCTTCGACGGCCTGGTGCAGACCATCGGACCAGCGCCGGCCCGGCATGAGGCGGCCGGTGAATTCGTCGACGATGATGACTTCGCCGTCTTTGACGACGTACTCGACGTCGTTGCGATAGAGCGAGGTGGCGCGCACGGCCTGGGTGACGGCGTGAAGCAGGTCGATGTTCTGCGGGTCGTAGAGCTCGATGTTGCCGAGGAGCTTCTCGGCGTGCAGCACCCCTTCCTCGGTGAGGACGGCGGTGTGCTGCTTCTCATCGATCTGATAGTCGGTGTCCTTGATGAGACGCGGCACGATGCGCGCGGCGGCGTAGTACTTCTCGGTCGACTCTTCTGACGGGCCGGAGATGATGAGCGGCGTGCGCGCTTCGTCGATGAGGATCGAGTCGACTTCGTCAACGATCGCGTACACCGGATCGCGCTGCACCATCGCCTCGAGATCGAACTTCATGTTGTCGCGGAGATAGTCGAAGCCGAACTCGTTGTTGGTGCCGTAGGTGACGTCGCAGCGGTACGCGACCTGGCGTTCGCGGTCGCCGTGCGGGTTCTGAATGACGCCGACGGTCAGGCCGAGAAACCTGTACAGACGGCCCATCCACTCGGAGTCGCGGCGCGCGAGATAGTCGTTCACGGTGACGACGTGCACGCCGCGGCCGGTGAGCGCATTGAGATAGACCGGCAGCGTGGCCACGAGCGTCTTGCCTTCACCGGTCTTCATCTCGGCGATCTTGCCGCGATGCAGCACGATGCCGCCCATGAGCTGCACGTCGAAATGGCGCATGTTCAGGACACGCTTGCCGGCTTCGCGACAGACCGCGAAGGCCTCGGGCAGCAGATCGTCGAGCGCCTGCTGGAGCTCCGCTTTCGCGGCCTTCACCGCGTTCTCGTCGCGGGGAACTTCTTTTTTTACGTCTTCGATGGCCGCGACGGCGGGACGCAGGCGCTCGCGAAACTCGGCGGTCTTCGCGCGCAGCTGGTCATCCGTCAGCGGGCTCACCTCGGGCTCGAGCTCGTTGATGCGCGCGACGATGGGCCTCATCGCCTTCACGTCGCGCTCGTGCTTCGAGCCGAACAGCATGGTCAGAAATTTGTCGATCATGTCGGTCGAACCTTATCAAATCAGCGTCTCAGGATCTCCAGACGGTCATACGTCATCCAGGTCTGGTGCCCGAGAAAAATCACCAACGCGAAATAGAGCACTGCAATTGCCGCGCGCTGCGTCGGCGTCACCTCGTAGAACCGCTGGTCCGTTTTTTCCCGTTCCAGCGACGCGTACACCTGAAACGCGGCGAGCACGGCAATGAGGATGATCAGAGGGTTCGGCTGCCGGATCACCCGCCAGAGAATCATCCCGCCGCCGAACACCCACATCCACTTCGTGACCGCCGCCGAGATGCGCCCGCCGTCGAGCATCCCGATCGGCACGAGGTTGAAGAGATTGATGGCGAAGCCCATGAATGCGATCAGCAGCCAGAGCGGATCGCTGGTCCATTTGTAGAGTTGCAGGCAGACCAGCGACGCCAGCGTCCCGGCGAACGGACCGGCCAGACCGATCTGCGCATCGTCATACGCGGTGCGCGGCTGATCCTTCAGCGTGACCGCACCGCCGATGAACGGCACGAAGACCATGAACCCCGCGCGCAACCCTTTCGCGCGAATGGCGATGGCGTGACCGATCTCGTGGATCAGCGTGATCACGACGAACCCGAGCACGACCGCCAACGGAAACTGGGTCGTGTACGCGGCGATCGTGACCACGAACGAGCCACCCGCAATCGCGTACTGCATCGCGCCGAAACCTTCGAACGGATTGACGAAGAGAATGCGGATCTTCTCGACGAACAGCAGGAGAAACGCCTTCGCCTTCAGCGCTCCAACGCCGAGCAGCAGGAGCATTCCTGAAATCCACTTCGTAAAGGAGCGGCGCCGCGGCGTGGGAGAGTCCATGGACCCGGCTGTACAACGTGAGTAGGGAGCCTGTATTCCTCGGGGACCGAACCTCTCCTTCGACTCTTTCGCCCTCCGCTATGATCCGCGCGCAGTGACCGACGTCGACTCCCTTCGCCAGCAGCTGCGCGAGCGCGGCTATCTCACGCACGGCATCGAGCGCTGGTTCGCGCTCGATCCGTGGAGCTCACGCGCGTTCTGGGTGGAGCTGGTCCTGGTCGCGCTCAAGGCGGCGATTCTCATCGCGGCATTCGGCGCGTTGCCGCTCACCGCGATCATGCTCTTCCGCGACGCGCCCCTCGGTGCGTTCGAGACCCTCGGCCTCTTCCTCACCTACGCCGCGGCGTGGCTCATCCTCGCCTTCGCCTTCGTCATCGCCATTGCCCTCACCCTGAAAGTGCGCCCGGCGCTGCCGATCGACACGCCGCGCGCGCTCCTGGCCATCTCCGTCGCCGCCGGCGCGTTGCTCGTCGCACCGATCGCGGTGTGGTGGTACCGCTTCGATACCGCGCCGGCGCTTCCGGAGCTCGCCACCGGCGCCGCGCTCACGGTGGTCTTCTTCGTCGTCGTGACGCTCGTGCTTTCGGCGGCGCTGCTTTCGTTCTCGATGTACGAGGTGCGGCGCATCCCGGCCATCCACCAGAAACCGCGCACGATTCCGATGCTCGTCGCCGCGATCGCACTCATTGCGCTGCTGTTCGTGCCGGCGTACCTCGAGCGCGAGCGGCCGGCCGTGCAGCCGATGGTCGTGACCTCGCCGACCGCAACGCGCGTCGCGCTCATCGCGGTCGATGGTCTGACCAGCGAGATCCTCCGTTCGCGTCCCGACATCGTGCGCGTCTTTCCGCACGTGACCGCCGTTTCGACGATCCACGGCGATTCCACCGCGGAGCGCTGGGCCTCGCTCGGCACCGGCGTGCGCACCGAAGCGCATGGAGTGCGAGCGATCGAAGGCGTCCGCTTTCGCGGGGGCGCTCACGTGCTGCAGCGCATCTCGCGTGCCGACTTCGTGCTCATGCGGCTCGCGCCGCTGCTCGGCCTCGCGCGACGGGAGCCGCTGCCGCCGACCGTTCGCCGTCGCGATTACGTCTGGGAGCTCTTCGCCGAACGCGGCGTCACGAGCGTCGCGGTGAACTGGTGGACCACCGCCGATGTGCAGGCAGCGGGACTCACATCGATCGGACCGGAATCGATCTTCACCGCCGCCCACGGCGATGCGCTGCAGGTCGACCGCGTCGCCGGCGAGCGCTTCGTGCAGAACGTCTACAAACAATCGCCGCGCTTCGCGACGGTCTACCTGCCGGCGCTCGACGTGATCCTCAATCGCCTCGCGCTCGATCCGACGACGCGCCTCGCAAACTCACTGAAGGCGCTCGACGGCGTCGTGCCGGCGATCCGGCTGGCCCGCGCGCGCGGCTACGAAGTCGTCCTCGCGGGGATGCCGGGAGACGGACAGAGCGGCAGCGCGGTCGTCGCATCGACGATGCCGTTCGCAGGCAGCAGCGCGTGGGACGTCGCCCCGTCGATCCTCGATGCGATCGGCTTCCCGCCGTCGAACGAAATGCCGGGCTCGGCGAAAAGCGCAAGCCCGCGCATCGCCACCTACGGCCCCCGCGAACGCGACGACGCCGAACATTCAGTGAACGAGGAGTACTACCAGAATCTCAAATCGTTGGGATATATCCGGTAGTCGGGAGTCGGTTGTCGGTTGTCGGGGGAGACCGGCTCCGCAAAGAACTCGTGGTGGGGTGGTGGCCTCCCGACAACCGACAACCGACTCCCGCCTCCGACAAGAAAGGAATTCGATGAAGCGAATACTCACTCTCGCGCTGCTCGCGTTCGTGGCTACGGTGGTCAGCGCCCAGCGTCCCATGACTTACGAGGACCTTGCGGCGATGAAACGCATCGGTTCTCCGAAGCTGTCGCCGGACGGCAAGTGGATCGCGTACGACGTGACCACGACCGACCTGGCGGCGAACAAGCGCAACACGGCGGTGTGGTTGATGCGCGCGGATGGCAGCGGTGCGAAAGAGTTGACGGCCGGTTCGGTCGGCGGCTGGTCGCCGGACGGCAAGTCGCTCGCGCTGACGACCGGCGGGCAGATCGCGTTGTACGACGTCGCGGCCGGCACTACGACGAAGCTGCAGGAATTGCCGGGCGGCGCGTCGACGATCAAGTGGGTGCCGGATGGCTCCGCGCTGATCGCGACGTCAGACATCCATCCCGACTGCGGACTCGACGCGAAATGCATCGCGGAGAAAGAGAAAGCGCCGGCCTCGAAAGCGCGCGTCATCGACTCGCTGCTCTATCGACACTGGATGAGCTGGCAGGCGCCGACGCGCTCGCACATTCTCTACGTGCCGCTCCGTGGCGCCGCGCGCGATCTCACGCCCGGGCCGTACGACGCGCCGCACTTCTCCGTCGGCGGCGGCGATGAATTCGACATCTCGCCGGACGGCAAAGAGCTCGTCTTCGCGCGCAACACCGACGCGAATCCGGAGCGCTCGACGAACTCCGATCTCTTCGTCGTCAACACCAGCGGTGGCGACGCGAAGCGCATCACCTCGCGCACCGGCGCCGACACCTCGCCGCTGTATTCGCCGGACGGCAGGTACATCGCCTACCGCTCGCAGGCGCGCAACAGCTACGAATCCGATCTCTTCGAGCTGTGGCTCTACGATCGTGCGGCCGGTACGTCGAAGCGGATCGCGTCCGACTTCAATGACTGGATCGACTCCGCGGTCTGGTCTCCCGATTCGAAAACGCTCCTCGTGACCTCCGGGGTCAAGGCGCGTCACCTGATTTACGAGGTCACGCTCGACGGCCGGATGACGCAGGTGACGAAGGCGGGCTCCGCCGATTCGATCGTCATTGCACCGGACGGAAAGACGCTCTACTTCTCGATGTCGACGCTGCGACGCCCGTCGGACATCCACTCGATGTCGCGCAGCGGCACGCCGGTGCAGCTGACCCACCACAACGACGCGTTGCTCGCGCAGCTCACGATGGGCGCCGTGGAAGAGCTGACCTGGAAGGGAGCGGACGACGCGACGGTGCAGGGCTGGCTCGTGAAGCCGCCGAATTTCGATGCGACGAAAAAATACCCGGCCATCGTCCTGATTCACGGCGGACCGCAGGGCGCGTGGGCGGACTCGTGGTCGTATCGCTGGAACCCGCAGATGTGGGTCGCGCGCGGCTACGTCGTGCTGATGCCGAATCCCCGCGGCTCGACGAGCTTCGGACAGCAGTTCGTCGAACAGATCTCGCAGGACTGGGGCGGCAGCGTCTACACCGACCTGATGAACGGCGTCGACGTATTCGCCCAGCTGCCGTACGTCGATGCGAATCGCACGGGCGCGGCCGGCGCTTCGTACGGCGGCTACATGATCAACTGGATCCTCGGCCACACGAATCGCTTCAAAGCGCTCGTGTCGCACGACGGCGTCTACAACCTCGAGTCGATGTGGGGCGCCACCGAAGAGCTCTGGTTCCCCGAATGGGAGTTCGGCGGAACGCCGTGGGAACAGCCGGAGCAGTACGAGAAGTGGTCGCCGCATCGTTTCGCGAAGAACTTCACGACGCCGACGCTGGTCGTGCACGGCGAGCTCGATTACCGCGTGCCGCTCGATCAGGGATTGCAGCTCTTCACCGCATTGCAGCGCCGCGGCGTGCCGTCACGCCTGCTGCTGTTTCCGGATGAAGGCCACTGGGTGCTGAAGCCGCAGAACTCGAAGGTGTGGCACGAGACGGTTCTGGGGTGGATGGATTCTTACCTGAAGAAGTAAAACGGGAACGTGTCATCCCGCGCGGGTGCGCGGGATGACACGGATTTTTCGCGTGCCGTTTACGGACGCGTCGTGCCCGTCGGTGCCGCCGCGCCGACACCCTCGGTGCCGAGGGCCGGACGGGCGACCGTCGAGGTGATGCCGACCGCTTCCGCGTACTTGAGGTACGTGTCGATGGAAGCGATGACGACGCGGGCTTCCACCGTGATCAGGTCGATGCCGACCAGCGAGATGCGGACCCACGCGTCGACGACGATACCTTTGTCGAGAATCCGGTCGAGAACGTCGATCAGACTGGTTCCGCCCGGGGCGCGTTCAACAGCCATGATTACCTGCCTTTCCTCTCTCCCGGCTTCCCGGTGGGAAGCTCACGAGTGCTCAGTTGTCGTTCGAGCTCGGCGATGCGATTGCGCAAGTCGTCGTACTCCTCGGGTGCCGGCAACGCGCGTGCGTCGCTGGAGTAGAAGCGGTCCGATCGCCACCAGTTGATCCCGATGGCTTCAGCCTTGTCGATCGAACAGATCACCAGGCGAAGCTGGATCGTCAGCAACTCAACGTTCGCCAGCGACACTTTCACGTCACCCGCGACCACGAGCCCCTTGTCCAGAATCTTGTCGAGGATGTCCACGAGGCCTTGCGGCTGACGCTGGAGCCCTCCTCGATCGTCGATTGGCAATCCCGCCTCCTTGATGGTGCGGCGAACGTTTAACCGGTTTCGTCAGCGCGAGTCAAGAACGATCACTCCCACATCTTCAGCGGGCCCAGCTTCATGTTCAGCTCTTCATCGCTCAGACCGAACACCCGTTTCAGCTCCGCCATCTTCTCTTCGAGCTTCATCAGCGCGTTTCCGAGCCGCTCGATCTCTTCATCCGAGAGATTGCCGGAATCCATCCGCCGCAGCGCCTGCTTTTCGAGCAGCCGCCGCACCAGCTCGATGATCGACAGCACGAGCTTCGCGAGCCCGTTCTCCACCGCGTCGGAATCGGCCGAGATCCGTTCCGGCACCATCGCATCGGTGAACGTCAGCGCGCGACGCAGCTCGTCTTCTTCATTCGTGATCAGCATCGGCGAAGACCTCCAGCGGCCACGGGCCGGAAAGCAGGAACGGCACGTTCGGACAGCGCTCGCGCAACGACTCGCCGCCGCTCCGCACGTCACCGAGCCTGCCGCGATCGACGAGCAGCGCCAGCTCGATCGACTTCTCATCGCGATGCAGCCAGCGATGCAGTTTCGCAAGCGGCACGAGCAGCTCATTCGCGGCATCGCGCAGCGAGGCATCGGCATGCGCGCTTTGCGTGGCGGCGTGCAAGGCGCGCAGATACTCCGCGCCGCTGGTGAAGCCGTGCCGGTCGGGACGTCGTTGCGGTGCAACCGCCGCGGTCTTGAGCGTCAGCTCGACGTGTTCGCGATGCTCGATGAGCAGGCGCTTCCATCGCGCGAGATGCGCGCTGCATTTCGACATCGCGTCATCGACTGACGTCGTCGAAAAGCCGTAGCGAATGGCCACGAACGTGGCCGCCTCGAGCAGCCGTGCGCGAATCCGCGCAACGTGGACGAGCAGTTCGCGATCGCCGAGGGGCTGATCGTCGGGCACGGAGAGTGCGCTGAGAAAAAGATCGCCGACCGGGATGGCTTCGGCGTGCGGCTCGACGTCATCGCGCAGCAGGTGCGCGCCGATCACCACAAACTTCATCGCTTCGACGTCCGGATGATCGCGTCGACGTTCGCAAGCACGACGTTCAGGCCGAGGTAGAGCAGATCGACGTCGCCGATCGAGATCACCGCCTCGCCGGCGATGATCACTCCGCGATCGAGCAGATGATCGAGCGTTTCGAGAAGAGGGAGCTCGGTGTCGTCGGTCATCGGTAGCTTGCGTCAGAAAGTGGATACGCGTGAGACCAGTGATGAGTGATGAGCGATGAGGCTCGACACGTTTCGCGAGAGCGGACGTTCATTCCGATGATGTCATTGCAGTAAACGCGTATCTCGCGAAACATGTCGAACCTCATCGCTCATCACTCATCGCTGATTCAAAGTCACTGGCCACTGGCGAAGCTGTACGGCGGCCACGGCCCGGTCAATCCGAGCGTCACCCCTTCCGCCGCGTAGCGTTCGCCGAGCGTGCCATGCAGCTCCTGCAGAACGGATTCCTCGTCGCGATTGATCAATACGTTGATCTGCGGAAATGCGCCGTCGCGGTGTTCGCGCGTTTCGCTGATCGTCTCGCAGCCGAGCTTTTCGAGAATCACCCGTTCGAGCTCCGTCACCAGTTCCTGCTCGGCCGCGTGGGAAGCGCGTTTCGTTTCGTCCTGCAGCTTCTTTTTCAGCAGGAAAGCCTTGCCGGGCGAGGCGGTCTCGATCTCGCTCTGCAGCTCGCGCAATGCGGCCACACGTTGCGGCAGGGCGTCGTGCCATTTCTCCGCATCGAGCTCGATGCGCAGCGTCCACTCCTGCCGGCCGTCGAGGCGCTGCAACATCTTCGACAGCAGTTCGTGATTCGCATGCAGATATGAGCGCAATGCTTCTTCGCTGCTGAAAAGCGTGAACGCGCGCAGCGGAACGATCGCGGTGAGCTTCATCAGCTCCGCGACCACGTGCTGATGCCGATAGCCGATGGCGCCGAGCCATTCGAGATCGCCCGCGCGCCGGTCGATGACTTCCTGCGAAAACTCTTCCGTGCTGACGGGGGTGAACACGGCGGAGATGCCGTCGATCGTGGCCACGCCAAACCGTCGCGACGCATCGATCCCGTCAACCTCGGGCGTCACCGCATCGCGCGTGACCGAGTAGACGTAGAGGATGTTCTGCACATCAGGATCTTAATCCGTAACGCGCGCGCCACAACTCCGCACGCGCGCCTCGCTACGATCCGGCCATGAAAACAGTGACCGCCCTCGCGCTGCTGCTGCTCACGCTCCCGCTCTTCGCCGCCGATGCTCCCGCGAACGACGACGCCGCCATCCGCGCGGTGATCGAGCAGTACTTCAAATCCCACGCGACCGGCGACGGCCAGTACGTCAACTCCGTGTTTCATCCGGAGCTGAAGATGATGTTCGTGCGCGACGGAGCGTTCGTGATGCGCACGCGCGACGAGTACGTCTCCGGCTTCAACGGCAAGGCGCCGGAGGACGAGGCGAAGCGGAAACGCTCGATTCTGACGATCGACATCACCGGCAACGCGGCGATGGCGAAACTGCGGCTCGACTATCCGAGGGCGACCCTCACCGACTACTTCTCGCTGCTGAAGATCAACGGCGAGTGGAAGGTCGTGAACAAGATCTTCAACTCGGAAGCGAAGCCTTCGGAATCAAAGTGACGAGCGATTCGAGCGTCAGCGGCGGCTGGTCGCGGCGCTCGATCAGAATCGCGTCGGGAAAGGCCTCGAGCGCGGCGAGCTCGTAGCCGCGCATCGACTGATCGCACGCGTCGCCGTTTTCGGGCGTCACGTAATTCGCAATCACGGCCCCGACCGGAATCGCGCGCTCGCGCAGCGTCTCGAGGAGGCGCCGCGTTTCGGCGACGACGATCCGTTCCGGCCGCGTCACGACGATCACGGAGGCTCGCTCGCCGTGCAATGCGGCGTCGAGCTCTTTGAGCGAGCGTGACGCATGCACGAGCTCTTCACCGAGGGAGCCGGCCGGGATGAGCTCCTTGTAGCGCAGCAGGAGGCGCATGAACTCGCGCACCCATTCGCCGGCGGTGCGCGGCAGATCGAGCAGGCGCAGGAAGTGGCCGGTGGGAGCGGTGTCGACGACGATGCCGTCGATGGAAGCATCGGCGATGAGCTCGGCGAGACGCGTGATCGCGAACAGCTCGTCTGCGCCGGGCGGCGCGATCTCGAGGAGCTGGCGCATGGCGTCGGAGTCGTGCGCGAGGGTCATGCCTCGCGGCGTGAGCGCGTCGAACGCGTCGGCGATCTCGTGTCCAAGGGAATCGCGGAAACGCCGCCACTTCGCGCGCGTGTCGATCGCTTCGACGGCGAGGTTCGCCGGTGGCGTGAGCCTGGCGAAGAGATCGCGCAGCGAGTGTGCGGGATCGACCGAGAGGATGACGTAGCGCTGATCGGGATTCCGGGTCGCGAGCCGGAGAGCGACGGACGCGGAGGTCGTCGTTTTGCCGACGCCCCCTTTTCCGGCGAAAAAGAGCAGGCGCCGGCCGGCGGGAAGCGCGCGCGATGGCCGGCTCGGAGCGGGCAACGCCGGTTGCTCGGCGGCGCGCGACTCGACGCCCCGCATCCAATCGCGAATCCGTTCCGCCGAATCGAGCGGCACACACGCGCGCATGGCGTTCCCCACGTCGCGTGGCGCGAAGCGTTCCCGCACCTCGGGCTCGTCGCCGCGCGCGCGATTCAACACGACGAACGGCACGTCGAGGCCGACCTCGTCGATCAGACGCAACGTTTGTTCGATCACCAGCGGCTCGCGCAACGTCACCGGCACGAAGAAGCCCTGCCGCTGCAGCAGCTCGTGACGCCGTTTCGCGCGCGCATCGAAGTCGTCGATGAACGCATCGATGGCGTCGCGCACGTCGCGCCGCGTGAACTGAAACACCATCGCCCGATGCTTTTCCTGCATTGCATCGAGTGCGATCGCGAGTTGCCTGAAGTGCTCGGACGCGCCGAGCATGCGCATCGTATGGCCGGTCGGCGCGGTATCGACCACGAGCAGCGCCTCGGGATTTTCCTCCGCCAGCTCGCCGATGCGCATCCACGCCATCAGCTCGTCGATGCCCGGCATCGCCAGTTCGAAGAGACGCCGCAGCTCGTCGCGATCGAGGTACGTACCGCGATCGGCAATCTCGAGAAACGACGCGAGATTGCTGTCGAGGAAACGGCGATAGAGCGCGGAGGCGTCGAGCGATTCGAGCGTCAGGCGACGGCTGGCCGCCGGTGGCTGCAGGGAGAAGAGATCGGCGAGATTCGAGGCGGGATCGGTGGTGAAGAGGATGGCCGGTCCGGTCTCCGCGAAATGCAGCGCGGCGGCGGTGGCGATGGTGGTCTTTCCTACTCCACCTTTTCCGCCGATGAGAACGATGCGGCGCGAGCGCAGCGAATCGAAATGACCCGGAAGGTCATCGTTCGCCATATCCCGTGTACACCCCGATGCCGCCTTCGTCGTCCTGCTCGGCCGCGTACTGGCGCGCCAGCGCTTCCCTGCGCGCGCGGATGTCGCGCAGCGCCTGGAACACGATCGCCTCTTCGCGTCCGTAGTCTTCTTCGCTGATCTCGCCGACTTCGAGCCGCATCTGCAGCTCGATCAGGCGCTCCTTCCACGGCTGATCGTTCATCAGCTCCTCGTCGGCCATCTTCTGGATCGTATTCATGACCCATCGGAAGCCGGCGATCGGCCCTTTGATCGGCAGCAGCAGGATGTCGTCGAGGAGGAAGGCCATCAGCGTCCTTCCGCGCGTTCGAGCTTCAACCGAATGTTGACGAAGTTATACGGCGGCCACGGTCCCGTGTAGAGGAACGAGAGCTTGTTCTCGTATTTCTTGGCGATCTCGGAGATCTGATCGTCGAACGCCTTGGTCTTGTCGCGCTCGACGAGGAACGCGGCGTTCATGATCATCTTGTCGCCGATCGGTTTGTTCGAGCGCGAGGCGATGGCCGCATCGCGCAAGGCCTCGTAAATCTCGGTCACGTACGCATCGGCCTTGGCCTGCAGCGCCGACTCGACGACGCGGCCGAGCTGCATGCGCGAGAAATAGGTCGAGGTCGAGGTGTTGGACTGGATCTCTTCCTTGAGGCGGCGGATCTCTTCGTTCTCGGTCTCGATCTCCTTGATGACCTGATCCTTGTCCCAGTTCACCTTGAGGCCGAACTCGATCTTCCCTTCCATCTTCTGCAGGACGTCGCTGAGCGCCTCGTACGTCCCTTTGAGGAACTCCTTGATGTCGTTCTCGGTGCGGAAGACGGTGCCGAACGACATTGGCAGCACGGTGAAATCCTTCATCACCAGCTCGTTCACATGCTCGTGCGCGAGCGCGTTCTCGCGTGTCGGATCGAAGACGATCAGCGGACAGTTCGAGACGACGGCGCCGAACTCGCGAAAGTGCACGGTGTAGACGCGATCGCCGCGGCCACCGATACCGACGGTTCCGAAGTCGCGTGGCGATTCGGTTTTGATGATGCAGTAGACGTATTTGCCCTGTTCGGAATCGGCGTGTCCAGCCGAAGACTGCTCACTCATTACGCGGTCCCCTCGCGTGCTGAAGAATACAATACCCATCCGGTTGCAAAAGACGCACCCCCGCCGCGTGGCGCGGCTCATCGAGACGTGGTTCGCACGTCACCAGCGCCCCCTCCCCTGGCGCGACGGCTATGACCCCTACCACGTGTGGGTCTCCGAGGTGATGCTCCAGCAGACGCGGATGGAAGTCGTGGTGCCGTACTTTCTGCGATTTCTCGAGCGTTTTCCGGACGTACACGCGCTGGCCGCGGCAACCGATGACGAGGTGACTGCGGCCTGGTCGGGGCTCGGCTACTACCGGCGCGCGCGGATGCTGCGCGATGGAGCACGCGACGTCGCCAGGCATCACGCCGGCATCGTGCCGCGCACGGTCGAAGAGCTGCTGACGATTCCGGGCATCGGCCGCTACACCGCCGGCGCGATCGCCTCGATCGCGTTCGAACGACGCGCACCGATCGTCGACGGCAACGTCGCCCGCGTGGTCTCTCGCATCTTCGCAACCGACGACGATGCCTGGCCTCTTGCCGAAGCACTCGTCGAGAGCGCTTCGTCGCCGCGCGCACTGAATCAGGGGCTGATGGAGCTCGGCGCGCTCCTCTGCACGCCGCGCAATCCCTCCTGCCTGCTCTGCCCTGCACGCACCGAATGCGTGGCCGCGAAAACCGGACGCGTCGAGGAGTTTCCACGCGCGAAGCCGAAGAAGATCACGCGCGCGCTGCGCATCCCGCTCTTCATCGTTCGCGATCGACGCGGACGCATTCTGATGCGACGCGAAGAAGGGCCGCTCATGACCGGCATGGTTCATCTGCCGCACGGCAACGCGCTGCTGTTCGAAGCGCTGGAGGCGATCGCCGAAGACGAGCTCGGCGTGGTGCGGCATACCGTGACGAATCGAAAGATCGAGTTCGTCGTGTCGACGGCATCGGTCGCGAAAACGCCGCGCGGCTACGAGTGGATCGCGATCGAACAGCTCGACTCGCTGCCGCATCCGTCCTACGTGCGGAAGGCACTGCGGCTGCTGCGCTGATTTACCATTACGCCCGATGCGTGGGCGTGTGACAGCGGTTCTCCTTCTCTCTCTCGGTCTCTCCCTGGCGGCGTTTCCTCAATGCAGCTGGCCGCCGCGCTACAGCGGTTCCTTCCGTACGACCGCGTTCGACGTTTCGCTCGACAACGAATATCTCTGGCTGGCCACCGGCTACGGCGTGCAGCTGATGAAACGCAACGGCACCGCCGTGACGCCGCTCGACGCCGTCGCCATTCCGGGCTCGACGCGCATCGTTCGCGCCGCGGGCAACGGCTACGCCTACGCCGGCAGCGGCTCGCGCCTGTACGTGCTGCGCCGCAACGGCACGGCGCTCGAAATCGTCCGCTTCCTCGAGACCGCCGGCACGATCAACGATCTGCAGATCCATCAGGGCGCCGACCTCTTCGTGGCCACGTCGAAAGGGGCCGCGCACTACTCGCTGGTTCCGGCCGATGCGCCGGCAAAATCGAACGCGATCTTCGCCACGAGCTCGCAGAACGTGAGCATGATCGCCATCAACGGCTCGACGCTCTACACCGCCGATGGCGACGCCTCGGTGGAGATCTTCAACATCCAGATTCCGTCGCTCGCACAGAAGACCGACCAGCTCTCGTCCGTCTCCGTCGCCACCGCGGTACACGCCACGGCCGACAACTTCGTCTACGTCTCCGATCGCTTCGGCACGAACACCGACGTCTTCTCGGGCAAGAACCGCCTCGCCCGTCTTCCCTTCGGCGCGACGTCGTTTGCGCCATCCGCATCGCGCGTGCACTTCGTGGCCGGTCCCGACCGCACCGTCCGCGTCGTCGATTTCAACGACCTCACGCGCACGACCGAACTGTACGAGTCGCTGCTCACACCGACCGACGGCACCGACAACACGATTCATGCGATGGCCCGCGGCGGCGATGCGATCTACGTCGCGGCCGGCGACATCGGGCTCGTGACCTACGACGCCGCGCCATTGGCGAAACCGTCGCCGATCGCCGGCTACGTCACGGGCGCGACGACCAGCAGTCTCGTCGCCGGCGATCTCGCCTGGCTCTCGAACGCAGCCGGCACGATCAGCGAGCAGAAGATCAGCGCGCAGGGAGTCTCGCTCGCGCAGCAGCGCACCTGGACCACCGGCCCGAACGCGCTCGTGCAGGACTACGACAATTTCATGCTGCTGACCTCGAGCGGCGCGACGGCCACGCTGTGGTCACTCACGCCCGCCACTCCGTCGACGCTGCGCAGCGTCACGTTCCCGGCAACGATCACGAAGGCGGTGCTCCGCGGCACGACCATCGTCGCGCTCACCGAGGACGGGAAGGTCTATTCGGCGGCGGAGACGACGCCGCAGGCGATCGCGGTTCCGGTGAGCGTGTCGCTCGCGCGCTACGGCGCGTCGCTGGCGTTGATGGAGGTGGTCAAGGAAGGCACGACCACCATCCGCCATTACGCCAATGGGGATCTCAGCACTCCCACCCGTACGTACACCTTCACCGGCGCCGCGATCGGCAACCTCGCGCTCGACCAGACGCGCGCCGCGTTCTTCCTCTTCAACGGCGTCAACGTCCTCGATCTCGCCAGCGGCACGGTCACGCCGATCGCCGGCTCGAACGGCGTCTATCCGATCCAGCTGGCCTTCGCCGGCGATGACCTCCTCGTGCTCACCGACAAGACGCTCTACGTCTACGACGACGGCAAGTCGCTCGCGCACGCACAGGGGCTGACCGCCAACGGCGTGGCCCTCGGCGCCGCAGCGCCGTACGCGGTGATCGCCAGCTCGGAGGGGATGATCGCGTCGCTCTACCTCCGCGCACTGCCGAACGCGGTGATGACGACGTCGAGCAGCTTCTACACGAAGATGCTCGCGGACGACGATCGGCTGTTCCTCCTGAGCCGCGACGGCATCGATCTCTACTCGACCGCGACGAGCACCGCACCGCACTTCTCTCATTCGATTCGCGCCGCGAACGTCATCGACGTGGCCACGACGAACGGTCGCATCTACACGCTCTCCGGCGGCCTGAACGTGACCGCGTATTCGCGCGCCGGTGCAGCACTGGCGCAGGTCACGATCAACGAAGGGATCGACACGCAGCCGCTGTCGATCGCGGCCGCCGGCAACGCGGTGTGGGTGTCGATCTCGAAAGGCTGCCTCTCCGGCACGTGCGAGCGAAAGACGCTCGTGCTCGATCCGCAGACGCTGCTCGTCACCGACACGTTCACCGGCCAGGTCGTCGATGTGACGACGTCGGGAACGCGCGCGTACGTGCTCACCGATTCACCCGACGAAGTGCGCGTGATGAACATCGCCGACGCGTTGCATCCATCGCCGATGGCCAGCGTCGCCGCACCGACGACCGCGCGTTCGCTCGCGTATGCCGGCGGCAACGTCTACGTTCTCGGCGACAAGGTCTACGCGTTCAACGACAGCACGCTCACGGCGACCGGCACGTTCCTCGGCGCCGTGACGCCGACCAACAGTCATCAGATTCGCATCGCCGGCAGCTGCGCGCTCATCGCGGGACGCTCCGCGAATCCGGAGATCTACACGCTGCCGGCATTCGCCGCGAGCAGCAGCGCGGATGTGCCGAGCAACGTCCGCGGCCTCATCGCCACGACGTCACGCGTGCTCGTACTGACCGATCACTCGATCGAGGTGTGGGGTGGAGAGGAAAAAGAAGGGAAGAGGAGAGGCGTGCGGTGAAGTCTCTCAGGGAGTGAGGCTTCGCAGCGTCACTCCGCCTGCTGATCGAACGCGACCACCTGATCCTTGATCTTCACGTTGATCTTCTTCGTCGGGACGATGCCCGAGGGGAAGGTGACGACCACGACCACACCGGAGGCACGGCCGTCGCAGCCGACCGGCATCGGGCGGACGACTTTCAGCTCGCCGAACTGCTTCGCGATCGTCTTCCCGTTGTCATCCACCCACTCGACCGGCGCGGCCTGCTTCGCGCTGATCGCTTTCGCGAGCTCCTGCGCTTCCTGGAACGTGAGCTTTCCGGTGAGGAGAGTCACGACCTGATGGGGACGCTCCGTACGGCTGACGAAGCGGTTCATGCAGGCCGCAAACGCCGTCGGCGTAGACACACTGATCGCGAGGAGGAGGGAGAGAATTTTGTTCATGATGAGAAACCGCCGAATGGGACCTGGCTGAAGGATAGACAAACATCGGAGGAAAGGAAATTTCCGCGCCTGCAACTCCACCCCCCGAATCCGCGTAACACCAGGTGCACCCAGCCCGTTGTTTCCGGTGTGTCATGATGCCTTCGATGGAAGATCGCCCCGCGACAAAGCACCGCCGCGTCTCGCCGGCCCTGCTCCTCTGGCTCGGCGGAATCGTCCTCATCGTCGCCCTCGATTACGTCGACGACTTCCTCGAGCGCCTCGGCCACAGCGTGGCCATCCTCGACTTCTTCGCCTTCCTGACGTGGCTGCTCGTCATCGGCCTCACGCTCTACGGCACGGCCGTCGTGATCCGCTGGATCCTGACGCGTCTCTTCTGGACCGTCGGCCGGCGATTGTTCCTCAGCTACCTCCTCGTCAGCGTCCTGCCGTTTTTCCTGATGGCCATCCTCCTCCTCACCGTCGCGTACATGTTCGCCGCGGTAATGACGCAGGCAGCCGTGCGCGCGGAGCGGCAGGCCACGCTCGGGCAGCTCGAAAACTGGGCGCTCGAATACGCGACTACCGGCAAACGTCCCGGCGGCGCACTGCCGACGCTCGAGATCTACGACACCGCCGCCGCGTCCGGGCAGAAGCTGCCGCCGTGGCTGCAGAAGAAAAGCTTCAGCGGACTCGTGGGACGCGATCGCCAGGCGCTCCTCGTGACGGCACGCCAGTTTCCCGGCGAGGTCGACCACGCGGTCGTGCTCGCCCAACCGATCGACAAGGCGTGGACCGACCAACTTCACGATCGCTGGCGCATGACCGTGCGCACCGCCGATGCGCGCGTGACGCGCGGCCGCAACAACGAGCGTAACTACGACATCAAAGCGAAGAACGAGCTCTCTGACGTCGTTCGGGACAAGGCCTTCAAGGAGATCATCTGGGGCGACATCGCCGATCTCGCCGACTGGAACACTGGGGCGCAGATTTCGGATTGGAACCTGCTGACGCTCATCAGCAACCCGCCGGACAATCTCTTCTCGTATTACTTCGGCGCGGCGGCGAATGACTATTTCGGCATCCTCCTCACCGTCGTGGCGTCGATCTCCGTCGTGCTGCTGATGATGTACGGCATCGCGGCGCTCTTCGCGGCGGTGTTGATCTTCTCGATCTCGCGCGCGGTGAATCGCATCGAGAAGGGAACGAAGGCGGTCGAGCGCGGCGACTTCTCGTATCGCATCCGCATGCGCCGCAATAACCAGCTCGGCGCGATGGCGCAGTCGTTCGATCACATGACCGAATCGATCGCCTCGCTGCTCACGACGGTTGCAGAGAAAGAACGCCTGCAGAGTGAGATTGCGATCGCGGCCGACATCCAACGCAATCTCCTGCCGAAGGAAGGCCCCGATCACGAAGGGGTCTCGTTCGCCGCGCATTTCGAGCCGACCACATCGATCGGCGGCGATTACTACGACGTCTTCAAACTCTCGCCGACGCGCCTGGCCGTTGCGATCGGAGACGTCTCCGGACACGGCCTCTCGACCGGCCTCGTGATGGCGATGGTGAAAGCCGCGATGACGACGCTCATCGAGGAGGGGGCCGATGAAACGTCGCTCTTCCGCCGCCTGAATGAGCTCGTGCATCGCTCCACCGAACGTCGCGCGTTCATGACGCTCGCGTTTACGGTGTTCGATCTCGAGCGCGGCACGATCCGCCACACGAACGCCGGCCACATCTATCCCTACATCCTGCGCCGCGACGGCACCGCGACGTCGATCGACTCGCCGTCACTCCCGCTCGGCGTCCGCCCCGTGCTCGTCGCCCGTACCGTCGAGACCGAGCTGCACGAAGGCGACACGCTCGTCTACGTGTCCGACGGAATCATCGAAGCGCAGGACGAACAAGGCGAGCCGCTCGGCTTCGATCAGCTCGAATCGCTCCTCGGCGGCTGCACCACTCTCGGCGCCGAGGAGGTTCGCAACGCGATCCTCGACGCCGTCGCCCAGCACGCTGGCGCGAAGCCGGCGGATGACGACCGAACGGTGATGGTGGTGCGGTTCGATCGCGTCGTGACCGCCGCGACCGCGTCTGTCTGGACCGCGGAATTGCAGGCGACGTAGGGAGACCGCCCGGAGGGCGGTGGCCCGGCCGGTCTGGAGACCGGCGCTCCTTTGCGCGCCGGCTAACCGCCGCCTTCACACATCGCGAGTACGAGCGTCGCCCAGTGCGAGCACTGGAGGATGCCCAGTCCCATCTCCCCGCGACACTCGAGATACGCGTCATACGCGATGTCCCTGCAGTCCTCCGACACCGCCGCGGCGACATGCGTCGGGCGCAGCGAAGACTCCACCGCATTGAGCTCGTCAACGGTGATCGCCTCGGCTGCCCCGACGACGACACACGCGTCAGGCGCCTCGACTACCGCTGCGGAAACAACGGCATCGCGGCCGGCTGCCGGTTCTTCAGCAAATAGCAGGGACGCGCCGAACATCGAGAGAAGCACCATAGCTCCACCCACAAGTCTAGCCATACCGACTCCTTGATTGATTTCGAGAAGTCTACATATGCGGACCCATCCTCAGCAAATCGCTACGTGGTCCTACCGGTTGAGGCCGATCGTCACGCTTCTGCCGGGCGCGAATGCGGCTACCGCGTCGGCGGATCCGAAGTGTTGTGAGTCGGTCAGGTTGCGCACGACGACGCGCAGTTCGATCCACGGGGTGAATCTCCAGCCGATGCCGGCGTCGATGGTCGTGTATCCGGCGCGGTCGACTTCGACGGGGCCGGGACGTTCGTCGCGGCCGTACAGCGAGGCACCGACGAACGCGCTGCGATCGTCGGCAGCCCAGCGCAGCGTGGCGTGCAGCGTCGGCGGAGCGATGTCATCGATCGGCGCTTCGTCCGCTTCGCCGCGGGCGACGGCGGCGCCGGCGATCAGCTCGAGATCGCGCAGGAAGCGCGTCGTCGCTTCGAGCTCGATGCCGCGTACGGTCGCTTCGCCGCGATTGCGGAAATTGAAATCGGCGCCATTGCGAAAGCGCTCGACGAGATCGCGAATGCGGTAGTCGTAGGCATACAGCGCCACCGCCGAACGCGAGCCGGTCCAGCGCACGCCGCCGTCGACCTGCACGCTGCGCTCCGGTTCGAGCAGCGGATTGCCGACCACGAAACCACGTCCGCTGATGCCGCGGAAGTACCGATCGGACAGCGTCGGCTCGCGATACCCGCTCGCGAGCTGCAGCGTCGCCGTGACCCCGTTGAACGGCCCGACGGTCATCGCTGCAAATCCGGAGAGCGCCGTGTCGTCGGTCGAGCGATCGCCGAAGAAACCACCTTCATTGCGCGTCGCGACGTGATCGACGCGACCTCCTGCGGAGACCTGCACCGCGCGCAGGAGCCGCTGCTCCCACGTGCCGTAAAGACCGGCGTCGTAGCGATGCGCGTCGTCGATCGAGCCGGGCGCCCGCAGGTCGAAGCGGGTCACGAAATCGACGCCGGTGGTCAGGCGCGTCCGCTCGCTGGCGCGCTCCGCGGAAAGCCGGATCGATGCATCGCGCGCCTTCACTTCCGCGCTCTCGACACCGGTGGTGCGAATGCGATTCGTGGTGATCTCGTACGAACCGAGCGACGCGCGAAACGCGGCCGCGTTGAAAAAGCCGGTGCGCGGAACGTCGAGCGCGAAGGTGAGGAGGCTCGCGCTTTCATCGGGATAGACGGTGAGCACCGTGTCGCTCGTCGGAGCGCCGACGTCGCGCGCCACGCTGCGCATCACGCCGATGCGCATGCGGCCCCACGACGCATCGCGGACGAAGCGGAGCAGCGCGCCGCGGTCGCGGTAGCCGGAGTTCACGATCGGATCGCCGTTCGCGTCTTCGCCGTCTTCGGCCGTACGCGCGTGCACGGAGGCGAGCAGCGCGCCGCCGAGCAGATCCATCGAGCCTTCGATGGCCACGGCGCGGGCGACGGAACCACCGAAAGACGCCCAGGCGTCATAACGGACGTCCGGCTGTCCGGGGATCGGATCGCGCGGACGCAGATGCACGATGCCGCCGAGGGCGTCGGAACCGTAGGCAACCGAGCCGGGACCGCGCGAGATCTCGATCGAGCCGAGGGACAGAGGATCGACGAACGTTGCCGAAGGACCGGCGCGGCGTTCGGCGACGATGCGCGCGTCGTCGATGAGCAGCAGCGTTCGGCCGCCGGCCAGTCCGCGGACCACCGGCACGGCCGGCGGACCTTCGCCGCGAATGGCGACGCCGGGAGTCGTGGCGATGGCGTCGACGATGTGCGACGGCTTGCGCTGCTCGAGCTCTTCCATGCCGATGATCACCGGCGCGGAAGCAGGCGTTCCTTCGATGTTCGGCGTGGCGCCGATCGTCACCGTCACGCTCTCGCGATATGCCGCGTCGAGCTTCACCTCGGGAGTGAGCGCGTCGAGGTAGATCGGAGGAAAGAGCTCGCCGCGGCTGCCGACCACGATCAGGGTCGCCGGCAGTGACGGATCTGGTGCAATCGTGAAGCGGCCGTCCGGGTCTGTCCGTGCACTGCTGGTTTGATCGATGACCGAGATCTGCGCGCCGGCGACGGGGTTGCCGTTTGCATCGACGAGCCGCGATTCGAACCCGAGGAGAGGGAGCGCGAAGAGGAGCGCGATCAGCGCTGCGCGCCGGCCGTAACTGCCATCACCGGAGTGGTTTGCACGTCGCGAGGAATCACTTCCTGCTCGATCGCGCGGCGAATGTGCTTCGCAATTCTGTTGATGTAATTCACCGTCTCGCGGAACGGCGGCACGCCCTCGTACTTCCATACGTTGCCCTCGCCGGCATTGTAAGCGGCGACAGCGAGGTCAGCGTTTCCGTCGAACGTCTTCAGCAGCCAGCGGAGGTAGCGCGTTCCGGCGTGGATGTTCTCCTCGGGATCGAACGAGTTCGTCACGCCGAACCGCTTCGCGGTGGCGGGCATCAGCTGCATCAGACCGCGCGCTCCTTTGTTCGAGACGATGCGCGGGTTGTAATCGGACTCGGCCTTGATCACCGCGGAGACGAGCGCGGCGTCGACGTCGAACTTCTTCGCGGCGGCAACGATGATCTCGTTGTACTTCGACTGCCAGAGCGGCTGGCTCCCTTCGCTGTACCGCCAGGAACGCTTCGGAAAGACGCCGCCCTGCTCTTCGACGATCTTCTGCACCTCGGCCACGACTTCGGGCGCGACGATTTCGTCATCGACGATCCGCTCGATGCGCGTCAGCGGCAGCGACATCTTTCCGCCGTTGAGCACGAGATGAATCGTCTCCTCCTGCACCTCGTACGAGTCGATCTTCATGTTCCGGCCGTCGGTGAAAACGGCAATGCTCGCGCTCGCCGCGGAAGCAGCCAGGAGCGTGGCAAGCAGAGCAAGAGCGCGTTTCATCAGTGCGGATCGCGAACAACGAGTAGACGTATGGAGATTATGCCCGGTTACGGAGGGGCGGTTGTCGGGAGTCGGTTGTCGGTTGTCGGGAGGACCGCTTCGCTCAACCGTCAAAGACCGTGGGCCGGGTGGTGGCTTCCCGACTCCCGACCACCGACTCCCGACAACCGCTTCTCACGCCCTCGGGTGAAATTGCTCGTACATCCGCTGCAGTCGCGCTCGCGAGACGTGCGTGTAGATCTGCGTCGTCGAGATGTCGGCGTGGCCGAGCATCATCTGCACGCTGCGGAGGTCGGCGCCGTTTTCCAGAAGATGCGTCGCAAACGAGTGGCGGAGCACGTGCGGCGAGATATGCGTCGAGATTCCGGCTTCGCGCGCGTAGCGCACGATCTTCATCCAGAACGACTGCCGCGTCATCGGACGTCCCCGGCGCGACAGGAAGAGGTGCGGATCGTCGTGCTTGTCGAGATCGCGGCGTCCGTTCTCGAGAAACGCCACGATCACGTCGCGGGCCGTGTCGCCGAACGGCACGATGCGCTCTTTCGAACCCTTGCCCATCGTGCGCAGAAATCCGGCATCGAGCACGACCTCGTCGATGCGCACCTTGATGAGCTCACTGACGCGCAGACCGGTCGCGTACAGCAATTCGAGCATCGCCGCATCGCGCTGGCCGTCCGGCGTGGCGCGATCGGGGGCGGCCAGCAGCGCTTCCACCTCGGACGGCTGCAATGCTTTCGGCAGCGTCGACCAGAGCTTCGGATTCTCGAGATTCTCGGTCGGATCCTTCTTGAGATGCCGTTCGGCCACGAGAAAGCGAAAGAGACCGCGAATGGCCGCCAGCGCACGCGCCACCGATCGCGCCGAGATACCGGCGCCACGCAGCGACTGAAAATACTTCACGATGTGCACGCGCTCGATGCGATCGAGCTCGAGCGACTGCTCGCTCAGGTGATGCCCGAAATGGCGCAGATCGATCGCATACGACGCGAGCGAATTCCTGGCCAGCCCTTTTTCGACCGCGAGGTAATCGAGAAAGATCGGCAGGTACGTGACGAAGTACGCGCCCGTTTCCTTCTTGTCCTTGTCGATCGACCGCGGATGGCGCGGCATCAGGAAGTCGCCTGATGCGCCACGACGTCGGCCATGTACGAGCTGCGGACGAAGGGGCCGGAGAAGACGGCGCCGAAGCCGAGCTCTTCGCCGATCCGCTGGTACTCTTCGAACACGCCCGGATGCACGTACTCGACGACGTCGAGCTTCTCGCGTTTCGGCTGCAGGTACTGGCCGATGGTGACGATCTCGACGTTCGCGTCGCGCAGACGCTTCAGCACTTCGATCACTTCGTCGCGCCGCTCGCCGAGGCCGAGCATCAGACCCGATTTCGTAACCGTAGTGGTTACGATTTCCTTCGCCGCCCGCAGCACGCCGAGGGAGCGTTCGAAACGCGAGCCGGGTCGCACGAAATCGTAGAGGCGCGGCACGGTCTCCACGTTGTGATTGAAGTAATCGGGCTCCGCCTCGACGACGATGCGCACCGAATCGAGATTGCCGCGGAAGTCGGGAGTCAGCACCTCCACTTTCGCCTGCGGCAGGGCCACGCGCAGTTCGCGAATCGTTTCGGCGAACTGCCTCGCGCCGCCGTCCGCGAGATCGTCGCGCGTCACGGAGGTGACGACGATGTGTTTGAGTCCCATGCGCCGCGCCGTTTCCGCGACGCCGCGCGGCTCATCGGGCGACGGTGCGGCGTACGGCCGGCCGGTGATGACGTTGCAGAAGCCGCAGGCGCGGGTGCAGACGTCGCCGAGAATCATGAATGTGGCCGTACCGCGCGAGAAACATTCGGTCCGGTTCGGGCACGCCAGCGACTCGCAGACGGAGTGCAGATCGCGCTCGCGCAGCATGGTCTTGATCTCGCGCAGCGAAGAGAGATTGAGTTTTTTCTCACGGATCCAGTCGGGCAGCCTGCGGCTGGATTGAGGATTGGGGATGGAGGATGGAGGATTTTCCGAAGACATCGTTTTCCTTCTCATTCTCAATCCTCAATTCTCAATTCTCAATCCAAAAGAAAATGCCGCCCGAGGGCGGCACTTGCAGGCAGGAGAACCGTTGACTCAGTGGCCCGTGGAGGCGGGGATGGTCAGCGATTTCTCCAGGCATTTGTGGATGAGCTTTTCGGCTTCCGGCTCGGGGATGTTCTTGACGATCGCGACCTCGGAGACGAGGAGGTACTTCGCGCGGTCGTACATCTTTTTCTCACGGAACGAGAGGCTCTTCCGCTTCTGAACTTCGTTCAGGTTCTTGAGAACTTCGGCGACATCCTCGAGGCGTCCCGTTTTCATCTTCTCGAGATTCTCGCGGTAGCGGCCTTTCCAGTCCGTGTGGCTCTTGACCGTACGCTCCTCGAGCTGGCCAAGCAGACCCTTGATCTCTTTCTGCTGGTAGAGCTTACGGAGACCGACGCGGTCCGTGTTCGAGATCGGCACCATCAGCCGCGAATTGTTCGCGAGCAAGCGGAGGTGGTAGTAGCTGTCGCTCGTAGGCATGATCGGCGACTCGCCGATGTGCTCCACGACCGTGACCCCATGGTTCGGATAAACGAGCTTATCCCCGACCTTGAAACTCAATTTGACTGACGACAAGTGAGGCTCCTTTCGGAAAGCTTAAGGAAAACAACAAGAGGGACGCGCATTTTACGTCACCGTCCCGAGTGCGTCAAACCGTCAAAAGTGTTAACGGCACGCGACTGCTGCCACCGCGCATCGCTGCGCCCTGCAAGTTTCGAGCGCGATTCCGGCGTCTGCAGTGCGTTGACGCACCGTTTCCTGTCTGTGCGCAGCGCTCAGCGCATTTTGCGGATGAGCTGATGCAAACGATCCATTCCCTCGCGCTTTTCGCTCTCGTTCCCCGTCAGCAGATCCTCGATCAACTGCAATTCCGCCTGTAATTCCACCTGCGCTGCAAGATCGCGCGCCGGCGCCGTCACGGTCATCGAGGACGTGGCCGGACGCGACGGCGTCGCGCCGGCGATCACAGGAACGGCCGCCGCCGCGCTGCCGCCGACCGAATCGCGCACGCGCTGCGCCATCGCCCGCAGCGACGGCAGCTCGTTGTTGTCGAGCGCGCGCTGCATCGCTTTCGCGCTCGCCACCGCATCGGCATACGGGCTGTCGGCATTGTCGACGATGCGCGCCTGCACGAGCGCGATCGTGACGTTCGCGTAGCCGCCTTTCTCTTCCGCCGTGGCGATGACCTTCGCCGTCACCTGCCGCGCGATCACCGGAAGGTCGATCGGCCGCACGTCGCCCGGCTGCATCCACGCTTTCACATCGACGGTCTGCCGCTCGACCTGCGACGAGCCGACGGCGATGTATTCGAGATCGAGGCGCTCGATCCACACCGGACGGTTCTTGCGCACCAGCAGCTTGCGATTCGCGGCGTCGATGATCACGCGATAGACGTACACGCCCTTCACTTCGAGCGTTTCCATCTTGTCCGCGCGCGCCTGCACCGAGAATCCTTCTTTCACGCGCGACGCTTCGAAGCGCTCCCACGTGGCGTATTCGTACGAGCCGTCATTGCGGCGGCCGCGCATCAGCTCGATGTCTTCGGTGACGATGCGCTTGAGCAGATCCGTCGGCAACTCGCGCTTGGTCGCCACCTCGGCCAGCCGATCGATGACCATCGCATCGGTGGCCACGCGCTGACGCACGTCGCTCGGTTGCGCGAATACGGTCGAGGCGACCAGCAACGTCACGAGCATCCACTTCACAGCTTCACCCCCAGCTCTCCCAGCACGCTCCTGCCGGCGATTCCGGTCGCCGGCAGCGAAAGATATTCGGTGATCGTGGCGCCGAGATCGGCGAACGAGCTGCGCGTTCCGAGTGGCTTACCGCCCAGAATGCGCGGCCCCGCGACGATCAACGGCACGTACTCGCGCGTGTGATCGGTGGAGACGTCCGTCGGATCGCACCCATGATCGGCGGTGATGAACACGAGATCGTTTTCCTGCAGCGAGTCGAGCAGCGCCGCGAGCTCACCGTCGAAGGTCTCGAGCGCCCGCGCGTAGCCGGCCGCGTCGTTGCGGTGCCCGTACTTCGAATCGAAATCGACGAGATTCGTGAAGATGAAGTCGGCCTGCGACTGGCGCACGAGATCCATGGTCTTGCGCATGCCGTCACTGTTCGACTCGGTGCGAATCTCCTGGCCGATGCCGACGCGATCGAAAATGTCGGCGATCTTGCCGAGGCCGATCACCTGGCGTCCGGCGTTGTGCGCGCGCTCGACCACCGTCTCGCCGGTCGGCCGCACGGTGAAGTCTTTTCGATTCGCGGTGCGCCTGAAGTGGCCGGTGGACGGCCCGACGAACGGCCGCGCGATGATGCGGCCGATGTTGTGCTCTCCGCGCATGAGCGCCCGCGCCTCGGCGCAGATGCGCCAGAGCTCATCGACCGGAATGATCTCTTCGTGCGCCGCGACCTGAAAGACGGAGTCGGCGGACGTGTAGACGATCGGCGCACCGCTGCGCATGTGCTCTTCGCCGAGCTCGTCGAGAATCACGGTGCCCGACGCCGCTTTGTTGCCGAGCGTTCTGCGTCCGATCCGGCGCTCGAACTCCGCGATGATCTCGGGAGGAAAACCATCCGGGTACGTGCGGAACGGATCCTCGACGATCAGCCCCATCATTTCCCAGTGGCCGGTGGTCGTGTCCTTGCCGGCGCTGACCTCGGCCATGCGGCCGAAACCGGCCGAGGGGATGTCGGTCGAGGCGGGAGTCGGCAGCGTGTGCAGGAGACCGAGGCGCGTGAGCGTCGGCAGGGATGGATGTTGCGCGTCGAGAATGTGCCCGAGTGTGTTCGATCCCTCGTCGCCGAACTCCTTCGCGTCCGGCAGTTCGCCGACACCGAGGGAATCGCAGACGATGACGATGGCGCGGTTCTTCATGCGCGGAACGATGAAGGAGCGGGAGGATCAAGTCAACGTTCGGAACAGTTCGTTGGCCCGCGTGAACGCATCGGTGGGATCGCCGGCGACGATCTCGCGCACGATCGCCGCAACCGCGTCTGCATGCGGCGCGAGCGTCGCGCGATTCGCCGAAAGGATCGAGCGCCACATCTCGACATTGCTTCCCGCCAGCCGCAGAAAATCGCGGAGGCCCGAGCCCGCGAACTCGAGCACGTTCTGATCGTGAAGATAGGCGGCGAGGGCGGTGGAGAGAATCTGCGGCAACTGACTGGTGAGCGCCATCGCCGCGTCGTGCTCGCCGGCATCGACGATGCGCGGCGTCGCGCCGCAATCGCGCACGAGCCGCTCGACGCGCGCATCGTGCGCATCGAGAAACCAGGTCTTGTTTTCGTAGAGCGACGCCGTGGCGTGCCCGATGCCGCTGAGGTGCGAGCCGGCCATCGGATGGCCGGCGATGAAGTTCGACGGCGCGACGGCGCGCAGCGGCTTCATGAGGCTGCAGAGCGACGTGATGACGCCGCTGCTCTGCAGTTGCGGCAGCAGCGCCACGGCCCCGTCGACGTGCGTGGCGAGCACTACGAGCTCCTCCTCGCGCGGTGCGTCGAGCTTCTCGGCGCCTTCGAAGGAGGGAACGCGCTCATCGACGTACGCGACGTGCCAGCCGCGCGCGCGCAATGCAAGCCCCGCGGAGCCTCCCATCAGACCGAACCCGATGATGAGGACGCGGGGCTGCATGGCGTCAGCGCGACATGAGGATGAACGTGCGGTCGACGACCTGCGAGGTCGTCACATCGAAGTACGGACGCTGGATGACGACACGCGGACGATTCGGACGCGGTGCGATCTCGACGGCACGATACGCGCCGCTCGCTTTGATCACGTCGGTGGTGAGCCCGAGCTGTTTGGTCAGACCTTCCACCGCTTTCGCGTCGCTGGCGAGATCGCCGCTGCGGAAGTACGCATTCGGCTTCGCGGCACTGAGATTGTTGGTCGAATCGGGGGCGATCTCTTTGTAGCCGTACTGCTTCACGTAGTAATCGGCCACCGTCTCGAGCGGCGCATCGGTGTCGTAGATCGCCGTCGGCGGCGGAGCGGCGTTCGGGTTGTAGATCTTGTGGGCGTTCTTGGTCATCTCGGTCAGCTGGCCGAGGTAGCGCGAGCCGGGATAAACCACGAAACTGAAAGCCTCGGGCTCGGCATAGTCATCTTCACCGCCTTTACACGCGGTGAGCATGGCCGCCGCCAGCAGCAGAGCGGCGAGCAGAATTCGTACGGTCTTGGACAACGGTTCCTCCGGGAAGTCGGTCGTTACAGCGGGCGAATCATAGCCCGAGATACTGCGGCACCGTCTGTCCGACGACCTCTTCGAAGCGCTGGGTGTAGGACTTGATCATTCCGACCGGCTCATCGAGAAAGATGCGCTCCACGCGGAACAGCGGCACGAACATCGTCACCATCTCGATGTCGCAGTCCTCGCCGCGCGCGATCTGGTGAATCCAGTCGTCGAACGAATCGAGATTGATCGCGCGCATCGTCATGCCGGCGGCGGAGAGGGCCCGCAGCATGCCGAAGAATTTCTCCTTCGGATTGATGAGATTGACGATCACCAGCGAGCGTTCTTCGAATCCTTCGATCATTCGTGCTTTTCGCTCAATTCAATCAGCACGCCGTTTCCGGCGGCCGGATGGAGGAAGGCGACGCGGCAGCCGTGCGCACCCGGCACCGGCGCGTCATGGATGAGCCGGTATCCGGCCGCTTTCAGCGTCTCCAGCTGCGCTTCGATGTCGTCGACGCGGAAGCAGAGGTGATGGATCCCTTCGCCGCGTTTTTCGATGAATTTCGCGATCGGCGAGTCGGGCGAGGTCGGCTCGAGCAGTTCGAGATTGGAATCGCCGACCGAGAGAAACGCGGTCTTCACGCGCTGCGTTTCGACGGTCTCGATGTGCTGCACGTCGAGCCCGAGATCCTGATAGATCTTCGCCGCTTCGAGCGATTTCACCGCGATGCCGATGTGATCGAGTCTTGGTTTGCTCATACGCCGTGGACGTCCGCCCCCCAGATGTGCTTGTGCAATTGCGTCTGAAAGCGCGCCGGAACGCGATCGGCGAGCATCCACTCCGCGAGCGCCTTCATGTCCATCACACCCCAGACGGGCGAGAAGAGAATCGTGAATCGCTCGAGTCCGCGCTCTTCGATCACCCGCTTCGCCCATTCGTAGTCGCGGCGATCCGCAATGACGAACTTGAGCTCGTCCTGCGCCCGCAGCCGATCGAGATTCGACCAGCGATTCTTGTCCACTTCGCCGGAGCCGGGACACTTGATGTCGAGGATCAACTTCGCGCGCGGATCGACATTCGTCGTATCGATCGATCCCGACGTCTCGATCAACACCTCATACCCGTCATTACAGAGGCGCTCGATCAATGCGAACGACTCCGCCTGCGCCAGCGGCTCCCCACCCGTGACCTCGACCAGCCGGCAGCCATGACTGGCCACCCGCGCCATGACGTCGTCGAGCGACATCCGCTCCCCACCCGTGAACGTGTACTCGCTGTCGCACCACGTGCAACGAAGATTGCAGCCGGTGAGCCGAACGAAAACACACGGCCGCCCCACGTGAGAGGACTCACCCTGGATGGAATGAAAGATTTCGGTGATGCGAAGCATGAGTGGTGTCCCGCAGTGAGAAGCAGCGATGAATGATGAGCGATGAGGTTCGACAGGTGTCGCGAGCGTCACCGCTTCCGCTTGATTGTACGCACTGCGGATACGGTCATTGCGAGCAGCTCATCCGCTTCGCGCATCAGGAGATCGAGGTGAGACTGAGGAATGATCCCGGCTTCCGCCAACAGCTCCATCCAGTAAACACTTTCATCGAGCTCCTGGATTGCGACCTCCAGCTTGCTGATCATTTCGGCATTGGAACGCGCCCGCGACGCCTCACGGCAATGCGCTCCGGGCGATGTGGCGGAACGGAGGAGTTGCCGGCGGATCACATACACCTCTTCGGTGCGCGGTAACTCCATGCAGAATCGAATCACCGCCACAGCAAATGCCTTCGTCCGTGTCCGGAGTGTATTCAAGCAACTCCCAACTCACGACACATGTCGAACCTCAGCAACACCGGCGTCCTCGAAGCCCTTCCGTAATGCACAGCAAAGTACAGCGATGAGTGATGAGCGATGAGTGTCGACAGCTGTCGCGAGCGTTACCGCTTCCGCTTGATTGTACGCAGGAGTGTATTCAGCGAACTCCCAACTCACGACACGTGTCGAACCTCATCGCTCATCACTCATCGCTCGCTTCACGCGTACTCCGTGGGGTCCGCAACACCGGCGTCCTCGAAGCCCTTCCTGCGCAGCAGGCAGCTGTCGCAATGGCCGCAGGCTTTTCCATTCACCGGGTCGTAGCAGGAGTGCGTGATTCCGTAGTCGACGCCGAGCTCCGTACCGCGTTTGATGATGTCGGCCTTGGTCATGTGCAGGAGCGGCGCGAGCAGTCGGGGCTCGCGGTGTTCGACGCCGCTTCGCGTGCCGGTCCAGATCACCTGCTGAAAGGCGTCGATGAATTCGGGGCGGCAGTCGGGGTACCCGCTGTAGTCGAGGGCGTTGACGCCGATCCAGATCTCCTTTGCCTCACGCGCTTCGGCGTACCCGAGGGCGAGCGAGAGGAAGATCGTGTTGCGCGCGGGAACGTATGTCACCGGGATGCCGGGCGCGCCGACGGCGTCCTTGGGAACATCGATGTCGGAGGTCAGGGCACTGGCGCCGAAGACGCGCAGATCGAGCGGATGGATGACGTGTTCATCGACCCCCATCGACGCGGCCACGCGTCGCGCCGCTTCGAGCTCGACGGAGTGCCGCTGGCCATAAACGATCGAGAGCGCGAGGCATTCGCGCCCTTCATTCTTCGCGATGGCGAGGACGGTTGCGGAATCGAGTCCGCCGGAAAGAAGAATGACCGCACGGGACATGGCCGCGGATCTTAGCAATACGACACGCGGCCCCACTCGGCAGCCGGACGTCCAACTCAGCGAAGCAAACAAGCGCAGCCGCCCGTGGCGGCGCCCCACTCGGCAGCCGTACGTCCAACTCAGCGGAGCAACAAGCGCAGCCGCCCGTGGCGGCTACAATGCGCGGTTGATGGCCGAACACAGCGCGTACGAACTTCTCAACCGCAAGCGTCGTGGCGGGCCGCTGGAGCCGCGCGAGATCGAGTTTTTCGTCGACGGCTACACCCGCGGCGCGATTCCCGACTACCAGATGTCGGCGCTGCTGATGGCGATCGCGATCAACGGCATGACCGCTGACGAAATGGCCACGCTCACGCAGTCCATGCTCAAGTCGGGCGAGCAGTGGCACCTGCGCGATTCCTACGATTTCATCGCCGACAAACACTCCACCGGCGGCGTCGGCGACAAGGTGTCGCTCGTGCTCTCGCCGTGGGTGGCCGCATGCGACGTCAAGATCGGCATGCTCTCCGGCCGCGGCCTCGGGCATACCGGCGGCACGCTCGACAAACTCGAAGCGATCCCGCGCTTCAACGCGCGTCTCTCGCGCGCCGAGTTCGAACGCTGCGTCGCCGATGCCGGCTGCGTGATCTCGACCTCGACCGAAGGCATCGCCCCCGCGGACAAGAAGATCTACGCGCTGCGCGACGTCACCGGCACCGTCGAATCATTGCCGCTCATCACCGCGTCGATCATGTCGAAGAAGCTGGCCATGGGAGCATCGGGCCTGATCCTCGACGTCAAGACCGGCAGCGGCGCGTTCATGCGCATCTACCAGGATTCGAAAGCGCTCGCGCAGAGCCTCATCGCCGCGGCCGCCGGCTCCGGCACGAAGGTCGAGGCGCTCATCACCGACATGGATCGCCCCCTCGGCGTCGCCGCCGGCAACGCCAACGAAGTCATCGAAACGATCGAATGCCTGCGCGGCAAAGGCCCCGCCGACGTCATGGAAGTGACGGAAGCGCAGGCGCTGCGCACGCTGGTCATGTCGCGCAAATACGACGAGGCGTCGGCCAAGCGCGCGCTCGACGAGGCGCTCACCTCCGGCCGCGCGCTCGAGTACGGCCGCAAGTGGATCGCGGCACAGGGCGGCGATCCCGCCATCTGCGACGACTACTCGCTCCTCCCCCAGCCGCGCGAAACGATCGAAGTGAAGGCGCCGCAGAGCGGCTTCATCACCCACATCGACACCTACCTGGCCGGCATGTTCACCGTCGACCTCGGCGCCGGACGCAAGAAGGCGGACGACATCATCGACTACGCCGCGGGCGTGATGTTCGATCGCAAGACCGGCGATGAGGTGAAGGCCGGCGATCCGATCGCGCGCATCCAGATCGGCGCCCGCGAGCGCGATCACGACGAGCTGCGCAAGCGCTTCCTGGGTTTCGTGAAGTTCGGCGACGAGAAGCCGGCCGAGCGTCCGATGGTGCACGAGCACCTAACGTAGCCGCCGGCGCTGCATCGCGCGGAAGACCAGGAGCAGCAGCGTCAGCGCCGCGATGAGCACCGAAATCTGAAACGACCGCGGGCGATATGCGACTTCGACGTCGCGTTCGCCCGCGTCGACGATCACGCCGACGAACGCTTCATTCACGCAGATCTTCTCGCCCCCCTTCACGCGCCATCCCGGGAAATCAGGAATGCTGCTGACGATGAGCGCCGGCCGCGTCGCGTGCACGCGCAGTCGATAGAGATCATCGAACGACTGCACGATCTCGACGTGCGCATCGTCATCGTGCGGAGTCGTCAACGCGGCCGACCATCGCTTCGGCAGACGGGACACGAGTGCGGTGTAACGCCAGTCGGTGTGCATCGCGGCGTCGCCGCCGAGGAGCACGTTGCGGACGGCGAAGAACCGAGGGAGCACCGTGGTGTTCTCGTACACGCGCCCGTCGGGGCCGGCATACAACGGCCGGTAGCGCGGCGCCGGCAGTTCGCGTTCGGCGAGGACGTAGCGCACGTTGAGATAGTCGAGGAGAGGTGTGCCGGCGTCATTCCATTTCGCGTAGTAATCGGCCGCGTTCCAGCCGACCGTTTTCGTGAGGAACCGCACGTACGGGTTCCACGCCATCGGGTCGTGCACGCGCACGTCGTCGAGACCGAACATCGCGTTCGTGTTCGGATAGAGCTGTCCGCCGAGACCGACGACGCGTGCGCCGTCGCGCGGAATGGCCGCGATGAGGGGCGTGCGCGGATAGAGCGCGCGCGGTTCGGCGATCGTGTTCCACGTCCGCATCGCGAGGAACAACTCGACGAACGTCAGCGCGCCGATGAGCACGATCGCGCCGCGGACGCGAATGAGCGTGAGCGCGAAGAGCACGGCCACGCTCGGCAGAAACGCGAGGATGGCGGTGACGCGATGGGCGTGGCTCGGAAACACGGTGGTCTGCAGCAGCGAGAGCATCGCCACCGAGACCGCGAGCGTGCCGGCGAGCAGCGGGAGAGGGCCGTCGCGTTTTGCGCGATCGATCGCGGAGGCCGCCAGCAGCGCGCCGAACCAGCAGATGCCGAGGCGCATGCGCATCGCGGGTGCGTGCCCGGCGATCTTCGCGAATGCCTCGGTGAGCAGCGGCCAGCCGAGCACGATGCCGATGCAGAGCACGAACAGGAGCAGATACAGCGTCTCGCGCTCGCGCCAGCGACGTTTGAGATCGAACAGTGTCGCGATGGCGGCGGCGATCGCGAGCACGCCCGCAAAGCCGCAGATCGATTCGAGCGACGTCGGCCCCCACGGCCGCTCGATCGGCAGCTCGCCGAAAAAGCGCGGCTGCAGCAACAGAATCGCCGAGGGAAAATCGGAGTACGGAGGAACGAGCGAAGCACGCGGCGCGCTCACTTCCGCGAATCGCTGCGACTGCAGCACCGCTTCGCCAAACGGCACGAGAAACGGCAGACAAAGCAATGCCGCCACAACCGACGCGAGCGCCACCCGCCACACCCGCCGCGGCGCCAGCCACAATCCATACGCCGCCGCAAAGAGCGCGATGTTGTAGATGGTCTCCGGATGGCCGGAGAGGACGGTGAGTGTGAAGAGGAGGATGGCGAAGCGGTAGTCGGTTGTCGGTTGTGGGTGATCGGGAGTACGAGATGACGACGGTTCTCCCGACAACCGACTGCCGACTACCGACAACCGCTCCACGGCCCAAAACACCCCCGGCAGAAATGCCGCGGCGGCGGCGATCGGGAATTGCAGCCAGGTGAGCATCCAGGTCGAGAAGCCGTATGCGATTGCGGCGATGAGGCTAGCGAGCGGTGAGTAACGGGTGCGGCAGAAGAGGAACGTCAGCGTCAGCGCGAGCAGCAGCTTCCACGCGGCTTCCGCCGCGAGCGCGTGCGCAAGCGAGAGCGGCAGCGTGAGCAGTCGAAAGATCGAGAAGGGCGTGCTCTGGCCGTTGGCGAGGAGCGGCATGCCGCTGCCGGCGCGCGCGTTCCAGAGCGGCACTTCGCCGCGACGCCACGCCTCGCGCACCTGTGCGACCCACGGCACGATCTGCATCGGCACGTCGTGCAGATTGAGATTGGAGACGTCGTACTTCGTGATCGGCGCGCGGTGCGGCGCGCGCGCCTCGGACCATGGCGGCACGAGACGGACGATATCCGCCGGCGTCAGGACCACGTCCTGCGTCAAAGGCCGGAAGAGAACGAGCAGCACCAGCGCGTAAAAGAGAAGCGCCACGCGCTTCGGCACGCGCAGCGCGAGCGTGCACGCCGCATAAACGATCAGGACGAAGAGCCACGTTAGGTTCATGTGCGAACTGCGCGTCCGTATATCATCCGCCGCCGTGTTCAACCCGACGTGGTTCTACACCGGCGCCATTTACGCCGCCGGGATCTGGGCGTTGCGCCGTGCCGGTGTCGACGTGCCCCGCCGCGTCGCGATTTTCTTCTACGCGCTCGTCTTCGTCTTCCTGTACCTGCCGCTGACGCAGGATTACGTCAACGTCCCGGTCGATTTTCTGAAGACGCTGCCGCCGTGGGTCTACGGGCTCAAAGAGCCGAAATCACTCAACGGCCAGATGAACGATCTCGCACTGCAGATCGTGCCGTGGGCGCATCAGGTACGCGAGTCGTGGCGCGCCCTGAAGCCGCCCCTGTGGAACGAGATGTCGGCCTGCGGCTATCCGCTGCTCGCCAGCGCACAGAGCTCCGCGCTCTCGCCGCTGCGTCTCCTCGGCCTGCCGCTCTCGCTCGCGCACGCGCTGACGTTCGAAGCGGCGATGAAGATCCTCATCGCGCTGACGTTCATGTTTCTCTGGTGCCGGCGCCGGCACTCGGAGCTCGCGTCGGTGGTCGGCGCGGTCGCGTTCGGCTTCTCGACGTTCATCATCACCTGGCTGCATTTCCCGCTCATCACCACCGCCTGCTTCGTGCCGGCGATCTTCTATCTCATCGATCTCATCGCGGAGAAACGAACCTACGGCCGCTTCGTGGCCGGCGCCGCGGTGTGGGCGGTGATGCTGTTCGGCGGTCATCCCGAAACCGTCGCGCACACGTTCTTCATCGCCCTCGTGTACGCCGCCTGGATCGTGTTCGTCGAACGGAAAACCGAGCCGCTCAGGTTTTTCCTGACCCTCGGAGGCGCGCTCGCCATTTCCGGACTGCTCGCGGCGCCACTCCTCGCCCCGTTCGCGGAAGCGGTCACGAAATCGAAGCGCTACCAGGAGCTGCAGCAGAAACCGGAGGCGGAATCGGCGGAGGTGCCGTTCTCCGATTTCGCATCGGCGATTCTGCTGATTCAGCCGCATTTCTGGGCCAAACCGCCGTTCGAGGCGTACGGCCCGTCGCACGCCGAGTCGATCTCCGGCTTCGCCGGCTACCTCGGAGTCGCGGCCTGGTTCGCACTCCTGGCGCACGTCATCGCCAAACGGAAGTGGCGCTCGCGCGAGATGTTTTTTCTCATCACCACCCTGCTCGTGCTCGGCGTGATCCTCTCGTGGCCCGGCATCAGCGACGCGTTTCACCTCTTCTTCCGGCTCGCCGCCAACGCGCGGCTGCGATTGATGCTCGCGCTGCTGCTGGCCATGCAGACCGCCGCCGCGATCGATCTCCTGCGCGACGATCGGCGCTCGATGCTCATCGGCATCGCTGCATCGGTCGTTCTGTTGCTGCTGATCTTCGTCAACGCGCCGTTCGCCGATGCCGCGCAACGCAACGCGGCGATGGGAACGCTCGTGCCGAGCATCATCGTCCTCGCCATCGCAATCGTGGCCACGCTCATTCGCAGAGAGAACGCCCACTCCTTCGCGACACTGGCACTGCTCGTCGCGCTCGTGGCCGAGCTCTGGGCCGTCGGCCGTGACTGGAACCCGGTCATCGGAATGGAGTGGATGTATCCGAAGACGCCGCTGTTGCGCGCGCTCGATGAGCTCAAGGCAAAAGAGAAAGAGCCGTTCCGCATCGCCGCGAACGGTGCCACGTTCTTTCCGAACGTCTCCGCGGTCTACGGCTACGAAGACATCCGCGCGCACGACCCGATGGCCAACGGCCGCTACATCGGCCTGCTGACGCTGATCACGAATTACGACGCCGCGAACTACTTCGCCGAATGGAACGAGTGGGAGAAGCGCTTCGTCAACTTTCTCAACGTGAAGTACGTGATCACGTCGTGGCGCGGCGAGCTCCCGCCGCGCTACCGGCTGGTGTACGACGGAAATGACGGACGCATTTTCGAGAACACCGAAGTGCTGCCGCGCTTCTTCCCGGTGCAGAACGTGATCATCGACTTCAACGACGACTCGTTCTACAGGCGCCTGCGCGAGCTCGACGGGTGGTCGAACACGGCCATTCTCGACCGGCTCGACGTCGAGGCGCCGGCGATGCGCACCGACTTTTTCGCACCGCGCTCCGCGTCGGCGCCGATGGCGGAAACGCGCATCGTCGAAGCGACGCCGACGTCGTATCGCATTCACGTGAAAGCACCGCGCTGGTCGCTCGTCGCCAGCAGCGTGCCGTGGTGGCCGGGCTGGAAAGTGGAGCGCAACGGCGCGCGCGTGCAGCCGATTCGCGTGAACGGCGGCTTTCTCGGATTCGCCGTTCCGGAAGGAGAGCTCGACGTGCGCGTCTGGTACGACCCCTGGACGTTTCGTTTCGGAACGATCCTTTCCCTGGCGACGATGCTCGCGCTGGTCGCGTATGGTCGTCTGAAGAAATGAACCTCGCCTGGCTCTACCTCGGCGCGCTCTACGCGATCGCCGTCTTCTTCGCGCGTCGCGCGGGCGTCGATCTCCCGAAGCGCGTGGCGCTCTTTTTCTTCGCTGCCGTACTGCTGTTCTTCTTCGCGCCGCTGACGCAGAAGCAATCGAACTTCCACAGCGACATCCTCAAGACCATTCCGCCGTGGTACCACGTCGCGCCCGATCGCTTTGCCGCGAACACGGAGCTGAACGACGTGCCGCTGCAGCAGGTGCCGTGGGCGCATCAGGTGCGCGAGTCGTGGAAATCGCTGCGTGCGCCGCTGTGGAACCATTCCGCCGGCTCGGGCTATCCGCTGCTCGCGAACGGCCAGAGCTCCGCGCTTTCACCGATCCGCATCGCCGCGCTGCCGTTGCCGCTTCCGCAGGCCATGGCCGCCGAAGCGGCGATGAAGCTGCTCATCGCGATCACGTTCACGTTTCTCTTCTGCCGCGGCCGAGGCTATTCGACGCTGGCCAGCGTGCTCGGCGCGGTGAGCTTCGGCTTCGCCGGATTTCTCAACACCTGGCTGCATTTTCCGCACGTCACCAGCGCCTGTTTTCTGCCGGCGATTCTCTACCTCGTCGATCGACTGGCCCTCGGCTGGTCGCGCGGCGCGTTCACGATGGCCGCGATTGTATGGATGACCATCCTTTTCGGCGGCCATCCCGAAACGGCCTCGCACATCTTCTTTCTGGCGCTGCTGTACGTGCTCTGGATCGTGCTCGTCGAGAAGCGCGCGACGTGGCGGCTGTTCCTCACGCTCGGCGGCGCCATGACCATCGCGGCGCTGCTGGCCGCGCCGTTCCTGCTGCCGTTTCTCGAAGCGCTCCCTCGATCCCAACGCTACGAAGCATTGAAGACCGCGCCGCTCGATGCGCAGGCGCTCCCCTACACTGATTTCCATTCGACGATCGTGCTTCTGCAGCCGCACTTTTTCGGACGCGCGCCCGCGGAGCGGCCGTGGGGTCCGGCCACGACCGAGCCCGTCGGCGGCTTCGGCGGCGTGCTCGGCATCGCATCGTTCCTCGCGCTGGCGATGCACGTGCTCTGGCGAAAACGCTGGCGCTCCCCCGAAGCGTTTTTCGTGCTGGCGACGCTGCTCGTCTTCGGCGTCTTCCAGTCGTGGCCGTTCCTCGGCGACATCATTCACTTCGTTCTGCCGGTCGTGGCGCACGCGCGGTTCCGACTGCTTTTCGTGATGCTGCTCGCCATTCAAAGCGCCGCGGTCTTCGATCTCGCGCAGCGCGGCGAGCGCAAGCCGCTCTGGATCGCGCTCGGCATCGTGGCGCTGATGCTCCTCGCGCTGCTCGTGTTCGTGCACTTCCCGGATGACGCGAAGCGCATCACCGCGATGAAAGCGGCGATTCCGAGCGCGCTGGTGCTGCTCGCGGCCGCATTTCTTCCGAAGAGGCTGCGCTTCGTGGTCATCCTCGCGGTGATGTTCGAGCTCGCGTCGGTCACGCGCGGCTGGAACCCGGCCATCCCGAATCACTTCAACTATCCGCGCACGCCGCTCATCCGGGAATTGATGGCGCTGCGCGACCGCGCACGCGAGCCGTTCCGCGTCACTGCTCCCGGCGCGCCGCTCTTTCCGAACACCGGCGTGATGTACGGACTCGAGGAAGTGCGCGCGCATGACCCGATGGCGAACGCCCGCTACCTCGGCTTTCTCGCGCTCACGGCGAAGTACGACCCGTGGAACTACCACGCCATGCTTCCCGATCCGAACGCCGCGGTGCTCGATTTCCTCAACGTCCGCTACCTCGTCACCGATCCGAATGCGGAAGCGCCGCAGCGCGATCGCTGGAAGCTCGTCTACGACGGACCCGATGGCCGCATTTTCGAGAACCTCCGTTTTCTTCCGCGCTTCTTTCCGGTGCAGAACGTCATCGCCGATTTCCAGCCGGACTCGTTTGCGAAACGGCTGAAGGAACTGACCGACTGGCGCGGTACGGCGGTCGTCGACGAGCTGAAACTCGAAACGCCGCGGATGGGCGACGACTTTTTCAAACCGCGGCCGCTCGACGCGCCGGCCGCGACCTCGACGTTCGAGGAGAGATCGCCGACCGATTACCGCGTACACGTCAACGCGCCGCGCTGGACGCTCGTCGTCAGCAGCATTCCGTGGTGGCCGGGCTGGACGGTCACGCGCAACGGAGAAGCGATTCGGCCGATCCGCGTCAACGCGGCCTTTCTCGGCTTCGCCGTCCCGCCCGGCACGAGCGACGTTCGCGTGCACTACCGGCCGCGCACGTGGTGGATCGGGCTGCTGCTCGCCGCTCTCGGCATCGCAACGCTCGTGGCCATTCCGCGGGAAGGATTCGCGCGCCGCCGTCAGCGGAACTTCTTGTTCAACCGCTCGCGCGCGACCTGATTCACGCGATCGAGATTTCCGGCCAGCGCTTCCTTCTGTTTCTCGATGAGCTGGCGGATGCCGTTCTTCGCGAGCGATATCATCGAGGTCATCTCCTCTTCGCTGAACGTCGCGCCCTCGGCGGTGCCCTGCAGTTCGACGAAGCGGCCTTTGTCGGTGGCGACGACGTTCATGTCGACGCCCGCTTTCGAGTCTTCGGCGTAATTCAGATCGAGCGAGGCCACGCCGCCGATCATGCCGACCGACACCGCGGCGACGAAGTCGACCACCGGCCAGCTGGCCATGTTGCCGTCGACGTACAGGCGGGAGAGTGCGATCACGAGCGCGCAGTAGGCGCCGGTGATCGACGCCGTGCGCGTGCCGCCGTCCGCCTGGATGACGTCGCAGTCGAGCCAGATCGTCCGTTCGCCCATCAGCTCCTGATTCACCGCCGCCCGGAGCGAGCGTCCGATGAGACGTTGAATCTCCATCGTCCGGCCGCCCTGTTTTCCCTTGGCCGCTTCGCGTTCCACGCGATCGGTGGTCGCGCGCGGCAGCATGCCGTACTCCGCGGTGACCCATCCCTTGCCGGAACGGTAGAGAAACGGCGGCACCTTTTCCTGCACCGAGGCGGTGCAGAGAACTTTCGTATCGCCGACTTCGATCAGGACCGAACCTTCGGCGTGTTTCGTGTAATTCGTGCGGATCACGACCGGGCGCAGCTCATCGGCTGCGCGGCCGTCGGGTCGGCCCTTCAAGCTCATGCGGTGACTCTTTCCTCGATGACCGCGCCCTTGGGCACGACGACGATGCCGGACTCGGTGACGGTGAAACGCTGGCGATCGTATTCGGCGTCGTAGCCGATGGTCGTGCCGGACGGCAGCTTCACGCCTTTGTCGATGATCGCGCGGCGGATCTTCGAATGCCGCCCCACCTCGACGCCGTCCATCAGGATCGACTCGTCGACGTCCGCGTACGAGTTGATGCGCACGCGCGGATGGAGCACGCAGCGGTTGATCGTGCCGCCGGAGATGATCGTGCCGTCGGAGACCAGCGAATCGGTGGCGATGCCGATGCGCTGCGACTTCGAGTCGGCGAAGACGAACTTCGCCGGCGGCAGATGCTGCGGCGCCGAAACGATCGGCCAGAGCGGGTTGTACAGATTGAAATTCGGCGTGACGGCCACGAGATCGAGCGCCGCCGCGAAATACGAATCGACGGTGCCGACGTCGCGCCAGTAGCCCTGGTTGTGCGGTTCTTCGCCGGGAATGAAGTTCGTTGCGAAGTCATACGCGAAGACGCGCATCTTCGCGTACATCTCCGGAATGATCTCCTTGCCGAAGTCGACGCCCGCGTTGCGCAGGGCATTGCGCTGCAGCACGTCGATCATGCCGCCGGCCTTGAAGATGTAGTTGCCCATCGAGGCCAGCACCATGTCCGGACGTCCCGGAATGGTCTTGGCCTTGTCGGGGGTCGGCTTCTCGGTGAAGCCGGTGACGCGGAAGTCGGAATCGATCTCCACGACGCCGAAGTGAATCGACTCCGAGACCGGCACCGGAATGGTGGCGATGGTCAGATCGGCGTTGTTGTTGATGTGATCCTGCAGCATCTGGTTCACATCCATTTTGTAGATGTGATCGCCGCCGAACACGCAGACGTACTCGGGCTGTTCGTCGAAGATCAGCTCGAGGTTCTGGAAGACCGCATCGGCCGTGCCGCGGAACCAGAACGGCCCGCGGCGCATCTGCGCCGGCACGATGTCGACGTACTGCCCGATCTCGGGAACGAGACGCCAGGTGCGCGTGATGTGCTCGATCAGCGAGTTCGACTTGAACTGCGTCAGCACCTTGATCTTGAAAAAGCCGGAGTTGATGAAGTTGTTGATGACGAAGTCGATGATCCGGTAGCGGCCGGCGAACGGCACGGCCGGTTTGGCGCGATCTTTCGTCAGAGGAAAGAGGCGCTCACCCTGCCCACCGGCAAGGATCATCGTCAAAACGTTGCGACGCGCAAGCGATCCGTACATGCGACTCCGTTCCGGTGCGAGATTCTTTCCAAGATCAGAGCAGGTTGCAACCCGCCATATACTTCCGGCGTCGATGGCCGAGAAGGACTACTACGAGATTCTGGGTGTGAAGAAGACGGCCTCGGATGCCGAGATCAAGAAGGCATATCGAGAGCTGGCGAAGAAGTATCACCCGGATAAGAACAAGGGCAACAAAGAAGCGGAGAATCGTTTCAAGGAGATCTCCGAAGCGTACGCCGTTCTCTCCGATTCGGAGAAGCGCTCGCAATACGATCGTCTGGGAGCCGAAGCCTTCGGGCCGGGTGGTGCGAATCCGTTCGCCGGCTTCGATTTCTCGCAATTCATGGGAGGCGGCGGCGGTGGACGCGGACGTCGCGCGGGCGGCGGACGCCGTTCGTCGACGATCGATTTCACCGACATCTTCGGCGATCTCTTCGGAGGGGGCGGCAGTCCCGGCGGCGGCGGGTTCGACGTGCCCGAGCAGGAGATGCAGGCGGAGATCACGATCGATTTCCGCGATGCGATCGAAGGGACGACGATGACGCTCGGCGTGAACGGAGACTCGATCCGCGTGAAAGTGCCGGAAGGCATTCGCGACGGGCAGAAGATCCGCGTGGCCCGCAAGGGCGCGCCGGCACTCCAGATCACGGTGCACGTGAGACCGCATCCGCTGTTCGAGCGCCGCGGCGACGACATCTACATCGATCTGCCGCTCACCGTGGGCGAGGCCATTCGCGGCGCCGAAGTCGACGCGCCGACGATTCACGGGCCCGTGCGCATGCGCATCCCCGCCGGCACGCAGGCCGGCCGGACGATGCGGCTCACCGGGAAAGGCGTGAAGAAAAAAGGGGGCGCCGGTGATCACTACTGCCGGATCCAGATCGTGGTGCCGCCCGCCGCGCCCTCCGAGGCCCTCGACGCCATCGAAAGCGCGTACCCCGAAAATCCGCGCGCGAACATGAGAACCGCGCTTTGAACATCCAGCTCCTCCGTGCCGATATCACCTCATTGAAAGTGGATGCGCTGGTGGCGCCGAGCGACCCGCATCTGCAGATTCCGGACGGCCGCGCGGTCGTCCTCACCGGTGGCAATCTCCTGGCGCGCTTCGTCATTCAGGTGCCGATGCCGTACGGCGACGATCTCGATGCCGATGCGAAGCTGCGCGCGTCGACCACCGCCGCGCTCGAACGCGCCGACGAGCTCGCCGTCGCCTCGATCGGTCTGCCACCCGTCGCCCGCTCGAAAGGCTTCAGCACCGAACGCGCGGCACGAGTGATGCTCGGAGCCACGTTCGACTACCGTTCGCGCGCGCGCTCGCTGCAACGCGCGACGTTCTGTCTCTTTGGACAGGAAGAGTACGAAGTGTTCTCGCGCGTACTCGAGGAGCTCGAGCGTTGATCTACGTCATCGGCGATTCGCACATCGGCCTCAAGGAAGGAAACGAGCAGAAGGTCAACGCCTGGCTCGATCGCCTGGCCGCGCTCAAACCGAAGGCGCTCTATCTCAACGGCGATCTCTTCCACTACCTGATCGCCCATCCGAAATTCAAAACGATCTCGGTCGAACGCGTGATGGCGAAGTTCCGCGAGCTGCGCGACGGCCACGGCATCCCCATTCACTACGTCGAGGGAAATCGCGATTTCTTCCTGAAAGGCTCGTTCGTCGAGGAGGCGGTGACCGACATCGCCCTCGAATACGCGATTCCCGCCGGCACGAACAAGTACCTCATCGTGCACGGAGACATGATCAACGACCGCGACTGGCAGTACCGCTTCTGGCGTCGCGCCTCGAAGAATCCGTTCACGAAGCTCGGCGTCAATCTCATCCCGAAAACGCTCGCGCGGAACTTCGTCGACAGCGTCGAGCGCAAGCTCGCGCACTCGAACTTCAAGCACAAGTCACGGCTGCCGGTGGAACTGATGCAGCGCTACGGCAAAGAGCGCGCGAAGGAAGGGTTCACGCACGTCGTGTTCGGCCACTTCCATCAGAAGCTGGAGCTGCCGGCCGGGCGTTCGCTGGTCACGATTCTTCCGCCGTGGTACGAGCACGGCGAGGCGATGAAGATCGATCCCGCGACCGGCGCGTTCGAATGGGTGATCGTTTAAACGCGCTCAACGCGCTCAACGCACCGAGCGCCGTCTCGCCGGCTTCACCACCACCTCGAACTCCACGCTGCTGGTCCGGCACGCGGTCGTGGCCATCACCCAGTAGTGATGCGTGCCGCTGCTCTCCGGCGCGAACGTCAGCTCGGTGCCGCCGAACGGAATCGGCCGCGCGGTGTCGCCGATCCGCCCCGCGTACCAGAGAAAGCGCGAGCGCTCGGCAATCGGCGACATCGCGCGCAGCGTGACCTCCTCACCGAGACGCGACTCGATCCGTGGCTCCGCCGCGGTCAGCGACGGTTCGTCGGCGCAATAGACCGTGACGTTGACGAACGAGCTGCCGACGAAGCGGCCGTTCGCGCGCTGGGCGATCGACGTCTCTCCCGGCGCGATGCCGGTGACCGGCAGTTCGACCGGTTTCGTCGTGTGCATCTCGATCTCACCGATCGCGACATTCGAGTCGACGGTCGCAAAGCTCCAGGTCGGCAATTCCGGAAACGCGATGCCGCTCCACCTCGCCTGCACGGTGATGATCGACGTCTCCCCGACGGCGATGCGCACGTTTCGTGGATTGAAGGTCGGATACCAGCCGGCCAGCAGCGGCGTGGTGAGAGCGAGGAGAGCCAGAACGAGAGCGACGCGCTTCATGACCTTGATACGACCGACCGAATTCAGGCGTCCAGTCTCCGGCCGCATGCGCACGCATGTCTGTGAGGAACGCCACTCCCATACAATCGCCGCCCCATGCGCGTGACGTTTCTCGGAACCGGGACTTCCACCGGAGTGCCGGTCGTCGGTTGCCGCTGCCGCATCTGCACGTCGGCCGAGCCGAAAAACAAACGTCTGCGCCAGTCGGTGGCGATCGAGGCGGAGGGGAAGCATTTCCTCATCGACACCACTCCCGATCTCCGTCTGCAGCTGCTCACTCATCCGATCCCGCGACTCGATTTCCTTCTCTTCACGCATTCGCATTCGGATCATCTGATGGGGCTGGACGACATCCGTCCGTTCAATTTCCGCCAGCGCGAGACCATTCACGCGTACGCCAACGCGATGACCGCGAAAGCGATCCGCCGCGCGTTCGCCTACATCTGGGATCCGTATTCGCAGATCGGCGGGGGTAAGCCGCAGCTCGAGCTGCATGAAGTCGACGCCCCGTTCACGCACGACGGCATCGAGATCACCCCCATCCCGGTCCTGCACGGCAACTGGACGATCCTCGGCTTTCGCATCGGGAACTTCGCCTACATCACCGACACGAACGGCATCCCGCCGCGCTCGATCGAGCTGCTGCGCGGCGTCGAGGTGCTGGCGCTCGACGGCCTCCGTCCCTCGCCGCCGCATCCGACGCATTTCACGATCGGCGAAGCGATCGAGGCCTCGCGTGAGATCGGTGCGCGCGCGACGTATCTGATCCACCTCACCCACGAGATCGAGCACGCCGAAATCGAAGCGACGCTGCCCGACGGCGTGAAGCTCGCATACGACGGACTCATCCTCGATCTCTAGCGTTCGCGACCGTCGAGGAGTCTGACGGACGGAACAGGATTGGCGTTGTGAAGAGCATGCAATCATCGTTGATCGATGCCGCGCACATCGGCATTTCCCGTTCGACGGAGGACGGCCGGTTTCTTGATGCGAACACGGCGTTCGCGCAGATGCTCGGCTACGCATCCGCCGCCGAGGTCCGCTCTCGCGACATCACGACGGAGATCTACTACCGCCCGCGGGACCGCGAGCCGATTCTCGCGCGGCTGCGGGCCACGCATTCGTTGCGCGACGTCGACGTGCAGCTCAAACGCGCCGACGGCCGGCCGGTGTGGGTCCGCGCCAATGCCGAGGCGCATGTCGACCGGCGCGGCGCCATCGAGTCGATCGACTCGATCATCATTCCGATCGATCACGAAAAGGCGATGGAAGCGGAGCACGAGCGTCTGCTCGAGCGGCTGCGGCTGGTGCGTGAGGCGACGCACGACGCGATGTGGGATCGCGATCTGCGCACCAACACGACGTGGTGCAACGACGCGGCGATCGAGACGTTCGGCGACTCCGAGGCGCTGGCCCGCCCCGACTGGTGGGAAACGCACCTGCATCCCGACGATCGCGATCGCGTGCTCGCGCATGCGGCCAGCGTGATGGCGAGCGACGCGACGCGCTGGACGCAGCAGTACCGGATGCGCAAAGGCGACGGGACCTACATGCACGTTCTCGATCGCGTCAGCATCGTGCGCGAGAACGGGGTGCCGGTGCGCATCGTCGGCTCGCTGGTCGATCTCACGCTGCGCGTCGAAGCGGAGTCGCGGTACAGCCTGCTCTTCGACTCGGCCGAAGAAATCATTTTCGTGATCGGCTTCGACGCCACGATCCTGGCGCTCAATCCGGCCTTCGAGCGCATGAGCGGCTGGCGGCGTGACCAGTGGATCGGACGCTCGCTGTTCGGCATCCTCCATCCCGACGATCGGGCCCGCGCGCGCACGAACGTCGCGCTCGCGAGCGCAGGCCGCAGCGCACCGCGCGAAGTACGCGTGCTGCGTGCGGACGGCTCCTATGGAATCGTGCACACCTGGGCCACGATGAGCAACGACGTGATCTTCGGCTTCGCGCGCGACGTCACCGAGGTGCGGAACCTCAAGCGCCAGGTCGAGCAGGCCGCGCGCATCGAGAGTCTCGGCCGCGTCGCCGCGAACGTCTCGCACGAGTTCCGCAACGTGCTCATGGCCATCGCACCCTACATCGAGGTGCTGACACGTCTGCATGCCGATGACCGCTCCACGCAGCTGCTGCGGCGCATCCGTTACGCGGTCGATCGCGGCAACACGCTCGTCGAAGAGATCCTGACGTTCGGCCAGCCGCGCGAGCCGGTGCGCGAGGCGATCTCCCTCGGAGAATGGCTGCGCGAGTTCACCGCCGACGTCACTCCGACGCTCCCGGAGTCGATCGTGCTCGTCGCCATTCCGGTCGTGCCCGAGCTCGTGCTCGACGCCGATCCGACGCAGCTGTATCAACTCTTTCTGAACCTCGTGCTGAACGCGCGCGAGGCGATGCCGCTCGGCGGCGTGATCACAATCGAGGCGAGCGAGGAACAGGGCAACGGCGATCGCTGCGTCCACATCGAAGTGCGCGACGACGGCAACGGCATTCCGCGCGCGCATCTGCCGCACATCTTCGAGCCGCTCTACACGACGCGCAGCCGCGGCACGGGCCTCGGGCTGCCGCTCGTCCAGCAGATCGTCTCGAGACATGGCGGCTGGGTCGACGTCGAAAGCGAGCCGGGCCAGGGGACGTCCATTCACATTCGCCTGCCGATGTCGAACGGGTAAGGAGAGGCTCTCGCGTCGTACCTGTAGAATCGCGCGCCACTGCAATGAAGGTCATCCCGAAGTCCGGTCCTCTCGATGCCACCGTCACCGCTCCGCCGAGCAAGTCGTACTCCGTGCGTGCGCTGCTTCTCGCCGCGATGTCGAGCGGCACGACCACCGTCATCAACTGTCTCGATGCCGACGACACCCGCTACGCCCTCGAAGCGCTGCGCGTGCTCGGCTTCGACATCGCCGGCACCCTGACTCGCGAGGTCTACATCGGCCCGCGGCGCACGATGTCGGCGAATGAAGTGCCGATCTTCGTCGGCAACGCCGGCACCGCCATGCGCTTCTTCACCGGCTGGCTCGCCTTCACGCCGGGCCGCTTTCTTCTGCACGGCGAAGAGCGCATGCATCAGCGCCCCATCGGCGATCTCGTCGACGTGCTGACGCAGATCGACGCGGAAGTGGAGTACGTCGAGAAAGAGGGCTATCCGCCGCTGCGGATCCGCGGCAAGAAAATGCGCGGCGGTTTCCACGTCACGATCTCCGCGGAAACCTCGAGCCAGTTCGTCTCCGCGCTCATGCTCGGCGGCGCGACGCTGCCGGACGGCATCACGCTGCGCATCTCGACGATGGCCTCGGGGCCGTACATCGACATCACCGCCGACATCCTGCAGACGTTCGGCGCGAACGTGACGCGCGACGGCGACACGATTCACGTCCGGGCCGGCCGCCTCGAACGCGCGGAGTATCGCGTCGAAGGCGATTACTCCTCGGCGTCGTACTGGTTCGCGGCGGCCGCGGCGACGAAAGGCCGCATGCGCGTGCGAGGCCTCGCGATTCCGACCGCGCAGGGCGATGCCGGCTTCCTCGACATCCTCTCGGCCATGGGTTGCCGCATCGACGTGAGCGACGACGAAATCGTCGTCACGGGAGCCGAGCAACTGCGCGGCGGCGTGTTCGATTGCAACGCGACCCCCGACGTCGTGCCGACGCTCGCCGCGATCGCACCGCTCGCCGACTCACCGGTCGAGATCGTGAACGTCGCCAATCTGCGCGTGAAGGAATCGGATCGCCTGGCCACCGTCACGAGCGAGTTGCGACGCCTCGGCGTGACCGTCGAAGAGCGTCTCGACTCGCTGCTCATCCAGCCCGGCTGGAACGACGAGCCGGCGGTGATCGAAACGCACAACGATCACCGCATCGCCATGGCCTTCGCCATCGCGGGGATGGCGCGCGGCAACGTGACCATCGGGAAGGAGCAGGTCGTCTCGAAGTCGTATCCCGGCTTCTGGAAGGCTCTCGAAAAACTGCAAGGGTAGAATCCCGCAGCCCATTCATGGACGCCTGGTACCTGTTTCTCGCCTTTCTGTTCGTGCTCGCGAACGGATTTTTCGTCGCGGCTGAATTCGCGATCGTGAAAGTGCGCTCGACGCAGCTCACCGAACTGGCCGAGCAGGGCTCGGTCCGCGCGAAGATGGCGCGGCGGCTGACCAAACATCTCGACTCCTATCTTTCGGCGACGCAGCTCGGCATCACGCTCTCGTCTCTCGCCCTCGGCTGGATCGGCGAGCCGGCGTTTCATCACCTCATCGAACCGCTCTTCGAACGCTTCCACGTCTCGCCCGCCGCGGCGACGACGATCTCCGCCACCGTCGCGTTCGTGATCATCTCGATCCTGCACATCGTTCTCGGCGAGCTCGCACCGAAATCGATCGCCATTCAGAAGCCGGTCGGCACGTCGCTCTGGGTCGCGCACCTGCTGCACGCGTTCTACACGATCACCTACCCGGCCATCTTCGTGCTCAACGGCGTGTCGCGCGCGATTCTGAAGCTCATCGGCATCGAGCCGGCCGGCGAGCACGCCGAAGCCGCGCACTCGCCGGAAGAGCTGCGCCTGATCCTGGCGAGCTCCGAGAAAGCGGGCGTGCTCTCCGAGGAAAAGCGGGAGATCATCGAAGGCGTCTTTCAGTTTTCGACGCGCACCGCACGCCAGCTCATGGTGCCGCGCACCGACGTCGTGATTCTCTCGACGACGCGCAGCATCGAGGAAAACCTCGAGACGATCCGGACGACGCGACACACGCGCTACCCGCTCTGCGAAGACTCCCTCGATCACACCATCGGCCTCATTCACGTGAAGGATCTGATGCTCGCGCAGTTGCGCGGGCCGGGAAAAACGCTGGCGGAGTTGAAGCGCGATGTGCTGTTCGTCCCCGGCAACAGCACCGTCGAATCGCTGCTCTCGCAGTTCATCGAGAGCAAGACGCACATGGCCATCGTGCTCGACGAGTACGGCGGCGCGAGCGGCATCGTGTCGCTCGAGAACATCACCGAAGAGCTGTTCGGACAGATCCAGGACGAGTTCGATCGCGAGCGCCCGGAGATCGAGCCGCTCGGCAACGGCCGTTATCGCGTGCGCGGCGATTACCTGATCGAAGACCTCGCGGACCGGTTGAAGATCGACCTTGGCGAACCGGAAGAGGAAACGGTGGGCGGCTACGTCGCAGCGCGTCTCGGCCGCGAAGTGAAGCCCGGGGACCGGGTGGAGCTCGGCGATCTCGCCATCAGCGTGCTCGACGGCGAACGATTCCGCGTGCGCTGGGTGCTGGTGACGAGCAAGGCGCCGCCGATCGTTCCGGACGAAGAAGGCGAAAACACGAACTGAAACAGAAACGGCGACCTCGCGGTCGCCGTTCTTGCGAAAAACTGCAGCTGCAGGTTCGCTAGTGTCTGCGAAACAGTCCGGTCAGCTTGTCCGAGACCATCCGCCACGTCCGCGAAACCATGTTTCCTTCGTCATCCTGCTGGCGAGCTGCATCGTTTCGGGCGAGGCGCGATTCCTTCAAGATCCGATCGGTTTCCTGAATTCTCATGTGAGCTAACCTCCTTCGCTTTCTTACATTTGCGAGGGCGATGCCACGTTTCGGCTGTTTCGCTCGGCCTGCTCGTGATACGCGACCACGATGTCGCGAACGGCTTCCGGAGTGTCGACGACGTGAATGCTGTCGACGTCTTCCTGATGAATGTTGTTCGCCGCGAGCACGCGCGCACGGAGCCAGTCGATCAGCCCGGCCCAGTATTCGCTGCCGTAGAGAATCACCGGGAAATCGGAGATTTTCTTCGTCTGGATCAGCACCAGCGCCCCGAAGAGCTCATCGAGCGTTCCGAAGCCGCCGGGGAAGGTGATGAACGCCTCCGAATACTTGATGAACATCGTCTTGCGGACGAAGAAGTAGCGAAAGGTCATGGCCTTGTCGAGGTAGGGATTCACATCCTGCTCGAACGGCAGCTGGATGTTGCATCCGATCGAAAGCGCATGCGATTCACGCGCGCCTTTGTTGGCCGCTTCCATGATGCCCGGTCCGCCGCCGGTGATGATCGCGAAGCCCGCTTCGCCGAGGAGCTCCGCCGTGCGCACGGCCTCGGCGTAGTAGCGATCCGCGATCGGCGTGCGTGCCGAGCCGAAGATCGAAACGGCCGGGTAGACGTCGGCGAGGTGATCGAAGCCCGAGACGAACTCCGCCGTGATCCGCAACACGCGCCACGAGTCGCTCTGCAACGTCTCCGCGCGACTCGGACGATCGAGCAGCTTGCGATCTTCGAGCTCTTCGCGCTGCGTCGGCGGCAGGTGATGCGACACGTTCTCGGACATGACGAGAGTGTATTGGTTGGCGGTTGGCGGCGGATCGAACATGAAAACGCCGGCCACGTTCGACCGGCGTTGCTCTCATGCGATGTCGTAACGGTCAGCGGCGTTCCACCGACAACCGACAACCGACAACCGACAACAACTTACTGGCGAAGCTTGATCACCGCGGTCTCGATCAGCTTGTCGCCGGGGAGGCCGCTCTGCCATGCCGTCGCCTTCACGCTGCCGGTTTCGGACATCGTGCCGAACGCCGTGCGCACGCGGAAGCGAACCGTCGAATGCTCCGTCGGCTGGATGTTGCCGAACGTGAAGCGATAGACGTTCGAGCCCGGCGTATGCATCACGTTGATGCCGCGCTCATTGGTCTGATCGAGGACGATCAGCTGCGGCGGCACTTCCACCTCGAGCAGCACGTCCTGAACGTTGTTCACGCCCATGTTGCTGATTTCGATGTCGAGATTGTCGACCCCGTCGTTCGGCAGGTCGGTGGGATGCATGATGTTGAGTTTGAGTAACTGTCCACGGGACGTCACGGCCATGCCGTTCGATTTACACGCCGCCATGGAGAGCAGCCCGATCGCGAGAATCGCGACGAGCGCGACCGAAAATAGCTGTCTGCGTTTCATGTGTGTCATTTCTCCTTTTGCACCGACCCGAAGTAGTGCAAGGGCAAGGCCCGGACTTGTTTGCGGCCCGCCCGCGCGCATCTCTTGCACTACCCTACGGCCCAATGTCTTACTTCATAGGCGTCGACGGGGGCGCTTCGAAAACAGCAGCAATCGTCGTGGATGAGAACGGCACGATCCTCGGCAGCGGACTCGCCGGCGGCTCGAATCATCTGCGCGTCGGCATCGAAGAAGCGACGCGCAACATCGAGCGTGCGGTCAACAAGGCGCTGGTCGAGGCCGGCATCGCCATCCGCAACGTCGAGTACGCCTACTGCGGCATCGCCGGCTCCGATCATCCGGTGCATCGGCAGAAGGTCATCGACTCTCTGCAGATCTTCTTTCCGCGCGGCAACTTCATCGTCGATACCGACGCGCGGATCGCGCTCACCGGCGCGGTCGGCTTCGGCGCCGGAATCGTGATCATCTCCGGTACCGGCTCGGTTTCCTTCGGCCGCAACGCCGCGGGCGAAGAGTCGCGTGCCGGCGGCTGGGGACCGACCCTCGGCGATGAAGGCTCGGGCTTCTGGATCGCGCGCGAAGGGCTGAGCGCGATCGTGCGCGCGCACGACGGCCGCGGCTTCTCGACGCTCATGACCGAGCTGCTCTGCAACGAATACGAAATGTGCTCCCCCGAGGAGTTGCCGAAGTTCGTTTATGCCGCGACGACGCATGTCGACGACATCGCCCGTTACGGCAAGCTGGTGATCGAGGCGGCGCAGGAAGGGGACGTCGTGGCGCAGGAGATCCTCGCCCGCGCCGGCTCGGAGCTCGCCGAATGCGTGCTCGCCATCGCGCGCAAACTGCACATGGCCGATACCGATTTCCCGGTCGCCTACGTCGGCGGTGCCTTTCACGCCGGCGATCTCCTGCTCAACCCGATGCGCCTGCGCCTTCAGCGCGACGCCCCCGGCGCCACGCTCATCGCACCGCTCAAGCCCCCGGTGGAAGGAGCCGCGATGATGGCGATGGAGGCAGCAGAGAAGCCGAGAGCCGGACGGGTATAGGAGGCAGCGATGAGATGAGGCCAGCGATGAGTGATGAGCGATGAGGTTCGACACACATCGCGAGCGCGACACCCGTCCGAACTCGCGACGACTGTCGAACCTCATCGCTCATCGCTCATCACTGGCCTTCGCTCGTCCCACGGCACGCCCTCGTGTATAACCACCTCCCATCAGAATCGACGTCCCTCTCCTCCTCGTCCTGTTCGCGCTGCTCGTCACCGTCGAGATCCTTCGTTCGTCGGGGTATCTCGACTTCGTCGTGTCGCGGAGCGTGGCGCGCTTTCGGACGACGCGCGGGTTCGCGGCCGCGCTGATCGTCTTCAGCGGTGCGCTGTCGTCGATCGTGACGAACGACGTGGCGCTCTTCGTGGTCATCCCGTTCACGATCATCGCCAGCCGCTTCTCGGACTTCGATGTCGAAGACGCGGTCATCCTCGAGATCATCGCCACGAATCTCATCGGCTGCCTCACGCCGCTCGGCAATCCGCAGAATCTCTTCGTCTTTCATCAGAGCGGCTGGAGCGCGTGGCAGTTCATCGTCACGATGCTGCCGTTCGTCGGCTGGTGCGCGCTCGGCCTCGTGATCGCGACGTTCTTTCTCGGACCATCCCGGCCGATGACGCGCAATGAAGTGGAACTGCCGCCACGCAACGCGAGCGCCGCGTTCGCCGGCGCGTTCTGTCTTCTGCTGGTGATTCTCGAGGTGTCGCGCGTGCTGCCGGCGTGGATCGCGGCCGTGGCCGCACTGGTAGCCGGAATGCAGTTTCTCGGACGACGGCTGCTCAGGATCGACTACTCGATCATCCCGATCTTCTGCGTCGCGTTTCTGATCATCGGCTGGCTGCAGAGCGCCTTCACGCTGCGCCTGCCGATCGGTCTCTATCCCGCCGCGATCGTGCTCTCGCAGGCCATCTCGAACGTGCCGGCGACGGTGCTGCTCGCGCCATTCACCACGGAATGGCGCGAGCTGCTCTACGCCGTCAATGCCGCCGGCTGCGGCACGATCATCGCCTCACTCGCGAATCTGCTCGGCTGGCGCATCTACGTGCGCGAATCGAATCGCGATGCGAGGTTCTTCCGCCGGCTCACGGCCATCAACTTCGTGTTCCTCCTGTGGGCCGCGGCGGGCGGATGGCTGCTGCTAAAAGCGCAATGACAAGCCGGCCGAAACGATGATGGGACTGATCTCGACGCGCCCATCGGCGGTCTCTCCGCCACCGACGACCACGGCCGTCGCATTCGTTTCCAGCGGGACGTACTTCGCGTCGACGTTGAGACCGAAACGCTCCCCGAGCCTGATCCCGACTCCCGCGTTCACCGCGAAACCGACGTCGTCATCGAAGTCGAGCTGATCGAATCCTTCGATTCCGTCATCGCCGTCCTCGAGCAGCACGTACGCCGCGCCACCGCCGATGTACGGATCGATCATCGCGTTCGGCAGAAGATGCCAGCGCAGGATGCCGGTGATCGGAATCATGTCGATGTCGCCACCGGTCGCGCCGACCGCACGACGCCGCGTGATGTTCGATTCGAGCGGCGTCATCGAAGCACCGATGTCGAGCGAGAGACGATCGCCGAAGAAGATGTCGGCATCGACACCCCAGCCGGTCGAACCGTCGAAATCGATGTCGGCCGGATCGGAGAGATCGTCGAACGTCCCGTCCCCCGATGGATCGGCCCACACCACGCTGCCGGTGAGATCGAAAGACCGCGATTGCGCCAGGAGAGGGAGCGAGAGAAGAAGAGCGAGCGGAACAGCGACTACGTATCTCATGCGGGCTTGTGCTGGCACTACCGATGCCAGCACGAGCCGCATGAGTTTGCATGAAACGCAAAAAACGCGGCGCCCAAGCGAAGCGCCGCGTCCTTCACCGCAATTGCAGCCAGCTCACTTCTGTCCGCGCGCTTTTGCGGTGACGCCGTAGAACTCTTCCCCCTCCAGCCACATCGGGAGATCGGTGGCGTTCGCGGCTTCCCAGCCGAGCCAGAACGCGAGCCTGCCGATCTGCACCGCCGACTGGAAGTTCCACGTCGGATCGAATTCATCGCTCGCCTGGTGGTAATGCTTCTCGCGATACTCCTTCGCTTTCTCGCGGCCCGCACCGGTGCTGTCGCCGACGAGATCGAGACCCTGCTTGATCGAGAACGCCGGCACGCCGACTTTCGCGAGACTGAAGTGATCGGAGCGGTAGTACGAGCCCTGCTCCGGCGCCTGGTCCGGCACGATGGTGAGGTTCATCGCTTTCGTGACGCGTTGCGCGGCCGGGAAGAACGACGTGCGATCGATGCCGATCATCGTCACGCTCGTCGTTTCTCCGAACAGATAGAGCGCATCGAGGTTCAGGCCCATGGCGATCTTTCCGGCCGGGATCACCGGATGCTCGCCGAAATACTCCGAGCCGAGGAGGCCCTGTTCTTCGGCGGCGACGAGCGCGAAGAGGATGCTGCGTTTCGGGCGCGGAGTGGCGCGGCTCCAGACGCGCGCGATCTCGAGCACCGAAGCGGTACCGCTGGCGTTGTCGATCGCACCGTTGTAGATCGTGTCGTTCGGATCGTCGTCATCGGGAGTGCCGATGCCGATGTGATCGTGATGCGCGCTGTACAGCACGGCCTCGTTCTTCAACACCGGATCGCTGCCTTCGATCTTCGCCACGACGTTCGCGGTCTCGAACGGACGAATCGTGCTGGTGAGATTCGCCTTGAGGCGAATGCCGAGCGGCACCGGTTTGAAGTTGCGGTTGTGCGCGGAGGCGACGAGCTTCGCCAGATCGAGCCCCGCGGTCTTGAAGAGATTCGCCGCGACGTCTTCCTTCATCCAGCCGGCGAAGGCGAGCGCATGCTGCCCCGGCGCATTCTTCACGTACGCCTGCTCGCCGGTCCACGAGTTGCGCACCACCTGCCAGCCGTAGCCGGCCGCGGCATCGGTGTGGATGAGAATGACCGCATCGGCGCCGCGCGCGGTGCCGATCTCGTACTTGTACGTCCAGCGCCCGTAGTACGTGCGCGCGCGACCTTTGAAGAGATCGGGCTCCTTCTCGTTCGCCGGCGGATCGTCGACGAGCATGATCAGCGTCTTCCCTTTCGCGTCGAGCCCTTTGTAGTCGTCCCATTTGTATTCGGGGGCGACGACCCCGTGTCCGACGAAGACGACCTCGCTGTCGATCGAGACGTTCGTCTGCTGCGACTGATTGCCGCCGACGAACTCGTCGCGATACTGGAGCGGCGCGAGAGCGGCGGCGCCGTCTTTCGTGAACTGGACGGTCGATTTCGAGGCGTCGGTGGTGATGCCGAGGAGCGAGACATTCTGAAAATACGTTCCGTTGTCGCCGGCCGGCTGGAGACCCATGGCCTCGAATTGCGCCGCCGCATACGACGTGGCCAGCGCGTCGCCGCGCGTGCCGGGGCCACGCCCTTCGAGGAGATCGCTGGAGAGAAATTTCGTGTGCGCGCGAATGGCGTCGGCGCGGAAATCATCGAACGAAGCGCGGACGGGAGCCGGGACGCCGGCATCCTGAGCCGCGAGCGGAAGAGCGAGCAGAAGCACCGTCAAAATGCGGAATGGGCGCATGGCGGTGAATGGAACCATGATTTGCACCGCGGAAAACCGGCCTCGGCCACGAAAATTGTTACAAATCCATTCCGCGTGCAATTTCCTTCAACATTGAGGGTAGGGATTTCGGGACATAAGTCACTCCTTGAGAAGAGTGAACTACAAAGCCGAAGTTGAATTCGACGCCATCCGTGCGATCCATCTCCCGATGTCCGAGCGCGTGCTCGACAAACTCGCCGATATCCTCTTCGCCACCGATGAGCTCCTCGACATGATGCGCGTCGAGGAACGCATGCCCGACCCCGTCACCGTCGAGGTCCATGGCGCGATGCAGAACGTCTACGAGCAGGTCAACGAGCTGATGAAGAAGTTGGCGGACTGAGGGAGTGCGCGCGGCCCAGTCCCGTGCGCGATGACGGGCTTGTCGCGGTACCAGCGATGAGCGATGGGATGAAGTTCGACACGCATCGCTAGTTGACTCTCGTGCGCGACGACGGCCGCCGTCCGGCTCGACTCCTTCCAACTCACAACAACTGTCGCACCTCATCACTCATCACTCATCGCTCGCACCGCGAAGCTCTCTCACCTCGCCTGACGCTTCCAACTCACAACACCTGTCGCACCTCATCATTCATCACTCATCGCTCGCCCCGCGCGGAAGTCCACCGTTCCGCCCGGACGCCGCCTTCTCACCCAAAACTTTCCTCCCCCTCCCTTGACATTTCCACTCCCGGTACCTAACTTAACGTTGTTAAGTATCGGAGGGTCGTTTTGGGACCGAAAGAACGTCGAGAGCGTGAACGCGAGGAAATCCGCACCCGGATCCTCGATGCGGCGCGGGAGTTGTTTGCGCACGAAGGGGTCGAGTCCGTCACGATGCGTCGCATTGCGGATCGCATCGAGTACTCGCCGACCGCGATCTACTTCCACTTCCGCGACAAGGAAGCGTTGCTCGCCGAGCTGTGCGACTGCGATTTCCGCGAGTTCGCACACGGCTTCACGCTGATCGCGCAGATCGCCGATCCGGTCGAGCGGCTCCGCGCTGCCGGCCATGCCTACGTCGACTTCGGTCTGAATCATCCGAGCCACTACCGGCTCATGTTCATGACGCCGAAAGAGACGAAGGCGAACCTGGAGAGCAAAGGCAATCCCGAGGAAGACGCGTACGCGTTTCTGCAGGGCATCGTGCGCGAGCTGCTCGCGGCGGGAAAACTTCGCGATGGGTTTGCGGACGTCGATCTCGCCGCGCAGGTGATCTGGGCCGGCATTCACGGCGTGGTGGCGCTCGAGATCGCGAAGTGCAAGGACGAATGGGTTGCGTGGCGGCCGATCGAAGAGCGGACGAAGGCGACGGTCGAAATGATCGTCAACGGGTTAGTGAAAGCGGAGTGATGTCATGGCTGTCGATCTCGCAACGAAGTCTCTTCTCCACGACAAGCTCCGCTTCTTCATCACCGTTTCCGGTGTGGCGTTCGCGGTCACGCTCGTCTTCGTGCAGGTCGGGTTGTTCATCGGATTGATGAGCAACGCGTCGCTGACGATCGATCAGATAGACGCGGACCTCTGGGTCACGTCGCACAACACGCCGAACGTCGACTTCGCACACGCATTTCCGGAGACGTACATCAAGCGCGTCCGCTCGGTGCCGGGCGTCGCGCGCGCGGACAATCTCATCGTCTGGTTCATGAACGCGAATCTGCCGAACGGAGCGGTCGAAGGCACCGAGGTGTATGCGCTGGAGAATTTCGCCGCGTGGAACTTCCCGCAGGGACTGGTGGAAGGAAACGTCGGCGATCTCCGTCGCGGTCCGTACATGGTGCTCGATGACTCCGCGAAAAAACGGTGGGGCGCATTCGCCGTCGGCGAGTATCGCGAAGTACTCGGACGCCGGCTGAAGATCATCGGCCGCACCGTCGACGCGAAGTCGTTCACCACCACGCCGCTCACGTTCATGGACTACCGTCTCGCGCAGGCGCTGAACGAAAGCGATCTGCGCGGCAACACGACGTACATCCTCGTGAAGCTTGCGCCGGGCGCGGACGTCGAAGCGGTGCGCGCGGAAATCCAGCGCCGCCTTCCCTACAACGACGTCTACACCACGAACGAGTGGGCGAAGCGCTCCCGTTCGTACTGGATCGATTCGACCGGCCTCGGGTTGAACATGTACATCACCGTCTTCCTCGGCTGCCTCGTCGGCATCGTCGTCGTCGCGCAGACGCTCTACACCTCCACGATGGAGCACATCCGCGAATTCGGCACGGTGAAAGCGATCGGCGGCGGCAACGGCGAGATCTACCGCATCCTCGGCAAGCAGGCCACCATCGCCGCCGTCGCCGGCTTCGCACTCGGCGCACTGCAGGCCTTCGCGCTGCGGCCGGTGATGGCGAAGATCGATCTCAAACTGATCATCCCGACAGAGCTCTACATCGCCGTGCTGCTCGGCGCCATCGCGCTCTGTCTCAGTGCCGCGGTGATCTCGTTCCGCAAGGTGGCGACGATCGATCCGGCCCTCGTCTTCCGAACCTGACCTCACTCACCAGCAACGCTGCAACAAGGAGACATTGCCCATGTCCATCCTCCGCACTCGTCGTGTCGAGAAACACTTCCAGGAAGGCCGCGAAACCGTGACGGTTCTGAAGGGCATCGATTTCGTGGCCGAGCGCGGCGAGATCGTTTCGCTCGAAGGTCCGTCGGGCTCCGGCAAGACCACCTTTCTTTCGATCCTCGGCTGCATCCTCACGCCCTCCGCGGGGGACGTGATCGTCGACGGCCAGGAAGTGAACGCCGCGAAGCTCGCCGAGATCCGCAAACGCTCGCTCGGCTTCGTCTTTCAGCAGTTCAATCTCTTTCCTTCGCTGAGCGCGCTCGAGAACGTCGAGTACGCGCTGAATGTCAAAGGAGTGAAAGGACGCGACGCGCGGATCGAAGCGGAGCGCGTCATCGAAGCGGTCGGCCTCGGCGATCGCCAGCACTTCCTCCCGCGCGAGCTTTCGGGCGGACAGAAGCAGCGTGTGGCCATCGCCCGCGCGCTGGCCGGCAGTGCGCCGATCCTGCTCGCCGATGAACCGACCGCCAATCTCGATTCGCAGGTCGGCACGCAGGTTCTGGACATGTTCCGCGCGCTCGCGAAGAAGGAAAACCGCGCGCTGGTCATCGTCACCCACGACCCCAAAGTACGCACGATCGCAGACCGCGTCGTGAAGATTCAGGACGGAGCACTCGTATGAACCGCATTCTTTATCCCGCTCTCGGATTGCTGATCCTCATCGCCACCGTCGCGCAGGTGAGCGCGACCCGCACGAAAACGCCTCCGGCGAAAACGTCGGCCATCGCCGAAAAACCGCGCGTGGTCGCAGAAGGACGCGTCGCGTCGTATCCCGGCGCGGAAGTGACGATCGGCAGCGACGTCGCCGGCACGATCGAACGGCTCGCCGTCGAAGAAAAGCAGCACGTGCAGAAGGGACAGACCATCGCCGTCATCCGCGCCGATGACACGCGCGCGGCCCTCGCCGTCGCACGCGCACGGGTCGGCGAGGCGCAGGCCGACATTCGTTTGTATGAAGCCGAGGTCGCACGCGCGCAGCATCTGTTTCGCGAGGATGTCGGCTCGAAGCAGGATTGGGAGAAGGCGCAGCGCGATCTCGATTCCGCCCGCGCGCGCCTCGGCTCCGCTACCGCCGAAGTGAACCGACTCGACGCGCTGGTCGACAAGACGCTCATCAAGGCGCCGATGGATGGCGTGGTCATCGCACGTCACGTCGAGCCGGGCGAAACGATCAGCAGCGGCGCGGAGCTCGTCACGATCGCCGATCTCACGCGCACGCGCGTCGAAGCGGAAGTGGACGAATTCGATGCCGCGCGCATCAAGCTCGGCGCGACCGTCCTCGTCGAGGCGGAAGGCTTTCCGCGCGGATGGAAAGGGACGATCGAAGAGATCCCCGACTCGGTCGTGAATCGCCGTTTGAAGCCGCAGGACCCATCCAAACCGATCGACACGCGCGTACTGCTGGTGAAGGTCGCGTTTGCCGAAGAGACTCCGCTGAAGCTGGGGCAGCGCGTGGAAGTGAAGATCGCGGAGTAAACTGCGCGCATCCATGGATGTCAGAGTTCCGGGCCGGCTCCAGGTGGCACCGCCACACGGAGAGGCCCCACGCACGGACGTGCTCGAGCTGCTCAACGAGGTGGCGCGCATCGCCACTCTCGATCTCGAGCTCCGTCCGATGCTGCAGCGCATCACCGATCTGCTGGCGCGCAAGTTCGGCTGGGAGCTCATCGCGCTGGTGACGATCGAAGGCGATCACTTCGTCTGTGAAGCGGTGACGGCCAGCCAGCCGACGGTGGTCCACGCCGGCTACATGCGCAGCCTCGGCACGGGCGTCGTCGGTGAAGTCGCGGCCACCGCGGAACCGATGCTTCTCGACGACGTTCGCCTCTATCCGAACTACGTCGAGACCATGCCCGGCACCTTGTCGGAGCTCTGCGTTCCGGTTCGCCATCGCGGACGCACCGTCGCCGTCCTGAATCTCGAAAGCACGCAACTCGGCGCATTCAACGGCCAGCTGCAACTGCTCACCACCGTGGCCGATCAGTGCGCCGGCGCAATTGCGAACGCGCACCAGTACGCGCAGCTCGTCGAGACCTCACGCCAGCTCGAGCTCAAGACGAAAGCACTCGAGGAAGCGAACGAGCACCTCGCCAAAGCGATCGAAACGCTGCATCACATCTCCACGCAGGACGGCTTGACCGGCGTCGCGAACCGCCGCCATTTCGATGAGACCGTCGCGCTCGAGTGGCGGCGCGCGGTGCGCAACGGCAACCCGTTGTCGCTGCTGCTGCTCGACATCGATCACTTCAAGACGTTCAACGACTCCGCCGGCCATCAGGCGGGAGACGACTGCCTCCGGACCGTCGCGCAGACACTGCGCGAATCGCTGCAACGCGCCACCGACATCGTCGCGCGCTACGGCGGCGAAGAGTTCGTGATCCTGCTGCCGGAGACCGACGAAGCCCGCGCCCGTTTCATCGCCGCATCCCTGTGCGAACGCATCGCCCGCGACGGCGCCGTCACCGTGAGCATCGGCGTCGCCACGATGATCCCAACCCGCGACACCGCCATCGAGCAACTCGTCCGCTGCGCGGACGAAGCGCTGTACGAAGCAAAACGGCTGGGACGCAACCGGGTGGTTTAGGCCGGCGCGACGCCGGCGGCCCGGCCGGCTTGGAAGCCGGCGCTCCTCTCGATTTCTCGAGTAGGCGGTGCGATGAGAAGCGTGAAAAGAGGAGCGCCGGTTTTCAAACCGGCCGGGCCGCCGGCGTCACGCCGGCGCGGACACCGGTCGTTTCCGATGCCACTCCGTGTTGGTCTGGAACAACCTTCCTGCGGCCAGGACTGCGTTCTCGTCGAACGCGCGGCCGACGAACTGGATCCCCACCGGCAGGTTCTTCGAGGTGAAACCGGACGGGACGCTCATGCCCGGCAGGCCGCAGAAGTTGCCGATGCCGCCGAGTGGGTCGGAGAAGGCGAGGTCGGTTTCGAGGTTCGCCTCCATCGGTGTTGCGGCCACGGGCAGTGACGCGGTGGCGAGCACGTCGACGTCGTCGAACATCCGGTCCATCAATCGCTGCAGCAGCGTGCGCAGGCGTTGCGCGCGAACGTAGTCGGCGCCGCTCAGAGTGCGGTTGATGTAGCCGCCGATGCGCGAGCCGGGATCATCGAGCTCGCTCACGCGGCCGGTCTCGATCAGCGCATCGAACGCCGTCGCGCACTCCACCTGAATGGTCACGCCCGCGGCCATTTCCCACGGCCCTTCCGGCAACTTCACGTCGACGATCGTCGCGCCGGCGTTCTGCAGCGTGGCGAATGCTACGTTCGTAGCAGCTTCGACGTCCGGCTGCATCGACGCCCATGCGTTCGTCACGCGGCCGATGCGCAGTTTGCGCGGCTCGCGCACGTAGCCGAAACGCGCTTCCTCATCCGGGAGCGAATGGCGATCCTCGCGATCGTGACCGGCGAGCGTCGCCAGAATCCAGCCGCAGTCGTCCGCGCTGCGCGCCATCGGACCGATCTTGTCCATCGAATACGAAAGCGCCATCGCGCCGCCGCGACCGACGCGGCCGAAGGTCGGGCGCAATCCCGACACGCCGCAGTACGCGGATGGACAGAGGATCGAGCCCCACGTCTCGCTGCCGATCGCGAAGGCCGCCAGTCCGGCCGCGACGATCGCGCCGGAGCCGCTCGACGAGCCGCACGTCCAGCAGGTCTCGTTCCACGGATTCTTCGCGCCGCCGGTGAGCGAGGCCGTTCCGTAGCGATACCCCATCCCGCCGGCGAGCTCGATCATCGCCGCCTTGCCGATGAGGATGGCTCCGGCCTCGTTCAGCCGCCGGATGACGTGCGCGTCGCGGTCGAACTTCTGATTCGCGAACGGCCGCGCGCCCCACGTCGTGGGATAGCCTTCCGCCGCGAGGAGATCCTTCGCGGCGTATGGGATCCCATGCAACGGGCCCCGATATTTCCCGGCTTTGATCTCGCTGTCGGCCTTCTGCGCCTCCCGCAGCGCGCGGTCGCGGGTGAGCGTCGCATACGCATTCAGCCGCGCGCCGCGGTCCGCACTCCGTTCGAGATACCCCTCGGTGAGCTCGAGCGGCGAGAGCCTGCGCGTGCGGATGCGCTCGGCCAGTTCGCCGACGGTGAGATCGAGCACCTCCGCGTTCAATGCGTCCCCACCTTCTTCGGACGGGCCGGATTGCGAACCGCGCGAAACAGCGTGGCCGGCTCGATCGCATTGTCGAGCGGATAGGCGCGCAACGCTTCGAGCGCTTCCTGCGCGCCGGTGATGAGCCGGCGGATGTCGGCCTTCTGCTCCTCGGTGAAACGCGATCCGTACTTGCCGAGGATCATCGCGATGCGCGCCTCCGCCTCCGGATTCGATGCTGCCGTCCCGGCGGTCTCACCGAGTGCCGGCACCGCGGCCGCGGTCAACGCCAGCAGCGCGAAATCACGTCGCGAAACACTCATCGTCTTCTCCCGAACTTCGTGTGCGGCTGCAGCGGTTTCGCGTGCACTTCGCGCGGCGCCACATTCGGCGGCACCACTTCGACCCCTTCTTCGCCGCGACGTCCCGCACCGCCGCGCCGCGCTTTCTCCAGCGTCATCAGAAATCCGAACGCCGGATCCTTGAACTGCAGGTGACGCAGCATCGCCCAGTGTTTCCGCACGTAGGCCTGCAGGAATTGCAGCACGTGACCGAGGGAAATGATGCGGCACGGAGGAACCGCGGAGCCGGGCGGGAACGAGCCGAATGCGATGAGACGCACCGAGTAGGCGGGAGGGATGTGCGCGGTGCCGCTGTGCAGCAGCTCTTCGACGACCTTGTCGGGATCGGCCACCTGGCCGAAGCGATTGATCACCGTGCGCAGCACGTCGGGATCGCGGATGCCGGTGTTGATGCCGACGCGCCCTTCCTTCACCTCGCCGATGATCATGTCGATCTGCCCGGTCGGGACGGCCAGCCCGCGATCGAGCGTGCTGACGTCGAGCCCCTTCGGCGAGGTCTTGTTCTTCGCGTTGTGCGCGAGCGGCTCGCCGGTGGGAAAGCGGAACGCGAGGATGTCGATGTCGGTGATGGTGCGGAAGCCGTTGCGGGCCGTGCCCGCGATGATCGGGTATTCCGCCGAGGTGAAGTAACCGTTGAGTTGTAAGTACGCCTGCACCAGCGCGACGGCGTGATCCATATGTGCGCGATCTTACTGCGCGCTCTCCTTTTTGCGTTCCTCGTCGCGAAGGGACAAAGCCAGCGCGGTGCCATCGACTCCGGGTTACACTGGATGAACCTCATGGCCATCGAGAATATCGTCGCGCGCAAGCCTGCCTACGACTGTCTGAAGTGCCCCGCGTACTGCTGCAGCTACGACCGCATTCACGTCACGAAGCGCGACGTCACGCGGCTGGCGAAGCACTTCGGCATCGATCCGGAAACGGCCAAAAAGCGCTTCACGAAAGAGGTCGAGGGAGAGCAGGTTCTTCGTCATCAGAAGGACAAGATCTACGGCTCGATCTGCATGTTCATCGATCTGAAGACGCGACGCTGCAGCGTCTACGACGCCCGCCCCGGCGTCTGCCACGAGTACCCCGACAAACCGCGCTGCGGCTACTACGAGTTCCTGCAGTGGGAACGCAAGCATCAGGAAGACGAAGAATTCATTCCGATGAAGCGCTACTAGTTCGTCGAAGCGCTCGTCGCGCATCGGCGCGGTTTCCCGTCACCACCATTCCGGGAACGACCACCGAACGGGCCCTGTTCTCTCCCCCGATGCGTCGCACACTCGCTGCCCTGCTTCTGCTCGCCACGACCACGGTCGCCGCTCAGGATTACACCGAGCAGGTGGCGGTGAATTACGTGATGGTGCCGTTCACCGTCCTCAGCCGGAAGGGTGTGCCGATCACCGATCTGCGCGAGAAGGAAGTGAAGCTGCTCGTCGACGGCTCGCAGGTGAAGACCGACATGTTCGAGCTGTCGATGAACGCGCCGGTGTCGTGGACGATCCTGCTCGACGGCTCCGGCTCGATGGCTCTGGCCGGCAAGATGGAGGCGGCCAAAGCGGTGATCGATGCGCTGACGGCCCGGCGCCGCGAAGGCGATGACTTCGCGCTGTACGTGTTCGACAGCAAAGGCAACGCGAACGAGATGGTGCCGTTCACCGAAAATCCGGCCGCGATCCGCCGTGCAGTCGACGTCGTCAAACCGTGGGGGAAGACCGCGTTCTTCGATGCGCTGGCCGAGATGCCGGAGCGCAGCGAGCTGGGGCGCAACCCGACGCGCGCGATCATCCTGCTCAGCGACGGCATCGACAACGCGTCGCTCATGACGCACGACGAGATCGAAGCGCAGCTCGCCGGCGTCTCGATTCCGATCTACGCCTTCGGTCTGCGCGAGCCCGGCGAAGTGGGCAAAAACCGGGTCGCGGCGATCAGCGAAGAGATGTCCGACATCGACCTTCTGGAAGAGCTGGCCTCGGCCACGGGGGGCAAACTCTTCGTGGGCAATCACCCGCAAACCCTTGCGAATGCGATAGATGGGATCGCCAGTGTGCTTCGGGCGCAATATTTGATTGGCTTTCCGCCTACAGGCAAGGGTGCTGTAAAGTACCGCCGCATTTCGCTTGAGCTCGCAGGGCGTGCGCGCACTGTTCGTGTTCGGGCCGGCTACCGCGGAACGGAACCGCCGGTGCTGAGCGCGTCGCGCGGGAGCAAGCGCAACGAAAGGAAGAAGAGTTGATGAAGAAGTTCACCAAGGTTCTGACGGCGCTTACCGCCGCCGCTGCCCTCTCGGCATGTGCGACCTCGAAGTCGGTCGACGAGAAGATCGCCGCTTCCCAGGCATCGACGAACCAGAAAATCGAATCAGTGGCCGGGCAGGTCGAAGACCTGCAGCAGAAACAGCAGCAGACGGATCAGAAGCTCGAGCAGCTCAGCCAGTCCGCGCAGGAAGCTCTGCAGCGCGCGCAGGAAGCAGGCGTGCTCGCGAAGGGCAAGGTCGTCTTCGAGCAGTCGTTCTCCGAAGACCGCGTGAAGTTCAAGCTCGACTCGTACGAGCTCGACCAGAACGCAAAGACCGCGCTCGATGAATTCGCCACGCGCGTGAAAGCGATCGACTCGCAGTACTTCATCGAGATCCAGGGCCACACCGACGACAGCGGCGGCGAGCGCTACAACGAAGAGCTCGGCCAGCGCCGCGCCGACGCCGTACGCCGCTACCTCTCCCGCGAGCACAAGCTCGCACTGGCGCGGATGTCGACCATCTCGTATGGCGACACGCTCCCGGTCGAATCGAACAAATCGAAGGCCGGCCGCTCCGCGAACCGCCGCGTCGTCCTCGTCGTACTCGAATAGCAACCACCGACAGCAGTACCCCAAAAAGCCGGCGTATCCCACGCCGGCTTTTTGTTTTCCGGAGGGCTGACGGTAGCAGCCCTTTGAGTCGGTTGTCGGGAGTCGGTTGTCGGGAGTCGGTTGTCGGGAGTCGGGGTTCAGCTTGGGTTGATGCTTTCCAGAGATGCTTGGGTTGATGCTTTCCAGATGCCGATGCTGGAGAGAACGATCGTGGAGCAGAGAGAAGAGATGGCATTGCTGGCGCTGGAC
>DATAJY010000011.1:0-201522 GCA_036261885.1 Thermoanaerobaculia bacterium | reverse complement strand
GCAATCCGTCACGCTCTGCGCTCTGGCGATACACGTCAACAGCAGAGCGAGAACGACAAACAGTTGCAATCTAAGCCCCATTACTCATCGAGCTTACCGTATCGGCGGCCTTGTAAGTACAGGAATCCGGCCCCTCAGCTGCTGTTTCGACACCTGCGGGCCTGCAAGGCCCTCAGGAACCAAACCGTCGTGCTGATCTCCAGCGAAATAGCGGACATTCCAACCGTTCGTGAAATGGGCACAGCGGTCCCTCTCCATTGCAATTTCGAAGATCGGTATTTGCGCGCGCCTAACGGAGCTGAAACTAAGCTGCAGCGCCAGGGCCGCGCGACGAAGTCGCGCGCGGCATGGTGCTTGCCGCGTGTGGCGCGACGTCGCCGATGAGCGATTTGCAAGCGCCATGACGCCCCGGCGCTTGTGGGTCGGCCGAGGCGCTTCAGCGCCGGTCCGAAGCCGGGCGCTGCCAGCTTCAGTTTCTAGTTAGGCCGCGCACCACGCCACTTCTATTGCCGCTTTATGAAGAGGCGTGCTCGACTCATCGGACTCATAATGGCGCGTTCACGAATTCGAGGCGTTCGCGGAACGTGAGTGCGCAACGCGCGAGGTAGATGACGATGCCGAAGAAACGAGTCCTCTTCCGGCTTCCCCAGCATGGGTGGCGAAGCCCTGGCCGGGTGATGCTGAACTGGAGCAACGACCCGATCAAGGATCTGGAATGGATCGCGGAAACGTATCAGAAGGTCGCCCGTGATCGCGTAGAGACTCTTGCGGCGCAACGTCGCGGTCTCCGCGGCGGTGACGAGTTCGAGGCCTATCCCATCGTCTTCCTGTACCGGCAGGCGTTCGAGCTGAATCTGAAGGCGATCGTTTTCGCCGGCGCGGTGGCTCTCCGTGAAGAAGGTGAAGAGCCGATGCCTCTGCAGAAGATCATGAAGCACGATCTCACTCCGCTGTTCGAGGAGATGGTGCGGGTCTTCGGCGTGATGGGCGCCGATGATGCAGGCGTATGGGACTTTGGCATCGACGAGTTGAAAACGAAGAAGGACTTCGAGGCCATCGTGCGCGAGTTCGATGCTGTAGACCGGGGCTCGTACACCTTCCGCTACTCGATCAAAACCGACGGAAGAAGCCCGAGTTTAGAGCGCGGCTTCGAGTTCGATCTCTTCGTGTTCGCAGCGATCATGGACCGCATCTTGCCGGTGCTCTCGGCAGCGCCGGAATGGATTCGGGAGTCGTTACAGGAGCGGTGGGAAGCTGCGTACGAGGCACAGCAGGAAGCTTGGGCGAACGCCGATTACGACTATGATCCGCCCGACTACGACCCTCCCGACTACGATCCTCCGGATTACGACCCTGGAGATTACGACCCGGGCGACTATGAGCCAGGGGATTATGAGCCCGGCGATCCGTGCTGACGCGGCACCTTTCGCGACGCGCAGGTGCGCGGAGCCTCATAGAAAGCGTGCCGTCACGGTGAACGTAATTCGCCGGCCTAACTACCATGTAGCCCAGTCTCCATATCCGAGACACACACGCTATGCTCCGCCCCCACCCCCTCCCTCCCACCCCACCAGACTCCAACCCTTCTCGCATAAAGCCCCTCCCGCCCCTACCAACACACGCACCGGGACAACCGCATATCCGAAATGTGACTGCGTTGCTGGCGAAATAGCCGAACCGTGCTTAGTCGCGTAATCAGGGGGCCGTCGCCTGCGGGATAAATCGGAAGTTACATCGCGTCGAGGGGGCTTCTTACGCCGCGGGGGCCCAGGCGGAGGACGTGAGTGTAGATCATGGTGGTGCTGACGTCGCGGTGGCCCAGGAGTTCCTGGACGGTGCGGATGTCTTGGCCGCGTTCGAGGAGGTGGGTGGCGAAGGAGTGGCGGAAGGAATGGCAGCTGATGCGCTTGGCCATCCCGGTTTCGAGGGTGGCTCGCTTGACGGCACGCTGCAGGACCGACTCGTGGAGGTGGTGACGGCGTTCGAGGCCGGAGGGTTCCTTGTAGCGCGTGCGGGCCGGGAAGACCCATTGCCATTGCCAGGCGCGCGCGGCACTGGGGATCTTGCGTTCGATCGCTTCCGGCATCCAGACGGCGCCGAATCCGTCGTGGAGGTCTTCCTGGTGCGTGGCTTTGACGAGCTCGAGATGATGGCGCAGGAGAGGAACCACCGCCTGTGGCAGCATCGTGTGGCGATCCCGGCGGCCTTTCGGATCGCGAATGTGAATCTGGCCGCGCTCGAAATCGACGTCCTTGATCCGCAGCGTGAGCGCTTCCATCAGCCGCATCCCGGCGCCATAGAGAAGCATCGCCACAATGTGGGCAGGCCCCGATAACTGACTGAGAATCAGGCGCACTTCTTCCGGCGTCATCACTACAGGCAGACGAACAGGCCTCGAGGCGCGGATGACCTCATGAAGCCAGGGCAGCGGCGCATCGAGCACGTAGCGATACAAGAACAACAATGCGCCAAGCGCCTGATTCTGGGTCGAGGCACTGACCCTTTCTTCTGTGGCGAGGTGCGTCAGGAAAGCGTTCACTTCGTCGCCGCCCATTGCGCCGGGATGCTTTTTATTGTGGAAGAAGATGAAGCGTTTGATCCACATCACGTACGCTTCTTCCGTGCGCGGGCTGTAATGCCGCGCACGCAGCGCATGGTGGACCTGAACCATCAGTCTCGGCTTCGCGTCCATGCGCCGCAGCGTCCCTCGGACGTTCGCTCAATGCAAGTTTTCTACTGTGAGTAGATGGAACGCGACATAAACACTTCGGGCGGCCGTCAGGCCGCCCGAAGCAATGCACAGCGAATGAATCGTAATTACTGCTCGTCGTCGAAATCCGCCAGCGAGAGGGCATCCTCGTCTTCGGACTCGCGCTGCAGGAGCTCTTCGAGAGAAGGCTGCGGCGGGGCTTCGTCCTTTTCGAGGTAGACGTCGCGGTAGGTCGGCATGCCGGTGCCGGCCGGGATGAGGCGGCCGACGATGACGTTTTCCTTGAGACCGCGCAGGTAGTCGACACGGCCGGCGATGGCGGCTTCCGTGAGAACGCGCGTGGTTTCCTGGAACGACGCTGCCGAGATGAACGACTCGGTCGAGAGCGAGGCTTTGGTGATGCCGAGGAGGAGGGGAACTCCGTCCGCCGGCTCGCCGCCACGGGCCATGACCTTCTCGTTCTCTTCCATGAAGCGGAAACGATCGGCCTGCTCGTCGACGAGGAAGTCGGTATCGCCGACACGCGTCACGCGCACCGAGCGGAGCATCTGACGGCAGATGGTCTCGATGTGCTTGTCGTTGATGGCGACGGACTGCGAGCGATAGACCTCCTGGATTTTGTCCACGAGGTAGCGCTGCAGTTCCTTGATACCGAGCACCGCGAGCACGTCGTGCGGATCGATCGGACCGTCGATGAGCGGGTCGCCGGCGCGCACGCGCTCGCCTTCCTGCACGTTGACGTGCACCGAACGCGGAACACTGTACTCGTGGCGCGTGCCCTCGTCGGTCTCGACGATGATGCGACGCATGCCCTTGACGATGGCACCGTGATGCACCGTGCCGTCGACCTCGGTGATGACAGCCTTGTCGCGCGGGTGACGGGCTTCGAAAAGCTCGACGACGCGCGGCAGACCGCCGGTGATGTCCTTGGTCTTCGTGGTCGCGCGGGGAATCTTCGCGAGCACGTCGCCCGGGTGAACATCCTGACCGTTGTGAACCATGACGTGTGCGCCGGTCGGGAGCAGGTACTTGCGCTCCTCGCCCTTGCCGGCCTTGATGATGAGGGTCGGCGTGCGCTTCTCGGCCGTCGCCGATTCGACGATGACCATCTGCGTGAGACCGGTGACTTTGTCGGTCTCTTCGCGGACGTTTTCGCCTTCGACGATGTCCTTGAACTGAACCTTGCCGCCGAGCTCGGTGAGCACGGCGCTGGTGAACGGATCCCACTCGACGAGCTGCTGTCCGGCATCGACATGCTGGCCGTCGACGACCTTGAGCGTCGAACCGTAGACGAGCGCGTAACGCTCCTTCTCACGGGCACCGGCTGCCTCATCGGCAGGTCCGGCCTTCTTCGACTTCTTGGTCGGGATGTCCTCCATGATGAGGAGCTTGCCGTTACGGTTGATGACGACTTCCTCGCCGTTCTTGTTCGTGACCGTGGTGACGTTCACGAGCGAGACGCGACCAGGCGACGTCGCTTCGTGCTTCGACTGCTCGGACACGCGCGACGCGGTACCACCGACGTGGAACGTACGCATCGTGAGCTGCGTGCCCGGCTCGCCGATCGACTCCGCCGCGATGACACCGACGGCCTCGCCGATCTCGACAAGCTTGCCGCTCGCGAGGTTGCGTCCGTAGCAACGGCGGCACACACCGCGACGCGTTTCGCACGTGAGCACCGAACGGATCTTGACCTGCTCGATGCCGGCTTCCTGGATGTTGTTGGCCAGTTCGTCGGTGAGCTCTTCGTTCTGCGCCACGAGCTGATCGCCGGTGATCGGGTCGTAGACGTCTTCCTGCGCAACGCGGCCGACGATGCGGTCGCGCAGCGGCTCGAGGATGTCGCCGCCTTCCATGATCGGAGTGACGACGATGCCGTCGAACGTCTGGCAATCCTCTTCGGTGATGATGACGTCCTGCGCGACGTCGACGAGACGGCGCGTGAGGTACCCGGAGTCGGCGGTCTTCAGTGCGGTATCGGCGAGACCTTTACGCGCACCGTGCGTGGAGATGAAGTACTGAAGCACCGAGAGACCTTCGCGGAAGTTCGCGGTGATCGGCGTCTCGATGACTTCGCCGGACGGCTTGGACATGAGACCGCGCATCCCGGCGAGCTGGCGAACCTGTTCTTTCGAACCACGGGCGCCCGAGTCGGCCATCATGAAGATGGGGTTGAACTCGCCCTTCTGCGCTTCCACGCGCTTCATCTCGGAGAACATTTCGTCCGAGACGTTTTCGGTCGCGCGGTGCCAGATGTCGATGATCTTGTTGTGGCGCTCGCCGTGCGTGATGGCACCGTCGAGGCGCTGGCGCTCGACCTCGAGGACGGCCTTACGGGCGTTCTCGACGATCTCCACCTTGCGCGACGGGATGACCATGTCGTCGACGCCGATCGAAACACCGGCCTTCGTCGCGTAGAGGAAGCCGAGGTCTTTGAGGCCATCGAGCATCTCCACGGTCTTGGCGTTGCCGTAGTTGATGAAGCAGTAGTTGACGAGCTCCTGCAGGCCCTTCTTCTTGAGAAGACCGTTGATGAACGGGATCTCCTTCGGAAGGTGCATGTTGAAGATGACGCGGCCGACGGTCGATTCGACGAGCTTCTTCTCGATCTCTTCGATCTCGGCGTGCACGACGTCCTGATCGTTGAACTGCTTGGTCAGATCCATGAAGCGGCCGCTGACCCGAACGCGGATCGGGGTGAGCAATTCAACTTCCGCCGACTGCAGGGCGATCATCACTTCGTCGAATGAACCGAAGGTCTTGCCCGCACCTTTCGCGTTCGGCTTGGCCTTCGTGAGGTAGTAGCAACCGAGCACGAGGTCCTGCGACGGAACCGCGAGCGGCTTGCCGTGCGCCGGCGAGAGGATGTTGTTCGACGCAAGCATGAGGACCTGCGACTCGACCTGGGCTTTCGGCGACAGCGGCACGTGCACGGCCATCTGGTCACCGTCGAAGTCGGCGTTGAAGGCCGTGCAGACGAGCGGGTGGATCTTGATGGCTTTGCCTTCGACGAGCACCGGCTCGAAAGCCTGAATGCCGAGGCGGTGGAGCGTCGGTGCGCGGTTCAGAAGAACGGGATGCTCTTTGATGACGCTTTCGAGCGCGTCCCACACTTCGTTGGTCTGCAGCTCGACGAGCTCCTTGGCGGCCTTGATGGTGCCGACGAGGCCCTGCTGTTCGAGCTTGTGGTAGATGAACGGTTTGAAGAGCTCGAGCGCCATCTTCTTCGGAAGACCGCACTGGTGCAGACGGAGCTCCGGACCGACGACGATGACCGAGCGGCCCGAGTAGTCGACGCGCTTGCCGAGCAGGTTCTGACGGAAACGTCCCTGCTTGCCCTTGAGCGTATCGGAGAGCGACTTGAGCGGGCGATTGTTCGAGCCCTTGAGCACGCGGCCGCGGCGGCCGTTGTCGAAGAGCGCGTCGACCGCTTCCTGAAGCATGCGCTTCTCGTTGCGCACGATGACGTCGGGCGCGCGGAGCTCGAGCAGCTTCTTGAGACGGTTGTTGCGGTTGATGACGCGGCGATAGAGATCGTTGAGATCGGACGTCGCGAAGCGGCCGCCGTCGAGAGGAACGAGCGGGCGCAGCTCCGGCGGAATGACCGGAATCACATCGAGAATCATCCAGTCCGGACGATGGCCCGACTTGCGGAAGGCGTCGACGACTTTCAGTCGCTTGGCGGCCTTCAGCTTTTTGATCTGCGACGTCTCGGTGCGCATGATCAGGCGCAGCTCGTCGCTGAGCTCTTCCACGTTGACGCGGCGCAGCAGCTCCTTGATCGCCTCGGCGCCCATCTTCGCAACGAAGACGTCGCCGTACTGCGAACGGAGCTCGCGGTACCGCTCTTCAGGAAGCAGTTCCTTTTCGTTGATGACGCCGCTCAGATCGCCCGGATCGATGACGACGTACGACTCGAAGTACAGAATGCGCTCGAGGTCGCGCAGGCTGATGTCGAGCAGGTGGCCGATACGCGACGGCAGGCCCTTGAAGAACCAGACGTGCGAGACCGGCGACGCGAGCTCGATGTGGCCCATGCGCTCACGGCGGACTTTTGATTTCGTGACTTCCACACCGCATTTGTCGCAGATGACACCGCGGTGCTTCATGCGCTTGTACTTACCGCACAAGCATTCCCAGTCTGTGATCGGACCGAAGATCTTCGCGCAGAACAGACCATCACGTTCCGGTTTGAAGGTACGGTAGTTGATCGTTTCCGGCTTGGTGACTTCGCCGTACGACCACGACCGGATCTTTTCCGGGCTCGCGAGGCTGATCTTGATCGCATTGAAATCGTTGATCGCCTGGGGCTTGGCCGGCTGAAACAGTGCGTTGAAGCTTTCCAATTTGCGCCTCCCCTTTACGGGTTGTCAGTTGTCGGTTGTCAGTTGTCGGTGGTCTTCGGATGCGGGAACTGCAGCTTCACGTCATTGCCGAAGCACTCCCAGCACGGCGCTTCCCAGTCGGTATCGCCGTTGTAGAAATGCACGGTCATATGAATGGAGCCGAGGCCGTGACAGGCACGGCAGTCGGCGTTGGGCATGCGTGAGAGGCTCGTGACTCTGCGTCCCATTGCACCTACTCCTTCAGCAACTCGACATCCAGGCAGAGCGACTGCAGCTCGCGGACGAGCACGTTGAACGATTCCGGCAGACCCGGGTCGTCCGGAACCTCGCCCTTGACGATGGCTTCGTAGATCTTCGAACGTCCTTCGACGTCGTCCGATTTGACGGTGAGCAACTCCTGCAGCGTGTACGCGGCGCCATACGCTTCGAGAGCCCAGACTTCCATCTCTCCGAAACGCTGACCGCCGAACTGCGCCTTACCACCAAGGGGCTGCTGCGTGATGAGTGAATAGGGTCCAATCGAACGCGCGTGAATCTTGTCGTCGACCAGGTGCGACAGCTTGAGCATGTAGATGTATCCGACGCAGACTTTCTGCTCGAATTTCTCACCGGTCATGCCGTCGAAGAGATCGGTCTTGCCGTCTTCGGGCAAGGCCGCGGCGCGCAGCTGCGCTTTGATCTCGCTCTCGGTCGCACCGTCGAAGACGGGCGTCGAGAAGTGCAGCCCGAGTGAGCGTGCGGCCCAGCCGAGGTGCGTTTCGAGAATCTGTCCGACGTTCATACGCGACGGAACGCCGAGCGGGTTGAGCACGATCTCCATCGGCGTGCCGTCCGGCATGTACGGCATGTCTTCCTCGGGCAGGATGCGCGAGATGACACCCTTGTTGCCGTGGCGGCCGGCCATCTTGTCGCCGACGCTGAGCTTGCGCTTCATGGCGACGTAGACCTTGATCATCTTGATGACGCCCGGGGGAAGCTCGTCACCCTTCTGCAGGTCTTCACGGCGCTCTTCGGCCTTCTGCTCCAGCACGCGGATGCGGTTCTCGGCGCGCTCGACGAACATGCGCACGGTCTCGCGCGCTTCTTCGTCGACCGGCAGCGCGAGCAACTCGCGGCGCGACAGACGATTGACGACGTCGCGATCGGCGGCTTCGCCCTTGCGGACGAGCACATCGCCGGTCTTGAAGTCGACCACGTCGCGCTGCAGCTTCTTGTCGCCGAGGACGTCCGAGATCTTCTTGTTGCGCGCATCGGTGATGATGCGGATCTCGTCCTGGATGTTGCGGTTCATCCGCTCGATCTCGCCCTCTTCGATCGACTTCGCGCGCATGTCTTTGTCGACACCCTTGCGCGAGAAGATCTTGACGTCGACGACGGTGCCTTCGATGCCCGGAGGCGTCTTGAGCGATGCGTCGCGGACGTCGCCGGCCTTCTCACCGAAGATCGCGCGGAGCAGCTTCTCTTCGGGAGTGAGCTGGGTCTCGCCTTTCGGCGTGACTTTGCCGACGAGGATGTCGCCCTGCTTGACGGTCGCGCCGATGCGGATGATGCCGCTCTCGTCGAGATCGCGCAGTGCAGACTCGCTGACGTTCGGGATGTCGCGCGTGATTTCCTCGGGACCGAGCTTGGTGTCGCGCGCTTCGATCTCGAACTCTTCGATGTGAATCGAGGTGTAGTAATCCTCTTTGACGAGCTTCTCGGACACGAGAATCGCGTCCTCGAAGTTGTTGCCGCGCCACGGCATGAACGCGACGAGCACGTTGCGGCCGAGGGCGAGCTCACCGGCATCGGTGCAGGGACCGTCGGCGAGAACCTGGCCCTTGCGGACGCGCTGGCCTTCGCGAACGACCGGCTTCTGCGCGATGCAGGTGTTCTGGTTGGAACGCTTGAACTTGATGAGCTGGTAGATGTCCGCGCCGAACTCGCGCGTTTCACCGGTCTCCTGATCTTCCGCTTCGACGCGAACGATGATGCGGTTCGAGTCGACGAGATCGACCACACCGCCGCGCTTGCACTGCACGACCGCGCCGGAGTCTTTGGCGACCACGTTCTCCATGCCGGTGCCGACGAGCGGCGACTCGGTGCGGAGCAGAGGAACGGACTGACGCTGCATGTTCGCGCCCATCAGTGCACGGTTCGCGTCGTCGTTCTCGAGGAACGGAACGAGCGAAGCGGCGACGGAGACGAGCTGCTTCGGAGAAACGTCGATGAAGTCGACCTTCTCTTTTTCGATCGAGACGAAGTCGCCCGACTGACGCGCGATGACGCGGTCATGCACGAGGTTGCCGTCGTCGTCGAGCATCACGTTCGCCTGCGCGATCGTGTAACGCTCTTCGTCCCACGCGGAGAGATAGAACGCATACGGCTCGGCCTCGGCGGCCTGCAGCAGGTTCTTCTTCTTCGCGCCGGCGTTGGCGGCGTTTTCCTTGGCGATGCGGCTGTTCTCTTTCTGCAGATCGCGCTTCTCGACGACCTGGCCGAGCTGGAAGCTCGCGTCGCCGACCTTCACGATGCGGTAGTGATCGAGAACGCGGCCGTCCTGCACCTTCTTGTACGGCGACTCGATGAAGCCGTACTCGTTGATGCGGGCGTAGCACGCGAGCGACGAGATGAGACCGATGTTCGGACCTTCCGGCGTCTCGATCGGGCAGATGCGGCCGTAGTGGGTCGGATGAACGTCGCGGACTTCGAAGCCCGCGCGCTCACGAGACAAACCACCCGGTCCCAGGGCCGACAGACGGCGCTTGTGCGTGACCTCGGAGAGCGGATTCGTCTGGTCCATGAACTGCGACAGCTGCGACGAACCGAAGAACTCCTTGATCGCGGCAATGACCGGCTTGGAGTTGATGAGGTCGTGCGGCATCGCGGAGTCGATGTCCTGATGCACCGACATCTTCTCCTTGATGGCGCGCTCCATGCGCACGAGACCGATGCGGAACTGGTTCTCGAGCAACTCACCGACCGCGCGAACGCGGCGGTTGCCAAGGTTGTCGATGTCGTCGACGCGGCCGACGTCCTTACGCAGACGCAGCAGGTAGTTGATGACGACGTAGAAGTCGTCCGGCGTCATCGTCTTCTGCGTGACCGGCGAATCGAGATCGAGCTTGATGTTGAACTTGAAACGGCCGACGCGCGAGAAGTCGTACTTGCGCGAGTCGAAGAACATGCCTTCGAACAGAGCCTTGGCCGACTCGAGCGTCGGAGGATCGCCCGGGCGCATGCGGCGGTAGATCTCGATGATCGCCGCCTCGAAGCTCTTCGACGTGTCTTTGCGAACCGTGTTCAGCAGGATGTCGGAAACGAGATCCCACTCGGGGAAGAAGACTTCGAACTCTTCGATGCCGTGACCGCGAACGACCTCGGCCCAGTCGGCCGGAACGTTCTCGCCCGCTTCGAAGAGCACTTCGCCGCTGTTGAAGTCGACGACGTCGCCGAGGAACACGGCCTTGTCGAGACCGGCGTAGTCGACGCGAACGCTCGCTTCATTGTTCTTCGTGAGCTGATCGGCCATCTTCTGGTCGAGCTTGATGCCGGCGAAGACCGTACGAACGGCGCGACGTCCACGGATCGAGTGACGCTCTTTCGCTTCTTCCTGGTCGAGGACGCGGCGGTCGAACGACAGATCCGCGCCGCCTTCCTGCACGCGCACCTTGATGGGCGTGTAGAACTGGCGAAGGATTTCCTCGTCCGTGGTCAGACCGAGCGCGCGAAGGAAAACCGATCCGAGGAACTTGCGCTTGCGGTCGATGCGGACGTAGAGGATGTTCTTCTGGTCGTACTCGAACTCCACCCAGGAGCCGCGGTACGGAATGATCTTGGCGAGGAAGGTGTGGGCGCTTTCCTTCGTGAAGAAGACGCCCGGCGAGCGGTGGAGCTGCGAGACGATGACGCGCTCGGTACCGTTGATGATGAACGTACCGTTGTCGGTCATCAGCGGGATGTCTCCGAAAAAGACTTCCTCTTCCTTCGCGTCACGCATGTGCTTGACGCCGGTGTCGGGGTCTTTGTCGTAGACGAAGAGGCGGAAGGTGACCTTCAGCGGAACGCTGTAGGTCATGCCGCGCTCCTGGCACTCTTCGACCGAGTACTTCATCTGCAGGTCGACCGGATTGCCGCAGATGTCGCAGACCTCGACGCGGTTCTTGTTGATGACGCCGCAGGAAGGGCAGTTGACCGTTTCCTCGTGCGGGTGATCGGTGATGATCTTCGAGCCGCAGTTCGCGCAGCTCATGCGCAGGTGCTCGAGGCCCTTGAGCTGTCCGCACTTGCACTCCCAGTTGCCGATGGAGAAGCGGACAAAGTCGAGCGAGCAGGTCTCACGGAAGTCGCTGAAAGGGAAAACGCTCGTGAAGACCGACTGCAGGCCGGTGTCCTCCCGCTCCTCGGGGAGGAGGTTCATCTGGAGGAAGCGTTCGTACGATTTTCTCTGGACGTCGATCAGATTCGGCAGCGCCATATAGCTGCGAATCTTCGAGAAGTCGTGACGAACCGGCTCCTGTTTCGGCATGGCTCCGTTCATTCGATGGGACTCCTTTGTGTGGAGTTGATGGTTGATGGTTGATGACTGAGGGGAAGGCCCGGAAGGTCCGGACACCCATCAGCCATCAACGATCAACCATCAACAAAATCACGCGTCAGGCGAGGCCGATCTGCAGGCGACGCAAATCGGAGTCACGCGATTTTGGGCGCTATCGAGAAGGCCGCTCCCCCCCTCTCTGGCCCGAAGAAATGTGGGTACTGCTAAAACAGCAATTCCGGGCGATGCAGGAACATCGCCCGGAAGGTGTGTCTGGTAGGACGAAAACGCCCCACCGAAGTTTCGTTACTTGACCTGAACCTTGGCGCCGGCGTCTTCGAACGCCTTCTTGATCTTGGCCGCCTCGTCCTTGGAAACGCCTTCCTTGATGGTCTGGGGCGCGCCCTCGACCAGGTCCTTCGCTTCCTTCAGGCCGAGCGACGTCACCTCGCGAACTGCCTTGATGACGTTGATCTTCTTGTCGCCTGCATCGGTCAGAACAACGGTGAATTCCGTCTGCTCTTCCGCCGGGGCAGCCGCGGCCGCCGGGCCGGCAGCCGGAGCCGCCGCAACCGCGGCCGCAGCCGCGGAGACACCGAAGCGCTCTTCGAGCGCCTTGACGAGGTTCGCGAGGTCGAGAACCGTCATCGTTTCAATCTGCTTCACGAAATCTTCCGTCGAAATAGCCATTTCAGCCTCCAAATCGATTTATCGATTCAATGTCTTGATTGTTGAACTTACGCGCTGGCTTCCGTAGCCTCGCCACCCTCGCCGCCGCCCTTCTGCTTCGCGATCTGATCGAGCACGACAGCCACGTTGCGAATCGTGCCGTTGAGCACGACCGCGAGGCCGCGGATCGGATGCTGCATGAGGTACAGAAGCTTGCCGATGAGCTCATCGCGGCTCGGCAGGTTGGCGATGTTCTGGATCTCGGCCGCCGCAACGATCTGGCCGCCGAGCATCGCGCCTTTGAACTGAACGACTGGAACGTCTTTGGCGAACTTGGTGAGGACCTTCGCCAGAGCGACCGCATCGCTCGTGTTGTACGCGACCGCGGTCTCGCCGGTGAACTTGTCCTTCAACGCCGTCAGCGGCGAATCCTTGACTCCGATCAGCGCGAGCGTGTTCTTGACGACGACGTAGCCGGAGCCCGTCTCGCGAACCTGCTTGCGCAGCTCGGTGACCTGCGGAACCGTGATTCCCTTGAAGGAAATCAGGAACGCGTTGGTCGCCTGGCCGATGTTTTCGGTGAACTCGGAGATCGCTTGTGCTTTTTCGTCGCGATTCATGCTTTCTCCTTATTCCGCTTTCGCCTCGCCCACGGCCGAGTCGATCAGGACCGACGGGCTCATGGTCGAAGAGACGTAGATCGAACGGACGTACTTCCCTTTCGCCGCCGAGGGCTTCGCTTTGCGGACGGCGTTGATGATCGCCGATGCGTTTTCGCGAAGCTGATCCGCGGAGAACGAGATCTTGCCGACCGGAACGTGGATGATCGACGTCTTGTCGACGCGGAACTCCACCTTGCCGGCCTTGATCTCCTGGATGGCTTTCGCCACGTCGAACGTGACGGTGCCGGTCTTCGGGTTCGGCATCAGGCCGCGAGGGCCGAGGACCTTACCGAGTTTACCGACGGAGCGCATCATGTCCGGCGTCGCAATGACCGCGTCGAAATCGGTCCAGCCACCCTGGATCCGCTCGACGACTTCATCGCCACCCACGAAGTCAGCGCCTGCATCCTGCGCTTCCTTCTGTTTCTCGCCCTGAGCGATCACGAGCACGCGAACGGTCTGGCCGGTGCCGTGCGGGAGCACGGTCGTACCTCGGACCATCTGATCGGCGTGCTTGGGATCGACGCCGAGGAGCATCGACAGCTCGACCGTCTCATTGAACTTGGCGAATGCGATCTGCTTGAGCAGACCAAACGCCTCGTCCAGCTGATACGGCCGCTCTTCGACCTTCTCGGCCGCAGCACGATACTTCTTGCCGTGTCTGGCCAAATTGCCTCCTGTAGTGTTAACGGCTCTCGCGAGCCTCCTACGTGTTTGCCCCAGCCACGCGCTGGAGCGCCTTTTACCGGATTGAGGATTGAGGATTGAGGATTGAGGAAGCTCCCGGCGGAGCCATCCTCAATCCTCAATTCACAATCCTCAATCCCGCAGGTTTAATCGACCACGTCCATGCCCATCGAACGCGCGGTGCCTTCGACGGTGCGGATCGCTGCTTCGACGCTGGCGGCATTGAGGTCGGGCATCTTCAGGCGGGCGATGTCCTCGACCTGCTTGCGCGTGACCTTGCCGATCTTCGTCTTGTTGGGAACGCCGGAGCCCTTCTGGATGCCGGCGGCCTTGAGCAGCAGAATCGACGCGGGCGGCGTCTTCGTCACGAACGTGAACGTGCGGTCCGAGAAGACCGTGATCACGACCGGGATGATGAGCCCCTGGTCCTTCTGCGTGCGGGCGTTGAACGTCTTGCAGAACTCCATGATGTTCACGCCGTGCTGACCGAGAGCGGGACCGACCGGAGGAGCCGGAGTCGCGGCGCCGGCCGGAATCTGAAGCTTGATGTAACCAGTAACCTTTTTAGCCATCGTGAATCCTTCGCGCTAATTGCTCGCGTTAATTTGGTGTTCTAAATGAATCCGCTATCTCGGTTTCGCCGCGCCGCCCTGCTGCTCTTCGGCCGCGTCGTACCGCGCGACCTGCAGGAAATCGAGCTCCACCGGGGTGGAACGCCCGAAGATCGTGACCATCACCTTGAGCGTGTTGCGATCGAGGTTGACTTCCTCGACCACGCCGGTGAAGTTCGAGAACGGACCGTCGATGATCCGCACGTGCTCTCCATGCTCGTACACGTGCTTCGGTTTCGGCTTTTCCTTGGTGGTGACGACCTGGGTGAGGATCTGATCGACCTCTTCCTGCGTCAGCGGCGTCGGCTTCTTGCCGGTGCCGACGAAGCCCGTCACCTTCGGAGTGTTCTTGACCAGATGCCACGCATCGTCCGACATCTCCATTTCCAGGAGGATGTAGCCGGGGAAGAACTTGCGCTGGACCTCACGCTTCTTGCCGGACTTCATCTCGACGAGCGTTTCGGTCGGGATCTTGATCTCGCCGAATTTCTCGCGCATGCCGAGCGCTTCGATGCGCTGGCTGAGGTTCTCCTTCACCCGCTCCTCGAAGCCGGAGTAGGTGTGGACGATGTACCACTGCTTCTGGCCCGCGGCTTCCATGGTCTCTAGACGCTCGCTCCGAACTTCGTGAAGAGGAAGTCGATCGCCTTGTAGAACGCCACGTCACAACCCCAGAGAAACACTGCAAACACGAGCGTCGCCACGATGACGACCGCGGTGGTGCCGACGACCTCGCTGCGAGTCGGCCACGTGACCTTCTTCATCTCGCTGACCGTGTCGCGGAAAAACTCCTTCGTGGAGTCGACCCACGCTTTCGGCCTGGAGACGATTGCGTTGCTTTTTTCTTCCATCGTTTGACCCCGAAAAAACTGAGCTACGTGCTTTCAGCCCTCGGAACAGCGCACTTCCGCTGTCCTGAGAGCTGAAACCAGGAACCGATGAACAGCCGCGGTTTGATTTGGCAGGCCAAGAGGGACTCGAACCCCCAACCTGCGGTTTTGGAGACCGCTGCTCTGCCAATTGAGCTATTGGCCTGCAGAGCCGCAAACTGCTGAGAAAGGTTTACTTTCCCGGTTAATTCCCTGAGCGAACGTCGCCGCAACCGCGGCCACGGGTACTACTTGGTCTCGCGGTGAACCGTGCGCTTCCGATCATGCCGGCAGAATTTCTTCAGCTCGAGCTTCTCGGTCGTCGTCTTCTTGTTCTTCGTCGTCGTGTAATTCCGACGCTTGCACTCGGTGCACTGGAGCGTGATGATCTCGCGCGTTGCCGCCATGAATCCTTCTCCGAAGGAAATTGAAAATTGAAAATTGAAAATTGAAACGGGCCAGACCGCGCGGTTCAATTTTCAATTTTCAATTTTCAATTCCGAATTTCTAGACTGGAGCCCTCGACGAGATTTGAACTCGTGACCCCGTCCTTACCAAGGACGTGCTCTACCCCTGAGCTACGAGGGCATTCCGATACCGATGTGATTGGAGCGGGAGACGGGATTCGAACCCGCGACCAACAGCTTGGAAGGCTGTGACTCTACCCCTGAGTTACTCCCGCGTTGGCTCGTAGGAGCCAGACTCGAAAATGGTGGAGAGTGGAGGATTCGAACCTCCGTAGGGCGTGGCCCGGCAGATTTACAGTCTGCTGCTTTTGACCGCTCAGCCAACTCTCCCCGAGTCGAGCCGTTTCATCTGGAGCTGGCGACGGGACTCGAACCCGCGACCTGCTGATTACAAATCAGCTGCTCTACCAACTGAGCTATGCCAGCACCAATTCCTTCAATTCACTGATTTCAAAGACACATTCAGCCTGCGACGAGATGCTTTTGATGTGAAAGTCTCTGCGGCGGCGGCCGAGGAACTGCGGGTTATAGCAGGTTGCCTAACGGGACGCAAGCAGACCCTATTCCGCCCGCGTTTGTCTCACGACTTCATAACAAAGCACCGCCGCGGCGGACGCGACATTGAACGAATCGACATGCCCGAACATCGGGATGCTGACGTTGCGGTCGCAGTGCTCGATCACGTTGCGCCGCACACCCTTCCCCTCGTTCCCCATGACGAGCGCCACCCTGCCGCTGAAATCGATCGAATCGGCCCGGTCCCCATCCGCGGCCGCCGCGTAGACCCAGAAGCCTTTTTCCTTCAGCAACTCGATGGAGCGCGCCAGGTTCGTCACCTGCGCCACCGCCACCCATTCCGAAGCACCCGCGCTCGCTTTCACCGCCGCCGGCGTGAGACCGACGCTCTCGTGCTCCGGGATCACGACGAGGTCGACCCCGAATCCATCGGCGACCCGCAGGATCGCGCCGAAGTTCTGCGGATCCGTGATGCCGTCGAGAATGAGGATGAATTTCGTCGCATCGCTCGTGGCGACCTCGTGAAAATCGGCATAGGTGCCGGCATCAACGTCAGCGATGACACCGTTGTGTACGCCTCGGTTCGTCAGCCGGTCGAGCTCGTTCGAGGTCATCGTCCGCACGGCAATGCCGAGCTTCTTCGCCTCGCCGATCAGCTTCTGCATGCGCCCGCTCTGCTCGCGCGTGACGCCGATGAACCGCACGCGCTTCGGATGCGCGCGCAATGCTTCAAATACCGGATTTGCCCCGTAGACGATCATGCTCGCGCCAGCTTTCGTGCAATGAGCGGTCCTTCGTAAATGAAGCTCGTGTAGAGCTGCACGAGGTCCGCGCCTGCCGCGAATTTCTCCCGCACGTCCTCGGCCGTAAACACACCGCCGACGCCGATGAGCGGATACGTCGCCCCGACGCGCTGCCGCACCTGCGCCAGCACGCTCGTCGATTTTTCTCGTAATGGCTGCCCCGATAATCCCCCGGCTTCACTCATGCCGGGCCTGCGGTCGAGGGTCGTGTTCGTGCAGATCATGCCGTCGGCGAGCTTCACACAAACATCGGAAATCTCGGAAATCTGCGCGGCGTCGAGATCGGGGGCGATCTTGACGAGCAGCGGCCCGCAGCGCACGCTTCGAACGGCATTCAACAATTGCTCGAGGTGCTCCGGGCGCTGCAGGTCGCGCAATCCCGGTGTATTGGGAGAGGAAAGATTGAGCACCGCCGCGTCGGCATGAGGGGCCACGCGCCGATAGCACTCGACATACGATTCCGTCGCCCCTTCCAGCGGTACGTCGCGATTCTTACCGACATTCACGAACGTCGGTACACGCCGGTCCCAATCGCGCAGGCGCGCGGCCACGACGTCGGCACCATCGTTATTGAAGCCCATGCGATTGATGAGCGCGCGATCGCCGGGATAGCGGAACAGCCGCGGCTTCGGGTTTCCGGCCTGTGGCCGCAACGTCACGGTACCGACTTCAATGAAGCCGAAACCGAGGGCCGCAAGGAAGGGCATCATGGTGGCGTTCTTATCGAATCCCCCGGCAATGCCGACCGGCGAAGGAAATCGCAATCCCCAGACAGAGCGCGCGGCGGACGCGGGAGGTCTGCACGCCCGCTCCATCGCGCGCAGCACGATCGGAATGCGCTGCAGTTGTTCCATCTGACCGGCGGCAAATTCATGCGCCGACTCCGGATCGAGATGAAAGAGCGCGCGGCGGAGCAGAGCGTACATCGTCACCGTGATGCGTTCAGGATCGCTTCGACGCGCGCCAGTGGCGACAGCACGCGCGCATCGATTTCACTCGCATGCTGCAGCAGCGGAATGACACGCACGAGCTCCGGCCCATGCTCGGATCCGGTCATGGCCAGACGTAACGGCATGAACAGCGCCTTCCCCTTCGCGCCGGTGGCCGTCTTCAATCGCTCGACCATCGCCTTGTAAGAGGCCTCCTCACGCGGCGCACCATTCGTGCGCAGCTCGTCCGCGAGCTTTTCGGCAAAAGCGCGTTCGATCTCAGGCAGCTGATACTCGAGCACGAATCCCAGCGATTCCTTGAAGTGCGTCAATCGCGTGACGCTCGTCTTGACGACGTCGATCCCTTCTTCCAGCCACGGCACGTCGAAGAACGGCCGCACGAGCGGCGCGAGCGTCTGTGCGCTCATGGCGTGAAGATATTGCCCATTGAGCCATTCGAATTTCTGCGGATCGAAAACCGCCGGCGCGGCATTGACGCGCTCCAGAGAAAAATTCGCAATCGCATAGTCACGCGAGAAAACGTCCAGGCCATCCGGTGAAGACCAGCCGAGAAGCGTCAGGTAATTCACCATCGCATCGGGGAGATAGCCTTCGTCCGCATACGCGGATACAGACGTCGCGCCGTGGCGTTTCGATAATTTGGTGCGGTCTTGTCCAAGAATCAGGGAGACGTGCGCGAATTGCGGCACCTCCCACCCCATGGCCCGATAAATCAGAACCTGCCGATGGGTATTGGTGAGATGTTCTTCAGCGCGGATGACGTGCGTGATCTGCATGTCATGATCGTCAATGACGACGCTGAAGTTGTACGTCGGCAGGCCGTCGGAACGGACCACGATGAAATCGCCGAGCGATTCCTTGCGCCACGTCACTTCCCCGCGAATCAAATCGTCAATGGTGACGTCGCCGTCTGCGGGAACGTGAAAGCGCACCGCAAACGGGCGACCTTCTTCGACACGTTTATTGTTCCAGCAGGTAAGGTCATAGTGCGGAGGCCGCCCTTCCGCCTCGGCCTGTTTCCGCTTCGCCTCGAGCTCTTCTTCACTGCAATAGCAGCGATAGGCGACGTCGCGCGTCATGAGGTCCTGTGCCGCGCGGTGATAAATCTCGACGCGCTCGCTCTGACGATACGGCGCATGAGGTCCACCGACATCCGGGCCTTCGGCCCAGGCGAGACCGAGCCAGCGCAGATCACCGAGAACCATCTCTTCCGATTCGCGCGTGGAGCGCGCCTGATCGGTGTCCTCGACGCGAATCAGAAAATCGCCGCCGTGGTGTCGCGCGAAGAGCCAGTTAAAGATGGCCGTGCGCGCACCTCCAACATGCAGGTGACCCGTTGGAGAAGGAGCAAATCGAACCCGAACCGACATTCGGGCGCAGTGTATCCGAGAGACCGGCCGGCGGAGAGCCGCCTGGCTCTAATCGGCGACGAGAACGATGGCCATGGCGCAGAGCCCTTCGCCGCGGCCGACGAAACCGAGGTGATCGGTGGTCGTCGCCTTCACATTCACGCGCCCCTCGGGAAGATCGAGAATTTTCGCGATCGACGCGACCATCGCATCGCGATGCGGGGAGAGCTTCGGCTGCTGCGCGATGATCGTCACATCGACGTTGGCGATCTCCGCCATCCGTTCGTCGAGAATTCGTTTTGCCTCGCGCACGAACACCGAGGAACTGGCGCCGCGCCAACGCTCGTCCGTCGAAGGGAAGTAGTGGCCGATGTCGCCGGCACCGGCAGCACCGAGAAGCGCATCGGTGATCGCGTGGAGCACCGCGTCCGCGTCGGAGTGACCGGAGAGGCCGCCGGCTTCCGAGATGCGCACGCCGCCGAGAATCAGCGGGCGATCCGCATCGAAGGGATGCACGTCGAATCCCTGCCCGACGCGCATCATGCCTGTGCGGTCCACTGTTGCAGGTACGACTCGGCGATGAACATGTCTTCAGGAAGCGTGATCTTCAGATTGCGAGGATCGCCCGGAACACCCTGCACGCGGTGGCCGAAGCGCGCCGCGAGCCCCGCTTCATCCGTGCCGTCGATCTGCTCGCGCGTGGCGCGTTCCATGATGTCGCGCAGCAGGTCGAGACGAAAACACTGCGGTGTTTGCGCGGCGCCGAGCATCGTGCGATCGAGCGTCTCCTGCACCGTCGCGTCGGTCGTCATCACATGGATCGTGTCGGCCACCGGCACGACCGGCAGCGCGGCACCATGTTCGCGCGCGGCCGCGACCACCGAGTGAAACATCGGCATCGCAAACAACGGCCGCACCGCATCGTGAATGGCCACGATCTCCGCGTCGCCCGCTTCTTCCAGTCCGCGCAGCACCGACTGCTGCCGTGTTTCGCCGCCGGCCACGAACGTCACTCGCTCGCTGTTGTTCACACCCGCGAGCAACACCTCGGCCACCGGGACGACCACGCGCAACACCGCGTCATCGAGCAGAAAACGCTCGATCACGTGCTGCACGATCGGCTTGCCGGCGAGCGGCTGAAATTGCTTCGGAATCTGTCCGCCGAAACGGGAGCCCGTTCCGGCGGCGGGAACGATGACGACGATATCGGCGGCCATCAGACCGCCATGATGTCCTGCTCTTTGGCCTTCAGCACGCTCGCCACTTCATCGATGTGCTTGTCGGTGAGCTTCTGGATCTCGTCAAGCCCGCGCTTCTCGTCGTCCTCGGAGATCGTCTTGTCCTTGAGCAGCTTCTTGAGCTTCTCATTGCCGTCGCGGCGCACCTGGCGAATCGCGGTGCGCGACTCCTCGGCCATGGCGTGCGCTTTCTTCACGAGATCCTTGCGGCGCTCTTCGGTGAGCGCAGGAACCGGCACGCGGATGACCTTTCCGTCCGACGCGGGATTGAATCCGAGATCGGCCGTGCGGATCGCTTTCTCGATGACGCCGAGCATCGACTTGTCCCACGGCTCGATCACGATCAGCGCCGGCTCCGGGACCTTGATGTTCGCCGCCTGCGCGATCGGCGTCGGCGTGCCGTAGTAGTCGACATGCACGGCGTCGAGCATGGCTGCATTGGCGCGGCCGGTGCGCAGCGTCTTGAAATGATGGTTCAAAGACTCGATCGAGCTGTGCATGCGGTGCTGCACGTCTTTGACGACTTCCTGAATGGCCATATGAAATTCCTCTAGATCTCGTCCGCAACGATCGAGCCGACATCTTCGCCGAGAAGCGCTCGCTTGATGTTGCCCTTCTCGCGCAGCGAGAAAATATAGATCGGAATCGAACTGCCGCGGGCGAGGTCGATGGCCGCGGCATCCATCACCTGCAGCCGCTCGGCGAGCACGCGTTGATAGGTCACATGCGGCAGGCGAATCGCGTTCGGGTCCTTTTCCGGATCGGCGGTGTAGATGCCGTCGACCTTGGTCGCCTTGAAAATGATGTCGCACTTGAGCTCCGCGGCGCGCAGTGCGGCGGCGGAGTCGGTGGTGAAGAACGGATTGCCGGTGCCGGCCGCGCAGATCACCACGCGACCTTTCTCGAGATGGCGGATGGCGCGGCGGCGCAGGAACGGCTCCGCCACTTCGGACATCGTGATGGCGGTGGTGACGCGCGTCGGGATGTCGCGACGCTCGAGCGCGTCCTGCAACGCGATCGCGTTGATCACCGTGGCCAGCATGCCCATGTGATCGCCGGCCACGCGGTCGATGCCCTGCGTTGCGCCGGTCACACCGCGGAAGATGTTGCCCCCTCCGATCACGATCGCGATCTGCACACCCATTTGGTGCACCTCGACGATTTCGTCCGCGATGGCCGCGAGCACATCGGCGTCGATGCCGCTGCGCCGGCCGCCCATCAGGGCCTCACCAGAGAGCTTGAGCAGAATGCGTTTGAACTTGGGGTCAGCCATTGCGAGGCGGTTTATAGCAAAAAGGGTGACGTGTCGCGACTCCGCGTGATTCCGCGCGCAGGAGACACCGCGCACCGGAAAAAGAAACGGCGGCCTTCCGGCCGCCGTTCGCACCACATCGTGTGATGGTTTTTACTGCTTCATGTACGACGCGACTTCCGCCGCGAAGTCTTCGGTTTTCTTCTCGATGCCTTCGCCGAGCTTGTAGCGCGTGAAGCGCGTCACGGTGAATTCGCAACCGGCCTGCTTGCCACGGCTCTGCAGGTACTGCGTCACCGTCTGCTTGTCGTCCTTGATGTACGACTGCTCGAGCAGGCAGGCCTCGGCGTAGAACTTGTCCATCTTGCCCGAGACCATCTTCTCGACGATGTTCTCCGGCTTGCCGGACTTGAGAGCCGCGTCGCGCGCGATCTCACGTTCGGTGTCGAGATCCTTCTCGGTCACGTCTTCGCGACGGAGAAAGCGCGGTTCGGCCGCGGCGATGTGCATGGCCACGTCCTTCGCCACTTCGTCGATGTGTGCAGCGCCGGCGGCGCTGTTGGCCACGACTTCCACGAGCACGCCGATCTTGCCGCCGCCATGGATGTACGAGCCGAAAACAGCGTTCTCCGGACGCTCGTAACGAGCGAAACGGCGAAGCGAGATGTTCTCTTTGATCGAGGCGATCTGCTCGGCGATCTTCTGGCTCACCGGCTCGTCGGTGCCCGGCCAGTTCTCGGCGAGAAGCTGGTCGACGGTGTCGGCCTTGCTCTGCACGACGACCTTGGCCACTTCGTTCGCGAAGCGGACGAAGTTCTCGTTGCGGCCGACGAAGTCGGTTTCGCAATTGACCTCGACGATGGCGCCGATGTTGTCGGACACGTTCACGACGATCGTGCCCTCGGCGGTCACGCGGCCTGCTTTCTTGCCTGCCGCGGCCAGGCCCTTCTTGCGAAGGATCTTGACCGCTTCTTCCATGTTGCCCTGCGCCTCGGTCAGCGCGTTCTTGGCGTCCATCATGCCGGCGCCGGTGGAGTCGCGCAGTTCCTTGACCATTGCTGCAGTAATCTGCGTCATTTCAAAACCTCGATGTGAATTTGAGGGGATTGCGTGCGGCGATGGGCATCGCGACACGTGAGAGAAACAGGGAGGACCAGCGCGACGACGCGCCGGTCCTCCGGGTGAAAGTCGGTTCGGGATCAGACCGCCGGAGCGGCCTGCATCTGCTCTGCTGCAGCCTCGGCCGGAACGATTTCTTCCGCGGCCGGCTCGCCCTTGTCCTCGACGCCGATGAACTTCTCCTCGGCGAGGTTGTAGCCCTCGAGGCACGCATCCGCAATCTTGGTCGTGAACAGACGGATGGCGCGAATCGCATCGTCGTTGCCCGGGATGACATAGTCGATGTCTTCCGGATCGCAATTCGTGTCGACGATGGCCACCACCGGGATGCCGAGCTTCTTGGCTTCCTTGACCGCGATGTACTCCTTCTTCGGATCGATCACGAAGAGGGCATCGGGGAGGCCGTCCATTTCACGGATGCCGATGAGGTTCTTCTGCAGTTTGTCGCGCTCGTTGTCGAGCGAAGCGCGCTCTTTCTTGGACATCTCCTTCTCGGTGTCGCCGAGGATCGACTCGATCTCCTTGAGACGTTCGATCGACTTACGCACGGTCGAGAAGTTCGTCAGAGTGCCGCCCAGCCAGCGGTTGTTCACGTAGAACATGCCGCAGCGGTTGGCCTCCTCGAGAATGGCGTCCTGTGCCTGGCGCTTGGTGCCGACGAACAGGATGCGTTTGCCCTGGGACGCGAGGTCCGCAATGAATGCCGAGGCTTCCTTAAAGAGCTTGAGCGTCTTCTGCAGGTCAATGATGTAGATCCCGTTGCGCTTGCCGAAGATGTACTTCTTCATCTTCGGGTTCCAGCGCTTGGTCTGATGACCGAAGTGAACGCCAGCCTCCAAAAGCTCTTTCATCGTAATAGAGACCGCCAAGTGAACCCTCCTTTACAAAGTCAGAATTGAATTGAAGAAATTTGAGGAACACCCTCAAAGAAAAAGACAGGAGCGGCGACGCTCCTGTCTTCGATTGCACACTGAGAAAACCGGAACATGGAAGGACTAGCGCTTCGAGAACTGGAAGCGTGCGCGGGCACCCTTCTGGCCGTACTTCTTGCGCTCTTTCATGCGCGGATCGCGCGTGAGGAGGCCGGCCTTCTTGAGGCGCTTGCGAAGCTCGAGGTTGTAGACCTGCAGCGCGCGCGAGATGCCGTGGCGGATCGCGCCGGCCTGGCCGCTCGGGCCGCCGCCGTCGACGGTCACGACGATGTCGAACTTGTCGTTCGTCTCCGTCAGCGACAGGGGCTGCTTGATGATCATCTTCAGCACTTCATTGCCGAAGTAGTTGTCGAGCGAACGGCGGTTCACCGTGATCGCACCCGATCCCGGACGAATGTGCACGCGCGCAGTCGACGTTTTCCGTCTGCCAGTTCCGTAGTATTCGACCAAAGCCAAGGAATCCTCCTGAATTACTCGCCGACCGTGAGCACTTCAGGCTTCTGGGCCTGATGGCGATGCTCGCCGCCACGATAAACTTTCAACTTCTTCAGCATCTTGCGGCCGATCTTGTTCTTCGGCAGCATGCCCCAGACCGCTTCCTCGATCATCGCTTCCGGCTTTTCAGCACGGACGAAGCGCGCGGCGCGCTCCTTGAGCCCGCCCGGATAGAGCGAGTGATGGCGATAGATCTTGTCCGTCTCTTTCTTACCGGTGAGACGGATCTTCTCGGCATTGATGACGATCACGTGATCCCCGGTGTCGAGGAACGGCGTGTACGTCGGCTTCGACTTCCCGGAGATGATGTTCGCGATGGTCGTCGCCAGACGGCCCAGAACCAGGCCCTCCGCATCGACGATGAACCAGCGCGGTTCGATGTCACCCTTCTTGGGAAAATAAGTACGCATGACTCTCCCTGAAAAACTGATGTCGGTTGTCCGTTATCCGTTGTCCGTGGGGCTCGGGCCGGACAGCAGGCAACTGACTGGAACTACCTGAAACCCTGAAGCGCAGGTGTGGACCGCAAACGCTCCAAAGTGAATCAAAGACGAAAGACACTTCCCCTGTCGGGGAAAGGGTCAAAACGGTAACACTGGCCAACAGACCGTGTCAACGAATTCATTCCGGAGACATTCGAGCCTGTGAACCGGCGCAGGTGAAACACACGGAAGCCCGGCTCCCTTCCCGCTCCGCCATCTCACCTGCGATACAGGATCACGATTCCTGCAATCGCATCTCGAGCGCAGCAGCCGGCGCCTCCACCGCGAACGGCCACGTCCGCGCGCGTTTGCCGCGCCAGACGTACTTCTGTTAGAAGCCGCACATGACCGCTCGCATCATCGACGGCAAGGCCGTCGCTCAACAGACTGAAGCAGAAGTCGCGGCCGCCGTCGCGCGTCTCGGATACAAACCGGGCCTGGCCGTCGTCCGCGTCGGCGACGATCCGGCGTCCGAGATTTACGTGCGCAGCAAGGCCAGGAAGGCCCACGAGCTCGGCTTTGTCGGAAGCGAGCTCGTATATCCCGAAGACTTGAGCGAGAGCGAGCTCCTCAGCGTGATCGAGCAGCTCAATCGCGACGAGACGGTCGACGGAATCCTCGTACAGTTGCCGCTGCCGAAACAGATCAACGCCCGCAAGGTCATCGAAGCGATCTCACCAGCCAAAGACGTCGACGGCTTTCATCCCGTCACCGTCGGCCTGCTGCACCTCGGCCGTCCCTCATTCGCCCCCTGCACACCGGCGGGCGTGATTCGCCTGATCGACTCGACCGGCGAAGGCATCGAAGGAAAGCACGCGGTCGTGATCGGACGAAGCGACATCGTCGGCAAACCGATGGGCGCACTGCTGCTCCAGCGCAATGCGACGGTGACGATCTGCCATTCGAAAACGCGCGACCTTCCGGCGATCGCGCGCCAGGCCGACATTCTCATCGCCGCCATCGGCCGGCCGATTTTCGTGACCGCCGATTTCGTGAAGGAAGGAGCGATCGTCATCGACGTCGGCATGAATCGCGTCGGCCCCGAATTCGCGTCGCAGATCGCCCACGACGCCGACAAAACCCGGCTGCTCGAAAAGAACGGCACCGTACTGCTGGGGGATGTCGATTACGCACGCGCCCGCGAACGCGCCTCGTGGATCACACCGGTGCCGGGCGGCGTCGGGCCGATGACCATCGCCATGCTCATGCTCAACACCGTCACCGCGGCGCGGCGGAGACGCGCGTGATTCTGAAAGTCGGGCTCACCGGAGGAATCGCGTCGGGCAAGTCGACGGCGCGGGAGATCCTCGGAACCCTCGGCTGCCACGTCATCGACGCGGACAAGCTGGTCGCGGAGCTCTATGAGCCCGATCGCGCCGGCCACGCCGCACTCGTCGCCACGTACGGATCACAAATTCTTCGCGACGACCGGACCATCGATCGCGTGAAGCTCGCCAACATCGCCTTCTCGAGCAGCGACGAAGCAAAGAAGCTCAACGCGCTCATTCATCCGATCGTCGTGCAGTACACGAACGAACTGCTCGACGAATACGAGCGGACGCATGGCGATCAGATCGTCGTCGTCGAGGCGACGCTGCTGATCGAAGCCGCCGGCCGCAGACGCTACGACAAGATCGTCGTCGTCGATGTCGCGCCCGAAACACAGATCGCGCGCGGCGTCGCACGCGGACTGACGGCGGAGGAAGTGACGCGGCGGATCCTCAATCAACTGCCGCGCGACGAGCGGCTGCGCAACGCCGACTACGTGATCGACAACAACGGGGATCGCGAGCAACTGGAGCGCGAGGTGCGGCGCGTGCTCGAGGCACTGCAGCGCGACCTGGCGACGAAGATCGCGCGCTGAAACGAAAAAGCGGCAGGCCGAGACCTGCCGCCCTCCTCTTCGCGTGTGCGTGCGACTAGGTCGTGGTGGTGCTGCTCGTGCCGGACGTTCCGGTCGTGCTGGTGCCGGTGGTGCTCGTGCCGGTGGTGCTGGTCATCGACGTGTCGGTCGACATCGCGGTGCCGCTCGTGTCCGTCGACATCGTGTCGGTGCTCATCGTCATCGACGTATCGGTCGCGCCGGTCATGGCCGTGTCGGTCATGCTGGTCTCGGTCGTGGCCGACGTCTCGGTGGTCGAATCGACGGACGTTTCTTCCTTCTTGCACGCGACGAACATCACCAGCGTCAGGGCGGCCAGAAGGACAAGGATTTTCTTCGTCATCGGTAAATCTCTCCTCTTTGCGTTGCTTTTTCGTTCGAGTTTCGAATTCGCACGAGTGCTTCTGAGTGCCAGCTCACCTCCCGTCCTCAGCGTTTACAGAAACCCGCGGACGTGGGAGCAACACCCGGGCCAGCTGCGGAGGCGAGCAAAAAAAAACGCCCCGCCGAAGCGGGGCGTTCAGGTGTAGACCTGTTCGAAAAACTAGGTCGTGGTGGTCGAGGTCGTGCCGGTCGTGGCAGTCGTCTCGGTGGTCGTCGTGGCGGTCGTCGCCGACGTGTCGGTCGTCGCGGCCGTGGCGGCCGTATCGGTCGACATCGCGGTGTCGGTGGCCATCGCCGTGTCGGTGGCGGCCGTATCAGCGGTCGTCATCGAGGTGTCGGTGGCGGCGGTGTCGGTGGCGGCTTCTTCCTTCTTGCAGCCGACAGCGAACATGGAGACGACGAGCAGGGCGAGCAGCGTGAGAACGAGTGATTTCTTCATTGGTACTTTCTCCTTCACTTTTCAGATCTGTACGATCTGTTTCCTTGGTTTACGTTCGGAAAAACAGCAACTTCTGAGTAAGGTCTGTCAGGGTGCCCGACTCACCTCGCTTTGCGTTCGAATTTGTGGAAACCGACTCGCGCGCGGCGCGAAAAGTGTTCAGACGATACCGGGGGCACGGAAGGCGCACACATGGCCCCTCATTCGGGCGATATGATAGAGGCCGCTTCTGCGATGTCAAGTACGACACCGTTTTCAATGGTTCGGGCACCGGCCCCCACTCACGTGAAAGTGCCCTCGTTCGACGGCACTCTCATCCACTACGACGTCTACGACGCCCCTTCGCCGTCGGCCGTCCTGGTGGTGCCCGGCTTCTGGCGCGACCGCCGTCATCCCTCGATGGTGCGCCTCGCGCAGTTCCTCGTCGACGCGGGCTATCGCGCCGTCGTCATCGATGTGCGGGGCCACGGCGAAAGCGAAGGGACGTACGGCTTCAATCAGTTCGAACACCACGACGTCTTCGCGGTCGCGAAGGATCTGCTGCAGAAGAACCGGACGATCTCGACGCTGACGATGCTCGGATTTTCCTACGGCGGGGCGATCGCGATCTCGACCGTCGCCCGTCACGAGCTCCCGGTCACATCGCTGCTGCTGATCTCGTCCGTGGCCGACTTCTCACTGATCACACCGCGACTGAATCCCTTCACGCTCCACCGGCACATCGCGTTCTCCCAGGCATTGAAGCGGCCGCGCTTCGTCTGGAACATGCGCCGCTCGCCGAAGCTGAGCGCGCTGGAAGACGTGCGCAACGTGCACGTGCCGATCTGCCTGATTCACGTGAAGAATGACTGGCTGATCGATCACCGCAACTCGGTCGAGCTCTACGAGGCGGCACACGAGCCGAAGGAATTGCATCTGCTCGACATCGAAGGGAACTATCACGCGGACCGCATCTTCAACGTGGCCCAGAACTCGATCGAGCCAATCGTCCGCGACTTCCTCGCACGCCACACGCCGCTCTAAAACACGCTCGAAAACAATGAGGCCGCGCTTTCGCGCGGCCTCAGGTTCAATCGTTGCTGAGCGCAATTACGGCAGAGGCAACGGCGGAACATCCGGACGTCGATGCGGTGTCACCGGTACGATCTCGATGACCTGCAGCTCCGGCAGATGTTCGTCGTATCGGGGGCGCGCCGGTTCCGGCTGTCGGACCCGGGGCTCCACGCCACCGTCATCCTGCGTCCACTCTTCTCCGTCGAAAACCCACATTTGGCTGTCCTTTCCGTCTGCACCGACCCGCGACACGCGGGCGCGGCGCACTGTCGCATACTTCAAGGCGCCTGCCATACGGCAAACTGTGCCGAATGGCCCTACATGCTATTGAATACGCGGGACTTAAAGAAATGGTTTGGCTGTGGCAGGTGTCAAAATCGTGACGGCCGCTGTCCTCGGCGGATCACGTGTTGTCCTGTGGACGCTCCTGCGCCAGATGCTGGGCCAGCTTGCGATACGCGCCACCACGATGCGAAAGCGCGTCCTTTTCGTCGTCGCTCATCTCCGCGAAAGTCTTCGATGAGCCGCGCGGCTGGAACCACGCATCCCATCCGAAGTGACGCTCGCCTCGGGGCTGCACGAGAATCTCGCCGGGACACTCGCCGAGAAACGTTTTCACTTCGCGCCCGTTCCAGTAGCCGACGCAGCATTGCGCGCGCGCCGCGCGGTTGTTGAGCGCGTACGCGATGGCGGCGAGACCTTTGCCGCCGGCGGCCTCGAGCAGCCAGCGCACGTACGGACCGGGAAAGTTTCCGAGCTCATCGAAGCCGAGGGAAACGTCCTCGACGATCAGACGTCCGTAGCCTTTGGTCTTCGCGACGTCGAGTTTGTAGCGCGTCACTTCTTCGACGGTCGCGGCCTGGATTTCCGGCAGCGAGATCGAGACCCGCAGCAGCGGCACGCCGAGGATGCGCTCCGCTTCAATGCCTTTATTGGGATTTCCGGAAACGAGGATGAGAGGGTCGCTCGCGCTCCCCTTCGTTTCGGCGGCGGGCGCGGCAGCAGTCTTCTTCGGCACGGCGGACGATTCTAATCAGCCGCAACGGTACGCAGCGACTGGGTGAGCCGGACGCGCAGCGAGTCGGGCGCCGAAACCGGCGAGAGCCGCTTTCGGAAGAACGACCTCATTTTTCGATGAACGGTGATGCGCACTTCGCAGTCGGGACAGTCGTGAATGTGAATCTCGACCGTCTGTCGTTTCGAATCCCCGAGGGAACCGTCGAGGAAGAAGTACATCACGCGTTTCACATCGTCACAGAGCATTACGGGTTTCCTTCCGCGGGCGAGAGGTGACGACACACGCTCATCGGAACTTGGTTGCAGATTGGTGAATTCCGTCACGATCGAGCTCATGTCCTTGAGAACGTCGAGTGGCCCTAGTGCAACCCGTCTGCCGGATTTGCCGGAAATGAAAAAGGCGGCCTTTCGGCCGCCTTTGCTCAGCGTTTCGGTGAATCGGGTTATTCGACTTCGAACTGCTCTTCTTCCTCTTCGACTTCGAACTCGAACTCCTCGTCCTCGTCGGCGGCGAAGAGAATCTCTTCTTCGTTCTCTTCCGGCTCCGCGATCTCGGTCTCGCCGTCTTTCGCGTCGTCCTTCTTCTTGCGGCCCTTCGTCTCGTCTTTGCGCGAGCGCATCTTGGCCGGCTCGGCTTCACCGCGGATGTATCCGTACTTGCGAGCGTACTCGAGCAGCGTGCGCTCGAGCATCTTGCGGCCGCGATACAGGCGCGACATGACGGTGCCGACCGGGCAGTCGAGAATCTCGGCGATTTCCTTGTAGGAGAAGCCTTCGATGTCCGCCAGCAGGACGACCATCTTGTAATCGTGCGGGAGCGAATCGAGGGCGCGCTTGACGTCCGCGTCCATCATGTCCTGGAAGATCTCGCTCTCCGGATCGCGGATGAGATCGGGAGCATTCTTCTGAATGACGCGCTCGTACGACTCTTCGATCTCCGAGAAGTCGATCTTGTGCGGCGTGAGCTTCTTCTTCCGGTAGTTGTTGATGAACGTGTTCTTCATGATCTTGAAGAGCCACGCCTTGAAGTTCGTACCTTCTTCGAACTTGTCGTAGTACTTGTACGCCTTGAGGTACGTCTCCTGGACGAGATCCTCCGCATCTTCGGAGTTCCGCGTCATGCGATACGCCGTGTTGTACAGGGAGTCGACGTACGGCATTGCCGCCGTCTCGAAATCCCACCCTTGCTCGTGATTGTGGACTTCCGCGCTCTTCATGGTCTCTCCCGTACTACGGCAAACGCTTCAACTTGCATGCCGATGCACCATTAGATGCAGCAGCAAATAAATTAGTTACGCTCGGCTGGACACCTGTACCCAAGTCGTTCCAGCGCTGGGCTTTATCTGAGCTGAGCCGCGTCTTCGGCGTTCGTTGCGCTCGGTGACGTCGATCCGCGCCCGTCACTGAAGCCGGACACGTGCGTCCACGAAAGCGGCTCTTCTCGTTGAAAAAATTACGGTCTACTGAGGGGAACTGCTGGCAAACCGGCTGTAAACGAACAGTGAACGGTCTGTATTCCCAACCGGCGACGAATGATACAGACGGTGGAGAAAAATTTCAACCACCAGAAAAAACTTGCCGGCTTTTCCGACGTTACGACTCCGGATACCGGTGGAGCAGCTCCTCGTACGCGCGCGTGATCTCGATGAATCGCGTCGCCGCGTCGGACTGCGCCTCTGAGGGCGCGCCATGATACCGATCCGGATGGTTTTGTGCAGCAAGTTTTCGATAGGCGGCGGTCAATTCCTGCCGGGACGGGGTCCCGCTGACTCCCAGAACACGCAGCAATTCCTCACGATCGCGGCTCCGGACGAAGAGCGGCGCAGCGCCGCCGGAACGATCCGCCGCACGCGGACGGGCGTCCTTCGCATGATCGATATAGTCGAAGCCGTACTGCGCACGGAGTTTTGCCAGCGCGTCGGTATGAAACCCGAGGCCGAAGCTGAGATCGAGCAGCGCGGCGTACTGCCGCACCGGAATCGGACTGTGCGCCGCAACGAGCTGCACCGCGGTTTCGAGCAGGTCGTGCTTCTGCTTGTCGCTGCTGTTGCGGCCGAAGCTCTCGGCCCAGTTCGCAACGTCGATTCCGCGCGTGACCGGCGCGGCGATGCCGCTCCCCCGCCGCACCTGCCGCAACGCCTCATCGGCCTGCACCTCTCCCGCGACGAGCACGTGAAAGAGCAGCGAGGCGGCGACGGAATCGCGCTGCGCGATTGCAGTGGCGTCGCGACCGCGCTCGTTCTCCTTCTGCGCGATCGCAGTGGCGGTCATCACGAAGGCGGCCAGACCGCCGCCCGCGACGAGCATGAAGAGAAGAAAGACGAGCTCCACATCGACACCGCTTCTCAGGCGGCAGCAGCGACGAGCGCGTCGATGGCGTCGATCTTCGCCTGGAGCTCGGCATCCGTCAGGACAGATGTCGAGCCGTCGACGTCGATCTCTTCCTCGACGCTGATCCAGCTTTTGCAGCCCGCGTAATCTTCGCGGAAGCGCACTTGCGCAGGGCGCGCCAGCTCCCACGTCCGCACGGCCATGACGTACAGAGCCTGATCGGGACGAAACCGGAAGCGCGCGTCGAGGGTCTCCTTCGGCAACACGACCTGCGGCGCCAGACGGTCGAGCGCCGCGGCATCGCGCACGCTCCACGTTTTCACGATCTCACACCAGTGCGTGATGTCGACGCTCGGCCGCGCTTCCGATTCGCCCTGATGAAAATACGTGGGATAGAGATAGAAGCGGTCCGCCTCGACGCCGAACGATGGATCGGCGATGCCGCCTTTGCGGATCAGCACGATCTGCGTGCCGCGCGCGAGCGCAGCCACGACGTTGGACCACTCCTTCAACGCGGTGTGATTCGGAAGTTTGTTCATGGCCTGTAGGTGACGGAGTTGACCGGGCCTTCCCAGATCGTGACGGCGGTGACGACCGCGCTTTCGTCTTCGACCGCGGATTGCAGCTCGCGCGCGAACCACTCGGCGATGTTCTCGGCGCTCGGATTGATCTCGGTGAACGGCGGGACGTCGTTGATGCAGCCGTAGTCGAGCTTCTTCGCGAGCACCTCGAGCTTGCGCTTCGCGCTGACGAAATCGACGGCGATCGCATCCTGGTCGACGCCGCCGCCGCGCGCGGCGAGATCGGCTTCCACCTTGTACGAATGGCCGTGCAGCGGCTCGGAAATGCCTCGGTATTCGCGAAGAAAGTGGGCTGCTTCGAATCGCGCTTCGACGCGAACGCTGTAGTTACCCGACATGCGACCCCGGAAAGACGTGCTCGATCAGACGCTCGTCCGCATCGAGCTCGCGCAGCTCGTCGGGAGTGGTCTGGCTGCGCAGCAACTCGACCGCGCGCGCATCGTCCCAGCACGCGCTCGGCGAATCTCCCTCGGCCAGATGGACCAGTGCAAGCAAGGTCCGGCGGCGATTTTCATCCACGACTCGAAGTGTACAATGCGCGCCGATTCGCTGATGCCACTGCCCAAAAGTATTCTCTGCACTGCCTGCAAGAAGACCTATCCCGAAGGTTGGAAACGCTGTCCGTATTGCGGTCACGACGAGACGCGCCTCAAGCACGAGAACCAGCAACGCCGCTTCATGGACAAGAAGCTGCGCGAGTTCGAACAGCGCACCGGCAAGCCGACGCGCGGCGGTGGCAAAGAGGAACGGCAGAAGCAGCGCGACGAACGCGGCCAGCAGCAGCGCGGCCAGCAGCAGGGTCGCGACAAGCAGCGCCAGCAGCAGGGGCAAAAGCAGGGCGGCAGTCCGCAGCAACAGAAACAACGCCAGCAGCAGCAACAGCAGAAACAGCAGCGCGATCAGCAGCGCGCGCAACAGCAGCAGTCTCCCGATCAGCAGCCGAAACTGCCGCAACAGCCTGGAGAACCGGGCGGAGCAGGGAAGCGCCGTCGCAGACGCCGTGGTCGCGGTGGTGCAGGTCGCGCCGAGGGCGCGGCACCCCAGTCGCAGGAAACGCAGCAGCAGCAGCCGCGTGAGCCCCGTGAACCGCGCGAGCCGCGTGACCCGCAGCAGCCACGTCCGCCGCGCCCGCCACGGGAACCTCGTCCGCCGCGTGAGCCGCGTCCGCCTCGCCCCGAAGGAGCGGAAGGACAGCCACAGGGCGGCGGTGAGGATGGCGGAGATGCCGCCGCGAAGAAGCGCCGTCGTTTCCGCCGCAGACGCCGTGGTGGCGGTGGCGGCGGTGGTGGTGGCGAAGGCGCGCCGCCGTCTGGTGGCGGCGAGTAGCGCGCAGCACTGACGCGCGTTACGCCGTTTTCACCGCGTCCGGCTTGTTCATCCGCAAATACCGGGCGGAGCACTCCGCGAATCCTTCGCAGCGAATGCAGTATCCGTCCGCGGCTTCCGGCTTGTAGTCGGCAGGAGGGCAGATGTTCACGCCCGGAACGGTTTCGCGCTCGCACTGCGCTTCGAGCCGCGCGATCTCCGTGTCCGAATCCTTCGCCAGCGCCTGCCTCATCGCGGCGTAACGCGCGGCGTTCTGCATCGCCACCCCATCGGTGCGGACGGGCTGCGGCTGCGGGACCACATCCGTTGCCTGCGGCGGAGGGGGAGATGCGGCGGCGATCCGCGGAGCCGGCGGGCGCTGCAGCAGAAAAAAGACGTACGACACGATCGCGCCGCCGAGAGCGGCGATGTTCGTGACGCCACCCGCGAACACGCCATAGAGCAGCACCGCGAGCGAGAAGAACGCGAGCAGCCGCACCGGCACCGGCATCAGGCCGAAGAGATAGAACGTCTGCTGCGGAAACATCGCCGCGTAGACGAAGAGGAGCGAGAAGTAGACGAAGTAGGAGCCGAGCAGCGGGATGCCGAGGTACGCGGCCACGCCGGCGGAACCGAGCGTCGACAGCACGAACAGCGTGAGAAACCGCGCCGTCCCCCACTCCTCTTCGATCGCCGCGCCCATCATGTAGAGCAGCAGCAGCGTGATGAAAAGCGAGAGCGCCTCGAGGAATCCGCTGCCGGCCTGCGTGAACTGATACGTCATCACGCGCCACACTTCGCCGGCGCGGACCGCGTCCCAGTTGAAGGAGAAGAGGCGCGCGAACTTCCCCCGATCCTGATGCTCCAGCATGAAGAACGCGACGTTCAGGAACAGGAGGATGAAGACGGACCGGAGGTTCTCACCACGAGAACGGAACATGTAGAAAATCCGAACGGCCCCTCAGCCGGAAAAATTCAGCGGGACCCCTTCAACGCGCGACGAAGTCGTCGGTTTCGACGAACGTCAGCTTGTCGCCCGCTTTGAGATTGTGCTTCTTCGCCTCGCCTGCCGCGAGCTCCAGCACGTACCGCGCGGAAGCACCGGGCGAGTAGCTCGGGCAATCGTCCACCCGGCACGGCGGCACATCGTGCTTCACGTGCACGACGTTCTTGTTCACGTCGATCCAGAGCATGTCCAGCGGGATCAGCGTGTTCTTCATCCAGAACGAATACTCGCCATCGCTCGGAAAGACGAACAGCATCCCGGTGTTCGGCCGCAGGTAATCGCGAAACATGAGGCCCTGCGCGCGCTGCTCTTCATCGGCGACGACTTCGAGGGCAAACACGGTTCCGTCCGGCATGACGATGCGCGGACCACTCGTCGCGGCCGGAGCCTGCGTCGTGCCCGTGTTCTGCGGCACGGTTCCATTCGCCGTCGTGACCGGCTTCGAGCAGGCGAACAACATCAGCGTCATCACCACCGCGGTCTTCACTCTTCGACCTCCACGACGTCCTCCGCTTCCCTGTCGCGCGGAATGAGATCGTATTTCTTGGCATAGTACCGAAAGGACCGGAAGGACATCCGCAGCATCTCCGCGGCCTGCGTCTGCACGCCGCCGCTGCGCTCGAGCGCTTTGAGCATGAAGATCTTTCCGATCGCCTCGAGATGATCCTGCAGCGACAGACCCTCGGGCGGGAGCTCGTACATCGCATCCGGCACGCGCCCGCCGAGGAGCACATGCTCCGGCAGTGACTTCGTCGTCAGCACGTCCGACGTTTCGAGCGCGATCATCCTCTCTACGACGTTCTCGAGCTCGCGCACGTTTCCGGGCCAGTGATACTTCTCGATGGCCCGCATCGCATCCGCCGAGATGCGCTTCCGCGGCACGTTCATCCGCGTGCAGAACTTCTCGATGAAGTGATCCACCAGCAGCGGGATGTCTTCCTTGCGCGTGCGCAGCGGCGGCAGCGTGATCGGAATGACGTTAATGCGATAGAAGAGATCTTCGCGGAACGATCCTTCTCGAATCGATTCGTTGAGGTCGCGGTTCGTCGCCGCGATGACGCGCACGTCGACGGCGGACTCGACGTTCGAGCCGACCTTGCGGACGATCCGCTCCTGCAGCACGCGCAGCAGCTTGATCTGCATCGCGGTCGTGGTCTCCCCGATCTCGTCGAGGAAGATCGTGCCGCGATCCGCTTCCTGGAAAAGCCCGCGCTTCTCGCGGATCGCGCCGGTGAAGGCGCCGCGCTCGTGGCCGAAGAGCTCGGATTCGAGCAGCGTCTCGGGCAGCGCGCCGCAATTGATGGAGACGAACTTGCCGCGCCGGTCGCTGTTGTAATGAATGGCTCGCGCAATCAGCTCTTTCCCGGTACCGGATTCGCCGGAGATCAGCACCGTCGACATCGTCTTGGCGATGCGCTGCACGATCGAGAAGATCTCCTGCATCTTCGACGATTTGCCGATGATGTTGGCGAACGTGAAGCGCTCTTCGAGCGCGGTGCGCAGGTGGATGTTCTCGTCTTCGAGCTCTTTGCGCTCGGACGCCTTGCGCACGACGATCTTGAGCTCTTCGATGTCGAACGGCTTGGCGATGTAGTCGATCGCGCCCGCCTTCAGCGCCTCGACCGCGGAACGCGTCGAGGTGTGGGCGGTGATCATGACGAACGCGACGGACGGCAGTTGCGTCTTCGCCTCGCGAATGAAGTCGATGCCCGAGCCGTCCGGGAGCATGAGGTCGCAGAGGACGATATCGGGCTCGGCGCGAAGGAGCGCCGCGTGTGCTTCGCCGAGGGACGCGGCGGTCTCGACGCGCCACCCTTCCTCTTCGAACACGATCGAGAGGAAGTCGCGCAGTGACGCTTCGTCATCGACGATCAGCAGATTCACGCCGCGTATATTAATCACCGTTTGCGACGGATCGTCTGGATTCTGCTGCTGGCCGCGTGCGCCGCGCCCCCGCCGCGCGTGGAAGCGCCGCGCGCGATCGCGAAACAGCACGGCCTCAGCTACGCCGCCGCGAATCCGCGCCTCGGCACGTACGGCAGCGAGGCGTCCGCGGCCTCGCTGAAAAACGCCCGCGCGCTCGGCGCCGACTGGATCTCCGTCACGCCGTTCGGCTTTCAGCGCCCCGGCGAGCCGCTGCGCAGCGGCGGCTGGGAAAACGACGATGCCGTCAAGGCAACCATCGCGCAGGCACACGCGCTCGGCATTCGCGTGCTGCTCAAGCCGCACGTCTGGATTCGCGGCGGCGGCGCAATCGATCACGACGATTACGAACCGTTCATCGCGCAGATGGCGCGGCTCGCGCGCGACGCGAATGCAGACGCGCTCTGCATCGGCAACGAGTTGAAGCTCGGCGCGAAAGACGAGGCGCGCTGGCGCACGATCATCGCTCGCGTACGCGAGACGTATCGCGGCCCGATCACCTACGGCGCCAATTTCGACGAGGTCTTCGACGTGCCGTTCTGGGACGCCGTCGACTGGATCGGCGTCAGCGGGTATTTCCCGCTCGTCGATGCGCCGTCGCCAGACCGCGAGTCGCTCGTCCGCGCCTGGCAACCGATCGCCGCGCAGCTCGAAGCGCTGTCGACGAAGTATCAGAAACCGGTGCTGTTCACCGAGATCGGATACCGCAGTGCGGACGGCGCGGCGTGGCGTCAATGGGAGATCCCGCGCAACGCGCCGCTGAATCTCGACGCCCAACGCGTGGCCTACGAATCGTTCTTCGAGACGATCTGGCCGCGGCCGTGGGTTCTCGGGGCGTATCCGTGGAAGTGGTTCTCGTATCCGAATCACAGCGGACCGACGAGCAACGACTATGAGTTCGAGAACAAGCCCGCCGCCGAGGTGATCCGCCGCTACTACACCTCGGCCGCGACGAGCGCGAGCAGTTCCTCGACCCGCCGCTGATCGAGATACTCGGTCGCCATCTGCTTCATCAGAGTCTCGATACCCGCCTTGTGCCGTTTCGCGAGCGCGTGAGGGAGCGCGACGCGCGCGCGGAGCGCGTGAAATGCGGCATCGCGCGAGAGACGTGGCCCGAGCGTCATCCCGCGCGGAAGCTCGCGATCCGCCGGCGGAGGAGGTCCCGTGTCGACGCACGGGATCACACGACGGCGCAGCCGGTTCTTCCGCGCCATCGTCCCGAGGATCCCCGTCTCGCGCGACGTCGGAAGAAAGTAGACGGCGCGCACGCGCTCGCGCTGCTGGCCGATGCGGTGCGCGCGACCGTTGCGCTGCTCGAGCTTCACCGGATTCCACGGGATGTCGTAATGCACGACGACGCCGGCGCGCTGCAGGTTCAACCCCTCCGCGGCCATGTCGGTCGAGACGATCACGTCGAGCCCGCCGCGACGAAAGGCGTCGAGCACCGCGTCGCGCGAACGTACTCGCGACGTGATCAGACCGCAGCGCAACGCCGAGGCGAGATCGCGCGCGGTGGCGGCGCTGCCGGTGAAGACGAGCGCCGGCTCGCCCATCTCGCGCAGAAGGGTGAGCAGTCGCTCGCGCTTCTCATTCGGTGATGCGCGCGCGGCGGATGCGATCGCATCGAGGCACTGCATCTCGTCGCGGATCTCCCGCGGATCGGTCTCCCCCGGAGGGGCAAAGAGCTCCCAGAACAGCACGGCCTGAAATGCGTCGCGATCCTCCTCATTCGCGAAGGCACGCCGGTAGTCGCGCTTCGGCAACGTGCGTCCGGCGGCGATCGCGGCCAGAGCGCGCTCGTAAAAATGAAGCTGCCGCCGCACCGATTCGAGCAATGCCGCTTCACTCGATTCGAGACGGCGCCGCAGAAAACGCCGCAGGAGGACGTGCTCGCCGATGAGCGGAAACCGCAGCGCGTCGATCTCCGGAATCGTTGGCGGCGTGTGTGGCACGACGCGGCGTTCGAGCTCGCCGAAGCGGAGCGACGCAGGCAGCACGCTCCGATCGCGCCGCACGATCAACGTCGCAACGATGGCATCGATCGCGTCGAGATCGAGCGTCTCGAAGGCGACGTCGATCGACGGCACATCGGCGTCGGCGAGCAGATCGTCGCGCGCGATGAGACGCAGCAGCGCTTCGAGATCGTCGGCGCCGTTGCAGACCGGCGTCGCCGTCACGAGCAGCACCCGCGCGGCGATGGTCCGTTGCGCGAGCGCGGCGTAACGCCGCGTGCGCGGATTGCGGAACGCATGCGCCTCATCGACGACGACCAGCCGGCGCAGCGGCCGCGGCACGAACGGCTCGTGCACGAGAGAGTCGTGCGTGAAAATGCGCGCATGCGCGTCGAAGTGCGCCAGCGTTTCGCGCCACTGCGCGACGAGTGCCGCCGGGACGATCAGTTCCGCGTCGCCGCCGAAACGTCGAATGACTTCGGCCGCGACGAATGATTTTCCGAGGCCGACGTCGTCCGCGAGCAACGCACCGCCGCGCCGTTCGAGCAGATGCTCCACGCGCGCGACGGCATCAGTCTGATGAGCCGCCAGCACGCAGCCGCCTCTCGAGAAACGCGCGCAACGTTTGCAGTTCGCCGGCGCTGACGCCGTACAACCGCGCGACCACGTCGTCGAGCTCGTCGCTGACGTCGGCACCGCGATGCGCGCGGCGCGAGAGCCGTTCGAGCCGATCGAACTGCGACTCGGTGTCGGGATACGGCAAGCCGGCGACGGTGCGTCCGAAGTATCGGTAGTGCGCGTCTTTCGCGCGCTCGGCCACCGCGACGAGCAACGCGCCGGCCACGGTCGAATTGAGAACGGCAGCGATGACATACGCCTCGCTGATGGAGACCGCGTCGATCGCGTAGAGCGTTTGATTCGGCACGAGCGGCACCGGCTGCTCGCCGATGCTGACGACGTCCGGCAGCACCGCCGCGGCCACGCCGCGCGACAGATCCTTCCACGCCACCTTCACGCCGACGTGCTCCGGCCGCACGAACGAAAGACGGAACTCGTACGGCTCCATCTCGCGAATCGTGGCGAGTTTCTTCAGCCAGCGCGGCGGCTTGCTCCATCCGTCGGGCGGCGGCCAGAGCATCCAGTGCGAGTCGGAAGTCGTCCAGCGCTGCAGATCGCGGCCGCGCACGCAGCGGCAGACCGCGGCGAGCGGAATGCGCACGCGCTCGCGCGTGACGAGATAACAGCCGCGCACCTCATCGACGTCGAGAAAGAAACTGCGGTTGTCGCCGGTCTTCACTCCCATGAACGGCCGGCGGCCGAGCATCGCTTCGAGCGGGCGATGCGCAAGGCGCAGGCGACGGAGAATCGCGGCCGCATCCGGCGGCACGAGCTCCCACTCGGCGCCTTCGAGCGCGTGACGCGGCAACTGGAACGCTTCGCCGCACGAGGTGACCTGCAACTTCGCCGTGGTGCGCCGCTTCTGCGCGAGCACGCCGAGCGGAAACGTATCGGCGTCGAACCAGCGACGGCGCCGCGGATCGTCACTCCAGTCATCGATGGCCAGCACGTGCTCGCGCACCGCCAGTCGCAGCGGCGCGGCGTAGGCGGCGTTGAGCATCTTCGCCGGCATGAGCAGCGAGATCACACCCTCTCCCGACGCCAGCGCGAGCGCACGCTCGAAAAACGCCACCGACAGGTCGGGCTGATGAAAGCCTGAGCCGTCGCCGCGCTCCCGAAAGCAGCGGTAGCGATCGGCGAGCATCCGCTTCATGCGCGACTCGATGCGGTTGTTGCGCACCCACGGCGGATTGCCGACCACCACGTCGAAGCCGCCGTTCGCAATGACCGGGGCGAAATGCACGTCGAACGAGAAGAAGTCGAGTGCGCCCTCTTCGATGCGCTCCAGCGTTCTCTTCTCCTCGGCGATGCGCTGCTGCAGCGCGCGGATCGCTTCGACCTCGGCAGGAATCGCGCGGCCGAAGAGATCGCGCCGCGGCGCCGACTCGCGTTCGAGCTCGCGCTCCGCGTCGTCGATGCTGCGCGTCAGCAGGTCGGCGGCGAGGCGCTGGTCATTGCCGCGGATGATGCGCGCCAGTGCGGGCCGCTGCGCGTGCGACGCCGAGCGATAGCGCGCGAGCAGCTCCGATTGCGCGTGCAGCGCATAGACCCATTCGGCGTAGAGATCGGCGCGCGCGTCGCCGAGAAAATCGGTCGCGCCGAGGAGCGAGTTGCCCTGCATGATGTTGCGATCGAGATTCGGCAGCGGCTCGACCTCATCGATCGGCACGTCGGTCACCGAAACGATGGCCAGCCACAAGCGGAGCTCGCAGAGCCGCACCGCTTCCGGCTTGAGATCGACGCCGTAGAGCGAGTGCGCGACGATGCGCCGCCGCAATTCGTGGCGCGGCGTGTCAGGCGCGATGCGCGACCAGGCGCGTTCGAGCACGCCGAGCGCCGAAAGCAGAAACGCGCCGGAGCCGCAGGCGGGATCGACGATGGTGATGCGCGCGAGCTTCTCTTCCGTCACGTCGTCGCCGAGCCACGTCGTGATGGCGCGCTCGGTCAGCACGTCGACGATCTCGCGCGGCGTGTAGAAGCTTCCGCTGGCCGCGCGCTCGTCGCTGTTCATCAGCGACTCGAAGACCTTGCCGAGCATCTCGGGATCGACGTGCGTGCTCGCCGAGTCGCGCTCGTCGACCCGGAAATCGAATTTTTCGAAGACGTCTTCGAGCACGCGCCGCATCAACTCGTTCGGCAGGTGGAGCTCGCGATGGTTCTGCTCGTACGGCGACGGCTCGAACAGTCCGCCGTTGAGATACGGCACGCGGCCGAGCTTTCGCGACGCGAGCGATCGTTGTTCGAGCGGCGTGTTGAGACAGCCGAAGAAGAGCGGCAGCAGCACGCCGGCGAAGAACTCGCGGCCGCGGCCGATCTCATGCTGCAGCCGGTCGACGAGAAAGCGGCGCTCGCCGTTCAGCCATCCCTTCTCCTGCACGAACGAGAGGAAGAGCAGCCGCGAGAGCAGCAGCAGCGCTTCGGCGTCTGCCGCTTCGCGAGTCTCCTCCGGATCTGCGAGCGCCAGCGCATCCGCGACCTCGGTCACCGCGCCGCGAAAACGAAGAAAGAATTCGCGGGTGACCTGCTCGCGGTCGAGTGCACGGTCGAAGATGCGCGGCACGTCGTCGCCGCGTGCGAGGAGGTTCAGGCGATCGACGGCCGCGGCGCTAGGATGCGCGAGATCGACGTCGAGCCGCCGCAAAGACGAATCATTCGTGAGATCGAATATCGAGAACGATTCAGTGCGGCTATAAACGAGCACCGATTTCGTAACTGAATTATATTTGCGATAACTGCGCAGAAATTGCGAGATCGATTCTTCGGTCGCCTCCGCCTCTTCGAGCACGAAGAGATCGAAGCCCTGGAGGCGCGTGACGAGGTGCAGCCGCGAGACGCCGTTCCACGGAATGGTCACGCCGCCGCGGCGCCATTCGTCGGGACTGCAGGGGATCGGATCGACCGGATATCCGAGGGTGCGCAGCAGGTCGAGGACCCCCGCGGGGCCGGTGTATCCTCTGAGGCTCGCGGCGGTCAGCATGGCCGCCTCGTCGCGTGATGTCGATCCGCTGGGCGTACCTCAAACGCGTGCTCGCCGGGGCCATCTTCGGCCTGTACATGGCGCACCTGTTGTACTTCCTCAACCCGCAGGTCGAGATCACGCCGTTGCGCCTGGCCACGGTGACGGTGGTTTACGGCATCACGTGCGGCTTTCTGTTCGGCTCGATTCTGTGGGGACTGCGCGTCCTGCGGGTGCGCCTCTTCGGGAAACGCGCTGAATACCGCGCGCATGGTTTCGGCTTCGTCGTCCTCGCCGCGTTCATCTCCGCGTTCATCTACTGGATGCACCTCGAGCTGCTGCGCATCTACCTGCCGATCGGCGCGGTGCGCATCCTTTCGAAAGCGACCAACGGCATCACCGTCACGGCCTTCATCCTGCTGGCGCTCTGGGTGATCGAGCGCAACGCCAATCGCCGCCTCTCGCGATCGATCTTCATCGCCGGCGTGGTGCTGATCGCGTTCTCGAGCTTCTTCCTCTACCAGCGCCGCGACAGCTACCGCCCCCAGCGCAAAGAAGTAGTCGTGGCGTCGATCGGCCAGGTGGCGGGACACCGTCCGGTCATCCTCGTGGCCGTGCGCAATCTGCCGTATGACTGGATCGTGCAGCTCAAGGGCGAAGGAACGGTGCCGTTCTTCGAGCGCGCCACCGAGACCGGCTACTTCACGCGGCTCGAACCGTTTCCGACCACGCACTGGAAATCGCTCTGGGCGTCGCTGGCCACCGGCAAGCTGCCGCATCGCCACGGCGTGACGGGCCGCTTTTCGTATCGCACGCCGCTCAATCGTCGCGAGCCGTTCCTCCTGCTGCCGTACGGCGTCGGCTTCCGCGCGTGGGGATTGATTCCGCCGGTCGAGCGCATCGATGCGCCGCTGCCGTCGGGCGAGGCGCTGCCGGTCTGGGCGCTCTTTCAGCGCCTGCAGCTGTCGTCGATGGTGGTGAAATGGCCGTCCGTCGCCACGCCGCCGCTGCCGGCGGCCGACATTCGCGACATCGAGCATCGCTTCGATGCGACCGGTCCCGCGAAGGCGCAGATTCTGGCGGGACTCTCGTCCGATCTCGCCGCGATGCAGGGGCTCGACGGCGATCACGAGTTCAGCGCCGTCGCGCTGGAGGGATTCACCACCGCGCAGCGCGCACTGCACATCTTCCTCAACGAACTGCCGGCACGCGGGTCGATGAAGGGCGAAGCGCTCCGTCAGTACGCGCAGCGCCTCGATCGCGTCCTCGGGAACGTTGCGCGCGCCTATCCCGATCACGTGATCGTGATCTGTTCGCCATCGGCGGTGGTTCCGCCGGAGCTGCCGGCGAATGTCTTCGCGCTCGGCCGGCGTGCAGTCTCGCGGGAAGATCCGGGAGCGGACGACGGCTTCCTGCTCGTCGCCGGTCCCATCGCCGCCCATCGCGAAAATCCAGAGGCGGCGCACGTCAGCGACGTCGTCCCGACGATCCTCTTCGCCGCCGGACTGCCGGTCGGACGCGACATGGACGGGCGCATCCTCACCGACGCGTTCACCGACGAGATGCTGCGCTCGAGCGTCGTCTCCGCGATCCAGACCTACGAGGCCGAACGCGTCGTGGTGCGTCATGCTCCGTAACGCGCAGCTCACGGCTGCACCCACTTCCGCTTCTCGGCGTCGTATCGGGTGACGCGGATCTTGGCAGTCGCACCGTAGACGCGCACGGCCCAGAGATCGCGCCCGCGATCGGTGATGTAGAGCGTGCCGGATGTCGACTCACCGAGCGGCGAAAAGGAGCAGAGCTGCGACTTGCCGAATTGCACGGGCGAGTCGTCCGGCACCAGCTCTTCGCCGTCCGGGTCCTTGATCGTGTAGCCGAGAAGCCCGATCCGAATCGCGTCCGACTCCGGCAGCACGCGACGCGGTGGCGAGGCGATGGTGTCGATCCGTTTGGCGATGTCGTCGTTGCGCAGGCCGTCGCCGTCGCCATCGTCGTAGAGGGCGAAGGTCCATTCGTTGCCGACGCGCGTGAAGCGCAGCCCCGCGTGCCTGCCACGCGCGATCGCACGCATGCGGGCGAAGTGAAAGATCGAGCGGAGCTCCGAGGTCGCGGCGCGCAACGCGAACTTGCGTTGAATGCTGCCGAACGCCGGAAGGGCCACGAGGAGAAAAACGCCGACGATCGCGACCGTGACGAGCATTTCGGCGAGGGAGTAGCCGGAGCGATGAGTGGGTCTGGACACACGTTCTCCTTTCGATTCGTGCAGGGCAGAAGGCCGAGGGCCGAGGGAGCTCGCGAGAGCCACGCGCGCCGGAGGAGGAAGCGCCGCGTTCCGGAGGGATTCGGAGTTCGTGGCTCCGGGCTCCCGCCCTCGGCGCTGGGCCTCGGCACTCGGCCCTCTGCCCCGAAGGAAAGGACCGCCGCCCAGCCGCGGGCGACGGTCCCTCTTGGGGATAGGTGGAGGGCGTCGAGGTGGGACGGCCGGCTACTGGGCGGCCGTGGCGGTGGGCTTGTTCGCGCGCGGCTGGCGCGGGCTCTTGATCTTTGTGGTCAGCGTGGTCTTGCCTTCGACCACGAGGTAGGACTGCATGTTCTCGAACGTCTTGGCGCCGATGCCTTTGACCTGCATCAGCTCCGAGGTCTTCTTGAACGGTCCGTTCTGCGTGCGGTACTCGATGATGCGAGCGGCCGCCTTTTCCCCGACGCGCGGGAGCAGCGCGAGCTGCGCGGCGTCGGCGGTGTTGATGTTCACCACGCCGGACGGTTTCGGTTCCGCGGGCGCGGCATCGGCGAAGGCTGCCGTGGCAAACGTGAGCACGATGAGGGAGAGAGCAACGATGTGAAGGGACTTCCGCATGGGTCTGTTCTCCTTTCCAATTTCTCTGTCAGTTGTTGTTGTTTTTGATTTCTGCTGGTTCTGGCTGTTTTCTGTTCGGGGTGTTCCACACACGGCCCCGTTTTCTTCCTGTTCTCGTCGTATCGATCTCCTCAGCACCACCTCCTTTCGCGGCAGACAGAGTTCAAGCGGTCCGCCACGACGTGGCAGCGCACAAGTTGCTGATTCGAAAATGAGTTAGCGGAATGAGCGCGCGGGCGGGATGTCTAAAAAATCTGCGCGCGATGACGGAGGTGCAAAAGATTTTGCGTCGTGGCCCTATACTCGGCGCGAACGATGAAGGAAAAGCGTGAGATCTATCGCTTTCTCCACGTCACCCCTCGTCGCCTCTTCGAGCAGCTCGATCAATACGTCGTCGGGCAGCGCCACGCGAAAGAGGTTCTCGCGATCGCGGCGTACAACCACCTCAAGCGCATCGAGTATCTGAAGTTCGGCGGCGAAGTCTCGATCCGCAAGTCGAACATCCTGATGATCGGCCCGTCCGGCAGCGGCAAGACCTATCTTGCCCGGACGCTCGCGAAAATCCTCGAAGTGCCGTTCGCCTACAACGACGCCACCGCGTTCACCGAGGCGGGTTACTACGGCGAAGATGTCGAGGTGGCGATCGGACGGCTGCTCTACGCGACGAATCAAAACGCGAAGCAGGCCGAGAACGGCATCGTCTTCATCGACGAGATCGACAAGATCGCACGGCGCAACGGCGGCTCGCGTACCGGCACCTCGCAACGCGACATCGGCGGCGAAGGCGTACAGCAATCCCTGCTGAAGATTCTCGAGGGGGAGAAGCTGTTCGTGCCGATGAACGTCACCGCGCACTGGAACAAATACGACTACGTCGAGATCGACATCTCGAACATCCTCTTCATCTGCGCCGGTTCGTTTTCGGACATGGAGGAAGCGAACCGCGGCAATCGCGTCGGCTTCATGGAACCGAGCGAACCGCCGTCCGAAGAGATCTCGACCGAAGACCTCGTGCGCTACGGTTTTCTCCCGGAGCTGCTCGGACGCCTGCCGCTGCGCGTGGAGCTCGACGAGCTCACCGCGGGCGATCTCGTGGCCATCCTCACCGAGCCGCGGGAGGCGATCATTCCGGAGTATCAGCGCCTCTGCGCGCTCGATCAGATTCAGCTCGAATTCAGCCGCGAGTCGCTGTTCGAAATCGCCCACGCGGCGCGCAAACAGCGTCTCGGCGCGCGCGCACTGCGCGCGATTCTCGAGAAGGTCATGCACCCGATTCTCTTCCTCGGCCCCGAGCGCGCCGGAGAACGGATCGTGGTCGAACCCGAAGATGTGAGGAGGGCGACGGCAGCGATCTCGGCATGAGGCTCGCTGCACAGGCCGGTCACCAACGATGCGCACCATCGGAATCGCCGCAAAGAACAGCGCGCCTCAAGCCCTCGCCTACGCCGAGAAGACCGCGGCCGATCTCCGCGCGCGCGGACTCACCGTCATCTTCGATGAAGACACCGCCGGCGAGATCGGCGACGCATACGAGCATTGCGCCAAACCGGAGCTCGGCCGGCACAGCGATCTCCTGATCACGTTCGGCGGCGACGGCACGCTGCTGTCGGTCGCGCGGCATGCGCCCGAACACGTGCCGGTCATCGGCGTGAACATGGGCACGCTCGGGTTTCTCACCGAGATTCGCGTCGAAGAGTTTCCGGTCGTGCTCGATCGCGTGCTCGAAGGGCAATACCAGGTGGAGCCGCGCGTCGCGTTCGAGGTCTCGGTCTCCGGCCCGGAGCGCGATGCATCGAAACGCTATCGCGTGCTCAACGACGTTGCCATCAACAAGAGCGCGGTGGCACGGATCATCGAGATGCGCGTCAGCGTCGCGGGCCTGTTCGTCTCGACGTTCCGCGGCGACGGGCTGATCGTCTGCACGCCTACCGGCTCCACCGCCTACAACCTCTCCGCCGGCGGGCCGATCATCTATCCGACGATGGGCGCGGTCGTCGTCACGCCGATCTGCCCGCACATGCTCACCAACCGCCCGCTGGTGCTGCCGGACGAGCTCGACATCGAGATCGGACTGCAGACGCCCGACGCCAAAGACATCTATCTCACGCTCGACGGCCAGGAAGGCTTCGAGATCAGCGATCACGATCGCGTTTGCGTCAGAAAGTCGGAAGAGCGAGTACTCTTAGTGCAGTCTCCCGACAAAAACTATTTCGACGTACTCCGCAACAAGCTGAAGTGGGGCGAAGGATGAGATACGCGGTCACGTTGATGGCATTAGTGTTCGTCGCCGCCGGTGCGCGCGCGGCGGATCCGATTTACCTCGATCAATTGATCGAGACTCCGGTGAGCAATCTCGAGGCGCAGCTCGGTCCGATCAAACGCGAGGGATGTTTTCAGATCGGGCCGGAGCGCTTTTTGTTGATGACCGTCGATCGCAAGAATCGCGACCGTAAACCGTGGCGCGTGGTGCTGACCTCGGTCGAACCGTGCAAGAAACCGGTCGTCGCACCCGAGCTCGACATCCGCGAACGCAACGGCGTCGCGCTCGGAGACAAGACTGTCGCGGTCGTCGAACGCATCGGCAGACCCGACGCCGCCGCTCCGCCTGACGCAACGATGAAAAAACTCGGCGAGACGGAGTACTTCTACATCTGCCGCGTCGAGGAAGGCTGTGCACGCCACACGAGCGTGCTGATGCGCGGCGGCATCGTGACGGCAATCGCGGAGTGGTATTCGGAGTAACCGCTCCCGCCGCGGCGCCGGTTCTTACTGCAGCAGCGATTTCTCGTACGTCGCGCGCACCGCGGCGACATACGCCCGCGTCTCGCGATACGGCGGAACGCCGCGATACTTCTGCACCGCGCCCGGTCCGGCGTTGTACGCGGCGAGCGCGAGATCGAGATCGCCGTTGAACGTATCGAGCAGCGTGCGCAGGTAGCGGGCGCCACCGGAGATGTTCTGGCGCGCGTCGAACACGTTCGTGACGCCGAGGTACTTCGCGGTTGCGGGCATCAACTGCATCACGCCGCAGGCGCCGGCATCGGAGATCGCGTTCTCATTGAATGCAGACTCCCGGCGCGCCACGGCCGCGACGAGACGCGGATCGAGACCGTGCTGGCGCGCGGCATCGTGAATCGCGGTCTCGAGATGCGCCGGCACCTTCGCGTTCGCGCGCGTATTGAACAGCGACGCGCCGAACGGGTGAAAGGTCAGCATCGAGCGCGTGCTGCGCAGCGACACGAGCGCCTCGCGAATGTTACCGAAGAAGCGGTACGCGGTGATGCTGCGCGCGTCGTTCTTGATGACGACCCGGCCCGGCTTCTTCAGCTTTGCGGTCGGAACATCCGATGCGGTGAAACGGCGGTCACTGCCAAAAGCGGAGCTGGAGACCAGCAGCGTCAGCGCGAGGATGTTCCGGATTTTCATAGGGTAATCACCAAACGCCGGGCCTCGCGTGTAGCATTCCGGCCCATGCGTTTCATTGTCGCGGGATTCTTCATCGCTCTGCTCGCCTGCACGCCGGCGCAACCTTCAGCAGAATCCGTTCCGCCTGCCAGTCCGACGACGAACATGAACGAACAAGGTACGCTCTTCATCGGCGGCACGGTTGTGACCGGCGTCGCACAAACTCCGCAAAAGAATTATGCGGTCTATACGACCGGCGGCACGATTCGCGAGGTCGGTCCGGCCGATGCGCTGCGCAGAAAATATGCGAACGCACGCATCGTCGACGCGTCCGGCGCCACGATTCTTCCTGGTCTCACCGACGCGCACGGACATCTCTACGGCCTCGGGCTCTCGCTCGACACCGTCAGTCTCGTCGACACGCAGTCGTATGAAGAAGTGATTGCACGCGTGCGCGATCGCGCGGCGAAGACGACGCGCGGCGCCTGGATTCAGGGCCGCGGGTGGGATCAGAACGACTGGCCGGAAAAAGCGTTTCCGACCGCGGCCGCACTCGATGCCGCGGTGCCGGATCATCCGGTCTGGCTGCGGCGCATCGACGGACACGCCGGCCTCGCGAACAGCACGGCCATGCGCGCCGCGGGAGTCACCGCGGCGACGAAAGATCCGGAAGGCGGACGCATCGAGCGCGATGCGAACGGCAATCCCACCGGCGTCTTCGTCGACGGCGCAATGTCGCTGATCGACAACGCGGTTCCGGCGCCGACTCCGGAGCTGCGCAAAGCACGCGTGCTCGCCGCGGCGAACGCGATCGCCGCCAACGGACTCACCGAGATGCACGACGCCGGTATCGACGGCGCGACCATCACCGCGGTGCAGGAGCTCATCGACGAAGGGAAGTTCCCGGTCCGCGTCTACGCGATGCTCGGCGATAACGCGGAGCTGCTCACCACGTGGTTCAAGAGCGGACCGCTCGTCGATTACGGCCATCACCTCACCGTTCGCTCCGTGAAGCTGTACGCCGACGGTGCCCTCGGCAGCCGCGGCGCGGCATTGCTCGAGCCATACAGCGACGATCCGAAAAACTCCGGCCTGATGCTCGCGCAACCAGCGCATCTCGAAGACGTCGCCCGTCGCGGACGCGCGGCCGGCTTCCAGATCAACACGCATGCGATCGGCGATCGCGGCGTGCGCAACGTCATCGACGCCTACGAACGCGCCGGCGTCGTGGCGAAGGATCGCAATCGCGTCGAACACCTGCAGGTCATCGCACCGGCCGACGTTCCGCGGCTCGTGAAGCACGGCATCATCGCGTCGATGCAGCCGACGCACGCGACGTCTGACATGTACTGGGCCGAAGCGCGACTCGGCGCCGAGCGGGTGAAAGGCGCCTACGCCTGGCGCACCGTCCTCAATGCCGGAGGACGCCTCGCACTCGGCTCCGACTTCCCGGTCGAGCAGGTGAACCCATTCCTCGGCCTGCACTCCGCCGTCACACGGCAGGATCAGAAGAACTGGCCCGAAGGCGGCTGGATGCCGCACGAGCGCCTCACCCTCGCCGAAGCCATTCGCGGATTCACGAGCGATGCGGCATACGCGGCGTTCGAAGAAAAATCACGCGGCACGATCGAGCCGGGAAAACTCGCCGACCTCACGATCGTCGAAGGCGACCTGTACGCCACACCGCCCAGCGACCTCTGGAAGACGAAGGTGAAGATGACCGTGGTGGGTGGCGAGATCGTGTTTCCGCGGCAGTGAGTTTGTACGTCGTGTCGAAGGGGATCCCGCGCTGGCGCGCGGGATGACACGTTTACAACACGTACGCGTCTACGCCGTGTCATCCCGTGCGTCAGCACGGGATCCCCTTCTTGAATCAGCCTTCGAAATCCTCGAAGTGCGTCAGGGCGCGGAAATCCTGATAACGCTCGTGAATCTCGTTGATCGAGATCTCGCGCAGCCGGTCGAGTGAAAACTTCTCGACCGTGAACGACGCGAGGACGCTGCCGAAGATGATCGCGCGGCGCAGTTCCTTGTCGTGGATTTCGCTGCGCGACGCGAGGTAGCCGAGGAATCCGCCGGCGAATGTGTCGCCGGCGCCGGTGGGATCGAAAACGTTTTCGAGCGGATACGCGGGGGCGGCGAAGATCGCCGTCCTGGTGATCATCAGCACGCCGTATTCGCCGCGCTTCACGACCAGCGTCGACGGGCCGAGGTCGAGAATCTGGCGGCAGGCTTTGACGAGGTTCGCCTCGCCGGTGAACTGGCGCACTTCCGCCTCGTTGATGATCACGAGGTTGACCTCGCGGAAGATCCGCTCGAGCGCATCGTGCTTCGATGAGATCCAGTAGTTCATCGTGTCGAGCGCGATGAGGCGCGGCTTGCCCGCCTGCTTCAAAACGTCGAATTGCAATTCGGGATCGATGTTCGCGAGAAAGAGGACATCGGGATTCTGCTGCGCGGCGCTGAGCCGCGGCTTGAAGTCGGCGAAGACGTTGAGCTGCGTGTCGCGCGTCCTGGCGACGTTCAGGTCGTATCCGTACTCGCCGCTCCAGAAGAACGTGCGCGCACCCGGGACGCGCTCCAGGCCGTCGATGTTGATCTTGCGGCCCTGGAAGACCGACGCATCGTCATCGGTGAAATCTTCTCCGACCACGGCCACGAGATCGACGTTCGTGAAGAACGAGGCGGCGACGGAGAAATAGGTGGCGGAGCCGCCGATGCAGCGATCGACTTTTCCGAAGGGCGTTTCGAGCGCGTCGAACGCGACGCTGCCGACGACGAGGATGGACATTCGTTCTCCTACTGGATGTATTTGCGAATCAGAGGGGCGAGATCCTGTTTGACCTGATCGGCGATCGCGGAACGGTCGGTGATGATCGCGTACTGCAGCGCATTGACGCACGCACACTCGCGCTTGCGCGCGGCCGCGCGTCCGATCGACGTCCGCAGAACCTGCTGGGCCATGGCCGCGTTCGCGCGGAGATAGCCGAGGATCAGCTCGATGTCGACGTCGTCATGCTCGGGATGCCAGCAGTCGTAATCGGTGACGAGAGCCATCGTCGCGTAGCAGAGCTCCGCCTCACGCGCGAGCTTCGCCTCGGTGAGATTGGTCATGCCGATGACGTCGACGCCCCACGTGCGATAGAGGTTCGACTCCGCGCGCGTCGAAAACTGCGGCCCTTCCATGCAGAGATACGTGCCGCCCATGTGCGTCTTCGCACCGGCGTCGCGCGCCGCCTCGCCCATCAGAAAGGAAACGCCGGCGCAGATCGGGTCGGCAAACGGCACGTGCGCGACCAGACCGTTGCCGAAGAACGTATCGGCGCGGTGGCGCGTGCGATCGATGAACTGATGCGGAAAAACGAGATCGGTCGGGTGGTACTCCTCTTTCATCGAGCCGACCGCGCTCGCCGAAAGAATCGTGTGCACGCCGAGAACCTTGAAGCCGTAGATGTTCGCGCGGTAATTGAGCTCGCTCGGTGTGTAGCGATGCCCCTTGCCGTGACGCGAGAGAAACGCGACGCCGACGCCGTCGACCTCGCCGATCACGTACGGATCGGAAGGCGCGCCGAACGGGGTTTCGATGGTGCGTTCGTACTGCACGTTCACGCCTTCCATCGCGTAGAGGCCGGAGCCTCCGATGATGCCGATTTGAATGTCCATGGTCAGAGCTAACTCCTGAATCTGGCGACCGACTGCTCGATCGCTTCACGCACGCGAATCGCGAGCTGCACCGCGGCGAGTCCGTCTTCGGCGGAGACCAGCGGCCGCGTGCGGCTGTGCACGCACTCGAGGAACGCTTCGTTCTCCGCGCGCAGCGGCTCTTTCTTCGTCACGTTCAGCTCGAGCGGCTTGATCACGCGCGCGCCCCCTTCGTCGACGAGCTTGTAGCCCTTCACTTCCTGCTCTTTCGAATCGACGGAGATGTAGGCGTCGGTGGCGAAGAAGCGCTGCTTGCGCACACGATCCTGCGAAACGCGGCTGGCGGTGAGATTCGCGACGGCACCGTTCTCGAGCTCGAGACGCACGTTGGTGATGTCGACTTTGTCGGTGAGCACCGGCACGCCGACGGCCTGAATGGCGACGACGTTCTGCCGCAGCAGCGACTGCACGAGGTTGAGGTCGTGAATCATCAGATCGAGCAGGACGTCGACGTCGAGCGACCGCGGCACGAACACGCCGAGGCGTTCGCACTCGACATATCGCGCATTGGCGACGAGATCGGCGACCGCGACGATGGCGGGGTTGTAGCGCTCCACGTGACCGACCTGAATGATCCGCTCGTGCGAAGCCGCGAGCGCAATCAGCTCGCGCGCTTCTTCGATCGTGGTGGTGATCGGCTTCTCGATCATGACGTCGCAACCGGCGTCGAGCAGCTGCGAGGCAACCTCGAAGTGCGACGTGGTCGGAGTGGCGATGACCGCGCAATGAATGTCGCGCGCGAGCGCCGCCACGGTCGGATACCGCGAGATCTTCAACGTCGACTCGACTTCCGCCGCAATCTGATCGTTCGGCTCGACGAAACCAACCATCTGCGCGCGCGGAATCTCGGTCAGCACGCGCGCATGCAACCGCCCGAGGTACCCCGTGCCGACGACACCGACCCGAACGGTCATGATTGCCCCCGGCTGTCGGGAGTCGGTTGTCGGTTGCCGGGAGTAACCGTGACGGTGGCTAAGGGCATCGTGGCCGGGTGGCGGTCTCCCGACAACCGACCACCGACAACCGACACCCGCCTCATCGAATCACCCCACGCTGCGAGCCTCGGACGAACTCGACGAAGTATCGGACTTCGGCGGAGGAGCCGAGTTCCGATTCGATTTTGTCGAGCGCTTCGGCGAGCAGCATCTTCGAGCGCGTGAGGATGCGATACGCGCGCTGCAGCGCTTCGATCGTTTCCTTGTCGAATCCTTTGCGCTGCAGGCCGATGGTGTTGATGCCGTAGGACTTCGCGGGGCGGTTGCCGACCGTCTTCACATACGGCAGCACGTCCTGCGTGCAGATCGAGCCGCCGCCGATGAACGCGTAATCGCCGACGCGGCAGAACTGGTGCACGGCCGAGAACGCGCCGACGTTCGAGAAGTCGCCGACTTCGACGTGGCCGGCCAGCGTGGCGTTGTTGGCGAAGATCGTGTTCGAGCCGACGTGGCAGTCGTGCGCGACGTGCGCGTAGGCCATGAAGAAGTTGCCGTGGCCGATGGTCGTGATCGCGCCGCCGCCGACCGTACCGCGGTTGATGGTGACGAACTCGCGGAAGACGTTGTCGTTGCCGATGCGCAGCTCGGTCTTCTCGCCTTTGAACTTGAGGTCCTGCGGATCGGTGCCGATCGACGCCTGGCCGACGAAGCGATTGCGCTCGCCGATGGTGGTCGGCCCTTCCAGGCGCACGTGCGGGCCGATGATGCTGCCGGCGCCGACGGTGACGTGCGGGCCGATGATGGCGTACGGGCCGACGACGACGTCGTCCGCGAGCAGGGCGTCGGCGCTGACGATTGCGGTTTCTGCGATGGCTGCCATGTCTATCGTTACTCCGGATCGTTACGTTGGACGGTCGGTCATCACGCTGAGCATTTCGGCTTCGGCGACGACGACGTCATTCACTCGGGCGGTTCCCTGCAGCTTCACGGTACTGGCGCGCTTCTGCAGCACCACGCATTCGAGGATCAGCTGATCGCCGGGAACGACGGGACGGCGGAAACGGGCCTTGTCGACGCCGCCGAAGAGAAACAGCTTCGTGTCGCGCTCGGGCAGATCGCGCAGGAACAGCACCGCGCCGCACTGCGCCATCGCCTCGACGATGAGCACGCCGGGCATGACCGGCGCGCCGGGGAAGTGTCCCTGGAAAAACTGCTCGTTGGCCGAGACGTTCTTGAGGCCGACGATGCGTTTCCCTGGTTCGATCTCGAGGATGCGGTCGACCAGCAGCATCGGATAACGATGCGGCAGGAGTTTCATGATGTCTGTGATGTTGAGGATGCTCATTTGTTTTTGTCCCGTTGTTGAAGAAGTCGCTGCTGGCGCACGTAGTCGCGCTGCGTGACGGCGGGGATGCCGCGCACCCAGACGCCTTCCGGCACGTCATCGAAAACCGCGCTCTTGGAGTAGACGCGCGCGCGGTCGCCGATCTTGAGATGTCCCGCAAATCCCGACTGCCCGCCGACCTGCACGTGATCGCCGAGCTGCGTCGATCCGGCGATGCCCACCTGCGCCACGAGCAGGCAGCGCTTGCCGATGCGCACGTTGTGGCCGATCTGCACGAGGTTGTCGATCTTCGTCCCTTCGCCGATGACGGTCTCGCCGAGGGCCGCGCGATCGATGGTCGTGCCGGCGCCGATTTCCACTTCGTCTTCGATACGCACGATCCCGACCTGCGGGATCTTGTGGTGATAGCCATTGGCGTCGGTGGCGAAGCCGTAGCCGTCCGAGCCGATCACGACGTTGCTGTGGATGATGCAGCGCTTGCCGATCCGGCAGCCGAAGTAGATGGAAACGTTCGGGTAGATGATGGTCTGATCGCCGATCTCCGCGCCGTCTTCGATGGTGACGTTCGGATAGATCACGACATCGTCCCCGAGGACCACGTTCTCGCCGATCGAGACGAACGCGCCGATGGCCACGTTGCTGCCGAGCTTCGCGCTGCTCGCGATGGCGGCATGCGGCGAAATGCCGTGCGGCCGCGGGCGCTGCGCGAAAAAGCGCGCGACGGTCGTGGCCATCGCGTAATACGGATCGGCCACGCGAATCCAGCGCGGCGAATCGCCGGGGAGATCATTCGCCACGAGCACCGCCGCCGCCTTCGTCGTCTCGACCTGCGCGGCGTACTTCGGATTGGAGAGAAAACTGATGTGCCGCTCCGTCGCTTCGCTCAAGGGAAGAACGCCTTCGATTTCGATGTCGCGCGGGCCGTCATAGCGGCCGCGAACGAAATCGATGATGGCGGAGAGAGGGACGGCGGGCATGGCGGGGGCGGATTGTAATGGATTGAGGCGAGAGAGCCGCTCCGTGGGAAGGGGATCCCTCGACTGCGCTTCGCTCCGCTCGGGATGACACTTGCCTCCCCGCAGTCGTCGCAAAGCAAAAAGCCTCCCTTGCGGGAGGCTTTCGTGCGTCGGTCGTGACTCGTTACTTCTTCGCGGCCGGGGCGGGAGATGCGTCGTTGAAGCGCTTGATCACCGTGTCGGTGATGTCGATCGCGTCCGAGGCGTAGACCAGGCCGGACTCGAACTTGTTGAAGATCGCGGCCAGGCCCATCTCTTTGCCCATGGCGTCGATGACCGGCTTGATCTTCGCTTCGAGCGCCTGCAGCTCGCGGTCGCGGGCTTCGCCGATCTCACGGTCGGCATCCTGCGCGTAGCGCTGCATGGAGATGCGCTTGTCGGCGAGCTGCTTCTGCATCTCGGCCAGCTTATCCTCGCTGAGCGAGAGGCGCTTGGTGCTGATGTCGGAATCGAGCTTGCGCAGCTCTTCGTCCATCTGCTTGGCCTTCTCGACGCGATCGTCCTGCATCTTCTTCAGCTTGTCGTAGGCAGCCTTGCCCGCCGAGGACTGCGTCAGGACCTTCTGCACATCGATGACCGCCACGCGCTGCGGTGCGCTCTGCGCGAACATCGGCGTCGCCAGCGCGGCGACGGCAACTGTAACCAGGAACTTCTTCATGAGGTCTCCCCTTCTTCTGATCCGTTGAACGACGGCCGTAAGCCGCCGTGATTTAGAACGTATTCCCGATCGTGAACTGGAACGTCTCGAAACGTCCGTCATCCGTGTCTTCCGGCGCCGGGTTGATCGCGTAGATGAACCGCAGCGGGAACTGGAAGACCGGCAGGAAGACGCGCATTTCGGCACCGGCCGAGTAGCGCAGCTTCCCGAAATCGAAGCTTTCCTTATAACCGTACGCGCGCCCCGCGTCTGCCCACAGGACAAAACGAATCGGATCGTTCACACGGTAGATGTACTCGAAGTTGTACGTCTGGTGGCTGTAGCCGCCGGCCGGACGCAGACCGTAGTTCGGATAGTTTTCGTAAGGACCGAGAACGCCGTACTGGAAGCCGCGCACCGAGAACTCGCCGCCGACGATGAACCGCTCGGACGTCGGCACGCAGAGATTCGGCTTGTCGACCGAGAGGTCACTGTACGCGTACGCGCAATCGCTGTCGTCACCGAACGGGAAAATGTAGCCCGCCTCGACGTTCGCGCTGATGGAGCTCTTGCGGGACAGTTTGAAGAACCGCGTCAGGCCGATGGTCGGCTTGAACATGTTGACGGTGCCGCCGATCGGACCGCCGGCGTACGCCAGGCTGAGGTTGATGCGGGAGCCGCGCGTCGTGTCGTACGGGTTGTCACGCGAGTCGTAGCGATACGATGGCACGATCGTCGAAGTCGTGAAGTTGAGCCGGGTCACGCCGCCGACCGGGATGTTGCCGTTCGGATCGGGCTGCTCGACGGTGTCGTACAGCGTGTTCGCTTTTTCGTAGCCGTACAGCAGCGAGAGGCTGTCGAAGCGGTGCAGGCGATAGCCGTACGCAATGGTGCCGCCCTTGCCGCGCTGCTCGTAACCGAGCGACCGCGGATAGACCGTGGCGCGGTTGTAGAGCGAGATCCCGAGGCTGTTCGGCGTGTCCATGAACCAGGGATCGGCGTAAGAGATGCTGAAGAAGTCGGTGCGGCTGCCGCGCTGGTAGCCGAGGGAAAAGTTCTCACCCTCTCCGAGGAAGTTGCGCGTCGCGAACTGCGCCTGCACGAAGAAGCCGCCACCCTCGGAGTAACCGCCGCCGAACTGGATGTCGTTCTTTCCTTCTTCCGCGCCCTTGACCGTGATGTCGACCGTCTTCGATTCCGGATTGACCTTGAAGTCGGGATTGTCCGTGACCTTGAAGTAGCCGAGCTGGCCGAGCTTGTAGAGCGACTGCTTGAAGGTCTCCATGTCCATGATCTGACCTTCCTCGAGGAAGATTTCACGGCGGAGAACCTTGTCTTTGGTGGTGGTGTTGCCTTCGAACTCCAGGCGGCCGAGGCGGAACTGCTCGCCCTCGTACACCTTCATGTTCACGTCGATGACGTTGTTGCCTTTGTCGATGTACTCCGGATCGACGTACGCGTAGATGTAGCCGCGCATGCGGTACGCCTCGCCGAACGCATCGACGCGCGCCTGCACCGGCTTGCGGCGCAGCGTCTCGCCCTTCTTGAGCGGCCAGTCGCCGATGATCTGCTCGTTCGTGAAAACGGTGTTGCCGCTGACCGTCACGTCGCCGAACGTGTGCACTTCCCCTTCTTTGACCGGGATGATGATCTTCACGCGCTTGCCGGCGGTGCTGATCTGCGGATCGCCGAAGGCGACTTTCTGATAGCCGTGGTCCTGGTAGAAGTTCTTGACGCGCTCGAGATCCTCGTCGAGCTTCGACGGGATGTAGAGGTTCTTCTTCCGGATCCAGGTGTAGATGTTGTGCTTCTTGACGTCTTTCATCTGACCGCGCAGACGGCGGTCGGAGAAATGCTCGTTGCCGACGAAGTCGATCGAGGCGACCTTCGCCTTGATGCCTTCGTTGATGACGAAGACGATCTTCTTCTCGTTCGGCTCGGTCAGGTCTTCGGAGATCGTGTCCACCTGCACGCCTTCGAAGCCGCCTTCGCTGTAGGCGCGTTTGATCGATTCGGCGGCGCGCTTGATGAGGGTCTGCTCGATCGTGTTGCCGACGTGCAGGTCGATCTTGTCGCGCTCGAGAGCTTCGCCGATCTTCTGCGCGTTCAGCTCTTTGTTCCCGCGGTACTCGACCGAGCCGATGCGCGGACGCTCCTGCACGATCGCGCGGACGATGACGCCGGTCTCCCCCTGCTCGGTCTCGATGCGGATGTCATCGAAGAGGCCGGTCTGCCAGAGGTTGACGAAGTTGCGCTGAATGACTTCCGGCTGGTACGGCTCGCCGGGACTGATGCCGAGGTAGACGCGGATCGTGTCACTGGCAACGGAGGTGTTGCCTGTGGCCTCGAAGCGCTCCACCAGCTGGGTGTTGGCTCGCGTCTGCGTCGCCGGTGCATCGGTCACACGACCGCCGCCCGTCGAATCGAGGATGGACCCCGCCCGCGGCTTCGGGCGTTCCTGTTCGCTGTTGGTCTGAGCCCGAGCAACGCGGCCCGCGAGCAGCATTACTACGAGCATCACTAGAATTCGAGTCATAAGTCCTGTCGACGACGCGGATTTTTGTGTGTGACGCGCGACCCTCACTCAAAGTCACGCGGAGCTACGTCCCAGCCCGGAACACCGGAAAAAGACGGCGCATTCTACAGGCGTCCCGTCACTGGGCGTACGTGGCCAGCCCGTTTCCGAAGGACCAGTTCTCCTTCGTCACCTCGATCAGGCTCACGAGAACGTCGTCCGGACGAACGTCGAGGCTCTCCTGGAGGCGTCGGGCGATGTCGGCGTAGAGCGCGCGTTTGATCTCGACCGTGCGCCCGGCGTTGAGGGTGATCTGGATGACCACCAGCCCCTCACCGCGGTTCACGCCGCCGTAGGTGGGATGGGCGACGAGCTGATACGGCTCGAGCTCCTCGAGGATGTGAAACTGGTCATCGGCCGGCACGTTGGCCTGCGAGACCAGCGCGGCATGAACGGAGTCGGAGAGCTCCCGAAGAAACTCGAGCGATTTTCCCCTGCGGAGCGAGATGCGTACGAGCGGCATGGCGGCGGATTGTAATCGCCGCCGGTTCCCGCCGATCATTCGGCGGAGACACCCCGGCAGTGGCGTGGCGGTCCGTTTCGCTGCACCGACGCCGCACTTCGCTGCATCGCCGCTCCCCTCACGCGCGGTTGCGTCACACTGATGCCGCATGCGCCCGCGCCCACTCATCCAGACAACCGTGATCCTCATCTTCTGGACGATGTTCGCGCTGCTGGTGGCCGGGCAGACGTACATCTCGATGCTCGATCACGGTCACTCGCCGCTGCGCATCGCCGGCTACTACTGCCTCGTGTGGTGGGTCTGGGTGGCGATCACGCCGATCGTGCAATGGCTGGTCGAGCGCGTGCCGCTCGTGCCGATGCGCACACGCAACGTGCTGATTCACCTCGGCGCGGCACTCGTCGCCTCCATCGTGCACATGGCTGTCTGGTCGATCCTCTCGATTCTGATCCGCCCATTCGACGCCATGACCACCATGCATTTCGGCAGCTACCTCGGCAGCCTCACGCTGACGCGGCTGCCGCTCGAGCTGCTCATCTATTTCGGCGTGGCCGCCGTGGCGCACGCCATCGACTATCGCGAACGCGCCATCGAGCTCGATCGTTCGCTCAACGCCGCGCGCCTGCATGCGCTGGAACTGCAGATCCAGCCGCATTTTCTTTTCAACACGCTCAACGCCATCAGCGCCCTCGTGCGCACGAAGCAGAATGACGAGGCGGTGCAGGTGATCGCCGGTCTCTCCGATCTGCTGCGCTACACGCTCGATCACGCCGGCGCGCAGCGGGTGCCGCTGGAGCAGGAAGCGGAGATGCTTCGGCGCTACCTCGAGATTCAACAGGTGCGTTTTGCCGACCGGCTGGAAGTGCGGATCGTCGTCGCCGACGAGGTCCTTCACGCGGCCGTGCCGACGCTGATCCTGCAGCCGCTCGCCGAGAACGCCATCCGTCACGGACTCTCGCAATCCGCATCGCCCGGCATCATCGACGTGCGGGCGTTCCGCGAAAACGACCGGCTCCGGATCGAGATGTTCAACACCGGCGCCATCGCCGGGAACAGCCGCGCCGGCATCGGCCTGACGAATACGCGCGAACGACTGCAGCAGCTCTACGGGGACTCGCAGTCGTTCGACCTGCGGCAGACCGCGACCGGCGTGCTGGCGACGATCTCGATCCCGTGGAGCGCGGCGCCGTGAAAATCGTGATCGTCGACGATGAGCCGCTGGCCCGTAAGGCGGTGCGCGTGCTCGCGGAGCGCGATCCGGAAATCACCGTCGCGGCCGAGTGCAGCGGCAACGAAGCGGCGGAACTGATCGCGAAGACGCAGCCGGACATCCTCTTTCTCGACATTCAGATGCCGGAGGTGGACGGCTTCGCGCTGCTCGACGAGATCGGTCCGGCCGCGGTTCCGGCCATCGTCTTCGTGACCGCGTATGACCAGTACGCGCTCCGCGCGTTCGACGTGCACGCGCTCGACTACCTGCTCAAGCCATTCGACGACGCGCGCTTTCACGCCGCGCTGGAACGGGCCAAGAAGCAGGTGCGCTCCGGCCGCATCGACGAGCGTCTGCATCGCCTGCTCGAATCGCGCGAACCGGCAGCGACGCTCACGCGGCGCTTCCTCGTGCGCCAGCGCGAGAAAGTACTGTTCGTGAAAGTGGAAGACATCGACTGGATCGAAGCCGCCGACTACTACGTCTCGCTCCACACCGACGGCAAGTCCCACCTCATTCGCGAAACGATGGCCGAAGTCGAGAAGCAGCTCGACCCCGAACGCTTCGTCCGCGTGCACCGCTCCGCCATCGTGAACATCGACCGAGTCAAGGAGATGCACCCGATGTTTCGCGGCGACTGCATGCTCATCCTTCAGGACGGAACGCAGTTGCGCTTGAGCCGCGGGCGAAGAGACGAGTTCGAACGGCGGATGCGGGCGAAGTAGAGCATCGCGAGCTTCTTTAATTCACTCTTGGCCGAAGTATTCTCTTCTGTCAGAATTCGCTGATGCGAAAACAGGTGATGTTCTTCCTGGGGTTGTCGTGTCTTCTCGCCGCCAACGTGTTTGCCGCGCCCGCGGTGCAGCGCTCCCTTCCCGATGATGCTCGACTGGAGAGCAGCATCCTTTATCCGATCGACGCGAGGCTTGCCGACGGCGCCGCGCACCAACTGTCGGTGCAGCTCGTGCTCAACGGACGCGAACTGCATCGCGAAACCTACGGCTTCGCCGTGATCGGCCGAGGAATGCATGCGCTTCCGCTGCTGCTGCAGGGAGCGACGCGCGACGTTCTTGCGTCGATGGATCGCGAACAGGCGAAAACGATGCGGGTCGCATTCACCATCGATTCGTTTCCGCCCAAAGAGATGACGGTGGCCGAGCTTCTCCGCCGCGACGCCGTCACGCGGACGCGCTTACCGCACGTCATTCGCGAGTACACGATCGATGGCGCGCTTCATGACGCGCCGGCGCCCGCGCCACGGACATCGCTCGTACCGACCACGAACACCGAGGAGTACTGCCCGAACTCGTCGAACTGCATGGCCGAATATTGGGATTGCAAAGGGTGCCATTGCGACAACGAGTACAACGAATACTGCGACGGGGAACTGCAGGTCTGTCTGTTCGGATCGCACGTCACGCGGAACGTGCGGACGAACGATCAGTACAGTTTCGCGAACGCGCCGCAGGTCTGCGCCTTCGACAACTGGTGGGAAGCGTTTTCGCCGAGCATCTATCTGATGGGAGGGCATACGTACACCGATCAGGTGTGGGATGACTGGTATTGCGGCGGAACGCTGATCTCCTCCACGCTCGTCTCCTCGACGAACGGTTCGGAGACCTGCTGGCGGCAGACGACGCAGTCCTGCTCGGTCGGCTCCGCCACGAACATCGGCGGCGAATGCACGAACCCGTAGAGCCATGAAAAGCGCGGTCGGCAGTGCCACTCAGTGCGCCGCCGACCGCCCCTTCGGAAACGCTCCGATCCGTGCGGCGCGCGGTTCACCGATGAGCCGCTGCGAATCGCGTACGTCGTGTCATTTCGATCGGCCGCCAGCGCAAGCGTCCAGAGACCGCCGTTGCCTCCCGCGACCAGGGAACCGGGCATGTTTCGTTGATACGCAACACCGGCCGGGGATGTCGTGCGCGTCGCGCGCCTGTTCTCGGTTGCAGTCCGCGACGAACCTCGCAACTTGTGCGGGCAACACGGCTACAATCGAGCACCCCAAGCACTCCAAACCGGCGCCGTACCCATCCAGTAAATCTAGGAGGTCTGAATGTTGATGATCCGCCGATGTGCGGCCGTATCCCTCCTGTTGTTCACGCTCCTCTCTTCCGCCTTCGCCCAGGGAACCACCGGCATGTTGACCGGAACCGTGACGAGCAGCGGCAGCGCGCTGCCGGGCGTCACCGTCACGGTCACGTCTCCCGCGCTTCAGGGCAGTCGCACGGCGGTCACGAATGACGCCGGCGGCTATTCGTTTCCGTCATTGCCTCCGGGCGTCTACACGGTCGCGTTCGAGCTGAGCGGGATGCAGCGCGCCACGAAGCGCGTGACGGTCGGCCTGGCGCAGACGAACCGCGCGGACATCGAGCTGGCGATGGCGTCGGTCTCGGAGTCGTTGACGATCACGGCCTCCGCCGCTCCCGCGGTCGAGACGACCGAGGTGGCCACGAACTTTCTCACCGAGCAGATCAACCAGTTGCCGACCGGCCGCACCATCGATGACATCACCCGCCTCTCCGCGGGCGTGAACGAGGCGGGGCCGAACAACCAGATCACGATCTCCGGCGCGAACTCGTACGACAACCTGTTCCTCGTGGACGGCGTGATCGTGAACGAGAACCTCCGCGGACAGCCGAATCCGCTCTACATCGAGGACGCGATCCAGGAGACGACCGTGCTCACCGGCGGCGTTTCGGCGGAGTTCGGCCGCTTCACCGGCGGCGTGGTGAGCACGATCACGAAGTCGGGCGGCAACGAGTTCAGCGGCTCGCTCCGCGACTCGCTGACGAATCCGGACTGGACCGAAAAATCGGACTACGCCGATCAGGCCGATCCGATCGACGACATCAACAGCGCGTACGAAGCGACGCTGGGCGGACGCATCATCCGCGACCGTCTCTGGTTCTTCGGCGCGGGCCGGCTCAACAAGTCCTCGCTCTCGCGGCAGACCACGCTGACGAACATTCCGTATGTCTTCAAGACCGAAGACACGCGCTTCGAAGGAAAGCTGACCGGCCAGATCACGCCGCGCCATTCGCTCGTCGCGACGTACATCGACAGCGAGGAGAAGCGCGAGAACAACGTGAGCGGCGGTCGCGTGGTCGATCTGCGCAGCCTCGCGCCGTACCTCCGTCCGAAGTCGCTCTTCTCCGCGAACTACAACGGTGTGCTCACCGACAGCTTCCTGATCGAAGGGCAGTACAGCCGGATGAACGATCAGTTCACCAACGGCGCCGAAGATCGCGATCTCATCAACGGCACGCTTCTCGTCGACGGAGACCTCGGTGTCCGCGGCTGGTCGCCGACGTTCTGCGGCTCGCCCTGCCCGCCGAAGGAGCGCAACAACAAGAGCTGGGTGGCGAAGGCGTCGTACTACCTCGGTACCGGCTCGCTCGGCAATCACTCGCTCGTCGGCGGACTCGAGGAGTTCCGCCAGCTGCGCAACGAGAACAACTATCAGTCGGGCAGCGACTTCCGCATCCACGGCAACTTCATCTTCGTGAACGGCCAGCAGTACTTCAGCGTCGATCCCGACGCGTCGCAGATCGAGTGGGATCCCGTTCCGGCGCTGTCGCAGACCTCGGATTTCGGCGTGCAGTCGGTATTCCTCAACGATCGCTGGGACCTGAACAAGCACTGGAACTTCAACGTGGGCGTTCGCTATGACCGCGCCGACGGCACGGACCAGGCGGGTCACAAGACCGTCGACGACTCCGCGTTCAGCCCGCGTCTCGCCGCCACGTATGACTTCCGCGGCGACGGCCATCATCGTTTCAGCGCGACCTACGGCAAGTACGTGTCGAAGGTCGATCAGGGACCGGCGGACAACACCGCCACTGCCGGTCGTTACGCGTCGTACTACTTCAACTACGGCGGCCCGGCCATCAACCCGCCGGGAACGCCCGACAATCAGCTCGTCCCGATCCCGGACCTGATCCGCAGCGTCTTCGCGTGGTTCCAGAGCGCCGGCGGCACCGGCAATCTCGACCTGCTCGCCGATCCGCCGAACATCCCCGGAACGACCACCCGTTTCGACGGCTCGCTGCGCGCGCCAAGCATGAACGAGTACACCCTCGGCTATGCCATGGAGCTCGGCACCAAAGGCTACGTGCGCGTCGACGGCATTCACCGCGACTGGACCGATTTCTACGTCATCCGCCGGACGCTCGAAACCGGCAAGGCGGTCGGGCCGAACGGCGACACGTTCGACCAGGGCGTCATCGAGAACAGCGGCGATGGACTGGAACGCAGATACGAAGGGCTCCAGCTGCAGGGCAATTACCGCTTCCTGCCGTCGCTCGGATTCGGCGGCAACTACACGTACGGCAAATTGCGCGGCAACGTGGAAGGAGAGTCGGCGAGTTTCGCGACGACGTTCACCGACTACCACAACTTCCCGGAGTACACCGACTTCGAGCAGAACAAACCGGTCGGCTATCTCTCCTCGGACATGCGCCATCGCGCGAATCTCTGGCTGACCTACGATCACACGTTCGGCTTCGGGCGGATGAACCTCTCGCTGCTGGAGCGCTACCACTCGGCGCTCTCGTATTCGGCAGCCGCGACGATCGATGTTCGCGCGGGCGCCGCAAACGGGCCGGCCAACGGAGTCGTCAATCCCGGCTACCAGACGCCGCCGTCGACCGTGACGTATTTCTTCAGCGACCGCGGCGCGTTCCGCGTCGATGACATCACCTCGACGGACTTCGGAATCAACTTCTACTTCAAGGCGATCCGCGGCTCGGAGATCTTCATCGAAGGCGACGTGCTCAATCTGTTCAGCGAGCAGGGCATCGAAGATCCGGACTTCGTGAACACCACGGTGCTCACGCGTCGCAACAACACCGCGGCCGCGCGTTGTCTCAAAGCCAACTCGACGGTGCGCTGCGATGCATTCAACCCGTTCACCGAAACCCCGGTGGAAGGCGTGCACTGGCAGAAAGGACCGATCTTCGGTCAGCCGACGTCGAACCTCGCCTACCAGACGCCCAGAACCTACCGCGTCTCCTTCGGTCTCCGCTTCTAACATCTCTCCCGCGAGGACAGGCAGGACTTGCCTGTCCTCGCAAACCGTAGTGCCACCAACCCAAACGTAGCGCTACCGCCTGCGCCACTCGGCGGCGGCGCGTGTATCGCCGACGGCGTCGAGCGTCTTGGCCGCCAATCGATATGCACCACGGTGCGGATTCTTTGTGGCCATCTCCTGCAGCGTCTTCATTGCGGTGTTGCGTTGGCCGAGGATCAGTTGGATGAGCGCGAGGTTCGCGTACGACTGAAGATGATCGGGTGAGCTCGCGATCTCCTTTCGATACGCCGCCATCGCTTCTTCGGGGCGATCGAGACGGGCGAGCACATCGCCGCGCAGATAGTCGGCGCCGTAGAGGTGCGGCACTTCGAGTGCACGGGCGCGTTCTTCGGCAGCTTCGATGGTCTGGAGCGCCTGCGCATACCGGCCCGCGCCGCGTTGCACTTCCGCCAGCAGCAGGATCGAGCGCGGCTGATGATCGCCCGTATCGATGGCCGCCTGCGCGTGCCGCTCGGCATCCGCAATGCGTTCCTGCGCGAGCATGGCGCGCGCGAGGAGCTCGTGCGACTCGCGGGGATTGGAGCCCATCGCGAGCTCCGCATGCTTCGCCGCCTCGGCGGGCTTGCCGCTTTCGAGCAGCGCGAACGCCAGGCCGAGCGCGAGATCGGGTGAGAAGCGCTCGCTCTGCGCGATCGCCGATTGATACGCCGTCACCGCTTCTTCCGCGCGCCCCGCGCCGACGAGCACTTCGCCGAGCTTCGACCAGACATCGGCGAGCCGCGGATTGCGCGCGAGCAGGTTGCGCAGCGCGTCGATCGCTTCGTCGTTGCGACGCGCATCGGCCAGCCGGAACGCGGCCTTGATCCCGGCGAGACTGGCGATCTCCTCGCGCGGATTCGGCAGCGGACCTTCGCGATTGGATGCTTTGCCGACATACCCGAGCGCCGCGAGCTTCGCGGCCTCCTCGGGATCGATCGCACCGATCGCGTCGATCTTCGACGGGTAATTCTGCAGCTCGCTCCGCAGCGCGCCCGCGACGCGGCGTTCGGTCGACGCGAGATCGCGCGTCTCCGCGGGATCGGCCGCGAGGTCATAGAGCTCGGCGCGCGGTCCCTGAATGTAGTGATGCTTTGCGTCGATGAGCGAACGAAGCTCGCTCCAGCCGAGGTGAATGCGCGGGTAGAGCGTCTCCGAGTACACCGGCTTCGCCGGAAGGTTCGACGCCAGGAGCGATCCTTCGCTTCCCCTGATCGTCGCGAACACCGACGCCAGCGCCACCGGCTGCGCAATCGACGTTCCCTTCCGTTGCGATCGCGGCAACTTGATGAGCAACGGCACCTGCAGCGACTCGCGATAGAGCAGGATTCCGTGCTGATCTTCGCCGTGATCCCACAGCCCCTCCCCGTGATCGGAGAGAAACACGATCAACGCGCGGTCGTAGACGCCGGACGCTTTCAGCCGCGTGATGAGTGAGCCGACGATTGCATCGGCCGTGGCGATCTCTCCGTCGTACGGCGACGCCGCGTATCGCGAGCGGTATGGTTCCGGCGGCGCGTACGGCGCGTGCGGCTCGTAGAGATGAAAGAAGAAAAAGAACGGCCGCTGCGGTTCGGCCGAGAGCCACGGCTCCGCCGCCTCGAGCGTCTCCTGGCCGGAGCGTTGATGTGCGCTCACCGCTCCTGCCGTCGCAACCGGAATCGAGTCCTCATAAAAATCGAATCCGTCCGCGACGCCGGTCTCGGAACGCAGCACGTAGGAAGACACCGCCGCGCCGGTTCGATATCCACGCTCGCGCAGCACCGCGGCGAGCGTGCGGTGTTTCGCGGCGTCGAATTGATAGCCGATGTTGTTGCGCACGCCGTGCTCCGTCGGCAGCAGGCCGGTGAAGATCGACAGGTGCGACGGCAACGTCATCGGACAGTGGCTGTACGCGCGCTCGAACAGAATCGAGTCCTGGCGCAGCGCATCGAAGTGCGGCGTGGCCACGCCGCGATAGCCGTACATCGGCAGATGATCGGAGCGGAGCGTGTCGACGGAGATCACGATCACCGGCGGGCTCTCCGCGAGCTCGGCGCGAGGCTCCTCCGGACGGCTGCACGAGGTCAGGAGGAGCAGCAGGATGGCGAAGCGGCGCACGCGCGAATCATCGCATCCGCTGTGCGAATCGTCGTGAGCATCTTCGACACGCGAATCACGCGCGACGGATACGCGACGCCCGTTGCGGGCGTCGCGTATCGAGAGTTGCTAATTGGCGATCGGTTCCGGCTCCTCGCGATTGGCGACGAGCACCACACTGTCGCCTTCCATCGTGAATTCGATCCGCTCCGGAACGTGATCCTTGTTGCGGATCATGAACTCGGAGAGCTCGTCTTCGATGTGGCGCTGGATGGCGCGGCGCAGGGGGCGCGCGCCGGAATTCGTTTCTTCTTTCGCCTTGCCGAGGAGCCAGGCCACGACCGAGTCGTCGACGCCGATCTGCACGTTCTTGTGCACGAGCGCGTGATTGACGTCGTCGATGAGCAGCTGACAGATGGCCCGCAGCTCGTTGTCGGTGAGCGGGTTGAAGATGATCACTTCATCGATGCGGTTGATGAATTCCGGGCTGAACTCGCGCTTCAGCTCGAGCTGGATGAGCTGCTCGGCCGACTTCTGATCGACGTCGCCGCCTTTCTCGCGGAAGCCCATGTGGCCCTTCGTGGCGAGATGGCGCGTGCCGAGGTTGCTGGTCATGATGATCAGCGTGTTGCGGAAGTCCACCTGGTTGCCGAGCGAGTCGGTGAGGATGCCGTCCTCGAGAATCTGCAGGAGCAGGTTCGAGATGTCGGGATGAGCCTTCTCGATTTCGTCGAGCAGCACGACCGAGTACGGGTTGCGGCGCACGCGCTCGGTGAGCTGTCCGCCTTCTTCGTGCCCGACGTAGCCCGGAGGAGAGCCGATGAGCTTCGACACCGCATGCTTCTCCATGTACTCGGACATGTCGAAGCGGATGAGATGCTTCTGCGAGCCGAAGAGGAACTCGGCCAGACGCCGCGCCACTTCGGTTTTGCCGACGCCCGACGAGCCGAGGAAGATGAACGAGCCCATCGGACGATTCGGAGACGCGACGCCGAGTCGCGAACGGCGGATCGCACGCGAGATCGCGCGGATCGCTTTGTCCTGACCGACGATGCGCCGCATCAGGATCTCTTCCATGTTGATCAGCTTGGCCGCTTCGTCGGCTTCGATCGACGTGACCGGAATGTCGGTCCACGAGCTGATGATCTCTTCGACGTCGCGCTGCGTCACTTCCATCAGCTCGTCGCCGACCATCTCGCGCTCGGCCTTGAAGCGCTCGATCTCTTCCTTCAGTTCGATCTCGCGCTCGCGCAGGAAGACCGCTTTCTCGAAGTCTTTGTCCGAGATCGCTTTCTTCATCTCCTTGACGATGGAGCGGGTCTCGGCCTCGAGCCTGCGCAGGTTCTGCGTGTCGGCCACGCGGCGCAGCTTCACCTTTGCGCCGGCCTCGTCGAGGATGTCGATCGCCTTGTCCGGGAAGAAGCGGTCGGTGATGTAGCGGTTCGATTGATAGACCGCGCTCTTGATGGCGGTGTCGCTGTATTTGACCTTGTGAAAGGACTCGTAGCGTTCCTTGACGCCTTCGAGGATCTGCAGCGTCTCGTCTTCGGTGGGCGGGTTGACGATGATGGCCTGGAAGCGGCGCAGCAGCGAACGGTCTTTCTCGATGTAGCGGCGGTATTCACGAATGGTCGTGGCGCCGATGCAGGAGATCTCGCCGCGTGAGAGCGCCGGCTTGAGGATGTTCGCCGCGTCGAGCGAGCCTTCCGCCGAGCCCGCTCCGATGAGCGAGTGGATCTCATCGATGAAGATGATGATGTCCTGATTTTCCTTCAGCTCTTTGATGATGCCTTTGAGACGCTCTTCGAACTGGCCGCGGTACTTGGTGCCGGCGACGATCAGTGAGAGATCGAGCGAGAGGATGCGTTTGTTGGCGATGAAGAGGGGGACGTTGCCGTCGACGATCCGCTGGGCCAGTCCTTCGACGATGGCCGTTTTGCCGACGCCCGGCTCGCCGAGAAGAATCGGGTTGTTCTTCGTGCGGCGGGAAAGAATCTGGATGATGCGCTCGACTTCCTTCTCCCGGCCGATCAGCGGATCGAACTGCTGCTGATGCGCCATGGCCGTGAGGTCACGCGCGTATTCGGCGAGGAACGGCAGCTCTTTCTTCTGCTTGTCGGCTTCGCGCTCTTTCAGAATCGAGATCGTCTCTTCACGAACGCCGTAGACATTGAGGCCCTTGGCGGTGAGGATGCGCGCGGCCGTGGAAGCTTCGACGCGCAGGATGCCGATGAGGAGATGCTCGGTGCCGACGTACTGATGCAGCATCGACTCCGCTTCATGCGCCGCGTAGGCGAGGATTTTTTTTGATTCTTCGGAGAGCGGTAGTTCGGCGGAGGAGGAGATGCGATCGACGAAGAGGCGATCGCCTTCGACTTCACGGCGGATCTGCTCGGGCTTCACGTTGAAGCGGGAAAAGATCTCTTTGATGATCTCCTCCCCTTCGCGAAGCACGCCGAGGAGGATGTGCTCCGACTCGATGACTCGCGAGCCGAGCTTCGAGGCTTCGTAGCGGGCGAAGAAGAGGGCGCGGCGTGCTTTCTCGTTGTATTTTTCGAACATTGGTTTAGTGGTGCCGCTGTTGATTCATCACCAGGATCCGGTCGCACCGTGCGGCCAGTTCCGGGTTGTGAGTGACGATAACCGACGTAAGTCCGCGTTTATTGTGGCACTCCCGCATCAGATCGAACACTCTTTCGCTCGTCTGCAGATCAAGGTTCCCCGTAGGTTCATCTGCAAGGAACAGCACGGGATCTGCCAGCAGTGCACGCGCGATGGCCACGCGCTGCTGTTCGCCGCCCGAGAGTTGATTCGGATAATGCTGGGCGCGGGCCGTCAGTCCGAGCTCGCCGAGGAGCTCGTTCGCGCGCCGCAGCGCGTCATCCTCGGGCATCTTTCCGATCCAGCCCGGCATGGCCACGTTCTCCACGGCGGTGAATTCCGGAAGAAGGTGGTGAAACTGGAAGACGAAGCCGACGTTGCGATTGCGGAATCGCGCCAGCGCGTCGGCGGTCATGGCGGTGAGATCGCGATCGTCGACGCGAACGGTGCCGCGGTCGGGACGATCGAGGCCGCCCAGAAGATGCAGGAGCGTCGACTTGCCGATCCCTGACGGACCGACGATCGCCACCATTTCCCCTTTTTCCACTGCCAGGTCGTAATCGCTGAAGACAGCGACCGGAACCTCTGCATTGCGATACGTCTTCGAGAGTTGATGCCCTTCAAGAAAGGCCATTCGCTTCGATTATAAGCACGAGCCATGCTCAGCCACGGCGCGCGCCCATCTAGAATCACGCGCATGCGCCGCATGCTGCTGCTTCTCTTTCTCGCGAGCTCCGTCGTGGCCGACGAAGCATCGGACCTTCGCGCCGCACGCGCGGTGTTCGAGGAAAACATCGCCGCAATTCACGCAAAGGATCGCGCGCGGTATCTCGCGGTCTATCTGCAGGACGAGACGCTCGTCCGCACCGGCCCGACCGGTTTCGCCACCGGCTACGAAGAATTCGCGAAAGGCGCGGGCGCCGAATGGCCGAGCACGCTCGAGGCGACCGATCTCCGTCTCACGCCGATCCGCCCCGGCATCGTGTACGGCACCTATCGCTACCGCGTTCGTTACGAGGCGAACGAGATTCTCGGCGTGTCGGAACGCTTGTTCGTCGAGACGCCGAAGGGATGGCGCGTGGCCTTGACCGGAGCGATCGCGACACCGGGCGTTCCGCCTTCACCACGCGCGATCACGAACGCGACGCTCATCGACGGCCGCGGCGGCGCGCCGGTCCGGAGCGCGACGATCGTCATGCGCGACGGCAGGATCGAGTGCGCCGGCGCGGAGTGCCAGGCGCCGGCCGGCGTCGACATCGTCGATGCACGCGGCCTCTTCGTCACACCCGGGCTCGTCGACGCGCACGTGCATTTCGGACAGACCGGCTGGGCCGACGGACGTCCCGATTCGCTCGATCTGCGCGCGACGTATCCGTACGAGAAAACCGTCGCGACTCTGAACGCACATCCCGAAACGTTCGCCCGGTCCTATCTCTGCTCCGGCGTGACCTCGGTGTTCGACGTCGGCGGTTATCCGTGGACGCTGCGCCTCGCCGATCGGTTCGCGAGCGATCCCGCGGCGCCGCACATCACGGCGGCGGGACCGCTCGTCTCGACCGACGATCAGCCGCTCATCAATCTCGCCGGCGAGCGCCAGCTGCTCGTGTCGAAAGACGCCGCCACCGCGCGCAGCTCGGTTGCGTATCTCGCCGCGCAGGGCGCGAAGGCGATCAAGTTCTGGTACCTGAGTGATGCGGCCGACGCCATCAACGCCGCCGGAGCGGCGGCCACCGAAGCGAAGCTGCCGCTGATCGTCCACGCCACCGATCTCGCGAAAGCGAAAGCAGCGCTGCGCGCGGGCGCGAAGCTGCTCGTGCACAGCGTCGACGATGCGGCGATCGACGACGAATTTCTCGCGCTGGCAAAGGAACACGGCACGATCGTCACGCCGACGCTGACGGTGTTCGGCGGCTACGCGCGGATGTATCGGTCGGTCTTCGATCGCAAGGCGCCGGCGATCGACGATCCGAACCATTGCGTCGATGCGGCAACGAAGTCGAAAGTCGCATCGACCGCGACCCTCCCGGCAGCACTCGCCCCGGAGGCGCTCGTCACGCGCATGAATGCGTTCGTCGGCAGCGTGACCGCGACCGCCACCGCGAACCTGAAGAAGCTCGTCGACGCCGGAATCCCGATCGCGACCGGCACCGATGCCGGCAACCCGCTCACGCTGCACGGTCCGGCGATCTACGCCGAAATGGAAGCGATGCAGAACGCGGGCATGACGCCGATGCAGGTGATCGTCGCCTCGACATCCACCGCCGCCCGCGCCTCGATGCTCGACAGCGTCACCGGCACGATCGAGAAAGGCAAAGACGCCGACCTCCTGCTGCTCACAGCCGATCCGACGAAAGACGTGAGCGCATTTCGCAAGTTGAAATTCGTGGTGCGCGGCGGAGTCGTCCGCGGGATCGAGGAGCTGAGCGCGATGGCGAAGTAAGAGAGAGAGAGAGAGAGAGAGGAGCGCCGGCATTCATGCCGGCCGGGCCGCCGGCTTCCAAGCCGGCCGCGTGGAACGCGGCGGCCCGGCCGGCTTGGAAGCCGGCGCTCCTTTCGGCGCGCGCTCTTTCCCGAAGAAGCGGACGCCATCGACGAGCTCGTCGTGCGGCAGATGGCTGTGGCCGAAGATCACCAGATCGGCCGGTGATTTGCGTAGCGATTCACGGACGCGCGCATCCATGCGGTGCGGGCGCGGAAGGATGTGCGTGAGCAGAATGCGCGTATCGCCGAGCGTGAATCGCCGGATCTCTTCGCCGGTCGAGGCGCCGTCGTTGTTCCCGTCGACGGAGATCACCGGCGCAATCTCACGCAACGCCTGCAGCACGTGCGCGCCGCCGATGTCGCCCGCGTGCACGATCTGGTCGACGCCGCCGAACACATCCGCGATTCGGGAATGAAGGAGACCGTGCGTGTCTGCAATGATGCCGATGCGCATACACTTAGAGACATCCATCATGACACCTGCCACACCGCCGGAGTCGAACGATCCACGCGCTCTCTTCGAATACTTCAGCAGCGAGTACGCTCAGGCACTGCAGGCGTTCGCGGCGATCGAGAACCAGGCCGCAACGCTGCGGCTGATGGGCTACAACGATGATCTGCGCGGCTTCATCGATCAGTTTCTGGAGATGGCCCGGCGCGTCCGCGCGCTCGCGCTCGACAAGAACGAGCTGAACTTCGCCGACTGGTTCGAGGAGCTGATCGCCAAAGGCGAGAAGTTGAAGAGCGCCGTCGCGAAGTAGGATTGAGGCATGCGCCTCATCCTCACGCTCATTCTTCTTCTGGAGGTCTCCATGCCTGCTCTCGCTGCCTCCCTCGACGCACGCATCAACGAAGCAGCGAAGCGCGTCGAGGCCTCGGTCATCGCCTGCCGCCGCGATCTGCACGAACATCCCGAGCTCGGCAATCGCGAAACGCGCACCGCGAAAATCGTCGCCGACAAACTGAAGTCGCTCGGCATCGAAGTCAAAACCGGCGTCGCGCACACGGGCGTCATCGGTCTGCTCGTGGGCGGCAAGCCCGGCAAAGTGGTCGCGCTGCGCGCCGACATGGATGCGCTGCCGGTGACCGAACAGGTCGACCTCCCCTTCGCCTCGAAGGTGCGCACGACCTACAACGGACAGGACGTCGGCGTGATGCACGCCTGCGGACACGACGCCCACGTGGCCATTCTCCTCGGCGTCGCCGAAGTGCTCGCCGGGATGCGCGACGAAATCCCAGGCACGGTGAAGTTCATCTTCCAGCCGGCCGAAGAAGGCGCACCGCAGGGTGAAGAAGGAGGCGCGGAGCTGATGGTGAAGGAAGAGGCGCTCGACCATCCGAAAGTCGACGCGATCTTCGGACTGCACGTCACCTCGCGATTCGCCGTCGGCGAGATCGCGTACAAGCCCGAAGGGATGATGGCCGCGGTCGACTCGTTCAAGATCACGGTCACGGGGAAACAGACGCATGGCGCCTATCCGTGGCTCGGCGTCGATCCGATCGTGGTCGCATCGCAGATCGTCCTCGGACTGCAAACGATCCCCAGCCGCCAGCTCGACTCCTCGCTCGCGCCGAGCATCGTCACCGTCGGCGCCATTCACGGCGGGGTGCGCACGAACATCATTCCGGACCAGGTGGAGATGATCGGCACGATCCGCTCGCTCGACGCGAAGATGCGCGAAGAGATCCACGCGCGCATCAAACGCACGGTCGAGAACATCGCCGCGAGCGCCGGCGCGAAGGCCGAGGTCACGATCACGACCGGCTACCCGATCACGTACAACGATCCCGCGCTCACCGACGCGATCCTGCCAGCACTGCGTCGCGTGCCGAACGCGAAGGTGCGGCTCGTGAACGCCGTGCTCGGCGCCGAGGATTTTTCGTTCTTCCAGCAAAACGTGCCCGGCGTTTTCTACTGGATCGGCACGCGACCCGCGAATCAGACGCCCGAGGAGGCGCCGTCGAACCACTCACCTCTCTTTTACGTCGATGAGAGCGGCCTCGGCGTCGGCGTGCGATCGCTGGCCACCGTCGCGATCGACTACCTCAGCCGCGGGCAGTAAAAAAAATTTGAGCCCGATGTCGATTCGGTCACTCGCCGTTCGACGCTTGTACAGGAGGACGTAAAAATGAAGTTCATGGTCATCGTCAAAGCCAATGCAGACACCGAGGCCGGCGTGATGCCGACAACCGAAGAGTTCACCGCGATGGGCAACTACAACGAGGAACTGGTGAAGGCCGGCGTGATGCTCGCGGGCGAGGGACTGCTCCCGAGCGCAAAGGGCGCGCGCGTTTACTTCAGCGGCGACAAGCGCACGGTCGTGGACGGCCCGTTCGCGGAGACGAAGGAACTGATCGCGGGCTTCTGGATTCTGCAGGTGAAATCGAAGGAAGAAGTGATCGAGTGGGTGAAGCGCTGCCCGAATCCGACCGGCCGGGAGTCACAGATCGAGATTCGCCAGATCGGCGACATCGCCGACTTCGACCTCACGCCCGAGTTGCTCGAGCAGGAAGAGCGCCTGCGCCAGCAGGTCGAAGCCCAGCAGAAGAAGTAACTCGTGCTCACCGCGGAAACCCATCGCACGATCGATGCAGTCTGGCGGATCGAATCCGCCAGACTCATCGCCGGCCTCGTGCGCGTGGTGCGCGACGTCGGACTGGCCGAGGAGCTCGCGCAGGATGCGCTGGTCGCGGCGCTGGAGCAGTGGCCGGAGTCGGGGATTCCACAGAATCCCGGCGCGTGGCTGATGGGAACCGCGAAGCATCGCGCCATCGATCTGATCCGGCGCAACAAGATCGCGGAGCGCAAGTACGAAGCGATCGGACGCGAGCTCGAAGAAGCAATCGAGCCGGCGATCGAGGAGCAGCTCGACGATCACGTCGGCGACGATCTGCTGCGCCTGATCCTGATCGCATGTCACCCGGTGCTGTCGCGCGAAGCGCGCGTCGCGCTGACGCTGCGACTCCTCGGCGGCTTGACGACCGAGGAGATCGCGCGCGCGTTCATCACGCCGGAACCGACGGTCGCCCAACGGATCGTGCGCGCGAAACGGACGCTCAATGAAGCGCGCGTGCCGTTCGAAGTGCCTCGCGGCACGGAGCTGACGGCGCGACTGTCATCCGTGCTCGAAGTGATTTACCTGATCTTCAATGAGGGCTACACCGCCACCGCCGGCGAACACTGGCTGCGTCCCGCATTGTGCGAGGAAGCCTTGCGCCTGGTGCGCATCCTCGCGCAGCTCGTGCCGAATGAATCCGAGGTGCACGGCCTGGCCGCGCTGCTCGAGATTCAGGCCTCACGACTCGGCGCACGTACCGACAGCCACGGCGAGCCGGTGCTGCTGATCGATCAGGATCGCACGAAGTGGGATCGCTTTCTCATGCAACGCGGACTCGATTCGCTCGCCCGCGCCGAAAGTTTCGGCGCCACCCTCGGACCCTACGCATTACAGGCCGCCATTGCAGGCTGCCACGCCCGTGCGCGATCGGTCGCCGAAACCGACTGGGAACGCATCGTCGCCTTGTACGACGGCCTCGTCGAGCTCACACAATCCCCGATCGTCGAGCTCAACCGCGCAGTCGCCGTATCGCTGGCCTACGGCCCCGCACAAGCGCTGGAACTGGTCGACGGACTGAACGAAGTGATCCCCGGCTACCACCTGCTCTACGCCGTACGCGCCGACCTCCTGCAGAAACTGAATCGCCCCGAAGAAGCCCGCACAGAACTCGCACGCGCCGCCGCACTGACGCGTAATGCGAAGGAGCGGGAGTTGTTGTTGAAGAGGATGAGGGCGGTGGGTGGGTGAGGGGTCCGATGCTCGCGTAAGGGAGCCCGACAAAGACTGTGTCATCCCGAGCGGAGCGCGAAGCGCGAAGTCGAGGGATCCCCTGCCGATCGCACGAGGGAGGCTCCGTAGGCGGGAGATCCCTCCACTCGCTTCGCTCGGTCGGGATGACACACCACCCCCATCCCCCCTACTTCGGCATCATCTGCTTCAGGCGCGTGAAGTAATCGGCGCCGGAGAGCCATTGTCCGCCGTCGATGACGAAGTTTTCGCCGGTCATGAAGGACGAGTAGTCGCTGAGGAGATAGGACGCGGCCTGGGCGATTTCTTCGAGCGTTCCGAAACGGCGTACGGGAATGGTCTTGCGGATGCCTTCCATGATCATCGGATCGGGGAAGAGGCGTTCGGAGGCGCCGGGGGTGTAGACCGGGCCGGGGGCGATGGCGTTGACACGGATCTTGTGGCGGGCCCATTCGACGGCGAGCGTACGCGTCATCGCCAGCACACCTGCTTTCGCGGAGGCGGAGTGGATGACGCCCGGACCGCCGGTCCATGCGTAATTGGCGATCACGTTCAGCATCACGCCGCCGGTCTGTTTCTCGATCATGCGGCGGCCGACGGCGGTGGTGCAGTAGAACGTGCCGTTGAGAACGATGCCGATGACGGAGTTCCAGCCATTGACGGAGAGCGATGCCGCTTCCGCGATGAAGTTGCCGGCGGCGTTGTTGACGAGAAAGTCGATGCGGCCGTGATCGCTCTCGACTTTGGCGGCCATTCCTTCCACCGCTTCGGCATCACGTACGTCGAGCACGTGATAGTGCGCGGCATCGGCGCGGCCGCTCTCGGAGCGAAGCTGCTCGACCGCTTTGGTGAGGTTCTCTTCCTTGCGACTGCAGATGACGACGTTGCCGCCGAGGCGCGTGATCTCGCGCGCCATCGCAAAACCGATTCCGGTGGCGCCGCCCGTGATGATCCCGGTGCGGCCTTCGAATGTTTTTTCTGGAAGCATGAAGCGGATTCTACAGCGGAGCGCCGGGGTGCACGCCGGCGCTCCGCATGAAAATCACGGTTCGAATTCCACGGCCGGGATCAAACGCCCGTCCGCGGTGGCGTTGTCCACCACCACGGCGTAGCAGGCGGCCGGCTCGCTCGGCGTGAACTTCACGTAGCCGTTCGTCACGATGTTGCTGATGCCGGTCTGCGACCACGCATTCGCGGCGAGATTCAACGTCACCGTACCGATCTTCACGGCCGCGCCGTCGAAAACTTCCGCGGTGACGCTGTTCGCGACGTCGGACTGATTGAAGCAGCCGATGTTCGTGCGCGTTTCGCTGTTGACCGAGATGCCCGGCGTGTACGCGCGCGATTTCGTCGGTGCGAAATCGACGCTCGGCACCGGCGTGCTGTAGCGCGTCCCGCTCGTGCGCACCTCGGCATTGAGGATGAACCGATTGCTCGGATTCGGCGCGCGGAACGTCACGCCGCCACCGCCCTGGTAGTTGAAGACGCTTTGCAGGAAATTCTCGTATGTCTTCAATTCACCGGCGGCGAGATTGATGGTCGCTTCTTTCTTCGTTCCGTTCGGGTCGTACAGCGTCGCGGAGATCGCAAACGCGGACGACGTCGGATTGAGAAGCGCGACGTAGGTCTGGAACACCGCGCCGTTCGCACCCGGCACGTTGCCCATGACCGGGATCATCTGAAAGTCGGAGGCGAAGGCCTCGCCGCGCGGCGTCATCGCAAACGCCGGCAGCGCGAGCAGCATCGCCAGTGCAAGGGCTGTCGAAAGTCGTTTCATGTGCTCTCCTGATTCGCCAATCACGGCTGCTGGGACGCGGGGCTCGGGATCGTCGGCACCGGCGGTGTGTTGACGCCGCCGTGGCCCTGCAGCAGGCCCTGATGCGCCGGCGCGAGGAACGGGAAGCGCGGGAGGAACTCCTTATCGTTCACCTCCACGCCTTTGGCGAGACCGGCGCCGGGATCGCCGGCCGCGATGAGGCTGATCAAGACCGTATTGACATTGACCTGATGGCGCGTCGGGGTCGTGCCGCCGCCGAGACGGCGTCCGTTCGGGAAGGAGGAATTGATCGCCGCATCGAGCGTGATCACGTCGCCGGTCGAGCCGTCGGCGACCGGAATCGGCCGGCCGAGGTTGATCGCGTTGACGATGTCGAGCCGCGGTCCTTTGAGCGTGGTGACCGCGCTGTCCGGCACGCCGAGCGCTTTGTAAACGCCGAGGGCGATCAGATCGCGCACGAGCACCGGATAGAGAATGTCCGCGCCGAAACGCGTCACGTCTTTCATCGGGTCGGTGTGCAGATAGAGCGAGTGGCGCTGCGTGCCGACCAATCCGGCGTTGAAGAGCGGCAGTGCATTGCGGCCGACCTGCACGTAATTGCCGACGCCGCGCGTGCCGGTGATGATGTTCGTCGGATCGACGACCTGCACCGACTGGCGGCTGATGCTCGACCAGACGCGCAGCAGACTGTCGGTGGAGTCGGCCACGAGCTGGCCATTGTGGGGAATGCCGTTCGGGAAGATCTCGGAGGTGGGGATCTCGAGCGCGATGGAGAAGACGTTGAAGCCGGTGAACACATCCTCGACCGGAGTGTTGCGCGCGCCGGTGATGCCGCCGAGATCGGTGCGGCCGAGGTTCACGAGATCGAAGATGCCCTTCTCGTCGAGCTGATAGGGATCGTCGAACTGGCCGGCGATGATGCGCGCGCCGTTCGACAGCGTGTGAATGAACGTATCGACGAAAGCCTGATCGTACAGACCGTTTTCGCGGCTGGAGGCATTGCCGGAGTCGTAACCCTGGAACGCGCCGAGGCCGTAGACCAGACGGTCCGTCTGCGGGCCGTGATTGTTCGGGAGCACTTTGAGGTTGTCGCCGAGCACCGACGGCGCATTGCTGTTCGGTGCGACGACGCGCGTGACGGTCATCGTCTCGGTGCCGCCGGTGAGCTGCCAGAGCAGTTCGTTGCCGCCGCCGAGATTGTCGTTCGGGCCGGGCGCCGCTTCAGGAGCCAGCGTGTTCTTGAATTCGACGCGATAGATCGCCACGTCGGCAAGGCTCGTGCCTTTGCCGATGTGAAATTCGTAGCGATACCCATTGCACGCGCGGAATCCCTGATTGCCCTGACCCGGCTCGTGCAGCGGGTTGAAATTCATGATCAGGTACAGCTTGTCGTGCGTCGCATCCGAGACCCACGCGTAGGTGTCGGTGTTGTCCGCGCACGGTTCATTGAGGACGGGGAACGCCTCGCGATGGCTGGACGCGAATGCCGGAATGGCCAGCGTCACGAGCAAGACGAGGATCAAGAAGCGTTTCATAGGTTCTCCTGTTCGCGTACCACGACGCGAAGCAATCGGTTCGTTTCCGCAGCACCGCAGGTTGGAATCGAGGCCTCGATGGAACCACTCAGGCTCGCTGCACGGTTTTACATACGACCGAACACCTCGGGCGGATTGGTGGATAATCGCGGCGAGTGATCAAGCGCGCCTACGCCGTCCTTTTTCTCGTATTGAGCCTCGGGGCATGTTCGCAGGAGAGTCCCGCGAAGCCGGTGAGCGAGCCGGGGGAGAAGCTCTACGTCGTCCGCGGCGTGATCGTCTCGCGCAACGAAGCGTCCAACACCGTCTTCATGGATCACGAAGAGATCAAGGGATTCATGGCCGCGATGAAGATGGATTACTCCGTGCGCGGCGCCGACGTGAAGACCCTCCCTCCCGACAAGAGCCGCGTCGAAGCGAAACTGCACGTGACCGACCGCGCCTACTGGATTACGGACGTGAAGCAGATCCCGTGAATGACGAGCGCAGGCAGTTTCAACGCCTTACGCTGACCGAGCCGCTCGACGGGTGGTTCGGAGACTTCGCCATCCGGCTCATCGACGTCAGCGTCAGCGGCGCACAGATCGAGACCGACGAGCCGCTGCCGTCCGACGCCCGCGCGCTGCTCCGCTTCTACTGGCGCGGGCACGAAGTAGAGATCACCGCCGAGACCGCACGCACCGACGAGCTGCGCACCGGTCTGCGATTCGTCGAAGAGAGCGACGCCCTGCGCGACCTGATCGCGATGTCGGCGGAAGAGCTGCTGCGCGCGTTCGAAGCGAACGCCGCGGGCGAGCGCGCCGCGAACGTCGTCGGCGATCAGACGATTACTTCGGTTCGCGAAGTGCTCGGCAGTGGCTACGTGATCTGGTCGTACAACGACGGCGCATGGAAGTCGCGTCACTCGCTGCTGCCCGATCAGCCGGCGGACGGCTTCACCATCGCCGCCGGCGAATCGGAGGAACAGGTCTCGCTCCTCTGCCGAACGTATGAATCGGGCGATACGGAGGCGCGCAAGTTGACGCGCATGCTCGCGGAGCTCAGCGTCTCCGGCTCATGACCTCACAACGCGCCGATCCACACCACCGGCACCGTCTCCCCTTCTTCGACCAGCTTCGTTCCCGCCGAAACGACCGCCAGTCCATTCGCACCGAGCATGGACGTGAGCGAGCCCGAGCCCTGTGACGCGAGCGGCCGCGCTTCGAGCATGCCGTCGGCCGACGCGAGGCGCACACGAAAGTAGACCCGCCGGTCCCCGGGCGATTTGAGCGGCGCGCGCAGACGCGCGTGGACGGTTGGCGGGAAGAGCGCCGACTCCTGACCCATGGCTTTCCGCAACGCCGGAGCGACGAAGAGATGGAAGGAGACGAAGCAGGAAACGGGATTGCCGGGCAAGCCGAAAACGACGCGATCGCCTGCACGCGACAACACCACCGGCTTGCCGGGCTTCATTGCGATCTGCCAGAACTTCGTCTCCGCGCCGACGGCATCGAGTGCCTCTTTGACGAAGTCGAACGCGCCGACGGAAACGCCACCCGACGAGATGACGAAATCGGATTCGAGCGCCGACTCCAACGCCGCGATCGTCGCTTCGCGGGTGTCGCGCACGATGCCGAGGAGCCGCGGCGTAGCGCCGGCATCGCGCACGAGCGCGGCGAGGAGATAGCTGTTCGTATTGACGATCTTTCCAGGCGTGACGTCTTCGTCGACGTCGACGAGCTCATCGCCGGTCGAGAGAATGGCCACCACCGGTTTGCGCCCGACGCGCACGCGCGCCCGCCGCGCATTGGCGAGCATCGCCAGCTCGGCGGGGCCGATCGGATGACCGGCGCGCAACACGACGTCGCCGGCGCGCATGTCTTCGCCACGTCTGCGCACGTTCTGTCCCACGCGAACCGGTTTCTCGATGCGCACGACCGCCAGTCCCGCGTCGGTCCACTCGACCTGCACGACCGCGTCCGCGCCGGCCGGGAGAGATGCGCCGGTCATGATGCGCATGGCGGTGCGCGGCTCGAGTCGCGCGCTGGTCGGATGTCCGGCGGGAATGTCGGCAATGACGCGCAGCGCGGCCGGCACCTGCGCGACGTCTTCGGCGCGCACGGCATAGCCATCCATCGCGCTGTTGTCCGCGGGCGGAGCATCGCGATCGACGATCACCTCTTCGCGCAGCACGCGGCCTTGCGCGTCGAGCAGCGCAACCTCTTCGATCGCGCCGGCGGCGATCTCCGCCATCACACGGGCCTGCGCGTCTTCGACCTGCAGCATTCGTTCGACCGGAGCCATATTCAGCCCGGGGCGGATTATGTCATCGGGGAGCGCCGCCGAGAGGAGCGCCGCCGAGAGGAGCGCCGGCTTTCAAGCCGGCCGGGCCGCCGATCTCCGATCGGCCGGCGTGAACGCCGGCGGCCGGTTTGGAAACCGGCGCTCCTCTCTCTTCTCCTGCTGGCCGAGCGTGCTCACGCGCTCCTCGTACCATGCGTTCCTCAGGGCGCGTCGGCGATGTAGGCGACCCGCATGAGTGCGCGCGTCGCCTCGCGGCACTTCCGGTCGATGTCTTTGCGGAAGACGACGCCGAGGTCGCCGCGTCCGAGAGGCGGAGACCAGAGCATCCCGCGATTGACGTACAGCGGCCGCAGCGCGGTCTCGACGGTCATCGATTGCGGCTCCGGTTGCTTGAGGATTTCGAGCAACGCCACGCGCTGCGATTCGATGGTCGCATCGATGGCGCCGGATGCGAGCAGCCGATCGCCTTCCACGGCATTCGCGAGCGCGAAGCGCCGCGTGACGCGACAACCGCTGCTCTCCAGTTTTTTCGCGACCCTCTCCGCGAGCACCGCGTCGGCGGGCTTCGCACCGAAGATCACCGGCGCGCGATCGGGGCCTTCGAAACAACCGGCCAGCAGGAAGGAGAGCAATACGACGTTTCGCATCTAGACGGCCGAGTGTACCGCCACGTAGTTGCAGTCATGAGAGTCGCCGCGCTCGTGTTGTTGCTCGCCACCGTTACCGCACGCGCGCAGTGGGTGAGTCCGACTGAGCAGGTTTACGGACCGTACACGCCGTCCGCGCTCGGCAGCCAGCCCGCGCTCGCGGCGTCCGGCCACGGTGTGCTGCTCGCCTGGAGCGAGATCGATCCGGCCGACAAGCTCACCTACATTCACACCGGTCTGCTCGATTTCAACGCGCGTCTGATCACGCCGATCACGAAGCTGCCGCAATTCGCGGCGAAGGGAATCGCGTGGGCGCCGAATGTGGCGACGGATGGCGAGGGATTCTTCGTCGCCTGGAACGAGCCGGTCGGTGCGCCGCTGTTCGCCGCGATCGCGCTCGATCGAAACGCGATGCCGCTCGGAGCGGCGCGATTCGTCGGCAAGGCAAACAGCACCACCGCGAAACCGATCGCCGGCTGGAACGGCAGCGCCTACTTCAGCGGCATCGACAGCTTCCCGGTGACGTTCGATCGCACCGGCACACCCGGCTCGGTGCTCCCGTTCGTTCCCGCCGGATTTCGATACTCGGCGTCGGGTGCGCTGTTCGGAGCGACGTCGCTATCGAATCGTGCGGAGCGTCGTTGCACGTGGGGCTTCGGCTGGCGTTGCGTCGATTTCCCGGCGCAACTGCAGGTGAAATGGACGCTGCAGCACGGTGCCAGCACGCTTGTCGACTCTTTCACGGCGCCGTATTACGCGCAGTCCGTCCTCGCGGCCGGCGATGAGCACGACACCGCGCTGCTCTGGCGCGGTGAGACCAACCCGGCCGATACGATTCGGGGCGTTCGTCTCGTCGATGGCTCGTTCAACATCGGCTCGTTCAACATCGGCTCGTTCGATACGACGTTCGTCGTGAGCACCAGTCCGTTCGCGGTGCCGGTGCCGGAGGCCGTTGCATTCGATGGCGAGCGCTGGTTGCTGGTGATGACGTCCAATGGCGACGTATCGGGCGCATTCATCGATCGCGAAGGGGCGACGTTCACGACGTTCCCGATCACGACCGGCGCCCGCATCGAGTCGCGCGCGCAGGTGCTCGCCCTCGCGCCGGGACGGTTTCTCGTCGCGTACGACAGCGATCTTCCGGGCGATCACCGCATCGCCGGTCGCATCGTGACGAACGGCGCACCGCCGAAACGCCGCGCCATTCACTGACCGCTCGTTCGGCCACACTCCTTCGAAAAGCGGATGCAATCTGCGCCGGCGCGCGTGGCGCCCGGCTAGAATCGCTTTTTGCATTTAGGGAGCACAGCCATGACCGCAACCCTCTCCGACGAATCGCTGACCATCGCGCACCGCACCGAAAAGATCCCGGTAGCCATCCTCGGCGCCACCGGCTCGGTCGGTCAGCGCTTCATTCAACTCCTCGAAAACCATCCCTGGTTTCGCGTGCACGAAGTGGTCGCGTCCGATCGCAGCGCGGGGAAAACGTACGGCATGGCCACCGATTGGCGGCTGGAGACGCTCGTTCCCGACAGCGTTTCGAAACTGACGGTGAAAACCCTCGGCGTGCCGCTCGAATCGAAACTGCTGTTCTCCGGCCTCGACTCCTCGGTGGCCGGCGAAGCGGAAGACGATTACGCGAACAAAGGCTGCGCGGTCATTTCGAATTCACGCAATCACCGCATGGACTCCGACGTCCCGCTCCTGATTCCGGAGATCAACGCGGATCACATCGAGGCCGTTCGCGAACAGCAGAAGCGCCGCCCCGGCTACATCGTCACCAATCCGAACTGCTCGGTGATGGGGCTGGCCATCGCGCTGGCGCCGCTCGAAAAACTCTTCGGCATCGAAGCCGTGCACGTCACCACGATGCAGGCCATCTCCGGTGCCGGTTTCGCGGGCGTGGCGTCGTACGCCATTCTCGACAACGTCATCCCGTACATCGGCGGCGGAGAAGAAGAGAAGATCGAGACCGAGCCGCGCAAGATTCTCGGCACGTGGAAAGAAGGGCGCTTCCGCGAAGCGCCGATGACGATCTCCGCGCAGGTGAACCGCGTACCGACGATCGACGGCCATCTCATGACCGCCTCGATCAAGCTGCGTGAATCGGCGCCGCTCGACGAGGTGCGCCGCGCCCTGATCTCCTTCAGCGGCGAACCGCAACGACTGAAATTGCCGTTCGCGCCGAAGCATCCGATTCACTACATCGACGCGATCGACCGGCCGCAGCCGCGACTCGATCGCGACCGCGAGAACGGCATGGCCGTCTCCGTCGGACGCCTCCGCGACTGCCCGATTCTCGATTTCCGTTTCGTCGCGCTCGTGCACAACACGATTCGCGGCGCCGCCGGCGCAGCGATCCTGAATGCCGAGCTGCTCGAGGCCAGGGGGTTGTTGCCGTGAGGCGGTTGTCGGTTGCCGGTTGTAGGTTGTCGGGGGGCCACCACCCCACCACCGAGCCGAAGGCGAAGCGTCGTGGTGGTCGGGCGGTGGCCTCCCGACTACCGACAATCGACTACCGACAACCGCCCCAGGTGCCCTCATGATCGTCATCAAGTTCGGCGGAACCTCCGTCGGCGATGCCGATCGGGTGGCGCAGGCGATCGACATCGTCGCGGAGCGAAAGCATCTGCGGCCGGTCGTGGTCGTTTCCGCGCTGGCCGGTGTGACGAACGATCTCGTCGCGGCGAGCGAGGCCGCGTGCGCGCAGAAGCCGGAAATCGTGCGCGAGATCATCACGCGCGTTCGTGCGCGCCACAACGACGTCGCGCTGCAGCTCGTGCAGCAGAAGATCGATTTCCTCGAATCGTTCACGCGCCAGCTCGACAAACAGATCGACGAGATCGACACGATCCTGCGCGGCATCGCGCTGCTCGGCGAGATCACGCTGCGCGCGCGCGACAAGGTCATGTCCATCGGCGAGAAGCTCTCGTCGGTGCTGTTCGCGTACACGATGATGATGCGCACGCTGCCGGGGGAGCTCGTCTCCGCCGAAGATGTGATCTGGACCGACGATCAATTCGGCGGCGCGAATCCCGACATGCCGCGCACGCGCGAAGCGGCACGGCACGCGCTGCTGCCGCTGCTCGAGCGCAATCGCATTCCGGTGATGGGCGGCTTCATCGGCCGTTCGCTCGGTGGCGCGACGACGACGCTCGGCCGCAACGGCTCCGACTACAGCGCGGCCATCGTCGCGGCCGCGATCGGCGCGGATGAAGTGCAGATCTGGACCGACGTCGACGGCCTGCTCACGTGCGATCCGCGCCTCGTGCCGGACGCGCGCGTCATCGATCTGCTCTCGTTCGAGGAAGCGGCCGAGCTCGCGCAGTTCGGCGCGAAGCTGCATCCGAAAACGCTCGAGCCGGCGGCCGAGGCGAACATTCCGGTGCGCGTGCTGAACACGCACAATCCGTCGTCATCCGGCACGCTGATCACGAAGCGGGGCGCGGCCACCGCGGCCGGCCCGCGCTCGATCGCGCGCAAGAAGCACGTGACGATGGTGCACGTGACCTCGAACCGGATGCTCGGTGCGCACGGATTCCTCGCGCAGTTCTTCGCGACGTTCGCGGAGCTCGGCATCTCCGTCGATCTCATCGCCACCTCCGAGGTCTCGGTGACGGTGACGGTGGACGACAAGCACGACATCGAGGAGCTCGCACAGCGCCTCGGCAAACTCGCGGACGTCGAGTTGTACGACGGGCAATGCATCATCGCCATCGTCGGACAGAACGTGATGTCCGATGCGCGCGTCGGCGCCCGCGCGCTCGAAGCGCTCGGCAACATGCCGGTGAAGATGATGTCGCTCGGACGCAGCGGTCTCAATCTCAGCATCGTCGTCGACGACGTGAATGCCGATGCCGCGGTGAAGTTCGTCCATCGCGCGCTGTTCGAAAGTGCGGTGCCGGCGTGAAGATCGCCATTCACGGCTACGGCAAGATGGGGAAGACCATCGAGCGCGTCGCACAGGCCGCGGGACACGAAGTGGTCTGCGTTCTCGACGTCGATCGCGCCGATCCATTGAACGGCGCCGAGGTGCTGATCGACTTCTCGCATGCCTCGGCGCTCGAGCATGCATTGAACGTCGCCTGCGAGCACCAGCTCGGTCTCGTGATCGGCACTACCGGCTGGAACGAGCGTCTCGAGGAAGTGCGCGCGCGCGTCGAAGCCGCGGGCATCGCCGCGGTGTATGCATCGAACTTCTCGCCCGGCGCAAACGTGATGTTCGCGCTCGCGCGGCGCGCCGGAGAGTTGTTCGCGCGCTTCCCGCAGTACCAAGCGGGGATGGAAGAGCGGCATCACTCGCAGAAGAAAGACGCACCGAGCGGCACCGCGCTGAAGATTGCTTCGGAAGTGCGCGCCGGCAGCGACGGCAGGCTCGATCCGGTCATCGCCGCCTCACGGGTCGGCGCGGAGTTCGGCCTGCACACGCTCTTCTTCGATTCGACCGACGACGTGATCGAGCTCTCGCATCGCGCGCGCGGACGCGACGGATTCGCACGCGGCGCGATTTTCGCTGCAGAGCGCATTCGCGGCCGCAAAGGGCTGCTGCGCTTCGATGAGTTGATGGAGTAACTGGCAATGTTCAGAGGGGTCGGCACCGCGCTCGTCACGCCGTTTCGCGAAGACGGAGCGCTCGATGAAAGTGCATTCACGAAGTTCGTCGACTGGCAGATCGTCGAGGGGGTGAACTTCCTCGTGCCCTGCGGTACGACCGGCGAGAATCCGACGCTGACCGCCGACGAGCACAAACGCGTCGTCGAGTTGACCGTGACGAGCGCGAACGGCCGCGTGCCGGTCCTCGCCGGCGCCGGCTCGAACGCCACCACGCGCGCCGTCGAGCTCGCGGAACAGGCCGTCGATCTCGGCGCGAACGGCATCCTCAGCATCACGCCGTACTACAACAAGCCGACGCCCGACGGCCTGCTGCGCCACTTCGGCGCGCAGGCAAACGCGCTCGAGAAAAAGAAGAGCGGGTTCCCGATGATTCTCTACAACGTCCCGAGCCGCACCGGCTTGAACATGACCGCGGAGACGACGCTGCGCATCGCCAGCGAGATTCCGAACGTCATCGGCGTGAAGGAAGCGTCGGGAAATCTCGAACAGATCCTCACCATCCTGCGCGATCGCCACGAGCGCTTCCTCGTGCTCAGCGGCGACGACGCCTGGACGCTGCCGCTCCTCGGCGCGGGCGCGGATGGCGTGATCTCGGTCGCCAGCAACGAAGTGCCTCGCCTCATGCGTCAACTCGTCGACGGGAAGAGCATCGCCGTGCACAACAAGCTGCTCGCCCTGATGACCGCGAACTTCATCGAGTCGAATCCCGGCCCGGTGAAGGCCGTGCTCAAGATGATGGGCGTGATTCCGAGCGACTTCGTTCGCCCGCCGCTCGCCCCGATCACCGAGGCGAGCGCGAAGAAGTTGAAGGAAATCGTCGAGGCGTTGTAGCGCGCGTCAGCGCAACGCCTCTTCCAGCGCCGTCGAAGAATCGGTCTTGTCGTCGCGATACTTCACGATCATCGGCGTGGCCATCTGCAATCCGTGTTGTTCCGCGAACGCGCCTTTCATCGGACGCGCACCGGGGATGACCACGGCCGCGTACGGAATCTCGAGCGGGCGATCGGCGGTCTTGCGATAGATCTGGCCGCGGACGACGTCGTAGACCGGCGTCGAGCCGGTGAGCACGACTCCCGCGCCGATGACCGCGCGTCCGCGCACGATCGTCCCTTCGTAGATGCCGCTGTTGCCGCCGACGATCACGTCGTCTTCGATCACCACCGGCACGTTGCCGATCGGTTCGAGCACGCCGCCGATCTGCGCCGCGGCCGAGAGATGCACGCGCTTGCCGATCTGCGCGCAGGAGCCGACGAGCGCGTGCGAATCGATCATCGTTCCTTCATCGACGAACGCGCCGACGTTCACGAATGCCGGCGGCATCATCACCACGGTCTTCGCGATGTACGCGCCGCGGCGAATCGAAGAGCCGCCCGGCACGATGCGCACGCCATCCGCCACTTTGAATTTGCGCGCGGGAATCGTGTCTTTGTCGATGAACGAGAGCGAGCCGGACGCGAACTCGGCCAGCATCCCGAATTTGAATGCGCCGAGGATCCCTTCCTTCACCCACGTGGCCACTTCCCAGACGCCGTCGGCGTCGCGGGTGGCGGCGCGAATGGAGCCTTTCTCGAGCTCGGCGAGAAAGAGGCCGATGGTCTTCAATGCTTCGGTGCGGTCGGCGTTCGCCAGCGCCCTCACGCGATCTTCGATCGTGATCATGGCGCGGAGTCTATCGCGCGGGCGCGAGGCGCGCGATCTCGCTCGCCAGCGCGGGGCTGAGTTTCGTCGCACGCGCAAACAGCGCCTCGGCGCGCCGCGTCTCACCGAGCTTCAGCAATGCCGCGCCGAGGTTCACGTCAATCTCCGGACGCTCCCCCATCGCGTTCGCGCGCTCGAAACGCTCCGCCGCCTGCGCGTAATCACCGGCCAGGTAACTCGCACGCCCCGCCGCCACGAGCGGACGCCAGTCGCCCGCGTACGTTCGCGTCTCCGCGGCATCGACGCTCAGGCGTCGCAACAGCGGCGCAGGATCCTTCGCGCGCGTCACGATCGCCTGCAGCGTCGCCTCGACCATCCGCAATCGCCGTTCGCCCTGATAACGCGCCAGCTCCGGCAGCACGAGCGCGATCACGAGCGCCGCCAGCGCGGCGCGCTTCACGCGCTCCTCCAGGCACGCCCGCACGCGGCGAGCAGCAGCAGCGCCGTCTCCGGCCGCTGCAGCGGAAACCACGTCAGCGCGGCGACCGCACCGCCGAGGAGAATCGACAGCGTCAGCACGTCCGCGCGCGCACTGCGCACCAGCAGCACGAATGCGGCGAGCAGCAGCAGCGTCGCCGGAATCCCGAGCTCGGCCATCGCCTGCAGATAGTCGTTGTGCGCCTGTGCGAACGAGCCGGCCAGTCCGGGATTCACGAATGCGCCGTCGGCGTGACGCGCGAACTCCGCGCCGTAGGTGCCGGCGCCAAAGCCGAGGAGCGGACGCTCCGCCGTCATCGCCAGCGCGGCGCGCCACGGACCGAAGCGATACGAGAGGAACTTGTCGACGCGATGCACGCCATCGAGATCGGTCGCGGCGAACGTGAAGAGCAACGCGGCAGCGGCGAGCAGTGAGCGCGCGCGCACCCGCGGCGCGTACGCGAGCAGACCGGCCGCGAGAACGACGAACGGCGTGATGCTGCGATTCACGAGCAGCGTGACCAGCAGCAGCGCAACGAGAGCCCACAGACCAGTCGCGCCGCGCGACAGGCGCGGCACGAGCAGCAGAATCGCGAACGCACAGACGAGGCCGAGCACGCCGGTGTTGCCGATCATCGCCGACACGTTTCCGCGGCCGCCTCTGGTCACGTACTGAAACGGCTGCGCGATGCTCAGCCACTGCGTGATCGACACCACCGCATTCGCGGCCGCGCCGATCAGCATCGCATGGACGATCCAGCGCCACGCCCGCTCATCGGCGGCGACGATCAGCGGCAGCGCGGCGAAAACGAACATCGTCCTCGTGGCATCGAGCGCGATCGCCTCGCGCGGCGACAGAAACGCCGAAGCAACAACGAACAGCAACGCCGCGCCGGCGCAGCAGGCGATCGCGCGTTGCGGACGGGTCCAGCGAACACGCGCATCCCTCGTGAACGCGAGCGCCGCCAGCGCGATGGCGATGCCGAGCATCGCCACGAGCCGTTTCGGCGCATCGAACGACGCCTCGGCCCGCACGTCGACGACCACGAGCGTCAGCGCCACGGTTGCGGAGAGCACGAATGGAGGGACGAGCTTCAAGGCGACGGATTATCGTCGCCGCCGCAAGCGGACGCGGCCGTTATTCCACCCCTCCCGCCACCCCGCCAGATTCCAGAAATGACCGTCAATAAGGGTGGATCTTACTTTCCAAATTCCGCCCTATGATCCGCGCCGTCCCCGGTTCGCTCCCCCGTTTTCCATCCGCCGATCCTCATTGAATTTAGCAGGAGGTCCGCATGCGCAATCGCGCATTGGTATTCGTTTCCATCCTTCTCCTGGCCCTGCCGACGATCGCAAAAATCGGCACCATCGACGTCGTCCCCGCGGCGACGCTTCTCTATCCCTACTTCGAAACCGACGTCTCGAATCCCAACGGCGTCAACACGCTCCTGACCGTGCAGAACGCCAGTGCGACCGCGATCCTGGCGCACTTCACGTTGTGGACCGACTATGGGATTCCGACCGCGAACTTCAACGTCTATCTGACCGGCTACGACGTGGCCACGGTGGACATGCGCCAGATTCTGCAGCGCGTGCTCCCGATCTCGGCGAGCGCCGGTCAGGACCCGACGGACACGGTCAGCCCGCACGGACCGATCTCGCAGGACATCAACTTCGCGTCGTGCAGCGGCGCGCTTCCGGCGTGGCAGGAAAACTTCGTCTCGCCACAACTCCTCGCCGCCCACCGCGGCCAGCAGAGCACCGATTTCTTCGGCACCGGCAATTGCGGTGGCTTCAACTACGGCGACGGCATCGCGCGCGGCTTCATCACCGTCGACACCGTGAACAACTGCACGATGCGCAGGCCGGAGACGACCGGGTACTTCCTGCCCGGAGGAACAGGCGACGCCACGAACCAGAACGTGATGCTCGGCGATTACATGATCGTTGACCCGCAGAACGATCGCATCCTCGCGGACAACGCGGTTCACATCGAGGCGTCAGCGACCGATCCGCAGACGGTTCCGGGGCAGTACACGTTCTACGGACTCTTCGCCGCCACGAACGGCGCGGACAATCGCGAGCCGCTGCCGACCGCGTGGGCCGGCCGCTACTCCGCGAACCGCACCACGCTCGGCTACTGGCGCGATCCAGGCTCCGTAATCGCACCGTTCCCCTGCGGAGGGGCACCGGCTGAGTATCCGCTGTCGCAGAAACAGATTCGCGCGTTTGCGACGAACGGCAATACCGCGGCGGCGAACACGACCAACCGTTTCCCGATCGCATCCGGCAAGACCGCGGTCAGCGGTGCGACCGGTCTCGGGCTGACGGCGCCGCTCGGCTGGGTGTTCGTGAATCTCAACCTTTCGACCGACGCGATTCGCGGCTCGTGGGTCTCGTTCAACAACGTGCCCGCCGGCGCCGCGACGAACGCCCAGGCCGCCTACACCGTGCCGGGCGTGGCTCTCGGTAACGCCGCCACCAACGACAACCCGACGCTTCCGTGAGGCGAGGACCCATCATGAAAAAAGCATTTCTCCTCTTCATGCTCCTGTTCCTCGCCGTGGCGCCGCTGCGCGCGGAGATCAACACGTTCGATCGCGTTCCGGCGGCCACGCTGCTGCTGCCGTACTTCGAGATCGATCTCGGGCAGCCGAATCTGATCGACCACACATTCACGGTCGGAAACGCCGGCGCAACGCCGGTGATCGCGCACGTCACGCTCTGGACCGATCGCGGCGTGCCGACGCAGACGTTCGACATCGGCCTGGCCGCACACGACGTCAAGACCGTCGACCTCGGACAGCTGTTCTGGAACGGCACGCTGCCGCAGACCACCGCGCCGTCTTTCGCGTCGTGCTCCGGCATGCTGCCGCCGGCGCCGCTCTCCGCGTCCGCGTTGCTGGCATTGCAGAACGCACATCGCGGCGTCGCGTCGTCGCTGCTCAGCGGAAACTGCGGCGGTGAGAATCACGACGACTTCCGCGCGCGCGGCTTCGCCACCATCGACGTCACCAACGCCTGCACCACCTCCACGCCGAAAACGGCCGGCTACTTCGTCAACGGCGGCAACGGCATCGCGCGGAATGACAACGTGCTGTGGGGTGAGTACGCAACGTTCATTCACACACCCGAGATCGCGTACGGCGACGCGCTCGTGCCGCTCGAGGCGGATGCGACCGACGAGCTGACCAACAACAACGCACCGGACGACTACACGTTCTATCGCCGCATCCGTGGCGATGCGGCCGACAACCGCGAGGCGCTCGCGCAGTCGTGGACTTCGCGTTACGCGACGGCCGGAACGGTCACGCACACGCGCGCCATCATCTGGCGCGATCCAGGTCCGCAGACCTCGTTCCCCTGCGCGTCGCAGCCGGCCGGCCTGAGCACGCGTCAGGTCGTGGTCTTCGACGAACAGGAAGAGGCCACCGCCTCGTGTGCGGCGCAGCTCACGCTCGCCACGCAATCGATCAATCTCGCCGACACGGTGAATCTCGATGTGCCGTACGACGCCGGGTACATCTACTACAACCTCCAAGGCTTCTCGACGATCGTCCCCGCCGTGCCGAGCGAGGCGCCGCTCCTCGAACACCGCCAGGCTTACGTCACGCACGTGCTGCGCACCGAGACGATCGCCGGGCAGATCGCCGGAACGCCGCTGACCGCCATAAACGAGGTCGGAACGATCCTCCCCGTCGACTGCCTGCAGTGCGATGACGGTCTCGATAACGACGGCGACGGCCTCATCGACGCCAACGCCGATCCCGGTTGCAGGGGCAGCATCTACGGTGTCGAGCAGACCGCGTGCAGCGACGGCATCGACAACGACGGCGACGGCCTCATCGACTTCGGCGCGGGCCCGGCGAACGATCCGCACTGCTGGGGTCCGAACGACCGCTACGAAGACAACTTCAATGTGTTCCCCGGGCCACGCGCCAATCCGCAGTGTGACGACGGCATCGACAACGACGGCGACGGCCTCATCGACTGGGTCCAGGATCCGCAGTGCGGTTCGCCCTCCAACCCCGCTCCGTTCGATGACAGCGAAGGCAGCGGCGCCTGCAGCAACGGTTTCGACGATGACGGCGACGGCCTCATCGACATGCTCGATCCGAACTGCACCGGCCCGTTCGACAACACCGAAGACGCGCAGCAATGCGCCGACGGCATCGATAACGACGGCGACGGCAAGATCGACTTCGGCAGCGGGCCGACCAACGACACCGGCTGCGACTCGCTCGAAGACTCGAACGAACTGAACGAACAGTGCCGCGATGGCATCGACAACGATGGCGACGGCAAGATCGACTTCGGCAGCGGGCCGACCAACGACACCGGCTGCACCGCGGCGAACGACAACAACGAGACGAATCCGATCTGCTTCGACGGCATCGACAACGACGGCGACGGCAAGATCGACTTCGGCAACGGCCCGACGAACGATCCGGGATGCGCCAACGCGGACAGCAACACCGAATCGCCGGCGTGCAGCGACGGCCTCGATAACGACGGCGATCTCAAATTCGACTATCCGACCGACTTCGGCTGCACGTCGCCGTCCGACAACTCGGAGTTCGACGTGCCGCAATGCTCCGATGGCCACGACAACGACGGCGACGGCCAGATCGACGCTCCGTACGATTCCGGCTGTGCGAACGGGTATGACGACTTCGAAGGTCCGGACTGCAGCGACGGTGAAGACAACGACGGCGACGGCCTGGCCGACGGCGCCGATCCGGGTTGCAGCAGCCCCACCGATCTGAGCGAGTTCGCCAGCAGCACGACGCGCGCCTGCTCCGACGGCATCGACAACGACGGCGATGGACTGCGCGACTACCCGGCCGATCCCGGCTGCGCGAACCGCTGGGACGACATCGAAGGAAGCGCGCAGGCCGCCGCGGCCTCCGCAACCATTCCGACGCTCTCGCCGTTCGGTCTGATTCTCGCGGCCGCGCTCATCGCGTTCGTCGCGGCGATCGCACTCCGCGGTACAACGCTCGGCTGATGACTCGATTCACGTTCTCGAAAAAGGGATGGCCGCACGGCCATCCCTTTTTTCTTGCACTGCTCTTCGCCGCCTGCACACAAACGATCCGCACACCGCCCGCGAGCACACCTGCCGTCGCTCCGGTTGCCGGCACGCGACCGGCGTGTGTGCCGGCGCCGCTCGCGACGTCGGCGCGCTTCGCGGTCGAGGCACTCGAAACCGGATTGCCGAAACGGGGGCAGTGGCGCGACGGCTTCGATCTCGCCGACATGAACGGCGACGGCAAGCTCGATCTGCTACACGGCCCCGCACGCAAGGGCAATTTCCGTCCGAACATTTTTCTCGGCGACGGGCACGGCGGGTTCGCGCCTTGGCGAGAGGCGCATTTCCCGCCGCTGCCATACGACTACGGCGATGCGAAAGCGGCCGACGTGAACGGCGACGGTTCCATGGACATCGCATTGTCTTCGCACCTGCGCGGCCTCACCGTGCTGATTCACGAGGCGAATGGCCACTACGCACCGTGGGCCGAAGGACTCGTGCTGGCGATGCAGGGCACGACGGAGACGCCGCCGTTCGCCGCGCGCAGCCTTGCCCTCATCGACTGGAATCTCGATCGGCGCATCGATCTCGTGGCCGTCGATGAAGGTCCGGCGCGCCTCGCCCTCGCCGCCGGTCAGTCACCGGCCAGCGGCTTCGCGCTCTTTCTCAATCGCGCCGGCTTCTGGCATCGCGTCGAAGGCGACCTGCCGGTGCATTTCTTCGGCACCAGCATCGCCGTCGGCGACGTGAACGGCGATCGTCGTCCCGACGCCCTCGCCGGGAGCGATGCCGGCGGCACGCGTCGTCTGCTGTTCCTCGGCACGCGCGAGTCGTGGAGCGCGCGCAATCTCGAAACGCTGCCCGCCGCCGCCAGCGTCACCGCGACCGAGCTGCACGACTTCGATCGCGACCGACGCGACGAGATGCTGTACGGCACACGTTTTCTCTCGCGCGAAGGATTCTGCACGACGCTCGAGGTTGCGACGCTCGACCGGCAGAACGCGATGAACGCCACGCGGCTCTGGTCCGAAGCCTCGCGCGATCCGATCGTCGCGATCGAGAGTGTCGATCTCGACGGCAACCTGCAGGATGACCTGGTGGCGTTGCGCAACGACGGTTCGCTGCTGTTCTTCGCGCGCGACGCGAATGGCTTCACGCGCGATCTCACACTCCACGCGCCGGCGTGGCTGCAGGGTTGCGGCGCGTACGATCTGCATGCGGCCGACATCGACGAGGACGGCCACATCGAGTTGATCGTCAGCTACGCGGGAGAAGCAACCAGCAGCGGCAGCAGGTGTGCGAGCGGCGGCGGCTTCGCGGTGTGGCGGGTAAACTCGCGGCCATGAACGAAACGGCGAAGCCCGCCGAACGACTCGCCAACATCGAGCTCTCGCTGATCCGCCAGATCAACGCGCTGGCCACGCCGCTCTCGATCAACCTCGGCATCGGCGAACCGAACGTCGAGCCGGATGAACGGCTGCGCGAGTTCGCGCGCGCCGCGGCGACGACGTCCTGGCATTACTCGCCGAACGCGGGCACGCTCTCGCTTCGCAGAAAGTTGTGCGAAGGAACCGCGTACGACCCGAAGACGGAAGTCTGCGTCACCGCCGGCACACAGGAAGGACTCTTCTCCATCTTCACCGCCTTCGTGAATCCGGGCGACGAAGTGCTCCTGCCGAATCCCGGATTCGTCGCCTACGCGACTCTCGCGCAGATCTGCGGCGCCACCGTCGTCACGTACGACCTCGATCCTCCGCGGTGGGAGATCGACGTCGAGCAGCTGGCGAAAAAGATCACGCCGAAGACGAAGCTGATCCTCGTCAACTCGCCGTCGAATCCGCTCGGTTCGGTCACCGATCGCGCCACGCTCGAACGGATCGCGCATCTCGGTCCGCTCGTGATCAGCGACGAGGTCTACCGCGAGATCTGGTACGACGCGGCACCGGCGTCGATGAGCGGCATGAGCGACAACGTGCTCGTGCTGAGCGGCCTCTCGAAGAGCCACGCCATGACCGGGCTGCGCCTCGGCTGGGTTCATGCGCGGGAGGCGTTGATGAAGCCGATCGTCACCGCGCATCAGTACGTCGCCACGTGCGCGTCCGTCTTCTCGCAGGCGCTCGCCGAATCGATCTTCGGCGATCCCGAATGGAACGCGGCCTGGCTGCACGGCATCCGCGCGCAGTTCGCGACGCAGCGCGAGGCCGCGCTCTACGCGATTCAGCACGAGCTCGAGTTCGAGATCGCCGCACCGGCCGGCGCGTTCTACGCGTTCGCGGCCATTCCGGCGTGCGACTCGATCTCGCTCGCGAGAACGCTCGCCACCGATGCCGCGGTGCTGGTCATCCCGGGCGTCGCCTTCGGCTCGAACGGGGAAGGATTCATGCGCATCTCCTACGCCGCGCCGGTCGAGCAGATCACCGCCGGAATCGAGCGCATCGGACGCTGGTTGCGCGCAAACAACCGATGAGACACGCACTCGCGCTGTTCCTGCTTCTCGTCACCACGTCCGTCGCGGTCGCGCAGACGGAGCCTGATTACACGCAGTGGAACCGCATTCTCGCGACGTACTACAACCCGGCGCACGGGATGAAGTACGGCCCGCTGAAAGCGAAGGACGCGGCCGCGCTGCAGACGCTGCGACAGCAGCTCGGGCGCGTGAACGTGAACGCGCTCAATCGCAAACAGCAACTCGCGTACTGGATCAACGTCTACAACATCAACACCGTCGCCACGATCGTCGAGCACTACCCGGTCGACTCGATCCGGGACATCTCCACCGATCCGATCATCCGCCTGAACGTCTTCAAGAAGGAGCGCGTGCCGTTCGGCGGCGCGCTGCTGTCGCTCGACGAAGTCGAGAACAGGAAGATCCGCGAAGGGTTCAAGGATGCGCGCATCCACTTCGCGATCAACTGCGCCGCGAAGAGCTGTCCGCCGATCCGCACCGAGGCGTACGTCGGTGCGAAGCTCGACGCGCAGCTCGACGATCAGGCGAAACGCTTCCTCACCGCGAACGTCCGCTTCACCCGCGATGACGACGAGCTGACGATTCACACCACGAAGATCATGGACTGGTTCGGCGACGACTTCGATTCGTGGGCCGGCGGTCGCATCGCGTTTCTCCGGAAATACGTCAGCGTGCCGCAGGCAAAAGAGATCGACGTCGAGTACGACGACTACGAGTGGGCGTTGAATGACTGGAAGTAGGGCGCGCGCCTCGCACACTCCTTGCACCTCGCTAAACTTCGCGAAATGGCGGCCAGAGCACAAACGTCCGAGGAGCGGCTTCCGATGACGCCGGAGCGGGACTCCGTTGCGGCATCCGAGGTGTCGCTGTATCGGAACGTGCTGAAGATCAAACGCGATCACGCGCTCGAGAATCTCGGCATCTCGTTCTATGACGCCGAGACCACGATCCAGTGGTCGTTCAACGCCGATCATTACTTCCACGCCGCCTCGACCATGAAGCTGGCGGTGCTGCTCGGCGTGTTCCGGCAGGTCGATCGCGGCGAGCTGCAGCTCGATGCACCGGTGCATGTGCGCAACCGTTTCACGAGCATCGTGAATCAGGAGCCGTTCATGCTCGACCTCGGCCGTGATGCCGATCCCGACGTCTACGGCCACCTCGGCAAAACGCTCACTGTGCGCGAGCTCGCGTATTGGATGATCACGAAATCGAGCAACCTCGCCACGAACCTGCTCGTCGACGTCATCGGCATCCACACCGTGCAGCTCGCGCTCGACGAGCTCGAGATCGACGGCGTGCGCGTGCTGCGCGGCGTCGAGGACTCGCGCGCCTTCGCCGCGGGCCTCAACAACGAAGTGACCGCGAACGGGCTGGTCAAAATGCTGCGGCTCATCGCCGACGGCAAGGCGTACTCGCAGCAGGTCTGCGACGAGATGCTCGAGATCATGCTCGATCAGCAGTATCGCAGCGGCATTCCGGCCGGTCTGCCGAAAGCCGCGCGCGTCGCCCACAAAACCGGCAACATCTCCACCGTGCACCACGATGCCGGCATCGTCTATCTCGACGGCCGCAAGCCCTACGTGCTCGTCATCCTCACGCAGTTTCCGGCCGAACAGGGCCGCGGAACGGCGGTTGCGGAAGTTTCACGAGACATCTTCAATACGCTTGCGGACAGCGTGTATGAGTAGCGGAGTGGCGACGGAAGCTCAGGTCCTGAAAGTCGTAGACGCCTTCGACCTCGACGATGAACTGCGCGCGGCCCTGAAGCCGGGCGAGATGGTGCGCGATTCCGATGGCCGCCGCCATCGCCTGCCGCGCTACTTCTACGAGATCCCGTCGCATGAGGTGGCGCTGAACACGCGCCTCACACCGCACTTCGGTCTGAACGAGTTCATCCTCACCGATCTCAAGGAATCGCAGCGCCTGCAGCGGTGGCCGCGCTACATCCCCTGCGCGGTGCGCATCCTGGCCTTCTATCTCGAACAGTTCCGCAGCGCGGTCGGCGCGTCGGTGCACATCGCCGTCAACGGCGGCTACCGCTCGCCGGCGCACAAACTGTCGCTCAACGCCACCGCGCACATGTGGGGCACCGCCGCCGACATCTACCGTATCGGTTCGACGATCGTGAAGACGAAGGACCACATCGAGAAGTTCAACGACATCGCCGAGGATCTGAGCGAAGACGTGCACGTCCTTCCGTACGGCCCGATTACCGGCAAAAATGCCGACGATCACGTCCATCTCGACCTCGGCTTCATCACGCTGATCCCGCGCGAGATCAGCGAAGACCGGATGGAGCAGCCGCAGGAAAACCGGCCGCGCTTCGCGTTCGAAGAGCGCCGGCGCAAGGATCGGAGAACCACCGCTCCCTCCGCGGCGGATTAGTCACCCGGCGCCGCTCCGGCCGTTTCGCGGCCCTTCCGGACACGCGTTTGCGCAGGCCCAGCCTTTGCTTTGGAACGTCGTTGAAGTTGCAGTCCAACGACGATTTCCGAGGTTCCATGCTGCCTCCAGATTTGAAACGCGAGCTCGACAGTGAAGTCGCGCGGGGAAAACGAACGTGGCTCGACATGCCGGTCATGGGCATGGAGTCCGAGTTCAACGTCTGGCTCGACGAAGTCGAGATCAATCCCGAGACGTACTGGCAGCATCCCGCCGCGTTCATCGACCGCGAGCTCCTGAAGCGGGAAAAAACTTCCCTGCAGCTGCCGACCGGCGGTGCGGTCTATTTCGACCGCGGCGTCATCGAAGTCGTCACGCCGGTCATCGAGCTCGCTCCCTCGGCCACGGCGCGCATGGTCCGCAACCTCTGGGAGCAGATCGGGTTCGTGCGCGAACAGCTCACCCGGTGGGGCAAACAGAACGGCCACACCGTGCGCCTCAAGGCGTACAGCACGCACTACAACATCTCCTACGAGATTCCGAGATCGCAGCAGAACCGCAATCGCAACATCCAGAAACTGGCGTTGCTGCTCGCCTACTTACTGCCGGTGCCGGTCATGCTCGTCGCGTCGAACCGGCGCTCCACCGGCGTCGGCGTCCGTCCGCGCGGCAACCGCATCGAGATCACCGTCGACTTCACGCCCGACCCGGGACTGATGATCGCCTCGGCCACGCTCATCGTCGGCATCGTGCGCGAGGTGATGTCGTGGCCGACGTACGACCTTTCGCTGCTCGAACGTCTGCCGCTTCCCGTGATCGCCGGCGTCACGCCCGGCAAGCACACCACGCGCAAGGGCTGGCTGACGAAAGACTTTCATTACGAACAAAGCCCGTACACCAGCGACATCAACGCGCCGCTCTGGACCACGCAGTACGGCGAGAAGAAATCGCTGCGCGAGATCGCACGCGAGACCGCCTGGTACTTCCGCCGCTCCATCCGCCGCTTCTCCGATCCGTTCTCGTTCCGCCTGCTCTTCGCGGTGCTCGACGGCCGCGCGCCGTCGATGCTGGAGCTCGTCGACCGTCCGAGCGCCTATGAAGACGTCGGCCGCCTCTGCAAGTGGGGCATGGTCATTCACGAACTGAAGACCTACGAGTCGGAGATGGCACTGCTCGCGCCGTCGCGCGAATGGAACCCGCAGTCGATCGATCAATACGTGCTCGAACGCCAGCAGGCGCGCGAGAAACATCAGCTCGAGATGGCCAACGTCAGCGCGCACGAGCCGCGTGCGCGCACGAGCGCCGTCTCGGCGGAAGACGCGAAGACGTCCGTACCGGCGGCGCTGCTCGACGATCTCCGCCCGCGTCCGCACCACGGCACGACGCGCCGCACGGCCGCGCAGAAGGCAACGCTCTCGCGGCGTCGCAGCGATCGTCCCGGAAAGCTCGTCCCGAAACGTCCATCGCCCTATCTCGATCGCCGCGCAATCTCGCTCCTCGGCCATTCGGGCGGCGACGGCAAAGTCTCCCAGGAGCGCCGCAAACGGGAGCGCCGCAGGAACACCTTCGCCATTCCGTTCCCCGACCGCCGCCTCACCCGCTCCGCGTACGAACAGGTCTTTCTCAAGCTCGTCTCCGGCGGACGCCTGCGCATGGGCAGCGACATCTACACACCAGTCGGGATGAAGGGGTGGTATCACGCCATCTTCCGCCGCGAATCGGACGGCGCCGAACGGCTGCTGACCATCGATCAGCTGCTCAAGAAGATGAACGACTGGGTGTGACGACCGCTGCTCGCGCGGCTCTCGCGTCGGGCTGCGTCACTTCGCTCTTCGGTCCCAATCCTCTTTCAGCGCCTTGCCGGGAGAGCGGTCTTTCAGGCGCGGTTTCTCGAGGATCGTGCCGAGGAGATCGGCCACGCCCCACGAGAAGAACGTGACGGCGGCGATGGTCAGCAACTCGGTGGTCGAGTGCAGATCGAGCAAAAGAAAAAGCGTGATCGGGACGGCGAAGCCCATCACGATCACGCCAACCAACAATCGAATCCCGGACACGCGGCGCTATTGAATCACATCAACGCGTCGCCTCGACCGCGACGTCGACATCGGCGTTGCCCGCGGTCGACGCATCGGCGATGCGGCTCTCGACCCGATTCTGAAAATCCTGCTCGTACGTGCGCACTTTCGAGACATAACTGCGTGTCTCGCGGAACGGCGGCACACCATTGAATCGCTTCACGTTTCCTTCGCCGGCGTTGTAGGCCGCAATGACCTTCGTTTCATTTCCGTCGAAGCGCTCGTGGAGATACTTGAGGTACTTCGCGCCGGCGGCGATGTTCTGCTGCGGATTCGTGAGATCGCGCGCTCCCATCCACCGGCCGGTGCGCGGCACGAGCTGCATGAGGCCCACCGCACCGGCGCCGGAACGGGCCGTCGGCTTGAAGCGCGATTCCGCCTGCACGACCGCCGCGATCAACTCGGGACGAATGTTGTTCTTCTTCGCCTCCTTGTAGATCACCGATCCGAACGGCACCTCGCGGTGAAAGAAGTCCTGACGCACTTTCTCCGTGACGAGGTTCATCGTCTGCTTCGGCACCTCGGCGACCGTCGTGAGCGGCGATGACGTCGCGCTGGCGACGCCCGTCGCGACGCCGGTCGCAACCTGTTTCGCGATCGACTCCGCGGCGCGAAGATCGTTCGCGAGCGTTTGATCGAGCCCTTCCTTCGTTTCGACGGCGGCGTTTCGTTCCACCTCGCCGGGCCGCATCTGGTGCTGGGCCATCCGCATCGGGATGCCCATGCCGCCGATTGCCAGCGAGGCGCCGAGCGCCCACGTGGTGTACTTCTTCTTCAGACCGGTGAATCGACGAGGCTTGACCGCCTCCACTTCGCGGCGAAGCTGCGACCGGTCAAAGTTGTCGAGAAAGCGCTCCTGGTACGGCCTTCGGGTTTTCCACTCCCCCATCGTCGTGCTCCTCCTGGTCGTTGCAAACATTTATTAGCAATTAGGAAGCCACGACAAATCTTTGATTTATCTTGGGTTAGCTCAGCCATACCCTCTGGGTTTGGCCCGCTTGTTGATATGCGTCTACAATGCGCGACCATGCGAAGACGAGCTCTTCTCGTTCTCGCGGTCCTTTTCGCCCTGCAGACGCAGGGTGCGGGGCTCGATGCTCCCGATCCTTTGAGCCCGGCTCAGCCGCTCATGGGATGCCACGAGCTCTCCTCGGCCTCCACGCCGGACCGCGATCCCTTTCTGCAGCGTGTGCTGCGGTACACGAAGCTCGCCCTCTCGCACCGCGTCTCCGGTCTGGCCAGCTACTACTCGACCTTTTTCGAGGGCAGAAAGACCGCAAATGGCGAGGTCTACCGCAACGGCGAATACTCCGCGGCGCACCTCACCCTCCCGCTCGGCACCTGGATCGAAGTGACCTCGCGCGCCACCGGCCGCCGCCTGCGCATGCGCATCAACGATCGCGGCCCTTACGCGAAGAAGTTCTGCCTCGATCTCTCCCAGGCCGCCGCCCGCTACCTCGGCGTCGACCGCGCCCCCGACCGCCACGTCGACATCCGCATCATCGCGTTACCGGGCGAAGATCCGTTGCCGGACGCCGCGGACGAAGAATCGACGCAGATGGCAGCGCGCAGCACGAGCAACGAGAGATGAGCGCGCGGCCACGCCGCTGATCTCGCGAAACCTACCCCGGGATCGTGAAGCAGAATGTGCTGCCGCGCTCCAGCTCCGACTCCACCGTCAACTCACCGCCGTGGCTTTCGATGAGCCGTTTGGCGAGATAGAGACCGTACCCGGGGCCGCCGCCACGCTGTTTATCGAGCTTGCTCATGCCGCCGAGCTCGAAGATCTGGTGGATGTAACGCGGGTCGATGCCGATGCCGTTGTCACGGACGCAGAAGCGGACACCGTTCGCATCGCTGCTGCAATCGATGGCGATCGTCCGCTCCCCTTTCGGGCGATCGGTGAAGAAGAGCGCGTTGGCGATGATCGATCCGATCGCTTCGCGGATCTTCTCCGGGTCGACGTTGACCACCGGCAGATCGGTCGGGAGATCGACGCGCACGCCGCCGTCTTCGATCAGGAAGTTGTATTTGAGGATCACTTCCTCGACCACTTCGCGCAACGGCGTCGGCTTGCGCGCGTTCGGACGCGAGAGCAGTTTGACCATGTGCGACATCTCGTCGAGGACGCGCTTCATGTACTGCGCGCTCGAGCGCACGCGACGCAGGAAGTCCTGCCCTTCGTCATCGAGCTTGTCGAGGTAGTCGCTGAGCAACAGGTCACTGAAGCCATCGACGGCGAAGATGGGCGATTTCAGGTCGTGCGATAAGACGCTGAAGAATCGGACCAGTTCCTCCTGCGTGACGGGCCGTTCTGCCGCGGGGGTCTGCTCCAGGGCTTCGATACTGCACCTCCAAACGCATGCGCCAGTGCAACCGCCATACCGGGCGCGCCGCCGGCTATTGCTTTCGGAATGCCGCCACCTGTCCTTCGCCGGCGATCTCCGCACTGCCGTCATTGCTGACGATCAACGCGGTCTTGGTCGGCAGTCCGAGTCCGAGGTCGACATCGGCGAGCGACATCAACCGGCGAAGGCCGGTGTCGTTCTGCGGATCGAACGCGGTGTCGAGCACCGTGCCGGCGAGCCAGCCCAGACCCTCGATCGACGAGCCTCCGCGCGCGTCGAGCGCATGGATTCCGAATGACGACGCGGCGGCACCGATCGCGGCGATCACCGCGCCGTTCGTCGCGGCATCGCGCAGCGCCATCTCCGCGGGAGACCCGCGCAGCGTGTTGAGGAGATTGTTCGTGACGCCGCCGCCGAGGTAGATCGCGCCGGCGGAAAGAATGGTGTTGAGATTCTTCTGACGTCGGTTGTCGCGGCCTCGATAGATCGGCACGTTGACCACTTCGACCGACGGATCGATGCCGCGCAGATACGAGCCGAAATGCGTTGCGTACTCCGCGGAGCCGGAGGCCGTCGGAAGAAACGCGACCGTGCGGCGATCGGCCGGCATCCGCGAGAGCAGCAGCTCGTCGAACTCGCGCGTCTCGCCGAACGAAAACTCGCCGCCGCCGATGAGGAGCAGCGTGTTGAGAGGAGTGGCCAGTCGCAGCGAGAGCTTCATGGGCCGCATCCTACAATGCGGTCCATGCAGAACGTGGCCATCGTCGTCGGCGGCACGTCAGGACTCGGCGCCGCCATTGCGGAGTTGCTGCGCGACTCGATGCGCGTCGTGACCGTCTCACGCCGCGAGAGCGCGGACATCATCGGCGATGCATCGCACGAGGAGACGGTGCAGCGCACACTCTCCCACGCCGACTCCCTCGGCACGATCGCGCTCCTCGTGAACTGCGCCGGCCTCGGCATCTACGGCCCGGCCGGCTCCTACGACGAGACGAACATCCGGGCGATGCTCGACGCGAATCTGGTTGCGACGATCCTCTTCAGCGACGCGCTGCTGCCTCGCTTCAAGACCGAGGGCGGCACGATCGTCAACGTGCTCTCGACCGCGGCACTCGTCGCCAAACCGAACGAGAGCGTCTACTGCGCCGCGAAGTGGGGCGCCCTCGGCTACACCGAAGTGCTGAAGGCGGAAGCGAAAGGCTCGAAGGCGCGCGTCATCTCGATCGCGCCGGGAGGGATGGACACCCCGTTCTGGCCCGAACGCCGCGAGCACTTCATGGATGCGCGCGAAGTGGCGAACGTGGTCGTGCACGCAATTCGCGGCCCGGTCAACGTGAATCACGTCGTCATCGAACGGTAGGAACCGGAGCCGCCACGAACCGCGGCTGCATCCACGCGCACCGCCCATTCGAATCCGTCACCTTCGCGCGGACGTACCCTTCGTCGCCGCGAATCGCATACGTCGCATTCGCGCCGACGCTCTCCTGCAGGATGCGACCTCCGCGTCCGATGAACTGCACGCGGTAATGCGCGCCGTTCTTTTCCTTCACCTTCACCTCGATCGATTTCTCGCCGGCGACGTAGTCGACGAGCTCCACGCCCGTCGAGGCGTAGAAATCACCGCGCCGGATGGCGTCGAGAATCGCGTCGCGCTCACGCTTCTCGCTGCGCACGACGATCCACGCTTTGCCCGGCGGCGCGATGTCGGTGTCCCAGGGACGCTCGAGATGATGGGAGTCGTCGACGGCGATGCCCCAGATGCGTTTGCCGGACGTCAGCACTTCATCCCACATCGCCTCGACGGAAGGGGGCCCCTGCATGTTGACGTACGGGTGGCCGCTCGCGATCTCGAGCAGCGTCGCCCCTTCCACCTTCTTCAACTCCTCGGCGCCGAATGCCCAGCCGAAGTTCGGATGATTGATGGCCGCGATGCCGCCGCCTTTGCGGATCGCGTTCACGTTGTTCTGCAGCACGTCGACGACGGTCTCGCCTTTCTGCGGCGCGATCGGCTCCCGGATGCCGATGGCCACGAGATGCAACGGCTTCTTCGGCAGACGATCGGTCACTTCCTCGCCGTCGATCAACACGATTCCTTCCGCGTCATCGACGCGGGTGATCTTGTCGTGATCGCTGATCACCAGAAAGTCGTAGCCATGCTCGCGATACCAACTCACCACTTTTGAGGGAGGCGAGTCGCCATCGCTCATGGCGGTGTGCGTATGGGTATTGCCTTTCAGCCACAAAACGGACGCAAGGAAGGCGACAATGATCGGCATCGTCCCGAAATCGTAAAGCAGGAGAGAACATGCGCCTCGAGGTGATCAGCACCGTCTTGTCATTTTTGTTCCTGATGACGCCACTTGCGGCGCAGCAACCGCAAGCCAACCCGCAACCTTCAGCACAACAGCAAACCGAAGCGGCACCGACGCCGGAGATGTTCTGGAACGCGCTGCTCACCGGCAACAAGCAGTTCGTGGCCGGGAAGCTCACGTACGACAAGCTCGCCGAGGAGCGGCGGCTGCTCGCGAACAGCCAGTACCCGCCGATGACGATCCTGTCGTGCTCCGACAGCCGCGTGCCGCCGGAGCTGGTCTTCAATCAATCGCTCGGCGCGCTCTTCATCATGCGCACGGCCGGCAACGTCGCCGACACGCTCGGCATCGCATCGATCGAGTATGCGATCACGCAGAACTGGACGATGCTCCTCGTCGTGCTCGCGCATGAAGACTGTGGCGCGGTGAAGGCGTCGATGGGACAGGGCGATCCGACGAGCCCGAACCTCCTCGCGCTGGCGACGCGCATCCGCGGCTCGTTCTACGGAATTGAATGGGATCCCAATAATCCCGTGGCCGTGCGCAGAGCGACCATCGCGAATGCGAGAGCATCGGCCGCGTCGCTGCTCGCGCAGAGCGCGATCATTCGACAGGCGGTAGCCGACGGAAAGGTGAAGATCATCGTCGCCTACTACTCGACGGCCACCGGCGTCGTCGAGCGGGTCGACTGAGAAGCGCGCTGTCGTCCGCCGTGTCGTCATCCCGCGCTCGCGCACGGGATGACGCATTCCATCGCGGCGGAGATCCGCGTTACTTCGACGCTTTCCAGACTTCTTCGATCTTCGCGCCCATGTCGCTCGGCGCTTTCACGACGTGAATGCCGGCCGCTTCGAGCGCGGCCATCTTCTCCGACGCCGTCCCTTTGCCGCCGCTGATGATCGCGCCGGCGTGACCCATGCGGCGTCCCGGAGGTGCGGTCTGGCCGGCGATGAACGCGACCACCGGCTTGGTGACGTTCGCCTTGACGAAGGCCGCCGCCTCTTCTTCCGCGCTGCCGCCGATCTCACCGATCATGATGATCGCCTCGGTCTGCGGATCCATCTGGAACGCCGCGAGGCAGTCGATGAAGTTCGTGCCCGGCAGCGGATCGCCGCCGATGCCGACCGCGGTCGACTGGCCGATGTGTCGCGTCTGACCGACCGCCTCGTACGTCAGCGTTCCCGAGCGCGAGACGATGCCGATCGGACCGGCCTTGTGAATGTGGCCCGGCATGATGCCGATCTTCGCCTGATCCGGCGTGATGATGCCGGGGCAGTTCGGCCCGATGAGGCGCGACGGCGCCTGCCCCGCGGCCACGCGGCGCGCGTTCAGCTTTCTCAGAAAATCGTGCGCCTTGATCATGTCGTTCACCGGAATGCCCTCGGTGATACAGACGATCAGCTCGATGCCCGCGTCCGCGGCTTCCATCACCGCGTCGGCCGCGAACGGCGGCGGCACGAAGATCAGCGAGCAGTTCGCCCCCGCCTGTTCCCGCGCCTCGGCCACGGTGTTGAAGACCGGGAAGCCCTCGTGCGTCGTACCGCCCTTGCCCGGCGTCACACCGCCGACGACCTGCGTTCCATAGTCACGGCATCCGATCGCGTGAAAGGTTCCCTCGCGTCCGGTGATGCCCTGAACGATGACTTTCGTGTTCTTGTCTGCCCAGATTGCCATTACGCCTGTCCCTTTGCTGCCGCAACCACTTTCTGCGCCGCGTCCCACATGCCGTCCGCGGTGATGAGCGGCAGGCCCGAATCCTTGAGGATCTGCTTGCCCAGCTCGACGTTCGTCCCTTCGAGACGAACGACCACCGGCACCGGCAGCCCCACTTCGCGCGACGCGCTGACCACGCCCTCGGCGATGCGATCGCCGCGCATGATGCCGCCGAAAATGTTGATCAAAATTGCTTTCACATTTTTGTCGCTCAAAATGATGCGGAAAGCGTTCTTGACCTGTTCGGCGCTCGCGCCGCCGCCGACGTCGAGGAAGTTCGCCGGCTCACCGCCCGCGAGCTTCACGATGTCCATCGTGGCCATGGCCAGACCGGCGCCGTTGACCATGCAGCCGACGTTGCCGTCGAGCTTGATGTAGTTGAGACCGAACTTCGACGACTCCACTTCGAGCGGATCTTCCTCGTGAAAGTCGCGCATCTCGACGATGTCCTTGTGCCGGAAGAGGGCGTTGTCGTCGAAGTTCATCTTGCAGTCCAGCGCCAGCACGTCGCCTTCCTTCGTCACCAGCAGCGGATTGATCTCCGCGAGCGACGCGTCGGTATCGACGTAGGCGCGCATCAGCTTCTGCACGAAATCGACGCACTTCTTGAATGAATCGCCGGAGAGCCCGAGGGCGTAGGCGACCTGGCGGGCCTGGAACGGCTGCACGCCGACGACCGTGTCGATGGCGATGCGGCTGATCGCATTCGGATCGTGCGCGGCCACTTCCTCGATGTCCATGCCCCCCTGCTGCGAGGCCATGATGATGTTCATGCCCGACGCGCGGTCGAGGGTGATGGCGAGGTAGAACTCTTTGTCAAGATTGAGTGCTTCTTCGATGAGCACTTTGCGCACGAGACGGCCCTCGGGGCCGGTCTGGTGCGTGACCAGCGTCATCCCGAGCATGTTCTTCGTCAGCTCGGCCGCTTCATCCGCGGTTTTCGCGAGCTTGACGCCGCCGCCTTTGCCGCGGCCGCCCGCGTGGATCTGCGCCTTCACGACGACGCGGCCACCGAGCTCCTTCGCGGCCTGACGCGCTTCATCGGGGGTGTCGACAACGATGCCGCGCGGCGTCGGAACGCCATAACGCCGCAGGATTTCTTTTGCCTGATACTCGTGGACTTTCATAGCGGCGGGCGTTGTATCACAACGGCACCGCCGTGAGCGATCAGGGCGGTACGCACACGCGCTTCCGCCGCGAGTGGAGGGCTCCCCGCCTGCGAAGCCGTGCGCTCCCCTACTGCAGCGCCTCTTCCAGAACCTTCCGCAACCTCAGCCCGCCGCGCAGCAATCGCTCGTAAACGATTCCGATGTTCTTCTGCGCGTAAGGACCGGCCAGCGCGCCATTGCCGATCGCATAGGAATCATGCACGGCCGCGTAATGCGATTCGTTGATCCAGTCGACCGGCGTACCGGTCTGCAGCTCGCTGACCGAACGTCCGCGCAATTCGAAATTCAGGAGCTGATCGGCATAGTCGTCGACGGTGGCCGGGCCCCACTCGATGATGCCGCTGTCCCAGATGCTGTGCAGGTTCGTTTCGATGCCGAGGAAACGCACCTTCACGAGGTTGCCACCGCGGTCCATGACCATCTGTTTGGTCTGCTCGTCCAGGACCTGACCGCCGGCCGCGTGCATCGGCTGATGAATGTCGCCGAGGAAGTGGACGACGAAGATCAGCGCCTCGCGGCGTTGATCCCGCGTTTTCGTCTTGTCCCTGAGAATGGCGGTGTATTTCTCGATCGCCGCCACGACGCACTGATCGTCCTTGCAGTCGCGCGCGCGATCGAACGTTTCCTGATCGTTCGGGATGTTGCTGTAGTGCAGCGCGCCGGTGTCGCCGGGACGCAGCCCTTTCGTTTCATCGGCACGCCAGTCGTCCGGCAGCGACGCGATGTCGCGCAGCGGCGCGGCGAACGTCAGCGAGCGCACCTGCTGGGCCACGTTCGGCGAAAGACCACGCTCCGCCACCTCGGCCACGACGGCGTGACCTTTCGATCCCCAGGCGAATGCGTGCAGCGGCAACAGAGCGAGCAATGCGAACAGGCGTGCGATGCGCATGGCGGAGATTCTATAGTTGAGAACGATGCGCGAAGGTGAAGTCCTTGTCATTGAACCGACCGAGCTCGTTGCGGGCGGCGACGCCATCGCGCGCGTCGACGGCTTTCCGATCTTCGCCTCGAACGTGTTCCCCGGCGACGTCGCGCGCGTTCGCCTGTACGAAGTGAAGAAGGGATTCGCGAAAGCGGAGCTCGAAGAGCTCCTCACTCCGAGCCCCTTCCGGCGTACCGCGCCTTGTCCGATTGCGAACGAATGCGGCGGCTGCGACTGGACCGCATTGCGCCTCGACAGGCAGCTCGAAGCGAAGCAGCGCATTCTCACCGAGTCGCTGCGGCGCATCGGCAAGTTCGAGGTGACGTCGCTTCCCGAGATCGCGATTCACGCCTCACCGCTGAACTACCGGCTCCGCTCGCGCCTGCACAGCGACGGCAACGCGATCGGCTTCTACGCGATGCGCTCCAATCGCGTGGTGCCACTCGTTCCCGAGTGCGAAGTGGTCGGCACCGAGACCGCGCGGAATCCTTCGGAAGGCGAGCAGTGGGAGGTCGGGCCCGAGGTCATTCGCGACGACCGCGAGCTCACCATCACCGTCAACGAATACACCTACCGTCTCCACACGCGCGCGTTCTTTCAAGTGAACCGCCATCTCCTCGGCACGATGCTTCGCCTCGTCGACGAGCATGCCTCGCGCACGCAGCAGCGCCATCTCGCGTATGACCTCTACGGCGGTGTCGGCTTCTTCACGCTGCCGATCGCGCGACACTTTCATCGCGTGACGATGATCGAAGGCTCGCCGGTCTCGGCGCGTTACGCGCGGATGAATCTTCCGCGTCACGTGAAGGTGATCGACGCGCCGGTCGAGCCGCAGATGCTGAAGATGCGCGAGGCCGATTTCGTCTTTCTCGATCCGCCGCGCGCCGGTGCGCAGCGCATCGTCATCGATACCGTCGCACGGCGGACGAAGGAAAGGATTGCGTACCTCTCCTGCGATCCCGTAACCTTTGCCCGTGACGCGAGCCGGCTGATCGCGTCCGGCTGGCGTCTGGCCACGCTCGACCTCCTCGACCTCTTCCCGAATACTCATCACGTCGAAACGCTCTCCTCGTTCGAGCGTGCACAATGACGTTCCTGCTGCACTCCCACTCACTGCATTCATCGCCGGCCTCGCATCAGGCCCGCTGCTCGTCAATCCGTACTGGACGATCGCCGGTCTCTGCGCGGTCGCACTGCTCAAGCCACGCGCATCGACGCTGTTCCTGATCGTCGGAATCGTGTTGTCGTTACGGCCACACGCCATCCCGCGCTTCGAGGACGATCGCTTCGTCACCATCGAGGTTCCGATCGAACGGGACTGGACGGAACGCGAGCAATCGTTCGTGCTGCGCGCTTCGCACTTCCGTGCGAACGGCAGAGAAGTCGACGAACCGATCTCGGTCTTCGCGCGCTTCGAGCCGCCGCCGCTCGCGCTGGAGCAAACGCTGCACGCCGAGGCGCTGCTGCACACGAACGAATTCGGCGCCGTCATCGCCACGATCAAGGCACCGCTGCTGCTGTCGTACAGCGGCACGTTGCGACGGTGGCATCCGGCGACGTGGAATCGCCTGCTGGCCATGCGCCTCGCGCAACGCGAGCGCGACTATCCCGATGAAGTCGCGCTCGCGCAGGCGTTGCTGCTCGGGCGCGGCGAACGGCTCACGCGCGTACTGCGGGAAGAATTTCGCCGCGGCGGCACGTATCACCTGCTCGTCTTTTCGGGTCTGCAGATCGCGTTTGCGGCCGGCGTGCTGGCGTTGCTGTTGCGATGGCTGCATGCGCCGCGCGCTTCGGACTGGCTGCTGCTCACGTTCGCCGCGCTTGCGCCGGCATTCATCGGTGATACCGCGTCCGTATCGCGCGCCAGCATCGCCATCGGGCTTTACGCGCTCTCGCGCATCCTCAAACGTCCCACCTCGCTCGAGAATCTCTGGTGCGTGGCCGCGCTCGCGCGACTGATTCTCGAGCCGGGCGATCTCACCGACGTCTCGTTTCAGCTCACCTACGCCGGCGCCGGCGCATTGCTGTTCATCGGCAAACACTTCCAACGTCCGTTCGGCCCGCTCGTTGCCGCGGAGATCGCGATCACGCCGCTCACGCTCTTTCATTTTCACCAGTACGCCCTCGGCGGATCCGTCGTGACGATGTTCATGGCGCCGGTGATCTTCGCCATGCTGGCCGTTTCCGCGATCGCCTGCGCGTGGCCGCACGATCTCGTGTTCGAGATCATCCGCGCGCTGCACCGGGCCTGCGGCGTGCTCAATGACTACGGCATGTCGGGCTGGTACGCCTCGCCACCGCTGCCGGCCTTGCTCGTCGCCGCGTTCATCGCGCTGCTCGCGCTGCGACTCGATCGACGCAGACGCGCGTTCGTGCTCGCGGCCGCGTTGCTGGTTCCCACGATTACCGCGATCGTGAAATCGCGGCGCGCATCGCACGTCGAGCATCCCCGCGTCACGTTCCTCGACGTCGGACAAGGTGATGCGATCGCGATTCGCACGCGCGAGCGCACGATCCTCGTCGACGGCGGTCGTGGCGATCGCGTGCTGTCGCTGCTCGCCGAGCGCGGTATGCATCGCATCGACGTCGCCATCCTCACGCACGCGCATCCCGATCATTGCGCCGGTCTCGCGCGCGTCGTCGAGGAGATGCGCGTCGGCACGCTCTGGATCTCGCCGCGCCGCTTCCGCGGCGATTGCGCGCAGCTGATGCTCGACGCCGCGATGGCGTCGCACACGCCGATTCACATCGTTCGCGACGGCGATGCATTGCATTTCGACGACCTGCGGATCGATGCGCACATCAGCGACATCAACTTCCGCAAATCGCCGGAGAACAATTCCTCGATCGTGCTGCGCGTCGAAACGGGTGGCCGCCGTTTCCTGCTCACCGGCGACATCGAACGCGAGGCGGAGCTGACGCTCGGCGATCGCGACCTGCGCGCCGATGTGCTGAAAGTTGCGCATCACGGCAGCCGCACGTCGAGCGCGCCGAGTTTTCTCGAACGAGTGCAGCCGCGGATCAGCGTGATTTCGTGCGGCCGCCGCAATCTCTTCGGCCATCCGCATCCTCTCGTAATCGATGCATTGCGTGACCAGGGGACGCGCATTTGGAGAACCGACCTCGACGGTTCGATCGATGTCGAAGTGCGTGCGCATTCTCTGTACGTGAGGTCCGCAATTGACTAGAGTTGTGCGAAAACGCCATGTCGACCACTCTTTTGCGTCTCGGTCTCTGGACCCTGATCCTCGTGCTCGGCCTCTATGTCCTCGCCGAGGCTTACAGCGAAGAGCATTGGGCGGAGATGATTCCGCGGCCGATGCTCGCGCAGGCACTGGCGGTGGCCGTCGCCGTCACGCTGGCCGGTGCCGTGCTCCGCCTCCTCGGCAAGGGAGCGTCGAAGATCTCGAAGAATCGCTGCCGCGTCTGTAAAACGCCGATCCCTTCCGGTGCAATTTACTGCCGCGCACACTTGCGCAGTATTCTGCACGCCGAAGAGGACAAGACGCACATGACGAAGGTGCGCAAACTCTGAGGCAGCCGCTGATCGTCATCGCCGGACCGACCGGCTCCGGAAAGACCGAGCTCGCTCTGCGGCTCGCACGCGCGGTGGACGGCGAAGTCGTGAACTACGACTCGGTGCAGATCTACCGCGGCTTCGACCTCGGCAGCGCGAAACCATCGCGCGAACAGCGCGCTCTCGTGCCGCATCACCTGTTCGACATCGCCGACGCGACCGATGAATTCAATGCTGCCGATTACGGACGCCTCGCCCGCGAGGTCTGCGCCGGCATCGATGCGCGCGGCAAACGCGCGATTCTTGCGGGCGGAACCTTCTTCTACCTGCGCGCCCTGCTGAACGGCCTGCCGGAGATGCCCGGCCGCGACGAAGCGTTGCGCGCGCGCATTCGCGCCATCGCCGCAAAACCGCGCGGAGCGATGCGCCTGCACCGCTGGCTGTCGAAAATCGATCCGCGAAGTGGTAGAAAGATCGCCCTTGCGGACCGGCATCGCGTGGAGCGCGCCCTCGAGGTGTGGATTCGAAGCGGGCGGCCGATCTCGAGCTGGGAGCCGGAGGAATCGAACGAATGGCCGGCGCTGAAGCTCGGACTGACGATCGATCGGCAACGCCTCGGCACGATTCTCGATGCGCGCGTCGAGGCGATGTTCCGCGGTGGATTGATCGAAGAGACCCGCGCGCTGCTGGAGCGCTTTCCGGTCACGGCGCGGCCGTTCGGAACGATCGGATACAAGGAGGCCGCGGCGGTGGTCCGCGGCGAGATGAACGAGAGCGAAGCGATCGCCGAAACCCGCCGCCGCACGCGCGCGTACGCAAAACGACAGCGGACGTGGCTGCGGACGGAGCGGAATGTGCAGTGGCTCGACGCCAGCGACCCGGACCAGACTTTCGAAGCTGCCCTGCAGCTCATCAAAGGAATTACCGCTTGAATCGTTTGAAGATCGTTTTGCTGCTGACGGTGGCCGTGCTCGCCGTCCGCTGTACGACCACGGCCCCGATGCCGCCCGCGGTCACGCCGTCGGGCGACGACCGTTACCTCATCGACCCGCGCGCGGGTTACGACCAGACCACGCTCGCTCCCGCCGCGGCGTCGCGTTTCGAAACGGCGTGGCGCTACATCCTCGCCGGCAATGAAGCCGAGGCACGACGCGCGCTCGACGACGTGCGCAAAACCGCTCCGGGCTATCTGCCGCTGCAGGTGGCGGAAGCGGCGATCGACATCCGCAATGGCCGCTTCGCCGAGGCGAGAGAAAAAGTAGTTGCGGCGGAAGAGCGCGTGCCGACCTACACCGCCGCGCGCGTGTACGAGGCGGAGATCGCCATCCGCGAGAATCGCACGCGCGTCGCGTACGAGCTCTATCGCGACATCGCGTCTCAACCGAATGCACCCGATTTCGCGCGCGAACGTGCCGATGCGCTCGAGGAACAGCTGTTCACCGAACTGCTCGCGGCGGCGCAGAACGCTCCGGAATCGGAATCGATTCGCCTGCTGCGTGAAGCGTTGACGTTCAACGAAGGCGCCATCGAGCCGCGCATTCAACTGGCGCAGAAACTCCTCGCCCTGAAGCAATACGACGAAGCGCGACGGGAAGTCGATCCGCTGCTCAACACCGCCGCCGATCGCCCCGAGGTGCAGGAAATTCTCGCCGAGGTCGAAGTCGGTCGCGGACGCTATCAGGAGGCGATCGTCCGTTACGACCGTCTCGCGCGACGGACGAAAGACCCGCGCTACGAGCGCCGCCTCGAAGACATCAAGCAGGAGTGGAGCGCGGCCAACATGCCGCAGCACTATCGCGCCGCGCTCGATTCCGCCGCGATCACGCGCGCCGATCTGGCGATTCTTCTTTACTGGACCGTTCCCTCGATTCGCTTCGCGCAGAGCCTCGGCACGCCGCCGATCGCCATCGACGTCGATGGCGCCGGGCGCGAGGAAATCATTCGCGCGATCGCGATCGGATTGTTCGACGTCGATCCGGTCACGCGACGCGTGAGCCCGGCCCGCAGCGTTCCCGCGTCACGCTTCGCGACGCATCTCGCACGCGTGCTCTCGTTGCGCGGCGCCTCCTGCGCGCGCGGCCTCTCGTCCGACAAGGTGCTCGCCGCGTGCGGCGTCATCGATCCGCTCGCGACGCTGGCCCCTGACGCGGCAGTGAGCGGCCGCGACGCGCAACGCGCTCTCGAACAGGTCGCGAAAGCGTTGCAGTAGCGGCTCCGTTGAAGGGGATCCCGTGCGCAAGCACGGGATCCCCCTCACATCCCCTGGCACACGCGTTCCTAGAACAACGTCAATCGCGGCAGTTCATACGCCTCGCGCACGAGTCTGCGCAGATGCGCTTCCTCGGTTCGGGCGCGCGCCTTCTCTTCGACGCCCGCGCTCAGCGCGGCGGCTTCGGCACGAAGTGCAGGTGTGGCCAGAGCGGCGATTACCGACTCCTCCAGCTCCATCAACTTCTCCTCCATGCGCGGAACGCTCTTTTCGGACGCCAGCGCGCGCACGCGCGGCGCAAACTCGCGCACGACCTCGTGCGTCGAGGCTTCGAACGCCGCGGCCAGCGATTCGAGCAGAACGGCGGGACTCTCTTCCGGCGTGGCGCCGGAGCCGATGGCGAGCTCCTTTCGCTCGTCCCACAACTCTTTGATGGCGTGCTTGCAGTACGTGAGACTGCTGACCGATTTTCCGATCGCGGCGCGCTTGTCGAATACCGAGTCGAGCGCTTCGATCACCACCGGCAGAGGCACCCCCGCCTCGTGCCACGATTTCATCAACAACCAGTCTTTGGAATTGAGGATGTACGGCGTTCCGCGACGCATTGCGAAGTGCGCTTCGATTTCCTGAAAATACTCACCCGACACGTTTCGCACCCTACGATCAGCTACAATCTCGCGTCAACCCAACGGAGCCCTGATGAGTTCGGTGAGTACGGTCGTGTCGCGCGCGGAAGTCACTGTCTATTCGCCTCTGTTCTCCCCCTTCCGTCAGCCGCTCGAAGGGCAGTCCGTCTCCATCGGCCGCGCATCCGACTGCACCATTCCGATCAAAGATCGGTACCTCTCCCGCAAGCATGCCGAGATCGTCTCCGTCGGCGCGGGCTGGATGCTCAAGGACCTCGGCTCCGCAAACGGCACGTACCTGAACGGTACGCGCGTCGAGCGCGACGAAATCCTCAAGACCGGCGATCGCATCCGCCTCGGTGACACCGAGATCGTTTTCGAAACCTCCGATCGCAGCACCGATCGTTTCATCGCCGTCGGCGAATCGGCCGCCTCGCCGACCATCGCCATTCCGATTCACGACATCTCCGATCGTCCCGAAGCGCAGGACGTCTCGCGTCTCCAGACCTTGACGCTGCTCGCGCGCGAGCTCATCGAAGATCGTCCGATGGACGAGCTCTTCGGCTTCATCGTCGATCGTGTGATGGAGCACCTCCATCCCTCGCGCGCGGCGATCGCGCTGCTCGCACCGGATGGCCGTTCGTTCACGAAAGTCGAAGTCCGGCGCCAGGACAAGACCGATCAAAGCGAGCTGACGATCAGCCACACGCTGCTCACCGAGATCGTCGAAGAAAAGAAGGCGCTCGCGTTCGTCGACGTGACCGTCGACGAGAAGCTCCGCCGCGCGCAGTCGATCATCATGCAGGGCATTCACTCGATCCTCTGCGCGCCGGTGATGATCGGCAACGCCGTGGTCGGCGTGCTGTACGTCGACTATCTCTTCACGCAGCGCTCGATCAGCGAAGAAGACGTGAAGCTCGTCGCGCAGATCGGCCGCTTCGCCGCGATCAAGCTCGAGACGACGCGCCTGCGCGAAGAAGCGATTCAGAAACGGATCATGGATGAGGAGCTGAAGACGGCGTCGAGCATTCAGCGCCGCCTTCTGCCTCCGGCACCGACCGGCATCGAAGGCTACACGTTCGTCGGCAAGAATCAGCCGTGCCGCACCGTCAGCGGCGACTACTACGACTTCGCGATTCGTCCGAACGGCAAGATGTATTTCGTGATCGGCGACGTGAGCGGCAAAGGGGTCACCGCCGGCTTGATGATGGCCGGGCTTCAGGTCGCGTTCCGCATCTTTTCGAAGAGCGATCCCGATCCCGCGTCGCTGGTGACGCAGCTCAACATCACGCTGAAGGAAAATCTCCCGCAGTCGAAATTCGTGACGCTGTTTCTCGGCCGTCTCGATACGAAGAGCGGCCACATCGATTACGTGAACGCGGGCCACACACCGCCGCTCCTGATTCAGAAGGGCGGCACGACCGAGCTCACCGACAGTGACCTGCTGCTCGGCGTCGTCTCGCGGGCCGAGTTCGTCAATCGCGAACTGCAGCTCGATCCCGGCGACTCGCTGATCCTCTTCACCGATGGCGTCACCGAGGCGCGCAGCAGTGCCGGCATCGACCTCGGCTCGAACACGCTTGCCGATGCGGTGAAGAAACTGCACGGCGCCCCGGCCGAGACGATCGCCACCGCGGTGAACGACACCGTGCTCACGCACGTCGGCGACGCCGAGAATCTCGACGACGACGTCACGCTGCTCGTGGTCACGCGCTCCGCGTAACCGCGCAACTTCGGAACGCTCCAAAAGCGGTTCGTTGTCTTTCCTCGCATCCGGACCTACGTTTTCCGAAAGATCGAGAGAAATTAGGAGAGTTCCGCGATGCGAACCATTTCGCGTGTCGTGTTGTGCTTTTCTCTTGTTGTGACGTTGGCCGCGTTTGCGCAGAACAGCGGCCCCGCATCCAACGGTGATTTCCAGTACGCGCTCGAAGGTGCGACCGGCGCGATTCAATACAACGCGCGGTCGTTCGGCAGCAGCGCGCAGGGACAGGTGACGTTCACCGGTACCGCCGACATCTCCGACGAAGACGTCGATGGCGAAGGCACGGGCGGCACCGGACCGGTCAGCACGAACGTGACGCTCACGGTGAACATCGATTGCCTGCGCATTCAGGGCAATCGGGCCGCGATGAGCGGAACCATCTCCTCCTCGAACATCAGCTCCTACGTCGGCGTGCGCGCGTTGCTCGCGGTCGAAGATGGCGGCGAAGGCAACAAGTCCACCGGGCCCGACAAATTCACATGGGGTACGTACCGCGCGAACGCGATGACGTGGACGCCGGAAGACGCGGAAGTGCCGGGCGATCCCGGCTGGTCGTTCTCGTGGCTCGCGTCGGATGCGGAACGCTTCGACGACGTCGCCGTACCGTCGAGCCATGGCGGCGGAACCATCGACTGCCAGAGCTTCCCCTTCGGCTCGTATGCATTCGAGGCACTTCCGCTCGGCGCGGGCAACATCCAGGTCAAACCGTGATCTGAATCAGAGCAACTGCTCTGCCCGCAGCCACTCTTCGATCGCTTTCGTGGCGCGATCGTTCTTGAAATTGAAGAACGATCGCTCCGTCTTGCGATCGTTGAGCAGGACGCGGCGAAACTCCCCATGATCGTCGACCGCGCGGGCAAGCGCGTCGCGCAGCTCGCCACGGGCCATCGATTCGACAAAAAGCGCGCGATCTTCCGCCTCGCTCTCCGCGGTTCGCGTCGGCACGCGGCGATAGCGCGACTCCTCGCCGGGCGCATCCGCATCGAGCGGCAGATCGATGATGTCGCCGCTCTCGAGATCGAGATAGTGCGCGAGCGCGACACCGAGGTAAGCGACTTGCAGGCCGTCCAGGTCGAGCTCCATGAGACCGCAATGATATCTTCGCCACGACCATGAGCCAGGACAGGCTCGAGGCAAGCCTCGACATCGACCGGCGAACGACGCGAGAGATCGTTCGCATCATTCAGGAAGAAGATGCACGGGTGGCCGGTGCGGTCGCCGCACAGGCCGATCGCATTGCGCATGCGATCGACGAGATCGCCGAGCGCATGCGTCACGGCGGCCGTCTCTTCTACGCCGGCGCCGGCACGAGCGGCCGCATTGCCATGCTCGATGCTTCGGAACTGCCGCCGACGTACGGAATCGAACGCGAGCTCGTGCAGGTGCTGATGGCGGGTGGCGAGCGCGCCTACTTCGCCGCCGCCGAAGGGGCGGAAGACGATGAAGACGCGGCCATCGCCGCGGTCAACGCGAACCTCGGCAGTGAAGATGCGATCGTAGGCATCGCCGCTTCCGGCACCACGCCGTTCACCGTCGCGGCCGTACGCCGCGCGAACATGCTCGGCGCGCTGACGGTAGGCGTTACGAACGTAGCAGCGTCACCGCTCGCGCAGCACGTCGACATCCCGATCGTCATCGAGACCGGTCCGGAAGTGATCATGGGCTCGACGCGCATGAAGAGCGGCACCGCGCAGAAGCTCGTGCTCAACCAGCTCTCGACCGGCGTGATGATCCGGCTCGGCAAGGTCTACTCGAACCTGATGATCGAGATGCCGGCCACGAACGAGAAGCTGAAGAATCGGGCCGTCCGCATGGTGGAGCTCGCGGCCGGCGTGACGCGTCCGCTGGCCGTGCAGGCCATTCGCGAATCCGACGGCAACGTGAAGGTCGCGACGGTGATCGCGAAAAAGAAAGTGAGCGCGGAGGACGCGCGCCGCCTGCTCGAAGAAAAGACGCTCCGCGAGGTACTGGAACCGTGAGTCGTCTCGAGCGGCTGATGCACGTCGCGACGAAGTACTCGCGGCGGATCATCGGCCTCATGTCCGGCACCTCGCTCGATGCGATCGATGTGGCGATGGTGCGCATCCAGAAGCACGGGCTGAACGCGACGGTGAAGCTCGAGCACTTCCGCTCGTATCCGTATCCCGCGAAGATCCGCGCCGTGGTGCGCGAGCTGTTCGATCCGAAACGCGCGCGCATCGATGACATCTGCCGCTACGACTTCATCCTCGGCGAAGTCTTCGCCGCCGCGGTGCTGCGCCTGCTCAAAGAGACGCGCATCAAAGCGGAAACCGTCGATCTCGTCGCCTCGGCGGGGCAGACCGTCTGGCACGATCCGGAGCTGAGCATCGTCAACGCCGACGTCGACTGGATCGACGAGCCGATCGCCACCCGCTCGACGTTCGCGATCGGACAGTCGGCCGTGATCGCCGAGCGCACCGGCATCATCACCGTCGGCGATCTGCGCGTGCGCGACGTCGCCGCCGGCGGCCACGGCGCTCCGCTCGTTCCGTATTTCGACTGGGTGCTGCTGCGTCACAAGCAGCGGGGACGCTGCATCCAGAACATCGGCGGCATCGGCAACGTCACCTACATCCCGCCGGGTGCGAAGTGGGATGACGTGATCGCGTTCGATACCGGCCCGGGCAACATGATCATCGACGAGCTCGCATGGATCGCCACGAACGGGCGCCAGACGTACGACATCGATGGCGTGCTCGGCGGCGAGGGGACGGTGCGCGCGGATCTGCTCGAGTACTGGATGAGCGATCCGTATTTCGCGAAGCAGCCGCCGAAAACGACCGGCCGCGAGCTGTTCGGCGCGCAGTTCGCACGACGCATCCTCGCCGAGGCGCCCGGTGTCGAGATTCGCGACCTCATTGCAACGGCGACCGCGCTCACGGCCGAGAGCATCGCCCGCGCGTATCGCGAGTTCGTCCATCCGCGCGGCCCGGTGCATGAAGTGATGCTCGCCGGCGGCGGCGCCAGAAACCCGACGCTCGTACGCATGCTGAAAGAACGGATGCCGCAGCAGAAGGTCCTCACCTACAAAGCCTCCGAGGCCAAGGAAGCGATGGCCATGGCCATGATCGCGAATGACTCGGTGGTGGGATTGATCACCAACGTCGCCGGCGCCACCGGCGGCCGGCCCACGGTTCTGGGGAAGATTTGTTTATGAATCAGTTGTCGGTTGTCGGTTGTCCGTTGTCGGGGGACCACCGCCCGACCACGCAGCGGATGTTCTTCGTCTCTCCCGACTACCGACTACTGACTACCGATTACCTGTTATGAAACACCTCTATGGCCGCGCGTTCGTTGATGGCGTGCTCGCGGAAGACGTCCTCGTTTCTTTTGATGATCAGGTGATCGTCGATGTTGCGCGCACGACGCATGTGCCTGCCGCTGCGGAGCGCATCGCCGGGATTCTCGTGCCCGGCTTTGTCGATGTGCACGTGCATGGCGGCGACGGTGCCGACTTCATGGATGCGCACGAAGATGCAACCGCGCGGATCCTCGGCTTTCACGCGATGCATGGCACGACCGCTCTCGCGGCGACGACGCTTTCGGCGTCGCGCGGCGATCTGCACAACGCGGTCGAGACCATCGCGCGCGTTTCGGGCGATCGTCCGGAAGGGGCGGAGATCGTGGCCGTGCATCTCGAGGGGCCGTTCATCAACGCGCAGCGCGCGGGCGCGCAGGATCGCGCGTCGATCCGTCCGGCGGACATTCACGAAGTGGCCGCGCTGATCGCGCAGGCACCGCGACTGCGCTGGATGATCACGCTCGCGCCGGAGATCGAAGGCGCGCAGGGCCTGATCGAGCATTTTCGCGATCGCGTGCTCTTCTCGATCGGCCATACCTCTGCCGATCACGCCACGGCAGTGGCCGCGATCGAATGGGGAGCGACGCATTTCACGCACCTCTACAACGCCATGACGCCGCTGCATCATCGCGATCCCGGAGTCGTCGGCGCGGCGTTGACCGCGGTGCATGCGACCGCGGAGCTCATCGCCGACGGCGTGCACGTTCATCCCGCGGCGCTGCGCGTCGGCGTGCAATGCATGCCCCAGCGGATCGCGCTCGTCACCGATGCCATGCGCGCGTGCGGCCTCGCGGATGGCGCGTACAAGTTGTACGACTACGACGTCACGGTATCGGACGGCGCGGCAAGACTCGCGGACGGCACGCTCGCGGGCTCGGTGCTGACGATGTCGGGCGCGGTGAAGAACATGATCGAGCTCGCGGGACTGCCATTCGAAACGGTGCTGCCGCTGGCGACTGAAGTGCCGGCCCGCATCGCCGGCGTCTCCGACCGCAAAGGAAAGATCGAACGGCGTTACGACGCCGATCTCGTCGTCTTGAACGATCGCTTCGATGTGGAACGGGTGTGGGCGCGCGGACATGAGATGGGAACCGTTTGAGTCGCCCGACGCGCTCGCAGGCCGCGCGGCCGAACTGCTGCTGACCGCGATCCGCGCGAACCCGCGCATCGTCCTCGGCCTCCCGACCGGCCGCACGCCGATCGGCATGTACGACCGCGTGGTGCGCGAATGTTCTCGCGAATACCACTGCTTCCGCGAAGTGACGACGTTCAATCTCGACGAATACGCCGGTCTGCCGCGCGAGCATCCCGGCAGCTACTTCAGCTACATGAAGCAGCACCTCTTCGACCACGTCGATCTCGAGCCGTCGAACGCACACCTTCCCTGCGGCACCGCACCCGATCTCGCGGCGGAGTGCATCCGCTACGAAACGGAAATCCGCGACGCCGGTGGTCTCGACCTCACCTTCCTCGGCCTCGGCCGCAACGGCCACATCGGCTTCAACGAGCCCGGCACTCGGTTCGACGCGAGAACGCGCGTCGTCGAACTGACGCAATCGACGCGGCACGCCAACGCCGATCTCTTCGCCGACGGCCACGTTCCGACGCACGCGATCACGATGGGCATCGGAACGATCCTCGAGTCGCGCCGGATCGTGCTGCTCGTCTCCGGCAGCGGGAAGGAAGAGGCCGTGGCCCGACTGCGCAGCGGCGAAGTCCGTGAGGAGTTTCCGGCCAGCGCATTGTGGCGGCACGACGACGTGCTGGTGTTGAAAGCGTAAGAACTGCCCGACCGCGGCACCACCGGGCACAACTGCTGCTTTCATGCGCCGCCTCAAGCGGATCCTGACTGTCATTGCCGCGTTCATCCTGGTGGTGATCGCGTATCGCGTGCTCGGGGTGTACGAGTTCCGGGAGGGCGAGTGCTCGGCGCCGCGACCTCGCAATTTCGCGAGCACGTATCCGAAGCACCTCACCGTGATGACCTTCAACATCGAAGGGCACGCCTCGCTCCTGCGCAGCGACCACATCGAACAGATCGCCGAGGTCATCAACAAATACAAACCGGACCTCGTCGGCATCAATGAGGCGCATCACAAGACGTGGCAGGCGCGATTCGGCGATCACACGCAGGAGCTCGCGCGGCGGACGCACATGAACGTCGTCTTCGGCCGCAGTTATCGTTTCGCCGGCGGCGATTTCGGCAACGCGGTGCTCGCGCGTGGACAGATCCTCGCCTCCGACGTCCACGAACTTCCCGGTACCGGCGAGCCGCGCACGCTGCTCGATACGAAAGTGCAGGTGAACGGCGGCGTGGTCGAGTTCTATGTCACGCACATCGCCGCCTGGGCCTCCCTCGGAAGAAAGACCCGCGATCTGCAACTGCAGTGTGTGACCGATCACCTCAAAGCGAGCGGCCACCCGTTCATTCTGACCGGCGATCTCAATGCCCCGCCCGATAGTCCGGAGATCGCGAAATTCCTCGGCGGCATGGCCATGCAACTCGCCGGTGATCCAAAGACACCGACGCATCGGGTCATGGAAAAACGACTCGACTACATCCTCGCCGACCGCGGCTGGACCGTCGTCAACTCCCGCGTGCTCGACGACGGCCCCTCCGATCATCGTCCGGTCTTCGCAGAACTGGCCCACCCATGAAACATCGAGACGTCCAGGACAACTTTTCGATCTGGCACACGCGCGGAACGACGTACGTCCGCATGCCGCTGGTGGCCTTCGTCGCCGGCATTCTCGTCATCGCCGTCATGACCATCCTGATCTGGTCCGTCAAACGCGAGCCGGACACGCGGCTCTCCGTCAGGACGCCGGGTGAATTGAGCATGCTGCTGCCGTCGATCGCCGGCCTCACGCACTCCGCGATCGAGCCCGGCAACACGATGCAGGTGCTGCAGAACGGCGTGATGTTCTTTCCGGCGCTGGAACGCGACATTCTCGCGGCGCGCGAGAGCGTGCATATCGAAAGCTTCATCTGGTACGACGGAAAAATCTCGCGGCGCCTCGCGCAGATCCTGGCGATGAAAGCGAAGCAGGGCGTCGAGGTGCGCATCCTCGTCGATGCATCCGGCGGCCGCCAATTGAAAGGCGAGGTACAGGAATTACTCGAATCGTCGGGGGCGAAGGTCGCCCATTTTCATCCGGTGCGCTTCAGCAACCTGGGCCGGCTCAATAATCGGGACCACCGCAAACTGATGATCATCGACGGCCGCATCGGCTACATCGGCGGCTATTGCATTGCGGACGAATGGACCGGCAACGCGCGTCACAAAAAGGAATATCGCGATACCGGCCTGCGCATCACCGGTCCGGTCGTGAATCGCCTGCAAGGAGCGTTTGCGGAAAACTGGATCGAGGAGACGGGGGAAATCCCGGCCGGCGATAAATATTTTCCGAAAATCCCGCCGAGCGGACCGACTTCCGCGCACGTGGCCTACACGTCGCCGGACGGCAGCGTCTCGTCGGTGCAGATCCTTTATTACCTGGCCATCAGCGCGGCGAAGCGGGAGATCCTGATTCAGAACCCGTATCTGCTGCCTGACGACGAAGCCATTGCGGCGCTCGAGGAGGCGGTGAAACGGGGCGTGAAGGTGCGCATCATGGTTCCGTCCGACGATGCGACCGACAGTCCGCTCGTCCAGCACGCCAGCCATCACCATTTCGGCACGCTTCTCAAACGCGGCGTACAGATTTACGAGTACAAGAAGACGCTGCTGCATCAGAAGCTGATCGTGGTGGACGGCGTCTGGGCGTGCGTCGGCTCGACCAATTTCGACGACCGCTCGTTTCAGCTCAATGACGAGGTGAGCATCGGCGTGCTCGATCCGGCCATTGCAGGCCAGTTGCGGGCCGCGTTCGCGAACGACGTGCAGGACGCACAGGAGCGCACGTTCAGCGAGTGGCAGCAGCGTTCGTGGTGGCACAAACTGAAGGACGGAGTGGCATACTTGGGGCGTTCGCAATTATGACCTGATGGCCACACTCCCCGCGGAAGGCCGCTGGTCGCTTCGACTTCTGTCGGATGACGACTTCAAGGGGGCGCTCGAATTTCTCCAGCGCGACCCGCTGATCAACGTGTATTTGATCTCCCGGCTGCTGGAGGAGCGAACGCTGGCCGCCACACAGATCGCGGTGGTGCGCTATAACGGCGCAATCGTGCTCGTGGCCTCTCTGGCGACGAACATCGTTCTGGGCGGCGATCCTTCGATCCCGAAAGACCTCACCGAGGCCGCGGTGGCGCTGGTGGGAGACCGCATTCTCAGTCGCATGCTGCCGGTGCGCGCGATCATTTCGCCGGCGCATCTCGTCGAATCGCTATGGGCGGTGTTGCGCACGCGCATCGATCCGCCCACGGTCATTCGCATGAATCAGCCGATTTATGCGCTGCGCCGGCGGCTCGATTATCCCGATCTCACGCTCGGCCGCCACGCCACCATGAAGGATCTCGATGCACTGGTGCCGGCCTGCGCTGCAATGCATAAAGAGGAGGTGGGAATCGATCCCCTGGAGCGCGATGCGGCCGGTTATCGCGAACGCATTCGCGAGCTGGTCGAGAAAAAGCGCTCCGTGATTCGCATCGTCGATGGAGTGATCGCCACGAAGTGTGAGTATTCGGCCCTGACTCCCGAAGCGGTGCAGCTCATGGGCGTCTGGACGCATCCGCGATTCCGGCGCCGGGGATTATCGAAAGAGCTCTTACGGGAGGTCTGTGGACATCTGGCCCGTAAAGCGAAAACGGTTACATTGTTCGTCAACGACTTCAATTCGCCCGCAATCGCCCTGTACGAGTCTCTCGGGTTCGAAAGAATCGGGATGAATCGTGCTTTGATCTGGTGATTCCGGGCCCGCCCATTGCAAAATTAAATCGGCGCCCGCGGAGAACTCTCCAACGGCACATGACGCGCAGGGCGCTCCGGGCCGAGCTTCACGGCAGCGTCGGAGGTAGGAATGCCTGAGACAGGTGTAGTGAAGTGGTTCAATAACGACAAAGGCTACGGGTTCATCAAACGCAATACCGGGGAAGACGTCTTCTGCCACCATTCTTCGATTCAGGCGTCGGGCTATCGCACGCTCAATGAAGGCGAGCGGGTCGAATTCGACGTGAAGCAGGGACCGAAGGGGTTGCAGGCCGAGAATGTCCGCCGTCTCGAAGGTGGCGGCCGTCACTCGGACGACGAGGCGTAGCGGGGGAAGTGGAGGGCGGATCCGCGTCTCCGTCCTTGCCGTGGAAGTGGCAAGCAGGACGGCCCGGTCTGTCCTCCACTCTTCAGTCGCGTTCGGTCTCGCCTGCAGGCGGCTGAACACGCGACGCGAAGAACGCACCGAGTGCGCCGCCGACGGCCACGGCAGGCAGCGCCTGTCCATACCCCTTCATGGCGAGCAACACGGCGGCAAGACCTCCGGCAACGACAATGAGGGCGCGAAGAGCAAAATCTTTATAGTCGAGCTTCATGAGATGACCGGCCTTGGACGGGGCCTTCCCGCGATTGTACGGCCGCTCTTCGAAATTTCGAGCGAGCTCGGCCGCTAACCCATCGCCGGTACCGGAATCCCGAGCAACTCCAGCCCCGCGACCATCGTCCTGCGGAACACCTCGACACAAACCGCGCGCCGCTGCCGTTCCGCAACATCCTCGGTCGCGAGCGGAAACCGTTCCGCGAAGCGGTCGAATTTCTCCGCGAGCGCGAGCAGCGCCTGCGCCACCAGCGACGGCTCCCCTGCGTCGACCGCGCGGCGGATCACACCCGGCAATTCCGCCGTCGCCCACACGAGCTCCCACATCGCATCGCTCAATCCCTGGTGCAGCGTGAGATCGTCGACGTCACGCTCGTCGACCTGCACGACGTTCTGCGCGCGCGCGAGCGATTGCAGCAGATACGGACCGGAATCGCCATCGACGCGCAACGCCCGCTCGATGTCGATGACGATCGCCTCTTCGCGCGCATCGCGAAGCATTGCGTAGCGAATTGCGGCGATCGAGATCTCGCGGGAGCCGCTCTTCTTCTCGAAGGATGCGAACCAATCGTCGACCGGTGCCGGCGTCGACGTGACCGGTGCGGAGTGCAGCTCGATCCGTTTCGGCTCACCGAGGCGCAGCGGCGTTTCGCTCTCCGGCTCGTTCGCGATTCCGAGCCGGGGTTCATTCGGCTCATGGAGCACTTCGACGCGATAGCCGAGCCATCGGGCACAACGCGCGTACGCATCGGCGAGTACCGCGCTCCGCACTCGTGTGAGATCCGCGAGCGCGCCCGGGTATACGACGCTCACGCGCGCACCCCGCGCCGGCGGAGGCAGCATCACCGCACGAAATTGCGACGCGGTGAATCCGCCGCGGTCGAATCGAAAGAGCAATTCTCCCGACTCGTTCGCCGTCACCGACTCGACCAGAAACGGCAGTTCCATTCCGTTCGACAGCTGTTCGGCAACCGCGCGCACATCGCGCTTCAAGGCCGTGGCAAGCTCGATCGCGACCGGCGTCGAGAGATCGCCTGCAGGCGAGGACTGCAGCACGACGCGTGCGACCGGATGACCGAACAGCGCGAGCGCACGCGAGGTGAGCGTTTCGGCGAGTTGTTGCGTGAGGTCTTCGACGAGCATCGTGCGGCTCCGTTATCGCTCGCTGGTCCAATGGCCCGCGTCGTTCCAGTGCCGCAGAATCCACCGCTCGCCTCTGCGGAGAAAGACGTTGAGCGCGGCGTTCTCCTGCGCGAAATTGCGCGAGACCGTGACCGGCACGTTCAGCAGCCCGGTCGCGGCGATGCGCAGGGCCGTGCCGTGCGTGACGATGACCGGCCGCTCGGTGGTGACCGTCTCGATGCCGCGCATCACGCGCCGCTGCACATCCATGTGCGACTCCCCTTCCGGACACGGCTCTTCGCCATCGACGATCCAGCGGCGATAGATCTCTTCGTCCGTGCGCCGGACGTCGAGAAACGAGCAACCTTCCCAGCGTCCGTAATTCATCTCGCGGAAATCATCGTTGGTGATGATCTCGAGGCCGGTCACTTCGCGAATCGCTTCGGCGGTCGACAACGCCCGGCCGAGCGGCGACGAATAAAGCGCGGTGGGATTGAAGTCGAGAATGCGCCGCGCGAGCTTCTGCACCTGCACGCGTCCGAGGTCGGAGAGCTCGCTGTCGTTCCACCCCTGCGCGATGCCGGCGACGTTGTGGACGGTCTGTCCGTGGCGAACGAAGAGGAGTTGATCGATCACGTCGTGACGGCCGCCGGATCGGGAATGAGCAGCGACTCGGCCATCTCCGCCGGTTTCTCGATCCCGAGGATCTGCAGAATCGTCGGTGCGACATTCGACAATACGCCGCCGCTCCGTAATGCGCCGTAGCGTTTTTTCGGATCGAAGAGAATCAGCGGCACCGGATTGGTCGTATGCGCGGTGTGTGGTTGTCCGGTCTGCGGATCGAACATCAGTTCGGCGTTGCCGTGATCGGCGGTGATGAGCGCGACGCCGTCGACCTTCTCGACCGCGGAGAGAATGCGGTCGACCGCCACGTCCGTATCGTGCACGGCCGTCACGGTGGCGTCCATGAACCCGGTGTGGCCAACCATGTCGGGATTGGCGATGTTCATGATCACGACGTCGTATTGTTTCGACTCGACCGCCTCCACGACTTTGTCGGCCAGCTCGAACACCGACATTTCCGGTTTGAGGTCGTACGTCTTCACTTTCGGGGAAGGGACGAGGAACCGCTCCTCCCCCGCGAATTGCGTGTCGGAGCCGCCATTGAAGAAGAAGGTGACGTGCGCGTACTTTTCGGTTTCGGCAATACGGAACTGTTTGAGACCGGCGCGCGACAACACCTCTCCGAGGTTGTTGCGAATGGCCTGGGGGCCATAGACGACCGGCAGATCGAATTTCTCGTGATAGCGATTCATCGTCACGAGCTGCACGCGCGGATGCACCGCTCGCGCAAAACCGTCGAACGATTCGTCCTTGAACGCGGTGACGATCTGGCGCATGCGATCCGCGCGGAAGTTGAAGAAGAACAATGCATCGCCATCTTCGACGCGGCCGAGGTGACTCCCTTCGGCAGTGATGACCGAGAGCGGCTCCATGAATTCGTCGGTGACGCCTTGTTCGTAAAAGCGGCGCATCGTTTCGAGCGGATCCTTCGTCTCGGTGCCGACGCCGAGGGTCATCAGGTCATAACCGCGCTGCACGCGCTCCCACCGTTTGTCGCGATCCATCGTGAAGTAGCGACCGATGACCGTCGCCAGCTTCGCCGCTTTTCCCTCGAGATGCTTCAGCAGATCGCCGAGGTACTTCTCGGCAGATTTCGGCGGCGTGTCGCGGCCGTCGAGAATCGCATGCACGAACACGTCCTTCGCGCCGAGCTCCAATGCGGCATCGATCATGCCGTGCAGGTGCGATTGCAGGGAATGCACGCCGCCATCGGAAAGCAGGCCGGCGAAGTGGACGGCGCGCGCGGCTTTCACCGCTTCGATGAAGACGGGGTTCTTCTGCAGCTCACCCTGCGCAATCGATTTGCTGATGCGCACGATGTCCTGATCGACGACGCGTCCCGCACCGATGTTCAGATGCCCGACCTCGGAATTGCCCATCTGTCCGTCCGGCAGACCGACCGCGAGACCGGAAGCTTCGAGCGTCGTCCACGCGCTTTCGCGATAGAGGCGATCGAAGCGCGGCGTCTCCGCATTGGCGATGGCATTCCACTCGGTTTCCTTGCGGCAACCGAAGCCGTCGAGAACGATCAGAATGAGAAACGGACGCTCTGACATCGGGGCGGGAAGATAACAGAAGTCGTCCGTTACACTCGTGGCATGCCCTTGCCGGAGGTCGCCGAACGCGACCCTGAAGCGAAAGCGTTGTTTCAGCTGACGCGCGAGATGGAGCTGCTCATTTCGGCGGCGCTCGTCTTCGCGTTGCTCCAATTACCGTCCGCGCTCGACGACTGGTGGTGGAGCACCTCCGTACACGTCGGCGGCAGCGCGTTCTTCAGCGTCTTCATCTTCTATTACGTCGGGAAACTCGTCGCTTATGGCTTGATCGTGGCCATCTCCGCGCATTTTCTTTTGCGCGGCTTCTGGGTGGCGATCATGAGTCTGCGCAGCGTTTATCCGGCCATCGATCGCGACAAGCTCGACCAGGGCGCGATCTATCGCAAGTTCTACGAGGAACGATTGCTGTCACTGCAGGAAATCGAGGACCGCGTCGATCGCGTCGCTGCCTCGATCTTCGCGTTCGTGTTTCTCTTCCTGCTGCTGTTTCTGATGATGGCGGTGTGGGCGGCGGGCGCGTGGGGACTCGCGTTCGCGGTGGCGAAGATCACCGGCAATCCGGCGGTGACGGGACCGATCGTGATCGGCATGTTCATCCTCTACCTCGGCCTGCAGAGCTTCGTCGCGTCGGTCGACAAGACCTCGAAGAAGCGGCCCATTCCGGAGAAGTGGGAACGCGCGGCGCTGCGCGTGCAGCGCTGGATGTACTACGTCACTTTCAATTTTCTCTATGCGCCGGTCTTCTTCACGTTCGCGAGCAATACCTCGCGGCGGCGGATGTCGATGCTGCTGGTGACGTTTCTCTATTCGATGATCGGCGTGTTCATGGTGAGCATCTTTCACGCGCGCGGCGTGATCGGGTTCGACAGCTATTCGTACTATCCGTCGCAGGCGCGCGAGCAGCAGTTGCGCGCGATTCATTACGACAACCTGCGGCACGAGGAGTTGCCGTCGCTCGAGCCGGCCATCCAGTCGGAGGTGATCGAGGATCCGTATCTGCGTCTCTTCATCCCGTACGACGCGCGGGAAGACAATGAGCGCCTTCGCGCGCTTTGCCCCGAGGTGGCGCCGCTGCGTGGTGAGGGATTCTTTTTCGCGAGGCGGGGCAAATTGCCGAAGCCGCGCGTCGATGCGGTGTCCGCCTGCTTCGACCGGTTGTACTGGATCGAGCTCGATGGAAAGCGGCTCGTGAATCCCGGCTTCGTGTTCTACCGGCAGCCGCAGGGGAAAGTGCCCGGACGGCTGGCGTTCATTCCCATTCAGTCACTGAAGGAAGGACGACATCTGTTGACGGTGAAGAGCGCGCCATTGCCGGGAAAGAAGGACGATCCCGACGCCGATGAGTCGTACATCCCGTTCTGGAAGTGAGGACGCTCGCGGGTGGAGGATGCTTCAGCTCGCGCTCTGCTTCTCGCGTTTGAAGACCATGCCGATGTGATCGGTCGCGCCGGTCTTGAAGTTGATGGAAGTGATGCTCACCAGCTCCCACCCCTCATCGCCGAGCCGGTTCAGCTCTTCGGCACGCCGCGGATCCATCGAGTAATTCTCCGACCGGACGTTGATGATCTTGTATTCCCAGGTCTTCATGTCCGCGCTCCCTCCCGGCGGTGCTGTAGCGAATGAGGTGCGTAAGTGTAGCAAACTGAAGAGCGAACGCTACCCGCTCACCACACCGGCGCGCCACTCTACCGCTTCGGCGGGGTAATCGGTGATCACACCGTCGCATCCGAGCTCGCGCAGACGCTGCCATTCGAACGGAGTGTTTGCCGTCCACGGCACGACCCGAATGCCGCGCGCGTGCAGCGACGTCACCATCTCTTCGTCGACATAGCGGAATTGCGGAAAGCACCAGGTCACGCCGAGGCGCGCGGCGTAGCCGGCGAGGTCGATGAGGTAGCCGTAGACGGTGATGCCGAGCGGCACCGTCACTCCGCGATTCCGGAGCGACGTCACGATGGAGTGATCGAACGACGCAATGACGCAGTCGGGCCATTGTCCGACCGCTTCGACCAGCGTCTCTTCCCACTTGCTGCGCTTGACCTCGAGGATCATGGTCGTACGGCCGGCGAAGCGTCCGAGGTCGGAGAGCCGCTCGACCAGGGCGCCGCGTTCGGAGCATTGCGTGAAGGTGAGCGACTCGATCGACTCTTCCTCGAGCTCGTCATCGTGGTAGAGCACGGCGGTGCGATCGAACAACAGACGAAGGTCGGTTTCGAAGCCGTCGGCACCGGCGCGCAGCGTCTCCTCGAACGACGCCAGTGTGTTCTCCGGGAACCGCTTCGGACTGCCTCGATGACCGTAGATCCTGAAGGCTTCCGGCATGGCTAATGTCTTGTCCCCTAAAAACTAACGTGGTAGCTTGCTCGGCCATCAGCGGAGCCAATTCAATGCCGAAAAAGATCCTTCTTGCGGACGACAGTATCACCATCCAGAAGGTCGTCGAGCTGACGTTTTCCGATGGGGATTACGAGGTGACGGCGGTCAATAACGGCGCCAAGGCACTTCAGAAACTCAACGAAATGCGGCCGGACATCATCCTCTCCGACATCATCATGCCGGAGAAGAATGGATACGAAGTCTGCGAGTACGTGAAGTCGCATCCTGAGTTCCGCAACATCCCGGTCGTGCTGCTCACCGGCACGTTCGAACCGTTCGATCCCGATCGCGCCGAGAAAGCGGGCTGCGACGCGGTGGTCACGAAGCCGTTCGAATCGCAGAGCCTGATCCACAAGGTCGAAGAGCTGATCTCCGCTGCGGGCAGCAGCGCGGCCGCGCCCGCTCCTGTCGCCGAAGAGCCGGAAGCGGCCCCCTCGCCGTGGATGGAGGACACGCCGCTCGACGTCGCCGCCACATCCGCGCCCGAGCCGCCGCCTCCTTCGCCGTTCAGCACGACCTCCGGCAATTTCCCGCCGGTCGCGCCCGACAGCCCTTCGCCGTTCTCCACCTCGGGCGGTTCGTTCCCGACTCCGCCCGAAGCCTTCACGCACGACGCCGACATCTTCGGCGCCGCACCGGCACCGCAGGCGACGACGGAGATGCCGTTCGATACGCCTTCGTCCTCGTTCGATGCGCAGACCTCCTCGCCGTTCGGCGCACCGCCTCCCGCGGATGCGTTCAGCAGCGAGACGCGCGCCTTCACGAAGATGAGCTTCGAAGAGATGCAGCAGCTCGCATCTCCTCCGACGCCTCCGTCGCTTCCCGAGACTTCGCCGTGGGATGAGCCGGGTGAAGTGAGCGGCGGCGAAACGCGCGCATTCACGAAGATGTCGTTCGACGACTTCTCGACGCCGGCGCCGGCACCCGAGCCGGAACCGGAATCGCCGTTCGGCGCGCCACCACCGGCCGACGAATTCAGCGGCGAGACGCGCGCCTTCCCGCGCATGAGTCTCGACGAGCTGCAGGGGCTGCAGTCGCAGACGCCGTCGTTCTCCGCGCCGGAGCCCGAACCACAGCAGCCGACGCTCGCACCGGAACCGGAGCCGATCGACGAATCGCCGTGGGATGAACCGGCCGCGTCGCCGTTCGGCGGCGGAGAAACGCGTGCGTTCCCGAAGATGTCGTTCGACGAGCTGCAGCAGTTCTCATCGCCTGCGCCCGCTCCGACGCCGGAGCCGGAACCGCAGCCGGAAGCCTCGGCCGATTCGCCGTGGGGTGAGCCGGAGCCTGCCGCGTTCACCGGCGGCGAGACGCGCGCCTTCCCGAAGATGTCGTTCGAAGAGTTGCAGCAGCTCTCGTCGACGCCCGCTCCCGCGCCGGAGCCGGAACCGTCACCGTGGGAAGAGCCGTCTGCGCCGGCGTGGTCGCCGACGTCCGACACCGGCGCGCTCGACACGTCGTCCGCAACCGAAAACTTCACCACCACCGCCGTTCCGTTCGTCGAGCCGGAGTCGCCGCAGTTCGGCAACTTCGACCAGCCGGCCGAACCGGAAGACATGCCGTTCGCCGCGGAAGCGAACGACGAAGAAGAACCGATCGTTTCCGAGCCGGAGCCGGCCGAGCCGCTCTGGTCCCCGATGGCCGCGGCCGAGGCGGAAGCCGAACCGGCGGAGCCACCGGTGCCGTCGTCCGTGCTCGCGCCGGAATCGCAGTCGCTGCCGATCTCGCGTGGTGAATCGTCCGGTGCGTCGTCCTCCGCTGCGTTGTCTGACGATCAGATCGACCGCATCGCGCGCCGCGTCGTGGAGCTGATGTCCGATCAGGTGGTCCGCAACATCGCCTGGGAAGTGATCCCCGATCTCGCGGAGATGGTCGTCAAGGAACGCATCCGCCAGCTCGAGTCCGAAGCTTGAAGATTTACACGCGCACTGGCGATCACGGCCAGACCTCGCTCTTCGGCGGCGCACGCGTCGCCAAGAGCGATGCGCGGATCGAATCCTACGGCACGGTCGACGAGCTCTCCTCTTTCATCGGCGTCGCACGTGCGTCGTCGATTCCTTCGAGCATCGAGGACGAGCTTCATCGTGTGCAGCACGACCTCTTCGAGATCGGCGCACATCTCGCCTCTCCCGGCACCTCGCGTTTTCCCGGCGTCGAGACCGCGCGCATCGAATCGCTCGAGCGCGCCATCGATGCGATGGAACGCGAGCTCGCGCCGTTGACGACGTTCATTCTTCCCGCGGGCTCGATCGGGGCCGCGCAACTGCACGTCGCGCGAACCGTCTGCCGCCGCGCGGAACGTCTCGTGGTCGCACTGCAGGACGAGTCGGCGGCAACGATCTCGACGATCGCGTATCTCAACCGGCTGTCGGATTACCTCTTCGTCGCCGCCCGCTTTGCGAATCTCAAAGCCGGCGTGACGGACGTTCCGTGGAAGCGATGACACCGGATTTTCCGGATCGACGCCAGCGACGTTCGCGAAAGAGGTAGCGGGGAGTTGAGGTGACCATCTTCGGAGGAAGAAGATGGTCGGGGCAAGAGGACTTGAACCTCCGACCTCACGGTCCCGAACCGTGCGCTCTACCAGGCTGAGCTATGCCCCGATTTGAAACGGCCGCGAGTGGCCTCGCGACAAGAGGCGCGGATTCTAGGTGATTCGCGCCGAGCGGTCAAACTAACCTGAGACCCCCATCCCCTATTCCTGAATCTGCCGCGCGCGAAACAAGCAGTGACGGCGGAATCGCTTCCGCGAAGGGGCCGTTGCCCTTAGCGACCAACATGGAGGCAGACCACCTATGAAACGAATCGCATCGGTCTTCGCGCTGTTCGCGCTCGTCCTCCCCACGTTTGCGCAGGAGGTCGTACCGCTCCACCAGCCGCCGTACGGGGAGCAGATCGACGTCAATGCCGTGCTCCTCGACGTGATCGTCACCGACTCCAAAGGCAATCAGATCCTCGGGCTCGGCAAAGACGATTTCATCGTGCAGGAAGACGGCGTCGCCCAGAACGTCGAGTCCGTCGATTACTTCACCAATCGCCGCCTGCTCGATCAGCGTGAGGAGAACGCACCGTTCAAAGTCGAGCGCGTGCGGGAAGACCGCTACTTCATCTTCTTCTTCGACAAACCACAGAACGCCGGCGCGATGTTCAATGAGCTCAACCGCGCGCGCCGCGCGGCCATGAATTTCGTGAAAGAGGAAATGCAGCCGACCGACTACGTCGCCGTCGCCGGTCACGACATGCGCCTCAAGATCTACAGCGATTTCACGAATGACAAGAAACAGCTCGAGCGCGCGCTCGAAGAGGTCATGCGCTTCGGCAAAGGGCTCACCAAAGCGCCGGCAGGCGACGGTCCGTCGCTGCTGCAGAACATGAGCTCCGGAGAGCTCATCGATTACACCGGGACCGTCTACGAGGCGCTCGATTTCCTCGGCACGTCGCTTCGGCCGATCAAGGCGCGCAAGAACCTCGTGCTCTTTTCTCCCGGCATCATGGATCGTTTCGAGACGGTACGGAACGGCACGATCGTGAACCGCTCGTCCGATTTCGATGAAGCGCTCCGCTCGCTCAACGCCGCGAACGTCGCGGTGTACGGCGTGCAGCTGCAGGAAGATCCCGGCTTCACGCCACTCATCCATCAGCGGCTGACCGAGCTGTCGGATGAAACCGGCGGCCGCTACTTCCAGTTCAACACCACCTTCGAGCCGGCCGTCGAACGGATCGAGAAAACGAACGCCGGCTACTACCTCGTGACCTACAGCTCGAAAAAGCCGAAAGGCGAGAAGGGCTATCAGAAGGTCAGCGTGAAGCTGAAGAACCCGGAATTCAAAGTGGTCGCGCGAAGCGGCTATCAGTACGGGTCGTAAACGTGACGCGCTCGCCCGGCCGCAGCTGGGCGAGCTTCCACCGTTCGCTCGTGATCACGGTCATCGGCTGCAGGTAGCCGCCGGTGACCGGATGATCCGGCCCCATCGCCACCAGACTTCCATCGGGATGGAGCTGCACGCTTCCGCACTGCATGCCGATCGATTTCAGATCGGCCGGAACCTCGATGCGCAGCTCGCGCAATGGCCGCAGGCGAATCCCGACGCGATCGAGCTGCGGCGTGACTTCGCATGCGACGTCATCGATGGCGACGTCGTGCGGCCCACGAATCGCGTGTACGACCAGGCGATCCGAGCGGTCCGGAATCTCTTCGCGGACTCCTTCGCCGTCGCCGATCGCGAGATACCCGCGCAAGCCGTTGGTCACGCGTCCAAACGCGAGCTCGTCTCCCGCGTGCACCCGTCGCACCTCGACCGACGCATCGCACCACGCGATCACCGCATCGCGATGAAAACGAATCCGCGGCCCGACCATCGGACACTCGAGTAAGACCACGTCGCCTTTTACGGCATTCGTGGCGATGCGCGCGAGCACGTCATCGAACGGCTTCGCGGTCTCGACGACGAGCGGCGAGTGAATGAGCGAAAACTCGTTGTGCGGAACGGAAGGCGATTCTTCCACTCCCTGCGCTCGATCGGAACGAGACGCGGCCACGGGCACGAGCCGAATCCGTTCCCCTGCTTCGATATGCGGTGCGTCTTCGGTGTGGCCGAGGATGTTCCAGCCGCCCGGTGAGTCGAGAGGATAGAAGCCGGCCACGTTTCCGGCGATCGCGAACGAGCCGCGTTTCACCTTGCGCGACGTCGCACGCCGCGGCATCGCCCATTCGTCGGGCCAGCCGTCGAGATACGCGAAGCCCGCGCGAAAGCCGAGGTAGCGCGCGGTGAGGGTGAGCGTCGCAACGCGCGCGAGGAACGCGTCGCGCGTGAGCGCGTGCATTTCGAGAAACCCGGCGAGATCTTCGCCCTCGAACACGACGTGCATCTCGCGCGCCGCGGAGGCCGCGACGGACGCACGCTCGAACCGCGGCCATGCCTCGAAGAGCGCGCGCGGCGGCTCGCCGCTCCAATGCACGAGCAGCGACGAGTGTCCCGGCACGACGTGGATCACGCCTTCCATCGACCGTGCGTACGCGGCCGCGGCGTGCAGCGTTTCGGCGGGGATCGAGTCGTCGAGAACGACGAGCGCGGCGCGATCGCCGGCAGGCGCGAGATGCATCGCAAGGTGATACCGTCCACGCGTATGAATCGCAAGCACGAACAGGTACTGATCGAGATCGCCAATGAGTCGATGACCGAGCACGGCCTTCAGCCGCAGTTCGATGCGGCGGTGCGCCGCCAGGTCGACGGCATCGATGCGCCCGCTTACGACGACGACCTCCGCGACATGCGCGATCTGCCGTGGTGCTCCATCGACAACGACGACTCGCGCGATCTCGACCAGCTGACCTGGGCCGAGGATCACGGCGACGGCGATACGAAGATGTACATCGCCGTCGCGGACGTCGACGCCCTGGTGCGCAAAGACACGCCCGTCGATCGCCACGCGCGCCACAACACGACCTCGGTGTACACGGCCGCGCGGATCTATCCGATGCTGCCCGAAAAACTCTCCACCGATCTCACTTCGCTCAATGAAGGCGAGGACCGCGTGGCCATGGTCATCGAGCTCACGGTGCGCGACGACGGCACCGTGGCCGACAGCACCGTCTATCGCGCGCTGGTGCACAACCACGCCAAGCTCGCCTATGACCGCGTGGCCGCGTGGTTCGACGGCGAAGACGACGAGCCGGAGAAAGTGCGCCACGTGCGCGGCCTCGCGGAGACGCTGAAATTGCAGGACCGCGTCGCCGACAGGATGCGCGACGTGCGGCATCAGAACGGCGCGCTCGATCTCGAGACCATCGAGGCGCGGCCGGTGATTCGCGACGGCGTCGTCGTCGATCTGCGGCAGGCCCGCCGCAACAACGCGCGCATGCTCATCGAAGACTTCATGATCGCCGCGAACGGCGCCACGGCACGCTTCCTCGCCGGCAAGGGTTTTCCGAGCATTCGCCGCGTCGTCCGCTCGCCGGAGCGCTGGGACCGCATCGAACGGATCGCCGAAGACGTCGGCGAGCGTCTGCCGCCGGAGCCCGATCCGATTGCGCTGGAGGCTTTTCTGCGCCGCCGCAGGAAAGCCGATCCGACGACGTTCCCCGATCTCTCGCTGGCGATCGTGAAAGCGATGGGAGCCGGTGAATATGTCGTCGAAGAGCCGGGCGACAAATCGATCGGACACTTCGGTCTGGCCGTGAAGGACTACACGCATTCCACGGCGCCGAACCGCCGCTACCCCGATCTCATCACGCATCGTCTTGTGAAAGCCGCTTTGGCCGGCAAGCCGGCGCCGTACGACGTCGACGAGCTCGCGGAGCTCGCCGCGCATTGCACCGCGCAGGAAGACGCGGCGAACAAAGTGGAGCGTCACGTGCGCAAAGCGGCCGCGGCGATGATGCTGTCGAGCCGCATCGGCGAACGTTTCGACGCCATCGTCACCGGCGCCTCTTCGAAAGGAACGTGGGTGCGCATCTTCCACCCGCCGATCGAAGGGAAGGTCGTGCACGGCTACCAGGGGTTGGACATCGGCGATCGCGTGCGCGTGAAGCTGGTGGATGTGAACCCCGACCGCGGGTTCATCGACTTCGTCCGATAGGAACGTCCTCTACGCGTGACCGCCCAAACAGCGGCGGTCACTTACCGCTCTTCGATCGCGATGGCCACGTTCGCCGCATCCACCGTCACCATGGTCGCCTTGTGCGCGAGCGTCTGCCCATCGTGCAACAGCCCCCACGACACGATGCTCACGACGTCGCCGACGCGCATGCGGGGCGCACTCACTTCGCCGCTCTCGCCATCTTCGGCGAACGTCGTCACGCGTTCACCGGTGGCGTGATTCAGCACCTCCACCTCTTCGAGTGGAAGGATGTTCGCGGCGCGCAGCAACAGCGGATCGATGCGCAGCGTGAGCGCGTCACCGCGCGTGACGGTCGCGTTCCGAATGGCCGCGCGCACGAGGCGTCGCATCATGCGCGGGCGATCCGGATGTTGTCGATGAGGCGCGTCCTGCCGATCTTCACGGCACCGGCCAGCAACAGCTCGCGCGCGAAATCGGCCGGCGCTTCGAACGTCAGCGGGTCGACGACGGCGAGGTAATCGACCTCGGCGCCTCCTTCTTCCGCGACGACGCGCTGCATCAGCTTCTCGATCTCCCCGGCATCGTGAATGCCGTGCGTGATCGCCTCCTGCCCCGCGCGCAACGCGCGATGCAGCACCGGCGCCTTCGCGCGATCGGCTTCCGAGAGGTACGCGTTGCGCGACGACTTCGCGAGGCCGTCGTGCTCGCGCATCGTCTCGCCGAACACGAGCTGCAGCGGAATGTCGAGATCGCGCACGAGCCGCTCGATGACCGCGCACTGCTGCGCATCCTTTCGGCCGAATGCCGCGAGGTCCGGCTGCACGATGTTGAAGAGCTTCGCCACGACCGTCGCCACGCCGGCGAAATGACCGGGACGCCGCTGCCCTTCGAGCGGGCCGGCCACACCGTGCACGTCGACCACGGTCGTGGCGCCGTCGGGATACATCACATCGACCGGCGGCAGGAACAGGAGATCGACCCCCGCACCGCGGAGCAGCTCGCCGTCGCGCGCTTCGTCACGCGGGTACCGGGAGAAGTCTTCATTCGGACCGAACTGCAGCGGATTGACGAAGATCGAGACGGCGATGAAGGTCGCGCCGGCGTTGCGCGCCACCTCGATCAGCGAGAGATGCCCTTCGTGCAGAAAGCCCATGGTCGGCACGAAGCCGATGGTGGCGCCGTTTGCACGCGCGACGCGAATGGCGTCGCGCGTTTCGGCAATCGTGTTGGTCACGTGCATAAGCGAACGGACGGCTCAGCGCGGCATCTCGACGACGACTCCGCCGTCATCGCGCGTGGCGTAGAGGCGTTTGAGCTCTTCGTCCGAAGACATGTGGAACGATTCTTTGGCCTCGTCCGGAAAATGCCCTTCGCGCACGTCGGCGAGAAACGCCTCGAGCGCCTGCTGCATGTCCTGCGCGACGTGCGCGTACTGGCGGACGAACTTCGGCGTATGGCCGTCGTAGATCCCGAGCACGTCGTGAAAGACGAGCACCTGCCCGTCGGTGGAAGGGCCGGCGCCGATGCCGATCGTCGGGATGGTGAGCTGCTCGGTGATGATCTGCGCGAGCTCGGTCGGGACGCATTCGAGCACGACGGAGAAACAGCCGGCGCGCTCGAGCGCAACGGCCTCGTCGATGAGACGTCGCGCGTCGTCCGCATTTTTTCCCTGCAGCTTGAATCCGCCGAGGGCGTTCACCGACTGCGGGGTCAGACCGATGTGGCCCATGACCGGAATCTCCGCATCGAGAATCGCCTCGATCGTCTTGATGCGCGACGGTTTCGCCCCTTCGACCTTCACGGCATGCGCGCCGGCCTGCATGAAGCGGCCGGCGTTGCGCACGCTCTCGTCGATGGAGACGTGGTACGAGAGGTACGGCATGTCGGCGACGATGAGCGAGGTCTTCACCCCGCGTACGACCGCCTTCGTGTGGTGGAGCATGTCGTCGACGGTGACGCTGAGCGTATCGGGCAGGCCGAGGACGACCATGGCCAGCGAGTCGCCGACGAGGATCACGTCCGCGCCGGCCGCATCGGCGACCTTCGCGCTCGGATAGTCATAGGCGGTGAGCATGCCGATGCGCGACTTTCCCTTCATCGCGCGAACGGCGGGAACGGTGACCTTCTTGCGTTGCGGGCTGTTGCTCATCACTTCCTCCGTGCTACCTCTCATTGGACGAGCGGGACGGAGGCGAGTGCTGACCGCCGGCCGTGCGCCGGCGCATCCTCACTTCCTACGGTCTCGTCTCGGTCCGTCGACTCAGGATCCAAGCGGTACGTAGTACTGGGTGCCCTTTTGAGCGTTTCGAATCTGCTCGACGAGCTGTTCGAAATGCTCAGGCGTGTTCACGAAATCGATCTCGTTCGTGTTGACGACCAGCAGTGGCGTCTCGTCGTACCGGTAAAAGTAGTGAGAGTACGCCTCGCTGAGCTCTTGCAAATACGATGACGAAATTGCTTTCTCGTACGCACGCCCGCGCTTTTTGATGCGCCTGGTCAGTGTATCAAGACTTCCCTGCAGGTAAATGACAAGATCCGGTTGCGGCACCTGCTCGTGCAGCAGGTCGTACATCCGGTTGTAGATCATGAGCTCGGAATCGTCGAGCGTCAGATAGGCGAAGATCTTCGATTTCGCGAACGTGTAGTCGGCGAGGATCAGCTCGGTGAAGAGATCGCGCTGCGAGACCTGCCGCTGCTGATCGAAACGCGAGAGCAGGAAGTACAACTCCGTGCGAAACGCCGCGCCGCGCTTGTCCTTGTAGAAGTCGTCGAGAAACGGATTCTCGACGTCGGACAGAACCTTCGTTCCCCGAAAACGCTTCGCCAACAGGTTCGTCAGGGAGGTTTTCCCCACCCCGATCGGACCCTCGATCGCGACATGCCGCCACGGAAGCGAGCTCACGGGCGGGAAGGATAAACGATTCGGGGAACGGTTGTCGGTTGTCGGGAGCCGGTTGTCGGGGGACCACCACCCATCCACGAAAATCCATGCGGAGCCGTGGGCGGTCGTGGTCTCCCGACAACCGACTCCCGACAACCGACAACCACCCCTGTGATACAACCCCACACCCATGTTGAAGATCGAGGACTACCGCCTCGCCAACGGCTTGCGCGTCGTGCTCAATGAAGATCATTCGGCGCCGCTCGTGGCTGTGAATCTCTGGTATCACGTCGGCTCCAAGAATGAGCGCGTCGGCCGTACCGGCTTCGCCCATCTGTTCGAGCACATGCTCTTCTCCGGCTCCGAGCATGTCGGAAACAACGAGCATTTCCGCTACATCCAGGCGGTCGGCGGAGTGCTCAACGGCACGACGTTCTTCGACCGCACGAATTACTACGAGACGCTTCCCTCCAACTATCTCGCCCTCGGCCTCTGGCTCGAGGCCGATCGCATGGGCTTCTTCCTCCCCGCGCTCACGCAGGAGAAGCTCGACATCCAACGCGAGGTGGTGAAGGAAGAGCGGCGGCAGCGCTACGACAACGTTCCGTACGGCACCGCGTTCGAACGCCTGCTGCGGCTGGCGTACGAGCCCGACTATCCCTACCACTGGCCGACCATCGGCTCGATGCAGGATCTCGAAGCGGCATCGCTCGACGACATCCGCGAGTTCTTCGCCACCTGGTATCGCCCCGACAACTGCACGCTCACGATCGTCGGCGATTTCGCGCCCGACGAAGCAAAGCGGCTCGTCGATCAATATTTCTCCGCGATTGCCGCGGGCGGCTCGTTCCCGAAATTCACGCAGGAGCGCAGGCCGCTCGGCCACGAGGTGCGCGAGACGTTCCCCTCGCCCGTGCAGCTGCCTCGCATCTACCGGCTCTATCACCTGCCGAAGATGGGCAGCGCCGACTGGCTGGCCGGCGATCTCCTGACCACGGTTCTCGGCTCCGACAAGGCGAGCCGTCTCGATCGCGTGCTCGTGCACGAGAAGCAGATCGCGCAGGACGTCGGCACGTACGTCCTGGCCACCGAGTCGACCGGCATCCTGCTGCTGCAGGCAACGGCACGCGAAGGAGTGCAGATCGAGACCATCGAGTCGGCGATCGATGAAGAGATCGCGCGCGTCGCGATCGGCGGCATCACCGAAGAAGAGCTCACGCGCGCGAAGAATCGCGCCGAGATCGAGTTCGCACATCAACTCGAAACGTTCGACGCCCGCGCCGACCTCTTCGGAATGATGTCGACCTACTTCGGCGATCCGTCGCTCATCAATCGCTGGCTGGACGGCTATCGCAACGTCACCGCCGCAGACCTCGCGCATGTCGCGCGCAAGTACCTGATTCCGGAGAATCGCGTGACCAGCCTCTTCCTCCCCGATCGGAGCGCTGCATGAGCCAGGACCAGAGCGTCATCGACCGCACCAAAGCGCCGGAACCAGGCGCTCCCCGCCCGTACCACTTTCCCGAGATCACGCGCACGACGCTGCCGAACGGGTTGCGTCTGCTCATCGCCGAGAATCACAACGCGCCGCTCGTTTCGCTGCGCGCATTGATTCGCTCCGGCGCGGATCACGACACCGTTTCGACGGCCGGTCTCGCCTCGATCACCGCCGACCTGCTCGACGAAGGAGCCGGCACGCGCGACGCCATTCAGCTGGCCGAAGAAATCGGTCTCCTCGGCGGCGCGCTCGGCACCGGCGCGGACTGGGATGCGTCGTACATTTCGCTCGACGTGCTTTCGCGCACCGCCGAGGAGGCGCTGACGATCTTTGCGGACGTCACCGCCCATCCGACGCTTCCCGCCGATGGTCTCGAGCGCGTGCGCGCCGAGCGGCTCAACGAGATCATTCAGCAGCGCAACGAGCCGGCGGCCATCGCCGGCAAGCGTTTCGCGCGACTGCTCTACGGCAATGGCCCTTACGGCAACACCACCGTCGGCAATGCCGAGAGCGTCGCACGCATCCAGCTCGACGACGTTCGCCGCTATTACCAGTCACACTACATTCCGAACAACGCATCGGTGGTCGTCTCCGGCGACATCGAGCCGCAACACGCCATCGACCTCGTGACGAAACTTCTCGGCGACTGGGAGAACGGTCCCACGCCTCCGCCGCCGCTCGTGCAGCCGAAGGCGATCGAAGCGAGCCGCATTTACGTGATCGATCGCCCCGAAGCGGTGCAGTCGGAAATCCGCGTCGGCCACCTCGGCGTGCCGCGCTCGTGCGAAGACTATTTCCCGGTCTCGGTGATGAACGCGATCTTCGGCGGCGTGTTCAACTCGCGCATCAATCTCAACCTGCGCGAGCGCCACGGCTACACCTACAGCGCACGTTCCCAGTTCGTGTTCCGCAAACAGGCCGGCCCGTTCGTCGTCGCCGCGCCGGTGCGCAACGAGGTCACGCACAACTCGGTGTCGGAAATCCTCTCCGAACTGCGCCGCATTCAGACCGGCGACCTGACGGACGCGGAGCTCGACGAAACGAAGAGCTACCTGATCGGCGTCTTCCCCGCGACCGTGCAGACGAGCTCCGACATCGCCAGCCGGCTCGTGGACATGGAGCTCTACGGCCTGCCGCAGGCGTATTTCGATCACTACCGCGAAAGCATCGCCGGTGTGACGAAGGACGACATCGTCCGGGCGGCGCGCAAATATCTCGATCCCGATCGCCTGCTCATCGTGATCGTCGGCAGCGCCAAACAGATTCGCGAGCCGCTCGGCGGACTCGGATTGCCGCTGCACGAGCTCGATCTCGAAGGTAACCAGGTGGGCTGAGGTCTCCTCAACCCAGCCCCATCTCCTCCATCTTCCTGCGCAGGCTGAGCGGGCGCATGTCCGTCCACACTTCCTGGATGTACGCGAGACATTCCTGCTTCGTGCCGCTCTTGCCGGCGCTGCGCCAGCCGAGCGGAAGCTCGCGATTGGCGGGCCAGATCGAGTACTGCTCCTCGTCGTTCACGACCACCTGATAGATGGTGTCGTCCTCACGCTCATTCCACGACGTCATTCCGCGCTCCTTTCGCCATCACGACCATCGCCGCCGCAACCGCCTGCATCACGAGCAGCGACATCGACACTCCATGCAACGCGCCGAAGTTGCGGCGCACCGGATCATTCGGGGAAAGCGCCGAAATCGCGATCGGCGACGAAGCGCGGATCTGGCGAATGCGCAGATCGACGAACGCCTGCGCGGCCGCGAGCGTCACCGAGAGAAAGAGCAGCACCAGCACGAAGCGGCGCGCGTGGCGCAGTTCGAACGCGAAGAGCAGCAGCGGCCCCGCCAGGGCGATGTAGTGCCAGCGCGCGAGCATCGCGCCGACCACGTCCGCGGCCGCGGTCGGATTCGGCGCCGCCTTGAACGCGGCGTTGGCCGCGAGCATCAGAAAAAACGCACTGCCGAGCCAGAGCGCGGCCATCAATCGTTGAAGAGCTTGCGTATCGCCTCCCCGTACGGCGCGCGCAATACACCGCGCTCCGTGATGATCGCGGTGATGAGCTTCGCCGGCGTCACGTCGAATGCCGGATGGCGCACCTGCACCCCTTCGGGCGCGACGCGCGTACCGAATACTTCCACCACTTCATTGGCACTTCGTTCCTCGATCGGAATGGCCGCGCCGTTCGGACAATGCGGATCGATCGTCGACACCGGGGCGGCGATGTAGAACGGCACGTCGTGCGCGTGCGCGAGCACCGCCAGCGTGTACGTGCCGATCTTGTTGGCGGTGTCCCCGTTGGCGGCAATGCGATCCGCTCCCACCACCACCGCATCGAACGCACCCTGTTGAAAGAAATGCCCGGACATGTTGTCGGTGATGAGCGTGACGTCGATGTTGTCGTGCTGCAGTTCCCACGCGGTGAGACGCGCGCCCTGCAGATACGGCCGCGTTTCATCGGCGAAGACGGCGATGCGCTTGCCGCTGTCGACGGCGGCGCGAATCACGCCGAGGGCCGTGCCGTAGCCGGCGGTGGCCAGCGCGCCGGCGTTGCAGTGCGTGAGCACCGTCGCCTGGGCGCCGAGGAGCTCCGCGCCGTAACGACCGAGCTGCTTGCAGGCCTGGACGTCTTCCACATTGATGCGTTCGGCCTCGGCCGTCCAGTCGCCGTCATGCGCGAGCATGCGATCGACCGCCCAGGCGAGATTCACGGCCGTCGGACGGGACGCCTTCAGCACCTGCGCGGCGCTCTGAAGATCGTCGCCCTGCTGAGCGGCCATCGCCATACCGAACGCGGCACTGACACCGATGGCCGGCGCGCCGCGCACGATCATCGTGCGGATGGCCTCCGCGACGGCCGCCGCGGTACGGCACTCCACCCACGTTTCCTCGCGCGGCAGAAGGCGCTGGTCGATGAGCCGGAGAACGTGTCCGTCCCATTGCAGAGGCGTGACGTGCATGGAGTTCGCAGTCGGATTCACGTCGATATACTAGCGCGCGTGAACCAGGGAGAACTGTAATGGTCAAGGTTGGTGTAAACGGGTTCGGTCGCATCGGTCGCAACGTGCTGCGGGCCGCACTCGAAAAGAAGTACGACATCGAATTCGTGGCGGTGAACGACCTCACCGGCGCTTCCACGCTCGCGTATCTGCTCAAATACGACTCCGTCCACAAGACGATCCCCAACGACGTCAAAGCCGGCGAGACGAGCATCAGCATCGACGGAAAAGAACTGCGCGTCTTCTCGAATCCCGATCCGGCCGACATTCCGTGGGACGAGCTCGGCGTCGACATCGTGGTCGAATCGTCGGGCCGCTTCACCTCGAAAGACAAAGCGTCGCGCCATCTCAAGAAGAGCGTCGAGACCGTCATCATCTCCGCTCCGTCGAAAGACGCCGACGCCACGTTCTGCCTCGGCGTCAATGAAAACGACTACGACCCGTCGAAGCACAAGATCATCTCCAATGCTTCGTGCACCACGAACTGCCTCGCTCCGCTCGCGAAAGTGCTCCATCGGCGCTTCGGCATCACGATGGGCATCATGACCACGATTCACTCCTACACGAACGATCAGGAGATCCTCGATCTCCCGCACAAGGATCTGCGCCGCGGACGCGCGGCCGCGCTGTCGATGATTCCGACCAGCACCGGCGCCGCGCAGGCGGTCGGTCTCGTGCTGCCCGAGTTGAAAGGCAAATTCGACGGCATCTCCGTGCGCGTGCCGACGCCGAACGTTTCTCTGGTCGACCTCACCTTCCAGACCGAGAAGGAAACGAGCGTCGACGAGATCAATCGCGTGATCCGCGAGGCGGCCGACGGCGAGCTGAAAGGAATCCTCGCCTACTCCGACGAGCAGCTCGTCTCCATCGACTTCAATCACAACGCGAACTCGTCGATCGTCGACACGACGTTCACCCGTTCCGTGAATCCGCGGATGCACAAGGTCCTCTCGTGGTACGACAACGAGTGGGGCTACTCCAACCGCATCCTCGATCTCATCGCGCACGTCGCCAACGTGAAAAAAGGAGCATTGGCGGAGAAGGCGTGAGAACCCTCGCCCGCATCACGGCATGATCACCATTCGAAGCCTCAATGATCTGAAGCTCGCGTCCGGCGCCCGCGTTTTCTATCGCGTCGACTACAACGTTCCGCTCGAAGGGACGCGCATCACCGACGCGACGCGCATCGAGGAAACGCTGCCGACGCTGCGCCTCCTGCGCGACCGGGGAGCGGCGATCGTCATCGCCTCGCACCTCGGCCGCCCCAAAGGGGAGCGGAAGGAAAAGTATTCGCTGAGACCGGTGCGCGAGAAGCTCGCCGAGCTGCTCGGCACGGACGTGCAGTGGGCGGACGATTGCGTCGGCGCCGATGTCGAAGCGCTGGCGTCGAAGCTCGGCGCCGGCGAAGTTCTTCTCGTCGAAAACCTCCGCTTTCACGCGGGCGAAGAGAAGAACGACCCGCAGTTCGCACAGGAGCTGCGCAAGCTCGCCGATTTCTATCTCAACGATGCCTTCGGCGCCTGCCATCGCGCACACGCGTCGATCGATGCGCTGCCGCGCCTCTTCGCGAAAGAGAACACCGCCGGTGGACTCCTGCTCGTCAAAGAGCTCGAGTTCCTGCAGAAAGTCACGAATATCAGCGAGCGTCCGTTCGTCGCGCTGATGGGCGGCGCGAAGATCGCCGGCAAAATCGAACCGCTGGAGGCGCTGGTGAAGCTCGCCGACAAAGTGCTGATCGGCGGCGGCATGGCCAACACGTTTCTCGCCGCGCGCGGCGTACCGATGGGCGGTTCGCTCGTCGACGTCGATTCGATGGAGGTCGCGCAGCGGATCATGGAGTCGCATTCGCGCGCGGAGCTCATCCTCCCCGAGGACCTCGTCGTGTCGGATTCGATCGACAACACCGAGACCGACGACATCGAAGTCGTCGACGGCTTCAATGAAAACGAGAAGGCCTTCGACATCGGACCGAAAACCGTCAAACGCTACAGCGACGAACTGAAAGACGCGAAGCTCATTTTCTGGAACGGCCCGATGGGAGTGTTCGAGAAGGAGCAGTTCGCGCAGGGAACGATGGCCATGGCCGCTGCGGTCGCGAGCGCCGATGCGGTCACGGTGGTCGGCGGCGGCGAGTCGGTGGAGGCGGTGAAGGCGTCCGGGTTCGCAAATCGCATTACGCACATCTCGACCGGCGGAGGCGCATCGCTGGAGTTCATTTCCGGCGCCGCATTGCCGGGCGTCGAAGTGCTGAGGAACTGACACTGGCCCAGGAAATCGAGATCAAGTTCGCGCTGAAGGATCGTCGCGCACTCGTGCAGAAACTGCGCGAGATCGGCGCGCAGCGTCTCTACGAAGAAACGTTCGAAGACAACATCGTGCTCGATCGGCGCGGCGAGCTGCGCACCAAGGGCGCGCTGCTGCGCGTTCGCAAATTCGGCCGCTACGCCATCGCCACGTTCAAGGGGCCGATGGCATTCGAGAGCGGCGTGAAGACACGCGAGGAAGTGCAAACCGCGGTCGAATCCTTCGAGCTGGCCATTCAGCTCTTCGACGCCCTCGGCTTCAAGCCGACGTTCCGCTATCAGAAGTACCGCGAGGTGTGGCGCGTGCGCGACGTCGAGGTCGTGCTCGACCGCACCCCCATCGGCGATTACTTCGAGATCGAAGGAGCGCTGGATCTCATTCGTTCCGTCGCCGAGGAGCTGGGGATGAATGTGGAGCAAGGGATCCGCCAGAGTTACGCCGATCTTTACCGGCAGCATCGACGCACGCGCGCCGACCTGCCGGAGAACATGGTCTTTCCGCCGGAGCAGTTGCCATCGGCATGAAGGGGATGATCCTCGCCGCGGGCTTCGGTACGCGCCTGCGCCCGCTGACGTACACGATGCCGAAGCCGATGGTGCCGCTGTGCGGGAAACCGCTCATCGCATACGCGGTCGATTCGTTTCTCGACGCCGGCATCGACGACATCGTCGTGAATCTGCATCACCTGCCGGAGCAGATCGAGCGCTTTCTCAGCGACACCTATCGCCACCGCGCGACGTTTTTCTTCTCCCGCGAAGAGGGAGAAATCCTCGGCACCGGCGGCGGTCTGCGCCGCGTGCGCGCGCACCTCGAACGCGAAGAGTTCTTCTTCGTCGTCAACGCCGACACCGTGCAGTTTCCGCGCTACGACGCGTTACGCGATGCGCTGCTTGCACGCAACGCGCTGGCCGCGCTCACACTGCGACATCCGCCGGCGCACGACAAATTCACCGCCGTTCCGTTTCGCGACGGCCTCGTCACCGGCTTCGGAAAAGGGGAAGGCGAACCGCTGATGTTCGCAGGCTCGCACTGCATCAGCTCGCGCATCTTCCGCTACATCCCCGACCGCGAATTCTCCGGCATCGTCGAGCACGCATATCAACCGGTGCTCGACCGCGGCGAAGAAGTGATCGCCGGCGTGCTCGATGACGGCCCCTGGTTCGACATCGGCAAACCATCGCGCTATCTCGAAGCGGCACGCGGCTTGTGCGGCGAAGAGTCTTCGGTGTGGGAGGGTGCGTTCGTTGCGCCGTCGGTGAAACTGGAACGCTGCATCGTGGCCGGCGGAGTGCAATTGGAGCAAGGCGACTATCGCGATTGCGTGATCATGAAAGATGACCCCGCAATCCCGCGCGAAGAGTACGAACGCGTGGAGGGAAATGTGATCGCGCGGATCACATGAGCGTTTGGATCTCGAAATCGCCCGTCCATGGGGAGTGTGGATCTCGAAAGCGACGCGCGACCGTCCGCATGCAGAATCACGCTGTTGTACCTCACCGACGCAACCCATTTGTGCCATGAATAGAAGCGCACAACCATTGCATCCGCGGTTCTTTCCACCGTCGGAGGAACGACCCTCTCGCGTAGCGCGTCCAGATCGAACGACGGAGAAGCACTCCCAGCACGGAGCGCATTCAGAGTTCTCTTTTGTCGCCGCGTCATCCGTTCGTTCGGCTTCGGAATGTCATCGACGCTCTTCACCACGACGAACGCGTCTGCGACGGCAACAACCCGCAACACGTCCTGGACAGCGATGAGCGGCCGGTCATAGACCGTTGCCCGTCCTTCGCTCGCAATCGAGTTGTATTGCATGAGCGCAAACGCCTCGCGTTCGTCAGAGCTCAACTTCAGCCGCTAGAACGTCCTCGAGGTCCCTACAATCAATGAACAGTTACGCTGCGCGCGCCGGCGTGGCGGCCGGCGGTTCTCCCCCTGACCGCGTTCACCTGCGCGGCGCGAGCGCGATGCGCCGCATTCACGAGGCAGTTCGTTGCGCCGCGTCAGGTGCAACGCGGTTGTGATGACGACGAAGACCTTCGCGTCGACCCGGAAGCGGGCAACTGCGCGCGGTGCGTGGGGACGCGCCGCGCGCAGCGTGCGTGGAGCGTGCCGCTCGTTGCGATGACTTCGATGATGACGACGAACCGTGCAGCGCCCGGCGGCGCGCGATAGCGCATTGCGGCTCACGTGCGGCCGCGATGAACTTGTCGGCCTAATGCTCGGCTGTGCTGTGCGGCCCGCTCACCCGTTATTCGCAGCGCGTCAAGCCGAGCTCGCGATGGTCGAGCGCGCGGAAGCGCGCGAAGCCACGAAGCAGCGGGCAGCATCTGCACGAGCCGCGCATTAGGCCGCACCACCGGCGATGAACGTGCAGACGAAAGGGAGTGCGGTGGAACGTTCAACTCACGCCACGTGGGCATGTCGCGCCGCTTGCCGCGTGCACGATCGCGTTCCGCTTCGCACGCGCCTGCAAGCGGCGCGACATGCGTCCCACTCACGCGACTCGTGCAGCCGGGTGGGTGGGAGCGTGGCGGCCAATGCCGATTCACTTCAACTTTCGTCGTGACCGCGATCTCGTTCGCCCGCCGTTCAATCGACGAACAAGGGCAAGGGAACGAGGCGACCGACTGATCCGTCTCTGTTCACGGCCAACCAGAAAGTGCGCGAACCGGAACGTCCACTGGCTCCACCGCGGAAGATCCGGAGGAAAGTACCCGACTCACCTGGACGATAGGGGTTTGCGATCAGCGGCGAAAGTTCCGCATAACAACCCGCGACCTCCTTTGTTTTGTCACTGCTGATCAGCGCGTCACCGAGGGACGTCTCTGGTAGGACGAGCCGCTGCGGCACGTAACGCCTCTCAAGTTCGTCCTCGTGTCGTTCGGCTTCGCCGATGAGGAGCAATAGCTGCTCTCCCCCAATGTCCCTTTCGACTTGAGCGAGCGCCACGAGTGGAAAAATAGGACGAGTCGTTTCGACTAGAAGCGGTGCCTCATCGCAGAATGCTGCCTTGGCACGAACGAAAATCGTGTCGGCGACGGAAGGTGAAACCTCAATCGCTCGTGAGGACGTGCGGCAACACAGCAAGCCTAGACATAAGGCCGCAACGATGATCTTAGCCTTCATCGTTCTTCTAGGGCTGTGGGACCCAAATGCGGCCGTTCGTGAAATTGATGTAATACCGAGGCCCGTCCTTGTGGGTCTCGTACTCAAGTCGCTGATTCGTAATGCCGAGCTCCCCACGGATCTTGTTCTCGTAATCGACCGTGTCGCCGGTCGGATTCGTCTTTGAAAAGTTGTCGTGTAGATTGTTGACTCCGTGCCCCAGCATTTCGTGCATGACGATCATGGCAAAATCGAAAGTCCCGCCGTTTGCGCTTCCGCCGATCACCTGGCGCATCTTGTTGAAATTGATATAAGTCATCAACCCGCCCACCCACAGCACCGTCATCGCGCTTGCAGCACGAACAAGCCGCTAAGGAAGAAGCTCTCGCGCAAGCGCGCCGCCGGTGCTTCCCGCCCGCGCACGTAGCGCGAGCTGCGCGACGCGAGAGCGCGGCCGCACGTTTCTCGCTCCGTGGCTGCCGGCTAATTGCGTCGTTGCGCTTCGACGCGGCAACTGCGCCATGTTCATCGTGAACGCACGTGCAGCGCGTTGCAGTTGCCGCGCGAGCGAACGAAGCATTAGCCGGACTTCGATTCGTCGCTGCTGCACGCGCGCCGCCCGCGCAACCCTTTCGACTTCACGCGCGATCGTCGAAGCGATGCGGCGATCCGGCCGCACTCTTCCCCCTCGCTTCGCCGCGCGCGGTCCGGCTGCGCCAGCCGCGCCGCGTTGCGTGGCAACGCGCGGCGCAACGCGCGGCGCCTCCACCGCCCAGCCGCCGGCGCCGGCGTCGAAGCTCCCGCCCAGGAGAACGCCGCCCGCCCACCCGCGGCTCAGTCGGTCGTCGCTCGCATCGAGTAGCGCCGCGACGAAGCATCGTCAAGTCATCCACCACCGCTACCGACTTGACGATGCGCCGCCGCGTCGCTTCTGGTGAAGTGAGCCGACGACCGACCGAGCCGCCTGGCCGCTGCCTCCAACCTCCCGAGCTCTCTCATTCCACCACCCGACCGTGCAGCGATTCGTGTGCAGTGCTTCGCGTTCCGGTCGGGCGGCGGAACGAGAGAGCTCCAGAGTCTGAGCGCGTCGCGCGCCGGGCGGGCGGGGGAACGTTGTTTCATCGCTTCGCCACGCCGGCCGAGACACGCCGCGGCCGTGTCAGCCCAACGGGGGTTAGGTTGGGCTGCACGGCCCGGCGTGGCGAGCGCCGGCGATTCTTGCGCGCCCTGGCCGCGCTTAGCTGCGCAGCGCCGACGCGATGAACGATCGCGCTCGCCGCTGCAGTGGCGCGGCGCTGCGTCAGCTACAGCGCGGTTTCTCCATCGACGACGAACGCGTCGCTCGCCGTCGTCCTCGGGCGTGAAGCAGAGCGGCCGCCGTGGGGACGGCGGCCGCTCTGCGGGGGTGGAGCGTGCCGCTCATGGAGATGACTTCGATGATGGACGACGAACCATGCAGCGCCCGGCGGCGCGCGACAGCGCAGGGTGGCTCACGTGCGGCCGCGACGAACCGAGTCCGCCCAAGATCCGGCTTGGCTGCGTGGCCCGCACACACGCTCCTCGAGCGCAACTCGTTCGCTCTCGCGCTGCTCAAGCGCGCCGCAGGCGCGCGTAGCCACACCGCGGCGGGCCACGTCGGCCACAGCCGCATCTTGGGCGGCACCACGGAGCGATGCACGTCCGGCTGCGGGGTCGGGTGGTGGAGCGGGCGAGCTCGCGACGCCGTTGCAAGTCGCCGGGCGGGAAGCCGCGGCGCGCCGGTTGCCTGCGCGCACGATCACTCACCTTTTCGCGCGCGATGTCAACCGGCGTGTCGCGGCGAGGATGGGCGGGATCCGCTCGCGATGCCGGTGCAAGTCGCCGGATCACTTAAATCCGACGATCGATCACTTTCACTGTGCTGAAGTTGAGATTTAAGTGACCGCCCGTCGCTTTAATCCGATCGACGGTCACTTTCACTATCCTCCAGACGAGATTCATCCGACCACAGATCGCTTTCTTGTGATCGCGCATCGGATCAGTAAGCTGCGTCGAAGTCCGTTACCGTCCATCGGCCGCTACGCTTTTGCACTCTCATCGTGACTTCCCAATCGAAGCGCTCCGATTCAGCGCGGCTCGCCCGGTACAACAGTGTGACTTGATTCGCATCGTCAATTCGATGAGCGAGCTTCCATTTGCGAAGCGGATACTCCTGCTCTTTCGCATGCAGAACGGGGCTGACTCCTCCCGGTGCTTGCACGCGACTCAATGCCGTTGCCAGGTCGCCACGCCGAAGGTCTGCGAGAACGTCCTCGGCGGCCTTCTCCGGCTCTCGATTTCGCAACGGATTCAGCAACGAGAATGATGGCCGGCGCAGTTCGCCCGGATCTGTGAACGAGAACAGCACCGGCCGTCTTGTCAGCGCGAATGCGGTCACACCGATAACGCACATGATGACCACAACAACTGCGGCTACTTTCGAACGTGTCATGGCTTAGGGTTCGTCAGGGTCCATCGCAACAGCACGATCACTGACCCCGGACCACTTTCCAAGGAGTCCGAGCGGGCCGCCATTGCTCCAACCTGTTGTTTGAATGAGATATAAAGGCCCGCTCGATTTGGGATACGTCCAGTTGTATTGCGTCGACGAAAAACTCGCGAAGCCTTCATACCCCCAGGCCGTCACACCTTGCGCTTTCGCGAAGTTCTGCGTGAAGTTCACGCCGGTGTTGCACCCGTAGAATCGCCCGCTGCCCCACCATTCCCAGTTCACATTCATTCGTAGGTCGCTGCTCGCGAACTGATGCTGCGACTTTTGACCGTATTGGAAAATGGGACCATCGCGTGGCCCGGAATGCGAATACAGGTTGATTTCGCCAACCCTGCCGAACTTCGGCGCCAGCGCGTTGGCATCCTTCACGGCCTGTGCAAAATCTCCCTTAGTCGCGACGCCGCGAACCAGAACCGTATCCTTCTTCGGGTCGTAACCTTTCTGCTTTTGGATCTCAGCGGCCCGCGTCATAGCGGCTCGGCGAAACTCATCGTCTCCTTCGGTGTTTCCGGTCGTGTATGTAACGAGGTAGACCGTCTCGCCCGTCGGATCGGTAAACACGATGGGGTTGTTGAGAGCGTAGCTGTAGCGATTCCAGAGCTGCGGACTCCGCATCGCCCGTTTAATCTGCAGTACCGGATCGACGGATAAAAACCGGCCCAATACCGCGCCGTAATAGCGCGCGTGCATGTAGTCTAACTCGACCAGCCCGCCACCAGACTCGAGATCACGCTCATGGCCGGTGAATTTCATGCGGGTAATGGAGGGTTCGTTCAGGCCGTCGGAGGTTTCGGGACCGAAGGCGTAGTAGGTGTGGGAGCCGATGATGGCGTCGGAATCGGTGGTGATGCGGCGGGGTGTGCCGAGGTGGTCGAGGTGGTAGTGCCAGGTGACGGGTGTGGGATTGCCTGGGAGTTTCTGGCGCGAGGCGACCAGAAGGCCATCGCGGTAGACGTAATCCTTCACCCAGGTCCAGTTCGCGCTGGCAAGGGATGAGCCGTTGTCCTGACTGGTGAAATCGCGAAGCACCTTTCCGGACGGATCGCGAACGCTCCAGTGCCAGGTACTGCCGACGTCATAGACGGCGATGCGTTCATCGTCCGCTGTATAGACGAACTCCCGATTGACCCCGTTACCGGACTCGCTGGTCAGAACGTCCATCGCGTCCCAGGTGTAGGAACGGCCGCCGAGGGATAGCATGTTTCCGGCGGCGTCGTAAGAAACGCCGGTGGAATCGATGCGATTCGAACTGCGGGCAACGGTCATGCCGTATTGACAATCGGTGCCGGGCCCGGCGCAGGTCTTGCGATTTCCGAACGCGTCGTAACTGTACTGCCAGCTGACGCCGTTGATCGAGCTCTGCACGAGGCGGCCGGCGGCGTCATAGACCTGCGCGTCCGTTCCAATCGAACGGATATTGCCGGCGCCGTCATACGTGTATGTAACACCGCTGTTCCAATTGACGGCTTCGGTGAACACCTTCGTCGGACGGCGCGCAGCGTTCGGAAAACCCGAATCGGTCGGCGTCTGGGCGACGGCGATTCGGCTCGAAGCGAGGGCCAGAAGCAGAGAAAGGATCTTGGTCTTCATGGTTTGGTCTTAGTCGAGCGCCGTTCGCAATTGCAAAATGTGCTTCGATGAGACTGCGCTTCCCGGTGCCACCGGCGGTGTCTCGGGAGAATACCCGAACGGAGGCAGGAGGAGGCCGCGTGCTTCATTGAAGCCATTGACGAGAGCGGTCACGTTATTGGCAGTGATCCAACCTGACGGAGCAAGAGACCCGCTGAAGAGTGGCGACCGGCGATAGGCAAAACGAAATGCGTCTACCGCCGCGCGGAGCTCCTGAATGTCCTGTCCGCGAATTGGCGTGTCCGATGCGGCCGTGTTCGCCCAGAGTGTCGTCGCCGCGGTGGTGTAATCCATCGTGATGTCCGACAACAATCCGGAGGAATCCCTTGCACGAACACGATAAACGTACGTCACGGGCGTGGCGGACGCGGAGACGTTCTCAGTCAGAATCTGCGCTGACACGATCTGAGTGTTTTCCGCAATGCCGTCATAGATACGAGCGCGGGCCACTTGATAGGACGTCACGCCTGAAACTGCGCCCCATGTCACCCGGATTTGTCCGCTGGGAAGGCGCTCCGCTTTGACCCAGGGTGGCGCCGGCGGCACGACGATGATTTGCGCTGAGCCATGCAGGACACAGGAACACGGCGAACCAGCGGCCGTAGCCGAGGTCAATCCATAAATTGTTGTCTGTGTGGGCGCGACGCTCCAGAAGGCTGGTGTTTGCGTGACGGGGGTCTGTGTGCCGTCTTCCCACGTCAGGTTCCAGGGACCGGTACCAGGCGTCAGATCGACACGAATATCCGTGGTTTGACCCCGCACGATTCGCGTGGTGCCTGAAACGGCCGCCACTGGCGAAGTGTTAATCGACACCTGCGCGTTGCTGGATGTACTGCCATTGTTATTCATGGCAATGACGCTCAGCGTCACGATGCCGATATTGTTTCCCTTGAACGTAATTGTGTCGCCGGTTTTCCCCGACGTAATCGCGCCGTTCTGAATGGACCACGTGTGCGTAATGCCGGAACGCGGTGTAACAGACGCCGTCGCGGAGGTGAGACCGCAGACGCTCGACGGCGCGTTGATCGTCGACGGCGTCGGACCTTCACAACCGTACGGCACAGAAACAGAACTGGCAGTGCTCATCCCGCAGGAGTCCGTGGCCGTCACGGTCAGGACAATGGACGACGCGCCGTTTCCTTGAAACGTCACAGTCTCCCCTGTCGTGCCGGAGATCAAGGTTCCGCCCTGAATCGACCATGTGTGCGAGATGCCGGTTCGCGCAGGCACAGTGGCAGTACCCGTCGAAGTCACGCATGACGGAGCAGTAATCGTGGACGGCGCAGGTGCGGTCGTCGCGGTCGCCGTCACCTGTGTCTCCCGATACGCGCCGCAGCTATTCGTCGCGCGCACGGTCACAATCACATCCGTAATGCCGACGGACGGCGTAAACGTGATGCTCTCTCCGGTCGTAGATGAAGTAATCGTGCCGCCGCTGATCGTCCAGGTGTGCGTAATGCCGCTGCGCTGCGGGACAGACGCGGTACCCGCACCGCAGGACAGCGATGCAGAAACCGGTGAGGCGGGCGGCGCGGCACCGGTGGCGACAGTGGCCTGACTGTCGGTATAGGCACCGCATGCGTTCATCGCACGCGCGGTGAGAACCACGTCACCCGTTCCCGCCGCGGTGAACGTGATCGACTCCCCTGCCGTCGCGGAGGTAATCGTTCCTCCGCTGATCGTCCATGTGTGAGTAATGCCAGAGCGTTGCGGAACGGAGGCAGTACCGGCTCCGGCGCACGCATTGGAAGCGGTAATCGTCGAGGCGGTTGGGTCGGCGCAGGTGGTGTTCCCGCCGTTGAAGGTGATCTTCGAAGGACGGCTCAGACCATATAGCGTGTCATAGACGTCGCTCGCCTCTGGAGAAGAATGATGCGTAACGGATTCGACGGCTCCTGACGGCGAGTAGGCAAGATTTGCAAAATTCACCACCGATGTCAGGAAGCCATTGTCCCGTGCGAACGACACCGTGGCGAGACCATCGGTCGTACTGCAACCGTTTTGCGAGCAGGTCGGCATCGTGACCTGCGACGGCTGGCCGTATTTGTCATAGGCATCGACGGCATAAGTGAAGGACTGCAACATCGTGCGCGTCCCGCCGGTGACTTTTTCCACCGAGGTTTTTCGATTCGACAGGAGACCCGTCGACGGACTGTACTCGTATTGCTCGGTAACTTCGATCTGCCCCGCGCTGGGCAGATCGTTACGGCGAACCGCCACTTTCAATCGGCCGGCGAGATCGGTAGAAATGGCGCCGGCGCCGTAAACAAACGACTTGAGCGTTGTGCCACTCGCGGAGATGCTCAACGGACGTTCGGCGTTGTCAAAGGTCATCGTGAGCGTTCTCAGGTCATCTGTGCGCGTACCGGCGTGGCCCTTGGCATCATAAGAACCATAGGTTACGGTGCCACGCTCGGGATGCGTTTCAGAACTGAGAAACCCGCGCTGGTCGTAGGTGAACGTGCGAGTTTGGGAGGAGATCGCATCGCCCATGCTCACGTCGATCAGGCGACCGGCTACATCGTAGCCGTAGCGCGTCGTGACGAGGCCACCGCTCGGCGTATCGGCGCTTGTTTCAGACGCGTTCTCTTCGACGCGGACGAGTCGTCGCTGTGCGTCGTAATACTCTTTCGTCGATACATCGGAAGAGCCACTGACGGACGTTGCCACGGAATTCGTTCGCGTCACGGCGCGATCGCCAATGTACTCGAATCGCGTGACCGCCCCATCGGGCGCGGTGATGCGTACGGGTCGTCCAATGGCGTCCGTGACCGTGCTGGTCCAATTCGTGCCTGACAGCGTATTTCCCGTCGGCGCGGCGGACGCGGCAAACGGCTGCGAAACACGTTTCTTGCGATCCATGCCGTCGTAGTCCGTTTCCACGACTGACACGCCACTCAATGGTTTCGATTTGCTGAGGCGGAGAATACGACCGATTGCATCGAACTCGTAGGTAGTCGTCGAGAGAGTGGTCGTCCCGCTTTTGAGGGTCTCGGTCGCTCGCGCATTGGTCGTGTCGGTAGCGTTCTCATACGCATAATGGAGCGTACCGGTGGCCGGTGGCACAATCTTCTCGAGCCGTCCGATATCGTCGTAGGAGTAGGTCGTGGAAATTCCTGATGCATCACGTGACGACGTGGGCTTGCCGCTGGCCAGGTCCCAGGAAACGTCCAGTGTGGTCAGTAGGCTTGCACAGGTGACGTCGAGCGAAGGAAGATCACTCACGACGGACGCGGCGGGATCGCAGTATTCGGATTTCCGCGTACCATTGAGAAACGTATTGCTCACGAAATACGCAGGCGTTCCTGAGGTAGCGCAGGAACTGGTCGTGGGAACGGTCTGTTGATCGCCGCCGAAGGTGCGCTCGACTCGCGGATTGCCCCAGCCGTCCGTCTTGAAGATCGTAACAACGTCGTGCGCGCCCCGCACCGATCCCTGCAACACGCGCATTCCCAGCAGAAAACCGGTGCTGGAATCGAAGCAATATTCGGACGCGGAAGTCACACCGTTCTCCGTGCGCTCCTTCCGATCATAGAGACCGAGAATCCACGGTGTGGCAGAGTTGAGAATCGCGGCGGTCGTCAGGTTGTGAAAGTCGGTATAAGTCGTGTACTCACCGCGACGGTTGGAAGGATCGGCCGGGAAGTTCGTGGTAAAGGAGGAACGCTCATAATTGCCCGCGCCATCGCGATCGCTGAACGTCGTCTGGACATAACACGCGCCAGAACAGCCTGTATCGTCGTGCAACGTGGTGCGCGTCGACTCGGGCCCGTACCCCCTCACGGTCACACCGCCCGGGAGCGCCAGGGTGGGAGCCAACCGCAGCGACGTGGATCGCAACAATCGTCCGCTCGTGCAAAGACCGGTATTGTCGTTTGCACAGCCTTCAAAAAGGCGCGTCGAGAGGTATCGGCGATCGCCGGTCAGACCGTCTGACGCATCGACGTCCGTGCTGGTCGCCGGACAACCGCCGCACAACGCCTGCTTCGAAGCGGCTTCGGACGGCGCGCCGGGCGTCGCGGGTTCCCCAAATGTGAACGGGGCACCGTTGGCAAATGGATCGACGGGTGCGGGCTCCAAATTGGGCCAGGCATAGAAGTAATTGTCGCTGCGCGTGCGACGCTGCGTAGTCGTATCTGAAACGAGATAGTCCACCGGCGGCGAGAGCACCGAGGTGCGCGACCATCGCCGGATGGGCTGTGTCACGATGTCTACGGGTGGCATCCCGGTCGTTAACGCGCAGCCCGCTATGGCCTGCTGGGCCTCCAGCGTCGTCATCTCGTATTCCGCCGCTACGGTATGGACGTAATCCCAACGCGCGCCATCCGATCGCGTTTTGGTCTTTACGCCGGGATTGATGAGATCCCACGATCCCGGCAAACAGAACGATTCCGGCAGGACGTATTTCTGATAGGCGTATGTCGTTTTGGCCTTGGTCGGAACAGTCACGCTCTGGAGTGTGGCCTGATCGCAGGCGCCGGACCCGAGGTTGTCGTGCGTGTAGTAGGTAAACGCGAACGTACTCTGATCCGGAACTGTGATGCTGCGGAGGAACGGGAGGACGACCGTCGGCGAGAGGCGCAACGGGTCGTCCTCCGTGGGCAGACGCTCTTCACCGCATCCCCAGTACGTGACCTTCGCGTCGTAATTGAATGTATAGACCAGCGGGTCGTGAATTCCGGCCAGTTCGATGGTCTTGACCAATTGACCTTCATCGACCGCAAGGTCCGGTACGTACACGCCTGGCGTTTCGCTCTCCGACTCCACAAATGTGATGGTGTGCTTGCGGAACTGGGAAATCGAGTCCTGGAGTTCCCACCCCGTCTCCACGCCGTCCGCGCTTCCCTCCTCAGGACTACGCCAGATCGAGTTGACCAATAGGTAGTTGCCGAAACGATCGGCCATCTTTCGCAGGCGCCAGCGACCGCGTTCCTTTACGAAGGTATGCACATCGCCGTTTGGAAATTCGATTTTTCGCAGCGTGGTCGAGGTCCTGACCATGCGCAGGTGGGCTTGATCCCCGGTAGTCAAAACCGTTGCGTCGTCTTCGCCGACGAAGACATGTTCATCACCGGCGGCACTTTCATAGATCCAGTTCGTGCGTGCTGACGTATACGTACCTGGATGCTGCGGCTGATACAAACGGCCGAGCGACAGTCGCCATCCGATCCCGGCATTGGAGCCCCAGTTCGGATCGGTGCGCATGTAGTGATCACCGTTCGGCGCGTACCCGCTGATGGAGTCCCACACTTTGGAGTTGTAAGTCAGCGTCAGCTGATAACTGAATGACGCGTTGCTCGCATACGCACCGCCGATCGGGATCTGCACAATGAGATTGCCATTGAGCAAATTGACCGAGTCCAGCTCACCGAATTGATAGAGACGTTCGGCATTGAAGCCGAGCTCAATGTTCGGATGCTTCTGTGCAATGAGAGGAAACGTGAGCACGAGGCTCACAGCGAACAAGAGAGAGAGACGGATCCGGCGCATGATCACGTTAGTTCCCAACCGCGAGGGTGCGCACCTGGAGCTTCACGGGATCGAACGAGATGACCACGTCGGCGCCCCTGAGGGTCGAGGGAGCGGAGGTGAAACTCGAATCGAGCGGCTGTGCATCGGCGAACGCGATGGTCAGCTGTCCATTGCGAAGCTGGTCCTGATCGAGCGCGCCACCATCCGTTGCACGCAGAATCCAGGCGCCGTCTCCCGGCCGCACGACCAGAAGCTCGACACTGCGCCGGTGCTGTTCAAGACCGGCGATGAGGTTGTTTGCGTCGAGCTGCAAATCCGCCGAGGCGATGGTCTCGTTCGTCAGCTCGAACTCCTCGGGGGCCGCAACGACATTCGCGCCGCTATTGAGATCCACTGCGACCCAGATGGAGCGGAACGCCACGCCACCGAGGGGCGCGAACGTGACCGTACCGTCGCCGTCGTCGTCTGTGAGCAATTCTGAAAATTGGCGCCGCGTAAGCATGTTGCGCTCGACCTGCAGCGTCACGCCCAGGAGGACGATCTGGCTGCCCGGACGGAGGCCTACTGTGACGTGTGTGGCGTCGAGCGTGGCGGTGAGCGCTTGCGGATTATCGGCGGTGAGAGGGAGTGTCAGGAACAGAAAGGCAAGGAGGGCAACAGAAGTCTTCATCATGGGTTTCCGCGGACGGAACTCGATCCGCTCGTGTTGAGCACATACGGTTTGGCAGCGCAGAGGGGACCGGACCTCTGGAGGCTGGAGCATGCATGCAATCCGGATTGGCGTCAATGCTTCCCTCTCTGGTCGCCGGCGTTGAACTGACTGTGCTCCGCTCAGCGCCGGCACAGTTACGCTCTCGGAGCCATCTGCTCAGGCGCAGCGGGATCGACTGACTCGGCAATGCTCACGCCGTCTGCGAACAGGTTGAAGGTGCCGCCGCAACGTGCCGAAACTCGATGTTGATGCTTTCCCACAATGCCGATTGCGCGTGCCGCAGCGAGGGCATTGGACGATGTGTAACTCCGCCTCGCTCTGGCATCCGCTCCATCGCTTACGGTGGCGTCGGCCTCCGTTTCTATCGGGTGTACCATCATCGCCGATCCCGATATGGCTTCTGCAGGCGATCCCCGGTCCGCGCGGCGGCGCGTCATCGCAGTCTTTCTCGCGCAGGGACTGGCCGGGCTGATCGTCATGATCGTCCTCACGTTTCTCCGCCACGACGAAACGCTGCGCATCCTCCAGACGCTCGGTCCTTCCGCGCCGATCCTCATCGGCATCTTCTTTCTCTTCGCCACCGCGCTCGCGCTGCTCCGCTTCGAGCTCACCGATCTCGTCTACGTCGCGCTGGTGATCACCGCGTACATGGCGATGTTTCCGCTCCTCGGCGGCGTGTTGTCGTCGTGGATCGCGGCCGTCGTTTCGATCGGCACGCGCGTGCTCTCGCTCAATCAGATCGGGCCGGTGAAGCTCGCGCGGCAGGATCCGCTCACCGACTATGTCAAAGCGTTCGGCCTCTTCGGAACCTACGGGCTTCCGATCGTCGTCGCCGCGAGCATCTTCGCCGCGCTCGGCGGGACGTTTCCGGTCGCCGCATCGACACCCGCGAACGCCGCGCGCATCGCCATCGGCGGGTTCGCGCTCATCGTCGTGAACGCGCTGCTGATGTTCTGGCCGCAGCGCGCGTACGGCTATTCGCTCGAGAAGATCGTCCATCTCACGATCATCGATGCCGGCATCTCGCTCGTGGCGCTGCCGTACGCCGTCGTCACCGCGCTCTCGTTCGGCACCATCGGCTGGGGCGGTGTCGTCGCACTCGCCTTCACCGGCATCGTCGCCAACTACATCGCCCGCAAGCTGGCCCTGACGCGCTCGAAATCGGAAGACCTGCTGCAGCGCCTCGCGTCGCTGACGAACATCGGCAAAACGATCTCGCTCCGCTACACGCCCGATCAGCTGCTGACCGCGCTCTATACCGAATGCAGCGCGGTCATCGACTCGTCGCTCTTCAGCATCGCCCTGCTCGACGAACAGACCAACGAGCTGTCGTTCGAGCTCGACATCCGCGACGGCACGAAGCTGCCGAAGGAGCGTCTCCCTCTCGGCGAAGGACTGAACTCCTGGGTGGTCATGAACCACCAGCCGCTGCTCCTCGGCAGCACCGCCGAAGAGCGGCGCATCGGCGTGAAATCGGTCGAAGACACGAAGGCCACCGAGTCGTGGCTCGGCGTGCCGATGATCGCGCGCGACCGCGTCATCGGCGTCATCGCCGTGGAGAGCTTCAAGAAAAACGCCTTCACCGCCGACGATCTGATTCTTCTCACCGCCATCGCCAATCAGGCCGCGGTGGCCATCGAGAACGCGCATCTCTATCGCGATCTCGAAGGGCTCACCTACGCGCTCGAGCAGCGGGTGCAGGAGCGGACGAACGAGCTGCGCGAAACGAATCTCCGTCTCCTGGCCGCCGATCGTTCGAAGAATCAGTTCCTGGCCAACATGTCGCACGAGCTGCGCACGCCGCTCAACTCGATCATCGGCTTTTCGAGCGTGCTCATCGACGCCACGCGCGGCCTGCTCATGCCGCGCCTGCACCGCTTTCTCGAAAACATTCACGCGGCCGGCAATCACCTTTTGGAGCTGATCAACGACATTCTCGATCTGTCGAAGATCGAGGCCGGGAAGATGGAGCTGCGCGCCGACGAATTCGATCTGCACGAAACGATCGCCGCGGTGGAGCGCGTGATGAAAGGCTTCGCCGCCGAAGCGCGCGTGCAGATCGTGTCGAGCATCGATCCCGCGCTGCCGACGGTGCGCCTCGATGAAGGGCGTCTCAAGCAGATCCTCTTCAACCTGCTCTCGAATGCGGTGAAGTTCTCGCCGCACGGCGGGATCGTCTCGATCACCTGCCGTTTCGTCGGCAGGGAGTATTCGCCGCTCGGGTTCGACACCGTGCGTATCGACGTGACCGACACCGGCATCGGCATTCCGAACGACGAGCTGCAGCGCATCTTCGTCGAGTTCTATCAGACCGAGCAGGGACGGCGCGCCCGCAACGGCGGCACCGGTCTCGGGCTCTCCCTGACGCGCAATTTCGTCGAGCTGCATCACGGCCGCATCGAAGTGAAATCGAAGCCGGGCGAAGGCTCGACGTTCACGCTCTACCTGCCGGTCGATTACGTGGAAGTGGCGTCCGCGCCGAAGTCGCGCGACGAGCGTTTGCCGCAGGCGCGGGTATAATCCGCCGCCCGATCCGCAAAAACGCCACTTTTTCAAAGGAAAATCAGATGTCCAATCGTACGTTCACCATCATCAAGCCCGACTCGGTGCGCAAGAACAACTTCGGCAACATCATCAGCCGCATCGAAGGCGAGGGTTTCAAGGTTCTCGGAGTGAAGAAAATCGGCCTCTCGCAGCGTCAGGCCGAAGCGTTCTACGCCGTGCACAAGGCCCGTCCGTTCTTCGGCAGTCTCGTCGAGTACATGACCTCCGGCCCGGTCTTCGTGGCCGCGCTCGAGCGCGACAACGCCGTCGCCCACCTGCGCCAGATCATGGGCGCGACCGATCCGCAGAAAGCCGACGCCGGCACGATTCGCAAGGACTTCGGCGAATCGATCGAGCAGAACGCCATCCACGGCTCCGACTCGGACGAAAACGCGAAGATCGAAATCGCGTTCTTCTTCGCCGAAAACGAGCTCGTCTAAGACGCCTGTGATCCCGTGCTCGCGCACGGGATCACGCACTCCCGCGTCGTCCGCGCTTCCGCGCGGGATTCCTCACTCCGTGACAACGATTCCGGAGATCCCTTTCCCTTCGAGTGCATTGCGCGCGGCAACGGCCTGATCGCGCGTCGGGAAAGGTCCGATGCGCACGCGCCAGAGCGACGTCTTGTCGATATAGGCGCGCTGGCCGATCGACGTCAGACGTTCCTGCAACGCCTTCGCGTTCGACTCGATCGAGAACGCGCCGACCTGCACGACGAACTGCGTGCCGCCGCGTCGCGTCGTCGTCGCAGTGGTACGGGGTGCGGGTGCGGGCGCACGCGTGGCGGTCGTGCGCGGCGGCGCTTCGCCGACTTCCACTTCTTCGATCCGCTTTCCGTCCGCACTGACCTGCTTGCGCGTGATCACGTCGCCGCGCTGCGTCTCGACCGCGACGCGGTCGACGACCACCGGCTCTTCCGTGACTGCCGGCTCCGCCGCAACCGGCGCGGGCGCAACCGGCGTCACCGCCGGCAGCGGCGTGACCGGCTCCGGCTTCGTCTCGGCCACCGGCGCTGCGGGCGCCGTTTGCGCCGGAAGCGGGAAATCGACTTTCGGCGTGGCTGGTGCCGGCGGGGGCTGCTGCTGCGACGGAATGACCGGCACCGACTTCGGCGCTTCCGCGACCGTCACTCCGAATGGCTGCGGCGCCTCGCGATCGCCGCTCCCGATGCGGATCACCTTGATGTCCACTTCCCCGATGCCCGGCTCGACGAGGCTGATCTTCTGCGCCGCGGCATACGACAGATCGATGAGTCGGCCGCCGATGTACGGGCCGCGGTCATTGACGCGCACGCGAACGGTCTGGCCGGTGAGCGCGTTGGTGACGTCGAGAATCGTGCCGAACGGCAGCGTCCGATGCGCCGCCGTCAGCTGCGTCGGATCGAAGATCTCGCCGTTGGCGGTCGTGCGTCCGGAGAACTCTTCGCCGTACCAGCTCGCCACGCCGCGCAGCGGCTCCATGTCTTTCCGCTGCGGCGGAGCCGTGGTCGCGCAGCCGTACGCCAGGACCACCAGAACCGAACAGACGAGAATTCTCGTCGCAGCGTTTCCCTCAGCCCTCAGCCCACGGCCCTCGACGTTCATACGCGCACTTCTCCGATTTCGTTGCGGATGAGCTCGCGCTCCACGCGGAGAATCGGATCGACCTCCTCCGCGAGAAAGCGCTCGGTCTGCTGCGTTGCCAGACCAGTGTAATCCTCCGGACGCGCCAGCCGCTCCAGCGATGCGCGATCGATGCCGAAGAGCTCGTCCGCGGCGATGCGCGTGAAGAGATCGTTCTCCGCCGCGCCTCCTTTCAACGCGTCGGCGGCCCCTTTCGTGTGAATGCGGATGCGCTCGTGCAGCACCTGCCGATCGCCTCCGCGCGCCGTCCCTTCCATCATGATGTTCTCGGTCATGAGGAACGGCAGCTCTCGACGCACGTTCGTCGCGATCACGTCTTCGTGCACCACGAGGCCGCTGACCATGTTGTCGTAGATCAGCGCCACCGCATCGGCGGCGAGGAACGCTTCCGGAATGGCGATGCGGCGATTGGCCGAGTCATCGAGCGTCCGCTCGAACCATTGCGTGGCCGCGGTCAGCGCGGGGTTGAGCGCATTCACGATGAGGTGCCGCGTCAGCGCGTCGATCCGCTCCGCCCGCATCGGGTTGCGCTTGTACGGCATCGCGGACGAGCCGATCTGCTCTTCTTCGAACGGCTCTTCGATCTCGTGCAGATGCTGCAGCAGGCGCATGTCGTAGCCGAACTTCGACGCCGACTGCGCGAACCCCGCCAGCGAGTTGACGACATGCGAGTCGACCTTGCGCGAGTACGTCTGCCCGGAAACCGGATAGCTGCGCTTCATGCCGACCTTCTCGGCCACGAGCTGCTCGAGCCGGTTCACTTTCGCTTCGTCGCCGCCGAACAGATTGAGGAACGAGGCCTGCGTGCCGGTCGCCCCCTTCACGCCGAGAAGCGCGAGCTGGGAGGAGCGGAACTCGAGCTCGCGGTAGTCGAGCAGCAGGTCATGCAACCAGAGGGTTGCGCGTTTGCCGACCGTCGTGAGCTGCGCCGGCTGGAAGTGCGTGAACGCGAGCGTCGGCGTGGCGCGCCAGTTCCACGCGAAGTCGCGCAACCTGGCCATCAGCGTGACGATCCGGCTGCGCAGAATCCGCAGCCCCTCGTGCATCTGCAGAATGTCCGTGTTGTCCGTGACGTACGCGGAGGTCGCGCCAAGGTGAATGATCCCCTTCGCGGACGAGGCCTGAAGGCCGTACGCATGCACGTGCGCCATGACGTCGTGCCGCACTTCCCGCTCGCGACGCTCCGCATCGTCGTAGTTGATGGTCTCGGCATGCGCCTTCAGTTCGGCGATCTGCGCATCCGTGATCGGCAGCCCCAGCTCCTGCTCCGCCTCGGCCAGCGCAATCCACAGCCGCCGCCACGTCCGGAACTTGAAGTTGGATGAAAAGAGGTAGGACATCTCCCGCGACGCATACCGTTCGGTCAGCGGGTTCGAGGCGTTGTCGTGCTTCACGGCGGGATTATATGGGGCGATTCAAATCGGCTTTAACTTCGCAAGTTGAATTAAAGTTTGCGACTGAAAATTTTAATTCACCAGAACGGATTCAAATTGAATTGAATGGATGCAAATCGCTTTTCCGCTGATTCTCCAGGCCGCCTCATCTCGATTTCGGATGGTGGAAAAGACGTCGCATTCATTCCGCAAACCCTTCCGCGCACATGGGAGATCAAACTCGCAACGTGGCCACTACTCGCGCGAGCCAGGGAGGCGCTGGCGCGTCTCGACGGCCTGGGGCGCGCCGTTCCTGATCCCGAATTGCTCCTGCGCCCGCTCCAACAGCGAGAGGCACTCCGTTCATCGAGCCTCGAGGGAACGTATGCATCCCCCGAAGAACTGCTGCTTTTCGAGATGAACCCGCGCGAGCCGACGAGCCCGGGAGAACGGTCGAATGACTGGCTCGAAGTCGCGAACTACGCCGCTGCGGTGAGACATGGAACGAAGCGTCTGGACACCCTTCCCCTTTCGCTACGCCTCATCCGCGAAATGCACGAGCAACTCCTCCGCGGCGTGCGCGGACGCGATCGTGCTCCGGGGGAGTTCCGGCGCACCCAGGTGCACATCGGGCAGGACCGCCGCTACATCCCACCACCGCCATATGAAATGGCAGCTTGTCTCGATGATTTCGAACACTTCCTGCACGAGTCCGACAAAATCGATCCTCTGATTCGCACATTTCTCGCGCATTACCAGTTCGAAGCGATCCATCCATTCGTCGATGGCAATGGCCGCGTCGGACGAGCTCTTCTCTCGTTATGCGCATTCGAGTGGTGCGATCTCTCGCATCCCTGGCTCTATGTAAGCCCGTATTTCGATCGATACAAAGACGACTACATCGATTCGCTTTTTGCGGTCAGCGCAGGCGGCGCGTGGGATCGATGGATCGATCTCTGTCTGCGCGCGACGATCGAAGTTTGCCAGGATGCGATCCGCCGCTGCGATCAGCTCTGCCTGCTGCGCGAGGAGTATCACCAACTCGCCGACGGCTGGAGCGGCCGCATGCATCGGCTGATCGACGGATTGTTTTCGAATCCGATCGTCTCCATCCCGTCGATCACTTCACGGCTCGACGTGACGTATCCCACCGCGAGCTCGGATGTGGAGAAACTCGTAGCCGCGGGGATCCTCAAACCCCTGGTCATGAAACGTCCGAAAGCGTTCTTCGCTCCCGCCATTTTCCACGCCGCATATTCCGAAGATTGGTAGCGTACACTTACGCCCGGATGTCATCGGTCTCCGTTCATGAGTCGCGACGTACGTCACAGGTGACGCTGCGGGCTGTGGTTCTGCTCGCCGGCGTGCTGTTCATCGTCTTCGCGATCTCGTTCGTCTTCAGCGATCGCGGTCTGCCGGAGTTGCAGCATGCGCGTACGCGCGTGGCCGATCTGCGCGCGGACATCGCCAGGGTGGAGGCGGAGAATGCGCGGCTGCGCGCGGAGATCGAGAGCGTGAAGAAGTCGTCGTTCGCCGTGGAGCGCATCGCCCGCGAGGATCTTGGGATGTCGCGCAAGGGCGAAGTGGTCTACATGCTCCCGAAAAAGTGACGCTCAGCCGAGCGGCAGCTGCTGCGTGACCACGTCCTCGCCGTCACGCGCCTGCACTTCGACACTCTCCCATCCGATCCGCCGCAGCACGAAGTGTTCGTCGATGCGTTCCCCGATGCGCACGGTCGTGACCTGCCCATCGCGAACGAACGCGGCGATCGGATTGCGCTCCGGGCCGAAGCGGCCGATGTAGCGCGCACGAAACTGCAGCCGCGGCTTCGACTCGATCGCCGGCGCGGGAGCAACGGCCACGCGCGCGATCTCGGCCGGCGGCGGTGCGACATGGATGGCGCGCTGCACGAGCGGCGGCGCCGCTCTGTATGCGAAGAGATTGCGCGACGGATGCAGCTCGCGAGGTTGCGCGTGATGCGTGTTGACCGCGAGCGCAACCGCATCGTTCCGGGACGCGATCGACGCGCGCTGCAGCGGGGCCGGTGATGCGGAATCGATGGGTGCCCATTCGATTCCGCGGGCCCACCAGCCGGCCATCGCGGCGACGCAGGCGGCAGAGGCGACGAGGACGTTCGTGCGCATGCCGTTGGGACGACGGCGGCCGGGTGGTGGTTTCGCCGCGTTCCGCTACTCCAGCAAGTCCGCGTATCCGTTCAACACGCCCGCGAGAATCGCGATCTGCGCGTTCGCGTCCTTCCACTTCTTCTGTTCGAGCGCTTCGCGCACGCCGGGAAACGTCTTCACCCCATAGCCGGTGTAGAAGCCGGGGGCGTAGACATGATGGCGATACCACGGACGCACGGGCAGCCCTTCGCGGCGGGTGAGCGCGCGCTCGAGGCGCATGAGCGTCGCGTCGGCGCGCGCCGGTTTCGCATCGAACGCGCGCGCGTTCTTCTGCAGGCGCGTCACCGCGTTCTGCAGCGCGGCCAGCTCGAGGTGCGGCACTTCCTCCGCCGGCTTCGGCGCGGCGAACGGCTTCGTCGGATCGGCCGCCAGCTCCGCGGTCTTCTCGCGAATCTGCAGGTTCTGCTCCTCCGCTTTCTCACGCAGCTCGTTCGCGAGCTCCGTCACTTCGTCGAGATAGCGGCCGACCGTCGTCGCGAGCGACGTCGTTTCGAACGGCAGCATGTCCGCGTTCGCGAGGCGCAGCATCATCCGGCCGGTGGTTTTCGCCTGCGTCACGCCGTAGGCGAACGTCGGATCACCGAAGCGGAGATAGTGATCGAACGAGTCGTACGCGGAGTGGTAGACGCCGTACTCCGACTCGCCGTCGTAACCGACATTCAGTGAGGCGATGCCGAGGTGCTGCAGGAAGGGGGTGTAGTCGGAGCCGGAGCCGAGCGCGTAGAGACGATAGCCGGAACGCGCGCGAATCTCCTTCCGCTCTCTGTCGGTCTCCGCATCGGCGATCGCTTTCGCACGCGCGCGTTCGAGCACCGACACGCCGCGCTCGGGATCGACGACGTCGCGCGCCACCTCGGTGACGAAGCGTTCGAGCGTGTGCGAGCCGCCGGCTTCGAGAAAGCCGCGGCTGTTCGAGTCGGAGTTGATGTAGATCACCGCTTTCTGCTCGAGCTCCGCCTGATGCGCCTCGGCCCATTCGGTGGAGCCGAGGAGGCCCTGCTCTTCGCCGTCCCAGGCCGCGAAGATCAGCGTGCGCCGCGGACGCCATCCCGTTTTCGCGAGCTCGCCGATCGCGCGCGCCTCTTCGAGCAGCGCCACCATGCCGCTGGTCGGATCGGCCGCGCCATGCACCCAGGCATCGTGATGATTGCCGCGCACGATCCATTGATCGGCGAGATCGCTTCCGCGCATCTTCGCGATCACGTCGTACGCCGGCACGAGCTTCCAGTCGAATTCGAGCTTCACGCGCACGCGCGCCGGTCCAGGGCCGACGTGATACGTCGTCGGCAGCGAGCCGCGCCATTTCTCCGGCGCCACCGGCCCCGCGAGCTTGCGCAGCAGCGGCAGCGCATCGCCGTATGCGATCGGCAGCACCGGGATCTTCGTGATCGTCGGCGCATCTTTCCGTTCGAGACGTTTCGCATCCGCGGTCGCACCGGCGCCGGGCGTCAGCGGATCGCCGGGAAAGAGCGGCATGTCCGCCACCGAGCCGCGTTGCGCGCTGTACTCGCTGCGATACGCGCCCTTCGGATACGGATCGCCGATGAAGTAGCCGTCGTCTTTCGGATCCGAATAGATGATGCAGGCGACTGCGCCGTGCTCCGCCGCAACCTTCGGCTTGATGCCGCGCCACGAGCCGCCGTAGCGCGCGATGACGATCTTCCCTTTCACGTCGACGCCGTTCTTTTCGAGAAACTCGTAATCGGCCGGAACGCCGTAGTTGACGTATACGAGCTCGCCGGTGACGTCGCCATCGATCGAGTAGGCGTTGAACGGCGGGAGGATCTCGTCGCTCTGATTCGACGTGCGGTCTTCGGCCAGCGCCGGCTCCGCGAGCTTCGCGGTGTACCGATCCGGCGCCGTCATTTCGACGATGCGCGTCTTCGGTGTGGGGAAGAGCACGTCGAAGCGCTCGATGCTCGTCTCATAGCCCCACGCTCGGAACAGGGACGCCAGGAACTCGGCATTCTGTTTGTCGTACGGCGAGCCGAGATGATGCGGACGCGCGCTCAGTCGCTCCATCCAGGTGCGGAGGTTCTTCGCATCGAGCTGCGCGTCGAACTTCGCTTCGAGCGCGTGCTGCGCGGTCGCGTCGGCGAAGCCGTAGATCGGCTTCGGCGGCGTCTGTGCGATGAGAGCAGTCGTGAGCAGAAGGGACGACGCGATCAGTCGGCGCATAGGCGCGCGATTGTAGCGGGCGCGCTGGATATACTGCCCGCCGATGTGCGGCATCAACGGAATCTTCGCGTACGGCGCCGAGGCGCGGCCGGTCGATCGTGAAGAACTGCTGCGCTCGCGCGAGTGCATGCGCTCGCGCGGTCCCGATGCGGCCGATCTCTGGATCTCGAACGACGAGCGCGTCGGGCTGGCCCATCGCCGGCTGGCGATCATCGATCTCTCGCCGGCCGGCGCGCAGCCGATGTTCCGCGGCGAGCTGGCCATCATCTTCAACGGAGAGATCTACAACTACAAAGAGCTGCGCGCGCGGCTCGAGTCGATGGGACGCACGTTCACCTCGCATTCGGACACCGAGGTGCTGCTGTATCTGTACGACGCGCTGGGCGAGGAGATGCTCCACGAGCTGCGCGGCATGTTCGCGATCGCGCTGTGGGATGGTGCGCGCCGGCGAATGCTCCTCGCGCGCGATCCGTACGGCATCAAGCCGCTCTATCTCGCGGACGACGGAAACACGATTCGCGTCGCCTCGCAGGTGAAGGCGCTCATCGCCAGCGAGCGCGTCGACAGGCGTTTCGATCCCGCGGCCGCGGCCGGCTTCTTCCTGCGCGGCACCGTGCCGGAGCCGTTCACGATGTATCGCGCCATTCGCGCGCTGCCGGCCGGCTCGTATTGCTACGTCGACGAGCACGGCGCCGGGGAGCCGCGGAGCTATTTCTCGATCGCCGCAACGCTGCGCGAGTCGATGCACGGCGCGGTGCGGATGAGCGAGGAAGACCGCGTGCCGTTCGTGCACGATGCGGTGCTCGAATCGGTGCGCTACCACATGGTCGCGGACGTGCCGGTCGGCGCGTTTCTCTCGGCCGGTATCGACTCCAGCGCCATCGTCGCGTTCGCCCGAGAGTCGGGTGCCACCGATCTGCAGACCATGACGCTGCGCTTCGAGGAGTATCGCGGCCGCGACAACGACGAGGCGCCGCTCGCACAACTCGTCGCGCGCGAATACGGCGTGCCGCACACCATTCGCGAGTTGACCATCGCCGATTTCAAAGGCGAGCTCGATCGCATCTTCGCGGCGATGGACCAGCCGACCGTCGATGGCCTGAACAGTTACTTCATCAGCAAGGCGGCCGCGGAGCTCGGCCTGAAAGTCGCGCTCTCCGGCGCGGGCGGCGATGAACTGTTCGGCGGCTACACGTCCTTTCGCGACATTCCGCGCTGGATGCCCGTAACCAGGGTGTTGGCAAAAGTCCCTGGTCTCGGCGAAGGCGTCTATCGCCTCAACACCGCGCTCGCGAAACGCAGCCGGCACATCTCTCCGAAGATGGGAGAGATCCTCCGCCATGGCTCGTCGTATGCCGGCGCGTATCTCGTCAAGCGCGGGCGCTTCCTGGCCTCCGAGCTGCCGGACGTCCTCGGCGAAGAGATCGCGCGCGAAGGGCTGCAGCGTCTTGATCTCCTGCAGCTCATCGAAAACACCGTCACCCCCGATCCCGGCACGCCGTACGCGCGCGTGGCCGCACTCGAATCGTCTCTCTATCTGCGCAACCAGCTGCTGCGCGACATGGACTGGGCGAGCATGGCCCACTCGCTCGAAGTGCGCGTGCCGCTCGTCGACGCGCACCTGTTGAAGAAGCTCGCCCCGGTGCTGGTCACGCGCACCGGCCGCGGCAAACAGATCCTCGCAAACGCACCGCAGCCCTCTCTTCCGGACGCGGTGCGCAAGCGGCGCAAGACCGGCTTCACGCTTCCCATCAAGGAGTGGCTGCGGCAGGAAGGCAAGGTGGAGTTCGGGAAACGCAGCTGGGCACGAAAGGTGTACGAGGTAATGTTCTCGGCGGATCACGGCTACTGGTGAACGAACCTCATGTCGCAATGGGCCACGAGGCCGGTGCAGCGGAAGGACGCGCGTCATTGAATAGGAAGTGGGATGTGGCGGCGATCGCGCTGATCGCCCTGGCGATGATTCGCGTCGCCACGACGTGGACCGTCTTCTCCGCGACCATCGACGAGCCGATGCATCTTTCGGCCGGACTGCAGATCTACGAGCAACACGCGTTCGATCTGCAACGGGAGAATCCGCCGCTGCCGCGCGTGGTGCTGTCGTTCGCACCATGGCTCGGCGGCATCGAGCTGAAGCCCGACATCAGCGAACAACTGCGGCTGGTGTTCTTCTCGAACGACCGCTACAAAACGAATCTCGTGCTCGCGCGCTGCGGCAATCTCCTCTTCTTCGGCATCGCGGCGTTTGCGGCGTGGGCGTGGTCGCGTCGCGAGCTCGGAAGCCTCGGCGGTCTGCTCGCGGTGCTGCTCTTCACGATGCAGCCGGTGATCTACGGCTTCGCGGGACTCGGTACCCACGACATGCCGGCCACCGCCGGCGTCGCGCTGGGTCTCTACGCGTTCGCGCGCTGGCTCGATCATCCCGACGCGAAACACGCGGCGCTGTTCGGCGCCGCGTTCGCGTTTGCGACGCTCTGCAAGTTCTCGTGCATCGGCTACGTGCCGGCCGCCTGCATCGCGATGACGATCGTGCGCATGCTCCGCGATCGCGACGCGCGCGGTCTTTGGAAGCGAATGCTGCCGAGCTTCGCCATCGCGCTCGCGGTGACACTGCTGACGATCTGGATCGGTTACGCGTTTCACACCGAGCCATTCATCGACGGCATTCGCAAGCTCGCGGAAGTCGATCGCCTCGGCCACAAGAGCTACATCCTCGGCGAACTGCGCACCACCGGCTGGTGGTACTACTTCTTCATCGCGCTCGCACTGAAGTCGACGCTCGGCTCACTGCTGCTCTTCCTCTGCGCGTTCCTCGCAAAGCAGCACCGTGTGGCCGGCGAAGCGCTGGCCGCCGTCGCCGCGATTCTCCTCGTGGCGATGCCGAGCCATCTCAACCTCGGCATCCGTTACGTGCTCCCGCTGTACGCGCCGCTCGCCGTCGCCGCCGCCGCGGCCGCATTGCTGCTGCTCCGCACACGATTGCGCTTCGTCGCGATCGCGTTGCTCGCGTGGCACTGCGGCGCGTCCCTGCTCACGCATCCCGATGGCTTCGCGTATTTCAACGAAGCCGCGGGCCGCGAACCGTGGACGATTCTCAACGACAGCAACATCGACTGGGGACAGGACGTGCTGCGCCTGCGCAACGTCGCCCGCGCAAAGAAGATCAACCGCCTCACCACCTCGGTCGCAAGCATCTCCGACATCGACCGCCTCGGCCTCCCGCCCCGCAAGGACCTCGAAGTCTTCAAGCCACTGCACGGATGGGTCGCCGTCAGCGAATACAACCTCGCCTTCGGCCGCGGCATCAGTCCCGAGATCGCGAAATGGGTCGATGAAACGTTCGACGGCCGGGAGTACGAACGCGTAGGACGCTCGATCCGGTTGTACCGGTTTGATTGAGGGTGGGGGTCCTGGCGGGATGAAACCCCTTGTCATCCCGGGCCGCGGTAGTGTCCGAAGAGTTCTGCAAAAAAAGAAAGGGCCAAGGAGTCTCCTGTAAATTCAAGTCGCCAAACGAAAACAGACAGGAGAGAGTCGATGGCCCCGAAGAAGACTAACGCGAACAGGACCGATTGGAAATCCGAGTTGCTGGCCGGCGGAGATGTGGTGCGAGAGCTGTTCCGTGATGTACTCCAGGAAGTGCTGGAAGTGGAGATGACCGAGACGCTGCAGGCGAAGCCGGGCGAGCGAACCGCGGAGCGGCTGGGACTGCGGAGTGGGTACTACTCGCGAACGCTGATCACCCGGGTGGGAAAGCTTGAGCTGCGAGTCCCGCAGGATCGCGATGGCCGTTTCAGCACGCAGCTGTTCGAGCGTTACCAGCGCAGCGAGAAAGCGTTGGTATCGGCTCTGGCGGAGATGTACGTGCAGGGAGTGTCGACGAGGAAGGTCAAAGCCATCACCGAGGAGCTGTGCGGGCACTCATTCAGCGCGAGCTCGATCAGCGACATCAACAAAACGCTCGACGAGCAGCTGGCGCAGTTCTCGACGCGGCGTCTGGATGAGGAGTACCCGTATCTGATCCTGGACGCTCGGTACGAGCGTGTTCGGGAAAACGGAACGATCCACAAGCGCGCGGTGCTGGTGGCGATCGGGATCAATTGGGATGGAAGACGGTGTGTGCTGGGAGTGGAGCTGGCCAACCGCGAGAGCATCAGCAGTTGGAAGGAGTTCCTGCTCGGGCTGCGGAAGCGGGGACTGACGGGCGTGGAACTGGTCGTGACCGATGACCATGCCGGCCTACGCCCGGCGATCGCGGAAGTGTTGCCTGAGGCAGCGTGGCAACGCTGCTACGTGCACTTTCTGCGGAACTGCCTGGACCATCTCCCGCGAAAGGGCGACGACGACTGCCTGCGCGAACTGCGCTGGATCTACGAACGCCGCAACCTCGGCGAAGCACGCAACGACTTGGCAGCGTGGATCGCGAAGTGGGAAAGCCGATACGCGAAGTTGGTCGCATGGGTCGAGGACAACATCGAAGAAACGCTCACGTTCTATCGCCTCCCGGCACAGCACCACAAACACCTGAAGTCCACGAACATGCTCGAGCGCCTGAACGAGGAGCTGAAGCGCCGAACGCACGTAGTTCGGATCTTTCCCAACGCACCGAGTTGCTTGCGGCTGGTCCGCGCTTTGGCTGTCGAGACGCACGAGAACTGGATCGAAGCCACGCGCTACCTGAACATGGATCTGCTACGCGAACACAAAAAACAACTGCTGCGCGAGGTGGCGTAGGGAGACCGGGCTATGGAAGCTGCCGTGGTGTGGAAAGCCGCGATGAAGCCGCGCCTTCCCACACCACTTGGAAAACGCTGCGCGTTTTCCTCAGCTCCCACAGCCCCTGCTGCTGGGAAAAATCAGGCGAGGAGAACGAAGAGACGCCGAAGTCCATTTTGCAGAACTTGACGTACACAACTCGGGCCGCGCAGACGGCACGGGATCCCCTGCCGACCGAGCGCGTCTCGCCCAGGCGAGGGGGATCCCGCGCTCACACGCGGGATGACACGAAAGCCAACGCACGAAGGCCGTGTCATCCCGTGCCGCGCAGACGGCACGGGATCCCCTGCCGACGGAGCGCGTCTCGCCCAGCGAGGGGGATCCCGCGCTCACGCGCGGGATGACACGAAAGCCAACGCGCGCGCACGAAGGCCGTGTCATCCCGTGCCGTGCAGACGGCACGGGATCCCCTGCCGACGGAGCGCGTCTCGTCCAGCGAGGGGGATCCCTCCACTCGCTTCGCTCGGTCGGGATGACACGAAAGCCAACACTCGTGCATGAAGGCCGTGTCATCCCGGGCCGCGCAGACGGCACGGGATCCCCTGCCGACGGAGCGCGTCTCGTCCGGGCGTGGGGGATCCCTCCACTCGCTTCGCTCGGTCGGGATGACACGGGTGGCGTGTGTCATCCACGAACCCTCAATTCACACTCGCCGCCTCCGGCTCGAGTGACAACTCCACTTTTCCGTTGGCGCCTGCGTTCGCGAAGACGGTGTCGCCGGGCTTGAACTGGCCTTCGAGCAGGCGGATGGCGAGGGGGTCGATGATCAGGCGTTGCAGGGCGCGCTTGAGGGGGCGGGCGCCGAAGGCTGGGTCGAAGCCTTCTTTGGCGAGGATCTCCTTTGCGCCGTCGCTGATGTCGATCGACAGACCGCGATCTTCGATGAGCTTCGCCAGTCGCTTGAGCTGAATGCCGATGATCTGTTTGATCTGGCCGAGGTCGAGCGAGTGGAAGACGATCACGTCGTCGATGCGGTTCAGGAACTCCGGACGGAAGCGCTGATGGAGCTCCCCTTCCACCGCTCTGCGCATCTCCTCTTCGCCCATCTCATTCTTCGAGAACTCGTGGATGTACTGCGAGCCGACGTTCGACGTCATGATGATCACGGTGTTCTTGAAGTCGACTACGCGACCCTTTGAATCGGTGAGCCGGCCGTCGTCGAGAATCTGCAGGAAGACGTTGAAGACTTCCGGATGCGCCTTCTCGATCTCATCGAAGAGCACGACCGCGTACGGACGGCGACGGATCGCCTCGGTGAGCTGACCGCCCTCTTCGTAACCGACATATCCCGGAGGTGCGCCGATGAGACGCGCCACCGCGTGACGCTCGCCGTATTCCGACATGTCGATGCGCACCATGGAGTTCTCGTCGTCGAAGAGGAATTCCGCCAGCGCGCGGGCGAGCTCGGTCTTGCCGACGCCGGTCGGCCCCATGAAGATGAACGAGCCGATCGGACGATTCGGATCCTTGAGGCCCGCGCGCGAACGACGTACCGCATTCGCCACCGCGTGCACGGCTTCCTCCTGACCGATGACGCGCTTGCCGAGGTTGTCTTCCATCCGCACGAGCTTCTGCATCTCGGATTCGAGCATCTTCGTGACCGGCACGCCGGTCCACTTCGAGACGATCTCCGCGATGTCCTCGTCGGTCACTTCCTCCCGCAGCAGCGCGCCCGACTTCTGCATCTCGGCGAGCTTCTGGTTCAGCGCATCGATGTCGCGCTGCATCTGCGGAATCTGGCCGTAGCGCAGTTCGGCCACGCGATTGAGATCGCCTTCACGCTCGAGGCGATTGGCCTGTTCGCGCACGTCGTCGAGCTTCTTCTTCAGATCGTTGATCTGATTGATGACGCCCTTCTCGCTTTCCCACTGCGCCTTGAGACCGCTGATCTTTTCCTGCAGCTCCGCGATCTGCGCGCGCACGCCATCGAGGCGCGCCTTCGTGGCCGCGTTGTCCTGCTCCTTCTGCAACGCCTGCTCTTCGATCTGCAGCTGCGTGAGACGGCGCGTCAGCTCGTCGATTTCCTGCGGCATCGACGTGAGCTCGATGCGCAGACGCGACGCCGCTTCGTCGATGAGATCGATCGCTTTGTCGGGAAGGAAACGATCGGTGATGTAGCGATGCGACAGCGTAGCCGCGGCGACGATCGCCGAATCCTGAATCGTGACCTTGTGATGAACCTCGTAGCGCTCTTTGAGTCCGCGAAGAATCGCGATCGTGTCTTCGACCGTCGGCTCTCCGACGTATACCGGTTGGAAGCGGCGCTCCAGCGCGGCGTCTTTCTCGATGTGCTTCTGATATTCGTTGAGCGTGGTCGCACCGATCGCGCGCAGCTCGCCGCGCGCGAGGGCCGGCTTGAGCATGTTCGACGCGTCCATCGCGCCTTCAGCCGCGCCGGCACCGACGAGCGTGTGCAGCTCGTCGATGAAGAGAATGACTTCGCCTTCGCTTTCTTCGACTTCCTTGATGACCGCCTTGAGACGATCTTCGAATTCGCCGCGATACTTGGCGCCGGCGATGAGCGCGCCGAGGTCGAGCGAGATGACGCGCTTGTTCTTGAGACCCTCGGGAACGTCACCGGCGACGACGCGACGCGCCAGCCCTTCGACGATGGCCGTCTTGCCGACGCCCGGCTCGCCGATCAGCACCGGATTGTTCTTCGTGCGGCGCGAGAGCACCTGGATCACGCGACGGATCTCTTCGTCGCGCCCGATCACCGGATCGAGCTTGCCGCGACGCGCCAATGCCGTCAGATCGCGCGCATAACGCTCCAGCGCCTGGTATTTGTCTTCGGGATTCTGGTCGGTGACGCGCTGCGTGCCGCGCACCGACTGCAGCGCCTTGAGCACGGCGTCCCGCACGATGCCATGCCGCCGCAGCACGCCCGCCGCGGTCGTTTCCTTCACCTCGGTGATCGCGATGAGGAAATGTTCGGTCGAAACGTATTCGTCGTTGAACGACGTCGCCGATTCGAACGCCTTGTCGAACACCTTCCGAAGGCTGCTCGAGACGCCCGGCTCCGCCGATGCGCCGCCGACCTTGGAGAACTTCGAGACCTCCGCCGCGATCTCGGCCTCGACCGTTCCGGGGACGACACCGAGCTTGTTCAGAATCGGCGCAACGATTCCGCCTTCCTGCCGAAGCAGCGCCATCAGCAGATGTTCAGGCGTCAGTTCCGGGTTGCCGGCGCCCCGCGCGAGATTCTGCGCCTCGGCGATCGCCTCCTGCGCTTTGACCGTAAGCTTATTGAAATTCATGGTTTGCCTCACATTGAGTCTGACTGACTCACATCACGTAACCGGCAATTTTTACCCTTCATTCCTGCGTGCAACTCCCGCGCGCGGGCGGGGCGAGCTGGCTTCAAAATTGTAAATAACTCGATTGCTTCACTTCAGCCGTTTCAGCAGTGAAATCAACGACCTCGGAGAACCCATGGGCACCCCTTCGCTACGCGTGTGTGCAGCCGTCATCCTCGCCATCGCACTTCCCGCCACCGCCGCCGTGAAATTCACCAGCAACTCGATCAAGTACCGAGACTCGGGCACGAAGCCCGCGACCGGGCGTTCCGGCAGCGCGACTCTGCAGGCGCGCGCGCTGGTCGACAAGGAACAGCACACAGAACTGCAACTCACCACCGGCAGCTTCGATCCCGCCGAATCGCGCGGAAACATCGACAAGGTGCAGCTGAAGTCTGAGAGCAGCGGCACCATCAATGACCATCGTTTGTCCAACGACGGCACGTACGCCGTGATGCTCGACAACGTCGGCAGAGGCGAAGTGGTCGGTGTGACTGCGCATGTGAGCGGCATCGACGGCCGCCGCGTCGACGTGGTGTCGCTCGAGACCACCGCGAAACTGCGTCCCGATCTTCAGGTGACGTCGGTGCAGGCACCGTCGAACATCGTCGTCGGGACGCCGGCGATGATCAGCGCGGTCATTCGCGAGGCAAACGGTGACGTCGGCGCGCGCGCAACGTGCGTACTGAAGGTGAACGGCGTGACCGTCGACAGTGCGAGCGACATCTGGGTCGACGCCGGCGGCGTGGTCAGCTGCTCGTTCCTCAACACGTTCGGCAGCGCCGGCAACGCGAACGTCGAAGTGTCTCTGCGCAACGTCGAGCCGGGTGATTACGACGACGCCAGCAACCGGCTCTCCATCACCGTCAACGTGCTCAGCGACGTGCAGCACATGCCGCGCTGGGGCGCGGCCGCAGGAGAGTCGGAGTGGTATTCGAAGAGCGAAATGCACGCGACGTGGGGCTATCACAACGAAACCCTGCAGGCCGGGTGGGAACACTACACCGCCTTCTCGGCGCTCTGGGACGAGCCGCTCGATCTCGCGACGATGAAGGCGACGTACGTGGAGAAGCACGACGGCGTGACGATCGTCGAAGAGCGGGACATGCCTCTGGTGCGCAACGACGACTACTACATGGGCAGCTCGCGCGCGCAATGCCTCACGCGCATCACCGAAGACTTCACCGCCGCGATCTGCCAGCGCGGTGAGATCGACATGGGCGATTACGTGAAGCCGGCGTTCATCAATCCGCAATTCGAACGCCGCGCCGGCGACATCACCTATTTCTCGCGCGAATGGAGCGACGCGCCGGACGACCAGTGGGTGAAGAACGATTCGGGCCGTTCTACCTACGGCGATCCGCGACGCCTCGGCCGGCGCATCTCGCTCGAGGTCGAAGTCTCCGACGCCACGCACCGCTTCGGCGAACACCCGCACTTCGAGATCGACGAGCGGTCGGAAGAGCGCTCCACGCAGCCGGTCTATTGCTACAACAGCTACTGGTGCCGCGGCTGGGATTACTGGCGCATCAACACGTGGGGCGGCGTCAGCTCCGACCAGTAACCGGCAGCACGAACGTTGAACGTTGAGCGATGAAGCGCGTCATCGCTCAACGCTTCTCACCGCACGTTCTTCAACACCACCCGTCCCGGCGGCGTGTCATGCGTGAACATCTGCAGGGCGGCGCGTACGACCATCTTGTGCTGCTCGCGATCGCCGGCCCGGCCGACGATGCGGCCGATCGCGGCGCCTTCGAACGTCATCGCGCGCGGCGGGCGGACCGACTCGGTGGCGGCCGGCGAGGCGCTGATGATGATCGTCGGGATGCCGCGCGCTTCGATCTCGCGGGCCATGTTGCCGATCGAGCGATGACAGGTTTCCGGACAGCCGGCCGTCAGGAGCACGAGCTTCGTGCGCGAGCGCTCGATCTTGTCCGCCACGTCGGGAAACGTCGTTTCGTACAGCTCCTTCAGCTTCGTCGTGAAGCCGTAGCTGTAATGCTTGTCATTGACGCCGCCAATCACGCCGTCCGCGGCGAGCTCGCGCAACGTGTCGAGCGGAAAAACGATGTTCGGATCGGTATCGGCCTCGGCGTGATCGTAATGACCATGCACGATGCGCATCGACGCCACGTCCGCATCGCCCGGAATGACGCGATACGTCGTATCGCCCGGATCTTCCGCGGGGAACGGCTCCTGCTCCGGCAGATAGACGCCGGTCGCCGAAACGATCGTCACGATCGCACTGGAGAGCTCTTTATCGAAAGGGGTAAAGGGAACGCACTTGCGTGCGATGTTGAGCATTGCAGTACCTCGGAGGTCACGAGACTGGCGAGCCCGTGGACGACTCGCCAGCAAAACGAATCAATCGAGTTCGCGGAGGACGTCGAGCAACTGCGCGTTGTCCGGTGCTTCGCCGATGTCGTGCACGTCGACGTAGCGGACGATGCCCTGCTTGTCGACGATGACGATGGCGCGCTCGCAGATGCCTTTGTCTTCCTTCCAGACGCCGTATTTCTTCGAGACTTCGCCCTTTTCGTGGAAGTCGGCGAGAAGCGGATACCGCTCGATTCCGCCGATGGATTTGGCAAAGGCAATGTGACTGGGGATGGAGTCGACCGAAATGCCCACGACCTGGGCATCATACCGTTCGAAGTCGGCCATCTCGGCCTCGTACGACGGCATTTGCACGGTTCAAACAGGGGTCCAGTCGAGTGGGTAGAACACGATTACCGTGTTCTTCTTACCGCGATTGTCACTGAGCTTGAACTTCTCGTTGCCGCGATGACCCGGCAGCTCGAAATCGGGAGCCTGATCTCCCACCTTGAGCGTCTGGGTTTTATCGGCGACGGAAGTTCTTCCAAAGGAAACCATAGAAGAAACCTCCTCTTGTCCTGCGAGGTCCACGCTCGCTGCGGTGCGCATTGTACGAGCGGTGCGAACGGCGCGCCTAACGAACCGCGCGCCGCTTCGTCACGGCGAGCTCGGCCACATCGAGGTCGACCGTGGAGAAACGCAATCCGCCCGCGGCATTCTCCGCCCGCAGCAGAAACGTATAGCGCCCCGGCACGTCCGGCGTGAACTGCGGCGTGCGGATGTTCGTGGCCGAAAGAGATGCGGAGGAGCCCGGCGCGCGACGCAGAATGCTCCACGTGAACGTGGTCGCCGTCTGCACGTCGGTGCCGAGTTGAAGCGTTGCGTTCCTCGACGCGCGCGGCGAAGAGATCGTGGCCCGATCCTCAATGCCCGGCGGACGCGCGTACCAGATCGTCCGCGCCTGGGCATCGGCGACATACATTCCGCCAAGGCCGTTCGTGGCGAGGCCATAGGCTTCCCGGAAACGCGCAATCGAACCGGTGCCTTCTGATTCCGCCGTCGCCGTCGGAACACCGGCGAGCGTCGTGATTTCTCCATCGAACGTCACCTTGCGAAGCAGGTTCGTGGAGTCGATCACATAGATCCCGGTCGGATCGACTTCGATCTCGCCGAGGGCGTTGAACTGCCCAATGCCGGGTCCGCCGTCCGCAAAGCCACGCGTCGTGCCGCCGGCGACGGTCGTGACGACACCCGCCGGCGTGATCTTCCGAATCCGAGGACGACCCCATTCCGCGACGTAGAGATTGTCGTGCTCATCGATTGCGAGATCGGCGGGCCAAAGAAACTGCGCGTCTTCTCCCACCCCATCCGCATCTCCACTGATTTTCCCCGCGAACGTCGACACGACGCCGTCCGGCGTGATCTTGCGAATGGAATTCGTGTTGTAGTCCGCGACGAAGACGTTTCCACTCGAATCGGCGACGAGCCCCAGCGGTCTGCAGAACTCCGCGTCGGCGCCGGGACCGTTGACGTTCCCGCAACGATCGAGTTTCCCCGCAAATGGAAGGACCGTTCCGTCCGGCGTGATTTTGAAAATCGCCGACCGGTACGAATCGACGGCGTAGAGATTTCCGGTACGGTCGACCGCGAGCCCATCGATCTGAAAGAAATCCGGCGACGCCGCAAAATCGCTCACCATTCCATCGGGCGAGATCCTGCGAATTCTCGTCGCCTTGGCAAAGTAGATCGTCCCGTCGTTCGCGCGGGTGAGAGCCCTCATCAATCCGAGCCCCGCCTCGGCAAGCGGTCCGTTCTGCTCGTGGAGGGGAGTTAAACCGCGGCCGGCAATCGTGGTCACGCCTGCGTTGTCGATTCGGCGCAACGCGGCAGCGTCTCCGACATAGATCGTTCCGTCGGGACCCGCGGCAATCGGCCCGATGAGCGCAAATCGCGCTGAAGCCAGCGGCCCGTCGACAGTAGTTTGCTCAACAGCTCTGCTGACACCCCACGCCTCGATCGCCGCTGTCGTCAGATTCACTCGCAGAATCCATGATCCGGCAGTAATCCAAACCTTTCCATCGCGATCGCGCGCGAGGCTCTCGCCTCCATACTCCGAGAGTGGCACGGCCAGCGTCGTCACTTCGCCACCGCGCGTGACGCGACGCAGACGGCGGTTCCCGATGTCCATGATCAGAAGATCGCCGTTCGAGTCGATTGCGATCCCTGACAAACCTCCGAAACGCGCCGGCACTGCATTGACGTTGCCCGAAGAACCCGGAACACCCGCAACGACGCTGACCTCGCCTTCCGGCGTGACCTTGCGGATCGCATAGTCCGCACACGTGACAAAGATGGTTCCGCTGTCATCGACCGCAAGCTCGTATGGCCGCTTCACAGTAGCGATCGTGCTGACGTCGCCTCGCGGGGTCATTCGGCGAATGGCGTTGTTCCCCAAGTCCGCGATCAGAAGATTGCCCGAGCGATCGAACGCGAGCCCCAGCGGAACGTTGAACCGCGCATCGACGCCCCGTCCATCGACGTTGCCGCTGATACCGGCCACGCCCGCGATCGTCGAAACGATTCCATCGGGCGAGACCAGACGGATGGTGTTCTGGTAGTCCGCAACGTAAACGACGCCGGACGGCGCTACGGCGATGCCGGTGATCTGGAGGAAGCGAGCCGCCGCACCAGTCCCATCGGTGTAACCACGATCCGCTTCGTCACCGGCGTAACGCGTCACCGTGTACTGCGAGAAGGCGGTGAGGGCGAAAAAGCAGACGAGGATCGGGCGGAGAATTCGATTCATGAGCGGACCGGCCGCAATCCTACCGCACCGCGCCGCTCGTAACGACTGAGCGGACTCGCGCGTACGTGCTCGTCGTCACTGCTTCTTCTTCGTCGCCTTCGCCTCGGCCTGTGCTTCGCGGCCTTCCTGCTGCAGCTTCCTGCCGGCGGCCTCAGCGGCTTCGCCCGCGCCCTGCTTCGCCCCTTGCACGGCTTCGCGGGCTCCGGCGGCGATGCGCTGGCCGGCCTCCGATTCCTGTACCTGCTGCGCGCCTTCCTTCACCTCGGCGCCGACTTTCTTCGCCCCTTCCTTCACATCCTGCGCGGCTTCGCGCGCTTCCTGGGCGGCTTCGGCGGTCGCGGTCTGCGTTTCCGCGGTCGGCTCGACGTTTCCCTTGTGATCGACCTGACATGCGGCCAGGAGCATTGCGGCGAGAGCGAATGACAGCTTGTTCATGCAGACGAGCAAAGCAATTCGCGAGCCGCCGAGCGAAACAATTCGCACGTCGATGGCGTTTCCGACCTCCTATGGAAACTCAGGATCGGATCATCCAGGGGATGGCCGTGGAAGGTCACTTCCGCGTGCTCGCGGCGCAGACGACTACGGCGGTCGAGACCGCGCGCGAGATCCTCGATCTCTCGCCCGTGGGCGCCGAGGCGCTGGGACGGGCGATGACCGGCGCGCTGCTGCTCGCGCGTCTGCTCGCGAAAGACGTACGTAATCAATACGTCACGTTGCGTTTCGAAGGCGACGGTCCGCTCGGCACCGTCATCGCCGACGGCACGATCAGCGGCGGTGTGCGCGGCTACGTCGAAAATCCGGCACCCGAAGAAGCGATGGACGTCGAGAGCGCGATCGGCAACGGCAGCCTCACCGTCATTCGCGGCACGCCGCCGACCGGCAAGCCGTACACCTCGCAGATTCTTCTCGGCGGCTCCGGCATCGCCACCGATCTCACGCGGTACCTGATGCGCTCCGAACAGATCGCGTCGGCGGTGATGCTCGGCGTGCTCAACAAGCGTGACGGCGTGGCCGCGGCGGGAGGCATCGTCATTCAATCCTTCCCCGGCGCGCCGGAAGAGGCGATTCAGACGATCGAAAAGCGAGTTCGCGAGGCTCCGCCGCTCAGCACGCTGCTCGAGAAGATGGAGATCGAAGAAGCCGTGGCCACGATTCTTCACGGCGCCGACTACAAGCAGGTCGATTCCGGCTACGCGATTCCGGTGGCCTACACGTGCCAGTGCAATCGGGAGCGCGCACTCGCGCCGCTCGCGCTTCTCGGGCAGGACGACCTGCGCGAGATGATCGACGAGGGCGGCACCGAGGTGCGTTGCCAGTTCTGCGGCCGCCGCTATCCGTTCAGCGCCGAGGATCTCTACACCCTCACCGCCGAGCACGACGTGTGACGTTCGGCGGGCGCTCTCGGCCCGCCGAATGAATCGTGTACTCTCGCGCGCACAAATGAACTCCGTCATCACCGGAACCGGCATCGGCATTCCGAAGAACGTCGTCAGGAACGACGCGCTCTCGCGGATCATGGATACCTCGGACGAGTGGATCCGGACGCGCAGCGGCGTCGAGCAGCGTCACTACGTCGACGACGGACAAGGCTCCGCCGACCTCGGCATGATCGCCGCCGAGGCTGCCCTGAACGCGGCCGGAAAAACGAAGGACGACATCGACGCGATCATCTTCGCGACCATGACGCCCGATCACTTCTTCCCCGGCAACGGCCCGATCGTGCAGGCGAAGATGGGCTTCGCCGAATCGGTCCCGACGTTCGACATCCGTCAGCAGTGCTCCGGCTTTCTGTACGGACTCGATCTCGCCGACTCACTGATCCGCAGCGGCAAGTACAAACGCGTGCTGCTCATCGGCGCGGACGTGCACTCGCCGTTCATGCCGTGGCAGAACGGCTGGGCCACGATGATCGGGCAGGAAGCGCGCGAGGTGACGCGCGAGGAGTACGACGCCAACACCGCCATTCGCGATCGGACGGTGCTGTTCGGCGACGGCGCCGGCGCCGCGGTGATCGAAGGATCGGACGATGGCTCAAACGGCGGCTCAAACGGCGGCCGCGGGCTCCTGACCACGAAGCTCTTCACGAACGGCGCGAACATCGAGGCGCTGTTCGTTCCGGGCGTCGGGTTTCGCCATCGACCGTTCGTCACGCACGAGCAGCTCGACAACAACGATTTCATTCCGGTCATGGAAGGCCGGGCCGTGTTCAAGGAAGCGGTCTCGCGCATGCCCGACGCGGTGCGCGCCGTCTGCGACGCGGCGAACGTGCGCGTCGAAGACCTCGACCTGCTGCTGATTCATCAGGCCAATCTGCGGATCATGGAAGGCGTGGCCAAACAGCTCGGCATCCCGATGAGCAAAGTGCCGCACAACATCGAGCGTTACGGCAACACCACCGCCGGCACGCTGCCGATCCTTCTGCACGAGTGCATTCGCGACGGCGTCATCCAGCCGGGCATGCTGATCTGCTTCACGGCCCTCGGCGCCGGCCTGCACTGGGGCGCGGCGCTGTATCGCGTGTGACGACATGGCTCAGGCGCTGCTGATCTCCACCCTCTTCACGATCGCCGGACTGATCGTCTCGATCGTCATGGGCTTCCAGGCCTCGCCCGCGCATCACGGCAATCACATCCTGGTCGCGCTGGTGACGGTCGTGGTCGGCCTCTTCTCGCAGTCGATGACGATGTTCTTCTTCATCGGCACCGGCAAAGAGCTGAAGGAAAAATCGGAACAGGACGAAGGGGTCGTGCAGCGTACGAAAGCGTTCAAGTCGCAGGTCTTTCCGGCGGCGATGTACGCGATGGCGGCGATCATGATCACCTTCATCACCGGCGGCGGCGTCGGCTCCGGACGGACGCCGGTGTGGCTGCACAACGCGCTCTCCGCGCTCAGCATCGTCCTGTACGCGCGCGCGTACTGGGTGCAGATCCGGGCCATGAACGAGAACGCAAATCTGATGGAGCGGTATCTCAAAGACTGATAAGGTTCGCCGCCGTGAGCAGCTACAAAGATTCCGGCGTCGACATCGATGCGCAAGACGAAGCGCTGCGCGACGTCAAACGCATCGCGCGCGACACCTACACTCCCGGCGTTCTGTCGGACATCGGCTCGTTCGGTGGTCTCTTCAAGGGAACGTTCGAAGGCATCGAAGCACCGATTCTCGTCTCCTCCACCGATGGCGTCGGCACGAAGCTGCGCGTGGCGCAGGCGATGAAGATTCACGACACCGTCGGCTACGACCTCGTCTGTCACTGCGTGAACGACATCCTCGTGCAGGGTGCAAAGCCGCTCTTCTTTCTCGACTACTACGCCACCGGCCGTCTGCGTCCGCCGGTGATGACCGACGTGATCCGCGGCATGGCCCGCGCCTGCAAGGAAAACGGCGCGGCGCTGATCGGCGGAGAGACCGCGGAGATGCCGGGCTTCTACGGCGACGATGATTACGACGTGGCCGGCTTCATCATCGGCGTCGTCGATCAGAAGAATCTCATCGACGGCAAAGCGGTGCGCGACGGCGACGTCCTGATCGGGCTCCCTTCCGCCGGGCTGCACACGAACGGCTACTCGCTGGCGCGGCGCATCCTTTTCGACAAGCTCGGCTACGACGAGCAGTCGATCCTCCCGGGCATCGGCAAGGCGGGCGAAGTGCTGCTGCAGCCGCACATCTCCTATCTCAAGCCGCTGCTGCCGCTCGTCGAAGAGAGACTCCTGCACGCGATGGCGCACATCACCGGCGGCGGACTGACGGACAACGTTCCGCGCGTGCTGCCCGATACGCTCGACGCGCACATCAAGCTCGGCTCCTGGCCGGTGCTGCCGATCTTCCGCTACTTGTATGAACAGGGGCAGGTCGATCGCGACGAGATGCTGCGCGTGTTCAACATGGGCGTCGGCATGGTGCTCTTCGTGGCGCCGGAAAACGTCGAGAAGATCGCCCGCCACTTCGGCCAGATCGATCAGAAGTACTTCTTCATCGGCAACGTGCGCAAAGGCGCGGGACGCGTGGTTTATGACACGCCGCCGGCCGGCTTCGCGAGCTGGATCGAATGATGCGGCTGGCCGTTCTCCTCTCCGGACGCGGCTCGAATTTCCAGGCGATTCACGAGGCGATCGAGAACGGCACGCTCGACGCGGAGATCGTCTGCGTGATCTCCAATCGTCCCGATGCGGCGGGAATCGCGCGCGCACGCGACTACGGCTACGACGCGCACGTCATCGATCACAAGGCGTTTCCGAATCGCGCCGCGCACGAGACCGAGGTATTGAAGGTGCTCGACGCGGCCCGGCCGGATTACATCGTCCTCGCGGGCTACATGCGCCTGCTGAGCGCGAACTTCGTCGAGCGCTTTCGCGATCGCATCCTCAACATCCACCCGTCGCTCCTGCCGTCGTTTCCGGGAGTGGATGCACAAGCGCAGGCGCTGCAGCACGGCGTGAAGATCGCCGGCTGCACGGTGCATTTCGTCGATGAGAATCTCGATGCCGGGCCGATTCTGCTGCAGCGCGCCGTGGAGGTTCTGGATGACGACACGGTCGAGTCGCTGAGCGCGCGCATCCTCGTGGAAGAGCATCGCGCGTACGTCGATGCACTGAAGAAACTGAGCGCAAAAAAAAGCGGCGAGCCGTAAGGCCCGCCGCGTCAGCGCACCCCTGCGATGCCGCCCTAGAAGGGCAGGAACGATTTCCACCACGACTGCTTCGCGACGTCCTGTGCTGCCACTGCGGGGACTCTCGCGAGCGTCTCGTTCCCGCGCTGCACCACGATCGTGCCGATCTGCTGACCGCGCTTGATCGGGGCTGCCACTGCGCCGCCCTGGAACTTCACGCTGACACCCTTTTCCTCACCACGTTTCACGAGTGCACGCACGTCTTTCGGCGCCATCACCGGCACCGAGGCCGAGCGTCCTTCCTTGACCGACGCCTGCGCGATGACCGCGCCCTGCTTCACCGGCGTCACCATCTTGTAGTTCACGAAGGCCTGATTCATGAGGCGTCCGGCGATCTCGAACGAGCTCTCCGGACCGCGCGACGTTTTCGCGCCCATGACCACGCAGATCACTTCCATGCCGTTCCGTTTCGCCGATGCGGTCACGGAGAATCCGGCCGGACCGGAGTAGCCGGTCTTGATGCCGGTGGCCCCTTCATAGAAGCGCAGCAGGCGGTTCGGGTTGTAGATGCGTTCGAGCGTGCCGTTGCGGAACTCCATCTCCGGAATCACGGCCAGCTGGCGCATGAACGGATGCTTCATCAGCGCCTGTCCGAGCGTGGCGAGATCGCGCGCGGACATGACGTTGTTCAAGCGCGGATCCGACGGCGGAAGGCCGTGCGGATCGTAGAAGTGCGAGTTCTTCAGGCCGAGATCCTGTGCCTTGGCGTTCATCAGATCGGCGAACGATTCGGACGACCCGGCGATTTTTTCGGCGAGGGCCATCGCCGCGTCATTGGCGGAATGCACCATTGTGGCGATGAGGAGATTCTTGACCGGCCAGACCGAGCCGGCGCGGAGATACACCTGTGAGCCGCCCATCTTCGACGCGTGCGCGGAGATGGTGACCGGCGTTTCGTAATGGAGATTGCCGGCCTGAATTTCATCCATGGCGATGAGGAGAGTCATCATCTTCGCCATCGAGGCCGTGGGAAGCGGCTTGTCGGCGTTGTCCTCGAACAGGACGCGGCCGGTCGACGGCTCGATCACGTATGCGGCCGTATAGCCTTTGGGATTGTTTGCGAGCGCGGGCGAAACCGGCCCGCCTTCTTCATTCTGCGCGAGAACCGGCATCGCCATCAGAGCGATGAACAGTGCGACGAGAATACGTTTCATCTGTGACTCCTTGCTGATCTTCACGATCAGCCGGACTGCATGGCGTATACCACTGCTGAGTCACTTCGCGACAGCCGCGCGCTTCTTCGTTGCGCGCGACGTGCGAGGGATCGAGCTAATGACCGTCCAGTCGTGTTTGTGGACGACGATCGGCTCCTTTGCCTTCGGCCAGAGATCGGCCGGTATGTAGTAATAGCCGTCGCCGAGCACGCGGGATTTGATGGCCAGATCGCGCATGCTCTTGCACAATCCTTTCTTTCCGCGGATGGCACTGCGCTCGACGAAAACACCGGTCGACTCACCCACCCCCTGAAACACACTGATCTCCGCACAGAGAGAATTCACCAACGTCATTGCGGCCACTCCGTTCGTTGCACGGATGAGGCGATAGCAAGAAGTGGTCCCAGCAGCGTGAGAGAAGCCGCGCCGAGCCTGGCGGCCTGATCGCTGATGAAGGCGAAAAACTCACCCCGTCATCAACGATCGGCCGGCACTAGTCGGGTCGCAGTTCGACGTTCCAATACGCCTCATCGAGGAAGTTCCGCCAGATGGCGGGATAGGTCCTTCCCTGCAGGCGATGGAGCGGATGCCATTTCGGGCGCACCGGCGCGCGGCGCAGCTTCATCTCGCATTCGGAGAGGAGCTTGTTGCCTTTGCGCACGTTGCACGGGAGACAGGCACAGACGACGTTTTCCCACGTCGACTTGCCGCCGCGCGAAATCGGGATGACGTGATCGAGCGACAGCTCGCTCGACGGAAACTTCCGGCTGCAGTACTGGCAGCGGTTCTGATCGCGCAGATAGATGTTTCCGCGCGAGAACTTCACTTCCTGGCGAGGGAGGCGATCGAAGGCCAGCAGCTGTACGACATGCGGAATGAGGATGTTCCGGCTCGGCGTGATCACATAGTGATCGTCCGGCTGCACCGGGATGTCCATCCAGTTTTCGAAGTCGTAGGTGCGGTATTCGGAGTCGACCGCGCGCACCTGTCCCTTGTACAGAAGCGTCAGAGCGCGCCGCACCGACGTGATCTGCACGGCCTGGAACAACCGATTGAGCACCAGCACGTGACCGTCGAGCATATTCGTCTTCCACCATCCCCCAACGCTCGGCGCGGTGATCGTGTTTCCGGGTCCGAGCAGTTCTGAGAGGGGCGAGGACATGATACACGCGGGACGCAAGTTGCAAAAAACCGCCACTTTGCTACACACTACTGTCCAGACGAACTCGATTCAGCTCTTTTTGAGCGGGGGTCGCGCCATCTGCAAAATGCGCGGACAACCGCGTATCGTGAGACGCTTCGCGCGGGATGCCGGGCGTCATGGGTGTGTTTTCGGGAGGCTTGTATGCGCGTTTGGTCACGGATCGCTCTCGTCGTAGTCCTTCTTCTTGCCGCTTCCACCGGCTTCGCCGATCACTTCATCGCGGAGTGCCCGTTGTCGCTGGTCGACTCGACTCCGGCAGTGACGGATTACGAGCTTTCGCCGCGGGGCGTGTTCCGTTCCGGCTCGCTCGTTTACGTACTGCGCGGCAACATCCTCACGACTTACTCGACGAATGACGTCGGGAATCTGCAGGTCGCGCGAGAGGACTTCGTCGCCACGATGGCGGCGCGGGAAACGGAAGGCGGTGCGACGTTCAGCGCCGGCTATCTCTTCCTCAGCAGTGAAGCAGGCCTCGAGATCTTCGATCTCCGCAACACGCGCGCGGGCGGCAGCGCGCCGACGCTCGTGTCGCGCACGCCGGGACTGCACTATCGCCGTCTGGCCGTCGACGCCAATCGCCTGGCCGGTCTCTATCCGTCGACCGACATGCCGTGCTATCCGGACGGCACCGCGCTCTGCTCGAATCGCATCGATCTGTTCGACATCACCAATCTCGCCGCACCGTCGTTCCGCTCGTCGATTCCGTCGACGGCGGTTTCGTTCTATCGCGGCTGGAACGACATCAAGTTCAACTTCGGATATCTCATCGCGGTCTCCGAGGTTTCGCTCAATGCGTTCGATCTGACGAACCTCGCCCTCCCGGTGCGCATCGCCACCACCGCGTTCCCCGGCCAGTGGCTGGTGAGCAACGGCGGCGATTACATCGCGGTCGGCCGCGACGCCACGATCGACAGCTTCGTGGTGCGTCCCGGCATGGCGCCGTTCTTCCTCCGCACCAAGCTCCTCGCGCTGCCGTACTTCCTCACCATCGAGCGCAGCAACGGCATCGAGTTCAATCGCAACGCCTACTGGGACGACACGACCGGCCGTCTGATCACGATGATCGATGAAGTCGATCCGCAGACGCTCAAGCCGGCGCGCACGATCGCGTTCGACGTCTTCGATTACACCGTGCAGCAGTTCGAAGGTCAGGTCGAGCGCATCTACGAAGACGTGACGATGCTCTCGGACGACGAGCGCAAACACAATCCGACGGTGGTCGGTCCGTTCGTCTACGTCGTCGGTGAAGACTCCGGTCTGCAGTCGTACGGCGCCTGCGGCAACGTCACCGGACGCATCGAGCTCGACAGCCCGTTCAACCTCACCTGCAACGGCGCGGAGATCCACGGCTGGGTCACCGGCACGCAGAAGATCGTCAACGTCGAGCTGTTCCTCAACAACACGCCCCTCGGCGCCGCCACACTCGGCACGCAGCGCGACAACGTCTCGTCGACCACGCCGGTGCGCAACTTCCGCATCAACGTGAATCTCGACAACACCGCGCGCGGCGAATATCAGCTCCGCGCCATCGGCACCGACATCCTCGGCAATCGCCGCCAGTTCGCGATGAAGCGCCTCTTCTTCCCGGGGCCGGGTCAGAACTGCATCGTGCCGCGACGCCGCGCCGTCGGCTCGTAGCCGCCGGCCCCTCGTACGAACTGCCAGAAAAGGCGGGCTTTCGAGCCCGCCTTTTTCACATCTCCTGCACGATGCGCAGGGCCGCGTCCCGCGGATTCGATGCGCCTGTGATCGGGCGGCCGATGACGATGTAGCTCGCACCCGCATCGATCGCTTCACGCGGCGTCATCGTGCGCTTCTGATCGCCCGCCTCCGCCCCCGCGGGACGAATGCCGGGCGTGAGGATCACGAACGCTTCGCCGCACGCTTCGCGAATCGCACGAATCTCGTGCGGCGAGGCGACGACTCCGCGCAATCCGGAGCTCTTCGCCAGTCGCGCGAGACGCACGGCATTGTCGAGCGCCGTACCGGCGAACCCGATGTTGGCGAGCTCGCGCTCGTCGAGACTGGTGAGAACGGTGACGCCGAGAACGAGCAGCGAATCGTGCGCGCACGCGCGGAGCATCGCCTCGCCGCCGGCGGTGTGCACGGTCGTGAGAAACGCGCCGAGGGCCGCGGCTTCCGCGACGGCGTGCTGTGCAGTGTTCGGGATGTCGTGAATCTTCAGATCGAGAAACACGCGCTCGCCACGCGACACCAGCTCGCGCACGATCGAAGGCCCGTTCGCGATGAACGCCTGCAGCCCAATCTTCACCACCCCGGCGATGCCATGCAACGCATCGGCAAGACGAAGAATCGAATCACGATCGGAAGCATCGAGAGCGACGACAAGGCGGTCGGAGTTGTGCATTGGTAGTCGGTTGTCGGTTGTCGGTCGTCGGGAGAGACGTTGTGTTGCGTTGCGCGCGCAGTTTAGCCAATCATGCGCTCGGTCTCCCGACAACCGACAACCGACAACCGACAACCAATGGACAAATTCACCATTGCCCGCATGCTCGACGAGATCTCGCGCTACATCGAGCTCAGCGACCCGAATCCGTTCAAGGCGCGCGCATTCGAGAAAGCCGCACGCGCGGTCGAGAACATCGAAGGCGATCTCGCCGCCGTGAGTCTCGCCGGCGTCTCCGGCATCGGCAAAGCGACCGGCCAGGTCATCGAAGAGATTCGCGACACCGGCAAATCGGCCTATCTCGAAGAGCTGCGCGCGCAGTTCCCACCCGGCATCTTCGATCTGCTGCGCGTGCCGAAGCTCGGCCTCAAGAAGATCGGCCAGCTCTACAACGAGCTCGGCATCGCCTCGCTCGATCAGCTCGAAGAGGCGGCGCGCAACGGCAGCATCGCCTCGCTGAAAGGCTTCGGCGCGAAGACCGCGGAGTCGATCCTCAAAGGCATCGGCTTCGCGCGCCTGCGCGAATCGCAATTTCTCCTGCCGGTGGGGCTCGAGGTCGGTGAGCTGCTGCGCGAGAAGCTCGCGGCTTCCGACGCGGTCGAGAACGCCGAAGTGTCCGGCAGCGTGCGCCGCAGGCTGGAAGTGATCCGCAACGTGAATCTCGTCATCGCCACGAAGAAGAACGCGGCGGTGGCCGAACTGCTGCGCGGCCTCGTGGCCGATCTCGAAGAGCTCGACGATGTGACGTACAAAGGCGTCGTGCGCGGCGAGCTGGACGTCTTCTTTCATCTCTGCACGCCGAATGAATTCGGTTCGACGCTGCTGCGCACGACCGGCAGCGAGGCGTTTCTCGAAGAATTCGGCAGGATCCCGAAAGCGAAAACCGAGGAAGACGCCTTCGAGAAAGCGGGCTACCTCTACGTCGAGCCCGAGCGTCGCGAATCCGGCGACGATCTGAAACTGAAGAAACGCCCGCGCCTCGTGTCCCACGACGATCTGCGCGGCACGTTTCACGTGCACACGACGTTCTCCGACGGCCGCAACACGATGCTGGAGATGCTCACCGCCGCGCGCGAGCGCGGGTGGGAGTACGTCGGCATCTCGGATCATTCGAAGGTCGCGTACTACGCCGGCGGACTCAATGAAGAGAAACTGAAACTGCAGCACGCGGAGATCGCGCGCGACGAGAAGGCGGTCGCGCCGATGCGCGTGTTCCGCGGCACGGAAGCGGACATCCTGCCCGACGGCACGATGGATTACGGCGCGAAGATCCTGAAGAAATTCGACTTCGTGATCGCGTCCGTACACTCGCAGTTCAACATGGATCGCGACGCGATGACCGAGCGCATCCTCCGCGCGATGGACGATCCGCACGTCACATTCCTCGGGCATCTCACCGGCCGCAAGCTCCTCTCGCGCGACGGCTACACCGTCGCCTACGACCGCATCTTCGACAAGGCCGCCGAACGCGGCGTGATGATCGAGATCAACGGCAACCCCAACCGCCTCGACGTCGACTGGCGGCATCTGCGCAACGCGCTCGACCGCGGCGTCACGTTCGGCATTCACCCGGACGCGCATTCGATCGGCGAATACAACGCCGTGATCACCGGAACCTGGGTCGCGCGCAAGGCCGGGCTCTCGCCGAAGCACATCTTCAACACGAAGAGCGTGGAAGAAGTAGAAGAGTTTCTGGAGAAACGAAAGAAGCAGACCTGAACGGATTCGCGCATCCACGACGACCGCACCGACGAAGCAGCCGCACGTGCCTCAGCGAAGCGAGCAACGCGGCCGGCCGTGCCGGCGGGCGCGGCGCACCGGGTGAGTGTGCGCCGCGCCCATCGCGAGAAGTGAGGAGAAACGGCGCTCCAGCGCCGCGGGAAAAACCTATCGTTTGGCCGACACCACGATCATCAGCGCGCGCTGGCTGCCGGGCTGCTTCGTGGCGCCGAGAATGACCGTCTGGCCGAGTTTCAGATTCAACGTCGTCTTCATCATCGGCGCGAGTTGATCGCCGTCGTGACGAGCGAGACGGAAGTCGCTGAGCTTCAGAGAATCGCTGGCGGGATCGTATTCGCCGAATGCGAAGTTCGCGCGATACGTGCCGAGATCGACGACTCCGGGATCGCCTTCTTTCCCCAGAACTTCAGCCGCTCCGACACCTTCGAGGAGGTTGTAGCGAAGCAGCGAAAGCTTCGCCGCCACATCCTCGAGCGACCGATCGACGCGGGCCTTGTCCTCGGCCACGCGCTCCGCGGCCACGAGACGAATCGACAGACGAAACATCTGCGGCGGCGCGTCGAACTGCGCGATCACCGCGGCGATCTTCTTCAGATTCTCCGGCGCATCGGTGACCACCAGAGCGTTCGCGCCCGGCTGAATCGACATCGATCCTTCCGCGCTCATGAACGGCTTGATCGCCGCTGCCGCCTTGTCGGCCTGCTTGTGCCGGAACTGGAACGTCCGCACCGACAGGCTCTTGCCCATGTCCGCGGCGTCGGCGAAGGCGTTCACCGACACCAGCAGCAGGCAAAACCACATCACCACAAGTCGCTTCATAAATCCGCCGGGAGATTCTCGTCGAAGATCATGACGATTTTCACGTCATCCGAGGCTTCGGTGGGCACTTCGACGATGGTTGCATTCTCTGATTCGTACGACTCGACGATCGGCTTCGTCGTGAGCTTCGCCGCGGGCACGGGCGCAAGAGCGCGCGCTTCCGCGATCGGGATCTTCGTTTCGGGTACGGAGGCGGTGCCGCGCGAGAACAGCAGCGCGCCGCTGATGGCGGCGGCGAGCGTCGCCGCCACGGCCAGACGGCGCGGCCAGCGGACGACGTTGCGCGACTCGAGCTTCGTCTGCGCCTCGTGCACGCGTACCTGCTGCATCACGTCCCCGACGAAGGCATCGAGGCCGCCGGGAGGAACGAGGTCATCGCCGCCGAGGGCACGGAACAGGACGTCGGGATCGACGGAGGCGGCGTGATCGAGGCAACGATCGCAGGCACGCAGATGTTCGAGCAGCGCCGGATCGGCGGTGTTCGCGTGGAAACGCTTCCGGAAGGAATCACACGAGATCATTTTTCCCTCCAGAGCTGGGCGTATTCGGGATAGCGCTTGGCGAGCTGCGCCTGCATCAGCTTGCGCGCGTTGAACAGATGATTGCGCACCGTCGACTCGCGGCAACCGAGAATCTTCGCGATCTCCGCGGACGGCAGGTCTTCCATCTGATTCATGACGAAGATCGTTTTCTGTTTCGGCGAGAGCACGTTCGCGATGTCGTTGAACACGCTCTCGATTTCCTTCCGCTGCACGACCACACCCTGCTCCGCCTCGGCCGACGTCTTCACGAGGCGCAGGTTCGAGTTCACCGCGTTCTCGCGCGACTGCTTGTTGCGCATGAAATCGATGGCGACGTTCGTGACCATGCGATAGAGCCAGGTGTCGAACGCGAACTGCGGATCGTACTTTTCGAGATTCTCCCAGAGCTTGAGAAACACGAGCTGGGAGATGTCTTTTGCGTCTTCAGAGTTGCCGATGATCCGATAGCAGAGGGCGTAGACCTTGGACGTCTTCCGGCGGACGAGCGTTTCGAACGCGTCCGTGTCGCCCCCACGGATCGTCTGCACGAGCTGGCGATCGTCGGGCTCGACCATGGGTGTCGTCGAAATCATCAGACGGAGTTCCGCGGACATTGCCCTTTGTACGAGGGCCGTTTGTGAAACGTCTAGGCGAGGTGAGCGCTTCCCGGAGTTGGGGATCGGGAGTCGGTTGTCGGTTGTCGGGAGGCCCCCGCCCCACCACGATGTCATTCGTGGGTACGTGGCGGTCCCCCGACAACCGACAACCGACTCCCGACCCCCGACTCCCGGTTACAATCCTCTCCGAATGCGAGTCCTCGTCGTCGGTCAGGGTGCGCGCGAGCACGCCCTCTGCTGGAAGCTCAAACAGTCTCCGCTGGTCCGCGAGATTTACGCCGCACCCGGCAATGCCGGAATCGCCCAGGTTGCGGACTGCGTGCAGATCGGCGTCGCGGACATCATCGAGCTCGCCGATTTCGCCGAGAAATTGAAAATGGACCTGACCATCGTCGGTCCCGAGCTTCCTCTCACTCTCGGCATCGTCGACGAGTTCCAGAAGCGCGGCCTGCCGATCTTCGGCCCCACCCGCCTCGCCGCCGAGCTCGAAGGCTCCAAGGTCTTCTCCAAAGAGTTCATGCGCAAGTACGGGATCCCGACCGCGAACTCGGTCACCGTCAACTCGTTCGACGAAGGAAAGTCGGCGCTGAAGGAAATCGGCTATCCGGCCGTGCTCAAAGTCGATGGCCTCGCGGCCGGCAAAGGCGTCGTCATCGCGGAGAACAAAGCCGAAGCGGAAGATTTCCTGCGCGTCGTGTTCGAGGAGAAGCGCTTCGGCAACGCCGCGACGCGCATCCTCGTCGAAGAGTTCCTCACCGGCGAGGAAGTCTCGTTCATGGTCATCACCGACGGGAAGAAGTCGCTGCCGCTTGCCCCGGCCAAGGATTACAAGAAGGCCTTCGACGGCGAACAAGGTCCGAACACCGGCGGCATGGGCGCGCACTCGCCCGCGGTCGTGCTGAACGGCGAAACCGCCGCGGACGTCATGAAGTCCATCATGATCCCCACCGTTCAGGGGATGGCGACGGAGGGACGTCCGTACACCGGCGTTCTCTACGCCGGTCTGATGCTCACGCCGAACGGCCCGAAGGTGCTCGAGTACAACTGCCGTTTCGGCGACCCTGAAACGCAGGTGCAGATGCTGCGGCTCGACGACGATCTCGCCGACGTCTGCCTGCGCGTTTCGCGCGGCAACCTCGGCGACATGAAAGCGCTGAACTTCCGCAAGGAAGCCGCCGCCTGCATCGTCGTCGCGGTGGACGGCTATCCCGACGATCATCCGAAGGGACAGGAAGTGATCTTCGATCCGGTTGACGACGAGTCGGTGGTGATCTTCCACGCCGGCGTCGTGAAGAAGGGCGGCAAGCTCGTGAACCAGGCCGGTCGCGTCGTCAGCGTCTGCGCCCGCGCGGCCACGCTCAGCGAGGCGCTCGCGAAAGCCTACGAAGCGGCGCCGAAAGTGCGCTTCGAAGGGGCGCGCTATCGCCGCGACATCGGCTATCGCGCGCTCGAAACGCGCGCGACGAGCTGAGCGCGCTTCGCGCCCGCTCCGCCAGCCTCTCGAAAGAGGCGGTCCGCATCACATACACTCCCCGACCCTATGGCAAACGACAAACCGTGGGTCCTCATCATCATGGGCAGTGACTCCGATGCGGAAGTCATGTCCGGTGCCTCCGCCGCGCTCGACGAGCTCGGTGTTCCTTATGAATTTCTCGTCGCCTCCGCGCATCGCAGCCCCGAGCGTGCGAAGTCGGCGGTCATGGAAGCGGATGCGAATGGCGCGGCGGTGTTCATCGCCGGCGCCGGAATGGCGGCACATCTGCCGGGAGTCGTGGCGTCGTTCACGACCAAGCCGGTGATCGGCGTTCCGCTCGCCAGCGGCGCGCTCAACGGTCTCGACGCGCTCTACGCCATCGTGCAGATGCCTCCCGGCATCCCGGTGGCGAGCGTGGCCATCGGCGGCGCGCGCAACGCGGGCATCCTCGCGGCGCAGATCATCGCGACCGCCGACGCCGGCGTTGCGGCGAAGCTGAAGGAACAGCGCGGCGGGATGGCCGAGCAGGTGGCCGCGAAATCGAAGAAGGTGGAGAAGTCGACGCGGAAGTAGACTCTCCTGCGATGGCGCTCGCGCACGGACATCACCACGCGCATTCGCACACGCTCTCGCGGAAGCTGACGATCGCGACGACGGCGAATCTGCTCGTCGTCGTCGCCGAGATCGCGGTCGGTCTGTGGGCCGGCTCGCTGGCCCTGATCGGCGACGCGCTGCACAACCTCACCGACGCGGTGGCGCTCCTGATCGCGCTGGCGGCGGTGATCCTCGAGCGTCGCGCGCCGACGCCGGAAAAATCATTCGGCTACCAGCGCGCCGGCATTCTCGCCGCGTTCATCAACGCGGCCATGCTCGTCACGTTCACGGTGTTCGTGTTCATGGAAGCGTACGAACGCCTGCGCGATCCACGCGCCGTCGATCAACGCGCGATGCTGATCACCGCCGCGGTCGCGCTGCTCGTCAACGCGCTCACCGCCTGGTCGCTCCATCGCGAAAGCCGCGACGACGTGAACATCCGCGGCGCATTCGTGCACATGATCGGCGACGCGGTCTCGTCATTCGGGATCATCGTCGCGGCCATGCTGATCCGCCTCACCGGCGCGACGCAGTGGGACGCGATCGTCTCCATCTTCATCGGCGTGCTGATTCTCTGGAGCAGCTACGGCGTGCTGCGCGAGTCGGTGAATCTGCTCCTCGAAGGCGTTCCCTCCGGCATCAACCCCGACGAAGTGATCGAACGCCTCGGCCGCATCGACGGCATCCTCGGCGTGCATCACCTCCACATCTGGGCCCTCGGCCCGTCCCGTCCCGCACTGAGCGCGCACCTCATGGTCGGCGACGTCCCGCTTCGCAACACCACTCGCGTGCTCGACGAAGTGACCGCGATGCTCGCCCACGAATACCGCATCGCCCACACAACGATTCAGTTCGAGTTCTCCGAGTGCGAAGTGGATGACCCGTTCTGTGTGAAGTTTCGGTAGGCGGTGGTCGGGAGAACCGCTCCGCCGAGGATCCTGGAAGTTGGTGGCTCCCCCGACTACCGTGAGTGCTTTGGATGTTCCTTTCCAGAGATGCTTGGGTTGATGCTTTCCAGTTTGTTAATAGGAATCGGGAGGGCGGCAGCCCTTTCCGTGGCGTCAAATCAAATGAACGTGTTGCGGGCAGTGTCGAGCTTACCGATGATGAAACGGTAGAAGTGGACCGCAAAAAGCTGCTCGTCGGTCGGCTCCAACCCGATGGTCTGTCCAGCCAGAGCGTGGGCGATGAAGATGTGGTGGCCTCTGAGTTTGATGTGCCCATTGGCGCTGACCTTCCGCTTCTCGAAGTGCCCTGGATAATCGGGC
>DATAJY010000018.1:0-139027 GCA_036261885.1 Thermoanaerobaculia bacterium | reverse complement strand
CACACCCGTTCCCATTCCGAACACGGCAGTTAAGCTCTGCATCGCCGATGATACTGCGTGGGCAACTGCGTGGGAAAGTAGGACGCCGCCAGGATATTTATGAAACGCCCTCGAGATATCGAGGGCGTTTCGCTTTTTGGGCGGACCTCGAGAGGGATGGTACGCTGTTGACGTGACTGCTTGCCGTTGTTGCTCTTCCGAGAAACTCGTTCCCGTCCTCGACCTCGGCATTCAGCCGTGGGGCAACGACTTCATCCGCATGGAAGAGGGGCGCGAAAGCGCGCGCTACCCACTCGTATTATCGGTATGCGAGGTCTGCACAATGGCGCAGATCGGCTACACCGTGCCGAAGGAAATCATGTTCCGCGAACACAATTACGTGTCCGGAACGACCCGCCAGCTGCGTACGCATTTCGAAGGGGTTGGGCAGGAAATTCTGGCTCGCGTTCCGTTCGGTCCCGACGAGTACATCCTCGATATCGGCGGCAATGACGGGACCTTTCTCGTGCCGCTTCGCGACCGGGGCGTCAATGTCCTGAACGTCGAATCGGCCACTCTGCAGGCCGAGCTCTCCCATCGCAAGGGCCTGCGCACGCTCAATACCTTCTTCGATCTGCCGACGGCGCGCGAAATCCGCCAACAATGCGGACCGGCGCGGGTGATTCACGGCGCCGGCGTCTTTTTTCATCTCGAAGAACTGCACTCCGCGTTTGCCGGGATTAAAGAACTCCTGCATCCCGAGGGGTGGGTCGTCGCGGAGTTCATCTATCTGCCGACGATGATCGAGAGTTGCGCATTCGATCAGATTTATCACGAGCACCTCGTCTATTACACGATCCGTTCGTTCAATGAGCTCCTGACGCGTCATGGCTTGCGGATTGCCGATGCGGACCTGCGCCCGATTCATGGAGGCAGTTGCGTCGCATGGATCACGCACGAAGGTCGAGTCACCGAAACGCCGGCGGTTCGGGAGCTTCTGCGTCATGAGGATGCGCAAGGGTTCGGGGGGCTGGAGGTGTACCGCCGATTCGCGGAGCGCGTCGATGATTTGCGAACGACGCTCGTGGATGCGGTGCGCGCGTTGCGTCGCGAAGGCAAACGCATTCAGGCGCTCGGTGCGCCGGTGAAAGGTTCGACGATCATCAATTACTGCGGGTTCACGCACGAAGACATCGAGTGTGCCGTCGAGATCAATGAATTCAAAATCGGCACGTACTATCCGGGGACGAGAATTCCGGTGCGTCATCAGGATGCGGTACCGCCGCCGGACGTCTATCTGCTGCTGGCGTGGAACTTCAAAGACGAGATTCTCGGGAAACTCGCCTCGTTTCGCGCGAACGGCGGCCGCGTGCTCGTCCCGATTCCGACACCGGTGTTGATCTGACCGTGTACGCTCTGGTCACCGGCGGTTCGGGATTTCTGGGACAGGCGCTCGTGCGCGAGTTGCGGCGCCGAGAGGCGACGGTCGTCTCGCTGTCCTCCGCGGATGCCGATTTGATGAACGCCAATGCGCTCGATCGCTGGAGTCGCGAGCGCTTCGACCGCATCTATCACCTCGCCGCGTGGACACAGGCCGGCGATTTCTGTTTGCGGCATCCGGGCGAGCAATGGCTGCGCAATCAGCAGATCAATACGACGGTGCTGCGCTTCTGGGCCGATTCGCAGCCGCAGGCACTGCTGGTTTCGATGGGAACGAGCTGCGCGTATGAAGAGGGCAGCGATCTGCGCGAGCCGCAGTATCTCGAGGGGACGCCCATTGCGGATCTCTACACGTACGCGATGACGAAGCGGATGCTGCTCGTTGGGCAGCAGAGCCTCGAGCGGCAGTTCGGACTCACCTGGCTGACGGCGGTGCCGTCGACGCTGTACGGTACGGGGTACCACGTCGGCACCAAGCAGATGCATTTCATCTTCGATCTGGCGTGGAAGATTCTGGCCGGCAAGCACCACGGAACACCGATTGTGCTTTGGGGCGATGGGGAACAGCGGCGCGAACTGGTCTATATCGATGATTTCGTCGATACGCTGCTGCGCCTCGAGACCCTGACGAAGAACGAGGTCGTGAATATCGGCGAAGGTCGCGATCACACGATCCGCGAGTTTGCCGAGCTCCTCTGCGAAGTCGTCGGTGTCAATCCGGGAATCATTCAATACGACACGGCGCGATACGTCGGGGCGCGTACGAAACAGCTCAACGTCGAGCGATTGACGCAACTGGTCCCGGATCGTCGTCAGACGCCACTGGCGGACGGGCTGCGCGAATTGATGGCGTGGCTGGAGCCATTGTTCCTAGCCCGCGCGGGCAAGGCCGTCAGGCCTTGAACTCGCGTTTGAGCTCCAGCAACCCGCGATAGGCGCGAAGCGCCTCGCGCAGGAATCCTAGCGGCGGGAGCCCGCGGCTCACGCCGAAGCGACGTGGCCGATGTCTGACGCGAATCTGCTTGATGGCATAGTTGCCGAGCTCCATGCGCAGGAGCATTTCCGCATTGACGAGTGTCGGCATTACTCTGGTGCTCGGCAGGATCGACAGAATGACGTCGCGCCGTCCGAGGCGAAATGCGGAATTGATGTCCGTGTAATGGACGTCAAAAACGAATCGGGCGATGCGATTGAAGATCGCGGATGCGACCTTGCGGGCGAACGTGTCTTGCCGCCCCACTTTCGCCCCGTGCACGAGATCGAATCGCGCCGCGTGCGGTGCGAGCTTCCAGAACTCGGCCGCGACATACTGCCCATCGGAATCGGTGAAGAACACGAGCGGGCAGCTCGCGGCTTCATAGAGGCGTTTCGCGGCCGCGCCGAATCCATCTTTGACGTCGCGATTGGTGACGTGGAGGAAGTCGTATTTTTCGCAGAGGCGCGCAAGGATCTCTCGCGTTCCATCGGTGCTCGCCGCTTCGTCGATCAGAAACTCCGAACCGGGCGGCAGGTAGGCGAAGACATCGTTCACCCATTCGGTGATGGTCGATTCGATGACATCTGCTTCATTGCAGACCGGCATCAGGACCGAGACCGGAAATGGGAGCGTGGTTGGAGGGGGAGGGAGTGCGCTCATGCGAATGCGTCTTTCTTTGAATTAGTGACCAGAACCCTAACGGCCAGGGCGAGGAAAAGGACTGCGGAGATACCGCAGAGCAACGCTTCGACCGTGCGCAATGGTCCCGCAACGGGAAGATGAAAACGAAACAGCACGTCGTGGCGGCCCGGCGGAAGGAGCACGCCGAGGAAGGCATCGTGTGCAGGCGAGAGCCGCGCCGGCGCGCCATCGATCGATACACGCCAGCCGTCGTGCAGCCCCTCGGAAATCGCAAGCGGCACCGGCCGCGACTGTGCGTTTTCAACAGTCATCTGCAGCCAATCGTAACCGCGCGCGAACGTCCGCACCTGGGCGGTAGACTCGATTCGCGGCTGGCCGCAGGCGAGCGCGCGAACCATGAGCGGATCCTGCAGCAGGCGACGCTCCGTGCCGATGTCGGGCGTGAACGGGATGCCGCGCGCGGAGAAGAATCGCGCAACCGGCATCGAGAGGAAATCGGTGCGGCCTTTCGGAACACAGGGATCCTCGCCGGTCCAGAAGTAGGTGTGCACGTAGATGGCCGATGTCAGCAGGTGCAGCGGCTCGGTCGTGCTGACGAAGCGGAACAGTGGCGCACGCGTGCGCGCCTCCGCTTCTGTAAAACGCGCCCCTGGATCGGAGAGCGTGCGCGCCGGCGTGAGCCGCGCCATTGTGGCGGCCTGCGCTTCATTGAGACGTGGCCAGCGCAACCAGCCCGCGGCCCAGAACGACATGAGGTCGAATACGAGTGCGCCCATCAACAATGCCGGCCACAATCGGCGCGTTCTCGGACGTCCCGCGAGAAAAAGCACCGCGAGGTACGCAAAGAGGCGCAAGTACGCGACATCGAATTCCGGGATGTAGTACATCAGGACGAGGCGGAGATCCTCGCCGAACAGTTGCCCGCGGAGCAGATCGACGGCGGCCACGAATACGGCAATCCACAAGAGCGAATGTTTTGCCGCACTCGACACTCGTGCGCGCCAATCGCTGAATGGATCGGCTTTCATGAGGAATTGATCGAGCAGATAGCCGGCACAGAGAAATGCGAGAAGACGGAAAAGGCCGAAGACGATCGCGACGTGGCGATAGAACGCCATCCCGGGAAAGTAGTACGCGGCGCTGGCGACGATGCCGCCGGTGGAAAACAGCAGGATGAAAATCGCCAGTGTCTGGAGCGCGCGCAACAACGGTGTTGGGCGCGCAAGAAAGCTCAAGGGAAAAAGGCCCAGCGTTGCCAGGCCCATGTAGAACGTGTTGTCCCCGTTGGTGCAGCGTCCCTGAAGCAGTTCAAAGAGGAGTTGAACGGGCCTGGTGTTTCCGGCGTAGGTGAGAAACACGCCCAGCGGGACGCGATTCGTGACGGGATCGCGGCCTGCCGAGAAAATCGCAAGCCCCTGCATCCCTTTGATCAGAGCGCCGAAATGAATGCCCGCCATCGCGATGGCGAGGGTCATCCAGAGAGCTGCTTCCCCGTTCAGCAGCAACGCTTTGAGATTCGCGCGCCACGCCCACAACAGAGGGAGCGAAAAGACAAAGAGCTGCAGCAAGAGGAAAGGGGGGTAATACGGGACGTTACCGACGCACGAAAATACGGCGATCAATGCGGCGTAGCCGAGATGTCGTGGACGTGCGGTCTGCAAGGCGAGGGTCAGTTCCGCGAGAATCCACGGAGTCAGATAGAAGGCGTGGAAATTGCCGTCGAGACTGAGAATCCAGGGCGAGCTGAAGATCGCCAGAACGGCGACGACGGCGCGCGTCCATTGCGAGGTGTAGAGCAGCGTTCCGAGGCGCAGTACACCGGCGGCGAATAAGAGATATTCGAGCGCTACCGTGATCTTGAAGAGGAACAGCGTATCGAAAGGTCCGCGCGATTTGTGAGCGATTGCGCCGAGGGCGCCGGTCACATACGCCACTGGAGTGACGTACATGAACACCGGCCCGGCGGGAGTGCCATACCGGCTGTACGGAATCCACTCGGGAAGGCGCCCTTCGGTGATGAGCCCGGAGATGTAGGTCCAATAGGCGGTATAGACCTGCAGTGCATCGTGCGAAGGGACGACGCGGTCGGAAAATGCGGGGATGAAAAAGAGGATCAGCGCGAGGAGGACGATTCGTCCGGCCGCGGTCATCTGCCGACCAACCGCCTCAAAAACTCCTGACCCATTTCCAGCAGGTAGACGGCGCCCCACGTGTAGTGGTTGCACTTGCCGGCGCCACCGATCCTCGGCGGCTCGTCGCCCGGAATCTCGCCGATGCGAAGCTTGCGTTTGGCGGCGCGCATCGAGAGGAGCGGTTCCCAGCTGATCATGTGGCTGAATTTGCGCTCCACCGAAAGAGGCTCGTCGGTCATGAGGCCGAGCTCGTCGATGAGCCTGGTCTTGTATGCGCGGTAGATGACCATCGCGTCGGTGTAATGGCCGCCCATCAGCACGTTGATCAGCGTGGTGAAGACCCAGTTGCCCATGCGGGTCATGAACGTGTCGTCGTCGCTCTTCGCACCGCCGAGGTAGCGGGAGACAATGACCATGTCATAGCCCTGCTGCATCATCTCGTTGAGTTGCGGGATGTGCTCGGTGACGGAGTTTCCGTCGGGGCTGAACGTGATGACGACGTCGCCTTTGATGTGCGGTCGCACCTGGCGATAGGCATTGATGAGGCCGCGCTTTTCCTGAATGACGACGTCGTAGCCTTGTTCGCGGGCGTATTCGATCGTGCCGTCGGTGGAGCCGCCGTCGAGGATCAGGATTTGGTCGACCCACCCCGGCTGGATCTGCGGCATGATCACGCGCATTCCGTCGATCTCGTTGAGGGTGGGCACGAGGAGCGTGGTTTTCATCTTCGCCGCGCAGTCTACCAAGCGAAGCGTCCGCGGGACGGATGAGCTCGCGCGCCGCTTCGCCGGACCCTCTACTACACTACGCGCCATGCGTATCCTCGTCACCGGCGGCGCCGGTTACATCGGGTCGGTTCTCACCGGCCAGTTTCTTCAGGCAGGGCATTCGGTCACGGTCGTCGACCGCCTGCTGCACGGCGTGCATGGCCTCTATCAGTACTGCGGCGTTCCGGGTTTCGATTTCGTGTTCGGCGACGTGCGCGATGAGGCCGTCATGCGGCCGCTCATCGCATCGCACGACGTCCTGGTGCCGCTTGCGGCGATCGTCGGCATGCCGGCGTGTGATCGCGATCCGGTCACGGCGCAGACGACGAATTACGACGCGATCGCCCTGCTCGATCGGCTGCGCAGCAAGCAGCAGCCGGTGATCTACCCATGCACGAACAGCGGATACGGCACGAAGTCGGGCGACATGTTCTGCACCGAGGAGACGCCGCTCGAGCCGGTGTCGCTGTATGGCCGCAGCAAAGTCGAAGCGGAGCGACTGCTGCTCGAGGCCGGCAACGCCGTCACGTTGCGCCTGGCGACGGTGTTCGGCGTCTCGCCGCGCATGCGTCTCGATCTGCTCGTCAACGACTTCACGTTCCGCGCGCTGAAGGATCGCGTGCTCGTGCTGTACGAGCCGCATTTCAAACGCAACTACCTGCACATCCAGGATGTCGCGCGCGCGTTTCTGCACGTCATCGACAACTGGGAGACGATGCAGGGAGAGGCGTACAACGTCGGCCTCGAGGACGCGAATCTGTCGAAGCGCGAGCTCGCCGATCGCATCAAGACGCATGTGCCGTCGCTCTACATTCATGAGGCCGAGGTGGGGAAGGATCCGGATCGGCGCAACTACATCGTGTCGAACGAGAAGATCGGCCGTACCGGATTCGTGGCGGAGCGGAGTCTCGACGAAGGGATCCGCGCGCTCCTGGTCGCGTTCCGGATGACACCGCACGGCCCGATGGCGAACGCATGACGCTCAGCCCCAACGAGGCGATCGTGCTCGCGGGCGGAGAGGGGACGCGATTGCGCAGCGTGCTGCCGGACACGCCGAAGGTGCTCGCGCCGATCGGCGGCCGTCCGTTTCTGCATCTGCTGTTCGACCGCCTCGCCGCGCAGGGGATCACGTCGATCGTGCTCGCGACCGGCTATGCCGCCGAGCTCGTCGAATCAATCGCCGGCGACTGGCGCGGCCCCATGACAATCGCGTTTTCACGCGAGCTCGAGCCCCTCGGCACCGGTGGCGCGATCTCGCAGGCGTTCGGCAGGATCGCAGGCGAACGCGCGTGGATCTTCAACGGCGACTCGTTCTGCGATGTCGATCTGCCAGCGATCGCCGATGCAGCGAGTGCCGCGCCGAAGGATGCGTGGCTCACGGCGATTCACGTCGACGACGCGAGTCGCTATGGAACGTTGCAGCTGAACGGCGATCGCATCGAGGCGTATCTCGAAAAAACAGGACGCAGCGAGCCGAACTGGATCAGCGCCGGCATCTACATCCTTCCCCGCGCGGTGCTGCCCGCGAGCGGGAGCTACTCGATCGAGCGCGAGCTCTTTCCCCAGCTTGCTGCGGGAGGCCGCATGCGCGCCGCACGTGCGGCAGGACGCTTCATCGACATCGGCACGCCGGAGAGCTTCGCCAGCGCCGAAGCATTTTTCCGATGAAGCCGTTCGTCTTCTTCGATCGCGACGGCACGCTCATCGTCGAGAAGAACTATCTGTACGATCCCGATGCGGTCGAGCTCATCGACCGCGCAGGCGTCGCGATGCGGAGGCTGCGCGAGGCGGGATTTGGTATCGCGGTGATCACGAATCAGGCGGGCGTCGGGCGCGGCTATTACGGGATCGCCGACGTCGAGTCGGTGCATGAGCGGCTGCGCGAGCTGCTTGCGAAAGACGGTGCGACGATCGATGCGATCTACTTCTGTCCGCATGCGCCGGCCGACGATTGCCTCTGCCGAAAACCGAAGCCGGCGATGCTCGAGACCGCCGCGCGCGAGCATCAGATCGACCTGAAGGCGTCGTTTATAATCGGCGACAACGAGTCCGATATCGACTGCGGAAGAAATGCGGGTGTGAAAACGATCCTCGTGCGAACGGGCTACGGTAGCTCGATCGAACGCGAGGTCGGTCCTCGAGCCGATTTCGTGGCCGCCAGCGTCGTCGATGCGGCCGACTGGATTCTGCAGCGCACGACCCACAATGACTGACGCCATCCGCACGTATTTCGAAGCCTCCGCGGGAGTTTTGCGCAACACCGGCGAACGCTGCGGCGATGCAATCGCGCGCGCCGCCGGCGTGCTGATCGCGAGTTATCGCAAGGGCGGCAAGTTGCTGCTCTGCGGCAACGGCGGCAGCGCGGCGGACTGCCAGCACATGGCCACCGAGCTCGTCAGCCGCTTCGCTCCCGATCTCGATCGCGCGCCGCTCGCCGCGATCGCCCTTACCACCGACACGTCGTTTCTCACGGCGTTCGCGAACGACTGCGGTTACGACGGGATCTTCGAGCGGCAGATCCGCGCGCATGGACGCGCGGGCGACGTGCTGCTGGCGATCAGCACCAGCGGCAATTCGCGCAACGTGCTGGCCGGCGTTCGCGCGGCGAAAGAGCTCGGTCTGCACGTGATCGCGCTCACCGGCGCGACCGGAAGTTTGTCCACAATGGCCGACGTGTCCATCTCCGTGCCGTCGACCGACACCCAACACATCCAGGAGTCTCACCTGGCCATCGAGCATCTTCTCTGCGCGATGGTCGAGAACGCGCTCTTTCGCGAAGGTGGACAGCAGCCATGATCGTCAGCCGCACCCCGTTTCGTCTCTCGTTCTTCGGCGGTGGCACCGACTATCCGGCGTGGTTTCGCAACCACGGCGGCACGGTGCTCTCGACGACGATCAACAAGTACTGCTACCTCACGGTCCGCTACCTGCCGCCGTTTTTCGAGCATCGCATTCGCGTGGTGTATTCGAAGATCGAGGCGTGTCACACGATCGATGAGGTGGCGCATCCGGCGGTCCGCGAGACGCTGCGCTTTCTCGATCTGCAGCGCGGCGTCGAGATCCATCACGACGGCGATCTTCCGGCCGGCAGCGGCATGGGCTCGAGCTCGGCGTTCACCGTCGGACTGCTGCACGCGTTGTATGCGCTGCAGGGAAAGATGCCGGGCAAGCATCAGCTCGCGATGCAGAGCATCCACATCGAGCAGGAATTGATTCGCGAGGCGGTCGGCTCGCAGGATCAGATCTCGGCGGCGTACGGCGGCTTCAACCAGATCACGTTCCGTCCGAACGGCGAGTTCACGGTCACGCCGATCACGGTCGGCCGCACGCGGTTGGCGGAGCTCAACGCGTCGATGATGCTGTTCTACACCGGCGTGCGGCGCATGTCTTCGGACGTCGCCTCGACGTATGTGAACAGTCTCGAGGAAAAGAAGCGGCAGCTGCGCATCGCGCGCGATCTCGTCGAAGAAGGGATCTCGATTCTCGCGAGCGATTCCGATCTGGTCGCGTTCGGCGAGTTGCTGCATGAAGGGTGGGAAGCGAAGCGCAGCCTCGGCGCGCTCGTTTCGAATCCGGAGATCGACGAGATGTACGCGGCCGCGCGCAAAGCGGGTGCGGTCGGCGGCAAGATCACCGGCGCGGGCGGTGGCGGCTTTCTGCTGCTGTACGTTCCGCTCGATCGCCAGGACGCCGTTCGCGAAACGCTCTCGCGCTACATCCATGTGCCGTTCCGCTTCGATTTCTCCGGCAGCCAGATCATCTTCTTCGACGCCGAGGAAGACTACGCGGACGCCGAGCGCGCGCGCGCGCATCAAACGATCAATCCGTTCCGCGACCTGAAGGTCGAGATTTGAATGCAGCATTCACAGTCATCGTCTTCGTTCTCTCCTGACATTTTTCGCGATCTGTATCGAATCCGCCGCGTCGAGGAAGAGGTCGCGCGCGTCTATCCCACCGATCGCATCAAGAGTCCCGTCCATCTTTCGATCGGGCAGGAGGCGATCTCCGTCGCCGTCTGCAAACCGCTGCGCGCGGACGACATCGTCTTTCTCTCGTATCGCAGCCACGCGGGCTATCTCGCGAAGGGCGGCGATCTTCGCGCGATGATCGCGGAGCTGTACGGCAAGGCGACCGGCAGTGCGCAGGGCAAGGGGGGATCGATGCATCTGGTCGACGTCGCGCACGGCGTGATGGGCGCGTCTGCGGTCGTCGGCACGACTATCCCGCACGCGATCGGTTACGCGTACGCGATGAAGGTGCGTCGCGAGGATCGCATCGTGGTCTGTTTCTTCGGCGACGGTGCGACGGACGAAGGCGTATTCGACGAGAGTCTCAACTTCGCGGCGCTGAAGCGTCTGCCGATTCTCTTCGTGTGTGAGAACAACTCGTACGCGATTCACACGCATCAGAGCCAGCGTCATTTCGTGTCGAACATCGCCGAGCGCGCGAGAGTGCGCGGCATCCCGTCGGAAGTCGTCGAGGATGATCTCGCCGCGTTGCTGACGCGTGCGGAAGCAGCGGTGGCGGCGGTGCGTCGTGGCGAGGGACCGCGGTTTCTCGAGTGCGTGACGTATCGCTGGAAAGAGCATGTCGGTCCCGGCGACGACTTTCACCTCGGCTATCGCACACGCGATGAAGCCGAGCCGTGGTACGCACGCGATGCCGTGAGGATCGCCGGCGACGCGCTCGATGCAGCGGAGCGGCAGCGCATCATCGACGACGTGGAAAAAGAGATCGCGGAAGCATTTGCGTTCGCGGAAGAGAGCCCGTTCCCGGGGAAGGAAGAGTTGATGAAGAACGTCTTCGCCGAGGCGCGACGATGAGCGCGATCACGCGAACGATCTCGTACGTCGATGCCATTCGTGAGGCCACCGACCTCGAGATGGCGCGCGATGAAGCGGTGATCCTCTTCGGGCTCGACGTCGACGATCCGAAAGCGATTCAGGGAACGACGCGCGGTCTGCTCGAGAAGTACGGCGCCGAGCGCGTCTTCGGCACGCCGCTCTCCGAGGATGCGATGACCGGCGCCGCGATCGGCATGGCCATGGCCGGACTGCGGCCGATTCACGTGCACATCCGCATGGATTTCCTGCTGTTGTGCATGAACCAGTTGATCAACATCGCCGCGAAGGCCCACTACATGTACGGCGCGCAGGTGCGCGTGCCGCTCGTCGTGCGCTCGATGATCGGCCGCAGCTGGGGGCAGGGCGCGCAGCATTCGCAGGGTCTCTACTCGTATTTCATGCATGTGCCGGGGATGAAGGTCGTTGCCCCGACGAATCCGCACGACGCGAAGGGGACGCTCATCGCCGCGATTCGCGATGACAATCCGGTGATGTACGTCGAGCATCGCTTTCTGCATTTTCAAAAAGGACCGGTGCCGGAAGAGAGTTACGTCGTCGAGCCGGGACGCGCGCGCGTGCTCGAAGAGGGGAGCGACGTCACCATCGTCGGCATCTCGCAGGCGCTCGTCGAATCGGTGCGCGCGGCGCGCTATCTCGAAAGCGTCGGCGTGAAGGCAGAGATCATCGATCCGATCTGGCTCGCGCCGCTGGACATCGACACGATCGTCGAATCGGTGAAGAAGACCGGCGCGCTCTGCGTGGTCGACAACGGTTGGACGTCGTGCGGTGCGGGAGCGGAGATCGTCGCCCGCGTGATCGAAACGATCGGCGCGATTCAGCCCATTCGCGTGTTGCGGCTCGGCTTCGCCGCCACGACCTGCCCGCCGACGCCGTCGCTCGAAGAGCATTTCTACCCGAACGGACAGACCATCGCCTCCGCGGTTTACGACCTCGTGAGCGGCCAGGCGCGAGGGTGGATGCCGGACGAGCGTGCCGATCTGAAAGAGATCGAATTCCGAGGACCATTTTGATGATCGATCTCGACTGGCCGCTGATGCGGGACAACTTTTCGCGCGACGATCTCGACGCCGCGATCGAGATTCTGAAGCGCGAAGATCCGATTCTCACGCAATCGCGCGAGGTCGAGCAGTTCGAGGAGGAGTGGTCGCGGTGGCTGGGCACGAAGCACAGCGTGTTCGTGAACTCCGGCTCGTCGGCAAACTTCATCACCATGGCCGCGATTCGCGCGCTGCACGGCGACGGCGAGGTGATCGTGCCGACGCTCGGCTGGGTCTCGGACGTCGCGGCCGTGCTGATGGCGCGCTTCGATCCGGTCTTCGTCGACATCGACCGGCGCACCCTCGGAATGGATCCGCGGCAGGTGATCGACCAACTGACGCCGCGCACGCGGGCCGTGCTCCTCGTGCACATCCTCGGCTACAACGCGCTCACGCGCGAGCTGCTCGACGAGCTCGATCGCCGTGGCATCGCGCTCATCGAAGACACCTGCGAATCGCACGGCGCGACGTTCGAAGGGCGCAAGCTCGGCACGTTCGGGCTGGCTTCGAATTTCTCGTTTTACTACGCGCATCACATGAGCACCGTCGAAGGCGGGATGATCTCGACCGACGACGCGGAGTTCTACGAGACCTGCCGCATGTTCCGCGCGCACGGGATGGTGCGCGAGTCGAAGAACGCGGCGCTGCGCAAGCAGTACACCGACCAAAACCCCGACCTCAATCCCGACTTCATCTTCGCGTATCCCGGGTTCAACAATCGCGGGACGGAGATTCAGGCGGCGATGGGACGCTCGCAGCTCAAGCGTCTCGACGCGGCGAACGAGCTGCGCCGTGCGAATCTCACGCGCTTCCTCTCGCAGCTCGACTCGACGGCATACCAGACCGATTTCGCGACCGACGGCAGCTGCAACTACGCGTTCACGCTCGTGCTGCAGAAGCCGGATGAAGCGCTGCGCGATCGCGTCGTGAACGCGCTGCGCGCGGCGCGCGTCGAATTCCGGCGCGGCACCTCCGGCGGCGGCAATCAGGTGCGCCAGCCGTATCTGAAGCATCTGAATCTCGATCCGAAGCAGTTCCCGGTCGTCGATCACGTGCACTTCTTCGGTTTCTACATCGGCAACTATCCGGGGCTCGAGAGCGAGAATATCGATCAGCTCTGCGCGCTTCTCAACTCACTCGTGTAACGATCGGTGTCTCCATGGCCAACTCGCTCGACGTTCTTCTGATCAACCCCGGCAGCCGGACGCAGGTTTATCAATCTCTCGGCAACGAGCTCGCCGCGGTCGAACCGCCGGTCTGGGCCGGGATGATGGCCTCGTTCGTACGCGGCAAGGGGAAGAGCGTGGGCATTCTCGACGCGGAGGCGGAGCGGCTGACGCCGGCGCAGGTTGCCGAGCGCGTCGCGGAGATCAAACCGCTGCTCGCGGCGATCGTCGTCTACGGACATCAGCCGTCGGCGTCGACGCAGAACATGCCGGCCGCCGGCGCGATCGCCGCGGCGATCAAACAGCGCGACCCCGAACAGCCGACGATGCTCGTCGGCGGCCACGTGGCGTCTCTGCCGCAACGAACTCTCGCGGAAGAGAGCGTCGATTACATCGCCACCGGCGAAGGGCTGCACACGATGGTCGATCTGGTCGAGGCGTTGTCGTCTTCGAATCCGCGACTCGATCAGGTGCGCGGACTCGGGTATCGCGACGCCGAGGGCGCGATTCGCATCACCGCATCCGCGCCGCTGCTCATGCATCTCGAAACCGAGATGCCCGGTCTGGCGTGGGACCTCCTGCCGATGGAACGTTACCGCGCGCACAACTGGCACTGCTTCGGTCATCTCGAGCGCGAGCCGTACGCGGCGATCTACACGACCCTCGGCTGCCCGTATCACTGCACGTTCTGCTGCATCCAGGCGCCGTTCCGCACCGGGGAGAAAAGCTCGGCCAGCGGCAAGCCGGTGAACAGCTATCGCATGTGGAGCGCGAAAGCGGTGCTCGAGCAGATCGAGACGCTGGTCACGAAATACGGCGTGCGCAACATCAAAGTCGCGGACGAAATGTTCGTGCTCAATCCGCGGCACGTCGAATCGATCTGCGACGGCATCATCGAGCGCGGCTATGACCTGAACATCTGGGCCTACGCGCGCGTCGACACGGTGCAGGACCGGATGCTCGACAAGCTGCGCCGCGCCGGCTTCCGCTGGCTCGCGTTCGGAATCGAGTCGGCCGACGAGACGGTGCGCGATGACGTCGACAAGGGCTTCGAGCAGAGCGAGATCTTCGACACGCTCGAAAAGGTCCGCAACGCCGGCATCTACGTCATCGGCAACTACATCTTCGGGTTGCCGGAAGACAGCATGGAATCGATGGAGAAGACGCTGCAGCTGGCCATCGAGCTGAATTGCGAGTTCGCGAATTTCTATTCGACGATGGCGTATCCCGGCTCTCCGCTCTACGCGACCGCGGTGGAACGCGGGTGGCCGCTGCCGAAGAGCTGGAGCGGTTTCTCGCAGCATTCGGTCGACGCGTCGCCGCTGCCGACGAAGCATGTGACCGCCGCCGAGGTGCTGCGGTTCCGCGATGCGGCCTTCGATCGCTACTTCGCGAACCCCGAGTACCTCGCGCTCATCGACCGCGTGTTCGGCCCCGCAACGGTGGAGCACATCCGCGGCATGGCCTCGCATTCACTGGTACGAACGTTCACGCCCGAAGCGGAGACGCTGCTGCTGACGTAGAACATCACCGCGACGCGCTGCTGTGTCATCCCGAGCGGAGCGAAGCGAAGTCGAGGGACCTCCTCCAACAGGCGACACGCGCTCCGCCGCCGAGAACCCTCACCGCGACAAATCGACAAGCACCAGAAAGTCATCCTCATACGTCTTCGCATGCGAGCGTGAGAGCGCTTCGAAGTTGTCGAAGATGTCGAGATAGTACGGAGCCTGCGCGCGCCAGAGAAAATGCGGTTCGATTTTCTGGCGCTCCCACACGGCGCGATTGAACAGCGCCCGTGCGCGATCGGGTTTCACGAACGCGAGATGGTCGATCGACTGCGCGCGCAGGTAGGTGCCGACCGCGGCGGGCCCTTGGAAATAAGGGAATCCGCGATGCGGACTGACGGCCGCGGCGGTGTCGGTGTTGTAGATCGGATTGCGTTTGAAATCGAAGAGGAACGGATGGTCGACCTGCACGAGCATCGCTTTCCCTTCGGGCACGCGTGCCTGTAACGCGCGGTAGTGTTCAGCGACCGGAGTGGCGGCGAACGCGCGGATTTCCAGCGGCGCCACGATGCGCAGTTTGCGCACGAGGTTGGCGTACGTGTCGATCGCATCGAAGCCGACCAGTCCGAGCTGCAGCGCGGCGGCGGCGATCGCGGCGTACGCGAGCGCGCGTCGAACGATGTTCGTCGGCAGCGTGATGCTCGTGATCACCGCCAGCCCGCTCGCGACCATGAAGCCTTCGACGTAACGCGCGAAGCTGGGGATGTCGCTGGCGAGCGTGTGCACGAGCGCGATCCAGCCGACGAGGCTGGCGAGCAGAAGGCTGCGCAGCGGCTTGCGCGGATGCGGATCCGGGAAGAGCAGGCCGGCGAGAAAGAGAATCGGAAACGGCGCGAGCAGGCGGTTGCCGCGCAGCGTGCCGATGAAATCGCGTACCTGCTGCTGCCAGTTCGACGGCGCCTGCAGCATCGGAAACGCGTTGTTGAAGTTCCCCTGAATCAGCGGAAACAGCGGCGTTCCCGACGACTGATACGACAGCAGCATCCACGGCAGAAGAAAGAGGAAGCCGAACGCGGCGGTGCAGGCGGCCTCACGAAGCACGCGCGCGCGACTGCCGTTGAAAAACAGCAGCGCGTAGCTGATGGCCAGCATCGGCACGGCCACGGCGATGAAGTTCGAGCGCAGCGTGCAGGCCGCGCCGGCGACGAGTGCGATGATGGCCGCGTTGGCGAGCGGACGATCCTCTTCCGCGAAACGCAGCGTGCGATAGGCGCCGTAAAACAGTACGGTTCCGGCCATCTGCGGATAGGTGTTCACGCGAATGTCCGGCAGGGTGACGAGCACGAGAAACGCGACCAGCCACGGCCAGCGCGGTTCACGGCGATCGCCGCGCAGCAGCAGCGCGGCCACGATCAGACAGAGGCCCTGATCGAAAAGGTGCAGGCGAAAGCTCGGCACGCCGGCGAGGACGAGTGCGTGCAGGAAGGACTGGCCGCCGAACGACATCGCCCGGCGCGTGCTGAACGGATCGAAGAGCGTGCCCTGCTGCAGGATCTGCTTCGCGAACGCGAAGTAGGCGACGAAGTCGTCGTTCGGATTGAACTCGATGTTCCAGATCGACGCGAGATATTGAATCGACACCGCGACGACGCAGAGCACGAGCAGCAGCGACGTCCCGGGATGGTTGCGCCACCGCATGCCGAGCGTCTGGAAATCGGGCCGCAACGCGGCGCGGTCACGGACGAAGAATGCGATCGCCAGTACGACTCCGATGATGAGGTACGCGTAGATCGTGAACGTGGCGATGTGCAGTGCGCAGGCGAGTCCGCCGAGGAACAGCGCGAGGGAAATGCCCCACACGGCGCGCAGGCCGGCGTCCACGGCGCGCGTGCGAAAGAGGAGTGCCGCGAGCGCGCCGCCCCAGCCGATGAATGCGAAGAGAACGATGAGGCCCCAGGCGGCCGTGGCGAGAAAACTGACGGACATTCGCGCCACAGTTTAGTCGCGCAAAGTGGCGGAAACGCGGTTGGTATACTCCGCCGCGTGATCCGTGAGAAGAGCGTCACGCTCGTCATCCCCAGCTTGAACGAAGAGGAAGGCGTCGTGGCGACCATTCAGCGCGCCGGCAATCTGTACGACGAGATCATCGTCGTCGACGGCGGCTCTTCCGACCGCACGCAACTGAACGCCAGCGAGCAGGGCGCGCGCGTGATTCCGCAGCTCGTGCGCGGCTACGGCCTCGCGTACAAGACCGGTTTTCTCGAAGCGAAAGGCGACATGATCGTCACCGGCGACGCGGACGGCACGTACCCCGTCGAGATGGCGCCGGAGATCATCCGGACGATGGACGAGCGCGGTCTCGATTTCGTCTCCTGCACCCGTTTCCCGCTCGATCGCTGGGGCAGCATGGAGACGCTCAACATCATCGGCAACCGCGCCATCAGCGCGTACGGCAGCGTCGTTCATCTGCACTGGTTTCGCGATCTGCTTTCCGGCATGTGGGTCTTTCGCAAGCCGGTGCTCGATGAGTTGCGCCTGATGACGAACGGCTGGAACTTCAGCGCCGAGATCAAGCTCGAGGCGATGTACAAACTGAAGCACCGCTTCGCCGAACTGCACATCCCGTATCAGGATCGCGTCGGCATGACGCACAACGTGCGGCCGTTCCGCATCGGCGGCGAGAACTGTCTGTTCATCTTCTACAAGCGCGTGTCGCAGCTCTATCGCCGCTACCTCATGGGTCGTTCCGAGGATCAGATTCGCTCCGCGAGGAAGAAGTGAGTGAATCGACGGAGCTGATGTGGGGAGAGCTCTCGCGTGCGAACGAGCTCAATCCCGCGCAGCGGCACCGTTGGCGTCTGATCGTCGAAGAAGCGGCGCGCGTCTCCGATCTCTCCTCCTCCCCGACCATCATCGACCTCGGTTGCGGGAGCGGCCGCCTGCTCTCCCGCATGCGTGCCGCATCGCCGCATGCAAAGCTGATCGGCTTCGACGTCGATACGCGCGCGCTGGAGCTCGCGCGACAGGCGGTGCCGGACGCCGAGTTTCATCAGGCCGATCTCAGCGGCGGGGACGCCTCTGCCGGTGCGTTGCAGCAGCAGGCGGACGTCGTGCTGTGCAGCGAAGTGATCGAGCATCTCGAGAATCCGGAGCGCGCGGTGCGCCTCGCGCGTGCGCTGCTCAAACCGGGTGGTGCGTTCATCGTGACCGTGCCGGTCGGAACGATCACCGCCATCGATCGCGCCATCGGCCACCTGCGGCACTACACACTCGATCGGATGCAGACGCTGCTCGAAGGCGATGGCTTTCGCGTACGCCGCTCGTACCTGTGGGGCTTTCCGTTTCACACGCTCTTTCGCGTGGCCGTCGGAATGGTCAGCGGCGTGCCGAGCGGATGCACGGACGAGAACTTCAGCGCACCGGCCGCGTTCGCGTTTCGCGTGTTGAACGGCTTCTTCTACCTCAATGCGAAGAGCCGTCGATGGGGACGTCAGCTCGTGGCGATCGCGGTGCCGGATTCCGGCGTCTGAAGACCGCCTGATTGCGCTCTTCGAGATAGAACAGCTGCTCCCACTCGTCGGGATGCGCCTGCAGCTCGCGCAGCACGGCCTGGTCTTCCGCGGTGACGTGCCCCTTCGAGAGGTATTGCTGGTACTGCCCCATGTGCCGGAACTGCGGATGTCCCCAGATCTGGTTCCACGCGCGATCGATCAGTACGAAGTCGACGTCGTTCGCGATCGGCTGTCCCGGATGGACGAACGTCACCCGGCGACGAAGCTGCGCGCCGTAAGCGGGATAGATCCATGAATCGAAGCCGGCGTGAATGGCCATGGTCGCGTCGGGTGGCGCCACCAGGTCAGCCACGAGCGCGGCGCGATAGTTCGCGAAAAACGGCATGCGCGTCGGCTTCTCGGCGACGGCGAGCACGTAGCTCAGCGGCTGGAAACGATCGTTCCACGTGTACACCGCGCCGTTGCTGCAGAGCAGGATCACCGACGTCGTCAGCACGAGATGCACGAGCCTCTCTTTTCCCCGCGAGGCGAGCTCGCGCACGACCGGCGCGACGGTCCAGGCGAGCACGAAGATGGCGATGAAACAGAAGTAGCGCGGGAAGCCGCTGAAGAATCCGAGCGGACGGATCCGGATCGGCAGCATCAGCGCGAACGCGAGCAATGCGGCCATCGAGGTGAGAAAGCGTTCGCGTTGCCGCGCGTCGAGCATCGTGCGATAGCGCAGCACCGCGAACGGCAACAGCAGCACGAGCACGCTCAGCAGCGCGCCGTAATCGGAGAAGTAGATTTCCCAGCGCGGCCAGAACCAGCGTTCGTGGCGCCAGGGGACGTACACGTCGCCGGTGCTGCTGTCGAACGGGCGGATCAGCATCAGCACCGGCACCTGCCAGAGATTGTTCCAGTCGCCGTAGCCTGCATCGGACGACGAGCTGGCGGGGAGCGCGGCCTCACCGGTGTGCGTGAGGTTGGCCACGTACGCCCATCCGCCGAGGAGCAGCAGCGCGATCGGAATCGACAGCGCGATGAGGAGGATGTGCGTGCGTGTGAGGCGGAAACGGTCGCGCGCGAAACTCCAGGCGAAGAGCGCCAGCAGTGCGAACGCGACGAACGCTCCCTGCAGTTTCGTGCCGCCAGCCGCGGCCAGTGAGATCAGCGCCAGCGCCAGCGGGGCACGCTCGCGCGTCGCGAGAAAGCGCCCGCCCCAGAGGATCGCGCCGAGGTAGAAGACGTTCGAGAGCAGGTCATTCTTGTGCGCGCCGATGTGGAGGAAGATCACCGGCACGGCGGCGGTGAGGAGGATCGTCGTCACCGTCGCGCGGGGATCGTTCCACCAGCGTTCCACGAGTGCGGCCGCGAGCAGCAGCAGCGCGAGGAAGGAGGCGGTGGTGAGCCATTCGGTGAGCGCGTCGTTCTCCGCGAGCAGCAGCATGTCGGCGAGCAGCAGCTCGTAATTCGCCGGCGAGGTCGAGATGCGCGGATCGGGTGCCTCGAAGTAACGGAACTCGTGTGCCTGCGCGAGCATCACCGCTTTCGGCAGGTGATACGAAAGCGCGTCGTGACTGAGCACCGGCACGACCGCGCCGCGCCAGAGCGCGAAGACGATCCAGAGCAGCAGCGGCACGAGATAACCGAGCAGCGCGGGATTGCGGATCTCCGTGTTGGCGGAGAGCGCGCCGCGATGCCGGTAGAGCACGAAGAGCGACGGAATGCCCAGCACGAATGCGACGACGAGCAGCGGTGTGCGATCGAGCAGATGAAGCCAGGAGAGCAGCCAGCTGACGGCGATCGGGATCGCGAACGCGAGCACGCCGGCCGACGCCGCGCGTTCCCACGCGCCGGGCGGTTCATCGGCGAATTTCCAGAGGATGGTGGAGAGCGCGATCGCGGCGCACAACACGGCCGCGGCGAACAGAAACAGAGCAGCAGTCATGGGTCGAAACGATTGGCCGCGAGCGGGGCCGAGTATACTCGGCCGGCCTTCCGCGACGCGACGATGACCGGCTATCCGCTCGACCTGAAGACCGTTTCGTACTCGTATCTCGAGCGACCCAATCGAAGCGTCCTGCGCCTGCTCGAACGGCACGTGCTGCGCGACCGGCCGGATGCGACGATTCTCGACGTCGGCTGCGGTTGCGGTGCGAATGCGCGGGCGGTGCGTGCGCAGCATCGCCAGGCGCGCATCATCGGCGTCGAGCCCGATCCGCGCGCGGCGGAGCTCGCGGCCGACGTGTGCGAGCGCGTCTTCAACGGCACGCTCGAGGCGTGGCTCGAGTCGGGTGAGAGACCGGCGCGCGTCGATGCGATCGTGCTCTCCGACGTGCTCGAGCACATCGCCGATCCGGTGGCGTGGCTCCGCTCGATGATCGCGCGCGAAGAATTGCGCGGAGCGGTGTGGATCATCTCGGTGCCGAATTACGCGGTCTGGTACAACCGGCTGCGCACGCTGTTCGGAAAATTCGAGTACGCCTGGTCGGGGCTCTACGACCGCACGCATCTGCGCTTCTACACGAAGCGCTCCATTCGCGAGCTGCTCGAGTATTGCGGCATGGAGTGTCTCGACGTGCGCGGCACCGCGTCGCTCGTGCAGTCGGCCGCGCCGTTGCTGCGCCGCAATTTTCAGACGAACGTTTCGAGCGGCGATCATCTCGCGCTGATGAACAGCGGCTCGTTTCGTTTCTATCAGCGCTTCGTCGAGCCGGCGGAAGAAGCGGTGTGCAATCTATGGAAAGGGCTGCTCGCATTTCAGATCGTGACGGTGGCGAAAGCTCGCTCATGAACGCCCCCGGGCGCGCGCGCCTGCAGCCGCTGCTCTACGCGCTCTTCGCCGCGGCGACGGCGTTCGCGCTGGCGCTGCTGCAATGGGGGCAGCAGCTCAACTGGGACGAGATCGAATTCTTCCGCGCGACGAAATGGATCGCCGGCGGGCAACTGCCATTCCGCGATTACTGGGAACACCACCTGCCGCTGCAGTGGCTGCTCTTCGCGCCGGTCGCGGCCATGTTCTCGAATGGTCCCGGCGCGGCGGCGATCGTCGCGTTGCGCTGGGCGCAGCTGCCGTTGTGGCTCGGCGCGTTCGTGCTCCTCTTCGCGCTGATGCGCCGCTGCGGCTTGTCGCAGCAGGCGCGCTGGACGTCGCTGGTCTGCCTGCTGTCGAGCCTCTGGTTCGTGCGCTCCGCGATTCAGTATCGCGTCGATGTCCCCGCGCATCTCGCGTACCTGCTCGCCGTGTACCTCCTCGTCACGCGCACGACGCGCCGGATGTCGCTCGCTGCCGGCGCGCTTTTTTCCGCGGCGGTGCTGTCGAACATGCGTCTCGCGCCGCTGGTCGTGCTCACGGTGCTGCTCTTCGCCTGCTGGCAGCCGCGTGAAGAGAAGTGGCGCTGGAACGCGGCGGCGCTGCTGGTGATCGCCGGTGGCGCACTCGTCGCGATCGCGTTCGTCGCATATCTCGCGATCACGAACTCGCTCGACGGATTTCGCGAGGGAGTGCTCTGGTACAACACCACCACCGATCGCATGCTGCCGAAAGAGGCGAGCTCGTTTCTGGCGCGTCTCGGCGGTCCGCTCGTGCAGCGCGATCTCGGCGGCAGCGCGCTGCTGCTTCTCGGTGCAATCGGTGCCGCCCTCGCGCTGAAGAACGTCGTTCGTCCGTCGTTGCGAGTCCTGATCGCGTTGCTCGCGATCGCCTCCCTGATCACCATCGCCATCCTCGGGATTCAGTACGAGTATCACTTCCAGACCACGTTTCTTCTGCTCGTGCCGCTCGCGGCGATCGCGATCGAGCAGTGGCGCCGGGCCACGCCGTTGGTGCTGCTGATCGCGGCGGCCAGTCTCGGCATCACCGCCGTGCGGATGCTGCCGGAGTTCGGCGCCGCGCTGCGCTACCAGGATCGCGTCATGATCGAAGTCGATCGCCGCACGAACGAAGGCGATCGCGTGTGGGACTCGACCGGCTACGCGTTGCGGCGCGCGCCGGCGTATCGCTACTGGTTTCTCGCGGCCGGCGTGCGCATTCTCGCGGACGCCAGTCTCATCGAGCCGTACGACATCGAGCAGATGATCGCGAATCCGCCGGCGGCGATCGTCTTCAATTCGCGCACGCAATGGTGGATGGCCGGACGGCCGCGGCTGGCCGCGTACGCGACGCATCACTACGTGCCGCTGTACCAGCATCTCTGGCTGCCCGGCATGAGCGGCGTCGTCGGCCCGCGGCAGCGCGTGTCGTGGATCGTGCCGCGCACGGGCCGGTACGATGTGCACGTGAGCGAGCTCCTGACGAAGCATCCGTGGTTCAGCGCGCCGTCGAACTACGGTCTGATGAGCGGCGCGGAGCTCGAGATCCCGCTCGATCGCATTCCCCCCGCGCCGCGCGCCGCGTTCCGCTGGTTCGTGAACGGAGTACCGGTCGAAGGGCCGACGCTCGACTTGCGCAAAGGGGCGTCGCTGCAACTCGTCTCCATGCATCCGCGGCCGGCCGGCGTGTTCGTCGTGCAGCACGGCACGACGAAGCTGAGCCGGATGCCGGACGTCGTACTGCCGTTCTGAGGAATGCGCGTGACGATCGAAAAGCGCATCGCCCTCGTGCTCGTGGTGCTCGTGCTGGCGATCCAGGCGGTGGTGCTGATCGCGCGCAGCGATCGCGAGCCGCACATGGATGAAGTGGAGATGCTGCACAGCGGCTGGCTGATGGCCAACGGCGCGCGGATCTACAAAGATTTTTTCCAGCACCACTCGCCGCTCGTGCCGGCGCTCGTGGCGCCGCTCGCGCCGCATGCAGAGCGCGTGGAGGCGCAGCCGTATGCCGAGCGCGCGCGAATGGTCGCCGGATGCGCGGGACTCCTCGCGCTGGTGATGCTGGCGCTATTGGTGTGGCGGATCGATCCGCTGGCGGCGCCGCTCGCGTCGATGTTGATGTTCGCCACCGGCGGACTCTGGCTGCGCGTGATCGCCGACGTACGCGCCGAAACATTCGCGATGCTTTTCTTCTGGATCGGTACGGCCTTCGTAACGCTGCCGAAGAAATGGATCGCAACGTGGGCGGGGCTCGGCGTCGGCCTCGTGGCGTTCGCGGAGATGTGGACGCCGAAGTGGCCGTTGTGCGCGGTCGTGATCGGCATCTGGGCACTGTTGCGTGCGCGCCGGCAGTGGTGGGTGGCGGTGGCGGTGGCGACGGGGGTCGTGCTCGCGGCGCTCGTGCTCGTTCACACCATCGCGCCGCTCGATGCCGTTCGCTTCTTCACGTTCGAGCTCAACGGCGCTCGCGAACAGTGGCCCGATATGACCCATCTGCACTTCCGGCCGTTTCATGAAGGGCCGCGATTGTTGTCGCTGCCGTTCGTCGGCGGCGCGGCCGCGCTTCTCGCGCTCCTGGCAATGCGCGAGCGTTCGCTCCGTCCGGTGTGGCTCTTCGCCGCGCTCTTTGCGGCCGCGTTCGTCGAAGTGCGGTTCATTCATCCGTATCCGCTCGTCGGCACGCACAGTTACGCGATGTGGGGATTCGCCGGCTCGGCGGTCGTCGCGTCGATTCCGAAGGCGATCGTGATGCTATTGCTGCGCGCGAGGCTCTCGGAGCGGTTGCGCCTCTGGATCGCCAAAGGCATTCCGCTCGCGGCGCTGCTGCTGCTCGTGCCGAACGTCGCGGTGCAGGCGTCGTTCGCGCGCGGCGATCTGGCGGTGTACTGGAACTCGCAGCGCACGCTGATCGAGCGCATTCATCCCGGCGAAACGGTCTGGATGTCGTCGGTACGCCGCAATCCGATCACCGTCAAAGACGCGCACTACTACTGGTTCGGGCTCGAAGACAGCCGGCTCCTTCGCCTCATCGAATCGCATCGCGAAAGCGCGCGCGGCGCGCGCTACCTGCCGTCTCTCGACGAACTGCCGATCTGCGCCGCGTTGCACGGGCGGAGCAGGGTCCGCTTCGCCGCGCCGCCGGAGGGAGGGATCGGTCTCGACAGCGAATTGCCGTGCTTCGCGGCGCTCCGCATCGCGGGCAGAGTCCGCTCCACGCCCTTTCCGCACGTGTACGAGATTCTTCCCGCACACCCCTGACCCGGCTAGAATCCGCGCGCAAAGAGGACCCCTCATTTATGGCCGCGAATCTCAATATTGCGATCTACGCAGACGGTGCCGACGTGCGCGACATGGTCGCCGCACGTGACGCCGGTCTGGTCAAAGGCTTCACCACCAATCCGACTCTCATGCGCAAAGTCGGCATCACCGATTACCAGGCGTTCGCGAAAGAAGCGCTGGCCGCCACCGGCGGCATGCCGATCTCGTTCGAAGTCTTCGCAGACGACTTCGACGACATGGAGCGGCAGGCGAAGCTCATCGCCACCTGGGGCGATGCGGTGTTCGTGAAGATTCCGATCACGAACACGAAAGGGGAGTCGTCGATCCCGCTCATCCGGCGCCTTTCGGCCGCCGGCGTGAAGCTCAACGTCACGGCGATCCTCACGCTGCAGCAGGTGCGCGAGGTCGTCGATGCGCTCGATCCGAATGTCCCGGCCATCGTCTCCGTATTTGCGGGACGCATCGCCGATACCGGCCGCGATCCCGTCCCTCTGATGAAAGAGGCGGCGGAGATCTGCGCCGCGAAGCCGAAGGCGGAACTGCTCTGGGCGAGCCCGCGCGAGCTGCTGAACATTTTCCAGGCCGAGGAAGTCGGCTGCCGGATCATCACCGTCACCAGCGACATCCTCAAGAAATTGGCGATGGTCGGCAAATCGCTCGACGAGCTTTCGCTCGACACGGTGAAGATGTTCTACAACGACGCGTCGGCGGCGGGATTCAAACTGTGATCGTTACGCGTACTCCGTTCCGTGTGACGCTGGGAGGCGGCGGTACCGATCTGCCGTCGTACTACCGTGAACACGGCGGCTTCATCTTCGCGATGGGGCTCGACAAGTACATGTACGTGACGGTCAATCGTCCGACCGTCGGTTCCAAGATCCGGCTGCATTACTCGCAGAGCGAGGTGGTCGACGACGTCAACGAGCTGCGTCACGAGCTGGCCCGCGAGGCGCTGAAGGCGCACGGCGTTCATTACGGTTTCGAAGTGGCCTCCATCGCCGATCTCCCGGCCGGCACCGGCCTCGGCTCGTCGAGCTGTTACCTGGTCGGCCTGCTCAATGCCCTGCATCACGATCGCCGCGATTACGTTCCTCTCCAGTCGCTCGCCGAGGAGGCGTGTCACATCGAGCTCGACATCCTCAGGCAGCCGATCGGCAAACAGGATCAGTACATGGCCGCATACGGCGGTCTGACGGTGCTCGAGATCGCGAAAGACGGCACGGTCGCCGTGCGGCAGTTGCGTCCGAGCAGCAGCGACATCGCCGACTTCGTTTCGCACACGCACATCTATTACACCGGCGAGCAGCGTGATGCGCGCGAGGTGCTGCGCGATCAGAACGTGGCCATGCAGCAGAAAGACAGCGTGGCGCACGAGCGCGTCGAGGATTCGCTCTCGCGCATCAAGGACCTTGGCTACCGCATTCTCGAAGCGATCGAAGGCTCGAACTTCGACGCCTGGGGCCAGATGCTTGACGAGCACTGGCAGAACAAGAAGCGGATGTCGAAGAAGATCTCGCTGGCGAAGGTCGATCAGATCTACGACGAGGTGCGTCAGCGTTTCGGCGTCCTCGGCGGCAAGATCATCGGCGCCGGCGGCGGCGGCTTCCTGATGCTGTATTGCCCGAACACCAAGCGCGCGGATCTCGAGCGTTTCATGGACAGCCAGGGGATGCCGCGCATGCACTACACCATCGAGCCCGAAGGGACGAAGGTCGTGGCGCAGATGGGCCACGGCTTCCTCTCGCCGCACAAGTCGATGGCGATGCAGGAGAGCGCGTGATCCGCAGAGAGATCGGTATTCTCGGCGGCGGCATCTCCGCGATCGCACTGGCGTCGCGACTCGGGACAGACGTCGAGATTCTCGAGAAACGCGACCGCATCGGCGGCCTCTGCGCAACCATCGTCGAAGACGGTTTCACGTTCGACGCGGCCGGCCCGCACATCATGTTCAGCAAGAACAAAGACGTGCTGAACCTGATGATCTCGGTCCTCGGCGACAACGTGCATCAGAACCGCCGCGAGAACCGCATCTACTACGGCGGCAAGCTCGTGAAGTACCCGTTCGAAAATGATCTGGCCGCGCTGCCGAAGGAAGACAACTTCGACTGCCTCTACGGCTACATCGAGAACCCGCGCGCGAACGATCCGGTCACGAGCCTCAGCGACTGGTCGTACAAGACGTTCGGCGCCGGCATCTCCGAGAAGTACTTCATCCCGTACAACGAGAAGATCTGGAACTACGACGCGAAAAAGATCGGTCTCGAATTCGTGGAGCGCATTCCCAAGCCGCCGGTGGCCGACGTCATCAAGTCGGCGATCGGCATCTCCACTGAAGGCTATCTGCATCAGCTGTACTACTCGTACCCGACGCACGGCGGCTTCGAAGCGATCGTGCATGCGTTCGCGAAAGAGGTGCGCGGCGACATCCGCACGAACGTGGCGGTGACCGGCGTCGAGAAAGACGGCGACGGCTGGCGCGTCGAAACCACCGACGGCGCACGCTGGTATCGCACGCTGATCAACACCATTCCGATTCACGAGCTGATGAAGGTCTGGAAAGACGCTCCGGACGACGCGCGGAGCTGGCTCGCGAAGCTGCGCTACAACTCCCTGGTCAACGTGCTGATCGGCTGCAACAGCGATCCCGGTCACAACTACACGGCGCTCTACGTCCCCGATCCGCGGATCCTCTTTCACCGGCTCTCCTTCCCGAAGGCGTTCGGCAGGGAATGCGTTCCTCCCGGCGGCTCTTCCATCATGGCGGAGATCACCACCAATGCCGGGGAAGACGGCGTCTGGGAGATGGACGATCAGACGCTGACCGAGACGGTGATCGCGGACATCGCGCGCATCGGCTTCGTCGATCCGCGGTCGATCGTCTACAAGCGGGTGGCGCGATTCCTCTACGGCTATCCGGTGTACGACCTCGAGTATCGGAAGAACGTCACGGAGATGCGCAACGCGGTGGCGCGGACCGGCCTGCGGCTGCTCGGCCGTTTCGCGCAGTTCGATTACATCAACTCGGACGTGTGCGTGGAACGCGCATTGAAGATGGCCGAGGAACTGAGCCCCGTGCATCATGGATGAGAATGCGTCCTACCAATACTTCGAGGACGTGAACTGGGGCCTGCTGCGGCTCTGGGGAAAGCGCAAGGGATTGCGCGTACTCGACGTCGGCTGCGGCTTCGCCACCACCAGCGAATACATCCAGAAGCGCGGCAACGACGTCACCGGAATCGAATCGAGCGTCGAGGCGTGCGCGGTCGGCGCGAAGCGAATCTCGCGCATGATCAACGCCGATCTCGTCACCGCACCGCTGGCGGGACTGCAGTTCGACGCGATCATCTTTGCCGACGTCCTCGAACATGTTCCCTGGCCGGTCGGCGTGCTGAAGCGCTATCTCGACGCGCTGGCACCCGGCGGCAGCGTGATCGTGTCGCTGCCGAACGTCGGCCTCTGGTCGGTCCGCCTCGCGCATCTCGCCGGCCGGTGGGATTACGAAGAAACCGGCGTCCTCGATCGCACGCATCTCCGGTTTTTCACGCGCAAGACCGCGCAGTGGATGCTGCGCGAAGCCGGCCTCACGCCGGTGCGGACCGTGTACAACCCCGGGCTGGTGCGGCCGTTCGTGCCGCTGGCGAAAAAGTTGCTGGCGGGGGCAGTGTCATCCCGTCCTGACGGACGGGATGACAGCCGGCACGATCCCGCCGCCCTGCTCAACTCCCGCCCCTACCAGCTCTACCTCAAAGCCGCGTACCCGATCGAGCGGATGGTGGCCTCGCTCTGGCCCGGAATGCTGGCATTTCAGATGATCTACGAAGCAAAGCGAGCCCAATGAAACTCACCGTCTCCATGATCACGATGAACGAGGAGGCAGCGGTCGCGAAGGTCATTCACGACATTCGCGGCGTCGCTCCCGATGCGGAGATCCTTCTCGTCGATTCGTCGAAAGACCGCACCGCCGAGATCGCAGAGGAGCTCGGCGCGCGGGTCATCAAGCAGTTTCCGCCGCAGGGCTACGGCCCGGCCATGAATCGCGCCGTGCGCGAAGCGAACGGGGAGGTCGTGATCACGCTCGACTGCGACGACACCTATCCGGTGGAGGTGATTCCGGAGCTGATGCGGTACATGGATCAGGGCTACGACCTCGTCAACACGACGCGCACCTGGCGCCGTCCGAAGGCGATGCCGTTCGCGAACTTTCTCGCCAATCGCCTGTTCGCCCTCGGCGCGCGGGTGCTGCACGGGCTGAAAACCACCGACGTGCACAGCGGCATGCGCGCGTATCGCAAGCAGATGATCGATGCCGTGCAGTGGAACGAAAACGGTCCCGCTCTGCCGGTGGACATGTACGTGATCCCGTTCAAGCGCGGATTCAAAACGCTCGAGATTCCGATCGACTATCGCGAGCGCATCGGAACGACGACGCTGCATCGCTGGTCGAGCACGATCTGGACGTTCAAGAGGCTCTGGTGGGCTCGGCAGATCAAAAAGAACTGACCGTGGCCGTGCTCTGCGGCGGCTTCGGCACGCGCCTCGGCGCGCTCACGCGCGAGCTGCCGAAGCCGATGATCGACGTCGGCGGACGGCCGTATCTCGAGCGCGTCCTCGAATCGTTCGCCGCATGCGGGCTGCGCGATTTCGTCCTGCTCACCGGCTTCAAACACGAGGTGATCGAAACGCACTTCGGCGACGGCGCATCACGCGGCTATCGCATCGCCTACAGCCGCGAGCTCGAGCCGCTCGGCACCGGCGGTGCGCTCCGTGAGGCCCGTCCGTTGCTCGGCCAGCGCTTCCTCCTCACGTTCGGCGACGTGCTGCGGCGATTCGACTACGATCGCTTCGTGCAGCAGCACTCCGGCAACTGCCTCGCGGTCTATCCGCGCATCACCACCGGGAACAGCGATGTCTCGGACGGTCTCGTCGTCCGCTTCGACAAACACGCTCCCGAGCTGCCGTACGTCGACGCCGGATTCTCGGTCATGCAACACTCGACCATCGACCTGCTCCCCGATGCCGGCCCATGCTCCTTCGAAGAGATCGTCTATGCGAATCTCGCGGAGCACGGCGGTCTCGAAGGAGAGATCGTCGATCACGATTTCTGCGACATCGGCACACCCGAAGAGCTCGCGGCCACACGCACGAAGCTCGCAGTCTGACCTTGGAGGTTTCTTGAAGATTCTCGTCACCGGCGCGGCCGGGTTCATCGCCTCGAATCTCATCCCGCGCCTTCTCGATCGCGGCGACGAAGTCGTCGGCGTCGACAACTTCTTTCTCGGCAAGCGCGCCTACGTCGTGCAGCATCCGAAGCACAGATTCATCGAGCTCGATCTATTGCAGCTCGACGACGTCGTGCGGCTCGTCGCGGAGGAAAAGCCCGATCGCGTCTGGCATCTCGCGGCCAACAGCGACATCAGCTACGGCACGAAGTACACCGACTTCGATCTCAAGGGGGGCACGATCGTCACGTACAACGTGCTCGAAGCGATGCGCCGCGCGGAGATCAAAGAGATCGTCTTCTCCAGCAGCGGCGCCGTCTACGGCGAGCCGACCGTGATGCCGACGCCGGAGGATTACGGCCCGATTCTGCCGATCTCGTTGTACGCGGCGAGCAAGGTCGCGTGCGAAACGCTCATCACCGCGTTCGCGCACAACTACGACATGACCGCCTGGATCTACCGCTTCGGCAACATCGTCGGCCCGAATCCGACGCATGGCGTCATTCACGACTTCGTGCTCCGGCTGCGCGAAGAGCCGGCGAAGCTGACGGTACTCGGAGACGGCTCGCAGTCGAAGCCGTACGTCTACGTCGAAGATTGTCTCGACGGGATGGAGTACGGCATCGCGCACGTGCACGAGCACGTCAACGTGCACAACCTCGCGGTCGACGATCAGACCAGCGTTCGCGAGATCACCGACTGGACGATCGAAGCGATGGGCATCGCGCGCGACCGCATCGACGTGCAGTACGGCACCAGCCCGCGCGGCTGGCGCGGCGACGTGCCGTACGTGAAGCTCGACACGAGCCGCATGACGAAGCTCGGCTGGAAGCCGAAACTGTCGAGCAATGAGGCGGTGCGGCGTACGATCGTCGAGACCGTCGAGCAGTTCAGGAACGGACCTCTCCGTTGAACGAACAGCGTTCCGTCACCGTCGCGATCGGGTGCGCCATCACCGCGGCACTCCTGCGGCTGATTCCGCTGCACTGGTTGCACGCGGTGAACTGGGACGAGATCGAGTTCTTTCGCGCGACGCGCTGGATCGCGGAGGGGCGGCTGCCGTTCCGCGACTTCTGGGAGCACCACTCGCCGCTGCCGTGGTTTCTCTTCGCCCCGGTCGCGCGTTTCGTGACCAGCGTCGACACCTCCGCGATCATCGCCATGCGCTGGGCGCAGGTGCCGGTCTGGCTCGCGGCGTTCTGGCTGGCGAACGTGTTCATGCGCAACGCCGGCATTTCGCGTTTCGGGCGCTGGGCCGCTATCGCCATCACGGCCGGCAGCTCGATGCTCATGACCTCGGCGGTCGAGTTCCGCGTCGATCCGCTGGCCATCGCGCTCTTCTTCGGAGCGCTCGTCGCCTGGCAGCGCGGTACGAAGCGGGCGATGTTTCTCGCCGGCGTGCTGTTCTGCCTGACCGGCCTCGCCAATCTGCGTCTCGGGCCGATGCTCGTCGTCGCGTTCGTGCTGGTGCGGCTCATTCATCGCCGCGACCGCAAGTGGGGCGGCGAGAGCAGCGGCAACTGGATGATCATCGGCGCGCTGGCGATGCTGCTGCTCTTCGTCGCCTTCAGCGCCGCGACCGGCTCGCTCGCGCCGATGTGGGTACAGCTCTTCGTCGAGAACGCCGTCGGCGAGAGCACCGCCAAGGGAATCGAATACACGTTTCTCAACCGGCTGCTGATCGTCTTCGGCTGGCACGTCATCATCTACGACCGCGAGTTCGATTTCGCGGTCATCGACCCGGGCGGGATGGTCATCGTTCTCGCCGGTCTGGTCGGGCTGTTTTTCGCGATCCGAAGGTGGCGCAATCCCGACGAGCTGTTCGCGCTCGCACTCGTGCAGCTCGCGAACGTGCTGTTCCTCGTGCGGATGAAGTTCGTCTACAACTACCACTTTCAGACCGCGGCGTTGCTGATGCTGCCGCTGCTCGCGCTGGCGCTCGAGCGCATTCGCCGGAGACAGCTCGTGATGGCGATGCTCGCGGTGACGTGGTGCGTGAACGCGTATGCGTCGCTGCTGCGCGGCAAGGAGCTCGACCGCGCGTATCAGGACCTGATCATGCGTGAGATCGATGCGCGCACCAAGCCGGGCGAAACGGTATTCGCCGGCATTCCGTGGGGCCTGCACCGCGAGCCGGCGTATCACTTCTGGTTTCTGCCGGAGCTCGCGCGGCAGCTCGTCGCCGAGAAGCACGCGCCGCGGTATCCGCTGCACGATGTGCTGGCCCGTCCGCCCGCGGCGCTCGTCGCCGACCGCAACGCCATGGTCTGGCTGGTGAGCATTCAGAAGGAGCTCGCACCGTACTTCATCCGCCACTACACGCCGGTCTGGCGGAGTCTCTGGATTCCGGGGATGAACGGCCGCATCCAGCCGAACACCACGCATCGCTGGATCGTGCCGCGCGACGGTGAATACCGGCTCTACGCTTCGCCGGCCCTGGCGCGGCATCCGTGGTTCCGCCGTCCGATCTACATCTCGACGTACGAGCTCGATGGCGTCGAGCTGCGTCTGCCACCGGCCGGCAACGATCCGGCGCTGCAGTGGTCGATCGATGGAAAACCGGTGGCGATGACCCCGCGGATCACCCTGCGCACCGGCCAGCACATCGACGTGGTCTCGTCGGCATCGCAGCCGCTCGGAGTGTTTCTGCTGAATCACCCCGACCCGGTGATCTTCCGCCAGCCTCCGCATACCGTCACGCTCGAAGCGTCCGCGCCGCGCGTGACGCACTGGCCTCGATTCGAATGAAGCGCGCTCTCTTTCTCGATCGCGACGGCGTCGTCGACGAGCTGGTGTACTACCCGTCGCACGACGAATGGGAGTCGCCGCGCCGCGTCGGCGACCTGAAGATGATCGGCGGCGTGTCGGAGCCGCTGCGCCGCTTTCACGAGGCCGGCTGGTTGCTTTTCTTCATCACCAATCAGCCGAGCGCGGCGAAAGGAAAAGCGTCACGCGAAGAACTGCAGGAGGTGCACGACGCGGTGGTCGCGAGCATGGACGCGCCGATCACGCGCAGCTACATCTGCTTTCATCGCTCCGAGGATGCGTGCGCGTGCCGCAAGCCGAAGCCGTACTTTCTGCATGAGGCCGCGCGCGACTTCGACGTCGATCTCGCGCGTTCCTGGATGGTCGGCGATCAGGACAGCGACTTGAAGTGCGGCCGCGCGGCGGGATGCAGGGTCGCGTTGATCGAACATCGCGGCTCGGAGCACAAGCGTGGAACCGTCGAGCCCGATCTGCGCGTCGCGAATCTGAGCGCCCTCGCGGACGCGCTGCTCATTTGACCGATTCCCACTTCGTCTGCGTCACCTTCAGCGCGGGATGCGAGACGAGCAGGTGCCACACCACCGCCGCGAGTCCCTCCGTGTGCGGAGTGATGCGATCGGCCGAGACGATCGGGATCAGCACACACTCGTCGGCGACCTGTTTCGTGTAACCGCCGTCCTTGCCGACGATGCCGAAGACTTTCGCGCCGGCGTTGCGCGCGTGATCGATGGCGCGCACGAGATTCACCGACACATTTTTCTCGACGTTGCCACCGCCGACGGAGAAGACGAGGATCGCGTCTTTGTCGCTCACGCGGGAGATCTTCATCCACTCGGCGAAGCAGCTGTCCCACCCCTCGTCGTTCACGCGAGCGGTGAGCTCGGAGACGTTGTCGGTCGGCGTATAGGCCTCGTAACGGCAGATCTTGCGGAAGTCGTTGACGGCGTGGCTGGCGTGTCCGGCCGATCCGCCGACGCCGAGGATGAAGAGACGGCCGCCGGAATCACGAGAGGTCGCCAGGCCGGCGGCCATGCGGTCGATCGCTTCGGCGTCGATGCGGCGGAGGACTTCGATGCTCTCTTCGAGAAACGCGCGGCTGAACGATTCCATGCGGCGCATTCGACCATCGCGCGCGGAAACGAGTCAACGCTAATATCCGCGGCGCATGAGAGCGATGGGACGCGCCGCGGCGGGCTCGGTGATCGGTGCCGGTTTGGGAGCGTGGATCGCTCCGATGATCCGCCCCTGGTTCCGCGTGCCGGACGCCGGCGTCGGCATGATCACGGTGAACGGCTATCCCAAAGGCTGGGATTACGCCGTCGTCGTGCTGCTCGTTCTCGGAGCATTTCTCGGCGGTGCCATCGCGTCGTGGACGGCGCGCTCCGAAGAGGCTGCGACCGAGCTCGCGCCGCGTCGGTTGTCGCTGCAGCTCACGACCGCGGCGGTCGTTTTCGTGCTGATGTACGTGATGCACGATCATCCGCACGCGCCGATGGATGCGTTTCACGAAGGGGAGCATCTGACCGCCGGCTGGCTTCTCGAGAGCGGCGAGCGTCCCTATCGCGACTTCTACATTTTTCACGGTCTGGCCGTCGATGCCGGACTCGACGCGCTGGTCTTCGGCGATCCACCGTCGCCGCTGCATCCGCGTCGTCTGCAGACCGTGCTCGATGCGGCGACCGTCGCGCTGCTCGTGCCGATCGCCGCGGAAGTGACCGTCACGGCCGCCGGCTTCTTCGGCGGCCTCCTGCTCTCGCTCTGCGCGTGTGCGGCGTTGTGGCTGCCGGTCTTTCCGTACTTTCGACTCGCGCCGCTGCTGCTCGCGGTGTGGGGCCTGTTGCGTTACGTCCGCGGCGGACGCGCGGCGCCGCTCTTCGCTGCCTTCGCGGCCTCGACGCTCGGGATTCTGTGGAGTCTCGACGTCGGTCTGTACGCCGTCGCCGGAACCGTCGGGCTGTTCGTGCTGCTGCGTTTGTTCGCGCTCGAAGCGAAGCCGCTGCCGTGGTTGCGCGCGCTCGCGCTCGCCGTGCTTGCGTTGGCGCTGCCGCTGCTCGTGCTGCTCGCGGTGCGCGCCGATCTGACGCGCTTCTTCGTCGATTCGTTTGTGGTGATGCCGCGGGCGATCGATCCGGTCTGGGCGCTTCCCGCGCCTGACCCGAGGAGCGCGAACGGCATCCGCTACTTTCTCCCGCTCGTGTTCTACGGCTTCGCGCTGGCGATCGCGCTGTTCGCCTGGCGTCGCGGCGAGAAGCGGACCGCGGCACGGATCGCCATCGTGATCGTCTTCTCGCTGCTGCTGTTCCGCACCGCCGCCGGCCGCGTGAGCTGGAGCCACACCCGTTTCGCGATGCCGCTACTCGGCATCGCATTCGTGGCGTTCGTGCTCGAGCCGCTCTGGCGACACCGCGGCGCGTTGCGCATCGCCGTCGCAGCGCTGCTCGTCGTGGGCGCGTTCGTCTACTTCGAGGTGCGCGAGAACGTCGTCGCCGGGACGAAACTCGCGGCGAACTGGCGCTCGCGGCAGAGCACCGCGGGGCTCGTGCCGTATCCGACCCCGGGCGGAAAAGGAGCGTTCACCGATCCGCGAAACGCCGCCGATCTCGCCGCCTTACAGGCGACGATCGATGCTCTCGGACCGAAAGACGCCACGATCTTCGACTTCTCGAACGAACGCGCGCTCTATTACCTCCTGCAGCGGAAGGCACCGACGCGTGTGCTCGAAGTGTCGATGATGTCCGTGCCGTCCGTGCTCGCCGAGACGATGGCCGAGCTCAACGCGAATCCGCCGGTCGCGGTGATCGTGCGCGGCGATCCGAACATCGCCGTTTTCGACGGCGTCGACAATCGCACGCGCGTTCCCGATCTGGCGGCGTGGATCGACGCGAACTATCCCAAACGGATCGATGTCGGGCGCTTCACGGTCGCCGCGCGATGATCGACGTCGATGAGGCGTTCCGCCGCCTGGCCGCGTCGTCGTTCCGCCGCAAGTTCAAGCTGCAGGGTCGCGAGCTCGCGTATCTCCGGATGTGGGGAGTCCCGCACATCATGAAACAGGCAGATGAGCTTCTGCGGAAACGCGTCGCTCCGGCAGAGCCGTGGAACGACGGCCGGCAGACGCCGTGGCGCAATCACCCCGTTTTCGTCGCACAACACGCCACCGGCACCTGCTGCCGCGGCTGTCTGGCCAAGATTCACGAGATTCCCAAAGGACACGCGCTCACCGACGACGAGTTGCGTCACGTGCTCGCGGTCATCGAACGCTGGCTGAGCACGACGGTTTAAACTCCCGGCTCATGCCGACGCACATTCAGCAACCGTCCATCGTCCAGGCCGCGGGCAACAAGCCGAAGATCATCGAGGAGTACATCGGCCGCGTGAACTCGAAGACCGATTCGGTCTCGATCGCGCGCATGAAGAGCCCGAGCGGCTGGGTCGAGCCGGGACAGACACCCGAGTTCGATGAATACACGGTGGTGCTGCGCGGCACGCTGCGCGTCACCTCGAAGGGCGGCGCGGTCGACGTGCACGCCGGACAGGCCGTGATCACGCACGCCGGCGAATGGGTCCAGTACTCGACGCCCGGTGCGGACGGCGCGGAGTATGTCGCCGTCTGCCTGCCGGCGTTCTCGATGGATACGGTACATCGCGATGAATGAGCGGCCGGATCTCGCGGTCGTCTCGCTCGCTTGCAGCAGCGCGAAGGAGTGGCGCGACGCGTGACGAAGACGCTCGTTCTTTCCCACCGCGATGTCGAAGAACTGCTGACGATGCGCGAGTGCATCGCGGTGATGGAGGATGCGCTCGCTTCGCTCGCGCGCGGCGAGGTGCACAACCCGCTGCGGCAGGCCATTCGCGCGCCGGGTGCGCCGGGACTGCTCGGGCTGATGCCGGCGTGGCGCGGCGGAGAGACGGGCTACTACGCGCTGAAAGAAGTCTGCGTTTATCCCGAGAACCCGAAGCGCGGTCTCGACACGCACGTCGGCACCGTCATTCTGCACAGCGGTGAAACGGGGGAGCCGCTCGCGATCATGAACGCCGCGGCGATCACCGCCATCCGCACCGCGGCGGTCTCGGCCGTCGCGACGAAGCTGCTGGCGCGGGACGACGGGGGCGTGCTGGCTGTGCTCGGCAACGGCGTGCAGGCGCGAGCGCACCTCGACGCGATTCCGCTCGTGAGAACGCTGCGCGAGGTTCGTGTTTACGCGCGAAACGTTTCCCCAGCTGCGCCACCGCTCGCTCCGCCGGCCCGCTACGTTTCCTCGGCGGAGGAGGCGGTGCGCGACGCCGACATCATCGTGACGGCCACCAACTCGCGGGAGCCGATCGTGAAACACGAATGGCTGAAGCCGGGCGTGCACATCAACGCCGTCGGCTCCAGCATCGCCACCGCGCGCGAGCTCGACAGCGCTACCGTCGCGGCTGCCTCCCTCTTTGTCGACCGGCGCGAATCGACAGTCAACGAAAGTGGAGACTACCTCTTCGCGCTGCGGGAAGGAGCCATCTCCGGCCCGGAGCACATTCGGGGGGAATTGGGTGATGTTCTCTCTGGTGTAACGGCGGGACGACGCTCACCGGACGAAATCACACTGTTCAAATCACTCGGTCTGGCCGTGGAAGACCTCGCTTCGGCGGTGTTCCTCTACGGGAAGGCACGGCGGGAGGGGCGGGGAACGTGGGTGGAGATCTAGTCGTAAACGCCTGCGGAATAAGCGTCCATCCCTGTGCCGTTAGCAGCAGTCCGGGCTTGACAAAGTCCCAAACGCCTGCGTAAAGTGCGCGGGTTTTCCCAACCGGGACCAGTCCAGCTCTACGTGTCTTCAGAAGGATAAGCAGCGAATGCCAACGATCAACCAGCTTGTTGCCAAGGGCCGCGAATCGGTCAAGTACAAGACGAAGTCGCCGGCTCTGCAGTCGAGCCCGCAGAAGCGCGGCGTTTGCACGCGCGTGTATACGTCGACCCCGAAGAAGCCGAACTCGGCGCTCCGCAAGGTCGCGCGTGTGCGTCTGACCAACGGTGTGGAAGTGACGACCTACATTCCGGGCGTCGGCCACAACCTCCAGGAGCACTCGATCGTGCTCATCCGCGGAGGCCGTGTGAAGGATCTGCCGGGCGTGCGTTATCACGTCGTGCGCGGAACGCTCGACGCCGTTGGCGTCGCCAAGCGCAATCAGAGCCGCTCGAAGTACGGCGCGAAGCGCCCGAAGAAGGCGTAAGGACCACCCATGCCGAGAAGAAGAGAAGTTCCCAAGCGCGAGATCCTGCCGGATCCGGTTTACAACAGCCAGCTCGTGACGAAGTTCATCAACTCGCTGATGAGCCACGGCAAGAAGTCGGTTGCCGAGCGCGTGTTCTACAGCGCCCTGAAGAAGGTCGAAGATCGTGCCAAAGACGATCCGCTCAAGGTCTTCAAGAAGGCGATCGACAACGTGAAGCCGGCCCTCGAGGTCAAGAGCCGCCGCGTCGGTGGTTCGAACTACCAGGTTCCGATCGAAGTGCGTCCGACGCGCCGTACGGCTCTGGCCATCCGCTGGATGATCACCTACGCCAACTCGCGCGGCGAAAAGACGATGCAGGACAAGCTCGCCGGCGAGATTCTCGATGCGGCGAACAATCGCGGAAACGCGATCAAGAAGCGCGAGGACACGCACAAGATGGCCGAGGCCAACAAGGCGTTCGCGCACTACCGCTGGTAGAAACGTACAACAGTGGTATCATTTCGCCCCCTTCGTCTGTTGACGGGTGGGTGAGCTCGGTCGGATGCCTGAATCCGGCCCCATACAACTCAGCAGCTTTCCGTAGCTCCGTCTCGACCGGATAACACAGATAACGTTCTGCGGTTCCGGACCGAGCAACGGGAAACAAACAAATTGAACGAATGCACCTCCCTCAACGGAGGTGTGCGTGTGCCGGCGAATGCCGGTACGCGTGTGTTGTGGTCTGCAAGAAAAAAAGAAGAACACATGGCACGTCAGGTACCTCTCGAGAAAACGCGCAACATCGGCATCATGGCTCACATCGATGCCGGGAAGACGACGACTACCGAGCGCATCCTCTTCTACACCGGTATCACTCATAAGATCGGTGAAGTTCACGAGGGCACTGCCACCATGGACTGGATGGTCCAGGAGCAGGAGCGCGGTATCACGATCACGTCCGCCGCAACCACGGCGAAGTGGGGCGACACGCGCATCAACATCATCGACACCCCGGGTCACGTCGACTTCACGGTCGAGGTCGAACGCTCTCTGCGCGTTCTCGACGGTGCCGTCGGTGTGTTCTGCGCGGTCGGCGGCGTCGAGCCGCAGTCCGAAACGGTGTGGCGTCAGGCCGACAAGTACGGCGTTCCCCGCATTGCGTTCATCAACAAGATGGACCGCATCGGCGCGAACTTCGACAACGTCGTCGGCCAGATCCGCACCAAGCTCGGCAAGAACGCCGTTCCTCTGCAGCTCCCGATCGGCGCCGAGGACAAGTTCAAGGGTGTCATCGACCTCGTGCAGATGAAGGCTCTCGTCTTCAAGGATGAGACTCTCGGCGCGAAGTACGACATCGAAGAGATCCCGGCCGAGCTTCGCGCGGAAGCCGAGAGCTACCGCGAGAAGATGGTCGAGTCGATCGCCGAATCGCACGACGAGCTGCTCGAGAAGTATCTCGCCGGCGAGACGATCGAGATCAGCGAGCTGAAAGCGGCGCTGCGCGACGCGACCATCCACCAGAAGATCACCCCGGTGATCTGCGGCACGGCCTTCAAGAACAAGGGCGTGCAGCCGCTTCTCGACGCGGTCGTCGACTATCTCCCGAGCCCGGTGGACATCCCGCCGGTCAAGGGTGTGAATCCGGACGACGAGTCGTTCATGGAGCGTCCTGCGTCCGATGACGCGCCGTTCTCCGCGCTCGTCTTCAAGATCATGACCGACCCGTTCGTCGGCCAGCTGGCGTTCTTCCGCGTTTATTCGGGCCGCGTCGAATCCGGCACCTCGGTGCTGAACTCGACCAAGGGCACGACCGAGCGCATCGGCCGCCTGCTGCAGATGCACGCCAACAAGCGTGAGGAAATCAAGGAAGTCCGTGCGGGCGACATCGGTTCGGCCGTCGGCCTGAAGTCGGTCACCACCGGCGACACGATCTGCGATCCGAAGAACGCCATCGTCCTCGAGACGATGAACTTCCCGGAGCCGGTCATCGCGGTTGCGATCGAGCCGAAGACCAAGAGCGATCAGGAAAAGATGGGCATCGCGCTCGCGAAGCTCATGCAGGAAGATCCGACGTTCAAGGTCCACACGGATCCGGAAACGAACCAGACCATCATCCGCGGGATGGGCGAGCTGCACCTCGAGATCATCGTCGACCGTATGGTCCGCGAGTTCAACGTTGGTGCGAACGTCGGCAAGCCGCAGGTTGCGTATCGCGAGGCGATCACGCGCAAATCGGAAGCCGAGGGCAAGTTCGTCCGCCAGTCGGGTGGTAAGGGCCAGTACGGTCACGTCAAGATGCGCTTCGAGCCGATCCCCGAGGGTGGCTTCGAGTTCGTCAACGAGATCGTCGGCGGTTCGGTCCCGCGCGAGTTCATCAAGCCGACCGAACAGGGCATCAAAGAGGCGCTCGAGCGCGGCATCGTGGCCGGTTACCCGATCACGGGCGTGCGCGCGATCCTCTATGACGGTTCGTACCACGACGTCGACTCCAGCGAAATGGCGTTCAAGATCGCCGGTTCGATGGCGTTCCAGGAAGGCGCGAGAAAGGCGAATCCGATCCTTCTCGAGCCGGTCATGGACGTCGAAGTCGTGACGCCGGAAGACTACGCGGGTGACGTCATGGGCGATCTCTCGCGCCGTCGCGGCAAGATCCAGCAGATGGAAGAGCGTGGTGGAGCGAAAGTCATTCGCGCCCACGTGCCTCTCTCCGAGATGTTCGGTTATGCGACCCAGGTTCGTTCCATGTCGCAGGGCCGTGCGAGTTACACGATGCAGTTCCTGGCGTACGAGCCGGCCCCGAAGAACGTGGCCGAGGAAGTCATCGCCAAGAGCGGCGGCACCACACAGCGCGTCTGATTCTGAGCTTTTCAGCTCGACCTAGAGAAAAACGGAGGTTAGATCCAAATGGCCAAAGAGAAATTCGATCGCAGTAAGCCGCACGTCAACATCGGCACGATCGGTCACGTCGACCACGGCAAGACCACGCTGACGGCTGCCATCACCAAGGTCCTCGCTTCGAAGGGCACGGCTTCGTTCGTCGCTTTCGATCAGATCGACAAGGCTCCGGAAGAGCGCGAGCGCGGCATCACCATCGCCACCGCTCACGTCGAGTATTCGACTGCCAAGCGCCACTACGCGCACGTCGACTGCCCGGGTCACGCTGACTACGTCAAGAACATGATCACCGGCGCCGCGCAGATGGATGGTGCGATCCTCGTGGTCGCCGCCACCGACGGCCCGATGCCGCAGACCCGCGAGCACATCCTGCTCGCCCGTCAGGTCGGCGTGCCGTACATCGTCGTCGCCCTCAACAAGGTCGACGCGGCGGATCCGGATCTCCTCGAGCTCGTCGAGCTCGAAGTCCGCGAGCTGCTCTCGAGCTACGAGTTCCCCGGCGATGACATTCCCATCGTCCGTGTCTCCGCGCTCAAGGCGCTGCAGACCACCGACAACAACGACGAGTGGGCGAACAAGATCGTCGAGCTCATGGACGCGGTCGACAACTACATTCCGATTCCGGAGCGCGCAATCGACAAGCCGTTCCTGATGCCGGTCGAAGACATCTTCTCGATCTCGGGTCGCGGCACGGTCGTCACCGGCCGTATCGAGCGCGGCATCATCAAGGTCGGTGAGGAAATCGAGATCGTCGGCATCCGCCCGACGCAGAAGAAGGTCGTCACCGGCGTCGAAATGTTCCGCAAGCTCCTCGATCAGGGTCAGGCGGGCGACAACGTCGGCCTCCTGCTCCGCGGCATCGAGCGCAAGGACGTCGAGCGCGGCCAGGTTTGCGCCAAGCCGGGTTCGATCACCCCGCACACGAAGTTCAAGGCCGAGGTCTACATCCTGACGAAGGAAGAGGGTGGACGCCACACGCCGTTCTTCAATGGCTACCGTCCGCAGTTCTACTTCCGCACGACCGACATCACCGGTGTCGCGGCGCTGGCGGAAGGGGCGGAGATGGTCATGCCGGGCGACAACACCTCGCTCACCATCACCCTGATCCACCCGATCGCCATGGAGAAGGGTCTCCGCTTCGCAATCCGTGAAGGCGGCCGCACCGTCGGCGCCGGCACGGTGACCGAGGTCATCGAGTAGTCGATCCATCAGGAGGACAGGTCGAACGGCCTGTCCTCTTCTGTTCTTTAAGGGTACGAAACCATGATGAACGAAAAGATCCGCATCCGTCTCAAGGCTTATGACTATCGCGTGCTCGACCAGTCGACCTCGGAAATCGTCGATACCGCGAAGCGCACGGGTGCGAAGGTGGCGGGACCGATTCCTCTGCCGACGCAGGTGTCCAAGTACACCGTTCTGCGCAGCCCGCACGTCGACAAGAAGTCGCGCGAGCAGTTCGAGATGCGGACGCACAAGCGGCTGCTCGACATTCTTGAGCCGACGACCCAGACGGTCGACGCGCTCATGAAGCTCGAGCTTCCGGCCGGCGTCGACGTCGAGATCAAGGCGTTCGGCAAATAGGATCCCGCCGGAGAAGTTGCCAGTTACCCGTTGCCAGTGGCCTGCGGGGCGCTGGGAACAGGCAACTGGCAACAGGCAAATACACATGAACCCGCACTGCCGGGTTCCAAGGTGGAAAGACTAAACAAATGGCAATCGAAGGAATCATTGGCAAGAAGGTCGGGATGACCCAGGTGTTCGCCGAAGACGGCGCACTGATCCCTGTGACGGTCATCCAGGCCGGACCATGCCTCGTGGTCCAGAAGAAGACGAGCGATAAGGACGGCTACGACGCCGTGCAGATCGGTCTCGTCGAGAAGGTCTCCAACCGCCGCATCACCAGCGCGCTGCGCGGACACTTCGAGAAGGCGGGCGTGCAGCCCGTCAAGACGCTCGCGGAGTTCGAGTACTCGGGTGACGCAAACGTGGGCGACCGCGTGCAGGTCGACATCTTCAAAGCCGGCGACACGATCGACGTGGTCGGTCAGTCGAAGGGCAAAGGCTACCAGGGCGTCGTCCGTCGTCACGGATTCGCCGGTGGCCGCGAGTCGCACGGCTCGATGTTCCACCGCGCGCCCGGCTCCATCGGCGCGTCGGCGTTCCCGTCGCGTGTCATGAAAGGCATGCGCATGGGCGGCCGTATGGGCGGCGATCAGGTCACGGTGAAGAATCTTCGCGTGGCGAAGGTCGATGCCGAGAACAACCTGCTGTACGTCCGCGGCGCGGTGCCGGGTGGTCGCAACGGCCTGGTGTTCGTCCGTTTTGCGAAAAACGGGAAGCGGGGTGAGTAACCATGCCGACCATTGACATCAAGAACTGGGACAACAAGACCGTCGGGTCGATCGACCTGCCGGAAGAGATCTTCGCGTATCCGTACAAAGAGCACCTCGTGCACGAGGCGGTCCGCAACTATCTCGCCGGTCTGCGTCAGGGCACGCACAAGACCAAGGTGCGCTCGGAAGTCGCCGGCGCCGGCAAGAAACCCTTCAAGCAGAAGGGCACCGGCCGTGCGCGTCAGGGCGGCAGCCGTCCGCCGATCCACCGCCACGGCGGTACGGTCTTCGGTCCGCAGCCGCGCGACTACTCGTACAAGATGAACACCAAGGAGAAGAAGGCGGCTCTCAAGTCGGCTCTCTCCCAGCGCGTGAAGGAAGGGAAGCTCGTCATCGTCTCCGACATGTCGGTGGACGAGTCGAAGACCAAGGCCTTCGCGCAGAAGGTGGCCAACATCGGCGTGGAGGGGAAGGCTCTTCTCATCGACACGATGGAAAACACCAACGCGGTGCTCGCATCGCGCAACAACCCGAAGCTGAACTTCGTCGATGCGCTGCACGTCAACGTCTATGACGTCGTCAACAGCCGCTACGTCGTTCTCAGCCAGGCGGCGCTCGATCGTCTGACGGAGGCACTCAGCAATGAACGCTAATCAGATCATCCGCCGCCCGCTCGTCACCGAGAAGTCGACGATCCAGCGCGAGCTCGGCAACGTCATCGCCTTCGAAGTCGATGGCAATGCCAACAAGATCGAGGTCAAGCGCGCCGTCGAAGAGCTGTTCAAGGTGAAGGTCGAAGAGGTCCGCCTCTTCAACGTTCGCGGAAAAATGAAGCGCATGGGCCGCTGGGTCGGCAAGCGCCGCGACTGGCGCAAAGCCTACGTGCGGCTCAAGGAAGGCGAAAAGGCGCCCGAGTTCGTCGAGGGCGTGTGAGTCGGTACTAGCCGATAAAAAAGAGAAGAACTATGGCTACGAACAAATACAAGCCGACTTCGCCGGGCATCCGTTTTCAGACGCACGCTTCGTTTGAAGACATCACGAAAACGTCCCCGGAGAAGTCGCTGACGAAAGGCAAGCCGAAAACCGGCGGCCGCAACAACAAGGGGCGCGTGACCTCCCGCTTCATCGGCGGAGGCCACAAGCAGCGCTACCGTGACATCGACTTCAAGCGCGACAAGCGCGGCATCCCCGCGAAGGTCGCCGCGATCGAATACGATCCGAACCGCACCGCGCACATCGCACTGCTCCACTACGTGGACGGCGAGAAGCGCTACATCCTCGCGCCGAACGGCCTGGCCGTCGGTACGACGATCGTCGCGGGCGAGGACGCCGACATCCTGGTGGGCAACGCTCTCCCGCTGTCGAAGATCCCTCTCGGTACCGTCATTCACAACATCGAGCTGAAGGAAGGGAAGGGCGGCCAGATGGTCCGTTCGGCCGGCGCGGGCGCGCAGCTCATGGCCCGCGAAGGCGACTGGGCGACGCTCCGTCTTCCTTCCGGCGAGATGCGCAAGGTCCACGTTCGCTGCTATGCGACGATCGGGCAGGTCGGCAATCTCGAGCACGAGAACGTGTCGTACGGCAAGGCCGGACGCACCCGTCACCTCGGCAAGCGCCCGCACAACCGCGGCGTCTCGATGAACCCGGTCGATCACCCGCTCGGCGGCGGTGAAGGCAAGACCTCGGGTGGCCGTCATCCGGTCAGCCCGTGGGGCCAGCCCACCAAGGGCTACAAGACGCGCCGCAACAAGCAGACGACGAAGTTCATCGTCAAGCGGAGAACCAAGTAATGGCACGTTCACTCAAGAAAGGTCCCTTCGTGGACGACCACCTCACGAAAAAGGTGGAGGCGATGAACAAGGAGCGCGACAAGAAGGTCATCAAGACCTGGTCGCGCCGCTCGACGGTCATTCCGGAGATGGTCGGTCACACGATTGCGGTCCACAACGGCCGCAAATTCACGCCGATCTACATCTCCGAAAACATGGTCGGTCACAAGCTCGGCGAGTTTGCGCTCACCCGCACCTTCAAAGGCCACAGCGGCAAGAAGGTGGAGAAGGGCGCGAAGCCGGCCGGCAAGTAAAGGCGCGGAGATCAAGATGGAAGCAACCGCAACTCTCAGATATTTGAAGGCCTCGCCGCAGAAGGTCCGCCTCGTGGCCGACCTGGTCCGCGGCAAGAAGGTCGAGGAAGCGCTGGCCATCCTCCGGTTCACGCGGAAGTCGTGCGCGAAGGATCTCGAAAAGCTCCTTCGTTCGGCTGTCGCGAACGCCGAGAACAAGGAAACGGGCGCCGACGTCGACGAGCTCGTGGTCTCGAAGATCTATGTCAACGAGGGGCCGCGTGAGAAGCGCATTCAGCCCGCGCCGATGGGCCGTGCCTACCGCATTCAGAAGCGGAAGTCGCACGTCACCGTGCACGTGTCGGATGAAGTCAAAGCGGTCAACGAGCGGAGCGGCGGCAAAGGCCGCGCTCGCGCGGCGAAATAACGGAGGCACTCTTGGGTCAGAAGGTTAATCCTTACGGTTTTCGGCTGGGCTTCAACAAGACCTGGCACTCCCGCTGGTTTGCCGGGAAGAACTATGCCGAGACGCTGCATCGCGATCTGAAACTTCGCGATGATCTCAAGAAGCGCCTCAAGCACGCCGGCGTGTCGGAGATCGACATCGAGCGTACGGCGAACAAGATGCGGATCAACATCTACACCTCGCGTCCGGGCATCATCATCGGCCGCAAAGGTGCGGAAGTGGACAAGCTGCGCGACGAGCTGCAGAAGCTCGCCAGCGGCGAGGTCTACATCAACATTCAGGAGATCCAGCGTCCGGAGCTCGACGCACAGCTCGTGGCCGAGAACATCGCCACGCAGCTCGAGCGCCGCATCGCATTCCGCCGCGCCATGAAGAAGGCCATGGAATCGGCCTTCCGCTTCGGCGCGAAGGGAATCAAGGTTCGCGTGGGCGGCCGCCTCAACGGTGCCGAGATCGCGCGCTCCGAGTGGTATCAGGACGGCCGCCTGCCGCTGCACACGCTGAAGGCCGACATCGACTACGGCTTCGCCGAGGCGACGACCACGTACGGCAAGATCGGCGTCAAGGTGTGGCTGTACAAGGGCGAAATGGCCAAGGCGCGCAGCCGCCGCCGCGAGAAGTAAACGAGATTCAGTCTAGGAGAACCGCATCATGTTGATGCCGAAGAAGGTCAAATTCAGAAAGCAGCAGCGCGGACGGCGCCGCGGCCTCGCAACCAGAGGCGCGAAGGTCTCGTTCGGCGATTACGGCCTGCAGGCGCTCGAAGTGGGTTGGGTCACCGCCCGCCAGATCGAAGCGGCCCGTATCGCGATGACGCGCCACATCAAGCGCGGCGGCAAGATCTGGATCCGCATCTTCCCCGACAAGCCGGTCACCAAGAAGCCGCTCGAAACCCGTATGGGTAAGGGTAAAGGTGCACCGGAAGAGTGGGTGTGCGTGATCAAGCCGGCCCGCATCCTCTACGAGATGGAGGGTGTGACGCGCGAGGTGGCGGAAGAGGCATTCCGCCTGGCCGGCTCGAAGCTGCCGATCAAGACGCGTTTCGTGACGCGCCAGCAGACGGAGATTGGCGACTAATGGCTAGCAGAAAGACGTTGAACACACTGCGCGACAAGAGCGTCGACGAGCTCCGCAACCGGGAGCGTGATCTGAAGGAGCAGCTCTTCAAGCTGCGCTTCCAGCGCGCCACCGGCCGCATGGAAAATCCGATGAAGATGCGGCAGGTCCGTCGCGAGATCGCACAGATCGAGACGCTGCTCAATCAGCGCTCGCGCACCGCGTAGAGGGAAGCACATGGCACAGAACGAAGAGAAGAACGAGTCGGCTGCGAGCAAGCGCACGAAGGTCGGCGTGGTGGTCTCGAACAAGATGGAGAAGACCGTCGTCGTCGCCGTCGAGAACCTGGTCAAGCACGGGATGTATCAGAAGTACATCAAGCGCACGAACAAGTTCCTCGCGCACAACGAGCAGGCGGACATCAACGTCGGCGATCGCGTGGTGATCGAGGAAACGCGTCCTCTGTCGAAGCGCAAGCGCTGGAACGTTCGCGAAGTACTGGAAAAGGCGAGCTAGTGGAGCGGCGGGCTCTTGGCCCGCCTCACGACGCCGGCGGGCAGTGAGCCCGCCGCTCCACAGGAGAAATAGTCATGATTCAGATGGGAACCATTCTTCAGGTTGCCGACAATACCGGCGCGAAGAAGATCGCCTGCATCCGGATGCTCGGCGGCTCCACGGCCGGCCAGTATGCGAGCCTCGGCGACGTCATCACCGCGTCGGTCAAGGAAGCCTCGCCGGATGGAACGGTCAAAAAGGGTGCGGTCGTCAAGGCCGTCATCGTTCGCACCGTGAAAGAGAATCGCCGCCGCGACGGCTCGTACATCAAGTTCGACGACAATGCGGCCGTTCTCATCAACGACGCACGCGAGCCGGTCGGCACGCGCGTGTTCGGTCCGGTCGCGCGCGAGCTCCGTGAGCGCAAGTTCATGAAGATCATCTCGCTCGCGCCCGAAGTCATCTAAAGGAAGCACGACAATGGGACTGTACGGACGTAGTACCAAGCAGGACGAGACGAGCCAGAAGTCGCACGTCCGCAAGGGCGACCAGGTGGTCGTTCTCTCGGGCAAGGACCGCGGCAAGCAGGGCCGGGTTCTCCGCGTTCAGGCGGGGAAGGGCACGGCCATCGTCGAGCGCGTGAACGAGAAGAGCAAGCACGAGCGCCAGAACCCGCAGAAGAACGTCAAGGGCGGGATCTCCAAGCGCGAGTACCCGATCAACGTCTCGAAGCTTCAGGTCATCTGCCCCAGCTGCAACGAGCCGGCGCGCACGGGCTCTCATCGCAACGAAGAAGGCGAAGCGCAGCGCTTCTGCCGCAAATGCAAAGCTGATCTGTCCAAGTAAGGACAGGCGTCATCACCGGGCTCGTACAACGCCGAGCCGTGACAAGGAACCAGAATGGCAGCCAGACTCAAAGAGCATTACCTGACCGAAGTTCGCAAGAAGCTCCAGGCCGAGTTTCAGATCAAGAACCCGATGGCGGTTCCCAAGATCGAGAAAGTGGTCCTGAACATGGGCATGGGCGAAGCCATCCAGAACGCGAAGATTCTCGACGCGGCCGTGGATGAGCTCTCGACGATCACCGGCCAGAAGCCGGTCGTCACCAAGGCCAAGAAGTCGATCGCGAGCTTCAAGCTCCGCGAGGGACAGTCCATCGGCACGATGGTCACCCTGCGCGGCGAGAAGATGTACGAGTTTCTCGACCGTCTGATCAACATCGCGCTCCCGCGCGTCCGCGACTTCCGCGGCGTGCCGACGCGTTCGTTCGACGGTCGTGGCAATTACACCCTCGGCATTCGCGACCACCTGATCTTCCCCGAGATCGACGCCGGCAAGGTCGACAAGTCGAAGGGCATGAACATCACGATCGTGACGACCGCGAAGAGCGACGAGCAGGCGCGCGTCCTTCTCCGCGAGCTCGGAATGCCGTTCGGCAAGTAAGGCGAGGAACAGCACATGGCCAAGATTTCAATGATTGTGAAGGCGGCTCGGAAGCCGAAGTTCTCTACTCGGCAGAAGAACCGCTGCAAGCACTGCGGGCGCCCGCGCGGCTTCCTGCGCAAGTTCCAGCTCTGCCGCATCTGCTTCCGGCAGCTCTCACTCGGTGGCTACGTCCCCGGCGTGACGAAGTCGAGCTGGTAACCACAGGACCGATAACAGGAGTCACAAGAATGTCGATGACAGATCCCATCGCGGATATGCTGACCAGAATCCGCAACGGAATTCAGTCGCGCCACGACCGTGTCGAGATGCCGAGCTCGAAGCTGAAGGTCGAGGTTGCCAAGATCCTCAAGAGCGAGGGTTTCATCAGCAACTACAAGGTTGTTGAAGAAGACGGCAAGCCTCAGGCCTCGCTGCGCGTCTACCTCAAATATTCGGAAGACGGCGAACCCGTCATCCACGGCATCGAGCGCGTCTCGCGCCCCGGCCGCCGCGTCTACCGCGGCAAGGCGGAGATCCCGCAGGTTCTCGGCGGACTCGGTCTGGCCATCGTGTCGACCTCGAAGGGCGTTCTTTCGGGCGCCGAGGCCGCACGGACCGGCGTCGGTGGCGAAGTGCTCTGCCAGGTCTGGTAAGGAGATCGAAATGTCTCGTATCGGAAAGAAAGAGATTCCGCTGCCGAAAGGCGTCGAGGTGAAGCAGGACGGCGGTGCCGTCGTGGTGAAGGGGCCGAAAGGCTCGCTGACCACGCCGATCGTCTCCGGCATCACCATGAAGGTCGAGAACAACGTCGTGAAGTTCGAGCGTCCGAACGACGAGGGGAAGACCCGCGCGTTCCACGGCCTCATGCGCGCGCTCGTGGCGAACAACGTCAAGGGCGTGAGCGAAGGCTTCAAGCGCGAGCTCGACATCGTCGGCGTCGGTTACCGCGCCGAGGTGAAGGGCCGCGAAGTCGTCTTCCAGCTCGGCTACTCGCACCCGGTGCGCTTCGCGATTCCGGAAGGAATCGACATCACCGTCGACGCGAAGACCAACCACGTCACCATCACCGGCATCGACCGCCAGAAGGTCGGCCAGACCGCTGCCGAAATCCGCGGCCTGCGCGAGCCCGATCCCTACAAGGGCAAAGGCATCAAGTACAGCGACGAAGTGATTCGCCGCAAGGCCGGTAAGGCCGCGGGCAAGTAGCCGGCGTTCGCCGATTGAGGATTGAGAATTGAGGATTGAGAAACGCTGAGAATCGATGATCGGGGAGACGCAAACGAATCCTCAATCCTCAATCCTCAATTCTCAATCCCGACTAGTGGGCCGGGCATGACACCTCGGCACAGAGGAAAGAAAACATGGATCGCGCAAGACACAGAGTGGAAGCACGAGGCCGGGTTCGCGAGCGAATCCGCCGCAAGGTCACGGGCACGACGGAGCGCCCGCGCCTGGCGGTGTTCCGCAGCCTCAAGAACATTTACGCGCAGGTGATCGACGACTCGACCGGCCGCACCCTTGCGGCGGCGTCGAGCCGCGACAAGGACGCGAGCACCAAGGGCGCGAACTCCGCAGCCGCGAAAGCGGTCGGCGCGCTGATCGCCAAAAAGGCCAAAGACCAGGGCGTCACGCGCGTGGTCTTCGACCGCGGCGGCTATCAGTACCACGGAAACATCAAGGCGCTCGCGGATGCAGCGCGTGAGAACGGACTGGAATTCTAGGAGATCAGATGCAGCGTCCAATGCAGCGTCCAGGGCAGCGTCAGGGTGGTCAGGGCGGTCCGCGCGGAGATCGCAATCGCGAGCCGGAGCGTTCTGAAAGCGGGATGATCGACAAGGTCGTCCACATCAACCGCGTCACGAAGGTCGTCAAGGGTGGTAAGAACTTCAGCTTCAGCGCGCTCGTCGTCGTCGGCGACGGCGCCGGCCGGGTCGGCTTCGGCTCCGGCAAGGCCAAGGAAGTTCCGGCCGCCATCAAGAAGGGCATCGAGATCGCGAAGAAGAACATGATCAAGATCGCGCTCAGCGGAACGACCATTCCGCACGCGACTCTCGGGCATTACGGCGCGGGCAAGGTTCTGCTCAAGCCGGCCTCCGAGGGTACCGGCGTCATCGCCGGTGGTCCGGTGCGCGCGATCCTCGAGAGCGCGGGCATCCAGAACATCCTCACGAAGTCGCTCGGCACCGCCAACCCGCACAACGTCGTCAAGGCGACGTTCGAAGCGCTCAAGCAGCTTCGTACGGAGGAGCAGTACAAGTCCCTCCGCGGCGGCGCGGAGGCAGCGGAAGGAGCCGAGGCGTGAGCGCGAAGAAAGCTGATTCGAAGACCATTCGCATCCGCCAGATCCGCAGCGGCATCGGTTGCCCGATCGAGATGCGCGAGACCCTCAAGGCTCTCGGCCTCGGAAAGATGAACCGCATCGCCGAGCGTGTCGATTCGAAAGAAGTCCGCGGGATGATTTTCAAGGTCTCGCATCTCGTCGAAGTCGTCGATTAAGAACTGTTGTCAGTGGCTCTCGGCCATTGAGAACTGAGGTGAAACCATGGAACTGAACAACCTCAAACCGAAAAAAGGCTCGCGTCACGCCAAGAAGCGTGTCGGCCGCGGACCGGGCTCCGGCCACGGCAAGACCTCGAGCCGCGGTGAGAAGGGCCAGAAGTCACGCTCCGGCTTCAGCCGCACGCTGGGCTTCGAGGGCGGCCAGATGCCTCTGCATCGCCGTCTGCCGAAGCGCGGCTTCACGAACATCTTCAAGAAGGACTACGCGGTCGTGAACGTCTCCGACCTCGAGCGCTTCGACAATGGCGCGTCGGTCGACGAGACCACGCTTCGTCAGGCCGGCCTGGTCAAGGGTCAGCACGACGGCGTGAAGGTCCTGGGCGACGGCGAGCTCTCGAAGAAGCTGACCGTCTCCGCCACGAAGTTTTCGAAGTCGGCTCGGGAAATCATCGAGAAGGCCGGCGGCACGTGCCAGGAGATCAAGTAACGTGCCGAACGTCGTCGATACAGTCCGCAACATCTGGGCGATCGAGGACCTCCGCAAACGCGTAATCTTCACGTTTGCGCTGCTGGCGGTGTACCGCCTCGGCTCGCACATCCCGACGCCGGGTGTCGACCCTGTCGCGCTCTCGGAGTTTTTCAAGGCGATGAGCGGCGGCGTGTTCGGCTTCCTCGATCTCTTCTCCGGCGGCGCACTGCGCCGTCTTTCGGTCTTCGCCCTCGGCATCATGCCGTACATCTCGGCGTCGATCATTCTGCAGTTGCTCACCGTCGTCTGGCCGTATCTCGAGAAGCTCTCGAAAGAGGGTGAGATGGGCCGCCGCAAGATCAACCAGTACACGCGCTACGGCACGATCGTGCTCTCGATCATTCAGTCCCTCGGTGTTGCGTTCTGGCTCAAGGCGCAGGCCGCTCCGGGCGGCGCGCCGCTCGTGCCGCCGCACATCCAGGATGCGCTCTGGGGCCTCGGCTTCCCGATCATGACCGTGCTCACGCTGACCACCGGCACCGCATTCATCATGTGGCTCGGTGAGCAGATCTCCGAGCGTGGCATCGGCAACGGCATCTCGCTCATCATCTTCGCCGGTATCGTCGTCGGTCTCCCGTCGGCGGTTCTGACGACGATCGAAGACATCCGCACGGGTGAGCGCAACATCTTCGGAATGCTGTTCCTGATCGTCTTCATGGTTGCGGTTACGGCGTTCGTCGTGTTCATGGAGCGCGCGCAGCGCCGCATCCCGGTGCAGTACGCGAAGCGCGTCGTCGGCCGCAAGGTCTACGGTGGCGCCAACACCTACCTGCCGCTGCGCGTCAACACCGCCGGCGTCATTCCGGTCATCTTCGCCTCGTCGATCCTCGTGATCCCGCAGACGATCGCCGGCATGATCAAGCAGCCGTGGGCGGCCGCCATCGGCAACCAGATCCGCGTTGGCGAGCCGCTCTACTACCTCCTGCAGGTGGCGGGCATCGTCTTCTTCGCGTACTTCTACACGTCGATCGTCTTCAATCCGGTCGACACGGCCGACAACATGCGCAAGTACGGCGGCTTCATCCCGGGCATCCGTCCGGGCAAGAGAACGTCGGACTACATCGATCGCGTGCTGACGCGCATCACGTTCGTCGGCGCGCTCTATCTCGCGCTCGTCTGCATCATCCCGGAGTTCCTGATTTCCGGTGTGCACGTCGCGCAGCTTCCGTTCGGCATCGGCGCCGCGCTCGATCGCGCGCTGCCGCTGTGGATCACGGAAGGCATGGGCCTCAACTTCTACTTCGGCGGCACGTCGCTGCTGATCGTCGTGGGCGTGGCGATGGACACGATGCAGCAGATCGAATCGCAGCTCGTGATGCGTCACTACGACGGCTTCATGAAGAAGGGCCGCGTTCGCGGTCGCAGGGGCTGAGGACGTAACGTGAAGATCATCTTCATCGGCCCGCCGGGCAGCGGTAAGGGAACTCAGGCGAAGCGGCTTGCGAGCCGCTTCGAGATCCCTCACATCTCGACGGGCGATATGCTTCGCGAGGCTGTTGCGGATGGCACCGAGCTCGGCAGACAGGCCGCTCCGATCATGGCATCGGGCGGTCTGGTTTCCGACGATCTGATGATCGGCATCATCAACGACCGGATGGCGAAGGCGGACGCACAGAAGGGCTTCATCCTGGACGGCTTCCCGCGCACGCTCGTGCAGGCGGAAAAGCTCGACGGTTTGCTCTCCTCGGCGGCCCCCGGCGACGCTGGGAATGGGTCCGACCCTCTCCGCGTTCTTCAACTGCTCGTCCCAGACGACGCAATTGTTCGGCGCATTACCCTGCGACGGACGTGTGCGCAGTGCGGGGCGATTTATCACCTCGAGAACAATCCCCCGGCGAACGACAGCGTGTGTGATCGCTGCGGAGCCGAGGTCATTGCACGGCCCGATGATACGGAAGAGGCCGTGCGCAAGCGTCTGGACGCGTTTCACAAGCAAACGATGCCGGTCGCGACGTACTACAAGACGAAAAGCATTTTGCGGGAGGTCGACGGTGTCGGTCCTCTCGATGTGGTCTTTGAACGGATCGAAAGATCCCTGGCGTAACAGGAAGTAAGTGCTCGATAGAATGAAGGGACCGACGCTCAAGAATCGCGACGAGATCGCGACGATGGACCGGGCAAACCGGATCGTCGTAGAGATCCTCGAAATGATGCGCGACATGGTCAAGCCCGGCGTGACCACGGCGCAACTCAACGCGATGGCCGAGGAAGAGCTCGTGAAGCGCGGCGCGAAGTCGCCCTTCAAAGGCTACTCTCCGATGGGCCTGCCGCCGTACCCGGCGGTTCTCTGTTCTTCGGTCAACGATGTCATCGTGCACGGCATCCCGAATCGCGCCAGGCTGCAGGAAGGCGATGTCGTCGGGCTCGACTTCGGGTCGATCTTCGAGGGATTCGTCGGCGATGCCGCGATCACGGTACCGGTCGGGAAGGCGAGCGCGAGCGCGCAGAAGCTTCTCGATACGACCCGCGAGTGTCTGGAACTGGCCATCGAAGAGATGCGTCCGGGCCGGCACCTCGGGGATATCGGTGCCGCGGTTCAGGAGCATGCGGAATCGCGCGGCTTTCACGTGATCCGCACGTTCGTCGGTCACGGGATCGGCCGGCGGATGCACGAGGAGCCTCAGGTGTACAACTTCGGGAAGCGCGGTCGCGGGATCGAGCTTCGCGAGGGGATGGTCCTGGCGATCGAGCCGATGTTGTGCGAGATCGGGCCGAAGCTTCGTTCGCGCATCGAGCGCGCCGGAGCGAACGGGATGCTCCAGGACGTGAAGACGGATGCCGACGGATGGACGGCGCGAACGGTCGACGGGACCCTCGCGGCGCACTTCGAGAACTCGGTGGCCGTCACGGCTGACGGTCCGAAGGTTTTGGGGAAGTAAGAGGAACAAAAAGGAAGGTATGTCGAAGGAAGACGCGATTGAAGTGACCGGAACCGTCCTCGAGACGTTGCCCAATGCAATGTTTCAGGTCGAGCTGGAGAACAAGCACAAGGTACTGGCGCATATCTCCGGCAAGATGAGAAAGCACTTCATTCGAATTCTTCCGGGCGACAAGGTGCTGGTCGAGCTCTCGCCGTACGATTTGACGCGAGGCCGTATCACCTATCGATACAAGTGAGCTTTTAGCTATTCGCTCTTAGCGCGGGAATCGTCAAACGTTCTCCTGAGAGCCAAGAGCTAACAGCTAAGAGCTAAGGATCAAACAATGAAAGTTCGTTCTTCAGTCAAGAGAATCTGCACGAAATGCAAGGTCGTCCGCCGCCAGGGTGTGATTCGGATCATCTGTGAGAATCCGAAGCACAAACAGCGTCAGGGCTAATCAGGAGCAATCGGGAAATGGCACGTATCGCGGGTGTGGATCTTCCACTCAACAAGCGGGTCGAAATCGGCCTGACGTACATCTTCGGCATCGGCCGGACGCGCTCGAACGACATTCTTACGAAATCGGGCGTGAACAAGGACACGCGCGTCAAGGACCTCACCGAGGACGACGTGCGCAAGATCCGCCAGATCATCACCGACGAAGGCAAGGTCGAGGGTGATCTGCGCAAGGACGTCGGCCTCGACATCAAGCGGCTGATGGAGATCAACTGCTACCGCGGCATGCGTCACCGTCGTGGTCTGCCGGTGCGCGGACAGCGGACGCACACCAACGCGCGCACGCGCAAAGGTCCCCGCAAGGGCGCCGTCGCGGGCAAGAAGAAGGCAACCAAGAAGTAGCCTTTCGCTCGCGCGAACGGCAACTTTTGAAAAGGGATTCAGATGGCAACTGCACGTGGAGCAAAGGCGGGCGCGCGTCGCGCCGGTACCAAGCGCAAGGAGCGGAAGAACGTTCCGCACGGCGTCGCGTCGATCGCGGCGACCTTCAACAATACGATCGTGGCGATCACCGATCCGATGGGCAACATCCTGTCGTGGTCCAGCGCCGGCCGCATCGGCTTCAAGGGTTCCCGCAAGGGCACTCCGTTCGCCGCGCAGGTGGCGGCCCAGAATGCCGCGCAGCTCGCGCAGGAGCACGGCATCCGCTCGGTCGACGTCAAGGTGAAAGGCCCCGGCGCCGGTCGCGAGTCGGCCATTCGCGCGCTGGCGGCGTCCGGTCTCGACATCAAGTCGATCAAGGACGTCACGCCGATCCCGCACAACGGCTGCCGGCCGCCGAAGCGTCGCCGCGTCTGACGAAATCGATTTTTGTTGACGGTTGGTGGACGGCGGGATGTTCCCGCCGCCTGCCAACCGCCAACGTGTTTTCTTACGCCGAGCAGCAGCCGGCGTAACCGCAACGCGCCATGGTGGCGCGGGTGCGAAGATCAGGAGGCTTGAGTGGCTCGTTATACCGACCCCGTCTGCCGGCTTTGCCGTCGCGAGGGAATGAAGCTGTTTCTGAAGGGCGATCGTTGCTTCAAGGACAAGTGCGCGATCGAGCGCCGCAACTACGCGCCTGGCCAGCATGGCCGCCGCCGTTCGAAGGTGCTCGGCTACGGTCTGCAGCTTCGTGAAAAACAGAAAGTGAAGCGCATCTACGGCCTGCTGGAGAGCCAGTTCCGGCTCTACTTCCAGCGCGCCGAGCGCAAGACCGGCATCACCGGCGAGAACCTTCTCCGCCAGCTCGAGCTCCGGCTCGACAACGTGGCGTACTCTCTCGGCTTCGCCTCCTCGCGAGCCCAGGGCCGCCAGCTCGTCCGCCACGGCCATGTCGAGGTGAACGGCAAGAAGATCAACGTCCCTTCGTACCAGGTCCGCAAGGGCGACGTCATTCAGGTTCGCGAGAAGAGCCGCAAGAACGATCAGATCCGCCAGGCCGTCGAAACGGCAGCGGGCCGCGGCGTTCCGGCGTGGCTCCAGCTCGAGCCTGAGCAGTTCCGCGGGACCGTCACGGATCTTCCGAAGCGCGAAGACATCCGCCTCCCCATCCAGGAACAGCTCATCGTCGAGCTCTACTCGAAGTAATCAATCTCGATGCAGGGCAGGTGCGCGACTCCCGCGCGCCTGTCTTTCATCTCACGCGAGGAGGCCGCTCACATGATGTGGTCAGATTTCCAGAAACCCAAGAAGCTCGATTACGATCCCGAGACCCTTACTCCGAATTACGGGCGGTTCATCGCCCAGCCGTTCGAGCGCGGCTTCGGTACGACCATCGGGAACGCGCTGCGGCGGGTCCTGCTCTCCTCGATCGAGGGTGCGGCCATCACCGCGGTCCGCGTCGAAGGCGTTCTTCATGAATTCTCGTCGCTCCAGGGCGTCGTGGAAGACATGACCGACGTCGTTCTCAATCTCAAACAGATTCCGTTCAAGCTCCACGGCAGCGGTCCCAAGACCCTGTACCTCGAGAAGAAGGGGCCGGGCGTCGTCACGGCCGCCGACTTCGAGCAGGATCCGGACGTCGAGATCCTCGACCCCACCGCGCACGTCGCGACGTTGTCGAAGGAAGGCTCGCTCAAGCTCGAAGCCCGTCTCAAGAAGGGCCGCGGCTACGTCGTTGCCGACCGCAACGCCGACACCGATCTCCCGCTCGGCTACATCCCGGTCGACTCGATCCACTCGCCCGTCCGCCGCGTGAACTATCACGTGGAAGGCGCGCGCGTCGGCCAGATGACCGACTACGACAAGCTGATCCTCGAGGTGTGGACCAACGGTGCGGTCTCGCCGCAGGAGGCCATCAGCCTCGCGGCCGAGCTGCTCGGCGATCACCTCCGGATCTTCAGCGCGTTTGAAACGCGCGCCGAAGAGCGCGAAGAGGCAGCCGCTCCCGAAGTCGATCCGCGCCTGGCCGAGATGCTGGCCAAGCCGATCGAGGAGCTCGATCTCTCCGTCCGTTCCGCGAACTGCCTCAAGAACGCGAACATCCGGACCCTCGGCGATCTGGTGCAGCGCACCGAGCGCGAGATGCTTTCGACGAAGAACTTCGGCCGCAAGTCGCTCGACGAGATCAAAGACGTTCTCGCCAGCCTCGGCCTGTCGTTCGGCATGACCCGCGTGCCGGTTGGCTCGCGCGGCGGCGAGATGCGCGACTAGCGCATCGAATGATGGTTGAGGTGAACCGATGAGACATGGATATAACAACCGAAAGCTGGGCCGCACGTCGAGCCATCGCGCCGCGATGTTCCGCAACCAGCTCGCGTCACTGATCCAGGCCGAGCGCATCGTCACGACGCTGCCCAAGGCCAAGGAACTGCGCCCCCAGATCGAGAAGCTCATCACGCTGGCAAAGAACGACAGCGTGCATAACCGCCGCAACGCCGCCCGTCTGGTGCCGGATGATGTGGTGACCAAGTTGTTCGATACCCTCGGACCGCGTTTCTCGACGCGCCCGGGCGGGTACACGCGCATCATGAAGCTCGGTGCGCGCCGCGGCGACGCCGCGGAGATGGCGATCCTCGAGTTCGTGGAGCGCTCGGCCGAAACGACCGAGGCGACCGAAACCGCGGCGCCGTCGAAGAAGGGCGGCAAGAAGGCCGCCGCTCCGGCCGCGGAACCCGCTGCCGAAGAGAAGCCGAAGCGCGCGAAGAAAGCCGCCGCGCCGAAGGCCGAAGAGGGCGGATCGGAAGAAAAGCCGAAACGCACTCGCAAGAAGAAGGAAGAGTAAATCACTCCCCGAGAACGCCCGCCGCAAGGCGGGCGTTTTCATTTCACGCGGGTGCGCACGATGGTGAGATCGCCTTCGTGGGATTCGAATGCCTCCGACTGATCGCGGGCACCGGCGAGCGTGCTCCCGACAGATGGGAGCCCATACGTCGAGTCGCTCACGACCAGCGCGGTGAGGCCTTTCGTCTCGATGTCGACGACCAACTCTTCCGTCGCACTGGCCGTGGCGAACCGCCAGTCGCTCGCGCGTTCGCGGAAGCGCGCCGGCTTCGGCGGCAAGGCGATGCCGTTCATCCGTTGAACCGTCCCCCCGCGAAACACGAGCGTGATGCGATTGGCCTGACGTTGCGAGCGCACGCGCACGCGCACGCCGTTCGCGATCGGCTCCTGCGTCACGAGCGGTCGTGCGAGCTGCAGCGCCGGCGCGGGCGCCGCGAATCCGGAAGCGTTGCTCCACGGCGTGAGTGAGGGATCGAGCTTCGTGAACGCCGCGACGGTGCTCATTTTCGGTGTGACGCTGCCGGTGATCCAGCGCGGGGTCGGTGCCGCCGGATCGTCGACGTAGAGCACGTTGAGGCGTCGCGGTTTCGCCTGGTCGTAGGCCGGAAGTGCGATCGCGATGATCGCGCAGACGATCGCCAGCGCCGCCACGACGAGACCGACGCGGAACGAGGCAAACAAAGGTGCTACGAACGTAGCAAGGATGCCGATGAAGATCGCGATCGCGGCCATCATCGGTCCGCCGAGAGCCTCGTACAGCAGCAGCCCGAGCGGAAAAATGAGGATCGCGCCGGCCGTGGCGGCGATGACGCCGGTCTTCATCTCGCTCGCGTGAAGCAGCGCACAGATCGTCACGGCGACGGCGGGCACGACGAAAATAAATGCGGCGCCGCCGAGGGTGAGACAGAGCGCGATCCCGATGGTGTGCCAGACGATGGCGATGCCGTAGAGCATCGGCAGTGGCTCGCTCCATTTGCGGAACATCGCCGCGGCGAGCAGTGCGGACGCGAGGCCGGTCAGCCACATCGCCGCGACCGGTGCCTCGGGATGCGCGACCCAGGTCATGTCGCCGGCGCGCAGTCGCGCGAGCCAGCCGATCCCGCTGCCGAGGAGCGCGGCCAGCGCGATGGTCACGAATGCGGTCAGCACGCCGAACGTCATTGCCCGCGGCGGCACTTTGCGCGCGGCTGCAACGAGCAGCAGCAGGCTGACCACCGCCATCCACAGCGTCCATTCCTGCGGCCACCACACCAGCGTGAATCCGAGGATGTCGAAGTAGGTGGCGTCGGAGGAACTGCGCGCATCGAGATCGGAATTCGCCAGCGTGCGCGCGGTGGCGAGAACGTTTTCGCCGTGATGCTGCAGCGTGCGCGGGCTCGCGTGCGCGAGATCGTCATACGGCGTGTGATACCAGTTCACGCCGCGAATGGCGGCGAAGTTCACGGCCGCCTTTCCCTCGCGCTTGAAGATCGTGACGTCGGTGTCGTTCGGCAGGAGCGAGTAGATCGCGTAGAAGAACGACGTCGCCATCGGCCGCGGCAGCGCGTTCGCGAGATGGCGCGCCAGCCAGCGATTGCCGCTGCTCGTCTCGAACATGTTGCTGCCGCCGAACGTGCCGCGATTCTCGACATTCACCACGACGCCGACATCGCGCATGAGATTCGCGTCGGCGGTGAATGCCTCGGCGCCGAGTAAGCCGGCCTCCTCGCCGTCGGTGACGAGAAACATCACCGGATTCTGTGTCGCGTCTTTCTGCAGGGCCCGCGCGACTTCGAGCAGCGCCGCCGTTCCCATCAGATCGTCGGAGACGCCCGGTCCCGCGCCGACGGAGTCGTAGTGCGCCATCAGCAGCACCGCGCTGCCGCGCGCGTTCGGCCGCCGGGCGAGGATGTTTTCAATGTTCGCGCACGTCGCGCTCGCGTTGCAGGCGAAGCGCCGCTGGATCGCCGTTTCGTAGCCGAGCGATCGGAAGCGCGCCACGATGAGCTCTCGCGCGATTGCGTTCGGCCGCGTGCCGACCGGGTGCGGCGTGCCATCGCGTCCGAGCTCGCGCAGCACATCCATGGCGCGCGCGGAGGAAAACTCGCTTGCGGGTGTGCTCGCATCGCGCGGAGCGACACCGTGCGAGCGCCAGAGCGCGAGGGCGAAGACGATGGAAATCGGCAGGGCGATGGTCAGGGCGCGACGCATGTGTCCGGCATTGTCGCGCAACCCGCGCGCGATTCCGCCGTATCCACGCTGCATAGCGAGGAATTCGAAATGCGAAGAGTGATCACTGCCGCGGTGTTTCTGATGATGGCGCCGGCCGCCGTTGCCGGCGAGCTGACGGAGACGATCGACCGCACGTTCGACGTCAAGCCGGGCGCGCGCGTTCAACTCACGAACGTCAACGGTCGCGTATCCGTCAGCTCGTGGGATCAGCCGAAGGTGCGCGTCGTCGCGATCAAGAAGATCGAAGCCGACGCCGAGAACCTGAAGGCGGCGATGAAAGAGCTGCGCGTCGACATTCAGCCTCGCGACGGTGGTCTCGTCATCACCACGAAACAGCCGAAGGATGCCGACGGCTGGAACGCGCTCTTCGCGTGGCTGGCCGGCGATCACGTCGAAGCGCAGGTGAAGTACGACATCACCGTTCCTCGCACGATGAACCTCGATTTCGAAAACACGAACGGCGCGATTCAGGCGAAGGGCGTCAACGGGAAGCTCGAGCTCGAAACGACGAACGGCAAGATCGAAGTCGTCGCCTGCGCCGGAACGGTCGATGCATCGACGACGAATGGCGGGATTCGCGCGGAGCTGGTGAGAGTCGCGAAAGGACAGCCGCTGCATTTCGAGACCACGAACGGCGGCATTCACGTCATCCTGCCGTCGAACCTCGCGGTCGACGTCGATGCGGATACGACGAACGGCTCGATCAGGAGCGATCTTCCGATCGCGACGACGCGCACGGACCGGAACTCGCTCCGCGGTTCGATCAACGGCGGCGGCACGCCGCTGCGGTTGCGCACCACGAACGGCGGGATCTCGATCAACTCCGGAAAACCGGCCGCCTGACGCGGCGAACGAAACGCACGAAAACGTAGCGCCGCGAGTCGTGCGCTACGTTTTCTCGCGCCGCGGTTCTCGTGACTAAGAAACGCGGCGTCTGCGGTGGCGATGTTGCGCGCATGCGCCGTCGCAACACGCGCGCCCCTGCTGCTTCCGCAGCGTCCAGACGATGGCCGGCACGTGGAGAAAGCGCAGCAGATCGACCGGCGCCGCCGGCGTGAGGGACATCAGTGCGGAGAGGATGGCCGCGCGCATTGGTCAGCGGAACCTCACTCCGGCGTGATGTATGCCCCGGTGATTCCTCCATCGACGAGGAACGACGTTCCATTCACGAACGACGCTTCATCGCTGGCCAGAAACAACGCCGCGTTCGCCATCTCCTCCGCTTTCGCGAAGCGTCCGGGCGGGATGTGCACGAGCCGGCGATTTCTGCGCGCGGGATCGGCGAGCAGTTCCGCGAGCAGCGGTGTCTCGACCGGTCCGGGACAGAGTGAATTCGCGCGGATGTTCTTTCGTGCGAACTCGATGGCGATCTCGCGCGTCATCGCCAGCACGCCCCCCTTGCTGGCGGTGTAGGCGATCTGCGGCACGGCCGCACCCATCACCGCCACGAACGAAGCGGTGTTGATGATCGAGCCGCCGCCCGCGCGCAGCAGTGCCGGAATCTCGTATTTGCAGCCGAGAAACACGCCTTTGAGATTGACGTCGATGACGAAGTCCCAGATGCCTTCGGTCGTCGTCGTCACCGATTCGTCGTCCGGATGAAACACGCCGGCGTTGTTGAAGGCGATGTGCAGCGCGCCGAATTCTTTCTCCGCGAACGCGACCATCGCCTCGGCATCCTTCGCTTTCGAAACGTCGGCCGCGAATGCGCGGGCTTCCCCGCCCGCTGCGTTGATTTCGTCGGCCGTCGCCTGCGCGGCTTCCTGCTTCAGATCGACGACCACGACGCGCGCACCTTCGCGCGCGAACAGAAGCGACGAAGCCTTGCCGATGCCCGACGCTCCGCCGGTGATGAGTGCGACTTTGTTTTGCAGTCTCATGCCTGTTCGAAATACCTCCTTCGTTCCCAGTCGGTGACTACCGCATCGAACTTCCGCTGTTCGGTGCGGAAGAAGTGGAGGTAGTGCTTGACGACGTCTTCGCCGAGGGCCTCGCGGGCGAATGTGCTTTTCTCGAGTTCGGCGATCGCCTCCGGCAGGTAGTGCGGCACCTGCGGCAGGTCGCGCGCGCCGTAGACGTCGCCTTCGAACGCGGGCGGCGGCTCGATCTGCTTCTCGATTCCGTCGAGGCCCGCGGCGAGCGTGGCCGCGAAGGCGAGGTAGGGATTCGCGTCCGCACCGGCCGTGCGGCATTCGATGCGCAGTGACGGCCCGTGTCCGACGATGCGGAAGCCGGCCGTGCGATTGTCGTAGCTCCAGGCGATGCCGGTTGGCGCGAACGAGCCGGGAACGTAGCGTTTGTACGACGACGGATACGGCGCATAGAACGGAAAGAGCTCGCGGATGTGGGCCATCCATCCGCCCAGGAACCAGCGAAAGATGGGAGAGCAATGAATGGGACCCAATGTTTCGTCGCCGGCGAACAGCGGCTTTCCGTCGCCGTCCCAGAGACTGATGTGAATGTGGCAGCTCGAGCCGGCGTAGCGCTCATCCCACTTGGCCATGAACGTGACGGCGCAGTTGTGCTGCCACGCGATCTCCTTCGCCGCGTGTTTGTAGATCACGTGGCGGTCGCACATCTCCAGCACGTCGGCGTAGCGCAGGCCGATCTCCTGCTGCCCCGGTCCCCATTCGCCTTTCGACGACTCCACCGGCACGCCGGATTTCTCGAGATGACGGCGAATCGCGCCGACGAGGAACTCTTCCTTCGTCCCCTGAAAGATGTGGTAATCCTCGATCAGCCGTCCCACCGGCTGCAGGTTGATGAAGCCTTTGCCGGCGATGTCGTCGTACGAGTCTTTGAACACGTAGAGCTCGAGCTCCGACGCACCCATGGCGGTGAAGCCGCGCTCCGCCGCACGGGCGAGCTGCTTTCTCAGAATGCCCCGCGGCGCGAAGTGCACCGGTTCGTCGTTCTCCTCGGTGAGCACGTCGCACAGCACGAGCGCCGTCTTCTCCAGCCATGAGGCGACGCGCAGCGTGGAGAGATCGGGCACGGGACGAAAGTCGCCGTAGCCCTTCGCCCAGCTGGTGAACTGATAGCCGGGCACCGGATCCATGTCGATGTCGCAGGCGAGCAGGTAATCGCACGCGTGAATCTCGCTCTGTTCGAGAAAGAAACGCGCCACGATCCGTTTGCCGACCAGTCGTCCGTACATGTCGGGAAAGACCACCAGCACGGTGTCGATGTCGCCGTTGGCGGTGAGGCGGCGGAGCTCTTCGAGATCGATTCGGCCTTGCATGGTCAATTGCTCGTATCGATGTAGACCGTCTTCCACTCGGTGTAATGATCGAGTGCCTGCAGCCCGAGCTCGCGCCCGAGACCACTGCGCTTGACGCCGCCGAACGGAGCTTCGAGATGCACGCTGCTACCGGAGTTGATCGACAGATTACCGGTTTCGATGGCGCGGGCCACGCGCAGTGCGCGGCCGATGTCGCGCGTCCAGATCGAGCCGGAGAGCCCGTACAGCGAATCATTGGCCAGCGCGATCGCCTCGTGCTCGTCGTCGAACGGCATCACCGCAACCACCGGTCCGAAGATCTCCTCGCACGCGATGGTCATCTCCGGGGTGGCATCGAGGAACACGGCAGGCGCGAGGTAGGCGCCGCGTTCATGCAGAACGTTGCCGCCGCAGGCGAGCGTCGCTCCTTCGTTCTTGCCGCGGGCGATGTACTGCATCACGCGCTCGCGATGCGCGGTCGAGACGAGCGGCCCCATCTCCGTCGCATCGTCGAGCGGATCGCCCACGTTCGTGGCGTTGAATGCGTCGACGAGCGCGTTCGAAAACCTGTCGTAGATCAATTTCTGCACGAGCACGCGGCTGCGCGCGCAGCAATCCTGTCCCGCGTTGCCGAGCGCGCTCGATGCCGCCGATGCGACGGCACGCTCGAAATCGCAATCATCAAAGATCACGTTCGCCGACTTGCCGCCGAGCTCCAGCGACACGCGCTTCACATCATCAGCCGCCAGCCGCATCACGTTCATGCCGACCTCGGTCGATCCGGTGAACGCGACTTTGCGAATGAGCGGATGTTTGACGATCGCCTCGCCGATCTCCGAGCCGGAGCCGGTGAGGACCGTGAACACGCCTTCCGGCAGTCCTGCTTCGAGCGCCAGTTCCGCGAGGCGCATCGCCGTGAGCGGAGTCTGCTCCGCCGGTTTGAGCACGACCGTGTTGCCCATCGCCAGCGCCGGTGCCGATTTCCACGACGTGATGGCGATCGGGAAGTTCCACGGCACGATGATTCCGCATGGGCCGACCGGCTCGCGGAACGAGAGCAGCACGCCGGGCGCCGCGGCCGGGATGGTCTGTCCGCCGATCTTGTTCGTCGCGCCGGCGTAGTACTCGAAGACGTTCGCCGCGAGTCCGACCTCATCGCGCGCGTCGCGAATCGGTTTGCCGACGTTGCGCGATTCCATCCGCGCGAGCTCATCGGCGTTCTCGCGAATCAAAGCCGCCAGTCTGTTGAGCAGACGGGCGCGGTCGCGCGTGTGGATGCGACGCCATTCGCCGCGGAACGCGCGCTCCGCATTCCGTACCGCACGGTCGGCATCCTCGGCGGACACACGCGCCACGTCGGTGAGCGGCTCACCGGTCGCGGGCTCGATCAGGGTGGTGTGCATCGATGACCTCGTCTGCAAAATGCGGGCGCACCTGTCGCACTCCATTCTGAGGGATACGCTCGTGGGAAGCGCGTTGCGGTGGCGTAGACGAGGTTCGCTTCAGTCCAGCGCCGGCATTTCCGACGCCGGTTGTCCCTGCATGGTGTGCCATGCGATGGCGGCGAGAACGATCACCGCGCCGGCGATCGCGTAGGCAGACGGGCGTTCGTTGAGGAACAGCAGCACCCAGATCGGGTTCGCGACCGGTTCGAGCATGCCGGTGAGGGAGGCCTGCGTGGCGGTGACGTGCTGCAGTCCTTTGACGAAGAATGCGTAGGCGACGCCGATCTGGAACACGCCGAGCCCGAGGAGCACGAGGAACGATTTCGGCGTGAGCGCGAGATCGTTCCAGACGAACGGCAGGAGCGCGAGCGACAGCAGTACATTGCCCCACGTCACCGCGGCGCGCGAAGCCTGCGGGTTGCGGCGCAGGGCCATGATCATCGTGGCGAAAAAGACGCTCGACACGAGCGCCATCGCGTTGCCGGTCATCCCGCGCGCCTCGAATCTGCCGACGAAGAAAAGGGCCATGCCCGACATCGCGATGGTGATGGCGATGGCGTCGTGACGGCGCATCGCTTCGCGCAACACGAACGGCGAGAAGAGCAGCACCCAGATCACGCCGGCGTACTGCAGGAAGATCGCGTTCGCCGCGGTGGTGAGCTTCGTGGCCACGACGAACGTCGTCAGGCACGCGCCGTAGCTGAGCACCGCGGTGAGAAACGCGGGCGACGGACGAACGCTGATCGCGTCGCGGCGGAAGACGATCAGCAGTGTGGCCGCGGCGAAGATCGAGCGATAGAACGTGACCTTCAGCGCGGAGTCGTTGAGCGCTTTGATGCCGATGCCGCCGGTGGACCACAGCAGCGCGGCGATGACGATGAAGAGGATCCCGGTACGACGCACGGCGGGGGAGTCTACGACGACTCGCCTCCGCGCCCGCGTTTGTGTTTCACGGTGATCGCGTATCCGAGCAGGCCGTTCATCACCATGATGCCGTTCGTCACGGCGAAGACCCAGTTGCGCACGAGCAGGCTGTAGATCGTGAAGCCGACGCTCGCCGCAAGCTGTCCGACGAACAGCCAGGTCGAAACACCGGCGCTCGTGCGATCGCGCCACTGCTTCGCGATCTGCGTGGCGATGGTGAGCACCAGGACGAGGGAGCTGGCCCAGCCGATGACGTCGATCATGTGATGGAGAGCTGAGCCAGCGTGACGCCTAGTTCGTGAGAGACCAGCCGCGATCGAGATTCGCGCGCAGGTCGCTTTCCGCCGGCGGACACTCGAGCGGGTTCTCCGGAGGCGGCACGACGCGCGCGCATTCGCGAACGACTTCCGCCATCAGATCGATCTCCAGAGGTTTGTTGAGGATCGCGGAGACGAGATCGGGGTCGAGAAATCCCTCCGCGTTGCGCGGATCGCGCACCGCGAGAATGAACGTCGTCGCCTCCGGCCGCTGCGCGTGAAAATCGCGTACGAATGACGGGCCGGCGTCATTGGGCATGTCCATGTCGACGACGGCGAGCGCGTAATCGCAGGTGGAAACTTTGGCAAGTGCTTCTTCGGCGGTCGTGGCCGTGTCGACCTCGACCGGTTGGTGTCTGAGGATCGTGAAGAGCATCGCGCGCAAAGCGTCATTGCTCTCCACGATCAGGACTCTCGGTTCGGTACTCATGCACCGACACAGGTCAAAAGTTGTGCCTAGTTCGGCTTTTCCAGCCCCTTCGTGTCCGGCGGGCAATCGCTGCCCTGGATCATCTCGGGGATGGCGTGAAGGACGCCGAGCACGGTGTCGAGGAGCAGTGCGATGTCGAACGGCTTGTGAATCGTGCCGATGACGATGCGCGTGTCGAAGGTGCGCGGCTCGAGTCCGGCGGTGAGCACGAGCACGTGCGGACGGACCGGCTCGGCGATGGCCGAGAGCTGCGACAGCACCTCGTAGCCGCTCATCATCGGCATCATCAGATCGAGGATGACCAGCACGTAGCGGCAGACGCGGATGCGCTCCATCGCCTCCACGCCGTTGCGCGCGATGTCGACGTGCAGGCCGCGCCGGCGCAGCACCGTGTGCACGAGGGCGCGAATCGCGTCGTCATCGTCCACCACCAGGATCCGCTTCTCATTGCACACTGCAAAGAGCGTTGTGCAGCAATTTGCGCGCCTCGCCGCCGCCGGTTCCGGCGGTCACTTGACGAGAGTTGCGATCGCGCGGAACTCGTCGGTGCCGGAGGTGGCGAGCAGTTCGAAGAGCGCCAGCTCCGTGGAGCCGAGCTTCGCGCCGTCGCTCATCATCCGCCGCAGCGCGAGCTCCCGGTTCTCCGCGCTGCGCGACGAAAGCGCGTCGGCCACGAGCGTCACCTGCATGCCGGCCGCGAGCAGGTCGCGCACGGTCTGATACACGCAGACGTGCGTTTCGACGCCGGCGATGAGGACGTGCCTGCGCTCCAGCGCGGCGAGCTGAGCGGCGAACGCCGAGACGCCCATCGCCGAGAAGGTCAGCTTCTCGATCGGCCGGTAGCCGTGCGTCTCTTCGAAGGTGCTGCGCACGCGCGCGACTGTCGGCCCGAGCCCTTTCACGTACTGCTCGGTGAGCAGCGCCGGAACGCCGAGGAGGTGGCATCCGCGGATGAGCCGTTCGAGATTGCGAACCACGCCGTCGGCGTCGTGGATGACCGGCATCAGCCGCTCCTGCACGTCGATGACGACGAGGATCGAGTTGCGGCGATCAGGCGACACGGTGCAGCGGCTCCTTTCCGCGAAGAAAGAGAAGCACGTTCGTTGCCGCGATGCGGGCCATCGCGTTGCGCGCTTCCTCGGTGGCCGAGCCGATGTGGGGCACGAGCACGACGTTCTTCATCGCCAGCAGGCGCGGGTTGATCTCCGGCTCGAACTCGAAGACATCGAGTGCCGCGCCGCGCAGCTGGCCGCTCTCGAGCGCATCGCAGAGCGCGTTCTCGTCGACGAGCGCGCCGCGCGCGGTGTTCACGAGATACGCGCCGCGTTTCATGTTCGCGAGTGCCCGCGCATCGATGAGGTGCCGGGTTTCGCGGGTCAGTGGCGCGTGCAGCGTGAGGATGTCGCTGGTGGCGAGCAGTTCGTCCAGCGAGTCGCCGCGACGGACGCTCGCGATGTTCATTCCGAACGCGCGCGCCCGTGTGGCGACGGCGCTGCCGATGCGGCCGAGGCCGACGATGCCGAGGGTTTTGCCTTGCAGAGACGCGCCGAGGAGTTTGAGAGGCTCCCATTCGCAGCGTCGTTCCGTGCGGATCTCGTCCGCGCCTTCGACGATGCGCCGCGTGAGGGCCAGGATCAGCGCCATCGTCAGATCGGCGGTCGCCTCGGTGAGCACGCCGGGCGTGTTCGTCACCGTGACGCCGAGAGAGCGCGCGGCATCGATGTCGACGTTGTTGTAGCCGACCGCGAAGTTCGACACGCAGCGCAGGTTCGGATTCTCTTCGAGCACGCGACGCGTGATCGGATCGCTGAGCAGCGTGATCGCCGCATCCGCCTCCGCCAGCAGCGTGATCATGTCGTCCTCGGTGCGATCGTGCTCGGTCGGATGCTCGATCACATCGAAATGCGACGCGAGCAGCTCGCGCGCAACCGCCGGGAACGCGGCCGTGAGCACGACCGTGAATTTCATGACGCCTTGTCCCGCGCGAGGATGCGTCCCAGAAGAAACAGAAAGCCTCCGAGCGCGAGCAGCTGCACCTCGGTCTGAATCTGATCGCGCGCGAGCCCGTAGAGCAGCGCGATCGGCAGAATGATCATGCCGCAGAGCTGCAGGACACGGCCGAGAAATGGGAAGTGCATGTCTGTGTTCGTTCCTCGAAGAGAGCCCGGATTCACCCGGTCATTTCGCGACGATCGTCAGCAGATCATCTTCGAACTGCGGTGACGTCGGCTTCTCCACGATCCGCCCGAGCTCCGCGTCGCCGCGGTAGTAGATGAACGTCGCCACCTTGTCGATGTGCCGGCCATCGAGCAGCTTCGCCGGTTCGTGTTTGGCGCGGTCGACGGCCACGTACGTCACCGGCAGTTCCGTGCCGAAGTTCGATTTCAGGTCGTCGAGGATGCGCAGGAATTTCGGCACTTCGCGCTGGCTGTCGCTGCACCACGTGCCCATGTACACCTCGACGCGATCACCGGCGCGCACGTAGCCTTTCATCATCTCCAGCACGGTGATGTCCGGCCTGTACTCATCGTGACGTTTCGCGTAGTCGGGGAGGCGCGAGAGCATCTTCTCGGTCGTGATCGGTCCGATCTCCAGCGGCAGCGAGACGTTCGGCACGCTGCTGATCTGTGATTCGCTCGCGGCGGGGGTCTCGTCGATGGTGATCGTGAGCACGCGATCGCCGCGTTCGGTCTGATCGACGACGCCGGTCATTCCTTCGTAGACGCGGCCGAAGATCGTATAGCCGCCGTCGAGGTGCGGCTGCGGCGAATGCGTGATGAAGAACTGCGAGCCTCCGGTATCGGGTCCGCTCAGCGCCATGCCGACCGCACCGCGTGTGTATTTCTGGAGATTGATCTCGTCGCGAATCGCGTAGCCGGGGCCGCCGTTCATGTCGTTGCGCGGATCGCCTCCCTGGATGACGAAGTTCGGGACGACACGCATGAACGAGGTGTCGTTGAAGTAGCCGCGCTTCGTCAGCTGCGCGAAGTTCCACGTCGTCATCGGCGCGTCCTGCGTCATGAGTGCAAGGTCGATGTTGCCGCGGGTCATCCTGATGCGCGCGGTGTGCGGCGTGCGCGACCAGCGCACGATCTCCGCGTACTCGTCCATCGTCCTCTGCACCGGGAGTGGCACGTACAGCGGCGCCGCGACGTGCAACTGCTCTGCGAGCTGCTCGGAGGCGTAGCGGCGGACGACCGGATCGGGATCGTTCACGAACACCGCGAGCTGATCGGCGCGTTCCGGATAGTCGAGTCGCGCCAGCACGCCGATGGCGGTGAGTCGCGCATCGTTCATCGACGACTTCGCCTCGTTGCGCTCGATCTCCTGAATCGTTTTGAGCAGCACGTCGCGCGGCTCGTTCTTCATCACGCCGTAGCGATCGATGGCGTTCGTGCGCACGATGACGTCGGCGTCGGTGAGGCCGGCGCGAATGATGGCGGCCTCCGCGTCGGCGCGATCGTCCGGAATCGTGCTGAGCACATTCGAGCGGACGATCGGATCGGCGTGCGTGGCGTACTGCGCGCGCACGGCGACGCCTTCGGGCTTCGCGGCCACACCTTCGAGCACGCGCACGATCTGCCACGGCGTGAGGTCGGTGAGCTCGGGAAGGACGCCGAGATGTTTGGCGATCGCGCCGGCGGCGAGCTCGCGTTCCCACGCCGTGCCGTTGTGGAGCACGTCGATGAGCCGCTTGCGCGCGGTCTCATTCGACTCGGCGTAGTAGCCGATGGTGTCGAGGATCATGGCGCGCGTGCCGGCGTCCGGATCTTCGAGCGACGCGAACACGCGCGGCAGTTGTTCGAACGAAAGCGCGGACCGGTTCTTCTCGGCGACGCGTCCGATGGCGATGGCGGCGTTCGTGCGCACCCACGGATGCATGTCGCCGAGGGCGGCGAGGAGCGAAGGGAGTGCCGACGCGTCGGCGATGCGGCCGAGCGCCGCGGTCGCGTACGCGCGGGTGAGCGTGTTCGGATCGGTCATCACGAGCAGCAGTTGCTCGCGCGCGGCGGCGAGGGGGCGGCGCTGGAGCGAATACGCTCCTTCCTGCCGCACGGCATCGGACGGCGAGGCGAGTGCGTTCATCGCCACCGTGCTCGCGGCATCATCCTCCCAGCGGAACGTGAAGCGCACCGCGCGGGCGCGCACGCCTTCCGGCTCGTGCTCGCTCGCGAATTCGAGATAGCGCGGCGCGATCGATTTGTCGCGCGCGGCGAGTTTCGAAAGCGCTTCGACCGCTTCCGCCGCCACGCCTGCATCTTCGCCGTGGGCGAGCGCGAACAGCACGTCCGTCCCCTGCGGATCGCCGATCTCACCGAGAGAGAAGGCCACCATTTCACGGACGCGGCGATCGGGATCGTTCGCCAGTGCCGCGAGCTGCGTCCAGCCGCTGCGCGCGTGCGGTCCGATGCGCCCGAGGGCCAGCGCGATGCGCAGGCGGTGCAGTGCATTCGGGTGATGCACCCACGCGTCGACGACCGTCGAATCGAGCTCGCGGCGGTCTTCGAGCGCGAGGATCTGCGCTTCTTCTTCGACCGTCATGCCGTGCGCTTCCGGTGCGTCGACCGCGGCCACAGCCGCTGGTGACGGTTCGGGCGCGGACGCGGGAGGAGGCGCGGTGGTGCAGGCGACGAAGAGAAGCATTGCCGGGACGGCGAGCGTGCGCATGGCGCGGAATGATAGCGAGATACGGGCGCGCACCGTTTTCGAGCGATCGCGTGATCCGAATCACACAGCGCTGTGCGTCGGCCAGCTTGCGTAAATTTCCCCACACCTCCAGACTCGCCCTGCAATGAACGAAGTCTCCATCGAGGTGGAACGGGTGGCCCGGCGGTACGGCCGGCGGTGGGCGCTGGCCGAGGTCACGTTTCAGGTGCCGGCCGCGACCGTCATGATGGTCGCCGGCCGCAACGGCGCCGGTAAGTCGACCCTCTTTCGCGTCCTCTCGACCGCCATCCGGCCGGACCGCGGCGTGGCGCGCATCGGCGGCTTCGACGTCGTCAAGCATCGCTACGACGTCCGGAAAATGTCGGCCATGCTCGCCCACCACAACTATCTTTACGAGGCGCTCTCCGCGCGGGAGAACCTGCAGATCGTGGCCGACCATCTGGGCGTACGTCGGGATGGCGTGCCTGCCTTACTGGAGCAGGTCGGTCTCGGCGCACGTGCGGAAGATACGGTCTCGACGTTTTCGGCCGGCATGCGGAAGCGGCTCTCGTTCGCGCGCGTCCTTCTGCAGGAACCGAAAGTGGTCCTGCTCGACGAACCGTACGGCGCCCTCGATCCTCCCGGCTTCGATCTCGTCGACGAAGTGATCCTCGAGCTCAAGCGCCGCGGCACCACCATTCTGATGGCCACGCACCAGTGGGAGCGTGGCGCGAAGCTCGCCGATCTCGCGCTCGTTCTCGACCAGGGCCGCGTGCTCTGGCAGGGACCGGCGGACGAAGCGCTCCAGCATGAGCCGAAAGGCGATACGGAGCCGAAACCGGCCCAGTCGCGCGAAGCGGCAAGGATGGCGATCGCGGAGGCGAAATGCTGACCGCAGCTCTCCGCAAGGAGTTGCTCATCCAGTGGCGCACGCGCAGCCAGCTCATGGCCGTGTTCGTCTTCGGCGCGACGTCGCTGCTGCTCTTCTCGTTCGGCATCGGTCCGAACGCGCAGGCGCTGCGGACGTTCTCGGCCGGATTCCTCTGGCTGGCTCTGCTGCTCTCGTCGACGCTGACGCTCGCCGAGAGCTTTCATGCGGAGATGGAGAACCGCGCGCTCGAAGGTCTCTTGCTGCTGCCGGCCAATCCGCGCGCGCTGTACTACGGAAAGACCATCGCCAACTGGCTGCAGCTGACGATTCTCGGCGTCGCGCTCGTGCCGGTGATGGTCGTGCTCTACGACGCCGGCACCACCGAACTGCTGAAGCTGCTGGCGATCATCATGCTCGGTGCGGCCGGGCTCGCCGCCCCCGGAACGTTGTACGCGGCGATGACTTCTCAGGTCCGGGCGAAACAGACTCTCCTCCCACTGCTGTTGTTCCCGTTAATCGTTCCGGCTTTGCTCGCGTCCGTCAAAGCGACGTCTCTGGTGATCCTCGGCGATCCGATGCAACAGGTGAAATCGTGGATCGGACTGCTGGGCGCGTTCGATCTGATCTACTGGTCATTGTGCGGTCTGCTCTACGGACGCGTCATCGAAGAATAAGGAAAAGCGCACATGGAAGTCCCCGATCCATCGACCTCGAAAACGCCTTATGGGTTTCTCACCGTCGGCGTGATTCTGCTGGCCATCGGTACGTACATCGGTCTCGCGGTCGCGCCGGCCGAAACGTACATGGGCGACGTGCAGCGCATCATGTACGTGCACGTTCCCTCCGCCTGGAGCGGCCTGCTGGCGATCACGTTCGCATTCGGCTGCGCGGTGGCGTTCCTCTTCCGGAGCGACTTCCGCTGGGACGCGCGCATGGAAGCGTCGATCGAAGTCGGCGTGCTGCTGGCGTTCCTGCTCTGCATGCAGGGGGCGATCTGGGCCAAGCCGACGTGGGGTGTCTGGTGGGACTGGGATCCGCGTCTGACCACGACGGCGGTCCTCTTCTTCGCTTTCCTCGGCATCCTGGCGCTGCGCAGATTCGTCGACGATCCGGTCAAGCGCGGCATCTGGTCCGCGGTGGCGACGATCATCGCCTACGTCGACGTGCCGATCGTCTACTTCTCGGTGCGCTGGTGGAACTCGCTGCATCAGACCCAGTCGTCACCCAACACCGTCTCGTCTCAGTTCTATGCGCCGCTGCGCCTCAACGCGTTCGGCGTGCTGTTCCTCATGATCGGATTCATCATGCTGCGCTCGCGCATCGCAACCTACCGGTTGCAGCACGAGCTGGCCGCGCCGCCGGTGCTCACCGGCGAAGAAGCAGGAGAGCTCGCATGACACCAGAGGGAGTCGTCACCGGCGGATGGCCGTTCGTCTGGGCCGCGTATGGCCTGACGTTCGCCGCCTTCATCATCTATGGCGTGACATTGATCACGAAGCTTCGTGAGGAGCGGGCCCGCGCGGCCGAAGACGGGAACAGAACATGAGCACCACCATGAGCACTCCAACCGCAACCGACGCGATGCGCAAGCGCACGCGGCTCTTCATGATCGGCGCCTTTCTGGTGGCCGCAATCGCGTTCGGCGTCATCGCCGCGAGCGGCATCAATCAGAACCTCGTCTACTACTGGACGCCGACCGATCTCACCAAAGCCGGCGACAAGGCATACGGCGCGACGATCCGTCTCGGCGGCATGGTCGCACCCGGCTCCATTCAGAAGCACGGCGGCTCGGCCGTCGCCTTCGAGGTCTACGACGGCGGCTCGCGCGTGCCGGTGCGCACCAGCACCGTGCCGCCGCAGATGTTCCGCGAGAACATCGGCGTGGTCGTCGAAGGAACGATGGTGCGCGGCGGCTACTTCCAGTCGAACCGGCTCATGGTCTCGCACAACAACGAATACAAGGCTCCCGAAAAGGGCCACACGATGGATCAGAAGCAGCTTCGCAAGATGATCGAAGCGTCGGATCCCGCCAAACAGGATTAGTCATGGCCCAACTCGGACGTATCCTCATTCTCGCTTCGCTCCTGGCCTCGGCCGCGGGCGCGCTGCTCGGCTTCGCCGCCGGCCGCACCCGTTCTCTCGACGGCCTCAAGTGGGCACGTCGTTTCGCGTATCTCTACTGCGCCCTGATCATGGGGGCGGCGCTGCTGATGGAGTACGCGCTGCTCAAGCACGACTTCTCGGTCAGCTACGTCGCACAGGTCGGCTCGACCACCGTGCCGACGTGGGTGACCATCGTCAGTCTCTGGTCGTCGCTCGAAGGCTCGATTCTCTTCTGGGGCTTCGTGCTCGGCGCGTACATCCTGGTGGCGACGTTCCTCACGCGCGGCCAGTACGCCGAATACCAGCCCGATGCGATCGGTGTCTGGCTTTCGTGCGCCGCGTTCTTCAGCTTCCTCATCGCCGGTCCGGCCAATCCGTTCATCACGATGCCGAACCCGCCGCTCGATGGTCCTGGCCCGAATCCGCTTCTCCAGAACCACGTCCTGATGGCCGTCCACCCTCCCTTCCTTTATCTGGGATACGTCGGCATGACCATCCCGTTCGGCTTCGCCTGCGCGGCGCTGATCAAAGGCCGTCTCGGTCACGGCGTGCTCAAGCCGCTGCGCGAATCGCTGATGCTGCCGTGGATCTTCCTTTCGATCTCGATCATGCTCGGCGGCTGGTGGGCGTATGAAGTGCTCGGCTGGGGCGGATACTGGGCGTGGGATCCGGTCGAAAACGCCTCGCTGCTTCCGTGGCTCACCGCGACGGCGGCGCTGCATTCGATCATGGTCGTCGAGCGCCGCGGCATCCTCAAAGGCTGGACCATCACACTGGTGCAGGCCAGCTTCCTCCTCGTGCTCCTCGGCACGTTCATGACCCGCTCCGGCGTCTTCAACTCCGTGCACTCGTTCACGCAGAGCGCGATCGGTCCGACGATTCTCGGCTTCCTCGCCGCGGCGCTCGTCTTCTCCATCGCGCTGCTCGCATTCCGTATCGACAAGCTCGAAGTGGAAGGACGCATCGAAGGCGCGGCCAGCCGCGAGGCGATGTTCCTCGTCAACAACCTCCTCTTCGTGCTGCTCACGTTCACGGTGCTGATCGGCACGGTCTTCCCGCTCGTCGTCGAAGCGGTGAAAGGGAAGCAGATGAGCGTCGGCCGGCCGTACTTCGACAGCATGGTCGTGCCGGTGGGTGCGGCGCTGCTGTTCGTGCTCGGCGTCGGCCCCGCGCTGCCGTGGGGGCGCGCAACGCGCGCGCAGATCAAGAAAGCATTGCTCCCGCCGATCGTCACCGGCGTCGTGTTTGTGATCGTCGGCTACCTCGCGAACGTTCGCGCGCCGTGGACGCTCATCACGCTCGGCCTCGGCGGATACGCGGCGCACGTGACTCTGAAGGAAATGTTCCTGCCGATGTTCCAGCGCATGAAGCGCGGGGATACGGTGGCCGCTGCATTCGTCGAAGGACAGCTCCGCCGCGGACGCCGCCGCTTCGCGTCCTACATCGTGCACGCCTGCGTCGTGATCGCGTTCATCGCCATCGCCGTGAGCAGCTCGAACCGGCAGACGACGGAACTGCACTTCCAGAAAGGGCAGACGCAACAGGCCTCCGGCTTCGACCTCACGTTCCTCGGCGTCGAAGAACGCCAGGAGCCGCATCGCGCGTCGACCGTGGCGAAATTCGCGGTGTCGCGCAACGGCAAGCAGGTCGCGACACTCGAGCCGCGCATGAATCACTACGAGCGGATGCGCGAGCCGATCGGCTCGCCCGACGTCTACACCACCGCGGCCGGCGATCTCTACATCTCGTTGAGCAACATCGATCCCGCCGTCGAGACCGCGAGCGTCACGGTGTTCGCATCGCCGCTCGTCGTCTGGATCTGGATCTCGGTCATCGTCATGGGCCTCGGTGCGCTGTTCGGTCTGATCCCCGCGCGCCGCGAGCGCGCCGCGCGTGAAGCGAAAGAAGCGCTGGCCGTCGATACCACGCCGGAGACTGCATGAACCGCACGGTCCTCATCGTCGGCGCGATCCTCACCGCGGCGCTCGTCGGCGTGCTGTTCGTCGGCCTCGGAAAAGATCCGGCCGAGATTCGTTCGCCGTTGATCGGCAAGAGCGCACCGACGTTTGCCCTGCGCGAAGTCGGCACCGGACGCACGATCGACATCAGCCAGTTCAAAGGGCGGCCGGTCATCATCAACTTCTGGGCGACGTGGTGCGGCCCCTGCTGGGAAGAGCATCCGGTGCTCGTCGCGAATGCAAAGATGCTCCAGCCGAATGTGCAGTTCGTCGGCGTCGTGTTCCAGGACGAAGAGTCGAAGATCCTCGGCTTCCTCAATCAACGCGGCACCGCCTATCCGACGCTCGTCGATCAGGGCGGCAAGACCGCGATCGCGTACGGCGTCGGCGGCGTTCCCGAAACGTTCTTCCTCGATGCGAACGGCGTCATTCAGGCGAAGTTCGCGGGGCCGATGGATTCCGATACGCTGCAGGCGAACTTGAAGAAGGTGTGGGCGCAATGAGACTGCGTGTGCTGGCGGTAGTGGTGATGTTCGTGGCGCTCGGCGCATTCGCGCAGAACGACGCGAGCACCGCCGTCGAAGGAAAACTGCAGGTTCCGGACGCGCAGCAGTTCGTCGGACCGCCGCAGGGACAGCCGCTCACCGGCGACGCGCTCGCACTGCAGACGCACCGGGTCGGCTCGCTGCTGCGCTGTCCGGTTTGCCAGGGAATGTCGGTTGCGGACTCGCCGTCCGAAATGGCCGTCAACATGAAGCATCAGGTGCGCGAGCTGCTCGCGCGCGGCTACACCGAGGAGCAGATCCTCAAATACTTCGAGCTCTCGTACGGTCAGTTCGTGCTGCTCAAGCCGAAGTTCGAAGGAGTCACCGGCATGGTGTGGGTGCTCCCGGTGATCGCGCTGCTCATCGGCGGCGTGATCGTCTTCTTCACGTTGCGTCGTCTCGAGAAAGGGCCGCTCACGACGACGACGGTTCCGGCGGCGACCGCTCCGGCAACGACGGACGATGCCCAGCCGGCTGCCACGCCCGAGGATCCTTACCTGGCGCGAGTGCGTGAGCTCGTGAGCGGAGACAAATCATGAATGCACCGACCGACTGGGTCAGCGCGATTGCGATTCTCGGCGCGGGCCTGATCCTCGGCGTCGTCTTTCTCTTCGTCTTCAAAGGCCGCAAAGCCGCGGGGAGAATCGGTGGCGATGACGACCTGCAGCGCAAGGATCTCGAGGCCAAACGCGACGCGCTCATTCAGCAGTTGCGCGATCCCGACCTCACGCCGGATGAGCGCACGCGTCTCGAGCTCGAGACCGCGGCCGCGTTGCGCGCGCTCGATGCGTACAACGCGAAGACCGGAACGCCGTCGAGCGTCGTGACTTCGACGCCCTCCTCGGCTCCGGCGCCGGAAACGGCGATGAATCCGGCGGTCAAAGGCTTTCTCTGGGGCGCGGGCTCGTTCGCGGTGCTGGCGGCGCTCGGCTTCTTTGTGTGGCAATCGGCGAATCCCCGCAACGAAGGGGGACTGGTCACCGGCGGAATGGGCTCGGGACCGCAGCAGCAGCAACAGGCGCAGCAGCAGGCGCCGCGCGATCCGATGATCCAGCAGCTCGAAGCGGCCGTGCAGCGCGATCCCGAGAACCTCGATCTGCGCAACAACCTCGCGCAGGCCTATCTCGAAACCGACAACCTGATGGGCGTGTTCGAGCAGACGAAGGTAGTGCTCGAGAAGCGTCCGAACGACAGCCGTGCTCTGACGTTCCAGGGGCTCGTGCGGATGTCCATGGGCGAAGTTCCCGCCGCGACGTCGATGATTCAGCAGGCGACGAAGAGCGATCCGAAAAACCTCGATGCGTGGGTTGCGCTGGCGTGGCTCTACGTGCAGCAGGAGAAGGTCGCGGAAGGGGAGAAAGCGATCGCCGAGGCGGCGAAGCAATCGCCGACCGACAAGGCCAGACTCGAACAGGTCTTCGCGCAGATGAAACAGCACGCGCAGGACGCGAAGAATCAGCCGCAGCAGACCGCGGCCGGAACGTCCGGCGAACTGCCGCCCGGCCACCCGCCCGTCGATGGCGCGCCGATGCAACAGGCACCGATGCAACAGGCACCGATGCAGCAGGCGCCCGTTCAGGCCAGCGCCGCGCAGGGCGGCAATCGTTCCGTGCGCATCACGTTGTCGCTCGATCCATCCGCGAAAGGAAAACAGGGCGTGCTTTACGTGATGGCCCGCAACCCTCAGGGCGGCCCGCCGGTGGCCGTGAAGCGGATGATCGTCAACCCGAACCAGTTTCCCCTCACGTTCGATTTCGGCAGCGCCGACTCGATGATGGGCCAGCCGCTTCCCGACACATTCCGTCTCGAAGCGCGACTCGACAGTGACGGCGACGCCGCCACCAAACCGCCCACCGATCCCGCCGCCGTGCAGGAAGGCGTAGCCATCGGCGCCACCGTAAATCTCGCATTGAAGTGATGAGACGGGGGTCGGGAGTCGGTAGTCGGTAGTCGGGGGACCACCGCCCAACCACGTTCGCGAAGGTTGAACGTGGGCGGGGTGGCGGCCTCCCGACTACCGACAACCGACAACCGACAACCGACTCCCGATTTTTCAATTACACTTTCGGCAGCCTCGGGGTGGCCACACGGCCTGAGATCAAACCCGCGGAACCTGATCCGGTTGACACCGGCGTAGGGAAGGCAAGATGAACGCACTCATTCTGTTTCTCGCCGCGACATTGAGCGGCACGGTCAAAGATCCTTCCGGCCAGCCTCTTTCGAACGCAAACGTTTCCATCGCCAGCATCCGCACTGTCAGCACCGACGCGAATGGCTCGTTCTCCGTCGACGTCGCCGACGGCGCGTATGCGTTGCGCATTTCGCATCCCGGCTTTCAACCGCAATCGCTCACCGCGAAAACAGGGGAGAGCGTGGAGCTCACACTCGATCCCGCGTACGCCGAGACGATGGTCGTCTCCGCCATTCGCGCCGAAGAGACGACGCCGGTCACCAAAAGCGATGTGACGCGCGAAGACATCACCCGCGAGTACTACGGCCAGGACGTGCCGCTGCTGCTGCGTGACGCGCCGTCGATCAACGCGTACGCCGAATCGGGCGCGGGCGGCGCCGGCTACTCGTATATCTCGCTGCGTGGCGTGAGCCCGTCGCGCATCAACTTCACGCTCGATGGTGTGCCGCTCGCCGACTCCGAAGACATGGGCACCTACTTCGCCGATTTTCCCGATCTCGCGCGGTCGCTCGAAAGCGTACAGATCCAGCGCGGAGTCGGAACGTCGACGGTTGGTACACCATCCTTCGGCGGTTCCGTGAACATGGAGAGCGTCGCGCTTTCGCAGACGTCGCGTACCGAGGCGACGCTCGGACTCGGCTCGTTCGGAGGAGAGCAGGCGAGCGTCGGCTGGCAGTCAGGCGCGCTGCCGGGCGGGCTGTCTCTGTACACGCGCGTCTCGTATCTCGAAAGCGACGGCTTCCGCGACAACTCCGCATCGCGCCAGCGCAACATCTTCTTCAGCGGCGCGAAGGAACTGAACGGCGCGCTGCTCAAGCTCACCGGCTTCGCGGGACACATGAACATCCAGTCGTCGTATTACGCGACGGATGAAGAGACGCTGAAGAGCGATCTGCGCAACAACCCGCTGCGCCCCGAGGAGCGGGAAGAATTCGGATACAACCTCGGGCAACTGCAATACATCAAACCGCTCGGCGACTCCGCCGACATGACCGCCTCGGTTTACTTCCAGCGCGGCTACGGCTGGTACCAGCTGTTTTCGAGTGAAAACGAATTGCGCCGCTACGGGCTCGATGGCCGCCTCTTCGGCGCCATTGTGACGTATTCGAAAACCAGCGGCGCGATGACGCTCAATACCGGCGTGCACCTCAATCGCTTCCAGCGCGACCACACGCGCGACAACCTCGTGCACGATCGTCGCGACTACGCGAACGACGGCGTCAAAGGGGAGGCGAATGCCTTCGCGAAGGTGAGTTACGACGCCGGCGCGTGGCATCTCTACGGCGACGCGCAGGTGCGTCACGCCGCGTTCGACTATCACGGCAGCGCCGACATCGATTCGATCGATTGGACGTTCTTCAATCCGAAGGTCGGCGCGCGCTATCGCCTGTCGGCCGCGTCCAGCGTTTATGGCTCGGCCGGCATGACCACGCGCGAGCCGACGCGCAATGACCTGTTTCTCGGCGCCGACAATCCGCCGGTCGCGCTCGATCTGCACGGCGTCGAGCCGGAGCGTGTGCTCGATCTCGAGCTCGGCTGGAGCTGGCGCGCCGCGAAGCTCGAGCTCGATGCGAACGTCTATGCGATGGAGTTTCACAATGAAATCGCGGCGACGGGGGAGCAGTCGGAGATCGGTCTGGCCTTGCGCAAGAACGTCGATCGCAGTTATCGCCGCGGGATCGAGCTCGAAGCGGCGTGGCAGGTGACGCCGGCGGTGCGGTTGCGCACCGGCGCGAACGTCAGCAGAAATCGCATTCGCGAGTGGACGCAATTCGTCGATGTGTATGACCTCGAAGGCAACTGGAACGGCTCCACGCCGCTCACCCTGCGCAACGTCGAGCCGCTGCTCACACCGAGCGTGATACTCAATCAGGCCGTCGACTACACGCCGAACGGCCGCTTCAGCGCGGGAGCCACCGGACGCTGGGTCGGACGCTCGTATCTCGACAACACGAACAATCCCCAGTTCGACACGCCGTCGTTTTTCCTGCTCGATGCGAAGGCCTCGTATGCCATCACGCCTTGGGCGCGGGTCTCGCTGCAGGTCAACAACCTGCTCGATGCGAAACGGGTTTACGCGAGCGGCTACAGCTATCAGTACTACTCCGGCGAGGAGCTGACCGGCATTGCGTACTACTATCCGCAGGCCACCCGAAACGCCGCGGTGCTGATGGATTTCTCATTTTGATCGACTGGATCGTTGCGAACTGGTTCGAATTCGTCGCCGCGGTCATCACCGCGTTCAGCATCTGGCTGGCCACGAAAGAAAACATCTGGTACTACCCGACCGGCGTCGTCGCGCTGGTGATGTACACGTGGATTTATTTCGGCGCGAAGCTCTATGCCGAGTCGGTGCTGCAGCTGGTCTGTCTCGTGCTGATGATCTATGGCTGGTACGAGTGGCTGCACGGCGGCGCGAACAAGCAGGAGCTGCCGGTCACGCGTACGCCGCGCTGGGCGTGGATCCGGGGCGTCGAGGCCGGCATCGCCGGATCGATCGCGGTGATCGTCATTCAATTGCGCTTCACCGACAACCCGAATCCCTACGTCGATTCGTCGCTCCTGGTGTGGTCGCTGGTCGCGCAATGGATGACCGCGCGCAAGTGGATTGAAAACTGGATTCTCTGGATCGTGATCAACACGTTCTCCGTGCCGCTGTACGTGGTGCGCGAGCTCTGGTTCACGGCCGGCCTCTACGTCGCATTGTGGATTCTCGCGGTGGTCGGTTACCTGCAATGGCGCAAGACCCTGACAATCGCCGGCGAATCACGCTGATCGGTCCGGAATCGACCGGCAAGACCGAGCTCGCGCGCCAACTCGCGCGCGAGCTCGGCATCGACTGGACCGCCGAGTACGCGCGCGAATACGTCGAGCGGCACGGCCGCGAACTGACCGCGAACGATGTCGAGCCGATTGCGCGCGGCGAGATCACCAATCTCGAACGGGCGACGTCCGCGGTCGTTCTGCACGACACCGACCTGATCTCGACCGTGGTGTATGCGCGCCATTACTACGGCGCGTGCCCGCAATGGATCGAGGAGGAAGCGCGCGCACGTCGCGCCGATCTCTATCTGCTGCTCGACACCGACCTCCCGTGGCAGGCCGATCCTGCAAGAGACGCCGGCGGCGATGCGCGCGAAGATCTGTTCGACGCGTTTCGCGCCGCGCTCGATGAATTCGAGGTGCGGTGGGAGATCGTGAGTGGCGATTGGGAAGAGCGGGGGAACTGCGTGCGCGTTTTCTGCACCCGCGACGTTTGATCCCACGCGGCGCCGGAACGAGCGCTTACGCCGCCTTCACACCGACCGTGATCAGCAACAGGCAACCTTCCCCGGACGCCACCACGTCGCCGTGATGCACGGACGCTTCCGCGTGATGGAAGTCGCCCTGATTGAGGGCCATGCCGCCGATGTGGCAGCTGCCGCGGATCACGTACGAATCTTCCGCCCCTTCGTGATCGTGCGCGTCGACGATCGCATGCGGATCGAGATCGAGCAGGAACGTGAGCGTTCCCCGGCTCTTGTCTTTCGACAGCCGCTTCATGCGCGCGCCCTCTGCCACGGTCGTCCACGTTCCCTCGTCGACGCGAATGGTTTTGCTTTCGTGCTCGCCGGGGATGGTCGTATCGAACTGACGGGTGTGGCGCACGGCGTCGAGAATGCGCGCGCGCATCTCGGTCGGAGGTGCCACCGGCTCGATCGTTTCGAGAGCGATGCGGTCGAGCAGCTGCAGTTCATCTGGCGTCAGGGCTTCATTCATGGTTCACATCCACCGGTTCTGTCCGGCATGCAGTCGCCAAAGCATACCGCTGCCATCCCATCTACGGACGTCGCCGCGAATCGGATGTATGTCAGTCTGTTCCGATGAACTGGCTCATCAAGAACTTTCTCCGCGGGCTGGTGATCGTCGTCCCGATCGCTCTGACCATCTATCTGCTGGTGCAGGCGTTCGCCACGCTCGACCGCATTCTGAAGCTGCAATATCCCGGCCTCGGCATCGTGGTCATCGTCCTGGTGACGATCCTCATCGGCGCGCTGGCCGGCAACTTCGTCGGGCGCCGCGTTTTCTCGCTGACCGAAACGCTCTTCACCAAAGCGCCGATCATCCGCATCGTCTATTCGGCGATCAAGGATCTGCTCGAGGCGTTCGTCGGCAGCAAGCGGCGTTTCGATCGTCCGGTCACGATTGCGGTGAGCGACGGAGTGAAGAGCTTCGGCTTCATCACCCGCGACGATCTCGCCTCCCTCGGCATGAGCGGCGAGGTCGCGGTCTATGTCCCGTTCTCTTACACCTGGGACGGCTGCCTGCTCATCGTGGCGCGGGAGCGGGTGACGCCGCTCGACGCCGACAGCGCGAGCATCATGGCCCTGGTTGTTTCAGGTGGTGTTTCACGGATGTGATCGAGTTCGGCAAACTCGACAATGTGTCGCACGTCACTGGCTCGCACCCACTTGCGTCACCAGAGATTTTGCATATGATGCGCACCGTCCGCGCGCTCAGCGTGCAGACCGCTCAATCCACCGGCAGCTTCGCTGCCCCTCACTTTTGAAATCTCGACACCGGACGGTAGCAGCCTAGATGGCGCAGATCTTCCACCGCAGTGCCAATACGCTTTCGCGCGTCACGATTTTCGGCGCGATCTTCATTGCCGGCTTCGTCCTCTGGGTCATCGGCGGCATCGTACGTTCTCCGTACTTTACGAATCAGGGCATCGCCCGTGAGCAGCCGGTCCCGTTCAGTCACCAGCACCACGTCGCCGGTCTGGGGATCGATTGCCGCTACTGTCATACGTCGGTCGAAACGTCGAGTTTCGCCGGTCTTCCGCCGACGTCGACGTGCATGAACTGCCACGCGCAGATCTGGACGAACGCGGAGATGCTCGAGCCGATCCGTTCGAGCTATCGCACCGGCACCCCGATCCGGTGGAGCCGCGTGCACCGCCTCCCCGATTTCGTGCACTTCAATCACAGCATTCACATTTCGAAAGGCATTGGCTGCGCGAGCTGCCACGGCCGCATCGATCGGATGAACCTCGTCTATCAGGATTCGCCGCTCACGATGGAGTGGTGCCTGAGCTGCCACCGTGCGCCGGAGAAACACATCCGTCCGCGCGAAGAGGTCTTCAACATGAACTACGTCCCGAAGAACCAGGCTGTTCTCGGGCCGGAGCTCGTCAAGAGATACGGCGTCGAATCGAAGACGCATTGTTCGACGTGCCATTACTAGAGGGCCGAGGGCAGAGGGCCGGAGGCCGAGGAGAAACGACCTCGGCTCTTGCTGCCTCTGGCTCTCTGCCTTCAGCCCTACAGAATCATGAGTGATCAGAAAACACTGAGTTTTTCCGAGTTCCGCGCGCGCATCGGCGATTCGCGTGGCAAGGAGTTCTGGCGCAGCCTCGAGGACCTCTCGCGCAGCGAAGTCTTCGACGAGTTCATGCATCAGGAGTTCCCGCAGCAGGCCTTGCCGCTCGACAAGGGCGTCGATCGCCGCAGCTTCGTGAAGCTGATGGGTGCATCGGTGGCGATGGCCGGTCTGGCCGCGTGCAGACAGCCCGCCGAGGCCATCGTGCCGTACGTGAACATGCCGGAGAACCTCATCCCCGGCAAGCCGATCTTCTTCGCCACGGCCATGCCGCTCGGCGGCGTCGCGCACGGCGTTCTCGTCGAGAGCCATCTCAACCGTCCGACGAAGATCGAAGGAAACCCGGAACATCCGACCACCATCGGTGCCAGCGATCTCTTCATGCAGGCCTCGGTGCTCGGGTTGTATGACCCCGATCGCTCGCAGGTCGTGCGCCGTCTCGGCGACACCGCCACCTGGGGTGAATTCCTCGGCGCGCTGCAGCCGGTTCTCAACGCCGCGAAAACCGACGGCGCCGGACTGCGCATCCTCACCGGCACCGTGACCTCCCCCTCACTCGGCGCACAGCTTCAGGGGCTGCTCACGCAGTACCCGGGCATGAAGTGGCATCAGTGGGAAGCGGTCAGCCGCGACAACGCCCGCGAAGGCAGCCGCATCGCCTTCGGCCGCTACGTCAACACGCATTACGACTTCAAGAAAGCCAACGTCGTCGTTGCCATCGGCTCCGACTTCCTCGACGAAGGCGCGGGTCACCTCCGCTACGCGCGCGATTTCATGTCGCGCCGCAAAGTGCGCGCCGGTGAAGCGCAGTCGATGAACCGTCTTTACGCCATCGAGTCGGGCATCAGCAACACCGGCTCGGTCGCCGATCACCGCATCGGCGTCAAGCCGTCGCAGATCCACGAAATGGCGCACGCGCTCATGACGGGGCAGAGCAGCAATCCCGTCCTTGCCGCGGCGATCAAGGACCTGCAGGCCAATCGCGGCGCGGGCGTGGTCATCGTCGGCGACGAACAGCCGGCCATCGTTCACGCCTACGCGCACGTCATCAACTCGCGGCTCGGCAACATCGGTACGACGGTGCTCGTCACCGACTCGATCGAAGTCGCGCCGATCAATCAGACCGAATCGCTCAAAGAGCTCGTCGCCGACATGAACTCCGGCGCCGTGAAAGCGCTCATCGTTCTCGGCGGCAACCCGGTGTTCGATGCGCCCGCGGATCTCAAGTTCCAGGCCGCGTACGACAAGGTGCCGTTCAAAGTGCACCAGTCGCTGTACTACGACGAGACATCGCATCGCAGCAACTGGCACATCCCCGATGTGCATTACCTCGAGACGTGGGGCGATGCACGCGCGCACGACGGCACGGTCTCGATCATTCAGCCGCTCATCGCGCCGCTCTACAACGGCCGCTCGCATTACGAAACGCTCGGCGCCCTGATCGGCGGTCTCGATCAGACGCCGTATCAGGCCGTGCGCTCGTACTGGTTCTCCAGGGGTGCGACCGAACAGAGCTGGCGCCAGTGGCTTCATGACGGCGTCGTCGCCAACAGCGCGCTGCCGGCGACCGCCGTGTCCGCCGCGCTGTCGATCGACGTCGCACCCGCGGCGGCACAACCGGGCATCGAGCTCGAACTGCGCCACGATCCGACCATCTACGACGGCCGTTTCGCGAACAACGGCTGGCTGCAGGAGCTCCCGAAGCCGCAGAGCAAAGTCACGTGGGACAACGTCGTCGTGGTCGGACCGAAGACGGCCGAGAAGATCGGCTACGCGGTCGATGAGCGCGAGAAGCTCGTCAATGCGAAAGAGACCCGCTTCGTCGACGTCACCTATCGCGGCGTGAGCCTGCGTCTTCCGATCTGGGTCGTGCCGGGTCACACCGAAGATGTCGCCACGCTCTACTTCGGCTACGGCCGCGAGAAGGGCGGCCGCATCGCCAACGGCATCGGGTTCAACACGTATCCGATGCGCTTTTCGAATGCGCTGCATGGTGGTCCGGGCGCGCAGATCGCGATGTCCGAGACGGCGCCGCGCATCTACAAGGTCGCCTGCACGCAGGAACATCAGTCGATCGATCCGAAGGACGTCGGCGAGCGCGGCATCATCCGGGCCGCTTCCTTCGAGGGCTACAAAGAGAATCCGAAGTTCGCGCAGGATCCGCATCACGGCAGCGACGTGGCCGGTCACGGCAGCGAGTCGATGTATCCGGAGTGGGATTACAGCAAGAAGCACGCGTGGGCGATGGTCATCGACACGTCGATCTGCACCGGTTGCAACGGCTGCGTGATCGCCTGCCAGGCCGAGAACAACATCGCCATCGTCGGCAAGGACGAAGTGGTGCGCGAGCGCGAGCTGCACTGGCTGCGCATCGATCGCTACTATCGCGGCGACGTCGAAAATCCCGAGGTCTTCCATCAGCCCGTGCCGTGCATGCAGTGCGAGAACGCCCCCTGCGAGCCGGTCTGCCCGGTCGAGGCCACCTCGCACAGCGAAGACGGCCTCAATGACATGACGTACAACCGTTGCGTCGGCACGCGCTACTGCTCGAACAACTGTCCGTACAAGGTCCGCCGCTTCAACTTCTTCCATTACTCGGACTACGACACGCCGGCTCTGAAGGCGATGCGCAATCCGGACGTCACCGTGCGTACGCGCGGCGTCATGGAGAAGTGCACGTACTGCGTGCAGCGCGTGAACGCGGCGAAGATCGAGGCCGAGAAGCAGAACCGCCGCGTGCGCGACGGCGAGGTCATCACCGCCTGCCAGCAGGCGTGCCCGACCGAGGCCATCGTGTTCGGCGATATGAACGACCCGAAGAGCAAGGTCGCGCAGCTGAAGGCGCAGCCGACCAACTACGCGCTGCTCGAAGAACTGCAGACGCGGCCGCGCACGACCTATCTGGCGACGATCCGCAATCCGCATCCGGATCTCGCAACGGCGCACAAGGCCGATTCGGGACACGAGGCGCACTGACGCATGGCCACCAAACACGAACAACCACCCGTCCACGAGCTGCGTCCGACGACGCAGGAGCCGATTCCGGAGCGGTTCATCCCCACTCCGACCATCGAGCCGGGACACTCGTTTGCGACCATCACCGATCACATCTCGACGATCGTTCTTCGCCGGAAGACGCCGTTCGGCTGGTTCATCGGTTTCCTGATCGCCCTCGGCGGCGTCGGCCTGCTGACCGTCTCGATGACCATGCTCATCGGCAAGGGCGTCGGCATCTGGGGCATCAACCATCCGGTCGGATGGGGCATGGACATCATCAACTTCGTCTGGTGGATCGGCATCGGTCACGCCGGCACGTTGATCTCGGCCATTCTTCTGCTGCTCCGCCAGGAGTGGCGCACCTCCATCAACCGCTTCGCCGAAGCGATGACGCTCTTCGCCGTCGCCTCCGCCGGGTTGTATCCGGCCCTGCATACCGGCCGTCCCTGGTTCGACTACTGGCTCTTCCCGTATCCGAACACGATGGGTTTGTGGCCGCAGTTCCGCAGTCCGCTGATGTGGGACGTGTTCGCGGTCTCGACCTACGCGACCGTCTCGGCGCTCTTCTGGTACGTCGGTCTGATCCCCGATCTCGCGACGCTGCGCGATCGCGCGACCAGCCTTCCGGTCAAACGCATCTACGGTCTCTTCGCACTCGGCTGGCGCGGCTCGGCGAAGCACTGGCATCGCTACGAGCACGCCTATCTCCTGCTGGCCGGTCTCTCGACGCCGCTCGTGCTCTCGGTGCACACGATCGTGTCATTCGACTTCGCGGTCGCGCAGCTGCCGGGATGGCACGCCACGTTCTTCCCGCCGTACTTCGTCGCCGGCGCGGTCTTCGCCGGCTTCGCCATGGTGCTCACGCTCGCCATTCCGGCGAGAAAGTTCTTCAAGCTCGAAGACTTCATCACCATGCGGCACCTCGAGAACATGGGCAAGGTGCTGCTGGCCACCGGCCTCATCGTCGCGTACGCGTACGCGATGGAGTGGTTCTACGGCCTCTACTCCGGCAACGTCTTCGAAACGTACATGCTGCGCAACCGCGCCACCGGCCCGTATGCCGGCATGTACGCGGCGCTCTGGATCTGCAACGGTCTCGCGCCGCAGCTGATGTGGTTCAAGCGATTCCGCACGTCGCCGTTCTGGCTGTTCGTCGTGGCGATGTTCGTCAACGTCGGCATGTGGCTGGAACGCTTCGTCATCATCCCGGCCTCTCTGCACCGCGACTTCCTCCCGTCGTCGTGGGGCATGTACTCCGGAACGTTCTGGGACTGGAGTTTCTACATCGGCTCGATCGGACTCTTCTTCGCGCTGCTGTTCCTGTTCCTCCGGTTCCTTCCGATGATCTCGATCTTCGAAATGCGCACGCTGCTGCCGGAAGCGCAGGCGCATGCAGAGCACGAGGAGCACTAGGTTCACATGGCGATCGGAAAGATCAAAGAAGGTCTGTACGGCGTCGTCGCCGAGTTCAATGACCCGCAGACGCTGCTCGACGCGGCGCATGCGGTGCGTGAGCAGGGCTACACGGCGACGGACGCGTTCTCCCCGTTCCCGATTCACGGTCTCGCGGAGGCCGTCGGATTTCACAAGTCACGGCTCTCGCTCATCGTGCTGACGATGGGCATCCTCGGCGGTATCGGCGGCTTTTTCATGTGCTGGTACGCCAACGTGATCAGCTATCCGCTGAACATCGGCGGCAAGCCGCTGAACTCGTGGCCGGCGTGGATTCCGATCACGTTCGAGTGCACGATTCTGCTGGCCGCACTCGGCGCCGTCTTCGGCATGCTCGCGCTCAACGGCCTGCCGATGCCGTATCACCCCGTCTTCAACATTCGTCGCTTCGACTCCGCGTCGCGCGACAAGTTCTTCCTCGTCATTCAGGCGCGAGATCCGAAGTTTCGTTTGGAGGAGGCCCGCCGCCTTCTCGAGACTCTCGGCCCCCGTGAGGTGACCGATGTTCCCTGGTAAGTCCCGAATCGCGGTCGTCGCGCTGGCGCTGATGACTCTGGCGGCCTGCCGCCAGAAGATGGCCAATCAGCCCCGCTACGATCCGTACGAGCCGAGCAACTTCTTCGCGGACGGCATGTCGGCGCGTCCGCGCATCGAAGGCACCGTGGCGCGCGGCGAGCTGTCCAACAATCCGTTCCTCGATACCGGCAAGATCAACGGCCAGATCGGCGACGGCTTCCCGATGCCGGTGACGCGCGAGCTCATCGAGCGCGGTCACTCGCGCTTCGACATCTACTGCTCGCAGTGCCACGGCCGCATCGGCAACGGCAACGGCATGATCCCGTCGCGCGGGTATCGCCGTCCGCCCTCGTTCCACACCGACAAATTGCGCACTGCACCGACCGGACACTTCTTCGACGTGATGACCAATGGATTCGGCGCGATGCCGCCCTATCGCACGATGATCAACCCGCAGGATCGCTGGGCGATCGTCGCCTACATCCGCGCCCTGCAGCTCAGCCAGAACGCGAGCGCCGCGGATCTCACCGCGGAGCAGCGCGCGCAGCTCGATGCTCCCGCCACCACCGAAGGGCATGGCGCGGCAGCCACCGCGGGAGGGCACCACTGATGACCTCCTCGTCGCTGAATCCGAGCCCTCGCACCAGTCCGCCCGTCTCCACCGGCGTCGCGCGCTGGCAGACTCCCGCGCTCATCGCCGGCATCATCGGCATCATCGGCTCCGCGGCCGGTTTCATGATGAACCAGCCGGAGTTCTTCAAGGCGTGGCTGGCGCCCTTCATCTTCTGGTTTCTGATCGCGGCCGGCGCGCTCGCCGTCCTCTGCCTGCAGTACACGACCGGCGGCGAGTGGGGTGTGCTGATTCGCCGGCCGCTCGGTGCGGCCGCGCGCACGCTGCCGCTCTTTCTTCTGTTCGGCATTCCGGTGGTGCTCGGCCTCTCGCACATTTACGAATGGGCCAACCACGAGAAGGTCGAGCATGATCTGCTTCTCCAGCAGAAACAGCTCTGGCTCAACCCGATGGGCTGGGGCATTCGCGCGCTGGTCTACTTCGCGCTCTGGGCGCTCTGGGCCTGGCGTCTGCGCCAGCTCTCGCTGGCGTTCGCGAAAGACCGTTCGCCGTACACCGAGCTCTCGCGTCGCAAGTGGGCCGCATCCGGCCTGCTCATGATCGTCTTCACGCTCACGTTCACGAGCGTCGACTGGGTCATGTCGCTCGAGCCGAAGTGGTACTCCTCGATGTTCGGCATCGCCTTCACCGTCGGCGCCGGACTCTCCGCCTTCGCGTTCGTGACCTTCTTCCTCACCACGATCTCGAACACGCAGGCGATGATCGACATCCTCAAGCCGAATCACTTCCGCGATCTCGGCAACCTGATGCTCGCCTTCACGATGCTGTGGGCGTACACGAACTTCTCGCAGTTCCTGCTCATCTGGTACGGCAACATCAAGGAAGAGACGCCTTACTACCTGAAGCGCATGCACGGCGGCTGGGGCGTGATGGCGACGATCCTCGTCCTCTTCCACTTCTTCCTGCCGTTCTTCATGCTGCTCATGCGCTCGATCAAGGATCGTCCGCGGACGATCGCCATCGTCACCGTGATCATCCTGGTGATGCGCTTCATGGACGTCTACTGGCTCATCGGTCCGGCGTTCTGGCCCGAGCACTTCTACATCTCCTGGATCACGCTCTTCGCGTTCCTCGGCATCGGCGGTCTCTGGCTCTGGGCATTCATCGGCCAGTTGAAGGGGCAGACCATCATCCCGATTCACGAGACCTGGGTCGAAGAGGCCATCCGCGAGGGAGCTCTCGAGAGGAGAGCGTAAGACCATGCCTGACCACATCCAGTACGAAGACGACGATCTGTTCAATCCCGAGACTCATCACGAGTCTTCGGACGTCCCGGTGAAGGGGCTGCTCTGGTTCATCATCCTGTTCATCGTCTTCGGCGTCATCACGCACATCATCATTCTCTTCCTGCATCGCGGCTTCGCGAATCAGGAGCGCCGCCGGATGGATCCGCCGCAGACGGCGATCGTCCGTCCGAAGAGCGCCGACGTTCCGCAGGATCAGCCGCTGCTGCAGCCGTTCCCGCACACCGACAACAAAGGCAGCTACACCAAACAGCCGCAGGCCGACACGCCGGTCGCCGACCTCATTCAGCTCCGCGCTTCGGAAGAGAAGATCCTGAAGCATTACGGCTGGGTGGATCGGCAGAAGGGCATCGTCCACATCCCGATCGAAGAAGCGATCGGCCGTTACGCGGCGCAGGCGGCCGTGCAGGCTCAGACCGGCACGAGCGGTGCGACCGATACCGCGGCTCCGGCCACGGTTCCTCCCGGCTCGGTGACCGCGCCGGGTGGCCAGCCCGTTCCGGCTGACACCGGTGTCGCCCCTTCCGCAACCACCACCACGCACACCACCACGGGAGCCCATCAGTGAAACATCTGGTGCTCGCCGCGATGCTGTTGACGATGCCTCTGCTCGCGCAGACGTCGTCGAATGCACCCGAGCTCCCCGGTCAGGTCTCGATCGCGCAGAAGCTCAACACGAAGATTCCGCTCGATCTCATGTTCCGCGACGAGCAGGGGAGAGTCGTACGGCTGCAGGAGTTCTTCAACAACGGCCGTCCGGTTCTGCTCAACTTCGTCTATTACCGCTGCCCGATGCTCTGCCCGATGGTGCTCGAGGGAACGACCGAGTCGCTCACCCACCTGAAGTTCGACATCGGCAAGCAGTTCGACGTCGTCACCATCAGCATCGATCCGCGCGATCAGGCGAAGTCCGCCGCGGAGATGAAGGACAAGTACATCCGCCGCTACGGCCGGCTCGACTCCGCGCCGAACTGGCACTTCCTGACCGGCCATGAGACGGCCATCAAGACGCTGACGCAGGCGGTCGGGTTTCAGTACGCGTACGACAGCCGCACCGACCAGTTCGCGCACGGGGCCGCATTGCTCGTGCTCACGCCGGACGGCCGCACGTCGCGCTACTTCTATGGTTTCGAATACAAGCCGCGCGATCTCCGTCTGGCGATCGTCGAGGCCTCCGAAGGAAAGATCGGCACCGCTGCCGATCAACTCCTTCTTCTCTGTTTCCACTACGACCCCGCGACAGGGAAGTACAGCCGCAACGCGATGATGTTCGCGCGCGCCGGTGGCGTGACCACCATGCTCGTCCTCGGCAGCGCCATCTTCGTGATGATCCGTAAAGAGCGCAAACAGCAATGACAGATTTCCCACTGTTTCCCGAGCAGGCATCGAGCGTCGCGCAATACGTCGACGGCCTCTATCTCGGCCTCGTCGCGATCACGGGCGTAGTCTCGCTCCTGATCTGGCTCGTCATCTTCATCTTCGCCATCAAGTACCGCCGCCGTCCGGACAACGAGCTCGCTCAGGAGCAGGAGCCGCCGGCAGCACTCGAAGCGACGTGGATCATCATCCCGACGATCATCTTTATCGTCATCTTCGTGGCCGGCGCCTGGGTCTACTTCCGCATCCAGCGCGTGCCGACGAATGCGATCGAGATCTACGCCACCGGTCGCCAGTGGATGTGGAAGTTCCAGCATCCTTCCGGCCAGCGCGAGATCAACTCGCTGCACGTTCCGGTCGGACGTCCGATCAAGATCACGATGGCGTCCGAGGATGTCATTCACAGCCTCTGGTTCCCGAGCATGCGCGTGAAAGCGGACGTGCTGCCGAACCGCTATCGCACGATGTGGTTCGAAGCGACCAAGACCGGCCGCTACCACATCTTCTGCGCGGAGTACTGCGGCACGCTGCACTCCGGCATGATCGGCTGGGTCGAAGTGATGGAGCCCACCGCCTATCAGCGCTGGCTGGCCGGCGGCACCGAAGGCTCGCTCGCCTCGCAGGGCGAGAAGCTCTTCGAGAAGTACGCGTGCAACACCTGCCACATGGCAACGCCGGGCGCACGCGGTCCGAATCTCGCCGGCGTCTACGGCAAGAACGTTCCCCTCGCCGACGGCAAGAGCGTCGTGGCCGATGAGAACTACATCCGCGAATCGATTCTGAATCCGCAGGCGAAGATCGCCGCCGGCTATCAGCCGATCATGCCGACGTTCCAGGGGCAGGTGAACGAAGACGACCTGCTGCGCCTGATCGCCTACATCCGCACGCTCGGCACCGAGAAGCCGCAGATCACGCCGGTGGAGTCCGCGCAGTCGATGCAGACCAGCGCCGGAGCGACGCCATCGACAGCGGGTGTGGCGGGAACGAGCCCGCCGGCCGCGGCGGCAACGAGCACCACGGCACCCGCCACCGGCACGAATCAATAGGATTGACGATGACCTCAACCACGATCGACGACGCACCGTTCATCGAGCCCTCGACCAAAGAGCGGCGGAACTACATCAACGATGAGTACGGCGTGCTCTCCTGGCTCCTGACCAAGGACCACAAGCGCATCGCCCTGCTGTATCTCTTCTCCGTCACGACGTTCTTCATCGTCGGCGGCCTCATCGCCTTCCTGATGCGCCTCGAGCTCCTCACGCCCGAAGGCGACATGTTCACGTCCGATACCTACAACAAGCTCTTCACGCTGCACGGCATCGTGATGATCTTCTTCTTCCTCATCCCCGCCATTCCCGCGGTGATGGGCAACTTCATCCTGCCGATCATGCTCGGCGCCAAAGACCTCGCGTTCCCGAAGCTCAATCTTCTGAGCTGGTACGTCTACATGGTCGGCGGCATCTTCGGCATCATCGTCATCATCACCGGCGGCGTCGACACCGGCTGGACGTTCTACACGCCGTTTTCCACGCAATACTCGAACACCAAGGTCTTCGCCACGACACTCGGTGCCTTCATCACCGGCTTCTCGTCGATCCTGACCGGTCTCAATTTCCTCGTGACCATTCACCGGATGCGCGCACCCGGCCTGACCTGGTATCGCCTGCCGCTGTTCGTCTGGTCGATGTACGCGACGAGCGTCGTGATCATGCTGGCCACGCCGGTGCTCGCGATCACGCTCGTGCTGCTGATGGTCGAGCGGGTGCTGCACGTCGGCATATTCGACCCCGCACTCGGCGGGGACCCCGTGCTCTATCAGCACATGTTCTGGTTCTATTCGCACCCGGCCGTCTACATCATGATTCTGCCGGGCATGGCCGTGATCTCCGAGTGCGTCGCCGCGTTCACGCGCAAGCGCATCTTCGGCTACAAGTTCGTCGCCTTCTCGTCGCTCGGAATCGCCTTCCTCGGCTTCCTCGTGTGGGCCCACCACATGTTCGTGGCCGGCATCTCCACCTACTCGGCGATGATCTTCTCGTTCCTGACGATGCTCGTCGCCGTACCGTCGGCGATCAAAGTCTTCAACTGGACGGCCACGCTCTACAAAGCCTCCGTCTCGTGGCAGACGCCGATGCTCTACGTGCTCGGCTTCATCGGACTCTTCACCATCGGCGGCGTCACCGGTCTCTTCCTCGGCGCGCTCGGTGTCGACGTGCACGTGCACGACAGTTACTTCGTCGTCGCGCACTTCCACTACATCATGGTCGGCGGCACGATCATGGCCTACATGGCCGGCATCCATTACTGGTGGCCGAAGATCACCGGCCGCATGTATCCGGAATGGTGGGGCCGCCTTTCGGCGCTGCTGGTGTTCATCGGCTTCAACCTGACCTTCTTCCCGCAGTTCCTCGTCGGCTACGTCGGCATGCCGCGCCGCTACCACGCGTATGCGCCGGAGTTCCAGGTTCTGAACGTGCTCTCCACCGCCGGTGCCACCGTGCTCGCCGTCGGCTATCTCCTGCCGATGATCTATCTCGCCTGGTCGGTGAAGTTCGGCCGCAAGGCGGGTGCGAATCCGTGGGGCGCGGTCGGTCTGGAGTGGGCCACCACGTCGCCTCCTCCGAAAGAAAACTTCCATGAGACGCCGACCGTGACGTGGGAAGCCTACGATTACCCGGCGTTCCTCAAGGCCATGAAGGAGACGCAGCATGTCTGATGTCACGCTCCATCACGGCGCGGAGCATGCCTCCGAGCCGCACGGCCACGGACATCACCATCCGTTCCTGCAGCACCACTTCGAGGATCTCGGCCAGCAGCACGAGGCTTCGACCCTCGGCATGTGGTTCTTCGTGGCCCAGGAAATCCTCTTCTTCGGCGGCATCTTCGCGGCGTACTTCATCTACCGCGAGATGTACCCCGCCGCCTGGAAAGCCGCCTCGCATCTGCAGAACTGGAAGATCGGCGCGGCCAACACGATCGTGCTTATCGGCAGCTCGCTGACGATGGCGCTCGCGGTCTGGGGCGCGCAGGGAGCGAAGCGGAAGTTCACGACGCTGATGCTCGTGCTCACGCTGCTCCTCGGCGGCATCTTCGTCGGCGTGAAAGGCTACGAATACTCCGAGCACATTCACGAGGGGCTTTTCCCCGGCGCGCACTTCTCGTTCACGCACGCGCCGGCCGAGGTCCTGCCCGGCATCCAGATGTTCATGACGTTCTACTTCACGATGACCGGACTGCACGCGCTGCACATGATCATCGGCGCCGGCCTGCTGCTCTGGTTCATCAAGAGAACGTGGCGCGGCGATTTCGGTCCGGAGTACTACGGGCCGGTCGAGATCATGGGTCTCTACTGGCACTTCGTCGACATCGTCTGGATCTTCCTCTTCCCGCTGCTGTATCTCGTCTAGAGGATCACGCTCAATGGCTCATCAACCCGATCACGAGACTTACACCGGCCACGCGGCACCGCATCATCAGTCGTCGCTGATGGTCTACTTCGCTGTCTTCGCGACGCTCATGATCCTGACGGTGCTCACCGTCTGGGTCTCGCGCTTCGATCTCGGCGAGATGAACACCGCCGTGGCCATGGCCGTGGCCATCGTCAAAGCCACCGTCGTCATTCTCTGGTTCATGCACGTGATCCATTCGCCGCGTCTCACCTGGATCGTCGTCATCTGCTCGTTCCTCTGGCTCGCGGTGCTGTTCGTGCTGCTCTTCTCCGACTACCTCACGCGCCACTGGAGCATCTACTGACGCAGGCGTTCTGCGGCGCATGAAAACGGCGGGCCTGCAGCCCGCCGTTTTCGTTTGAGGCCTCAGGGACAGCCGAACGCGCTCGTGTCGGTGATCGTGCGGAACGGTTGCCCGAGCGGGTTCACGTAGCTCTTCGTCGTGTTCGTGCGCGTGTCGCGAACGGTGATCGTCACCTCGACGTCGGTGAGGCCTCCGGCGAAGAACCAGTGGCGGTTGTTCACCGGACAGCCGTCGAGGATCTTGAAGAGCATCTCGGTGTTCGACGGGCCGAAGAACCAGAACCCGGACGTGTCGTCGCTGATGCTCACGCGATGCGCGACGCCTTGTGCCGACGCTGTTCTCCACGTTGCCGAAACGGAGAAGCGACCGCTCGCGAGGCAGACGTTCGTGTCCGACGGAATGCAGGTCGCGCAGGTGACTCCGCACGTGGAGATGTCGAGCGTGCGCAGTTCGGCGGAAGAAAGGTAATACGCGCGACAACCGGAGACCGCGACGTCATCGATCACCGTCGCGTCGAACTTCCCGCCGCCGGTTCCGAGCGCCTGCGCGTTCATGATGTGCAGATCCTCCGCGAAGCGTTCTTCCGCCACCAGCACGCGATCGGAGGCCGCGACGTTCCTGTAGATGATCTCCGGAATCGGGAACGTACGCGGCTGTCGAACCGGCGCGAAGCGATTCGCGGCGTTGATCACTTCGATGCCTCCGATGCCGCCGAAGATCGTCGTGCCGCTCAGCGTGAGATCCTCGGCGAAGGCATCGTTCGCAAGAGACGCGGTGATCGCCGGCGCCGCGGGATTGGTGAGGTCGATGATGTCGTAGCGCTGCAGTTCCAGATCGAGAGCGGCGGCGAGATTGCCGTCGACGGTGACGCGGTTGTAGAAGCCGATCGTGTCGAGCGTACCGATGCGAACCGGATTCCGCGGATCGGCGATGCTGATCACGGCGATATCTCCCTGCACGGCGGCGAGGACGATCGCGCCGCTGATGGCGACGTCATCGGCCTGGTCTTCGAGCAGAATCGCGCCTAGCTCCGCCGGCGCGTTCGGCGTGCTCATGTCGACGATCGAAACGCGCGGCAGCTCCAGTTCGGCGGCGGCGAGCAGATTGGCGTCCGCATCGATGCGCGTGTAGGTCTCACAGTTGCGCGTGGCGGCGATGGCAGTGGCACAGTTCTGGGCGTGGACGTGGGCGACGGTGACGGCGGGCAGAGTCAGGGCGACGCAGAGCGCGAGAATGCGCATCGAATTCTCCTTCCTTGAAGGAGAGTGACGCGGATTCGCTTTTTCGCCCGCCTCGGCCCTACGCGTGAGGAGTGAGGTCGCGTTTCTTCAGCCGCCGCCGGCGTTTCTCGTCATGCCGCTCTTTCGCCTCGTCGAGCGAATGTGTCGAGGTCAGCGGCGTGTCCTTTCGATCCATCTCCGCGAGCTGCTGGTAGTGCTTGCGCAGAATCTCCAGCTCCTGATCGGACAGATCCTCGACGTCGATGAGCCGGTTGCTGGCCTGATCGATCGCCGCCACGAGCTCGTTGAGCTTCAGCTGAATCGCCAGGCCATCCTTGTTCTGCGTGCGCTGAATCAGGAAGACCATCAGAAACGTGACGATGGTCGTGCCGGTGTTGATCACCAGCTGCCACGTATCGGACCAGTGAAAGAGCGGCCCGGTGACCGCCCACACCACGATCGTGGCGAATGCGAGTCCGAAGCCCCAGCTGCTCCCTGCCCATCTCGTGACCGCAGTGGCCAGATTTCCCATCAACTCACTGATGCCGCGTTTCGTCCCCATGCGCTTCTCCTCCGAAACACAATACCGTGCTCATCGCAAAGGCGCGGCGCGCTCGCGCGCACGCCCACTCAGTGAACGATGCTCGGCGCCGCGTTTTCGATCGGCACGATGCCGCGCGCGGAGATCTTCTCGAAGCGCAGGAACAGCAGCACCGCCACGACCGTGAGCCCCGCGCACAAGCCCCACCACAAGCCGACGATGCCCATGTCGTAATGGAACCCGAGCAGCAGCGCGATCGGCAGGCCGACACACCAGTGGCCGAAGATGTTCGCGACGAACGCGTACTTCGTATCGCCGGCACCGCGCAGCACGCCCGCGCCGACCGCCTGCACGCCGTCGGAGAGTTGAAAGACTGCGGCCACGAGCATCAGCGGAATGCTCGCCAGGATCACGTCCTGCTGATCGGTGACGAGACGGATGATCGGCCGCGGCGCGATCGCGAACATCAGGCCGCTGAAGGCCATCACCGCCGCGCCGCCGACGAACGTGACGTGGCCGGAAATGCGCGTGGCCGCGGAATCACGGGCGCCGACGCCGAGGCCGACGCGCACCGAGCCGGCGGCCGCGATGCCGAGTGCGACGGTGAAGGTGAAGGATGCGAGACCGATCACGAGCTGATGTGCCGCGAGCTGCAGAACGCCGAGTCGCGAGGCGAGCACGCCGACCAGCGCGAAGACGCCGACCTCCGCCCCCATCTGCAACGCCACCGGCAATCCGACCCGAAACGCCTGCATCACTTCCGCGCCGTTCCAGCGATGCTCGACGTGCCCATCGACCGGCACCGACCGGACCGCGAGCAGCACGATGACGAACTGCAGAATCTGACAGAGCACCGTGGCGATGGCCGCACCGGCCACACCCATCGCCGGAATCTCGCGCAGCGGTCCGGTCCACGCCGGCAGCTTGCTCCCGCCGAACACGAGCAGGATGTCGGCGAAGAGATTGAGCACGTTCGCGGCGATCATCGACCACACCATCGGCCGCGTGACGCCGTGCGCCTGCAGATACGCGCGCGCGACGAAGAAGAGGATGAAGGGGACGATGCTCGTGGTGCGCAGGATGAGATACGTGCGCGCCGGCTCGATGAGCTCCGGCTTCGAGCCGATCAGCGGAAAGAGGGCAATGAGAATCAGCATCAGCACGGTCAGCACGGCTGAGACGATCAGGCCGAGCCACATGCCCTGCCACAGCACGCGCCGCGCGCGTACGCGGTCGCCGGCGCCGAGGGCTTGGGAGATGAGCGGATCGACGCCGAAGACGATGCCCATGCCGAAGATCGAGAACGCGAAGAAGAGCGCGTTGGCGAGACCGGAGCCGGCCAGCTCGCGCGCGCCGAGGCGGCCGAGCACGGCCACGTCGACGAGACCCATCAGCTGAGTTCCTGCCTGCGCGGCCGCGAGTGGGGCAGCGAGCCGCAGCAGCCGTCCGAGCTCGGCCTTGTAGCCTTCAACGTGCATAGGGGGCGAGATTCTAGTAGGATTGCGCGTTTTTTGAACGACCGTCATTAGAAGGACTTCCCCATGCGTTACCTCGTCACCGGCGGCGCCGGTTTCATCGGATCGAATTTCGTTCGTTACCTCTTCAAGAAGTACGGCGACGACGCGCAGGTCGTGAATCTCGACAAGCTCACGTACGCCGGCATCCGCGAGAACCTCGCGGAGTACGAAGGGAAGAAGAACTACCGCTTCGTGCAGGGCGACATCGCCAATCCTTCCGATGTGGCGGAGGCGTACAAAGGGGTCGACGGCAGCGGTGTCGACGTCGTGGTGAACTTCGCGGCCGAGACGCATGTCGATCGTTCGCTGATGGAGGCCGCGACCTTCATTCAGACCGACGTTCAGGGCGTGCTCGTGCTGCTCGAAGAGGCGAAGAAGCTCGCCCCGAATCTGAAGCGCTTCGTGCAGGTGTCGACCGACGAGGTGTACGGCTCGATCGAGACCGGCTCGTTCACGGAGCTCGATCAGCTCAACCCGCGCAATCCGTATTCGGCCTCGAAGGCCGGCGGCGATCGCATGGCCTACGCGTACGCGCAGACGTACGGCATGCCGGTGGTCATCACCCGCGCCTCGAACAACTACGGGCCGTTCCAGTATCCCGAAAAGCTCATCCCGCTGTTCGTCACCAACGCGATCGACGATCTTCCGCTGCCGCTCTACGGCGACGGCCGCAATGTCCGCGACTGGCTCTTCGTCGAAGACCACTGCGCCGGCATCGACTTCGTCATCGAGCACGGCCGGAACTCCGAGGTCTACAACATCGGCGGCGGCAATGAGCTCGAGAATCGCGAGATCACCCACAAGATCCTCGACCTCCTGAAGAAGCCGGCCTCGCTGATCAAGCCGGTCGGCGACCGCCAGGGACACGACCGCCGCTACTCCCTCGACACGAAAAAGCTCGAAGCCCTCGGCTTCCGCATCACCACGAACTTCGACGACGCGCTCGAACGCACCGTCCAGTGGTATGTCCAGAACGAACCCTGGTGGCGCGCCATCAAAGAACGCAGCGCCGAGTACAAAGCGTTCTACGAGAAGCAATACGCGAATCGGTGAGGGGGGGCGTGCGTAGGCAGGGGATTCCTTCGCTCCGCGCTGCACGCTCCGCTCGGAATGACACGTGTGGGGCAACACGTGATTCGCGCCGAACACGCGTGTCATCCCGTGCGTGAGCACGGGATCCCCTTCGACAGCACGAGACGCGTTCCGTAGGCAGGGGATTCCTCGACTCCGCGCTACGCGCTCCGCTCGGAATGACACGCGTGGGGCAACTCGTGATTCGCGCCGAACAGGCGTGTCATCCCGTGCGTCAGCACGGGATCCCCTTCGACAGCACGAGACGCGCTCCGTAGGCAGGGGATTCCTTCGCTACGCGCTGCGCGCTCCGCTCGGAATGACACGCGTGCGTGACCACGTGATTCGCGCCGAACAGGCGTGCCATCCCGTGCGTGAGCACGGGATCCCCTCCGTTTGCACGAGACGCGCTCCGTAGGCGGGGGATTCCTTCGCTCCGCGCTGCGCGCTCCGCTCGGAATGACACGTGTGGGGCAACACGAGACTCGCTCCGCACGGGATCCCCTCCGACAGCACGAGATGCGCTCCGTAGGCGGGGGACTCCGCTCGGAATGACACGCGTGCGTGATCACGCGAGCCCCTTTTACCGCTCTGTGCACTCGTGGATGTCGGCGATCAGTTTTGACATGTCGAAGGGTTTTGCGTGGATCTTGAAGACGGGGGAGATGAATTTTCGGAGCACTTCGCTTTCGGGGACGGCGGAGGCGATGATGGTGCACTTGAGCATCGCGGGGTGGTGGTCCTGCAGGTATTGCAGGACGCCGTAGCCGTCGAGGCGCGGCATCATCAGGTCGAGAAGAATGAGGGAGTAGCCGTCCTGGTCGATGCGCTCGATTGCTTCCACTCCATCGCGCGCGGTGTCGACGTTCAGATTCTGCCGCTCGACGACCTTGGCCAGCATCGTTCGAATCGGATCGTCATCGTCTACGACCAGGGCCCGCTTTCGCTCCCTCACGTGGCCGGGCTGAGCAAGATCCATGCTGGCGCGACAGATTAGCTCAACGCTCCCATGATCGCGACCGGAATTCCGATCAGCAGCGCGATCACGATCAGCGGCACGGCCACCGCCACCACCGCCACGACGCACGCCGCGATCAGTGCGAACTTCACCACCGCGATCAGAATCACGAACGGAAAGAGCAGGAATTTGAACGGTGCGAGCACGAGCTTGAACGCGAACTTCAGCGTCAGGAACGCCAGTGCGAACGCTCCGAAGATCAATCCGCCCACGAGCAGCACCGCGAGAAATGCGAGCACTTCGAACATGCCGACCTCCCCCGACACGCATGTACGGGCAGGAGGCCGGCGAGTTCTCGATCGTCACATTGTTACGACGGCATCGTACCGACGTACACGCTCTGCGGGCGGATGATCCGTCCCACCGCGCGCTGCTCGAAGCAATGCGCCGTCCAGCCGGCCGCGCGTCCGATGGCGAACGTCGGCGTGAAGAGCGGCACTTCCAGGCCGAGTCCATGCAGCAGAAGCGCGGTGTAGAACTCGACGTTCGTCTGCAGCCGCCGTCCCGGCTTGTGCTCCTCGAGCAGGCGCAGCGCCGTCGCTTCGACCGCGCGTGCGAGCTCGTACAGATGCATGTCGCTCGCGCGCGTGAACATCCGCTCCGCCGCGGCCGCGAGAACGTCGGCGCGCGGATCGCGCACTCTGTAGACGCGATGGCCGAAGCCCATCAGCCGTTCGCCGCTTTCGATCTTCCGGCGCAGCACCTCTTCCGCGCGCGACGCGTCGCCGATCTCGAACACCATGTCCAGCGCCGGTCCCGGCGCGCCGCCGTGCAGCGGTCCTTTCAATGCGCCGATCGCGCCGGTGACGGCGGAGACGAAATCCGAACCGGTGGAGACGATCACGCGCGCGGTGAACGTGGAGGCGTTGAGGCCGTGATCCGAAACGGTGTTGAGATAGGTCTCCAGCCCGCGCACGAGCTCCGCGTGCGGCTCGGTACCGTTCAGCATGTAGAGATAGTTCGCGGCGAAGCCGAGATCGTCGCGCGGCGCGATCGGGTCGCGGCCGTGGCGCATCCGCCAGTGTGCGGCCACGATGGTCGGGAACGAGCCGGCCAGCACCTTCGCGGCCTCGCCGTCGCTGCCGGCCACGAGCGTTCCGGCGGCCATGCGCAATGCGTCCATCGGCTCGATGCCGGCTTCAGCGGCGCTCTTCAGCAGTTCGAGCGAGCGGGAGGGAAGGGCCAGCGCCTGCACGCGTCCGTCGAATCCGGCCGCGTTCCAGAGCAGCGTGACGAGCTCTTCGAAAGGCATTCCGGCGAGTTTCTCCACGCGCCGGCCGCCGATGACGAGCTCGCCGCGCTCGCCGTCCACCATGCTCAGCCGCGTCTCCGCGGCTACGATTCCTTCCAATCCGTTGTGCAGTTGTTGCGTCGTCGTCATGCTTCGTAACGTAAATTTGTATTGCTGAAGTGTCAACGTTGATTAAACTATCAACATGTCACGGAAGACCGAATGGCTCGATGCCAAAGCGGCCACGAAGCTCCTCGGAGTGAGCCGGGCCACGCTGTACGCCTACGTCAGTCGCGGTTTCGTGCGGTCCGAGCCGGTTCCGGGGAGCGCCCGCGAGCGCCGTTACGCACGCGAAGACGTCGAGCGCCTCCGGGTGCGCGCCGAGGAGCGGCGCAATCCGGAGAAGGCGGTGGAGCATGCGCTGCGCTGGGGCGTGCCGATCCTCGAATCGGCCATCACGCTCATCGCGGACGGCAAGCTCTACTACCGCGGCCAGGACGCGACCGTGCTGGCGCGCGGCAAGTCGCTCGAGGAAGTGGCCTCGCTGATCTGGACCGGCACCGTCGACCAGGAACTGTTCGACACGCCGCTGCACGTCGTTTCGGGCGGACGCAGCGCCGCCGACATCCCGTTCATCAATCGCGCCCAGTCGATTCTGCCGCTCGTCGCCGCCAGTGATTCGCTGGCGTACGATCTCCGTCCGCGCGCGGTCGCGCAAACCGGCTGGCGCATCCTGAATCTGCTGACCAGCGTTGCTGCCGAATCCCAGGAGCTGCAGGACACGATCGAAGAGACGCTCGCTGTCGCGTGGAACGTGCCGCACGCCGCGCCGTTGTTGCGCGCGGCGATGATCCTCTGCGCCGACCACGAGCTCAACGTCTCCGCCTTCACCGCGCGCTGCGTCGCCTCGGCAGGATCGACGCCGTACGCCGTCGTCATCGCCGGACTGGCCGCGCTCGAGGGGACGAAACATGGCGGCGCCACCGAGCGCGTCGAAGCGATCTGGGACGAGTTGCGCCGCGCGCGCGACCGCCGCAAAGCGCTCTCCGAACGGCTGCGCCGCGGCGAAACGATCGAAGGGTTCGGCCATCCGCTCTACGCGAAAGGCGATCCCCGCGCGACGCTCCTTCTGAGCATGCTCCCGAAATCGAAGGAGCTGACGTTCGCGAAATCGCTCGTCGATGCCGCCTCGCACGTGACCGGCGACGAACCGACCGTCGACTTCGCACTCGTCGCGCTGTCGCGCGTGCTTGGATTGCCGCGCGGCTCCGCGCTCACGCTCTTCGCCATCGGCCGCACCATCGGCTGGATCGCGCATGCGATCGAGCAATACGAGCAGAACGCGATGATCCGTCCGCGCGCGAAGTACGTCGGCGAAAAACCGTAAGGACGGCGAGTGCGAGTGGCCCGCTCAGGGCACTACTGGCCGACGAGCTCGCGAAAGCGCGCGTTCTCGCGCAACGCGTCCATGTCCTTGTCGCGCTGCGCCTGCGTTTTGAGCTTCGGGTTCATCGCCACGGCCTTCGCGAGCGCGTCGAGCGCCTCCGCGTTCTTCCCGTTCGCGAGGCGGATCACGGCGAGGTCGTACAGCACTTCGGGGACGTGTGCGCCGAGGAGGGCGGCGCGCTCCTGCGCCTCGAGCGCTTTGGCGAACTGCTTGTTCGTGAACGCCGTCCATCCTTCGTTCCACGCGTAGTTCATCTCCGCGTAGTCGAGCAGGCGTTTCAACTCGCCGAAGGGATCGGCGTGATCGTCGACGCGGATGTCGATGGCGCGATCGCTGCCGCCGTTGAAGCCGGCCCCTTCCTTCACCACGATCAGCGCCGCCGATTGCCGTCCGCGCGAATCGCCGCCCGCGGCATCGCCGGCGGCGAGCGCCGCGTACATCCGGCGGGCGAGCGTCCCTTTCGTTTCGAGGAACGCTTTCTCCATCGCCAGCACGACCTGTTCGCTCACGAGGATGTTGCCCTGCACGGCGTAGTTCGCCCCGGCGCGGCCACCGGCCCACGCGATGCAATCGGGGCCGGTGTACGTCACCGACGTTCCATCGCGGCCGACGATGCCGGTCTGTCTTGACGACGCGTTCGCATCGCCGCGCAGCAGCACCTTCAACGTCTCTTCCGCGGTGGCGCCGCGGGCGAGCAGTTCCAGCCCGCGAGGGCCGAACGTTACGTTCGCATTCGCCTGCGTGGCCACCGCGCCGGCGTTCGCACTCGCCCACGGCACCACGCTGCCGACGCTGAAGAATCGCGACGCGACCGCGATTCCGAGCTCGCCGGTCTGCGGATCGCGCGCGACGATCGAGAACGTCGCGTGCAACCGCGTGGCGAAGAGCAGAGCGAGTGCGAACGTCACGGCGCGCATGTTCAGCGTCCCAGCTTCGCCACGTTGTCGAAGTACTTCACGAACGCCACCATGCCGCCGCTGGCCTGCTGCCAGTCGTAGTTTTCGTTCGGTGCGTGATAGCCGTGTTCCGGGAGCGAGAGACCGAGGAACATCACCGGCGATTTCAGGATCTTCTCCATCGAGATGACCGCACCGATCGAGCCGCCTTCGCGAACGAAGACCGGTTCCTTGCCGAACGAGAACTTCATCGCGTCCTTCACCGCCTCGGCGAGCGGTCCGCTCGTCGGCGCCTTGTACGGCCACATCTGATTCTCGATCTCGATCTTCACGTCCGGGTTGCGCTGCTTGACGAACTCCTTCACCAGCTTCTGGATCTTTCTCGGATCCATCTTCGGCACGAGCCGGCAGGAGATCTTCACTTCCGCTTTCGGCGCGATGACGGTCTTGATGCCGGGGCCGGTGTAGCCGCCGACGAGGCCGTGCACTTCGAACGTCGGCATGGCCCAGATGCGCTTCATCACGTCGATCGGATCGCTGCTGCGGATCGACTTGAAGAGGTGATCCTTCATGAAGCCTTTGATCGTGAAGCCGGAGTTCTTGAAGTCGCGCAGCTCTTCTTTCGACGGCGGTTCGACGTCGTCGTAGAACCCTTTGATCTTCACCTTGCCGCTGCGTGCGTCATACATCTCGGAGACGAGCTGCATCAGCTCGCCGAGCGGATTGCGCGCCGCGCCGCCGGTGACGCCCGAATGCTGATCGGTCGTGCCGGTCTGCAGCGTCAGCGTGAAGCCCTGCAGTCCGCGCAGTCCCGCGGGACAGGCCGGCTGCGAGCGCGAGACCCAGATCGTGTCGGAGACGAGGATGTGATCGGTGGCGAACTCGTTCGCGTTCTTCTTCAGCGCTCCCTCGAAGCTCGGCGAGCCGATTTCTTCTTCGAGCTCCCACAATACGTTGAGGTTCAGCGGCACGCCTGCTTCGCGCGCGGCCTTGATGCCCCACATCGCCGACAGCGCCGGACCCTTGTCGTCGGTCGTGCCGCGGCCGTAGTAGCGATCGCCTTCCTTCGTGAAGACGAATGGATCGGTGTTCCACGGCTCCGTCTCGCGTGACGCCGGCTGCACGTCCATGTGGTTGTAGATCGTGAGCGTCGGCGCTTTCGCGCTGCCTTTGAAACGGCCGTGGATGATCGGGTGACCATCCGTTTCGACGATCTTCGCTTTGCCGCCGAAGTCGCGAATCAACTGCGCCGCCGCTTCCGCGCAGCGCCGCACGTCGCCTTTGCGCTCCGGCTCCGCGGAAACCGAGGGGATCTCCACGAACTGCTTCAGCGTGTTTTCAAAAGACTCGCGCTCACTCTTCGCCCAGGCCACGAGCGATTTTTTCTCGATATTCATGGGCGCGATCCTATATCACGCCCTTTGCGGCGCGTGCTGTGATCACCAACCGACGGGCACGCCTGCCAGGCGCGGATCGCTCGCTCCCATGCGCACGCCGTCCGCCCCGATGGCCACGCCCTGCGCGTCGCCGATCTGTCCGGGCGTCGTCTTGTTCATGCCCGGCAACTCGCGGAACGCATGGCCCATCGCTTCGAGCGTGCGCCGCGTGTCCGGCTGCAGGTCGAACTCTTCCCAGAAGATCACGTCGGGCATCCATTGGTGATGAAAGCGCGGCGCGCTGATCGCCTTCTGGATGTCCATGTCGAAGTCGATGACGTTGAGGATCACCTGCAGCACGGTGTTGATGATCGTCGGCCCGCCCGGGCTGCCGACGGCGAATGCCGGCTTCCCATCCTCGAGCACGATCGTCGGCGTCATCGAAGAGAGCGGACGTTTCTTCGGCGCGATCGCATTCGCTTCGCCCTGAATGAGGCCGTAATCATTGGCTACGCCGATCTTCGACGTGAAGTCGTCCATCTCGTTGTTCAGCAGGAAGCCCGCGCCCTTCACCGTGACGCCGGCGCCGTAGCTGTCGTTGAGCGTGTAGGTGTTGGAGACGATGTTGCCGTCGGGGTCGACGATCGTGAAGTGCGTCGTCTCCGGCGATTCGTACGGCATCGGATTGCCGGCGCCCGCTTCGCGTGACGGTGAGGCTTTCTTCGGATCGATCGTCCTGCGACGCTCGTTCGCATATGCGCGCGACACGATCCCGGCAACCGGCACTTTCACGAAGTCGGTGTCGCCGAGAAACTGCGCGCGGTCCGCAAACGCGCGGCGCATCACTTCGACGACGGTGTGCACGTACTGCGACGAATGCCACCCCATCGATTTGAGGTCATACGCCTCGAGCATGTTCAGCATCTCGATGAGCGCGATGCCTCCGGAAGAAGGAGGAGGCATGGTCAGGATTTCGTAGCCGCGATAGGTGGTGCGCAGCGGCTTGCGAATGGTCGCCTCGTACGTGCGCAGATCTTCGGCCGTGAGGATGCCGCCGTTCGCTTTCACATCGTCGACGATCAGTTTCGCGGTGACTCCTTCGTAGAAATCGCGCGGATCTTTTTTCACCCGCGCCAGTACGGACGCGAGCTCCGGCTGCACGAACGTCTCGCCCATCGCGTAGAAGTTGCCGTCGCGTTGATAGATGCGGCGGCTCTCGGCGAACTGCTTCATCTTGTCCTGCGTGCTCTGCAGGCGCAGCGAGCGCGCGAGGTGGTAGTTGACGACGAAACCTTCGGCCGCGAGCTTGCGCGCCGGCTCCACTACTTCTTCCCACTTCAACTTCCCGTGGCGTTTGTGCGCCAGCGCCAGTCCGGCGATCGTGCCCGGCACGCCCGCGGCTTTGTAGCCCTCGGTGGAGAGGCCCGGAATGACGTTTCCGTTCGCGTCGAGATACATGTCGCGCGTTGCGGCGAGCGGGCCGCGCTCGCGATAGTCGATCGCTTCGACGGTGCCGTCTGCCTTGCGAATGAGCATGAAGCCGCCACCGCCGAGGTTGCCGGCCGATGGCCAGGTGACGGCGAGGGTCAGTGCGACCGCGACGGCCGCGTCGACGGCGTTGCCCCCTTTCTTCATCACGTCCGCACCGGCCCGCGACGCGAGCTCGGAGGTCGAGGCGACGATGGCGTGGGGCGCGCGCACCGGCTCGGGCGAAGCCGCGCCGAGAGGCACCGCAATGCTGGCGACGAGAAGCAGAACCACCAGTTTCTTCATGTGGCCGGGAAGTGTAACGAATGCCCGTTGCGCGGGGCACGCATGCGGCGTAGATTGAGCGCGTCCAAATGTCACCCAAACTCGCAATGGATGCGGTCCGCCGGAGCAATCGTTTCCGAGTGGTGCTCAACCTGCCGCTGCGCATCGGTCTCAAGACCGCCACGCTCGTCGACATCAGCAATGCCGGCGTGCTGGCCACGCATGCGGGCCATCTCAAGACCGGTGCGAACGTGGAGATCTCGTTCGTGCACACCGAGCAGAAGTTCCAGGCCACCGCGCAGGTCGCCTCCTGCACCGTCGTCGGTCTCGGCGCGGGCGAAGGGGGCGCGACGCTCTACGCGTCGCGGCTTTACTTCACGAAGATGAGCGAGGACTCGCGAAAGCTCCTCGAGAGCGTCGTCGTCGATCAGTAGTCGTGCTGCGCGACGGCGCGCTGGAGAAAGTCGCGCTCGCAGACGTACCCGAGCTCCCGCGCCGCGGCATGCGCACTTTCATGCTTGCGCGCCGTCTCCCGCGCGGATGCCTGTTCGAAGCGCTCGCCGTTCCACGCGTATACCGTGGCCCGATATCGATGCGGCGCGTAGTGCGCTTCGTCTTCCCACAGAAAATGCAGCACCAGGATCCCGCGCCGCCCTCCGAACGTGCCGACGAAAAGCGCGTCCTGGGTCGTGGCCTCGATCCGTTTCGCGGTCAGCTCGCGCACGCGCGACGGCGAAGAGGTGTCGAGCACCGCGATCTCGAAATGCGCATCGGAGCCGCCGGCAAATCCGGCGATGGCGATCGAAACATCGGCCAGCGCGGTGGGAAAGACATCGAGGCTCGCGGGCGCGAGCGGGTCCGCGGGTCCGAATCCCATTCGCTGCAACGCGTCGGCTCGCTGCAGCACCACCGCGGTGGCGCAGTACGGTTCCTCTCGGCATGCGATCGTCTCGGCACGCCAGCCGTTGGAGAGCAGCGTCGCGGCCACGACCACCGCGAGCATCACCCGAGCTCCGCGAGGCGCGACTTCACGTCGTTCGCCGTTTCGGGTGGCACATGCACGAACACCATTCCGCCGAATGCGCGCTCCCAGATTCCACCCTGGTCGCGCACGTGATCGAGCACGCGTCCGAATGCTTCCGATTCAGCGACCTCTCGCGAAAGGAGAAACTCGAGCGTGACGAATGGCGAGGCTTCGGCGACGCGCACGAAACGCCAGATCGGTCCTTCGGCGGCGAGCTCGATCACATCGCCGAAGCGCGCGTCGGTGGAACTGGAGAGCGGCGTCGCGGCCAGCCGATGGAAGTCGCCGTCCGGTTCGGTCTCCACGTCTTCACACACGCCGTCTTCGAAAAGGATTCGCATCGGCAGCGATGATAGCGGCGATGCTGCTCCGAACGCCGAGGACCTGCGCCACCAAATCGCGCGAAGCGTGTCCTCTCCGCCATGGGTTGGCGATTCCGTAAATCGTTCAAGCTGCTTCCCGGCGTGCGCATTCACGTCACGCATCGCGGCGTGTCGACCACCATCGGCGGCGCCGGCCTCAACGTGCACCTCGGCGCACGCGGCGCGTACGCGAACATCGGCATCCCCGGCACCGGCATCTCGTATCGCGAGCGCCTCGACGTGCCCGAGGAGCCGAGTGTCGTCGAACCGGTGCCGAAGGGACAGCGCGTCGCCATCGAGAGCGCGAGCAGTTGCGAGCTGGCGAGCGAAGCGCTCGCGCAGTTTCAGCAACTGCTCTCCGAGGCGGGCGCGGAACAGCTGGCGCTCGACCGCGAGCTCGCGGTCGTCGAACCCGAAGCCGTCGCGAAGACCGCGCGCTTTCATCGCTGGAACGACGGCTTTCTCTTCAAGCATGTGCTGAAGAAGACGTTTCATCGCATCTGGACTGACGCGCACGAGACCACCGCGCGCCTCGCGGAACTCCGCGAGCAGCGCCGGCTCGCTTCCGTGGCGACGACGATCGAAGTCGCGGACGAACAGCGCCGACCGTTCGGACGTCTGTGCGATGCGTTTTCGCGCGTGGTGGACTGCCGCAGCATCTGGGACACGCTGTCGATCGAGCGGGCCGATCAGTTCCGCCAGCGCACCATCGCCGCGCACGCCATCGAACGCCAGCCGGTTCGCTTCGCCCTCGGCGGGAGCCCGCTGCTGGTGTGTGAATGGATGGTGCCGCACCTCTCGAATGCGAACGGCGGCGATCTGTTTCTCTATCCCGGCTTCGTGCTCTATCAGGTCTCGCGGCGATCGTTCGCGGTCGTCGACGTGCGCGACATCGAGCTCACCGTCCGCCCGTCGCACTTCATCGAGGAAGAGACGCTGCCGAGCGATACCGAGGTCGTCGGCGAAACGTGGAAGAAAGCGAACAAGGACGGCAGTCCCGATCGTCGTTTCGCGAACAACTACCGCATCCCGATCGCGCGATACGGCGAGCTCTGGCTGAAGACGCGCAGCGGTCTCAACGAGCGCTACCTCGTCAGCAACCATGCCGCCGCCGAGCAGTTCGCGCGCAGCTGGGATGCGTACGCGGCGATGTTCAGCAGGAGCGCTTCATGACCACGCTCGCGGCCACCGCGCGGAACGTGCCGGCCGATGCGCGCGAACGAGTGTCGCCCGGGTATCAGGTGTTCATGCTGCTGCTCTGCGTGCTGTCGCTGGTGGTGCTCGTGCTCGAAAGCGCATTCCGGAATCAGCGCGAGATCGCGAACGTGCTCGAATGGGCGGACGACGCCGTTCGATTCGAAGACAAACCGGAATCGAACATCAGGACCGCCGACGACGCGGTGTGGTGGGCATTCGCCACGATCACGACCGTCGGCTACGGCGACCGCTATCCCGTCAGCACCGAAGGCCGCTTCGTCGCCGCGATGCTGATGACCGCCGGCGTCGGCCTCTTCGGCGCCTTCTCCGCCGCGCTCGCGGCCTGGTTCCTCGCGCCCGAAGAGGAAGCGATCGAAGTGGAACTGCACGCGATGCGCGAAACGATCGCGGAGATCAGAACGCTGCTCGACGAGCGGTTGTGAACGGCGGAGCTCCGAAGAGCTCCGCCGCGGCCGCGACAGCTGCCGTGTTCGTCAGCTGCGGTAATCGGCATTCAGGCTGACGTAGTCGTGGCCGAGATCGCTCGAGAGCACGACGGCGCGGTGCTTGCCGTTGCCGAGGTCGATGCGTAAGGGGACGCGTTCCCGCGCGAAGATTTTCGCGGCTTCTTTTTCGGCGTAAGCCGTCGGTGCTCCGTCGACGACCAGCGCGAGGTTGCCGGCGTGGAGGGAGATTTTCTTCAGCGAGAAGCGTGCGCCGCTGCGGCCGACGGCGGCGAGGATGCGGCCCCAGTTCGGGTCGCCGCCGTGCAGTGCGGTCTTGACGAGCGGCGAGGTGGCGATGGCGTGCGCGGCGAGTTTCGCGTCGCGGTCCGTTTTCGCGCCGGCCACTTCGATCTCCATCACGCGGATGGCTCCTTCGCCGTCGCGCACGATCATCCACGAGAGATCGCGGCAGACGGCGTTGAGCGCGCGGGCGAAGTCGGAGAGATCGGCTTTCGGCGCGTTGCCGAGCTTGCCGCTGGCCATGACGAGGACAGTGTCGTTCGTCGAAGTGTCGCCGTCGACCGAGATCGAGTTGAACGACTGATCGACCGCCACCTTCAACAGCTTCTGCAGTGTCGAGGCGTCGACGGCCGCGTCGGTCATGACGAAGCCGAGCATCGTGGCCATGTTCGGGTGGATCATCCCGGCGCCCTTGGCGACGCCGACGATGCGGCCACGCTTGCCATCGATGGCGAACGTCGCCTGCGCCACTTTCGGGCCGACGTCGGTGGTGAGGATGGCGTGCGACAGCGCTTCGACGCCGCCGGTCGAAAGACGGGCCACCGCATCCGGCAGAAAGTCGCGAACCTTCTTGTCGGGGAGCACGACGCCGATCACGCCGGTCGAGGCGAGAAAGATCTCGTTCTCATCGCAATGCAGCAGCTCCGCGGCGCGCGTGCGGCAGCGCTTCGCGGCGTCGAGACCTTCCTTGCCGGTGACCGCGTTCGCGCAGCCGGCATTGACCACGACCGCTTTCACGCGGCCGTTGCTCTTCTTCAGGGCAGCCTTCGACAGGACGACCGGAGCCGCCTGGAACTTGTTCTGCGTGAACACCGCCGCTGCGGTTGCGCCATCTTCGGCGACGATGAGAGCGAGGTCCGGACGCTTCTTCCGGATCCCGGCGCGCACGCCGGAGGCGACGAAGCCTTTTGGCAGTTTCATTTCTCGAGAGTCTCCAGCGCGGCCTTCGCGGCCGCGAGCACACGATCGGGTGCCGTTCCGCCGAGCACGTTCTTCTTTGCGAGAACCGTCTCGACGGAATTGAATGAATGCTTTCCTTCGCGCGACACGATCTCGTGTGCCTCGCGAAACGGAATGCCCTTCGCCGCCAGCTCGTCGGCGGCGTCGGTGGCGAGCAGCAGGTCGCTCGAGGCGGCGGCGCGCATCGCATCCCTGAGCTGCAATCCGGCGATCAACGCCGTCAGCGCCGGCAGCATCGACGCGAGCACCGCGCGCGTGCGGAACAGCGGCTCTTTGTCGAGCTGCAGGTCTTTGTTGTAGGCGAGCGGCAGCCCCTTGAGCAGCGCGAGAAAGCCGGTCAGCTCGCCGAGAGCGCGGCCGGCGTGGCCGCGCGTCAATTCGAGCACGTCGGGATTTTTCTTGTGCGGCATGCGCGACGAGCCGGTGGCCAGCGCATCGGGCAGTTCGGCGTACGCGGCCTCGTCGCTCGTGAAGAAGATCAGATCTTCGGCGAGGCGCGAGAGGTGCGTCATGAGCATCGACGCGGCGAAGAGGTACTCGGCCGCGAAGTCGCGATCGGAGACGCCGTCGAGCGAATTCTTCGTCGCACGCGCGAAGCCGAGGGATCGCGCGAGACGTTCGCGATCGATCGGCAGCGGAGTGCCGGCGAGGGCGGCGGAGCCGAGCGGACACTCGTCGCCGCGCTCGAGCACCGAGGCGATGCGCGCGCGATCGCGGGAGAGCATCTCGACGTAGGCGAGGCACCAGTGTCCGAACGTCACCGGCTCCGCCTGTTTGAGGTGCGTGTAGCCGGGCATCGGCGTCGATGCCTGGTCGACGGCTTTCGTCGCCAGCGCGTGCGCGAGCGCGCGCACCAGCGCATCGAAGTCGTGGCAGGCCTTCCTGAGCCAGAGTTTGAGATCGGTCGCCACCTGATCGTTGCGCGAGCGGCCGGTGTGAAGCTTTCCGGCCACCGCACCGACGATCGCGCGCAGCGACGTCTCGACGTAGGAGTGCACATCCTCATGTCCGGAGGTGTTGCTGTCCGGAGCGGCGACTTTGCGCAGCCCTTCCACCAATGCCGCCGCTTCCTCCGCGGTGAGCACACCGGAGAGGCCGAGCTCCGTGGCCCAGGCGATCGAGCCTTCGACGTCTTCCGCGAACAGCTCGCGGTCGAAGCCGAAGGAATCGTTGAGCACCCGGAGCAGGTCGGACGGTCCTTCGCTGAACCGTCCGCCCCACATGGAGGGAGACTGCGTCACTGCTGCGCCACCTTCTCGATCTTCATCGGCGAGAGCCGCTTGCGTCCGCGGAGCTGCAGTCCGAACAGCTTGATGAAGCCGGCCGAGTCGGTGACGTCGTAGCCGGTCATGTCGAACGAGGCGAGATTCTGCTGATAGAGGGAGTACGGCGACTTGCGGCCGATCACGGTCGCGTTGCCTTTGTAGAGCTTCAGCGTGACCGATCCGATGACGCTCTCGCAGAGCGAGTTCACGAACGCGTCGTACGCTTCCTTGAGCGGCGAGAACCACTGGCCGTTGTAGACCAGCTCCGCGTAGCGCGTGGCGATGCGCTCTTTCTCGTGCGAGGAATCGCGATCGAGCACGATCGACTCGAGCGCCTTCAGCGCGGTGACGAGCAGCGTGCCGCCCGGCGTTTCGTACACGCCGCGCGACTTGATGCCGATCAGACGGTTCTCGACGATATCGGCCCGGCCGACGCCGTGCCTGCCGGCGATTTCGTTCAGCGTCTGCACGAGCTTCGCCGGCGCGAGCGGCACGCCGTTCACCGCCACCGGAATGCCTTCCTCGAACTCGATGATCACTTTCTCCGGCGTGTCCGGCGCATCCATCGGGTCGACCGTCAGCTTGAACATCGAAGCCTCCGGCTCGAACGACGGGTCTTCGAGCGGACCTCCTTCGTGCGAGAGGTGCCACAGATTGCGATCGCGCGAGTACGGATCTTTCTTCGTGACCGGCACCGGGATGCCGCGCTCGGAGGCGTAGTCGATGGCATCTTCACGCGAGACGATGTTCCACTCGCGCCACGGCGCGACGATCTTCAGCTCCGGCGCGAGCGCCTGATACGCGAGCTCGAAACGCACCTGGTCATTGCCCTTGCCGGTGCAGCCGTGCGCGAGCGCATCGCAGCCGGTAGCGAGTGCGATCTCGACCTGCTTGCGGGCGATCAGCGGACGCGCGGTCGAGGTGCCGAGAAGATAGTCGTGCTCGTAAATCGCGCCGGCCTTGAGGACCGGGAAGAGGTAGTCGGCCGCGAATTCTTCCTTCGCGTCGACGAGATGGAAGTCGCAGGCGCCGGTCGAATACGCCTTCTGCGCGAGACCGGCCGTCTCTTCGGCCTGGCCGACATCGACGGCCACGGCGACGACGTCGACGCCGTACGTCTCCTTCAAATACGAAATGATGATCGAGGTGTCGAGGCCGCCCGAGTAGGCGAGAGCAATCTTCTTCACTGGACTGAGACTCCTTCAGAGATGGGATGCGATGCGGCGGCGGCCATCGGAAGCGGAGCGGGAGCGGGCAGCTCCTGCGCGTCCTGTTTCCCGGCACGCAGCGTCTGATCGAGTGCGGTGATGAATTCCTTCAGTGCTTTCTTCGGCACGTTGTACGGCGGGAGGAGGCGCAGCACTTTCTCGCGCGCCGTGCCGACGACGAAGCCCTGCGCGAGCAGCGCCCGTGCGACCGGCGAAGCAGGGCGATCGAGCTCGATGCCCCACATCAGGCCCGAGCCGCGGATCTCGACGACGCCGTGCGTCAGTTTCGCCAGCTCCGCGGCGAACCATTCGCCGAGGGTGTTGATCTGCGGGAGGAGCTTCTCCGTCTCTTCGAGCACGACCAGACCGAGACGGCACGCGACCGGATTGCCGCCGAACGTCGTGCCGTGATGGCCCGGCTTGATCACTCCTTCGATGGCCGCGCCGGTGAGCACCGCGCCGAGCGGCAGGCCGCCGCCGAGCGGCTTCGCGAGCGTGATGATGTCGGGGAGGATGCCGCTGCGCTGGAAGGCGAACATCGTCCCGGTGCGGCCGAGGCCGCACTGGATCTCGTCGAGGATCAGCAGTGCGCCTTTGCGATCGGCGATGCGGCGCGCGGCGATCAGGAAATCATCCGTCAGCGGGATGATCCCTCCTTCGCCCATGACCGGCTCGAGGAAGATCGCCGCGGTCTCGTGATCGACGGCCGCTTCGAGCGCGGCGATGTCGTTCGGCGCGACGAAGGTCACGCCCGCGACGAGCGGCGCGAACGGCGTGCGATACGCCTCGTGGCCGGTCAGCGAGAGCGAGCCCATCGTGCGGCCGTGGAACGACTCTTCGAGGGCGACGAGCCTGGTCTTCCTGGTTGCAAGGCGCGCGAACTTCAGCGCGGCTTCATTCGCTTCCGTGCCGCTGTTGCAGAAGAACGCGCGATTGAGGCCCGATGCGCGCACGAGCTTCTCGCCGAGGATGCCCTGCGCCGGGTGATAGTAGAGATTCGAGGTGTGCAGCAGTCCGTTCGCGGCGTCTTTCAATGCCGCCACGAGGCGCGGATGCTTGTGCCCGAGAACGTTGACCGCGATGCCGCCGAGAAGATCCCAATACTCCTTCCCCTCGGCATCGAACAGACGCGCACCCTTCCCGTCGCGCGGATGAAACGGCGTACGGGCGTAGGTCTTCACGATGAACGCGCTCTCGCGCTCTTCGACCGCAAGCGGCGATTCGTCATGCAGCAACAAGGGTGGTTCCTCCGTTCGTAGTCGGTTGTCTGTTGTCGGTTGTCGGGAGACCGATGGTGATTTGCGCGACTCCTGACTTGAGTGCGTGAAGGGCGGCCTGCAGCTTCGGCTTCATGCCGCCGCTGACGGCCGGGCTCGTGAGCATCGCTTCGAGCTCGGTGGTATTGAGATGAGGAACGACCTCGCCGCTTTCATCAAGGAGCCCGGCGACATCGGTGAGGAAACGCAGTTCGGGTGCGCGCAGCGCGGACGCAACGGCTGCTGCCGCGGTATCCGCGTTGATGTTGAAGAGCGCGCCGGACGTGCTCGCGCCGACCGATGAAAGCACCGGCATCACGCCCTGCGTGAGCATGGCCTTGAGCAGACCCGGGTTCGCGCGGGTAACGCGGCCAACGTGGCCGAGCTCCACGCCATCGATCGGCGGGTGCTGCTCGGCGACGAGCGTGCTGCCGTCACAACCGGACAAGCCGGCTGCGCGAACGCCGAGCGCCGCGAGCTCCGAAACCAGCATTTTGTTGACGTGGCCCGCGAGCACGGAAACGACGACTTCGAGGGTCGCGTCATCGGTGACGCGCAGGCCTGCATGCGTGCGCTTCGGAATGCCGGCGCGCAGGAGTGCCGCATCGATGTGCTTTCCGCCACCATGCACGAGAACGATCTCTTCGCCGGCGTTCCAACGATCGGCGATCTTGCGCAGAGCGATCGCACGGCGTGCGGTGTCATCCAGCAGCGAACCGCCGAGTTTGACCACCGACAACCGACCACCGACCACCGACAACCGATTGATCACAGCAACCCCTCCGTTTCGGCGTAGCCGCACATGCGGTTGAAGTTCTGCACGGCCTGCGAGGCCGCGCCTTTGAGCAGGTTGTCGATGACGCTGACGATGACGGCGCGCCGTCCGCCCTGCAGGAGCGTGAAGCCGATCTCCGCGTACGGCGTGTTGACGACGTCTTTCAGCTCCGGAACTTTTCCAGCCTTCAGCACGCGCACGAACTTCTTGTCGCCGTACGCTTCGCTGTACAGCGCCGTCAGCTCTTCCTCGGTCACCGGATTGGTGAAGCCGACGTGCATCGTCGAGTAGATGCCGCGCACGGTCGGGAGGAGGTGCGGCACGAAGACGAGCGTGGTGCGCTCGCCGAGGTGCAGCCCCTGGCGGATCTCCGGCTCGTGGCGGTGATGGCCGACGCCGTACGCTTTGAAATTGCCCGAGAGCTCGGCGAACGAAAACGCCACGTCGGCCTTCTTGCCCGCGCCGGAGACGCCGCTTTTCGAGTCGACGATCACCGGCTGCGTGCGATCGATGAGATAGGTCAGCGGCCGCAGCGCGAGCAGCACGGACGTCGGATAGCAGCCGGGATTGGCGACGAGGCGCGCCTGCTTCAGCTCCCCGTTGCACCATTCCGTCAGGCCGTACACCGCTTCGCCGAGGAGCGCGGGGCGCTCGTGCGTGAAGCCGTACCACGACGGATAGAGCGTCGGCTCACCGAGGCGGAACGCGCCGGAGAGATCGATGACCTTCATGCCCGCGTCGAGCAGATGCGGCGTCACCTCCGCCGACACTTCGTTCGGCGTGGCGAGAAACACCAGCTCCGGCTTCGCGTCGAAGATCTTCTCGAGCGAAAACGATTCGCTCGAGTACGACGCGACGACCTCGGCGTGCGGATGGCGTTCGAGGATCCGAACGAGCTCCGCCCCCGCGTAGCCGGTGGCTCCGGCGATGGCGACGGTGGTGGTCTTCGGCGTTTCCGAAGGAATCTGTGAATCGACACGCGTGGCGTATTGAATATTGGTCATGGTCGTGGCTCCGAAAAAACGTCGACGCCGCGTTATGCGCGGGTACTACGTCGCGGCTCGGGTCGTAAGCCGGCGATCTCGTGGATGCGCTGCGCGAAGGCAGCGGCAGCGTCGGGAGAACGGAAGGCGATGAAAATCGTATCGTCGCCGCCGATCGTGCCGAGTGCGTCATCGATGCGCGTGGCGTCGATGGCGCTTGCGAGCGGCTGCGCCGCCGCAACCGGCGTTTTGATCACGACCAGATTCATCGCCGCTTCCGCGGAGATGACCGAGTCGCGCACGAGCTGCTCGAAGCGATGCTCGCGCGGCGTGAATGTCGCGACCGGCGCAATCGCGTCGGGCGAGACATATCCCTGCGGCGTCTTCACGAGCCCGAGCTCGCGGAGATCGCGCGACAGCGTCGGTTGCGTGACGCTGAAGCCGTGTGTACGCAGCGCGTTGAGCAGCTCGTCCTGAGAATGGACGGGCGTCTCACGGACGATCCGAAGGATCTCCTCGCGTCTCCGCATCACATCGCCACCGGGTGAATAAAAATTCATCATCGCGAATACTTATGCATGAACCGAGCGGAGTCAAGGGTTATTTCGGGCGGGTGTCGGGAGTCGGTTGTCGGTTGTCGGGGGAGACGACGAATCCGTGGGCGGGCGGCGGCCCCCGACAACCGACAACCGACTCCCGACACCCGACTTGAGGGACTTCCTCTCTGCTTCACGCGATAGACAGCAGAGGAGGTAGTCCGTCCATGTCCCGTCGTCTCATCGTTCCCATCGTCATTTTTGCTGCGCTCATCTCGGTTTCCGCCGAGGGGCAGAAGCGTCGTGCGGTGCGGGTTCCGCCGCCGTCGACGCCGCCGCAGGGGCAGTGTCATCAGTTCGGACTCGTCCGCGCCGGCCTCGTCGCCAGCTACGTCACGACCCCGCCGACGAACTTCACCGTCACGTACATCAAAGACACGCTGACGCAGACCGTCACCAAGCAGAAGGTCACCACACCGCAGGCCACCGCCGACGCGGACACGATTCTCGATGGCGAAGTCGTCGGCAATCTCCGCGGCCTCCGGCACATCAACGTCAAGGTCGCCACCCCGGTGCCGGTCCTCGGCAGCATCACCATCGAGACCGATATCGATTTCGTCCCCTCGCTCGTCCTCGGGCCTGCCGACGGCTGGTGCGTCGGCAACAAGTGGAGCGTTCCGCCGGTCACCGAGACCGTGACCGTGAAATCGCCGATCGCACCGCCGACGAACAACATCAAGACCACCATCGGCGGTGAAGGCGAAGTGCTCGCGGTCGGTGAAGTCGTCACCGTCCCGGCCGGCAACTTCAACACCGTGAAATACAAAGGTGTAATCGTGACCGACGGCAACGTGCAGACCGCGATCACCTGGGTCTCGATGGAGCACAACATCGTCGTGAAGCAGCAGGCCTTCGACGGCAATGGCGCCGTCACCACGACGGTCGAGCTCACTTCCGTGCAGTAATCCAAAGGTGCGACGTTTGCAGGGCCTCCCCCTTCGGAGGCCCTGTCACCCATGTCCCGAGTGGAACGCACCCAGAACCCCACCGAGCGCCGCGATTCCGAACAACTCCGCCACGCCCAGCGCGGCCGCGGCACCGGCACCCCTCAGCAGGATCCCAACTCCGGCCACACCCCATCGAAAGCCGAAGGCGAGGTCGGCGACGTGGAAGAAGCGTTGCGCCGGCAGGATGAGAAGTGAGGCGGATTGAGGATTGAGGATTTTCGAATTGAAAATTGAAAATTGAAAATTGAAATCACATGTCGCGAGCGCGAAGCTCACTGCGCTCGCGACGACCCTTTTTCAATTTTCAATTTTCAATTCCCACGACACCGCCTCACACCTCAATCCCTACGCTCCGCATCAACGCCAGGGCGTTGCTCTTTGTCACGACGCCGGGGCGCATGTGGTAGTCGAAGACGACCTTGCCGTCTTCGATGTGATCTTCGAAGTGCACGTTTGCGGCGCGGGGGGTGAGCGAGTCGGCGATCTGGGCGAGGGCGAGGTCGTGAGTCGAGACGAGGCCGATGGCGCCGCGCTCGACGAGGCCGCGCACGATCGCTTCGGCGCCGATGCGGCGATCGTGCGAGTTCGTGCCGGCCAGCACTTCATCGAGAAGGAAGAGCAGTGGTCCCTCTTTCGAGAGATCGAGCACCTGGCGGATGCGGAGGATCTCGGCGTAGAAGCGGGAGGCGTTTTCCTGCAGCGAGTCGGCGATGCGGATCGAGGCGCCGATGGCCATCGGCGTGATGCGCAGCTTCTGCGCGCAGACCGGCGCACCGCACATCGCCAGCACCGCGGCCACGCCGACGCTGCGCATCATGGTGCTCTTGCCCGACATGTTCGATCCGCTCACGACGAGCAGTCGCGGCGCATCGCCGAGGTGGATGTCGTTCGTGATGCGGCGCGCGTGCGGGATCAGTGGATGCCCGAGGGCTGAGGCTGCGAATTGCGGCGCCCCGTCGACGATCTCCGGCATCGCGAACGACGGATGCTCGAACGCGAACGACGCCAGCGACGCGAGCGCCTCGATCTCGCCGACCGCTTCGATCCAGTCGCCGATGCGCGCGCCGCTGCGCACGCGCCATCGCTCGATGGCCAGCGCCACGTGCGGCGTCCAGAGCAGCAGGAATGCGAACGGCGCGAAGAACTGATTGCGGCGCGCGTCGAGCAGCCCGACGAGCTTGCGCAGCCTCTCGATCTCCTGCGACGCGGGATGTTGCGCGCCGCGCAACCGCGCGTGCAACGCGGTCAGCCGCGCCGAGTGGAACGGTTCGCGTTCGATGCGCGTGAGCACACCGGCGAGCAGCGCCAGCGCCGGTTCCGCGCGCTCGACCGCCATCACGATCGGCTCGATGCGCGGATGGAGGCGTCGTGCGAGCAGCGTGGTCAGCACGGCCGTGACCAGCAGCGGCCACGACGGCATGTTCGCGAGTGCGCCGAGGCGCGCCTCCGGATGCGTCCAGTCGATGAGCCGCGCAAGCCACGACGGAATCGTCAGCAGCACCAGCATGGCCGTAATCGCCGGCAGCAGCATCGACAGGAATCGCTCGAACGCGCTCAACGTCACCGCGGGCATGGCCGCCCACGCATCGAGCTTCGCGCTCTCGACCTCGCGCACCACGTCCGCCGCTTCGATCGAAACGTCTTCGCGCAGTTCGACGTTGTCGCGCAGCTCGCGGATCGCTGCCTGGCGCGCGCGCGTTTCTTCCGCATCGCGCGGCGGCTCTTTCAGCCACTGCGCGAGACGCCGCCGTCCCGCGGGCGTGACCGCGACGGAGATCAGCTCGAACAGCGAGCCGCGTCCGAAGAGATCGAAGTCGCCGGCGTACGGATGATGATCGTCCGCGAACTCGCTGCCGGCGTCGCCGCCTCCCCGCCACGTCTCATCGATGCGCGCCAGTCCGCGTTCGTAAAATCGCGCGCCGTTTTCCGCACGCGCTCGCGCGCGGATCACCCGCTCGTGCATCACCACCAGGACGATGAAGGCGACGACCGGCACGAGCGCGGCCCAGAGGCTCCAGACCGCCGCGGCAATCGTGATCGCGATGAGCGCCAGCCGCGTGAGGGAAATGGTCCGCTCGCGGACGCGCAATCGCGCGGTCGACTGCGTTCGCTCCCGGAATCGTTCGACATAAAGTTCACGCACCCCCCGATCATAGGCCGGGCCAGGCCGGCACGGCCGGCTGCGCTGATTGTTCCTTCTACGTGTTCGCGGGTCATGCCTCTGTACTCCATCACCGCGTTCGCAGGAAGGACGAGCGCAGCCGGCCCGCGCCGGCCTACAATCTGAGGCATGCAATCAATCGAGGCGCTTTTCGCGGATTACGCGTCGTATCACCAGACCGCGGGCAACAAAGCGTTCCACCGTCTCGGCATTCCGATGATCATGCTCTCGCTGATCGGCATGTTGACGCAGGTCAAGCTCGGCATCCTCGGCGGCGTGAACTATGACCTGGCGATGATCCTCATCGCTGCGTCGTCCGCGTACTACTTCGTCATCGAGTGGCGGCTCGCGCTGGCGATGATCGCCGTTTCGATCCTCTTTTACTTCGCCGGCGCGGCCATTCCGTTCTGGATCAACGTCGCGCTGTTCGTGCTCGGCTGGATCTTTCAGTTCATCGGACACAAGGTCTATGAGCACAAGAATCCCGCGTTCTTCCGCAACTTCCTGCACCTTCTGGTCGGGCCGCTCTGGATCCTCAATGACCTCGTGCCTGTCGTGAAGAAGAGAAACGCGTGAGCCGGCGGGCGGTACTCGAGCGCACCACGCAGATCGCCGCGCCGCTCAGCGATGTCTTCGATTTCTTCTCCGCTCCCGGAAATCTCGCGCGCATCACCCCGCCCGGCATGGGCTTCCGCATCACCTCCGGCCCCGATCGCCGTCTGCGCGAAGGCGATCGCATTCACTACCGCATCCGCATCCTCGGCGTCCCGCTCCGCTGGACCACGCACATCACCCTCTGGAGAGAAGGGGAAGCCTTTGCCGATTTTCAGGAGCGCGGGCCGTATCGCTACTGGCAGCATACCCACACCTTCAGGCAGGTGAACGGCAACGTCGAGATGCATGACCGCGTCGAATACGAGCTTCCCTTCGGGTTCCTCGGCCGTCTCTTCGGCGCCCCGCTCGTCCGCAGACAGCTCGACGCGATCTTTGCCTATCGCGCGAAAGTGATCACCGAGATCTTCAGCGCGCGTCCGCGGATTCAGTGACCGCCGCTCTCTCCGAAACAGGCGCGCGACGCGGCGCGGCCGGAATGCTTTTTGCGTGCTGCGCAACCTCGGGTACGAGGCGTTCGAAAATCGATGAGTCATGTCCTTGTCGTCGAAGACGATCCGGCCATTCGCCGTCTGGTGACGATGGTGCTGCAGCGCAACGGCTACGAAGTCGAGATCGCGGCCGACGGCCTCGAGGCCGTGCTCAAGCTCGGCCTGCATGAGTACGACGTCATCGTCCTCGACCTGATGATGCCGCACCTCGACGGCTTCACCTTCATGACCACTCTCGCCGACAACGCCCCGGAGCGATTGCAGAAAGTGATCGTCACCAGCGCCGCCTCGCCGGCGGTCATTCGCGAGCGGATGAAAGGCGTGCCGTTCTCGCTGTTGCCGAAACCGTTCGACATTCGCGCACTCGTCGAGTGCGTCGGCGCGTGCGTGGCCGCGCAGAAAAGCGCCTGACTCGCTACACTCCGCCCATGCGTGCGTATGGAGCCGATCGCTTCCGGATGTCGGGAGAGCGGGTCATCCTCCATTCCCCCCTGGTGAAAGGATGGACGCCGCGCCGCGCGCGCGAAACCACGCACGCCGAGTTCCCCGGCACCACCGTTTTGTGGGATGAGGAGTACTACGAGGTCATCGCCGCCGACGCGTTGCCCAACGGCGGGATCCGCTACGTGCTCGAACGCTGGAACGAGGCGCACACCATCCGCGTCTTCGAGCCGTACGATGACGAAAGCGAAGCGCGCCTGCTCGCCGATCTTCGGGCCACGCAGAAGCAGCGCGCCACCCGCGTCGTCGCGCAACTGACGGGCATCTTCCTCGGCCACCTTCCGTACCACGCCCAGCAGCGCATCGCCAACAACCTCGGCGTCTCGCCGTTCGCGATGACCATGCTCTCGACGATCCCTTCGATCGTCCTGCTCGGCGTCTGCGCATACCTGTTCGCCGACTCGCTCATCGACAAGACCGTCTCGCCGGTGCCGATCTGGCTCTGGCTCGTCGCGCTGTTTCTCTTCGCCGAGTCGCTGCTGCGCAGCTTCGTCGCGCTCTCGCAGAATCGCGGCATCGGCTCGCTTCTCGGCGCGATCGTGTACGTGATGCTCAACCCGCGCGAAGCGCTCGAAGGCTCGCGCGACACCTTCGATCCGAAGGTCATGGTGCGCACGCCCGAGGTCGAGCTCAGTGATCGCCTGACGATGCGCGGCCCGCTTCTCACGCTTCTTTCCGTCGAGGAACAACGCGATCTCGCGCAACGCTATGGCTTCGATTACCGGGAGCACGCCTACGTCATCACCTGGATCCTTCTCGTCGGCGCGCTTCTCGGCGCGATCTCGTCGCTCAGCACGCTCGTCTATTCACCGTTCCGCCTCTCCGCGCTGATCTCGCTCGTCGTGGCCTCGGTGCTTCTCATCGAACAGATCGTGCGGTTGCAGACTCTGAAGAGCGGTCCCGCGCCGAGCATTCTCGCGTTCGCGGCGCGTCCCTTCGCGCGTGCGTTGCTGGAGAAGTCTTGAACGATCGCACGCGCCGCATCCTCATCGCGACGCTGATCGCCATCGCCCTGTTCGCCTTCACCGCGTGGCGCATTCGCCTCCAGCTCTTCGACGCGGGCGAGACGCCGCTCACGTACGTCGATCTCGCCGATCGCATCCGGTTCGGCGAGATGCCGGAGATCGCCGACGTCAGTCCGGTCTATCTCGGTCTCATGGTCGTGCTGCGTCGTCTCGGCCTGAGCGTGCCGGCCATCGTCTCGATGCAGCTCGCCGCGCTCACGCTCGCGGCACTCTGCTGCGCGCTCGTCGCCAAACGATTCGGTGGCTGGCCCGCCGCCATCGCCACGGCCGTGCTGATTCTCGGCAATCGCGCCGCGTTCGTGCTCGCAACGCAACTCGATCCGAAGACGCTGATCCTTTTGCTGACCAGCGCGGCTCTGGCGCTGCTCTCGCGCGATCGCTGGTGGACCACCAGCCTGGCCGCAATGCTCCTGGGCCTCAACGGGGCCACGCATCCGTACGGCTATCTCATTCTGTTTGTCGTCGCGCTGTTTCACCGTCGCGTGGCGATGCTCGCGGCGCTTCTTCCGGTCGTGCTCGTGCTCGCGTTCACGCCGCGGCCGGCGACGCACTCCAGCACGCAGTTCTACGAAGGAAACAATCCGCTTGCGACCGGCGCCGGCGGTGTGTCGCCGATTTCGGTCGCGCGCCTGCAGGCCGCGGAAGGAGAGGCCTCGCCCGATCCGGCGTATCGCAGACTCGCGGTCGACTGGAGCGCGAAGGCGATGGCGAACCTTCGCGCGTATCCGCGCGCGGCGATGAAACGGTTCGCGTGGAAAGCGCTGCTCACCATCCACAACTTCGACGTCTATGACCTCGAGGCCGCCGTGCACACGAGCATGCGTCTGCCGCGCTTTCCCTCGATTCCATTCGGGCTCGCGTTCGCACTGGCGATCGCGGCGCTGGTGCTGCATCGCCGCCGCCGCGACCTCGCACCGTTCGCCTGCCTCGCGGCGGTGCTGATGATTGCGCTGACGGTGTTCGTCGTCAGCGCGCGTCAGCGCAACGTGCTGCTCGTGCCGCTGGCGATTCTCGGCGGCGTCGGTGCTGCCGCGATCGTGACGCTCATGCGCGAACGGATGGAGCGTGGCCTGCTCGCCTTCGGGGCCGTGCTCATCGCCACGACGATCCTCGGCATCGAAGGACGTCCGATGCGCGAGCACGCATATCAGTGGATGCGCATCGCGCCGCCCGACGCGCCCGAGTTCCTCTTCGATCGCGCCATCGAAATGCAGCACGCGGGACAGTGGCTGCGGTCCGAGGTGCTGCTTTCGGCGATCGAGGACTACCGGCCGCTGCGTGGCAACGAGGCGGTGTCGTCGGTCGCCTACTACCGGGCGCGTGCGGCCATGCAGCTGCACATGGACGACGCGGTCATTCGCCGGCTGCTCGACGAGGCGGAACGCGAAGCGCCGGGAGATCCGTTCGTGCTCGCGTTGCGTGGCGTGACGATCGATCGCGCCGCGCTGCGCCGCCTCGACGAGTTGCACGACCCGATGACCCGCGGTCTCGCCCTCGCCGTTGCGGAACGCCGCGACGGCGGTTGAGCCGGCGGCATTCCGGTGGGCAATCGTCCGCGAAGGGCACGCCTCTCGCACCACCGCCGCCAGTGGTACGAGAGAAGCTGAACGGAAGAAGCCGCGTCATCATCGAAGCCGCATCTCCTCAAGTGGATGGAGGTGCGTTCCCCGCAAAGCGAGTGGCTGGCGACGTCGTCATTGCGGAGGCCGACATCTTTGCGGACGGGCACGACCTGATCTCCGCGATCGTGCGTCACCGCCACGAAAGCGAGAGCAGCTGGCGAGACGTACGGATGCGCCCGCTCGTCAACGATCGCTGGCGCGCGGAGTTCCGGGTCGAGCAGCTCGGCTTTCATCACTTCACGATCGAGGCGTGGATCGATCATTTCCTCACCTGGCATCGCGATCTGCAGAAACGCGTCGATGGCGGGGCCGATGAAAGTGAACTGCGCGTGCAACTGCAGATCGGTCTCCAGTACGTGCGTGCCGCGGCCGCGCGTGCGAATGCCCGCGATCGCCGCAAATTCGAACCGTACCTCTCGGCACTGCAAAGTGATGACGCCGTTGACGACGTCATCGACGACCTGCAGAGCGACGATCTGCTCGCGCTGATGTGGCGCAATGCGGAACGAACGTTCCTCACGCGCTACGCGATCGAATTGCAGATCGAAGTCGATCGCCCGAAGGCGGCGTACAGCACCTGGTACGAGCTCTTTCCGCGATCGACCGCCTCCGTCGAAAATCAACACGGCACATTTGCGGACGTCGAACGTCAATTGCCACGTCTTGCGCGGATGGGCTTCGACGTTCTGTACCTGCCGCCGATTCATCCGATCGGGAAAACGTTCCGCAAAGGGAAGAACAACAGCGTCAACGCCGAGGCGGAGGACGTCGGCAGCCCGTGGGCCATCGGCGGCGCGGCGGGCGGCCACAAGGCGACGCATCCGGCGCTCGGAACGCTCGATGATTTTTCGCGGCTCGTCGCCAGGGCTCAGGAGCACGGCCTCGAGATCGCGATGGACATCGCCTTCCAGGCTTCACCCGATCATCCGTACGTGCGCGAGCATCCGGCGTGGTTCCTGATGCGTCCCGACGGCACGATTCAATACGCCGAGAATCCGCCCAAGAAATATCAGGATATTTATCCGTTCCACTTCGAAAGCGACGAATGGGAGCCGCTGTGGAACGAGCTGCGGGATGTATTCGCCTTCTGGATCGGGAAGGGCGTACGCGTGTTTCGCGTCGATAATCCGCACACGAAGCCGCTGCCGTTCTGGGAGTGGTGCATTCGCGATCTGAAGCGCGAGTGGCCCGATCTGATCTTCCTGGCCGAGGCGTTCACGAGACCGAAAATCATGTACCGGCTGGCGAAGGCGGGGTTCACGCAGTCCTATACCTATTTCGCCTGGCGTCACACGAAACAGGAGCTGACCGAATATTTCGAGGAATTGACCGCTCCTCCGGTCAGCGATTTCTTCCGGCCGAACGTCTGGCCGAATACGCCCGACATTCTCACGGAATTTCTCCAGTACGGCGGACGCGGCGCGTTTTCGATGCGCCTGATTCTCGCCGCCACGCTGGCCTCGACATACGGAATCTACGGCCCGCCGTTCGAGCGCTTCATCGGTGCCGCGCTGAAGCACGGCAGCGAGGAGTATCTCGATTCGGAGAAATATCAGCTCCGGCATTGGAGCCGAACGGACGACGATCTGTCGGAGCTCATTGCGGCCGTGAATCGCATCCGCCGCGAAAATCCGGCCCTCCAGCAGAACGGCACGCTGAAGTTTCACGAGACCGACAACGATCAGGTGCTCTGCTACAGCAAATCGGCGGGGGACAACGTCATCGTCACGGTCGTCAATCTCGATCCGCACCACAGCCACAGCTCCTGGATCGAGCTCGACCTCGAAGCGTTGAACCTCGACCCGCAGCGGAACTATCAGGTTCACGATCTCCTCAGCGGCGCGCGGCACTCGTGGCACGGACCGCGGAATTTCGTGAAGCTCGATCCGAGCGTCGTGCCGGCCCACATCTTCAGAATTCGCAGGCGCGTGCGGACCGAGAGGGATTTCGAGTATTTCCTGTGAGGATCATGAGCGGTAGGCGGTGCTCCCGGCTACCGTTTACCGACAACCGTTATGAGCGACGACTTCTGGTACAAAGACGGGATCATCTATCAGACGCACGTCCGTGCGTTCTTCGATAGCAACGGCGACGGCATCGGCGATTTTCAGGGGCTGGCGCGGAAGCTCGACTATCTGCAGGACCTCGGCATCAACATTCTCTGGTTGCTGCCGTTTTATCCGTCCCCCCTCCGCGACGACGGCTACGACATCGCCAATTACACGGCCGTCAATCCCAGCTACGGCACGCTCGCCGACTTCAAGATGTTTCTGAAGGAAGCGCATCGCCGCGGCATTCGCGTCATTACGGAACTGGTCATCAATCACACCAGCGATCAGCACCCGTGGTTTCAGAAATCGCGGCGGGCGAAACCGGGCAGCCCGTGGCGCGATTTCTATGTCTGGAGCGATACGCCGGACAAATATCGCGATGCGCGCATCATCTTCAAGGACTTCGAATCGTCGAACTGGTCCTGGGATCCGGTGGCCAAGGCGTATTACTGGCACCGCTTCTTTTCTCATCAGCCGGACCTGAATTTCGAGAATCCCGCCGTCCATGACGCGCTCATCAAGGCGCTCGAATTCTGGATGGACCTCGGCGTCGACGCCTTCCGTCTCGACGCCATCCCGTATCTGTTCGAGCGGGAAGGAACGACGTGCGAAAACCTGCCGGAAACGCACGACTATCTCAAGCAGATCCGCAAGCACATGGACGAGCATTATCCCGGCCGGATGCTGCTGGCCGAGGCCAATCAATGGCCCGAGGATTCGCTGCCGTACTTCGGGGATGGCGATGAATGCCACATGGCCTTTCATTTCCCGGTCATGCCGCGCATGTACATGGCCCTGGCGATGGAGGACCGCTTCCCGATCATCGACATCATGGGCCAGACCCCGCCCATCCCCGAGAATTGTCAGTGGGCGATGTTTCTGCGGAATCACGACGAGCTCACGCTCGAGATGGTCACCGACGAAGACCGCGATTACATGTGGCGCACCTATGCGAAGGACGAGAAGGCGCGCATCAACCTCGGCATTCGCCGCCGCCTCGCCCCACTGCTCGAAAATCATCGCGGCCGCATTCATCTGATGAATGGTCTGTTGTTTTCGTTTCCCGGCACGCCGATCGTTTATTACGGCGACGAGATCGGGATGGGCGACAACATCTATCTCGGCGATCGCAACGGCGTGCGCACGCCGATGCAATGGAGCTCGGACCGCAATGCCGGGTTTTCGCGCTGCAATCCGCAGCAATTGTTCCTGCCGCTGATCATCGATCCGCAATATCACTACGAGCAGGTCAACGTCGAAGCGCAGCAGTCGAATCAATATTCACTGCTCTGGTGGATGAAGCGGCTCATGGCCATGCGCAAGCGCTACCGTGCCTTCGGCCGCGGCACGATGGAGTTCCTGCACAGCGAGAACCGGAAAGTGCTCGCGTATGTGCGCCGCTATGAAGACGAGACCATTCTCGTCGTGGCCAATCTCTCGCGGCTCGTCCAGGCGTTCGAGCTCGATCTGTCGCAATTCAGCGGGATGGTGCCGGTGGAGTTATCGGGCGGTACGCGTTTCCCGCAGGTCGGCGACCGGCCGTATTTCCTCAATCTCGGACCGTTCGCGTTTTACTGGTTCGAATTGAAGCGCGAGGTGGCGGCGGAGATCGCGACGAAGGATGCGCCGCTCATCGCCGCGCGTACGTGGGCCGAGGTGCTCGCGCCGCGCAGTCATGACGCGCTGGTGCGCGCGCTGGCCGATTACCTGCCGACGCGGCGGTGGTTCGGAGGAAAGGCACGCGTGGTGACGTCCGTGAACGTGCGTGACGCGGTGGACTTGCCGAACGAAACCCGCTTCGTCATTCTCGACGTCGAATTCGCGGAAGGGGAGCCGCAGACGTATGTGCTGCCGCTGGCCATCGCGAACGTGCGTCGCGAACAGGATCAGGGCCGCAATCTGCCGGTCATCGCGCGCCTGCGCGACGGGGCGATTCTTTATGAGCCGGTCCAGGAGGAGACGTTCGCGAACGCGCTCCTCGATGTCATCGCCCGGAAGAAGCAATGGAAGGGCGTCAAGGGGGCGATCGCCGGCGCACCGACGAAGGCCTTCCGGGAATTACGCGGCCACGAAAAACTCGAAACGCACGTGCTCGGCGTCGAGCAGTCGAATACCGCGATCTCGTACGGACAGCGCCTGTTCCTGAAGCTCTTCCGCCGTCTCGAGCCCGGCATCAATACTGATTTCGAGGTCACGCGGTTCCTCAATGAGGAAACGTCGTTCACCAGCGTACCGCGCGTGGCGGGGGCGCTCGAGTATCGCGACGATCGTACCGGTGCGATCACGAGCGTCGGCATTCTGCAGGGTTTCACGCCGAATTCCGGCGACGCGTGGGCGTACACGCTCGATTCGATCGGCCGCTATTTCGATTACCTCCTGAGCGATCCTGCTGCCGCGGATCGGATCTCGAAAGCCATTCCGAACGAGAACGCGTTCTCGCTCGCCCAGAAGCCGATCCCCGACGCCGTGCGGGAGGTGCTCGGCGGATATCTGTCCGATGCCGAACTGCTCGCGCGCCGCACGGCGCAATTGCATCTCGCGCTCGCGTCGCGGGACGACGATCGCGCATTCGCGCCGGAGCCGTTCACGCCGCACTATCAGCGCTCGATTTACCAGTACATGCGCACGCAGATCGTGCAGACGATGCAGCTGCTGCGTCGTCGCGCGAAGGATCGTCCCGAATTTCAGGGGTTGCTCGATCGCGAACAGGAGCTCCATCAGCAGATCCGGGCCGTGCTCCAGGGAAAGATCGACGCCCAGCGGATCCGCATTCACGGCGATTACCACCTCGGCCAGGTGCTCTACACCGGCAACGATTTCGTCATCATCGATTTCGAAGGAGAGCCGGCGCGGCCCTTGAGCGAGCGCCGCATCAAACGGAGCGCCCTGCGCGACGTCGCCGGCATGCTCCGCTCGTTCCATTACGCGCCGTACGCGGTTCTCTTCGGCACCGCTCCCGGCTCGTATGTGCGTCCCGAGGATCTCGAACGGCTGGAAACCGGCGCCCAGTTCTGGCATCGCTGGGTCAGCGCTGCCTACCTGCGCGCCTACCTCGCCGAAAGCGCCAGCGGAAATCACCTCCCGAAGAGCCTCGGGCAGATCGAAATTCTGCTCAACGCCTATCTCGTCGAGAAAGCGCTCTACGAAATCGGCTATGAGCTCAACAACCGTCCCGACTGGGTGCGCATCCCGCTGCGCGGCATTCTCGATTCATTGAAGGGATAGCGTGTGATCATGCGACGCGCGTCGCATGATCACGCTCCTTCTGCTTCCCGGCCTCGACGGCACCGGTACGCTGTTCGGCGAATTCATCGCCGCATTGCCACCGCACATCGCGCCGGTGGTGATTCGTTATCCGACGGACGAGGCGCTTTCATACGAGGAACTGCTCGCGTTCATCGAAGAGCGGCTCCCCGAAGGAACATTCGCGGTGCTCGGCGAATCGTTCTCCGGGCCACTCGCGATCGAGCTGGCGGCGAAGTCCCCGCGAGTCCGCGCGGTGATTCTCTGTGCCTCGTTCGTCCGTTCGCCGGTACGGTTCGCGGCGTGGCTCGTGCGTCCCTCGCTGCGCGTGACGCCGCGCTGGAGATTGCCTGGGTGCTCTTCGGAACGTTTCGCGCGCCGGCCTTGCGGCGCGCGATCGCGCTGGTGCAGCCGCGCGTGCTCGCCTCTCGCGTTCGCAGCGTGCTTCGTGTCGATGCGCGCGAATCATTGAAGAAGATTCGCGTGCCGGTGGTGATGCTCGTCGGGAAACGCGATCGGCTCGTGCGGCGGCGGTTGCCGGAGATCGAGACGATCGCGCTCGATGCGCCGCATCTCGTTCTGCAGGCCGCGCCTGTGGCTGCGGCGAACGCGGTGGCCGCATTTCTCGCGCGCTCGTGGTGAAGAGCGCTCTTACGCGAACTTCCGCTTCTTCATCGCCGCGACGTAATGACGCGTGACGCTCTCCGCGTATGCGTCGAAGGAATCGCTCTGCACGACGTCGATCCATTCGCGTTCGCCGCTGGCGCCGCTGGTGCGGATCACGCGTATGGATGCGCGGGAGGAGAGGCGATCGTTTTCGCCGAGAAGCCAGAGCGGCGCTTCGGTGAGGACGACGCCGTGAATGAGCGTTGCGTGCGGGGTGGCGGGTCCGGGCGTGAGCTCGGATTCGCGGTACGTTTCGGCGTCGGTGGCTTCGACGTCGCGTTGATGTTCGTCGAGCGCGTGGACGAGCGCGCGGGTCGTGTAGAACGCGTCGTCGAGCAGGGTCGCGAACGCGGGATCGTCCGAGGAGAAGAGCGCGGCTTTCACCCGCATCGCCGGCGGCGTGATCAGCGCCGGCTCGCCGAAGGCGCGCAACGCTTCGGCGGCCGATTCGGTTGCGGAGAAGACGATCGGCGATGACGTGCCGTCGTACCGGACCACCAGTCGCACGTCGGCGGTCATCCGCTTCTGTTCCCAGCGTCGAATGGCGACGTGATCGGCGACGTCGCCGCCGATCACGGCCGCTTCGCGCACGCTCCAGCCGTGATTGCGAAGCGCGCTCGCACCGCGGCGAGTGAGGCCGAGGAAGCGGACGGCGGGGCTGGTGCGAAGGGTGTCGAGCGTCAAAGTGACTCCTATACGTTCCTTATTGCCGGCGCAGTATACGTGCCGGTGCTACGATGACCGCTCGCCCATGACCGAGCCGGATGTCCTTTCGTCGCGATTCGCGCCGCCGAAAAATCTCGAAGGCGTGGGTGGCTGGCTGGCGCTGTTCCTCGTCGGTCAGGTCGGCACCCTCCTGTACAAGCTGCTCACGATCAGCAGCGTGTGGGAGCCGTTCACCGACGGCACGTTCGCCGCTTCGGAGCAATATCCGATTCTCGCGCCGCTGCTCGTGATCGAGTCGGGGTTCCATCTCCTGCAGATCGTGTTGTCGCTCGTCGGCATCGTGCTCATCGCCCGGCGCATCCGCTTCGCGCGGCCGTTCTATCTGCTTTATCTGGTGGTGATGCTGACCTACGCCCTCGTCGACATCGTCGGCGGCGCGTGGTTCGCATCGCAGGTCGCGAGCGTTTCCGCCGAGCTCGGAAACGAAGTGCGCAAATCGATGGAAGAGCCGAACCTGATGAACGCGCGTCTCGCGGCGTTCAGCGTCGTCTGGCTGGTGTACTGGATCCGCTCCGAGCGCGTGCGCCAGACCTTCATCGCCACCGGCGCTGATGAGTGACACGCGCTTCGACGGCAGATGGCGGCAGGTGCGGCCCGATCCGGCGCCCGCGCGGATTCTCCTCACGTTCGATTCCGACGGTGCGCTGACGTACGTCATCGCGATGGACGGCGGGACGCAGACGTTCGCGCTGCGCTGGCGCGTCGAAAACGAAACGCTGATCTCCACGAACGAGCACGGCGAGGAAAGCGCATCGCGTTTCCGGTTCGCATCGCCGGCGATGCTCGTGCTGGAACGCCCCGCCGAGAATGCTGCCGAGCGCCACGTCTATCGCCGCGAGGAATGACGCGCGGAATTTTCGATCGCCCGCGCGGCATATCGCGCGGGCAATGACCATGCGCCATGAAGAGCGGTCGCCGAGCGAAAAGCTCGAGGCGGCGATCGAGTCTCTCCCGCCGGAGGGGGTGAGTCTCGCCGAAGTGCGCGAGCTCATCGGTAGCGACGGGCTGATGCTGCTGACCGCGTTTCTGACGATCGTGTTCCTCGTGCCGGTCTCGATTCCCGGAGTCAGTACCGTCTTCGGCGCGGCCATTCTGCTCGTCGGCATCAGCCGTCTGCTGCGCCGTGAATTGTGGTTGCCGCGGCGCGTGGAGAAGCGCGTCATCGCCACCGATCGTCTCCGTTCGGCGCTCGCGCGCGGCCTGACCTGGTTTCGTCGCATCGAGCGCGTCAGCCGTCCGCATCGTCTGTCGTGGGCGACCTCCGACGGCATCGTGCGCCTGATGAACGATCTCGCGCTGATCCTCGGCGCGCTGTTGCTGATGGCGCCCTTCGGTCCGATTCCGTTCAGCAACACGCTCCCCGCGATCGCGCTGCTCTTCTTCGCCATCGGCCTGCTGCAACGCGACGGCGTCTGCGTCGTCCTCGGCCATCTCTCGATCGTGGCGACGATTCTCTACTTCAGCTTCCTGATCGGCGGCGGCGGGATGGCGGTGATGTCGGCGTTCACACGCTTCGCGCGGTGACGGCGAACGAGCGCGCAACTCGTGAGAGGATTCGGGCGTGACGTTTGCCCACTTCAGCGGGCAGCAAAAGGAGATTTGCGATGCAACAGGCGAAGCAGGGCGACGTGGTGCACGTGCATTACCGAGGGACGCTGGACGACGGATCGGTGTTCGACTCCTCCGAGGGGAACGATCCGATCAGTTTCACCCTCGGATCGGGTGAAGTGATCCCCGGCTTCGAGCAGGCCATCGAAGGCATGTCCACGGGCGAGAAAAAGACGCAGAAGATCGAAGCCGAGAACGCGTACGGCGAACGCCGCGACGAGCTTGTCTTCACCGTCGACCGCGATCAACTGCCTCCCGGCAACGACATCGAGATCGGAGACATGCTGCGCGTCGGATTCCCCGATGGCAGCAGCGCGGCCGTGCAGGTCGCGGCGATGGACGACGCGAGCGTGACGCTCGACGCCAATCATCCCCTGGCCGGAAAGAACCTGACATTCGAGCTCGAGCTCGTGAGTATTGGATGAGGCGGTAGTCGGGAGTCGGTTGTCGGGAGTCGGGGGACCGCCACCCGCGCACGGCTCCGCTCATGAACTCGTGGTCGGGTGGGAGCCTCCTGACTCCCGACTACCGACTCCCGACTCCCGCCCCTCCGCTACAATCGCGCGTTAACCTCATGCGCGATTACGTCCTCCTCCACATCAACGGTGAGCCGCATCGCATCACCGGCGCGGCGGCGTTTCAGACGCTCTCGCGATTTCTGCGCTACGAACAGCGCGCCACCGGTACGAAGATCGTTTGCGAAGAAGGCGATTGCGGTGCGTGCACCGTGCTCGTCGGGCGCGTCGAGAACGGCGCGCTGCGGTACCGGCCGATCAACTCCTGCATTCATTTTCTCTTTCAGCTCGACTGCGCGAGCATCGTCACGGTCGAAGGCTTGTCGAAGCACGGCCTCACGCCGATGCAGGATGCGATGGTGCAGTGCCACGGCGCGCAGTGCGGTTACTGCACGCCCGGCTTCGTGATGGCGCTGGCGGGGATGTTCGAAACGGAATCGCGCGATGCGAAGCAGGCGCTGACCGGAAATCTCTGCCGCTGCACCGGGTACGAATCGATCATTCGCGCGGCGGCGTGTGTCGAAGAGCAGCCGAAGGCGGACGATCTCTATCCGCCGCAACCGATTCTCGAAGCCATTCGCGACGTGCAGAGCGAAGCGGTGCGCATCGAACATTTCTACAAGCCGACGTCGCTCGACGAGGCGACGCGGTTCAAGGCCGCGAATCCGAAAACGGTGATCGTGCAGGGCGCCACCGACTTCGGCGTCTGGCGCACGAAGCGCGGCTTCGCACCGGAGGCGATTCTCTCGCTCGACGGTCTCGACGGCCTCGGCGAGCTCTCGCTCGACGGCGAAACGCTCGTGGTCGGCGGACGGGTCACGCTCACGCAATTCGAAGCGGCCGTGCGCGGGCTCGTTCCCGAGCTCGCGCGGATCATGGACCGCTTCGGCTCGCCCCAGATCAAGAACGCCGGCACGCTGGCCGGCAACATCGCCAACGCCTCGCCGATCGCCGACACGCTGCCGTTCCTTTACGTGATGAACGCGCATCTCGAGCTGACCGGGACCATGGGGGCGCGCGTCGTGCCGATCGCCGGCTTCTACAAAGGTTACAAGACGCTCGATCTCGCGGCCGACGAGATCATCACGCGCATCTTCATCCCGATGCCGAAAGACGGCGAGACGCTGCGGCTCTACAAGATTTCGAAGCGCAGCCATCTCGATATCTCTTCGTTCACCGCGGCGATGCTGATGACCCGCACGGACGGCCGCATCGAGGCCATGCGCATCGCCTACGGCGGGGTCGGGCCGACGGTCCTGCGTCTCACGAAAACGGAGGAGTTCCTGGCCGGCCGCGCGATGGCGCTCGAAACGTTCCTCGAGGCCGGCGAGCGCGCGCGCGGCGAAGTGGCCCCGATCACCGACGTGCGCGGCACGAAGGATTACCGGCTGCAACTCGCCGAGAACGTGATGCAGAAGTTCTACTACGACGCGATCGGAGGTGGAGCGTGACGAATTACGTTGGCAAAGACGTTCCTCACGATTCCGCGCGCGGCCACGTCACCGGCGAGTCGATCTACATCGACGACATTCCGCCGATGCACGGCGAGCTCGTGGTCGACTTCGTCTGGAGTCCGTACGCGCATGCGCGCATCCGCTCGGTCACGCTGCCGGAACGTGTGGAGGGCGTGGCCGGTCTCTACACGCATCGCGATCTCGTTCACAATGAATTGGGTCCCATCCTTCACGACGAGCCGTTGCTCGCCAGCGACCTGGCCACGTTCCGCGGACAGCCGATCGTGGTCATCGCCGCCGAATCGCAGGAGGCGGTGCTCGCGGCGAAACGCGCCATCCGGATCGAATACGAAGAGCTGAAGCCGATCCTCACGATCGAAGAGGCGATCGCGGCGCGGTCGTTCATCGGCGAGACGCGGTTCATCCGCCGCGGCGATGCCGATGCCGCGCTCGCGACGGCGGAGCACGTGCTCGAAGGGACGTTCGAGAACGGCGGGCAGGATCATTTCTATCTCGAATCGCAGGCGGCGCTGGTCGTGCCGGGCGAGCATGGCGCGCTGACGGTGCATTCGTCGACGCAGCACCCCACCGAGGTGCAGGAAGTGATCGCCCATCTCCTCGGCCTCGACATGAGCCAGGTGGTGGTGAACACGAAGCGCATGGGCGGCGCATTCGGTGGGAAGGAGGCGCAGGCCACGCATCCCGCGGTCATGGCGTCGCTGGTGGCGCTGCGCCACAAGCGGCCGGCGCGCATCGTTTACGACAAAGACAGCGACATGCACGTGACGGGGAAACGCCACCCGTTCCGCAATCGCTACACGGTCGGCTTCACGTCGGCGGGCGAGATCGTGGCCCTGAAGGTCGATCTCTACAGCGACGGCGGCGCGTATGCCGATCTCTCTCCCGCGGTCATGGCCCGGGCCATGACGCACGCGGAGAACGCCTACTTCATCGCCAACGCCGAGATCCGCGGCACGGTCTGCCGCACGAACATGCCGCCGAACACCGCCTTCCGCGGCTTCGGCGGACCGCAGGGCGTGGCCACGATGGAGAACATCATCGAAGAGATCGCCGCGGTGCTGAAGCGCGATGCGCTGGAGATCCGCCGCGTGAACTGCTACGGCGTCGATTCGCGCAACACGACGCCGTACCTCGAGCCGGTCGAGAACAACACGCTGCCGCGTCTCTTCACCGAGCTCGAACAGCGCTGCGACTACCGCGCGCGGATGGAGGCGGTGCGCGCGTTCAACGACGCGTCGCGCACGCATCTCAAAGGGCTCTCGCTGTCGGCCGTGAAGTTCGGGATCTCGTTCAACACGAAGTTCCTCAATCAGGCCAACGCGCTGGTGAACATCTATCTCGACGGCAGCGTGCAGGTCTCGACCGGCGCGACGGAGATGGGGCAGGGCGTCAATACGAAGATCCGTCAGATCGTCGCCGACGAGTTACGCGTGCCGCTCGCCCGCGTGCAGGTGATGCAGACGTCGACCGAGAAGAACAACAATACGTCCGCGACCGCGGCGTCGAGCGGCGCCGATCTCAACGGCTTCGCCGCGCGCGACGCGTGCGTGAAACTGCGCGCGCGACTCGATGACGTGGCCACGCGCTATCCCGATTTCGACTGGCCGAAACTGGTGAAGGCCGCGTACATGGAACGCGTTCCTCTCGGGGAGCGCGGCTTCTACGCCACGCCGCGCATCGACTGGGACTGGACCAGCGGCCAGGGGCATCCGTTTCTCTACTTCACGATGGGCACGGCCTGCTCGGAGGTGCTCATCGATCGCTTCACCGGCGAATTGAAGGTGCTGCGCAGCGACGTGCTGATGGACATCGGCAAGCCGATCAATCCGGGGGTCGATCGCGGCCAGCTTGTCGGCGGATTCATTCAGGGGCTCGGCTGGGTGACGACCGAGGATCTGCGGTACACGCCGGGCGGCGAACTCCTCTCGCACTCACCGACCACGTACAAGATTCCGAACATCAACGACCTGCCGGAGATTTTCAACGTCGACTGGATCGACGTCGAGAACCCGGTCAACATCAAAGGCAGCAAGGCAGTCGGCGAACCGCCGCTGCTGATGGCCATCTCGGTGTGGTGCGCGGTCAAACATGCGCTGCGCTTCGTTTCCAACGGCGACATCCCCAAATTGCGGCTTCCGGCCACGAACGAGGAGATCCTGATGCGGCTCACGGAATACACGAAGCGCGGAGCGATTCACGCGTGAATTACACACTGCAGGAGTGGCTCAATCTCGCGTTCCGCTGGACGCACGTCTTCGCCGGCATCATGTGGGTCGGCGCGACGTACTACTTCACGTGGCTCGACCGCCGCTTTCACACCACCGATCCGGAGGAAGTGTGGATGGTGCACAGCGGCGGCTTCTATCGCGTCACGAAAACGAAGACGCCCTCGCCGCAGCACACGCTGCACTGGTTCAAATGGGAAGCGATGATCACGTGGGTCAGCGGCCTGCTGCTGCTGATTCTCGTCTACTACGTCGGCGGCCTGCTGGTCGATGATCCATCGAAGTTCAAGATGGCCGCGATCGCCGGCATCGCCACGATGTTCGTCGGCTACAAGATCTACGACGTGCTGTGGCTCTCGCCGCTGGCGAAGGTCGAGCCGCTGGCCATCGCCATTTCGTTCGCGCTGCTGATGGGGGTGGCGTACGCGCTGCCGATGGTGATGACGCCGCGCGCGGCGTTCCTGCACGTCGGCGCGCTGCTGGGCACGTGCATGGCCGCCAACGTGTGGGAACGCATCATCCCCGCGCAGAAGAAAATGGTCGCCGCCGCCCGCGAAGGCGGCCTGCCCGATCCGGTGCTCGCCGAGCGCGCGAAATTCCGTTCCAAACACAACACCTACATGGTCATCCCGGTCGTCTTCATCATGATCAGCAACCACTTCCCCGTCGCCACCCAGGGCTACAGCTGGATCGTCCTCGGCGCCCTCACGCTGGTCGGCTGGGTCGTAGCCCATGTGATTCGCAAACAGTAGGAGGCGGGAGTCGGTTGTCGGTTGTCGGTTGTCGGGGTTCAGCTTGGGTTGATGCTTTCCAGAGATGCTTGGGTTGATGCTTTCCAGATGCCGATGCTGGAGAGAACGATCGTGGAGCAGAGAGAAGAGATGGCATTGCTGGCGCTGGACGAGCGATT
>DATAJY010000006.1:0-190392 GCA_036261885.1 Thermoanaerobaculia bacterium | reverse complement strand
TCGGTAAGCTCGACACTGCCCGCAACACATTCATTTGAATTGACGCCACGGAAAGGGCTGCCGCCCTCCCGATTCCTATTAACAAACTGGAAAGCATCAACCCAAGCATCTCTGGAAAGGAACATCCAAAGCACTCACGGGGGAGGGGTCGTCGCGAGATTGCAGCGCCTAGCAACGACGCGTGAGATCTCGTTCCCCCGACTCCCGACAACCGACTCCCGACTACCGAATCTCGATCGGCACGGGGGCTTCGAGGTAGACGACTTTCGTCGTGCGGCTGCGGAAGATGCGTTTGTACCAGGGCTCGGGCATTGGTTTGCCGCCGTGTTCCATCACCAGTTTCACGAGGCGGGTGACGTCGGCTTCGTTCATGCGGATGCAGCCGTGGGATTCGGCGCGGCCGAGGGAGTCGTCGGCGTCGGTGCCGTGGATGTAGTAGTCGGGCTCCTTGAAAAACATCTTCACGCGCTTCATCGGATTTTCGGGATGTCCGGGCGGCTTCGCGGTTTTGCCGCGGGCCCATTTCGAGTCGGGCGGACGCCAGCTCGGATTGAAGATGACCTTGCGGATTTTGAAGGCGCCGTCGGGAGTCGGGTACGACTCTTTTCCGACCGCGACGTCGAAACGGTCGACCTCCGAGCCGTCGATGTAGACCGAAAGTTCACGAGAATCGCGATCGACTTCCAGGCGGAGCTCGGCGGCGGCGGTGAGACTCCAGAAGAGACACGTAAGTGTAAGAAAAAGAAGCCGTTTCACGCTGCGTCACTACTGCAATCGAGGTTCCATTTCCGGCAGCGGAGTGATGCGCGTCACGCGGTGGTGTGTCCGGCGCGTATTGACGGAACGGAATCGCGCATGCATGATGCGTGTATTGAGACTCAGTCTCAAGCACGCTCTCAAAACAAAAGAACCGGGAAGAATCGAACGTGATCATCTGCATCTGCCGCGGCAAAAACGAAAAAGCAGTTATGCGCGCCATCGAGGACGGCGCCACCTCCGTGCGTGACCTGCAGCGCTGCGGTATCGGCGACCAGTGCGGCTCCTGCCACAACACGCTGCGCGCGATGCTCGCCGAAGCAGCCGCGGCCGCCGCGACGCCCGCCGTCCCGTGCCCCGCCTGCGCCGGTGCCGACGCGCAGCCGGTCTACGCGTAGCGCCACCTCCCCGCGCAAAACTCATTGCTCCGGCGAGACCTCGCGCGGTAGGCTCTGCCCATCATGAAGGGCGACGCAAAGATCATCGAGGTTCTCAACGAAGTTCTCACCGCGGAACTGACGGCGATCAATCAGTACTTTCTCCACGGAGAGATGTGTGAGAACTGGGGCTACGAGCGCCTGCACAAGGTCATCCGCAAACACTCCATCGGCGAGATGAAGCACGCCGAGGAGGTCATCGAGCGGGTGCTCTTCCTCGAGGGCCTTCCCAATCTGCAGCGCCTCGGCAAGATCAACATCGGCGAGAACGTGCACGAGATCCTGAAATCGGATTACGCGCTCGAGCTCGAAGCGCTCCCGCGTCTGAACTCCGGCATCGAGCTGTGCCGCGAGATCGGCGACAACAACACGCGCCACCTGCTCGAAGAGATCCTCGAGGACGAAGAGGAGCACGTCGACTGGATCGAAGCGCAACTCACGCTCATCGAGCAGGTGGGCATCCAGAACTACCTCGCGCAACAGATCAAAGAAGAAGAGTCGTAGCGGCTCTCTCTCTACTTCGCGGCCATTTCCTTCGAGTCGACGATGTCTTTCTCCATCGCGCCGATGGCCGCGAGCACTTCCGCTTTCTCTTTCTCCGGCACCTTGAACTTGTCGAGTGACGCCACGAGGTGTCTGGCGGCGAGATCCCAGTCGGCCTTGGAGATGCCCATGCCTTTGTGGGCGGTCTTCATGTCGCGGCCGATGTAGACGCAGGGACCGCCGGTCGCGGCGCAGAGTTGATCGACCACGAGCTGCCGGATTTTCATCAGCGAGTCCTGGCTGTGTCCCGCGAGGAACTTGCCGAGCGTCTTGTCCTTCGCCAGCCGTCCGATGAAGTCGTCGGTGACCGCGGCGATGGCGTCGTAGCCGCCGAGTCGCTGATACAGCGACTTCTCCATGTGAGAGTTCGCCAATGCGGAGAACGTGAAGAGCAATGCACACACTGCGGTGACGAGTGTCCGTTTCATTCGAGCTTCCTCCTTCGTTTGCCTCAACTACGGGAAGAAGCGCTCCGCGGATTGGTACGGGCACTCGCGACAGCCGCGCATTCACGACGACCGCAGCCATCGGCAGCCGCACGTGCCGTCTGCGAAGCAACCAGCGCAGGCGGCCGTGCCGCCCGGCCCGGCCGTGCCGCCTCAACCGCCGAGGACGATGTCGAGCTCGTCGACGATCTCGTTGAGCGTGTGGTAGCGGAGCACGTCGGGATCGCCGATCAGCACGTCGAGGGCCGGCGTTTCGAACCCTTCTGCCGCGAGTTGGCGCACGATCGGGATTGCCTCCATGCGCAACTGGTCGGGCGAATACGGCAGGGGCGCGGCGTCCTGACCTTCGACGCGGTACTGCGCGCGCTCCATCGCTTTCGCCCGCTCGCGCAGTTTCGCCTGCAGCGCGCGCATCGCGTCGATCAGATCGCGCGGCAGCATCGTCTGCTTGCGCAGCGCGGCCGCGTCATTCTGCAGGAGGGCGATCGCCGTCACCGCGGCATCGGGTGCGCCGGCGTCGTCGACCGCTTCGATCAGATCGTGCAGCGCGAACTCGATGTCGTTCACGCGCGCGGCGTTGATGCCGTTCGTGCGTGCGTTCGCGACCGCGTTCGCGAGCACGTCGGCGCTGATGCGCACCGGCATCAGCGCCGGGTCTTCATCGAGAGCCGTGCGGAGCTGAAACAGCGCCGCCTCCATCATCACCAGTTCGTTCATTCTTTCTTCAGCAGATTCGAAAGGCCGGTCACGAGATCGATCGGCAGCGGGAAGACGATGGTCGTGTTCTTCTCGACGCCGATCTCCGTCAGCGTCTGCAAATATCGCAGCTGAATCGTGGTCGGCTCTTTCGCGAGCACGTGTGCCGCATCCGAGAGGCGCTGCGCGGCGGCGAACTCACCCTCGGCGTGAATGAGCTTCGCGCGCTTCTCGCGTTCCGCCTCGGCCTGCTTCGCCATCGCGCGCAGCATCGATTCCGGCAGGTCGACCTGCTTTACCTCGACGTTCACCACCTTCACGCCCCACGGCTCGGTGTGCTTGTCGAGAATGTTCTGGATGCTGATGTTCAGCTTCTCGCGATGCGCGAGCACGTCGTCGAGCTCGACCTCGCCGAGGACCGAGCGGAGCGTGGTCTGTGCGAACTGCGACGTCTGATAGCGATAGTCGAACACCTCCACCACCGCGCGGCGCGGTTCGATCACGCGCAGGAACACCACCGCGTTCACCTTCAGCGTGACGTTGTCGCGCGTGATGATGTCCTGCGGCGGAACCTCGAACGCTTCCTGGCGCAGTGACACGCGCACCATCCGATCGATCGGCGCGAAGACGAGAAAGATCCCGGGTCCCTTCGCCTCCGGCAGCAGGCGCCCGAGACGGAAAATCACGCCGCGCTCGTACTCGGGAAGAATCTTGATCGAGCTGAAGAGATAGATACCGACGACGACGGCGATGATGATCGGAATCGAGACCATGTCAGAGGACCTCCGGACGCGCGCGATTGTACGCCTCGGTACAATCTGTCCATCGTGATCGCCCTCATCGTTCTGCTCGCCGCCACCGTCACCGCCCAACCGAAAGTCGAGACCTTCGCCGCGCCGAAGGGACACCTGCCGACGGAGATCGCGCGCCAGGGCGAGGCGATGGCGTTCATCTCGTGGACCAACTGGCCGGCGCTCGAGCCGCACCTCGGCACGGTCGTCAAAGGAAAGATTCAGACCCAGCCGCTCGAGAAAGACTACATGCCCGGCATGTTCGGAACGTCGAGCGACGGAACGTTGTGGCTGACGGATGCGCGCCAGGCCGTGCTGTGGCATGTGCGGCCGGACGGGAAAGCGGAACGCGTCGACGTCGACCGCAACACGCTCGGCATCGCCTTCGATGACCAGGGGCTGATCTGGTGCACGCATCCGAGCGACACCGAGATCTCGCGATACGCGCTCGACGGCAACAAGCTCGCGTCGCTCGATACGGGACGTGGCCGGTTCAAGCTCGCACCGGCGAAGCCGCAGAAGACGCCGGCCGGCATGACGCCGACCTGGGCCAGGCAATCGCAGAAAGCAAACCGCCGCGACGTCACGCCGACCTGGCTGGTCAAGGGCAGCGGCGCGACGATGTGGTTTTCGGATCCGACCATGCGCTCGATCGGCATGGTCACGATGGACGGCCACCAGCAGCGCTTCAAACTGCCGCCGGACCTCGGCGGCGCGCCGGGGCCGCTCGTCGCCGTACCGGATGGGCTGACGTGGTTCGTCGTCAGCGGCAAGCCGATTCTCGGCCAGGTCTCCATCGACGGCTACTTCAGCAACATCGACATCTTCGCGCCTGCCGAAACCGTGGCGCTCGATGCGAAGGGACGCGTGTGGTTCAGCACCGCGAGCGACCTCGGATATGTCGAGTCGAACGGCACCGTGCATCGCGTGCCGCTTCCGAAAGGCGAACGGACGATTCGCTCGATGGCCGAAGGGGCCGATGGCGCGATGTGGTTCGTCGATCAGAAGGCGCGAGTGATCGGAAGAGTGACGGCGCCGTAAGCGGAACGGTCAGCGCCGCTTCTTTTTCGCCGCGGCATCGCTCTGCACGGCGCCGAGGGCTTCGGCGATCGAGGCCGGTACGTTCTGGCGCAGCGTATCGACCGACTTGAACTCGACCTTTCCGTCAAAGTGCCACTCGTGTTTCGGACGGTATACGCCGATGTCGTGCACGCGCGAGCCTACGATCACCCGGATGACGTTGCGGCGGTAATCGAAGGCGCGGCCGTTGCGCGTGTGCACGGCGGCGTCGATGCGATACGTGCCGGCCACGAGATCGAGCGACGGCACGATGAAACGCACGCGCACGTTTCCTTCGATGCGCTCCGGCGCGTAGCCTTCGATGTCGGTGTTCGTGCCGTACACGCAGGTGCCATCCGCGTGATAGATGCCGATGCCGAAGACGAAGTCTTCCTGCGGCGTGTGCGCTTCGACATCCATGTCGAACGTCACGCCGGTGCCTGCGCCGATGGCCACGAGCTCGCGTCCCTGTTCATCGGTCATCCAGATGCGCCTGAGCACGATCTCGCCGCTGCCCCAGCGTTCTTCCTCGTCGCGCGGCTTCTCCGGCTCCGGCTCGCTCGATTCTTCCTGGGGCTCGGGCTCCGGCGCGAACTGCGTCGAGCCGCTGCCGCCGGCCACTTCCTGAAGATAAGCGTCGACCACGCGCATCGGATCGCCGATCGCTTCGAGCCGTCCGTGATCGATCCACATCGCGCGGTCGCAGAGATTGCGCACCTGATCGAGCTGGTGCGTGACGAAGATGAGCGTCACGCCGCGGTACTTCATCTCCTGAATCTTGGCGATGCATCGCGCGGAGAACTCTTCGTCGCCGACGGCGAGCACTTCATCGATGAGCAGCACATCGGGATCGACGTGCACCGCGACGGCGAAGCCGAGGCGGACGTACATGCCGGAGGAATAGGTCTTCACCGGCTGATCGAGAAACTCGGCGATGCCGGAGAACTCGACGATCTTGTCGAAGCGCTGTTCGATCTCGCGGCGCGTGAGACCGAGCATGATGCCGTTGATGTAGATGTTCTCGCGGCCGGTGATCTCCGGATGAAAGCCGGCGCCGAGCTCGATCAGCGCGGCGATGCGGCCGTTTACGCTGACGGTCCCGCTGGTCGGTTTGAGAATGCCGGAGATGAGCTTGAGCAGCGTCGACTTGCCGGAGCCGTTGCGGCCGATGATGCCGAATGCCTCACCGCGATGGATCGAGAACGAGAGATCGCGCAACGCCGTGACCGATGCTTCGGGCGCGAGCTTCAGATCGCGGCGCAGCAGCGCGCTCTTGAGCGTGGCGAACTGCGAGCCGCGGCCCCAGAGCCGGTAACTCTTCGTGACGTTCTCGATGGAGATGGCGAAGTCGGACACCGCGCGTGATTGTAGCGGCGACGCGAGGTGCATGCATTGCGCGCGACGCTCCGGCCCGCCGATACATCCCGCGCGGCGTTTCGCACGTAGGTATCGACGTGAAGCGGATTCTGCTCATCGCCCTGCTCGCCACCCGCGCGGACGCGCACGACTTCTGGCTCGAGCCGACGACGTTCCACCCTGCCGGCGGCGAGCCGGTGTACCTCTCGCTGCGCGTCGGCCAGGAGTTCGTCGGCGACCCGGTGCCGCGCATGAGCCAGCGGATCGAGGCCTTCGTCGTTCGCGATGGAAATGGGGAGCGCGCGGTGAATGGAATCGAGAACGGCGATCCCGCCGGCCGGATCACGGCGGGGAAATCGCCGGCCGTGATCGGCTACGCGAGCCGCTTCTCGCCGGTCGAACTGCCGCGCGAGAAATTCGAGGCGTACCTGCGAGAAGAAGGTCTCGACAATCGCATCGCGGTGCGGACGAACGGCCTGCAACGCGAACGGTTCGCGCGTTACGCAAAGACGATCCTCGGCGATCGGGCCGACGCGAAACCGTTCGGCTGGCGCTTCGAGCTCGTACCGGTGAGCGCGACGCAGTTTCGTGCGTTGTACGAAAAGAAGCCGCTCGCCGGAACGCTCGTCGTGGCGTTGTCGCGCGATGGAAAAAAGCTGAGTGCGCGCAGCGACAGGAATGGGCTGGTGTCGTTTGCACTCCCGAAAGGAGAGTGGCTCGTGAAAACCGTGCACATGGTTCCGGCGCCGGCGGACTCCGGGTTTCAGTGGGAGAGTCTGTGGGCCTCGATCACGTTCGAGCGCCGCTAGATCGCTTCGGCCAGCGTGTCTCGCAGCCGATCGAACACGAAGAAGCCCATCATCAGGGAACCCGCCGCGTACGCGACCATCAGAATCGCATCCGAAAGATTCGGCAGCCTTCCGAAAAACAGCACGTCCTGATACGAGACCACGAACGGCGTCATCGGATTGACGCGCAGCATGGCCCGAAGGGCGCGCGACGGCACGTTGTCGATGAGGTAGATGATCGGCGTGACGAAGAAGCCAAGCTGCATCAGGTTCGCGACGATGTCACGCAGGTCGCGGAACAATACGCTCGCGGACGACACCGTCATCGCGATGCCGGCGACGAACAACGTCTGCAGAATCATGAGACACGGCACGAGCAGAATCGTTGCGCTGATCGTGAACTTGCCGAGCGCCGCGAACGCGAGAATGGCCGCGAGCATGATCGGCATCGCCAGCGCGAAGTGCACGAGGTGCGAGAGCACGACCACGAGCGGCAGCGCTTCGGCGGGAAACATCACCTTCTTGATCAGCCCCGCGTTCGCGGAGATCGATGACGTCGATTCGAGAATGGCCGCGGCGGTGAAGGTCCAGGAGAGAATCCCGGAGAAGAGGAACAGCGGATACGGCTGCACGACCTGCGAGGGGAAGAACTTCGTGAAGACGAGGGTGTAGACGGCGAGCAGGAGCAGCGGATTGGCGAGCGACCAGAAGTAGCCGAGGAGCGAGCCGCGGTAGCGCGCCTTCAGATCGCGCGCCGTGAGCGCCGCGATCAGCTGGCGGTGGCGGTAGAGATTGGCGAGCTCGTTCATGCGATCGCGGAGCTTCGGCTCACGCGTGGTCTTCGGTGACGATGAGCATCAACGTCGTCGCTCCAACCTGGAACTCCGATTTGTCGGAAAGCTCGGTTGCGTCTTCGATCTTCTCGCCGTTCACGAGCGTACCGTTCGTCGAGCCGAGATCCGACACCGTGATGCCGGTCTCGCGCACCTCGAGCACCGCGTGCTGCCGCGAAGCCTCGGTGTCATTGAGCGTGAGATCGGCGTTCGCACGACCGATGGTCACGCGCGGCTTCTCGACGCGAAAGACCGTGCCGGCATCAGGGCCATCGAGAATCGCCAGCGACAAGCGCTTGCCGGGGGGAAGCTGCAGCGCTTCCGTGCGGCCGGTGTGCCGCTCCGGCAGCGGTGACTGCTCGGTGGTATCAGGCGCATGCATCGGTTTCGGATCGCGCGACGTGAACGTGCGCTCACCGACTTCGATCGGAGCAGGCTCCGGTCTCGCGAATGCGGGATTGTGGATCTCGAAGATCTGCTGGCAACGCGCGCACTTGATCTTCTTCGACGGTTTACGCTCGAAACGCTCTTCGTCGTACTGGTACTTCGAGTGGCAATTCGGGCATTCGATGATCACAGAACGACCTCGGCAGGAGGCGACGATAGCATGGGCCGCTTCCGGTCGCGATCATTGCATAGAATCGACGACGTCATGAAGAAGCTGCTCGTTGCCGCGCTCGCTGCTGCCTGTTTTGCCTGCACCACCACCACCAACATGAAGACCGATGCCGCGCCTTCCGCCGCCGGCAAGCTCGAGGTTCTTCCCGGAACCGAGCTGCGCCTCCGCCAGTTGCCGAAAACCGCGATCGACTATGACCGCTCGCTGCTCAATGAGAACGAACGCCAGGTCGTCGCGAAGCTCATCGAGGCCTCGAAATTCATCGACGAAATCTATTGGCTGCAGGTGTCGGAGCAGAATCCCGACTATCGTCAGCGGCTGGCGATGCAGGCAAAGAGCTCCACGCTCGATCAGGCCGGCTACGACTACTTCATCGCCAACAAAGGGCGGTGGGATCGCCTCGCGCAGGACGAGCCGTTCATCGAGCCGTTCGGCGCCGCGGGCCACAAGCCGGAAGGAGCGAACTTCTATCCGGCCGATCTGACGAAAGAAGAAATGGAGCGCTACATCGCCGCGCATCCCGAGCAAAAGGATGCGCTGCAGGGCCTGTTCACGGTGGTGCGCCGGCAGGGCGACCGGCTGATCACCATTCCGTACTCGGTGCAGTACCGCGAGTCTCTCGAGCCCGCGGCCGCGCGTTTGCGCGAAGCGGCGGCGATCACGAACAACGCCTCGCTGCGCGATTACCTCACCAAGCTCGCCGATGCATTTTTCAAGGACAACTATCGCGACAGCGACATCGCCTGGATGGATCTGCACGGCCCGATCGAAGTGGTGATCGGACCGTACGAGGTCTACGAAGACGCGCTGTTCAATTACAAAGCGGCCTTCGAAGCGTTCGTGACCGTGGTCGACAAACCGGAGTCCGACAAGCTCGCGGCCTACGCGCAGCACCTGCCGGACATGGAGCGCAATCTTCCGATTCCCGATCAGTACAAGAACCCCAATCGCGGAACGGACTCGCCGATTCGCGTGGTGCAGGAGCTCTACACCGCCGGCGATGCGCGCCGCGGCGTGCAGACCGCGGCCTTCAATCTGCCGAACGACGAAGTCGTGCGCGAGATGAAGGGCTCGAAGAAAGTGCTGCTCAAGAACGTGATGGACGCGAAGTACCGCATGAGCGGCAATCCCATCGCGTTGCGCGTGCTCGATCCGTCGCAGCGCAATCTGATGAACTTCGATGCATACTTCAACTTCGTCCTGTTCCACGAGCTTTCCCACGGCCTCGGGCCGGGACTCATCACGCAGCCGAACGGCGAGCGCACCGACATCCGCTTTCTGCTGAAGGAAACGTATTCGTCGATCGAAGAGTGCAAGGCGGATGTCCTCGGGATCTGGAACATCGTGTACGCGCAGAAGAACAACCTGCTGTCGTCGTTCAATGAAGAGCAGCTCTACGCCACCACGACCGGTCTCTTTTTCCGCTCGCTCCGTTTCGGTGTCGATGAAGCGCACGGACGCGGCACGGCCGTGCAGTGGAACTGGCTGCGCGAGCGCGGCGCCATCCTCGCGAACGCCGACGGCACGTTCCGCGTCGACTTCGCGAAGTTCCGCGACGGAATCGAGTCGCTGGCCACCGAGCTGCTGACGCTGCAGGCCACCGGCGACTACGCGCGGGCGCAGCGCTTGCTCACGAAGTACGGCGTCTCGACGCCGGAGATCGAAAGCGTGAACAAGCGCCTCACCGACATCCCGGTCGACATCACGCCGGTGTTTCCGGCCGCGGGAGAATCGAACTGAATGGAAGGACGGGTACTGCTCCGCTGCGGTGAATGCGATCTCACGACCGAGATCGTCGGCGAGATTCCGGAGGAGTACACGAAATGCTTCGATGACGCGGTGCACCGCGATGGCTGGGTGCCCCGGCCGGGCGCGAACACCGCGCAACTGATCTGCCGGGAGTGCCTCGTGAAGTCGTACAAAGGGCACGAGACGGTGGACGACGAAAAGAAAATCCGCGGCCGGGAGTGAGTGAGCGCGGCAGCGTTTTTCGCTGCCGCACTCACGGCCATGGATCACACCACGATCACGCCAGCTGGCGAATCGCTTCTTCCACCTGTTCCGGGGTCGGAACGACCGGCTGCACGAGATCGCCTTCCAGCCACTCGTACTCGCCCTTCATCATCTTCTGCACGACTTTGTACGCGAGCTCGTCGTGGTTGTCGAAGAGCGTACGGAAGTTCTGGTCGATGCGCGTGCGCGCCTCGCGGCAGAAGAGATCGGCGAGCTCCAGCGCGTTCTTGTTGCCGTTCTTCGCGAGCGAGATGGCGTAGCTGATCGTCGCCGACATGGCGAAGAGATCGGTGCCGATGTCGACGATGCGGAAGAGCACCATCTGCTTCCGTTCGAGCTTCGCCTGGAAGCGCATCATCGCGTGAAAGATCGAGCGCGCGAGGTGGCGCGACTGGCGCTCGAGATAGCCCATGTGCGTGCCGAGGCGGCCGAAGTCGCCGTGCTTCGGAAAGCGCGACCAGCCCATGTAGCGCGACGGATACCACGTCGCGTAAAACGCGCCCGCCTTCGCCGCCGCGGAGATCTTCTCGCCGGTGGGCGTTTCGGGCAGCAGGATCTTGTAGCCGCGCTTCATGTGCGGATCGACCGCCTCGCGGGCGATGAAGAGATGCTGGATCTCGCTCGTCCCTTCGAAGATGCGGTTGATGCGCATGTCGCGCATGATCCGCTCGACCGGATAGCCTTTCTCGCCGCGCGCCTTGAGAGACGGCCCGGTCTCGAATCCACGACCGCCACGGATCTGCACGAGGTGGTCGACGATCGTCCACGCCGTTTCGGTGTTGAACAGTTTCGCCATCGCCGCTTCGAGCCGGAGATCGACGTCGCCGCGATCGGCAAGACCGGAGGTGAGCCACACGATCGCTTCCATCGCCAGTGTGTGGGAGCTCATGTACGCGAGCTTCGCCGCCACCGCTTCGTGCTTGCCGATCGGCAGGCCCCACTGCACGCGCTCATTGGCCCAGTCGCGTGCGATCTCGAGCATGCGGCGCGCACCGGCGGCGCAGCCGGCCGGAATGGTGAGGCGTCCGGTATTGAGCGTGATCAGCGCGAGCTTCAGCCCGAGCCCTTCGCCCCAGAGGAGATTCTCTTTCGGGATGAAGACGTCCTTGAAGCGCATCAGCACGTTGCCGATGCCGCGCAGCCCCATGAACTGGCAGCGGTGCGCGATCTCGACGCCCGGCGTGTTCGTCTCGAGGATGAACGCGGAGATCTGCTTCTTCTCCTTCCCGTTCACGACCTTCGGCGGCGTCTGCGCCATCACCACGATCAGTTCGGCCTTGAGGCCGTTCGTGCACCACAGCTTCTCGCCGTTGAGGATCCAGCCGGTGCCGTCGGGTGTCGGCGTGGCGGTGGTCTGCATCTTCGCCGGATCGGAGCCGACGCCCGGCTCGGTCAGCGCGAACGCGGAGATCGCACCCTTCGCCAGACGAGGGAGATACTTTTTCTTCTGCTCTTCGGTGCCGAAGAGCTTGAGCGGCTGCGGCACGCCGATCGACTGATGCGCGGAGAGCCAGGCTACGCTCGATGCGCAGTGCGTGGCCACGAGCGCGATGGCACGGTTGTAGTTCGTGGCCGAGAAGCCAAGACCGCCGTACTCCTTCGGGATCTTCATCCCCCACGCGCCGAGGTCGTTGAAGCCGTTGAACAGCTCGTAGTCGTACTCGCCTTTTTCGTCGATCGCATCGCCATCGACGTTCTCCGCGAGGAATCGTTCCATCTTTTTCAGGAACTCATCGGCCTCCGCTTTGTCGGCGGCCGGCTGTTCCGGAAACGGATGAATGAGGTCGAAATTGACTTTGCCGAGAAAGAGATCGCCGACGAACGAAGGCTTTTCCCATTCAGTCTCGCGGGAGGCTTCAGCCACCTCCATCGCTTCGACGGCACCCTGTGTTTTGACTTCCGCCATGTCTGACTCCTCGAGGGGTTTAGGTTACAGATTTCGTACCGGCCGGGGTTTTCGGAGGGCGCCAGTGTGAGTGAATGGCCATTCAGTGGTCAAGTGCCTTCATTTCCGAACGTCGGGCGAGAGCCATTTTCGCTAAGCTTCGCCGCATGAAAACCGACCCGACCGAGCTCGAGGCGTTCATGGATCGCGGCCTGCTCGCCGGCCCCCGTCCGACCGTCGACCGCGAGACGCTGCAGCATCACCTGCGCGAGGCGCTGCGCCTCCTGCACGTCGACCTCGACGACGAGAACGTCGTCGATACGCCGCGTCGCTGGGCCGAATCGCTCGTCACCATGACCAGCGGTTACGACTACACCGACATCAGAAAACTGACCACGCTCTTCCGCAAGGCGTGTTCGGCGGCGGACGAGAACTGCCAGAACCTCGTGGTCATCGGCGGCACGTACAAGACGCTCTGTGCGCACCACATCCTGCCGTTCTTCGGACGCTTCATCATCGGCTACATCCCCGAGAAGATGATCATCGGCGCGTCGAAGATTCCGCGCATCGTCGAAGTGCACATGCGCCGCCTGCAGTCGCAGGAGCATCTCGCGCACGATGTGGCGGACACGATTCAGAAGATTCTCGAGCCGCGCGGCATCGCCGTCTGGATGGGCGGCGTGCACCTCTGCATGGTCATGCGCGGCGTCGAACAGGAGTCGTCGTTCATGGAGACCAACGTCCTGCGCGGCGAGTTCCTCAACGACGAGCGGACGCGCCAGGAGTTCATGTCCATCGTCAATCGCCGCGGGCAGCGTGAATGACCCGCGCGCGCGCACTCCTGCTGCTGCAAAACTGCAACAGACCATCGAGGATGCCGCGCTTTCGCACAGCGGCGGTGATCCGGAAGCTGACCTCACTCTGGTCGTTGCGGCCGTAGAAGCGTAGGATGATCCGGGTCATGACCTCCATCGCCGCACTCGCCCTCGTCGTTCTCGCTGCCGTTCCGCCCGCGCAGGTCACGCCGCTGTCCGGCGAGGCGGTGGTGCGAAGCATCGGTGACGATCGCGTGGCGGTGCTGGTCGACAGCAACAACGATCAGAAGATCGACCAGGGTTTCCTGCTGACGTCCGATCTTCCGGTCTCGCGCATGAGCGTCTACTTCAAGGCGGCGCACCTGGAGTTCACCGACGCGTACGTGCGCCTCGTGTCGGAGAACAGGCTGTACGACCTGCACGTGGCCGGGCACCCCGAGCCGCCCGCGGCGCCGAAAGATGTGCGGGCGGTCCGCTTCATCGGCTACGCACTGCAGCACAGCACCGGCGACGGCCGCTGCACGCTCACCCAGGCCCGCGAAGGCGACGTCGGCGCCTGCTTCTCCTACGGCGAACAGTGAGCCGGGCCGGCACGGCCGGCGGCGCGGGTTGCTTCGCTGGACGCACGTACGGCTGCTTCGCCGGTACGGGCACCGGCGGCTGCAAGAGTTGCTTCGCTGAACGCAGAGCGTGCGGCCGCTCCCACATGCGAGAGCGCGTGCTTGCATCAGCCAGCGAAAAAAATCTTTCCGCGGCCCTCTTGCCGAATATTGCTCCCAGCAATACATTGCAATTAGCAATATGAAACTCGGCGACAAGCTGGTTCGGTTGCGCACCCTCGAAGGATTCGCCCGCGGGCTCGGACGCGAGATGACGCAGGCGGAAGTCGCGAACGCGATCCGAGAGGAGCTGGAAGGGCAGCTCAGCCAGTCCTACCTCTCCCAACTCGAAAGTGGCGCGCGGACGCACATGACCGGCACGACGCGCCTCGTTCTGGCGCGGCTCTTCAAAGTCCATCCCGGGTATCTTGTCGACGATCTCGAAGACATGCCGCCGCTGCCGGTGCGGCCGCGGCGCGATGTCGATGACGATCTCGACGTCTGGCTCATCGAAGGGTCGGAAGCGTTTGCCGATCGCGATCGCGGGCTCGCGGCCGCGCTTCTCAGGATTGCCAAGCATGAGAAGTCGCGGGACTGCCTCATGCTCTTCGGCTCGATCGTCGAGAACCGGCACCTCATCGACCGTCTGATCGAGCAGCTCGCGCCGCCGCCGCAGCCGTCGCGGAAGAAGCGCCGCAGATAGAGGAAACCATGACCACACTCTTCGTCGTCTGCTTCATTGCAGGCCTGGGGCTGAGCGTCGTCTCGTTCGTCTCCGGGCTCGAGCACGTGAACGTCTTCGATCACGTGTTCCACGGCCATCGCGTGCTCCATCTGCCGCGAAGCCTCAAGCATGCCGGTTCGAAGCGCACGTCGATGATCAACGCCGCGGCCATCACCGCGTTTCTGACGTGGTTCGGCGGCGGCGGTTTATTGCTGCAGCGGCTCACGCCGTGGGCCGTACCGCTCATCGTCAGCGGCTCGATCGCCATCGGTCTCTCCGGCGCGTCGCTGATCAACAGTGTCATCAACGCGCTGGCCCGTCGCGAGTCGACCGCGGAAACGCTGTCGATGATCGGGGTGATCGGGCGCGTGGTCGTGCCCATTCGCGAAACGGACGGCACGGGAGAAATCGTCTTCACCCATGCGGGCACGCGGCGCGTCGCCGGAGCTCGCAGCGAGAGCGGTCACGCCATCGCAAAAGGAACCGAAGTCGTCGTCACGCGTTACGAGCGCGGCATCGCGTACGTGACGCTCTGGGAAGAACTGGGAGCGTAGCTCCCGCTGCACGAAGGAGGATTCTGTGTTCAGTCTCTCGATCTGGTTTGTCGCCGGCGGCATCGTGCTCGCCACACTGATGCTGCTTGGATTCGTGGCGCAGATGTACCGCAAGGTCGGCCCCAATGAAGCATTCATCGTCTTCGGCGTCGGCGGCACTCGCGTCATCAAAGGCGGCGGCACACTCATTTTTCCGATGATCCACAGCTTCAAGGCGCTCTCGCTCGAGCTGATGTCGTTCGACGTCGCGCCGAAGCAGGATCTCTACACGAAGCAGGGCGTGGCCGTTAGCGTCGAGGCGGTCGCGCAGATCAAGGTGAAGAGCGATCAGGAGTCGATCCTCACCGGCGCCGAGCAATTCCTTTCGAAGACGCCGGCGCAGCGCGAAGGATTGATCCGTCTGGTGATGGAAGGTCACCTGCGCGGCATCATCGGCCAGCTCACCGTCGAAGAGATCGTGAAGCAGCCGGAGATGGTGGCGGACCGCATGCGCGCCACCTGCGCGGACGACATGGACAAGATGGGTCTCGAGGTCGTGTCGTTCACGATCAAGGAAGTGAAAGACGGCAACGACTACATCACGAACATGGGCCGTCCGGACATCGCGCGCATCAAGATGATGGCCGACATCGCCGCGGCGGAAGCGGATCGCGACACGGCCATCAAGCGCGCGGAAGCGCTGCGCGAAGCGGCCATCAAGAAAGCGGAAGCCGATCAGCAGCGCGTGCTCGCCGAGGCGTTGTCCCTCGCCGCGCAGGCCTCCGCGCAGAACGATCTCGACGTGAAGCGTGCGCAGTTCAAGGCGACCACCAAACGTGAGGAAGCGCAGGCCGACAAGGCCTACGAGATTCAGACGAAGGTGATGGAGCAGCAGGTCGTCGTCGAATCGGTGCGTGTGCAGCAGGTCGAAAAGCAGGAGCAGATCAAGGTGCAGGAAGCCGAGATTCTGCGTCACGAGAAAGAGCTGATCGCGAACGTGCTGAAGTCGGCCGAGATCGAGCGTGCGCGCATCGAGATGCTCGCCGCCGCCGAACGCCAGCGTCTCATCAGCGAAGCCGAAGGCCGCGCCTCGTCGCTGCGTGCCGAGGGTGAAGCGGAGGCGGAGATCATCTTCCGCAAGGGCGAGGCCGAGGCGAAGGCGATGAACGTGAAGGCCGAGGCGTACCAGGAATGGAACCAGGCCGCGGTCGTCGACAAGCTGATGAACCAGATGCCGGAGATCGTCCGCGCGCTGGCCGCGCCGCTCGCGAACGTCGACAAGATCACCGTGATCTCGACCGGAGACGGTGCCGCCGCGGGTGCGCATCGCATCACCGGAGATCTGGCCGCGATCGCGGCGCAGGTGCCGGCGCTCTTCGAGACGCTCTCGGGCATGCAGATGTCGGAGCTGCTCTCGAAGGTAAAACTGATCGGCGAGCCGAAGCCGGCGGCGTAGACTTTCGCCGCGGCGGTCCGGAGGCGGAGGGAGACCCTCCGCCTTCCTCGGTTACAGAGGAGGAACAAGCTCGCTCCGGCGAAACGTTCTCCCGCCCGAGGTCGTAGAGAAAGCAGCCATGGCACTCGACAAAAAGAAGGTCCTGAACGAGATTCGCATCTTTGCGCTGATGATTCTGATCGTCAGCTCTCTCCGGTCGGTGCTCGCCGACTGGAACGACGTTCCGACCGGCTCGATGAAGCCGACCATCCAGGAAGGCGATCGCGTCGTCGTGAACAAACTCGCCTACGACCTGAAGGTGCCGTTCACCACGATCGACATCGTCAAGTGGGACAATCCCCATCGCGGCGACATCGTGGTGCTCTTCTCTCCCGTCGATGGTGTCCGGCTCGTGAAACGCGTGGTCGCGGTGCCGGGCGACAAGGTCGAGATGCGTGACAACCAGCTCTACGTGAACGGAAAGATCGCCAAGCAGTCGCCGATTGCGCTGGTGAGCAGCGAGTCGGGGCAGGCCTACGTGCTCGACGAGGATCTCGACGGGCACAACCACAAGGTGATGCTCACGCCCGAGATCCCGGCGGTCCGCTCGTTCGGCCCGGTCACGGTCCCGGCCGGCAACTACTTCGTCCTCGGCGACAACCGCGACAACAGCAATGACAGCCGCTTCATCGGCTTCATCGAGCGGCGGCGGATCGTCGGCGAGGCGGTGGCGGTCGCGTTCTCGCTCGATCGTTCGCGCTGGTTCGTCCCGCGAATGGATCGCTTTTTCGAGGGATTACAGTAGTTCCCCGCGAGGTTCTGTCGCCCATGCGTAAAGTCGCCCTCGCAGTCGTCGCCCTGCTCACCGTCTTCGCCGCCGTGCTCGCCAGCGCGCAGTACAAGCAGCAGAAGCCGGCCACGCAAAAGCCCGCTTCCGCGCCGCTCGTCGTTCCGAACGCGCAGGCCAACCGCGGCGGCACCAACTTCCCGCGCATCTCGATCGCCGACGCGTTGAAGCTGCACAAGGAAGGAAAAGCGGTCTTCATCGACGTCCGCTCCAACGAGCAGTTCAGCTACGGCCACATCAAAGGGGCGATGAGCATCCCCGGCAGCCAGATCGTGAAGCGCTTCGCCGAAGTGCCGACGCAGAAAGTGGTCGTGACGTACTGCGCGTGCGACGCCGAACAGTCGTCCGGCCGCGCCGTCAACGAGCTCCTCTCACACGGCGTTCGCAACGTCTTCGCGCTGAAGGGCGGCTGGAACGAATGGAAGCGCTCGGGTCACCCGGTCGCGGCCGGACCGAAGTAGAAATTCTCCAGACGCACAAACGAAAACGGCGGGCCGCAGGCCCGCCGTTTTGCTTTGGCGACGAACCTCACTGCCCTGGCGGCAGATACTCCGGCGCCGGCTCGTAGTTGAAGAACTTGGTGATGTCGTTGCGGAAGACGAGCTTGAAATCGCCGATCGGACCGTTGCGCTGTTTCGCGATGATGATCTCGGCGATCCCTTTTTCTTCCGTGTCCTTGTTGTAGACCTCGTCGCGATAGATGAAGAGCACGAGATCGGCGTCCTGTTCGATCGAGCCCGATTCGCGAAGGTCGGAGAGCTGCGGGCGGTGATCGCCGGTGCGTTGTTCGGAGCGACGCGAGAGCTGCGAGAGCGAGAGCATCGGCACGCTGAGCTCCTTGGCGATCGCCTTCAGGCTGCGCGAGATCTGCGAGACTTCCTGCTGGCGCGACTCGACTTTTCCTTTGATGGCCATCAGCTGGAGGTAGTCGACCATGATCATGTCGAGACCGGCCTCCATCTTCAGGCGGCGCGCTTTGGCGCGCATTTCGAGCGGGTCCATGCCGGCCGTGTCGTCGATGAAGATCTTTCCCTTGGCCAGTCTCGAAGACGCTTCCGCCAGCTCGCGCCAGTTGCGCTCGGACAACATTCCGCTGCGGATCAGGTGATTCGAGACCCCCGATTCCGACGAGAGGATGCGCAGGCCGATCTGCTCTTTCGACATTTCGAGCGAGAAGACGCCGACGCTGTACAGCCGGTCGCCGGAGCGCGGCTGCCCGTCTTTGCCGGGGAGCGCGATCGATTCGGCGATGTTCATCATGAACGACGTCTTCCCCATCGAAGGACGAGCCGCGAGGATGATCAGATCGCCCGGCTGAAAGCCCGACGTCATCTCGTTGAAACGGTCGTAGCCGGTCGGCATCCCGGTCACGAGGCGGCCCGCGTTCGAATGGATCTGTTCGATCGCGGCCATGTTCGTGCGCGTGATCTTGTCGAGCCCGACGAATCCTTTTTCGGTCGTTCCTTCCGCGATCTCGTAGAGCGATTTCTCGGCGATGGTCAGGACTTCATTCGGCTCGCCGGGCGCGTCGAGGGCGGCGCGCATGACGCTGTTGCCCATGACGATCAGGCGGCGCAGCATCGATTTCTCTTTGACGATGTGCGCGTAGCGCTCGACGTTGGCGACGTCCGGCACGACGTCGAGCAGCGACGAAATGTAGGAGATGCCGCCGACCTGATCGAGCTGCGCGTGCTTCGCGAGCTCTTCCTTCAGCGTGAGCGGCTCGATGTTGTGGCTCTGCTCCGCCATGCGGCGCATGGTGGCGAAGATGGTGCGGTGCGCGTCCTTGAAGAAATCCTCGGTATCGATCGTACCGATGATCCGGTAGAAGGCGTTGTTGTTGATGAGGATCGCGCCGAGGACCGCGCGCTCCGCGTCGGGCGATTGCGGCAATTGCCGGTCGATGGATACGTCGAGTTGTGCGACTGACATGAACGAAGTGAGCGCATTCTACGGACGCGGCCGGAAGTGGGTCGTTCCATCCGTAAGGCTTCCACAACACCCGCCGCACACAGCCGTGGTTTTCGCTATGAAATCGAACATTTTCCACAGCTGCGGAAATTGCGGAAAACCGGTTGACACGAAATCTCCGGAATCGCCTCTCCCGCTCATCCGTTTCTTCCGGCGTCGGACACGACCCGTGCTCTCGCGCGGACGCGAGGCGCGGAACCTTACCCGTCCGCGCCCGTCACACACCTCCGGAGGATCTCAATGAAGCGAACTCTTGTCAGCCTTGCCCTGCTTGCCGTCGGCGCGAGTGCGTTCGGGCAGCAGCAGGCGGCTGCGACGAATACGAACAACAGCAAAAGCGTGGTGGCGCTCGTCAACGGCGAGGCGATCACGCGCGACAAGCTCGACCAGCTCTGGGAGCGGATGAGCCCGAAGATGAAGTTGCAGTACGAGCGGAACGGTGGCGGGAAGATGGGCTTCCTCGACAACTACATCCGCAAGGTGCTGATGGTGCAGGAGGCGAAGAAGAACGGTTTCGACGCGAAGCCGGGCATCGCCGCCGAAATGCAGGCCGCGAGCGAGTCGGCGCTCTTCGACGCGTACGTGCGCGACGTCATCGCCTCGACCGTCGTGACCGACGCCGAGCTCCGGAAGTTCTACGACGACAACCTGCCCGACTTCACGAGCGAGCAGGCCAGACTGCGGCTGATCCGCGTGGCCAAGGGCGATCGTCCGGCCGAAGCGCGCGAGGCGATGTCGGGCATCATGACCGGCCTTCTCGATGCCCGCACCGCGCTGGCGAAGGAAGGGAAGCACGTGCGCGAGCTGGCCACCGAGTTCGGCAAAGTGGCCGAGCGCATCTCGCAGGATCCGTCGGCCGATCGCGCCGGCGAGCTCGGCTGGGTCGAACGCGGCCGTCTGCCGGCGAAGCTGGAAGAAGCGGCGTTCTCGATGCCGCTCGAAACGGTCAGCGGCATCATCGAGATGGAAGACTCGTTCGCGCTGATCTATCTCGAGGAGCGGGGCAATCGCACCGAGCCGTTCGAAGAAGTGAGCGGCACGATCCGCGAGTATCTCCTCGGCCGCAAGCAGCGCGACATCGTCGACGCGGTCAACAAGACCACCGCCGGCCTGCGCGCGCGTGCGCAGGTGCAGACCTTCCCCCAGAACATCGAATAGTGCGTGTCCCCGGAAGCTTCGCGCGTCAGCGCGAAGCTTCCCCACCTTCGGGACCGTAGAACAGCACCCACACTTCCAGATCGTCGGTGAAGTGCTCGAAGCGGTGCACGACGCCCGCGGCCGCGAAAAGAAAATCGCCGGCGACGAACGGGTCGCGCTGCTCGCCGTGCACGAACGTGCCGGAGCCGCGAATGACGATGTACACCTCGTCGCGCGAGTGCGGCCGCTGCGGATCGGTGCCGCGCGGCGCGTACACCTCCGCGGAAAGCGTTCCGTGCTCGAACGCAAGCACGAAACGCTCTCCATTCGGACCCGGAAGTCTCGAGGTCCAGTCGGCGGGAGAAATGCGGATGCTGCCGCTCAAGGCTTGATGTCGATTTCCGGATCGTTCGTGACGCCGTCGACCGTGATCGAGTACTTGTACTTGCGGACGTCCGGGAACGTGGCCGTCGTGCAGCGGAACGGATCGGCGCTGCCGCCATTCGTGCCGTAGGTCAGATCAGAGTAACCCTCGACATCGATGGTGAAGGCGAAGTCGGCGCACCAGCGAATTTTCTGATTGGCTTTGGTGGCGATGATCGGATCCTGATCCGGGACGGGAAGACCTTTCGAATCGATGGTGATGCGGACGACTTTTTCAGGCTGCATGGCTGAAGCTCCTCTCTTGGAACATCACTGTTGGTCGGGGTTGGACCGGAACCCCGCGATGATGGCTTGCAGCCTACCGCTTTTTTGCAGGTTCGCAAATTCGGGGTCGCGCATGATGTCGTCGGGATTGAAGCCGAGGCGCAGAGCCTGTTCGATGCGCGCGGCCGTTTCGTCGGCGTCGTTCGACAGATTCGCGATCACCGCCGCCTCGTAGGCGGCAGAGGCGAATTTCGGATCGAGCTCCAGTGCGCGGATGATTCCGTTGCGCGCCTCGCGCGTGCGGCCGAGCTTCGCCAGTGCACTGGCAGCGTGCAGATGCGCGCGTGCATCGCCGGGATTCACGCGGGTGGCGTCTTCACACAATTCGATGGCCCGTTCATACGCGCGCTTCGATTTCGCGCTCTGTCCCGGCGTCCAGCGATACGCATCGCCGAGATTGCGCCAGTAGACGAAATCGTGCGGGGTCAGCTCCACCGCTTTTTCGAATGCGGCGGCGGCATCCGCATAGCGGCCGCGGAAGTAGTACGCGGTACCGAGGTTCGAATAGCCCTGGCCGGACGGCTTGCGTTGAATCGATTGCTGGAAGATGCGGATGGCCTCGTCGTAACGGCCGACGCGTTGATACATCCCGCCGAGGTTGTTGTAGCCGCGCTCGTTGTCCGGTACGAGATCGACGACCTTCTGGAATTGCGGGATGGCGTCGTCGTAACGCGACTGCGTGTAATAGAAAAATCCGAGCTTGTTGTAGCCGCCCCAGTAATTCGGTTGAAGCGCAATGGCGCGCTTGTACGACATCTCGGCGTTTTTCAGATCGCCTGCCGCCTTGTATGTCTCCGCGAGGCCGAGCACGGCGTCGGCATTGTTCGGCTGCTGCGAAAGCACGCGCACGAAGGCGTCGATCGCTTCCTTGTGGCGACCGGTCTGGCGGCGCAATTCGCCGAGGGTCACGTTCACGTCGAGGCTCTGCGGATCGGACTGTAATGCGCGCTCCGCGGCCTCGCTGGCGGAGGCGGCCAGCTCCGGCTGGCGTGTGATCTGGAACTTGTGCAAGTACGCGCGCGCCAGCGCGGCCTGCACGCTCGGCGAGGAGCCGAGCTGATTGAGGATCTCGATCGCCGCATTGAGCGAGTCTTCGCTGTCGTAGCGGCGCAGATGGCCGAGGGCCTCGAGGTAGCGGCGCTGCGAAACGGCCGGATCGAGCATCGGACGCACCGGGGCCGTACCGAGAGAAAGATTGCGCGCGACGCTGTCGGCGACGTTGTCCTGTACTCCGAAGAGATCCGACGTCGCGCCTTCGATGAGATCGCGCCATTCGCGACCGGTGGTCGGATCCATCACCGAATAGGTCACGCGAATGCGATCGCCGTTGCGCATCATCGAGCCGGTGAGCACGAGATTCGCGCCGAGCGCTTTGGCGACCTTCTTCGGATCGCCCGCGGCCGGGTCGGATGCCGACGGCCGGATCACCTGCACGGTTTGAAAATGGGCGAGCCGCGCCGTGAGCGTTTCGGCGAAGCCGTCGACCACGAGCTGTCCGTTCGGGTCGCCGGTGAGATCCTGAAAGCGCAGCACGGCCAGATACTTTTTCGGCTGGGTCGCCGCGGCCGTGGTCGAGGTCGCGGGCGGCGCGCCGACGCGATCGCGCGAGAGAAATACGAGACCGCCGACGAACACCGCCAGACCGAGCGCGGCGACGATGGCGATGGCGATCGGCCGTTTCTGGGATGAGGGCGCGGGCATCTGATGAAACCCGCTCTCCTCGGCGACGACGCGATCGCGCAGCATGCGCAGCTCGCGGGCGAGATCGCGCGGCGATGCGTAGCGATCGTCGGCCGCCTTCTCCAGCAGTCGTCCGATGATGTCGGCGAGTTGCGCCGGGGCGCGCACGTTCTTGCGTGTCACCGGTTCGGGCTCGGCATGCAGGATCGCGGAGAGCGTATCGATCGCGGTTTCGCCTTCGAATGCGGGCTTGCCGGTCACGAGCTCATGGAGGATCGCGCCGAGGGCGAATTGATCGGAGCGGAAATCGAGACGCCGTCCCGTCGCCTGTTCGGGCGACATGTAGCCGACGGTGCCGAGAATCGTGCCGGGGTTCGTGCCCGGCATGTCCATCTGCAGCGTGTTCTCGCCGGTGTTGCCGACCGGCGACATGATCTTGGCGAGGCCGAAGTCGAGAATCTTCACGAACCCGTCGCGGGTGACCATGATGTTCTCGGGCTTGAGATCGCGATGCACGATGCCGCGCTCGTGCGCGGCGGCCAGACCGTCGGCGATCTGCGTGGCGATGTCGAGGACCGTCCGAATCGGCACGGCCCCTTCCTGAATCAGCGAGCGGAGGTCCCGCCCGTCGATGTACTCCATGACGATGAACGGCGTTCCTTCGTCGGCGCCGACTTCATGAATGGTGACGATGTTCGGGTGATTCAGCGCGGAGGCGGAGCGCGCTTCCTGGGTGAACCGGGAGAGCGTGTCGCGCTCGGTCGTGAGACGCGCCGGGAGCATCTTGATCGCGACCTTGCGTCCGAGTTTCGGATCGCGGGCGACGAAGACCTCGCCCATGCCGCCCGCGCCGATCGGGCCGAGCACTTCGTAATGACCAAGGGTCTCGCGGATGGTTCCCATGCAGGCCGAGTTCGATCGAGGCGGAAACTGACGGATTCTACTGGCGCCACCACGCACGGCGTACGCTTTTCTCCGCCGCGTATAATCGCCCGCGGTCCGTTCGAGGGTTCCAGATGCGCCGCCTGGCGCGCTTCGTCGCGACGTTCCTCCTTCTCGTGGCCGGAGCGATTCCGCTCGCCGGCGAGGAGCCGCATGTCTCCTTCGTTCCGTGGAAGGTCGTCACGCCGGGCGAGGTGATCGAGGCGCCGCTGACGCTGTTCTGGGTGCCGGCAACCTCCGAGGATCTGCGCCGCTCCGGTCTGCTCACGTCGGATGCGCTGACTCTGTTTTCGGCGCGCTGCGTCGCCATGCGCATCATCCGCTTCGACGATGTAGAGCGTCTCGAAGCGTTGAAGGTCGAGGAGCGGCCGATGACGGTGCTGGTCGATGGCGACGGCGAGGTGCTGGCGCGCGCCGATGCAACGGAGACCGGCGAGGTGGAGCGCATCGTGCGCGAGGCGCTCGATGCGAGCGAGCGGAAAGCGGACGCGCAACTCGACGAAGCGGAGCAGACGTCCGACGTCGAGTCGGCGAAATCGCTGTACCGGTCGGTGTGGGAGCAGCGCTGCGTCTGTCCGCGTCAGGCGAAGGATGCGCAGCGGGCGCTGAGAAAACTGGAGAGATGAAAAACGGCGGGCATGAAGCCCGCCGTCTCGAGTGGGTCGTAGCGGAAAACAGCGCCTACGCGGCCTGCAGCATCCTCACCGCGCGCTTCCACTGTCGCCGTGAACGTCTCACATGTTTGCGCGACATCTTGTGCGTCTGCCGCCACGTCGAGAGCTTCTGCGACTTCTCGTCGATCGCGCGGCGCCAGAGGGCGATGGCGCGGTCGAGGTGCTCGGATGCGACTTTCAGGCGGCGGCGCGCTTCGTCGGCGAGCGTGCCGGTGGCGCTGGCCATCTTCGGCTCGACCACGCGCATCGCGGCGCGCATGCGCGCCTGCTCGATCTGCGGCAGCGGCGTCGTCAGCAGATTGCTGGCCAGGCCGACGCTCTTGAGCCCGCCGATGAACCACTTCGCCGGATCCCACTGATACCAGCGGATGCCGTTGCGGAAGTCGGCAGGGAAGCGGTGATGGAAGGAGTGATACCCCTCACCGAGCGTGAGCAGCGCGACCAGCCAGTTGTCGCGCGCCGAAACCTCGGCGTTGAACAGCGGCTTGCCGAGCGCGTGCGCCAGCGAGTTCACGAAGAAGGTCGTGTGGTGGATGACGGCGATGCGCAGGAACCCGCCCCACAGCAGGCCGGCGATCGGATTGCCGAACGCGGCCCCGATCAGCGTCGGCAGACCGAAGCCGACCAGGATCAGGATGTGCTTGTGCCACCTGTGCTGCCACATCACCACCGGATTGGCGAGCAGATCCGGCGAGTTCGCGAACGTGTCGTCGCGCTCGTCGTTCTTGTAGAAGATCCAGAGAATGTGCGCCCACCAGAATCCGCGCTTGATGTTGTACGGATCCCAATCCTTGTCGACGTACTTGTGGTGCACGCGATGGCTCGACGACCACCAGAGGATCGAGTTCTGCGCGGCCAGCGCACCGAAGATGGCGAAGAAGTACTGAATCGGCTTCGCCGCCTCGTAGCTCTTGTGCGAGAAAAAGCGGTGGTACCCGGCGCAGATGGAGATGCCGACCGCGAGATACATTCCGACGAGGAGGACCGGCATCCAGAGCGAGAAGCCCGCGTACCATGTGTAGGCCGCGGTGCCGAGGAGACCGATGACGGGCGTGAGGGTGAGGAACGAGATGTTCACCCAATCCTTTTTCAAGACCTTCTGCTGCTGAGCTTCGATGACGACACCTCCGAGAGTCCGCGTAGTATGCACTTCTGCGGCCCGACTGAGAACGTGGCTCTGGTGCGCCGTATTCACCATTTGCGCAACGTTCACTGTCACGGCCGCGCCCGCCGATCCTCATCAGGAGGCCCGCCGGCTGATGGCCGAGGCACAGCAAACGACGAACCCGGTGCGCCTCTACGTGCTCGCCCTCCAGATCGACGAAGCGTTGCAGAAGGCGTACAAACGCAAGCCGAACGATCCGGAACTGCTGCTCGATCTCGTCCGCTTTCACACCGTGACTCCCGCGATCGCCGGGGGAGCGGTGAAGCGGGCGAAGTCTTTCGCGAAGAAGCTCGCCACGCTCGATCCCGGCCTCGGACATCTCGCGACCGGCTACATGGCTTATCGGGAGAAACAGTTCGGTGTGGCGCGGCGCGAGCTGAAAGAAGCGGTGCGCGTGCTCAGCGGCGCGCATCGCAATCTCGCGCTCCAGTGGCTCGGCTGGCTCTCGCAGGAGTCGCAGCAATACGACGACGCCTTCGCCACGTGGGAGGAGTTGCGCGCCTCGGATCCGAAAGCGTCGTACGAGATCGCGCGCACGGCGATGTTCTGCCGCTGTCAGAAAGAACGCGGCCGCGCGGCACTGGAGGCGTATCTGAAAGTGCGGCCGAAGGACGAGGAAGCGAAGAAGCTCGCCGAGAAGCTGCGGTGACGTCGAAGCGCGGCGGTCGCAGCGGTCGCTTTCGAAGCCGGTGGCTCCCGCCACCGCACTCCACATAGAATCCGCCGCATGACCACCACACTCACTGAGCCCCGAACGATTCGCGCGCCGCGGGGAACGTCCATCAGTTGCCTCGGCTGGCAGCAGGAGGCGGCGCTGCGAATGCTCATGAACAACCTCGATCCCGAGGTGGCGGAGCGGCCGGAGCAGCTCATCGTGTATGGCGGCATCGGCAAGGCCGCGCGCAACTGGGAGTGCTACGACGCGATCGTGGCGACGCTCAAACGGCTCCGGAACGATGAGACGCTGCTCGTGCAGTCGGGCAAGCCGGTAGGGGTGTTCCGCACGCACGAGAACGCACCGCGCGTGCTCATCGCGAATTCGAATCTCGTTCCGCACTGGGCCACCTGGGACGAGTTCCGCAGGCTCGACGCGCTCGGCCTGACGATGTACGGACAGATGACCGCGGGCTCGTGGATCTACATCGGCACGCAGGGCATTCTGCAGGGAACGTACGAGTGTTTCGCGGCGGTGGCGAAGCAGCGCTTCGGCGATTCGCTGAAGGGAAAGCTCGTCGTCACCGCGGGACTCGGCGGCATGGGCGGCGCGCAGCCGCTCGCGGCGACGATGAACGAGGCGACGGCGCTGGTGGCGGAAGTCGATCGCACGCGCATTCAGCGCCGTCTCGAGAAGCGCTATCTCGATGAGGAAGCGCCGTCGCTCGATGCGGCCATCGCGCGGGCACTCGAAGCGCGCGATCGCGGCGAGGCCGTTTCGATCGGCGTGGTCGCGAACGCGGTGGAGCTGCTCGAAGCGTTGATCGCGCGCGGCATCGTGCCCGACGTGCTCACCGACCAGACCTCGGCGCACGACGAGCTCACCGGCTACGTCCCCGCCGACATGACTTATGAGGACGCTTTAGCGTTACGAGAAAGCGACCCTGAAAAATATATTCATTTATCGTACGAGACGATGGCCCGGCACATGCGCGCGATGATCGAGCTGCAGAATCGCGGCGCGGTCACGTTCGACTACGGCAACAACCTGCGCGGCCAGGCCATCAAGGTGGGCGTCGAGAACGCGTTCGACGTCGGCGGCTTCGTGCCGCTGTTCATCCGTCCGCTCTTCTGCGAAGGAAAAGGGCCGTTCCGCTGGGCCGCGCTTTCCGGCGATCCGAACGATCTGCGGGTCACCGACGAAGCGATTCTCGAGCTGTTCCCGGATGACGCGGCGTTGCATCGCTGGGTGCGCATGGCCCAGGAGCGCGTCGAGTTCCAGGGCCTGCCGGCGCGCATCTGCTGGCTCGGCTACGGAGAGCGCGATCGGGCCGGGCTGCTGTTCAACCGGCTCGTCGCGGAGAAGAAGGTGTCGGCGCCGATCGTGATCGGCCGCGATCATCTCGATTCCGGTTCGGTCGCTTCACCGAATCGCGAGACCGAGGCGATGAAGGACGGCTCCGATGCGATCGCCGACTGGCCGATTCTCAACGCGCTGCTGAACACCGCGAGCGGCGCGACGTGGGTTTCGGTGCATCACGGCGGCGGCGTCGGCATCGGATACTCGCTCCATGCCGGAATGGTGGTCGTCGCCGACGGTACCGACGAGGCGGCGGAGCGGTTGAAACGCGTGCTGACCACCGATCCGGGCACCGGCGTGATGCGCCATGCGGATGCGGGATACGAAGAGGCGATCGACGCCGCGCGCGAGCGCGGAGTGGATCTGCCGATGATCTGAGCGGAACGCGACGAAAACCGATGCCCGATCTCGAACAACGTGCCGCGACGGTCAATGCGCGGCTGAAGAAACGTCATCCCGATGCGAAGTGCGCGCTCGATTTCACGAACGCGTTCGAGCTGCTCATCGCCACGATCCTCTCGGCGCAGTCGACCGACGCGCGCGTGAACATCGTCACGAAGTCGCTCTTTCGCAAATATCCCGGTCCGAAGGAATTCGCGAACGCCGATCTCGTGGAGATGGAGACCGACGTCAAGCAGACCGGCTTCTTTCGCAACAAGGCGAAGGCGGTCATCAACTGCGCGAAGGCGATCATGGAGAAGCACGGCGGGGAAGTGCCGCGCACGATGGACGAGCTGACGGCGCTGCCGGGCGTCGGCCGCAAGACCGCGAACGTCGTGCTCGGCAATGCGTTCGGCATCAACGTCGGCATCGTCGTCGACACGCATGTCGGCCGCGTCTCCGGCCGTCTCGGACTGACCGAGAACGCCGATCCGGTGAAGATCGAGGAAGACCTGATGGCGCTCCTCCCGCGGAAAGAGTGGACGATGTTCGCGCACCGGCTGATTTTTCACGGACGGCAGACGTGTATCGCGCGCAAACCGCAATGCGGGGAGTGCGTGGTGAACGATCTCTGCCCGAGCGCGGAAGTGGCTGCCGCTACGGCAAGTCCTTCGTCCCCTGCTTCGTCCAGGGGCCGCACCGCGCGATCCGCCACGCCGCCTTCAGCGAGCCCCGCCCGAAGCCGTACTTCGCAATCGCCGCGCGGCCGTAAGCCGAGCAGGTCGGAGTAAAGCGGCAGACCACGCGGCCGCGCAGATGCGGCGAGACGTGGGAACGATATTCGTCGATCGCGAAGAGCGCGGCCCGCGCCGCGAAGCCACGACCGTGCGGGACCGCGAAGTCGTGAATCGCGATCGCCGCGATGATGGCGAGGACGATCAGCCTCGTTCGGCCGATTTTGCGCTGTCCCAAAGCTGATCCATCTCCTCGAGCGACAGGTGATCGAGATCCTTCCCCTGCTCGCGCACGCGCGCTTCCATCCATTCGAAGCGCCGCGTGAATTTCCGGTTCGTCGACTGCAGCGCTTCTTCCGCGTTCACGTTCATCTTGCGCGCGACGTTCGCGATCGTGAAGAGCACGTCTCCGAGCTCGTCGTGCACGCTGGTGGCATCGCCCGACTGCACCGCCTCGCGCAGCTCGGCGAGCTCCTCGTCGAGTTTCTTCAGGACGTCATCGGCGCGTTGCCAGTCGAATCCGACGCGGGCTGCTTTCTCGGTCAGCCGTCCCGCCTTGAGCAGCGCAGGCAGCGAGGCCGGCACGCCGGCGAGCAGGCTTTTGTTTTCGGCCTTGCGCTCGTCCTGCTTCAGCTTCTCCCAGTTGACCAGCACCTGTTCCGCGTCGTCGGCGACGACGTCGGCGAAGACGTGCGGATGGCGGCGTACGAGCTTGTCGTGAATGGCGGTGATGGAGTCGTAGATGTCGAACGTTCCTTCCTCGCGCGTGATCTCCGCGACGAACACCGCTTCGAGCAGCATGTCCCCGACTTCCTCGGTCAATGACGCGCGATCATCGCGGTCGATGGCATCGACCACCTCATACGCTTCCTCGATGATGAACGGCTTCAGATCAGGGAGCGTCTGCTTGCGATCCCACGGACAGCCATCCGGTCCGCGGAGACGCGTCATGAGTTGAACGAGCTCATCAAAGGAACGCTTCATGCGGCGCATTGTAGTGATGGCGCAAGCTGCTAGCATGCTGCGCAGCCAATGGCCAATCAGGTCCTGATCGTCGCGGGCGAGCATGCGGCTCGCACTCCCGCTGAAATCGCGCGCTCTCTTCGATTCACTCCGGTGGTCGCGCGTTCGGAGCAGGAGGCGGTGGAACTGCTCGATCGCGAGCGATTTCGCCTGATCGCGGTGAGCGGTACCTCGGCCTGGCAGCGCGTGCGCGATGCCGCCGAAAGCCGCCAGCCGATGGCGCGCGTGCTGGAGCTGCCGGAGCTGGCGAACGATGACTCGGTGATCCGTCGCCTGATGACCCGTTACCTCGCGCCGGCGTCGTCGGAGCGCGCGCGATTCACCACCGAGGAGCGCTATCGGTTTCTCTCGAGCATCCTCGAGACGTTCACGAACACGCTGGAGCTGCGGGAAGTGCTGCGGCGCATCGTGGTCGTGACGCGCGAGGAGTTCGGCGCCGATCGCGCGTGGCTGCTGCAGCCGGTGCATGAGTCGGCGGAATCGGCAAAGGTCGCGTTCGCGACGTTCGATCCGGTGCGCGGCGGCAACGGCGGAGAGCCGGGCATGAAAGGTCCGGTGCCGCTCGGAAAATCGCAGGACCTCATTCGCCGCGCCATCGAAGCCGATCGTCCGATCGTGACGATGCTCGGCGATCCCGATCTCGATCCCGATCTCGCGGAGCGTTTCGCCATCAAGTCCGCGATCGTTCAGATTCTGCGGCCGCGCGAAGAAGAGCCGTGGGCGTTCGGTCTGCACGATTGCAACGAGGCGCGCGACTGGACGGAAGAGGAGATCTCGCTGTTCGCGGAGATCGGCCGCTACGCGACGCTCGCCCTCAACAACACGCTGCTGCACAACCGCGCGGTGCGGGAGATGGCCAAGGTCAACGCCATCCTCGATCAGATCCCGGAGTCGGCGGCGATTTACGACGCGCGCGGAAAACTCGAACGGATGAACGCGGCGGCGCAGCGCGAGCCGGCCGTGCTGTTCTCTCCCGATGCGGACGGACGGCCCCGCGGGCAACGGCATCGCTACATCGACGGCAGCCCGCTGCGCGTCGAGGAACTGCCGTCGATGCGAGCGCTGCGCGGAGAAGCGGTTCGCTCCGACTACCTCGTGCACGACACGCGGACCGAAGACGATCGCGTCGTCAATCTCAAGGCCGCGCCGATTCGCGACGATCACGGCCGCATCATCGGCAGCGTCGTCCTGTCGCGCGACGTGACGGACGAACGCCAGAACGCGGAGCGTGAATCGTGGCGGCGGCGTCGCGCCGAATGTCTGGCCAACCTCGGGCTCGAGATGGTGGCAATGGCGCCGAACTTCGACGATCTCGATGACCCCGCCACGCGTGTGGCCCAGGCCGTCGCCGGCAGCGTTCGCATCTATCTCTATCACTCCATCACCGGACTGCTGGAGCTCGTCGGCTACGCCACGTCGAATCCGGAGCTGCAGCATTACCGGCAGTACTTCGCCGAGCATGGATACCGGCCCGGCGAGGGATTGCCCGGCACCGTGTTTCACATCGGCCGGCCGCTCCTCTTCTACGAGGTGCGCAGCGATTCGCTGCTCGATTTCGCGCGCGACGAGGAAGAGCGCGCGGTGAAGGCGGCTCTGCGGGAGCAGAGCCTGATCGCGTATCCGATCGAGTCATACGGCGAGCGGATCGGTGCGGTGATCATCTCGCAGTCCGATCCGCGCCGGAATTTCGACGCCGAGGATCTCGAGTTCGCGCGCGCGGTCGCCGATCGCGTCGGCGCCGCGAGCCACATTCATCGGCTCACGCGCATCGCGCAGGATGGTCATCGCGCCGCCGAAGAGCTGGCGCGGCGCGAAGTCGATGCCCGCGTGCGACTGGAAGCGGTGCTCGAAAGCGCGCCGATCGGCATCGCCGTCATCTCCGCCGACGAGCTCCGGTTCGAGCTCGCGAACACGCGCTTCATCGATTTCGTCGCGCAGTTCGGCCGCCTCTCGTTCGATGAAAAGATCGCCGGTTTGCGCGCGGCGGAACTGCTCCCGGGCAGCGAACAGATTCTCAAGCAGGTCGCCGACTCCGGCGAGCCGCGCATCGACGAAGAGCTGCTGATCGCCGATCGCTACGTCAATCGCATCATCTCGGCCGCGCGCGGACGTTTCTCCGGCATCACCCAGAGCCTCACCGTGCTCGTGCAGGACGTCACCGATCAGCTGAAGTCGCGTCGCGAGATTGAGAACCTGGCCACGATGATGGCCGAGCGTTCCGCGCGGCTCGACTCGATCCTCGGCTCCATGACCGACGGTCTGTGGGTCTACGACGCCAGTGGCAACGTCGTCGACGTGAACCAGGCCGCGCTGAACATGTTCGGTCTCGCGTCCCGCGCCGAAGCGATCGAACAGGGCTCGTTCGCGGGATTGAATCTGCGCGATGCGGAAGGGCGTCCGGTTCCGCACGCGGAGATGCCGTACGCGCGTGCTCTGGCCGGCGAAACGGTTCCTGACTATCTCGCCATCGGCAGGCATCTCCTCACCGGCCGCGATCTCGATCTCTCGATCGCCGCCGCGCCGATCGAAAGCCGCGGCATCGTCGGCGCGGTGCTGGTGATCCGCGACATCACCGCGCTGCAGGAGCTCGACCGCAAGAAGGACGAGTTTCTTTCGGTGGCCTCGCACGAGCTGCGCACGCCGCTCACGACCATCAAGGGCTACACGCAGCTGCTTGCGCAGACGGTCGACGACCTCGAGCCGGAGGAGCGCGCGACCTACATCAACGCCGTCCTCGGTGAAATCGAACGGATGATGGGGCTGATCTCGGAACTGCTCGACGTGTCGCGCATCGAGACCAATCGCCTGCAGATTCACCCGCAGCCGATCCCCTGGCCGGACTTCGTGCAGTCGCGCGTTTCCGCGTTTCGGGTGCAGCATCCGGCGCGCGAGATCTCGTTCGACGTCGGCGCCGGCGTGGCCACGATGACCGTCGTGGCCGATCCCGATCGCATGCGCCAGGTGGTCGACAACCTGTTGTCGAACGCGCTGAAGTACTCGAGCGAAGGAACGAACATCGACGTGCGCGTCGAGCTGGAGAACGGCGCCGTGCTGACGGCCGTCTCCGATTACGGAATCGGAATTCCGAGGGATGAGATCCCGCAGCTGTTCGAGCGCTTTCACCGCGCGCGCAACGTGTCGAGCCGTTACTACGGCGGCCTGGGACTCGGTCTCTACATCGCCCGCGCCATCATCGAGGCACACGGCGGAGTGATCATCGTGGCCAGCGAAGAAGGCAAAGGCTCGACGTTCACGATGCGCCTTCCGCTGCCGTGACCCCGGCGGGCGCATGGCCCGCGACGGCTAATCCTTCTTCTCGGCCAGCGCGCGAATGGCGCGCTCCGCGACCTCTTCGCCCCACTTTCCACCGACTTCCATCGACTGCTGCATGATCGTGCTCTGCTTCGCCACGTAGCTCTGCCCGGCCGGTGACTTGAAGAACGTGATCAGGCCGTCGAGGTCGGACTCCTCGAGATTCGCCGCGTAGATCGGCACGAGCAGCTCGATGAACTCGTCGGGTTTGATCTGCTTCTTGAAGCTGTCCCAGTACTCGGCCGGCACCTGCGGCATGGCGTCTTTCATCGACACCATCATGCCGTCGATGGCCTGCATGGCCGTATCGCCGGTGCGCAGCAGGACCAGCAGCTCGCGCGCTTTCACTTCCCGCGCCGACGGCTGCGGCGCATCCGCGGCGAACAGCGGCACGATCAGCAGCGCGTGAAGGGTGAGAGCGGTCAGCAGTTTCTTCATCGCGACAGTATGCGCTCCGTTCCTTCACATCGACTTCACATCGACACCCACGACGCTTTGCGTGGGGTGGCTAGTCTGCACGCTCAAGGAGACGGTCCATGAAAGTGAAGTTGCTGATGATTGCGCTGTTCGTCTGCCTGCCGATGCTGGCGGACGATGCGCAGGAATTCGTTGCGGAGAGCCAGACGCCGCCTGCCGCGCAGGCGGAGCAGGTGCCGCCGGATCCCGAAAAAACGGACGAGCCGTCGGACGTGCCGCCGGCCGAAGGCGAGCCCGCCAAAGAGACGCCGACGCTCGAGGAGCTCGCGGCGCGCGTCGAAGCGCTCACCGAGGCGCTCACCGAAAATCGCAACACCACCGATCTGCTGAGCAAGATGAAGCTCAGCGGCTACATCCAGGCGCAGTATGTCAACGACGAGCGTTCGCTCAATGAGCTGAACGGCGCGAACACGCGGAACTTCGATCAGTTCTCGATCCGTCGCGGCCGCGTGAAGTTCACCTATCAATTCCTGCCGACGTCGAAGTTCGTGCTGCAGCCCGACGTCACCTCGTCCGGCGTCTCGCTGAAAGACGGCTACGTCGAATTCACCGAGCCGTGGACGACGTGGAAGCACACGCTCACCGCCGGTCAGTTCAACTGGCCGTTCGGCTACGAGATCATGTACTCGTCGAGCCAGCGCGAAGTGCCCGAGCGTTCGCGCGTGGTCCGCACGCTCTTTCCCGGCGAGCGCGATCGCGGCGTGATGCTCTCCGGCCTCGGTCTCAACGAGCGCTTCAGCTATCGCGTAGCCATCGTCAACGGTACCGGCACCGCGCAGGCGTTCGACGCCAACAAGCGCAAGGACGTCGTCGGCCGCATCGGCTACAGCTTCGGCGCGTTCGACTTCGGCGCCTCGGTCTATCGCGGCGAGGATCTCGTGGCCACGAGCACGAACGCGCGCGGTCTCGAGTTCGACAAGGAACGCACGGGCATCGACTTCCAGTGGGCCACCCCGGTTCCGGGCCTCGGCCTTCGCGGCGAGTACATCACCGGCCAGCAGGCGCCGGCCAGCGGAACCACGCGCTCGGAGTCACAGGACGTTCGCGGCTGGTACTTCTACGCCATCCAGAACATCGGCACGCGCCATCAGGTGGTCGTCCGCGCCGATGAATACGACCCCGATACCGACATCGACAACAACGCCGTTCGCACGATCAACCCCACGTACATCTTTCATTGGGACTCGCACAGCAAGGTGATGTTCTCGTACGAGTTCATCAGGAACCAGGCGAGCGATCCGGACGACGACGTCTTCACGCTGCGCTACCAGTACGCGTTCTAAAGGAAAAAATATGAAGAAGCTCATCCTGCTCCTGGCAGCACTCGCACTCCCGCTGGCCGCGCAGAAACCGATCACCGTCAAAGGCTCGGACACGATGGTGATCATGAACGCGCGCCTCGCCGAGGCGTTCATGCAGAAGAATCCGAGCATCGTCATCCAGGTCACCGGTGGTGGCTCGGGTGTCGGTATCGCCGCGCTGATCAACGGCACCACCGACATCGCCGCCGCCTCGCGCCCGATCAAGACCAGCGAGGTCGACAAGCTGAAGGCGCGTTTCGCGACGCCCGGTTTCGCCACGCCGATCGCGCGCGACGGTCTGTCGGTCTATCTCAACGAGAAGAACCCGGTCAAAGAGCTCACGCTCGCGCAGCTCCGCGACATTTACACCGGAAAAATCACGAACTGGAAGCAGGTCGGCGGCGGCGACGCGGCGATCATTCTCTACTCGCGCGAAAACTCGTCCGGCACGTACACCTACTTCAAGGACAACGTCCTCATGGGGAAAGATTTTTCTCCGCGCGCGCAGACGCTGCAGGGCACCGCGGCGGTGGTGAACGCCGTGGCGAAAGATGCGAACGGCATCGGCTACGGCGGTGCGGCGTACGCGAAAGGCATTCGCTTCGCCGCGGTGAAGAAAGACGACAAGAGCCCCGGCGTGCTGCCCAGCCTCGAGACCGTTCGCAACGGCTCGTATCCGATCAGCCGCTTTCTCTATCTCTATTCGCGCGCGAAGCCGTCCGGCGCGATGAAGCAGTTCATCGACTGGGCGCTCGGCCCCGAAGGTCAGGCCATCGTCACGAAGGTCGGCTACTTCCCGGTGAAGTAGCCGGAGCGGGAGTCGGTGGTCGGCAGTCGATCATCGGGAGATGACCGACAACCGACTACTGACTCCCGTTTCGAGACACAATCCGCACTTCATGCCGCGCAACCGGATTGCCGCGATCGATGTCGGAACGAATTCGATTCACATGATCGTGGTGGAGGAGCAGCGGCATGGGCATCGGGTCATCGACAAAGAAAAAGAGATGGTGCAGCTCGGCCGCGGCAGTCTGGAAGGACGGCCGCTGACCGATGAAGCGATCGAGCGCGGCGTCGAGGCGTTGCGCAAGATGGCCGGCATCGCGGAGCGGTGGCAGGTGAGCGAAGTGGTGGCCGTGGCCACGAGCGCGATTCGCGAGGCGCCGAACGGCCGCCGCTTCATCGCCGCGGCGCAGAAAGCCGCCGGGATCCGGATCCGGGTCATCTCCGGTGAAGAAGAAGCGGATTACATCTATCGCGCCGTTCGTCGGGCCATCGATTTTCATGGCGGCACCGCGCTCGCGATCGACATCGGCGGTGGCAGCGTCGAGTTGATCGTCGCCACCGCCGACGAGGTCTTTCTCACCGGCAGCGAGCCGCTCGGCGCGCTGCGCATGTCGCAGATGTTCGATCTCGATCGCGCCGCCACGACGGCCATGGTCGACGAATGCCGCGCCTACGTGCGCAAGCGTCTCAAGAAGACGTTGCCGCCGATCGCCGCGGTCGGCTTCGATTTCACCGTCGGCACCTCCGGCACGATCGCGACGCTCTCCGCGCTCGCCGCGAACGGCGACGCCGTGTCCTCGGGATTGCGCTGGCTCTCGCGCAAGAAACTGCGCGAGCTGATCGACATGCTCACGCCGCTTTCGTATGCCGAGCGCGCGAAGCGGTTCTCCCTCGACGAGCGCCGCGCCGAAACGATTCTCGGCGGCGCGATCGTGCTCGACGAGATCATGCGCAAGCTCGACATCGAGCAGATCCGCGCGTGCGATGCCGCGCTGCGCGAAGGAATCGTGGAGCACGTGCTCGACCGCAAGCGCGCGCCGCAGAAAGGCGGCAGCGTGCGCCGCTCCTCGGTGATGGCCCTGGTCGACCGCAGCGACATCGAGCGCACGCACGCCGCGCACGTGGCCCGTCTCGCGCTGCGCATCTTCGACCAGACCCAGGAGCTCCATCATCTCCGCACCGGCGAGCGCGAGCTCCTCGAATACGCGGCCCTGCTGCACGAAGTGGGCATGCACGTCTCGTTTCAGGATCATCAGAAACACTCGTACTACCTCATCAGCCACGCCGGTCTGCGCGGCTTCACGAGCGATCAGGTGGCCGTGACGGCGAACGTCGCGCGTTACTATCGCAAGGCGCCGCCGAAGCCGGCGGACGAGAATTTCGCGCAGCTCTCTCCGGCGCAGCGGGACGTGGTGCGCAAGCTCGTGTCCATTCTGCGCATCGCCGATGCGCTCGATCGCGGCCGTCGCCGTTCCGTTCGCGACGTGGCCGTCGATCTGGCGGAGGATGGGGTCCGTTTCCGCGTGCGCCTTCGCGACGACGCGGACGTCGAGCTCGCGGCGGCGGAGAAACGGGCGAAATTCTTCGGAAAGGTGTTCGAGAAAGATGTCGACTTCGAAAGCAGCACTGCCTGAAGAACGCTTCGTGATCCTGCTCCGTCATGGCATCGCCGAGGAGCCGAGCGCGGAGAAACGGGACGAGGATCGCGGCCTGACGAAGGAAGGGAACGCGCGCATGAAGCAGATCGCGCGCGGACTGGCGCACGTGCTGCCGGAACCGGAGGCGATTTACAGCAGCCCGCTCCTGCGCGCGATGCAGACCGCGCTCTGGGCTTCGAAAGGCTATCGCTCGCGCGTCAACATCGCCACGACCGATGCGCTCACGCCGAACGCCACGAAGAAGCAGTTCGCCGCGTTCCTGAAGACGGTGCACGAACGCCGGGTCATCCTCGTCGGCCACGAGCCGAATCTCACCGACGCGCTCGAAGCGCTCACCGGAATCGCGGGGATCGAGTTGAAGAAGGGCGGCTGCTTCGGCGTGCGCGTCTTCGCCGACGGGCGCGGTGTGCTGGAATGGGTGTTGACGCCGCGCGTTCTGCGCAAGCTCGGCGAGTGACGCTCACTCCGCGTATCGATTGCCCGCCTTCACGCTGACGGTTTCCCACTCGCCGTCGTAGATCGCGGCGGTGAGCTTTCCGCCATAGACGCAGCCGGTGTCGAGACCCAGCGCGCGCTCGTCGAACTTCGGCTCGCGCAACGGCGTGTGTCCGTAGACGACGAAACGGTCGCCGTTCCACTTTTCGGCCCACAGCACGTCGCCCTTTTTCTTCTTCTCTTTCGGGATCGGCCGCCAGTCGCCGTTCTTCCGGCGAATCCAGCGCAGTTCGGGGATGACGTCCTTCTCCTGCTCGATCGTCTCGGCGTCGATGCGCATGTCCGGAAGGAAGCCGCCGTGGACTGCCGTCACGCCGGCATTCGGGAAGTCGATCGCGCGCGGCCAGGAGCGGATGTACTTCACGAGATCGCTCCGCCTGACCACCGGGTCGTCGGAGAAATATCGCAGCAGCGGGATGGCCTGCGCGAGAAGTTTGATCTCGTTGTTTCCCTGCACCGCGAGGTAGCCGCGCTCGCGCCACAGCTCGAGGCATTGCACCGGGTCATACCCCTTCGTCACGATGTCGCCGACGGAGACGACGAGATCGTTCTTCGCCGGCTGCACGCGATCGAGCAGCTCGCAAAGCTCCTCGAAACAGCCGTGGATGTCGCCGATGAAGATCAGCCGTGCGCCGGGGGCGGGCTTCACGCTCCGGAAGACGCGCTTCACGTTTTCCACGCCTTCCAGACATTCCGCATTCGCGCCAGCCACGCCGTGGTCGATTCGGCGTAGACGCGTCCGCCGATGGCGCGCGCTTCCATTTCGAGCGCGACCTGTTTCGTGCCGATGGCCAGGAGGGCGCTCGGCGCGCTGACGAGCTCGCGCAGAACGTGCAGATCGTGATGATCGCCGAGCGCGCGCGAGAGCTCCTGCATCACCGAGGCGTAGGCCTTCATCATCGGCGGCCAGAGCTCGCGCAGGAGTTGTACGTGATACCAGTGCTCCTTCACGCGCTTGCGCCATTCATGCAGTTCGTGCGGCGTTTGCGCGCGTTTCCAGCCGCGGCGTCCTTCGCGATACGTTCGCGCGAGGCCGCCCGCGATGGTCTCGAATGAATCGTCCAGCGGCGGCCAGAGTGCGACGCGCGCCCGCGCGACGACCAGCTGCTCGAGGACGTTGGCGATGATCGGTTCGAGCGGCGGATGCTGTTGCTGTGCGGCGCGGAGCTGTTTGCGGATGCGCGTTTTCACGCTCGCGTGCAGTTCGAGTTTCTCGAGCGCCTCGATCACCGCCTCGGCGTCGCGCGATGCGGCCAGCTCGCGTCCGGCATCGCGAAACCACGCGTTCTCGACGGCGAACTGCTCGCCGAGGGGACCGCGAATCAGACGCAGCAGCGCGCGTGTTTCCTTGAAGCGTTTTCGCGCGTCATGCACGCGCGTCTCGATCGGCGACGTCTCGTCGGTGAGGTTCTCGCGCGCGCGGACGATCTGCTCGTCCATGATCCGCGCGACCGCACTGCCGATCGTCTCCGTCTGTTCGAACGCGTAAGGCATGTGGCACTGAGTATGGCATTGGCGAGGGACGCGTTTTGCGCCTCGCATGCGGCGAATCCATTGTTGCGCGCGAAACGGCCGGCTTCGTAAATTGCGCGTGAAGTCCCCGCGCGCAACCTCGCCTCGCCATAAAATCGCGGCGCTTGGCTAAGCCGATCCCGCTCCTGAACCGCGAGCTCAGCCGTCTCGATTACAACGGGCGAGTGCTCGAAAAGGCTGCCGACCCGGCTGTGCCGCTCGTCGAGCGACTCCGGTTTCTCACGTTCTGCTCGCGCAATCTCGATGAATTCTTCATGGTCCGCGTCGGAGCGACGCGCGATCTCATCGACGCCGGCATCACCGAGCGCACGCCCGACGGCCTCCTTCCCGCGGAACAGATGGCCGCGATCCGCCTCCGCACGCGCGAGCTGCTCGAGGCGATGTATCGCGTGCTCAACGAACAGCTCCTCCCCGAGCTGCGCACGCGCGGCATCATCATCGAAAGCTTTCGCGATCTCTCGGACGACGAGCGCGCGAAGCTCACCACGTTTTTTCGCGAATCGGTCGCGCCGGTGCTCACGCCGCTGGCCATCGATCCCGGCCATCCGTTTCCGTTCGTCACGAATCTCAGCCTGAACATCGCCGTGACCATCGAGTCCGGCCGCGGCGGCGAGCACATCGTGCTCTTCAAGATTCCGCCGCTGCTGCCGCGGTTCATTCGCGTCTCCGATCATCGCTTCGTGCCGATCGGCTCGCTCATCGTCGCCCATCTCGAGCATTTCTTTCCCGCGCTGGCCGTGCGCGGCGCGGTGCTCTTCCGCGTCATCCGCAACTCGGAGCTGAGCATCGATCGCGACGAAGTCGAAGACCTGCGCGATTCCGTCGAGGCGGAGCTGCGCCGGCGCGAGCGCAAGCAGGTGATCTGTCTCGAGGTCGATGCCCGCATCGACGACGACATCCTGCGCGCGCTGACGGAGGGAACGCGCGCGCGCGCCGATGACGTCTACCGCGTTTCCGGCTTTCTCAAAGCCAACGACCTCGGCGACATCTGCGATCAGGTCGAAGAGACCTCGCTGCTCTATCCCGAGTTCAATCCGCGCATTCCGCAGCGACTGGCCACCACGGCGGACATCTTCTCGATCGTGCGCGAGAGCGATGTGCTGCTGCATCGGCCGTACGACTCATTCACCGCCGTCATCGAGCTGCTGCACGCCGCGGCGACCGATCCGACGGTCGTGGCCATCAAGCAGACGCTCTATCAGACCGACGAAGACTCGCCGGTGATCGACAAGCTCGTGCTGGCCGCGCAGAACGGCAAGCAGGTCACGGTGGTGATCGAGCTGCAGGCGCGGTTCGAGGAGAAGCGCAACATCGCCCTCGCCGCGCGCCTGCAGGATGCCGGCGCGCAGGTCGTCTACGGGCTGGTCGGCATTCAGGCGCACGCCAAGATGTGCGTGGTGGTGCGCAGCGAAGAGGGCGCGCTGCGTCACTACGTGCACCTCTCCACCGGCAACTACAACGTCGACGCCGCGCGCGTTTACATGGACATCGACCTCCTCACCGCGAACGAGGAGTTCGGCCGCGAGGCCTCGCGCCTCGTGAACGTGCTGACCGGCTTCAGCTCCGCGGGACTCTCGTACGTGCTCGAACGCGGCTCCGGCCCGCAGTGGAAACACTTCGCCATCGCCCCTTTCGATTACCAGCGCGCGCTCGTCGCCAAGATCGAGCGCGAGGCGAAACACGCGAAGGAGAAGCAGCCGGCACGCATCACCGCGAAGCTCAACTCGCTCGTCGATGCGACCGTCATCGACGCGCTCTATCGCGCCGCTGCCGCGGGCGTGAAGATCGATCTGATCGTGCGCGCGATCTGCTGTCTCGTCCCGAACGACAACATCCGCGTGATCTCGATCGTCGACCGTTTTCTCGAGCACTCGCGCATCGTGCGGTTCGAGAACGGCGGCGCGCCGGAGATCTTTCTGTCGAGCGGCGACTGGATGCCGCGCAATTTCGCGCGACGCATCGAAGTGCTCTTTCCGCTGCTCGATGCGAATGCGCGCGAACGGGCCGAACAGATTCTCGAAGTCTCACTCGCCGACGGCGCGTCCTCCTGGCAACTCAACCCCGACGGCACCTGGTCCCGCCGCAGCGGCGGTCTCTCCAGCCAGCAACGCTTCATCGACATCACCCGCGCCGAAGCCGTCCCGATCGGCGACTACGACGAAGCCATCGAGCAGGCCCCGAAAATTCGCAGAAAGGCACGGCGCAAAAGGGGCTGAGGCGGGTTGGTGTGTCATCCCGACCGAGCGAAGCGAGTGGAGGGATCCCCCTCGCTATTTCCTGTGCACGTTCGTCGTCCACGGTGCTGTCTCGGCCTCGCGGCCTCGATGAAAGATGCACGTCCTCGTGGTCAAACGCGGCTTAGGGTTTTCGGCGGGGGATCCCTCCACTCGCTTCGCTCGGTCGGGATGACACAGGGGACCGTGCCCCCACCCTATTTCCTCTTTCCCTTCGACTTCCCTGTCTTGCCGGATGATGTTTCGGCTTTTGCGATCTCGATGAAGCGTTGTTGGGAGCGGATTGGATGGGCGGAGGGTTTGCGGCGTTTCCAGGAGCCGTCGGGCTGGAGGCGCCATGATTTTGCGTCGTCGGCGAGGGACGTGCCGAGGATCTGCAGCTCGATGCGGTCGCGCAGTGGAGGGGCGAGGATCGGCCAGGCCACTTCGAAGCGGCGGAAGAAATTGCGCGGCATCCAGTCGCCGCTCGAGACATAGATCTCGGTCGCACCGCCGTTGCGGAAGAGGAACATGCGCGAGTGCTCGAGGAAGCGGTCGATGATCGACAGCACGCGGATGTTCTCGCGCGGCACGAGGCAGCAGATGCCGCGCACGATCAGGTCGACCTTCACTCCCGCCGCCGCCGCGCGATAGAGCGCGTCGATCACTTTCGGATCGACGAGCGAGTTCATCTTCGCGATCACCTGCGCGGGCTTTCCCTCGCGCGCCTGCTTCGCTTCGCGCTCGAGCATGCGCAGCACCCAGGCGTGGTACTCCATCGGCGCGATCACCACTTTCCGCCAGCACCATTCCTGCGCGTGATGTTCGAACATCTCGTGCGCGGTGGCGGTGCTGTAGCCGGTGATGAGATTGAGCAGCTGGGCCGCGTCTTCGGTGATCTCGACGTTGGCGGTGAGCAGATCGAGATCGGTGTACAGCCGGGCCGTTTTCGCGTTGTAGTTGCCGGTCGAAAGATGCACGTAGCGCCGCAGGTCGCGCCCTTCGCGGCGGATGACGAGGCAGATCTTCGAGTGCGTCTTGATGCCGAGCAGGCCGTACACCACCTGCACGCCGACTTCTTCGAGCCGCCGCGCCCAGGCGATGTTGCGCTCTTCGTCGAAGCGGGCCTGCACTTCGACGATGACCGTGACCTGTTTCCCTTTCTCCGCGGCGCGCGCGAGCGCATCGACGACCAGCGACCCCTGTTCGGTGCGATAGAGCGTCTGCTTGATGGCGATGACGTCGGGATCGTCGGCCGCGCTCTGCACGAATTCGACGACCGCGGCGTACGAGTCGTACGGCCGGTGCAGCAGGACATCGCGCGCGCGAATGATCGAGAAGAGATCGTCACGCGAGGCCAGCTCGGCCGGGATGCGCGGATTGAACGGCTCGTCTTTCAGTTTCGGCGCGTCGACGCGCAGCGGCACTTCCATCCAGTCGCTGAGCTTCGGCAGGCCGCGCGTCAGGAAGATGTCCTCGCGCCCCACTTCGAAGTCGCGCTGCAGCATCTGCAGCGCCTCGGCGCTGGCCTCGCGCGCGACTTCGAGCCACACCACTTCCCGTTTCTCGCGGCTGCGTAATTCCGACTCCACCGACTTCAGCAGATCCTCGACTTCGTCCTCGCGCAGGGCGATGTCGGCATCGCGAATGACGCGGAACGGCACGACCTCGCGCACCTCGAGACCGGGGAAAAACTCGGCGACGTGAAAGCGGATCAATTCTTCGATCGGGAGAAAGCGCGCGGCGGTGCCCGGCACTTCGATGAAGCGCGGGAGGAGTTTCGGGATGCGCAGAAAGGCGGTGTGCGTCCCGTTGTCGCTGCCGAGGAGGATGGCCAGGTTGAGGGAACCGCTGGGGAGGAAGGGAAGCGGGTGCCCGGGATCGACCGAGAGCGGTGTGAGAATCGGTGCGACGTTGGCCTCGTACTCTTCGGCGAGCGCGAGCTGCTGTTTCTTCGTCACCTTCGTGCCGATGTGAATGCCCGCGGCGGCGAGCTCGCTCTGCAGCACCGCGTGCACCGCGTAGAGGTCGCGCAGCAGCGCGCGCACCTTGTCGCGAATGGCTTTGAGCTGCTGCTTCGGAGTCAGGCCGTCGACGCTGCGCTCCCGCAATCCGCGCGCGACCAGCTGGCGCACGCCACCGACGCGCACCATCAGAAACTCGTCGAGATTCGACGACGTGATGGCCAGGAACTTCACCCGTTCCAGCAGCGGAACGTTCGGATCCTCCGCTTCCGCGAGCACGCGCCGGTTGAACTCGAGCCAGCTGAGCTCGCGATTGAAGAGTGGAAGAGTCATGGTCGAGCGTCGATGGAGAAGCAGCGCAACTATCAACCATCAGCGAGTCACGAGCAACCGGTGACGTGTGAAGTCTGCATCAACGAACAACCGGCGACGATCCGCCGAACCGCTCGTACAATCCGCCCCCTGATGCTCACCATGTCCTCCCGGCGCCGCTGGTTCGTCACCATCGGCGTGATGACCGGAATGCTCCTGGCCGCACTCGAAGCGACCGTCGTCGGCACCGCGATGCCGACCATCGTCGCGGCTCTCGGCGGTCTCGCTCACTACTCCTGGGTGTTCTCCGCGTACCTCCTCACCTCCACCGTCACCGTTCCGGTGTGGGGAAAGCTGTCGGACCTCTTCGGCCGCCGGCTGCTCTTCCAGATCGGCGTGGCGGTCTTTCTTCTCGGCAGCGCCGCGTGCGGGTTCTCGCAGACGATGACGCAGCTCATCGTTTCGCGCGCCGTGCAGGGGCTCGGCGCCGGCGCGCTGGTGCCTCTGGCGATGACGATCATCGGCGACATCTTCACGCTCGAAGAGCGGGCGAAGATGCAGGGACTCTTCAGCGGCGTCTGGGGTGTCTCGTCGGTGTTCGGGCCGCTGGTGGGCGGCTTCATCACCGATCAACTCTCGTGGCGCTGGGTGTTTCTGATCAACCTGCCGGTCGGCGTCGCCGCCGCGGCGATCATCGGCTTCGCCCTCATCGAGCCTCCGCGGCACGAGAAGCCGACCATCGACTATCTCGGCGCCACGGTCCTCACCGGGGCCGTGACCGTGCTGCTGCTGGTCCTCGGTGCGCAAAATATCCTCACTATGCGCAATATCGTGCTCCTCGCCGTGGTCGTCGGCGCGCTGTTCTGGTTCGTGCAGATCGAGAAGCGCGCGAAGGATCCGGTGGTGCCGCTCGGCCTGTTTCGCAATCGCGTGGTGGCGGTGGCGGTGATCGTCGGCTTCCTGGCCGGCATTGCCATGTTCGCGGCGATCACGTTCGTGCCGCTGCTCGCACAAGGAGTGCTCGGCGCCACGGCGACGGAGGCGGGATCGTTCCTGACGCCGCTGATGCTGTCGTGGGTGCTGGCCTCGATCATCGGCGGCCGGCTTCTGATCCGTCTCGGCTCGCGGCTGCTCGTGTTCTCCGGTCTCGCGGCGATGCTGGCGGGCTTCGGACTGCTGGCGACGTTCACGCGCACGACGCCGCGCATGCTGATGATGGGCGAGCTGATTCTGATCGGCAGCGGCCTCGGCCTGACGATGCTGACGCTGCTCATCGCCTCGCAGCACTCGGTGGCGCGCGAGCAGCTCGGCATCACCACCTCGCTCAATCAGTTTTCGCGCTCGATCGGCGGCGCACTCGGCGTGGCCATTCTCGGCGCGCTGCTGGCGGCCGGGCTGGCGCAGTACTCGGACAATCCGAACGCGCTCGTCAATCCGGAAGCGCGGACGCAGATCTCGCAAGCCGAGCTTGCGAACCTGCAACACGCGCTGGAAGGAACGCTGCGCTCGATCTTCGCCGTATGCGCGGGCGTGGTGGCGCTGGCGATGTTGACGGCGCTGATCATGCCGAGCGGAAAGGTCGGCGCGATTCACGGCGAGCCCGGCAAACGAATGGTGCTCGCGGAGATGACGAACATCGACGCGGAGCACGAGCCCGAAGCGTGAGTGCTTGCGAAACGTAGCGCGCCGCTTCAGATGCGTGCGACGAGCAGCGTCAGATCGTCCTGCGCGGCGCCGCCGCAGAAGCGCTGCACTTCCTCGACGATTCTGGCGGTGCCGCTGCGGGCGACGCTCAGCAAGCGGGCCTCGCCGAATTCTTCTTCGCCGGCGTCGCGTGCTTCGGTGACTCCGTCGGTGAAGAGGACGAGCATGTCGCCATCGCGCAGCGGCTCTTCGAACGTCGTGTATTGCGCGCCGTGCATCAGCCGCGCGAACACCGGGCCGCCGCCGGAGAGGCGATCGACGCTGCCGTCGGCGCGCAGCAGCATGGGCGGGTTGTGCCCGGCGTTCGTGTAGCGCAGCACGCGTGCGCGCAGATCGATCGTGGCGAAGAAGAACGTGACGAACCGGCCGCCGGTGAGCGTGCCGTTCACCACCGCGCCGACTTTCGTGCAGACCTCGTGCGGCTGCAGTTCGGCCGTGGCACTCGCTTTCACCGCCGCCTGCAGATTGGCCATCAGCAGCGCGGCCGGCATCCCTTTGCCCGCCACGTCGCCGATGCAGAGGGCGAGCGTTCCGGGCGCGAGCGGCAGCACGTCGTAGTAGTCGCCGCCGACCGTGCGCGCCGGTTGCCAGACCGCCTCGAGTTGCACTCCTTCGACGCGCGGCAACGACTTCGGCAGCAGCGCGCGCTGGATCTCGAGCGCGCGCTCGAAGTCGCGCATCTCGTCGGTGATGGTCAGCTTCTCGATCGCGAAGGCGATCTGCTGCGCGACGTCGGAGAGAAAGCGCCGGTCGTCTTCATCGAAGCGTCCGGAGAGCATCGAGCCGACGAGCATCACTCCGCGCGTGCGGTCGCGCAGCGTCAGCGGCACGACCAGCTCTCCCTGCAGACGCTTCACGCGCGCGCGCTCGTCGTCGGAGAGACGCAATGCGCTCACGTCCGCGACGTCGTCGATGCGCGCGAGCGACGCCGCATCGAGCGCGAAGTTGCCGATCGTCTCGCGGGCCACGCCGATCTTCGCCGTCCAGCGAAACAGCGGGTCTTCGTCGCGCTGCGTGAAGATCACGATCGACTTCACCTGCAGCGCCTGCTGCACGTACTCCGCGATGCGCGGCAGCACGTCCTCGAGCGACGAGGCCGAGAGAATCTCCTGCTGGATCAGCTTCTGCGCCTCGCTCGCGTCGTAGCTGCGCTGGAAGAAGCGCCGTTCCACCGCCCGCTGCACGCGATTGCGCACCGGCACGAACACCGCGACCACGGCCAGCGTGGCGAAGACGGTGAGCGTCTGGCTGCGGATCCTGAGCGTCGCGGTGATGTACGAGCCGATGCCGGCCACGAGCAGAAAAAAGACCGCGAGCACGAGACCGGTCGCGATCGAGTAGACGACGGTCTTCTTGATGACGACGTCGATCTCCATCAGCCGGTACTTGAGAATCGCGACCGCGAACGAAAGCGGGATGAGGATGTAGACCAGCCGCGCCGCGCCGGAGAAGAGGTACATCGTCTCCCGGGCCAGGCCCGAGACCATCAGGCCGGAGAGGGTCAGCGAAATGGCGAGGGCGATGGCCGTGCCCCACAACGGCCAGCGCAGCTGCCGCTTCTCTTCCGCGGTGCTGTGGCGGTAGCCCATGGCCAGCGAGACGAGCGTGGCGATCACGTAGCCGAATGCCGTCGCCAGCCCGGAGACGATCGCGATCACGATCGAGAACGCCACCGTCAGTGCGATCGTCAGCGGCTCCGCGGCCAGCCCGACGAACGCGAGAATCGCGTGCAGGAGGCAGACGGCGATGCCGATGAGCGTGACCGGCCGATGCAGCCACGGTTTGTTTTCGCGTCGCGCGATCAGCAGCACCGCCACGAGCGCGAGCAGCGTTCCGACCGTCACTTTGATGGCCGTACCTTTCGCGATCAGCATGCCGATGACGCCGAACGGCAGCAGCGCCAGCGTCAGCGGCACCGCGTACATCCAGCCGACCAGCCACGGACGCTTCCGGAGCAGCGGCAGCTCGCGCGGAAAGACGAGCGCGAGATGCAGCAGGACGGTCTCGAACGCATTCGCAACGGCCAGCGCGAGGAGATAGAAGAGGAAGACCGGCAGCCGGGAGAATGCCGCGTAGATGCCGTCCGCGGCGAGCATCTCCAGATCGAGGAAGGCCATCATGGCCGACCACGCCGTCCCGGCCACGCAGAACCAGAAGAAGATCGTCGCCGCGCGCGACTTCGGGCGGTTCCAGGTCACGAGGAACGCGATCGTGAGAAACGCGAACATCATCACCACGCCGGCCACGATGCCGCTGGCGACGTTCGGAAACGTAAGCGGCGACTCCGATCGCAGCGCCACGGTTCGCTCGGCGGAACCGCGCGTGATGCGGTAGACGATCGTGTCGCCGCGCCGCGAGAGCTCGGCGTGTCGCAGGATCGAGCGCACATCGCTCACCCGCAGGCCGTCGATCGTGACGAGGACGTCGTGCGCGCGAATGCCCGCTCTCTCCGCGGGCGATCCCGGCAGCACGACGTCGATGGTGCCGGATCGCGGCACTTTCTCCGCCAGGATCGGTGGCAGGCTCACCCCATCGGGTGTGCCGACGACGTAGCGCAGGCCGGTCCAGCCGTGCGCGTGCCACACCTTCGCCCTCCACGCGAGCAGCGCAAGGAAAGAGATGGTGATGGCGACACCGATGGTCAGGATCGTTCGTCGGCTGTGCATGGGGGCCGACGCATGATACGGGGGCGGGCGAGTGGAGGTTCTGCTCAGGCCAGCGCGGCGACGAGCGCGAGCAGGCGGCGCACGTCGTCCGCATGGTTCGCCAGCCCCGGCGAGACGCGTACGGCACCGACGGCGGTTTGCGCGCATGCGGCGAAGCGCGCCGGCGTGAACGCGTCGCCGAGTCGATCGAGACACGGCGCGGCGTCCCGAAGGCCGAACGCCTGCTCGGACGCGCCGGGATTGCAGAAGCAGCCGCCGCGGATCGAGATCCCGCATTCGCGTGCGCGTGCCTCGACGTCCCAGTACGGCAGGCCGTCGACGTTGAAGGCGATCGTGCCGCCGCGATTCGTGAGATCCATCGGCCCGTAGATCCGGACGTGCGGCATCGCCCGGAGGCCATCCAGCAGGACGTGCGTCAACCGCTTCACATGCGCGGTGAGGTCGTGGAGCTGCGCCGATTCGAGGAGATCGAGACCTGACTCGATTGCGGCGATGCCGAGGAAATCCGGCGTGCCGTCTTCGAAGGCTTCGTGAGAGGCGCGGAGGCGATGTGTGCGCGCGTTCACGCTCGCGTAGAGCACCGTGCCGCCGGCGAACCACGGCCGGCGCAGTTTGGCGAGCGCCTCGCGTCTGGCGATCAGCGCGCCGATGCCGGTCGGAAAGCCGAACGCCTTGTAGAACGACAGCGCCGCGAAATCGGCGGCATGCGCGCGCAGGGAGAGCACGTGACTCGGCGCGTAGGCGGCCATGTCGAGCAGCACGTCGAAGCCGAGCGCGTGCGCGTCGTCGATGAGGGAGAGTGGATGCTGCACGCCGCTGAAATTGGACTGTGCCGGAAACGCGAAGAGCCCGCCGCGCTCGCGGGCCAGCCGTTCGCGCGGCTCGCGCATGCGCAGCTCGTCGTCGAGCGGGATGTAGCAGACGTGCGCGTGTGCGCGCACCGCGTACTCGCGAATGCCGTTGACCGAGTTGTGATTGTCGGCGCTGAGCACGCATGAGAGTCGCGGCGTGAACGGATAACTCTCCGCGACGAGCTTGATCGCCGCGCTCGTGTTCGCGGTGAAGATCACCGCGTGAGTCGAGGCGTCGACGTCGAAGTGGCGCAGCACGCGCGCGCGCATCTGCTCGATGACCTCGGTGCTGGCGCGCGATGGCGCGGAGTCCGAATGCGGATTGCCGAAGAGGCCGTGGCGGAGGAGCTCGCGATGCGCGTCGAGTTGTGATTCGGCGTACAACGCGCTGCCGGTGTAATCGAGATACGCATGATGTTGCTCGTCGAGCCGCGCGAACTCGCGCGCGCGGAGCTCCGCGAAATACGAAGCGTCGTCGCGCACCGCCGCCGCGCTCAGCATCCGCGTCTCCTCATCGCGGCCACGGCCGACCAGGTGTCGCCGGATTCGAAGCCTTCGTCGATGCGCGGAGTGCTGCCGAAGTAGCGCGTCAGCTCGGTCGGCGTTGCGGGATGCATGACTTCGTCGAGCCACTCCGCGACACCCCCGCGCAGGAAGTAAACGTGCGGCTGCCCTTGGGCGCGCAGCAGCACCCACGCCTGCGCCGCGTGCGCGCCGCCATCCGAGATCAGCACGAGCGTTTCGTGTTTCGCGAACCGCGTCGTGGTGATGCTGGCGAACGCGACACGCTCCGCGCGCGGCAGGTGATACTCACGGAATTCCTTTTCGCCGCGCAGATCGATGATCCGCAGTCCCGCTTTGCGATCGCGAAGCCACGCCGCGAGCTCCAGCGCCGTCACGTGATCCTCCTCGGCCGCGATCTGCGTTGCGAGAGAAGCGATGTCGATCGTTTGCGGACGATCGACGAGCGCGGCGAGAGTCGCGGCGATGATTGCGATCGCGGCGAGAGTGCGACGAATCATGCGCGCCGCTCCACGAGCGCAAACGTGCCGAGGGCGATGGCCACGATCATTGCGATCGCGGTTCCCCGCGGCACGTCGAGCAGTTCCGGCAGCGTCCACGCTCCGCGCGCCGTGCTTTCGTAGAACGTTGCGATCGCACGAAAGCCGAGGCCCGTCAGCAGCACGCCCGCGAACATGCCGAGCAGCACCATCGCGCCGTCGCCGCGGCCGCTCGCCGCGGCCACGCAGGACGTGCCGGGACACAGGCCGGCCAGCAGGAAACCGACCCCGAAGATCGCGCCGCCGGCCAGCTGCGGGGCGAGGAACGTCTCGGGCACGTAAACGCTCGCGAGGTCGAGCACGCCGAAACGCGCCAGCCAGAATGCGCCGAGCATCGCCGTGACGATCGCGGTGAACAGCACTTTCAGCACTGTGAAATCGGTGCAGTAGAACTGTCCGGCGAGCTTGCGCGCGTCGCCGAGTCCGGCGCGTTCGAGCGCGAAGCCGAACGCGATGCCGATCGCAAAGGCGGTCATCGCCAGATCCTTCGCGCCAACGGTGCGGCGAGATACGCGGCCGCGAATGCCGCGAGCAGGAACACCCAGCTGCCGACCGCGAGCAACGCGCCGCCGGTCAACGCGAGCCCGCTCGTGCAGCCGCGCGCGAGCACCGCTCCGATGCCCATGATCGTCCCGCCCGCGAATGCAATCGCCAGTCGCGAGCGCGTCGAGACGGCTGGTCCGCGTTCCACGCGCAGCGTGAGCCGCTTCGCGAAGAGCGCCGAGAGAAACCCACCGGTGAGCACGCCGGCGAGCTCGAAGAGCAGCCAGTGATCGCTCGCGTAGCGGGCGAAGAAGCCGTCGCGCGTGAAGAACGCGATCGCTTCGCCGAATGCGCCCGATGCGCCGAGGCCGCGGCCGGTGAGCACGAACGACGCGAGCAGCACCAGTCCGAGTCCTGCGCCGGCGATGTATGGGTCTGCATACGATTTCATTTCGACCCCGTTTCGACGGGCCAGTCGGTGTGACGATTCCAGTCCTGGTACGAGCCGTCGTAGAGCAGCACCGGATGCCCGAGGATGCGCGCGGCGAGGAGCATGGCCGTGGTCTGCATGCCGATGTGGCAGTAACCGATGACCGTATCGCCCGGCTTCACGCCTGCTTTGGTGAAGAGGGCGCGCAGCTCGTCGGTCGGCTTCACGTAGAGGTTGTCGTTCGTGATCGTGGTGAACGGAATGCTCAGCGCACCTTGAATGTGCCCGAGGCGCTGTTCCTTGCCGCCGTGATCCTGTCCTGCTTCGACGCCGTCGTAGAAAACGGCCGCGCGTCCGTCGACGATGGCGAAGCCGTTGCGGCCGGCGTGCTCGCGCACGAACGCGCCGTCGACGAGCAGCGGTTTCGTCTTCAGCGGCGAGAGTTTGCCGCTCTTCGGGGCCGTCGCTTCCCTCGTCACCGCGCCGCCGTTTTTCACCCACGCGGCGAGGCCGCCGTCCAGCATCGATGCGTTCGCGCCGAGGCCGGCGTATTCGAGGCCGAGCAGAATGCGCGTCGTCGGCGAGACCCAGTCTTTACCGTAGTAGACGATGACGCGCGAATCATCAGAAATCCCGAACGATTCGAGCCGTTTTCGGAGCTCCTCGTTCGGCGGCATCTCGAGGATCAGTCCCTTTTCCGAATGTTCGGAGACGAACAGATCCTGCAGCGTCACACCGCGCGCGCCGGCGATGTGCGCCTCCTCGAACGACGCCTTGTCGCCGACCTGCAGGAGGACGAGATTCGGATCGGCGATGTGCTTCGCCAGCCACTTCGCGTCGACGAGAAGCTGTTCCCGCGGTGTCGCGGCGAGCGCGGAGAACGAAAGGAGCAGGCAGACCAGGAGGTTTCGCATGCGTCGCATGATTTTTCGCATGCGTCTAACGATGCGTTCGATCGCGCGCCGGTACATCCGGTTTGCAGCGAATGGGAGCGGCGATGCGGCTAACGGGACAACACGGCCGCCACCCGCAACCGCAGCGTGGCCGGACTCCCCTTGCAGATGTAGCCGTCGAGCTGCAGCCGTTTCGACGCCTCGCGCAGCGCGTCTTCGTCGTTCGACGAATAGAGCATCACCCGCGCGGTGCGCGTGCGGGCGTTCGCGCGATAGACGTCGGCCAGCTTCTCGCCCGAGAGCCCGGGCATGTTCACGTCGAGCAGCACGAGATCCGGCTGCAGGCGCATGATCGCGTTCGTCGAGCCGAACGGCTGATCGTGCGTGTGCACTTCGTAGCCTTCGGATTCGAGGATGTCGCGGGTGGAGTCGAGGTGAATCGTGTCGTCGTCGATGATGAGAATGCGCTGGCGGTTCATCGTTTCTCCTGCTGGATGTGAATGGCGAACGTGCTGCCGCGATTCGGCTCGCTCTCGACCGAGATCCGGGCGCCGAGCAGCTGCGCGAGCTCTTTCGTGATCGCCAGCCCGAGGCCTGTGCCTTCGCGCGATTTCGTATGCACGTCGTCGAGCTGGGAGAAGGGCCACGAAGAGCTTCTCGAGATCGTGCGCGTGAATGCCGATGCCGGTGTCGCTCACCGAGATCGTGAGCGTGGAGTCGGCGAAGGTCTGTTGAATGACGATGCGGCCGCTGTCGGTGAATTTCGCGGCGTTGCTGGCGAAGTTCTGCACGATCTGGCGGAGCTTGACCGGATCGGTGGTGAGCTCGATGGCCCGCGCGTCGGTGGAGACGATCACGTCGACCGGTTTTCTGCCGAGGAGCACGCGCGTCGTTTCGGCGACCTCCTGCAGCAGCGGCACCACGTCGAAGGTTTCTTCGATGACGCGCATGCGGCCGGCTTCGATCTTCGAGAGATCGAGCATGTTCGTGATCACGCTGCGCAGATTCGTCGCGCTCGACATCAGCAGCGTCAGGCGATCGCGCACCTGCTCGACGTATCCGTGCGACGCCGCGATGCGCATCAGCTCCGCGAGCTCGATGATCGCGTTCACCGGCGAGCGCAGCTCGTGGGTCACGTTGGCGAGGAACTGCGACTTGATGCGATCGATCTCTTCGAGCTCGCGTGCGCGTTCGTGGGCGAGCTCCTTCTGCATGATGATGTTGGCGAGCGTGTGTGTCTGCTGCACGACCATCTGCCGCACGGAGAGCAGACCGGCGAACGCGCCGTCTTCGCGCGTGACGAGAATCTCGTCATACAGATCCTGTGCGCCGCGCGCCAGCGCGAGCGTGAGCGCCGCGTCGAGACGCGACCAGTCCGGAAGAATCAGCGGCGTCGTGTCGGCGAGCGAGAGCACCGGCTTGCGCTGATAGATCTCCCATCCGAACTGGCGGAACACGGTGAAGAGGAACTTCGTGCGCGTGACGAGGCCGAGCGGTTTCGGACCGTCGACGATGGCGATGGCCTCGAGCTTCGCGTCGTGGAAGAACTCGTCGGCGACGGCTTTCACCGAGGTGTCGGGAGGGACGGCGCGCGCATTCGAGATCAGCTCACCGACGGCCGGAAAATGCTCTGCTTCCCCGGTTGCGAGTTCGAGAACGGCGGTCATTGCCGCGGAGCGTAGAGACGCGTTTCGAATGCGGCGTCGCGGCGAAGTGAAGCGCGGGTGAATCCGGCGTGAGCGGACTGAGGCGCCGCGTCGATGCGCGCCACTTCACGCGGAATTTACACGCGCTTCCTTTGTCGTCCACACCCGCGGCCTAACCTCGCCGGCGTATGAAGCACTCGGCTCGAATTGTCTCTACGCTCCTTCTTTCTCTCGCGCTCGCTGCCTGTGGCGGCGGCGAGAAGCAGGCCACGGCCACCGGCAGCGATGCGCCGGCCGCGGCCTCCGGCAAACCACTGACGATCAAAGGCTCGGACACGATGGTCATCCTCGGCCAGCGTCTCGCCGAGGAGTACATGGCCAGGAACGCCGGCGAAGTCGTGCAGGTCAACGGCGGCGGCAGCGGCACCGGCATCGCGGCGCTCATCAACGGCACCGTCGATCTCGCGCAGGCCTCGCGTCCGATGAAGGACGATGAGAAAGAGAAAGTGAAGCAGAGCCGCGGCGCCGACGTCGTCGAGCGCGCGGTGGCTCTCGATGCGCTCGGCATCTTCGTGCATCAGTCGAATCCGGTCACCTCGCTCACCATCGCGCAGGTCAGGGACATCTTCCAGGGAAAGACGAAGAACTGGAGCGCCGTCGGCGGTCCGAATGCGCCGATCATCCTCTACGGCCGCGAATCGTCGAGCGGCACCTACGACTACTTCCGCGAGCACGTGCTGGAGAAGGGGGACTTCGCCCCCGCGGTGCAGACGCTGCAGGGCACGGCCGCGATCATCAACGCCGTCGGCCGCGACAAGAACGGCATCGGCTACGGCGGCATCGCGTACGAGAAGAACGTGAAAGCGCTCTCCATCGCCGCGGCCGGCGCGCAGCCGGTGGCGCCGAGTGAAGCGACCGTCGCGGACGGCACGTATCCGCTGAGCCGGAAACTCTTCTTCTACTACGCGGCGAATGCGCCGGAGCGCGTGACGAAGTTCGCCGACTGGACCCTGACGCCCGAGGCGCAGGCGCTGGTCACGAAGGTCGGCTACTTCCCGCTCGCCACGAACGAGCATGCCGGCGAAGCGACGGCGACCGACGCGAGCGCGACCACGGGCAGCACGAGCACGACGACCACGAAATGAGCCGGCGCCGCAAGCTCGTCGATGGAGCCATGACCGGCGCGTTTTCGCTCGCCGGCTGGGTGGCCATCGTCTTCATCTTTCTGATCTTCGTCTTCACCTTCAAGGAGACGCTGCCGATCTTCACCGACCCCGAGGTGAAGAAGGAAGCGAATCTCGGGAAGTTCTTCGTGGCGAAGCAGGAGGGGGAGACGATCATGGATCGGTACGTCTGGCAGCCGACGTCCGAGGAACCGAAAGTCTCGCTGTGGCCGATCATCGTCGGCACGCTGAAGGCGACGCTGGTCGGGATGCTCTTCGCCTGTCCGATCGGTGTCGGCGCGGCGTTGTTCTCCTCGGAGTTCGCGCCCGCGCGCATGCGCGAAATCATCAAGCCGGTGATCGAGCTGCTGGCCGGAGTTCCCTCCGTCGTGATGGGCTTCTTCGCGTTGATCGTGCTGGCCACCTGGCTGCAGGAAACGTTCGGCTTCGTCTATCGATTGAATGCCATCAACGCCGGGCTCGCGCTCGGCTTCGCGCTCGTGCCGATCGTCTTCACGATTTCGGAAGACGGACTCGCCGCGGTGCCGCGCTCGTATCGCGAGGCGTCGTACGCCCTCGGCGCATCGAAGTTCCAGACCGCGTGGAAGGTCGTCCTCCCCGCGGCCGCACCGGCGGTGTTCGCGTCGTTCGTGCTCGCGTTCGGACGCGCGATCGGCGAGACGATGATTCTTCTGATGGCCGGCGGCAACGCGGCCATCACCTCGTTCTCGCTCTTCGATCCGCTGCGCACGCTCTCCGCGACCATCGCCGCCGAGATGGGCGAAGTGGTCGTCGGCAGCGCGCACTACTCGGCGCTCTTCTTCATGGGCACGCTGCTGTTCGTGATCACGTTCATCAGCAACAGCCTCGGCCAGTTCGTCATCCGCGGCATGCAGCGGCGGATGCAGGGGGCGGGACGTTGAACGCCACGCAGACCACCATGCCCGCACCGGCGACGCTGGTGAAAACCGACCGCCGGATTCTCGACAAGTTCTTCATCACGCTGCTCGCGCTGAGCGTCGTGATCATCATCGCCATCCTGGTGGTGATCATCGGCAACATCGCCATTCACGGCGCGGGGCAGGTGACGTGGGAGTTCATCTCGAAGCCGCCGCGCGCGGGGCTGACCGAGGGCGGCATTCTGCCGGCCATCGTCGGCACCGCGGCGCTGGTGATCCTGATGTCGATCGCGGCGGTGCCGCTCGGCGTCGCGACCGCGGTTTATCTGCACGAGTACACGCCGGCCGAAGGGCTCTCGCTCGCGTGGCGACGCTTCCGCGTTTCGAAAGGACTGCCGGGCCGCCGCAAGCTGTTCGTGCGTGCGCTCTCGGCGTTGCTCGCGACGGTGACGCGCAGTGCGGTCGCGAATCTCGCCGGCGTGCCGTCGATCGTCTTCGGACTCTTCGGCCTCGGCTTCTTCATTCAGTTCGTCGGCCGGGCGATGGATCGCGCGATGCAGGCTCCCGGAGAAGTGCACTGGGGTCAGGGCTCGCTGCTGTGGGCCGCTTGCACGCTGGCTCTGCTCACGCTGCCGACGGTGATCGTCGCCACCGAGGAAGCGCTGCGAACGGTGCCGCAGGATCTGCGTGAGGCGTCGCTCGCGCTCGGTGCCACGCGGTGGGAAACGATTCGGCGCGTCGTGCTTCCGGGCTCGCTCTCCGGCATTCTCACCGGCGCGATTCTCGGTATCTCGCGCGGCGCCGGCGAAGTCGCTCCGATTCTCTTCACCGGCGCGGCGTACTACCTCCCGTTCCTTCCCGGAAGCGTGACCGATCAGTTCATGCACCTCGGCTATCACGTACTGATTCTGTCGACGCAGTCACCCGACGTCGAAGCGACGAAGCCGCTGCTCTACGGCACGGTCTTCGTGTTGCTTGCACTGACGTTTCTTCTCAATCTCGCGGGCGTGATCATCCGGATGCGCACGCGTTCGAGGGCTCGATGACGATTATGGAATTCGTCTCCACACCAGCACCGGCGACCGCATCGCGCATCGGCGTCGAACCGCAGCCGGCCGCGCCGACGAAAATCGAAGTCCGCAATTTCAACTTCTTCTACGGCGAGACGAAGGTGCTGCACGGCATCGAGCTCGACATCCCGGAGAATCAGGTCACCGCGCTGATCGGGCCGTCGGGCTGCGGCAAATCGACGTTCCTGCGCTCGATCAATCGCATGAACGACATCATCGCCGGCGCGCGCGCCGAGGGACGGATCGCCGTCGCGGGGCAGGACCTGTATGCGCCGAACGTCGACGTCGTCACGCTGCGCCGCCGCATCGGCATGGTGTTCCAGAAGTCGAATCCGTTCCCGAAGTCGATCTACGAGAACATCGCCTACGGACTGCGCATCGGCGGGACGAAGGATCGCCGCGTGCTCGACGAAACGGTCGAACGTTCGCTGCAGCGCGCCGCGCTCTGGGAGGAAGTGAAGGATCGCCTGCACAGCAGCGCGCTCGCGCTCTCCGGTGGTCAGCAGCAGCGGCTCTGCATCGCCCGTGCGCTGGCCGTCGATCCGGAAGTGCTGCTGATGGACGAGCCGGCCTCCGCGCTCGATCCGATCGCCACGCAGAAAATCGAGGAGCTCGTGTACGAGCTCAAGAACAACTACACGATCGTGATCGTCACGCACAACATGCAGCAGGCGGCGCGCGTCTCGGACCGCACGGCGTTTTTCATGCTCGGAAAGCTCGTCGAATACGACGAAACGCGTACGATCTTCATGAACCCCGGTCAGAAACTGACCGAGGACTACATTACGGGACGGTTTGGGTGAGGCACTTCGACAAAGAGATCGAACATCTCAAGGAACTGCTCCTCCGCATGGGCGCCATGGTGGAGGATCAGATCAACGAATCGATTCGGGCGCTGCTCGAGCGCGACACGAACGTCGCCCAGCGCGTGATCGATGCGGACACGCAGGTCGATCAGATGGAGCTGGAGATCGATCAGCACACGATCGAGCTCATCGCCATGATGCAGCCGGCCGCCGTCGATCTGCGCTTCGTCGCGGCGGCGATGAAGATCACGCCGGAGCTCGAGCGCATCGCCGACCTCGCGGTCGACGTCTGCGAGCGGGCCATGGAGCTGAATCGCGAGCCGGCCCTCAAGCCGCTCATCGACATTCCGCGTCTGGCGCGCATGGCCCAGGACATGGTGCGTCAGTCGCTCGATGCCTTCGTGCGCCGCGATCCGGTGCTCGCGCGCGAGGTGATCGCGCGCGACGACGAAGTCGATCTGCTCACCGAGCAGTCGTTCCGCGAGCTGCTCACGTACATGCTCGAAGACTCGCGCAACATCTCGCGGGCCATCCGCCTCACGTTCATCGGCAAGTACTTCGAGCGGATGGCGGACGGCGCGACGAACATCTGCGAGATGGTGGTCTATCTCGCCGAAGGTAAAGTGATCAAGCACTCGAGCGCCAATGAGTCGTAGCCAGCAACGCATCGCCATCATCGAGGACGATCCCGACATCTCGCTCACGGTGCGCATCAACCTCGAGCGCGAGGGATATCTCGTGTCGTGGTTTTCGAACGGGCAGGAAGGCTTGCTCGGCGTGCAGCAGGGCGGATTCGATTTCCTGATTCTCGACCTGAACCTGCCCGATCTCGATGGCTTCACGATCTGCCGCGAGCTGCGCCGCAATCCGGTGACGTCGAAGCTGCCGATCCTGATGCTCACCGCGCGCAGCTCCGAGGCCGATCGCATCATGGGGCTGGAGCTCGGCGCGGACGACTATCTCGTGAAACCGTTCAGCGTGCGCGAGATGCTTGCCCGAGTGACCGCGATCCTGCGCCGCTCGAAAGGGATGGACAGCGACGCCGCGGTCTACGACGACGGCAAGCTGCGCATCGACGGCCGCACGCTGCGCGTCTACGTCGAAGGCGAAGAGGTGAAGCTGGCGAAGAAGGAGCTCGAGCTGTTGTGGATGCTCGTCCGCAATCGCCCGGCCGTCGTCTCCCGCGATCGCATCCTTTCCGAGGTCTGGCAGGTCGCCGACGACGTCGAAACCAGAACCGTCGACGCGCACATCCGCAACCTGCGCAAAAAGATCGGCAAAGACCGGATTCAAACCGTGATCGGTTACGGGTATCGGTTCGAAGAGTAACGGTTGTCGGGAGTCGGTTGTCGGTAGTCGGGAGGCCACCCGCCCTCCCACGTGCTTTGGATCGATTCGATCGATTGGATAGCAATCACCCGCACTCATACAATCGAGACACAGTGGCCGGACAGCGGTCCCCCGACAACCGACAACCGACTCCCGACAACCGCATCCAATGCATCCCCTTCGTGTGCTTCTGCTCGTTTCGCTCGTCATCGCCATCGCGGTGTCGTGGGGATTCGGTGCTGCGTTGCAGCATGCGGGGGCGACGAAGCCGGCGGTGGTGGTGCTCTCGGTCGCCGCGTTTCTCGCGTTCCTGGTGCCGTGGGCGGGAGTCACGCTCTGGGCGCTGCGTCGCGCGAGCGATCTCGATGAGCTGACCGACCGTGCCCGGCGTGCGGTCGAGAAGAACGATCACGTCGTCTCGGTGCGGCCGTATCACGCGGAGCTCGATGATCTCGCGCGCGCCATCGAGGAGTTGCGCTCGCAGATCGTGCGGCAACGCGAATCCCACGAAGAGCATCGCGCGGCGATGGCGGAGATCGTCTCGTCTCTCGGCGAAGGGCTGCTGGCCATCAGTCCGCGCGGCCGGGTCGTCTTCGCGAACTCGCGTTTCGCCGAGATGTTCGGCTGTGTCGGCGATCTGAACGGCCGCACCGTGCTCGAAGTCGTCCGCAAGCAGACCGTCGCCAACGCGCTCGATGGCGCGCTGCGCGGCACGCCGTCGACCGATCGCGTGACCGTCGGCGCGCCGCAGCAGGAACGGCAGATCGAAGTCCGCGCCGTGCCGGTGGCATCGGCCGAAATCGCCGCCGTCGCGCTCTTCATCGACATCACTCCGCTCGAACGCCTGCAGCGCATCCGCAAGGAGTTTCTCGACGACTTCTCGCACGAGGTGCGCACGCCGCTGGCCGGCATGAAGTCGGCCGCCGAAACGCTCGAGCACGGCGGCCTCACCCGCGAGCAGGAAGTGCAGCTCCGCAACGTGATGCAGCGCCAGATCGCGCGGATCGAGCGGCTGGTGAACGATCTGTCCGAGCTCAACCGCATCGAGACCGGCGAGCTCGAACTGCACAAACGGCCGGTCGCCTTGCGCGAGCTGCTGCACGATCTCACCGAAGACTTCGAAGGTCGCAACGATCAGATCCGCTTCACCGTGCGCGGCGAAGACGCCATCGCCACGATCGACGCGGCACGCGCGCAGCAGATCTTCTCGAACCTGCTCGACAACGCCTGCAAGCACGGCGGCGGCAAAGGGAGCGTGCTGGTCGACATCGCGCGCGAAGAGGGAGAGGCGGTGGTGCGCATCTCGGACGAGGGACCGGGCGTGCCGCCGCAGGAGCTCGACCGGATCTTCCACCGCTTCTACCGCGTCGACCGCAGCCGTTCGAAGCCGGGCACCGGCCTCGGACTGGCCATCGCGAAACATCTCGTGGCCGCGCACGGCGGAACGATCCGTGCCTCCAACCGGGCCGAAGGCGGAGCCGTTTTCGAAGTGAGACTCCCGCTCGTATAGAATTCGCGCGCCTTTCGGAGGAGGTCCCCCTTTGGCTCGTTTCCGACTCATCCCGCGTGAAGAGAAGTTCTACGACGACTTCAAGATGATGGCCGACCAGCTGCGCCAGGGCGCGCGGCTGCTCGAGTTGATGTTTGCCGTCGATCCGCCGCTCGCCGACAAGGCGCACGAGATCAAGGAAGTCGAGCATCAGTGCGACTTCCTCACGCACGAGATCATCCAGCGCCTGAACAAGACGTTCGTCACGCCGATCGACCGCGAGGACATCCACGAGCTCGCACGGACGCTCGACGACGTGATGGACGCCATCGACAACGCCGCGTCGCTCATCCCGCTCTATCGCATCGACAAAGTGCGCGGCGGCGCCCGCGAGCTGACCCGGGTCATCATTCAACAGACGGACGAGATCCGCGCGGCCGTCGAGGCGCTCGAACAGCGCAAGGGCGTGCTCGAGCGCGCCATCGAGATCAACCGCCTCGAAAACGAGGCCGACCGGATCCACAAGGCCGCCATCGGACGGCTCTTCGACGAAGAGAAGGATCCGATCGCGGTCATCAAGTGGAAAGAGATCTACGACATCCTCGAGGAAGCGACCGACGCCTGCGAAGACGTCGCGAACCTCCTCGAGAACGTCGTCGTGAAGCACGGCTGAGACGATGCTGCTCCTGACCGTAACGGGCTTGATCGTCGTCGCGCTCGCGTTCGACTACATCAACGGGTTTCACGACGCCGCCAACTCGATCGCGACCGTCGTTTCAACGCGCGTGCTCTCGCCGGGACAGGCCGTGGTCTGGGCCGCGTTCTTCAACTTCGTGGCCGCGTTCACGTTCGGCACGGCGGTCGCGAAAACGATCGGCAAGGGGATGATCGATCTGAACGCCGTGACGTTCGGCGTCATCTTCGGCGGCCTCATGGGCGCGATCATCTGGGACCTCATCACCTGGTACTTCGGCCTGCCGACCAGTTCCTCCCATGCGCTCATCGGGGGATATGCAGGGGCGGCCATCGCGAACTTCGGCTTTCAGGCCATCATCCTTTCCGGATGGACGAAGACGCTGATCTACATCGTGCTGGCGCCGCTGATCGGTCTCGTCCTGGCCTTGCTGATCACGGTGGCGATCTACTGGCTGTTCCAGCGCGCCACGCCGGTGCGCGTCGACCGTACGTTCCGCAAGCTGCAGCTGGTCTCGGCCGCGCTCTACTCTCTCGGCCACGGCGGCAATGACGCGCAGAAGACGATGGGCATCATCGCCGGCGTGCTCTTCACCGCCGGGTACCTCAAGACGTTCGAAATCCCGATCTGGGTCGTGCTCGCCGCCCACGCGGCCATCGCCCTCGGTACGCTCAGCGGCGGCTGGCGCATCATCCACACGATGGGCTCGAAGATCACGCGCCTGCAGCCGGTCGGCGGCTTCGCCGCTGAGACCGCCGGCGCTGCGGCGCTCTTCATCGCCACGCACCTCGGCATCCCGGTCTCGACGACGCACACGATCACTGGTGCCATCGTCGGCGTCGGCGCCACACGACGCCTCAGCGCGGTTCGCTGGGGCATCGCCGGCAAGATCGTCTGGGCCTGGGTCCTGACGATCCCGATGTCGGCACTCATCGGCGCCCTCATGTTCTGGCTCTGGCGCGCCGCCGGCGGCACCTAGCGCCGGCACGGCCGGCTGCGCTGGTTGCTTCGCTGGGGGGACGTGCGGCTGCCGAGTGGGTTTGGTTGGTGCGGTGGCACCGGCCCTGATTGCTTCGCTGGTGGGGGCTGGGGAGGAAGCGCAATTTTTCTTTTATACTGCCCGTTCCCTACTCGCCAGAAACTACCGAGGTACGTTCATGAAACCAGAAATTCATCCGAAATATCAGCAGGTCAACGTTCACTGCGCGTGCGGCGAAGGCTGGACGACGGGCTCCACGAAGAAAGAGCTCCGCGTCGAGATCTGCTCCAAGTGCCATCCCTTCTTCACGGGCAAGCAGAAGCTCGTCGACACCGCCGGTCGAATCGACCGCTTCCAGAAGAAGTACGCGAAGAATCCGGCGAAGGCGGCGAAGTAATGTTCACCTCCTGGCGCGGTGCGGCACGGATCATCGCGGGCGCGTTCGGCGCGTTCACGAACGGTCTCACGTCTGCCATGCCGTCCGCCGGGGCTGCCGATCGCAAGGTCGGTCAGGGACAGGACAAGAACGTCGACATGCTCATCGGTGGCCAGGCGGTCATCGAAGGCGTGATGATGCGCTCGCTCACGGGCTACACCGTCGCCGTCCGGCAACCTGACGGCGGCGTTGCTCTGAAGAAGGACAAGCTCACGTCGATCACGACGAAGTATCCCTTCCTCAAGATGCCCGTGCTGCGCGGCTCGGTCGTGCTCATCCAGTCGCTGATCCTCGGCATGCGCGCGCTGAACTACTCGGCGAGCGTTGCCTCCGAGGGTGAAGATGGGGAGCCCGAGATGTCGAACTGGGCCATCGCGAGCTCCATGGGCATGGCCCTGGTTCTCGGCGTCGGCCTCTTCATTCTCGCGCCGCTCGGTCTGACCAATCTCATCCGCCACTATCTGCTCCCCGACATGGGGAACGTGCTCTACAACGCCATCGACGGCGTGATCCGCGCGATCTTCTTCTTCGTCTACATCGCGTCGATTTCGCTGATGGACGAGATCAAGCGCGTTTTCCAGTACCACGGCGCCGAGCACAAGACGGTCTACACCTTCGAAGCGAACGAAGAGCTGACGGTCGAGAACGCGCGCGTGAAGTCGACGCTGCATCCGCGCTGCGGAACGAGCTTCCTCATGTTCGTCATGGCGATCTCGATCCTCGTGTTCTCGCTGATCCCGTCGACCGCGCCGTTCGTCGCCAAGTTCGGCGCGCGCGTCGTGCTCATCCCGATCATCGCCGGCCTCGCCTACGAGATCATCCGCTTCTCCGCGCGTCACCTCCAGAATCCGGTCTGCAAAGTTCTCGTCCGCCCCGGCATGTGGCTCCAGCGCATCACCACCAAGGAGCCGGACGACAAGCAGCTCGAGATCGCGATCATCGCGCTCAAGGAAGCCCTGCTTTACGACGCGGTCGAGCCCGAGCAAGCAGCAGTCGCGTAACCACGCTCATCGAAACATGGAGGCTCGCGGGGGTGACCTGCGAGCTTTTTGCGTATGTACGAAAAACTCTACGACATCGAAAAACGCTACGAAGAACTCCAGCGGAAGATCGCCGATCCGTCGATCGTGACGGACGTGTCGGCCTACCGCTCGACCATGAAATCGATCGCCGAGATCGAGGAAGTGGTAGCCAAGTTCCGCGAGCTGCGCGACGTGCAGAAGCGCATCGCCGATGCGCGCGACATGCTGCGCTCGGATGACGAGATGCGCGAGCTGGCGGAGATGGAGCTCGCCGAGCTCGAGCCGAAAGCGCCCTCGCTCGAGAGCGAGCTGAAGATCCTTCTGCAACCGAAGGATCCGAACGACGACAAGAACGTCTTCGTCGAAGTCCGCGCCGGCACCGGTGGTGATGAGGCTTCACTCTTCGCCGCCGAGATCATGCGCATGTACATCCGCTACGCCGAAATGCGCCGCTGGAAGGTCGAGATCACCGATGCGAACTACTCCTCGGTGAACGGCATCAAGGACGCGACGCTGCAGATCGAAGGCGACAAGGTCTACTCGCGTCTCAAATTCGAGTCGGGTGTGCATCGCGTGCAACGAGTCCCTGCCACCGAAACACAGGGCCGGATTCACACCTCCGCGATCACGGTCGCGGTTCTCCCGGAAGTAGAAGACATCGACATTCAGGTGAATGAAAAGGACCTGCGCATCGACACCTTCTGCTCGTCGGGTCCCGGTGGCCAGTCGGTCAACACGACCTACTCCGCGGTGCGCATGACGCACCTGCCGACCGGCGTGGTGGTGTCGTGTCAGGACGAAAAATCGCAGATCAAGAATCGCGCGAAGGCATTGAAGGTGCTCAAGGCGCGCCTCTATGACATCGAGCGCCAGAAGCGCGAAGCAGAGCTCTCCGCCACGCGCAAAGGGATGATCGGCAGCGGCGATCGCAGCGAAAAAATCCGCACGTACAACTTCCCCCAGGACCGCGTGACCGACCATCGCATCGGCCTCACCGTCCACAATCTCCCGGACATCATGAACGGCTACATCGACGTGATCATCGAGCCGCTCAACGCCCACTTCCAGGCGGAGAAGCTGAAAGAGGCGGTGGAGGCGCGCTGACGCTTCCGAGGTAGACTTTTTCCATGACGACGCGCATTTACGATCGAGGTCGGGACGCCGACACGCGACCTGAAGCGCCCGCGGGGTGGGATTCAGAAGCGTGGAAGGCGTGGATGGAAGAGTCTGACCAGAGAATCGCGCGGATGGGTTCCGGCGAAGATCGCGAGCTCACACTCGACGAGTTCTGGAGCGACGAAGAAGACGACGTTTGAAAGTGACGTTTTCTCCGGTCGCCTTACGGGACCGCCGCAGCATCGAAGCGTGGTACCGCAAAGAGTCTCCCGCCGCGGCGCGCCTCTTCCGTCAGCGTCTTCGTGAGGCACTCGACTTCCTCGCCGATTATCCGCACGGCGCTCCTATCCTCTGGCTCGATCGACGCGGAAAGCGAATCGACGGGTTCCCTTACACGGTCATCTATCAGGTGCAACACGACGGAATCCGCGTCGTGGCGATCGCTGCCGAGCGACGAAAGCCTGGAGACTACGCTCACCGCTAAATATTCGCCTTGACAAATCTGAACTACGGGCACATATTCGCATCAACGAATGTGAACCGGAGGCCATTGTCATGGAATCGACGATCAAAGATGCGGTGCGCGAGCGGTACGCGGAAGCGGCACGGCAGGTAGTGACGACGAAGAACGCTTCGTGCTGCGGAAGCTCGCGGAAGCAGGATCCGATCACCTCGGATCTCTACGCAAGCGACCAGACGTCCGCGTTGCCGGAGGAGGCGGTGCTGGCGTCGCTCGGTTGCGGCAATCCGACGTTGCTGGCGCAGCTCCACGAAGGCGAGACGGTGCTCGATCTCGGCAGTGGCGGAGGCATCGATGTCCTGCTCTCCGCGAAGCGTGTCGGTGCGACCGGCAAGGCGTACGGCCTCGACATGACGGACGAGATGCTGGCGCTCGCGAACGCGAACAGAGAGAAGGCCGGCGTCACGAACGTCGAGTTTCTCAAAGGGGAGATCGAGAACATCCCGCTGCCGGACAACTCGGTCGACGTGATCATTTCGAACTGCGTGATCAACCTGTCGGCGGACAAGCCGAAAGTGCTGCGCGAAGCGTTTCGCGTGCTCAAGCCGGGCGGACGTTTCGCGGTGTCGGACGTCGTGCGTCGCGGTGAGATCCCGGAGGCGATCGCGAAGAACGTCGAGCTCTGGATCGGCTGCGTCGCCGGCGCGCTCGAAGTGAACGAATATCAGCGTTCGCTGCAGGATGCAGGCTTCGAAGGCGTGAGCATCGAGCCGACGCGCATCTATCAGCTCGAAGATGCGCGCGCGTTTCTCACCGAGGCGGGGATCGACGTCGAGTCGTTGCCGAAGGAAGTGGACGGCGCATTCATGAGCGGCTTCGTCCGGGCGACGAAACCGGCGGCCTGACGCCACATAGAATGGCGTCCATGAAAGATCGCATGGACGCCATTCTCCGCCGCAATCAGGCGGAGTATCTCGACTCGATGCTGCCGGCGCGCGATGCGCTGCTGGAGCGGATGGAGAAGTTCGCGGACGAGAACGACCATCCGATCGCCGATCCTGAAGTGGCGCAGCTGATTCGCGCGCTCGTGCGCATGAAGCGGCCGCGGCGCGTGCTCGAAGTCGGCACGAACATTGGCTACTCGGTGATCGTGATCGGCCGCGAATGCGATGCCGACGCGGTGGTCGAGACCATCGAGATCGATCACAACACGCTCGCCACGGCGAAGAGCTTCGTCGGCGAGGCGGAGCTGCACTGCCGGGTCGTGTTTCACGAAGGAGCGGCGCTGGAGGTGTTGCCGCGGCTCACCGGTCCGTTCGATTTCGTCTTCATCGATTGCGTGAAGACCGAGTACGAGCAGTATCTCGACGCGCTGCTGCCGAAGCTCGAGCGCGGTGCGGTGATCGTCTGCGACAACCTGCTGTGGAAGGGGAAAGTCGCGGCGGGGGATCACGATGCGTCGACCGATGCGTTGCGCGAATTCAACCGGCGGATCGCCACGGACGAGCGGCTGGTCACGAACATCCTGCCGGTCGGCGACGGGACAGGCATTTCGGTCGTGCTCTGAAAACAAAAACGGCGGGCTCAGCGCCCGCCGTTTTTCATGAAGTCGATTGCTTCGCGTTACGAAGCGGACTTGATCGTTCCCTTGACCGGGATGACGATGCTCGGCTTGATCTTGTCGCTGGTGTAGACGGTGACGTTGCCGTCGATCGCGCCCGGCTTCGCATCCTTGCCGACCTGCAGGGTCACTTCGTACTCGCCCTTCTTGTCGGTCGGCTTCACCGAGGTGGTGACGCCCGGGACGCCCGACTCGGCCTTGGTGACGACGAAGTTCTCCGGCGTCTTCAGGTCGTTCGAACGAACGGTGATCGTGCGGGTGGCGGCGGTGTCGGCCGGCGAGACTTCGCCGAAGTTGACGCCGGTCGGCTCGACACGCACCGACGGACGGATGACGCCCGTGACGCTGACCCAGTAATCCGGCTGGTGCTTGGAGTTGGTGATGATGTGAATCTTCTCGGCGATCGGGCCGACCTTCGCCTCATCGCCCCCGACGGTGACGTCGAGACGGTACTGGTTCTGGCCGGTGCGGCCGACTTTCGGCAGCGCGCTCGCGGAGTCGAGCTTCGCGTAATCGGCTTTGATCCATTCCGCCGGCGATTCGATCTTGACGATCTCGAACGGTGTCTCTTCCTCGGAGTAGAGCGTGACGCTCTGCTTCTCGACGTCGCCCTGGATCATGTTGTAGCGGACGAAGCCGTTGGGGAACGCTTCGACGAACGGCTTCACGATCGCGGCGATCGTGACCTGCGCGCTCGGAGCGGACGGGTCGTTGGTCTCGAGCATGACGGCCTTCGAGATCGGACCGGCGAAGTTCGTGGTGTCGACGTGCGCCGTCACCTTGCCGATGGCGCCCGGCTTGATGATCTTGTCGAAGTCCGCCACGGTGCAACCGCAGGCCGGCTTCGCGGCGATGATCTCGAGATCCGAGGTGCCGGTGTTCTTGATCTCGAAGCTCCAGTCGAGCTTCTCGCCCTTGGGAACCGTACCGAAATCCTTGACCGGTTCGACGAGCGAGAGACGCGGGGCCTTGGCCGCATCGGTCTCCGCGGCCTTGGTGTCAGCCTTCTTGTCTGCCGCCACGGCGAGAGGTGCCGTGAGCGTCAGCGCGAAGGCGAGGGTCGTGGCAAAGAAACGCTTCGACATGCGCAGAAATCCTCCTGTGGTTTACCGATTACCGTGCGTCCGAACATTGCCGTCGGAAGCACCATTCCATAGATATAGTGGCCGCGGTGCCTGCCCGCCACGGGCCGCGAACACTCGCGCGTGACAGCTGACATTGGCGAACGCGAGCCTCCGAAGCGTGCAGAGCACGAAACTTGCGAAAGCGACGTTCTGAAATGCCTCACCTGAAAGAACTGCCCGACGTTCGCCGCGTGTACCTCATCGGCATCGGGGGCACCGCGATGGCCTCGCTGGCCGGCATGCTCCAGCAGCGTGGCTATGAAGTCTCCGGCTCCGACGAGCACGTCTATCCACCGATGTCGACGTACCTGGAACGGCTCCGGATTCCGGTGCTCGAGGGGTATACGAAAGAGCACCTGGAGACGTTACGCCCCGATCTCGTCGTGATCGGCAACGTCGCCGCGAGCACGAATGCCGAAGCGGCCGCGACCGTCGAGCTCGATCTGCCGTACACCTCGATGCCGGAGGCGATCTACAACCTCTTCATTCGCGACAAGCACTCGGTGGTCATCACCGGCACGCACGGAAAGACGACCACGACCTCGCTCATGGCCTGGCTGCTCGAATCGGCCGGCCGCGATCCGAGCATGGTCGTCGGCGGCATTCCGTTGAACTTCAATCAGAACTTCAAGCTCGGCGACGGGCCGGAGTTCGTGATCGAAGGCGACGAATACAACACCGCCTTCTTCGACAAAGGTCCGAAGTTCCTGCACTACCACGCGAATACGCTGCTGCTGAACAACATCGAATTCGATCATGCCGACATCTACGCGGATCTCGACGCGATCGTCAGCGCTTTCCGGAAGGCGGTCCAGCAGGTCGATGCGAGCGACGTGATCGTCGCGAATGCCGGCGATGCGAACGTGCTGGGCCTGCGCGGCGATGCGCGGGCGCGCTGGATCACGTTCGGCTGGGATCGCGCGGCCGATGCGTTCGCCACCGATGTCGAAGAGAAACCGGAAGGGACCGCCTTCACGGCGTGGTGGGAAGGGAAAGAGTGGTTCCGCTTCCAGAGCACGCTGTCCGGCAGGCACAACGTGTTGAACGCGCTCGCCGACGCGGTGATCGCGCGCCTGCGCGGCGTCTCGCCGGAAGAGATTCAGAAGGGATTGCAGACCTTCCAGGGCATCAAGCGGCGCATGGAGGTGCGCGGCATCGAGCGCGGTGTGACGGTGATCGATGATTTCGCGCATCACCCCACCGCGATCGCCACTACCGTTGCCGGCGCGAAGAATCGATATCCCGGCCGCCGCGTCTGGGCGCTGTTCGAGCCGCGCTCCATCTCCTCTTCACGCAAGGAATTCGAGAACGGCTACATCGATGCCTTTCACGAGGCGGATCGCGTCGTGATCGGGCCGGTTTTCTACAAGGAGCGCTACGCGACGCGCTACGGCCTCGACAAGATGATGTCGGTCGAAACGATTCTGTCGAAGTTGAACGGCGACGGCATTCAGGCCGAGCAGGTCGAGGATTTCGACGACATTGCCAGGCACATTGCGAAGGAGGCGAAGGACGGCGACGTGGTGCTGGTGATGTCGTCCGGCGCGTTTGGCGGCGTGCACGAGAGAATTCTGAGCGCGCTTCGCGGCGAATGAAGCATGGCCGGAATGCCGCCTGACAGTCCCCTGTTCCCCTGCACTCAACCGATTTGACCGTAGGGGAAAGCCATGCCTGAGAACAAAGCACACGACCTTCTTCGGAAGCACAACATCAGCGTGGATGACGTGAAGGAACGTCGCACGTCGCTGCACCACCTTCGCCACATCGTCCACTCCGAGCAGCTTCCGTTCGACGTCTTCAAGGCGCTCGTGAAGCTGCGCCGCTAGCCGGCACGGCCGTATCGACGGCCGGGAATCGAGCGGCGAGCCGGGAGGCTCGCCGTTTTCGTTTTGACGGCGGTTGTGAGGCCGCGATCGCCGCTCCGCGGAGGCGAAATGCGCGATGCGGGCGTTGCCAACTCGCGCCGCCGGCCCTGCCGGCTTACAATTCCGCCCCCATGCCGTTTCGCGAAGACGCCTCCGCCCTCATTCAGCAAAAAAAGTTCGACGACGTGGAGTCGTTGTGGATGTCCCAGCTCGACGCTGATCCTTCCGACATCGACACGTTTCTCAATGCCGCCAAGGCTCTCCGCAAAGCGGAACAGCGCGCGCAGTCGGACACGCTTCTCGGGCTGCTCGCCGATGCATTGAAGGAACGCGGACTCTGGTCGCAGCGTCTGCAGGTGCTCAAGGAAATCGGCCGTCTCTCGAAACATCCCGCGCAGTTGCGACCGGCCATCGACGAGGCTCTCAAGAAAAGCATCGGCACCCACAAGAGTTTCGCCCGCGCCTACCAGATCGCAAACTTCAACGACCCCGCGAGCAACCCCGTCGAGCGCGCCGAGAAAATCGAGACCTGGTTGAATTACGACGAAGGCGAGTGCTTCTTCATGTCCGGCCGCGGCGCCGGCTGCGTCATCGAGCTGAATCCGGAGCTCGGCATCTGCCGCCTCGATTTCGAAAAGGAGAAACGCGTCTCCGTCCCCCTCGGCGCCGCGGCGAAGTTCCTCGTGCCGCTTCCGGAAGGACACGTGTTACGCGACAAGTTCCGCGACGCCGAAGGAATCCGCAAGAGCGCGAAAACGTCCCCGCCGGAGTTCTTCGCGAAAATCCTGCAGAGCTTCGGCCGGCCGATGGTCATGTCCGAAGTGCGCGACGCGGTGATCGGCATCGTGCCGGAAGAGAAATGGTCGTCGTGGTGGACCGCGGCGCGCAAGAACCCGCAGGTCGTCACCAGCGGCACCGGTGCGAAGGCGACGTACGCCTTCGCCGGTTCGTCCGCCGACGCGCAGAGTGCCATCAAGCGCGATTTCGATCGGGCCGATGTGAAGACGAAGCTCGACCTCGCGCGCAAGCACAGCGCGCGCAGTCAGGAGCTGGCCGATGCGTTCGCGAAAACGCTGGCGATGGACGCGGCGAAGATCGCGCGCACCGATGCGGCGATGGCGTGGCAGATTCTGGCGACACTCGAAACGCTCCCGGGCAGATACGAATCCCCCATCGAACCTTCCTCGCTCCTCGGCGGTGCCATGGCCTCCCGCACCGTCGCCGCCATCACCGACAAAACGCTGCGCGAGAAAGCGCTCTCCGTCGTGCGCGAAGAACACCCCGACTGGGCGAAGGTTTACGCGGAGATGTTCTTCCTCGATCAGGAGCCGCGCATCCTCACCTCCATCATTTCGGAGCTCGAGAAGGCCGGCCAGACGGAAGTGCGCGATCGCCTCATCGACGAGACGCTGCGTTACCCGCGCCGCCATCCGCACGCGTTCTACTGGTTCCTCAAGCGCCTCAACGAGGACGAGTCGCAGCACAGCGACAAGGCCACCTACACGCTGCTCTTCCAGATTCTCGATGCGCTCACCCACGACGAGTTCTCCGGCGTGCGCGCGCGCTTGCGCGAGTTCTTCGACAAAGGCGGCCTGGCCATCCGCATCATCATGAATCAGGACAACGAGGAGCAGGCCCGCCGCCTCGTGGAAACGCTCGACCGCTACGGCGCCCTCGAGGAGTACCGCCGCGACATCGTGAAGGGCGCGGCGCTGATGAAGTATCCGACGCTGCGCGAGCCGCAGCAGGAGCCGGTCTACGCCACCGCCGATTCACTCGAGAAGAAACGCGCCGAGCTGCACAACCTCAAGAACGTCGAGATCCCCGCGAACTCGAAGGCGTTGCAGGCGGCGCGCGAGCTCGGCGATCTGCGCGAGAACTTCGAGTACAAGGCCGCGCGCGCGCGTGCCGAATACCTCTCGGCGCGCGTCGGCGAGCTGGCGGCCGAGATCTCGCGCGTGCGCGTGCTCGATCCGCAGCAGGTCGACATCTCGATCGTCCGCGTCGGCACGAAGCTCGAGCTGAGCAACGGTGATGCGCGGCGCGCGGTCACGATCCTCGGGCCATGGGAATCGGATCCGGAGCACGGCATCTACTCCAATCAATCCGACGTGGCCAAGAAGCTGATGGGCCACGCGTCCGGCGACGTGGTGTCGTTCATGGGCAACGACTACGTGATCGAATCCATCAAGCGCTGGAACGAGCAGTGACATCGCGCACGTCTGACGTCTCGGTGCATTGACGTACAATTCACCCCACTTCGTGGTCCGGAGGAATCGTCCGAAATGGCTTATGTGATCGCCGAACCCTGCATCAACACGAAAGATACGGCGTGCGTCGATGTCTGCCCGGTAGACTGCATCCATCCCCGCAAGGATGAAGCGGACTTCGGGAGTTACGAGATGCTCTACATCGATCCGGAAGTCTGCATCGACTGTGGCGCATGCGAGCCGGCCTGCCCCGTGCAGGCGATCTTCCCGGCCGATCTGCTCCCGGACAACTGGAAGCACTTCGAAGCGATCAATGCCGACTGGTACAAAGCGCGGACGTAAATTTTTGTGATCTGGCTCACGGTCGGGGTTCCGATCGTGGTATAGATTCTCCGCGGGTTAGAAACCGAGCCGGAAAACGGCAACAAAGGGGCGTAGAGCCCCTTTTTGTTTTTCTGCACAGTTCTTTGAGTTGTTGATCGAGACCCTTCAGCTTCGCGCCCACCTCGGACCCAACCACGGAAGAGCGGGCGAATGGGCGTGCCTCCGTGGGAAATTGCTGAAGCTACCTCTCTCTCTCTGCAACGCGGGCCGGAGGGTCTCGATCAACCCCTCAACGGAAACGAAAAAAGGCGGGCAATTTGCCCGCCTTTTTCGTTTTTCTCAGCGCCCTTTGAGGATGCCGAAGATTCCTCGCGCCACTTCGTGAATCACGCTGCGCGTCGCCTGCCGGGCAACGTTCTGCACCGTACGCTCGACTGCCGATTGCCGCGGCCGCGCCGCGGTGCGTCGTCGTGCCGGCGCCTTCTTCGCGCCGCGCCAGTCGAAATCATCGGACTGCTGCTGCCAGCCGAAGTCGTCGCCCCGCGGTTGCTGCTGCGGCGCCGGTTCTTCGACTTCGGCCGCCGCTTCGAGCTTGCGCTGCAGGATCTCGTGCGCGCTCTCGCGATTGATCGCATTCGCGTACTTCGCCGCGAGCGGTGAGCTGCCGATGACGCGCGCGTACGTGGCGTCGTCGATGGCGCTCATCGACGAACACGGCGCCGCGATCTGCGTCGCCGCGACGGCCGTCGGAACACCTTTCGGATCGAGCACGGTCACGAGCGCTTCGCCGATGCCGAGGGAGGTGAGCGATTTCGGGATGTCGACGAAATCGCTTTCCGGAAACGTCTGCGCCGTCGCCTTGATGTTCTTCGCGTCTTTCGCGGTGAACGCGCGGATGGCGTGTTGCACGCGGTTTCCGAGTTGCGCGAGCACGTCTTCGTCGACGTCTTTCGGCGTCTGCGTGATGAAGAAGACGCCGATGCCTTTCGAGCGGATCAGCCGCGCCACCTGTTCGATGTGCTCGACGAGCGCGGAGGATGCGTCGTCGAAGAGCTGATGCGCCTCGTCGAAGAAGAAGACGAGCTTCGGTTTGTCGGCGTCGCCGACTTCCGGCATCTTGTAATAGAACTGTCCGAGGAGCCACATCAGGAACGTCGAGTAAAGACGCGGCTTGTCCTGGACGTCGGCGAGCGAGAGGATGTTCACGATGCCGCGGCCGCTCGCATCGGTGCGGAGCACGTCTTTGATGTCGAGTTCCGGCTCGCCGAAGAACTTCGCGGCGCCCTGCTGTTCGAGCTCCACGGTTTTGCGCACGAGCACGCCGACCGTCGCACTCGACATCGCACCGTACTGCTTCAGCTCTTCCTTTCCTTCGTCGGAGAGGTAGGTGAGCACGCTGCGCAGATCTTCGAAATCGAGCAGCGGCATTTTGCGGTCGTCGCAGTATTTGAAGACCATCGCCAGGACGCTCTGCTGCACGTCGGTGAGGTCGAGCACCTTGCCGAGGAGCACCGGTCCGAAGGACGAGACGCTCGCCCGCAGCTGAATGCCTTTGCTGCCGGTGAGGCTGAAGAACTCGACCGGGAACGCTTCCGGCGTGAACGTGCGGCCGACCGCGGCGGCGCGCTGGGTGAGACGATCGCTGGCCGGACCGGCCACGCACATTCCGGCCAGATCGCCTTTCACATCGGCGAGAAATACCGGGACGCCGGCGCGGGAGAGCGACTCGGCGAAGAGCTGCAGCGTGCGCGTTTTTCCGGTGCCGGTGGAGCCGGCGATCATGCCGTGGCGGTTCATCATGCGCAGCGGCACGCGCACCGGCAACGCGCCGGTGGCGCTGCCTTCGCGCAGCACATGGCCGATCTCGATCGCGGGCTCGTTGAAGCCGTACGCGGACTGGAACGTTTCATCGAAGGTCATGACGGACAGGATATCGTGAGGCCATGAAAGTAGCCTTCATCGGACTCGGCGCCATGGGCTTCCCGATGGCGCGTCACCTGGCCATAGAACACGACGTGCTGGTGTGGAATCGCACCCGCGAGAAAGCAGAGCGCCACGCGCGCGAACACGGAACGAAGCTCGCCATCGAGCTCGCCGAATGCGCGTCGGCCGAGATCATCATCACCATGCTCCCCACCTCGTCCGAAGTCGACGAGATCGTCGACGCGCTGTGGCCGCACCTGCGCAGCGGAACGCTCTGGATCGATGCCACCAGCGGCGATCCGAACGTCAGCCGCGCGACCGCGAAGCAGCTCCACACGCATGGCATCGAGTTCGTCGATGCGCCGGTCACCGGTGCCGTCGTCGGCGCGGAGAACGCCACGCTCACGATCATGATGGGCGGCACCGCGGAGAACGTCGAGCGCGCGAAGGAAGTGCTGCGCATCAACGGCAGGACGCTCATCCACGTCGGACCGGTCGGCTCCGGCCACGCCATCAAAGTGCTGACCAACACGATTATGGGCGCGACCGTCTGGATCACCTCCGAATGCATGCTGCTCGCGAAGCAGTACGGCATCGACATGAAGACCGCGCTCGAGGTGACGAACGCCGGCAGCGGCCGTTCGAACGCGTCGGAGAATCTGCTGCCGATGCGGTTGCGCGACGGCAAGTGGCCGCTCGTGTTCAAGCTGCTCCATCACGACAAGGACATTCGCATCGCCGCATCGCTGTCGCATCAGCAGCATGCTTCGACGCCGATGCTCGCGCTCACGCAGCATCTCTTCAGCGGCGCGCTGCATCAGCTCGGCGACGACGCCGATTACATCGAAGTGGCGAAGGTGATCGCGCAGATGAACGGAGCGAGCTGGGACTGACGGCATGCCGCGCGTCACCGTCATCATTCCGACGTTCAACTGGAGCAGCGTGCTGCCGTACTCGATCGGCAGCGTGCTCGCGCAGACGTTCACCGATTTCGAACTGCTCGTGATCGGCGACGGCTGCACCGATGACTCGGCGGAAGTGGTGGCGCGCATCGAGGATCCTCGTGTGCGCTGGATCGATGTTCCGCGCACCGGACATCAGTCCGGACCGAACAACGAAGGGCTGCGCCAGGCGCGCGGTGAATGGATCGCGTACCTCGGACATGACGATCTCTGGCTGCCGCATCATCTGGAAGTGCTCGCGGCGGCGCTGGAGCGCGGCGCCGCGCTCGCGCACACGCTCGTCGCGCTCGTGCCGCCGGAGGGACGAGACCTCACCATCGCGGCGGCGCGGTGGCGTCCGCCCTCGTCGGTGATGCATCGGCGCGAGGTCGTGTTCGCGGCCGGTGGGTGGCGCGATTTCCGCGAGCTCCGCGTCACTCCCGAGGAGGATTTGTGGGCCCGGGTCGAAGCGTCGGGAGCGCGGGTGGAGCTCGTGCCGCGGCTCACGGTGATCAAGTTTCCGGCCTCCTGGCGGCGCCGCGTCTATCGGGAGCGTCCCTCTCACGAACAGGCGCAATGGCTGGAGCGCATTCGGCGGGAGCCCGATTTGGAGGTGGTACAGTTGGCGTCGTTCGTCGCGAGACAGAAGCCGGCCTTTGCAGAACGCGCCCGGCGCCTGCTCACGAAGCCCTCGCTCTGGCTCGCGTTCGTATGGCGACGTAAAGGTGCCCGCGTCCGGGCATGGCAGCGCTACAAAGGCATTGAATAGTCCCGGAGGATGAAGCGATGTTGCCAGGCGCGAAGAAAGACGAGCAGCTGGTCACGCCGGAGTGGCAGGCGATCGCCGCCGGCATCGAAGGGGTGGCCGTGCGCGAAGTTTTGCACGTGCCGCGCGATCACGGCGTCATCACCGAGATGTATCGCCCCGCCTGGGACCCTTCCGGACTGCCGGTGGTGCACATTTATCAGTCGCGCCTCTATCCCGGCGCGATCGGCGCGTGGAGCTGCCACACGAAGGCGATCGATCGCCTGTTCGTGAATCAGGGCCATCTGAAGGTCGTGCTCTTCGACGGCCGCGAAGAGAGCAGCACGTTCGGACGCGTGGTCGAGTTGCACGCCGGCGATGCGCGTCCCGCCTTCATCGTGCTGCCGACCGGCATCTGGCACGGGCTGCAGAACGTCGGCACCACCGATGCGCTGGTCGTCAACCTGCCGACGCGCGCGTACGACTACGGCGATCCCGATCACTGGCGTCTGCCGTACGACACCGATCAGATTCCCTACACGTGGCGCGCACGCGGGCTGCGCAAAGACGCCTGATCAGAACGTGCCGCGATACAAACCGCCATCGATCTGAATCGATGTGCCGGTGACATACGACGCGCGTTCACTGCAGAGGAACGCCGCTACGTTCGCGAGCTCCTCGGGGCGACCGTAACGCTGCATCGGGATCACCGCCTCCGACTTGCGCAGGTACTCTTCCGGCGTGATCCCCTGATCCTGCGCGCGAATCTCCGCGAGATGCTTCTGCCGATCGGTGAGGAAGTGTCCGGGGAGAATCGCGTTGACGGTGATGCCGTCGGCCGCGACCTGATCGGCGAGCGTCTTGGTCAGTCCCGAGATTCCGGCGCGCAGCGTCGAGCTCACCGTCAGCAACTCCACCGGCTGCTTCGCGACGAAGGAGGTGAGGTGAAGAATGCGTCCCCACTTGCGCTCCTGCATCGCCGGAATCACGAGATTGCAGAGACGCACGACGTTCATCAGCGTCGAGTCGATGCCGCTGCGCCACTGCTCCTCGCTTAGTTTGAGAAACGGCGCCGCGGGTGGGCCGCCGGTATTCGTGATCAGAATGTCGACCTGACCGAACCGCGCGATCGTCGCGTCGTACCAGCGTCGCAGATCGTCCGCGTTCGAGACATCACAGGCGACGGCCAGCGCCTGCTCCGCGCCGATTGCATCGACGACCGGCTGCAGCGATTCGAGCGAGCGCGAGCAGATCGAGACGCGGCACCCTTCCGCCGCGAGCGCTTCCGCCATCGCTCGTCCCAGTCCCTTCGAGGCCGCGGCCACCATGGCCACACGATTACGAATTCCGAGATCCATGGCGCGGGATCATACGTGGTGCGGAGCCGCAGATGACACAATCGCCTGACACAATTGCGCCGATGAACTGCCCCAACTGCCAATCCGAGAAAGTCCGCCGTGGCGGAACGACCATCTGGCTCGTCTACGTCGTCCTGATCGCGCTGGCGATTCCGGCCGTGCTCGTCATCAAGCTCAATGCAGCGATCGTGGCCGGCGTCATGCTCGCCGTGATCGTCATCATCCATCTCGTGTTGAATCAGCGCGTCTGCCTCGACTGCGGACATCAGTGGCGGTAGGAGATGCGTCGCGCGGTGCACTCCGTTACATGAGCGAACCGACTGCACCCACCTCTTCCAAAACACCGCTGCCGCCTCACCTGAGACTTCGCTTCTGGCCCTTCCTGATCGCGCTCGATCTTCTCCTGCGCTGGATGACGATCGGCTTTGCGAACATGGGGTACGTCGGAGCGGGATGGACCTGGGGCGCGCAGATTGTTGCGATTCCGCTGCTCGTGGCCTTTGCCGCGTTCATCCAGGATGCGCGGCTGCGGAAGAAACACCAGCTGCAGAGTGACGTCGATCTCACTCCGGAATTCACCGCGCTGCCGGCCTTCATGGTTTTCGTCGCGTTGACGATCGGCGCCACGCAGATTTACGTCTACACGGAAGGTGTGCCGTGGCGATGGCTGCGCATTGCCGTGACGGTCCTCGTGACGATCGGCTATCTGCTGTATCTCTTCTTCGTTTACATCGCCAGCCCGCGACTGATTCAGGTTCCTCTGCCACGCCCGACGGCGGAGTCGGAATGCGACGCCAACGACCGGGTGATCATCGATCTCGATGCGCAGCGCGCGTCGCTGCAGCAGCGCGTCGATACTTACACGCTCGAAAGCGCACTCTTCGGCGCGCTGGCGTTCTCTTCCTTCGTGACCATCGCCGCCTCGGAGAAAGTGAATCTCGACGGCACGCGCGCGTTCGTGCAGGACGTCGTCCGTCTCTTCGAAGCCACGGTGGCGTTGTCCGGCGACTCGGCCATGGCCATCGCACAGGAGATCGCGAAAGAGACGCCGCTGCTCGCGGCGATCGCGGCGCAGACTCTGGTCTGTTCCGCATTCTTCCTGTCGGTGATCATCTGTCGCCTCCGCTTCAACGATCTGCTGGCGCGCACCGATTACTGCATCCGCCTGGCGATGCAATTCAACGCGAAGGAAGACGACCTGCAGAACGCCGCCCTGCAGCTGGAGACTGTGCCGCAGGCACTGACGCTGCGGCTCGCGGAATTGCGAACGAACATCAGCGATGCGGTCGTCGTTGCGCGAAAGGCGATGAAGGGATTGCGGCCGGTCGTCACGTACATGGCGCTGTTTCGCGGCCTCGGCGTCATGGTCTTTCTGAGCATCCTCATCACGAGCTCGATCTGGATCGCTCCCGCGCTCGCCGTGGTCTTCGGCGGGCTCACCGTGACGGCGTACTTTTATCCGATGGTCGACGGCTGGCTGCGCGATGCGTCGCTGCGTCACGCCCTGCATGTTCTGGGCGCCGATCGCCTTCTTCGCGTCCGGCGGGGATGACAATCCCGTCCATTCGTGTTAATTGCCCGCTAGACCGCATGCCAGACCCGAAATTCATCCGAAATTTCTCGATCATCGCGCACATCGACCACGGCAAGACGACGCTTTCCGATCGTCTGTTGCAGAGGACCGGGGCCGTCGAACAGCGCGAGATGCACGAGCAGATGCTCGACGACATGGATCTCGAGCGCGAGCGCGGCATCACCATCAAGGCGCGCGCGGTCACGCTTCGCTATCTCGCGAAAGACGGTGAGACCTACACGTTCAATCTCATCGACACGCCCGGGCACGTCGACTTCTCGTACGAAGTCTCGCGCAGCCTGGCGGCGTGCGAAGGGGCGGTGCTGGTGGTTGACGCGACGCAGGGCGTCGAGGCGCAGACGCTGGCGAACAGCTACCTGGCCATCGAAAACGACCTGGCCATTCTGCCGGTGATCAACAAGGTCGATCTGCCGTCCGCCGATCCCGAGCGCGTGCGCGAGCAGATCGAGAACGTGATCGGTCTCGACGCGCACGATGCAGTGCTCGCGTCGGCGAAGGCCGGCATCGGCGTCGAAGAGACGCTCGAGAAAATCGTCACCCACATCCCGGCGCCGGTCGGCAACTTCGACGCGCCGCCGCGTGGGCTGCTGTTCGACTCCTGGTACGACCCGTATCGCGGCGTCGTCTGTCTGGTGCGGATGATCGACGGCACGCTCAAGCGCGGCATGAAGATCAAGTTCATGTCCACCGGCCGCGAGTACGAGATCACGGAGATGGGCATCTTCACGCCGAAGCCGAAGGCCATCGACTCGCTGAGCGTCGGCGAGGTCGGCTTCATCTCCGCGAACGTGAAAGACATCGTGCAGGCGAAGATCGGCGACACGATCACCGAGGCGAAGGCCAATCCGGAACCGCTCCCGGGCTTCCAGGAAGTGAAGCCGATGGTGTTCGCGGGACTCTTCCCGATCATCACGGAGGATTACGAAAACCTGCGCGATGCCGTGGCGAAGCTCAAGCTGAACGATGCCTCGTTCTCCTACGAGCCGGAGAACTCCGTCGCTCTCGGCTTCGGGTTCCGCTGCGGATTCCTCGGCCTGCTGCACATGGAGATCATTCAGGAGCGGCTCGAGCGCGAGTTCAATCTCGAGCTCCTGACGACCGCCCCCGGCGCGCGTTATCGCGTGACGTTGAGCGACGGCGAAGTGGTCGAGATCGAGAACCCGCAGAAGCTGCCCGATCCCTCGAAGATCGCGAAGATCGAAGAGCCGTTCTTCGAGGTGACGATCCTCACGACCGATGAATACGTCGGGCCGATTCTCGCGCTGGCGATCGATCGCCGCGGCGTGCAGAAGAAGATGGAGTACGTCTCTTCCAATCGCGTGATGATCGTTTACGAGATGCCTCTCAACGAGGTCATCCTCGACTTCTTCGACAAGCTCAAATCGATCTCGCGCGGCTACGCCTCGCTCGACTATCAGTTCATCGGCTACCGCGAGAGCGATCTCGTGAAGATGGACATCCTCGTCAACGGCGAGCCGCTCGATGCGCTCTCGCTCATCGTGCACAAGGACAAGGCCTTCGCACGCGGGAAGATGCTGGTCGAGAAGATGAAGGAGTTCATTCCGCGGCAGATGTTCGAGGTGGCGCTGCAGGCGGCCATCGGCAACCGCGTCGTGGCCCGCGAGACGGTGAAGGCGCTCCGCAAGAACGTGCTCGCCAAGTGCTACGGCGGCGACATCACGCGCAAACGCAAGTTGCTCGAGAAGCAGAAAGAGGGCAAGAAGCGAATGAAGCGCGTCGGCAAAGTCGAGATCCCGCAGGAAGCGTTCCTCGCGGTGCTGAAGATCGACTGAGACGGGGCGGTTGTCGGGAGACTGCCGGCCGTCCCGCGACGACGTGCCTGGTGGTTTCACCGCCAGGCGCCAACCATCCTCCAAATAATTGGCACACTTTCGGCTCTTCGGCTCATTCGACGGCGATCCGCGAAACGCGCTTCGCCGTGAAACGAACGAGTCTTTGACAAGCAGCCGTTGCTGAGATGAACGGTCGATCCCGAAGTGAACTGGGCCCGTCGAGATCGTTCACTGTTGCACCTCCTGGACGGCGGAGGATCCAATGAAATCTTCGAAGTTGTTCCTCGCCCTCTTTTTCACCATGGTTCTGCTCCACGCTGCCGCGGCACGTGCCGCGAGCATTGACATGGACGACCCGCGCCGCGCTCTTGGCCGGGAAGGCGACGTGCGCGTCGACGCGCAGCTCGTGCGGGACACCGTTTCTCCCGGCTCGCCGATCGGCGTGACCTGGCAGATTCAGAACTTCTCGACCAGGAGCGTCGCCGTCGCCACGCGCGTGGCAGATGCGACGTACGACGAAGACTCGCGCACCGTCACGCTGACGATCGGCTCCGAAGTGCCGCCGGACGGCACGATGCCGGTGATGGTGTTGATCGCACCGGGTGAGAAGAAAACCTTCAGCACCGCCGCGACGCCGAACCTCTCCGCCGCCGCCTCGCGCCGCACCTTCGCGGCCTCACCGCGCTTCGTGCAGGTCAAGCTCGCGGTCCTGCGCGAGGTCACGCCGTTCCTCCCGCTCATCCAGGCGCAGAGTCGCGCGCGTCTCAGCGACGAGCAGTTCGAACAGTGGTTCGAATGCAACGACACCATCTTCCTCAACGCGTTGCCGGTGCAGTTCGAGCCGGCGCGTCAGGCCGGTGGTGCCGGTGCGGATGCGCGCGGTTCTTTCTGATCCGTCACCGGCTGGTGCAGGCGAAACCGCTGCACAATGGGGCGTTCGTACAAGGAGAACGCCCTCATGAAGCGCTTGCGCGTGGTTCCGATGTTCGTTTTGCTCGCTGCCGTCGGGTGTGCGTCGGCTCCTCCGGTGAACATGGACGCGCCGCGGCGCGTCGTCGGAACGGAGAGCTCGGTGCGCGTCGATGCGGAAGTGGTCGGCGAAGAGATGCGCGCCGGCGTGCCGCTGCCGATCACGTATGAAGTGACGAACCATCGAAAAGAGATCATCGCCATCGCCGACATCGTTCCGGAGACGACGTACGACGCCGAATCGAACACGCTGACGGTGAACATCGGCTCGGAGGTTCCGGGTGCGTCCCTGCTGCCGCGGCTCATCGCCATCGGGCCGGGCGAGAAGAAAACGTTCAACACCAGCGCGCGCGTGGCGGGGATCGGTCCGAAACAGAGTGCGAATCCGCAGTTCCGTCCTTCGCTCGATCTGCGAATCAAGGTGAATTTCCTCGGCAACACCGAAGGCTTCGAGGATCTGATCGCGATGACCCAGAAAGCGACCGGCGATGCGAAGCGTGCCGACGAGGTCTTTCCGGTGTGGCTGGAGCGCAACGAGGCCGTCTACACGAATGCGATTCCGATGCGCTGGATGGGACGGGCTACCGACGCGACCTCAGCGCCCCCTCCGGCGGATGCGACGACGCGCAGAAGACGGCGCGGCTAAAAAGCGGAGCGGCGGGCCTGCGGCCCGCCGTCCGTTGATGCAGCGAAGTCGACGGGCGAAGGATCGCCCGTCGTTCCGTCAGAAGCTGGCGACCGCTTCCTGTTCGTTCTCGTAGACTTCGAACACGGTGATGAGCTGGGTGACATGCAGCAGCTCGTTCAGCTTGGCCGGCAGATGCAGCAGCTTGAGCTTGCCGCCACGATTCGTGACGGTCGTGTACGAGCCGACGAGCTCGCCGATTCCCGACGAATCGATCGTGGTCACGCCCGACATATCGAGAAGGACGTTCGTCTTTCCCGAATTGATTGCGTTCGAGATCACTTCGCGGAGTTGCGTGTCACCGGCGCCGATCGTGATCTTCCCCTGCAGGCTGATGATCTCGACATTTTCGACGGTGCGGGTGGTGGCTTTCATCTTCTCGATTCTCCTTACTTGAAAGGTGCGTGCTCAAGATTTCGTGCTGGCGATGCCGGTGCCCTTCTGCAGGTTCTTCGTCATCACCAGCGACGTGCCGCCGCCGGGATGAAACGCGTAGGTGACCTGGTCCATGAATGTCTTCATGTAGAAGATGCCGCGGCCGCTGGTTTTCATGAGGTTCTGCGGATTCAGAGGATCGCTGACGCGGGCCGGATCGAAGCCTTCGCCCTCGTCGATGATGGTGATCTCGAGCTCGTAACCGGTGAGCTCGAACGTTGCGTTGACCTTCTTCCGCACATCGAGCTTGTTTCCGTGTTTGATCGCATTGGCGACGGCTTCGCGAACGGCCATGCCGATCCAATGCGAGCCGTCCTCGTCCACCCCTGCGTTTTCACAGAGGTGCTCCGCGATCACCTGCACCAGCTCGATGTTCTCGAAGCGGCTGCTGATCGTGATCTCGACCCGTTCGCTTTCGCCGCGCTCCATTCGCTGAACCGCGCGCATTCTACACAACCCGCGTCGCCCTGCCGACAAAGAGGTGTGAAGACATCGGAATCACTGTCGCGAACGGCTCGTTCCGCTATCCCATGACCACGGTCCGCCGCCTGCGCTCACTACTTCTGCTCGTCGTTGCCGTGGCCGGGTCGGCCTGCGCCGACGCCTCGCAGCTCGATCCCGGAATCAAAGCGGTGGAAGAGATTCGCGGCCGCGAATTCACGGGCGAAGTGAAGAACGTGACCATCGATCGCTCCGAGCTGCGCAAGCACCTCGAGGAGCAGATGGTCCGCGGCACGCCGTATTCGCTCGAAGACTGGGGCAACATTCTCCGCGCGCTGCAGCTCGTCGACACGCCGACGAAAGAGATCCTGCCGAAGCTCTTCACCTTGTACGAGTCGCAGGTGCTCGCGTTCTACGACCCGCATTCGCACACGTATTACTCGATCAGGCAGCTCCCCGATCTGCCGCCCGAGGCAGCGAAGCTCGTCGATCCGAAAACGCTCGAGGAGACGGTGATGGTGCACGAGCTCACGCACGCGCTGCAGGATCAGGTCTTCGCTCTTTCGAAGCGGGAGAAAGAGCTGATGCGCGATACCGACGCGAACATGGCCTATCACGCGGTGCTCGAAGGCGAAGCGGTGCTGGTGATGGTCGCGCACATGCTGCAGAAGTCGGGCATCGAGCTCAGCGAAGTGGTCAAGGACGACGCCATGCTCGGCATGATCACGAATGCGGCGATGTCGGAGCAGATGATCGATCCGTCGACGCCGAAGTATTTCGGCGAGATGCTGAAGTTTCCGTATCTCGAAGGGCTGAAGTTCGTGATCGCGGCGTATCGCAAAGGCGGCTGGAAAGCCATCGATGCGGTGCATGCGAATCCGCCGCACAGCACGCGCGAGATCCTGCATCCCGATGACTACTTCGCGCGCGTGGCGGCGAAGACGCCGGCGAAACCGTTCGATCCGAAGAAGCCGGCCGACGCCATCGCCGCCGAGCACCTCGGCGAGTTTCACTGGCGCTTTCTCGTCGGCGCCGACAACGCGCGCGGCTGGGTCGGCGATCGCGCGCTGATCTATCGCGACGGCCGCGTCGCCATCGACACGGCCTGGGAGTCTCCCGAGCGCGCCACCGCATTTGCTTCGGCCTACGAAGCATTTTTGAAAAACCGCAACGTCGCCGCCAAAGTCACGCGCGACGGCGCGACCGTGAAAGCGACCTACACCGCCCGATGAACATCGATCCGACCACTCTCGAACAGGACATTTTCGACGGCACGTTCCGCATCCGCCTCGAGGAAGAGCTCACCCTCGGCTTCAGACAACTCCACGAATCGGGCGAACGCCTTCCGCCTCCGTCTCACTACGCCGCGCAGATCGCGGAGATCGTCAACCGCGACGTCGTGCTCACGGAAGAAACGAAGTACGAGCTCTATCAGGAGGTTCTCGACGCCGTGACGAACGCGAGGACCGCCGTGCTGGGGCAGGAAGACGCTCCGAACTGAAGCGGCACCGCGGATGCGGGATGACCGCGTCATCGCCGGCTCCGATACACTCCGTCCGTGAAGCACTCCCTGCGCCGCCATCCACCACTGTCGTCGTTCGCGACGACAGGTGGCTGAGCCTGCAAGCTGGGTCAGGATGACCTGCGTTCGATCCTGGCGAAGCTCCCCTCATCCGAAGGGGTTGGGGATCTTCTTGTCGGAACGTCGACCAGCGACGACGCGGCGGTGATTCGCATCGCCGGCGACGTCGCGATCGCGCAGACGGTCGATTTCTTCACGCCCATCGTCGACGATCCCTATCTGTTCGGCCAGATCGCCGCCGCAAACGCGATCTCCGACATCTACGCGATGGGCGCGACGCCGATTCTCGGCCTGGCGATCGCCGGATTTCCGACCGACAAACTTCCGCTCGAAGTGCTCGAGGAAATCCTGCGCGGTGGTGCGGAGAAAGCGCGCGAAGCAGGCTTCTTCGTCGCCGGCGGACACACCATCATCGACGACGTGCCGAAGTACGGGCTCGTCGTCACCGGTGTGGTCGGCGTCGACAAGCTCGTGCGCAACTCGACGGCGCGCGAAGGCGATGTGCTGTTTCTCACCAAACCGATCGGCAACGGCATTCTCGTCAGCGCCAACCGCGCGAAGAAGCTGTTCCACAAGAAGCCGCCGCTCGACGACGCGATTCGCTGGATGACGACGCTCAATCGCGATGCCGCACGCGTGATGGCGGAGATCGGCGTCAACGCCGCGACTGACGTCACCGGCTACGGATTGATCGGCCATCTGCTCGAGATGTGTGAAGGAGCGCGGCTCACCGCCGAGATCGAGGTGTCCGCGGTTCCGGTGCTCGCCGGCGCGCGCGAAGAGCTCGCCCGCGGATTCCGTCCGGAAGGGACGATGCGCAACGCGAACAGCTTCCGCAATCGCGTGCACTTGAACGTTCCGGAAGTGGAGTTCACATTGATGTGTGACGCGCAGACGTCCGGCGGCCTCCTCATCGCGGTAGGTTCGGAAAAGGCAGAGGCGCTCGAAGCGCGCCTGCGCGAAAGCGGTCTGTTCTATGCAAAGGTAGGGAGGATGACGGCCGCTCGTGACGCTGACCGCGGCCGTATTACTCTGAATCCTCAAGGAGACGTGAATGGCTGACTCGAGACAGGAATACCCGGACGACGTGAATACAGTACCGGCGGAGAATGGAACGACCTGGGTCGAGATCGCCAGCACCGGCACGGAAGACGAGGCGACGTTGTTGCACGGCTTCCTCGAGGCCGAGGGCATTACGGCGCAGATCGAGAACGTGAAGTTCGGCATGGAGCCGATCAACTTCGGCACGATGGGAGACATCCGCATCTACGTCGGCGCCGAGGACGAGGCGCGCGCGCATGAACTGCTCGCGCAGCGCAACCGGCAGGCCGAGCAGCTCGACGATGACGAGGAGACGCTCGTGACCGATGAGGGGCCCGCGCTCATCGATGAGAATGCGCGCGCGGAGAACGATGACGGAGTCTAGCGGTACACCGGGCGGGACACCGCCCGCGAATCACGAGCCCGATCGCGCGCACGAACACGCGCACGAACCCGCGCACGAACACGATCACGATCACGAGCATCATCGCGACGAGCCGATGAGCATGCCGCGGTGGGTGCCGATTCTCATCGGCGCGATTCTCGTGACCATCGCCGCCTTCGCGGTCTTCACCGGGTTGCGCTACCGAACGGATGCGCCGCTCGGCGGCGCGGTGAAGGAGCGTCGCGAACGTGGCTCCACGCCCGCGCCTCCGGGCGAACCGGGTGCGGGCGCCTCGCTCGTGCTGCACGGCGAAGAAGGCGACACCACGCCGGCCGCCAACGAGCCGGTCGAAGGACGTTCCCGCGCGGTCATCACCGGCGGTCCTGGCGGCGTGCAATCGGTCGTCCGCATCTGGGCGCGGCGCGGCATGGTGCTGAACGTATTGCCTGAGGAATCGATGGTCTTCGTGAACGACGTGCAGGTCGGTCACGTGAATCAGTTCAACACCATGGACGAGGTCTACGAGTTCGCACAGCCCGGCAGCTACACCGTCCGCATCGTTGCCCCGAACGGAACGCAGAGCCAGTACATCATCACCGCCACCGACGACGCCAAGCAGGAGATCGCGAGGATTTCCGCGAAGTTGTAAGGCGTTTCTTCATTGGCTGTTCATTGCTAAATGAAAACGGCGGCCCTGGGGCCGCCGTTTCTTCTTGCTGTGAGCGTTCAACTCACAACACCTGTCGAACCTCATCACTCATCACTCGCACAACCGAAAACAAACAACTGCAGCACCGCACGTTCGAATCACCAACAAGCTAGTGGTGTGCGGCGGCTTGTCCTTCGTTCCCCTTCTTCGACTCGACGATGATCTTTTCCTGGAGGCCGCGGGGCACTTCCTCGTAATGCGAGTACTCCATGTGGAACGAGCCGCGGCCCTGGGTGATCGAGCGGAGCGTCGAGCCGTACGTCAGCATCTCGGAGAGCGGCACGCGCGCCTTGACCACCTGCGTCTCTTCCTCGGCATCGACGCCTTCGACGCGGCCGCGGCGTGAGTTGAGATCGCCCATGATGTCGCCGATGTATTCGCTCGGTGCGGTGATGTCGACGTGCATGATCGGCTCGAGCAGCGTCGGACGCGCCTTCTCCATCGCTTCCTGATACGCGAGCGAGCCGGCGATCTTGAACGCCATTTCGGATGAGTCGACGTCGTGGTACTGCCCGTCTTTGAGGCGCACGCGGAAGTCGACCATCGGGAAGCCCGCGAGGTACCCCTTCACGCGCGCATCCTGAATCCCTTTTTCGACCGCCGGAATGTACTGGCGGGGAATCGAGCCGCCGAAGATCTCGTCGACGAACTCGAAGTCTGCGCCGCGCGGCAGCGGCTCGACCGTGATCTTGCAGTCGGCGAACTGGCCGTGGCCGCCCGACTGCTTCTTGTGGCGGCCGTGCGCATCGGCGGGACGGGTGATGGTCTCGCGATACGGAACCTTCGGCGGATGCAGCACGACGTCGACGTTGTACTTCTTCTTCAGCTTGGCCACGACGATCTCGACGTGGAGCTGTCCCTGGCCGCTGATGAGGAACTCTTTGGTCTGTTCGTCGCGCGCGAACTTGATGGTCGGATCTTCTTCGATGATGCGATGCACCGCCGCGCCGAGCTTGTCTTCATCGCCGCGCGCTTTCGGTTCCACCGCGAACGCGATCGCCGCCTCGGGATAGCTGATGTGCGTGAAGACGATCTGATGATCCTTCGCCGCGATCGTGTCGCCGGTGTAGGTGTCTTTCAGTTTCGCCACGGCGCCGATGTCGCCGGCGCGCAGTTCCGGTACCGGCACCTGCGTCTTCCCCTGCAGCAGCTGCAGCTTGCCGATGCGCTCCTCGTGCTCGCGCGACGTGTTCCACAGCGGCGTGTCGGACTTCACGGTTCCGGAGTAAACGCGGAACAGCGAGACGCGGCCGGAGAAGGGATCGGAGAACGTCTTGAATACGATCGCGCCCGGGAAAGCCTCCGGCCGCCGATCGAACGTGACGCTCTCGCCTTTCGGATTCTTTCCTTCGATGGTCTTCACTTCTTCCGGCGACGGGAGCAGCGAAACGAATGCATCGAGAATCGGATGTCCGCCGATGTTGTGCGAGGCGGAGGTGCAGAGCACCGGATAAATCTGGTGATGCGCGACTTCGCGCTTCAATCCATCGAGCAGCTCTTCCTGCGAGAGACCGCCCTGCTCGAAGAAGCGCTCCATGAGTGTGTCGTCCCCTTCGGCGACCTTCTCGATCAGCTTTTCGCGGTAGTCGTCGGCTTCCGCCTTCAACTCCGCCGGGATGTCGGTGGCGTCGAACTTGCCAGACCCGTCAGCGTGGTAGAGGAAGGCCTTCATGGCCACGAGATCGATGACGCCGGTGAAGTTCTTCTCTTCACCGATCGGGAGTTGAATCGGCACGACGTTCTTGCCGAACTTTTTCTGCAGCGCGTCGAGCGTGCGCGAGAACGAGGCGCGCTCCCGATCGAGCTTGTTGACGATGATCAGGCGGGGCAGCGCGAACTCCTCGGCGAATTTCCAGACCTTCTCGGTCGTGACCTCGACGCCGGTGACGCCGCTGACGACGATGGCCGCCGAATCGGCGACACGCATCGCCCCCTTCGCTTCCATGATGAAGATCCCGAAGCCCGGCGTATCGAGCAGATTGATCTTCGTGTCTTTCCACTCCGCGTAGGCAACGGCGGCCGAGATGGAGTGTTTGCGCTCGATCTCGTCCGCATCGAAGTCGGTCACGGTCGACCCATCCTCGACGCGCCCCATTCGTGTCTGAGCGCCGGCGTTGAAAAGCAATTGGGACACGAGCGTGGTCTTGCCCGTGTCGTTGTGTCCGACGACCGCGACGTTGCGTATCTCCGAACCCGAATAAACCTTCATGAGCTCGACTCCGTAAGGGGATTTGAAATCAGGCGTGACATCATAGATGAAGTAACCGCGGGGCGCGGTAGCGCGCGTCGCACGGATCAGAGAGCGTCTTCGCAGACGAGCCGATGAGAACGAGAGAGAAGAACGACCGAGTCTCACTCCTGAAGGAGGCTGTGCCTGGCAGCACGGCCGGCCGGAACGGCGGGGTTATCATTGGCCGCTGATGTCGCGGGAGAAAAACCAGCCTTGAAGCTCGGACGCTACGAAGTCGTTCGCGAGCTCGGCAAAGGGGCGATGGGAATCGTCTACCTTGCCAAGGATCCGCTCATCGGCAGGCTGGTCGCGCTCAAAACGATCCGCGCCGTGGCCCACGCGGACGACGACGAAACGAAAGAGTTCCAGCAGCGCTTCATTCGCGAGGCGCAGGCGGCGGGCATCCTCAATCACCCGGCCATCGTCACCGTCCACGACATCGGTCAGGACGACACGAGCGGCGTCTCCTTCATCGCCATGGAGTACGTCGAAGGGAACAATCTGAAAGAAGTGATGGCGCAGGGTCGCGCGCTTTCGTTCGATCAGATCGCGGACATCGTCGCGCAGGTCGCCGAGGCGCTCGACTTCGCGCATTCGAAAGGGATCGTTCATCGCGACGTGAAGCCGGCGAACATCATCCTCATCGAAGGCTACCGCGCGAAGATCACCGACTTCGGCATCGCCAAGATCGCGTCCGGCGTTTCGAATCTCACCACCACCGGCCAGTTCCTCGGCACGCCGAATTACATGGCGCCCGAGCAGATCAAAGGGGCGCCGGTCGACGGACGCACCGACATCTTCTCGCTCGGCATCTGTCTGTACGAGTGCCTCACGCGCCGCAAGCCATTCGGCGGCGACTCGCTGACGTCGATCTCGTACAAGATCGTCCACGAGCCGTTCCCGCCGCTGCACGAGATCAATCCGCAGATTCCGGAAGGATTCGCGGACGTCGTGGCCAACTGCCTCGCCAAAGATCCGGCCAAGCGCTATCAGCGCGCGCGCGACATGGCCGCCGCATTGCGCGCGGTCGCGCGCGGCGAGCGTCCGGTACGGCCGCTCGATCCGATGCTCGCCGAAGAAACGATCGTGACGCGGACCGACAAAGCGACGGTCGCCGCCACTCCGACTCCGACACTCGAAGTGCCGTTCCCGCAGGCCGTCGATGCCGTGCAGGGCGAGGCAGGCACGCGGCCCGTTTCAGGAAAGCCGGCAGCCGCCGCCGCTCCGGCAGCGGCGCCGAAAGCACCGAAGCCGCCGGCCGGTCCGGTCTTCAAACGCCGCATCGCTCCGCCACTGTTCATCGCCATCGTCGCGCTGCTCGTCCTCGGACTGATTGCCGCGGTAGCCGTCATTCGCAGCAGATACACGCCGGTTCCGAAGGTCGACAATGCCGCGGCCGCGCGCGCCCAGAAGGAACGACAGCTGCGGGAAGAGGGGAACATTCTTCTGCGGCAGGGACGCGTCACCGATGCCTACGCAAAGTTTGCCGAGCTGCAGCGGCTGAATCCGAAATCGCCGTACGTCACGACGATGATGGAGAAGCTGAATGCGATGCGGCAGCAGGAGGTCGTCAGCAAGCAGCAGGCGGCCGCCGCGGAAGCGAAGTTCCAGGAAGGTCTCGCGCTCTACAACCAGAAAAAGTGGAGCGATGCCGTGGTCGTGTTTCAGGAGGCGTTCAACCTGAATCCGAACTCGATGCAGACCGCGGAGTACCTGAAGCTCGCACAAGCCGAGGATCAGAAGGCGCAGGCCGCGCGCACCGCGCGCCAGCAGCGGAGGCCGTCGCAGACCGCGGTCACCGACACGGCTTCGCAAACCGCAACCACCGCCACGACGGCGACCGTGGCCGCGGAGCCGGCGGAGATCACCACCGCGTTCGCGCATCCCTTCACCGATGGCCGCATCGTCGTCCGCATCGGCGGCGACATCGTGGCCAACGAGCAGCTCTTCATCGAAAAACCGGCCCGCTTCCTGCGCCGCGCGTCGCGCACGCCGCGCGCGATCTCGGTCACGCATTCGTTCCCCGCGAAGAACGCGGACGTGCAGATATGGGTGACGATTCCCGCGTCGAACGTGCAGGAACACCACACTCTGCCCGCGATTCGTTTCGAGCCCGGCAGCTCGCACCGGCTCACGGTCCGCTATGAAGCCGCGAGCAAGAAGTTCTCGTACGAACTGAATTGACGCACTACGCCGTCGCAACGCTCGAAGAGCTGTGGTCGAACGACCGCCTCATGGAGCGTCGTCTCTCGCACGGTCAGGCCACACAAAACGACGCCGAGATTCTCGCGACCGACGTGCGCGACGACGCGCTCGTCGAAGCCTGCGAACGCGCGATGAGCGAGGCACGCGTGCAATGCGTCGCGCCGCATCGAAGGATCGTCGTCGAAGCCACGCGCGAGAGCGTTGCGACGATCGTCGTGCTTCGCGACGCGGACTGCTCGCTCGTCACCGATCCCGCGCATTTCGCGCGCGATTCCGCACTGCTGCAGTCGATCGCGGCGATTCCGGTCGAAGCCTCGCGTGTCGACGAGGCGCTGCCGCTCGTGTGGCGCAACGGCAGTGCCGCCGTCTTGCTGCATGAAGCGATCGGACATCCGCTCGAGCACGCGCATGCCGCGATCGCCTGGCCGTCGTGGCTCGACGTCGACGTGCCGCTGGCGATGCGGCGCGCCTCGTTTCGCGACGTGCCGATGCAGCGGATGGAGCGACTCGTGGCCAGCCAGCGAGGCGCGTCGCTCGAAGTGCCGCGGCAACGCATCGACGTGCTGCTCGTCGACGGCGGTGCCTATGAGCCGCTGACCGAAACGGTGACGCTGCACATCGCCGCGGCCGATCTCGTCGACGGCGCCAACGCGCAACGATTGCCGCCGTTCACGCTCGCGAAAACGCGCGGCGAGATCGCGCGCGCGCTGGCGGGTGCGGAAGGAGAGCCGATTCGCTATCCCGGCGTGATCTGTTCGCGTGAGGGACAGGAGCTGTACGTGCCGTCGTTCGCGCCGCTGATGCTGACGGTGTTCGCATGATCTATCGCAAGCGCGGCCGCAGTGTTCGCTGGGAAAACGGCACGCTCATTCGCGTGAGTGAAAACGGCTGGGCGCGCGAGGAGGGCGACTTTTTCGAGTGCGGCCCCTTGCGCGACGATTCTGTCGCGGAGCGTGGCGCGTTCGCGATGGCAGAGGATCTTCCGCCCCGCGCGTGGACCTTCGATCCGGAGATTCGCGTCGAACGCCGCATCGTCACGCACGGCATCGCCGAGCATGAGTATGGCGAGGCGCGCTGGACCGAGGAGACGCATCGCGTGCACATCGCCCTCACGCGCGGAGCGTTGCGGGTGCTGATCGATCGCGAGGAAGACGTTGCGCCGATCGCCGACGCGCTTGCACGTGCGACTCACGACGAACGCGAACCGCCGCCGCGTCTGCGTCTGGCGCCGAACGTCACGGCCGCGCTGCTGCCGCTGCTCTTCGACGTCGCCCCGCCGAACGTGCGGCTCGTGCAGAGCGCGGGAGCGATAGACGCGTATGGAAATCGCGTCGGCGAAACCTCCGTCCACTTCTATCGCCCGAGCTATCGCGTCCGTCCGGTGCGTGCGCCGTTCGACCTCCGGCTCGAGTGCGACGTCACCGAAATCGAGCGCGATCGCCCCCTCGCCGTGGCGTTGCTGGGGCCGATCCGCTCACTCGTTTTGCCGGTGCTGATTCGTGACGGCGCGCGCGTCTACCCGTCCCGCGTGCGGCTCCATCGCATCGATGCCGTTTCGAGCGAGCGCATCTGGTATCCGTACGGAGCAGGTTCCTTCGGCGCGGAGTTGATGCTTTAATGCGCCCGACTTGAGCACCACCGGCGCCCCCGTCGAGTTCTTGGCCCGCGCGATCGTGAATCGACTCGAAGACCGAGGAATGGTCGAGTTCCGCGATGCGGAAGCGGCCATTCTCATCGTCGCGAAAGCGCTCGAAGAGAACTTCACCGCGGTCGAATCGATCGAGCAGGCCGCGCGGCAGAAGCTCGGTCCGCGCGCGACCGAACAGCAGGTGGCCGACGAGATGCGCCGCATTGCGGCGGAACGGAGAGTGACGTTGTAGCAGAACGTCGAACGGCATGTCGCTCCAGCAGAACCTCGAAGAACTCGAACGGCGCAAACGACAGAGCGAGCTCGGTGGCGGCCAGCCGCGCATCGATCGCCAGCACAACGACGGCAAGCTCACCGCGCGCGAGCGCATCGCGCTCCTTTTCGATCCCGGCTCATTCCAGGAGCTCGATCAACTGGTCGTGCATCGCTCGAACGATTTCGGCATGGACAGGCAGCGCGTGCCGGGCGACGGCGTCGTCACCGGCTACGGCACCGTGCAGGGACGCCTCGTCTATGCCTTTGCCCAGGACTTCACCGTCTTCGGCGGATCGCTCTCCGAAACGCACGCCGCGAAGATCGTGAAGATCATGGATCTCGCGGTGAAGAACGGCGCGCCGGTGGTCGGTCTCAATGACTCCGGCGGCGCGCGCATTCAGGAGGGCGTCGTTTCCCTCGGCGGGTACGCCGATATTTTCCTGCGCAATACGCTCGCCTCCGGCGTGGTCCCGCAGATCTCCGCGATCATGGGACCGTGCGCCGGCGGTGCCGTGTATTCGCCCGCCATCACCGATTTCATTCTGATGGTCAAGAAGACGAGCTACATGTTCGTCACCGGCCCCGACGTCATCAAAACGGTGACGCACGAGGAAGTGACGAAGGAAAAGCTCGGCGGCGCGGAGACGCACAATCAGGTCTCCGGCGTCGCGCATTTCGCTGCCGAATCCGACGAAGACTGTCTCGCGCTCATTCGCGAGCTGTTGTCGTACGTGCCCTCCAACAACATGGAGGAAGCGCCGCGCGTGGCGACGAACGACGACATCAATCGCGTCGATCACGCGCTCGATTCATTCATCCCCGAGAATCCGAATCAGCCGTATGAAATGCGTGAGCTGATCAAGACCATCGCCGATGAAGAGCACTTCCTGGAAGTGCATCAGCATTACGCGCGCAATATCGTCGTCGGCTTCATTCGCCTGAATGGACAGTCGATCGGCGTGGTCGCCAATCAGCCTGCATTTCTGGCGGGCGTGCTGGACATCGACGCATCGCGGAAAGGGGCGCGCTTCGTTCGTTTCTGTGATTCGTTCAACATCCCGCTGCTGGTGCTCGAAGACGTTCCGGGATTTCTGCCCGGGACCGGGCAGGAGTACGGCGGGATCATCATTCACGGCGCGAAGCTGCTCTATGCGCTGGCCGAGGCGACGGTGCCGAAAGTCACGGTCATTACGCGCAAGGCGTACGGCGGCGCGTATTGCGTGATGAACTCGAAGCACATTCGCGCGGACATGAACTTCGCGTACCCGACGGCGGAGATTGCGGTGATGGGTGCGGAGGGAGCCGTGAACATTCTGTATCGCGGAGCGGAGGACCGTAACGCGAAGGTAACGGAGTACAAGGAGAAGTTCGCGAATCCGTACATCGCGGCGGAGCGTGGGTACATCGACGAGATCATCGAGCCGAGGTTCACGCGCCGAAAGTTGATCACCACGTTCGCGATGCTGCGGAACAAGAGAGATCGAAATCCGCCGAAAAAGCACGGTAATATCCCTTTGTAAGGCTTTCCTGCGCCAATCGGCTGAATGTCGCGGTCCAAAAGTTTGAATGAGAGGTTCAAGCTTCCGGATCGTTTGGTTGTGTAAGTCTTGTCACTGCAAGCACTTCGTATCGATGTGAAAATGCGCGCCGCCGCGGCAGACGCGTTGCTCCCAAGGGAACGAAGCGACGGTTTGCGCGTAATGACAGTTTTGGAAGTAAATCTCTGAACGCGTTTTCGAGGAAGGCGTCCCTGGGAACGCGACGAAGAGTGTGCCAACCCCCGGTTTCAACAAAAGGAGAAAAGGATGACAAGAAGGTTTCTGCCCCTTTTGCTTCTGATGCTCGTAGTCGCATCAGCAGCCATGGCGCAGACGAGCACCACTGGTGCGGTCGTCGGCCGTGTCACCGATAGCACGGGCGCTGTGCCCGGAGTCACTGTCGAGCTGAAGTCGCCGGCTCAGCAGGGAACGAAAGTCGCCGTTACTGACGCCAACGGTGAGTTCCGTTTCTCGCTGCTGCCTCCCGGCAACTACAGCCTGACGGCGAATCTGAGCGGCTATGCGCCGCTTTCGCAGAACAACATCAACGTCGGTCTCAACCGCACCGTCACGCTCGAACTGGCGATGAGCCAGGCCAGCGTCACGGACGTGATCACCGTTACGGCGGATGCGCCGGTCGTCGACGTCACCTCCACCACCACCGGTGCGAACGTGACGGCCGAGACGATCGAGTCGCTGCCGCTCGCGCGTGACTTCTACGCGGTTGCGCAGGTCGCGCCGGGCACGTCGAACGACGCCGCCGGTACGACGGTTTACGGCTCCACCGGCGCCGAGAACCAGTACATCATCGACGGTCTCAACACCACGGGCGTCGAGCTCGGCACTGCCGCCAAGACGCTCAACTTCGACTTCATCCAGGAAGTCCAGGTCATCACCGGCGGTCTGCCGGCCGAGTACGGCCGCGTGACCGGTGGTGTCGTCAACGCCATCACCAAGTCGGGTGGCAACGAATTCAAGGGCGACGTCTTCGCGTACGGCGCCGGCGGCGGCCTCCAGAGCGACAACTCGACCGCCGCGGACCGTCCGACCACGACGACGACCGTCACGGACGTCGACAGCGAAATGGACTTCGGCGTGAACGTCGGTGGCTACATCGTCAAGGACCGCCTCTGGTTCTTCGGCGCGTACAACCGCGTGAACGAAACCGACACCTACAGCATCATTCGTGACCTCAACGGCGCCCCGGGCACCCCGACGCCGGGCACGGTCCTCGACGAAGACATCACCCGCGACCTCTACGCCGGCAAGCTGACGTGGCAGGCCACCCCGGGACAGAACGTGACGCTCTCGATGCTCGGCGACCCGTCGACCACCGAAGGCGCCATCGGTACCTTCCTCGCCATTTCCGGCCCGCCCAGCACCTACGAGGGCGCCGCCGACACGGGTGGCAATGACGCCATCCTCCGCTACTCGGGCATCTTCGGCACGAACTGGCTCGTCAACGCGACCGCCGGTACGCACCACGAAGAGACCTTCATCACCGGCCCCGGCAAGAGCATCCCGAACTACATCGACCAGACGCAGTCGACCCTCCCGACCTCCGGCGGCTTCGGCTTCCACCAGGATCAGGAGTTCGATCGCGACGTGATCAAGCTCGACGTGACCCGCTACCTCGGTCGTCACGAGCTCAAGATCGGTGCGGACCAGGAAGAGCTCTCGGCCTACAACGCCTCCTGGAACGGCGGCGCCGGCCAGCGCATCTACATCCGCAGCAACGCCAACCTCGTCACCGCGAGCAACCCGAACGGCATCTACTACCGCCATCGTTATTACATCGACGATACGGCGCCCGGCTTCGACATCGACAATCCGGCCACGTGGACCATCAACACCCCGCTCGAGTCGACTCCCGAGACCACCAACACCGCGGCCTTCATCCAGGACAGCTGGAAGATCACGCCGTACCTCACCCTCAACGCCGGCTTCCGCTGGGAGCAGCAGGAGCTCGGTGACCGTTTCGCGGCCACCGCTCTCAAGCTCGATGACAACTACGCTCCGCGCGTCGGCATCATCTGGGACGTGATGCGCAACGGCCGCAGCAAGGCCTTCGCGAACTACGGCCGCTTCTATGAGTCCATCCCGATGGACATCAACATCCGCGCGTTCGGCGGTGAGCTGCAGGCCTTCTCGTACAACTTCTCGCCCGACCCGGCCAACTACCAGCCGGATCCGTTCTTCAGCGTCGCGCGTCCGGGCACCGGTATCCCGCGCCACACCATCAACGGTGGCGCCACCCCGGTCGATCCGGACCTGAAGGGCCAGTACGTCGACGAGTTCCTCCTCGGCTACGAGTACGAGCTCGCCAACAACCTCGCCGTCGGTCTCCAGGGCACCTACCGCTCGCTCGGTCGCGTCGTCGAAGACTTCCTCGACCCGGTCAGCGGTCACTACCACATCGCGAACCCGGGCGAAGGCACGGGCGTGAACATGTCGTACTACGACTACGAGCCGGCCATCGCGCCGGACGTCGAGCGTACCTTCCAGGGCATCCAGCTCCACGCCCGCAAGCGCTTCTCGAACCGCGCCCAGCTCTTCGCGAGCTACCTCTGGTCGCGTCTCGAGGGTAACTACGACGGTCTGTTCCAGGCCTCGACCGGTCAGCTCGACCCGAACATCAACTCGGCGTTCGACTACGCCGACTTCATGATCAACTCCGACGGTCTCCTCTCGAGCGACCGTACGCACCAGTTCAAGCTGTATGGTTCGTACACGTTCGATCAGGGCATGGTCAACGGTCTCACGATCGGCTTCTCGACCTACTACGCCTCGGGCTTCCCCCTCAACGCGTACGGCTACTCGGCCGGCTACCAGAACTACGAGTACTACCTCGCGCCGCGCGGCTCGGTTGGCCGTGGCCCGGCGGAGTACGAGGCTGACCTCCACTTCGGTTATCCGATCGACTTCGGCGCCGCGCGCCTCAACCTGATCCTCGACGTGTTCAACGTTCTGAACCGCCAGTCGATCACTCGTCTCGACGAGCGCTACAACCTCTCCAGCGACGGCGACCCGTGCGCCGGTATCCCGGACGGCCTCTGCGGCTCGGGCGGTGGTATCCAGTACGCTGGCATCAACGAGGTTCCGCGCCCGCTCGGCGAAATCCCGAACCCGCGTGCAACCGCGACCAACCCCGACTATCTCCAGTCGGGCGTCGCGTTCACGCAGCCGCGCAGCCTCCGTCTCGGCCTGCGCCTGTCGTTCTAATCGTTCACTCACGCAGTCAGCACGAGGCCCCCGGAAACGGGGGCCTCGATGTTTTTGGGCGCGTTTTCAGGGCATACCGCGCCAGAGCCAGCCGTTACGACGCGACGCAATGAAGCGCACTCCGCTCGTCGCGGCCGCCGCGATCCTGGTGATCCTCGCCGCGCTCCTCCTCACGTTTCGCATCCAGCCGGTTGGTTCCGCGCGCATCGTTCGCCAAGGGGACGCACTGCGCGTCGTCAGCGGACGCATCGGATATGCCGGCATCGGCGGACAGCCCTGCATCGCTCCGCTGGCCGGTGATCTCGCGCGCTTCGATCGCAACTACGACATCGAGGACGCGGGCGGCGAAACGATCGGCGTGGCCGTGCGCTTCGATTACGTGGTCCCGCAGCGCGTTCCGCAATCGTGGCCGGACGGCAACTGGTGTTCGTCGCTCAATGCCCGCGTTCAGGAGCTCGCGAAGAATTGGCTGGCAGGCGCGGACGTCGAGGCATTACGCCGCAATCCGCGTGAGGCAGGCGAGCGCGCTGCCGCGTCATTACAGTCGCAGATCGCACAATGGGCATTACAGCCGAAATCGCTCACGGTCCGCCCGCGCGTTCCGGAGTCGGCTCTGGCCACGTTGCCGATTGCTGACATTGCAGCCCAGACGGTCGGGTCGAAGCCGGTGATTTTCATCGGTCTCGACGGCGCCGACTGGCAACTGCTCGATTTCTACATGCGTAAAGGCGCCATGCCGAATCTCGCCTCTCTCGTGAGCGAAGGAACGGCTGGCGATCTATTGACCGAGCATCCGCCGCTTTCGCCGTTGCTCTGGACGACCATGATGACCGGCACGTCGCCGCTCGAGCACGAGATCCTCGACTTCACCCGCTTTCATCCGCGTTCCGGCCAGAAGGAACCGATCACCAGCGACGAGCGCAAAGTGCCCGCCGTCTGGAACATGGCCACACAGGCGGGCAAACGAAGCGCGGTGTTCGGATTGTGGGCGACGTATCCAGCCGAACCGATCAAAGGCTTTCTCGTCTCCGATCGTTTCTTTACGTTTCTCTTCTCTGAATCCGAACCGCCGAAAGGCGCCGTCTATCCGTCGTCGCGGGAAACGTGGGCGCGCGGCGTCTTGAACGAAGTCGAGAACGAGATCACTTATGAGGAAGTGACGAAATACTTCCCGTGGCTCAGCCGCGAGGAATACGAGGAACGCCGCAAGGCGACCGATCCGTATTCGCATCCCGTCAGCGCATTACGACGCATCCTCGTGGAAACGTCCGTCTACGATCGCCTGGCGCGTGGCTACATCGGCGAGCAGTTGCCGGATCTCACGATTCTCTATCTGCAGGGGACGGACAGTATCGGTCACGTTTTCGCGCCGTACACCGCGCCGCGCCAGCCGCACATCAGCGAGGACGAGTTCCATCGCTACAGCGGCGTGCCGGAACAGTACTTCCGTCGCGTCGATCGCCTTCTGGGCGAGTACAAGGCGCTCGCACAGAAGCACGGCGCGCGGATCATGCTCTCCTCGGATCACGGATTTCACTGGTTCGACGACCGCCCGACCGAGCTTTCAAGCTTCGCCGCGAGCACGGCCGCGAAATGGCATCGCAAGGCGGGGATTTATCTCTTGTGGGGCGATGGGATTGCCGCCCAAGGACGCACGGGTCCGGAAGAGCACATTGCGCAGGTCGCCGCCACGCTGCTCGCATTGAGCGGCATGCCCGCGGGACAGAACGTGGTCGCGCCGCCGATTCTCGTGCCCGCTTCCAATGCCACTGCGAATTACCGCGCGCATTTCACGCCGATGAAGCCGCTGCTCGATGGCGCGCCGTCAAAAGGTGCGGCGGAGGAGGAACTGGCGAAGCTCAAGGCGCTCGGTTACATCTCCTCGGGTGAATCGACGTCCGCTCCCGCCAACGTCGCGGGCACGACGACGCACACTGCGGGGTGGTACAACAATCGCGCGCTGATCCTCAAAGACCGCAAACAATTCGCGGATGCCGGTTCGGCGTGGGAGAAAGCGATCGCGCTCGATCCGAAACTCTCGTCCGCATTGTGGAATTACAGCGATTTGCTGTTTCAGGAGAATCGCGATCTCGATCGCGCGGATGAATTGCTGGTGCGCGCATTTGCAGCGGGATTGCCCGAGGGCCGCAAGTTCCTGATTGGACGCGCGATTGGATATCAGCGCAATGGAGCCGCGGCGAGGAGCCTGCGTCTGCTCGAACAGGCCGTATCCTCGAAACCGGATGATGTCGAATTGCGACTGTTCCGCGGTCGTTATCGCATCGACGCACAGGACTGTAATGGAGCGCTGGAGGATTTTCGCGCGGCCATGCAGCTCGATCCCGGGAATGCGGTCCCTTATGCGTCCGCCGGTGTTGCGGAGATCTGTCTCGGCCGGATGGAGGATGCGAAACGGAGTTTCGCGCGCTCGCTGTCGATCGATCCGAATCAGCCGAAATTGCAGGCGTTCTTACGACAGCAATGATCGGCGGCGCCTGAGCGCCACCGATCGGATTTCGCCGTCTGTCAGCACTCCGGAGCGGGTTCGCCGGCGATCTGAATCCAGGTCGAGCCGTTCCAGCGATACCACGTGTCCGTGCACGTCGTGCCTTCGCATTGACAGCTCGAGATCAGCTTGAACGTGGCCCCGGTCGTCACGCCGGTGTTGTAGCCGGTCGAGTCGCAGCCTCGGTACTTTTCGCCCATCCAGTGCATGCCGCAGTCGTAATAGACGGTCCAGATGTCATTCACGGGGGATGCATTGGCCGGCACCATGGGCACAGCCAGAAGCAGCGCGAATGCGGTTGCGAGAGCGAGCGTACGGGTTCCCATCGATTTCATCGTTTTCCTTTCGATTCTGAGCCTGCGGTGGGAGAAAGCGGACTGACGTTAGCAGAATCAGGAACGATGTCAATGTGGCCATCCGCATGTGCGGATGGGTCGCTGTCCGTCGCGACGTCTATTCGCGCCGCAGCGCGGCCGGTGCGTCTTTCACCGCTTTCTCGACGAGGAAATCGCGCTCCATCCTGCGGACCAGCGAACCGCCTTCGGTGATGAAGCGGATCACCAGTTCGTTGTGCGGGAGCTTCTTTGGCAGCTGTTCGCGGAAGTAGGTCCACTGTTCGAGGGCGTTGCCGGCGTCGATGGTGCGCCGCGGCTGGTACCACGCTTCGCGCCGGGTCATCGGGCGGACGGAGACGCGCTGCGGAGGCCCGAGGAGGACGAAGATGCGGCCGCGATCGGAGAGCGAGCCGCGGTCGTCCGGCGCTTCGACGAACGCGACGTCGGCGAATGCGACGCGCGACAGGAACTCCACTCGCGCCTCATTGACGGAGGTGGAGGGATCGGGATCGCGGCGATTCCAGAACTCGTTCACGAAGGCGCGGCGGGCCTGCTCGTCGCGGAGGCGTCCCCATTCCTCTTTCTCCTGCTCCGTGCCGAGAATGATGAACTCCGAGGAGGCACCCCAGGTATCGAGCGGCCAGACGCTGCTCGATACGCCGGGAGGAAATCCGGGATAGGCGTCCTCGAAGGACGCGGGGGCATTCTGCCGCTTGGCGATGCCGGTCTGTACGTCATTGAAGAGGGAGACGAATTCGGGGGAAAAGTGCGAGGCGTCGAGCTTCGTCTGAGGGCTGTAGAGCAGGAAGGAGCGCAGATCCTCGGCGGCGTGATCCTTCTGTCCCAGAGCCACCTCGGCCAGCGCACTATAGAAATAGATCGCAGAGAGCGCGACCGCGCGCTGCCGCAGATTCGTCGAGGCCGCGGCAACCGGGGTGGCCTCGTGCAGCAGCTCCAGTGCGACCGCCGGTCTGCCGGCCGCGATCTCCTCCTTCGCCTTTCCTACAGCCGCCGCGGGGTCGATGGCGGCCGAAACGGGGAGTGTGAGGAGGGCCGCGACGGTGGCGGCGAGGAAAACGGGAGCGCGCATGCGAACGATTCTAAGCGTCCGTCCCGCGAACGCTTCGCCGTAACGCCCGTACGCCGAAAATTTCGAACATTTGTTACGAGGGGTTGCTTCTCGCGTCACGCGGTCGTTACAATCCGCGCTTTCCAGGCAAATTTCGTGTTCAAACTGCCCGCCCGGCCGGATCACCGGGGGGGCTTCACAATCCAGGAAAGGGAGCAGGGATGAAAAGGTTAGTACTTTTATTGACCGCACTACTCGTTGTAGTGACCGGGTCTGCGTTCGCGCAGTCGACGACCGGTACGATCCAGGTGATCGTTACCGACGCGTCAGGCGCGCCGCTGCCCGGTGTTTCGGTGACGGCATCGGCCGTCAACACCACCACCCGTCGTACTGAAGTGACCAGTGCGGAGGGAACCGCGGTTCTCGTGCAGCTCGAACCGTCGAACAACTACGTGGTCGAGGCGAGCTTGGAGGGCTTCGGTAAGGCCCAGACCAAGAACGTGCTCGTCCGTTCCGCGCAGCAGGCGCAGGTTCGTATCACGCTGACGATGGCGGCGGTCTCCGACTCCATCACCGTCACCGCGGACGCGCCGATCGTCGACACCACCAGCGCGACCGTCGGTCAGGAACTGACGCTCGAGCTCACGGAGTCGCTGCCGACCGGCCGTACCTACCAGTCGTACCTGCAGCTCGTCCCGGGCGTTCTCCCCAGCACGACCGGTAACCCGGCCTCGCGCTCGGGCGTGAACTACTCGGACATCGGCGGCGCGATCGGTCAGTCGTCCGACAACTTCTACTACGTGGAAGGCATCAACGTCACCGACCCGGTCACCGGCACCTTCGGCGCCAACCTGAATACCGAAATCATTCAGGAGCAGAAGGTTCTCACCGGCGGTATCCCGGCCGAATTCGCCGGCGCCCCCGGTCTCCTCTCCAGCGTCGTCACCAAGTCGGGCTCGAACGAGTTCTCCGGCTCGGTCAACTACTACACCCAGGACGACTCGCTCGTCGCCGACAACGAGCACCAGGCCAACGCCACCTTCTCGTCGTACGACACCGCCATCACCCTCGGCGGCCCGATCGTTCGCGACAAGGCGTGGTTCTTCGGCAGCTACCGCCTCCTGAACACGGAGACGGACGTCGTCACCAACGCCGGCCAGTTCCTCCGTACCGTCGAAAATGACGGCAAGCAGGCGTACGGCAAGCTGTCGTGGCAGTTCACGTCGAAGGACCGTATCTCCGGTACCTTCACGAACGACCCGACGGACATTTCCGGTTCGACCGTCAACACCACGCTGAACACCCGTTCCTCGGGTACGACGCAGGGTGGCGACCGCTACTCGCTCGACTACAACCGCGTCTTCAACTCCAACTTCCTCGTCGACGCCGCCTACGGTAAGCACAATGGCGAACTGTCGACGATCGCCACGATTCAGGAAGTCTTTAACACGGTCACGTTTAGGGCCGGCGACGGCACCTCCGCGTTCGATCAGCAGTTGGGTGGCGCAGGCGCGAACAACATCAACGAACGCGACACGGAGTTCATGAAGGCGACGTTCGAAGGCTTCTGGGACGCCGGGTCGTTCGGCGGTCATACCGTTAAGCTCGGCCTCGAGAACGAGGACCACATCAACTTCCGCAACAACCAGTTCGTCGGTGGAGCGCAGTACAACTCACTCGGCGTTAGGTACGCCGGCACCGGCATCACGGCGGGCGAGCTCGGAATCTCGGGCGCCTTTGCTCCCTCGATCACGTTCAACGCCAACAACACGAGCGACCGCACTGGCCTGTTGAACACCATCAACGCAATGAGTGCGGCCGACAAGACCTACTTCTACGACCTTCTCGACCTCGACAAAGACGGTACGATCACCGCGGCTGAGCTCGGACAGTACCGGTTCCGGGACACCACCGGTAACCCGAACGGCCAGATCAACTACCGGCGCATCATCGAGACGCAGTCGGGTCCGCAGGAAACCGAGACGAACGGTCAGGTCGTCTATCTCCAGGACTCGATTGCCCTTGGCCGATTCGTCGTGAACGCCGGCATCCGCGCCGAGCGGTGGGAGCACAAGGCGACCACGGGCGCGAACATCTTCACCTTCGACTGGGAGTACGCGCCGCGTCTCTCTGTGATCTATGACATCCTCGGCAACGGCCGTCAGAAGGTGTCCGGGTACTACGGTCGTTATTACGATCCGATCCGCCTCAACCTCACCAACTTCGCCGGTACGCTGACCGGTCAGGTTCTCGAGGAGCAGGTCTTCATCGGCGGTCGCTGGGTCAAGTACCGCACCCGTGGCGGCGCGGTGGAGCAGGACGCGTTCTTCGCTCCGACGACCAAGACCCCGTACACCGACGAACTGCAGTTCGGCTACCAGATCGACCTCGGGCACAATCTGAGCTTCGAGTCGAGCGCGTATCGCCGTCAGACCCGTGACATCATCGAAGATTTCGATCTGACGCTCTACACCGATCCCGCTCAGGCCGGAGACTTCACCCTGCCGCTCTCGTACTTCGGTTACGACTCCATCCCGCCGTCCAACTTTGTCATCGCGACCCTTCCGGGTGGCGAGCGCAACACGGATGGTCTCGACCTCGTGTTCCGCAAGCGTTATGCGAACAACTGGCAGGCGCTCGCGTCCTACTCGTTCACTGATGCGGAAGGCAACAACAACTCAGACTCGAACGCCGACTTCGTTGGAGACGTGCTCTTCCTCGATCCGCGCGCGCCGAACGTTTACGGCACGCAGCCGGGCTCGATCGATCATCTCTTCAAGTTCGCCGGTTCGTACATGTTCTTCGATCGCCTCGAAGTCGGTGCGGTCTACGCATGGAACTCTGGTGCGCACGCCAGCCGTACGGCGGCCCAGTCCGGTCGTAACCTCCCGCTCCAGGTGTCCACGCCGTATGTTGTCGGCGGCATCTCGGATTACTGGGTCGCGGACAACACGGTCGGCAATCTGACCAACCCGTCGTATGGCACGCTCGACCTGCGCGCGCAGTGGAACCAGCCGCTCCCGGCCGGTACGAAACTCGAGCTGTTCGTCGACCTCTTCAACGCCCTGAACGACCAGGCCGTCATCCGCGAGCAGGATCTCGTCTCCGGTGCCTCGGGCATCGCCTTCGGCGAGCCGCTCACGTTCGTGCAGCCGCGCCGCTTCTATCTCGGCGCGCGCTTCATGTTCTAGTCGTCAGACCTGTAGTACTCTCTCGGGGGCGCCTCACGGCGCCCCCTTTTTTCTCCCCTCGGAAACGAGGGTCATCACCGCGGAATAGCCCCCGCACTCATCGCGTTGTTTGCCGAGCGCCCAGAGGAGTCTCCGCTGCGAAGTGGATCCTCGCCCGTCAAATCGCGCAGTTCCAATTGGTTGGAGGACGTTGTGTACGCCATCATTCGTTCCGGTGGGAAGCAGTATCGCGTTGCCGAAGGCGATCGCCTTCAGGTCGAGCGTGACGCGCTCGGCAGTGCGAATCAGGACAAAGTCACGTTCAATGAAGTTCTGATGATCGGCGGCGATCAGCCGAAGGTCGGCAGCCCGACGGTTCAGGGTGCATCGGTCGTCGCGACCGTCGTCCGTGAGACGCGTGGCGAAAAGATCATCGTCTTCAAAAAGAAGCGCCGCAAGAATCACACGAAGCGGACCCACGGCCATCGTCAGGATGTCGTCGAAGTTCGCATCGACGGAATCAACATCTAGGAGATCACGATGGCTCATAAAAAAGGACAAGGCTCGTCCCGTAACGGCCGCGACTCGCAGCCGAAAATGCTCGGCGTCAAGCGCTTTGCCGGCCAGTTCGTGACCGGCGGCTGCATCCTCGTTCGCCAGCGCGGCACGAAGTTCTCGCCGGGCGTGAACGTCGGCATCGGCCGCGACCACACGCTCTTCGCGAAGATCGACGGCATCGTCGCCTTTCACGACAAGGGCGAGCGTGGACGTTTCATCAGCGTCACTCCGGTGGCCGCAGAGTAGCTCGCACGGCTTGCCGTTCCGCGACGCCGCCTTTCAGGCGGCGTTCGCTTTTTCGGCACATGCCTCGCACTGAGCAGTAAGACGATGTTCATCGATCAGGCGACCATTCGCGTCAAGGCCGGCGACGGCGGGAAAGGCTGCATTGCCTTTCGCCGCGAGAAGTTCGTCCCCAAGGGCGGTCCTTCCGGCGGGGACGGCGGCAACGGCGGCAGCGTCTGGATCGTCGCCTCGAAGCGCCTGAACACGCTCTACCACCTCCAGTTTCAACGCGAGTGGAAGGGTGGACGCGGCGAGCACGGAATGGGCTCGAACTGCCACGGCACGAACGGCAACGACGTCACCGTCGAGTTGCCGGTCGGTTCCGTCGTGCGCGACAAAGCCACCGGTGAGGTGATCGCCGATCTGATGGAAGACGGCCAGCGCGTGCTCGTCGCCAAAGGCGGCAACGGCGGCTGGGGGAATCAGCATTTCGCGACGTCCACCCGTCAGGCTCCGCGCTTCGCATACGACGGACTTCCGGGCGAAGAGCGCGAGCTCTTCATCGAGCTGAAGCTCATCGCCGACGTCGGTCTGGTCGGTCTGCCGAATGCCGGCAAGTCGACGCTGATCTCCGTCATCAGCGCCGCGAAACCGAAGATCGCCGACTATCCGTTCACGACGCTCATCCCGAATCTCGGCGTGGTGCGCGCGGACGATGATCAGACGTTCGTCGTCGCCGACATCCCCGGTCTCATCGAAGGTGCGCATGAAGGACACGGTCTCGGCGACCAGTTCCTGCGGCACGTCGAGCGCTGCTCGGTGCTCGTGCATCTCGTCGATCTCTCGGCCAACGAAACGCCGGAGCAGGATGCGGAGGTCATCGCGCGCGAGCTCGAAGCGTACTCGCAGACGCTGGCCCACAAGCCGCGCATCGTAGTCGGCTCGAAACTCGACTCCGAGGTGCCGGGCAACTCGGACAAGCTCCGCGCGTACGCGGTGAAGCATGGCTTCGACTATCACGCCATCTCCGCCGTCGTGGGCGAGGGAGTGAAGGACCTCGTGCGACTGCTGGCGCGTTTCGTTCGCGAGCATGCCGCGCGCGAGGAGTCGCTCGCATCACCACCGGTATGAGAATCGGCATCTGTGGCGGCACGTTCGATCCGTTTCATCGCGGCCACCTCGACCCGATCCTCGCAGTGCGTGAGGCGATGCAATGGGATCGCGTGCTCTACATCCCGGCGCGCGTGCAGCCATTCAAGGCCGAACGCGAGACTGCCTCGCCGTTTCACCGGCATGCGATGACGGTGCTCGGCACGCACGATCACGACCAGCTGTTCGTGTCGGCGCGCGAGCTCGAGCGCGACAGCGTTTCCTACACCGTCGACACGTTGCGTGGATTGCGTGAAGAGCATCGCGATGCGACGCTCGACTGGATCATCGGCGACGACAATCTCGCGCGGCTCGGCGAATGGAGATCGATCGAAACGATCGCCACGCTCGCGAACTTCATCGTGCTGACGCGAAGCGGAGCGACCGGCACGGCACTGCCCGGATTCCAAACTGTTGCACCCGCAGAGAGACAAACCTCCGGCGCGATCGTATTTGCTCACAATGCGACCGTACCGATCTCATCGACTGAAATTCGCAGACGCGTCGCGAGCGGGGAATCGATCGAAGCACTGGTTCCGCCGCCGGTCTCGCGTTACATTCATCATTACGGACTCTATCGAAAGGGCCATTCGTGAACGATTCGACCATTGAATTCCGCGTCCGCGTCGCGGCTCACGCGGCACTCGACAAGAAGGCGTTCGATCTCGACGTTCTGGCCGTCGGTCAGCTCACGTCCATCGCCGACTACTTCATTCTCTGCTCGGCGACGAACGAGCGTCAGGCCACGGCTGTCGCCGACAACGTGCTCGCAAAACTGAAAGAGGAGCTCGGCGTGAAGCCGCTGCTCGTGGAAGGAACGACTCCGGGCCGCTGGGTGCTGCTCGACTTCGGCGACTTCATCGTCCATATCTTCACCGAGGATGTGCGGCGGTTCTATGGACTCGAGCGGCTGTGGGGCGATGCGCCGAACGTGACCGCGGAGCTCGTCGAAGAAGCCGGTCAGCGTGCCGTCCGCAAAACCTCGTAAGACCTCGCCATCCCGCGACGTCCGCGCGCCGAAACCTTCGCGCGCGCGGACGCTTCCTTCCCTGCCGCGCACGCGCAATCCCGCCGTCCGAGACCTGTTCGCCACCGTCGAGAAAGTCGTCGATCGCGACGTCCCCATCCTGATCCTCGGCGAATCGGGCGCCGGCAAAGACCATCTCGCGACGATCATTCACGCGCGCAGCCATCGTCGCGACCAGCCGTTCGTCCATGTCGAGTGCGCCAACATCCCGGCCGAGCTCTTCGAGAGCGAACTGTTCGGCCACGAGAAAGGCACTTTCACCGGCGCGTTCGAGCGCAAGCTCGGCAAGCTCGAGATTGCGCGCGGCGGCACCGTCTATTTCGACGAGATCTCCGCACTGACGCCGCAGCTGCAGGCCAAGCTGCTGCGCGCGATGCAGGAGCGGCGCTTCACGCGACTCGGCGGCGCGAGCTCGATCCCTTTCGATGCGCGGGTGCTTTCGTCCTCGAACGTCGAACTGCAATCGCTCCTCGATTCCGGAGCGCTGCGCCGCGATCTCTTCTATCGCATCAACGTCGTCACGCTGGCGCTGCCTCCGCTGCGCGAACGTCCTGAAGACGTGCTCGCGCTGGCCCGGCAATTTCTCGGACGCCGCAAGAAAGGCTTCACGCCTGAAGCCGAGCGGATTCTGCAGAATCATCCCTGGCCCGGCAATGTGCGCGAGTTGAGGAACGCCATTGAGCGCGCCGTGCTGGTCGAAGATGGCGAGCGCGTCGATGCGCCGTCGCTCGGCATTCAATCGCCTGACGAGCTGGTGCATGTGGCGGCGCGCGGTTCCTGGACGCTCGAGCAGCTCGAAGCGCATTACATTCGCGAAATCCTTCGCCTCACTCGCTCGAATCTCTCGCGCGCGGCCGGGATCCTCGGCATCAATCGCAAAACGCTGCGCGAGAAGCGCAGAAAGTACGGACTGCCGTAATGAAATTTCGGGTCATATGGGGTGGTTCCCATGCGGACGCCGAGCTCGCCGCGGCAGCGGAGCGTTACCTCAATCGGATCAAGCATTTCTTTCCGATCGAGGTGATCGAAGTGCCGCCTGAGCGCGGTAGACAAGGTCAGAATGATGTGGCTATCATGCGCGCTCAATCCGCGCGCCTGCTGACCGCGATCCCGGATCGCGGCTACACGACGGTCCTCGACGAACGAGGCCAACTCATTGATTCTTTGAAATTTGCGAAGTGGCTCGAGAGGCTCACGACCGACAGTCCGCATGGCGTCAACTTCGTCATCGGCGGCGATGTCGGATTCGATGAATCCGTCAGAAAGCGCGCGGACAAACTCCTTGCGCTTTCGCCCATGACTCTCCCGCACCAGTTCGCGCGCGTCATCCTGCTGGAACAGATTTATCGAGCCTGTACGTTGATGCGCAACATCCCGTACCACAAGTAAGGGGCCACGAATGGCGAAAGCGAAAACGAAATCGAATCCTTATCAGGTCTTTGAAGACGCGCTCCGCAGCAAGCAGCGCGAGCTTCTCGACTCTTACGAGCGCGACAAGGCCGCCGGCAATGCCTCGCCCGACGATGGCATTCAGGATCTTGCCGACAAGGCCGCCAGCGCCTACTCCAAAGAGCTGAACTTTTCCCTCTCCGACGCCGAGCGCAATCTGCTCATGTCGATCGAAGAAGCGTTCAACCGCATCAAGGACGGCTCTTACGGTGTCTGCACCAATTGCGGCGCCGAGATCGGCGAGAAGCGCCTGCAGGCCGTTCCCTGGACGTCGTTCTGCATCGATTGCCAGGAGCTGCAGGAAAAAGGTCTGCTGCAGTAACGCCTGGGTTCATGCCCAAGCCGCTCAAAACCGTTCTTTCGAACATCCACGACGGAAAGCCGCCGCGAGTGCTCCTCGTCGGCGGCTCATCCGACTACCTCTCCGAACAAGCCTTCCACGAGATCCGCGACGCCATCGTCGCGAAGAATCCATCGATCAGCGTCGAGACCTACGAGCCCGGAACCGAGCTCGCCGCGATTCTCGATTCGTACCGCACCGGCTCGCTCTTCGGCGGCTCGCGCCTGTTGATCGTTCCGGAAGTGAACGCGTTCGTCTCCGCGAAAGAGATCGCCTCGCTGTACGACAAAGCGGTCGCCGACTGGAAGAGCGCGAAGACCGATCGCAAACGCGCCTCCGCCTCCGCAAAGCTTCTCCATCTCCTCGGCCTCGCCGGCTGCGATCTCGACATGCCGGATCGCGCCATCGCCGACGCCGTCGGCGTCTCGCTCGATGCCACGCTCACCGACATGCTGCAGTTCTGCCGCGCCACCGGCAAGAAAGCCGGACGCGGGGAAGATGATGCCGCTCTGCTGATGGAAGCGATCGCCCGCGGCGGCGCAACCGGCGCGCTGCTGCTGATGCGCACCGGCGATGTGCCGCGCGACTCCACGACCATCGACCTCATCGACAAGCATGGCGCGGTCGTCATCGCCGACCTCACGCGCGAAGGTTTCGTCTCCGCGCTCGATCAGGCCATCGCCTCGATCGCCGCCGACGCCAGCGTGAAGTTCGATCCGAATGCGGTGGCGCGCCTGCGCCAGCGACTCGGCATCGATCGCGTTCTGGCCGACAAATTCTCGAAAGAGATCCCGCCGCTGCGCATCGCCGTCAATGAAGCGGAGCGCCTGGCGACGCTCGCCGGCAGCGGCGGACGCGTGACGGCGGAGATGATCGATCGCGAGATCGCGGCGGTCGAAGGCGGTGCGCGCTACGAGTTCGGCTCGCTCTTCACCGAAGGAAAGATCATCGAGGCGATCGCGAAGCTGCGCGATCTCGTCGCGCAGGCGCGCCGCGAAGACCCGAAAGGCTCGAGCGAGATTCACTACGGACGCTATCTCTTCGCCATCCCCGATGAACTGCGGCAGATGATCGGCATTCATTCGTGGGCGCGTGCGAACAACGTGAATCTGCGCGGCCCGATGACCTACAACCGTTTCAAGGACACCATCGCCGACCGCCTCGGCGATTACATGAAAACGTTCGGTCTCGTGCGCCAGCGTCCGCACCCGTTTCCACTGCACAAGAAATGGGAAGCCGCGCGCCGCTACACCGAGGCGGAGCTCTTTCGCGCGCTGAAAGAAATGACGGACCTCGAGATCAAGCGCAAGAGCGGAGGTCTCCCCGTCGACGTCGGGCTCGAAACGTTCCTGCTCTCGCAATTGCGATAGCGCGCGGCCTCGCGTCGCCTTCTTCCGCTACACTCGCGTCACTCCATGTTCGACGTCGATCGCAAGGCCTGGCGCGCGCTCATCGCGGCGCAGCTCGGATGGATGCTCGATGCGATGGACTTTCTTCTCTTCACCTTCGCGATCATTCCGATCCAGCGCGAATTCGCACTGTCGAAAGGCGAGGCCAGTCTTCCGATCACGTTTGCCTTGATCGCCAGCGCGATCGGCGGGATCGCGTTCGGCCGCATCGCCGATCGCGTCGGCCGCGTGCGCGCCATGACCATCAGCATCCTGCTCTACTCCGGCGCGACCGCCGGCATGGCCACGGCGCAGAATCTCTGGCAGCTCATCGCGTGGCGCCTCATCGTCGGCTTCGGCATGGGCGGTGAGTGGTCGAGCGGTTCCGTGCTCGTCGCCGAAACGTGGCCGGCGAAACATCGCGCGAAAGCGATGGGCCTGATGCAGGCGGGATGGGCGATCGGCGCACTCTTCGCGGCCGGCATTTCGGCGCTGGTGCTCGAGCGCTACGGCTGGCGCGTGCTCTTTCTCATCGGCGCCGCGCCGGCGGTGCTCGCATTCGTCGTGCGCCGAACGGTCGAAGAGCCGCCGCTGTGGCGCGAACAGCAGGCCCGCACGCCGGCGCGCTGGTCCGAAATGTTCGCACCGCCGTACGGAAAGCCGGTGCTGCTGGCGACGATCGTCGCCAGTGCGGTGCTCACCGCGTACTGGGGCGTCACTTCGTGGCTGCCGGGCTTTCTCGCGACGCCGGTCGCGGAAGGAGGCGCGGGACTCACGGTCACGAAATCGGCGAAGTGGCTGATCCTCCTGCAACTCGGAGCATTTCTCGGCTACACGACGTTCGGCTGGATCGCCGACCGCATCGGCCGCCGTCCCGCGTTCACGCTCTTCATGATCGGCGCAACCGCGGTCGTGCCGATCTTCGCGTTCGGCGCACGTTCGACGTTCACGCTGCTCTTCATCGGACCGCTGGTCGGCTACTTCGCGCACGGCTACTTTTCGGTGTTCGGCGCGATGCTCGCGGAGCTTTTCCCGACGCGCATTCGCGCGAGCGCACAAGGCTTCTGCTACAACTTCGGGCGCCTCGTCTCGTCGCTGGCGCCATTCGCGATCGGCGTCGCCGCGAAGCAATACGGTCTCGGTTTTTCTCTCGCCTGTGATGCGGTGTTCTTTGCTCTCGGCGCGGTGCTGATCTGGCTTCTCCCCGAAACGAAGGGCACCGAGCTTTGATCGATCTCAGCGCCGACCTCGGCGAAGGCTCGCCCGGCGAAGACGAGCTCTGGCCGTTTCTCACCTCCGCGAACATCGCCTGCGGCGGTCACGTCGGCGACGAGGCCTCGATGCGCGAGGCCGTGCGATTCGCGCACGCGCACGACGTGCGCGTCGGCGCGCATCCGTCGTATCCCGATCGCGAACACTTCGGCCGCCGTTCGCTTTCGATGCTTCCCGACGCGCTGCAGGCGACGTTGATCGGGCAGATCACGACGCTCGGCCGGCTCACGCGCGTCGAGCACGTAAAACCGCACGGCGCGCTCTACAACGACGCGCATCGCGATCGCGCGCTCGCGGACCGCATCGTCGACGCCATGCGCGCCATCGATCCCGCGATCGCGCTCGTCGCGCCCGATCACTCGCAGATGGCCGCCGCCGCACGTGCCGCGGGAACGCGCGTGATTCGCGAGGCGTTCGCCGACCGGCGCTACGAGCCCGACGGATCGCTCACCCCGCGCAGCATCGAAGGCTCGACGCTGACGGTCGAAGAAGCGGTGGCACAGGCCGCGCTCCTCGCCGCCGAACGCGTCGTCATCGCCCGCGATGGATCGAGCATCGCGATCGCGTTCGACACGATCTGCATTCACGCCGACATGCCGGGCGCGGTCGAACGCGCACGCGCCATTCGTGCGCGGCTGTAATGACGAACGCGCGCGGCGCTGGTTGTCATCGCTGAGACGACGCGATATATCGCGTTCATGAGCGCGCGAGAGCAGCTGCGACGGCTGAGGATGAACGTCGCGGCGGCGTTCCGGCTCCTGGTGCGCGATCCGCGCTCGCTGCTGCTCACCGCGCGCATGAGTCTCTGGATCGCCGTGATCTCGATCGTCGCGCGACTGCTCCCGTTGCCGGCGATGTTCCGTCTCGCCGAAACGCGGCGTCGATGGTCACCGCCGGCGCGTCTTCCCGCGGAAGAGATCGCACGGAGGATCGATCGCCTGTTTCACGCCGGTCTCGTGAAAGACGGTTCGTGCTGGAAGCGTGCGGCGGTCCTGCGTCGCTATCTTCTGTTGAGCGGGATCGAGACGGAGGTGGTCTTCGGAGTGCGTCGTGAAGACGAGGACAGACTCGTGGGCCACGCGTGGCTGGAGCGCGATGGGCTGCCGTTTCTCGAGCGCGAAGAGCCGCGGTACACCGTGACGTTTCGCTACCCGCCGCGGTGACTCCAACGCGTCATGGATTCGGCTTCGCCGTCTCGAACGGCGCCTCGACGACGATGCGCACCGGTGTCACGCGGAACGTCGCCAGATCGACTCGCTGGTACAGCTTCACGGAAGACGGAAGCGCCTTCATGGTCTGTTCGAGCGTTGCGTCGATGACGGAGAGGTTGATCAGTTCGAGTGGATCCCCGATCAACTCGAGCGGGATGCCGAGGACGTCGGCGATGCGGGAGACGACCACGGAAACCGGCTGCTTTCTGGCGAACACGCGCAGACGCTCATTCCGATACGTGACCTCGAGCTGGCCGGCGAGCGGATCGACGGCCGGATCCTCGGTATTGCCGAAGAACATCAGCGCTTCGGAGTTGCGCCTGGCGAGCTTGTCGAGCGAAGGCACGGTCTCGCCGGCGTTGCGCAGATGAATGGTTTGAATCTCGATCCTGCCGTTGGCGCCGCCGCTGAGAATCGCATCGACGTACGCCTGCGGCGCGAACTCGCGCAGCGTCAGATCGAGAGGCTGCTGATCGAGCTCCGTCGTCACGCGCAACTTGCCCGCGGCGTCGCTCACATCGATGGTCGTTCCGAGTTCTTTGGCGAGACGCTGCGCGATCTCGCTCAGCGGTTCATCGGACGCGGTCAACGTGACCAGAGGCAATCCGCCGGATGCGGGAGTGACCTCGATGAACAACGGTTTTTTCTTCTTCGCGGCGTGCCCGATTACGGGAACGAGGACGAGCAGCAGGACGATCCATGCGATTCGGAGTCTCATCGGTTGCGATCCTCAGGGGACGACGAGGCGATGCGCCTTCAAATGTTCGACGACCTGATCGATGCTCTTCTCGGCATCCTCTTTCGAGACGTCGTAGACCGAGGTGAGGTTCCCGACGATGTCTGTTTTCGAGTTGCCCGCGGCCAGAGCCTGCCAGATCACCGTCGCGGTCTCATTCAACTGGTAATAGCGCCGCGTGTCGAGATCGACGAGAACACTCTCGCCCCCTTCGAACTCCGTGACCACGATGTGCGCCTGAGGCATGGGCAGCGATGCGTTCATTCCGGCAAGTTTAGCGTGCGGAAGAAACGGGTTGCAGCCACGGAGTCTTGCCGAACGTCTGCAGACAGAAGAGACATGGCGAGCCCGTGCGGAGGTCGACGTCCGCGCCGCGTGCAGCCATCGCCTCGAGTGCCGCGGCGCGTCGGGCGACCTGCTCCGAAGCGAGCCGGACCACCCGCGCGTACGCGATTGCGAAACTCTCCTCGTTGAGATTGGCGACCACATCGGACTGCTGCGCCGCGCCGCGGAATCCTGACATGTTGCAGCAGAGCGAGAGGCGGCCATCGTAATCGACGCTGAAGCTCGCCCCCTGCAGCGGCGCACACGGCGGCGCGGGATCGGTGTTGACGTAGCCGACGTCGAGTGCGACCGGCATCTTCAGAATCTGGCGAAGCAGCGCGATCTCCTGTTCCGCATGCGCCCGTTCCTCGATGCTCATCGCCGATTCGGTTTCGACCTCGCCGGACGTCGGCAACACGTGCGAGAAGTGCAGCGCCTGCGCGCCCATGCGTGCAGCCAGCAGCGCGAGCTCCTCGATCTGCGGAACGGTGTCGCGGCGGATCACGGCTTTGACGGCGAAGGGAATGCCTCCCATGCGGCAACGCGTGAATGCGCGGATGACGCGGTCGAACGATCCGGTGCCGCGCCAGCGGTCGTGCGCTTCGCGGGATGCGCCGTCGACGCTGAAGGCCACCACACTCACGGCCGTGCGGTTCGCATCGAGCGCCGGCCAGACGCGATCGAAATGCCAGCCGTTGGTGACGAATCCGGCGCGCATCCCTTCGCCGCCGACCGTTTGCAGGATCTCGCCGAAATGCGGATGCAGCGTCGGCTCGCCTCCGGTGAACGACACGTGGCTCACACCTGCCGCTTCGCGCGCCTCCTGCAGGATGCGGCGAAGAAGCTCGATCGGAAAGAAGCGCGCGCGGGTGTGGTACAGCGCCTCGTCGTCTCGCAGGCAGTAGCTGCAATGGAGATTGCAGATGTTCGTCAGCTCGATGACGATCCGGCGCGGCGCATCATCGGATTGCGGGAGTTCCGCGTCGAAAATCATCGCGCTCCCACCGGTGCGAGCAGAGGAGCGAACCGGCGCGGCGCGGCTTCCGCGTCGTAGAGCAGGTCGGTCCCCGCCAGCAGCGTGTACGAGGCACACTGCCTGGCCAGGGTCGCCAGCGCATTCAGGTGCGGTCGCGCCACCGCGGTATCGTACGACGCCCAGGGGCACATCCTGAGGAGGCGTGTCAGCGCGTCGGGTGCCGCCATCGGCTGGAGTTCGGTTTGCGCCTCGCCGGTGATCACCGGAAAAAGGAGCACGCGCGGCGTGCACGACGACGCGAACCTCCCGGGAAACAGCACCGCGGGATCGAGCCGGCGCTTCGACGGCTCGAATGCATTCGCCTCCCGCGTCGCCTCCTCGAGACGCGGCAGCGGAAACGCTTCGAGCGTCGTCTCCGTTGCGGCGAAGACGCGGCGGAACGCGAACGCTTCCACCGCCGCGGCGCGGTCACTGATGACAACGAGATCGTCGGCGACGTTCGACCAGCCGGCGGCCGTGAGACGCATCGCCAGCGTCGTCTTCCCACTTCCGGACGCGCCGGCGATGAGCAGCCCGGCATCGCGATCCGGCGGCGTCACGGCGGCGGCGTGCAATTCGTAGAGCCCGCATTGCCGCAATGCGGCCTGCGTCGCGTAGAACAACAGACGCGCGAACGATGTCGGCGATTGCATCGTCTCCGCACCGATCCAGACCTCGACGCGACCCCTCGGCAGTGGATGAACGCGCATCCATGAATCGCTGGTGGCCAGATACCAGAGATCCTCTTCCGCAAAACACTCACCGTGATGAACGGCGAACGTGGCCGCGCCGTGCGGCATGGGAGGCGGCGATTCTCTCGACACCTCGATCGTGAACGCGGAAGGAGGATCGTCCGGCAACACGGTGAAATGCCACCCGCCTACGAGCCGCGCAACCTTTTCGGCAGTCTCGCCGTCCGCACATGCGAACGTCACGTTCGCACCAGCGACCGTGTAGCTCTGACGAGGCGTTTCCATCAGGGGAGGTGATACGCCGGTGTCGTCCAGCTCGCTGCGCGGGGCGGTCATGGAAGGAATCTCGATGAAACCTAGCATGCGCCTCCAACGCGGTCAACGCGGGCCGCGAGTCGCGCCGCGTTAGACTCCGTGCGTCGATGACGGCGACCAATCTGACGAAGGATCGTTCGCACGCCGGCCGCCGCTGGACGGTTGCGGCCGTCGCGGCCGCCGCGTTCTTCATTCTCTTCGTGTCGATCCAGACAATCGTGCCGCTGATCCGATTGTGGGCGCCGCGTCCCGCTCGATTCGGATGGCAGATGTATTCGGCCAGACCGCAACGCGTCCGCTTCACGCTCGTCCTGCGCAACGGCACCACACAACCGGTCGACCTCGCCCGCTACGTCGGGTTCTCGCGCGGGGAAGTGACGCTGGAACAGGCGCTGCCGCAGCACCTCTGTCGCGTGGTTCCCGATGTTTCCTCCGTGCAGATCCGTCGCGCCGATTCGAAAGAGCAACGAGTCCATCGATGCCCGTGACGGCGATGCTGCATCGGCTGATTCACCAGCGAGCCACTCCTCGGCCGCTTGCAGTCGCGCGAGTGATCATCGGGATCAACGCGACGTTCGCCTGTTTCGAGACGTGGCGGATGCTGCCGCGGCTGCTGGAGCCGATGATCGTGAAGATCCCATTCGTCTCCTGGATTCCGCGGTTGCCATCCAGTGCGCTGCCGATCTTTTTCGCCGCATGGCTGCTTGCGGCGCTGCTCTTCATCGTCGGTTGGAAAACGCGTGTGGCCGGCGCCGTGCTCGCGCTCGCGACCGGGTACACGCTCGTTCTCGATCAGCAGACCTACAGCAATCATCTCTATCTTCTTTTTCTGATCACGCTGCTGCTGACGATTGCCGAGAGCGGCGCCACCTGGTCGCTCGACGCGTGGAGGCGTGGCTCGAAGAGTGACGTGGCGTTCTGGCCGATTCTCTTGTTGAAGACACAGATCACGATCGTTTACTTCTTCTCGGCCGCGGCCAAGATCACGCCGCACTATCTCGCCGGCGAAATCCTGGCCGCGAGTCTCAAGCCGGGTGGATTGCTGGCGGTGCCGCAGGCGTGGCGAACGCCGGCATTTCTGAGCGCGCTCGCGGTGATCTCCATTCTCATGGAGCTCTTCATCGCCTTCGGCCTCTGGTCGCGGCGTCTGCGTCTCTTCGCGCTCATCGCCGGTGTCGGGTTTCACCTGTCGATCCTCGCGATCGTCGGATCGAGCAGACTCTCGCTGGCGATTTTTGCCCTCGGCGTGTTCGCGGTGTATCCGCTCTTCATCGACGAAGGGCAGCTGCAGCGATGGCACTGGCTCTTGAGGGATAAAACGACGCGAACCCGCTGAGCGTTTCACGCGGTCGGTCCTGAAAGCGCAGACGCATCCTCTCAGGACGACCGATTGTGAAAGCGCCGGGCGGGTTCGTCAGCGGGAGCCGCGAAATGCCACCGGGGTTGAGGCGAGCTTCCTACTGGCGCGCTTAGTTCGTCGCGCCGGATTCCACCGACTGAAAGAAGGTCGTCGCTTCCAGGACGTCCACCGGGACTGAGATTTTCGGAGCGACGAACGGTTTCTTCTCGGGAACCTGCAGTTCAGCTACTTCCGCGTTTTCAAACTCGACTCGATCAGCCATCTGGTGAAATCTCCTCGTCCTCGAGTGGTGCGAACTCGACTTGAGTCTCCGCAGCGAGGAACGTTCGCTCGAAAAAGTAGCATGCGTTTCAACCCGAGGTCAACGGAATGCACCCGCCGTCAATGCAGGTGCTCCTTCTTGCTCAGGAGCCGGAACGGTCTCACGATGTAATAGACGAATTGCAGAGCTCGTAATACTCGAATCGCGCGGACATCCGCTTCCGTCGGCGTGAGCAGGTGACGCAGGTAATTCCAACGGGCGTTCCACCCGGGTCTGATGAGCAGATTGAAGCGCAGCGCGCTGATCATGCCGGGCGGTCTCGGCGGCTCGCCGAAGATCACCGCCTTCGCTCGTGCGGCCAGTCGCGTGATCGTCCGATCAGCGTCGATGGCAGTTCCGACAGCTTCAGGAAGCGAGGCATCCAGCAGTTCGGCAGCCAGACGAAGACCGACGAAAAGCATCCGCTGCTGCCCGTTGCGTTCGGCACGCGCCAGCAACTCGGGCCATTGCAGCGCGGGATGTGCCGCGATCCATTCGGCGATGTCGCAGACCCACGCCAGCCGTTCCCACAGATGCTTTGTGCCGTGGACGCACAGCGAGAGGAGCATGTCCTCCGGCGCGAGCGTCAGCATTTCGCTCGCGCCGATCGGCTGCATCGTGGCGTTGCGCCAGAGGTTTTCCGCGGCGAGCTCCGTGGCGAAACGCGGCGAGGCGATCTCCCAATGCAGTTCGACGATGAGTCGTCCTTCGTCTCGCTTGAACACGAGGTCGTGCTGCGTTCGGATCAGAAACTCGAGCTGCGCGTCTGTGACCGTCGGATCGAGCCGATAGCCGAGGTGCGTCAACGTGGCGATCGCGCGTTCGACGTCGTTTCTCTGCACGATGATGTCGAGATCGACGAAGCGGCGCAGCGAAAGATCGCCATATCCCGCAATGGCCAGAGCCGGACCCTTGTAGGGCATTGCGAGGATGCCGGCTTCCGCCAGCGAACGGAAGACGCGCTCGAGCTCGCCGAGGAGGAAGAGATTTCGCGCGGCATTTCCCTGGTAGAGCTCCTTCAGGCGGTCGAGCGATTCCGGAGGAACCGCGCGCGGAGCGACAGCGGCCAGTTGGCGATACAGCATGGGGAACAGCGAGTGTCGCCGCGCGAGGGCCAGCAGCGCCTTCCAGTCGAGTGCGCCTCGGGCAAGCTCCTGAATGATGCGCGCATGCCGATCGTCCATGCGCGATCTCGCGCAGGCGAGAAGCATCTGGTATTCGCCGCTCAGCGACGGGGGCGCGTCAGTCAGTCGGTCCATGTGTGATTGAAAAGCACACGAGCGGCTCTAAAAAAACGGCCGCCCGGCGAGCCAGGCGGCCGTGAATGTCCATCGCGAGGAACGCTTACGGAAGCGCTTCGACGTTGATGTAGAACTTGAAGCTGCCCGTCTGCTGAATGCCGAGCAGGAAGCGCAGGTCGAGCGTGGCGCCGTTCGCGAGCGGAGTGGCCAGCGTGACCGTACCGGAAGAGAGCGACGAGTTGAAGCCACCGCCGTTCGGCTGGCTGGGCGGCTGTTCGAGCGTCGTCCCCTGCACGGTGACGTTGCTCGTGCCCGAGCCGCAGGGCGGACGATCGACGGTGACGACGACGGCCGTGGAGGTGCGGGGACGCAGATCGGCAATCCCCGAAGGCGCCGGGAAGGTCGTCAGGTCGATGAGGCGCCAGCGCAGGCGCGTGACGTTTCCGCCGGTGTTGTTGGTCACCGTGCGGCGAATGTCGAGCGTGCCGAAGGTGGAGTTGTTCGCCGGGTCGGAGGTGAAGTCGCGGACGCGGTTCGGAGGAGAGGACGACGCCACGCAGGTGTCGAGCAGGTCGACCGCGAACGACGCGTTGCGCTGAATCGGCGAGGAGAGGTTCTCCGGTCCCGGCGCACCGAGGCGCTGTCCGGCGCCGGCCGAGGTGCCGTTCGTATCGACGAAGATGAAGTCGGCGGCGTTGTTGTTCGTATCTTTCGGCGTGGAGATACTGCACGGCCCCATCGTCGTGATCGATCCCCCTTTGCCGCAGTTGTCGCGGTAGAACGAGTAGTCGATCGAGAAGGGCGTCAGTGCCGGATAGCCGGTGCCTTCCTTGTAAAGCGTGTTTGCTTCACTGGTCGAGCCGACTGCATCGAGACGGTTGGCCAGAACGAAGTTGGCGGACGTGCTCGTGTTGAAGACCGCGATGCCGGCGTTGTCCGGAATGTCGGTGGTGTACGTGGCATCGCCGGTCGCCGTCGTCCCGTTGCCGGCCGGATAGGAGGCGAGCGAATAGCCGACGCTGTTCAAGCAGAGATAATGTCCGCGGTTCGGAATGACCGTACCGTTCGGGATGACGCAGCGGGCCGTACCGTCGGAAGCGACGACCGCGTATCCGGTACCGCCGCCGGCGACCGTGTGATCCGCGCCGCTATTGTTGTAGAGCTCGATGAATTCGTCATTGGCGCCGTTGGGACCACGCAGACGGAATTCGCTGATGATCACTTGCCCGAACGCGGCCGGAACGGCCAGGAAAAGGCTCAGGCCGATCAGTCCCAGGCTGAGCACCGTTCGTATGGTTTTGTGATCGGAGGGGGAGGGTTCGAACATTTTCATTCATTATCTCCTTACATACATCAGTGCAGCGGCTAGTGTACTGCACGTTCGGCACGCGGCAGGGTTGCCTCGTATCCGGACACGTTTCGCTGCGTGGTCGATGGGACCTACATTCTCTTCACCCACGCCTCCCGCGAACGTGACCGGACTCACGGTTTTGATCGGCCATGTACCAGATCGAGGCCCGCGACTTCAACGGCGCAATCGAGCTCATCGAGCGACCGCGTCGCAGACATCAGGGAGCTTTTGCTTTCAGGATCATGCCCTCCGTGCCAACATGCGTTCCATACACAAAAGCTTATGTCGCGAACGGTACGCGTGATCCGTAGTGTCCTGGCGGTGGCTCTGGTCGCGGGTTGCGGAGCGGGAGGGCCATCGAAGGCGGAGCTTCGACGTTCGCTCGAGGCGCAGATCTCGCGCGCCTGGGAAATCGATTCGTTCGACATCGAGAATTCGGAGGACGTCGGCGTGTCGGGAGCGCCGATCGTGAAAACGCGGTTCGATGTCCAGTTGCACGCGCGTGAGAACACCTATGCCACAGAGCGGACGGAAGGCGACGTCGCGCTGATCAAGCTCGTTCTGCCGAAAGGGGAACGCCGGTCACTCTTTGGAACCGCGACCTCCGTCAAGAACAGAGACGGCTGGCAGTCGACGTTCTCTTTTGCGAGCAATGCATACCCGCCCGATGGAAAGGCGAGGTCGGAGCTGGGAAAGCGCACGGTCGCGATCGGGACCGAGGAAGAACGGCGGTATCGTCTGGAACGCGACGCAGATCAGCGGCGCCTGGATGCGGCGCGGCAGGCTGAAATCGAAGCCAACCGCCGGGCGATTTTCGCATTGGTCCGGAAGGGTGGTTTTCTCGAGTGCGAGCAGGTGACGTCCAGCAGGAAGGTGTTCCCGTGCCGCTTCGAATTCATTGCGCTGGACACCAATACAGGCGCAGTCATCGCCGCGAATCGCTGGTTCAGTTTGAAGACCGGCGCATTGAAGCCGCAGAATCGCGTCACAGGCACGCTCAAAGAAGATACGTTGCATCTCACAGAGCAGATCCAGGGTTCCGAAACCGGAAAGAACTTCACCATGCGCTACACGCTGAGTCTTTCCAAAGCGAACGACGCCCTCGTCGGTGAATTCGTCGCTCCAGGAGGAAAAGGGACGATGCGTTTCAAGCTGGGATCGCATTGAAGACGCACTCTTACCTTTCTCCCCGCCCCAGCCTTTCGAGAAGCATTTTCGCCGCCGCGGCAAAGGGCGTTTTCGCGCTGAGAGACTGTTCATGACGGGCGCTGGCGAGCTCGCGAATGATCGATTCGATCAGACGTCCGACCCGCAGTTGATCCTGCACCCCCTTCGACCAGGCGAACAGGGCCAGGCGTTTGGTGAAGTCTTCATAGCCCGCGGCCGCGATGCGCACGAAGAGCGAGAGCGTCTTGCTCGCAGTCCGGCGTGAGGGTGTCAGCGAAAAAGACTCGATCGCTCGCGCCGTGTTTCGAATTGCCGTGCGCACTGCCTGTGCCGCCGCGCGTGCGGACGTCCGGTCGAGTCCCGGGCGAAGAAGCAAGCCGATGATGTCGTCGCTGACACCCGCGTCACGCATCGACTCGATCGATTCCCGGGCGAGCCGCGCGGCGAACCCTTCCGTCTGCGGAAGGGCGATGATCGGCAATCCACGTTCGCGTGCGAGCCGCACTTCCTGTCGAGTGCCCTCACGTCCGCCGATCACGATGACCGCGCGCGCAGCGTCCAGCAGATCTTTCCGCACGCGCTGCAGGTCGCCGTTGATGGACCGTACTTCGATATTCGTGGCGCGGGCAGGAGTGCTGCCGACCGCGCGATAGAGGACGAGACGTTGTGGAGCGCGATACTGCGCACTGATCCGGTTCGCCAAGCGAAGGCTCGCTGTAATGACGGCGACTCCGGCCGCTCCCAGTTCTCTTCCGAGGTGGCCACAGAACACGGCCAGGCGATCCTGAAGATCGTTTCCGAGGATGGCCACGGGGGCGAAGGGAGCGTTCTGGAGTCGCTCGTACGCATCGACCGCGTGACGCCATGTCTCATCGAACCGCCCCGTCACACCGAAGATCGCTTTGTGGTGTTCCAACGCACGGAGGAGCGCGATCAGGCGATGACGCGACAATTGGCCCGCCGCCCGCGCTGCCGCCTGTAATGCGGCCTCGCGCTCGCGAAGGCCCGAGGCGTTGATCCAGGTCACGATCAGATCGAGTGATTCGGCGTCGTCGATGCTCGATGCGAGGTGGAGGGCCGCCGGCACGTACCTCAGATCCGAATTGATCAATGACGCCAGTTCCGCTCCAGTGAGTGCTCCGGCCATCAGCGGCGCGCGCGTGGGAAGTTTCTGTGGAGGCAGCGCCAGCATTTTTTCGAGGGCGCGGTTCTCCGCAACCGCAATTCCGAGCGCGCCCCTCAGGTATCCGCGGATCTGGCTCTTGCACTCCCCGCCCGGGTCGACGGTCGCGGCATTGAGCATGAGCCGCGCGAGCGCCTCGCGCAGCGCGCGCGCCAGGATGCGGCGCTCGCTCGCGGTGCGCCGTTCGATGAATCCCGCGCAGGCGAGGAGTAACTGCCACAAAGGACGCGTCTCGCGTGTCTTCTCCGCCGCCGTCACCTCACGACTGAGGCAGTTTGCGAGATCGAGAATCGGGAGACTGCTCAGTTCGAAGAGCCGGAGGAACATGAAACCGACGACGCGCACGGGCATTTTTTCCGAGAGCAGAAATGGCTCCAGCCACTCCGGCTCCGGCTCGTTTTTCTGGAACGCGGCCCGAATGGTGCGGCGCAGTGCCTCGCTGCTCTCCTCGGCCTTCGTAATGGAGACCGGCGCGAGATATCTGGCTGCCAGGTCGAACGCCTCCCGCGGAACCGAAAGGCGGAACTGCAGCTCTTCGGTATCGAGGTCGGCCACGCGCCGGAGCCACGCGTCATGCTCGCGAACGGTGTCGAAAAAATAGCGCGTCGCGAGATGCGCGTTCCGCGACGCCGTCGTTGGCGGGAGTGCCGTCGCCGTGCGGAGATATCTCGCGGCCCAGGCGAGAGTCTCGGTCTGTGCATGATGCTCGACGAAATCCGCGACATCGATCTGATCGAGCGAATCGTCCGCGTGCAGGTAATCGTAGGAAAGCCATTGCCCCACGTGCGGCAATCTGGAAAGAACGCTGCTCAGGCGATCGAAGTCCGGCTCCTGCAGAGCCAGTCTGTATTCGCGCCAGAGCGCATCGTCCGGCCGCTCCAGCACTGCGAGCACGCGATCGACCATCAGCTCGACGTCCGCGGGCGTGCGGATGTCGGGCTCGTCGAGAAAATCGGTCAGGCCGAAGGGAGCGGCCCGCTGTGCGAATTTGAGACTGGCCCGGCCAGTCCATGGCAGCGGGAGGATGTACGCGTCGCTGTGTTGCAGAAAACGGTCGACCAGACTGAGGCCGCCGATCGTAATGACGACATTCGCCGAACGGACCGCATCGTCCCACGTCGCGGTGATGATGCGTCCGCCTGGAAAATCTGCAGAGCCTTTGGTACCGGCGATCTGTGTCAGTCGTTCGTTGCTGTCGTAGCCAAGGATCTCCAGCTCCGTCGCGAACGAGCGCGCGGTGAGGTGATCAACGCCGCGTGCGCCGCCGGTGAGGAGGGAGTATCCGGCGCGCGCGAGTTTTCGTCCGAGGATCACGCTCGTCGACTGCTCCACGTCCGTCAGCTCGTACGTGCCGGTTCCGGCCACGGCCACAAGGCCTCGGCTGGCGAGACGATCCGGTACGGCGCTGTCGGGACGAATCAACTCATCGAGCAACGCCTTGCGCATGATCCGGCGAAGCTCGGAGAAGCTCGATCGTGCCAGAAGCTGACCGGCAATGGTCGCAATTGAGTTTCGCAACTTCGTCGCCGGAGGATGTTCGGCCAGCAGCGTCGCCGAAATCGTCGCCGCGACGATGGAGACCAGCATCGGCATGGAATCGGGAGCTGCCTCCGCTTTGGAAGGCACCCGTTTTCCCTCGGCCCGTGCGCGGAGCATTTCGAGCACGTTGGTCCAGACGGGCTCCGATTCGTCGCTCCCGGAGAGGTGCGCCGTCGCCGCGACGATCGCACGGAGGACGGTGGTCAGGCCGTAGGCGGCGATCGCATCGAACCAGACGGTCAGGTTTCGTTGTGGCGCGGTAGAGATTCCCGTGAGCCTTTGAGCGCGCGCGTAGCCGAGGGCCGCGGCGAGCTCCACGCGTCGTTGCCGCGGGGTGTTCATCCACGATGCGAACAACGCCGCGCGCGTCGGTGCGTCGTCCTCCTCCGCATCGGCGGCGCCGTCGAAGACACGCTCCATCAGCGCTGCTCCGACATCGCGGTAATGGCCGCCGAGACGGCGCAGAATGTCTGCGCCGATGATGGCAAACGGGCGCTGCGCCTCGGAGATCGGCAATCCGCTGATCGCCTGCGGATCGCGAATCAATGCCGCGAAATCGATGGTCTCGCCAAGATGCTCGCGGACGTGATTGGACACGTCGGCCATGAGCACGTCGAGCAGGTCGGCGCGATTCGCGTCGCAAAGCAGTGCGTCGCGAACGTCCTTGCTGATGAAGTCATAGCGCGTCTTCTCCGCATCCGTATGTTCTTCGGTGCGCTGCATCAGGCCGCCGATGAGCACCGCTTCCGCAATGGTGCTCGGATCGGCCGACTGGAAGACTGTCTGCTGGATCACGCGCATGACGGGAGGAATCAGCGGATAGGGCGCGGCGGCGAAAACCCGTGCGAGCTGGCGTGCAGGGGCGGAGGCGCGGTTATCGAAGTACGCCACGAGGTCCGCCGCGGTGGCGCACTCCAGACGGTCTGCCTCGCCGAACGTTTCGTCGGGCTTGAGCACGACGCCGCGAGCCGTTGCGCCCCCCGTGGCGGCCACCAGTTGTGCGATCTCCTTGAGGCTGGCACTGTCCAGCGTGGCGATCGGTATCTTGACGAAACTGGGACCGTCGATGCGCTCGAACCATTCCGCGGTGGACGCGGTGAGTCCGCGATTCGGCATCGCCGGTGCGGTGGAGCGGAGCAACACTGGCGTGGCATGACGGATGGCCGAGCGAGACCACAAGCGGTCCGGCAGAACGTCGAGCAGCACGACCGGGCCGTTCGTGCTCCACGTGCTGAGCAGCGCGGCCATCTGCCCGTTCATCCAGGCACTCGAAACACAATCGGAGACGAGCAGGATCAGTTGACGCCGCGCCGGGTCGATCAGCTCCAGCGGCTTCACGGCCCGCGAGCGCTGAGACCACGAATTGATCGTAATGCCCTCCGCCGTCTCGTGGAGATTCCACGCGCGTACCGCTCCGAAGGCGCCGTGCCGTTCGAGCACCGCGCGCAACTCCGTAATCGATTTCCCCCAGACATGCATGGCGCCGCCGCGGTCGACGACCAGCGCGAGATTGAGCCATCGCGAGAGCGCCGGCTTCCGCACCGGATCGAGGATCTTTTCCTCGGCGATCCGCTCGGCCGTCGCCACTTCATCGACCAGCCGGACCGTTCGCGAAGGGACGCGACGCATGAGCGGTCGCAATGCGCGACTGATTCGCAACGACTCCGGCAGCGCCTGTGCCGCGGGTGCGCGAAATGGCGTTCCTACGGCGCGGTGACTCGGCGGCACCTGCGCGTCGTCGACAAACATCGCCAGACCGTCATCGTCCTTCTGTTGCCGCGTCTGTTGTTTCTGAGGAGCTTTGCTCTTGCCCGGAACGTCATCTACCGGCGGGGGGTCGTGATGGATTGCGGGAGGAACGCTCTTCGCGCCTGCCGCGATGTTCGCTTGCACGCGCGCCGTCGACGCGGATGTACCGGCGTGCTCTGTCGATTCGTCCAGAATGCTGGCCAGCCAGACGGCGTCGAGCAGTTCGCGCGACTGAAGCTCGAACTCTCCATCGCTCTCGCGCAGTTTCTGCGCGATGCGCTGGAGCGTCTCGACACTGAGCGAATCAGCCATGACCGTTACTTGAGCTCTTTCAGGATCGATTCCTTCAAGGCTTCTGTGACCTGGACATTGGGTCGCGTCGTCAGGAAAACGGCATTGAGCAATTGATCGGTGGCGAGGTCGGCTTGCTGTGCGCGCCGGTGAAATTCACTGATCAGATCGCCGGACCCGGAGGTCTGGAGATGACCGAGAACGATGTTGCGCAGCTTCTCTTCGTTCGGCGTCTCCATGTTCATCCGGATGCAGCGGCGGAGAAACGGTTGCGGAAAATCGCGTTCGCCGTTGCTGGTCATCACGACGATCGGAAACTCTTTGACCTTGACGAAGCCTTCATGAATGACGACGCGGTCGGTTCCGTCATGCGCGCGTACCGGAACGTCACACCATCGCGTCGTGACGCGGGAGAGGACGGGGATTTCAAATGAGCCGTCTTCGAAAATATTGAGCAGATCGTTCGGCAGATCGATGTCGCTCTTGTCGATTTCGTCGATCAACAGAACGCGTGGCTTATGGGCGGGAAGGAAAGCCGTACCGAGGGGCCCGAGCTTGACATATTTTCCCAGGAGCTCGAATGGATCGCCTTCGTCGGGAGGCGCGGCCGCGACCCCTTCCTGGCGTTGCCGCGGCTGTTCCTGCAGGCGGCCGATCGCGTCATAGCGATAAAGGCCGTCATCCACCGTCGAGCGCGTATTGATTGGCCAGATCAGCGGTTTGCCCAATTGCAGTTCATGGGCAATGGCGTAGACGAGCGACGACTTGCCGATGCCCGGCTTGCCGGTGATGAGCAGCGGCCGGCGAAGATAAATCGCTGCATTGACGAGATCGATCTCCGGTGCGTCGACGAAAAAGGGAGCGCGTTGCGGCGCGGGCTCGATCCGGCGTGGCGTGTCGGGGGGAACTCCGTCGAACGTGCGCCACGGCGGCGCGGGCGGAAAGTCATCGACCGGATGCGCTTGATTGTCCCCATGAAAAAGCCGCCAACCGCGTTCGACCGCGGGGGTCTCTTCTTTTGCCGGAGCTTTACGCTTGCTCATTGCTTCGTCCTCACGATCGGATCGTCCTTCGATCCGGGCGGCAGTCGTTCAGGGTCGTCCCAATAGACGGCGAGATGCTCGCCATAATGATTGGCACCAGGCGCAGCGGCGGCACTGAGCCGCGCGTTTCGCACGTCCGCGTCCCAGTCGTCGTGATGTCTGTTCAGCAGAGACTCGAACAGTGCGGCGATGTCCTTGTGGTGGTGCGGAAGCTCGCAGCGACACCAGACCGCGATCGGCACGCCGCCAAACACCACCGCGCGCAGCGCCTGGTCGTCGGGAACGAACGTCAACGCAATGGATGCGGCATTTTCCTTGTCCACCCGTGCGGCGAACGCTCCTGCATCCGCAAGGTCCTGCGCGGCTGCCCGGGCACCGGTGCTGGTGCGCTGTTTTCTCATGCGCCACAAACGCGACCACGTTCCACGTTGTTCGGGGCGCCAGCGCATGGCGCGCTCCCAGGAGCGCAGCAATACCGCGTACTTCGTTCCGACAGGCATGACGTTCTCGATTTCGGCGTTCCCGATTCGCCACTGATCGGCATCGAGCGACAGCAGACGAATCGGCAGGAACAACTCGACGGCCAGCGTACTGTTTGCATCCAGCTCCGGGCGGACCCGTTCGACGAGCGCGGCGATCTCCCGGGGGAGGTCGCGATCGCTGACCACACGCTGCACCTCGAGCGACGTCCTGTCGCGCTCCGTTTCCTCGCCGCATCGGCGGGTGTGCCAGGCAGAGAGAAAGTAGGTGGAGTCCGCGTTCCGCGGGAGCTCGGGGCGGACCGGTCCCACCGTCACGGTGAGACGGAAATGCTCCTCGCTCAGGCGCTGGACCGCGCTGTCGATCAGCTCCTGTACTTCCTGTCGTTCCACGGCGGTGATGTCGAGCCTTCGCATGGTCGACTCGATCCAGCGATCGAGCTCCTGCAGCCATGCCCGCGGCGCGCTCTCTTTCAGTTCGCGATGCACCAGCTTGGCGAATGCGATCAGCGGCCGCCGATCGATGTGGATGGCAAGAAAGCGTGTGGCCGACGCGGCTACGTCGACCGCATCCTCGGTCAAAAGAAATGCGTTCGACCGCGGCGCGACGGCACGGAACAGGCGCACGATGTCGCGTGGAGCGACCTTTTGTGCATTGAGGATGTCGGCGAGAGTCGGGACGAGATCCTCGGTTTCGCCGATGCGCGCCTGTTCCCGAATCTGCTCGTAAAGATCCCTCAGTTCGTTCTGCTTCGGCCGCTGCTGGACGGCGCCCTGGAGAATCTCGAGCAGCGTGCCCTTCTTTTCCCCCGTCGTGATGCCGGCCAGAATGAGCTTGCTGCGTACGGCGTCGTTCGGTGCTACGTCATCCGAATGCTCACCCAGGAGATCGAGCAGAGCGCGAAAATCCGCGGCGCTGAAGGCGTCGAACAGCTGTTTGCGCAATGCTTCGCGCATGGCTGCCGTCAGCGTCACCTTCATCTGCCGGCGTCCTCGAGGCCGTGCTGCCAGAGCGCATCGCGGATGAGCGTGATCGGCACCGCCTGATTGCGCTCGGCGTGGAGCTCGGCGGCCGTGTGCATCGCCACCAGTTGCCACTGCGCGTCGAAACACGGCGCGCCGGACGAGCCTTCGCTGGTGTTGGTCTGGTGCCGGATGCGCTTGAGGGCCGGCAGGTAGTCGACGATCGACCGCGTCTCGATCGATCGTTTCATCGGATGACGCTCGGGATGGTGCAGGACGATCAGCGGCGCGTCCGCGTTGTACGAAATCTCCCCCGTGGGAAACCGCAGCCACCCGCGCGCCGGCGCCGTCTCCTCGGCCTGAGTGGCACCGACCGGTCCATTGCCCGGCTCCCCGTCGATGCGCAGGAGCACGACGTCGAGATCCTTCTCTTCGAACGCGACCGGCCGCTTCGCCTCGAGCCGATATTCAATGCCCATGTTGAGGGTCTGACCGTTGCGCAGATACTTGCGATCGAACCACAACTCGATCTTCGCGACCTCTGCGTTTCCCTCGAGGAATGGCAGCAGAACGTGACGTGCCGTCAACACGAGAGAAGGTCCGACCAGAAAGCCGGTTCCGGCGACACTCTCCAGCCGCCTGGTCGTCATCTCGATCAGGCAGACCGTCAGCGCGCGTTCCGCGCCGTCTGCATCCCATTGATCGATGTCGTGCTCGGGACTCTGCTTGTGAATCGCCTTCTGCAGGACGATCGCTTCCGGGTCGTCCAATACCGGAACCAGCACGAGCAGTGAGGCGAGGTGGGCGAACGTCGCGTTGCGCGGGCGCGCGTCACGGAGCGCGAGCACGAGCAATCCGACGCTCTGCCGTCTCTCGAAATACTCAATGAGGTCGAGCGCATAAGAAGAACGGATGTTCCGCCCACTCACCTCGTCCGCGGGCTGACCGAGCCGCAGAGAGACGAAGTCCTGCATGTCTTCCACGCTGAACGTGGCGACGATTGCGGCGTGAAGGTCCTGTCTCTGCTTGACGCTGAGCTGGAGGTCCATACCTGTCTCTCGCCATCAATCCTACACGAGCGACTCTTCCGACCATCGCTGAAGGCCCGATGGAAAGAGCTCGGCTTTTTGTGCGGCCGCGAGAATTCATTGAAATCGGCAACGATCACAATGCGCGGTTTGTGCTAAACCCACTCGAAACCCTTCGCGCTTCTTTAGCCTCCCTTAACGACCCCCTCTTCGGATTCGTGTTATGCCTTCGTGAGATGAAGTCAGGCACGTGGAACGCCGCCTCTTCGTGGTTGATCGCCATCGGCGGCACAGCGGCGGTAACGGCGATCGGGCGGGCGATGAACCTCAACCCGAGCACGATGGGATTTCCGTACCTGATCCTTGTCCTCATCGCGTCGCTTCGCGGTGGTCTGGTTGCCGGCACGACCGCTTCAGTCGTGGCAACGCTCTGCTACAACTTCTTCTTTTTTCCGCCGTTGTACACGTTCACCATTCACGAGGCGGCGAACTGGATGGCGCTCACTGCATTCCTCGTGACCTCCGTCGTCGTCAGTCGCCTCGTCGTCGCGGCGAGAACGCAGGCCGATCGCGCGGAGCAGCGACGGAACGAGCTCGAGACGTTGTATGCCTTGAGCATCGATCTCTTCACCGCGACGAATCGCGTAGGCGCATTGGGTGAGGCAGCCGGCCGCGCGCTCTCCCTTCTCGGCGCGCGGGAAGGCGGTCTGGTGTTGTTCGACGGAAGCCCGTACCGACAGAACGTCGTCTGGTGGTCAGGCGATCAGCCGGAGGAGATCGAAGACCTGATCGCCGGCGTCGGGCGACACAAGGAACCGCTGGAGTTTCCTTCGCCGCTCGGGCGTGACGTTTACCTGCCGCTGCTCCTCGGCGGAAAGACGACCGGCGCTCTGGTGGCGCGGGGAACGGAGGCGTCGAAGCAGGCGCTCGTGTCGGCGTCGCGCCTCGTCGGACTGGCGGTCGAGCGCGAGAAATTCATCGACGACCACGCGCACGTTCAGGCTCTGCGCGAGAGCGAGACGCTGAAGACCTCGCTGCTGCGCGCGATCTCGCACGACCTGAGCACACCGCTGACGGCGATCACCATTCACACCGAAGCCTTACGGCGCGAAGCGGAAAGCAACGAACGGCTGAAGAAACCGGTCGCCGGCATTGCCGGAGAAACCGGAAGGCTTCACCGGCGAATCGACAATCTCCTCGCGATGGCACGTCTCGAAGCCGGCAAGGCGAAACCGCGACGCGAGCCGACACCTCCGGCCGATCTCTTTCACGCCGTACGCGAGAACCTTCCACTCGTCTTCGAGAGCCGGCCGATCACGGTGCACGTGGAGGACGATTGCGCCGACGCGAACGTCGATCCCTCGCTTGCACTGGAAGTTCTCGTGAACCTGATCGAGAACGCGCATCGCGTGTCGCCGTCCGGCGCGCCGCTGGAGCTCGTGGCGCGCACGCATCCGCTCGATCCCGCGCAAGTCAGGATCGAAGTTCTCGATCGAGGGCCGGGAATGCCGGCCGGCGTGTCCGACGCGGACGGCAATCTGCTCGCCGGAGCAACGACCGACGTCGCCCAGCGAGGTCTCGGATTGGAGATCGCCCGCAGCCTGGCCGCGGCGAACGGCGGAAGCATCGGCATCACGCCGCGCCAGGGCGGCGGGACGATCGCGCGAATGGACGTTCCGGCTGCACCGCTGCCACAGGAGTCAACATGAGCATTGCACCGCTGATCCTCGTCGTCGATGACGACCCCGCCATCCGCGAGTCGCTGGAGCACGAGCTGCAGGCGAGCGGATACACGACGGTCAGCGCGAACGACGGTTCGGAAGGCGCGCGGATGTTCGAGAGCCATGCGCCCGATCTCATCCTCACCGATCTGTCGATGCCGCGCTCCGACGGCTTCGAGCTGATCTCGGTCGTTCGTGCAAAAGGGCGCACGCCGATCATCGTGCTGTCGGTGCGCGGAGACGACACCGACAAGATCCGCGCGCTCGATCTCGGCGCGGACGACTTCGTCACCAAGCCATTCTCGGTAGGCGAACTGCTCGCGCGCGTGCGCTCGCAACTGCGCCGCACCGCGTCGACGACGAAGGTGCTGCAATTCAACGGTCTGACCATCGACCTCGAACGGCGGCGCGTGGTGCAGGGAGACCGCGACATCCATCTCACCCCGACCGAATACGCGCTGCTCGAGCTGCTCGCCGCAAACGCGGGGAAGCCGCTCTTCACGGAGTACATCATCGCTCGCGTATGGCGCGCCTCTCCCGGAACGACGGCCGACACGGTGCGCGTCCACATGAGCGCGTTGCGCAGGAAGATCGAGCCTGATTCATCCTCGCCGCGATACATCGTCACCGAACCGTGGGTCGGCTATCGATTCATCGCCGAGCCGCTCTGAGGGCACGGCCGGCGCTGGTTGCCCAAGGCTCCTTCCGGGTTGTCGCCTGATGGTCCCGCGCCATCGACGCCCACAGAGCGGCCGCACGTGTGCCGGCCGATGATGATCGGTGCCGCCGGCCCGGCTTCACGATCTCTTTAGAAACCATTTCCTGTTTCCGGTCGCGATCCTTGGCAATCCTTAGCGAGCGGTGCCGGCGGCAACTGTTGAACGAGTCAGGAGGTCGAGATGGCCACCATGACTCAGCAGACAACTTCCTTCGCCGACAGCCGCCACTCCTTCACGACCACGGCCGCTGTCGTCACCCTCTTCTGGATCATTGCGGCCATCGGCGTCGGGGCTGTCCACCTCGAGATCGATCCGCGGTCGTCGTCGGGTGGCGCGGTCGCGAGTATCGCCATCATCGTCATTGCCGCGTGGTCTTACATGCGGTTCTGCGCACGATGGGCGGGCATCAGTCACGCGCTCGGCGTCGGGATCGCGTGGCTGGTGCTCGGAATTGCGGCTGAGATCGGAGTCACGATGCGTGTCGGCCACGGCTGGTACGCCGTCCTCGGCACGCCCGATCACCCGCTCCTCCGCAACATCTATCTCTTCGTCTGGATCTTTGCTCCGGCGATTTTCGCGCAGCGCGAGGTGGACGAATGAAGCGCCTGATGCTGGCGCTGGCGCTATGCGCCGCGCAGCCGCTGCGCGCCGAAGAACCGATCGAGTTCTCCGGCTTCGTCGATGTGGCCGCGATCCACAACGGCAACCATCCCGGGACGCACGAGAACTTCGTCGCCGGCACCGGCACGAGCGGCAGGCGCGCGAACGAGTTGATGCTGAACCTCGTGCAGCTGCAGTGGGCGCGTGCTGCGACGGCGGACGATCCGATCGGCTTCACGATCGCGCTGGTTGCAGGCGACGGCGCCGAGATCGTGCACGCCGGTGAACCGGACGGCGGCGAGGCGCTCCGCCACATCTACCAGGCCTCGCTCGCCTGGCGTCTGCCGAACGGCCTCACGCTGGAAGCCGGCGTGTATCCGTCGCACGTCGGCATCGAAGGCTTCTACTCGAAAGACAACTGGAATTACACGCGCTCGTGGCTCGGCGAGCTCTCGCCGTACTACCAGGCGGGCGTGAAAGCGAGCTACGCGTTCAATGACCACTGGTCGGCACAGTTCCACGTATTGAACGGCTGGCAGATCGTCCACGACAACAACGACGGCAAGGCCATCGGGACGCAGCTCGCCTATGCGAACGGCCCGCTCAGCGCGTCGCTGAACACGTACTTCGGACCCGAACTGCCGGACGACGACTCGTCGCTGCGGAAGTTCGCCGACGTCGTGGTGCTCTATCGCGTCACGCCGAAGCTGCAGTTCGGCGGTTCCTTCGACCTCGGCGCGCAGGAACGGCCCGATACGAGCGATGCGCGCTGGAGCGGCGGCGGCGGCTGCCTGCGGTACGCCTTCAGCGATCGTCATGCGCTCGCGATCCGCGCGGAGCAGTTCCGCGATCCTGACGCGGGGATCAGCGGCGCGGCACAAACGCTCCGGGAAGCAACGCTCACATACGAGCTGCGCCCACGCGAGCACCTGATCCTCAAACTCGAAACGCGCTACGACCGCTCATCCGCGCGTGTCTTCGCCGGCGACGAGCGTGCGCAGTTCCTCGCGCTCGCCGGTGCCGTGGTGACCTTCTGATGCTCGACGCTCTCTTCGTTCTCCTCACGCTCGTTCTCTTTGTGCTCGCCGCGGCCTATGTCCGCGGATGCGAAAAGCTATGAACCTCGAATCGATCTTCGGCCTCGTACTCGCCGTTGCCGCTCTCGTCTACCTCCTCTACGCGCTGCTGAAACCGGAGAGGTTGTGATGATCGCGGTCCTGAAAGTCGTTCTCTTCTTTCTGCTGCTCGCCGCGCTGACGAAGCCGATCGGCCTCTACATGCGCCGGGTCTTCTCGGGAGAACGCACGTTTCTCGATCCGCTGCTTCGACCGATCGAGCGCGCCGTTTTCCGGCTGTCGGGCATCGATCCCAAACGAGAGCAGTCGTGGCAGGCGTACACGATGGCCATGCTCGTCTTCAGCGTCTTCGGTCTGCTGCTGACGTACGCGATCCAGCGGCTGCAACACGTTCTCCCGCTGAATCCCGACCAGCTCGGTCCCGTTCCGCCCGATCTCGCATGGAACACCGCCGTCTCGTTCACGACGAACACGAACTGGCAGGCCTACGCCGGCGAGGCCACGATGTCTCACCTCTCGCAGATGGCCGCGCTCACGTTCCACAACTTTGCGTCGGCCGCCGCGGGGATCGCGATCGCGATTGCCGTGATCCGCGGAGTCGCGCGGCAGAGCTCCGCAACACTCGGGAACTTCTGGGTGGATCTCGTTCGCGCCACGCTCTGGCTGCTGTTGCCGCTGTCACTCGTCACGGCGATCGTGCTGCTCTCGCAAGGCGTGGTGCAGAACTTCAATCCAGGCGCCGAAGTGCGAACGCTCGAAGGGGCGACGCAAAGAATCGCGCAAGGGCCGGTGGCATCGCAGGAAGCCATCAAGGAGCTCGGCACGAACGGCGGCGGATTCTTCAACGCGAACTCCGCGCACCCATACGAGAACCCGTCGCCGTTCACGAACCTCCTCGAGATGTTCGCCATCCTCTGGATCGCGGCGGGCCTCGTGTGGACGCTCGGATCGATGACCGGTAAGCCGCGCCACGGATGGGCCGTCTTCGCCGCGATGTCGATTCTCTTCCTCGCGACGACGGCGCTCGCGGTATGGGCGGAAACGTCGGCAGACAACATGGAAGGAAAGGAAGTGCGCTTCGGTGCCGCCGACTCCGCGCTCTTCGCCTCCGTCACCACCGCGGCATCGTGCGGCGCGGTGAACTCGATGCACGACTCCTTCACGCCGCTGGGGGGATTCGTGCCGCTCACGAACATCCTTCTCGGCGAAGTGATCTTCGGCGGCGTGGGCGCGGGTCTCTACGGGATCTTCGTCTTCATCGTGCTCGCGGTCTTCATCGCCGGTCTGATGGTCGGCCGCACGCCCGAATACCTCGGCAAGAAGATCGAGGCGAAGGACGTGAAGCTGGCCATGCTCACGGTGCTGATCTTCGCCGCGTTCGTCCTCATCGGCAGCGCGGCCGCGGCCGTGACGAACGCGGGCACGTCGAGCCTGAACAACGCCGGGCCGCACGGGCTGTCCGAGCTCGCCTACGCGTACACGAGCGCCACCGGCAACAACGGCAGTGCGTTCGCGGGCCTCAACGCGAACACGCGTTTCTACAACGTCGGTCTCGGTCTGGCGATGTTCTTCGGCCGCTTCTTCATGATCATCCCGGTCATGGCGATCGCCGGTTCGCTCGCCGCGAAGAAGCGCATCGCCGAATCGGCCGGAACCTTCCCTGTCGATGGCCCGCTCTTCACGCTGCTGCTCGTCGGCGTCATCGTCATCGTCGGTGCGCTCACGTATTTCCCGATGCTCTCGCTCGGTCCGATCGTCGAGCACTTCGTGCAGCAGGCGGGAAAGGTCTTCTGATGAAAGCGAAGAAATCGACCATCGATCGCAAGCTCGTGCGTCGCGCCATCGCCGACGCGTTCGTGAAGCTGCATCCGCGCACGATGTGGCGAAATCCCGTGATGTTTCTCGTCGAGGCCGGGGCGTTGCTCACGACGCTGCTGCTCTTCCGCAGCTTCACCGGGTTTCAGGTGCAGATCGCGTTCTGGTTGTGGGCGACCGTGCTCTTCGCGAATTTCGCCGAGGCGATCGCGGAGGGGCGAGGGAAAGCGCAGGCGGAGACGTTGCGCAAGACGAAGACGGAGACGATGGCCCGGCGACGGACCGGGCCGGATCGGCAGCGCGAAGAGCAGGTGTCCGCGTCGTTGCTCCGCAAGGGTGATGTCGTCGTCGTCGAAGCGAATCAGATCATCCCCGGGGACGGCACGGTCATCGAAGGCATCGCCTCGGTCAACGAGGCGGCGATCACCGGTGAGTCTGCGCCGGTCATTCGCGAAGCGGGCGGCGATCGGTCGGCGGTGACGGGAGGAACGATCGTTCTCTCCGATCGCATCGTGGTGGAGATCACGTCCGAGCCGGGGCAGACGTTCATCGATCGCATGATCCGCCTCGTCGAAGGCGCGGAGCGGCAGAAGACGCCGAACGAGATCGCGCTCGACATCCTGCTCGCCGGCCTCACGCTCGTTTTCCTGCTCGCCACCGTCACGCTCGAGCCGTTCGCGTTCTATTCAGGCGGCGACGTCTCCGTGACGGTGCTCGTCGCATTGCTCGTTTGTCTGATCCCGACCACCATCGGCGCGTTGCTTTCCGCGATCGGCATCGCCGGCATGGATCGCGTGCTCCAGCACAACGTGCTCGCGATGTCGGGACGCGCGGTCGAAGCGGCCGGCGACGTGAACGTGCTGCTGCTCGACAAGACCGGCACGATCACTCTCGGCAATCGTCAGGCCACCGAACTGCGGCCCGCGGCCGGCGGAGACGTGCGGCAGCTCGCCGAAATCGCGCAACTCTCGTCGCTTGCCGACGAGACGCCCGAGGGGCGTTCCATCGTCGTCCTGGCGAAAGAGCAGTTCGGAATCCGAGGGCGTGAGCTGCACGATCTCGGCGGACACTTCGTCCCGTTCACCGCGAAGACGCGCATGTCGGGAGTCGATCTCGCGGACGGCCGCCGCATCCGGAAAGGTGCGGCCGACGCGATCGATGCCTTCGTGCGCTCGAACGGGGGTGCGCTGCCCGATGACGTGCGCAACACCGTCGCGACGATCGCCGGCGCGGGAGGCACGCCGCTGGTCGTCGCCGAAGATGCGCGCGTTCTCGGCGTGATTTATCTGAAGGACGTCGTGAAAGGCGGCATGCGCGAGCGTTTCGACCGGCTGCGCATGATGGGCATTCGCACCGTGATGATCACCGGCGACAACCCGCTCACCGCCGACACCATCGCGCGCGAAGCGGGAGTCGACGACTTCCTCGCGGAAGCGACGCCGGAAGACAAGCTCGCGCTGATCCGCCGCGAGCAGGCCGGAGGCAATCTGGTGGCGATGACCGGCGACGGAACGAACGATGCCCCCGCACTGGCGCAGGCGGATGTCGGCGTGGCCATGAACACCGGCACGCAGGCGGCGAAGGAAGCCGGGAACATGGTCGATCTCGATTCCAATCCGACGAAGCTGATCGAGGTCGTCGAGATCGGCAAGCAGCTCCTGATGACGCGCGGCGCGCTCACGACGTTCTCCATCGCCAACGACGTCGCGAAGTATTTCGCCATCATCCCCGCGCTGTTTCTCGCCACATATCCCGAGTTGCAGGCGCTCAACATCATGCGGCTCGCGACGCCGCAGAGCGCCATTCTCTCCGCCGTCATCTTCAATGCGCTCGTCATCATCGCGCTCGTGCCGCTCGCATTGCGCGGCGTCGCCTACAGGCCGCTCGGCGCCGCTCGCATCCTGCGCCGCAATGTGCTGCTGTACGGCGCCGGCGGCGTGATCGTGCCGTTCGTCGGCATCAAGATCATCGATGTCATTCTGAATTTTCTGAGGCTCGCATGAAGGAGCACATCACCACCGCGATTCGCACGACGCTCGTGCTGCTCGTGATCGTGAGCGGCATCTATCCCGCGATCGTCTGGGCCGTGGGCCAGCTCGCGTTTCGGGAACAGGCAAACGGCTCACTCCTGCTCCGCGACGGCCGCGTGATCGGATCGGCGCTGATCGCGCAGCCGTTCACGAGCGACCGATACTTTCACCCGCGACCGTCGGCCGTGGACTTCAACGCGCAAGGTTCCGGCGGCAGCAACCTCGGACCCACTTCGAAGAAACTGCGCGACCGCATCCGCGGCGCGCGCGGCCCGGTGGACGCGTACACCACGTCGGCGTCGGGCCTCGATCCACACATTTCACCGGAGAACGCGCGGCTGCAGATCTCGCGTGTCGCCCGTGCGCGCGGACTCGACGAAGCACGCATCCGTGCGCTCGTCGAACAACACACCGAAGGCCGCTTCATCGGCGTCTACGGCGAGCCGCGCGTGAACGTGCTCCTTCTCAACCTCGCGCTGGATGACATGATGGCTGGCGATGGCGCGCCCAGATGAACCGGGACGCCCTGATCCCGACGAGTTGCTGCGCCTCGCCGGAACGGATCGCGCCGGACGCGGACGGCTGAAGGTCTACCTCGGCATGGCCGCCGGCGTCGGCAAGACGATGCGCATGCTCGATGATGCGCACGCGGCGCGACGCGCGGGCATTGATGTCGTGGCCGGGTTGATCGAAACGCACGGACGCGCGGAGACCGCCGCCCGCATCGGCGACCTCGAAGTGATCCCGCGGAAACGAGTCGGCTACCGAGGCGTGACCATCGAAGAGATGGACACCGACGCGATCCTCGCGCGTCATCCCGACATCGTCGTCATCGACGAACTGCCGCACACGAACGCGCCGGAGTCGCGCAACGAGAAGCGGTGGCAGGACGTGGAAGAGATTCTCGCCACCGGCACGTCGGTCATGACGGCGCTGAACGTTCAACATCTCGAGGGCGTGCAGGACGTGGTGCGATCCGCAACCGGTATCGACATCCGTGAGCGCGTTCCCGATCGCATCATCCGCGAAGCCGATTCGGTGGTGCTCGTCGACATCCCCGTCCCCGAACTGCTCGACCGTCTGCGCGAAGGAAAGATCTATCCGCCCGACCAGGCGGAGCGCGCGCTGCAGAACTTCTTTCGCGCGGAGCTGTTGACGCGTCTCCGCGAGCTCGCGCTGCTGCAGACCGCGACGTTCACCGGCGGAGTGCAGAACGGCGACACGTCGACGGAAGTGCGGCTCGCGGTCGCGGTACCGTTCGATCCCGAAATCGCGCGGCCGCTCCTGCTGCGCGCCTCCCGTCTCGCGGGCCGGATGAACACGCGATGGTTTGCGCTGTACGTGAGGCAGCAGCGCGAGCATCCGCAGAACATCACCGCCGAACAGCACCGCAAGCTCAGCGAGAACGTACAGCTCGCGATCTCGCTCGGCGCGACGGTCGTCACACGCGAGTCGGAAGATGTAGCCGGCGCGATCTGCGAGTTCGCCGCCGAGGAACGAGTCAATCTCGTCGTCGTCGGCAAGCCGACGCGTTCCGGTTTCTTCGCCCGCTTCGTCCCCAGCATCGTCCATGCGCTGCTCGACCGCGGCGGCGGATTCGATCTCGTCATCATCGACACGTCGTCCGTCGACAAAGCTCAAGAAGGCATTCTGGGTCGAAGAAGTGATCCGCGCAGTTGGTGAAAATTCATCACCTGCACGAGGTTCCCGCGAAATAGGCCGCGAATACGCCAATCGGCCACTGTGTGCGCATCGCGGCCGCCTTACAACGTTATGCGAGATGAACACCCTCGCGTTTCGAATTGACGATCGCCCCTCATTCCGACGGTCCTTCGGGTTTGCCCGATCCCCTCTGTTTCCCGCCTGTCCGTTCCTCGCCGAGCCCTCGACGCGCCGCTACTGCCTGACCGTCCACGCCGCGACGCCGATCGCCTGATTCGATGCCGGGCCGCGCGGGACAGCCCGCCGGCCCGGAACCGCGACACAACCAACACGAAGGAGCAAACCCATGTCCCGAGTCGAAGGGAAAGTAGCAATCGTCAGCGGTGCGGCGCGCGGCATCGGCGCCGCGATCGCCCACACGCTCGCCGCCAACGGAGCGAAGGTCGAGTGAGGGACGACAGCGTGATCGAACGGGACACGAGACGGCGTCATCGCGTCGCGATCATCGGCGCCGGGTTCGGCGGACTGTTCGCGGCGAAGAAGCTGCGCGACAGCGACGTGGACATCACGATCATCGATCGGACGAACCATCATCTCTTTCAGCCGCTGCTTTACCAGGTTGCGACCGGGATCCTGTCCGAGGGAGACATTGCGCCGCCGATCCGCGACGTGCTTCGCCATCAGTTGAACGCGCGCGTGCTGCTGGGCGAGGTGAGGGACATCGACGTCGAGGCGCGTCGCCTCGTGTTGCATGCGCTCGACCGCGAGATCGAGGTCGCTTACGACAGTCTCATCGTCGCCGCCGGCGCCGGACAGTCGTACTTCGGACGCCCGGAGTTCGCGGCACACGCGCCAGGGATGAAGACGATCGATCACGCCCTCGAACTGCGTGGCCGGATCTTCGGTGCGTTCGAGATGGCGGAGCACGAATGCGACGCAGTGGCGCGGCGGCGGTGGCTGACGTTCGTCGTGATCGGCGGCGGTCCTACCGGCGTGGAGCTCGCGGGTCAGCTCGCCGAGCTCTCGCGTGGCGCGCTGCAACGAAACTTCCGCCGGATCGATCCGGCAGAGGCGCGAGTGATCGTGCTCGACGGCGGGCCGTCGATTCTCTCCACGTTTCCCCAGCCATTGCGCGAACGCGCGCTCCGGGACCTCAGCGGCCTGGGTGTCGAGATCCACACCGGCACCGTCGTGACGCAGGTGGATGAGCGCGGCGTCGAAACGAATTCCGATGACCCCGCGCTGCGGCGCATCGAAGCGGCCACGAAGATCTGGGCCGCGGGAGTGGAGGCCTCGCCGCTGGGACGCCTGGTCGCGGTGAAGACCGGTGCGGAAGTGGATCGGGCCGGCCGGGTGAAGGTGGAGCCGGATCTCACTGTTGCCGGCCATCCTGAGATCTTCGTCATCGGCGATCTGATGAGCCTCGACGGATTGCCGGGTGTCGCGCAGGTGGCCATTCAGTCGGGGCGACACGCCGCGGCGACGATCGCCCGGCGTCTCTCTGGCGACGCGAGCTCGCGCCCCTTTCGCTATTGCGACGTCGGGACGCTGGCGACGATCTCGCGCTTCCGCGCCGTCGCCGCGCTGCGCGGCGTGCACGCGGGCGGTCTGGGCGCCTGGGTGCTGTGGCTGGCCGTGCACGTCGTGTGGCTCACCGGCTTCAAGAACCGCCTGGGGGTGCTCTTCCACTGGCTCGTCGCATTTCTCGGACGCGGGCGGCCGCAGCGCGTGATCACCGAGCAACAGGTCTTCGCGCGCCAGGCACTCGAAACAGGAACCACCCGTGTTCCCGCGCTCTCGCGGGAGGCCACTCACGAACAGACGAAAGGAATCACGAACTTGCAACAGCGAACCAGAAAACTACCAGGCAGCGCCGCGCTTCTCGCGCTCATGACCGTCCTCCTCGCGGCCTGTCGCGCCGAGGAAGTCGCGCCGCTTCCCCTGCCTGCGGTCCGGACGGCCGCCGTCGAACGTCTCGAATCCGCACGCGATCTCCGCATGAGCGGCACCATCGAAGCAGAGCGCTCGACGGCGCTGAGCTTTGCCGTTCCGGGGACCGTGCAAAGCGTTTTTGTCGAGGAGGGACAGCCGGTGAAGCGCGGCGAGGTTCTCGCTCGGCTCAACCCCATCACCTTCGAGCATGCGCTCGGGATCGCGCACGCGGACGCCTCACGCGCGCAGGACATGGTTCGCCGTCTCGAGCCGATGCACAGGAACAACACGGTGCCGGAGGTCAAGTGGATCGAGGCGCAGACCGCACTCGAAGGGGCGCAGCATGCGGTTGCGATCGCGCGCAAGAACCTCGGCGACGCGGTGCTGCGCGCGCCCGAGGATGGAGTGATCGCGCGACGCGCGATCGAGCCGGGAGCCACGGCCGCGCCGGGAATGCCGGCCCTCGTTCTCGTGCAGACGCAGAGCGTCAATGCGGTCGCGCCGGTGCCGGAGAATGAGGTTGCCCGCATTCGCGTCGGACAACCCGCGCGGATCACCGTGGCGGCGCTCGGGAAGGAGTTCCAGGGCAAGGTCTCGGAGATCGGTGTGCTCGCCGATCCCCTCACGCGAACGTACCCGGCCAAGATCGCTCTCGATAACGCGAACGGCGAGCTCAAGATCGGAATGGTCGTAGACGCGCACATGGCGATCGCAGGCGCGGAGCCCGCGCTCGGCGTGCCGCGCGAAGCTGTCCGCATCGATGAGCGCGGAAAGTCCTGCGTGTTCGTCGTCGCGAACGGGCAGGCGCGGCGGCGTGAGGTGGAGACGATCGGCTTCGCCGGCGAGCGCATCGCTGTCGCGCGCGGCGTTCGCGAAGGCGAGGAAGTCGTCGTTTCCGGTACACCGATGCTCGCCGACGGCGTGGCGGTGCGCCTCGAGAAAGCGGAAGGTGGCCAGTGAAGCTCCGCGGAGGCATCGTCGAACGCGCCATGATCGAGTGGCGCATCATCGTCACGCTCGTCGTCGTCCTCGTCGCCGTCGGCATCCGCGCGCTGCTGGTCATGCCGCGGCAGGAGTTTCCCGAGTTCACGATCCGGCAGGGGCTCGTCGTCGGCATCATGCCCGGCGCGTCCTCGGCCGAAGTCGAGGAGCGGCTGGCCAAGCCGGTCGAGGAGTACCTCTTCACCTACGGCGAAGTGAACAAGGCGAAGACGTACTCCGAGTCGACGGACGGGCAACTCGTCGTCCACGTGGAATTACGTGAAGAGATCAAAGGAGCCGACGCGCCGGCATTCTGGGTGAAAGTGCGTCATGGCTTGAACGAGCTGCGCGCTCAGAAGCTGCCGCCGAACGTCGTCGCCCTGGTCGGTCTCAACGACTTCGGCGACACCAGCGCTCTATTGCTCGCAATTACGGCCGAGGGCCGCAGTCCGCGCGATCTCGAAAAATATCTCGAGGTGGTCGAGAAGCATCTTCGCCGGCTCGAGTCGACCTCGAAACTCAAGCGCGTCGGCATGCAGAAGGAAGTCATCCGCGTGACCGTGTCGCATGAACGCCTCGCGCGCTACGGCATTCGTGCCGCCACGATCTGGGCTACGTTGCAGGGACAGGGGCAGGTCCCCGCGGGCGCGAGGCTCGACACCGACACACTCGAGATGCCGGTGCACGTCGCGAACGTCCTCGGATCGGAGCGGGAGATCGGCGACACCATCGTGTCGGCACGCCCCGACGGGGCGAACGTGCGGTTGAAGGACGTCGCCACGATCACGCGCGAGTACGGTCACGACGACGCGCGAGTTCTGCACGACGGCAAGACCGCGGTGGTCGTGTCGGTCGAGATGCGGAAGCTCGACGACATCGTCGGCTACGGCAAGCAGGTCGACGCGGCTATCGCAGATGCGCAGCGCGAGTTGCCGCGTACGGTCCGGATCTGGCGCGTGGCCGACCAGCCGGTCGTCGTCAAACACTCCGTCGGGCACTTCCTGCGCGACTTCGGCATCGCCATCGTGGCCGTCATTCTGGTGACGATGCTTCTTCTGCCGATGCGCGTGGCAGGCGTCGCCGCCGTCACGATCCCGGTGTGCGTCTTCATCACGGTGGCGATCCTGGATGCGCTCGGCGTCGAGCTGCAGACCGTCTCGCTGGCCGGATTGATCGTGGTTCTCGGAATGGTGGTGGACAACGCCATCGTGATCATCGACGACCACGTCGAGAAGCTCGATCAGGGCGTCGATGCCTGGACCGCCGCGTGGCAGAGCGTGCACGAGCTGTTCGTGCCGGTACTCACGGCCACGGTGGCGATCATCATGTCGTACGTGCCGTTCACCTGGTTCATGACCGGCATGGGCGGCGACTTTCTCGCCAGTCTTCCAGTCACGATCGCGGTCGCGCTCATCACCAGCATGATCGTGGCAACGCTGCTGGTGCCGATCCTGAGCCAGCGATTCATCCGGCAGGGTCTGCATCGCGAAGACGCCGACGGCACATCGAAACGCTCGCTGCTCGATCGTCTGCAGACCGTCTATGACGCGACCCTCGATCGCGCGTTCCGGTGGCCCGTTCTGACCGTCGCCGTCGGTGTCGCATCGATCGGCGTTGCGGTCGTCCTCTTCCAGCACACGCGCCAGCAGCTCTTCCCGAAAGTCGATCGCGCGCAGTTCGCGGTCGAGATCACGCTTCCGCCCGGCCGTCCGCTCGACGAGACCGAGCGCGTTGCACGCCGCGTCGACGCCATCCTGCGCAACGACTCGCGGGTGGTGGATGTCACGGCGTTCGTCGGAACGAGCTCGCCTCGTTTCCACACGCTGTACGAGCCACGGGTCCCGGCGCGTCACCGCGCGCAACTGATCGTCAACACGCGGAGCGACGAGGAGACGATCGCACTGATCCGGCAATACGAGCCGGTGCTCGCGAACTCCTCGCCGGAGGCGTGGGTTCGCCTCAAGCAGCTCGATCTGCAGAACTCTCCCGCACCGGTGGAGGCGCGGTTCTCGGGTGATGATCCGGAACAACTCCGCACCGTCGCCTCGCGCGTCGCGGCGTATGCGCGAACGATTCCGTCGGCGACGTGGGTGCGCCTTGACACCGAGGAGCCGATACCGGTCGTCGCGGTCGACCCGGACCAGGACTCGCTCGCGCGGCTCGGTCTTTCTCCCGCGCTTCTGCAGATGACACTTGCCTCGACCAGCCGCAAGGGATTCGAGATCGGCAGCGTCTGGGAAGGCGAATACCGCGTCCCGGTCCTTCTCGCCGAGGATCCGAAAAAGCCGGAGAGTCTCGCGTCGTTCCGGAGTCAGTACGTTTCCTCACCGCTGCTCGCGGCCGCGGTGCCGCTCGAGGAGCTCGCGAAGGTGAAGCCGGGATGGGTCGAAGGAACGCGAGTGCGGCGCAACGGTACGCCAACGGTCACCGTGCGCGTGGACGTGCGACACGGCGTGCTCGCGTCCGCGGTACAGAAAGACCTGCAGAAATTCGTCGACCGACTCGGTCCCATGCGCGACGTGACGGTGAGCTGGGGTGGGGAGGCACAGGACATGGTGGAGCAATACACACCGCTGACGAAGTCTCTGCTCACGAGCGTCGGATTCATTTATCTCATTCTGCTCTTCCAGTTTCGCCGGCATCGCAAGGCTCTCGTGGTGATGCTGACGATGCCGCTCAGTCTGCTCGGCGCGGCCCTCGGGCTGCAGCTCACCGGCTATCCCTTTGGCTTCACGTCATTCATGGGCGTGATCGGACTGATGGGCGTCGTGGTGCGCAATGGAATCATCCTCGTCGGTTACGCGGAAGAGCTGCAGCAAAAGCACGGAATGACGTTGCGCGATGCGGCGATCGCCGCGGGCAGACGCCGGATGCGTCCGATCTTTCTGACGTCTGCAGCGGCGGCGGTCGGCGTGATTCCGATGATCATGAGCCGTTCCACGCTGTGGGGGCCGATGGGCGCCGTCACCTGCTTCGGCCTGCTGGTAGCCATGGTGCTCACGCTGCTCGTGCTGCCGGTGATGTACTGGCTGGTCGGACGCACCGCCGAAGAGTCGACGCGTCCCGCGCACGGCCTCTCGGCCGGCGCCGCCGTCGTGGCGATCGTGCTGTGCTGCTCGCTCCAGGCGTTCGCGCAGGAGCCGGCCGCGCCGCTGTCGATCGAGGAATGCAAGACGCTCGCGGCAAGCCGCAACGTCGAAGTTGAGCGCGCCGATGCGGAAGTGCGAGCCGCGGAGGAGACACGCTCCGCCGTGCGCACGTCGAACGTGCCGCAGGTCGCTGCGTTCGCCGGCGCGATGCAGGCGACGTCACCGCTGCTCGGCGTGCAGCTGCCGGTTCCGGGGATGCGCATGGAAGCGGCGGAGAACGCGAACGTCGCCGCCGTCACGGCGATTCATTCGGTCTACACCGGTGGCCGGATCCGCAATGCGAACGCGCTCGCCGTCGTCGGAGTCCGCTCCGCCGAAGACAAGCGCGCGATGACGCGTCGTGAGGTGCGGCTCGTCGCGGAGGAGAAGTACTGGCTCGTGGTGGCACTCGCGGAGAAGGATCGAACGCTTCGCGCGTACCAGGAGACGCTCGCCGCGCTCGAGAAAGAGGCGTCCGACGCCGTCGCTTCCGGGCTGTCCACGCGCAACGATCTGCTGAAGGTGTCGCTCGAGCGCGACAAAGCCGCCGTGCAGCGGCTCGAGCTCGAAAGCGCACGGCGTCTCGCGGCGCGCGACCTTCGCCGTTTCATCGGGCTTCCGGACGGTGACGAGATCGCGCTCGCGGACTCCGCGCCGCCGGCACCCGCGCGTCCGGCGATCGATCGCAGCAGTGAATCCGGTGCCGCGGATCGCCGCGTCGAGATGCGGCTGCTCGCGGCCGCCGTCGAGGCGGAGGGGCTCAACGCGAAGCTCGCCGAGGGGGCGGGCCTGCCAAGCGTCCAAGTCGGCGCGACCGCGTTCCGCTCCGAGCTGTCGGGCACACAGGAGCAGACGGATGCCGCGGTGTTCACGATGATCTCGGTCCCGTTCACCGGTCGCTGGAAGGCGCGTCACGAAACCGCGGCGGCGCGCGAGCGCGAGCGCGCCGCGCAGCTCCGGCTCGACGACACACGCCGGCTCATCGGGCTGGAAACGTCGAAGGCCTGGGACGACCTCGACGCGGCATGGAGCGCATCCGCCGTCGCCGACTCCGCCATCGAGCAGGCATCGGTGAATCTCACCGAAGAGCGCGACGGCTACAACAGCGGTTTCAAGACACTCTCGGATGTTCTCGAGGCGCAGACGCTGATGCATGAGGCGGAGAACCTCCGCATCGACGCACGAATCACGTTCACCCTCAGGCGCTCGGCGTATCTCCGCGCGATCGGCGAGAAGTGAGGACATCATGAATCACACCCGACTCGCTGCAATTGCAATCGCCCTCGTCATCGCCTTGGTCTCCGCAACAGCCGCATTCGCACAGGAGCATGCCGCACCGGTCCGCCCGGCGGGCGGCGATCTGGCGATGGTGCGATTCGAATTCGACAACGACACCTGGCTCGGATCCGACGACGCATTCACGGCCGGGTGGAGCCTGCAGTACCACTCGGCCGTGAAGCAGCGCACGAACGGCCGCGCAGTCCGGTGGTCCGCTGGCATCGGACAATTGATGTCGACGCCCGAGGACCTCACCGTCACCGCGCTGCAACCGGAGGCCGCACCCTACGCCGGCGTCCTCGGCGTGCATGGGTCATGGGCGTCGTACGACAACCGGCACCTCCATGCATTGCAGCTCTACGCCGGCTGCATGGGACCGTGCTCGTACGCGGAAGAAGTGCAGAAGTTCGTCCATGAAGACATGCACGCAGGCACGCCGCCGCAAGGATGGGACAACCAGCTCGATCAGCAGTGGCTCGGGAACGTGAACTACGCGTGGCGCTACAAGCTCATCGCCGCGCCCGAGAACCGGTACTGGTCGCGGCGATGGGCGCACGATCTGTCGGCCGGAGGTCAGGTGGCGGCCGGCAATGCATTCCGCTTCATGGAAGGGCAGGTCGAGTATCGCGTTGGATGGGGATTGCCGGGCGGTTTTACGCACATTCCCGACCCGGCGCCGCGCGGCGTCATCGTCGATCCCGTATACCTGCCCGCACGTGCGTCGACATCTGCATCGCTCTGGCGCGGCTACGCCTCCGTGGTGCTCCGCGCCGCGGCCATCGACAAGAACCGCGTCGTCGAAGGTGGCCGGACGGCCAACGGCGGGCACCACCCGGGCCTGGACGTCAACGATCCTCCCGAGATCGTCGCTGGTCTGCACGTCGCACGCGGCGCCTACGCCGCGCACCTCAACTATTACCGCTTGCTCGGCGACAGCGAGGATTACGGAGGTCGCATGGACTGGATCAACGTGTCGGTGGAGAGGAGGTTCTGAACGGATCAGAGGAGGCCGAGCTCGCGCGCCCGCGCCACGGCGCGCGTCCGGCCGTTCACGCCGAGCTTTTCGTATACGTTTTCGAGATGCTTCTTGACCGTCCGCGCCGAGATGAAGAGCTTCTCGCCGGCGGCTTGATTCGAGTCTCCAGAAGCGACGAGCCGCAGCACTTCGAGCTCGCGGGCGCTGAGCAACTCGACGCCCGTGCTCGTCCCGGTCACGGCGGTCAGAACGCGCGTGGCGAAATCGCGGTCCGGGATGCGTGGCAGCGCGCGTTCGAGCAGCGCTCTTGCCGCATCGGCCTCCTGGACAAATGGCCGTACGAAGCGGGGCCGGGAGGCCAGCTCGAGCGCCTCCCGCATCGACTCGGTGTTTCCAGTGGCGATCCCATGGAGGATCAGCGACTCGACCAGGCCGAGAGCATTTTGCCGCTGCCGGTTGAACTCGATCAGCTCGTCCAGCAGTTCCTCGGCGACGGCCACGCGGCCGCGGGCAATCAGTACGCGCGCCGCGACGAGGAAGGCGTCGAATGTGAAGAGGCCGGGCAGTTGGCGCTCGCGGATGCGAAACGGCGGTGTATCGAATCCGGCAGCCGCCACTTCCCGCGCCACCGCATCGAGCTCCGGCTCGCGTCCGCCGCGCAGCGCGCGGCGTAGCGCCGCGGCGTAGCCGGCCCATCGCATGGCCTCGGAGAACAGTTGCCAGCGGCTGTTGCGGATCACGCGATCGACTCCGGCGGCGAGCCGTTCGACGTCCGGCCAGTTCTCCTCCGCCGTCGCGATCTGGACGAGCGTCAGCGTCGATTCGAACAGTCCGATCGAGAACCCGCGGCGCCCGAGCGCCACCCCCTTCTCCGCGAAGGCGCGCGCCTCCGCCAATTCGTTCCGAACGCGATGAACGTCTCCCAGCACCGCGTACGCGAACGAGGCCAGAGCCTGTCCGCGATGATCGATGCGATCCCATCGAGCGACCCACGTAACGATCTCCTGCGCGAGAGCGACGGCGTCTTCGACGTCTCCGCGCAGCAGTCGCGCGCGCGCGGCGACGGCATGCGCCATTGCCACCGCGAAACCTCGCTCGGCCATGTCGATGTCGCGGCACGAGCGAAGTGCCTTCTCGGCGCGCTCGACGTCGCCGGTGACGAACGCGCCCGTCGCGATCTCGAACGTCGCCACACTCTTCCAGAAACTGCCCGGTTCGGCGAGACGGTATGCCTGCTCGTGTGCCGCGACCGACTCCTGCATCCGGAACGACAACTTCAGGAGAGTCCCGCGAAGGACGCTGACCGCTGCGCGCGTTTCCGCCGGAGTCGCGCCGGTGACAAGCTCCTCGGCTCGCGACGTATGCCGCTCGGCGTCGTCGACGCGGAGTTCCTGGGCTGCGACCGACGCCTGAAGAACGATGAGATCGAGGTTGTTCCGGAGGTCGTCCTCGGTGAACGACCGCAGCCAGCGGGCCACCGTTGCCGAATCGCCCTCCTCGATCAGTCGAAGCGCATGCTTGCTGACGACGCCGTGGACGCGCGCGGCGTCGGTCGCTGCGACAGCGTGCGCGAACGCCGCATCCGGATAGCCGCTCCGCGCATGCCAGTCGCTGGCCCGTTGATGCAGGCGCGTGATGAACGCCGCATCGTGGGTACGCTCGAGGTGATGCCGGAGCACGATGCTGAAGAGATGGTGGTATCGAAACCAGCAGCGAACGTCGTCGAGCGAAACGAGGAAGAGGTTCGACGTTTCGAGTGCCTGCAGCATCGACGCACCGTCATGTCGCTCCGTCACGGCATCGCAGAGCGGCGCGCTGAATCGATCGAGAATCGAGGTCTGGATCAGGAACTCGCGGACCTCTGGGTGTTGCGCCGCCACGATCTCGTCGGTGAGGTAATCGAGCACGTAGCGGTTCGATCCGGTGAAACGCGAAACGAACGTTTCCGCGTCCCGTGCTCCCTGCAGCGACAGTGCCGCCATCTGCAATCCGACGGGCCATCCCTCCGTTCGCTGCTCCAGCTCGGCGATCTCCCGCTCGCCCAGAGCGAGACTCATCGTGCCGTTCAGGAAATCCGCCGCCTCGCTCAGCGAGAAGCGGAGATCCGCGTCACGGATCTCGGTGAGTTCGCCGCGCGCGCGTAGGCGCGACAGCGTCAGCGGCGGATCAGCCCTCGTCGCGATCACCAGTCGCAGATTCGGCGGCAGGTGGTCGATCGCGAACTGCAGCCACCGGTGGATGGCCGGCGATTCGAGGACGTGATAGTCGTCGAGGATGAGGTTGGCCTGACGCGCGCTGCCCGCGATCTCATTGAGCAGGTCCGTCAGCGCTGCGTCGAGCATCTCCGGATTGGCCGCATCGGCCGGACTGAGAAGCTCGCTCCAGGTCGTGATCTCCGCGTGCCGCAGCGCGGCGATGAGATAGTTCGCGAAGCGGCAGATATCGTCATCGGCCGGCTCGAGCGACAGCCAGGCCGCCGGCTCGCCGCAGGTGCGCGCCCAGTCGGCGAGCAGGACTGACTTGCCCGATCCCGCGGGAGCGGAGACCAGCACGGTTTGCCGCCCCGCCGCGACTTTCTCGCGCAATCGCACGCGATTGACGCGGTCGGGACGAAGGCTCGGGACCAGCCATTTCGTAGCCACGAGCGACGACGCCACGGCTGGAATCCGCATGCCGTGCATTCTAGGCGCACACGGACGAGGGAACGGTGATGGGTGCCGGAGCCCCGTCGTGATTCGCGCATCCGAATAGGCCGCCGAATACGCCTTTCGGCCACTGCGATCGCCGCGCGCGCCATCTATCTTCCGTTGCGAAAGGAGAGACCCCACGCATGCCGGCCGCTTACGAATTCCAGATCCGCGTCAAAGGGTCGCTGGCTGACCACTGGGCGGAGCGGTTCGACGGCGCGACGCTGCGCCCCGCGGAGAACGGCGATACGAACCTCGAAGGGCGTGCCGTCGATCAGCCCGCGCTTTTCGGATTGCTGCGCGCGATCGAGAACTTCGGCCTGACGGTCGTCAGCGTGCTGGTCAACGTGGAGCAGCAATGAACAAACGTTTATCGATCGGGCTGTGGACCGCGCAGGCACTTCTGGCCGCCGTCTTCGTCGCAACCGGCGGCATGAAAACCTTGCTGGCACCGGCCGACCTGTTCCGGATTCTTCCCGATCTGGCCAGCTTGCCGCTGCCGTTTGTCCGGTTTCTCGGCGTCGCGGAGCTCGCCGCAGCGGCCGGCCTCATCCTGCCGTCACTGACGCGGATCGCGCCATTTCTCACGCCCCTCGCCGCCTCCGGCGTCATCGTCGTGATGGTCGGCGCGCTCGTCGTTCACGTCCGCGACGGCCACTTCGCGAAGCTGCCGCTCGTGCTGATCCTCGGCGCGCTCGCTTGCTTCGTCGCGTGGGGCCGATTCACACGACTGCGTATCAGGCCGCGAACGCGGCGAACCGCATACGTCCTCTGAGAACGTCTCGGAGGAATCGGGGCTCGCCGCTGCCGAACGCGCGACCCTCGAACACAACGATTCGGCACGAGGTTGAAAACCATGGAACGCATATTGACAGTCGTGTTCGACAACGAAACCGAGGCGTGCGAAGGCATGTCCGTGCTGCGACAACTGCAACGCGAAGGAGAGATCACCGTTTACGCCGACGCCGTGATCGCGAAACTGGCCGACGGTTCGGTGAGCGTGAAGCAATCGGATGAGCCGGCACCGCTCGGCACGATCCTCGGCACCACGGTCGGCGGCCTGATCGGGCTCCTCGCCGGGCCATTGGGAATGGCCGCCGGCGCCGTGTCCGGGCTGACCTTCGGCGGCATTTTCGACATCGCCAAGCTCAGCATCAGCGCAGACTTCGTGGAAGACGTCTCGAAGTCGCTCACCGCGAACAAGGTCGCCGTCGTCGCCGAGATCGACGAGCAGTGGACCACACCGATCGACACCCGCATGGAGGCCCTCGGCGGGACCGTTTTCCGCCGCGCCGTATGGCAGGTCCGCGATGAGATTCTCGACCAGGACATCGCCGCCATGACGCGGGACCTCGCGCAGTTCAAGCAGGAACTCGCCGATGCGCGCGCCGATCGCCGCGCGAAGCTCCAGCAGAAGATCGATCAACTCCAGGCGAAGATCGATGCGCAGCAGAAGAAGGTACAGGCGCGCCACGAGACATTCGCAAAACGCCAGCTGGCGAAGAAGGAACTGCTCATGAAGAACGCCGCGGCCGCCGGACGGGCGCTCAAGGAACTGGCGACGACGCCCATCTGAGCGGGCCGCCATTCATCAGGAGCATCCAGCATGTCCGCTGACACGCTTCTGCCCAGATTTTCGCGCCGGCTGGAGCTTCTCCATCGCTCTGGTGACCTTCGCCTGACGATGACGCACGGCTGACGTCCGAAGGAGACTCTCACGATGACGTCCGACACCAGCAATTGCAGAGACTACGAGCGCCAGCAGCGCGCGTCCATGGTGATGGGGATCATCGTCATCGGTGCGGCGCTGCTCGCTACGATCTATGGCGTCTCGACGATGGCCGCCGTGATCGCGAACTGGGCCGGGGTGCCCCTGAGCCGGTGAGGCGATGATGCTCGACCAGCCGGAGACTGGACTGCGAACGAAGGCCGCGGTGGTCGAAGCCTTCCGGCACGACACGATCATCGCGGCAGCCATCCGCGTGATCGCGCGCAAAGGCGCCGAAGGCATGCGAGTGCAGGACGTCGCGAATGAAGCCGGCGTTTCCAAGGGAACGATCTATCTCTACTTCCGCGGGCGCGAAGCGCTGCGGGCCACGGCGGAGAAGCAAACGATGGAGACGCTGCTCCGGGAGGTCGCGTCGATTGCGGAGGCCGGTCCGACGCTGCAGGACATCCTGACGGACGTAGTTCGACGAGCGCTCGAACGGCTCGATGCGCGCGACGACGTGATCCTGGCTGCGCTCGAGCTCGCGCGCGTGCCGCGCTTCGGATTCGCATCCTGGCGTGCGCGCGCCGCCACGCTGCTGCCCGTGCACGATCCGGCGGCATCGGTACCGCTGATCCTCGACTGCGTCCGCGGGCTGCTGGAACGCCGGCTCCGTCAGGTTCCGGCGGACGATCGCGACGAGGTTGCGTCGTCGACGGTTTCGATGCTGCTGTACGGCATCGCGAAAAAGAAGGACGAGCCGCGATGAAGCGCCTCGTGCTTGCCGACGATCACGCGATCGTACGGCGCGGCCTGCGCGAGCTGATTATTGAGGAGAGCGAGGGGCTGACACTCGCCGGTGAGGCCGAATCAGGGGATCAACTTCTGGCGCTGCTTCGTTCGCAGCCGGTCGACGTCGTGATTCTCGACCTCGCTCTGGGCGATCGCGACGGAGTCGAGCTCCTCGATCACGTCTGCGGCGAGTTCCCGAACATTTCCGTGCTCGTGCTGACGCTGCACGCCGAGGAGTTGTTCGCCGAGCGCGTGTTGCGGGCCGGTGCGAGGGGCTACGTACAGAAAAACAGCGATGAGGCGATGCTGCTCGCGGCGATCCGTTGCGTCGCCGCGGGCGGGACGTACGTCAGCCCTGCCCTGGCCGAGATCCTGGCGAGACGCGTCCGGCGCGGCACTGCCGGTGCGCTTCCCCACGAATGCCTCTCCGGTCGCGAGTTCGAAGTCTTCCGGCTCCTCGGCCGCGGCAAGACCGTCACCGAGGTCGCGAAGGACCTCAACCTGAGCGTCAAGACGGTGAGCACGCACCGTTCGCACATCGTCACGAAGACGGCGCTGCAGACGAATGCGGATTTCGTCGATTACGTGACGGCCCACGGGTTGCGGTGATGACCAATCGACATCGTTTCGTCCTGCAGTCCGCGCTCGCCGTCGCTCTGCCGGTGGTCGCCGGCGCGATCTGGCCGCGGCTCGAATCCACCGACGCGATCGCGGTCTGTGTCTTTCTTCTCGCGATCGGGCTGGCGGGACGTTTTCTCGGGCTCGTACCGGCGCTGGTCTGCACCGCCGCGTCCACTCTGACGCTGCTCTTCCTCGAGCAGCATCCCACCGGCCCGGAGATCGCGAGGCTCGCGACGTTCTCCGTCGCGGCGCTGGTGATCCTCGGCGTGAGCCATCGCAAGGCGATCGACGCGCGCCGGGAGATGACTGCGAATCGCCTGTACGGACTGTTCGAAGGCGTCGTGGAATCGATTTTCTTCGTCGGTTCGACGGGACGCTGCGTCGAGGTCAATCCCGCCGCGGCCGAGCTCATCGGCGTATCGCGTCAGGTGCTGCTCGGCGCGCGCATCGGGGAGCTGACCGTGAGTCCGGATCCGACGATCGGTGCGGCGTTCCTCACGGAGCTCGACAAGGAGCGGATGCTTCGCGGCCAGATGGTCGTGCAGCGAAAGGACGGCAAGTTGCGCGAGATCGAATACGCCGCGGTCGCCGACATCCTTCCCGGCGTGCACTGCATCGTCGCCCGAGATGTGACGGAGCGGAACGAGACGGAGCGTTCGTTCAGCCAGCTTTCACGCCGTCTCGTCGAGCTTCAGGATGAGGAACGGCGGCGGATCGCGCGCGAGCTCCACGACACCACCGGCCAGGACCTCGCCGCGTTGCGCCTCAACGTCTCGAAGATTCTCCGTATCTCGCCGCCGCCGCTCGAACTGGTGGACGAAACGTTTGCGCTGATCGATCGGGCCGCCAGCGAGATTCGCACGCTTTCCTACCTGCTCCATCCGCCGATGATCGGAACGGCCGGCCTGACGGCCACGCTGCGCTGGTACGTGCGCAACCTCGAGGAACGCAGCGGCATCGCGGTGCGCCTCGATGCCGATGAAGACCTCGGCCCGATGACGCCCGATGCGGCGACGTCGCTATTCAGGGTCATCCAGGAAGCGTTGACGAACATCCACCGACATTCTCACAGTCAGTCCGCGAGCGTACGTCTGAAGCATCGGGACGACGCAATCGAGCTGGAAGTTGCGGACGAAGGCCGCGGACTCCCGCCCGAGCTGATCGGAAACATCGACGAGCTGGGTGCCTTCGGCCTCGGCCTGGCCGGGATGAAGGAACGCATCGAAAGCCTCGGCGGAACGTTGCGTATCGCGTCCGGAAGCGGCGGAACACGGCTCACCGCGACTCTGCCGGTCACGGAGCCGGAAGATCAGACTTCGTCCGATGGCGAATTCGGAGCGAGTCGGTTCCGCCGGGGATGACACCTTTCGCGGGTCCGCGTTGACCGAATCCAGGTGGATTCGCGATCGATGTTCCTCATGACTCTTTTGTCCATCACGGCGACCGCCATCGCACTCGCGTCGTATTTCTACTTCGCGTCTCGCAGAGCTCGCGCGATTCTCGAATCCGCGACCGAAGCAATGCTCGTCGTCGACGAGAGCGGAAGGATTCGGTGCGTGAACGGGGCCGCCGAGCGGATGTTCGGCTACGGAACGAACGCCCTTCGCGGTGAGCCGCTCACGCTGGTCATTCCAGACAGTCACGGACTCTTCGAGCGCCACGGCTCGCGGCGATTCGAGCGCATCGCGGTCACCCGCGAGGAAACGAGCGCTCCAGTCGAACTGTCCGTCGGCGAGTTTGCGGTCGACGGGCGGCCGCGGTTCGTCCTCACCGTCCGCGACATCGACGCACGCAAGCGCACCGAGGAGGTGTTGCGCGAGACGGAAGGCTACGTGCAACTGCTCGTGGGCCGCTTGCCGGTCATCGTGTGGGTTGCCGACAACCGCGGCGTGGTGCAGTCGATGTTCGGATCGGGCATCACGTCCTGGCGCGAGACAAACCTTCCGCTGGACGACCTGTTCAGTGGCGACGACGCCGGTGCATTGCGCGAGGCTCACGAGCACGGACTGCGCGGGGAGAGCGTTCGTCGCGAGCTGAAGATGAACGGCCGCACGTTTCTCGTGGCCATCGATCCCTATCGCAACGGCGGCGGTGAGATCCGCGGAACGACCGGCGTCGCGTTCGACTCCACCGATCGCGCGGAACTGCTCGAGCGGCTGCAGCGCGCCGCGCGGGAATGGCGCGAGACGTTCGACGCGGTCGACTCGCCGGTCCTGATTTTCGACGACGAACTGCGGCTGGAACGGTTGAATCGCGCCGCGGCCTCGCTCGTCGACACCGAACCGGTCGAGATGATCGAACGGACGGCGGTGGAGCTGAAGGACGCCGGTGGCGTACTCGCGGAGGCGGCGGAGATCGCCCTCCAGATCGCCGCCACCGAAAGCGATGACATCGTGCTGACGAATCGCATCTCGGCAGCCGGCCGCATGTGGGTGGTGCAGGGCAATCCGATCGAAACGATGCGTGGACGCGGTGTCTGCGTGATCGCTACGGACGTGACGGAGCTGACGACGATGGAGGAAGCGCTGCGCAGCGCCGAGGCCATGTCCCGCCTCGGCACATTCGTGGCTGGCGTGGCTCACGAAGTGCGGAATCCGCTGTTCGGCATCTCCGCCGCCGTCGACGCTCTGGACGCCGTGCTCGAAGGACCCGAGCTGCGCGAATACGCCGCCGGACTGCGGCAGGAAGTGCGGCGCATGACCGAGTTGATGAGCGACCTGCTCACGTACGGCCGCCCCGCGGAGCCATCCCGCGAGAGATCGTCGCTCGAATCCGTCGTGCGCGCATCCGCCAGCGCCGTGCGCGCCCTCGCGCAGCAGCAACGGGTCTCGATCGATGTCGCCGCCGCGAATGATCTGCACGACGCCGACATCGATCGCAGCCGCGTGCAACAGGTCTTCGAGAACCTGCTCAAAAATGCCATCGCCTTCTCACCGCGCGGCTCCGTCGTCGAGATCGACTGCCGCAATGTGGAGGTCAACGGAACCGATTGCATCGAATGCATCGTCGCGGACCATGGTCCCGGCATCGCGGACGACGATCTGCCGCGCGTCTTCGAGCCGTTCTTCACGCATCGCCGCGGCGGCACCGGCCTCGGTCTGGCCATCGTCGATCGCATCGTGCGCGAGCATCACGGTCAGGTCGTTCTCGCCAACCGGCCGGACGGCGGCGCGGTGGCGACGGTCCGGCTGCCGGCGGCGTCCGTGGAGAGCCTCGTCGATGCGTAACCGCGTGCTCATCGTCGACGACTCCGCGACCACGCGCATGTCCGTGGCGCGATTCCTCGCCGCGAAGACCTTCGACGTCGCCGAGAGCGGCAGTTGCACCGGCGCGCTCGACCAGTTGCGCCGCGGCCCGTGGAATGTTGCCATCTTCGACTACGCGCTCCCGGACGGTACCGCGTTCGATCTGATCGAGGAATGGAAGCAGATCTATCCTGCGTGCGCGGTGATCGTGCTGACGGGCCATGGCTCGATCGATCTCGCGGTGAAGACCCTGCAGGCGGGTGCCGACCATTTCCTCACCAAGCCGGTCGACCTGCCGTCGCTGCACACGCTCATCGAAAGGCTCGTCGAACAGCAGCGCGACCGCCAGGCCTCGCGCGCGGTGCGTTCGGAGCGGAGAAGCGAGGACGCGCCGTTCATCGGGACGAGCCGTCGCATCCGCGAACTGCGCGACGAAGTGGAGCGCCTCCGCTCTGAAGACCTTCCCGTCCTCATCCTGGGCGAAACCGGAAGCGGCAAAGGCGTGCTGGCGCGCTGGCTTCACGACCGCAGCCGCCGCGCGCCCGAGGCGATGGTGGACCTCAATTGCGCGGGGCTCACCCGCGAGTTCCTCGAGACCGAGCTGTTCGGCCACGAACGCGGAGCTTTCACCGGCGCGATGCAGGCGAAAGAGGGACTCGTGGAGATCGCCGATCAAGGCACGCTGTTTCTCGACGAGATCGGCGACGTCGATCTGCAGATCCAGCCGAAGCTGCTGAAGGTTCTCGAAGAGCAGCGCTTCCGCCGCCTCGGCGAAACGCGCGACCGCGTCGTCGACGTGCGGCTGGTCTCCGCGACGCACCACGACCTGCCGCGGCTTGTGACCGAAGGCAGATTCCGCGGCGATCTGTTCTTCCGCATCAGCACCGTCACGCTGCACCTGCCGCCACTGCGCGAGCGCCGCGAAGACATCCCGCTCCTGGCGCGCGAGCTCCTGACGCGCGGCCGTACGCAAACGGAGCTATCCGACGCCGCCGTCGCCGCGTTGCAGGCGTACGACTGGCCCGGCAACATCCGCGAGCTCCGCAACGTCCTCGAGCGCGCCGTCCTCATCGCCGGCGGCGCCGAAATCGGGCCCGACCACCTGCAGTTCCAGTTCTCCCGCAAGCGCTCCGCGAGCACAGTCTCCGGCGGCGACACGCTCGTCGAAGTCGAACGCGCGCACATCGAGCGCATCCTCGACGAGGAGCTCCGCTCCGTCGAACGCGCCTGCAAACGGCTCGGCATCCCGCGGAATACGCTGTACTACAAGATGAGGAAGCACGGGATTCGGGCGTGATGCTAAACTGGTCAACGACTGGTTGATTTCACGAGGCGGTTCTGATGGCCAAAGTGACGGCATTCGAGGCGAAGACCCGGTTTGGAGAGTTGCTCAACCGCGTGGCGGAGGGAGAAGAGGTCGTCATCACACGTCATGACAAGCCGGTCGCGCGGCTGGTGCCCGAAGGGGCGCGCCGGTCGGAAGATGTTCGCCGGGCCGTGGAGGGACTGCGGGAACTACAGCAACGGATCGGCCGGAGATCGAAAGCGAAGCTGTCGAATCGCGACGTCCGCGCCGCGATTGACGAGGGGAGGTTGTGATCCGCGGCTTCGTGGCCGACGCCTCGGTCGCGATCGGGTGGGTGCATCCCGCGCAGGCGACCTCCGAGACCTCGGCGATGCTGGATGTCATCGCCGAGGGAGCCATCCTCGAAGTACCGGCGCTGTGGCCACTCGAAGTCGCAAACGCGCTGACCGTTCTGGTGCGCCGACGAAAGCTGTCCGAGGAGGAGCGTAAGACCGCCCTCGGATGGCTGCGTGTCCTTCCGCTGCGCGTCGATCACGAGATGTCGTCGCTGGCCTTCTCCCGGCTGTCCGAGCTTGCTGCCGCGTACGATCTGTCCGTCTACGACGCGGCATATCTGGAGCTGGCCGAACGGCGGAACCTCATGCTCGGCTGCAATGACGGCGCGCTTCGCAAGGCGGCCGCAAAGCGCGGCGTGCGCATCTGGAAGTAGATTGCGGCGTCGACCTGCGACCGACGTACGTTCCTCTCTCCCGCCGCGGGATACCGCAAGATGAGGAAGCACGGGATTCGGGCGTGAGTTCAACTTCCTGAGTTTCAATTCCTGAAATCACGCGCGTTCTCCCAACGCGCAAAATCGCCTAACCCACTCCCATCTCAAGACTTCTCCCGATTCGCCATCCAGGCATCTCCGTTGCCCTTAGCCGGGACTCGTGAGTAAACGCGTCCTACACGTCGACGACGAGCCGGTGATCACGTTTGCGGTGCGGAACTATCTGGTCCGGCAGGGGTATGACGTCGACAGCGCCAGTGAGCTGGAAGAGGCGCAGGCGATGCTCGCGAATGATCAGTACGACGTCGTCATTCTCGATCTGCGGCTCACCGGCAGCAGTGGGACGGAAGGGTTCGAGCTCATTGACTGCGTCCGCGAGCGCAGTCCGCACACGCCGATCATTCTCCTGACCGCGTACAGCAGTGCACAGGTCGAGCGGCAGGCCGTCGCTCTCGGCGCGAGTCTCGTGCTGCAGAAGCCTGCGCTGCTGCCCGACGTCGCCGAAGCCATTCGCGTGCTCCTGGAGCGTGTGCCATGACCGCGCTGCTGGAGATCATCAAGGGCGGCACGCTGTCGGTGCGGTACCAGGCCATCATCGAGCCTCATGACCGCTCGTACACCGTCCACGCGTACGAGGCGCTGGCCCGCGGGCCGAAGGGAACGAACCTCGAGCGCGCGGACGTGCTGTTCGAGTACGTGCGCCGCAAGCGCGAAGAGTCCGCGGTCGACCGGCTCTGCGCCGCGCTGGCGGTGCGCGAAGCGGCACACCTTCCCGCCTCGCACCTGCTCTCGATCAACGTCCACGCGTCGACGCTCGTGCGCGATCACGACTTCGTGGGCGATCTGCTGCGCATGGCCGAAGGCTACGACCTCGAGCCATCGCGGCTGATCCTGGAGATCCTCGAGCACACGCCGATGCTCGACGACGCGACGCTACAGAACGTCCTGCGATCCCTCCGCGCCAAAGGCGTGCGCATCGCCCTCGACGACATCGGCCACCACGGCGCGAACTACCAGATGATCCTCGACTGCCGCCCCGACTACTTCAAGCTCGATCGCTACTTCGTGCAGGGCATCGAGAACGATCCCTACCGGCGCGCGATCGTCGACTCCATCGCCCGCCTGGCGCGCGGATTCGGCGCGCGCACCGTCGCCGAGGGTGTCGAGACCGAAGCGCAGTACGCCGAGCTCCGCGCCCTCGGCATCGACTACTTCCAGGGCTTCCTATTCCACCGGCCCGTGCCCGCCGCGGCCATCGAACAACCGGTGCCACTTCGATCAAGGAGACATGCTGAATGACGAGAAAAAAAATCCTGCTGGTGGATGACTCCAACACCATCCTGATGATGGAGCGGATGATCCTCACCAAGGGTCCCTGGGACCTGCTGACCGCGAGCGACGGCGAGGAGGCGGTCGCGCGTGCTCTCACCGACAAACCGGACCTCATCCTCATGGACGTCGTGATGCCGAAGATGAACGGCTTCGACGCCTGCAGGCGCATCCGCGGCGAAGTGTCGATCGGGCACACGCCGATCATCATGGTCACGACGCGCGGTGAAGTGCAGAACGTGGAGACCGGCTTCGCGGCCGGGTGCAACGACTACGTCACCAAGCCGATCAACGGCGCCGAGCTCATGGCGAAGCTCAAGACCTATCTCGGGGATTGATGCCATGACCAAAGTGACGACCAAAGACCCCACTCACAATACCTACATCGACCGCGTGCGCGAGGACACGCAGAACTACGTCCGCCATCTTCTGTCGGAGAACGAACAGCTTCGCATCCTGACCGCGCAACTGCAGTCGGAGATCGGGATCGTGCGCCAGGAGCTGGCCGGCGCGCGCGACGAGCTGGCGCAACGCGAGCTGGCGCAGCGCGAACTGGCCCAGGCACTCGAACGCATTCGCGAGGAGAGCCTGCAGTCCCTCGCGCGTTACGCCGACGTCGAGATGCACAACACCAACCTGGCGAACCTCTACGTCGCGAGTTACCAGTTGCATGGAACGCTGCGGCGCGAGGCGGTGCTCGCCGCGATCCAGGAGATCGTCGTCAATCTCATCGGCTCGGAAATGTTCGCGATCTGCGAGATCGACGGACTGGACATTTCCGTTCTGGCCACCGTCGGCGTCGGTCCGAAAGAGATCAGCTGGACCACGCCTCGGCTGCGCCAGACCGTGATCAGCGGCGCCGCGTACGTCGGCGCGGGGGGCGAGCGCGCGGCCGGCGATCCGCTGGTCTGCCTGCCGCTCCGGCTCGACGGACGCACGGTCGGCGCGATCTTGATCTTCGAGCTCCTCGCGCATAAGGCGCAGCTCGAGGCACTCGACCACGAGTTGTTCGACCTCCTGGCCACGCACGCGGCCACGGCGCTCTACTGCACGTCGCTGCACGAGCGAAGCGCGACGGTGGAGGGCGCGTGAGCAGTCTGCAGGAGCTGCTCGACCGCTCGGGGCTGGTGCGCGGCGAGCCCGCCGCCACCATCGTCGACGGCCGTCCGCGCGTGTACGTCCACGCCGGGCAGGTGTACGCGTCGTCGGTTTCGACCGAGGTCGTGACGATCCTGGGATCGTGCGTCGCGATCTGCCTTTACGACTGGGCGCGCGGCATCGGCGGACTCAATCACTTCATGCTGCCGACGGAAAGCACGACGCCGAGCCCGCGCTACGTCCGGCACGCGACCGACATGCTGCTCGAGCAACTCGTCGCGATGGGCGCGAGCCGTTCGCGGCTTGTCGCGAAGTTGTTCGGCGGCGCCGCGGTCCTGAAGATGGGCGAGGGGGCTGTCGACCTCGGATCCCGCAACGTCGAAGCCGCGCGTGCGCGGCTCGCGCAGGAGCGCATCCCGATCGCCGCGGAGTGCGTCGGCGGCGATCGCGGACGCAAGCTCTCGTTCATCACCTCCGACGGCAGCGCGCGGATCAAGCAGGTCTGACCATGCTCGAGTTCGACCGTCAGGAGCTGATTCGCGCGTACCTCGCCGATGCGGAGGAGAACCTCGCGCTGATCGAGCAATCCCTCCTCGCGCTCGAAGAGCGGCCCGGGAACGCGACGGAACTGATCGACGAGATCTTCCGCGGCGCGCACACGCTGAAGGGCAACTCGGCCAGCCTTGGATTCGACGGGCTCACGCGTCTCGCGCATGCGATGGAAGACCTGCTCGACGAAATGCGCGTCGGCCGCCTCGTTGCGACGCGCGAGATCATCACTGTTCTCCTCCGTTCGTGCGATGCGTTCCGGCGGCTGATTCCGCCATCCATCGAAGGCTCGGCCGAAACACCGGCCGGCGTAGCCGAGCTCCTGGAGGCGCTCGTGCGCGCGAAGGGCGGCGACCTGTCGCCAACGCCTTCCGCCGCGCGGGAGCTCGCCGACACGACGGCCATCTCGGGACAGAAACTGCGGATCGATCTCGAGCGCCTCGACCGGCTCGTCGATCTCACGAGCGAGCTCTCGATCGCGGCGGGGCGGCTCGTCGACGGCATGAGCCGGCTCGCCGGACGCGATCGCGAGCGGCTGCTGTCGTCGTATGAAGACGTCGCGCGCATCGCGGCGGATCTGCAGGAGCAGATCGCGAAGGTGCGCATGGTTCCGATCGGGCCGCGCTTCGAACAGCAACGGCGAATCGTGCGCGATCTCGCCCATGCCGCTGGAAAGACGGTCCGTCTGGTGACGGAAGGAAGCGAGGTCGAGCTCGACGCCTCGCTCGTGCAGCAGCTCAAAGACCCGCTGACGCACATGATTCGCAACGCCGTCGACCACGGCATCGAGCAGCCGGACGTACGGCGGAAAGCAGGCAAAGACGTCACCGCCACGATCACGCTCGCCGCCCGTCAGGACGCGGCCGAAGTTCTCATCGAAGTGCGTGACGACGGCAGCGGCTTCGATCGCGATCGCATCCTGGCGCGCGCGCGCGAACGCGGCATGGTCGCGCAGAACGCCGCGCTTTCCGACGAGGAGATCGATTCGCTCGTGTTCGCGCCGGGGTTCTCGACCGCGGCCAGCGTGACGGAGATTTCCGGCCGGGGCGTGGGGATGGACGTCGTGGCCCGCGCCATTGCGGCGATGCGCGGCAGCGTCCGCGTGACGAGCCACCGCGGCGAAGGGACGACCCTCGCGCTGCGCCTGCCGCTCACGCTGGCGATGATGCCCGGCCTCGTCGTCGAAGCGGGACGTGAGCGCTTCGTCATCGCCATGCACGCGATCACGAGATGCGCCGCCGTTCCCTCGGATGAGCCGCGCGAGCGCGCTTCCGGCCTGATCGAGAGCGGCGGCGAGGTCCTTCCCTTCATCCGCCTGCGCCGGATGTTCGCGCTCGAATGCGAGGTCGAGCCGCGCGTCGAACAACTCGTCGTCGTGCAGTTCGCCGGCATGACGGCCGGACTCATCACGGACGACGTGCTCGGCGAAATGGAGGCGGTGATCAAGCCGCTCGGAGGCGTCTTCCGCAACGTAGCCGCCGTGTCGGCATCGACGATTTTTCCAGACGGACGTGTGGGGCTGATTCTCGACGTCGCGGCGCTGGTACAGCGCGCGATCGACGAGGAGGCGGCCTGAGAAGCAGATCCATCAACGAGAGAGGACAAGGAGTATTCGCATGAAACGAAACGCAGCCACGATCGCAGTCGCCCTGGCCCTGTTCTTCGCCGCACTCGGTGCACAGGCGCAGACCGATGACCGCATTCAGATTCACGGCTTCGGCGGCTGGTCCTACGGACGATCCACGGAGTTGTCGTTCCTGGGCGCGACGAAGAAGGGGAACGCCGACAACGCTCAATTCGCGCTGAACCTCGTCGCGAAACCGTATGAACGGCTCAACATCATTTCCCAGGTCAATCTCAAAAGCACCAGCGACAACGAGGTCGATCTCGACTACGCCTTCGCGGAGTGGATGGCGACGGATCAGGTCAAACTTCGCGTCGGGCGCGTGAAGCATCCCCTCGGCTTGTACGGCGAAGTCTATGACGTCGGCACCGTGCGGCCCTTCCAGTACCTCCCCAGGAGCATCTACGGCGAGGATGGATTTACGGCCAAGGCGTACAACGGCGCGGGCCTGACCGGACTGACCCGGCGCGGGAAGTGGGAGCTGCTCTACGACGTGTACGCGGGCGAGATCGACGGCGATTACGCCATCCCGTACATTCCACCGGGCGACGTCGATCTGCAGGCGTCTCCGTTCGTCAACTATGGAATCCGCTATCGCGACGTGATCGGCGGACGGTTGCAGGTGACCACACCGGTCGAGGGGCTGCTGTTCGGCGTTTCGGCGTATCGCGGGAAAGAAAAATTCATCGGCAGAACGATCGTCCGTGACGTCGACCGCGAAGTCATTCTCGGCAGCGCCGAGTACGCGCGGGGTCCCGTCGTTGTGCGTGCCGAGTGGGGCCGCGGCGATTCGAAAGAGCTGCACATCCACGAGGGTGGCTATGTGGAGACGTCGTGGCGCGTGACGCCGAAGTGGCAGGTCGCGGCGCGCTACGACACGCTGACCTGGGATCCGGTGGGATTCAGCAGCGCACTCGACCCCTACAAGCTGACCGATCACCGCGACGTGGCGCTGGGCCTGAACTACTGGCTGAACTCCAACTTCGTCCTGCGCGCCAACTACCACATCACGGAAGGGAACCGGTTCGCGTATCCCGCAACGAACCAGGACCTGCAAGCCGCGATCGCCGCCGGCACGCTCGAATCCGATACCTCCGCGCTGATCGTCGGCGCACAGTTCAGCTTCTGACGGGAGATGACGATGAACCGCGCACTATTCCTCGCACTCTCTCTCTTCATGTGGAGCGTCGCCGCCGAGGCGGCGCAGTTCAAGGTGATCGTGAACCGCTCGGTGAAGGCGGACTCGCTCACGAGGCAGCAAGTCTCGGATCTGTTTCTCAAGAAGACGACGAAGTGGCCGGACGGCACCGCCGCGGCTCCTGTCGATCAGCCCGACACCTCCGCGGTGCGTGAGGCCTTTTCGAAAGAGATCCTCGGGAAGCCCGTATCCGCGGTGAAGAGCTACTGGAACAAGCAGATCTTCAGCGGACGCGATCTCCCGCCGCTCGAAAAGAAGACCGACGCTGAAGTGGTGGCCTACGTCCGCGCCAACGCGGGAGCCATCGGGTACGTCGCCAACGACACTGCCGAAGCCGACGGCGTTCGCACCGTCACGGTGCACTGAGGAAAACGCATGCTTGCCGCCCTCCTGAACCGCCTGAAGTTTCGTCACAAACTCCTGCTGCTGCCAGCGCTCGCCGGCGTCGGTTTTCTCGTGGTGCTTCTCCTGAGCATCTTTTTCAATGTTCGGAACGGGCAGCGGCTCGAGCTGATCGAGCGGGGGTATTACCCGGCCATGCGGGACGCCGACGAGCTCAATCAGCAGTTGCTCGCCATCGAGCGTGCATTCCAGGACGCGGCCAGCGCGCAGAGCGCGTCGGATCTCGAAGCCATCGATGCGCTCTATGCGAAAGCCCTGCGGCAGATCGACGCCACCGCCTCGAACCCGGTGATCGCGCAGGAGGAGGTCCGGAAGACACGGCGGGCGTTCGAGGAGTACTACCCGTTCGCCCGCGCCACGACGTTGCGCATGATCACCGGTGAATCGGGCGAGGCGCTGCAGACGTCGATGCAGACGATGACGGCGCGGCACAACGCGGCGCAAACGCTTCTTCGCGAGCATCTCAAAGCCGGCGAGCGCAACATCGCCGAATCGTTCGCGACGACCGCCCGCTCGCAGCGTGTGACGGCTGCGCTGATGATCGGCACGGTCATCGTCTCGCTCGTGTTGCTGACCGTGTTCTCGCTCTTTGTCGCTCGGCTCGTGACAGGTTCGCTCGACGCGGTCGTCGCAGTCACGCGCCGCGTTGCGGACGGTGATCTCACCACGGAGATCACCGTCCAGTCGGTCGATGAGCTCGGCGACGTCCTGCATGCGATGCGCGAGATGTCAAACCGGCTCTCCGGTGTGATGGGCCAGGTCCGCGCGGGAGCGGCGACGCTCTCCTCCGCTGCCGTCCAGCTTTCAGCCTCCGCGACGGAAGTGTCCCAGACCTCCGGCCAGCAGGCCTCGAGCGTCGAGGAGACGACGGCCAGCCTCGAAGAGATGAGTGCGACGATCACCCAGAACGCCGACAACGGCCGGATCATGGAACAGATCGCGGTCAAGGCGGCGCGCGACGCGGAGCAGAGCGGCATCGCGGTCGCCGAGACCGTCACGGCAATGAAGTCGATTGCCGAACGGATCTCGATCGTCGAAGAGATCGCGTTTCAGACGAACCTGCTCGCGCTCAATGCGGCCATCGAGGCCGCGCGCGCCGGAGAGACTGGACGCGGGTTCGCCGTCGTCGCTTCCGAGGTGCGCAAGCTGGCCGAGCGAAGCCAGAGCGCAGCGAAGGAGATCCGCGGCCTCGCGGCGACGAGTGTCGAAGTCGCGGAACGCTCCGGCGGCTTGATGCGCGAGCTCGTCGGCACCACGCAGAAGACGTCCGATCTCCTGCGCGAAGTCGTTACCGCATCCGGCGAGCAGGCCTCGGGTGTCAGCCAGATCAATCGAGCGATGTCGCAGCTCGATCAGGTCACGCAGCGCAACGCCGCGGCGGCCGAAGAGTTGTCCAGTACGGCCGAGGAGATGAGCTCCCAGGCAACGACCCTCCAGGAAGCGATCTCATTTTTCTCCATCTCAGGTTTGAACGAAGAGGCCGCCGAGATCCCCACGCCGAAGCCAACGTTCAAGGCTCCGGCAACTCTCTCCTCCGCCCGTCGCACCGGCTCCGCCGGTGCGACGCCCGCCGGAAATGGGCGCGACGTGCTGCACCCGCCGCTGCCGGTCGGAGACAAATCCGACTTCAAGAGATTCTGAGCGATGACCGAGGCATTGATCGTCATGATCGGCAGCGAGCGGTGTGCCGTTCCGATGGAGCGCGTGATCGAAGTGTGGCGATATGACGGCGCGACGCGCATCCCCGGTTCGCCGGAATGGGTGTGCGGCATTGTCGATCGCGCCGGAACGCCTGTCGAGGTGATCGACGCCGCACGCCGTATCGGCGTTCCGCGCACCGGCAGCGGCGCGCATCCATGCCTCCTCTTCTTCACCGCGCGCTCGCGGTGGACGGCCGCGATGCTGGTCGACGACGTCGACCGTCTCGTTGCCGTGCGCCGGAGCGACTCCCGCACGGCCCTTCCACGGGCGGTCGTCCTCGACGTGCTGGACGACGACGGCGCGGCCGTGCCTCTGCTCGATGTTGATGCCTTGTTCGAAGAGGAGCATGCATGACCAGCTTTGTGACGATGACCGTAGGCGAGGAGACGTACGCGGTCGCGGTCGCGTCCGTTCAGGAGCTCATCCTGCTCCAGCCGCTCACGCATGTGCCGTCGATGCCGGCGTGCATTCGCGGCCTGATGAATCTGCGCGGCACGGTCGTGCCGGTGGTCGATCTGGCGCGGCAGCTCGGCCTTGGAGAAACGCGTATCGGTCCGCTAACGTGCGTCGTGATCGTCGACGTCTCGAGCGACGGTCTGCGGTCGATCATGGGCGTGCTGGCGAACCACGTCCGCGACGTCGTCGACATCGACAACGTCGAACGGGCGCCGGCATTCGGATCGCGGCTTCCGCCGTCGTACGTGCCGGGAGTGGCGCGACTCGACGGACAGTACGTGCTCGTGCTCGACCTGGCGAAGATCCTGTCGGCTGACGAGCTGCTCGCGGCGACGGCCGCGGCGTCGGAGCGCTCATGACCGAGCTGCCCGTCGAAGAGCAACTGCCCGAGTCGGATTTCATCCGTTTCCGGCAGTTGATCGAAAGCGAGACCGGGATTCATCTCTCCGACGCGAAGCGTGGTCTGCTCGTGGCCCGCCTCTCGCGCCGCGTCCGCGCCCTCGGCATGGCGTCGCTCCGCGAGTACTTCAACCACGTGCACGGCGCCGATCCTGACGAGCGCGTGCGGATGTTCGACGCCATCTCCACGAACGAAACGCGCTTCTTTCGCGAGCCGCATCAGTTCGAGTTCATGTCCGGCCGCATCTTCCCGCAATGGAAAGCGCTCGCCGCGCGCGGCGCACGCGAGCGGCGCGTCCGTATCTGGAGCGCGGGCTGCTCGAGTGGAGAGGAGCCGTATTCGATCGCGATGGCGCTGCTCGAGGCGTTCGATCCGGACGAATGGGACCTGCGCATCGACGCCACCGATCTCTCCACGCGCGTGCTCGACATCGCCCGCCGCGGCGAGTGGCCTGCGCGCAAGGCCGCCGACATTCCCGAGCCGCTGCTGCGCCGCTACATGCTGCGCGGAACGCGATCACAGGAGGGCGTCATGAAGGCCGGCGAGGCCGTCCGCGACATCGTGCGCTTCGGCCGCCTGAATCTCATGGCCGAGCCCTATCCGATGCCCGGCGAGTACGACCTGATTCTCTGCCGCAACGTGCTGATCTATCTCGGTCACGCCAACCGCGTGCGCGTCGTTCAAAACCTTCTTTCGCATCTCGCCGGCGGCGGCTTCTTCTTCGTCGGTCACGCGGAGACGCTCTCCGGCATCGCCTCCGGACCGCGGCCGGTGAGTCCGAATGTCTACGTCCAATAGTGTGCACGTCCTCGTCGTCGACGATTCCGCCGTCGTTCGGCAGACCATTCGCGCACTCCTGGACGCGCAGGCCGAGTTCCGGACGACCGTCGCGCACGATCCGCTGATCGCGATGGAGAAGATGAAGCAGGAACGGCCCGACGTGATCATTCTCGATCTGGAGATGCCGCGGATGGACGGGCTCACGTTCCTGCGCAAGGTCATGAATGAGGATCCGCTGCCGGTGATTGTCTGTTCCGGGCACGTCGGCGACGCGAGCGCGCTCGCGATTCGCGCGCTCGAGGCGGGCGCGGTCGAGTTGCTGGCCAAGCCGAAGGTCGGCGTGCAGTCGTTCCTCGAGGAGTCGGCGGTGCTGCTCGCCGACAGCGTGCGCGCGGCGGCTCTCTGCAAACCGCGGCGTGCATTCTCGCGCCCCGCGGCGATTCCTCGCGCGCTGACGGTTCAGGGAACGCACGGCGCGGCGCCCGCGGTCATCGCACTCGGCGCATCGACCGGAGGCACCGAGGCTTTACGGGAAATCCTCGAAGCGTTGCCGCCGGCGATACCGCCGATCGTCATCGTGCAGCACATGCCCGATCCGTTTACCCGCTCGTTCGCCAGGCGGCTCGACGAGGTCTGTGCGATCGCGGTGAAAGAAGCGGAGCCGGGCGACGAGTTGCTCCCGGGACGCGCACTCCTGGCGCCAGGCGACAAGCATCTGATCGTGCTCGAGCGCGCATCGCGGTTCTACGTCGATGTCACCGACGGGCCTCTCGTTTCGCGGCATCGCCCGAGCGTCGACGTGCTGTTCCGCTCCGTCGCCACCGCGGCCGGATCGGCGGCGGCAGGAGTGATCCTCACCGGCATGGGCGCCGACGGCGCGGCGGGTCTCGCGGAGATGTGCAGCGCCGGCGCGCACACGATCGCGCAGGATGAAGCCAGTTGCGCGGTGTTCGGAATGCCCAAGGAAGCGATCAAACGTGGCGGAGTTCGCGAAGTGTTGCCGCTCGCCGCGATCGCCGCTGCCCTGATCGAGCGATGCGTGCCATGCGTGAACCAAACCCGCCCCTGACGTGTCCCGCATGCGGATCGGACGACGTCCGGCTCTCGCGCTCGCGCAACGCGGGCGAACGGCTCTTTCGCCGGCTGACCGCAATCGCCCCATGGCGCTGCCGCGATTGCGCCCGACGCTTCTGGAGACGGGCGGCCGCGTAATCCCAGCGAGCCGCCGATTTTCAGGTCTGGAAGCCGCACCGTGAGGCACGAGTACGCTCGGTGCCGCGGATCGCTGACAGACGAGAAGAAGGAAATTGGCTGTGGCGGGAGGACTCGAACCTCCGACCAACGGATTAACAATCGTGATTTTCCGGTCCGGACAGCGGGAGATGGCACCAGATCAATGATTTACGGTCGACCTGGAGCCGTCCGGAGTGGTCGGGAGAGAACCACGGGGGAAAAATAGAAACTTGTTAGATACCTGAGATGGAACGCCACCCTTAAGAGGTGCTCCCAAGGCTGGTCTTCAAAGAACGAGGAGCGAGTTTCTGTAGACTCCGGATCGCTAAGCGCGACCGCACGGACAGTGTAGCGTTTGTCCGTATGACGGACGACGACGCAAGTGTCGAACGCACAAATAGGGCGGGAGGCTTACCTTTCGCCCGGCGCGGTCATACGCTGGCGCCATCGGAGCTTTCTGTCGTGATGGTGAGGTCGAACGCCTCATCCTTCACGAGCTCGCCCCCCGGTTCCGACGGAATCCACTCCAGGGTCCGGATCGATCCGAGCTTACGCAACACCGCTGAGCAGGCGTTGAAGACCGCCTCGTGCTCCCGCGCGAACACGCGCACGTCTACCTCGACGTTCCACTTCAGCCCGCGCTGGGTCCTCCATCCGCGGACGGCCGTGACGAGGCGAATGAAGGCTTCGAGGCCCTTTTCGTTCGCGTCCTGCCCGGCCGGCGTTTCCACCACGGGCCACGGCTGATGCATCAGGAATCCGGCGTGTCCCGTCCGCTGCCAGATGTCTTCCGTCACGAACGGGATGAGTGGATGCAGGAGCTTCAGATATGTATCCAGCGCATACCCGAGGAGTTGACGGGTCTCGTCCTGCTCTCCGAGCTCTTCCGCCTTCACGGCTTCGAGATAAAAATCGCAGAAATCAGTCCAGAACTGGTTGCGAAGAACGTCGGTCGCGTCGCCGAAGGAGTAGCGCCCGAACGCCGCGGTTACCTGGGTGACGGTGTCGTTCAAGCGAGCCCGCATCCACAGGTTGATCGGATGACTGACGGACGCCGGCACGACGCCGAACGCCGCGGTTTTCGACGCGAAGATCGACGCATTCCAGAGTTTGTTCACGAAACGCGACGCACCTTTGATCTTGTCGTCGCTCATGCGCGTGTCGGTGCCCGCGCTTGTCCCGCTGACCAGCGCGAGGCGCAGCGGGTCGGCGCCCTTGCCTTTGATGACATCCAGCGGATCGATGCAAAGGTCGGGTTTCGACTTCGACATCTTGTCGCCGTTCTTGTCGAGCACGAGACCGTGGAGATAGACGTTCGAGAACGGGATCTCGCCGGTGACGTAGGTCGTCATCAGGATCATCCTCGCCACCCAGAAGAAAAGAATGTCGTAGCCCGTCTCCATCACCGAAGTGGGATGGAAAAAGCGGTAGTCGGGGCTCCGCTCGAGGATCTCCTCCAGCGTCAGCGACGGGTCCTTCGTCGCCTCCGCATCCAGGAGCGTGCTCCAGGTCCAGAGCGCCGACGAGAACCAGGTGTCGAGCGTGTCTGAGTCCCGCTCCCAGCCGTCGCCTTCGGGGATGCTTGGACCGGCATACACCTCGGACGTTCCCCGGTACCACACCGGCACGCGATGACCCCACCAGATCTGCCGCGAGATACACCAGTCGCGGAGATTGTTCACCCAGTTGAAGTAGGTCTTCTCCTGATGCTCGGGATGGATGCGGATCTGCCTGGTCCGCACGACGTCCGTCATCACTTGGCGGATGCTCATCGTCCGGCCCTTCCACAGGACCGCGGGCCGGTTCACGTCGATGAACCACTGCCGCTTCGGCAGATACTCGACCGGCCTGCCAGAGCGGTAGCAGAGGCCGACGTTCTGCCGGTAGGCCTTCTTTTCCACCAGCAGTCCGGCTTCTTCGAGATCGCGCGCAAACGACTCGCGGCACTGGTTGATGCGCAGGCCCGCGTACGGTCCGGCCGCCTCGGTCATGCGCCCGTCTTCGCCGATGACCACGATCATCGGCAAGCCGTGGCGCTCGGCGATGTCGAAGTCGATGAGACTGTGCGCCGGCGTCACGCCGACCACACCCGTGCCGAACTCCGGATCGACTTCCGGATCGGCAACCACCCGCACGCGGATCGTCGGTCCTTTCGGCCAGGGGATGTCGAGCTCCTCGCCAATGTACTGCTGGTAGCGGGGATCGTCCGGATGCACGGCCAGCGCGGTGTCACCGAGCTTGGTCTCCGGGCGCGAGGTCGCGACCTGAAAGGGGCCGTACTGGATCGTGTAGAGGAAGGCGTCGCGCTCCTCGTGGTAAATCTCGTCGTCCGAGACCGTTGTGCGCAGTTCGACGTCCCAGTTGACGATGCGATTACCGCGGTAGATGAGACCGTCGCGGAACATGCGTCCGAAGGTCTCGTTCACGACCCGGTTGAGCTCCGGGTCCATCGTGTAGCGCTCGCGCGACCAGTCGCAGCTCGAGCCCATCGCGCGAATCTGGTTGCGAATCGTCGAGCGCGACGTCGCCACGTACGACGCGATCTCCTCCAGCAGGCCCTCGCGTCCGAGCTCGCGGCGCGGGTCCTTCATCCCCTTCTTCTGGAGCAGCTTGATGACCGTGCTCTCCGTGGCGATGGCCGCGTGGTCCGTGCCCGGAACCCAGAGCGCCTCGTCGCCGGCCATGCGGCGCCAACGGATCATCAGATCCTCGATCGCTAGCATCACAGCGTGGCCGAGATGCAGTGTGCCGGTCGCATTGGGCGGCGGCATCGAGATGACGAACGGCGTGCGCTGCGACTGGTTGTTCGCGATGAACGCGCCGGAGGACTCCCACGCTTCGTAAATCTCACGCTCACGGCTGGCGTGCTCGAAATGCTGAGGAAATTCGGTCATACCTTTTCTTGTACCACGCCCGCGCCGGACCGTTCCTTTGCGGCAGCTTCGCGCGTGGGCTCGGCGGCGGACGCCGGCTGCACGATTTCTTCCTCGAACCGCGCGAGGATGAACGGGCAGAGCGGCGAAAACGCGCGAACCATGACCCGCACCACCCGCACCACCGTCTCGCGTACGTTGCCGGGCGTTGCGGCGTCGGCGACACGCGCATACGCCGCCAGCCGATCGATTGCCTGGATGAAACTCTTCGCGGCAATCTCGTATCGATGCCGTCCATACGCGGCGAGCGCTTTGTCACCGAGCGCGGTGATGTCCGCCAGCAAAGCATCGTCGGCCGGCTGTGTCTCACGCGCGGCCGTGCTCGCGCCCAGCGGTAGGAGCGCCGACAGGGAAGCGTTCAACCGCGCGATCGCGTGCCGGGCCTCGCGTGCGTGCGATTCCGTGAGCACGACCGCGGTCCGGTCATTTGCACGCAGCGAGAGCAGGTACCACAGCCGCAGCGCGTCGGCGCCGAACCGCTGTACCAGCGAGGCCGGCTCTGTGACGTTACCGAGACGCGGGGACATCCTCCGCAAGACGGTGCGATGGATGTAGCGGTCTTCGTCGAACTGTTCCTCGGGGTGCGCATCCTCGTTGTCGCGCTCCACGATCTGCACCGCGCCGTGCACTTCGACGTGGCTGAACACCGGACGCCCATACGCCGCCAAAGCGATGAGCTGGGACGGCACGATCCAGCGCGCGAGGAAGCTCGAGTCGACGAACACGGTCGCGATCGGTTCCGGAGCCGCTTCCTTTGGCCATCCTGCGGCCTCCAATGCCCAAGCCGCGAGCGAAAACCACGGCGAAAGGACCTCCTCGGGCCGCCCCGGCAGCTCATTCCCCCACCAGCTCTGCCGCGAGATACAGATCGGCTTGAGGTCGCGAAGCTGCGCTAGCACGTCTTTCCGCCCCTTCGCGTCTCCGAACGTCACCGCCCCGCTTTCGATGGCGGCGGTGAGCTCGCGCGCCTCGCGTCCGAGGTCGAGGAACGTCTGCTCGGAGATCTGCTGCTCCACCGGCGATTGGCAACGCTCGCAGCGCTCCCCGTCGTCGCTGTCGACGACCTCCGAGGCCGCGAGCACCGTCGCACATTCCGGACAGCGATAGCCGCCGTACTCGCCGCGGTGGATTCGGTCGCTGTCCGCGAGGCGGTAGTAAAGGCGAGTCACCACCTCGGTCGCCTCCACGCTCATCGGATCGAGCCAGGCTTTCGGATCGAAACCGATGCCCGCCTGCGCCAGCTGATGGCGGATCGCGGCGTCGTTGGCGGTGTGCCGGTCATGGCACGCCAGGACGAAGTCGGCACGCGTGATCTCGTTCACGTCGTACGGAAGCGACTCGCGCACCGCGTGCTGCAGCGCCGCGCCGCCGTGATCGAGCCCGATGACGCGCCGCGCGGCATTGCCGCGGCTGCGCGCTTCCACGTCCATCAGCAGCGGCGAGAGGAACATCCCGAGGTGAGGGCGGGCAGCGGTCGACAACGGCATCGCCGCGACAGCGGGACCTTTCGCGGCGAACGCGCCCGCGCGCTCCGCCTGGCGATGAATGCGAGGCTCGTGCGCCGCGGGCACGAACGCCAGCCGCGACGTCCGCTTCTGCGTCGTGCCTTCGCTCCATCCAGAGCGCACCAGATGATCGAGAATGCGCCGCCCGCGGTGGCCGATCACCGGATGCAGTTCGGACGCCGCGATGTCAGCCAAGCGGTCCGCGGCCTCGGCGGTCGAGATCCGCAACGCGCGCGCATGCCGCAGCACCCGCAGCGTGTCGGGATAGACGCGCTCGGCCGCGAGCTGGACGTCTTCTTCGAGGTACCCAGCCCATTCGTCGGCGCAGTTCGTGATGCCCATGCGGTTGCAGAGATAGTCCGGCACGTAGACGATGCCGCGCTCCTGCAGAAGCTCCGCATCATGCGGCTCGCCGAGCTGGTTGTTCGCGGCGCCGCAGACGAGCTTCACTTTCAGGCGCGGAATTGTGTCCGCGTTCAGAACATTGCCACGCGCGCACGGCGCGAAGATCTCGGCATCGGCGTCGAAGATCCGCTCGTGGTTCTCGAGCACCTCGGCATCGGGATACTTCATCCGCACGAGGTCGCGAATCGTCGGCGCAAACTCGCCGACGATCAGCTTCGCACCCACGCGGTGGAGGTATTCCATGAGCGGCGCCCCGACGTTGCCCGCACCCTGCACGGCGACCCGCACGCCGTTCAGATCCTCCGTTCCGTGCATGTGCAGCCACGCCGCCTGCATGGCGCGGAACACGCCCCACGCGGTATGCGCCGACGGATTGCCGCTCCCGCCACGGTCCTCGGCGATGCACGTGGTGAAGCGGTTCTGCCCGAGGAGAACGTTCATGTCGGGCGTGCTCGTGCCCATGTCCTCTGCGGTGTAGTAGACGCCGTCCAGACTGGCCACAAACTGCCCGTACGCTTCGAAGAGGCGGCGGCGCTCATCCGCGAATTCCGCCTGCTTGTACCCCTCGACGCTCGGCGCGCTCGGAGGGAGGGGAATGATGCCCTTGCCCCCACCCCAGTTCAGTCCCGCCAGCGCGTTCTTCCGGGTCATCCCCTGCGAGAGACGAAGCCCGTCGCTGAGAAGCTCGGCCATCGACTCGTACTTCCACAGGCGCAACCCACCCTGCGAAAGTCCGCGCCGCGTGTCATGCACGAAGGCGGTGAAGATCGTATCGATCCCCGGCTCGCGCCCCAAAAAAAACGCCTCATGCTTCGCGAAATCGTGCGAGAGCTCGAAGAACGAGCGAACCGGAGCCAGCGCCTTGTGCGACAGCCGGAACTCCCCGTTCTCGTAGATGACGAAGGCGCGCCGGATGTTCGCGCGGTCCAACAAAGCACCAAAGTCGGCAACGGACCACGAGCGTACGTCCTTCGCGGCGCGGCGACGCGCCTCGTGTTCGTGAGCAAGGCTATCTCCCCGGGGCATGCCTCCTCCTAGGGGAGATCATCTCACGAGGGAACGTTTTGCCGCGACTGCTCCATACTTCCGCACATCCGGGTATGCTGGACACGGGTCCCATTCCACAAGGAGCGATCGATGGCTCGTGACTACAACGAGTACGCATGGCACTTTCGCGTTCTCGCGGACGCACAGCGAGAGGGGAATCTCGTGTTCGTGCTGGGCGCCGGAATTGGCCGGCCGTACGGTCTTCCTGACTGGTCGCAGTTGCTGGCCGATCTCCTGCTCAATTCGGGCCGTCTTCCGCGTTTGGCCACTCGAGCAAAAGGGCCGAAAGAAACGTCCGAAACGCTCGCCACAGAAAGGCGGGCGATTCGCAAAATTCTTCAACGCATTGCTCCGGATCCGCTCATTCAGGGCGCCATCGCGCGTGCGGCCTACCCTGAAAATCACTGGCACCGCGCATTGCACTCACAACTCTGGAGTACATATCAGGACCAAACCTCCTCTGAAGTGCTGGAGCGCATGGGACGAATGATCGTCCGTTCCGCCTTGGCACGCGAAGATAGTCACATCTCTGTTCTGACGTTCAACTTCGACGACCTGCTCGAAACGCACGTCAAGAAAGCCCTCCGTAAGCAGAACATGGACGAAGCTATTATGTCGTCTGTCAGCACCGACGAGCAGTTCGAGCAGACATGGCTGATCCCGGGCATCTTCATCTACCATCTCCATGGATATCTCGGCGGGCCGCGCCAGAAACCGGATGACCATATCGACACGATCCTCGATGCCGCCTCTTATGTGCCAGTACTGAGCGGCGATCACTGGAGTTGGCGTTGCATGGATCGCGTATTGACTGGCACAGCGCACCCATCGCTGTTCATCGGCTTGTCGCTCGCAGATCCCAGCCTACGTTACGTCCTGACACGCTGGGCGCGATGGCGCGCGCCAATCAATGGTGTTTACCTCGCGCCACCTCCCGAATTACCCGCGATTGTCAGCGAAAATGAAGATACCGGCACTTCCGTCGCCGAATATCGTACCGTTGCATTGATGTACCGCGCCTTGATGGACATGTACTCGACCGTTTTGGACGAGATGCACTTGGTCAGCTACCACCTCACGACATGGGATGAGATCGGGGATATTCTGAAGACGGTAGAGGAGGGTCTATGAATCAGGAACTCCGTTCGTTTTCTCACCGCTTGGAACAACGCGCCCTGCACATCGACTACTTGCGCATTCGATGCGGCCGAGAGCGCACGTTCGAACAACGCATCATGCAGGCTCACAAAGGGGCTGGGGCACACATTGCATTTTCCGAGTGGGACGTCGTGCTCTTTGTTCCGTCCACTCAACTGTACCCTCCGAATCTAACGGCTATCTATTCCGACCGGGTCATCGCGGACACTATCGCGGGTTGCACTGGTTATTTCAACTACCTATGGGAACACGACATAAATGAGGACTGGGAATCACGGCTCCTGGAACCCGAGCCCACCATCGCTCTTTTGGTTTCATTACGCTTCACGGATCGCTTCCGATCTATGTTCGGGATCGGTGCAGAACTCCTGTTTTGCAACTTCCTTTATCGGACTCTGGGGCACGGGGAGTTGGCCGGTATCAAGGCTGTAGTCGCTCACAGCGTGGGGTGGAATGACGCCACAGTCATTCTGAAAGCCGAATCACCACACGAGAAACGATTGGTGGACGCACTCACGGCCATCCGCTATGCCACGGAGCGACAGGTGGTCCCTGACAGCACCATTGACGCCGGCGTAATCGCTGCCACTTACAGCCACGTGATTGGCAATTTACGCGCATATCGTGACCAGAAGCTCACGTTCGGCAGTTTTCGAAAGGCCGTCAAAGCAGCACGTCTGTTGATCAGGGTGAATCCCGACATGGAAGTCGGGATGCGTAAGACTCTGGGAGATTTGGTTCGGCAGCACCATGGCGGTGTCGATGTCATCGGAAGCGAGCTAGGCCACTACAATTTCTCGGCGGATATCTCGGGCGCCTTCCAATCTTCCGAAGATGATCCCGTTCAGATCATCCAGGGTTTTCGAGTAGCCATTCGCGAGTACATGGAGCAGCACGAACGGCGAGACGAGATGAGCTTCCCGGAGACGACAACGGAGATCACCTTCAAAGAGCCAAAGGTCGAGAAAAGAAGAGTCGGGCGGGATAAAGCCACAGCCGGGCCCTCCTCCAGTCCATCGATGGCATCACTTTACTCGACGATGATTCAAGATTTTCTAAACAAGGAACTGAAAAGCTTGGATGACCGGGCGTCGCCGATGACCCGTCATAGGCTAGCCATCCTTCTCGTGACAGTTCTTACCTATCTCGATGACCCCGTCCGCGGCTCGGTAGTCGGACACCTTTGCCGCTTCTTGAGAGCGAATCTGAAAGAAGCGTTGACCCGCAGTGACCGCGCCAGCAAGGATGATCTTTGTAATGTCCTGGAGTATGCCCTGCATCAAGCGACTGACGGGCTCAATCAATTCCAGCATGACGCCAATTCGCTAGGGTTGAGCGGTCGCGGGGGGTACAACCGCCTCATTCAGGCGGTTGAGGAGTTCATCCATCAGATTACGAGGCACTTCGACAAACACCTCACTCCGCTCATCACTTTTGGCCTGAGGCCGTCCGGTGACGATTCGATTCTCAATTACTGGCTCGATGTTCCGTTCAGTACCGCGTTCAACACTGAAAGATGGCATATCGTTCTTCATGATCTCGCACGCCTGTGCTGGCTTAAGACCTTCGAATGGCGTCTCGAGTCCTACGATGTATGGCAGGAGGCCTCGCGAAGTGTGTTTCCGTTGCCACCTCAGCCACGCGCAAAGCACGAGTCCCGCCGGACCCAGCGCGAACAGGAAGAACAACGGCGGTTGGTTCTTCTGGGCCGTGATGTTCTCGGCGAAGTATTCCCCAGCTACGCGCTTCTCCATCTCGTCGCTAGCAGCAAGCTAGAGGTTCTGGATGACCTGATGATTTCGCGCGAGTTCATGACCACCTCCCACCCCCTACTCATCGACAAAGTGGTGTCGCAAGTCGTACTCCACGTTCTGCTCGACCTTCACGAACACGCCTCGGCCGTTCCTCTGTCTGCGCAAAGGCGGCAAGCCAGAAGCCGCGGCAGACACGCCTCCTTTGTCAAAGCGGCTTTCGACTGGTGGGAGCGCTGGGTCGATCTCAGCGACGCGTTTCGCGACTCCACGGAACTGGACCGGCGCTTGAGCGCCGCCGTGACGCAGGCAACGTCGAGTCTCAGCAGAAGTCTGATCCTGGCGAAGCGAAGATTTCGCGAGCGGGACGTTGCCGGTACGCTCACGGCGACCGCACAACTGGTCAAGACTCAGACCTTCGGGGAGTCTGCGCGCCGCAACGTCAAAGGGATCATCGACTTACTTGCGTTGCTTGGTAAAGGTTATGTGAAACGTCACCGTCAATCGTTCGAGGCATTCGATCCGTCCGTGGTGGCGTTTGGTCAGATGCTGAAGGCCATCCAGCAGATGCGTGAGACCGCACGCGTCTCGAAGAACGAGATGGAGGCGTATCGACGCTCGATTGAGGACGGCACCGTGTTTGCCCTTGCGCCGCAAGCATCCTCAGTGGCAAGCTTTCTGGCCGCGACGGAGAATCACAGCGAGAACAGGGCTTACGAGCGTCTCATGATCGGTTCTCTCAGTTCCATTCTCTCGCTGTGGCACGGCGCTGTTACTGGATTACGAGGAACCCAAGCGGTAGCCTTGTTACGACGTCTCGAGAGGCTTGGAATCGTAAACGAGCGATGATGCAACATCGCGCGTCATCCCGCTGCGGCACGAGGTTGGATGCGCGCCGTAAAACGCCTTCAGGGAGACATCGAGATTTCGAGATCTTTCTGTCGCGTCAGGTCTCCTAAGTCTCCGAAAAGAATTTGGCTGTGGCGCCTGGACTCGAACCAGGGACCACCGGATTAACAATCGTGATTTTCCGGTCCGGACAGCGGCGGACGGTACCAGATCAATGATTTACGGCCGATCTGGAGCCGTCCGGCGTCGTCCGGCGTCGTCCGGCGTCGTCCGGAGAGAACCACCGCGGGAAAAATAGAAACTTGTTAGATACCTGCGATGGGACGCCGTCCCTAAAAAGAAGGCCATCCATCACTGGTCATCAAAGAACGAGGAGCGAGTTTCTGTCGGTGACTCCAGATCGCGAGTCGGCGATCCGTGAGACAGAGTAGCGTATTAACGTCTAAATCCCAGAACCTCAAGTTCCGCATAGAACTTCCGGTACCACCGGAAGAGAAGCTCGAACAACACTGGCAGATCACTCATGGAGACGATCTTGTTATGACTCGTTCCGAAACAAACGCCGCCGATTTGAACGAGCAGGTAGTCGAGGAGGAGAACGACGTACGTTCGCTCGTCACACTCACTCCTCATTCGCCTGCGCAGAGTAATGATCATCCGTATTGCGTTCACGATCCGATCGTCAACCGCCGCGAGGACGATCGCTTCGCCAAAAGGATCGGAACCGTCGAAGAGCGGCGAGACTTTGAGGATCAGCCCCGGGTCGCCGAAGTCGGCGTGCAACAGGATGCTGATCTCTAGCACGGCCACGTCCTTTGCCGACACGTCCGGCGACATAACGCCCGGATCGATGATGAAAGCGCGTAAAGTCGAGCCGTCGGAACTCACCGAAACATTACCAGGGTGGAGGTCCCCGTGACACATGCGCCTCGTGATTACGAGTGCTTCCGGGCGTGCACGCAACTCGGCGAGGAGCATGACCGGATCTACAGCCGCGCTGCCCGACAAGCGCGCCCAGGCTTCTGCGAGCCTCGAAGGATCGTGATGTGCCCACAGACATTTGGCGATCGTTGTCGTGGCCTGTGTTGCTTCGCCTAGCATACAAAGCTGATCGATAATGTCAGTCGCCAGCCGCTCGATCGCAGCGTCATCGAGCGACGACGTCTCGCGAAGAATCGCGCCGAGTGGTCGTGGAGTACTCTCGTTCGGCCCAGCTTTTTCTGTAACGAGAAGTGCACGGGAGCCTGCGGCCAGGAAGCGGACGACTTTTCCGTGTGGCAGTTTGGTGCTGAGCAGTTCCGCCGACTTCCGCGCGGCATTACCTTCTTCCATCGAGACAAACTTTAGAAAACGTTCGCGGGATAGGCCGTCGGGATCGCGGAGAATCAATCTTCCTCGAAGGACTTTCGTCCACGCGGGCGTACCGATGCATAGAGGATCACGGTCGACGCTCCACCAGCGGAGATCCGCGCCGACGGCTGCGGAAGGCGAATCGAGGATCGCACGGCGAAGAAGATCTTCTTCGCGTGGCGACAGCATCGGGCGAAGCTGATCGGCGCTTTCGTCCCCGACGATATGGATACCAATCCCGCTGTAGTCCACCGCCGCCTGTATAGCAGGTACCAGTTGCTGGATAAGGTCGACGTTCTTGCTACGGACCCAATGCTTCCAGAACATCGTGTCCAACTGCTCGCCAATTTCCGGCCTATCAATGATCCGCCGCGGGTCGGCAGTCACGATCACCAAAATCGGCACGGGGTACTCTTCGCGACCGCCGATCGCTGGAATCAGCCCTAGACCCCGAGCGCTGGCATCGCCGAGAGAATCGCCTGTCCTTTCCGGCAGCCGCAAATCGAGAATGACGAGGTGGTAGATGCCGTCACGCCGCAACAGAACCTCGGCGTCTACATACGACTCGGCAAAGACCGGCGTGGCGAGCAACGGGTATTTGGGATGCAAATACTCGGCGAACGTCCGACGGTAATACTCGATCATCTCGGACTCATCCTCAATGATCAGGGTCCGGATCTCACTCGGATAACTCATCGCGGAACCGGAAAGGTCAGAGACACCCGATTTCCTTCGGCTCCGCGGACTACCGCCGCGCGACCTCCGAGCCGCTTCATCGCATCGGCAACCTCGAGCAAGCCTCGTCCTCGATGTGTCTGCCCTTTGGTCGTGGTCGGTGCTAGAAAGGCAACCTCGGCGACGCGATCCGGCAATCCCGCTCCGGAGTCACTCACGTTGATAACCACTTCCATCCGCCGAACGACGATGGCGACCGTGACGAGACCCCCGGGCGGGATCGCCTGTCGTGCGTTGTCGAAGAGGTTCGCAAACACCGTCGTGAGAAGGTAGGGGACCCCGTCGATGATTGCTGGATCATCTGGTGCGACGATCTTGATCTCGAGTTGTGGCCACTCTGCACGATACGAGCGCGTGAAGTCCTGAAGCCATTCGCCCAGATCGATCTGTGCGCTGTCGAAGTGAGCCCTTTCCTCCACGAAGTCGAGTGCGCGTTGTAAGCGTCCCAGTGCCGAAGAGAGATAGTCAATCTCTTTTGTTAATGCATATCGCTGCTGCTCGTCCGGAACAGCCGCCGCCACTTCTTTGAGCTTCGATATTGAGAGCCCAGCACCGGGCATCGTGTTCAGAACGCGATGGCGGAGGCGATCTGCGAGATAGCGGTAGGTTCGCGGTACTGCTTCGAGATCACTCAGGAGTCGCCTCGTTCTTTTGCGGCGACTTTCAGGAGCCAGTGCGTCCTCGATCGCGGCGCGCGCGAACTCATCGGTCTCCTTCACGAGCCAACGCTGAAGGACTGGCGCGATCGCATCATCAAGACCCACGACTTGCACGGCGCGGGCGGTGATCTGGCGAAGACGCGACTCGGCGCCGGTTGCAAGATCTTCAACGAAGGTGGACCGTTCACCGTCGGGAAGACTGCGCAGGAGCCGGACAACCTCATCTCGGGCACCGGCTGCATCCGTTAGCGCTACTTCGTTTAGGGCGGCTGCACGTGTGCGCTCACCGGGGGCCATATCGCCGCCCTCGCCGTTCAAACGCCTCCCGCCCGCCCTCGAGCAGGTCAATGATCTCCGACTTGCATCCATCGAGCGTGCCGGTCTTTTTCACGGAACCAGTTTTTCCATCTGAATCCAACACAACGATGAGGTCGGCCTCGGCAAGAACCGGGATGTTCGCGTTATGCGTAATGAAGATCATCTGTCGCTGGTCTTTTAGTTGTGTGATCGTCTCCACCACCGTGTTGAAGATGAAATGGTTATCGAGGTTATCCTCTGGCTGGTCGATGACGAGTGGCGCGTCTCGGCGCGCAAGCAGGAGTGGCAATAGCGCCGTACACTTCTGCCCGCGCGAAAGGTTCGAGGCATCTTTCAGGATCGGTTGCGAGTCCGTTCCGACGTCTAGAGAGATGGCGATTTCGTCGTCCAGCTGGACGGTTTCCATCACGAAAGCGTCGACGTTGTCATGCAGCCCGTCGAGAATTTTTCGTGCTCGCTCCGGGCCGAATCGACCGATCCGCTCCAGTTCGTCGTAGTTTCGAGACGAAATGATATGTGCCAGTTCGTCCGGCCGGAGAGCGTTCGTGATCGTATCGACGATGGCCTCGTGTAGACGAACGCCAACACCTTTCAAGGCGTTCTCGATCATCTGCCGATAGGTGAGTTTGTCCGCATTCTTCCGAACGCTGATCCTGACTTTCTTCCCCGCCTGCGCTTCGAGCCCTTCCGCGATTTCTTCGCGGAGGTCAGAGATTGCGTCGCGCGCCGCGTTGTAGTCGCGCCTCAAACGTCGCCGCTCATCCAGCAACGTTTCCTGACGTGCCCGGAGACTAGCGATCTCGCGCTCGGTCTCACCCAGGCGTACGACGTCGGCCTCCGCTTGTGCGCGCTCTTTTGCCGCTTCGCTTGCCGCCACGTCCTCATTTCTGATTTCAGCAAGATCCAGCGCTTGCTGACGATGCATGTTCTCTAGAGTTGCCGCCGATTTGTCGATATGTTCGAGCGTTGCAGTCAAAATATTCTCGATTTCCAAGATACGCTTCGCGAGTTGCGAGACATCCGACGACAGGCGTTCGTCTAGACTGTCCATTAAAGGTGCGTTGACGGAGCCTGCCACCGAAACCCGAGTTCCCAACAAAAGCCCCTGCTCCGCGAGTTCGCGAATCTTCCGGGCAAGGCTTGTAGTCCGATCCCTGGCACCGGCAAGATTCTTCTTTTCTGTGAGGTTGAACCCCGACTGTCGCAGCGCCTCCTGCATCCGTCGAGCGGAAAGATCGTCCGCGGCCGGTGGGGGAAGTGCCGCCAGGCGCTCGCGAACGTGCGCAAGTGTCTGCGCCTCCTCAACCGCGGCTCTCAAGTCCCTGCGACAGCTCCGGAGGTCGGCGGCATTCGAATCGAGCACCCGCAGAGCACGCTGCGCGTCATCTCGAAGAGCTGGCATCCGAGATGGTCGGAGTTCGTCGATCAGGGCACGGCGCGCGCCGGAAAACGTCCGATCCGCGAGGTCTTCGATCTCTTTACTGCTGTAGGCGTCGACTGGAAGGAATGAGCCGCGCTCCAAATCCAGATTCGGCAGGGCAACTCCTGCAGCTGTCGAGACGAGAGCCGGGTGCTGGGCCTCACGGCGCACAACGTAAGAGCTGCCGTCAGACATCGCGGCGGTTGTGATAGTGACCACGGCGCGCGCGAGATTCGATTGAAAGAGATCCTTTCGCTGCTTATCGGCACCTGCGTTCCCGGCCAAGGCGAACCGGATCGCTTCCGCGAGCGTCGATTTTCCGCTTCCGCGCGGCCCGATGATGCAGGTGAGGCCTGGCGGCAGGGTAAGAATCGTTCCATCGAGGAAGCCGCCACGGATCTCCACCGTCCCGATACGCCACCGCTGATCCATCAGCCGGAGCATAACCGTAGAGTCGTTGCTTTCGTACTCCGGTGATATCGGTGATATCGGTGATATCGGTGATATCGGTGATTCGGTCGGTGGGGAACGTGCGTGGGGAAGTGAGCGCTCGATGGGATCGCGGATTCGGACGCGTTGTCGCTGACACGGTGGCGACTCCCGGTCCCACCTTACCTCGAACAGTTCGAACCGACATGTTCATGCCGGCTGCACGCCCGCGGCGAACAGGACTAGGCCACCATCAGCGGCTTTCTCGCCAAAGACCTCGATGGCATCGCCAGGACTCACGCTCCGAGCTCGCCGCCGCCATTCCGGCTTCGCCGCCGCCTTCGCCTGGCCCGACACCGAGCCGGCGCAGCTTCGCTGCTGACCCCACCCACCGCGCTGCAGTTGACGCGCCCAAGCGCGCAACTGAGCGCCAGGCCAGCGTACGCGGACATTCCAAAATCGCGTTCATGCGTAGCCGGGACGCGTGCACGAGTTCCGCGAACACGTTCCCGGGTACGACGAACACGTTCATGCGTGAATCTCGCCTGGAGGGCCGTGAAGGGCGATCGAGCGTCGGATGCACTCCCGCCGAGTTCACGATCGATCCAGTTGAGCCGGTCTGCTCCGCACTCACCGCCGCGTGATCCGGTTTAGAGCCAATGGCCTTCAGTTAAGACGAAGTCGCCGCGGCTTGGGATCGATGAATGCGCCGGCGCGGCGGGTGATGGTGGTGACGATGTGGTAGCCGCTCATCTTGCGTTTGACACCGCGCGGATAGCGGCGGCCGGGTCTGCATCGAACTCGCACCTGCAACGCTTCCGATTGCATCAGGTCATACACGTACTTTCGCTGCCGAGGGGGAAAAAGAAACGAACCAAGGCAGCTTTCGATGCACGACTCGGAGCGTGTGTGCGAACGAAAGCTCGTCGGCCGCGATGTCTTCCGACAGCGCCGCATCATGCATCACGAAGCGCACTCCGAAGTGCGCCAGCAAGAGTCCGAAAACGTCCTGCCGAACCAACTTCGGCAGCTTACTGCGGAGCACAACGTTGCTGCCGCGCAGGTGCGTCTTGAGTTCGTCGAACGCCGTCTCGATCGTCCAGCGTTCAGAGTAGAGCCTGGCCAGTTCGAGCGCCGGCGCCTGCTTCGGATCGAGGATGTTCGTCACCAACCGATAGTTCTCTCGAAACCCGTCGATCCGGTAGTCCACCAAGCGCACCTCGATCCCTCGCGATCGGTGCGCCGATGCTTGGGCGAGGGATAGATCCTGGCCAGATACGATCCGTCGGAAAGCTTCCGAATCTTCGGAATCACCAACTGCAACTTCGCTCGCCAAACGAGCTTGGCTCCGGTCGCAACTGCTTGTTTGCCACAGCGGATAGCAGAGAAAGTTGCGATCTGCCAGACAGAGCATGTTCTTCCGCAGTTTCCCCAGAATCCGCCGCGCGATCGTGGTCTCGCCCACGTCGCACCGATCCATCTCCGCGCCGAAGAACACATGCGTTCCATTCTCGAGAAAGCCCACCACGCGAACCTGCGGGTAAGCGCTCTTGCCGCGAGAGGATCCGGGTCGGCCGAAGGCCTTCACGTTCTCCTCCGATTCGGCCACGTCGAGAATGAATCCATCGATCGTGACCACCCGCCAACCGCGGAACCACGCACCTCGCGTGACCTTCTTCGCGATCGGAACAACGACCTCTTCGTAGAGCTTCTCGATCGGGATCGATCCGAGTCGCTGCCTGGCCTGGGTGATCGCTGATTCGGTTGCCACACGAACCTCATTCGGCCAGATCCACATCGCTCCATCCAGCAACCGACGAAGCACCTCCCGACAACCCACGCCCACGAACAGGCCCAGAGCGATGACGTAGTACACCATCATCGATGCAGGCAGTAGTCGCTTGCGCTTTCCCTCACGTCCCGTCGCCGCAAGAATCGCCTGCACTGTCTCGAGCGGAAATGCCTCCGCGAGAACCCCGATGCCAGACTTTGCGATCTCGAACCTCCGAGCCGACTCTCCCATCACGCCCTCCCTTCGGTCCCGTCAATGATCGCTTAACTGAAGGCCATTGGGTTTAGAGCCGCGATTCATAGGGATCGTGGCGTTGATAACTGGAAATTATCATGTCAGATCTCGAATCACACCGCCGGCCCCTCCGCATTTTCGTGGAGGGGCCGAACGGCTGGAGAGAGGCGGATCTCGGAGGACGCTCTCTTCCTGAGTTCTTTCGTGGCGATCTCGTCCGGCACCAGTTTACCGGGCTGATTCCGCCACTGCCGAACCTGAATGTCGTGAACTTCGTCGACTCGATTCTGCAGGAGGTCGAGGCGGAGGATGTCGATTTTTCGGAGTGCGACTTCAAGGACTGCTCGATCCGCGACAGTGCGTTCAAGCGCTGCAAGTTCGACGGAAACTCGTTCTCGAGCAATCTCTTCTCCGATGTACTCATCGAGGATTCCACGTTTTACAACTCGGGCATCCATGGGTGCGAGTTTCGAAACGTGGACTTCGTACGCTGTAATCTCACAAACCTGCTGATGAAATCGTCGAAGTTCGTGCAGTGCCGATTCGTCGGCTGCACGACCAGTAACAAGGTGATGGAGATGTCACGCGCCGACGGCGTTACGTTCGAGCAGACGGACATTCAGATCGAGACGATCACGAGTAATTTCGGGATCACCGCATCTGACATCGTGGATGGGCACGTGCGTACCGCCAGGGCGCGCGAGGAGCACCGGCTTCTGCGCGCGTCCGACATCGGGAAGCTCGATTTTGCGGGTTTATCCGACCTTGAGCGGGTTCGACTCGCGTACTTCATCAATCCCGATTTTCGATACGGCTCGGAGGCCCTCGACAACGCGCTCGCGCTCACGAGCTGGAGGCGTGGCTTTACGAACCGCAGCAGCTTCGTGGAGACCTTCGAATCATTCGCCGAGTTCGTCGTACAAATGTTTGACCATGACCAGGTGACGTTGCACGCGGTCCTGTTGCTGCACAATCTCACCGACTCATGGTCACGACAAGCCGAAATCTCACGCGATTCGCAGCGCCTTGCCATGGCGATTGGCGGTGCACATCTGGTGTTGTCGCGCATCGTGGAAGAGTTTCTGGACCTGCTTGAGCAACTGGTCGTCCGTTCCTCGGGCACGCTCCACCTGATCATGGACGGCCCCCTGGACGGTACGTATTACGCCGAGGAACTGCACGAGTGGCTCGGCGAAGAGGTGCAGGTCACGGACGTCCGCCCCTACAACTCCGCGGAAGTCATCCTGACCGCAATTGGCGCAATTGGGGCGGTAGCAGCGGCGCTCAAGCCGGTTATCGCAATGGTCCTGTCAACACGAACGTCGTTCGAGTTGCGCCGACTCAAAGCGGAGCTCGAAGTGCAACCGAGCACCACCGCCAGCCCGGTCGAAACAAGCGTTGTCACTCCAGCGCTTCCGAGTCCAGGCGACGACGGTGAAGTCCTGTTGTCATTCGGCTGGAATCAGCTCAGCCGCGAGTCCTATGCGCATGATCTGCGCGTGCGCGCTCTTCTCCCGCGCAACCTGCTCGTCGAGCTCAAGATCAAATTCGGAACCCAAACGGCGGGCCACCTTCGACGGAAGGTGCAGTCAATCCGGCTCACGCAATGATGCGGCGAACTCCACGAGAGTCTTCACACCATCCAGCACATGCCGTTCACGGCTGAAGTAGTTGATTCGCACCGCCTCGAAGCTCGGATCAAACGCGAAGCGCATACTCGCGGCGAGGATGACCGCCGTTCTTCGTTCTTGGCAGAAGGCGAGAAGCCGGGCACGGTATTCTTCATATCGACTCGGCTCCGGGAAAGTGATCCACGCTGAACCCATGTAGCCGTTCACCAACGGCGAGATCGCTACCGGCGAACCGGCAGCCACCTTCGCCGCCCGTGCGCGAAGGAAAGTCGTCTGGTGCCGGGCAGCGGCAAGCATCATTTGGAAGCGCGGAATATCACCGGCGAGCAGTGCAGCGGCGCGCAGACTGAAAAGATCGAGCGATCCACCGACGACCTCTTGCCCTGATTCAAAATCATCGCGCGCGCTGGCGTCATGAAGAATGAAAGCCAGTCGCAGGCCGTTCAGGCCCATGCTTTTGGTGATGCCGCGGATCCGGATGAGATTGGGATGAGAGCCAATCTCTGCGGCCCTGAGTAGAGACGGGAATTCCTGCTCAGTCGCCTCATCGACGATGAGATAGCCCTCGGCGCCGAGGTTGTTGACGATCTGCTTCACCTCATCGACGCGCTGATTGATCCCGAGCGACATGCGAGGCTGTGTAATCCACACGGCACAAGGACTAGAACGCAGCACCCGATCCACAATTGTGGTCTGAAAGTTGTCGGCTCGGTATGACGGGATCAGCACGGTCGAAAAGCCGAGGTATTCAGCCTGGTTCATCGTGACAGCGTATCCGGGCGTTTCAAAAACAATCGTGCGCACGCCACGACGTCGAAGTACCACCAGGATCAGGAACGTTCCGGCGGACACGGAATGACAGAGGGTCAGTTCGCGCGAGACGATGATGCGATTCTCCCACGCCGAGACGAGGGATACAATTTTGTCTTTTGTGGCGCCGAGGGTGTCACCCTCGTCGAGGTAATACCTTCCGAGGTCGGCTGACGGAATGACAATCTCCGGAAGCAGAGCGGCAGCTTCGGAATAGGTTTCGATCCATCCCGACGGATCGGTGAACGGCTCGCTGCCGGACCTGAGCGTCGCGAAGTACCTCTCATTGACTTCATCGAAGTCGTCGCGGCGAAACTGAACTTCGTCGATCACCCCCAATAAAACTCCCCGAGTAATCGTCGCGTCAGGTCGTCCCCCGTGGCGCGCAACTCGTCAGTAACCGAATGTTCCGGCTTCACGCCACCCATCTCGGCGCCCGTCAGCCACGCCGGTAGATAGCCGAAGATAATCACGCGACGATGTGCACACCGGCTGTCTGATGGAAGCACGCGGTGCCAGAGGTTTGCGTGCATCAATACGCACGTACCGGCGGGGAGCGAGAGGATACGTTGCCCATCGATGTCATTCATCTGGTCCTGAATGTAGGTGTCGTGCGGCCGGCGGTGCGACGCAGGCAGAACACATAGCGCACCGTTGCTCTCGTCGATGGCATCGAGATACAGCAGACAGTGAATTGCATGGGGGTAGCTGAAAAAGGGCGGGAGCGGGTCGGGTATTACGCGATGATGAATGTGCCACGGAACATACTGCGAAGGCACATCAGGAACTCCGTATTTGGCATCGACCTGATCGAAACGCACCAGAGGGCCTAATACGGCTTGCGCAACCGTACGCGGAGGCTCGAACCAGAGCAGGCGAAGAAACGCTTCATCCTTGTCCATGAGATGGCGGAGATAGCGCCAACCGCCATACCGGTCTGTACGTTGGTCAGCGACATCACGTTCGGCCGCGAAGATCCGGTCGACGGCCGCTCGCATTGCGTTCAAATCCTCGTCGGTGAACCAGCCGGTGCGTACGAAGTAACCCTCTTCTACGAGCGTGGAGATCTCCCGCTCCGACGCGTCCACATCGATCTCATGTACAGGATTTCCAACGCGCGGGTCGACAACGCGGTAGGTCACTTTATGTCTCGCCGAGTCCATAAGACTGCCGGATAATTTCCAGTTATCGAAGCTAGGGGCACACCCCTCTCTCCTTAGGAGTGACGCCACGGCAGTTTTCCCTACCTCTCCATGAGAAGGCCCTATCTGTCAACGGCCGACGTGGCGGCCAGCCTTGCTTCTATCGTCTCTGTTTCGTCGAGCGATCGGAGCAAGATCGACGTCGTGGACCGCGCCTCCATCCGCACTCTTTTGGTG
>DATAJY010000002.1:0-410923 GCA_036261885.1 Thermoanaerobaculia bacterium | reverse complement strand
AACCACGAACGTCCCCATGAAGGTCTCGACATGCAACGGCCGGTGAACGTCTTTACCCCTTCGCTTCCCCCTTACCCCGGACGTCCCTCGCGGCCCGATTATCCAGGGCACTTCGAGAAGCGGAAGGTCAGCGCCAATGGGTACATCAAACTCAGAGGCCACCACATCTTCATCGCCCACGCTCTGGTTGGACAGACCATCGGGTTGGAGCCGACCGACGAGCAGCTTTTTGCGGTCCACTTCTACCGTTTCATCATCGGTAAGCTCGACACTGCCCGCAACACATTCATTTGAATTGACGCTACGGAAAGGGCTGCCGCCCTCCCGATTCCTATTAACAAACTGGAAAGCATCAACCCAAGCATCTCTGGAAAGGAACATCCAAAGCACTCACGGGGGGCCGCCGCCCAACCACGATTTCCGCAACGCGACCGACAGGATTGCCGATTGTCGGCAGGGCGAGTCTGAGCACGCATCGATCGTGGTCGGGCGGCGGCCCCCGACTCCCGACCACCGACAACCGACTACCGGGAAGCAATCCCCGCGATCTGCTCGATGAGTTTGTCGCTGAGCTGATGGGCGTCGCGCTGGTTGAAGTTCGTGGTGGTGACGACGACGACGAGCTCGAGGTCGGGGATCACCACGACGCGGTTGCCGCCGTTGCCGCCCATGCCGTAGGAGCGATGGCCGGCGTAGGAGCGGAGCCACCAGAGATAGCCGTACTCGATGCCGTCGTCGACGGCCGCTTTCGGTGTGGTCGAGGCTTCGATCCAGGCGCGCGGGACGATGCCGCGGCCTCCGTCGAGATAGAGCTGGCCGAGCTTCGCCAGGTCGCGGCTGCGGAGGGCGAGACCGCCGCCGGTCTGCGCCTCGCCGAGGGGGGAGTACTGCCATTCGGCGTGCTCGATGCCGAGGGGGGTGAAGAGATGTTTTGCGGCATAGAGGTCGAGCTTCTCTCGGGTGGCGCGCTCGAGCACGCGGCCGATGAGGAAGACGCCGGCGGTGCAGTAGCTGAAGCTGCGTCCGTGGGGAGAGTCCTGCGGCTTCGGGACCCAGGCCGGAAAGCCGCGGATCGGCAGATCGAGCGTGAAGCGGGTCCAGTCTTCGAGGAGATACATCCGCTCCTCGTTGCCGCTGGAGAACTGATTGTCGTCGTTGCATTCGAGCAGCGACGACATGGTCAGGAGATCTTCGAGTGTGATTTTCGCTTTGCGCGGATCGGGATTGGCGAACGGCGCGCGATCGGCGAACCAGGCGAAGACCGGCGCGTCGACGGAGGGGAGCTTTTTCTGCGCGAGGGCGATGCCGGTGAGCATCGAGGCGATGGTCTTCGTGGCGGAGCGGGTGTTGTGGAGTGTTTCGGGCGTGGCGCCGTTGAACTCGGCGGCGTAGACGGTGGCGCCGTTCTGGAGAACGACCACGCTGGTGGTCTTCTTGTACTCCCCCGCCTCGATCGACTTCTGGATCGGGGCGAGCGATTCGGCGGTGAGCGTGGCGGCGAGGATCAGGTGGAGCATGCGCCGATGATGGGGCCGGAATCGGGCCGGGTCTTGGGTGGATGAAACATCCGCGCGCGAAAGTCGCGCGGCGTCCAGCCGAACGTCCGGGTGAACGTGTGCGTCAGCTCGCTCTGATCGCAGAAGCCGGCCTCGTGCGCGACCTCGGCGAGCGTGAGCGTCGTGGTCCGGAGCAGCGTCGTGGCGCGTTCGAGACGGCACTCGCGCAGGTAGTCGCCGGGAGAGCAGCGAAAGTAGCGGCGGAACGCGCGCGCGAAGTGGACGGGATGGACGCCGGCCACCTGGGCCGCGTCGCGAATGCGCGGCGTGGGAACGGTCTCACGGAGAAAGTCGCGTCCGCGCAGCAGCCAGCGCGGAGCGCTGCCGTCGACGCTGGCGTCGACGTGGGCGTCTGCGGCGGCGCCGAAGTCCATCGCGCCGCCGATCAGCTCGAGGCCGTGCGCCTCGAGGAGCTCGTCGTTCGCGCAGTAGGCGTGATAGGCGCGCGACACCGCGCGCAACACGTGCGGCGCGCGGAAGAACGTCGCCCGAGGAAGCGTCCGTTCGAGCTGCGCGGCGACGCCGGGCGCGACGCCGACGGTGAAGAAGATGCCGTCGTCGCTGCGGAAGCGATCGCGATGAGTCGTCCCGCGCGGATTGAAGACCAGCGCACCGGTGGAACAGACCTCGGGCGCGCCGTGCGACTCGGTGACGTAGAGACCGCGCACGACGAAGACGAAATGGGCTTCGTCATGCGAGTGCAGCGGCACTTCGCGTTCGCGCAGCTCCGGCGTGCGCTCGACAAAGGAGAAGGAGTCGCTCTCGCGCGCATCGCGCGCGTATCCGAAGAAGCGGCCGGCGGTGAGGCGGGTCGGGGGCATCGGAATGTGGTACGGGCGGGAGGACGGGAGGTTTGCACGCGAGCGCGGCGCGGCTAGCCGTTCTTGTGCCTGCGGTAGTGCGTGGCCGCCTTCATCCGGTTGCCGCAGCCGGCCATGCTGCACCAGCGGCGCGTGCCGCTCCTGGTGGCGTCGTAAAAAAAGAGAATGCAGCCGGTGCCGCCGCAGCGGCGGATGCGCGATAGGTCGGCGGAGGCGAGAAAGCTCGCGGCGGCGCGGGCGAGGACGTAGCGCGCGTCGCGTACCGGCGTCTCGAACTCGAGGGAGTAGCGCTCTCCGCGGTCGTGCAAAACCAGCGCTCCGCGTCCGCGCTGCAGCTCGTCCGCGAGCAGGTCCATCGAGGCGCGCCGCGGCGTACGGCCGTCGGCGAGCGCGGCGATGACGATGCGGAGCGCGTAGCGCAGGCGCTTCACGGCGAGGAGCGAGCCGGGATCGGCGTCGAGGCCGGCCGCGGAAAGCCAGCGCACCAGCGACTCGCGATCGGGGAGGAGGTCGATCGGTGCGCCGTCGTACATCACCTCGGTGTTCAGCAGGTCGAGGGCGGGGTCACCGGCGAGGATCAGGAAATCGTGTCTAACTGGCATGGCGGTTGTTTGATGGTTGACATTCTACGCCGGCGAGCCTATAACCATCAAAACGTATCTTTGAAGGTTAGACCCGAATGAACCCTGCACACGAAGGAGAGCTGGCCATGCAGCGCCGCGCCGGCGTCGAAACGATGGCCGGCCGCGTGGCGAAGATCGTCGGCGCCGACATCCCGGCCGTCGCCGCCGCGTTCCTCGCCCACCAGCCGTTCGTCGTCGTCGCCACCGTCAGCAGCAGCGGCGCGACGACGGCCTCTCTCCTCATCGGCCGCGCGCGGGCCACCGATCCGCGTCACGTCGTGCTCACACCGGTGGCAGGGCATCTCGACCGCGTCCGCGACGACGTCGCCAGCAACGGCATCATCGGCATGCTGGCCATCGAGCTCGCGACGCGACGACGGATGCGCCTCAACGGCCACGCCACCTGGCGCGGCGACGAGCTGGTGATCGAGACCGGCGAGGTCTATTCGAACTGTCCGCAATACATCACCCCGCGCCCCTTCGCGCCGAGCACGAGCGCTCCTGCCTCGCTGGAGCTCATCGCCCGGGCGGACACGTTCTTTCTGGCGACCTCGCATCCCGAACGCGGCGCCGACGCCTCGCATCGCGGCGGTCCGCCCGGATTCGTGCAGCGACGCGGCCCGGACGAGCTGGTCTGGCCCGACTATCCCGGCAACAACATGTTCAACTCGCTCGGAAACCTGCTGGTGAACCCGCACTGCGGTCTGCTGTTCGTCGATTTCGAGACCGGGGCGACGTTGCAGCTGAACGGCCGCGCGGAGGTGCGCGGCGATCGCGAACGCGAGGTGGTGTTCCGGTTCGCGTGATCAGAGCACGAGCCGCGCGCGCAACGCATCGGACATCGGCACGCCGGCTCCGCGCAGCGCGTCGAAGCGCGGCTCCATGGCCAGATAGACGAGCCAGCCGGAGCGCGCCTCGATCCCGCGCTCGAGCCACCGCACGGCCTCGACGAATTCGCCGAGGGCCACGTGCACGGTGGCAAAGTGAACGGGCGAGACATCGCGCGTGAGCGAGAGCTCGGCCAGCCGCTCGAGCCGCAGGCGCGCGGCCGTGGCGTCGTGCGCCGCTTCGAGCGCCCCCAGCGCGGCCACGACGTGCGGCTCCCCTTTCGAGATGTTCAGCGCTTTCCCGAGCTCCGCCTGCGCCTCGCCGGTACGGCCACGCTGCTGGTGCGCCAGCGCGAGCGTGAAGTGCGCCGGCTCGTGATACGGATTGATCTCCAGCGCGCGGTGGCAGTCCTCTTCCGCCGCATCGAACTCCCGTCCGAGGTAATGAATCACCGCGCTCGTCGCATTCAGATGAAACGAGAGCGGATCGGCATCCGACGCCACTTTGATCTGCGTCAGCGCCTCGGCGATCCGCCCGCGATGCGCGAGCGCCAGCGCATACCACTGCCGCGCCGTCATGTACGCCGGATTGAGGCGCAGCGCGGCCAGATACTCCTCCTGCGCCCGTTCCCACTTCCAGTCGAACACCTCGTGGATCGCCCCCATCGATGCGTGCGCCTCGGCCAGATCCGCATCGAGCTCCAGCGCTTTCGTGGCCGCGCTCTCCGCCTTCGGCATCAACTGCAGCGGCGCGTAGAGATCGCGGCTGGCGAGCGCGATGTAGCAGTCGGCCAGGCCGGAGTACGCCGGCGCATACGCGGCATCCGCATCGATGGCCGACTCGAAAAAGAAAATGGCCCGCTCGATCCCCTCGGCCGTGCGGCGGTTCCAGTGATGCCGCCCTTTCAGGTAGAGCTGATACGCGGCCGCGCTCTCGGTGTACCGCTTGCGCAGGCGGCGATCGGTCTCGCCGGTGATGCGCACGCGCAGCGCCGTGACGATCTCGCGCGACAGCTCCTCTTCGAGCGCGAAGATCCCGCGCAGCGGCGATTGAAACTGCCGTCCCCACACCTGCGCGTCGCGCGTCAGATCGATCAGCTCCACCTGCAGACTGACCACGTCGCCGGCGACGCGGATGCGGCCGGTCAGCGCCGCGCGCACATGCAGCTCGCGACGCACGGCCGCGAGTTCGTCTTCGCGATACCGGAACGACGACGCGCGCGGGGCCACGCGCAACTCCGCGATGTTGGTCAACGTGTTGATCAAGGACTCGGCCAGGCCGTCGGTGAGGTAGTCGAGATCGGGATTCCCCGACCGGTTCGCGAACGGCAGCACCGCGATCGAGTCGATCGCGCTCTTCTCCGGGGTCTCGGTGACCGGGCCGCTGAACGCGTAGCCGAAGCGATGCACGGTGCGGACGAAGCGCGGATTGCGCGCGTCATCGCCGATGGCTGCGCGGATTTCCTTGATCAGGCTGGCGAGGTTCGCCTCCGAGACGAACGTGTCGGGCCACAGCTTCGCGAACAGCTCGCTCCTGTCGATCGGGTTCGGGCGCGCGGCGAGCAGGAGTTCCAGCAGTTGAAAGGCCTTGCCGGAAATGCGCACCGGCTCGCTGCTGCGCGTGAGCGTGCGCGCATTCGAGTCGAACGTGCAATCGCCGAAGAGAAGCCTCATCCCAGAATTTTCCCAGAACTCTCGCAGACGCCGTTCAAGACTCTCACGCCTCGTTGGACGATCTTGCGTGTGAAGGAGAAACACACCATGAAAAAACTCACGACGATTGCCGCCGCCGCCCTCTTCACGCTCTCGCTCGTCGCCTGCACCGGCAAGCCGGAAGCGCCCGCGACCGAGACGTCGGCCGCCACCGAGACCTCGGCCACGACCGTGACCGAAACCGTGGCCACCGATTCGAGCGCCACCACCGCCACCGAAACGACCGCCACCGACGCGACGACCACCGCCCCCGCGACCGATTCGACCGCGACGTCCGCGCCGGCGACCGATTCCTCCGCCACGAAGTAAGAGCGTTCTGAAACGACGAGGCGCCGGCGTTCGAACGAACACCGGCGCCTCTTTTGCGCGCGGAGAAAATCGCGCGGCGTCGACGAAGAAGCCGAAGCTCGCTTACGGTTCCAGTCGCGTGACGTTGGTGGTGGCCCTCGCGGGGCTGATCGAGCGCACGTAGCCGACCTTGCCGTTTGCCATCAGCTCGCTCGGATCGCTCACGCGCGAAGGCGTGTCGGTGATCCACGCTTCGAGCTGCTGCGGGGTGAGCTCGGGGCGATCGGCGAGCAGGCGGGCAGCGATGCCGGCGATGATCGGCGCGGCGAACGAGGTGCCGCTGCGGAGGTTCGGTTTCCGGCCGCGGTAGTGATCGGCGCCGGTGATGGTCGCGCTGAAGATGCCTTGCGCGGGGGCGAGCACTTCCACCCCGCCGCGGCAGGTACCGGCCCAGGTGGTGTTGCTCGCGGTCATGCCGCCGACGGTGATCAGGCCATCGGTCGATGTGCCGAGGAGCGCGGGGAAGCGGTCGATCATGCCGGAGAGCCCGCAGCCGCCGTCGGTGTTGTTCGCCGCCACCACGAACAGGAATCGCTTCCCGTTCGGATCGCGGCGTCCGCGGGCATCGACGCCGGCGATCATGTCGCGCATCTTCTGCTCCACCTCGCTGTACTTCACTACCGGTCCGGAGACGCTCGCCGCGTTGAGACGCTCGAGCACCCAGCCGCTGATGTTGACGACGGCCGTGCGGAAGGTCGGCGCCGACTGGCTGTACGCGTGATGGATGATCGCATCGAGCCCTTCGAGATAGGTGCGCGTCGTCGCCAGCCCGCGCTCGTTCATCACCCGTACGCTCACCACCGACGCTTCCGGCGCCACGCCGATCGTGTGTCCCGCCGCGATCGACGCGACGCTCGTGCCGTGCGATGCGGCCGGCAGCTCATCGAAGTTCTCGTAGCAGGGTGCGAGCGCCTTGTTCGCGCTCGTGCAGTGCGAGCGTCCGATCTCCACCGAGCCGGTCACGTCGAAGCCGGCGATGATCCGTGTGCCGCCGGCGTTGCCCGCGAACTCCGCGTGCGAGGCCATGATCCCGGTGTCCATCACGTAGATCACGCTGCCGGCGCCGCTGTTGCGGCGATCGAATTGTCCGTCGAGCTCGCCCCCCGTCTGATCGATCCGGTCGAGATGCCACAGCAGAGTGCTCTCCCCTTCTCCGCAACGCTCTAGGCGCGAGGAGGAGTGCAGCGAATCGAGAGCGACGTCGCTCTCGACGCAATGCGTCGACGAAATCTGCGCCGACGCTGCATGCGCGCCGAACGCAATCGCTAACACCACCGCAAACCGGACGAAGGCTCGTGGCACCCGGGACTCCCTGATGTTTTTCGGACCGTCGTCTGGACGAACGACGTTGACTCAGGGTGCACGAACAGCGGACCGGGTGCAAGTTATTTTCTATTTGGGCTGTGAAGGAGTGGGAAACTTGGAGGTGGAATTGAAAATTGAAAATTGAAAATTGAAAATTGAAAAACGGTCGTCGCGAGTGCGAGACGCGTCGCGCTCGGCGTGACGTGATTTCAATTTTCAATTTTCAATTTTCAAATTCCACCCCCTCCGATGAACCACCTCGCGCACCTCTTCCTCGCCCGTGACGGAGCGGAGTCTCTCATCGGCAATCTCGCCGGTGACTTCGTCAAAGGTCCCCTCGGCGATCGCTTCACGCCGGCCGTTCGCGCGGGCATCCAGCAGCACCGCGCCATCGATGCCTTCACCGACTCGCATCCGAGCGTGGCCGCCTTCCGGCGCGTGCTCCTTCCCGAGCACGGCCACTACGCACGCGTCATCGCCGACATGTTCTTCGATCACTTTCTGGCCACCCGCTTCGACGAATTCGCGGGCGAGCCGCTCGACGATTTCCTGGCTCGCACCTTCGCCGCGATCGATCCGCATCAGGACGAGCTGCCGGGGCTGCTGCGCGTCGTCTATCCGAAGATCCGCGACGAGCGCTGGCTGCAGTCCTACCGGCACGTCGAGGCCATCCGCGGCGCGCTGCGCAACATCGGCCGGCGCTTCTCGCGACAGCCGCGGCTCGAAGACGCGGCGCGGCATCTCCTCGATTCACGGACGGAGCTCGAACGCCGCTTCGACGAGTTCTTTCCCGACGCGATCGCGTTCGCGCGCCGTTGAGCGGTTTGCGCTGAGCCGTTGCATTTGAGGCGTTGATACGATGCGCGCTCATGAAGAGCCTGCAGGAAACCCTCGCGCCGAACAGCCGCTGCTTCGGATGCGGACCAGCCAATGAGAAAGGGCTGCGCATTCGCAGTTTCGAATCGGGCGACGAGCTCGTGTGCGACTGGACGCCGGAGCCGCATCACCTCGCATTCGAAGGGATCGTGAACGGCGGCATCATCGGCGCGCTGCTCGACTGCCACTCGAACTGGACCGCGGCCGTGCACATCATGAAACAGCGCGGCGCGACCGAGCTCCCGCCGACGGTGACGAGCGATTTTCACGTGACGCTGAAGAGGCCGACGCCGATGAACGCGACGCTGCATCTGCGCGGGCACGTCGTCGAAGCGGAGGGAGACCGCGCGGTCGTCGAAGCGTCGATCGAAGCGAACGGCAAAATGACGGCCACGTGCCGCGGCACGTTCGTGGCGGTGAAGGAAGGGCATCCGGCCTACTTCCGGTGGTGAGCCGAACCAGCGCCTAGAGTTTCAACAGCACCACCGCGCGTTCATGCTCGCGCGCGCACCAGTCGAGCTTCGCGCGCACGTGCTCGGTCGCGAGCGACGGATCGCTCGGCGCGAAACCGGCCGCGGCGTACAGCGCCGTCAGATCGGCGAACGGGATGCAATACACGTCGCGATCGCCGGCGAGGCGGATGAGCTCATCGACGATCGCGCGGGCGATGCCGCGTCCGCGATGTTCGTCGAACACGTACATCCCGCCGAGCTCGAACGCGTTCTCCCCCGCCGGCACGAGCCGCCCCATGCCGGCCGGCCTGCCGTCGATCTCCGCGACGACGACGAGGTCGCGCTCGAGGTCGGACGGGATGAAGTGGACGCTCGCGTAGCGTTCGTTGATCCAGCCGGCATCCAGCGGCGTGGCGGTTCGCAGTCTCATCTCTTCATTTTATGAACTTCGCGATGATGAAGCCGGTGCTTTAGCCGTTCGCCTGCAGCTCGAAGAGAATCTCGTCGATCGCATCGGCCGCGTGATCGAGCGGCAGCACGCACGTACCGGCGCCGCGATGTCCGCCGCCGCCGTACTTCGACATCAGATCGCCGACGCTGGTGTTGCACGTCCGGTTGAAGATGCTGTGGCCGACGGCCGCAACGACGCTGTTCGCGCGCGGTCCCCAATGCACGCGCAGCGAAACGTTCGCCTGCGGGAAAAGCGAGTAGACGAGAAAGCGGTTTCCGGACGGCAGGCGTTCGATCTCGCGCAGGTCGGTGACGACGACGTTGTTGAGGAGGAAGCTGTTGCGCGCCAGCAGCGTCTTGAAATCCTTCTGATCGCGGCGCAGCCGTTCGACGCGTTCCTTCACCTCGGGCTGCTGCAGCACTTCCTGAATCGACATCGTCTTCAGCCAGTCGACCAGCCGCACGAAGTAATCCTCGAAGCCGCCGAGGCCGGTGCGCGAGTCGATGGTGTAGCCGAGGAGGATGTAGTCGCGCGGGTTTTCGACGTCGTCGGGGGTGAGCAGCGCCGCGTCGAGCCGATCGGTCTCATCGACCAGACGGTCGAGGCGGAGCAGCGCCGCATCGTCGGGATCTTTCTCGAGGTAGTACTCGTAGACCAGGCGCGCGGCCGAGGCGGCCAGGCGATGGCGGCCGTCGAACTGCGCCGGAGGCTTCTGATTGCTGTCGGTGAGGAGGTGGTGATCGAACCATTTCCCGCAGCGCGGGTCGTACGGAAGATTCGCGAGAATGTCGTCCGCGCGAATCTCCACCGATTGATCGGTGATGTCCTGAGGATGCACGAGAAGGATGTCGCCGATCGACTCCTTCATCGTGATGATCACGGCGCTGGTGAGACCATCGAGATCACCACGGGTGACCAGACGCATCGCGGACCTCCGTTGGATGCCTCTTTTTACCTCGCGGCGGCGCGCCCGTGCAAGGTCAGCGGCGTTTCTTCTTCGCGGATGCGCTGCTCTTCGCGGCGACCGGCGCGTCGTTCTTGTCGCGGAAGATCCACCAGAGCGCGAACGAGATCGCGTACATCAGCACGAGCCGGTAGAAGTGATTGGTCACGCCCCAGAATGTCCGTTCGGCGTCGCTGTAATGCGCGAGACTCCACGGTCCGAGTTTGGCCACGTAGATCGACATCACCTCGGCGATGGTGCCGAAGATGTGCGTCAGCGCGAGGATGACCGTCGCGACGATGAAGCCGCCGATGTTCTTGTCCGAGAACGTTCGCTTCGAAGCCGCGAAGAGCGCGGTCAGCAGCAGGAAGTTGAACGTGAGGTCGCGCACCGGAATGGCCGGGCGTTTCGAGCGCGGATCGAAGTCGGCGCGATCGACGGTGACGAAGTTGTCTTCGGCGACGCGCAGACGCGTCACGGGAGGTTTCTCGAACGCGCGCATCGTCGCCGCGGCGCCGGAAGCGATCATCCCGTCGTAAACCGGCGAGAGATACACCCACGCGATGAGGCCGGCGATGAAGCCGGCCAGGGCCTTAAGAGCGAGTCGCCAGTCGATTCGGGGCAACGCGTGCACTCCAGAGCAGGAAGAAGCCGATCGCCGAGAGAATGATGACGATCTGCCAGACGGCGGTGTGGAACATGTCGAAGAGGCGCGGCTGATACGCGCCGAGGAGATACAGCGTCACAATCCGGATCGCGTTCAGCATCTGCACGGCCAGCGCTCCGAGGAACAGGCCCGCGGCGCGTGCCTTGAGCGACGCCGGAAACGCGACGATCGATGCGAGCAGGATCAGCATCGCCTCGACGCCGTTGCAGCCGTTGTTGATGTTCACGCCGAAGCGATTCGACGCGATCACGGTGCCGTTCACCGTCACCGCCTGCCCGATGCCTTTGAGGATCGCGCCGGACGTCGTGGCGATGAACTGCGTGAACGGAACGATTACGTTGTCGTTCACCGGACTCCACGCGATGAGCAGATACGCCGCGATGAGAATGGCGAAGAATTTGACGAGAAAGAGAACTTGGGTGCGCTGCATGATTTTGGAACCGGAGCGGGAGGATAACACGCGAGTCGACGCCGGGCCGGGAGACCGCCCGCGCTAAAACAATCTGGCGATGAGCGCGGCCACGGCCGTCTCCACCCGCAGAATCCTCTCGCCGAGCGTGACCACCTCGAAGCCGGCGCGCTCGAGCGAGCTCACTTCCTGCGCGATGAAGCCACCCTCGGGGCCGATGGCCAGCGTCACGTCGCCGCGAACGTCGCGCGGGCATTCCTGCGCACCGCTCGGATGGGCAACGAGCGCGCGTCCGTTCGGCACGAACGATTCGACGAACGGACGAAAGAGGCGCGCGACCTCGATCGCCGGCAGCATCGTGTCCCTCGCCTGCTCGAGCCCCAGCACGCGCTGCAGCAGCAGGTTCTGGTCCGACATCTTCGGCGACTTCCAGTAGCTCTTCTCGACGCGCCACGCGTTGATCAGCACGATCCGTTTCACGCCCAGCGACGTCGCCGAGGCCAGCACGCGGTTGAGCACCTTCGGCCGCGGCAGCGCGAGAATCAAAGTGAGCGGCAGCGGCGGCGGCGGCTCGCGGTCGAGCGTGACGCGCATCTCCAGCGCCTCGTCATCGAGTCGCGTCACGGCTCCGCTGCCGATCCGGCCGTGGAGCCGTCCGACGACGAGCGTGTCGCCGACCGCGGCGCGATGCACGTGCGTGACGTGCATCAGACGCCGGCCGGTCAGACGAACATGCTCGTCATCGACGAAGTCTTCCTCGAACAGCAGAATCAGATTCATTCGGTCCCGAGGCCGAGTGCCGTGCGCATCTGGCGCCCGAGGTACTCGGCGGAGGGAGGATCGTAATTCGAGAGCACGATGATCGTGTACGGACCTTCGAGCTCGATCACCGCATTCGCTCCCGCCGTGCCGCCACCCCAGCCGATGCCGGGATGCGGTCCGACGAACGCGTCGTATGACTTCGCGCTGAGCAGTTTCGGCAGCGCATTCGTGAAGCGCAGCAGATCGTGCACGGTCGAATACCCGCCGCCGGCGGACGAGCCGCGCGCCGGCAGAAACGCGTCGTTCGCCTGGCGCGCATTCGGCTCGCCGGTCATGCCGACGGCGCGATTCGGCGTCTTCTCCGCCAGCGCATAGGCATCGCTTTCCTGCATCCCCGCCGGCTTGTAGATGTTCTCGCGCACGTAGTCGTAGTAACTCTTTCCGCTGACCGTCTCGATCACCAGACCGAGCACGACGTACCCCGCGTTCGAATAGCGCCGGCGCGTGCCCGGCTCGAATTCGAGCGGCTCGTTCACGAACAGCTTCTGATAATCCTGCAGCGTGTTCAGGCTCGCGTGCTGTTCGCGAAAGGCGGGGCCGAAGATGTCGCCCATGCCGGAGCTGTGTTCCATGAGCTGCTGGATCGTGATCTGGTCGGCGATCTTCGACGGATAGTCGGGCAGATACGTGCGCAGCGTTTTCGAGAAATCGAGCTTCCCGGCATCGCGCAGCTGCATGAGCGCGACCTGCGTGAAGACTTTGTTGATCGAGCCGATGTTGAACTTCGTCCCGTCATCGATCCCTTTGCCGTACGCCTTCACGAATTGCGGCTTGCCGTCTTTCGCGAGCAGCAGCGCGCCGGAGTAGAGATCGCGTTTCGCGAGCTCGGTCGCGAGGGCATCGATCGCGGCGAAGGCGTCGGCCTTCTGTTCGAGCTTCGGCCAGTCTCTGGTCCGCTCGCCGTCATCGCCGCCGCCGATGCGGACGATCTTTCGCTGCGGCTGCGCAAGAACGCTCAGGGTGAACAACAGAATCAGCAGGTAGCGCATGAGGGGTCTTCTCCTTTTCGAGGAGAGTAGGAAACGCTCGTTAAAAAGGTATGAAGAGGCGCACCAGGAACGCCGGCTTCTCGTAGCGGATGGTGCCGCCGTGCAGTTCGACGAGCTCTTTCGCGATCGCGAGGCCGAGACCGGCGCCGCCGCTGCGGCGCGAGCGCGATTCATCGGCGCGGTAGAAGCGATCGAAGATGTGCTGCGCGTGTTCGGGCGAAACGCCCGGGCCGTCGTCTTCGACGCGAATCACGACCGCATCCCCGTCGCGCAGCGCCGCCACGTGCACGCGCGTGGCCGCATGGGCGAGCGCGTTCACCACGAGGTTGCGCACGACCTGCACGATGCGCCGCACGTCGACGAACAATACGAGCGAGTCGTCGACCTCGTGCGTGAGCGCGTGATCGTGCGTCGGCAGGCCGCTCAGCGCGCGCTCGATGATCTCGATCACCGGCACCTGCGCTTTCTCCAGCCGCAGCTGTCCGGCATCGGCCAGCGAGAGCTGCTGCAGATCGTCGACGAGCGAGGAGAGGATGGTGGTCTCTTCTTCGACCGAGGCGAGGAACTTCGCATCGGCGTCGATGACTCCGTCCTGCGCCCCTTCGACCTGCACGCGGATGTTCGTGAGCGGCGTGCGCAACTCGTGCGCGACGTCGCTGACCATGTTCCGGCGCGCGCGCTCGTTTCGTTCGAGCGCCTCGGCCATCGAGTTGAATGCCTGCGCGAGCTCCGCGATCTCGTCGCTGCCGCGCACCGGCACGCGCACGTCGAGCCGTCCGCCGGCGAGAGCGCGCGCGCCGCCGGTGAGCTCTTCGACCGGCCGGAACACGCGTCGGAAGATCGTGAGCATCACCACCACCGCGAGCAGCGCGCCGATCGCCAGACCGACCAGCAGCCAGCGATCGATCGAGAGGCGGAACGAGCGCCGCGCATCGCTCGGTGCGGGAGGAAGCAGATAGACCTCGCCGATTCCGGGCACGCGCTGCGCCGTTCCCTTCACCACCAGCGTCTCGACCACCTTCGGATCGCGCGAGGTCAACTCGAGCGAGCCGTCGGGACGCCGGATGAGGTCATAGCGATCGAGCTCGGGCGGATATCGGGCGAGGAGGCGTTCGCCGCGATCGCTGAACACCATCACGCGCATCTTCAGCTCGCGATGGACGCGCGCCGCCGATTCCTGCAGACGGGCTGCACCGCCTCCGCGCAGGATCGCCAGCGCGGCCGCGACGTCTGCTCTCCGCTGCTGCACGAGGTAGCGATCGAACTCGTGTTTCACGGTGAGGCTCGAATAGACGCCGGCCGCGACGAGCATCGCCGCGACGATGAGCATCATCGCCAGGGCGAGGCGCCAGCGCAGGGAGCGGACGATCATTTCGCGAACTTGTACCCGACGCCGAAGACGGTGACGATCGCCTTCCCCGCCTCGCCGAGTTTCTTTCTGAGATTCATGACGTGCACGTCGACCGTGCGGTCGAGGCCTTCGTACTCCTCCCCCAGCGCGCGCTCGACGAGCTCCTGCCGCGTGAACGTGCGTCCCGCGGCGCGCACGAGCGCGTCGAGCAGCCGGTACTCGGTTGGCGTGACGCTGACGATCGCGTCGCCGAGGCGGATCTCGCGATGGGAGCGATCGATGGTGATGCCGGCGATCTCGACGACGTCCTCCTCGGAGGCTCGTCGCAGGACGGCACGCACGCGCGCCATCAGTTCGCGCGGACTGAACGGCTTGGTCACGTAGTCATCCGCGCCGAGGTCGAGACCGGCGAGCTTGTCCTCTTCGGTGCTCATCGCCGTGACCATGATGATCGCGCAACCGCCCGCGGATGCGCGCAGCGTGCGGCAGACCTCGAGACCGTTCAGGCGCGGCAGCATCAGATCGAGAATCACCAGATGCGGCTCTTTCGTGCGCACGAGCTCCAGCGCGCGCAGGCCGTCTTCCGCCGTTTCGACGTCGTAGCCCTCGCGCTGCAGATAGAGCGCGACCATGGCCCGCGTTTTCGGATCGTCCTCCACGAGGAGAATGCGGCGTCGCATCGGGGAAGGATACGAAGGGCGATGAAGAACGTGTGAAGAATCGAACTCGCGCGACGCGTGCGTCCGATTTTTCAGTTTTCAATTTTCAATTTCTTCGCTGCTATGATCCGCCGCCATGGACATTACGGTGCGGCATGCGGGCGATGTGGCGATCGTCGACTTCAATGGTCGAATGGCGATCGGGGTGAGCGACACGATCCTTCCCCGGATCATCGGAGAGATCCTCCAGGAAGGCTCGAAGAAGATTCTTCTGAACCTTTCGGAGATGGACTACATCGACAGCAACGGTCTGGGCGAGCTCGTACACGCGTATCGCGAGGCCGGTCGCCGCGGCGCGTCGCTGCGCCTGCTCAAGCCGCAGGATCGCGTGGCCAAGACGCTGCGCCTCACGAATCTCCTGCCGATGTTCAAGGTCTACGACACCGAAGAAGACGCGCTCAGCGCATTCGACGCGTAGCCGCTATTCGCCGCTGGCCACCTTTTCTCCCCGTGCGCCGACCGGCATCGCCATTCCCGTGGCCGCCACATCGGCGCCGCGCAATTTCCGGAAGAGCGCCCAGTAGACGCTGATCGAGCGCTCGAACACCCAGAGCGGTGCGAAGAGACAGGCGTGCAGCGGAAAGAACGCGCTCGCCCCGGCCCGGCCGCGCAACGCGAGACCGACCGCGGCGAAGGCGATGACACCGCCGTAACCGGCGGCGAGTTGCAGGCCGCCGAGGATCGCCAGCATGGCCAGCACCGGCACGAGCGAAAAAAAGAACGCGCTCTTCATCGGCAGGGAGAAGTCTTCGCCCGCCAGTCGCGGACGGCGTTCGAGCCAGTCGCGAAACGCCCCCGGCTCGCGTCGCACGAAGACGTCGCTCGCGGCGTAGACCTCCGCGCCGCTCGCGGCGAGGCGCCGCACCGGATCGTCGAAGGCGAGCGAGCTGGCGAGGCCGCGCAGCGAGCGCAGCGCGGTGCGGCGGAACGCGAACGTGGCGCCGTGATCGGGCTGCGGCTCGACGCCGCGATGGACGAGCATGCGGCTCGCCTCGAGATTGCCCCACCACGGCAGCGGATCGAAGTAGTCCTGCGGCTCGGCCACCTCATGCACATCGAGCAGCGAGCAGAGCTTCCCCACCGCCTCGACGCGGTAACGCACGTCTTCGGTGGCGACGATCACTTTCTCACATCCGGCAAAGGCCACCGCGGCGCGGATCACATCGACGCCGCCGCTGGGCATGCGGTACTCGGGACGCACGGCCACATGCCGTCCGACCCAGCGAAGAATGCGCGCGTTGAGATCGAACTGCAGGCGGGGTGAAGCATCGAGAATGACGACGTCACAGTTCGCGACGCCAAGAGTGGAAAGATAGGACGCAAGATCGCGCAGATCGCTGTTGACGCGGGTCGCGTTCCCGACGACCACCACGTAACTGCAGCGCCGATCCGAAGAGTTTCTGTTTCGCATCGCGACTCCGAATAACAGCGAGGGTTGTGCCAGTGGAGGCGGGGGTCGGGGGTCGGTTGTCGGGGGACGATCCGTTGGCGCATCCACCGGCCAAAGTCGTGGAAGGGCGGGGGCCCCCCGACGACCGACAACCGACTCCCGACCCCCGCCCCTACTGGCCCAACCCTTGCGAAGTTGCGGACGAGTCCTCTTCGAAAGGAACTTCCTCAGTGCGGATCTGGCCGGGGCGACCTTACCCACTCGGCGCTACATGGGATGGCGTCGGTACGAACTTTTCTGTTTTCTCCGAGGTGGCGACGCGCGTCGAGCTTTGTCTCTTCGACGCCGGTGGAAACGAGCTGCGCATCGAGCTTCCCGAATCGTCGGCGTTCATCTGGCATGGCTATCTGCCGAACATCGGCCCGGGGCAGCGATACGGCTTTCGCGTGCATGGTCCGTGGGAGCCGGAGAACGGTCATCGCTGCAATCCGAATAAGCTGCTGCTCGATCCCTACGGCAAAGCGGTCGACGGTTCGGTGCAGTGGGACGAAGCGGTGTTCCCCTATCACTTCGACAATCCCGACAACTCGCGCAACGACAAAGACAGCGCGCCGTTCATGCCGAAGTCGGTGGTCATCCATCCGTACTTCGACTGGAAGGATGATCGCCGGCCGAACACGCCGTGGCACCAGACCATCATTTACGAGGTGCACGTCAAAGGCTTCACGATGAAGCATCCCGGCGTGCCGGAGAATCTGCGCGGCACGTACGCCGGTCTCGCCCATCCCGCGGCCATCAAATACCTGCAGCAGCTCGGCGTCACGGCCATCGAGCTGCTCCCCGTCCACCAGTTCATTCACGCCAATCATCTGCTCGACAAGAACCTGCGCAATTACTGGGGCTACGACTCGGTCTCGTTCCTCGCGCCGCACAACGAATACGCCGCCAGCGGACAGCTCGGCCAGCAGGTCACGGAGTTCAAGCAGATGGTGAGGGCGATGCACCAGGCGGGCATCGAGGTGATTCTCGACGTGGTCTACAACCACACCGCCGAAGGCAATCACCTCGGGCCGGTGCTCTCGATGAAAGGGCTCGACAACACCGCCTACTACCGCACCGTGCACGACAACGGCCGGTACTACATGGATTACACCGGCACCGGCAACAGCCTGAACATGCGTCATCCGCACGTGCTGCAGCTGATCATGGACTCGCTGCGCTACTGGCACCTGGAAATGCACGTCGACGGCTTCCGTTTCGATCTCGCCGCCACGCTCGCGCGCGAGCTGCACGACGTCGATCGTCTCAGCGCGTTCTTCGACATCATTCAACAGGATCCGTTCATCTCGCAGGTGAAGCTCATCGCCGAGCCGTGGGACGTCGGGGAAGGGGGCTACCAGGTGGGCAACTTCCCTTCCCTCTGGTCGGAGTGGAATGGCAAGTACCGCGACGTGGTGCGCGATTTCTGGCGCGGCACCGATCAGACGCTCGACGATTTCGCGACGCGTCTCACCGGCAGCTCCGACCTCTACGCCGCCACCGGACGCCGCCCCTACGCGAGCATCAACTTCATCACCGCGCACGACGGCTTCACATTGCACGATCTCGTCTCGTACAACCAGAAGCACAACGAGGCGAACGGCGAAGGAAACCGCGACGGCGCGGACGACAACCGCTCCTGGAACTGCGGCGAGGAAGGACCGACGGACAACGCCGAGGTGAATGCGTTGCGCGCGCGGCAGCAGCGCAATTTTCTGACCACGCTGTTTCTCTCGCAGGGCGTGCCGATGCTTCTCGGCGGCGATGAATTCGGCCGCACGCAGGGCGGCAACAACAACGCGTACTGCCAGGACAACGACATCTCCTGGTTCGACTGGAATCGGATGGACGACGGGCTGCGCGCCTTCGCCGCGCGCGTCATTCAGTTCCGCAAGGATCATCCGGTCTTCCAGCGGCGACGCTGGTTTCACGGACGCACCGTGCGCGGCACCGGCGCCACCGACATCGGCTGGTTCAAACCGGATGGCAACGAGATGACCGATGACGACTGGGGCACCGCCTACGCAAGAACGGTCGGCGTATTTCTGAACGGCAAAGGCATCCCCACTCCCGACGAGCGCGGCGAGCCGATCTCCGACGATTCCTTCATCCTGCTCTTCAACGCCAACTACGAACCGATGCTCTTCACCCTTCCGAAATCCCCCTGGGGCGAGAAGTGGGAAAAAGTGATCGACACCGATGAGCCGGTCCCCGATCTCCGCGAGCATCCCGACTGGAACGCCGGCGACCAGATGAACGTGCAGGCCTACTCGGTAATCGTCCTCCGCCGAAGCGCGTGAGCGCGCGCGTTGCGCGCGGATTGAGGATTTGAGGATTGAGGATTGAGGATTGCTGCGCCTCCGGCAACGGTGCCCCGAGCGCAGCAATCCTCAATCCTCAATTCTCAATCCTCAATCCGCGCAAAGCGCGCCCTGCGTTACCATCCGGCCGCCGCCTCGTCTAACGAGCGGCAGTGATCATGCGAGTACGCCATCCAGTTGCTCAGTCCGTCATCATCATCGCGCTTGCGGCGATCATCGCGGTCGTCGCGAACGGCTTCGCGTCGCGCACGCGGCAGCTGAAGTTGCCGGGGTATTACCCGAATGCGCTGCAGGTGCCGCCGCGCGTGCCGGTGAAGGTGCCGCCGCCCGCGCGCACCGAGCCAGACGTCGTGGAACCGGCCACCACCACGACGACCGCCGTGATCACGGACACAACCGGCACGATCGTTCCGGCGACTACGGCCCTGTCGACGACGGCCCTGTCGACGGCGATCGCGCCGTCGACAACAGTTCCGGCGACGACGACATCCGCAGCGCCGGCCATCGCCACGACGACCCCGACGACGGCTCCCGCGCCCGCGGCCAGCGCTCCGAAAAAAGTGGATCTCGCGAAGTATCCGCCGCACCCCGACAAGGCGTACGTCGAGATCAGCGGGGAGGAAGCGCAGGCGTTGCACGCCGCCGGCGTCCTGTTCCTCGATGCGCGGCGCACCTCGGTGTTTGAGGCAGGTCACATCGCCGGCTCGCATTCGTACTCCGTGTGGGAAGCAGACATCGACGACAAGGTCAACAAACTCTACGAAGAGCGGAGCGAGCCGGCCGAGCAGAACCGGCCGATCGTCATCTACTGCTCGGGCGGCGCGTGCGAGGACTCGCACATGCTCGCGCAGAAGCTGTGGGGCATTCAGTTCAACAATGTGTACGTCTACAAAGACGGCTTTCCCGACTGGCAGCAACGTGGTGGTGCCGTAAGGACGGGAGGACAGCCGTGACGTTCAAGGAAGCGCTTACTCATCCCTGGCTCACCGTGCGCGTCCAGATCGCCCTCGGCGCGATCTTCATCGTCGCCGCGCTGCCGAAGATCGCCGATCCGCCATCGTTCGCGCACATGATCTACAACTACCGCATCCTCCGCGGCGACCTGATCAACGTCAGCTCGCTGGTCATGCCGTGGGTGGAGATCGTCTGCGGCCTGCTGCTGATTCTCGGCGTCTGGGTCAAGCCGGCGCGCTGGCTGATCGCGGCGATGCTGGTCGTGTTCATCATCGCCATCAGCATCAACCTCGCCCGCGGCAACGCCATCGACTGCGGCTGCTTCGACGTTTCGGCCGCCGGCAAAACGTACGAGGAACGGATCCAGGACATGTGGTTCGTGATCATCCGCGATCTCGGGATGTTACTGATGTGTGCCCAACTCGCCTTTGCCGAGCGGGTGCGGCGCACCGCGAGCGTCGCGGTCGAGTAGAGTACGCCTCCGTAATCCAATCGCGATTCGGAGGATTCGTGCGCGCTCTCACCACTCTGCTGTGCCTGCTCGCGGCGGCGTTCGCATACGCTGCGCCGGTGCAACTCGACACTCTCAAGAAAGGCGACGTCGCGGAAGGCTTCCGCGCCGAAGCCCTCTACCTCAACGACGCCGGCAAGCCGATCGGCGCGCGATTCATCCATCGCCGCAGCGGCTTCACGCTCGACTATCTGCAGCTCGAGTCGGTGCCGCAGGGCTACACCTGGGTGAACTCGATCCCGGTCGGCGATCAGGGCGAGCCCCACACGCAGGAGCATCTGCTCCTCGGCAAGGGCACCACCGGCCGCGCATTCGCCGGCCTCGACGCGGTCTGGCTCTCCGGTTCCACCGCGTTCACCCAGCAGTGGCGCACCAGCTACCACTTCAACACCACGGCCGGCAAAGACGTCTTCTTCGATCTCTTCTCCGCCGAGCTCAATGCGCTGCTCCATCCGAACTACTCGGATGAAGAGATCCGCCGCGAAGTGCGCAGCTTCGGCGTGACGACGAATCCCGACGGCACGCTGCGGCTCGAGGAAAAAGGCTCCGTCTACAACGAGATGACGAGCTCCAGCGCGAACCGCTTCCGCGTGCTGTTTCGCGCGATGGGGCAGCTGACCTACGGCAGGAGCCATCCGCTCTCCTACAACTCGGGCGGCGAGCCGTCGGGCATCCGCACCATGAAGCCCGAAGACATTCGCAACTTCCACAAGGCCAACTACTACCTCGCGAACATGGGAACGATGGTGGCGTTCCCGAAGAACGTCACGCTCACCGAAGTGCTGCAGCGCACCGATGCGATTCTGCAGAAGGTGGAGAGCGAGCCGAAGACGCGCGAGTCGACGACGACGAAACCGTTCCCCGCGCCGCAGGCCGCGCCGGCGGGGACGATCACGATCGCGGAGTATCCGCATCGGAACGATCAGAATCCCGGCAGCCTGGCGATCTCCTGGCCGGCCACGCGGATGTCGATGTCGGCCGAGGATCTGATCCTGCTCGAGCTGTTCGGCGAAACGTTCGCCGGCGATGCGACGACGAACCTCTACAAGCTCTTCATCGACAGCAAGACGCGGGTGATGGAGACCGGCGCGACGACGATCTTCTCGAACATCGATCGCGATCAGGGACACCCGGTGGCGTTCATCCTCGACAACGTCGCAGCGGCAAATCTCACGACCGAGAAGATCACCGAAATCCGCAAACGCGTCGTCGATGAGCTCGCGCGCATCGCCGCGTTTCCCGACGGCTCCGCCGAGGTCAGGGAATTCAACACGCGGGTCCTGAGCCGCGTCAGCGAGACCGAGCGCCAGCTCGCGAACTTCGTCAACTCGCCGCCGTCGTGGGGCGCGCGCGGCACCGGCTCCGCCTGGATGGATCAGCTGCTGCTGCTCGAACGCACGCCGGAATTCAGGAAGTCGGTGACGCTCGCACCGCAGACCGCGAGCATCCGCGCGCAGCTCGGCAGCGGAAAAAACATCTGGCGCGATGCGCTCAAGCGGTGGCAGCTCACCGGCGTGACGCCGTACGCTGCCGCGGCGCGGCCGAGCTCCGCGCTCCTGCAGCGCGAAGACGCCGAGCGCGTGCAGCGCGCCGAAGCCGAAGCCCAGCGCCTGGCCACGCAATATGCGATGACCGACGTGCAGGCCGCGTTGAAACGCTATTCGACCGATCAGGACGCCGAAGCGGCGCGCATCGAGGAGGAAGCGAAGAAGATCACGCCGCCGGAGTTCCTGAAGAACCCGCCGCTGACGCTCGACGACACGCTGCAGTACGCGGAGTCCCGCTTGCCGGGATCGAACGTGCCGATCGTCACCTCGACGTTCGACAACATGTCGAGCGCGACGGCCGGACTCGTGCTGCGCGCGGACCGCGTGCCGTACGAGCAGCTGCGTTACCTCTCGCTCCTGCCCGCGATGCTCACGCGCGTCGGCGTGATCGAGAACGGCAAACCGGTGTCGTACGAAGAGATGTCGGAGCGCCTGCGCAACGAGATCCTTCGTCTCGACGCGAACTTCTCCACCAACGCGCGCACCGGACGCGTGGAGCTCGCCCTGCGCGGCGCGGGCATCGGTGCCACGGAAGCGAAGCGCGCCATCGACTGGATGACGCTCGTACTGCATCACCCCGACTGGCGCGTCGAGAATCTGCCGCGCATCCGCGACGTCGTCGATCAGTCGCTCAGCAATCTGCGCAACTCGATGTCGGGCTCGGAAGAATCGTGGGTGAATGATCCGGCCACCGCGTATCGCCTGCAGGGCAACGCCTCGTTCCTCGCGGCCGGCTCGTTCCTCACCCGCACGCACAACGCGCTGCGGCTGCGCTGGCTGCTGAAGGATCTGCCGTCCGCGCAGGACCAGGCCGCGCTCGACGAATGGTTCGCGAAGCTCGCGGCGCAGCAGGGAACGCGCGACGAGCTGAAGGCGCTGCTCGCGAAGCCGGAGACGATCGCGAATCTCTCTCCCGGCGCGACGGCGATCGCGAAAGATGCGGTGAAGGATCTCGATCTGACGCTCATCGAGATTCCGGATGACTCGCTCGCGAAAGACTGGACGTATCTCGTCAACGCGCTCAACACCGACCTCAAGGTTCCGCCGTCGCAGGCGCTGGCGATGCTCGAGGCGCTGCGCGCGCGGCTGGCCACGCGCGGCAATGCGCGCATCTGGTTCGTGACATCAACGGAGTTGCAGAAACAGCTCGCCGGCCCGATCGCGGGACTCGCCTCGTCGCTCTCCGCCTCGGCCGAAGGATCGGCGGTCGGAGCGTTCCCGGCCGGCTACATCGATCAGCGTCTGCGCTCGCGCGTCGGCGGCGAAGGACGTCCGACCTACGTCGGTCTCCTCGCGCCGAACATGAAAGGCGGCGTGATCATCACCTCCGTGCCGGCCGTGCATTTCTCCGACGCGAACGATCGCGAGAAACAGCTCGACTATCTCGCGAGCCGTCTCTTCGCCGGCGCCGGCGCACACGGCATCTTCCTCAAGACGCTCGCGGCCGGACTGGCGTACAGCAACGGTCTGCGCGGCAGCGTGCAGGGCGCCCGCGGCGGCTACTACGCGGAACGGACGCCGGAGATCCCGCAGACGGTGAAGTTCGTCGTCGATACGTTGAAGGCCGCGGAGAAGAATCCGAAGCTCACCGACTACGCGATCTCGCAGGTCTTCGGCGAAACGCGCGCCCCCGCCACGTACGAGTCGCGCGCGGAAGGAATCGCCAACGATCTCGCAGACCGGCAGCCGCCGGAGCAGGTGAAGAAGTTCCGCGAGTCGATCCTCGAACTGCGCAAAGACCCGCAGCTCGCCGACAAGCTCTTCGCCCGCAAGGACGCCGTCTACGGCCGCGCCCTCCCCGGCTACAACGTCAAAGGAAAAGACGTCGCCGACGCGTACTACTTCGCAATCGGCCCCGACAAACAACTCGACGCCTGGGAAGCCTACCTCAAAAACGCCGACGGCCCCGAGACGAAACTGATGCGCCTCTACCCCCGCGACTTCTGGATGCCCTAGGGCGGGGGTCGGGAGTCGGTTGTCGGTTGTCGGGGGAACGGTCCGATGTCCGATGTCCGTTGGCGGTTGGCGGTTGGCGGTAGCCACCGCCGACCGCCCCGCCGATTCTCGATTACTGATTTCTGATTTTCATTTTCAGAGGTCGTTGCGCCGCGGACGGGCCGCGCGGTTTCGGCTGGACTGCACTCACAGTCGCCGCGCAGTGCGATCACGCGCAATCAGCGACTTCCTGACCGGCGATCGGATCCACCGCCAACTGCCAACCGCCAACCGCCAACCGTTCCCCCGACTACCGACTACCGACTACTCGCACGCTCCCAAATACTTCCCCGAGTATTTGGTCGTCATTTCCTGTTCGCCGATGGTCATGTGCATCGTGCCGGTGTAGCTGTCGGTGGTGTAGGTGAGCTTTCCTTCGCCCTTCATTTTTTGTTTCGGACAGTCCATGGTCCAGCTCACGGTGTTGCCGCTGATCTTGTAGTCGCCGACTTTGCACTCGCTCTTCGGATCCTGGGGCACGGATTTCTGCGGATCCTTCAGGTCTTCCTCGGTGACACAGTGCTCGAACGACATCGGCGGCATCTTGATCGGCATGTTCGCCATCTCGACCTGCATCGTGTGGCGCCACTTGCCCGGTTTCTGCGGGTTCGTTTCGCCCTTTGCCACCGCGGTGATTGCGACGAGCGCGACGAGCGCGTACGGCATCAGTTTCTTCATTGATCCTCCGAAAAACGAGTATACGGCTACGGGTTTACCCAGCCGGCGAAGTTCATCTGTCCGTTCTCGATCTTGATCATCGCCACCGGCTTGATCGGATTGCGATCCGCGCCCATCGTGATCGTGCCCGACACGCCCTGGTAGTCCTTCGTGTTCGCGATCTCGTCGCGGATCTTCTTCCGGTCGGTCGAGCCGGCACGTCGGGCCGCCTGCGCGAAGATGTGCACCGCGTCATAACCGAGCGCGGCAGTCGCCTCCGGCTTCTTGCCGTGACGCTTCTCGTATTCGTTCACGAACTTCTGCACCACGGGACGCGTGTCGCCGACGAAGTAGTGATCCGAAAAATACGAGTTCTCGATCGCGCGTCCACCGATCTGGATGACGGTCGGGGAATCCCAGCCGTCGCCGCCGACGAGCGGGACCATGATGCCGAGGTCGCGCGCCTGGATCGCGATCTGTCCGACTTCCGTGTAGAAGCCGGGGATGAACAGCGCCTGCGGCTTCGCGTCGCGAATGGTCGTCAGCTGCGGGCGGAACTCCGAGTCGCCGCCGGCGTAGCTCTGCTCGGCCACGATCTTTCCGCCCGCCCCTTCGAACTCCTTGCGGAACACACCCGCGAGGCCGACGGAGTAGTCGTTCTTCTTGTCGACGAGAATCGCGGCCGTATCGAGTTTGAGGTTGTTGCGCACGAACGCCGCGAGCGCTTTCCCCTGGTACGGATCGGTGAAGCAGACCCGGAAGATGTACTCCCCTTTTTCCGTGACCGCGGGATTCGTCGAAGACGGCGAGATCATCGGCACGCCGTTCTGTTGCGCGATCGGCGCGACGGCCAGCGACTGGTTCGACGAGTTCTCGCCGATCAGCGCGACGACGTTGCTGCCGGTGATGAGCTTGGTGACGACGTTCGTCGCCTCCTCGGCGCGCCCCTGGTCGTCTTCGACGAGCAGCTGGATCTTCCGCCCGTTGATGCCGCCGGCGGCGTTGACCTCGTCCGCGGCGATGCGTGCGCCCTGAACGGTCGAGGTGCCGAACGCGGCCTCACCGCCCGTCAGCGCGCCATAGACGCCGACTGGAATATCGCCTGTCGCGTCCGTCGTTTGGGCTTCGCGGCCGGGTCGGCAGGCCAGCGCCAGAAGTGCGCCTGCCAGCAGGATCAGTTTCACTTTCAATTCCGTATCTCCTCGGCGCGCGAGTTTATCCCCAGTCGCGACGTTGCTGTTTGCTGGTTCGTGCGGACGTTCTGTCTCGCGGAACGAGCAAACCGCTTCACGCACAGTTCTGAAAGGACCGAAATGAACGCAAACGACATTCGCAAAGGCATCGTGATCATGTTCGAGGGCGACCTCTGCAAGGTGATGGATTTCCGCCATCACACGCCGGGCAACCTCCGCGCGATGGTGCAGGCCAAGCTCCGCAACCTCCGCACCGGCAACCAGTTCGAGCACCGCTTCCGCTCGAACGACGACGTCGAGCAGGCCTACATCTCCCAGCACGAGATGGAGTACATGTACTCCGACGGCCACGCCCATCACTTCATGAACACCGAGAACTACGAACAGATCGAGATCAGCGAAGACGATCTCGGCGATGCCGCGGCGTGGCTCGAGCCGGGCCTGAAGCTGCAGGTGCAGTTCCACGAGACCAAGCCGCTCGGCGTCGAACTGCCGAAATCGATCAAGGCGCGCATCAAGGAAACGCAGCCGATGGTCAAGGGCGCGACGCAGTCGGCCTCATACAAGCCGGCCACGCTCGAGAACGGCGTGGTCGTGCAGGTGCCGCCGTTCGTCACCGAGGGCGAAGAGATCATCGTCGACCCGAGCGAGAACCGCTACATCGAACGCGCGCGCTGATCACCTTTCATCGAAATGAAAAAACGAGCGACGGGTTCCTGCCCGTCGCTCGTTTTGCGTTCAGGGATAGTTGGGCGCGTAGACGCTCACGGTCTGATAGCCGGAGTCGTGGTAGACGTAACCGGTCTTCACCACCGGCGCGTAGTCGGACACGACGCCCCAGAAGTAGCTGCTCTCCCCATTGCCGGGACTCCCGCCGCCGTAGACGTTTCCGGCGAACGTGAAGAAGATGTAGCTCCCCCACGTCGTCGCGCCCGAAAGCCCTTTCGTCCCCATCCCGCCGCTGCTGATCACGAACACGTGATCGGTGCTGACGCCGTCGAAGTTGTAGTCGTAGGAGCGCGCCGTGCCGAACGGAATGGCCACGTCCGTGACGTACGGGATCGAGAGAATGCCGACGACGTTGCGCAGATCGAGCCGGTATTCGTACACCCACTTCCCTGCCGCGGGCGAGCCCGCCTGTCCCTGAAAAATGCGCGACTGCAGAAAGCCGTTCGTCAGCACCGGCGAAGTCATGTCGGTGACCGAGACGCTGCCGGTCGGGCTGAAGACGTAGTTGACCGCCGGAGCGGATGTGTTGACGACATTGAGCGCCATCAGCGGCGCGGCAACCGCGGCGAGAACGACGAGAACTACGATCCCACGAAGTGCACGAGTCATGTTCTGACCTTCCTTTCGCGCAGGTAGTGCGGGAAGGTCGAAGAACGTTTCACCCTTTTTGCACGATCGAGCAGCGGCAGTCGTGACCCATGATCGCGCCGCGATGGTCGAGCTCGACGCGGCAGCAGTCGAGCACCGCGTCGCGCAACTTTGCACGTGCGCGCTGCACGCGCGACTTCGCGCCCGACAGCGAGAGCCCGAGGCGCGTGGCGACCTGCTGTTGCGTGAGACCTTCGATCTCCGAGAGTCGCAGCGGCTCGCGATACCGTTCCGGCAGTCGCGCGATGAGCGGCGCGAGGCACTGCTGCGCGATCTGCTGTACGGCTTCGTCCTCACGCACCGGCGCGACGAGATCCTCCGGCAGTTCCTCCGACGGTCGCGCGGCGCGATGGTGATCGACGATCGCAAAGCGCGTCATCTGATAGAGCCACGCCGCGAGCTTGGTTTCGTCGCGCAATTGCTCGCGCCGCTCCCACGCGCGGAGCAGCACGTCGTGAACGATGTCCTCGGCGGTCGCGTGATCGTGGACGCGCGACTGCACGAAGCGCACGAGCGCGGTGCGATGTTCGGTGGCGGCATCGGTCATCGAAAAAAGGCCGCCGCGATTCTCTCGCGGCGGCGCCGTTTCGAACAACTCAGCAGCCGCAGCCGCTGCCACCGCAGCACCCCGCTTCCGAGCACTCGGAGCAGCAACAGGCGATCGTCTCTTCGTTCATCGTTCGTCTCCTTTCACTGAGGGAGACGGAACGACTCGCAAAAGGACGCAAAATTTCTAGTGGTGCTTCACCACCGTCTTGTTGTCGACCACTTCGATGAGCTGCATCATGCCCCGATCCTCGTGTCCGAGGATGTGGCAGTGCAGCACGAACTTCCCGGCGAAATCGACGAAGCGGCTGCGCATCTTGATCGAGCCCGGCGTGACGATCGGATTGCCATTCGCATCCGTCATCGGATTGCCGAACTCGTCGGTCTTCTGCACTCCCGCGGGAATCGAGATCGTGTCCCACCAGATCCACGGCCGCGGCAACGGCTGCGGCGCGGTCATGCTCGACGGATCGAACACTTCGACGACCTGGAAGGGATTGACGTGAATGTGGAACGGATGGGAGATGCTCTGCAGCGACGTGTTGAGCAGCGTCCACTCCTCGGCCGTCCCTTCGAGCATGATCTGGTCGAGCGTCCCCTCGGCGAACTGTTTGTCGTCGATGAAGAACTGCGGCTGCTGGCCGATCCCGCCGGTCATGCTGAACGTCACCGTTCGCGCGCGGCCGCGCAGCTCCGCGTCGCCGATGTCGGCGAGAAACACCGGCTGCACCGGATACTGCGCCTGCGTCGGCAGCGCGGTCGCCTCTCCGGCGGGGTCGTCGGCCACGACGACTTTCATCACCGTGTTCGCGCGGATGTCGGTGATCGTCGCCGCACCCGCCGGCGGCCAGAACACCAGCCACGACGTGCCGTCCGTCTTCGGCGCCTGCACGAGGAAATCGGCGCGGTTGCCGGGCGCGAGTTCGAACGTGCCGGCGTTCTGATTGCGCACGAAGTTCTGCCACGCGTACTGCACACCATCTTGTGCGGTCTGATTCAGCGAGGGAACGGTCGCCGGATCGATCACCGACGTCGGCGGCTGGCCGTTCTTCATCTTCTTCGGATTCGCGACCAGGTCTTTGTAGAGCGAGTCAGGAATGAAGAGGTATTGCTCGATGCCGTGGGCCTTCATCGCGCCGTTCACGATGCGCCACCACTGCACCTCGGTCCGTTTCATGTTCACGACCGGAACGACCTGGCCGTTCACCGCCACCTGCGCGCTGCTCGGGCTCGGCGAGACGAGATTCGGCTGCTCCGCGAACAGCTGGAACAGCAGCACCTGCTCTTTGATCTTCGGCGCCTCCGGAGTGCCGCCGCCGATGCGCAGCATCTTGTCGTCGTAATCGCCGGTGATGATGAAGACGCCGGCCATGCCGTTGAGCAACTGCATCGTCGTCGAGCCGTGCTGATGGCAGTGATACCAGTGCGTGCCGGGCGACTGTCCCATCACAAAGGTGTTCGGCTCGCCGCTGTACGTCGGCAGCTGGAAGAAGTGCGGATAGAACCCCGGCCAGTACTGCGGCCACTCGCCCGCTTCGGTGAGTTGATGATTGGCGTGAATGGCGTCGGTGAGCTGTGCGACGAGCTCCTTGTCGTTCGCGGCCGTCGCCGCTTCGAGCATGGCGTCGAGCGCCAGCGCCGCCGCTTCGATCAGCGACTTGGTCGGATTCTCGCCGCGCTGCCAAGCGTCATATGCAGCGATGCCGCCCTGAATCGCGGCGTTGACGTCGATCTTCGGATTCGGGATGACGCCGATCAACACGTTGTCCGCAAAGCCGCTCGGGCTGACGTGCGTGCCGTGGAAGTGCAGGTTCGTCGTATTCGAGGCGTGGAAGCAGTTCGGAAATTTGTCGCTCTTCGGATAGCGCGGCGTGCCGTTCGAGTTCACCGACGTATCGCAAACGCCGCGCTGGCTGATGACCGTGCTGCGCGGGAACGTCGCCTGATCGATGCGATTGAGGAGCATCAGCTCGATCGTGTCGCCGACCGCGGCGCGAAGCGTCGGTCCCGGTGAGGCGACGTTCGGAGTCGTGACGCGGTTTTTCGGATCGGTGTTCCAGCCGCGATAGCCGTGATAGGTGCGCACCACCGGCTGAAAGCAGCTGAAGATGCCTTTGTTGTAGTACGTGATGGCCCGCTGCTCGGCGACTACTTCGATGACGCCGCGCAGGTAGCCGCCGCTGCTGGCGATCTCACCGATCGGCCGCAGCCCCTCGCCTGCCTTCGCCACACAGGCGGCCTTCTGCGCTTCGAGAATCGGCGCGTACGGCCAGAACATGACGCCGGCGGCGCTGGTGAGCGCGATGCCGAGGAAGTCGCGGCGGGAGGGAGTGAGCGTGTCGTTCTCGAGCTCGAGATCTGCGATGTCGGTCATGGTTCTCTCCTAAGTCACCGTGATCGTTCCGGTTTCACCGGAGTGAAGGGCACAGACGTAGGGGATGAGCGGCGCGACTTCGCTGAACGTCACCGGCGGTGACGTGTCGCCCGGTTCGATGTCCTGCTGCAGCCATGCGTCTGCCGGCCCGTCTTTCGGCATCGGGCGATGCGGCTTCTCGTCACAGTTGTTCCAGACGACGCTCTGCCCCTTGGTCAACGCCAGCGCCTGCGGCACGAAGCCGACGCCGCCATCGAAGGTCGGCCCGATCTGCACGATCGCCGCGACGTCGATCGTGCCGCTCTCGTCGTCGTGCAACGCGCACGCATACGCGGTCGTACCGGCGTTGGCGAAGCGCACCTGATCGGAAGTGGCGCGCGGAGGAATCGGCGCGGCGAACCACAACGTCGTCAAGCCGCCACTCGGGTACGGCTGGTGTTCGGTGTTCGTATCCTGGTTGAACCAGAACACCGAATCGCCCGCCTGAATCTGCTGCACCTGCGGATCGAAGCCGATCGGCTCCGAGCCGTTCTCACGCTGAACGGTATTGCGCCAGAGCATCGCGAGCCCCCTTCTCTGCTGAATTTTTTGGGATTGGACCTGAGGGGACGGATTCTGATGGCAGGAAGGAAGTTCGTCAACTCGGAGTTAAGGCTTTTTCATCGCGGCTTCCGCTTCGATCTGATGTTTTGCCTGCGCGCGATTGAATTTCCACGACTCGTATTGTGCGTCGGTCATCCGCGCGGGAATGACGGTGACGGTGATCCTTGCGGTTCCGCGCGCGACAGTGAACTTCACCGGCTTGCCGGCGCGAAAGCTGTCGAACGTGCGCAGCGACTCCGCGAGGTTCGCAAAGTCGATCGTCTTTCCATCGATGGCGACGATCACGTCCTGCATCTTCAGACCACCGAGCGCCGCCGGACCGCCGGCTTCGATACCGCGGACCGTGAGCCAGTCGACGCGCGTCGAATCGGAAGAGACGCGATGCTGCGCCATCGCCGCGCCCAACCAGCCGGGACGTTCGTCGTTCGCGGCAACCAGCGTCGTGGCAATCGCGAGAATCACGAACAGACGAATCGTCTTCGACATCATTGCTCCTTCACTTTTTTCGCGCGCGTGTCGATGCGCGCGATCGCACCGGGACGGACAATCGCATCCTGACAGCGTCCGCCGAGGCAGATCGCGTACGCTCCGGGCTCGACGTCGATCGTGAATCCGTCGTCCGCGATCTCATAGGGATCGAGACTGTCGTGGCGCGGACGGAACAGCGAGAACAGCGGGAATCCGCGCGCGCCGCGCCGCACCGAAGGCCATGGCGGCGCACCGCCCATCGCGACGTGCAACCGGCCATACGCCGGCTGCAGCACGACGTCCGGCTGCTGCATGCTGATCGTCGTCATCTTCACCGGGAAGCCGGCGGCAACGAGAATGACGTCCGCGGTCTCGCTCCCCGATCCCAGGTTGAACGAGAACTGGCCGTCGGGACCACTCACGATTTCGATCGCGCGTCCCGCGGCCGCGATCGAACGGACGATCGCACCAGCGATTCCGTTGCCCGCGGCATCACGCACGCGGCCTTTGATCGTCGTGCCTTTGCTCACGATCAGCGTCAGCAGCGCGCCAGTTCCCTCGCTCAGCTCGCGCTTCACTTCCGCCGAGTCGCCGGACGTCGTCCGCGCGAAGAGCACGAGCTCCCCGGGCTCGACTCCGAGTACGTCGAACGTGCCGCCGGAGTCGAGACTGGCGTGCGCGACGAGCCGGCCCTTGCGCATCACGTAGACCATACCGTCCGCAACACTCTGGCCGCGCTCATCGACGACCTTGCCCTCGAGATAGGTCGACGGGAGCGTGAGGTCGACGAGCGCCGTCCCATCGTCGCGTTTGCGGATTGCGACGTTCTGAAGATGGGTCGACTGTCCCTGCGCGATTCGCGTAACCGTCACGTTCCAATGGCCGTCTTTCGGCACGCTTCCCGAAAACTCGCCCTGCTCGTTCGAGCGCAGCGTCACGAGGCCCGCCTCCGCTTCGAAGCGCAGTTCCGCTTCGAGCGGCGTGTCACCGGCGCGAACGGTTCCGCGAATCGGAATCACCGCAACGTCGGCATTGAGCACGAGCACCGGTTGATCGATCGACAGCTCGCGTTCGAAGAAGATTGCGCCGCTCGCATCGCGAACGCTGAGCAGGTACGGGCCGCGATCGAGGCCATCTTTCTTCCACGCTCCATCCACGGAGACGACGCCCTGCGCAACCGGCCGCACGGAACGATCGAGCAATTCGCGCTTGTGCAGAAAGACCTGCCAGGCCTGGCCGCTCGGATCGAGCGCCGGTGAGACGCGAAGGTCGACCGCGGAGAGCGGCGGCAGATCGAGCGCATCGATCAGCGATTCACGATTCGCGGCGACGCTGAGCGACGTCTCCCCGGTGGCGCGGCCACGCTTCGTCGCCGTAAGCGTGTACTCGCCCGCCGCAACGCCGGTGAACTGGAAGAATCCGCGATTCGATGCGAGCCTGGTCTGCACGCGCAGCGCGTCTCGTTCGTTCGCCTTTGCGACCGCGGCGGGCGTCAGTTGCACGCGCACGCCATCGAGCGGCGCACCATCCGCGCCGACCCATCCGCTCACGGAACCGCCTCGTTCGAGCGTGAGCCCGCGATTCCGTTCGCCCGGCTGCAAATCCCAGAAGTACACCGGCACGAAGTCCTCGGCCGAGACCTTCAGATCGAGCGGGATCTGCGGCAACACGCACCGCCAGGCGTTCGGTGATGCGCTGCAGGTCACGCGCGTGGGAGGGAGGCCGTTCGCACTGATCTCACCGCGCAACACGACTTCGCTCCGACTGCCGCGCGGCAACGACAGCGGCCCGCCAATTTCACGACGCCGCCACACACGCATCGTGCTCGCCCCGCCCTCCCGCGCAACGAGCGGCGCCGCCCAGCAATCCGCGGAGTCGAGCACGATCTCGATCTCGGCATCGTCAGGTACGGTGATCGTCGCCCCACCCGCGTCCGACAGGCGCGCACGAACGTCACCGGCGATGAGCTCACCGTTGCACGCGAACGGCGCGGTCTGAATCGAGACCACCGCGGCGAGAAAAACCGGGGCGAGGATCACGTGCCTCGCCTCAGACGACTACGCAGAATTCGCCGTCACAGCAGGCCAAGGAGGAAGGGGCCGCGATGAGCACGAGTACGAACAGTGCAATCGTCAGCTTCCATCTGGACATACGGCAATTATCCTTTCTTTGCGTTACTCCCGATTGTCTTCTTTCATTCTAGGCGCGTTACACCGCCCCCTTCAACCGCTACACTTCCCCCGCTTGGCCTCCGTCCATTTCCTTTGTCCGCATTGCGAGTCGCGCGTGGCGCGGGAGGCTGGGGAGGCGGCGCGTGTCTGCGACCACTGCGAGAAGGCGACGATGGTCGAGGCGCCGGAAGCAGGAGCGGTCATCGATCGCTGCGCCGCGTGCGGGCATGAGGAGTTGTACTTTCAGAAAGACTTCAACCGCACCACCGGCGTGGCGCTGGTGGTGGTCGGTTCGATCTTCGTGCCGTGGACGTATGGGTTGTCGCTGCTTGGCGTGACGATCCTCGACTACATCGTCTGGCGGATGGTGAAGGACGTGATCGTCTGCTACGACTGCCAGGCCGTGCATCGCGGCTATCCGCCGAATCCGCGCCTCCGGCCGTTCGATCTCGTGACGCATGACCGGCATGTCTACGGCGCGGCACCTCCGGGCGCCGAGGAGAATCACTGACGGGATTGAGCATTCCGCGGAACCGATCCTCAATCCTCAATCCTCAATCCTCAATCCCCTCAGAACTCCTGCCCCATCGCGTGAATCGCGATCTCGTCCACCACCCAATGCTTCGGCATTTGCAGCAGGTCGGCGATCGCATTCGCGAGAAACGCCGGACGCAGGGACCAGCTCTCGTCCTTCGTCCCCTCCGCCCCGCCGTTGAAGAACGTGTCGATGATGCCGGGGGTGACGGTGGTGATGCGGATGCCTTTCGATTTGAGCTCGCGCAGCAGCGAGCCGGCGAATCCGATCACGCCGTACTTGCTGGCGACGTACGCGGCCATGTTCGGAATGACCCGCCGTCCGAGGTCGGAGGCGATGTTCACGATCTGCGCGTTCGTGGAACGCTGCAGGTCGGGCAGCGTCGCTTTGCAGAGGTAGATCGTCCCTTTGAGATTCACGTCGATGGTGAGATCGAGCTCTTCGATCGAATGCTCTTCGAACGGTTTGTACCAGCCGACGCCGGCGTTGTTGACGACGATGTCGATGCCGCCGAAGCGCTCGCGCACCTGCCGCACCGCATCTTCGACGGCTGGCCATCGCGCGACGTCGAGCGGCACTGCAAATGCGTCACCATTCTGGTTACGGATTTCCTCCGCGACCCGCTCGATGTCCGCGTGCGAGCGCGCCGTCACGGCCACGCGCACGCCGCGACGGGCGAGCTCCAGCGCCAGGTGACGGCCGAGGCCGCGGCTCGCGCCGGTGACGATTGCTACTTGCCCTCGAAGATCCGTCTGCGCCACTTCTCGCTCCACGGCACTCTCACCTTCTGCATCTCGCGGATCGCCGCATCGGTCGACGCATCGGCGCGCCGCTCGCGCAGGAAATAGAGATGATCCATCGCGTACAGATAGAGATCGGTTTCGGTGCGTCCCGGAAACTGCTCCATCACCCCGCTGCGACGAATGACCTCGAGCGTCGGCTCGTAGACATGCACGCGCCACGACTCGATGGCCTCGGGCCACGCCTTCTGCTGATACCAGCCATGCACGCTGATGTGATCGAGGAGTCGCTCGTAGGCATCGACCTCCGTTGCGGCCACGTCGAGACCGGTGGCCTCGTGAAAGTCGGCCCGTCCGCGACGCAAGGCAACCACTTCGAGCGAGTCTTCGGAGTCCACGGCGACGTCGGTCACGAACTCGCGCACGCTGGCCTCGATCGTCGGAGCCCCGAGGAACCGCGCGACTGAAACGCGGTGATGGCCGTCGAGAACGAAGTACGCCTCGCCCACTTTGTAGAGCTCGACGGTCGGAAACCCGCGCGTTCCCGAGGCGAGCTTGCGGATCGCTTCCCACCGCCCGCGAAGCGAACGGCGGCGCGGCAGAAAGAGACGATTGAAATCGCGATCGCGGCCGAAGGACCCGACGATGCGATCGAGCGGAACCTCTTCGACGCCGCGATCGATGGTGTGCCGCAGGCGGAGTTTCGTACGCACTTCCTCGAACGGGAGAAGATCGCGCGGCTGGCCGCGTAGCGTCCTCATCAGGTCGACTGTGAGCGCATGCCGGCGCGCGTCGTCGAAGTCGAACATGTTGCCGTAGGATACCGTCATGCGGCTCTTCCGTTCGTCACTCGCCATCACGCTTCTCTGCACGCTCGCGTGCGCGGGCATTCCGCAGGCGTATGCAAACAAGCAGCGCGCGGTGGCGCGCACGCTTCCGGCTCCGCCGCAGCCGGTGCAGTGGCAGCATGACTGGGCCGAGGGGGCGGTGTTCTACGAGATCTTCGTGCGCAGCTTTCGCGATTCGAATGGCGACGGCATCGGCGATCTCCAGGGCCTCATCGAGAAGCTCGACTATCTCAACGACGGCAATCCCGCCACGACGACCGACCTCGGCATCAAAGGCATCTGGCTGATGCCGGTCTTCGAATCGCCGAGCTATCACGGCTATGACACCGTCGACTACGAGACCATCGAACGCGACTACGGCACGAACGCCGACTTCGAGCGATTGCTCGACGAAGCGCATCGTCGCGGCATCCGGGTCATCGTCGATCTCGTCGTCAATCACACCAGCAATCAGCATCCCTGGTTCGTCGACTCGGCCTCCTCCCCCTCGAGCGCGAAGCGCAACTGGTACGTCTGGAACACCACCAATCCGAACTGGTCGCAGCCGTGGGGCGGCAGCACGACGTGGCATTCGAGCAACGGCGCGTTTTACTACGGCGTGTTCTGGAGCGGGATGCCGGACATCAACTGGCAGAACCCCGAAGCGAAAGCGGAGATGCTGCGCATCGCACGCTTCTGGCTCGCCAGGGGCGTCGACGGGTTCCGCCTCGATGCCACGCGCTATCTCATCGAGACCGGACCGGGACCGGGACAGGCGGACACGCCGCAGACCCACGCGGCGCTGAAGGATCTCGCCGCCGCGGTGCGCACGGCGAAACCGGAGGCGGTGCTGGTCGCGGAGAACTGGACGACCGCGCAGATCATCGCGCAGTACTACGGCGACGCGTCGGTCATCCACGGCGGCGACGAGATGCCGATGAACTTCAACTTCCCGCTCGCCGATGCGATCGTGAACGGCGCGAACAGCGGCTCGCCGACACCGATCGTCGATGCCATTCGCGGCGTGCAGTCGCTCTATCCCGCCGGCGCGCATGACGCGCCGTTCCTGACGAATCATGACCAGCGCCGCCTCGCGTCGGTTCTCGGCAATGACACCGGAAAAAATCGGGTCGCCGCGGCGATTCTCCTGACGCTGCCGGGAACGCCATTTCTCTATTACGGCGAAGAAGTCGGCCTGCAGAACGGGCCGACGTCCGGCGATGAATCGAAACGGACGCCGATGCCGTGGACCGCGAGCGGCGGCTTCACCAGCGGCACGCCGTGGTTCGGCTACGCACCCGGAACGTCGACGGCGAACGTCGAGACGCAGACGTCGAGCGCCTCGTCGCTGCTCTCGCGCTATCGCACGCTGATTCACGCGCGCAACGGCTCGGCCGCCTTGCAGAAGGGATCGATCGAGCTGCTCCCTTCCTCCCAGCTGACGCTCGCGTTTCTCCGCAGAACCAACGATGAGACCGTGCTCGTCGTTCACAACCTCGGCGATGCCTTCAGCAAGACCGCGAATCTCCCGTTCCAGGCGGGATCGTTCGAGACCATCTTCGCCGATGGCAACGCGATGCCGGCAGGAGCGAACGGCGCATGGACCGTAACGCTGCCGGCTCGCGGCGTGGGAATGTGGAGAGTGAAATAGGGAGCGCCGGGCGGCGCTCCCCTGCTTACGGTTTCACGCCTTTCAATACCGCGGCGCGTTCCTCGTTCGTGTCGTAGTTCGACAGCACTTTCTTCTGATCGTCGCCGATCGGAACGATCACGTCGACGAGCGGCGGCATGTAGTCGTCGTGTTCGACGGCGCCACCGAAGCGATCGACGGGACGGCCGGTGGCCACCGGGAGCACCATCAGCGACTCGCCGTTGTCGCCCATGCGCAACAGCCGGTTCTGCTGATCGAGACGTTGCGCGACGTCGGCACCACTGACGGCGACGATGTAGCTCCACTCCTTCTGCGGCTCGCCGAGAAACGAGCCCGGGACGAAGAACGAAACGGTGTTGCCGGTGACGCGCACCTGCGTCGGGAAGAAGACGAAGTCATCGACGCTCGACTGCAGTTCGGTTCGGGTCTCGTCGGCGACGACCTTGCGGCCTTCCGCTTCGCCGCGCCGGCGTTCGTCGCGTACGACGATGCGCTTGAGCTCACTGCGCGCGCGCATCGGATCGGGAGTGAGACTGATGACTTTCTCCCACGCGGTCGAGGCGTCGATCATCACGCCGCGGCCGGGCAACGTCGTCGTCGAGCCGGAGCCCGCGACGCCGTCGGTGTCGACGTAGATGTCGAGGTTGAACGTGTAGAAGCCGAGCTTCGCGAGGTCGTTGAGCTGCGTGCCGATGCCGTCGACGGTGCGGCGTTCGGGCTGGCGGATCGGACGCGCGAACTTCGCCTCGAACTGCGTGCCGCCGTCGACGCGAATCGCGCGCACGCTCAGCAGATCGAGATCGCCCTGCTGAAAATCGGAGCTCATCGGGTACTTCAGCGTACCGGTGCCGTAATCATCGCCGCGCGGATCGCTGAGCGTGAAGAGCGCATCGCCGGCGAAGAGAGGCGTGGCGATGAGGAGTGCAGCGAGAAGGGATTTGAGCATGGATTCTCCGGCAATCGAAAAGCGGAGCGGCCGGATGCCGCTCCGCTTCTCGAAGCGTGTGGGACCTAGAAGCGCACCTTGAAATAGGCCTTCAGGTGCTGGTGCTCGTACTCGCGGGTCTCGAGCGTGTTCCAGCCGCCGTAGCGGCCGGCGAAACCGAGCGAGCCGACGGGCACGCCCGCCGATGCGGCGATCGAGGCGTCGGCCACCTGCGGCACGAAGCCGGTGCCGTAATCGGGATCGAATTCACCGAATGCATATTCGTAATTGAACCCGGCCTCGGCGCCGCCGATCGGGAAGCGCAGCAGGGCGATGATCTTGTTCTTCTCGTGCTGGCCCGACGACAGCTCGTGCAGGCGATACGCCTGGAACGCCGAGTTGCCATCCTGCAGATCGACGTCGTAATGCTCGTACGTCAGTGAGCCGTAGATGATGTCGGTGAGCTGATAACCGGCGCCGAGCTGGATCATCTTGTAGTCGAGATCGCGGTCGTCGTCGGAGAGATCATCGAACGGAGCCCACTTGTAGCCGGTGACGCCGTTGACGGTGATGACCGGCGGGTTCTCGTAGAGACCGTTCGTCGAATTCGTTCCCTGGTAGAAGTTCGCGTTGTTCGCGCAGGCGACGCCGCCGCCCGGGCAGTCGTTGGCCTGATACGGAAGATAGCGCGCGTCGTTCATGCGCAGGTCTTCTTCCGAGATCATCTTGAACTTGCCGAACAGATCGATGCCCTTGCCGACGTTGATGGTCGTTTTCGCGCGCACGAGGGCGATGTCGGTTTCCTTCTCCTGGAACGGCGCGTAGGCGGAGCGATACGGATTGCCGACGCCGATGCCGGCGATCTCGGCGGCCGGGTACTTCGTGTTGTCGATGGCGCGGCTCGGGTCGCCCCACGCCTGCCAGTTCGTGTTGTAGTCGAGATGCGTGTATTCGCCGGCGACCTCGAGGTTGCCGCGCTGCCAGCGCGGAACGATGGTGAATCCCTTCCAGCCGATCACCGTTTCGGCGGCCGGCTCGTCGAAGTCGGTGAATTCGTTGTCGACGTTGATCGTGGCCACCTGCTGCATGTTCCCCTGCCAGCCGGAGTAGCCGATGCGCGACGGATTGCCGCCGAACACGCCGTAGGCCGCGTTGGCCGGACCGGGATACGCCCACGTCGCGTCGTGACCTTCGGTGAGCAGCACGTCCGACTCGCGGCGTGCCGCGAGAATGGACGTGTAGTCGGCGCCGATGTCGAACGCTTCGACGTTGAACGAGAGACCGACGCCGAACGGATCGGTGAGATCGGCGTTGACCTTCCACGAGCTGTCGCTGACGTCATCGGCGATGACCGGCGAGTAGCCGTTCAGGCCGAACGCCGCCGGCGAGAGCGTGAGGTTCGGATTCGATTCGGAGTAGTAGTACGCCGCGCGGAACGCGTACGGGCCGGAGGGATGAATGTCGGCCTTGATGCCGTAGACGTTGTTCTCGTAGCGGTTCGTCAGCTCGCGGCCGTCGTCGACGATGATGTCGCCGGAGTCGACTTCGACGTCGTTGACGAACTCGCCGATGCCGGTGACGTCGACGAGCGGGCCGGTCCAGCGAAGCTGGAGACCGTAGGCGCTGTCATCGGCGGCGAACTCGCCGGTCGCGTAGTTCGGGCCGGCCCAGAGACGCGGCAGGGAGATGCGCGCGACGTCGTAGCGCAGGTTCGGCGCGAGCGTGCCGGAAGCCATGAGCGCGTTGAGATTGTCGCGATCGATGTAGCGGATCTTGCCCATGGTGAACGGATCGAACATCCCCAGATCGGTCGAGCCGAACGAGACCGCGTCCATGTACTTCCAGCCCGGCGTGACGCGCACGTTCATGCCGCGCAGCTTCACGTACTGATTCGAACGTGAATCGAACTCGCCGCAGTCGCCGCCGCCATTGGCGTCGCCGCAGCTGCCGTCGGAGCCGCCGAAGCCGCCGAAGTTCGTCCAGAAGTTCTGGCTGAAGCGGGAGTGGATGCGGCCGCTCACTTCGAGAAAGCGATTCGGCTTCGCCGCCACGAGCAGTTCGATCTCGGTGCCCTGGCCGTTGTCTCCCCATCCCTCACCCGGGACGTTGGTGAAGTTGTACAGACTGCCGTCGTAGCGCTGATTGCCCCAGAGCCACTTCGTATAGGTGACGCCGGAGAGAGTCATGGTCGATTGCTGCTGCTGTCCGTAGCCCGCGGCGGCCACGGTGAGCAGGACCAGCAGGATCGCGGTACCGCGCAAGAATCTCATTTGTTTCTCCTCACTCATTTGCGGAGCGGCTCATCCGAAGAACCGTCCTCCGCACACCACTCTTCATTTCTTCACTTTGATGGTCGAGACGGTGGCGAGCTTTTTCGCCGTGCCGTCTTCATTGCATTCGTAGGCGAGCATCTTGTGCTGCAGATCGGCTTCCTCTTTCGCGCCGGTGCCGTCGCCGGCGAGGAGATCGATGACGTGCGGATCGCAGTCGCCGTCGTTGCCGCCGCCGAAGCGGTGCTGCCCTTCGTATTCGTTCACCTTGCGGGTGAGCAGATCGCTGCCCGAGGGGAAGCCTTCGTTCGACTGCATGACCACCTGATACGACCAGGTGGCCGGATCGCCTTCACCGAGAGCGGCAGTATCGATCGTGCCGGTGATGGTGCGGCCCGCGCCGCGGGTGCGGCTCGGCACGATGAAGTCGCCTTTCATCGCGCCACCCTTCTGCTCCACTTCCGTCTTCACGCGGCCCGGCTGCTGCGGCGAGAGGATGATGCATTTCTCCCACGCGCTGTCGGGTGCGAACTCGATGTTGAGCCCCGACGGCGAGGTCGTGTAGCCCTTGCCGGCCTCGTGATCCTTGTCGATGAAGATGAAGACCATCTGCACCGCGAAGCCGCCACCCATCGACCACGGATCGGCCAGATTCGAATTGACGTTCACGCTGACGTCCGTCTTCGCGCCGTTCACTTTCAGGTTGAAGGCCGTGAGATCGAACGACCCGCGCGTGTAGACCGCATCGGTCGGATACGAATACTCCCCCGGACCATCGTCATCCCCCGCCGGATCCTTGAACGAAACCGACTGAGCGAACGCGGAGACAGACAGCAACACGAGCAGAAAACAAAGGTATTTCTTCAAGTTGACCCCCTTTGGACGATTGAAGCGAGCGATGAGAGATGAGTGATGAGGTTCGACAGGTGCCGGCGAGATTCACGCGCTACGTGTTCCTCGCCAGTGCGTGTCGAACCTCATCGCTCATCACTCATCACTCGATGAACTCCTTACCCCTTGACGGCCCCCGCCGTCAGACCGGAAACGAGATATTTCTGCAGGAACAGGAACAGCACGACGACCGGGATGGCGACGATGATCGCGCCGGCCGCGAAGTAGCCCCACTGCTGGGAGAAACCGCCGACGAAGAAACGCAGGCCGATCGGCGCGGTGTACATGGTTTCCTTATCCATGAACGTGGCCGCGAGAATGAACTCGTTCCAGGCGGTCATGAATGAGAAGAGCGCGGTGACGGCGACGGCCGGTTTGGCCAGCGGCAGCACGATCGAAAAGAAGATTCTCGCGGTCGAGGCGCCGTCCATCAGCGCCGACTCCTCGAGCTCCTTCGGGATCGTGTCGAAATAGCCTTTCAGCATCCATACGCAAAACGGGATAGCCGTCGTTGCGTACATAAGGATAAGCGCAATCCACGACGATCCGAGCTCCAGCCACTGCACGAGAATGATGTACAGCGGAATCATCGTCAGCACGCCCGGGAACATCTGCGAGACCAGAAACATCATCAAGCCGGTACGCCGGCCTGGAAATTTGAACCGGGAGAAGGCGTACGCCGCTGTGCAGGCCATCACCACACCGACCAGCGTCGTGGCCGCGGAGACGACGGCGCTGTTGAACACCCACCGTCCGAACGGCTGTTCGCGCATCACCGAGACGAAGTTCTTCGGCGACGGCTCATCGGGCCACGGCGTGATGGCGCGCAGGCGATCGGCGGCGCGCGGCTCGGGCGGCAGGTTCACGATGGCCAGGCTCTGTTTCCCCGAGAAGGCGACGGTGAAGACCCACAGCACCGGATAGACCGAGACGATCGTGAAGAGGATCAGAAACGCGTGCACCGGAGCGTGCGAGCGTTCGCCGGGCTTCCGGTCGCGATGGGCGGAACCCTTGCGATCTCCACTCATGAGGCAATCGACTCCGTGGCGCGCGTCACGCGGTTCTGGAAGACGCCGTAGATCAGCAGAATGGCGAAGATGATCGTCGCGTACGCGGCGGCGTAGCCGTAACGGTATTGCTCGAACGCGACCTTGTAGGCCTGGGTGATCAGGATCTCGGTCGAGTGTGCGGGCTCGCCCGCCGACACGAGATAAATGATGTTGAACATGTTGAAAGTCCAGACCACCGAGAGGATCACCGCCGGAATCAGCGCGGGCTTGAGCGACGGCAGCGTGATCGAACGGAACTGCTGCCACGGCGATGCGCCGTCGACGCGCGCCGCTTCATAGAGATCCGCCGGGATCGACTGCAGTGCGCCGAGGGAGACCACCATCATGAACGGGAAGCTCAGCCACCCGTTCGTGGCCACCACCGCGCAGAACGACGTGAACGGTTTCTCGAACCAGGCGATCGGCGAGCCGCCGAACAATTGAATGAGCTGGTTGAAGACGCCGAACTGCTGGTGGAACATCCCTTTCCAGATCAGCGCGGTGATGTAGTTCGGCAGCGCCCACGGCAGGATCAGCAGCACGCGGTAGACGCCTTTGAAGCGGAGGTTCTTCGTGTTCAGCGCGAGCGCGAGAATCAATCCGAGCACGACGCCGATGGTCACGTTGGCGATGGTCCAGGCGATCGTGAAGAAGAGCGTCCAGTAGAAGTTCTCGTAGTTCGCGGCCCGGCCGGCATCGGTGTGGCGAATGATGCCGAAGTCGGTGAGGATCTCTTTGTAGTTCTGAATGCCGACGAAAATGTCGCCATACGGCTTGTTGACCGAGTAGATGGTCTGGCTGGTGAACGAGAGCGCGACGCCATAAAAGAACGGGAAGAAGACCAGGACGAGCATCCCGAGCATCGCCGGCAACACGAAGAAGTAGGCCTGCCGGTTTTCGACGAGGTTCTCCTTCGCACGCGTCGCGGCGGTCGTGCCGACGAACAGCAGCAGCGCCAGCGAAAGAATGCCGATGCCGTAGCTCGCGTTCGCAACCGTGCTCTTCTCTCCCGCGACGGCCGCTTTCGGGTCGATCTTCAGCGGCTGGCGATACTGGTCTCCATCCCAGCCGTTCGCATGGCGCTCGGCGCCGGGGGCGATGCGGGAGACGATCGCCGCCTCGCGCTGCACGCGTTCGGCGATGCGCTGCTCCGCGCTGCGCGAGCTCGCCTCGAGCGTGCTCATGGCCCACTGCCGATACGCGAAGAGGGTGACGAACAAGAGGACGCAGGCGACGACGACGAGCCAGGTGAAGCTGCGATCGCCGCGCGGCGCGGCCCAGAAGCTGAGTGCGAAGACGACCACGAACGGTGCGAGCGCGAACGCGAGCGCAAACCAGAGACTCGGCGCTTCGACCGCGACCACTTCCGGCGCGGCATGCACCTGCGCGAAGCCGATGACCGCCCCCTCTTTCTCGATCGGCGCGGCGATGAGCAGCGACCCATCCCTCCGCTGCTCGATCGAGACTTCTTCCTCCCGCTTCCGCCCCTCGGACTGATTCGTCTCGAGGTTGGCGCGTAACTCCTGTCCGAGGTCGTAGAGCGGCTTCTCGTCCCGCTGCATCCGCCGCGGGATCTCGCCGTTCTTCAGATCCTCCGGAAACGTGCTCGCCTCGAGGGAACGGTTCTCGTTGTTTGCCACGCGCAGCGCGTGAACGGCCGGATGTTCCTTCTGCCACGCGCGCAGCGCGGCCACGAGTGCGTCTCCTTCGCCGCCGAGTTGGGTGGCGATGTCGGCCGCGGCGCGGGCGCTGATCATCGCCGCGCGCGTCGCGCGCGCTTCCGTCAGCGAGGCCGAGCGCTTCACCAGCACCCAGTGCAGCACTCCGACCGCGACCAGCGCGGCCAGGAGCATCGCGATCGCAACGCGATACGAGCGCGCGGCCGGCAGCGGCGGTGGTGCCGCCGCGTGCTCGCCGGAACGCGTCCGTTTCTCGTTCACGATCTGCGGTTGAGCGCTCACGTCATCACTTTTTCAGTCTCGCGATTCCGGCGACGATCTCGGCTTGCGCCTTGTCGAGCGCCGCTTTCGGCGAAGAGGCTTTCTGCACGATCGCGTTCATGGCCGTCGTCACCGGCGACCACATGAGCGTCATCTCCGGCACGTTCGGCATCGGCACCGCCGTGTCGACCTGCGCGCGGAACGCCTTCAGCACGCCGTTCGCGGCCACCTGCGGATCGTTGTAGATCGATTTGTTCGCCGGACTCTGCGACCCTTCCAGCGCGAGCACCTTCGACGCCGCGGCGTCGGTGAGGTACTTCGCGAACTCGAAGGCCTGATCCTTGTGCTTCGACGGCGCGGCGATGTAGACGCCCTCCACGGTCATCCACGGACGCATCGGCTTGCCGCCCGCTTCATCGATCGTCGGCAGCAGAGCCAGCCCGTACTGGATCTTCGGTGAGACTTCTTCGAGGAACCACGGGCCGCTGAAAACGATGGCCGCTTTTCCTTCGTTGAAGAGCGAGGTGATGAGCGCCGTCGACGGTTCGGCCGGGAGGATCTTGTCGTTCTGCGACCAGCGCATCAGCAGGTCGACCGACTTCACGTTGCCCGCGTTGTTGACGATCGGCTTGCCGGCCGCGTCGAACACGCCGCCGCCGAAGCCGTTGAAGAGCGGCGCATGGTAGTACCAGTTCGAATACCAGTAGACGAGACCGAAGCGGCCGCCCGCGGCGTTGGTGTTCGCCTTCGCCACTTTCACGAGCTCGCCCGTGGTTTTCGGCGGCGTCTTCACCAGCGCCTTGTTGTAGATCATGGTCATGACCTTGTAGTTGAGCGGAAGGCCGTAAATGGTCTTCCGGTAGGTCATGGCCTGCATCGTCGACGGGATGAACCGGTCCGTCAGTTTCTTGTCGAGATAGAAATCGATCGGCTCGATGGTGTTGCCGGCCGTGACCCAGCCACCGAGGCGATCCTGCGCGTAGATGAAGATGTCCGGACCTTTGCCGCGCGGTACGGCGGCCGTGATCTTGTCCGCGAACGCATCGTACGGAACGGCCAGCGCCGAGACTTTGATCGCCTTCTGGCTGGCGTTGTACTGATTGACGACCTTCTCGAAGGCGGTTTTCTCGCCGCCGCGGTAGGCGTGCCAGACGATGATCTCGGTTTGCGCGAATGCGGGAAGCGCGAGCACTGCGAGCAGCAGGAGTTTCTTCATAGTCTCATCTCCGTTTCCGCGTCGAAGAGATGCAGCGAGTCGAGCTCGATGACGAGATCGATCGTGTCACCGACGCGCGGGATGTTGTGGGAGTCGAACGACGCCACGAGGAGGTCGTCGCCCAATCGCGAATGCACGATCGCCTCGTGTCCGATCGGCTCGACGATGTCGACCACGCCCGGCACGCGCGCGGTTGCGCCGCGTCCTTCCTGATTCGGCGCGAGGATGTTTTCGGGACGCACGCCGACCAGCACCTTCTGTCCGTTGCGCACCGCGGAGCGGAGCGTCTCCGGAACCGGAATCGAGAATTTCGCGGCGCTGAGCTGGCCGTCGCTCACGACGGCGTTGAAGAAATTCATCGGCGGCGTGCCGATGAACTGCGCGACGAAGACGTTGGACGGCCGGTCGTACACATCGAGCGGCGTGCCGACCTGCTGGATCCTGCCGGCGTTCATGACCGCGATGCGATGGCCCATGGTCATGGCCTCGACCTGATCGTGGGTCACGTAGACGCACGTGGTCTGCAGACGCTGCTGCAGCTTTGTGATCTCGGCGCGCGTCTGCACGCGCAGCTTGGCGTCGAGGTTCGAGAGCGGTTCGTCGAAGAGAAAGACTTTCGGATCGCGCACGATCGCGCGGGCCACGGCGACGCGCTGGCGTTGTCCGCCGGAGAGCTGCTTCGGCTTGCGCTCGAGCAGATGTCCGATGCCGAGCGTGTCGGCGGCCGAGGCCACCTTCCGCTCCATCTCCGGCTTCGGCGTCTTGCGGATCTTCAGGCCGAACTCGATGTTCTCGCGCACGGTCATGTGCGGGTAGAGCGCGTAGCTCTGGAAGACCATGGCCACATCGCGGTCTTTCGGCTGCAGCTCGTTGACCACTTTGTCGCCGATGCTGACCGTGCCATCGCTGATGTCTTCGAGGCCGGCGATCATCCGCAGTGCGGTCGACTTGCCGCAGCCCGAGGGACCGACCAGCACCATGAACTCATGGTCTTTGATGTCGAGGTTCAGTCCTTCGATGACCGACACCGGACCGTAGCGCTTCGAAACGTTTTCGAATCTCACTCCCGCCATGTGATGATCCTCGCCCCTTTCCCTGGCACCGTCGCTTTGATCATCCCGTCTGTCAGAGATACCGGCTCACCGCTCCATATGTCGGTGAGCTGTCCCACTGCCCATCGTGCGGGCGCCGGCACACTCAGCTCCGCCGGATCGGTGCCGCGGTTGATCGCGACGATGACTTCGTCGTCCTCGTGCTTGCGTGAGAAGGCCAGCAGATCGCCGGCCGTGGAGAGCGTGATGTGGATGCCGCGCGACAGCGCCGGATGCGCTTTGCGAATGGCGATGAGCTTCGTATAGCTGGCGCGCAACGTTTCGTTGCGCGGCTTGCCGGCGCCGGGTGCGATGTTCTTCGTGCCCCAAGGCATGTCGCTGCGATTGTCCGGCCAGTCGCCGCCGGGGCGGGCCACTTCTTCGCCGTAGTAGATGGTCGGCAGTCCGGCAGTCGTGAATTGCAGCAGTGCGGCGAGGCGGAACGCGTCGACGTCGCCTTCGAGCAGATCGAGCCCGCCGCGCACGTCATGCGAGGAGAGAAAGTGCGCCAGCAGATAACCGGCGCGGACCTTCTCGCGCTGCTTCAGGTAGCGATCGAAGGCGACCGTGCGGCCGCGGCCCTGCAGCCAGCCGATGACGCTTCCCTGGAACGAGAAGTCGAAGCCGGCATCCATCTCGTCGCCCGCGAACCAGGGATCGAGCGACTGCGCGTCGCCGCCCCACACTTCGCCGAGGAGGAAGAAGCTCTCTCCCAGCTCCGCATCGACGCGGCGGCGATGCTCCTGCCAGAACTCATGCGTGACATGTTTGACCGTGTCGAGGCGATAGCCGTCGAGACCGACGCGCTTCGCCAGCGGCAGCTGCGCGCCGATCACGTAGTCGCGAACCTCGGGAAGCTCGGTCTTGAAATCGGGCAGCCCCGCGACGCAGGTCGTGACGTCGTCGTTGCCGCACGTCCCGTTCTCGTTCGAGCGCAACCAACCCTTCGTCCGCGGATCCGTCGTGTACTTCGAGTTGTAGCCGGCGTGGTTGTAGACGACGTCGAGCAGCACGCGAATCCCGCGCGCATGCGCTTCATCCACCAGCGTCTTCAACTCCGCCTCGGTGCCGAAGCGCGGATCGAGTTTGGTGAAGTCGTCCGCCCAGTAGCCGTGATACGCCCAGTCGGGAAACCCGGCGCCGGTGACGAAGCCGTCGATGTTGTCGACCACCGGCGTGATCCAGAGCGCAGTCACGCCGAGCGATGCGATCTCATCGAGCTGCTGCGTGAGACCGGCCAGATCGCCGCCGTGGAACGTTCCCTTCGCGGCGGGATCGACGTGCGCATCGTTCGCGCGATCGCCGTCTGCGAAACGATCGAGCACGACGAAGTAGAGGATCGCATCCGGCCATTCCGCGAAGGGTTTTGCGGGAGCGGCAACCGACGCGGAGCTCGTGCCGTCGAGCTGGGGCTGATCGACCGGTGAGGACGCCGGAAGAACGGTCGAGCAAGCGCTCAGAACTACTGCCGCAACCACTGCGACGATGCGTCTCATGGACCGTCGCGGGATGTTAGCAGACGTTCCGAATTTGAGATGGATGAAATGACGGACGCGGGGGAACGTCAAAGAGGCAGATGCGCGATCGCGGCCAGCCAGCCGCCGAGGACTTCGCCGATGATCACCGCCACGACATCGACGTAGAGAATGCCGGTCGCGGCCATCGTCGACCGGATCTTCACCGTGCCCCACACCATCGGATAGAGCGCGAGCGGACCAAGCAGCCCCCACCCCGCGCGCATCCAGAAAAAGATGTCGCCGACCACCGGCGGCTGCCACGCCGCAACGATCGCGATCGCGACGAGCAGCAGTTTCGCGATCGCGGCGGCGAGCGTCGCGTGCGTGAGCCGCTTCAGTGGATCGATCGACATCCCGCGCACGACGAGATACCAGTGGCCGAGAAGCATGGCCAGATTGACGCTGCCCAGCAGCGCGATCGACGCCAGTGCGCCGGCGATGCTCCAGGCGATGTGCGCCGGCTGGACCGCGGCGTGATACGCGCAGACCGCGCTGGCGAGATACGCGGCGGCGAGCAGCGCGTTCGCTGCTTTGGCGATGAAGCGTTTCGGATAGCGCAAGACGAACCAGACCAGAACCGTGCACGCGACCGCGGCACTGTCGGCCATCGCCAGATCACGGCGTCCGCTCATCGCATGCGAGAACGCCGCGCAGAGCGCGAGCACGCCGCCGATGAGCAGAATCATCCGATAGAACTTCACGCCCGCATTGCGACGGCCGACGAGCGGAAGAAAGAGATAGAGGCCCGCGGCAGCGTCGATGAGGAAGAGGGCAAGGAGCATGTTGCGGGCGGGAGTGTAACGGAGGAGCGCGGCTGCGGCGGTATCCGCCGCGCGTCGCGCTACACGTTGCGAATGCCGCGCGCGCGAATCGTGTAGTCGAGGCGCAGTTCCACGAGCTCGGCCAGCAGCATGGCCGCGGTCTGTGTGCGCTCGTAGATGCTCTTCTTCATCGCGCGCTCGACGATCGCGTGCAACCCGTGCGGCACCGAAGCCGGGAGCGGATCGGGAGTCTTCTCGACGATCTGCGCGAGGATGTCCATCGCGCTGTCGCCGTCGAACGGCGGACACTCGGCGAGCATTTCGTAGAGGACGACGCCGAGAGAGTAGACGTCGGAGCGCGTGTCGATGATCGCTTCGCCGCGCACCTGTTCGGGCGAGAGGTAGTAGATCGTGCCGAGGAGCGAGCGGCGCAGCGGATCGGTGTTGTCGCCGCCGCCGGCCAGCGTGGCCACGCCGAAGTCGAGCACCTTCACGTGCGCATCGCGGCGCAGCATGATGTTCTCCGGCTTCACGTCGCGATGCACGATCCACGCTTCGTGTGCGGCGACGAGCGCTTTCGCGACGGCGATGCCGACGTCGAGCACTTCGGTCGGCGCCATCGGTCCATGCTGCATGCGCTGCCGCAGCGTCTCCCCTTCGACATATTCGCTGGCGATGTACTGAATGTCGTCTTCGGTGCCGACGTCGAGGACGGTGACGATGTTCGGGTGATTGACCATCGCCGCGGCGCGGATCTCGCGCTCGAAATGCTGCGTCGCCACGTCGTCCGCATCGCGCTTGCGCAGCACCTTCAACGCGACCTTGCGGCGCATGACGGTGTCTTCCGCGAGATAGACCTCGGACGAGCCGCCTCCGCCGAGATGTTGCAGCACGCGATACCGCCCGACCCGCAGGACATTCATGCGGGCCGGAGCGTTTCACGTTTCACCGGACGCAAACTGTGACGCAGGTCTCACTTTTCCGAAAATCAGCGTACGACTTCGCTGGCACGGACGAATCGGAAGCCGCGGGCGCGCAGTTCCGGAATCTCCTCGGCCAGCACGCGCATCGTCACCGCATGCGGGTGGCCGATGCCGATGGCGATGCCGCGTTTCTCCGCTGCATTGGCGAGCTCCGCGAGCTGCTTGCGCACGCCGCGTTCAGTCGCCAGGTCGTCGAGGAAGATGTTGCGCGTGGCGGTACGCACGTTCATCTCGCGCGCGACGTTCGCCGCCACCGAGCCGCCCGACGTCCGCGAGTCGATGAAGTACATCCCCTCGGGGATGGAGCGCATCACGCTGGTCATCACGCGACGATCGCTCGTGGCCAGCGATCCCATGTGGTTGTTGACGCCGCGCGCGTGCGGAATGGCCTCGATGTTCTCGCGCGTGAGCCGCGCGATCTCGTCATCCGACATCGACGTCAGAATCGCGTTGCGGCCCGGCGCTTCCCCACCCTGCGGCTGCATCGGCAGATGACAGAGAATCTCGAAGCCGGCCGCATGCAGTCTCGTCGCAAACTCCTCGGCATGCGTACCGTTCGGCAGGATCGCGCAGTTGATGTTCGGATCGAGCTTCATCAGCGCGCCGAGCGGCTGCCCCTCGAATCCGAGATCGTCGATGATCAGCACGATGTCGCCGCGATGCTTGCGCGCCTTGCGCGTGACGCGCGGCAACGCCTCCTGCTGCAGCACCTCCGGCTCACGCGGCGAAGCTGCCGAAGCGCTCTTCCGCCCCGGCACCGTCTGCCGCACTTCCCGCACCACCTGTTCCGGCGTGATGCCGTCGTTCCACCATTGCCATAAAAAGAAAACGGCCATCCCGAACAGCGGGATGGCCACGAGAAAGGCGATGGTCTTGAATGAAGAACTGCGCGTCCACTCCTCCCGGCCACTCATGCGCGGGAGCATTGTAACGTGTGGGCGCTTCGTCCCTTACGCGGCCTTCTTCTCCGCCACCTTTGCAGCCGGCTTCGCGCCGAACAGCTCGAGGGCTTTGTCGAGAATCAGGTCTTCTTCATTCTTCTTCTTGCGCGCTTCGGCCGGATCGCCGACGACCTGCGCCGAGAGATCGACGACGACGTCGGGGCGGATCCCGGTGTCGGTGATCGCCTTGAGATCGGGAGTCGTGTAGTGCGCGACCGTCATCTGCACGCCGCCGCCGCTCGGAAGAGCGATGAACTTCTGCACGATCGCTTTGCCGTACGTGTTGATGCCGACGACCTTGCCGCGGTTGTTGCCGCGAATGGCGGCGGCGAAGATCTCCGCGCCGGAGGCGCTGGAGATGTCGGTGAGCACCTGCAGCTCGCCGTCGTACGCGGTGGCGCGATCGGCCTGCCAGCGCTTCGACTCGATCTTGCGGCCTTCGAGTGATGTGATGAGACCGCTGGTGAGCAGCTCATCGGCGGCGGTGATCGCTTCGTCGACGGCGCCGCCGGCATTGCCGCGAAGGTCGACGATCAGCTTGCGCGTGTTCTTCCTGCGCACCTCTTCAAGCGCGGAGCGGAACTGGAGCGCCGTCCCTTTCTCGAAGTACGGAATCTTGATGTAGGCGACTCCGTCGAGAGTCTCGGCGGTGAGCGTCACCGGATGGAACGTGGCCGGCTCGACCTTGATCTCTTCGCGTTTGGTCTCGCCGCCATGCAGCACCTGCAGCTTGACCGGACGGTTCTGGCGCAGGGCGTTGCGAATCTGCCACACGGCCATCTTCGCGGTGGCCTGGCCGTCGATCTTCTCGATGAAGTCGCCGCGCTCGATGCCGGCCTTCTCGGCCGGGGAACCGGCCACCGGCGCGATGACGTAGGCGTAGCCGAAGCGCTTCGTCACGATCAGACCGAGTCCGTTGTCCTCGACGTCGGAGAAGTTCTTGTACGCGTTCATCTGCGTCGGCGGAACGTAGTAGCTGAACTCGTCGATGGCGTCGGTGACGCCGCTGAATGCGCCGTCGAGGAGCTGTTCGCTCGGAACCTGCTCGACGTAGTTGCTGCGCACCAGATCGAGGACCTCGGAAAAGATGCTGAGGTAGCGATATGGATTGGTCTTCTGTGCGGCCTGGCCGAAGACCGCACCCGCGATCAACGTGAACATCACCGCCAGCGAAATCGTAATGAACGCGATTCTTTTCTTCATGACGTCGTTCTCAGCGCAACCACTTCTGCGGATCCTCGGGCTTGTTGTCCTGGCGAATCTCGAAATAGAGATGACCACCCGCGGCCGCTTCCTCGCTCTCGCCCACTCCTGCAATCAGCTGGCCGGTCGCAATCCTGTCGCCCACCGCGACGGCCGGTGATTTGACGTTTCCATAAAGCGAAAAGATGCGATTGCCGTGATCGAGGATGATCAAGTTGCCGTATCCCTTGAACCATTGGCTAAAAAGAACTGTTCCAGCGAATACCGCCCGAACCTGCGTGCCTGCAACGGCTTCGATTTTGAGGCCGTTGCTCACCGTGAACGTTGAAAACTTCGGGTTACGGTGACGGCCGAAGGTTTCGAAAACCTTTCCTTCGGCCGGCCACGCGAGCGCCCCCTGCACCGCGCGAATGTCGGTGGCGGGATCGAGTCCGCGCTTCTGCCGCGACAGCGAATCGACGAGCCGCTGCAGCCGCTTCGCTTTTTCTTCGAGCGTCGCCAGCTCCTGCGCGGTGCCGCTCTCTTCCGACTTCAGCCGCGCCAGCAGCTGCTGTTTCTGCTGCGCGCTCGCCGCGACGGCACGACGACGCTCTTCGACCACCGCTTTCGTCTGCTGCAGGCGCAGCTGTTTCTGCGCGAGCTGCACGCGTTGCGCGGCCAGCTGCGTGCGCGTGTTCTGAAACCGCGTCACGAGCCGGGCATCGCGCGAGACGAGATAGCTGAGCATCGTCATCGCGTCGATCGGATTCTTTTCCTCGTCGAGCGAGAGCAGCACGCGCACGTAGCTGAGACCGCCGAGGCGGTAGAGCGCGACCAGACGTTTGCGCAGATCGGCTTTCTGCCGTTCGATGCGCGGCACGAGCGCGGCCACCTGCGTCTCGATGGCCAGCTGCTCGCCGGCGAGTTTCGCCTCCGCGGCCGAAGCCAGCTCGAGCTCGCGCGTGCGGATGTCGAGCTCGAGGTCGACTTCCTCGAGCTCGCGCGTGGCCGATTGCGTCTGCTGGCGAACGTTGTCGAGCCGTTTGCGCAGACGCCCGATCTCGGCGCGGATGCGGCCGAGGTCATCGGTTTTCTGCGAGTGTGCCGGGAGGACGAGCAGCAGCGCGAGCACGGCCGCCAGCAGGCCGCGCAGCAATCGTCTGCTATCTGCCCGTGGAGTCGAAGTCGCGCATCGCATGTTTGGCCGCCTGCTGTTGCGCTTCTTTTTTCGACGACCCTTCTCCGCGCGCGCTGAGACCGCCGAGCTTCACTTCGACGATGAAGGTCTTGTCGTGATCCGGGCCGACTTCCTCGACGACGTTGTACTCCGGCAGTTGCAGGCCTTTGCCCTGCGCGAGCTCCTGCAGCGCGGTCTTGTAGTCGTGAAAAAGCAGATCCTGCTGATCGATGGCCTTGATGTCGTCGCTGAAGGAGCGCTCGATGAGCAGACGCGCCGGATCGATGCCGCCGTCGAGATAGATCGCGGCGATGATCGCTTCGAAGAGATTGGCCAGCAGCGAGTCTTTCCTGCGGCCGCCGGTTTTCTCTTCGCCGACGCCGAGGAGAATGGCCTCGCCCATCCCGAGCGCGCGCGCCTTCGCGGCCAGACTCTGCGCGCTGACGAGATACGCCTTCATCTTCGACAGCGCCCCTTCGTCGAGATGCGGAAAGTGGCGGAAGAGCTGGTCGCCAATGACGAAGCCGAGCACCGAGTCGCCGAGGAATTCGAACGTCTCGTTGTGACGGACTTCGAGATCCTTCGCCTCGTGCGAGTACGATTTATGAGTGAGAGCGCGCCGCAGCAGGTCGCGCCGTTCGAACGTGTATCCGATCCGCTGCTCGAACTCGGAGAAGCCGTTTTCCACGCGCGACGGAGTATAGCTTGCAGAATCACCGGAGTTGCGGCAGCGTTGCGCCGTGACCCGCGCGAGAGCCATCGCTTTGCTGCTCCTCACGCTGGCCGCCCGTTCGGGCCACGCCGCCGATCGCGTCGCTCCGGAGGCGCTGGTCGCGCAACTGCTCGCCGAGCCGTCGAAGATCCCGCCGACGATGCGCGCTTTCGGCGAGGCGCTGCTAGGCGACCGTTCGCTCGATGACTATCTGCCGAAGCTCGCCCTCGCGTACGCAAGACGCCCGGACGCCGAGCTGCCGCTGCTGACGATCTTTCAGTTCGTCGATCCGATGCGTTATCTGGAAGACCGCGCATTTCGCACGCGCATCGACGCGCTGCTGCCGCGAACGCTCGACGTCGCGGTCGCCGCGCGGCTGCGCGCGGCGGCGCTGCACGAGATGAACGATGTGCTGCGCGTCGACTTCGACGTCGCCGAACGTGCCGCGCGCGCCTGGGGCTTCGACGCTCGCGATACGGCCGCGCGACACATTGCGTTCGACGCGGCGTCGCTGCGCATGCCGGACGATCTCTCCCCCATCGAGGCGTCGCTCTTTTCGCTCAACGCGAATTTCTTCACCGCCGCCGAGGCGACGACGTTTCTCCGCGCACTGCGGGCAAGCACGAAACGGCGCATCATCGTCCTCTCCGATCTCCCGCTGCCGGACCTCGGCGTCGAGATCATCGACACGCACGGCCGCGCCTACACGCCGTGGCCCCGCGATCCCTTCACGATCGCACGCGACGCCAAAGGGCTCGTGTTCGTGAATCGCCCGAATCTGCAGCCGGAGCGCGAAGAGGATGCGAATCTCGTCCGCGGCTGGATTCAGGGGCTGCCGAAGTCCGTCGACACCGCCTGGCAGGCAAGATGGACCACCGCCCCCACACCCTTCCACAACGGCCACATCCTGCTGACGAGAGAGGCCGTCTGGATCTCGCTGCATTCGGTCGAGATTCGTGCGCTGCAGATCCTCGGTCTCACGCGCGTGCCGGTAGAGACGTTCGACGAGCCAGGCGGAGTGGAGACTTATCAGAAGGCGGTGCGTCAGGCGGCGCAGGAACTGTCGTCGCTCTATGGCCGCCCGGTGAAGTTCGTGCATCCTCTGGAAGCAAAACCGGAGCTGATGCGACGCATCGCCGGCGGCGGTGGCATCGATCTCGATTCCGTGGTCACGCTGTTGCCGCCGAAGAACGCGCTGGTCGCCGATCTCACGCTCGGCGCGAAGCTCGCGCGCGACGCCGACTGGACACGCGCATTCGCGGCGTACGGATTCAAACCTCGAGTGAACGTCGCGGAGGCGCAACAGTCGCGGCGGATGCAATCGCTGCAACTGTTTCTCGACACGATCGCCGAGTCCCTCACCGCGCGGGGCATGCGCGTGCAGCGCCTCCCGCTCATCCACGTGCCGGCCTCGATGATCGCGCAAGGCGTGGAAAAAGACTTCCTGCTGACGTGGAACAACGTCGTGCTCGAAGGCAACCGCGCCGAAGGATTCGCCTCACTCCTCGACGAAGGCGATACCCTCGCGCGAGACGCGTTCGCGCGCGCGGGATACACGCTCACCCTCCTCCCACCCCTCGTGCGCAGCGTGCAACTGAACGGCGGCTATCGCTGCGCATCCAACCACCTCCGCCGATAAAAACGTAGCGCCGGCTTCCTAGCCGGCCGGGCCGCCGGCTTCCTAGCCGGCGTTTTGGGTGGGGGGCGGGCTTGGAAGCCCGCGGCCCGGCCGGCTAGGAAGCCGGCGCTCCGTTTTGCCGGCGCTCCGTTTGCCGGCGCTCCGTTTGCCGGCGCTCACTCTACGGTGAAGGGTAGCGTTACGGTGCTTGTGCTTCCGTCGTTGCTTTTCACGTCGAAGCGGATTTCGTGTTTTCCGGCTTCGAGGGTGGGTGGTTTGAAGTTGAAGAGGAGTTTCACGAGGCCGGTTTCGTCGGGGGAGGTGCGGCCGAGGAGGGTCATGTTCGCGGTCTGCGTGCCGTTCGCGCTCACCACGGTCGGCAGCACGGAGAGATTTTCGACCGGCACTTTGAAGAGAAACAGCGCCACTTTGTATTCGGTGTTGGCGGTCAGCGCGGCGTCGGTTTTCGGGATGAACTTCGTCTGGCCGGCGGCGAAGGGATACGGGTAGTCGTCGCCGCGCGTTTCGCCGACGATCATCGCCCACGAGCCGGGCTCGTTGAAAAAGACCGGCGGCAGCACCGACGCGCTCGAGAACGAGGGAACGACGATGTCGTGGCGATCGAATCCGATCAGCTCCGACTCTTCGACGCGCAGCAGGGTCTTCACGGCGTACTTTCCGGGCGGCAGGCGCAGCGTACCGAAGTACCGCACGCCGCCGTTCTTCAGTGCGTCCCCCGCTTTCGCGAGGTCGAGCGTGACGCGCTCCTGCAGGTAATCGGTGACTTCGCTCCGCTTGTCGAAGGCGTAGACGAAGAGATCGATGTGCGCCGCTTTTCCGCTGACGCGTTTCAGCAGATCGCGGCCCGGCACTTCGATGACGACCGGCACGCGCGACTTGCCCTGCGGTCCGGGCAGCGCGGCGGCGGTAGTCTCGACGAGCAGATCTTTCTGCGGCGCGTCGAGCATGAGGATCTCGGCGAGCGTCAGCGCACGCTCGAGATCGGAGAGCGCGGCCGGTTCGTAATAGCCGGCACGATGCGCGACCTTCGCGGATTTCGCGTTCACCGCCTTCACGCGCAGCTGATGAAACTTGCCCGGCTTGCCGGTGGTCTTCGCGCGAAATCCGAGCAGGTACACGACCTCCTGCTGCTGCAGGAGCTTGCCGAAGTTCTCGTTGATGTCGTTGGCGTTCTTGAAGACCGTTCCGCCGGTCGGCTCGGTGAGGAGATGCAGAGACTCCGAGGTCTTCTTCGCCGCGATGCCGGAGGTCGACGCGTCGGTATTGCCGCGCAGGCCTTTGATGTCGATGGCGTGGAGCACGACGTCGGAACGTTTGAAGAGCTCGACCATGTCGGTGACGTCGCGCGACGAGGTCGTACTGCCGAAGCGCTTCTCGCTGTCGACGTTCCACACCTCGCCGGAGATGACGGCGCTCGATTCCGCTTTCGCATCGGCCGAGCCGAGGTCTTCGCGGCCGAGGACGATGGAGGCATCGAAACCTTCGGAAAGAAGAATGATCTGTTTCTGTCCGTGCAGGCCGTCGAGCGCGCGCGCCACGCGGCCCATGTTCGAGAGCTGTACGCGCAGGCGCGTGCGGAGCTCGCTGTCCTGCGTCCGTTGCTGCATCGTCTGCGCTTCGGCGGCCATCTGCGAGACCGCCGCATCGATGTCGCCGCGCGCGCCGGCACCGGCGCCGCCGCCTGCCCCTTCGCCGATGCGCATCGCCGAGATCATCAGCGGGTCGCCGACTTTGAAGTAATTCGGATGCCCGAGCGTCTCGATGGCGTTGACGAGCAGATCGCGATTGCGCGTGAAATTCGTGATCATCCGCGCGCCACGCTCGGTGGTGAAGGTCGCGACCGCGGCGAGATCGCGCGGACCGAGTTGATCCTGCACGAAGTGTTTCGCGGCGTCGCCGGCGCGGCCGATCACCCCCGGCGCCGAGTTCGCGAGATCGAACAAGAGCAGAAAGTGACGCGTCGCCGCGGGAGGAAGCTGCGTGGAGCTCCCCTCGGACGTCGAAGTGGTGAGCGCGCCGAGGTCGACAGTTTCGAAGTATTCGATCGGAACGCGCTTCCCGTCATCGAGCACTTCGAAATTCTCGGCCGTCAATCCACGCACCGGATTTCCGTCGCGGTCCACCACGGTCACCGGCACTTCGACGACGGTGATCTCCACCGTTTCGGCCACCCGCTGCGCGCGCAGCGGCAACACGATGGCAACGAGCAGGAACACCGACAGCCACGGCCTTCTGTTCATGCAGTTCTCCCGAGATGGAAGAAGGGTACACGAACGAGGAAAGGGAACGCGCCGTTCTAGAACTTCCGCAGCTCTTCGGAGCGCGGAAACTGCTGCAATCCCTTTTTCACCCAGTAGCGCGCGCCCCGCTCGTCGCCGACGATGCGCAGCGTCTCGGCGATGGCGACGTACGACGGCGCCGCCGGCGCCGCCTGGACGAGCGCGAAGATCAGCTTCGTCGCCTCGTCATTGCGGCCCTGCAGCACGTACAGCAGGATGAGGTTCTTGTACGCCTGCGGATCCTCGGGAAACCAGCGGATCTCTTCGAGAAACTCCTGCTCCGCCTCCGCATCGCGTCCGAGGCGCGCCAGCACGTCACCGCGCATGAAGTGGAGCTTGTTGACCTGCTGCTTCTCCTCCACGGACGCCGTGGCCTGATCGAGATACCTCAGCGCTTTCTCGAGCGCGTTGCGTTCTTTCTCGATGCGGGCGAGCGTGAGCAGCGTCGGCACGCGATCCGATTTCTCCGCCAGCGATGCCTGCGCCTCCTGCTCCGCCTTCGCAAGATCGCCGCGCATCATCCAGACCCGCGCGAGCACCTCGTGCGCGCGCGCCGGCTCGCCCTTCAGTGCCAGCTCCGCGTGCGCTTCGGCCTGCGCGGCGTCGCTTGCCTCGAGGTAGAGATCGGCGATGGCGATGGCCAGATGCGCCGCATTCGGCGACAGGCGATAGGCCTGTTTCGCCGCTTCGATCGCTTCCGGCAGACGGCCGAGACGCTGCAGCACCGTCGACTTCAGCGTCCACATGTCGGTCATGCGGTCGTTGCCGGCGAGGATCGTCTCGATCGTCCCAAGCGCCTCGGCGTATTTGCGATCGCGATTGAGCGTGAACGCGATCTTCAATTGCCGGAGCGTATCGACCTTGTCTTTCGGATCGGGAAGATCGGCATCATCGCCAACCGCCGCCGTCGAGCCGAGATATCCGAGCGCGGCGAGCTTCGCCGCTTCCTCGGGATCGACCGCCGCCGGTGCCGCGGCCGCTTTCACGTACGGTTCGATGGCCGTGCGCAGCGCGTTGTAGGCGCGGCGATTTTCGGTCAACGTGTTGACCTTCTCGCCCGGGTCCTGGTCGAGCGCGAAGAGCTCCGGCTTCGGCGCGCGGATGAAGTGATCGTTGCCGCGGATCAGCGAGTGCAGATCGCTCCAGCCGAAGTGGAAGCGCGGGTAGTAGGTCTCGGAGTAGATCGAACGCGTTTCGCCGGCGATTTTCGGATCGAGAAAATCGAGCAGCGAACGGCCGGCGAGCTTCGCCCCCTCGAGCTTCGTGTTCGTCTGCGCGAGGATGGTCGGCACGACGTCCGCGATTTGCACCGGCGCGGCGACACGCTTCCCTGCTCCGGCCTGCTTCGGCAGTTTCACCAGCAGCGGCACCTGGATCGCCTCGCGATAGAGAAACAGTCCGTGCTCTTCTTCCTGATGCTCGTTCAGCCCTTCGCCGTGATCGGAGAGAAAAACGATCAACGCGCGATCGTAGAGGCCGGCGTCCCGCAGCGACTGCAGGAACTCGCCGAGGGAGTGATCGACGTACGCGATCTCGGCGTCATACGGCGTGGAGTTGCGGCTCGCGAACGGCTCGGGCGCGTCGTACGGCGTGTGCGGATCGTAGAGATGGAGAAAGAAAAAGAACGGCTGCCGCGCGTGCTGCGCGATCCACTCGCGCGCGACCTTCACCGTCTCCGGACCGCGACGCTGAATGCGCCCGAGCATGCGCGTCGGTCCGATCGACTCGGTGTCGTCGTCGTAGAAATCGAACCCGCGACTGATGCCCGTCTCCTTCCGCAGGACGAACGCCGAAATCGCGGCGCCGGTGGTGTACCCGTTGCGCTTCATCGCCTCGGCGAGCGTCGGCACGTTCGCTTCGAGCTTGTAGCCGGTGTTGTCGCGCACTCCCGCATCCGCCGGGAGGAGACCGGTGAGCATCGTCGCGTGCGACGGCAACGTGAGCGGCGTGTGCGAGTAAGCGCGTTCGTAGAGGATCGAGTCGTTGCGCAGCGCGTCGAGATGCGGCGTCTGCACGGCGGTGTAGCCGTAGGCCGGCAGATGATCGGAGCGGAGCGTGTCGACGGAGATCACGATCACCGGCGTCGACGCACTACCGGCCGGGATTCGATCCTTCGAGCAGTTCGCGAATGCAAGTAAGGTCAGCGCCGCGCAGAGCCACGTCTTCATTGCGTTCCGTTCATTCTCCGCCGCGCTTCCTCGCGCATGGCGCGCGCTTTGGCGATGTCGGAGCCGTAACGCTCCGGCGGCGCGGTGGCGACGAAGCGATCGAGCGCGGCGATGGTCTGCGGCCAGCGGTGCAGGTTGCCGTTCACGAGCGCGACGTTGTAGAGCGCGTCGTATTGTTTGGGGTCGAGCTCCACGGCGCGCGACCAGGCGCGGATCGCCTCGTCGAAATTGCGCTCGCGCGCGTAGAGGACGCCGAGGGCGTTGAGCGCGATCGGCATGCGATCGTTGAGCTGCAGAGCGCGCAGCAGATGCTGGCGCGCATCTTCGGAATCGCCGGCGCGCAAGGCGACGATGCCGTAGTTCTGATACGCCTTCGCGTTCGTGGCGTCGATGGAGAGCACGCGGCGAAACTGGTCGAACGCGTCGCCGGTGCGTCCGGAATCGGCGAGCGCGATGCCGTAGGCGTTGAGGATGTCGGGATCGGTGCTCTTCTGCGCGAGCGGCGCGAGCACCTCGACCGCTTCTTTCGCGCGGCCGGTCTCGCTGAGGGTGAGTCCGAGGCGCTGGCGCATGTGCTCCGTGGCACTGCCGGAGGCGATGGCCGAACGCAGCATCGCGATCGCTTCGTCCGGCTTTTCGCTTTCCTGCAGCAGGAACCCGAGCATCTCGTACGCCGACGGCATCCCCGGCCGCCGCGCGTTGACGGCGCGCGCGAGCTTCACCGCCTCGGCGATGCGTCCGCTTTGATAGAGCTCGACGATGCGATGGAGATCGTTGTCGACGTCGACGAGTTTCTTCGGATCGTCCTCGATGGTGTAGCTCGCCTTCGCCGCGTTGCCGGAGATGTAGCCGAGGCTGAGCAGCCGCGACTGATCTTCACTGGAGACGTTGCGCGCTTTCGTCTCCTTTGCCGCCGGAGCGGCGCTCGCGAGCAGTTTGCGAATGGCGAAGAGACTGCGGCGATCGCTCGCGGCGAGATTGTTCTTCTCGGCAGGATCGCGCTCCAGGTCATACAACTCGGCCAGCGGCAGATCGACGTACTTGTGCGGGCCGTGAATCATGCCGACGAGCGGAGCCCAGCCGCGATTGAGCATCGCGCTGAGCGCCTCGAAATACGAGTCTTCGTTCCCGCGCGCATCGAGGAGCGAATGGCCGGTGAGCTCCTTCGGCCGGGCGATGTTCGCGAGTTGCAGGATGGTCGGAACGATGTCGATGTGGCGCACGGCACGCGCAACCTTCGCCGGTGCGATACGACCGGGTGCGTAGACGAAGAGCGGCACCTTCAGCGTCGATTCATACGCGAACAGACCGTGCGTCAGCTCGCCGTGATCGCCGCGCGCCTCGCCGTGATCGGCGGTGAAGACGATCAGCGCGTGGGGATCGCTTTGCAGAATCGGCTCGAGCAGCGTGCGCAGTTGCGCGTCGGCGTAGCTGATCTCGCCGAGGTACGGATCGTCGCGAAACTCGCTCGCGTACGGCTGCGGCGGCGTGTAGGGCGCATGCGGATCGTAAAGATGCACCCAGAGAAACTTCTTCGGCGACGGCGTCGCGCTCCACCACTGCGCCGCGGGGGACAGCACTTCACTGGCGATCCGTTCGTCCATGACGAACTGCGTCGGGCGCGACCCTTCGCGGTACTTGTCGTCGTACGTATCGAAGTCGCGTCCGAGGCCGAAGCGCGCGTCGAGCGGAAAGGCGCCGATGAACGCGCCGGTCGCATAGCCCTGCTGCTTGAGAAATTTCGCGACGGTGGGATGCTGCGCGTCGAGCTCGAAGCCGGCGTTGTCGCGAATGCCGTGCTGATACGGCAGCAGTCCAGTCAGGATGTTCGCGTGCGACGGCAGCGTGACGGTGTTGTGCGCGTGGGCGTTGGTGAAGTTGACGCCGCCGTTCGCGAGCGAGTCGAGGAACGGCGTTTTCACGCGCGCGTTGCCGTTGAAGCCGACCGAGTCGTAACGAAGCGTGTCGACGGTGATCAGAACGATCGATCGCGGCGGCTCGGCATTCGTCAACGCCACGCCGGACGACGCCGCGCGTGGCCGGCGCAGCAGAAAAAACGCCGCGGCAGCGACGAAGAGGAGGGCGATCACCGCCAGGACGATGATCTTCGCGCGGCCGCGGCGAGCGTCGTTCATGGACTGTGCGCTACTTGAACTGCGCGAGCAGATCCTGGGCGTCTTTGGCCTCGCTGCTCTCCGGCGCGAGCGCGATCACCTTCTGGAAATCGGCTTTCGCTTCCTTCAGCTTCTGCATCTGCAGCGACGCCAGACCGCGGTAGTAATACGACTCGCCGCGATTCGGATTCAGCGTCACGGCTTTATCGAAGTAGCCGTACGCGTCCTGCTGCTGGCTCTTGTTCATGAAGAGGATGCCGACGTTGATGTACGCCGTCGGATCGGTCATCGCGCTTTCCGGCACCGCCGCGAGCGCGGCCCGTCCTTCGTCGAGACGGCCGTCTTCGAGCAGCAGGTTCGCGAGCAGCATCTGCACGCCGATGTTGTCCGGCGTCGCGGCCACGACGCTCTTGAGCAGGTCGATCGACTTCTTCACCTCGCCGGTCTTGTAATACGACTGCGCGAGAAGCTGGCGCATCTGCAGAAGCGATTTCGCGTTCTCCGGCTCGTCGGGGATGAGCGTCAGCGCCTTTTCGAGATTCGCCGCCGCGTCGGCGTACAGTTTTTTCTTGCGCTCCTCGGTGAGCGGCTCGAGCGACAGCGTGCGCCCTTCCGCTTCATCGAGCAGCGACTGCGCGGCATTCACCGCATCGACCGCTTCCTGCGAGATCCCCGGCTTCGCCACCGGCACTTCCTGCGCCGGCACGACCACCAGCCGCTCCAGCGTTTTCTTGAGCGGCGGGATGCGCTGAAACTCGCTCACGTCGACCGACCCTTTGTTCGGCGCGAAGCCCTCGGCCTCGATGTCGACGTTCCACGGGCCATTCGACAATCCGAGGATGGCCCACTTGCCGTTCTTGTCGGTGCGGATCGGCGGCGGACCGCCCTGATGCTTCGCCGAGAACAGCGTGACCTTTGCGCCGGCGATCGGCTTTCCGTCCGGATCGAGCACCACGCCCTGCAGGCGGCCGTTGCCGCGATAGGCCTGCGCGAACATTGACGTCGCCGCGAACCACACGGCGACCAGCGACAAAATCGATCTGCGCACTGAATTCTCCTCGCTCGAAATGCTGACCGGGAAATGCTGACACAAGAAACGGCCCGCCGGGAAATTCCGCGGCGGGCCGTCGATGCATGAAGATCGAATGAACTAGAACGTGAGACGTGCGCCGACGCGGAAGACGCGCGGCGACTGGTACTCGGCGATGCGATCGCCCGGATCGTTGCGTCGCGACGTCGAGCGATAGATGCGCGTGTTGCGCTGCAACACCGTCCGCTCGTCCGTCACGTTGAAGGCATCGATGCCGACCGTGAGACCGACGCGATTCGCGAAGCGGAAATCCTTCGAGATGCGCAGGTCGAGATTGAAGACGTCGTCCAGGCGATAGTCGTCGACCCCGGCGATGAGCACCTGCTTGAAGCCTTCCCCACCCGCGGCGTTGCCACCGGTGGCCACGCGCGAAACGTACGGAACCGGATATCCCTCACGCGCCGTGAGACTCGCGCCGATGTTGAAGCCGAGCGGCAACTGGTAGAGACCGGTGAGGTTGTAGGACCAGCGCGAGTTGATGTAGACGCCGCCCTTCGAGCCCGAGCCGGTGCCGGAGCCCTGCACGACCTGCGCGCCGTCGCAGACGGAGCAGCCGTAGGTCGCGCGCAACGGCGTCGGATCGATGATCGCCTCGTCGTCGACGTTCTGCGTCCAGTCGTTCCAGGAGATGTTGCCGCGCATCATCCAGCGATTCGACAGCCGCTTGACGAACGTCGCCTCGAGACCGTCGTAGGTCTGCGAGTAACCGGGACGATTTCCGACGACGTAGTAAATCGGCACGTTCACGCCCGGTTTGAGGTGATAGACCGGAACGCTGAACGTTCCGCCGGAACAGTCACCCGCGGTGTCTTCGGGACCGGAGAACTGATCGCACGGCGGCAGCACGCCCGTGGCATTGCCGAGGAGCGTGTAGTCGGCGCTCGTGTACCAGTCGCCCGCCCCTTTCGTTTTCTCCGGACGATTCCAGAGAAAGTCGTTCAGAGCGCGATGCGTGTAGGTGAGACCGACCGTGAAGTCGCTGAGGATCTCGTGCTCGAAGCCGAGGATGAGCTCATCGGTCGACGGCGGTTTGAGATCGTCGTCGAAGCGATAGAGCTGTTCGGTCGTCAGCGCGGAGTTGAGATCGTGCAGGTTCGCGTAGCTGAGACCGTAGGCCTGATACAGGTAGGCATCGGGAGAGTTGATCAGCTCCGCCTTGGTGATGTGGCCGTCGAGATTCGCATCCTCGACACCATAGAAGTAGAGGTACTGATAGAGCGCCAGCGGATTGGCCAGAGAGACGGTACCGGTGCTCATCTGATCGACGTAGCGGTTGTAGCCGGCGCGGATCAGCGTCTTCTTGTTCTGGCCGAGGGCGTAGGTGAGACCGATGCGCGGCGAGATGCTCTCGAATTCGAGCTCGTCGTCCGTGGAGAACGTGACCGCCGGCAGCAGCTCCGGAAGATCGGGGTTGGCGCCGACCGACATCGTGCCGGTCGTCCCCTTCTGCAGGTCATAGCGAAGTCCGGCCTGCAGCGTGAGGTTGCCGAAGAGAACCGTGTCGCCGACGTAGAGATCGGTGTACTCGCCGGTGACGTCGCTGTTCGCGGGACGGAAGAAGCCGACGCCGCCGTAGCCGGTGTCGTCCTGCCCGACGTACTGCAATGTCGGCCAGCCGCTCTGGGTCTGCTGCTGGACTTCGCGATAGCCGACGCCGAACTTCAACTCGTGATTGAGCGAGCCGGTGTCGAAGAACGCCGAGGCATCGGCGCGCATGTTGTCCTGCGGACGCTCGATGAAGGCGTAATAGAAGTTGCGACTCCAGATGCCGGTCTCGTAGTCGAGCACGGCCGTCGGCGTGGTCTGGATGCACTCGAAGTCGGTGCAGTTCTTCCCGCCGTTCGGAACGAGCTGGAAGCCGCCGTTCACTCGCGAGTACATGCCGGTCAGATAGAAGCTCGACGCGAACGTGTGCGTGTCTTCGATCTTCCACGAACCGGTCGGGCCGTAATTGTCCTGGTTGTACGTCGTGTCGGGCGGGCGCGTCGGCGACGCATTGCGGCCGAACTTGACCTTGCCGCTGTCCCAGTACGTCGCCACCGCGCTGTTGTTGGACCACGGCTGCGCGTTGATCTTCGCGTTGAGCGTTTCGAGCTCGGTCTTGTCCGAGTACCGCAGATCGGGATCGGCTCCCTCCGGAATCAGCGCCGCGACGTTCTGCGCGACGAACAGATCGATCTGCTGATTCGAGTACGCGCCCCACATCCAGAGCTTGTCTTTGATGATCGGGCCGCCGATTTCGATGCCGGTGTCGGTGATGTTGTCGATCTCGTTGCCGACGCGCAGGTAGTGCGCGCCTTCGGCGTCCGGAACCGGATCTTCCTGCCAGTCGCCGTTGACGAGCATGTAGCGGCCGGAGCCGGTGATGTCGTTCGTGCCGCGCTTGGTGACCATGTTCAGCTGCACGCCCGGCGTCTGGATGCGCGGATCGGTGCCGCCGGTGGCCACCTGAATCTCTTCGAACGCATCGAAGTCGTAGTAGCCGGGCGACGAGCCGACCGCGGTCATGTCGGTGATGTTCACGCCGTCGACATTGAACGTGGCCTGATTGCCCGAGGCTCCCTTGCCGATGAAGCTCGACTGCTGTCCCGACTCACTGCCGCCGATGTTCATGCGATCGGTGAGCACGCCCGGAACCTGCTGCAGGATGACCCACGGATCGCGCGCCGTCGGAATCTCCTCGAGCTCCATCTTCGTGACGGTGGCACCCGTGCCGGTCTTGCGCACGTCGAGCAGCGGAGCCTCACCGGTGACGGTGATGGCCGCCGACATCGACGGATTCAGCGGAAGGTCGACGACGGTGTTGCGCCCGATGTTGACGGTGACACCGGTGCGCGTGGCCATGCCGAACCCGGCCAGATCGGCTTTGACCGTGTAGCTGCCGGGGGTGAGCCCGACGAAACGGAACTCGCCCTGCGCGTCGGTGACGGTGGTCTGCGGAGCACCGACGCCCGACAGGGTGACGGTCACCCCAGGCACGGCCGAGCCGTCGTCCTGAGCGACCTTGCCAAAAATGTTGCCCGTGGAGATCTGTGCGAACGCGCTTGCGGAAACGAGGGATACCAGAAGCGCCATGCAGACCGCTCGAATGGCGACCTGCATCGCGCCGGACCAGGAAGGGGGAACCCGTTTCATATCGGCTCCTTTCTCGTTGGGGGCATGGACTGACGGGATGGCGTACTGCTCTTCAGATTCGCGGCCACGGGAGGCCGGAATCGATATCGCATGCGTTTTCAATGAATTAGCTCGTTCGGCGGGAGCGGCAGCCGCAGCCCGTTCTTCAAGCAATCGTTGCGGGATTCACAATTTCGTACCGACAGTAACAAATCACACACAAAAACTACACAAAAACGACACGCGGCAGTAACACGGGTGGGGTGGAGGAGTTGGGACGGGATTGGACGGGATTGGGAGGAGGGAGAAACAACAAACGCCGCGAGGTCGTCGCGGCGTTTGTCTGGCCGAGCCTTCCGGCTGCCTACGAGGTTAGCTGTCGGATTCGGGCTGGAAGCCCTACCAGCTTTTGGCTGGATTCACCCCGGACGGTGGCAAGCCGTCTTCATTGGTTCCCCCGTTCCTCGGCGCCGAGGATTAGGCGGCAAGGCCGCCACTTTCAAATAGCGGCGGACGGAGTGTACGCCGCTGCACCCGAGAGTCAAGCGAACCGTGCCGGGCGCTTTGCTCCTGCGACGCACGTCACCTCTCTCTGCGCGACGCGGCCGACGGTGTCGTAGTTCGTGTCATCCCGACCGAGCGCAGCGAGCGGAGGGATCTCCTTCCTGCATTCGGGGGATTCCTCCACTCCGCGATTCACGCTCCGGTCGGGATGACACGAGGGGCAATCGCGCGTGTCGTAATTCGTAGCGCTCATGACGCGTACCTACGGCGTATTCGACGACGGTGAGAACGCGAGCGGGAGGGAACGAGTTGGAGGGAACGGTGTGGTGCCCAGGGACGGAATCGAACCGCCGACACGAGGATTTTCAGTCCTCTGCTCTACCAACTGAGCTACCTGGGCAACTCAAAAGCGGCGCGGAAGATACCACAGAAGAACCGCGGCGCAAGTGGGGCTCATAACCCGAGTTTTGCGAAGTGCATTTCCGCTCCATTCCACGCCGCGTTCAGCGCACGCGATTCCTCACCATCGAGGCCAGTTCCTGCAATGGCCGCATGGCGTTTCCGAGGGGCTCGATGGCGGCGAGCGACGTCTCGACGAGTTCTTCGCTCAGCTTTCTGGCGCCGTCGACGCCGGCCAGTTTCACGAACGTGAGCCGTTGCTCGTCTTTGCCGACGTCCTTGCCGAGAGTTTCGGGATTGGAGGTGACGTCGAGGACGTCGTCGGTGATCTGGAACGCAAGGCCGAGGTTCTTGGCGAAGACTTCGATGCGCTGCAGCGGTGCCGAGTGGATGTTCGCGAGCATGCCGCCGATCGCGGCGGCGGCGACGAAGAGCGCGCCGGTCTTGCGTGAGTGGATGAATTCGAGCGTGTCGAAATCGAGCTGCGAGTCTTCGCTGTGCAGATCGACCGCCTCGCCGGCAATCGTTCCGTCCCAGCCGACGGCCTGCACGACACGCTCGATCACCGGCTGCATCGGCCAGCGCCGCGGCGCGCAGCCGGCGTGTGCCTGCGCGACGAGACCGTAGGCGTGGTTGAGCAGCGCCACGGCGGAGAGAATGGCCAGATCTTCACCGAACTCGCGATGCAGCGTCGTCTGGCCGCGGCGCAACAGCGCGTCGTCCATCGACGGGAGATCGTCGAGCACCAGCGACGAGGCGTGAATCATTTCGATCGCCGCGGCCGCGGGAACGAGCCGCTCCGCGCGCGCGCCGAACGCCTCCCCCACCGCCAGCAGAAGAATGCCGCGCACGCGCTTGCCGGGAGACACCAATGCGCGTCGCAGCGGTGCGTCGAGCGGCTTCGGTGCGGGGATGCGCGCGGCCAGCGCGGCGAGATACTCGTCGAGCATCCGGCGGCGCGAGGGAAAGTAATCGCTCACGACGCGATGCTAATTCAGAGGTCCGTGGCAACGTCATGTATATTCGAAAACCGATGAGAGATCGACGCTTCGGCCGAATGCAGCAGATGTGGCTTCTCATCGTTGCGTGTCTGGCCCTCTTCGCGATCATCTGCTGGTTCATCCCCGGGATGACTCCCTCCCTCTGGTGGAAAGTGCTGCTCGCCGCCTTCGCCGCGAGTGGCATGGCCATCGGCCTGTTTCAGATCTGGCTCACGCGCGTGCTCGCGCGCCGCGAGGGCATTCTCGTTCTGCTCAATCGCGTCACCGGCGGGGATCTGGCGATCTCCACGCGCGAGATCGTGAACGAGACCCAGTCGGCGCGCATGGCCTCGGCGATGCGCGCGCTGGTCAGCAATCTCGATCGCACGATCCGCCGCTTCGGCCAGCTCTCGACCGACGTCGCGCGCGCCAGCGACCAGATCAGCGGACGCTCGCGCATCCTCGCGCGCAGCGCTTCCGAGCAGCTGACTTCCACCGAGTCGACCTCCTCCTCCGTCACGCAGATCGATCAGTCGATCAACAGCGTGCGGCAAAGCATGGAAGAGCTCTCGGCGAATGCCGAAGAGACCTCGACGTCGATTCTGGAGATGTCGGCCTCGATCGAAGAAGTGAGCCGCATCGCCGACACACTCTCCGAGTTCGTCGAGCAGACCTCCTCCGCCATCGAAGAGATGGTCGCCTCGATCAACGAGGTGGCGACGAACACCGAGAGCTTCTCGTCGTTCGCCACGCAGACGGCGTCGTCGATGGTGGAGATGAATGCGACCACCGAGGAGATCCGCAATTCGGCGAGAAAGTCGTCGGAGCTCGCGCGCTACGTGAAGGATGCCGCCACCGAAGGCCGGGGCGCCGTCGAAGGCACCGTCGACGGCATGCGCAAGATTCAGGTGGCGGTCGACGAAGCGAAGTCGGCGCTCGGTGAGCTCGCGGAGCGTTCGCAGGAGATCGGCGACATCGTGCGCGTCATCGACGACATTGCCGGCCAGACCAATCTTCTGGCCCTCAACGCCGCGATCATCGCCGCGCAGGCGGGCGAGCGTGGCCGCGGCTTCGCGGTCGTCGCCGACGAGATCCGCGATCTCTCCGAGCGGACGTCCGTCTCGACCGAGGAGATCCGCACGCTCATTCAGAACGTGCAGAAAGGCGTCGGCCGCGCCGCCGAGCAGATGACCCTCGGCTCGGACCGCGTCTCGGACGGCGTGAACCTCACGGCGCGCGCCGTGAACGTGCTCGACAAGATTCTCGAGCTCACCGATCGCTCCACGAGCTCGATTTCAGAAATCGCGCGCGCCACCGAAGAGCAGGCGCGCGGCAGCGCCGCCGCCACCTCCGCGATCGAAGAAGTGACCAAGATGGTCCAGCAGACCGCGGCGGCGACGCAGCAGCAGTCGCAGACCTCGCGCAAGATCGGTGAGCAGGCGGCGATGGTGCGCGACTACACGAAGCACCTCAAGCGCGCCATGTCGGAGCAGGAAACCGGCAGCCGCGCCATCAGCCGGGCCATGGAAAACATCATGGGCTTCGTGCAGACGGTGCTCGAGTCGACTTCGATCCTGGCCAGCGAATCCTCGGCCATCGTCAAGTCGATGGACGTCATCAAGCAGGGCTCGCGCGAGTCGAACTTCGGCGTCGCCGATCTCAATCAGATGGCGAACACACTCAGCCACGAGTCGACGCTGCTGCGCCAGGAGCTCGATCGCTTCACGCTGCCGATGCCGAATCGCGGCGGCAGCGTCACCACGTCGACCGTGCTCTGGCAGAGCCTCACGTTCGATCCCGCGAAAACCTCCGCCTCCGCGCTCGGCTTCATCTCGAAGGCCATTCACTCGACGCTCGTTCGCTACGGCGAAGGAGCGGAGCTGATTCCCGATCTCGCCGAGCGCTGGGATGTGCTCGAGCAGGGCCTCGTGTATCGCTTTCATCTGCGTCGCGGCGTGCGGTTCCACAACGGCCGTTCGCTCGAAGCGCGCGACGTGTACGAGACGTTCCTGCGCGTCCTGCTGCCGGAGACGAAATCGAGCGGCGCATGGATTCTGCGCAGCGTCCGCGGCGCGATCGATGTGATCGAAGGGCGCAAGCGCGAGATCAGCGGCATCGTCGTGCGCGACTCGCACACGCTCGACATTCAGCTCACCGAGCCGCTGGCGTTCTTCCTCTCGCTGCTGACGATGCACGAATGCGGCATCGTCCCCGCGGAAGAAGCGCGGGACGCGGAGCGCTACCGCCTGCGCGGCGTCGGCGCCGGCCCGTTCCGGATCGCCGAGGCGGTGGAAGGCGATCACGTGAAGCTCGAGCGGAATCGCGACTACTACATCCCTGACATTCCGAACCTCGACGAGCTGACGTTCCGCCTCGATCTGCGCAGTTTCCGCGACGTCGCGGACGCGTTCAAGCGCGGAGAGCTCGACATCGCGCACGGCGTTCCGGCGCGCATCGTGAGCGAGTTGCGCGACGATCCGCGCTACGCGCCGTACCTGCTCACCACCGTCCAGCTGCACACGTCGTACGTCGGCTACGACTCATCGACCGCGCCGTTCGATCGCATCGAAGTGCGCCAGGCGATGAACTACGCCATCAATCGCGACCGCATCAACGATCGCGTCTATGCCGGACTGCAGCTCGCCGCGAAGTCGCTCCTGCCTCCGGGCCTGCTCGGCTACGACGAGAACCTCCGCGCGTACGACTACGATCCGGAGCGCGCCCGCACGCTGCTGCGCCAGGCGGGTCACTCCTCCGGCATCAGCGTCGAGTACCGGACGTGGGACACCGACGAATTCAACAATTCGGGACTCGTGCCGCTGCTGATCGAGGATCTCGACGCGGTCGGCATTCGCGTCAACGTCACCCGTCATGCGGCTCCCGAGGCGAGCGCGCCGCGCAGCAAACGCGGGCATGGACTCATTTACTGCGCGAACTGGTACGCCGACTTTCCCGACTCCGACAACTTCTTCTACATCTTCTTCCACAGCGACTCGACGTCGGTGCGCGGCCTGCACTTCAGCCGGCCGGAGATCGATGCACGGATTCTCGAGGCGCGGCGCTCGAACGACGTCGAACATCGCGCGGCGATCTATCGCGATCTCGATCAGACCATCCTGCGCGAGGCGCCGATCGTTCCGATGTTCCACGAGCGTCTGTTCGTGCTGCACAAGCCGGGCGTTCGCGGCGTGAGGACGTCCCTCGTGCCGCCGCCGGTGCGCTACCACGACGTCTGGCTCGAAACTGAGGAGTGAGCGGCGAGGGCGTCAATCCCAGGCGTGGCCGCAGTCGCGGCAGCGCCAGCGATTCGCGGTCAGCAGATAAACGCCGGTCGCGAAGAGGATGAAGAACGCGGCGTCGGTGCGGCCGACCGCGATGGCCGTGCCGAGAACCGCCAGCGCGATCACCACGAACAGCTGCCAGCGCCGCGAAGCCTCGACGTTGCGCGACTCGCAGGCGGGACATGCTTCGTTGCGCGACGCCTCATCCGCTTCGTCGATTTCCTCCAGCGGCTCGGCCACGCGATTGAGCACGTCGCCGGCGCGCAGCGCATCGACGTTCTCGACGCGCACTTTGGCGACGTTGGTTTCTTCGACGACGGACTCGATCCCGGCGCCGTCGAGCGCGCTCTGCGCGACTCCGGCGTGATCGCGGCGGCGATAGGCGGTGACGGTGGCCAGGGTCTCGGGCATCTCGTGCATGAGCGTGGGCGCACGCGATAAAGTCCGCGCCGCTTGCCATCGCAACTGCGCATCCACGGCGCTTTATTCACGGTCGCATTTCTCTTCTCGGCGAACTACATCTTCGCGAAGCTGGCCATGCGCGAGTTCGCGCCGCTTGCGTTCGCCTGGCTGCGCATCGGCGGCGCGGCTCTGATCCTCTCGGTGTTCATGCGCGGCGGCGAGCCGCTCTCGCGCGAAGACGCACGCCGCGTGACCGGGTTCGCGGTGCTCGGCGTGGCCATCAACGCCACGCTCTTCATCGCCGGCCTCGCGCTGACGACCGTGCAGACGGCGGCGGTGCTGATCACCGCGATCCCAGTCTTCGCCGCCGGCGCCGCGATCGTTCTCGGTCACGAGGCCGCGAGCGCCCAACGCCTCGGCGGGATCGCGCTGGCCGGCGCGGGTGCGCTGCTCGCGGTCGGCGGCGAAGGCTTCACCGGTTCGTGGCGCTCGGTCGCCGGCGCGGGGATGATCATCCTCAACTGTCTTTCCTACGCCCTGTATCTCGTGATCTCGAAACCGGTCATGGCGCGGCTGCCGGCGAAACGCGTCGTGGCGCGGATGTTCGCCATCGGAGCCGTGCTGCTCCTCCCGGTCTGCGCCTGGTCGCTGTGGCATCAGGAGTGGAATCGCGTCTCGCCGCGCGCCTGGATCGTGCTGCTGCTGTCGATTCTCGGGCCGACCGTCCTCGCCTATCTGCTCAACGCCTGGGCGCTCCGTTACGCCGACAGCTCGCTCGTCGCGGCCTACACCTACGTGCAGCCGGTGCTCGCGGCCGCGCTCGGCGCGGTGTTCCTCGGCGAGCCCATCCGCGTCGTGGCCATCGTCGCGGCCGCCATGATCTTCAGCGGCGTCTGGCTCGCCGGCCGCGCAAACGTGAAGGCGCCGATCCTCGAATGACGCTCTACCATGTGTGTAAACGAATCGGGCTCACCCCCGTCCAAGTTCCGTGAGAAGCAACGTGGCTCAGTTCCGCACGAGCGATACGACCCCGCAACCGACCGATCAGGAGTTGATCGAGCGGACGCTTTCCGGCGACGGCTCCGCCTACGCGCTCGTCGTCGATCGTTTCCAGCGCCGGATTTACCGCGTCGCCTTCGCCATCGTGCGCGACGAATCGGAAGCGGACGTCATCACGCAGGACACGTTCGTGCAGGCGTACACGCATCTGGCGCGCTTCCAGGGACGGGCCGAGCTCGAAACGTGGCTGACGCGCATCGCCATCAATCGTTCGCGCGACAGCCTGCGCCGCCGCAAATTCGTCAGCCTCTTCACGTTTCGCGACGATGACGAGAACGGCGAGCCGATTCTCGAACCGGTCGACGAGCGCCCCGATCCCGAGCGCGAGCTGATGTCGTCGCAACTCCGCGCGGCCATTCAGAAAGCCGAGCGAAAGCTTTCGTCGCAACAGAAGATCATCTTCCGGCTGCGGCACTATGAGAATCTTGCGCTCGAGGAGATCGCCGATCACCTCGGGCTCCGCTCCGGCACCGTCCGCGCTCACCTTTTCCGGGCCATTCACAAAGTACGCGAAGAACTGTCGGGATGGCGCACGCAGCGTTCCTCCGAGGCACAACCATGAAAACGAAACCGCACTACAGCGAAGCCGATCTGCTCGAGACGTACTACACCCAGCCGGGTGAATCGATGCCGGTGATGCTGCACCTCGCCGACTGCGCCGAATGCGCCGTGCGCTACGAGCGCATCGAGCGCAAGGTACGCGGGCTGGCCGCGTGCGATCACGATGAGAAACCGGAGAGCTTCTGGGCGCGCCAGCGCATCTCGGTCATGCGGCGCGTCGCGCAGCAACCGCGCACGTCGTCGGTCGCGCGCGTGACGCGCGTCGCCGCCGCGGCGGTGCTGGCCCTCGCCCTCGGCGGCGTGGTGACGTGGAATCAACGCACGAACGTCGCGCCGCCGGTGCAGTCGACGACCGCCGCGCTGGTGAAAACCGGCACGACCGCGCCGTCCACGGAAAGCGTTCTCACGAAACAGAGCGAAGACTCGACCGATCCCTGGCAGTCCGACGAGCTGAAGGAATTCGGCTCGATGGTCGAATGGGAATCGTGGGTCGACAACGGAGACCAGTCCCTATGAAGAAGTTCGTCCTTGCGGCCGCAATGGCGCTGCTCTTCGCGGTGCCGTTTGCGAGCGCGCAGCCGCTGCCGCCCGGCAAATGGTGGCGGCGCCCCGAGATCATCAAGGTGCTCGCGCTGACCAACGAGCAGCAGGATCGTCTCGATGAGGTCTTCCGCAAGAAGGCGGATGAGCTGATCGACACGAAGGCGGAAGTCGACAAGCTGCAGATCAGCCTGCGCGGCGAGCTCGATCGCTCGCAGCTGCGCCGGGCGGAAATCCAGCGCATCGCCCGGAGCCTGAATGACGCGCGGGCACGCCTGTTCGAGAGCGAGCTGATGATGCTCGTCGACATGCGCAGCGTGCTCACCGAATCGCAGTGGGAGAAGATGCGCAATCACCTCGAGCGGCTGGATCAGCAACGCCGCGGGAATCGCCAGGAGATGCGCGAGAACGGCCCGCCGCCGCGAAGACCGCGGCCGTAGGCGCGGCGCGGATCTCGCCGTTCCTCCTACAATCCGTTCGTGCTCGATGTCGTTCTGCGCAATCTCGCGTTTCGCCACGATCGCGGATTCGCGCTCGCCGACATCACCTTCACGGTGCCGCGCAACACGCACAGCGCGCTCATCGGGCCGCCGGCGTGCGGCGCCTCGACGCTGCTGCGCGTCATCGCCGGCGCGCTGCATCCATCGGGCGGCGACGTCATTCTCGGGCAGCGCCGGATCAACGATCTCAAACGCGCCAACCGTCCGCTCCTCTTCACCACCTCCGAGCTCGACGTGCCGCAACGCTGGAGCGTGCAGCATGCGCTCGTGGCCGCGGTCCGCACGCGCAAGCTCGATCGTGAAGACCGGCATCGCGAGTACGTGCTCGCCGCCGAGACGTGGGAGCTCGCGCCGCTTCTCGAGCGCCGCATCTCGACGCTCTCTTCGACCGAGCGAACGCGCGTGCTGCTGGCGCGGATCGAGTTACTGCGTCCCGCGGTGCTGCTCGCCGATCGCCTGCTCGAAGGCGTGAGCCCGTCTGCGCGCGCCGGGCTCGCCGATGCGTTCTTTCGCATGCTGCGCGTTCACGGCACGACCGTCCTCACCGCACCGGCCTCGCGCGAAGAGCTCGCGGTTGCGGATACCGTGATCGTGCTCGATCGCGGGCAGCTCGTGCAGAGCGGTACGCCGGCCGAAGTGTTCGCGCGGCCTGACGCCGACGCGGCCGCGCTCGCTACGGGCGAGGTCGACCTCATTCCGATCACGATTCGCGGCCACGAGGTCGACTCGGTGATCGGTTCGTGGCTCCTCGATGCGCCGCCGTTTCAAGGCAGCGGCGTCGCCCTCGTGCGCCCTTCGGATTTTTTTGCCGCGAAGCCGGGAGAAGATTCCGATTTTGTCTTCGGCGTCGAGGAAGCGGGATTCGCCGATGGGCGCTGGATCGCCACCGGGGTGCTCAGCGGCGGCATCACGCTGCGCGTCGAGCTGCCGCGCGAGACGGTGGTGCACAAAGGACGGCTTCTGGCGTTACGCTATGACCCGGCGCGATTTCGTCTGCTCGCTCGGGAGACGGAGCCGCTGCAGACCCGCGTACCGACGGACGTCGTACCGCCGATGCGCGAGACACGATGATCGGCGCGCGCTTTGCAGCGTCCGCCTCGGATTTCGCAAGAGAACTGGAGTGGATCATTGATTCGAGCCCGCCGAACCCCGCTGAAATTGCGCAAGCTGCTCGTCATCGATGACGATCAGAAGATCGTTGGCTACTATCGTGATCTGCTCACCCCCTACGGCTTCGAGGTGCTCATCGCCTTCGACGGTCAGGATGCGATTCCGCTGGTCGAGAGCAATCCCGACATCCAGCTGGTGATCCTCGATCTGTCGATGCCGCGCATGGATGGCCGGCAGTGGCTGCGCTGGTTCCGCGGCATCCGCCGCGACTCACCGGTCATCATCATCACCGGCTACGAGCTCGAACCGGCCGATGAAGCGCTCAATCCCGCCGTCGTTCTGCAGAAGCCGATCGACGTCGCGCAGTTCCTCGACATGGTGGGGCTGTTCTGCGGGCTCGGAACGCCGATCGACGAGTCCTCCAGCGCGCGCGTGTGAGCCGGCCCGCACGGCGGGCTGCGCTGGTTGCTTCGCTGCGGCACGTGCGGTTGGTGAGTCGGTGCGGTCGTCGTGACGGCAAAGGGCTCGGCGTCACCGACGTGTGTCATCCCGTGCGTCAGCACGGGATCCCCTTCAGTTGCACGGGAGCCGCTCCGTCGGAAGAGAAAACCTCAGCCTTTCGAGGCGACCAGAAACGCGCACGCCTCGACGCTCTGCAGATCGAGTTGCAGCGAGGCGACGCTCTGCTGAATCTCGATGCGAAACGGGATGCGGCGGTCATCATCCGACAGCCACACCTTCACGCCGCCGGGCCATTTCTTGCCGCCCGGGGCGTCGACGATCTCGAAGCCACGTGCGGCGGTGGTCTGGCCGGAGATCACGAACGTGCGCCGCTCGCCCGGCTTGAAGATCACCGGATACTCCTTGCCGTCGGAGTAGATCGTCGTCTCCATCGGCTTCGTGATGGTCGGCGCGTTCTGCCGCAGGAAATGGATGGCGGTGAGGATGTCGCGCATCTCTTCATCCGTTTCCGGCAGCTTCTTCACGCGGTTCTCGGTCTCTTCCGGCGTCTGCTTGCGAATGCGCGCCAGCCGCTTCACGTAGTCGAAGATCGTCCGCTCGGTGCGCGACTTCTTTCCCCACGCGTAGCCGTGATACGTCATCAGCGTTTTCGCGCCGGTCGCGTCCATCTGCGACTCGTACGCGTAATAGCCGCCGCGCTTGCCGTTCGGCGCGGTGATCAGCAGCTCGCTGTGAATCGAGCGGTCGCTCGCGGTCGGATATTCGACGCGGAGATTGCCGACGCCGGTGGTCGGAAACATCAGGCCGGCGATGAAGCGAACGCCACCGCGCAGCCGCCACGAGTAGCGAAACTCCTCGACGTTCGATTCGAGCGGCGCCGCTCCCTTGCAGTTGAGATCCGACGCCGACGCCGCGATCGCCGCGAACGTGAGCGCCAGAGCGACTGCTGTGTGCCGAATCAGTTTCATGGGCCTGTCATTCAACAGACGTTTCAGGAGGGATATTCGTTTCGCGAATCGTCGAAAAACGGCCGAAAACGCCCGAAAAGCGGGCGCATCATCGCATGGATGGGGCCGGCTCGCTACTTCCGCTGATAGCCCGGCGTCGCCTGCACGGCGGCTCCCTTCACGTTCACCTTCACGTCGACGGAGCGGTGCTCGCCGGATTTGCCGTCGCCTTTCGGCGCGATGGCGAGGAGATACTGGCCGCCGAGCTGCTCTTCGATCTCGCGATAGATCGCGTCGAGATTGCTGGCGCTGCGCACTGGGAAGACTTTGCCGCCGCTGCGTGCGGCCATCGCCGCGATCGGACGGAGAATGGTGAGACTGGGACTGAAGATGATCGGATAGAGCGTCACGCCCGACTCGCGCGCGAAGTCGGCCACCTCGCGCGCCGTGTAGCGGCTCGAGAGATCATCGCCGTCCGAGACGATCACCAGCGCTTTCTTCCCGGACGTCCCTTCGAACTGGAGCAGCGCGAACATGAGCGCATCGAAGAGCGCCGTGCTTCGCCCCATCGAACGCATCTCGTCGATCCGCCGCGTCAGCGCATCGAGGTCGCTCGTCGTTTCATGAACGAGCTGCGGCGCTTCATCGAAGCCGACCACGAACGCGCGCGCATCGGAGGCGAACGCATTGCGCAGGAAGTCCTGGGCCGTCGCATGCACGTCGAGGATCTTTTCGTTCATGCTCGGAGAGCGGTCGAGCGCCACGCCGATGAGCAGCGGCGGACGATCGAGATACTCCGCGCGCACGAGCTCCTGCTTCACGCCGTTGTCGAGCACGGTGAAGTCGTCTTTCGTCAGCGTGGTGATCGGCTTCCCTTTTCCCTTTCCTTCTCCCGCGACGACGCGCGCATAGAGCTCCGCGACCGCGACGTCGATCGCCTCGGCGTAGCCGGCGCTGTTCAGCGTCACCACATCTTCGGCGGTGCGGCCGTCGCTGAGCACCGCCACGGCGCGGACGTAACCCGGCCTGCCGGAGAAGGTGACGTTCGCGACGAATGGCGGTTGCCGCAGCGTTCCGAGCTTCGATTCGTTCCAGTAAAGATCGATGCGGTCGAGCGCGACCTGCGGAGGCCGCTGCACGTCGAGCTCGACGCGCGTCTTTCCGCTCGCCGCTCCGCCGCGCGGCGTGACGATCTTCATCACCAGTTCGTCGTGGCGTTCGTTGACGCGGAGCGTGTCGTCGCCGAGGAGCTTGCGATCGCGGCCGTCGGCCTCGATGCGGAACGTGTGCGGCCGCGGCGTCGCTTCGAGCTCCACGGTCGCGGTGAACGGCGGCTTCGTATCCGTCTCGATGAGGCGATCGTCGAGATAGAAGCGCACGCGATCGACGCGCGCGTCCCGCACGAGCGTCTGCAACTGTACGCGTCCGGCGATGACCGCACCGCGCGGCCGGATGAGCTGAATCGGCTTGAGCAGCCGCGTCGCGCCGTCGCTGCCCATCACCACCGGCGCGAAGTCCTTGCCGGTCTGCGCGAGCGCCGCCAGCTGCAGCTCCGAGCCCTTCGGCGCGCGCGTGGCCGCCCTGCTGAACGCATCGGCCGCACCGACGGCATCGCCTTCGAGCTTGCGGAGATGACCGAGAACCAGCAGCGCTTCGGCGATGTTCACGTCGGTCTTCGCGGTGGCGATGATCCGCTCGAGCGCTTCCTTCGCCTTGTCGCGGCGATCGGCGCGCGCATCGACGAGCGCCAGATGCGTTTCGGCGCGCTCCCGAAGCACCTCGTCACCTTCCTTTGCCGCCAGCTCGCGAGCCTTCGTGTACGCCTCGGCGGCAAACTCGAGATCGGTCTGCAGATACGCATACGCAATCGCAAACTGCGCCGGCGCGGATTCGGGATTCGTGTTCTGCGTCGCACCGGCGTCGATCAGCGAGGCGGCGTACGGCGCCACGTTCGAAAGTCGCGTCGCCAGCTCCACCGCCGTCTTCGGCTCCCATTGATAGCGGATGCGTCCCCACGGATCGGCGATGCCGGCGTAGCGCGTCAGACCGATCTTCTTCGCCTGATTGCGACCGACGCGCACCGGCACGAACGTCGTTTCGAGCTGGCGGCGAAACATCGGATGGCGATAGACACGCGGATTCGGCGCTTCACATCCGAAGCAGACCGCCGGAAAGTCGATCTTGATGAAGATCAGCTTGTGCTCGGCCGTCGCACGCGTGAGTGCGTCGTCCCATGACATCCAGGCGATTCCATCGGACTCCTGCGGCTCGTTTTCGGCGGCGAGCGTCGTCTTCGCCTCGTCCCAGTTGCTCGAGGCGAACGTCTTTTCGCGTCCGGCGGCCGGCAGTTCGACGGACGTCCCTCCCCACATCCCGCTCGACAACTCTTCCATCACGACGGCAATGCGGCGCACATCGGGATCGAGGTTCATCGGCGCGGTGAAGAGGATGCGCTGCAGTTTCGTCAGATCGTAGTTGTCGATCGTCTGATGCAGCACGTTCGACGGTGCGCGCTCGCTCTCGACCGCGATCGTCACGCGCACGGTCGCGCCGTCGAGCTGCTGGCGCAATGTGCCGAGCGGCTCGAGTCCCATCCGCACTTCCAGCGACGCCGCGGCACGTTTGCGGCGATCGGCATTCGCGTCGAGCTGAATGCGCGCGGCCACCGGCAGCTCGCCTTTGCCGCTGCCGCGCAGCTGTTCGAGTGCGCGCGCCGATGCCGTGACCTCGGGAGTCGACGACGAGACCCAGCGCGTCGTCGAGGCCGCGAGCCCTTCGCGCCGCATCCGCACTTCGATCCTGCGCGGCTTCGCATCGGGCACGCGCGGCACCTGATACGTGATGCGTACGCGATCGCCCATCGCGGCAATCGCATCGGCGAACTCCGGCGGCGCGCTGGCGAGCCGTCCGCCGGTCGCATCGGCGAGCGCGAGCAACGCGTCGCGACGATGGCCCATGAAGTTCGGCGCGGAGCCGGCCAGGTTCTGCACGAACGCCGACAACTTGCCGCTCCCGCTCTCCGCCGCCGCGCCGCGGAAGTCGGCGATCATGCCGCCGCTGAGCGAGGTGATGGTCCAGCCGGCGGACGCGAGCGAGCGCGCGAGCTCGTCGTGCAGCCGCCCCGTTTTCGCCGCCCACGCATTGCGCAGATGCATGATCTGCTCGGGCTCTTCGACGAACTCGGTATAGAACTCCATCGGATCGAGATCGAAGCCGTCGGAGATGAGGAACATCGCATTCAGCGAACGCCGCGGCACCGCGCTCACGACGCGCGTCATCCGATGATGAAAGCGCGTCACGATCTCTTCTTCCGCGCCGATGGCCCGCCGCGTTTCATAGATCTTCATCTTCAGCGGCGCGCCCGGCGGCGTGCGCATCTGCATTTCGCTCAGCACCGAGCGTCGATGTTCGGTGAGGCGATCGTGGGCCGGCAGCGTCTCGACCTTCTGCAGCTCCGTCGCGAGCGCCTGCGGATCGGTGATGCCGCGCGCGAGCCACAGCATCTCGGGGTTCGTAATCACGATGTCCACCGCGCCGAGGGATGTGACGTGCGCGGCCTGCTTCGCGAGGCCGCGGAGTGCATCGAGCATCGTCGCGTGATTCGACAACTCGAGATCGACGTAGATCACGACGTTGCGATCGACCGGCTCTGCAGGAGCCGCGGCCGGCGCGGCTTCTCCTTCGACCGTACCGGCGAGTCGTGGCGCCCGTTCGTATTCGACCGCGGTGACCGCACGCTCGACCCCGTTCTCGAGGACGACGAAATCATCCGGCTTCAGATCGTGAGGAACGTTGCCGTTGCGATCGCGCACGTCGACCGACAATTCGATCGCCGTGACGTTCACGATTTCGGTGACCGGCGATTGCTGCGCCGAAAGAATGGTGGAGACGATGAGGGCGAGTACTGCCGCCGCGTGCGGCCTGCGCATGCCCGGATTGTACGGTTACACCGCGAGCAGCGCCTGTTCGACCTCGTCGATCACGTAGTCCGGCGTCGACGATCCGGCGGTGAGACCGATCGTCCGCGCGCCGGCGAACCATGAGCGATCGAGATCCGACGCGCCCTGAATCAGATACGCCGGCTTCGTCTCGCGGCAGATCTCCCACAGGTGCTTCGTGTTCGCGCTCTTCTTGCCGCCGATGACGATGATCACATCGATGTCGGGATCGAGCGCGAGCACGCGCGCGGCGTCCTGATTCTCTTTCGTCGCGTAGCAGATCGTGTCCCCGCGCTCCACCCCGTGCGCGCGACGCTCGATCGTGCGCACGACGTCTTCGAACTCTTCGGCGTTGAGCGTCGTCTGGTAGAAGATCTTGATCGCGTCGTATGGCGACCAGTCGATCTGCTCCGCTTCTTCGATGCGCGAGACGATGTGATACGTCGACGGGTCGAGGTCGTTCGTGTAACCGATGACCTCGCGATGTTTCGGATCACCGATGAAGACGAGGTGATAGCCGGCCACGAGGGCCTGCTTCGATTCGCGGTGAATGTCGTAGACGAACTTGCAGGTCGTATCGAGGACGTTCAGCCCCTGCTCCTTCGCTGCGGTGTGAAACGAGGGGGGAACTCCGTGCGCGGAGAAGACGATGGTCGGCTCTTCGACCCGCGCGATTTCGTGGACCGTGCGCACGCCGAGCTTTTCCATCTCCTCGACCACGCGCTCGTTGTGCACGACCTGCCCCAGGATCGCGGCCTTGCCGCCGCCGGCGGCGAAGCGCTTCACCTTCAGATCGGCAATGCGGACGCCCGAACAGAACCCATACTTCGCTGCGCGTTTCACCTTCATCGCGCCACCGTAACGCGCGAGCCAACCGCTACAATCCCCACCGCTTGCCCACCGAACGTCTCTTCACCCGGCGCTTCGCTTCCCTCTGGCTCTTTCAGTTCGGCACGTTCTTCTCCGCCTTTCAGCTCCTCCCGGTCATTCCGATGCGGATGGTGGACCTCGGCGGCTCGAAGGCGACGGCCGGGATGTTCCTCTTCGTCTACACGTTCGCGTCGGCGTTTGCGGCCCCGATCACCGGCACGATCGCCGATCACATCGGCCGGCGACGGATGCTCGTCCTCGCCTCGCTGTTGTTCATCGTCTTCTCGCTGCTGTACGGCGTCGTGCCGTGGCTGCCGGTCGTGCTCGTGATCGGCGTGATTCATGGCGCGATCTGGTCCGGCATCCTCTCGTCGGCCAGCGCGATCATGACCGACTTCATCCCGGCCTCGCGGCGCACCGAGGGCCTCGGCTACTGGGGACTCGCGCCGACCGCGGCCATTGCCATCGCTCCGGCCATCGGGTTGTACGTGTATGAGTTCGGCTGGCTCGCGTTGTGTGTCGAGATCGCGATCCTCTCCGCGATCATGGCGGTGTGGGGCTCGCGCATCCCCGGCGGCACCACGACGAACGACGTCGCGAAGTTTCCGCGCGTGGCCGAGCTGTGGGACCCGCAGGTCATTCGCACGTCGATCTCGTTCTCGGTGGTGTCGTTCGGCTACGGCGGCATCACCAGCTACGTGGCGCTGCTCTCGAAAGAGCGCGGCATTCAGCCCGAATCGCTCTTCTTCACCGTCTTCGCCATCACCATCGTCGCGGTGCGCGTGCTGACCTCGCGCATCGGTGACCGCTTCGGACCGAAAGTGCTCCTCTATCCCGCGTTCGTGGCCATGCCGCTCGCGTTCGGCCTGCTTTCCATCGCCGCGACGCGCGGGCAGATGATCGGAGCGGCGATCCTCTTCGGCATCGGCCTCGGCGCGTCGTTCCCCGCGTTCATGACCTTCGTCGTCACGCACACCGACGACGCCAGACGCGGACGCACGTTCGGCAGCGTCATCCTCGCGTTCGATACCGGCATCGGCCTCGGCTCGTTCGTGATCGGGCTGATCGGAGAACGAACGTCGCTCGGCACCGCCTTCGCCGTGGCGGCGGTGCTGTCGTGTCTGGCGATCCCGATTTTCGTCACGACGTCGAAGCGGCTGGCCAGTGGTACGGCTGTTGCTGAGAACGCTGAACATGCCGGAACCTGACAACGAAGACAACGTCGAACGGCGTGTCGTCTATGAAACCGTGAGCTCGAGCTCGACCCGCAGCAGCGGCGTCACGATCGCCATCGTCGTGGTGATCGCGATCGCGCTGGTGATCTGGATCGTGATGCAGATGCGCTAGCAGCGCGTGCGGGTAAACTCGCGCGCATGCTCGCGTCGCTCGTCCTTGCGTCCACACTCTCGCTCGATCCGCAGGCCGCGGAGCGCTTCGCGAACCTCGCGCTCGCGTGCGTGCACAAGGAGTATCCGAACAAGATTGCGCACAACATGCAGTCCGACGCGGATGCCAGGCCGCCGCGCGAACTGACGCCGGCGTTCTACGGCTGCTACGACTGGCACTCCTCGGTGCATGGACACTGGCTGCTCGCGCGCCTCGCCCGCCTGCATCCCGATGCGCCCTTCGCCACGAAAGCGCGCGCGGCGCTCGAAGAGAGCATCACCACCGAACACATCGCCGCCGAGGTCGCGTACCTGAGCGGCCCGGGACGCGCGAGCTTCGAGCGACCCTACGGCCTGGCGTGGCTCGTCCAACTGAGCGGCGAACTGCGCGAAACGAACGATCCGCTGTACCGCGTGCTCGAGCCGCTCGAAGCGGCGGCCGTCGATCGACTGAAGACGTGGCTGCCGAAGCTCTCTCATCCGGTGCGCTCCGGAGAGCACAGCCAGACGGCGTTCGCACTCGGCCTGATTCTCGATTCGAAGGCCGGCGGCGAAGAGCTCGCGAAACTCGTGCGCGAGCGCGCTCGCGCCTTCTACACGAACGACCGCAACTGCCCGCTCGCGTACGAGCCGTCGGGTGAAGATTTTCTCTCGCCGTGTCTGGCCGAGGCCGATCTCATGCGCCGCGTGCTCCCGGCGAACGAGTACGCCGCGTGGCTGACGAGATTCATGCCGGCGATGACGCTCACACCGGCTGTCGTCACCGACCCAAGCGATCCGAAACTCGCGCACCTCGATGGCTTGAATCTGAGCCGTGCCTGGATGCTCGACGGCATCGCGTCCGGCTTGCCGACGAACGACAAACGCGTCGCGTCCTTGCGAGCGGCGTCGAAAGCGCATGCGGAGGCGGGGCTGAAATCGGTGACCGGCGAGCACTACGAAGGCGGCCACTGGCTCGGGAGTTTCGCGACTTATCTCGTGACGAGACGCGGAGTGAAGTGAGGAGATGCGTAGCGCCGGCTTCCAGCCGGCCGGACCGCGGGCTTCCAGCCCGCCCTTGCGGCACCGGCAGGATGCCGGCGATCCGGCCGGCAAGATGCCGGCGCTACGCACGCAACGTACGCCACGTCGCCTGTTTCTACTGCTTCGCTTTTCTCACCCGCAACGTGGCCGAGTTCAAATCGAGCTCGTCGAACTTGATCACCTCGACCTCGCCGAAACGCTTCTGCAGCGGCTCGAGAAATTTCGAGGCATCGCCGACGACCACCACGTTCATGTCGCTGCCGACATTCGAGGTCGCGAACTTGCGCACGTCTTCGGCGGTCACGGCCTGCACGCCCGGCACGTACGCGTTGATGTTGGAGAGCGGCAGATCGTGCAGAGCGAGTGCGGAGATCTGGTCGACGATCCCGCTCGTCGTTTCGAGCGACTGTCCGAACTCGCCGATCAGCACGGCTTTGCGCGGCACGAGCTCGGCCTCGGGGACATCCGAAGTCGAAAGGCGGCCCATCTCGTCGACGATGATTCCGGCCACGTCCGCGGCCGATTCATTCTTCGTCTCGGTGCGCGCGACGAACGGTCCGACCTGCGCGCGCGGCGCGAAGGACGAACCGGCGCCGTACGACAGACCGCGCTTGATGCGAATCTCCTGATTCAGACGCGCCGAGTAACCGCCGCCGAGAACCGAGTTCGCGACCAGCGCGCGCAGATACGCGGGATCGGTGCGGCGAATGCCCTGCCGTCCGACCGACACCGCGGCCTGACCTGCGTCCGGCATGTCGATCACCACCACGCGCGCCTTCGCGGGCTTCGATGATGCGGTGGCCGCGGCCGGCTTCGGACCGCTCCCCTTCCACGAGCCGAACAGCGACTGCGCGAGCTTGAACGCTTCCTCCGCCTTGATGTCTCCCGCAAGCACCAGCACCGCGTTGTCGGGCCGGTAGTTCGCGGCGTGAAACTTCACCAGATCCTCGCGCTTGATCGCCTCGAGCGTCTGCGGCGTCCCTTCCAGCGTGTGGCCGTACGGCGCATCGCCGAAGATCAACCGCGAGGCGACCGCACCGGCGACCGTACGCGGCTGGCGCAGATTCACCTGCAGCGCATCGATCGCCTGCGCGCGCTCGCGCTCGAACTCGTCCTTCACGAACGTCGCATTGCGCGCCACGTCGGCCATGTACTCCATCGCCTTCGGCAGGTTCGACGACATCACCGACAGATCGATCGTGCTGTTGTCCCAGCCGGCGTCGGCATCCATCATCGCGCCGAGCGCTTCCACGCCGCGCGCGATCTGTTCTGCGCTCTTGGTCTTCGTGCCGGTGGTGAGCACCGTCGAGGTCAGCGACGCGAGCCCATCGCGTCCTTTCGCGTCCATCGCGCCGCCCGCTTTCACCATCAGGCGCGCGGCGACGAGCGGAATGTTGTGTTTCGAAACGACGATCACGCGCAATCCGTTGTCGAGCGTCTTCTCCGCCGGCTGCGGAACTTTCGTTTCCCGCGGCGCGGCCGGAGCGGGCGGCGTCGACTGCGCGAAGATCGGCAGTGCGATCAGGAACGCGGCGATCGAGCGCTTCACTCTGCACCACCTTTCGGCGTTTTCGCCGATTCATCGAAATAGGTCAGCACCAGCGGTTTCCCTTCGAGCAGATATTTCTTCACCACGCGCTGCACGTCGGCGGGAGTGATGGCCTGCAGTTTCGTGAGGCCGGTGTTCACGAAGTCGGCGTCGCGATAGAGCACGATCGACTCGCCGAGCGTGAAGCCCTTCCCGTTGCTCGTCTCCCGCTCGCGCAACGCGCCGGTGATGACGAGGTTCTTGGCTTTCTCCAGCTCCGCCGCCGTCGGACCCTTCTCCGCCAGCGACGCGAGCTCCGCGCGAATCACCTTCTCCGCTTCTTCCGGTTTGTGTTCGCTGCCCATGATCGAGAAGACGATGAAGATGCCGAGGTCTTCGCGCGTGTCCGATTCGGTATAGATCTCCTGCGCGATCTCGCCGCGCACGAGCTTTTCATTCAGCCGCGAGGACTCGCCTTCGCCGAGAAGCGTCGAGACGATCTGCAGCGGCACGGCGTCGGGATGCGACGCGGCAGGCACGAGCCACGAGAACGCGACGGCCGGCAGCGGCACGTTCGGCGCGTATTCGGTGACGCGCTGCTCCGCCTCGCGCGCAGGCTCCTGGATGGTGACGCGCGGAATCTCCGTCGCCGGTTTGGCGATCGGCGTGAAGTACTTGTCGATCCAAGCGTCCGCCTGTTCCTGCTCGAAGTCGCCGGCCACGATGAGGATGGCATTGTCGGGACGGTAGAACGTGCGATGGAACGCCTGCACGTCTTCGAGCGTCGAGGCGTCGAGCTCTTCGATGCTGCCGATGCCGGGGCGCTTGTATGGATGTTTCGCGTACGAGTGTTTCGTCAGCGCATAGAACATCCGCCCATACGGCGGCGCGAGAATGCGGAAGCGGAACTCCTCCTTCACGACGTCGCGCTCGGACTTGAAGTTCGCATCGTCGACATTGAGCGTCCCGAGACGATCCGCCTCCGCCCACAGCAGCGTCTCGAGGTAATTCGACGGCACGACCTCGTAGTACGCGGTGGCATCGTCGAAGGTGGTGGCGTTGTTGAACCCGCCGACATCCTCGGTCAGACGATCCATCATCTCCGACGGCATGTTCTTCGTGCTCTTGAACATCATGTGCTCGAAGAGATGCGCGAAGCCGCTCCGCCCGTCGGGATCGTTCTTCGACCCGACCTTGTACCAGACATGAATCGCAACCGTCGGCGCAGACCGATCCTGCACCGTATACACCTCGAGCCCATTCGGTAACACCCGATGCTTGTACGCAATCGGCGGAAACGCGGTAGCCGCATTCGCAGCAACCCCCACGAGCAACAGCAGCGGCAGAAACAATCGTGCTCTTCGCATAAACGATGCGAACGTTACCGCGCCGCAAAGGTTGCGCGCGTGACAAAAATGAGGACGAGTGGTGGCGCATCGGGCTCGGGAGGGGGGTTCGCAGGCAGGGGATCCCGTGCCGTCTTCGCGGCACGGGATGACACGGCGGGAGTACACGCGTCCTTCAGTGTCATCCCGACCGAGCGCAGCGAGTGGAGGGACCCCCTCCCCGACAGCCACGACGCGTTCCGCCCTCAGTGTCATCCCGTGCGTCCGCACGGGATCCCCTCCGCCTGCACGACACACGCTTCGTCGGCAGGGGATCCCGTGCCGTCTTCGCGGCACGGGATGACACGGCGAGAGTACACGCGTCCTTCAGTGTCATCCCGACCGAGCGCAGCGAGTGGAGGGACCCCCTCCCCGACAGCCACGACGCGTCCGCCCTCTGTGTCATCCCGTGCGTCAGCACGGGATCCCCTCCGCCTGCACGACACGCGCTCCGTCGGCGGGGGATCCCTCCGCTCGGTCGGGATGACACAGGCCACTACTCGTATCGCAGCGCTTCGACCGGGTTCAGTTCCGCGGCGCGTGCGGCGGGGTAGATGCCGGAGACCAGTCCTACCGAGATCGATACGCCGGTCGAGAGGATCAGTGACCAGATCGTGATCACGGTGGGCCAGCCGGCATAGGCGGCGACGACGCGTGCGAGGACGATGCCGATGACGATGCCGGAGATGCCGCCGATCAGGCTGATCGCGAAGGACTCCACCACGAATTGCGAGCGGATGTCTTTTCGCGTCGCGCCGATGGCGCGGCGTACGCCGATCTCGCGTGTGCGCTCCAGTACGCTTGCGAGCATGATGTTCATGATGCCGATGCCGCCGACCAGCAGCGAGATGCCGGCGATCGAGCCCATCACGATGTTGAAGATGCGCTGCGTCTGCCGGCTCTGTTCGAGAAGCGCCTCCGGCACGACCACCTCGTAGTCATCGGCTCCGCCGTGCAGTCGCTGCAGCAGCGGCTCGATCACCTGCGCGGTTCGGCGCGTCGAGACTCCCTCCTTCACCGTCACCAGCAGCTCGTCGACCGGCGCATCGAGCGGATCGCGATCGAATTTGCGCATGGCCGTGCTGACCGGAATCCAGATTTCCTTCGCCGTCGATTGCGCCGTCACCGCGTCCTGTGCCGACGAGCTCGAGGCGGGATCGGCCGCGAGCACGCCGACGACCTCCAGCCACACTTCATTGACCTTCAGCTGTTTGCCGATCACCGGCCCGTAGCCGAAGAGATTGCGCCGCACTTCGGCGCCGATGACCGCGACCTGCGCGTGCTCATGCTCATCGCGCGCATCGAAGAAGCGTCCCTCGGCCAGCCCGACGTTCGCCACGTTGCGGTACTGCCACGACACGCCGAAGACCTTCCCTTTCGTTTTCGCGCCCGCGGCCATGATCTTGTACGGCTTCACTTCCACGCGCGGCAGCACGCGCTCGACGTTCGGCACCGCTTCGACGATCGCCTCGCCGTCCCGCAGCGAGACGCCGAGGGATTTCTTGCGCAGTTCCTGCCGGTCTTCCGGCTTCACCGCTTTCGCGCGCACGATCACATTGCGCAAGCCGAGACGGCCGATCGCTTCGAGCGCCTTCTTCTCCGCCCCCGCGCCGATCGACAGCATCGCGATCACCGCGCCGACGCCGAAGACCATGCCCAGCATCGTCAGCGACGTGCGGAGCTTGTGTCGATTGAGATTGCCGAGCGCGGTCGCAAACGTCTCCGTGTTCTGACGACTGACGAGATTCATGACTGCGACTCCGTCTTCTCGCCCTCGGTCGTCGGATCTTCGAGCGCGATCTCATCGCCTTTCGCGATTCCCTTCGTCACCACCACCCGTCCGGCGCTGCCGGAGCCGATCGTCACTTCCACCGGCTCGAAGCCCTTTCCGTTCTTGCGATAGACGAGCTTCTTCCCTTCTTTTTCGAAGAGCGCCTGGCGCGGGATGGCGAAGGCGTTCGATTGATTCTCGACTTCGAGCGTTGCCCGCACGCGCGCGCCCGGCTTCATCAATTTCGGATCGCTCTTTTCGAGCTCCACCGTCGCGCCGAAGTACTGCACCGGCTGGCGCGGGATGCGCGGCCGCGCGATCTTGTCGACCGATTTCACCTTGCCGGTGAACCGGCGGCTCGCATCCGCTTCGAGCATCACCGTCGCCTTCTGATCGGCCGCGAGTCCCGCGGCGTCGGCTTCGAGGATGAACACCTCGGCCTTCATCGACTGCAGCTCCGGAATCTCGCCGATCGGCTGGCCGCGCCACATCGAGTCCCCGACGCGCGGCATGTCGCCGCGCCAGTTCCGCATCAGCACGAGGATGCCGTCGTGCGGCGCCACGACCTGCAGCGCCTGCAGCCCGTCCTCCGCCTGCTTGATCTTGAGGCCGGCCTTGCGATCCTCGATACCGATCAGATCGCGATCGACGGTGGCGAGCTTGTCGCGAATGCCGAGGACCTCTTCCGCATGACGCTTGCGATTCGAGGCGAGATCGGTGTCGACCTCCGCTTCGATGCGCGCATAACGCGAGAAGACTTCCGCATCGTCGAACTTGAAGCGGGTCGCTGCCTCGAGCTCCGATTGCGCGAGCTTCGCGTCACGGCCGAGGTTCCGCTTCGTCGTCGTCGACTCCGCGGTCGACTTCGACATCTTGTTGTTCGCTGCCGCGCGATCCTCACGACCGTTCAGCAGCAGATTCTCGAAATCGGTGGCGTCGAAGCGGACGATCACGTCGCCCTTCTTCAGCAGCGTTCCGTCCGGAACGATCCACGAGACCTTCAGCGGACGCTCGGCATTCAACGGCGCGGTGACCGTGGTCGCCTTCGTCGCCTTGAGCGTTCCCTCCGCGCTGACGCGGCGCGTGAAATTGATCGGCTCGACCTTGAATGTAGCGACGTCGTTCGATTCGCTGCTGCAGCCGAGGCAGGCGATCACGACGAGAAGCGAGGCGAGCAGGTCGCGACGAGCGCTCATGACTTCGTCTCCTCTTCCTTCTCTTTCGCCACCAGCACGCGATCGCCCGGCTCGATGCCGCCGACTACCTCGATGAACTTGTCGTTCTCGCGGCCGAGTTTCAGCGGCACCTGTTCGACGCTCAGCGCGGTGCGGCGCGTTGCGTACGGACCTTTCGCGCCGAGGAACACCGCTTCGCGCGGAATCATCACCGCGTTCTTCACGCGACCGAGCTCGATCGTGCCCTGGAAGCGCATGCCCGGACGCATCTTCACCGGATCGGTCTTGTCGAGCTTGATGTCGACGCGGAGCACTTTCAGCGGATCCTGCGTGTTGCGCTTGCGCTGCACGGTGCGGCCGGCGGAGGTGATGGTGCCGTGGAACTCGTCGTCGGGATGTGCGTCGAGACGCAGCGTCACGCGCTGCCCGACCACCACGCGTCCGGCGTCGACTTCATCGACCTCTCCTTCCGCTTTCATGCGCGTGAGATCGGGGATCTCGATGACGCGCTCCGCTTTCCACGTGCTGTCGCCGACCTTCTTCTTATCGCCGCGGCCGTTGGTGATGTAGACGATCGTGCCGTCGCGCGGCGCGGTGCGCATCATCTGGCGGATCGCGTTCTGCGTCGAAGCCACCACCGATTCCGCCTCGTTCTTGCGGCTCTCGAGCAGAAGGATGCGCGCGCGTGCGGCGCGTTCGAGCGCTTCGACGCGCAGGCGAATGGCCTCGGCCTCGCGCCTGGCCACCGCATGCTCGATCTCGGTGGTCTGGTGCGCGTTCACGCCGGCCACGTCGGGCGGTGCCTCGAGCTTCAGCGCCGCCTTGCGCAGACGCGCTTCCGCTTCCGCGAGCTGCAGCCGCTCATTCTTCGTGTTGAGGGCGAGATCGTTGCGTTCCTTCTCGATCTGCTTGCGCGACTCGTCGGCGATCGCCGATTTTTCTTCGAGGCGCCGCTGCAGTTCGCTCGTGTCGAAGCCGACGACCGGCTGCCCTGCCTTCACCTCGGCGCCTTCCGGCGCCATCATCGCGATCTTGAACTCCCACACGTCGTCGAGCTGCGGAGGCCCGAGGCTGGCCGACGACATCGAGGCGAGCACGCCGGTCACTTCGAAGCCGGTGACGAGATCGGCGCGTTTCGCGCGCACCCACTCGCCCTGCCGGTCGGCGGCGAGCTTGTTGCGCAGCGTCCATCCTCCGAACACGAACAGCAGCACCGCCGCGAGCGGAATGGCATAGCGAAGCCGCAATGCCTTAGCCACGGCTCACCTCGCGATTCAGCTCGACGACCGGCGCGAGCCGTTCCCCTTCTTCGAGACCGCCGCGGACGACGCAGTCCTGCGCGTTGCAGGGGCCGAGCTGCACCTCTTTCATCGACCCGTCGTGCAGACGCGCGCGCGCTTTCGCGGCCGAGAAATCGAGCGCGGCGCGCGGCGCGAGCAAGGCCGCCTGCTGCGTGCCGCGATGCACCACGATGCGCGCCGACAAGCCGGGCCGCATCCGTTCGAGATCGAGACGATCGAGTTGCACCAGCACTTCGAACTGCCGTCGCAACGACATGCGGCGGCTTTCCTGCGCGACGGCGGAGATCGAGGAAATCCTTCCGCTGAATTGCAGACCGGCGTAACCGTCCATCGTCACGGTCACCGGCATGCCGACGGCGATCTTCCCGTCATCGACGTCCGGCAGCGCCGCGGTCACGCGCAGCGAGTCGAGCTCCGGCAAAAGAGCCAGCGGCATGCCGACCCAAACCGTGTCGCCGATCTGCAGCTTGCGCCCTTCCCACTGATGATCCTTGAGCACGACGATGCCGTCGCGCGGCGCGCGCAGCACGAGCTCGTCGATGGCGTTCTCGGCGATCGAGATCTCGCGCTTTGTCTTCTCGATCGTGAGCAGCAGATTCTGCCGATCGGAGGAGATGGCGGTCTCGCGCGAGCGCAGCAGATCCTGCGCTTTCTCGAGCTCCGTGCGCGTGCGGCGCAGCGCCCCCTGCTTCTCTTCGAACGCGCGGCCGGACAGCAGTTCGCGCGGAGTGCGCGCGTCGATGACGGCCTTGTCGTAGTCGGCGCGTTTCTTTTCGACGTCCAGCCGCTTCTGTTCGAGATCGGCGGACCACTCCGCCTCGCGCTGCTGCAGCTCCTGCGCGGCCTGCATGGCGCTCTGCCGCTTCGAGTCGAGATCCGAGGTCAGCGCGCTGTTGTCGAGCTCCACGACCGAGTCGCCCGCCTTCACGGTGGCACCATCTTCGACGATGGTCTTGATGGCCGTCTGCCACGACGGCAGCGGCGGAACCGAGAGGAGCTCGCCGCGGGCCGCTTCCAGCTCGCCGGAAAGAATCATCTCGTGATGGAAGGAATCGCGGCGGACGCGCAGCTCGTCGCCTTTGCGAGGGGCATCGTCAGCGATTCCTGAAAAACAACCGGCGATGAACAGTGAAGCCACCGCGGCGACGCATTTGTTTTTCATAAAGATTGGTCCCGGGGAATACGACGCATTGTACGGTCGGCAAGTTCCGTAAGTTAGTCGCGCTACAATTTCGTGACCTCATGACGGCGGTTCCGATTCCGTTCACTCCTCAGTCGCGTTTCCAACTTCTGCGAGCCGCGACGCATCGCGATGACTTTGCGGCCGACGTCCGCATCGGTCTGACTGCTCCGCAGAAGTGGCTGCCGCCGCGCTGGTTCTATGACGAGCTCGGCTCCTCTCTCTTCGACGCGATCTGTTTTCTGCCGGAGTACTACGTCATGCGCGCGGAGGGCGAAGTGCTGACGACGCACACGCGCGACATCGCCCGCGAGCTCGGCACGAACGTGCGCCTCGTCGAGCTCGGCAGCGGAGCCGCGCGCAAGACGCGCATCCTTCTCGATCAGTTGACCGTGCGGCAGCAGGACCTCGAATACGTGCCGGTCGATGTCGACGCATCGATGATCGAGCGCGTCGGACGCGAGCTCCTGCTCGCCTATCCCCGCATTCGCGTGACCGGCGTCGTCTCCGATTTCGCCCGGCCGTCGATTCCGCTGGCGATGTTGCCGGCCGGCAGCGCACGCACGGTGGTGCTCTTCCTCGGCTCGACGATCGGCAATCTCGACCCCGAGGCCGCACACGCGATGCTGCGCGATCTCCGCGACTCACTGCAGCCGGGCGACGCGCTCTTCCTCGGCGCCGACCTGCGCAAAGAAAAAACGATCCTCGAACCGGCGTACGACGACGCGCTCGGCGTCACCGCCGCGTTCAATCTCAATCTCCTGACGCGGATGAATCGCGAGCTCGACGCGCATTTCGACATCGCCGCATTTCGCCACCTCGCGTTTTATGACCAGGAGCTCGGCCGCATCGAGATGCACCTCGTCTCGCAACGCGCGCAGCGGGTGCGCATCGGCGCGCTCGATCTCGACGTCGACTTCGCCGAAGGCGAAACGATTCACACCGAGAGCTCGTGGAAGCATGACGACGCGACGCTCGCGGCACTCGCCGCCGGCGCCGGATTCACCGTCGCGCGCAAATGGACCGACGCGCGAAACTTTTTTGCGGACGTGCTGCTTCTCGCGTCGTAATTCCTCCGTCCACTTTCCGTAGATCCATTCTTCTTTTTTCGCGTGTCAATGCGTGCGCAGGATACGTCCGCGCCTGCCGCGTCATGCGATTTCGCTCGATGCACTGTGCACGATCGAGCACCGCTCGTTCGCATGCGCACAATGCCGCGCGCCTTCCATTGCGCACTGCGTTTGCGCGAGAAATTGCGCCCCTTTCTTCGCGACGTAGCCGATCGCGGAGACAGCCTCTGATCAGTGTCCAATTCTGAACAGACGCCGCAATCACCGCTCTCTACGATCGCTGCGCCTTTGACCCAATGCCTTCCAAAGACGGCCGCGCGCATGCGCAAGCACCGTCCCTTCGCGACGTTTTCGACCGCGACTTGACTCAGGACGCGCCCGTGCGCGTCGAAGCGCAACAACCGGTTTACGCGACAGGGGACGAAGACGATGCGATGTACCTGATCGAGTCAGGTCAGGTGAAGCTGTCGATGTCGTCTGCCTCGGGGAAGGATTGTCTGCTGGCCATCTATACCGACGGCGAGGTGTTCGGCGAATCGTGTTTCAACGGTCACGAGCGGAGAATCGAAAACGCCGTGGCCATGCAGCAGTCGGTGGTGCGCAGACTCCCGCGCCGCAATTTCCTCGCCGCCGTCGAACGCGTCGACGCCAACGCGGCGCTCCTGCGTCATCTCTCGTCTCGCCTGACCGAGCGTGAGACCGCCGTGTTCGATCTCGTGACCATGCCGTCGGAGCGGCGTCTGGCGAAGGTGCTGCTCGAAGTCGCGCAGCGCCTCGGCGCACCGGACGGCGAGTATCTGCGCCTCGATCAGCGGATCTCCCATGAAGAGCTCTCGCAGATCGTCGGCACCACGCGCCCGCGCATCACCGCCTTCCTCAAGAAGTTCCGCACGCTCGGGCTCATCGATCGCGATCGCCGCGCGATCAAGGTGCATCTGGAGCGCACCCGCGAATACGTCTCGCGGGATTGACGTCTTTTTGTACAAAACCGAACTGCGTCTTTCACGCCCTGCCCGTATGCTCGGTCGCGCTTCGGGGAACTGTCCCCCCCTTCACCAATGCCCGAACTTCACGACATCGTGATCATTCACGATCAGACGCACGCGGAATGGCGGGCCTGCCACGCGACCATCCGCGCGGGCCGGATCGTCGTCGCGGCCGGAACACCGGCGGACACCCCACCCGACGATCTGCTCGGACTGCGCGGCGCCACGTTCACGATCGTGGCGCGGGACAGCAGCGAGCGGACGCGGCGTTACGCGCAGGTGACCGTCGATCGCGAGCGCTCGACCCTGCCGATTCAAATCGTCTTCGCCTGAGAGAAATGCACGAGCGCGACCGTGCGTTCTTCGGAACGGCGACGCCATTCGTGAGGGGTTTGCAATCCGCGCGAACGTCGCTATCATTCGCCTCCCGTGCCGAGGTAGCTCAGCTGGTTAGAGCACTGGATTGTGGATCCAGGGGTCGGCGGTTCGAACCCGCCCCTCGGTACCATTTCCCCCCTGGTGGGCGAAATTGAAAATTGAAAATTGAAAATTGAAAGACTTACCGCGCGGCCGGCCGGGCATTTTTTCAATTTTCAATTTTCAATTTTCAATTCCTCAGCCCAGCCGAAAGGCTCCAATACATGGCTGAAACCGTCGTCCCTCGCCTCTCTCGCGGCCTCCGCGATCTCCTTCCCGATCAGATGCTCGCCCGGCAGCAGATGGTGGACACCATCAAGGGCGTGTATGAGCTCTATGGCTTCGTTCCCTTGTCGACGCCGGCGGTCGAGTTTCTCGACGTCCTTTCCGGCAGCGCGGGGCAGGAGGCGCAGTCGTCGATCTTTCGCGTCTCCAATCCCGAGAAGGAAGATCTCGGCCTCCGCTTCGATCTCACCGTGCCGCTCGCGCGCGTAATCGCGCAGTATCCGGAGCTGCCGCGGCCGTTCCGCCGCTATCAGGTCGCATCGGTGTGGCGCGCGGACAAGCCCGACAAAGGCCGCTATCGCGAGTTCACGCAGTTCGATCTCGATTCCGTCGGCGTCGAGAGCGAAGTCGCCGATACCGAGATCATCGCCGGGATGTGCGACACGCTGACGGCACTCGGCGTCGGCCGGTATCTGGTCCGTTTCTCGTCGCGGGCCATGCTCAATCTCCTCCTCGCGTACGGCGGCATCTCCGCCGAAGACGGCGTCGACGTCTTCCGCGTGCTCGACAAGCTCGACAAGGTCGGCCTCGAGAAAGTGAAGCGCGAGCTCATGCAGGGCTACAAGGACGAGTCGGGCGACATCATCCGCGGCGTCGGCCTCTCGCCGGAGCAGGTCGCGAAGATCGAGCAGTTCCTGAACATCCGCGGAGACCGCCGCAGCGTCGTTGGTCAACTACGTGACCTTTTCGCGAATGTCGAAGACGCGCTGCCGCAGATCGACGTCGTCGAGCGCATTTCCAATCATCTCTATGCACTCGGCTATGAAGACGACCGCGTTTCGCTCGATCTCTCCATCGCCCGCGGACTGGCGTATTACACCGGCCCCGTCTTCGAGGCGATCCTCCTCGACGCCCCGCAGTTCGGCTCCGTCTTCGGCGGCGGCCGTTACGACAATCTGGTGATGCGCTTTCTCGGGCAGCCGATCCCCGCGGTCGGTGCCTCGATCGGCGTCGATCGCCTCCTCGCCGCGCTGACGCACCTCGGCAAGATCAAGACGCGCATGTCCACCGCGCGCGTGCTGGTCACGAACATGGACGCAGGCCTGCGCGAAGACTATCTCGCCATCACCTGGGAGTTGCGCCGCGCCGGCATTCCGACGGAGCTCTACCTCGGCAATGCGAAAGGCCCCGGCAAACAGCTCAAATACGCCGACCAGTACGACATCCCGCTGGCCATCCTCTACGGCACCAACGAGAAGGAGCAGGGCATCGTCACCGTGAAAGACATGGTCGCGGGACGGGAGCGCGCGAAACCGGTCGCCGATCGCCAGGAGTATCTCGCCCAGCGCGCCGGTCAGGTCACGATCCCGCGCGCCGAACTGGTCGAAGGCATCCGGAAGATGCTCGCGGAGATCGAATGACGACGATCGTTCTCGATGGAAACTCGCTGACGATCGAACAGCTCGCGCAGATCGCACGCGATGCGAACGTGCGCGTCGCGCGCGATCCCGCCACGCACGCGCGCGTCGCCCGCGCGGAAGCGCTCATCGCACGTGTCGTCGAAAACTATCGCGCCGCGTGGAGTGAAGGGAAAGCCGTGCCGAGCGAGTACGGCGTCACCACCGGCTTCGGCGAGTTCAAGGACAAGCCGATCGCGCCCGAAGATCTCGAACAGCTGCAGCGCAATCTGCTCCTGTCGCATTCGGTCGGCGTGGGCGACAACTCCGATCCCGACGATCTCTCGAATTACTTTCCCGCCGAAGTGGTGCGCGGCGCGCTCGTCACGCGCCTGAACGCGTTTCTCAAAGGACACTCGGGCGTGCGGGCCATCCTCGTCGAAGTGGTCGAGGCGATGCTCAATCGCGGCGTGATTCCGCTCGTGCCGCTGCGCGGCTCGGTCGGCGCCAGCGGCGATCTCTGCCCGCTCTCACACCTCTTCGCCACGCTCCTCGGCGCGGGCCGTTTCTATCTGCTCGACGACCGGACGCTCCGTTCCGCCACCGAGCTTCCCACGCTCCTCGGCTTCGATGCGAACGCGATCAAGCCGTCGTTCAAGGAAGGGCTCGCGCTGGTCAATGGCGCGAACTTCTCCGCGGCGATGCTCGCGCTCGCGGTGTACGACGCGGAGAAGCTCGTCGATACCGCGGACGCCGCAGCGACGATGTCGCTCGAGGCGATGGTCGGCTGCACGCGCGCGCTCGACGAGAAGATTCACCTCGAGCGCGGACACGAAGGGCAGATCGAAAGCGCGCGCCGCATGCGCGAAAACGTGCAGGGCTCGCGGCTCGTCGAACGCGCCGGCGCCGTGCAGGACGCCTATTCACTCCGCTGCGCGCCGCAGGTGCACGGTGCCTCGCGCGACACGCTGCGCTTCGTCCGCCAGACGGCCGAGCGCGAGATCAACGCCGCCACCGACAATCCGCTCTTCTTTCCCGAAGACGACCAGCCGTTCGATCTGCAGTTCCAGGCCAACTGGCCGGAGTGGTATCGCGGCGACCGCCGTTTCGCCTACTCGGCCGGAAACTTTCACGGCCAGCCGCTCGCGCTCGCCGCCGACTTTCTGACGATCGCGATCGCGGAGCTCGGCAACATCAGCGAACGCCGCACGCAGCTGATGCTCGACGGCCATCACAACCGCGGATTGCCGGCGAATCTCACGACGCGCCCCGGCGTGAACTCGGGCCTCATGATCCTGCAGTACACCGCGGCATCGATCGTCTCGGAAAACAAAGTGCTTTCCCATCCCGCCTCAGTCGATTCGATTCCGACCGGCGCGAATTCGGAGGATCACGTCTCGATGTCGACGCACGCCGCACGCAAACTGCGCAGCGTGCTTGCGAACGTTCAGTCGATCCTCGGCATCGAGCTCCTCGCCGCCGCCCAGGCCATCGAATGGCGCGCGGTCTTTCAATACGATCCGAACCAACCCGCCCCGCGACTGCTCGACCTCAAACACGCCGAAGCGCAGGCGCGACAGTTCGAAGATGCCGTCAAAGACCGCGCCGCCAACATCGCCACGCAACTCGGCAAAGGAACACGCGAGCTCTACCTGAAAGTGCGCGCCGTCGCCTCCCCCGTGTTCCACGACCGCCCCCTCGACGACGACATCCGCGCCGCCAGAAAACTCGTCCTGTAACGCGCGAACGCAGTGCCGAAAAACGTAGCGCCGAGAAACGTAGCACCGGCATCTTGCCGGCCGGGCCGCCGGCATCCTGCCGGCGTATCCACCGCGGGCTGGAAGCCCGCGATCCGGCCGGCTGGAAGCCGGCGCTACGTTCCCTCGCCCGTTTACTCCTGCGGTTTCACTCCGAGGTAGCCGGCGGCCATCATTGCGGTGTTCCAGGTCTCGCCGCTTTCGATCGACATCGATTTGTCGAAGAGCTCTTCGGCTTTCTCGCGGTCGCCTTTGATCAGGTAGTAGGCGCCGAGCTCGGCCAGGCCTTTGTCGTCGTTCGGGTTTTTCGCGAGCGATTTCTCGAAGGCTTCGCGCGCTTTGTCCCATTCGCCCGCTTCCCAGTAGACGCGGCCGATGCGCCACCAGTCGGTGCCTTCGGGTTTCCTGGAGGTCACTTCATCGAAGATCGCCTGTCCTTCGGCCTTCATCCCGCCGAGGTAGTAGATGCGGCCGACGCCGATCCGCTCCCAGCTTCCTTTGCCCGCCTGTCTGCGCGCGAGCTCGAGGAGATTCTGGGCCGCTTCTTTTTTCGATTTGCCGCGATAGACCGTGCTGCCGTCGAACTTCTTCGCCGCCACCGCGCCGACGCTGATGCCGAGCGCGAAGACGACCGACATGATCACTGCCGATTTCTTTTTCATCCTGACTGTTTCTCCGTGAATCCGTTTTGAATGCGGTGTGAGGGTAGCTCACCTCTGGAACGCGTAGCTCACCTTGGCGAAAAACTGTCTGTTACTGGGGAGGAAATCCCCTTCTTCGTTGGTCACTTCCTGCAGATCGCTGTAACCGACGTAAAAGACCGTCTGCCAATTGAGCTTGTACGCGAACAGCGCCTGGGAGGACAGGTCGCCGCTGTGTTGATCCGTATCGGGGCCATAAAGGCTGCGATCGCGGTTGGTGCGCGTGTTCTGCACGATGGCCCGGAGGAACATGCGCGAATTGAACGTGTAGGTCGCGCGCACGCGCTCCACCTGCGAGGTGAAGAGGCGATCGCCTTCGATGTTCAGCCAGCGCATGCTGCTGGTCAGACTGACGGCGAGATGTTCGCTCGGGCGCAGCTGCAGGCTGGCGCTGAGGTTCGCACCGCGGCCGAGGCGGTTATTCGCGAAATCCACCTCTTCGCCGATCCAGCCATTCGTACTGACGTAACTCAGGAAGCGATTGACGGCGAATTGCAGCTGGTAATTGAAGCGATGGCGGTCGAATACCTCGCCGGCATTGGCCACCGCTTCCTTGGAGATCCACAGTCGGGTGAACGAACGGCGTTTGCCGTCGGCGCCGACACCGATCGCGTTGTAGCGATACAGCAGCCCGCCGCCGTCCTGGGTTTCCTGATATTCGTTTTCACTGAAGAGGCGCACGCGGCTGAAGAATCCGGTCGGTCGCCAGGTCTTGCCGCCTTCCATGTATCCACCGCGCCAGCCGACCTGCGGCACGAAGCCGTTGTCAGCGCGGAATTCCTTCGAGTAATCGCTCCCCTGCACATAGAAATCGTGCTTCGCATTCGAATGTGAATACCAGAGCTTCGCGCCGTGGCCGGAGAATTTCTGCCCGTTCCATTCGTCGGCGAGGTCGGGACGCTCGGGCGTCTCGGTGCTGCTGTAGAGATATTGACCGGTGATGGTGTCGTTGTCGCCGATGCGCCATTGAAAATCGGGGCCGAGCACGCGATTGTGCGCGCCTCCTTCGCTCTCGCGAATCGTGCTCAGGAAGCTGACGAAGGAACGCTGGCCAAAATCGCGGCGCACGCGCGCAATGGCTGCAATGGACGAGAAATCCTGCTCCGCGAAATCGGAGCCGAACGCGGACGGCAGGATCACCGACCCGCCGCCGCGATCCTGCGCGACCAGCAGCGTGTACGCGTACCGTCCGGTCTTGCCGGTCGTCCGTGCGCCCCAGCGCGGAGAGGTCAGAGTGCGCGTGTAAACCGCCTGAATCGGCGTGCTGAAAAGCTCGATGCCTTCGAGAAAGAAGGGGCGTTTCTCGGGGATGAAAATCGCGAATCGTTCGTTCGTCGAAATCACCGCCACGTCTGATTCGATCTGCGAAAAATCAGGATTGATCGTCGCGTCGATGGCCATGTCGGCGGTGGGGCTCCACTTGAGATCCATCCCCGCGTCGGTGCCCACCTGGTGATTCACGAAATCACTGCCGAGGCCGTCGCGCGGCTCGCCGAGTTGATTGGCCGTCACATACGGTGCGAGCACCATGTGATCGCCGGTCGGCAGATCGTGCAGACCTGTGACCTTGCCCCAGCTGCAGACGAAGCAGTTCACCTCGCGCGGCAGTTTGTTCGTGAACATCTGATAGCGGCGGTCGCGCGGGTAATTGCGATAGAGCATGAGCCCCCATTGCGAGGGGCTCGCGCCGTCATAGCGCAAGGAGGAAAACGGAATGCGCGCCTCCGCGGTCCAGCCGGTCGAATGAATCTTCGCCGCCGAGTCCCAGAAAAAATCGGGCGAGTTGTCTTCGCCCGAACCCGCATCATCGGTCACGGCGTCGTACTGCACGCCGCGCGCGGTGAGCAGAAAGAGATAGCCGGTCTTCCCGTCATTGCGCGTGTCGAGAAGCACGCCGACGTAATCATCGGTATTGCCGCTGATCTGATCGTGATCGGCGTACGGAGCGCTGATCGCATTCGGCGCCGGATCGGACGACTCGATTCCGAAATAGAGGAACTTGCTGTCATACGTCACGTAGCCGACGGTCTTCACCTGCGGCTCGACGTTGTCGCCGGGATTGGTTTCGTACCAGACCTCGTATTTGCGCGCCGACTGCCATGCGGCATCGGAGAGATCGCCATCGATCTGAATGGGGGCGGTGGTCGGTTCGAGCATCAGCGGCGGCTCCGCCGGTGCAGCAATGACGGAACAGGCGAAGCACAGAACGATCAGAAGACCGAGGGCCGCTCGCTTCATACGTACATCCTCCAGGTGCGAATTACGAAAGTATTCGTATGGAGGATGCGAAAGTTAGGTGGGAATTGTGAACAAAATGAAACAGGGAAATGGACGGAACGCGCGCGGCAGAGTCGGCTCGTAACAGATCTCGCGCGGAAACCAGAAGGCCGAGCTCGCGCTCGGCCTTCCTGTTCTCGCCTGCCTCCTCAGCAACTTCTCTCGATGACGACGAGCGTCGGCATCGCGCGGTGGTGTTTGTTCCGCCACTGCACGATGCGGCCGATCATGCCGAGGCCGAAGCCGGCTCCGGCGGCGATCCCGGCCCATTTCATCGGGCTGTTGCGCATCGAGGTCTGCACGTCCGACACGCGCGTCGAGGTCTGGCTGCGCAGCGACGTTTTCGCCGAGCGCAGCGAGCGATTCATGTTCGTCTTCAGCGAAAAAACGGAGCGGGTGACGTTCGATCGCACCTCGTGCACCTTCGACAGACTCTGCGATTTGAGCGTGTCGAGCTTTGCGAGCACTCCGGAGCGTTCCGGGATCGGCTCGTGCGCGTGCTTGCGTGTAAGGCGATGCGTCGCGCCCGTCTCGCCGACCGGGACGTGCAACGTGGCCGCCTCGACCTCGGCACCGCTCGGCAAGTGCAGCTCGGAGCCGTAGATTCCACTGCGATTCGTGTCCATTGACGTCCTCCTTCCTTCCATTTTGCGAAGGAAGTGCCATTTAAGCTGAGCTGTATCAGCAATTTAGACGTCAAATACCGCCAGGTCGTACGCCGCGTCCGTGTTCGGAAACAGCGCCCGCGCCTCGTCGAGCAGCGGTTTCACGTCGCCGTACCTCGCCGAAAAATGCGTGAGGATGAGGCGCGACGCTTTTGCATCCCGCGCAACACGCGCCGCGCCGGCCGCGGTCGAATGCAGGCGCTCCTCGGCATCGGCGAGCATCTCCGTCGCGTATGTGGATTCGTGAATGACGACGTCCGCCTCCCGCGCGAGTTGCACGCCTCCTTCGCACGGACGGGTGTCCGTCAGATACGCGACGCGGCGGCCGCGCCGCGATGGCCCGACCACGCGCGCGTCGCCGCTGCGCGCCAGCTCCGCGTAGCGCGGACCCGGCTCGATGCCGAGCGCGCGCGCTTTCTCCGGATCGAATCGCCCCGGCCGATCGTCTTCGATGAGGCAGTAGCCGAACACCTCCACGCTGTGCTCGAGCGGCCCGGCAATCACGCGGAAGCCACGCCCACGAAACGGCGGCTGCGCGTATTCGATCGGAAACATCGGATTGTGCTGCGTGGTGGCGAGCACGCCTTCGAGATACTCGCGCACTCCCGGCGGCCCGACGATCGTCAGCGGTTTCGTGCGGCCGTTCATCGAAAGCGTGGCGAGCAACCCGGGCAGACCGTAAACATGGTCGCCGTGCACGTGCGTGATGAAGATCGTTTCGATCGCGCCGCTGCGCACCGGTGCGCGGAGCAGCTGATGCTGCGTGCCCTCGCCGCAATCGAAGAGCAGCACCGCACCATCGATCAGCACCGCCACCGACGAGACGTTGCGCTCGCGTGTCGGCGTGCCGGAGGACGTGCCGAGGAACACGAGGCGAAGATCCTGGGCCATGCGCGCACTGTAATACGCTTGGCGCATGCTGACGCGCCGCACGATGATCCGGCGCACCGCCGTCGCGGCCGGATTTCTCGGCCTGCCTCGGCTGCTCGCGCGCGTCGACGCGAGCATTCCGTCGCCCTACGGTCCGCTCGCACCGAAACGCGACGAAGAGAGCACCGGCGTCTTTCTCGCGCTGCCGCCTGATTTCCGGTATCGCGTGCTCAGCGGAGCGAACGACCTGCTCGATGACGGCAATCGCTCGCCGCGCAATCCCGATGGCATGGCCGTCTTTCGCGTCGGCAACGAGCTGCGTCTCGTGCGCAATCACGAGATTCGCGAGGCGACGCTGCCACTCTCGCCCGGACCGTGGTCCTACGACGCGATGGGCGGCGGCGGCACGACGACGATCGTCGTCGATCCGAACACGCGCGCCACCGTGCGACGATTCGTGAGCCTCAGCGGAACATCGGCAAATTGCGCGGGCGGACCGACGCCGTGGGGCTCGTGGCTTTCGTGCGAGGAAACGGTCGCGGGCATCGGAGCGTTCGCGAAACATCATGGCTACTGCTTCGAAGTGGCTGCCGCCGCCGACACCGCCGTCGTCGCCACGCCGTTACCGTCGCTCGGCCGCTTCGTACACGAAGCCGCGGCGGTGGATCCCGAAACGAGCATCATCTATCTCACGGAAGATCAGGATCGCGCCGGCTTGTATCGCTGCATCCCGCATCAACCCGGAGTGCTTGCGGCAGGCGGACGATTGCAGATGCTCGCCGTTCGCAACGCGACGACGTATGACGCCGCGAGCGGTCAGACGATCGGCCGCCGGCTGCCGGTCACCTGGGTCGACATCCCGAATCCCGATCCTCCGAACGCGTCGACGAATCCATCGGCCGTGTTCGATCAGGGCCGCGCGCGCGGCGGCACGCGCTTCCGCAGACTCGAAGGAGCCTGGTTCGCCGACGGCAGCCTCTTCTTCACTTCCACGACCGGCGGCAGTTCCGCACTGGGGCAGGTATGGCAATACCGACCTCCATCGACGCACAAGCGCCGCTCGGTGGGCACGCAATCGGAAGGCGACCTCACGCTCCTCTTCGAATCGACCGCCATCGATGTCCTGCGGCTGCCCGACAACCTCACGCTCAGCCCCCGCGGCGCGATCGTCGTCTGCGAAGATCCCGAGCCCGCCCCCGCATTCCTCCGCGTGATCACGAGCGAAGGCCACATCTTCCCCCTCGCCCAAAACATCGCCCATGGCTTCGGCCCCGTCTCCACCGAACTCGCCGGCGCAACCTTCAGCCCCGACGGCGAAACGTTGTTCGTAAACCTCTTCGGCCCAGGCCTGACCCTGGCGATCTGGGGACCGTGGGAATTAGGACCGGTGTGAACCTCGTGTCATCCCGAGCGAAGCGCGCAGCGCGAAGTCGAGGAACCCCCTGCAAAAAAGATGGAACGGGCTCCCGCTAATCCCGCGCCCCCGTGTCATCCCGTGCGTCAGCACGGGATCCCCTGCCGAAAACCCAGACCTGCCCGGTTCGCAGGAGATCCCGTGCTGACGCACGGGATGACACGTCTTCACGCGTCGTCACGTGGTGCTTTCACGCGTGCTGACGCACGGGAGGACACGCAACTCGAATTTCAATTCGCGTCGCGTGAAGCCGCAGCCTGTGCGACTTCGGCGTCGCCGGCGCTCAGTTCTACTTGCGGGTGGGCGAAGTAGTAGCCCTGCAGGAGATCGATGCCGAGGTCGCGGCAGATCTGGAACTCCTCCTCGGTTTCGATGCCTTCGGCGAGGGTTTTCGCGTTGATCTTGCCGCCGAGCTCCACCAGCATTTTCACGAGATCCTGTTTGATCGGCTCGTCGGCGAGCGTGGAGACGAGGCTCTTCGTGATCTTGAGGTAATCGGGTGCGAGGGCGGCGATCGCTTCGAGCGACGCGTAGCCGGAGCCGGCATCGTCGATCGCCACTTCGATGCCTTTGTCGCGGAACTCGTTCAGCAGCTGGCGGAACGACGCGTAGTCCTCGATGGCCGCGCGTTCGGTGAGCTCGAAGACGAAGTGGCCGCGATGCTCGGCGAAGAACGACACCATCTCGTGAATGCGGAACTCCGACTCGCCGAACATCTCCGCCTCGAGATTGAGCAGGAACTTGCGGTCGAGCAGGTCGACCTGCCGCAGCCGGCGCAACGCCCCTTCGAGGGCGATCGCTTCGAGCGCCCAGGCCAGCTTCGCCTCGCGCGCGAACGAGAAGAGCATGTCCGAGTTCCGGAACGACGAATTCGCGGGACCGCGGGTGAGGATCTCGTAGCCGAAGACGCCGACGTCGGACGCGCGCACGATCGGCTGGAAGAGCGTGGTGATGCGTTTGCGGCGGATGATGTCGCGCAGCTCGCGCGTCAGTTGCTTCTTGCGTTGCTGTTCCGCGTCGCGCACTGCATCGGCGGCGGTCTGCATGCCGGCGTAGATCTGGCGTTCGAGCCGAATCTGCGGCCGGTAATCGATGCGCGCGGAGCCGACGAAAAAACCGAGGTTCGCGCCGTGCAGATTCGGGAAACGCCTGCGCGTCGTTTCGAGGAGCCGCGTGCGCATGTCGTTCGCGATGCGCTCCGACGCATTCTCCGCGCTCAGATCCTGCCCGCGCGTTTCGTAGAAGATGTAGAAGCTCGAGCCGCCGATGCGATTGCACGTCACCAGCGCGTTGTGAAAGCGTTCCTTCGCTTCGGCGGTCAGGATCTGGCCGACGTTGCAGAGCAGTTCGTCGAAGAATGCCCAGCCGTACTCCGCCTCGATCGCTTCGAATTGCTCGATGTCGACGAAGACGATGCCGATCTCGCCCTGCTCGATGAGGATTTCCTTGATGCGATCGAGAACGATCGGCAGGCTCGGCAATGCAGTGGCGCGATCGAGCAGCAGCGCTTCGAGCACGCTGCGTCCCGCCTGCGCCGCTTCGTTGCGTGCCTCGAACGAACGGGTGAGCACGTTCTTCACGCGCTTCACGACTTCGTTGCGATCGAACGGTTTGACGAGATAGTCGTCCGCGCCGACCTGCAGACCCGTGAGGCGGTCTTTCACGTCACCGCGGCCGGTCACGAGGATCACACCGATGTGCGAGGTGCGCTGCACCGCCTTCAGCGCCTGGCAGACTTCCCAGCCGCTGTGCTTCGGCATCATCACATCGAGCAGCACCGCGTCCGGCAGGCGCGACTGCGCCGTCGCCAGCGCCTCTTCCCCATCGTGCGCGACAATGACGTCGCACTCCAGCGGCTTGAGGTATGTCCTCAGCAGGAGTGCGACTTCCTCGTCGTCATCGGCGATCAGCACAACGGGCCGGGACATAGGCTGTTTGCGATGATTGCGGAAAACGAGCCAGAAGGGCAAGGCGTATTGCCGGAGCGCGGTGCATCGCCGGCTCTCCTCGTTCCCGGCTCGTTCCATACAATGCGCCCCAGATGTCCCGCTACCTCATCGCCTCGTCCATCGCGGCCGGCCTCCTTCTGCTTCTGTGGCTCGTGAAGACGCTGCTGGCGCGGAAGCTGCGCAATGCCGCGAGCACCGCGACCTCGGTCGATGACTTTTTTCTGCTGGTGGCGCAGAAGACGAAGCTCCTGCTGCTGGTGATCCCCTGCGTTTACGCCGGGGCGCGCACGCTGGCGTTGCCGAAGGAGCTGCATGCGCCGCTGCACACGACGATGCTGCTCGCGCTGATTGCGCAGGTCACGTTGTGGGTGACGGCGGTGGTCGACTTCTGGCTGCGGCGCTATCGGCGCACGCGCATCGAGAGCGATCCGGCGTCGGTCATGACCATCAACGCCTTTCGCATCGCCGCGATCGTGTCGTTGTGGATCTTCGCCGGCGTTCTGGCCATTCACAACCTCGGGTTCGACGTCACCGCGCTCATCGCCGGACTCGGGATCGGCGGCGTGGCGGTGGCGCTGGCGACGCAGAACATCCTGGCCGATCTCTTCGCCTCGCTCTCGATCGTGATCGACAAGCCGTTCATCCTCGGCGATTCGATCAGCGTCGACAAACAATCGGGCACCGTCGAGCACATCGGCCTCAAGACCACGCGTCTGCGCGCCTCCACCGGCGAGCAGGTCATCTTCTCCAACGGCGATCTGCTCAAGAGCCGCATCCAGAACTTCACCCGCATGCGCGAGCGCCGTTCGACGCTGCGCATCGCCGTCGGCTACGGCACCACCTCCGAGCAGCTCGCGACACTCCCCGCGCTGCTGCGCAATGCGGTCGAGAAACAGGAGCGGGCCCGATTCGACCGCGCGCATCTCATCTCTCTCGGGGAACAGGCCTACGAGCTCGAGGTCACGTTTCTCACCCCTTCCGACTACGCCTCCTTCCTCGACATCCAGCAGGCGGTCATGCTCGACATCATCCGCACGCTGGAGTCCGAGAAACTGATGCTCGCCGAGCGCGAGCGGATGCCCTGAACCGCCCCTCACCGTTTGTGTTAACGTTCACGGCTTCGTCGCGGAGAGAGGTTTGATGATCAAGTTCGGTACCTCGGGGTGGCGCGGCATCATTGGCGAGGATTTCACCTTCGAGAATGTGCGCATCGCCACACAAGGCGTCGCGAACTATCTCAAGAAGAGCAGACACACCGGTTCCGGCGTCGTCGTCGCGTGGGACACGCGATTCCTCTCCGAGAAATTCGCCTCCGAAGCGGCGAAGGTTCTGGCCTTCAACGACATCAAAGCCTTCCTCTGCACGCGCGACGTTCCGACGCCGTGTGCCGCATACGAAACCATCCGCCGCCGCGCCCTCGGCTGCATCAATTTCACCGCCTCGCACAATCCCCCCGAATACAACGGCCTCAAGTTCTCCACCGGCAACGGTGCCCCCGCGCTGCCCGAGATCACGCAGCAGATCGAGCGCGAGATTCACGACGTTCAGCAGAACAACGAGCGCATCGACGTCTACGAAAAGACCGAGATGATCGAGGAGATCGATCCGAAGGATCGCTATCTCACCGAGCTGCGCGCGAAGGTCGACATCGAGGTCATCCGCAACAGCGGACTGCGCATCGCCATCGACTCGCTGTTCGGAACCTCACGCGATTACCTCGACTACTTCCTTCTCGAGGCAGGCATCGAGGTCAAGATCATCCACAACTACCGCGACCCGTATTTCGGCGGCTTCTCGCCCGAATGCAGCGAGAAGAATCTCGGTGAGCTGCGCAAGACGGTGACCGAGGAGAAGTTCGATCTCGGACTGGCCACGGATGGAGATGCCGACCGCTTCGGCATCGTCGACGATCGCAATCGCTTCGTCTCGCCGAACACGATCCTCGGCCTGCTGGCGATTTACCTGAAGCGCTATCGCAAGATCCCGGGCGGACTGGCGCGCTCCGTCGCCACCACCCATCTGATTGACGCCATCGCCCGTAAGCTCGATGTGCCGCTCTACGAGACACCGGTCGGCTTCAAATACATCGGCGAGCTGATTCTCGACGGGAAGATCGCTCTCGGAGGGGAAGAATCGGCCGGCATGTCGATGCACGGCCATATCCCTGAAAAAGACGGCATCCTGGCCTGCCTGCTCGTCGCCGAAATGGTGGCGCGCACCGGCAAGAAAATCACGCAGCTCATCGAGGAAACGCATCAGGAGTTCGGGCACTTCTATTCGAAGAGAGTCGATCTCAAACTGACCGCGCACCTCAGCGAGTCGGTCGCCGCGAAGCTCGCCAATCCGCCCGCGCAGCTCGACGGCATGGAAGTGCGCCGTGTGAACACCACCGACGGCGTGAAGCTCATCTTCGACGATCAGACCTGGTTGCTCTTCCGGCTCTCCGGCACCGAGCCGGTGGTGCGGCTCTACGCCGAAGCGTGCAGTCCGAAAGATCTCAAGCACGTCATCGATGCCGGCCGTAAGTTCGTCTCCGCATGAAGTATCCCTTCTCGAAACTCTTTCTCATCTGTACCGGCGCCCGATGCAATGACGCCGCACGTGGCACGGAACGCGGTGAGCTGGTTCGCGACGAGCTGAAGTCCCACAACAAGTCGATGGGCCGCAAGCCGACGGTTCGCATTTGTGCCGTCTCGTGTCTCGATCTCTGCGACCACGGACCGAACATGGTCGTGGAGCCGGGCGGGACGGTTTACAGTCATCTCGACCGCGCCAAAGCGCGCGCGGCTTACGACGGAGAGCTGGGAGACGGCCCGCCGCGCCCCGATCTCGAACTGGAGCTGACATGATTCGCGCGCTGCTCGCGACGCTCGTCACGTTCACCACCCTCACCGCCTGCGCACAATCGATCCGCACCGTCGACGTATCGCTCATCGGCGGCAAGAGCATCACCACGTGGCACGGTCAGGCCGATCTGCAGGCGCTGCACGTGAGCGTCGTCCATCCGCTTTCGCCGCGCACCGAAGTGTCGTTCGGCGTGGCGCCGGTGACGCTGTGGCAACCGCGGAGCTGGTTCGGCGAAGAATTCGGCGACGGCCACGAGCGCGTGCGTGCGCTCGCGACGTCGGTGATGATCCGCCGGACGTTCGGACGGGCATCGAATCGCCTGCACTGGTTTGTCGAAGGAGGAACCGGACCGATGGTCGCGGAGAAGCGCGTGCCGGCATCGACGTCGCGCTTCAACTTCATGACCCAGGCCGGCGGCGGCGTGGAGTTGATGCCGAACGCACGCTTTCCGCTATTCCTCGCCTACCGCTTTCTGCACATCTCGAACGGCGGCTATGCGCCGCGCAATCCGGGGCTCAACGTGTCGTCGCTGTCGGTCGGCGTCCGCTTCAGAACCGCCACGACGCGCCGGCGCTGACGATCAGCGGATCGATTCCGACCGTCTCCGGCAACGCGATGTTCGTGCGGATGACCTGCGTCTCCGCTTCGAGCGGCAGATAGGCGGCCGAGAGCTCGAGAAAGAGGCTCGGGCGAAAGCGATAGCGCACGCCACCTTCGACGACGAACGTCAGCTCGTCGTCGAATTCCGCTTCGACGTCCCCGCCGAACTGATCGTCGAGATTGCCGAGCATCACCAGCGCGCCTCCCGCGCCGACGAACGGCGAGAAACGATGCTCACTCCGGAAATGCAACCGCGCGGTTGCAGAGTAGACATCGAGCCCGAGCGTACCGAGATCGACATCCTCCGGTGGCGGCGTCGACGGATAGAGAATCGCCTCGGGATTGACGAAGGTCGCGCTCAGCTGCGCGGAGATGCGCGGCGTGAAGAACACCTCGCCGGTCGCCGCGAACCCGCGGCTGAGCGGGATGTCGAGATCGCCGCTCTCCCCCATCGGCATCGCCACCACGTGACGAACCCCCGCTTCGAAATCAGCGGCGAACAATGGCAGCGCGGGCAGCGCAATCAGCAGAACGAGGAGTGCGCGCATGATCATTCGAAGAGCGTGTTCACGTAATCCTGCGGATCGAACGGGATGAGATCGTCGGCCGCCTCGCCGACGCCGACGAACTTCACCGGGATCTCGAACTGCCGCATGATCGAGAGGATCACGCCGCCTTTGGCGGTGCCGTCGAGTTTCGTGACCACCATGCCGGTGACTTTCGCCGCCTCGAGAAACGCGGCGGCCTGGCTGACGCCGTTCTGGCCGGTGGTGCCATCGAGGACGAGCAGCGTTTCGTGCGGCGCGCCGGGGAGCTCCTTGTCGATGACGCGATGCACTTTCGAGAGCTCCGACATGAGGTGCGTCTTGTTGTGCAGCCGTCCGGCGGTGTCGATGATGACGACATCCGCCTTGCGGGATTTCGCGGCGGCCACCGCGTCGTGCGCCACGGCCGCGGGATCGGAGCCGGCCTGGTGTTTCACGAGCGGCACGCCGATGCGGTCGGCCCACATCTGCAACTGCTCGATGGCCGCGGCGCGGAACGTGTCGGCGGCGCCGAGGACGACGCTCTTCCCTTCGTTCTTGAAGCGTTGCGAAAGCTTGGCGATGGTCGTGGTCTTGCCGGTGCCGTTCACGCCGACGACGAGAATCACGAACGGCTTCGCGCGATCGAGCTCGATCGTTTCCGCCTTGCGCTGCGGCACGAGGCTGCGCGTTTCCTCGCGCACCACTTCGGTGAGCCTTTCGATCGTGGTGATCTTTTCATCGCGCACGCGGCGCTCGACGTTGGCGATGATGGATGTGGTGAGCTCGGCACCGACGTCGGCGCCGAGGAGCCCCTCTTCCAGTCCGTCGATGGCGTCCTGACCGATCGGAAGGTCGGGCGTGACCGCCTCTTTCACCTTCTCGATGATCTCGGTGTGGGTCATGAAGAGCCCACGTTTCAGTTTGTCGAAGAATGATTTTTTCTCAGCCATAGGTCCCAGAAAGTTCAGCGCGTTCCGCTTTCCCGTGCGGCGATGGCACGCTTGACCATCTCCTCATCGATGGTCAGCACGCCGTCGTTGTGCGGCTCGAACTCGAGGCCGCGGATGACGCGTCGATAGGTGTCGCGCAGTGCGCGCGCGCCGAGGCGCTTCTGCCGCGCCGCATCCCAGGCGATGGCGATGAGCGCGGCACGGGTGATCTGCAGGTCGACGCCGAATCGTGCGAAGTATTCGCGCGAGGTCCGGAAGATCGACGCATCGGGCTCGACGAAGATGCGCGCCAGATCCGATTCGCCGAGGTCGTTCAGCACCACGATCGATTCGAAACGCGAAATGAACTGCGGTGTCATCCCGTAGCGGAAAAGATCGTCGTACTTGAGATAGTCGGCGAGGTGAAACGGCAGTTCTTCGCGCACTTCGCCCGATGCCGAAACGACCACCACCGGTTTCAACGGCACGACGTCCTGGCCGATCGTGGCGCGGCGCAGCACCGCCTCGTACAACTCTTCGAACGCGCCGCCGGCGATGAAGAGCATGCGCGAGCTGTTGAGCACGAACGTCCAGCCGTCCGCCTCGAACTCGACGTTCTCGTTTTCCATCAGCGTGAGCAGCGCTTCCTGCGCCACGATGCCGCGCACGTTCGGCGTACCGCTCACGCTCGCCCGGATCTTGTCGACTTCATCGATGAAGATGATGCCGCGCTCGACGCACTGGATGATCTCCGTCGGCGAGGCGCCGGGCGGCAGCATCTTTTTCGCGTTCGTGTACAGCCGCCCCAGAACGGCCTTGCCGTAGCCCTGCCGCTCTTCCGCCAGCACGTTCGCGTTGAGACGGACGACGTTGGCGAACGTGGAGAGGTCGGGCGTCGTCGCCAGGAAGTGCTCGACCGAGCGCATCAGCGTCGTCTTTCCCGATCCCGAGTTGCCGATCAGGAGAATGTTCGGCGCCGGCTGTCCGACGAGATGTTTGACGAGCGCGACCGACAACTCGCGAATGGCCTCATCCTGCCCGACCACCGGCTTGCGCAGTTCCTCGAAGATGTCGCGCGGGCGAAGCGGAAACGCGTCCGTCATGCGCGGCGCATTGTATTCGGTAGTCGGGAGTCGGTTGTCGGTTGTCGGGAGTCGGGGGCACCGCTCCGCCAAACAAGGACGTGCGCGTGGCTTGGCGGAGCGGTGCCCCCGACAACCGACAACCGACAACCGACAACCGACTACGTCACGAACGAGAAGACGATGGCCAGCAGGAGCAGCGTGACCACGGCCAGCGAGACCCACATCGCCTGAATGGTCGGCTTGTGCATGTTCACGGTCTCGCGTCGTTCGCCGAGGAGGTACTGGAGGTATTCGACGCGCGGCTTGAGCACACCGACTTTGTCTTCGAGGTTCGGATACAACACTTCGTTGATGCCGGGGACGATGACCACCGGGATGAACGTCGCGCCGCCGGTGCGGGTGATGTATTCGTTCAGCGGCTCGTTGTGCGGGATGTCGCTCGTGCAGACGAGGCAGTGATAGACGGTGGTCGACTGGAGCACCGACAGCATTTTGCCGCCGACGTCTTTGGCCGAGTAGGTCTGCACCACCGACTCCGAGGTCTGGCGGAGAATGCGCTCGTTGAGATCGGGGATGCGCGTGAAGATGAAGACGGTTTCGCCGGAGGTCAGCGGCAGTTTCTCGACACGGCGATAGATGATCTCGCCATATTCGTCCCACCACTCCGGCCCCTGTTCGGTCGTGAAGCCCTCATCGGCGAGGCGCGACATCAACCGCAGCACCGGGTCGCTGCCCTCGGGCGATTCAATCGGCTTTTCGGCTTTCAGCTCTTGCATATTTGTTGACGAGACGAATCAAGTCTTCGAACTCGAACGGTTTTCCCATGTAGTCGTCCGCGCCGCAGACGCGCGCTTTCTCCGCGATGTCGCGGTCGCCGCTGACGATGACGTATGGGATCCCCTCCGTTTCGGGCGACGACTTGAGCGTGCTGCACAGCGTCTCGCCTCCCATTCCTTTGATGGTGAGGTCGGCGAAGATCATCAGCGGGCGGCGTTCGCGCGCGCAATCGAGCGCGGACTGGCCGTCCGAGACGACGTTCGATTCATATCCGTTGCGTTGCAGGACGAGGGAGATGAGCCGTGCAACCTGCGGATCATCCTCGACGACGAGAATCACGAAAGCCTCCCCGCCTGAATCAGATGGCAAACCGAATGCGCACGCTTTTGCGCGCGTGGCCGAGCGCTGCCCCGGCGAATGCGCCGAGAGCGTTGGAGATCGTGTCCGGAAACGAGGTGACGCGCGTCGGCAGCGACTGCTGCCACACCACCATCGCCAGCGCCAGCAGCCCCGCGCCAATGACGGTGATGAGGTACGTGGCGCGCCGCGGACGCGACGGACGGTCGAGTGCGACGAAGGCCAGGAAGCCCCACGGCACGAACAACAACATGTTGGCCGCCAGCGGCATCAGAAACGCGAGCCACGCGCCGCGAGAGACGGGACCGCGTTTGGCGCCGAGCAGATGCGCGAGCATCTCCCGCATCGGATGCGTTTCCGCCGCGTACGCTTTCCCTGAAAGCGCGAAGAGCAGCGCGATCATCGACAGCGTGACGAGCGTCAACAGCGCCACCGTCACCGGTTTGCGCACGACGACCACGTGTACCTGACTCTTCCCCATCGGGGCGGATTATGCAACGAGACATCACTGCGACGGGCCGATTGCCAGATTCATGCACACTCCGGTTTAGAATCCCAATAACTTGTCCTCGCCCATCTTCGCCCCCTATCGAGACCTCGCCCGCCAGCTCGCCGCACGCCTCGTTGCCGGGCGCGAGCGCGATCCGCTCGCCCCGTGGCGCGAAGAAGTCATCGTTCCCTCACGCGGCGCCGCGGAACAGATCTCGCTCGAGCTGATCCGACTGCTCCCTCAGGGCGTTGCAGGCGTGCGCCTGCGGACCATCGACGATCTCGCACGCGCGCTCGTGACCGGCGTGCGCGTCGCCAGCGAAGCGGAACGCCGCCTGGCGATGCGCCTGGCCATCCGCTCCGTCGACCATCCGATGATGGAGAGCCGCGGCGTGGCCTCGATGCTCGAGCGCGCGTATCGCGATGTGCGCGACAGCGGACTCTCGCTGGCCGATTTTGCACGGCGCGTAAAAAATGCGCACGGCCTGCGCAACGCCGGCCGGACGCAGGCCATCCTCGACGCCTGGACGGCCTACGAAAAGCGGATCGCGGACCTCGGCGTCATCGATCCATCGGAGCTCCTGTCGCGCGCCGCGCGTGCGATTTCATCGAAGACGCCGCCGCAACTCGTGGCCGGCTTCTACGACATGACCGGCGCGCAGTGGCAGATCGTCGACGCCCTCCGCAAAGCCGATCGCCTCGGCGGCGTGTGCATCCCGACCACCGAGCCTTTCGCTCAGCCGTTCATCGCGCGATTCGAGGCCTCCCCCGTCGCGCTGCCTCCGAGCGAATCGCGCGCGACCGTGCTGCAATACGATTCGCCGTTCCACGAGCTGCGCGAGGCCTGCCGCCGCATCTCGGAACAATTGGCCGCCGGCATCGATCCGAAAGAGATCGGCATCGTCGCCCGCTCGTTCGATCCGTACGACATCCGCCTGCTCCATCGCTTCGCCGGCGAATTCGGCTTTCGCACGACGCTCGAAGATGAAATCAGGCTCGGCTCGCATCACATGGGCCGCGCCGCCACGACGCTGCTTCGTCTGCGCGAGCGCGACTTCCCGCGCGGCGACGTGCTCGAGCTCGTGCGCGACGGTCTCAACGTCCAGACGAAGATTCACGTCGATGCCGTCGACGCCGCGACGCGACGGGCGCGCATCGCCGGAGGAACCACAGACGAACTGAAGCCGATGCGCGGACGGTCGCCCGTCCTCGACAGCTACATCGCGCTCGTCGGCGAGCTCGAAACTCTGACGCGCGAGGTCCTCACCGACTTCGCCGGCCTCTTCACGCTCGAAACCGAGCAGGATCAGCAGGCCGCGGAGAAACTCGACCAGATCGCATCGCTCTTCAAACGCTTCGGCGGCACGGCGATCGGCGCGGATGTGATCGACGCCATCGATCACGAAACGCTCGCCCGGCCGGTGAAGAAGGAGAGCCGGCAACCGGTGATCTGGGCCGGCGACATCATGCGCTTCCGCGGACGCGCGTTCCCACATCTGCACGTCGTGCGGATGCAGGACGACGTGTTCCCGCAGCGCCGCACCGAGGATCCGCTGCTTCCCGATTCCGACCGGCGCCTGCTCGCGCTGCGGGAGATCGGCGACGGACGCGAGGAGGAACAGCTCCTCTTCTCGTTCGTTCGCGATGCCGAGACGCTCTCGTTCGCGGCCGGCGACGGCTTCGGAAAAGTGCTGCGTCCGTCGCGCTATCTGCGCGGCCTGCCGGTCACCAACATCGCGCACGTTCCGGAAACCGGTCAACGGCCGGCTGCCAGCCGGCAACTGCAGCTCCTCGTGCAGGCCGGCACGCGCTCCCCGTTCGACGGCTACGTCAGCGGCTTCACGTCGCCGCTCGAATCACTCTCGCCCACGCAGCTCGAAGATTTCGGCGAGTGCCCGCAGAAGTTTCTGCTCAAGCACATCCTCCGCGTCGAAGACATCGAAGACCCCGAGCGCGCGCTGCAGATTCATCATCGCGACAAGGGAACGATCGATCATCAGATTCTCGAACGTTTCTATCGCCACACCACCGAGGAGCAGCTGCACGCCGCGGCGGCCGCGCTGCCGCGCCTGCCGGAGGAAATGATCGAACGGCTCGAGGCGCTGGTCGATGCCGGGTTCGACGAACACGAGCAGCAGTACCCGCCGTTCAATCGCACGGTTCGCGACATCGAGCGGCGCGCCACGAAGCGGATCCTGCGCGAGTTCGTCTCCGCCGACATCGCCGATCTCGCGGCGCAGGAGCTGATGCCTCGCTGGTTCGAGTACCGCTTCGGCCGCAAGCACAAGGAAGCGAATCACCCCGAGCCGTTCGTGGTCGACACCGGCGTGATGCAGGTGCGCGTCGAGGGAACGGTCGATCGCATCGACGTCGGCCCGGAGCGTTTCCGGATCGTCGACTACAAGTCGGGCAAGGCCGGACGGCATGCGAATCTCAGCGACAAGATCGATCGCGGCGTGCGCCTGCAGCTCGCGCTCTACGCGATGGCGGTGACCGAATTCTTCGCGGCCGATCCCGCGTCGGTGTCGGGGACGATCAAGCCGCTCGTGGCCGGCGACGTGAAGGCGGAGAAGTTCGCGTTTGCGCTGCACGAAAAACGGGAAACGCTGCTCGAGACGCTGCGCATCTTCATGCGCGCCATCGCCGGCGGCGCATTTCCCGCGTTCCCGAACGAAAACGATCTCGAGTTCAACTCGTGCAAGTACTGTCCGGTGAATCACTCGTGCCGCACCAAGCACGATGCCGACGAGCGCTACGCGCTGCAGCAGAAGAGCGACCCGCGCACGCTGCTGAACGAGGAGTGGCGGCGAGACGCCGCGTGCTCAGCCGGCGAGGACGCCGGCGCTCCCCTTAAAGGCGCTGCTGCGGCTGCGGGATTGCGGAACGCCGCCGTCCCGGCGGCTGAGCACGCGGCGTCTCGCCGCCCGGAGAACGATCGATGAAGCAGCAATCGCTCTTCGATCTCTTTGCAGCCGCGCCGGAACCGAAACAGAAGAACGCGCCGCGCAACATCGTCATCGAAGCGGGCGCCGGCACCGGCAAGACCACGGCCATCGTCGCCGAGGTGTTGCGGCTGATGGCCGAGCACGAACAGCTCGCGCCCGAGCGCATCGTGCTCATGACCTTCACCGAGAAAGCGGCGGGCGAGATCGCCGATCGCATTCGCACCGCGCTCGAAGAGCTCACGAGCGCGAACGCCACCGGCTGGCCGGTCGGCTCGGCGAATCCGCTGGTCACGATCGACGACACGCAACGCGAACGGCTCGCGCAGCACCTCGCCAACATCGATGCGCTGCGCTCGCAGACGATTCACTCCTTCTGCCAGTCGCTGTTGCGCGGCTTTCCGATCGAGGCGGGACTCGATCCGCAGTTCAAGATCATCGAGGGCTTCGAGCGGTCATTGCTGTATGGGCAGGTGTACGACGCGTGGGTCGATCATGAAACGCGCGTGAGCGCGACGCCGGAGATCGTGCACGAATGGGAGCTCCTGTTCGCGCACGTCGGCTACCTGTTCATGATTCGCGAGATCGTGATGGTGATGCTGAACCGGCGCGATCTGCTGAACGAGACCGAGTACGACTTCGGTTCGTTCGACGAGATCCGCGGCGACCTGATGGACGTGCTGACGACCATCCGCCGCTCCGATGATGAAAACGGCGACGACCACGCGAAACGGATCTACGCGTACGTGCGCGCCACGCCGCCGGAATTCACGAACATCGAGGAATGCATCGCCTATCTGCAGCCGATCGCGATCAGCGTGCGCGAGGCGAACCTGCCGCGCAAAGGAGTGCTCAAGCCGGCCATCGAGTTCCTGCGCGCCGGCTCGAAGGGACGCAGCCTGCACGATCGTCTGGTCAGTCATCGCGCGGCGATGGCGCTGCTCGCCCTGACGCGCCGCTTCATCGCCTTTCTCGATGAAGAAAAGCGGAAGCTCGGCGTCGTCGACTTCGACGATCTCCTCCTGCGCACGCTGGCGCTGCTCGACGATCCGGCCGTGCTGGCCCGCGCGCGCGGGCAGTTCGATTTCATCTTCGTCGACGAGTTTCAGGACACCGACCGCACGCAGGCGCGCATCATCGACAAGCTCGCCCGAGATGAGAACAACGACTACGTGCCGGGAAAAACGATCGTGGTCGGCGATCCGAAGCAATCGATCTACGGCTTTCGCCGCGCCGATCCCGAGACGTACTACCGCATGACCGAGGATCTGATCCGGCACGGCGCGGAGTCGCGCCAGCTCACCGATCAATACCGCAGCGATCCGGCGCTGCTCGAGCGCATCAACGCGTTGTTCGCGCGGCTCTTTCCGGACGAGCTGCATGATCCGAACGTGTTTCGTCCCGCGTATCACGCGCTGCGGGCCGCGCGCCCGCGGCCGCAACGCGAGCTCGACGCACGCGTGACGATGCTGCACGCGCACCACGAGGAGAAAGCGGATCGCTTCTTCGCCGAGGCGGAAGTTCTGGCCGAATGGATCCGCGCGAATCGCGATGGAAGTGCGCGCGATCTGCAGCGCTTCGCGATTCTCTTTCGCCGCCTCACGAAGCTCGACGATTACCTCGACATCCTCGATCGCTACGGCATCGATTACGTGCTGCCGCCGACGCGCCTGTTTCTCGATCGCCGCGCACCGGTCGAACTGCTCGCCGTTCTGCGTGCGATCGCCTACCCCTTCGACCTCGGCGCGCAGATCTCCGCCGCCCGCAGCGCCTACTTCGCGCTCGCCGACGACGAGATCGTGCACGGGGTGATGAAGGGGGAGGAAGCGCCGCCGGCGTGGGCGACGTTCACCGCGTCGCTCGCGCAGTTCCGCGACGCGTCGCATCACCAGACCGTCTCCGAGCTCATCGACCTCGTCATCGCCACGACGAACATCGAACGGGTCTACGCCGTGGCGGCCGAGGGGCAGCGCAACCTGCGCCACCTCGAACACGTGCGGGCCATCGCGTTTCAGTACGACCAGAACACCGGCGGCTCGGTGCGGCAGTTCGTCGACGAGATCGAGCGGCGGCGCGGCGAGCCGGAGGAGATGGAGCCGAGTCTCATCGACGAATCGCAGAATGCCGTGCGCATTCTTTCGGTGCACGCCGCCAAGGGTCTCGAGTTCGAGACCGTGATTCTGCCCGATCTCTCGTTCCCGATCTCGAGCAGCGATGCCATGCAGCTCTTCACCGTCGAAGAGCCGCGGAGCATCGTGCTGGCAGGCCGCGCCGAATCGATCTCCGGCAACTTCCGCTACGCCGGCGGTGACAAGCTGAAAAAGATCAGCGGCCTGCGCGAAGAGGCGGAGATGCGGCGTCTTTTCTACGTCGCCGTGACGCGCGCAAAGACGGACGTCGTCTTCGTCTGCAACACCGGCGAAGAGACGAAGAACACCGGCTTTCTCAAATGCCTCACCGAGGGATTGGGCGTCGACTTCAAGACCATCGCCACGCTCTGGCCGGAGTCGGGACGCGAGTGGCGCGAGACCGCGATCGGCCCGGTCGCGTTCGAGAAAGTGGCGGTTCAGGCGACGGGAGAGCGGGTGCGACGCCGCCTGCTCGACGAGGCACTCGAACGCGAGCTCGCATCGATGAGCCTCGTGCCGATCGCGATTCCCGCGCCCGCATCCGACATCGAGCCGAGTACGCTGCGGCGCAACGATGCGCGGCGCCGCCTGATCGGCACGCTGCTGCATCGCGTGCTCGAGCTGTGGGACGGCAGCGCGAATCCCGAGCCGCTGCTGCAGCAATCGGCCATCGAGCTCGCGGCCGACAGCGTCGTGATCAACCAGGTGCGGGCCAGGCTGCGCGCGCTGTCGCAATCGCCGACGTTCGAGCGCATCCTCCGCGCCGACACCGTCGGCCGCGAGTTCGTGGTCCGTTTTCTCGACGAGCGGGGAACGCTCGTGGAACGGCGCATCGATCGCCTCCTGCGCGAGCAGGGACGCGAGCTCGTCGTCGACTACAAGACCGGAGCCACCGATGACGCGCGCCTGCAGAAGGATCGCGATCAGGTGACGCGGTACTGCAACGCCATCCGCGCCATCACCGGCCGCGACTGCTCGGGACTGCTCTGGTACATCGAAGAAGATCGCGCCGAAGTGGTTGAAGGTTGATCGTTCAACCGCACTAGAATCGCGGCGTGCCGCTGTCGAAAGTCGTTCTGCTCTCGTTCATCACCCTCGTCACGATGGTGAATCCCCTGGCCGTGATTCCTTCGTTCGTGGCTCTCACCGATCGCGTGCCGCGCAGCGGCCGCGCGCGCGTGGCACTGGTCGCGTCGGCCGCATGCATCGTCGTCCTGACTGTCTTCCTCGTGGCCGGCAACTGGGTGTTCAAGTTCTTCGGCATCACCGTGCCGGCCTTTCAAATCATGGGAGGCATCATCTTCTTCACGAACGCGCTGCGCACGCTGGTCGAGACCGACGAGCGGCGCGCATTAAACATCGGCGGCGAGAAGCGGATGGACGATCACGATCGCGAGAAATCGGAGATCGATCCAGCCTCGATCGCGGTCGTGCCGCTGGCCATCCCGATGCTCTCCGGCCCCGGCGCCATCACCTCGACGATGGTGCTCGTGAATCTCTATCCGCGTCTCGATCAGAAGCTCGCCGTCGCGATTGCCATCGTCGGCGTCGGCATCGCGTCGTACATCGTGCTGCTCGCGGCGGTACCGCTCTCGCGTTTCATCGGGGACCGCGGCCGCGCCGTCTTCACGAAAGTCATGTCGCTGCTCCTCGGCGCCATCGGCGTGCAGTTCATCATCAACGGACTGAAGCCGGTCCTGACCGAGATCATCCGCGCCTCATGAATCGGTTGCCGGCCGTGAACGCTCTCTTCCTCGTCAACGAGCGTTCCGGGAAACGCCGCGACTTCGACCTCGTCGAGCTCATTCACCGCGCCTCGCCGTTCGAGCACCGCATCGTTTCGTGCTCGCGGAAAGAAGACGTCGACGCGATCGTCGACGATGCGGAGCGCGACGGCGTCGATGTGATCTACGCGGTCGGCGGCGACGGCACCGTGCACGAAACCGCGAAACGTCTCGTCGGCCGCAAACCGGCGCTCGGCATTCTGCCGATCGGCTCCGGCAACGGCTTCGCACGCCACATCGGCTTACCGGCCGATCCCGCCGCGTCGCTTCAGGCGTGCAAAGGCGGGCGCATCGAAACGATCGACACTGCCATCGTCAACGGGCACCCGTTCCTCGGCGTGATGGGCATCGGCTTCGACGCGATGGTCGCGGACCGCTTCGCCTCGAGCCAGGTGCGCGGCCTCGAAACCTACGTGAAAGAAGGATTGCGCGCGTTCGCGGAATTCAAAGCGGAGCGCTACGCGATCACCGCCAACGGTGAAACGCAGACGCGCGCGGCATTCGTGGTGGCGGTGGCGAACTCGGGGCAGTACGGCAACAACGCCCGCATCGCGCCGCTGGCCTCGCTGCAGGATGGATTACTCGACGTCGTGATCATCGACGACACGCGACTGATCGACGCCGCGTTCCTGCTCGCACGACTCTTCCACGGCTCGCTGCACCGCGCGCACGGCGTGACGATGCTGCAGACCGCCGAGGTCGTGATCCGGCGGGAACAGGCCGGGCCGGCGCATCTCGACGGCGAGCCGGTCACGCTCGAGGCCGAACTGCGCGTGCGGGTGAAGCCGGGCTCGTTGCGACTGCTCGTGCCCGATCACGCGGCGAACCTGTAACCGCGTGGCATTTCCATCGCATGCTGCCGACACTGCTGTGACCGAAACACCTCCCCCGGCGCGCGCGCATCCGTTCCGCGCGCTGCGCCACACCAACTTCCGGCTCTTCTTCGCGGGGCAGCTCATCTCGCTCATCGGCACGTGGATGCAGCAGGTCGCGCAGTCGTGGCTGATCTATCGACTGACGAAATCGTCGCTGCTCCTCGGCGGAATCAGCTTCGCGTCGCAGATCCCGATCTTTCTCCTCGGCGCGATCGGTGGTCATGTCGCCGATCAGTTCGATCGCCGCAGAGTGCTGCTGTTGACGCAGACGCTGTCGATGATCCTCGCCGGTGCGCTGGCCGCACTCACGCTCACCGGCACAATCGTCGAGTGGCATCTCTTCGTGCTGGCGGCGCTCCTCGGCATCGTCAACGCGTTCGACATTCCGGCGCGCCAGTCGTTTCTCGTGCAGATGGTCGCGCGCGAAGACCTCATCAATGCCATCGCCCTCAACTCGTCGATGTTCAACGGTGCGCGCATCGTCGGGCCGGCCGTGGCGGGACTGCTCGTCGCCGCAATCGGCGAAGGGTGGTGCTTCTTCGCAAACGCCGTCAGCTACATCGCCGTGCTCGCCGGTCTGCTGATGATGCGTCTTCCGCGCATCGCGCCGATCACGCGTGCGTCGCTCTGGACGAACATCGCCGAAGGATTCGGCTTCGTGGCGCGGACGGCGCCGGTGCGTGCGCTGCTGCTGCTCGTCGGCGCCGTCAGTTTCACGGCCATGCCGTACAGCGTGCTGATGCCGGTGTTCGCCGATCAGATCTTTCACTCCGGCGCGCGTGGCCTCGGCCTGCTCATGGGCGCGGCCGGCAGCGGCGCGCTCATCGGCTCGATCGCGCTGGCGATGAAAGCGAGCGTGAAGGGGCTGGGCCGCTGGGTGGCCATCGCGGCGACGACGTTCGGTACCGCGCTCGTCTTCTTCGCACTCTCGCGTCACTTCGCGCTGTCGGTCGTCGTCCTCACCGTCGCCGGCGGCGCGATGATGGTGCAGATGGCGTCCTCGAACACGCTCGTGCAATCGATGGTGCCGGACGAACTGCGCGGCCGCGTCATGTCCGTCTATTCGATGATGTTCATGGGCATGGGACCGCTCGGCGCACTGCTCGCCGGCAGCATCGCCGAACGCATCGGCGCGCCGTACACCGTGGCCGCCGGCGGCGCGATCACGATCATCGCCGCGCTGATCTTCGGGCTGCGCCTGCCCGCGTTACGCGAGCCGGCGCGCGCGCTCATCCTCGCGCAACAGGCGGGACCGACCGATCCGCCGCAGCAGACCACCGCCACCGGCGCGGAGGCGTGATTACCCGGCGACCAGTTCTTCGATGCGTCGCGCGAGCTCGTCCCGCGTGGCGGCGAAGCGATCGGGCCGCGTGGCCGGATCGTCGGGACCAAACGACGGATCTTCGATCGGCCAGTGCTCGATGCGCTTCGCACCCGGCCAGGTCGGACAATCCTGCGCTGCCGAATCACAGACCGTGACCACGATGTCGAACTGCTCGCTCAGGAACTGCTGCGCGTTCTTCGAGGTCTGCGCGCTGGCGTCGATGCCGATCTCGGCGAGCGCGCGAATGGCCAGAGGATGCACCCAGCCCGAGGGCCGCGAGCCGGCGGAGTAAACCTCGTACGCATCGCCGTGATAGGCGCGCATCAACCCTTCGGCCATCTGCGACCGCGCGGCGTTGCCGGTGCAGAGAAAGAGAATCCGTTTCTTTTCGCTCATAACTGCACCGCCTCGAAAGTTCGTTCGTTTCTCACGTTGCCGGTGTTGAGCGTCGTGGCCGGCTCGAAGAGCAGCACCTCTGCGACTCCGCTCGCGACCACCGGCCGATGCTCGACACCGCGCGGCACGATGAAGAAGTCGCCTTCATGCAACTCGAGGTTGCCGTCGCGCAACTCCATCGTCATCGCCCCTTTCATGACGAGGAACAACTCGTCTTCGTGTTCGTGGTGATGCCACACGAACTCGCCTTCGAGTTTCACGACCTTGACGTGTTGCCCGTTCAGTTCGCCGACGATGCGCGGCTGCCACGCTTCGTCGAATGAGGCGAACGCCTCATGCAGATTCACTTTGCGCATGCGTAGGAAATAGCGCATCGGCGGGCCGCTGGCAATCACCTTTGCCTGCGCCGGACGAAGAAATTACAGAAACTGCACGAGCGTAGACGCGGCTACGGCGAGAGCCGCTCGATGATCCAGTCTTTCGGCTCGCGCAGCCGGTAGGTGAAGCGATCGTGCAGACGATCGTGTCTTCCCTGCCAGAATTCGAGCTCCACCGGGATCACGCGATAGCCGCCCCAGTGCGGCGGGCGCGGCACGGGACGATCGCGATGATTCTGTTCCATCTCGCGAAACCGCAGCTCGAGATCGCCGCGATCGGGAATCACGGACGACTGATTCGATGCCCAGGCGCCGAGCTGCGAACCGCGCGGCCGGGTCGCGAAGTAGGCGTCCGCTTCCTCGGCGGTCGTCTTCACCGCTACCCCTTCGATGCGCACCTGGCGGTCGAGCACCGGCCAGAAAAAGCACAACGCCACGCGCGGGTTCTCGCTGATCTGCGTTCCCTTGCGGCTGTTGAAGTTCGTGTAGAAAACAAAGCCGTGATCGTCGAAGCCTTTGAGCAGGCAGACGCGCGAACTGACGATGCCGTTGCTGCCGCACGTCGATACCGTCATCGCCTCCGGAAGCTGCGGCTGTGCAGCCTTCGCTTCTTCGAACCAGCGGCCGAATTGAATGAACGGGTTCTTGTCGAGATCGTTCTCGAGCAGCGGTGTAGTCAAGACAGACTCCTCTCGCGCAACAGGCGGTCGATTTTGCGGATGACGCGCTGTGATTCAGGACCGGGCATCAATTCGAGCGCACGATCGAGCGTCACCCAGGCGAGATCATTCGATTCGCCGCGGTCGATCGTGATCGCTTCGGGATCCGCGGTCCGTGCGACGTATCGCACGTCGAAGTGATCGTGATCGGGCTCGCCTTTGCCGGCCGGGATGCGATGGACGTCGAGATCGACGATCGCCTGCGTTGCGAGCGCGAGATCGCCCAGCCCCGATTCCTCCACCCCTTCGCGCAGCGCCGCCGCCCGCGGATGTTCATTGCCTTCGACGTGCCCGCCCATCTGCAGCCAGCGATTCAGGCGGCGATGATGATGGAGCAGCAGCCGGCCGGCAGCGTCGACGATGTAGCAGCTGGCCGTGAAATGTCCGGGGAGGAAATGCGCGCGCGAGAACGGCTCCGGAGCCCCTTCGAGCAGCGCGATCATCGCGCGGCGATGGCTCTCCTCGACGTCATCGATGGACGCGTAATCGCGAAGCGCGTCGAGCAATTCGGAGTGCCGGTTCACCATCAGTGCGACGGGAACCAATGATAGAGGAAGAAGTAGACCAGCACTCCCGTGACCGAGACGTACATCCAGAGCGGAAACGTCCAGCGCGCCACGCGGCGATGCTGCGGCACGCGCATCCTGAGGCCGTTCCAAACGCTCAGAATGGCCAGCGGAACGATCACCACCGCGAGCACGGTGTGCGTGCCGAGGATCAGCAGGTAGAGCGTTTTCCAGTTTCCTTCGCCCGCAAACCTCGTGACCACGCCGCCGCGAATGGTGTGGTACGTGACGTAGCTGATCAGGAAGAGCACGGACGTCGAACAGGCCGCGAGCATGAAGAAGCGATGCTTCGCGATCTGCGGCGGCCTGCGGCGAATGAAGGTGTACGCGATCAGAAGGAAGATGCCGCTGAGCGCGTTGAGGGAAGCGTTCCAGGGAGGGAAGAACTCGACTGCCGTCATCGGCCGCGTACGTTAGCATCCTCGGCCGTGAGTTACGACATCCGCCTCGCCTCGCGCGCCGACGTCGCGGCCATCGAAGAGGTGATGCGTCGTTCGCTGGAGGTCATCGGCCGCACCGCGTACGACGACGTGCAGGTGGCGAGCACCTCACGCCACACCGCGCGCGTCGACCTGCAGATGATCGATGACGGCACGTACTTCGTGGCCGTGATCGACGATCGCATCGCCGGCTGCGGCGGCTGGAGCCGGCGCGCGAAACTCTTTCGCGGCAGCACGGCGCAGGAAGCGGACGCTCAGTTGCGACTAATCGACCCGAACACCGAGGCGGCGCGCATCCGGGCGATGTTCGTCGATCCCGACTTTGCGCGACGAGGAATCGGACGCGCGATTCTGGAACGCTCCGAAGAGGCGGCGCGCGCGGAAGGGTTTCAGCAAGCGGTGCTGGTGGCGCTGCTTTCGGGACAGGCGTTGTACGAGGCCTGCGGGTATCGCGCGGTGGAGTCGTTGTCGTTCGACACCCCCGATGGCGTGGCAATCGAAGGCACGCTGATGGAGAAGGCTCTTTGAACCAACGCCGGGGCGATCGTCGTGACGCATGGTACGCGCTCGCATTCGTGATGCTCGCGACATTCGCCTACACGTTCGCCATGCACTCGCGCGGCCTCACGGGCGACACCCGTCCCGCCCAGCTGCTGCCGCTGGCATTCGCGCGGAATCACAACCTGACGTTCGACGGCTTCGCGGCCCCTCCCGATGACTACTGGTTCACCACGATCGACGGGCACGTCATCTCCCGTTATCCGCTCGTTCCGGGCCTGCTGCATCTCGTCAGTTACGCGATCGCAACGACGCTCGGCTTCGCGTTCGACGCGACGAACATCACGCGCCTCTCGCAGATCACCGCGGCCATCCTCACCGCACTCTCGATCGCGCCGTTCTATCTCGCCGCGGGCACCTCGTGCGGACGCGGCCGGCCGCCATCGCCGGCACGACGCTGTTCGCCTTCGGAACCACCGCCTTCAGCGTCGCCTCACGCGCGTTGTGGCAACACGGACCGGCCCTGCTGTTTCTGAACCTGACGCTCTGGCTGCTCGCCTCCCGCGCCACGACGACTCGTCTCTTCCTCGCCGGCGTGACGAGCGGCCTGCTCTTCTGGAACCGTCCGCTCCTGGCGGTGATCGTCTCGCCGCTCGCCGTCGTCGTTCTCTTTCGCGAACGCTGGCTGGCCGCGGCCCACGCCGCGGGAGCGTGCGTGAGCCTGACGCTGCTGACCTGGTACTCGCTCACCTACTGGAAGGCTCCCGGCCTCGGACAAGCGGATCTGTTCCACCGATTCACCGGAAATCCTCTCGAAGGCTTCCCGGGACTGCTCGCCAGTCCGAACCGCGGACTCTTCGTCTTCACGCCGGCGTTTCTTCTCAGCATCGTTCCGCTCGTCGCCGCGCTGCGTCATCCGCGAAAGGAACCGCTGCTCACGGCGCTCGGCATCGGAAGCGGGCTCCTGGTGCTGGTCTGCTCGTTCTGGTTCAGCTGGTGGGGCGGACACTCGCATGCGTATCGCCTTCTCACCGAGCTCGCGCCGGCGCTCGCCCTCTTCTTCGCGATTGCATACGAACGATTGCGCCGTTCCGCGTCGCGCCTCGCTGCATTCGGTCTCGTGGCCGCGTCGATCTACATCCACGCGCTGCTGGCGTACGTCGGGCCGTGCGGCTTCAATGCAACGCCGAACGACATCGATGCACATCCGGAGCGTCTCTGGTCCGTACGCGACACGGAGCTCGGGCGTTGTCAGTCGCAGCTGCTGGGCAAACTCACGAAATGAGCGGGCGCGCTTGCTATTCGTCGAGAAGCTGCTCGACGACGCGCGCCACCTGCTCCGGCACGTTGCCGTCGGTGGCGTCGTAGTACCCGCGAATGACGCCGTGCTTATCGGCCACCGCGAACTTCGAGCTGTGCAGCAGCGGTTCGCCGCCGGGCATCGGATCACCCGCCGTCAGCTTGAAGCCCTTCACGCTGAGATTCACGATGTCGTCGCGATTGCCGGTGAGAAACGTCCAGCGGTCGTCGTTGCGCACGCGCTTCGCGTACGCATTCAGCACCGCCGGCGTATCACGCGCCGGATCGACGCTGATCGAGACGAAACGCACGGCCGCGTCCTTGTCGATCTTCGGCGTGAGCTGGCGCATGTTGTTGGTCATGATCGGGCAGGTCGCGGTGCAGCTCGTGAAGATGAAGTCGTAGACGACGACGTTGCCCTTCAGCGAGCCGAGTTGCACGCTCCGCCCCTGTTCGTCGACGAGCTTCGCATCCGGCACCGGAAAGAGCTGCGGCAGATCGAGCTTCGGCTTGCAGGCGAGAACGAACGCGAACAGCAGGAGGAGAAGAGCGCTACGACGCATCGACGACGAGGAGCAGCATGACGGTGAGGAGATAGAGATTGGAGATCATGAACAGCCGGCGCGCGTTGCGCACGTCGCGATTGAAGAAGAAGCGGACCGCCGCGGCCAGCATGGCCACGCCGCAGAGGCTCGCACCGACGAGGTACGTCACGCCGGTGAGGCCGGTCAGCGACGGCGCGATGCTGACGGGCAGCAGCGCCAGCGTGTAGAAGACCGCCTGACGCGCCACCGACGAGCCATCGCCGTCGCGTACGGCCGACATCGCGAATCCGCCGCGCCCGTAGTCTTCCCGATAAATCCAGCTGATGGCCATGAAGTGCGGCAGCTGCCAGAGGAAGAGAATCCCGAAGGCAATCCATCCACCCATGCCGAGATGATTCGTTGCGGCGGTCCAGCCCATCAGCGGCGGGATCGCCCCCGGCACCGCACCGATGATCGTGCAGATCGTCGAAATGCGTTTCAGCGGGGTGTAGACGAAGATGTAGCTCGTGAGCGTGAACGCGCCGAGCGCCGCGGTGAGCCAGTTCACGGTCAGCCCGAGGTAGAGCGTGCCGAGGATGGCGATCAGCGAGGAGAAGACGAGCGCGGCGCGCGCGGTGATGCGGCCCGCGGGAAGCGGACGCGTACGCGTGCGATGCATGCGGCTGTCGTGCTCGCGCTCGACGTACTGATTGAGCGCGTTCGTGCCGGCAGCGACCATGGCCGTACCGACGAGCGTGTGCAGAAGCAGCAGCGGGCTGACGTGATCGGCGGCGAAGAAGTATCCGGCCGCGGTGGTGATCAGGACGAGCAGGACGATGCGTGATTTCGAAAGCTCGAGATAGTCCTTGACGATGTCCTTCGCGCGGCGGGGCGGCGCGATCGGCAGATGAAGGACCTCGCTCATGCCGTCACCTCGACGAGCGACGTTCGCGTGCGGCCCGACTTCTTCCAGCGCAGCGTGCGACTGGAGAGCGTGAGCACGATCGACAGTGCGAGCGTGAACGCGCCGGTCATGACGTGGAGGCTGGTGATGTGCGGCTGCTTGCCGCTCCAGATCACCCAGCCACCGAGAAGCACCTGCAGCGCCACGACCACGAGCAGCAACGAGCCGAGACCGCGCAGCGGATGCTGCTTCTCATAGCGCAGCAGACGAACGGCCATGATGATCACCATGGTCGCGACGACGAAGCCACCCGCGCGATGCGTGAACGCGGCTACGACCTCGGGCGAGGTGAAGCGCGGAATCACGCGGCCGAACGAGAGCGGGAAATCAGGAATCGCGAGACCGGCGCCGAGGTGGCGGAGCACCGCGCCGGCGAGGATCTGCAGATAGACGAGCGCGGTGAGCGACCACGCCATCCCGACCGGCGCATCCCCTTTCTCGACGCCCTGCAGCGATTGAAACCATCGCGAGGTGAAGAACGCGATCGAGACGTTGATGCAGAAAAAGATCTCGGCGAGAGCCGCATGCGAGATCGAGATCGATTTCGGGAGCAGCAGCAACACCGTAATGCCGCCGAGCGCGCCCTGCACGCAGACGGCGAGCAGCGAGAGCCACCCCAGCGTGCGCACGATCTTCTTCGGCTCGCGCAGTTGCAGCCAGATCGCCTGAATCACCACGAGGAAGCCGACGGTCGACGCGATGAGGCGGTGACCATGCTCGTAGAAGATCCCGCCCACCCACTTGCTCATGGGGAACGAGAACATGAACGTGCCGTAGGTGTTCGGCCAGTCCGGAACGGCCAGGCCGGAGCCGGTGGAGGTGACCATCGCGCCGGCAAAGATGAGAAACAGCGTCGCGGCCGCCACGACCTTCGTGAAGCGCCGCAACCACACGGGAGTCTGCTCGGTGGATTGACGGAGTCGGAGCTGATTGGGTTCGATCGATGCCTTCATTTCAATCAGTTGACGACCGGCCGCGCCCACTCGCGTGTGGCGCGCCCGATCATCCGGAGATGGTCGTAACGAACGGAACCTGCTCTCTCATCCACTTTTCGAAATCCGCCTTGGATTGGACCTGATACTGGCCCTTCATGCGGTAGTGGCCGAGGCCGCAGAGCTGAGCGCAGGCAACCTCCCACGTCTCGGCACCGCTCGTCTTGACGGCGGTGAAGTGTACAGGAATCTGCATGCCCGGGATGGCATCCTGTTTCACGCGCATGTACGGGAGAAAAAACGAGTGGATGACGTCCTTCGAGGTGAGCCGGACGATCACCGGCCGGCCGACTTCCAGGTGCAGCTGATTCAACGTCGTAACGTCGTCTTTGGCGTGCGGATCGGCCGGGTCGATGCCGAGAGGATTCGAAGCGGACACATGCGAAACATCGGTCTTGCCGAAGATGCCGTCCGGGCCGGGATAGTGGACGTTCCACGCGAACTGTTCGGCCACGACGCGCACTTCGAGAGGATTCGTCCGCGGATCGGGAGTCTTCGTCCAGCGATACCACATCGGAATCGAGAAGCCGACCAGCAGGATCACTTCGACCACGGCCACGCCCGCTTCCGCGTACGTCGACAGGTGCGATTTCGTGCCGTGATAGATCGCCTTCGGATGATTGGTCGCGCGGAAGCGACGCAACATGTAGATGAAGAGCAGACCCCAGATGATGAACAGGATCAGCATCAGCCAATGCACGTTCGCATTGAGAGCGTCGAGCGCCCGGCCGTGCTCCGAGTAGTCCGGCGGCATGTATTGCGCGAGGAACTCCCTCATACCTGCTGTCCTCCACTAAACGATTCGGAATGGATCACGCGAAACTGTTCGCGGAAGCGGCGCTGATCGCGCGCGCGTTTCCAGAAGCTCCAGAACATGGCCACGAAGCCGATCTGCACGAAGCCGATCACGCCGAGGAGCACCCAGATGCCGTTGTTGACGCCTTTGGTCATCGGGTCATCGGGCGCGCCGTAGCAGGTCGCGCACGCATGCGCGAATGGCGCGAAGGCCATGCACAGCACGAGCAGCAACGCCATGCGCTTCATGGCAGCTCCCTCAGTTTTCCGTAGGCCTTCTTGCCGTAGACCATCAGGCCGACGGCGGTGGCGAGAAAGATGATCGCCAGGACGAGCGCGCCCATGCTCCGCTCCTGCGAGTACTCGCGGATTCCCCACAACGCGACGTACAGCGACAGGATCACCGTCACGACGACGAACACGATGTGGAAGGCGCGCAGTGACATGGGTCAGTGTCCCGATCCGTGCGTTTCGGTGGGCGTCTTCGGCGCGGGCTGGCTGGCGTTGAGGTCGTATCCCTTCCAGACCTTCTCCGCGTTGTTGCGCTGATGCCACGGGCCCCAGAGGAGCATGCCGAAGAAGAACACCGTGAAAAGCAGCACGGCGTAAATCAGTTTTCGTTCGGTGATGAGATGCATGAAGAAGGCCGCCACGAGCGAGCCTTTGATCGTGGCAACCACGAGCGCGAGCGCGACCGCCTGCGCCGTCGGCAGGTGGATGTAGCTGATGCCGACGGTGATGAGCGTCAGAATCGCCAGCGCACCGAGCACGACCAGGTATTTGCGAATCTCCTTGCGGATGGCCTCGGGGCTGTTGTCGTGGCCATGGTGCGCCCCATGCTCCGCATGCGAGTCATGCTCGGGAGACGCGTGCGCGGGTTCGTGTGCAACGTGTTCGGTCATCTTCGGCTCCTCACAGCAGGTAGATCGTCGGGAAGAGGAAGATCCAGACGAGATCGACGAAGTGCCAGTAAAGGCCCGTCACCTCGACACGATTCGTGAACTGATCGCGCTTCTCCGCATACCACTTGTCGGCGGTGAGCAGCAGATACGCGAAGACGATCATGCCGCCGAGGACGTGCAGTCCGTGCAGGCCGGTGAGCACGAAGTACGTCCCGTAGAAGTTGTTGGTCCACGGTCCGAGGTGATGCTCGAACTTCGTGTAGTACTCATAGGCTTTGATGCCCATGAAAATGAACCCGGCGAGCAGCGTCAACGAAAGGTAGAACTTCCCCTTCTTCAGATTGCCGAGCCGCAGATACGCCCATCCGAGAACGACCGTGACGGACGAACCGATCAGCACGAAGGTATTCGCCGTGGCCCAAGGCACCATCAGCACGTTGTAGCCGTGCGGCCAGTTCGGAGAGCTGGTGCGCAGAAGAATGAGCGTCGAGAAGAGAGCGCCGAAAAGCATCACTTCGGACGCGAGGAAGAGCCAGATGCCGAGCTTGCCGTTGTAGACGCCCGTGTCGGGGCGCGCGTGCACCGTGTACGGGATCTCGATCTCGTGCGAGTGCGCGGCGTGCGCGTGTCCGTCCATCGATCAGCTCTCCTTCTGCGCGACCGCCCCGGCCGCGAGCATCCCGCCGCCTGCCGGCACGGGGACATCGTTCTGTGGCTCATCCGGCACGTGCTGCGGGATGAAGTCGTCGCCCACGTGTCCGGGCACGCTGTACTCGTACGGTCCGCGATAAACGACCGGCGTCACCGCGAAGTTGCCGTGGCCGAGCGGAGGCGACGTCGTGGCCGCCCACTCGAGCGTGGTCGCATCCCACAGATTCGAACCGACCCGGCGGCCGCGGAAGATGCTGTAGAAGAAGTTGATGATGAACGGCACCTGCGACGCCAGCAGTCCGAACGCCGCCATCGAGATGAAGACGTTCCAGTGCAGCACCGGCTTCGCGTGAATGTATTGCGAGCCGCCGTCATAGAGGCGGCGCGAAACGCCCGCCAGTCCCTGGATGAACATCGGGAAGAAGACGCCGTTGATGCAGATGAACGACGCCCAGAAGTGCACCTTCCCCCAGAACTCGTTCATGTTCCGGCCGGTCACCTTGGGGAACCAGTAGTAGATGCCGGCGAACATGGCGAAGATCGTTCCGGGTGCGACGACGTAGTGGAAGTGGCCGATGACGTAGTAGGTATCGTGGAGATGAATGTCCGCGGCCGCGAGGCCGAGCGGCAGCCCCGTCAATCCGCCGATGCCGAACATCGGCAGGAAGGCGAGCGCGAACAGCATCGGAACCGTGAATCGAATCGATCCGCCCCACAGCGAGATGATCAGCGCAGTGAGAATGATGACCGACGGGATCGAGATGATCATCGTCGTGGTCTGGAAGAAGGCGCTGATGGCGGTGCCCATGCCGGTGAGGAACATGTGGTGCGCCCACACGACGAACGACATGAAGCCGAGGAATCCGGCCGCGCCGACGAGTGACTTGTAGCCCCACAGCGGCTTACGGGTGTTGTTGGCGATGATCTCCGAGATGATGCCCATCGCCGGCAGGATCAGCACGTAAACCTCGGGATGCGCGAGGAACCAGAACAGGTGCTGCCAGAGCAGCGGATTGCCGCCGCCCGCCACCTGCAGCGGTGTGCCGCTGACGACCAGACCGCTCGGCAGGAAGAAGCTCGTCCCCGCGACGCGATCCATGAGCTGCAGCACCGCGGCCGCTTCGAGCGGCGGGAACGCGAGCAGCAGCAGGAACGACGTGACCAGCTGCGCCCAGACGAAGAACGGCAGACGCATGAACGTCAACCCCTTCGCGCGCAGCTGGAAGATCGTGACGATGAAGTTGACCGAGCCGAGAAGCGACGACGTGATCAGGAAGACCATGCCGATCAGCCACGCGGTCTGGCCGGTGCCGATGATGCTCAGCGGCGGATACGACGTCCAGCCGTTGTTCGCCGCACCACCAGGCAGGAAGAAGCTCGCCAGCATGATCAGGCCGCCCGGCAGGTAGAGCCAGTACGACATCATGTTGAGCTTCGGAAAAGCCATGTCGGGCGCACCGATCTGCAGCGGCACGAGGTAGTTGCCGAACGCGCCGACGGCGAGCGGAACGATCGCCAGAAAGACCATCACCGTTCCATGCATCGCACCGAGCTGGTTGTAGAACTCGGGGAGCATCACGCCGCCCGGCGCATTCGCGGCGCCGAGGAGTTTGGCGATGAAGGGATGGAACGGCTGGCCCGGCCACGCGAGCTGATACCGCATCAGCAGCATCATCGAGAAGCCGAGCAGAAGGAATGTCAGTGCCGTGATGCCGTACTGAATCCCGATCCATTTGTGATCGACGGAGAAGACGTATTTCCGAAGGAACGATTCGTGCGGGCCATGAGCCCTCGACTCCTCCTCGGAGACGCGAATCGCCTCTTCGAGCGCACGCTGCGCATCGCGCGCGCGCATCCACTGGGTACCGACTCTTACCTGTCGTTGCGGTGGCATCTTCGCTCGCCTCCGTCCTCAGACGTTTCTAACCCTTGAACGTGAACGTCACCTGCTTGGTCTCTTTGGCGCCTACCGTCACCTGCTGCTCCTGGGTGCCGTACTTCTCGTGCCACGCGACGAGCGTGTAGTTGCCCGGCGGAAGGTTGCCGATCGAGAACGTGCCGTTGGTCTGGGAGACGCTGTGATACGAGTTCGGCAGCACGGCCATGTACGACTTCATCCAGCCGTGCACGTCGCACTTGATGACGAACGGCGTCGGCTCGACCTTGTCGAACTTCTTGTCCGCGACCATGTTCTGCACCGGCTGCCCTTCGTTGAACTGGCTGTTCACTTTCGGCATCGCGTGCACGTTATGCAGCGTCGGATCGCTGTTCTTGATCTTGAGCGGCTGACCCGCCTGCACCGCGGTGACGTGCGGGTAGTACATGCAGCCCTTCTGATCGAGCGTGGCCGGCGTGGACGGAACCGGCGTCGCGGGGCCGTTCTTCACGTAGACGAGCACGTTCGCGAGCTCGCCGCCGGCACCGACGACGACTTCTTCCGAAGTCGGCGTGGTGGGATGTTGCGACGCGCAGGTCGGATCGGCATTCATCGGCGTCGGCGGCATCTTCGGGGGTGCGCCTTCGAACTTCACGAGGCCGGCCACGGTCGCGGCATCGGCGACAGCCGGGGCTGCAGCAGCGGGCGCGGCGGTGCCGCCCTCGCCTGCCGTCGTTTCCGCGGCCGCGGTCTGCAGCGCCTGATCGTCTTCGCCGAGGTCCTTCTCATCGACCACTTCCTTGCCGCCGCCGCAGGCGACGACGAACAGAAGCGTGCATGCGAACAAAAGACTGAGTGACTTCCTGAGGGACATCCGTTTTTCTCCTTCTACCGCCTGCCGGTCGCAGGCGGGCTGGCCGGCGCGGGGACTGCGCGCGCGCCGGCGCGTCGGTTCTCGCCCGTCTGCACAGGTGCGGGCGGCGTGGTGGTTTGTGGTGGCAGAGGAACGACGGTCGGCGCGCTCGGCGCCGAGCCGGCGTTGCGCATCCGGTCGATTCCGATCGACCAGATGTAATCGCGAACGTAGTTGGTGAGTGCGACGGCATCGCCCATCGTCTGGCGCAGCGCTTCGTCGCTGGCAAAGTAGGGTCGCAGCGCCGCCTTGTGCGCGGCGAACTGCGGCGTATCGATGGCCATGCCGAGCGGCGACGAGAAGCCGCCGGTCTTCGCATCGCGCGGGAAGTTTGTCGGCATGCGCGTGCCGGGGATGATCTCGTCCGGACGACGGATCCAGTCGGCGATCCAGTCATGACGGAGCCGGATCTTCGACAGCGTGAGGTTCGGCGCGAGCGATTGCGTGTCGGCGACGTTCGGCACCGGCGGATTGGCCGGATCGACCGGCGCCACCGAGTGGCACTGCGCGCAACGCAGCATCGTGAAGACCTCGCGGCCGATGGCGACATTGGCCTGCGAGGGCGTGGCGAATTGCGTCGTGTCGAACTGCGCCTCGTCACCTTCGGCGGCGAATCCGCTCACGAGCAACGCGGCCTCGTGATCGGTGAACTGGAACGTCGGCATCCGCACGCGCATCCACGGACGGATCTTCATCACCGTCGGATCCTTCAGGAAGTTGAAGAGCCACGGCGACTGCGCCCGCTCGCCCTGCGGCGTGAGATCGGGCGGCAGGAAATTCGGATCGTCGATCAAGCCGGCGATGGCGCGGCCGTTGTGATTGACGACGTGACAGGCGCGGCAGTTGCGCTGCGAGATGAGCTTGCGTCCTTCTTCGGCGGCGCGCATCCGCGGCGTATGCGCCGCCATGCGATTGGCCGCGACCTTTTCCTTGGTCAGGCCGACCACGACGGTGGTGATGAGCTGCGCTTCCTCTTTCGACAGATGGAAGTTCGGCATCTTCAGCTTGTCGTTGTACGGCTTGGTGCGGCGGTCATCCCACACGCGCGGGCTGCGCACTTTGTTGTAGATCCACGACGGCACGCTGTGCTGCACGTGCTCCTCGACGCCGTCTTCATGCTCGTACTCGTGCGTGTGCGTGGCGTCGCCGAAGAAGCCGAAATCGAAGAGGTGCAGCGTCTTCGATCCTTCCGTCGTCAGCTCCGTACCGATCGGCTTGAGACCGTCGAAGCCTTTGATGTCGTGGCAGGAGTAGCAACCGTATTTCTCGATGCTCCGCTGGCCGAGGAACACGAGCTGCTCTTCGAGTTTCATCCGATCGAGCCGCGCCTCGGCGTCGCGATCGGTCATCGTGTTGATGAGATATCCCTTGGTCAGCTCGCGCACCGCTTTCGGATCGACGGCACGCACCGGCTCCTGCAGGAACTTCGGCTTCTGCAGCGACATCAGATACGCGGTGATGTCCGCCGCTTCCTGATCCGAAAGGCGAAGGCTCGGCATCGGCGCGTACGGGTCGTATGCCTTCGGATTCTTCACCCAGTTGAAGATCCAGTTCGGGTTCGTCTTCGTGCCGACGCCGGTGAGGTTGAAGCCGAAGTGCCGCTCGAGCGGGAAATCGTCGCGGCGGGCCACGCGTACCGCGCCCGACTTCTCGTCTTTGACCGTGTCCTGTGCGATGTGGCAACCCATGCAGCCGATCGTGTCGACCAGTTCCTTGCCGCGCGCCGCGTCGCCGGACGCCGTTGGAGCAGACCATTGGCGGGTCGTCGATTTCGCGAAGAGATACGAGACGATCGAGTGCAGCTCGGCGTCCTGATAGCGAATGTTCTGTGCACGCTCGGCCGCCGGAACCGCCGGGCCGATCATGTTGCGCTGGTAGAAAAACGACGGCATGCGCGTCGTCGAACGGAAGTGCGACGGATTGGCGATCCAGCGCAAGGCCCACTGCGGCGTCGTCTTTTCGGCGATGCCCTCGAGCGAAGGTCCCGGCTTCTGCAGGTTCGTGAAGCGCCAGTTGTCGATCTTGTGGCAGGCATGGCAGCCATAGAGCTCGACCATGTGCGACGCCTTGCTGATCTTCTCACCCTGGCCGACGTCGATCTGGCCGGCGTGGCACTTCAGGCAGCCGGCCTCGTAATACTGGCGCGGATACATCGGCGTATCGAGGAACGGATTGACCTCGTAGCCCCAGTTGCGCTTGTCGTAATCCCACGTGCCGGGGAAGAACGGCAGCTTCACCTTCTCCCAGCGAATCTCCATGCGGCGGCTCGCGGGGGTGTGACCGGCGCGGCCGAATTCCGTGGCCCGATCCTGTCCTCTGTGGCAGGCCGTGCAGCCGTATTCGAGAAGCGGATGCGGCGACGCGGAGCCGACGAACATGTCGAGCTTCGGGTGCGTACGGAACGGATTGAGGATGTCGGTTTTCGCGGCGGCGATCTTTTCGAGATCGGCGATGCGCGCTTCGAGATCGCCACGACGGGCCGGGACGACGAGGTTCTTGTCGAGCTGATTGCGCAGTTCGACGAGCAGGCGCTCCGCTTCCTTCTTCGATTCGAAGCCGGGGCGATCGATCGCGCGATGGCAGGTCTGGCAGCGGTCGACGCGCGGCACCGACATGTAATTCATGTCGATGAAGAGGTCATTGAGCACGACCTGATCGATCTTCAACGTCGGGTTGACGAAATCGAGCATCGGCGCATTGAGGATCAGATTCGCCGACGAGGCGACGGCCACCTGTCCGCGCTGCTTATTGAGCAGATCGATGCCGGCGGTGATCTCCTTGCGGCGATCGTCAATGGCTTTGATGCGCGCGAGGTACTGATCGGTGCGTGCCTTGGCGGCATCGCGCGAACGGGTCACATCCTGCAGACGCAGCGTCAATTGCTGCACGCGCGCCTCGAGCTCCCTGAACTCGCGCTCCTTGACCTTCGGATCGCCGCGATGCTGCACGTTCGCCGCTTCGACCTCGTACCGCTTCGCGTCGAGCAGAGCCTTGGCGAAACGATAGTCCTGGTCGGCGGCGTAATGCTTCCCTTCCCACTCGTCGAGCGACTTCTGCGCCTCGAGATATCCGGCTCGCTGTCTTGCGACCTCGACCTGTCCCTCGCGACGTTCTTTTTCGAGCGCGGCGAGCTGTTTCCGGAAGGAGCTGTCGTTCGCTTCGCGGATCTGCTGGTCGATCCGCTCCTGCTGCAGGCGGTTGAATTCGAGCTGGAACCATTTCCAGCCGCGCACATAGTCGTAGAACACCATCACCCCGGTCACGGCCAGCAGGCCGAGACTGGTCAGCGCGAAGATGAGGTTGAGTTTCCTCATCGGGTAGTTGTGCGGGATGGGTTCTTGAGGCTTCATGTCTCAGCCGGTCGCTAAATATTCAGGAAGATTTCCTGAATGTGCACGAGGTACTTCAGGTTGAACAGCCACCGCAGAACCATCTTGATCGGCAGTGACAGCATGGTCAGAAACAAATAGGCGCCGACGTAATAGCGGGCGGCGCCCATCTTCAGATAGAAGCGGCGGAACGGACCTTTGGCCATCAAGGGCGCCAGTCCGAGGTACAGCACGACCAGGATCAGTCCCGGCGCCTCGCGAATGAGCCACAATTTCGGGAGTGGCATCGAGAGCGCCTTGACCCAGAACAATTCCGATAAATCGATGTTGACCAGAGGCTCCAGTTTGTTCGGGTCCCAGTATTCATAAGGACCGTAGAAGTTCCAGTTGGGGCCGCGCAGGAACGTTCCGGTAATGATCAGGAACGACCAGAGCACGAGAAATCCATAAAGGAACACGCCGATTTCCCATCGGCGCTCGCGGAACGCGTAATAGCCGTTCCCCTTGGGATTCGTATCGATGTAGGGAATGGCCATCAGCCCGACGATGATCAGTGTCGGCAACACGACGCCGGCCAGCCAGGGATCGAAATAGACGAGCATTTCCTGCAGACCGAGGAAGTACCACGGCGCCTTGGCAGGATTGGGAGAGGACGTCGGATTGGCCGCCTCTTCGAGCGGCGCGCGCAGGCCGACCGACCAGACGATCATGATGATCGTCAATGCGATCATGCAGAGCAGTTCGGTATAGACGAGATCGGGCCAGGTGAAGAGTTTTTCGTCCGATTCCGTCTTCTCGTACGGGATGCCGCCGGCGGCGATGGCCTTGTCGTTGGAATAGGCCTTCCCTAATGCGATCCAGGTGAAGATCCCGAGGAGAAAAATCATCGCCCCGATCGGCACGTTGTCCGGTTTTGCGGCGATCAGATAGAAATTCGGATCGAGCATCGACAGCCCGAACCCGCCCAGCCCGAGAACGAGCAGCCAGAGTCCGACTTTCGGCTCCCACAGGCGCGGTCCGAGCCTCGCGCAGCCCCACAGAACGAGGAAATACGCGATGGCCAGATACAACAAAGGCCGGACGAAGAGTCCGGCCAGTGCGCAGATGACGCCGAAGACAATGAATGCCGTTCCGCCCTTCGACTTGATCTTGCCGTCCAGCAGATTGAAGAAAACGATGAACGCAAAAACGGACGAAAGGAGAATGAACGAGATCGATGCGACGGACAGTACGTTGACGAATTCCTTGATGAACGTCATCGCCTCGCCTCCGTCCTACAGTGGACCGGAGATCCCTCCGTCTTTCCTGACTCGCCAGAAGTGAATTGCCATCAGGAACCCCGCCGCCAGAGGAATGACCATGCAGTGCAGCACATAGAAGCGCAGCAGCGTGGCCGCACCGATCGACCGGCCTGCAATGAGCGCGAATCGCGCGTCATCCCCGGCGTGGATGAGCGGTACATCCCCCAGTTTCATCAATGACGACATCGGGCCTTCGGTACCGGCACCGGGGGAGGCGCGGGCCATGTTGGATCCGACCGTGATCGCCCAGATGGCGAGCTGGTCCCACGGGAGGAGATATCCCGTGAACGAGAGGAGCAGGGTCAGGACGAGCAGGATGACGCCGACGTTCCAGTTGAATTCGCGGGGCGGCTTGTAAGAACCGGTCATAAAGACGCGGAACATGTGCAGCCAGACCGCAATGACCATGGCGTGCGCACCCCAGCGGTGCATTTCGCGCATGATTCCGAACGGCGCCTGCTCGCGCAGGTCCATGATGTCTGTAAAGGCGTATTCGATGGTGGGCCGGTAATAGAACATCAGCAGCAGGCCGGTCACTGTCTCGACGAGAAACAGAAAGAACGACGTGCCGCCCATGCACCAGGTGTACGACATGCGTACGCCGGAGCGGCGGACCTTGACGGGATGTAAATGGAGGATGAGGGAGCCGAGAACGGCGAGAACGCGTTTGCGGTTGGTGTTGGGGATGCCGACCCGGAAGATCGACTTCCAGACCTGCGAGTTGACGATGCCTTCCTGGACTTGTTTCAGGGTCATCCGTCTCCCTCAACGCTCGCACGCGCGAGCTTGATCTCACGCTTTCAAAAACGAGTCGGGGTTCGTCCACTCTCCGCGTTCCTGGTGAAACTGCACCGACTTGTCGACGACGATCTGGCCGTCGGCGGCGTCGATGAAGATCTTGGCCCGCTCGAGTGGACGCGGGGCCGGACCTTCGAAGTTCACTCCGGTCCGGTAATACCCGCTGCCGTGGCAGGGGCATTTGAATTTGTTCTGTGAGGGAAGCCAGTTCGGCGTGCATCCGAGGTGCGTGCAGGTCGTAATGAGGGCATACATCATTTCCTCATTGCGCACGATCCAGACGCCGAATTTGTCCTTCCAGCGCTCGTCCACTTCGCCGACCGAGTAATCAGCCGGGAGGCCGGCCTTGAATTTCTGTACCGGCTCGAACAGGACGTTGGGGAAGAGATAACGGACGAAGACACTCGTCAACCCACCGACCGCGGCGGTCAGTGCGAGCCAGGCGGTGGTGAGAGCCAGCGGAAATCTGCGCCGAGTGACCTCACCCTGCTCGCGAATCTCCGCCGCGGCACTCCCAGCCAGGGGAGTCTTTGGGGCCACCTGATATGGCGTGATTTGCTCGGACATTCGAGATTAATCGAGACTCGTTGCGGTGCGCCTTACTATCGGTGAAAACGGAAAGACAGTCAAGACAATCAGTGACGGCTCACACGCAACAGTGTGATTCACGATTGCCGGGTCCCGACACGAGGCCGCGAGCGTCGTTGTGAGGACGCCGGCGGAAGATCCCTTCAGTGAAGGTGGAGGGGTGGAGAGGCGTCGCACCGGATGGCACGCCCGCTCTCCGTCGATGCATAATGACGGACATGCGTCTCGTCGATCTGCAGGCCCGGCCGGCTGACGCCCGGGAAGACGCCAGAGAGCGCGCCGAGCTGCTCGAGCTGCTCCGGCGCCTCTCGCGCGAGAGCGATCTCTCCGCGGCCCTCCGCGCGATCGACGCGGAACTGCGCACGCATTTCGACGCCGAGGTTTCGCTCGAGGAGACCAATGGCGACCTCGTCGAGCGCGTCGTCTTCGACGATCGCGAGCTCGCCACGATCGCGCTGCGCCGCAGGCGTCCGTTCGACGCGACAGAACGCGAGCGCCTGTCGTGGTTCGCCAGCCTCCTTGCTCCGACACTCGCGCGCCTCACTTTCGAGCGCGATCTCGAGGAGCACGCGGCGAAGGAACACACCGCGATCCGTCCCGACCTCGCCCGCCTCTTCCGCGGCGAGGCGCTGGAGCAGTACCAGCGCGGCCGCACCGACGAAGGGCACCCGCTGGAGCTCGAGCCGGCCTGGACGCGCCACACGTATCGCCTGCTGCTCGCGCTGTTCGTCGTCGCGCTGCTGTTCAGCTTGTTCGTCCGCGTCGACCGGCATGCAGACGGCGTCGGCATCGTGCGCGGCGGCCGTCTCGTTGCGCTCCTCCCCGCCCGCGACCGCACCGCGTTGCACAGGAAGCAACCGCTCTCGTTTGAATACGCCACCGAGCGCACGGCGATCGCGACGATCGATCGAACCGTCGTCGCCGCCACCGCCGCCCGTCAGCTCCTCGGAGAGGACGGGCCGCGACTCTGGCGCACGACCGCGCCGGCGATCCGCATCGACGCTCCGCTGCCATCACACGCTCTCGGGGATGGCGTCACCGGCCGCGTGCGCGTGCAACTCGGACGGGAACGATTGCTGTTCGTCCTCATCCCGCCGCTGCGAGATCGCCCATGAAACGGCGCATTCCGGTCGTACGCCAGACCGCGGAAACCGACTGCGCCGCCGCCTGTCTCGCGATGGTGCTCGCGCACTATGGCAAGAACGTTCGCCTCGACGATGTTCGCGAGCTGCTCGGCATCGGCCGCGATGGCGCCGACGCACTCTCGCTCGTGAAAGGGGCGCGCTTTCACGGCCTGCGTGCGCGCGGGGTGAAAGTGCCGGAGATCGCCAGCCTCCGCTTTCTCCCGGCCGGTTCGGTGCTGCACTGGGGCTTTCATCACTACGTCGTGCTCGAGTCGGTGGACGGCGATCACGTGCGGATCGTCGATCCCGGCACCGGACGCCGGAGCATCACGCTCGCGGACGCCGGCAAAACATTCACCGGCGTGGCGTTGCTCTTCGAGCCGACCGATGCGTTCGCGCCGGAATCCGTACCGCGCCGCGGCATGATGCGCTACGTGCGCGAGCTCCTCGCGCAATCGGCGCTGTTGCAACGCATTCTCGTGTTGTCGGTGGTGCTGCGCGTGCTGGCGCTGGCAACACCGCTGCTCACCGGCCTCATCGTCGACCGCGTCGTTCCGGGTCGCGAGCATTCGCTGCTGATGATTCTCGGAATCGGCCTAGCCGGGATCGCGGCGTTCGATTTCCTCTCCGCGCTCGTCCGCGCGCACCTGATGCTGCATCTGCGCACGAAGCTCGACGCGAAGATCACGCTCGATTTCGTCGAGCATCTCGTCTCGCTGCCGTACGCGTTTTTTCATCAGCGCTCGACCGGCGATCTGATGATGCGGCTCAACGCGAACACCACCATTCGCGAGATCCTCACCTCCGGCACGCTCACCGGCGTGCTCGACGGCGCACTGGCGTGTCTCTATCTCGTCTTCCTCTTTCTCGCGAACAGCACGATCGCATTTCTCGTGGTCGGGCTCGGTGCGCTGCGCGTGCTGCTGTTCGTGCTCACGCGTCATCGGCACGCCGATCTGATGTCGAAGACGCTGCAGGTGCAGGCGCGTTCGCGCACTTACCAGGTGCAGCTGCTTTCCGGCATCGCGACGCTGAAAGCACTCGGCGCGGAGCAGCAGGCGGTCGATCGCTGGTCGAATCTCTTCGTCGATGAGTTGAACGTCTCGCTCGCGCGAGGACGGCTCGATGCATTTTTCGATGCCGCGATGAACACGTTCACCACCGCCTCCCCTTTCATCGTGCTCGCCGTCGGAGCGTCGGCGGTGTTGTCCGGCGAGCTCACACTGGGAACGATGCTGGCCGCGAGCGCGCTCGCCGTCGGCGTGTTGACTCCGCTCACCTCGCTCGTATCTACCGCGGTGCAGTTGCAACTGCTCGCGAGTTACATGGACCGCATGGACGACGTGATGGAAACGGCGCAGGAGCAGGATCGCCAGGCCGTGGTGACGACGCCGGCGCTCAGCGGCAAGATCACGCTCGAGAACGTGAGCTTTCGTTACTCGCCGATGCGCCCTGAAGCGGTGCGGAGCGTGTCGCTGGAGATCGAGCCCGGCAGCTTCGTGGCGCTCGTCGGCAGCTCCGGCGCGGGCAAATCGACGCTGGCGATGTTGCTCATGGGTCTCTATCGCCCCACCGCCGGCCGCGTGTTGTACGACGGTCTCGATCTCGCCACGCTGGAGCTCACGTCGCTGCGCCGGCAACTCGGCATCGTGTTGCAGCAGCCGTATCTCTTCGCCGATTCGATTCGCAACAACGTGGCCCTCGGCGATGAGCAACTCCCGCTGCATCGCATCGTCGAAGCGGCGAAACGGGCGCACATCCACGAGTTCGTGCAGACGCTCCCCCTCGGCTATGACTCCCCTCTCGGTGACAGCGGCGCATCGCTCTCCGGCGGGCAGCGGCAGCGCATCGCTCTCGCACGCGCGCTGGTCCGGCGGCCGTCGATCCTGCTGCTCGACGAAGCGACCAGCCATCTCGATACCGAATCGGAACGGGAAGTGCTCGAAGAGCTCGAGCATCTGCGCGCCACCCGACTTGTGATCGCGCATCGCCTCTCCACGGTCATCCGCGCCGATCGCATTCTGGTGATGGAGAACGGGGAGATCGTCGAAGAAGGACGGCACGACGATCTCGTCGGACGCGCCGGTCGCTACGCCGAGCTGGTGCGCGCGCAGGAGTTGTGAGCGGCGAGAGGGATCACCCGCCGCTCACGTTCACGAAGATCAGTAGCAATGCGCCGGCGGGCACGGCGAGCAGTACCCCGAGGTCGGGCAGTACTGGAAGCTGCAACCGCCGCTGATGCTGGCGAGCGCGTCGTCATTCAGATCGATGACCGAGGCCGGGCTCTCCGGAAGCGCGGCGCGTTCTTCGTTCGAAAGCGAAGCGTAGTACTCACCGTCGCGCCAGGCGCGAATCACGTTGCTCTTTTTCATGACGTTCTCCTTCCTAGTAGCAGTGTTTCGGCGGACAGGGAGTGCAGATGGCCGAGGTCGGACACCCTTCGAGGACGGAGCAGCCGCCGGTGACGCTGGCGAGGACTTCGTCATTCAGTTCGATCACCGAGGCGGGACTTTCCGGCAGCGCCGCACGATCGGCGCTCGACAGCGACGCATAGAACTCTCCATCACGCCAGGCACGAATGACATCACTTTTCTTCATGGGGCACCTTTCCTTTCCGTCGGCCATGAATTCGAAGTCGCGGTCGCTGGCCACACGAACGCGCCTTTCCCTCCTGCGACACGCAGGCGGGAATCACGATTCGAGTGTCAGCAACCGCGGGAAGAGATCGGGCCGCGCCAATCGCGCCAGACCGAATCCGATGCCGGCCAGGCCCGACATCAGCCCCGGCGTTTCGATGTTCCCCGGCAGTCCGGTGAGCCAGCCGTGGCGATGAATGCCGTCGAGCACGCCACCGGCAATCGCCCAGGCGCTTTCTTCCAGCGCGCGGTCGTGCGTCGCTTCCGCCGCGGCGAAAAGCAGTTCGAGATTTCCGAGATCGCCGTGGCAGAGACTCTGGTTCTCACCGAATCCGTGCGCGAGCGTCGACTCGACGGCGACGTCGATCTCGCGACGAATCTCGTCGTCATCGAGCCAGCGCAATCCCGCGACGCGTCCGAGTCCGATGCCGGGCGCGCCGTGACACCACGCGTGCATGAAGTGTCCACTGCTGCCGTCGACCCCTTCCGCGCCGACGCGCAGATCGGGCCAGTTTCGTTCGCCGGCATCGAAGAGCGAACGCTCGAACGCAATGCCCTGGAGTGCCGCATCGCGAAAGCGCGCATCGCCCGTGCGCTCCGCGAGACGCAGCAACGCGTAGGCGATTCCGGCGGCGCCGTGAGAGAAGCCGGCCAGTGCACGATCGCCGGCCAGCGGCATGCGCCATCCGAGTCCCGCGCGTTGCGGCTCCGCTTTCACGAGCAGCCGCTCTCCGCACGCGCGCATCAGCGCCTCGAGCGCGGCCGAGGGACGCACCTGCGCCAGTGATTCGAGTGTGAGGAGCAACCCCGCGCAGCCGGCGATGACGTCGAGCAACTCGTCTTCGGCGATGCGTTGCGACAACGCGAGCGCGTACGACTCCGCTTCGTCGAGCAGTGCCTGATCGTTCCAGAGGCGCCCGAGTTGTGCGAGCGCGTAGATGATGCCGCCCCAGCCGTTGAACCCTCCGATGGCGCTGATCAGTTTCGGATCGAGCTCGAGCTGCTGCCGCTGCGCGAAGAGCGCCTTGCGCGCCACTTCGGTATAGCGGGCCTCGCCCGTTGCCTGGCCGAGAAGTCCGAGGAACAGGGCGATGCCGGGCAGGCCGAGGTAGAGATCGGGATGCGCGGGAACGAGTTGCCAGCCATCGGGATCGCGATAGTCGAGTGTGAGCCACAACGCCTGCTCGTCGTTTTCGAATGCGCGCTCGACGATGCGATCGGCGGCGAGCGACGCGAGCGAGAGCAGTTCGTGCGGATCGGGTCTGCCTCGCCGCACCATCGTGTACGACGGGCGCGGCACCGCGCGGCCGCTGATGCGCAACGCATCGAACGTATCGCGAATCACCGCCACCTGTCGTTCGAGATCGCGCGTCGAGAGCGCACGGAGTTTCCGGGTCACCCGTTCGAGGCCGCTCTGCTCGAAGAAGTTTTCGTAACGCGTGCCCCGCCAGTGCATCGCGTCGCGGCTGCCCGGTCTGGAGAGGAAGAGCGGAATGTCGCCGCGATGCAGATCTTCCGACTCGGCGGCGAAGAGGTTCGCGAGATACGGACGGCGCACCGCCGCGGTCCAGAGCGTGTCGAACAGACGATCGCGATCGAGCGCGCTGCCGAGCGCGTGCGGATGCAGGCTCTCCAGCATCACCGTGCCGTAACTCATCGTCGTGCGGAAGAGGATGCGCATCTCACACTCCGCGAACGATTCGAGCTGCGCGATCAGCTCATGACGATGCTTCGCCAGCAGCGTGTACATGCGCCGGAAGGCCGATTCGAGCGGCCCGGCCAGCTCCTCGGGCGCGACCTCCCGGCCGTCGACGCGCGCACGGTTGTCGCCGACCGGAATGTGCATGCGCCGGCGCTCCATGCGCATCGTGTCGACGCCGCTGTCGGTCACAGCCAGCATCGGCCGCGGCGTCAGTTGCCCCTCCGCGGCAGTGAGTCCCGACAGATCGACGCCGGGATTGTTCTTGTCGCCGTACCAGCGTTCGGGAAGCAGATTCGGACGCAGCACCGTATTGCGCAGCGGCGCGCCGGGCGTGCGCTCGATCTCGTGCAGATCGCGCGTGGTGAGCCACGGCTGGAACAGCGTTTCGAGATCGATGAGGATCGGCTGCTCGCCCGATGCGAGCAGATTCTCGTGATGAAAGTCGGTACCGTCGAGCGCGTAGAGCAGCGCGAGATAGCCACCCTGCCGTTCCATGAAACGCTGCAGCGCCGCTTCATCGGCGCACGGGCCGGTGTGCACCATCTCCATCCAGCCGTATAGCCCGCGATCGAGAACGGCGAGTTGCCGGAACGACGGAGTCCATCCACGCTCGTTGAGCCAGCCGAGCAGCTGTTGAAAGCGGACTTCGAGCTCGAGCGATTTCGGTTTGTAGACGAGCTCGAACCCGGAATCGAAAACGAGAATGAAGACCGCGCGACCGTTGCGATGGAAGTCGGAGATCGCGCCGTAGACATCGCCGAGCCGGCCGATCGGTCGTGCGTCGTGGAAGGTCTCCGCGATCGCGCTCGCGTCTTCCGCCAGTCGCTGCAGCAACTCGACGCACGCATCCATCCACAGCTCCAGCCGCAGCACGGCCTGATGCGCGAGCACCGGATAGCGTTCGAGGATCTCGAGCGCGTAACTCTTGTCGCGCAGTTGCGCGAGGAAGTTGTGGAACCGAGCCTCGGATGTATCGCCGGCGAGGCGCTCTTCGAGCCTGAGCACATGCATCTCGACGAGCAGCGTGCGATTCAACAGCGCGGCGAAGTGATCGGGCAGATGCGCGGTGAGCGTGCGCGCGATGGTCGCGTCGAAGGGTGCGCCGGGATGCGCCGCGAGGATCGCGTTCGTTTCGAGCTCGAGACGGCTCCAGAAGTGCCACACCAGCGGCTCGACGAACGGCAGAAAACGACAGCGATCGAGATCGGCGCGCACCGGCCAGGGAAACAGCGGCGTCGTTCCGCCTTCGCCGTACGCCGCCGCGATCGTATCGACCCAGGCCGGACGGTCTCCTCCGTCGTCCGCGCCGAGGTGCGCGAGCAACTGTTCTTCCGTGACTCCCGCGGAGGCAAGCTTCGCGCTCCACAGCTCCGGATGATTCGGAAACGCGCCGCTCGCCTTCCAGCGCGCCAGCCGTTTCGCCGCGATCCCCGCGTCGCCCGCGACGCCTTGCTGCTGCGCACGCTCGGCCAGCGGCCGCGCCAGCGACCATCGCGAGCTCGCCAGTAACTCGGCCACAGTCGGCACACGCTCGTCGAGCATCCCCACGTCTTCGAACGCGGTGGTAGACATCCTTCGACCTCCGAATCTGGAGTCGGCAGTCTAGATGTCCTTCCTGAATGCCGTCAAGCCATCCTGATTGTTTTTACGTCTATCCGTACGTCAGGATGTGCTCGGCAGTACGCAGCGCATTCGCGACGATGGTCAGCGTCGTCGACGCACCGCCCGACGTCGGCAGGAACGAGCCGTCGGCGACGAAGAGATTCCGCAACGCGTGCGCGCGGCAGAAGGGATCGAGCACTGACGTGCGCGGATCGGCGCCGGCGCGGCAGGTGCCATGAACGAGATACGCCGACGTGCCGCCGACGTCGGTGGTGATCCCTTCGCTCGCGCCGAGGTCTTCGTAGATTTCGAAGGCGCGCTCGGCGAGATAGCGGCCGGCGCGTTTGTGATGCGCCGGAAGGTCGAGATGAATGCGCGCCACCGGGAGGCCCCAGCGATCGCGGACCGTGTCATCGAGCGTGACGAACGTCTCTTCGTTCGGCAGGAAATCGTGAAACGCCTCGAAGTAGAGCACTCTCTGTTCGCCAACGGGCTGGAAATGGCTCGGAGACTCGACCTGCGGTGCGAGGCCGAAGCGGATCATCCCTCCCTTCGGCAGATCGCTCACGCCGTTCGGAAGAAAGTAGTGATCGGCGATCGAGCGTCCGAGAAACGTCGCGCCCGGCGGGAATCGCTCGAACAGCGCCTGCCCCATCGTCACCGCGTGGAACTGCAGGTTCCGTCCGACGAGTCCTTCATCATTCGCGAGGCCGTCGGGAAAGCGCGCCGAGCGCGAGAGCAGCAGCAACCGCGCCGACTCGATGGCCGACGCCGCGACGATCACCACGCGCGCTGAGGCGAGGTGCTCGCGCCCTTCCGCATCGAGATACACGCAGCCACCAGCGCGATCGTCGGATGCGAGCGTGATCTCGCGGGCCATCGACAGCGGCCGCACTTCGCAACGCCCGGTGCGTTCTGCATGCGCGATGAACGTCTCCTGCGCGCTGCCACGCGCGCCGACGGGACATCCGTACGAGGCGCAGACGCGGCAGTACGCGCACGCGGGCCGGCCGTCGTAAGGGCGCGAGTTGATCGCGCGCGGCGTCGGGAACGGATGCCAGCCACGGGCGCGGCACGCGCGTTCGACATCCATCGCAAACGGATGCACGTCCAGCGGCGGCAGCGGATAGGCGGTCGAGCGCGGTCCTGCAAACGGATCCGCTCCCGCCACTCCCGACACTCCCATCAAAGCCTCGGCGCGCGCGTAGTACGGCTCGAGCTCGGCGTAGTCGTACGGCCAGTCCGCAAGCGAGAGGTAGTCGCCGAACCGCGAGCGCATGCGGAAATCGTCGGGATGAAAGCGGTAGAAGTAGCCGCCCATGTGCACCGTGCCCCCGCCGACGCACGTGGCGATCCAGCCGAGTTGCGTCCGTATCGGCGTGGTCGTGCGCCGCGTGACCACCGTGTGCGGATCGACGTCGAGCGAGGGGATGAACTGTCCCGGCTTCAGTCCACGTTCGTCGTGACGATAGTCGTCGCGTGAATGACGCGGCCCTTTTTCCAGCACGAGCACGCGCCAGCCCGCGGTCGCGAGTCGCCACGCCACGGCGCCTCCGCCCGCACCACTGCCGATGATCAGCGCATCGTGCACGCGCTAATCCAGCACCGTCAGGCGCGACGCGAGCTCCGCGCGCACACCGCATTCACGCAACAGCAGCTCGACGTCGTAACGCCGCAACTCGGCACCGCGCAGGAATGGTCTCGGATCCGGCAACACGAGCGAATCGATCTTGTGTTTGAGTTCCGCGAGCGTGCTCACCTGCGCGTGCAGCGCATACGCGAGCGCGCCGTCACGCAGCAACGCCAGCTGCGCGTCGTGCAACGCATCCGCGTCGTCGCCGCGCGCGAGTAACGCTTCGATCTCGACGGCATTCGGACCCGAGAGCGCATACGCCATCAGCAGATTGCGACGTGGCGTGCGCCAATCGGAGGCGCCGTCAGCCAGCGCATCGAGACAGTCATCGCTGATCTGCAGCAGACGTCCGAGCGGCACCGCCAGCGACGTCAGCGCCGCGGCCTCTTCGGGTGCGGCACCGGCCGCGAGCGCTCCGAGCTCGACCGCGGTCGCGGCGAGTGGCGGCGTCTTGCGATCGACGACTTCCCAGAATGCGTCGAAGCCCGCGGGCGCCGCACTTTCGAGCTCCTGGCCGATGGCCGTTTCGCGCAGTCCGCGGCCGAGAGAGGCAGCGGCGGCGCGCCAGGCATCGCCGTGCAGCGGAAGCTCGGCGAGGAGCTCCAGCGCGATTCCAAACGCTCCCGATGCGAGGACGAGCGCGCGTTCGATGCCGACCTCGGTGGCGAGGCACGAGACCTCTTCATCCTGAATGTCGTCGATGATGCGGATTCCTTCGATGACGGCGGCGATCGGCGCGAGCATCACCCTTGCGGCATCTTCGTTGCCAAAGGAGCGTGCCGCGTCGCGCGTCCAGTCGAAGAAAACGCATGGCGCGCATGCAGCGATGTTCGCGCGAATGCTGGCAAAGCGTTCGTCGCGCTGCGCCGCTGCGACACCACGCGTTTGCGCCTCGCTTCGCAGCGAGGCGCGCACGGTGACTTCCTCTGCTTCGAGCGTTGCCGCGCGTTCCGCGACCGCTCCGATCTCACGAGCGGAGCGCCAGCCGGGCCGCGCCGCTTCCTCAGGCGGTCGTGCAGTCATTCACGGCCCAGGGAATCCAGCCGTCCATGTTGCCGAGCGTGTGCGAACGCAGCAGCGCGTCCGCCGCCGGCGTATCGGCGACGTGCCGGAGCTGCTGGCGAACTGCTTCACCGATCGGTTCGGACTGCGCCGCGGCGGCGCGAAACTCGTCGAACGTCATCATCTTTTCGGACATCACTGCTTCCTTCCTCTTTTCAGGCAATGTACGCAGAAAGAGATGAGTCCGCAAGGTCCGGGGCAGTTTCGTCACCTCATCGATTGACCGCCGCCATACTGGCCTCGGGATACCGCGTGCCGGCCGCCGCGGGCAGCTGCTCCGCGATCGATTTCTTCTCCTCGTCCGTCAGGTGAATCTCCACCGCGGCCGCGTTCTCATCGAGTCGCGCACGCTTGCGCGTTCCCGGAATCGGAACGATGTCGCTTCCCTGCGCGAGCAGCCATGCGAGCGCCAGTTGCGCGGGCGTGCATCCTTTCGCATTCGCGATCTCGCGGATGCGATCGGCGAGCGCGAGGTTCGCGTCGAAGTTCTCTCCCTGAAAACGCGGGCTGAACCGGCGATAGTCGTCCGCGGCGAGGTCGTTCACGCTGCGAAACTGCCCGGTGAGAAAGCCACGGCCGAGCGGGCTGTACGCGACGAAGGTGATGCCGAGCTCGCGGCACGCCGGCAGGATCTCGTCCTCGACGTCGCGCGTCCAGAGCGAGTACTCGGTCTGCAGCGCGGCGATCGGATGCACCTTCACGGCGCGACGAATGGTCGCCGCCGAAGCCTCGGAGAGGCCGAGCGCGCGCACCTTTCCTTCGCGCACCAGTTCCGCCATCGCACCGACGGTCTCCTCGATGGCGACATTCGGATCGACACGATGCTGGTAGTAGAGGTCGATCTGCTCGACGCCGAGGCGCTGCAGGCTCGCATCGCAGGCGGCCTTCACGTACTCCGGACGGCCGTTCACTCCGAGGAAGGTGCCGCCCGGACCGCGCACGTTGCCGAACTTCGTCGCCAGCACGACGTCCGCGCGCCGCGTCTTCAGCACCTTCGCCAGCAGCTTCTCGTTCTCACCGCTGCCGTACATGTCCGCGGTGTCCCAGAAGTTCACGCCGATGTCGAGGGAGTGCTCGAGCGTGGCGATCGATTCGGCTTCGTCGGACGCACCGTAAAACTCCGACATGCCCATGCAGCCGAGCCCGATGGCCGAGACCTCGATGTCACTCTTGCCTAATTTACGTTTCTGCATTTGATCCTCCGCCACGAATTCTCTCGATCCTCGCGAGCGCGCGTTAGCCCGATGCTGCGAGAGTCTTGCACGATCCTGCAACGACGCTTGCGCGCGGCCGCGACTCCTGCAAAGCTCTCGTCGTGCTCGAACACCCGCTTCCGACCGCCGAGCAACGCCGCCGCTTCAATGCGCTGCTCGCACATTTCGCACCGACTCCCGGCCGCCACGACACGCCGTGGCCGGGACTGCGCTGCTTTCATGCGATCGCGCCGACGGTGCCGGATCCGGTCGTCTACGCACCGTCGCTGTGCATCGTCGGACAGGGGGCGAAGGAAGCGAGCACCGGCAGCGAGACCTATCGCTACGACCCGCTGCAGTATCTCGTCATCGGCGCGCACATGCCGGTGCGCGCGCGGATCATCGAAGCGACGCCGGAGACGCCGTACCTCTCGCTCAGTCTGACCATCGAGATCACCGAGGTGCGCGACCTGCTCGTCGAGCTCGAGAGCGCACCGGCATCGCGAATGACGATGGGCGAAGCCTCCGCGGCGCTGCGCGTCTCCCCTCTCGACACACGCCTGCTCGATGCGGTGATTCGCTTTCTCTCCGCGATCGACGATCCGACCGACCGGCGCGTGCTCGCACGGCCGGTCATGCGCGAGATCCTCTATCTCGCGCTGCGCGGCGACCAGGGCAATCTGCTGCGACTGACGGTGGAAGGTGAACAGAAGATCCCGGGCGTCGGCCGCGCGCTGAACTACATCAACGGACATCTCGCGGAGCCGTTCGACATCGCCACGCTCGCGCGCAACGCCGGCATGAGCAGTTCGTCGCTGCATCACGCGTTCAAGAAAGCGACGTCGCTCACGCCGGTGCAATACGTGAAACGCGTCCGCCTTGACGAAGCGCGAAGACTGATGCTCGACGAAGGCTGTCTTGCCGCCGAAGCGGCGTTCCGCGTCGGCTACGGAAGCCCTTCGCAATTCAGCCGCGAATTCAAACGGCTCTTCGGCGTTCCGCCGCGCGCCTACGTGCAGCAGCCGATCGTCGCCACGGAGTTACCGTAGACGGAAAACGGCGAAGAGGGCGAGCAAAGCCACGATTGCGCCGAGGACGACAGTGCTGTTCATCGGCGCCGACGGTGTTGCCAATGCCGCGGCCGGTGAAGGTCCGAGAGAGAAGGGGGCGGTGAATTGTGCGGTCAGATTCGGACCGGCTTCCGTCGGAAGCGCGTTGTTGATCGTCGAAGCGCCGTTCACGCACGCATTCGCGACGTTATCGAAATAGCTGGCGACATTCTGGGAAGAGGTCGTTCGTGACGTGGCGACGAAGACCCGTCCATCGGGAGCGAACGACGCCGGGTTGTGCAGCAGCTCCGCCGGTGCGTTGATGAAAGCCGTCTCTTGACAACCGGCCTGCGCGAAATAGAGGTCGCTGGTGGCCGAATAGAGACGCAGACGGTTCGCGCTGATGATCGTCTGCCGCCCGTTGACGATGACCGAAATCTGTCCCGGCGCGAGGTATTCGCCGACGCGATCGCCGTTCGCGTCGAAGACCGCGAGCGGGCCTCCGGGCGAAAACGTCTGCGCGAAGGTGGAGAACGACAGCGTGAGGAGTGCGATGAGCAGCGTTTTCTTCATGACGTTCACTTTCTTCCGAGCGCTTCCTTCGCCGCGCTGCGCACCTGCATCGAGGGATCGTTCTGCGCGAGCGGTGCGAAAAGTTTCGGCGCTTCTTCGGGGGCGAGCTTCATCAGGGCCGGAATGGCGGCGAGGATGGTCTGCTCTTTCTGTTCCGGACGCATCGACGTGACGCGGTCGAGGCGGGTGCGATCGAGCATTTCGCGAATGACGCCGATGGCGCGGGGATCGCCCATGCGCGTCAGGGCGATCGCGGCGTTGTAGCGGACGTTCGCATCGGCGTCGCCGAGCGCCGCGGCGAGCGGCTCGCGTGCGCGCGCGTCGCCGATCTCGCCCAACGCGTATGCAGCCGCTTTGCGCACATCGTTTTCGTTGCCGTTGAATTGTGCGAGGAGCGGCGGCACGGATACCGGATCGCGCAAGCGTCCGAGCGCGAGCGCCGCGTAGATGCGCGTATCGATACTCGGATCGTTCAAGGCTTCGACGAGCAGCGGCGTGGCGCGCCTGTCGCCGAGATTGCCGAGGACCATGCTGAGGTACTGGCGAATGCGCGGGTCATCGTTCTTCGCATCCTGATAGACGCGAACGACGTCGTGCACGAGATTCGGATACTTCTTCGCCTCGCCGACGTTGATGAGCTGCGAAAGCTGATACGCCGCCTGCCACCGCTCGCGACGTCCGCCCGACTGCACCTCGTGCAGGTAATCCGGAATGGTCTGCTCGTCGGACGCCAGCTTCCCGAACAACAGAAAGATCCCCACCGCCACCGCCACGATGCCGAGAGGAAAGACGACGAACTGGAAGAGGATGGCTCTGGGGGATTCTTTGGGGACGTCTGCCGACGTTCCGCGGGACTCGCCGGATTGAGGATTGTGGATTGAGGATTGAGAATTCGGTGACTGCGGTTCGTTCTGGCTCAATCCTCAATCCTCAATTCTCAATCCTCAATTCGGTTTCAGCGTCCAGTTCCCATCACGACGAAGTCCGGCAGATAGGTCTTGAGCTGCGTCGGGGCCTCGGGGACGACGATGGCGTCTTTGTCGCAGACGCTTTCGCAGAGGCGGCAGGCGACGCATTTGTTCTTGTCGACGAAGGCCACTTTGTAGTGATTGGCCAGCGTTTCATCCTCGGCGTCCACCATGCGGATGCATTCGAACGGACAGATGTCGACGCAGAACTCGCAGCCGGTGCAGAGGTCTTTGATGACCTGCGCTTTCGGGATGTCTTTCGGTTTGATGCGTGGAATGAGCTCGCCGTGCTGATTCTGAATCGCATCCACGGGGCAGTAGATACCGCAGACCGAGCAGTCGATGCAGCGCTCCGGGTGGATGTAGTACTGGCCTTTGCTCTCGCCCCAGATCGTGTTGGTCGGACACTTGATCTCGCAAACGGAGCAACCGATGCACTTGTCCGTAATGAAATGTGGCATGTGCGGAAAGTGTAGCTGAATCGGACGCGAACCATTCCGAATTCATCGAATCCGCAATTCGCTCGCGTCGCTATCCTCGCGCAATCGCGCAGACGCCGCCCAAAGACCAGCCGCACGTCCCGCCGGCGCAGCACCAGCGAGCCCGGCCGTGGCAGCGGCCTAGACCGAGAGGAGCTCGGAGATCGTTTTGATGAGGTGGGAGGACTGGATCGGCTTGGAGATGTATGCGTTTGCGCCGAGGGCCAGGCCGCGTTCGCGATCTTCTTCCGCACCTTCGGTGGTGATGATGATGATCGGAATGTTCTTGAGCTGCGCGTTCTGACGAACGAGCGAGACCAGTTTCAGCCCATCCATCACCGGCATGTTGATGTCGGTGAGGATCAGGTCGATGCGTTCGGGGCCGGACAGCTTTTTCAATGCGTCGACGCCGTCAACCGCCTCGATGATCTTCGCGTTCTTGAAGCGCTTCAGCGAAAACGAGATCAGTTGTCGCATGGTCGGCGAATCCTCGACGACCAGAAAGTTCGCGTTCTCCATCCCCACTGGTTCTCGACCTCTTCCTAACTTGTCGTCGTCAGCAGATCGAGGAAGCTTTGAATCGTGTTCAGCTTCCGTTCGGACTGCGAGTAGAGCTTCGATGAAAAGATCGCCGTCGCAGCGTGCGCGGCCAGCAGCGAGAAGAGCTCGTAGTCGACGGCCGAGAAGGCGTCTTTCTGCTGGAGCAGCCGGTAGATGACGATCAGGCCGATGACATGTTCCTTGATCTTGAGCGGCACGGCCGCGAGCGGCTTCTCGATGGTGATTGCGCCGCCGTCGATGTCCTGATTGACGTAATAGCTTTCGCCGGTCTTGGCGACCGTGCCGAGGACCCCTTCGCCGAGGCGCGTCGAAATCTGCGCCACACCCGGCATCACATCGTCGCCTTCATACGCGATCGCCTTCAGCTCGTTCGTCTTCTCATCGAGGAGAAGGATTGCAAACGCCTCCGCGCCGACGAGGTTGATGATGATTTCCTGAACGATCTGGATGACTTCGCGGAAGTCGAGCGTGGAGTGGAGCTGGTAGCTGGCGACGTAGAGATTCGCCAGGTTGTTGTTCTGCTCTTCGATTTCGATGTAGCGGTTGGCGAAGTCTTTGTTCTCTTCTTCGACTTCGCGGAAGCGCTGCTGGATGCGGCGATTCTCTTCGGTGAGCTGCGTGATCTGATCGCGAAGGCGCTGCACTTCGTCGACCGGAGTGCGCGCCGCGTCCGTCTCCAGCGACGCGAGGCGGTAACGAAGACGCTGGTTCTCACGCAGGAGTTCCTCGGTGAACTCCTTGCCCTTGTTGAAAATCTCGAGAAACTTCTCGGCTTTTTGTTCTTCGCTCATCTCTCTCGGACCGCGTAAGAGTCGCGTGAATGTAGCACAAGTTCCGCCGATTCAAAGGCCAGCGATGCGTCAACCGGTGCACAGACGCTGAATGGCGTCAGGAATCTGGCCGAGGGGCAGCACCTGCTCGACCGCGCCGGTGCGGATTGCCTCCGCCGGCATCCCGAAAATGATCGCCGTGTCCGACGATTCCGCGATCGTCCGACCGCCCCCTTCCCGCACCGCGCGCATCGCTTCCGAGCCATCGTCGCCCATGCCGGTCATGATCACCGCGATCATTCGCTCCCTGCACGCTTTGCTCGCGCTGACGAGCAGGCGATCGACGGACGGCGCATACAGATCGCTCGTTCCCGCGGGGAACACGCGCAACTGCAGCCCTTCGGGGATGCGTCGCACCTCACTCTGCATTCCGCCGGGTGCGATGTAGACCGTGCCGGGAACGAGAATCTCGCCGTCGCTTCCTTCTTTCACCTCGTAGCGCGTGAGCTTGTTCACGCGCTCCGCGAAGAGTCGCGTGAACGTAGGCGGCATGTGCTGCGCCACGACGAACGGCACCGGGAGCAGCGGCAGCGCCTGAAAGAGGTTCTGCAATGCGGGAGGTCCGCCGGTGGAGCACCCGATCGCCACGAGCTCGATCCCGCGCGGACAGACCTCGGTGAGCCCCGCGGGCGCAGGCGGCTCGATCGTTTCCTGGGCGCGCTTGCGGAGGTTTTCCATCCGCACTTCCGCGATCTGCAGCACCTTCGCGACGAGATCCTTCTGAATCTCTTCGAGGCGCGGCGAAACGCGGCCGCCCGGCTTGGCGATGAAGTCGAGCGCGCCGAGCTCGAGGGCCTTGAAGACGCTGCGGTCGCTCGCCCGCGACGACACCGCGATCACCGGCGTCGGCAGATTCACCATCAGCCAGCGCAGAAACGCAAAGCCGTCCATGATCGGCATCTCGAGATCGAGCGTGATCACGTCCGGGCGATGCTTCATCGCCTGCTTGATCCCATCCTCGCCATTGACGGCCGTACCGACGACTTTGATCCGCGCGTCCGTCTCCAGCATGCGCGTGAGCGTCACGCGGTTGTACGCGGAGTCGTCGATGACCAGGGCGCGGATCGTGTTGCTGAAGGACACTGCAGGCATTCTAACGGCTCGGCGATGAGCAGCAGCGGTTCCTCAACGCCATCACCCGCGGGTCGGCGAAAGCTTCAAGGCATCGCTTGTGACCGTCGGCGGTGCCACCGCGCGGAGGACGAACACGTGCGGCTATGACGACAGTCACGCCGGCAAACGGTCATCACCTCCCAACTTCCAGAGTGAAGGAGATCGGTCTTGCCGCTTTTTAACCCGTGAGCCGTAACGCTCAAAGGGGAACGCATGCAAACGACTTTGAAACTCACCGTGGTCGCGTCAATCCTCGTGCTGACCGCGAGTCTCTCGGCGCAAACACCGATCGCGGCGAAGCTGGTGATCCCCGAGACCACGCTTCTGCCGGGCGTTCCATTCGAAGCGTGGATCGAACTGGAGAATCGCTCCGGTGCGACGCTCGCCGTTGGTTTGTATACGTCGCTGCAGGCGACGACGGCGGAGGGGCCGATTGAGTTTCAACCGGACGCACCCGATCTGCTGATCATTAATTCTCAGACCCAGAAAGCCGTGCCGTATCTCGAGCTTGCATCCGGAGCGCGCGAGACCATCACGCTGCCGATCGCGTCATTGCTCTCCGGTGCCGGCGTTTTCACGGACGCGCGCATCACCGGTTCCGGACGGTATGGAGTTGCTCTGCGGCTCGACGCGTGGCCGCTGCTCAGGAATGGCCCGCCGCCCGACCATTTCGCCGGACCGGTCGTGACGAACGAGGTGATGATCGACCGCATCACACCAACCGGCACCGATGCGGAGGCGTGGGCCTATCTGCAGACGGTCGCGGAAGACGCGCACGTTCGTTGGAGTCCCGCGTTGTGGTCCGCAAACTTCGCGCTGCTCAACGCAATCGTGACGCGCTATCCCGACTCGAACTATGTGCCTTACGCGCTGCTTGCGGGCTCGTTCGGAAACGTGAACGAGAAATATCTCGAGCTGACGCTAGGAGCCATTCGCCGGTTTTCGCGCTCGCCGGTCATCGACCAACTCCGATGGACCGCGGCGGGTGTGGCCGAGCAACTCGTCCATCCCGAGATCGTGGATGCGCAACGCAACATCCTTCGCCAATCGAAACGCCCGACGACGCGCGATCTGGTCTACGGACCAAAAGATCCTGACCGGCGCCCGCCCGATCCGCGGTAAGCGCGGGCGGCGCCGTACCTACTTCTGATAGACCATGTCGTGCTTCAGGTGCCGCAGCTTGAACTGCGTCGACAGCGAGATCAGCGATTCGCTGTGGCCGAGCAGCAGGTACCCGTTCTCGGTGAGGCGATTGTAGAAATTCGAGACCACGACGCGCTTCGAGGAGTCGTCGAAATAGATGATGACGTTTCGGCAGAAGACGACGTCGAGGTGGCCGAGGAGCGAGACGCGGGCCTCGTCGTAGAGATTGAGACGGCCGAACGAGACGCGGTTGCGGATCTCGTCGCTGATGCGCCACGACGCGTCATCGTTGCGCGTGAAATAGCGCTCGCGGAGATGCGGCTGGGTTGCGCGGAATGCGCTTTCCCGGTACTGCCCTTTGCGCGCTTTCGCCAGGACCTGCTGATTGATGTCGCTCGCGAAAATCTCGAACGTGGCGTGGTCGTACCAGCCCGACTCCTGCAGCAGGATCGCAATCGAGTACGGTTCTTCCCCCGAGGAACATCCCGCCGACCAGATGCGGATCTTCTTGACCGTTTTCTTCGACAGCAGATCGGGCACGATCTCTTCGATGAAAGCCTGCAGCTGCGCCGGCTCGCGGAAAAAATACGTTTCGTTCGTCGTGACGAGGTCGAAGATCTGATCGAACTCCGCATCGGCGCGCGGGTCGTATTGCAGGAAGTAGAAGTATTTCTGGAACGAGTCGAAGTTGAGCTCGCGCGCGCGTGGCGAGAGCCGTTTCTGGAGCAGGTACTTCGAGGAATCGTTGAACCAGATCCCGGACCGTTTGTAGATCTGGTCCCGGAGCAGCCGGAAGACGTCGTCCGGCAGGTCCATGTGATGGTTCAACGAGAACGTGAAGTTCGACATACGAGGACGCTCAGCGTTCGTCCTGGCTCCGTTTCATCGCAGCGAGAATGGCCGCGATGATCACTTCCCTCCTGCTGTCCGCCTTTCGCCATGCCTCCTCGAGGAGATCGCGATAGAGCTCCTTGTGGCGCACGAAGATCTCGGAGACGTCATCGAGAATCGCCGAATTCTCGAGGGCTTTCAGCAGATGCGGGAACGACGATCGATCGGCGACTTTTTCGAGCGCATGCACGGCCGACTGCTGCACGTAGGTGTCGCCGTCTTCGATGGCGCGGTGCAGCACCGGCAAGCCGGCGCGGTCGCCGCGCGCACCGAGCGCCGTCGCCGCGGCCGCGCGCAGACGCCAGTCCTCGCTCGTCAGCGCGTGCACGATGTGCTCGAAGACGTCCTGCCCCGGGATGCGCGCCAGCGCGAGCATCGCCGCGCGTTGAATCTCGGGATCGGTTTCGCCCAGACACTGGAAAAGCACGTCCTTGACGCGCGGGTCTTCCGATTTCCCGAGCGCTTCGATGACGGCGATGCGCACCGGCGGCGGGTCGTGCAGCAGATGGCGCATGAGCGGCTCGATCGAGTCGCGATGCCGGTATTCGCCGAGCGCCTGCGCGGCGGCCGTGCGGATCCAGATGTCGTGATCTTCGAGGGAGCTGATCAGCGGCTCGAGCCCGGTCTCCGGACGCAGGCGCACGATCGCGTTGATCGCGGCGAGGCGCACGGTGGTCGATTCATCGGCGAGCGAGAGCACGAGCTGATCGGCGAAACGCTCCTCGCCGAACTTGCCCATCAGCGAAACGGCTTTCTGACGGATGGTCGGGTCGCTGTCTTTCGACGCCAGCAGCAGTTCGTCGTGATATCCCTCGCCCTGGATGTTGACGTAGACCGAGAGGGAGTTGAGCTTGATCGGCACGCTCGGTGACTGCAGGAGCCGGCGGATTTTCGCGAGCACGTCCTGCTTCATTTCGGGGAACGCGTGCACGAGCGCGGTGATCGAATTGACGGCCGCCTGCTGGGAGCTGATGTCGTAATCATCGAGCTTGGCCAGGAGGTAGTCGATCGACGACGGATCCGGAATCTCGCCGAGCGTTTCGAGCGCCAGCCTGCGGATGATCGGGTTGTCGTGATCGAGAAACTGCAGGATGCTCGGAATGGCCTCGCGTCCGCCGATGGCGTTGACGACGCGCAGCAGCAGTCCGATGAGCTCATCTTCTTCTTCGTTCTGAAGCGAGGTGAGAATGGCCGGCAGCGCGCCGAGGCCGAAGTCGCTGAGCGCCTGCGCCGCGACTTCCGCCGTTTCGGGATGCCCGAGGTACGAGAGCAGTACCGGCAGCGCACTGTCGTCGCCGCTCCATCCGAGAAACTTGAGGATGAACGCTTTGACTTCGCGTTTCGGCGTGGAGTGCAGATGATCGACGAGCGGGGCGATTTTCTCGCGCGGGAACGACTCGCGGAAACGCTGCTGAATGAGCTGCCGCTCCGCTTCTTCGACGATGCGCGGTTTGCTCGCCTCGGCGATGCGCACCAGCGCGCGCAGCGCCGTCAGATTGAGCTTTTCTTCCTCGGCGATGATGCGCAGCAGGAAGTTGACGGTGCCGATGTCGGCGATCTTGCCGATCGCTTCGAGCACCGGTTTGCGCAGCGATTTTTCCCCGTAGAGCGGCAGGATCGACGGCAGCGCCGTGCGATCGCCGATCTCGCCGAGCGCCTCGACGACGTGAAACTTCAGCCAGAGATCTTCGCGCGTCCGCAGCACGCGCATGAGATGCGGCAGGGCCGTGGCGTCGCGATATTTGCCGAGCGACGAAACGATCGACGAGGCGACGTTCACGTCGCTCTCGCGCTCGAGCATTTCGAGCAGGATCTCGAAACCATCGCGGCTGCGCAGATCGCCGATGAGATTGACGAGCGAGAGGCGCACGTCGATGTCTTCTTCGCGGCGAAGGCGCTCGACGATCGGGGCGATGGCGGCATCGCCGACACGGATCAGCGCCTCGGTGGCGGAATTGCGCTTGCCGGCGTTTTCGGGATCGGCGAGCGCGTCGAGCAGGCCGTGAATGATGTCGGGACGGCGATCGCGCACCAGACCGTCGACGATGGTCTTGCGCACGCGCCAGTCCTTGTCGCCGAGGAGCTCGAACATGAGCGGCAGGTTCCGCTCGTCGGCGGACTGCGCGACGAGAAACGCCGCCTTCTGCCGCGCATCGGGATCGGCGGAGCGGGCCTGTTCGATGATTTGCGGATCTGCGGTCATGACGTGCCTGTTCTGAGGCGGTCGAGCTCCTCGCGCTTCATCTGCACGAACTGCTGCAACGTCTCCGTATAGATCTCCGTGTCGCGGCGCACGCGCTGCGGAACGCGGGTGTCGTAGTACGCCCGCCCTTCTTCGATCTCTTCTTTGAGAAGCTCGAAGAAGTTGTTGTCGCGGATCCCCTGCTCCACCTTCGTGGCGTGGTAGATGATGATGTCCGAGAGGATCAGGCGCGCCAGGCGCCGCGCTTCGTCGTACTCGCGCGGCTCGATCGGCACTTCACTCGTGTCGCCGACCTCGGGAAAGAGCTTGCGGATGATCTGCCGGAACTCTTTCTCCGGAATCTGCTCTTCGATGTATTCGTCGGCGCCGTAGAGATTCGTCGGGTTCGCGCGAAAGCGGTTCGCGCGGAACAACGCGCCGATGAGAATCACGCGCGTCGCGTCGAGGGCCGGATCGGCTTTGATCTCCTCGGTCACTTCGACGCCGAGTTTTCCCTTGAGATAGACGTTCACGATCACGAGCTCGGCACGCGTGCGGCGCACGAACTCGAGCGTCGGATCACCGGTCTCGAAGTATTCGACCTCGAAGCCGAGACGCTGGAGATGCGAGCCGAGGAAATGGCGAAAGGGTCGCGGCTCATCGGCGATGGCGGCGGTGCGGCGGCGCGGAATGCGCGCGGGAAGAGGCGTATCGAACTCGGGCACCGGGTGCATGCCGCTGGAGGTGCGCGGCTTCAGCACCATCTGGTACTGGCAGCGCGGGCAGGCCACGCGTACCGGCGCGAACAACGGCAGAGTCACCGCGGCGCGGAATCCCGAGCCGCACTTCTTGCAGGTCAGATCCATCTGTGGTCGAGCAGTTTGTCGAGATCGAGGAGGATCGTCAACGCGCCATTTGCCCGGAAGACGCCGCGGATGGATTCGTCGAGCTCGGCCGCATGCACGACCGGATGCGGCTCGATCTCGCCCGACTCCGTTTTTACGACGCGCAGAACGCGATCGACGACGAAGCCGATCATCTCGTTGTGGAAGTCGATCACCACGATGCGCGTGTCGGCATTCTCCTCCCTCGCCGCGGGATGCTTCAGCTTCCCGCGGACGTCGACGAGCGTCACGATCGTCCCGCGCAACGAGATGATGCCGACGATCGAAGCATCCGCATTCGGGATGCGCGTGACCGCACGCGGCGTCACGATCTCCACGATGCGCTCGATGTCGACCGCGTAATGCTCGCCGGCGATCACGAACGTGAGCAGCTCGAGACGCTGCTTCTCTTCGACGTCGAGCTTCGCCACTTCCGCACTGCGGCGCTTGCCGGCCGTCTCCTTGAAGGCGTCGAGCTTGTTAGCGAGGGGGACGCCGGCGTCCTCGTCGGCTGAAGGTGCAGGCGTCTCGCTTGCGGGGGGCGGCGGGGACGCCGCGTGCTCAGCCGCCGGGACGGCGGCGTTCCGCTCCGCTTCCGCGGCGCTCCCTTTATCTTTCTTCGCTTTTTTCCGGATTTTCGCGAGATCAACCATGGGCGGCCTCCATGCGATGTTCCTTCGCAGCGGAGGCGATGCATGCGGCATCGACGACTTCGGCGTCTTCGCCGAACGCATCGAGCAGCGCCGTCGTGGCCAGGGTGTTGATGAGGCGCGGGATGCCGCCGCTCAGCGCGTGCATCTCGGCCATCGCCGATTCGTCGAACGGATTGCGCGTGCCGCCGGCGACGCGGATGCGGTGCTCGATGTAGTCGACGGTCTCCTGGAGCGACAAGGGACCGAGAGAGTAGCGCATCCCGATCCGCTGCCGCAGCGGCGCATAGGCGTCGCGCGCGAGACGGTCTTCGAGCTCCGGCTGGCCGACCAGCACGACGCTCAGCAGATTCTGATCGTCGAGCTGAAAGTTCGTCAGCAGCCGGATCTCATCGAAGGTCGCCTTCGACGGGATCAGCTGCGCCTCGTCGAGGATCAGCACCGGCTCGCGCTTCGCTTCGAACAACTCGTACAGCTTCGTGTGGAGCTGATCGAGCACCTCGTTGCGAAAGCGCATCGGCTCGAGCTCGAGCCCTTTGGCGATCGACTTCAGGAGCTGCATCGGCGTGAGGCGCGGATTGATCAGCAGCACCACCGGGCGGGTCTCGCCGATGCGATCGATCAGCGCGCGCGAGAGCGTGGTCTTCCCGGAGCCGATGTCGCCGACCAGGAGCGCCAGCTCTTTCTCGTCGACCGCATACTCGAGCCGCGCCAGCGCCTCGCGATGCTGCCGCGATTCGTACAGGAAACTCGGATCCGGCGTTTTTCCGAACGGTTTCGAGTGCAGGCCGAAGTGTTCTTCGAACATGGTTCTCAGGAATGGAAAATTGAAGATTGAAATCGGCGCGATCTCGCCGGTGCGTGATTTCAATGTTCAATGTTCAATTCCTCAATTCACCCCCACCGCTCTCGCTCTCCCATCCCTCGCCCGTCCGCCGAAGTGATCGATGAGCGAGCCGACGTCGACCACCAGCACGATGTCGCTCTCGCCGATCTCCGTGGCACCGGCGATTCCGGGAATCATCTTCAGGCGCTCGCCGATCGATTTGATGACTACTTCCTGCTGCCGCACCAGCGAGTCGACGAGCAGGCCGATGGTCTTCTCGCCGGCCCGCGTGACCACTACGAACCACTTCGTGTCGGGCCCGTGGTCGTGTCCGTCGCTGAGCTGGAACGCATCGGAGAGACGGAGTAGCGGCAGCGTGAAATCGCGCAGCGTGAAGACTTCTTTTCGCTCGACGGTGCGGATGTCGCGCGAGTAGATGCGCAGCGATTCTTCGACCGACGTGAGCGGGATGGCGAATTTCTCGCCGCCCGCCTCGACGATGAGCGCCTGGATGATGGCCAGCGTGATCGGCAGCGAGATGCGGAACGTCGAGCCCTCGCCGGGACGCGACATGACGTCGATGGTCCCCTTCAGCTCCTGAATGTTGCGCTTCACCACGTCGAGGCCGACGCCGCGTCCGGAGATTTCGCTCACCTGCGACGCGGTCGAGAAGCCGGGCGTGAAGAGCAGCTCGTACGCGCGCTGCTGGTCGATGACCTCTTTCTCGCCGATGAGACCGCGCTCGATGCCCACGCGGCGCACTTTCTCCGGGTCGATGCCGCGGCCGTCGTCGAGAACGTCGAGCACGACCGAATTGCCCTGCTGATACGCGTTGAGCGTGACGTGGCCGATCGATGTCTTCCCCGCTTTGCGGCGATCCTCCGGCGATTCGATGCCGTGATCGAGCGCGTTGCGGATGATGTGCATGAGCGGATCAGTGAGCTCTTCGACCATCATCTTGTCGAGCTCCGTGTCTTCGCCGCGCAGCACGAGCTCGATCTCTTTCCCGAGCTCGCGCGCGACCTTGCGCACCGTTCGCGAAAGCTTCGAATAGATCTGCCCCACCGGAACCATGCGGATCTCGATGACCGACTTCTGCAGCTCGTTGAGTTTGCGATCGAGATTGCGCGAGATTTTTCCGAGCTCGTGCGAGGCGAGCCGCGCCTGCTGCATCGTGATCGCCCGCGTCAGCGCTTCGAGCTGCGTCTTCTCGATGATCAGCTCGCCGACAATGTTCATGACGTGATCGAGCTTCGAAATGTCGACGCGCACGGTCTGCGAAAGAGAGCGCAACGACATCTCTTCTTCCGGCTGTTCGGCGACGACGTTCGGCGCAACGCCGGGTGCGATGCTCGGCGCCGCACTCCCCGCCGGCACCTCCGCCGCACTCGGCGCCACCTCTTCCTTCCGCAGCGACGTCACCGCCGCTTCCGGCGCCAGCACTTTCACCGCCTCGGCGTCGAGCACCGAGCCGTAGAGCAATCGGAACGCGATGCCGTTCACATTGCCGGTCGGAATGGCCGGCAGCGTCGAGATCACCTCGCCTGCTTCGGAGAGGTTCGAGGTCAGCGCGCGCAGGCGCTCATCGAAGTCGCTGAAGTCGAACGTCACCTCCAGCGAGAGGATCGATTTTCCGCTGCGCACGTTTTCGAGAAGGCGATGCTCTTCGTACTCGGTGAGCGACTTCTTGGTCTGCTCGTCGAGCGTCAGCTTCACGAACGGATCGTCGTGCTTCTGCTGCGGCTGTTGCGTGACGATCGCGTGGATGCGGCTCGTCAGCGAATTCATGTCGACGAGCCCGGTCAGCGACGGGTCGTTGATGGCGATGACGAGGCGATTGAGGCCGTCCACCGCGTCATAAAGAAGATCGATCAGATCCTTCGTGATCGCGATCTTTCCCATGCGCAGCCGGTCGAGCATGTCCTCGAGGCTGTGCGACAACTCGGAGATATCGCCAAAGCCGAGCATGCCGGCCAGACCCTTGAGCGAGTGCACCTCGCGAAAGATCTTGTTGACCAGCTCCGGCCGCACGCTCTGACCCTGCGACTCGAATTCCACGAGATCGCGCGAGAGCGTGTCGAGCAGCTCTTCCGCTTCGGAGGTGAACTCTTCTTTGGCGCGATCGTCTTCTTTCGCCATGGACCGAGGGAATGATAACCGCGTGTGAGGCGGGTGGGATTCAGGATTGGAGAATTGAGAATTGAGGATTGAGAATTGAGGATTGAAATCACGCGGTGGCGAGCGGCGCGCTTTCGTGTGTCATCCCGAGCGGAGCGCAGCGCAGTCGAGGGATCCCCTGCTGAAACCCACCGCCCGCGCAAGCACCGCTGCGTGATTTCAATTTTCAATTTTCAATTTTCAATTCGCCCGAAGGGCAGACTCACGCCACCTTCAGCAAACGCCGCAACTTCTCCACCAGCTCGCCGGCTTGAAAGGGTTTGACGAGGTATTCCTCGGCGCCGAGGGCGGCGGCGCGGCGGCGATCTTCCTCGGTCGACTCGGTGGAGATGACCATGATCGGGATGGAGCGGTAGACGGGATGGTTCTTCAGGAAGCTCACCAGCTCGAGGCCGTTGATGTCCGGCATGTTGATGTCGGTGAGGATGGCGTCGAATCTGTGGTGCGGGAGGGTCTTGAGCGCTTCGAAGCCGCTGGCCGCCTCGACGATCTCGAGGTCGTAACTCTCCGTGCCGCTCTCGATGATGGTCGTCAGGTACGCCCTCATCGACGAGGAGTCTTCCACTACCAGAATCTTCATAACGTCAGCGCCGCCCCGCCCTCTCCGATGCGAATACCGCGTTGCCGAAGGCGTATCCCGCCTGCGACAGGAAGATCTCCAGACCGGTCATGCTGTCGATCGGAGTGCGGTGCTCCGCGTTGTCGCCGTACAGGATACCAATGGGCCGGGTGCCGTGCATGATCGGAAGCGCAACCACTTCGGTCGGCAGGAGGCCGCCGAGCTTGTCGATCAGCTCGACGTTGGCCGGTGTGCGGCGCATCTTGCCGTGATGCGCTTCTCCGCTCGCCGCCACATCGGCGAGCAGCGACGGCTGATTGCGCGCGATGCGCATGCGGCGCACGCGCTGATCGAGCTCGCCGGAGCCGCTCCCTTTCTCCGCCACGCCGAATCCGCCGAGGCCGACGAACTCTTCGTCCGCGGTCATGAAGAGCGCACCGCGGTCGAGATACTCCGCCGACAAGCGCAGGATCGTCGCCGAGACCTCGCCGATGTCGTTCGGATTCGAAAGCTCGTTGATCAGCTGGCGCAACAGGCCGAAGGAACGCTCCGTCGTCTCTTTCGTCGCCAGCTCATAAAACTTCTTCCCCGCCTCGATGCCGCCGCCGGTGAGCTGCTCCCACTGATCGAACGAACGATGCGCGAAGAGCACCAGCTCATCGGCGAAGAGCGCGAGCTCTTCTTCGGCGAGCCCCGGCTGCAATCGCGCGGGCGTCGGCTTGGTGAGGTAGAGATCGGCTCCGGCGCGCAGCAGATCGTGCCGGCGGCGGAGATCCGCTTCCGCTTCGATCACCACGACCGGCAGGCGCGGATTCTTCCGCTTCACCTGCTGCATGAGCCGCACGGACGCATCGTCATCGGTGAGCTCGAGGAACGTGACGAAGAAACTGTTCGAGCGGAAGAGATCGGTCATCGCGGCGCGCACGTCGTCGAGCGAGCCGTATTGAAAGATCTTCACGCCCTGTTTCGTAAACGCGCGTCGCGCGGCGACGCGCACGAGCGGGTTGCGCTCGAAGAGCACGACGTTGCGGAATGCGGCTTCGGGCGATTCCACCTCGAAGAGGCCGCCCGCGACTTTGAACTGTCCGGGATTCGCGGCCGCGGCTCCGCGCGGTGGCGAGGCCGGTTTGAGATCGTCCGGAATCTCGAGCGACGGCATCGACGACGGAAATGGCGCCGACGGCACGGCCGCACTGTCATCGGGAAACGGCGGCTCGTCGATCGGACTGAATTCGTCGCGACTCGGGAACGGGAGAATGTTGTCGGTCGGAGAGGGCGCGGTGCCGGGAAGGCGCGCGGGCGGCGGTGGCGGCTGGATCGGTTGTCCGAGCCCGAGGTTCAAGGACGCGGGCGTCGTTTCGGCGCTGCTCGTTCCTCGCAGCAGCGCCTTGCCGGCTTTCAGCGATTCTTCGAGCCCTTTGAGCGGCTTGATCTTCTCGCCTTCGCCAGTGCCGAGGAGCTTGTTCGGGGCGAACCCCCCTTCTTTGAACAGCTGATCGGGCTCGTACTCCAGATCCATCGGCGACATCGAGTCGGAGAGGATGAAGTTGAACTCCCCTTCCTTGCTCTGCAGCAGCGGGGAGACGACGCTCACGATGCGCCGGCGAATGGCTTCGGTGAGATCGTCTTTCGCCAGCAGATTCAGCTCGAGCACCGCCGTGCCGGCGGCGATCCCCTTCTCTTCCATCTGCCGCACCATCCCCGCGTTCTCGCGCGAGATCAGCTGCTGGGCATGAAGAAAGGTGGTGAGATCGGGATGTTCGGGCGAGGCGGCGTTGACGACCAGCCCCTGCCGGAACAAGACGGTATGCCGTCCGGCATCATTGATGATCTCGAGCACGCCGGTGCGGCGCGAGAGATAGACGATCTGGACGATGTCGGTGAGAGAAAGATCTTCGAGCCGCCCCAGAAGACTCATCGCGAGGCTCCGCGCATCGCGTTACTCGTCGTCTTCTTCGTCGTCCGCGTCCGGGCTCGCGTCGACATTCTTGGGAGGACGCGCACTCTTCTCACCTCGCCGTTCATCGCCGGCGAGATTGTACCGTTTGAGAATGCCGTCGAGGATGCCGTTGATGAACTGGCTCGACTTCTGTGTGCCGTACTTCTTCGCGATCTCGATGGCCTCGTCGATGATGACCAGCTTCGGCGTGTCGTCTTCGTGCAGAAACTCGTAGACGGACATGCGAATGATGTTGCGGTCGACGGCGGCCATGCGCGAGAGGCGCCAGTTCTCGGCCTGGTTCTGAATCATCTCGTCGATCGTGCTGACGTGATCGACGGTGCCATGAAAGATCTTCGTCGCGAACTCGCGCGTGTTCGGCTTCGACTTCTGCAGTTCCTCGAACGTGGCGATGATCTGGGCCGGCTGGTTGCCGGACATGTCGTACTGAAACAGCATCTGCAGCGCGAGCTCGCGCGCTTTACGGCGGGCACCCATCAGAAATTCTCCGAGGTGCGAAGCGCGCGCCACAGGTTGGCCATCTCGATGGCTGCCAGCGCCGCTTCCCATCCTTTGTTGCTCGTGCCCGACGACGAGCGGACCTGCGCCTGCTCGAACGTGTTGCACGTGATCACGCCGAACGTCACCGGAAAGCGGGACTCGACGGCAATGCGCGAGAGATCGTTCGTCACCTGCGCGGAAATGAAATCGAAATGCGGCGTATCGCCGCGTACCAGACAACCGATCGAAATGACGGCGTCGACATTCGCCTCGGCCACGAGCTTCGCCACCAGCGTCGGGATCTCGAATGCGCCCGGCACCCGATAGAGCGAGATCGCATCGTCGTCCGCTCCGTGACGGCGCAGGCAGGTGAGCGCGCCATCGAGCAATCCCGACACGATCTCGTCATTGAAACGGCTGGCGACGACGCCGAAGCGCAGTCCGTCCGCAGTGAGGTCTCCTTCGAAAGAACGCGGCATGCGGCGCGGATTCTAGCCCACGTGAGTTCGCTCACGTCCGCAACAGATGGAACGATCTATGCTCGCGCCCATTCATCCATGACCCGCAGTCTCCGCGTGCTCCTCTTCGCCGGCGTACTCCCCTTCTCTTTTACTCTCGACGCGGCGGTCCCGAGCGGATTCAGCGACGTCGCGGTGACCTCCGTGACCGCGCCGACCGCAATCGCGTTCACCCCCGACGGACGCCTGCTGATCACGCAGCAGAGCGGCAGTCTGCGCGTCTATTCGGGCGGCGCACTGCTCACCGCGCCGGCCATCACCTTCCCCTCGATGGCCCTCTGCACGAACACCGAGCAAGGTCTGCTCGGCGTCGCGGTCGATCCCGCCTTTGCCTCGAACGGTTACCTCTATCTCTATCGCACATTCAAGAAAGCGGGCGGCAGCTGCGTCAATCGCGTGGCGCGCTTCACGATGAGCGGCAACACCGTCAGCGCCGCGAGCGAGCTCGTGCTCGTCGACAACATTCCATCCCCGGCCGGAAACCATAACGGCGGAGACTTGCAGTTCGGTAAAGACGGCTTTCTGTACATCTCCATCGGCGACGGCGGCTGCGACTACAACGGCGGCGGCTGCGCCGGCTCGAACGACGCCTCGCGCGATCAGAACGTTCTGCTCGGCAAGGTCCTGCGCATCACCACGGCCGGCGGCATCCCGGCGACGAATCCGTTTCAGGGAACGGACAGCGCGCGCTGCAACGTCAACGGCTCGACCACCGCGGCGAAGTGCCAGGAGACGTTCGCCTGGGGCTTCCGCAATCCGTTCCGCATGGCCATGGACCCGAACGCCGCGGCGACGCGCCTCTTCGTCAACGACGTCGGCCAGGGAGCGTGGGAGGAGATCGACCTCGCGCAATCGGGTGGCGACTTCGGCTGGAACTGCCGCGAAGGCGCACACACGAACAGCACCTCCGGACTCTGCAACCCGGCCCCGGCGAACATGATCGATCCGCTCTTCGAGTACTCGCACAGTGGCAACGTGCCGGGAACGAGTGTCGGCGGCTGCGGCTCGATCACCGGCGGCGCGTTCGTGCCGAACGGCATCTGGCCCGGCTACGACGGCACGTATCTCTTCAGCGACTACAACTGCGGCGCGATCTTCCGGCTCTCGCCGACATTCAGCGCCTCGACGTTCGCGACCGCCCTCGGCAGCAGCAGCGCCGTGCATCTGCTGTTCGGGCCGTGGAACTCGACGCAGGCGCTCTACTACACGACGTACGCGGGCGGTGGCTCCGTCCGGCGGGTGCAGTACAACAATCCCTCCGGCAACAACCCGCCGGACGCCGTCGCCGGCGCATCGCCGCTGACCGGCGCGGCACCACTCACCGTAACGCTGAGCGCCGCCGGCAGCAGCGATCCTGATGCCGGCAATACGCTCACCTACTTTTGGACGTTCGGCGACGGCACGCCCGAAACATCGACGACCTCGACCACGATTCAACACACATACGCAACCGGCACGTACACGGCGTCGCTGCGCGTGCGCGACAACCACTTCGCATTCTCGTCGCCCGACACCGTGACGATCGTCTCCGGCAATACACCGCCGGCTCCTTCGATCACCGCGCCGGCCGCCGGCACGTTGTTCTCCGTCGGCCAGAGCCTCACGCTCACCGGCAACGCAACGGATCCGGAAGACGGAACGCTTCCGGCATCATCGCTGAGCTGGACGATCCTGCAACACCACGACGCGCACACCCACCCGTTCCTCGGGCCGACCAGCGGGAACAACATCAACTTCACCGCCCCGGCGCCCGAAGATCTCGCCGCCGCGCTGACCTCGTATCTCGAGATTCGACTCACCGCGACCGATTCCGCCGGCGTGTCCTCGACCGTCGTGCGCAATCTCGATCCACGCAAAGTCGCGTTGTCGTTCGATACGAATCCGAGCCGCATGACCGTGCGCGTCAACAACCTCGACTTCGTGACGCCGGCCACGGTGACGTCGTGGGCAAATTGGCAGCTTCCGATCGCGGCGTTCGCGCAAACGCTCTTCGGCGCCGATTACACGTTCGCCTCCTGGAGCGACGGCGGCGCGCAAACGCACAGCATCACCACACCGGCGAGCGCGACGTCCTACCTCGCCCGCTTCACCCCGGGCGACGGAACCGACTATCACGCCCTCGTGCCATGCCGCGTCGTCGACACCCGCGGCGGCACACCACTGAGCGACGGCACACGCAACTTCGCAATCGCCGGAAACTGCGGCATCCCGATCACCGCAAGCGCAGTGGCCATCATCATCACCGCCGTCTCCCCAACCACAAACGGCTACCTCGAGTCCTACCCCGCCGGCTACACCCGCCCCAACACCAGCACCCTCGCCATCCGAGCCAACCGCACCCGCGCCAGCAACACCATCGCCGCCCTCGGCACAAACGGCGAGATCACGGTAACGACGTCCATCGGCGGCGGGACCGCGCATCTGATTGTTGACGTGGTGGGGTACTTCGAGTGATCAGCGCATCTCGTGCATACGCCGGTTTGTGTGATTGAAGCGCGGTGTGATCCGGAGTGTCATCCCGAGCGGAGCGCGCAGCGCGGAGTCGAGGGACCCCCTCCCGACGGCGCGTGTCTCGTGCATTCGGAAGGTTTGTGTCATCCCGTGCGTAAGCACGGGATGACACACGGGGTAACTGCGCGGCGTAACGACGTGTCATCCCGAGCGGAGCGCGTAGCGCGGAGTCGAGGGACCCCCTCCCGACGGCGCGTGTCTCGTGCATTCGGAAGGTTTGTGTCATCCCGTGCGTAAGCACGGGATCCCCTGATTAAAGCGCGGCGTGATCCGCAGGGGATCCCGTGCTGACGCACGGGATGACACGGGAACGAACACGCGTGTCGTGTATTCGAAGGGAGTCCCTCCACTCGCTTCGCTCGGTCGGGATGACACACACGGGGCAACTGCGCGGCGTAACGACGTGTCATCCCGAGCGGAGCGCGTAGCGCGGAGTCGAGGGACCCCCTCCCGACGGAGCGTCTCTCGTGCATTCGGAAGGTTTGTGTCATCCCGTGCGGACGCACGGGATGACACGACGCACGCCCCCCTACTTCGATGCCGAGCGTGAGGCCACCATGGAGGGTTCCTGTTCGCGTTCCGTGTAGAAGTCGACGATGCCGGCGTAGATGGCTTCGGCGAGTTGCTGGCGGTATTTCTTTGTTTTGATCAGCTCTCGGTCTTTGCGGTTGCCGAGGTTGCAGATCTCGAGGAGGAGGCGGGTTGGCACCTGGTTGTGGCGGATGACGGCGGGGACCCACTCCTGGCCGCTCTGGCGGATGACGTTGTCGCGCACCGGCTGGAAGGGGTGCACCTTGAGACCCTGATCGCCGAAGGCTCCGATGATCGACTCGGCGAGATCGCGCGAGAGTCCTTCGGCCACGAGCGCGTCCTGGCGGGAATGCGTGACGCTCGGCTGTTCGCGTACTTCGGCGCGCGCGAGATAGATCTCGCCTTTCTTCCGATACGAGCCGGTGACGAAGCTCGCGCCGGGGATGTAGGCCATCGCGCCGCGCAGCGAAGGATGGAGCGAGTCCGCGTGAATCGAAAGGAAGACCACCTTCTCTTGCGGAATCCCTTCCTTCATCGCGCGGCGGAAGATCGAGTTGGCGAGATACCAGCGCAGATTGACGCCGACCACCGGATCGTCGAGCTGGTACTTCGGCGTGGTCAGCACGTAGTGATCGCGCACGCCGGGCAGCACGTTCTTGTCGGCCACCGCGAAACCGTTTGCTTTCGACTTCGTGGTCATCGACACCGAGGCGCTGCTCTTCTTTTCGAGCAGCAGCTTGAGGCGCGCGGCGACGTCGTAGACATACGTCGATTCCCAGACGTCGTCGTGCTCGGTGCCGGGATCGATGCCGCCGTGGCCCGCGTCGACGATCACGTGCACGCCCGAGAGCCCTTTCGCGCGCGTGCGCCGGGCCACTTTCGCCGACTCCCGTTTGGTCTCTTCGCGGGCCACGCGCGTTGGATCGTCCTGCGGCAGAAATTCGGGCAGCAGCAGGTCCATCGGAATCTTCACCGGATAACCGACCGGAATCTTCGCGACGTCCTCGATCTCATTGAAGGCGACGATGCGATCGAGCACGTCGCCGACGTCTTTCGCGAAGACCCGGCCGGTGAAGCGGATCGCCACCGAGGAGTAGAGCGCTTCCCCTTTTTGCAGCCGGTAGACGGCGAACGGGTCGGCCCCGCTGCGCTCGTAGCTCAGCGACGGTTGTCCGACCGACGGCGTCGCAACCGCCTCCGGAACATTTTCATCCGTTGCTGCACGCTGAGTCGCATCGTCCGCGGGTTTCCGAACCTCTGCTGCCGTCTTCGGTGCATTCTCTTCCTCCGAGCTCCCGCCGAATGCGGCGGTGAGCAGCCGTTTGGGAACGAGGATCACGTCACCTTTGCGGGTCGAGAGTCCCTGACTCGGATTCGCTTTGCGGATGAAGGTGTAGTTCTCGCCGGCGCCGGTGAACCACTCGGCGATATTCCAGAGAGACTCCCCTTCGATGCCGCGCGCACCGACGACGATGTGCGTCCAGCCGCCGGCGGTGATGCTGTCTTTCGGAAAGAGGGTTTCGATGATGTCGCGCTGCAGGTTCGTGCGCAGCAGCGCGAACGGCACGCGCACTTCCTGATCGGATTTGAGGGTCTCGTCGGCTTCGTTCGAGGCCGCGAGCTGTTCCCAGTTCGCCGCGTCGCCGGTGATGCGTTTCGCGAGGCGCGTCCACGCGTCGCCGGCGTGCGGTTTCACGCGCACTTCGATCTGGTAATCGCGCGTCAGCGTCGCGCGAAGCTCGGGGTTGATCTGTGCGGTGGCGATCGGCGTGGCGGGAGCGGCGGCAAGGAGGCTCGCCGCATGGAACACCAGGAACAACCACACCCACCCATTACGCACGACCGGATTGTACTACCGCGTCGGTGATTTGTTGTGATGCAGGCCACGAACGAAGCGCCGTTCAGGACGACGGCGCCCGCCTCTTTCCGTATCCCGTTTCCTTCTCGAAAAATCCCGCCGCGCGGAACAACGATCGCTCCGCGAAATGCGGGGCCATGAGCTGCAGCGAGAGCGGAAGCCCCGTCAGATCGAAGCCCGACGGCACCGCGATGGCCGGAATGCCGACCAGGTTTGCGGGCGCGGTGAACACATCGGAGAGGTACATCGACAGCGGGTCTTCGGTCTTCGCGCCGATCTTGAACGCCGCTTCCGGCGTCGTCGGCGTGATCAGGAAATCGAACTTCGCGAAGGCGGCGCGGAACTCGTCGCGCAACTTCGCGCGCACGCGCTGGGCGCGGCCGTAGTACGCGTCGTAATAGCCGGCCGACAGCGCGAAGGTGCCGAGCATGATCCGCCGCTTCACTTCCGGTCCGAATCCTTCGCCGCGCGAATCGAAGTAAACGTCTTCGAGCGTGCGCGCCCGTTCGCTGCGATGGCCGTAACGAATGCCGTCGAATCGCGACAGGTTCGCGCTCGCCTCGGCATTGGCGACGATGTAATAGATCGCGATCGCGGAACCGATGGTCGGCACGCTCGCCTCTTCGACGATCGCTCCACCGCCGCGCAGCACCGCCACGGCGTTGTCGAAGTTCTCGCGCACTTCCCCGGTGAGCAGCGACAGCGCCTCGCGCACGATGCCGAAGCGCAACCCCTTCACGCCGCTCGCCACGTCGGCCGCGTAGTCATCGACCGGCTGCGTCGACGACGTCGAATCGTGCGGATCGTGTCCGGCGATGATGCCCAGCACCTCCGCGGAATCGCGCACGTCGCGCGAGACGATGCCGATCTGATCGAGGCCGGAGGCGAAGGCGACGAGGCCCCAGCGGCTGATGCGGCCATAGGTCGGCTTCAATCCGACGAGATTGCAGAACGCCGCCGGCTGCCGCACGGAGCCGCCGGTCTCCGAGCCGAGGGCCACCGGCGCCATGCCGGCGGCAACCGCGGCCGCGGAGCCGCCGGAGGAGCCGCCCGGCACGCGCGTGAGATCCCACGGATTGCGCGTCACGCCGAAGGCGGAGTGCTCGGTCGAGGAGCCCATCGCGAACTCGTCGAGGTTCGTCTTCCCGACGATCACCGCGCCGCGCGCGCGCAGACGCGCCACCGCCGTCGCATCGAACGGCGAACGGAAATCGCGCAGGATGTGCGAGCCGCAGGTCGTCGGCGCATCGGTGGTGACGATGTTGTCTTTGATCGCGATCGGCAACGTGCTTTCGCCGGCATCGACGTTCACGTGCAGAAACGCGTGGACCCGCTCGTCGCGCGCTTCGATCGCGCGCAGGCAGGCGTCGACCGCCTCGCGCGGCGAGAGCTGCTCGCGCGCTTCACTCAGCGAGAGATCGAATTCATTCACCGGACGTCCCTTCCCCGCCGAGTACCTTCGGAACGACGAAGAATCCATCGCGCCAGGCCGGCGCGTTCCGGGCCACGAGCTCGCGATCGAGCGTCGCGTGCGGTTCATCGGTGCGCATCGGGGTGACGGTGGCGTCGTGTTCCTCGAAACCATCGACGTCGATCTCGCGCAGCTGATCGATGTACGAAAGGATTTTCGTCATCTCCGACGCCATGCGGTCGAGTCCCGCATCGTCGAATTCGAGGTGGGCGAGCTCCGCGACGCGGCGGGCTTCGTCTCTATGGATGATCATGGGGGCGCAGTGTATCGCCCCGCACGTCGAAGTGTGCCGCGGCCCGTTCCAGTGCGCGGCGCAGGCGCCGGTCGGCCGCGCGCGGCGTACAGCCGAGGGTGCGCCCGATCTCGCGCGCGGTCATGCCCATCGCGAAACGAAGCTCGATGACGCGCCGGTCGCGCGCCGTCACACGCGTGAGCATCGCTCGCGCGGAAAGAAGATCGATGTACGGCGGCTCGTGGCCGCTGTCGGCCATCTCTTCTTCGAGAGGAACCCCGCGCGCCACCTGACGCAGGCGATAGCGGCACGCATTGCAGATCGCGCCGACCAGCCACATCCTCATGTTGCGAATCATGTGATATCGCGTCATGAGGCTCACGAACACGTCGTGCACCAGCGACTCCGCATCCTCCACCGCGACGTGAAACTTGCTTGTCGCGATACTCAGCAGGAGCTGCCGGTATTGGCGATACAACGCATCGAAGTCGGGCACGCCCGGCGTTTCGTCATGCATTTTTGGGGAACCCTTTTTTGGATGCGGAAAACGGTAACACAGTTGTTATGGAACGTAAGCGAGTCTTTCCTCCATAACGCCTTGTTGCCGCCTATTTTCCCATTCACAAATGGAAGCTTCGGACCGATTGAATCATCACGCGGCACCGCATCGCCTTCGATGTCGCTCCGCACACACCTGAGTGACGGACGGAAATGGTGATTTTCTGCGACCGGTTCCTTTACGCACCATGCGCGCGCGCCTCGGCCTTCTCGTTTTCCTCGTGCTGGCACTCCCCGCCGCGGCACTCGATCTCCAGGGCTGCGTCTACACGTACGACGGCACACTCCTGAAGAACGCGCGCATGACCGCCGGCATCCTCGAGCAGACACCGGTCGCCAGCCTCACCGCGAACGAAGGCTGCTTCACGCTCGCGAATCTTCCCGATGCGTTGCTCTCGCTCACCGTCGAAGCCGAGGGCTTCACGACGCGACGTCTGCTGGTGCTGCCGGGCAGCGTGCCGCTCACGATCACGATGCTGCCGCCGCTGAAGGACTTCGCCGAACGCTTCGAGGGCGAGGCCCAACCGCTCGCCAGCCTCACGCCGGAACGCAATGGCGGAAGCATCAGCGGCAGCGTGCGCATCGGCGCCAGGCCGCTCGCCGGTGCGCCCCTGCTGCTGCATGCGATGCACGGCGACGATTCGTCGACGCGATGGCGCGTGATCACCGACGCGAAAGGAAAATTCTCCGCGAACGGTCTGCCTCTGCAGCGCTTTGTCGTCACGCTCGCCGACGGGTATCCCGCCGAACTGCGTCTCGCCGGCGCAGAGCGGAGGTACGCCGAGGGAAGCGAGCCGGCGATGGTCGATCTCTCGCGCGAGCGCGCGGCCACTGTCGACATCGCGCTCGTGAAAGTGCCACTGATCACCGGACGCGTGCTCGACGCCGCCGACGAGCCGGTGCGCGGCGCACGCGTGCAGGTGATTCTCGCCGGCCGTCCCGCAAATGATTTCTTCTTCGAGCCGTTCGCACGCACCGCGGCCGACGGACGCTACGTCGTCCCCGCACCGGCGTACGGCCCAACCGATCAGGCGGTCGTGATCGCACGGCCACCACGTCATGCGATCACGCGCTCGAAACCGTTCTTCCTTCGCGAGTCCGATCTCACGATCGATTTCAAATTGCCGAAGTTCGAACGCGTGACCGTGCGCGTGCTCGATGCGGAAAAGCAGCCGGTCGCCAACGCGCGCGTCGTGTTCGCCGCGGGTGACGAAACGACCGGGATGCCCGATGCTTCGTTTCTGCTCACACCGCCGTGGTCGCACGAGGCCGCCCGCACCGATGCGAACGGCGAAGCGACCCTGCACCTCACGCCTGACACGTATGACTTCGCCGCCGATGCGGAGAACTTTCAACGGCGCTCGCTGGCCAACAAGACCATCACCCGCGCCACGTCGATCGAGATCGCACTCGCTCCGGCGTTCGCGATCGAAGGTCGCGTGCATCGCAAAAACGCCGGCGTCGCGAACGTCCAGGTCCTCCTCGGCGAACTGCGCGGCGCCGACGCCATGACCCTCACCGATGCGCAGGGCCGCTTCAAATTCGAAGGGCTCGCGCGCGGCAGCTATCGCCTGAACATCGTGAAGTACGACGAGTTCGTGCGCGAGACCGTCGAGGCGAAGGCACCGTCGAAGATCGACATCCCGCTCACGCCGGCCGGCACGATCGAGCTTCGCGTCACCGACGCCGAAACGGGCCAGCCGGTGCGCGCGTTCACCTGGTCGCTCCGGCCGCTCGGCGATGAGTCGCGGCCCGCGGAGGAGCGCCAGCAGGTCGACCGCGAGGCCAGCACGAACGACGGCGTCGTACGCCTCAGCGTTCCGAACGGCACGTACCGGCTGCTGCTCTTCTCCGCCGGCTACAGCAGAACGGAGCCGGACGAGATCGTGGTCAACGACCGGGAGCCGGCGGTCGTCGAGGTGCGGCTCGAGCGCGGGCTCTCGATCAGCGGACGCGTCCTCGACGAGACCTCCGCGCCGGTCGAAGGAGCGGACGTGCTGGTGATGCAAAGCAATGCGCGGAACCCGCGAACGCGCAGCGGACCGGCAACGTCACGCAGCAGCGCCGACGGCACGTTCACGGTCTCCGGCCTCGACGAGACGGACGTGAACGTGACGGTGCGAAAGGAAGGATTCGTTCCGTTTCGGCAATCGATGAAAGCGGAGGCCAATCTGGCGCCGCTCGAAGTGCGGCTGTCGCGCGGGCTGGCGATCGAAGGAGTGGTGACGCGCGGCGGCAAGCCGGTCGCCGAGGCGCAGGTCGGCGCATCGACTCCGGCTCTCGGCGGCGACCATCAGCCGGCGATCACCGATGCGAACGGGCGCTTCACGATTCGCGGTCTCGTCGCCGCGCGCTACACCGTCAGCGCGTACAAAGACGAGTTGCACGCGGAGGTTCACGACGTCGATCCATCGGAGCGGAAAGAGCTCGCGATCTCGCTCGATGACCGGCCGCGCGGGATTCTCTTCGGCACCGTCACCGGCATCCCGTCGAACGGCGGCAAGGTGGTGCGCCGCATCGTGTTCGTGGCGTCCGACGAAAACGGCTCCGAGGGGTTGATCGACGACGCTGGCAACTACCGAATCGAAGATGCGCCGACCGGGATCGTTTATGTGACCGCGCATGTCGAGTCGACCCTCGGCGGCGTCTCGACGGCGCGCAGAAAGATCACGCTCGTCCCCGGACAACCGCAACGCGTCGATCTCGATCTCGGCGGCGCGGTGCGCGTCAGCGGACGCGTGCTGCTGGACGGCAAACCGCTTTCCGGTGCGCGCGTGACGTTCGCGTCATATGAAGCCGACGGCGCGATGGCCGCGGCGGTCTCGCGCGACGACGGCGTTTACGAGCTCTCCCTCGCCTCACCCGGCCGCTATCGCATCTTCGCATTCGCCGATCGCCTGACCGAGCGCCAGTTCTCCGCGGTGCGCGACCTTCGCGGCGGCGAGTCGATCGATCTCGATCTGCGCGAACAGATCATCGAAGGAACGGTGCTCGACGCCTCGACGCGCCAGCCGATCGCCGACGCACGGGTGACGCTGATCGCGGTCGGCGTCGAGACGACGTCGGTCGGCAGCGAAGTGACCACCGATGCGTTCGGACGCTTTCGGATTGCCACCGCCGGCTCCGGCGCGCATCGCCTGATCGCCTCCGCCTCCGCGTATGGACATCGCACCATGACGCTGAACCTCGGAGCGAGTCTGGCGCCGGTGACGTTCGAGCTCTCGCCGGTATCGCTGCTGCGCGTGCGCATCATCGATGCGAAGAGCGAGGCGCCGCTCGAAGCGCATGTCTATCTGACCGAGCTCGACGGCACGTACGTGCCGGTGCGCGCCGAGCGCACGCTCGACGGAACCGCCTTCACGTTTTCCGTCGTCCCCGGCAAGTACCGCGTCTCCGCGATCGTCTCCGGCTACGAGAACCAGACCGTGGAAGTCACCGCGCCGGGCGAGGCCGTGCTGCGATTGCAGTGAGCGCGGAGCTCACTCGCCCAGCTTCGCCTTCAACTCGCGCAGTTCATTCGTCAGCAGCGCCACCTGCTCTTCGAGGCGCTGCACGCGCGCGGAGAGCGGCTCGCTCGTGGCGCGTTGCGGTTCGTCGGCAGGAGCTTCGTACGCGCTCTCGACGATCGCGCCGCCGACGGTGTGCGCCCAACGTTCTTCTTTCTGCCCCGGCCGGCGCGACAACTGTTTGACCAGCGGCTCGCTGTGCGTCGACATGTCGCGCAGCGTTTCCTCCACTTCCGCCACGCTGTCGAAGGAATGGAGGCGATCGCTGCGGCCGCGCAACTCGCCGGCCGTCTGCGGCCCGCGCAGGAAGAGCAGCGTGAGCAGCGCCTTCTCCCCTTTCTGCAGATGCCAGACGGTGTCGAGGTTGTGGTCGTAACGCACGGCTCTTCCGCCGAGGACTTTCCACACCAGCTTCTCGTCCTGCAGACGATCGAGCGCGCGCTGGATCTCGTTCTCGCCGAGCTCCATGACCGGCTCGCGATTCGACTTCTGATTGCACGCCGCCACGAGCGCGTTGACCGTGAGCGGGTAGTACTCCGGCGTCGAGAGTTGCTTCTCCATCAGCGAGCCGAGAACGCGGAGCTCCACCGCGTCGAGCGTGCGCGGAATGCGGGGACGATGTTTTCCTTCGGTGTCGAGCGTCGGAACGAAGGTCATGCGCGAAGTTTATGTCACGCGACGCGCGCATCGAGCGCCTGCACGTCGAACAGCGGCTCCTTCGCATCACGGGAGCGGCCGAAGTAGTTGTCGGCGCGCATCGCCACCTTGCGTGCGAGCGACAGAAACGTGGTCATCTTTCCGCCGAACACGTTGATCAGATTTCCGTCGCGCACGACGCGCGAGTCGCGGCCGATCGCACTCGGATTCGTGGCCCGCCCGACGAGCGGACGGACACCTGCGAATGCCGACTGCACGTCTTCGCGCCCGATCGGCTCGCGAAAGTAGCGATTGAACCGGTGGATCAGATAGTCGATCTCTGCTTCGTCGGGATGAACGGAGTCGAGCGACTCCTTCTGCAGCACCTCGGTCGTGCCGACGAGCGTGGCTCCTTTCCATGGCAGCACGAAGAACACGCGGCGATCGGTGGTCGACTGCAGCAGCAGGCCGCGGGCGCTGATCTGCCGCTGCAGCACGATGTGCGAGCCGCGCACGAGCGAGAGCACGTACGACGCGGCGATCCCGTTGTCGCGCAGCAGCCCGTTCATCCATGGGCCCGCGGCGTTGACGAGCAGCGAAAACCGCTCGGTGCCGAAGCAGTCCGACTGCACGAGCCAGCCATCGCCATCGCGCTCGAGCGACTCGACGCGTGTCTGCTCGCGCACGTCGGCGCCATCGCGAATGGCCGACGCCATGACCGTCCGCACGAGCGCGTAGTCGTCGACCTGCGCATCCCAGTACGAGAAGCCGCCGCGCAGATCCTGCGCCGCCAGCGGCGCGAGCGTGGTCAGTTCGTCGACGGTTCGCACGCGATGGCGCGAGAGACTCTGGCGACCCGCCAGCGCGTCATACAGCACGAGGCCGAGGCGAATCGCGGCGCGCGTGCGGGGACTGTCGGCGTAGACCGGCAGCAGAATCTCGATCGGCTTCACCAGTTCCGGCAGGTGCTCCAGAAGCCACGCGCGCTCGCGCAGAGACTCGCGCACCAGGCCGAAGTGCAGATGCTCCAGATAGCGAAGCCCGCCGTGAATCATCTTCGTCGTCTTCGACGACGTCTGCGCACCGCAGAGCCCTTTCTCGAACAGCGTCACCGCGTAGCCGCGGCGGACCAGCTCCCAGGCGATGCCGCAGCCGTTGATCCCGCCGCCGATCACGGCGATCGCCGGTCCGGTCGGCGGTTGGCGGCTGGCGCTTGGCGAAGACACGACGACGCTCATTTTCCTCTTTCCCGGCCGCGGGGCGGCTTCCGCTTGTTGCACGAGACGAAACAAATCGGCTGCCAACCGCTTGGCAAATCCTTCGCAATATCCCCGCACGGATGAGCGTACCAGCGCACGTAGTGCCGGAAATTGCAGACGACACAACGAACGATCTGGCCGTCATGCTGACCGGCGGCGGGGCCAGAGCGGCGTATCAGGTGGGATTGCTGAAAGGGATCGCCCGTCACTTTCCGCGGCTCAAGTTTCAGATCATCACCGGCGTTTCCGCCGGCGCGATCAACGCGATCTACCTCGCCGCGCACTCCGGGACTCTCGCCGAAAAAGCGGAGCAGCTCGATCGGATGTGGTGCGAGCTGAATTGCGATTCGATCTACCAGTTCGACTGGAAGATGTTTCTCCCGTTTCGTTCCGCGCTCGCATCGGTGCTGCCGAAGAAAACGCGCTGGACGCAGTCCCAGCCGCACGGCGTCGTCGACACCACGCCGCTCCGCAATCTTCTCTGCCGCATCCTCAAGGTGCCGCCCGGCACGCCGATCGACGCCATCGAAAACAACATCCGTTCCGGCGAGCTGGCCGCGCTCGCGCTGATGACCATCGATTACTCCACCGGCCAGACCGTGCGCTGGGTGCAGGGGCGCAACTACGATGTGCACGAAGGTCCGAATCGGCGCGTGGCCGCGACGCGTTTCACCATCGAGCACGTGCTGGCGTCGGCGGCGCTGCCGTTCGTCTTCCCCGCGGTGAGAATCAACGACGAGTGGCACGGCGACGGCGGCATTCGCCTCGCGGCACCGCTCTCTCCGGCCGTGCACATGGGCGCGCGCAGGATCATCGCCATGTCCACCGGCTATCAGCGCTCGCTCGATGAAGCGTCGACACCGATGGTGAGCGGCTATCCGCCGGCTGCACAGATTCTTGGGCAGCTCGTGAACGCGGTATTTCTCGACGTGATCGACGAAGACGTGGCGCGCATGGAGCGGATGAACGATCTTCTCCGCAAGATGGCGCCGCACGAGCGCGACGGGTTGAAGCCGGTCGATCTGCTCGTGCTGCGGCCTTCGGTCGATCTCGGCAAACTGGCCGGACTCTACGAGCGTTATCTGCCGCGGAAGGTCAAACTGCTGGTGCGTGCTCTCGGCGGAAAGGAAACGGAATCGCCCGATTTCGTGTCGCTCCTGCTCTTCGAGCCGTCCTATACCCGGCGCATCATCGACCTCGGAGAAGCGGACGTCGACAAGCGTCTTCCGGAGATCCGCGCCTTCCTCGGAGAGCAGGCGCAATGGCCTGCCGCGGCCAAAGCAACCTATTGACGCCGACGATCCCTCTATAATCCATCGCGAAAACGATGGCGGTCTTACATCTGGAGTTGCTGGGGGATTTTCGCCTGCGCACCGAGTCGGGCTCTCTGGTCACGATCTCGGCCAAGAAGTCGCAGGCCATGCTCGCTTATCTCGCGGTCAAACCGTCGCAGCTGGTCTCGCGCGACAAAATGGCCGGCCTGCTGTGGAGCAGCACCGCACCGGAACAGGCGCGGCAGAGTCTGCGCCAGACGCTCTCCACGCTCCGCAAGGAGCTCGCGCAGGTTTCGTCGCAGAAGATCCTGGTCGAGGAAGGCGACTTCCTCTCGCTCGACGCATCGCTGATCTACGTCGACGTCGTCGAGTTCGAACAGCTCGTCGCCACCGGCACCGCCGAGGCGCTCGATCCGGCCAGCCGGCTCTACGCGGGAGATTTTCTCGACGGCTTCCAGATCGACGAAGAGAAGTTCGATCAGTGGGTCATCGCGGAGCGCGATCGTCTGCATCGCCTGGCGTTGCGCGCGCACGCCCAACTCGTTGAACAACTGTCGCGGCACGGCTCGGTCGATGAAGCGGTCGGCATCGCGCAGCAGGCGCTGCGCATCGATCCGCTCCAGGAGTCGATGCACCGCACGCTGATGAAGCTGTACATGCAGGGCGGCGACCTGCTGAACGCGCTGCAGCAGTACGACACCTGCGCGAAAATCCTCCGCCGCGAGCTCGACGTCGAGCCCGACGCGCAGACGAAAGCGCTGGAGCAGGAGATCGTGCAGCTCCGCAAACGCCGCATCGCCGCGACGCAGACGGAGAAGGACGCGCGCAAGACCGTGCTCGTGGTCGAAGACAACGTGCTCAATCGCGAGCTGACGAACGCGGTGCTGAAAACCGCCGGCTACAACGTCCTGCTCGCGCAGGACGGCGCCGACGCGCTCATGCTCATGGGCCGCGAGCGCGTCGACCTCCTGCTGCTCGACGTCGATCTGCCGTACATCGACGGCCACAAGGTGCTGCAGGCGCTGCACGAAAAAGGGATCGACGTGCCGACGATCTTCATCTCGGGACTTCCCGGCGAAGAGCCGGAAGTGAAAGCCTTCGAGATCGGTGCGGCCGATTTCATCCGCAAGCCGGTCAAGAATTCGGTCCTCCTCGCCCGCGTCTCCAAAGTCCTCAAGTAGGCCGGCACGGCCGGCTGCGCTTGTTGGAGGAAGCAGCGCGTGCGCGTTCGGGGGGCGGAGCGCGTTCGGCGATGTGTCATCCCGAGCGAAGCGCGAAGCGCCTTTGTGTCATCCCGAGCGGAGCACGAAGCGCCTTTGTGTCATCCCGAGCGGAGCGCGAAGCGCCTTTGTGTCATCCCGAGCGGAGCGCGAAGCGCCTTTGTGTCATCCCGAGCGGAGCGCGAAGCGCGAAGTCGAGGGATCCCCTGCCGATAGCACGAACCCGCTCCGTAGTCAGGGGATCCCTCCACTCGCTTCGCTCGGTCGGGATGACACGAATTCGCTCCGTACCGGGGGATCCCTCCACTCGCTTCGCTCGGTCGGGATGACACGAACCCGCTCCGTACCAGGGGATCCCTCCACTCGCTTCGCTCGGTCGGGATGACACGAATGCCCCCATCACGCGTCTGGCGCCAGCTCGGCAGCGACGCGGGCGATCGCGGCGGCGCTGCGGGCGATGTCGTCCGCGGTGGTCGACCAGTTCGAGATCGAGACGCGCATCGCGGCCATGCCGTGCCATGTGGTGCCGCCGAGCCAGCACGTCCCTTCCTGCTGCACGCCGGCGATCACCTTGCGCGTCCGCTCGTCGTCGTTTCCGAAGCGCACCAGCACCTGATTGAGCGTCACGTCGTTGAGGATCTCCACACCCGGAATGTTGCGCAGCAGCTCGGCCATCTGTTTCGCCTGCGTACAATTTCTCTCGATCAGCTGCGCCACGCCGTCGCGGCCGAGATGGCGCAGCGCCGCGTACACCGGAATCCCGCGCCCGCGCCGCGAGAACTCCGGCACCCAGTCGACGGCGTCGCGCTCGATGCCGCTGGTCTGCACGAGATACGCGGCCGTCGACGTCATCGCCAGCCGCTGATCCTCGGCGTGCCTGACGATCGCCACACCGCAGTCGTACGGCACGTTGAGCCACTTGTGCGCGTCCGTGGCCCACGAGTCGGCGAGCTCGATTCCATCCGCGAGCGGCGCCAGCGTTTCACTCGCACGCGCCCAGAGACCGAACGCGCCGTCGACGTGCAGCCACGCCTCGTGCTCGCGCGCGATCTCGGCGATCTCGCGCAGCGGATCGAACGCGCCCGTGTTCACGTTGCCCGCCTGCGCGCAAATGATGGTCGGGCCGGAGAGGTGCTCGAGCAGAGCGCGCAGGCGATCGGGACGCATCCGCCCCTGCGCATCGGTCTCGACGCGCAGCAGCGCGCGCGTGCCGAAGCCGAGGTAACGCATGGAGACGTCGATGGTGACGTGCGACTCCGCGCTCGTGATCAGGTTGATGTGCGGCGCGCCGGCGAGGCCATCCGCTTCGACGTCCCACCCCGCGCGGCGCAGCACGCCGTGACGCGCCGCGGCCAGGCAGGTGAAGTTGGCCATCTGGCAGCCGGTGACGAAGCCGAGGCCGGATTCGCGCGGAAGATCGAAGAGCTCCAGCAGATACTCGCGAGCGACGTCTTCGACGACCGAGGTCAGCGGCGAGGTCGCGTAGATGCCGGGGTTCTGATCCCAGGCGCTGAGCAGCCAGTCGCTCGCCAGCGCCACCGGCAGGCTTCCGCCGATGACGAAGCCGAAGTAGCGCGGGCCGGCGCTGGCCAGCGCACCGCGCTCCGCCTGCGCGGCCAGACTGTCGAGCACCGTCTCGGCGCTCTCACCGCCGTCGCTGAGCGGCACGCGCAATGCCGCCAGCAGCTCGTCGCGCGTGGCCCGTGCGCCGACGTGGCGGTCGGTGACCGAGCGCAGAAACTCCGCGGCGTGCGCATGGGCGCGGTCCATCAGCGACTCGTTCAGCACATCGTTCTTCGTCATGAGCGAAACCATAGTGATACACTTCACACCCGTCAAGTATGACGATCCGATCATGACAATTTGGTCACCCCGCCTCCCCGAATCCGCGGAACCGATTTACGCGCGCATCGCCGACGCGCTGGAGCGCGATGTGCGCGCCGGCGTGCTGATCTCGGGCAGCCAGCTGCCGACGCATCGCGATCTGGCCCGTTCCCTCGGCATCACCGCCGTGACGGTGACGCGTGCCTACGGCGAGGCGGCGCGGCGCGGTCTCGTCGAATCGGCGACCGGCCGCGGCACGTTCGTGCGCACCGCGCGCACCACCTCCGCGGCGAGGCCGGCCAGCGAGATCGACCTGGCGACGAACGTCGTCAACATCCCGCTGCCGCTCCCCTCGCCGGCGATGCTCGATCGCGCCGCGAAGACGCTCGCCAGCGCGACGTATGCCGCCGGTGCCGGCAGCGAACGCCATCGCGCGGCCGGTGCGGCGTGGCTCGAGCAGAGCGGCATCCGCGGCATCGATCCGGCGCGCGTCGTCGTCACCGCCGGCACGCAGCACGCAATCCTGCTCGCCTTCGCCGCCACCGCGCGCGCCGGCGAAACGATCCTCACCGAGGCGGTCACGTATCACGGCGCGAAGTCGATCGCGGCGATGCTCGGCATCCGTCTCCAGCCGCTGCCGCTCGATCGCTACGGGATCGTGCCGGACGCGCTGGAGCGCGCGGTGCGCGGCCGCGGGCCGAAGGTGCTCTATACGATTCCGTCGCTGCACAATCCCACCGGCATCATCTTTCCGGACAAGCGCCGCCGCGAGCTCGCCGCCATCGCCGCGAAGCACGGCATCACGATCATCGAAGACGATGTCTGCGGCTTTCTGCTCGCAGCAACACCGCCGCCGCTGGCCACGTTCGCGCCCGACCGTACGATCTTCCTGACCGGCCTCGGAAAAGCGCTCGCGCCGTCGCTGCGCGTCGGCTATCTCGCCGCACCCGAGGCCTGGCTGCCGCGATTGAATGCGGCGCTGGCGGCGAGCGTGCTCTTCGCGTCGCCGGTGACCGCGGAGCTCGCGGCGTCGTGGATCGAAGACGGCACCGCCGCGAAGATCGTCGAGCTCAAACGCGCCGAGGTCGCGCTGCGCAATCGGACGGCGCGGAGAATGCTGCCGAAGGCGACCGGCGATGCGCGTTCCGGACATCTCTGGATGGAGATCCCGAAACGCTGGACGCCCGATGCGTTCGCCGATGAAGCACGACGCCGCCGCGTGCGCGTCGCCAGCGCCTCCGCCTTCGCGGTCGGCGAAACACCGCGCGCCGTGCGCGTCTGCATCGGCAGCCCGTCGAGCGTGGCCGAGCTCGAGACCGCGCTGCACATCCTCGGCGGCATTACCGAAGAACGGTTCGACGAACCGGTGGTTTGAGAATGGACATCGAGATCACGCACGACCGCGCGCGCATGGACGTCACGCGCATTCACGACTATCTCAGCAACGAGTCGTACTGGGCCCGCGGCATTCCGCGCGAACGCGTCGAGCGCGCCATCGCCCACTCGCTCTGCTTCGGCGCGTTCGACGGGGCGCAGCAGGTCGGCTTCGCACGCGTCATCAGCGACTTCGCGACGTTCGCCTACGTCGCCGACGTTTTCGTCGTCGAATCGCATCGCGGCCGCGGCGTCTCGAAACAGATCATGCGCGCCATCACCGAGCATCCGGACCTGCAGAATCTGCGGCGCTGGCATCTGGTCACGCGCGACGCGCACGGGCTGTACGCGCAGTTCGGGTTCACGCCGGTCGATGCGCCGGAGCGGCACATGATGAAGCTCAGGCCCGCGTCACCAGTTCCGCCAGCGTCGACTTGAGCGTCTCCAGCGGCACCGGCTTGCGCAGCATGAGATCGGGCGGCAGATCGCCTTTGGGCAGGTCGTCGGTCGCGCGCGTCAGCAGGATGACGCGAATGTGCGCGGTCTTCTCCTGCGATTTGAGGAGCTGACAGAGCTCCCGGCCGTTCATCTTCGGCATGACCGTGTCGGCGATCACGACGTCGACTTTCTGGGCGATGGCGGTGCGCAGCGCTTCGAGACCGTCGGCGGCGCTGACGATCTCGTAGCCGGCGCGCTCGAGGCTGGCCCGCGCGGTGGCGCGCATGTCTGGATCGGGATGCGCGATCAGCACCCGGCCCCGCGACGGCGGCAGCGGTTGCGCGGGCCGCGTCGCATGCTGTTGCTGTTCGAGCTCCGCGATCCGCAACTGCAGCCGCTCGATCTCCTTCTGCGCGGCGGTGCGCGTTTCCGCGAGCACCTGATTCGCATCGGCCAGCGAAGTTCTGTAGCGCTCGTCGGCCTCCCGCAGTTTCGTGAGGATGGCCTGCCGGTCTTCCTCGATGCGCGCCTGCACCTTGCCGAGCTTCGCGGCGACGCTGCGCGCCTCGGCGCGCGCTTCCTCGCGCTCCAGCACCGCTTTGCCGAGATCCGCCTCGTGGTCCTGCGCGAGATGCGCGACGATCGTGTCGAGCTTCTCGTCGAACGACGCGCGCTCTTTCGTCAACTCCCCTTCGGCGGCGGCGCGCAGGGCATCGAGCTCCGTGAGGCGCGATTCGAGCAGCGCGATGTCTCTGCGTCCGTCGAGCAGATCCTGTTCCGACCGCTCGCGCAACGCCCGCTCGCTTTCCGCGCGCGCCCGTTCGAGCTCCAGCTCGCGACGGAGCGTGGCCAGATCGGTGGCGCGGGAGATCGCCTCGTCGCGCTCCGACTCGAGCTCCGCCCGCGTCTCGCGCAATTCGCGCTCGACGGTTTCCCGCGCGGTTTTCTCGATCTCGATCGCGCTACGCAGCTCATTCGCTTCCCGTTCGTGCGCCTCGCGTGCACTCACGAGTGATGCGCGGTCGTGGTCGAGCGTCTCGCGAATGCTCGCAACCTCGCGCTCCGCATTCTCTCGTGCGTTCTTTTCAATTTCGATCGCGCTTCGCAGTTCGCGGAGCTCCTCGGCGCGGGCCGTCGCTTCTCGTTCGTCTGTTTCACGCAGCGCCGTGAGCTCGCGCGTCACCCCTTCCAACTCCATCGCACGAGCACTGGAGCCTGCGCGTTCGGCGGCGAGCATCCGTTGCAACTTCTCGATCTCCGAACGTGCGGTCTCGACATTCGCGCGATCGCGCGTCCGCTCCGACTGCGCCTCGGCGACGCGCTCGCGCTCCGACGCCACCTCGGCCGACAAACGCAATGCCCGCGTGCGCTCCGCCTCGAGCGCGATGCGCAGCTGCTCGGCGTCGTGATTCAGATCGGCGATGCGCCGCTCGTGCGATGTGACGATGGCCGCCGAGCGCGCACGATCGCTCGCATTCGCCGCCTCGAGCTCCTCGACGCGCTTCGCCAGCGCCGCCTCTTCGGCCGCCAGGGACAACGCCTCGTTGCGCGCCACCTCGAACGCCGCGCGCTCGGCATCGAGTTGCCGCTGCAGTTCCGCATCCTTGGCCCGCGCCTCTTCTTCGGCGATGCGCAACCGCGCCACGAGCGCCTCGCGCGCTTCGAGGAACGTCCGCTCCAGCAACTCCTCGCGCTCGCGCGCCGACGAGATCTCCCCCACCGTGGTGCGCAGCTCGTCGCGCAACTCATCGATCGCGTGCAGCACCTCCGTGTTGTCGAACGGCGGCGGTGGCGGCGGAAGCAGCGGCGGCGCGAGCGGTTCGGCGAAGACTTCGACCGGCTGCGCGCGCTGCCGCGAGCGGAAGAACATTCGCAACGTGCCGAAGACGAGCAGCGTCAGCGTCGCCGCGACGATCGGGAACGCCAGCGCGTTCAGCGTCGGCCGCGGAAGGAAGAGCAGCGCGTAAAAGCCGATCGCGAGTGCAGCCGCGAACGCGCCGAGGATGACGCCGTCGAGCAGAACGACGAGCGCGATGGCGCCGAGGTAGGCGTAGAGCGGTTCGTAGCGAGGAGCGGCGCCGGCGATGACGTCGTTGAGACCGGTCGCGACGATCACGATCGCCGCCGCGCGCAACGCCGTGAGCACACCTCGGTTCTGTACGCTCGAGGGCCTCTGCACCGCAACGATGATAGCTCGGGCTCGCTCCTCGGAGTGGCGCGTGAGGCCACTCCGAGGAGTTTCTTGAGGCGTTAGTTCGTGACCGTGACGGTCGCGGTGGTGCTGTTCACGGTCGAGGTCGGGCAGGTCGTGCTGCCGACGCGCACCCAGTAGCGGTACGTGCCCTTACTCGGCGTGCCGACCGAGAGCGATGCGGCGTTCCCGCCGGACGTCACCGGGTTCGACGTATCGCCGGAGTTTCCGCGATACCACTGGTACGTCGGCGCACCCGCCGCGGTCGCGACGACGGAGATCGATGCGGCTGTGTTCTTGCGGATGCTGATGCTCTGCGGCTGCGTCGTGATGCCCGTCGCCGCGTACTGCGACAGCGTAAAGGCGTTGCTCACGATGGAACAACCATTCGCATCCGTGACCGTGACCGTGTACGTCGCCGCCGCCGACACCGTGATCGACGCGCCGGACATCCCGTTCGACCAGACGTACGACACGTAGCCCGCCGGCGCCGTGAGTGTCGCAGTCGTACCGGGGCAGAACGACGACGGCCCGCTGATCGACGGCTTCGTCAACGCGGCGCGCTCGGTCGTCGTGAACGCATCGCTCGTCGCGCTGCAGCCATTCGAGTTCGTCGCCGTGACGGTGACGATAATCGTGTCCTGCACCGTGATCGAGGCGCCGGTCATGCCGTTCGACCACGCGTACGACGCGTAGCCCGCGCTCGCGGTGAGCGTTGTCGATGTGCCATTGCAGAACGTCTGCGCGCCACTGATGGTCGGCTTCGCAACAACTGCGTTTTCAGTGACCACGTACGAATCACTCGTCGCGCTGCAGCCGTTCGCATCGGTTGCGGTAACAGTGAGCGTCGCAGAATCAGAGACCGTGATCGAGGCGCCAGTCATGCCGTTCGACCAGGCGTAGGACGTGTAGCCGTCGGTCGCGGTGAGCGTTGTCGAAGTGCCATTGCAGAACGTCTGCACACCGGTGATCGTGGGCTTCGCAACAACTGCGTTTTCAGTGACCACGTACGGATCGCTCGTCGCGCTGCAACCGTTCGCATCGGTCGCCGTGACTGTGAGCGTCGCGGAATCAGAGACTGTGATCGAGGCGCCGGTCATCCCATTCGACCACGCGTATGACGCGTAGCCCGCGCTTGCGGTGAGTGTTGTCGAAGTGCCGTTGCAGAACGTCTGCGCACCGGTAATGGTCGGCTTCGCGACAACTGCGTTTTCGGTCACGACGTATCCATCGCTCGTCGCGCTGCAGCCGTTCGCATCGGTTGCGGTGACGAAGACGGTCGTGGAATCGGAGAGGGTGATGGTGCGGCCGGTCATGCCGTTGGACCAGGCGTAGGACGTGTAGCCGTCGGTCGCGGTCAGGGTGGTCGAGGTGCCGTCACAGAACGTCGTTGCGCCGGTGATCGACGGTTTGGCGGCGGCGGGGAGCATGGTCAGCGTGACCGGCTCGCTCGTCGTCGCGCAACCGGTGTTGTCGGTGACGGTGACGGTGTAGGTGCCGGCCTCGGTGGCGTAGATCGAGGGTGTGGTCTGGCCGCTGCTCCAGAGATACGCGGTGCCGTTGCTCGCGGAGAGCGTCACGCCGGTGCCGCTGCAGAATGCGGTCGGGCCGATGACGGAGATCGTCGCCTGCGGCACGGTGTAGCGGTAGTACGTCGCGGTGTTGCTGGTCTGCATGCAGCCGGTGGCGTCGCTGACGCGCAGCGAGAGGTGCCCGTAGGCCGGCTGGGCCGGCACGAAGGTGTAGCTCGGGCCGGTCGCACCGGGAATCGCGTTGCCGCTTTCGTCGAGCCACTGGTAGCTCACGTTCGTGCCGCCGGTGACGCTCGAGGTCGCGGTGAGCGCCTGTCCCGGGCAGGCAGAGGTGTCGTCGAGTGCGATCGACACGGCGGAGGGACCGACCATGACGTTCACCGGCGCGGCCGCGAGCGTGCAGCCGGAAGCAAACGTCTCGGACACCGAGTAGCTGCCGGACGTCGTCACGGTGATCGACCGCGTCGTGGCGCCATTCGACCAGAGGTACGACTGCGCCGGGGCGGCGGTGAGCACGACATCGCCGCCGGCGCAGAACGTCGCCGGACCGCTCACTGCGATCGACGCGGCGTTCTCGCTCACCTCGACCGACCTGCTGGCGCTGCAGCCGTTCGTCGTGGCGGTCACGGTGTAGGTGCCGGGCTCATTCACGGTGAGCGACGCGGTGGTCGCGCCGGTGGACCAGAGATACGAATCGCCGCCGCTCGCGGTGAGCGTCGTCGAGCCGCCGGGGCAGAACGACGGCAGCCCGCTGATGACCGGCTGCGGCGCCGGTTTGAAGTTGACGGTGATGCTGCTCGTCGACGAACAGCCGTTCGTGTTGGTCGCGGTGAGCGTGTAGGTGCCGGAGGTCGTCACGTTGAGGAACGGACCGTTTGCGCCGGTGGACCAGGTGTAGGTCCACGACGGATCGAGAACCGTGGCCAGGAGGTTCGCGCTGGAGGCGCCGCAGAACTCGGCCGTGGTCTGCGCTTCGAGCTCGCCGTCGGTGGTGAAGCGGCTGTCGTACTGGCCGCCTCCGGCGTTCGCGCCGATGCCGAAGGACGGCGCATCGACGATCGCAACGTTCGCCGACGTGTTCGAAGTGCAGGCGCCTTTCGTGACGATGAGGCTCAACGTCACGGTGCTGCTGCCGGTCACGTCGTACGTGATCGCCGCCGTCCCCTGCCCGCCGGTGATGGTCGCGTTCGTGGCCGTCCAGACGTATGTCGCGCCGGCGCCGGCGTCCGTCGCCGAGGCGGTCTGTCCGACGGCGTTCGAACAGACGAAGGCAGGCGCGGTGATCGAAACGTTCACCGGCTGCGTGACCGGCACGTTCCTGAGGTTCTGATTGAAGCAGCCGTTCGTGCCGTTGACGGTCACGAAGACGGCCACGGTGTTCGTGCCGGCGGTGAAGCGCACCGTGCGCGCGTGCTCGCCGCTGACGATGGTCGCGTTGGTGAGATCCCAGTCATACGTGGCGCCCGCACCGGCATCCGGCACGCTCGCCTCGTACGTTCCGCCGCTGCAGTACGCGGCGTCGGTGGTGATGGTCGCGTCGGGCATCGGCAGTTCGGGAATCACGATGCGCGTGGCCGCGGCCCAGCAGCCGTTGAGATCGCGCGGAATCACTTCGACCCAGGCGTCGCCGCTCATCAGGCCGCGGGTCAGGGTCACGCTGTTGCCGCTGGTGGCGTAGAGATTCGACGACGTGTGCCAGATGTATTCGGAGTACGCCGAGGCGTTGGCGAGTGTCGCGGTGATGGTCTCGTCGCGCGGACAGATCGACGCGGGGGCGACGATCTGTGGCACGGCCGGAAGGCTGACGGTGACGCTCTGCGGTGCCGAGGTGAGACGGCAGCCGCCCTGCGTCGTCGCGGTCACGGTGAGCGTCGTGGTCGAGGTGACGGTGATCTCCTGGCCGGTCATGCCGTTCGACCAGGCGTAATCGCTGCCGCCGCTGGCGCGCAGCGTGATCGAGCCCGGACCGCAGATCATTTCGGAGCCGACGACGGAAATCGCCGGCGCGGCCGCCACCGCGACGCTGCTGCGCGCGCGATACGAGCACGAGCCGATCTGCACCAGCACCTCGAGGTTGGCGAGGTTCGTGTCGACGTCGAACGTGATGGAGCGGTCGTTGAGCGAGGAACCGCTCACCAGCGTGGCGCCGAAGAGCGTCCAGGTGAAGGTCGCGCCTGCCGGCGGATCGGCGACGGTCGCGGTCACGTTGTGCCGATCGCAAACGACCGCGGGCACGGTGATGGTCTGAATCGCCAGCTCGTCCGCGTTCGTCGTTGCGGTGTGGGTCGTCGAGCAGCCGCCCGATTTTGTAACCGTGACAGTTACAGATACCGGACCGGCCACGTCGGCCTTGAAGCGCATCGCGGCGCCGTTGTCCTGCAGGATCGTGCCGTTGGTCACGCTCCATGCGTACGTCGCGCCGGCGCCCGCATCGGGCACGCTGACGTTCGTGCCGGTGTTGTTGCAGATCGCCGCCGGCAGTGTGAAGGCCGCGATCGGCGTGCTCACGCCGGCGTCGATCGTCTCGCGGCGCCAGCAGCCGGCCGCACTCTTCGCGCGCACGGTCAGGGTGACGTTGCCGGCGGTGCCGGCGGTGAAGGTGACGGACGAGGCATCGGCCGCGCTGGTGAGCGTGCCGTTCGTGATCGACCATTCGAACTCGGTGAACGACGCGGCGTTCTGCGCGGTCGCGGTGCCGGTGGCACCGGGGCAGTACGTGGCGTTGTCGAGCGTGATCCAGAGCGGCGGCGCGTATCCGCCGTCGGCGATCACGACGTCATTCGAGAGCTCGGTGCAGCCGCCGATCGTCGTGCGCACCCAGTAGGTTCCGGGCGAGGTGACTTCGATCGAGCGCGTCGTCGCTCCGTTGGACCAGAGGTACGACGTCGCTTCCGTCGACGTCAGCGTCACCGGCTCGCCGCCCGCGCAATGCGTCGTGGCTGACGCCGTGACCACCGGCTTCGGATACGAGGTCACGGTGATGGACGAACTGACGTTGCAGTTGTTCTTCGCCGCGAAGACCGTGTAGGTGCCGCTGTCGAAGACGATGATCGATGGCGAGGTCGAGCCGTTCGACCACTGATAGGCGTCGTACCCCGCCTGCGCGGTCAGCAGCGTGCCGTCCGTCGCGCAGAATGAAGTGCCGTTCGAGGAGGTGATCGTCGGCGCGGCGAGTTGGATCGCCACGACATCCTTCGACGCGACGCTCGTGCAGCCGGCGGCGTTCGTGGTCGTGACCTGGTAGTGCCCCGCCGCGGTGACGTCGATCGAGCGCGTCGTCGCGCCGGTCGACCAGAGCCAGCTCGCGCCATCGGGCGCGGTCAGCGTTTCGGTGGCGCCAGGGCAGAGGTTGCCGCTGCCGGTGATGACCGTCGACGGCGGTTGCGACAGCGAAATCGAGACGACGCTCTCGTTGAAGCAACCGTCCGCGAAGTAGCCGGAGACATGCAGTCGCACCGGAGTCTGCGAGTTGTTCGCCGTGAACTGCGTCGTGGCCGCGTTCGGCGAATCGACGTAGCCCCCTTCGATCCACCACGACACCGACGTGAACGCGGCGGCGTTCGTCACGGTCGCGCTGTAGGGCGTGAACGCGCAGATCGGTCCCGCGGGGGCAGAGATCTGCGGCATGGTGGTGTTGAGCGCGATGGTTTTCGAGCCGCTGTAGCGGCAGCCGTTCGCGTCGTTCGCTTCGATCGTGAAGGTCACGGGGCCGGTGCCGGTCGGCGTGAAGTAGACGCTGTTGCCGTATCCGTTCTGCCAGATGGCGTTGGTGAAGGACCACTGCAGGTTGGTGTAGCCGGGATCGGCCTGCACGGTGCCGGGGCCGCTCGCGCAGACGGCGTCGGGAGCGGTGAAGACGGCGGCGCCGATGACGACCGGCACGGTCTTCACGCCGGTCACGCTGCAGCCGTTCGGATCATTCGCGGTGACGTTGAGCTCGACCGAGCTGGCGCTCGGATTCGCCGTCCAGATCACGCTCGGACCCGACGCGCTGGTGGCGCCGCCGTCGAAGGTGCCGCCGAGGATCGTCCAGGTGACGCTCTCCCACGTTCCGGCCGCGATCGTGGCGGGCGTCGGTACGGGGCCGCAGACACTCGCCGCGGTGGTGATGTCGACGGTGCCTCCGCCGAGGGGCACTTCCTTCGTGCCGTTCGGCGCGTAGCAGCCGTAGCTGTCGGTGCCGTTCACGCTGAGCGTGACCGGGCCGTTGCCGTTGGCGACGAACGTGACGTTCAGGCCGTACGCGTATGGAGAGGTGTAGGGATAGTCGGGAGTCTGGAATGCGCCGTTCGTGATCGACCACGACATCGATTGCCACGAGCCTTCCGCGGGAGCCTCGACGGTCGCGGAGGTTGCGGCATTCGCGCAGACCGCCGGAGAGCTGGTAACGATCACCGGTGCCGCGATGGAGCGGCGGCCGATGCTCTTCGTCGCCTGCGGCGAATAGCAGCCAAAGCTGTCCATCGCGTTCACGGTGAGCACGACCGGCTCCGGGCTGTTCGAGCGGAAGCGCACGTTCGGCCCGTTCGCGTACGTCGATTCGTACGGGTATTCATTGTTCATGAACACGCCGTTCTGAATGTTCCAGTAAACGCTCTGCCACGTTCCTTCGGCGGGCGCCGCGACCGTGGCGTCGTACATGCCCATCTCGCACGTGAGCTCGGTCGAGGTGACGATCTGCGGCGCCGCAATCGTGCGCCGCGAGATCGTTTTCGTCCCCTCGGGCGAGTAGCAGCCGAGGCTGTCCATCGCGTTCACGCGCAGCACCACCGGCTCCGGGCTGTTCGAGCGATAACGCACGTTCAGGCCGTTCGCGTACGTCGCTTCATACGGGTATTCATTGCTCAGGAACACGCCGTTCTGAATCGTCCAGTAGACGCTCTGCCACGTTCCCGCGGCCGGAGCCGCGAGCGTCGCGTCATACACGCCCATCTCGCACGTGAACTCGGTCGACGTCACGATCTGCGGCGCTGCGATGGTCCGCCGCGGCACGCTTTTCGTGGCCGGCGGCGCGTAGCAGCCGAGGCTGTCCATCGCGTTCACCGAGAGCACGACCGCCTGCGGGCTGTTCGAGCGATAACGCACGTTCAGACCATTCGCGTACGTCGCTTCATACGGGTATTCATTGCGCAGGAACACGCCGTTCTCGATCGTCCAGTACACGCTCTGCCACGTTCCCTCGGCGGGAACGGCGAGCGTCGCGTCATAGACGCCCATCTCGCACGTCGAGTCGGTGTTCGTCACGATTTCGGGAGCCGCGATCGTGCGTCGCGGAATCGTTTTCGTTCCCTCCGGCGTCTCGCAACCGGAGCCGTCGGTCGCGCGGACCGTGAGCACCACGGACTGCGGCGCGTTCGACCGATAGTGAACCGTGAGGCCGCTCGCCGTGGTCGACTGATACGGATATTCAGTGGTCATGAATACGCCGTTCTGAATCGTCCAGTACGCGTTCTGCCACGAGCCGCTCGGAGGGGCCGCGATGGTGGCGTCGTAGACTCCCATGTCGCACGTCGACTCGCTGGTGGTCAGAATCTGCGGTGCGGCGAGCTGACGCAGCGACACCGGTCGCGAGGCGTGCAGCGTCGAGTTGTCGATCTTCGTCGCATCGACCGTCAGGACGACCGGCAGGCCACTGTGATCCGGACGGAAGCGCACCGTGAGGCCGCTGGCCGTGGTGCCCTGATACGGGTACTGCGGATATTCGAAGACGCCGTTCTGGATCGTCCAGTACGCGTTCTGCCACTGCTCGGTCGGAGCAAGCGAGGCGTCATAGATCTGGAACTCGCAGAGCTCATTCGACGACGTGACGATGAGCTCCGGGTTCTCCGATGGATAGCCGAGAGGAACCGTGAGGATGGTTTTCTCGGTGAGAGAACAGGTGTCGTACATCCCGAGGTAGGCCTGCGCGCGAAGCACGACCGGGCCGCTGCCGTCCGCCTGGAAGGTGACGTCGCCGCCGGACGCGGTCGGGTAGTTGTACGGCGGATAGAACCAGCCGCCGGTGATCTCCCAGCTGACGCTCCCCCACTCCGGCTGCATCGTGACCGAGGCGGTTGCCGTGACTCCCGGCTGCACCGCGCTCGGTGCGGTGATCTCCGGACCGGCCGGACGCGCGGCGACGCCGATCGTCAGCGGCTGCGACGTCGCCGTGCAGCCATTCGCGTCCGTGACCGTCACCGTATAGGCGGTGGCGACGTGCGGCGTGTCGGTCATCTGCTGGCCAGTGGCGCCGTTCGACCAGCTGTAGGTCGTCCAGCCGCTGCCGGCATCGAGCGTGATGAACTCGCCGTCGCAGGTGGGATTCTGTCCCTGGTAGATCGTGATCGACGGCGCGGTGCAGGTTTGTCCCTGCACGGCCATCGCAGAAAAAACGAGGATCAACACGATCCACAGCCGGCTCACCGGGGCTCTCGACATGAAGGCTCCATCCAGCCGGTCTTCGGACCAGCTGAGAACATTTGTTTTTGGGTAAAGCGGGACCCGGGGGAAAGGAAAAGCGGCTCTGACGCACCGCGCCACACGCCCACAAAGCTGACTGCGATGCAGCGACACTACTAAAAGTCCGACAACGGGCGCAAGTGTGCAGAGAGGGAATGCGGGATGTCCGGCGTCACCGCGCGAGGCTGGAATCTTCAGTAGATCCAGGCGTTAGGAAGGCGCGTGACGATCAGACAGACACGTGAGATCCGTATCGGCAACGTGAAGATCGGAGGGCAGAATCCGATCGCCGTGCAGTCGATGACCGCAACGCGCACGCAGGACATCGCCGCCACCATCCGGCAGGTGGAACTGCTCGAGGCCGCCGGTGCCGACGTCATCCGCATCGCCGTCGACAATCCGAAGGACGTGGTCGCGCTCGCCGAGATCCGCGCGGCCCGTCCGAACGCGAATCTGTCGATCGATCTGCAGGAGAACTACCGGCTGGCCGAGAAGGTTGCGCCGCTGGTGCAGAAGCTCCGCTACAACCCCGGCCACCTCTACCACATCGAGCGTGACAAGACGATCCGCGAGAAGGTGCAGTATCTCGTCGACGTCGCCCTCGCGCACGACTGTGCGATGCGCATCGGCGTCAACGCCGGCTCGGTCGATCCCGACAAGCTGGCCAAGTACGACAAGGATGATTCGCTCACGCCGATGATCGAGTCCGCCGCCGAACACTGCGCGATGCTCGACGAGATCGGCTTCGACCGCTACTGCGTGTCGATCAAGGATTCGGATCCGAACAAGGTCATCGACGCGAATCTCCGATTCGCCGGGTTGCGTCCCGACGTGCCACTGCACCTCGGCGTCACGGAAGCGGGGATGCCGCCGGACGGCATCATCAAGACGCGCATCGCGTTCGAGCAGCTCATCACCCGCGGCATCGGCGACACGATCCGCGTCTCGCTCACGCTGCCGTTCGAGCAGAAGGGCGAAGAGATCCGCGTCGGCCGCCAGATTCTCGACGACATCCGCGAAGGGCGCTTCCGCTCTGTGCCGCGTTTCGAGCACAAGGGGATGAACATCATCAGCTGTCCTTCGTGCTCGCGCGTCGAGAACGAAGCGTTCATCGATCTGGCTCAGAACGTGCGAGAAATGACGCAATATGCGAAAGAACACGACATCACCATCGCGGTGATGGGTTGCCGCGTGAACGGTCCGGGCGAGACCGATGACGCGGACCTCGGCATGTGGTGCGCGCCGAATTACGTGAATCTCAAGCGCGGACCGCAGTCCCTCGGCCACTACACCTATGACGAGATTCTCGGCAAACTTCGTAACGAGCTCGATCGCCTGATCGAGGAGCGTCAGACCGCAGGAGCGATCCGTTGAAGCGCGTTCACTATCTGGCCATCACGGCCGCCATCATCATTCTCGACCTCTGGACCAAGTTCCTCGTGCTGACGAAGATCGACCTCCACGAGGCCATCCCGGTCATTCCGAACTTCTTCCAGCTCGTGCACGTGCGCAACACCGGCGCGGCCTTCGGCATCGGCGCGGACGCGTCGTCGAAGCTCGTCCCGCTGCTGCTGAACTTCGGAGCGATCGCCGTCTTCTGCGTCGTGGTCGTCTACGCGCTCCGCTCCGCCGTCACCGATCGCCTGCTGCAGACCGGCCTGCATCTCATCCTCGGCGGCGCGATCGGCAATCTGGTCGATCGCTTCCGCTTCGGCTACGTCGTCGATTTCCTCGACGTCTACGTCGGCAATCATCACTGGCCGGCGTTCAACGTCGCGGACTCGGCCATCTGCATCGGCATCGCGCTGCTCTTCCTCGACATGCGCAAGAAGCCGGAAGCCGAAGAGACCACCGTCACCGCCTGAGCGGAATTCAGGGTCGCGCCGTACCATTAACGCGAGCAGCCCATGACCGATGCACAGAAAGTCCTGACCGAGGCGGAAGCCCTCGGCGTCCCCTGGCTCGATTCGCCGTTCTTTCCCGCGCTCCTCGAACGCACCGAGCTCGACGCCGAGTCCCGCCGGCTCGTCACCGAGTTCGCCCGGAACGGCTACGTCATCTTCGATCCGAAAGTCCCCGACTCCTGGATCAAAGGGGCGTACGACGAGGTCAAGGACAAGTACTACGTCGGCGCCGGCAACTTCTATTCGGACGAGCGCCGCGTGCAGGACGCGTGGGTCTGGGGCGAGCACGTACGCAGAATCGCGAACGCACCGCGCGTGCTGGAGGTGCTGCAGCTCCTCTATCGCCGCAAGGCCTTCCCGTTTCAAACGCTGAATTTCCGCATCGGCTCCGAACAGAAGACGCACAGCGACAAGGCGTTCTTCGATTCGATTCCGCACGGCTTCATGTGCGGCGTATGGGTGGCGCTCGAAAGCGTCGATGAAACCAACGGCCCGCTGCATTACTACCCGCAGAGCCACAAGCTTCCGACGTTCAACCTGCACGATCTCGGACTCGTCGCCAGCGAAGCCGACAACCCGCTGCACAACGTCGGCCGCTACGAGCAGTTCGTCGAAGCGCTGATGCCGATGTCGGGCTGCGAGCGCACGGAGCTGCGCATCGAAAAAGGCCAGGCGCTGATCTGGGCCGCGAACCTCTACCACGGCGGCTGCCCGATCCTCGACAAAGCGCGCACCCGCTTCACGCAGGTGACGCACTACTACTTCGAAGGCTGTCTCTACTACACGCCGCTCCACAGCGATCCCGGCATCGGCCGCATCACGCCGCGCAAGATCTACCACGCCGGTGACGGCTCGGTGATCCCGCAGTTCTACAACGGCCGCATGATCGCCAACCCCGGCGAATGGCCTCCCCGTTTCGTCGACGAGGTGGAACAGATCCTCGAGCAGCAGCCGGTGATGCTCAACGCCGCGCAGGGGATGCCGGCACAGCCGGAGAAGCTGTCGCTGATGAAGCGGGCATTCGCGAAATTGCGGGCCTGATCAAAGCGCCGTGGCCACGCGCATCGCGATCGCTTCGTACCCCCGCATGCCGGGATGGAAGCGGTCGATGGTGCTGATGCGATCGTCGCGATCGAGGAGATCGCAGATCCGCAGCACCGTGACCTGGCGATCGCCCGCGAAGCGTGCAATCACGCGCGCGTCCCAGAGATTCACCTGCCGCTCGAGCCACGCCGCGCGCGTCGAATGACGATACGGGTTGTACAGCCCGAGCAGCAGCACTCGTGCGTCCGGATTCAACTCGTGCAGACGATTGATGACGTTGCCGACTCTCGCAACGACACGACGTTGCTGCAATACCGGAGCGACGCCCGACAGTAGCTGCGCGAACGAATCGCCGTAGAGATCGTTGCCGCCGATCGAAAGCACGACGACATCGGCCTGCGCGATCGCTGCCTGCGCGTCGTTGCGCGCCAGGAGCGCGAGGACGTTCGCCGTGCGCGCGCCATCGATGCCGAGGTTGCGGACGTCCCCGTTTGGCAACGCACGTTGCAGCACCGCGGCGATGCCGCCGCGGCGTTCATCGCCGGCACCGTGGGCCACCGAATCGCCGATCACAACGACGCGCAGCACTCCATCATCGACACGCGCGGCCACGTGCGGCGCGGAGTCACACGCAACGAGAAGCAGCACGGCCGTGGCGGCGAGCCATCGCATGCTCGTGTGTACGCGTTAGAACCTCCGCGGGTTGCCGTCCTGCCTTCTCGATTTTTTGCGGGGGAAAAATCGGCGAGCGGTCACACCCGAATGTGCGCGGCGAGTCTCGAATCGCCGTCGCCGGAGATGCGATGATGAGCTGGCCGAAGAACCTGCGCTGCGTCCTCCCGACTCTCTTTCTTTCTCTCTCCGCCGTCGCCGCTTCCGAGGCGACACCACTGCCGGCCACGGTCGTCGCCGATCGTGGGAAGCCGGCGACGGTGCTCCTCGTCACGCGCACGCTGCTGTCCGGCTCCTGCCCGCGCGCGGATCTCGACTCGGACAAACTGCGCACGCACATGCAGGCGCTCGTCGCCGACGGAACGCTGCACCCCGAATACCTGACGGAAGCGGAGCTCGGGATCGTGCTCGTTGCCGAAGTGCTCAAGAACCCCGCCGCGTACCTCACCCGCGGCGATCGCACGCGCACGTTCAAGACCGAGCTCACCTACACCGGCAGCGGCTTCATCGTCACTCCGGACGGATACATCGTCACGAACGCGCACGTCGTGCAACCGGACGACGACGATGTCTCGCAGTCGCTGGCCAGGAATCTGGTCGACTGGATCAAGGAAGACGTCGACGAAGTCGATCAGGGAATCGGCAAGCTCGCGCCCGGCCAGTCGATGACCGACGCGGCCAAGAGCCGGTTCAGCGAGGCGCTGGCGAAGTTCTACGTGCAACACATGGCGCGCGACACGAACGAGACGAAGGTGTACGCGGTGATCGGCTACGCCAAGCCGGGAGAGAACATCGACGTGGTCGGGAAGCTCGCGGACCTGAAGAAAGTCGGCCGGCCCGCGCCGGGAAAAGACGTGGCCGTATTGAAGATTCCGGGCAAGAACTATCCGACGCTGCCGCTGCTCGACAGCGCCGACTCCGATCGCATCCGCACCGGCGAGGAATTGCACGTGGTCGGGTTTCCGAGCGTGGCCACGTTCAACGAAACGCTGGCGGTCTCTTCGCAGCTCGAGCCGTCGATGACGAACGGCCGCGTCAGCGCGTTGAAAGCGATGGCCGACGGCTGGCGAATCATTCAAACCGACGCGCCGCTCGCTCCCGGCAACAGTGGCGGTCCGGTGTTGAACGACTTCGGCAAGGTAGTCGGCGTGGCTACGTTCGCATCGGTCGATCCGACCTCGGGGCAGCAGGTGCAGGGATTCAACTTCGTCGTACCGGCGGAGGTCGTACGCGAGTTTCTTCGCGAGGCGAACGTGACACCGGCGGAGAGTCCGTTCACGGCGAACTACAACCAGGCGCTCGACGAATTTCAGTTGCGCTATTACTCGCGCGCGCTGGAGTCGTTCCGCGCGGCCGGCGAGCAGACGCCGGGACTGCCGTACGTGCAGGAGTACATCGCGCGCTGCCGCGAGGAAATCGGCGCCGGGCGCGATGAGAGCTGGAAACGAAACGCCTGGATCCTCAAGATCGCCGGCGGAGCGATTCTGCTCATGCTCGTGCTGTTCACGATTCGAATGGTGCGGCCGCGACGCGTGACGGTGCAGCCGCAACCGTGATTCTCAGACCGTGATTTCCTTCACCTCGCCGATGAGCAACTTCGGCTCGGTCATCTCCTGCACCTGTCCGGGCGTCACGCCGGGGGCCACCTCGATGAGACGGAGGCCGTCGGGAGTCACGTCGAGCACGCAGTAATCCGTGATGATGCGGTTGACGCAGGCGACGCCGGTCAACGGCAGATTGCAGTCGTTGAGGATCTTCTTCTCGCCCTTCTTCGTGACGTGTTCCATCGTCACGATGAGGCGCTTCGCGCCGGCCACGAGATCCATCGCGCCGCCCATTCCCTTGACCATCGCACCCGGCACCATCCAGTTGGCGATGTCGCCTCGGGCCGAGACCTGCATCGCGCCGAGGATCGAGAGGTCGACTTTGCCGCCGCGGATCATCGAGAACGAGTCGGCGCTCGAGAAAAACGAGGCGCCGGGAAGCACGGTCACGGTCTGTTTGCCGGCGTTGATGAGATCGGCATCGACTTCCGCTTCGGTCGGAAACGGTCCGAGGCCGAGGATGCCGTTCTCGGATTGGAGAATGACTTCCATGCCGGGAGGGATGTTGTTGGCGACGAGCGTCGGCATGCCGATGCCGAGGTTGACGTAAAAGCCGTCGCGGAGCTCCTGCGCCGCGCGGCGGACGATCTGTTCGCGATTGAGCGGCATGTGCGTTATCCCTTCCTGATGGTGCGCTGCTCGATGCGCTTCACGCGCGGAGCGACGACGACGCGATGGACGAAGATGCCGGGCGTGTGGATGCCATCGGGCTCGAGCTCGCCCGGCTCCACCAGCTCTTCGACCTCGGCGATGCAGATCTTTCCGGCCGTCGCCGCCATCGGATTGAAGTTGCGCGCCGTCTTGCGATAGACGAGATTGCCGAGCCGGTCCGCCTTCCACGCCGCCACCAGCGAGAAATCGCCGACGATGCCGCGCTCCATCACGTACATGCGTCCGTCGAACTCGCGCGTCTCTTTCCCTTCCGCGACCATCGTGCCGTAGCCGGCGGGGGTGAAGAATGCCGGGATGCCCGCGCCGCCGGCGCGCATCCGCTCGGCCAGCGTCCCCTGCGGCACGAACTCGACCTCGAGTTCGCCCGAGAGGTACTGCCGTTCGAACTCCGCGTTTTCGCCGACGTACGAGGAGACCATCTTGCGGATCTGCCTGGTCTGCAGGAGCAGGCCGAGGCCCCAGTCATCGACGCCGGCATTGTTCGAAACGCAGGTCAGTCCTTTGACTTTTCTCTCCACCAGGGCGTTGATCAGGTTCTCCGGAATGCCACAGAGGCCGAAGCCGCCGACGACGAGCGTGGCGTCGTCGAACACGTCCTTCACGGCCTCTGCCGCCGATGAGATGACTTTGTTGATCATGGCGGCCGGAAGATACCAGAGATGTGCAACCGCCACTCCCGCGCGCCGTATCCAGCAGCATGAAGACGCTCGCGCCGTTCGCACTCGCGCTCCTGCTCGCCACGCCCGCCGCATTCGCGGGAGACCTCTCGCTCGATCTGAACAGCAATGACTCGCGCGTCGACGTCGCCTCGCGCCGCAATCCGCGCAATGCGCAGCTGGCCATCACCAGCAGGGATGGCTCCACCGTGCTGATGTTGACGAAGGACGTCGTGGCGATGCAGCTCAGCGACGCGGCGCTGGCGAAGCTCGAAGCCGAAAAAGAAAAGAAAGAGATGAACTTCCTCGAGGAACTGATCCTCGCGGGCGTGCAGCTGGCAGTCGGCAAATCGATGGAGTATCCGGTCGCGCACCTGAAGGCCGACTATCGCAACGGCGCGCTGCTGTTCACGAACGAGAAGAACGAGGCCATCTTCACGGCCGTGAAAGTGAACGGCGTCGAGGTGTTGAAGAACTTCGCGCCCGCGGATGCGGCGCGTTTCGTCAACGCGTTGCGGGCGGCGCAGGCAGAGTCGCGTTCACGCAGGTAATCGCCTCGACCCTGAGCTGGAACATCAAGTTCGAGCTGGAAGTGGAGTGACCGGGGTTCGGGAGGGGGTCCCTCCACTCGCTTCGCTCGGTCGGGATGACACAAATTTCGTGTCATCCCGAGCGGAGCGCGCAGCGCGAAGTCGAGGGATCCCCCTCGCTATACCTCAGTGCGTGTGGGCATGGTCATGATCGTGGTCGTGATCATGACCGGGCATGTGGCCGTGGCTGTGGGTATGTCCTTCCATTCCGGAGGCGAGTTGTTCGACGATCTGGCGGGCGAGCTCGCGGAAGGCTTGTGCGGCGGGGGAATCGGGCTCGCTGGCGACGATCGGTTCGCCGGTGTCGCCGCCGACGACGACCTTCGGATCGATCGGCACTTCCCCGAGGAACGGAACGCCGAGCAGTGCCGCGGTCTTGCGTCCGCCGCCGTGGCCGAAGATCTCCTCGCGTTCGCCGCAGTGGCGGCAGATGAAGTAGCTCATGTTCTCGACGATGCCGAGGACCGGCACGTTCACTTTGCGGAACATCGCCAGACCTTTGCGCGCGTCGATGAGGGCCACGTCCTGCGGCGTCGTCACGACCACCGCGCCGGTCAGGCCGGCTTTCTGCGTGAGCGTGAGCTGCGCATCGCCGGTGCCGGGAGGAAGATCGATGACCATGAAGTCGAGGGTGCCCCACTTCACGTCGGTGAGGAACTGATCGATCGCCTTCATGACCATCGGTCCGCGCCAGATCACCGGCGTGTCCGCATCGGTGATGAGGCCGAGCGACATCGTCTTGATGCCGTGGCGCTCCATCGGAATGATCTTCTCGTCGAGCTCGTCGACCTGCGGCTTGCCGTCGATGCCGAGCATCATCTGCTGCGACGGTCCGTAGATGTCGGCATCGAGCAGGCCGACCGTATGTCCGAGGGCGCGTAACGCCAGCGCGAGATTCGTCGACACCGTCGACTTCCCGACGCCTCCTTTTCCGGAAGCGACCGCGATACGGTACTTCACGCCGTCGAGCGCTTTCGGGGTGAGCGGTGCGGCGCCGGCGCTGGCGGCGGTCGAGGCACCCTGCTTTGCGCCGATGTGCAGGTTGACGCGCACGCTGTCGACGCCCTCGACCGCGGTCACCGCTTTCTCCGCGTCGCGCGCGATCTGATCGCCGACGGCGGGATTCTCGGTCTGGAAGTGAATCGTGAATTCGACTGCGCCGCCGGTGATGACGATGTCGCGGACGAAACCGAAGGAGACGATGTCGCGCGAAAGGCCGGGGAATTTGACCTTCTTCAGCGCGTCAAGTACCTGCTCCTGTGTTGCCATGTGCTCTCTCCTGTTGAAGCCATCGTTCGTACGACTCACGGATGATCGGGATGGCTTCGTCGGAGGAGCCGACGAGCTTGACCACATCGAAGTCGGACGGGCTGACGAGGCCGCGCTCGAGCATCGTCGAGCGGATCCAGTCGATCAGTCCGGGCCACATTGTACCGACGAGGATGAGCGGATGCTCTTTCATGTGCTTCACCTGCAGAAGCTGCCAGACCATGAAGAGCTCCAGCGCCGTGCCGACGCCACCGGGCATGACGATGAATGCAGAGGAAAGACGGATGAAATGGTGCAGCCGCGAGAAGAACGTGCGATGGCGGAAGACTTTGTCGACGAACGGATTGGCCGCCTCTTCGGTCGGCAGATGAATGGCCAGCCCGAACGAACGCGAGTGGCTGTCGGTCTGTCCTTCGCGCGCGCCGGCGTTCGCTGCTTCCATGAGCCCCGGACCGCCACCGGTGACGATGTCGACGCCGAGTCTCGCCAGATCGCTGGAGAGTTTCTTCACCTCTTCGTAGATCGGATCGCCGCGGCGAATGCGCGAGCTGCCGAAAATCGAGACGCGGTAATGCTCGACGCGCTCCGGCTGGATCTGATCGAGGTCATTGATCGTGTCCCAGAGCTGATAGATGGCCTTGTCGAGAATGTGCGTCGGATCGGCCGACGGCACTTTCTTCGCCGACTGCGCGCTGCGCAGCTGCTCGAGCTCGGGCGTCGTGGTGCTGCGTGAAGATCGATCGTCGTCTGCCATGCTCGTGATCGCCAGCGAGGAGGATGCCATTTTGATCGGGAGTCGGTAGTCGGTAGTCGGTTGTCGGTTGTCGGGAGAACCGCTTCGCCGAGAGCTTTCGATTTTTGCGAAGCGGTTCTCCCGACTACCGACAACCGACTACCGACTCCCGACAACCGACTACCGACTCGTGATCCAGACGTCTTTGGAAAATTCTTTGAGGCGCGTTTCGGCGGCTCTTGCGTCTGCTTCGGAATTGAATTTCACGCGGACGCGGTAGATCGAGCCTTTTTCGGTGGCGCCGCGCTCGACGTAGGCGCTGGTGAATCCGCGTTCGATCAGACGCACGGCCAGAGCCTCGGCGGTTTTCTGATCGCCGGTGGAGAGCAGCTGGGCGTACGTCGTGACGCGCTGTGCGGGCGCGGGCGAGCTCACCGCGGCCGGCGCGGGGCTTTGTGTGGTCGTCACGACCGGTGCCGGTGCCGTCGTCGCCGTGGTTTCGGTTGCGGGTGGGGCGCCTTCCTCGACGATCGCGGCCGAGGTGCTCGTGTCGGTGGCGGTGATGGTCGAGTCGGTCGCGGCAGGCTCGGCTTCGAAGTCGTCGTTCGCGACGCCGAGCTCCACGATCTCGCCGGCCGGCTTTTTCGTTCCCGGCGTCAGGCTCGCCTCGGTGACGACCGGCGTCGCTTTCTGCACGACCAGGCGATCATCGGCCTGCCCTTTGCCGATCATCAGACCGAAGGCGAAGGCAGCGGCGAGGGACAGCAGGAGCAGAACGAAGGCGACGAAGGCCTGTCCCGCGGTGAGTGAGATCTCGTAATGAGACTGATCGTCGGCTGCGTGCTGTTCTTCCATCCGTCCATCCTCCCGGAACATCACTGGGCCTTCTGCTGCGGGGCCGCCGCGTTCCAGTTTGTGTGATACACGACGCCATTGTCAAAGTAGATCGCGGACGCACCGCCGTCGGCTTTCGGATAGATCCAGACCGAATAGACGCGGTTCTTCTGCACGACCTGCTTGATCCAGTCTTCGCGCGGCACGCCCACCAGCTTGCGCACCTCTTCTTCCTTCATCCCCTGCTTGACCGACGCGAAGGCGGTCATCGGCACATAACGCTTCGCCTCGGCGGCGGTGATGCGCGCCTGCGCATCGGCGTTCGCCGGCTCGAGCGAGAGCGCCTCGCGATAGAGCGACAACCCTTTGTCGTAGCGCGCGAGTACGTTGACGTACTCGTCGCCCAGGATGATCTTCTCGCGCGCGAGCAGCGTTGCGGCGCGGGGATCGGACGTGCGCTCGTGATACTCGCGCACCTTGTCGATGAAGACGACGTACGTCGGCTCGAGCTTCTTGTGATTCTCGAGCAGCGTCTCGATCTGCTCTTTGCGCGGCGCGTTCGCGGCCGGCTTCTTCTGCGCGTCGCGCAGAGTCAGGATCCATTGATAGTCCGCCATGAGCAGACTCCACTCGCGATCGTTCGGAGTGGTCGGCGGACCCGACGGCACCGCGGCGCAAGCGGTCAGAAGGAAAGCGGTCAGAACAGCAGCGAGACGTTTGGACATCGGTTCCTGTGGAGAACGAACGTCAGCGCTTCACCGATTCCGCCATGCGGACGGCCTCGCTCTCCGCGGCGACGCCGAACTCGGCGCGAATCTCGTAAATCCAGCCGTAGAGCAGCTCCGTGAGCACGCGATGCACGACCGCGCCGTGATCGCGGGACCCCGACGCGTAGAGGTTGTTCAGCAGCTGATCGAAATCGACGCGCCCTTCGTTGACGAAGTTCATTCCGGAGAGATACGGCAGCGTCTCCGGCGAGAGGTGCAGGATCACGCGATCGGTGAAGTCGTAAACGTGATCGCCGATGCGCTGGAAGACGAGATCGAAGACCTGCTGGTAGACGCCGTTGTACCGCTCCACCAGCGCCTCGAGCTCGTACTCGTTCTCCACCGCCGCCCGTTTCTCATCGACCACCGTCGCCTCGGTGTCCTGCACGAGATTCACCGCCAGCAATCCCCAGATCGTCCGCATGGTCTGGAAGTTCGTGAGGTAACTGCGCGCACACAACTCTTCGACGCGCTGCGGCTCGGAGAGGAGGTTGAGGATGTGCGTCTCATCGTCGGTGAGCTCGAGCTGGAACGTGCGCGTGTCGGCACCCGGCACCTGTTCGAGCGTGCGATCGAGACGCCCCACGCCGCGCGTGATCAGCGACCAGTACTCGATGCGCCGCACGCCGTCGAGGATCAACCGCTCGGTCGACATCGGCAGCACGATGATCCCTTCCGGCATCTCGGACGTGAACTCGATCGTGTACGAGCCGGTGCGATAGGCCATGGCATTGAGCACGATCGTGTTCGCCTGCCGCTCGGCGGCCCGCGTCAACTCGTCGCTCGCGAGATACCCGAGCTCCACCAGCAACCCGCCGATGCGCCGCGCCACGACCAGCCGCTCCATGGCATGGTTGTACTGCTCGATGCTCAACTCCCCGCTCCGCAACAGGGTCTCCGCGAGCCCCATGTCCGAATCGGAGCTCGACGCGAAGACGATGCGCCCTTCATAGAAATAGATCGCGTCATTACGCCCGATCGCATCGAGCGACAGCACCGCCGTCTCATTACTACGCACGATGGACCGAATGAGATCCGGCACCGTCGTCTCCGCAAGCGTGCCCTGGATGGAGAGGTTGTCGTCCATTTATGTCATTCTAGTAGTCGGTTGTCGGGAGTCGGTTGTCGGGAGTACGATTTCCCCCGCCACACGCTGCCGCGGCGTCCTGTCGCGTTCGACCCTTCCCAGCACAAAACGCAATGAGTGATTACCACCAGCTCGAGGTGTGGCAGAAGGCTCGGAAGCTGTCCGTGCACGTGTATCGCAGGGCAGCGAGGCTCCCTTCGTCCGCGCGCGTCCTCGTCGATCAGATGCAGCGGGCGGCATTGTCGGTGGCCTCGAACGTCGCGGAGGCTCAGGGGCGGCAGACGTCCCGGGAGCGCATTCGCTTCTTCGGAATCGCTCGTGGCTCGTTGATCGAGCTCGAGATGCAGACCCTGATCAGCGGCGATCTCGGCTACTTTTCGCCGCGTCAGACGGAGATCATCATCAACGCGACGAACGAGCTCGCCCGACAAATGAACGCGCTGATCCGTCACTACAAGACGCGACCTTCGTAGCTCCCGACTACCGACAACCGACGCCCGACTACCAACTTCTGCCCTAGAATCACCACCAATGCCCCACTCCGCGGGTTTGTATACGAGTCGTTCCGATCTTCAGGATCGGTTGCGGAGCGTCTGTCCGGACTGGACGTTCGAGGATGCGGCGGAGCGGGATGCGCAGCGGATTGCGATTCTCGACAGCGATCAGGAGCGGCCGGCGACGAGCAAGAGTGTCGTGCGCATTCTGTTGATCGATGGCCCGGAGGGGCCGGCGCGGAAACATGGGGAGCTGCGCGTGGAGCGGGCCACGTTTCTCGCCGCGCCGGGGGATTACCTCGAGTTCGCGGCCGATCTTGCCGATGCCGCGATCCATGCCGCGCATCTCGAGCTGGAGTCGGCGTATCTGCGGCAGATTCATGAGCTGATGACGCTCGTCGACGCCGAGGCGGTGTCGGAGCGGATCACGTCGACGGTGCTGGAGCTGCTCGAGCTGCCGTACGGCACGCTCTTCCTGCATGACCCGCGATTGGAACGCTACGTCGTCAGTTACAGCAACGATCCAGGCAATCGCGAGACGACGGAGTTTCTGCCGGGCGTGCCGTCCGATCTGCTGCAGCAGGCTTTGTCGTCGCCGAAGCTTTTCGCCCACTCCCGCAACAACGCCGGACTCGGTCTAATGATCATGCCGCTGCAGGTCCGCGAAGATCTCCTCGGCGTGATCAAGGTGCCGCTCTCGCCGGGCGACAAGCTCTGCGACGAGACGACCACGCGCGTCACCGAATACCTCGGCGCGGTCGCGCAGGTGCTGAGCAACGTCTATCAACTGACGCGCAGCCGCGATCTGGCCATGCGCGACGATCTCACCAAGGCCTACAACCGCCGCTTCTTCGAGACCTATCTCGATGAAGAGATCGAGCGCTCCCGCCGCTACGGCACGCTTTTCAGCATCATCTTTCTCGATCTCGATGATCTGAAGATGGTCAACAACGTCTACGGCCATCTGAGCGGCTCGCGCACGCTGCAGGAAGTGGCGAAACGCATTCTCAGCGCCGTGCGCGGCATCGACAAAGTGGTCCGCTTCGGCGGCGACGAGTTCTGCGTCATCCTGCCGCAGACCGATCAGGAACAGGCCATCGCCGTCGCGAACCGCATCTCGCGCGCGATGACCGCCAGCGTGCTGCGCATCGATGCGAACGTCGAGGTGTCGATCACGGCGAGCTTCGGTATCGCCACCTATCCGACGCACGCGATGACGAAGGAAGGTCTCATCAAACAGGCCGACGCGGCGATGTATCGCGTGAAGTCGACCACGAAGAACGCGGTCGGCGTGGCAGAGTTATCTGACGCCACGCGTCCGCTCGCGTAGACCTCGTTAGACTGCGCGCGTGCGCATCGCCCAGATCGTTCTCCCCTCCGCATCCGAGTTCGAGCGCAAACACCAGCGCGCCGATCTCGAGGCCTTGCGGGCAAAGCACGAGATCGTCGAGCTGGCGCAGGCCGAGATCGCACACGTCTACGCCAGCGGTGCGCTCGAACCGAAGTCCCTCGACGAGTTCCCTGTTCCGTATGTCTCCTCGGTGGCGATGAAGGAGCCGCGCTGGTCGTTCCGCAAACCGAGACGGCCGGGGAGGATTCTCGACCCGGTCGACACTCCTGAAGCGGTGGAAGAGCGCTACTGGAACGTTCCGCGACGGCCGCCGCAGGCGAATCGCATCGGCAGTTTCCACCGTCCCGGCACGCGAAACATGGTCGAGCAGACGCTCGCGCGCATCCATCGTTTTCGCGACGATGTGACGTGGGACATCCTCGATCATCCGCCGACGCCGGATGATCTATCCACGGTGGATTTGTGGGTCGATCCAGCAATCGAGGAAACCGACTTCGACGGCTATGTCGCCGAGGCCTTAGTCATTGGCCTGCCGGTAGTTGCGGCGCGCACCCCGATGAATGCACAGCGCCTCGAAAAGGGTCGCACCGGGTGGCTCGTTCCGGTGCGCGATCCGAACGAGATGACTCATGCGATACTAGCCGGCCTGTTCAAACGAGAGGTGGCTGAGAACAAGCTGGCGGCCGCTCGCCAGACGATTTCGAAGTTCAAGGCGAGGCAGCGCATGCGTGTCCTCAGCCAGGCGTACGAAACATTGATCCCATGAACCTTCTCAGCGATCTACCCCATGCCCAACGACGCGCCATCGACCTCGTGAAAGAGGTCTCGGTCGAGAAGGATTGTCACCCCTATCTCGTCGGCGGACCGGTCCGCGACATTCTCCTCGGCCGCCCTGCCATCGATGTCGATCTGACGCTCGAAACCGGCGGTTCCACGCTGGCCCGCGCCATCGCCAAACGGATCGATGGCCGCGTGCGCTCGTTCCCGCAGTTCCTCACCTACAAAGTCACGGCTCCGGAGTTTCCGGAGATCGACATCGCCACCGCGCGCAAGGAACGCTATCGCCATCCCGGCGCGCTGCCGGCCGTCACGGCGGGACGTCTCCGCGACGATCTGGTGCGCCGCGACTTTTCGATCAACGCCATCGCCTTCGATCTCCTCAACGGCACGCTGCACGATCCGACGGCCGGCGCCGCCGACATCGAGAAACGTGTCGTGCGCGTGCTGCACGAGAAGAGCTTCATCGACGATCCGACGCGCATCTTCCGCGCGATCCGGCTCGCGGTGCGCCTCGACTTCTCGCTCGAAGAGCAGACCGATCGTCTGATGGCCGAGGCCATCGAAGCGGGCGCCATGACCTCGATCTCGAAAGAGCGCATCTGGCGCGAGCTCTTTCTGGCGATGGATGAGAGCGAAGCGCCGGCGATCCTCACGCAACTCTCCACGCGCGGCGCGCTCGACGTGCTCTTCACGCGACGCGGCAGCGAAGAGCTGCGGCGCCGGCTCGAGTTGCTGCGCGAGCAACTGACGCGCACGCCGGAAGTCGATCGCTACGTGATCTACACCGGCGCGATGCTGCACGGCGACGCGTCGCCGATCGACTTCGAAGGCTCGGGCTTCTCGCAGAAGCGCGCGCGCATCGTGGTCGAGATCGCGAACGAACTGCCGCGCGTCGCCGAAGCAGTCGACGCGGCGCCGGACGATCGCGAACGGTTCCGCATCTATCGCTCGCTCTCGCACGAAATGCTGGCCGTGCTCGCGGCCGAGCGTCCGGAGCAACGCGATCATCTGCGCCGCTATCACGAGTTCGAGCGCTTCACGCTGCCGCTGCGCGGCAACGATCTCGAAGTGCCGGGCGGACCGCATGTCGCACGCGCGCTCGAAGAAACGCGTGCGGCGGTCTTCAGCGGCGAAGTGGCGCCCGAGGATGCGCGCACGTACGCGCGGCGCGTGGCCCGGCAGTTCCTCGAGGAAACGCGGTGAAACCGGCGTACATCCTGCTCGCGCTGCTCGTCGCCGCCGAGGCGGCCGCGCAGCACGACATCACGCAGGTCGAGCCGGTCGCTCCCGATACCGCCATCTCCACGCCGATTCCCGATCGCCAGCAGAAGCGTCTGAAGAGCTACGAAGTGCCGGAGCTCGCCGGCGCGAAGCAGGTCATCGGCCCGCAGCTGATCGATGGCCGCCTGCGCAAACCGATGATCGACTTCCTGACCATCGAGGGACGGGTCGAGCAGCGCATCTCGATTTTCGAAGGCGGTCTCGTGGTCGTGAAGATGACCGGCGCGACCGGCATCCGCAAAAAGGTGCTGCTCCCCGACGACGGCCTGAAGGCGTACACGCGCACCGCGACGACGAAGAATCTCCGCTCCATCGATCAGGGATGGCTGCCGAAACCGGACGCCGAGCGTCGTGCGCTGCTGCGCGTCTATGACGCCGACGGCACGTTCGTGGAGCGCGTCTTTCATCCGAATCGCGTGCTCTCGAAGCAGCTCACCGATCAGATCGAGCCGCTGCGCGACCTGTTGCGCGTGATCTCGGAGGATCGCGGCGTCACGACCTCGATCGCGAACTACGAACCGAAAGCCGGCGACCAGCTCGTCGCTGACGATCACAAAGTCTGGACCGTGGCTCGCGTCGTCGAAGGCGTCGTCGAGCTGCATTGCGACGACGCGCCGACGGCGGTGTTCATCGCCAGCAAGGATCTGCATCTGTATTTCATGGGGGCGAAGGCGAAGTAGCGCCACGATGAGTGTCGTTCGCATCACCGCGGGCACGCTCCGCGGCCGCCGCATCGAGGTGCCGAAGTCCGACGTCCGCCCCACGTCCGAGCGCGCCCGCCAGGCGTTCTTCAACATCATCGGAGCGCGTCTCGACGGCGCGCGCTTTCTCGATCTCTTCGCCGGCACCGGCATCTTCGCCTTCGAAGCGCTCTCGCGCGGTGCGAGCGAAGCGGTGGCCATCGATCTGTCGCGGCCGAACACCGCGGCCATCGAGAAGAACGCCAGTGCGCTCGCGTTGCCACTGCGCGTCATCCAGGCCGACGTTCTCGTGGGGATTAAGCGTCTGGGCGGACAGGTTTTCGACGTGATCTACGCCGACCCGCCGTACGCGTATGACCGCTACGACGAATTGCTGATGTCGATCGACGAACACGTAACCCTCGGCGAAGACGCCGTGGTCGCCATCGAGCATCGGCGCCGCAGCGAGCCCTTTTCCGGAACTCCGAAGCGCCTTCGCCACTCGCGCACGGCCGAGTACGGCGAGGTATGGATCAGTTTTTTCATTGCATGAGGTCGCATGGCTGAACAGAACGAAAAGAAGTCGATCGCATTGACGCTGGACGAGCGCCAGACGCACACGCTCTTCGGCAACCACGACGAAAACCTGCGCACGATCGAAGATGCGTTTCACGTGAAGATCTCTTCGCGCGGAAACGAGATTCACGTCACCGGCGAGAACGCCGCGCAGGTCGAAACGCTGCTCACGCAATTGCAGCAGCTGATCGGCCAGGGCTATCCGCTGCAGAAATCCGATGTGGCCACGGCCGTGCGCGTGCTGCGCGACAAGGCGGACATGAGCGTCATCGACTTCTTCACCGATGACTCGCTGCAGGCCTCGATCCGGCGCGTGGTCTCGCCGCGCAATCTCGCGCAGAAGATGTACCTGCAGTCGATCAACGACTACGACATCGTCTTCGGCGTCGGTCCGGCCGGCACCGGCAAGACGTATCTCGCCGTCGCCGCGGCCGCGGCCGCGCTCCAGGACAAGCAGATCAAACGCATCATCCTCTGCCGCCCGGCCGTCGAGGCGGGCGAGCGTCTCGGCTTTCTCCCCGGCGACATCGCCGAGAAGATCAATCCGTACCTCCGGCCGCTCTACGACTCGCTGTACGACATCATCGGCTTCGAGAAAGTGGAGAAGCTGATGGAGCGCAGCGTGATCGAGATCGCGCCGCTCGCATTCATGCGCGGACGCACGCTCAACGACTCGTTCATCATTCTCGATGAAGCGCAGAACACGACGCCCGAGCAGATGAAGATGTTCCTGACGCGCCTCGGCTTCGGCTCGAAGGCGGTCGTCACCGGCGACATCACGCAGGTCGATCTTCCGGACGGGAAGAAGTCGGGTCTGCGCGAGGTGCGACGCATCCTCGAAGACGTCGAAGGGGTGAAGTTCTTCGACTTCAGCGATCGCGACGTCGTGCGCCATCCGCTCGTGGCGAAAATCGTCGTGGCGTATGACCGCATCGACCGCGAGCGCGCCGAGCGCGAGAAGAAAGCGACGGAGCCGCAGAATCACTGATGAACATCGAGATCACCGGAGTGGCGGTCCCGCGTTTCAGCAGGCGCGAGATCGCGGAGTTCACGCGCAAGGTGCTGCTGACCCTCGAAAAAATGGATCGTCTCGACTACGCGATCGGCGAAGTGTCGATCGCGTTCGTCGACGACGTGCAGATGACGGAGCTCAACAAGAAGTTCCGCCGCAAGGGAAAGACCACCGACGTCCTCACCTTCCCCGCCGATGATTCCTACGGCGATCCGCAGCACGAAGGCCGGCCTCTCGGCGATATCGTGATCTCGGTCGATCAGGCGAAGCGGCAGGCGGCCGACGAGAAACATTCGCTCGCGACCGAGATCCGCTACCTGATTCTCCACGGCGTGCTCCATGCCCTCGGCTACGACCACGAGACCGACACCGGCGAAATGAACGCGCTCGAAGTGGACGTGCGGGACGCGGTCGGATTGTAGGAACGCCGGCGCCGGCGTCGCCGCCGCCGTCAATCGGCCGGCGAGGCGCCGGCGCTCCGCACGATCACCACATCCTGAAACTCCCCTTCCGCACCGCGCCACCGTCCCGGCTCGATGGTGCGATCGCGCCATGAATCGGGCGGCAACAGCTCGTCGATCACCGAGGCATCGAAGGCGATGGCCCAGTCGGGATCGTGCTCGTCGAGCAGTCGATATGCGCCGCGATTCACGCGAAAGTCGAGCGCGGCGTTGGTGATCGACGGCTCCCAGAAGAAGAACGTCGCCACCAGCACGCCTCCCGGCTTCAACACGCGATGCGCTTCGCGCAGATAGTTCTTCGCCGCGTCGATGTCGAGGTGCGTGAAGAGCGACGTCGCGAATGCGAAGTCGAACGACGCATCAGCGTACGGAAAACGAAATCGGGCCGCGGGGACGCCGCTGCGGTTGTAGTGCGAGTTGTAGATGTTCGCGTGCGTGAAGGTGAAGTTCGGATGCTTCGGCGAGATGTGCCCGCGGCACCACCGCACCCACCGTTTCACGACGTCGATGCCTTCATAGCTGCCGCGCGACGTGAGCACGCGGGTCAGAGGAATCGCCACGCGGCCGACGCCGCAGCCGAGATCGAGCACGCGATGTTCGGGGCGCAGCCCGTGGCGCACGAGAAGCGACGCGAGCCCTTCGCCGATCGCGCGGAAGTCGCCCTGCCCGACGTCGCGCAGACGCAGCGGCGGCAGATCGCGTTCCGCTTTGCCGGTGAGGAAGAGCCTGAGGTCGATGTACGCGGCGAAGAGGTAGCGCCGCAGTTCGGCGAGATTCATCAGTCGAACTTGATGATGCCGTCTTTGAAGAGCTTGTAGAAGATGAGCATCGCGTCGGTCTCGCGAATGGGACTGATCTTGATGAGCGAGCCGATATCCCACTGGCCGTTGATGCGCGAGAGGATGAAGCCCTCGTTGGGCGAGAAGTTCATCTGCGTGATTTCTTCGAGCGGCCGCGCGACCTTCGGCACCTTCGAATCGAGCAGTCCCTGATTGCGCAATTCGCCGAGGATGACGGTCTCGGCGCCTTTGACGGCCGAGCGCACTTTCGGATGGTTGGGATCGATGTTCTGCGCGGCGCGCAGAAGGCGCTGCGTCTTCTCGAAATCGCGCTGGCGCAGCGCGTTCTGTGCGCCGTTCAGCAGCGAGAGGATCTCGTCGTCTTCGTTGAATTCGGGTCGCGCCACGGCCACTTCGGGCTGCGGCGCGGCGACCTGTTCCTCGGTGATTTTCTTCAGTTTCTGCGTGCTCGGATCGACGAGCTTGACCATGTTCAGGCGCATCAGCGCGCAGACGGTGGAGGAGACCATGAACGCGGACGAGCGGCTTTCGAGCACGATGTCGGCGATGGTGCGCTTGCCGTCGATGGCCCGCACGATCTGTTCTTCGACTTCTTCGAGATCGTCGGTCTCGCCGATCTCGCCGACCGGCACCGGGATCACCGCTTCGTTCGGAACGAGCTCGCGAATGCGCGCCCATTCGTCGACGCGTCGCGTTCCTTCCATGATGATCCCGGTGACGTCGACCTGCAGCGGGATCATCTCCATCTGCGGCAGCTCGTCGTCGACGAAGAAAAAGTCGCCATCGTTCCAGAGGAAGATGTCGTAGATCTCCTCCTCCGCTTTGAGGCGCATCAGCCGCTGCAGATCGGACTCGCTGATGACTTCGATCATCACCAGGATTTTTCCGAGAAGGATGCCGGACTGCAGCTGCACCTCCATCCCCTTCTTCAGCTCCGGCTCGGTGAGGTAGCCGTGGCTCATGAGGAACTGCCCGAGGTACTCGCGCGGATCGTTGGAAGCGGAAGAGATGACGCGGCCATTCCGGAAAAAAATCTTCTTCTCAACCCGTTTATTGTTGATCACGAGTGTGCCGGTCTTCTGGCCGAGGCTCAGCCACTGCAGAAGATCACCGGGGAGCATGGTCTTGAGATTTCCGGAGAGGGCCATGTCGAAAGGCGCGCAATTATAACTGCCGAAAAGAAACGGCGGCCCGAAGGCCGCCGTTTTCGTGAAAGGCGTGTGGCGAAACAGGTTTTACCGGCGGCGCCGTGAGGACTGCGTCACCTTCACCTGCACCGTCTTCTGGCTGATGTTTCCGGCCTCGTCGACCGACTGCACGGTGATCGTGTAGGTGCGATCGTTGCCGCTGGAGCGCTCGGAGCGCAGCTGCAGCGTGAGCGGACCGGTGATCGCCCAGTCGGGAGCCATGTCCCCATCGCCCGTGCCGTTCACCGGCTGGTCGGAGCTGACGGAGACGATCTGCGTGACAGGGTTCGTCGTCACCGCGTCGAAGACGACCGCGGTCAGCGCGATGTCGACCATCTTGTGATCGGGCGGCCAGAGCGCGGACGGCGAGGCCTCGAGCGAGATGATCTGCGGCGGAGTCGTATCGACGACGGTGATGTCGAACGATTTCTCGACCGTCGCGTCGAGCGAGTCGGTCGCGGTGCAGGTCACGGTGGTCGTCCCGAGCGGGAACGTCGAGCCGGAGGTGTGCGAGCACGTCGGCGTCAGGTCGCCATCGACCGCGTCGGTCGCGGTCACTTCGAAGGTGACCACCGCGCCGGCGGCACTCGTCGCTTCGGCGGTGATGTTCGCGGGAACGGTGAGCTCCGGCGGTCCGTCGTCGACCATCACTTCGAAGCTGCCGCTGTCGCTGCCGGCCGCGTTGGTCGCGGTGCAGGTCACGAGCGTCGTACCGATCGGGAAGGTCGAGCCGGATGCCGGCGAGCATGCGATCGTCGCGCCGCCGGTGGCGGTCACGTTGAACGTAACAACCGCGCCGGCCGCGCTGGTGGCGGCAACGCGAACCTCGTCCGGAACGGTGATCGTCGGTGCACCATCGTCGACCGTCACGTTGAACGTGCCGTAGGCGTAGTTCAGACGGCTGTCATGCGCCTGGCAGGTCACGAGCGTGGTGCCGCTGCGGAACGTCGAGCCGGATGCGGGAGAACAGGAGACAGCAACGTCGCCGTCGATCGCATCGGTAGCCGATGCGCTGAACGTCACGACCGCGCTGGCGCTGTGAATGTCGGCGGGAACGGTGAGCGAGGGCGGCGTGGTGTCGGTGACGAAAACGACGAAGGAAGCACTGGCCGAGCCGAAGGCATCGGTCGCGGTGCAGCTCACGAGCGTCACGCCGAATCCGAACGCGGATCCCGACGCGGGCGAGCAGACCACCGGCGCATCATCGCCATTGCGGCTCGTCCCGACGACCTCGAAGGTGACGAGCGCACCGTTCGGTCCCGTCGCCTCGGCGATGACGAACTCCGGAACCTGAATGCTCGGAGGTCCGTCGTCGCCGCCACCACCATTGGGGTCGCTGCTGATCGTGAAGTAGGCCGGCCCGATGCGCCGGACCGCGCCGCCGATGTCGGTGGCCAGCACTTCCACGGAGTGCTGCCCTTCGACAAAGAGGATGTCGGCCGGAATCCAGACGACGATGCTCGTCGAGTCGACGTTGTTCGGCTCGATGGCGCTGGTGCCGTCGAAGAGCACAAGCGTCGATTCGGATCCGGCCAGGCCCGATCCGTACAAGGTCAGAAATTCTTCGACATTTCCGAACGCGATCGTCGACGGCGACACTCTGTCGATGCTGTCAGCGAACGCAGCCACAGAAACGAATAGACACAGTACGGCCGCGAAACCTCTGCATTTTTCCCACATGCCCCGAATTATGGGGCTCAACCGTTCCATCCAGCAACGCACACTCTCGGAAACTACCGGGCGGATGTCGGTTGTCGGAAGTCGGTTGTCGGGAGCATCGCGCCGCGGAGAATCACGTTTCTCGGCGAAGCCGTCCCCCGGCTACCGACTACCGACAACCGACAACTGACTCCCACCCATAGAATGCGCCCCCAGACATGAGTGAGAAACCGACGTTCTTCACTGCCGACGATTTGTCGAAGCGCGCGTTCGACGCGGAGCGCGATCTCGCGAAGCCGGGTGCGTTTCCTTTCACGCGAGGGCCGCAGGCGTCGATGTATCGCGGAAAGTTGTGGACGATGCGGCAGTACGCCGGCTTCTCCACCGCCGCGGAATCGAATCGCCGCTATCGCTATCTGCTCGAGCGCGGTACGACCGGCCTTTCGGTCGCCTTCGATCTGCCGACGCAGATCGGCATGGATTCGGACGATGCACGCGCCCGTGGCGAGGTCGGCAAAGTCGGCGTGGCCATCGATTCGATCGCCGACATGGAGACGCTGCTCGACTCCATTCCGCTCGACAAGGTGTCGATCTCGATGACGATCAACGCGCCGGCGTCGATTCTGCTCGCGCTGCTGCTCGTGGTTGCGGAACGTCGCGGCACCGACTGGGCGAAGCTCTCCGGCACGATTCAGAACGACATCCTCAAAGAGTACGCGGCCCGCGGCACGTACATTTTTCCTCCTGCTCCCTCGCTCCGCATCGTCACCGACATCTTCGAGTTCTGCGCGCAGCACGTACCGCGCTGGAACACGATCTCGGTTTCCGGCTATCACATCCGCGAGGCCGGTTCGACGGCGGTACAGGAAGTGGCGTTCACGCTCGCGAACGGCTTGCAGTACGTGCAGGCGGCAGTGGAGCGCGGGCTCGACGTCGATTCGTTCGCGCCGCGGATTTCATTCTTCTTCAATGCTCACAACGATTTTCTCGAAGAGGTGGCGAAGTTCCGCGCGGCGCGCAAACTGTGGGCGAAGCTGATGACCGAGCGCTTCGCGCCGAAAGACGCGCGATCGCTGGCGTTGCGCTTTCACGCGCAGACCGCCGGTTCGACGCTCACCGCGCAACAACCGGAGAACAACGTCATCCGCGTCGCCTACCAGGCCCTGGCCGCGGTCCTCGGCGGATGCCAGTCGCTGCACACCAACAGCCGCGATGAAGCGCTCGCGCTGCCGACCGAGGAGTCGGTGAAGATCGCGCTGCGCACGCAGCAGATCCTCGCGCACGAGACCGGCGTTCCGGCCATCGCCGATCCCCTCGCCGGTTCCTACGCCATCGAGTCGATGACGCTCGACATCGAACGCGAAGCACGTGCCCTGATCGAGAAGATCGACGCGATGGGCGGCGCGATGGCGTCGATCGAGTCCGGGTTCATGCAGCACGAGATCGGCGATGCCGCGTATGCCGCGCAACGCTCGCTCGAAACGAAGAGTGCGATCGTCGTCGGCGTGAACGAATTCGTCGAGGACGAAACGACCACGCTGCCGATCACGGTCATCGACGAGAGCGTCGAGCGCGATCAGGTGTCACGACTGGAGGCGTTCCGCGCGCAACGCCGCGGCGCCTGGCGCGGTGCACTGACCCGCCTCGACGAGGCTGCGCGCTCGTCGACCGGGAACCTGATGACGTTCATCGTCGATGCCGTGCGCAACGAATGCACGATCGGCGAGATCGTGAACACGCTCAAACAGACTTTCGGCGAGCACGTGGAGCAAGGCTTCTGACCTTGCTCCACGTGCGGTTCGCTACTTGAAGTACGCGTAGACGTCGATGATGAAGTGCACCGGCTGGTAACCGCCGTTGTACGCGTCGAGCGCGCCGTCGGCGTTGAGCAGGATGATCGTGTTCGCCGCGCGCGTCTTTCCCAGGCGGTAACTCATCGTGCTCGTGTCGACCGGCGCCGGCAGAACACCGCTCGGCAACATGCGCAGGAATCCGCCGCTCGGCGGATTCACCGCCGTCACGTTCGCCGAGATCGCGCGCGCATCCGCCGGAATCCCGCAACGACCACCCGCCTGCACGACGCGTGAGCCACGCCCCGGCAGCGTCGTGGAATCACGCGTATCGATGATGCGGCACGGTGTCATCACGTACAGCGAGGTGCCGGAACAGGCCGAGAAGGAGCTGACCGGGACCAGCATGTACGAGCTCTCGTACTGCGAGGAATTACTTTGGGGAATGAAGGTGAGCCGCAGAGTGGTGGCATTGGTCGGGATGTTCACCCGGATCATCGCGCTCGCCTGCCGCGGCTGACCGGTGGGGACGAGCGGGAACGACGCGTTCAGACCACCGGTAATCGACTCTACCCGGATCGAGCCCTCGGGCACGATCGCTCCGCTGGCGGCAGTCAGCGTCACCCGCCCTTCCGCGATGTAGCACGAGGTCCGCTGCAACACGCCGGTCAGCGACGTGGCGGCGTGCGTGACCGTCAAGTTGAACGATGTACGCATCGGCAGGAAGTTCGCGTCGCCCGCGTACTCCATCCAATGCGGCCACGTTCCGACCGAGAGGTTGTTGCGCGTGAACGTGATGCTGCCGTTCGCATCGAGCGTGCCCTGGCCGAGGACCGCGCCGCCGTTCGCGGTGAACGTGACGTTGCCGGTCGGAAGAACGCCGTCGTGGCGCGTGCCGAGAATCGTCGCCTTGAACACCAGAGGCATTCCGTACGCCGCCGGTGAGTCCTCGATGCGCAGCGCGGCGACGAGCTTCGGGGTCTGGCCGGCGGCGACGATCGGATAGCTGATCGTGAAACTCGTGTACGCCGAGCCGGTGATCTGAGCGAGACCGGCGGTGCTGCCGGCCTGCAGCGTGAGCGTCGAGTACCCCGCGTTCGCTGGATTGGACCCGGGAGTGATCGCCACGAGCGAGTCCCCCTGGATCGACGCACTCGTGGTCTGCGTACTGATCTTGCCGTACGCCGTCGTCTGCGTCTGCATGAAGGGCGGGAGCATCAAAGTACCGGGGAGGTTGAGCATGCGCGACTGGGTGTTGTTCGCCGGCGTGAGCTCGATCTCGATCGAAGTGGCCGTGGCCGTGGCCGTGTATCCGGTGTCGTGCAGGAGATCGAGAATGAACGCATTCGAATTCGTGCTGAAGATGGAGGACGATGCCACGCGCGAGTAACTGACGACGCGGCTGGCGCCGGACGCAATCGGCTGCACGTCGATGATCCGGGTCGCGACGGCGTCCGGCGATTCGGTCAGGCGCAGCTTGATCCCGGTTGCGTTCGACGGGCCGTTGTTCGTGACGCGAATCTGACGAGGAGCCGAGTTATAGGACGGGGTCGCAAACTCGAAATCGACCGCGAGATCGACTCGCGTGTCGTCGTCCGCGATCGTGATCGTGCTGCGTGCGCGCGCCAGGGCCACGCCGTTGGGCGACGACAGCACGAGGTCGAAGATTTCGTCGCCTTCAGTGGTCGTATCGCCGTTGATGGTGACGGCAATCGTTGCCGAGGAGACGGACTCCGAAAACGACAACACGCCGCTCGTGGCCACGAAGTCGGAGCCGCTCGTGGCCGATCTTCCTTCGGTTGCGAATGAGACCGACGCCACCTGCGACAGATCGCCTTCGCGGTTGATCGTCACATACACCGTCTTCGTTCCGTCATCCCCTTCGCTGATCGTGGCGTCCACGATCGAGAGGGCATTGCCGGTGAGATCGACCGCCCACGGTTCGAAACCGGTGACGTCGTCATTGGCGCTGAAGTAGACGCGGCGCCCGATCTTGGTCAGCTCGGACGGCGAGGATGAAACGGTCGACGGCGCGATCTCGGCGAGCATCGAGGTGCCGCCTTCCGTCCCGTCACTGCGCCACAACTCGACTCCATGCACGCCGTCGTCCGCCGCGAACCAGAGCTCTCCGTCGACGGCGAGGAGAGAGCTCGGGAACGACGACGCCGTTCCGGCAGCGATGTCCTTGACGAGCAGAGTTCCTTCCGGTGTGCCGTCACTGCGCCAGAGCTCGGCACCGTACGTCGGATCGTACAGGACGAAGTAGAGGGACTCCGCCACCGGCGTCATTTTGAAACCGCTGGGAGCACCCGTGACGTTTCTCAGCTTGATCGTGCCGGCGGCCGTACCGTCGGTGCGCCAAAGCGCCGTCGCGCTCTGCGACGTAGACTCGAGGAAGTAGACGTAGCGGCCGGCGGCCGTCATTGTCGACAGTTCGATTGCCGGGAGCGTCACGAGCGGCACGGGCGTCATGCTGGCGAGGTCGATTCGTGAGAGCACAGATGTGGACGGATACCCTTGCGTCTCTACCGAGAAGAACATGCCGCCAGCCAACTTGCGCGCCCCGTACTGGAACGTTCCGATGACACGTGTCGTTGCGTTCGTGCCAGCTGTTTCCCACAGATAGACTTCGTTGTAGCCGCCGCTCGGGGAGTAGAAAAGGACGCGCCCCCCGTACTCCATGAAGGCGCCGGCGGCCGAAAGCGAGCTCGCCGCTGCCGTATCCGGCGTCAGTTGCTGGGCCGTCGTGCCGTCGCTGACGAACAATCCACTCGGCGTCGAGAGGTACAGCCGATTCTGCCCGGCAAACATCCCCACGTTCGACGGCTGTGTGGGGCCCGCGAAAACGTTCGCTTTGACCGTTCCGCTGGCCGTGCCGTCGCTCTTCCACAGCTCGTTGTTGGCCGTGAAAAAGAGCAGCGAGCCGAATTTCGTGAACTGCGAAAAGCTCGGGTCTGTGCCGAGGCTGGTCATCGGTTCGGTCAGGGCCGGCGTTCCATACGTGCGCCACAGTTCGCTCGGATACTGTTCACTCGCGGTGAAGAAGACGCCGTTCTCCGTGCCGATGAACGACTTCGGAAACGACGACGGAGCCTGATCGGCGTACATGTTGACCAGCATCGAGCCGGTCATGCCGTCCGCCGACACCCACGGCTCGGCACCGTACACCGCACTCGTGTAGCTGTAATACAGCTTCCCGCCGGTGAACGCCGGCGACTGGAAGTTCGTCCCGGCAGGAAACGTCATTGCCGTGGTGGTGCCGCCGATCGTTCCATCCGTACGGCGCAGAAGGATCGAACCATCCTGCTGCGTCACGGTATAGAACACTTGCGAGAACGCTGCGAAGAATTGCGAAGCCTTTGCATCGAGCGCGTACGTTCCGGCAATCGTGCCGTCGGTTCGCCAGAACTCGGTGCCGCTGTTGAAATAGACGACGCCGTTGATTGAGGTGTAGTACGTGTTCCACGGCAGCGCCGAAGAGACGAACGTCGTCCCCCCGCTCGTGCCGTCGCTGAACCACACCCCCGCGTGACCGAGTCCATCGTTAGCGTAAAAAACCATGCCGTTGGTGACGGGCTCAATCCGCAAGTTGTAGCCAAAGGAGGCGCCCGTCGTCGGATTGATCTCGCCAACCTGATGGGTGCCGGCCGTCGTGCCGTCGCTGACCCACAGCTCTTCGCCGAAGGCTGGATCCTTCCCGAAGAAGTACACCTTCGAACCGATGATCGTGCCGTTCCAGGCACCGATTCCACCCTTGACGAGCGTCGTTCCGGCTTCCGTGCCGTCGGTCAGCCACACGCCGCCGTCACCGATCAGCACCACCTTGTCCCCGAGCGGACCGACGATCTCCGGGCGATGGGGCGCGCTCGATCCGTTCAGGTCTTTGACCATGTGCGTGCCGGCCGTTGTCCCATCAGTCACCCAGACCTCTTCGCTGGTCGCGGGAGTGGTGGCGTAGAAGTACATCAAGCCCCCGACCCGAAGACCAAGGCGCACTTTCGCGTTGCCCGAATAAATGTCTTTCACCCGACTCGTGCCGGCAGGCGTGCCGTCGGTCTTCCACAACTCCACGCTCGCGTAGAAGCTGGTGCTGTTCGTGGCAGTGAAAAGGTACGTACCGTCCCCCATCGGAACAAGACTGGAGGGAGAATTGGGCGTCCACGTCGCATTCGCGAGCCTGGTCGCCGTGCCGTTTTCGTACTTCCAAAGCACTGTCGAGCTGCTACCGAGCGCCGCACCAAAGTAAACGGTGTCTCCTTCCGCGTAGAAACTCGACGGATTGGAGTTGCGCACCTGCGCGCCTACCGTCTGATTGATGTCTTTGAAAAGGTACGGCGACTGCGCAAAAAGCGCACACGTGGCAAACAGCGCACAAAGCGTTGCGAGGAAACGGCTCATCTGAATTTTTCTCTCTCGAAGTGGAGCGGACGACTGCGGAAAGTTATTGTCGCACACAAACGACGCAATTCTTCCCGTCCATCCTGCCGGACGCGAGCGGATCAGGAAGCACGCAGATCACGAATGGTGGTGATGCCGGACTACTTCTTCTTCCACTCTTCCATCATCTCCACGAAATCACTGAAGAGATAGAAGGAATCGTGCGGGCCGGGAGCGGCCTCCGGGTGGTACTGCACGGCGACGATCGGCTCGCGGCGGTGGCGGAAGCCTTCCAGCGTCTGATCGTTGAGGTTGATGTGCGTGTATTCGATGTCGTTCTCGCTGAGCGAGTCGGGATCGACCGAGAAGCCGTGATTCTGCGCGGTGATCTCGACGCGCCCGGAGCGGAGATCCTTCACCGGGTGATTGCCGCCGCGATGACCGAACTTCAGTTTGTATGTCCGGCCGCCGAGCGCGAGGCCGAGCAGCTGATGACCGAGGCAGATCCCGAAGAGCGGAACCTTCCCGATGAGGTGGCGGATGTTCTCCTGCGCGTACGTCACCGGCTCCGGATCGCCGGGACCATTCGACAGCAATACGCCGTCGAAGCCGCGATCGAGAATCTCTTCCGCGTGCGTCGTCGCCGGAAAGACCGTGACGTCGCAACCCTGCCGGCTGAGCTGGCGGAGGATGTCGCGCTTGACGCCGAAGTCGTACACCGCGACGCGATGGCGCGACGCGGCACCGCTCTCGTCGAAGGGATACGGGCGCAACGCGGTGACGCGCTGCACGAGATCGAGTCCGGACATCGAGGGCGACTGGCGGAGCTCGCTCACGATCGCCTCGACCGGGCGATGCATGTCGGTGGTGATCATGCCGCGCATCGCGCCTTCGTTGCGGATCTTGCGCGTGAGCGCGCGCGTGTCGACGCCGGAGATCGCGCTGACTTTCGTCTTCGCGAAGTAATCGCCGAGGGACATCTGCGCGTGGGCATTGGACGGCTCGTCGACCGCATCACGGACGACGAAGCCGGCCACCTGCGGCTCATCGCTCTGTTCCACGAGCCGTTCGACGCCGTAGTTCCCGATGTGCGGGTAGGTCATTACGACGATCTGAAAGCGATAGGAGGGATCGGTGGCGATCTCCTGATATCCGGTCAGCGAGGTGTTGAACACCACCTCACCGATCGCGTCGGCGGTCGCGCCGAACGCCTCTCCTTCGTACACCGTGCCGTCTTCGAGAACCAGTCTTGCCTGTGTCATGAACCGGGCGCGGATCGTACCATGTGCGGATCATGCGCAAACTGCTGTTGCTGTTCGTGTTCGTCACGATTCCGGCGATCGCCGCAATCCCCTTGCCGGAGAAGCCGGCGAAGTACGTGACGGACGTCGCCAACCTGCTCGACGACGCGCGCGAAAACGCGCTCAACGAGAAGCTCGCGCAGTACGAGCGCGAGACGTCGAATCAGATCCTGATCTATGTCGACCGCAAGGTGCCGGAGGGCACGACGCTCGAGGAGATGGGCGCCGAGGCCATCCGCACGTGGGGCGTCGGCCAGGAGAAGAAAGACAACGGCGCGATTCTCTTTCTCTTCGTCGACGACCGGCAGTCGCGCATCGAGGCGGGGTACGGTCTCGAAGGCACGCTCACCGACGCACGCTCGAAACGGATCCTCGTCGAATTGCGTCCGCTGCTGCGCGACGCGAACTACATCGGCGCGATCGAGCTCGGTGCCGATCGCATCATCGCCACGATCAAGGATCCGACCGCGACGCCGCCTCTCGAAGCGAGCACCGTCGCCGAACGCGAATCGGAGCCCTTTCCCCTGCGCTGGCTGTTCGTCGCCCTCATCTTCTTCGGCACCATCCTGATCTACGGATTCATCAGGGCGGTACGAGCGGCCACGCGTGGCGGCGCGTTGTCGGGCGGCGGCAGTTCCTCCTCGTCGACCTGGTCGTCGCCGTCGGACTCGTGGTCGTCTTCCTCGTCGTCCAGTGATTCGTCGTCTTCGTCGAGCGACTCCTCGTCGTCATTCAGCGGAGGCGGAGGAAGCGGCGGCGGCGGTGGCGCGAGCGACAACTGGTGAGCGCGCCGCGGCGGTGAGCGTCACTCGTAACGCAGCGCTTCGATCGTGTTCAGTCTCGCCGCGCGCATGCTCGGCAGGATCGTCGCGACGAACGAGACGAAGATCGAGAACGCGGAGATCACCAGAAGATCCACCGGCCGCGTCACGAAGGGAATCGACGACACGAAGTAGACCTCGGCGATCTCGGGCGGGAACGACACCAGCTCGTAGCGGGTCAGGATCCAGCAGATCAACACCCCGACGCCCACGCCGATGGCGGTGCCCGCGATTCCGACGATCGTGCCGTACCAGACGAAGACGCGCCGCACCATCCACGGCTCCGCCCCCATCGACGACAGAATGCCGACCTCGCGACGTTTCTCCTGAATGGTCATGATCAGCGTCGAGACGATGTTGAACGTCGACACGAACACGATCAGACCGATCACGATGAACAGCACGAGCTGCTGCACCTGCAGCATCGAGAAGAGCGGACGATTCATCTCCCGCCAGTCGCTCACCGCGTAACGACGGTCGGTGCGCTGCTCGATGATCTTCGTGACCCGATCGATGTCGGTGCCGGGATGCAGCTTCACTTCGATGAGGTTCGCCGACGGTCCGGCCTGCAGCAGCGTCTGCACATCGCGCAGGTCGGCAAAGAGCCAGCGCGCATCGAATTCGTAGAAGCCGGTGGAGAAGACGTTCGTCACGAGAAACGTCGCCGTGCGCGGCAGAAAGCTGTCGCCGCGCGACGCCGCAACCGTGACGCTCACCGCATCGCCCGGTTTCACGCCGAGCTTCGTCGCCAGATACTTGCCGACCGCGACACCGCGCTCTCCTTCCGGAGTCGCAAAACTCTTCCTCGGTCCGATCACCTTGTCGAGCATCGGCGAATGCGCACCGCGCGTCGGCTCGATGCCCTTGATCATCACCTCGGAGCCGGTGGTGTTCTTTTCCGTCGTCACCACCGCGTGCTGATACAGCACCGGCGAGGCCTCGGCGACGCCCGGCGTGCCGCGCAGCATGTCGATGACGCGCTGCGGCTCCGCGATCTCCGCGCCGACGGCGTAGACGAAGACTTCCGCGTTGCCACCGAGGAGCTTCTGCTGCAGATCGCGGCGATAGCCGGTCATCAGCGCCATCGAGATCACCAGAGCCATCACGCCGATCACGAGCCCGAAGACCGACACGAGACCGACCGCGGAGACGAGCGCGTCGGTCGGTCGGCGGAGATAACGCCAGGCGATGCGGCGAGGCAGGTTCATTCGGATCGCGAGTCTATACGGCCTTGGTCGCCCCGCTCACTTCCGCACGATCCGTCCCTCGATCTCGACGTCCACCGTTCCGGCGTCGCGGATGTACGCCTCCACCGTTTTGCGGAAGTCCGCTTCGCGGTCCACGTTGAGTTTCGGTGGCCGCGTGGGCTCGGTGAAGAGCGTGAAGCCGTCGTCGCTGCCGTTGAGATAGAGGTAATCGATCGACGCGACGCTGTAGGTCTTCGCGAGGTCGAGCGGCTGTCCGCCGACGCGCACGTCCGCCGCGTCGACGGTGAACTGGTTGCCGTTCTTCGCGTAGCGAAACGAGATTCCGGAGACCTGCAGAAAGCGCCCGTCACCCGCATCGGCGCGCGAGACGCCGTTGCGGAGCATGTCCAGCAATTGCTGGCCGGTCAGCGGAAAGGCGACGAGCGTGTTCGTGTAATAGAAGATCCCTTCCATGTCGTACTTCGTGATCGGACCGGGCGGGATGTTGTCGTTGATGCGGATGCTGCCGCCGTTGAGCACCGCGACCTCGGTGTTCATCTGCCTGCGTGCCGCGTCGGTGAGCAGATTGCCGAGGGCCGTTTCGTAGCCCCGGACCGCGGGCTCGACCCCTTCGAGCAGATTTTCGGTCTGGCCGATGGTTTCATTGCCGCCGAGTTTCTGCGACAGCTCTCCCATCCAGTACTGCACGCGCGCATCGACGGCCGGATCTTTGGCGATGGTCTTGTCGATGACCACGCGCAGCGGCACGGTGTCGATTCCGCGGCCGGGCGTGTAGACGACGTCGTAGACGATCACGCTCTTCGCATCGGCGTCGGCCTTGCTGATCCAGGTGCCGCCGACCGCGTCCTGCATGAAGAGATGATCGTGGCCGCCGATCACGAGATCGATGCCGGCGATGTTCTTCGCGAGGTTGATGTCATCGGCCATGTCTTCGTGCGTCACGGCGATGACCACCTTCGCCCCCTGCGCGCGCGCCGTCTGCACCGCATCGGCCGCCGCTTCCAGAACATCCGTCGTCTGCATGTACGACTTCTTCATCGGATACAGCAAGCCGAAGACCGCCACCTGCGTACCGCCCACGTCGCGCAGGAGGATGTCGGTCGTCTTCGGGAAACGCTGGTCGCACGCCGGATTGCACCAGCGTGTGTTCGTCGCCACCCATTGAAATGACGATTCGTTCAAACGATCGAGCAGTACCTGCGGATCCTTGTTGTCGAACTCGTGATTGCCGAAGCCGACCACCAGGTTCAGGTCGTCCTTCGCCGCATCGCCGTCGAGCAGATTGAGCACATCGATCATCGGCTTGCCGTTCAGGTACTTCGACATCACCGACGGAAAGATCAGATCGCCGCCATGCAGCAGCAGCACCGGCGTGCCGTCGGACTCGAGATGCCTGCGCAGCGTGCGCACGCGGGCCAGCCCGCCCGAGTTTCCGCCTTCGAGTCCCTCGATCTTGTAGACGTCGTTGATCTGCAGGATGCGGAAATGCGCGGGCCGCGTGGTGACGGTCGCACACGCCGTGGCGAGCAACGCGAGCGGAAGCAGAAGCGCGGCGCGAATGAAACGCATCCGCGCATTCTGCCTCAAGCGAAAACGCAGACCACCGCTGCGAACTGCTGCCGGCGCGAAGGACCGGCTTCTCCACGATCCTGCGTCTCCTGTAACGGGAGTGTCGCGGGCGTCCCGAAAGCGACGACTCTCCTGCATAATCCCGCGCCCATGAGACGACTGCTGCTCCTCCTCGCACTCGCCTTCCCGCTCGCGGCGCAGGTTCCCTCGCCGTCTGAATTTCTGAAGCTCGAGATCGGGAAGGATCGCGTGCTCGCCGACTACGCACAGATCCGCTCGTATCTGCGCGCGCTCGACGCCGCCTCTCCGCGCGTGGAAGTCGAAGTCCTCGGCAAGACCACGCTCGGCGAAGAAATGATCATGGCGGTCATCTCGTCGGAAGAGAACCTGCGCAACAAGGCCCGCATCAAAGACGCGGCCCGGCGTCTCGCCGATCCGCGCGGTCTGCCGGAAAGCGAGGCCGCGAAGCTGATCGAAGACAGCAAGGCCATCGTTCTCGTCACCTGCAACATTCACTCGAGCGAGATCGCGTCGTCGCAGATGGCGATGGAGTGGGCGCACGCGCTGGCCACGGCGAATGATCCGGCCACGAAGAAGCGTCTCGAGAACGTCGTGCTGCTGCTGGTGCCGTCGCTCAATCCCGACGGGCAGACGATGATCACCGACTACTACCGCAAATACGTCGGCACGAAATACGAGGGGGGCCGCCTGCCGTGGCTCTATCACCACTACGTCGGCCACGACAACAACCGTGACTGGTACATGCTCACGCAGGTGGAGACGCGCAATCTCAATCGCGCCGTCTATCACGACTGGAATCCGCAGGTGTTCGTCGACGAACATCAGATGGGCACCGAAGGCCCGCGCATGTTCATCCCGCCGTTCGCCGATCCGGTCGATCCCGACGTGCATCCGCTGATCTGGCGTGAAGTGAACATGATCGGCGCGAACATGGCCCTGCGCCTCGAGCAGGCCAACAAGAGCGGTTTGATCTACGGCTACTCGTTCGATGCCTACTGGCTCGGCGGCACGCGCAACACCGGCTGGTGGAAGAACGTCACCGGCCTGCTGCTCGAAATCGCCTCCGCGCGCATCGCCTCGCCGATCTACATCGAGCCGAATGAGCTCCGCGGCGGCACGAAGGGCCTGGTCGACTACAAAGCAACGGTCAATCATCCGAACCCGTGGAAGGGCGGCTGGTGGCGGATGCGCGACATCATGGATTACGAGCGCATCGCTTCCGACGCGCTGCTGGAGCTCGCGTCCGAACGCCGCGAGGATCTGCTGCGCAATCTCTACACCCGCGCCCGCACGGCAGTCGCGAGCGAGAAGCCGCGCGATGCGTATCGCATCCCGAAAGAACAGCGCGACTGGCCGACCGCGCAGCATCTCGCCTGGCTCATGAACGAGCACAACGTCGAGGTGCGCCAAACGGCGAACGGCGATTACTGGATTCCGCTCGCGCAGCCGTACGCGAAGTTCGTGCACGAGATGATGGAGCCGCAGCGCTATCCCGAGGTGCGCCTGCAGCCGGGTCGCGACATCCTGCGTCCGTACGACGTCGCCTCGTGGACGCTGCCGCTGCAGATGGGTGTGAGCGTCGAGCGCGCGACGATGCCGGAGAACACGACCCGCGTCACGCAGATCAAGCCGGAGCGGAAGGACGTGCTCGTGCGCGGCGACAAGCTCGCCCGCAAGCCGCGCGTGGCCACGTACAAGCCGTGGGCCGCGTCGATGGATGAAGGATGGACGCGCTGGCTGCTCGAATCGAACGGCATCGCGGTGAAAGGGCTCACGCCGCAGGACGTGCAGAAAGGTGTCGTCGGCTACGATGCATTCATCCTCGCCGACATCGGCAAAGACGTCCTCGCCACCGGCCGCCGCCGCGTGAGCGAATCGTCGATGCGCTACGAAGAAGAAATGCCGCCGGAGTATCGCGGCGGCCTCGAGAAAGCAGGCGCCGATGCGTTACGCCGCTTCGTGAACGAGGGAGGAACGCTGCTCGCGTTCGGCGATTCGTGCGAATACGTGATCGAGGAATTCGCGATCCCGGTGCGCAACGCGCTCGCCGGTGCGAAGCCCGACGAGTATTCGAATCCCGGCTCGCTGGTGCGTCTCCGCATCCGCCCCGATCATCCGGTCACGGCCGGCATGCCCTCCGAGACCGCGGCGTTCCTCGATTCGGCGATGGCGTTCGAGACCACCGCTCCGGCAAGCGACATGGAACGCTGGGTTCTCGCCTCCTACCCCGAAGACGACGAGGACATCCTCCTCTCCGGCTGGATCCTCGGCGCGGACAAGCTCACGCGCAAAGCGGCCGCGGTCGCCGTGACGTACGGCAAAGGCAAGATCGTTCTCTACGGCTTCCGTCCGCAGCATCGCGGACAGACGCACGCGACGTTCCCGCTCGTGTTCAACGCGTTGTGGTGGAGCGTGGCCGCGCCTTCAGCCAACTGACACCATCTCGATGGCCCGCACCTCCTCGGCGCTCAGCTCCCAGCCGAAGACATCGAGGTCCTCGCGCATGTGCTCCTCATCGGTCGTTCCGGTGAGGGGCAGCATGCCCACCTGAATGGCGAAGCGGAAAACGATCTGCGCGGGCGTGCGCTTCACGCGCGCGACGATGTCGCGAAATGCCTGGCCGCGCAGTTCGGCGATGTTCGCCGTCAGCAGCGAAAAGCCCTGATAGATGATCCCGCGCTTTCTGCAGAACGCGCGGATCTCGGCATCCCAGCGCGTGCGGGCGTAGCAGCGGTTCTGCACGAACATCGGCGGCGTGCGCGCGGTGGTCACGAGCGCTTCGAGCTGATCGATCGTCACGTTGCTCACGCCGAGAAAGCGCGTCTTCCCCGCGGCGTGCAGATCTTCCATCGCTTCCCACGACTCATGATCCTCGCTGCCGAGACCGCGACTGCGCGATGGACCGTGCAGTACATAGGAATCGAGCGTATCGACGCGCAGATGTTCGAGCGAGCTGGCGAAGGATTGCTGCACCTGCTTCGTGAGACTCGCGTTCGGATCGTACGGAAGGCGGTGATCCTGTCCCGATCGGGAAGTGAACTTCGTCTGCAGGAACAACTCGTCGCGCCGCACGACGCCGTCCGCGATCGCCGAGGCGATGCCCGCGCCGACGGCGGCCTCGAAGTAATGCTTGCGCTGATTGGCCGTATCGATGCCGCGGAAGCCGTTGTCGATCGCCAGGCGCGTCAAACGCTCCGTCTGATCTTCCTTCCACGCGGTGCCGTAGAGAAATGGCGGGATGTCGGGCATGAACGAGATTGTATTGCCGCTACACTCGTGACATGCGGATTCGTGAGGAATCGCCACGCGTTCGATGCCGTGATCTTCCTCGACACGACCACTCCGATTCACGAGCTCACCGACTGATGTCCGTCATGCAGGAAGGGCGGAGTCGCGCTACGATGGCGCCATGAGCACAACAGATCCGATCTCCGTCGGCGAAATGGCCGAATCGATCTCCGAAAGCCTGACGAACCTCACCAAACTCGTCACCGCCGGGAGCTATGTGGCCGGTCTCGCGTTCTCCATCGGCGCGGTCATGAAGTTCAAGCAGCACAAGGACAATCCGACCGGCGTTCCGATCGGCACGCCGATCGCCATGGTGTTCATCGCCGCCGCGCTGCTCTTCCTGCCGAGCGTGATCGAGAAACGCGACGGCTACGACAGCACGAACGCGGGCTGAAATCCGATCGCGCGGGCGGCGCGTAATCCATCGATGCCCGCACTCGCCTACTGGCTGCTCGCTCTGGCCACGCTGCCGTTCTCCAACGGCCGATGGAGCTTCGCCGTCGCCGCGTTCCTCGCTCCGGCGCTGCTCCTCGGGTACATGCGCACCGCGAGGAAGCGCGCCTTCCTCGGCGGCTGGATCGCCACCACCATCGCTGCTCTCTGCTGGTGGCACACCGTCTTTCCGCTGCGCGGCATTCCCTACGTTCTCGCCTCGATCGTCTTCGGATTGATCGCCCTCACGCCATATCTCGTCGATCGCGCGCTCGCACCCCGCCTGCATCCGTTGCTCGGCGCACTCGTTTTTCCCTGCGCCTTCGTGACCCTCGAAACCGTCACCATGCTCTGCAGCCCCTTCAGCACGTGGGGCGCCGTCGCGTACACGCAGTTCGCGGTGACGCCGCTCGTGCAGGTCGCATCGCTGACCGGCATCGCCGGGATCACGTTCGTCGTGACCGCGTTCGCGTCGGTGCTGCATTCGCGGTCGCATGCGGCATACGTCGGTTACGGCGTCCTGCTGCTCGCGATCGCCGGCTTCGGCTTCATCCGCCGCGGCAACGGCGACGGAGAGCTCGTGCGCATCGCCGCGATCACGCCGCGCATCCCGACCTACACGGTCCGCGGCGATGCGACGAACGCACCGATTCACGCGGCGCTGCAGAGCGTCCGCAAGCGGCAGCCTCTCGGGACGGATGGCTGGACCGCCTTCCGCACGCGCGCCGCGGCCATCGACACCGAGCTCCTGAACGCCACCGAGACGGAAGCCCGGAACGGTGCAAAGGTGGTGGTCTGGTCCGAAGGCGCAGGCATCGTCGAGCGGAGCGATGAGGCGGCGCTGCGCGCGCGCGTGGCCGGCGTCGCACGACGCACGCGAACGTACGTCCTGGCGGCGTTCCTCACGCTCGACGCGCGCGGCAGTGCGACGTTCGAAAACAAGAATGTGCTCGTCGATCCGCAGGGCCGCGAGATCTGGACGTATCGCAAGGCGCGACCGGTGCCGGGGATGGAAGCGTGCATCCCGGGCGATGGCCGCATTCCGGTGGCACCGACACCGTATGGCCGCATCGGGACGGCGATCTGCTTCGACATGGATTTCCCGCGACTCCTTCGGCAGACCCGCGCGGACATCCTGCTCGTTCCGGCCGATGACTGGCGGGAGATCACGCCGCTGCATGCGCGCATGGCCGCGTTCCGCGCCGTCGAGCAGGGGTTCTCGCTCGTGCGCTCGACGAGCAACGGGCTTTCGCTGGCCGTCGATCGTTTCGGCCGCGTGCAGGCCTCGGCGGACTTCTTCGCCGGTGCGCGCGTGATGCGTGCACACGTGCCGCGCGCCGGTGCGCCGACGCTGTACGCGCGCATCGGCGACGCGTTTCCGGCGCTCGCGGCGATCGTACTGGTGGCGCTGCTGTTCGTTTCCCTCGGCGCGCCGGTGAGGGACTTTGCACCGGCCCTGCGCGATCTTCAGTAAAGGTCAACCTGCCTGGAGAGAACGATGAGAGCACTCAAGTCTTTGCTCGTCGTCTGCGCATTCGCAGCGATGAGTCTGCCCCTCTACGCCGACAATGAATCCGTCACCCTGCCCGACCTCAATCCCGCCGAGTGGTTCGACGGCAAGATGGGCGGCACGTTCGGCGCGAAAACCGTCACCGCATTCGCGAAGAGCAACCGCGTCGCCATCGGTGGCTTCCGCGTCGTCTTCGTCACGCACAACGAGGCGCGCGCGTTCACCGGCGCGACGTACCTGCCGGGCGGAGTCGAGCGCGGGTCCTCGCGCGCGAAGATGGAAGTCGATCTGCAGGGCGTCGATGACGCGACGATGCAGGCCATCACCGATCGCGCCTATCAGCGTTTCGTCGACCAGCTCAAGGCGGCCGGCCGCGAAGTGGTCACGCTCGAAGAACTGCAGCCGACGTACACCGAGTTCAAGACCGCGCCGACACCGATGGCCGTCGACGTCGGGCTGCTCAAAGGAAAAGCGTTCGCGCCGACCGGCATGCCGCTGTGGTGGCAGATCGGCGACTCGTGGGGCGACGCCGGCCTCGGACAGAAGAACATGCGCGCCTTCAACAAGCAGGCGGCCGCACTGAAAGGCACGATCTGCGTCGCACCGATGGTGGTCATCGACTTCGCACACATGGAATCGAGCGGCAACAAGAGCGGCCTGATCCGCCGCACCGCCGAAGTCGGCGCATCGCTCGCGATGTCGGTCCCCGCGTTCTACACGCGCGTCGTCCGCGCCGAAGAAGTCCGCTACGGCGGCATCGTCTCGAAAGGCGATGACGGCGCACTCTCGCTGACCAAAGCGCTCGACACCGACATCGAATTCGCCGAGCTCTTCGCCGTCAACGAAAAGACCGGCACCGTCCTCGCCCTCTCCGGCGCCGACAACAAAACCAGGAAGTGGAAGAAAGTCGCGAAGACGACCAACGAAGCCTACACCGCCGCCGCGGACGCGGTTCTCGGTCAGGCAACCGGCGCGTTCGCAAAGCTGTTCGTCACGAACCCGGTCAGGAAATGAAGAACCCGATGGAGCGCCGGAGAACCGGCGCTCCATCACGTGCCGTTGGCGATTCGATCGGCCAGCATCCCCAGCGCCGTGTTCATCGCCACCACGACCTGTTCCGAGTCGAGCGACGGCATCGGGACTTCGATGCGTTCGTGCGTCGCGCGGCCATCCACCGTCCACTGCGCATCGAGCACGAACGTCGGCTCCGGCCCCGGCGCGAGCTCGCCCATCGTGATGTAGATCGAGCGCATCGCCGGCGGTTTGGCCTGTCCCGGCAACACGACCATCCCTTCGGGCAGGCGATTGCCGAGATTGAACGCGAGCGTGTGCAGGACCATCTCTTCGAGCGGCGCGGTCCATTGATTCGTGCCGCGCAGATCGACTTTGTGATTCGCATCGCGCACGACGATGTCGCGGCGATCGAGACCGGGTGGCAGTTCCAGCCCTTCGATTCCGATCGGCGTGCCTGACTTCGCGACGCGCGCGCCCGGCACCGGCTCCAGCGAATAGAACGTGTTCTTCGTGCGAGAGAAAAATCCGCAACCGCTCACCAGCAGCAGCGCGAAGACGAACAGCCGTCTCATTTCGGTCTCCCCTTCAAAAGCGCGTCGGGATTCTCGGTGAGGTACGACGCCAGTGCGCGCACCGCCTCCGCCGCGCGCGTCAGCTCGCGAATGAGCTCCGCCACGTCGTAGTTCTGTTTCTGCTGCGTGCCGAGCAATCCCTGCGCGCTCTTCGCGGCGGCCTCGGCGGAATCGGCGGCGTTGCGCAGACTCTCGACGATCGGTCCGACGTTCTCCCCGGTGATCTTCGTGATGCGCTCCACTTCCGCGAGCGATCGGTTCAAACGCTGCAGACTCTGCTCGAGCGCCGGATCGCTCACGAGTCGATTGAGCCGCGCCGAGGTGCTGCGCAGGTTCGATGCGATCTCGCGAAGCGGCAGACCGCGCACCGTGTTCGCCACGTCGTTGATCGCCGCGAGCGTGTCGTCCAGACCGCGTCCCGCCGCCGCGGCCGGAATGATCGGCGGATCGCTCGACGTGACGAGGCGTCCGGTGCCCGGCTGGGCCATGAAGTCGAGCGTCACCGCGCTCGCGCCAGGCAGCACGAGACTGGTCGCGAGATTCGCGCGCATCCCTTTGTTCACCAGTCGCGCGACCACGCCGTCCATCCGCGCGCGCACTTCCGCACGCGACGACATCGCATCGAGATCGATCTCCAGCAGCCGCGGATCGACTTCGAGCATCACCGGCGTTTCGAGTGACGCGGTGGCATCGACGTAGCGCAGGCGGACGTCGCGCACGCGGCCGACCTGCACGCCTTTCATCGTCACCGGCGTGCCCGGCTTCAGTCCCGAGATCGGTCCGGGGAAATACGTGAGATACGTGACGTGCGGACCATCGGCCGAGGCGATCGCCGCCGCTTCACTCTCGAACAGCGTGAAGTGCGTGTTCGGCGCGGCCGGCGCACCCGCGAGAATCTCCGGTGTGTAAAACGAGATCGGCGGTGTGAGCAACGTTCCGAGCGATGCACCGGCCACGGAAACGCCACCGCCGCCGACGGAGAGATTCAGGCCGCCGCCGCGATAGAAGCGCGTGCTCTGGCGCACGCTGTCGGCGAACCGGCGCACGACGAATGCGTGCACGAGCGTGACGCCGCGCTTCTCGTCGTATTCGGATCCGAGCACACGGCCGACACGCATCCCCTGGTACTGCATCGGCGAGCCGACGCTCACCGCACCGAGGCCGTGCGCTTCGAGTATCACGGTCTTGCCGGGCTCGGACGCGCTGAGCACCGGCGCGTACTCCTGTCCGGTGAACTCGCGCGTCTCGTCTCCCTCGCCGGGCGCAATGCCGACGTACGTTCCGGAAAGCAATCCTCCGAGGCCGCCCCCTTCGAGTCCCGGCTCGACGATCCAGAAGCGCGTCCCTTTGCGCAGCGCGTAATTCATCGACGCATCCATCGAGATGCGCACGAGCACCGACTGCCCGTCTTCATCGATGGTGATTTTCTGCACGGTCCCGACCTTCGCACCGCGAAAACGCACAGGGGAGTAGCGATCGAGACCATGCGCCTCGGAGAAGCGGACGGTCACATCGCCGCCCCCGAAAAATCCGTAACGCACCACGAGATAGCCGGCGAAGAAGATCGCCAGCGCCGGCACGATCCAGATCCACGGTCCCCACTTCGCGACGCGGACGCTCGCCTCCGGCTCCGCTTCGCCTCTGCGATCGCTGCCCGTTCCACGTCTGCGATCGTTGTCGTCGTACTCACTCATACGGTCTCTCCGGCGGCCTTCCACATCAGCCGCGGCTCGAACATCCGCACTGCAAACATCAGCAGCGCGATCAGCAGAAAGAGAGGAGTCGCTCCCGGGCCGGCGACGATGTCGTCGATGCCGCGAAAATCGACGATCGGCGCGGCCAGAGCGGCGATGAAGGGGATGACCATCGGCCAGCGCACCAGTCGATTCAGCACGCGATAGACGCGCGTGCGCAGCACCAGCCCTTTCTCCCGAGGAAAGCGCACGCGAAACAGCAGCCAGGCGATGCCGATCAGCACGACCACCGGAATGACGATGCCGGCGATCAGCACGATCACCGCGATCTGCCAGTAGCCGTGATCGGCGAGCAGCTGCACGGTGCCGACGACGGTGTGCTCGAGCACGCCGGTGAGTTGATCGTTGACCATCACGGAGGCGGCGTAGGCCGGGAGACAGAGCGGAATCGAGCCCGCGACCGCGGCGGCAGCGGGCACGAAGCGCGGCGCGATCGGACGATCGAGACGGCTGCCGCAACGCGGACAGTGATCGCCCGGACGCCGCGTCGCCACCGCCAGCTCGCAGACGTCACACGATGCGAGATGCCGCGAGGCGTCCGTCACGCGATCGGGATAGATGGCGTTCCATACGGCGCGACGATCGAGCGCGCGGTCGCCGATGAACGCGAGAATCGCGACCGCGACATACGCCCACGCGCCGATGCGCACCGACACGTCGGCCGGAATCGCGGCGCGGAAATACGCCACCGCTCCCGCGAACACGACCACGTCGGTCATGCTCCACACCTTCAACTCCTCGGACCAGCGGAAGATCCGGCCGCGCTGCCACACGCGCCGCCCGAGCTTCAGCGAGGCCAGCACCACGATCAGAAACGACGCGCGCATCGCCGGAAAGAGAAACGCGAAAAAGAGGAAGCCGAACGCGAACGGAAACCACACCTCGCGATAGATCGTGCCGACGCTCGAGACCAGCTTGCTTTCTTCGAAGACGAGGTTGCGGATGGTCGAGTCCATCAGCGGCATGAAGATCGCGGGCGGCAGGAGCACGAAGATCGCGATGGCACACGCGAGCGTCAGATCGCTCGTCGATGCGGTGCGCCTCGCGAGGAGACGGCCACAACGGTGACATCTCGCGCTGCCATGCGGCGGCAGCGAGGGAATCGCCTGCGTACTCCCGCAATCGGCGCACGTGATCGTCGTCTGGCCCACCGACCGACCGTGCTCTGCAATCGCGATTCCCGATGCGAAAGCGCCGGGGCCGTCTGGCTACGCCCGGACCATCTGCTGCAAGTCGAGCTCTTCCCAGTCGAGCTCCTGCTCGACCTGCTGGAACGCCGTATCACCGATCGTTCCCCGGTCGCGCAGATCGACGAGCTTCCTCCGCTCCGCGGCAGTGGCGATGCGGATGACGACCGCGTCGGAGGTGAGCGCACGCCACACCTCGCTCGATTCGCCGTCGCCATCGCCGCCGAGATCCTTTCGTTGCGCGAGCTCCAGCTCCGCGCGGCGGAGCAGCAGTTGATAGCGCCGCCGCACCAGCTCCGCCGTATCGGCCTGCTCGCAGTTCTCGCTCGCGTGCAGCGCGGCGCGCAACGTCTCGACGCGCGCCAGCCGCACCTCGTGCTCGACCTCGCCGTCATCTTCGAGCTGCAGCAGTTTGAGGAGAGGACGCAGCGTCATCCCCTGCACCACCAGCGTGCCGAGCACCACCGCGAACGAGGTCATGAGAATGAGCGCGCGAAACGGAAACTGCGCCGGCAACGCCAGCGCGGCCGCGAGCGTGACGGTGCCGCGCATCCCGCACCAGCCGACCACCGTCGCCCCCTTCGAATCGAGTCCCACGCCCTCGGCGTTTCGCGAGCGGCACCACCAGCGGCTCACCCGCGACACGCCTTTCACCCAGGCGATGCGCGCGAGAATCGTCGCCAGCGTCACCGCGCCCGCCACGAGGCCGTACTCCACCCACTCGCTCCGCTGCAGCCGCGTCACGATCAGTCGCAGTTGAAAGCCGACCAGGATGAACGCCAGCACGTTCAACACGAACACCGCCACTTCCCACACCGCGTACGACGGAATGCGAATGCGCGCCGGCGTGAGCGTGGCCGAGCGGCGCGACACCGCCATCGCGTAGACGACCATCGTCAGGATGCCCGAGAGGTGCAGGCGCTCCGCGAGCAGCCACACCGCGAACGTCGTGCAGAACTGCACGATGACGGCCGTCGCCACGTCTTCGATCCGGCGAGTGACGCTGATGATCACGAACGACAACACGTAGCCGAGGAGGACGCTCCCCACCGTCACGAACACGACGGTCGGCAGAAGACTCCAGCCGGAGAGGAGTCCGGTCAGCGTCGCGCCGACGGCGATGCGATAGATGAGCAGCGCACTCGCGTCGTTGAAGAGACTCTCCCCTTCGAGAATCACCAGCAGCCGATGCGGCGGCCGCAGTTGTTTGAGCACCGCGGTTGCGGCCGCGGCATCGGGCGGCGCGACGATTGCGCCGAGCGCGATGGCGGCGGCCCACGGAATCTCGGGCGCGAGCCACTTCGCCACCACCGCCACGACCGCCACGGTCAACACGACCGCGCCGAGAGCGAGACTGACGACCGGCCGCCAGTTCGCGCGCAGATCGCGCTGCGGCGCATCGAACGCCGCATCGAGCAGCACCGGCGCGACGAAGAGCGCCAGTGCCAGCTCGGGATCGAGCATCACCGTCGGAACGCGCGGAATCAGTGCCAGCGCCGCACCGGCCACCGCGACGAGCGCCGGATACGGAGTGGCGATGCGACGCGCGAGCGCGGCGAGTCCGGCGCCGCCGAGAAGGAGGGCGATGACGATCTCGAAGATTTCCATCTAACGGACGATTTTGTACCTCAACCACACCACATCGCCGCGCACTTTCTCCACCGAGAGCAATTTCAGTTTGCGCGCGACGCTCTTCTTCCGCTTCGCATCGAAAAGCGTCGGGATCCCGACCGCGCCATCGGCCACCGGCACGAGGAGGATGCTCAACTCGTCGATCAGATCGGCCGCGAGAAACGAGCCGTTGATCGCGCCGCCTCCTTCGAGCAGCAGCCGGCGAATGCGAAAGCGCGCGGCCAGCTTCTCCAGCGCCTTCTTCAGATCGATCTTCGTTTTGCCGGCGAAGAGATACGACACCCCCTGCTCACGCAGAAACGCGAGATACGCATCCGATACCGCTTCGGTGAGGATGGTGATGAAGTGCTCGCCGTCGACGTTGTCGCTCGTCCACGTCAGCTTCCCGGACGGATCGATCGCGATCGCATACGAATCCGCTTTCCCGGCGATGAAGTCTTCGCGCGGAATCGGCTCAACCTTCCGCCGCGGCACGCGCGTCTTCCCCGCATACGGCTCCATCGAAACGCGGCCGATGATCCACGCGTCACCCTTCAGCGTCGACGCGGTGCGTTCATATTCTTTCGTGACGGCGCCGGTGTTTTCCCAATGCGTGGTGACGATGCGGCCGTCGAGCGACGGCGCCATGTGACAGATCACGTACGGTCGTTTCATGACCGCATCTTATGACTCGGTTCCTCCGATCACGCCACCCATCACCGGCAGCACGATGCCGGTGATGTAGCTCGAGCAGACCGGCGCCGCGAGAAACACGAACGCGGGTGCGATCTCCTCCGGCTGCGCCGGCCGCTTCATCGATGTGCTGCTGCCGAATTCCGAGATCTTCGTCTTCGGCTGATCGGCGGGATTGAGCGGGGTCCACACCGGCCCCGGCGCCACGGCGTTCACCCGAATCCCTTTCGGCGCGAGGTTCGTCGCCAGCGATTTCGTGAACGCGTGAATGGCCCCCTTGGTCGCGGAGTAGTCGAGCAGGATCTTGTTGCCGTACAGGCCGGTCTCCGAGCCGCAGTTGATGATCGCGCTTCCTTCGCCGAGGTGCGGCAACGCCGCCCTGGTCATGAAGAAGTAACCGTAGATGTTCGTGCGGAACGTCAGATCGAAATGCTCGTCGGTGATCTCCTCGAGGCTCTGCGCGTGTTCCTGAAATGCCGCATTGTTGACGAGGATGTCCAGCCCGCCGAAGGTCTCGACCACGCGCTGCACCGCTGCTTCGCAGAACGCCGCGCTCTTCACATCGCCCGGCAGGAGCAGACAGCTCTGCCCTTCCTCTTCTTCGATCACGCGCTTGGTCTCTTCCGCATCGACCTGCTCGACGTCGAGATAGACGATCGCCACGTCGGCGCCTTCGCGCGCGAACAGCACCGCCACGGCGCGGCCGATGCCGGAGTCGCCGCCGGTGATCAGCGCGACGTGTCCTTCGAGCTTGCCGCTGCCGAGATATTCGGGATTGCGGAACTGCGGCCGCGGTCGCAGCTTCGCCTCGATGCCCGGCTTCTCCTGATGCTGCTTCGGCATCGGCGGCTCCGGCTGCTTGCGCGCCCCCGCCTGAATCGCTTTCTTCGCCGGCTTTTTCGGCGGGCTCTTCTTCTCCGCCGCGTCGATCTCGCGCTGCACTTTCCGCTGCTTCGCCACCGTCGCCGACGTCTTCCCGCGCCCTCTCGTCATGGCCATGGAATCGTTCTCCTCGGCCGGGAAGGAACTGCGCGGAGCGTGCCCGCCCTCCTTCCGACAATCCGCACTGACGTCGGGTTCGCTTTTCATTACGTAAAGAATGACATTCCAGAAACACGCGAAGTGGGACTATCGTGCGAACCATGAAACCGGCCGTTCGCTCCTTCGCTCTCGCTTTCGTCGCGCTGCTCGCCTTCACCGCCGCCGCGCAGAATGAGGTCGAGATCAAGAAATACACGAACGGCTTCGACGCCGACGCCGCGCCGGGACCGCTCGTGACCGTCGGTGCTCCGGTCACGTGGACCTACGTCGTCACGAACACCGGCTCACGCGAGTTGATGAATCTCGCGGTGACCGACGATCAGGGCGTGACCGTCACTTGCCCGCAGACGACACTCGATGCAGGGCTCGCGATGACGTGCACCGCGTCCGGAACCGCGGTCGCGGGGCAGTACGCGAACATCGGCACGGTCACCGGGCAACTCGCCGACAGCAGCACCGTCACCGACAGCGATCCGAGTCACTACTTCGGCGAGGCGGCGCCGACGCTCACGTTCGAGAAACGGACGAACGGCTTCGACGCCGACACCCCTCCCGGTCCGTACGTGCCGGCCGGCAGCACGGTGACGTGGACGTACGTGATCACGAATGTCGGCAGCGAAGCGCTGCAGGACATCGCCGTCGCCGACGATCAGGGTGTCACCGTCAACTGCCCCGCCACGACGCTCGCGCCGGGGCAGTCGATGACCTGCACCGGCTCCGGAACCGCGGTGGCCGGCCAGTACGCGAACACCGGCACGGTCACGGCCACGCTCGCGGTGAGCCTCACCAGCGTGAGTGCTTCCGACCCCAGCCACTACTTCGGGCAGACGCTCCGCTTCGACAAGTTCACGAATGGACTCGACGTCGCGAGCGCGCCCGGTCCTCGCTACACCGAAGGAACGCCGATCACCTGGACCTACGAAATCGAGAATCCCGGTCCGGCCGGCGTGACGAACGTGAACGTCGTCGACGATCAGGGCGCGACGGTGAGCTGTCCTGCGACGACGCTCAATGCCGGCGCCTCGATGACGTGCAGCGCCACCGGTCTCGCGCAGCCCGGGCTCTACGCGAACGTCGGCACCGTCACCGCACAACTTCCTGCCGGCGGCGTGATCTCCGTCTCCGATACGAGCTACTACCTCGGCGACCTGATCACGATCGAGAAATTGACGAACGGCATCGATGCCGACGCCGCACCCGGTCCGACCGTCGCGATCGGCTCGACCGTGAACTGGACTTACGTCCTCACCAGTCACGCCCCCGAAACGCTCACCGGCATCACCGTCACGGACGATCAGGGCGTGACCGTCACCTGTCCCGCGAACACGCTCGATGCCGGCCTCTCGATGACCTGCACCGCCTCGGGAGTGGCGATCGCCGGCCAGTACGCGAATGTCGGCACCGTCGATGCGACGTCGGCCACCTACGGCGCGTTCTCCGACAGCGATGCGAGCCACTACTTCGGCGTCGTGCCGGCACCGTCGATCACCGCCACGAAAACCGACTCGCTGTCGGGCAACACCATTCATTACACGATCACCATCACCAACGACGGCACCGGTCCGGCGTCGGATGTCGTCTTCAACGACACGCCCGATGCGAACACGACCATCGTCAGCGGCTCGGTGACGACGTCCGCCGGCACCATCACCAGCGATACGACGACGGTGAGCGTCAACATCGGCACGATCAATCCATCCGCCAGCGTGACCATCGGCTTCGACGTGACGATCACAGGTTCCGCGACCAGCATCTCGAATCAGGGAAGCGTGAGCGGCTCCAACTTCACGACCGTGAGCACCGACGATCCCGATGCCGGCGGCAGCGTTGATCCGACGGTCACGCCGCTCGCGGCCACTCTCTCCGCAACGAAGACGGACGCGCGCAGCGGCGACACGATTCATTACACGATCGCGATCACGAACAGCGGTAACGGCGCGGCTACCGGCGTCGTCTTCGACGACACGCCGGACGCGAACACGGAACTCGTAACCGCTTCGGTTACGAGTTCCGCCGGCGCGGTCAGCACCACGCCGACGAGCTTCAGCGTGAGCATCGGCACGATCGCTCCGTCGGCAACGGTGACGATCGAATTCGACGTGACCATCAATGATCCGCTCCCCGTCGGCACGACCACCGTTGCGAATCAGGGAATGCTCAGCGGTACGAACGTCCCGACGTCGAGCACCGACGATCCCGACGCCGCCGGCCCGTCCGATCCGACGCTCACTCCGGTCGTAGCCGCACCGATCGTGACGGCGTCGAAGAACGATGCGCTGCAGAACGACGTCGACCACGACAGCCAGTTCGATCCGGGCGACACGATCCGCTACACGATCACGATCGCGAACAGCGGCAACACCGCCGCGACGAATGTCGTCTTCACCGACACACCGGATGCGAACACCACGCTCGTCTCCGGTTCCGTCACCACGAGCAGCGGCACCGTCACGACCGGCAACAGCGGCGGCGATACGAGCGTCGCGGTGAATGTCGGAACGCTGAACGCGAGCCAGAGCGTGACCATCACGTTCGACGTCGTGATCGATAATCCGCTGCCGCACAACACGACCACCATTCGAAACCAGGGCACCGTCAGCGGCTCGAACTTCACCGCCCTCTCGACCGACGACCCCGCCGCCGGCGGCGGAACCGACCCAACCACCACCACAATCACCCCCGCCATCGCCGGCGAAAACGTCCCCACCCTCGGCATGTGGGCTTTGCTCGCGCTGAGCGCACTTCTCGCGGCGTTTGCGTTACGTGCGATGTCGTGATGGTTTGGGTGACCCGCACGCCCCCCGCGTGTTCGGGTTCTTGCGTGGAGGATCCCGTGCTTACGCACGGGATGACACAGTGCTTTCATGTCATCCCGTGCGTCAGCACGGGATCCCCTCCACCACAACGACGACCGCAGCCCACCTGTTGCGTTGGTGTGACAGATGCGACGGGGCCGTGAATATTCGTCTCTCGCGGGGTCGTTTGTGACGGAAGATCGCACCTTCCTGGAAAGTCCCAGCATGGTGAATTTCATTCAACGAAAGAGAGACGAATGAGCTCGAGAGTAGCCGCGATTGCAGTCACTGCTGTACTCGCGTTGTCCGCGTTCGGTGCGGACAACGACGCGAAGGCCACCATCACCACCACCACTCCCACCCCTTCCGCGACGGTTGCGCCGCGGTATGGCACGTGGGGCGTCGACCTCGCGGGCATGGATCGCACCGCCAGGCCGGGCGACGACTTCTTCAAATTCGTCAACGGCCAGTGGGCCGCGACGACGCAGATCCCTGCCGACGAAACGCGCTGGGGCGCGTTCAATCTGCTGCGCGACCTCTCCGAGGCACGCGTGCGCGCGATCGTCGACAAGTGGGCCGCCGATAAGAATCTGAAGGCCGGCTCGGACGAGGCGAAGGTCGCCGCGTTCTACCGCGCGTATCTCGATGATGCGACCGCGGAGAAGCTCGACGCGAAGCCGATTCAGCCGTACCTCGATGCGGTGAAGAAGGCGAAGACGCATGAAGATGTCGCGAAGCTGATGGGCCGCACGCCGGCCGGCTTCGGCAGTGCTTTGTTCGGCACCGGCGTCTCCGACGACGCGAAGAATCCGGAGCAGTACGCGCTCTATCTCTCGCAATCGGGTCTCGGTCTTCCCGATCGCGAGTATTACCTTCGCGACAACTTCAAGCCGCAGCGCGAGCGGTACCAGCAGTACGTCGCGGACATGCTGCGTCTGGCCGGATGGGAAGAGCCGGAGAAGAACGCCGCGGAGATCGTGGCCCTCGAGACGAAGATCGCCGAGGCGCACTGGACGCGCGCGGAAAGCCGCGATCGCGACAAAACCTATAACCCCACCACGCTCGCCGAGCTCGAGAAAAATGCGCCGGGCTTCCCCTGGACCGCGTTCTTCACTGAAGCGGGCATCAACAAAGTCGAGCGCGCGGTCGTGCGTCAGAACACCGCCCTGCCGAAGCTCGCGAAGATCTACGGCGACACGCCGGTGACCACGCTCCAGGCGTGGCAGGCGTTCCACATCGCCGACGACGCCGCGCCGCTGCTCTCGAAGCGCTTCGTCGACGCCGAGTGGGAGTTCCGTTCGAAGTTCCTCAACGGCGCCCAGCAGCAGCGCCCGCGCTGGAAGCGCGCCATCGCCGCATCCGAAGGTGCCCTCGGCGAAGCGATCGGCCGCACCTACGTGGCCGAGTACTTCCCGCCCGAATCGAAAGCGAAGATGGAGAAGCTCGTCTCCGATCTGCGCGTGGCGATGAAGGGCCGCATCGAGAAACTCGAGTGGATGGGTCCCGAGACGAAGACCAAAGCGCTCGAGAAGCTCGCCAAATTCAATGTCAAGATCGGCTACCCGGTGAAGTGGCGCGACTACGCCAAGCTCACCATCAAGGAAGGCGACCTGGTCGGCAACGCGGAGCGCGCCAGCAAGTTCCGCTGGGACTTCAACGTCGCCCGCATCGGCAAGAAAACCGATGACGACGAATGGGGCATGACGCCGCAGACCGTCAACGCCTACTACTCGTCTTCGAAGAATGAGATCGTCTTCCCCGCCGCGATTCTGCAGCCGCCGTTCTTCGATCCGAAAGCCGATCCGGCCGTGAATTACGGCGCCATCGGCGGCGTCATCGGCCACGAGATCACGCACGGATTCGACGATCAGGGGCGCAAGTCCGACGGTGACGGCGTGCTGCGCGACTGGTGGGCCGCCGACGACGCCACGAAGTTCGAAGCGCAGGCCGCGAAACTCGGCGCGCAGTACGAAGGCTTCAAGCTTCCGCAGGCACCCGACGTTCACATCATCGGCAAACAGACCATGGGCGAGAACATCGGCGATCTCGGCGGCATCCTCATGGCTCTCGACGCGTATCGCGTGTCGCTGGGCGGCCAGCCTGCCCCGGTCATCGACGGCTTCACCGGCGACCAGCGCGTCTTCCTCGGCTGGGGCCAGGTGTGGCGCACGATGGTCCGCGACGAAGCGCTCAAGCAGCTCGTCATGACCGACTCGCACTCCCCCGGCATGGTCCGCGCGTTCGCTCCCCTCCGCAATGTCGACGCCTGGTACGAAGCGTTCGACGTGAAGGAAGGCGACGCGAACTACGTCAAGCCTGAAGACCGCGTCCGCATCTGGTAATGCAGCGCGAGGAGCGCCGGGCAACCGGCGCTCCTTTTTTTCAGCCGACTCGTTCCCGTTTCCCGAGACAGTTCCGCACCGTCGCGTGCAGTGACTCCAGCTCGAACGGTTTCGCGAGCGTGGCGCACACGTTCGGCAGCAGATCGCGACTGTCGGTGTGCGCCGCGCTGATGACGATCACCGGAATGCGGCGCAGCTCGGCGCTGGCGTCGCGTTCCCGCAGCACGTCCCATCCCGAGACCTCCGGCATCATCAGATCGAGCAGCACGAGGTCTTCTCTCCCGCTGCGCATCGCCTGCAGCGCTTCCCGCCCATTCTGCGCTTCCGACAGCTCGTAACCCTCGATGCGAAGCGAGGTGACGATCAAGCGGCGGATGGATTCATCATCGTCGACGACCAGGATGCATGGACGCACATCTGTTGGGCTTCCATTCAATTCGCCGGGTGGCCTTGCAAGGATCTCGCCGCGCCGAGTTCGGCAAAGCGGCAGCGATCGTGAATAGGAGCATTGGCGAGGTGAACACTTGAGCCAGTTTTACGAAGAAATCTGCGTATTCAGCGGCATTGCCGAACGCACCGGAAACATCGTCACGCGCGAGGCCGTGCGCGGCCGTCGCAATGTCTGCCGCAGCGTGACGGAACTGAACTCGAAGATCCGCCGTACCGGAGACGGGTACTACTACGTCGCGGCCGCGGCCTGGCCGGAGGGTGTGAACGAAATCGACCTCAACCAGACGTGGGCGTGTATCGCCTGAACGCGCATTCGCGGAAACGCTTCGACCTCTCGCGTTTACCGCGCCGCGGCGATGCGCATCAGCAGCTCGTCGCGGCTGAACGGCTTCTCCAGCACGCCACAGCGCGCGTCCGGCGATTCTTCCTCATCGCCGGGATTGGTCATCAACACCACGTGCGCGAGCTCTCCCGGTTGATTGGCGAGCAGATAGCCGAGCACCGGATCGGCGCTGATCGAAAGCCGCGGCGCAATCAGAATGGCTTCATAACGATTCGTGCGCAGCTTGTCGATCGCCGCTTCGGCGTCGGCACAATCACAGACACATCCGTTTCGCGACAGCACATCGACGATGGCCGTACGGAGATCCGGATAGTCTTCGACCACGAGGATGGAGCGAGACATTGGACTTGTCTCACTAGACGTTCGCGTCTGGTGATGAATTCCGCGGCGGAAACCGCCGCAGAACTCCTTCGATGTCCTTCACATCGGCCGGTTTCGTGATGTGCTCGTCAAATCCCGAGGCCAGTGCGCGGCGTTTGTCCTCCGGTTGCCCGAAGCCGCTGACGGCCACGAGCACGACATTTTCTCCGAGCTTCTCGCGCACCTCGCGCGCTACCGCGTAACCGTCGATTCCCGGCAATCCGAGATCGACGAGCGCGAGATCCGGTTTCTCGTCGATCACGATCTGCACTCCCTCGACTCCGTCGCGCGCGATGACGACCTCATGCCCGAGACGCTTCAGCTTGAGCCGCAGGAGATCGCGAACGTCCGCGTTGTCTTCGACGATGGCGATCTTGCGCGGCGGCAGTTGCGCCGGCGGTGCTTCCGCGCGAGGCGGCGTCTGGAAGGCGTGCTGTTCGTCGATCGTCGCAAGCGGCAGACGCAGCAGGAACTCGCTCCCCTTGCCGATCCCTTCGCTCCTCGCTTCGACCGTGCCGTCGTGCAGTTCCATCAGGTTACGCACCAGCGCGAGGCCGATGCCCATGCCTCCCTGCGCGCGGCCGATTGCGTTCTCCGCCTGCGCGAACAGCTCGAAGATCACACCGATGCGCTCGGGCGCGATGCCGACGCCGTCATCCGTCACACGGATCACCGCCGACCCTTCCTCCTCGGCGAGCACGACCCGCACATGCCCTTCCTCCGGCGTGTACTTGATCGCGTTCGAGAGCACGTTCGTAACGATCTGATCGAGACGAACCGGATCGCCGCGCACGATCAGCGGCCTTGCACAACGCTGCAGCTGGATGGCCACGCGCTGCGCATCGCCGACCGGCTGCAGCACGCGCAGCGCTTCCGCCGCGACATCGCGCAGATCGACCGGCTGCTGCTTGAGCACGATCTTGCCGGCGGCGACGCGAGAGAGATCGAGCAGGTCATTGACGAGACGCGTGAGATGCCGCGACTGCCGCTCGATCAGATCGGCATGATCGCCGTCGAGCTTTCCGTCGTCGTCGCGCATCTGCGCGGCCAGCAGAATCGCGCCGAGCGGATTGCGCAGCTCGTGGCCGAGCACCGCCAGAAAACGATCCCGCTCCTGCACGCGCTCTTCGAGCTCGCGCATCAGATCGCGAATCTCGTATTGACGCTCCCGCGCGCGCAGCGCCGAGTGCGCGGCACTGATGAGACTCTGGATGCGCACCGGACGGTCGACGAGCGTGACGTTCGTCCGCTTCATGATCTCCGGCGGCAACGGCTTCGGACCGGCCGTCATCGTACCGGTGAAGATCACGATCGGGATCTGCGACCACGGCGGCTGTTTCGCCAGCGCGCGATTGAGATCGCCGAGACCATTCGGCGTCAGCGCCTCTTCGGTCGCGAAGATCGCGCCGGCGCCCTGCGGCAGGAGCTCCGCGAGCTCCAGCATGTCGCTGCACTCGCGCCCCTCGAGGCCATGTGCGGCGAGCTGTGAACAGAGCAGCTCCGAATCGCGGCCCACCGGCGCCACGATGAGGATCAATTCTGAGCGGTCGGCATCACTTCGACTGCGGGCCAAGGCGCGATTCTCTATCGCAAGAGCCCGGCCAACACGGCAGAGGGATCACGGATGAGCTCGGCAGGCATTGTGCAGCGCGCCACAAAGGGCGCGCTGCACAATCGCGAATCAATAAATCGAACCGTTGCTCGAACTGAGCGCGCCGGCGTTTGCACTGACGGTGTACGCCGTGCCGCCCGTGCCGCTCCATTGTGCGAAATGGAACGTCGCGCTGCCGCTGATCTTATAGACCGCAATACCGGTATAGGTCAGAGCCGTCTTGGCGACGCATACCTGCGGCACGCCATTGGAGGATAGAAAATAGACCGCGCCGCTGCCGACACGTGTCGACGAACCGTCGGGATTCACGAGCAGCGCCGTCGCCTCGTCAATTCCGACACCGTGCACCGAAGAGGCCCAGCCGTCTTTCACAATGCGGCCGAGGAACGCCACCAGGCGGCCGAGACGATCGCGCGTGACGAAATGCGAATCGGTGATCACGCCGCCGAGGTTCGCGATCTGCACGAAATCGCGATCGAGCGTTACGTAACGATGATAGGGATCGGAGAGTGCCTGGCTGGAGGTGACGGAACCGCTCGCGCCGGTGTAGATGAATTGTCCCAGGACTGCCAGACCGGCACTGGTGCCGCCCACCGGCACCTTCTTCGTATTCGCCACGTAATTGATGGCATCCGCGACCGGGGTGCCCTTCCAGAAATTGATGTAGTCGGACTGATCGCCACCGGCAATCCACAATGCTTCTGCATTACGAATTTTATTAATGACAAATGGATCGGCGGCGGCGGTCCGCGACTTGATGATCAGCGTCTCCACCGAATCGACGGTGCCGAGGCCGTAGATGTAGGGGTTGTAGGCATCGGTGCCGGTAGCGCGGATGACCACGAAGTCGCCGCCTCCCGATTTTCCGATCATCCACTGGAACGCGGCATCGACGTCGAGGCCGCCGCCCATCAGGACGGTACCGGCGGTGGTAGTGGTGGTGACGTCATTCTGATTTCCAACGGCGTAATACTCGTAGGTGGTTTTCGCGGCGAATAATGGAAGGGCAGAGATCAGGCAAAGGACACCGAGGGCAGACAGTCGTCGCATGGATTCTCCTTCTCTCAAATTGTCGGGGCGCGCGAATTGTAGTGGGAAGGAGGGCGACGCGCTCGGGAAATAAAAGCGGCCGGCGGGTTATCCGGCAATCTGACCGAACGTACCGTTCTGATAGTCGATCATCGCCTGCCGGATCTCGCCCGGCGTGTTCATGACGAACGGCCCGTAGCGCGCGACCGGCTCGTGCAGCGGCACTCCTCCGATGAGCAGCAGCTCGGCACCGCGCTGCGAAGAGATCGTCACCTCGTCGCCATCGCGGTTCCAGAAGAGCGTGTCGTTCTCACGCGCGGTTCGCTCGCCGAACGTCGCCTCTCCGCCGATGACGAACGCGAACGCGTTGTAATTCTCGGGGATCGACTGCGTGAATTGCGCGCCGGCCTGCAGGCGGACGTGGAGATAGAGAATCGGCGTACGCGTGTCGATCGAGGCATGCGTGCCGAGCGATTCGCCTGCGATCACGGTGACGCGGGTGCGTCCGTCTTCGCTGGTTGCGGTCGGAATTTCGGCGGCGCGCAATTCCTGATAGCGCGGCTTCACCATCTTGTCGCGGCGCGGCAGGTTCACCCACAGTTGAAATCCGTGCAGACGTCCGCCATCGCGACGGATTTCTTCCGACGGCATTTCCGAATGAATGACGCCCGCACCGGCCGTCATCCACTGCACGTCGCCGGCCCCGATGCGCCCGCGATTCCCCTGCGAGTCCTCGTGCTCGATCGTTCCCTCGAGAATGTACGTGACGGTCTCGAAGCCGCGATGCGGATGATCGGGCGCTCCCTTCGCCTCTCCCGGCCCATGCGTCACCGGCCCCATCCGATCGAGCAGCAGAAACGGATCGAGATGATCGAGGTGCGCCGTCGGGAACGGCCGCGTGACGATCATCCCCTCTCCTTCGAGTTGCGGCGTGGCGTGGACGACATCGGCGATGGTTCGTGTAGTCATTTCACCTCGGACAACAAACCCGCATTCCAGGTCGTGGCATGAGCGGTCTCGCGTCTCGGCGGCGTTTGCATGACGACGTATGATCCGCGCCGAGGCATGACAGACATCGTTCCCGGAACTGCAGACTTACGCGCGGAGATTGCCCGCCTCGGACCGTGGCACCACGACGTCGAGGTGTCGGACGGAATCCGCACCGGTGACGTCGTGCGTACGCCCCAGCGTTCCGCCGAGTTCGGAGAGGTCTCGCTCATCCGTCCCGACCGCATCCTGCCGCGCGTGCTCGCCGACGTCTATCCAGCCGGACTCGCCGGCCGGTCGATGCTCGATTGTGCGTGCAACGCCGGCGGGTATTTGTTCGCGGCCGCCGATCTCGGCGCCGGTCGCGGCTTCGGATTCGATGCGCGCGATCATTGGATCCGGCAGGCGCAATTTCTTCGTGCGCATCGTCCCGCACAGAACATCGAATTTGCACAGTGCGCATTGGCAGACCTCCCCGGTCTCCATCTGGAGCCATTCGACATTACGCTGTTCCAGGGGATTTTCTATCACCTGCCGGATCCAGTCGCCGGCCTGCGCATTGCGGCAGATCACACAAGAGAATTGCTCGTGTTCAATACCGCCGCGACGTGGAGCCGCAATGAAGGGCTGATCCTCAATCTCGAGAGCGATCAGGACGTCATGTCGGGAGTGAATCGCCTCGCCTGGCTGCCGACCAGTCCGCACGTTCTGCAGGAGATCCTCGCCTGGTGCGGCTTACCCGAGTCGCGCATTCAACTCGACGAGCGCGTCGGCGCGCAGCGTCGCATCCAGATTCTCGCGGCGCGCGACAACGCCATATTCGCGTCGTATGACGCCGCGCCTCGGCCAGAAGCGGGGCGCCTGCGGCGCTTCGTCCGCCGCTAGATCGGCCGGCGTTTCTCATGAAACGCATTCGAACAACGGTCCGCCGCACGTGCAGTTCATGACACCCACGTGCCATTCGTGACACGTTCACCTCGCTTGCGGCCGGAACAGCAGGCTTCTTGCTACGACACCAACCTTCAATGGTGGCTCGTATTTTCGTGCTCGTGGTCTTGCTGGTCTCGGCAGTGGGCTGTCGCGACGCAGATTCGTCGGCGGCCGCGCAGGAGAAGAAGCGCGACGGTGCACCGAAGACCGTGCGCACGGCGCGTGTCGAGGAGCGGGCGCTCGGCTCTTCCGTGCTCGTCAATGGAACGCTCGATGCGTTCGATCGCGCCACCGCCGGTGTGAAGGTCGCCGGACGCGTGCAGAGCATGGCCGTCGACCTCGGCAGCCGCGTCACGCGCGGGCAGGTCATCGCGCGCATCGATCCGACGGATTACAACTTTCGCCTGCAACAGGCCGGCGCCGCGCTGGCCCAGGCGCGGGTGCGGCTCGGACTCTCTCCCGACGGCGCGAGCGATCGGGTCGATCCGGCGGACACGCCTCCCGTGCGCGAGACGCGCGCGGTCCTCGAAGAAGCGCGAGCGAGTCGCGCGCGCTATGCGGCGCTGCTCGAGGAAGGCCTCGTGTCGAAAGCCGACTTCGAGCAGGTGCAGTCGCAGGCGCGCGTCGCGGAGAGTCGCTATCAGGATTCGCTCGAAGAGATCCGCAATCGCGAAGCGGTGGCCACGCAGAGACGCGCCGAGGTCGCGCTGGCGCGGCAGCAACTCGCGGACACGGTCGTCGTCGCGTCGTTCGATGGCGTCGTCGAAAAGCGGATCGCCTCCGTCGGTGAATATCTCGCCGCGGGAGCACCGGTCGCGGAGATCGTGAGAGTCGATCCGCTCCGCTTTCGCGCCGATGTTCCGGAGCGCGACGCCGCGAAAATTCGCACCGGACAGACCGTGCAGCTCACCGTCGACGGCGCATCCGGCGCGTACAGCGGCCGCGTCACGCGACTCAGTCCCACCATCAATGAACGAACGCGCGTGCTGCAGATGGAAGCGGACATCCGCAACGACGGCACGCTGCGCGCCGGCTCTTTCGCGCGCGCCACGATCATCACCGATGCCAGCACCGCGTCACTCGTCATTCCGCAGGACGCGCTCATCACATTCGCCGGAATCGAAAAAGTGATGCTCGTGCAGCGCGGCAGGACGAAGGAACAGCCGGTCACGACCGGACGTCGCGTCAACGGCGTGATCGAAATCGTGAGCGGCGTCGCCGCCGGCGATGAAGTGGTGTTGAAGCCGGTCAACCTTCGCTCCGGGCAGTCCGTGGTGACGCGCTGATGCAGAAGCTCGCCGAGATCTGCATTCGCCGTCCCGTCTTCGCGTCGATGATCGTGCTCGCGCTGGTCGTTGTCGGCGCCGCCGGCTACTCGCGCCTCGGCGTCGATCGCTATCCGTCGGTCGATCTGCCGACCGTCAGCATTCGCACCTCGCTGCCGGGCGCCGCACCGGAAGAGGTCGAAGCGCTGATCACGCAGCGCGTCGAAGAAGTGGTGAACACGGTTGACGGCATCGACGAGCTGCGCTCCGTCTCCGGGCCCGGCACGTCGAACGTGACCGCCACCTTCAAGCTCGATCGCAATCTCGAGACCGCGACGCAGGACGTGCGCGACCGCGTGAACACCATCCTCAATCGACTGCCGGAGGATGCGACGCCGCCGGTCATCTCCAAATTCGATAACGACAGCTCCCCCGTGCTCACCATCGCGTTGTCGGGCGAGCGCACGTTGCGCGAGCTGACCGAGCTGGCCGACAAGACGGTGCGCGTGCAGCTCGAGCGCACCGGCGGTGTCGGCGAAGTGCGCGTCGTCGGTGGGCTGGAGCGCGCCATCAACGTCTGGGTCGATGCCGATCGCCTGGCCGCGTACGAGCTGCCGATCACCGCCGTGCGCGACGCGCTCGATCGCCAGAACGCCGATCTCCCCGGCGGCAACGTCACCACGGCGCGGCAGGAGCTGACGCTGCGCACGATGGGGCGCTACACCGATCCGCAGGCGTTCGACGATCTCGTCATCGCCACGCGGAATGCAGACCCCGAGGCGACCTCCGCGGATCGCGCGACGAACGACGCGCAATCCGCACTCGCCGTTCCGGTTCGCATCCGCGACATCGGCCGCGTCGAAGATGGAACGAAGGAACAGCGCAGCATCGCCCGGCTCAATGGCGTTCCGACGGTCACGCTGGAGGTGCGCCGGCAATCGGGAGCGAACACCATCGCCGTCATCGACGGCATCAAGGCCGCGCTGCCGAACGTCGAATCGCAGCTCCCCTCCGGCGTCCAGCTCGAGATCATTCGCGATCAGTCGCGCTACATCGAGGCGGCCATGCACGAGATCAAAGTCCATCTCGTGCTCGGTTCGCTGCTCGCCTGCATCGTCGTTCTGATCTTCATGCGCTCGTGGCGCTCCACGGTCATCGCCGGCGTGGCCATTCCGGCATCGGTCATCGCCACGTTCGGCATGATGGCGGCGCTCCATTTCACGCTGAACAGCGTGACCATGCTCGCGCTCGTGCTGATGGTCGGCATCGTCATCGACGACGCCATCGTCGTGCTCGAAAACATCTTCCGCTTCATCGAGGAAAAGAAGATGGCGCCGATGGAAGCGGCGGCCGCGGCGACGAAAGACATCGGCCTGGCCGTGCTCGCGACGACGCTTTCACTCGTCGTCATCTTCCTGCCGGTGTCGTTCATGTCGTCCATCTCCGGCCGCTTCCTCTACCAATTCGGCATCACCGCCGCGGTGGCGATCCTCGTCTCGCTGCTGGTCTCGTTCACGCTCACGCCGATGATGAGCTCGCGCCTCCTGAGCGCCAAAGACGCCGCCGGCGGACACGGTTCGCGGGCCGGCTTCTACGGCCGCATCGACAAGCTGTACGTACGCATGCTCGCGTTCTCGATGCGCCGGCGAAAGCTCGTGGCCATCGCCGGCCTGCTGGTCATTCTCACGAGCGTGCCGCTGTACAAAGCGGTCAAGCAGGAGTTCATCCCGACGAACGTCGACGAGGCGGAGTTCGACGTCGGCATCACCGCGCCGCAGGGAACGAGTCTGGCCGCGATGAACGAGGCGATGAGCGCGATCGAAAAGGAACTGCAGGCCACGCGCGGCGTGCGCCTCGTGCTCTCCACGGCCGGCGGCGGCTTTCTCAGCTCGACCTCGAGCGGCAGCGCGTACGTGCGCATCACGCCGCACGAGGAGCGCACGCTCTCTTTCACGAAATTCTGGAACGCGCTGAAAACCGGAAAGCCGTGGAACGCGTTTCGCGGCAACTATTCGGCGCAGGACGTGATGCAGGAAGTGCGGCGGCGCACGCGCAAGTTCTCGCCGATCCGCGTCGCGCCGCGCAATCCACCGTCATTCAATTTCGGTCCGGGAGGGCGCAGCGACATCAACTTCGTCATCCGCGGTCCGGAGATCGAACAGCTCGCGCAATACGCTGACACGCTCGTGTCGCGCACGGCGAAACTGCCGGGCTTCAACGATGTCGATACGAATCTCGAGCTCGACAAACCGGAGCTGCGCGCCAATATCGATCGCGCCCGCGCCGCCGACCTCGGCGTGTCGACGCGCGACATCGCCACCTCGCTCAACGTGATGGTCGGCGGCGATCAGGAAGTGACGCGCTATCGCGATGAATCGGTCAACGAGGATTACGACGTGCAGCTGCGCGCCGAAACGCGCGACCGCAACGATCCCGCGGCCATCGAACGTCTCTTCGTTCCGGCCCAGGACGGCAGTCTCGTGCGACTCGACAACGTCGTTTCCATCGAGCGCGGCACCAGCCCGTCGCGCATCGATCGTCTCGATCGCGAACGCCAGGTCACGATCTCCGCGAGCGTGGCTCCCGGCTTCGCCCTGGCCGATCGCATCGAGGCCATGCGCGGCGAGATCGCGAAGATGGGACTCGCGCCCGGCTACACCACCACCGTGACCGGACGCGGTCGCGAGCTCGAACGGACGTTCAAGGAATTCGTCTGGGCGTTCCTGCTCTCGATCATCTTCATGTACATGATCCTCGCCTCGCAGTTCGAGAGCACCGTACATCCGATCACGATTCTCCTGTCGCTGCCGCTGGCCATCCCGTTCGCACTCCTCTCGCAATGGGCCACCGGCAACACGCTCAACCTCTACTCGGCCCTCGGCATCCTCGTGCTGTTCGGCGTCGTGAAGAAGAACTCCATCCTGCAGGTCGATCACATGAACAATCTGCGCGCGCACGGCATGGATCGCGAAGAAGCGATCCTGCAGGCCAATCGCGATCGACTGCGCCCGATCCTCATGACCACGCTCGCGCTGGTGGCCGGCATGCTGCCGCTCGCCCTCGGCACCGGGCCCGGCTCCGAGGAGCGCAGGTCGATCGCCGTCGTCGTGATCGGCGGCCAGTCGCTCTCACTGCTCCTGACGCTGCTCGTCACGCCGGTCGCCTACTCGCTCTTCGACGATCTCGCGAAAAGCAAACGCTGGCGGCCGATGGTCGTTCGCCTGCAGCGGTTTCAGCGACTCGCACTGGCCCGAGTGCGAAGGCGATAGTCAATCGCGTTCGGGCATCGGCGGCGGCGGCGAATCGGGCCATACGCCGACCCACTCCGCATCGAACGCGGAGTCGTAGAACTGCAGCCACGCGCGACGGGTGATGTTTCCCGCGCGCAAAACTTCGCGCAGGATCTCGATGCCGCGATCGACGTCGAGCAGCGCGAGGTCGATGTACGAGTAGCGCAGACCGGTGCCGCCGCCGATGAAGCAGCCGGCGCGCGCATCGCGCAACGGCGAGTCGAGCGCGTCTTCGATCTCGCCCTTGTCTTCGAACGATTCGGCATCGACCCCTTCGCTGCCGTCGATCTTCAGGTAGCAGAACGTCTCGCCGTGTCGCGAGAACGAATCGGAGAAGAATGCCGTCGGCCCGCGCGTCGCCATCCACAGCGCGGTGAACATGCTCTTGCCGACGAAGAGATCGGATTGCCTCGGATAGTCGTCCGCGCCTGCCGGCTTCAGCTCCCACATCGTCCAGTCATCGTCGCGATCGATGCACGGCGCATCGGGCCGCATCGAATGAAAGGCCTCGATGCAGGACGCGACCGTCGCGGCCAGCTCGTCGAGAGACATCGCTTCATCCGGCTTCTTTCGACCGAAGCCGAAGAAGCGTTTCGGGACCGGCGCGACCTCGATGGCACCGACCCATTGATCGAGCACCGCTTCGCCGAGGAGTGATTCGGTGGCCACGAATGCGGCGTGCACCGCGTCTTCATCCTCTTCCGATCGGCAGGCGTCGAACGTGTAGCGCAGATGCACGCGCTGCTCGCGCGGAATGACTTCCACCGTCGCCCCTGTCATGTCGACGCCGACGCGCGCCTGCACGGTCCGCAAGGCGTCATCGACGATCTCGGCCAGCCGATGCGGATAGAACTCCCATCCTTCGATCGATGGCGCGCGCTCGAGCAGCGTCGAAACGAGCGGACGAAGCCAGCGGCTCGCCTCGGGCGTAATGACCAGTCGATGCCCTTTGCCGCGCACGGCACCACCGAACTCCCACATCAGATTCGGATGGATGGCCTGCAGCCATTGCTGCATCCAGCCCGGCAGATCCCATCGCGACTTCTGATGAATGAGCGCATCGATGTCGCCGTTCTTTGCGACGAACTCACGCCACCACGCATCGATGTTCGCGACCGTCTGCTGCACATACTGCCGCTCCTGCGGCACGTTCGGATCCGCGTAAAGCCACCTCACGCAAACATCGTAACCGCGGCGTCCGGCAATCGCACACCTGCACGCGTTCCGAACGTGGAAATCGCGTCAAAGAAAGCGCAAGGTTCCGTGCAAATGAATGCAAAGGGACGATGTTAGGAATCGGTATGGAAAACGGCATGCCGTTCGTACAATGAAGCGGTCGTGAGAGAGAACTTCAGTAGCGATCCGCTCGATCGATTTGTGCCTGCCGCCGCCGTCGTTGCCGCCATCGGAATCGTTCTGATCATCATGATCGGCCACTGGTGACGCTACGATGCGCGGATGCGCCGGTTCGCTCCGCTGCTTCTGTTGATCGTCGCGTGCACGAGCACGAACGTTTCGACTCCCCCCGCGGGGAAGCCGTACGTCGTGCTGCTCGGCATCGCGCAGGACGGCGGCTATCCGCAAGCGGGTTGCCGTCGCGACGATTGCGTCGCTCGATTCGACGGACGCGCGCGGAGCGAACACGTGGCCTCCCTCGGAATCGTCGATCCCGGGAGCGGAGAACGCTGGCTCATCGACGCCACGCCTGATTTTCCGCGGCAATTGCACGCATTGGAGCGTCTCGCCGGTCCGCCGCGCGCAAACGCGCCGGTGCTCGACGGCGTACTGCTCACGCACGCGCACATCGGTCATTATCTCGGCCTCGCGCATCTCGGCCGCGAAGTGATGGGCGCGCGCGCCGTTCCGGTCTACGCCATGCCGCGCATGCGGCAATTTCTCGAGACCAATGGACCGTGGTCGCAGCTGGTGCAATTGAACAACATCGCCATTCACACGCTGACCGCCGGCACGGCCATCGCTCTCAATGCGCGAATTTCCATTACCCCGCTGCTCGTCCCGCATCGCGACGAATTCTCCGAGACCGTCGGGTTCATCGTTCGCGGTCCCGACCGCGCAGTTCTCTGGCTGCCCGACATCGACAAATGGGAAAAATGGAGCACGCCGATCGAATCGATCGTCGAAGCCGTCGACGTCGCGTATGTCGATGCGACGTTTTATTCGGCAGCCGAGCTTCCGGGTCGCGATTTACGCGAAATCCCCCATCCCACTGTCGAAGAGACGATGCAGCGATTCGCAGATTCACCGCTGAAAACACGCATTCGCCTCGTGCATCTCAATCAATCGAATCCGCTGCTGCGCGACCGCCGCCAATTGCCGGTGGCCATGGAAGGCGAGATCGTCCCGCTCGCACGATGACCGAACGCCGCATTGTGCTCATCCGTCACGGCCGCTCGGCGCACGTGCACGCCGGCTGGATCGATTACGCCGGTTTCCTGCGCTGGCGTGAATCGTACGAGGCGGCCGGAATCGTCACCGACGACCTGCCGCCGCGCGAACTACAGGAGCTCGCCGCCGGCGCCGGAATTCTCGTGAGCAGCGACATTCGCCGGGCCATCGAATCGACGCACACGCTCGCGCCGCACAAACCCTTCGTTTCTTCGCCATTACTGCGCGAGCTCGAGCTCACACCGCCGAACCTCGGCCGCGTGCAATTGCCGCTGGCCGGCTGGGCACTGGCGTACGGCGTGCGCATGCTCTTTCACAAACAGGCGCACATCACTCCCGCGGAACACGAGCGCGCCCGCGAAGCGGCGCAATTCCTCACCCGCCTGGCCGCCGAACACGAGCTCGTCGTGGCATTGACGCACGCGACGTTCCGATCGCTCGTCGCGAAAACCATCGCCGCGCAAGGGTGGCAGCTCGAACGTCCGCCGCGACATTCCTCGCACTGGAGCGCCTGGGTGCTGCGCGAAAACGGGCATCCGCCGTGATACTGCTGCGCGTGTGATCGACTCGCAGCGCCGCAACATCCTCATCGCCCTCGGCATCGGGACGTTCATGTCGGCGCTCGACGGCAGCGTCGTCAACACGATTCTGCCGATGCTCAGCCGCGAGCTCGGCGCCACCGTGGCCGCAATCGAGTGGGTGACGACCGTCTATCTCCTCGTCGTCAGCGCACTCCTCCTGATCGTCGGACGGGCCGGCGATCTCTATGGCCATAAGGTCGTCTATCTCACGGGTTTCGCGATTTTCATCGCCGGCTCGGCCTCATGCGGCGCCGCGCACACGCTGCCGATGCTCATCGCCATGCGCGCACTGCAGGCCGTCGGTGCGGCCATGCTCTATGCGAACGCGCCGGCGATTCTGACGAAAGCGTTTCCGCCGGAACGCCGCGGGGGCGCGCTCGGGGCCCAGGCCACGTTCACGTATCTCGGACTCACCGCCGGCCCATCGCTCGGCGGCTGGCTGGCCGCGGCCTTCGGCTGGCGTTCCGTGTTTCTCATCAACATCCCGGTCGGCCTCATTGCAGTCGTACTGGCGTGGCGCGTCATCGAATACGACCGCCCGGAAACGAACGTCGAGACCTTCGATTTCGCCGGTGCGGCGCTCTTTACGGGCGGCCTCGTCACACTGCTGGTCGCGCTCAATCAGGGACACGATCTCGGCTGGATGTCGCCGCCGATTCTCGGACTCTTCGCCGCCGCATTTCTGCTGCTGGCCGGGTTCATTGTGGTCGAACGAAAGAAGCCGGCCCCGATGCTCGACCTGACGCTCTTCCGGAACCGCGTCTTCAGCGCCGCCACGGCCAGTGCACTGCTCAATTACGTCTGTACGTATGCGGTGCTGTTCGTCATGCCGTTTCTATTGATTCGCGGACGCGGCCTGGATACACAAGGCGCCGGTCTGGTGCTCACCGCCCAGCCGATCGTCATGGCGTTGATCGCACCGCTGGCGGGCTCGTGGTCCGATCGCATCGGCTCGCGCATCCTGGCCACCGCCGGCATGTTCGTCCTCGCCATCGGCCTCGTGCTTCTCGGCCTGTTCGCACCGACCGCGCCGATCGCGATGCTGGCCGCGGCCATGGCGGTGATCGGCGTCGGCATCGGTCTCTTCACGACACCGAACAACAGCGCGCTCATGGGCGCCGCACCCCGCCATCGACAGGGCATCGCCTCCGGTGTGCTTGCCTCCGCCCGCAACGTCGGCATGGTCCTCGGCGTCGGCCTCGCCGGTGCCGTTTTCACGACGATCCTCACCCGCGGCGGAGCGCACGCACTGGAGCGCGGCGTGGCGATGACGCTCTTCGTTTCTGCCGGAGTGGCGGCGGCCGGCTCGTTCATCGCCTCGATCCGCGAGTGACCGCCGCCGACCTTGACCCGATCAATCCTCCAGCATCGACTTGAGCCGGCCGAGGGCCTGATCCCAATGCTGCGAGATCTGATCGAGCACGCGCCGCGCCTGTTCGAGCTCGCGCGTGCTCAATTCCCACACGCGCTCGCGCCCCTGCCACGCATCGCGCACGAGACCCGCGTCCGCGAGCACGGCCAGATGTTTCGTCACCGCCTGCCGCGTGAGATCCGTCCCCTCGGTCAATTCCTTGATCGACATCGGCCGGCCGCCGCAGAGACGAGACACGACATGCAGTCGTGTCTCGTCGCCCAGCGCGGCGAAGATCGGCGCGGAACGTTGCAGGGTGGCGCTATTCGGTCGCGGTGACATGACGCTCGATATTGTGGACTTGCGCAGCCCATCCGCCGTCGTTCATCTTCCACGCCACCGCGCGACGATGCAGCGGAATGGCGTCGAAGCCCGACTCCACGACCCGCAGCAACGTTCCCTCCGGCGCATCCTCGAGCGTGAACTCGACCAGCGTCTTCGGCTCCGTCGAATAATCGACCTCCGCATCGACCGCATACGGATGCCATCGATACGACAGCCGCGATTCCGGCTCCACGTCGACCAGTTCCAGATTCATCACGACGTGGTCGTACTGCGGAATGGTGATGTTTCCCCGCACCGATTCCCCTGCCTCGAACGGGCCGCTGCCGAGCTTCGCTCCGAACCACGTCCCGAATTCCGTGCGATCACTGATCGCCTTCCACACCTTCGAGCGCGGCGCGCGAATGAGAATTTCCTTTTCGATTCGATCCGGTGTCGTCGTCATCATGCAACCTCCGGGTTGCATGATGACATGCAACCATTTGGTTGCGCAAGAGAAGATGTAAGCCGGCTCTACCGGTCCACCCACCGCATCGCCTTCTCGTTGTACCGCGGTCCGGCGATCGACTCTTTGGCGAGAGCCTCGTCGAGCTTCGCCACGTCCGGCGCACTGAGAGTCAGCGAGACCGCGCCGGCATTCTCGTCGAGATACGTCCGGCGTTTCGTTCCGGGAATCGGCACGACGTCCTCGCCCTTCTGCAGGAGCCACGCGAGCGCGATCTGCGCGGGCGTGGCGCTGTAGCCTGCTGCGATCGAGCGGACGATTGCCGCGGCCCGCATGTTTGCGTCGAAGTTCTCGCCCTGAAAGCGCGGATCGCCGCGGCGGAAATCGCCCTCGGGATAGTCCTCGGCGCGCTGGACGTTGCCGGCCAGAAAACCGCGCCCCAGCGGACTGAATGGCACGATGCCGATCTTCAGCTCGCGGCAGAGCGGCACGATGCCTTCTTCGAGATTGCGCTCCCACAATGACCATTCACTCTGTAACGCGGTCACCGGTTGCACGGCATGCGCGCGGCGAATGGTCTCCTCGCCGGCTTCACTGAGGCCGAAGTGGCGGACCTTGCCGGCACTGATGAGACGCGACACGGTGCCGGCCACGTCTTCAATGCTCACCGTGGGATCGACGCGATGCTGATAGAGCAGATCGATCTCATCGACCTGCAGACGCTTCAGCGATGCGTCGACGACCTCGATGATGTGCGCGGGATCGCTATTGAGGCCGTTGACCTTTCCGTCGTCGATGCGCCAGCCGAACTTCGTCGCAATGACGACCTGCCTGCGTTTGCCGCGCAAAGCGCGGCCGAGAAGCGTTTCATTGTGGAAGGGACCATAGACTTCGGCGGTGTCGAAGAACGTCACGCCGAGTTCGATGGCGTGATGGATCGTGGCAATCGATTCCTGTTCGTCGGCCGGACCATAAGACTGGCTCATGCCCATGCAGCCGAGCCCGATCGCGGAGACTTCGAGGTTGCCGAGACGTCGCGTTTTCATGCGCGCAGCATAGCGCGGGCCCGGCCGAGGAACTTCGCGTAGCGATCGGCCTCCTTCTGCAGTTGCTGCAATGCGCGAGGATGCAGCGTGCGAAACGTCGTCACCTCGAGCGTCACGTCGTTTTTGCCGAGCGTCCGCTTCCACGTTCCGGTCACGCGACCGTCGATCAGCACGACCGCGCTGATCATGCCGCCGCCGTTGTTGATTCTGCGAACGAGCTCGGGCTCGACGATGGGAGTACGGTCACGATACGCGACGGTGTATTCGTCGAACGCCGGCAGCAGCCGCACGCTCGATGATTTGCGTTGCCGCGACTCCGGCTGTGCGATTCCCGCGCACGCGTCGCGTGCTTCGCGCGGAGTGACGCCGGCCCACCAGGCGAAGTCGTGCGCCGTCGCCGGACCATGCGAGGCGAGGTAACGCTTCGCGAGCTCGCGCAGATCTCCCTCGCCAGACGACGTCGACGCCAGCCATTCGTCGAGCAGTACGAACGTCGGCTGTTTTCCGCGCCGCGCACCGAAGCAGAGCACCTGCTCCTGTGCGAGCGCGAAGAGAATCTGCAGGCCGCGACCATTCGTCGTCGTGATTTTTGACTTCTCGAGCGACGCGTACAGTTCCGCGCGCGTCAGCGCATTTCCGGTCAGTGCGCGCGCGGCCACATCACGACAACGGCGCAGCGCCTTTGCATCGAGACCGAAATCGCCTTCGAGTCGTTTGCGATGACGCGCCAGCGCCCGCGGCGCGAGCAGCGACAGCATCCAGCGGACATCTTCCGCGGCGACGATGTGCAGCGTGCCGCGCATCGGCCAGCAGCGGACGATGGCCCGCTTCGCGATCGCCTCCTCGATCGTTGCCTCCGTGGCGCTCTTCATCCGCACCCCGATCGCCCATAAAGAACCGAGGAAATCCTGCGCCTGGATGGCGGTCATGTGCGAGACGACAGCGTGCGGCGTCGCGAGCGCGTTGCCGGCGAGGAGATGCGAGCGAAGGCGTTGCACGACTGCAAGAGTAGCGGACAGCCTGCGGACGCCATGAGTCACTGAAAACACGATGCCGCCCCATAGCCTCGCGGCTGCGCTCTGCGGTTGCGCTCATCGCGGGCAGCCGCTTGTAAAGGGCGTAAAAACTCGTGCAGTTCATAGCGCGCCGGTGCAGTTCGGCGTTTGCGCGGAACGCGGGCAACAGCCGCGTTGTCTCTTTGCAACGTAGACAAGGAGACCAGCACATGAAAAGCAGAAAGGCAGTTCTCACCGCGACGGCGCTCACCTTCCTGACCGCCACATCGCTCTTCGCCCAACAGCGCGGCGACGATCGTCGCGACCGCAAGGACCACAACGATCGCGGCGGCTACACGCAGCGCAGCGACGCGACGCGCGGCAATGCGTCGCGCACCTATCGCGACAACGAGCGCGTGAACGCCACCGGCCGCATCACCGCGCTGACGCCGGAACGCGATGGCTATCGCGTGCAGCTCGATCGCGGCCGCGACTCGTACTGGATTCCGTCATCGCGCATGCGCAATCGCCGCAACGATCTCCGCGTCGGCGTCTCGATCGTTCTCGGCGGCGTCTTCCGCGGCGGTCGCATCGACGTCGACAACATCGGCTGGCCCGACGATCGCGGCTACTCCGATGACCTCGTGCGCGGTACCGTCGAGCGCATCGATCGCCGCGACGGCGTGCTCTTCCTGCGCGAATCGCGCAACGGCCGCACGATCGAAGTGAACATGCGCGACACCCGCCGCACCAGCCGCATCGATTTCGAAGACCTCCGCCGCGGCGACTATGTCGAGCTCTCCGGTGACTGGTCGCGCGGAGGAACCTTCCTCGCCGATCGCATCGAAGCCGTACGCTGAAACGCAGTCGGTAGCCGGGAGACCGGCTACCGATTCTCGTCGTCGGTCGCTTGCCGGCCCCCCGACAACCGACTCCCGACAACCGACAACCGACACCCGACCACATGGAAGCGCTCATGCAATACTCCCTGACCGATGTATCGCTTCCTTCGCTACGTTCCGAAAAATCATCTCAGCCGTGCGGTCGGGCGGCTCGTGCATGCGCGGCTGCCGCGGCCGGTGGCGCGGCGTCTCGTGCACTGGTTCGCGCGCTCGTATCAGATCGATCTCGATGCGGCCGGCAAGCCGGCCCATGAATATCCGTCCATTGGCCACTTCTTCATTCGCGACCTGCGCGAAGGCCTTCGTCCGATCGAAAGCGACTTCGTCAGTCCGGTCGACGGGACGTTGCGCGGCTTCGGCACGATCGAAAACGGGCGGCTCGAACAGGTCAAAGGGAAGTCGTACACCGTGGCCCGCTTCCTCGGCGATGAAGACGACGCGCGGCGTTACACCGGCGGCGCGTACTTCAATCTCTATCTCTCGCCGCAGGACTATCACCACGTCCACTCCCCCGTTCGCGGCTCGATCGTGCGCAGCATCCACATCCCCGGAAAACTGTGGCCCGTGAACGACTGGTCGATGGACAACATCGACGAGCTCTTCTCCGTCAACGAGCGCATCGTCACGTACATCGACGGTGACCTGGGGCGCGTTGCGGTGGTGATGATCGGCGCGACCAACGTCGGCAAGATGACCGTCACCTACGACTCCTTCATCTCCAACGCCGGCCAGAACAAGACCGCATCGCGCGATTACGCGACTCCCGTCGCCATCAACGCCGGCGACCGGCTCGGCACGTTTCACATGGGCTCGAGCGTGGTCCTCCTCTTCGAGCCGGGACGCGTCGATCTCGCGCGCGTGCGCCTGGAAGTCGGAAAGAAGACGCGCTACGGCATGGCCGTGCTGCACACGAAGGAGTAGACCTCCGCGCGGCGGCGGTCGGCTGAATGCAGACGTAGCGCCGGCGCCCGAGCCGGCGCTACGTCCGCGGTGTTCACTTCAGAAAATCGACGATGCCGTACGCCATGTAGTAGCGCGCGGCGAACTCCTGATAGAACTGATTGGCAATCGCGGCGTCATGAATGATCAGCGTGTTCTCGTCATTCGTGTTCTCGCCGTTCTCGCTCCAGTTCATCGAGCCGGTGATGACGAACGGATCGCTGGCCGTTCCTTCGTCGACGATCATGTATTTGTGATGCAGGAGCTTGTCCTCGCCGTCGAATCCGACCGGGGCCGGATTGTTCCAGCGATTGCTGTAGCTCGCGTCGGGTGACGATTCGACCGAGGTCATGTCGAGATTCGACGACCAGTACTGGCTCCAGTAGCCGCTCTCGAAAACGCCTTGAATCTTGAAGCCGGTCAACGTGCCGGTGAGCTCGGTCGTCGAGCCCTCGTACAGGTTCTTCAAGGTGTCGGTGAGCGTCTGATCGGAGAACGCGTAGATGCAGAAGCGGGCCGACTCGTCGGCATCACTGGCCACGATCTGATCGACGCGCGCCAGCGCGCCTTCGGACGGCGAGAAGTAGACCTCCACGAGCTTGCCGCCGACGTAGACCGAGTGCGTGCCGTTGTCGGCCTTGCGGCTGTGGAAGTCGGAGTCGTTGATGTTCGGCGTGGCCGTGCTGCTTCCCCACATCTCCTCGAACTCCGCCGTGTATGCGGCCGCGAGATCGGCCGAGCGGATCTCCACGCCGTGATTCGTATGCCCGGAGCGGATGTTCGCGGTGCGATTGGCCTCGGAGCCGAACGTGTCGTTGACCGTGAAGTTCCAGCTGCCGGTCCAGACCCACGTGCCGTCGATGATCACGAACTTGTTGTGCATCTGATCGCCGTACGAGTAGTAGTTGTTGAGACCGCCGCTGGTGTTCTTCAACTCGCCGTCGGCGAGGAGATAGCCGCTGACGGTGGTGGTGCCGATCTTCACCGTCACGGACGGCAGGTCGCTCGGTGAAGAGGGAAGACCGTAACTGGTGCGGAACGTCGAGTCGGTGACGGCGAAGATCGCCGAGTCGGCGAAGACGTGTCCGTCGTCCGAGGTGCCGAGCGTGTTGTCGGCGCCGCGCAGGATCTTCTCGTAGAACACGCGCGCGCGTTTGTAGCTCGCGTCCTCGCTGAGATCTTCGTTCAGCGGATCTTTCGCGTCGGCGACGATGCGCACCTGCACGCCGTTGTCCGCGCGATCGATCAGCTCGTCGACGACGTCCGGCAGTTCGAGCTCGTACGTCGCGAGGTCGATCGTCGACGTCGCGGTGGCGATGCGGGCGGTCAGGCGGTCTTCGAGATTGACGTTGTAATTCGCGATGTTGCTGCCGCTCGACGCGCCGGCCGGCACCGCCTGGCGATTGAAGTAGACGTTGATCGCGCCGTCGGCCGTGCTGGTGGTGTTGATCGACTCGGCCGCTCCCTCGTCGGTGAGGTCGTCGTGATCGTTGTCGATGAGATCGGAGAGCGAGCCCGGCGAATCGGAAGACTCCGGATCGGGATCGGCGGTCGCCCACGTGCCGGAGATCGAATTCCACGCGGTGTCGAACGCGGAATCGAACGATGCGGCCAGCGGACGGTTCTGAATGTAGAGCGTGTTCTCGTCGCTGGAGGTATTGCCGGACGCGGTGAAGTTCTGCGATCCGAGCACCACGATCCAGCTGTCGACGGAGAAGGCCTTGATGTGCTCCGTGCCTCCCCAGTTCTCCACCTTCACCGAGACGCCGTAGGTACGCAGGGCCTCGTGCAGCGAGTATTCGTTGTGCGCCGAGGCGGCGTCGAGAATGATGCGGATCGTGACGCCGCGATCCTTCGCATCTTCGAGGGCGTCGACGATGGTCTGGCTGGTCAGGAAGAACGTGCGCATGTTGATTTTCGTCTGCGCCTGATTGATGGCCCGCACGATCGCGTGCGTCTGCGCGTCGTCGGTCGGCGCGAAGTAGCTCTCGATCACCGTGCCGTCGGCGAGCGTCGGCAGCACGTGCGTCGTGTTGTCCGTTTTCTCGTCGTGGAAATCGCCGCCGTACATCTCCTCGAATTCATCGGTGTAGACGCCGGCGAGATTGGTGTCATCGATGAGGATGGCCACGTCGGAGTAGTACTCGGCTTCGATCTCGGGACGGGAGATGTTCGTCGAGCCGGTCCAGACGTAGCGGCCGTCGATGACGAAGAACTTGTTGTGCATGATCCGGTCGTCGGCATCGGCGATGACCGTGCCGATGCGATCGATGACCGTCTGCGTGGCGCGGTACGGATAGAACCCGCTGGCGTAGGAATCGACGACGCCGCGCACGGTAACTCCTCTCGTCTGTGCGGCATCGAGCGCGTCGATGATCTCTTCGCAGCCGTTGAAGCCGTACACCGAGAAGTCGATGCTCGTCGTCGAGTTGTCGATCGCATCGATGAGCGCGGTGGCGATCGTCTTCGGTCCGTAATCGGGCATCACCGTATTGAGGTGATCGGTGAAGTAGAGCGCGTACCAGTCGTCGGACGTCCCGCCGAGAACGTTCGCCGCTTTGGGAGTGCCGAGGCCGAGGCCGGAGCCGTAGCTGGCGGTCGAGGTGTGCCAGCTGCCGGACGTCGTGCCCGACAACCCCGGCTCGGAGCGCGCCATCGTGGCCCGGCCGGTGGTCGTGCCGGTGAACCACGAGCCGTTCTGATTCGCGGTATCGATCACGTTGTTGCTCGCGTCGCGCAGCACCAGTTGCTCGCCGGTATCGGTCATCGCGCCGGTGTAGATCTTGTCGGCGGTGATTCCGGGAATGGTGTTGTCGTCGGTTCGCTCGAGCAGGTAATAGCCGTACGCGCCGATCGAGCCGCTGAGCGTCACGCTCGGCGTGTTGTCGGCGGCTTTCAGCGTCCAGCTCGTGAACGAGATGGAGCTGCCGGTGGTGTTGTACAGCTCGATCCATTCGTTGGACGTGCTGCCGGTCGTTCCCATCCACGCAATCTCATTGATCACGACGTCGCCCGGCGACGCCGCGAATGCGCTGGATGCAAAGACCATTGCGATCATCAGACTCTTCAGAAAACGCACGAGTACCTCCTCCGGAACGCCGTCCGGGTGTTGAAGGGTTTAGGGAAGCGGATGCAACTAATCTACTGGCCGTAGGGATGGAAGGCAGTAATGCAGGTCACAATTTCGGTGATAGGTTCCACGAATGGCTCGTACGGTTCTGGACGCTCTCCAGTCGCTCCTCCCCGATTCCTCGAAAACGACGCTGCGGCAGCTGCTCGCGAATGACCGCGTGCGGGTGAACGGCGCGCCGGAGCGCGACGCGAAGCGCGAGCTCGCGGAGGACGAACACGTCAGCGTCGCGGCGAAACACGAGAAGCTCGATGCGCGCGTGAAGATCCTTTTCGAAGACAGCGACCTGATCGTGATCGACAAGGCGGCCGGCCTGCGCACGGTGCCGGACGACAAGATCCGCCACGAGACGGCGGAGACGTTTCTCAGCACGTTCATCAACGGCCAGGCGCACCACGTCCACCGCCTCGATCGCGACACGTCCGGTGTGCTGGTGTTCGCGAAGAACACCTTCACGCGCGACCGCCTGCAGGAGCAGTTCGCCGATCACAAACCCGATCGCGTGTACGTCGTGATCGTGCACGGCAAGTTGCGCGAGAGCAGCGGCACGTTCCGCTCGCATCTCGCGGAAGACCGCGACATGAAAGTGCGCAGCGTGACCGAGGGAGGAAAGGAGGCGATCACGCACTACCGCGTCGTCGCCTCCGGCAAGCGCTGGTCGATGGTCGAAGCAACGCTCGAGACCGGGCGCCGCAATCAGATCCGCGTGCACTTCGCCGAGGCGGGGCATCCGGTGGTCGGCGACACGATGTACGGCCACGGACGCGAAGACGGGTTCGGCCGCCTCGCCCTGCACGCGAAAACGCTGTCACTCGTCCACCCGCGCAGCGGCGAAAAGATGACCTTCACCGCCGAAATCCCAAAAGCATTCCGCGAAGCAAAGTTGTAAGAACGCGAAACGCAGCCGCCAAACGTAGCAGCGCCAAACGTAGCGCCGGCATCTTGCCGGCCGGGCCGCCGGCATCCTGCCGGCGTGACCCATTGCGGGCTGGAAGCCCGCGATCCGGCCGGCTGGAAGCCGGCGCTACGCAACGCGGCGCTACGCAACGCGGCGCTACGCGACCCAACGCTACGGTCCCGCTGCGCCGAGCAAGTTCGCGAGTCGGGTGTAGCGCTCGCCACCCTTTCCGGTGCGCACGGCCATGTCGATCGAGCGTTGGTCGCCGACGAGGACGACGAGTTTCCGGCCGCGCGTCACCGCGGTGTACAACAGGTTGCGGCGGAGCATGATCGAGTGCTGCGGCATCAGCACGACCACGACGGCCGGGTACTCCGATCCTTGTGATTTGTGGATCGTCGTTGCGTAGGCGAGCGTGAGCTGATCGGCTTCGTCGAATGTGTAGTCGACGATGAGGTCGGCGCCGTAGTCGACGGCGAAGACTTCCTTCTCCGGCTCGATCGCCGCGATCACACCGACGTCGCCGTTGAAGACGCTCTTGTCGTAATTGTTCTCGGTCTGCATGACCTTGTCGCCCGGCAGGAAGACGACGTCATTCGGTCGCTGCACTTTCCGGCGATGCTTTTCGGACGGATTGAGCGCGCGCTGCAATTCGCGATTCAGACCGTCGATGCCGACCAGCCCTTTGCGCATCGGCGCGAGCACCTGCACGTCGCGCAGCGAACGCATGCCGAAGCGGCGCGGGATGCGCTCGGTCACGAGCTCGACGACGCGCGTCACCGCTTCGTCGGGCGCATTCACGCGGAAGTGAAACATGTCCGGATTCTCGGCGGGCGCGCGGAAGCGCGGGGCCTCGCCGCGATTGATGCGGTGCGCGTTGGTGATGATGTCGCTGCCCTCGGCCTGCCGGTGAATCTTCGTCAGGCGGACGGACGGGATGCGCTCGGAGGCGAGGATGTCGTGCAGCACCTGCCCCGCGCCGATCGACGGCAGCTGATCGGCATCGCCGACGAGAATCAGCGACGCGTCGGGGGCGAGCGCGCGCAGCACGGCATCGAGCAGCGGCACGTCGATCATCGATGCTTCATCGAGAATGACGACGTCGCCTTCGATCGGCTCGTCTTCGTTGCGCTGGAACCTGCCGCTTTCGGGACTCATCTCCAGCAGGCGATGAATGGTCTGCGCGGTGGCGCCGGTGCTCTCGCCTAGGCGTTTCGCGGCTCGGCCGGTCGGCGCGGCGAGCTGCACTTCGACGCCGGTGGAGTGGAGGACCGACAGCAGCGTCTGCACGAGCGTCGTCTTGCCGACGCCCGGTCCGCCGGTGATCACCGCCGCACGCGCGCCGAGGGCGGCGTGAATCGCGCGGCGCTGATCGGCGTGCAACGCGATCGCGTGCATGTTCTCTGCTGCGTCGATCGCGGCGTCGACGTCGATCTCCTCGGCCCAGGCGGGCGCTTCGGCCGCGAGCTCGAGGAGCTTGCGCGCGATGCGCGACTCGGCGTCGTAGAGCGCGGGGTCATACAGCACGCCGCTTTCCTCGACGACGACGCGCATCTGCACCGCGCTGTCCATGGCGGCGTCGATGAGATCGGCATCGACCTGCAGCAGCTTCGCGGTCTCGCCGCGCACGTCCTCGCGAGCCAGGCCGCAATGGCCGTTGCGATCGCGTGCGGTGTCGATGATGTGGCGCACGCCGGCGAGAAGCCGGAAGGGCGACGTCGGATCGAGCCCGAGCCTGCGGGCGATGGCATCGGCTGTCGCGAAGCCGATGCCGCGCACGTCGTGCGCGAGCCGATACGGATTTTCCTTGATCAGCTGAATGGCGCGATTGCCGTAGTGTTTGTGGATGCGGAACGCGCGCGCGCCGCTGAGGCCGTGGTGCGCGAGGAACATCATGAGCTGGCGCACGCCGCGCTGCTCTTCCCAGCTGGCGATGATCTTCTCGAGTTTCTTTTCGCCGAGGCCGGCCATGCCGAGGAGGCGGCGCGGCTCTTCGTCGAGAATGCGCAGGAGATCGTCGCCGAATGCGAGCACGAGCTTGCGCGCCAGCCCCTTGCGAATCCCTTTGACGTGGCCGGCGGCGAGATACGACTCGATCCCTTCCGCGGTGGTCGGCAGCACGACGTCGAGCTCCTCGGCGACGAACTGCGGTCCCCAGCGACGGTCGTCTCGATACTCGCCGACCGCGACGATCGGCTCCCCCTCCTGCAGCGGCGGGAACGTGCCGACGATCGTCACTTCCTCCCCCGTATCGTCACGCATCGCCACGACGACGCTGAATCCGTTGTCCGGATTGTGAAATCGCGTGCGATCGACCTTTGCGGCGATGCGCTCCTGCATCGCCGCGCATCTTACCCGGCTCGGCGGAAGCAACGTGGCGCTACGCAACTCCCGCCACGCCAGCCGGCCCGGTCACCGTGCCGGCTGGAGCGGGTCTTCAGCATGCGAGCGTCATCGCGGATCGGTTCACGGCCTGCCGTTGTCGTCGATGCGCGCGCCGGCATCACCTCCGTTCGGATCGATGCCCCAGCCGCTGTCCGCGGTGGCGTTCGTGCCATTCGGATCCATCGCTCCACCGCCGTCGAGGTACGGCTGTCCATGTGGATCGATGCCCGTTCCGTCGTCGCCGTTTGCGAGCAACACCAGCAAGAGAATCCACGGAATCAACATGACGAGTCTCCCTTCGCTCTCAACGTCGATTCGGGAGCGCGGGGAGGTCGTGACTCCGCAGTGCCGGAAAGGTGAAGGAAGAGTAGGCAGGGCCGTCACGATGTGACGGCCCTGTTCGTGAGGATTACGCCGGCTGGCCGCGTCTCTCTGCAAGCGGATGCAGAGCTTCGACCAGCTGGCTCTCGGAGAGGAGCGCGCCGGGCTGCAGACCGACCGGCGCCGGGCGAATCGGCAGCAGCCAGCTCTCGGCGGCGGAGTAGAGCCACACCGCCAGGAGATACAACTCCGGCGCGCGGAGAATGCGCAGCTCGTAATCCTTCGTGCGCGTCAGCTCGAGATTCTCCGCCGCGCGAATCGCGTCGAGCAGCGCATCGGCGACCGGGCCGTTCTGCAGCGACGAGAACTCGAGCCCGGCGGCCGCGACTTCGGCCAGCACGCGTCCCGCGTTGACGATGACGTACTGCCACGACGTGACCTGCGCGCTCTTCAGGAACGTTCCTGCGAGCAGCGACGACAACCGCGCCGTGTAAATCGGATACGGCGTCAGAATTCGCACCGACGGCTCTCCGTCGATCACGTTCATCGCCTCGAACCCGTGGTGATGCGGCAACATCAGATTCTCTCGGACGACCTCGAGGCCGCGCTCGGGTGCCGCTTCAATCTTCAAAGCCATGATGCCTCCTCTTTACTCGTGTGCGATGCGGCGTCCCTGCGTTTCGAAGCTGACGACCCACTTGCCGATGTCGCGAAACGCAATGCCGAAGCGCTCGAACCGTTCGATCGAGCGCGTGCCGGTGTGGGGATCCCAGACGAAGAGATCGAAGAACGCGCCGATGCGGCGGAATCCGCTGATCACCACGACGTGGGTCACGCCGTTGTTGCCCCAGTCGATCTGCGCGACGACCGGAAAGCCGCCGCGGATGCGTGCGCGGATGAACGCGAACGTCCGCGAGTCGGGCCGATCGAACCGGTTGCGGTAGACGGAACTGACTTTCGGGTCGAGATCGTGCGGCTGATTGCAGAGCGCCGCATTCGATCCCTCGGGACAGCACTGCTGGCCGAGGGTCTGCGCGACGATCGCGCATTGGCTGCGCGCCGGCAGACCATAGGCGCGCTCGAGCCCTTCGGTGATCGCCGCCCAGCACCAGTTGTCGAGCTTCTGCTTCGGGATCGAAAGCGCGAGGATGCTTTCCTCGAACGCATTCGCGCCGGCGGCAGGAGCGAACGTTTTGGATTGAAGAACCTCAGGAAGATTGTTCATCGTTCACCTCGTCTCAGCCGTTGCTGCTGGTGGGCCCGCATGGACCGGTCGAGAATCCTCCCGGCGGTCTCGGTTTCGGCCTCGGGCTCGCAGGAGGCCGAACGATGGTCGGAAGAATGCCCGGATCAGGAACGCCGGCCACGCGATTGAGAAAGCGGAAGTGATCGTTGTCCGGCATGTCGGCCAGCGGCGCGCGCAGCAGCGCATTGTCGACATCGTTCGGGTCGGCATTGCCGATGAACAGCGTCAGCGTGTCCTGCGTCGGCGAGACGGGTGAGAACACGAGGGGATCGCGAATCAGCACGCCGGTCTCGAGGTCGCGAAGCTCGATCACGATGGTGTTCCCGCTGTGAGGAAATCCGCTGTAGATCACCTCGAGGTTGTAGAAGCCCGACAGCTGCGGGAAGCCGGGCCGCGCGTCGAACTTCCAGGCCACGGGAGACCGTTGATCGGACGAGATGGTCCCGCTGCCGAAACGCATCCACCCGGCCACGGCCGTCTTCTTCGGCTTTTCTCCGCGCAGCGGCACGAAGTCGCGATTCCACTGATCCTTCGCTTCCGGCCAGTACGCATCCTTCTTGAGCACGAGGTCATAGCTCGGATCGACCGTCGGTGCGCCGGGAGGATCGTTCTGAATCACGATCTCCACGCCGTTGAGCTGGAGCAGTTTGAATCCGGGGGCGAAGTCGACGTCGACGAAACCGGTCGGATCGTCGACGGTGGCGTTGCCGGTGTTGAAGGCGAGATACGGAATGTGCACATCCGAGTCGTCCACCGCCGCGGCGCGTCCGCCACTGGCTTGGCCACTCCGCGGGGCTGCCTGCGGGCTGCGCTGCGCGATCTGCGCCGCGATCAGCGCGCTCTTCTCGTCGTCGATCTCCTCGCGCGTACGGTTGCCACGGCTCTCCAGCGCGGCAGAGACGCGCGAGCTCTTGAGTGACACCGACGAGAGCCGATCCGCTGACGACGTCGAACCGCTCGATGCTGTAGCGATGCTCGCTGAAGGGGCGACGCTCGACGGCGGTTCGTTGTCCGTCCGGATCAGGATGACCGACGGTTCGGGCATCGTGGAGTTGATGTCGCGCACGTTGTGAAACGCGCACAAGCCTGAAAAAACGATTTCTACATCCATGACTGTCCTCTTCTCTCTAGATTGTTCCTTCCACGACCGCGCTGGCCCATACGGAGAGCGCACGGTCTTTCGCATCGGAGCCGTGAAGAAGGCTGCGCTGCGCGCTACGCAGTGCATCGGCCGGACGAGCGCCTTCTCGAACATTCCGATGGAAGAAGCGAAACAGCTTCGCCGCGCGAACGTCGTCGACGTCCCACAGCGTTGCCACCACACCTCGCGCGCCGGCCTGCAGGAACGCGGCGGAGAGGCTTTGGATCCCTTCGTTGCGGCGCAGGGTTCCGCGCCCGGTGCTGCACGCCGCGAGCACCACGAACGGTGCCGACGGCAAACGGCTCGCACCGATGTCCGCGGCCGTCAATTCGCGAGCCGGACCGCTCCACGACTCGAACAGCAACGCCGATCGCGAGGCATGTTCGACGTCCGTCTTTGCGTGCCCCGCAAAGTGCACCCACCCTGCCTCGCCTGCCCGTTCGAGAAACCGGGCGGGCGTGACGGCGGCCCCTTGCGCGAAGCGGCCGTTGCGATGTTCCCGCGCCGCTTCCTCCGCTTCGTCCGCGGCAGCAGAGAGGCGTTGCAGATCGCGCGGCGCCGGCTGTGCGACCGCGAACAGTGACTCGCGCCGCGATGGCGGCAACGGCCGCAGCGCGACGCTCGCACTCGGCGCGACGAAGAAGGCAAATCGCTCGAGGAGATAGCGATCGTCCGGTGTGACGAGCGCCGCGAACGGAACCGCGTGCAATGCGCCGTCGGGAACGATCAGGAGCGTGGTGTCGGCCGGCAGCGTCGCGGTGAGCGGCGCGAACAGCCGGTCGTAGAGAAAACGGCCTTCGCGCTTCGCCGCGGCTTCGTCGTCTGCCTGAATGGCGGCGAGCTGGCGCGTGACCGACGCTTCGATTTCGTTGCGGCCAATCGTGCTGCGGACGTGCTGCATGCGTCCGCCGGCGACGAGCCAGAGCTCGGCGGAATGCGGCAGCAGCGTGATCTCCAGCAGCGCGGTGCCGGCGGGAACACGCGCGCGAATCTCTTGCGCATCGAGAGGCGTTGCGGCCGCACCGGTCGAAACCTGGTCGAGCAGCACGCGCGCGCGCTTTCGCTCGGCGATCGACAGCGCATCGACGCCTCGACCCTGTTCGACGAGCAGGCCGATCAGGCGTTCGAAGAGATTCTCCGCGCGCTCGAAATACGACACGCGCACATCGGGCTCGAACCCGCCTCGCTGCGATTCCATCTCCGCGATGCCGGCGAGGTAGTCCTGCTCCGCGCCGCGCGGGTCATTCGCGGCGCGCATCGCTTCGGCGCGCGCGAGGTACCCGGCCGCGGTATGCAGGTGCCATCCGCTGCGCTGCCACGAGGAGATCGCGGCCGACAGGCGGAAGATCGCGTCGCTGGTGCGCGACTGGCGATACGCGACGATGCCGTCGATGTAGTCGATCTCGGAGAGAACGGAATCGCGGTGGCCCTCGCTCGGGATCTGCATCGCATGACCGCGTGCCGAGCCGACGGAATGCAGCGCGGCGTCGAAACGGCCGAGGTCGAGCAGCGCGAGAGCGCGGCGTGCGTCGCTGAGAGCCTGGCTCGCTTCATCGTGCGTCGTGCCGGCGACGATCATCTGCGCGCGCGTGAACGCGATGGCGACGCGCGGATGTCCGTTGCGCAAGGCACCGAAGGCGGCATCCATGTAGCCGATGGCGCGGCGATCGGCATCGACCGCCAGCGCCTCATTCGCTGCCAGCACGTTCAGGCGCGCCTGTTCGGCCTCGCGTGGATCGCCGATCACTTCGAGCGCGGAGGCGATGAGCTGCTCGATGGCGCAGAGGTTCTCGATCTCGCCGGCGCGCTGTGCGGCCGCGGCCGCATCACGCCACGTGGCCACGCCGAGGGCGAGCGCGCTTCCACTGGCGAGCAGCTTGCCGCGCATCCACAAGAGCTCCGCCTCCATCGACGGATACCTTCCGCCGCTCCGCTGCAAGCGGATCTCGCTGCGCTCGAGCTGCTCCAGCGCCGCGTCGTTGCGGCCCGCGTTGTGCGACTGCGACGCGGCATTGATGGCCGCGGCGATCGCGAACGGCGAGCCCGCGGCCTCGAACTGCTTCGCGGATTCCGCATACAACGCGGCGCTGCGTTCGTACTCGTGCGCGTCGAACGCGTAGCGCGCCGACTCCCACGCCGCGACCGCCGGAGCGATCGCCTGACGGTTCCGCGCCGCATGCTCGATTCCATCGAGGAGAAACGGATCGTCCTGCGCACGCTCCGTGGCCATGGCCCGCATCAACGCCAGCAGCTTCGGCGCACCGGTGACCGTCCATTCCGGCAGGAGGATGTTGAGAATGCGAATGCGCGTGTGTTGCGGATAGCGGGCGACGAGCGTGCGGATCGTCTCCGCGCGCGCGCCGGGAACGAGTTGCAGCCTCTCTTCGAACCAGGTCGCGCGAGGAGCCTGCAGCGCCGCCAGCCGCGCGCGCGCCTCGTCGGCCCACTCGCTCTCGGAATCGATGATCAGATATCGCTTCCACGCGTCGACGGCAGCGGGACGATTCGAGAACCGCTCCATCGCCATCGCCCAGGTGAACGCCGCCTCGGCATGCATCGGCTCGAGCTCGAGCGCGCGGCCGCTGTGCTCGGCCGCATCGGCGACGCGATTGTCGGAGAGCTCCGCCGACGCGAGCGTCGAGAGAATCGCCGCATCGTCCGGCCGGGCCGCGTTCGCTTCCTCGAGATGTCTGCGCGCGGCGGCGCTGTTGCCCGCGGCGAGCTGCGCGATCGCGAGCCGCTGCAGATTTTCAGGAGAACGATCGTCGCGCAGCCGCTTCTCGAGATCGGCGAGCACCTGCGCGAGCGACGCATCGGGATCGCGGCGCGCGGCATCGCGCGTGTTGTGCATCGGCGCGTACGGCAATCCCACCACGCGCGCCGCGAACGTACGATGCGTGAGGCGGAGACGGCTCATCGGATCGTCGAGCCGCCTGCGAAGCGGAATGGCCAGCAACAGCAGGAGCGTCGCGATCAGCGCTCCCCACAACGCACCGTGTACCGCGGGATGACGGCGAAGAAACGCAACCAGCCGGTTGCACCACACACGCATCCTCATCTCGCCCTCGCGATCTGCGACGACCGGCGGCAGACGAAGCTCGGACGGCAGATCCGCGACTGATCCGGACGGCGCGCTTTCGATGTTCGTGAAGCTGCCGTCAAGGATACGCGCGCCGCGGGATGGATGAGGCTCGTTGCTCGTGCGCATCAGCGTGTGACTCGACGTCTGTTGGATGGACACCGATCCGCTTTTCACCGAGTTCAGGCGCGAACGCTGTGCTACCGTTCCCTCAATCATGAAGGTCGCGTTCCTCAAACCCCCGGTCGGGGGAATCCTCGGTTTGGAGATGCTGACGTTCGTCGAGCCGCTGGGGCCGATCTGCGTGGCGGCCTGTCTCGAAGCGGACGGGCACGAGTGCAGAGTCATCGACCTGCGCATCGATGGCGAAGAACGGGGACTGGCCGATTGCCGGAAATTCGATCCCGACGTCGTCGGCCTGCAGTGCAACTTCACGACGGAGCGGAATCGCACCATCCGCCTGGCCCAACGAATCAAACGCGAAATGCCGAAGGCATTCGTGGTCGTCGGCGGACATGACGCCTCGCGCGATCCCGACTGGTTCCGCCATGAGGCGATCGACTGCATCGCCACGGGCGACGGCGAAGAGGTGATGCCGCCGCTCGTCAACGCGCTGAAGGAAGGGAGCGATCTGCAGAAGGTGGAAGGGCTGCACCTGCACGGCGACGACGCGTGGGTCTTCACCGGACATGCGCCGGCGCGGCCGCACCTCGACACCTATCCCCTTCCCGCGCGTCACCTCATCGCGCGCTACGCGGATCAGTACTACATCAACTTCCGCAAGCCGCTGGCGCTGATGGAAACGGCGCGCGGCTGTCCGTTCAAATGCAACTTCTGCTCGGTCTGGAAGTTTCACGAGTCGACGTTCCGCGAGAAGTCGCCGGCACGCGTCGTTCAGGAGCTCGAGCAGATCGCCGCACCGAACATCTTCATCACCGACGACATCTTCTGGATGAACGTGAAGCGCGGCGAAGAGATGGCGAAGCTGATCAAGGCCTCGGGCATCCGTAAATACTTCACCGTCCAGACCCGCACCGACATCATCTGCAAGTTCCCCCATCTCATCGAGATGTGGAAGGAATGCGGCAACCTGGCGATCTTCCTCGGCCTCGAGTCGGTGACCGACGAAGGGTTGAAAGCGGTGAACAAGAAAAACACCGCGGACAACAACGTCCGGGCCATCAACCTGCTGAAAGAGATGAACGTCGGCTTCACCCCGAACTTCATCGTCGATCCGGCCTGGGATCGCGACGACTTCGCGCGCCTGCGCGACTGGATCGACAAGATGGGGGCGTACAACAGCGGCTTCTCGATTCTGACCCCGCTCCCCGGAACCGATCTCTGGGACGCGGCGAAGAAAAACGTGAAGACCAGCGAGTGGGAGATGTTCGACATCGTCCACACCGTCCTCCCGACCACGCTGCCGCTCGAAGAGTTCTACGCCGAATACTCGGGGCTCTGGCAGCACGCGCTCGACGTGCGCTACAAGCATCGCGGCAAGCTGCGCACCTACGTGCAGCTCGGCGCGGCGCTGGCCACGCGCAAGGTCACGTTCAAGGCGTTGCGCAACGGCATGAACATCGCCAAGGTCTTCAGCCGGCCCGAGACGTTCCTGCGCGCGCATCACTCCTGATGCTGCTCGATCAGTTCATGCCGCGCTTCGACGTGGTCAAACGGCACGAGACGTTCGTCGAGGCGTCACGCGAGCGCGTGTTCGACGCCATCGGCACCACCGATCTCGCCTCGCATCCGGTCGTCAAGCTGTTGCTGCTGTTGCGCGGCATGGGCCGGCGAACGCGCTCGTCGCTCCGGTTTCACGACGGCTTCGAGCTCGCCGCCACGGAGCGTCCGCACGAGATCGTGATCGGACTCGAAGGTCCGTTCTGGAAGCCGGCGTGCAAACCGCGCGGGGTCGGTGCGGCGCGTTTCGCCGAACCGGTGCCGCCGAACACCGCGCGCGCCGGATGGAACTTCACCACCACCGACGCGGCGAACGGCCGGACGCGTCTGGCCACCGAAACGCGCGTGCTCTGCTCGGCGGATGCGCGCGCGAAGTTCCGCACCTACTGGTTTTTCGTCGGCCCGTTCAGCGGTCTCATTCGCCGCTTCATGCTGGCCGCGATCCGGCGCGAAGCCGAACGCCGATGATGTACCGCGACGATCTCGCGTACATCCATCACGCCGGATTCAGCGAGTTCGCCGAGTCGGCGGCGCCCGGTCTGCTCGAACTCTTGTGGCAGCGCGGCGTGCGCGACGGCCTCGTCGTCGAGCTCGGATGCGGCAGCGGCATCCTCGCCCGCGAGCTCACCCGCGCCGGCTTCGACGTCCTCGGCTTCGATGCCTCGCCGGCGATGATCGAGCTCGCACGCGCCACGGCGCCGCGCGCGCGATTCGCGGTCGGCACGTTCGACGCCATCGACCTGCCTCCGTGCAACGCCATCGTGGCCATGGGCGAAGTGCTGAACTACGGGACGTTCGACGGCGTCCGGCAGCTCGTGGCAAATGCGAAGACGCGACTGATGATCTTCGATGTCGCCGAGCGCGACTCGTATCCGCTCTACGACGAGCGCCGCGTCGACGGCGACGACTGGAGCGTCATCGCCATCAAGGAAAGCGACGGCACGCATCTGACGCGGCGCGTGCTCACCTTTCGCGCGATCGAGGGCGAAATGCGCCGCGATGAAGAGGTGCACGTGCTCGAGCTGTACGATCGCGCGGCCCTCCGCGCTCTGCTCCGCGAGCAGCGGTTTCGCGTGACCATCCGCCGCTCGTACCGCACGCGGCGCCTGCCGAAGGGACACGCCGTCTACATCGCGGAACGGTAACCCGCGATCCCCTCGCCTCCGGGCAGGAGTACGATTTGCAGCATCGCCGCAGATCTGTCTTGCAGGAGGGACTTCATGCCTGGTGTCCGCCTCGCTGTACTTGTGCTCTGCTGTCTTTCCGTCGGAGCGTTTGCGCTGCCGCCGAACCTGACCGTCGAAGCCACCGGTCCCGGTGGTGCGGTCGTGCACTTCGATCCCGGCTCGACGTCCGGCGAAGATCCCAACGGACGTCCGACGACGACTGTCACATGCTCTCCCTCGTCGGGCTCGCTCTTCCCGCTCGGAGTCACCACGGTCGGCTGCAGCAGCGGCTCGTTCACGATCACGATCGTCGACACGACGCCGCCGCTCCTCACGATTCCCGAAAGCCTGAACGTGCAGGGCTCGTCCAGTGGCGCGATCGCGACGTGGAACGCGGTGGCCGTCGATTCGGTCGATGGCTATCGCACCGTCAGCTGCACGCCGCCGTCCGGCTCGCACTTCAGCGTCGGCACGAGCGCGGTGCAATGCAGCGCGAACGACTCGCGCAACAACACCGCCAGCGGCACCTTCAACGTCGTCGTCAACGGGCCGTCGAATCCGCCGCCGACGTTCAGCGACGTCACGCAGGAAGCGACCGGCCCCGATGGCGCGATCGTCATCTACAGCATCACCGGTGGCGATGAAGACGAGAACGGCCGCCCGATCGAAGAGGCGAGCTGCAGTCCCGCCTCCGGCAGCCGCTTCGCCCTCGGCACGCATGCCGTGCAATGCGCGAACGGCAGCTTCCACGTGCACGTCGTCGATACCACCGGTCCGGCGCTGACGCTGCCGCGCGACTTCACCGCGCCCGCGACCTCGGCCGATGGCGCGAACGTGACGTTCAACGCGAGCGCGCACGATCTCGTCGATGGCGCCACCAGCGTGACATGCACGCCGGCTTCGGGCGAGCTCTTTCCGATCGGCGCGACGCACGTGCAGTGCACCTCGTCCGACTCGCGCAACAACGGTTCGAGCGACAGCTTCACCGTGACGGTCGTCGCACAGCAGCCGCCTCCCGATTCCCCCGGCGACCTCGTCGTCGAAGCGACCGGTCCCGACGGCGCGGTCGTATCGTTCAGCTTCCCCGGACCCGGCGGCGACGACGAGAACGGCCGTCCGACGCAGACCGCGAGTTGCTCGCCCGCCTCCGGCTCGACCTTCCCTCTCGGCGAAACCACCGTGCAGTGCAACATCGGCAGCTTCAAGGTGACGGTGCGCGATACGACCGCACCCGCGCTCGCGCTGCCCGACAATCTCATCTCCCAGAACGCCGTCGTCACGTTCACGGCATCCGCCACCGATCTCGTCGACGGCTCCGTCGGCGTGACCTGCGCGCCTCCTTCAGGCTCGACGTTCGCGGAAGGAACGACGACGGTCGTCTGCAACGCGAGCGACTCGCGCAGCAACACCGCGACCGGCTCGTTCCGGGTGACCGTCGATCCGACACCGCCGCCCGTCGACACCGAGGCGCCGGTTCTCATCTCGATCAACGCCTCGCCGAACGTGCTGCAGCCGCCGAACGGCAAGCTCGTTGCGGTCGAGCTCGACGTGAAGGTCATCGACAACCTCGATGCCTCGCCGTATGTCGGCATCTACGACGTCACCGCGAACGAGGCGATCGACGCGAGCGACTGGAACGTCACCGGACCGACGACGTTGGAGCTCCGCGCGAAACGCAACGGGCAGGAGAGCGGACGCGTCTACACCGTGCACGTCGAAGCGATCGACGATGCCGGCAACCGCAGCACCGGCAGCGTGACCGTGATCGTCCCGCACGACAACGGCAACGCCACGCAGGCGCCCGCGACGTCCGGCAAGAGAAGAGCGGCAGGCCGGTAGCGCGGCCGGCGAACCATCGCGAGAAGAAACCGCAGCGCCGGCTCAATGGCCGGCGCTGCGTTTTTCCGGCGTCTGCGCCCGGCGCTGCTCTTGCTCTCTCCCCGCTCGATGCAGACCGAAGCGTTTCTTCTCGACATCGACGGCACGCTCGTCGACTCCAACGACAAACATGCGGACTGCTGGGTGCAGGCCTTCGCGCAGTTCGGAAAGACGGTGGAGTGGAAAATCATTCGCCAGCAGATCGGCAAGGGAGGCGATCTGCTCGTGCCGGACACGCTCGATGCGCGCGAGATGCGTGCGTTCGGCGAGAAGGTGAAGACTTTTCGCGGGGAGTTGTGGACGCGCCGGTACATGAAGAGCGTGCAGCCGTTCCCCGGTGTGGTCGAGGCCATTCGCGCGTTGCACGGGCGCGGCGTGAAGCTCGCCTTCGCCTCGTCCTCGAATCCCGAAGAGGTCGAGTACTATGTCGAGCTTCTCGGCGTCGGGGATCTCCTCGCAGGCACGACGTCGAAAGAAGACGCGGAGTTCTCGAAGCCTTCTCCGGAGATTTTTCAGGCGGCGCTGGAGCGTGTGAAAAGCGATCCGGCGAAAACGTTCGCCGTGGGAGACACGCCATACGACATCCTGGCCGCGCATCGCATCCCGGTGCCGATCGTGGCCGTGCGTTGCGGCGGGTTCCCCGATGAGCTGCTGGCGAAAGCGGAGTTTCGCTTCGACGACTTCCCGTCCGTTGTGAAGGAGCTCGACCGCATCGATGAGTATTTCTCCGAGTGACGTCCATCGCCGCGCCATCATCGTCGACGGGCACTGCGATACGCCCTACCGGCTGTTCCGCCACAACGTGCATGTCGATGAACACGACACCGAAGCACAGGCCGATCTGAAGACGCTGCAGGCGAGCGGCATCACCGCGTCGTTCTTCGCCGCGTACGTGCCGCCGTTCTACGCCGATCGCGGCGCGGCGCAATTCGCCCGCAAGCTGATCACGCTCATCAGGGACGAGGCCGCACGCCGTCCCGATGCACTCACCTTCGCCGTCGACAGCGAAGGCATTCGGGCCGCGAAGCGCGAGAACAAGGTCGCGCTGATGATCGGAGTCGAAGGAGGCCACGCGATCGAAGACTCGCTCGACATCCTGCGCGAGTTTCATGAGAGCGGCGCGCGCTACCTGACCCTCACGCACGTGAACACGAACAACTGGTGCGACTCGTCGGGCGACGCCAAAAAACATGGCGGGCTCACCGAGTTCGGCCGGGAAGTAGTCTCGACGATGAACGACCTCGGCATGATCGTCGACATCTCCCACGTCTCCGACGATGCGTATCGTCACGTCATCGAGACGACGCGCGTCCCGGTCGTGGCCACACATTCGTCCGCGCGCACGCTCTGCAATCACCCGCGCAACATGACCGATGACATGCTTCGCGCGCTCGCGAAGAACGGCGGCGTCTGCATGGTGAACTTCTTCTCCGCCTTCATCAGCAACGAGGTCGCGCAGGTGATCATCAAGGCCGGAAAAAAGAAGAAGGAAGACCAGGCGCTCGCCGGCGGCCTCGGCGGCACCGAGGAGATGCCGGACGATCGCACCGACTGGGATTCGTACCTGCAGTGGTTCCTCTCCCTCGGCTCTCCCACCGCGACGCTCGAGCAGGTCGCCGACCACATCTTCCACATCGCCAACGTCGCCGGCATCGACCACGTCGGCATCGGCAGCGACTTCGACGGCGTGCCGTCGCTGCCGCGCGGCCTCGAAACCGCGGCCGGGCTCCCTGCATTGACCGCACGACTGCTCGAACGCGGGATGAGCAGCGGCGACGTGGAGAAAGTGCTGGGCGGAAACTTCATGCGCGCGTTCGGCGAGATCGAGAAGGGGCGAAGGACGTAGCGGCGAGACGCCGCGTGCTCAGCCGGCGAGGACGCCGGCGCTCCGCGTACAAGGCACCCCCAGCGGAACGCCGGCGTCCCGCCGGCTGAGCACGCGGCGTCCCGCCGCTCCATCAATCAGAAACCCACCAGCCTCGTCTACAATCGTTTCATGCCATCCGAAGTCGAAGTTCTTCGCGAGCTCGCGCGCGGCTACTGGGCCGGAAAGACCATTCACTGCCCTCGACATCCGGCGTCGACGCTCTCCGGCAGTTTCGTGCAGACGACGTTTGCGGATCACATCTTCCTCACCTGCGCCACGGGGAAAGAGACGATCACCATTCCGCAGCGGCCGAAGCAGATCGAGTTTCAGGATCAGCAGGTCGAGGGGTACGTCGAGAACCTGCAGCGCGGCGACGCCATTCGCTGCTATCGCTGCCAGTCGAAGATCGAGACCACGACGAAGCCGAACAACGAAACCGGCATCACCGACTACACGTTCACGTGCGTCCGCTGCTTCTCGTTCGGGCGATGGATCGGAAAGCCGGAGCTTGCGAAAATAGGCAAGTAACTCTTTCCTTCCACGTCGAGGGTAGGGAAATCCCTCCGTCCGTCACACCTACTTTGGAGCGTCGCGCAAAGGAGTCCGCTTGTCGTACATGAACATCGAAGTGCCCGTGGAAGTCGTCGATTGGACGCCGCGCTGGGGAATGGGCGCGCTGGCCGCAAACTTCGCCCGCATCCAGATCCTGCTCACGATGTTCGACGGCGATCCCGACAAGTGGCTCGAGATGATCGAGCGCAGCGGCGGTCCGGAAGATGAAGGCGATGTCCCGTTTCTGGCGGTGATGAAAGGGCGGCTCTCGACCGACCCTGCCCTGCTCGACGATCTCCGCCGCATCGTCAACGAATTCGCCGAGCGGTTCGGCTCCTATCAGCCGGAGATCTGACTCACAGCCCGCGCAGGTGCTCGGCAAACACCTCATTGAACAACGCTCCCGGTCTCCGCTCCTGAATCGAAGAAACGATCCTCTCGCCGGACCATCCGAGCTTGTGGAGGATGCGTCCCGCGACGAGCGCCGACCGGTTGTAGCCCATGCCGCAGTGCGAGAGCACGCGATGTCCGGTCGAGACGAGATGCGCGCCGAGGGCGGCCACGGCTTCGAGCTTGCGCAGGTCGGGAAGATCTTCGTCGAGAATCGGGAAGTAGACGTAGAGACACGACCCCGGCAGCGTCGGGATGCACGCGTCGAGTCCGCCTTCGAGATCGATCACGCTGTCGACGCCGTAGGACGACACGATCGACCAGTCGTGAATGACCGGCGAAATGAAGAGCCGGCCCTCGTCATCGACGGGGTGCAGCTTCGTGAGATCGGGCAGCATCGTCGAAGTATAGACTTCGTCTCATGTCGCATGTCGTCATCGTCGGCGGAGGATTCGCCGGTCTGTACACCGCGCGCGGGCTCGCGCACCTGCCGGTCGAAGTGACCATCATCGATCGCCACAACTACCATCTCTTCCAGCCGCTGCTCTATCAGGTGGCGACGGCCGCGCTCAATCCCGCCGACATCGCCGCGCCGATTCGCGGCATTCTCCGCAAACAGAAAAACGTGTCGGTGATCCTCGGCGACGTGGCGGCCATCGACACGAACGCGAAGACGCTGCAGCTCGCCGATGGTGCTTCCATCCGCTACGACTACCTCGTGCTGGCCACCGGTGCCACGCACTCGTACTTCAGTCATCCGGAGTGGGAGCGCGACGCGCCCGGACTCAAGACCATCGACGACGCGCTCGAGATCCGCCGCCGCGTCCTGAAAGCCTTCGAAGCGGCCGAGCGCGAAAGCGATCCCTCGCTGCAGCAGCAGTGGCTGACGTTCGTCGTCATCGGTGCCGGGCCGACCGGCGTCGAGCTCGCCGGTGCGCTGTCGGAGATCGCGCGGCAGTCGGTCGTACGCGACTTCCGGCGCATCCATCCCGAAAGCGCGCGCGTGATCCTGCTCGAAGGAAAAGAGCGCGTGCTGCCGACCTATCCTGCCGATCTCTCCGAAAAGGCGCGCCGTCAGCTCGTCGACCTCGGCGTGGAAGTGCTCACCGGCGCGATCGTCACCGACGTCGACGATCACGAAGTGCGAGTCGGCGACCGCGTGATTCCGACCCGCACCGTATTGTGGGGCGCCGGCGTGCAGGCCTCCCCGCTCGCGAAATCCCTCGGCGTTCCGCTCGATCGCGCCGGCCGCGTGCTCGTCACGCCGCCGCTCACGATTCCGGGTCACGACGACGTCTTCGTCATCGGCGATCTCGCCGCCGCCGAACAACACGACGGCACGTTCGTCCCCGGCGTGGCCCCCGCGGCCATTCAGGAAGGACAGCACACCGCGCGCAATCTCGAGCGCGCCGTGGCCGGCCAGCCGCTGCGCGCCTTCAAGTACCGCGACAAAGGCTCGCTGGCGACGATCGGCCGCGCGGCGGCGGTCGCCGATTTCGGCGGACGCAAGAAATTCGGCGGCTTCTTCGCGTGGATGGCGTGGCTGGTCATCCACATCTTCTTTCTGATCGGCTTCCGCAATCGCTTTCTCGTGATCACGCAGTGGGCGTGGGCGTACTTCACGTATCAGCGCGGCGCGCGCCTCATCACGGGAGGCGATCAGAAACGGTGAGCGCGAGTCCAGTCACGGTCGCCGACGTCGTGGTCGGCCTGCTCACCGAAAACACGACCGGGATGCTGACGCAGGCCATTCGCCTGCTGCGGTCGATCCGCTGGTTCGGCGGAGCGTTCGCGAACGTGCGCGTCGTGGTCTGCGGCGTCGGCGAGCTCGAAGCGGGGGCGCATGCAGAGCTGACGAAGCTCGGCGCGGAGATTCGCACCGTCACCCGCTTCCATCCCGCGAACCCGACCGCGAATCGCCAACAACTGCTCGCGTCGCTGCTCGAGGAGCCGGAAGAGCTGATGTTCCTTCTCGACTGCGACACGATCGTGACGCGCGATCCGCTGCCGTATCTCACGCGCGACGTGTTTCAGGCGAAGGTCGCACCGACGCCCACCGTCAGCGACGAAGTGTTCGCGCGGCTCTTCACGCATTTCCAGCTGCCGCAACCGCCGCGTACGTATGTCGCGCGGTTCAGCAACACGCCGATGCTGCCGTACTTCAACGCCGGCGTGATCGCCATGCCGATCGCGCTCGCGCGCCGGCTCGCGCCGTCGTGGCGCAGGTACAACCAGCTGCTCGCCGACGAACCGCAGCTGGTGGCTCCCTGCCAGCGGCACATGCATCAGGCCAGCCTCACGCTCGCGCTCGTGGAGAGCGGCGTACCGCATCGCGAGCTGCCCGATGCAATGAACTATCAGCTCAATGCGACGCACGTCGCCGCGCCGCCGGGATACGCGGAGACCGATCCGGTGATCGTGCACTATCACCACCTCGGTCGTGAAGACGGGTATCTCCTGCCGACGCCGTATCCCGGCGCGCAGCGGCGCATCGATCTCTTTCACGCGCGCCTGCGCGACGAAGGGATCGCACCCTCGCCGCGGACGCGGGTTCGTGCGGGCGCGCAACCGATCGTCGTGCTCGGCATGCATCGTTCCGGCACGTCGCTGATCACCGAGATCGTGCGCGCGCTCGGCGCGTACGCCGGCGAGCCGGGGGAGCTCGCCGTCGCCGACATGTTCAATCCGACCGGCTACTGGGAACATCGGGACGCGGTCGCGATCGACACCGAATTGCTCGAAACGCTCGGCGCGAACTGGTCCGATCGCATCGTGAATGCGGATGTCTCGCGACTCTCTCGCGCGCAACACGACGAAGCGCTCGCGCGCATCCAGACGGTCGTCGCCTCGCTGCAGCAGGGCGGACCGTTCGTGCTGAAAGATCCGCGCATGTCGCTGCTCTTCCCCCTCTGGCGCGAGGCGCTCGGTGCGCCGGTGTGCATCCTCGCCTGGCGCCATCCGCTCGCGGTCGCACGCTCGCTCACGACGCGCGACAAGCAGCGCATCCGCATCTCGCTGGCGGCGTGGGAACATCACTATCGGACGATTCTTCGCGACACGGCCGGCCTCCCGCGCCTGCTCGTTTCGTACGAGGAACTGCTCGCCGAGCCGCACCGCGTGATTCAGGCACTGCACGCGGAGCTCGAACGCCTCGGCATCCCGGATCTGCGCATCCCGACGGAGGAACGCATCCGGCAGATCGTCAAACCCGACTTCAATCGCAGCGGCCGCGATGCATCGACCGACGAATCGCTGCTCAATGCCGACCAGCACGAGGTGCTCGATGCGCTTCGCAGCGGAGACGCACTCCGAAACGTGCTGGCACCGACGGCCGCACACACGTTCGAGCTCCTCGCCGAATTCGTCGCCACCGATGAACGGGAGCAGCAGTTGCGCGCGCAGATCGACGAGCTCGATCAATTCCTCGGCGCGGTCTTCGAGTCACGCAGCTGGCGCATCGGCAATCGCCTCACCCGCCTCATGCGCCTGCTTCGGCCGGCGCAGACGATGTCCGTCTACGAAAAGTGGCAGGAACACCGGCGCCGGAGATCGTGACCTACCACCACCAGCGGCGGCGCGGGCGCGGAGGTTTCCGCCGCGCGAGCTCCGCTTCGATGATGTCGAGATACGCGGTGATCGAAACATCTTTTCGCCAGGCATCGCGCAACGACGCGGCCAGCCCGCGCAACGCCTCGAGCTCACGCACCGCGCGTGCGATCGCGCGCGCCATCGCCTCGGCGGAGTGATCGTCGGCGACGACGCCGGCGGCGCGCCCCTCTTCGATCTGCTGCGCGAGCCACGTGCCCGGCGTGACCACCACCGGAATGCCGTGTGCCACCGCTTCGCCGAAAACGCCGGACGTGCGTTGTCGATACGGAATCTCCTCGTACGGAAACAGGAGGACGTCGAGACGGGCGAGCGTCGTCTCGTACTCCTCGAGCGGCAACGCGTCGGGGAGGACGACGACACCCGGCAGGCCGGCGATCGCTGCCAGTTGCGACCGGTCGTCGACGGAGAGGTTGTCGTTCGTGAGCTGCACGACGAACTCGACGGCGACGACGTCACGACATGCGCGAATCACATCCGGAATGCGATGCGACCCTTTCTCGCGCCGCGTGCCGCCGAGGATGCCGGCGCGCGGGATGGCGCTTCGCTCGACGACCGGCAGAGTGCCGTAGCGCTGCAGCATCGGCGTGAACAGAAACGGCGTGCCGAGGAGTTGTCCCAGCTCGGCCGCGAGCGGCTCGGTCACGGCGGTGAAGAGCATGCGATTGGCGTCATCCGGCGAGAGGGTCGCGAGCGTCCGCGCGACTTCGCGAAATTCGGCCGCCTGGCGCTCGTGCTCCTCCTGCCCCGCCCGGTTCCAGCGATCGCTGAGGAACGTCACCACCACGAAAGGCTTGCGCCGCAACGATCGCAGCCAGTGCGCGGCGGCGTGCGCCTCGACCTGCGTCGCGATCGTGATCATCACCACGTCGTCTTCGCGCACGACGCGATCGACGCGCGCATGCAGCAGCTCGACGAAGCGGCGCGTCCGTTCGGCGAAGCTCCATTCGAGACGGAACGTCGGATCTTCATCGAGCACCGCCCGCGCGCGAAGCTCCTTCACGATTTCCGGCACGGCATTGCGGCGCACGAGCAGAAGGAAGTCGTGACCGCGGCGTTCGAGCTCCTGCCGCATGCCGATCGATTCGTTGAAGTGATGACTGCTGTATCCGCCAAGGCGGTGGTGCAGGAGGATGAACTTCACGAGCGGAGGCGATTCTAAGCGGAGCGCACCTGCGATACTCTCCGCGCCTTGCAGCGCACCGCCGCCTTCTCGATCATCTCCCCCAACTACCGCCACTTCGCGCGCGTTCTGATGGCCTCGCTGGAGCGGCATCATCCGGAGTGGGACCGCTTCGTCCTGATGGCCGGCGATGCCCCCGCCATCGACGAGAACTTCACGACGGTTCCGCTCTCCGCGCTCCCGCTGCCGCACGCGCGGCAATTCACGTTTCGCTACACGCTGCTCGAGCTCAACACCGCGGTGAAGCCGTGGATGTTCGAGCAGCTCTTCGCGCGCGGCTACGATCGGGTGCTCTACTTCGATCCCGACATTCAACTCTTCAGCGCGCTGCAGGAGCTCGACGAGCGCTCGTTCCTTACGCTCACGCCGCACCTCACCGGCCGCATCAGCGGCGACCACCACCCGAGCGAGCTTTCGGTGCTGCAGGCCGGAACCTACAACCTCGGTTTTCTCGGCGTGTCGCGACACGAGGCGCTGCCGCGCTTTCTATCGTGGTGGCAGGAGAAGCTCGAGTATCAGTGCGTCGTCGACATCGCCAACGGGCTGTTCGTCGATCAGAAGTGGATCGATCTGACGCCCGGCATGTTTCCTGACGTGACCGTCCTGCGCCACGAGGGCTACAACGTCGCCTACTGGAATCTCGAACATCGGCGCGTCGCCATCGCCGGCGATGCGATCACGGTCAACGGACAGCCGCTGCGCTTCTTTCATTTCAGCGGAAGCGATCCCGCGTTTCCGCGGCTCGTTTCGAAACACTCGCAGCAGCCGATCGAGCGCGCCGGCGCGGCCGGAGCTCTGGTCACGCGCTACCTCGAATCGCTGCATGCCGCGGGATATCGCGAGTTCCGTCACGCGCCGTACGCATTCGCGACGTTTCACGACGGCACGCGCATCCCCGACGGCGCACGCATCGCGTATCGCCACTCGCCGGAACTGCAAGCCGCCGCGGGCGAAGATCCGTTCGCGCATCCGGAGCTCTTCCCCCGTTTCCGCGACACGCGGCGTTCGCCGTTCGCCTCCCGCCTGAAGGCGCGCTCGTACACGCTGCTCTCGAGCGTGCGTCCGCTCGTGCTGCTGTTCCCGAAGTCTCTGCGCACCGCGGCGCGCGAGAAGCTGCTCGGCCGGCGCGAAGCGAGACCGCAAGCTGCGCCGATCGCCGAGACGCTCGCTCCCGGTCTCGACGTGGCCGGCTACTTCACGCGCGAAACGGGTGTCGGAGAATCGGCGCGACGCTGCGCGGCGGCGTGCGACGAGGCCGCGCTCCCGAATCATCCGATCGATCTCGACGGCAGCGATGCGCTTCCGCCGAAGCTTCTGCACCGCGCGACGATCCTGCACGTGAACGCCGATCAGATCGCCGTGCTGCAGCACCAGTTGCCGCAGCTCTTCGATGCGCGCGCGTACACGATCGGCTGCTGGCATTGGGAACTGCCGGAGCTCCCGGATGCGTTCGTCCCCTCCGCCCAGCCGTTCGACGAGTTGTGGGCGCCGAGCCTTTTCGTGCAGAGCGCGCTCTCCCGCAAGCTGACGATTCCGATCGCGCACATGCCGCACGGCATCGAAGTGGCGGAGCTCGAGCGCTGTACGCCGCAGGAGTTCGGCGTGCCGGGCGGACACTTCACGTTCCTCTGCATGTTCGACTTCGACAGCATCGCCGAGCGCAAGAACCCGATGGGGGCGATCGATGCGTTTCGCCGCGCGTTTCCGAATCCGGCGCACACGGCACTGCTGATCAAGACGACGGGCGCGGAACGACATCGCGGCGCGTACGAGGCGCTGCGCGGAACGCCCGGCGTCTTCCTGATCGACCAGACGTTGTCCCGTGCGCGCGCGAACGGGCTCGTGGCGTCGTGCGATGCGGTGGTGTCGCTGCATCGTTCGGAAGGATTCGGGCTCGTGCTGGCCGAGGCGATGGAGCTCGGCAAACCGGTCATCGCCACGGGATGGTCCGGCAACATGGATTTCATGAACAGCGGCAATTCCTGCCCGGTCGCATTCGACCTCGTCACGCTCGACCGCGCGTACGGCCCCTACGCGGCCGGTGAGCAGTGGGCGGAGCCGGACGCCGACTACGCCGCGCAGTTGATGAAACGCATCGTCGAGGACGATCGCTGGCGCGCGCAGATCGCGGCGCGCGCGCAACGGACGATCCGCACGGAGTTCAGTCCCGCCGCCGCGGGGATGCGCTACCGGCGCCGGCTGCAGCTGCTCGGATTGCTGCGTTAAAACAGCCGGCGCGAGAGAGAGACGTCAGCGCAACGTGCGTACCGCGTTTTCGCCGAGCGGCACACCGGCGATCACGCCGTCGAGACGCCGCCGCGTGGCCGGCACTTTGCGCATGTACTTTTCGGTCTCGGGGAGCGTGCGAATGAGACCGGCCAGCATCCGCTTCACGTTGTGCGAGCCGCCGTTGTAAAGCGCCGCCGTCATCTTCTCGACGTCCTGCTCGCGCGTGGCGAGCTTGCGGGCCTCGTTCGATTTGCGGTCGAGGTGACGGACGAGGAAACGGGACATGCTCTTCGCCGAGAAACGATCGTCGAGATTCGCGCCGAGGTATTCGCTCGCCTCGTAGGCCATCGACTTCTTCACGACCGCGGCATCGAGGCCGAAGTGCTCGGCCAGCATGGCATCGCGTTCGGCGATGAGATCTTTCTGATAGCGCACCCACGTGTCGAGCTGCGTCGCCTTCAGCGCGCGGTATTCCTTGCGCACCTCGTTGCGGAACGTGCGCAGCTGCGCCTTCGAACCGCTCTCGAGCAACTTGCCGAGGCGGTTCAGCGTGACGCGATTGTGCTCGTCCATCTCCTCGATGCGCGCGAAGTATTTTTTCGACGCGTACGGCGCGAGCAGATCGAGCTCGTCGATGCCTTCGCGGCGGAGCTCCTTCGCCGCCTTGAGCAGGCGCTTCGCCTTCTTGCGATTCGCGGCCGTGTCTTTGTCGACGATCAGCGACGCGATCGTGTCTGCGTCACCGAGAGGCTTCTTCATGATGTATGCGCGCGAGCCGATCAGGTAGTCCTTCGTGACGAACAACTTTCCATCGAAGCCTTCCTGCCGGTACGCCACCGGCGTGGCCTGCGCCAGTCCGACCGCGCCGGCCTCGGAGACATCGAGGATCTTGCCGTTCGTTTCCGCGTGCGCGATCGCGAGCAGAAGCGTGACGGAGGGGGCACTCGGCATCGAGCGCGCCGCGTCATCGATCGCCACGACCAGCTCCTCGGGATTGCGCGTCCACATGTCGGCCATCTCGGCCGCGAGGGCTTTGATGCGCAGGTCGGTCTCGCGATTGCTGACCTGGAGCAGCGTCGGCACCTCGCGCGACGGTTCCGCGGGAGGAGGCTCGGGGACGAAGACCGGTGCGGGTGCGGGGCGGTGCGGAGGTTTCAGAATGCTCGCGTGCTGCACTTCGGAATCACCGAGGGGCAACCGCGACACGCCAAACAGCAGACAGCCGGAAGCTGCACCGGCAGCCACCCACCACAGCCACGAATGTTTCCGCATGACGATCCTCGACAACGAGAGTAGCACGGAGATTCCACCGCTCTGTGACGAGCCTGCGAACGCACGTTAAAGTACGCGCGCCATGCGTAAGGTATCGCTGCTGCTCCTCGCCCTGACCCTCGCCTGCTCGCGGGAGACACCGCGCCCTTCCTCTACGACATCAACATCGACACCGACTTCGACATCGATGTCCTCGCCGGCGCAACCTTCCGTCACCAGCGTGACCACCGCCGCGCCAATCGTGGAAGAGCGCGCGTCGTACGACGCGGCGATGACGTGGTTGAAATCGAATCCCGGATTTCGGTTCGCGTTGAAAGAGCGCAACGTCGTCGCCGAAGGAGAGTTGAAGCGGCCGCGCGTCGGAATGGAAGTCGTCACCTTCAAGGCGGAGGGAGCGGAGTGGCGCGGCGAAGCCGGCCTGCGCGGCGTGGTCTGGTCGATGCGCAACGGAAACAGCTGGAAGGAAGCGACGCCGCCGGAGTACGCGGCGCGGATGTATCAGCGCGTGACGGTGGCGTTCGATCCGCAGAAGAAAGAAGGAACGGCGCAGCTGGCCTCCTCCGACGCGAATGCGAACGTGTATCGCTTCACCGATGCGAACACCGGGAACGTGCACGAGATCCGCGTGAACAGAAAAGACGCGCACATCGAATCGATGAAGATCGGTGACGACGTCGAACTGACCGTGAAGCCCTGATGGCCGCGAAAGCTCCTCCCGCCGGCGACCGGCCGATCAAGACGCTCGAGCGCGTGCTCTCGAAGGCAGGCATCGGCTCGCGCACGGAAGCGCGCAAGTGGATCGGCGCCGGCCGGGTGAAGGTGAACGGGCGCGTCGAGGGAGATCCGAATCGCTGGGTCGATCTCGAGCGAGACCGCGTGACGTTCGACGACAAGCCGATCGAAAAATCGGCCGCGGTCTATCTGCTGCTGCACAAGCCGACCGGCTATCTCACGACTTACCGCGATCCCGAAGGACGGAAGACGATCTATGACCTCCTTCCGGATCGCGATCGCTACCTCTTTCCGGTCGGACGTCTGGACATGGATACGAGCGGCCTGCTGATTCTGACGAACGACACCGCCTTCGCCGAGCGGATGACCAATCCCGACTACCACGTGCCGAAGACGTATGTCGTGAAAGCCTCGCGCTTCCTCAATGACGAACAGCTCGAACGCCTGCGCGGCGGCATCGAGCTGCGCGACGGCATGACCCGCCCGGCCATCGTGTCGCGGCTCCGCGATCCCGGCGGCAGGACCGTCTTCGAGATCACCATCACCGAAGGCCGCAACCGCCAGGTGCGACGCATGGTCGAAGCGCTCGACGCAAAAGTGGTCTCCCTCGCCCGCATCGCCATCGGCAGCGTGCTCCTCGGCGAGTTGCCGCTCGGCGAAACGAGGGAGCTGACGAAAGACGAGGTACGCGCGTTGCGGCGCGAAGAATCGTCGCAGGAGTAAGTCGAGGCGACTCCGTCTTCTCTACCTCATCCTCATCACGGCCAGCGCCGCCACCATCGCGGTCAGCGCGAAGAGCGCCATCGCTCCGAGCGTTGGCACCGGCGCGACCGGAACCGCGGCGCTGAGGATGGTCGACGCTGTGTCGCTGTCGGCGACCGGTGCGGTGCCGGCGGCGTTCAGCAGCGAACGCTTCATGGACGCCGAGTCTGCACGGCCGCGCGCGGTTGCGGCAGCGCATGAACATGCGGTTCAGGGCACTCCCCGCGCTGCACGCTCGACGCTACACTCCCGGCCCATGAAGCGCCTGCTCGTTCTTCTCGTGCTGCTCACCGCCTGCGGCGGAAGCGAACCGCCCGCCGCTCCGAAACCCGCCGCGGAAACACCGGCCACTCCTCCGCCGCCTTCCGCCGCCGAAACGCGCGCATTGATCGCGAACTCGGCGGAGTTCGGCGAGTTCGAATTCACGAACGCCGCATTCACGACGCCGGTGAATCTCGCCACGGCCAGCGAGCCGGTGCGCGCATCGGCGAAAGAGCTCGCCGCCGCGGGCTGGATCTCGATCGACGGCGGCACCGTCGCGCTGACGGAGAAATCGCGCGGCGACAAACGATTTCTGATGCGCGAGAACGGCATCCTCGACGTCGTGCCGCTCGCGAAAAAAGAGATGGGCGACGTCAGGAACGTGCAGGCGAATCCCGACGGTACCGCCACCGCCGACTTCACCTGGACGTGGAACGCGAACGAGGTCGGCAGCGCGTTCCGCAGCGGCACGCTCTACGAGCGCTATCACACACCGCGAACGTCGAAGGCGACGCTGATCTGGGATGGAACGAGTTGGAGTGTGTTGAAGATGGAGTGACGCGGGGTCATGGCCGTGGCGAGAGAGCTGCGCACGCGCACTCTCGTGTCATCCCGTGCGACAGCACGGGATCCCCTGCTTCGCGGAGGAAAATCCCGCGCTCACGCGCGGGATGACACGTCACACCATTTCGTCGACCACCGGCCAGGTGCCTTCGCGCCAGCCGTCGGTCATGAGCAGTCCCGCCGTGGCGAGATAAATGCGCACGTCGGTTTTGTCGAACTCCCCTGCGAGCGCGTTCACCGCGGCGCGCACCTGGTCGGGAGTGGGCGCGGTGTAGTCGTCGGTCTCGATCGAGCCGTTGTCGTGCGGCACGTTCCATTGATCGAGGAACGCGCCCATCATCTTCGTCTTCTCATGCGTGTGGTAGTGCATGAGCGCCATGTCGAGGAACTGCTCGAACTCGGGGACGCCGATGCGCGTGGCCAGGAGGTCGGCCTTCTTCTCCGGCGGCATCCGGCGAATGGTCTCGTCGCGAAAATGCAGCGCCTTGGCGAGGTGCATCTGCACGACGAGCTTCTGCTGCGGATCGGCGTACTTCCAGAACGAGGCGAGGATGGCCCGGCGGCGATCGGCGTCGGCGAGCTCTTTCAAAATGCGTCGGGAGGTCCACATAAGAGGCGGCGTTTTAGCATGTTCTGCGCTCAAGCGGGAACGACTCTGGCCCGCCCGGCCCGCTTCGCCTCGTACAGCGCGGCATCGGCACGCCCGAGGGTCGCATCGAGCGAGTCGGCGAACACGGCCACGCCGGCGCTGAACGTGACGCGCAATCCGTTTCCATGATCGACCGTCGAGAAATCGGCCAGCAGGCGCTCGATCAGCTTCACCGCATCCTCGGGTGTCACATCCTCGAGCAGCAGCACGAATTCTTCGCCTCCATAGCGGCCGACGAGATCGTGATGCTGCCGCACGCCACGACGGAGACAGGAACCGAAGGACGACAACACGCGATCGCCCATGCCGTGGCCATACGTGTCGTTGACCTGCTTGAAGTGATCGAGATCGAGAATGACGATCACCGGCTCGCGACGCCGGCCGCGCACGCTGAGACGCTCGGCCGCGCGCGTGACGAATGCGCCGCGCGTCAGGACGCCGCTCAGCGCATCGTGCTCGGTGCGGTCGCGCAGCACGCTGGCGCGCTCGAGACTCGACTGGATGTGCGAGAGCAGCAGCGCCCAGTCGACCGGTTTCGTGACGAACGTATCGCCGCCCGACATCGCGCCGCTGACCAGTGCATCGCGCTCGCGATCGCCCGACACGAAGATCACCGGAAGGTGCGCGAACTCCTCATGCTGCCGCAGCAGCCGCACCAGATCGAAGCCGCTCACGTCCGCGCGCAGATCGAGATGAATGTCCATCAGCAGGAGATCGGGCATCGCCTCGGGGAGGATGCTTTCGAAGCGCGAGGCGTCGGTGCAGACGATCACCTCGTAGCCGGCGTTGCCGAGGACCTTGCGCAGGATGGCGATCTGCGTCGGATCGTCTTCGACCACGAGCACGCGCGCGGGCGCACGCCGCTGCCGTTCGCGAAAGCTCATCACGCGACGCACGAGCAGCGGCAGATCGAGCGGCTTCGGAAGAAAGACGTTCGCGCCGCCACGCAGCGCGCGCACCTTCGCATTGAGATCGCTCGCATCGCCGACGGCAACGATGCCGATCGTTTCGCCGTGCGGCGAACGGCGTACCGTCTCGAGAAGCGCCGGCGCGCTGCCATCCGGCAGCTGCAGATCGAGGATGACGACGTCGGGTGTGCTGAAGTCGAGCTCGGCCGCGACCGTTTCCGCGTTCAGGCAGCGTCGTACGCTGGCGCGTTCCTGCAGCAGCGCGCGCGTCACCGTCGAGGCGAGCTCCGCATCGTCCACGACGAGCAGGACATCGCACGACGGTTGTTCGGGAACGCGCATCTCGCGGCCTTCGCCGATCTCCTCCGCCACGGCGTCGAGAATCGTGCGCCAGCGTGGGAACAGTTCGGCCGGCACCGGCGACGTTCCCTGCGCCAGCGTCCCCTCGGCTTCGTCGCCGAGCTCCGAAATGCGTGGGAACCCATACGTTCCGCCGAGTCCGGAGAGCGCATGAAACGCGCGGCTCAATCGCTGCAGCGCCTCGGCGTCGGACGGATCGCTCTCCAGGCGCGCGAGCTGCGTGCGCATGTCCTGCAGGCGGGCACGCGTCGTTTCGCGAAAGCGTGCCTGCAGCTCCGTCAGCAGCGGCTCACTCATTCGTTCAGGATAGCCGCGACTTCCGCCGCGAGCGTCAACGGATTGAAAGGCTTGAGCACGACTCCCTTCGCACCGAGATCCTTCAGGCGTTGCACTTCCGGGGCCATCGCCTTCGCCGTGAGGAACACGACCGGGATCGACGCCGTCTCTTCCGATGCCCGCAACTGACGAAATGTGGCCGCGCCATCCATGCCCGGCATCATCATGTCCAGAAGAATGAAATCGGGCTGATCGCTGCGGGCGCGCGCGATTCCTTCCTCCCCGCTCGACGCCAGAACGACGGTCATGCCGCCGACGCGCTCGAGCGACATCTGCGCGACGAAACGCACGTCTTCTTCGTCATCCACCACCAGCACTTTCATCCGGCCAGCTCCCTCGCCCGCGCGTAATCGAGCAGTCTGCCGACGACGGAGCGGAACTCGTCGCCGCTCGAGCGGCTCTTCATCAGAAACCGCGTCGGCCCGAGCTGCAGCCGATTTCTCTGGGCCGTGGTGAGATCCATGCCGGTGTAGACGAGCAGCGGAACGTTGCGATGGGCCGGTTGATTGCGGAGCTCCGCGACCACTCCGAACCCATCGATGTCCGGGAGATCGACATCGAGCACGAGCAGTGCCGGCACGCGCTCGCCGACCGCCGCAAGCGCGGCCCAGCCCGAGCGCGCGGTGCGCACCCGCAAGCCGTCGGCCGCGAGCTGACGGGCCAGGATGTCGAGCAGCTCGACATCGTCTTCGATGATCAGCACCTCGACGTCGAGCTTCGTCTGCAGGCCAGGCTCCGTCGCCTCGCCTGCCGAGCGGACGCGAAACCAGAACGTGCTTCCTTCCCCTTCGCGACTCTCGACGCCGATCTCTCCGCCATGCTGTTCGATGATCGCGCGGCAGATGGCGAGACCGAGCCCGGTGCCGGGCTTCGTGCGCGCGTCGCTCGAATCGATCTGCACGAAACGCTGGAACAGCCGATGCTGCAACGCCGGCGGAATCCCGCGGCCGCGATCCTCGACGCGCACTTCGACCGAGCCGTCCCGCAACTGCGCGGAAACGACGATCGTGTCGCCGCGCTTTGAATACTTCACCGCGTTCGAAAGCAGATTCGTGGTGACCTGGCCGAGCCGCGTTTCATCGCCGAGCACGATCGCGCGCGGACAACGCAACTCGATGTCGACGCCGTCCTGCATGGCCGAGGCGCTGATGGTCTCGATGGAGCGCTCGAGCATGCGCATGAGCGGCATCGGCCGGATGTCCATCTCCATCTTGCCGTTCTCGAGCTTCTCGAAATCGAGGATGTCGTTGATGAGCGCGATGAGGCGAACGGAGTTGCGCTCCGCGACGGCGACCATCTGTCGCGCGTCGTCGCTGAGCTCACCCATCACGCCGGAGGCGAGCAGTCCGAGCGAGCCGCGGATCGATGTGAGCGGCGTGCGCAGTTCGTGGCTGACCGTCGAGACGAAGTCCTGCTTCATCCGCTCCACCTCCTGCCGCTGCGAGACGTCGAGCATGTGCGCGGCGAAGTGCCGATGCGGATCGCTGCTGGAACGATCGAAGAGCGAAAACTCGAAGAGCGAGAGCTCGCACGCGAAGACCTCGCCATTGGCGCGCAGGCCGCGCCATTCGGTGACGCGGCCGAGCGCGCGCTCGCGGATGTCGCGCAGACAGGCTTCGTCACTTTCGTAGTCGGCCGCGAGCAGCATGCGCACCGACCGGCCGATCAGCTGCGGCGCCGCGTAGCCGAACATCTGCTGCGCGGCGGGATTGACGCTCTGGATGATGCCGCGGCCGTCGCTGGTGATGAGACCGCCGAGAGCGTGATCGATGATCGAGCGCGTGCGCGCTTCGCTGCGGCGCAGCTCTTCATCCGAAACCTTGAGGCTGGTGATGTCGCGGCCGGTCGCATAGATCAGCCCTTCTTCGGCGAGCGGCGCGGCCGTCCAGGAGATCCACTTCGACGTCCCGTCTCTGCAGCGGTAGCGATTCTCGAAGTACGCCGTCTTGACGCCGCTGCGCAGGCGCGCGAGCTCGGCGACGGTGGTCTCGCGATCGTCGGCATGCACGAGGTCGAGGAACGGCAGCTCCAGCAGTTCGTCAATGCGGTACCCGAGCACGGTCTCGAACGCGGGATTGAGCCGCCGGAAGTAGCCGTCGAAGCCGGCGATGCAGAGCAGTTCGAGCGAGAGGTCGAAGAACTGATCGAGCTCGCGCTCGGCCTTGCTGCGCACGGCGATCTGCCGGCGCAGTTCGAGTTGCACGATCACCTGCCGCGCGAGCGCGCGCAACGCGTTGCACTGCACGCCGGTGAGCACGCGAGGCTCGCGGTCGATGACGCAGAGCGCACCGAGGTTGTGGCCGTCGGGCGTGGTCAGCTGCGCACCGGCGTAGAAGCGGATCCCGGGCGCGCCGAGCACGAGCGGGTTGTCGTGAAACCGGGGATCGGCGCGCGCGTCGGGGACGATGAAGAGATCATCGCCGGCGATCGCGTGCGCGCAGAACGAGAGCTCGCGCGGCGTCTCGCAGGGGTCGAGTCCCTTGCGCGCCTTGAACCACTGGCGCGTGTCGTCGACGAGACTGATCAGTGCGATCGGCGCGGCGCAGACGGTCGAAGCCAGACCGGCGATCTCGTCGAACGCCTCTTCCGGATTGGTGTCGAGGATCGCGTAACGCGCCAGCGCGTCGAGTCGCGATCGTTCGGCAGGAAGCGGCGGCGGCGGAAGCATGCAGTCTCGCATGATTCCCGCGCCGGATTACGGCCGGGTTACGCCAGTCGATATCCGAACCCTCGCACGGTCAGCAGCAGTTCGGGGTCATCGGGATCTTTCTCGATCTTCTGCCGGATGCGGCGAATGTAGACCGCGACGTTCTTGTCGGATCCGAGCTCATCGTCGGACCAGAGCTGGTCGATCAGAAAATCGCGGCTCACCGCTTTCCCCGCGCGCGTGGCGAGCAGTTGCAGCAGCTGAAACTCCTTATGGGTCAGCCCGGCCGCCCGGCCGTCGACGAGCGCGTCCTGCAACGACGCATCGACCGTGAGCGCTCCGTGGCGAATGATCTCGGTGGTCGTGCCGGTGCCACTGAGCTGCCCGGCCCGGCGCAGCTGCGCGCGAATTCTCGCTACGACTTCCGCGGCCTCGAACGGTTTGACGATGTAATCGTCCGCGCCGGTCTCGAGGCCTGCCACCCGATCTTCGAGCTGCCGCTTCGTGCTGAGAATCACGATCGGCATGCGATGGCGCTCCCGAATGCGCCGGCACGTCGTCAGGCCATCCCCGTCGGGCAACACGAGATCGAGCAGGATCAGATCGAAGTCGCGCCGGTTCACCTCGCCCATCGTCTCCGCGACGGTTCCGACGGTCGTCACGCCGAACCCCTCACGCTGCAGCAGCTCCTGCAGCGTGCGCCGCATGAGCAGCTCATCCTCGACAACGAGGATCGTGGCCATGCGCAGAGTGTAGCGGAACGCCGGTGCCTCGCCGGCCGAGGTTCCTATTTCAGCACCGGCACCTCTTTCACCAGCGCGTTGATCGCCGGCAGCTCGGTTTCCCAGATCGCGCGCAACGTCGCCAGTTGCGCATCGATCTTCTCGATGAGCTGCGCGTAGACGGCGCGATGCTGCGCGGTCGGCGCAAAGTCTCCGGCGCCGACCGAGCTCGCCAGCGAGGCCAGCTTGTCGTTCAGACGGATCGGGAAATTCAGCGGATCCTGCGACGACCGGTTCTTCGTCTGATACAGCGCTTCCTCGACCGCGGTCATCTTCTTGTCGAGCTCTTTCGCGGCGTCGACGATGGCCTTGTTGTCTTTCGCGCGCGTGCGAATGTCGGTCAGCTGCTTGCGCACGTCACGAATGCGCTCGATCTGTTCGTGCACTTCGCTGAGCTTCCGATTCGCGCCGAGGAGCAGGTCGAACTGCGCCTGGAGATCGGCCTGCGACGCGCTCGTGCGCGGATCCTGTTTCAACACCGCGGTCGTGGTCAGCGGCGCGTCATCGCCCACCGTGAGACGCACCGTGTACGTGCCGGGCACGACGCGCGGTCCATCGGTCCCGCCACCCCACAGCACGAGCCCTTCGAATTTCTTCGCTTCCGGATAGCGAAGGTTCCAGACGAAGCGATTGAAGCCGGGACGGGAGTCGGCGAGCTTGTTCTTCTCTTTTTCCTTCTCCGCCTTCGGATCCTTCTCCTGCTGCTCCGCTTCGCTCCCTTCGCTCTTCACGCCGATCTTCTTTTCCGGTTCGGCCGGCGGCGGTTCCTTGATCGCTTCCTTCTGCTCGTGCGCTTTTTCCGGTTCGGCCGGCGGCTTCACTTCGCCTTCGAGCTCGCGGATGGCGGAGCCGGCGTCGTCGAGAAACGCGAGCTTCACCTTCGTGCCGCTCTTCACGTCCGCCGGCAGCCAGTAGTTGACGACGATGCCGTTCGGCGCGTTCTTCCCCTGATTGCGCGGCTGGCGCTCGGGCGTGTAGCCGCCGGTGCGCCACGACGGGCGCGAGGCGAACAGATACGGCTTCTTCGCATCGGCCTGCGCGAGCTGCTGCAGCGGCGTGATGTCGTCGATGATCCAGAACGAGCGGCCCTGCGTGGCGGCGATGAGATCGTCGTCGCGCAGCGTGAGATCGGTGATCGGCACGATCGGCAGATTGAGCTGCAGCGACTGCCAGTTCGCGCCGTCATCGAACGAGACGTACATGCCGCGCTCGGTGCCGGCGTAGAGCAGCCCCTTCCGCCGCTTGTCGCTGCGCACGACGCGCGTGAAGTGATCGGCGGCGATGCCGTTCGTGATCTTCGTCCAGGTCGCGCCGTAATCGGTGGTCTTGAAGAGATACGGCTTGAAGTCGTCGGACTTGTACATCGTCGCCGCGACGTACGCCGTGCCTTTGTCGAACGGCGAGGGATCGATGCTGTTGATCATGATCCAGTCGGGGATGGTCTTCGAGGTGACGTTCTTCCACGACTTCCCGCCGTCGCGCGAGAGGTGCAGGAGACCGTCGTCGGAACCGGTCCAGAGCACTCCCGGCTCGAGGGCTGACTCCGCCACCGCGAAGATCGTTCCGTAGTACTCGACGCTGGTGTTGTCCTTCGTGATCGGACCACCCGAGGGACCCATCTTCGATTTCTCGTTGCGCGTGAGGTCGTCGCTGATGCGCTCCCAGCCGGCGCCGCCATTGGTCGAGCGGAAGAGATGCTGCGAGGCCGCATACATCGTCTTCGGATCATTCGGCGAGAAGAGCAGCGGGAAGTTCCATTGAAAGCGTTCCGTCGCCCCTTCGGCACCGTGGCCCATCGGGTTGTCGGGCCAGGGATTGACGTCGCGGAATTCGTCGGTACGGTGATTGACCATCGTCAGATAGCCGCCGTAGGAACCGCCGTAGACCACATCGGGATCGTTCGGATTGGCGACGATGTGACCGCTCTCGCCGCCCGCGGTTTCCTCCCATTCGTCTTCGCTGATGCCGCCGCCGGAGGTGGAACGATGGCGGATGCGCACGGCGCTGTTGTCCTGCTGCGCGCCGAGAATGCGATACGGGAACGAGTTGTCGGTGGTGACGCGATAGAACTGCGCGGTCGGCTGATTGCCCTGCCCCGTCCAGCTCCGGCCGCCGTCGTTCGAAACATTCGCGCCGCCGTCGTTCGCCTCGATCATGCGCAGCGGATCGTCGGGCGCGATCCAGAGATCGTGGTTGTCTCCGTGCGGCGTCTGGATCGAGGAGAACGATTTCCCGCCGTCTTTCGATTTGTGAAAGCGGACGTTCGTGACGTAGACCGTGTCTTCGTCTTTCGGATCGGCAAAGATCCGCGTGTAGTACCAGGCGCGCTGGCGCAGGTCGCGCGAGTCGCTGGTGCGCTCCCACGTTTCTCCGCCGTCGCGCGAGCGGAACACGCCCCCTTCCGGGGCTTCGATGTTCGCGTAGAGGTTCTGCGGATTGGAGCGCGAGACCGTGATGCCGATGATGCCGAGAGGACCCTTCGGCATGCCTTTGACCGCGCTGAGATTGCGCCACGTGTCGCCGCCATCGGTCGATTTCCAGAGCGCCGAGCCTTCGCCGCCGCTCTCGAGCGAATACGGCGTGCGGCGTACGCGCCACGTTGCCGCATAAATCACGCGCGGATTGGTCGGATCGAGGATGAGATCGATCGCGCCGGCGTTGTCGTTCACGAAGAGAATGCGCTCCCACGTCTTTCCGCCGTCTTTCGTGCGATAGACGCCGCGCTCGGAGCTCGGGCCGAAGAGGTGACCGAGCACCGCGGCGTAGACGAGCTCGGGATTGCGCGGATGAATGCGCACGCGCGGAATGTGCCGCGATTCCCTGAGCCCGATCTGCGTCCAGGTCTTGCCCGCATCCATCGACTTCCACATGCCGTCGCCGTGCGAGACGTTCCCGCGCACGGTCTTCTCGCCGCCGCCGACGTAGACGATGTTCGGATCGGACTCCGCCACCGCGACGGCACCGATGGAGCCGCCGAAGAAACCATCCGAAACCGGCATCCACGATTCGCCGCCGTCGATCGTTTTCCAGACGCCGCCGCCGACCGAGCCGAAGTAGTAGGTGTTCGGCTGCGACGGTACGCCTTCGACCGCGGCCGAACGTCCGCCGCGATACGGTCCGACTTCACGCCATTGCAGCGCCTTGAAGTTCGACGCGTCGAAGCTCGCCGCGAAGGTGGAGAGGGAGACGAACAGTGTGAGCGAGAGGAGGGCCAGTGCTCTGCGCGACATGGTGGCGAATCATAGCCGTGGAACGAAAACGCGGCGCCGGCGCGCAGGAAAAAAGGGCGGCCCTCGATTTCAGGGCCGCCCTTCCTATCGGCGGTGATGGGATGAGTGTGCGAGGTGTGAGGGCCGCCGATAACTCGTGTTCGCTAAATTCGTCCGTCGGTGATCGTCACCGTGATCGAGATGTCGTTGTTCGATTCGTTCGATTCATCGACCGTGCTCTGTTCGTCGGCGACGACGGTGATGGTGTGCTCGCCGTTGCTCAGATCGGCCGGGTCCCACGGCATCACCACCTCGGCGGTGCCGCCCGGCGCGAGGGCCGGTGTTTCGATGGAGCCGAGGATGTTGGTGCCGTCGAGCGTGAACATCGTCTGCGATGCGGCCGACGTGGCGTTGCCGGTGTTGCGAATGACGGCGGTGATCGAGGCGGGCTCGGTGGTGGTCTCGCGGTTCGTCACCACGCGCACCGAGGCGACGCCGAGGTCGGGCTTCGGCGAGACCGGCTGATAGTAGACCTGCACGGCCACGATGTTCGACCAGGGGCTCGGCACGCCGATCGCGCCGCTGCCGAACGTGGTGCGCACGCGGTAGTAGTACTTGCCGGTGGTCACGCCGAGTCGCGTGAACGAAGGAGTGCTGGACGTACCGACGTCGTACCAGTTCGCCGCCTCGATGCGGATGTCGTCGACGTACCACCCCATCGGCGTGGAGCCGGCGCGATTCTCGGCACCCGCGTACATCGTGAAGCGGAGGCGGATGGTCTTGCCGCGATACGCGGCCAGGCTGATGGTCTGCGGCGTCAGCGATTCGCCGGCGAATGCGAGCGCCGCATCCGGCGCGAGCTCGGAGCGCGCGCTCTCGTAGATCGGGTGCCACAGACGTCCGTCTTCCGACACCTCGACCGCGACGGAGTCGTCGCCTTCATTCATGTGCCAGTCGGAGAACGTCAGCGTGGCCGTGCCTGCATTCGGAATCGCGATCGGCTGCGCGTACGTCAGACTGGTCGAGACGTTCACCGCCCCTTCCACCGCGCGGCCCCAGAAGGCGGCGCCGGAGGCGCTCTTCAGCGTCGACGTTTCCCACGCCATCGTGCCGGTGCTGGCCGTGGTGGTCCACTGCCCGATGCCGTTCTCGGCGTCGTCCTCGACGAGCGTGGCGAGCATCGTCGCTTCCTGAATCGTATCCGGACCGCTCGCGCCGGCAGGACGGCTCCACGCCAGGGCGATCGAGCCATCGGTATCGGGGTCGCTCTGGCCGGCGCCGAGTTGCAGCACCGGTGCTTCGTTCACGATCGAGCAGTCGGGATGAATCTTCGCCACGACGGTCGCGGTCGCGTTGGAGCTGCTGCCATCAGGCGACAGACCGGAGAGCGACGTGACCGTGAGCTTCAGGCCGTTCGGCAGCTTCCAGGTGTCGGCACCGGTGGGAACGTAGTTGTCGATGTGCGTGCAGCCGTTGAACTCCGTATCGCCCGCGGTGAGTGTGAAGGCCGCGTCGTCGAGGTTCGGGGTGGCATTGCCGGGCTGCGGCTGCGAGTCGACCACCGTCTGCGCCGGCACGCCTTCCGCGCCGGTGTTGCCGTAGCCGTGATTTTCGTCGGTGTAGAGAATGGCCACGCCCGGCGCCCACGTCGGTGCACCGCGCTCGCTCTGCGCTTTGCCGTCTTTGTCCCAGCTGACGCGGTCACGAAGCTCGATGTAGTACGCGTGATCGACGTCGAGACCGTCGGCGCTGCTGATGCGCGCGAAGCCGCCCGGGAAGAGTCGCGTGTTCTCCTCCGATTCGAAATCGCTGCGATAGAGATCGTGGCCGTCGGCGGTGATCGAGAGATCGTCGATGAACCAGCCGCGCTTCACCGCCGCCGCATCGGTGAAATACGAGAACCGCAGAAGGAGGCTCTTTCCGCGGAACTCGGTCAGGTCGAACTCGTCGTCGATCCACTGCGCCTCCGGATACGAGCCGAGGTGACGGCTCGTGTTCGTCAGCGCATTTGCTTCACCGGAAACACCGGTGATGCCGTTCTGGTATTCGGCGTAGCAGCCGGCGTTGTTCGGGTTCCAGTTGCTGAGCGTCGTCCCTTTCTTCGACGGGAGCGATTTCCAGGTGCGGCCGCCGTCGGTGGAGGCGAGGACGAAGGCGAAATCCCAATCCCATTCGATCTCGTACAGCGTCTTGAACTTCAGCGAGATCGCCGCGGCGCCCGCGTTCTGTTCGAGCTCCGGAACGAAGACATCGAGCGTGTGGCCGGGGCAGCCGAAGTCATTGCCGGCGCCGGAGTGCCACGCGCGCGTGCCGGACGGCACGCTGTCGATGAGCTGCACCTTCGGCAGCTGCACGCGCAGCGCGTCGGCGTTGTGAATGCCCTCGCCGGTGAGCGTGTAGGGAGTTCCATCAGGACGTTTCCACGTAATCGAGCCGGTGTCTTTCTTCGACTCGCGCAGCGTGTAGGCGCCGTCCTCGACTTCGACCGGAACGATCCAGCCGAGGTCCTGGCGGGAGAAGACCGTCATGAACTGCGCGTGATCGGCGGCCATGAGCTCCCACGTTCCCATCGTTTCGCGCGAGCCGGTCGAATAGAAATCAGGAAGCCCGAGAGAGTGGCCGTATTCGTGGGCGATGACCGACATCTGCTCGACGGCCGATTCGGGATTGACGTTGTAGGGACCGATGCGGACGTAGACCGGAAGGCCGGTGTTCGTCGTGGTCATGCTCTTGCGCGTGGCGTTGGTCCAGTACATCAACGCCCCTTCGTGATTGCGCAGCTGATCGTTGGAGACGTAGCCGGTCTCGCCGTTCGCGTCGGTGAAGTAATAACGAAGGTCCGACTTGTGCGGCCAGACGTTGTTGATGCCGGTGACGCTGGTGTTGCCGTTGCCGCCGTCGCCGGCGAACATCAGGTTGAAGAAATCGACGACGCCGTCTTTGTCGGTATCGAAGTCGTTGTAATCGAGATCGGGATCGGCGAGCGAGGCTGCGTCGTAAACGATCTTGCCGGTAGGGCCGCACGCGTCGTCGACGCCGAACAGCAGGCCCTGGCCGGTGAGTGCGCCGACGAGCGCGTGGCCGGTTTTGTCCGCTCCGTAATATCCCTGCGTGCCGGGCAGCGTGTACCACCCGTTTTCAATGCGATTCAGATAGAGCGGCGTCCCCTTCACCGCGGCGAGCGTCGTGCCGGTGCAGAGCCCGCCCGGGGTCAACGTCGAGAATTTGTGGTTGTAGGTCGGATCGAACGGGGTGCTCGTCGCACCGACTTTCGGCCGCACGCTGCCGATCGGCGAGAGCTGCCCGAACGACATGTCGTTGTAGAGCTGCCAGAGACTCTTGCCGGACGTGCGCGAGTTGACCGCCGCATCGAGCGCTTCGGCCGTGTGATTGCCGGTGCATTCGGGGAACGGTGCGCCGGGACCGGTGCACCGTTTGATGTCCTGGTACTGCACCATCACCACCGGGAACGGGCGCTCGCCGTAACGAGCGGTCGGCAGGGTCGTGACTTTCGGACCCATGGTCTTAGCGGTGATGGCGGGCTGCGGAATGCCGGCGAGACTCGACGTCACCTTCGCGGTGGCCGACAGATTTTTCCAGACCACTTCCGGATCCTCGGTGGTGCTGGCCGCGCGGGCGCGCACGAGAATGCGGCCGCTGGCGTTGGGCGCGAGCGTGCCGAGGTTCCAGGTGAGAGGCGACGTGCTCGCGCCGTCGCCGGAGAGAGGCGCCGGAGTGGCGCTGACATAGATCGCCGACGGCGGCAGCGTGACCTGCACCGAAACCGACGACGCGCCGGCGACGCCGGTCGAGTATTCGAGGAAGAACGGATAGCTCTCCCCCGGCTTGACCCAGCCATACGCCGAATTGAATTTTGCGGCAAGTTTTACCTGAGCCGCCGCGCTGCCCGTGACGAGCAGAGCTAATCCAATCAAAAGAAACAACTTACGCCGCGAATAAGACTTCATGCTGCACCTCATCCCTCGTCTCAGATTACCGATGGTAGTGTTACTACCGCCGCGTAATCCGCTGGAGAGCAGAGGTTGTGCCAGATTCGGGGTCGGGAGTCGGGAGTCGGTTGTCGGTTGCCGGGGGACCGCTTTGCTCAGGCCCGCGAATGGGTGGCGGCCTCCCGACAACCGACACCCGACTCCCGACGCCCGCTACCTTCCATACCGCTCTTTTGCGCGCTCTCTTGCCTTCTCCGCTTCTTCTTCGCGGTCTTTTGGCTCGGCGGTGGTGACGAGGGAGTCGATCAGGACGCGGGCGATTTTGGCGATGTCTTCGACGGCGCGGTCGAACGCTTCTTCATTCGCTTTCGACGGTTTGGTGAAACCGGCCAGCTTGCGGACGAACTGCAGCGAGGCGTCGTGGATCTCGGCGTCGGTGGCGGGCGGCTCGAAGTTGAAGAGCGTTTTGATGTTCCGGCACATGCAGAAAGTGTAATCGGCTCGTTCGCGCGACGAATTTCGCACTATCGTTCGCGCAAATGAATCCACATCTGAAGCCGTGCCCGAGCTCGCCGAACTGCGTCTCGACCGAGGCGACCGACAAGACCCATGCGATCGCGCCGTATCGCTACAGCGGCCCGGCCGGCGACGCGATGCAGAAACTTCTCGGCATCCTCAAGGCGATGCCGCGCACGAAGATCGTCTCCAGCGACGGCTCGATGATTCGTGCCGAATTCAAAACCGCATGGTTCGGCTTCACCGATGACGGCATCTTCGTCGCCGACGACACCACGAAGAGCATCCGCTTTCGATCGGCATCGCGCGTCGGCCGTTCCGATCTCGGCGTGAATCGCCGGCGCATGGAAGCGATCCGCGCCGCGTTCGCGAAGGAAATGCGCGACAGCGGGCAATGAAACGAACGCCGTAACCGCGTTCACATCTCCGCCATCTTTCCGCGACTGCTTTGCACGCAACAAAGACCGCACTCGCGCATACCTACATGCATGAACGCGGCGATTGCACTTCTCCTCTCCCTGCAGATGAGCATCAGCGGCGCCTCCTGCGGGCTGGTGCAGCGGGAGATGCTCCCGATCCTGGCCGATCTGTTCAAAGTCTCGCGCACGCCCTCGAAAGAGACCGAGAGGGCGCTCTTCGTCACGCGGGATGACGACGGAAAACTGCAGTCGCAACTCTGGCCCGCGACCTACGAGCGCCGCAAAGCGAGCTTCCACGGCGCCGTTCCCGCGAACACCGTCGGCATCGCCCACACCCACCCGAACGGCATGCCCGAGCCATCGCGGCACGACATCGACGAAGCCCAGCGCACCGGCCTCCCGATCTTCGTCGTCACCCGCACCTCCATCGCCCGCGTCGACCCCGACCGCACCACCCGCCACCTGGTCACGAAAAAAGACTGGTACGGCGCCTGGCGCCGCACCGGCGACGCGTGTGCGGCGTTGAGCTGATCGGTTGACGGGAGTCGGTTGTCGGTTGTCGGGAGAACGACAATCGGAACGCGGGCGGTGACAAAACCGCGAATCCGTCTCTCCCGACTCCCGACTCCCGACTCCCGACTACCGACAACCAACTCCATTACCATCTCGCGCGTGAAAAAACAGTTCATCGCCGTCACTGCACTCGTCTGTCTGGCGCTCACCGGCACGGCGGTCGCGCAAGAGAAAAAGAAAAACGAACCCGCGAAAGAGAAGTACGACTCGTCCACCTTCTCCGGGCTCGAGTTGCGGAACATCGGTCCCGCGCTCGTGTCGGGGCGCGTCATCGACGTGGCCGTCGATCCGCGCAATCACAGTACGTGGTACGTCGCCGTCGCTGCCGGCGGCGTGTGGAAGACGGTCAACGCCGGCACGACCTTCACGCCGGTCTTCGACAGCCAGGCGTCGTATTCGATCGGCTGCGTGACCATCGATCCGAACGACTCGCTCACGCTCTGGGTCGGCAGCGGCGAGAACAACTCGCAGCGCTCCGTCTCGTGGGGTGACGGCGTCTACAAATCGGTCGACGGCGGGAAGTCGTGGAAGAACGTCGGACTGAAAACGTCCGAGCACATCGGAAAGATCGTCGTCGATCCGCGCGACTCGAACGTCGTCTACGTCGCCGCGCAGGGGCCGCTCTGGAATCCGGGCGGCGAGCGCGGTCTCTACAAGACCACCGACGGCGGCAAGAGCTGGAAGCCGTCCCTCACCATCAGCGAGAACACCGGCGTCACCGACGTCGTGCTCGATCCCTCGAATCCCGACATTCTCTACGCGGCCGCGTATCAGCGCCGCCGTCACGTCTACACGCTCATCAACGGCGGCCCGGAATCGGCGCTCTACAAATCGACCGACGCCGGAGCGACGTGGAACAAGCTCACCACCGGCCTGCCGAAAGAGCACATCGGCCGCATCGGCCTGGCCATCTCGCCGCTCGCACCGAAGACGGTCTACGCCGTCGTCGAAGCGGCGCGCAAGACGGGCGGCTTCTTCCGCTCCACCGATGCCGGCGCGAACTTCGAGAAGATGAGCTCCTACGTCCCCGGCGGTCCGCAGTACTACAACGAGATCTTCGTCGATCCGAACAACGCCGATCGCATCTATTCGATGGACGTCTACAGCCGCGTCTCCGATGACGCCGGCAAGACGTTCCGCAAAATCGACGAGCGCTTCAAGCACGTCGACTCGCATGCGATGTGGATCGATCCGACCGATTCGAAGCACTTCATGATCGGCTGCGACGGCGGTCTCTACGAAACGTTCGACGGGTCGAAGACGTGGGACTTCAAGGCCAATCTCCCGATCACGCAGTTCTATCGCATCAGCGCCGACGATGCGCTCCCGTACTACCACGTGTATGGCGGCACGCAGGACAACTTCTCCCTCGGCGGACCGCATCGCACGCCCACCGCGCACGGCATCACCAACGCCGACTGGTACATCACCCTCGGCGGCGACGGCTTCCGCTCCATCCCCGATCCGAAAGACCCGAACATCATCTACGCCGAATCGCAGAACGGCGGCCTGGCCCGCTTCGACAAGCGCACCGGCGAAGCGATGGACATTCAGCCGCAGCCGACCGGCAATCTCGATCCGCTGCGCATGAACTGGGACTCGGCGCTGATCGTCAGCCCGCACAAGAACACGCGCCTCTACTTCGGTGCCCAGTACCTCTTCCGCAGCGACGATCAGGGAAATACATGGGCTCCCATCAGTCCCGATCTGACGCGCCACATCAACCGCAACACCCTGCCGGTGATGGGCCGGATGTGGGGCATCGAGTCGGTGGCCAAGAACACCTCCACCTCCTACTACGGCAACATCGTCTCGCTGGCCGAATCGTCGCTCGTCGAGGGGCTGATCTACGTCGGCACTGACGACGGTCTCATTCAGATCACCGAAGACGGCGGAAAGAACTGGAAGAAGATCGACAAGTTCCCCGGCGTTCCGGACCTGACCTACGTCTCGCGGCTCGAAGCCTCGCAGCACGACGCGAACACCGTCTACGCCGCGTTCGACAATCACAAGACCGGCGACTTCAAACCGTACGTGCTGAAGAGCACCGACCGCGGCGCGACCTGGAAATCGATCAACGGCGACCTGCCGTCGCGCGGCACGACCTACGCGCTCGTCGAAGACTTCGTCGATCCGAAGCTCCTCTTCGTCGGCACCGAGTACGGTCTGTTCTTCACGCAGAACGGAGGCGGAAACTGGATTCAGCTCGAAGGAGGAATGCCGACCATCGCCGTGCGCGATCTCTGGATCCAGAAGCGCCGCAACGATCTCGTGGTCGGGACCTTCGGCCGAGGAATCCTGATTCTCGATGACTACCGCCCGCTGCGGAGCATGAGCGCCGCGGCCGCGAAGAACGAAGCGACGATCTTTCCGGCGCGCGACGCCGAGTTGTATGTCGAGAAGACGCCCCTCGGACTGCCGGCCAAATCGTTCCAGGGAGACTCGTACTTCACCGCGCCGAATCCGCCGTTCGGCGCCGTCTTCACCTACTACCTCCGCGAAGAGCTGAAGAGCAAAAAGAAACAGCGGCAGGAAGCGGAGGCGAAGATCGAGAAAGACGGCGGCAACGAGCCGATCCCCTACCCGACGCCGGAACAGATTCGCGCCGAACAGCGCGAGCTCGATCCCGCGGTCGTGCTGATCGTTTCGGACGACGAAGGAAATGTGATCCGCCGCGTCAGCGCGCCGGTGAGCGCCGGCTTCCATCGCATCGCGTGGGACCTGCGCTATCCGCCGCCGTCGCCGATCGAGCTGACCGCGCCGGAAGCCGATCCCTTCTCACCGCCGCCGGCCGGACCGCTGGTCGTCCCCGGCAAATACAGCGCGCGCCTCGTGAAGCGCATCGACGGCGTCGAAACGCCGCTTGCGGACGCGCAGACGTTCAACGTCGTCCCGCTCTATCTCTCCACGATGTCGGAGCAGGATCGCCAGGACGTGCTCGCCTTCCAGCGTCGCGCTTCCCGTCTGCAGAAAGCGCTGATGGGCGCCGCGCGTGCGAACGACGAAGCGCTCACGCGCATCAACTATCTGCGCCGCGCGATCGACGAAACCGAAAATGTCGACGCCTCGCTCGTGACGCGCCTGAACGCCGTCGAAGCCTCGCTGCGCGACATCGACGTGGCTCTGAACGGCGACCCGGTCACGCGCGCCTTCGTCGAACCGAGCGCCCCTTCGCTGCTCGATCGCATCACCACCGCCGTGAACGGCCTCGGTACGACCTCCGCCCCGACGAACACGCATCGCGAAGCGATGTCGATCGCCGAAAGGGAAATCGCCCCGCTGCTCGCGAAGCTGCGGCAGGCCATCGAGGTCGACCTCGTGGCCATCGAGAAACAGCTCAACGCCGCCGGCGCCCCCTGGACGCCGGGACGCATTCCGGTCTGGCAGTGAACCCCACGGACCTCCGCGCCGCACCAGAGGCGCGGAGGTCCGCTTTCCTCGCGATAGCATTCCCCCGTGCACGATCGCCTCACCCGGTTTCTCACGCAGCTCATTTCCGAAACGTCCGGCCTTTCCCTCGATGACACGCTGACGCTCGCGCACGGATCACCGCAGCTGGAGAGCGAGCCGGAGCTTGCCGGAGCGTTGCGCGAGTTTCATTCGCGCATCGGACAGTTCCGCGTCAGCCAGGCGCCGATCGAACGGCTGCTCGAACATCCGGTTTCCCATGCGCTGGCCGCGTTCTTCCGCGCGTTTCCGATTCCGTTTCACGACGAGCACATTCATCTCACCGGCTCGCTCGACGCCGAGTTCATCTGGCCGCGGCTCGAGGCGCTGCTGCATGGTCCCGACCGCGCGCTCTATGAAGCGAAGATCCGCGAGGTCTACGGCGACGACGCGCTGCCGATCGAAAGCGCGAAAGACGTCGACCGTCTGATCCGCCTCGGCGATGAAGATCGCTTCGACCGCTACCTGCGCATCCTCTATCTCGCGAAGCTGATCCTCACCTCGCGCGAAGCGCATCGCGACGCGGCGTACCACATGGCCAGCCGCCTCTACCGCACCGCCAACGTCGGCTCGCTGCGCCTCAAGTTCACGCTTTTCCGTGAGACCACCGACTCCGCCGAACAGATCCCCGGCCTCGGCGGACTGACCGCCGAAGACGTGGTGGTCGGTTTGTACGAAGGCTTCCGCGCCTTTCAGCGCGAAGTGCCGTCATTCCGTTTCGTGCTCTCGCCCTCGTTCCGGAAAGAGCCGACGTTCTACGACGCCACGCGCTTCCGCTCGAAGCGCGAGCACTTCGACGATCAGGTGCGCCAGCTGGTCGAGCTGCTGCACAAGCACCCCGAGCTGCGCGACGTCATGACCGAGATCGACACCGTCGGCGACGAGCGCGGCTTCTATCGCAAGGCCCACTTTCAGGAGTTGCGCGTCGGCATGCGCAAGCTGCAGGCCTACGGCTTTCGCACGCGCAGCCATCACGGAGAAACGTGGAAGACGCTGCGCCAGGGCATCCAGGCCGTCGACAACGCCATGAACATCTGGCACGTCGAAGCGATCGAGCACGGACTCTCCCTCGGCATCAATCCCAACTTCTACTTCCACTCGCTCCTGCAGCGCATCTTCGCCGGGAACAGCCGCGGCGCCGCGATGCGCGAAAACTCGCGCGAGCATTCGGAACTGCTGGACATGGACTGGTCCGGCCGCGAGGAAATCCGCGACAAGCTCCTGCACGGCCACCCGCTCACGCAGACGGAATCGACCGCGGCGACGAAGACGAAGTTCCATCACGCCCGCGAGGTCGAGACCTATCAGCACGACGTGCTCAATCGCATGATCGACAAGCGGCTCACGCTGGTCTCGTTGCCATCGTCCAACAAACGGCTCACCGGCGCGCTGGCCGACTACAAGGACCACCCGTTTTCGTGGTGGGAGAAAAAAGGATTGCGGCTCGGCGTCGGCACCGACAACGACGTCACGCTCAATACCAGTTTCATCCGGGAGATGCTGATCCTGCTCTACACCGATGCGCTGGAACTGAAGATCACCAAGCTGCTGATCGTGACCACCGGCGAATCGCGACGCTCGTATCTCAGCCACCTGCTCTGGACCATGCGCAAGGGCGCCTGAAACGTTCGCGGGATCTCCTGCACTACTGCGGCGAAGGAGTCGCGAATGAAACGACTGGCCCTGGCAGTGGCTTGTCTCGCTCTCGCGCCGCATCTGCAGGCGCAGCTCACGAAAGCGAACGTCACGGCCGCACAACTGAGCGCGATTACCGGCACCGCGCGCGTCACCGATCTCGAAAGCTCGATCTGGACGAGCGGCAAACTCCGCTCGCGTGTCTATCGCGGGGAAAGCGGAACGCCGGCCGCGAATCTCTACGTCTACGAATACAGCATCGATCTGCGTGACGTTGTTGGCATCACGTCGATTCCGTTTCTCTCGTCGATGTCGGTCGACTTCGGACCGATTCTCGGCACGCTCGACTTCAATGCCGACAGGAAGGCCGATCAGATGTTCGTGGTCAAAGGGCTCGGACTCGGCAACGTCGCGCCGTCGAGCGCGACGAAATCCGGCAACCTGATCACGTTCGTCTTCGATCCGCCGGTCGGCGGCGGCAGCGCGCCTGGCAACGGCGACCGCACGTACGTGTTCGGCGTGCTCTCGAAATATCCGCCGCGCCAGGTCGCCGCGACAGCACAGCACAATCTCGGTGGCGCAGCGTTGTCGTTGAAGGTGCAGGCGCCGGACTGGCCGTAGCGCTGTTGTTTCAACGTAGCGCCGGCTTCCAAGCCGGCGGTTGTTCTTTTACGCCGCCTGGAAGGCGGCGCTACGTTTGCTTGCGCTCCGCGTGCCGCGTTCGCGTATCCGTGTACACTCGCCTCGTCCAAAATGCGGGTTGCCCCTTCTGCGCGGTACGTCGGCGCTGTCTTAGGTTTGTCAGCGGGCCTCGTGCTGTTCAGTCTGGCCGTGCTGCTCGTGCAGCCGAAGAACGCCGTATCGCTGGTCTATCCCGCGACCGGTCTGGGCGCGGCGGTGCTCTGGGGACTCGGCTTTCGATACTGGCCCGCGGTCGTCCTGACGCAGTTCATCCTCAGCTACAACGCCTCGCACAATCTGTGGGTGGCGCTGCTGGTCGCCTCCATCGAATTGCTGGTGACGACGATCTTCTGCGCGTCGATGCTGCATTTCCGCGTCTCGCGCGATCTGCAGCGCGTGCGCGATCTCACGTTCTTCACCGGCGGCGCGGTGCTCGCCCCGCTCGTCGGCGGACTGGCCACCATCGCCGGCGAATACTTTTTCGAAACGCGCGACGTGACGCGCCTCATCGCCGACGGCGTGTCCTTCTGGCTCTCGGACGTCATCAGCATTCTGATCTTCGTACCGCTCGCGCTGAGCTGGCGGCGCTGGCCGTTCCCCGGCAAACGCGCCTTCCAACGCTGGCTGGCCGTGTCGCTGCTGCTGATCGTGGCGGGCATTCTCATCGCCAACGGCGGCGAAAAATTCTCGGCCACGATCTTTCTGCTGCTGCCACTCGTCGTCTTCACCGCCATCGTCGGCGGTGTGCCGGGAGCGTCGGCCTCGGGCGCGATCCTGCTCTTCATCTTCGTCGGCATGCACGTCGGTGCACCGGTCGATCGCCTCGGCAGCATCATCCGCGTCATCTTCGTCGGCACCGCCACCGTCACCGGCTACATCCTCGCGGTCGTGTGGGGCGAGCGCGAGCTGAATGCGAAACGCCTCTTCCAGCTCGCCCATCACGATCCCCTCACCGGCCTCGTGAATCGTCACGAGCTCGAACGGCGCATGCGCGCCGGCGTGATGAGCGGCATGCCCTCCGCGCACGCGCTGCTCTATCTCGATCTCGATCAGTTCAAGCTCGTCAACGACACCTGCGGCCACATCGCCGGCGATCGCATGCTGCAGGAGCTCTCGGTGGAGTTGCAGCGCACCGCGCCGCCCGGCTCGGTCTTCGCGCGCCTCGGCGGTGACGAGTTCGCGTGCATCGCCTACGACACCGCAAAAGACGACGCGCTGGCGATCGCCAATCGCCTGCACGATGCCGTCGCGCGATACCGCTTCCGCTACGGCGCGATGAGCTTCGCCGTCGGCGTGAGCATCGGCATCACCTTCTTCCCCGCCGATGAAGCCGACACCGCCGACGCGGTTCTCGGGCGCGCCGACATCGCCTGCTACGTGGCCAAGGAAGACGGCCGCCATCGCTCGCACGTCTACCTGCCGCGCGACGAGGCGATGCTGCAATGGCACTCCTCGATCCAGCAGGTCTCGCAACTCGAGATGGCCATGCAGGACGGCCGTCTGCAACTGCATCGGCAGGCCATCGTCGACATCACCGGCGCGACCTCGAAGCCATTCGATGAAGTGCTGCTGCGACTCGCCTCCATCGACGGCGTACATCCGAGCGCGGAGTTCCTGCCGGTCGCCCAGCGCTTCGGCATGATGGATCGCATCGATCGGTGGGTCGTGGAGCACGCCGTGCGGCATCTGGCCGACTCCGCGGACCGCGAGCTGAAGCTGAGCATCAACGTCTCCGGCTCGACGCTCAACGATCCCGATTTCTATCAGCACGTCATCAAACTGCCGGAGCGCTACGGCGTCGATCCGCGGCGGCTCTGTCTCGAGGTCACCGAGGGCGTGGTCATTCACCGCCTGCGACAGGCGGTGCAGGCCATGCGCGATCTCCGCATGCGCGGCTTCGATCTCGCGCTCGACGACTTCGGCGCCGGCGTCGCGTCGTTCGCCTATCTGCAGGAGCTGCCGGTGACGTTCGTGAAGATCGACGGCCGCATCGTGCAGCAGCTGCGCAGCGATCCCGCGAGCGAAGTGATCATCGGCTCGCTCGTGAAGCTGGCCCGTCTCCGCGAGATCGAGTGCATCGCCGAATGGGTCGAGGACGCGGAGACGATGGAGCGCCTGCGTGCGCTCGGCGTTCATTACGCGCAGGGATTTTTCATCGACCGGCCATCGCCGCTTTCACAAAAACGTATACTCCCGCGCGTCCGGACCGCCACCGTTTCCTGAGGATTCAATGCATCTCTTGCCTTACCTGCTGGCCTTCGCGCTCAGCGCCGACCCCGCTTCGTCCGTCGAGGAACCGCAGCAGCCGAAAATCGACGAGGCCATCGTCGTCACCGCCACGCGCAGCGAGCGCGCCGTCAGCGAGCTTCCGGTCAGTACGACCGTCGTCAAGGAAGAAGACATCGAGAGCGCGCCGGCGCGCAGCGTCGACGATCTGCTGCGCACCGTTCCGGGCGTGCACATGGCCATCGTCAGCGGCAGCGGCTCGACGCCGAACAACCAGAAGATCTCGATGCACGGCCTCGGTGGCACGCGCGCGCTCGTGCTGCTCGACGGTGTTCCGCTGCACGATCCGTACAGCGGCATCGTGCAATGGCAGCGCGTCTCGCTCGACTCGCTGCGCCAGGTCGAAGTGGTGCGCGGCGGCAACACGAGCCTCTTCGGCAACTTCGCTCTCGGCGGCACGATCAACCTCATCACCAAACCGGTCGACTCCAATGCCATCACCGCCGACGTTTCGTACGGCACCAACGCCACCGAGCGGCAGATCCTCACGGTCGATCACGCCGTCAACGACGCGCTGGCGCTGCGCGTCAGTCACAACCGCAACACCTCCGACGGCTACATGCGCGTGCCGAATCCCGGCCCGATCGACACACGCGGCTGGGGCGACAGCTGGATGACCGCCGGCCGCGCCGACTACAAGCTTTCCGATACCGCGGCGGCATTCGCGAAAGCGAGCATCGCCCAGATCAACATCTCGCAGGGCACGCCCGGCACCTACACCGACCGCGACGTCCTCGACACCTCCGCCGGCGCACATCGCGCCACCGGCACGAACGGCTTCCTCAACGCCACCGCGTTCTATCAGCGCCAGAAGGAACGACTGGTCAACTCGACGATCATCGGTCAGCGCGAGTCGGAGTTCGTCTCCCAGGATGCGTCGATTCCGTCGACCGTCGTCGGCGGCTCGCTCGAATGGTCGCTGCAGCGCCGCGGCGTGCTGCCGTTCCTCTCGATCGGCGTCGATGCGCGGCGCACGAAAGCGGAAGAGAGCCGCGTGACGTTCAATCGCAGCGGCGCGGTCACGCAACGCAACCTCGTCACCGGACAACAGACCTCGATCGGCGTGTTCGCGCAGGCGAGCTGGCGTCCGAGCGATCGCATCGAAGTGCTCACCAGCGCCCGCCTCGACATCTTCCGCAACGAGAACGGGTCGGATGTGGTGGTCGGCGGCAAGGCCACCGAATATCCCGCCGCGTCGTCGACGCAGCTCGATCCACGCGTCTCGGTGCGTTACGCCCTCGACAGGCATTCGGCGGTGCGCGGCTCGATCTATCGCGCGTTCGGCGCACCGGCGTTGCGCGACATGTATCGCAACAACCAGACCGGCAACAGCCTCGTGCTCGGCAATCCGTACCTGAAACCGGAGACGCTCGTCGGCGGCGAAGTCGGGTACGAATGGGCCGGCGATCGCGGCCGCGCCGAGGTGAACGTCTATCGCAGCACGATCGACGGACTCGTGTCGCGCGCGCACGTCAACGGCCAGCCGGCGAACGTCTTTCAGACCGTGAACCTCGGCACCGCGCGCGCGCAGGGGCTCGAGTTCGTCGGCGAGCTCCGCCTGTCGCGACGGTTGTCGATGAACGCCGGCTACACGTTCGCCGACTCGACGATCATCGAAGATCCCGATCCGGACATCGTCGGCAACATGATTCCCGAGGTCTCGAAGCACGTCGGTTCTCTCGGCCTTCGTTTCCACGGCGATCGCGGCACCACCATCGACATGCGCGGCCGCGTCCTCAGCCGCCAGTACGGCGAGGCCGCGAATCAGGCCGTCGCTCCCGCCCATCGCATCGTCGATCTCTCCGCGTCGCAGCAGCTGCGCTCGTGGCTCGACGTTTACGCGACGCTCGAAAACGTCTTCGATCAGGGCTACTACTTTGCCCTCACGCCCACCTCGTTCCGCAGCGGACTGCCGCGCACGTTCACGGCCGGCCTTCGCTTCTCCCGATTCGCAAAATGACCAGCCGAAACAAACTCGCGATCGCCGTCATCGCTCTCATCGCCGCCTTCTCGTGCAGGAACGAAGCGCCCGCACCGGCGCCGAAGCCGAAGCTCACGAAGGTCTCGATGAACCTCAATCCGGTGATGACCTACGCCCCGCTGATGATTGCGATGGACGAAGGCTTCTTCACGCAGGAGGGGATCGAGATCGAAGTGGCGAAGCTCGACTCGAACTCCGCCATCGCCGCCACCGCGGCCGGCAAGCTCGACGTGCTCTCCGCGGGCGTTCGCTCCGGCGTGTTCAACACCATCGCCCGCGGCGTGCAGATGCAGGTCGTGGCCGACAAGGGGCACGTGCACAGCGGCGTCTGCAGCGCGGACGCGTTCATCGCCCCGATCGCGATGGCCGATCGCATCGCGAAGAACGGCGGCAGCCTCAAAGGCGAGCGCATCGCCATCCTGCGCGGAGGCCTCGCCGAATACCTGACGACGAAATTGATCGAGAGCCGCGGCACGACGCTCGAGGACGTCACCATCATTCAATTGCCGGCCGGCACCCCGGCCACCACGCGCACGATGGCCGACGCGGTGCGGCTCACCACCGAGCCGAATCTCAGCGGCATCATGCACGACGGCTGGGCGAAGGTCATCGCCACGGCGCAGGACATCGCACCCAATCATCAATTCGCGCTGCTGATTTTCGGCAGGCGCCTGCTCAAAGACGAACCACAGCTGGGACACCGCTTCATGCGCGCGTATCTGCGCGGCGTGAAGCAGTACAACCTCGGCAAGACCGATCGCAATGTCGCGATCATCGCCCGCCACACGAAGCTCGATGCGGAGATCATCCGCCGCGCGTGCTGGGTCGCGGTGAGCGATGACGCGCACATCCGTCCCGAGGCCGTGCAGCCGTTCCTCGACTGGGCCGTCGAAACCAGACTGCTCGACCGTCCGCTCAAAACCGAGGAGTGGTGGAACCCGTCGTTTCTCGACGCGGGCCTCGACGCGGGCCTCGACAAGGGCCTCGACACGGCGCAGAAGCAATGAGCTTCGTTCTCGACGGAATCGAGAAAACCTGGGGCAGCGGCTCGACGAAGACGATCGCCCTCGCCGGCGTCAGTCTCGCCGCGCGGCCGGCCGAGTTCCTCTCGATCGTCGGACCGAGCGGCTGCGGCAAGACCACGCTGCTCAAGATTCTCGCGGGCCTCGTGACGCCGAGCTCCGGCCGCGTCGTGTTCAACCGGATCGACGCCGGCAAGCTGCAGACCGCGCTGGTTTTTCAGGATCACGGTTTATTACCGTGGTACGACGTTCTCGAGAACGTTGCCCTCGGCCTGCGTTTTCAGAACGTCCCTCGCGCGTCGGCGCTCGAGCGCGCGCGTCACTTCATCGAGCAGGTCGGCCTCGGACGGTTTCAGCATCATCATCCGCACGAGTTGTCGATCGGCATGCGCCAGCGCGTCGGCATCGCCCGCGCGTTCGTGGCCGAGCCGGAGATCCTGCTCCTCGATGAGCCGTTCGGCTCGCTCGACGCGCAGACGCGGCTCGTCCTGCAACAGGAGCTGCTGCGGATCTGGCAGGAGCACAAACGCGTGGTCGTGCACGTCACGCACGACATCGACGAAGCGATCCTGCTGAGCGACCGCATCATCGTGATGAGCGGACGTCCGGGAACGATTCGCGCGGAGCTCGACGTGACGCTGGCGCGGCCGCGCGTGCTCGCCACCGCCGAGGCGGCGGCGTTGAAGCAGCGCATCTGGGGCATCCTCGAGGAAGAAGTGCGCGAAAGCCTGGCGGTGCCGTCATGAGCGATCCGGCCAAAGACCGTCTGCTCGCCGCCTGCATCGCCATCGCCGTGCTGGCGACGTGGGAGATCGGCGCGCGCAGGATGTGGATCGACGCGCTCATCTTCCCGCCTCCGTCGCGCATCGCCGAGGCGCTGGTCACACTGATTCGACAAGACCTCTTTCACAACATCGGCATCTCGCTGCTGCGCTTCTTCGGCGGCGTGATCGGCGGCTCGATTCCGGGCATTCTGCTCGGGCTCTGCATCGGCTGGCTGCCGCGCCTGCACCGCGTGGTCGATCCCTTCATCGCCGCCATTCATCCGCTGCCGAAGATCGTCCTCTTCCCGCTCTTCATCGTCATCTTCGGCGTCAGCGAATGGGCGAAGATCGCCTCGATCGCGCTGACGGTTTTCTTTCCGACGCTCATCAACTCCTCGGCCGGCGCGCGTGCGATCTCGCCGCTCTATCTCGAAGTGATCCGCAACTACGGCGGCACGCGATTCGACGCCTTCCGTCACGTCGTGCTGCCCGGCAGCCTGCCGATGATTCTGAACGGCATCCGCATCGCCACGAATCTCGGCCTCCTGGTCACGATCGCCATCGAGTTCACGGTCATGAGCCCCGGCATCGGCTCGATCATCTGGCTCGCGCTGCAGACCATGCGCACCGAGAATCTCTACGCCGGCGTGGTCATCATCTCGATTCTCGGCATCAGCGTGAACGCGATCATCCAGACTCTGTTGCGGCGGGTCACGCCATGGCAGCAATGATCGCCGAGACCTTTCGCGCCACCGCCGCGGCATGTGCGGACACTCCTGCGCTCACCTCGCGCACCGCGCAATACACCTATCGCGAGCTCGATCGCTGGTCCGACGCCGTGGCCTCGATGCTCGTCGCGCGCAACGCGCCGCGCGACCGTCCGATCGCATTCGTGATGCGCGATGCCATCGCGCTCGTGCCGGCGATCCTCGGCGCGATCAAAGCGGGACACTTTTTTCTGATCATCGACGCGAGCGATCCCGCCGATCGAATCGCGATGCTCCGCGACGCGAGCGATGTCTCGATCACGATTCATGACGCCGACATCGTGCCGCTCGCGCGGCAGAACGCGGAGCCGATCACGCGCGAGCCGCATGAGCTCGTGCAACTGCTCTTCACCTCCGGCACCACCGGCAAGCCGAAAGCGGTCGCACAAAAACAGGCCGGCCTCGTCGAGCGGATGCAGTCGCAGGCAAAAGTCACCGGCCGCCACGCCGGCGAGCGCGTCAGCTACACCGCCCTGCCCGGCTTCGCCCGCGCCACGTACGAGATCCTCGGCTCGCTGCTGAATGGCGCCACGCTTTGTTCGTACGATGCGCGCAGTGAGTCGCTCGATGATCTCGCGGCCTTCCTGACGCGCGAGCGCGTCTCGATCCTGACGCTCACGCCCGCGCTCTTCCGCCGTTTCGTGCGCGTGATGCCGAACGATCTCGATCTCTCGCGGCTCAGGAAGCTGCGCATCGGTGCCGACGTCATGACCGTCGCCGACGTCGCGCTGTTCAAGGCGCGCTTCCCACGCACCTGCACGCTGGAGCGCGGCTTCAACGCCACCGAGACCGGCATGGTCATGCACATCAGCATCACCCACAACCTGCCGGTGCCGGGGCCGCTCGTGCCGATCGGCAGGCCGCGGCCGAACGTGAGCGTGCGTCTCATCGATGACGACGGCCACGACGTCGCCGAGGGCGAAACGGGCGAGCTCGTGGTCACCGGACCGCACGTCGTCGACGGTTACTGGAACGATCCCGAGCTCACCGCGCAGAAGTTCGGCGACCGGACGTTCTTCACCGGAGACCTCGTCAAACGCGACGCGGATGGGCTGTACTACTTCGTCGGCCGCAAAGACTCGCGATTGAAAATCCACGGCCGCCGCATCGATCCGCTCGAAGTCGAATCGGCGCTGCTGCAGCATGCGCGCGTGCGCGAAGCGGTGGCCATCGGCAAACCGGATGCGCACGGCGAGCTGCATCTCGTCGCCTACGTCGTGATGCACGACGGCGCTCCGTTTCTGGCGCGCGAGATCCGCGCCGCGCTGCGCGAGAAGGTGCCGGCCTATCTCATCCCGGCCCGCATCCACGCGCTCGATGCGCTGCCGATGACCCCCGCCGCGAAAGTCGATCGGCACGCGCTGCGCGAACGCATCGACGCTCTCGAGATCGAAGCGCATGAAGGAACGGACGAGCTCGAGCAGACGCTGCTCGAAGTGTGGTCCCGCGTGCTCGGCACGCCCGTCGCGCCGAGCGACGACTTCTTCGATGACCTCGGCGGCGAGTCGGTCGTGGCCGCGCATCTCGTCGCCGAGGTGAAACGCGTGCTCGGGCGCAATCTCGCGCTTTCGATTCTGCTCGAGCTCAACACACCGGCGAAGATGGCGGACTATCTCCGCACGCGCGCCGAGCGCGACCGCCTTGCAGTGGTGGTGCAGCAGGGCAGCGGCGGTTCACCGCTGTTTCTCATCTCCGGCAAAGGCGGCAGCGTCATCGCCTATCGCAAGCTCGCGGAGCAACTCGGCTCGACGCAGACGGTGATCGGCCTGACACACGACGGCTTCGTTCCCGAGACCTTTCCGCGGACGTTTCCGGCGATGGCAGCCTGCTACGCCGATGCGATTCGCGCCCTGCAGCCGGAAGGTCCGTATTTCGTGGCCGGCTACTCGGCGGGAGGAATGGTCGCGCTCGACGTGGCCCGTCAGCTGACGCTGGCCGGGCAGCAGGTCGCCTTCACCGGCATGATCGACACGGCGCTCGATACGGCGCTGGCGCCGAAGTGGAAGCGGCTGCTCAAACACGCCACACTGCTCCGCCAGTACCCGCGTACCCACCTACCACGGTACCTTGGTGCCATTGGACGCCGGTTCGCTGGTACCTGGCGCTGGCTGCGCGGCCGCGGCTATTCGCTCTATCCGGAACCGCCCGTCGTGCCACCGCTCCAGCAGGCGTACGCGAACGTCCGCAAACGGGACGCGCTGCAGCCCTACGCCGGTCCGGTCACGCTCTTCGTCGCGCGCCACGGCTGGGGCACCGACGCGCTGCATCGCGACCTCGGATGGAGTCGCTACTGCGCGAATCTCACCATCGCCGATGTCGACGGCGAGCACCACACCGTCCTGCATGAAGATGTCGCCTCACTCGCTCGCGCGATGCGCGACGCGCTGGCGCGCGCGACGTAACCGGCTCACGATCGCGAACGCGAGCAGCGCGCCGAGCGTCGTCCCCGTGATCGCCCGTCCGCGCACGAACGACGCCGGCCGGTAGACGACGCGCACCGTGTGCCTTCCCGCCGGAACGAAGAGGCCGAGAAATGCGGCGTTCGCGCGGCGCGGCGGCATCCGCGCGCCGTCGATCGTCGCCTTCCACCCTTTCCACGCGCAGTCGGAGATCACCACCCAGCCGGCGCGCTGCATCTCCGCATCGAAAACATACTCGCCGCCGAGGCGCCGCGAACGCAGCGTGATCGCACCGGGACCATTCACCGCCACACCGGGATTCGCGGAATCGGTGATGAACGCGAAATCGCGAAAGTCGCGAATGCTCTCCATCCGATCGACGAGCTCGATCGGATGGGAGCCGGTGACCTCGACGCGGTTCGGGATGAAGATCCGCGGGAGCACGCGCTCGTTTTCGATGAGACGCGCGCCGCGATCGCTCTTCACCTCGCGCCAGCCCGGCGGTATCGGCGACGACGTTTCCTGCACGGCGAAGCGAACGTTGAGAAACGAGAGGAACGGCTTCGTCAGATCGTCGACGCGGTTGTACCAGATGCCCCAGCGGCGGCACCAAAGCTGGTACGTGCGCTGGTACTCGTCGAGCGTGAGCGCGTCATAGCCGCGCGGATCTTCGAGTCCATAAAAGATGTTTGTCGCCGGCGCGAACGCGGTTCCTTCGCCGACGAGACGGAACGGCTCGCGAATCGTCTGCAACGGCGCGAAGAGCGGGATCGCGGGATAGGCGGCCTTCGCCGGAAACGTCGGAAACGTGTCGAGCTCCGTGAGCGCGCGCTGTCCGATGACCAGTGCGAGCAGCAGCGGCGCCGCGATGCGCAACCTCGCGGTTGCCAATGCAATGACCGCGACGATCGGAAAGAACAGCTCCGCGAAGACGCGGTATCGGCCGTAGTCCGCCGGCGTGACCGCCAGTGTGACGTTGCGCTGCAGCCAGAGCTGGCCGAGGCCGAGGAGTGCGCAGACGAGGCCGATGGTGATCGCGGCCGCCTTGCGATCGTCGCGTGCAAGCAGCTGTTCGACGCCGAGCGCGGCGAGCATCACGAGGAACAGCGCCGCCGAAAATGCCAGGCGATGCAGCATGGTGATCTCGAGCAGCGGCAGATGCATGGCCGCGTCGGCGATCGCGCTCCAGCGCGCGCCGGCGAGCATGCAGAAGAGTGCCAGCGCCGCGAAGAACCAGGTCTCCGCGCTGCGCCGCCGCCAGATCGCATAGATCGCGAGGGCGAGCAGCAGACTGCCGACCGCCGCCGTCTCCGCGCCGATCCGTCCGAGACTCGGCTTCGCCCACTCGCGCACATGCAGGTGCGGGTAGAGATCGGTGGCGAGATTCGCCAGCACTTCCGCTCCCGACACGCGCTGCGAGCGCTCCCCCATCATCGTGTTCTTGAGCCGGAACTCCGTCGACTGCGGGATGGCCTCGATGAGAGGCAGCAATGAGATCGCACAGAGTGCGAGGGCGAGCGCACCGGCGACGCTCGCCGCAAGCAGAGCACGCCATGCGGTGGCGCGATTGCGCGCGAGCTCGAACAGCGCATAGAGCGTCCCGACGATCACGTTCAGAAACAGCGATTCGGGATGACCGCTGAGGATCGTCAGCGACAACGCGGTCATCAGAAAGACGCACGACGCGACGCCCGGATGGCGAGCGACGCGCAGCGTGGCGGTGAGAATCAGCGGGAGGAAAACCGTCGTCAGTCCCATCGCCGTCAGGATGTAGAGCACGTTGCACGACGCGAACGCCCATCCTGCTGCTGCAACCAGCGCTGCCGACTCACGACAACCGAGCTCCCGCGCGAAGAGAAACGCGCCGAGTCCGCCGAGAAAAAGACCGATGGCCGCGGTGAACGTGAGACTCACGGCCGCCGGCAAAAGGCAGGCGATCCACGTCAGCGGCAGATACGGCGCCGATTGCACCTCCGCCGACAACGGATGCCCCGACAGGTTGTACGGATTCCAGAGCGGCCACTCGCCATCGCGCAGCGATCGCTGCACCGCGCGCCGCCACGGAAAGAATTCCGAGAAGATGTCGATCGACGACGCATTCTTCGCCGCGCTCGTGACTCCATGCTCCGCCCCGAACGAGCGCAACGGCTCACTCTGAAACGAATGATCGAGCGGCCCCCACACCCCACCCGTCACCACCGCCGCCCCGACCAGCGCGAGCGGCAACACGAGCAACACCGCCGCCGCCGGCCGCGAGAGCGGCCGAACGAAGCGCGCGGCAAGCCACAGCAATCCCGCGGCAACGAGTAGATAAAGGATGGCGAGCAACGAATTGGACCGGCGCGAAGTTTAGCAGCGACACACGGGGCGCCGAGGTCGCGCGCAAGGGATTCTCCACGGCGATCGAACCCGTTGAATGCGTCGGCGGAATTCGCCGTGGGATGGGCCGGTTGCCCATGTCGTACACAGTGGTTTGCCAGCTCGAAGAGGATGAACGCAGGTTTGAATCTCCGAAGGCAGCACAGAAAGGAGATTCACAATGAGAACATCCGGTAACGTCAAGTGGTTCAACGACGCCAAGGGCTTCGGCTTCATCACCAGCGAAAATGGTGATGACCTGTTCGTGCACTTCTCGGCAATTCAGGGTGGCGGCTTTCGCTCGCTTCCCGAAGGCGCCGCAGTCGAGTTCGATGTCGTTCGTGGCCCGAAAGGGCTGCAGGCGTCGAACGTCACGACCGTCTAAACCTTGCGCATCGCTGCGCGAACAAAAGGGCAGGAGAAATCCTGCCCTTTTTGTATTTGAGTCCTTCTCTCGCTGAGTGCGACAGTCGCCACAACCTGTCGGTGTGGTTTCTGATCGCTGCGTGGCTGTTCGGCATTACGTCGCAATTCACTCCGGGCTCGCGCGCCATCGCCTTCTTCGGCCTGACGATGATGGTCAACGACCGACCGGTGTGGGAGCACGCGTGGTTGCCGCTGGTGCTGCTCCTTGCATCCTTTGCGTAGCGGTTGGATTCGCGAGCGGTCGCTCTCGGCGCCAGGCCTTCTCGCTCCGTCGGAACCAGGCTACTCGGGTCTATGACGTCGCCGGTATCGAGCGCGCAGAATCGCCGCAGCTCGTCGTCGTAATCGCGATGCTCGCGATCGTCATTGCGATTCCCGCTTCGATCTGTGCCGCGCTCGTCGTCGCCGTGAAACGCAAACGCGCGGTCGTGCGGAAACCAGCGTCAGCACGATTTCGTCCCAGCTCGTGAGTGCGCAGGATCATTCGACTTCTCCGCGTGGCAGCCGCGTACAGCATGCCGCTGATCTTCGCCGCGTCCGTCCTTCTGATCGCGATCCCCGCAACTCCGATCCTGGAGCGAGCGGGTGCGGTGGCGTTCGGAACACTCGCGACAGCCTGGCTGCTGCTGGCCCGCGCAATCGTCGAGGGGTTTCTCGGGTACGCACTGAAACACCTGTCCCGCCACACCATCGCCACCGCAATCCCGAAGTTCGTCGTTGACGGTACGGCGATTGCGGCTGCTGTTGCCATCGACCCTCGGCTCGTGTGGGCTGCGCTGTTGGGCGTGGCGTTCAGCGAACTGTTCTACACGGGGGTTGGCTCGCATCGAAACCGGCCGGCTCGGTCGTAGCGAGTGCTGGCCTTGCCAGCGATCACGCGGCGCTCACGGTCGGGGCACAGTTCGCAAACGGGTCGCAGGCTACACTCCCTCGCTCATGAGTTCGCGTCCACGCTCGCTGCGGTGGTGGCTCGCCGGTCTGGTGACCGCGGTGGCGCTGCCGGTCTTGCTGCTGCTCATCGCGGTGTCGATCGCGCAGGTGGAGCGCGAGCAGGCGGAGGCGCGCATGTCCGCGTTGCGCATGGCGAAAGCGAGCGCGGCGCGCATCCGTGACAGCTACACCGAATCGCTCGGTTTGCTCGAACAGATGTCGCGCCTGCCGGCGATCGTCGCCAGGAACGCCGATGCCTGTCGCGCGACGTTTTCGGCGATCGACTTCTTTCCCCGTTACGCCGACATCTTTCTCTTCGATCCCGCGGGAAACGTCGTCTGCAGCGGCAACACGGAGCCGGAGAACGACGGCATCTCGCTTCAGGCGCGGCAATGGATCACCGGCGCGCTGCGCGCGGAGCGGCTGGCGATGCGCGTGCCGCAGGTGCGCACGTTCGACGGCCGCTCGATGGCGGTCCTCGCCACGCGGACGAGGAACGGCGGCACGGTCGTCCTCCTGGAGTTCGTCGAGATGATCGGCCGCACCGGACTCTTCCCGAGCGCGGTGATGACGATTCTCGATCGCCGCGGCACGATCATCGCCCGCTCCGCCGGCGCGGAGGAGTGGACCGGCCGCAACATTCACGGCACACGCATTGCGGAGCTCGCGCAGAAGTATCAGGAAGGCGTGGCCGAGGCGAAAGGCGTGGAGGGGATCACCCGGCAGTATGGATTTGCGCGGCTGCCGGAGTTCGGCTGGTACGTGTACGTCGGCGTGCCGAATTCCACGATCGTCGAGCCGGTGCGCGAGATGCTGTTCAACGGTGCGATCGGCGGCGTCGGCATTCTCTTCGTCGTCACGGTCATGACGCTCGTGGTCGCGCGAAAGATCACGAGACCGATTCACGCGCTCGTCTCCGCGGCGACGACCACGGACGAAGGCTCGTACATCCGCGTGAGCGGAGTGACCGGGCCGCTCGAGCTCGCGAACCTCGCCGGCGCGTTCAACCGGATGATCGATCGCCGCCAGGACACGGATCAGCAGACGCGCATGAGCGAGCGAAAGATGAAGGCGCTGCACGAGCGGCTGCTGCACGTGCAGGAAGAAGAACGCCGCCGGATCGCGCGCGAGCTGCACGACGATCTCGGACAATCACTCACCGCGTTGAAAATGGATTTTCTCGGATTGCTCAAAGCGACCGCGCCGCATCCCTCCTTCGACCCGATCAGCAAGCGCATCGTGGCCACGCTCGACTCGACGGTCAGCGCCGTGCAGCGCATCTCCTCCGAGCTCCGCCCGAGCGTGCTCGATGACCTCGGTCTCGTGGCCGCGATCGAAGAAGAAGCGCGGCTCTTCGAGGCCCGTTCCGGCATCGAGTGCGAAGTCTCGGTGGTGGGCGCGGTGCCGGAAGACAGCGAGACCGTGACCGCCATCTATCGCATCGTCCAGGAAGCACTCACCAACGTCGCCCGTCATTCGAACGCCACGCGCACCGAGCTTCGGCTGCGGCAGCGCGGCGACGAGCTGCTGCTCGAGATTCGCGACGACGGCCGCGGCGTCACGCCGGAGGAGATCGGCGATCCGTTGTCTCTCGGCCTGGTCGGCATCCGCGAGCGCGCGGCGCTGATCGGCGGCACGGTAGAGATCGAAGGCGTCGCCACGCGCGGAACGATCGTCTCGGCACGCCTGCCGATGTCGCTCAAAGCGAGGCTCGCATGATCACGGTGCTCATCGCAGACGATCACGACATCGTGCGCGAAGGTCTCAAGCAGATCGTCGCCGAGACCTCGAACATCACCGTCGGCGGCGAGGCGCGCACCGGCGAGGAAACGCTCGACCTCGTGCGCCGCGGCGGCTGGGACGTGGTCGTGCTCGACCTCAACCTCCCCGACCGTCCGGGCCTCGACGTCCTCGCCCAGATCCACGCCATCGCACCGGCTCTGCCGGTGCTCATCCTCAGCATGCAGCAGCACGCCTCATACGCCATGCGCGCGCTGCGCACCGGCGCCCTCGGCTACGTCAGCAAGAGCAACGCGCGCGAACATCTCGTCCCCGCCATCACGAAGGTTGCGCGCGGCGAACGCTTTCTCACTCCGGCGATGGCCGAGACCCTGGCGCTGGAGCTCGTCCATCCGCAGAGCACGCGGTCGCATCACTCGTTGTCCGAGCGCGAGTTCCAGGTTCTCTGCCTCATCGCCGCCGGCAAGCCGCCGCGCCAGATCGCCGCGGAGTTGAACGTGAGCGTCAAGACCGTCGCCACGCATCGCGCACGCCTGCTCGAGAAGATGGGATTGAAGGGAAACGCGGAGATCGTGCAGTACGCGATCGAGCACGCGCTGCTGCCGGAACGCGAGCGATAGAAGCGGCGGCGCCGCTCACGCTCGTGTCGGTAATTTACCGACACCCTTTCGGTAAATCGACCTCATCACAACCCAAGCAATACGGATGGCGTTCCGCCCTGGCGCTCGTCGATCATGCGCCGTCTCCAATTTCACTCTTCACAATCCATGTCTGACCTCAACGCCAGCCGCGCGCCGCGGGTGTTGCTGATTGACGACGATGACGTCGTCATCGGCTCGTTGCGGCGTTACCTCGCCGCGCAGGGATCGCATGTCGAGATCGCGACCGATCCGACGCTCACCGCCGGCGAGTTCGACGTGGTGGTCGTCGATCCGTATCTCACCGGCGCGCGGCACGACGGCGCGCCTTCGCTCATCGTCACGGCGCGCACGACGCAACCTCACGCATCGCTGTTCGTGCTCACCGCGTATCCCTCGAACGAAATCAACGCGATCGCCGCGGCACAGAACGCCGTTGCCGTTCTGACGAAACCGCAGTCGATCGTCTATATTGCCGACCTCGTCATCCATTCGTGCGCAAGCACCGTTGGTTCCGCTCCCCCTGCCCTTGCACTTTCCCCGAAAGGATCTGTTTGATGAAACGACTGCTGTCTCTTCTACTCCTCGTTTCGCTCCTCGTGCCGGCCACCGATGCGCTGGCGCGATGGCCATTCCGCAAGCGCGTCAAGGAACAAACCCTGACGGCCGAAACCGAAAAGCGTGAAGACGAAGCGAAGGAACGTGGTCCGTTCGCGCGCTTCGAACGGAAGAACCGCGATCGCGACACCTCCACGCACGAACAGGAGATACCGAGGAAAGAGATCAAGATCGGCCCTCCGGTGCAGCAGACGCTCAAGAAGGCAAACGGCCGCGTACGCGACGTGCGGCTTCTGCCGAAGCGGAAGCCGGCGCAGAAAGAACGTCCGGAGCATGAAGGGCCGGAGCCGGCACCGATCGTGGCGGGCGAAGGCCTGACGCCCTCGGTTGTCGGCAACGCGCCGAACTTCCAGCCGGCCGTGACCGCCGCGGCACCGGCGCCGATCATCGACTTCGAGGGTCTCGATCGCCTGAACTGGGGCGCCGGCAGCCCTCCCGACACCACCGGCGACGTCGGTCCGACGTACTACATCCAGGCGGTCAACACGTCGGTCGGCATCTATCGCAAGTCGGACGGCTTCCAGGAAGCCGCGTTCACATTCGACACGCTGATGAGCCAGGGCAACTTCGGCAACCTCTGCGACACCGACAACTTCGGGGATCCGGTGGTGCTGTACGACACCTTCGAAGATCGCTGGGTCCTCACCGACTTCGCGTTCGTGCTCGACGGCGGCGGCAACGTCAATCCGCCGATCGCCTACCAGTGCTTCGCCGTCTCGCAGACCGGCAACCCGCTGACCGGCGGCTGGAACTTCTACTCGATCCCCGTCACCGACGGCCTGCACGACTACGAGAAACTCGCCGTCTGGACCGATGGCATCTACATGTCGGCGAACATGTTCGGTTACGCGTCCGGCGCCTCGTTCTTCGGCGCGCGCGCGTGGGCGATCAACAAGCAGCAGATGTACGCCGGTGCGCCGACGGTGCAGATCATCTCGTTCGACATCGGAGCGGGCGACTTCACGGTCGTCCCCAGTAACGCACGCGTACAGACCGGCACGCCGCCCGCGGGCAGGCCGAACATGTACATCTCGACGTGGAACTTCCTGAACGCCGTCTCGGTGTATCAGTTCCATGTCGATTGGGCGACGCCGGCGCTCTCGACGTTCACCGGTCCGAGCGTGCCGCTCGCGGCAACGAGCTGGCCCAACGCGAGCGTCGCCAACGCGCCGCAATCCGGCACGGCGACGCTGCTCGATGTTCTGCAACTCCGCGCGATGGTGCAGAACCAGTACACGAATTTCTCCGGCGTGGAATCGCTCTGGGTTCCGCACACCGTGCGCCGCGCGAACACGACCGGCTTCGCCGCACCGCGCTGGTATCAGGTCGACGTCAGCGGCGGCACGGTCGCACCGAACATCCCGCAGGCCGCAACGTGGGATCCCGATGCCGCGAACGTGATGCATCGCTTCATGCCCAGCCTGGCCATCGATCGCACCGGCAACATGGCGCTGGCGTACAGCACCTCGAGCTCCACGACGTTTCCGTCGATCAAATATGCCGGCCGTCTCGCGTCCGACCCGGTCAACACGTTCAGTCAGACCGAGCAGACGCTCTTCACCGGCACCGCGTCGCAGACCACCTCGACCCGCTGGGGCGATTACTCCTCGGTGATGCTCGATCCGGACGGCTGCACGTTCTGGATCACGAATCAATACGCGAACCCGCTCTCGCAGGCGTCCAACGAGCGATGGAGAACCCGCATCGGAGCATTCCGCTATCCGGAATGCACGATGGTTGGCGCGGGCGGCACGCTCAGCGGCACCGTCACGGTGACTCCGGGCGGCACACCGATCTCCGGAGTAACCATCAACTTCGGCGCGCGCACGACCACGACCGACGGCTCCGGCGACTACTCGTTCACCGGCATCCCGGCCGGCACGTATCCGTCGATCACCGCCAGCAAGCCGGGCTACGTCTCCAGTTCGGCCACGAACATCGTCATCACAGATGGCGGCACGACCGATCAGGACTTCGCGCTCGCGCTCGCACCGGTGAGCGCCTGCCCGACCGACACGACGCAGGCCGACTTCCAGGCCGGCGCGGGCACGAACGTCGACGTCAACACGACGCCCGGCAGCCTCACGCTGCTCGACGCACCGGTCAACAACCAGCAGAACACCACGCTCGGCACGAGCGGCGTCGGCATCACGGTGACCACCTGGGGAGGTCAGACGTTCACGCCCTCGGTGACCGGACAGCTCGTGCGCGCCGACATCAATCTCTTCTGCTCCGGTTGCACCGGCACGATCCCGAACCTCACGTTGTCGCTGCGTGCGACCTCCGCAGGACTGCCGACCGGCGCCGATCTCGCCACCGGCACCATCACCGGCTTCAACAGCGGCGCTTCCGGTTACTACACCGTCACCTTCGGCGCTCCGGCGACCATCAACGCTGGCACGCAGTACGCGCTCGTCGTCCGGCCGACCGCCAATCCCTCGCCCGGAACCTACGCACTCACCCGCAGCGGCACGTCCACCGTCGGCGCCGACGTCTACGCCGGTGGTACGCGCGTGGCGGGCGCCACGAGCGGCACCGTCTGGAGCATTCCGCTCACCGGCGGTGTCTCCACCGATGCCGGATTCCGCATCTTCATCCAGACCGGCTTCGCCGCGTCCGGCAACTTCGTTTCGTCGCTGAAGGACGCGAACCCGCTCGCCGGCCTGACGCCGGTGTGGGACACGATCACCTGGAACACGACCGTCCCGGCCTCGACCACCGTCACCTTCCAGGTCGCCGGCAGCAATTCGCCGTATGGTCCGTTCAACTTCGTCGGACCTGATGGCACGGCCGGCACGTTCTACACGACCTCCGGCGGCTCGCTGAGCCAGTTCTACGGCCAGCGCTATCTGAAGTACAAGGCGTACCTCACGTCGAGCAATCCGGCCGCAACGCCGGCGATCCAGGACGTCACGCTCTGCTTCGATGATCTCGATTGCTCCGCGGCGATCACCGTCGTGCCGACCGAGAGCGCCGTTTGCGGCGGCTCGACCGGCAACACCGCCACCGGCCCCGCCGGCGCGGCTTCGTACTCGTGGGGCATCACCAACGGCACCATCACTTCGGCCACGAACACCCAGTCCGTGACCTACACCGCCGGCGCCTCCGGCAACGTCGTGCTCACGCTCAACATCGTCGAGACCGGCGGCTGCGAGAAGAGCGACGACGCGACCATTCCGATCAACGCGATTCCGGCGACGCCGGCCATCACTCCTGGCGGACCGACCACGTTCTGCGCGGGCGGCAGCGTCACGCTCACGTCCGACAGCGCCAGCGGCAATCAGTGGTACCTCGACGGCAATCCGATCGGCGGCGAAACGAATCAGAGCTACATCGCCACCGCCTCCGGCTCGTATACCGTCGTCGTCACGCTGAGCGGCTGCAGCAGCAGCCCGTCGTCGGCAACCGTCGTGACGGTCAATCCGAGTCCGGCCACGCCGACCATCACTCCGGGCGGTCCGACTACGTTCTGCACCGGCGGCAGCGTCACACTCACCTCGAGCAGCCCCACCGGCAATCAATGGTACCTCGACGGCAACCCGATCGGCGGTGAGACGAATCAGGCGTACATCGCCACCGCGAGCGGTTCGTACACGGTCGTCGTGACCGCGTCCGGCTGCTCGAGCGCGCCGTCCACCGCAACTGTCGTCACCGTCAACGCCGTGCCGTCGACGCCGACCATCACCCCCGGCGGACCGACCACGTTCTGCGCCGGCAACAGCGTCACGCTCGCCTCGAGCAGCGCCACCGGCAACCAGTGGTACCTCGACGGCAATCCGATCGGTGGCGCCACGAATCAGAACTACGTCGCCACCCTCGGCGGCAGCTACACCGTCATCGTCACCAACGGCGGCTGCAGCAGCAGCCCGTCGTCGGCAACCGTCGTGACGGTCAATCCGGCTCCCGCCACGCCAACCATCACCCCGAGCGGACCGACGACGTTCTGCACCGGCGGCAGCGTCACGCTGACGTCCAGCAGTGCCTCCGGCAATCAGTGGTACCTCAACGGCAATCCGATCGGCGGCGAGACGAATCAGAGCTACATCGCGACCGCGAGCGGCTCGTACACGGTCATCGTGACCGCGTCCGGCTGCCCGAGCGCGCCGTCGGCGGCCACGGTCGTCACCGTCAATCCGGTGCCGTCGACTCCCACCATCACCCCCGGCGGCTCCACCACGTTCTGCGCCGGCGGCAGCGTCACGCTGACGTCCAGCAGCGCGTCGGGTAATCAGTGGTACCTCGACGGCAATCCGATCGGCGGCGCCACGAATCAAAGCTACGTCGCCTCCGCGAGCGGCTCGTACACGGTCGTCGTGACCGCGTCCGGCTGCCCGAGCGCCACCTCGACCGCCACGGTCGTCACCGTCAATCCGGTGCCGTCGACTCCGACCATCACTCCGAGCGGACCGACCGCATTCTGCGCCGGCGGCAGCGTCACGCTGACGTCGAGCAGCGCCACCGGCAACCAGTGGCGTCTCAACGGCAACCCGATCGGCGGCGCCACGAATCAGACGTATGTCGCCAGCGTCGCCGGTGATTACACCGTCGTCGTGACCGCCAGCGGCTGCTCGAGCGCTCCGTCCGCAACGACGACCGTCACCGTGAACCCGAATCCGAACGCGACCATCACCGCGCCGGCCTCGGTGGCCACGGGATCGACCGGCAACGTCGCCTCGGTCGCCAACGCGGGCGTCGGCGCGTCGTACAGCTGGAGCATCACCGGCGGCACGATCACCGCCGGGACCGGCACGAGCAGCATCACTTTCACCGCGGGCGCGGTCGGAATGCTCACGCTCAACGTGACCGTCACCACCGGCGCGGGCTGCTCGGATGCGAAGTCGGCGAACGTCACCGTCTCCGCCCCGACCGTCACCGTCACGAACGTGAATCCGAACAGCGGCAGCACGCTCGGCAACAAGAGCGTGACCATCACCGGCACCGGCTTCCTCACCGGCGCGACCGTCACGTTCGGCGGCAGCAGCGCCACGAACGTCAGCGTCGTGAACTCCACGCACATCACCGCGAAGACGCCGGCCCACGCGGCAGGCGCCGTCAACGTGGTCGTGACGAACACCAACGCCAGCACCGGCACGCTGAACAACGGCTACACCTACGTCCAGCAGAACTTCGATCCGAACGGCGACTCGATGATCGATCCGTCGGACATCTTCTATCTGATCGCCTATCTCTTCACCGGTGGCCCCGCTCCCGCGGGCGTGGCAGGAATGCCCTCCGGTGATGCGAACGGCGATGGAAACGTCGATCCGGCGGACATCTTCTACGTCGTCAACTACCTCTTCAGTGGCGGCGCCGAGCCGCACGCGCGCAACACCAGCCCGGCAGCCACCACCGCCGCCGCCGAGCCGCTCTCCGGCGCGCTCCGTCTCGGAAACGCCGTGCAGCGCGACGGCCGCTTCTTCGTTCCCGTGCTCCTGACGATGGATGCCGGCTCGCGTGCTCCGCGAGCGCTTTCGGTCCGCGTCCGGTTCAACGACACCGTCACCGATGCCGCCATGCGTCGCGGTGCCGCGGTCGGTCAGCCGGTCTTCGAAGTGAGCCGCCGCACCGATGATGCGATCGCCTACCTCGTCGCCTTCAGCGATGCGGAGCCGCTCGCGCTCGATGCGAACCGTTCGGCCGTGATCGCGGAAATCGAAGTCAGCGCGCCGGGTGCGGTGCGCCTCGACATCGATCCGCAGCTCACGATGCTCGTCGGCAGCAGCGACCAGACCGCCACCGTCGGCAGAAAGAATCTCCGCGTGAGCGGCACGGCCATCGGCCGTGTCGCTCCGCCCACGCTTTCGCGCGACGATCAGTAACCGGATCAGAGGAGTTGAGTGGAAGTCATGAAGAGAGTGATGAAAGCGTTTTCCAGCATCCTTCTGATCGCGATCGCGATTCCGGTGATGGCGCAGGGCACTCCGGACATCGTCACCGTCGCCAGCGTCACCGGCTCCGGCGTCGTCGATGTGCCGGTCTACATCCGCGACACCGCGGCCACGCCGCTCGGCATCGATCAGCCGGCCGGCTCGCGCATCCAGTCGTACAGCCTGCGCGTCACCTACTCGCCCGCCTCGGCGGTGCAGTCGATCTCGTTCTCGCGCGCCGGCATCACCGCGCCGCTCACCCCGACGTTCGAGAACAGCCCGTCGGCGCCCGGCTCGATCGCGCTGCTCGGCACGTTCGACGAGGCAACGAACCTCATCCCGTTCACCTCGAATGCAACGCTGCCTGGCAATCAGGTGGCGCACCTGCTCGTGACGATCGCGCCCGGCACCACGCCGGGCACGAACATCACGCTCACGCTCGACCCCGTGCTCACGCAGCTCACCGATGATGCAGGCTCGCCCGGCACGATCGAAACGGTCGGCAACGGCCGCCTGCAGCTCGTGAATGGTGCGATCCTGGTCGTCAGCAGCGCCGTCCCGACCCTCGCCGAGTGGGCACTCGGCCTTCTCGCCGCCGGCCTCGCGCTCGTGGCACTTCGTATGCGACTCACCTGAGGAACCCCATGAGCCCCCGGAATCCCTTTGCGAGAGCACTCGCGGCCGCGGTACTTCTCACGCTCTTTTCGTTTCCCGCGCTTGCAGCTTCGGATGTGGTGACGGTCGGTACCGTCACCGCATCCGGTCCCTCCGTCGAAGTCCCGATTTCGATCCGCGACGTCGCCGGCACGAGCCTCGGCGTCGACCAGCCCGCCGGCTCGAAGATCCAGTCGTACACGATTCGCGTTCAGTACTCTCCCGCCTCCGCCGTGCAGTCGATCTCGTTCGTCAAAGCGGGGATCACCGCCGGCCTCTCGCCGACGTTCGAGTCGCAACCGTCGACGGCGAACAGCCGCTCGCTCATCATCACGTTCCCCGAGGCCAGCGCGCTGCTGCCGTTCACATTGAATGGAGCCGCGCCCGGCAATCTCGTGGCGCGGCTGGCGGTCACGCTCTCGCCATCGGCAACGCCCGGCACGAGCGTCACACTCACGCTCGATCCGGCCGTCACGCTCCTTTCCGATGAAGGTGGCAGCGGCGCGAAGAAAGAGACCGTCGACAACGAACGGCTCACGCTCGTCAACGGCGCGATCAACATCCCCGAGCTGTCGGTCTCGCTCACGCCGTCCACGAAGAGCATCGAAGCCGGCTCCGACAGCACGCTCACCGCGAACCTCAACATCGCCGCACTGGCCGATACGACGATCAATCTCTCCTCGCAGAACAGCGGCGTGGCGACGGTTCCCTCGACAGTCACCATCGAAGCGGGCCGCTCCAGCGCGCGCTTCGATGTCGACGCCGTCGCCATCGGCACCTCGAAGATCACCGCCACCCTCGGCGCTTCCACCTCGAGCTCCACCATCACCGTCACCGCGCCCGAGCCGTCGTGTCCGAAACCAGCACCGCCGCAACTCAACGCGCCGTCCACCGCGCTCGTGAACACGTCGTACGACGTGACCTGGTCCGCCATCGCGAACGCCACCGACTACGTGCTCGAAGAATCGACGAGCGAAGATTTCTCCGCACCCACCGCGCAGACCCTCACCGCCACGAGCGCATCGTTCACGCACGCCGATGCCGGCACGCGCTACTACTACCGCGCCCGCGCCCGCAATCGCGCCAACACCTGCGACGTGAATTCGAATGATTCGACGATCGTCTCGGTGCTCATCACCGAAACGCCTGCGCCGTTGACGCGCGTGTTTGCGGTGGTCGGCTCGACGCCCGGAAACTTCGGCTCGTTCTTCAAGACGTCCGTCCAGCTCTACAACTCGCAGGACAGCGCGATCTCCGGAAAGCTGGTGTTCCACACCGCGGGCGTTTCCGGCAATCCGTCCGACCCCTCTCTCGCCTACTCCCTCGGGGCCGGCAAAACGATTTCCTACGACGATCTCCTCCCGGCCATGGGCCTTTCCGGACTCGGCAGCGTCGATCTCGTGGCCGACGGCACCTCGCCGCTCCCGATCGCACTCGCACGCGTCTTCAACGACGCGGGCGTCGGCGGCACCACCGGTCTCACGCAACAGGCGCTCGCTCCGGAACAGGCACTGCGTCCCGGCCATCCCGGCGTGCTGCTCGCGCCGTCCGACGTGCAGCACTTCCGCTTCAACATCGGTGTCCGCGCACTCGAACAGGGCGCGACGATCAACATCACCGTGCGCAACAAAGAAGGAGAGCCGGTGAAGACGCTCACGAAGTCGTTCAGCGCGACGTCGTTTTCGCAGGTCTCGTCGGCCCAGTTCCTCGACACGTACGCGCTCGCCTCCGGCGACACGATCACGCTCGACGTCACCAGCGGCGCCGCGTTCGTCTACGGCTCGACGACCGACAACATCACCAACGATCCGAGCGTGCAGTTCGCGGCCGGCACGGCCAGTTGCGCCGGCTGTTCCTTCTAACGCGTTTCCCGCCAGCCCGTTTGATCGTTCCCGCGAACGTGTTCGATGCATGTTCGCGGGAACGACGAGCGCCGCCGGCCGCGCCGGCTGTTATCCTCCTCATGATCGGCCCATGGTTCTCCAGTCCAACCTGCGTGTGCTCGTCACCGGGAGCTCCGGCTTCATCGGCGGTCACCTCTTTCGCCGATTTCGCGAAATCGGGTGCGACGTCACCGGCATCGGGCGGCGCGCGCTCGACGAACCTCGGTACGTCGCGCACGATCTGACGCGGCCGTTGCCGTTCGATCGCACGTTCGACGTCGTCGTGCACGGCGCGGCGCGCTCTTCACCGTGGGGCTCGCGACGTGAGTTCTTCGAGCAGAACGTTCTCGCCACGAAGAACGTCCTCGACTACTGCCGCGCGCACGGCCGGCCGAAACTCGTCTTCATCTCGAGCTCGAGCGTCTTCTATCGCGACGGACATCAACTCGGCATCACCGAAGAGACGCCGCTGCCGGAGAAGGCCGTCAACCATTACGCCGCCACCAAGCAGCAGGCCGAGGCGCTGGTGCGGGAGTACGAAGGCGAGTGGGTGATCGCGCGGCCGCGGGCCGTCTTCGGCCCCGGCGACACGGTTCTGCTTCCGCGCATTCTGCACGCCGCGCGCGCGGGACGGTTGCCGCTGATCGTCGCGAAGGAACCGGCCGTCGGCGATCTCATTTACATCGACAACCTCGTCGATGCGATCGTCTTCGCTGCAACGAACGCGCACGTGCACGGAGCGTTCAACCTCACCAACAACGAGCCGGTCGCCATCCAGACCTTCCTGCTGGAGCTCTTCGCAAAGCTCGGCATCGCGCCGCCGTCGAAGCGCGTGCGTGTGCCGGTGGCCATGACCGTGGCCGCGCTGCTCGAGCTCGTGTACGCGCTCTTTCTGCCGCACCGGGAGCCACCGATCACCCGCTTCGGCATTCACGTCTTCGCCTACTCGAAGACGTTCGACGTGACGAAGATGCTCTCCGTCCTCGGCCCGCCGCGCGTTTCCCTCGCGGAAGGACTGGCCCGTACCGTTGCGGCACTGCAGGAGCAGCCGTGACGCGCCTCGGCCTCATCGCGCTCGCGTGCTACCTCCTCATCCTGCTGCTCAAATGGACGCTCGCGCATCGCGCCATCGCGCGGGAGCGCAACGAAGAACCCGGCCGCGAATCGACGACACGATCACCGGTGACGATCGTGCAGCCGATTCTCAGCGGCGATCCGTTTCTCGAAACGGCTTTGCGCACGAACCTCGCGAACGCACCGGAGAACGCGAGCTTCCTCTGGCTGGTCGACGAAGACGACGCCGAAGCGCAGCGCCTCGCCGCCCGCTTCGACGCGCGCGTGCTGCTTTGTCCGCCGCCGCAGGCGGATGAAAATCCGAAAAGCGCGAAACTGCAACGCGCTCTCGCACACGTCGACACCGAATACTTCGCCGTCCTCGACGATGACACGATCCTCCCCCCGCATCACCTCGACCGTGCATTGCACGCGCTGCAGCACGCCACGCTTTACACCGGCCTTCCCTGCTACCTTCCCGGCGCCAATCTCTGGTCGTCGCTCGTCGCGCACTTCGTCAACAACAACAGCATCCTCACCTACCTCCCGCTGCCGCCCGTCACGATCAACGGCATGTTCTACGTGATGCGCACGCGCGACCTGCGCGACCTCGGCGGCTTCGCGCCGATCTGCGGCCAGCTCTGCGACGACTACGCGCTCGCGAAACTGGTGACGCAGCACGGAGGCACCATCCGTCAGGGCATCACCCCGCAGTTCCTCCGGACCACCGTTGCCGATGGGCGGCGTTACGTCGGCCTCATGCAGCGCTGGTTCCTCTTCGCCAACGTGCTCCTGCGCGATCAACCGGCGAAGATGCAGCTGCGGCTCATCCCGATGCTCGGCCTTCCGCCGCTTCTGTTCGCCCTCTCATTCTTCAGCCTCGCCGGCGGCACGATCCCGGCGCTCGCGCTCCTCGCGATGCTCATCGCCAGACACGCGCTGCTGCGCAATCTTCATCACGCACTCTTCGTCTCTCCCGACCATCGAGCCCTCGACCCGCAGTTCCGCTTCAATCCTCTGATCTCGATTGTCTCGGAGCTCCTGCAACCGCTGCACTGGCTGCACGCGTCGCTGCAACACACGCTGCAATGGCGCACGCGGCGCATTCTCCTCGGCCGCGACGGCACGTTCTCGTACGTGGGGAGAGACGGATGCTCGTGATGCGCGACAGCGCGCGGCACGCGTACACGCCGATGAAGCTCGCCATCGTGAGCGGTCTCAGCGACCCGACGACGTGCGCGCTCAGCGACATCCAGCGCGACTTCCTCACGCGCGTCGCCGCTCCCGAGTCGGCGAAGGTCGATCGCAACTTTCCGTACGTCGACACGCTCGCGCCGCGGCGCGATCCTCATCTGCTCGTCGCAAGCTGGCGCAACACCACGCAGTTCCTCGCCGCATCGCAGCGCACGTACGTCGAGCATGCGAAACGCCACTGGCGCGCCTTGCGCGACTCCACCGACACGCTCTTCGTCATCACGCTGAGCTGCGGGCTGGAGATCGTCCGCAACGTGCTCGAGAAAGAAGACCACGCGCACGTGCTCGCTCTCGGTCCGGTCGCACGCGCGCTTCCGCACGTGCCGTGTACCCTCATCCGGGGAACGCGCGATCCGATCTCGCGCTTCTTTTTCAACCAGGCCACGGTGCTTCCGAACCTCGGGCACCTCGATTACTTTCGCAGCAACGACGTTCTTCGCATCACCAACGAGTGGATATGCAGCAACACTTCGAAATCATCGGCAGCGGTCTCCATCTCCCGCAACGCAAGTTGACCGACGTCGACGTCGACGCGCGCGCGGGGCTTCCCTCCGGCTGGACGGCCGAGCACACCGGTGTGCTCGAACGCTACGAATGCGTCGCCCCGGAGTCGATCGCCACGATGGCCCATGACGCCGTCGCGCAGGCGATGCACGACGCGCGCGTGCGGTGGTCCGACGTCGATCTCATCCTCGACGCGAGCACCTGTCGCCATCAGCCCATTCCATGCAACGCCGCCGCGATTCAACAGAGCTTCGGCAGCGAAGCCGCGGGCATCGCCTGCATGGACGTGCAGAGCACCTGTCTCGGATTCATCGTCGCGCTGCAGGTGGCGAACGCGCTCTTCGGCACCGGCGCGTATCGCAACATCGTGGTGGTCTGCTCCGAGGCGGCGTTGCTCGGCGTCGATTGGAAAGAACCGGAGAGCGCCTGCCTGATGGGTGACGGCGCGGCGGCGGTGGTGTTGCATCACGCGCAACCGCGACCCGGCTATTTCTACGCGCATCAAACGTTCGGACAGCATCTCGAGGTCTGCCAGATCCGCGGCGGCGGACATCTTCTGCCGGTCACGCACTACACCGCCGAAACCGACCGCACCTTTCGCTTTCACATGGACGGCCCGCAACTGCTGCGCGTCGCCGCGAAGCATCTGCCGCCGATGACCGAGGCGCTTCTGCGCGAAGCGGCGCTCGATCCCGCCGATGTGCATGTCGTTCCGCATCAGGCCGCGCCGAAAGCGCTCTCGCTCGTGCGGCGATTGCTGCGCTTCAAGCAGGAACGTTTTCACAACCGCGTGGCCACGATGGGCAATCTGATCGCCGCCAGCATCCCCGCCGTGCTCCATCAGACGCGCACCGAGGGCCTGCTGCCGAAAGGCGCGCCGGTGCTGCTCCTCGGCACGTCGGCCGGCTATTCGCAGGCGGGACTGATCTTCACGTTCTAGCTCATGTCCTTCGCGCGCATCACGTTTCTCAACGCCGGCCATTGCGGCCAGTTCGGCTATTTCGCGGCGCGCGCGGATCCTGGCCGCACGAAGTTCTACGCAGTCTTTCTGCTGCTCGAGCACGAGCGTCACGGCGTGCATCTCATCGACACCGGCTACAGCGACTTCTTCCTCGACGCCACCGCGAAACTTCCCGGAACGCTCTATCGCTGGACCACGCCTGTGCATCTCGCCGGCGATGCCGCCTCGATCGTCAGCGCCCGAGGCATCGCTCCCGATGACGTCCGCTCGATCTTCATCTCCCACTTTCACGGCGATCACATCGCCGGGCTCAAACACTTCCCGCGCGCGCGATTCGTCTATCGGAAGGAGGCGTACGCAACGCTGATGCAGCAGCGCGCGCTGAAGCAGGTCGCGCACGGCTTTCTCTCGAACCTGCTGCCGGAAGACTTCGTCGCACGCGGCGTGGCGCTGGAAGAGGATGCCTTCACGGCGCGGTTCGAAGGCTTCGCCGCGCACGATTACTTCGGCGACGGCGAGTTGTTGATCGTCGATCTTCCCGGTCATGCGCCGGGCCACAGCGGCTTCGCGATGCGCACGCCCTTTCAGCGATTCTTCTACATCGCCGACGCGACTTGGGACCTCGATGCGCTGCTCCACGCGCGACGCCTTCCCGCGCCGTCGCGGTGGCTGCAGCATTCATGGCCCGTTTACGAACAGACGCAACAACGGCTGCGTCATTTCGCCGCCGAACATCCCGACTGGCAACTGCTGGCCTGCCACTGCCCGCGGACGCAGGAACATGTCGACTGCCATTGATCTCGTCGCGCCGCCGTTCGCGGGGCATCTCTTCCCGATCCTGCAGCTCGCGCAGACGTTGCGCGACCGCGGCATCGCCACGCCGCGTCTGCTCAGCACGTCCGACGTCGCGGACACGATCCGCCTCTGCGGCCTCGAGCCGATCGACATCCTTCCGAACCGCGCCGACGAGGTGTGGGCCATCGCGAACACCGACGCGCGCACCGGCGTGCATCCGCTGCGTCTCTATCGGCAGTTCCGCGCGAACATGGCCCTGATGGCGGACGTCGCCGCACAACTGCGCGCCACCTGGAGCACGCGGCGACCAGCGCTCGTCATCGCCGACTTCACGGTCCCGGTGGCCGGCCTCATCGCGCGCGAGCTCGGCATTCCGTGGTGGACGTCGATGCCGAGCCCCTGCGCCCTCGAGTCGCGCAGCGGCACGCCGTCCTACCTCGGCGGATGGATTCCGTCGAACACGCTCTTCGCTCGCACCCGCGATGCAATCGGCCGCACGATCATCCGCACGTTCAAGCGCGGCGTCGGTCTCGTTTTTCGCGACGAGCTCCGCGCGCTCGGCCTGCGCGGCGTCTATCGCGACGACGGCTCGGAAGCGGCGTACTCCGATGAATGCATTCTCGGACTCGGCATGCGCGAGCTCGAATTCGAGCGCGACTGGCCGGCCTGCTTCGCATTCGTCGGACCACTCACCGCCGCGCCGCCGTTCGAGCACGTCGTTCCCGAATTCGACAAGACCAAACGAACGATCCTCGTCACGCTCGGCACGCATCTGCCGTGGGCGCGCGCGAACGCCATGGCGCTCCTCGAACGCGTAGCGAAAGAGCTCGACGACTGTGTCTTTCACTTCGCGCACGGAAAGCCGGGTGCGCGGACGAGCGAGCGTCGCGACAACGTCGTGCACTACGGCTTTCTCCCCTACGATCGATACCTGCACCACTACGACGCCGCGATCGTGCACGGCGGCACCGGCATCACCTACGCCTGCATCGAAGCCGGCGTGCCGATGCTCGTCTGGCCGCACGATTACGATCAGTTCGATCACGCGGCCCGCATCGTCCACCGCGGCCTCGGGCTGCGTTTGCGTGAATCGACCGTCGCGCGCGACCTGCGACGGCTGCTCGACGACGACGCGTTCCGCACGCGCGCGAATGGATTCAAGGCCTTCGCCTCGCGCTACGACGCCGCCGGCTTCGTGGCCCGGAAGCTCGCCCGATGAACGCGCTCTTCACGTTTCTCGCCGCGCGCCGCCAATTCCGTTCCCTTCGCGGCGAGGCCCTGGCGCGCTATCAGAACGAGCGCGCACGAAGCATCGTCGATTACGCACGCGCGCACTCGCCGTTCTATCGCCAGCACCTCGACGCATCGGTCGACTGGCGCACGCTCCCCACCATCGACAAGCAATCGATGATGGCGAGCTTCGACACGTTCAACACGCGCGGCGTTCGCCGCGACGATGCGATGGCGGTCGCGCTTCGTGCGGAGCGCGACCGCAACTTCGCACCGACCATCGACGGGCTCACGGTCGGCCTCTCGTCCGGCACGTCGGGACATCGCGGTCTTTTTCTCGTCGACGAACGTGAACAGAAAACGTGGGCCGCGACGATCCTCGCACGCGCGCTGCATCGCATCCGCCGCACGCGCCTGGCGTTCTTTCTGCGATCGAACAGCAATCTCTATCAGCGGCTCGGCGCGTTCCTGCAGTTCCGCTACTTCGATCTGATGACGCCGATCGACGAAGCGGTCGCGGCGTTGAATGCGTATCAGCCGGATCTCGTGGTCGGACCGCCGTCGCTGCTCGCCTTGCTGGCCGCCCAGCCTTCTCTCCGCATCACGCCGCGACGGCTCATTTCCGTCGCCGAGGTTCTCGAGCCGCAGGATGCGGAGCGATTGCGTGCGCGGTTCGGCGTCGACGTGCATCAGATCTATCAATGCACCGAGGGATTGCTCGCGGTGAGTTGCGCGCGCGGCGCGCTGCACGTGCAGGAAGACGTCGTCGCGGTGCAATGCGAAGACGCCGGCGAAGGACGCGTGGTCCCGATCGTCACCGACCTGCATCGCCGCATCCAGCCGATCATCCGCTATCGGCTGAACGATCTGCTCGTGCTCGCGCCGGACGGATGCGACTGCGGCTCCGCGTTTCGCGTGATCGAACGGATCGAAGGCCGCAGCGACGATGTCTGCCACTTCGTGCAACCCGACGGCGCGTTGCGCGCGATTTTTCCCGATACGCTGCGCCGCGCGATCCTGCTCGCACACGACGCCATCGACGACTACCAGATCACCCAGCGCCGGCCGGGCGCGCTCGAGGTGCGGCTGCGCATCACCCGCGACGCGCAGGACGTGTTGCTTGCGGCGCAACGCACGCTCGAAGAGACCGCGCGGCAGTACGACTGCCTGGTCCCTGCGCTGACCGTGGAGGAAGGACTCGAACCGCGTGCCGCCGAGCAGAAACGGCGGCGCGTGCGCGTCCTTGCGGTTTCGTAGCGTTTCGTGGCGTATCGTAGCCGCGCATGACGCGAGTCATTCCTCTCTTCGTTCCCGACGTCGATGCAGAGGACTTCCGCCTCGTGCACGAGGTGCTGACCTCGCGGCGCCTCGCATCGGGGAGCGTCGCCGAACGATTCGAGCTCGAGTTCGCCGCACGCTTCGGAGTGCGTCACGCGATCGCGGTCTCGAGCGGAACCGCGGCCCTGCATCTCGCCATCATCGCGGCGGGCGTGCGCGAAAACGATCTCGTCCTCACGACGCCGTATTCGTTCGTCGCCTCGTCGAACGCGATCCTCTACGAGCGCGGCATTCCGCTGTTCGTCGACATCGATCCCGTCACGCTCGACCTTTCACCGGCCAAGACGTGCGAGGCGATCGAGACGCTGGTGCAGCGTCGCGCCGGCTGGCAGTTGCTGTTGCCGCGCACGTGCAACGCGAGCGCGAACACTCTTCGCGCCGTGCTCCCCGTGCATCTGTTCGGCCGGCCCGCGGAGCTGCGCGACATCGTCGCGCTCTCACGGCGTCACGCGATTCCGGTGCTCGAAGATGCGTGCGAAGCGCTCGGCGCACGCATCGATGGCGAGCTCGCGGGTTCGTGGGGCAGCGCGGCGACGTTCGGCTTCTATCCGAACAAGCAGATCACCAGCGGCGAAGGAGGAATGCTCGTCACGAACGACGACGCCTGGATGCGCCTCTTTCGCAGTCTGCGCAATCAGGGTCGCGCCGCCGATCCCGACGCGCTCCGCTACGAGCGTCTCGGCTTCAACTACCGCATGGACGAGCTGAGCGCCGCACTCGGCCTCGCGCAACTGCGGCGGCTCGACACGCTGCTGCAACGGCGGGAATCGGTGGCACGCCGCTACGCGCGATTGCTCGCGAACGTCGATGGCATCTCGCCGCTCGCGGCGCCGCGCCGCGGCATGACCGTGAGTTGGTTTCTCTACGTCATCCGCCTCGCGCCCGACATCGATCGCGATCGCCTGCGCACCCGGCTCGCCGCGCGCGGCATCGCCTCGCAACCGTACTTCTGGCCGATTCACCTGCAACCGTTCTACGTCGAGCGGTTCGGCTTTCGCGAAGGCGATTTCCCGAACGCCGAAGCCGCCGGCCGCTCGCTGCTCGCGTTGCCGTTCGGTCCGAATCTTTCGGATGACGACGTCGCGTACGTCTGCGACGCGGTCATCGAAGAGCTCGAGCAGTGTCGCGAGACCGCTCCACTGGCGCGCTGCGAACCGCGATGACACCGCGGCCCTTGCGCATCGCGGAGATCGCGGCCGCGTCGAATCGCTCCCCCTGGTTCGCCGAGATCTGCGCGGAGCTCGCGCGCCGCGGACACGACGTCGTCGCGGTGATCGACTCCGGCGACGGCGATCTGGCCGCGCGGCTCGACGCCCGCGGCATTCGCCATCATGCGATTCCGCTCATCGTCGCGAAGAACCTCGATCGCGCACGGCTGCCGTTCTATCTGCTGAAACTCCCGTGGGCCGTGCTGCAGCTCGCGGCGATTCTGCGTCGCGAGCGAATCGACGTCGCGCATTCGCACATCTTCGTCGCCAATCTCGTGACGCGTCTGGCGTGCGCACTCGCACGCATTCCGCACCTCGCATCGCTCGCCAATCCGCGCCATCTCGAGGCGCAGTTCACGCGGCGCATCGATCGCCTCACCTGGCGCATCGCCTCGCAGCGCGACGACCTGATCGCCGGCGGCTGCGCGTACGCAACGCAGCTCTGTCGCGAGCATCTCTGCATTCCCGACGAGCGTCTCGCCGTCGTCTACTACGGCGCGCGCGCCGAACAGTTCGATCCCCCGCTTGCCGATCGAATGCGTGTGCGGCGGGAGCTCGGCATCGAAGACGACACGCCGCTCGTCGGATTGATCGCACACTTCTATCCGCCGACGCGCGGCCCACAAACGCCGCTCGTGACGCGCGGCGTCGGCCTCAAAGGCCACGACACCTTCGTCGATGCGGCGCGCATCGTCACGCGACGCTTTCCGAACGCGCGCTTCGTGCTCGTCGGCAGCGGCTCGAACGAGCTCGGCGAACGCTACCGCCGGATCCTGATCGACCAATCGCGCGACCTCGGCGATCGCGTGCTCTTCACCGGCCATCGCGATGATCTCGTCGACACGATCGCCGCGCTCGACGTGGCCGTGCAGTGCGCGCTCAGCGAAGGCCTCGGCGGAACGATCGAAGCGCTGCTCATGGCGCGGCCGACCATCGCCACGCGCGTCGGCGGCATGCCCGAGGCCGTGCGTCATGAAGAGACCGGCCTGCTCGTCGAACCGGCGAATGCAGCCGATCTCGCTCACGCGATCGAACGCATGCTCGCCGATCGCGACGAAGCGACGCGCTTCGGTGCGGCCGGCCGCGCGTTGATGCTCGAACGATTCACGCTCGCGCGCACCGGCGCCGATCTCGACGCGCTCTTTCAGCGGCTGCGCACCACGCGCGCCGGCACGCCGTAAGCGATCACGTCGTCGGGAATGTCGCGAACGACCACCGCCCCCGCGCCGATGATGCTGCGTGCACCGACGCGACAGCCGGAGCTCACCGACGCGCCGAGGCCGATCATCGCCTCGTCGCCGATCACGCAGTGGCCGCCGACGGTGGCCCCGACCGCGATGTGTGCGAACGCGCCGACGATCGAATCGTGATCGACGGACGATTTCGTGTTCAGCAGCACACCGCGTCCGATCGTTGCGCGAGGCGTGACGATCGCACCGGCGGAGATCATCGAGCCGTGGCCGATCGCCACATCGGGTGCGATCGAAGTGAATGGATGCCGCGCGGTGACGAGCGTCTCCCCGCGAGCCACGCATGCATCGGCGAGCGTGCGGCGTCTGGCGTTGTCGCCGATGGCGATGACCAGCGCATCGTGTGCGATCGACGCGAGTGCATCGATGCCGCCGAGAACCGGCAGGCCAAGGACGTCACCGCGTTGAAAGTCATCGACGAATCCGATCGGTGTCGCCGGCGATCCCGTTTCAGCGGCGCGCAGCAGCGCGTCGGCGACGATCGCGCCTTGCGAACCGGCGCCGAGAATGAGCACGCGCATCGGTGCGCATCGTAACGTGCGGCACGCTTCTCGTAAGCGAATCCCCACCGATGAGTCTTTGTGTGAAATGCGGCGCACCGCTGCAGCCGGGCGCTGCTTTTTGTTCGCGCTGCGGCCAGGCCGTAGCGAACCCCACCATCTCGATCGTTCCGCAGCCGATCCAGCGTCGCGCCCCGTGGTGGATCGTGCCGGCGGTCATCGTCGGCATCGTCGCCATCGCCTGGCTCGTGCTGGCCGGGCTGCCGTTCGGCGGCGAGCGCGAGCGTGACATCGCGCCGGCCCGGCAGAGCGAGACGATCGCCGAAGGGACGACCTCGCGCGATGCCGGCACCGTGATCGACGTTCCGCCACAGGGGATGGACGACGAACCGGAGACGACGACCACCATCGCGACGACGACGACCAGCACCACAGCCACGATCGCACCACCTCCGATCACGATCGCGCCGCCGATCACGAACACGATAGCCACCACGCCTCCACCGGTGCGCGTCGCGCCACCGCCCGCCGCTCCGCCGCCGGCGCGAACGATCACGGAAGCGGAAGCGGCGGCCGAGCTGCGCGGCTACGTGACGTCGCGCAACTACTACGGCGTCGCCTCCGAGTGCGTCCGCCTCAACGCGCGCGGCTATCAGAACGAAGGCTATGCCTTCGACATCTGGCATACCTGTGCCGGCGGCGGCTCTTCGCGTCTTCTCGGCCGCTGGCGGGTCGACGCAAAAACGCGCGAGGTGTTCCGGCGAAACGACGACGGACGATATCTGCGTCCGTAGCAAAATTTCGGCTGGGTTTGGCAATAAGTGAGGGGGTGTGCACGTTCTTCGCAGCCGTGTGGTTGACAGGATGCCGATGCATCCGTATTTTGACCACCCTCGCGAGCGCGGCTCGCATCGTTCGTTGAAGTTGCGGGCCCGTAGCTCAGTGGTAGAGCAGTTGGCTTTTAACCAATTGGTCGTAGGTTCGATCCCTACCGGGCTCACCACCCGCAGCGGCACCGCAGTTTTCGCAGATCCAGCACGTCCCCATCGTCTAGAGGCCTAGGACATCGCCCTTTCACGGCGACAACACGGGTTCGAATCCCGTTGGGGACGCCAATTTTGGCTTTCTGCGGCCCAAAACTCTCGCAAGTTGCTGAAAAGACTGGGCGTCGCGAGAGTTCCAAATTTCGGTCGAGGAAACGAAGCCCCTGCGGATGCGCGTAGCGTGCTTGCGCCGCGCTACAGCGCGCGTTTCGGTCGCTCGTTCCGACGGCGATACTCCGTCGGCGTGATCCCAACTTCGGCGGTAAACGCGCGATAGAACGTCGTCGCTGAACCAAACCCGCACGCCTCGGCAATGTCGGCCGTGGTGCGCTTGGTCCGGATCAGAAGCCGTCGAGCTTCGGCGACCTGCCGTCGCTGGATCGCCGTAGAAAGTTCCTCTTCGCATGCTTCATGGAATGCCTTGCTCACATATGCGCGGGGAAGGCGGAGGTGACGCGCAAACGCGGTTGCGCTCGCGCGTCGTCTCGCAACGAAACAGGACCTCACGTAGCTCGTCAGTTCGCGGGACAACTCGCGGCGACCGAGTTCGGGATATCGGCGATTGCCATGCGTGAGTTGCTCATCTTCAGCGGGCAATCGCGACGAGCGCGGCGCGGCGATGACGTTAGCCACCGGGAACGCTGATCCTGCTCATCAACCACGCCCACCACGTGGTGGGGTCGGTCGGCGAAAACGTGGTCTCTGCGTGCGCGCTCGACGCAAGCAACAGAACGGCTAAACACGCCGGAATTACCCAACGGAAAGGCTTGGCAACTCTGTCCATACACTCTCCTCCGGCCAATCCCGCGACGTTGGGATCAGCGAGTTAGGAGAGCGCTCTCAGGAAAGAGGACACGCGACGCGGCGAGACCTTATATGTTCGACGAAGTTTGCGTTCGCGAGCGACGGCTACCGAGACGATTGCAAGTCTCCGGTCAGGCGAGCGAGGGAGGAGTGAAGGGCAATTCCGGTTCGCGGCCGAGTCGCAGAAAGAACGACTTGAGATGGCCGATGTCCCCGGCGGTGAGGTGCCGAGACAGCGCCGCATCGCGAAGGAATTGCAACGCGGTGATCGCACTTGTCAGCATCCCAACAGCGGTGAATCGTTCGATCAAGTGGCGCGCGAGTTCCACAATTCCGTCGTACTCTTCGGCGAGGATTTGCTGCTCTGCGATATCGAGCCAGACCAGCGCGGCGTCGCTGAGGCTCCCGCGATCCGTGAATCCGGCAGCCACCTGCCGAAGGCGCTCTACGACGTCCGGAGTTGCACCGAGCGTGCGCATCGCGAGCAGCCCTAAACTCCATGCGGTACGAAGTCTCTCGATTTCCAATCCCAGGTCCTCGTAGAGCCTGAGCGCTTCGAAAAAGAACGGCGCCGCGAGGGAGGGCCATCCCGTTTCCTGGTATCCGGCGGCGATGTTGTTCGCGAGACGCGCACGGGTTTCGGGATTGTTCAATCCTTCGACGGGACCACGAAGATTTAGGAACAGCGTGAGCGCGCTGTCGCACTGCTTCGTCTCAAACAGAATTCCGCCTTCGAGGAATCCGCAGTCGACCTCGCGCTGCGCGTCGCCGTACCTGGAAAAGACGGTGTGACTCCGGCGCACCAACTCTAGAGCTTCCTGGTGGCGGCCCATCTTCCAGAAGATCGTCGCCCGGATGAAGTCCACCCTCGCCAGATCAAACTCAGGGATTCGCGTCTGCTTGAATGCTCGTGCCGCATGCTCCGCCGCGACGAGTGCGGCCGGGTACTCGCCAAGATATCGAAGTGCGTTTGCACGCTCACACCATGCGTTTCCTTGCAAGTCAAGAATGAGATCCCGGTCGTATGAGGCCGAGGAGAGCTGCTCCGCGATGACCACGGCCGAATCGGCGAGATGCTGCGCGTGCATCGGTTGTGTTTCCCTTGCACTGATGCTCGCTCCAACAAGATAGCGAACCGCACCCGCCGTATGAAGCCGAGGATCGTCGTGTACCGCCGCTTCTCGAAATGCAGCGGGGCTCGCGATCAGTGGATCAAGCAACACCGACGCAGCCTCGTCCTCGATTCGCAGCGCTTCGACGAACTTCGCGATCTGTTTCGGCGATTGTGTCTTGCCGAGAAACGTGAGGTCGACGAGCCACGACTCGCGATGCGAAATGTGCTCCGCGAACGCGCGAATCGCCGCTACATATTCGCCGCATTCACGACAGTCCCGAAGGTGCTCTTCGATCGCGTCGCGGTCGCTGATCGCGTCCGGATGGAATGCGTAACGGTCCAGCTTTTCGTCGTCGGGGTGACCCTTCATGCACGAACCCTCGTGAGCGTCGCGTACAGCTCGCGAGCGCGCTTTCGACAAAGATGAAGGCGAAGTTGAACGTAGCCGGCAGTCGTGCCGAGCGAATCGGCGATCTGCTGTGTCGTCTCACCTTCGACGTGGAAACGATGAAGGACTTCGCGGCAACGATCACCAAGCTGGCACAGTGCTGTTCCGACGGCGAGACGCGTCAAGATCGCGTCTGCCGCGCCGCTGGTCGTGGGGTCTTCCCACCGTTCGATGTCCTCGGGCAAGGGAGCTTCCTTCGCTCGATCGCGCCAATAGTTCAGGCTTGCATTTGATGCTGCGGCGGTGAGCCACTTCCTCGGCTCGCGCACTTTGGCGTGGTCCCGCGCGAACTTGAAGAAGACGTCCTGAATCAGCGCTTCCGCGTCGGCTGGAGGAATGCGAAAACGGACGCGGACGATGAATCCAAGCAACCCAACGTTGTCTGCGTACGTCGTCTCGAACGACGCCCCTCCCGAAGCACCGCGAGACTGCTCACCCATGAGTGACCTCCCGATCTGATCCTCGGCAGGATACGCAAAGATCATGGCGGGTGTCATTCCTCTCATGCCCAATGAAGGAGTGACGGAACGCGTGCTTTCCCTACCCGTGATCGCGCGCCAGAAGTCGCACTCAACATTCCAAGATAGGTTTGTTGTGAATTGGCACAAAATGACAGTTGACTTTTTTACGGATTGCGATCCATGATTCCTACCATCCAGTTATCGCGGCAGGAAAAAAAAGGAATCGCCTCGCGACGTCGCAGCGACCGCGTCACGAGCAGGCGAGTTCGAATGATGAGTGACTCGTCGTTCCACCTGTTGCGATCAAGCAGCGGTTCGTGGCGATCAATGCAGGAGCAGAGTCAAGAACGTCGGCGCAGCGGGAACTCGATCCTTTGGCGGGGATCGGAGAACGGCTATCTTGCTACGCCTTCCTCTCTCGCGGACCACGCGCACCGGACGCGTCAACGCTCTACCGCACTCTCTCAGGCGATCTCAGTTCTCGAATGGCCGAGCCCATCCCCGCCACCAGCTCCTATATGTTCGCGAGCACCGCCTCGTGACGCATGCATGGCCGAACGGGTTTAAGCGAAAGGAGAATTGTCGATGAAACGGTGGTTCCTGTTGTCTTTCTGTACCCTCTTCCTCGTCATCATCGCGCCGCACGCGCAGGCACAGGTTGACAATAACGGCGACGAGGGCGGATGCTCCGCCGAGTTCGCCGATCCGTGCTGGAACCCGGACGATTCTGACCCAACCGGCTGCTGGTGGTGCTGGTGGCAGGACCCGAAGCCGGATTGCTCGAAGAAGCCGAACAACAACTGCAAGGAATGCAAGGCTATCTGCGACTGTGAGTACAGCAACGCGATTGCCGATTGCGACGGCGAGATGTGTAGGCGGGGCGCGCTCACCGAACGAAACGCCTGCTACGGTAACTGCTACGCCGACTGGCTGGACGTTTGTTGACCTTGGACAACCAAATGACAAGACACAGGCACCTTCTCGCGGTGGTGGCAGTGGCGATGTTGAGTTCTCTCTTCTGCGGTGACCTGCGCGCGGCGGAGTGGCGCAAACACTGGGAGGCGTTGGACGCCAAGACCGGCATTGCTTATCAGATGACTGAGATCACAATGCTTCCTGACGAATCTCAGGACATCATGTATGTGCTGCTGGAAGACAGCATCTCCGGGGACCGGCTCGTCGTTCGGCATACGATGGACTACTTCAAGCACGAAGCGGTGCTCGAAGTGACGGACGATCAAACGAAGGAGTGGATTCGCGCGTCGGTTCCGCTTCCGTATAAATCCATCAGCCGCCGAGAGGTGGTCGCAGAGTTGAAGGCGAACCCCGCGTTGCGACAGCAGAGCGTCGACGCAATCACGATTTCATCCAACGGCGTGGACGCCACGGCCAGCGAGTCGGACTGGCTGTCCTATAAAACGCGCGAGGCAAGGAGCAAGATCCGCCAAGCAGCGTCTGCACACTTCCTCGAGCGCTTGGAGCGCCTTCGCCTCGTCGTGACGCCAGACAGTCCGCTGCATCACCTCTGTGCCAGCGTTTTGCGTTACGTCCTCTACAACGAGCGATGCGGAACGCCCGTCGTGCGAACCGCTGCCGCACCGCCAAGTTGCGACTTCGACGCCTCGTTCAAATTCCCCTGCTCACAGAAGCAGAAGGAGAAGATCGCGAAGGCCACAAAAGAAAATCAGAAGCTCGACACGTACTGATCGAGGGGTGCGGGACGCGTGAGTCGAGCGACCTCCACCCTTTCAGACATACGAAAAGGATTAGTGACCGTATGACTGCAAAAATCTCAGTGGCGGCACGTCCGTGGCGTGCCGCGCTGCTGCTCGTCGCGGCGCTTTGCGCAGGCTCCGCGCTTACGCAGCAGCCGGCGACTTTGACGGATGTTCCGGCGAGCGGTGCGACCGGGCGAAGCGTTACGCCGAGATGAGCGTCGCAGCTACGCCCGCGCAACTGGTTCGGCAAGCCAAGCAGTAACGCTACGTTACCGGCGAGGCAGGTGAGAAGCCTGCCTCGCAGATCGGTCCAACTGAGACGAAGTTCGTGACTCAAGCACTTGGACATCTTCTTTCGACGAAAGCATTCGTCCGCTCTGCCTGCTCCGTTCAGACACAACTGAGACAATTTCGCGACACCGTACGCAGTTCACCGCGTCTTCGTCGCAGCCGAAGCGCCGCGAGCGCGTGAGGTGCGCCGTCCTCGCGTGACGCGCATTTGCAGGAATCTTCGCAGCAAATCATCGGCGGTGATGCCGATCGCCTCGGCGACGTGAACCGTTTCCGCGAAGTCGAGTCGTCGCTCGGCAGTTTCGTATTTGCTGACGAAACTCTGCGGTCGCTTCAATCGCTTTCCGAGTGCTGCTTGACTCAAGCCCGCCTCCACGCGCGCCTCGATCAGAAGCTGCACGATGGCACGGTAGTCTTCGTGATGGCGCGCTGACTTACGCATCCGCTGGTGGCGCGGAGCGTAGGGATCGAGCTATCGCAAACCCAAGTTGGGATGTCAACGTGAACCCAGTTGGGGATACGCCTGTGCGTTCGCCACTTCTTCGGCGCCAAGAGTGTCAATTACTCATCGGGCGGAGCCACGGATGATGATCTCCAGAATGTGCCGTCTCCCGACGCTTTCGGTTCTCACCGTTCTTGATCGCTTTCTGCGCGACTGCGCAACTCTGAGGGAGGGTCAGAACCGAGTTTACATCTCGTTGAGGACGCCAATTTTCGCGGCAACGTTCTGCGTCATCGCGCGTCTTACCTGCCCGAGTTCCGACATTGCGCGACGACGCGGCTCACCACCACCATCAACGAACGGAGCGTCTCTTCGCCGGATTCAGACGAATCGCGCGTGCCGTAGCGCGTGTTGACCGCTACGCCCGAAAGCCGTGATCGCGGGCGAATACCATCGCCTGTGCGCGCGTCCAGACTCCGAGCTTGTCGTACACGCTGGAGATGTGATTGCGGACGGTCTTCTCGCGAATGTCGAGGCGCTCTCCGATCTCGGCGTTCGCCAGTCCCTCGGTGAGCAGGGAGAGGATCTCGCGTTCGCGCGGCGACAGCGCTGCGAAGGGATCATCCGCGCGCGATTCCTCACTCGGCGCGGAGAGCTCGCAAAAGGAGAGCACTGCTTCCTGAAATCGCCGCCACGCCGGCTCGTCCTCGAGCAGCACGTGATTCTGCGAGTCGAGCTCGACGAACTGCGCGCCGGCGATGCCGGAGGCGATGAGACGCCCCTCGGCGAAAGGAACGATCTGATCATTGCGCCCGTGAATGACGAGCGTCGGAACGCGCACCTGCTCGAGCAGGTGCAGAACATTCATCTTCCCGCGCATGCGCAGAAGCTCCGCGGCCACTTCGCCGGAAGTCGTCCGGCGACAGAGCTCGTTGAACCACGCGATCTGTTCGGCCGTTCCGCCAGGAATGAAGCGCGAGGTGAAGAGCTGCCGGAATGCGGGATTCTCTTTTCCCCAGCCGATGCGCACCGCCTCGCGAATGAGCCGGTACTCGCGCACCAGCTCCGCATCGGCGCGATGATCGTAGCCGCGCGCATAGGCGCCATACAGGATCATGCGCGCCACCCGCTCCGGATGCCGGACGGCGTAATCGATGCACGCGGCGGCACCTTGCGAGATCCCCAGCAGCGTGAACGGTTCCTCTGGCGCGGCGGCGGCGATGACGTCTTCGAGATCGCGCGTCCAGACGTCCATCGAGAGGTCGGCAACCTGCCAGTCCGTCAGTCCGCAGCCTCGTTCGTCGTAGCGAACGAAGCGGAAGTGGTCGCTGAAAAAACGAAGCCAGTGGCGCCACACCGGACTTTCCCACTCGAATTCGAGATGGGTCATCCCGTTCGCCGCTTTGACCAGACATGGTCCTGTCCCCGCCTCCGCCCAGGCGATCTTCACGTCGTCATCGGTGCGCAAAAACCGGATCGTCTGGCGTCCCTGGGACATTTGTCCTGCCTCGAGATGGCGATTGTAAGTCGTTCGGGACAGCGCACCCATACCGCGCCGGCGCGATGGAACCGACGTTGCCGGACATGACCAAACGAATCGCATTCTTCGTGTACGGGCTCGTCTGCTACGCCGTCTTCTTCGCGACGTTTCTCTATGCCATCGGCTTCATCGGAGGTTTCGTCGTGCCGACGACGCTGGATGGACCGGCGCAGGTGCCGCTCGCCCGAGGCATCGCCATCAATGCGACGCTGCTCGGTCTGTTCGCCCTGCAGCACAGCGTGATGGCGCGCCGCTGGTTCAAGGAGCGCTGGACGCGCATCGTGCCGCGGCAGATCGAACGCTCGACGTACGTTCTGGCCTCGAGCCTCGCGCTCATTCTCGTCTTCGCGAAGTGGCAGCCGCTCGGCGGAGTAGTGTGGTCGGTCGACGATCCGATCGCGCGGGTGGTTCTCTACTCACTCTTCGGGTTCGGCTGGGCACTCGTGCTGGTGGCGACGTTCCTCATCAATCATTTCGATCTCTTCGGGCTGCGCCAGGTGTGGCTCTTCCTGCGCAACCGGCCGTACACGACGCTGCAGTTCGGCACGCCCGGCCCATACGGTCTCGTGCGTCACCCGCTGTACGTCGGCTGGTTCTTCGCGTTCTGGATGACGCCGACCATGACGTACGCACACCTCCTGTTCGCGATGGCGACTACGGCGTACATCCTGATCGCGATCCAGTTCGAGGAGCGCGACCTCGTTCACGAGCACGGTGCGGCCTACGAGGAGTACCGGCGGAAAGTGCCGATGCTCGTGCCATTCACGCGGCGATGAAAGAGCGGGCGCGGTGGGCGATCACTCGCCCGCCCTGCTCATTTCTCGAGCGTTTCCTTCGCTTTCGCAAGCGATCGTGCGGCGTCGGTCACCGCTTGCGCGGTCTTCCTCGCCTCGTTCGACGCCAGGCGCGCGGCTTCGATCGATTCGGCGTAGCGCGCCTCGATCTCCTGTTTCTGTTTCTCTACTGCCGCGACGCGCGCGTTCGCCTTGGCCAGCGCCGACTCCGAGCGCTCGGCATCGCGTTGCGCTTCCCGCAGCACCTTCTCCGCGGCCTGCACGGCTTGCTCGAGGCGGGCCCGGATCGCCGCGCGATCTTCAGCCGGCTTCGCAGCACGAAAGGCGAGCACGTTCTCGGTTCTGGGTTGCTTTCCACCCAGCAGCGGAACGAGCGTGTCGAATCCCGGCGGCTCGAGATCCGCGGTCAGCCGGCCGGCTTTCGGGACGTCGGCACCTTCCATCGAACCCCACGCGGCCAGCGATTCCAATGTCGCGGACACGCGACGGATCGAATCGGCCGACGCCGGTTGTCCGGCCTCGCCGAGAATCGCCGAGGCGTTCGTGAGCAAGGCGGTGGTCATCTGCTTCTTCTCATCGAGGAGCGCACGCAGATCGGCGTTTTTCAGCTGTCCCGTCTGCGCTTTGCGCACACGCTCGCCGAGAGCGAGCAGCCGTTCGATCGACTTCGGATCCTGCCAGTAGAGCTGATTCACCGCCCACGCCGGCGCGGACGGCTTGGCCAGGGCTTTCACGCGCTCCGCGTCGAGCGTCCGACCTTCCTTTTTGAGCTGCCTGGCCAGTGCATTGCGAGCCTCGGTGAACTCGGCGAGGGAACGTCGGAAAAGAGCGTCGATCTCCGTATCGATGTCCGATCCGCGCCTGGCCATGTTCGATCGCCTCCTTCCCGAGGTTAGCAGGAGCAGCGATGCATTGCCTCAGCGGCCCGTGAGTGTCGCATCGAGCGTTTCGAGAAATCCTCGCATCGCGGGAGTCATCGAACGGTCTTTGTGCCACACGACATGCGTCGACATGCTGACGTCGGGACCACGCCAGGCGAGGACGTGCAATGCGCCGCTGCGGATTTCGGAGGCGACGACGATCTCCGGGAGGAGGGCGATGCCCATGCCGAGGGTTGCGCATTGCTTGATCGCTTCCACGCTGGCGAACTCGCCGACACTGGGCGGACGGATCGCGCGCGCTTTGAGAATGCGCTCGAATTTCTTTCGATACGCGCATCCCTCCTCCGTCAGCAACAGGTGCTGCGCGGAGAGATCGCGCGGCCGGACGGTCGTCCGTCCCACCAGCGGGTGCCCCGGTGCCGCCACCAGCACGATGCGTTCGGCACCGATGCGGCGCGAGCCGAGTGTTTTCTCCGCAACTTTGTCGGCGAGACGGATGGCGAGATCGAACTCGCCGTTCTGCAGCGGCCCGGCCAGCGGCCAGTCGACGTATGGACGCAGCATCAGCATCACATGCGGATGGAGCTGACGAAAGCGACGCAGCGCGCGCGGCAGACGATACGTGAGGATGCTCTCGGGCGCGCCGATGCGCAGCGGACCGGCCGGCACGTCGCCGAAGCGGATCGTCCTCCGCGCCTCATCCACCGTCGCCAGCACGCGCAGCGCATACGGGAGAAATCGCGTGCCGGCCTCCGTCAGCACGAGGCGGCGCGGGTATCGATCGAACAACTGCGCACCGAGCTCCTCTTCGAGGTGCCGCACATGCGAGGTCACGTTCGACTGCACGGTGTGGAGCCGCTCCGCGGTACGGGTGAAGTTCAACTCCTCGGCGAGCGCGGCGAATATCTGCAACTGGCGCATTTCCATACGATCTGAAATCGAGATTGTAGCGATGCGCGCGATCTATTGGACAGACCGCGGCCTGCAACGCAGACTCGCGGCATGAATGGTCAACCCAACTGGCTCGAAGAATGGGATCCGATCGAAGACGCCGTCTACTTCGACACCGCCGCTCACGCCGTCATGCCGCGCGTCGCCGTGGCCGCCGTCGCCGCGGCCGTGGAGGCAAACCGGCAGCCGTACCGCATCGACGACGTGACGTTTTTCGATGTCGCCGACGGCCTGCGTTCCACGATCGCGACGTTGATCGGCGGCAGCGCACAGGAAGTGGCACTGACCACCGGTGCGAGTACGGGGCTGCAGGTGCTCGCGCTCCACCTCGGATGGTCGCCCGGCGACGAGATCATCATCGCGGGTGGCGATTTCCCACTGCAGTACGCGGTGTGGAAGCCGATGGAAGAGCGCGCCGGCGCGCTGTTGAAGGTGGTGCCCCCGCGCGACGGTGTGCTCCTCGCGGACGATGTCGTCGCCGCGATCACGAAGCGGACGCGCGTCGTCTCCCTCGGCCATGCGCGCTTCGACACCGGTGCGCTGCTCGACGTCGCGCCGATCGCCGCGGCATGCCGCGCATCGGGAGCGTGGTTCGTGCTCGACATCAGCCAGTCGTGCGGCGCCGTGCCGATCGCCGTGTCCGAGCTCGGCGCGGATGTCGTCGTGTGCGCCGGCTACAAGTGGCTCCTCGCGCCCTACGGCACCGGGTTTCTCTGGATCGACGACGCGCGGCTCGACGAACTGCTGCCGGGCCCGTTCTACTGGACCGGACAAAGCGTGAGCGACTTCGCGTCGTTACGCTTCGACCGTCCGGAGCCGTCTCGCGACGCGAAGAGGTTCGACGCCGCGGAATCGGCGACCCAACTCAATCTCAATCTCGCCGCGTTTCGCGCGTCGATCGATCTCGTCGCGCGGATCGGCGCGGACACGGTGCTGCGCCACGGCCTCGACCTCATCGACACGTTGTTCGCGCAGTTGCCGCCGCATTGCGTGCCGGCCAGTCCGCTCGACCACAAGGCGCGCGGCGCCTTCGGTTCCTTCACCGCCGGTTCCGCCGAAGCGACCGCGGCGCTTCATGAACAATTGCGACAGCGGGGCATCTTCGTCAGCTTGCGGCAGGGAAAGATCCGCGTCGCGCCGCACCTCTTCAATTCGCCACAACAGATCGGAATGCTCATCGACGCGCTGCACGGGAGGATTGGCTAATGGCAAACATCATGGAACGTCTCATCGCATTGAACATCGCTCTGCCGGACGCCGCTCCGGCAATCGTCAGCGGCTACACGCCGGTCTTTGCGCCGTATGTGATCACCGGCAATCTCGTGTCGATCTCCGGACGCCTGGCGAAGAAGGACGGCGCAGTGTGGCGCGGCAAACTCGGAGCGGAGGTGACCGTGCGCGAAGGGCAGGAGGCGGCGCGGGGCGTGGCCATCGAGCTGCTCGCCACGCTGCGTGATGCAGCGGGAGATCTGAACCGTGTCCAGCAGATCGTCCGCCTGATGGTGCTGGTCAACGGCACGCTCGACTTCACGGAACCGCACGCCGTGGCGAACGGCGCATCGGAACTGTTCGTGCAGCTCTTCGACGAACGTGGCAGACACGCGCGGACGGCCATGACCGCCGCACAACTTCCGTTCGGCGCGTGCGTGGAAATCGAAATGCTCGCGGAACTCGAAGAACGGTGAGCGGCGGGTCCGTGTTCCGAATCACCTCAAGCGTTTCGTCTCCAGCGTGAAGTGCTGCAGCGCATCCTCGTCGATCTGCACGCCGATTCCGGCGCCGTCGGGAACGGCGATGAATCCGCCGGCGTCGAGGACGACCGGCGGCGTGACGATGTCGCGGTGGAAGTAGCGCGAAGTCTCGGAGGTGTCGCCGGGGATGGAGAAAAACGGCGCGGTCTGCAGATGGATGTTCACGGCGCGGCCGATGCCGGTTTCGTCCATGCCGCCGGACCAGACCGGCACACCGTGCGACGCGGCGTATTCGGAGATGCGCATCGCCTCGGCGAGACCGCCGACGCGTCCCTGCTTCACGTTGATCACGCGGCAGGCGCCGAGGTCGATCGCGGCGCGTGCGTCGGCGAGGGTGTGGATCGATTCGTCGAGACAGAGCGGCGTCGCGAGCTCTTTCTGCAGCAGCGAATGTTCGTAGATGTCGCTGTAGGAGAGCGGCTGCTCGATCATCGTCAGGCCAAACGCATCGAGCTGGCGAAGGTGCGCGGCATCGTCGAGCGAGTAATCGCCATTCGCATCGGCCATGAGCGCGATGTCGGGAAAGCGCTCGCGCACGGCCGCGACGCGATCGATGTCGCAGCCGCGGCGGATTTTCATCTTCACGCGGTGATAGCCGCTCGCCACCGCCTCCCCCACCGCGTCGAGCAACTCCCCTTCACTCTCCTGAATGCCGATGCTGATGCCGGAGGGAATCGGGCGCGCGGGATACCCGAGCAGCGCGTGCAACGGAAGCCCTTCGCGCTTCGCAATGAGATCGAAGAGCGCGTTCTCGATCGTCGCCTTCGCCATGCCGTGTCCGCGCACGCGCCGGAAGCGCTGTTCGAGCGCGGCCATCGTGAGCGCGGGCTCGACGAGAGGAAGAAGAAAATCGCGAATGATGTGCTCGGCCGTGAGCGTGGTTTCGGAGGCGTAATACGGATCGGGATCGGCGACGCATTCGCCCCACGCCGTGATGCCGTCGGACTCGATGCGCAGCAGCAGCGCCTCTTTGCTCGTCCACGTCGCGGAGCTGATCGAGAACGGCTTCACGAATGGAAGCCGGACCATCAGCTGATCGATACGGTCGATCCGGCCGATGACGCGTTGCAGCATCAGAACGGACCCCAGTGCATCAGCACGGGCGGGATGAGCAGGAGCAGGCTCAGGACGATCAGCACGATCATGAGCGGAAAGAACCAGCGCGCCCACTTCTCCCACGGAATGCGAGCCATGCCGAGAACGCCCATCGTGACGGCGGAGGTGGGAAGAATCGGATTGACGAACTCGCAGAGCTGGAACGCGTAGACGGTGGTCTGGCGCGTGACGCCGACGAGATCGGCGAGCGGAGTCATGACCGGCATCGTGAGCGCCGCCTGGGCGGTGCCGGAGTGGAGGAAGAAGTTGATCACCGCCTGCACTCCGAACATCACCTGCGCGGCGACGATCGGTGGCAGCGGTGCGACGACGTTCGCGCTGTAGTAGAGCATCGTGTCGAGCACCGCGCTTTCGCGCGCGATGATCAGCAGCGCGCGGCCACAGGCGATGATCAGCGCCACGCTCACCATGTCCTTCGCGCCGGTGACGAAATGTCTGGCGACGTCGTCCCCGCGCAGGCCGGCCACGACCCCCATCAGCAGTCCCATGGCCAGGAACAGTGCGCCGATCTCCTCGATGAACCACTGCTTCTCGAGAATGCCCCAGATCAGGATGGCCATGCTGGCCAGGAACAGCAGGAGGACCGCGGAGCGGCGCGCCGTCCACGGCTCGGCCTCGCCGTCCGACTTCCAGGCGCTGAGATCGCGCGCGCGGTCGAGCTCATAGACGATGCTCAGCTGCGGATTCTTCTTCACGCGCGCGGCGTAGACCATCACCCACGCGATCATCACCGCGGTGCCGATGAACCACGTGGCCACGCGATAGCCGAAGCCGGAGTAGAGCGGAAGACCCGCCAGCCCCTGGGCGATGCCGACCGTGAAGGGATTGAAGAATGCCGCTGCGAATCCGGCCGCGGCGCCGAGGAACGGAATCGACACACCGACGATCGAGTCGTAGCCGAGCGAGAGCGCCAGCGGCACGAAGATCAGGATGAACGGAATCGTCTCCTCCCCCATCCCAAAGATCGAGCCTCCGAGCGAGAAGACGATCATCATCACCGGGATGAGCAGCTTCTCGAGCCAGGGCCGCGAACGCAGCGCCGTGGTCAGCCGGCGGATGACGAAGTGAATGATCCCGGTCTCCTGGATGACGTTGAACGCGCCGCCGATGAGAAAGAGAAACGAGATGATCATCGCGCCGTCGGCGAAGCCTTTGATCGGAGCGATCATCAGCCACTGCGGTCCGAGGCGAACCTTCTCGGTCTGCTGGTAGGTGCCCGGGATGGTGACCTGACGGCCATTCTTCTCGACGTGCTGGTACGTCCCGGACGGGACCACCCACGAGAGTGCGAGCACGACGACGACGAGCGTGCCGACGATGACCAGCGTATGGGGCATGCGGAACGAGCGCGGTGCGAGGACTGCGGTGTCGGACATCGGATCGCCCTTCCTGTTCGAGTGTTGCGTTCGGAGTTACAGCGTCGGAAGCAGATCGGCGAGGAGCGCGACGCGCCGGCCGAGGGAGTCGAGGTCGACGTATTCGCCGCGAATGTGCATGCCGTATCCCGCGGGGCCGAGTCCGTCGATCACCGGCGTGGAAGCGGGATCGGCGATGAAGTTCGGGAACGAGATCCCGCCGCGGTCTTCTTCGACCTCGAGGCGAAATCCGCGCTGTGCCGCGAGATCGACGGTTCGCTGGACGAACGGCGCGCCCGGTCCATGCGGATCGACCGGTGCGACGTGCATCCCGATGGTGAATGCGATCTCCACCTCGTGACGCGCCGCGACTTCGCCGGCGAAACGCTGCAGCTGCTCGCGCATCGACTGGCCATCGGCCGCGGTGAGAAAGCGAAACTCCCCTTCCGCGGCGGCGCGATCCGATACGACATTCAACTGGCGCGAGCTGCCGAGCATCGAGGCATGTTTCGCAAGCTCGTCGACGAAGTCGGCGCTGCCGCCGACGATGCGGCCGACGTTGACGGTCGGTCCGTTGCCGCGACGCGAGGCGGCCTGCGCGAGCGCACAGAACTCGGCCGCGGCGGCGAGCGCCGAGCGCCCGCTCCAGTACGCGAGCCCCGAATGCGAGGCGCGGCCGCGGACGTCGAGCTTCCATTCGGTCATGCCACGACGACCGGCGACCAGCGTCTCGCCATCGGCGGTCGATTGTCCCGGCTCGAGCACGAGGACGGCGCGCGCGCCGCGGCTCCATCGTTCCGCGCACTGGCCGGAGATCAGGCTCTCCGATTCTTCGTCCGGGACGAGCACGACCAGCAGATCGGGAGGCAGCGCGGTGCCGCGCGCGGCGAGCACTTCGAGCGCACCGCAGAACATCGCCAGTCCGCCCTTCATGTCGTACGAGCCGGTCGCGAACAACGTGCGTCCGTCGACGCTCGGCTCGATCGCCGGCAGCACGGTATCCATGTGTCCGAGGAGAAGCAGATGCGCGCCTCCCGAACCAGGTCCGCGTGCGATCAGCACCGGCTGCGGAACGCCATGCGCATCCGGCTCATCGACGATCTCCACGGTCAGGCCGTGCGGCGTCAGCGTGCGCTCGAGCATCTGCGCGACTCTGCGGATGCCGAAGGCATTGCCGCTTTCGGAAGAGATCGCGCAGAGCTGCCGCAGGAGGCGTTCGGTCAACGAGAGAATCTGCGGCGGGATGGCGTCGGTCTGCACGCTCATCGGCTCGCGACCTTCTTCGCCGGTGCGGCGCTGACGGGCGCACGCTTCGACAGGTCGAACACTTCGCCCGGCAGCACGATGTGCATCTGCATGCCGTGCACGCCGAGCAGTTCCTTCCCGGCCGCGGCGCCGCTGCGCTGAATCGCGGCCCCTTTCGGATCGAACACCATCACCGAGCCGGTGCCGATGACTTCGAACGTGTCGTCCGGACGCACCCAGATCGCGGTGTCCTCGTCGACGCCGACACCGAGATGATCGGGATGCTCGAGGATCAGCGAGATCAGCCGGTTCTGTCTCTGCCGGGCGATGAAGTGCTGATCGACGATCACGTCGCCGCGCACGAAGCCGAGGCCTTCCATCACTTCGACCGAGCGCGTCTGAATGACTTTGAAGTCGCCTTCGCCGGTGATCATGATTTCGCTTTGGCAGGCCAGGCCGGCGGACGTGCCGCCGACGACCGCGCCCCGGCGATGCGCCTCACGCAGCGCCTCGAGCACGGGCGTGCCGGCGAGCGCGTTGATGATGCGCACCTGGTCTCCCCCGCCGAAGAAAATGCCGCGCGCCCGTTTCGCCGCGGCGACGAGCTCCGGCTTGTTCGCATCTTCCCTGGTCTTGATCGGCAGGACCACGACGTCGGTGCTGCCGTACTCCTTCATGAAGAGGTTCGTGTAGTACTCGTTGGTGTCCGCCTCTTCCGAGGCCGTGGGGATCACGACGATGGGCGCGTCCTTCCCGCCCGCGAGCTCGACGAACTTCTCCATCGCGGCGCGCGGTTTGTCTCCGCCGCCGATGAGCATCAGATGGCCGCGGGCCGGGTTTCCGGCGGCGACGGCGGAGGTTGCGAACAGCGTCAAGACAGCGACACGCAGCAGAACGATCATCTCGATCCTTTCAAGTCTTCTTTCAATACCGCCAGGAGCGCACTCCCGGCCGATTCGATGTGATGGCGAACGGCCCGCTCCGCCGCATCGGCGTCGTGAGCCGCGAGAGCGCGGACGATGGCTTCGTGCTCGATGGGATCGGCGTCGTCGCGCTCGCGCGCGGAGTCGGTCGCGGCGCGCGGGATGTTGCTCCAGAGCATCGTCGGAAACGCAGACCAGAGCTGACCGAGCGTGCGGATCAGGTACGAGCGGCGGCTGGCGGTGAAGATCAGCGCGTGGAACTGGCGATTGAGCTCGCGGTATTCGACGAGCTCCCCCGGCATCGCCAGCACGCTCATGCGGCCATGCAGCCGTTCGAGCTCGCGCACTTCCTCGTCGGTGATCGCCTCCGCCGCGTAACGCGCGCTCATCCCTTCGATGAAGACGCGGCAGGCATAGAGGTCTTCGACGTCCTCGACGGTGAACTGCACGGCGCGGACGCCGCAGTACGGAACGTGCTCGAGGATCCCTTCGGCCACGAGGCGTTTGAGCGCCTCGCGCACCGGCATCTGGCTGGCGCCCTGTTCGCGTGCGATGCGCTCCTGCCGCAGCCACTCGCCGGGACGGATCCGCCCTTCCAGCACATCGGCGCGAATCGCGTCGGCGATGAACTGGGCACGTTGCCGGTGCGAAGCCTTCGGATCAGCCATCAGATATTAGATATTAGATCTTGAACGGGCGTCATCGTGCTCCTGCCCGGTTGCGACGTCAAGAGGAACTTGGTTGGCGGTTGGCGGAGGTGTTGTCGCTGATGGTTCGCGACTGCTGTTTGCCATCGCGAACGCGCAGTCATCCTGTTCGGACCACCGCCAACCGCCAACCGAAATCAGCCTCTCATCTGCGCGAGGAGGGCGCGCGCGGTTGCGATGTCGTCGGCGTAGCGTTGCGGCGGGGCGGTGTCGATGAACTGCTGCAGGGCGTCGCGCGCGACGTCGTTGCGTCCGGCGCGGCTGGCGACGATGGCGAGGTTGTAGAGCGCGTCGTACAACCGGGGATCGGCGCGGACCGCGCGGCTCCACCAGCCGATGGCGAGATCGTCGTGGCCGCTCTTCGCTTCGATCACGCCCATCAGGTTGAATACCGTCGGCATCCGATCGTTGAGCGCCAGCGCCTTGCCGAGATTCGCGCGCGCGGCAGCGGGATCGCCGGCACGCAGCGCGACCACACCGAGATTCTGATACGCCGTGGCGTTCGTGGCGTCGATGGCCAGCACGCGATGAAACGTCTCCGCGGCGCCGCGAAGATCGCCGCTGTCGGCGAGCGCGATGCCGTACGCGTTGAGGATGTCGGGATCATGCGCGGAGGCGAACGGACGGAGGATCTCGAGCGCCTGCCTCGCCCGCCCGTTCGCGCTGAGCAGCAGGCCGAGACGCACTTTCATCGCATCGTTCGCCGCGCCTGATTGCACGGCCTGACTCAGCATCTCGATGGCCGCCTGCGGGTTCTCGTCCTGCTGCAGCATGAAGGCGAGCATCTCCTGCGCGACTTTGATCTCGGGACTCTCTTTGAGAATCGCGCGCAGCGTGGCGATGGACCTGGCGAGCTGGCCGGTCTGATACAACGCCACCGCGTCGTGCAGCTCGTTGTCGACACCGATGAGGTTCTTCGGATCGTCAGCGGCGGTGTAGTTCTTCGCCTCCGCGGAACCGGAGATGTAGCCGAGGCTCATGAGCAACGCCTTCTGCGAAGGATCGACGTTGCGACGCGTCGCCTCCGGATTCGGCGCGCCATCGGCGAGCCGCTTGCGCATCGCGAACAAACCGCGGCGATCGGTAGCGGCGAGATTGTTCGCTTCGGCGGGATCGCGCGACAGGTCGTACAGCTCCGGCAGCGGCAGATCGATGTACTTGCGGCCGTCGTGAATCAAGCCAACCAGCGGTGCCCAGCCGCGATTCAACGACGCCGAAAGCGATTCGAAGTAACTCTCCGCCGCCGGCGTGCCGCTGAAGAGGTCGTGTCCCGGAAGTGCGGACGGCACCTCGGCGCCGGCGCGCTGCAGAATCGTCGGGACGAGATCGACGTGCCTCGCGCTGCCGTTCTCCTTTCGTGGCGCGCGCTCGCCATCGACGATCAGCAGCGGAACCTTGAGCGTCGACTCGTATGCGAAGAGTCCATGCGTCTGTTCGCCGTGATCGCCAAGCGCCTCGCCGTGATCGCTGGTGAGGATCACGACTGTCTCGGGACGCGCCTCCAGGATCGGGGAGAGAAAGCGTGAGAGCTGTTCGTCGACGTAGGCGATCTCGCCGAGGTACGGCGACTCGCGGTACTGCTCGCGGAACGGAGAGGGAGGATCGTACGGCGCGTGCGGATCGTACAGATGCACCCAGAGAAACTTCTTCCCCTGCGCGGAGTCGTACCAGTTCCGCGCGGCCGCGAGCGTCTCTTCCGCGGGGCGTTCCTGCACGACGAAGGCGAGCGGATTCGAGGCCTCGCGGTATTTGTCGTCGTACACATCGAAGCCGGCATTCAGGCCGAAGCGCGAGTCGAGCGGAAAGGCGCTGACGAAGGCGGCAGTCGTGTAGCCGGCGCTCTTCATCATCGCGCCGAGGGTGGGATGCTTCGCGTCGAGCACGAAGCCGGCGTTGTCGCGAATGCCGTGCTGATACGGGTAGAGACCGGTGAGGATGTTGGTGTGCGACGGCAGTGTCACGACGTTGTGCGCGTGCGCATTCGTGAAGACGGTGCCGCGCGCGGCGAGGCTGTCGAGATACGGCGTGCGGACGCGCGTGTTGCCCGCGAAGCCGAGTGAATCGGCGCGCAGCGTGTCGATGGTGATCAGGATGATGTCGGGTGCGCCGCGGCGGTGGCGCTGCAACGCGAGTGCGCCCGCGATCAACACGACGATCGCGATTGCCGCGATGGCGATGGTCCGGCGTTTCATCGACGTCGTCATCGGCGGAAGCGCGGATCGCGCGGATATGTCTCGCGCCCTTTCGCGGCCCAGTAACGCGCGCCGTTCGCGTCGCCGAGGGTCTTCATCGTCTCGACGATCGCGGCGAAGTTCTCGGCGGTGGGAGCGCGCTCGATCAGTTGAAAGACGAGCGGCGTCGCGTCGTTGCCGCGCCCGGTGCTGACGAGCAGAACGATGAGGCTTTGATACGCGCGAGCGTCCGCGGGCGCGAGAGCGATCTCCTGACGGAACGCGGTCTCCGCTTCGCGATCGCGTCCGAGGCGCGCCAGCAGATCGCCGCGGAGAAACGCCAGCCCGGCGAAGGGCGGTTTGTTCTCGGCCACGACGATGCGTGCCGCTTCATCCGCCTCTGCGAGTGCCTCGGCGTCGCGACCGGCCTGCTTCAGCACGCGCGCGAGCGTCACGTATGCCGCGGCGCGATCGCCACCTTTCGTCGCTTCGCGCGCGTGCTGTTCCGCGCTCGCGAGATCGCCGCGCGCCATCGCAATGCGAGCGAGCAGGTCGTGCGCACGCGGCGCATCGCGCGGCAGAACGAGCTCGGCATGACGCCACGCTTCATCGAGGCGTCCCGCCTCCAACGCGAACTCCGCCACCGCCGTCGCCAGGACGGACGACTGCGGATTCGTCTTCAACCCTTCCTTCGCAGCGGCGATCGCCTCGTCGCGACGACCCATGCGCCAGTACGTTTTCGCGGTGACGTCCCAGACGTCGGTCATGCCGGGATGATCGCGCAGGATTTTCTGGAACGCGATCAGCGCCTCGGCATCTTCGCCGGCGCGGAACCTGGCGAACGCGCCGCGCAGATCGCGGAACGTCTGCCGCTCGTCTTTCGGATCGGGCAGCGATGCGCTGTCCGCGGGCGACGCGCCACTGCCGATGTAGCCGAGGGCCGCCAGCTTCGCGGCTTCCTCCGGTGCGATCGCGGCGGGAGACGCGGCCGGCACGATCAGCGGCGCGATGGCTTTCTTCATCGCCGCGTACGTGCGGCGGTCGCTCTCGATCAGATTGTTCGTCTCGCCCGGGTCCGCAACGAGATCGTAGAGCTCCGGCCGCGGCGCCTGAATGAAGTGCTTCGCGCCATCGGTCAGCGAATGCAGATCGCTCCAGCCGAAATGGAGGCGCGGATAGAACGTCTCGCTGTAGACGGCGCGCGGAGTGACTTCGCGAAAGATCGGCCGCGACTCGAGCCCCTCGGGCAACGCGATCTGCAACTCCGCGAGAATGCCCGGCATCACGTCGCGCAGGCCGACGGTCTCGCTCACGCGGGACGCTCGTTCGGAGTGCGGCAGCTTCACCAGCAGCGGCACCTGGATGCTTTCTCGATAGAGAAAGATCCCGTGCTCGTCTTCCCCGTGATCGCCGAGGCCCTCGCCGTGATCGGAGAGGAGGACGATGAGCGCCTGGTCGTAGAGTCCGCGCGCTTTCAATGTCTCGAGAAAGCGACCGACGATGGCATCGGCCGACGCGATCTCGGCGTCGTACGGTTTGAACTGCGATCGATACGGCTCCGGCGCGTCGTAGGGCGCATGCGGTTCGTACAGATGCAGCAGCAGGAAAAACGGCTGCGCGGCGTGCGCGTTCAGCCATTGCTCCGCGGCGTTGCCGGTCTCGACACCGCTGCGCTGGATGCCGCCGAGTGATTGATCCGCGCGCTGCACGATGCGATCGTCGAAGAAATCGAAGCCGCGATTGATGCCGGTATCCGCGCGCAGCACGTATGCGGACACGGCGGCTCCGGTGGCATAGCCGTTCTGCTTCAACACCTCGGCGAGCGTCGCGCGGCCCGCCTCGAGGCGGAAGCCGGCGTTGTCGCGAACGCCCGTGTCCGCCGGAAGGCGGCCGGTGAGAATCGTGGCGTGCGAAGGGAGCGTGAGCGGAGAGTGACTGTAGGCGTGCTCGAAGACGATGGCGTCGCGCGCGAACGCGTCGATGGCAGGTGTCTTCACGCCGCGATAGCCATACGCCGGAAGGTGATCGGAGCGAAGCGTGTCGATGGAAATGAGGATCACCGGCGGGCGCGCGACACTCTCGCTTCGGGCCCGGCCGCATCCGAAAAGCATCGCCGCCGCCAGCCCCAGGATGACCCACCGCATCACCCCCATCATAACCGTCGGCGGGCACGGCCCGCCGCGCTTGTTGCTCCGCTGGGGCACGTGCGGCCGCTTCGTCGGTGCGGTCGTCGCGCACGCGCACGGCTCGTAGCGCTTTGTTGCTTCGCTTCGGCACGTGCGGCGGGCACGGCCCGCTGCGCTTGTTGCTTCGCTGGGGCACGTGCGGCCGCTTCGTCGGTGCGGTCGTCGCGCATGCGCACGGCTCGTAGCGCTTTGTTGCTTCGCTGGGGCACGTGCGGCGGGCACGGCCCGCGGCGCTTGTTGCTCCGCTCAGGCACGTGCGGCCGCTTCGTCGGTGCGGTCGTCGCGCATGCGCACGGCTCGTAGCGCAGTCAAAAGAAAAAGGCCCGTCGCGAACGACGGGCCTTTCCCTCGGAAATGAAACGGGATCAGAACTTGACGCGTGCTCCGAACCGCACGATGCGCGGGCTCATGAGCGTCGAGATGTGGTTGTACTGCGGGAGCGTTCCGTCGGCACCGACGTCGAGCAGCGTGTTGCGGTCGAGGACCGTGTGCGTGTTCAGCACGTTGAAGACATCGACCGAGAGATTCAGGCCGAAGTTGCCGAACATGATGTCCTTGGCCAGACGCAGATCGAGGTTGGTGACGTTCGGAAGGCGGCTGTCGTCGAAGCTCGACGAGACCAGCAGGTTCTTCTGCGTCCCTTCCTTGCGGTCGCGGAACGTGACGCGGTACGGGATGAGGTAGCCCTCGCGTCCGTTGAGGGCCGCGCCGACGCTGAACTGCCACGGCAGCTGGTACACGCCGGTGAGGCTGTAGGCCCAGCGCGCGTTCATGTAGTTGTTGCCGATGCCGCCGCCCGAAGCGACCGTCGAGCCGTCACACACCGAGCAGCTGTCGAACGAATTCGTGCTGTTGCTCAGCAGCGGCGAGGGATCGACGATGGCGTCGTCGCCGACGTTCTGCTTCCAGTCCGAGAGCGTGACGTTCGCGCGCATCATCCAGTTGTTGGACATGCGCTTGATCGCCGAGAGCTCGACGTCCTGGTAGATCTGCGAATAGTCGTCGCGATTCGTGAAGACGTAGTTGACCGGCGTCGGCACGCTCGCCTTCAGCGTGTAATACGGCACGCTGTACGACTCCCCGTTCGGGAGCTTGCCCGTGCGCGTTCCGGCCAGCACGTAGTCGTCGCTGGTGTAGTAGTCACCCGCGCCGCGCGTCTTCTCGAAACGGTTCCAGGTGAAGTTCTGGCTCTTGCGATAGGTGTAGTTGGCGCTGACGGCAAAGCCGGGCGTGAGCTCGTACTGCACGCCGGCGATCAGTTCGTCGGTGCTCGGCGCCTTCATCCCGTAATCGATTCGTCCCGGGGAATAGCCGGCCCCGGGATTGTCCGGATCGATGTTCGCGAACGAATAGAGACCGGAATCGAAATCGATCTCGCTGCGCTGCACGTTGCGGTCGCCGTTCACGTCGTCCCAGTAGTAATACAGATACTGGACGCGATAGAACGGATTGGCCGAGCCGACGTCGCTCGATCCGAGCTGATTGATGTAATGGGCGTAACTGCCGCGAACGAGCGCGCGATTGTCCTTGCCGAACGAATACGTCGCGCCGATGCGCGGCGAGAAGCCGTTCCACTCGAGTGACTTCTCATCGCCCGCGTAATCGACGGCCGGGAGAAGATCGGGAACGAGCGGGTTGGCCGGCACCGAGCTGGCGAAATTCTTCGCGCTCTGCCAGTCATAACGGCCGCCGACATTGAGCGTGAGGTTGCCGGCGATGATGGTGTCGCCGATGTAGAGGTCTTTGTACTTCGAGCCGAAGTTCGGGACCGCGTTGCGCGTGAGCGCGGCGAGAGCCGAGCCGTCATAGAAGTTGCCGAACGTCTGATTGCCCGGCCACGACGTCTCGGAGCTGACCGGCGTGTCGCGATATTCGAAGCCCCACTTCAGCTCATGGCTGACGCTGCCGGTCGTGACGAAATTCGAACCGTCGACACGGTAGTCCTTCTGCGGGACGTCCTGCTGGAAGTAGTTGTAGGTGCGATGCCAGCCGGCCGGAACATCGGGGTGGGTCCGGTTGTAGCTGCTGCTGCTCCACCACGCATTGACGTCGCGTCCGCCGATCGGAGTGAGCTCGTAGCCGTTCTCGATGATGCCGACCAGCGCGGTCACGTAGAAGTTGCTGCCGAAGATGTGCGTGTCTTCGAACTTCAGCACGTTTCCGGGACCGCTCTGGTTCGTGGCCGTCTCGATCGGACGGGTGATGCTCAGTCCGCGGCCGTTGACGGTCTTGTTGTTGTACATGTAGTACGCGGACGCGTTGTTGGACGGAAGGATCTGGGCATTCACCTTCCCGTTCCAGCTCATGATCTCGGTCTTCTGGGCGATGACCGGACCGGCGATGAAGTTGTCGATGTCGTTCTTCGAATACGCGCCCCAGAGCCAGAGACGATCTTTCATGATCGGTCCGCCGACTTCCAGGCCGTAGTCGTTGATGTGATTGACCGAGTTCGCCGACTGCAGGTACGACTGCGCTTCGCTCGGGATCTCGGCGTCAGACTGGAATTCCTTGTCGGTCCAGAAGAGCCGTCCGGAGCCGGACAGATCGTTGGTGCCGCGCTTGGAGACCATGTTGATCTGCACGCCGGGCGTGCGCAGGCGCGGATCCGAGCCGCCCGTCGTGATCTGCATGTCCTGGAAGGAATCGAAGTCGTAATAGAAGTTCGACGTACCGGTGGCCTGCATCTCGGTGACGTTCACGCCGTCGAGATTCCACTCCGTCTGATGGCGCTCGATGCCTTTGCCGATGAAGTACGACTGCTGGCCGGACTGATTGCCGCCCACGTTCACCGTGCTCACGAGCACGCCCGGAACGGTCTGCAGGACCACCCACGGGTCGCGCGCCGACGGCACTTCGCGCAGTTCCTGTTCGTTGATCTCCGCGCCCGTGCCGGTGTTGCGCACGTCGATGACCGGCGTCGAGCTGGTGATGGTGATCTCTTCCGAGACCGCCGGCTTCATCGTGAAGTTGATCTGCGAGTTCGCACCGATGCTGACGTCGGCGCTGCGGATGATCGGCGAGAAGCCGGTCAGCTCCGCTTTGACCTCGTAGCGGCCCGGGGCCTGATTGAGAAACCGGTAGGTGCCGTTCGCGCCGGTGACGAACACCTGCGGCGCGCCGATTCCCGAGAGAGTGACCGTAACGCCAGGAACCGCGCTACCCGATTCATCGACGACCGTTCCGACCACGTTTCCTCCCGCGGTCTGGCCGAAGACTGCGAGCGTGGCGAGCAGTGTGAGCCCGGCCGTGAAGGTCATGATGAGCCGGACATACCTCTGCAACGTCTGGTATCGATTCAAAGTGCTCCCCCTTTTTTGATCCGAAGATGGACCGGAAAACACTGACTCCGTTCGCTGGCGAAGTCAACCAATTTGGTGCATCCGTCACAGCCGAACTTAGAATGCACGCCCGATGCGCTGCCGCTGGCTTCTTCTCCTTCTCATCACCATCGTCCTCTCGCCCATCACCTCCGCTCAGACGAAACGGCCGTTATCGCTGGAGGATCTGACGCGGCCGCGAACGGTCGGCAGTCCGCAGGTCTCGCCCGACGGTTTGTGGATCGCCTACACGGTCGGCACCATCGACGCCGAGAAGGATCGCCGTGACTCCGATCTCTGGATGATCGGCTGGAACGGCGAGGATCGCGTGCGACTGACCTCGCTCCCCGACAGCAGCGAGAGCAAGCCGCTCTGGAGCCCCGACGGACGCTACCTCGCGTTCATCGCCACCCGTGGCGACGAGGAAGCGAAGAAAAAAGGGGGACAGGTGTGGCTCCTCGATCGCCGCGGCGGCGAGGCGCAGAAGCTGACCGACATCAAAGGCGGCGTGTCCGACTACGCCTGGTCTCCCGACAGCAAACGCCTCGTGCTCGTCGTCAACGACTTCGATCCGAGCTCGGAGCCCGAAAAGAAGGAAGGGTGGAAGCGCAAGACCGCTCCGCCGATCGTGATCGACCGCTATCGGTTCAAAGAGGACGGCGACGGCTACCTCGGAGCGTTGCGCTCGCATCTGCAGCTGTTCGACGTGCAGGCGCGCACGGCAGAGGTGCTGACCTCCGGGATTTTCGAGGAGAAGAACCCGAGCTGGTCGCCGGACGGAAAGCTGATCGCCTTCGTCAGCAACCGCGAAAAGGATCCGGACCGCATCGACAACCTCGACCTCTTCGTCATCGAACCGAAAAAGGATGCCGAGCCGCGACGCCTCACCACGTTCATCGGACGCGACCAGGGCCGGCCGGCGTGGAGTCCGGACAGCCGGTTCATCGCATTCCTGCAGGGCGATGAGCCGAAGTACAGCGCGTACAGCATGAACAAGCTGGCGGTAGTCCCGGCGGCGGGAGGTGCAACGCGCGTGTTGACGGCGTCGCTCGACCGCGCGGTGCAGGAGCCGCTGCTCTGGAGCGCCGACGGCACGACGCTCTCCTTCGTCGTGCAGGACGATCGCATCACGTACATCGGCCGCATGCCGGCCGGCGGCGGTCCCGTCGAGGCGCTGACCTCCGGACGCCGCGTCGTGTCGTCCATCGCCGCGCGCAAGGACGGCGCTCTCGTGCTGCTCGCCGCCACGGCCACCGAGCCCGATGAAGTTCATGTGTGGGAGAAGGGAGCCCTTCGCCGCGTCACTCACGAAAACGACGCCTGGCTCGCCGATGTGCAATTGGCGGCGGTCGAAGACTTCTCGTGCCGCGGAAAAGACGGCACCGAGGTGCATGGACTGCTGTTCAAACCGCCGTCGTACGTGCAGGGGCAGAAGTATCCGACGGTGCTCAACATTCATGGAGGTCCGAACGGCCAGGATCAGCACGCGTTTCATCTCGAGCGGCAGATGCTCGCGGCGAACGGCTACGTCGTGCTGGCGGTGAACTATCGCGGCGGCGCAGGCCGAGGCAACGCGTATCAGAAGGCGATCTTCGCCGACTGGGGCAACAAGGAAGTGCAGGATCTCCTCGCCGCGGTCGACTACGCGGTCGCCTCCGGTATTGCCGACTCCGAACGCCTCGGGATCGGCGGGTGGAGCTACGGCGGCATCCTCACCGACTACACGATCGCGACGGACACGCGCTTCAAAGCGGCGATCTCCGGCGCCGGCAGTGCACTGCAGCTTTCGATGTACGGCAGCGACGAGTACATCTCGCAGTACGAGCTCGAGCTCGGCCCGCCGTGGAAAAACCGAGACGCCTGGCTCAAGGTCTCGTATCCGTTCTTCCACGCCGATCGCATCAAGACCCCGACGCTCTACCTCGGCGGCCAGTCCGACTTCAACGTTCCGATCATCGGCAGCGAACAGATGTACCAGGCATTACGGAGCCTCGGCATCGACACCCAGCTCGTGATCTATCCGGGCCAGAACCACGGCATTACGACGCCGAGCTACGTGCGCGACCGCCTGGAACGGTATCTGGCGTGGTACGGAAAATATCTGACGCCCGGAACCGCAAATCAGTAATACGCGCGGCCGCACAATGCGACGATCATGGCCAGACCGGCGATCGCGTAAAGCACGCGATAGCGCGTCTGGAGACGCGAAACGCTCGCGTAATTGAGGCCCTCGCGATACGTCTGTACGGACCAGAACAGCTGCACGGCATAAAGAACCACGAGCGCCGCGAGGGGTCGCGGGAGAATTCCGCTCAGTGCAAGCAGCAGCAGAATTCCGTGCGCCAGCGTGAAGAGCAGAAGACTGACAATGAAGGTGCGGCGCGGTCCGAAGACGACCGCGTTGGTGCGGATTGCATTCGCCGCGTCCCCTTCGTAATCGCGGATTTCCTGCGCCAGATGGCCGGCGGCGAAGATGAGCGCGAAGAACGTGGCCACGGCGATGCCGTGCATGTCGACGCTGAAGCCACGGGAATCGATCACGGTGCCCAGCGAATAGCCGAGAAGGAAGTGCAGGATTCCTCCGCCCAGATGCGCTGCCGTATTGAGAAGCGGGCGGCCCTTCCAATTGAATCGCGGCAGCGAATAAAGCGCGCTCAGTACCGCAATCGATAATGCCAGTGCCAGCGTAATCGGGCTGAGATACGCGAACAGCAAAAGACTCAGAACGAGCAGGCCGATGGTCACAATGGCCATCTCACGGCGGCCCACGCCGCGGGTCGTGAATACGCGAGCCATTTTGTTCGGATCGCCGAGATCGGCGTGGAGGCCCGCCCAGTCATTGAGCAGGAAGATGTGCGCTACGAGAAAAACATTGGCGATGAGGAGAATCGTCAGCGGCGCGAGGTCGTGCATTCCGGGGTCGCGGATCGCAAACGCGGCGCCGAGGAGAGGCGAACCCTGCAGAGCGAGAATGTCCTGGGGCCGCAGACAGGAAAGGTAGCGACGCGCGGAGGCTTTAGAGATCAGGAGCACCGGGATTGTCATATTTTTCATGGAGCCGGAGCCAGAGGGCGTAACCGACATCCTCGGACCAATAGTATCGGGGCACAGTGGCGGTGAGGTCGTTGTGGTACAGCAGCGGCGGATTCGCGCGGATCAACGCGAAATCGTCTCTGGCGAGCTCGCGCAGTACAGCGCGAACGAGGACGCGATCGTTCGACGCGTTTCCCTCCAGCAATCGCGCGACCGACAACCAGATCTGTTGTTCCGGAACCTCCGTGCGCATCCGCGATTCCGGCAGTTCCATTGTGCAGTGGACCTTTCGCAGGTCCGGCAGGCGCAGCATCGGAACGAGCGGCGCCTTTCGATAGTAGACCCACACCCGATCGTCATCGACGACGGAACGGACCGCCTCACAGAGCGCACGAGCCGCCGCCGGCCGCACTTCCGCGAGCAGCAGCAGGAGATGCATCTGGATCGCGATGTCCGCGGGATTCGGATCGGCGCCCGGATCGAGGCACTGATAGTTCTCGCGCGGCGCGAGCCACGTGCGGTAAAGGCCATCGCGCGTGCGATAGCGGTCGATCGTTGCCAGTGCCGTGGTCAGGCGCCCGCGATCGGCGGCCGGTGCGAGCCTCCAGACCAGAGCCGTGTTGTCGGTATCGGGTGTGATCGCGCAGCCGAGAGTCCCGATGCCGGGACCATCCGGCAGTCCGTGATAGCGCACCAGCCCGTCGGATTCGATCTGGCTGGTGAGGTGCTTCCGCGCGCGCTGCAGAGTCTCCTGAACACCATTCGTAGCCGCCACGGGATCGAGCAGCTCGACGAGATAGCTGGTCAGGAACGTGTTCATTTCCGGACGCGACTCGAGAAACCGCGTCTGGCTCGTGTACGCGGTGAGCCACGAACCGTCGGCCTGCTGATGTTCGCGAATGCGCGCGGCAGCCTTCGCCGAAGCCGCGTCGAGATCGTCATTGCGTTCTCCCACGCGTGCCGGAGCGGCGACGGCTGTCGTGGCCGCTCGCACGGTCAACGTGCGCGCCGCGAGGTACTGCGCTTCTCCCCGCGCCGAGCCCCAGACGAGGGCGGTCAATTGATGTTCTCCGGGAGTGAGCCCGGCCGTGTCGATCCGGACGCGCCAGCCGGAGAGACTCGTTTCGCGCAGTGCGTTGCGGACGTCGGGCCGATCGAGGAAGGTGCGCGTGGAAGCGCCTGCGCCGCTGTCGATCAGCACTGCCACCTGCCACGGCGTCTCATCGCCTGCCAGCGCCCAGCCGGTGGCATCGACCACCTCTCCGGCGGAGACCGCGGAGACCGCACGTCCACCGGACTCGATGGCGTCGAAACTGCCACGCGTTTCGAACAGCAGATCCGCCGGTGCGAAACCGTGCTTGAGCGTGTTGAGAAACGGTGCGTTCCGCCATTGCCACGCGCCGCGCAGGTCGTGCTTTTCCGCATAGCGGTCCGCGGCGAAGATCGGATCATCGACCGAGCCGGTGTAGGAAAACGCGCCGATGGCTTCGATGACGATCGACACGGCCACCGCGATCACGAATGCAATGCGGCCGGCGCCGCGCAATGCAGCCACCACCGGCACCAGCATCCACAACAGGAACGGCAGAAGGTCGGTCAGATATCGCGGACCCCACGAGAGGCCGCCGCGCCAGTCGACTTTGGCGTAGAGCACGAGATGGATGGCGACACCGATGGCCATCGCCAGAGTGAGAAATCGCTCTTCGCGGCTGCGTGGCAGATACCGCCACGCGAGAAGCAGGAAGAGCAGAAACGGCGAGAAGACGAACAATCCCCGCGTCGGGCTGACGAGCAATCCGGCGACGCCGCGCAGGATGTCGTATTGAAAGAAGTGCGAGTTGCCGACGACGCCGTAGCCCCCGAGGATGTTTCCGGCTGCATGAAAGTTGTAGAGCAGCACCAGACCCATCGACAGCGCGGATCCGGCGAGGAGCGGAATCATGCGGCGCCGCCCCGCCCAATAGAGCCCGTAGATGCCGAGCAATCCCGCCAGGATCAGATCGGGCGGACGGTTGCCGGCCAGGAGCCCGAGAAGCAATCCCGCGGCAAGAGCACGAGGCGCGGTCGCCGCTCCGGTGAGCATCAGCAATGCGCCGATCAGCAGCACTTCCGCCATTCCGTGCTGCCACAAGGCCTGACTGCTGATCACCCACGTCGTCGTGCCGAATGCATAAGCGACGGTGAGGAGCAGCGCGATCGACGGCTTCGTCCGTCGCAACAGCAATAGATAAAGGAGAGCCGCGGAGAGCGACGCCAGGAACGACGCGGCGAGCTTCTCCATCACCTTCGCGACGTGATCCAGCCGCGCATCGCTCCAGCCGCGCGCGTGGAGGTAGCCCACCGCCGGCACGTAGAGCGGCGCGACGAGCACCGGCACGACGACGGGATACAACGAGAGGATGCGACCGTCCGGACGATGCAACATCCAGAAAGCGGTCTCGGGCCGTCCCTGCGCGGCAACCTTCTCGATCGGATTGAGAAAGAGGGTTTGGTATTGCACGATCGCAAACGGCAGGTAGCGCGCCGGATACGTGTCGCCGGCGCTGATCGATCGCAGGTTGGCGTTGTAGACCACCATGCAGCAGAGTCCGATCAGGAGACTGGCCCGCAGTCCGGAACGAACAGCCGGCGCAGAGAGCCCGTCGTGCGGCGCGGTCATGGAGTCGGGGTCATGGGCGAGGATTTCCTGCGGCATCGTAGGTCTTCCGCAGGATAACGGGACGGGCAGAGACTACTACAATGCGCGCGAATCGATGCTTATGGAACTCATGACGGACGACGCCGTGCGCGCACGGATTGCTGCAGTTCCACAGTGGTATCACCCCATCGAAATCCGCCCCGGCATCATCACGCCCGGCACGAACGATGCGCGCGCGGTGCTCGAGGTTCTCGATCTCCCGCTCGACTGCCGCGGGATGCGCGTGCTCGATCTCGGTACGCGCGACGGCTTCTTTGCCTTCGAGCTCGAGCGCCGCGGCGCCGAGGTCGTGGCCGTTGATTACGTGCCGATGACGGATAGCGGCTTCGCGGTCGCTGCCGAGCTGCTCGGCTCGCGCGTCACGTACCTGCAACGCAACCTCTACGAGCTCACCGCCGCCGATCTCGGCACCTTCGACCTCGTGCTCTTCCTCGGGTTGCTCTATCACCTCCCCGACCCGCTCGGAGCGCTGCGCGTCGTTCGCAATCTGACGCGGCAGCGGATGATTCTCGAGACGCTGGTGCTCGATTTCGGCCGCGAGCTGGATGAGTTGCCGATGATGCGCTTCTTCGCCGGCTCGAGCTGGGCCGGCGATCCGACCAACTACTGGGGACCGAACGTCCGCTGCGTCGAGAAGATGCTCGGCGAGACCGAGTTCGCGGCGCGGCGCGTAGTGCGCGGCGGAGACCGTTGCGTGTTCGCCTGCGAAGCGATCTCGAGTCCTGCCGCCGCGTACTATATGGAGATCGCCACCGGCCAGCGCGCGCCGGGGTGAAACCAGGAAACCCAGACCACAGATGAGCCCTCCCCTTCGGTTGATCGTGGCCGGCATGCACCGGTCAGGCACGTCACTCGTCGCTTCGCTGCTCGCGGCGTGGAACGTCCGGATGGGCGACCGGCTCCTGCCGGCCGACGGCGCGAATCCCGCGGGCTACTTCGAGGACGTCGATTTTCTGGAGCTCGACCGCCGCATCCTCATCGCCGGTACTCCGCCCGAAGAGGGCCATCGCGACTGGGGCTGGACCGAGAGCGAGACGTTCGACGGGACGCAGCTGGCGGCCTATCGCGAAGAGGCAGCCGCTCTCATTCTCGCGCGCGATCGAGCTGAGACACCGTGGGGCTGGAAAGACCCTCGCACGTCGATGCTGCTCGACTTCTGGGACGACGTGCTCGACTCGAACGCCCGCTATCTGCTGGTCTATCGCCAGCCGTGGGAAGTCGCCGATTCGATCCTGCGCACGGGCGCCGGCGTGTGGCTCACGCATCCAGGCTGGCCCGCTCGCATCTGGACGCACTACAACCGCCGCATCCTCGACTTTCACGGCCGTCACGCCGACCGCTCGCTGCTCGTGAGCAGCAATCGCCTGCTGCGCGATCCCGAGGCGTTCGCCGCGATGATTCGCCATCGTTTCGACATCGATGCCGATGCGGGAACGCTCGCCACTCTTCGAGCGAAGGAGTTGTTCGTCTCCGTTCCGGACGACGATCCGCTGCCGCGTCTCTGGCACTACACGAACCGCGACGCGATGCAGCTCCTCGGCGCGCTCGACGATGCCGCGGACCTCGGCAACGAGCGTCGCTGGGAAACGGGTGCGAGCAAAAGCTCGCTGCGATCCGCAACGCCGCCGCGGCTCTCGGTCGTCATTCCGTGTCACGACGACGGCGATTATCTGATCGATGCCGTTGCGAGCGTCGAGCGCCATGCACCCGCCGCGGAGTTGATCGTGGTCGACGACGGCTCGACGCAGCCTCGCACGATCGAAGTGCTCGCGGCGCTTCGCGAAGCGGGACATCGCGTCGTCGAACAACCGCACGCCGGTCTCTCCGCCGCACGCAACCGCGGCATCGCTGCATCCGCCGGCGAATACCTGCTTCCACTCGATGCCGACAACCGCCTGCTGCCCCGCTTCGTTGCGGAAGCGATGGCGATCCTCGATGCGGATCAGAGCGCGGGCGTGGTGTACGGAGATCGCCGCGAGTTCGGTGCGCGGAGCGGCAACGTCTCCGTGCCGGAGCTCGAGCTCCCACGTTTGCTCTGGAGCAACTACATCGACGCGTGCGCGGTCGTGCGCCGCGCGGTGTGGAACGACGTCGGCGGCTACGACGTCGCGCTCCCGATCTGGGAGGACTGGGACTTCTGGCTCGCGGCCGCGGCGCGCGGCTGGCGATTCGTTCGCGTGGCGGGGCCGACGTTCGAGTATCGCGTCCGTCCCGACTCGATGCATCAGCGTTTCCTGCGACGCAACGACCATCCAGCGATGCTGGCGCGCATCTACGCCAAACATCGCGACCTCGTCTCCGCGCACGCAGCGGAGATCCTGCTGGCCGGACACGATGAGCGACGGCAGCTCTTTGGCCATACCGAATCGCTGCGTGCGTCCCGCGATGCCATTCAGACGGAAATCGACCGGCTGGCGCGCGGCACGCACGCGCAGCTCGCCGCGCTGCACGAAACCGTGGCCGCGCGCGATGCGGAGCTCGCTTCCCTCAAGCCGCCGGACACTCCGGCCGCGCCGGAACCGATGCTGACGGAGGCGACGCCGGTGTTCACGATCATTGCGCGCAACTATCTCGCCCACGCGCGCGTGCTTGCGGCCAGTCTCGCCCGTCACAATCCCGCCGCTCGCCTGCATGTGTTGCTGCTCGACGATCCGGAGCGGAGCATTCCACCGGAGCCATCGTTCGAGCTCATTCATCCCGACGAGCTGCCGTTCGATCCGCCGTCGGAGTTCTACACGATGGCCGCGATCTACGACGTCACCGAGCTCGCGACGGCGGTGAAGCCGTGGGTGTTCGAGCACCTCTTTGCGCGCGGTGCCGCAGTGGCGATCTATCTCGATCCCGACATCGAAGTCTTCGACTCCCTCGGGCCGCTCGAGCCGCTGGCGCGCGAGCACGGAATCGTGCTCACCCCGCACCTCACCGAACCGCTGCCGCGGGACGACAAACGTCCCGACGAACGCGACCTGCTGCTCGCCGGCATCTACAACCTCGGCTTTCTCGCGCTCTCCGCGGACGCCGCGACGACGTTTCTTCCGTGGTGGCGTGAGCGCCTGCGGCGCGACTGCCTCAACGACCCGACGCGGGGGCTGTTCGTCGACCAGCGCTGGATCGACTACGCCCCGGCGCTCTTCGAACCGCGCATCCTCAAGGATCCCGGATACAACGTCGCTTACTGGAATCTCTCGCATCGCCTGCTCACGCGCGACGACGAACGAGCTCCGCATCGGATCCTCGTCAACGGCCAGCCGCTGCGCTTCTTCCACTTCAGCGGCTTTTCACCGCGCACGCCGCACCTGCTCTCGAAGCATCAGCATGCGTCGGTGCGCATCCGTCTGAGCGATCAGCCGCTTCTCGCCGAGCTCTGCGAGCGTTACGCCGCCGCGCTGGAGCAGGCCGGCGTCGCCGATTGCACATTCGCGTACGGCTTCGAACAGACCGCGGCCGGCCTTCTTCTCGACACGCGTGCGCGCAGAACGCTCCGCCGCACCTACCTCGACGACGAAGCGGGCGCCCACGTGCCAGCGTTCGCCAACCCGTTCTCCCGCAACGGCGCCGACGATGTCATCGAGCGTCTCCTGCGCCCCTCGCCACACGGGCCCGGCGTTCCCGCCTATCTCGGCGAGATCTGGAGCGAACGGCCCGACCTGAGGGTCGCGTTTCCGCGCATCAACTCCGTCGACGCGAAGCGATTCCTCGACTGGGTGCGCACGCAGGGAGTTCGCGAGCACGAGATCCCTCCGCAACTCATTCCACGCGAGATTCCGGAGGTGAGCACGCCGGCCACGCGGGCAAAGAGCCTGAGTCCGGGCGTCAATGTGTACGGCTATGCGTTTGCCGAGAGCGGCACGGGACAGATCGTCCGCTCGGCGGTCGCTGCACTCGCCGCGGAAGGGATTCCTTACTCGGTCGTGCCGTTCACCCGCACGATCAGCCGCCAGCAGCGCGAGTTCCGCGACCTCGGCGCCGCAGCTCCGACGTTCGACACGAATCTGATCTGCGTCAATGCCGACCAGGTGCCGCTGTTCTTCGAGAGCATGGGCACGCAGCTGCTCCCCGGCGCGCGGAACATCGGCCTCTGGGCGTGGGAGGTCGAAGATCTTCCTGCCGCGATGGCGGGGAACGAGCGCTATCTCGATGAGGTGTGGGGCATCAGCGAATTCACCGCCGCGACGCTCGCGCGCGCGCTCACCAGACCGGTGCGCGCCTTCCCGCTGCCGGTCGTGGTGCCGCAGGTGAAACCGCGTACGCGCGCCGAGCTCGGGATGCCGGACGGCTTCCTTTTCCTCTTCTGCTTCGACTTCGACAGCGTGTTCCGCCGCAAGAATCCGCTCGCCGCGATCACCGCGTTTCAACAGGCCTTTCGCGATCGCAACGACGTCGTGCTCTACATCAAAACGACGAACGCCGAACGGCACGCGGCGGAAAGCGAAGCGCTGCGCGCGGCGGCGCGGGGCCGCGCGAACATCGTCATTCGCGATGCGTACGTCACGAGCGACGAGTATTTTTCGATGCTCGACGCGTGCGACTGCTACGTCTCCCTTCATCGTTCGGAGGGTTTCGGCCTGACCGTCGCCGAGGCGATGGCGCTCGGCAAGCCGGTCATCAGCACGGCGTACTCATCGACGCTCGAGTTTGCGAACGACTCGAACAGTTTTCCGGTGCGGACGCGGATCGTAGAAGTCGGCAACGACGCCCCGCCGTATCCGCCCCACTCGCGCTGGGCCGAGCCGGACGTCGCGCACGCCGCGGAGCAGATGGTGCGCGTCTACGCCGATCGCGGCGAAGCCGCGGCGATGGGAGAGCGCGCGCGCGCCGACATCGAGACGCTGCATTCGCCGGCCGCACGCGGACCGCTGCTGCGTCGCCTGCTCGACCAGAGCCGCAGCACGCGGGACACGCTCGCCGTGCCCGTGAAAACACTGCTCGTCGCGCCACCGGCCGAGGAGTTCGAAGCGGAGGCGCTGGCGGTGGAGTCGCTGCTCGGATCGCCACGGGCAAACCTCCCCTCGCGGATGCAGCGCCTCATGAATCCGTTGCGCCGACTCGTGCTTCGCTGTATCCGCGTCTATTGGGTGCAGCAGCTCGCAATCGATCGCGCGCTGCTGAGCGCCATGCGCACGCTGCGCCGCGAATCGCACGCGGCGTTGCAGCGGGAACAGAGCTCCGCGCAGGAACGGAGCGGCGGCGAGCTGGCACGCCTGCGCGAGGAGCTGACGAAGGTCTCGGCGGACATCGACACGCTGCACGAGCGCATCGACGCCATGGCAGCGGTACCGCCGACTCCGATGCGGCCGAAGTCTCTGCAGGAGACCGATCGGGACCCGCATCGCAAATCGGCGAAATCGTGAGCGATCGTCATTTGTCGGCTGCAACCGCGCGGTCGCTCAATGCGCGAAGGAAAGCGACCAGCTGTTGCGCTTCGCGATCGCTGAGCCGCAGCGGCTTCAACTCCGAGTGACCGCGGGGTGCGCGCGGCGCGCGGTTGTAATGCGCGACGACGGCGTCCAGCGTGGCCAGCTGGCCCGCGTGCATGTACGGCGCACGATTGGCGACGCCGCGCAGCGACGGCACTTTGTAGGCGCGCTCCAGCTCATGCCCGCCGGCGACGAGGAAGTCGAGCTCCGCACATTGATCCGCTCTGGCATCACTCCATCGGCTGCGGCAATTGAATTCGTCCGCCAGGACGCTTTTCGTTCCGTCGATGCGCCCCGCATCGGGCGGCAGCGCCGCATCTGCCGGCACACCGGTGTTGTGAAACTCGTAATTGGTGAACAGCGGGCCATTGTGGCACTGCGTGCAGTTCGCCTTGCCGACGAAGAGGCGCAGACCGGCCACTTCTTCGGCACTGAGAATGCCGTTCGGCGCGAGACCCGTTTTCTGCAATTCGTCGGCGAAGCGATCGAAGCGTGACGGCGCGTACTCGATCGTTCGCTCATAGGCCGCAATGGCCTTGCCGATGTTCACGTACACGCGCGTCACCGCGTCGCGATCCGTTTCCGACATCGCCTGCCACGCCTTCGCCGCGGTGGGATCACTGACCGGACCCGCGGTCGCGGGCACGCGGGTCAGGTCCGGCAGTGAACCGAAAATGCGTTCATAGGACGAGCGATAGTTCTGCGCGACGACGTGTGCGTATTGAGCGCGCGTGCCGCCATGTTCCACGGCGCTCTCCAGCGGTCCGAGGGCCTGCGCCCATTGACTGTCTTTGCGGCCGTCCCAGAACAGGAACGGACTGTGCGCGGTGCCGGCGATCGGCATCGTGCGCCGGTTCGTCGTACCGACGCCGTGCGCCAGCGCCACGCCGTCCTGGAATTCGCGCTCCGGCTGATGGCACGACGCGCACGAGACTTTGCCGTTGGCGCTGAGGCGCGCGTCGAAAAACAGCTTCTCGCCGAGGGCCGCCGCGTCGGCGCGAGCGGCAAAGCGGTTCGTCGCATCGGGGCGGAGCGGTTCGAGGTGGCGGATCGAGAGCTCGCTCACCTTCGCAATGTCCTCCGCCGTCCAGGCACTCCATTGCCGGCCGGCGGCGGAAATCAGCATCGCCAGAAAAAGAAGTGCAGTGAGAAACAGCAGCCGCGCTTTCATCATGATCTCCCCTGCTCCGACTTACAGCGCGAGGTTGAAGGTGACGGAATCGGCGCCGGCATTTCCTTCGATCGCCAGCTTGAATTCCCACCAGCCACCCATGTTGAAACGCACGCCTTCGATGACGTACACGCCATTGCCGAGGCCCTTCGTGACGCGCGGTCGCGTCGGAAGACCGTGGCCGTGCTGCGGCATCCCGCCATCGATCGTGATCGCGGCCGCATCCACCGCCTGGCCGTTCGCATCTTTCAGTTCGACGTGAATCGTCTGCAGCTTGCGCGGGCGGAGAGTCTCCTCCGGCTGCAGCGTGGCCGTGTAGAGTCCCTGCGCGGAGCTGCGCGGGCCGAGACCGAACTCGCTTTCGGCAGGTTTCTCCGCCCCTCCGTGGACCATGGTCATGACGGCCGAGCAGCCGGCCAGACCGAGAATGACGAGCGTGGCAGCGACGAGCGCGCCGATGAGATACCGCTGATTTCTGATGGGTTGAGTCATGTGTTCTTCCTCCGTGCTTTGTTGAGCTCAAGATAGGAAGTGCAGTGCGCGGAAGATTGAATGGAGCAGTCGAGGTTCTTGAACGAACCGGCTGCGAGCTACGCCGGGAAAGGGGAAGAGGCTGAGCGAACCGTCGTGGACCGCGTCACCGCGGTGGTATCTGTGGGAGGGTGGCTTTGCCCTCATCAGCGGCAGCGACGGGATCGTGCCGTCGCATTCGCATCACGCGATCCAGATCGTGATCTCCATGGATCGCGAGACGGCGATCTGCGAGGCCGGCGGCGAGTGGCGATCGGGGCGAGGCATCATCGTGCCGCCGAATGTCGTGCACAGCTACGCGGGGCGCGGCGCGTATGCCGCGATGTTGTTCATCGATCCCGATTCCATCGAAGGGATCTGGCTGCGCTCGACGATCGCGGATCGAACGACGATCGTCCCCGATTCCCGCGTGCTCCCGGCGGCGGAAGCACTGCGCCGCTTCTGCGAGCGTCCACTCGAGAGCCTCGACTTCGGATCGCTCGTGCGCGGCACGGTGGAATCGCTCTGCGCCGGAGTTCCCCCCGCGCGTCACGCCGATGCGCGGGTTCGCCGGGTGCTCGACTCGATCGCCTCGTCCGAGGATCTGCGGCTCTCGCTCGAACAACTCGCCGCGAGCGTCTTCCTCTCTCCCAGCCGCTTCCAGCATCTGTTCAAACAGCAGGTCGGACTTCCGTTTCGACGCTACATGCTCTGGCGCAAAGTGATGCGGGCGATGATCGCCATCGCGCGGGAACGAACGCTGACCGCGGCCGCGCAGCGATCCGATTTCGCCGATGCGGCGCACCTCACGCGCACGTTCCATCAGATGTTCGGGCTGCCGCCTTCCGTACTGATGCAGGGAGATCTCTTCGTGGTGCCGTCGCCGTTCGCCGTTGCTGCCGAGGCGGCGGCGTAAAACCGGCGACGCCTGCAATGTGGTACAACACGCGGCCGATGTCCCGCCGCGGTCTCACCGTGACGCTTCTCGTGGTTCTCGCCGTGCAACTGCTCGGCGCGATCGCGTTCGCGTCCGTTTGCTTCGAGCCGTGTCCCGACGATCGTGACGGCGGCACCTGCCCGCCGGTCTGCACGCTCTGCACGAGCTGCACGCGCGCCCAGCAGGCGATCGTCGCTGCAACCGTGCTCGGCGCTCCCGAAGTGTCCAGGCAGGAGCTGCTGCCGTTCCAGCTCAGCGCCTCTCCCGCCACGCACGAGGAGGACATCTTCCACGTGCCGCTCCTCGGCTGATCGACGCGCGTTCTTCCGTCGTACCCAACACGCGCGACCTTGCGTCGCGCTACGTCCAGCTGAGGTGTTCATGCATCGAATCATCGTTCTGGCAGGAATCGTCCTGCTCGGCGCGCCGCCTGCGCCCGCGCAACCGGCGGAGCCGTCGCCGGCGCTCGCGCTCACCTGGGAAGGAGCGCTCGAACGGGCGCGGCAATCCGCGCCGGCCATCGTCGCCGCGCGCCTGCGAATCGAAGAGGCGCGCGGGCGCCTCGCCGGCGCGTCTCTCCCGTTCTCGACCAATCCGAGCATCGAGCTCGAAGCGGGCCGCCGCAGCGGTGCCACCTCGTCCGCCGAATATGGACTCGCCGTCGCGCACGATCTCGAACTGCCGCGCCGCCGGCATGCGCGCATCGAGGCCGCGAACGCGGGCGTGCTGCAGGAAGAGCAACGCGCGCGCGGCGTCGAGCGCGAAACGCTGCGCGACGTCGCCACTGCCTTTCTGCGCGCGCTCGAATCGCGCGAGCGGGCCGACGCCGCCGTGACCGGCAGGCAGCTCGCGGAGGAAGCGCTGCAGATCGCGGAGCGTCGCTATCGCGCGGGCGATGTCGCGCAACTCGACGTCAACCTGGCGCGTACCGCCGTGGCGCAAGCGGCCGCGGACGTGCGCATCGCCCATGCGACGCTCACCGGCCGCGTCACGCAGTTGCAGATCCTGCTCGGGATCGCGGAGCCGATCACTCCCGCCGGATCGCTGCGCGAAATGCCATCGCGCCCGCCGGAGGATCTCGTCGCCCGCGCCGCCGACCGCTCCGATCTTCGTCTGCTCGACGCGGAAATCGCGGAAGCGGAGGCAGAGCAGCGCCTCGCACGAACGCTGCGCTGGCCCGACTTCGGCGTCCGCGCGTCGTACGCGAAAGAAGAAGGGGACCGCGTCTTCCTCGGCGGTGTCGGTCTGACGCTGCCGATCTTTCAGCGCGGACAGGAAGCCACCGCGATCGCTCACGCGCGACTGGCGCGCCTCCGCGCGGAACGCGATGCGCTGACACGCACGATCGAAGCCGACGTGCGTGGTGCGGTCGCAACGTTCGAGACGTTGCGCGCGGCGGTCGCGGCGTACGAACAAGCCGTGCTGCCGTTGATCGAAGAGAACGAACGGCTGGCGCTCGAAAGCTACGACGTCGGACAGATCGGTCTGGCCGACCTGCTGCTCGTCCGCCGCGAAGCGCTCGACGCGCGCCGCTCCCTCATCGATCAACTCATCGAGACACGCCTCGCGGAAGTCGAGCTGCGCGTCAAAGCAGGAGTCTGGAAATGAACGCTCGAATTCTCATCCTCGCGACACTCATCGCCGCACTCGCATTCGGATGCAGGAAATCGACCGCCGAAGGCGAACACTCCGCCGAAGAGAGCCACGCGACGGAGACGCATGCCGAGCAGCCGTCGAATCTCCTCGAGATCGAAGAGACGATGCTGCGCGATCTGCGCCTGACGACGACGAAAGTCGAGCAGCGCCCCGGCGGCGAAGGAGTGAGCGCGGTCGGCGAAGTGCAGGCCGATCAGGCGCGCTACGCCGAGGTCGGTGCGCCGGTCACGGCTCGCGTCGTTCGCCTTCTCGCCTCCCCCGGCCAGACCGTGCGCGCCGGACAAGTCCTCGCCGAAGCGCAGAGCACCGACCTGGGCCGCGCTCGCGCGGACTATGACGCGGCGGAAGCACGCGTGACGCTCGCACGGGCAGCGCTCGAACGGAAGCGCGCCCTCGCCGATCGCATCGTGCCGCGGCGTGAGGTGCAGGAGGCGGAAGCCGATCTCGCGGCGGCGCAGGCGGAGCTGCGCGCGGCGGGTGCGACGTTGCAGGCGCTCGGCGCATCGCCGAGCCGCGGTGGCGACGCGTCTCGCCTCGCGCTCGTCGCGCCGATTGCCGGAACCATCATCGAGCGGAACATCACGCTCGGCCAGATGATCGATCCCGAGGACGTCGCGTTTCGCATTGGCGATCTCGCCAGCGTGTGGCTCGTCGCGCACGCCTTCGAGCGCGACGCCGTTCGCGTCGCCGTCGGCGCGCCCGCGCGCGTCACCCTCGCCGCGTTCCCCGGTCAGCTCTTCACCGGACGGGTGACGTACGTCGGCCGCCAGGTGGAGGCCGCGTCGCGCACCATTCCGGTACGCGTCGAGCTCGCGAATGCGCAGGGTCTGTTGCGCCCGGGAATGTCCGCGAGCGCGTGGCTGCAGGTGTCGACGGCAGGCCAGAACGTCGTGAGCGTGCCGGCCGCGGCGCTGCAGCGCGTGCGCGATCAGTGGGTCGTGTTTCTTCCGAAGAGTGCGCGCACGTTCGAGATTCGAAACGTCGGACGCGGTCGCGACCTGCAGGGCGAAGTCGAAGTGCTGACCGGACTGCAGCCGGGCGAGACGGTCGTCGTCGATGGCGCGTTCCTCCTGAAAGCGGAAGCGGAAAAAGCGGAAGGGGGAGGCGACGAGCATGAGCACTGAGCACTCGTCGTTCATCGCGCGAATCATCCGCGCCTCGTTCGCGAAACCGGTGGTGGCGTTGCTGCTGGTGCTCGCCGGCTCGACGATCGGCGCGATCTGGCTGAAGGATCTTCGGCGCGACGTCTTCCCCGATCTCTCCGCGCCGGTGTTCAACGTGATCGTGCAGAACGCATCGATGGGAGCGGAAGAGCTGGAGACGGCGATCGCCATTCCGATGGAAGTCGCATTGAACGGTCTGCCGGGCGTGCGCCGCGTCCGCTCCAACTCGCAGCTCGGCGTCGCCAGCACGACCATCGAGTTCGTGCCCGACGCCGATTACTACCGCTCGCGGCAGTTCGTCGCCGAACGCGTGGCGCAGGTGTCGGCGGAGCTGCCCCCGGGCACCGAGGCGCCGCTCGTCTCGAGTCTGACCGGCCGTTTGAATGAGGTGTTCGAGTTCACGCTGGAAGCAAAGCCGGGCGTGATGGACGCGATGTCGCTGCGCGATCTCGCGGAGTTCGAGGTGAAGAATCGCCTGCTCGCGGTGCCGGGAGTCGCGGCCGTCGAACGGCTCGGCGGATACCTGCGCCAGTTTCAGGTGCAGATCGATCCGAACCGGATGTCGGCGCGCGGGGTCACGCTCGATGAAGTGATGCACGCGGTCGAGAGCGCGAATCGCAATGCGTCGGGCGGCTTCGTGGTGCAGGGGCCGATGGAGTGGAATGTCCGCGCGGTCGGCATGGCCAGATCGGTCGACGATCTGCGCACCACCGTCGTTGCGGTGCGCGCCACCACGCCGGTGTTGCTCGGCGACATCGCCGAGGTACGCGAAGCGCCCGCGGTACGGCGCGGCCTCGCGCATCGTCTCGAAGGGGAACTGGTGAGCTGCCGCATTTCGAAGCAGTTCGATGCAGACACGGTGAAGGTCGCGGCCGGCGTGCGGCAGGCGTTCGCCGAACTGCAGAAGAGCCTTCCAAAAGGGGTGGAGCTCCGCGTCGTCTACGATCAGTCGGAGCTGGTGCAGTCGTCGCTCTCCGGCGTCGGACGCGCGGTCCTCCTCGGCGCGTTCTTCGTCGTGCTCGTGCTCTTCGCGCTGCTCGGCGATCTCCGCGCCGCGCTCGTGGTCACGTTCACCATTCCGCTTTCGATCGGCCTGGCCGGCATTCTGTTGCGCGAGACGAACGTCGGCCTGAACACGATGACCCTCGGCGGTCTCGCGATCGCGGTCGGCCTGCTCGTCGACGCGGCGATCATCGTCATCGAAAACGTCGTCCACCGGCTGACGCAGAATCGAGGCGCCGATCGCATGAAGACCGCGCTCGCGGCCTCGATCGAAGTCGGCCGCCCGATCACCTTCGCCACGCTCATCGTCATCGCCGTCTTCACGCCGCTCTTTGCGATGACCGGGATCGAAGGACGCATGTACAAGCCGCTCGCCGCCGCGGTCATCGCCGCCGTTGCGGCGTCACTGGTGCTGGCGCTGACGCTCGTACCGGTCGCGTCGGGCTTCATCCTCCGCGCGCGGCCGGAAGGAAAAGAGGAAGACGTCTGGATCATTCGCGCCATCAAACGGCGCTACGCACCGCTGCTCGATCGCTGCATGGCCCGCGCGGGACTGGTCCGCATTCTGACGCTGGCGATCACGATCCCGGCGCTCGCGCTCGCGTTCGTCGTCGGCAGCGACTTCATGCCGGAGCTGGATGAAGGAGCGTTTCTCGTGCAGACGATCCTCCCTTCCGAAGCGTCGCTCGACGAGGTGGACCGTCTGAATCATCGCGTCGAGGATCTCTTCCGCAAGATCCCGGAGGTGGAGGACGTCGTGCGCCGCACCGGCCGTGCGGAGCGGACCGAAGACCCGATGCCGCACACGATTTCAGACGTGCTGGTCGTGCTGAAGAAGGAACGCAGCCGCGGTCTCGACGAGATCGAAGCAGACATGCGCGAACGGACGGCGAACGTGCCGGGCGTCTCGATCCTCTTCACCACGCCGCTCGGCATGCGCATCGATGAAGGGCTCGGCGGGACGCCGGCCGATCTGTCGGTACGGATCTTCGGCCCGGACCTCGATGCGTTGACGAGACTCGGCGAACAGGCGAAGGCGATCATGGGCCGCGTCGAAGGGATCGCCGATCTGCGCGCCGAGCGCATGACCGGACTGCCGCAGCTCAAGATCGAAGTCGATCGCGCGGCGACGGCGCGCGTCGGACTCACGCCCGGCGATGTCATCGACGCCGTCCGCATCGGCATGGTCGGCGAAAAAGCGTCGACGATCTGGATCGGACAGCGCAACTACGATCTGGTCGTGCGTCTGCAGGATGACGCGCGCAACGACATGGAGGCGATCGGCTCGCTGCTCATCGACGGGCACGACGGCTCGCGCATTCCGCTCAACCAGCTGGCCACGATCACGAAGACCTTCGGCCCGGGTGCGATTCGCCGCGAGGCCGGAAGCCGTCGCATCGCCGTCGAAGCGAGCGTCGAAGGACGCGACCTCGGCAGCGCCGCGCGCGAAGTACGCGAACGGCTGGACCGGGAGCTGAAGCTGCCGGCCGGATACTTTCTCAACGTCGGCGGCCGCGTCGAGAGTCAGGAGCGGGCCACGCGCTCGCTGCTCATCGCCATCTCCATCGCCGTCTTCGCCGTGTTCCTCCTGCTCTATCTCGCACTCGGCTCGGTGGCCGAAGCGCTGGTGATTCTCGCGACGCTGCCCGATGCCTTCGTCGGCGGCATCATCGCGCTGCTCATCGCCGGCGAGAGCTGGAACGTCTCGTCCCTCGTCGGCCTGATCGGCCTTTTCGGTATCGCGGTGCAGAACGGACTCGTGCTCATCGCACAGGTGAAAGGTTTGATGGCGGAAGGTGTGCCGTTCGATGCAGCGCTGCGCGAGGCGAGCATCGGACGCGTGCGGCCGAAGCTGATGACCGCCTGCACGGCGATTCTCGGTCTCCTGCCGCTGCTCGTGCTTCGCCTGCACGGCACCGAGATCGAGCGGCCGCTGGCCATCGTGATGATCGGCGGGCTCGTGACCTCGACGCTCTTCACGCTCTTCGCGTTGCCGACGTTCTACGCGTTCGTGCATCACTGGCAGGAGCGCTGGAGCGCGCGTCGCGCCGCCGTCACGACGCGGGTCGTCGAAGCAGAGTCGTAACTCGACGCTCGTGGGAAACGCCGGCGCGATCACGCCGGCGTTTCCTTTCGGCGAGTCGTCCGCGTTGGGGGTTACCTGTCCTCGACCAGACCCGCGCGAATGGCATATCGCACGAGGCCCGCGGTGTCGTGAACGTTGATCCGGCGCATCAGGTTGAAACGGTGCACCTCGACGGTGCGATGACTGAGGCCGAGGCGCTGGGCGATCTCTTTGCTCGTCCCGCCGGTGGCGACGAGGCGCAACACCTCGAGCTGGCGAGGCGTGAGCGCGGCCAGCGCATCGCCGATGGCGCCGGCGCGGCCGAGATACTCATCGACCATGCGGCGAGAGACCGCGGGGCTGAGATACGTTTCTCCGCGCGTCACCGCGCGCAGCGCGAGCTCGAGCTCGGAGACGGCTGCATCTTTCAGCAGATAGCCGACCGCTCCCGCGCGCAACGCCTCGAGCACGTACTCCTCGCCGTTGTGCATCGAGAGAATCACCGAACGGATCGAGGCATGTTGTTTCGCCAGGCGGGCGACGACTTCCAGACCGCTCATGCCGGGCATGCCGATGTCGAGGAGCACCACGTCGAGGGAATGCGTGTCCGCGAGCGCGAGCGTCGATTCGCCATCCTCCGCTTCGCCGACCACTTCGATGCCTTCGATTTCCTGCAGCAGGCTCCGGATGCCCGCCCGCACGAGCGTGTGATCGTCCGCCAGCGCAACACGAATCGACTGCATCACTCCCCTTCCCTCGCCGCGCGGGAGCGAAAGCGTGCGACGATTTCCGTCCCTTTGCCGCGCGTGCTCCGCACATCGAGCTCACCGTCGAAATACGAAACGCGTTCTTCCATCCCCAGCAGTCCGAGCGAGGTTCCACCGAGCGCACGCTGGCGCGCGGCCGAGACGTCGAAGCCTTCGCCGTCATCGCTGATCCGCAACTCCGCGCCGCCGGCGCCGATGTGCACCTCGACGGTGACGTGCCGCGCACGCGCGTGGCGGAGCACGTTCGTGAGCGCCTCCTGCGCCACGCGGAAGCAGGCGGTTTCGAGCGCAGGCTCGAGCCGCATCGCGGCATCGGCGAAGAAATGCAGCTCGATCCCGGTGTCCCGCGCGAAACGATCGGTGTACCACCGCAACGCCGCCGGCAGGCCGAGGTCGTCGAGCATGGAAGGACGAAGATCGAGTGCGAGCCCGCGGATCCGCTCCATCGCCGAATCGACCGACGCGATGGCCGGCTGCAGGTTGAAGTCACGCCGGTGCTCGACCGATTGCAGATTGATCTTCACCGCCGTGAGCACCTGTCCGAGCTCATCGTGCAGTTCGAACGCGACCCGCCGCCGTTCTTCCTCCTGCGCGGTGAGCAGTCGCCCCGACAACGCTTTCAGTCGTGCCCGTCCCTCGAGAATGGTCTCGATGAGGTGTGCGCGCTCGATGGCGGGTGCGACGCGGTCTGCCACCACCAGCAGCAGTTTCAAATCGTCGTCATTGAAATGATCCGGCTTCCCCGACGCGGCCGTCACCACGCCGATGATCTTGTTGTCGACCTTGAGCGGCACGGCGATCATCGAGCGCACGAGCTCGAGAATCGCGGCGGGAGACGCGCCCTTCACCCGCGCGAGAGCCGCCGCGGTCAGGTCGCGCTCGACGCGCGGAATCCCATCTCTGGCAACCTTCCCGGCCACACCGAATCCGAGCGGCGCACGCACATCACGAATCGTCGGAACCGTCTGTCCGACGATCGATCGCGGATAGAGCTCCTGCCGGCTCTCATCGACGAGCGACACGCCGGCGAAGTCGGCGTTGAGCGCCCCTTTCACGCGACCGAGCAGTTCGTCCAGCAGTTCGTCGAGACCGAGGTTTCGGAGTGCGGTGTCGGTGATGCTCTCGATCGCGGTGAGCCGTTCGAGCGCCGCCTCGGCGGCCGCCCTTGCCGCCTTCTCGCTCTCGAACAGGCGATGCCGCTCCGCTTCCTCCCGCTTTCGCTCGGTGATGTCGAGCTGCGCGGTGATCCACGTTTCTTCTCCGGCATTCAACGCCACCGGCACCGCCGAGATGAGCAGATCGCGAGTCTCTCCCGATTGCCGTCTCACTTTCACTTCGAGATTCCGCAGCGAAGCGCGGGTGGCGAGATGGTGTTCGACGGCCGCGGCGCGCGGCGGATGGATCACCAGTCCCAACTCGTCACTGGTGCGGCCGATGACCTCTTCGCGACGGTAGCCGAACACCTCGAGCCAGCTCTCGTTCACATCGAGAATGCGACCCTCGAGAATCGTGGAAATCCCGAGCGCCACGGGACTGGCCTGGAAGAGCTTCGAGAATCGCGCTTCCGAGTCCGCGAGCGCGCGTTCGGCGTTCTTGCGCTCGGTGATGTCGAGACCGAAGCCGATCGACGACTGATCGGAGAGATGGAACCGGGCCCAGCTGGTATCGAGCACTCGTCCGCTTCGCGTGCGCAGGCGGAAATCACCCCAGCGTCCGTCGGCGCGTTCGATGAACTCGCGCACCGCGTGCCAGTCCTCGGGCTCCGGGTACATGGTCCGCAGGAAACTTCCGTCCCGCGCTTCCTGCAGCGTCCAGCCGAGCGTTTCCTCCCAGACGCGGTTCACATACATCACGCGTCCCGACGGATCCCAGAACGAAATCATCACCGGGCTGCAATCGAAGATGGTTTTCAGAACCTCGCCGCCTTGAAGCCGGCCCACGTTCATCTGTGCGGAAGGTCTCATTTCACGCGAGTTTTTCAGTGATTCGGGCAGCGTGGCGCGAGCCCGTCTCGATTGTGTCACGAGGTTCACTGATCGACAGGACCTTACGTAATTGTCCGTCATCGGATTACGTGTTTCTACGGATAGGCGAGACGGAGAGCCCCCTTTACGTTGGAAATCATGCAAAAAGCGCAGTGGATGGGCGTGCGCACAGCGTGCCTGTTCCTCGGCTGGCTTCACGTCGCGGGCTGCACGTCCATCCAGCCCGAAGCGATCGATTCGCCGGCCCGGCTCAAGACGCTGAAGCTCGCCGAACTGATGAACATCGAGGTCACCTCGGTGTCTCGAACGGCGACCACTCTCGCCGCGACCGCGGCGGCGGTGGATGTCATCACCAGCGAAGACATCCGCCGCTCCGGCGCGACGACCCTCGCCGAGGCGCTGCGCCTCGCGCCGAACCTGCAGGTGGCGCAGGCCAATGCACACGACTGGGCCATCACCGCGCGCGGGTTCAACAGCGCCTCGGTCAATACCGGCTCGCTCGCCAACAAGCTGCTGGTGATGATTGACGGCCGGTCGGTTTACACGCCGCTGTTCGGAGGAGTGTTCTGGGACGTGCAGCACGTCCCTCTCGACGACATCGAGCGCATCGAAGTCGTCAGCGGACCGGGCGGAACGCTCTGGGGCGCAAACGCGGTCAACGGCGTGATCAACGTGATCACCAGGAGCGCGCAACAGACGCAGGGCGGACGCGCATCGATCGCCGCCGGACCTTCCGCCGTCGCGAACGGAGTGGTGCGCTACGGCGGCGCGATCGGCGCCGATCTGCACTATCGCGCATACGGGCAGCGGTTCGACGGCGCAAGCACGCGCCGCCTCGATCGCGACGGCGGCGATGACTGGCGCCTGACGCAGGGCGGCTTTCGCACCGACTATCGCCGCTCGGACAAAGACACGCTGACCGTGCAGGGCGACTTCTACGAAGGAGAAGAAGGAACGCCGCACACCGCGTTCGTGAACGGACAGAACACGCTGGCGCGATGGACCCACAACTCCTCGCCGCAATCCGAGTGGGTCCTGCAGTTCTACCTCGACCGCGCGGTGCTGACGTTCGCGCAGAATCGCTTCCGCAACGAGTTGCAGACCGCCGACTTCGATCTGCAGCACCAGCTCCGTCACGGGCAGCAACACGCGATCGTCTGGGGCATCGGTTACCGGCACATGCGCGACGAGGTGCGCAATTCCGGATCGTTCGCGTTCCGCCCCGACTTGCGCACGATGCGGCTGGCCAGCGCGTTCGTGCAGGACGAGATCGCGCTGCGCAGCGATCTCAAACTCACCGTCGGCACGAAACTGGAGCACAACGATTTCACCGGACTCGAAGCGCAGCCGAGCGTTCGCGTGGCGTGGATGCCGCCGGCGAAACAGATGGCCTGGGCGGCGGTGTCGCGCGCCGTTCGCTCCCCTTCCCGTCTCGACACCGAGCTGACGACGCGCACCACGGTCGGCAATCCCGACTTCCATTCCGAAACGGTGATGGCGTACGAAGCGGGATACCGCATCGAGCCTCGGGAGTGGGCATCGCTCTCCCTCGCCGCGTTTCACAACCGCTACGACGACATTCGAAGCATCAATCAGACGTCGCCGCAGACGCCGCTGTTCTTCGGCAACGACCAGGCCGTGAAAAGCAGCGGCATCGAACTGTCGGGATTGTTCGTCGCCACGAGCCGCTGGCGGCTGCGCGGCGGCTTCACGCACCTGCGCAAGAGCTTCCGCACGACGAGCAGCGAGGTCCTGCCGTTCAGCGCCGCATTCGAAGCGCAGGACCCGAGCCATCAACTGCTCGTGCAATCGATTCTCGATCTCCCGCGCGGCGTGCAGTTCGACGTGATCGGACGCTACGTCAGCGAGATTCCGGCAACGCCTCTCAGCCCGCGCATCGCCCCGTACGCAACCGCGGACGTGCGCCTGGCGTGGCGGAAGGACTGGTGGGAGATCGCCGCCATCGGCCGGAATCTCGCCGGCCATCACGCTGAATTCGCATCCCCCATCGCCGCCTTCGAAATCCCCGCCAGCGTTCAGGGAAGGTTCACGGTCACGTGGTGACACGACGGCCGATCCTCGCGCTCGCAGTCCTCGCCGCGCTGCTCACCTCACCGGCAGGCGCCGCCGTTCCGGCCGAGTATCAGCTCAAGGCGGCATTCGTTTTCAATTTCACGCAATTCGTCGAATGGCCTTCCACCGCGTTCTCGACCGCCGATGCGCCGTTCGTGATCTGCATCGCAGGCGACGATCCGTTCGGCCAGGCGCTCGATCAGATCGTCGAAGGAGAAGCGGTCGGCAGGCATCGCATCGTGGTCCATCGCGTCAGCGACGCGCTGAATCTGCCGCCGTGTCATCTGGTCTTCCTCAGCCGTTCCGCGCAGAAGAACCTCGACGCCGTGCTCGACCGCATCAGCCCCGGCGCATCGGTGCTCACGGTCAGCGACATCGAGCGATTCGTCGCGCGCGGCGGGGCCATCGGTCTCTTCCTCGACCGCAATCACGTTCGCTTCGAGATCGGAGTGAAAGCCGCCGAGAACCAGCGCCTGAAGCTGAGCTCGCAGCTGCTGAGTCTCGGCCGGATCGCGCAGCCCGAGACGCGGGAGCGCAGGCGATGAGGATCGTGCGCGATCTTCCGATCCGGCGGAAACTGGCGCTGGTCATTCTCAGCACCTGTGCGGCGGCGCTGCTGGTCGCGGCAATCGCCGCCGCGACGCTCGACCTCATCGACGCGCGCGCGGCGCTGGTGCGCGACACGACCGTGCTGGCGGACGTGATTGCGCGCAACACGCAGGCATCCCTCGCGTTCCGCGATCCGGAGGCGGCGGCGACGACGCTGCGCGCACTCGAATCGGATCCGAACGTCGAAGAAGCGGCCATTCGCGATGCCGGCGGAATGCGCTTCGCGGAGTACGTTCGCCCCGGTCGCGCCCAACGTCCGGGCGAACTGTTCTCGGTCTCGCGTCCGATCACGATGAAAGGACGCGCGATCGGAAGCATCGAAGTGCAGTCCTCCACCCGCCGGCTCGTGGCACGGCTGCGTCACCTCGTCTTTCTCGGCGCGGTGGTGCTCGCCGGCGCGCTGCTCGTGGCCATCCTCATCTCGCGGCGGATGCAGAACCTCATCATCGGCCCGCTGCTCGATCTCACCGAGACGTCGCGCTTCATCACCCGCGCCGGCAACTTCACCGTGCGCGCCCGCTCCGTCGCCAACGATGAGATCGGCGAGCTGACCGGCGCCTTCAATCAGATGCTCGATGTTCTCGAGCAGCGCGATCGGTCCCTCGTGGAACTGAACGACGGGCTGGAGTCACACGTGCGCGAGCGCACGCTCCAGCTCGAGCATGCGAACCAGGAGCTCGAGTCGTTTTCGTATTCGGTCTCGCACGATCTCCGTGCGCCGTTGCGCGCCGTCGACGGATACGCACGATTGCTCGAGGAGGACTACGCGAACGTCCTCGACGCCGACGGACGCCGCCTCCTTTCCGTAGTTCGGGATGAGGCGAGACGCATGGGCGTGCTCATCGACGATCTGCTCGATTTCTCGCGGCTCAGCCGGCAGCCGCTCCGCCCATCGATGGTGGATCTCGCGGCCATGGCGGAAAGCATCGTCGCGGAGCTGCGGCGGGCCCGGCCCGATCGCCGGATCGAGCTCACCTGCGAGACGTTGCCGCGCGCTCTCGCCGATGCCGGCGCGGTGCGGCAGGTGCTCGTGAACCTCCTCTCGAACGCGGTGAAGTACGCGAAGCCGGAGGGCGTCGTGCACATCACGATGACCGGTCACCGCGACGGCGAGATGAACGCGTATCAGGTTCGAGACCAGGGGGTCGGTTTCGACATGAAGTACGTCGGCAAGATCTTCGGCGTGTTCCAGCGCCTGCACGGCGAAGAGTTCGAAGGGACGGGCGTCGGGCTCGCCATCGTCGAGCGAATCGTCGCCCGTCACGGCGGTGTGGTGCGTGCCGAAGGAGTCTCGGGCGAAGGCGCCTGCTTCCATTTCACATTGCCGGCAGCGGAACGCATCGAGGTCGGGACGCAACACGATCTGCAAGGAGTGAGTGCATGACAGGCGAAGTGGAAATTCTCATCGTGGAGGACAACGCGCGCGACCTCGAGCTGACGCTGCGCGCGTTGCGAAAACACAATCTCGGGAACCGCGTCGTGTCGGTGAGCGATGGCGCCGAGGCGCTCGACTTCCTGTTTGCGCGCGGAAACTTCGCCGGCCGCAGTCCGGAGAACGGGCCGCACGTCATCTTTCTCGATCTGAAGCTGCCGAAGGTCGACGGGATCGAAGTGCTGCGCCAGATCAAATCGGATCCGCGTACGCAGACCATCCCGGTAGTCATGGTCACCTCCTCCGCGCAGGAGCGCGACGTCATCGAGAGCTATCGCCTCGGCGTCAACAGCTACGTCGTGAAGCCGATCGACTTCGACTCCTTCATCAAGACCATCGCCGACCTCGGCTTCTACTGGCTCGCCGTCAATCGTCAGATCCTCCGCCATGACTAGCCGACCGCACATCCGTCTCCTCATGCTCGAGGACAATCCACGCGACGCCGAGTTGACGGAACGAATCCTTCGACGCGAGCTCGAGCTCTCTCTGACCGTCGTCGACGATGAGCCCTCTTTCCGGAACGCGCTCCTCACGTCGGATCCCGATGTGATCCTCTCCGACTACACGATGCCGCAATTCGACGGCATGAGCGCCCTGCGCATCACGCGCGTGCTGGCGCCCGACACTCCGTTCATCTTTCTCTCCGGCTCCATCGGCGAGGAGCGCGCCATCGAGGCTCTGCGCGAAGGAGCGACCGACTATGTCCTGAAAGACCGGACCTCGCGGCTCTCCTCCGCGATCGTGCGCGCGCTGGCCGAACGGCGCGAGCGCATCCTGCGGCAGAACATGGAGAAGGCGCTCCGCGCGAGCGAGCAGCGCTTTCAATACGCGGCCGCGGCCACGCGCGAGATCATCTGGGACTGGGACATCGTCACCTCGAAGATCTGGTTCGGCGACGCCCTGCGCAACTACTGGGGCTACGACGCGCTGCCGAGCGAAACCGACGCGACGTGGCTGCTCAACCGCATTCATCCCGAAGATCGGGAGGCAGTGATGACGTCGTTCCGGCAGGCGGTGGCGTCGAAGGAACGCTGGCACACCGAGTTCCGGCTGGCGCGCGCCGACGACACCTACACGAACGTCATCGCGCGTGGCGTAGTCGTACGCGATGCGGCCGGTACCGCGATGCGCGTCATCGGCGCGACGTTCGACATCACCGAACAACTCCAGCTCCGGCAGCAACTCGAGCAGGCCAGCCGCGTCGAGAGCCTCGGCCGCGTCGCCGCCACGGTCGCACACGAATTCAACAACGTGCTCATGTGCCTCTCGCCGGTCTCCGAATTCCTCCGCCGCGGCCCGACGCCGCAGCTGATCGATCAGGCCGCAACGCGAATCGCGGAGTCGGTCTCGCGCGGCCGCCGGCTGACTGAACAGATTCTCCGTTTCGGCAGGCCGGCCGATCCGGTCTTCGCCACCGTCGATCTCGTCGAATGGCTCGGCGCGCTGATGCCCGACATTCGCGCGCTCGCGGGAAGCGCCGTGTCGATCCTCCCCACCGTGCGCAAAGCTCCCCTCCCCGTCTCGATCGATTCCGATCAGCTGAAACAGGTCCTCACCAATCTCATCGCCAACGCACGAGACGCCATGAGTAAAGGCGGCACCATCCGGATCACCGCCGACGAAGAAGGGAGCTGCGCCTGCCTCATCGTCGCCGACACCGGCACGGGCATTCCCGCGCATGTCCTGCATCGCATCTTCGAACCGCTCTACACCACCAAGCGCTCCGGTACCGGCCTCGGCCTGGCCGTGGCTCAACAGATCATCGTGCAGCATCGCGGCTCGATCGACGTCACCAGCACGCCCGGAGAAGGAACGTCCATTCGCGTGCGGCTGCCGCTCGCGCTTTGAGCCGGCATCGCAGAATCGCGCGCTGCGCCTTGACTTTCTGCTACGCCGGACGTACTAATACGTACGACGTAGTACGCGAGACGGAATAGTCAGGCGATGAAGAAAGCAGAGATCGAGCGGGAACTGGATGAGTTCGGACGTTTTTCGGAGCCGGCGCTGCTGATTCTGATCAGCCTCGCGGACGGCCCGAAGCACGGGTATGCGATGACCGAAGACATCGCCCGCATCGCCGAGCTGCGCATGGGCCCGGGCACGTTGTACGGCGCCATCGCCCGCCTCGAAGCGCGCGGCATGATCGAGCCGGTCGGCGCGGAAGACCGCCGCAATCCGTATCGCATCACCGCGTTCGGAGAGAAGGCGTTGCGGGCCCGGCTGGCCAGCATTCAGAACGTTGCGCGCATCGGCCAGCGCCGCCTGGCCAGCACATGACCTGGCTGCTCGCGCTGTATCCGCCACGCTGGCGCCGCCGCTACGGCGACGAGATGCGCACGCTCCTCGGCGAGCAACGCTTCTCGCTGCACGCGGCGGTCGACCTCATCGCCGGCGCCATCGATGCGTGGCTCGAACCACAGAAGGTCTCCACTCCACCAGCACCCAGACAAGAAGGAGCAACGATGATCGGAAGCATGATGAAACTCGGCTGTGCCACAGCGGGAGCGCGGGTCAGCCGCCAGGACGCGAGGAAGAGCGCCGCGGTGAGCATCGGCGGGACGCTGTTCCTCACCGCCATCTGGATGGCACTGCACCTTCGCCTCGGCGATCGCAACTACCTCAATGCCTTTTCGGCGATGGCCTTCCTCGTCCCGTATCTCTTCAGCCTCCGCTACACTTCGCTGAAGGGACGCTCGCTGCAGACGCAGAGCATCTTCATCGGCGGCATGATCCTCGTGCTGACGCTGATCCTCGGCACCGCCGGCTGGATCGCCTCGAAGCTCTGAAGCCGACTCTCCTGATTCAAACGAAAAGCGCCGGCATCACTGCCGGCGCTTTTTTTGTCTGATTGCTTTTCCTGCGATCAGTGCATGCGCATCGCGAAGAGTGCGGCGATGCCGAGGAGCGCGGCGAGGAGCATGAGGCCATACTCGCTCACCGTCGGGATGTTGCTGCTGCCGATGGCCGGCGTCGCGGTGGAGCTGTTGTTGGCCGGCGTCGGATCGGACTCCGTTGCGGAGACGGTGGCGGTGTTGGCGAGCGAGCCCGCGCCGTTGACGGTGCCGTGAATCGTGACCGTCACCGTCGCGCCGTCGAGCATCGTGCCGATCGTGCAGGTCACGGTGGTCGTACCGCTGCAGCTTCCCTGTGTCGACGTGGCGGAGAGTCGTGTGAAGTTCGCCGGCAGCGGGTCGTTGACGACCACGTTCGTGGCGGTGTCCGGGCCGTCGTTGACGATGGTCAGGATGTAGTCGAGCGTGCCGCCGACGGCGACGACCATCGGCGTGGCGCTCTTCGTCACCCGCAGATCGGCCGAGACCGCCGGCACGGAGGCCGTGCCGCCGTTGCCGCTGTTGTCGTCGTTGTTCGCACCGTTCGAATCCGGCTCCGTCGCCGTGACCGTGGCGGCGTTGTCGAACGCGCCGCTGCTGACGATCGAAGCGGTGACGGTGATCGTGGCGGACGCCCCCGCGGCCAGCGACGCGATCGTGCACGGCAGCACCGCGCAGCCACCGCCGCTGACGTTCGTGATGGTGAGGTTCGCCGGCGTATCGGTGACCTGCACGTTCGTCGCGAGCGACGGACCGGCGTTCGCGACCAGCAGCGTGTAGGTGATGAGCTGACCGGAGGTGTAGGGGCTCGGCGTGACGAGTGTCTTCACGACCGAAACGTCGACCATGACCTGCGTGCTGCCGTTGTTGCCGCTGCTGTCGGTGTTGTTGCCATTGTTCGGATCCGATTCCGTCCCCGTCGCGGTGGCGCTGTTGTCGAACGCACCGTCGGCGTCGATGGACGCCGTCACCGTGATCGACGTGTTCGCCCCCGAGGCCAGCGACGCGATCGTGCACGGCAACGCCGCGCAGCCGCTGCCGCTCACGTTCGTGATCGTCAGATTCGCCGGCGTGTCGATGACCTGAATGTTCGTCGCCGTCGACGGACCGGCGTTCGCGATGAAGAGCGTGTAGCTGATGCTCTGCCCCACCGTGAACGGTCCGGCGCTGACGAGCGTCTTCACGAGCGAGACATCGGCCGAAGCGGTGGTCGTGCCGTTGTTGCCGCTGCTGTCGGTGTTGTTGCCATTGTTCGGATCCGATTCCGTTCCCGTCGCGGTGGCGCTGTTGTCGAACGCGCCGTCGGCGTCGATGGACGCCGTCACCGTGATCGATGTGTTCGCGCCTGATGCCAGTGACGCGATCGTGCATGGCAACGCCGCGCAACCGCTGCCGCTCACGTTCGTGATCGTCAGATTCACCGGCGAGTCGGTGACCTGAATATTCGTCGCCGTCGAGGGACCGGCGTTCGCGATGAGGAGCGTGTACTGGATCGTCTGCCCCGGAACGAACGGGCCGGCGGTGGTCAACGTCTTGACGATCGAGACGTCGGCCGAGACGCCGGTCAGCCCGTTGTTGCCGCTGTCATCGGTGTTGTTCGCGGGTGTCGGATCGGGCTCCGCACCGTTCGCGGTGGCGACGTTGTCGAACGCGCCCGGTGCGTCGATGGTGGCGGTGACGGTGATCGAGGTGCTGGCCCCCGATGCGAGCGTCGGAATCGTGCACGGCAACGCCGCGCAACCGCTGCCGCTGACGTTCGTGATGGTCAGGTTCGCCGGCGTGTCGGTGACCTGAATGTTCGTCGCCGTCGACGGCCCGGCGTTCGCGATCAGCAGCGTGTAGGTGATGCTCTGTCCCGCCGTGTACGGCCCGGCGGTGTCGAGGGTCTTGTCGATCGAGACATCGGCCGACGGACCGGTGAGGCCGTTGTTGCCGCTGTCATCGGTGTTGTTGTCCGGATTGAGATCGAACTCGGCGGCCGTGGCGGTGGCGCTGTTGTCGAACGCGCCGACCGCGTTGATCGTCGCCGTCACCGTGATCGACGTGTTCGCCCCCGAAGCCAGCGATGCGATCGTGCACGGCAGCGCCGCACAGCCGCTGCCGCTGACGTTCGTGACCGTCAGATTCGCCGGCGTGTCGGTGACCTGAATGGTCGTCGCCGTCGAAGGGCCGGCATTCGCGATGAAGAGCGTGTAGGTGATGCTCTGCCCGGCCGTGTACGGACCGATCGTGTCGAGCGTCTTCACGAGCGACACGTCGGCCGACACCGCGGCGGTGCCGTCATTGCCGCTGCTGTCGGTGTTGTTCGTCGGGTTCGGATCCGACTCGTCGCCGTCTGCATTCGCGCTGTTGTCGAACGCGCCGACCGCGTTGATCGTCGCCGTCACCGTGATCGAGGTGTTTGCGCCCGATGCGAGCGACGCGATCGTGCATGGCAGCGCCGCACAGCCGCTGCCGCTCACGTTCGTGATCGTCAGATTCGTCGGCGTGTCGGTGACCTGAACGTTCGTCGCCGTCGACGGCCCCGCGTTCGCGATGAAGAGCGTGTACTGGATCGACTGTCCGATCGTGAACGGTCCCGCCGTGACGAGCGTCTTCACGAGCGACACGTCGGCCGACACCG
>DATAJY010000019.1:0-166346 GCA_036261885.1 Thermoanaerobaculia bacterium | reverse complement strand
CGCTACGTTCCCCTCGCGCTACGTTCCCCTCGCGCTACGTTCCCCTCGCGCTACGTTCCCCTCGCGCTACGTTCCCCTCGCGCTACGTTCCCTCGCGCTACGTTTCCCTGGCGTTACCCCCACCTCCCTAGAACGCGTAGCCGAGGGTGATGAAGTACTGGTACCGGTCTTCCCATTCGTACGCGCGGACCGGCATGGCGAAGTCGATGCGTAGCGGGCCGACGGGGGAGAGGTAGCGCAGGCCGATGCCGCCGCCGTAGCGCAGCTGGTCGAACTTGATCCTGCTGCCGGCGAAGACGTTGCCGACGTCGGCGAAGACCGCGCCGCCCACCGGTCCGAAGATCGGGAAACGGTATTCGGCGTTCGCGAGAAACAGCGAGTTGCCGCCGAGCGGGAGGACGCGGCCGTTCTTGGTCATCAGCAGCGTCGGCTCGCAGTCTTCCGGTTCGCGCGGGTCGTCGCAGGTGTTGCCGAGGCGGTCGAGTGCGAAGGCGCGGTGCGTCGTTTCGCCGCCGGCGGTGAAGCGTTCGGAGAGCGGCACGCCGAGGAGCTCGTCGCTGTCTTCGCGTTTCGCGTACGGCTGAATGAAGCCGATGCGGCCGGAGAAGGCGAGCACCGTCTTCTCGCCGATCGGGAGGTAATACGCGCCTTGTAAATACTCCTTGAGGAACCCTGCTTTCGCGGAGAACAGCGGGAAGGCGTATTCGACCGATGCACTCGTGAAGAAGCCGCGATGCGGATCGATGATGTCGTCGCGGCGGTCCCAGAAGAACGTCGGCGTGATGCTGGAGATCTGAATCTCGCGCAGCTCCGGATCGAGATCGAGCTCCGGATCGAGCGGCACGTCGCTGGCGAGTTGCGCGCAGAGCTCGCCGCCGTCGCACTCGGAGATCTTGTACTCGTAGCGCATCGACCAGCGAGTCTGCAGACGGGCCACCTTCGTCGCTTCGATCGACGTACCGCGCTGCAGGATCTGCACGCCGGGACGCGTGCGGTCGTCGGACTGGAAGATCTGCAGCTGCAGCGGCACGTTCCAGCGCGAGATGAACGGCTCGCGATAGGTGAGGAACGCTTCGCGCTCATCGCCGCCGCCGACGAGCTCGATGCCGAGGTAACGGCCGGTGCCGAAGAGATTGCGATGCGCCGCGGCGATGGTGACGCGCTCGTGGATCTCCATGCCGCCGCTGTCCTGGCTCGTGGCCGGATCGTCCGGCACATCGGGATCCGGCGTCGTGGTGGTGGTCTGATCCCCGCGCGTGGCGCGCAGACCGACAGCGCCGGTGAGCGTGAGGTTCTTCCCCTCTTCGACCGTGATCACGACGTCGCGATCGCTCACCGAGGTGCCGGCCTGCTCCGGCTGCACTTCCACGCGCTGGAAAATGCCGAGGCGATAGAGATCGCGCTGCGCTTCGAGCATGCTCGTGTAGCTGAACGGATCGCCGCTGCCGATGCCGGCCTTGCGCAGCACGACGTCGCGATCGGTGTACGTGTTGCCGCGCACGATCACTTCGTCGACGTCGATGTGCGGACCTTCGCTCACGATGTACGCGACCGTGGCCGTCGTCTTGTCTTCGCTGATCTGCGTGCGCGGCGCGACCTGCACTTCGGTGTGGCCGGAGTTCGCGTAGTACGTCTGCAGCGCGACCACGTCGTCATGCAGCAGTTGCGGATTGAGCGGCTTGCCGGCCGCGAGTTGCGGCACCGGCAGATCGTGATGTTCGGAGATGCCTTCCACCCGCACGTCCGTCACCAGCGTCTGCGGCCCCTCGGTGATCGGGAACGTCACCGTCATCGTGCCGAGCGCATCGTTCGTCGCCACGATCGGCGTCTCCACCGTCGCTTCCGAGAAGCCCTGCAGTTTGTAGTACGACTCGACGTTGTCGCGATCGTCGCTGATCTGCTCGCGCGTCACGCCGGTCGGTCTGCGCAGCAGTGATGCGAGCAGGCGACGGAAGCCGCCGCTCGGATTCGTCTCGACCAGTTTCTCGAGCTCTTTCTCCGGCACCTTGATGTTGCCGGTGAACGTGACGTCGGTGACGCGGAAACGCGGTCCCGGGCTCACGTGGAACGTCGTGGTCCAGACGTTGTTCTGCAGTTCGCTCTCGGTGTCGACCGCGGCGAGGTAATGACCGCGCTGCTGCAGTCCCTGCACGATCTTGTCGGCCGCCTGATCGACCGCGTCTTCGCTGTACTCCTGATTTCTCGCGAAAGGCAGCCAGCGGCGCACCTGCGAGCGCGGCACCCCATCGACCGCCACTTTCACGACCGGTCCGGCCGTGGCGCGGTAGCGCAGCGTCACGCCGTGCGTGGTCTGGTCGTACGTGTGGCCGAGGAATTCGACCTTCGCGCGGCGGTGATCGCGGCGCACGAAGAAGTTCTGCATGCGATTCGCGTCTTCGCGCGCCTCGGCCAGGCGGAACGATTTTCCTTCGCGCCGCTTCATCGCCTTCAGCACGTCCGCCGGCGGGAACGGTGCGGTGTTGCCTTCGAGAATGACCTGCGCGATCGTCGCCTGCGGACCGGGGGTCGCGTAGAAATGCACGTCCGCGGTGTTGCGCGCACGATCGAAATTCGTTTCCGGATCGACCGTCGCTTCGAGATAGCCGTCGCGCACGAGCGCTTCCTGCACGGCGCGCGCGCTGTCGTCGACGTCATCGAGCGAAAGGATCTCGCCGGTGCGCACGGTGAGCTCGCGCCGCGCGCGCTGGCGATCGTTGCCGGTCATGCCGTCGATGGTGATGTCGCCGACGCGGTAGTGCAGGAAGAGCGCGAACGTGAGCACGACGCCCCCTTCGCCCGGCGTCGCGTCGACGCGGATGTCGCGGAAGTTGCCGGTGGCGTAGAGATTCTTGATCGATGACTGCAGCTCGCGAACCGTGACCGGCTGTCCCGGACGCAGCGTCACTTCCTGCGCGAGCGTCGACGTATCGAAGCCGGCATCCGCGCGGAAGTTGATCTGCGTGATCGGCCGAGCGTCCGCGGCGCGCGTGTTCACCGCCGTGACCGCCGGCATGCGCGGCGCCGCCGGTACGACCGTCCCGCTCGTTTCCTCCCCGCGCATCACCGCCGCCTCGGCGATGTTGCGCAGCTCGTCGTTGCGGAACTCCCAATGCGCGTCGTAGCGGCGGCGGAAGCGCGCATCGATGCGGTACTCGTCCGCTTCGTCGCGCGTGAGCTGCAGCGTCCAGCTCGGATTCACCAGCCACTCCACGACCTGCTTCGACTGGTTGTCGTCGAGGTTGTAGACGATGAGGAAACGGATCTTGTTCGACAGCCGCTTCTCGAATGTGACGCGCGGACCGGCGCCGCTGCCGGTGTCGAGCGTGCCGGGGTCGTAGGCGAATGAATCGACGAACGGGAAGACGCGCGAGCCGATCAGCGAGCCGATGCTCTGGTAGAGGAGTGACGTGCCGTACGCGCCGAGGCCGCCGGCCTGCGAGCTCGTGTCGCGGCTGCCGATGCCGCCGAAGCCGAGAATCGAGAAGAGCGTGATGTCGGATGCCGGCGGATCGGACGTGATCGTGGGCGACAGACGATCGAGCGTGCCGGTGAGATTGACCGTCACTTCGTACGGTCCGCCTTCCGTCTCCGATGCGCCGAAGCCCGACACCGTTCCCTCGAACGTGACGTCGAGATACGGGTCGATGCGGAACGGATTCTGGAATGCGATCGTGCCGCGGGCGACGCGGTAGTCGACGTTCTGGATGCGAATCTGTCCGCCTTCGTCGAGCGTCACCTCGCCGAGGATCACCGGATTCGCCACCGTGCCGGTCACGTCGAGACGCGCGCTGCCGGTGACGTCGGCGATGTTGTTGCGCACCGCCAGCGTGTCGGTGGCGGTGAGATGAATGTTGAGACCGACGCGATCCTGCCACGTGGCCGTGCTCACCGTCGTCACGCGGCTGCGCGCGAGCAGGATGTCGAGCAGCGTCTGCTGGAAATCGAAATCGCGGAAGTAGAGCGCGCGCGTGACGTCGATGTCGCCCTGCAGCATCGCTCGATCGAGACTGCCGGTCAGCAGCAGCGTGAAGTTGCCTTCGAGCGTCAGCCCTTCGTACGCGCGCAGCGCGACGCCGGTGCCCTGGATCGTGATGCGCACGCTCTTCGGCGCGAGGCCTTCGGTGGTGATCGATCCGCCGAGCACCACCTGTCCGCCGCCGACGGTCGCGCGAATCGATTCGATCTCGACGCGGTCGCCGCGGAAGCGCAGCGTGCCGTTGATGTCATCGATCAGTTGGGGAAAGCCGGCGAATTTCACTTCCGCATCGACCAGCTCCGCGGTGCCGACGATGCGCGGCGCGCTCATCGTGCCGCCGATCGAGATGGCCACTTCGCTGTGCCCTTCGGCGCGCAGATCGCTGACGAACAGTTGCAGCAGCGCCGCTTCGACGCGCCCGCGCACGTCGACGTCGAGGCGCTTCGCGCCGGAGATCTCCGCGAAGCCGGTCACCGCGAACGTCGAGTCGGCGGCGCGCAGCGCGAACGAATCGATCTCGACGCGACCGTTGCGCAGCGCGATGCGCAGCGGCTCGGGCGTGGTGAACTGCTGTTCCGCGAACGTGAGATTGAAGACCGGCGCCGTCGCCTCGACCACCAGCGACTCGATCGGATTGAGGCGTCCGCCGAGCTTCATGTCGATCACGAAGTTGCCGGCCGCCGGCAGCGTTGCCGTCATCGGCGACAGCGCCACCGCGCGGGCGATGTCGCTCACCGTCACGCGCACGTTGCCGTCGACGGCCATGTTCTCGCCGACCGATCCTTCGCCTTCGATGGTGACGATGTCCGCGATCGCGCCGCGCACGATCAGCCGCCCGTTGCGGATCGCGATGTAGAGAGAAGGTGGCGCGGAGCCGGCCGGCAGTTGCAGACCGGCCAGCGTGCCGCCGCTGAGCGTCGCCTCGAGCACGAGCTCCGGCTGGGTGAACGTGCCGGCGCCGGTGGAGCTCAGCGTGATCGTGCCGCCGAGCATGTCCCGCAGGCCTTCGAGCAGTTTGAATTTGGAGAGATCGAGCGCGCCGGAAGAGATCGTGTAGCTGAAGCGCTCGTTCGCGAGATCGACTTCCGCCTCGCCGCGGATCTCGCCGGCGCTGGCGCGCACGAGCACGTTCGTGGCGCGCATGCGGCCCTGCGTGAAGACGAGGTCCGCCGATGCGAGCTCGATCGGTTCTCCCTGAATCGCGCCGTTGCGCACGACCACGCTGCCGCTTCCTTCGAGCGACTCCTTCCTCCCGGCAATTTTCAGTTTGCCGGTTAGGTCACCCGTGACCGGGAGGTCGGCGAAGTCGAGGAACCTGGCGATGTCGGCGACCGGGAAGTTCGTCGCCGCGATGTCGAGATCGAAGGCGACGTTTCCTTCGCCCGGCATCCAGTTCACCGTGCCGTTGAGTGCGAGCGTGGCGTCGGCGCGGCGGATGGTGGTGTTGAGGAACGTGGCCCGTCCGTTGTCGGGCGTGCCGGCCACGAGCATGCGCCCGGTGGCCAGACCGTCGCCGATCTGCAGGTCGAGACCGACGGCGTCGATGGCGCGTTGCGCGGGATACGCGTTCGCCTCGACGGCGATGTCGAAACGGACATCGCCGTTTTCGGGGAAGCCGACCGTGCCGGTCAGCGCGAGCCGTCCGCCGCCATCGTTGAAGACGGCGCGATCGAACGTCAGCAGCGAGCGATTGCCGTCGTAGCGGAGAGCGATGGCCGCATCGCCGAGCGTGACGTTGCTGTACGCCACGCGCGTGCCGTTGATGGTGGCGACGACCATCGGTTTTTCGAGCGGACCGTGGACGGTGCCGTCGATCGTCCCGGCGCCGCCGAAGCCGAGCAGCTCGTAGTCTTTCTTGTCGGCGGAGTGCGCGAAGTTGAACCCGATGCGATCGAGCTCCGCGAAGTCGCTGCTGCGGATGGCCATGCGCAGATCGGTGTCGAGATCTTCGATGCGCAGCGAGCCGGTCATGCTCACGTGCGAGCTTTCGGTGTCGAGCTCCATCCGCCGGAACGTGACCACGCCTTTGTCGAGCGCGAAGTCGGTCGAGCCGGAAACGGGAATCGGATATTGCGCGCGCGAGAACGCCACCGCGTTTCTCGAAAGCGCGGCCGTTCCTTCGCCGTGGCCGGCGAGGATGTCGTCCTTGTTCCACTGATACGTCAGCGTGCCGGTGGCCGCGGCGCGCAGGCCGGTGTTCTCCACCGTCCAGTCGCTGAAGAGTTGTTCGATGGAGATGCGGTCGTAGCGAAGATCGACGCGCATCGGATACGGCTCGGCGTAATGGGCGAGCACGTAGTGCGCGCCGATCGTCCCGCCGCCGTAAGTGGCCCGCTCGACGTCGACGGTGAGATTGTTGCCGGTGACGTCGAGCGTGCCGCGCGCGTTCGTCAGCTCGTATGCATCCGCTTCGATGCGCGGCGACGTCCAGCCTCCGGTGAGCGCGAACTCGCCGGCTTTTCCTTTCAGGCGCGTGTCGAGTGCGAACGTGCCGTTCAGCGTCTGCTCGACCTTGAAGATCTGCTTGATGCGCGGGAGCGCGACGCGCGCCTGCAGCCCGAGGTCGTACGCCGCTTCGGTGAGCGGATCGAGCATGCCCGAGACGAACGCTTCGATGCCGTCCCCGCGCAATGCGATCGATCGCAGCGCGAGCTTGCCCGGCGTGTAACGGAAGCCGCCGTTCATCGTCAGATCGAACTGGTTGTAGTCCTGGATGCGCACGCGCACGAGCGGGCTGTTCATCAGCCCCTCGTACAACCCTTCGGCCTGCGTCACGCTGACCGTCGATTCGACGTGCTGCGCGACCGCGGCGATGTCGTGCTTCTGATCGAAGAACGTGAACGCGCTGTCTTTGATGTAGAGCTTCCCGATGTCGACGTGCACGATCTGGAAGCTGCGCTTCGGTCCGACTTTCCACTTCGGGAAGTTGTGCGTGCCGTCGGGGAAGACTTCGAAAAACATCTGCGCGCCGCGCACGTCGACGCGATCGATCTTCACGTCGCGTCCCCACAGCGACTGCACGCCGCCGGTGAGCCGCACCTCGGAGACGAGCGCGAAATCGCGCGACGTGCCGCGCTTGTCGTTCGCGATGCGCAGGTTGTGAATGACGATGCTCTGCGGGCGAGTGCGATTGAACTCGACGCGCTCGATGGTGACGTCGCGTTCGAGATGGAACTCGAGATTCGCCTCGATCTTCTTGCGCACGTAGTCGGCGAAGTTCGATGAGCCGAGGAGCCACCAGCCGCCGGCGATGACGATCAGCAGCAGCAGAAAGACGATGCCGAAAATCCACAGCAGTCCCTTGAGACAGCCGAACATCGGGCCGCGGCGCTGCCGCTCGCGCGCGGAGCGATGCCGGCCGCGTCGAGGAGGCGGAAGCAGTGGATCTGCCGGGTCGTTGACGTTCATCGCGCGGGACGCGTTAACCGTGGCGTCTGCTTGCTAATCGCGGGCCACCAGATAGAGGTCGCGGAGGTTGTTCCCCGCGGCCGCAATCATAATCGGCTCACCGAGTTGCGCGGCGATGGAGAAGGAGTCGGACCGCGCGAGCGCCGCCTCGACTGCATCGGCCCCCGTTCCCGCGTTCCGCGGTGCCGGCAGATGAATCGCCGCCACTCCCGAGTTTCCGTCCACGCCGTCGCTGCTGCCGAAGAGTGCTTCACAGTCGGAAAGCATCGCGAAGCGCACCGCCATTTCGCTGCAGCGCCCGCCGCGTCCATCCCCGCGAATCGTCACCGTTGGTTCACCGCCGGCGACGAGGATCTGTCCGCTCTGCAATGCTTCGGCACGGCGCGCCAGGAACCGCGCCGCGCCGTCCACGTCGCATTCGAGCTGCTCTTCGATCGTCACCGCTCGTGTTCCGATGAGCGATGCCGCGGCGCGCACGAGTGTCGTGTTGTCGGCGATCAAGGCGTCGGGTCTCACCGGCCCGGAAGCGACGTCGCTCCATTGATTCGTCGACACGTCGGAGTAGACGAGCGTGACCGCGCGGCCGCGTACGCGCGCGCCGAGGCGGCCGCCTTTGATGGCCGAGATTCTGCGCCGCTCTGCGTTGATCTCGCCGATGCTGCTGCCGCTGGCGATCAGTTGTGCGTTGCGTCGCGCGACGTCGTCTTCCGTGAACGGTGGCAGCGGAACCTCGACGCATGCGGAGCCGCCGCCGGAGATCAGAAAAAGAACGTCGTCGTGTGCGTCGACGAAGCGCAGCAACGCCCGTCCGGCGTCGAAGCTCGCGCGCGTCATCCGCGGATGTCCGCCGATGTGAAGCTCCGCCTCGGTTTGCGGCAGACGATAGTGTTCCGGGATGGCCACGAACGCGTTCTCGATGCGATGTACGCGGGCCACGCCATCGAGCAACGCCCCCGCGCATTTGCCGATGGCGACGACATTGCGGGGCATCGATTCGTCGACATGCGCCTGCACCAGCACGTCGGGTGCGCACATCGAAAGGGACGTGAGATAGATCTCTTTCAGATCCACGCCGACACAGTATCCTGCGGGGCGTGCGGCGACGGCATCTGCGAACGCGAGTCCTGCTCCTGACCGGAGCGTTCACCCTCGCGTTGTTCGGCATCACCTTCGGCATGAGCTGGCGCGCGCGGCTCGCGCAGGAGCGGTGGACGCGCCTCATCGCCGTCGAAACGAAAGCGGTGGCCGCGCTCGAAGAAGTGATCCGCGCGCAGAACGCCTTCTACGCGCGCTTCACCACCGGACAGGAATCGCCGCGCCGCTATCGCGTGGTCGTGCAGCTGCTGTCCGAGGAGTCGCTTTCGCGCATCGACATCGCGCGGCTGCGCGGTCGCGTCAAAGCCTTTCGCGTGATCATCAACGATCCGGCGCCGCGTCCCGAAGATCTGTCGTCGACGTCGCAGGCGATTGTCGATGAAGCGCAGGCGATCATCGCCGCGCGCAAGCTGGAAATCGCACAGCAACTCCCGGCTCTCGAACGCGAGACGCGCTGGATGATGTCGAGCGGTCTGGCGGTGGCGTGGATCCTGGCGCTGCTTTCATTCGCGGCGGTGCAGACGACGCTGCGCAAGGTGGTGAAGCCGATCGAGGAGTTGAGCGCGGCCGCCGATCGCGTGGCCGGCGGCGACATCTCCGCACGCGCACCCGTGGCCGGCGATCACGAGATCGCGACGCTGGGCGTCGCGTTCAATCGCATGGCCGACGAGCTGCGTGCGCGGGCACGCACCGACGAGCTGACGTCGCTCCCGAATTTCCGCGCCTTTCGCGAACGGATCGACGCCGAGATCGAGCGCGCCGACCGCTACCCCGAACGCTTCGGCGTGCTCGTGCTCGATCTCGACCGCTTCAAGAAATACAACGACACGTTCGGCCACCAGTCCGGCAACGAAGCCCTCAAGCGGGTGTCGCAGACCATCCGCGAAACCGTCCGGGCGGTCGACTTCCCCGCGCGCTACGGCGGCGAGGAATTCGCGGTCATCGTTCCGAAGGTCGATCCGGTGGCACTCGACGTGATCGCCGAACGCATCCGCGCCAACGTCGAAGCGCTCCCCGCGCCGGCGGACGGCTCGCAGGTGACGGTGAGCATCGGCGCCGCGCTGTTCCCCTTCGATGGCGCCACCGCGGAGGCGTTGTTCGAAAAGGCGGATCAACGGTTGTACGAGGCGAAGAAGGGGGGCCGCAATCGCGTCGTCATCGGCGTCGATGCGGCGGCGCCGGTCGTGGTGCCGGCCGCGAAACCGGCGGCCCGGCGACGGGCGTGAGGGTTCGCCAGAGCGCCGTCAGCGCCCTTCGTCCATCTGCGCGATCAGCTTCTCGACGACGCGCGTGACGGTGGCGACGTCGCGCTCGGTGACGTCGCCGGTGACGAGGGAGCGGACCCACTCTTCGTATCCGGGGCGGGCTTTCTCGACGAGCGTGCGTCCGCGGCGGGTGAGGGCGACGCGCGAGGAGCGGAGGTCTTCGGGATCGCCGTGGCGTTCGGCGACGCCGAGTTGTTCGAGCCTGGCGATCATGCCGGTCATGTTCTGCTTGGTCACGGCCAGGCGGCGCGCGAGTGCGACGAGCGTGACCGGCGCGTCTTCATCGGCGAGCGCGGAGAGAACGAGCCACTGCTGCGGCGTCACCTTCGCCTTTTCGAAGACGGGTGCGAGCCGCTTGATCAGCAGGTTGGCGAGTTGGATGACCCCCGTGACCAGGTCACGTTCGGCTGGCATGCTTGGTCAACATCTTGACGGTGTGCGGTAGAGGTTGTCAATCGCCGTGCTGCAGCTGGCGCGGCGCCGGAGTTTGTTCCGAGCGTCACCCGGGTCGTGTGCCGCGCAGCTGAGCACCGTGTTGCGAGATACAGCCGAGCGCCTCATTCACCGAGCTCCCACGCGCTGCAGCTGATCTAGCGTCAGACCTTGCGAACGTCGCCACCGTATGCCAAGCAGCTGAGCATCTGCTGCAGCTGACGCGGCGTCTCCCATCGCGCAAACATCACCGTCAGGCGCGCGCGCAGCTGAGCAACCGGGAACTTCACCTGACACAGCGCCGCACATCACGCAAGTATCGCGATCACGGTGTGTGCCGCGCAGGTGAGCAACCACTCGCTGTAGTTGCCGCATCGCGCTCCCGAACGGATGCTTTGCACGGGCGTCGGCGCATCTCGCAAAACTCTCCGGTCCAAGGGATTCAACACACGTATCCACCCGCTACAAATTTGAGACGTAGACATGGCTAAGGTGTTCCCTATATCCCGATATCGCCACACCGAGGCCGTCCGCGGTTTCGTTTTCTATCGCTCGGCTGAGTTTCCAGACCCCATCTGCTTCGAACGCGTGCTCGACCAGCTGCATGAGGTGCCGCAGCCGGTCTTTCAATGACACCTTTATGTGTCATATCGACGGCGTTACTGCATTATCGCTAGTCTTTTGGCATTCCTGCGGGCGTGCCGCAAACAATCACCTGTGACACCGTTGCCCGGGCAGCGTCGCTGGAAGGAACAGCGATGAGAGGAATTCTGCATAAAGCGTGGCTGCAATCAGGGTTCATCGCCCTTGCAATGCTGATTCTTTCATTCATCAATGAGCCAGCACGGGCGATGCCCTCGTTATGCGGCGAAACGGGCGAATGCGTCTGCATCACGTGGATTGCTGGTGGCAGCGCTACGGTGGAAGTTCGTTGCCCGTCGAATAGCTCCACGCCGTCAGGGTGGACACAAACCGGCGATCCCAAAGACGCGGATGGTTCCGATGGGTCATTCGGTGGGAATGGGCAGAAACAGACGCCGCCGTCCCAACTTCCGGGTATGCCAACCAATTCAGCGACCAGCATCAAGTTGAACCCTGCAAGGACCGACGCCATCAAGAAGCTAAAAGGCGATCAGGATTTCGATGATTCGACCGGAAAGCCCATCTTCACGCCGAACGCGTGCAGCGATCTCTTCTTGAACAGTCCCATGAGCACGTCGACCAATCCCTATCCCGGAGCGCAACTCCTCGGCTGCAACGGCATGTGATGTCGCGGCCAAAGGAGGCCACCCATGAAGATCGTTTGTTCAATTGCGTTCCTACTTGTCATGAGCGTGTCCTCGACCGCAATCGCGTCAGAACGGTGTGAGATGCTGGTCGCGGACTCGAGGCCCGGTGATTCCTCAGAAGCAGCTTCGGCGTTCTTCTCGAATGCAGAGGCCGCGTATCGGGACTGTCGATCGGACTCCGTCGCAGTTGATATTCGCGCAAAAGCCGCAATCAACTATGGCTTTGCTAACGCGATTCGCAACAACGTTCAAACGGCGGTCAAGGCGTACAAGGAAGCGCTGACGCTCCTCTCCACTCAGGCCGGTAAATACCCGGACCTGACGCTGGACGTACTCGACAAGGCGATGATCGCGGAGGTCGGCGCGGGAATGCGTTCCGACGCATTCGCACATGCACAACAAGCATTGGATTTGCGTCGCGCCATCTACGGAGCCGACAGCGATGAAGCTGTCGACGCGATTCTTCAGGTCGCAATGATTTACAGCGACTTCGAGGAGTACACGAGTGCCGAGTCGCTGCTGAACGAAGCGCTCCTTACCGCGCGGGCAACGTGCAAGCGGACGCAGTGCAGAAAACTCGCGAATGTCTATTCGGGCTTCGCGACCTACTATGCGGCGCAGGGTGACGACGACAACGAGAAGAGGTTTGCGGACCTCGCGTTCGCCGCTGCACCCGACCCGGTACGCAAGCGCAAAGAGTAGGCGTCGCCGCACGCATTCCGTCAAATGACGTGCAGGTCGCTTGAATCAAACGTCCTGACAATCGACTCGCGCGAAACGGAGCAGTCACTCTGAAGCGACACCCGGCCGGCGCGAATGCAACGCACGCGAAACGTGGCGGCGGCGTTCGTCCCGAGCGTCACATGGATCGCGTGCTGCGCAGCTAGAAGCATTTGTGTTGCGAGTGATCGCCACGTCCGTTGGCCGTGCTGCAGCTGACGCGGCACCACCCTCTCCCCGAGAGCCACCTTTCCCGCGTGCCGCGCAGCTGAGCACCGCCGCGCGTGAGCGCGGCGTCAGTTGCAACACGACGAACGGAACGTGCGCGAAACGTCAACGTTCCGTCACCTTTCCGTTGCTTTCCGTTTCCGTCACTGGTACCTTTCCGCCTCAGCACCTTTCCGTACATCGTCCCTTACCGAAGTCAACAACAGACCCTTTCAACCATCGAAGGAGGCTCTCTCATGGCGAGAGCTGTCTCGCGCATCGTTGTCGGTGCGCTCGCGTGTGCTGTTGCTGTTTTCGCGGGAGCGGCGGAACCGCTGTTCCCCTCGCCGCTGCACATCACGCGGCAGGTGCACGATCCTCTTTCGAATACCACGGTCGTCCTCGACGAGTACGGATACGGCAATCGCCTCGTCTCCGTGCGCGGGGCGAAGACCTCCATCGCCGACTACGAGCGCGGCGAGCTGACGGAGATCGATCGCGACACCGCCACCTACTCGATCACCCGCTTCGACGCGATCGCGAAAGCCACACAGGCGATCGGCGCGGTCGCGAACGAAAACGCGCAGGCCACCACCGCTCTTGCCAGGCCGCGCGCACTGCGCAGCCTCGGCGTGAAGGCGACGGCCCATGGCCGCAACGCCGACTTCTTCGAATCCGAGGTCGAGGCGAAAGAGCTCCGGCAGAAGGTGGAGGTCGGTGTCGATCGCAGCGCCACGGTGTCGCGCGAAGCGCTGGAAGTGCTTCTCGGCGCCGCCTATCCCGGCGTGCGCCGCGCCGAACACGACCTCGTGCTCAGTGCCGCGGCGCCGCAGCGTTCGAGCGTCGCGACGAACGCGAATGAATCACGAACCTCTCTTTATGCGCTGCCGGTCGAACAGTCGACCACGATCGAGCTCGATGGGCAGTCGCTCTCGTTCCGCACCAGCGTCGTTCGCGTCGGCAGTGAAGCGCCGCCGGCCGATGCCGTGGCCATTCCGGCGGGCGCGCGTCTGGTGACGTCGCGCCTCGTGGCGGTGCAGAACGAGCTCGAGCTCTTCAACCGTCCCGCCTCTTCCGTTCCGGACGTTCACTAGGGGGCTTCGTGATTCGTCGCGTCCAGCGCATTGCGCAAGTAGTGTTGTTGACGTTCGCCGGAGCATCGGCCGCATGGGCGGGCGAGATCAGCTCCGCCGATCTGCAGATCCAGGGCGTCGGCCTGAAGGTCGTCACCGTCTCGGCGACCACCGGCATCGACATCCCGGCCGCGATTCAAACGGAATTCGGCGGCAGACAGAATGACGACGCGCCGATCGTCGAAGGGCTCCTCGCCGTCGGCGAGTTGAGCGGCCCCGGCATCGAACAACCGATCCGTCTCGAAACCGCACCCGGCCACCAGTTCCGCATCCCCGGTCTCTCGCGCGAAGGCGTGTACTTCCTGCAGAACATCCGCCTCACGAAGAACGGCGAGTTTCTGCAGAGCGCCACGCCGGCCGTCGCATCGATCACCGTTTCGAATCTGCTGCAGACGTCCGTGCGCGTCCGCCAGCTCACGCCGGAGGAGTTGCGTGCGCGCGGGATCACCATCGATGCGCGCAACTACGAGGTTTACGAATACACCTTCTCGTTTCTGATCAACGGAGTCATCGTTGAGATCCCGTTCCCGGTGATCGTCGATCCGCGCACGCATGAAGTGCGGCCGCTGCCGGACGAAGATCCATACGACCTGCCGCCGGTGCAGCAGGTGCTGCCGCCGCGCTGGGAACCGCCGGAGATCTTCACGTTCGAGATGGGTCCCGATCTCGCGGCGCCGCAGGACGCGCCGCCCTCGCCGTCGGGTGGTGGTGGAGGGCGGCCTTCGATTCCGGCCGCGCTCGTGATTCCGAACAGCATGGCCGTGCTGCATCAGTTCTTCGCCGTCACACTGATGGTGTCGAACGGCGCGCCCGATGGCAGCAACGTCACGCTCGACAGCGTCACCGCCACGATCAAACCGCCCGCGCCGCTGCGCACGGTGAAATCGTTGCCGTCGGTCGCGTTCGGCCAGCCGGTGCCGATCGTCGACAAGAACACCGGCGTCACGTTCCTCGTGGCGCAGGCGCGCGGCGAAGCGGAATGGACGATGGAAGGTCTGCAGCCCGGCACGCACACCGTCGAGGTCGACGTGCGGGCCACGTACAAGGCGCCGGGACAGAACGACTTTCCGATGAAGGGAACGGCCCGCGCGAGCGTGGTCGTGCACGACCCTCGTTTCCACATCAACTTCTCGCATCCCGACACGGTGCGCGAAGGGCTCGATTACACGACGTATTCGTTCATCACCAACATGTCGGGCACGGAGCAGCATCTGCGCGTTTCGAGCGGGCTGCCGGCCTGCGCGGAATCGCCCGGCGCGAACGTCTGCCGCGTCGACGGCACGGCGGAGTTCAGCGATCTCTCCATCCCGGCGGGGGAGATGCGCACGCTCGAATACAAACTCCGTTCGAGCGTCACCGGCAACGTCTTCGCCACGGCCGGTACGGTCAACGACGAAGCGCTCACCGCGGCGGTGCAGCTGCACATGGGCGTGAGCGAGAGCGGGATTCCGCTCTCGCCGGCCACGCTGGTGATGCCGTATTACGCGCGGTACGTCAGCGAGCCGATGGTGGCCGCCAATCTGCAGCTCCTCGGCCTCGGCTACAGTCTCGCCACCGCGCCGCTCGTGCCGGCGCTGGCAAAGCATCCCAACGTCATCAAGAGCGACGTCTTCCATCGCGCGGTCGACATCGCCCGCGCCGGCCAGCGCGTGTTTCTCGGCGAGCCGATGGCCGACTCGCTCGCGCATCTGTCGCTCGATCTCCTCGGCAATGCGAACGCGCTCAGCGAATGGGATGAACTGCGACGCAATGAGAAGAGCGGCCGCAAAGCCGCATCCGCGATCGCGCGCGAGCTCGAAGCGAGCAGCACGTCGCAAACGCAGTTCGTCGATCACTTCGCCAGCGTCACCGCCTGGCGCGAGCCGTATCTCCTCGCCGCGGCGAGCGGCGGTGCGCTGGCCATCCGCAACGTCACCACGAATGCGCGGGCGAGCGTGCCGAGCGAAGGGGAAAGCGGCTGGATTCGCACGCTTCCTTACGCCGAGGTCACGAACTTCGAGAGCGGTCAGCTGGCGATGGCAGGACGCTGGTCCGAAGACTACGAGCTCGTGCTCACGCCGGTTGCGGACGGAGCGATCGCGCTCGATCTGATTTTTCCCGCCGCCGCCGATGCGAACGTCATTCGCGCGCACGCCGACATCCAGGCCACGAATGGCCAGCAGCTCACGGTGCGCATTACGCGCGGTGCGACGACGCTCGAGGTGCGCAACGCGCAGAACGCGATCGTGGCCGTGGCCACGCTCACGAACGTCGCGCCGGAGCCGATCCGCATTCTCGGCGCGCGGCAGGATCTGCATCTCGACGAGAACGGCCACAAGGTCAGCGTGCTCTGGAATCGTCCCGTCGGCGTGGCGCCGGGCGACGATCTCCTCGCGAAATTCAGCGCGCAGGTCGTGCTCGATCGCGACGGCGTGAATTACACCGGCAACCGTCCGATCTCCGCCGCGGCGCTGCAGGACGGCGCGCGCGTGGCGAACGTCACGTTCGATCACGCGCTTTCGCAGAACGCGACGTACACGATGAACGTCGCGCCGCTCGTCGACCCGCTCAGCGGCGGAACCGTTTCGTTCAGCGGTGCGCTCGTGCCGGTGATCGACAACGACGCGCCGGGCGGAATCATCTTCGGCCACGTCTATAAAGGCGACAACACGCCGGTGGCCGATGCCGAAGTGCGTCTCTATCTCGAAGACGGCGCTCCGCAGTACGACCTCTCGCGCGCGAGCGATGGCGCGTTTCTGTTCGAGTTCGTGCCGCGCGACATCGATAACGGCATCGAAGGAGCGTACGAGCTCGAGGCGGTTGCCACCGACGGCAAGTCGACGAAGGTCAACGGCGCGGTGCGTCTCCCCGGCCGCGTGCATTTCGTCAATCTCGTCTTTCTCGGACGCGGCTCGGCCGAGGGATATGTTCGCTACGACAATGGCGAGCCGGTGCCGAACGCGCGCGTCGTGGTCGGCAGCACGATGTTCGATCAGTTCCGCAGCACCACCGCGGATGCGAACGGGCGTTACGAGATCGGCGACCTGCCGGTCGGTCCGCTGACGTTCAGCGCCACCGATGACGACGGCAACGTCACGTTTGCGGCGACCGAGATCAAGACGCCGGGACAGGTTCTGCAGAAAGATCTCTCGATCTTCCGCCGGCCGTTCCCCGGCGTGGCCACGATCCGCGGCGTCGTGAAGCGCAGCGACACGAACGCGGTCGTGCCGGGCGCGCGGGTCGGTGTGTATTCGCAGGGCTACGGACTGATCGACGGCGTCACCGATTCCGCCGGCCGCTTCGAGTTCACGAAAGTGCCGTCGGGGTTCGTGACCGTGCTCGCGGCCGAATGGAATGTCTCGCGCGAGGCCACGGCGCTCGACTTCGATCTCGCTACCGACGAAACGCGCGACCTCACGCTCACGCTCAACGTGAAGCCGGCCGATGCGCTGGTCGTCATCGAAGGCGACGTCACGCGCGAGAACCCGCTCTATCCGGGCGATGCGAGCAAATACGAGAAGGTCGCCGGCGCGATCGTGAAGATCGAGAACGCGCAGGCCGTGACCGCGGATGCGAACGGGCGCTACGTCTTCCCGTCGATCCCGCTCTCGTTCGCAAACAGGAAGATCACCGCGTACGACCCGATCACGACGCGTTCGTCGACGACGACCCTGCCGCAACTCGATGCGTCGCACACGAACATCCTGCCGCTCTTCATCTCGACGGCGGACGGCTACGGCACCGGAACGATTCGCGTGCGCGTCGTCAGCGCCACCGGCATTCCGGTGGCCGGGTATCGCGTGATCGTTCCGGGCTTCCCGCCCGAAGGGCCGACGCCGCTGACCGAAACGAGCGGCGGCATCTATGAACTGAAGGATGTGCCGGTCGGCTCGACGACGGAGATCTGGGCCATCGGCAGCGGCGACGGGTTGTATGGGGACCAAACCATTTCGGGCAAGGCGAAGGTCGAGTTCAACGGCCACGTCGCCGCGTTGACGCTGCGACTCCCGGGACAGGGACTGGTGCGCGTGAAGCTCGCCGCGGACATCGAGCTGATCGGCGACGTCTCGCTCGTCTATCCCGCATGGGATGAAGCCGAGCAGACCATGAAGCCGAAGACGCGCAGCGCGTCGACGCTCGAAAACGGACAGGCCGGATTCGCGCAGTTCAACGCCGTGCCCGCGCTGCAGAACTTCACCGCCTCGAGCGCGCATCCTGTTTACGGATACGCGTCGCAGAGCACGAAGCTCGGCTTCGACGGCGACGTCGCCACGATCACGCTGCAGCTCAACAAACTCTCGACCGTCAGCGGCGTGATCTACGCCGTCGACGGACGGACGCCGATTCCCGGGGCCGCGGTGCGCATCGAAGACGGCCGGCAGAACCCCGGCATCTTCACGTCGCGTCCGGACGGCAGCTTCGAGTTCAAGAACGTCGCCGCGGCGACCGGCTTCCGCGTCATCGCCGAGATCACGCAGGACGGCGTCTATCGCACCGGCCTCGCCTCCGGCACGACGCCATCGGCCGGCGGACCGGTGAGCAACGTCGCGGTGGTGATGCGCACGCAGGGCTCGCTCGAAGGGCGCATCGTTTACGCCGGCTACCAGGTGTACGACCCGCAGAACTCGGCGAACAATGTGCTCGACACCACGCCGAGCGATCTCTCCGACAACGCGCCGGTGCCGCTGGCCAATTTTGCGCTGAAGGAGCTCGATTTCCCGCAGCGCAACTTCGGCATCGCCGGCGACTGGACGACGGCCGACATCGCCGGCCGCTTTCAGCTCAACAACATCTTCACCGGGCCGTTGCGCATCACCGCTGCCGATCCGCGCAATCAGGACATTCGCGGCACGTGGACCGGAACGCTGCAGCAGGAAGGTGAGCACATCACCGCGTACGTCGGCATCGGCGCGACCGGCTTCGGCCCCGTGACCGTCCGCGTCGTCGATCCGAACAATCAGAACGCCGGCGTCGTGAATGCCGAAGTCACGCTCATCCGCGGAAACGACATCTTCGATTTCGCGACCACCGACGGCAACGGCGTGGCCACGTTCTCCGAAGTGCCGGTCGGCACGTTCAAAGTCACGGCGTATTCGAAAGCCCTCGGCAAATCGGGTGCGACGCCGGCCTTCAGCGTCGTCGCCATCAGCGGCGCATCGGTCGAAGTGGTGCTCGAGTTCAGCGGAAAGGTCGACGGCAGACTCTCCGATCCCGAGGCCGCGAATCGCGGCGTGCCGGGCGCGCAGGTCACGCTGACCATGCCTTCGTTCCAGACGCGCGCGAGTACCGACGTCGCCGGCGTATTCGTGTTCGAAGGCGTTCGCGAGGGAACGTTCAAGCTCGAAGCGAAAGACACGCTCTCGAATCGTCGCGCGTTCGCGCAGCGCAATCTCACGCAGGCCGATCCGAATCCGTACGTCGCGCTCGAGCTCGAGCCGACCGAGACGCTGTATGCCGGCGTCTATCTGCCGAACGACACCGGCGGCAACTCGAACGTGCCTGCGCCGATCGTCAACTTCGAAGTGCGCCAGCGCAACGACGACTTCTTCCGCGCGCTGCAGGGCAACTCGTTCGTCATGCAGGGGCTGCTCGAGAACGAGCCGTACACCATCAAAGTCAGTGAAGTGGGCGGCGATCAGCGCACGCTCTCGTTCAGCGGCACGTTCCCGAACGGCTCCGCGGCCAACCCGCTGAAACTCGTTCTTCCCGCGTACGGCGCGGCGGAAGTGCACGTCGTGCAGAGCGGCAACCCGGCCGCGAATGCGAAAGTCACGGTCTCGGGCGGCGGCAAATCGATCACCGCGTACACCGATGCCACCGGCGTCGCGCTCGCGCGCGGCATTCCGCTCGGCACTGCATCCGTGCAGGTCGTCTCGCAGGACAACGCCTTCTCCGGCAGCGCGAGCATCACCATCACCAGCCAGTCGACGCCCACGAGCGTGACCATCACCCTCGGTGCGTACGCCGGTGTGACCGGCTACGTCGAGGCGGAGCTCGGCGGTGCGTCGATCGGCACGCGCGTCGTCGCATCGTTCGGCCGCGTGCTCGAAGGGATGACCGATTCGAACGGCCGCTACACGTTCAATGGCATTCCGACGAACACACGCGTCGATCTCGCCTACATCGGTCCCGACGACACCACCGTCGGCGCCCGACAGTCGGTGAACATCGCCCTCACCGACGCATCGAAGATCGTGGTCGCGCCGAACGTGAAGCTCGATGCCACGCCACCGCAGGTCACGAGCATCTTCCCGGCCGATGGCGCGAACAACGTCTCTCCCGATTCGAGCATCCGTCTCGTCTTCAGCGAGCGCATTCAGGCGCAGTACGCCGGTACGAGTTACCTGCAGTTGATCCCGGCCGATTCACCGACGCCGGTCAGCACCTCGTACGTCACGTCGACGAATGCCGACGGCACGTTCAGCGTCACGATGACGCCGCCGGCCGCGCCGGCAGGACAGCGCTTCCCGCTGAAGAGCAATACGCTCTATCGCATCGTCGTCAGCGGTGAGGTACGCGATCTCACCGGCAACAGGATTCCGGCGCCGCGCGGCGCGAGCTTCATCACTTCGGATTACGCCGAACCGCAGGTCGTGAAAGTCGTTCCGGCCATCACGACGGCGCTGCAACCGGCCACCACGTTCGAGTTCCGCTTCAACGAGCCGATCGATCCGGCGCCGTTCGAGAACGGCGGCGACGGCGTGTTCCACCTTTACAAAATCAGCACGGCCGGTTCCGCCGGCTCGATCGTGCGCGAGATTCCGGGCGATGCGTTCGTCGATCCGACGAATGGCCTCACGCTCTTCTTCGCGCCGGGCGAACAGCTCGAACAGGAATCGTTCTACCGCGTCGTCTTCTCCGGCGTGCGCGATCTGCAGGGCAACGCCGCCGCGCCGCAGACGTTCCACTTCTTCTCGTACGACCTCGTGAAGCCGTTCGTGAACTTCGTTTCGCCGGTGCCCGCGGGCTATCCGCTGATCTCCGGCGTCGAGTACACGCTGCTGGTCGACATCCGCAACGGCAGCGAGAGCGGCAGCGCGGCCACGGATGTTTCGAAGGTCGACTACTTCCGCGTGCAGAACGGCGTGGCCACGTACATCGCCACGGCCAGCGTCTCGCCGTTCAGTTACCGCTTCGTCGCGCCCGATGTGCCGGCCGAAGGTGGAACGTACACGCTCGCCGCGGCGGCCACCGATCGCTCGTTCAATGAAGGGGCGCAGTCGTCGATCACCTGGAACGTGATGCCGAACGCGGCGCCGAAGAATGTCGCGATCGCACTCACGCCGAGCGGCACGTTCTACGCCGGCAATCACGCGCTGGCGGGCGTGACGTTCGAAGATGAAGGCACGTTCGCGAGCGTGCAGATCGAAGCGCGCGGCACGAAGCGCGACGGCACGCCGTACACATCGGCGCAGACGCGGCAGTTCACGCGAGCGAAGGTCGACGATCCGTGGCCGGCCGCGAATTTCGATTTCGACGTTCCGGCCACGTTGCAGAGCAACACGAACGTCACGTTCACCGCCACCATCACCGACGTACGCGGTCTCAAGGGCACCGGCACGAGCGAGCTCGCACTGGCGCTCGACACCGTCGCGCCGGAGATTCTCGCGCTCTCCCCCGCGGCGCAGACGCAGTACCACATCGGGGAGAAGTTCCAGATCACGACGGTCGTGAAAGACCTCGAGACCGGACTGGCCGAGGTGACGTTCGCGTACGACAACCAGACCATCCGGCTCACGACGCCGAACGCGAAGATCGTCAAGAGCGGCACGACGTGGGCCGTCACCTCCGGTGACATCACCGTGCCGGCGAAGAACGTCGACACCACCATTCCGATCACCGTCACGGTGAAGGACTACGAAGGCAACGCCGTTTCGCGCTCGACGGAGATCGTCTACATCGGCGTCAACGATCCTTCGATTCCGAAAGGCGCGTGGGCCTGTCCGGCCGATCGCGCCGCGTATCCGGCGAACAGCACGTTCGCGATCAAGCTCAGCGCGCGTGCGAGCGACGACATCTCGGTGACCGGTGTGAAGTTCACGGTGCCGGGCATCGCCACGCCGGTCAACGCCACGCGCGTCGGCAGCACCGACTTCTACGAAGCGACCACCACGATCACGACACCCGCGGCCGGCACTCCGTTCGCGCTGACCGTCACCATCAGCGACGCCGATGAGACGCACGATCTCGCGCTCACGATTCCGCTCGAGCTGGTCGACGTCGACATCACCGTCGAGAACCGCACGCAGGCCGTCACCGCGACCGACGTCGCGACGTACGCGAACAAGTCGATTCTGGTCAAAGGCGCGACCGCGAAATTCATCCCGCATGTCGCGCTGACGCTGAAGAACCTGATCGTGCTCGACGGCGCGCGCGTCGAAACGCTTCCGACGACGACCACGGCCGAGCACAAGCTCGATCTCACGATCGCGAACCATCTCACGATCGACTGCGCCTCCTCGATCGACGTCACCGGCCGCGGTTACCTCGGCGGCTGGGGCGTGAGCGCCGACGGCAGCGGCAACAAGAACAACGACATGCGCGGACGCACCGTCGGCAACACGGCCGAAGGTGGTCCGTCCACGTATGCCTCCGCATCGCACGGCGGCATCGGCGGCGAAATGAACGCCGGCGTCACGAACGCGACGTACGGCTCGATCGCGAGTCCGACCGATCTCGGTACGGGCGGCGGTGGCGGCGTCTCGACGAGCAGCGCCGGCGGCAACGGCGGCGGCGCCATTCGCATCACCGGCAACGTGCTGTCGATCGCCGGCGCGATTCGCGCCGATGGCAGCCCGCAGCTCGGCGACGGCAACTCCGGATCCGGCGGCTCGATTCTCATTGACGCCGCGCAGTTCCTCACCGGCGTGTCCGCGCGCATCACCGCGAACGGCGGCGACGACAACGCGCAGAGCAACGTCTCGCGCGGTGCCGGCGGCGGTCGCGTGGCCGTGCTCGCGAGCGAACGCTTCGACGTCGAGACCGCGGGCCTGCAACTGCAGTCGCGCGGCGGGCGCAACGACACTTCCTCGAACGTCGCCAGCTACCTCGGCGGCGGCAGCGGCACGATCTACATTCGTCGTCCGGGCCAGACGCTCGGCGAGCTGGTGATCTCCGCGATCGACGATCGCTACGCGACGAACGCGCACCTCACGCGCGCCACGCCGCTCTCCGGCGAACTGCATTTCGATCGCATGATCATCGGTCCGCGCGCGCTCGTGCGCGCCGATGCCGCACTCGACGTGAACGGCGCGATCGATGACCGCGGCGCCGTTGCGATCGATGCCACCGGCGCGCTCGTGCTGCGCAATGACGTGCCGCTCCTCACGCTCACCACCACTCCCGCGGAGAACGGCAGTGTCGTGCAGGGCGGCACGCTCGGCGTGAGTTACACCGCGACGTCGTACGCCGGCGTCGGTGCCGTCACGCTCGCATGGACGCCGGTCACGCCGAATCGCGTCGACGCGTACGTGCTCTACCCCGCTTCGGCGACACCGTCGTCGCAGATTCAGCTCGCGGTTCCGGCCGATGCCGCGGCCGGTCCGGCGACGCTCACGCTCGGCGCGAGCGATCGTGCCGGCCGCGGCGCGCAACTCGCGCCGGCGGCATTCACGGTCGTCGCGAATGCGGCTCCGGTCATCGATGCCTTCGATCCGCTTCCGGCCTCGATCTATCCGGGGCAGAAAGTCACGACCGCCGTTTCGGCGCACGACGATCTGAAGGTCACGAAGATCACCTTCACCAGCACGATCGGCGGCGGCACGCCGTCGACGCAGACGTTCACGCCGACGTCGCAGCCGGTGATCGGCAAGACGTTCGACGTCACGGTCCCGATCACCACGCCGGGCGGTCAGCCGCTCACGCTCGACCTCGTGGTCGAAGACGGCTTCCCGAATCGCGCGGCGGCCACGCAACAGAAGATCGTGCAGATCCTGAAAGACAGCGTGGCGCCGAGCGTGACCATCACCTCGCCCGCGCCGAACGCGCTCTTCAACGAAGGAACGGGCAACAACATCAGCGTGCGGGCCGCGGTCAGTGATGCCGAGGTTGGCGTGAAGGATGTGTTCGTGCAGATCGGGGACGGCGTCCCTGTGGCACTCACGAAGTCCGGAAACGACTACATCGCCACGCTTCCGGTTCCCGCGGTCGACGGCACGGACATCGTCACGCTGCCGCTGACGGTGATCGCGAAGGATTACGAGAGCAACACCGCCAATCCGTCGATCAGCATTCGCATCCAGCCGAACACCGATCCGAATGCGCCGTCGATCGCGTGGGTCTGCTCGACGAACGGCATGCAGTATCCCGCGTCGTACAACGCGAAGCTCCGCGTTTATGCGATCGGCAACACGGTCGGCAACGCCTCGAACGGGATTCAGAAGGTCGAGTTCTTCGTCAACGATTCGACGGCGCCGATCACCGCCACCGCGGTCTCGGGCCTCGCCAATCACTACGAAGGGACGTTCGCGATTCCGGCGGACGCGATTGCGGACGCGGTCTACAACGTGCGCGCGGTCGCCACCAACGCGGCCGGCCTCAGCGAAAGCATCGGGACGTTCTTCACCGTGATGGGCGGCACGCCGCGCGTGGTCACGGCCGATGCGACGATCACGAACACCGACACGTCGTACGACAACCAGGTCGTGCTCGTGCGCGGCGGCACGCTGACGATCATCGGCGCGCACACGTTCGACAAACTGATCGTGCTCGATGGCGCGAAGGTCACGCATCCCGCGACCGATCTCACCACCGTGCACCGCCTCACCTTCACCGCGAGCAACGGGGTTTACGTTTCGTGCACCGGCTCGATCGATGCCACCGGCCGCGGCATCACCGGCAACAGCGGCGGCGTGGCGTACACCTACGACCGCGCCACCGGCAAGCCGACGCTCACCGGCGGCGCCACGATCTGGTCCGCCGGAAGCCACGGCGGCGAAGGCGCGCTCTGGCAGAGCGGCGTCGTGCCGGCGCCATACGGCTCGATCTTCGATCCGAACGAGCCGGGCGGCGCGGGGGCGGGGAACGGACAGACGTGCAATCCGTGCCGTCCGGGCGGCGGCGTCATCCGCTTCACCACGCCGCTGCTGCACGTCGACGGCACCGTGCTGGCGAACGGCCTCGTCGCCGATCCGTCGGGCGCCGGCGGCAGCATTCGCATCGACGCCGACGCCATTCGCGGCGGCGGTGAGATTCGCGCGGACGGCGGTGTCAACACCAGCGGCGCGGCGGGCGGCGGCGGTCGCGTCGCGCTCTACACGAAGACGCTTTCTCTGCCGGCCGCGAAAATCACCGCGGCCGCGCAGCAGGCCAACAACGCCAACGCCGTCGGCGCACCCGGCACGATCTACGTGCGGCGCCTGCTCGAGAACAGCGGCGAGATCATCGTCGACAACCTCTCCCGCACGCCGCAGCGCGTCACGACGCTCGTGAACGCCGGCAGCGGAACGGTCGTCTCGGTGAACGGCAGCGAAGTCACGCTGTCGAATGCCGTGCCGTTCGACGTCGAAGGAACGTCACTCGACTTCCTCGATGCGAACGGGGACGTCATCGCCACGCACGGCATCACCGCGCGCACGGCCACGAGCGTCACGCTCGACGGCAACGTCAACGTCGCCGCCGGCACCGCGTATCGCGGCGTCGTGCGCACCGATCGCATCACCAGCCGCGGTCTGGCCACGCTCGAATCGAGCGCGCTCTCCGCGACGTCGTTCACCGGCGGCACGTCGGGCGTGATTCGCACGACGTCGGTGCAGTCGGCGAGCGACGTGACGATCGAGAGCAACGCCTTCGTCGAAGTGAACGGCAAGGTCGTCGTTCCGAATCTCACGCTGCGCAGCGCGGCCACGCTCACGCACAGCCGCGCCAACGCCACCACCATCAATCGACTGATCGTCGACGTCGCGCAGACGCTGACCATCGACGCCACCAGCGCCATCGACGTCACCGGCCGCGGTCTGACCGGAGTGAGTAACGGTGTTGGTTACACATACGATCCGCTGACCGGCAAGCCGACGCTCGCCGGCGGCTCCGCGGTCTACACCGCCGGCAGCCACGGCGGCCAGGGCGGTCTCTGGACCGGCAACATCGCCGCCACCTACGGCTCGCTCTTCAACCCGAGCACGCCGGGTGGCGCGGGCTCGTTCAACACCTCCACCACCTGCATGCCGTGCCGGTCGGGCGGTGGCGTGGCGCGCATCACCGCGTCGCGCATCACGCTCGATGGAAAGATTCTGGCCAACGGCGAAGCGAGCGATCCGTCCGGCGCCGGCGGCAGCATCCGCATCGACGCCGACACGCTCGAAGGGGCGGGCGAGATTCACGCCGACGGCGGCATCAACACGTCCGGTGCATCGGGTGGCGGCGGTCGCGTCGCGGTCTACTACGCGAACAAGAGCATCGCCGATGCGAAGATCACCGCCGTCGCGCAGCAGGCGAACAACGCCAACGCCGTCGGCGCGCCCGGCACCGTTTTCCTCAAGAGCGATGCGCAGCAGCACGGCTCGCTGCTCGTCGACAACGGCACGCGCGCCACGCCGCGCACCACGCGTCTGCTCGCGGTCGGCTATGCGACCGTCACCGACGTTGGTGCCGACACGCTGCGCGACGCGAATGCGGCGTTCCCCGCGCAGAATCAACTCGAAGGGGTGCAGGCCATCGTGCGGTACGACCGCGCGAACGCCCGCACGATCTCCGGCAACGACGACAAGACGCTCCGCCTGAGCGGCTCCGCGGCGTTCGCGAATGCCGGTGATGCACTGCGCGGCCGCTATCTCTTCGACACGATCCGCCTGCGCAACGCGCGCATCGACACGATGGACATGCTCAGCAGCATCGCCACGATCGACAAGGACGCGGTTTCGACCATCACCGGCAACAACCAGGATCCGCCCGCGCTCGACGTGAGCCGCGTGACGTTGCAGAGCACCGCCACCGGCGCCGCGGTAGTCGGTGCGGCCGGCGCCGTCAACGATATCGACACACCGATCGTGATGCGCGCGAAGAACCTGCGCAGCGGCAACATCTACTTCGCCAACGCCATCGCCGACGGTTCGTTCGCGATTCCGGTGCAGGGAGAAGCGGGCGACACGATCGCGCTGTGGGCCACTGATGCGAACGTCTATCCGCTTTCATCGGCGACGTTCACGATCGGCACGCTGGAGCAGGGAACGCCGGTGCCGTCGCAGATTGCGAAGAGCGCGTGGGGCGTCGACGCGAACTTCATGCCGCGCACGATCGCGCGCGACGGAGCGTTCGCGGCCATCGCCAGCTATCCGGCCGGCAGCAACGGTTCGAGTCCGAACGTCGTCGCGCTCAGTCTCAACGACGTCAGCCGTCCGACGTTCCTCCGCACCGTAAACATCGGTGTCGGCACCGTGTACGACGTGGCGGTCGTGAACGGCTGGGCCATCATCGCCGGCGACCGTCTGGCCACGTTGAAGCTCGATGACGCGGCATCGGTGCCGACCATCGCCTCCGCGAATCCGGCCGGCAGCGAAACCGCCATCGCCGTTTCGGGCGGCTACGCGTTCACCGCCGAGGTGAGCTGGTTCAACGACTCGCGCATCCATATCTATGATGTGTCGACCGCCAGCGCGCCGCGCTGGGTGCGCTCGCAGGGCACCGGTCTCAGTGGTCTCAACTACACCGACCTCCTGGTCTACGGCAGCGATTACCTGATCGGTCTCTCGCCGAACCGGCCGGGCAACATCGGCCGCGACGTCAGCATCATCGACCGTCGCGACATCAACAACCTCAAGCGCGTCACCGACATCGACATCCCGAACCTCGATGCGTTCCGCGGCTTCATCGCCGGCACGAAGCTCTACGTCGGCAGCCAGTCGGGCGCGCAGTTCGTGGTCGTCGATCTCTCGACCATCACCGCGCCGCGTGTAACCGGAACGGTTACGATTCCGGCCCCCGCGCCGGGTGTGACCGTGATCGGCAACGACGGTTTCGCGGCCGCGGGCGCGAGCGGCGTGGCCACGGTCAACGTGGCCGATCCGAATGCGCCGCAGCACGTCGGCACGAACGCCGTCACCGGCAATGCGTACGACGTCACCACGGTCGGCCCGTACCTCTACGTTCCGAACGAGCTCGGTCTCGCGCTCGTACCGGTGCAGATCGCGCCGGCCATCGACTTCGCGAAGATCAGCGTGAGTCTCACCGGCCCGCTGGTCACGGTCACCGGCGCGGCGCAGGCGATCAACGGCGGCAGCGGTGCGATCAGCATCGTGATCGCGAACACCACCGCGGGCGTCGACGGCACCGGCACGGTGCAGAGCGACGGGTCGTTCGTCGTGACGCTCAGCGGTCTCGCGAACGACACGCTCACCATCAAGGCCACCGACTCGCTGAATCGCGTCAACGGCCCGCTGCCGCTCGGCCGCGTTCCGTTCGGCACCACCTCGCGCACGGTCGTCATCACGCAGGCCATGACCGACGCGAACTTCATGACCCGCAACGTCGCCACCGACGGCAACGATCTCGTGCTGGCGAGCTATCCGAACGTCAACACGTCCGACAAGTTCGTCGTCTACGACGTCACCGATCGTGCGAACCCGCAATACGAGCGCACGCTCGCCACCGGCGCCGGCAACGTCTTCGACGTGGCGGTGAAGAACGGCTGGGCCTTCGTGGCCGCGAATCGTCTGGTGCTGCTCAATCTGGCCGATCCGAACTCCACGCCGTCGTACGTTGCGAACAACAACCCGCCGGGTGACGAGAGCACGATCGAGCTCATCGACGGCTTCGCCTTCACCGCGGAGTGGGACTGGTACAACGACTCGCGCATTCACATCTACGACGTCTCCACGCCGAGCGCGCCGCGCTGGCTGCGTTCGCAGGGCATGGGCATCAGCGGCCTCCGCTTCACCGATCTCGTCGCCTTCGGCACCGACTACCTGATCGCCATCAGCTACGACCGTCCGGGCAACATCGATCGCGACGTGACGATCATCGATCGTCGCGACATCAACAACCTCAAACGCATCACCGACCTCGGCATCGCGAACTTCGACGCCTTCCAGGCGAAGGTCATCGGCAACACGCTCTACGTCACCAGCGCAACGTCGGTGGCGGTGGTCGATCTCACCAATCCGTCCGCGCCGGTGTTGAAGGGGCTGGTGCAGACGCCCGGCAGCCCGCGCGGCATCGCCGGCTCCGGCGCGCTCCTCGCTGTTGCGGACGGGACGACCGGCACGTCGTTCCTCGATGCGTCGCCGTCGCCGCTGCCGGTCGTGCTCGGCACGCAGTTCGTGACCGGCTCGTCGTGGGACGCGGCGTTCAACGGCGACACGCTCTACATCGCCAACGAGATCGGGGTCGCGGTGATCGATGGACTCGGCACGCAGCCGCTCATCGATCGCACGCGCATCACGCTCTCCGGCGACGGTCTCTCCACCGCCACGATCACCGGCGCCGCGCAGTCGATCCTCGGATACGGCGCGCTGACGGTCGAGCTGCGCAACACGCGCACGGGAGTCAGCACCGAGGCCGACGTCGAGAGCGACGGCAGCTTCGTGGCGCAGCTCACCGCCGAGGCGAACGACGCCATCACCATCAAGGCCATCGACGCGGTGAATCGCGTCTCCGGACCGATCGCACTCGGCGTGGTGCCGTTCGGCACGCAGGTGCGTCACGTCCTCATCACCGCCGCGATGACCGACACGAACTTCATGGCCCGCACGGTTTCGGCCGATGGCAATCATCTGGTCGTGGCCGGTCATCCCGCGCCCGCGAGCTCCGACAAGCTCGTGCTGTTCGACGTCACCGAGGCCGGCAACCCGATCTACAAACGCACCGTGGCCACCGGCGGCGGCAATGTGTTCGACGTCGTCGTGAAGAACGGCTGGGCGTATGTCTCCGCGAATCGTCTGGTCACGCTGAATCTCAACGATCCGAACTCGACGCCGGCGTACGCGAACAACAACAACCCGCCGGGCGACGAGAGCGTGCTCGAGATCGTCGACGGCTACGCGTTCGCGGCGGAGTGGGACTGGTTCAACGACTCGCGCATTCACGTCTACGACGTGACCACGCCGTCGAATCCGCTCTGGATCCGCTCGCAGGGTCTCGGCATCTCCGGCCTTCGTTTCGCCGATCTCGTTGCGTACGGCACCGACTATCTGATCGGCGTCAGCAAAGATCGTCCGGGCAATGTCGGCCGCGACGTCTTCGTCATCGATCGTCGCGATCTGCACAATCTGAAGAAAGTCGGGGAGCTCGATATCCCGAACTTCGACGGCACGCGCGCCGAGGTGCTCGGCAACCGGATTTACATCGCCGGTGCGGCCGGCAGTGTGGCCATCGTCGATCTCACGACGCCGGCGGCGCCGTCGCTCGTCTCGATCATTCCGTCGGTCGGTGCCGCGCGCAATCTCGAGATCGCCGGCTCGTGGCTCGCGGTGGCGAACGGATCGAACGGCGTCAGTCTCATCGACGTCGGCGGAGCGTCGCCGGTGGAGATGGGCTCGCAGGCGGTGCCGGGTTACGCGTACGACGTGTCGCTCAGCCGCGGCGCGATGTACGTCGCCAGCGAGCTCGGTCTCACCGCGATCTCGAACGTCGCGCTGCCGCCGATGCTCAACGAGTCGCTGCTCTCGACCAGTCCGACGCTCACGCGCACGACCGTCAACGGCGCCGCGCGCGCGGCCACCGGCATTCAGCCGCTCACCGCTTACGCGACCAACACGAGGACGAACGTTCCGTCGAACAGCGTCACCGTGAATGCAGACGGTTCGTTCTCCGTCGACGTCGCCGCGTCTCTCGGCGACAAGCTGACGCTCACCATCACCGATGCGGCCGGCCGCGCCACCACGCGCAACCTCGTGCCGACGTACGGCGTGACCAGCACGTACGTCGCGAACTACATCTTCGGCGGGGGCGACACCTGGTTCAAACCGCGGCGCATCGCGTCGAACGGTACGCACACCATCGCCACCACCGGCTCGCTCGCCGGCACCGACATCACCACGCCGTCCGCGCGCATCTTCTACCTGAAGCAGGGGCAGACGCCGCAGTCGGTCGCGCTCAACTTCGGCGGTCTGTTCGACGTCACGATCTCCGGCAACTACGCCTATCTCGTCGGCGATCGCATCGGCGTCATGAATCTCAGCGATCCCGCGCTCCCGGTGGCGCTGGCCAGCAACCAGAATCCTCCCGGCCAGGAAGGGGCGATCGCGCTCAGCGGCAACTACGCCTTCACCGCCGAGAAGGACTGGTTCAACGACGGACGCGTGCACATCTACGACGTCACCAATCCCGCCGCGCCGCTCTTCGTGCGCTCGCAGGGCCTCGGACCGGGCAGTCTCAATTACCGCGGCATGGTGGCCATCGGCACGTCGTACCTCGTGATGTTCACGAGCGACAAGCCGGGCAACGTCGGCCACGACGTCGTGGTCGTCGATCGGACGAACATCAACGCGCTGGTGAAGATCGCCGATGTCGACATCCCGAACTTCGATGCGTTCGACGGCGTGGTCGACGGCAGCACGCTCTACCTCGCCGGCGGCGAGGCCGGCATCGCCATCGTCGACCTGACCAATCCGTTCACGCCCACCGTGAAGTCGATCATCGACACGCCGGGCATCGCCCGCGGGCTCTCCCTCGCCGGTTCGAACTACCTCGTCGTCGCCGATGCCGGCGGCCCGGGACTCACGGTCATCGACGTCACCTCGAAGACCGCGCCGTTCATCACCAACACCATCAAGGTCACCGGAAACATCACCGACGTGGAGGTGTCCGGCAGCGGCACCTACGTGGCCGGTGAGAACCACGTACACACGATCGTCAGGCCCCAGGAATGAGAATGAGAAGAGCCGTTTCGTTTGCCGCAACGCTCCTGCTCTGGACGGCGTCCGCCTTCGCGCAGGCTCCGCCCGAGGTGTCGTATTCGGATGGGTTCCAATCGTATGGCACACCATCCAATCCGCCTGGATGGGTCGATACCTCGGTCGGTAGCCCGCATCCCACCGCGAACGGTTTGTACAAAACGTGGCCCGATCCGCTGACCAGCGGCAACGTCGTCTACGGAACGAAGCAGAGCTCGGGCAAGCCGGAAGGCAACAACCCGCGCATCGGTACGTTCTCGACCCTCACGACGAAGTTCTTCGCCGGAGAGGGACGCTTCGAATATCGCGGCCGCCTGTTGCGCACGAACGCCGACACGCGCATCGGCCTCACCTTCTTCTCTTCGTATCCGGAAGTCGATCGCTACTACCTCATCGGTTTGTGGTCGCAGCCGTCGTCGGCCAATCTGACGATGCAGCTCTTCGGCTTCGGCGGCGGCACGCCGGCCGGCACCGTCGACAGCAACGTCCCGCTCACGCCGAACCAGTGGTACCGCTTCGTCATTCAGGTCGATGACGCCGGCAATGCCACACGCATTCGCGCGCGCTTCTGGCTCGACGGACAAACCGAGCCGGCCACGTTCGCGATCGATGCCGTCGACGCCTCGGTCTCGCGTCTGACCAGCGGCCGCATCGGCATCTGGTCCGCGGTGAAGGGCGACGCGTACGTCGATGATCTCTACGCGAAATCGCCGGTCGATCACGGCGGTCCGATCATCCGCATCTTCGAGTCCGGCAACGCCATCGCCGACGGCGCGAAATTCAATCGCGACGCCGTTCCCGACATCCGCGTCACCGACGAGCTCTCGACCGTCACGTACACCGCCACGCTCGACGGAGCCGCGTACACCACGCTCACGCCGGTCGCGAGCGAAGGGTGGCACACGCTCTTCGTCCGTGCCGTCGACGCGCCGGGCAACATCTCCACCGCGCAGCTGCGCTTCCTCATCGACAAGACGCCGCCGCAGATTTCCGTGCTCGAAAGCGGCGCGCCGTTCGTGGCCGGTACGCTCTTCCGTCGCGACGTCATTGCCACCGCCAGTGCAACCGATCTCGGCGCCGTCGTCACGACCGCCACGCTCGACGGCAATGAATACATTCTCGGCACGCCGATCGTCGTCGAAGGGGAGCACCTCCTCGTCGTCAACGCGATCGATGAAGTCGGCTGGACCGCGACGTCGGGACCGCTTCCGTTCACGATCGACAAAACCGCGCCGGTGATCTCCTTCACCTCGCATCAGAACGGCGCGCTGCTCACCACCGCGCGCGCGTCCATCGCCGGCGGCTCGGACGACGCGATCGCCGTGACCGTGAATGGCATCGCTGCGGCGGTCGATCCCGTCTCGCGGATCTTCACGATCGATGCGGCGTTGCTCGAAGGAGAGAACACGCTCGTCGCCATCGGCGTCGATCGCGCCGGCAACAGCGGCAGCGCGACGATCCGGCTCGAGGTCGATACACGCGCACCGGAACTGACCATCAACACGCCGGCCGAGGATGCCTGCGTCGATACGTCGATGCTGATGGTCAGCGGCACCGTCTCCGATCCGCGCCTCGACGTCATCAAGGTCACGCTCGGCACGCAGAGCATGAACGCGGCCGTCACCGGCAATGCCTGGACCGCGAGCATTCCGGCCGAGGAAGGGAAGGCGCTGCTCACCGTCGAGGCCCGCGACGCATCGGCCCATGCGACGTCGCTCTCGCGCCGCGTCATCATCGACCGCACCGCGCCGGTCATCGAAGTGACCAGCGGCGGGGAGGCGTTCACCGCGACGCTGCTCAACCACGCGGTCTCGCTGCTCGCCCGTGCCACTGACGCCGATGCGAACGTCAGCGTCACCGCCGCATTGGATGGTACGCCATACATTTCATCGACGCAGATCACGGCCGAAGGGGCGCACGCGCTGGTGGTGAACGCGACCGACTGCGCGGGACACGCCGCGGAGAAGACGATCCGCTTCACCATCGACACGACTCCTCCCGGCGTGCGCGAGCTGGTGCCCGCGCACGGCGCCACGCTCGGCTCGCTGCCGACCGCGATCAGCGGTCGCACCGATGCCGATACCGCGTCGATTCGGATCGAAGGAACGACGCTTGCCGCAACACTCAGTGGCGAGGCGTTCAGCATCGCGGGCGTGCCGTTCGTCGAAGGAACGAACCGCTTCACGCTGGTGGTCAGCGACCACGCCGGCAACAGCGCCACCACCGAATACAGCGTGATCGTCCGCACCGCCGCGCCGCCGGTCGAGATCCTCGAGAGCGGTTCGCCGATTCCGGCGAATGCGCTCTTCAATCGCGCGGTCACGCCGGTCATCCGCACGGCCGGCGGTGCGCAGGCGACGATCGTGGCGACGCTGAACGGTGCGCCGTTCACCACCGGCACGACCATCACCGGCGACGGCGCTTACACGTTGAGCGCGACCGCCACCGATGACCTCGGCCACAGCGGCAGCGCCCAGGCGACGTTCACGATCGATCGCACCGCGCCGGTCGTGACCATCACCGCTCCGCTCGATGGCGCATCGGTTCAAAGCGATCGCGTCGAAGTACGCGGCAGCGTCGGCGATGCGATCGCCGCGCTCGCGAACGGCGTGCCCGTCACGATCGGCAACGGCGGCGCCTACGCGATCGAGCTGCCGCTCGAATACGGACCGAGTCCGATCGTCGTCACCGCGCGCGATGCGGCCGGCAACGGCGGACGGGCCAGCATCATCGTCACGCGCGATGACGCCGGCAGCGGCATCATCCTCACGTACCCGCCCGATCACTCGCTGACCAATCGTCCGAGCACCGATGTTCTCGGCCGCCTGCTCACCGTCGGCCGCGGCACCACCGTGAAGGTCGGCACGCGGAACGTCGACGTCGATCCGACCGGCGCGTTCCGCGTGGCCGGCTACGCGCTCACCGAAGGGGAAAACAGCATCACCGCCACGGCCACGGCGACGAACGGCCTCATCACCGCGGCCACGACGCATGTCACCGCCGACTTCACCCCGCCGTCGCTGGTCCTTTTCGAAAGCAACGCGCCGCTCGCCGATGGCGCGCGCTTCGCCACGCAGGCGATCATCGACGCCAGCGCGAGCGACGGCGGAGGAAGTGTAACCACGGAAGTTACGATTGACGGCACGCTGCAGACGGCACTGCCGTCGACGGTCACGGCCGTGGGCGGCCATTCGATCGTCGCGGTCGCGCACGATCGCGCCGGCAACCAGGCTCGCAGCGAGCGGATGCTGTTCATCGGCACCGCCACCGCGAGCGCCGACTGCCGCCTGGAAGGCTTCGACCCGGCCGACAACTCGGTCGTGCTCGCGAATCGCACCACGCTCGCCGGCCGCTCCGGCGGCGCGATCGGCGTGAAGGTGAACGGCGTCGCCGCGCTCGTCGCGGACGGCGGTTTCAGCGCGAACGTCGAACTGCCGAACGAAGGGGCGAACGTCGTGACCGTGCAGTGCACCGATGCGAACGGCGCCGCCACCGGCACGCCCGCCACGCTCACGCTGCAACGCGTCACCGGCCAGCCGTCGATCGCCATCACCTCACCGAGCGAAGACTTCATCACCGCGCAGGAGACGATCGCGGTAAGCGGAACCATCGGCGCCGGCGTCGTCAGCGCGGACGTGAACGGCACGCCGGCCACGATCAACGGCTCGACCTTCACCGCGAACGGCGTGCATCTCAGCGACGGGTTGAACATCGTCGTCGCGCACGGTCGCGATGCCGCCGGACGCACCGCCACCGCCTCGCGCCGTGGCACGTACGAGAAAGACCTGCCGTCGCTCTCGATCTCGTCGCCGGGAGCGAACACCACCACCGGCGTGAATCGCATCACCGTCGGCGGCACGTATTCGAATCTCGATCCTGGAACCATCACGGTTACGAATCTCAGCGGCGGGCAGACCGTCGGCGCCACGACGGAACGATTCAGCGATACCACCGGCTCCTTCAGCGCGGTGGACGTGCCGCTCGCCGGCGGCGAGCAGACGCTGCGCGTCACCGGCCGCGACCGCCTCAATCGCCAGGCCACCGCCGCGATCGTGGTGAAGCTCGTCAGCGGCTCGCCGAGCATCGCCATCACCTCGCCCGCGAATCAGTCCTACTTCCCCGGCGGCAGCAGCACGTTCGAGGTCAGCGGCACGTTCGGCGGCGCGGCCGGTTCGACGGTCGATGTGAACGGAAGCGCGGCCGCGATCAACGGCAACACGTTCAGTGCGACCGCGAACTTCTCGACCCTGATCACGCCGGTCGTGGCCCGCGTCACGGAGCCGGGCGGAGCCAGCGCCGCGTCGACGATCTTCGTCACGCAGCTCGTCGATGCGCCGGTCGTGCGTGAGACGTTCCCGGCGAACGACGCCGTCGAAGTCGATGGCGGTGCGTTGCTGCTCGTCCTCTTCTCGCAGCCGATGGATGCGGCCACGCTGCATGGTGGTGCGTTCCGCCTCGAAGACGCGAACGGTGCGCCGCTCTCCGGCACGCTGTTCGTCGACAGAGAGGTGGCGACGTTTGCGCCGGCCACGCTCCTCACCGGCGGCATGCGCTACACGATGCGCGTCAGCACGGCCGCGAAGAATCTCGCCGGCACGCCGCTCGCGAATGCTTTCGCCTCGAGCTTCACCGTCGCTTCCTCGGCAGCGGCCAGCGCACCGGTCGTCGAAGCGATCGGCGACGCGGTCTGCGGCCAGTCGCTCACCGTGCGCGGCACCGCTTCGCCCGCCGCGCGCGTTCGTCTCGAATCGGGTGCGCTGGTGCTCACCACCGCGGCCGATACGACCGGCAAATTCGCGTTCACCTATCCGCTCAGCGGGCAGTCGGGCTTCACGCTCATTCGCGTGCGCACGGTCGGATCGGATGGCAGCCTCTCGCCGGCGGCGGAGCTGACGGTCCGCGTGGACTGCAGTGGACCGCAGGTGCTCAACGCCACGTTCGATCGCAACGCGAACGCGCTGTCGATCAGCTTCTCCGAGGCGATCGAGGCCTCGACCGTCGGCGTCGGTTCGTCGATCGTGTTGTCGCTCACCGATGGCTCGACGGTCGGCGGCACCGCTTCGGTTTCGAACAACGCGGTCGTCGTGACGCCGGCGAGCGATCTGCGCGCGAAGACGTTCACGCTCACGGTCGGGACGTCAATCGAGGATGTCACCGGCAACAAGCTGCTCACGCCGTACGCGCAGGAGTTCGCGACCGGCGGTGACTCGTCCGAAAGCACGAACGGCGCCGGCTTCCTCTCGGGCGAAGTCTACGACGCCACCACCGGACGTCCGCTCGCCAATGCCACGATCGCCGTCGACGTCGCGTCGCCCGCGCCGATCACGACGACCACCGATGCGCGCGGCCGTTATCTCGCGCGCGTGCCCGAAGGGGCGCACACGATTCGCGCCTCGCATGCGGGACACACGACGGTGTGGCGCGAGATCATCGTTCCCGCGGGCGCGGGAGTGATTCCGATCGACATCCGCTTGACGCTGCGCGGGGACGCGAAGCCGGCCAGCGGCGCGCCGCTCACGCTGACGCACGGCGGCGACACGGCCGTGACGAAGCCGGTCGAGCTGACGATTCCGTCACTTGCACCAGGCGCAAACATTTCTCTCACCGCTGTCGGCGCGCAGGCCCTCACCGGTCTGCTGCCCCTCGGCTGGTCATCGTATGCCTCCGCCGAAATCGACGCGCAGAACGCGACCACCCTCGGTGCCGCCACGCTCACGTTTCATACCGTGGCCGGCGAAGTCGCGACCGCCGCGCAGAACCTCAGCGCCGTGCGCTACGACAGCGCGCGCGACGAGTGGCGCGTGCTGCAGGCCGTCGTGAACATCGCCTCCGACGGCCGCGCCTCGATCGCCATCGACGCGCCGGGCTCGTACGCGCTCGTCTATCCCGACAAAGCACCCGGCCTGACCGCGCCGCCATTGCCTGTTGCGGGCGATGTGCTGCAAGGAGTGCCGGCGGCCGGCGCCGACGCGCCGGAGCTCGTCGATCGAGACTTCAAGCTCGATCCGCCGGTCGTTCTCCCCACCGGCCGCGCCGTGGCCACGCTGCGCATCGAAGGGGCGGGCGGCGCGACGTTCCCTTCTGGTACCGCGGTACAAGCGTACATTGATGAGGATCTGCGGCTGGCCGATGGCTCGCGTCTGCTCGACCCTCCGTTCGCCACCGATCTGCTGCTCTATCGGAATCTCTCCGGCGACCTCGGCATCGCCGATTTCCACCTTGCACCCAGCGCAAAAGCGGCGCAGGTCGTTCTCGAAGTCGGCTTCGAGCACATTCGCGTGCTGCCGTATCCGGGACGTCTCGATCGCGGAACGCTGATCGGTTCCGAGGGTGGACGCGTGCCGGCGGATGACAAGGTGTCAGTCGAGATTCCGACCGGTTCCGTTCCGGAGCCGTTGCGTGCGACCGCGACCTCGTTGAGTGCCACCGATCTCGATGCGATCGGCACGGTGGCCGGCTTCCGCGTCGTCGGCGGCTTCCAGCTCGCGCTGCAACGCGCGACGCAGCCGGCGCCGCAGGATCTCGACGGCGACGGCAGCGCCGATGCGGTTCCCGCCGTCGAGCTCTTCGTCCCCGCGCGTGCGACGTTCCGCGTCGACGCGGCGAAGATGCCGGGGGCGAACGCGCAGGTGATTCTCGCGGAGCTGCTCGATGCCACACCGCACGGGCGCCTGCTCCGTCTCGCCGTTCCGATGATGGCGGTCGACGGCACGTCGACGCCGGTCATCCGTTTCACCACGAAGTCGATCGATCGTTCCGTGCTGCCGGTCGACGGTGTGATTCGCGAAGGACGCTATGTCGTGCTGGCCGCCGAGGGGCCGATTGCATACGCAACCGGAACGTTGCATATGCGCGAGCTGACCGGACGTCTGCTCGAAGACGCGCGCATCACCGCGCCGCCTCTCGGCGTGCAGGAGCTCACGCGCATCGACGGGATCTTCAACAGCGTCGTGCCGGCGAAGCCCGCGGCGGCGTTCACGCTCGTGCCGCGACATCTCACCACCGGCGACGGCGCCGCCTACACGCACACCGCGCAGGTGGAGCCCGACTCCGTGACCCGTATCGACCTCACGCTCGTGCCGCAGCCGCCGCTGCTCGGCAGCGTGGTCGTGCTGCGCGGCGATCCGCCGTCGCAGGCGACGCTGACGCCGAACAGCACCACCACGAACGTCGCCCTCACCACGAACATCCGCGCGTCGTTCACGCCGTCGATCGATCCGTCGTCGATCACGAACGATTCGATCCGCGTGCTCAACGCCGTCACCGGCGCGCCGGTGAGCGGCCGCGCCACCGCGGACGGCACGACCGGCGTCTTCTGGACCCTCACCGCCGGCGAGCGTCTCGAGCCGGGCACGCCGTATCTCGTCGTGATCGCCAACAGCATTCGCGGCACGAACGGCGCCGCATTGACCGGCGGCGCGTCGTATTCGTTCACCACCGTCGCGGTCGTGCTCAACACCGAGATCCATCGCGAGCGCATCCGCATCACCATCCCCGATGCGAACGGCCTCTCCCGCATCTCCGGCCTGCCCGGCGCCATTCCGGCGAACTGGCAGGCCGTGGCCGTCCGCCGCACGCGCGACTTCCACGTTCGCTATCAGGCCACCGCGGCGAGCGATGGCTCGTTCTCGTTCGTCATCGGCGATGACGACCCGCGCGACCGAGTCACGATGGCCGATCTCATCGACCTGCGCATCATCAACAGCAACGGCATCCTCGCCGCGATTTTCCCGCTCACTCCGTTCGTCACCGAAGACGGCCGCGGCTTCGTCGCCAATCCGACGCTCGAAACGAAATTCACGACCCCGGAAGGCATCACCGTCGTCGTTCCGGAAGGGACGTTCGACGAACCGACCATCGTCACCGTCAACACGGCGCAGAAGGCGGATTTCCTCGACATTCCGGAAGTCGAAGCAGAGAACGAATACGTCGCCAGCGTCGACATCCAGTTCGACGGAGTGGCGAAGAAACGTCTCGACATCGAAGTGCCGGTGCCGCCGGGCTTCGACACGAACGGCAAGGACTTCCTCCTGGCGTGGAAAGGCGAGAGCGTGCGCGGCCCGCGTCTCGCGGTCATGGATCTGCTGCGCATCGAAGGCGGCAGGTTCACGACCACCGAAGAAGAAGAGCAGTCCGCGCGCAACGTCGGCACGAATCTCAAGACCGCCGCGAACGCGACGCTCACCGGCCGCAAGCTGAAGGCGTACCTCCTCGGCCTGATCATGGCCGGCCGCTACATGGTTCTCGACATTCGCGTGCCGGTGGGCGGTGCCGTCGGCTGGGCCGCGATCGACGGACAGCAGCAGAACTACGACATCATGTGGGACACCTTCTGGTCCTACTACGATCCGTACATCCACATCTTCGAGCGGCCCGTGCGCGTCATTCCGGTGATCACCGGAAAACCGTTCACGGTCTACGGCATCGATCGCGCCACCGGTCTCCAGGCCTACAAGCGCGCCTACGATCCGATCCCCGCCGGTGAGCCCGGAACGATCGTCTCGATTCCCTCGCCGCAGCAGAACGATGGCGGACCGTATCCGGTGTTCGGGAGCCCGTTCCGCGTCGAGGTGCTCGACATCAATGTCGAGAATGTCGACGTCCGCACGATCCGCAACTTCAACGTGCGGGCCGCGAACGAGAGCATCACCGTCACGCCGAGCGACGATCCGCTCGACTCGAAGATCCGCGTGCAGATGCTCAACGTGAAGCGCGGTACGCAGACGTCGGGCACGGCGACGTCGTCACTGATGCTCGGCGGGAAACTCGGCGACCGCATCGTGCTGCTCATCGAGCAGACCGATTCCGATCCCGGCCTTCCGGTCTCGGTCGTCTTCAATGAGCCGCTGCATCTCGGGACGAACCTCGAGGATGCCGACGCCATCGATACCTATCTGCACGATCACCTCAAGCTCGAACAGGCGCCGGAGCCGCCGTTCCCGGGCGATCCGGTCTTCACCGACATCACCGCGCAGGCGCGCTTCGTCACCGACTCCGGCGATCGCCGTCTCAACGTGCAGCTCCCCGGCGCGCTGCAGCGCGAGGCGGTCTATCGGCTCACGCTCAAGAGCACGCTCACCGACACCACGACCAGTGGCGCTGGGTTGAAGCTCGGACAGGGCACCGAAGAGCAGAACGGCTCGCTCGTGCCGGTCGGCGGCGGCGCCGATCTCCCGCTCGTCTTCCACGTGCGCAAGCCGCAGGGGAAAGTGGGCTCGTTCAGCGCGGCCGACTCCGGGGCGCTGCGCGGCATGGATGCGAGCGGCAACGTGCTCTTCGTGGCCGCGCTCGACGGCGGCCTGCGCGCGTACGACGTCTCGAATCCCGCGGCACTGAACGGCAGTGCGCCGCAGCTTTCGCAGACGATCGGGCCGCCGAACACCGCGTACAAGACGCAGGCGATCACCATCGATCGTCACGACCGCATCTACACGACCGCCGATCTCAACATCGTCGGCGTGCTGCGCTCGTATCGCGTCGAAGACTTCGTCAACGGCACGGCGACCGCGTCATCGGCGAGAGGCACCAGCATCATCAACTGGAAGCTCGGCTACAGCTCGATGATCGGTCTGCCGAGCAACACCATCCTCTCCGATCGTCCGGAGTCGATTCCGTTCCGGCTCAAGGTCGTCACGCAGGACGACGTCGAAGACTACGTCGACCGCGAAGCGTTCGAAGCGGCGCCCGGCGTCAGCCCCACCGGCGACTTCCCGCTCGACGATCTGCGCACCTACACCGTCAGCGCGCAGTACCAGAACAGCGATTACGCGATGCAGCGCATCACGCTCGAGAACCTCACGCTGGACATGCGCTGGTCCGGCGATGCGCCGCGCGGCGGCAGCACCACGTTCGCGAACGTCGTGGCCCGCTCCACCGACAAGCTTCGTCTCACGCGCAACGAGCACACGTACGCGGTCGTGGCGCACCTCGGCTACGGCGTCGGCGTCTACGACGCGAATGCGATCGAAGAAAACGATCTCCCCGGCGCCGCCGGCTCCGGCGCCATTCGCGAACAACTCTTCCTCAACAACGGCACGCTGCCGAAGTGGTGCAACGTCGATCCGCCGCTGTGGGCCATCGGCGAGAACTACATCAACACCGACGTCGAGGTGCGCGGCGATCCCGCCGGCGATCTCTACGTGTACGCCAACCACCCGACCAAGGGCGTGCTCGATTACATGATTCACCTGCCGCGCGAGAACGGCGATCCCGGCAGCAACGACTCGACATGCGATCAGCGCGGCCAGACCGGGCTCGTGTTCCAGAGCTACCCGCAGGGCAATGAGCCGGCGCGCATTCAGGCGCTGCGCGGCGCCATCCTCTCGGCCGGCGGATCCGGCTACATGCACACGATGAACATGGCCAAAGTCGGCTGGACCGTCTCCGCGGACCAGAACAAGAAAGGTCTGCGCGGCACGATCCCGAACACCGACGCGTACAAGGATTACCTCCTCGTCGCGGCGCTCGACTTCGGCGTGGTCGTGGTCGAGATCGATCACGCGCCGAAGCAGCGCAACAAGTTCCCGCTCGCGAACGAGCACATCGCCGATGTGCTGTGGGTTCCGGGCGGCGCGGCCGGCGTGCGCGTGATGCCGGACTCGAACACCGCCGTGGTCACCGATCGCAACGGCCGTGTCGTGCTCATCGATCTGTCGCGCATCGACGAACGCTGGGATGCCAGCGGCCAGCAGACGTCGGGTCTCTTCCCGACCGCGGCGAAAGCGATTGCCGGCACGCCGTCCGATCCGAACGAGATCGGCGCGGACGATCCGCGCATCATCTGGAAATCGGAGCCGGGTCTCACCTCCGGCTCGCTGCCGCCGCTGTTCGACGCCAGCACCGGGATGATCTACGGCGGAAACATGTCGACGCGCGAGGTGAAGGTCGTCTCCGCGGTCGATCCGACGATCCGCATGCTCGCGAATCTCGGCGGTCTCAAAGACATCGGTGGCGTCGTGCCTCTCGGCATCGCACCGACGAAGAAAGTGCAGGATGAGATCGGCGCGTTGCCGCCGTGTGGCGAAGGCCAGACCGCGTGCCGCGAGAACGCATCGATCGCCGCGTTCCGCCTCGAAGTGGGGCTGCCCGGCGACATGCTGCGTTCGATGACGCGTTCGCAGAATGAGCTCTGGATGGCGGTCGAGAGCGAGCGCGTGCCCGGCTCGGTCACCGAGCAGACGCCGGCTGGCGTGGCCCGCGCGCATCTGCGCCGCAAGCGCCGCGATGGTTCATCCGAAACGGGCGATCGCGCGGCGTCGAACTTCCGGTTCAAACGCGTGCTCCCGGAATCGATCGCCGCGAGCCAGAAGCATCAGCGCGGCTACAACCGCTTCATCTCGCCGTGGATCATCGCGATCGCCGATCCGCGCGCCAGCGAGCAGTACAACTGGAACGGGCTCAACGCGGCACAGAAAGAAGAAGCAGGCTGCTTCTCCTGCGAGCGTCCGCAGTTCCTGAAGAACAAGACCGAAGCGGATGACGTGTACGAGCTCTGGACGAACGGACGCTTCATCTCCGTGCGCCCCGAGGGCTCCGGCTTCACCAACGACACGGTGTTCGAAGGAACGCCATACGAATACCTCGGCGAGCACAATCGGATGACCAGCCGGTTCACGACCATCATGGCCGACACCGTGCGCTCGCCCGAAGTGCTCGTCGCTGCGCAGAACGCGCCGGTCGCGGCGGGGATGATTCAGGAGACGCTCTTCCTCCACTCCGGCGAGATGCAGACCAGCACCGTCGATCTCAACACCGGAGGCCGCGCCGGCTTCGACGTCGCGTTCGGCCGTACCTATCGCTCGCGCACCATCGGCGGCACGGTCTTCGGCCAGGGTTGGGACTCGATGCTGCTCCGCCGGTTGCGCGCGCTGCCGAACGGCGACATCGAATATCGCGACGGCGCCGACGTCTGGCGCTTCAAGACCAACGCGAACGGCAGCTACGAAGCGCCGAAGGGTCTCTATCTGCGGCTCGCGCGCACGCAGCGCGGCTGGAAGCTCATCGATCAGAAAGTGCGCATCACCGAGTTCGACGACTACGGCCGCATCCTCATCGAGTTCGACGAGTACTACTCCCCCGACGTGCCGGGCAGCGGCAACATCGTGCAGTACATCTACGACGAAAACGGACGTCTCGCCGCGATCGTCGATCCGGTCAACCGCACGTCGCGTCTGACTTACTGGACCGAGGCGCAGGCCGGCACGCAGGGAGCGTTTCCTGGTCTCTTGCGTCAGGTCACCGACTGGCGCGATCGCAGGATCGACTACCAGTACGACTCCTCAACCGGCACGCTCCTGAAAGTCGACCTGCCGGAAGTCGAGAACACGGACGGCGGACGTCCGGCCGTGAAGTACACGTATCTCGCCGCTTCGGGGTACAGCGACTCGGTCGAGCTGCGCAATCTGCACACGATCACCGAGCCGCACGAAGTCGCGAGCGGCGGCGGCGCGCGCGTCACCTTCGATTACTTCCTGAGCGGCGGTCTGCTCCGCGACCGCGCCTCCAGGCAGACGTGGGCCACCGGCGAGACCGCGACGTTCACCTACTCGAGCGCCACGCAGGCGACGACCACCGACGCCTATCAGCAGGTGCGCAATTACACCCTGACGCAACAGCCGAAGGACTACATGAGCGATCGCGCGCACCTTTTGACGATCGCCGAGAACGACGTCACCACCGCGAGCGGCGCCCTCGGCTCTTTGCCGCAGACGCTCACCGCCGGCGTGCCGCAGACCTCCTCGCGCACGCGGCAGTTCTCGTTCAGCTACAACGCGCAGGGAGATCTCGAAACCGCTTCCACCGATGGTGTCCGTTCGTCGACGTTCACGTACAAAGACGTCCAGCCGCAGGTGCCGGGTTACGTCGTCGGCGAGCGTACGGAGAGCGGCGCCGGCGGCGCGATCACGGAGAAGTACGAGTATCAGAGCGGCGACAACTCCGGCACCTACATCCAGTCCATCAAGCGCGACGAGAAGACCATCATGGTCGGCGACGGCAATCGCAACAACCGCAATCCGCGCGCGATCGCGAACGCCATCGAGGCCATCAAGGACTGCGATTTCGATGGCCTCATCAAGAGCATCACCAGCTCCGGCGGCGGTGGTCAGAACGCGCGCCGCGTGGCGGTGAACAGCGCGCAGTCGGTTTCGACGACGTTCGCACACGTGCCGGCCACCGGCGCGCTGCACGCGCGCGGCCTGCTGACGCGCGTCGATCGCGGCGGCGGCATCAGCACGTCCATTCAACATCCGAGCGCGAACCAGCGCGTGGTCACGAACGAGCGCGGCGTCACGACGACGCTCTCGCTCGACGCGTGGGGCCGCGCCATCTCCACCGATGTCGCCGGCCCGGGCGAGACGCTGCATGAGGAAGTGAAGTACGACGCCACCGGCAACGTCGCGGAGACGCGTCGCAAGCAGGGCGGCGCGACCATCACCACGAAATACAAATACGATCCGCTCGGACGCATTCTCGAGAAATCGGTCGACAACGTGGCCGGGATCGGCGTCGCCACCACGACGTTCACGTACGACATGGCCGGCCGCACGACCACCGTCGCTTATCCTGGCGGTGCGACGACGGTCTCGAAGGTCGACGGCCTCGGACGCGTGCAGCACGTGCACACCGAGACCGGCAGCAGCCCGCTCGATCTCTACACCGCCTACGATCTCGACGACAACATCGTCTATCGCAGCGATCTCTTCACCGCCAGTGCCATGGCCTTCGACGCGCACGGCCGTCTGGTCGGCCGCATCTATCCCGATGGCACGCGCGCGACCGTGGAATCCGATGCGTGGGGCAATCCCGAGCGGATGATCGTCACCGACCGCGGTGGCGCGAAGATCGGCGAGACGACGTTCGGCTTCACGGCTGCCGGCGAGCTCGAGTCGGCGATGAGCGCCGTCGATTCATCGCAGGTGCGCCAGGTCGCGTACGCATGGGATGCCGCGCAGCGTCCGACCGGCATGAGCGTCGGCGATCGCGCGGCATCGTCCGAATACGACGCCGGCGGCCGCCTGCTCTCGACCTCGTACGGAGAAGGCAGCGCCGCGACCGTGACCTCGGAGTATGGCGGCACCGAGGTGACAGGACACGACGGGAAACTGCCGCAACAGTCGAAGCGGAAAGAACGCGGCGCGGGCTACGACACGGCGCTGCAGTTCAACACGAGCGCGAAAGTCGTGGCCGAGTCGATCGGCAGCTTGAGCTGGTCCCAGCGGGTCGATGAAGCCGGCAACGTCACGTCGCTGACGCAGCCGAATCGCGGCACGCACACGTACAACTACGATTCGCGCGGTGCGGTCACGGACGAGTCGCTGCCGGGCGGCGATGCCGTGCAGTACGGATACGCGGCCAGCGGTGCGCTGAACAATTACGTCGATCCATCCAGCGAAGCGACGCAGGTCACCAGCGACAACGTCGGCCGTCCGCTCGTGATCCGCTACAAGGACGGCACGAGCGAAACGATCACGTGGGAAGGTCCGCGCGTGAAGTCGATCACCTCGCGCGAAGGACGCACGCAGACGTTCACGTACAACAATTTCAACGAGGTCATTCAGATCACCGGCGACGGTGGCGCCGTGCTCGATGACATCGCGTACGACGACGCCGGCCGCGTCCGGAGCTGGAAGAACGCCGACGCGCTGCTCGAGTACAGCGACTTCAATTACGACGGCAAACCGGGGCGTACCGCGCTAACGCGATATCGCGGCGGCGTGGCGCTCGATCGCTACGAACAGACGCACACGTGGAACGAGCACGGCGAACGCGCGTCGTTCACGATGCCGACCTACAGCGGCTTCCTCAGCAGCCGTCCCTGGACCGCCGCCATCACGATGACGCACGACGCCCTCGGCAACGTCACCGGCATGCAGCGCACGATGTTCGGCGGCAGCGCGGCGTCGCTCCTCCTGCAGGCCACCTATCGCAATGCGATGCGGCCCGATCGCCGCACCGTCACGACCACCGGCGGCCAGTCCGTCGTGCGCGATTACTCGTACGACGCGGCCAACGGGCTGCTGAAGCAGCTCGCGGTGAGCGTCGGCGGCAGGATCGTGGCCGGCTCCGTCGTCGAGTACGACGGCACGCAGAAGGCCCGTGCCCGGTTGCTCGCCGTCTCCGGCGGCGAGCGCGCCAGTGAGTGGTCCTACGACGCGCGCAGCCGTCTGCGCTCGTCCAGTCTCGGCGTCGATGAAAGCAGCACCCCGCACACGGACGACCTCAGCTCCGCCGACTTCCGCAACGCGCTCGTGCGCACCGCGCCGACGCCGGCCGATCCGCCGTCGATGCTGTTCATCGAAGATGCGAGCGGCGGTCACAAGATCGATCGCGTGCAGCGCGGCGATGTGGTCGAAGACTTCACGTACGCCGGCGGCGAGCGTCGCGCCGATGGCCGTTACACCTATCAGTACGATGGGAAAGGACGGCTTTCCCTCGTGACGGAGAAGCCGCTCGACGGAAAGCTGTCGGTGCGTCGCGTCCACTTTGCGTATGACGGGAACGATCGCATCGTCGGCCGCACCGCCGAATACGCGGAGCTGCGCGGCAATGGCCTCGCTCCGCTCGAGAGCGACTGGAAGCTCGAGGATCGACTCTCGGTCCTCGCCGCCGATGCTTTGCCGGCGGAGACGACGTTCGTGTGGGATCCGGTCAGCGATCAACTGGTGTCGATCTTCCGCGCCGGCGCGAGCAATGCGTCGAGCTCGGATCTCAACGGTGGTCTGGTCCGCCAGATCGTGCACGGCGGAATCGGCTACGACGATCCGATCGAAGTCACGACCGTCGACGGCAACAGCGTCGCGCATCTCTATCCGGTCTTCGACGAAGCAGGCGCCGGCTCGCTGCAGACGGTGCTCAACGCCGGCGGCGAGATCGTCTCGCGCAGCATTCAGGCCGGTGCATACGGCGAAGACGAAGCCGTTCTCGTCGGCGCCGCGGTCGATCGCGTGTCGATCAACACGGTGAAGGACTCGCAGGGCAACGTCACCGGCGTCACCGTGAAGCTTCGCGCCACGGAAGACATCGACGCCGGCACGCTGCAGAACGGTGTGCGGCTCGCGGCGGTGAGCGCGTCCGGCGTGCCGTTGCGCGTCAGCAGCAGCGTGGCCACGCTCGGCAACAGCGCGACCGCGCAGTGGTCGCTGACGAAAGCGGAGTGGGACGCGCTCGTCGACGCGTCGCCGGTGACGGTCGGCGGCAACGCGATCGCGCCGGTGGCGTTGTCCGTCGGCGTGACGTCTTCGTTGCGCGCGGATGCGTGGAGCGCCGCGGCGCCGGTGCTCGCCGCGCCGTCATGGGCGGTGCAGTCGATGCCGGTGCATTCGACCGCGGCGATGCCGGTCGAAGTGCGCGAGTCGCTTTCCGGCGTGACGTCGCTCGTGCAGGTCGGCGGCAGCCGCGATCTCTATCGCATCCCGACGCTGTACGCGCTCGGCTCCGCGCGCGCCGATGCCTGGATCGGCGATCCGCAGCGGCTCATCGTCGCCGGCGCCTTCCACGCGCATCCGTTCCAGGAGCCGCTCACGCAGCAGAACTTCGTGCGCGCGCGCTGGTATGACGTGCAGCACGGCGTCTGGCTGACGCCGGATCCGATGGGCTACGTCGATTCGCCGAACCTCTACGCGTACGCGGGAGGAGATCCGGTGAACGGACGCGATCCGAGCGGTCAGTACGAAGCCGACTTCCACTTCGGATTGACGATGTATCTGGCGATGAAGGCCGGGTTCAACAGCGAGCAGGCGCACTCGATGGCGAATTACACCGTGCAGCCGGATCGCGAAGACGATGAGCGCACGCCGATCAAATCGGGCGCCTGGGGCGCTCTCGGCAACGAAGATGCGCGCGAACGTCTGCGCGACTGGCACTTCCCGAAAGCACAGGTGGAGAGCGGCGAAGTCGTGCCGTGCAGCACCTGGGCCCGCGAGAAAATCGACCGCGCACTGCGCACCGGCAACTTCAAGGACTTCGGCGAAGGTCTGCATCCGTTCCAGGATTCGTGGTCGCATCGCGGCGATCCGTCCCTCGGCGGCTACGCGGGCCATCCCGATGAACGCGGTGGCGGCGCGGCTCACGATACCGACTGGTCTTATCGCTATCCCGACGTCGCCATGACGGCGGCGCACGCGACGTACGTCTATCTGCAGGCCTACGCGCTCAAGCACCCCGAGCAGGCGACCGGAAGCAGCCAGCCCTGGAGCTCCATCGAAAGCGATGTCCGTCTGTTCGTGAATCTGCGCACGAAGATCGACAAGCGTGCGTGGCTCGAAGCCCGCGGCGTGCATCTCGACGAGCTCTGGAAAGATGTCTCGCTGCGCGAAGGAGATGAAACCATCGACGAGATGCGCGAGCGCTTCAAAGAACACCACTTCAACGAGGGCATGGTCGAGAAGGGCAAGTGGGTCAACGATCGCGCCCCGCGCTGGTGAAACGCAAACCGACAACAAAAAACGCGCCGGGCAACCGGCGCGTTTTTGTTTCGGGCGATGTTTTCGGTGATCGCTACAGCGCGGCTTTGAAAATCTTCTTCCCCGCGAACGTCGCGGCATCGCCGAGCTCCTCTTCGATGCGCAGGAGCTGGTTGTATTTCGCGATGCGGTCGCTGCGCGAAGCCGAGCCGGTTTTGATCTGCCCGGCGTTGGTGGCGACGGCCAGATCGGCGATGGTGGAGTCTTCGGTCTCACCGGAGCGGTGAGAGATGACCGAGCGATAGCCGGCGCGCTTGCCCATCTCGATGGCTTCGAGCGTTTCGGTGAGCGTTCCGATCTGATTGACCTTGATCAGAATCGCGTTGGCGATGCCGCGCTCGATGCCTTTGGCAAAGATCTCGGGATTGGTGACGAAGAGATCGTCGCCGACGAGCTGGGTGCCGCTGCCGAGAACGCCGGTGAGGGAATCCCAGCCATCCCAGTCGCCCTCGGACATGCCGTCTTCGATCGAGATGATCGGGTACTTCTTCCGCAGCTCGACGTAGTAGTCGACCATGTCGTCGCTGGAGCGATCGACCCCTTCGAACACGTAGCCTTTCTTCTTGTCGAAGAACTCCGACGCGGCGACGTCGAGACCGAGGTAGATCTGTTCGGCCGGGCGGTAGCCGGCCTTTTCGATTGCGGTGAGGATCAGCTCCAGCGCTTCGGCGTTGCTCTTGAGGTCGGGCGCGAAGCCTCCTTCATCGCCGACGGCGGTGGTGAGCTTCTTGTCGTGCAGGATCTTTTTGAGGTGATGGAACGTCTCGACGCCGGCGCGCAGCGCATCGCTGAACGAATCGAAGCCGGCCGGGATGATCATGAACTCCTGCACGTCGAGATTGTTGTCGGCGTGGGCGCCGCCGTTGATGACGTTCATCATCGGCACCGGCAACGTGCGCGCGCCGGCTCCGCCGAGATAGAGGAAGAGCGGCAGACCGGCCGCTTCGGCGGCCGCGCGGGCCACCGCGAGCGAGACTCCGAGAATCGCGTTCGCACCGAGATTGCCTTTGTTTTCGGTGCCGTCGATCTGCTTCATCATCAGATCGATCATCACCTGCTCTCGCGCGTCCATCCCTTCGATCTCGCGCGCGATGATCTCGACGTTGTCGACCGCGTTGCGCACGCCCTTCCCGAGGAACCGCCCCTTGTCGTTGTCGCGCAGTTCGAGCGCTTCGCGTGAGCCGGTGGAGGCACCGGAAGGAACCGCCGCCCGCCCCAACGCTCCGTTCGCGAGCAGACAATCGACTTCGATGGTCGGATTCCCGCGAGAATCCAGAATTTCGCGCGCAAAAATCTCAGCAATCTTGAACATGGCGCCGGATTCTATCTGGAAGGCCCGTTCCCGCGCTGCAGCCGGATCGGTTCTGCGCGCGATCCTCAATCACCGCTCCCCATGTGCACTCCGCGTAAATTCCTCGTGAAGTCGGGCCGCGGCGGGAGCTCTCCGGAAGCGCGGGCATATACTCGCCCGCCGAGGGGCCCGGCCATGAAAATCGAGCGGAAAGGTCCGTCTTCCGGACGGCAGGATTATCAGTGGCGCGTCGATACGGAGCGGGGATTCAAGACCGCGAAGTTCATTTATGACGGAGACGGCAAGTTGATCGCGGTCGATTACGAGCTCGCGAAAATGCCGATCCGCGAGGTCCCGAAAGCGTCGGATCAGTAGAGCAGCGCGCCGACGCTGGTGGCGATCGTGGCACCGATGACGGTGCCGATCAGGATGTCGCTCACGTAGTGGTGTCCGAGGGCCACGCGGGACCAGCCGATCACCGCGCAGACGGCGAGCACGAACGGCGCCGCGGCCGGGCAGGCGAAAACCAATGGGATCCCATACGCTGCCGCGGTCATGGCGTGTCCGCTGGGACACGAGTAGTGATCGAGCGGAACGACGTCGCGCGCGAGCGAAGGCTCGTAATCGCACGGGCGGCTGCGGCCGAGCACGCGCTTCATGCGCGGATAGACGACGAACGCGACGGTGAGGCTGAGCGCGGCGGCGGCGAGAAAGCGGATCGGTGCATCGACCGGTCCGAACGCCAGCACGATCGTCAGAACCGGATAGAGCCAGCCATTGCCGAGGCGCGTGGCGATGCGCGCGAGCGGGGCGAGCTTCAACCGTTCCGCCGAATGCACCGCGCGCGTGACGATCTCCACCTCGAACGCGTCGAGGGTCGAGAAGATGCGCTCTCCGGCCGTGCGAATCATGACGCGTGCACGTTAGAAGGCGCGCGTCAAGGGGCGTCGCAGCGCGCGTGAATCGCGCGCACCGAGCGCGTGAAGAGCGTATGGAGTGCGAGGACGCCGGCCGCGCTCCGCGAAGAGCTTGGCGGCTTCGTCACGTGCGCTTTACCGCGCCGCGCCACGCCGATCACGCCCGCACGCTTCACTTGCGGCGTGACGACGAAACTCGTGCCGATCGCTCCGCCGCTCGCCGCTCTCACCGGTCTCCACAGACTCTCCGCGCTGTACGACGCCATGCCGCGCACCGAGGACGAGCCGTTCTTCGAAACGATTCGCCGCTCCCTCGGGCTCGCGTGCGACGTCACGGCCGACGATCTGGCGAAGATCCCGGTCAGCGGACCGGTGGTCGTGGTCGCGAATCATCCGTTCGGCGCGGCCGAGGGCATCGTCCTCGCGCGCATCCTCGGCACGATTCGCAACGACGTGCGATTGCTCGCGAACCATCTCCTCGGCCGCATCCCGGAACTGCGCGACGACCTGATTCTCGTCGATCCGTTTCATCCCGGCGCGGCCGGGGAAAATGTGCGCGGCATCCGCGGCGCTGTTGCGCATCTTCGTCGCGGCGGCATGCTCGCCACGTTTCCGGCCGGCACCGTTTCGCATCTGCAGCTCGATCGTCTGTCGATCGAGGATCCGCCGTGGAGCCCGCACATCGCCCGGCTGGTGCGGCACACGAAGGCCACCGTGCTGCCGGTCTATTTTCCCGGCGCGAACGGGCCGCTGTTCCAACTCGCGGGACTCGTGCATCCCGCGTTGCGCACCGCGCTGCTGCCGCATGCGCTGCTCGATCGACGACACACGAAGATCTCCATGCGCATCGGACGGCCGATCTCGTTCGCGCGACTCGGCGAGCTCCGGAACGACGACGAGTTGATCGCGCACCTGCGCCGCCGCACGTACGTTCTCGCCGATCGTGGCAGCGCCGCCGTCTCGACGAAGCCGCGGCGCACGCAGACGAGAATCGCGCCTCCGGTTCCGGCCGAGATGCTCGCGCGCGAAGTGGCCGCGTTGCCGAAGACGTCGATCCTCGCCGCGAGCGGTGCGCTCGACGTGATCCTCGCACCGGCGCAACACATCCCGCGCGTGCTGCAGGAGATCGGACGGCTGCGCGAGATCACCTTTCGCGCGGCAGGGGAAGGGAGCGGGAAGGCGATCGACCTCGACGCGCACGATGCGTTCTATCTGCATCTGTTCCTCTGGAATCGCGACAGGCAGGAGCTCGCGGGCGCGTATCGACTCGGGATCGTCGACGACATCGTGCCGCGCTACGGTCTGTCCGGTCTCTACACCGCCTCGCTGTTCCGGTATTCACCGGCGTTCTTCAAACAGCTCGGCGCACATGCGGTGGAGATGGGCCGGTCGTGGGTGCACCCCGAGTATCAGAAGAGTTACGCGCCGCTGCTGCTGTTGTGGAAAGGGATCGCTACGTTTGCGGCGCGCGATCCGCGGCATTGCGTGCTCTTCGGACCGGCCAGCATTTCGAATGAATACAGTCCGCGCTCGCGAGCGATGCTCGCGAACTATCTGATGAGCGATGCGGCCGCGGCCGAGCTCGTGCCGCACGTGAGATCGCGCACGCCGTTCCGTGCGCCGAAACACGTGGGTGCACCGAGGGACTTCGATGAAATGCAGGAGCTGCTGCAGGAGATCGAAAACGGGCAGCGCGCGGTGCCGGTGCTGATCCGGCAGTATCTCAACGTCGGTGGGCGCGTGGCCGCGTTGAACGTCGATCGCGAGTTCGCGGATGTGCTCGATGCGCTGGTCGTCGTCGACCTGCGCAACACGCCGGCCAAAATGCTCGCTCGCTACATGGGCACGGAGGAGGCGCGAGTGTTCCTCGCGAATCACCGGAGTCGCGCGTAGCCCGAACCAGAAACCCTCGACCTCATTTTTCCGACCGCACACTCCCGATGGAACTCTCGCTACACGATGAATTCGTGCGCCTCTCTCCGGTGGCGCTTTCGCTCGATGTCGTGCTGCGCGACATCGGACCGGAAGACATCACGCCGCACTTTCAGCCGATCGTCGATCTGCGCAGCGGTGCGGTCGTGGGGCACGAGATTCTTTCGCGCGGCCCGGCTTCCTATCGCTCGCCGTCGGTGTTGTTCGCGAGGGCGGGCGAGCTCGGCCTGATCGCGGAGCTCGAGCGTGCGTGTCACGGCGCTGCTCTGACGCGCGTGGCGCAGCTCGCACTGGCGATGCCGCGCGCGCAATGGTTCGTCAACGTTTCGCCCGATGTCTTCTGCGACGGCGCCGAACAGCTCGCCGCGATCGTGGCGGTGCTCCGAAATCACGGTCTCGAGCCGCGGCAGATCGTGTTGGAGATCACCGAGCGCGAACCGATCGCCGATGCGCGCCGGCTCGAACGCGCGGTGCAGCGCTATGTGGCGGCCGGGTTTCGCATCGCGCTCGATGATTTCGGTTCGGGTGTGAACGGGTTGCTCACGCTGCTCGCGTGCCGGCCCCACATCATCAAGCTCGACATGGAGCTGACGCGCGGCGTACACGCGGATGTGTACAGGCAGAACATCGTGCGATCGATCGCCGCGCTGGCCGCGTCCGTGAACGCGGAGCTGATTGCCGAAGGAGTGGAAACGCGAGCCGAGCGTGACGCGCTGCTCGTGCAGGGCGTGCGACTCGCGCAGGGACGTCTGTTCGGCGCACCGGCACCGCAACCGGCAACGTGCGAGGCGTAGCCGCTTTACCTCTCGTTTACGCGCGGTTGTCCCCCTCTTCAAGAGCGGCGACTATCGTCCCGGGACTGCGCACCGTTCAGCGGGTCCAGTTCGCGTATGGCAGTCTCATTCCTCTCGTCTCTGACGCCGCAGTCGACACTCGCGGAGCTTCCGACCTGGAACACGCGTCTGCCGGCCACGGCCCTCGGCAGTGAAGTCGACGCCGCGCTTCGTCGCGATCCCGAGTTGCCGGGCGTGGTCGTTTACGACGCGCGCGGCGTGCGCGGTGCGATCTCCCGCGCTCAGTTCCAGCAGACCATCAGCAGGCCGTTCGGACGCGAGGTCGTCGGACCGCGCGCGGTGCGCTTTCTGCTCGAAGAGCTCTCGCCCGGCGATCCGATGATCCTCGACGCGCAAACGCCGGTGCAGGAGGCGGTGCGCCTCTCGCTCGCGCGTGACCGGACGATGCTCTACGAGCCAATCCTCGTCGCCGAGCGTGCCGACTCCGTGCGCCTCGTCGGATTCACCGACCTGCTGCAGGCGGACTCGCGCATCTCGTTTCTGCGCAATCTGCAGATGCACGAGATTCTGGCGACGGTGCAGGAAGGCTTTCTGCTCGTCGACCGCGATCATCGCATCGCCTCCGAGTACTCGCGCTCCGCCGTCTCGATCCTCGGCCGTTCCGAGCTTGCCGGGCTGCGGCTGCCCGATCTTCTCGGAGAGCTCATCGGCTCGGAGGGCGCGGAGCTTGCGCGCGGCTATCTCGAGACGCTTTTCAATCCGAACGTCATCGAGAAGCTCGTCGCCGACATCAATCCGCTCAGGACCGTGCAGGTGCCGGAGCGCGATGGACGCGAGCGGCAGTTCCTCCGCTTCGCGTTTCGCCGCTCGATCGAAGGAAAAGAGATCCGCCGCATTCTGGTGCGCCTCGAGGATCGCACGCGCGAAGTGCTGCTGGCCTCGGAGCTCGAAGAGCAGGAGCGTCAGGCCGCGCAGCGTGTCGATCTGGCGATGGAGATGATGCAGGTCGAGCCGGAGGCGCTCACCGATTACCTCACGCGCTTTCTGGCGGAGCTCGCGCAGATCCGGCGCATGCGTGTGCGCGGCAATGGCTGGCCGCGCGAATCGATCGACGCCATCTTCCGCATTCTGCACAGCCTCAAAGGAGAGGGCGGTCTGATCGGACTGCGCAGCTTTGCGGAGAAGCTGCATCGCGCCGAGGATGTGGCCGAGTCGCTGCGCCAACGCGGCGAGCCGCAGCCGTTCGCGGTGGAGCGTCTCGATGCCTCGATCGATGTGTTGCTGACTCTCGGCGGCGAAGCGAAGGAGCTGATCGCGCGCCTTTCCGCGCTGGCGACGAGACGCATCGGCGCGGCACCGCGACCGCAACTCGATCTCATGGCGATGATCGAGCAGCTCGTCACCGAGCTGGCCGCGAAGCTCGGCCGGCCGGCGCGCTTCATCGCGCAATGGAACGATGGCGATCTTCCCGAGCCGTATCGTGCGCTGTCCCGCGACGTGCTCATTCAACTCGCGCGCAATTCGATGACACACGGCGTCGAGACCGAAGCGCAGCGGCGCCAGTCGGGCAAGCCGCTGCCCGCCGTGCTGCAGGTGGTGTTGCGCAGACACGAAGCAGAAGGACAGCTGGAGCTCGTCTTTCAGGACGATGGCCGCGGACTCGATCTCGACCGCATTCGCAGGCGCGGCGGCGAGCTGTTCGACCTCGCGGATCTCGACGATGCGCAGGTGGCGCAGCTGATCTTCGAGCCCGGTTTCTCGACGGCCGAGACGACCACCGCCGATGCAGGCCGCGGTGTGGGACTCGATCTCGTGCGCGAACAGGTGGAGCGCGCGGGCGGCGTGATTCTCGTGCACAGCGAGCCAGGGGTGTTCTGCGCGTTTCAGATCGTGCTTCCGCTGCATCCGGAGAACTGACCGATGAGACTACTGATCGTCGATGACTCGCTCGTCGTCCGCAACGCCATTCAGCGTGCGGTGGATGAAGGAACGATCGCGGAGGTCTTTCGCGCCGAGGATGGCGAGGAAGCGGTGTCGCTCTTTTCGCGCGAACGGCCGGAGCTCGTGACGATGGATCTGACGCTGCCGCGACTGGACGGCCTCCGAGCGATCGCGCGCATTCGCGCCATCGAGCCGCGCACGTCGATTCTGGTGATCTCCGCGTTGAACAGTCACAAGACCGCGATGGAGGCGATCGCCCTCGGCGCGTGCGGCTTTCTGACGAAGCCATTCACCGCGCGTGAGATTGCCGAGGCGCTCGATGACCTCGCCGAACACGCGACGGCGGCCGCGGCGGTCGCGAATGGAGGAACGCCATGAGTGCCTGCCAACCGCTGGATGCGCCGCACGAAGGAGCCGCGAACGTGAGCGGCGAACACTCCCGGGTGTCGTCCGCGCCGCGTCGCGGCAATCTGCTGTTCGTCGATGCCGACGACTTTCTTCTGGAAATGATCAGCTCCGCGTTCGCGCTCTCGCGACCGCGCTGGGGCGTGATCGCCGTGCAGACGCCGGCCGAAGCGCTCGCGGTCCTCGCCGAGCATGCGGAGCTCGATGCCATCGTCACCGAGGTCTCGTTCGAGCGCTCGATCGATGCGGGACGCGCGTTCATTCAGGAGCTGACGTCGCGGTGGCCGGACATCCCGGTGCTCGCGCTGACGACGGTCGATCGCGACGAGCTGCGAGGAGTCGATACGGCCGAGTTCATCGCCAAACCGCCCGATGTCGATTTTCTGATCAGCCGGATCGACCGCATCATTCGCCGGCAGCGCGAGAGCCAGGTGCGCGGCATCTCGCTGACCACGTTTCTGCAGATCCTCGAGATCGATCGGAAGAGCTGCACGCTCTACGTTTCCGCGGGCGGACGGGTCGGCGAGCTTTGTTTTCGCGACGGCCGCCTGCTGCGCGCGCGTCTGGCCGCGCTCGAAGGGAAGGACGCACTCTTTGCCATGCTCTCGATGAACGAGCACACGCTGCGCGTCGTCGACTCGTGCGCCGTCGAAAGCGGTACAGCGATGTCGCTCGCCTCGCTGCTGATGGAGTGGTCGGTGCGCGCGGATCACACGAAGCGGGACGCTGCCACGTCGCGTGAGGAGAAATGAATGAACCCCGAACAGCTCAGACTTTTCAAGCGCATCACGCTCGACTACTTCGCCAAGCTCGCGCCGGAGGACACGCCGGAGCTGGCCGAACCGCACATGCATTTCGGCGATCCGGAGCTGCTCGACTACACCAGTCTCATCGAGATCCGAGGGCAGTACGACGGCTGCATCTACCTCACTTCTCCCGCGGCCATGCTCCGCGATGTGCTGACCATCAACGGTGAATCGAAAGACTCACCCGAACATCTGAAAGACATGTGTCAGGAGTTCTCGAACGTTCTCTCCGGCAATGCCAGCAAGGCGTTCGGGGGCAACTGGCAGATCTCCGTTCCGCACTCGCTGACCATGAGCGAAGTGCGGGCGCTGACGCTTCCGGAGTCGACGTTCGTGATGCCGATTCACTGGCGCGGCGAGCGCTCGCTGCTCGTCGTCGCATTGCGCGAGAAAGAGGAGGCCGCATGAGCGCGCGCGCGATTCTTCCGCAAGCCGTCTACCGCCGCGCGCAAGAGCCGCGGCAACTGGCGAACGACGTTCGCCTGACCGCGCTCGAATGGGCGCTCTACTTCGGCGCGGATGGCACGCGCACGCTCGCGGAGCTCGGCCGGCAGTTTCGCGCCGAAGCGGCGGATCGCGATCGCGCGCTTGTGCGTCTGCTCGATCTCGCGCTCGTCGTCGAACGAGAGCTTGGCGCGAGCGAATACGTGCGCGCGCTCGCCGCTGCCGGCGATTCGGAGCAGAAGACGCTGCACGAGTTCCTGACCGGTACGCTCGCGACGAACACGGAACCTCCGCGTTCGCCGTTGCGAGACGGCAGGAGTCCCGTCGCCGCGAAGTTTCCGCGCATTGCACCGCCGCTCGGCTTCACGCCCCTTCCGTCTCCCAACGACCATGAGGAGAGTCGACTGATGTCCGCATCCCGCAAGCTCAGCCTTCGGGCGCTCATGAATCTCATCGAAACGCAGGCCGGCAGCCGCGAGGCGGGACAGCTCGACATCTATCGCGTGTTCGTGCGCGTCGATACGTCGCTGTTGAAACGAAGCGGCATCGAGACGCTGCGCTTCACCGAAGATCGTCTCGTCTCCGATCCCGAGCTCGAACAGGCGATCGTGCGCAGCGTGAAGAAGACCCTCGGCGTCGATTGCCCCGACAGCCTCTGGGTCGCCTGACGGCGCTCTCTAGAAACCGCTGATGGCGACGACGGCGCCGCGCGGCATCGCGGTTCCGCCGTCGGGCCAGTGGCTGGCGGGGCCTTTCGTTTCGAGATCGCGCGAATCGCCGCCGGGGTGCTGCACGGAAAGAAACATCGTCGAGCCGTCCGGAGTCCAGGACGGGCCGGTGAGCTCGCATTCGACCGGCCCCGAGGCGAGCCGATAGACCTTGCCGCCGTCGTAGTCGTTCGGCAGAAGAAAGAGCGAGTTGTTGCCGAGGAACCGATAGATGCCGCGGCCGACCACGTCGTCGGAGACGTCGGTGCACATGTAGAGATTGCCGCGTTCATCGAACAGCAGATTGTCGGGACACGCGAAGCCGCTCTGCGGCCCGCCGGTGGCGAAAACGCTCCACTCGAACGTGTCGTTCGCGCCGTCGACGAGTCGCACGATGTGACCGTAGAAGTTGCTGTGCAGGTGATTGTTCGTCATGGCGATGAAGACGCTGCCGTCGATCGGATGGAGCTCCAGATCCTCGGGACGATCGACCGGCGTTGCTCCCGCTTCGAGCGCCGCCTTGCGCCCGTCGCTCAACGCCTCTTCGGTCGAAGGCAGCGGCACCCAGCGGCCATTGCCGAAATCGGCGGCGTACAGAGTTCCGCTTTCGAGAATCGTGAGATTCGACGCGCGATCGCGCGGATCGCGCAGCTTGCGATCGGCGACGAATTTGAAGACGCAGGAGTCGCGCTTGTCATCGCCCATGTAGGCGACGACGGTGCCGTCGGGCAGCACGCGGATGGCGACGTTCTCGTGGCGAAAGCGGCCGAGAGCCGTGTGCTTGCGTGGCGTTGCGTCGCGATCGAACGGGTCGATCTCGACGATCCAGCCGTAATGCCGGCGGCCGTAGATCGACGGATCCCACGCCCAACCGTCCGGACCGTAATCCTGAAAGTTCTCCTCGCAGCTGAGCATCGTTCCCCACGGCGTCACGCCGCCGGAACAGTTCGCGAGCGTACCGATCGCGCGGGGCCCGCCGTCGATGGTTGCCGCCGGTCCGGTCAGGCGGAACGGCGTACGGGCGTCATGACGGCGATTCAGCCGTCCATCCTTCACGAGCTCCCACGCTCCATCGTTGCGGCGGCGAACGTGACTGACGCTCACGCCGACGCTGGCGTGTTCGCGCGCGAGATCGCGCGGCCGGCCGCCATGCAGAAAACGTGGATCGAACTGCTCGTGATTGACGACCAGCAACCCTTCACGGCTCGATGCATTCCGCGGCGCAAACCCGTGCGTCGCACGATGCAGATCAAAACCGCGGTCGAGCAGATCGATCGGAAAGAAGGCGGTGAAATCGGGATCGGATCCGAAGGTGCCGGCGCCGAGATCGTCGCCGGTGCGCAGCAGCACCTGGCGTAAATAGCCTTTCGCGATCACGAAATCATCCGCGCTGCTTGCGGCGAGCGGTGTGAACGGCAGGTGTGCACCGCGCGTGGCCGCGCGAAGCTCGAGCGGAAACGTCGCGGCCGCGGTGCCCAGCGCGGCCGCGCCGAACAATCCCCGGCGATGGATGCGTGCGGAGAGAAGATTCTGCCAGTCCATGCGCGCGACGATAGCGCCGGCGCGTCAACGACAGATTCACGCGGCGTAAAGATGCTGCACGCCGCGCCGCTTCACAGCGCTTTTACGGCCTTTGCACGCTGCTCCCGCACGACCCCGCGTACAACACGCCGACCATGATCGGCATCGACGCTCCGCGCGAAGTGCTCACCGGCGGCCGCGTGCAGGCATTCCTCGCCGCGGCGCGCGTGCAGTGGCTCGTCACGTACTACGGCGATCGCGTGCTCGCGCGCGTGCTCGGCGTGCTTCCGCCCGCGCTCGCGGCGGACGTTTCGCTCGCGGACATTTCCGGGTGGTGCCGTTTCGAGTCCGTGGTTGCGCTCGACGCGGCGATCATCGAAGTCTGCGGCGGCAGCGGCCGCGAGATGCTGCGCGATCTCGGCCGCTACGCCGCGCACGCCACCGCCGCGCGGACCGCCGGTCCGAACGCGCTGCATCGCTTCTTTCACTCCGCGGCGTTGCGCGATGCGCTCTTTCAGGAAAGCGCGCGCGCGTCGTACGAGGTTCTCGGCGCGACGCACGGATATCTCTGCGTGATCTCCTCTCCCTGCTACAGCGCCGCGTGGTGCGAGTCGGTAGCCGGATATCTCGAACAGGTCATCGCCATTCACGAGGCGGCGAACGGCGAGGTGACGATTCGCGCCTGCCGTGCGAACGGCGATGACTGCTGCGCGTTCGAGCTGCGTTGGGACGAAACGTTTTCGGATTGAGCGATTCTCAACGATCGCGCAGCTGGTAGCCGAGCCGGCCGCGGCTGATCAGAGTCTCGCGTCCGATTTTCGCGCGCAGACTCTTGATGCGCGTTTCGATCGTGCCGCGGCGGGACGACAACAACTCGGCCATGCGCGCCGGCGTGAGCGGCGTCGGCGCGTATTCGAGCAGCAGCGCGAGCAGCTCCGTTTCGCCGCGCGTCAGATCGCGCACTTCGTCGCCGGCCCGCACGCGCATCTCCGAGATCGAGATCGAGACGTTGTCGAAATGATGCTGCGGAGCGTTTCCATCGGTGCGGCGAATCACGTTGCGGATGCGCGCGACGAGCTCGCGCTCCGCGATCGGACGCATCACGCAATCGTCCGCTCCCGACTCGAACGCGCGCACGCAGACGTCGGCCTCGCAATCCGACGTGACGGTGATGAGCGGCGCCAGTCCGCTCACCTCGCGGCAGAGCGCGTACGGGTCGGCGCCGCGCAAACTCAGATCGAGGATGGCCAGAGAAAAAGGGCGACGCCGCATCTCGCGCACGGCCGCGTCGGGATCGACGAAACACTCGGCCGGAAAGCCGGCCGACTCGGCGAAGGATCGCAACCGCTCCGCGTACGCGACGTCCTGCTCGATGATCACCAGGGGTCGCATCGCGGCATGCGATTTTGCGGTGCCGGAGTGAAGCCCGCGTGAAGACGCGCGGCGTTTGCGTGAATTGTGATTCGTTCACTCGCGCACCGTCTCGCTTTACGCGTGCTTCACATCCCGTTCAATTCAGCTGGGCGCTGCGCGCGTAAAAAACCCGGCCCATGAGGTCCCTCTCCGTCCCGCTGCTCGTCGTCTCTCTGCTGCTCGCGGTGGCTCCCCGGCTCGTGGCCGCCGAATCGCTCGGCCAGGCATCCGTGAAAGGCGTCGTTCGCGACGACACCGCGGCACCGATCCCGGGCGTCACCGTCGTCGCCCGCCGCGCCACGGAAGCGGATGGCGGGGAAGTCGGCGTCACCGGCATGGAAGGCGAGTTCCGCATCGATGCCCTGCGCCCCGGCGCATACGTCATCGAGGCCACTCTCGAAGGCTTTCAACCGGTTCGCAGCAATGTGAAACTGACGACCGGCCAGGTGCTGGACGTCGCGTTCAAGCTCGTTCCTGCATTCGGTGAGACCGTCGACGTCGTCGCCAAAGCCGAACAGACCGGCGAGGTGGCCATTCTCGAATCGCGCCGCGAAGCGGCGGTGGTGAGCGATTCGATTTCCGCCGAGGAGATTCGGAAGACACCGGATTCGAGCGCCGCATCCGTCGTCGAACGGCTCACCGGCGTCACGCTCGTCGGAGACAAATACGTATTCGTCCGCGGACTCGGCGAACGGTACAGCGGCACCACGATCAACGGCTCCACGCTCCCGACCACGGAAACCGAAAAGCGTGTCGTGCCGCTCGATCTCTTTCCGTCGAAGCTGCTCGACAACGTCAACGTCGTGAAGACCTACACGCCCGACAAGCCGGGCGACTTCGGCAGCGGTGTCGTCGAGATGACGACCGTGCAATTTCCCGCCGCATCGACGTTGAAGGTGAGCGTCGGCACGTCGTACGTCAGCGGCGTCACCGGCGACTCGTTCCGCCGCTACTCCGGTGGCCTCAGCCGCTGGGGCAACGGCGGCCAGAGCCTGCCGGCGTCGGTGCCGAAAGAATTCGTGCAGCGCAAGAGCATTCTCAATCCCAACGGCTTCAGCGCCGAAGAGCTCGAAACCATCGGCGAGGCCTTCGTCGGCGACTGGACCGGCCGCTCCGTCAACTCCGCTCCTCCCGGCAACGATCTCTCGCTCACCTTCGGCACCACGCTCGGCCGCCTCGGCATCGTCCTCTCCGGTGTCTCGAATCGCGGCTACGACGAAGTCGACGAAGTACAGCGCTATTTCGGCTTCGGCGTCGGCGATGAGCTCATTGCATACAACGACTACGATCTTCAGAGCGCGCGCGAAAGCGCGAGCACGGGACTGGTCGGCAATCTCTCTTATCGCCTCACCGACGCCAACCGGCTGTTCCTCAATACCATCATGACGCGCGACGCGTCGTCGGAAGATCGCTTTCAGCAGGGGCTGCAGACGAACTCCGGCGGCGACATTCGTGACTATCGCGTCCGCTATCAGGTCGAGGAGGTGCGCTCGGCGCGCCTGCGCGGCGAGCACAATCTCAATGGCCCTGGCATCGGCAGTCTCGTCGAATGGAGCATCGCCTCCTCCGCGGCATCGAACGATTCGAATCTGCGCGAGAACATCTATCGCGAATCGGATCCCGGCGTCTTCGAGATGCAGACCGGCTTCGCCGATTCGGGGAAGCTCGAATACTTCGCGCTCGACGACGAAATCGAACAGGCTACGCTCGGCTATACGGCCTTCTTCACCGCGGGCGATCGCGTTTCGGGCTCGCTCAAAGGAGGTCTCAGCCGCCTCGATCGCAGCCGCGATTTCGGCGCGCGCCGCTTCCGCTTCGTGACTTCCAATCACCAGCAGTTCGATCTCGAAGGAACGCCGGACGAGATCTACACGGCCGACAACATCCGCCCCACCGGCTTCGAGATCCGCGAGACCACCGGCCTCAATGACGCCTACACGGCCGGACATACGGTCGACGCGGCGTACCTGATGTCCGACACCACGTTCGGCAAGTGGCGGGTCATCGGCGGCGCGCGTTATGAGATGTCCGAGCAGACGGTCACGACCTTCAATCCTTTCGATACGACGAAGGCGGTCGAATCAGTCAATGAGAACAACGACGTGCTGCCGTCGCTCAATCTCGTCTATCAATACGCGCCGAAAACGAATCTCCGCTTTGCGTATGGACGTTCGCTCAATCGTCCGGAGTTTCGCGAGCTGAGTCCGTTCGCCTTCACGGAAGTTGCGGGCGGTCGCTCCGTGGCCGGAAATCCGGAGCTCGAACAGGCCACCATCGACGGCATCGACATGCGCTGGGAGACGTTCCCGCGGAGCGGCGAAGTCGTGGCCGCGGGCATGTTCTACAAGCGCATCGATTCCCCGATCGAGCGCATCGTGCAGCCGACCACCGATTTCCGGCAGTCCTTCGTCAATGCCGACTCGGCCGATCTCTGGGGCCTGGAGCTCGAGTTCCGCCGCTCGCTCGACGTGCTGCTGCCGTCGCTCGAGCACTGGTCGGTGAATGTGAATCTCGCGTACGTCGACTCGCAGGTCACGGTCGGCGAACAGAACCTCTCGGTAGTCACGAACAGCGAGCGCGCATTGGAGGGACAGTCCGATCTGGTCGGCAACGTGGCCCTGCAGTTCTATCACCCGCAATGGGGAACGATGGTGCGCTTCCTCGGCTCCTACACGGGCGAGCGACTGGCGGACGTCGGAGCGCGCGGACTGCCCGATATTTTCGAGCAGCCGTACTCCTCATTCGACGTGGTGGTTTCGCAGAGCCTCAATTTCGCGCGCGGTCTCGAATTGAAGCTCGCGGCGAAAAACATCCTCGACGAAAAACACGAATTCACTCAGGGCCGGGAAATTCAGCGCTCTTATGACCCCGGCCGCAAAATCAGTCTCAGCCTCAGCTACACGCCCTTCTGAAGCAAACCCCACAAAGGAGATTTAAATGATGCGACGAATTTCTCTCGTTGTAGCGCTCGCGGTGTGCGCACTGCAGGCGATGGCGGCCGGTGCCGGCGATCGCGCCGAGCGGGTCCGGAACATGAACTGGGTCCAGACGGCCTCGGCGGAAGCGATCGAGCTCGCCAAACTCGATCCGACGGCCAATCTCGCGGAGACCGCCGGCTCGCGTCCCATTGCGCTCATCGAAACGAATTACTACACGTTCCTGGCCGGTGAGCCTCTCGAAGTGCGTCTTTCGGTTTATCCCAACGGCTACGGCGCGCCGGTGACGCTGTACCTCTATCGCGAAGACCGCGTCAGCGGCGATCGCCGTTATTACAACGTGGCGGGCGGCGAGCTCGCGGCCGGCACGCAGTCGGATCTCTTCGGTACCTCTGGAGCGCCGGTGCCGGTCTTCGTCCCCTCGCTCAAGGATTTCGTGCTGTTCGGCTCCGCGTCGAGCAGCTCCGCGCTGAGCTGGAAAATCAACGGCGCTCTCGGTGCCGCATTCACCGTGCCCGCCAGTACCACCGGCCAGTGGCAGTGGGTGATCGAGCTGCGCGATGCCGCCGGCAAGCGCGTGCTGGCGCGCTCCAATGCGATGTACTCGTATGTGAGCGGCAGCGTCGACGTCAGCGGAAAAATCAACGCCAACACCACGTGGACGGCCGATAAGCGTTACATCCTGCACGATTACGTCGGCGTCGCCTCCCCTGCCACGCTCACCATCGAGCCCGGCACCGTGATTTACGGCGGCGACGGACGGGCCACGCTCTTCATTCAGAAGGGGGCGAAGATCCTGGCCGACGGCACGAGCCGCCGCCCGATCGTCTTCACCTCCGCCCAGCGGGTCGGCGATCGCGCGCAGAAAGACTGGGGCTCGCTGGTGATTCTCGGCAATGCGCCGATCAACCAGGGGACGGCCATCATGGAAGGCCTCTCGTCGTTCCCCGAGTACACGTTCGGCGGCGAGAACGCGGCCGACAACAGCGGCGTGCTCCGTTATGTGCGCCTCGAGTTCGGCGGCTTCGAGATCGCCACGAATCAGGAAATCAACGGCCTCACGCTCGGAGGCGTCGGCAGCGGCACGGTCATCGATTACGTCGAAGTGCTGCACAACAAAGACGACGCGTTCGAGTTCTTCGGCGGCACCGTCAATGCGTCCCACCTCCTCGGCGTGGCGTTCGCCGACGACGGTCTCGATTTCGATTTCGGCTACACCGGCACGATTCAGTTCGCGGCGATGATCAAGCGTTCCGAGAACGACGAAGGCGACGCGAATTTCCTCACCGAATCCGATAATGACGCCGACGGCAGCACCAAAACGCCGCAGACCAATCCGAAGGTCTACAACGTCACCGCCGTGCGCGTGGCCAGCGACACCGGCTTCTATGCCGGCCGCATTCGCCGCAACAGCGCCGGCCAGTATCACAACATCATCGTGGCCGGCTCCAAGAACGCTCCGCTGTACCTCGACGGCGGCGCCACGCAGAACAATGCCGCCGCCGGCTCGCTCGTATTCGATCACTCGATTCTCTCGGGCGATTTCTCCGATGCGAAATATCCGAGCGTGAACGGCGGCCCGACCCGCACGCATCTGTTCACGACCTGGAAAAACAACCGCAATACCGATCCGCTGCTGGCTATCGGCACGCCGACGTTGATCAAGACGTACATGCCGGACCTCACGCCGCTCAGCGGCTCGCCCGCGCTCGATGCCGATTTCGCCGGCAATCCGCCCGACGATCGCTTCCTCGAGCCGGTCGATTACCTCGGCGCCGTTGCCCCCGGCAACAACTGGCTGCTCACCGGCTGGGCCACTTTCTCGGACAACTGATCGCCACGATCTCAGGAGACGATGAACATGAAACGAATCGCAATTCTGCTGGCTCTGCTGGCGATGCCCATCGTGGCCTCGGCGCAGTCGTACAGCGCGCTGCTCCATGGCGCCAATGAAGCTCCGGGGCCGGGCGATACGGACGGCGTCGGCTTCGGCGTCGTCACCCTCGACGGCACGACGCTGCGCTACTCGGTCTGGACCCAGAACATCGGCGCCGCCACGCAGGCGCACATTCACACCGGCATCGCCGGTGTGGCCGGCGACGTGCTTGTTCCGCTCAATGTGAACACGCTCACGAACGGCACCGCCACGATCACGGCCGAACAGGCCACGGCCATCAAGGCCAACCCCTCCGGCTTTTACATCAACGTCCACAATGCCGAATTTCCCAATGGCGCGGTGCGCGGCCAGCTCGCCGCGACCACCAGCGGCGAAGGGACGATGACGTCGTACATTCCGGTGGTCGGCAAAGTGGCCGGCCAGAACAACACGAACTTCGTGACCGACCTGCGCATCGTCAACAACGGCGGGGCCGCGGCAAACGTCACGCTCGACTATTTCGCGCAGAGCGGCGCCGGCCAGAGCAATCCGACGGCGACCAAAACCCTCACCGTCGCGCCGGGCGAACAGAAAGTGCTCGACGACGTCGTCGGCGCGACGCTCGCGGTGACCAGCGGACTCGGCGGCCTGCGCATTACGTCCGATCAGAACGTCGTCGCCTCCGCGCGCGTCATCAATGACCTTCGCACGACTGGCCTCGGTACCGCCGGCTTCGCCGTCGACGCCGATCAGCAGGCCGACAACGCCGGCGTGATCAGCTTCCTCTCCAGCAACACCGACTACCGCACGAACGTCGGCTACTTCAATCCGCGCTCGACGTCGGTGACCGCCACGTTCGTGGCGCGCCGCTCGTCCGATGGCGCGGTGCTCGGCACGAACACGCTCACCATTCCGGGCTACGCCATGGTGCAGCAGGGGGCGTTCGATCTCATCTCGTCCGTCGCGGGCGGCGATCGTACGCAGAACAATTACTACATCACCTGGACGGCGAACGCGCCGCTCTTCGTCTATGGCGCGGTGACCGACAACAAGACTGGTGACGCGGTGCTGAACCAGTAGGCTCCCTTATCTCCTGCAGAACCCCTTCGCGCGTCACGCGCGCGAAGGGGTTCTTTTTTGCGAGGGCAGAGACGCAACGCTTTGCCTCGTCTTCACCTCGTCTCCACACACGCCCTGTACAAGCAGAGCCGTGTCCTCCTCGCGATTTCCCTTTCCCGATCGGCCGCGCCTCTGGGGTGTGGCGGTCTCGCACTATCAGGTCGAAGGCAACGATCCTTGTGACTGGACCGAATGGGAGCGCCTCGGCAGGACACGCGGCGAGCCATGCGGCGCGGCCTCCGATTCGTGGAACCGGTATGAGGAAGACGCACGACTGGCCGCCCATGCCGGTGCGAACGCCTTTCGCTTCTCGATTTCGTGGAGTCGCGTCGAACCGCGGCGCGGTGAATTCGATGAGGCGGCACTGGAGCGCTACAGCCGTTTCGTCGACGCGTTGATCGCCAACGATCTCGAGCCCGTGGTCACGCTGTTTCATTACACGCATCCATTGTGGTTTCACGAGCAGACGCCGTGGACTTCGACCGCTTCCGTGCTGGCGTTCAGCCGCTTTGCGGGTCGCGTGGCCGATGCCATCGGCGATCGCGTCCGATTCTGGGTGATCCTCAATGAGCCGCTGGTGTTTCTGCTGGCCGGCTATCTCGACGCGCAGATTCCGCCGGGACTCGCCGATCCGCGCGCGCTGAACAGCGCGTTCGACAACATGCTGGCGGCGCATTGTGCGGCCGCGAGCGAGATCCGCACGCGCAACTCCCGCGCGGCGTTCAGCATCGCCCACAACATGATGGGCTTCGCGCCGGAGCGCGAGGCGAATCCGCTCGACGGCCTGCTCGCGAAGACCGCGCATGCGATGTACAACCGCGGCATCATGGAGGCCTTCGCCACCGGACGGTGGAAGTTCCTCCTGCCGCCGACCACGATGCTGCGCGGCCGCCGCGATGAATTACCGGCCTGGCTCGATGCCTTCGGCATCAATTTCTATTCGCGTCTGCATCTGCGCTGCCCCGGCCGCACACGCGTCATCGGCGATTTCGATTATCACGACCGCACCGGGCTCGGCCTCACCGACAACGGCTGGGAGATCGCACCGGAGAGCCTCGGTGCGTTGATCGATGAGGCGAGCACGGCCGGATTTCCGCTGGTCATCACGGAAAATGGACTGGCCGATGCGAGCGATCGCTTTCGCGCCGATTTCCTGCGCATGCATTACGAGGAGATCGCCAAAGCGGAGGCGCGTGGAATCCCGATTCACGGCTATTTCCACTGGTCGCTGCTCGACAATTACGAATGGCTGGATGGGTTCGAGCCGCGTTTCGGCCTTCATTCGGTCGATCGCTCCACCATGATCCGAACGGCGCGACCGTCGGTCGGCGTGTTTCGTTCCCTCGGCGCCGCCTTCACAGCCTCTTTACGACCTGCACAGGTCTGATTGCATATCGCGGCCCGATAGTGCGGTCATGCTACTGGCGGACTTCCACATCCACACCACCTGGTCGGACGGGAAGTTGTCGGTCGCGGAGGTCGTCGACCTCTTCGGCCGTTCCGGTCACGACGTCATTGCCATCACCGATCACGTCGTCAATGCAGACACGCTGATCGGACGGGTCACGCATCGCTTCGGCCTGACCATCACGCCGGAGAATTTCGCGGCGTATCGCGATGAAATCGAACGCGAGCGCAAGCGGGCGTGGGATCGATACCGCATGCTCGTGCTGACCGGCTTCGAGCTCACGCAGAACGCCGTTACCCGGCGCGCCTCCGCGCATGTGCTGGCCCTCGGCGTCGAAACGTTCGTCAGCGCGGACGGTCCGGTCGAGGAGATGCTGACGCGCGCGCGGGCCATGAGCCGGATCGTCGTGGCCTGCCATCCGCACGAACAGTCGGACTGGTTCGCGAATACGTTCTATCTGTGGAACCGCCGCGATCAGGTGCGCGATCTCGTGCACTTGTGGGAGGTGGCCACGCGCTTCGATCTCTTCCCGCCGGTGGCGCGGGCGAAATATCCCTACATCGGCAACAGCGATTTTCATCGCGAGGAACATCTGTACGCCTGGAAGACGCTGCTGCCGTGCGAGAAACGCGAGAGCGCGATCTTCGACGCGCTCGCGCACGGGAAAGGGCTCGCCGTCACGCGGCTCGAGCCGGCGTTCGAAAAGGTGAGCGCATGACCTTCGCCCTCGCGGTTCTCGCGCTTTTCGGCACGCTGCTTCTCACCGTGCAGGCGTTGCTCACGCGACGCTTTCGCCGCGCCGCATTACCGCGTGTCTTCTGGCGCCGTCCGATGATCTCGATTCTCAAACCGGTCTGCGGGCTCGATGACGAGCTCGAACAGAACCTGCTCTCGTTCACGCGGCTGGAGGGAATGCGGTATGAGGTCATCATCTCCGCGGAGGAGTGGACGGATCCCGCGCTCGCGATCGTGCGCCGCGTCCTGCGCGACCATCCCGATGCGCCGTTCCGCATCGTCGTCGACGGCGGCTCGCACAGCGGCGTCGTCAATCGCAAAGTGGAGCGTCTGATCGCGGCCGCGAATGCCGCGCGCGGCGAGATCTTCTTCATCTCCGATTCGAACGTGCGGGTCGAGCGGGAGGACCTCGCCCGTACGATCGACGCATTCGCGAATCCCCGCACCGGCTGCGTCTCCAATGTCTTCACCGGAGCGGGTGCGCGTTCGCTCGGTGCGACGATCGAGTCCTTGCATCTGCTCTCGTTCGTTGCGCCCGGCGCGGTGCTCGCGAACAGCGCGCGCGTGCCGTGCGTGGTCGGCAAATCGATGGCCATCTCGCGCCGCGTGCATGACGCGATCGGCGGCTTCGCGCGATTCCGCCGCGTGCTGGCGGAAGACCAGGCCATCGGGATCGCGGTCAAGGAGGCGGGATTCGAGGTCGTGCTCTCGCCGATCGTCGTGCGGAACGTCGTCGTCGATCGCACGCTGCGCCGCGCCGTCGACCGGCAGATTCGCTGGAACAAGATCCGTTACTCGTTCTCGCACGCCTTGTACGTGAGCGAGCTGCTTCTCAATCCGTTGCCGTTCGCGCTCGTTTCGCCGGGCATTTTTGCATGCGTGCTCCTCGCGCGTTACCTGCAGCTGGCGATTCTGAATCGTGCACTCCAGGCGGGGCTGACGTGGAAGCAGCTCGCGCTCACGCCGCTGCTCGATGCACTGATGCTCTACGCGTGGCTCGTCCCGTTCTTTTCGAAAGAGGTGACGTGGCGCGGCTACCGCGCGCGGATCGGGCGCAATACCGAGATGATCGAAGTGGCGGCGTAGCCGAAGCCACGCCGCCAGTGCGTCTAGCCGAGGAAATAGTCAACGTATTGCACGCGGAAATCGGCATTGCCGGGCGCGTTGCCGGGAACGTAGCGGAATTCGACTTTCACGTAGTCGCCGCTGTAGTCCGCCGGGTTGAAGCGATAGAGATCATCGGCATCGGTCGGCGAGAAGATTTCCAGCGTCTCGAGCAGATCGCCGGACGGCGTGCGCACTTCGACGTGCAGGCGCGCGGTGCTGTTCGACGAGCCGTTGTTGTCGATCTGCACGCTGATCTCGTGCGTCGTATAGCCGGTCGGAACATAGACCTCCTGCAGGAGCCAGGCGCTCGAACTGCCGGTGAATTGCGCGTAAGCGCTGGGCGAGGTGACGATGGTCACGTTCGACTTGAACCACGCACAGGTCCAGTCCTGAAAATAGTTGTCCCAGATGATCTGATCACACGGGATGGTCGGCCCGAAACTGCATTCGACGCGCGTGCAGGTGGCATACGCCGGAACATTGCAGGTAATGGCCACGAGCAGAACGACGACGAACTTCGAGAGAGTTGATTTCATGCAATACCTCTTTCACCGTTTTCGCAATCCGCGCGGACGACGTACGAGTAATGTACGGCCGTATGGCAAGACGGAACAGGGACATTTCGTCGCGCCGAGGCTGGTATCGATACGCGCGTTGACCCGGAGTCGAGGCGCGCGATACATTTGCTAAACCGCATGCGTCTCGCTGCTTCGTCTCGTGCAACGGTCGCCGAATTCACCGGCACCGCGCTGCTGGTCTGTTGCATCGTGGGCTCCGGCATCATGGCCGAGACGCTCTCCAACGGCAGTGCCGCACTGGCGCTGCTCGCGAACAGCCTCGCGACAGGCGCGGTTCTGCTCACGTTGATCTTTACCTTTGCGCCGATCTCCGGTGCTCACTTCAATCCGGTCGTGACGATGGCCGCCGCCATGGAAGGAGCGTTCGCCTGGTCGCGGACCATTCCTTACGTGATTGCACAATGCCTCGGCGCGCTCACGGGCGTGATGGTTGCGAACCTGATGTTCGGTCACGCCGCGCTCGAGGCGTCTGCCCGCAGTAGAAGCGGTCCCGCGCAACTCCTCTCCGAATTCGTGGCGACATTCGGGCTCGTGGTCATCATTCACGGCACCGGCAAGCGCGCCGCCGTCGTTCCGCTGACCGTCGCCGCGTACATCACCGCTGCCTACTGGTTCACTTCATCCACCTCATTCGCCAATCCCGCCGTCACGCTCGCCCGCGCGTTCACCAACAGTTTTTCAGGGATTCAGCTCACGCACGTACTGCCGTTCATCGCGGCGCAGACGGCGGGTGCGCTCGCCGCGACGCTGGTCTTCATCCACGTGTTTCGCGGCGAAGAGTGAAGTGCGCGCTCGCGTGGCGTACATTGATCGCATGACACGCTCGCTGCTGCTGGCACTGCTTCTGGTCACGACCACGGTTTCCGCGGATGTGCTGCGTGTCGAGGTCCATGGTGTGATTCATCCGATCGCGTCGGAATACGTGGGGCGGGCGATCGACGAGGCGGCGAAACAGAAGGCCGATGCGATCGTGCTGGAGTTGCGCACGCCCGGCGGGCTCGATACGTCGATGCGCGAGATCATCGAGAAGATCATCGAGTCTCCTGTGCCGGTGCTGGTGTGGGTCGGCCCTTCGGGATCGCGTGCGGCGTCGGCCGGATTCTTCATTCTCGAGGCGGGCGACGTTGCGGCGATGGCGCCGGGGACGAACACCGGCGCGGCGCATCCGGTGCTGGTGAGCGGCGGCAAGATGGACGACGTGCTCAAGATGAAAGTGCAGAACGACGCGGCGGCGTACATGCGTACCATCGCGCAGCGGCGCGGCCGCAACGTCGCGGTTGCCGAAAGCGGCGTGCGCGAGGCGAAGTCGTTCACCGAAGACGAGGCGCTGCAGCAGAAATTGATCGACGTCATTGCGCCGAGCGTGCCCGCGCTATTGCAGTGGGCGAACGGCCGCACCATCAAACGCTTCGATGGAAAACCATACGTGCTGCACGTCGCCAACAAACGCATTGTCGACTACGAGCTGACGCTCAAGCAGAAAGTGATCGGCTGGATCATGGATCCGAACGTCGCGTTCCTGCTGCTCGCCCTCGGCGGTCTCGCGTTGTACGCGGAGTTCAACCATCCCGGCGCGATTCTTCCCGGGGTCGTCGGCGCGATCGCGATCGTGTTGTCGATCATCGCGCTCAATCTGTTGCCGACGAGCCTCGCCGGGTTCGCGCTCATCCTGCTGGCATTCATCCTCTTCGCCGCCGAGGCGAAGTTCACGTCGTATGGCGTCCTCGGCACCGGCGGCGCGCTCTGCATGGTGCTTGGTGCGATGATGCTCGTCGATGGACCCATTCCGGAGCTGCGCGTGAATCTCGTCACCGCCATCGCCGTCACGATTCCGATCGCGTTGATCGCGGTATTCCTGATGACGCTCGTGCTGCGCGCGCAGAAGCATCGTGTGGCCACCGGCTCGGAAGGGATGATCGGGGAGATCGGTGTGGCCCGCACGGCCCTCGCTCCCGAGGGAAAAGTCTTCGTGCATGGAGAGCTCTGGAACGCGCGCGCGAAGAGTGAGGTCGCCGAAGGCGCGCGGGTGCGGGTGCGGGAAGTGGATGGATTGCGAGTGATCGTCGAAGCGGCGGACTAGAGCCGTTTCATCAAGGGACGACGGTCACTCCGGTTTCTTCGAAACCCACGGCAGCTCCCAGCGGCCTTCGTCGAAATCGAATTTCGGCAGCGGCACCGGCTTGCCGAGTTTCTCGAGTTGCCGCAGCTCCCACAGCTTCGCGTACTTCCAGAACGTGTAATAGACGTGCATGCCGACGGAGATGATGCCGCGCGCGCCGTCGAGAAATCCGAGATTGACGATGTAGTCGCGCACGAACTTGCCGAAGGCGTGCGCGAAGATGTCCCACGCATTCGTGTTCCTGCCGTCGATGTACATCTGCGCCGCGCCCCAGTACGCGTAGCGCGTCATCTTGGCGATCATGTGATCGAACTCGCGGATGTAGTAGTGCAGCATCTTCTGCCGCAGATCGATGGTCGGGCCGTCGACGACGAGATCGGCGTGCACGCGTTTGTTCGGATAGCGGGCGTGGCCGCGATGAAAGAGACGGGTCACGCGATCGCGCTGCAGACCGCTGTACTTCACTTCCTTGCCGAGCATGAAGTTGCGGCGGCCGACCGAGCAGGCCCACGCATCGAGCGGACCTTCGAGCGTGCGCAGCAGCTCGTCACGCAATTCGGGAGTGACGCGCTCGTCGGCGTCGATGACGAAGATCCAGTCGTGCGAGGCGCGATCGATGGCGTAATTCTTCGTCGCCGCCGCGCCGAGGTATTCGCGCTCTTCGATGCGAACGCGCGGGAACGTCTCGCGGACGCGCGCGACCGTGCCGTCTTTCGACAGCGAATCGATGAGATAGATCTCGTCCGCCCACTCGACGGTGCGCAGACACTCTTCGATCTGCTCGACCTCGTTGAGCGTGTGAATGACGACGGTGACAGGTGGGCGGGGCATCAGCGCGACGCATTTTAACGGTGAGAGAATCGCCGCATGCATCGACAACTGCTTGCTGCCGTTCTGCTCGCCGCCGCGTGTGTGCATCAGCCGGTGCAGGCGCCCGTCGAAACGAGCATCCGGTCGACGGTCCTCATGAGCACGAACCGGGCGGGAACCCAGGTGGTGACGACGCGCGGAAACGAGGCGGTCATCGATTACGAGTTCAACGATCGCGGACGCGGACCGAAGACGCACACGCTGGTGCGCTTCGACGCGCGCGGCTTCCCCTGGTCGCTGGAGACCACCGGCAACGACTATTACAAGACGGAGATCAACGAGCGCTTCGCGGTCGCGAACGAGCGTGCGACGTGGACGAATACGTCCGAAGAAGGAAGCGCCGCCGCCGGCGCGTTCTATTCGTCGATGTACGGGCCGCCCGAGGAGTCGGCCATGCTCGTGCGGGCGGCGCTCCGGAATGGCGGACGGCTGGCGCTCTATCCCTCCGGAGAGGCTGCCGTGCGGAGAGTGGGAGAGCTGGAATTGCGCGGAAAGCACATCACCGCGTACGAGATCGCCGGTCTCGACTTCGCGCCGAGTGAGGTCTGGCTCGACGAGCAGCAGAATCTCTTTGCGTCCGTCTCCTCCTGGTCCTCGGTCGTGCGCGAAGGTTTCGAGAGCGACGTCCCGGCGATGCTCGACGTGCAGGAAACGCGCGAGAAGCAGCGGGTATCGGAGCTCGCGCGCAAGCTGACGCACACGCCGGCCGGCAACCGCCTCACCATCGTCAACGCACGCATTTTCGATCCGCGCAGCGGCACGCTCTCAGAGCCGACGACGATCAACATCGAAGGGGAGCGGATCGCCAGCATCGGGGTGCCGCAGGAACGGAATGCGGCCGACATCCTCGACGCAGGCGGCAAGGTCGTGCTCCCCGGCTTGTGGGACATGCACACGCACCTCGGCAGCGACGACGGGCTGCTGAACATCGCCGCGGGCGTCACCTCCGTACGCGATCTCGGGAACGACAGCGATTTCGTGATGGCGCTCCAGCGCGATTTCGAGAGCGGCGCCGCGGTCGGACCGCGCGTCGTTCTCGCCGGCGTCGTCGACGGACGCGGTCCGTTTCAGGCGCCGACGAACATCCTCGCCGACACGGCGGAGGAAGCAATCGCGTCGGTCGACTTCTTCGCCGATCGCCATTACGAAGGGCTGAAGATCTACAGCTCCGTGAAACCGGAGCTCGTGCCGCTGCTCGCGAGGCACGCGCACGAGCGCGGGCTGCGCGTCAGCGGTCACATCCCGGCAGGGATGCGCGCCACCGAGGCGATCGATGCCGGCTACGACGAGATTCAGCACGCGAACATGCTGCTGCTGAACTTCATGCCGGACGTGACCGACACCCGCACGCCGGCGCGCTTCACCGAGCCGGCGAAACGAGCCGCCGATCTCGATCTGCACTCGGCGGACGTGCAGGCGTTCATCGCCAAACTGCGCGAGCGCGGCACCGTCATCGATCCGACGCTGGCGGTGTTCGAGAACATGTTCACCGCGCGTCCGCGCGTCGTCGCCCCAGGCTACGCGAGCGTCATCGATCGTCTGCCGCCGCAGGTGCGCCGCCGCTTTCTCAGCGGCGGTCTGCCAGTGCCGGACGGCAGTGACGCGCAATATCGCGCCTCGTTCCGCAAGATGCTCGACCTCGTTGCCGAATTACACCGCGCCGGCGTGACGATCGTCGCCGGCACCGATGCAATGGTCGGCTTCACGCTGCATCGCGAGCTCGAGCTCTACGCTCAGGCCGGCATACCGAACGCGGAAGTCCTGCGCATCGCCACGCTCGTCCCCGCCGAAATCCTGAAACGCGATCGCGACCTCGGCACCCTCGAACCGGGAAAGCTCGCCGACCTGATCGTCGTCGACGGCAACCCGCTGGAAAACATCTCCGCCATCCGCAACGTCGAAACGGTGGTCAAGGGAGGGAAGGTGTTTCGCGTGCGCGAGGTGTACGGGGAGCTGGGAGGGCGGTGAGAGAGCAGTGATGAGCGATGAGCGATGAGGTTCGACAGGTATCGCGAGATTGAGCGTTCAGTGACGTGACGTCATGCCGAAAGTGCTGCGATCTCGCGACGCCTGTCGAACCTCATCGCTCCTCACTCATCGCTCATCGCCCGCCTATGCCGAAGGTGCCGCGATCTAGCGACGCCTGTCGCACCTCATCGCTCATCACTCATCACTCGCCTCTATAGCGTGTAATTCTTTTCGAGCAACACCCGCGCCCTGCGATCGCGCAGGTTCCTGATCTGCGATTCGATGTCGCGCTCGTAGGGGATTTTGCGATGGCTGGCGTAGACCGGGGCGTCGACGGTGATCTTCTTGAGCTCTTCGCCGAAGGTGAAGGGAGTGAGGTGGGCGGTTTCGTCGGCGAGGCTTTGCTGATCGTTCGGAAAGGAAGCTTCGGTGACGATGGCGACGACGTTCTCGGTCTTGTTGGTGCGCTTCCAGATTTCCGAGGTCGGGCCGGTGTCGCCGGTGAAGACGATCGACTGGCCGGCGATTTCGAGAATGACGCCGGAGGCAGGGATCTGGTGATCGACGTTCACGGCGGTGATGCCGACGTCATTGAATACGATGCGCTTTCCCGGCGTGAGCGACTTGTATTGCACGGCCGGCTTGTTGGTCAGCGGCGAGATGATCTCGGAGAAGTCCGGCCAGACCACGCCATTGAAGACGTCGCGCGACAGCAGTTCCATGACTTCCTTCGATGCGAAGATCGTCAGCGTGCCGGCGGACTGGCTGAAGCGATTGTGAATCAGGTGCGGAAGATCGCGGATGTGATCGGCGTGCGGGTGCGTAATGAAGACAGCCTGAATCCTGGCCTGCTGCGCGAACGAAAGTTTCGAGGTCAGCGTTCCCGCATCCACCGCGAACCAGTCATCGATCAGGTAGCCGGTCAGATTATGTTCTGCATCCGACGCCCCATAGGCGCCGAGCACCTTCAGCCGCATCTCCCGTCCTTCACTCAACTTTCGCAATGGGGGACTGGCCACTATTCTTGCAGCGCTCCCACGGGTTGTCCAGCGAAGTGACGTTTCTCACATGGCCCGTACGAATCAGGCAAGTGCCGCCCTCTCATCGTTTCAGCCCGCCGTGCGGGAATGGTTCCAATCTTCGTTTTCGGCGCCGACCCGCGCACAGCAACTCGGCTGGCCGGCCATTGCGAACGGCGAGTGGACGCTCATCTTCGCGCCCACCGGCAGCGGGAAAACACTGACCGCATTTCTGTGGGCGCTCGATCGTCTGATGTTCACGCCGCGGCCGCCGAAAGAACGGCGCTGCCGCGTGCTGTACGTCTCCCCATTGAAAGCGCTGGCCGTCGATGTGGAGCGCAATCTGCGCGCGCCGCTGGCCGGGATCGCAAACGTCGCGCAGACGCGCGGCGACGCGTTTCACGTGCCGGAGATCGCCATCCGCACCGGCGACACTCCGCAAAGCGAGCGCGCCCGCTTCGCACGCGAGCCGGCCGATATCCTCATCACCACGCCCGAATCTCTGTATCTGCTGGCCACGAGCAACGTGCGCGACGTGCTGCAGGGAATCGAAACGATCATCATCGATGAGATCCATGCGCTGGTGCCGAATAAGCGCGGCGCACACATGGTGCTCTCTCTCGAGAGGCTCGCGCTGCGGTGCCTCAAAGAGCCGCAGCGCATCGGACTCTCGGCGACGCAACGGCCGCTCGAGGAAGTCGCGAAATTCATGGGCGGCGCCGCGAATCCGGCGACTGGCGCGGCCGCGACTCCGCCGGCGAGTGTTCCGACCACGGACGATCAGCTCCATGACGAATTCTCCGATCCCGCGCGCGGCGCATTCCGCCCGGTCACGATCGTCGACACCGGTGAGAAAAAGAAGATCACCTTGAAGGTGGAAGTGCCGGTCGAAGACATGGCCCGGCTGGCCGAGACCGAAATCGCCAGCGGCCCCGCGTCGGCCGGTCCGAAGTCGGCCTCGATCTGGCCAGCCATTCATCCGCGCCTGCTCGAGCTGATTCGCGCGCACACGTCAACGTTGATCTTCGTCAACTCGCGCCGTCTCGCGGAGCGGCTGGCCGCGGCGCTCAACGAGCTCGCGGGCGAACAGCTCGTGCAGGCGCATCACGGCTCGATCGCGCGCGCACAACGCGTCGAGATCGAAGACGCGCTCAAATCGGGACGCCTGCCGGCGCTCGTCGCCACGTCGTCACTCGAGCTCGGCATCGACATGGGAGCGATCGATCTCGTCATTCAGATCGAAGCGCCTCCTTCGATCGCCTCCGGCATGCAGCGCATCGGACGCGCGAGCCATCAGGTCGGCGCGGAGTCGAGCGGCATCATCTTTCCGAAATTCCGCGGCGATCTCGTCGCCTGCGCGGCGGTCGCGGATGCGATGCATCAGGGTCTCATCGAGCCGACACGCTACCCGCGAAATCCGCTCGATGTGCTCGCGCAGCAGATCGTGGCGATGGTCGCGATGGACGACTGGAGCGTCGACGAGCTCTATCGCGTCATCCGTTCGGCCGCCCCGTTCGCGGAGCTCTCGCGCACCGCGTTCGACGGCGTGCTGGACATGCTCAGCGGTCTCTATCCGTCGGATGAATTCGCGGAGCTTCGGCCGCGGCTGACCTGGGATCGCGTGGCCAACACGCTCACCGCGCGGCAGGGCGCGAAACGCGTCGCCATCACCAGCGGCGGAACGATTCCCGACCGCGGCCTGTACGGCGTCTTCCTCGCCGGCGCGGAGAAGAATCAATCGGCGCGCGTCGGCGAGCTCGATGAAGAGATGGTCTTCGAGTCGTCGCCGGGCGATACGTTCATGCTCGGCGCGTCGTCGTGGCGCATCGAAGAGATCACCCACGATCGCGTGATCGTCACTCCCGCGCCGGGCCAGCCGGGGAAGATGCCGTTCTGGAAGGCCGACGCCGCGGAGCGCACGGTTCCTTTCGGGGAAGTGATCGGAAAGCTGGTGCGCGAGATTCGCGAAATGAAACCGGCCGCGGCGATCGAGCGGCTGGTCACGCGCCACGATCTCGACACGCGCGCGGCCGAGAACTTTCTGCACTATCTCCGCGATCAGGAAGAAGCGACCGGTGCGGTGCCCGACGACCGCACGATCGTGATCGAGCGCGTGCTCGACGAGCTGGGCGACTGGCGCGTCTGCGTGCTCACGCCGTTCGGCGGACGCATTCACGCGCCGTGGGCGATGGCGGTCACGGCGAAGGTGCGCAATGAGCTGGCCATCGACGTCGAGACGATGTGGGCCGATGACGGGTTCATCGTCCGCTTTCCCGAAACCGACCGGCCGCCACCCGCCGAGCTGGTGCTGCCCGATCCCGACGAGGTCGAGCAGTTGCTGCTGCGGCAACTCGGCGCGAGCTCGATGTTCGCCGCGAAGTTCCGCGAAGCGGCGGCGCGCGCGCTGCTCCTGCCACGCACGCGCATTCAGGGACGAACGCCGCTCTGGCAACAGCGCAAACGCGCGTACGACCTCCTGCAGGTCGCGTCGCGCTTCGGCTCGTTTCCGATCATCCTCGAGGCGTATCGCGAAACGCTGCGCGATGTGTTCGACGTGCCGGCGCTCGTCGAGCTGACGAAAAAAATCCGCGCCCGCACCATCCGCGTGCACACCGCCGACACGCAGAAGCCTTCGCCCTTCGCCGCCTCCGTGCTGTTCCGCTACGTCGCGAATTTTCTCTACGACGGCGACGCTCCTCTCGCCGAACGCCGCGCCCAGGCCCTCGCCATCGACCAGTCCCAACTCCGCGAGCTCCTCGGCGAACCGGAACTGCGCGAGCTCCTCGACGAAGAAGCCCTCGCCCAGACCGAGCTCGAACTGCAACACCTCGACGAATCGCGCAAAGCAAGAAACGTCGATGCGCTGCACGATCTGTTTTTGCGACTGGGGGATTTGTCGAAGGAAGAGGTTGAACAAAGAGTGTCATCCCGAGCGGAGCGGAGCGAAGTCGAGGGACCTCCCGCTGGTCACGAAGCAGGGGATCCCTCGACCGCGCTCGGGATGACCCAACTTCTCCTCAAACAACGCCGCCTCCTCGAGATCTCCATCGCGCGGGAGAAGCGTTTCATCGCGGTCGAAGATGCTTCGCGCTATCGCGATGCGCTTGGCGTTCCGATGCCGAGCGGGGTCGCGGAGCGCTATCTGCAGCCGGTGGCCGATCCGGTCGGCGATCTCGTGTTGCGATACGCGCGCACGCACGGTCCGTTCACGCCGCACGACATTTCGCGGCGCTACGGTCTCGGCGTCGCCGTCGTCACGCTTGCGCTGGAGCGATTCGTCGAGCGCGGGCGTCTGATCGAAGGGGAGTTCCGTCCCGGCGGCACGCAGCGCGAGTGGTGCGAAACCGATGTCCTGAAGACCATCCGCCGGCGTTCGCTGGCGAAATTGCGCAAGGAGGCGGAGCCGGTCGATCAGCCGGTGCTGGCGCGTCTCTTTCTCAACTGGCAGAGCGTCACGCGCAAACGGCGCGGACTCGATGCGCTGCTCGAGGTGATCGAAACGCTGCAGGGCTTTCCGATGGCTGCGTCGATTTTCGAGAACGAGATTCTCGCGGCGCGCGTGGCCGACTACAAACCGTCGGACCTCGATACGTTGAGCGCGGCCGGCGAGATCGTCTGGATCGGCGTCGAGCCGCTCGGCGCGAACGACGGACGCATCGCGCTCTATCTCACCGATCACCTGCCGCTGCTGTTTCGCCGTGGCGAAGAGGCGGAGTCGCCGATCCTCGACTATCTGCGCGGCAAGGGGGCGTCGTTCTTCAGCCAGATGCAACTCGAAATGGGCGGCTTTCCGGGGGAGCTGGTCGATGCACTGTGGGACCTGGTGTGGAAAGGCGCGCTGACGAACGACACGTTCCACGCGCTGCGCGCGTTCACGCGGCCGAAGACGCCGCAGCGCAGCGGCGCGCGCTTCCGGTCGCGCCGCGTCGCACCTCCCTCGACGCAGGGACGCTGGTCGGTCGTGCCGCCGCCAGCGGGGAGCGACACGCAGCGCGCGAACGCGCTCGCGCAACAGTTGCTGTCGCGCTACGGGCTGGTCACGCGCGAAGCGCCACATCTCGAAAACATCAGCGGCGGCTTCTCCGCCGTCTATCCGATTCTGAAAGCGATGGAAGACGCGGGACGCATTCGTCGGGGCTACTTCGTGGCCGGACTGGGGGCCACGCAGTTCGCGAGCGCCGGCGCGATCGATTTGCTGCGTTCTCTCAAGGACGAACCGGAAACGATCGAAACGGTGATGCTCGCCGCAACCGATCCGGCGAACCCGTACGGCGCGATCGTGCCGTGGCCGGAATCGCCCTGGGGTCTGTCTCGCAGCGTCGGCGCGAACGTGATTCTCGTGAATGGCCGGATGGCCTGCTACGTCTCGCGCGGCGAGAAGCAACTGCTGCTCTTTCTGCCGGAAGACGAGCCGCTGCGCTCGAATACCGCACGCGAGATCGCACGCGTGCTCGCCTCGCTCGTGAAGGAAGGTCCGCGTCGCGCGCTGCTGCTCGTCGAGATCAATGACGAGCCGGTGGCGCGCTCGCCGCTCGCGCCGTTTCTCGTCGAAGAAGGATTCGTGCCGACGGCGATGGGCTATCAACTGAGAGCGGCCGTGCATGCCTGAGGGCGATACGATCCATCGCGCCGCGCGCACGCTGCACGCGGCGCTGGCCGGCCGCACGATCGCGCGCTTCGAAACGCTCTTCCCCGCGCTGGCGCGTATCGACGAAGAGACGCCGCTCGCGGGCCGCATCATCGAGCGCGTCGAGGCCGCGGGCAAAAACCTCCTGATGCACTTTTCCGGAGATCTGCATCTCCGCACGCACATGCGCATGCGCGGCTCGTGGCATCTGTACAGGCCGGGCGAGAAATGGCGCATCGCGCGCTCGGAGATGCGTCTGGTCCTCGAGACCGACGCGTGGGTCGCGGTCGGCTTCAACATCCCGGTGGCGGAGCTTCACGACGCGAGGTCGCTCGCGCGCCAGGAAGACCTCCGTCTCATCGGCCCCGATCTCATCGGCGAAGCGTTCGATTTCGACGAAGCGCTGCGCAGGATTCGCGCGCGTCCCGACGAAGAGATCGCCGACGTGCTTCTCAATCAACGGGTCGTGGCCGGCATCGGCAACGAGTACAAGAGCGAGCTTCTCTTCATCGCACGCATTCACCCGTTCACGCTCGTGCGCGACCTCACCGACGAAGAGCTCCGCCGTCTGCTCGAGCGCGCACGAAAAATCATGGTCGCGAACGTCGCCAAACGCTCCCCCGCCCGCATCACTACTTTCAGTCTCGATCCACGCGCCCAGCAATACGTCTACGGAAGAGGAAGGAAACCCTGCCGCAACTGTGGAACTCCGATCGAATACGCGAAACAAGGACGCGACGCCCGCCACACCTACTGGTGCCCAAAGTGCCAGATGAGGCGGGAGTCGGGAGTCGGTAGTCGGTAGTCGGGGGGCCGCCACCCACCCACGGTCTCTTTCCGCAGACGTAGGGCGGTGCGACGTGGGCGGGTGGGGGCCCCCGACTCCCGACAACCGACAACCGACTCCCGACTCCCGACTCCCGACACCGCTTACAATTCCCCCATGCCGATCATCCTTCCGAATGACCTCACTTCCGCGGAGATCCGCGTGCTGCAGGAGTTCCGGCGGCTGAATGCCGACCGGCTGACCGTCGACGTGATCAAGGCCATCAAACATCCGGCCGGCGGGGGCGAGGCGCCGGCGGTGGGCCTGGTGTCGAAGGGCTATCTCACCGCCGATGGCGACGGGTACGTCGTCACCGGGAGAGCGAAAGAACTGCTGGCGATCGACCCGAAGCCAATGGTCGAAGAAGCGGCCGGGTCGGCAGACTCGACCGTGTCAGACATTGCTGCCGACGGCGCTTGATGCACAAGGTTCGTTGCAGTGCGTCGTCGCAGGCAAAGAGTGTCTTTTCAGTGACTTAGCTCGATCGCGTCGTTTCCGTATTTGACGGGTCAAAGTGTGATGCGGACGTAAATCCCATTGACTCAGACACTTAACGGGACTACGATATCGGCCTGAGGACTGAAATGACGCATGGCGACAAAACCAAAGCCAAAACAGTCAAAAGCAGCAAAGCCTCAGGTCAGCAAAAAAACGGTGGCGAAGCCAAAGCCGTCGCCGAAAAAGGTGGCAACGGCAAAAGCGGCCACGAAGCCAAAGCCGGCAGCAAAGCCAGCCCCCAAAGCCCCCCAGCCAAAGAAGTCAGTAAAGCCGGCGGCATCAAAGGCCTCGCCGGCGGCAGCGAAGCCGCCAAAAAGCCCGCCGCCGCCAAAGGCGGCAAAGCCGCAGCCACCGAAAAAAGCAGCGGCGAAAAGCGCGGCCGCGCCCCCCTCCCCGCGCCCAGCAGCAGCGACCCCTTCACCAACCCCGTCGTCGCCGACTCCTTCAGCCGCGCCATCCAGAAGTACCCCAACGCCTTCCGCAAGCTCACCGACTGACGCCGGCGGCATTCGTTACCTTTCGGCGCAGGACATCATCGAGCTGCATCGCGCCGTCTCCGAGGAGTTCGGCGGCAGTGCGGCGCATCCCGGCGTGGTCGACTCGCAGTTCGCGCTGAACAGCGCCGTCAACCGCCCGCAGGTCACGACCCTCGGTCGTGAGGCGTATCCGACGTTCTCCGACAAAGTGGCCGCGCTCGTGTTCGCGCTCCTGCAGGCGCGCCCGTTCCGAGGCGGCAATCGCCGCGTCGCGCTGGCCACGCTGCTCGCGTTCGTCGATTTGAACAATCGCTCCGTCGACTCGCGCATCTTCGACGAGAAGACCGCGGAGACGCTGCTCAAACGCGCCGCGAACTGCCGTGAGCTCGGCATCCCGCCGGAGAATGCGTTCCGCGAACTACGCGAGACGTTGAGCCGCTCCATCGTCGAGCAATAACGGTCGCGTGTGGCACAACTCGTGATCCTCCGCCATGCGGAGGATCCAACATGCCCGCGAAGAAGTCCGCGAAGAAGTCGTCCGCGAAGAAGGCCTCACCGAAACCACTCGACGCCGTCGCGCTCCTGAAACAGGATCACGAACGTGTGCGCGAGCTGCTCTCCACGCTCGAAAACGCAACCGGTGCGCGCCGCGAGAAGGTGCTCGCGCAGGTGGCGAAGGAGCTCAAGGTCCACACCACGATCGAAGAAGAGATCTTCTATCCGGCGTTCATCGACGCCGCGCAGAAGAAAGACGACAAGACGATGTACTGGGAAGCGCTGCAGGAACATCACGTCGTCGATCTGGTGCTGCCCGAAGCGCGCGAAGGCGAGTCGCCCGAGGATCTGAAGGCGAAGGCGAAGGTGTTGAAGGAGCTCGTCGAGCATCACGCCGACGAGGAAGAGGACGAGATGTTTCCGCGCGCGAAGAAACTGTTCGATCGCGATGAGCTGCGCGAGCTCGGCGCGGCGATGCAGGAGCGCAAGGATGAGTTGATGCGTACGGCGGGCTGAGAGCCCGCCGTAGTTCATCCCCGCTTTTCGTCTTCGGCGTTCTTGCGATGCAGCTCGGCGTTGATGCGGCCGAGGAGAATGCGCGCGACGCGAAGATCGTGACCGGCGTCGATGCCGAGGAGCGTCAGATCGCCGCCGCCCCACATCAGGCCCGCCAGCACGAGCAGCTGCGTGATGCGTCCGATCAGATCGGACAGTGAGAACGTCTCGGTCGTCACGGTGACGAAGATCTCGCCGATCAGCAGAATCACCATCAAGGCCGCGAGCACCTTGAAGAGGCGCGCGATGTAGCGCAGCGTGACATACGGCTCGAGATCGTTCGAGCGCACCTCCTCTTCGACGGCTCGTTTCTCCCCTTCGCGCACCGGCGGCGCACCGCACGTCGGACAGACCACCGACGGATCTTCCCGCCGGCTCTGACACTCGGGGCAATGTACTTCTGTGGTCACGTTACCTCCTCCGTTACTACCCATTTCCGGTACCTCTCCAGCGCGCGCGAACGCCGCGGACATCGATGTGAGTGAAAGGTCCGTGCCCGCAGCACGCGACATAGACGCCGATTCCGCCGACGAGGCGGCGATACCGGCGCTCCACGATCTCCGCCGCCTGCGCCATCCGCTCCGCATCCTTGACCGTCACCCGGCCGTCGCCGGTGATGTCGTCGGGCTGACCATCGCGGTTGTTGTCGACGTACACGTCCGCGGCATCGCCGTACATGTGTCTGCTGAGACCGGCCCGTCCGGCGGTGTTGCCGCCGCTGTGGTTGTAGCGGGGCGTGCGAAAGCCGCTCATCACATGCACGGCATCGACGCGCACGCCCTGGCGCTCGAGCTCCTGAATCGTCAACTCCAGCTTGTCGATGAGCAGCGGATCGAGCAGCAGATACTTCGGCCAGACGTTGCGCTGATCCTTCGTCAGAAAGTCGCGCAGCTTGAAATGCTCGGAGACCTGGAAGTTCTGGTTCTCCGTCGTCACTTCAATGAAGCCGCTCGGTGGTGCGTAGCGTTCGGAGCGCGGCGTCCCGCCCTGTTCCCACGGCCAGCTGCCGAGCAGGTACGAGCCGATGCGGCCTTGCCGCTTGAGCGAGCGCGGCACCAGCGTGACGATGCTGAGATCGTCGATCGCGCGCGAAGCCTTGTTGACCTCGACGGCAAATCTGTAGATGCCGCTTTCCTCGGGCGCGCTCAAATCGGTCGACGAGCCCCCCTCGATGACCGCCTTCGCCCCCGCTGGTGCGTGCTCCGCGATCTGTTCGCCCGGCAGGGTCGGGACATAGCGGAGCTCGCCGCTTTCGCCGCGCAGCGGTTCCAGAAACTCGACCAGCGCTTCGTTCAGCGCCGGCGTCTTCGTGGTGGTCGCGCCGAAGATGTTGCCGGTCACGCTCGCCACCGGCGTCGGCCCGGCGATGCGCGGCACGTTTGCCGGGTCGCCGAACGTCGTCGGTGCATGTTGCTCCTGACGAAGCTGGGCAATCGCCGCCACCCACGCGGTCGCGTACAGCAGCACGAAAATCACGGAGATCCAGAGAAAAAGATGCTCCTGCCGCTCCGTGGTCAGACCGCGGTGGATGCGATGCCGTCTCGGGGTCTCAGGAAATAGCGGTGCGCCGTGATCCACTGCGCGACCGCCTTGTTCATGGAACGTGCCGGTGGAGGCGGGAGTCGGGAGTCAGTTGTCGGTTGTCGGGGGGCCGCCACCCGACCGCGACGCAAAATGCGAGCGCAGCGAAGCCGTGGTTGGGTGGCGGCCCCCCGATCCCCGACAACCGACTCCCGCTACGGAAAATACCCGCGTGGTACGCGCAGGGTTTGTCCTCCGCGCGATTCGACTTTCAGCGGTCTCCACTGATCGGGGATGTCGCCTTCGCTGTGGAAGACGATCTGGTACTGCTGCCGCAGTTCCTGTGCGATGCGGGTGTAGACGTTGGCGAGCTCGCGCTCGCTCTGGATGATGAAGTACGTCGCGCCGGTGTCTTCGGCGATTGCGGAGAGACGTCGCGCCTGCAGGCGTCCGACGCCGAGCTTCATCCAGCGGGAGAGCGATTTGTTCTTGACGATCGGATAGACCGGCACGCCGGCGTAGCGCGCGTAGTGGACGAGATGGTCGAGCGTGAACTTGCTTCCCTGATCGACGCCGTCCGTCAGCACGACCAGCGCCTGCCGTCCGGGCCGCTTCTGCGCTTCGTACAGCATCTCGATCACGCTGTCGTAGAGGTGCGTCTCGCCGATCGGCTTCACGCGATCGACCGCCTGCGCGGCGTTGTTCCAGTCGTTCGTCCAGCCGGTCAGCCAGAACGTCTGCTGGTGAAACCCGACCACCGCGATGCGATCCTGCGGACGCAGCAGCGCCTTCGCGAACTGCTTGGCCGCCGCCTTCACCACCGGCAATTCTTCGAGCATCGATTCCGAGTAGTCGATCAGCAGGATCACGTTGAGCGGCTGATCGTTCGCGGCGATGAGGCTCTCGATCGCGCGCGGCGAGCCGTTGTCGATGAGGGTGAGGTCCTGCACGCGCAGCGGATTCTTCCCCGATGCGATCGAGAGCGGGATCTGCTGAACGGTCACGTCGGTGGAAGCGTGCGCGCGCTCGCCGAAGAAGAGGACGTCGTTCGCTTCATCGCCGCTCGCGGTGCGCGCCGCGACGCGCGCATAGATCGCGCCGGGATACTTTGCCGCATCGACGGTGACGCTGTACGGCGCGCCGACGTCGGTGGCAATCTTCTCTTCACCGACATAAAAATCGACGCCGCCGATCTGCAGTTCCGCGGGGCGCAACAGGTTCGCGTGCAGCTCGACGTCACCGCCCTCCGGCCACGCATTCGGTCCCTGCAGCCGGACGCGGAACGGCGGACGCGGATCGTTCACGACCATTTCGTCTTCGCCGACGATCGCTCCCGCGGCGTCGTAGCCGACCGCGCGCATGCGCAGGCGCCGGATGTAATAGCCGACATTCACCTGCACCGTCACCGCTCGTCCGAACGCCTCGGTGTGCTTCACGCCGTTGATGAACAACGTCAGCCGCTGCACCGGTTCCTCGGCCACGATCGGAACGTAGAGGATGCCCTTCGTCAACCCTTCCGGCTTGTCGGTGATGCGCACCGTCTGCGCATGCGCGCCGAGCGCGAGGACGAACGAGAGCAGGAACAGGAACCGTTTCACGCGACGAGAGAACGTGCTCTTGCGCGCCGCACTTCCGTGGCTCACGATGCGAGCTCATCGAGAAGGAGGAAAAACGGCTCATGACCAACCTCGTTTACAGTGCCGACGGCTCCACCGGCGCGACGCTCTACACGTTCTCCGCGGGCGAGCCGCTCTGCATCAAGGACGCGCTGAAATACGCATACATCGGCGAAAACGAGCAGATCGTCGCGATCTGGATCGAATCGGTCGACGGCTCCGCGTCCCCGGGAGCCAACGTGCTCACCGGCGATTCGATCTACGTGAAATGCAGAACGGACACCGACCAGTATCTCGACGTGCGCGTCGCCGGCACATACGCGAAGTGGCACGACGAGGGGCTGGGCGATTCCACCTGGACCATTCACTTTCATGGCGACAACACGAGCGGCGCGGTGATCCCGCTCGGGCAGCCGTTCGTGCTCTGGAACGGCAACGGACAGGCGCTCTCGCCGATCGACACGAGCTTCTGCACACTCGGCGACGGCTCCGACGTCTGGTCGATCACCGCGTCGTCGTGATGCGCCCGTTCAGCGCACGACGCTGAACAGATCGAATCGCTTCGTCTTCGCCAGCAGCGGTTTCCAGAGGTCGCCCGTCTTCTTCAGGCGGGCGACCGCGTTGTCGATGCGGAAGTCCTCGATGCGTAGGCCTTCTTCGACTTCCTTCCACGTCACCGGCATCGAAACGCCGGCGAACGGCGTGGGACGTATCGAATAAATCGATGCCAGCGTGCGGCCCCATGCGTTCTGGTTATAGTCGACCAGCACCCGTCCATACGGCCGCTTCACCTTTCGATACTCGGCGGTGATGAGATCGGGATGACGCCGCTCGAGCTCGACGGCGATCGTCTTGGCGAAGGTCCAGACGTCCTTCTGCACCGGTCCGTGCACGATCGGGATGTAGACATGGATGCCTTTCGAGCCGGTGGTCTTCGCGTACGTCGGGATGTCGAGCTGGCCCATGATGTCGCGCACGTGCAGGGCGACGCTGCGGATCTGATCGAAGCCGGCGCCGGGGCCGGGATCGAGATCGAAGTGGACATAGTCCGGACGATCGGTGTCGTCGCAGCGCGCGTACCACTGATTGAGATCGATGCAGCCGAGGTTGATCACCCAGAGCAGCGCGGGCAGATCCTGGATCATCGGGAAGTCGATGATGCCGGCCGAGCCGTGATCGATCGTACAGAGCTCGATCCACTCCGGCCGCGGCGCCGGCGCGCGCTTCATGTAGAAGAAATCCCCTTCCGCGCCGTTCGGGTACCGCTTCATCACCATCGCCCGATCCTCGATGTGCGGCAGGAGCCACTGCGAAACGTCGGCGTAGTACTGCAGCAGGTCGCGTTTGGTGATGCCGAGGGTTTTCCAGAACGGCTTGCGCAGGTTCGTCAGCCGAACTTCCTTTTTGCCGAAGTGGAGAACGGCTTCTTTTTCGTCGGGGATGACGACGCGTTTCGTGGCCATTAGTCGATCTTCGGCATTTTGCCAGTCGCGCCCGGCGCGCGCTTGCGGCTCGATTCGAGGGAAACGTATTCGAGCTCGACGCCGAGTCGCGCGGCCCGCAGCATCAGGCCGCCGCGCGCCATGTCGCCGAGGCCGGCGAAGTGTTTCGGAAACCGCAGCCGGTCGCCGAGGATCGGACGCAGGACGTCGACGTACTTGCCGGTGGCGACGCTGCCGAGCAGCACGACCTCGGAATCGCGCCCATCCATGTCCAGCGCCTCGGCGATCAGCTCCGCGTGATCCTTCAGCGGCTGGGTGTAACTGCGCGCATTCACGTCGATGTCGATCTTGCGCATCCGCTTCATCCGTTCCTCCGTGAGGCGCCAGTCGGGAGGAACGAGACCGTATCCGGAGGTGATGACAAAGATGCCGTCGCCGCCGATGATCGGTGACGGAACGGCGAAGCGCCGCGCATACGCGAGCTTGCCGCGAAAGTACAACGCGCTCATGAACGCGAAGGCCTCGCCGACCGGAACGCCCTCTTCGCTGCGATAACGCACCGCGGCGTCGAACTGCGCGCGAGGCGACATCAACTGCTTCGCGCGCAGCCCGTTGAGCGAGGCCGGCGAGAGCAGGAAGAGTCGCGGCGCGCTCACGACGACAGTTTCTTCGCCGCCTCCTCGACCGCGCGGCGGCGAAGCTCCTGCATCGGTGCCAGTCTGGCCAGCACCGCGTCGCGAATCTCCGGCGGTGCGGTGTCGGGCGAGCCGGCGTTGAACGGCGGGTGCGGGTCGTACTCGACCGCGAGCTGCACCGCCTCGGCCACCGCGCGTCCGTACGTCTTCTCCGCGATCGTCAGCGCGATGTCGAGCCCGGCCGTGACGCCGCCGCCGGTGATGCGATTGCCGCTGACGACGACGCGCTCCTTTTTCGGCCATGCGCCGAACGCCTGCAGGTACTCCATCGACGCCCAGTGCGTCGCCGCCTCGAACCCGGCGAGCAATCCGGCCGCGCCGAGAATCAGCGCGCCGGTGCAGGCCGAGGTCACGAACGCCGCGCGCTCCCCATGACGTTTGACGAAGCCGACGAGCGTGTCATCGAGCATCGACTCGTTCACGCCCGGACCTCCGGGAACGAAGAGAACGTCGCAAGCCATCTCTTCGGCGAACGTCGCCGTCGGCAGGATCGCCAATCCACCTTCGCTCACGACCGGCTCCGACGATGCCGCCACGAGATTCACTTCGGCGCGCGGCAATCGATGAAAGATCTCGAACGGCCCGGTCAGATCGAGTTGCGTGAACTCCGGAAACAGAACGCAGACGATCTGCATGGCGGGAGATTATGCGCGAGAAGCCGCGGCCTCTCGCGCTTCTCTCGCGTTTACGCCAGCACCATCGCGCGCCTGGCGGACTCTTTCAGCATCTTCGCCAGATAGATGCCCGTCGGGCTGTGCCTGACCTTCGCGATCTGTTCCGGCGTGCCGGTGGCGATCATCTGGCCGCCGCCGTCGCCCCCTTCCGGCCCGAGGTCGATCACGTGATCGGCGGTCTTGATGACGTCGAGGTTGTGCTCGATGACCACGACCGTGTTCCCGCGATCGACGAGGCCGTGCATGAGGTGCAGCAGCTTGTGCACGTCGTCGAAGTGCAGACCGGTGGTCGGCTCGTCGAGGATGTAGAGCGTCTTGCCGGTGGCGCGCTTGGCGAGCTCCTTCGCGAGTTTGACGCGCTGCGCTTCGCCGCCGGAGAGCGTCGTCGAAGACTGGCCGAGAGTGATGTAGCCGAGCCCCACTTCATCGAGCGTCTTGAGGATGTTGTAGATGCGTGGAACGTTGCGGAACACTTCCGTGGCCTGCTCGACCGTCATCTCCAGCAACTCGGCGATCGAGAAGCCTTTGTACTTCACCTCGAGCGTCTCGCGGTTGTAGCGCTTCGCGCTGCAGACATCGCACTTCACGTAGATGTCGGGCATGAAGTGCATCTCGATCTTGATCTGCCCGTCGCCCTTGCACGCTTCGCAGCGTCCGCCTTTCACGTTGAACGAAAAGCGTCCCGGCCCGTAGCCGCGCATGCGTGCTTCCGGCGTCGCGGCCATCAGGTTGCGGATCTCGCCGAAGAGCTGCGTGTAAGTGGCGGGGTTCGAGCGCGGCGTGCGGCCGATCGGCGACTGATCGATGTCGATCACCTTGTCGATGTGCTCGAGACCGTCGATGCGATCGTGCTCGCCCGGCGTGTCGAGCGCGTCGAAGAAGTGACGCGACAGCGCCTTGTAAAGGATGTCGTTCACCAGCGTCGATTTGCCGGAGCCGCTCACGCCGGTGACGGCGATGAAGAGGCCGAGCGGAAATTCGACGTCGAGATTCTTGAGGTTGTTCTGCTTCGCGCCGCGGATGACGAGCTTGTTCTCGCCGATCGGGCGGCGATTCACCGGCACTTCGATGCGCGCTTCGCCGCGGAGGTATTTCGCGGTAAGCGAGCTCGGAAAGGTCTTGACCTGTTCGAGCGTCCCCTCGGCCACCACGTTGCCGCCGTGCACGCCGGCGCGCGGACCGAGGTCGATGATGTGATCGGCGGTCTCGATCGTCTCTTCGTCGTGCTCGACGACGATGACCGTGTTGCCGACGTCGCGGAGCTCGATCAGCGATTCGATCAGCTTCTTGTTGTCGCGCTGATGCAGACCGATCGACGGCTCGTCGAGCACGTACAGCACGCCCATCAGCTTCGAGCCGATCTGCGTGGCCAGCCGGATGCGTTGCGCTTCGCCGCCGGAGAGCGTGGCCGCGCTGCGATCGAGCGTCAGGTAGCCGACGCCGACCGCGTTGAGGAAGCCGAGACGATCGCGCACTTCCTTCAGGATCTTTCCGGCGATCGATTCTTCGCGCGGCGAGAGCTGGATGCCCTGGAAAAACTCCGCGGCATCGCGCAGCTGCAGCTCGACGATCTGATCGATGAAGCGGTTGGCCACGGTGACGCTGAGCGCCTCCGGCTTCAGACGCTTCCCTTCGCAGTCGGGACACTTCTTCGGCGTCATGAAGCGCTCGATCTCCTCGCGGATGTCGTCGCTGTCCGATTCCTTGTAGCGGCGCTGGAGCATCGGCACGATGCCCTCGTACTTGCCGTTGTATTCGTACGCGCTCTCGGCGCCGCTGAACGAGAAGCGCATCTTCTCTTCGGAGCCGTGCAGGATCGCGTTGCGGGCCTTCTCCGGAAGCTTGTCCCAGGCGACGTTCAGCTTGAATTTGAGCGTGCGCGCGAGCACCTCGATCTGGCGGAAGCGCCAGTTGTCGGAGCCTTCCTTCCAGAGCGCGAGCGCCCCTTCCTCGAGTGTTTTCGAACCATCCGGAACGATCTTTCGTTCGTCGATCTCGAGCAGCACGCCGAGGCCGGAGCAGTTCGAGCATGCGCCATACGGAGAGTTGAAGGAGAAGAGCCGCGGCGTGATCTCGCCGATCGAGACGCCGCAATCAGGGCACGCGTAGTTCTGCGACATCAGCTCTTCGCGCTTGTCGTCCTGATAGAGGATCTTGACGAGCCCCTTGGTGACGCGCGTGGCGGTCTCGAGCGAGTCCGCCAGACGCTGGGCAATCCCTTCCTTGACGATGATGCGATCGATGCGGATGTCGATGGTGTGTTTCTTCTGCTTGTCGAGCGTGGGAGGATCGGAGAGCTCGACCTCCTGGCCGTCGACGATGCCGTGGGTGAAGCCTTCCTTCACCATCTGCAGCATCTGCTTCTTGTATTCGCCCTTCTTGCCGCGAATGTACGGCGCGAGAATCGTGAACTTCGTCCCCTGCGGATTGGCCAGCAGCCGATCGACCATCTGCTGGATGGTCTGCGGGCGGATTTCCTGGCCGCAGTTCGTGCAGTGCGGAATGCCGATCGAGGCGTAGAGCAGGCGGAGGTAGTCGTAGATCTCGGTGACGGTGCCGACCGTCGAGCGCGGGTTGCGCGAGGTCGTGCGCTGCTCGATCGAGATCGCGGGCGAGAGCCCTTCGATCGAGTCGACGTCCGGCTTCTCCATCTGCTCGAGGAACTGTCGTGCGTACGCGGAGAGCGATTCGACATAGCGCCGCTGCCCTTCCGCGAAGATGGTGTCGAAGGCGAGCGAGGACTTGCCCGAGCCGGAGACACCGGTGATCACGACGAACTTGTTGCGAGGGACGACGACGTCAATGTTCTTGAGGTTATGTTCGCGTGCGCCGCGAATGACGATGGAATCCATGGCGTGGAGTCAATTTAACTCTCAAGGGGGAGTTGGTCTTCCCGCGTCTACGCTTGGTGGAAATTCCTGCCGTGAATCGTGGGAAAACGGCCAAGTTCGCTACGAGGTGGAGTGCTACTGAGGCTTCACCTTCGCCGGCGTGAATTTGTTGCCGGGTCCGAAGTGTCTGGCCAGGTACTTCACCACGACGTCTTTGCCGGCCGGTTCCACCACCGCGCCCCAGCGCATCATCTTCTCCACCGTGGCGGTCCACTGCTTCTCGTTCAATCGCTGCTGCGCGAGGAGATCGGCGGAGTGGCAGGTGTAGCAGGCGGCTTCGACTTCCGCTTTCCCTTTCCCGTCTGGAAGCTGCTGGAACTGCGTGCCGGCCGTCGGAAGGGTCGCGGCGAGAATCAGTGCGAGAACGATGTTCATCCCTTCACCTCGATGTCGATGCTCTGCCACGCGTTGAAGAAATAGCCGCTCTGGTTCCAGACGGCGGTGCGCGGCTGGACGGCGCCGCGGGAGTCGGTGGCGCGCGCGGCCAGGCGGGCCGTGCCGGCGCGGCGCGGCGTCCAGCGGAAGGACCAGAGCCGCCACGCATGTGCGGAGTGACGGACATCCAGCGTTGCGGGCTTCCAGCTCGCGCCGTCGTCGTCGGTGAGGTCGACGCGCTGGATGTCGGGAGCGCCCGAGAAGGCGAAGCCGCGAATCTCGACCGGAACGCCGACGCGCGCGACGGTCGGCGCGGCGATGATGTTCGACTTCACGGCGATCTCGGTCACCGGCCGCATCTCTTCCGGCTTGAACGACACGCCCGGCTGCCCCGGTTTCAGCGGCCAGCGATAGGCGGTGTCCATGTAGAAGCCGCTCTGCGGTTTCGCGCTGGCGGTGAGTTTCACCAGCCATTTCATCCAGTGGTCGCCGGCCCAGCCCGGCACGACCAGACGCAGCGGCGCACCGTGTGACTGCGGGAGCGGCGCGCCGTTCATCTCGTACGCGAGGATGCAGTCTTCGAGCGCTTTTTCCAGCTCGATGCTGCGATGAAACGGCGGCACCTTGCCGGGAGGATCGTCGCTGCCGAAGAGGTGGAGATGTTTCGCCGTGGCGCGGATGCCGGCGCGCTGCAGCACGTCGCGCACGCGTACACCGCTCCAGCGCGCGTTGCCGACGGCGCCGTACTTCCACTGCACGCCCGGCAGCACGGGGTCGTGCAACGCGCGTCCGTTGCCGGCGCACTGCAGCACGCACGTCGTCTCGACGCGCGGGAGCTTCTTCAGCTCCGCGAGCGACAACGAGAGCGGACGGGCGACGTCGCCGTCGATGGTCAACCGCCAGGTCTTCGCATCCGGCATGCGGGGAATCCAATGGCTGCGGATGAAGAAGAGATCGTTGGGAGTGAGGTAGTCGGTGAGGAGCTCGAGCGGTGTCTCCGCGTTCAGCGGATAGCCGTTGACCTGGAGAAGGTAGCGCTCCGCCGCGGCGAGCGGCGTGGTGAGAAAGGGGGCGGCCGCGGCAAGGCGCAGGAAATGGCGGCGGTCGATCGACATGTGCGATGGGAGTGTAGCGCGAGGGTGGAGCGACGGGGTTCTTCGGTGGGGTGGCGTGCTGCAACTGACATAGCGTGGCGCACGTGTCGCGAGAGCGGCATTCGTGTTGGTGCGCTATGCAGTTGAGCGCGCGGTGAGCGGAGTGTGCTGCAACGCGTGCAGCGCAGCCCTTCCAGCACGAGAGCGTCGCGTTGCGTAGCTGAGCGCGTGGCAACGGTGAGCGCGCTGCAACCGGCACAGCGCCGCTCTCGCGTCGCGAGAGCGACACGCGTTTCGATGCGCTGTGCAGTTGAGCGCGGTGAACGCGACTGCGCTGCAATCGGCACAACGCGGCACTCGCGACGCAAGATCGGCACGCGGGGTCGAGGCGCTGGCCGGAGGCGCGTTCGTTGAGCGGCACGGCTCCGTCCTCCGAGGCTTTGTGGTATTTACAGGCCGCTTGCCGGCTCTTGTCCTTTACCTCGCTACCAGCGTCGCTTTGCTTTACGTGTGGCATCGGTTCGTGCAGCCGATCGGGACGGCGGCGGCGCTGGTCCTCTTGCTGCTGCCGTGTTGTTTCACCGGCAAGGCGTTGTTCACGGCGCGCGTGTATGCGCCGATCGATCTGCCGTACATGTCGGAGCCGCTCAAGGACTATGCGCCGGACTATGGCACGGCCAACGTTCACAATGGGGCGCTCTCCGATCTCTACATGCAGATGATTCCGTGGCAGAGCGCGGTGCGGCAGTCGCTGCTGCATGGCGAGTGGCCGCTGTGGAATCCGTATCTGCTCTGCGGCAACATCCTCGCGGCGAACATGCAGTCGACGGTCTATGACCCGCTGCATCTCCTCTCGCTCGTGCTCTCCCATCCGCAGGCGCTGACGTTCAACGCGGCGATGTCGTTCTTCCTCTGCGCGCTGTTCACGTTCGCGTTCGCGCGCGCGTTCGGGCTCGGCGAGCTGGCGTCGCTGTTCGTGGCCGCGGCGTACATGTTCAGCGGCATGCTCGCGTTCTTCATCGCCTGGCCGCTGGGGCGCGCGTGGGCGATCTTTCCGCTGGTGCTGTTCGCGGTCCGGCTGGTGATTCGCGAGCGCTCTCTGCGCAGCGCGGTGTTGCTCACCACCGCCTTCACGATGCTGATCGTGGTCGGCCATCCCGAGTCGATCCTCCACGTCGTGGCCCTCGGCGCGGTCTATGGCGCGTACGAGCTGTGGGCGAATCGCAGCGTGCGCGCGGTGTTGATCGCCGTCATCGCCGGCGTGCTCGCACTCGGCCTGACCGCGGTGTCGCTCCTGCCGTTCTGGACCTCCGCGCGGGAGACGGTCGAATTCGGCGTGCGCCACACGATGTACGCGCCCGCGCCGTTCCAGATCGATCCGGCGCTGGTCGAGCGGCGCATCAAACACTCGCTCATTCCGTTCTGGGGCGGACAGCCGCAGCGCGACAGCTACAACGAAGAATGGGAGCCGACCACGTTGCGCGTCGGCAGCCTCACGCTCGGTCTCGCACTCTGCGCACTCGTGCTCGCACCCCGCCGGCGCGGCACCTGGTTCTTCTTCCTCGTGGGCGTGTTCTGCATCTTCGGCGGTCTCAATGCGTGGCCGGTCGGACATCTCCTGCACGCGTTGCCGCTCTTCAACATCACGCTGAACGAGCGGCTCGCCTTCGCCGCCGCATTCGCATTGGCGATGCTGGCCGGCATCGCCATCGACGCGTGGCCGGCGGAGCGGAAGAAGATGTGGATCTGCGCCGCGATCGCCTTCGCGCTGTGCGTCGCCCTCGGTGTGGCGTCGCACTTCCTGGCCTTGCAGCAGCTGGCCAAAGACATCGTGCCGGCGTTGATTCAGGAGCTGACGCTGGCGGAGATCCTGCCGCTGTTCCTGCTCGTGCTGCTGCTCGCGCTGAAGGTGCAGCCGCGCATCGCGGTGCCGGTGCTGCTCGCGGCCGTGCTGCTCCAGCGCACCGCCGAAGACGGCAATATCTATCCCGCCATCCCGGAGCGCTCGTTCTATCCGGCCATTCCGGTGCTCGCACACATGCAGCACGACACCAGCGGGCCGTTTCGCATGGTCGGGTTGCATTACGCGTTTCTGCCCGATGCGGCGGCGCTCTACGGTCTCGAGGATGCGCGCGGCTACGAGGCGATGACGAACAAGCGCCTCTTCGAAACGTATCGCGTCTGGTCCGAGCATCAGGGCGTCTCGTTCAATCGCGTTCCCGACAAGTCGAAGCCGTTCCTCTCGTTTCTCAACGTCAAGTACGCAATCGGCTCGCTCGATCCCGTGCCCGACGATCAGTGGAACGTGGTCGTGCAGGATCGGCAGAGCAAGCTGCTCGAGAACACGCGCGTGCTGCCGCGCGCGTTCGTGCCGCGCTGGGTGCGTTACGAACAGAACGCGAACGGCACGCTGCTGACGATGATGCACACCGATGACTTCGCGGAACGCGCCGTCATCACCGTGCCGGAGTACGCGCCGCACAACATCGCCAACGGTCCCGGCACGATCGGCGTGAAGAAGATCGGACATGCGCGCGGCTACGAGCTCGACGCGAAGATGGACGGCGACGGCTGGGTGGTCCTCAGCGACACCGCCTGGCCGGGCTGGCGCGCGTACATCGACGGCCGTCGCGTGGAAACGCGTTTCGCGAATCACGCCTTCATCGGCGTGTTCGTCCCGCAGGGCGAGCACAAGCTGCGCGTGATCTTCGCGCCCGAATCGTTCACCCGCGGCCGGAACATCTCGCTGGTGACGCTGGCGGTTGCGATCGCGCTGCTGGTGTGGGCGAAGAGATCAAAGCGACTCGAGGATCCACGCGCCGTAAGCCTCTGAGGTTTCGCTGATCGCGATCACCACGAACTCCGGTACGGCGTACGGATGTCTGCGGAACAGCTCTTCGCGCAACGCGGCCACACGTTCGTCCGCGGTTTTGATGAGCAGCAGCTGTTCCGCGTCTTCGGCGACGCGCTCTTCCCAGCGGTAGACCGACTGCAGCCGGTCGATGATGTTCACGCAGGCGGCGAGGCGCATCTCGACGAGGGACTGCGCGAGCGAGCGCGCGTCGTAATCGGCGGCCACGGTCGTCAGTACGAGGAGCGGTTTCATTTCACTGCGTCGGCGATGAGCACGGCCGCATCTTTGGCGGCTGCTTTCGCGGCGCTGCGGTATTGCTGGCGCTCGAAGAACGGAAGCGCGATCCAGGCGAAGACGTCGCCGCCGCCGAAGCCGATGCTGGTCGGGCGAACGGCCGAGGAGCGTTTGGCGATCGTTTCCGTGGCCAGGACGTCCATCGTGTGTGCGTCGTAGAGGCGCAACTCCGCGGCCACGTGCGAGACGACCACTCCGAGGGAGACTTCGCCATCGCGGCCGCCGATCGAAACGCCGCCATGCGCATCGGCGTTCGCGCGTGCAGCGGCCAGCTCGACGTAGTAGTCGACGTCGACGTTTTCCGCGCTCGCGTCGTCGTCGTACGTCCACGCAGTTTCGTAGGCGTCGATGCCACGCTTTTTCAACTCGCCGGTGAGATAGCGAACGACCTTCTCCTGCACGAGCTCTTCGGCCGGCGTCATGGCTGGTTCGGAGCGGAGGATGGCGATGCGCACGTTGCCTTGCGGCGTGTGGCGGTCGGGGTCGAACGCGAGTGCAACACCCGGCACGAGAAGAACCAGGACCGCGGCGAGCAGGCGTTTCATGCGCGTTAGTCTATCCTTTCGACCGTGCTCCGGCGTTTCGTGATCGTGGTCGTGCTTGCCATTCTTGCGCTCGTGGCGTGGGAAGTCGTGACGTTTCCGGACGTCGCGAAGCTCGCCAGCAAGCCTCCCGAGACCACGGCCTTCATGGAACAGCGCAAGGAGAAACTGCGCGATGAAGGGAAGAGCGACGCCCTCGAATGGAAGTGGGTGCCGTACAACAGAATCTCGCCGTATCTGCGGCGCGCGGTGCTGGTGGCCGAGGACAATTCGTTCTACGAGCACAAGGGCGTCGATACGAAAGGGATGCGCGAGGCACTCGAGAACAACTGGAAAAAAGGAAAGATCACGCACGGCGGGTCGACGATCACGCAGCAGCTGGCGAAGAACCTCTACCTCTCGCCGTCGCGCAATCCGTTGCGCAAGATCCGCGAGTACTTCATCGCCCGTGCGCTGGAGAAACATCTCTCGAAGAAGCGCATCCTCGAGATCTATCTGAATGTCGTGGAGCTCGGAGAGCGGACCTACGGCGCGGAAGCAGGTGCGCGTCACTACTTCAGGAAGTCGGCGGGTGCGTTGTCGCCGCGCGAAGCGGCGTTGCTGGCCGGTTGCCTGCCGAATCCGCGGATCATGAATCCGGGGAAGCCGAACAAGCGTCTGCGCTGGCGGCAGCAGATGATTCTCTCGCGCATGCGGCGCTGGGGACATCTCGCCGAGGAGCAGGTGCTGACGGAGAAGAAGCCGCCGGCGACCGAAACGACCGGAACCGAAATGACGGCGACGGAGACCGCGACCGAAACGACCGACACGAGCACGACCACCGTGGAGCCGGTCGATACCGATACCGCGGCGACGGAGACGATCGACACCGCATCGCCTGAACCTCCCGACACCGAAACCGTATCAACGGATACATCAACGACGACGTAGATGACGTCGCGTATGACAACGTGCACGACGATTGAAGGAGCGAATCGAAAATGGACCAACACATCAAGATCCTGTCGGTGCTGTTCATCATTCTCGGCGTGCTCGGAATCCTCGTCGCCGTCGGGTTCTTCTTCCTCGGCGCCGGCACGGCGGCCACGATTCTTTCGCAGGATCAGAGCAGTGAAGGACAGGTCGGCGCGGCGTGGGCCGGCGGCTGCATGACGTTCATCGCCGCGCTGGTGGGTGTGCTCTCGATTCCGAGCATCATCGCCGGCTGGGGACTCGGAAAGCGGAAGTCGTGGTCGCGCATTCTGACGATCATCCTCGCCGTTTTCAGTCTGCCGTCGTTTCCGGTCGGCACCGCGATCGGCGTGTATGCGCTGGTCATCATGCTGAACGACGAAACGAAGCGTATTCTGGTCGAGTAAACGGCACTGTCCATTTTTCGCGACGCACCGCGTCGTCGCATCATCTTCTTCATTCCATTCGTGTTGGGCGTGCGCGGCAGAAGCTGGTCCGTGTTTTGCCCAAGGCGAAAACGTGGTGACGCGAAAAAATCGAATACGACAGCGTGGCTGGAAGCCAGGACCCGATTACCGGATCGTCTGTCCCTGTCAAAAGCACGGCGGGCGCTCACGCAGCCTCTGGAAGCGTGGATTCGGTCTGGCTGCGCGCGGCGTGGCCGTGCTGGCGAGCATCCCGCTCGCCTTCGCCGCGATCGACATGCCGTCTGACGCGCGCACGATGAATCTCACCGTGCTGCGTGGCGGCGATTTGCAGCAGACGCAAACCGCGAGCATCGAAATCCCGAAGGCGGCGGCCGCGCCGCTCGATCCGAAAGCACTGCCGATCTTCACCACGCAGGCGATGCGCTCGCAGTTCTTTCTCCCGAAGAGTCAGCAGCGTCCGTTCACGCTGGATGTCTTTCGTGAGGACTACTTCCGCGCGCACGTTCCGTACGGCGACATCATTCATCGCGAGGCGGTGAAGAATCATCTGCCGCCGGAGCTCGTCGCCGCGATGGTGCACACCGAATCCGACTTCCGCGCGAGCCTCGTATCGCACAAGAGCGCGCAGGGGCTGATGCAGATCGTGCCGAGCACCGCGCGCATTCTCGGCGTCGACGATCCGTTCGATCCGGAGAAAAACATCGCCGCGGGGACGAAGTACTTCCGCTATCTGCTGGACCGTTTCGAGGACGAGCGCATTGCGCTCGCCGCGTACAACGCCGGCGAAGGGAACGTGGCCCGCTTCGGAGGCGTGCCGCCGTTCACCGAAACGCAGTCGTACATCGAGAAGGTGCATCGGCGCGCCGCGCGCTATCGCAGCCGCGTGCAGACGTCGTACATGGCCTCGGTGCGAATGCGCCTCGCGGAGAACTGAACGCCGGTCTCACGGCGCGCCTCGCAGAAGGAACCACCAGCCGTTCGCTCACAGTCGGCGTGACATGCGTTTCGTTCGCGCTAGAATCGCGAGCATGCAGCCAAAGGGCGAGGAGCGGCGTGAGTTCCAGCGACTGCGACTCGAAGAGCCGATTTCCGGCACATTCGCAGCGACTCCGGTCACGCTCGTCGAGATCGGCATTCTCGGCGCACGCATCCATCACGACGGCGCGTTGAGCGGCAATCGCGGCGATCTCTGTTTCTCCGCCGAGGGCCACGACGTCACCATGCGCTGCGACGTCGTGCGCACGTTTCCGGTGCCGGGCGGTTTTGCTTCGGGCCTCCGTTTTCTTGCGGCCATCGGCGAGTCGGGCGATCACCTCCGGGCGATGCTGGCGCGCCTCGTCGCGTGGGCGCTCGAACACCGATTCGATTCCGAGGCCACGCGCCTGCGCATCAAAGCCGTCGATGGCGACAAGACCGTGCGCGGCATCGACGCGCAGTTCCTCTCCTATCGTTTCGATCGCGGTTCGTGGCAGCGGCGCAATGTCTTTCTTCCCGAGCAGCCGCACCTCGGTTTCACGGTGGCGAAAGGGGAAGATCCGGACGAGATGCAGCGTCTCTGCGCGGTGTACGAAGCGTCGGACGATGAAGGGCGCCGACTGATCCGGCTCTTCGCGGAGCTGAGCGTCAGCGAGGTCCTGCAGATCCCGCCGCGCTCGTGAGCTCACGCGAGGCGGGATTTTCCGGCGCGCCGATCGGCAGCGTGAAGTAGAAGCGCGTGCCGTTTCCGAGCTCGCTCTCCACCCAGATCTTTCCGCCGTGCGATTCCACGATTCCTTTCGCGATCGGAAGCCCGAGGCCCGCGCCCATGCGCTCGGTGCGCTTGGCCTGCCAGTACGGGCTGAAGATGTCGCGCAGGTTTTCGCGCGGAATGCCGGGCCCCGTGTCGTGCACGCAGAACAGCACCTCTTCGCCGCGCGCGTTCGCGCTGGTGGTGATGCTGCCGCCCGGCGGCGTGAACTTCATCGAGTTGCCGATGAGATTCGAGAGCACCTGCATGATGCGATGGCGATCGGCGTGCACCGGCGGAAGCGAGGCCTCGGCCTCGTAGATCATGGTCACGGAAGCGACGGCGGCCTGCGCGCGGAAGAGCTCTTCCGCTTCCTGCAGCATGTCGGCAGGGTGGACGGTGGCCGGTTCCATCGGCAGGCGCTTGCCGCCTTCCAGCCGCGTGACATCGAGCAGATCGGCGATGAGGCGGCTCATGCGCCGAGCGGAGATGACGATGGTGTCGATCTGTTCGCGATCGTCATCAGCGAGCGACTCCGACATCTGCAACAGCGACGCGCCGAGGGTCACGGCGTTGAGCGGATTGCGCAGATCGTGCGAGACGATGGCCAGCACTTCTTCGCGCGCGCGCACCGCCTGCTGCGACTCGCGATACAGCCGTGCGTTGTCGACGGAGATCGAAGCGCGCCGCGCGAGCTCGGTGAAGAGCGGCAGGTCGTCCTGCGTGAACGGCCGCGTTTCGGTCGACACGGCCGCGGCGATGCCGATCGTCTGCCCGCGGCTCACCAGCGGCAGGAAGACGAGATTGCGCACGCCGCCATCGCGGTCGCCGGTGATGTATTCGAAAAGGCCGGACGTCGACTCGACGAGCGCCGGCTCCCCTTTCTGCATGACGTGCACGAGCGCCTCGGGCACCTCGTGCAGGGTGCGGCCGATCATCGGCGCGTAACGAACCTCGTCTTCCGGATTGCGGTGGGCGAGCGCGATGCGCCGCAACGCCCCTTCGGCGTCGGCGATGTCGACGACGCTCATCTCGCCGAGGTTCGGAACGAGCAGACGCACCAGCGCGGCGGTCGTCTCCTCGTAATCGAGCGACTTCGCCAGTTCCTGACCGGCGCTGGCGAGAAACGCGGCCGCACGTTCTTCGCGCTCCGCATGCTCGCGTGCAAGCTGCGCTTCCTGTGCCTCGCGCTCCGCCTCGTGACGGCGATGCATCGCCTCGCGCGCGAGCAGGCGCATCTGCCGCCCCAGCCCGGCCACCAGCAACGCGGACGTCAGCGCGAGCAGCGTCAGCACCAGCGTGAGCGAGAAGTTCAGCCGGTCTGCCTTGCGGATCTGCTGCAGACGCTTGTCGATTCCGTCCTGCAGCGCGATCTCCAGCGCGGTCGCCGCGGCCAGTGATTTTTCGTACGCGGGGTGATGCTCGTGCAGCCGGTTCGCGAATACCTCCAGCGGCAGTTGTCGCGTGGCCAGCTCGCTCGTGCGCACGCCGTTGTGCCAGAGACTGGTCTGGACGAAGAGCGCGGTCAGGTTCTTGTCGAGGTTGTCGTCCAGCTGCGGCAGCAGCACGCGCAGCTGATTGCGCGCTGCTTCTTCCTGTTCGACGAGCGCGTAGTACTCGACCAGATACTGCCGCTGCCCCGTCGACTGAAAAGAGATCAGTTTGTCGGTCTCCATCGACAGGTTCGTCTGGATCTGATTCGCGTGTTTCCGCGCCGGCTCGGAGACGCGCGAGATCTGGTCGCGCATGCGCGCCGTCTTGTTCGAGACGACGATCGGCAGAATCACCAGCGAGAGCAGAGACACGATGATGAATACGACCGGAACGACGGTCGTCCATGTGCTCTCGGGGCCGACGCGCCAGAGGCTGCGCCGTTCAGCAGGTCCTTTCAACAATCTCACCGAATTCTTCTCTCACCTGGACCCTTCGCGGGACGCAGCAAAGGGCTTACCATGACGCGAACGGTCCGTGATCACCTTCACTTCCAAGCAACGACTGCATGCATCCCTCTGATCGACGCGAGTTTCAGCGGCTGAAGCTGTCGAAGCCGATCCTCGGTACGCTCGGTTCCGCGAACGCTCTGGTGCTCGACATCGGAATCGCCGGCGCCTTCGTCGAGCACTATGGCACGGCCGTGCCCGGCGACCGCATCACGCTCACCTTCCGGTGGCAGGGCGAAGACGTCGCCTTCGAATGCGAAGTCGTGCGCTCGAATGTCGTCAAGACTCCGGCCGGCGACGGCGAGAGCGTCCTCTCCCAGAGCGGTCTCCGCTTTCACAAGCCGATCGGCGACTCGGCCGACAAACTGCAGGAGCTCATCGCCAGTTTCGTCGGACGCATCCTCGCCGCGCAGAAAGCGAACGCCGCGGGCGAAGGCGGCGGCCGGTCCGCGGGCGAAACGATTCTCGCGACGATCGGCCAGGCCCGACGCTCGCGCTCGCACGGCTATCTCAGCTATCGATTCAAGGACAATCACTGGTGGCGCATCCCGACCGAGTCTGCCGTGCAGCCGATCGACGGTTTCACCGTCGGCACGCATGAGGACGAAGAGGAGATCGAAACGCTCTGCCGCGCCTACGAAGCGGCGGACGACGAGGGAAAGCGATTGATCCGGCTGGTCGCGGAGCTCAGCACGGCTCGAGGGTGAGCTCGAGCTCGCGCATCGAATCGACGATCACATCGGCCGGCGAAAGATCCTGGCGCGTCAGCGCACGCGGATTCCTCACCGCCACGCAGAACATCCCGGCCCGCTTCGCCGCCAGCACGCCCACTTCCGAATCCTCGAACACGAGACAGGCCCGCGGTTCGAGACCGAGCTTGCGCGCGGTCACGAGATACGCCTCCGGATCAGGCTTGCCGTGCGTCACCTCACTGCCGTCGACGATCAGCGAAAACGCATCGCGCAACCGGAGTCGCACGAGGATTGCTTCGATCGCCGCACCGACCGCCGATGAGGTGATCGCGAGCGTGACGCCGCTCCGCTGCAGCGTGCGGATCATCTCGATGACTCCGTCCATCGGCTGCAGGTGCGAGGCTTCGCAGATCGCGTCGAAATGCTGCTGGCGCCTCGTGAAGAGCTCTGCTTCGGAGGTGGTCCACCCGAAGTGCGCGCGCATGTCGCGGATGTCGTCGATGATGCGGCGTCCCGAGCCTTTGCGAAACGCCTCGGGCATCCGCGCGTAATCGGACTGCTGGTCGCGGCAGAGCGCCGCATGTGCGGCCGTATGCTGCGGCTCGAGGTCGATGATCGTTTCGTCGAAGTCGAAGATCACCGCGGCGATGCCGCGCATGCTAAGTTTCACGCGTGGGTCCGGACGAATTTCAGCGCGCACTGATCACCGTTCTCGTGGTTGGCACGATCGTGATGGCCATCGGTGCGGCCGCGGTGGTGTTGATGCTGCGCGGATTCGGCCGGAAGCCGGGCAGCACGTCGCATGCGGCGATCATCGCGGGGCTGCTGGGATTCATTTTTCTCTGTTGCGCGGCGCTGTTTGCGCTGTCGTATTTCGAGTCGCGCTGAGCTCGCGCCTCAGCGCGTCGCTCTGTTCGCCGAGTCGCGGCGGCCTCGTGCGCACCGGCAGGCGCGCCCCGTCGAACCGCACCGGATGACCCACCGTCTCGTATCCCGCGTCCGTGTTGACGAGAGGTTTCGCTTCATCGCTGCGCAAGGCTTCGAGCACGCCGCGCACGAGCGAGGCCGGAATCGCGGCGCCGCGACAACGCGACACCCACTCCGCGGCGTCGCGCGTCGCGAAGATCTCCTGCAGCAGCGGCACGAGGAGCTCGCGATGGGTGACGCGAGCCAGGTTCGTGGCGAAGCGCTCGTCGTTCGCGAGCCCGGGGCGCTCGATCACGCGCTCGCACAACATGCGGAAGTGACGATCGGTGCCTCCGCCGATCGCGAACTCGCGATCGCGCGCGTGGAAGAGCTGATACGGAACGATCGACGCGTGCGCGTTGCCGTAGCGCTTCGCTTCGACGTTCGTCGACAGCGCCGCCTGCGCGACGTTGACGAGCGAGGCGACGGTCGCACCGAAAAGCGAGACCTCGATGCGCGCCCCCTGCTGCGTGCGCGAGCGACGGTGCAACGCGGCGAGGATCGCGCCGTGCGCATAGTGCGCGGTGAGCACGTCCGAAAGTGCGACGCCGGTTTTCGCCGGTTCGTCCGTGCCGGTGATGAACATGAGTCCCGACGCGGCCTGGGCGAGGAGATCGTAGCCGGGCGTGTTCGCTTCCGGCGTGTCGGCGTCGAACCCGGTGATCGAGCAATGGATGGCCCGCTCCGGGATCTCGCCGAGGTGCGCGTCGCGCTGCGAGGGGAGAAAGTTGTCGATGACGATGTCGGCGCGTGCGATCAGCTCGCGTGCGATGGCGCGATCGTCCTCGTTGCGCAGATCGAGCGCAAGCGATTCCTTGTTGCGATTCACCGACAGGAAGTAGGTGCTGGTGTCGCCGGCGAACGGCGGACCCCAGCGGCGGGTCTCGTCGCCGCGGGCCGGATCTTCGACCTTGATGACCCGCGCTCCTTCGTCGGCCAGAAGCTGCGTGCAAAGTGGTCCCGCCAGCACGCGGGAAAAGTCGGCGACGAGGAGACCATCGAGAGGAAGGGAAAGCGCGGTCACCGGTAGGTCTGCTTGAGGGCGTCGAGCTCCGCCAGTGTCTTGCGCAGAATGCTCACCACTTTGTGGATTTCATTGCCGTAGGTGCGAAGCTCGGCGTCGCAGTCGGTCATCGAGTAGACGGCTTCGTCGCGTTCGAGGCGATCGCGCTCGAACCGGAGCCGCTCGGCCAGCTCTTCGATCTCGGTGGTGATGACGAAGTGGAGGTCCTTCTCCCCGAGGTAACGCTTGCACTGCGGGCAGTGAATGGACTGATCCGCGGCGGACTCGACGAGCTCCACCACGAACTGTCTCTGGCACTGCGGGCACTCGAAAACTTCGGGCAGCATGGCGTTCATCACCCTCGCGGAGATTGTGCCACGGCACGCAAGTGCAGGAGTGGAATGCACCTCTTGACCGGTGCGTTAGGCGCCGTGTAGCATCCGCCACCCTTCGATCCTGGGAGATCGTTCAATGGTAGGACAAGCGGCTCTGGACCGCTGAATCGGGGTTCGAGTCCCTGTCTCCCAGCCACCGGGCACGGCCCAAAGCGTTTGTTGGCCCAGCCTCCTTCAGGAGTGATTCGTTTCAGGGTCGGCAGCGCGAGAGCGACGAAGTTCTGACTTCGTCCGATCTTCCCAGCCACCGTTTCGGCTCTTCAAAATCCACCGCCGCCACGCCTCGGCATCGTCGTCGACTGCGACGGCTGCGAGTTGCACGTCGAGCTGCGGACCGCGTGTCGTCCGTCACGTAGAGCGAACGCATGCAATGGCGGCCGTCACGCGGATCACCGGCGTCGTTCGTGCACGCACGTGCCGCATGAATCTCCGCCAGCTCGATCGCAAATACGTTGGGCGGGAGTCCGAGGCGCAAGACCTGGAGGTGGCGCGAACGAAGGGTGCGTTTGTCTACGATGCGCGGGGCAAACGCTACATCGATTTCCTGTCGGGCTGGTGCGTCGGCAACTTCGGCTGGGACAACACCGCGATCACGAAGTCGCCCGCCCGCCGGCGTCCGGATTACGTCTATCCCGAGTACCTGTACCGGCCGTGGGTCGAGCTCGCGCAACTGCTCGCTCGGATCACCCCGGGGAAACTGGAGAAGACATACCGCGCGACGGGTGGATCGGAGGCGGTCGACATTGCGCTGCAGCTCGCAATGGCGTCGAGCGGCCGCCGCAAGTTCGTGTCGATCGAGGGCAGCTATCACGGCAACACGATCGGCACGGTCAGCGTGGCATCGACGGAAGAGCGCGAGCCGTATCCGAATCTGCTGTCGAACTGCGCGACGATCTCGCCGCCGCTCGGCGACCGTGCGATCGCGAGGCTGGAGACGCTTCTGAAGAAGCGCGACGTCGCGGCGTTCATCATGGAGCCGATCAGCTGCAACCTCGCTGTGTTGATTCCCGAAGACGCGTTCATGAAGCGCGCGCAGCAACTTTGCCGGCGCTACGGAACGCTGTTCATCGCCGATGAAGTGGCGTGCGGATTCGGCCGCACCGGAAGGCTCTTCGCGTCCGAGCACTTCAGCCTCGAACCCGACATTCTGTGCATGGGCAAGGCGATCAGCGGAGGATTCGCGCCGATGGGAGCCACGATCGTCACGCGCAAGGTCGCGAAGTCGGTCGAGGGGGAAACCGGCTTCTATTCAACATACGGCTGGCATCCATCCACCGTGGACATCGCCATCCGCAACGTTCGGTGGCTGATTCGCAATCAGTCGCAGCTCTTCCGCCAGGCCGGCGCGGTCAGTGCCTACTTCGACCAGCGGCTCGCGGCGATGAACTTCGAAGATCTGAAAGACATTCGCATCCGCGGCATGGCCATCGCCGTCGAGGCAGGCGATGGTGAAGACTACGTCTCCGGCATCGAAGATCGCTGCAGGAAGAACGGCCTCCTGGTCACGACATCCGGGAACGCGATCACGATGTTTCCGCCGCTCACGCTCGATCTACGCACCGCGAAGGCGGGGCTCGACATTCTCGAGAAATCGCTGCGATAGCGTTGGTCGTGTTCGCACCGCTGCCGTTCGCCTGCGCGTTGCTGATCGAGAAGAAGCCGCCGCGCGAGGTGCTGCGAAAGGCGATTACGTCGCGGCGAAACGCAACTTCGAGCACGCCCGCGCGCCTACAGAAAAGGACTGGAGCTCCGTCCGGACGACGCGCGCATGGTGAACAACCTCCGGTTGATCGAGCCGGCCCGCTGATTCCGCCTGTACCATCCGCGGGAGCTCTTCACCGATCGTCCGCATGAAACCAAAGGTCACCGTCCTCATTCCGGTGTTCAATCGCGAGCAGTTCGTCGATGAGGCGATTCGCAGCGTCATCGAACAGGACTACGACGATTTCGAGTTGCTCCTCGTCGATGATGGTTCGACCGATGGCACACCGAGCGTTCTGGAGACGTGGAAACAGCGCGATCCGCGCGTGGTCGTCATCACGTCGCCCGCGAATCAGGGCATCCCGGGCGCGCTCAACCTCGGGTTGGCTCATGCGCGCGGGACGTATGTCGCACGTCTCGACAGCGACGATTTCATGATGCCGCGACGGCTCGCCGGGCAGGTGGCGGTACTCGATGCGCGCCCCGAGGTCGCGCTCGTGTCGTGTGCGTACGACGTGGTCGATGCCGAAAAGAAATATCTGCGCACGTGGAAGGGCGACGAGCCGCATGAAGTGGCCGCGTTTCTTCTGAACTTTTTCAACGTTGTCGGAGGCGGCGGCCAGGTGATGTTCCGTCTTGCGGACGTTCTGGAGGAAGGGGGATTCTCGTTGGAGTATCCCTCGTCCGAGGACTACGACCTCTGGGTGCGCCTGCTGCGGCGGGGGCGAATCGAGACGCTGCCGTTTGTCGGCATGATCAAGCGGACGCACGGTGGGCAGGCGTGGCTGCAATACGCCGGCGTCAAGCGCGCGAACTGGATCGGCATCATGCGCTCGTCACTCGAGCCGTACCTGCGACGTGCTCTGCGCGAGGACGAGGTCGACGCGCTCATCACCGTGTGGCGCCACGACAGGCGGCTCGGCATGGCGAAGCTCGCCGACGAGGTGATGCACGAAGCCTTTGCGCGCTTTCGAGAGACGGTTTCGGATCGTGCGCTGCGCGCATGTGCGCGAAGAAAGATCGCGCGGCAGTGGTATGTCGCCGCGCGGCATCTGGCGCGCCACGGTCATCCGCTGGAGGCGCTGAACTATCTCGCGCGCGGCGCGCGCTGGCTGCTCACGCCGAGGCTCACTCCACTTCCAGACGCCACTGCTTGACGGACCACGCTTTCGCCGCCGGCAGCGTGTCCGCGATCGTGGCAACCACTTCCGGCCACTTCTCTTCGTCGTAATCGTCGCCGGAGAGCCAGCCGCCACGCTGGATCTTCGGAAGCCATGCGGCGATGTCGGCGATGAGATGCTCGCGGTCGTGTCGTGCGTCGAGATGCACCCAGGCGAGCGAGCGATCGGGAAAGAAGCTCGCGGCGGTGACGGAGTCGGAGACGATGAGTGAGATGAGGTCGGCCAGGCCGCAGGAAATCACGTTGCGATGCAGCGTTCCGGCGAACGTGCCGCCGCCTCGTTTGACCGACGCCGCGTGATAGTCCTTCTGTTTGGGGCCTTCGGTTCCGCTTCCGCGGCAGGTGTCGATGCCGATGACGGAGAAGGATTTCCCGCTCTGCTGAACGAGCTCGCCGAGAGAACAGAGGCTACGGCCGAGGAAGTTGCCGACTTCGACGAAGCGGCTGCCGTCGTCGAAGTGATGCACGGCCTCTTCCTGTCCCGATCTCCATTGAAACCAGCCGTAGATTTCGGTCCAGCGCGTCGGTGCTCTGTCCCGCCATCGTGCGAACACGGCGCGCAGTGTAACGCGATCGTCGTGATAGCCTGCGCGGCTTCCAGCCGAGCTCTCTCATGGCGCTGACCAGCATCATCATTCCGACCCATGCGCGGCCTGAATTGCTCAGTCGATCGGTGGAGAGCGCGCGACGCGCCGGACGCGAAATCGAGGTCGTGGTGGTCGACGACGGCTCCACGGACGAGACGAGCGCGGTCTGTGCGTCGTTCCGCGACATCGTCTATGTCCGGCTCGAGGAACGTCGCGGAGTCGGCTGCGCGCGTGCGGCTGGAATCGCGGCGAGCAGCGGCACGTACATTTCCTTTCTCGACGATGACGATGCCCGGCTGCCGGGCTCGATCGATCGCCAGCTCGCGATCCTCGAAGCGTCGCCGGATGCGGCGCTGGTGTACGGCCAGATCTATCGCGCGACGCAGAGTCTCGCGATCGACGAACGGCGTCTCTTTCCGCGCAACTGTCCGGACGGCGATCTCTTCTGGAAGTTGATCGATCACAACTTCATCCCGACGTGTTCGGTCGTCGTCCGTCGCAGCGCGATCGAATCGGTCGGCGGCGTGTTTGATGAAGCCGCGCCCGCCGATGACTGGGATCTCTGGCTGCGCATTGCCGAGCGCTATCCGATCGTGGCGCTGCCGCAGCCGGTGTCGATCTATCGCCAGCCGACGTTCTGGTCGAAACAGGGATCGTCGCGAGTGGTGGATGGTCTGCTGTTCGCCGACCTGCGCGTGCTGGAGCGCTGCGCGAAACTCCCGCGCGCGGTGGCGGATCCGCAGGCCTTTCGTCGCGCGGCGCGACGCGTGAGAGGCGTGTTGTGTCTTCGCCTGCTGGCCGAGACCGCCGTTGCGGCGCGGCGTGGTGACTCCTACGCATTCGTCAGCTTTCGGCATGCGGTTGCCACGCGCGACGCCTTCCTGCATGCGATCCTTTCCCCGCACACGTGGAAGAAACTGCGCGAGCGTTTCCGATTGTGATCTGCGTCGCGGGGATGCCGCGTTCCGGGACCTCGCTGGTCACGCAGTTGCTGCATCGTTGCGGCCTCACCCTTGGTCCGCCGGAAGAGCTGATGCCGGCGAGCATCAACAACACCGACGGCTTCTGGGAAAACCTCCGCTTCGTCCGCCTCAACGAACGATTGCTCGCCGCAAACGGCGGCATGTGGTTCGCGCCGCCGGCGACACTCCGTTCCACCCCGCGGATCACCGCGGAAGCAAAGGCGACGCTCGCGCGATTCGCAGGAGAGGAGCCGTGGGGCTGGAAGGATCCGCGCAACGCGCTCACGCTTCCGTTCTGGCGCGAACTGCTGCCGTCGATGAAGGTACTGATCTGCGTGCGGCATCCGGCCGAGACGGCCTCTTCGCTCGCCGCGAGCACGATGATTCCCCGCTTGTGGTGGCCGTTCTACTGGCCGGTCACGCGTCGCGATTCTCCGCTCGCACTTCGCGAGAGCGCGTGGCGGTTTCCTCACAGAATGTGGGATGCAACACGCACGATGTTGTCGCGTTCGAGGCGCCGCGACCTGGTCTTCCGATTCGGCATCGAGCTGTGGCGCGTGTACAACACGAACCTTCTCGCGGAGACCGATCCCGCGAATCGTCTGGTCACGCATTACGAGGCGGTGCTGGCGAATCCGCGCGCGGAACTGCAGCGCATCCTTCGCTTCGCCGGAATGAGCGTCTCGTCCGATGTGCTCGACGAAGCGCTGCGCGTGGTGTCGCCTCGGATGCGTCATCAACGCGCCGAGGGTGCGCCGCTGACTCCGGAGCTCGCCCGTCTCTACGCGCAACTCTCACGCGAAGCAGGCTGCGACCCGTGAGTCATCCGGTGCCGCGGCCCTCGAGCACCGCCCGGAACATTTCGGCATAGCGCGGTGCCTGATGGCGCCAGTCCCACGTTTCCGCGGTGGCGCGTGCGGCCTGCCCCATGCGCGAGCGGAGCTCGGGATCGTCGCGCAATCGGCGCAGCTTCGCGGCGATGTCGTCGATGTCGCGCGTCACGAACAACCCGTTCTCTCCGTCGCGAATGAACTCCGGCATGTTGCCGACCCGCGTCGTGAGCACGGCCAGTCCGCAGGCCGCGGCCTCGAGGCAGGGATTCGGCGTCCCCTCGCTGCGGCTGGCGCAGACATAGACGTCGAGCGACTGATAGAACTCGCGCATCTCCTCGGCGTTTCGCCAGCGCTCCTCGCGTGCCGCGAGGGAGAGCTCCGCGTCGCGCACGGCGGCGACGGCGGGGATGATGAACGGATGAACGCCGCGATGCTCCGACGTCTGATTCTTCAGGCTCCCCGCCCAGCCGGCGCGCAGCGGCGGCGAAATGCGTGGCGTGTGCGCGGGCCGGAAGAAGTTCGTGTCGACGCCGTTCGGCGTGTAGAAGACCTCGCGTCGAAGTTCGGATGCGAGGTTCGTCGCGAGCTCGAGATTGTTCGCGAAGATGGCGCGCGGGAGCTGCGACAGCATCTTCATCCCCGGTCTGCGCCAGCGGCGTTCGAGCTCGTACTCGCTGCAGACGCCGAGCATCAGCCGCGCGCGCGCTCGTGTGAAGGCGCGTTTGAGACGCGACAGCTGATCGATCTGCAGCCAGTAATAGACGAGCACGAGATCGGCCGCATCGATGTCCGCCTCGCTCACGTCGGATTGATAGCGCGTCACCAGCTGGTACTCGTCCGCGAGCGCGATGGCGAGCGCCTGGGTCTTGCGGTCATGCGCCCAGCCGGGGCGATCGACGATGCAGAGAACGAGCGGGCGCGTCTTCGCACCGTTCGCCGCGGCTTCACCGGCCATCACCATTCGACGTAGTGCCGTCGTCGAGGCGAGGATGGATCGAGATCGGCGTCGCTTGTGGTCGAGCGCAGCTCTGTCTGCGAGGGAAGACGGATCTTGTCGGCGGTGAGCCGGGCGCGCCACCCGTGCCAGCCGTCGCGAACCTCGCCGGAGTCGTATCGCCGCTGCACGTATTTGCGGACCATGTGTTCGCGGCTGAGGATGAGGTAGTGCCGGAGAAAGAGGGCGCGCGGCGAGATCCGCCGTCCGGAGAAACGCGCCTGATGTCCTCCCGTCGAGACCAGGTCGACCTTCGGCTGGTGTTTCCAGGCGCGGACGAGATGCAGCCGCCGCGGTGCAAACGGGTAGTACCAGCGCATCGTGCGCAGGAAATCGGGATGATCGTGATCGGGCGCTTCGCGCGTGGCGACGAAGGTGAGCTCGTGGAACTCGACCGCGTTGTAGCCCGCGTCGCCAGCTTCACCGAATGCGTCGGCGAGCGTCTGTCCGGGGCGCGACGACTGGGGAATCTCGTCCGCATCCAGATGCATGCACCAATCGGCGGAGAGCTCCGCGGCGAGCTGCTCTTTGCGCGCGAGGATCTGCCGCCAGCGGTAGGTGCCGTCGCGCGGTAACGTCTCGATCGCCCGCAGGCCACGCCCGAGGTACTCCGACGCGATCTCCACCGTGCGGTCGGTCGATTCGTTGTCGCACAGGTAGGCCTCGACGCCATTGGCGAAAAGGTGTTCGAGACAACCGCCGATGAAGCGCTCCTCGTTATACGTGGCGATGATGGCCACAACCCGCGGCGGCATGATTCGCATCTTAGCAGCGCCTCATTTCCGGGCGGCCGAAGGCCGCCCGGGTTGAGACTGCTTCTTCGTTACGCGGAGGACATTGTGTCAGCCGCGCCGTGCTGCCTCGATCGCGGCCACGTCGATTTTCTGCATATTCATCATGGCGTCGAAGGCACGTTTTGCCTCATCGCCGCCGGCCGCGAGCGCTTCGATGAGCACGCGCGGAGTGATCTGCCACGAGACGCCCCAGCGGTCCTTGCACCAGCCGCAGTCGCTCTCCTTACCCCCGTTGCTGACGATCGCGTTCCAGTAGCGATCCGTCTCTTCCTGATTGTCCGTCGCAATCTGAAACGAAAAAGCCTCGGTCTGCGGGAAGGTGGGGCCGCCGTTGAGACCGATGCAGGGAATGCCTGCAACGGTGAAGTCGACGGTCAGCTCATCGCCTTTCTTGCCGCCCGGAAAGTCCGCCGGCGCCTTGTGAACGGCAGTCACTTTACTGTCAGGGAACGTGGCGGCATAGAAGCGCGCCGCCTCAGCCGCGTCTTTATTGAACCAGAGACAAATAGTGTTTTTCGCAGTCATGTTCGTCTGTTCCCTTCTCTTCGGTGATTCCGATGCTTGCACCTATGCAAGTTCCGGACAGCAACGGCGGACGAGCCCGTTACCGAACTCCCTCCATCCGGATCCACCGCACATCCCCCAGTCCATCCTTCTGGCGGGTGAAATAGAACGTCGCTCCGTCGGGGGAGACGATGGGGCAGTACTCGCGTGCGGAGGTGTTGATGTGATCGCCGAGAAGGCGGGGCTCGCTCCATGAGCCGTCGTAAAAGTCGGAGACGTAGAGATCGCCGTCGCCGGGCTGGCCGGGCCGATCGTACGCGGTGAAGATGAGCCGCGACTGGTCGGGCGCGATCCACGCGTCGGTTTCGGAGGCCGGCGTGTTGAGAGGCGCACCGAGGTTTTCGGGCGCGGCGTATTCGCCGTCGATGAGACGGGAGCGGTAGAGATCGCAGCGTCCTTTCGAATCAGGCCGGCCGCAGCTGCTGAAGTAGAGCGTGCCGTCGGCCGCAACGGCGGGATAGAGCTCGTCGCGATCGCTGTTCGCGGCGGCGATGTCCCGCGGTTCACTCCAGCCGCTCGCGGTCCGTTCGACGAACCAGAGGTCGTAGTCGGTCTTCGGCGTGCCGCTGTGCGGACGATTGGAGATGAAGAAGAGCCGCGAGCCGTCGGGCGTGACGAAAGGATCGAAGTCCGAAAACCGGCCCGAGAAGCTCGCCTGCCCGGGCGTGGACCACCGCTTGCCCGCGAGCAGACGGCTCGCGTAGATCACGCCGATCTTCTGCGTGCTGGTGCGCGTGAAGTAGACGGTGCGGCCGTCGGGCGTGAAGGCGGCATTGAGCTCGTTGGTTTTCGGAGAAGAGATTCCGAACAGCTGCGCAACCGCGCAGAGCATCGCAATCAATCGCATGAACGAATCTAAGAATTCGAGTGATCATTGCGCGATGACCATTCGCGACTGATTCGAAAAGACCATTGGATGATTGCCGAAGAGCTGGTTGCGGTGACGATGCCCGACGGAACGAGAGAGGGTTACGCGCTGATGCGCGACACGACGCAGGAGAAGCGCGCCGAGGAGGCATTACGACTTCATCCGCAACGCCTGATTGAGACCCAGGAAGCGGAAGGGCCGGGCAGCGCGCGCGAATTGCACGATGAAATCGGCCAGCCGCTGACGGGCGTGATCATGCTCACCTATCGCATCGTGCAGGAGGCGCTGACCAACTGCGCGCGCCACGCCGCGGTGCGGAAGGTGAGCGCCGATCCGCGCGTCATCGCGGAACTGCCGGTGGAACGAGAGGAGCGGCCGCGATGAACATCATCATCGCCGACGATCACAGCGTCGTGAGGCGCGGCCTGCAGCAGATCCTCAGCGCGCAGCCCGCGTGGCGCATCGTCGCCGAGATCGCGAAGGCCGACGACGTGCTGCCGGTGCTGCGCACGACCCGCGCCGATCTGCTGATCCTCGACGTCGCACTCGACCGCAGAAGCGGAATCGATCTGCTGCCGAACATTCGCAGCGAGTTCCCTTCGCTGCCCGTGCTGATGCTGAGCATGTATGCCGAAGAGCAGTACGCGCTGCATTGCCTGCGCGCCGGCGCGTCGGGATACGTGCAGAAAGACAGCGCGCCCGAGCAGCTCATCGAGGCGGTGCGGCGCGTGGCCACCGGTCACACGTACTTCAGCTCCGCGGTCATGGATCAGCTCGCGTCCGAAGTGGTGCGCGGACGCGCGGGCGAGCCGCACGAGCGTCTCTCCGCGCGCGAGCTCGAGGTCTTTCGCCTGATCGCCATGGGCCATTCGGTCAGCGAGATCGCGGAGTCGCTCCATCTGAGCGTCAAGACGGTGAGCACGTACCGCGCGCGGCTGCTCGAGAAGACCGGCTTCCGTTCCAACGCCGAGATCGTTGCCTACGCCATTCGCAACAGACTCGTGTAAGCGGCTCCGACGCGGGAATCAGAGTTCGTCCTACACGCAGTCCCGGGTCCGTCTGTCAGCAAAGCCGCGCGGAATGATGTTTAGTCGGCAGAATGCCTTTCGTCTCACCCGCCGTCAGCGTGGCGTTGATGCGCGTCCTGCTCGTCGAAGACAGTAACGAAGACGCGCGCGCTCTCGAGGCGCTGCTGGAGGAATCGGGATACGTCACCGATCGCGCTCGCTCGCTGGCTCAGGCGATGGCGTTGTTGCGCACCGAGCGGTTCGACGTGATTCTGCTCGACCTCGGTTTGCCGGACAGTGAAAGCGATCTCACGCTCGAGCGTCTGCGCGGCGTGACCACGACCATCCCGATCGTCGTGCTGACCGGCCGCGCGGATGAAGAGGCCGCTCTCGCCGCCGTCGCGGCCGGCGCGCAGGACTACCTCACCAAAGGCGCCACCGACGGCGCGACGCTGCTGCGCGCGATCCGGTATGCGCGCGAGCGTCATGTCGCCGACGAGCGTCTGCGCGTCTCCGAGGAACGCTTTCGTGTGCTGATCGAAAACGGCGCGGACGGCGTTGCGCTGCTCGATGCGGACGGCCGCTTCCGCTACAGCAGTCCGGCCATCACGCGCATTCTCGGCTGGGACGCGAAGGAGCTGCAGTCGCGCCGCGTCTTCGACATCGTGCACGAGGACGACCGCGCCGAAGCGCACCAGTCGTTCGACGCCGTTCTGCGCGGCGCGCTGCGTTTTCAGCTGACGCAACGCCGCTATCTCTGCAAGGACGGCGGCACGCGCGTGATCGAGGTGACGCGCGCGAATCGTCTCGACGATCCGACCGTCGGCGCGGTGGTCGTGAACTTCCGCGACGTCACCGACCGCCAGCGCATCACCGCCGCGCTCGATGCGCTGCGGCGGCAGTACGAGCTGATCCTCGATTCGATCGCCGACGGCGTGCACGGGATTTCGCTCGACGGGCGGATCGTCTTCGCAAACCGCGTCGCCGAGCAGCTTCTCGGCTGGGGAGTCGATGAGCTCATCGGGCGTCCCGCGCACGAGACGATGCATCACTCGCGGCGCGAAGGGACTCCGCTGGCGCGCGTCGATTGCGCGATTCACGCGACCCTCACCGACGGCGTGACTCGGCACGTGCGCGAAGAGGTCTTCTGGCGCCGCGATGGCTCGCCGCTGCTCGTCGACTACACCGTCGCGCCGATGCGGGATGCGGAGCAGCGGATGCTCGGCGGCGTGATCACGTTTCGCGACGTCACGCGGCAGAAGCAGCTGGAAGCGCAGGTCGATCAGGCGCGACGCGTCACCTCTCTCGGCCGCGTCGCCGCGTCGGTCGCGCATGAATTCAATAACGTCCTGATGAGCATTCAGCCGTACGCCGAGGCCATTCAGCACCTCGGCCGCGGCAACGAAAAACTCAATCGTCCCGTCGGAAAGATTCTCGCCGCGATGAAGAGCGGACAGCGTCTGACGACGCAGATCCTTCGCTTCACCAATCCGGCCGATCCGGTCTTCGAATGTCTCGATCTGCAGCAGTGGCTGCGCGAGCTCTCCGATGAAGCGCAGCACCTGCTGCAGGATCGCGCGCTGCAGTTCGAAGTGGAGCGGTCGTTCATCGTTCGCGCGGACGCGATGCAACTGCAGCAGGTCCTCATGAACCTGATCGTCAATGCGCGCGATGCGTCGTCGCCCGGCTCACCGGTGACGATCGGCGTCGAATGCGCGGCCGATGTGCCGTTCGTCGTTCCCCACGTGCCCGACCCGCAGTCCTCCGTCGCGCTTTATGTGCGCGACCGCGGCGCCGGGATCGCTCCCGAGATCGCCGATCAGATCTTCGAGCCGCTCTTCACCACCAAGCGCCGCGGCGGTACCGGCCTCGGTCTCTCGGTCGCGCACCAGATCGTCACCCGCCACCAGGGAAAGATTCTCGTCGACACCGCACCGGGAGCCGGCACGACGTTCTACATCGTCCTGCCGCACTTCACCGCGAACTCCCGCTCGGCGTGAGCCGGCCCGGAGCCTCAGCCGATCGCTTTCGAGTAAGCGATGACGAAGTCTCGCCACTGGTCATTGTCCTTCGACATCACGAGCTTTCTGTAAACCTTTTCGTCGACAGGTGAACTGGGCAGATAGATCGAGAGGCCGCAAGCGCCGTTCTCTTTGACGTCAGCGGGATCGACGTCGTCGTTCGTGCAGAGCACTGCCAGCTTCAGTGCCGCAAGAACCTTCCGTGCGTTGGCGAGCACGGCTGGCTGGTCATTGAGCTCGATCATCAGGCCTTCGGCGAAGCCGCGGAGATCGATGAAATGGAAAACCGAAAAGGCGCGGGCCCGATTGCGGGCTCGCTTCAGCGCATCGAGATCACTTGACACGAGTGGCAGGAGTACGGCGCCAAGCTCATTCAGGGCCTGCGCAAGCGACGGAACTTCTTTGAGAACGACTGCCGATAATGTGGCCGCCGGCAGGTTCCGGGACGTGTTGTGAAACAGCTCGACGATCGTCTTCGCCGCGCCTTGCGGCTCCTGAGCGCGAATTCTTCGGAGAATCCGGCCATAGGGAAGACCGTCATAGTGAACTTCATCCTGCGAGGCAATCATGAACTTGCCGCTGGGGTGGATCTCGTAGGCGAGCTCCACGAGGGCCATGACGCACGCGTCGAATCCGATGATCGCAAACGGCCCGTTTTCCTGACCCTTGCGTAGCGCGTACGCGAGTTCGTCATTATCGAGAAAATCACCACTCGTCTGGTCAGGGTTGATCGCACGCGTGCCCAGGTCGATTGCGGAAATTCTCGCGCCGAAGAGCACGCGAAAGAAACCGCGGAAAGCGGCGACGACACGATGGAACCAGACCAGGAGCCAACACGGCTTCGGCTGTGGTGTCTTCTTCTTGCGGAGAGGGAAATTGAGGAGCCCCGCGCCATGGCTCAGGAGGAAAACCGCGAAGTTCTCTGCCTTGCGCTTCCTTTGCCCGAACTTCAGGAAATCGATCAGGACCTCGGGATCTCCGGAGTTCAGGTTTCCGTGGATGCCGCCAACCGATTCGAATCCGTCCTCTTCGAGTAGGAGACGCTCGGTCGGAATGTCGAGCCGGTCCACCTGAACCGCGACGCCGACACCTGCGTTGGGCCGCTCCAGTTTGTCGACGTCGTCGTTGGCAATCGGCGAAAGACTGTTGTCCGCCGCGAGATACGCGAGCACGCTCCACTTGGGCGGCTTGTCGTCCGTCTTGTCGTCGGCTTTCTTTGCGTTCCCTTTCGCTGACGCGTTTTCGAACTCGAATTCCCGCGGCGCAAAACGCGCGACGGAGCAGCAGGTGTCCGTCCCCGGCCGGGAGGAGAGATACGGCATCAGCCGCTTTTCCGGCACCGGATCGCACATGTCGTAATACGACTTGAATTCGGCCATGCAATGCGCGCTGAGCGTATCGGCCGTTTGAATCGGAAGCGTGGGTTCATAGATGTCCTCGGCGGATTCATTGCCGAGACAAAGCTCGAGCACCTGCTCCGACGTTTCGAAGCGCATCGCGAATGGTTCGCCGCTCTTGAATTTCTTCGACCGGATCGTGACGGAGTTCGACTTTAGTGGGAGCGTGAGGAGCAACTCTCGCGCGATCGGGAACCGCGTTGCCTCAGCGAGACTGCCGTAATCGACCGTCTGGCCGCGATCCTGGCCGAACGGCACCTGGACGGGATCGACGCCGTTTGATTCCAGGACGCCTTTCCTGAAGAAAAAACGCGCGATGAGCCTCGGATCGGTATTTCGCGGATCGTCGAAGTAATTCTTATGAATGTCGGCCTTGTAGTCTTGCGCGAGCCGAGTCATGTCCGGCACCCAGACGATCGAGCGTCCATCCTTCGACGTCGGGGTCGAGCTGTGCTGGTCCTTGGTTTTGACGATCGTCAGCGGCGTGTCTTCGACGTCACTTTCCTCGATCCAGAGGTGTTCCCCTTTCAGAACGATGTGGCAAAGAGAGCCTTCGCAGGCCGGCCCTGGCTTGTGGTCGCTCTTCTTGAGCGTGCCGTTGGGATAGCGAAGATACGCAACCTGATTGGGAACGATGCGCCGTTTCGCTTTCGGGAGAAACAGCGCCACCTGCTTGTTGGCCTCTTCTGGAGTCTCGACATACCCGATCACACCGTGGCATCGAATCCTGAGGATCACGGACATTGGTTATCTCCTGTCTGAGACGGTTGCTCCGATGACGTGAAATGCGGCCCAGCGGGCCGGTTCCCGATTGGACCGGACCGCGCCGTGAAGCATGAGCAGTTGCGCGTCGCGTAATGCACGCGGTGCGTCGCGATGGATGGCATAGCCGCGGTGAAATTCCGACAACACGCGCTCGGCGTCGCGATCGTCGACGGAGGCGATGGTTCCGACGACGGCCGGTACGCCGGCCGCCACGAACGCCCGCGCGAGGCTGAGCGGACTCTCGCTGCGATAGTTCCGCCCCAGTCCGGTGCTGCAGCCGCCGAGGACGACCAGCTCGAGGTTCGACAGATCCGAGGCTTCGATCTGCGCGGCGGTGAGTCGCTCCGTCGATCCGATCAGAAGCGCCGAGCGCGAAGGATCGCGCAGATCGACCATGGCGTGCGTGGCGAGGTGAAGAAGCGCGTGTTCATGCGCGCGCGAGAGAATCGTGGCGCCGTCGACGTCGTCTTCCAGAATTTCATTGTGCGGATATCGCGCGGCGGCGCGGCGTGCCTCCTCCACCGTGCGCGTCAGCCGCGGCAGCTCGACTCCCGCCGGTGCGGTGCGGCTGGCGATGATCAGAATCGAAGGCGACGGATCGTGCGGCCGGCGCGAATGCCCGAGCGCCCACGCATAAAGCGTCGCGCTCGGAGCGTGAGCGAGAACATGAGACTCGATGAGGTATTGACCGTTCTTCTGCAGGAGCGCGGCATACGGCACGCGCGCCAGCCCTCCGTCCGGAATGAACACGATCCGGCTGCCTGCTCTCGGCTCAATGCCGTCGAAGAGAATCTCCCCGAGCCGCCGTAATGCGACAACCGGTAATGCGGCTTCCTTGACGAACGAACTTCCGACCGCGTCGAGAAGGTTGCCGAGCTCCTGCCCGTCGAGTTTCTTCATGAAGCCGCGGACGGCATCGCGCGTGACGACGATGGTGAGCAATCCGTCGTCGTAAGGTGTCTGCGTCACCAGCACGGTGTCGCCCGGCAGTCGGGCGCGAAGCGCGGTCAGGCCGATCGGACGCGCCGTCGTGCCGGAGGTCGTCTGATCGAGGAGCTCTCGCGAACGGAATCGTTCCAGTAGCTCGAACGCGTTCTCCGAATCGCCGCGGGCGAGCAGGAGCGCCGCGAGGTCGACGAAGATCCGATTGGCGCGATCGAAATAGGTGATCCGCAGCGGAGGCTCACGGACGAGCTTTCGCTGTCCTTCGAGAATGTCGATGCCCTTGCGGAAGTCGCGTTCCGCGGCGGCGGCATCGCCGATTCGAAGTTGCGTGCGCCCGCGCGCCAGGAGGAGCGACACGAGCGTCGCGCGCATCCCCATCTCGTTGAGGATGTCGTACGCGCAGGAGAGATTTTCGATGGCCCGGCGGTCGTCGTAATCGCGGTTCGCATACGCCTCGGCGGCGCACGCATCGGCTTGCAGCCGGAGCCGCGTCTTGTCATCGCCGATGCGCGAGGCGACCTGACGCACTTCCGCAAGATCGCGCAGTGCCTGCTCGCGCTGTCCCGTGCGACTGAGAACCGAGCTGCGGGAAACGAGAGCGTCGGGAAGGCGCATCGGGTCCGGCATGGTTCGCGCCACGCGGACGAGCCGGTTCTGAAACGCGACCGCTGCGTGCGGCGCACCGTTCTCGAGCGAGAACCGCGCCGTGGTTTTCAGAAGACCCTGCAGGCGCTGCGGATCTTCCGTGCGCGAGACGTAGTTCAACGCTTTGCCGAGATGCACCGCGGCCTTTTCGTTTTCACCGAGGTACATGTACGAGTCGGCGAGGTTGATGTGCTGCGCCCCGATGAATTCGGCCTCGCCGAGTCGTTCGTACACCGCCAGTGCGCGCTCGTAGGAACGGAGCGCGCGGGTGGCATCGGGCCGCGCGATGTGATTCAACCCTTCCAGCCAGTCGAGACGCGCGAACAGCGACGGATAGCGGCGCTCGCGGTCGCGATAGCGCAACCGGCTCGCGGCGAGCTGCGCGTCCGCGGCCGCGTATTGCGAGCGCCGATAGTGAGCGGTGGCGATGTTCGGTTCGATGAGCGCCGGCAGGACCGAAGCATTCGCGGCGAACGACAGCGCCCGTGCGAACTGGTCGAGCGCGGCCTGATGCTCGGATCGTTCGAGTGCGGCGACCGCTTCTCCGTAGGTTTTGTATGCGTTCGCAAACGCGATCGATGCATCGGCGTCGGCGTGATCGATCTCTTCGATCGCGTCCGTCAGCAGCAGGTCCTCGCGCAGCGCGCGCTCGGCGACGATGACGCGCGCCGCATGCAACGCCTCACGCTCCGCGGTGCGGTTGCGTTCGAGCTTCGCTTTTCCCCACGCGGGGAGAAGCTCACGTTCCACCATCTGTCGTGTCGCCAGCGGATGGCGGGCGGCGAGCTCACGCACCAACGTCACGTTGCCGGACGACGCGGCTTCCAGCAGGAAAGGTTTGTCGCGCAGCCACACCGCGGCGACCGTCGCGCGCCGATCGTGTTCGAGGTGAGTGCGTGCCTCGTCTGCCCATCCGGAATCGGAGTCGCTCCGCAGATAGCGCCGCCATTCCTCCGCGGCAGCGTCGAGATCCGTCAATTGCTCGAGGATCAACGCGCGGTTGAACGTCGCCTCCGGTGCGTCCGCGTTTCGCAGCGCGTCGAGCGCGCGGCAGAAATCGAGGAACGAGTCGGTCGAAACGCCGCGCATGTAGTACGCGGCCGCGAGATCGATCGACGAGCGCGCATCCGGAGAGCGTTCGAGCGCCTGGATCGCCGCGGTCCAATGGCCGAGGAAGAGACTCGTTCGGCCAGGCTCGGCGGGAAGCGCGATGTCCTTCGTCTCCTGCTGCAGCGCGGGAGGAATCGACGCTCTCCGGTTCGCGACCGCCGTGCCGCGGAAGACGGCAAACGTCGATGAGACGGAGTTGCGCGGCTCGACGATTCGGAGATTCCCCGCAGTCGCGAGATCGCCGAGAACGGCAGCTGCGGTGCGCGGTGCGCGGGCGCTTCGCGTCATCGCCAGCGCCGCGAGCAACGCCACGATCGTGCCGGCGACGAACAGTGTTCTGGCGGGTGCGTTCGCGTGCGTCGCGGTGGAACCGGTCACGCTGAAGGAGTGACGACGCCGCGCAGGTTGTCCCCCGACGCACGGAAATTCGCCGCGCGTCAGGAAGCACCGCGTCAGCGATTGCGCGTCACGGTCGAGGCGCGATACGCGCTCGGCGTGAGGCCGACCGTAGCGCGGAACTGTCGCGTGAAAGCGCTGTGGTCGCTGTAGCCGCAGGCGTAGGCGATGGAGGCGATGTCGTCATCGGTTTCGCGGAGAAGGCGTGTGGCTTCATCGAGGCGGGCTCGGGCGAGGAGTTGCTGGGGCGTGAGATGAAAGACTTTCTTGCAGAGCCGTTCGAAGCGATCGAGCGAGAGATCGACGCCACGCGCGACGTCGCCGAGGCGAAGCGGCTCGGCATGTCGATCGCGCAGCCGCTGTACGGCCTGCGCGAGACGTGAGTATTCGGGATGGCGCGCATCGGCATCGTGGATGTCGCGCGAGATCCCGATCAATCCGACGATCGCGCCGTGCGCGTCGCGCAGCGGAGTCTTGAACGTGAGACACCAGCCGGCGGCGCGTCCGGGGTAGAGGTGCAGCTCGAGCTTGTCGCGGATCTCGACGCCGGTTTGCAGCACGAGTTGATCCTGTACGGCGTAGCTGTTGCCGAGAGGCGCGGGAAAGAGCTCCGCGGCGGTGCGGCCGGCGATCGAGTCTCTATGCGGGATTCCGCAGCGCTCGGCCAGAGTCCTGTTCACGACGCGGTACTTTCCGGCCGCATCCTTGACGAAGAAAACGATGTCCGGAACCTGATCGAACACGGCCTGCAGCGTTTCGGGATCACCAAGCGGTACCTGCCATCGAGCTTTGGCCACGGCGATCGATTATGCCGAATTCCGCGGCACGCGCGGCGCGATCGTGCAAGACGATGCGCGCGCGATTCGCTACCGTGGCCGGATGCATCGCATTCGGGTCATCGACTCCCATACGGGTGGCGAGCCGACGCGCGTCGTCCTCGAAGGAGGCCCGCCGCTCGGCACGGGCTCGCTCGCCGAACGGCGGGAGCGCTTTCGCGACGAGCACGACCGCTTCCGTTCGGCCATCGTCAACGAGCCGCGCGGCTCGGATGTGATGGTCGGTGCGCTGCTCTGCGAGCCGGTCGATCCGCGCTGCGCGGCCGGCGTGATCTTCTTCAACAACGTCGGCTATCTCGGCATGTGCGGCCATGGAACGATCGGAGTGATGATCACGCTCGCGCACCTCGGCCGCATCGCGCCCGGAACGCATCTGCTCGAAACTCCGGTCGGCATCATCAGCGCCGAGCTGCATCACGACGGCCGCGTCTCCGTGCTCAACGTGCCGAGCTATCGCTACGCCGCGAACGTTGCCGTCGAGGTACCGGAGCATGGCCTCGTGCACGGTGACGTCGCGTGGGGCGGCAACTGGTTCTTTCTCGTGCGCGAATCGCTGCTGCCGATCTCGACGTCGAACATCGAGGCGCTGACCGACCTCACCTGGCGCATTCGAAAGGCGCTCGAAGCGGCGGGCGTTCGCGGCGAGAACGGCGCGGAGATCGATCACATCGAGCTCTTCGAGCCGTCGCCGATCCTGGGACTCGACAGCCGCAACTTCGTGCTCTGCCCCGGCAAGGCGTACGACCGCTCGCCGTGCGGCACCGGCACGAGCGCGAAACTCGCCTGCCTGCACGCCGATCACAAACTGCAGCCGGGCGCGGTGTGGAAGCAGGAAAGCGTCATCGGCAGCGTGTTCGAAGGTTCTTATGAACGCGATGCCACGCGCGAGCAGTGGATCGTGCCGCGGATCACCGGCACCGCGTTCGTGAATGGCGAGGCGACGCTGTTGCTCGACGAGCGCGATCCGTTCTGCTGGGGAATCCGGCCGGCATGAGCGCGTCGAAGCAGATCGTCATCGTCGGCGGCGGCATCATCGGCTTGTCGGTGGCGCTGTACGCCGCACGTCGCGGTCATCGCGTGACGATCGTCGAGCGCGGTGCGCCACCGGGCGGTGCCTGCGCCCTCGGCAGCGCCGGCATGATCGTGCCGAGTCACTTCATTCCGCTCGCGGCGCCCGGCATGGTGCGTCTCGGCTTGAAGTGGATGCTCTCGCCGGAGAGTCCGTTCTACATCCGCCCGCGCGCGAGTCTCGACCTGCTGCGCTGGGGCTGGAACTTCATGCGCGCCGCGAATGCCGCACACGTGACTCGTTCCGCGCCGCTGCTGCGCGATCTGCATTTCGCCAGCCGCGCCGCGTACGAAGAATGGTCCGATGAATTTCGTGATGCGTTCGGCCTCGCGCGCAAAGGGTTGTTGATGTTGTGCCGCACCGAACACGGTTTGCGCGAAGAGGCGCACGTTGCGGAGCTGGCGCGCGCTCTCGGCGTGCCGGCGGAAGTTCTCGACCGCGATGCCACCGAGGCGCTCGAGCCGGCCATGCGATTCGACGTCGCGGGTGCGGTGTACTACCCGCGCGATTGTCATCTCACGCCGGAAGCGCTCGTGAACGTCCTCGTGCACGCGGTGCAGTGCGCCGGTGTCGATTTGCGATGGGAGACCACGCCGTCGCGCTGGATCACCGCGAACGGACGCGTGCAGCGCATCGAAACGAATCGCGGCGATCTCGCCGGCGATGAGTTCGTGCTCGCGGCGGGCGTCTGGTCGTCGGACGTTGCGAAACAACTCGGCGTGCGTGTGCCGATGCAGGCTGGCAAGGGCTACACGATCACGCTGCAGACGCCGCCGCGATTGCCATCCATCTGCGCGATTCTCACCGAGGCGCGCGTCGCGGTGACACCGATGGGAGGCGCACTGCGCGTGGGTGGAACGATGGAGCTCATCGCCGCCGACGAACACGCGAGCGTCGTGAATCCGGCGCGCGTACGCGGCATCACGAACGCGATCCCGCAGTATTTTCCCGAGTTCAAAAGCGACGACTTTCGCGATGCGCCGGTCTGGTCGGGGCTGCGTCCCTGTTCGCCCGACGGCATGCCCTACGTCGGCCGCTTCGCGCGTTACGCCAATCTCTCCGCCGCCACCGGCCACTCGATGATGGGCGTCAGTCTCGCGCCGGTCACCGGCCGGCTGATGGCGGAGTTGCTGTCCGATGAAAAACCGTCGATCGACATTCGCGCGCTGAGTCCCGATCGATATCAATGAGGATGCGATGAACGTGAATTGGAAAGGTGTGCTGCCCGCGATCACGACGGCGTTCAATGCCGACCTGAGCGTCGACTACGGGTTTCTCGCCGAGCACGCGGGCTGGATGATCGACTCCGGCTGTGCCGGCATCGTGCCGCTCGGCTCCCTCGGCGAAGGAGCGACGCTGACGCACGCGGAGAAACGAACGATTCTCGAAACGCTCGTCGCGACGGTCGGCGATCGCGGACCGGTCGTTGCGGCGATCTCCGCGCTCTCGACCAGCGATGCCGTCGCGCTCGCGCGCGATGCGCAATCGATCGGCTGCAGCGGCCTCATGGTCCTGCCGCCGTACGTCTATTCGACCGACTGGCGCGAGATGAAAGCGCACGTCGCGGCGGTGATGCGCGCGACGACGCTTCCGTGCATGCTCTACAACAATCCGGTCGCGTATCGCACCGACTTCGTCGCGGAGCAGATCGCCGAGCTCGCGCGCGAAATGCCGAACCTCGAATCGGTGAAGGAGTCGAGCACCGACGTGCGCCGCGTGACGGCGATCCGCGCGCTGATCGGCGATCGTCTCGAAGTGCTGATCGGCGTGGACGATCTGATCGTCGAAGGCGTCGCCGCGGGCGCGACCGGCTGGATCGCGGGGCTGGTGAACGCGTTTCCGCTCGAATCGGTAGCCATTCATCGCGCCGCGATGGCCGGGCGATGGAGCGAGGCGAACGAGCTGTATCGCTGGTTCCTGCCGCTGCTGCGCATGGACACCGTGCCGAAGTTCGTGCAGCTCATCAAACTCGTGCAGGAGAAAGTGGGACGCGGCAGCGCGCGCGTGCGCGCGCCACGACTCGAGCTCGATGGCGCGGAGCTGCATGCGGCGACCGAAGTGATCGAGCATGCGCTGGCGACGAAGCCGCGCCTGGAGGTGCGATGACGGCGCGAACGTTTCGTGCGATCGATCCCGCCACCGGCCGCGAGCTCGAAGGGGAGTTTCGCGTCGCGAGCGAAGACGATGTTGCGCGCGCCTGCGAGCGCGCCGCTGCCGCGTTCGAATCGTATGCGCGCACCTCGCCCGAAACGCGCGCGGGGTTTCTGCGCGCGATCGCCGATCGACTCACCGCGAACGGCGATGTGATCGTGACGCGCGCGCATGCGGAGTCGGCGTTGCCGTTGCCACGGCTGCAGAGCGAGCTCGGACGAACGTGCGCGCAGTTGCGATTGTTCGCCGGCTGGCTCGAGGAAGGCTCGTGGGTCGGTGCGCGCATCGACACCGGCGATCCGGATCGCAAGCCGCCCAAACCCGACGTACGCTCGATGCGCCGGCCGCTCGGACCGATCGCCGTGTTCGGCGCGAGCAACTTCCCGCTCGCCTTCTCGACCGCCGGCGGCGACACCGCGTCGGCGCTGGCCGCGGGAAATCCGGTGATCGTGAAAGCGCATCCGGCGCATCCCGGCACGAGCGCGCTCGTCGCGCGCGCAATCGAGGAAGCGATCGCGCGATCGACGTTGCCGCACGACACGTTCGCATTGCTCTTCGATGACGGCCTCGCCGTCGGCCAGGCGCTGGTCACGCATCCCGCAATTCGCGCGGTCGGCTTCACCGGCTCGCGACGCGGCGGCGAAGCGTTGATGCGGCTGGCCTCCGCGCGGCCGGTGCCGATTCCGGTCTACGCCGAGATGGGCAGCATCAATCCGATCTTCATTTTTCCCGGCGCACTGCGCGCGCACGCCACCACCATCGCCGACAACCTTCACGCCTCCTTCACCCTCGGCGTCGGCCAGTTCTGCACGAACCCGGGCGTCGTGCTCCTGCCCGCCGGCGTGGACGGCGATGCCTTCGTCGAACGGCTCATCGAGAAAACGCGCGCGACCGCGGCCGGCGCGATGCTGACCTCTTCGATCAGCAACGCGTATCGCGACAGGCTCGCTTCGTTGCGTGCGCATGGTGCGGAGTTGCTCGCGAACGGCAACGCCGGCTCGTTCGCCGCCTGCGGCGAAGCGGCGTTGTGGCAGATCGCCGCCGGCCGTGCGCTCGCAGAGCCGCGACTGCTGCACGAAGTGTTCGGCCCGAGCACGCTCCTCGTGCGCTACGGCGACCTCGCCGAGCTCGAACGCTTCGCGCGTGCGCTCGAAGGGCAACTCACCGCCACCGTGCACGCTCTTCCCGAAGAGCTGCGCGCGCACGAATCGATCCTCGCCATTCTGCAAACGAAAGCGGGACGCCTCGTCGCGAATCAATTTCCGACCGGCGTCGAAGTGAACCACGCCATGATCCACGGCGGCCCCTTCCCCGCCACCTCCGACGGCCAGAGCACCTCCGTCGGCACGCTCGCCATCGAACGCTTCACCCGCCCCGTCGCCTTTCAAAACTGGCCCGGCGACGCACTCCCCGAGGAACTGCGCGACGCCAACCCGCGCGGCATCTGGCGGCTGGTGAATGGAGAGCGCACGCGCGCGTGACGCGTGCGCTCTCTCGGTCAGCGCTGCAGTTCGGCCATCAGCTCTTCCATCTGATCGAGGCCGGAGTTCACGCCGGCCATGAAGCCCATGCCGACGTGCTCGTTGCGCATGGCGATGGTGTCGAAGAGGGTGTGGATGGTCAGGGTGGTCTGGTCGCCCGCTTCGTCGAAGGTGACGGTGACGACCATGCGGCCGGCGCCGGGGAGCTCGAAGCCGTTGTCGTACACGATCCGGCGGTTCTCGACGATCTCGAGGTATTCGCCGCCGAACGGCGTGTTCTGTTCCCCGGTGGGGCCGGTCATGGCGAAACGGAAGCGGCCGCCGACGCGGAAGTCGATCTCGCAGAGCGTGACCGGCCAGCCGCGGGGACCGAACCAGCGGCGGATGTGCTCGCACTTGCGGTACGCATCGAACAACAGGCGCGCGGGGGCGTCGAAGACGCGGGTGATCACCACTTCCCGCTCAGCGGCGGGTTCGTTTCTGTTTGGGTCGGTTTTCATGACTCTCCTTCGCTTTCATCTCGCGCACGTACTCTTCGAGCTGATCGAGGCTTTCGTTCCAGAAGCGCTCGTAGTTGCCGATCCACTGCGCCGCCTTCTTCAGCGGCGCCGCTTCCAGCCGCACCGGCCGGTACTGCGCCTCGCGGCCGCGTGAGACGAGTCCCGCGTTCTCGAGCACTTTCAGATGCTTCGAGATCGTCGGCTGGCTGAGATGGAACGGCTCCACGAGCTCGTTGACCGTGGCCTCGCCTTTCGCCAGCCGGGCCAGGATGGCCCGCCGGGTCGAATCGGCGAGCGCGGCGAAAACCAGATCGAGCTTTTGTGTCTGCGCTTGCATTGCTAAACGGCTATATAGCCGATCGGCAATTTAGACGTCAAGCGCGCGCGACCATCGATCGTGATCAGACGCGCCCGCCTTCCTTGCCGCGGTTCACCATCCAGCGCGCGATCCGCGTCAGCGGCGGTCCGATGAACGGCGTGCGCAACACGCGGTGCGTCGCCTGCGCGATCAGATTCAGGTTCGCCTCGGCCGGCCGCACGGCGTCGGTGGCGAGGCGCAGATAGGCGGCCGCGGCGCGACTCTCCTCCTGCCATTCCGTGGCGCCGCCGGCGCGAAATTCGGCGAGGATCGCCTCGTGGAGTGCGAGCAGCTGTTCGTGCAGATCGGCAGCAGATGCGTTTTCGCGAATGAAGTGCGAGACGCGCGCGGCATCGCCGGCGTCGTAAGCCGCAATCGCCGACGAAACCGCGTCGAGCGTCAAGGGATTCGAGAGCGAGCGAATCCCGAAGTTGAGCCGGCGCAGCCGGGCGACGTTCTCGCTCGTCACGAGGCCCGCCATGTGCGCTCCTTCGCAGACGATCACCGCCGCGCCGGAAGCCATTCCCTCGAGCGCGCACTTCGCCTTCGCGAAGATCAGGTCGTACTGCCGCAGCACCGGTGCGGGCTCGTCGACGGCCGTTCCGGCGAATTCGCCGATGACGTCGACCGCGATGCCGTGGCGCCTGCACGCCTCTTCGAGGATCGATGCCTGCGTCGCCGCGTGTGCGCCGTTGCTGAAGATCAGCGCCCGCTTCGGACGCGGGGGCAATGGCGTTGCGCGAGCCTGGAAGCGGGTCAGGTCGACGGCGTTGAGCAGCACCTCGATGCGCTCCGGGGCGATCGCGTCGCGATAGAGCAGCCGGTCCGCGCAGGTGTCATCGACCGCGACGTAGCGAAGGATGCGTGGAAATCGCGGCGCGGCGAGATCGGCGCGCCAGCCATGGCAGACGTAGATCGCCGGCGCGTTCGTGAAGTGCAGCAGCGCGGTCATCGTTTCGACCGAACTGTTGCCGTGAATGAGGTCCGGCGCGACCGCGATCGTCGCAAGATCGTCGGTGTGCGGAACGGTCAACCGCGTCAATTGCGCGGCGAGACGTCCGTGTCGCGGGCCGTAAACGATCGGCGAATGCCCGCGCGCCAGGAGCCAGGCGGCGAGATCGCGTGTGTAGGCTTGTACGCCGCCCACGGAATCGAGGCTGCCGCAGGTGATCAAAATTCGCACCGCGGCATCTTGCGCGAGCCCACGCGCGAATGCTAGAACCGGCCTTTCATGCAGCCTTACCTCGTCGTTTCCCACCCAGGCCACGAGCTCATGGTTCATGGGTGGGTCACGGAGTCGCGTCCGCGTGTCGCGATCCTCACCGATGGTTCCGGCCGCGCGGGCGAATCGCGTCTCCAGTCCAGCGAGCAAATCGTCGGCGAGGCCCGAGGCGATCGCGGTCCGCTCTGGGGCCTTCTGAGCGATCAGGCGTTCTATCGCCACGTGCTCGAGGGAAACGTCAACTTCTTTACCAATCTCGCGACACGGATCTGCGGCGAGCTCGTCGCCGTGAAGCCGCCGTTCGTCGCCGGCGATGCGCGCGAGGGGATCAACTCGACGCACGACCTCTGCCGCATGGTCATCGACGCGGCCGTGCGCCTGGCTCGCCGGCAAGGGGTGATCGTCGGCAATTTCGCATTCACGCTTTATGCGCCGCACGGAAGAGCGCCGCGCGCCGGCGCGATCTACAAGAGCCTCACCGACGCCGAGCTGACGCGGAAAATCGATGCGGCGCGCGCCTATCCCGAGCTCGTCGGCGAGGCGGAGGCGGTGTTCAGCGGGACGCGAAAATCGCTGTTCGAAAACCACCCCGATCTGGCCGCGAAAATCGACATCGCCATGGACGGCATGAACGAGCGCGCACTGGCCATCGAATGTTTCGCCTCCGCGGAGGGTATGGCCGCCGAAACGAACGAGAAACCGTTTTATGAGCTCTATGGCGAACGGCTCGTCGCGTCCGGCATCTACAAGACGGCGATTCGGTACCGCGAACACGTGCTGCCGATCGAGCGCGCACTGGCGTCAATGGGACGATGAGCGCCACGGTCGCGGACGTTCTGCGCACGCTCGAGCGCAAGGGAACGAAGAAAAATCGCGACGGCCTGGCACGCTATGCGATCGTCGCGGAGAAGGCCTTCGGCGTCTCGATGTCAGACCTGCGCGCCATCGCCAAAGAGATCGGCCACGATCACGAGCTCGCGCTCGCATTGTGGGAAACGGAGTGGTACGAGGCGCGGATGCTGGCTTCGTTCGTCGCCGATCCGGCGCAGGTGACGCCAGCCCTGATGGATCGGTGGGCGCGCGATTTCGACAACTGGGCCATCTGCGACACGCTCTGCTTTCATCTCTTCGACAAGACGCCGCACGCATTGAAGAAGGTGAAACAGTGGGCGACGAAGAAGGACGAATTCGTGAAGCGCGCGTCGTTTGCGCTGCTCGCCTCGGTCGCATTGCACGACAAGAAAATGGACGATGCGCTGCTGATCGCCTGTCTGCCGCTCGTCGAAGCCGCGGCCACGGATGAGCGCAATTTCGTGAAAAAAGGTGTGAGCTGGGGGCTGCGCGGCGTCGGCAGACGGCGCGGCTGTCGAGCGGCAGCGATCGAGCTGGCGGAACGGCTGGCGCGTTCGGATGACCGCACCGCGCGCTGGGTCGGGAAAGACGCGTTGCGCGATTTCAGAAAAGCGGCGGACTGAGCGCCCGCCGCTTTCTCCGAAACACTATTTCGTCAAACGCATGCTCGGATCGCCGAACAGAATCCACGAGCGGCGTACGTCGAGACTGTTCGTGGCCCGTCGGGCCGCAATGACCGCGTCGCCGAGCGTCGACTTCGAGACGAGCAGTTGCCGCAGCAGTTCCTGATTGGCGACGAATTGCGGCGCCGGCTCGGTCAGCGTCGAGGAGGCCCATACCGCGAACGCCCCGCCGTTCGGAGCCAGCAGCAGCGACTCGGCAAGGCTCTGCGTGTAGAGATCGTGGAACATGCCATTGAGGCACGTCATCGCCACCACGAACGGCAGCTTCTGTTGATTCGTGAGTGCGGCCGCCGTCTGCGAATTGAAGACGTTGTTGCTCCACAATTCGGTCGAGCCGTGGCCGAGGTAATTCACGATCAGGCTGCCGGCATTGAACGCGTCGCGCACGGCGGCGGGAGCCGACGGGGTCGAGGCGAGCGGAATCATCTTCGTCGACGGCCGCATGGCCGCGGGAAGCTGATTGGCCAGCACCGCGCTGGCGCCGGGGAAGTTCCACGTCTCCGGAATGTCGGAGATCAGCACTGCCGTCTTCGCCCACGCCGCGTTGGCGGTGGAGACGCTCTCCCTCGCCAGAAGCTTTGCGACGAGCGCCGATGCTTCGCTTGCGGTCCGCACCGGCAGCCGGCCAATGGCAATGCTCTCGACGCCGGAGTCATTGAAGTCTGCGAACCAGCCGTCCGACGCGGTCTTGAGGTACGCGGTCGGGACGAGCTTGGTCGGGATGTAATCGTGTTGCCCGAGAGCGAGGTAGCCGCGCGGATCGATGCTCGCATCGCCGAGCAGCACGACGTACTTCGGTGCAATGCGCCACGACGATTTCGCCGAACTGAGGAATGCGCGAATGGCGTCGGGACCGCGGACGCCGAAATTGAATTCGTCGTACACGTCATCGACGTCGACGACGAGCGTCTCGATGTTCTGCGCGTTGCGCGCGTTCTGCAGGGACGTCGCGGCCGCGGAGAATTTCCGATTCGTGAGAATCACGAGATCGGCGCGCGTCTTCGACGCATTCGAGGCATAAGACGACGGCTGATTGGTTTCGGCGACCGGCAACGGCAGTACGCGATCGCTGGAAAAGACCATGATGGTCCGCTGGCCGGACGGCGGAGTGGCGAATGTCGCTTTGAACTTCGCGCCATCCGCCGCCACGGTCACAGCCAGCGCCTTCGGGTTCGTCACGTCGGTGACGTCGAGCGCACGAATGTCGGCGGTCGAAAAATCGGTCACCGTCATCGTGCGCGACGGCGGCATTTCGGCGAGCAGCATTCCGCCGTCCGCTTTCAAGAGATGTCGATAGGCGAGGCGCGTCGACACGAGGACGCTGACGTCGTCCCACCCATTGAGCGCGGTCAGCGTGAGCGTGTTCGGGCCGTTGGTCAGTTGATTGTGCGGCAGCGTGAACGTGAAATCGGAGGCGGCGAGATTCGTGAGCGTCGCCGTACCGAGCACGTTGCCATTGAACGCCACTTCGATCTGATGCTCGATGTTGTCGGTGCCGCCGCGGAGCTCGAGTCCGAGGTACGCGACGCCGGCCGCGCTGGCGTCGAGATTCGTAATCGTGATCGTTTGTGAAACGGGGCTCGGCGTAATGATCGGCCCGAAGAAATTCTCGCCGTCGCCGGTGGCGACGAGCTCCGCGGCATAGACGCTGCGCTCGATCCGCTGCTGGACGAACCAGACGCTCGCATTGGAGGCGATGCCGCCGGTCGGAAGCGACGTGATCCTGCGCGCGCTGCCGTTGTTGCGGACGAGCCAGTAGGTGCGCGCACCGGTGGCCGGGGTATCGAGCGGCAACCCGTAGAACTCGAGCGTGTCGTTCGACTTGAACGTATTGGGCGAAGACGTATTGACGACGATCGGCTGCTCGACGCCCTGACAATAGAGCGAAATCTGTTTCGCGTTCTCGCCCGGATCGAAGCCCGCGGCCACGAGCTGCGCCTTGGTGACGCGATACCACCCTTCCTTCGTGACGTAAATCTTCAGCGCGTCGGAAGACGCGAGCTCGAGCTGGTTCTTCGTCTGAGCGGCCGTCGGCGTCGGGAACGTCATGGGCCGCATCGCACCGATGCCGGTGCCATGTTCGAGGATCACGCCGTCCGCGGCAATTTCGCCGAGCGGCGCGCTCTCCGCTTCGAACTCGAACGCCTCGGATGCAACATCGAACGCTTGCGACTGCAGCAATGGCGTGACCGGACCATGAAGCGACTTCCGGCCGCTCGTTTCGACGTCTTCGAGCCAGTACTGTGCGAATGAATTCGCGTCCGTGAGTACGTCCGTGAGCCGGTATGCATAACCGGCCATCGGCGCGCCGCCGCGTTTGATGAAGGCGGAGCCGCCGATCAATTCGCGGTTGACGCGCGTGCGCGTGCCGCGCACGTCGCGATAGATGTTGAATCCGAGGTTGTGCGACTCGTATGCGGTCTGCCATGTGAGCGTGACGGTCGCGCCTCGTTGCACGGCTTCGAATTCACGTAATTTGACGAGCGTCGGAATGACGTTCAACTGGGCAAATCCGAAATCAACGCCGCTGATGCTGCCGCTGGTGAGATTCACCGATTCGAGACTGTTCGCGGGGTTCGGCGGCGAGATGAGATTCTCGGTGCGCTCCCACGTCGGGCCATAGCCATTGAGGCGGCCATTGGAGTCGGTGACGCGGATGAAGTAGTTCTGTGCGGCCAGGCCATTGAACGTGTAGAGCCCGTTCACGTCGGTGGTGGTGGTCAGGAGAATGGCCGAGCGTGTCGACCACGCCTGCCCGCTCGCGGTGGCGCCGCCATAGAACCTGGCGATGGTGAGGCTGGTATTGCTGGTGACGCTCTGTACGCGATACGTCACGCCGCCGAGGACGATCGGGTCGCCCGGCGAGAGCGTGAGGAAGTTCGTGCCGGTGCCGGTGACGACATTGGAATTGTTCGTGACCGCGACCGTGCCGGTTCCGGCGCCGGAGGAAAGGACTTCGACGGTGACATTGGAGAAGCGCCCTTCGCCGGCATTGATCGCGCCGTTCGAATTCGCATCGTTCCAGAGCGTGCCCGAAACCGTGCGCGAAACCGCGGCCTGGAATCCGAAATCGCGATCGAGCACGTTCGCGCCGCCGGCGATCGTCGCGGCCAGCTGAATGCCGGCCGTGGCGCCGTCCGAATCGGGTCGCGTTCCGGCGATGTAGTTGTAGCCGCCCGGCGTCGGGACGCTGACCACGTAATTGCCGTTGGCGAGACCGGAGAACACGTAATGTCCGTTCGCGTCGGTCACGACCGAGCCGGCGAGCGTGTCGCCGCCGTTGATCTGTCCGGTGGGCGCCACGGTGTCGCGATAGAGACTCACCACGATGCCGGCAAATCCCGGCTCGCCCGCATCCTGCGTGCCGTTGCCATTGAGATCGTTGTAGATCGTGTCGCCGATCGAGCGTGTCAGATTGAAGCCGTAGCTCGGTGCCGCGGCCCGATTCACATTCGCGTTGACATTGTTTTCATTGCGCAGCCGCGCAATCGCGAACGAGGTGGTGCCGTAATAATCGGCCAGCACATTGCCGGTGTCTGTAATGCGCGTCGTGTAATCGGCACCGCCGCCCGGAAGTCCGCTGAAAGAGAACGTTCCGTCCGAGGCGGTGACCGTCGAGCCGATGACGTTGTCGGAGGCATCGAGCAGATCGACGGTCACGCCGCCGATCCCGGTCTCGCCGGAAAAGACGCCGTTGCCGTTCGCGTCGTACCAGACCCGATCGGTGATGGTGTAGGTCGTACCGGTGGGGAGATAGCCGAAATCGGCGCTGAGGTATGAATTTCCGGGGATGACATTCTGGAAGCGTGCCGATGCGGGCGTGCTCGCGGTGTATCCGGCGGGCGTCGTCGCGGCGACGAAGTAGGTGTCGGTGCCGGCCGCATTCGGCGTAACGCCGGTGAATAAATAGCCGCCGTCCGAGCCGGTGACGCGCGTTCCGATCAGCGTGTCGGTGCCTGGCTCGAGAACGCCGTTGCCATTGGCGTCTCGATAGAGCGTCATGGTCACGCCGCTCAGACCGATCTCCGACGCATCGCGCACGCCGTCGCTGTTGACGTCGACCCAGGCCAGATCGCCGAACGACGACGACGCCGGCGTCGCTCTGTAGCCAAGGTTCGCCTGCGTGTAATTCTGGCCGGCCGCGAGATTGAAGGCCGTCGTGCGATCGTTGCTGCTGCCGATCGGGAATGACTGCGTCAAGCCGCTCGGATAACCGCCCGGATCCGGCGGCGCGGTCGCCTCGACGTAATAGCCGTTTCCGGGCGTCACCCCTTCAAAGAGGAAGCGGCCGTTCGAATCGGTATAGGCGGTGGCGACCGATGTGCCGAATTGATCCTTCAAGGTGACGAGCACGTTGTCGATGCCCGGTTCGCCGACGTTCTGCGAACCGTCTGCATTCGCGTCGAGCCAGACCCGGCCGGCGACGCTCGCGCTGAGCAGCGTCGGCGTCGTGACGATGTTCGTGACCTGGGCCGTGACCTGCGCCGGAATCTGCACCGACGTCGTGGCGGCGATATTCGTCAATTCGTTCGGCACGTTCGGGAACGGATTCGCGACCGTGGCATTGAACGTAATCACGACGGTCTGGGTGCCGGTCAGCGAATAGAGGGAGCTCGCGGAAATGAGCTCCGGCGGATTCGGACCGGTCACCGAAACGTCGTACGTGATCGAGACGTCGTCGATGTAGATGAATTCGTTGGCCTGCTGATAGCTGTTGTTCGGAAACGTGAAGCGAATGGCGGTGTTGCCGGAGATCGGCACCGTGCCGGTGAACCAGTTCGTCGTCGCACCGGCAATGCCGGTGATGGTGCCGACCGTGGTGCCGAATGCGCCGCCGGTGCCGCCGGTGCCGGCCAGAATCGAAAACGAATCGGCGGCGTCGACACCGGTATCGGTGCGATAGCGGAACGTCAGCCGCGCGGTGGTTGCACCGGTGAGACTGACCGCGCGCGAAATGGTCGGCTCATTGGAGGCGCTGTTGTCGAGGCGGAGTTCGTTTCCGACGATCTGGAAATCGTTGTTGCCGTCGTTGGCTTCCACCCAGTTGCCGGCCCAGTTGCGCGTGCCGGTATTGAGGGCGAGGCTGTTGCTATTGAAAGAGTCGGCGACCGTGGAGCGGCTGAGCGTGGTCGTCCCGGCCACGGCATTGAGCCCGGCCGGCAGGGAGTCATAGACCGATACGCCGCTCAGGAGATTGGCGCCGGCCGCGCCGGGATTCGTCACGGTCACGGTGTACGTGAACGTATCGCCGGGATAGAGCGGTGTCGGAGCGTTGGAGGTCTTGGAGATCTGCACGCTGCCGGACGCGACATAGGCGAAGTCGGTGGCGGTGAAGGTCTGGGTGACGGACGGAGTTCCGACGGTGCGCGTGCCGGTGCTGACGACGCGGTTCTGGCTGAGCGTGCCGGTGGCGAGGGCCGCCGTGGTGACGGCATTGAAGGTGATGCGGATTTCCTGATTCGGCTGCATCGAGCCGCCCGTCAATGCGGAGGACCAGGTCAGGACATAAGGATTCGCCGCGGTGCCGGCACCGCTGATGGCCGGATTTGCCGCCGCGCCGCTGACCGTCGATAAATCAGGACGGATGATGGTCGCGGAGTTATTGACGAACTGCCAGTTGGGCGGAAGGGTGTCGACGACGCCAACGGCATCGACCGGATAGGAGTTCGTTTTCGTCGAGAGTGTGAAGGTCGTGCTCGAGCCGGCCGCCGTGGCCACCACTGTCGGATTCGCGCTCTTGGTCACGGTCAGCACGAGCGAAATGAAATCGGTCCCCGGCAGTGCGACGTAGCCGAGGTCGAGATTGGGGGTCGGCGTGTTGGCGTTGTCGGCGTTCTCGCCGTAGGCCATCGAAAATTCGCCGGTGGCCCAGATGCGCGCGCCGGCCAGATCGCCCGTTGGACCGGCGGGGATGAATTGCTGTTGCAGTCGATTGAGGGTGTAGGTCTGATCAGCGGTGCCGTTGTTGTCGTAATCGACGAAGACGACGGTGTTGTCCTGCGCGACGGTGAGAAAAATGCCGTTACCGTCGGCGGGTGCGGTATTGAGCGGCAATGAGCCGGGAGACCAGCCGAGGAAGTGTTCCTTGTAGAGGAACGACGTCGGCAGCAGACTGAAGCCCCATTCGTAAAGATCGTTCGTCGAGTCGCCGAAGCCGACACCCCAGAATGGCTGCGCGGCGCTGAAATACAACCCCGACGCCACCGGCACGGAGGGATTTGCGCCGATGGCGCGATTGAACGACTGTGTGCTGCCCGCCGGAATCGAGAACGAGCCACTGGTGGTGAGACTCTGCCAGTTGATCGTCAGCGCCGTCGCATGCGGATTGAAGAGGTAATAGTCGGTGGGACGCCCGGTGTCGGCGGCCTGTCCGAACGGCGCGTAATACTGGCTCGTCCAGAAGCCCCTCGGAAATGCGCTCAGTCCTCGGGCGGTGTACGTCGTGGCCATGCGGCCGGCCACGAATTTCACCTGCAGCGTTTTGTCGCCCGTAATCACCGCGCCGGCATTCAGCGAGCCGGGGTTCGTCGTGCAGTTCGCATGTAAGCGGCAGGCGCTAATGCGATCGAGCAGGAACGTCTGGCCGCGCTGTAAGGTGACGGTCGCACCATCCCCGCCGTTGTTCCAGGTCGCATCGCGATTCTGATTGAGGACGTCGGCGGTGCCGTTGTTGTCGAGATCGACGCTGAACGTGGTGTCGTCGTCCGTCGCCTGAATCAGCGCATAGACACGCTGGAAGCCGGTAAAGAACGTCGCGCTGGTCGCGTAATTGTCTTCACCGAAGCCGAGGACGTAAGTCGTGAGCTGCGGTTGCACGGGATAGATTTCCCACGCGTCGCCCTGATTGCCGGCGCCGCGCGCTTCCATCCAGACCGCGCGCGTGACCGTGACCGGCCCGCCCGCGACATACAGGCGGTCTCCGCCGTCATAGCAGCGATTGCCCGGATTCCCCTGTCCGGCGCAGGTCACGGCCGGATTGCGGGCGGCCGGCGGTGGACCGCCCGACGCCACGTTCGACGATTCGAACGTGCGCGTCGCCCCCTGTGTGGCGAGTGTGGCCGTTTCATCCGCGGTCGAACCGGGATTGGCCGGGTCGAACCCATATCCGTTTTCCCAGTGGTCGTAATAGACGGTGGTATTCGCCGACCACGCCACGACGGACGTCACCGAATGCATGGCCGTGCTGCCGCCATTCGCATCGAGGTCGTTGAAGATGTAATACATGTTCAATTCGTCGCCGGGGAGGTAGTACTCCGAATACCCGGCCGTCGCCTGTGCGCGCGCACTTCCGGCGCACAGAGCGATCAGAATCGACAGGACGCACCTTGCCCAAAGAGATTGCTGTTTCATGGCTTCCGCACATGTTGTGAGGCACGTTCTCTCCTGGGAAGGGGGGTGCTGCTACAACTCAAAATAAGCTCGAATTTCTTGCGCAGATTTTTGCGGCGTTTGACGATCGGGTCACAAAACCGGTCTCAGACGCGCTCGAGAGGGAGCACTTCGCCGAGCGTTTTGCACGCCGCGACGATGCGTCGCTCGCTCGCGCCGCCGAATCCGAGAATCACACCGCTCCGCTCGTGGCGTCCCGCATAGCAGGTCGAAAGCGGAGTGAGATCGATGCCGCGCGCGGACGCGTCGCGCGCGAGCGCGACATCATCGATGCCGGGCGGAAGAAACGCGGCCACGTGCAGGCCGGCGTCGGTGTTGTGCGGAATGACCGACGGCGCGTGCTGCGCGAGCCCGCGTACGAGCGCATCGCGTCGCGCGTGATAGAGCGCCCGCATCCGGCGCACGTGCCGCGCGAAATGTCCTTCGTTCAGAAAATCGGTGAGCACGAGCTGCTCGAGCGTCGGGGAGAAGAGATCGAGCGACTCGCGATGGCGCGTGAACTCGGCGATGAGGTCGCGCGGCACGACGAGATAACCGATGCGCAGCGCCGGGAACAGCACTTTGCTGAACGTGCCGATGTAGATCACGCGCGCGTTGGTGTCGAGCCCCTGCAATGCACCGAGGGGGCGGCTGGCGTAGCGATACTCGCTGTCGTAATCGTCCTCGAGGATCCAGCCGCGCGTGCGCCGCGCCCACTCCAGCAATGCCAGGCGCCGCGAGACCGTCATCGACATGCCGAGCGGGTACTGGTGCGACGGAGTCACATAAACGGCGCGGACGTTTTTCCGAGCCAGCGCCTCGACGTCGATGCCTTCGTCGTCGACGCGCACCGGCACGAGTTGCGCGCCGTTGCGCTGCAGGGCGTCGCGCGCGCCGGGATACCCGGGCTCTTCGATCGCCACCTTCGTACCGCGGCCGAGCAGCGCCAGCGCACAGACCTGCAACGCCATCTGCGAGCCGGAGACGATCAGCACCTGCTCGGCCTCGCAATGCACCGAGCGGGCGGTGCGGAGGTAGTCGGCGATGGCCGTGCGCAGCGGCGCATGACCGGCCGCGTCGCCGTACGCCATCTCTTCGACGCGCAGCGCTTTCGCGTGTCGCGCCACGAGCTTCGACCAGAGTCGCAGCGGGAAATGATCGAGAGCCGGGAGACTGACCCGAAAAGGGCGGAGATTCGGCGGCTGCGTCTTCGGCACGCTCCGGCCGCGCCTCTCGGGCGGATTCTGTACCTGTGCGAGCTCGTCCGGGATCGAGGCGCTGACGTACGTGCCGGCACCGACGCGCCCTTCGACGTAACCCTCGTGCAGCAGTTGCTCGAAGGCATTGACCACCGGCAGCCGCGAGATGCCGAGCTCCGTGGCCAGCGCGCGCGTCGACGGAAGGCGTTCCCCGGGACGCAGGCGTCCCGCGAGAATGGCCGCGCGATAGCCGTCGTAGATCTGCCGGTAGTACGGCGTCGTCGAGTCGGGCGCGAACGAAAAGATGGTCATGGCAATTGAGGCGAAAGTGGTCATCGCGAGAGTACCACTCGCCGCCTAGCATCCCCGCATGAGCAATCACGATTTCGACTTTCTGTTCGGCCGCTGGACCATCCGCAACCGCCGCCTCGAGGCGCCGCTGAGCGGATCGGAGAACTGGGTGGAGTTCCCGTCGACGTGCGTGGCCCGGCCGGTGTGGGGCGGCGCCGCGAACATGGATGAATACGAGGCGCTGGAATCGCCGTTCGGCGTGATTCACGGGATGACGCTCCGGTTGTACGACGAGCAGTCGAAACAGTGGGCGATCTACTGGGCCAATCAGAAGAACGGCCGCCTCGACATGCCGATGTACGGCGCGTGGAAAGACGGCGTCGGCGAGTTCTACGACCAGGAACTGTTCCGCGGCCGCGCGATCTACGTGCGCTTTCTCTGGACGAACGAGTCGCCGGATCAGGCTCGCTGGGAACAGTCGTTCTCCGACGATGGCGGTCGAACGTGGGAGACGAACTGGATCATGGAGTTCACGAGGAGCGAGGGATGATCGCGGAACTGCGGCAGTACACGCTCCATCCCGGCAAGCGCGACACGCTGCTGGAGCTCTTCAATCGCGAGTTCCTCCATGCGCAGGCCGAATGCGGGATGCCGGTCCTCGGTCAGTTCATCGACCTCGACGACCCCGATCGCTTCGTCTGGTTCCGCGGCTTCGAATCGATGGAGCGGCGGAAAGAGGCGCTGACCTCGTTCTACAGCGGACCGGTGTGGCTCGCCAATCGCGATGCCGCCAACGCCACCATGATCGACTCCGACGACGTGCTGCTGCTCCGGCACGTCGAGGGCGAGTTCGTATTCGATGGGAACCCATACGTCATCACCGTCTGCGCCGCCTCGGAGCTGGAGCACGCGCGCGGCAAAGGCGTCGTGTTGCAGAGCGAGCATGCCGAGAACACCTATCCACGGCTGCCGATCCGCGAAGGGGAGGATGTCGTGGTCGTGATCTCGCGTGGCGAGGTGGAGCTCGCGAACGTGGTGCAGAAAATTCGCGTGCAACGGAGCGGCGGCCGCTGAACCGCCGCTCCGCTGTTTCTAGCTCGAGGCCCGCTTCTTCGAGGCGGGAAGCGGTTTCCAGCAGACGCTCGTGTCGCGCGGATCGGCGGAGTTGCCGGGCATGTGCTCGAACGGCACGAACTTCGCCGGATTCGCGGAGCGCTTGCGCACGAGCTCCCCGTACTCCGCGAGCGCGCGGTTCATCGCGTGCAGCCGCTCCATCGTGGTCGGCTTCTGCAGCTGCTCGGTCACCACGCCCGACTGATACACCTCGGCGCGGCTGTACGGCGTGCCCGAAACGATCCTGCCGACCAGCACCGTCTTGAGATCGTCCGCGCTCTGCCCCTGCGCGCTCTTTCCGCCGACCACGTCGGGCGGCAGCAGTTCGGGATTCACGATCCAGCCGTCCTGATGCTTCGCCACCGTGTTGCCGAACACGATCAACTCGTCGACGGTGTTGTTGAGCGCGACGTAATCGCGCAGCGGCAGCGGACTCGCGTTCGTCCCGGTCTCCTGCGCGTGGCCGGCGAGGTGCGGTCCGGTCGCGCACGAGAGACTGAACGAGAGATTGACGTCGCTGCCGTTCATGAACATGTACGTGCCGGCGTCGCAACCGCCGGGAGGCGTCGGTGCGCCGTCGCCGCAATACGTCGCGTGCGACGAGGTGTCCTGCAGCATGTGCAGGTAGAGACCGAAGCGCGCGAGCTGCACGGGCACGGGCGTCGGCTTCGGCGCCTTCCACAACTTTCCGGTGGTGCGCGTTTCATCCGCGAGCCACGACGCGAGCTGCGGGTAGTAGGTCGTGTTGCCTTGCGCGTCGATGTTCAGGACTTTTCGTCCCAGCGGCACGCTGAGCGGAATCGCGGCGTTCGGATTCGTCGTCTGCAGCATCGGGATGTTGCCGACGATGTTGCCGCCGCCCTGACATTCGACGTTGTTCGCGGCCACGAGACCGACCGTGCAGAGAATGCCCGGATCCTCGGCCGCGCGCAGCAGCCCCCATTGCCGCGCATTCGCGAGCGTCTTCTGATACGTCGTGTCGATGTGCACCGGGTATCCGGGACGCGGGTAATACAGCGGATACAACGACTGCACGCCCATCGCGCCGTGCGCGTCGGTGCCCTGCCCGTTCGGCGAGAAGCTGAGCACGTAATGATCGAGCGGACCGTCGGTCTGCACGTTCGTGCGCTGGAAGCCGTTGAACGCGGCGGTGATGTAATCGCGTCCGCTGTTCGGCGCGGTCTGCAGCGTGTTCTGGTTCTGAATGGAATTGAGATTCGCCGCCTGCACGCCGCATTGATCGATCGGCACGTACTGCGCGTAGTCGGTGACCTCGTTGTATGCCGTGATCCAGTAGGCGACGTCGGCGCGATAGCCGAGGGCGAGGGCGATGAAGTAGGTGGAATCGGCGTGCACCATCGAGCGGCCGGGCTGGATGGTCGCGAAATCGATCACCTGCTGCAGGCAGGCGACATTCGGGTTCGGCTGCGTGAGGCAGTTGGGATTGATGCACCAGTGCAGCGGCGGCTCGCCCGGCCGTCGCGGCAGGCAGAGATCCTCGAGAAACGCATACGCGGGCTGGGTGAACGCAAAGACGACCAGGACCAGGGCGACGACGAACGATCTCCCTCGATGAGGCATGAGTGTGAGCTCCCCTTTCGAGAAAGGGAGAGTGCGCAACCAGGGAAAGTCCTACCCGGATTTTGCTTCTCGCCGTGCTGACGCACGGGGAGGACGCCGTGCACATCGTGTTGTTTCTCCGTGTCATCCCGTGCGAAAGCACGGGTCCCCTCCGACAAAAATGAAAGCCGCCCTTGACAAACCCACTTCTCACACTTAACTTACAGGTTAATTAACCGATAGGCTAACTATGGACCATCTCAGCGCCACCTTTTCCGCACTTGCCGATCCGACGCGACGCGCGATTCTGGCGCGCCTGGCGAGTGGCGAGTGCACGGTCACCGAGCTCGCGGAGCCGTTCGAGATGTCGATGCCGGCGATCTCGAAACATTTGAAAGTGCTCGAGCGCGCCGGGCTCATCGCGCGTGGTCGCGAGGCGCAGTGGCGGCCGTGCCGGATCGACGGCGCGCCGCTCAAGGAAGTGGCGGACTGGGTGAGCCACTACCGCAGATTCTGGGAAGAGAGCTTCGACCGGCTCGACGGATATCTCCGCGAGCTGCAGAGAAACAAGAACAAGGAGAAGAAGACCGATGTCCGCAATCGAAAAAAATGACGACGCCCGCTCGATCGTGACGACGCGCATGTTCGATGCGCCGCGCGAGCTGGTGTTCGAAGTCTGGACCAGTGCCGAGCATGTGGCGCAGTGGTGGGGGCCGTTCGGCTTCACCACCACCACGCACGAAATGTCGGTGACGCCGGGAGGGACGTGGCGCTTCATCATGCACGGCCCGGACGGCGTCGACTATCCGAACCTCATCGTGTACGAAGAGGTCACGCCGCCCGAGCGTCTCGTCTACATGCACACCGGTGACGACGGCTCGGCGTCGTTTCATGTCGTGGTCACGTTCGAAGAAGTCTGCTCGCAGACGCGGCTGACCATGCGCTCGCTCTTCGAGACCGTCGAGGCCCGCGAGTTCGTGGTCGAGAAATACGGCGCGATCGAAGGAGCCCGTCAGACGCTCGATCGTCTCGCCCGGTACGTCGCCGCACGCGCGGAGGCCGGATCATGATCGCCACGCAAACGGCCGAAGCGATCGTCGTCTCGCGTTCGTTCGATGCGCCGCGCGCGCTCGTCTTCGAAGTCTTCACGCAACCCGAACACCTGCAGCAGTGGTTCGCGCCGAAGAACTTCACGGTGCCGTACTGCACCGTCGATCTTCGCCCCGGCGGCATCTTTCATTTCTGCATGCGCGCTCCGGATGGCAGGGAGTTCTGGTCCCGCGGTGTGTTTCAGGAGATCGTCGTGCCGGAGCTGCTGGTTTACGTCGACTCGTTCTCCGACGCGCAGGGAAATCTCGTGCCTCCATCGGCGTACGGCCTGAGCGAATCGCATCCGGCCGAGTCGGAGGTGCGCATCACGTTCGAGCAGCGCGGCGAGGAGACCGTCGTCACCTTGCGTCACGAGCTGTCGGAACGGGTCAAAGAGCGTTCCGACGCCCAACAGGGATGGATGGAGATGTTCGAGCGTGCGGCGGACGTGGTTTTGCAGGCGCGCATCGGGAGGATTGCATGATGACGACGTTCGAACGAAAACTGACCGCACTCGCACCGTATATCCAGGGACTGACGCGACTCATCGTCGGCGCGCTCTTCGCCACCCACGGCGCGCAGAAGCTGTTCGGCGCATTCGGCGGGATTCCGCCGGGTGCGCCGGCCTGGATCGTCTACGGCGCCGGCTCGATCGAATTCATCGGCGGCATTCTCATCGCCATCGGTCTTTTCACGCGCGTTCTTGCGTTCCTCGCCAGCGGCACGATGGCGGTGGCGTACTTCTACGGCCACGTCTATCTGGCGCAGGTGAAGAGCTTCTGGCCGAACGTGAACGGCGGCGAGCCGGCCGTGCTGTTCTGCTGGATCTTCCTCCTGATCGCCGCGCTCGGGCCGGGTGCCTGGGCCGTGGACAACCTGCTGCGGCGACGGAATTGATGGGTCACGCGCTATCACGCAGTGCAGTTTCGGAAAGAACGAAAATGTGATCGCTCGGTCACATTCGTGCTACAACTTCTCCCGTTCCAAAAAACTTTTTGGGTTGTTCCGTGACAGGTCATGGGCCGCCGGTGATGCGGCCCCGGGTCTGTGCCGGAGCAATTTCTCTCAGGAAAAGGAAAGGAGAGGTTTATGACGCGTAGTTCCCGTCCCCGCGTTCGAACGGCTCTGTTGGCTGTTCTGGCGTGCGCGCTGTTTGCCGTCAGCGCATTCGCCCAATACCAGACCGGCAACATCTACGGAAAAACGACCTCGAACGATGGCTCGCCTCTGCCCGGCGTCACCGTCACATTGAGCGGGGTCGGAGCACCGCAGAGTGCCGTCAGCGATGCCGATGGCAACTTCCGCTTCATCAATCTCTCTCCCGGCCGTTACTCGTTGAAAGCCGAGCTCTCGGGCATGGGCACGGTCACGCGCTCGGGCATCGGCGTGAGCGTCGGCTCGAACGCGGACGTGTCGATGCAGCTGAATCCTTCGATGTCCGAAGCAATCACCGTTTCGGCCGAAGCTCCGCTGCTCGACGTCCGCAAGAGCGGCACCGGCTCGACCGTCGATGCCACGGTGCTGCAGGACATTCCGACCGCACGCGATCCGTGGATGATCCTGCAGTCGACGCCCGGCGTCTTCGTCGATCGCATCAACGTCGGCGGCACGCAGAGCGGCCAGCAGTCGGTCTACGTTTCGAAAGGCGCGCCGCGCGCCGACGGGACGTGGAACGTCGACGGCGTCAACATCACCGACATGGGCGCCACCGGCTCTTCGCCGACGTATTACGACTTCGATACGTTCGAAGAAATGCAGGTCACGACCGGCGGTTCGGATCCACGCATCCAGACCGCGGGCGTGCAGATGAACATGGTCACCAAGCGCGGCACGAACGACATCAACGGCGCCGCGCGCTATCTCTACGTACCGGGCAGCTCGTCCGCCGAAGCGACGGTGCCGTCCGAAGCGGCCGGCTATCTCTCGCTCACGAACAAGGTCAATTACGTTCGTGACTACGGCGGGGACGTCGGCGGCCCGATCTGGCGTGACCGCGCGTGGCTCTGGCTCGCGCGCGCCGATCAGAAGATCTCCACCTGGCAGTCCCTCGGCAATGATCCGCGTCCCACGTTCTTCATTCCGGACGACACGATCCTCCGCAACAAGAACGCGAAGCTGAACGCGCAGATCATGACCAGCAACAGCTTCGTCGCCTCGTACACCTACGGCGACAAGTTCCGCAACGCCCGCGATCTCTCGCCGCTCCGTCCGTTCGAGACGGCGTGGACGCAGACCGGTCCCACCGAGGTCTACAAGCTCGAAGACACGCAGCTCTTCGGCGCGAACCTCTACCTCACCGGCATGTGGTCGAAGGTGAAAGGCGGCTTCGGTCTGTACGGCAACGGCGGCGAGGGGGAAAGCGCACCGTCGATGTGGTTCGACGGCGGCAACGTCGCGCACGACAACTACTACACCTACATCACCGACCGGCCGCAGAAGCAGTATCGTCTCGACGGCTCGTACTTCACCGATATCGCCGGCACGAATCACGAGTTCAAGTTCGGCTACGGCTATCGCGACACGCCGGTCGACTCGGCGTCGATCTATCCCGGCCCGTCGTCGGGTTACTGGGATTACAGCTTCGGCACGGCGCTCTGCACCACGAACTCGCTGTCGGCCGATTGCGGTGTTGCGGTTCTCTATCGCCCGCCGCTGCAGAACTACTCCGGCAAATACAACGAGCTCTACATCGGCGACACGATGATGTTCGGCAGCTTCACGTTGCAGGCCGGTCTTCGTTACGACGATCAGTCGTCGGCGATTCTGCCGATCGACGTCTCGCCGAATCCGATTCTCGCCAGCTCGCTCACGCTTCCCTGCATCACCACGCTCACCTGCACCGGCGGGTCGTTGGCGACACAACTTCCCGGCATCGACTATCCGGGTCAGGATGAAGAGCTGAACTGGAAGAGTCTCTCGCCGCGCATCGGTCTCACGTACGCGCTCGGCGAACAGAAGAAGACGCTCATTCGCGCCGCGTACAACCGTTACGTCAGCCAGCTCGGCTCCACGGTCGCGAGCTCGAGCCCCGTCGGCAGCAGCCAGTTCACATTCCTCGGCATCGATGCGAATGGCGATCACACCATTCAGCGCAGCGAACTGCAGAAGGTGCGCAGTTTCGCCGGCATCAATCCGGCGAATCCGGCCTCGCTCACGTCGACGCGCCGTATCGATTACGACATGAACCCGCCCACCACGGACGAGTTCCTCGTCGGCGTCGAACACGAGCTCTGGAGCGACTTCTCGGTTGGTCTCACGTTCACGCATCGCGTGAACAATGACCTGCCGGTGGTGCGCTTCGAGAAGACGCAGGGCGGCGGCGACTACTACACGTCCGCGGACTACGAACTGGCCACGGTCACGGCCGGGGGCACGTTCAAGTCGAAGTACTACACCGTCACGACGCCGGTCGTTCCGGTCTATCAGCTCAAGACCGGTGTGGCCACGCCGACGTTCAGCGTGATCACGAATCGCCCCGACTACTCGCAGACCTACAACGGTCTCGAAGTGACGGCTACGAAGCGTCTGGCGAACAAGTGGATGCTGCGCGTCAACGCCAGCTACAACGATTACACGGAGGATTGCGGCGCCGACTCGTATGCGAACCCGACCCCGGCGCTGCCGGCGACCGGCATCGTCAATGGTGCGGCGGCTTACGGCGGCCCGCCGGCATGCATCGGCGGCCAGCTCGCGCCGCAGTCGGCCGGCTCGGGCGCGTTCGGCAACGTGTTCATCAACTCGAAGTGGAACGGCAACATCAGCGGTCTGTACCAGGCGCCGTGGGGCATCAACGTCGGTGCGAACCTGCTGATGCGCCAGGGCTACCCCGAGGTCTATCGCACCAACGTTGCGGTGCGCGGCGGCACGGCCACGGTCGCGCTCGAGGAAATCGGCGAACGTCGTTTCGACAACGTCTATCAGCTCGACCTGCGTCTGGCCAAAGACTTCCGCATCATGAGCTGGGCCACGTTCGAAGTCGGCGCGGACATCTTCAACGCGACGAACCAGCGCACGATCCTCCAGCGCAATGACGCCCTGCTCAACAGCACCGCGAACCCCCCGACCGGCACCGGTCACAACATCACCGAGATCCAGGCCCCGCGCGTCTATCGCATCGGCGCCAAGCTCACGTTCTGAGCTCGTTCCACGTCGTAATGAAAATGCCCGCCGGGAAACCGGCGGGCATTTTTTGTCATGAAGGTTTTCATTGAGCGCGGCGAACCGCAGGAGATCCCTCGACTTCGCTCGCGATGACACGTCGGCAAAGCACGTGGCTGTGTCATCCCGACCGAGCGAAGCGAGTGGAGGGATCCCCCGCCGACGAAGCGAGAGTCGTGCGAACCGGGGGAGATCCCTCGACTTCGCTCGGGATGACACGTCGGCGTGGCTCCGCGTTGCGGAGCTCACGTGTCTGTTCGCGTTGACTCTGCTCGCGCTCCGCGTGCGTTCCGCTACGCCAGAACCGGCGTGAGCTCCTCGCCGGGATTCACGAAGCGATCGCTCTCGAATCGATACTGCTTGTCATAGAGCTGTTTGTAGCGGCCGCTCTTCGCGATCAGTTGTTCGTGCGTGCCGCGCTCGACGATCTCGCCTCCTTCGAGCACGAGGATCTGATCGGCGCCGCGGATGGTCGAGAGGCGGTGGGCGATGACGAACGTGGTGCGATTGTGGCGCAGCGCGCGCAGTCCGTCCTGGATCTTCGCCTCGCTTTCGCTGTCGAGACTCGACGTCGCTTCGTCGAGGATCAGAATTGCCGGCTCGGCCAGGATGGCGCGGGCGATGGCGATGCGCTGGCGCTGGCCGCCGGAGAGTTTGATGCCCCGCTCGCCGATCACGGAGTCGTAGCCGAGCTCCAGCGGATCCACGAACTCGTCGACATGCGCGATGCGCGCGGCCTCGCGCATCTCCGCATCGGTCGCGTCGGGGCGGCCGTAACGGATGTTCTCGCCGATCGTGCCGTCGAAGAGAAAGTTGTCCTGCAGCACGATGCCGAGGTTCGAGCGATAGTCGTCCTGCCGCACGGAATTCAGGTCACGGCCGTCGATGAGGATGCGCCCTTCCTTCGGACGATTGAAGGTCATCACCAGCGAGATGAGCGTGCTCTTGCCGGAGCCGCTCGAGCCGACGAGCGCGGTAGTCGTCTTCGCCGGCGCGACGAACGAAACGTCCTTCAGCACCGGCACGCCTTCGTTGTATTCGAACGTCACGTTCTCGAATGCGACGTCGCCGTTCACGTGACGCAGCGGTTCGCGCGTCGCGTCTTCATCGAGTTCGGTGCGCATGCGCAGCAGTTCGCGGATGCGATCGAGTCCGGCGAAGGCCTCGGTGATCTGCGTTCCGATCGAGGCGATGCTCATCACCGGCGCGGCGAGCAGGCCGGTGAAGAAGACATACATGATCAACTCGCCGAGGGTCATCGTGCCGGCGAGGATGGCCCGGCCGCCGACGAGCATCATGATCACGCCGATGACGCCGAGAATGATGGTCGCGAACGTGCCGGTCGCGGAGACCGCGGTGATCGTTTTCGCGACGTTGCGAAAGAGCTTGTGCACGCCTTTCGCGAAGATGAGGTCTTCGCGCCGCTCGGTGGTGTAGGCCTTCACCACGCGGATGCCGCCGAGCGATTCGCCGAGGCGGCCGGTGACCTGCGCGTTGATCTCGCCGCGCGTGCGGAACAGCGGCCGCACTTTCTTGAAGACGATGGCCATGCCGGCGCCGAAGATCGACAGCGTGATCATCGTGACCAGCGTCAGTTTCCAGTTGAGATAGAACAGCACGCCGAGCGCGAGAATGGCCGTGACGACGCTGCCGATCAACTGTACGAGACCGGTGCCGATGATGTTCCGCACGCCTTCGGCGTCGGTCATGATCCGCGAGATCAGGATGCCGGACTTCGTCGAATCGAAGTACGAGATCGGCAGACGCAGCACGTGCTGCTCGACGCGCTTGCGCATGTCGGTGATGGCCCGCTGCGCGGCGACGCCGAGAATCTGCGACAGCGTGAACGACGTGATGGCCTGAACGATCGTGGCCGCGCCGGCGGCGAGGGCGAGCAGCGGGAGCAGCTCATGCTTCCCTTTGCCGATCACGTCGTCGATCAGGTACTTCGAGGTCGCCGGCAGCACGAGTCCCGCGCCGCGGCTGATGAGCATGAGCAACAGGCCGAGCCCGAGCCGGCCGCGCCGCGCCCAGATCAGATCCTTCGCTTCGCGCCAGACGTCATTCAGCTTCGGCTTCTTGCCGCCGGGCTCCGTGCGCGGCATGCGGCCGCCTTCGCTTCGCGGCATGCGGCCGCCACCGGGAGAGTGCATGGTGTTCGAAATCGCGCGCAAGGATGAGGTTAATTCCCGCGAGCGGGACGCATGGCCGGCGCGACCCTCATTCGCGCAGCGTCAGGCGCGCGCGCAATCCGCCGAGCGGCGAGCGCTCCAGCGCGATCGATCCGCCGTACAACTCCGCGAGATCGCGCACGATCGCCAGCCCCAGGCCAGACCCCGGTGACGCCTCGTCGGCGCGCACGCCGCGTTGCAGCACGTGCTCGCGCATCGATGGTTCCAGGCCGGGGCCGTCGTCATCGACGTCGAGGATGACGCGCTCGCCATCGCGCGTGGCCCGCAGAGAGACGCGCGTGCGCGTCCACTGGCAGGCGTTGTCGAGAAGATTGCCGAGCAGCTCGTCGAGATCCTCCGGTTCGCAGCGGACATGAAGATCGTCCGCGATGTCGAGCTCGATGGTTCGTCCATGCAGGCGCTGCATCGTGCGCGCGAGCCGGTCGGCCGCGATCCGCACGGTTACGCGCGCGCCCTGCGTTGCGCCCGAGCCGGCGGCGCGCGCGTGCGCGAGGTGATAGTCGACCTGCCGCTGCATCCGCTCGACCTGCTGGGCGATCGTCAGCGCCAGCTCCTGTTGTCCGGCGGCTTCGGCGCGTTCTGCTTCCTGAGTGAGAATCGCCAGCGGCGTTTTCAAGCCGTGCGCGAGATCTCCCGCGGTGGCGAGGGCGCGCTTCACGACGCGCTCGCGATGCTCCAGCAGCCCGTTCAGCTCGTCGACCAGCGGTGTGATCTCGGTCAGGAATTCGCCATCGATCCGTTTCGCGCGGCCGGTGCGGACCTCGGTGAGGCGCGCGCGCAGCCGCTGCAACTCCGTGAGACTGCCGCGCAGCAACGCCACGCCGGCGAGCGCGAACAATGCACCGAGGAGCACCATCGTGTGGTGATCGGTGCGCTGCATCGCCGGGAAGACATGCACGAGCGAGAGGATCAGCAGATGTGCGAACGCGAGCAGACCGCCGGTCCACAGCAGCGAGCCGAGAATCAGGCGCGCGCGAAACGAGCGCAGTCTCATGGCTCCGCTCCCATCCGATAGCCGAGGCCGCGCACGGTCTCGATGATCGCGGCGCCGAGCTTGCGGCGCAGACGCGCGATGAAGACTTCGACCGTGTTCGAGTCGCGATCGAAATCCTGCGAGTAAATGTGCTCGGTCAATTCGGCCTGCGATACGACGCGCTCGCGATGATGCATGAGATACGCGAGCACGCGGTACTCATGTCCGGTGAGCCGCACCGGCGCGCCGGCCAGCGTGATTCTGGCGGTGCGCGGGTCGAGCGTGAGCGCGCCGTGCCGCAGCTCCGTCTGCAACTGCCCGCTCGCGCGGCGGATCAGCGCGCGCACGCGCGCCAGCACTTCTTCCATCTGAAACGGCTTGACGACGTAGTCATCCGCGCCGCCGTCGATGCCCTGAACCTTCTCGGACCACGTGCCGCGCGCGGTGAGCACGAGCACCGGCAGTGTGAGCCGTGCCTCACGCCAGCGACGCAGCAGCGTGAGCCCATCGATCTTCGGCAACCCGAGGTCGAGCAACGCCGCGTCATACGCCTCGGTATGCGCAAGGAAATCCGCACGCTCGCCGTCCTGTGCGACGTCGACCGCATACCCAGCCGCGGTAAACGCCGCGGCAAGCTGCCGCGCAATGAGGTCTTCGTCTTCGACGATCAGAAGGCGCATGGTTTTTCGGGAGTCGGGAGTCGGGAGTCGGTTGTCGGTTGTCGGGAGGCCTCCGCCCATCCACGTGCTTGAAGCGAAGCCGTGGGGCGAGTGGCGGTCTCCCGACTACCGACTCCCGACCACCGACTCCTGACTACCAATCAAAAGCTGAACACAACCTGAACAGCTCATTCAAATCGCATTCAGGTTCCCGCGTGCAAATTCGCGGTTGTGATTCGACTGCAGAGCGTCACCAAAACTTACGACACGGCCGCTGGGGCGTTTCATGCGTTGCGCGGCGTCGATCTCGGGATCGAGGCGGGGGAGCTGGTCGGCATCGTCGGGAAATCGGGAAGCGGGAAGTCGACGCTGCTGAACATGCTCGGCGGGATCGATCGTCCGAGCAGCGGTTCGGTCTTCATCCACGACCGCGCGATCGAGCGTCTGCGCACGAGCGAGCTCGCGTCGTGGCGCGGGCGCAGCGTCGGTTTCGTCTTTCAGTTCTTCCAGCTTCTGCCGACGCTCACCGCGCTCGAGAACATCACGTTGCCGATGGATTTTCTCGGCGTGCTGCCGAGGAAGCAGAGGCGTGCGCGGGCGATGGAGCTGCTCGAGCGCGTCGGCGTCGAGGCGCAGGCGGACAAGCTGCCGAATGCGCTCTCGGGCGGAGAGCAGCAGCGCGTCGCCATTGCGCGCGCGCTGGCGAACGATCCGCCGCTGCTGCTTGCCGATGAGCCGACCGGCAATCTCGACTCGTCGAACGGCGCCGCGGTCTTCGCGCTGTTCCGTGAGCTCGCGCGCGACGGCCGCACGATCGTGGTCGTCACGCACGAGCGCGATGCGCCGGTCGATCGTGTGATCACGATCGCCGACGGGAGAGTGGTGTGACCCGCTGGCGCAAAGTCTTTCGCGATCTCGCGGAAACGCCGGGCCGCAGCGCGCTGGCCGTGCTGGCGATGGCCGCGGGCGTGTTCGGCGTCGGGGCGATGCTCACCGCGCAATCGATCCTCACGCGCGAGCTCGATCGCACCTGGACCGCCACGAACCCGGCCACGCTGATCCTGCACGCGCGCACGCTCGACGTCGATGCGGTGCGGCGCCTCCCCGGCGTTCGCGAGGTCGAGCCGCGTCCGCTGCTGATGGGACGCATCCGGATCGGCAACGACGAATGGCTGCCGCTGGCGCTCTTCGTCGTGCGCGACTTCGCCGACATCCGCATCGATCGCATCACGCTCAGCTCCGGCGCGTGGCCGCGCGCGGGAGAGATCGCCATCGAGCGCAGCTCGCTCTCGCTGCTGCGCGGCGGGCAACGCATCGTCGCGCACATCGACGGACGCGAGGAGCCGCTGCGTGTGAGCGGCACCGTGCACGCGGCCGGGCTCGCGCCGGGCTGGATGGATCACATCGTGGCCGGCTTCGTGTCGTGGCGCGATGTCGAGGACCTGCGGCTGCTCGTGCGGAGCGATCGGACGTTCGCGTTTCCGAACGCGCGGGTGGAGACGCCGCCTTCCGGACATCCGCACGCCGATCAGATGAACACGTTTCTCTATCTCCTCGGCGCGTTCGGCCTGCTCACGCTCGTGCTCAGCGCACTGCTCGTGGCGAACATAATTCACGCGCTGCTCGCGAATCAGGTGCGCCAGCTCGGCGTGATGAAAACCGTCGGCGCGTCGACGTCGCAACTCGTGGCGATGTCGCTCGTGCACGTGGCCCTGCTCGCGGCGATGTCGCTGCTCGTCGCCATGCCGCTCGCCCTTTCCGCCGGCCGCGCGTACGCACGCTTCTCCGCGTCGATGCTGAACGCGAGTCTCTCCAGCGTCGGCGTTCCGATGCCGGTCTTGCTCACGCAGCTCGCCGTCGGCGTGCTCGTGCCGGTGGCCGTTGCATTGATTCCCATTCATCGTGCCACGCGCATCAGCATTCACACCGCCCTGGGCAGGGATCCGGTGCAACGCCGCGAGCGCATGCTCCTCACCACGACCACGCTCGCGATCGGCGGCGCCGTCTTCATCGCGGCGTTGAACGTCTCGCAATCGTGGTCGAAATCGATCGACGACGACTTCCGCGCGCGACGCTACGACATCGACGTGCGCCTGCGGGATGGCGTCGGGGAACGGGAGCTCGCGCGCATCATCCGTACCGTTCCCGATGTCGTGCACGTCGAATCCTGGATCGAAGCGAGCCGTGACGGCTACGCGCTGGTCGGCCTCGATTCACGATTGCTGGCACTGCCGCTGATCGAAGGACGATGGTTCGCGAAGGACGGCGAATACGTCATCAACCAGGCGCTCGCGGCGAAGAAGCCGAAGAACCTGCGCATCGTCGGTGTCGTGAAAGAGCTCGGCTCCGGACCGACGGCGTACGCATCGCGCGCCACGGTCGGATCGAAACTCGGCACCACAGCGAACGCGCGTGTGCGCACCCGCTCGCACGGCGCCGCGACCGCGCGGGACATCGAGCGCGCGCTGCAGCGCGCGAACCTTCCGGTCGCGCACGTGCAGCGTCTCACCGATCGGCGCAGAGCGATCGAAGACCATCTGGTGATCATCGAGAGCGCGATCTTCTTCGCGGCAACGCTGGTCGTGCTCGTCGGCGGACTCGCGCTCCTGTCGTCGCTGACGCTGAACGTCGTCAGCCGTACGCGCGAGCTCGGCGTGCTGAGCGCGATCGGTGCGACGCCGCGCATCATCGCCACACGGGTCGTCCGCGAAGGCGTGCGCATCGGCGTACTGAGCTGGGTCTTTGCCATCGCCGTCTCCATGCCGGCGACGTGGCTGATGGATCGCGCCACCGGCACGATCTTCATCAAGACGCCGGTGGAGTTCCTGATCGCGCCGCGCGGCATCTTCATCTGGCTCGCGCTGGTCGTACTCCTCGGCGCAATCAGCAGTTTCTATCCCGCGTGGCGAGCCACGCGAATTCCTGTCAGAGAGGCACTTTCGTATGAGTAAACAAACACGCCTGTTCGTCACCCTCGGAATCGTCGTGATCGTCGTAGCCGCCGTCTGGCTCGGCGGCGGCTACGCATGGGATCTTCTGCTGCGGATGCATGGAGCTCACTAGCTCCGCATGCCTGCCCGATGCGATCTCGGTCGAGTCACCAGCGCGGAGGGCGCCGTCCGCCGCCACCGCCCGGTCCGGGACCACCGCGTCCGCCGCGCGGTCCCGCCATTCGCTCTTCGTCGCGTTCGTCGAGTTGCTGCTGCAACGACTTCCACTGTTCGAGCGTCAGCACCGCGCGTTGCGCGGCGAGATACGACAGCTGACGGCGGAAGAGATCGTCGCGCAGCGCGGCGAGCCGATCGCCCGCGGCGAGGATGTCGTTCGCAGTGGCATCCCGGCGGTCGATGGCGGTGCGCAGGTCGCGCATCACGACGCGCAGATCGTTCTGCAATCGCGTGATCTGTTCGCCGTGTTCCTTCTGCAGGGCGTCGAGCTGCTGCATCTGCTCGCCGCTGAGATCGAGCCGTTCGTTGAGCCGCGTCTCATGCCACCAGTTCGCGCGCGGCAGCAGTTCGAGATCGCCCGACCCGCCGTCGCGCGAAGGCATCGGAGGCATGCCCCGCCGTGGCGGCGCCGAAACGCACGCCACGGCGAGCATGAGTGCGAGCGGGATGATGGCTCGCCGCGCCGACCTCAATGCGGGCCTCCCGGTCCGCGCTGGCGGAGGAAGGCCGACGCCGCCTGAAACGCGGCGTACTTCACCTTCTGCTCGGCGGTGAGTGAAGCCTCGAACTTCGCGTCGGCGGCGTCGCGCGCGGTTTCGATCTGCGTCTGAATGGCGCGCATCTGAATGAGGAGCGTGCCGAGTGCGGTCGCATCGGTGGAGCCGGCATCGAGCGCGGTGTGCAGTTGCTCGCCGAGGGTGCGCTCCTGTGCGTGCAGACCTTCGATGGTGGTGCGCAGATCGGATTGAATGGTCTCCCATGCAGTTTTCTGTTCGCTGGTGAGCCCGAGGTATTCGGCCAGTGAATCGGAGGCACCGGGGCCGCCGAAACCGGGAACGCCGGGGCCGCCGTTCGGACCGCCATTCGGAATCGGGCCGCGCTGCGCGTAGGCGCCGAATGCGATCGCGACGATGAGCAGTGGGATGAAGAGCAATGAGTTGCGTTTCATGATGGGGCATGATCGGCTCGTCGAATGACGCGCGCTTCATGACGGCGCAAGAGCTTTGTAAGAGACGTAAAAGCTGCGCGGATGCGCGATTTCCTTCGATTTCGCCGCGTTAGACTCCGCGACGATGCGCATGCCGAAACGCGCCAACGCACTGCTCGCGATTCTCCTGCTCCTGCTCGTGGCAGGGCTGGGCGTGCTGGCCACGCTGCAGTATCGATGGATCGATCGCGTGAGCGATGCCGAGCGCGAGCGCATGCACGCGAACCTCGACTTCGCGGCGCGCCGGCTCGGCGGTGAGCTCGGCGAAGAGATCGGCAGTCTCTTCGTCCTCTACTCGCGAGACCAGATGCCGGTCACGACGCCTGCGCTCGTCGAAACGACCTACCTGCTCGAGCATCGCGACGACGGCTGGCATCTGCTCGATGAGGATGGCCGTGAGGCGTCGTGGCCGCCGAAGCTCGAGCCGGTGCGCGCGTCGCTGCCGGCTTCCTTCGAACAACGGCCGCGCTGGGGCGGTCCGCTCTTCGGCTCGATTCCGGCGCTCTTCGTCCTGCAGCAACCCGATCGCCCGCCACCCGGTTTCGGTCTCGCGCCGAATGCCATGCCGAATGCGATGCGCTTCGCGCGTCCGCATCCACCACAGGTGCGCATCGTCGTGCTCAGTCGCCGGGTGTTGACCGAAAGCGTGATGCCGCGACTGGTACAGCGGCATTTTTCGAGCGCCGACGCGGCGTACGAAGTCGCGCTCGTGAGCGGCAGCAGCGTGCTCTATCGCTCATCGACGAACTGGCCTGATGGAAAACAGGAACCGGATGCGCAGGCCGGCGTGCTCGCGCCCTTCGGTGCCGGCGGTCCGCGCGACGAGCGTCGCGGTCCGCGCGACGAGCGTCGCGGGCCGGCGCCGGGCGATCGCCGCGAACGGCCGCCGCTCAGGATCGGCGGGGGCGAGCCACCGCCCCCTCATGGCGACGAGTGGCGCATTCTCGTGCGTCGCAGCAACGGCGGACTGGAAGCGACGATCGACTCCGCGCGACGCAGGAATCTCGCGCTCAACATCACCATCCTGATGATTCTCGTCGCCACGATCGTCACGCTGCTCGTGCTGCTGCGCCGTGCCGATCGGCTGCGCGCACAGCAGACGGAGTTCGTCGCGGCGATGAGTCACGAGCTCAACACGCCGATCGCGGCGATGCGCGCGGCCGGCGAGAATCTGAAGGACGGGATCATCGTCGAGAAGGAGAAGCTCGCGCGATACGGCGAGACGATCGTCAGGGAATCGGCGCGCCTCGGCGACATGGTCGCGCAGGTGCTCGAGTTCGCCGGCATGCAGGCGCACACGTCGCGACGCAACCGCGCTCCCGTCGACGTCCCCTCCGTCGTCGAGGATGCCGTCGGTCAGGCGCGCGCGTTGACTCTCGGTACGCCGATCGAGATCGCGCTCGAGATCGCGCCGGGACTGCCGCCCGTTTCCGGCGATGCGGCCTCGCTCACACGCGCGGTCTACAACCTCGTCGCCAACGCGATTCGTCACGGTGGCGGCGGCAACTGGGTCGGCGTCTCGGCCAAAGCCGACGAGCGCGATGCGATCGTCATTCAGGTCGACGATCGTGGCGAAGGGATCGACCCGCGCGACGCCGCGCATCTCTTCGAGCCGTTTTTCCGCGGACGCAACAGCGGCGGCGTGCGCGGCGCCGGGCTCGGTCTCGCGATCGTCAAACAGATCGTCGAAGATCATGGTGGCAGCGTTGCAGTGCAACGAAGGCGCGAGGAAGGATCGTCGTTCACGATGCGCATTCCGGCGGGGCACGAATGAAACGGAACATCCTGCTCGTCGAGGACGAGGAGAGTCTCATCCTCACGCTCGGCGATCGCCTCGAGAGCGAAGGCTACGCGTTGACGATCGCGCGCGATGGCGAAGCGGCGCTCGAGCTGGCCACGCGCCAGCGCTTCGACGGCATCCTGCTCGACGTCGCGCTGCCGAAGAAGAACGGCTTCGACGTCTGCCGCGATCTGCGACAGAAAGGCGTGCAGACGCCGATCCTCATGCTCACCGCGCGCGGACAGGTGATCGATCGCGTGCTCGGACTGAAGCTCGGCGCCGACGACTACGTGACCAAGCCGTTCGAGATGATCGAGCTGCTGGCGCGCATCGAAGCGCTCATGCGCCGCGCCCGCACGCTCACCGCGAACAGCGCCGACGCCTACTCCTTCGGCGACGTCGAAGCCGACTTCCGCAGCGCGGAAGTAAAGCGCGGCGGCGCGGCGGTCGAGCTGTCCGGCCTCGAGCTCAAGCTTCTCCGCTATCTCGTCGAGCACCGCGGCGCGGTTCTCACCCGCGACGAACTGCTCGAAAAAGTGTGGGGCTACGACGCCACTCCGGTGACGCGCACCGTGGACGTGCACATCGCATCGCTGCGGCAAAAGCTCGAGCCCAATCCGTCACGCCCGGAGTTCATCGTGACGGTGCATGGCCTCGGTTACAAGTTTCTGGGTTGATCGCGCGTCTGCGCGGAACCGCGGCGTCAGAGCACCAGGCGCAGTCTCTCGAACCCCGCGCGGCTGACCGGCACGCGCGTGCCGTCCCGCAGGATCACGACGCGACTGTCTTTCGCGTACGGCTCGACCTTCTGCAGGCTCTCGAGGTTGATGATGTAGCTGCGGTGGATGCGCAGGAAGCGGGCGGAATCGAGCAGCTGCTCGATCTCGGTGAGCGTCTGCTGTTTTACGTACTTCTGCCCTTTCGCGTAGACGTGCACGTAGTCGTCCTGCGCCTCGATGTAGTCGATGCGCTGGATGGGGACGACTTCGATCGTGCCGCCGTCTTTGAATGCGATGCGCTGCAGCGGCTTCCGCGTGCCGGCGAGCGCCGCCACCGGCTGCTGTTCGTCGCGGCGCACCATCTGCTCCGCGTGGGCGACCACTTCGGCGAAACGCGCGGCGCTGTACGGCTTCAGCAGATAGTCGATGGCGTGCACCTGGAACGCGCGCACCGCGTATTCGTCGTACGCGGTGACGAAGACGACTTTCGGTTTCGTGTCGAGCAGCTCCAGCACTTCGAAGCCGTCGAGCTTCGGCATCTGGATGTCGAGAAACAGCAGCTCCGGCTTCCGTTCGGCGAACATCTTCACCGCCTCATAGCCGTTCGCGCATTCGGCGACGATCGCGAACTGCGGGTAGTCGGCGAGGAACTCCGCGAGCACGGCGCGCGCGGGCGCTTCATCGTCGACGATCATCACGCGAATCTCATTCATGCGCCGGCAACCAGAGCGTCACGCGATAGCGCTCCGCCTCGTTCTTGATCTCCATTCGCGCCGCCTCGGCGTAAAACGTCTCGATGCGCCGCCGTGTGTTCGTCAACCCGATGCCGTGACCGGAACTGGCCGGGCGATCGGCATCGCAGCGATTCTCCACCGAAACGCGCACGCGATCGCCTTCCCGTTTCGCTTCCATCTGAATCGTGCCTCCTTCGACGAGATGCGCGATGCCGTGCGTGACCGCGTTCTCGACGAGCGGCAGCAGCAGCAGCGGCGGAATGCGCAGCGCGCGCACGCCTTCATCGACGTCGTGCGCGAATTCGAGTCGCGGTCCGAAGCGAATGCGCTCGACGGCGAGGTAGTTCAGCGCGAGCTCGAGCTCCTCGGCGATGGTGATCGACTCCGCGCCGCCGATGCGCAGCGATTTGCGCAGGTACTCGGCGAGCAGCGTCGTCAGCGTTCGCGCCGATGACGGCGACGTGCCGCACAACGCGCTGATCGAATGCAGCGCGTTGAAGAGAAAGTGCGGATCGAGTTGCGCCTTCAGCGTTTTCAACTCCGCTTCGCGCGCGAGCACCTGCACCTGCATCTCCCGCATCTCCAGACGCCTGGCGTCGTCGATGGCGAGCAGCAGATAGTGGAAGGCGACGCTGAGCAGATACAGCAGCGCGCCGGTGACGATGATCAGCGATGCGTGGCCGCCGATCGCATCGACCTGCAGCACGTACTGCCAGACCCGAAACAGCAGCAGCCACACGCCGCTCCACACCAGCGCGCCCAGCACGTGGGCGATGAGCAGCGAGGCCGCGCGCGCGGCCGTGAGTGGCAGCGCGCGCGCGGGGAACCAGGCGGTGATGCAGATGAATGCGTAAACGAGAGTCGGAGGAATCGTGAACAGCACCGCATCGAGCAGCGAAGTGCGGCTCGGCTCTCTCACCAGCAGCGCCAGCAGAAATGCCAGCAGCAGCCAGGCGAGCAGGTAGAGCGCGAGCCGCTTGCGATCAGCGAGGAGCGGATGCATCTCTCACATTCTTCACCACGATCGCGCCCATGACCGCGGCGCCGCGCACGAGGAGCACGGGACCGGTCGCAGGGGAGACGGTCTTGTCATCGAACCCGCCGAGAAGCGGCATCACGCTGCCGACCACGCGCCAGTGATCCGGCACGATGATCTCGACGCCGCCCCAGAACGCGAACGCGTCGATGGCCGCTTCGCCGTCCGCCGCGATCTGCGCGTGGCGGAGATCGATCTCCACGCCGCCCATGATCGCGGTGGCATCGCCTCCGCGGAAATCGGTCGACGTGCTCTGCCTCCGCACGCCGGCCATCATCGCGAAGGCGTTGATCAGCGATGCCGGATCGGTATTGCCGTCGCGCACGCGCGCGGACTTGCGGCCGAGGGCATCCCAGACGAGCTTCGCGCCGAGCAGCGCCACGCCGAGCGGAATCAGATCGCCGAAGTCGACATCCGCGTAATCGAGCGTGTCGAGCAGCATCAGCGAGCCGACGATGATGATCAGCACCGAGCCGATGCGGCTGGCGCGGCGATCGAGAAAGCGCACCAGGCCGACGGCGATGATGATCGCGGGCCACCAGTCGGTGATGTAGCGGGACTCGAGAACGTTGAGATTGTCGAGCGTCCAGAGCAGGCCGAGCGTGAGGATGCCGAGGCCGACGACGAGACGCGGCGTGACGCGCAGAGCGCTACTGGTGGTCGTGCTGTTGTCCATGGTGATTCTCCTGAGGCGCCGCGGGGAGCGCCGGACGATCGATGAGTGCGTGCAGCGCGATCGACGCGCCGGCGATGACGACGATGACCGGAATGGCCCGGCTGTGCGACAGGCCGAAGATGTGGAAGTTCCCGATCAGGAACCACGTGCCGATGGCGATCAGCACCCACCCGCCGCCCTTGCGGCGGTTGCGAATGGCCTCGACCTCATTGCCGATGCCGATGACGATGAGCAGCAGCGGCCAGAGCCGCCAGACGTCGCGAATGTAGAGAAGATCGATTGCGCCGAGAAATCCGACGATCCCGAGCGCGATCAGCGCGATCCCGAGAACCAGCTTGTCCGCTTTCACTCCCGGCCGTGGTTCGAGCGATTCCATGCGTTGCCTCCACGCGCAAAGTACGGCGGAGACCGGAAGAGTTCTCGCGCGAATCGGCGAGTGGCGGAGAGGAACCGGCGAACGGAGGAACGATCAGACGCGCGCGGCGACGCGCCGGGCCGCATCGCGCTTCACGTTCGCATACACGATGCCGCAGATCGCGTTGAACACCGACGCGGTATGCAGCGCGTGTCGTCCCGAGATGATCTCGAAGACCGCTCTCGTGACGTATTGATGCGCGTCCCTGCCGCTCGGATTGTGGACGTGTCCGTGCGTCGCCATGCAGAAGTGCGTGAAGGCGAGCGCGCGGGGTGCAACGTCCGTCCAGTCGGTTCGGGCCAGCAAATCGATGACCTCGGTCGAACAAAGAGCCATGGCATCTCCAATGAAACAGTCAGTCGCAATGCTTACCTCTCTCTATGCCGCGATGGAGGGCAGAATTTGTCATTGACGGGGCGAAGAGTATGATTTCGCCCATCAACCCTTGAAGTTCGCATTACGGCTCCGGAGGCGGTTGGCTTTTCCTTCGCGAAGCTTTGCTTCAGAATGGTCACCGCTGTTTCCGAAACCTATTGTTCGAACAGCCGTCGGAGAAGACATGATCGAGCTTGATGAAGGTGATCATTCCACGGTCGACGAAGAGGAACTGGCTCGCGATATCCGGGAGTACGCCACGAAATCCGATGAGGAGATCAAGGCTGAGCTCGCTGCTGCAGGAATCGATGCACAGAAGACGATCAGCGAAATCACGGCGATGATCTCGTACGCGTCGACGATCTGGAGCCCGCCAACCCCCGCTGTAACGAAGAAATCCCCGCCCCCTTCTCGACAGCGCTGATCGCGCGGTTGTTGTTGAGCCCCTTGTTTCTGCACGCGCGCGCGCGCGAGTGAGTACGCACCGTCTCTGCTGGCGTTACATAGCGGTGACGGGAATGATTTTCTGTATTCCTCGGAATCGGGCGCAACTGCGACAGTGTTGCAATCAATAACCAAACGGACTGTGGCGGGTGGGCGTGAATCCCTGTAATGACTTGTGCGGGTAGATTCGAATGACGCTGACTATGCTGCTGCGAAGGAAACTGGTCTCTGTGCGGTCCATGACGATGGGACCCCGTCCTCGCGAGGATGATTTATGAGAGATACTCCTCGTCCGCCGTTCCGCCCCGACGCGCAGAAGCGCGCAAAGCCCTCCACTGCTTCTGCCCCATCACCCACCATTCGTGCGGATTTCTGCGATTCTCGATTCTGGGAGCTCCACGCTGGCCGGTTTCTCGCGTTCGCGAATCAACAGCTCCGTCATCACACCTTCCGTCAACAGAACGGCGGACTCCCGGCGGAGGCAAGAACCGCCGACGACATCGTCCAGGACGCCGCATTCCAGCTGTTCAGCGGGGCGAAACAATATCCGGACGAGCTCTCGTCGGTGACCTGCGTGTTCCGGCTCATCGCGAACATCGTGAGAAATCTCGCGCGCAGGCGGGAGAATCGCACCGCGCACGACGTGCTCACGACCGTTCCGACGGATATCGACGACACCAACGTCATCGACGAGTCGCGCATCCTCCGTGCGACGAGGCAGATTTCACCGGAAGACTGGACGATCGGTCGCGAGGAGGCACAGCGCCTGTTGCCCCTCGTGCCGGCGAAATGCCGCGAAGTCATTCGCCTCAGGATCCGCAAAGACGGAATCTCCACAAAGGAGATCGCGCAGGAGCTGCTCATGACGGAGCGGCAGGTATGGAATCTGATTCTGCGCGCAAGGCGAAGCTTCAGACGCCATTTCAATGACGCGTAGCGTCGGCGCGAGATGTTTTTTTGTGGCGGCGTGACAAATCTCCGCCTCCTGCCGGGCATAGGTAATTACAGCGCCTGCGATTGGAGGCCCACATGTTCGACGAACGCGAACAGCACGTCGACAAACGAACCGACATTCTCGATCCGCCGACGATTGAGCGGTTGCTCGCATTTACCGAGCACCGATTGAACGACCACCATTCCGGTGTGTCGCGATTCCTGACACCGCATGACTACGTCTTGCGTGCGGTTGCCCGCATGCGCGACGAGCAAAGCCACGCTCACCCGCGCAATCGGGAGGACGCGTTCGCCCATCTGTGCCGCGTAATCGAAATGCTGATTGACGATGCAGAAATGAGCGAAAAGCGCAGAAATCTGCGGATGGTTTGAGGGGCGTGGCAAATTTCGCCGCGAGCCCGGCTCACAGAGAACGTCGATGGTTCCGAATTTCTGATGAAAGGAGTGAGCGATGGCACATGAGCGTGATCACGATGACAAACGACACCGAAGCCCTGACGAGTCTGATCACGATACCGAGCCTTTTCACGCGTCTTCCCATTCGACGATCTTTGACAATGTAACGCCTGAGTTCTGGGAGAGGTTGATCGCGTTTGCGAGGAAGCGCAGGTCGCGGCATGGTGCGCGAGCGAACAAGCTGCCGGAGCCGAAAGAGCTTCTCGCCGAGGCCGTGGTTCGGGTGATGAGCGGCGACCGTCATTACGACGGCACCACCGATCTCTTCTCATTCCTGTGCAGTGTCATCAACTCATTGCTGTGGCACGAGACCACCCGTGCGGCCAACAGCCACGCGCACATGACGATCGCCGCGGACGGCGACGAGCCGGGCACCGGCGCGATCAGCGAACGCTATTTCGGTGTCATCGACGATGCTGTGGAGAAGTTCCTGATGCGCGACAGCCTCGAGCATTTGACAGAACGACTGGAACCCGATCTTCAGGCGTATATCCATATCCGTCTCAATGGCGGGTACGACACCGAGGAGGAGCGAGCTGCCGCAATGCAGACGACGGTCGAAGATCTGCGCAACAGAATTCGCCGCATCCGCCGCAAAGCAAAAGCGCTCGGTCTTCTCGACGACTGAGGAAATGAAATGAACGCTAAAAATGTGAGTCTTGGCCCCGACGACCAGTTGCAGGAGGACATCGACCGTTACGCCAACATGTCCCCGCACGATGTACGCGCCGAACTGGACGCGGCCGGCATCGACGCCGAAGAAACGATTCGAGCCATTACCGACATGATCGAGCAGTGGCGCCGGAGGGGGCTTCATCAAGCCGAGCGCGTCATCGCCGGCGCGGCACGACTGACCTTCGCCACGCACTTCGATACGACCATCCACCGCTTTTTCAACCTGCTGCGCGAGGTGTCGACGTTCGCGCAGCAGGTTCCTGCCCTCGCGTGAGCGCGTTCGGAAACGCGAGCTACTCGCCGCGTTTTTCGACCAGCGCCCGCAACCGATCGGCGGCCTGCCGTACGGCGGCCGGGTCCCAGGAGAACTGCCCGGTTTCGCTCCGGGCCTCGAGGAGCGCCTCGGCGAGGGTCTGGACCGGGGCTTCGAGCGGGTCGAGCAGAACCTTCGAACGTCCGCAGTCGATTCGCTGCCCGGGAGAGATGGCGATCTTCATAGGGTGCTAAAGAAGGAGTGACGGAGAGGGGGAAATCCCTACCCATTGAAAATTCAATCGATGCGCGTCCGCAGGCGTTTGCGTTCGCCGTGCCGCTTCTTCTGTTCCAGCCGTTTCTGTTTCTGCCCTTTCGGGACGCGCGTCGCTTTGCGCGGCGTGCGCTCTTCGAGCGCATCGCGCAGCAGTTCCTCCATCCGCGTCAGCGCGCGATCGCGATTCGCGATCTGGCTGCGCTCGGCCTGCGACGTCACGCGCAGCACGCCCGCGCGATTGACGCGTCCGCCGAGCTGCGTGCGCACGCGCTCCTTCTGCTCGTCCGAGAGCGGCAACGCCTCGACGTCGACCTCGATCGTCACGCGCGTCTCGACCTTGTTCACGTTCTGCCCCCCAGGCCCCCCGCTCCGCGACGTCGCCGCACGCAGCAGATGAGCCGGAACGAAAACGCCGTTTCCGAGATCGAGATCGCGCATATTTGAATGGTAGTCGGTTATCGGTTGTCGGTTGTCGGGGTTCAGCTTGGGTTGATGCTTTCCAGAGATGCTTGGGTTGATGCTTTCCAGATGCCGATGCTGGAGAGAACGATCGTGGAGCAGAGAGAAGAGATGGCATTGCTGGCGCTGGACGAGCGATT
>DATAJY010000013.1:0-1387743 GCA_036261885.1 Thermoanaerobaculia bacterium | reverse complement strand
TGTCCTCGCTTGCGTCGTGGCTACCTTGGTAGACTTCTTCACGGCCCATCTCCTTTCTTCTTTGTGCCTCGAGCACGTCATGAATTGCAGCGCACATGTTGCGACTGCCTTTAGGAGGTGGGCCTTCTCATCTCATCCGGCATACACTTTCTTTCGTGCCGCCCCCGCGCGAAGCCGTCCGTGCATTCCTCGAATCCCACGGCATTCGCGCCGCACAGGTGATCGTCGCGCTCTCCGGAGGCACCGACTCCACCGCCCTCCTGCTGCTGCTGCACGCTGAGAAAATGGCGTTGCGCGCGGCGCACATCAATCACCACCTGCGCGGCGACGAATCCGATAAAGATCAGGCGTTCGTCGAAGAGCTCTGCGCGCGACTGCAGGTCGCGCTCGACCTCGCCGACGGCACACTCGCTCCCGATCGGATCAAAGCGGTCGGCATCGAAGCGGCCGCGCGTGAGGTGCGATACGCCCGCCTGCAGGAGATTCGCGAGCGGTGCGGCGCGCGGTACATCGCCACCGCGCATCAGAAAAACGACCAGGCCGAGACCGTGCTGATGCGACTGCTCACCGGCAGCGGCATGGCCGGTCTGCGCGGCATTCATCCGATGCGCGAGGACGGGTTCATCCGTCCGCTGCTCGAGGTCACGCGCGAGCAGCTCGAAGCGGTGCTCGCGGAACAGGCGATCACCGCGCGCGAAGATCGTTCGAATCGCGATCCGCGCTTTCTGCGCAATCGCATCCGCGGCATCGTGCGCGAGCTCGATGCCACCGACAACCTCGCGAAGATCGCCGCGCAGGCGCGCGAACAATGGCCGCTCCTCGAGCGCGCCATCGATGCGGCGGAAACACAATGCTGCATCATCGAGGCATCGCGAACGCGATTCGTCTCATGGCCGGACGACTCCTGGCTCAAAGGGGCGCTGCTGCAGCGTCACATCCGCCGGCTCGATCCCGGCGCGCGCGATTTCGATGCGCGGAAGATCGACACGAACGCAAAACGGGTGAGCGTGACGAAAGAGCTGGAGCTCGCCGGCAACGTGCTGCAACGGCGAACCGCACGAACGACCTTCGCATCGATCGATTTCGAACGGGAAGCATTCATCCCCGAATTGCACGCCACCATTCACGTGCAGGAGCCTCCCAGCGGCAAACGGCAACGCATTCAGCTGCCGCTGCACGCTCGACCGCGCTTCACCGTGCGCCCGCGAAAAGCGGGCGACACGTTTCATCCTCTCGGCGCCGCGCAGCCGAAAAAGCTGAAAGACTTTCTGATTGATCGTAAAATCCCCCGCGACAGTCGCGACCGCCTGCCGCTCCTCGTCTGGAACGGCGAGATCGTCTGGATCGCGGGCGTCGAGGTCTCGGAGCGTTTCAAAGTCACGGAGCCGGCGCACGGGATGCTTTACGAAGTCTGGTTGGAGGGTCAGGGTGGAGACGACGGAGATCACGCCCCTCTTTAGCGCGGAGGACATCGCCGCGCGCGTCGCATCCCTCGGCCGCGAGATCCGCACCGCCGCCGGCGACGGAGAAGTCTTCCTCCTCGGCATCCTCAAAGGGACGTCCGTCTTTCTCGCCGATCTCCTCCGCGCCATTCCGGGCCACGTCAGCTACGGATTCATCGACGTCATCCGCGATCAGTCCGACAACTCCGTCGCCGACGCCATCGAGATCGACTTCCTCTCCTTCACCGACATCCGCAGCCGCGACGTCTTCGTGCTCAAGGACGTCGTCGCCACCGGCGTGATCGAGAACTACCTTCTCTCCAACCTCCGCATGCACGCGCCGAAGAGCCTGCGTCTCGTGGCGCTGCTCGACCGCCCTGACGCGCGTACCTCCGATGCCACCACCGACTTCCGCGCCTTCCCGATCGAAGACGGCATCTTCGCCGGCTACGGCCTCGAGCACGAGCGACGATTCGGTAACCTTCCGTTCATCGGCCGCGTACATACTCCTCGCGAGAAATAGTCACTCGCTCGCGCCTCGTTACGAGTCGCGATAGTGTACGTGGCACGCGCGAAGCATTCGCGCCTGTTCACGTAGGAGGCAATTCGTTGAATTCCACAGTCAAAACCGCACTCCTGTGGGTAGTGATCATCGTTCTGGTGTTCCTCCTATGGAGCCTCTTCAACACGGCGAAGGGTGCCAGCGAGCAGATCGCCTACAGCCTCTTCCAGGAACGCGTGACGCAGGGCTACGTCGACAAAGTCACGATCCGCGGAGACGAAATCCGAGGAGTGACCAAAGCCAACGCGCCGGGCGGCAAGCGCGAGTTCCATGCAACCGGACCGGCCACCTGGCCTGACGACCTCTACAAGCGTCTCGAAGACAAAGGCGTCACCGTCGAGTTCGAACCGCAGCGCGACGCGCCGTTCGTGACCGCGCTCATCACCTGGGCCCCCTTCCTCTTCCTCATCGGTCTCTGGATCTTCTTCATGCGCCAGATGCAGGCCGGCGGCAACAAGGCGCTCTCGTTCGGCAAGTCGAAGGCAAAACTCCTCTCCGGCTCGGCAAAAAAGGTCACGTTCAAGGACGTCGCCGGCGTCGATGAAGCGAAGGTCGAGCTCCACGAGATCATCGAGTTCCTGAAAGAACCGCAGAAGTTCACCAAGCTCGGCGGCAAGATCCCGAAGGGCGTGCTGCTCATGGGGCCTCCGGGCACCGGCAAGACTCTCCTCGCCCGCGCCATCGCCGGCGAAGCGAACGTGCCGTTCTTTTCAATTTCCGGTTCGGACTTCGTCGAGATGTTCGTCGGCGTCGGTGCCTCGCGCGTCCGCGATCTGTTCGAGCAGGGCAAGAAGAACGCGCCGTGCATCATCTTCATCGATGAGATCGACGCCGTCGGCCGTCATCGTGGCGCAGGCCTCGGCGGCGGACACGACGAGCGCGAACAGACCCTCAATCAGCTGCTCGTCGAGATGGATGGCTTCGAGTCGAACGACGGCGTGATCCTCATCGCCGGCACAAACCGTCCCGACGTTCTCGATCCCGCGCTGCTTCGTCCCGGCCGTTTCGATCGCCGCGTGGTCGTCGATCTGCCGGATCTCAAAGGCCGCGAAGGGATCCTGCGCGTCCACACCCGCAACATTCCGCTCGCCGAAGACGTCGATCTCGCCGTCATCGCCCGCGGTACGCCCGGGTTCAGCGGCGCCGACATCGCCAACCTCGTCAACGAGGCGGCGCTCAACGCCGCGCGTTATGACAAGAAGAAAGTCCAGATGGTCGACTTCGAATACGCGAAGGACAAGGTCATCATGGGCGTCGAGCGGAAGTCGATGATGATGTCCGATCGCGAGAAGCGGAACACCGCCTATCACGAGTCGGGACACACCATCGTCGCGGCCATGATTCCGGCCGCCGACCCGCTGCACAAGGTCACGATCATTCCGCGCGGCCGCGCTCTCGGTCTCACGCAGCAGTTGCCGACCGAAGACAAGTACTCGTACTCGAAGCGCTATCTCGAGGCGATGCTGGCGGTGCTGATGGGCGGCCGCATCGCCGAGGAGGTGTTCCTCAACGAGATCACCACCGGCGCCGGCAATGACATCGAACGCGCCACGAACATGGCCCGCAAGATGGTCTGCGAATGGGGCATGTCCGATCTCGGTCCGGCCACGTTCGGCAAGAAGGAAGAGCAGATCTTCCTCGGCCGCGAGTTCGGGCAGCATCAGGATTACTCCGAATCGACCGCCGTCGAGATCGACAAGGAAGTGCGTCGCATCCTCGACAAGGCGTACAAGACCGCGCACGATCTCATCAGCGGCAACCGTAACGCGCTCGACCGCATCGCCCGCCGCCTCCTCGAGCGCGAAACGCTCGATGGCTGGGAAGTGAACCAGATCATCACCGAGGAGACCGGCACGGACTACATGAAGCTCAAGGAGTACTACCCCGACACGAGCCCCGGCGAACAGATGACCATCGCGCCGGGAAGCGGTCCGTCGACCGATGTGGCCGCGCCGGTTGCGCAGCCGCACGCGAATACCCCCGATCGTTCGGCGTAACTCTCTCCCAACGACAGAAACGAAACGGCGGACCCTCGGGTCCGCCGTTTTTGTTTTCAGGCGCCGACGATGTCGCCGAGCCGGCGCAGCAGCGCCGCCCCTTCCCCTTCGCGCCCGCGCCAGGAACTGCCGTGCATCACCGCGAGCGTGCGTGGATTCGTCGCCGCGAGCTTGTCGATGTGGAGGCGTGCGTCGCGCGAGAAGCCGTAGGAGTCGGGGATTCCGAGCGCCGCGCTGAACCCGATGCGGAACTCCTCGGCGGGGATGAGCAGGTCCGAATCGATCAGCGGATCCGCCTTCGCGCCGCCGTGCGTGAAGAGATCGCCGCAGAAGAGCGTGCGCGTTGTCGACTCGAAGAGATAGCCGGTTTCCCAGCCGTGCGGAAGATGCGGCGCATCGAACCACTGCACGTTCCGCCGGCCGAGGGCGAGCTGTTCGCCGTCGCCGAGTGCGCGCGGCGCGCGCTCCGCGAAATCGCCGAGCGACGTCAACACCGCGACGCGGCTGGCCGCCGCGGTGGCGTTCGGGGCCGCGCGGAGGAACTCGTTGAGCGCGCCGCATTCATCCGATTCGAAATGCGAGAACGCGATGTGGCGCAGACGTTCGAGCGGCATCACGCTGCGGATCGCGCCGCTGACCAGCGGAAAGTGCGCGCGCAGGCCGGTGTGGAAAATCAGCGGCTCGTCGTCGTCGATGAGGAACTGGTTGAATGCGAAATTCGCTTCGGGCACCGGCACGCTGATGCGATAGATGCCGTCTTCGATCTCGTGAATGCTGGTGCCGCTTTGGGCGTCGGTGATCATGCTCGTCTCCTTTTGCTGTTTCGGGAACGCAGCCACGCCAGGACTGCTTCGGTCATGCGATTGATGGCGCGCGTCGGCGACATCCCGCCGCGGCGCAGCGCCGAAAAGACCGCCACATCGGACAAGGCCGCGATGGTCCTGGCCTCTTCGGCCGTGCAACGCGCCGCGGTGCGCGCGAGCTGTTCGATGCCGGCGGCGATGTGCATCATCGCCTCTTCGATGGGCGGATAGGACGACCGTTCGGCGCGGATGCGCTCGAGCCACGAATGACGCTCGTACCAGCCGCAGAGCTCGCGCACGAAGAGGCGCACGCGGGCCTCGACGCCGCGCGTGCCGTCGAAGATCGTCTCCGGCGGCAGGGCCGAGACCACGGCGTGATGCGCGGCACAGGCGCGTACGGCGTCGAGATAGGTCGGGAAGTGGTGATAGGCCGTGCCCACCGATACCCCCGCTTCTTCGGCGATGTCGCGCAGCGAGACCGCCGAGACGCCGCGCGCGTTGTGCAGCGCGGACGTCGCCTCCACCAGTCTCTGCCTCGTCTCGGCGGCCGTCTCGGCCCGGCGGCCGAGGTTGTAGGTTCGTTTCTCAGTCATCGAACAACTCTCAATTCAATATATGTTTGTTCGACGAATTGGCAAGGGGTGGCTGTCACGAAGTCGTTTCGGGCGGAGGGATTACCATACGGACCTCATGAAGAAAGCCGGCACGCTGCTCGTGTTTCTCGTGGCCGTGGTCTGCTCCGCGCGGGCCGGGACCTTCCTCTCCCTCTCCGACGTCCACTTCGATCCCTTCGCCGATCCGACGCTCGTGGCGAAGCTCGAAGCCGCGGACGTCGCCGAGTGGGAGGCCATCCTCGACTCCTCAGCCGTGAAGACCTTCAGCACCTACGGGAGCGACATCAACGATCCGCTCTTCCGCTCCGCCGTCGGCGAGATGCAGAAACAGCTGCCGTCGCCGGCCTTCGTGCTCCTCTCCGGCGATTTCCTCGCGCACGGCTTTCAGAAGAGCTACCAGCAGTACGCCACCGACAAGAGCCAGGCCGCCTACACCGCCTTCGTCACGAAGACCATCGCGTACGTGGCCGGCGTGTTGCGCAAGGCATATCCCGGCGTGCGCATCTACCCGACCCTCGGCAACAACGACTCCGATTGCGGCGACTACGCGGTCGCGCCGGACAGCACGTTCCTCGCGAACTTCCGCGATGTCTGGAGCCCCATCGTCGCGTCGCGCTCGTTCGATCGCCGCTTCCCCACCGGCGGCTACTACCACGCCGACGTACCGTCGCTCGACGGCGTGCGCATCATCGCCCTCAACACGAATTTCTTCTCGACCAATTACAAGAATCCCTGCGGAACGCCCGGCCCCGATCCCGGCCTGCGCCAGCTCGCCTGGCTCGACGACGAGCTGCGGCTCGCACGCGTCGAGGGAAAGCGCGTCTGGCTGCTGTTTCACATTCCGCCCGGCATCGATGTCTATGACACCGCCGAGTACGGCGGTGCCTGTCCCGATGTGAAGGTGCAGACGTTCTGGAAGGACGAGTACCAGCAGCGCTACCTGAGGATCACCGCCGCGCACCGCGGCACCATCGCCGGCTCCTTCGCCGGCCACACGCATCAGGACGAGTTCCGCATCGTCACCGGCGACTTCATTCACATCACTCCGTCGGTGACGCCGGTCTTCGGAAACAATCCCGCCTTCGAGATCGTCGAGGTCGATCGCAAGGGCCAGCTCGCCGGCTACACCGCCTGGCATCTCCCGAACGTCGCCACGCCCTGGGCGCGCGAATATTCGTTCGACGACGCCTATGCGAAATCGAACTACGACACCGCCTCGCTGATGGAGATCGCCCACGCCATCGGCACCGACAGCGATACGCGCACGCGGTACTTCGGCTACCTCTCCTCCGGCGCACCGAAGAGCACCGCCGGCGCACTGGCGGCGTGGCAGAGTTACTGGTGTGGCCTGCGCACGCTGAACGTGAATGCGTTCACGCCGTGCGCCTGCGGCGCGCCTCCAGACTGAGAGCGTCGACGGCAGGAGCCTCGCCCCTACAATTCCCTCTCCTGTAAAGCTCCTCCTCCTCGCGGCCGCGGAGCTCGACATCAGCATCAACACGGTGCAATCGCATCCGCTCGATCTGCGAGACGCTGCACGTCCACTCGCGCTCCGAGGCCGTGAGCAAAGCGCTGCGGGCCGGCATCATCTGAGATCCACATGATCATGCTCTGCCGCGGCGTGCAGCGCGGCACTACGTTTTTCGGATCATGAAAAAACGTGACGTGAAGATCCTCATCATCGTGGTGGCGGTGATGACGTTGTACGGATTCGGACGTGGCTTTCTGCGCGCGGCGCTGGTCCCGGCCGGCTCGGAACAGGCGATGCGCGAGGTGGCGCTCGAGCTCAATCGCGATCTGCCGAAGACGCTCGACGCGCATACGCAGCTCGCGTTCGCCTCCGGCAACGATCACCTGCTGTCGTTTCACTACAAGATCTCTCGCGGCGTCGCCGATCTCGAGACGCGCTCGCTGGCGAGCGAACTGCGGCCGAAGATCGTCAGCGAGACCTGCGGCGATCGCGAGCTGTACGAGCGGTTCCTCGCGAAGAGCATCACCGTGCGGCATGCCTTTCAGGACCGCGACGGCATTCCCATCGCGTCGATCGACGTGACCGGCGCCGACTGCCCGAAGCCGTAGCAGCTGCGATAATGCGCGCACGCGCATGGCTGACGAGACCGAGCCGATCGAAGAAGAATCCCGCGAAGAACCACGCGACGAAACGCCGGCGCCGCGATGGCGTCCCGCGGCGGAGCCGACCTGCTGCGGATCGGGATGTCTCGACTGCCCGTTCTAGGGCGTCCTGCCTGCTTACAATGCGCGCGTGACGTTCGACGACACCATCGAGGCTGCGCTGGCGCGGCTGCGCGCCGGCGCATACGACGAGGCCATCGTCGCGCTCGACGCGGCGTCGGAGCTCGCCTCGAGCGAGGCCGAACAGGCTCTGGTGGCCCTGCATCGCGCGAGCATGGACGTCCTGCAGGGAAAGCGTGACGCCGATATCCGGGTGTTCCTCGAGAACGTCGTGCGCCGCCATTCGCCGCGGCATCTGCAGGTGGCGACGTACTACATCCTGGTGCATGCCATCGAGACGAGCGATCGGAAGCTCGCCGATCGCTACTTCCCCGCCTATCTCGACGCGGTGAATGCCGTCGGCGATCCGGTGCAGCGCGTCGCGTCGTATGACGTCGCCGCGGCGGTCGAGTCGCTGCGCGGCAATCATGTCGCGGCCATCGAATACGGACGCGCGGCGCTGGCGGAATGCGATCGCTGCGACGATCCGGACGAGCTGTTGTCGCGCACGTTCATCACCCACAACCTCGCCTACAACTGCCTGGCGGCAAATCGATACAGCGAGGCACTCGTCTACGCGACGTCGGCGCTGGCTCTGGCCGAGCGGCTCGGGCGCGCCGATGCGCTGCGGCAGTTGCTCATCACCGCCGCGTTCGCGCATCTCTGCAAAGAGCAGCTCGACGAGGCGGAGCAGCTGGCGTTGCGCGCCGAGCCGTACGCGAACGGCACGCGCATGGAGCGCTACGTGCACTACCTGCACGGCGAGATCGCGCGGCGTCGCGACGATCGCGAAACCGCGGCCCGGCACTTCCGCAACCTGGAGGCGTTCTATCCCGATACGCCGGGCATCGCCGAGATCCTCCTCACATTGAACGTGGCGCCTTTCCTCCTTCCCGAGTAATCTCTCCCCGTCCAGCAGCCCATCCGCCGAAATGGAGGTCCGTGGTGACGTTTGTCCGTCGCATCGTTGGTTCCATCCTCGTCTTCCTGACGCTCACCGCCTCCGCACCGGCGCCGTGCAGCGGCAAAGGAGAGATGCCCTTCGCCCTTCCGAGCAGCGTGCCGCCGGAGAAACTCGCCGGTTACGAGAAAGAAATGCTGGCCTGGCTCACGAAGCGCGCGTACGCGGCGGAGCTCGCATGGTGCGGTGACAAAGGCATTCGCGACACCGGCCCGTGGATCAACGACGTCTATTACGGCACGCACAAGGCGGCGAAGATCTATTACTCGCCCGCCGTCATGAAGTGGCTCACGGGCGGTCGCGAAGGAGCCATTCCCGATGGCGCGATGATCATCAAGGAAGGGATCCCCTCGCCTGCCGCGCGCTGGGAGAACGCACCGCCGCCGGCCGTCAGCGACTGGACCATCATGATCCGCGATTCAAAAGGCTCCGCCGACGGCTGGTGGTGGGCCGAATTGTGGGTCGGGATGCCGTTCGACGATCACGAATGGCCGTTTCAATATTCGAACGCCGGCTTCGGGATCTATTGCACGCGCTGCCACGCCTCGGCCGAAAAGGAATCGACGTTTTCGGCGCTCAACAACATCGAAGGCTTTCCCGGCGAGCCGTTGACTTTCCGGGTCGATGACTCGTGGCGCGATGAGAAATCGAAGGCCGCGCGCCACGCCGTTCCTCCCGCCGCCGCGCCGCCGACACCCATCGTCGAGCCGAATCCGTCGTTCCTGCAGACGTTCCGTTCCATGGGGCCGATCGACGCCAATACCGTGCAGAAACTCCCCAATGAAACGTGGGATCACGTTCCTGCGAACGGACAGCCGTTCATGACCTCCGATCAATGCCAGTCGTGCCACAGTGCGGCCAATGGTCCCTTCGGACCGGCCATGTGGCTGACGAACAAAGCCGGCAAGGGGATCAACGTCTCGCCGTACACGGAATGGCGCTGGTCGCCGATGGGACTGGCCGGCCGCGATCCGATCTTCTATGCGCAGCTCGACAGCGAGTTGTCGTATCTCGACACGATCTCCGACAAAGCGACGAGCGAGGCCCTCAAGACGCAGGTGCAGACCACCTGTTTCCGTTGCCACGGCGTCATGGGCAAGCGCCAGCACGACATCGATCATCCCGGCACGCCGTATGGGCTCGAATTCATCTACAAGACCGGCAGCGAGGAAGGAGCGAAGTACGGTGCTCTGTCCCGCGACGGCATCAGCTGCGCGTCGTGCCACCACATTCAGAAGGATGTCGTGCCGCCCGGCTCGAAGGAATCGCCGCTCGAGTTCTTCCTCGAGAACCGCATTACGGGCCTTTTCAGCACCGGTCCGGCCAATGAGCTTTATGGCCCCTTCAAAGACGACGAGATCGTCACGCTGCCGATGGACAACGCGCTGGCGGTGAAACCGAAACACGATCCGTACATCCAGAGCGCGCGGGTGTGCGGCAGTTGCCACACCATCGACCTGCCGGTCGTCGACGCCGTCAATCCGATTCAGCCGATCAATGACCAGACACCGCATTCGATCGAACAGGCGACGTATCTCGAATGGCTCAACAGCGCCTATCAGAATGAGTTCGGGAAACCCGGCCCCGACGCGCAGACGTGCCAGGATTGCCACATGCCGCGCAAGCTCGTGAATCCGCGCCTCGGCGTGAGCGTCGATCCGATTCAGACGCGCATCGCCATTGTGGAAGACGACACCTATCCGGCGGCCGAACATCGCGCCCCGATCGAGGACATTCGCGTCCGCTTCCGCGAGAGCGGCTTTGCGCGACACGAGTTTCTCGGCATAAACGCGTTTGTGATCGAAATGTTCAAGCAGTTCAATGACGTCCTCGGCGTGCGCAAAAGCGATTACATGACCGGCACGTCCGACAATCTGCAGAACACGCAGGAGAACCTCTACGATCAGGCCCGCCAGCGCACGGCGGCCATCGCCACGGATGCTTCCGTCGACGGCCGCACACTGACCGCGAACGTCACCGTCACCAACAAGACCGGACACCGCCTGCCGAGCGGCGTCGGATTCCGGCGCGCGTTCATCGAATTGCTGGTGCTCGAGAATCGCGACGGCCGCGAACGGGTGGTCTGGAGCTCCGGCCGGACCAATGACGTCGGTGTCATTGTGGATGCCGAAGGACGCCCGCTGCCGACCGAGTTCCTGACGGACAACAAATATCAGCAGCACTACGAGGTCATCACCTCAGACGATCAGGTGCAGATTTACGAGGAGCTCGGCAAAGACGCGGACGGCAATTTCACGACCAGCTTCATTCGCCGCGACCAGGACGTCAAAGACAATCGCCTGCTTCCATTGGGCTGGACCGCCAAAGGTCCCGATCCGTCGCTCAATGGTCGTTTCCTCGAGGCGACGTATCCGCACGGCAATGCGAAAACCGACGCCGACTACAAGGATGGGAAAGGCCACGACCGCGTGACCTATCGCATCACGCTCCCCGCGGACATCGATGCGAGCGCGGTCACGGTGCGTGCGTCGCTCTATTACCAGAACATTCCGCCGTACTACCTCGACCAGCGCTTCCGCATCGGCAAAGGTGAGGCGACGCGGCGTCTGTATTACATCGCCTCGAACCTGAATCTCGAAGGTTCGGAGATGGAGGACTGGAAGATTCTGATCGCCCGCGCCGAATCGAAATGATCACAGCGACCAGGGCTATGCGCCGAGGGTCTTGACGAGCTTCTTCGGTGCAATGGCGCGATAGCTTTCGTGGATCCATGCCTTGAGCAGATCCATCGGCACGTCTTTCACGTTCGTGAAGCGCGCGGTGACCCAGCCGCTCTTGCCGAGGCCGTAGCCCGTCGGCTCGGCAAACGGAAGATCGGCGGCCATGTCTCGCGATTGCGGAAGCTTCACCGACAGGCTCAACTCCTTCATGTTCTTCTCGCCGCCGAGAAAGACGAACGCCTTCTTGTTCACCTTCATGGCCCGGTGTCCCCACGGCGAGTCTTCGGTGACCTCGGGGAACGTCATCGCGTAATCACGCAGTTCGAGCTCGAGCGAGTCCAGCGTCTTCTTCGGCATGACGGTATTATCCGCGCGACTCGATGAAGAAGCGCGTTTACATCGTCTACACCGGCGGCACGATCGGCATGCGGCGGCGCAAACCGGGTTATGTGCCCGAGCCCGGATATCTCCAGCAACAGATGTCGACGATGCCGGAGCTGCGGCACGAGTCGATGCCGTCGTACACGATTCACGAATACGATCCGCTGCTCGATTCGTCGAACATGACGCCGCGCGAATGGGTAAAGATCGCGCGCGACGTCGAGGCGCATTACGACCGCTACGACGGCTTCATCGTGCTGCACGGCACCGACACGATGGCGTATACGGCGTCGGCGCTGCCGTTTCTCCTCGGCCAGCTGCGCAAGCCGGTCATCATCACCGGCTCCCAGATTCCGCTCTGCGAGATTCGCAATGACGCGCGCGAGAACCTCATCACCTCGCTGATGCTCGCCGCGAACTACGCCATTCCGGAGGTTTGTCTCTACTTCGGAGGGAAGCTCCTGCGCGGCTGCCGCGCCACGAAAGTGAGCGCCGACGGCTTCGCCGCGTTCGACTCCCCGAATTTCCCGCCCCTCGGCAATGTCGGCATCGACATCGAAGTGAACTGGGAGCTCATCCGCGAGCCGCGCGGCTCGCGGAAACTCTCGGTGCGCGAACTGAAGCGCCCCGTCGTCAGCGCCCTCCGCCTCTTCCCCGGCATCTCCCCGGAACTGCTGCGCAACATACTGCGTCCGCCGCTGCAGGGACTGGTGCTCGAAGCATACGGCGTCGGCAACGGCCCTTCCGAGGACCGCGAGTTCCTCGCCGCGCTCAAAGAAGCGAGCGACCGCGGCGTCGTCATCGTCGACTGCACGCAATGCCTCGAAGGAACCGTCGACCTGCACGAATACGCCGCCGGCTCCGCCCTCGCCCGCGCCGGCGTGATCAGCGGCTTCGACCTGACCGCCGAAGCCGCCCTCGCCAAACTCTACTACCTGTGGGGACTGGGCTACTCCGCCACACGAGTCAAGAAAGAGATGCAACGGGATTTACGCGGGGAAATGACGGTGCGCTGAACCTGGGTCGCTGTGTGTCATCCCGACCGAGCGTAGCGAGGGAAGGGATCCCCTTCGTACTTGCCACTGCACGTGTTTAATCGCGATGTTTCCGTGTCATCCCGACCGAGCGTAGCGAGGGAAGGGATCCCCTTCGTACTTGCCACTGCACGTGTTCATCGCGCATTTCGTGTCATCCCGACCGAGCGTAGCGAGTGGAGGGACCCCCTTCGTACTTGCCACTGCACGCTCGGGTCGCGGGGGATCCCTTCCCTCGCTTCGCTCGGTCGGGATGACACGGCCTTCGTCGTCCGCGCGTGCAGTGGCAAGTACGCGGGGGATCCCTCCACTCGCTTCGCTCGGTCGGGATGACACGGGCGTCGTCGTCCCCGCGTGCATTGGCAAGTGCGCGGGGGATCCCTTCCCTCGCTTCGCTCGGTCGGGATGACACGGGCTTCGTCGTCCCCGCGTGCATTGGCAAGAACGCGGGGGATCCCTCCACTCGCTTCGCTCGGTCGGGATGACACGGGCGTCGTCGTCCCCGCGTGCATTGGCAAGAACGCAGGAGATCCCTCCACACCCCGTAGCACCTCGCCTCTCACTGCTACCATCCCGCCGTGGCGAAAAAAGCGACCATCTATGCGTGTACCGAATGTGGGGCTCAGGCGACGAAGTGGCTTGGCCGTTGTCCGGATTGCAATGCGTGGAACTCGTATGCGCAGGAAGATGCGCCGTCGCAGGCGCAGGCTTCGGCGATCGGCGGAGGGGGTTCGCCGATTGCGATCAATGCGGTCGACTTCGATGCGGCGCCGCGCATCTCGACCGAAATCCCGAGTCTCGATCGCGTTCTCGGCGGCGGTCTCGTGCTCGGTGCCGTGACGCTCGTCGGCGGAGAGCCGGGCATCGGCAAGTCGACGCTGCTGCTGCAAGTGGCGCAACAACTCGCAGCATACGGGCCGGTGCTTTACGTCTCCGGCGAAGAATCGCCGCGGCAGATCGCCATGCGGGCACGCCGCCTCGGCACGACCAACGACAACATCCGTCTCTTCACCGAGACCTCGATCGATCGCATCCTCAGCGAGGCCGAGAAGATGAAGCCGGCCGCGCTCATCGTCGACTCGATTCAAACCGTGCATACGAGCTCGAATCAGTCGATGCCCGGCTCGGTCGGTCAGGTGCGCGATTCCGCGGGCGTGCTGATGACCGCGGCGAAACGACTCTCGCTGCCGGTCTTCCTCATCGGCCACATCACCAAGGAAGGCACTATCGCCGGACCGAAGACGCTCGAGCACATCGTCGATACGGTGCTCTACTTCGAAGGGGAGAAGTTTCAGAACTACCGCATCGTCCGCGCCTACAAGAACCGCTTCGGCCCCGTGAACGAGGTGGCCATCTTCGAGATGCATGACGACGGCCTCGAAGAAGTGCCGAATCCGTCGGCGGCGCTGTTGTCGCAGCGCAGCCAGTCCCCCGGCTCGGCGATCCTCGCGGCGGTCGAGGGAACGCGGCCGCTGATGATCGAGCTGCAGGCGCTCGTCTCGCCGACGCACTTCCCTTCACCGCGTCGCATGGCCATGGGCATCGATTCGAATCGCGTCTCCCTGCTGCTCGCGGTCATCGAGCGGAAGGCATCGGCGACGTTCGCGCAGCACGACATCTACGTCAACATCGCCGGCGGCCTGCAGATCGACGAGCCCGCGCTCGATCTCGGAATCGTGGCCGCCGTGCTCTCCTCGCATCGCAATCTCCCGATCGCGCACAACGTCGCGATCTTCGGCGAGGTCGGACTGCTCGGCGAAATCCGGAGCGTCTCGCAACCCGATCTCCGCGCGCGTGAAGCAGCCGCGCTCGGTTTCACGCGCGTCATCGTGCCCCAGTCGAATGCGACCGAAATCCGCGCCGACGTGGAGGTCGTACCGGTGCGGAAGATCGAAGATGTCGCCGCCGCGCTCTTCGGAAAATAGCGGGCCCAGCCGGAGCAGAATCTTTACAAGCCGTTGCAAGGTCCCTAAACTCCCGCTCGTCGTCCCCTGGAAGCCATGAGATCGCTAAGAGTGCGTAACGGGCGGGTCAGCAGCAGGCTTATGGCTCTGCTGGTGCTCCTTTTCCTCTTCAACGCCTGCGCGAGCACGACCACGGTCGTCGTCGCCACGCCGCCTCCCGCCTCGGACGACGATGATTTCTCCGATCTCATCGCCCAGATGCGCTCCGATCTCAGCCTCTACAACAGCCGCAACGTCAGCAAGGCGCCGGTGCTCACACCGACCGCCGCCACGAAGAAAGAGCGCGACAAGGAGTTCGCCGCGCGCGCGAAGGCGCTGTTCGCGCCGCTGAACGGCACCGCGCTGCTGATGCCGGTGGTCGGCGTCCAGACTTACGACCTCTCGAATTCGTGGGGCAACTCGCGCGACGGCGGCAAGCGCAAGCACAAAGGCATCGACATCTTCGCGCCGAAAGGCACTCCCATCGTGGCCGTATCGGACGGCATCATCAGCTACATCGGCGAGCAGCCGAAAGGCGGCAACTGCCTCTGGCTGACGACGGAAGACGGCGCGGCGTTCTACTACGCACATCTCGATCGCTGGGCACCCGGTCTCTACGAAGGGATGGAAGTGCAGAGCGGCGATCTCCTCGGCTACGTCGGCAATACGGGGAACGCGAAAACCACCCCTCCGCATCTCCATTTCGGCGTCAATCAGGACGACGAGATGGTGAACCCGTATCCGATCCTGACGAAAGCCGCCGTCGTGAAGCGCGCGCGCATCAACAGCGACTCCGGCTCGTCGTCGATCGGCACCGCGCGGCGCTGACGCCGCTCACCCGCGCCAGGTCACGTCGCTGATGCTCCGCAACGGCATCATCACGAAGGCGCGTTGCGCCGCGCGCGGATGCGGCAACGTCAGGCGCTCGGTCTTCATCCGTACGGCGCCGCAGAGAATCAGATCGAGATCGATCACGCGCGGCTCATTGCGCACTCCGCGACGAACGCGGCCCAGCCGCGCCTCCACCGCGAGCAGCGCCTCGAGCAACGGCATCGGCGCGAGCTTCGTGTAGCCGATCACCACGGCGTTGAGAAACGGCGGAGCGCCGGCGGGAGAATCGACGGCGTCGGTCTCGATCATCTCGCTGACGCGCACGACGTGCACGAACTCCTGCATCGCGTGAATGGCGCGTCGCACGTTGTAGCGGCGGTCGCCGAGATTGGAGCCGAGGGCGATGACGACCGTCGTGTTAGTGGTCGACGTTGATTTCGTTGGCGAGCTCGTTGATGTCGTCCTCGGCGCGGGGGAAGTAGCTGCGGAGTTGTTCGCCGGCGCTGTGGATCGCTTCGACGATGCCATCGGTGTACTCCCCTCGCTTGAAGCGATTCGTGAGCGCGCCCGCGATCGCATCCCAGAAGCCTGGCGGCACCTTCTCATCGATCCCGCGGTCGCCGAGGATCACGAAGCGCTGCTCTTCGCAGGCGATGAAGAGCAGGACGCCGGTGCGCAGTGCGGTCTTGGTCATGCCGAGACGCTCGAAGGTGCGCTCCGCGACGTTGCGGATGTCACTGCCCGCACGAGGCTGCACGTGGACGCGGATCTCTCCGGAGGTCTGCTTCTCCGCCGACGCAATGGCGTCGACGATGCGCGGCTGATCGAGCGCTTTCAGAAACTCGTCCTGTTTCATCACCAGTCTCCTGACGCGCCGCCGCCACCGAAGCCGCCGCCACCGCCCGAAAAGCCGCCGCCGCCAAAGCCGCCACCGAAGCCGCCGCTTCCGAACCCTCCTCCTCCACCACCGAACGTGATGCCGCCGCCGGGGAAGAAGAACGGGAGGATGCAACCGCCGCAACCGGAGCGGCGTCGCGAGAACATGGGTGCGACGACGAAGAAAATGATGAAGAGAATGACGAGAATCGGAATGATGCCGATGTCTTCGCGCTGTCCCTGCTGCTGCCCGGTGCGGCGCGGCTGCAGCGGCTCGACCGGCTTCTCGTTCGTGCGGATGCGCCGCATCAACTCATCGGCGGCGGCGTTGATCCCGCCCGCGTAATCGCCGGCCTGAAACTTCGGCCGCAGAAATTCGCGGAGCACGCGCGACGAAACGGCGTCGGTGATCGTCCCTTCCAGTCCGTAGCCGACTTCGACGCGCGTCTTCTTGTCTTCGGCAAAGACGAAGAGCACGAGGCCGTTGTCGTATTTCTTCTGGCCGACCTTCCATTGCGCGACGCAGCGGATGGTGAAGTCTTCGAGCGCGTCGCCTTGCAGCGACTTGAAGATGTAGACGATGAACTGCGCTCCGGTCTGCTGCTCGAAATCGGAGAGCTTGCGATTGAGCACATCCGCTTCGGTGCCGCCGAGAAGGCCCGCTTCATCGGTGACCCAGCGCGTCGGCGCGGGCGGGACATCGCGCCCGAACGCACTCAGCGCCAGCGCGAAAAAAAGAACGAGGGATGCCGCGAGAACGATGACGCGCGGTGTGCGGCGATCATCGTTCATACGTCATCCCTCGTTTCAGTGTCGATCTTGCTCAGCGTGTGGTCGTAGCCGCGGTGTTGCTGAAATCGAAGTTCACGTTCGGTGCCTGCTCGTTGTCAGGCGTCCCCTGGAAATACGCCTTCGCTTTGAAGCCGCTCATGTTCGCGACCATGCTGGCCGGGAAACGGCGGATGGCGGTGTTGTACGCCTGCGCGGCTTCGTTGTAGCGCTGGCGTTCCACGGCAATGCGGTTCTCCGTTCCTTCGAGCTGCGACTGCAGTTCGAGGAAGTTCTGATTCGACTTCAGGTCGGGATACTGCTCCGCAACGACGAGCAGGCGGCTCAATGCCCCGCCGAGGTTCTGCTGCGCGGCCGCGAACTGCGCCATCGCCTGCGGATCGCTGGTGATGTTCGCGGCGGCACCAGGTGCACCGCCGAGGTTCACCTGGCCGACGCGCGCACGGGCGTTGACGACCGCCTCGAGCGTCGACTTTTCGAAATTCGCCGCCCCTTGCACGGTGCGGACGAGATTGGGGATCAGGTCATAGCGCCGCTGATACTGGCTCTTGACCTGCGCCCATTGTGAGCTCACGCCTTCGTCGAGCGTGACGAGATTGTTTCGAACGCTGACGTAATACACGCCACCGATCACCAGCGCCAGAATGAGCGCGCCGACACATCCGAGCAACCCGAGATTCCGCATGCGGCAACCTCCCGTTCAGTATTCCTCGTCTTCGTCGTCCGCTTCTTCTTCGCGATCGTCGGCGGGGGCGAAATCGTCTTCCGCTTCTTCGTCCGTCGCTTCTCCACCGCCGCTGGTCGCGGCCGGCGTGAAGTCATCATCCTCGACGGGCTCTTCGACCACGGCCCTGCCGCGACGCGGCGCCGTGTAGACCGGAGCTTCATCAGCATCGCGCTGATCGGCTCCGCACTTCGGGCACAGAGGCACAGGCTTGCCGAGATCGTAAAACTTCGTATGGCAGCTATAGCAGGTGTACTTTCTTCCGAGCTCAGGCATCGTTAGTTCCGGTTTTTTCCTTCCCCAAAAAAGCGGCGAAACCTTAGCACAAGTTGGTAGTCGGTTGCCGGTTGTCGGTTGTCGGGAGAAACCAAAAAAAATGTCGGTTGCCGGGCTCCCGACAACCGACAACCGACTACCGACTACTTTGTTTATCTCGTTTTCGGGTTCGCATGCGCGGCACGATTGCTCGCATCCGCGGGACGAACTTCGTCGCCGCGCGCGCGCACGTCCGCGGCATTGGTGGCCAGTTTCTGCGCCTCGGGGAAGAGCTCCAGAGCCTTCTCCACCTGCGCGTCGCCCTGCAGGCGGTACGGGTACGAGGCGTCGAAGCCGTACTTCGCCGCGACGATCTCCGCCTTCAGCACGCGCTCGATGTAATGACGATCTTCCGGCTTCGCCAGCGCTTCGCGAATGTCGCTCTCGGCGGCGATCTCTTTCTCCGCCGCGTAGCGGACGAAGTCTTCGACCATCGCCGGCGTGACCTGCAGGTCCTTCGTCAGATCCTGCTGCTTCGCCGCGTATTCGACCGCGTAGTTGAAGATCGCGCTGCGCACTTCGAGCAGCTGCGTCGTGCGCGAGAGCTGCGGCTGCTTGACGATGTGATCGGGCGTGATGCCGCCGCCGCCGTACACGATGCGGCCGGTTGCGGTCTTGAACTGCTCGCGCTGCGAGAGCGGCACTTCCGAGGAGTTCTCCGCCTCATCGGCCATGTAGTAGTCGTAGACCGAGGTGTAATCGCGCTGGATGTTGCGCCCCGCCGGCGTGTAGTACTTCGACGTGGTGAGCGCGAGACCGGCGCCGTATTGCAGCGTGTAGACGCTCTGCACCAGCCCCTTGCCCCAGCTCGTTTCGCCGACGACGAGACCGCGATCGTGATCCTGAATCGCACCGGCGACGATCTCCGACGCGGAGGCGCTGCCGCGATTGACGAGCACGACCACCGGATCCTCGAACTTCACATGCTTGCCCGGCGCGGTGTACTCCTGCATCGAGTCGGGCGTGCGGCCCTTCGTGTAGACGATCATCTGCCCCTTGTCGAGGAAGTGATCGGCCACGCCGACCGCGGCGTCGAGCAGACCACCCGGATTGCCGCGCAGATCGAGCACCAGCTTCTGCATGCCCTGCTCTTCGAGCTTCTCGACGGCTTCGTCGAGCTCGCGCACGGTAGTCGAGGTGAAGTCTTTGATGCGGATGTAGCCGATGCCCGGGCGGAGCATCAACACGTTGGAAATCGAATTGGTCGGAATCGCGGCGCGCACGATCGTCAGCGGAATCGGCTCCTTCATGCCGATGCGCTTGATCTTGATGTGCACGGTCGTCCCCTTCGGCCCCTTGAGGCGCTTGACGACTTCGTCGAGCGTGAGGTCATCGGTGGAGACGCCTTCGACCTCGGCGATGACGTCGCCGGCGCGAACGCCGAGACGCGCGGCCGGGGTCCCTTCGAGCGGGGTGATGACCGTCACCTGGTCATTTCGTTTCGTGACGAGGATGCCGAGGCCGTAGAACGTGCCTTTCTGGCGATCCTGCATGTCCGAGTATTCCTTCGGCTCGAGGAAGGAGGTGTGCGGGTCGAGCGTGCGCAGCATGCCGTCGATCGACGCGTACACGAACTTGTCGGAGCCGAGCTCCTCGGCCGAATTCGCCGTCACTGCATTGAGCAGATCCGTGTACTCGCGGAGACGCTTCTGCAGGTCGCCGTTGTTCTGCGCGGGCGCACCGAAGAGTGCGTTTCCGTAGAGGCCGCCGAGGAGTGTTGCACCGGCGATCGCCACGATCAGCGTGAGAGAGAAAGTCCACTTGTTCGTCGATCTCAGTTTCGCCATATGTCTTTCGCGCCCTTTTCGCGAGTCGCGTTACACTGTGCCCCGTCGTAACGCCATTATAGGGGCGGACTATTCGTCTCCTCCGCCGCGTTCGGTGGTGTTCACTTCGCTGTCACGTCCGCAGGTCGAGGTTCTTCACTCATGTTCGGTTCACTCGGAGTTCCTGAGCTCCTCCTCATCTTCGTGGTCATCCTCATCGTGTTCGGGCCGCGCCGCATCCCTGAGATCGGCCGCACGCTGGGCAAAGCTCTCGGTGAATTCCGCAAGGCCACGGACGATTTGAAGAGCACGATCGAACGCGAAGTGCGGCTCGAAGAGCTGAAGAAGATCACCCCGCCGAGTCTCGAGTCGTTCATGACGCCGGGCGAGTCGGTATCAAGGACCGAGCCATCGACTCCCGCCACCGAGGCGACGCAAGTTGCGGCAGTGGAGACGATCTCCGAACCGAGCCCGACACCGATTGATGTGACATCCGCCACTGAACTGCAACCTGCCGATGCGAGGTCGGCCGAGTGACCGCGGAGAACACCGCGACGTCCGAACGCGTCGACCCCGAAGCCGAACTGCCGAAGATGTCGTTCCTCGATCACCTCGAGGAACTGCGCAAACGCCTCGTCGTCGCGTTCATCGCCGTCGCGGTCGGATTCCTCGCCTCCTGGGCCTTCGCCGAAAAAATCTTCGCGAAGCTGCAGGAACCGCTGACCAAGTTTCTTCCGCCCGGAGACAAGCTCGCCTACACGCGGCTGACCGCGCCGTTCTTCCTCTACATGAAGGTCGCGTTCTTCGCCGGCCTCTTCGTCGCGGCGCCGATCGTGCTGCTGCAATTGTGGCTCTTCATCGCGCCGGGCCTCTACAAACGCGAACGACGCCTCGCCGCACCGTTCATCATTTTCGGCACGCTCTTCTTCCTGATCGGCGGCTACTTCGGCTGGCGCTTCCTGCTTCCCGCCACGTGCAACTTCTTCGTCGAGACCGGCAAGCAGTTCAAGCAGATGGTGACGGTGGATGACTACTTCTCCTTCGCCAGCACGATCATCCTCGCCTGCGGCCTGGTCTTCGAAACGCCGATCCTGATCTTCTTCCTGGCCCGCCTCGGCATCGTCACGCCCGCGTTCCTGATGCAGAAGTTCAAGTACGCGGTCGTGCTCGCATTCGTCATCGCCGCCATCGTCACCCCGACCCCGGACATGGTCACGCAGGCAGCGCTCGCGGTGCCGATGATCCTGCTCTATCTGATCGGTGTGGCGGTTGCGTTCCTCTTCGGGAAGAAGCACGACGCGTAGACCCTGGGTGCTCCCCCACGGTTACACTCCCCTGCAGGTTGATGAATGCGGACGGTAAGCAACTCCTCGTAGCGCCATTTGCGCGCTCTGTCGTGGAGATTGCCGATGCACTTCACGTCGATGTGCAGCAGGGCTTGTCGCGATACGAGGTCGATCGGCGTCGCGAGATGTTCGGCGCAAACGTCGTCGTACACGACGCCAGCCGCTCCGTCTGGACGATCCTCGGCCGGCAATTCCGAAACGTCGTCGTAGCGCTTCTCGCCGTGGCGGCGACGATTGCTTTCGCGACGCGTGACCCCGCGGACGGCGTGGCGATCATCGGCGTGCTTCTGATCAACGCAGCCGTCGGCTTCGCCGTCGAGTGGCGCTCCGAAAGGGCACTGGAGAGTCTCAGGATTCAGGTGCGCACGAGTGCGCGCGTCCTGCGCGACGGCGTGCAATCAATGATCGATGCGGAGGATCTCGTTCCCGGCGATGTCGTTCTGCTCGACCCCGGTGCGCACGTTCCCGCGGATGCACGGATCGTCAACACGATGACCTTCCGTGTTGAAGAGGCCGCGCTCACCGGCGAGAGCGTGCCGGTCGTGAAGTCGTCCGAACCTGTCGCGGCCGATGCCCCGCTCGCGGAACGCACGTGCATGGTGTTTCTCGGCACGACCGCCACGGCCGGCCGCGCCACCGCGATCATCACCGCAACCGGCGAGGCCACGGAACTGGGGAAAATCGGCCGGCTCGTTCGCAGCGTCGTCATTCAACCGACTCCGATGGAGCAGCGACTTTCTTCATTGGGCCGGACGCTCGTCTGGATCGTTCTCGTCATCGGTGCCCTCGTCGCAGGCGTCGGCGTCCTTCGTGGCGATCCCCTCTGGGAGATGGTGGAAGTCGGGATCAGTCTGGCCGTTGCCGCGGTTCCCGAGGGACTGCCGGCGGTGACGACACTCATCCTGTCGGTAGGCGTCCTGCGGATGGCACGACGCCACGCAATCGTCCGAAAGCTCCCAGCCGTCGAAACGCTCGGCAGCACGACCGTGATCTGCACCGACAAGACCGGCACGCTCACGATGAACCAGCTCAGTGTGCGAAAGATCGATGCGGAGGATTCAGTCGAGCTGCTTCGGATCGGTGCTCTTTGCAGCGATGCGGTGATCGAGCACGGCACACCGGTCGGCGACCCGACGGAGGTCGCACTCGTCGTCGCCGCTGGCGATGCAGGAATCGATGTCGCGTCACTCCGGCAGACTCACCGCAAAGTGCGCGAGGTGCCGTTCGATCCGACGACGAAGCGCATGATGACGGTTCACCAGACACCGGAAGGGACGACACTCGTCGCGTTGAAGGGGGCGCCTTCTGTCGTTCTCGAGATGTGCACCGATCTCGATGCCGCACGCCGATCGGCGCTCAGTGCGAGGAATGAGGAGCTGGCGTCGAGCGGCCTCCGCATCCTCGCTTTCGCACGGAGCAGCGACGATCGCGATCTGTTCCACGGATACACATTCCTCGGCTTCGCCGCATTGGCCGACCCTCCCCGCCCGGCGGCCGCGGAGGCAATCTCTCGCGCGCATGCGGCGGGCGTGCGCGTGGTGATGCTCACAGGCGATCAAGTCGAGACGGCGCGCGCCATCGCCCGCGAGTTGCGCCTGGCCGATGACCGGCCGCCCGTCGTCATTCACGCACGCGAGCTGGCGGAGCGCAGCGACGCGGAGGTCACTCGGCTCGCACAGACGACGGATGTTTTCGCGCGCATCACGCCCGAGGACAAGCTCCGCGTGGTCGAGGCACTGCGCAACGCGGGCGCGATCGTCGCGGTGACCGGCGACGGCGTCAACGATGCTCCCGCGCTGCGCCGCGCCGATATCGGCATCGCCATGGGAAAGAGTGGAACGGATGCGGCGAAGCAGACCGCCGACCTCGTTCTCACCGACGATAACCTCGGCACGGTCGTGGCAGCGATCGAGGAAGGACGAACGATCTACGCGAACATCGCCAAGTTCGTCCACCTTCTGTTCTCGCACAACCTCGGCGAAGTGCTCATGGTGTTGACCGCGCTCGCGGTGGGTCTGCCGCTGCCGCTGCTCCCGCTACAGATTCTCTGGATGAATGTCGTCACAGACATCTTCCCGGCGTTCGCACTCGCGCTCGAGCCGTCGCAGCCACGCCGGATGCATGGCCGCAGGGAACGCGGGGACATCGTGTCGCGCTCTTTCCTGTTCCTCGTCGCGTGGCAGGGTGCAATGCTCGCCGCGGTCGCCCTCGGCGCGTACGTCTGGGCTCTCCAGGTTTATGGTGAGAGCCCGCATGCCCGCACCATCGCGCTGTGCGCACTCGTAGCGGTCCAACTCGGACAGACGTTCAATTGCCGATCGCGGGTGGCCTCGGCGCTTTCCGGGATCTTCGACAACGTGCACATCTGGGCCGCTACGGCGACCGTTGTGACTCTGCAGGCGCTCGCGATTGCCTTCCCTCCATTGGCCCGCCTGCTCGCGCTGACCCGACTCTCCGGGGCTGACCTCGCGGTCATCATCATGTGCGCGGTGCTTCCGGTCGTCGTTGTCGAGATCTATAAAACGTGGGTCCGCAGGCGGCTGCGTCACGACCCGGCGTGAACGCGCTCGCAACGCGTCAGAGGGCAGACGTCCGGTGAACACGCCACGTTCCGCGGCGCGGCGACACGCCGTGATCCGAGTACGTCACGAACGTTCCCTCAATCCACTCCCCCTCGACGCGGCCGGTGAAATGCGTCTCGAGCGTCGCGTCGGGTTCCTCGGGATCGGGATATGGAGCGATCTTCCCGCTGATTTTTCCCCCGGCGATGCGCACGAACTCGATGGACAGCACACTCGCGCTGCTGATCATGCCGTGCGGAGCTGTCGGATATTGGGAAGAATGGCGGTCGCGGTCGTGGATGAACTCCTGCTTCGGCACCATCAGAACATCGCCGTGTGCGCCGGCCGGATTTTCGGTCAGGTGAAACGTGATGCTCCCGCTTCGGCTGGTCGCACGGCTGTCATAGGTGCCGGCCCACTCGCCGGTGAGCGGTACGAGATCCTCCGGCACACCGATCACCTGAACCGGTCCGGGTTCTGTGGAGGCGCACGAAGTGAACAAGAACGCGAGCGACACAATGACGGTGGCGATCAGCACGTTGCGCATGGATGTACTCCCACATCAATCTCGACTCAGGCAGCGTGCTGGCGCACTGTCGTGCGTCACACGTCGATGGATCACCGAATGCGGCGGCACGTGCGGACTGGGCGCACCGTGAGGTTCAGGAGTCAGACAAGCAGAGAGATCCATGGGAAAACCAAACGACCGCTTCATCCAGCAACACCGGAGGCGTCTCGCGTCGCTCGTCTTACTGGTCGTTGCCTTGACTGCGGTGGCAGCGACCGGGCCGCTCCATCGCGCCATCCTCTCGGTCATCGCTACTGCGGAGCCGGTGATTCAGCAGCACCCAGTGGCAGGCGCGGCCGTTTTTGTCCTGCTCTCGGCGATCTCGGCGATCGTCTTCTTCTTCTCGACCGCGGTCATTACGCCTGTCGCGGTCGAGGCATTCGGTCCGCTCGTGGCGCTTGTACTGCTCTGGCTTGGATGGATCATCGGCGGCATCGCCGCCTTCGGAATTGGAAAGCGTTTCGGACACCGCGTCGTGAGCTGGTTCGTCGATCCGGTGAAAATTCACGGGTACGAGCGCAGAGCGAAGCGGCTGGTCTCCTTTCGTCACGTACTCCTTTTCCAGCTCGCCGTGCCTTCCGAGATTCCGGGGTACGTCCTCGGTCTCGCGGGCTGCCGCTTCCGGACATTCGTGATTGCGATGGCGCTCGGCGAACTTCCGTTTGCCGTCGGCGCCGTCTACCTCGGAGAGAGCTTTCTCGATCGCAACTATGCCCTGCTGCTGGCGATCGGCATCACCGGGATCGCGTTCAGTTGGATGATGTTCCGCCGTGCCGCGCCGACATGGTCGTCAGACGGCAACGCGAGCAAGACCCGCTCGATGCGTCTTTCGGTGAATGACGACGGTCGCGACGATTGCGGCAACGATCAGGCCGAGATCTTCGCGTACGCGGAAGTCAAACGCCGCGAATGAACCAGGGAGGGCCCACAGCAGGAGAATCGCGAACCGCGAGCTGCGCTGGCGCGCTCGAAGAGGTTCAGGATCTCCGACCGCACCTCTGCCTCGTGGCCGCGGAGAAGATGGCCGCCGTTGATGAAGCCGACGAACTCGTCGTGGATCGTCATGGATCGGCTCAGCGGTGCAGAGACTGCGCCCGTAGGTTCCGTACCGATCACCAGCGTCGGGAAACGCATGTCTTCGAGCAGGTACCGCATCAGGTTCGATTGAGACAACGCTGGACGCTCGCAATCGGCACGTATACTCGTCCTGGATGCGCATCATCCTCGTCGCCGATGATCAGGCCATGTTTCGCGCCGGATTGCGGACCCTGTTGACGGCCCAGGGTCACGATGTGGTGGGTGAGGCGAAGAATGGACGGGAAGCGGTGACGCTCGCGCGGGAGCTCACTCCCGATCTGGTGCTCATGGATCTCTCCAGGCCCGAAGTCGACGGGCTCACGACCACGAAGTTGATCACGACCGAGATGCCGGAGATCAAGGTGGTCATCCTCACCGCCACAGAAAACGATACGGCTCTGTTCGAAGGGGTCAGGCCCGACGAGCAGGGGCACGTGATCAGGAACCTCGAGCCTGATCACTTCTTCGCGCTTCTCGACCGAGCGAACGACGGAGAACCTCCGGTCTCACCGACGCTCGCACGAAGGCTGCTCATCGAGTTCGCCAAACAGCCCGACCACGCGACGGCGGTCGACGAAAATGCGTTGACCGCGCGTCAACGCGAGATCGTGGAGCTCATGGCGAAGGGCGTCGTATCGAGCCGGAAACTCGCGAAACAGCTCGGCGTGAGCGAGAACACCATCAGGTCCCACATGCGCGGCATCCTCGACAAGCTCGGACTGCATAATCGCGCCGAAGTCGTGGGCTACGCGCTGCGCAAGAGAATGAACGACTGACGCGCTTCAGCAGTTGACCATTGCTTCCAGCGCCGCGGGTCCGGTGAGATACACATTCGCGCCCCTGACGTCGATGATGTGGTCCCGCTTCCAGTTCCCGAGAAGGCGGGTCACGGTCTCGCGCGTAGCGCCGAGCATCTGCCCGATCTCTTCATGGGTCATCAGCACCTCGATGCGCACGCCTCTCGCGGTCTTCTGCCCGCCGGCCGCCCACCCGAGAATGAGGCGAGCCAGTTTCTCGGAGGTGGTGTGAGCCAGGCCGAACGTGCGGACTTCCCGCTGCGCATCGTGGTACTTGGCGCTGACTTGCCGCGCCGCGCGCAGGCAGGCGCCGGGGTGATTCTCGAGAAGAGCGAGAAAGTCGGGTCTCCGCACGAAACTCACCTGCGATGGCTCGATGGTCTCCGCTGAGATCTCGTAAGGTACGCTGAGGATGGTCGCGCTTGCACCGAGGATCTCGCCAGGCTCGGTGATCTTCGTGATCAGGGTCTTTCCATCGAACGAGGAGGTCGTCAACTTCGCCTTCCCGACGCACATGATGAAGACACCGCGAGGTTCGTCCCCTTCCATGAACAGAGTCGAGCCCTTCGGATAGGCGTTCGAGAACTTCACCGCATTCAGCCGGACTGCTGCTGCCTCCGAAAGATCGCAGAACCGGCCGTCTTTGTGGAGCGGGCAATGGCTACAATCGCCGTGAATATCGAGATTCTCAACACTGGACAAAAGAACCCCCGTCGCGGCCTTACGCCAGCGACGTATCCAATATCGCTCCCTCAATTCAGGGGCGCACCATCCGCCGGAATGGTGGAGGAACACCAATGAGTGAGCGAGAACGGAACTTCCTGTCAGTACTGTCGGCGGATATTGGCCTCCACGGTCACGGCAGTGCGAAGAGAATTGGCAACGAGACAGGTCGCGTGGGCGCGGTCGAGCAGTTCCTGGGCTAATGCCACGTCCGCTTCGGTGCGAACCGTGATCGCAGGACGAAGGAGCAGGCTCGTGAACCGAAAGCTTTCATCGACCCACTCCACAGTGGCCTCCGCCTCGCTGCAATACGAGCTGATCCGCAGGCCCTGCTTCTCCGCGAGGTCTGTGAAGGTGAGCAAGAGGCACGTATCGACGGACGCGATGAAGAGATGCTCGGGCGACCACACGTGCGCTTCGCCCCGGAACTCGGGCGGCGGGGCGACGCGGAACTCGAGCTTTCCGTCGCCGCGCAGTAGGGCGGAACGCCCGGACAACCACTCCAGTTCGGTCGTGAAGCAGAAGGTCTTCGGCCGCGGAGCGGCCGGGGGCAGTACACCGGCGGGGGTCATGGGTTTCGAACGGTACGCCGGCTCCCGATTCGACACGGCGAGAGGCGTCACTCGTCAGAAGTGAGCAGCCGCACACCGAGGGTGTAAGCGGACCACCCGCGTCGCCTGAAACAGCAGCGCTCGTGTGACGAACCTCACAGGGGGCTGGTGATGCCTTTCGCAGCCCTTCCCAACCCGTTCATCAATGATGGACAGCGCAATCAAAGGTCGCGGAGGTCTCAACCATGACAACGACACTCGAGGTCCCGGACACGCGGGCGTTTGCCACACACTCGATGCGGGCCGCCGTCTTTCACGGCGTCGGCGACATCCGAGTCGAAGAAACGGTCCGGCCGGTCGCCGGTCCCGGGGACGCACTGATCGAGGTCACGACCACGACGATCTGCGGCACCGACCTGCACATCGTCCGCGGCGAGTATCCGGTGAAGCCCGGGCTCATCATCGGACACGAGCCGGTGGGCGTCATTACCCAACTAGGTGCCGGCGTGACCGGGTACAGCATCGGCGACCGCGTCTTGGTCGGCGCCATCACACCGTGCGGCCAGTGTCACGCGTGTCTCTCGGGCCATCATTCGCAGTGCGGTCACGGTGGTGATTGCGAAGCGCTCGGCGGCTGGCGATTCGGCAACACCATCAATGGCGCGCAGGCCGAGTACCTCCTCGTTCCGAACGCGCAGGCGAACCTCGCGAAGATCCCGGATGAGCTGACCGATGAACAGGTCGTGCTCCTGGCCGACATCGCCTCGACCGGCATCAGCGGAGCCGAGTCGGGCGGCGTCACCCTCGGCGATAAGGTCGCCGTATTCGCGCAGGGTCCGATCGGCCTCTGCGCGTCCGTAGGCGCACGCCTGCTCGGTGCGTCCATGGTCATTGGCGTCGACGGTGACGACAGCCGCCTCGCAATGGCGAAGAAGATGGGCGTGGACATCGTTCTCGATCATCGAAAGGTCGACGTGGTCGCGGAGATCCGCCGGCTCACGGGCGGAGTGGACGTCGCGATCGAGGCGCTCGGCACACAGCAGACCTTCGAGACCGCACTGCGCGTCCTTCGCCCGGGTGGAACGCTCTCCAGTCTCGGCGTCTACTCCGGAAAACTGGCCATTCCTTACGAAGCATTCGGCGCAGGACTGGCCGACTATCGCATCGTCACCACGTTGTGCCCCGGTGGCAAGGAGCGCATGCGCCGTCTCCTCGAGATGGTCCGCAGCGGCCGGCTCGACCTCCGTCCGCTCATCACGCACCGGTTCAAGCTCGCCGACATCGCCGAGGCTTACAGGATTTTCGGCGAGCGTCGCGATGGCGTCATGAAAGTCGCGATCACACCCTGAAGGCGGATGCCATGCGATTCGTTCGTTGGTTCGAGTCCGTCACATCGGCCGACGTCTCCCTCGTCGGAGGCAAGAACGCTTCGCTCGGCGAGATGATCCGCGCGAGGATGTCCATGCTGCCGAGGTTCTCGATCGCGTTGAGATGGCGGACGAGAACGCAGATCGAGACATCACACCTGACGCAACGACGGCGCGCCGCACGGCACGCGTTCCCTCTTATCGCTCGACTTCGAAGTCGGCTGAGATCGTCGCCAGCGCCTCGTTGAAGATGAGCACGGTCTCGGCGATCGGGAAGAGCACGGTGTGATTGCGCTGCTGGACTTCGAGCACCACTTCGTAGAAGCCGGCGTCCTCGTTGATCGCGATCAGCGTCGCGGCTTTCCCCTTGATCTCGAGGGTGCGGTTGAAGATCGATACCTTGCTCGGAATCTCCATGTGCGGCGCACGATACCAAACAAAAAGGGCGGACCCAAAGGTCCGCCCGGGCGAATCGCGGAAACGTTCGATTACTGCTGCTTCGCGGCGCCTTCAGCCGGCGGAGCCGGGGCGGCGGGAACGGCGAAGTAGACTTCGTTGAAGGTCGCTTTCGCGTCGGTCTTCATCTTCTCGAGCTCGGCCTGGAGGCGCGCCTGACGCTCATTGCGCTCGAGAACGGGCTTGACCTGCTCGTACGGCGTGGAGCCGTGCTCGTCGACCTTGATGATGTGGTACCCGAACTGGGTGCGGACGACCGGCGTGATCTCGCCGACCTTCGCGCCGAACGCGGCCTGCTCGAATTCCGGAACCATCTGGCCACGGCCGAATTCGCCGAGGTCGCCACCACGTGCGCCGGAACCGGTGTCGTCCGATTCTTTCTGCGCGAGCTCTTCGAACTTCGCACCGGCCACGAGCTGCTTGCGCAGCTCTTCGGCTTTCGCCTTGGCCTGCTCTTCGGTGAGCTTCGGCTTGTCGGCCTGCGCGGCCGGGCTGCCGTCGAACGCGATCAGGATGTGGCGCGCCTTAACCTGCTCGTATTCGTTCTTGCTCGCTTCATACTTCTTCTTGAGCTCTTCGTCGGTGACGGCGATGCCCTTCTCGATCTTCTGGAGCTGGGCGTTGGCGACGAGGTTCTCGCGCATGAGATTCAGCTGCTGCACGACTTCCGGATCCTTGTCGAGGCCGTTCTTTGTGCCCTGCGCGGCGAGCATCTTCATGCGCAGGTAGTCTTCGGCGAACTGCTTCTTGCCCTGACCCTGCGCGTACTGCTGGTACTCGGCCGGAAGCGTCTTGAGCGCCGACTCGAACTCCGACTGACGGATGCTCAGCTCACCGGCGGCGATGATGATCGGATCGGCGGACGCGGCAGCGGCCGGCGCAGGCGCCGCGGCAGGCTTCTTGTCCTGCGCGACCGCAACAGTCGCGGCCAGCGCGAGCGCGATCATGGTCGAAATGGTCTTTTTCACGAGATCTCCTTCAATGCTGTCTTGGGACCGCGTGTCGGAACGGGACGAACCGAATCTAGATTCCAGCCCGGCCCGCACGGGCCCGCACGGCGGGCTGCGCTGGTTGCTGCGCCAAGTAAGAACATCCTCGGAGAGGGCAGCAGGTCGAGGCGGAACGCGCTTAGAGCTTCCGGAGGGCGTCGTCGATGCGGCGAATGCCTTCCTGGATGCGGTCCATCGAGGTGGCGTAGCTGATGCGGACGAACTCGTCGGCACCGAATGCTCCTCCCGGAACTACGGCAACGCGTGCTTCATCCAGGAGGTAATTCGCGAAGGAGCGCGAATCGGTAATGCCGGCTCTGCCGAAAAATGCACTGACGTCCGGGAAGACGTAGAACGCGCCGTCGGGCGCGTTGCAGCAGATGCCCGGCAGTGCGTTCAGCGCGGGGACGAGCCATGCGCGGCGTTCGCAATACGCGTCGTACATCTTCTTCACGTCGGCGTCGACGCCGTGCAGAGCCTCGAGCGCGGCGTGCTGGGCGATGGTGCTCGGGTTCGACGTCGCGTGGCTCTGGATCTTGCCGAGGGCCGAGATGATCTGCGGATGCGCGATCGCGTAGCCGAGGCGCCAGCCGGTCATGGCGAACGTCTTCGACATCGAGTTGACGATGATGATGTTCTCGGGATGGCGCTCGAACCAGCGGATGGCCGAGACGTGCTCGTTCCCTTCATAGACGAACAGCTCGTACGTCTCGTCGAAGATCAGGAACGCATCGCGCGAGACGCACCAGTCGACGATCTTGCGCAGCTCTTCTTCGCGAATGACCGCGCCGGTCGGATTGCACGGCGAATTGAGAATGACGCCGCGCGTCCGCTCGCTCGCAACCGCTTCGATGTCTTCGAGCGTGACCCGGAAAAAGTTCTCGGGCGACGTCCGTGCGAAGACCGGCTTGCCGCCGGCGAACAGCACCTGATCCGGAAAGCTCACCCAGTACGGCGACGGGATGATCACCTCGTCGCCTTCGCTGACGAGGGCCAGGGCCAGGTTGAACAGCTCCTGCTTGCCGCCGTTGCCGGCGATGACGTTCTCCTGCGTGAGGGAGAGGTCGTAGCGCGTGTTGTAGCGCGCGACGATCGCTTCGCGCAGCACTTTCGTGCCGCTGGCGTTCGTGTATTTGGTGAACCCGCGGTCGATGGCCCGCTTCCCCGCTTCGGCGATCGCACGCGGGGTCGCGAAGTCCGGCTCGCCCGGTCCGAAGTCGACGACGTCGACCCCCTGCCCGATCAGCGCGGTGGCCTTGTTGAGCACGACCAGCGTCGGAGACTCCTGCATCGCAGTGACGCGGTCGGCAAAGCGGATCGTCGATTGAGTAGCCGTCATTCCGGAACCGAGACTTGTATCACCCTTCGGCTGGCGTCGCAAAACGCGAAGCCCACGTCTTGCGGAAACCGACCCAGGCCGCGGGTGCCTGACGTGCAATCAGGAGCTTCACGACTTCGACGATGCACCACCCGAGGTAGACGTACACCATCTCCTCGCGAACGTGCGGGACGAAGAACTGCACGGCCCAGAAGACGAAGAGGATCAGCGCTTCCCACATCACCAGGCGGAGGTTGAGCAGCAGCAGAAATCCGAGCAGCGACTGCAGGATGGTCAGCAGAATCTCGTGACGCTGGAACTCATCGAACGGCAGCGGGCGGATCTCTCCGGAGCTGATCACGAAGAGAATCGGAATCATCGCCGAGAGGATGCTCCACTGGTTGATGTTCGACGAGACCATGTTCATCAGCGCCACCGGCGCCATGGTCACTTTGCGCGCCCAGTGAAATGCGCTCAGTTTCTCGGGAAACTCGGAGAGAAACGGGGCCACCCACTGCACGAAGACGAACGTGGAGACGCCCATCGACGCCGCGATCGCCAGCATCGATTCGAGGAACGGGTGCGCAGAGAAGAACAACAGGATGCCGCCCGAAACGAAGAGACCCCAGATGGCGGCGTTGCGCAGGCGCGGCTCGAGCGCGAGGATCTTGCGCGGCACGGTCGCCACATCCTCGAGCGACTCCTCGGTCTCTTCTTTCGGCGGGATCTTCCAGAGCACCCAGAGATAGAGGAAGTAGAAGAACGAGAGTGGGAACGCGTCCCACATCGTCAGCGAGCCTTTCCACCAGATGAAGAGAAAGTAGAGGATTGGCGGCAGCAGCCCGAAGACTTCGACCGAGTGTTCGTCTTCGAGCTCGACCGCCAGGAAGCGGTTGCCGGAGCGTTTCCAGCCGAAGCCGGCGGCGACGAAGTAGATCATCGGCCAGCCGAGGCCGACGAGCAGGCGCAGACTGCCGGTGAAGTTGGCGATGGCGAGATGTGTCTGCGACGGATCCTTGCCGGCGTTCCAGGCGATCACCGCTTCGACCGCGAACTCCGGCAAGGTCTGCAGCCACGCGAGGATGGCCAGCGCCAGTCCCTGCGAAATCAGGAACTGCGCTGCCTCCGCTCCCCACGCAATCACGAATGCGGAAAGAAGAATGCTGGGGAACGTCCAGAGAGCGGACAGCGGCGACGCTTTCGCGGCCGTCGCCGTGGCCGTCTTCACGAGCTTCAGTATCATCGGCGGCGCATTCTAATGAAAAGGATCAGCAGCAGACACAATCCTCTGTTCAGGCGCGTTCGCGAAGCCATCCGCGAACACGCCGGCGAGATCGTGATCGAGGGTCCGAAGGCAGTGGCCGATGCGCTGGCCAACGGCTGGAATGCGATCGCGGTGATCACGCGCGACGTCGAGTTCAGCGCCGAGCTCTTCGACGCGCTGACCGAGACGAGGAATCCGCAGAACGTGATCGGTCTCTTCGAACGTCCCGATGCGCAGGCGCGGGACATTCTCGCCAGACGCGACACGATCGCCGTCGCGCTCGATGCGGTTCAGGATCCCGGCAACGTCGGCACGATCGTCCGGCTCGCCGCCGCGTTCGATGCCGCCGGCGTGCTGCTGCTTCCCGGCTGCGCCGATGCCTTCGGACCGAAGGCGATTCGCTCATCGGCCGGCGCGATTCTGACGGTGCCGGTCGCGTCCATCACGGCTGAGGAACTGCTCGCGGCGGACGTGCCGCTGCATGCGACGGCGATGAACGGTGCGCGGAGCGATCCACCGTCGCGCAACGCGGTGCTGGTCTTTGGAAACGAAGGGGCAGGAGTGTCGGAGGTGTTGATGCGCGCGTCGAAGACGATCGCCATTCCGATGTCGGCGCGTGTCGAATCGCTGAATGTTGCGGCCAGTGCGGCCATCCTGCTCGCGCGGAGCTACGCTCTTCGATGAGCGCGAAACTCCTCGTCGTCGGGACGCCGCTCGGCAATCTGCAGGACTTTCCTCCGCGCGCCGTCGCGGCGTTGAAATCGGCGGACCTCATCCTCTGCGAAGACACGCGCCACACGCGCAAGCTGCTCACGCACTTCGGCATCGACCGGCCGACCGCCAGCTATCACGAGCACAACGAAGACGAGAAAGCGTTGCGGCTGATCGAGCGAATCGAAGGTGGGGAAACGCTCGCGCTGGTGAGCGATGCAGGCATGCCGGTGGTTTCCGACCCCGGCTATCGCATCGTCCGGCTCGCACGGGAGCGCGGCCTCGCGGTCGAGCCGATTCCCGGCCCGTTCGCCGGCGTGCTCGCGCTCGTCGCCAGCGGCATCGCACCACTCCCCTTCACGTTTCTCGGCTTCACGCCGCATCGCCAGGGCGAGCGGCTCGACTTCTATCGCAACGCCGCGGAGCTCGGGCACACGACCGTGATCTACGAATCGCCGGAACGCGTGCTCGCGTCGCTCGAAGATGCGCTCGCCGTCCTCGGAGACACGGAAGTGACGGTCGCCCGCGAGATGACAAAGATGCACGAGGAATTCGTGAACGGCCGCATCTCGGAAGTGCTGGCGATGCTGCAGTCGCGCGAGCGCGTGCACGGCGAGATCACGCTCGTCTTCGCGGCGCCGGCAAAAGCAAGCGACGAAGCCACACCGGAACAGATTCGCACGGAGTTCGAGCGGCTGCGCGAAACGGGGATGCGAAGAAACGACGCGGTCAAGGCGGTCGCGGAGAAGTTCGGACTCCGAAAGAACGACGTCTACCGGTTGTTGCTCTGATCGAGCAGGATCGCCTTCGTGAACTTCATGAAGTAGTCGATCCCCGAAGCGAGCGCGAAGAGCATCACGGCCCAGAGGGCGACGGTGCCGATCACGCGAAACTGGCCGAGCTCGTAGCCGAGGATCAGCAGCGAGATCGCGATCACCTGCGAGACCATCTTTCCTTTGCCGAGGGGCGAGGCCGCGATGGTGACGCCCTGCTGCGCCGCGATCGAGCGCAGGCCCGAGACCGCGAACTCGCGGCCGATGATGATCACCACCATCCACGCCGGCACGTGATGCGGATCCATCTCCACGAGCGAGATGAACGCGGCCGACATCAGCAGCTTGTCGGCGATCGGATCGAGGAGTGCCCCCATGCGCGTCGTCTGGTTGCGCTTGCGCGCGATCCAGCCGTCGAAGAAATCGGTCATCGCCGCAATCAGAAAAATGCCGAGTCCGACGAATTCACGTCCGGTGAATTTCGTCAGCAGCACCACCACGAGGAACGGGACCATGAAGATGCGCAGCAGCGTGAGCGCATTGGGCAGGTTCAGGATTTCGCTTTCGTTCTTAGGCGGCACGGAATGGATCGCTTCGGGAGGGGCAGACATCAGGGACTCGCGACGGGCGTCAGGATAGTCGTTTCGTTTTCGGGTGTGCAAGCCATGCGAGCGGAGGATCGAGGAATTTCATTCAGATCAGTTGACATTCAGGAGCTTGCCAATACAATCGCGGTCCCCGTTGCCCGGGTGGCGGAATTGGTAGACGCGCAGGTCTCAGAAGCCTGTCCTCATTAGAGGGTGCTGGTTCGATTCCAGTCCCGGGCACCAAACCTCAACCGATCGTGATGCGCTTCGCTGGCGCGCGCTTCGCACCAAAGACGTACAGATGAGGCGCCGACTCACTTTCACCGCACTGGCCCCGCTGCTCGCGTGCGCATTCGCCGCGTGCGATTCCGCTCCGCAGCCGTCCGCACAGCAGGCGCAGATCCAGACGATCAACTCCGTCGCTCCTGCTCCCGCGAAACTCGATCCGCCGCCCGTGCTGCAGGACGAGGCACCGCCGCCGAAACCGAAGGCGATGCCGTGGGAAACGCCGACCCCGATCGTCTTCTCCGCCGAGGATGAAAAACTCCGCGCCTCGCTGCCGTTTGCACCGGCAATCGCGATGGATCCGATCGACGGCAGCAAGATCTCGATCCGCGCCTCGACACCGACATTCGAGTTCAAGGGAAAGACCTACTACTTCTCCTCGGAAGCGAACAAGCGGACGTTCCAGGCCAACCCCGAGGGCATTCTCAAAGGCGGCTACATGAAGCTGTAATGGCCCCACGCCTCGAACGCCTTCATCGCGTCCGCGTCCGCGCGCACCGGTTTTCGCGATTCGCGATCGAGCCACAGATGCGAGGATGAGCCGGTAGCGCGCAGCTCACCGTTCGCGTCGAACAATTCGTACGCGAATTTCATGGCCCGGCTTTGCGCCTCGGCGATCGATGTGCGGATGATGACCTCGTCGTCGTAGCGAAACGGCAAGCGGTAGCGGCATTGGATCTCGGTCACGACGAGGATGTAGCCGCGCGCTTCGATCTCCGCATACGGAACACCGGCGGCGCGACAGAGGTCGGTGCGGCCGATTTCGAACCAGACCAGATAGTTGGAGTGATGGGCGATGCCCATCTGGTCGGTTTCCTTGTACCGCACGCGCGCGCGGGATTCGGCGTACTTCAAGGAGGCGAACTGTAGCACGGCAAAACTCTTGCTCTGGACCTACCTTGATGTCAGGGAGCAATCTCGTGTTTCGCAGGAAACGAACGTCGGTCGCAGACACACTGGCGTTTCCGCTGATCCTCGGCGGCGTGGCCGTGCTTGCGGCCGATCTCGGCCGCCGCCTCTATCGCCACACGCAGATCTTCTGTCCCTCGCGCGAGCCGCTGAAATCGTGGAATCCGACCGACTACGGCATCCCGGAAGGAGCGGTCGAGGAGCACTGGATCGACACGCCGGACGGCGAAACACTGCACGCGTGGTACTGCCGCGCCGGGAAACCGATCGCCAGCGGCGTCTTCTGCCACGGCAATACCGGGAACCTGACCATCAGCGCGGAAGTCATTCCGCACCTGCTGAACGCCGGGTTCAACGTGCTCTTCTTCGATTACCGCGGCTTCGGCCGGAGCAGCGGACACGCGTCCTATGCCGGCGTGATCGCCGACGGCATCACCGCCGCGCGCTACCACGAGCGCATTCGCCCGAAACAGATCCCGTCGCTGCTGTACGGGTTTTCACTCGGCGGCGCGATCGCGGCGCAGGTGATTCGCCGTCATCCATTCGACGCGTTGATTCTGCAATCGACGTTCACCAGCCTCCCGCAGGTCACGCGCGCGCTTTTCCCTCGCCTGCCGCTGCATCTCTTCGCCGGCAATCTCTTCGACACGCTCAGCGTGATCCGCCGACTGCAGGTTCCGCTGCTCGTGCTGCACGGCACGGACGACGAGGTCTGCCCCTGCTGGATGGCGCACGAGCTCATCGACGCGTGCAAGACGCTCAAGCGCATGCACTGCGTCGAAGGAGGTCTGCACAAGGATCTCTTCGTGCGCGACCCCGATGCGCTCATCTGGGCCATCACGCAATTCATCGCCGAGCTGCCGCACACGCATCGGACGTTCTCGGTCGAGGAGGGTCCGCCGTACGAGCAATGGATCGATACGGCGTTGCGCGCCGTTCGTCGCGCGATGCGTCGAAAAACGAGCGTGATAGCATCCGCGGCCCGATGAAAGCCGTCGTCAAATCCGCCCCTCTCGACGGTCCGCAGGGGACCGAAATCCGCGACTGTCCGGTGCCGAAACCGGGCCCTGGTGAAGTGCTGATTCGGGTCGCCGGCGCGGCCATCTGCGGAACCGACAAACACATCTATCACTGGGATCCGTCGATTCAGGCGAAAGTCCAGCCGCCGCGCATTTACGGGCACGAGTTCTGCGGGTTCGTCGAAGAGCTCGGCCCCGGCGGCGAGCGCGCCCACGAGGGAACGCTGGCGATCGGCGACTACGTGTCGGCCGAGATGCACATCATCTGCGGCGAGTGCTACCAATGCCGTCGCGGCGACGGTCACATCTGCGTCCGCACGAAGATCTACGGTCTCGATGAAGACGGCGCATTCGCGGAGTTCGTGAAGGTGCCGGCCTCGAACGTGATCAAGCTCCCGACGTTCATTCCGCCGCGCGTCGGCGCCTTTCTCGACGCCCTCGGCAACGCGGTGCACACGACGCAGATCATCGATCTGGCCGGCAAGTCGGTGGCGATCACCGGCTTCGGTCCGATCGGCGCGATGTCGGCGGCGATCGCGGAACATTGCGGCGCCGCGGCGGTCATCGTCACCGACGTCAGCGATCATGCGCTCGAGACCGCGCGCCGCTGGGCCGCATCGCGCGAGCTGCAGAATTTCCACGCCTTCAACGTGCGCACGACCGAGCCCGCCGAAGTGAAGCGGGCCATCGAACAGATCACCAACGGCGTCGGCGTCGACGTCGTGTGCGAAATGTCCGGCTCGTCCGCGGCGATCAACTTCGGCCTCGAGATCGTCCGCATGGGCGGCACGCTCTCGCTGCTCGGGCTGCCGGCCGGTCACGCGGTGACGATCGACGATTACACGAAGAACGTCATCTTCAAGGGCGTGACGATGCACGGCATCATCGGCCGGCGCATGTACTCGACCTGGCAGCGGATGCTCGGGATGCTGCGTTCGGGCCTCGATGTTGAATGGATCGTGCAGGCGACCTTCGACTCTTTGCAGGAGTTTCACGAAGGGATTGCCAGGTTCGATCGACACGAGGCGCTGAAAGTGGTTTTCTTCCCCGAGGGTGAGCGCGCGGCTCTGGCGCGGCTCAAATAGACGTGAAACGGATCGGAATTCTGACAGGGGGCGGCGACGTCCCCGGACTCAACGCGGTCATCAAAGCATTCGTGTGGCGCATGCTCGACGAGCCGTGCGCATGCGAGATCATCGGCCTGCGTCGCGGATGGGCATCGCTCATCAACATCGTCCCCGACGCGAGCGCGGACAACTCGCCGTGGATTCTGCCGCTCAACAAGATGCTGACGCGCGCGATCGATCGCACCGGCGGCACGATCCTGCACACCTCGCGCATCAATCCTGAGATCAGCCGCGTCGAGCACATTCCGCCGCACCTCGAATCCTCGAAAGGGTCGCCCGATGAACGCGGCCGCTACGACCTCACCAGCGCCGCGATGCGCACCATCGAATACCTGAAGCTCGACGCGCTGGTCGCCCTCGGCGGCGACGGCACGCTCACGTTCGCGCGTCGCCTGAGTCAGGAAGGGGTGCCGATGATCGCCATCCCGAAGACGATGGACAACGACGTCTACGGCACCGACTACAGCCTCGGCTTTTCGAGCGCCGTCACGCGCTCGGTGCTGTTCATCAACGATCTGCGCACCACCGCCGGCTCACATGAGCGTTTTCTCGTGGTCGAGCTCTTCGGCCGCAACTCCGGCGAGACCTGCCTGCTCGCGTCGTACCTCGCGGGCGTCGATCGCGCGATCATCGCCGAGGTGCCGTTCGACGCCGATCGTCTGTACGAGATGCTGTTGCAGGACAAGGCGGAGAATCCGAGCAACTACGCGGTGATCGCGATCTCCGAAGGGGCGCAGACGATTCAGGGACAGCTCGTCGAATCCGGCGAGCCGAACGAAGCGGGCCAGCGCCGCCTCGGCGGCATCGGCGGCCTGCTCGCGAGCATGCTCGAACAGCGCACGCGCGATACCGTCATCTACCAGCGTCTCGCCTACCTGATGCGCTCCGGCGCACCCGATTCGCTCGATCTCATCGTGGCCAAGAACTTCGGCTCCCTCGCCGCCGATCTGATCCGCCGCGGCGAAACCGGAAAGCTCGTCGGCATCGTCGGCGGCCGTTACACCGCCCCACCGATCACCGTGACCGGCGAAGGCAAAAAACGCGTCGACGTCCCGCGCTTCTACGACGCACAAGCCTACCGCCCGAAAGTCGCGAACGTGATGGGCATGCCGATGTTCCTGCACTGAGAACGCCAAACGTAGCGCCGTAAACGTAGCGCCGGCATCTTGCCGGCCGGGCCGCCGGCATCCTGCCGGCGAAAAACAATCAACGGCGGGCTGGAGGCCCGCGAGCCGGCCGGCTGGAAGCCGGCGCTACGAAATCGACGACGACATCCGCTACACCGGTTCGACGATCTCGATGCCGGCGATTGCCAGCGCCTCGAGCTCTCGTCTTCGGAACGTCAGCAGCGATTTCGCGCCGGCTTCCTTTGCGATTTCGAGGAGCATCGCGTCGAAGGTGTCATTCCCTCCGATCGGAGCGACACTCCAGGCGCGCAGAAGCGTCCACGTATCGCGCGGCCTGGGGCCGGGGATTTTTGCGCTGGAGAAGCTCGAGCGGAGCAGATGAAAGGCGTCGGCGTGCGTGAGGCGATGTTGCGCGGGGAGGCTGGTGAGCGTCGCGTAGGCTTCGATCAACGCGGGCGACGGGATGACGAGCGCCTTGCGCGCCAGTGCTCCTTCGAGTGCGTTGGCCGCGCTCTCATGGCGCTCGTGCCACGCCACGAGCGCGGCGGCGATGACGGTGGCGTCGCAGGCGACGGGGATCGCGGCCACGCTACTGGGTCTCCCCTTCGTTGCGCGCCCCTTCGTTGCGCGAGCGCCGCTGCGTGAGCTTCACGTCGTCGCGCGTCAGAACCGCGCCCGGGTCGACCGACACCGCGATCTGCAGGCGTCCTTTTTTCTCGATGCGGATCGGACGGCGTTTCGGCTCGATCTCGATGCGGCCTTCGCGGCAGCTGATGGTCAGCGGCATGCCGGGCTCGATGCCCGCTTCCTCGCGGATCTCTTTCGGGATCACGACCCGCCCGACTTTGTCGATGGTAATTTCGATGGGATCACTCATGGTCCGGCGCATGGTATATCCGCGCGCATGAAACGCGCGCTGCTCGTTCTTCTTCTCACCGCGACGATCGCACTCGCACAACAACCACCCGCTCCCGCTCCCGACGCATTGAAGTCGCACGACGCGTCGATGGACCGCTCGTTCGAAGACACCGATCGCGCCATCGACGACGCGCTCTGGTACTTCAAGCTCGGCGACATCGCCAACATCGAGAAATACGAGATCGCCTCGAGCAAGCCTCGCCGCGAGAAGAACGCCACCGACGTGAATGCCGGCAACATGGTCATCTTTCCGGTCTACGTCTTCTCGCCGAAGAACCTCACCGGCAAGGCACCGATGCTCGTCTTCGCGCACGGCGGCGTGCGTGGACGGCTGACGTCGAACTACGCGCACATCTTCCGCGAGGCGCTCGAGCGCGGCTTCGTGATCGTCTCGCCGGAGTACCGCGGCTCGATCGGGCACGGCAGCGATCTCCGCGCGCAGATCGATTACGGCGGCGCGGAAGTGGACGACACGCATGACGCACGCAACTGGGCCGTCGAGAACCTGCCGTTCGTCGACGCCGGCCGGGTCGGCATCTTCGGCTGGAGCCACGGCGGCTTTCACACGCTGATGAACATCCTCACCTGGCCCGACGACTACAAGGTCGCGTACGCGGGCGTGCCGGTGAGCGACCTCGTCGCGCGCATGGGCTACACGGGACAGGGCTATCGCGACACGTTCGAAGGCTTCATCGGAAAACAACCGGAGGACAACGTGATGGAGTATCGGCGCCGCTCGCCGGTCTTTCATGCCGAGAAGCTGCGCACGCCGCTGCTGATCCACACCACCACGAACGACGAGGATGTGAACGTGCTCGAAGTGGAGCACATGATCGCGGCCCTCAAAGCAGCGGGAAAGAAGTTCGAATACAAGATCTATCAGAACGCGCCGGGCGCGCATCGCTTCAACCGCATCGACACGAAGCTGGCGAAGGAGTCGCGCAAGGAGATGTGGGACTTTCTGGCGCGCTACCTGAAATGATGCGCACGATCCTCTTGTCCGCTCTTCTCCTCGCTGCCTGCGCGACGACGACCGCCGACAAGGCGGCCGCGTCGCGCGCACCGTGGCGCGAAGCTCCGCTCGCGCGTACCGCCATCCCCGGCGTGTACGTGACCGAATGGCAGAAAGCGGAGAACCGCACCACCTGCGCGCTCATCGCACCACGCTCGGTCGGTGCCGCGGGGAACGCGGCGACGCCGCGGGCAGCACGCTTCTCCGGCGGATGGGCCGTCGCCTACGATCTTCCGAATCTGCGCAGCGCCTTCGGCGTCGCCGGTGCGGGGGTGAAAGCGGGCGAGCCGTCGTATTCGAAGTGGCCGTACGTGCAGCAGTGGGATGACGGCAGCCGCGCCGAGTACGGACCGGAAGGGGGCGAAGGGCCGAATCAGCTCGCCTATTTGCGCATCGAAGGTCAGGATTGCCTGTACAACGTCTGGTCGCGCCTCGGGAAGGAACATCTCGAGCTGCTGCTCGCCGAAATGAGGAGAGTCGAAGAGTGATGAAGAAACTGGCCGCGATCTGTCTGTTCGCGTTGACGCTGCAGGCCGCCGAAGGAAAGTGGACTCCGCAGCAGGTGCTCGAGCTCGATCCGAAACTGCTGCAGCAGCAGGGACTGCGACTCCCGCCCGAAAAACTGTGGGACCCGGCCAAAGGCACCGGCCTCCTCGCGGCGACGGTCGCGATCGGCAACTTCGGCTGCTCGGCCGGCTGGATCTCGCCGGACGGCCTGTTCATCACCAATCACCACTGCCTCTTCTCGGTGCTGCAGGAACACGCCACGCCGCAGAACGACATCATCACCAACGGGTTTCTCGCCCGGACGCGCGAGTCGGAGCTGCGCAGTAAAACGCTGCGCGTCTCGGTGCCGCGACGCTTCGTCGACGTGACGAAGGAGATGCGCGAGGCCGTTCCGCAGGGCGCGAGCGATACGGAACGTTTCCAGGCACTGGAACGGAAAGCGGCCACGATCGTCGCCGAATGCGAGAAGAATCCCGGCTCGCGCTGCAAGGTCGCGCAACACGACGGCGGCGTGCAGTACGTGCTGCAGGACATGCTCGAGCTCTCCGACATCCGGCTCGTCTACGCGCCGCCGCGCGCGGTCGGCGAGTTCGGCGGCGAGATCGACAACTGGATGTGGCCTCGGCACACCGGCGATTTCTCGATCGCGCGCGCCTACGTCGACGGCAAGCCGTTCTCCTCGTCGCTCTACTTCCCGCTCGCGAAGACTTCCGCGAAACCGGAGGACTTCATCATGGTTCTCGGCTATCCCGGCACCACCTATCGCGCCATGACCGCGGCCGAAATGGAAGAGCGCATCCTCTGGCATCGCACGCGCGCAACCGTCTATCGCGAATGGATCGACGCCATGCAGGCGGCGGCGAAAGGAAGTCCCGAAGGGGAGATCGCCATCGCCGATGACACGAAGTCTCTCGCCAACCGGCAGAAAAACGGCGAAGGACAACTGGCCGGGTTCCGTCGCGGCAACCTGCTCGAGAAGCAGCGCGCCGCCGACAACGCGGTGCTGGCGAAGAATCCCTCCGCGCGCGCGGCGTATGACGGCCTCGCGCAGCTCGCGAAACGCAAGCTCGACACCTTCGCCACCGATTTCTATCTCGATCACCTGCGCATGTCGGTCACGACGCTCGCACCGCAGGGACCGAAGTCGCTGATCTACGCGATGACCGTGGTCCGCTCCGCGATCGAGCGAACGAAAGCGGAAGCGGAGCGCGACCCGATCTTCACCTCACGCAACATCGGCCGCGTGCGGGAAGCGCTCGAACGCGATCAGAAACGTTTCTACGCTCCCGCCGACAAGGCGCTGCTCGCGTCCTACGTGAAGCACTCCGGCGTCACGCTGCCGCTGCCGATCGACGAGCTCTACGCGCAGACGAAACTGCTCGACGTGAGCGAGCGCCTGAAGATGTTCGACGAAACGGTCGAGCAGCTGCATGCGCGGCGCGATCCGCTCGTCGAGCTCGGATTCGCGCTCGAAAAGAAATTGCGCGAGACGATCGCGCGCAAGGACGAGTTCGAAGGAACGGTCGCGCGCCTGCGTCCCGAATGGCGCCGCGCGGTGATCGCTCATGCCGGACATCCGATCGCTCCCGATGCGAACTCGACGCTGCGCGTTTCGTTCGGTCACGTGAAGGGCTACGCGCCGCGCGACGGTCTCTGGGCAACGCCGCAGACGACGCTGGCGGGAATGCTGGAGAAGCACACCGGCAGCGAGCCGTTCGATGTTCCGCAGAGCGTGCGCAATGCGGCCGCGAGCGCAAATCCGGCATTGGTCGTGAACTTTCTGGCGGATGGCGATACGACCGGCGGCAACTCCGGCAGCCCGGTGGTGAACGGACGCGGAGAGCTCGTCGGGGTGAACTTCGATCGCGTCTGGGAAAACGTCGCGAACGACTTCGGCTACAACCCCGACGTCGCCCGCAACGTCAGCGTCGACGTCGGTTACGTGATCTGGATGTTGCGCGACGTCGCCAAAGCGAACGAGTTATTGCGCGAGCTCGGCGTGCAGTGAATGACACCGCGTAACGCAGCACCATGCTCATTCGTCGGAGGGAATGATGAGAGCGAGCGCAACCATCCTGGCTTTGCTGTTGACGTCCGCCGTGGCCGCCCAGGAAGAGACGACCCGGGCCGATTACTCGAAGGATTCGATGATGCGTGTGTTGCGCGCGCAGACGGAAGAAGAGAAGGACGATCCGCTGGTCCGCTTTCATGTCGGGCAGGTGGAGTTCAACGCCATCGGCACGCGCTGGCACTTCAACTATCTGCCGATCATGGCCCCGATCTCCGGGACGCGACTCGGAATCACGAATGAATGGCCCGATCCGTTCGCACTGACGGGCACGACGATCGCCACGCCGCGCCGCGCGTGGAACACGCGGCGTCAGGTGAACCTGGAACTGCGGCGCATCAACGAGTCGGAAAAGAAGAAAGTGAAGATCAAGATCAACGCGAATTGATCGAGATCGTCGCCGACCTCAGCGGCTGAGGCCCCAGCTCGTATCGCGCAGCCACTTGAGCAGGTCTTTGCCCGGCATCGGACGCGCGATCCAGTATCCCTGCGCGAGATCGCACCCGAGGTCGGTGAGCATTTCCCACGTCGCCTCATCCTCCACCCCCTCGGCACAGACCTGCTTGCCGAGATTGTGTCCGAGGTCAATGACCGTCTGCACGATCGCCGCGTCGGCTTCGCTGGTGAGCATTCCCATGACGAACGACTTGTCGATCTTGATCTCGTCGATCGGCAGCTCGCGCAGGTGCGTGAGCGAAGAGTAGCCGGTGCCGAAGTCGTCCACCGACAGCCGCACCCCCATCGATTGCAGCATCGACAGGATCGCCAGCGCGTGCGCGGGGTCGGCCATGATGCTGCTCTCGGTGATCTCGATCTTGAGAAAACGGGGATCGACGCGCCAGCGATCGAGCGCCGTCTGCACTTTCGACGGCAGCGACTGATCGAGCAGGCTCTTCGCGGAGATGTTCACCGCGACGTGAATCGGCGCGCCTTCGTCCTGCCACGCGCGGCATTGCGCGAGCACGCGATCGAGCACCCAGTCGGTCATCGCGCGGATGAGTCCCGTGCGCTCCGCGATCGGGACGAACTGCGACGGCGGGAGATGGCCGCGCTGCGGATGGTTCCAGCGGATCAGCACTTCCGCGCGGGTCATGATGCCGGAGCGGACGTGCAGCTTCGGCTGGAAATGCAATTCGAGCTCGTTGCGCTCGATCGCGCCGCGGAGCTCGACCACCAGCGCGAGTTGATCGGGCGTGCGCGACTCGTGATCGTCGCGATGAAAGCTGTAGCCGCTCTCCTTGCGCTTGGCCGCGTACATCGCCACGTCGGCGCGGCGCAGCAGCGTGCGCGCATCGGTGCCGTGCTCGGGAAAGAGCGCGATGCCGATGCTGGCGCCGACTTCGAGCACCTGCGCTTCGACGACGAACGGCTGCTCGAGCGTGTTGAGGATGCGCCGCGCGGTGAGGGCGGTGCTGGTCGCATCCGACGTGCGCGGAAGGACGATCGCGAATTCGTCGCCGCCGAGCCGCGCCACGATGTCTCCCTCGCGCATCTGGTTCTGCACGCGAAACGCGACCTGCTTGAGCAGCATGTCGCCGAAGTGATGGCCGAACGTGTCGTTCACTTCCTTGAAGCGATCGAGATCCATCAGCATCAGCGCGAGCATCGCCTTGTCTTCGCGCGCGGCGTTGATGGCGTTGTCGAGCGCATCGAAGAGCATCGTGCGATTCGGCAGGCCGGTCAGTCCGTCGTGCATCGCCTGATGGCGCAGCGAAGAAACCTGCGTCTTCGCGGCGGTCACGTCGCGCAGGAACGCAACCCAGTGCGTGAGCGTGCCGCCGTCTTCGACCGGCACGAGCTCCATGTCCAGCTCGAACTCCTGGCCGTTCGCGCGCCGCGCCGTCACCTCGGCTTCAAAGGCGCGATGTTCGAACACGTGGCGCAGCAGCGCGTCGTAGATCGACTGCTGGCGATCGACGATGCCGAAGATGATCGGCGTCTGGCCGATGAGATCTTCGCGGCGACGCTGGAACATCGAGCAGAAGCCGTCGTTGACGAACGCGATACGCGGGCCGACCGCTTCGACCGCGGGCGTCAGCAGAGCGATCCCTTCGGCGGTGACGCGGATCGCGGAACCGAGGAGCTGCAACTGCTCGCTCTGGATCCGCTGCTCGGTCAGCTTGCGTTGCAGTCCTTCAGGCGCATCCAGCGTCGTCGTCCACTCGGTGTGCATCGAGATGGAGACGTCGGAATCCTTTTCGGACATGGGCGCGGCGATGATAACCGCAAGGCGTGTGGTGCGCCGTCAGCGGTGCGCCAGAAAAACGAAACGGCGAGCCGGATGGCTCGCCGTTTCGCAATGAGATTCTGTTGGTTATTCGAGGCCGAGCGCTTTGGCGACGTTGATGCGGCCTTTGCCGTACTGCGGATCGGTGCCCGGCTCGCCGAGATCGTCCGCGCTCTGCTGCAGGCGATTCTTGATGCGCTGCGGGTGGCCGTGACCGAGGTCTTCGACCAGCAGCGCCGCCAGGCCGGCCACATGCGGCGCGGCCATCGAGGTGCCGCCGAGTCCGACCGCGTAGTCGCCGCTGGCGCATTCCGGAATGAGCAGCGAGGTCGGGGCGCACGCGGCCCAGATCGCGCCCCAGTACCCGCCCGGCGCGGCCACGCTGATCGACGAGCGGCCGTAGTTCGAGTACGGCGCAAACGCGTCGACGTTCTCCCACGGGCCCGCTTCATTCGGCGAGAACGTCGGACCGGTCGCGGAGACGCAGACGACGTTCGCGGCGCTGCAGTAGGACTTGAAGAGGTTTTTGTCGTGATCGAGGTCGAGCGATTCGTTGCCGGCGGCGACGACGACGAGCATCCCCTGCCGCTGCGCGTAGTTGAAGACCTGCTGCACGATCGCGACGAAGCGGCCGTTGCCACGGCGGAGGAACGCATCCCCGAGGCTGAGGTTCGCGATGTCGGCGCCGTGATCGGCGGCCCAGAGCACGCCCTGCAGCACGCCACCGAACGTTCCCTCGCCATTCGCGCCGAGGACTTTCACCCCCATCAGCGTGACGTTCGAGGTGACGCCGGCGGCGATCACGGCGTTGCTGCTGATCGTCGCGGCCACGTGCGTGCCGTGGTAGTAGAGATCGGTCACCGGGTGCATGCCGGGGAAGTAGGCGGCGATGAGCGCGTCATCGCTCGGAACGAACGAGACTGAACGGCTCAGATCGACGCGGCCGACGAGATCGGCGTGGTTGTAGCTGATGCCGGTGTCGAGCACGGCCACGGTGACTTCGGGAGAGCCGAGTCGTCCCGCGGCCCACGCCTTCTGCGCGCTGATCGCGCGCAGATGCCACTGCCACGGATAGTAGATCGCCGTCTCCGGCGCGGTGATGCTCGTCTCCTGCACTTCACTCGTGTCCTGCAGAGTGGAGGTGCCGAGACGCACGGTCGCCTTGTCGTTGGCGATCACTTCGCCGCCGGCGCTGTCGAGCGCCGCGGCCTCCTGGGGGGTGAGATTCGAGATGATGGCGATGCCCGCACCTTTGTGCAGCGCATCGACCTTTCCACCTTTTGCGGTCACGGCCGCGGTGAAGGAGTCCGGAACCGCGCCTCCGAAACGAACGACGAAGTCGTCCGCGAAAGCGCTGAAAGAAACAAGAAGGGACGCGAACGCGATGTATCGCTTCATGAGATTCCTTACACTGTTTGGTGAGAGCTACCCGCGGGCATTGTAAATCAGTTCCTTGCGGCGACTGCCCTGCTCCGCCACTTCTTCTCGACTACTTCGTTTCCACGGTCGCGGCGCTGGTCTGCGTCTCCAGCCCTTCGCGCCCCTTCGCGTCGCCTTTGAGATAGAGATCCCAGAACGCCAGCGAGAATCCTTTGACGCGCGCGAAGATGTTGCGCTCGTTCGCGGAGAGCATGGTGCGATTGCGGCCGGTCTCCGGCGGCAGCGCACGAATCGTGTCGCGCGTCGGCGTCGGGTCGCTGTTGATGCGCTCGTTTTCCATGCGCACCGAGGCGATGAGATCTTCCATCCGGCCGGTGAAGGAAGCGTGCCGCGCTCCTTCGAGCACGACCAGCCACTTGTCGCCGGCGGGCGAAAGAGTGAACGCCTCGCGACGCCATTCCGGCGTTTCCGCATCGGTGACACCGGAGTCTTTCGTGCCGGTCATGAAGAGCGCCGGCATCGTGAGCGAGGTGAACGATTCGTTCGTCAGTCCGCGCAGCTCACCCGGACCCTGCGGCGACATCGCCACGACCGCCTTGACGCGCGGATCGGCGTAGCTCGTGCCGCCCGGAAACGTCTTCACTCCGCCGAGGAGCAGCGCCGTGAACGCACCGTACGAATGCCCGCCGACGCCGATCTTCGCGTGATCGATCTTCCCCTGCAGTTCGGGGAAGCGCTGTTCGAGCGTGTCGAGCGAGTCGATGATGAACGTGACGTCGCGCACCCGGTTGCGCCATTCGCTCTGCGTCTGCGTGGCCCACACCTCGGCGGCGTTCGCGGCCTGCGGCACGCGGTTCGAATCGGCGTGCGACGTCCGGATCACGACGTAACCGTTGCTGGTCCAGTACGAGCTGAGACCGACGTAGCTGTCATTCGATCCGCCGAAGCCGGGGGAAAAAATGATCAGCGGCGCGTTCGTGCCGCGCGTCGGATACTCGATCGAGATCTGGTAGTCCTTGTTGCGTGCGTCGTCGTGCAGCGTCACGTCGGGGATGACTCCGACCGGCGAGTCTCCGAGCGCGCCGCCGTAGCGGCCGACCGGCGTGTCGCGCAGTCCGTCCTCGTTGCGATCGCTCCCCTGCGGCGTCGCACAAGCGAACGCGAACAGCGCGAGCATGACGGCGATGATGCGTCGATTCATGATTCCTCCACGGAGATCGCCGCACGACGCGGCACCCCGGCATATTGCGTGATGAGAACGCCGACGAGTACAAGCACTCCACCCGCCACGACGATTCCGCTGACCCGTTCGCCAAGCAGCACGGCCGCGGCGAGAAACGTGATCAGCGGCTCGGCGTAGAGCAGCGACGCCACGCGCGACACTTCGACGCGTTCGAGCGCGCTGTACCAGAAGAAGTAGCCGAGGGCCGAACAGCCGATCGAGAGAAACAGCAGAGCCGTCCAGCCGGTGACGGTGAGGCGCGGCCACTCTTCCCAGCCGCGTTTCGCGACGAAGAACGGCGCGAGCATCAGCGTGCCGAACAGCATCGCCCCCGAGATCGCGCGGCGCGGCCCGAGCGCACGAATGGTGCGATGGCCGATGACGGAGTAGACCGCCCAGTTGACGGTCGAGAGCACGATCAACAGATCTCCGACGGTCGAAGGGGCGCCGAGGATGCGCGACGAGAAATCGCCGCGCGTCACGACGAGCAACGCGCCGGCGAAACCGGTGGCGAGACCGGCGGTCTTCCAGAAGCCGAAGCGTTCCTTCAGGAAAATCGCCGCCAGGATGGCCGACCAGATCGGCGTGATGCCGATCAGCCAGCCGGTGTTCGTCGCGCTGGTCATCGTCAGCGCAAACGCCTGCAGCATCTGATGCACGAACACGCCGATGAATCCCATCAGCGCCAGCGGTCCCCAATGCTCGCGCGGCGGCAGCGAGCGGACGCTGAGCAGCAGCACGACCGCGGCCAGGAGGAAGCGGCTGAAGATCAGCGTGACCGGCGATACCTCTCGTAGAACCCCTTTCGTCGCAACGAACGAAATCCCCCAGAAGACGACGGCGATGAAGGCGAGAAGGCGTGGAGACGACATGGCCGATTTTACGGGATGGAGCATTGAGGATTGAGAATCGAGGATTGTCGAGGGCCTCGCGGAGCGAATCCTCAGTCCTCAATTCTCAATTCTCAATCCCGATAAGATCAGCCCGTGTCGACCAAGATCCGCAAGTACACCCTCAAGCGTCCCGAGAAACCGAAGAAGCAGTACAAGGTCGCGTACGAGGAGCAGCTCAATCAGGAACAGCTCGACGTCGTGATGGCCGGCGACGGGCCGATGCTGGTCATCGCCGGAGCGGGATCGGGGAAGACGCGCACGCTCACGTATCGCGTGTCCCGGCTGATCGAGGATGGCGTCGATCCTTCCGAGATCCTGATCGTCACGTTCACGAACAAGGCGGCGCGGGAGATGCTCAGCCGCGTCGAGGAGCTCGTCACCACCGATACCCGCCGCATCTGGGGCGGCACGTTTCATTCGATCGGCAATCGCCTGCTGCGCCGGCACGCCGAATCGATCGGCTATCGCTCGAACTTCACCATCCTCGATGACGAGGATTCCAAGGAGATGATGGAATCGGCCATCTCCTCCCTCGGCATCAAGACGCTCGAGAAGCGCTTCCCCAAAGGCGACGTGCTGCTCGACATCTATTCGTTTCTCATCAACACGCGTACGCCGCTCGAGCTGCATCTCGAAAACAACTACCCGCATTTCGCGATGTACAAGGACGAGATGATCAACGTGTTCCGCCGCTACAAGGAGCGCAAGCGCGACGCGAACGCGATGGATTTCGACGATCTGCTCGTCTACTGGAAAGTGCTGCTCGACGAGCACCCCGACGTCGCCGAATCGCTGCGCCGCCGCTACCGGCACATCCTCGTCGACGAGTACCAGGACACGAACAAGCTGCAGGCCGACATCATCGACTCGATGGCCGCGGTGCGCCGCAACGTGATGGTGGTCGGCGATGACGCGCAGTCGATCTATTCGTTTCGCGGCGCGTCGTTCGAGAACATCCTCACCTTCCCGCTCCGCTTCTCCGACGCGACGATTCACAAGCTCGAAACGAACTACCGCTCCACGCGGCAGATCCTGAGACTGGCGAACGCGTCGATCGCGGCGAATCGCTTTCAATTCCGGAAGGAACTGCAGGCCGTGCGCGGCGATGGTCCCGATCCGGCCGTCGTCGGCGTCGACGACGTTTTCGAGCAGGCCGCGTTCATCTGCCAGCGCATCCTCGAACTGCGCGACGAAGGCGAGAAGCTCGATGAGATCGCGGTGCTCTATCGCTCGCATTACCAGTCGCTCGAACTGCAGATGGAGCTCTCGCGCCGCAACATCCCGTACGAGATCCGCAGCGGCGTCCGCTTCTTCGAGCAGGCCCACATCAAAGACGTGCTGGCGTATCTGAAAGTGGTCACGAACACGCGCGACGAGCTTTCGTGGAAGCGGATGTTGAAGCTGTATCCGAAAGTCGGCGAACGGACGGCGGCCGAGGTGTGGTCGCGGATCAGCGAGTCGGGGAATCCGCTCGATCGATTTCTGCGCGGCGTCGAGGTGAGCGGCCGAGGCGTCGCCGGCTCGATGAAGAGCGTGGCCGAGGTGCTGCGCATCATCGGGGTCGACTCGATGAAGCATAACCCGTCGGAATCGATCCGCATCATCGTCGAGCGCGGCTACGCCGATTACGCGCGCTCGAAGTTTCCGAACGCCCAGGCACGGCTCGACGATCTCGAACAGCTCTCGCAATATGCGTTGCGCTACGAGGACGTCGGTCAGTTTCTCGATGAGGTGGCCCTCGCGAATCCGATCGCCGGTGAAGACGTCGCGGTGGTCGGTCCCGAGGACGAGAAGATCGTGCTCACGTCGGTGCATCAGGCCAAAGGACTCGAATGGCGGGTCGTGTTCGTGATCTGGCTGGCCGACGGCCGCTTTCCGTCGCAGCGCGCGCTGCGCGTCCCCGGCGGCATCGTGCGCATTCCGCCGAACCGCATTCACGAGGCGCTGCCGCTGCTCGAAGGGGCGACGCAGGACGCGCCGATCATCGACGACGAGGGAACGCGCGAGCTGGTCATCCCCGGCGAGGAAGAAGAACGGCGGCTTTTCTACGTCGCCGTGACGCGCGCGATGCAGGAGCTCTACCTCGTCTTTCCGGTGATGGCCCGCGATCGCGGAGGAATGGACATCCTGATGGAACCGTCGCGCTTCGTCCGCGAACTGCCGGACGATTCGTTCGAGAAATGGGTGATCGGAGCGGAGTGATGCATCCGCATCAAAAAAGAAGACGAACAGCGGGTGATGCGAGTTTCTGGAGCGCCCGCGCTGAACGCAACGCGCGCGCCGCGCATGCGTTGCACGCGCTAGAATCCCCCACGTGCTGCGCCGTGTGGTTCGTGCTCTCCTTGTCGTCGTGTTCGTCGCGTGCGGACGCGAGACGCCGCAGCCGCCGCCGCAACCTCCTCCCAAAACCAGCATCGTCGAACCGGAGGGAGGCGGCCGCGTCGTCCGCCGCCTCGAGACCGATCCCGAAACGCTCAACTACGTGCTGCATTCGACCGAAGACGAGCGGCAGGTCCTCGAGCTGATCTACGACCCGATTCTCGAGCTCGACGAAAATCTCAATCCGATTCCCGCGCTCGCCACGCGCTGGGAGGTGCTCGACGGCGGGAAGACGTACGTCTTTCACCTCGATCCGCGGGCGACGTACAGCGATGGAAAACCGGTGCTCGCCAGCGACGTCGTCTTCACGTTGCACAAGATCCTCGACGAGGAGTCGATTCAGTTCGCGTCGTACTTCGAGACGCTCGATCGCGAGAACACGAAAGCGCTCGACGAGCACACCGCGCGCGTCGTGTTCAAATCGGTGCGCGCCGGGCAGCTGCTCTCCTTCAACATCGGCGTGATGCCGGAGCACGTCTTCGGCAAGGGCGACTTCAAGAAGAATCGCTCGGTCGTCGGCAGCGGTCCCTACACTCTGAAGCGGCGCCAGATCGGACGTTCGATTCTGCTCGAACGTCGCGAGGATTACTGGCGCACGAAGCCGCGCATCCGCGAGGTGTTGTTCCGTCCGATCGGCGACGACGCCGTGACGTGGAAGGCGCTCGAGCGTGGAGACATCGACGTCGGCCGCGCCACGAACGACACCTGGTTCCGCGTGAAGGACGATCCGAAGGTCGCCGAGACGCTCGTCTTCCACAACGTGTGGCAGCTCACCTACAACGCCGTGGCGTGGAATCTCGATGATCCGCTCTTCGCCGATGCGCGCGTGCGCCGCGCGCTGGCGATGTGCTACGACCGCAACGCCGTCATCGAGCAGCTCTATCACGGTCAGGCGCGGCCGGTGACCGGCCCGTTCGTGCAGGACTCGTGGGCCGCGAATCCCGACGTGCAGCCGATCGAGTACAACCTCGCCGGCGCGACGGCATTACTCGGCTCGGCCGGCTGGCGCGACACCGACGGCGACGGCGTACTCGATCGCAACGGAAAGAAATTCACCTTCACGATGCTGATCGTGGCCGGCAACAAGATCTCGGTCGATCACGCCCAGATTCTGCAGGACGCGTGGAAGAAGGTCGGCGTGCAGCTGGAGGTGCGTCCCGTCGACGGCACCGCGTACAGCGAGCAGGTCTTCGGCCGCAATTTCCAGTCGGCGTTCGTGGCCTGGGTCATCGATCCCGATCCGAGTCCGCGCTCGCTGTTCCACTCGAAGATGCTCGCCCCCGCGGGGATGAACGTCATCGGCTACCGCAACGCGGAAGCGGATGACCTCATGGATCGCGCCGAAGCGGAGCTCGATCCGTCGCGACGCCAGGAGCTCTATCACCAGCTGCACGCGATCATCGCGCGCGACCAGCCGTATCTCTTCACCGTGCAGTCGAGCGTGAAGTGGGCCACGAACAAACGCGTGCAGAACGTGAAGGTGGCCAAGGGCTTCGGGCTCTTCCACTGGTATCCGGGCCCGCTGTCGTGGTGGTTACGTGAGGAGCCGAAGAAAAAGTAGACTGCGCGGCGCATGAAGCGCCTGCTCCTCATCTCCAGCTCGATCGTGCACGGCCACGGCTATCTCGATCATTCCGAACACGCCATTCGCGAACTGCTCGCCGGCCGCAACTCGATCGGCTTCGTTCCGTTCGCGCAGAAGGATCACGACGGCTACACCGCGCGCGTGCGGGAGCGTTTCGCGCCGTGGAACCTCGAGGTCACGCAGGTCCGCGATCGCGCCGACGTCGAAGCGGCCGAAGCGATCTTCATCGGCGGAGGCAACACGTTCCGCCTGCTGCACGAACTGGTTGGACGCGACCTGATGGACGTGCTGCGCCGACGGGTGCACGCCGGCATGCCGTACATCGGCTCGAGCGCCGGAACGAACGTCGCCACGCCGTCGATCAAGACGACGAACGACATGCCGATCGTCTATCCCCCGACCTTCGACGCCCTGCACTTCGTCCCCTTCCAGATCAACCCGCACTACCTCGACCCCGACCCGAACTCCACGCACAAAGGCGAAACCCGCGAAGAACGCATCCGCGAGTTCCACGAAGAAAACGACCTGATGGTCGTCGGCCTCCGCGAAGGAGCGATGCTGTGGGTGGAAGGCGAAGACGCAAAACTCATCGGCGACCGCCCCGCCCGAATTTTCCGAAAAGGCGAGGAGCCGCTGGAGCTGGAACCGGGCGGGCTGGTTCGGAGCTAGAGGTTGGCATCGGCGCTCGGCCTCCCGGGTCGCGGCCCTTTTCGTGTCATCCCCTGCCTTTTTCGTGTCATCCCGTGCCGCAGGCACGGGATCCCCTGCCGATAGCACGGGTGCCGCTCCGTAGTCAGGGGATCCCGTGCTGTCGCACGGGATGACACGGGAGAGGACAGGAATCCCCTGCCTTTTCGGGTCCTCCCGTGCCCCTTTTCATGTCGCGCCGTACCCCTTTTTCGTGTCATCCCGTGCCGCAGGCACGGGATCCCCTGCCGATAGCACGAGCGCCGCTCCGTAGCACTTCATCCCGTGCCGAAGGCACGGAACCCCCTCACAACTTCACGTTCTGCTTCTTCCCGCCCTCTCCTTCCACGACGTCGAAGTCGATGATGCCGAGGGCGGCGCCGCTTTCGGCTTCGGCGATCACGCGCCAGCGTCCTGGGGCGGCGTTTGATTTGTAGGAGAGCGCGCGGTAGCCGCCGCGGCGGCCGCCGCTGATGCGGATCGGGATCGCGCCGTAGTCGATCCAGTCGCCGCTCTTCGGATCGACGTGTTGCCAGCGGTGGCGGATGGTCGTGTCGATGCCGTTGGGAGCGAACACCGACGTGAAGCAGTACACGCGCTCGTTGCCGCTGCGGTGAAAGCTCTTGTCGGAGGAACGCCAGAAGCGCCAGCCGGGCGATTCGATCGTTCCTTCGTAGGTGCTGCCGCGGCGGTGCAGGTCGTGCGCGACGAGCATCTCCTTCTTCACCAGCGGCACCGGCGGAATCACGTTGAACACATGCAGCACGAGAATCAGCGCGGCCACGCCGAGGGATGGTTTGATCGAGGCGGAGTCGTGGCGTGAGAGGCGTCGCAGCGCGAGCACGACCAGCGTGGCGATCAGCGTCCCGAGATAGAACCAGAACGTCGAGACGCTGTGGAACAGATGCGCGAGCGCGAAGTTGAAGAACATGATCGCGCTGAGCGTGAAGAACGCCCACGACAGCGTCAGCTCGCTGTACGCGCTTTCGAGAAACTCATTGCCGATCAGCAGCGCCGCGAGGCCGATGACGAAGAGATATCCCGGCAGATCGCTCGAGCTGAGGAAGTAGAAGATGAAGAGCGCGCTGAAGATGCCGCCGAAGAAAAACTGCAGCAGCCAGTTCAGATACTGCGAAAAGCGGAACTGTACGCCGCGGCCGATCATCGTCAGGATCGCGGCCGCGCCTGCCAGATAGGCGAGCAGGATGAACAGGTCGCTCGGCTTGATCTGATTGCCGAGTGTCAGCGCATCCCAGACGAACCCGCCGATGAAGGCGACGGCCGGGAAATAGCGTCTTGTTTTCACGACCAGAGGTCTGTCCAGGAGGCGCGCGGTGCGGGAGATTTCGGAGTCCGTCGAGGTCATGAACTTTTCGCGCGCGTATTTTGCGTTAAAACAGCGTCGATGCTGCCGCCGGACGCTCAATATGACGAGAGCGCGCTCGCCGAAGTCGAGAGCGAAGAGAAGGTCGAAGAGCCGCCTCTGTACAAGGTGCTGCTCCACAACGACGACTTCACGACCATGGAGTTCGTGGTGTGGGTGCTCGAGTCGATCTTCAACATGGCCGAGGAGCAGGCCATCCAGGTCATGCTGAACGTCCACCTGCGCGGCAGCGGCGTGGCCGGCATTTACACGTACGAGATCGCGGAGACGAAGGTCGAGAAGACCACCTCGCTCGCGCGCGAGCACGAATACCCGTTGCTCGTTACCATGGAAGAAGTCGGATGATCGCTAAGGGTCTGCAGGCCAGTTTCGAATTCGCGGTGAACGAGGCCATTCGCCGCCGCCACGAGTACGTCACGCTCGAACATCTCTTGTTCGCGCTCTTGCACGATCGCGACGTCGTCGATGTCATCCGCGCCTGCGGCGGCGACGTCGACGTCCTCAAGAAACAGCTCGACGATTTCATCGAGAAGACCTACGAGCGGCTCGAAGACGATGCGAACGTGCAGCCGACGCTCACGACCATGCTGCAGCGCGTCGTGCAATACGCGCAGCTCCACGCGCAGTCGTCGGGGCGCAAGGAAGTCGACACCGGACAGATGCTCGCGGCCATCTATCAGGCCGACAAGTCGCAGGCGGTCTATTTCCTCCGCAGCCAGAGCGTGGAGAAGCTGGACGTCCTCACCTACCTCTCGCACGGGATCCCGAAAGATGGACCGACGCCCGCGTTCGTGGCGCCGAATGAAGATGCCGACGGCGGCGCCAAAGGCGATCCGTTGAAGCAGTTCGCGGTCGACCTGCTCGAACGCGCGAAGAAGGGCGAGATCGATCCGCTCATCGGCCGCGGCAACGAGCTCGAACGCACCATCCAGATTCTCTGCCGCCGCCGAAAGAACAATCCTCTGTTCGTCGGCGAGCCGGGCGTCGGCAAGACCGCCATCGCGGAAGGTCTGGCGCTCAAAATTCACAAGGGGGAAGTGCCGGCCGTGCTCAAGAACACGGAAGTGTTCTCGCTCGACATGGGCGCGGTCGTGGCCGGAACGAAGTATCGCGGCGAGTTCGAACAGCGTTTGAAAGCGGTCATCGCGGCGATGACCGAGAAGAAAGACGCGATCCTGTTCATCGACGAGATTCACACGATCGTCGGCGCCGGGGCGGTGAGCGGCGGCACGATGGACGCGTCGAATCTGCTCAAGCCGGCCATCGCCTCCGGAAAACTGCGCGTGATCGGCTCGACGACATACGCCGAATACAAGCAGGCCTTCGAACGCGATCGTGCGCTCGCACGACGGTTCCAGAAAATCGAAGTCGGTGAGCCGACGGTCGAAGAGACGATTCAGATCCTCGAAGGGCTGAAGGGCTACTACGAGGAACACCACGGCGTGAAGTTCACGCCCGAGGCGCTGAAGCTCGCCGCCGAGTTATCGGCGAAATACATTCACGACCGCCATCTGCCCGACAAGGCCATCGATGTGCTGGATGAAGCGGGCGCGCGCGCGCGGATGCTCGGCATCACCGACTCCGTGATCGACATCCACGACGTCGAGACCGTCGTTTCGCGCATCGCCAGGATTCCGCCGCGCACGGTCGCGGTCTCCGAGAAGGATCGGCTGCGCGCGCTCGAGTCCGATCTGCACCGCGTGATCTACGGACAGGAACACGCCATCCAGCAGGTCGTGAACGCGATCAAGCTCTCGCGCTCCGGACTCGGGCATCCCGACAAACCGATCGGATCGTTCCTGTTCAGCGGCCCGACCGGCGTCGGCAAAACCGAGCTGGCCAAGCAGCTCGCGCAATCCCTCGGCATCGAGTTCATTCGCTTCGACATGTCCGAATACATGGAGCCCCATACAGTTTCGCGCCTCATCGGCGCCCCTCCGGGATACGTCGGCTTCGATCAGGGCGGCCTCCTCACCGATGCGATCCTGCGCACGCCGTACGCGGTGCTCGTGCTCGACGAAATCGAAAAGGCCCATCCGAATCTCTTCTCGATCCTGCTGCAGGTGATGGATCACGCCACGCTGACCGACAACAACGGCAAGAAGGCCGACTTCCGCAACGTGATCCTGATCATGACCACGAACGCCGGCGGCCGCGAGATGACCGACAACTCCCCCGGCTTCATGCAGAACGCGCAGAGCGGCCGCGGCCGCGGCGCCATCGAGCGGACGTTCGCACCGGAGTTCCGCAATCGCCTCGATGCCTGGATCGCCTTCGAGCCGCTCAATTTCGAGACGATGCAGCAGGTCGCCGAGAAGTTCGTCGCGGAATTGCGCGCCCAGCTCGCCGCGAAAAACGTCGCCATCACCCTCACCGACGCCGGACGCGCGTGGCTCGCGAAACACGGCTACGACCGCTCCTTCGGCGCCCGCCCGATGTCGCGCCTGATCACCTCGAAGATCAAGGAGCCGCTCGTCGACGGAATCCTGTTCGGGAATCTCGCCGACGGCGGCACGGTGACGATCGACGCGGAGAACGACGAGTTGCGGTTGCGATACTGACGCCTTCCTGAAGGCGGATGTCGCTCCAGGGCGTGCACGTTTTCTCTCGCTGCCTTCCGTATAGTCGGTTCATGTCGATCTTCCCCGATCCCCGCTACGCGCCGAGCGACGTCGTTGCGATGGGCGAAGATCTTCGTCCCGAGACGTTGCGCGAGGCGTATCGGCGCGGGATTTTTCCGTGGCCGCATCCCGGTCTGCCGCTGCCGTGGTTCTCGCCACGTCGTCGGGCGGTGATCTTCTTCGAGGAGCTGCACGTCGGGCGCTCGCTGCGCAAACGACAGAAGTCGGCGCCGTTCACCTTCACGATCGATCGCGATTTCGCATCGGTCATTCGCGCGTGCGCGGAGACGCAGCGTCCCGATCAGGACGGCACCTGGATCGGAGAAAACATGATCGCGGCGTACACGCGCCTGCATGCCGCGGGCGACGTGCACAGCGTGGAGGTGTGGAACGGCGAGGAGCTCGCCGGCGGGTTGTACGGCGTCGACGCCGGAGGCACGTTCACCGGCGAATCGATGTTTCACCGGCAGCCGGACGCGTCGAAGCTGGCGCTCCTGTTCCTCATCGAGCATCTCCGCGCGCGCGGTGCGAAGTTCCTCGACTGCCAGGTGATGACGCCGCACATGGCAGCGCTCGGCGCACGCGAGATCAAGCGCGCGCAGTTCCTCGATCTGCTCGCCGAAGAGCAGGCATCGGGACGAAGACTCTTCTAACTGGCTTCTAACTGACCGGGGCGAATCGGGGAGAGCGCAGCGCGCGCCCCACGACGCGGAATACGCTGCGGCGATCCCACTGCAGCGAATACGCGACGTGTCGAAGCGCATGGCGAACCTGCAGATGCCGCAGCAGCGTCATGGCCGTTTCGGCGAAGCGGGTGGCGGTCGCTTCACGGGCAGAGCGCTGCAGAACGGATGACGCGTGGTCGCGCGTGAAGACGTCATAGGCCTCGCGCGCGATCGCATGCGCGAGATCGGGTCGTGTCGCGGAGACGCTTCGTCTCCACGTGGTCGCCACCGCGCGCAGCTCATCGTCGGAGATCGTGCGTCCGAGGTACGAGGTCAGCATGCGATGCGTCGCACTCCAGGACTCGTGCCGCTGATACGCGCCGTCGCGCACGGTGATGCGATCGTCGTGCAGGCGATAGCGCATCCCCGCTTGCGGCAGCACCAGAAAGCGCCCATGCCGAATGAGGCGCGTCCAGAGCTCGTAATCGAGCGAGGCGCGCAGTTCCGCCGAATACCCGCCGGCCGCGAGAATCGCGTCGCGGCGATACATCACCTGCGTGTGTCCGCCGATGGCGTTGCTGAAGTGCAGCAGGTATTCGACGACCTCGGGCGGATGATCGCGCCGCGTAGTCTGCAGGATCGTGCCGCGTTCGTCGATGACGTGATAGTTCATCGACACGAGCACCACGTCGCGATGAGCGTCGAGCACCTCCACCTCGGCGCGCAGACGTCCGGGCTCCGAAACATCGTCTGCATCCTGGCGTGCGATGTACTCCCCGCGCGCCACCGCCAGGGCGCGATTGAGCGAGGCCGATGCGCCGAGGTTCTGCTCGTTGCGCAGCACGACGAGGCGGGAGTCGCGCGCCGCCCACTGCTCGAGAATGCGCAGCGAACCGTCGGTCGAGGCATCGTCGACGAGGATGAATTCGAGATCGCGGAAGTCCTGCGTGACGATGCTTCCGATCGCTTCATCGAGGAAGCGCTCGCCGTTCAGTACGGGCAGCAAAACTGAGATGCGGGGGTGTGGCACAACGGACCTGGAGACGAGTATAGCGGTGCTATTCTCGATGCCATGCCACAGCTCAGCGTCGATCTCGACGTGCTTCGCGACGCGCTGCACGACCGCGCCCTCTCGCAGGTCGGAGACTCCCTGCTGCAGACGAAACTGAAGGAATCGGCGAAGCTCGGCGAGCTCGCTCTCGCGCCGAGCACGCAGCTCGCCGTGCGCGTGCTCAATCGACCGCAGGACAAAGACGAAGACGGCGTCTTCGCGAGCGGCAACGCACCGCACATCACCTTCGACCTGCAGTCCGCGTGGATCAAATACAAACTGAGCGCGGGCCTCGACGCGTCCGCGAAGGTATCGATGGCCGGGGCGAAGGGAAGCACCGACATCGTGCTCGCCGATTATCGCGTGCATCGTGCGACCGATCGCGCGTTGACGGCGATGACGAGCGATCTCGCCTCTCCCCGTTCCCTCCTCTCGCTCGACGACGTGAAGAAGCTCGCGCCGGGCGAAGCGCTCACGATGGAGGTCGGAGGCTCGCTCTCGGCGAAGCTCACCATCAGCTGGTCGGACATCATCGGCGACAAGCTCAACGAGATCTTCGCCGGGCTGCCGGAACGCGTGCCGGTGGCGATCCGGCTCGACTCCGGACTGAGTGCCACGGCTTCGGTGCGCGTCACCGATCAGTTCTCCGTGGTCATCTCGCGCACGCCCGACGCGCATTTCCGCATCGCCGTGAAGAAGGCGCAATCGAACGACCACACGTTCGGCATCGAGCTCGAAGCAGGAATCGACGTCAGCGCGGTGCAGGAAATCGAAGACGCGCTCGAGCCGGCATTCGAGGCGCTGGTGGCGAAAGCGGCCGACAAGGATGCAATGACGGCGGCGATCAAGAGCGTGAAGTCGAAGCTGCACGCGAAACTCGAATCGCTGCTGCGCTGGAAGGCGATGACCGGTTTCGCGTACGAGTACGCGCGCATCGACGAGAACAGCGCGATCGCCGATTACATCCTCCTCGACGACAGCAAGCTCGCGGAGGACTACGCGCATGCGATCCACGGCGACTGGGATGCGATCGCGGGCGCGCTGCGGCAGGACGTCAACGCGCGCGCGCTCATCCGCTATCTCAACGAATCGACCTTCACGCGCCGCGCCTCCTTCGGCTTCTCCCTCGGCATCGGCAAATGGCTGCAGGTCTCGGCGAAGGATCAGAGCGTCTTCTCGCAGTCGACGCGCACCTCGCTCGACGGGTTCACGTTCATCACCTCGAAAGGCACGCGCCGTTACGACGAGAAGAACATCCCGCAGAACGACTTCGAATGGATCGTCGATCTCAAGGCGCAGATGAGCGAATTCAGGAGCGCGCCGACGACCCTCGATTTCGATTACGGCCTGCAATACGCGGTGCTGCTCGAACGCAACGCGATCTCCGAGGAGGATCTCGCGCGCGTGCTCGACTTCGCGGCGATGTGGGACATCGGCGTCCCCGACCCAGCGCTCTTCGAACAGGCCCTCGGACACAAAGGAACGCTGCGCGTGCAGCTGTTGTTCGAGCGCGACACGCTTCTGGCAACCCTCGGCCGCTTCGGAGAGATCGGCCAGTGGGGCGAACCGCTCGCCGCCGCGATGCCGTACATGAGCACATTCGACGAACGACGCACGTTCGAGGCGCGAGCGCGGGTGTACACCGATCCGTGGACACGCTGGCTCTCCGGCGCGCCGGCGAATTCGCTCGGTCTGCTGCGACGCGCCATCAGGAGCGGGTTGATCCTGCTCGAGGAACGCGCACTGCCGGCGTCGTTCCTCTGGTGCGTGGGCGACGGCTACCCGCAACTGCGCTCGCGACTGACGTCGTTCGTGCGCGGTGCCGCGAAGTTGCGCGCGCTCATGACCACGCCATCCGCGCCGGCGACGATCGGAAACGCTTACGCGGCGCTCGCCGAGTTCTGGTCCCAACGTCTCTACATCGCCGCATCCGGACGTTATCTGCTCGCCCGCGCACGCGAGGCCGGAGTCACGCCGAACGTGACGCTGCAGGTCGAGTACAAAGACACGACCATCACCAGCTAGCAACTCAGTCTTCGATTGCCTCGATGCCGAGTTGTTTGAGGCGCTCGATGTGGTCTCGCATCGTTTGAAGCTCTTCGGGCGTGTGCCCTTCCCAATCGGTGACCTCGCCGACGACCCGCAGCGGATCGCGGGAACGGTACGACTTCGTCGGATTGCCGGGGAACTTCCGGTCCGTCAGATTCGGATCGTCTTCAAACGGGCCGGTCGGTTCGACGATGTAGATTCTGCCGCGGCCTTCGCCGAGGGCCAGTTCGGCGCCCCAGGTGGCGGCATTCAGCGTGGCGGTCAGGTAGACGTAGCCCGCTTTTCTGTTGCTGCCGTAGTTCGAGTTGTACCCGGGTCCGATCAGGTCTCCCGGTTTCAGGTCGGCCTTCGTGCCGTGGTAGAAGCGCTGCGAATCCGAATCGTCGATCGTCGCCATCGTTTCGCCCTCGAGGTGGTGTTGCCGCACGGACGGCGCGCATGGTCGCACAACTCAGGCGCGGATCGTCAGATGCAACCCGTACAAACGAACAACGGCGGTGTGCGCTCCCTCACGAAGCGATCTTCGCGTCTTTGCCGGGTGGCTTGGTCGTCGCCGGATCGACGAGGCCGAGCTTGATCAGACGCATCTTGATCGCGCCGGAGGAGCGGCCATGCTGCAATCCGATCTGCGCGACGCTCAGTTTCTGCTCGAACTCCTGGCGCAGGCGCGCGTCTTCGTGCTTGCTCCAGGGAGTGCCGGCCGAATCGAACGTGTGGCTGGGGCCGCGACGCTTTCCCTCTTTCGCGGAGTCGGCCTCACGAATCAGCGTGATCGCATTGAAGAGTGCGCGAACGGTATCGGCGGACTGAAATACCTCGAGCGTGACGGCCGCGCCGGTGGCGGGATCGCTGCCATTCGCGAGTGCGTCGAGAACCTTGATGATCTGCTGGCGGTCCATATGCCCTCCGACATCGAGAGTACCGCCGCTGTCTCGAAACTCTACGAAGACGGGGGACGGCAGCGTGAGCCGCGTTCTCGCCCCTCGGACATCGGAAATCGGATCGGCATTCGGCATGGTCCGGTCCACGCATCGTAGGTCTCGCAGAAAAATGAAAACGCTCCCAGACCGAGGCGGTCTGAGAGCGTTTGGTCGCGGACAGAACTTCAGGTGGCCGTGCCGGCTTACTCGCGAATGACGCCTTCCCGCACGATCTCATCCATATCGATGTCGTCGAGCGAGCCCTTGTCATTCTTGCGCTGTTCTTTGCGCGCGGCCTTTTCGGCGGCCTTTTCGCGCTTTGCTTGTTCGCGCTGACGTTTTACGACTGATGCTTGTGGTCGACCCAAATCGTCACCTCCGCATGCGATTCACTGGAGTAAAAACAGAGGGCATGGAAAAAAAGAGGGCAGGAGATTTCTCCTGCCCTCGAGCTTCAAGCGTGTTGAAGCGCGTTAGACCGCGGTGACGTTCGCCGCCTGCAGACCCTTCGGTCCGCGGACGATTTCGAACTCGACTGCTGCGCCTTCCGCGAGGGAGCGGAAACCGCCACCCTGGATGGCCGAGAAATGGACGAACACGTCGTCACCATTCTCGGTCGTGATGAAGCCAAAGCCCTTGGCGTCGTTGAACCACTTCACGTTTCCGGACGTTCTCATCGGTGAATCTCCTTTCCGTGCTGCCTCTGGAGATTCAAACGGGGGTTCCGCGTCTCGAGCTGCAAATCACTGAATCACGAAGCCAAACCACCGCGCGCGGTGACGAATTCCGCCTGACCGCGTACGATGTTTCTCCGCATGGCCTCGCTCCCCGTCGCTGCCGACGCACCCACCGATTCTGTCGACGCCCGCCGCAGGCTCATCCGCCAGTTGCAAGGCGCATTCAGCGGCGAGCTGGCCGCCGGCTTCGCCTATCGCGGTCACTGGAAAAGCGTCAAAGACGAGAGCGAGCGCACCCGCATCCGCCAGATCGAGTCGGAGGAATGGCATCACCGCGAGATCGTGCGCGGGCTGCTTGCCGAACTCGACGCGAAAGGAAATCCCGTTCGCGAAGCGATCTTCTGGACCATCGGCCGCGTCCTCGGCCTCTCCTGCCATCTCACCGGCTGGTTCCTGCCGATGTACGGCGCAGGCAAGCTCGAGCGCAGCAACATCGTCGAATACGAAGTGGCGGCCACGTACGCGGACGCCTGCGGTCAGCAGGCGATGATCGACTGCATCCTCGGAATGGCGGAAGTGGAGTGGGAGCACGAACGCTACTTTCGCGAGCGCGTCGCCGGACATCCGTGGCTGCGTCTCTTCAAATTGTGGGACGCGCCGCCGGTGAAGACGAGCATCCGCACGCGCTTCGAACCTACTCGATGACGTAGACCTTCACGTCTTTCAGATCGCCTTCGGCCGCGGAAAGCACGACTTCACGCGAGCCACGCGGATCCTTGACCGCCTTCTCCTCATTCGAGAGGACGACGCCACGACTGCCGAGACGCAGCTCGCCGTTCGTCACGTCATCGAAGACGAATGCGCCGCTCTCCGCGAGCTTCACCGTCCACGACTCACCGGAGCGGACGTTGGTCAGGTAAATGGTTTCGGGACGCCTGGCGCCGCTGACGATGCCGCTCACCTTGCGCCCGTTCGTCACTTCGAGCGTGCCGATGTGGGTCATCGACTTCGGCCCGCCGGTCTTCACGACTTTCGGATGCACGACGCCGCCAGCGAGACTCCCCTTCGCGACCGAGACGACCAGTTCGAGATCGGTGCCGAGGTTCGGCATCGCAAAACGTCCCTTCTCGTCGGTGCCGATTTCGGTGAAACCGAGGAAGTTCGAGGAGCGGCGATCGCGCTGCGAAAACTTCACCGGCACTCCTGCCACCGGTTTGCCGTTGCGCAGCACCTGTCCTTCGAGCAACGCACCTTCGGCGACGTGAATCGTCTTCGGTTGTTTCGGCAGCAGCTCGCGCTCGATCTTCGGCGCATACGAACGGGCGGTCACGCGCACGTCGAGCTTGCCGGCGCCATCCGGGATCTTCAGCGCGAACTCCCCTTCGTCATTCGTCACCGAGAGCAGTTCGAGTCCGGGGATCTTCCCGTAGCCGACCGAGTAGACCGTGTTGCCGTTCGGCAGCGTGCGCGGCATGTGCACGCCACCCGGCTCGACCACCGCACCGACGACCGCTTTTCCTTTCGGATCGACGACGACCCCGGTGATCAACCGCTCCGCATCGCCGGCCGCACGCGCGTTCAACGTCACGACGACATCCGCGCCGTCGGTCTTCACGAATTGCGGTTCGTATCCATCCGCCACCGCGAGCAACTCGAACTTCAGCGTGTCGTCGAGCTTCACGAGCTTGAAGGTGCCGTCGGCGCCGGTCGCCTCGCGCTTGCCGCAGTCGCGATAGCAGTTCGGACAGATCGTCGAGACGCCGCTCTTCGGATAGGCGGCGTACACGTAAACGTGTGCATTGCGCAGCGGCGCGTTTCCGGCCCCGCGTACGACGCCTTTCACTTCCGCGGCGGAGACAGCGGACGTCAACAGGAGAGTCACGGCGAGCGCGATGTGTCGCATGCGTCTGGAACGATCGAGCGTACCGCGAAGTTTCGCGAACGCGCATCCTCCATGGCGTGTTTTCACGTGCATGAACGTGACCGTCGCCGCACTTCCCGCCGCCTTTCTCGACCGTGTTCGCAACGAAGGAATCGATGACCTCGGACAGCCGGTGAAACGCGTCATCGCCGAAGGGGGCGAACCGTGTCGCGACGTGCTCCGTCGCGCGAAGCCGGGCGAGGAGCTGATCCTGGCGAGCTTCTCGCCGTTCTCGAGAGTCGGACCGTATCGCGAGTTCGGCCCCGTGTTCGTGCTCGCGCAGCCGAGTGCAGAAGAGGTCGCGCGCAACGCGTTTCCCGAAACGGGTGGCGAGCGTTACCTGCGCGAGCAGTTCGTCATCCGCGCCTACTCGCCGAACGAAGAGATCGTCGATGCCGCGATGACGACCTCGGCGAAGGCGAACGAAACGGTCGAGCGATTGCTCGCGCGCGAAGACACGGCGTTTCTGCACGTGCGCTTTCCGACCTACGGCTGCTTCGCGTTGCGCGTCGACCGGGCGAGTTGAGCCGTATACTCGCCGCATGCGCAAAACACGGCTCGGTGCGGCGATCGTCATCGCCGCGTCGATGTTTCTTCCGCTCGCGACGTGCACGCAGAACGGACAGACCACGAAATTCGTGCCGGTTCGCGATGGCGGTGAGCTGTGGAGCGTGCTGCTCGTCTACGCGCTGCCGCTGCTGCTCGCGCTGATCGATTCCTTCGCCCGGCCGCAGTGGCTGCGGCTCACCGCGCTCGCGCTCGAGCCGCTCTCGATCGCCGGCTCCGCGTACGTGATCTATTTCGTGGCGCTGCTGCGCACGCCGACGATCTGGTACTGGGTCGCCTGCACGGCGGTGGTGATCTTTTTCATCACCGCGATCGTCGGTCTGGTGCAGGAGACTCGCGCGATGCGACGACGCTCACGCGAGCTGCGCGCCGTGCTCACGCAATAGATCGCGCAGCGTGGCGCGATGGCAGTGCGCTTCGTCGGCGCAATAGCAGCCGGCCGCGAGCTCGGTCGTGTGCGAGAGCGTCGCCAGCAGCGTCAGCAATCGCGCGTTATCGGGCTCCGACATCTCCTTCCGATACGCGCGTGTGAACGCCTGCCACTCTTTTTCGCTCGTTGCGCTCTGCGCCTGTTTCACGAGCTCCGCACTCGGCGCGAGCTGCGGCAGCCAGACGTCGTAGTAATTCTCGGCGGCGATCCGCTCCTTGGCGACGCCGCGCGGCGGACGACGCACGGTGCCGAGGCGCAGGCCTTCGCCGGGAGTGCGATCGCTGCCGAGACGAACGATGCGAATGCTCATGAAATCATCCTGACGCACAAAACAAAGCGGCGGATACCCTGATGGGCATCCGCCGCTGAAGTGTAGTGGCGTCGTTTACAGGTTGCGGTCGATGAACTGCTGCAGGGCCGCTTTCGGCGCGGCGCCGACCATGCGATCGACCAGCTTGCCGTTCTTGAACATCATGAGCGTCGGGATCGAGGTCACGCCGAAACGCTGCGCGACCTGCGGGTTGTCGTCGACGTTCATCTTTCCGATCACGGCCTTCCCGTCATAGGACGGGGCGAGCTCCTCGACGATCGGTCCGACGATGCGGCAGGGTCCGCACCACGGTGCCCAGAAATCGACGAAGACCGGCTTGCCGGCGTTGACGACGCTTTCGAAATCGGCGTCGGTGATCTGCTGTACTGCCTTCGAATCTGCCATTGCGAGATCTCCTAACGAAGTGACTCAAAGTCGAGCCCGGCGACACAAATTCCACACAGCGTCGTGCCTCCGGAAAGGCTTATCATGCGTGCCGCGGTGTTGATACCACGTCTTCGGATTGCGGTCGTGTTGCTGCTGGCATTCGTCGTTGCCGGCCAGCTCACTCTTCATCAACACAATCTCATTCCCGAAGCAGGAAGCGCTGCCACCTCCCCCTGCCCGGTTTGCGCATTCGGTGCCGACCAGGCCTCGATCGAAACGCCGCTCTTCGGCGACGTGCTCGATTTCGTCGGCTACGTGGCGGCGGGGCCCGACCCGCGCGTTCTCTCCCCGCTCGTCCTCCCCACCGCCGTTCGCGGCCCACCCTCCCTCGCCTCCTGATCGCGCTTCGTCCGCACGTTCCGAAGGAGGTTTCCGATGGACCATCGTGGTCCTTTCCGTTTTGCATTTGCATTTCTGTTTCTCGCCGCACTGGCCGTGCCGGCGGCTGCCCAGCAGGATGACCGCATCCAGCAGCTCGAACAGCGTCTCGACGATCTGATGCGGCAGGCGGCATCGATCCGTCAGGAGCTCGACGCGATCAAAGGCACGAGCACCGCGGCCACGCCGCCGGCAGAAAGCGATGATCTGACGCAGATCGACGTGACGACACCGAGCGCGCCGGCGTCCACCGCGACGCCGACCGCCGAAACCGCACCGGCCGAGTCGAATGCGCCGGAGTCGATCGCCACGGTCCGGACCGTCGAGAACGTCGCCACTCCCGGCGCCGCGAAGGCGCTCAATCCCGACATCTCCGTGATCGGCACCTTCCTCGCGCACGCCGGCGATCAGTTCGAAGATCGCGCGCCGGCGGAGCTCGATGAAGTCGAGGCAGCATTCGAGGCATTCATCGATCCGTACGCGAAGGGAAAGTTCTTCATCGCCATCACGCCGGAGGAAGTCGACGTCGAAGAAGGCTACGCGCAGTTCCTGACGCTGCCGTGGGGACTGACGGCGAAGGCGGGCAAGACGAAAGCGACCTTCGGCAAACTCAACACGTGGCACACGCACACGCGTCCGTGGGTCGATCAGCCGCTGATGTTCAACCGCTTCCTCGGCGAAGAAGGACTGGCGGACGTCGGACTCTCCGTCAGTAAGCTGATCCCGAACCCCATCGGTGTGGTCGAAGCGACCGGCGAGGTCTACAGCGGTGACGTCGAGAACGTGTTCGGCCGCACGTCGGACAACGACCTCTTCTACAACACGCACCTCAAGCTCTTCCGCGACCTCACCGAGAACAGCAACATCGAGCTCGGCACGAGCTGGGCGCAGGGAACGCTGCCCGAAACCGGCGGCCGCAATCGCCTGGCCGGCGTCGACGTCACCTACCGCTGGAAGCCGCTGCAACGCTCGATCTATCAGTCGCTCATCGTGCGCGGCGAAGGGATCGCCAACCGCCGCGCGGATTTCAACCGCAGTCTCTACGGTTATTACGTCGCGACCGATTACCAGCTCGCACGGCGCTGGTTCCTCGGTGCGCGCCTCGATCGCGCGGACCGCTTCGATGCGGACCTCGGCGAGAGGCGGTTCACCGACCGCGGCTACTCCGCAACGCTGACGTTCTGGCCGTCCGAATTCAGTCAGCTGCGCGGCCAGTACCGGCGCACCACGCTCGATCACGGTCCTTCGTTCGACGAATTTCTCGTGCAACTGCAGTTCGCGATCGGCGCGCATGGCGCGCATACCTTTTAGGAAAGCCAAATGAAACGAGCCATCCTTGCACTAGCGGTAACACTCGTCGCCGGCTCCGCGTTCGCGGCCGGCAAGCTCAACGTCGTGACCACCACCTCCGATCTCGCATCGATCAGCAATGAGGTCGGCGGCGATCGCGTCACCGTCACCGCCATCGCGCGCGGCTATCAAGATCCCCACTTCGTCGAGCCGAAGCCGAGCTTTCTGCTGCTGCTGCAGAAGGCCGATCTGCTCGAAGTGATCGGTCTCGATCTCGAGATCGGCTGGCTGCCGCCGCTCATCGATCAAAGCCGCAACGCGAACATCCGCCCGGGCGCGGCCGGCTATCTCGACGTGTCGCGCGGCGTCGAGATCCTCGATCGCCCCACCGGCGCGGTGAATCGCTCGATGGGCGACGTGCACCCAATGGGCAATCCGCACTACTGGCTCGACCCGGCGAACGCGGTGCGCGTGGCCATTCAGGTGGAGAAGAAATTCGAAGAGCTGCAGCCCGCGGACGCACCGTACTTCCAGGCGCGGCTCAACGATTTCAAGAAGCGGATGAACGACGCCGACAAACGCTGGAAGGCCGCGCTGGCGCCGTACAAGGGGCGCAAGATCATCACGTACCACAACTCCTGGCCGAACTTCATGCGCCGCTACGGTCTCGAAGTCGCCGGCTACATCGAGCCGAAGCCGGGCGTGCCGCCGTCGCCGTCGCATCTGTTCCAGCTCATCACCATGATGAAAGCGCAGAAGGTGTCGGTGATCGCGATGGAGCCGTACTTCGATCACAAGACGCCGCAGTCGGTCGCGGACAAGACCGGCGCGAAGCTGGTGGTGCTCTATCCGTCCGTCGGCGGCGGCAAGAGCGGGACCGACGACTATTTCAAACTCTTCGACACGAACATCAACGCGCTGGTGAATGCGCTGAAGAACTAGAGAGGCAATGGATTTACTCGCATTTCTCGCCCCTCCCTTCATCGCCGGTCTGATCCTGACCGGCATTCATGCCTACCTCGGACTGCATGTGGTCGAGCGCGGAGTGATCTTCGTCGACCTCTCGCTCGCGCAGATCGCCGCCCTCGGCGCGACCATCGCCACCCTGAACGGCCACGACGTGCATGACTCCGTGACCTACTTCTGGTCGCTCGGATTTACCATCGCCGGCGCCGCGATTTTCGCGATCACGCGCACGCACAAGCATCCGACGCGCATCCCGCAGGAAGCGATCATCGGCATCGTCTACGCCGTCGCCGCGGCGGCGGCGATCCTGTCGATGAGCAAAGCGGCGGAAGGCACCGAGCATCTCAAAGACATGCTGGTCGGCAACATCCTCACGGTGACGTGGACGACGGTGTTCCAGACCGCCGCGGTCTATGCATTGATCGGCCTGTTTCACTACATCTTTCGAAAACGCTTCCTGGCGATCTCGATGGGCGAAGACGTGCCGAACGCACGGCTGTGGGACTTTCTGTTCTACACGTCCTTCGGGTTCGTGGTGACGTCGTCGGTCTCGATCGCCGGCGTGCTGCTGGTGTTCTCGTATCTGATCGTGCCGTCCGTGGCGGCGATGTTGTTCGCGCGCCGCGTCGGCACACGGCTCGCGTTCGGCTGGACGGTCGGCGCCCTCGTCAGCGCACTCGGCGTGTTTCTCTCGTTCCACTGGGATCTGCCGACCGGCGCGACGATCGTCTGCACGTTCGGCGGTGCATTGCTCGCGCTGGCAATCGTCCGTCTGTTCGTGAGACCGAAACTGCAAACCGCGTAGCGGAACGCCGGCGAAGACACGCCGGCGCTCCGCAGCTTCGTTCCCGATCGCAGCGGGCTGGCACGAGCCTCGCGATGGTTCAGGTCGTATGCCCGAACGTCGCAGCGAAACACGCCAGGATTCGCCCGATCGGAGGATGTTCCCACGACCTCCGCTCTGGCTGAATCTGCTTCTTCTGATTCTCGGGATCGCCGGGATCCTCTACGGACGGCACCATCGCGAAGAGGTGGCAAAGACGTTCGCGTCCGTCATCGCCGAGGAGGCGCGCACGCCGCGGGATGTACGGAAAGCGAAGGAAGAGCTCGCGGAGATGGACCTCACCCGCGGGAACCTCGAGAAAGAGCTCGAAGGACGAATGAAATTCGTCTCGAGCCTCAAGTCCGAAAACTTCTATCTCTCCATCGACACGAAGACGCGCAAGCTGCGCTTCCTCTACGGCGACACCATTCTGCGCGAGGCCGACGTCACCATCGGCGAATCGCGCAACGTCGCCGTGGGGGGCAAGAGCTGGACGTTCGTGCCGGTCAAGGGAGCGTTCGTCGTCGAAGGAAAGGCGGTCGACTACGCATGGCGCATCCCCGAATGGGTGTACGCGCTGCGCAACGAGCCGGTGCCGGAAGCACGTCCGCAGATCAACGGAGGCCTCGGCAAGTACGTGCTCTTTCTCGGCAACGGCTACGTCATTCACTCGCCACCGATCGCCGGCTCGCCGCTGCAAGGGGCTAAGCCCGGTTCCTACCTGGTGCCGGAAGACGTGCTCACCGCCATCTGGCCGCGCATTCAATCAGGCAAGACCGCGGTCTACATCTACTAGGAGACTCGTCGCATGACTCGTTGGATTGGACTACTCGGATCGTGGGCGCTGCTGGTGCTCGGCCTCGGCGTGTTCGGCTATGCGGTCGCGGCCGAAGCGATCACCATCTCCGACGCGCGCAAGTTGAAGCGCGTCGAGCTCGTCGACCGCGCCATCGAACATCAGATCAAGGAACAACTGGCCGGCCTGCAGCGCTCCATGTCGCAGCGATCGAGCGCCGTGTCATCGCTGAAGAGCGAGATGGCCAGCACCGAACGCGCGATCGAAGATCTGCACGACAGCAACTTCGTCATCACCGTCTCGACCGCTGAAAATCGCGTCTACGCACGCCGCGGCGGACAACTCGTCTTCGAAGCGATCTGCTCCACCGGCAGCAACTCGACGCTCCAGACGACGAGCGGCACGAAGGTCTTTCGCACGCCGATCGGCCGCTTCCGCATCCAATCGAAAGAAGAAAATCCGATGTGGGTGCCGCCCGACTGGCACTACATCGAGCAGGCGAACAAGGAAGGGCTGAGCGTCGTGCGCCTGCAGCGCGGCCAGTCCCTCGGCGATCTCACCGTCAGCGGCAACACCATCTATGCAAACGGCTACGAATTGCCGCAGGGCGAATTGATCATCCGCGGCGGAGCCATCGTGATTCCACCAATCGGCACGCGCCAACGCCAGTTCCCCGACGTCCTCGGCACCCACCGCCTCAACCTCGGCGACGGCTACGCCCTCCACGGCACACAAGCGGTCGACAAGCTCGGCCAAAACGTCTCCCACGGCTGCGTGCGACTGCACAACGACGACATCGCGAGATTGTTCGCCCTGGCCAACGTCGGCGACGAAGTGATCATTTATTGAGTCGGGAGTCGGTTGTCGGGAGTCGGGAGTCGGGGGACCACCACCCGCCCCCGTTGCGTTGAGCGAAGCCGTGGGCGGGTGGCGGCCCCGACTCCCGACTCCCGACTCCCGACAACCGACTCCCGACTCCAGCTACTATCCGCTCATGCATCCTTGGCGGTCGCGTCTCGAGCGCTGGTTTACTCCGATGGCTCGGGCGTGCCCGTTTTCTCCGAATGCGATTTCCCTCGTTGCGCTGCTGCTCAATCTCGGGGCGGCCGCGCTCTTCTTCACGCGGCACTTTCTGCTGGCGATCCTCTTCATCGCGATTGGCGGGCTCGCCGATGCGTTCGACGGAATCGTCGCGCGGGTGCAGAACAAGAGCTCGCGCTACGGCGACTTTCTCGATCACTTCTGCGATCGCGTGAGCGATGTACTGCTGATCACCGGCTGGCTGCTCGGCAATGCGGTGCGCGTGGAGCTCGTCATCGCGCTGGTGATCGGCGTGATGCTCAACGGCTACATCGGCACACAGATCGAGGCCACGTGGCACGAGCGCAATTACGACGCCGTCGGCCGCGGTGAATTCGTGCTCGCGCTGATCGTCTACCCGCTCGCCTCGCACATCCTCTTCACTTATGGCTGGAACGCGCTTCTCGGCGGTCTGTACGTCGTCGAGTGGATGTCGCTGCTGCTGCTCGCATTCGCGGTCCTCGGCATCGTGCAGCGCTTCATCCTCGCGGCGAAGCTGGAGCGCGGTCTTTGAACAATCCCCTCACCGGCGGACCGATTCTCTTCGCACCGGCGCGCGCCGGCCGGCCGCACGCGTTCCTCGATGATGCCTCCAACGGGCGCTGTCCTTTCTGCCCCGGACACGAAAGCGATACGCCGCCCGAGCTCGCGCGTCTCGGCGAACCGTGGCGCGTGCGGGTTTTTCCGAACAAATACCCCCCGAGCAACGGCGCGGAGGTGATCGTCGAGTCGCCGCTGCACGATGCGCGATTCGAGCAGCTCGAGCCTCTCGACGAGGTGCTGCAGATGTACGTCGATCGCCTGCGCGGACATGCGGACGCTCCTTACACCGCGCTCTTTCGCAACGACGGCGTACGCGCCGGCTCGTCGATTCCGCACGTGCACGCGCAGCTCGTACCGCTGCCGTTCGTACCGCCGCGCGTGCGACGCGAGATCGATGCTTCCGCGCAGCGTTGCGTCCTGTGCAACATCGACGGCGAGGTCATTCGCGAGAATGAAGCATTCGCCTGGCTGGCTCCGGAACGCCCTTGGATGCCGTATCAGCAGTGGATCGTCCCGAAGCGGCATATCGCCTCGCTGATCGATGCCGACCTCGCGGCCCTCGCGCCGATGCTGCGTTTTGCGTCTGCTGCAACACGCAAACTGGGCGATTTCAACGTCGTTTTCATGAACTTCCCGCGCGGGCACTTCTACATCGAGATTCTCCCGCGCATCACCAACCTCGCCGGCCTGGAGCTCGGGACCGGCACATTTGTTGAGATCGTGGACGCGGCCACCGCCGCAGATCGGCTGAAACCCGAATGATTCCGCTTCGAGACGACAATCCGCGCCGCACCGTTCCGTACGTGACGTACCTCCTCGTCGCGTTGAACATTCTCGCGTTTCTCTGGGAGCTCTCCCTCGGCGCGAACCTCGAGCGTGCGCTGTTCACGCTCGCGTTCATCCCGGCCAAGTTCTGGGTTCCGGGCCACTGGGGCTACGACGTCATCTCCATCGTGCTTTCGATGTTCCTGCACGGAAGCCTGATGCACATCGGCAGCAATCTCCTTTACCTCTGGATCTTCGGCGACAACGTCGAGGATCGCCTCGGCCACTTCCGCTATCTCCTCTTCTATCTGCTCTGCGGTCTCGGGGCGACACTCGCGCACGCGTTCTTCAGCGCCGGTTCGCGGCTCCCCGCGATCGGCGCATCGGGCGCGATCGCCGGCGTGCTCGGCGCGTACATCGTGCTTTACCCGAAAGCCCGCGTGCTCACGCTCATCCCGATCTTCTTCTTCATCACCCTCCGCGAATTGCCGGCCATCGTGATTCTCGGCTTGTGGTTCGTGCTGCAGCTCTTCTCCGGCGTCGGCTCCCTCGGAGTCCCGGACGCTCAGGACACCGGTGGCGTCGCGTTTTTCGCGCACATCGGCGGCTTCGTCTGCGGCGTGATTCTCATCGCACTGCTCGGCGGAATGCGCGGCCCGAGACGACGCGACCCGCCTCCGCCGTGGTGGATGGAGAGCGGCTATCGTCGATAGTTATTTGGCGTGAGTTGAGCAATGGAAACTCGCTGGAGGAAACCAGCGATGCGAAACACATTGCTTGCCGTACTCGCGCTCGCCTTCGCCGCTACCGCTTCCGCGGACAACAGCGGCGCGACGTGGCGATGCGAATCAACGAATGGGAAGTATGCCGAGTGCCGCGTGATGGGCACCGGACGTCTGATGGTGGCGCACCAGCTCAGCGATACCCAGTGCGTCGAAGGAAAAACGTGGGGCCGGCGCAACGGCCTCGTGTGGGTGAGCGGCGGCTGCCGCGCCGATTTCTCGATGGTGGCCGATACTCCGGCCGACCTGAGCGGAACGAAACTCGTCTGTGAATCGCTCAACAACATCAAGCACACCTGCCGCGCCGATACGACCAACGGCGTCACGCTCACGAAACGGCTGAGCGCCAACGCGTGCATCCGTGGAAAATCGTGGGGCACGAATGACGAGGGCGTGTGGGTCGACAATGGCTGCCGCGCCGAGTTCATGGTTCACGACGGCGGCAGTACCGCGCAGGCCGCATTCGCGCGCACGCTGCGCTGCGAGTCGAAGAACGACGGCCGCACGATCTGCCCCACCGACACATCGTACGGCGTGCAACTCGCGCAGCAGATCAGCCAGAGCAACTGCGCCCTCGGGCGCGACTGGGGTTATGACCAGAAAGGCATCTGGGTCGATAACGGGTGTCGTGCCGACTTCCGCGTCGGCGGCTATCGCGCCGGCACGAACAGCTCGATGATCTCGTCGTCGACGACGAGCATGCCGACGCTCCGTTGTGAATCGCGCGATGGAAAACGCTCGTATTGCCGCGCGAACACGAGCTTCGGTGTCACGCTGCAGCAGCGGCTCAGCGATTCGATGTGCGTCCGCGGCGAAAGCTGGGGCTACGACGAGAACGGCATCTGGGTCGACAAAGGATGCCGCGCGGAGTTTCTGCTCGACGCCCGCTAATTCGCAGTTCTTTCGAAGCGCCGTCCATCGTGGCGGCGCTTCATCTCCAATGCTTCACGCGCGGCCAGAGCTCGCGCAGGTCTTTCTTCAAACCGATTCCGTGGAAGATCGGCGCGTTCTCTTCCGGCATCGCGTACGGGTGATACCGCTTCCCGACGACCTTCAGCGACTGCCACAACTCCGGACTCGATTCGTCTTCGATGAGAATCACCGACTCGCCGGTGAACTCGCGCGGTCCCCAAAGAAAGTAATTCTGATGTCCGCTGATCGCGGGAGGCAGGCCGTACTTCGGTCCATAGAAATCGATCGCACCCGCTTCTCCGTAATTCGAGGCGTAGATCGCCGTTTGTCTGCGCACGTCCGGCGGCAGCGAGTTGTAGTACCGCGCAACCTCGCGCACCATCTCTTCCCATCCGAATTGATCGGCAAAGAGCTGCGGCAACTCCGACGTATGCGAAACCTCGGTCTTCGCCGGCTTCACGCCAAGGGCGCGCTGATACGCGAGATGGCGCCCGGGTGAGAGGATCGGCAGCGCGAGCGGCGCGCTGATCAACCCGCCCGCGATGACGAGCACGAACGCGGGCAGGAATCTCCAGCGCCGCATGCTGCACCAGACCGCACCGGCGGCGAAGAGCATCGGATAGATCGGTGCGACGTAGTAGTCCTTCGCTTCCAGTGCGATGAACGTCACCAGCACGACCACGTAGATCCACGCCAGCACGCGGTAACGCGCGTTCGCAAAGAGCGCGACGAGGCCGAGGATCCAGAGCGGCGCGCTGAATGGATTCAGCATCATCAACTGCTGCATCACGAACGGCACCGGCGCGAGCACGACGTTCTTGCCGGACTCCTTCACGTTGCGCAGCAGTTCGAGCGTCGGGTACTGGTGCTGGATCTGCCACAGCACGTTCGGAAGGAAGATCAGCACGGCGATCGCGCCGCCGATGTAGATCCACGGCTTCGCGAGAGAGCGGCGCAAGGGAGTGAGCAGCAGCGCGACCGCGACGGCGAATCCGAGGAACAACATCGAGTGCTTGTTCTGCAGGCCGAGACCGGCCAGCACACCGACGAGCAGCCACCAGCGTTGACTGCCGCCGTTCGCGATCTCGACGATCACGAGAATGCAGCCGAGCCAGAAGAGATGCTCGAACACATTCATCGACAGAATCGAGTCGATGCCGAGATAGACGGGAGCGCAGACCACCGCCGTGCAGGCCAGCGCCTGCGCGATGCGATTGCCGCCGAGACGCGCGGTGAGAATGCCGGTCAGCAGTACCTGCGCGGCGCCGGCGAGCGTCGCCAGGAGGCGAAAGCCGCGCAACGAAGGGCCGAGCCACTCACCGATGCGCGCGTACAACGCGACCAGCGGCGGATGATCGACGTAGCCCCAGGCGAGGTGACGGCCGCAGGCGATGAAGTAGAGCTCATCGCGGAAGTAGCCGTACGAACCGCTCGCGTAGAGATGAACGGCCAGTTTGATGGCGGCGAATGCGAGAACGACACGCCAGGCGATGCGCGACTGCACACGCGTGACTACGGCCGCGGCTCAGAACGGTTTCAGAGCTTCTCGAGATGCTCGGCCGCGGTGCGCAACCCTTCGCTCGTGTGCCGCACTTCCGCAAACGCATCGCGCCAGATGCTGGCCACACGCTGCACGTTCCGCTCGCGCACGCCGAAGAGCACTTCGCGCAGCGCCTCCGTTTCGGACGGCGTGAGATCGGGACGGGTCACTTCGCGCTCGAGCAGCGACTGTACGGCGCGGAGATGATCGTCTTCACTCATCACCGCGGTGCCGCCGGGCGAGGTCACGGCCGGGATCTTCATCGTCGTCGGCCGGTCGTTCGGGATCTCACGCGTCGACGTGTGCGCGGTGCCGGTCATGTCGACGGCGCCGGGAAGCTCTTTCAGCTGCGGGCTGAACTTCCCCATCATGAAGAACAGCTCTTTCTCGTTCTGGAAATTGCCGACCAGACGAGCGGTCTTCGCCAGCTCGAGATGCTCCGATTCCTGAAGCATGATGAAGGCGCGGGCGCGATCTTCGAGCGAGATTCGCTTGGCGTGCACTTTCCACGCGGTGAGCGTTCCCTGGATGAAACAGGCCTGACCGGCGCGGATGCTCACCGCTTCGACGTTCACGTTTTCTTCGATGCGGATCGAGCCGTTCGTCGACTCGATTTCGGAGTAGATGCCGGAGTTCTGGATGACGAGATTGCCCGGGGTCTTGATCGACAGTTGTCCGTGCGCGTTGACGCGAATCTCCGTCCCGCGCGGAATGATCATCGTTGGAAAGTTCGATTGATCGCCGGCTGCACTCATCCCGCCCTCCTCCTGCTCCCACCACTCTTCGCCGACGCCGACTGGCCCGAAAACGCGGACGGCAGCGGCTCGAAATTCTGATACTCGTTCGTCGTGCGCGCGCGCATCAGCAGCAGCGCCTCGTTGCTCCACTGGTGATTGAGGATGTAGATGCGCGGATCGACCGGCGTATACGAGCCGGGGCTTTCGAGATCGCTGCGCACTTCGTAATGGAGATGCGAGTTCGTGCTCCAGCCGGTGCTGCCGACCGTGCCGATCACTTCGCCCTGCGTGACGGTCTGGCCGGAGCGCACCTTCACCGAATCGAGGTGACCATAGATCGTGATGAAGCGATCGGCGTGCTTGATGGTGATGACATTGCCGAAGCGCCACCAGGCCACCGACTGCGACAGCGGATAGCGTCCCGCGAACGTGACCACGCCGTCCGCCGTGGCGTAGACGGCCGTGCCGGTCGGCGCGGAGAGATCGAGACCCTTGTGAAAATCGGCGGCGCGCGTGAACGGCGAAACGCGATTGCCGAACGGAGACGTGAGCACGAACTGATCGGAGGGCAGCGGCAGAATCGACGGCGTGTGGCGAACGATCAGCTGATTTTCCGCTTCATAGCGCGCGAGCAGCTCGATCTGCTCCTGCAGCCGCCGCATCGCGTGCTTGAGCGCGGCCTCGCGGCGGCGCGCGTCATCGAGAGGATCGTCGTTGCTGCGCGCCGGCGTCGAGAATCCGCCCTGGCCGAGCGTCCGCTCGAGGCCGTAGACGGTGACGAGTTTCTCCACGCGAATCCGCTGATCTTCGAGTGAACGTTCGAGCGACGACATCTGCACGACGTTCTCACGCAGGCGCTCGCGCTGGATGGCGCGCTCCTGGCGCTGCTCGAACAGAAAGTTCGATTTGTAGACGCGGCGGATGACCGTCGGCGCCGCGGCCATCGAACCGATGACTCCCGCGAGGACGATCGAAAGGACGACGATGCCCAGCACCACGCGACGGCGGTCGAAGAAAAAGTACCGCACGCGCCGGCGGATGTCGCTCGGGTGTATCTGGATTTCGATCATCGCTATCGGAGTCCGCACTGGACAACGCGCGGGTCGCCGAGTTTAGCACAGCGAAGTGCACACGGATGTGTGCTACTTGGCGACGACGTCGATCACGGCCGAGCCGGGTTCGTCCGTTTTCCGGCCTCGTTTCGACGTCAAACGCCGCACCAGCACCGGCAAAAGAATCATCGTCAGCATCAGGCCGCAGACGACGAGCAGACGCTTGAACGCGTCCCCTTCCGTCATCGAGCCGTTGAAGAGCGCATCCGCGCAATACGTGAAGACGAACATCGACGGCACGATGCCGAGGAGCGTCGACCAGAAGAAATCGCGGAAACGCGCCCCCGCGACGCCGGCGCCGTAGTTCAGCACCGCGAACGGAATGCCCGGGACATTGCGAATGATCAGCAGCGATTTGAAGCCGGCGTGATCGAGCTGCTTCGTCACCGCGCGACCGATGGTGCCGAAACGGTCCAGCAGCCCTGCGCCGATGAAACGCCCCATGACGAACGACGCGCACGCGCCGATCATCCCGCCGATGAGCGAGTAGATGCCGCCGAGCAGCCAGCCCCAGACGAAGCCTGCCGCGATGACGAAGACGGAGGCCGGCAGCGCAACGACACAGCCGGCGGCGTAGACGAAGATGAAGATGATCGGCGCGTACCACGCGCCGCGTGCCTGCTGCACCGCGGCGCGAATGTTGTCGCGGGTGAGGTGCTCGCGCAGCGGCGAGAACCAGATTCCCACCACCACCGCGGCGAGAAGAACGAACAGCGCGATTTTGCCAAGCGAGCGCTTCGTCATCCGCGCATCTCCACCGTACCGCATTGGAGGACCGTGACGCTGCGCGCGGAGATTTCGGCCGCCAGCACGAACGGGAGAGGTTTCTTCACGCCCCACCGGAACCGCCCTGCTCTCCCGGCGATTTCCTCGTCTGCGAAGCGCCTCGATCCGCCGAAGCTCACCGGCGGATCCGAATGACGAGGAACGGATTCAACGGCGAACGAGCGAGCCATCGAAACGGTGCGGCATTCATCGCGCGGAAGAACATCTCCATCGCGGGAGCGAAAAGGCGGCCATACCAGTGACGCGACGTCTGCCGGAATTGCAGGCGCTTGTACGGACTGAGCGCGTCGACCCGCGCAGCAGGTGCGGCGGCATCGACGTAACGCCGCACTTCAGCAAACGACGGAAGAAACCCTTCATCCAACCGATGCCACCTCGGGCGACCTGGCGCATCGGCATGCCAGAAGTCGATCGGAAAACGTCCGTTGGGTGCATCGAGGAACAGCACCCCGCCCGGCGCGAGAACCCGCAGCAACTCCTGCACGAATGCGGTGCGCTGCAGCTCCTTGTCGGGGCAGGCACGCACCGAATAGCGGGGCACGCCAACCTCTTCCACGCCGATGTGCTCGATCACTCCCGACGCGAGAACGGCATCGAAGTAGCCGTCCGGGAACGGCAGCGACAGCGTGCTGGCGACCACAAGCCGCTCGCGCCGGCGCCGTTCGCGCCACTGCCATTTGCGCAGCGCCGAGAGATCGTTCCCCCATGCCTCGAAGCCGAGGTCGGAGAGGATGTCGACAGAGATCCCGTTCCCGCACCCGGAGTCGAGCACGCGAAGCGGAGAGCCTTCTTTCCGGAGCAGTGGACCGTAGAAATCGTGAATACGCCGTCGCGAACCATCGACCTCCTGGTCGAGTCCCGCCAGGTGCGCCGCCTGCAATTCATCAGAGGGATCGAATTGATCGTAGTAGCGCCCGCCCGAAAAGTCCGCGATCCCTCCCTCCAGAGGCCAGCGATGCGATTGCGGACAGACCAGCGCTGCTCCCGATTCCACGAGAGCAGCGCGGCAGGAAGGACAGATCAAATCGGTCAAATGACGGTTCGTCCGCGGTCAGGCGAGGCTCTCCACGATCATGGCGATGCCCTGCCCGCCGCCGATGCATGCGGATGCGAGTCCGTAACGCTGCTTGCGGCGGCGCAGCTCGTAGAGAAGCGTGAGCAGCAGACGCGTGCCGGAGGCGCCGAGGGGATGGCCGAGCGCGATCGCGCCGCCGTTCACGTTCAGCTTCGACGGATCGATGCCGAGCTCTTTCGATACCGCGAGGATCTGTCCCGCGAACGCTTCGTTGATCTCGATGAGATCGAGATCGTCGAGCTTCATGCCGGCCTTCTTCAGCGCGATTTGCGTCGCCGGCACCGGGCCGATGCCCATGATCTCGGGATCGCAACCCGTGATGCCCCACGAGACGATGCGTCCGAGCGGCTGCTTCCCTTTCTCTTTCGCCTTCTCCGCGGTGGAGACGACGAGCATTGCCGCACCATCGACGATACCGGACGCATTGCCGGCGGTGACGAAGCCGTCTTTCGCGAAGGCGGGCTTCAACTTCGCGAGCACTTCCTTCGTCGTGTCGGGGCGCATGTGATCGTCTTCGGTGAAGAGCTCCCCTTTGCGTCCGACCGGAACCGGAACCATTTCTTCTTTCAAGCGCTCGACCGCGTCGGCCGCGCGCTTCTGGCTGCTCAGTGCAAACTCGTCCTGCTCGTCGCGCGAGATGTCGTACTTGCGCGCGAGGTTGTCCGACGTCTGGGCCATGTACAAACCGGCGTAGGTATCGAGCAGCGCGACCATGAGCGAGTCTTCGAGCGCGCCCTGTCCGAGCTTCAGACCCTTGCGCGCGTTGCGTACGACGAACGGCGCCTGGGACATGTTCTCCATGCCACCGGCGAGAATGCTCGTCGCTTCGTCGAGCTGAATCTGCTCGGCGGCGTTGACGATCGACTGAATGCCGGAACCGCAGAGGCGATTGACGGTCAGCGCCGGAACGCTCTTCGGCACACCCGCCTTGAGTCCGACGTGACGCGCGCCGTAGATGGCGTCGCCGGAAGTCTGCAGCGCGTTGCCGACGATCACGTGATCGATCTCGTCGCCGGCGAAGCCACTGCGCTCGAGCGCGCCTTTCGATGCGATGACCGCGAGGTCGATCGCGCTGATGTCGCTGAAGTGTCCGTTGTATTCCGCCATCGGCGTACGAGCGCCGTCGACGATCACGATCTCTTTCACTGGTGAGTGACTCCTTCTTATCGCGAGCTCAAACGTCCGAGCCCGCGGGTGAAATTCTGCGGCGGATGATATGCCGGCGCGCGAGCAGTGCGATCGCGACGAGCTCAGCGACCGTCGCCCAGACGCTGCCTTCCAGACCGAAGTTCCCACCGGTGATCCAGACCGGGCCGTCGCCGCGCGTGACGAGGACGGTCCGCAGCGCTTCGTAGCCGCTGACCTCGTGGCCGAGAATCGGACCGCTCATCAGGTTCCACGAGAGATGCAGGCCGATCGGAAACCAGAGGCGCTGGTACGCGAGATACGCCAGCCCGAGAAGGATGCCACCGAGGAGGATGTTGAACAATGCGAGACGGCTGATCGAGGGATTGCCGAGGTGCAGCGCGGCGAAGAGAAACGCCCCGAACAGCACCGCGAATCCACGCTTCCAGCTCGCGAGCTTCTGAAAGACGTATCCCCGGAAGAGCAGCTCTTCATGAACTGCGGCAGGAAGGAAGGTCGTCGCGAGCTCACGCCAGGGAAAGCCGGGGCCGCGGACGTGACGCAGATCGCTGGTGAGCACGATGAGCAGCGCCGCCCCGCCGATCAGGGCGATGCCCCACCACGTGCCGAGCGCGAAATCGCGCAGCGCGAATCGCGGGGAAACGAAGATGCCGAGCGGCCATTTCCCGCGTTCGAGAATCGCGACCGAGACAAACGTCGCGACGGAGGCAGAGATCAGGCCGGACCAGTAGACCAGCGGGAAGCGCAGCCAGGTGAGCACGAAGAATGTGGCAAGATAGAAACACACGAACACGAGAAGCGGTGCGACCAGCGCGTCGGCTGCGCGCGCCCATCGTCCAAACGTTCGACCCGAGGAGTGATGATGCCGAGGCTCAGCACTGATGTCGCCGCGCTCGCGCTGCGTGTTTCCGCGGGACTGATCTTCCTCCCCCACGGCTGGTCCAAGATCGCCGGGGAGGGGGGCGCCTCCTCGTTCGCCGCCGACATGGCCGCGAACTACGGCATCCCCACGTTCTTCGGGCATGTCGCCGCGTGGGGCGAGCTCGCCGGCGCGGTCCTGCTCATCCTCGGGCTGCTCACGCGTATCGATGCGCTCCTCCTCGCCGTGACCATGTTCGTCGCCGCGTTCATCGTGCAACTGCCGGATGCGTTGTACGAGGTTCCGCCGAGTGCGATCAAGTTTTTCGTGGCGATGCGGGGAATCGAGCTGCCGCTGGCGATGCTCGCGATCAGCGTTGCGCTGCTGCTGCTCGGCGCGGGACGCATCTCGCTCGATTACGCGCTCGGCATCGATGCGAAGCTCGCGTCGCTTCTGCCCAAAAAGAAAGCGGCGGCCGAAGCCGCCGCCGTTTGAAACGTGAGTCGTTGATTCGTTACTGGCCGATCGCGGAAGCCGCGGCGGCACCCGCCTGCGGATCTTCGACGATGATGCCGATGTTCTTCGCGCCGCTGGCGCGGGCGAGATCGAGGAACTTCATCGTCGTCTCGTAATCGACGTCGCGGCCGCCGGCGAAGAAGACCATCTTCGACGTGTTCCCGCGCAGGACCTCGCGGATCCGGTTCGGGAACTGCTCCATCGACATCTCTTCCTTGTTGATCAGGACGCGAGGTCCGGTCGCAAGACGAAGAACGATCTGATCCTGCACCGCGGACGGCGGCAGGTTGGCCGGCGCTTTGGGCGGAACCTTGACGAGGTAGCCCATCTGCACGACCGGGGTGATGACCATGAAGATGATGAGGAGCACGAGAACAACGTCCACCAACGGGGTGACGTTGATCTCCGACCTCATGTTACCGCTGCCACCGACTTGCATGTGACTATGCCTCTCCCGGCCGTTTCTTGGGTTGAGAGATCAACCCGACATCGTTGAAGCCGACCTCGCGGCAGGCTTTGAGGACGTCGAGGACGTCGCCGTATTTCACGAGACGGTCGCCTTTGACCGCGATCTCGCGGTCGGGCGTGCGTTCGAAAATATCCTTCAACGACGCTTCCACCTGGTCCTTGCGGACGACGTTCGGCCCGAGATAGACCGAGCCGTCCGACTTCACCGAGATCTGGAGCTGCTTCTCGGTATCCGGCGTTTTCTCGGGATCCTCGGTCACCGGCAGGTTGACCGGCACACCCTTCTGCAGCATGGGCGTGACGACCATGAAGATGATCAGGAGCACGAGGCAGACGTCGACGAGAGGAGTGACGTTGATGTCGGAGTTCAGCGCCGCGCTCGAAACCTTGTTGAGCGAGCTACCCGACAGCTTTTTCATTGATGCCAGCTTCCTTCATGAAGTAGATGGCCATTTCGGAGCCCGAGTTGGACATCTCGACGGTGAAGCGGTCGACGCGGTTCTGGAAGTAGTTGTACGCCCAGACCGCGGGGATCGCCACGAGGAGACCGCCTGCAGTCGTGAAGAGTGCTTCTGCGATACCGGCCGAAACCGAGGCGATACCACCGCCGCCCTTGGCCATACCGGTGAAGGCGTTGATGATGCCGACGACCGTGCCGAAGAGACCGACGAACGGCGCGGTGGCACCGATGGTCGCGAGAACGCCGAGGTTTTCCTTCAGCTCCGCGACGGTGATCATCGCGGTGCGATCCATGCCCTGGCGGGCCGCTTCGACAGCCAGTTCCGGATCGGCGATGCGCTTGTCGCGGCGCGACGCTTCGAACTCGAGGAGGCCGGCGGCAATGACCTTCGCGAGATGGCTGTCCTTGTACTTCTTGGTCACCTCGATGGCCTGACCGTAGTCACCCTTGGTGAGCAGGTTCGAGAGCGCGCCGAGCAGGCGGAGCGACTGGTTCTTCGCCTTATTGAACGTCAGGTAGCGCTCGACCATGACCCACAGCGAGTAAATCGACATCAGACCCATGACAACGATGACGGCGTAACCGACGACCGTCATCTCGCGAAACATGTGTGCCAAATCCATGACCCAATTTCCTCCTCGTGCGAGCCCGGCGTGCCGGCCTCGCGAATTCGTTTTAGTTCAGCTTGAAGTTGACCGTGAGGTTGAAGATGACGTCGACCGGCTGCCCGTTGAGCGTGCCCGGACGGAATTTCCACTTCTGGACCGCGTCGGCCGCGGCCTGATCGAGACCAAAGGGCAGGGGCTTGAGCACTTTCACGTCGCGAACGTTGCCGTTCTTGTCGATGATGCACTCGACGATGACGATGCCGGAGATGCGGGCCTTGCGGGCCACTTCCGGATAGTGCGGCTCCACACGGCTGATGATGACCGGAGCCTTGACGTCGCCGCCGACGCGCAGCGGCGCATCGGTTTTCGGCGGAGGCGGCTGCGTGTCCGTCACGATGCCGCCGACGACACCACCGACGACGCCGCCGAGCACACCACCCTCGACACCACCTTCGACGCCACCTTCCACGCCGGCATCGGCGGAGGCTGCGGCTTCGACCGGCTTGACCTGGTCAGGCACGACGGTCGGTGCGAGGTTCTGCAGATCTTTCGGAATGTCGACCGGCTTCACTTCCACGGGTCGCGACGACGCGGCTTTGGGCGGCGGCGGTGGCGGGGGCGGTGGAGGCGGCGGGGCGGCGGCAACGGAGTACTGCGCGACCTGCGCGGGCGAGTTGGTCGGAAAATCGACGTTCCAGACGGAGCCGAAGATGATGCCGGCGATCACGATCACGTGAAGACCGAGCGACACCGGAAGCGTCAGGTACTTCCGAATCCCGACCTGCGGTTTCTTGGATTCGACGACTGTAGTTTCGAACATGCGCGTTAGCTCTTTTTGCCGGCGGCGGCAGCGGCGGCCTCCGCCTTCTTTTTCTTCACGATCGCAATCGCATCATTACGAATGCGATCCGCTTCGGCGACGAGCTGCTGCTGCTTCGCCGGATCCGTCTCGATCGGAGCCTGCTGTCGATACAGAAGGCTGAGGTAGACCATGGCCTCGAAGTAATCCTTCTTGAGCGTGATGGCCTTGTGGAGCGCGCTCTTGCCCTTCTCGATGATGGACACCCGTTCGGCCATGTCGGCCGGCGGATTCTTGGCCACCTTCTCGTAGCAGACCACTCCGTACACGTAGTACGACTCGGGATTCTTCGAGTCGAGCAGCGTGATCTTCTCGTACCAGTTGAGCGACTCGTTGAAGTTGCCCTGCTTGGCGTAGAGCGTGGCGATGGAGCGCACCGCGTCGATGTCGGCGGGATGCGTCTTCAACCAGTCTCGGAAGTAGTTGATGGCGTCAGTGATGCGATCGGCATTGAGATAGAGATTGATGAGCGCTTCGCGGGCGATCACGTCGTCGGGTCGCTTCTTCAGATACTTCCGAAGCTCGACGATCGCGGCATCCGCTTTCTGCACGTTCTCGGGCGATTTATCTTCCGGAACGTAGAGGCCGATCAGCGAATAGCCGATCATGCGATCCAGATCAGGAAAGCTCGAGTCATCGATCTCGCGCGCACGCTTGTAATGCGTGAGCGCCTGCTCGTACTCTTCTTTCGCGTATGCGTCGTTGGCTTCTCGGATCTGGATGCGAGCTTTGACCTTGGAGCAGCCGACGAATAGGGAAAGAGAAAGTGCCACGACAAGGCACAACTTCTTTTTCATGTGATTCCGAACTCCCTGATGAGTGATCGCAGAACTGTATGCAGGGGGGCGCTGTCAGGCTGCTTCCCGGCCCGCGTCAGGCAATGGTGAGCGAATATACAGATCGACCTATTCACCGTCAACCCAAACCCTAATACCTGAAACCGAAAGTTTTAGCCGATAAGAAACGCCCGAAAAATCGTGTGTTTCGAATGCTTTTCCACGATCCCACATGACTCTCTCTTTCGACCTCTTGGACACGCGACGCCTGGAAAAGAAAACCTTTTCTTCCCTGCGCCGTAAAACGCTGCGGCACCCTGTCTCTCGATCAACCGCCGCGCCCGCCGCAATGCGCGTCACCATGTAACGTTCCGCGCGTCACTTTGCAAGCAGAAATCGTGCGCTTTACAAACCTTGACGAATTCGTTGGATCACGCAACGCACCTTCCCCCTCCCTCTCATCCTTCCGTAAGCGACCGCCACAGAAGCGTTTCAGTACGTCGGTTTCCACTCCCCGGTGAGGTCACTGATCGCTGACCAAAGTTCCGGAAACAGCGGTTCGCGCGTTCCCGCCTCGAGCTGAGCCGCAGGCACGTTCTTGAGCGACATGACCCGGTCGCCGATGATGCGAAACGCCAGGCGCATGTGCGTATACCGCCATTTCAGGAATGCCTCGTCGTAGTCGAGCATCGCCTGGAGCAGACGAAACAGCTCATAGTGCTCGCGCGGCGTACGCTCGATTTCGAGAATCGTCACTCCGCGGCGCGCCAGCAGATCGGTGAACTTCGGCCAGATGCGCTTGCCAACATCGAGCAGTCGATGAAAGCCGGGCGATTCCTGTCCGCTGCCACGCCCCAGAGAGGTCGTGCGCAGAACGTGGTAATCGGCCGGAGCCATCGTCTCGAGAATGATGATCTGCTCGCGCAGCAGGTCGATGATGAGGCGGCAGCGATGGAGCAGATCGGCCGCGAGCTGCGGCTGATCGTTCTCGATCAGCGGAAGCGCGCGATCGATTTCGTAATCGATGTGGTGGAGCCAGAGCTCGGCTGACTGGTGCGTGACCTGGAACAGCCGCTCCTCCGGATTCGAGAGTTGTTCGACAGGTTTCTGCAGCTCGAGAAGCTCGGGAACGCGGACGTAGCGTTCGTAGTCGGATGCGCCCCTGCCTTCGAGAATCGGACCGGTATGTGGCATTGCGGCGCGGATGATACCCGCGACTCCGCCACGCAACTACACGAATGTGCAAACGTGCACAGCCGCGGACGATCAGACCAGTTCGAGGATGTGGCCGAGCTTCTTCTTTTTCGTCTCGAGATACTTCTGCGTCGTCTGCGACGGCGCGATCTCGAGCGGGACGCGCGCCACGATCTCGAGGCCGAAGCCTTCGATGGCGACGTACTTGGCCGGGTTGTTGGTCATCAGCTTGATCTTGCGCACGCCGAGGTCGCGCAGAATCTGCGAACCGGTCCCGTAGTCGCGGATGTCGGGTGCGAAGCCGAGCTTCGCGTTCGCCTCGATCGTGTCCGCTCCCTGGTCCTGCAGCTCGTACGCACGCAGCTTGTTGACCAGACCGATGCCGCGCCCTTCCTGCAGCAGATAGAGGATGATCCCCTTCCCTTCCGCTGCCACGAGCGTGAAGGCACGATCGAGCTGGTCGCCACAGTCGCAGCGGCTCGAATGAAAGACGTCGCCCGTCAGACACGACGAATGCACGCGCACGAGCACTTCATCGTCTTCCTGGATCTCGCCCTTCACCAGCGCCACGTGCTCCTCGCCGGTGATGTCGCTCTTGTATGCGTACACGCGGAACTCGCCGTGCTCGGTCGGCAGAATGGGCGAAGCAAGGCAGTGCACGTGCTTCTCGTTCTGCATCCGGTACTGGATGATGTCGGCGACGGAGATGATCTTGAGGCCGTGATGCACCGCGAACTCGCGGAGATCCGGCAACCGCGCCATCGTCCCGTCTTCATTCATGATCTCGCAGATGACCGCCGCCGGCGTGACGCCGGCGATGGCCGCGAGATCGACTGACGCCTCGGTCTGACCGGCGCGCTTGAGCACACCGCCCTTGCGCGCGCGGAGAGGAAAGACATGCCCCGGCCGCGCGAGATCCTGGGGTCGCGTTCGAGGATCGATCGCGACCCGCACGGTCTCGCTGCGGTCGAAGGCGGAAATGCCGGTCGTCACTTTGCCCCGCGCCTCGATCGACACCGTGAAGGCCGTGCCGAAGTTGGTCGTGTTGTTCTCGACCATCAGCGGCAGCTCGAGCTCATTGCACCGTTCCTCGGTGAGCGCGAGGCAGATCAGGCCGCGGCCGAATTTCGCCATGAAGTTGATCTTCTCCGGCGTCACCCGATCGGCGGCGATGCAGAGATCGCCCTCGTTCTCGCGGTCTTCGTCATCGACGATGATGACGAATTCCCCGCGGCGGTACAGCTCAGCGGCTTCTTCGACAGTGGCAAACGGCATACAGGGCTTTCTGTGACTGCGTGTTCGAACGACAGGGACTACTGCACGACGCGGAACTTGTCCGACATCGTGTACGACGACTTCCGCACCGTGTCGATCACCTTCATCGTGAAGGTGTACTCGCCCGGCTTGAACGTCGCCAGCGGAATGGCGTTGCCGACACCGTAGTGCCCTTCGACGCCCTTCATCGGGATCGCTTCGATCTCGCGCGGCGGCGCCGTCATCTTGATCTTCTTCTTCTCGGCGTCGGTGACGCCTTCGATGTCGATCTTCACCTGGATCTTCGGCAGCAGCGGCGTCGCTTCGCCCGCGACCGTCACCGGCGCATCGGCGGCCGGAGTGGGAATGCCGGGGTTGCGAAGCTCGAAGAAGTACCAGAGCTCATCGGAGGTCCTGAACGTCTTGTCGCCCTTCGGAATGACCTTGATGCCGCCGAACGCGAACGGATCGTCGGCCTTCTGCGCCTCGGTCAACGGATAGAGATTGTTCGACAGGATGAGCGGAGAGGCCGCGGTCGCGGTCTTGTCGATCGCGCCCGTGAGCTCCATCTCGGACGAGGCGATCGCCACCGGCTTGCCGTCCTGCGCGAGGCCGAAGAAGCCGCGATACTTGCCGGCCGGCAATGCCGCCAGCGTCGTCTCGACGAACTGTTCGTCCTTGCTGGTGTTGACCGTCGCGGGCTGTTCGAACGCGACGATGTGCTTTCCTTCGGCGTCCTGCACCTGGCCGAAGAACGTGAGGCCGGTCGCCGGAACGGCGGCCGCCTTCGGCACGAACAGCATCACCGGCACGAAGGTCACTCCTTCGGCGGTGACGAACTCCCCGGTCGTGGCGAAGAGCTTTCCTTCGTACGGGTTCTTCGCCGCGGCTTTGAACTCATCGATGGAGGTCTGCAGTGCGGCAGTGGTCAGTTCGGTCACGACGGCCGCCGGTGCAGCCGCGACGGGCGCAACCGGGGCGGCAGCAGGTGCGGCGTGCGCGGCCGCGCTCGGAGCGACGGTGAGATTCGGCTGTTTGATGGCGGCCTGAATGGCCTTTTCCTGCGATTTCTTCGGATCGAACGTGCCGCGCTCCATGCGGAACACGCCCTTGCCGAAGCGGTCGACGAAGCGGATGGTCGCGCGCGGCTGGCCGAACATCGCCACCGCCGGATCGCCCTCGTAGGTCCAGGTCATCTCGACGGCGATACGCTCGCCGAGGTTCGAGCTGTCTTCACGAGTGTTCGTGCTGGCGCTCGTGCGGGCCATGTTCTTCGGCTGGCCGTAGAGCACGAAGACGTGGCCACGGTCGGTCAGCGAGCCCTTGACCGGCTCACCGGTGAAGTTCTTGTCGGCCGTCGCCACGCGGAAGTCGAACTCTTCCTTGAATTCGTTCTTCGGGGTGTCGGGCGTCGGATCGCGGCGTGCCCAGAAGAGGTCGACGAACGCTTTCGCCTCGGCGTCATTCGCGAGGCCCTTCCACTTCGCGGTTTCCTCTTTGGTCATGAGGAACTGCGCGGGGCCTTTGCCCCAGTCGGCGTACTGCGGGGAGAGATCCGCGAACGCGGTTACGCTCACGGCGGTCACGGCGAGAGCCGTGAGGAATTTACGCATCTTCATGAAATCTCCAGGTCGTGAAATGTCCGCCGAATCGAAACATTGGTCGGCGGGCGTAATTCCACGCTCACTGCTGCTCGAAATTCTCCATCTGGTCATACAGACGGTCCATTTCGGCGTCGATTTCTTCCTGGCTCAAAATTCCCTTGCGCACCAGAAGCGTCGCCAGCGAATGGAGCAGGATGCCGTTCTCGATGATCATCTGCTCGATCTGTTCGTCGTCATCCTCGTATTCGGCGCCGTTGTTGCGATCTTCGTTCATGCTTCCCTCCTTACGATCTGCACGTGCAAATCCCGCCTCCGTGTACCACTGGCCGCTTGAACTGGCAACCCGTAAAATCCGCCGCCATGAAACAAGCTCTGCTCGCTGTCTCCCTTCTCGCACTCTTCTCCTGTCAGCAGCGGGAGGCGGCGGCACCCGAAACCGTGACAACCTCCACCAGCAGCACCGCCGCACCGGCCACACCGTTTCGCGTCGGTCTGCTCACCCCCGGATCGGTCAATGACGGCGGCTGGAACGCGATCGCATACGAGGGGCTGCAGCGCGTGAAGAACGACCTCGGTGCCGAAGTTTCGAATCAGGAAACAAAGTCGCCGGCCGAGATCACGGAAGGATTCCGCGCCTACGGCGCAAAAGGATTCGACCTCGCCTTCGGCCACGGTTTCGAATATCAGGACGCCGCGAAAGCCGCCGGCGCCGAGTTCCCGAAGACGATCTTCATCACCACCTCCGGCACCACCATCGCGCCGAACGTCGCGCCGATGCGCTTTCAACTCGAGCAGGCCACGTATCTGCTCGGCGTCATCGCCGCGCGCGAATCGAAAACCGGCAAGGCCGGTCTCGTCGGCGGCATCAAGTTCCCTTCGATCGACTCGACGTTCCTCGCCTTCAAGGCCGGCGCGCATTCGGTGAATCCGAAGTTCGACGTGCGCGAGATCTACACCGGCAACTTCGATGACCTCGGTGCCGCGAAGCTGGCGACACTGTCGCTCATCAACGCCGGCGCCGACTTCATCTTTCATCAGGCCAACGAAGCCGGACGCGGCGTGTTCCAGGCCTGCAGCGAGAAGAAGGTGCGCTGCTTCGGTTCGAACAAGAATCAGAACGATCTCGCGCCGGACGTGATCGTCGCCTCGGCGGTGCTCGACGTGCCGGGCGCGATCCTCAAAATGGCGCGCACGGTGAAGGAAGGTCAGTTCAAACCGGAGATCCAGCACTTCGGCATGAACGAAGGCGTGGTCACGCTGGAGTGGAACGACGCCCTCAAAGCGCACATCAAACCGGAAACGGTCGCGGAGATCGACCGCCTCATCGCGGACATCAAGGCGGGCAGGCTCAAGGTCCCGACCGGATTCTGATGCGCCTTTCGCGCATCTCGAAGTCTTTCGGCACCGTTCACGCGGTCGACGACGTCTCACTCGACATCAATGCGGGCGAGATTCTCGCCGTGATCGGAGAGAACGGCGCCGGCAAGACCACGCTGATGCGCATCGCCGCGGGCGAGCTCACCGCCGATTCCGGCACGATCGATCGCGTGGAACGCGTCGAGCTCGTGCATCAGCACTTCATGCTGGTGCCCGAGCTCACCATCGCCGAAAACCTCGCCCTCACCGAGCGCCGGCGCATGCGCTTCGCCACGCGCAGGACGCTCGAGCGCGAAGCGGCGGAGACGATTCGCGCAACCGGCATCGCATTGCCGGACGTCGCGCGACGGGTCGGCGATCTTTCGGTCGGCGAGAAAGCCAAACTCGAACTGATCAAAGCGATCGCGAAACAGCCGTCGACGCTGATTCTCGATGAACCGACCTCGGTGCTCACGCCGCACGAGACGGAGGAACTGTTTCGGGTGATGCGGCGGCTCGCGGCCGACGGCAAGGCGGTCGTGTTCATCAGCCACAAATTGCCGGAGGTGCTGAGCATCGCCGGGAGAATCGTGGTGATGCGCGGCGGCCGGGTGGTGCTCGAAACACGCGACGCACGCGCGGAGGTGCTCGCGCAGGCGATGGTCGTTTCGAGGGAAACGCCGGCGCGCAACGTGGTGCGGAGCGGCGGCCGCATCACCGCGATCGTCGGCGTCGCGGGCAATGGGCAGACGGAGCTCGCCGCGACGTTGCGCGACGACGATCCGGGCGCCGGCCACATTCCCGAAGACCGCACGCGCGACGGTCTCATCGCCGAAATGAGCATCGCCGAGAATCTCGCGCTGCGTGCGAATCGCTGGCGTCCGCGCGAAGCCGCCCGTCACGCCGAAGAGATGATCCGCACTTATTCGATTCGCGCGCATTCGCCGCGCCAGCGCGCCGGCGAATTGTCGGGCGGAAACCAGCAGAAGGTGATTCTCGCGCGCGAGCTCGATCGCAGGCCGCGCACGATCGTAGCCGCGGAGCCGACGCGCGGACTCGACGTCGAAGCGACGCGCTTCGTGCACGAGCAGTTGCGCAGCGCTGCCGCGAACGGTGCGTCGATCGTGCTCATCACCTCCGATCTCGACGAAGCATTCGCGCTCGCCGATGACGTGCAGGTGATCTATCGAGGAACGCTCTCCGAGCCGATGCCGCCGGAGATCGCGGCATCGCGCGTGGCCGGTTTGATGGCGGGACTGCGGTCATGAAACGCCTCGCATTCGCGCTGGCCGCGGCAGTCACCGCCATCGCCATCCTCACGTTGACCGGGTTCGCCTTCGGCCACTCCCCGCGAGAGCTGCTCTCGGTTCTCATCACCGGCTCGATCGGCTCGCGCTTTGCGCTCGAGGGAACGCTGCTCAAATCGGTGCCGCTGCTGCTCACGGGGCTCAGCGTCGCGATCGCATTTCGCGCGGGCGTATGGAACATCGGCGCGGAAGGGCAGTTCATCGTCGGTGCGGTCGCGGCGCTGCTGGCCTCGCGGGCCGGCGCGATCGCGGCGCTGCTGGCGGCGATGCTCGCCGGTGCGCTCTGGTCTTCGATCGCGACGGTGATGCGGTTGTGGCGCAATGCCCCCGAGGTGCTGACCACGATTCTGCTGAACTTCATCGCCATCAATCTTCTCGGCTGGTGCGTGAACGGGCCGTTGCGGGAACGTGCGGCGATGTATCCGCAGACCGATCGCGCGTTCGCGGAGCTCCCGAAATTCGGCGGCTTCGCCATCGCAATCACCGCCGCCATCGGGGCCTGGTGGCTGATCTACCGCACGACCGAAGGTCTGCGGCTGCGCGCGACCGGCTTCAATCCGTTCGCCTCGCAATGGGCCGGGATCAACGTCCGCGCGCAACTCGCGCGAGCGATGGCCATCTCCGGCGCCGCGGCCGGGCTGGCGGGCGGCATCGAGCTCCTCGCCGTCTCCCATCGCCTCTTCGAACGCTTCGCCGCCGGCTACGGCTACTCCGGCATCGCCGTCGCGCTGCTCGCGCAGCTGCATCCGCTGGCGACAATTCTCTCCGCGCTCTTCTTCGGCGCACTCGTCACCGGCGCGGGCGAACTGCAGCGCTCCGCCAACATCTCCGCCGCGGTCGCGACGTTCGGCCAGGCGGTAGTCATCCTCGTGTTGATCGGATTCGAACATGTTCGAGCTCGGCGTTGAATCGATGTGGCAGGCGATCTGGAACGCGCTGCCGCTGGCATTGCTCGCGGCCACACCACTGCTCCTCGCGGTGGAAGGAGAGCTGGTCGTGCAACGCAGCGGCATCATCAACCTCGGCATCGAAGGGATGATGCTTGTGGCGGCGATGACGGCCGTGCTCGCGGCGCAGGCCACACACAGCGCCGCGATCGGTTTCCTCGGCGGCATCGGCGGCGCACTGCTCGTGGCGCTGCTGTTCGGCATCTTCGCGATCGCGCTGAAGGCCGATCAGATCGTCACCGGCACGGCCATCAATCTGCTCGCCGTCGGCGTGACGAGCTTCGTCTATCAGGAACTGCGCGCCGGAGACATCTTCGTGTCGTCGATTCCGAAGCTCTCGTTCGATTTCATCGTCCCGCTCGCGTGGATCGTCTTCCCGATCCTTCTTGCGCTCCTCCTCTGGAACACGACCCTCGGCCTGCGGATGCGTGCCTGCGGCGAGAATCCGGAGGCGGTGGCCGCGACCGGATCTTCGATCGCGATGCATCGCGCGCTCGCGCTGGTGATCGAAGCGATCGCCGCGGGGCTCAGCGGCGCGTATCTCTCGCTCGGCCTGTCGAGCGGCTTTGCCGAGAACATGACCGCCGGCCGCGGCTTCATCGCGCTCTCGATCGTGATCTTCGGCCGCTGGAAACTGAAAGGGGTGCTGCTCGGCACCGCGATCTTCGGACTGGCGGCCGCGCTGCAGTACGCGCTGCAGGCGTCCAACACCGGCGTGCCGTATCACCTGCTCCTCGCCGTGCCTTATTTCGTGACTTTGCTCATACTGTGCGGCATCGCCGGAAGGGTCCGAGCACCACAATCGCTGGGGAGGTCTTCATGATCGACGCGGTCATCGACATCAGTCACTTTCAAGGCACGCCCGATTTCGACAAGGTGAAAGCGAGCGGCGTGGCCGGCGTCATTCACAAGGCCACCCAGGGCATCAAGAGCTCCGACTCGACGTTCGCGGCCGCGAAGAAATCGATCCCCGCGGCCGGTCTGCTGCTCGGCGCGTATCACTTCGGCACCGGAGACGGCACCGGGGCGCAGCAGGCGCAGTGGTTTCTCGACACCACCGAGCCCGATGCGAAAACGCTCTGCGTCATCGACTTCGAACCGAATCCTTCCGGCACATCGATGAACCTCACGCAGCTCATCGACTGGATCGACACGGTCGCGGAGAAAACCGGACGGAAGCCGGTGGTCTACGGCGGCAAGTCGCTGCTTTTCTCGTCGGTCGGCGCGTCGACGAACGACACGCTGGCGAAATGCGCGTTGTGGGTCGCGCAGTACACGAGCGCCGCGCAGCCGTCGTCGATTCCGACGCAGATCTGGCCGCAGTGGACACTGTGGCAATACACCGAGAGCGGCAGCGTCGACGGCATCACCACCGCCGTCGATCGCGATCGCTTCAACGGAACGCTGGACGAATTGACGACGTGGTGGTGCGGCGGCTAGTCGTCAGCGCCCCCACGGTCCCAACGAGTCCCACACCGACGTCACTCCTTTCGCCGCCGCGACTCCGGTCGCTTTCCTGCGCGGCGCCGCGCTGAGAGTCGCGGCGAGAAGCGGCACGATCTCCGGTGTTTCCGGCGTAAGGTCCTGTTCGTGGTCGAGTAGAAACCGCGTGCTCACACGGCCGTCGCGAAATGCGTCGTGCGTGATGACGCGGCGCAGCCACGAGACGTTCGTTTTCGTTCCGAGAATCACGTAGTCGCGCAGCGCGCGCGACAATCGATCGATGCACTGCTCGCGCGTTTCGGCGTAGCAGATCAGCTTCGCGAGCATCGGATCGAACTTCACGCCGATCTCGCTGCCGCGCGTGACGCCTGCATCGACGCGCACACCCGGGCCGGCGGGCTCGCGATAGAGCGCGATCGTGCCGCTCTGCGGCAGGAACCGATCGTCCGGATCCTCGGCGTAGATGCGCACCTGCATCGCGTGGCCGCGCTGCTGCAACTGCTCCTGCCTCCACGGCATCGGCAATCCCGAGGCGACGTCGATCTGCGCGCGCACGAGATCGACTCCGGTGACGAGCTCCGTGACCGGATGCTCGACCTGCAACCGCGTGTTCATTTCGAGGAAGTAGAACTCCCCATCAGGCGTGACGATGAACTCGACGGTGCCGGCATTGATGAAGTCGACGCCGCGGGCCGCGGCGATGGCCGCCTTCGCCATGCGCTGCCGCAACTCGTCGGAGTAGCGCGGCGCCGGAGTTTCTTCGACGACCTTCTGATGCCGGCGCTGAATCGAGCAATCGCGTTCGTAGAGATGGATGATGTTGCCGTGCGTGTCGCCGAAGATCTGAAACTCGACGTGCCGCGGCTCTTCGATGTAGCGCTCGAGCAGCAGGCGGTCGTTGCCGAATGCCTTCGATGCCTCGCGTTGCGCCGACTCGATCGCGGGCTGCAACTCGTGTTGCGCGCGCACGATCTTCATCCCCTTGCCACCGCCGCCGGCCGACGCTTTGACGAGCAGCGGAAACCCGATTTTCGCTGCGGCGTTCGTGAGCGTTTCGAGATCCTGCGCCTCGCCGTCGTAACCCGGCACGACCGGCACACCGAGGGATTGCATCAGCCGTCGCGATTCCGCTTTCGAGCCCATCGCCGAAATCGAAGAGGCCTTCGGTCCGACGAAGAGGAGGCCCGCGTCTTCGCAGGCACTGGCGAGCTCCGCGCGCTCCGACAGGAATCCATATCCCGGATGCAGCGCCCGCGATCCGGTCCTGCGCGCCGCGTCGATCACTTTCGTGACGTCGAGATACGTCGCACGCGCGTCGCCGCTGCCGAGGGAAATGGTCTCGTCGAAAAACTGCCGGACGAACGAGACGTCGTCATCCGCGGCGTGCGCGAGCACGGACGTGATGCCCATCTCCCGACAGGCACGGGCGATGCGCACCGCGATCTCGCCGCGATTCGGAACGATCAGTTTTTCGGGACGTCGATCCACGGCGCGAGCTCCTTGTTGAGAAACGCCTGCATGCCGGCCTGCCCTTCGGCGGAGACGCGCCGCGTGGCAATCGCATCGATCGTGTACGGAATCGCATCGACGGCGTCGTGCGACACGACATACTCGATGAGCTTCTTGCACGCGCGTACCGCTTCCGGTCCGGAGGTCTTGAGCTGCGTGACCGTTTCGTAGACCGCGGCATCGAGCTGTTCGAGCGTATCGACCGTGCGATGCACGAGTCCGATGTGCAGCGCGCGCTCCGCTTCGAAACGCTCGCCGGTGAGGAAGAGCGCGCGGGCGTGCGTCTCGCCGATTTTCGCGATCACGTACGGCGAGATCACCGCCGGCAGGATGCCGAGCTTGACTTCGGACAAGCCGAACTTCGTATCGGCCATGGCGATGGCGACGTCGCACACCGCCGCGAGCCCGACTCCTCCGCCGATCGCCGCCCCCTGAATGCGGCCGATCACCGGCAGCGGACACTCGTTGATCAGCGCGTACATCTTCGCCAGCAGCGAGGAGTCGCGCACGTTCTCGTCGCGCGTGTACGACACCATCTGCGACATCCAGTTGAGATCGGCGCCCGCGCAGAAATTGCGGCCGGTGCCTTTGAGCACGACCACGCGCGCGGCGTCGACGTCGATGTTGGAAAAGAGATCGATCGCCTCGCCGATCAGTTCGTCATTGAACGCGTTGTGAACCTCGGGGCGATTGAGCGTGACCGACAGCACGCCATCGGCGAGGTCGACCAGAAGTGTTTTGTACGCCATGCGGCGCGCATTGTACCGAGCAAAAAGAAAACGGCGCGTCTGCACGCGCCGTTTCGAAATTACGTTGAAACCCGCTCAGTGCCGCACGCCGCGCCGGCGCTCGCCGTTCTCCACCCCGAAGGTCGGCGTGAAGCGATAGGACGGCGCGTCGCCGCGCGCGCCGATCGCTTCGATCTTCAGCGTGATCGCATTCGGCACGCTGTTCACGTCGGCGTTCAACGTCGCCGTCGAATTCGCAGGGATGTCCTGCGTGCGCGAGATCCCGCTGCCGCTGAGCGTCACCCGCAGCGGCGTGTCGCCGGCGGTGATGGTCACGCTGACGGGACCGGTTTTCGTGGCGTTGAATTTATAGAAGTCGAGATCGCCGTCGGCGCAGATCGCGCCGGAGATCGAGGAGCCGCCGGTGAGATTTCCGTAGGCCGTGCCGGCGTCGTTGTTGGGCTCCTGCAGATCGCTGCAGGGCGCGACGTTCGAGATCGGCACGGACGTCACCACCACCGCGGCCTGCGGTCCCGAGGTCACGCGCGTGCCGCTCACGACGACGCGATACAGACCCGCCGCCGCGTTCGCGATCTCCACCATCTCCGTGTTGTCGATCGAGTTCACGCCTTTCGTCGCGTTCGCGTTCGGCGCGTTCTTGTCAAGCACCCACGGCAGATAGATCGTGTTGTCGGGGCCGATGACGCGCAGGTCGAGGTCGTTCACCAGCGCGACGGCGGCGATTTCGTCATCGCTGCTCGGGTCGGGAATGATGGCCGGATCGTTCCACTGCAGCACCACGCGCGCGGTCTGCGTCGACGGCACGCTGATGCGGAACTCCTGCGACTGCCCCTGTCCGTTCGCGAACGAGAGGTTCTTGATGCGGTTGCCGGCATTCGCGTCGGCGATGATGAGGTCGGCCGAGCTCTTCGCGTTCACGAGACCGAATCCGTAGGTGTAATCGGGCCCCGGATTGCCGAGGTCCTGCGCGCCGGCGATGATCACCGCTTTCAGTTGCACCGGCTTCGGATCGGCGTTGAACACCTTGCGCCACTGCTCGATGAGCATCGCCGAGATGCCGGTGACGGCCGGCGTCGACATCGACGTACCGCTCGCGCGACCGTAGTTGTTGGTCGGAATCGTGGAGAGCACGCTGAAGCCGCGCGCCACGACGTCCGGTTTGACGCGGCCGTCTTTCGCCGGGCCGCGCGAGCTGAAGTTGATGATCTCGGCGTTGCTGTTGACCGCGCCGACGGTGATCACGTTTTTCGCCGCGGCGGTGACGCCGATCGTGTCGAACGGCAACGTATCGTGATGCTTCACGGTCTCGCAGCCGCCGGTGCAGGTCGCCGGGCAATCGCTGCCGGTGCCGGTCTTCGAGTAGCAGTAAAGCTTCGTCTTGTCGGTGTCGCCGTCGTTGTCGACGTGGCGATGGCCCGAGTACTCGTCGTTGAACACCGGCGGATCGGCGTCGTTGCCGGCCGAGTGCATGAAGAGAATGTTCTTCTCGTTCGAGATCTCGTCGATCGGCGACGTGAAGTAGAGATCGTAGGCACCGTAATAAATGTCGGCGTCGTTCCACACCTGCTCGCCGTCCTCGCTGCTCCATCCGAGAACGAATCCCCAGGAGTTGTTGTCGGCCATGACCCCGAGCGGGGCGAGTTTCTCGTCTTTGTCGTCGAGGAACGTGAGGTCGTTGCCGCACGGAGTCTGGATGCAGAACTGATAGATCTTCGCGCCCGGCGCCATGCCCTTCGCCTCGGCACGGATGCCGGCGGCGCCGATGGTGCCGGCCACGTGCGTCGCATGCGTCTTGTCGCTCGACGTCCCGCCGGTGGCATTCACAGTCAGGCGTCCGCCGAACTCCGGATGCGACGCCTGCCCTTCCGCGAGCTCGAACAGGGAGACCGTCACGCCGGCGCCGGTGAGGTTGTACGGCGCCGAATAGAGCTCGGTGACGTGCGAGAGCTGCGCGGTCACGGCGTTATCCGATTGCACGCGCAGGTTGCGCACCCCGGCAATCGCGACGACGTTGTCATCGGCCGCGAGCGCCTGGAGCGCGGCGCTCGGCACCTTCGCCTCCACGCGCTGCGACGGCGAGAAGCGCGTGCGGAACGCATCGAGCTGGCCGCCCGCGGCGAGCACCGACGCGCGCGCCGTGTCGTAATCGACGTCCTTGTGAAAGACGACGTTCACGCGAGCCATCGTTCTCCCCTTCGCGAACTCGCGATAGGCGGAGGGATGGATCTTCTGCTCCGGACGCAGCGTCTCGATGAAGGCGATGCGCGCGTCGTCGAGCATCGCGTTCTCCGCGACGCGCACGATGAGCCGACCATTCGCGAGCGGTGCGCTCACCACGATGCCCTCGGCCGCAAGAGCGGCACGATCGGCATCCGTGAGCGCATGCGCCGGCGTCAGCACTGCGTGGCGGAACGCACGCGGCTCGCCGCCGCGATTCACGGGAGCTGCCGTGGCGATGGACGCAAAAACGAGGAGCGATAGAACGGCAGGGAGTCGGCGCATATAAGTTATTTTACGATCCACAGGAAGGGTTCGTCACATCAGGTGTGGTGCCCGAGGTCGGACTCGAACCGACACGGAGGTTGACTCCGGCAGATTTTGAGTCTGCTGCGTCTGCCATTTCGCCACTCGGGCCTGCTTTACGAACTACTTACCGCTTGCTGCGCTTCCTGCCAGCGGCGGGCACAGGAATGCAATTCATCGTCCGTCAGGACGCGGTTCGTCGATTTCGCCAGTTGAAAGATCTCGCGCGCGAGCGCCTCTTCCTGAGGATACCCGTTTGCGTCGAGCCAGTACACGACATTGCTCAACCCGCACATCGGTCCGACCTCGATGATCTGCCGGAGACCGAACATTCCAGCCGGAACCCCGGAGTAAACGCGATCGGCGAGCCACTCGCTTCCCTTTTTCTTCGCTTTGATGATCGCGGCGGCGTGTACACCCGTTCCGGTGCGGAACGCATCGCGCCCGAAGACAGGATAGCGATCGGGCAGATCGGTCTTCGTCACGCGCGAGACGTACTGCACGTACTCCGGCAGCGCGGTCAGATCGTTGTCGATCCATCCCATCAGCTTGAGATTGACCATCAGCAGATCCATCGGCGCGTTGCCGACCCGTTCTCCGATGCCGGCGGCGGAGCCATGCACGCGATCGGCGCCTGCTTCGAGCGCGGCGATGCAGTTGATGATGCCGAGGTCGCGATCCTGATGACCGTGCCAGTCGACCTTCACCGCCGGGTTCACGCGATCGACGAGTTGCCGCACGAAGCGCACGAGATTGCGCGCCCCCCACGGCGTGGCGTGACCGACGGTGTCGGCGATGCAGATGCGCGCCGCACCCGCGTCGATCGCCGCGGTGTAGAGCTTCTCGATGTCTTCCGGTTTCGCGCGCGTCGTGTCTTCCGTCACGTACATCACCGGAATGCCCTGGCTCACCGCGAAGCGGACCGCCTTCGTCGATTGCTCGACGATCCAGTCGAGGTCCCACTCTTCGGCGAACTGGCGGATCGGTGACGAGCCGATGAAGAGATCCGCTTCGATGGCGATGCCGACCTTGTTCGAGATCTCGACGATCGGCTTGATGTCGTTCTCGTGCGTCCGTCCCGCGGCACTCGGATAGACCGAGAGCTTCTGCTCGACGATCTCGCGCGCCAGCCGTTCGACCGTTTTCTGCACGTGCGGTCCGGCGCCGGGCAGGCCGATGTCGGCGTTGTCGATGCCGATGCGATGCATGAAGTGGAGGATCTGAAGCTTTTCCTCCATCGATGGATCGTGAACGGAGGGCGATTGCAGCCCATCGCGCAGCGTCTCGTCGTCGAACTCGATCTTGCGCGCCGGGCGCAAAGCCTGCTCGCCATCGACGTTCCAGTCGTGGATCAGGTGCTCGAGATTCTCACCGGCACCGCCGGCCGCGCTTGTTGGCATAGCGTAGATCCTAGACGACAAAAATTACTGGCCGGTGAATTCCGCCGCGCGCTTCTCGAGAAAGGCCTGCATCCCTTCCTTCATGTCCGTGGTCGAAGCGAGCAATCCGAACAGCGTGGCCTCGAGGAACTGTCCTTCCTCGAACGGCATGTCGCTGCCGCTCATCACCGCTTCGATGGCCGCGCGCACGGCGAGCGGTCCCCTCTTCGCGATGGTGCGCGCCATCGCCTCGGCCACCGTCATCAGCTCCTCGGCCGGCACGACTTTGTTCACGAGGCCGATGCGCTCCGCTTCGGCAGCGCCGATGCGATCGCCGGTCAGAATCAGCTCGAGCGCTTTCCCTTTGCCGAGCAGACGGGCCATGCGCTGCGTCCCGCCGTAGCCCGGAATGATGCCGAGCGTGACTTCCGGAAGGCCGAGCTGCGCTTTCTCGGAGGCGATGCGGATGTGACACGCGAGCGCGAGCTCGCACCCTCCACCGAGGGCGAAGCCGTTCACCGCGGCGATGACCGGCTTCGGAAAACGCTCGATCGCGCGGAAGATCTTCTGCCCTTTTTCCGCGACCGCTTTGCCGGTGATCGGCGTCATCCGCGCGAGCTCGTTGATGTCCGCGCCGGCGACGAATGCTTTTTCACCGGCGCCGGTGAGGATCACGCATTTCACGGAGGCGTCATCGCGCGCCGCGTCGAAGGCTTGGCCGATCTCGGCGACCGTTTGCGCGTTCAGGGCATTGAGGACTTTCGGGCGGTCGATCGTGATGATCAGCACGCCCTCTTTGTTTTCGCTGCGTACGTTGTCCATGTCCGGTTCCTATTTCTTCGCGTCGAACGGCACCGGCTTCTCGCCGGAGTAGTCGTAGAAGCCCGCTCCGGTCTTGCGGCCGAGGCGCCCGGCCAGAACCATCTTGCGCAGCAGCGGCGGCGAGGCGAAGCGCTTCTCCTGATACTCCTCGTACATCACGTGGGTGATGTAGTAGGTCGTGTCGAGGCCGACGAAATCGAGCAGCGTGAAGGGACCCATCGGATAGCCGCAGCCGAGGATCATCGCCTTGTCGATGTCCTCGATCGAGCCGACGCCTTCCTCGTACGCGCGGATGGCGTCGAGGATGTACGGCACGAGCAGCCGGTTCACGATGAAGCCGCTGTTGTCCTTGCAGGAAACCGCTTCCTTGCCGAGCGACTTTGCGAACGCGAACGCGGCCTCGAACGCTTCGTCGCTCGTGAGGATCGTGCGGACGACTTCGACCAGCTTCATCAGCGGCACCGGATTGAAGAAGTGCAGGCCGACGAACTGCTTCGGCCGCGCCGTGGCCATCGACAGTTCGGTGATGGTCAGCGACGAGGTGTTGGAGGCGAAGATCGCTTCCGGCTTCACGATCCGGTCGAGCTGCGCGTACGTCTCTTTCTTGAGCTGCGCGTTCTCGATGATGGCTTCGATGATGATGTCGCAGTCGGCGAGATCCTCGAGGTTCGTGGTGCCCTGCAGGCGGCCGATGCACGCATCCATGTCGGCCTGCTGCATCTTTCCTTTTTCCACGAACTTCGCGAGCGACTTCTGGATCCCGCTCAGTCCCTTGTCGATGAATTTCTGTTCGACTTCGCGGACCACGACCTCATAGCCCGCCTGTGCCGCAACCTGAGCGATGCCGGAGCCCATGAGACCGCATCCGAGCACGCCCACCTTTTTCATTGCCATTTGGAAAGACTCCTTCGTGAATTCGGGCGCATTGTAGTGGGAAGACGCGATTCATCACGCATCTCCGAATCACTCACCTTCGACTACCCTGTCCGCCGATGAAACCCGCGCGGCCCCGCCGCCTCGAACCGCAGGTCATCCTCCTCGGGATCGCCGCGTTGCTCAACGATTCGGCCAGTGAGCTCATCTATCCGCTGCTGCCGATTTTCCTGACCAGCACGCTCGGCGCGACGCCGGTCGTCATCGGGCTGATCGAGGGAACGGCCGACGGTCTGGCGTCGATCCTCAAGTATTACGCCGGCGCATGGTCCGATCGGGCGCGGCGGCGAAAGCCGCTGATCGTCGGCGGCTACGCGCTTGCGGCCGCCTCGCGTCTGCTGATCGCCGCGGCGACGATGTGGCCGCTCGTGCTCACCGCGCGGCTCATCGATCGCACCGGAAAAGGGGCGCGGTCGGCGCCGCGCGATGCGCTCATCTCCGACGTCACGCCGCCCGATCAGCGCGGCCGCGCGTACGGCTTTCATCGCGCGCTCGATCACACCGGCGCGATCGTCGGTCCGCTGCTGGCGGTGCTCCTGCTGCAAGGCTTCGGCTTCTCGCTCCGGGCCACGTTCTTCTTCGCCGTGATTCCCGGCGCGATCGGCGTGGCCATGCTCCTGTTTCTTCTGCGCGATGTCCCGGCCGCGCCGCATCCCCCGAAAACGACCGAGATCGCCGTCCCGCGCTCCCTCGTTAGGCCGCTCACGGCAATCGCGCTGTTTTCGCTCTCGAACTCGAGCGACGCGTTTCTCATCCTGCAGGCGCACGCGGCCGGCGTCTCGACGGCGATGCTGCCGTTGCTGTGGGCAGCGCATCACGTCATCAAGTCGCTTTTCTCGACGCGCGCCGGCGCGCTCTCCGATCGCGTCGATCGCCGCTATCTCCTCATCGCCGGCTGGACGAGCTATGCCGCGATCTATCTCGCCTTTCCGTTCGCGAAATCGCTCACGTCGTTCGTGATCCTGTTCGTGCTCTACGCGATTCCGTTCACGCTCGCGGAAGGTGCCGAGCGCGCCTGGATCGCCGACCTCGTGCCTGCCGAGACGCGCGGCCGGAGCTTCGGCGCGTTCTATCTCACGAGCGGTCTCTGCGTCCTCGCCGGCACCGCGCTCTTCGGCCTGCTCTACGAGCGCATCTCGCCGCACGCCGCGTTCTTCACCGGAGCCGCGCTCTCGTTGTGCGCCGTCGTGGCGGTGATGTTCAGCCGCTCGAAAGCGACGCCGGCCTAGTGTGGCCAGTCGACACGTTCGCGGCCGCGCTCACGAATGCCGCGGTTCCTGCGGTCCCGTCGCCGGCGTGCCGATGATTCTCTTCACGCGCCGCGTGAACGCGCCGCGGAAGCGGTCCATCAATTCGTAGATCGTCGGAATCACGAGCAGCGTCAGCAGCGTCGACGTCACCACGCCGCCGATGATCGCGCGTCCCATCGGAGCGCGGAACTCGGCCCCTTCGCCGACGCCCATCGCCACCGGGATCATGCCGGCGATGAGCGCGATCGAGGTCATGAGAATCGGGCGCAGACGAATGCGGCCCGCTTCGATGAGCGCCTCGCGCAGCGGTGTGCCCGATTCGTTGCGCCACTTCGCGAAATCGATCAGCAGGATGGCGTTCTTCGCAACGATGCCCATGAGCAGCAGCACGCCGATCATGCTCATGATGTTCAGCGTGTCGCGCGTCACCGCCAGCGCGATCATGACGCCGATCAGCGAGAGCGGCAGCGAGAGCATGATCGCGAACGGATCCATGAAGCTCTCGAACTGCAGAACGAGGACAAAGTACATCAGCAGCACGGCCATCCCCATCGCCGCGAGCATGTCGCCGAACACTTCCTGCGATTCCTCACCCTCGCCACCCTGCCCGATCGTGTAGCCCGCCGGCAGCGGCACGTTCTTCAGCCGTTGATTGATGCCGGCGATGACGGCGGAGAGCGGCAGGCCTTCGGCGTTCGCACCGACGGTGACGACCCGCTCGCGATCGAGACGCTGGATTTCGCCCGGCCCGACGCCCTGCTTCACCCGCGCAACCTGGCTGAGCGGAATCATCGACGGCGGCGGCGCGGGAGTCGTTGGCGCCGCGCCTGCCGCGGGCGCGCCTCCTCCGCGCGAGACCGGCAGCGCCTGCAGATCCGCCATCGTCGTTCGCGACCGCGGAGTCAGCCGCACATAGACGTCGTACGCCTCTCCTTGCGGCGTGAGCCAGTCCCCGGCGTCGATGCCCGCGAATGCGGGACGCAAGGCCTGCGCGACCTGCAGCACGTCGACGCCGAGCGAGCCGGCGAGCGCGCGATCGAGCTCGACCTCCACCTCGGGGCGGCGGCCCCGCGTCGACAAACCGACGTCCACTGCTCCCGGCACCTTCCGCATCTCCTGCTCCACGAGCAGCGCGAGCTCCTGCAGCGTGTCGTAATCCGGACCCTGCAACTGCATCTGGATCTGCTTGTCCTGCCCCATGCCGCTCGCGGCCACGGCGATGCTCGCGCCGCCGACGCGCCGCAACAGCTCGCGCGATTGCCGCTCGATCTCGCTCTGATGAATGTCGCGATCGTCGCGCGGCAGCAGGCGCACGTAGATGTTCGCCTCATCCACCGAGCCCGATTCGCCGCCGATGGTCGTGTACGTGTACGCCACGCCTTTGAGCGAGCGAACCGCGGACGCCGCCTCCTCACTCTTCAGTCGCGTGTACTTCAGCGACGATCCGGGCGGCGTCTCCACTTTCAGATTGAACTCCGAGCGATCTTCGACCGGAAAGAATGCCGAGCCGACGAGGCCCATGGCCGGCATCGCCAGCGCGGCGATCATCGTCACGAACGCGATCATCACCGTGATCCACGGATGATCGAGCGTCCAGCCGATCACGCCCTGATAGCGCGTGGCCTGGCGATCGAACCAGCCGTTGAACCGATCGAGCACGCGCGTGATCCAGCGCTTCTTCCGGTGCGCGTGTTGCGGCTCCGGCCAGTAGGCAGAAAGCATCGGATCGAGCGAGAACGACACCAGCAGCGAAACCAGCACGGCGCAGGCGATCGTCACCGCGAACGGGCGGAACCACTGTCCGGCCACGCCGCTGATCAACCCGATCGGCACGAAGACGACCACGATCGAGAACGTGGTCGCCGCGACGGCGAGGCCGATCTCCGCAGTTCCTTCCTTCGCCGCGGTGTAGTGGTCTTTCCCCATCTCGACGTGGCGCACGATGTTTTCGCGCACGACGATCGCGTCGTCGATGAGGATGCCGACGGCGAGCGCGAGGCCGAGGAGCGACATCGTGTTCAGCGTGAAGCCGAAGATCCAGACGACGATGAACGCCGCCAGCAAGGAGATCGGCAGCGCGACGCCGGTGATCACCGTCGACCGCCACGAATTCAAAAACAGGAAGACCGTGAAGACGGTGAGCAGCAGTCCTTCGATGAGCGAGCTGCTGACGCTCTCGACCGATGCGGCCACGCGATCGCCGGCGTTCTGAATGACCTGCAGCTTCACTCCCTGCGGCAGCCGGCGGTTGATGCGCTCGACGCGCTGCAGCACGCGGGTCGCCACCGCCGTGGTGCTGTAGCCCTGCGATTTCTTGATGTCGATGCCGACCGCTTCCTGCCCGTTGTACAGCGCCAGCGTGCGCTGCTCCTCGGTCGCATCCCTCACCTTCGCAACCTCGGACAATCGCAACAGACGTCCGTGCGAGTTGCTGACGACGATCTGCGCGAAATCCTCCGGACGATCGATGCGTCCGCGCAACCGGATCGACTGTTCGATGAAGTCTTTCTCGATTCGTCCCACCGGCGCGGCGAGGTTCTGACTCTGCACCGCCTGCACGACCTCTCCGATCGAAACACCCGCGGCCTGCAGCGCGATCGGATCGAGCTCGACGACCACCTGCCGTTCGAGCCCGCCGCGAATCAGCACGTCCGCGACGCCCGGCAGGCCGCGCAGCTCCGGTTCGACGAGGTCGTCCGCGATCGTGGTGAGCTGCGGCACCGCCACCGTCTGCGACGTCAGCGTCAAAGAGATGATCGGCAGGTCGGCGGGATCGAAGCGCGTCAGGATCGGCTCTTCCATCTCCGCCGGCAGCTCGCCGCGAATGCGCGAGATCGCGTCGCGCACGTCCTGCGTCGCCTCGTTCGTGTCTTTATCGAACACGAACTCCACGATGATCTGGCCGAAACCGTCGAGCGAAGTCGAGGTGATCCGGTCGACGCCGCTCACCGACGCAATCGCATCTTCGATCGGCTTGATGACTTCCTGTTCGACGACTTCCGGCGACGCGCCGGGATAGAGCACCGACATCGCCACGACCGGCGCATCGATCTCCGGAAACTCATCGGTCTCGAGTTGAAAGATCGCGAAGACGCCGAAGACCACGAGCGCGAGCATCAGCACGACCGTGACCACGGGACGATCGATCGCGAAGTTCGAGATCCACATTCAGCGCACCGCCACCTTCGTGCCCGGCGCAATCGTCCGCGCCGGTCCGGCCAGCACGCGATCACCCTCGCTCACGCCGCTCACTTCGATCACGCCTTCCGCCTCGTTGCGCACGCCGAGCACCACCGGCACGCGCTCGGTCACGCCGTTGTTGATGCGCACGACCGTCGCGGAGGTGGTGCTGTCGTCGATCGCGGAGATCGGCACGAGCAAACCCTGACGCGCCACCGTCGTCACGGTGCCTTCGGCAAAGAGCCCGCCCACGAGCTTGCGTCCGGCGTTCACGATCGAGACGAACACCTTCACCTGTCCGGTGGCCGGATCGACCGCGGGAGAGATGCGTGCGACGCTGCCGCGGAATCGTTCGTTCGGATAGCCGCGCACTTCGACGTCGACGCTCGATCCCGGCTGAATCAGCGACAACGCTTCGGCCGTGACGCTGGCTTCGAGTTGCAACGTGCCGAGGTCGACGAGCGTGAAGAGTGGAGCACCGGGTGTGACCACCGTGCCGGCGCTGACCTGCTTCTGGCTGACGATGCCGTTGATCGAGGCGGTGACGCGCTGATCGCCGACGCGCTCGCGCGCCTGCGCCAGTTGCGTTCGTGCCTGCGCCAGTTGCGCCTCGGCGGCGGCAACCTGGCTGCGCGCCACATCGACGTCGCGCTTCGGCACCGCTCCCGCGGACGCGAGCGATTGCGATCGACTCAGATCGCGACGCGCCGTCGTCACCGCGGTCTGCGCCGACTGCACCGCCGTCTGCGCATTCTGCGCCGCCGTCGCCGCGGTCTCATCGCTGATGATGGCCAGCACGCTCCCGCGCGTCACGAACTGCCCCTCGGCGGCGTTCACCGTCGTTATCGTGCCGCCCGTTTCCGCGAGGATCGTCGCCGATTGCTGCGGCTGCAACGTGCCGGAGAGACGCGGCCCGTTCGTCACGCGGCCGAGCCGCACCGTGGCCACGCTGGCGCGGTCGATGTTGACCACCGGCGGCGCGGCCGGCGGCGGTTCCTTGCGATTGCACGCGGCGGCCAGCAGGGCGAGGAAGGAGAAGAACGTGATTCTCGCGGCGTGGCCCCGCAACACACTCGCGACCGCCGCCGCGCACTTCAAAACAAACATGCTGGGGCGCGACACGGCAAGAATCGCACCCACTCGACACCCATCTCAGCCGCGACATGCAGTTGACAGGCGCCTGCGGCGTGCCTGCCGGTACGGCGGCGGCGGCCTTGAACGTCACAGCCATTACTCCGGCATCCGACGGAGCACGCACGCTTTATCCCACGGACATCACGCAGCCAACGCAATCGAAGCGGAAATGGCGCGCTGCCGGTTCGATCGTTCGCCTCTCCGAAAACGGCTCGCTCCGAATCTTCAACCGTGGGACAGCCGACGTTCACATCGTGATCGATGTCAACGCGCATTTTCACTAAGATCACCGATCAAAATGACTCGCCGCCTCCCCGGAGCTCATCTCGCGCGCCGCGTCTTCAATCTCGGCCTCAAGCTCAAGTCCGGGCTCACGCTTTTCGGCGAGAACGTCAGCCCGCAGGTTCCAAACGATCTGTTCGTCGCGCATTTGTCCATCTACCGGTTCGCCGCGAGCTACGTATCCGGCAAACGCGTGCTGGACGTGGGATGCGGAGCGGGCTACGGAAGCGCGCATCTCCGCGACGCCGGCGCAGTGGCGGTCACCGGCATCGACATCGACCCGCGCAACATCCGTTATGCAACGCGTCACTATCCGGACATTGCATTCCGCGCCGCCGACGCACAACATCTGCCAAACGACCTCGGCGCATTCGACGTCGCTATCGCGTCCAATGTTCTCGAGCATCTCGAAAACGTCGCGCCCGCGCTCGATGCGCTTCACACAATGCTCGAGGCCTCGTACGGCCGCCTGATCATGGCCGTGCCGCCGATCGTGGATGAAGCATCTCTCCGCGCGAATGAAGCCATTCCCTACCACCGGTCGAATTACATGGTGGCGGCGTGGACTGACCTGCTATCCAGGAAATTCGCGCGGGTCTCCGCGTTCCGGCATTTCTGGCGCGACGGCGTCGAGCCCGATTTCATTGATCCGTTTCCTTCGCGGCTCCGCGTCGACGATTTCCGATTCGAAGAGACCACGCACGAGGAGTTCCGGACCCGGCCGACCCTGACCGCGCTGTTCGTCGCATCAAACGGATGACGCGTACGCGCTCGATTACGGCGTCGCGCCGAGAGGCAGATACGGCAGCAGCTCGACCCGCGTCTGCGCCACCCACAGATCGCGCGCCGCCTGCGCGCGATTCGCACGCGCCTGCTCGAGCTGCAACCGCGCGTTCTCGATCTCGAGTTGAATCGACACCCCTTCGCGATACCGCAGTCGCGCGATCTCGTACGCACGCTCGGCCTGCGCGATCGTCGATGCGGTCGCCGCCCATGTCGCTTCCGCGCCACGCAGATTCGCGAGCGCACTCTCGAGATCGAGCCGCGCCGCCTCGGCCGTCTGATCGAGCTGCGCCTGCGCTTCCTGCACGCCGGCGCGTGCGAGATCGATCTCCGCACCGATGCGCCCGCCGGTGTAAATCGGCACCGTCACCGCGGCGCCGACGGTCCAGTTGTCGCGAAACGAATCGAGCGACGGGAAGAAGTTCGGGCTGTACGCGACGAGGCCGTACTGCGAATTGACGGAGAGCGCCGGCCAGCGCTGCGCGCGTGCGGCATCGACCTGTTCGCGCGCAGCGTTCAGGCGCTCGCCTGCCTGCTGCACCGGAATGCGATCGACGCCCGGCGGCGTGATGGCGCGCGGCTGCGCGGCCGTGACCGGCGTCGTCAGTCGCAGCGTTTCGGCGGCAGGAAGATCGAGCAGCGTCCGCAATCGCTCGAACGCGAGATCGCGCGACGATTCACGCTGGATCAGCAATGGTCGCTGGTTGTCGCGCGCGACGCGCGCCTGCAGCACGTCGAACTCCGCCTGCGTTCCGACGTCCGCGCGCAACTCCGTCAAACGCAGCGTCTCTTCGCTGTTCTCGAGACTGAGCTGCGAGATGTGCACGAGCTCCGCGGCGAGCTGCGCGTCGAAGTACGCCTGCGTGACGTCGAGTCGCGTCTGCGCGTCGGCGGTGGCGAGTTGCGCCTCCGCTGCTTCGAGCTGCGCTCGTGCGGCGCGAATCTGCGCCTCGGCGCGGCCGCCATTGAAGAGCTGCCAGTTGAACGTCACGCCGAGGTTCCAGGTGTTCGGCGCACCGAACCCGAATTGCGAGAAGTCGATGTCGGGCGCTTCTCCGCCCGAGTCGCCACCAGGCGCGCTCAACCCTTCGAACTGGCTGGCGAGCGTGCGCTGGTAAGAAGCGGAAGCGTTGATCTGCGGCAGACGCTGCGATTCGAGGAGCCGCACGTTGGCTTCCGCGCGCTGCACGCCCGCTTTCGCGAGCGTGATCGTTTCGCTGTTTTCAATGGCGAGCGCGAGCGCGTCGTCGAGGGAGAGCACCCGCTCCTGCGCCTGCATCGGCGCCGCCACCACCAGGACCGCAACTGCTAAAAAGCGAAGAGCCAACAACGAGCAGTTGAGGAAGGCAAAAGCCGGGCCGACTCCGGCCGAAGGCGCGGACTGCTTCGCTGAGGCACGTTCAGCGCCGCAGAAACGGGACGAACAACGGGGCCACGTCTTTCACCAGCACGCCGCGCGCTTCCAGTGCATTCGCGTTGCGATGGCTGTTCGTCACCGCGACGCGTTCGAACAGTTGCGTCTCGAGAATGCGCTCGAGCGCGTTGCCGGGAAAAACCGCGTGCGTCGCGATCGCGAACAACTTCCCGGCACCCGCTTCGCGATACGCGCGTGCGGCGTTGAGGAGCGAGCCGCCGGTGCGGATCATGTCGTCGTAAATCACGACCGTCTCGCCGGCGAGACTCGTGCTCACCGCGGTGACTTCGGTCTCTTCTCCGCTGAGGCGGCGCTTGAAGACGAACGCGGCCGGCACGTGCAGATCGTTCGCGAGAGACTCGACCCATTTCGCCCGGCCGGCGTCGGTCGATCCGAGGACGAACGCGTCGCCGGCGAGTTCGCGGGCCGTCTCGACGATCACCGATTTCGCATAGACGTGAAACGGACGAATGGTTCCTTCGAAGTAATGCGGGATTCCTTCGCTGTGCAGATCGAGCAGCAGGATCTGATTGCCGAGCTTCGCGCGCGGAATCGACGAGAGGATCCGGGCGCGATTCTTGGCCATCACCGCTTCGCCGTGCTTCACGGCGCGCTCCATCGTCGAGTAGCCGAAATAGGGGCAGACGATGGTCAGCGTCGCGGCGCCCGCCTCGACGAGAGCGCACCCGAGGTCGTACAGCTCGAGCGTCGCGTCGTGATCGCACGTGCCGCCGACGAGCACGACGTCGCGATCGTTCACTTCGCAGGCGACGCGCAGGTAATGCTCGCCATCCGGAAAGCGATCGCGATCGATGGTGCCGCGCTCGCCGTTCGTCCGCGTGATGAGACTCCGCGCGAGCGCCTCGTAGTCTTCGAGCGCGAAAACGAGCGGCGTCATGCGCGTGCGCGCGCCTCCAGCACCAGCCGCGCGCGGGGGTCGTCGTGCGACGGTCGCGTGTAACCCATCTCGCCTGCCCGGAACACCGGCTGCCGCACGCCGGGCGTCGAGACTTTGATGAGCGGCTCCGAACGTTTCACGCGATGCCTTCACTCCCGCTTCGCGGCGCATCGCCGCGATCTTGTACACGCCGCCGAGGGCCGGCGCATCATACGCGGTGATCATGGTGCCCCGCGCGACATCGCGAGACGTGAAAGCGCGTCTCGCGCCAGGGCCTCAGTCGCTCAGCAGAACGGTGCCGCCTCGTTTGTCGAACGAGTCCTCGCAGGTCGGCAGCAGCCCGGCCCGCAACGACTGTCCGTCGTTGATCAACTCGAAGCGGAGACAGCGGGAAACGGGCTTGCTCGCATCCTCGATGCGGATGACGTAGGTGCTCTCGTTCTTCACTTCCGGAAAGCCGGGCACGGGCGATGGTGTAGGTGACGGGAACATAAATCGCGGAGTGCGCGCGTTCAGGGAGGCATCAGGAGGAACTGGTTGCGAGGGGCGAGCCCTCGCAACCGGAGAAACCGGCCGGAATCAGGCCGTTTCCATCATCTCCGCGGGGATGTCGAAATTCGAGTAGACGTTCTGCGAGTCGTCGTGATCATCGAGCATTTCGAGGAGGCGCATGATCGCCTTCGACTTCTGCTCGTCGACCGACACGTACGTCGACGGGATCATGTCGAGCTTCCCTTCGACGGTCGGGATCTTGTTCGACTCGAGCGCCTGGCGCACCGCTTCGAAGGCGTCGGGAGCGGTGTAGATCTCGAAGATCTCGGGGTCGTCGGTCTGCAGGTCGTCGGCGCCTGCTTCGAGCGCCACTTCCATCAGCTTGTCTTCGCTCACTGCCGATTTCTCGACCGCGAAGTAGCCTTTCTTTTCGAACTGGAAGCGGACCGACCCGGGGGTGCCGAGATTGCCGCCGTGTTTTTCGAACATGTGGCGGATTTCGGGGGTGGTGCGGTTCGTGTTGTCGGTGAGCGCCTCGACGATGATGGCCACACCGCCGGGACCGTAGCCCTCGTACGTGATCTCCTCGTACGTGGCGCCTTCGAGCTCACCGGTACCGCGTTTGATGGCGCGGTCGATGTTGTCCTTCGGCATGTTGTTGGCCTTGGCTTCCGCCACGGCCGAACGCAGTCGGGGATTGCCGTCGATGTCTCCGCCGCCCAGACGCGCGGCGACGGTCATTTCCTTGATGATGCGGGTGAAGACTTTGCCGCGCTTGGCGTCAGCCGCACCCTTCTTGTGCTTGATCGTGCTCCATTTACTGTGGCCGGACATGGAAGAAACTCCTCAAGAGATTGAGTGCTGAGCTTGTTCGAGCGGTCAGCGAGGGACGTATAGTTTAGACGATGTCGCCTGAATTTCCGATCCGAGTCATCACAGACGACGGTGAATGCGAGGTCATCGATTCGCCCGACGCGCTGATGACCTCCGTCGACGCGCTCGATTCGACCGATCCTTCCGCGAAGATCTGGGTGCGCGATGCGTACGACCGCACGGTGCACATCCGCGTGCGCGGCGGCATGGTCGAGGTACTGGAAGTTGTATAGAACGGTCTGGAAATTCGTGGTGCCTCGCGAGCGCGTCGAGGAATTCCTCCGCTACTACGACGTCGACGGCACGTGGGCGGAGCTGTTCCGCACCGGCGACGGCTATCTCGGCACGGAGCTCTATCGCGCGGACGACACGTTCATCACGATCGACAGCTGGCGCGATGCGACGGCGTATTGGACGTTTCGCGAAAACAGCCGGGAACGATACGAGGCCCTCGATCGTGAGACCGAGGGCCTGAGCATTTCCGAAGAGCACATCGCCGAAAGCCGGTGACTACTTCGTCTTCGGTTCCACGCCGAGCTCCCGCATCAACTCGTGCGCGCCGTCGACCGCATCCATCACCCACAGCATGTACCGCGAGTCGACGTGGATCGAGCGCGTCACTTTCGGATTGAAGAGAAAGTCGGCGTCGATCGATTCGTAGTTCCCGTCGAAGAGCAGACCCACCAGCTCCCCTTTCGCGTTCAGCGTCGGCGAGCCGGAGTTGCCGCCGGTGGTGTCGCAGGTCGAGAGGAAATTCACCGGCACGTCGCCCAGCTCCGGGATCGCATACGGCTTCGTCTTCGCCGGATCCTTCGCCGCCGCGAGCAGCGCCGGCGGGTTCGCGAACGGCTCCTTGCCGCTTTCCTTTTCGACGACGCCGGCCAGTGACGTCAGCGGCGTGTACGACGTGGCGTCCTTCGGCGAGTAGCCTTCGACCCGGCCGATGGTAATGCGCAGCGTCGAATTCGCATCGGGATAGAGCGTGCCGCCGCTGACCTTGCGCAGCACTTCGAAATAGCCGGGACGCAGCCGCGCCATCGCGCCGGTCGCCGCGAGCTCCTCTTCCTCGCGCGCCTCGAACAGCGGCACGAGGGACGCCGCGAGCTCGAGCATCGAGTCTTTGCGCGCCTGCAGCTGCGCCGTCGTTTCCCCGAGCATCTTCTTCCGCTCGTCTTCGCTGCCGACCTTCGTGTTCGCGTAGAGCTTGTCGAGATACGCGTCGACGCCCCCGGCCTTTGCGACCGCATCATCGAGCGCCGCGATGCGCTGCGTCTTCGGCAGCGCGGCCGCTTCCTGCAGGAAGTACTTCAGGACCGCGCGGTCGCTGGCGACGTCCATCGTCCGCTGCGCGCGCGCCGAGGCGTTGAGCAGCGTCGGCCACTCACGCTCCTGATATTTCGACAGGCGATCGATGTCTTTCTTCGTCTTTTCGCTGGCCAGCCGCACGGCGGTGACCGCCTGCGCGACCATCGGCGAGCCGCGGCCGGCGATCCAGTCGAGGACGAGATCGCGCTCGCGCGTGCGCAGCCGCGCCGCGTTGATCTTCTCGATCTCAGCGAAGGCGCTCGCGTACTTCGCCAGCGCCGGATCCTTCATCGCCTCGCGCATCCGCGCCTCGCGCGTCAGCCGCGCCTCGAGGATGCGATCCTTGACGAAGCCTTCGTTGACGCTGGTGTAGTTCTTCAGCGAGTTCGCGAGGCTCTTGATGCGCGACGAGTTGCGGATCTGCACGTCGCGGTTGTTCCTGCCCGATTCTTCGAGCAGGTGGATCACTTCGGAGAAGTAGCGGATGTTCGCCGGATAGACGAACTCCTGATAGTTGCGCACTTCGTCGGCGGTCTTGTAGCGGAACGTGCGGCCGGGATAGCCGGCGACGAGCACGGCATCGCCCGGTTTCACCCCTTCGGCCGCGATCCTGAGCCAATGCTTCGGATGGAAGGGCTGGCCGTTGACGTACGCGCGATAAAACGAGAAGTCGCCGGTGTGCCGCGGCCACTCGAAGTTATCGACCTCGCCGCCGAATTCGCCGATCGCGCGCGGCGGCGCGTAGACGAGACGGACGTCGCTGATCTCGGCCTGCGTCAGGCGCAGGTACTGCGAGCCCTCGAAGAAGCCGGAGACGCGGCAGCGAACGCCGCCTGCCTTTTCGCATTCGGCGACGAGCTCTTTCTCGCGGCGATCGAGAAACTTCGACCGCTCGGCATCGCCGATGCCCGCTTTCATGCCGGCGGTCACGCGCGCGGTGACGTCTTCGATGTTGGTCGTGACCCACACCTTCGTGCCCGGCGCGGCCGGCAGTTCCTCGGCGCGCGTCTTCGCGAGGAAGCCGTCGGTGATGAGATCGCGCTCGGCCGTGGAGTTGTGCTGGATCGAGCCGAATGCGCAGTGATGGTTCGTGACGACGAGGCCGTCCGGCGAGACGAACGAGGCCGTGCAGCCGCCGAGCGAAACCACCGCCCCCATCGGGTCGCCCGTGAGATCCGCGAGCTGCGCCGCGTCGATCCGGATGCCTGCCGCGCGCAGTTCGGTCGCGAGCTCCGGCATCTGCTGCGGCATCCACATCCCCTCGTCGGCGAGCGCCGGCAAGGTCAGAAAGAAGGAGAAGGCAAAGGTCAGAGCAGTTCGAAACATGCGCGGGGATTAACCGTAAAACTGTGATTGGTCATCCCGGAGAACGGGTCGAGGGCCGAGAGCAAGGGGCCGAGAGGCTTTCGCGACGTCAGACAACCCCTGGACGACGCGCGAAAAACACCTCAGCCCTTGGCCCTCTGCCCTCGGCCTACTACACTCACGTCGCAACTTGGAGGGGCGACACACCATGGGCATATTGGACAACCTGAAGAATCAGCTTGGGTCGCAGTGGCTCGAAGTCATCGAATGGCTCGATGACTCGGCCGACACGCTGGTGTACCGGTTCCCCGTCTACAACCAGGAAATCAAGATGGGCGCGCAGCTGACGGTGCGCGAAAACCAGATCGCGCTGTTCGTCAACGAAGGCGAAGTGGCGGACGTGTTCAAGCCGGGCCGCTACGAGCTCTCGACACAGAACATGCCGATCATGACCACGCTGCGCAGTTGGAAGTACGGCTTCAACTCGCCGTTCAAGGCGGAGGTCTACTTCTTCAACACCCGTATGTTCACCGATCAGAAGTGGGGCACGCAGAACCCGGTCATGATGCGCGACGCCGAATTCGGGATGATCCGGCTGCGCGCGTTCGGGACCTACGCGTTCCGCATTCAGGACGCGAAGACGTTCTTCACCACGATCGTCGGCACGCAGGGCCTGACCACCACCGCCGACATTCTCGGCCAGCTGCGCTCGACGATCGTGAGCCACATCTCCGACGCCGTCGCCGAATCGAAAATCGCCGCGCTCGATCTCGCGTCTTCGTACACCGAGCTCGGCGGCGTGGCCAAGAAAGAGCTGGAGCCGCACTTCACCGGCTTCGGTCTCGAGCTGAATCGCTTCATCATCGAGAACGTCTCGCTTCCGGAAGAAGTCGAGGCGGCCATCGACCAGCGCTCGAAGCTCGGCATCCTCGGCGACCGCATGGGCCAGTACACGCAGATGCAGGCCGCGGATTCGATCAAGATCGCCGCGGCGAATCCGGGCGGAATCGCCGGCGCCGGCGCAGGTCTCGGCGCAGGCCTGGCCATCGGCCAGGCGATGGGAGGCGCGTTTGCGAACAACGCCGCGGCGCCTCCTCCGCCGAGCGGCTCGGCCGCGCCGCCGCCTCCTCCCGGAGGTTCCACGAACGTTCCACGCTGGTCGCTGGCGATCGACGGCAAGACGTACGGTCCGTACACCGATGACGCGCTCAAGGCGATGATTCAGGGCGGACAGGTCGCCGCTTCGACGCAGGCATGGCGTCCCGGCGCCGCCGGCTGGGCTCCGCTCGAGTCGTACTCCGAGCTCGCCACCGGCGGAGGCACGCCGCCGCCACCGCCTCCTCCGCCATCGAAGTAATCGTGTGCTCATCGAGCGCCGGCAGCCCTTTGCCGGCGCTCTCTTTTTGCGCCTATGACTGCTGAAGCCGTTTCCGCCAAGGTTCGCAAGTTCCCCTGTGAAGGATGTGGCGCCGATCTGCGCTGGGATCCCGGCGTCACGGCGCTGCAATGTCCGTATTGCGGGATGGAAAAGCGCGTGGCCGCGCCAACCGGCGTCATTGAAGAACGCGCCGTCGACGCCGCCTTGCGCGCCCCGCGCAACCTCGGCTGGGGGGCGGAGCGGAAGGTCATGGTCTGTAAGCGCTGCGGCGCGCACACGACGCTCGAGCCGCATGTCTCCGCGAGCGCCTGCGCGTTCTGCGGAACGACCGCGGTCGTCGAGGCGCCGCCCGATGAGACGGTCGTCCGTCCCGAGGGACTGCTGCCGTTCCGGATCAGCCGCGATTCCGCATTGCAGTCCTTCCGGAAATGGCTGCACGGTCTGTGGCTCCGTCCCAATGACCTGAAATCGAGCACGCGCGTCGAGTCGATCCAGGGGGCGTACATCCCCTTCTGGACGTTCGACGCCGCCACGCACTCGTACTGGACGGCCGAGGCCGGCTACTACTACTACGTCGACGTGCAGGTGCGCGAGAACGGGCGCATGGTCACGAGACGCGAGCGCCGCACGCGCTGGGAGCATGCGAGCGGACAACTCGAATTGTTCTTCGACGACGTGCCGGTGCCGGCGTCGCGCGGCGCCGATTCCTCGCTCTGCCAGCAGATCGAACCGTTTCCGACCGCCGAGCTCACGCCGTACGACCCGCAATATCTCTCCGGATTTCTCGCGGAGGAGAACGCCATCGATCTGCCGGAAGCGCTCGAGACGGCGAGAGAGCGGATGCGCGACGACGTGCGCGCGGCCTGCGCCAATGAAGTGCCGGGCGACACCCAGCGCAATCTTCAGGTGCAGACGAATTTCAGCGCCGTCGCCTACAAGAACGCGCTGCTGCCGTTGTGGATCTCCGCGTACGACTACAAAGGGAAGCCGTATCGCTTCATCGTCAACGGTGCGACCGGCAAGTGTTCCGGAACGGCGCCGTGGTCGTGGGTGAAGATCACGCTGCTGGTATTGACCATCCTCACGCTCGTGTTGATCGTTCTCTACCTCGGCGGCAACTCGTAGGCGCGCGTTCACGCTTTCGTCACAGACGTGCTGGCTCGCGCCGGACGCATTCCTCTACCATCGCGATCATTCGTCGCCGAGGAGGCCTCATGCGTCGTTCCGCCGTAGCGCTGCTGCTGATTTCCCTCACTCTCTTCGCATTCACCCAGGAAAAGCCGTTCGGTGTGGTCACGAACGTCACCGCGATCGAAGTGACGGCGGAAGTCGTCGACGCGAGCGGCAGGATTCCGAACGATCTGAAGGCCGGCGATTTCGTGATCGTCGAAGACGGCGTCGAGCGTCCGGTCGTCGCACTCGAATATCTCTGCGCGCAATGCGGTCCGGCGGCTCCCGCGACTGCGCCCGCCGCCCCTTCGACCGCGGCCGCCGCTCCGGTAACCGTCTCTTCTACGCCGTGGGACACTCTGATCTACATCGACTATGAGCTCTCCAGCCGCACCACGATTCGCGATGCGGTGCGGACGTTGATCAACGAATCGGAGCGTCTGACGAGCAACGGTCGCGTCGAAGTGGTCGTGGCCGATCCGACGCCGCGACGCATTCTCGCGCCGTCGACCGATCCGAAAGCGGTCGCCGACGCATTGACCACCGCGAGCAAGATCAACGCACAAAGCCGTCTGGCCAATGTGCGCCGTGCGTTCATTGAGAACACGGACGATAAGACCAACGCCGCCGGCCCCTCGTATGCCGGCATGACCGACATGCGCTCGTCCGTCGCCGAGGAAGGAATGCTCGTCCAGAATTTCCTCGGCCGCCTCTCGTCGTGGCTCGGCGGCTATCCGCGCCAAGCCTCGCGTGCGCTGCTGCTCGTTGCCGACGGATTCGACATCAGTCCCGGCGATTTCTACTCCGATTCGATGGCGCCCTCGCTCACGCCCGAGCGGCACACGTCCAATCGCGTTGCCGCCGGCGGCGGGAACTCCGTGGCAGACGACGTGCGCGCGCAACGTCAGGCCAGCCGCTCGCGCACCGAGATCGGGAAATTGCAGAGTGACGAAATCAACGACGGCCGGCGCGCGTATCACCCGCTCGCCGCACAGGCCGCGGCCGCGGGCTGGACGATCATTTCGATGCGCGGCGGCCTCAATGCCGAGCTGGCCGCCGATTCGTCGATGGGCTCCGGCAATAAGGTCGTTTCGAACTTCAATACGAATGGCGGCGGCACCGGCCGGGCCACGCGCGGATTACAGGCCCGTCCGGTCGAAGCGCTGGCAACCTTCGCCGAAGCCACCGGCGGCACGCTCGTCGCCGACACCTCGAAATTCGGCAAAACGATCGACACTCTCGGCAATCGCGTCCGCCTCACCTATCAGGTTTCCCGTCCCGTCGACGGACTCGTGCATCAGATCGACGTCAGGACTTCGCGCGCCGGATTGAAGGTCAATGCCGCCCGTTATGCCTCGTCGTCGACGCCGGAGCTCGTCGCCAACAGTCGCGCCGCGACGCTTCTCGACAGCGGCAGCGTCGCCGGCGAATTACCGGTGACGGCAAAACTCGCACTCGAAAAAGCGTCGAAGGGAAATCCGAAGGGAACGCTCGAGGCACGCGTGGCATTGGCGCCGATCGCGCCGCTGAAATCGCAAGTGAAGGCCGCGACGCTGCGCGTGACCATCGGCGTGGCCACCGGCAAAGACCAGCCGCGCATCATCCATCAGTTGCATTCGAACTTCGATCTCTCGCAGTTGAACAACGCCACGTTCACCTCGCCGATGCAGCTGCCGAAGAATGTCGACAAGGTGGCCATCGTCATCGAGGAATTGTCGACCGGCGCGTGGGGCGGTGCGGTCCTGCCGATCGCGAAGAACCAGGAAGTCATGACCACCGCCGGCTGGACCGAAGGTGGCGTCGACCCGATGAACTGGTTGCCGTATGAGACGGCCCTCAAAGAGGCGCAGAAGGTTGGAAAGCTGATCGTGCAATGCGCCGGATGCGACGAAACGATTTTTGCCGACACGACGCTGCGCAATACGCTCAATACCGCGTTCGTCGTGACGAACAAGGCGGACGCGAGCGGGCATGTACTGCTGCTCGACCCGTGGGGTCATCAGCGTTTCGACTGGAAACCGGCCAATGCACCCGATCTCGTCGCGAAATTGCGGATGGCCATGTCCGTAGGCTCCGCACTCGTGCAGGCCGGCGCACAAGGCGATACCCCGGAGGCGCATTTCTCCCTCGGCTTTGCGTATCTGCGCACCCAGTCATTCGATGACGCACTGCGCGAATACGCGGCGGCGGAAGCGGGGGCGCGTGCAAAAGGGGACAACGTTCTCGCCCAGCGCGCGCAGATCCAGCACGCGGCGGCCCTCGGACAGAGCGGCAAGAAAAGCGAAGCCGTCTCGGCGCTGGAGAAAATCGTGAAGGCTCCGCAGTCGCCGCTCACCGAAGCCGAAGCGTGGCTGATCCTCGGCCACCTGCGCCGCGGCTCCGGCAATGAGAAAGGTGCGCACGAGGCCTACACCAACGCGGCGCAGCGCGCGCCACAGGGGTCCGAAATTCAGAAGGTGGCCACCAAACTCGCCAGCGGCGGCTGATTACAGGTACGTGGCGGACGCGCGTCCCAGTGCGTTCGCCACTTCCTCCCCCGCCCGCACGCCGTGATAGAGCGCTTCTTCGAACAGCGCCACGGCACTCAGATCGGTATTCGCGAAATGAATCGCGCCGTGCGGTTTCGCCGCATTGCGGCGTGCATCGCTCCAGACGAAATTCGGCCTCGGCCGGATCATCGCGTGTCCCCAGCGCATGATGTCGACGCGTTCCGCGAGAGATCGGATTTCGGGATGCGCGCGCGACAGATCCGACAATGCGATCTCCGCCCATTGTTCGCGGTCGAGCGATAAGAGCCGCTCGCGCGCGACGCGCGGATCGTGATCGCACAATGCGTAGTAATACGTGAAAATCGTCGGTCCGCGATCGATGCCGCGCTGGTGCGTCGCGGTGACGTAGCCGAGGGCCGGGCTTTCGTAAAGCACGTTATCCCAGGCGAGCGGAAATCCATCGACCGCGGGACGATCGCGTATGGCGACATTGGCGACGAGCCACGAACCGTACGTGAATTCGTCCGCCATTGCCCGAGACGGAATCACCCGGCGAGCGACGAATTGCGGACCGGCGAAAATCACCCGTTTCGCATGAATGCCGATCGCTTCGTCCCCCTTGATCGCAACGACATCCGCGCCATCGTCCACCGGCGTGATCTCGGTGACGAGCCAGCCGAGGCGCGGACGCGCATAGCGCGCGAGGTGCGCAACGAGGCGTCCGTTCCCTTCCGGCCACGTAATGACCGGCCGCTCTTCGCGCGAGGCGAAATAGAAAATCGCCGCCCACGCACTCGTGTCATCGAGCAACGAACCGTAATCATCGCGACAGGCGTATTCGACAAACCAGCGCAGGCGCGGGGACGTGAATCGATGCGCGTCGAGCCAGGTGCGCATCGAAATGCGATCGAGCGCCGTCACCTCGTCATCGTCACTGCCGTATGCGACCGGAATCGCAAATGCGGGCCGGCCGCGGGCATCGCGCCATTTCGTCCAATGCGCAATTTCCTGTTCGAACGCGCGCAATTGCCGCAAATCCTCATGCGATGCGCCGGCGTACAGATACAAGCCCTCATACCAGCGCCCGCGATAGAAGACGCGTTCTTCCGGGTCGCGCACGATGAACTGCTCCGCCGGCTGCTCCGCCTCCATCACGCCCATGTCGTCGAGCACGCGCCGGAGCACGCGATTTTCCGGAGACGGCGCAATGACGTAGTGCGCGCCCCACGGATACGACGCGCCGCTGCGGGACGTGCCGCCCGGCGCGGGCTCGAGCTCGAGCAGCACGACGTCGTCGATACCGGCCGACGCCAATCGCCACGCGGCCGATAATCCGGCGACACCACCGCCCGCGATGACGACATCGTGCGATTCCCAGCGTGTCGGACGCGGCATTGCACCGCTGTCGCGCAGACGATGGCCGACGGCGTGCGACGCACCGACGATTTCTCCCGGCGGCAATGGCGGCGTTGCGGGCTCGCGACGACAGGCGGCCGCGGCGAACGGTGCGCCGAGAAATGCGCCGAGCAGCTCGCGGCGCGTCAGGACCAATGCCGCCACTCCTCCTCGTAATAGCGCACCAGCATCTGATTATCGAGACGATTGATCTCGACCGGCAGCGGGGTCATGTCCTGCGAGAAAACGAACATCGACGCGAGCGTCGCATCATTGAGAAAGCGCACCGGAGCGTCGATGTGGCGCGGCGACTCGAATGGCTGCAGGCGCGCGAGGGCGAAACCCCACACGCCGAACGATGGAACCGTCGTCTGATACGGACGCACGTGCATCCCCGCGGCTTCCATCGTCCGCACGATGCACCAGAACGAGCGGCGGGCGTACAACGGCGAGCCGCTCTGTACCGAAATCGCGGCGTCGGGAGAGAGTCGCGTCCGCAGCAGACGATAGAAGCGCGTCGTATAGAGCTTTCCCAGCGCAAACGAGCTCGGATCGGGAAAATCGATGATCGCGGCGTCGTAGCGGTCCTGTCCCTCTTCCAGCCAGATCATCGCGTCCGCATTGACGACGCGCACTCTCGGGTCTTTGAACGAATGCTCATTGAGCTCGCCGAGTGGTTGAAAGGCGTCGGACAACGCGGTCATTTTCGAGTCGAGATCGACCAGCGTGACATGCTGCACGCTCTTGTATTTCAGAACCTCGCGCAAGGCCAGGCCGTCGCCGCCGCCGAGAATCATCACCCGGCGCGGCATTTCCACCGCGGCCATCGGCGGATGCACGAGCGCCTCGTGATAGCGATATTCATCGGCCGAGCTGAATTGCAGGTTGCCATTGAGAAAGAGCTGAAACCCGGCCGCGTTCCTCGTCACGAGAATGCGCTGGTACTGCGAGCTCGTCGTATGAACGATCTCGTCCGCATAGAGCTCGTCTTCGGCGAGCGACGTGAGATCGTCCGCACGCACGAAGGCAATCAGCAGAATGACCGTCACGATGACCGCACGAATGCGCAGCACGCCGACGCCGCGCAGGAGCGGGCGCAGCAGCCACGTACCGTAAAGACCGACCGCCGCATTGAGCAGGCCGAACGCGATGGAAGTGCGCACCAGTCCGAGGCGCGGCACGAGAAACATCGGGAACAGCACCGCGGCGATCAGGGAGCCGATGTAGTCGAAGCTGAGCACGCGTGACACGAGATCCTTGAAATCGAGATGCTCTTTCAGGATGCGCATCAGGATCGGCAATTCGAGGCCGACCAGCGTGCCGATCGCGAAGACGATCGAATAGAGAAATCCTTGAAACCAGGAGAGCCGGGAAAATCCGAGGAACAGGAGCGGTGCCGATAAGCCGCCGATCAGGGCCACGGCCAGTTCGACGTCGACGAATTTCGCGGCCAGGTCGCGATCGATGAATCGCGACAGCCATGCCCCGACCCCCAGGGCGGAAAGGTATATCCCGATGATCAGCGAAAACTGCGTGACGGAATCGCCGAGCACGTAACTCGCAACGGTGCCCGCCAGCAACTCATAAATGAGCCCGCACGCCGCGATGACGAGGACGTTGAGAAAGAGGATCGGGGTGCGATTCACGAACTAGCCGTGCAACACGGAAGCGATGATGATCGCCAGCCCGAGAATTACCGCCGCCATGAGCACAGCCACGGCCACGTTCTGATCCTCTTCCAGCTCCTTGCGAATCGAGAACGGCGAAATCTTCACCATTGCGAAGAATGCGAGACCGAACACGATCACGCCGAAGACCGTGTATCCGAGCGTACTGAGGAAAATGCGCACCCACGGTTCCATTTACTTGCCTCCTCGATAACCGCCATACCAGAACGTGCGGGCGCCGCCGTGCGCGCCGCGCATGCCCTGTGGAACGAATCCTTTTTTCGTCGTCGACAGTTCGACGCCGCGCCAGTTGCCCCACGCGAAGCCACCGATGACCACGAGTGCAATGAGTGTGTAGAGCGCGCGCAGCATCATTCCTCCTCGTCATCCTCGTCATCCGATCCGCTTTGCAGACCGGCAAACGGGCTGTGAGCGCTCTCTTTCCAGCGCTCCCCTTCGAATGCGAACTGTTTCACGACCGCGATGAACGGGAACACGGAGATGACGATCAGCGCCACGATGAAGTACGGCCAGCGAAACACGCCCTCGCGAACTTCGACGTGAATCGTCGGCGGCGTCTTGCCGGCTTCCCATTGCGACTCGAGGCGCAGCGTGTAGCGGCCCTTGTCGGGACGTCCGAGGTGCACCGTCTTGTCGCGACTGCCCTCGCTCCAGTACTCGCCATCCTCGACGCCGCTGTAATGCTCGATCGGGATCTCGAAGCCATAATCGCTACCGGTGGCCTCATTGACGAGATCGCCGGCCGCGTATGCCCACGTGTTCTCGATACTCGAGCCGCCGCGGATGGCCAGGTTGTACTCGCCGCTCAATTCGAACGGCTCGCTGAAGGAGACGCGCGCATTGTCCGGACCACCGGCAATGGCCGGTTCGGCGGAGAGATCGAAATCCTTCGACAATACGGTTTTCCCCGGCAGCCGGATGCCGACGACGATGGCGATGACGAACAGCAGCGCCACCATGAACAACCACGTGCCGAGGAGTTTCGGCCCGTTGTACGGCTGAATCGGTCCTACCGTGGTCGGGCGATTGAGGCCCTCCACATGGAAGGCCGTTTCGACTTCCGCAACGGTCATGTATCGCGCATGCGAGTATGCGATCTCCTGTGCGCCGCCGGTCGTGATTTCTTTCGAAATGCCAAACGGCGGACGAACCCAGTCGACGGTGTTCACCGTTTCGCCGACCGAGACCTTCCAGTAGAACTCGCCCAGGACCGAGGTGACGCGCGCGGCCGCATCCTGGAAGAGCCTGTACTCCCTGCCGTCGTAACGAACGATGCGGATCGAGCCCTGCGGGTAGGCGTCGGTGACTTCGCCGGGCCGCAGTGGCGTGACGAAACTCCAGTGTTCGTCGCTGTCGACGAGCCAACGGAATCCCTTTTCGCGATTGTAGAGAAGATATTCGGTCCAGAAGTAATCGCGATCGAAATGGACCGCGCGCTCCATGAAGCCGGCCACGACATACGAATCGCCGTCGATGGTGCCGTTCGTGCCGAGAGGAATCACCGGCTGGACGTGGGACTTCTTGAGCTTCTTGAAGAAGACCAGTTTCCCCTGGTTGACGTCGCTCCCGGAGCCGCAATACGGACACCAGACGCGTTCCGTCTGATCGGGAGCGCGCAATTCGAGCGCGCCCCCGCAATTCGGACAATTGAGCGAAGTGGCGGTGACGCGCGTTCTGCGCGCCGCCTCACCGCTGATGCCGAGCTCCTGCAGCGTCGTCTCGACGCCTTTGTACACCACCGGCGGGTCTTCGCTGTAATCGATTGTTGCGAAACGGCGGTCGCCGCTCGTCAGGTCCGCGTACTCATAATGACTGCCGGCATCGGGTGTCCACGGCAGCTCGCCTTCCGCGGAAAGCAATTCCGCGGTGCCGATTTCCGCGACCGTGAGCCCATCGAGCGCCGGTCCGCCGAGCTGTAATTCTCCGCGCGCCGGCGCCTCGGCCGCGACCTTGAACGTCACATAGAAGCGGCCCTGCGCTTCCGCGAGCCACAGCCAGCGGCCGTCGTCGAGCGCCGCGTACCACTCGTCCCAGACGCCGCCGGCCTGATGGCGCAGTTGCGTCCTTCCGGTAATGCGGAATCCGACGTTTCGGTATTTACCGTTGACGCCGCGCTGCAATGGCGAGCCGGTGTCGATGAGCGCCGCGACTTTGCCGTGCAATTCGAGACCGCGATCGGTCCGCGCCACAATCGATTTGCAATACGCGCAGACCACGACCTCGGAGGAGCCGATCGCGAATTCGATGGCCGCGCCGCAGGAGGGACAATTCGCGGTCGTCACGCGGGAGCGTTCTCCATTGCCAGCGCGCGATCGACGACGCGCACGCGCACGTCGCTCGCACCGAGGAGCGCTTGCAGCCGCTCCTCCCACGGCCAGGAAGGACGCGGCCGGCAGCAATACAGATTGATTGTGGCGATGCCGTGCTCCGGATACGTATGACACGCGAGATGCGACTCGCTGAGCATCACGAAGCCGGTGATCCCACCCGCCCCCGGAAAAACATGCCACGCCGGCTCATGCAACGGATGGAGGTCGAGCTCGCGAAGAACATCGCCAAACAGCGAGCGCAGGAGCTCGAGGTCGCGCAAAGCCCCCTCGTCGCACCCCCCCGCCTCAATCAGCCACTCGGAACCGATTTCCATGGAGCGCCGAAAGGATAGCGTGAATTGGTTGTCGGTTGTCGGTTGTCGGGGGAACGGGGTGGGGGCGTTTCACGATTGACGGTGAGAACCTGATTTGCACGTCCGCACAAAACAGGCACGCACCTCAAGAAATCACAATCCAATCCAAGGGTCACCAATCGCCCAACACACTCCGACATAACCCCGGGTCCGTCTCCCCCGACAACCGACAACCGACAACCGACAACCGATGCCCGTTTCATACGAACGTTCGTTCTATAACCCTAACTCTTTCAATGCTTTCCATTGACGCAGAGTTCGCTCCGCGTTACCTTCCTGCCGTCCCTATTCAATTCAGCACCCCTATCGTCCAAAAGGAAGTCTGAGGAGGATTTCGTCCAATGGCTGTGCGCTCACTGCGTTCACTGTGCCTCGGGATCATTGTGTGTTTGCTCTCCGCCGTCCCGCTCTTTGCGGCTGACGGCCACATCGCCGGCCGCATCACGCGTGCGAACGGCACCGGAATCGGCGGTGTCATCGTTCAGATCGTCGAGCTCGGCGAAGCGAAGCTCTCCGATGCGAACGGTGACTTCGTATTCGTGGTCGATCCCGGTACGTACAGCCTGCAGTTCGTGGCCGGCGATCAGGCCGCGAACGAGACCAACGTCGTCGTCGCCAGCGGCGGCACGACGCGCGTCGACAAGAAGGTCGACTGGAATCTCAGCGTCGCTGAAACGATCACCGTCTACTCCGCGTCGCGCCGTACCGAGCGCGTCGTCGAAGCACCGGCGGCCGTGACCGTGATCGCGCCGGAAGACATCGCCGCGATCGCGCCGTCCGGCCAGGCGCCGCGTCTCGTCGAGTCGGCGCCCGGCGTCGACTTCACGCAGTCCGGTCTCTACGACACGAACTTCAATGCGCGCGGCTTCAACAGCTCGCTCAACCGCCGCATCCTGACGCTCATCGATGGCCGCGATCCCGCGATCGCGTTCCTCGGCGCACAGGAATGGGCCGCGCTCTCCGTTCCTCTCGACGAGATGGCCAGCGTCGAGCTCGTGCGCGGTCCCGGCTCCGCGCTCTATGGTCCGAATGCCTTCTCCGGCGTTCTGAACATGACCACCAAGCAGCCGAAGCAGACTCCCGGCGGACGCGTGATGCTCTCGGCCGGCGATCTCAGCACCAAGCGTGCGGACCTGCGTCACGCGGGCGATCTCGGCGCCGATGACGCGTACTACCGCGTCACGCTCGGCTACCAGCAGAGCGATGACTTCGCGCGCTCGCGCAATGCGGGCGTCGAATACCCCGGCCTCCGTCCGGAAGCGCGCGCGCTGGCGCTCGACGAGGTGCAGATCAGCTTCGGCAGCCTCCGCTTCGACAAGCATTTCGAGAACACCGACGTCCTCACGTTCGAAGGCGGCTACGCCTCGGTCGAAGGTCCCGTCTTCCAGACCGGCATCGGCCGCGTGCAGGTGACCGACGTCGCCCGTCCGTGGGCGCGCTTCAACTACAACAAGCCGCACTGGAACTTCAGCACCTACTACGACGCGCGCCGCGCGAACGCGCAGGTCGCTCTCTCCTCGGGCGCGCTGCTGTACGAGGACTCGTCGAACCTGCACGCCGAGCTGCAGACGAACTGGGACCTCTTCAAGAACCGTCTCCGCCTCGCCGGCGGCGGCGCGATTCACAATCAGGACGTCGACACGGCCAACCCGGCCGGCGTGCAGACGCTCATGACCGCCTCGACGTCGGAACAGCAGCAGGCGCTCTTCGGCCAGCTCGAATACGACCTCACGAACAGGCTGAAATTCGTCGGCGCGGCGCGCTGGGACGACTCGACGCTGCATGAGGCGCAGTTCTCGCCGAAGGCTTCGCTCGTCTTCTCGCCGTCGACGAATCACACCGTCCGCTACGGCTACAACAAAGCCTTCCAGCGCCCGAACTACTCGGAGCTCTTCCTCTCCGTGCCGGCCGCGGCACCGGTGAACCTCGCCGCCGCCGCCGCCGCGAATCCGCAGGCCGCGCCGCTCGCGCCGGTGCTCACCGCCCTCGGATTCAACAACCTTCCGATCATCGCGCGCGGCAACGAGCAGCTCGACGTCGAGAAGGTCCAGAGCCACGAGCTCGGATACTCCGGCATCTTCGGCGGCAAGCTGTTCTTCACGCTCGACGTCTACAAGAGCTCGATGAGCGACTTCGTCACCGACCTTCTGCCCGGCGTCAACTCCGCGTACGTTCCGTACGCCGTGCCGACGAACAATCCGCAGATCCCGGCGCCGGTGCAGGCGGCGGTGACCGGCTTCCTGCGTGCGGCGTTGGCGTCGAACTACGCCGGTCTCACCACCGTGAACGGCCGCCCGACCGTCGTCTTCTCGTACGCCAACGCCGGTGAAGTCGACACGCAGGGCGCCGAGGTGGCGCTCAACTACTACGTGAACAACAACTGGATCGTCGACTTCAACTACTCGTTCTTCGACTTCGACGTGAAGGAAAAGGCGCTCGGCGATCAGCTCCTTCCGAACGCGCCGGAGAACAAGTTCAACCTCGGCCTCGGTTATCGCGGCACGAAGTTCGACGGCAAGATCACGTACCGCTGGGTCGAAGAGTACGACTGGGCGGCCGGCGTGTTCGTCGGCACCGTGCCGCAGTTCGACGTCGTCAACGTCTCCGGCAGCTACAAGATCAACGATCGCTTCGGCTTCGGTCTCGACATCAGCAACCTCCTCGATGACGAGCATTACGAAGCATTCGGCGGCGACATCCTCAGCCGTCGCGCGCTCGGCTTCGTGACCGTGAACTGGTAACGATCCATCGAATCAAAAAGAAAACGGGACAGGCGGCAACGCCTGTCCCGTTTGTTTTTGCGCGAGGTTCTGCTTAGAGCGCGAGTCGCTTGACGACCGCTGCGCCGGCGGCCTTCGTCCCGAGGGAACCGCCGAGATCGTGCGTGGTTTCCTTCGCCCGAATCGTTTCGGTGGCGGCGTTCTCGATCAGCGCTGCTTCCTCGGCGAAGCCGAGGTACTCGAGCATCATCGCGGCGGTGAGGATCGCGCCGAGAGGATTGGCCACGTCCTTCCCCGCGTACTTCGGTGCACTGCCGTGGATCGGCTCGAAGAGCGACACGCGATTCGGATGAATGTTGCCGGATGCCGCGACGCCGAGGCCGCCCTGCAGCGCGGCGCCGAGATCGGTGACGATGTCGCCGAACATGTTGTTGGTCACGATGACGTCGAACATCTCCGGCGCGCGCACCATCTGCATCGTCAGCGCGTCGACGAACATGTGGAAGTGCTCGATTCCGGGATACTCCCTGGCCACGTCTTCGAACGTGCGCAGCCAGAGATCGCCGCCGAAGCGCATGACGTTGTTCTTGTCCGACATGCAGACCGACTTGCGTCCGGTCTTCTGCGCGAAATCGAAGGCGTAGCGGATGATGCGCTCCACGCCGCGGCGCGTCGACACGTCTTCCTGCACCGCGATCTCGTCGGTCGTCCCCTTCTTGAAGTTGCCGCCCATGCCGACGTACGCGCCTTCGGTGTTCTCGCGGAAGATCACGAAGTCGATGTCGTTCAGCCCTTTGTCTTTCAGCGGGCAGAGCCGCTCGTCGAGCAGCTTCACCGGCCGGTAGTTGACGTAGAGGTCGAGCTGAAAGCGCATGCCGAGAAGAATGTCGGCGGCGTGCTTCATGTCGGGGACGCGCGGGTCGCCGAATGCGCCGAGGTAGACGGCGTCGTAGTGATCGCGAATGTCGTCCATCGCGCCGGGAGGCATGGAGACGCCGGTCTTCAGATACTCGTCCGCATTCCAGGGGAAATGCGTGAACTCGAGCCCGAGATTGCGCGCTTCATTGATCCGCTCCAGCACGCGCATGCCGGCGTCGATGACTTCCGGTCCGATCCCGTCTCCCGGAACGACCGCGATCTTTCTTGCCATGAATCAACACCCTCCGCAAACGGGCGGATTATATGCGCCGTATCATCGACCAAATGCCGCGTTCGATCGGATTCATCGCTGCAGTTCTCCTCGCCCTCCCGCTCCTGGCCAATCCCCGTCTGCAGGTCGCGATCGAAGGGCCTGACACCGTCGGCCCGAACGACCAGCTCACCTGGAACGCCATCGTCGAGAACATCGGCGACGAGCCCGCCGAAGACGTGCATCTCTGGTCGATGGTCCTCAACAGCGGCTGCTTCGAAGAGGCACCGATCGGCACGTTCCAGCCCGGCGAGAAGCGAACGTTCCCCTGCACGCGGCCGGTGTTCGAGTTCATCTACACGCTCGACATCTACGTGCAGGCATCGTCGGCGCCGGCCGATCTGACGAAGCACACGACCGCGTATGCGAGCAAGGCGGTCACGGTGATCACGCCGCCCGATCTCTTCGTCTTCACGAATCTCTATCGCCCGCTCGGGATTCCGAAGCTCCCCTTCCCGTTCGAGGTGTCGTACGGCAACCTCGCGCACACGGCGGCGACCGATACGGTCATCACCATCACCACGCCGACGCGCGTCGTTCACGCTCCGGAGTTCTGCACGCTGGAAGCGAATGGCGCGCGATGCACCATCGGCACGCTCGCGCGGGCGGACTATCCGTCGCGCTTCGAGCTGACCATCGAGGCTCCCGATGCAAGCGCGGCGACGTTCCCGATCGGCATGGCCATCCGCGCGAATGAACCCGATCATCACCCGTCGAACGACACGTTCTCGCGCGATGCCATCACCTATCGCACGTTCTTCGTGACGAACACGAACGACGCCGGCAGCGGCTCATTGCGTGCGGCGGTGGACGGCGTGAACGCGGAATGCGGCGATCCGTGGCCGTGCCTGATCGCGTTCCGCGTGCCGGCAGATGGCGCACGGACGATCGCGTTGCAGACGCCGCTGCCGCATCTTTCCGCCGAGACGCTGATCATCGACGGCGCCACGCAGCCGCAGTACTTCGCGGGATCGTCGATCGCGCTCGACGGCACGAACGCCGGCGGCGGTGCGTTGGCCATCGATCAGCTCTGCGGCGGTGGCGTCCGCGGCATGACCATCCGCAACTTCGCGGGAGCGGCGATCTCGATGGCCGGGGCGAACTGCACGTTCGCGTCGTTCCCCCGCCGCATCGAGCAGAACCTGCTCGAGCGCAACGGCCGCGGCATCGAGACGAGCGTCGGCGCCAGCATCGATGCAAACACGATCGTCGGACATGAACGCTCCGGCATCTTCCTCAACGCGGGCCAGCAGAGCGTCACCCGCAACGTCGTGCGCGACAACGGCGCGAGCGGCATCTTCGTCGGCAGCGCCGCGAGCGGCACCGACATCACCGGCAACACGATCGCGAACAACGCGCACTTCGGCGTGGCCATCGCGCTCGATGCGCCGAATGTCTCTCTGCATCGCAACAGCATCAGCGGCAACGTGCAGGCGGGGATCGACTGGGGCCTCGACGCCGTGAGCAACGGCCCGGTGCCGATCCCGGTGATCACGCGCGTCTATCCGGTCGAGATCGGCGCGACAGTCATCGAAGGAACGCTCGACTGGAGCGGCAGTTTCTCGCCGGAGGTCGAGCTCTTCGTGAGCGACGACGGTGAAGGGGCGCAGTTCCTCCAGTCGATCCATGCGAGCGGCCCGTTTTCCGTCACGGTACTGCAGTCGCTCAGCGGCAAGTACGTCACCGCAACCGCCACACGTGCCGTCTACGTCGGCTGGCTGCGACCGCCGTCGGCCAACGGCGACACCGGCTGGGGCTACTACACCACGACGTCGGAGTTCAGCGCGCCGTTCAAAGTGCAGTGACGCTCAGACGCGGGACGGGGCGGTCAGCTCGATCCCCCGTCTCGCAAGCTCTTCCTTCAATCCCGGCGCGCACAACGCGCGCGTCTCCTCGTCCCAGGCGTAGCCCCATCCATACCCGCTCACGTCGACGCCGGGATGGGTGACGAGCTCGGTCACGCCACGCACGTGTCCGAGCAGCGGGAGCACGTCGCGCAGGTGTCCGGCGTTCGCCACGCCGATGGTGTGGTCGTTGGTGAACGAGGCCCGCGCGCGTCGTCCCAGCATCGACAGCAAGCGCATCGACAACGCCCGTTCGGCTCCACCGAGGTCGTCGACGATGCGAACGTATGGGACCCCATATTCTTTCGCGAGTCGCGCCACGAGCGCGAAGAGCCGCGGCAGGACGTGCAGATGCTGGTGGCCATTGAGATGGGTGACCGCCAGGCCGCTGCGCAGCACGCGTTCGATCTGTGCCCGCAGCTCGCGCTCGATCTTCGTCAGCGGAATCGCGCGCAACGCGTAGAGCGGTGCGAAGGCGGTGTACGTCTTCGGGAAGCGCATCGCCGTCAGCGGCCGCTCTTCGACGAGCGTGAGATGCACGCCCACCTCGAGCGTCGGCGTCTCCTTCAGCCGGTCGACCGCATCCTCGAACGCGGCGCCGTTCGCGACCACGCTGCACGCGGTGACGATCCCTTCCCGGTGCGCGCGGATCGCTCCTTCCGTCATCCCACGGTGGAGTCCGGCATCATCCGCCGTGACAATTAACTTATTTATTGCTATATTGACGTCCATAAGGAGATTCGCAGATGAAAAAACTCTTCCTTGTTCTCGCTCTTCTCGCTCTCTCCACGTCCGCGTTCGCCCAGTCGTACCACGCCGAGGCGAAATTCGTGTGCGGTCGCGCCGACCCGCCGCATGTCGATGCCTTCGCGTTCGCACCGGGTGTGTACTACACCTCGATCAACGTCGGAAACCCGAACGACTTCGACATCGACGGCAAGAAGATCTTTTCGATCGCACTGCTTCGCCAGAAGTCGGGCAAGGTCACGGACTCGATCGGCTGGAAGCTGGCGTCGCGGAATTCGATGCAGGTGGACTGCAGCGACATCTACGCGTACCTCGGCGTTCCGCTCGGCACGTTCATCGACGGCTTCGTCTACTTCATCGCCGAGCGACCGTTCGTCGCCACCGCCGTCTACACGCTCTCGGATGGTCAGCGCGCCGTCTCGCAGGACGTCGAAGAGGTGACGGTGCGGCAGTGACGCTTGCGCATCTCCGGGTAGAGCGTCACCAGCTCACGCAGAATCTTGAGCACGACGCCGAACGACGCGAGATGTGATTCCCCGCGGGTTCTCGGAAAGTAGTCGATTCCGATCTGCTGAATCGAGAACCCGCGGTTTTTTGCTTTCACGACCAGCTCCGCGTCGATGAGCGAACCCTCGGAGCGCAGTTCCACCGCCTCCAGCACCTGCCGCTTCATCAGCTTGAACGAGAAGTTGATGTCGCGATGCGGCCAGCCGAAGAGCATGCCGATCAGCCAGTTGTACACCGTGGTGTAGACCGCGCGCTTCAGCCCTTCCATCTTTCGATCGTGACGATAGGCGGCGATCATGTCCGCGCCGGTGAGATTCATGGCCCGGATCGCGCGGCCGAGCACGTCGGGATCGAACGGAATGTCGGAGTCCATGTAGAACACCAGCTCCATCTTCGCCGCCGCGAAGCCGGTGCGGATCGTGCCGCCGAGCTTGCGATTGGTCTCGTGATGCAGCACGCGGATGTGCGGATTCTCCGAGGCCAGGCGTTCGGCGATGCGCGGCGAGGCGTCGGTCGACGCGTCGTTGACGATGAGGATCTCGTAATCGCGCGCGTACGTTTCGAGCGACTCGCGCGACGCGGCGACCGCGTGCTCGATGTTCAACTCCTCGTTGTACATCGGGATGACGAGAGAGACGGATGGCTTCATGCTGGTTTTCGGGCAGTGTAGACGATGTGGGGATGCGGATAGCCGGCGTCGATGGAACGTGCCGTAAATCCGACGAACCCGGCCGACTCGAGCAGTTCGCGCACGTCGTCCCGCGACTCGTAGATGAATCCCTCGCCGTGCGTGAGCTGAAGGAACGTGTCGGAGAGCCACTCCTGAAACCGCGCCCACTTCATTTTCCAGCGATGGCCGGAATCCATTTCCTTCAGGACGAGCACGCCGCCGGGGCGCAGACGTTCGAGCACGCGCGCGAAGAGCGCGCGTTGCACGTCGAGCGGCAGGCGATACGCGACGTCGCAGATCGCGACCGCGTCGAACGTGCCGCGCACGCACTCGTCGTAGCCGGCGATCTTCCGTACGCGTGCGGACGGGGAAGGCAACAGACTCTTGCGAAGATCGGGGTCGACACCGACGACTTCGCGGGCGCCGTTCTCCGCGATCAGCAGCGCGAACAGACCGTGTCCCGAACCGATCTCCAGCACGCGCGCATCGCGCGGAAACTCGTCGAGCACGCGCGTGAAGGGACAGGTCAGATAGCGGCCGAGAACGTGAAGGCGATCGCCAGCCGGAACGTGGCCGAACGCACGGGCCAGCAGGCGCAGCCCGCGCACGTAACCGATTGACATCCGGGGCATTATAGAGGCCCGTGACTCACCCGAAATCGATTGCTTTCCTCGCGTTCCTCGCGATCGCGGCGCTGCATTACTGCTCGCTCCCGAAGACGATCTGGGAGTACGACGAGTGCCTCTTCGCCCTCGGCGTCGAGAACTACCAGCCGCTGCTCCATCAGCCGCCACCGCCGGGCTATCCGCTCTTCATGGCCGCGGCGAAGATCATCGCCCTCTTCACCGGCGGCGACGCGTTTCGCGCCCTCGTCATCCTGAGCGTCATCACGCTCGCGGCGGGACTCGCGACCTGGTACTTCGCCTTTCGCGAGATCACCGGCGATGCGCGCGTCGCCCTCATCGGCAGCGCACTCTTCTTTCTCTCTCCCGCGCTGCTCATGATCGGCGTTCTGCCGCAGTCGGATTCCGGCGCCATCGCGCTCTTCGGGCTGGCCGCGTATGCCTGCGCGAAACGCGATCCGCTCTTCGCGGCACTCGCCTGCTCTGCCTGCGTCGGCTGGCGCCAGCAGTTCGCGATCGCCGTCGTGCCGATGTTCCTCGTCTCTCTGCTGCTGATGAGCGACTGGCGTGCGCGCGCCCGCGCCGTCGCGACCTTCGCGGCGGCCTGCGTCCTCTGGCTGATTCCGATGATGAACGCCACGGGAGGTCCGCTCGAGCTCCTGCAATGGCTCGGCGGCCAGGCGGCGTATTACGCGTCGCACGATTCCGATCTCTCGCGCGGCGGCTATTCGACGAGTCTCATCGCGCTGCGCTTCGCCGCACATCCGTGGGGACCGAAGTGGCTGTCGCTTCCGCTGCTGTTGCTTTCCGCCGCCGGCGCGGCAATGGTCCTGGCGCGCAAAAACAGGCTCGCGCTGCCACTGGCCACCGGATGTGCGATCTATCTCGCGTTCGCGATGGCCACGATGGATCCGGCCGATGCCGTGCGCTATGCGATCCCCGCCTTGCCCGCGATCGCGCTCTTCGCCGCCATTCCGCTGGCGAAGTTCCTGGCCATCGGCGTCGTCATCGCCATCGCGTACTGCGCCGGTGCGCTCAACTACACATGGCCGGTGCTCCGCGCCCGCGCGACGAGCGAGGCGCCACCGGTCAAGGCCGCGAAATGGATTCGCGCACACGTTCCCCGCAACGCGATCGTGCTCTACGACCTGCCGCTCCGTCCGCACGCCGAATATCTGCTGCGCGAGTGGAAGTCGATGCGCATCGATGCCGGCCTGCTGAAATTCGGCGGCGATCCGAACGTGCCGATGATCCTCTACGCCGACGGCGAAGCCGGCAGGTCCCGCGGCGTGACGTACACGTGGCCCGACACCGATCCCTATCGCAAGCTCACGCGCCAGCATTACGGCGCCGTCAGCGCGATCGAGCTTCCGCCGGCGGAGCGCTACAAGGCGATCGAAGGAATCTCGCAACCCGAACGATCGCGCGACGGCGCATCGTGGCGCTGGGTCGGCAGGCACGGCGTCATCGAGCTGCCGGACCTCGGCGCGTCGCGCGTCCGCCTGACGTTCCACGCACCCGACGACTACCCGCTCGGCGAGAATCGCATTCACGTCCGCATCAGCGGTCGCGAAGTCGCAGCGACCGTGAAACCGAACAGCGTTGCGCAGCTCGAGCTGGCGATTCCGCGCGGCGCCGTACGCATCGAGATCGCGCCTGAAAAATCCTTCGTTCCGGCGAACGTCCGCACGCTCAATCGGGATACCCGAACGCTCTCGGTGATGCTCATGCGAGTCGAGCAACTTCCGTAATGCGAACGACGCGTGTTCGATCTTCGAACACGCGTCGCCGATTCAAACACCGCCTCTCCTGTGCTCTCGCACTCAAACGTCGTGTTTCGAGAGACTTACCATCTGGAACGTCTCGGCATCGAACACGCGTATACAAAGCTGAGAGGCAGGTCCATGAACGACATCATCAATCGCCCCCGGCCGCGGAAGCCGGCCAACGAAACTGAACGTCTGAGAGCGCTGCGCGAGCTGACGAGCCTCAGCAGTGCGCGCGAGCCGGAGTACGACACCATCGCGGAGCTCGCCGCGATCACATGCGAGACGCCGATGGCAGCGATCTCGTTCATCGACGCGGAGCGTGCCTGGTCGAAGGCGAGTTACGGGATGGGGCCGGGCACGGCCGAAGCGGCTCGCTCCGATTCGTTCTGCGGATACGCGATCCTCTCCAACAACCTGCTCGAGGTCTCCGACACCCACGATGACTTTCGCTTCGCCGAGAATCCGTATGTCATCGGCGAGCCGTTCATCCGCTTCTACGCCGGCGCCCCGCTGGTGACGAGCGACGGCTATTTGATCGGCGCGCTCTGCGTCATCGATCGTGTGCCGCGCACGTTGAGCGACCGCCAGCGCGCGGCGCTCCAGAAATTCGCAGCCCACGTGATCGCCGTGATCGAGCTCCGCTACCGCATGCAGAAACTCCCGCTGCCGCGCACGCATCGCGGCAGGATCCTCGTCGCCGAAGACAGCCGCGTGAATCAGATGATCACCCAGCGCCTGCTCGAGAAACTCGGCTTCCAGGCGGACGTCGTGCCGAATGGGCTGGCCGCCATCGACGCGCTGAGCCGCCAGTCGTATGACCTCGTGCTGATGGACTGCCACATGCCGGAGCTCGACGGCTTCGGCGCCACACGCGTCATTCGCGCCCGCGAATCGCGCCGCCTCCCGATCATCGCGCTCACCGGCAGCGCCGAACGCGACGATCGCGAGCGCTGCATGCAGTCGGGCATGGACGACGTGCTCGAGAAGCCGGTGCGCGAACAGGACCTCGACGCGATGATGAAGAAGTGGCTTCCGGAGCTCGAGGCGCTGGAACGGGCGGCGATGTAAGCCTAGCGTTTCGCGAATGACGCGGCCAGCAGACTCCATCCCACCGCCGCCATCAGCACGATCGACGGAAAAATGAGAAGCACGTATGGATCCCACGCGAGTGGGATCCACAGCGCAAACACCACGAGCGCCGAGAGTCCCCACAGCCACGCGAACACGGCGTGCGGCGGACGTCGAAAGAATGCCGCCAACGCGCCGGCGAGAATTCCGCCGAGGATCACTTTGCCGGCCACGCCGCTGAACAGCACGCGCGCCGTGAAGCGTCCGCGTTCCGCGAGTGAACGCAGCGTCGATGGACCAAACTCCTTCATCAGCATCCGGAGTTCCTGCATCTGTGCGTGAAACCGCGTCATCACGCGGAGCGCCAGCGGTTCGTGCCGTTGGTAGATCACGGGCAATCCGTCGACACGCGACGGCTGCGCCCAGTAGAAGGGATTGCTGACGAGCGACACTGCCACACAGACGAACACGACGATCGCGGCGAGCACGAGCGGGCGGACATCGCGATCGCGGAGGGCGAGAACGATCAGCACGAGGCCGGCCGCCCCGAGACACAAGAGCCCGTTCAGTCGCGTCTGAAAACAGATCGCCGCGAGCACCCCGGCCACTGCTGCGGCGGCGTAGGCCCCGCGTGAACGCGAGTTCCGCCAGAGCGACGCGAGCGGCAGCAGCGTCAACGTCATTGCGCAAGTCTGCAGAGCGTCGGAGCGCGCGTAGCTGACGTAGGTCGCCATCAGATAGTGCCGCGCAAAGACCACCCCGGCCAGGAGTGCCGCGCCCGCTCCGCACCATCGCAACAGCAGCCAGACCACGACCATCGCGGAGATCACGTTGCACAGCAGCGCGGCACGACGCGCGGGAACGAGCATCGGTTCATAAATCGAACGCAGATGCGGCGGCGGGGCCCAGCCGGTTCGCGCGATGCCGCCCGATTCGTAGTAACGCGGCAGCGCCAGATCGCGCGGCAGTTCCACGCCGGCGAGTTGCAGCGCCAGCCCGAAGTAGTACTTGCTCATCTGCGGATGCGACGAGTCGGTCGGGTAGCGAAACCAGTCGGGATGCCCGAACTCGCCTTCTTCCACGAGCCGCAACGCGTAGCTTTCGGCGATGCGCTGCCCTTCGTCGACGCGCCACTCCGCGTGCAGCAGGGCGTCGGATCGGGCGAGCCAGACGAACACGATGAGGCCGCCGAGGAGGACGAAGAGCGTGGCGCGTCGCGCGGGCCACGGCGTGAGGAGCATCGTGATGGCGCGCATCGCCGCGGGGTTCGTCTGCGTCGTCACGTCCTCCTGTTCGATCATGCGCGGGTGATTGTCGGCCAAAACGCGGCGCGACTTGCGATAAGCTGTCGCAACACCAACGCGCGCGCGTTCGCGTCGCGCTTCATGAAGAAGGAGTATCCCGTGCCCAGCTTTCCCGGCGTCGATTACCTGGAAATTGATTCGCTCTTCTCCGAAGAAGAGCTGATGGTGCGCCAGACCGTTCGCGACTTCGTCGACGAAGAAGTTCTGCCGATCATCGAAGAGGCGAATCGCGAAGAGAAGTTTCCGCATCACCTCATTCCGAAGATGGCCGAGATGGGTCTCTTCGGCGCGACGATCAAGGAGTACGACCTTCCCGGTCTCAACCACGTCGCGTACGGCCTGATCATGCAGGAGCTCGAGCGCGGCGACTCCGGTCTCCGCTCCTTCGCCTCCGTGCAGTCGGGTCTGGTGATGTACCCGATCTACACGTACGGCTCGAAAGAGCAGCGCGATCACTGGATCCCGAAGCTCGCCGCCGGCGAGAAGATCGGCTGCTTCGGTCTCACCGAGCCCGACTTCGGCTCCAATCCCGGCGGCATGCGGACGCATGCCCGGAGAGATGGAGACTCGTGGGTCCTGAACGGCGCAAAGGCGTGGATCACGAACGGCAGCATTGCCGACGTGGCCGTGGTCTGGGCAAAGTGTGAAGGAACGATCCGCGGCTTCCTGGTTGAAAAAGGGACTCCCGGATTCACGACCGCGTATCACATGGGCAAGTTCTCGCTGCGCGCCTCGGTGACCTCGCAGCTGTTCTTCGAAGACTGCCGCATTCCGCTCGAGAACGTGCTGCCGGAAACGAACGGCCTCAAGTACCCGCTCGGCTGCCTCACGCAGGCGCGCTACGGCATCGCCTGGGGCGTCCTCGGCGCGGCGATGGGGGTGTTCAACACCGCCACCGAATACGCGAAGTCACGCATCCAGTTCGGCGGACAGCCGATCGCCTCGCATCAGCTCGTGCAGAACAAGCTGGCGTGGATGATCACCGAGATCACGAAGGGGCAGCTGCTGGCGCTGCAGGCCGGCCGCCTGAAGGATCAGGGAAAGCTCAAGCCGCATCACGTCTCGATGGCGAAGATGAACAACTGCAACATCGCCCTGCAGTGCGCCCGCACCGCGCGCGACATCCTCGGCGCGAACGGCGTCTCGGACGAGTATCCGGTCATCCGCCACATGATGAATCTCGAGTCCGTCTACACGTACGAAGGGACGCACGACATTCACAATCTCATCATCGGCCACGCCGTCACCGGCGTTCCGGCCTACAACCCGCCGATGTCGTCCAAGCAGGAGCAGGAGCTCACCGAAGCCGCCGCCGCCCGCGCCGGCTTCGCCTCGTAATTCCCGCTCTCCGCCGTTTCGAAAAAGGCTGCGCGTTTGCTCGCGCAGCCTTTTTGCTTGTAAGAACTGCTCGGATGATCCGTCTACGAGGCATGAAGCTCCTGACCGCACTCGCGGTGATTCTCCTTGTCGCCTGCAACGACCAGCCGAGCATGGCGACGCGCAGCGCCGCCGCCTACCGCGCCCATCCGACGACCGGCGGACACGAGCACGGACATTCAGCCGGTGCGAAAGGGGATGCGGCGCACATGAGTGGCGGGCATTCGACTCATGTGAATGTTGATCACTCCGCACATGCGACCGCGAATCACAGCGCACATGCGCCTGCCGATCACTCCGCGCATATGACCACCGATCATTCCGCACACGCGACGCCCGACGATCACGCCGCACACGCAACCGCGCAAGCGTCCGCTGATCCCTCCTCCGCCGCCCACACGCATCACCCCTCGTCCACGGCCGCACCTGCGACTCTCCTCACTGCGCCGCGCACGAACGCGGAAACGGGTGCGCTGCAACCGCGCGCGACGCTCCGTCCGGATTCGTTCGATACGCCTGCGCCGGTCTCCGAATCGGAGGCGGCGAAAGCGAGTGGCGCCGGGCACGCGGGGCACGGCGGTCTTCGCCCATGAGCAGGCGGCGCGGCATGCTCGTCGCGGTGTTCGGCATCGCCGTACTCGCGATCATCATCAGCATCGTCTCGATGGCGCGTCGCGGCTTCAGCGCACATGAACCGCCGTCCGCGCTCGAGGCGACGATGGCGCGCGCGATGCGGCACTGGGCCACGCCCGCCGCGCTGCGCGATGCGAAGAATCCGGTGGCACTCACGCCGCGCGTGCTCGCGGAGGGACGCGCGCATTTCGCCGATCACTGCGCGACGTGCCACGGCAACGACGGCAAGGGCGACGCTCTCGGGAAGACGATGTATCCGCGCGCGCCGGACATGACGCTCGCGCGCACGCAGGCACTCTCCGACGGCGAGCTTTTCTCGATCATCGAGAATGGCGTGCGTCTCACCGGCATGCCCGGTTTCGGCAGCGGCACCTCCGAATCGGCGCACGGCAGCTGGACTCTCGTGCACTTCATCCGCCATCTCCCGAAGCTCACGCCCGACGAGCTCGTCGAAATGCAGAAGCTCAATCCGAAATCTCCGGAGGAGTGGAAGGAGTTACAGGAGGAGGAAGCGTTCCTCGCCGGCGAGGATGTCTCTTCCACACACCACTGACATGCGCAAATGGATCGCTGTTCTCGCGTTTCTCGTTCTCGCCCTCAACGCGTTCGGACACGCCGGCGAGGTGCACAAATACATGGGCACCGTCACCGCGCTGCACGACGACGGCTCGTTTCTGTTGAAGAAAACCGACGGCACGACGATCACCATCGCCGTCACCAGTGCCACGGCGTATCGCCATGCCGATGGTGCTGCCGCGACACGCGCGGAGCTGGCCGCGGGGAAGCGCGTGGTCGTCACCATCGCGAAAGACGGCCGCACCGCGACCGAGATCAAGCTCGCCGCAGCCAAACGCAACTAGCGCCGAAGGCGCGGGATGACACGAAGAGCGGCGCGAGGGGACATCACGAACGCGCGATGAACCCGCGAACGCATTCGTTGCCGTGTCATCCCGTGCGTCAGCACGGGATCCCCTGCGCACGCACCAAGAACCGCGAGCGCGCTCGTTTTCCGTGTCATCGGACCTCCGCGATCTTCAGTGGCCGCCATGTCGCAGTTGTCGGGCGAAACGGTTCTGTTAGAGTGAGCGGCGCAAATTCCGGAGAGAACGGAGCGTCATGGAATCGAGTCTTGAAATTGGTTTCCTGCGCGCGTCGGAGAAAGCGGCCATTGCCGCGGCGCGCACGATGGGTTACGGCAAGCGGAAGTACTCGGACCAGGTCGCGGTCGAGGCGATGCGTGAAGAACTGAACCGCTTGAAAATGCGCGGGTCGGTCGTCATCGGCGAGGGCGAGCGCGACAAGGCGCCGATGCTCTACGTCGGCGAGCCTCTCGGCCGCGGCTGGACCGAAGGCGAGATCTATCCCGAGGTCGACATCGCCGTCGATCCGCTCGAAGGGACGAACCTCTGCGCCACCGGTTCGGCGAACTCGATCGCCGTCATCGCCGCTTCCGAAAAAGGCGGCCTCCTCAACGCTCCCGACATTTACATGGACAAGATCGTCGTCGGCCCGACCGCTGCCGACGTCGTCTCCCTCACCGCCTCGGTGCAGGAGAATCTCAATCGCATGGCCGATGCGTTTCAGCGCGACGTCGATGAGCTGACCATCACCGTGCTCGATCGCGAACGCCATCACGACCTCATCGCGCAGATCCGCGAGGCCGGCGCACGCATCAAACTGATCACCGACGGTGATCTCTCCGCCGGCATCGCCGCCGCCGTCCGCGGCACCGGCGTGCACGCGGCCATGGGCATCGGCGGCGCGCCGGAAGGCGTGCTCACCGCCGCCGCGATGCGCTGCCTCGGCGGCCGCATGCAGGGCCGTCTCCGCCCGCTCGAAAAGTGGCAGGAAGACCGCCTCAAATCGATGGGCTTCACCGACGACGAGAAGGTCTACGACACCTCCGAGCTCGCGGCCGGCAACGACATCATCTTCTGCGCGAGCGGCGTCACCGACGGTGACCTCCTGCGCGGCGTCCGCTTCTTCGGCGGCGGCATCCGCGTCTCGTCGCTCTTCATGGCTCTCAAGTCGAACGTGATCCGCTTCGTCGATACGATCTATCGCGAAGAAGGCTCGCGCCTCGCGGTGAGCTTCAGCTAGACCCGTTCCGATGTGAGCGCCGCCCTCGCGGTGGCGCTCACATCTTTCGCTGCGCGCGCGATCCCGCCTTCTTCAGCGCATCGATCAACGCACTCGCCGCCGGTTCCGCAGCCGGCTCGGCCTCCCGCTCCGACTCCTGCTCCTCCACTTTCGCGCCGCTCTTCGTCGCAAGCGGTGCGCGGGCGGGCGCGTGCGCTTTCGCGCGCAGGCGCAATGGCAACGCGGGGAGTTTCGGCCACGGCACCGACGCGACGAATCCCATTCGCCGTTCCAGCACTTCGAGCAGCAGCAGCACGATCGCCGCGAAGAGCAGCGGCATCCGCAACGGCATGTGTCGCGCCTGCCGCGGCACGTCCTTCCACACCTCGCCGACGCGCAGTCGTTCGCGACCGCCGCTCGTGCGCGCGATCCGTTCGAGCGCCACGCGTCCCTCGCCTGCTTTCGCCTGCGCCAGCTCGGGAGAAAACGGCAGCACGACCGGCGGCAACGTCACGCGCCCGAGCCCGGGTGCATCGACGGTCGAGAGAAACGTCGAGCCGGCCGTGAGCGGAATGTCGATCGCCAGATCATCCGGCGACGTCCACGACATCGTCGCCTTGCTCACCGACGGCGGCGCACCCGCGGCACCCGCGATTGTGGTCACGCGCGGTGCGTCGCGCAACGCGGTCGACGTCCGTTCGGGATCGAGCTGCAGTTCGATGTGCGCGACTCCGTTCTCCACGCGCTGGCTGACGAAGACGTCACCAGGCAGCGGCGCATTGCCGCCGGCAGTCCAGCGCGCGAGGCTCGCGTAGAAGTTGCCGACGTCGCTCCATTGCGCAAACGCACCGCTGAACTTTCCGTCCGCCTCCCCGGTGAACGCGACCACGCGACCCGCGCCCGATTGCCACGACGCGACGAGCGGCGCGCGATAGTCATCTTTCGTCAGCACCGCGGCGGTCGCACCTTCGCGCAGGTAGGTGAGATTGAAGCCGCCGACGCTCGGCATGGCCGAGAACGCGCGTCCAGTGAGTGAGATCAGGCCGCCGGTGGCCTGCACGGCGGCCGGCTCTTCGACGAACGTGCTGCGCGCGACGATGAAAGCATCCTGCGCGAAGAGTCGCGGCAGCTGATTCGCGTCTTCGGTGAAGTAGATGCGGCCGCCGCCGAGGGTTGCGATCTCGCGAAGCAGCTCGGCATCGACATCGGTCGCCTTGCCGAGACCGACCACCGTGACGGTGATGTTCGCCTCGCGACATTTCTGCAGCAGCTCGCGATAGGCACCCGGCTCTTCCGAGTCGGCCGCGTCGGCGAGCAGGATCATGTGCCGCGTCGCCGACCGCGCATCGAGCAGCATGCGCGCGCCGGTCGACAGCGCTTCGAAAATGAAGATGCCGCCACCGCCGCTGTCGATGCTGAGAATGCGGTTGCGCAGATCGTTGCGCCCTTCGATCGGCGCGAGATCCGCGATCACGTGCGCGCTGCTGTCGACCGCGAGCACACCGAGCTCGTCGCGGCCCGACATCAGATTCAACACCTCGGCCGCACTCAGGTTCGCGAGATCCATCTTCGTCCGCGCGCCGACGGCCGGCATGCCCATGCTGCCCGAGCGATCCATGGCGATGACGATGGCCATGTTCAGCTTGCGATGCTCGCGACGCAGTTCCATCGACACCGGCAGCACCGGCTCGAGCGCCGAGCGGAAGTAGCCGCCCGACGCGTATGAGCTCGTGCCGCCCGTGACCAGCAAACCGCCACCCGCGTTCGAGACCCACTGCGCGAGATTGCTCATCGCGTTCGCGCCGAGCGTTTCGGCCGAAACGTTTTCGAGCACGACGGCGGAGTAATTCGACAGCGACTCGAGCGTGAACTCGGGATGTGCCGGCGCGTCGATCTCGAGCCCCGCGCCGGCGAGCAGTTGCGGGAAGCGCGTCGCCGCTCCCGAGACGACGAGCAATCGTTTCGGCGCATCGACGCCGACGAGGAAACGCGCGCGATTGTTCTCCGGCATCGGATCGTTCGCCGCCGTGGCCACGCGCAGCGAGTACACGAGCGTGCCGTTGCGCGGCGCACGATCGCGGAAGTCGACGCGATTTGCGCCGCTTTCGAGCGCGCGTGTGCCGGTGGCGATGACGGTCTCGCCGCGGCGCAGTTCGATGGTCGCGTTCATCGCGGCCGGGGCGTGCACCCAGGCGCGGACGAGAAACGACTCGCCGGCGGCGACGGTGCCGGGCGCGTCGACGCGCTCGATGGCGACGTCGGCGGCGGTGGAGCGTTCGATCACGCGATAGTCGATCCCGATTCCGCGCGCCGACGCCTGCAGCGCGGCCGCGCGAGGATCGGCGCCGGTCCAGCGTCCGTCGCTCAACACGACGATGCGTCCCGATGCGCCGCGCGGAATCAAGGACAACGCGGTCGTCAGTCCCGCGTGCAGATTCGAGCCGTCCTGCCCCGACTGCAGCTGGAAGTCGGCAAACTTCGTCGCCGCCGGCGGCTGCTCGATCCGCGCGTCGCGACCGAACGAAACGACGCCGACCTGCGAGTCGCTCGCGCGCGCCGACTCGATCGTCGAGACGAGCTCGCGTTGCAGCGCATCGCCGTTCGACGGCAGCGAGAGACTGCGATCGGCCACGACGATCACGACGCCGTCGCGACTCGGCAGCTTCAGCGCGATCCCGGCCAGCGCGAGCACGATCAGCGTGGTCACGAGCGCGCGGAACGACAGCAGCGCGAACGATGGCGGTCTGCGAAACCAGAGCAGCGCCGCGAGCGGAATGGCCAGCACGAGCCAGAGCGGATCGAGAAACGTCACGATGCGCTCCTCGCCGGCGCGGCGGACCAGAGCGACCAGTGATGCGCCACGAGCACGGCCAGCGCGAGCAGCAGCACGAGCCAGGCGACGTCCTGATAGCCCGACGACAGCAGCGACGCTTCACTCCAGCCGCCGAACGTGCCGGCACCCGCCTGCGTGAGATCGGACTCGCGCGGCACGAGCGCGTTCGCCGCGAACGAGAACGGCTCGACCTTCCAGACGCCGATCCGATCGGCGTTCACCACCACCTCGCCCTCGATCGCCTGCACTTCGCGGCGCACACCGTCGGGCGACGTGACGGTCGCACGCGGAGTCGCCACACGCACGCGCGCGTCATTGCCGAGAATCACGTTCGACGCGCGTGGCCCAGGCGTTTGCGCGCTGCGCCAGTCGAGCACGTTCCACCAGAACGCCGGCCAGAGCGGCGCGCGCTGCACGTTCGAGATCGATGGATCGAGCCGCAAGCGCAGGTGATGTCCATTCGCGACCTCTTCATCCGCGAGCAGCACGTCGTTGCCGGCCAGCACCAGCGGATTCGCCGGCTGCAGTTTCACATCCGGAGGAACGCCCCACACCAATCCTTCGAACGAGAGCCCGCGCAGCAGCGGATGCGCGCGGTCGAGCAGGTACGGACCGGTCACCGCGGTCTTCGCCTTCGCCGTTCGCAGCAGCACGGCCCACCCTCCGTTGGGCGCGGCGCCATCGGTGACGACGAGCTCCGGACGGACGTCCGTCACTGCCGCCCGTCCGCTTGCCCGGAGTGCCTGCTCGACGTCCTGACGGAGATCGGGATTGGCGATGCGCAGCGCCACGCGCACGGGCGGACGTCTCTCTTCCAGGAGGACGACACGATCATCGAACGGCGCCTCGTCCGAGGAGAGTCGCGCCTCGAACGGCGCGCTGCCGACGTCGAACTGCAGCCGTTTCCGCTCTCCCGGCCCGAGGACGAGACTCATCGCGCGGCCGTTGGAGAGCGTGAGCGTGCGGGTCTGCGTGCTCTTCGCGTACGACGCCACTTCGAGCAGCACGCGCTCGCGCGTTCCGCTGCTGCGTGCGGCGGTGGCGAAGCCGACGTTCGCACGCGGCGCACCGAATGCGCGCCACGTCAGCACACCTTTTTCGAGCGTCGCCTCAGGCGCGTGATCGGTGACGACGAGTACGAGCGCGCTCGGACCACCGACCTGCGTTGCGAAGCCGATCGCGGCATCGAGATCGGAGGCCGGCGCGCTGCAGGTCCAGCCGCGCAGTTTCTCGTCGAGCGACTCCCCGCCCGCGAGCTGCGGTGTCACTCCGGCGAAAACGAGGTGCACCGGGCTGTGTGCACCGCGCGAAGCCGAATCACGCACGAATGCGAGCGCGCGCAGGCGCGGCGCGTCGTCGCCGCCGGCGCTCATCGACAGCGAGTCGTCGAGCACGATCACGAGCGGCCGCGTACGCGACCACTGCGGCAGAATCGGTCCGGCCGCGGCGAGTGCGAGCAGCGCGATCGCCAGCAGCTCGAGCCAGAACGCGAGCGGCAGGCGCAGCGGCTCGCGCGTGCGGCCGCCGGCGCTGGTCTGCTGGATCGCGTTCCACAGCAGCAGGCTCGAAACATCGCGCGTGCGAAAACGGCGCTGGAACAGATAGATCGCCACCAGCGCCGGAATCGCCGCCAGCGCGCTCAAGCCCCAGAACGACGTGAGCATCGGAATCATGACGCCCGGAGAATCTCCGCTGCCGCGAGCTCGTCGAAAAGCAGTCGTTCGATGACGCGCTCGGCCACACCGCGCACGACGATGGCCTTCACGTGACGCGCGGCGTCATCCCACAACGCGCGATGCCGGAGGAGCGCGTCGTGATAGCGCGCCGCGGCCGCGGCATCGAACACCACTTCGCGCCACTGGCCGGTCTCGACGTCGACCACTCTCCAGCCGCCGCGAACGTCGGGCGCTTCTTCCGACTCGGCGAGCAGTTGTACGACGATCAACGCGGCGGCGTTCTGCGCGAGCGACGACAGCACCGCGCGCGGCTCCCCTTCCCACAACAGATCGCTGATCAGAATGCGGATGCCGAGCGGACGGAGAATCGTCGCGCTGCCGAGGAGCGTGGCGGCCGGCGAGCCGGCGAAGTCGAACGCGAGCTCGGGCCATTCGATCGGACGCATCGCTCCGCGCGCCACGACCTCCGGTTTCGCGCGCGCCATCGACAACGTGTACGGAAAGCCGGCGTTGCGCGCGGCGGTGGCGAGAAACGACGCCGTCGCCAGCGTCGCCTCCGCCTTGCGCGTGTCGGCGAGTTGCATCGAGCGCGACCCGTCGACGATCAGATCGACCACCGGACTCACTTCTTCGTGAAACTGCTTCACGATCAGCCGGTCGCTGCGCGCCACGACATTCCAGTCGACGTGCCGCAGATCGTCGCCGGGGTGATACTCGCGATGATCGCGAAATTCGAGCGAGCCTCCCGCGCGCCGGCTCACGCGTCCGCCGCCGCTGTTCGACACCAGCGCACGCGGCGCGACGAGCGAATACCCCGCGCCCATGCGCTCGCCGTGGAGGATGGCCTCGCGAAAGTTCACGCCGCGGTGCCTTCCTGCACCTGCAGCACGTCTTCATCGCCGTCCTCGCGTGCGCGCATCGGCTTGAAGGCACGCCACTGCTCGCCAATCCACGGCACGCTCAGGACCGAAACCACGAGCAGCCAGAGCATCAGGATCGGCAGGCGCGCCGGATGCCCGGTTCCTTCGAGAAACGGGAACGGATTGAGGATCGTGACGAGGTTGTAGCGTTCCTGCAGGTCGGGCGTTTTGTCCGAGCCGGCGAGAAAAATCAGCGGCGGGATCACGGCCACGAGCAGAAAGATGCAGAGACCGACGGCCCAGGTGGCGCGCGGCGGAATGCGATGCAGCACCTTGCGCCGCAGCAGCAGCGCGGTCAGCAGGTAAACGAAGAAGCAGATCGCCGCCTCGGCGAGCACGCGCGATTCGAGAATTTTCTCCGAGCCGAGCGATGGTGGCCGCGTCCGCTGCACGACCTCGTACAACGCGACGGTGGCGCCGAAGAACAACGCCGCCCACAACACCCCGCCGCCGGCGCCGCTGAAAAAGAGAAAGGCGATCGCGCGCTTCAGCGGATTCCGCGGAATCATGCGCGCCACGCGCGGTCCCCAGCGTTCGCGCTCGCCCACCACCGAGCAAAGCACGATGGTGATGAGCAGGAACTGCACGATCGTCCACGCCACCATCGGGTGGCCGGTGCGATGCTTGAACGCGAGACGCGCCGACACCGCGAGCGACGCCAGCCAGATCAGCGAGATCATCATGCGGATCGGAAAGGCGCGATTCGCGGCGGCCGGCGTGATGATGACCGTGGTCGTCACGAGCAGCATCACGTCGATGGCGCCGACCACGACCGCCGTCGCGATCACCGCGGTCCAGAAGTCCGAGGTGAGAAACATGGCCGTGGTCGAGCTGCGGATGATCTGCGTGATCAACGCGGCCATGCCGCCGAAGCCCATCAGGACCAGACCGAAAAAGAGGATGCCGAGCAGCAGGCGAAACGGCTTCGTCGCCGGAACGCAGCCGAGGAAGAGCGCGACGATGGCCGCGCTGCAGACGGAGAAGAACGCGATCGTCAGCACGAAGAAAATCGTGAAGACGTCGACGCCCCGCAGCACGTACGAGAAGACCAGAAACGGGAGCGAGGCGAAGAACAGCAGCGCCGTCAGCGCGACCGTGGTGAGCATCTTGCCGATCACGATCGTGCGCGGCTTGATGGTCGTGACGAACAGCAGGTCGACGTTCGTGTCCGATCGTTCCACGGCCATGCGGATGCCGCTGTAGAGCGGGATGAACAGCACCGTGCCGGTGAAGAGCACGAAGAAGAGCGTCATGAACGTGTCGTCGCCGATGGTGGTGATGCCGGTCGTGGTGGTGGCGGCTCCGGTGAGCATGAACGCGCCGACGGCCACCACCTGCGCGAGCAGCGAGAGCGAGAGCACGGTCACGATGAAGCGGCCGCGCACCGCCTGCCGCAGTTCCTTGACCATGACCGGATTGAGCCAGCCGTCGAGGCGTTCGCGGAGCGTCACTGCACACCTCCGGTGGTCACGTTCATGAAGATCTGCTCCAGGTTCGCGCGCTGCTGGCGGAACTCGGCGATGCGCTGCCCGCGCCGCACCAGCTCCCCGAGGAGATCGCTGGCCTCATCTTCGGAGCCGGAGAACTCCAGCGTCACTTCATCTTCATCGACGTTGGTCTGCCCCACGCCCGGCAGTTCGAGCAGCAGTCGCTGCAACTCGAGAGCGTTGCCGCGCGTGCGCACGACCAGCGTGCGACGTTCGTCTTCCGGCATGCGCATGATCTCGTCGAGCGTGCCGGCGCGAAGAATGCGTCCGCGCTCGATGATCACCGCGCCGGTGCAGATTTCAGAGAGCTCGGTGAGGATGTGCGAGCTCATGAGAATCGCTTTCCCCTGCGCCGCGAAGACGCGGATCAGTTCGCGCAGCTCGATGCGCGCACGCGGATCGAGACCGGCGGCCGGCTCGTCGAGGATCAGCACTTTCGGATCGTGCAGCAGCGCCCGCGCAAGACAGACGCGCTGATTCATCCCTTTCGACAGCGCCTTGAGCAGCTTCTCGCGAATGCCGGTGAGATTCGTGAACTCCTCGACGCCGTCGATGACCGCTTTTCGTTTGCGGGCCTCGATTCCGTAGGCGCGGGCGAAGAAATCGAGGTACTCGTGCACGGTGATGTCGGCGTGCGTCGGCAACGCGTCCGGCACGAAGCCGATGCGGCGCCGCGCTTCTTCCGGTTCCTGCACCAGCGACACGCCGTCGATCAGCGCATCGCCGCCGCTCGGCTCATCGAGTGTCGAGAGGATGCGCATGGTCGTCGTCTTGCCGGCGCCGTTCGGACCGACGAAGCCCATCACGTCGCCGGAGCCGAACGTGAACGAGACGCCGTCCACCGCGGTGGTCTTGCCGAAGTCCTTGCGCAACGCGACGACGTCAACGCGCATCGGCCCCTCCCTCGAGACGGCTCACCCCGAAGACGATTCCGCGCCGATCCATGGTCGTGGCGTTGTCCATCGCCTTCTCGTGGAACGGCGCGTCGCGCACATACGCCAGGTACGTTCCGCGCTGCAGCAAATGCCTCGGATGCTGGTCGATGTTTCCCAGAATCGTCAGCCTCACATCGGCATCGAGAATCCGCTCCGCCGCATGGCTGGTGGTCTCGGGAAGCGACGCCGTCGTGCGCGTCAGCGTGAAGGCCGCACCAGGCGCGACGTTCTTCGCTTCGAACACTTCGCCCTTCCCGTTCGCCACCCACACTTTTTCGATGGTGCCGCCCAGCCCGTTCACGCCACTCACTCCCGCCGCGCTGAACTGCAGCGGCATGCGCTCGCGCCGCGGCTCGCTCTTGCGCACGGCGAAGTACGTCGGCACGCGCGTGCCGACCCAGCCGCCGAAAAGGCGCTGGCCGTCGTCCCACGTCGTGTCGCCGTTGATCGGCGAACGATAGTCGCTGTTCACGCGCAGCTCGGTATCGGGAGCAAAACGAATCTCGCCGCGCGGCGAGACGGTCGCGTAGAAGCCGGTCAGGCCGAGCGTCGTCGCGCGACCGAGCGTCTCATCGAGATACGTGATCGTCACCGAGCGCTGGATCTTCACCCACCCTTCGCTGGCGAACGTGGCGCCGATGAGGAACACCGACGTCACGATCGCGAAGAACGGCAGCGTGCCGAAGATCCACATGCGGCGATTCTTCTTCGCCAGGAGAAAGATGCTCAGCGGACCGCCCGCGATGGCGAAGACGATCAGCCCGATGTACAGCCCGCGCAGCGGCACCTGCTCGTCTTTCAACAGTGGCAGCTCGCCCGTGGCGGTGTTGAAAAAGCTCGCGTCGTTGCCGCGCGACTGCAGCAGCGGCGAGAGACGCGAGTCGTAGAAGAGCCCATCGTCGAACACGAGAATCCGTCCGAGTCCGTAGCGTCCTTCCGTCGAGCGGACGCTCACCGCCGGCATCGGATCGGGTTTGTCGACGAACATCAGCACGCCGCCGGCGAACGTCCAGCGAAAGAGCGCGTCATGCACCGCCGGCGGCAGCTGCGTCCAGTCGGATGCGCTCACGGCCACGGCCGCGAAGCGATCGTATTGAATCCAGCTCGTACTCCATTCGCCCGGTGCGACCTCCGGCCGCTCGATGTCGATGCTCGATGGCTGCACGTCGTAACGAACGGAGCGGCTCAGCAACACATCCGGATTCGTGCTCTCCTCCCACGCCGAGAGCTGCGTCAGCAGCACCTTCTCGTTCTGCTCGCGGCCGTCGATCTCCACCGTCGCCTCGTTCGGCGTGTAGTAGCCGATCACGAGAAACGGAAGGGTCACCACCGTTTCGGAGTGCGGCGGAATCTGAACGGTTCGCGTGGCGCGGCTCGCTCCGCCGCGTGCCATCTGGCTTTCGAGCGTGATCTTCACGCTGTGCGCGTTGCCGGAACGATTGGCCACGCCGAGCCGCTGCTCGTAGTAATGCCCCGTTTTCGGTTTGCCGAAACCGTTGCGCACCGTGATGTCGATGTCGTCGAACCTCGTCGCGAACGCCGGCAGCGCGCAGACAAACAAAAGCGCAAGGAACGCCGCGGATCGCGTCTCACGCATGCTGAACCGCCACGTCCGCGGGGAGCGACATCGCCACTTCCTCGGTCGAAGCGAGAACCTCTTCGACGATCTGCTGCGGCTTCACGCCGTCGAGTCGCGCGCGGTAGTCGAGGATGATTCGATGATTGAGCACCGCGAACGCGACACGCTTCACATCATCGAAGCCGACCGTCGGCCGGCCGGAGAGCAACGCCTCCGCACGCCCCGCTTCCGCGAGGGCAATGGCCGCACGCGGCGATGCGCCGAGGCTCACGTACTTCTGCGTGTGCGTTGCCGCGACGAGACGCGCGATGTAGCGCGAGACCGCGCGCGGCAGATAGATGCGATCGACGGTATCGAACAACGCCAGCAGCTCTTCGCGCGTGACGCGCATCTGCGGTTGCGGAGTCTCGCCGCGCCGCCGCGTGAAGATGATCTCTTCGAGGGTGTCGACGTCGACGTGCGAGACATGCAGCTTGAACAGAAAGCGATCGATCTGCGCCTCGGGCAGCGGATACGTTCCTTCCAGTTCGATCGGATTCTGCGAGGCCATCACGAAGAACGGCACCGGCAGCGGCCGGGTCGTGCCGAGGAGCGTCACCGCGCGCTCCTGCATCGCTTCGAGCAGGGCCGACTGCGTTTTCGGCGAGGCGCGATTGATCTCGTCCGCGAGCAGAACGTTCGTGAACACCGGCCCCGGCTGAAACTGCAGCGCGCGATGTCCGCTCTCGCTTTCCTGCAGGATGTTCGTGCCGAGGATGTCGCCCGGCATCAGGTCGGGCGTGAATTGCACGCGCCGCAACTCGATGCCGAGCACGTCGCCGAGCCCTTTGGCCAGCGCGGTCTTCCCGAGACCCGGTACGCCTTCGAGCAGGATGTGCCCGCGCGCGAGGATGCCGGTGACGACCATGCGATGCAGCTCGTTGCGTCCGAGCAGAATGCGATTGAGCTCGGCCAGGATTGCGTTGGCACGCTCGACGTGCGGGCGCAGCTCATCGGGCTGCAGGAGCGTCTCGGTCATTGTTTCGGTTTCCTTTCGAAGAAGCGCTGCACCGTGCCGCGATGCCGCGGCTGCACGGCCGGAGTGAGCGCGGAACCGCCGCCCGCCTGCGCAGGATCGAGCGCGCCGCCGCTGGACGGCAGCGCATGTCCATGCTCCGGCTCGAGCGCGCTCACCGCCAGAAGCTCGTTGTCCGCGAGCTGCGCCGCCGATGCCGCCGGCAGCGTCTCTTCCTTGAACTTGCCGTTCTGCGCCGATTCCTCGCCGAAGAACATCGGCGCGTCGCCGCGGCCGCGACCGAGGCCCGGGCGGCTGCGCCGCCACTTCGCCACCTTGTCGCCGACCTTGCAGTTGCCGCCTTTGCACTCCTTCAGAAACTCACGCAGTTTCTCGGCTTTGCCGAGCTCCCCCGCTTTGTCGAATTCGCCGAGCCGCTTCGGGTCGAGGAGGCCGTTCCTGCTGAGCTTCGAAAGCGAGTCCCGCAGCTTTCCCTTCTTCGCGCGCGCACTCGCGCCGAGCTTGCGCAACTGCTCTTCATCGAGCGGCGTGCCGTTCAGCACCTTCTGCGTTTCGGGATCGTTCATCGCGTTCTCCAGCGTTTCGCGATCGAGACCGCCGTCGGTCAGCGCCATCGCCGTCCCCTCGGTCTGCGCGAGCTCGGCCGCCTTCTGCACCGACTCCGCGGCCGCTTCCTCCGCGGCGCGCATCGTCGCCTCGTCGATGCTGTCGAGCGTTTCCCACGCCTTCGCCGGATCGTCGCCCGCCGCGTCGCTCTTCAACTCTTCGAGCGCCGCCTCCATCGCGTCGGCGCGCTCGGCCGGAAGCACGTTCTCTTCCGTCAGCAGCTCGATGCGCGATTCGAGTTTTTCCACGTCGGCGTCGATCGCCAGCGCATGTCGCGAGGTCGTCGCGCGCGCCGGCACGATCGCGGAGACGAGCAGAAAAGCCGCGCACATCGCCGTCAGCGTCGCCTGCCGTTTCGCACGCCAGGCAACGCGCGGAATGCGAGTCACAGACGGGCGCCAGTCGCCCATGTCGACGGCGTACTGCGCCATCAGCAACCCGCCGCACTGCGCCTGCGCATCGAGCAGTGCGATCGTCGCCGCGTGCGACGGCATCCGCTGCGAAGCCCGCCAGGCCGCGGCGGCGACCGTCAACGCGAGAATGAGGAGTCCAGGCCAGAGTGGCGGCGTCACGCCCCAGCGTTTCGCGAGCAGCAATGCGACTCCGCCCAGGAGGAAGGCGAACGCCGCGTACACCAGCCACTGGCGCGCGAACAGGACGCTCGCGAGCCTGCGCCGGAGCATCGAAACCGCCGCAACCGAATCCGTTGTCTGCATGGAGCTCCTCGAATATACGGACACACGATGGAGGTCGTTACGAAACCAGCTGCCGAAAATTTTTCGGAATGGGCGCCGTGAAAACCATCCGCTTGCCCGTGGCCGGATGATCGAAGCCGAGTAACTTCGCGTGCAATCCGAGTCGTCCGAGCGGATTGACGCTGCTGCCATACATCCGATCGCCGACCACGGGATGCCCCTCCTCGGAGAGGTGTGTTCGGATCTGATTCTTTCGCCCCGTCTCCAGCGTGATCTCGAGCATCGAGTACTGGCCGTTGCTCGCGATCGTGCGGTAATGCGTCACCGCGTGTTTGACCCCCTCGGGCAGCTGTTCGCCGCGCACGTCGACGCTCTCCATCCGCAGGTCGCGGCGCTCGCGCAGATGCGAGCGGATCGTGCCGCGGTCGGGGGTGATCGCCCCTTCGATGATGGCGATGTAGACGCGATCGACGTCGTGCGCCGCGAACTTGTCCTTGAGCGCCTCGCGCGCCTCGAACGTCTTCGCGAAGACGAGCACGCCCGAGGTCTCGCGATCGAGGCGATGCACGACGTGAATCCGCTCGCCTCCTTTTTCATGCAGGTATTCGTTGAGAAACGCCTGCGCTGTCGTCTCGCGCTCGCGCTCGGTCGCCACGGTCAGGAGGCCGTGCGCCTTGAAGACCACGATCACGTCGTCGTCCTCATGCAGCAGGGAGAGCTCGGGCGGGAGCGCGATCTGCATCGTCTTCTGCCCGACTTCGACGACGTCGTCGCGCTCGAGCTCGCGGCGGGCGTTCTTTTCGACTTCGTGATTCACGCGCACGCGGCCGTTCTGCAGCATCTGCCGCAGCGTCGTACGCGTCGAATCGGGATACAACTGCGCGAGCGCGTCGAGCAGAGGCTGCGGAGTTTTGACGACGGACCTCATTTGTTCGCTCGAAGATACAATCGACCGCCGGAGAGTGAAATGGATTACGTGATCAGTGGCGACGTGATGCAGGCCCTGCAGATCAACCTGATGAGCGGCGAAGAGGTGTTCGCCGAGGCCGGCTCGATGCTCTACATGGGCCCGGGCATCGAGCTGCAGGCGAAGATGCAGGGCGGCGTGATGAAGGGACTGATGCGCAAGTTCCTGGCCGGCGAATCGATGTTCATGAGCGTCTTCCGCTGCAACGCGCCCGAGGGAAAGATGGCGCTGGCCAATCCGATCGCGGGCAAGATCTTTCCGGTCGAGCTGCGCGGCAACACCATCCTCGCCGAGCGCAACGCCTTCCTCTGCGGCATCGGCAACATCGATCTCTCGATCGCGTTCACGAAACGGTTCGGCGCGGGGCTCTTCGGCGGCGAAGGGTTCATCCTGCAGAAGCTCACCGGCCAGGGCCTCGTGTTTCTTCACGCCGGAGGCAACGTCCTCGAATTCGATCTCAAGGCGGGCGAAACGATGCGCGTCGATACCGGCTGCATCGTCTCGATGGCCGAAACCGTGTCGTACGACATCCAGTTCGTCGGCGGCTTCAAGAACGCGCTGTTCGGCGGCGAAGGATTGTTTTACGCGGTGTTGAACGGCCCCGGAAAGATCGTGCTGCAGACGCTGCCGTTCTCGCGCTTCGCCAGCCGCGTGCTGGCGGCGGCCGGAGGAGGACGCGATGAATCGCGCGGATTCGGCGGACTCGGCGGCCGCATTCTCGGCGACATCATCAGCGACTGATGCTCAGCCGCCGCACGTTTCTGGCCGGCTCGATCGCGCTCGCCGCGTGCGGGCCGGCGCGAAACGAGGTCGCGAAAACGATTCCGTTGCGCGCACTCGCCGCGCCGCGCAATCCGCGTTACACGCTCGATCGGCCGCTCACCGACCAGATCACGGCCGCGTCGTACAACAACTTCTACGAGTTCACGTCGAACAAAGACGTCTGGCGCAGGACCGGTGCGTTCGTGATCGATCCCTGGAGCGTCGAAGTGGCGGGGCTCGTCGCGAAGCCGCGTGTCTATTCGCTCGACGAGATTCTCCGCCTGCCGCGCGAGGAACGGCTCTATCGCCATCGCTGCGTCGAGACGTGGGCGATGGCGGTGCCGTGGCTCGGCTTTCCGTTGTCGCGACTGCTGCTCGCCGCTTCCCCGCTCTCCTCCGCGCGTTACGTCCGCTTTCTTTCCGTGCAGGCGCCGGCGCAGATGCCGGCCATGGCCGCGCGTCCGTGGGAGCAGTGGCCGTATTACGAAGGATTGCGACTCGACGAAGCGATGCACGAGCTCGCGTTCGTCGCCATCGGCATGTACGGTCACGCGCTGCCGAAACAGCACGGCGCGCCGCTCCGCATCGTCGTGCCGTGGAAATACGGCTACAAATCACCGAAGTCGGTGGTGAAAATCGAGCTCGTCGCGGAACAGCCGCATACGTTCTGGTCCGACCGCGCCCCGCAGGAGTATCCGTTCGAATCGAACGTCGATCCCTACCGCCCTCACCCGCGCTGGTCGCAGCTGACCGAGCGCCTGCTCGGCACGACGGACGTGCGGCGCACGAGGCTCTTCAACGGATACGAGGAGGTGCGCGCGCTCTATCAGCCGGCAAGATATATTGGCTCCCATGTATTCCGATGACCCCTATGAACACCTCGAAACGGCAGCGACGAATGAAGGAGTGCCGGTGGCGCCCTCGATGGGCTCGCTGCTCGATCGCACGCGCGTACCGCGCGAACGCTCGCTGATCGATCCCCGCACCGTCTTCGTCTGCGCCATCAGCGTGGCCATCGCGCTGGTCACCGGCTTCGTGGCGCAGCTGCTCGTCGCCCTCATCGACCTCGTCACCAACATCGCCTTCTTCGGACGCATCTCCATCGCGCATGCGTCTCCCGCAGATCATCACCTCGACTGGCTGGTGCTGCTCGTTCCGGTGCTCGGAGGGCTGATCGTCGGTGTCATGGCGCGCTTCGGCTCGAAAGCGATTCGCGGCCACGGCATCCCGGAAGCGATGGAACAGGTCCTCACGAATGAAAGCCGCATCCCCGGACGAGTCACCTTCCTGAAGCCGCTGTCGGCGGCGATCTCGATCGGCACCGGCGGCCCGTTCGGAGCGGAAGGACCGATCATCGCCACCGGCGGTGCGATGGGCTCGTTGATCGGGCAATTCATCCGGATGACCGCGATGGAGCGCAAAACGCTGCTCGCCGCCGGTGCTGCGGCGGGCATGGCTGCAACGTTCGGCAGTCCGGTCTCCGCGGTTCTCCTGGCCATCGAGTTGCTGCTCTTCGAACTGCGACCGCGATCGATCGTCGCCGTTGCCCTCGCGGCGGTGACGGCCACCGCCGTGCGCGTCGGCTTCGTCGGCTACACCCCAGCATTCGCGATGACGTCGATCACGCGGCCGGGAGAAGCGGCACTCGCGACATACGTGGTGCTCGGCGCGATCGTCGGCCTCCTGTCGACGTACGTCACCCGCTGCGTCTACTGGATCGAAGACCTGTTCGAGCATCTGCCGATTCACTGGATGTGGTGGCCGGCCATCGGCGGGCTCGCCGTCGGCGCGGTCGGGTTCTTCGCCCCGCGCACGCTCGGCGTCGGCTACACGAACATCGAGGATCTGATCTCCGGCCGCCTCCTCGGCGCGGCCGCATTGACGCTCTGTCTGATGAAGTTTGTGTCGTGGGCCATCTCCCTCGGCAGCGGCACGTCGGGCGGCACACTGGCGCCGCTCTTCACGATCGGCGGCGGCGCCGGCGTCGTCCTCGGCACGCTGGTCATCCATTTCGCGCCGCAACTCGGCCTGGACGTGCGCATCTGCGCGCTGGTCGGCATGGCGGCGATGTTTGCCGGCGCGTCCCGCGCGCTCCTCACCTCGGTCGTCTTCGCATTCGAGACCACGCTGCAGCCGCTCGGCCTGCTGCCGCTCCTCGGCGGATGCACGGCCGGATATCTCGTCTCGTCGCTCCTGATGCGCAACACGATCATGACCGAGAAGCTCGCGCGGCGCGGGGTGCGCGTTCCCGCCGAATACTCGGCCGACTTTCTCGATCTGGTCCGCGTCGAGGATGCGTGTTCTTCGCCCGTGATGAGCGTCCGCGCGGACGATTCGCTCGAATCGCTGCGCACGCTTTCCGACTCGCATCAGGGCTTCCCGGTGCTCGACGACCAGAACCAGCTCGTCGGCGTCATCACGCGCCGCGACTTTCTCGCTTCCTCGAAAACCGGCGCAACCCGCGCACGCGATCTCGTCACGCGCGAGCCGATCGTCATCTTTCCCGATCATTCGCTGCGTGAAGCCGCGGACCAGATGGTGCGCCACAACGTCGGACGGTTGCCGGTCGTGCAGCGCGACAACCCGCGGCGCGTCGTCGGTTTCCTCACGCGCAGCGATCTCCTGCGCGCGCACGAGCGGAGGCTGCAGCAATCGGAGTGAGTGCTACGCGCGCGCTTCGAGCTCGTCGAACAGCTGCTGCAACCGCATCGTCACGGCACCGCCGCGGCTGTTTCCGATCACGCGGCCGTCGATCTCGGAGATCGGCATCACGCCCTGCGTGGTGCTGGTCATGAACGCTTCGTCGAGATCGAACAGCTCCGCCTCGCGCAGCGGCCGCTCGTCGACGCGAATCTTCGCCGCCAGCGCGATGCCGATCACACGATCGCGCACGACGCCCGGGAGAATCGATTCGTCGAGCGGATGCGTGATCAGCGAGCCGTTTTTCACGGCGAAGAAATTCGAGCTCGCCCCTTCCCGGACGAACCCATCGGCGAGGAGGATGGCCTCCTCGGCGCCGGCGCGCTGGGCCTGCTTCTTCGCGATCGCATTGCCGAGAAGATTCACCGACTTCACGCTGCAGAAGTGCCAGCGATGGTCTTCCGCGGTGATCACTTTGATGCCGCGTTCTTTCTTCGCGGCATCGGGAAAGTTGAAGGAACGCGAATACGCGACCACCGTCGGCGACAGATTCTCGGGCCAGAAGTGCGCGCGCTTTCCTTCGCCGCGCGTGATCTGAATGTAGACGATCCCCTGTTCGAACTCCGTGCGCTCGAGCAACTCGCGCATCGTCGCGGCGAACGTCTCCTCGGTGAATGGATTCGTGATCTCCAGTTGCCGGAGACTGCGCTCCATGCGCCGGAAGTGTTCGAGCAGAAACGCCGGGCGGCGGCCGAGGAACTTGAACACCTCGTACACCGCGTCGCCGAACTGAAAACCGCGATCCTCGACGCCGAGCACGCGTTCGTCGGTGGTCGTGAAGCGTCCGTTGAAGTAGAGAACGTCGGCCATTCTCAAACCTCGATGGCCCGCACGATCACGACCGTGCGATCGTCCTGCCCTTCGCGTCCCCACTTGCCGACGCGCGTCAGCACTTCCTGCCCGATCTCCTGCGCCGTGCGCGTGCGATTCGCTTTCACGATCTTCACGAGCCGCTCGATGCCGAACTCGCGCTCCGTCCGATCCATCGCCTCGATGATTCCATCCGAATACATGCAGAGCAGATCGCCCGGCTCGAGCTTCGCGAAGCCGCGCGTGTAAGTCGCGTCGGGCGTCGGCCCGAGGACCGGACCGCCGTTGCGCAGGAACTCGGTCTTGCCGTTCGTGCGCAGGAGAAACGGCGGATTGTGGCCGGCGTTGCAGTAAATGAGGATCCCGCCGGTTTCGAGCTCGCCGTAAAACAGCGTCACGAACTTCGTCGTGAGACGCCCGCGATGAATGATGTGATTGAGCTTCTCGAGCGTGCGGATGATCTTGAAATCGCGATCCGTCGCCATGCGCAGGCCCATGTAGACGTCGCGCACCACCAGCGCGGCCGGCAGTCCGTGACCGGAGCCGTCGGCAACGGCCAGTCCGAGCACATTCTCCGACACCGGAATGAAATCGTAGAAGTCGCCGGAGATGATCTCGGCCGGCACGGTGCGGCCCCAGATGTCATAGCCGGCGTACTGCGGAATGCGCGACGGCAGAATCGACTGCTGGATGCGCTGCGCCTCGACGATCAGCGACTCGTACCAGTGCGTGCGAATACGCTGGTTGATCGCGTAGCGGATGAGATTAAGCGAGAAGAGAATGTCCTCGCGGCTCAGCGATTCGGAGACGTTGAAGGCGATGATGTAATCCTCGTCGCCGACGGCGATCGCGCAGAATCGATGCGCGCCGAGCTTCTCCTCGAGCACCGGGTCGACGCCGGGATCGGACGGATCCATGACCACGATTCCGTTCTCGATGGCGAGCTCGATCGGCTTGTACTCCTTCGGAACCTCGATCCCGAGAGCGCCGTCGCCGAACTCGCCGAAGCGCGCCACGAGCTCATAGGAATCGTCGCGAATCTCGTACACGCGACCGCCGGTGATCCCGAGCTCCTCCCGGAAATTCGCGGCAATGGTCTCGGCGATCTGCGCGACCGTGGTGGTCGGCGAATCGCCGGTATCAATCTGTTCGAGCGTCCGCTCGACCTGGGTCAGTAATCGTTTGTAGTCCATGAAGTCTTATTGCCTGCGGTTTCGAATGCGGTCGATGCGTCGACGTTCGAACTGCTCGCGTTCCGCGTACGCTTCCTCCGCCGAACGGAACTTTCGGACTCCGCGCGGCAGCGCCAGAGGTTCCACCAGCCGGCCCATGCCGAAGATCGCGCGCATACGACGCCCGATGGGCACATCGCGATGGATCGCGCTCACCTCGGGCGTTTCTTCGATGCTTCTGTGTTTCCAGACCGGCATCAATCCTCCGGGATCGAATACTCGGCGCGCAGGGCGGCAGCATCGAGTTTGTCTTTGTAGCGAACCGTGTCGCGCTTCATTTGATAAAGCTGTCGCGGCGTCACCACCCGCACCGGAATTCCTTCGATGTCCTTCGTTTCCCAATCGAGCGTGTCGTAACGAAAGGCTTCGCCCAGTCGCGTCAGAAAATCCATCGAGAATTCAGTATCCGGTGGGCCGTAGCGCACGGAAGGATAGTCGCCCATCAGATCTTCCGCGGTGATCTCTTCGATACTCGGATCGTCCCACACGAGGCGCAACGCCTTCTTCAAACGCGCTACGTTGTCCTCGGTCGGTGCGATGAAGAAATCGGCATCCTCGGTGTTTCGCACAATGCCGTGTGTCATCAATGCAATCGCGCCAAAGGTGATGTACTCCACCCCTTCGTCATTCATCGCCCCGATGAATCGCAACAGCAGATCGACGTCAATCATTACTTCAACTCTACTCCATCCACTTCATACGGCACTTTCACCCCAAGCGCTCCGAGAACGGTGGGATAGACGTCACCGATGTAGGGTGCGCGCGGTGACGTCAGCCTGCGATTGGTGAAGAAGATCCCTTTGACGATCTCGGGATCGACGGAGCAGTGGTCGCCGCTCCAGACGTTCTTGTTCACCTCGAAGACCTCTTTCGGCACACCACCGAGTGACGTCTGCCACGAGACGCGGTAGCCGTCATTGTTGAGGGCGATGAGGTCGGGGATCATGTTCGGGTCGAATTTCTTATAGGCCTGCTCGCGCGAGACCACGCGGCGGACCGGGTGTTCGCCGTTTTCCGGATCCTGCATGGCCACGAGCCGTTCCTGCAGCTCTTTCTTGAGCGCGTCGTAATCGGCGCCCGGTTCCACGATGCCCTGCGCCTCGCGCCCTTTGAGATTGACGTAGATCTCGCCGAGGCCCATTGCGTACGCGCGCGTCTTCGACCAGTCGACGTTCTCCCAGAACTGTCCCTGATCGAAGAGCATCTCCAGATCGCGCTCCTTCGCCACCACGCCGGTCTTGAGGGTCATGTAGCCGTTGAGCACGAGCCAGGTGTTGTAGTGCACGCTCTTGCGGAACGAGGCGAAGCCGTGATCCGAGGCGACGATCAGAAGCGCGTTTTTCTTCTCCGCCGCGGCCATCGCGTCGCCGACGATCGCATCCATCAATTGATACGACTTCAGCAGCGCGTCGCCCCATTCGGCGGCCAGCTTCGCGTCATACGCGGGATGTTTCGGGTCGACGATGCGCCAGAAGACGTGACCGACGCGATCGGGGAACTCGAAGCACTGCACGATCAGATCGTCGTCGCGCTCGAGGAACGAGTGGAACATCTTCCGCGACTGCTGCACGGTCCACTCCATGTCGTCCCAGAAAATCTTCTCGGTGGCGAAGCCTTCGGAGATGGCCCACGTATCGATCTGCCAGCCGAGGGTCTTGTACGGGCCAAGTTGCTTCGCCAGCTCCGGCGCCCATTTCGACGGCGTCGAAACGCGGAAGCCGGGCGGCAGCGATCGCGGATCGAAATTGATCGGCGAGAGATAGAGCTTGATCTCCGGCTGAACGCTGATGAGATGAAAACGGCTGATGCCGTGCACCTTGATCAGCGGATTGAACGGAAACTCGAAATTCACCCACCCGGTCCACTGGCCCGCTTTCAGATCGAGCTTCTGCCCGCTGACATCGATGGCGATCGAGTTGCGATCGTCCGCGACGGTGATGGTCATCGGGATGGCGATGTACGGCGGCTCCTTGAAGAGTTTGTTGGGCGGTCCCTGAATGGTCGTGTTGATCACGCCCTTGTTGTCTTCGAGCTGGACCACCTCGATGGAGAATTCATTCGTGCCGCTGCGTTTGAAGTCGAGCTCGGAGGTGAAGAAGAACGGTTTCCCGACACGGCCCGACATGTCCGGAACACCGAGGCCCGAGAGCATGTGTCCTTCATGAAAGTCTTCGGCCGGGAACGTGACCGGCACATGAACGATGGTGGCCTTCTTTCCCGCATCGGCAGCGGCGGTCCAGAACGGCGTTCCCTGCCGTCGGTTGATGACGCCGGGTCGCGCTTCGGGGATGTATTTTTTGACCGCCGCGAATGCGCCGCCGGCGAAGAGCAGCCCGACGATCAGCACGACGACGCCGGCGCGCTTCTTTCGCAGCAACAGAAACACCGCGATCAGGGCGAAGAAGAGCGCCACGATCGCCGCGATCACGACCGGGTTGTTCTTGCCGAAGAGAAACGGCTCGGTCGTTTCATCGAAGGCCGCGAAAACCGGCAAGTACGTTTTCGGGTCGCGGCGCAGAAAATCGAAGATGCCGGTGCGGCCGGGGTCGATGCCGGTGCTGAAGGTCGACCACGAGACCGGCGTCTGCGCGGGCGTCGTCGGAAGCAGAGGCCGGTACGTGCCGTTCGCGCGCAGCTTCGCGAGATTCGGCAGCTTCCCTTCATTCATCCAGCGCTCGGTGTACTGCGCGTCGACGCCGTCGAAGCCGAGAACGATCACCTTCTGCTGCGCGCGCGCCGCGGGGACGAAAGAAAGCGCGAGGGCCAGCGCGAAGAGCGCGCCCAGACTCAACTTTGTTCGAGAGGCCATACGGCCGGCATGATACAAGTTGAACCCGCCCCGGCACCTCTCTTGTAAATCGTTCATCGGAGGAGTAACACGATGAGACATCGCCAGTTGATCGCGCTCGCGGTCGCCATGACGCTCGTACTGAGTGCCTGCGGCGGCGGCGAAAAGAAAAACGGCTCTGGCGGCAGTGGCGGCGACGCAAACTCGCTCGTCATCGGCCTGAAGAGCAGTCCCACGAATCTCGATCCCCGCGTCGGCCAGGACAACGCCTCGGGACGCATTTTCGATCTCTGTTGTCGCGGCCTGATCCGCGTCACGCCGGAGCTCGACTACGCCCCTGACGTCGCCTCCTCCTGGGAAACGCCCGACGATCGCACGATCATCTTCAAGCTCAATCCGAACGCGAAGTTTCAGGACGGAAAACCGGTCACCGCGGCGGACGTGAAGTGGACGTACGACTCCCTCATGGCGCCGAACTTCATCTCCTCCAAGAAGTCCGGCTACTCGTCCGTGGCCAGCATCGAAGCGCCCGATGCGCAGACGGTCGTCTTCAAGCTCAAGGAGCCGAACGGCGGTCTCTTCGACAATCTCAATCTCGGGATCGTGCCGCAAGGCACCGAGACGAACGTCGCCAAGACCAGGCCGGTCGGCGTCGGCCCGTACAAGGTCGTCGATTTCCGCACCGATGAAAGCGTCACCTTCGAAGCGTCCGACACCTGGTACGGCGGCGCGCCCAAGATCCGGAACATTACCGTCCGCATCATTCCCGACACGACGACGCTGGTGCTCGAGTTGCGCCGCGGCACGGTCAATCTCGAGATCAATCAGATTCCGTTCGAGAACGTCGGTGAATTCGAGAAGAGCGCGAAGCACCAGGTCATCAAGAAGCCCGGCTCGGTGTGGCAGTACCTCGCCTTCAACCTGCGCGATCCGATCCTGAAGAACGTCGAGGTCCGTCGCGCGATCGCCCACGCCATCGATCGCAACAAGATCGTGAACGACCTGCTGCGCGGTCACGGCGTCCCGACCGATTCGATGTTCGCGCAGGGACACTGGGCCCGCGCGACGAATCTGCCGACGTATCCGTTCGATCCGACCAAAGCGAAGCAGCTGCTCGATGCGGCGGGATACAAGGATCCGGACGGCGACGGTCCGCAGACGCGCTTCACGCTCGCGTTCAAGACGTCGACCGATGTGGAGGCGAATCTGCGCGCGCAGATGATTCAGCAGATGCTCGCGCAGGTGGGGATCAAGCTGGAGATCCAGACCAGCGAGTTCGGCACGTTCCTCGACGACGTCTCGAAAGGCAACTTCCAGATGTACTCGCTGAGCCGCAACGGCATCGGCGATCCCGATTTCTATTACGTGATCTTCCACTCGTCGAATCTGCCGCCCGAGGGACAGAACCGCGGGTTCTACCGCAACCCGAAGATCGATCAGCTCATCATGGAAGGGCGCTCGACGTTCGATCGCAACAAGCGCAAGCAGATCTATGCGGAAATTCAGCGCATCGTGCAGGAAGACCTTCCGTACGTGTCGCTGTACCACCAGATCAACGTCGCGGTGATGGACAAGGACCTGCAGGGGTACACGATGTACCCGGCCGGGTTCTGGCTCGGCATTCCGCAGATGTCGCGGCAGTGATCGATCCGGTCATCGCGGCTTCGCGCCTCGCCCTCGCCCTCGCGTTCGGCGCCATCATCGGCGTCGAGCGCGAGTGGCGCATGAAGCAGGCCGGGCTCAAGACGATGGCGCTCGTCGCCGTCGGCGCGGCCGCGTTCGCGATGATGTCCGATACGTTCGGCCCCGCCAATCACAACCCCGGACAGATCGCGGCCGCCGTCGTCGGCGGCATCGGCTTCATCGGCGCGGGCGTGATCATGCATCGCGGCCTGACCGTGCAGGGGCTGACCACCGCGGCCACGTTGTGGGCCGATGCAAGCGTCGGCGTCGCGATCGGCCTCGGTCAATTCGCGCTCGGCAGCGGCCTGACCATCGCCATCGTCATCACGCAGATCATCGGACGCCGCGTGGAGATGCGCATTCGCAGGGTGCGGCGCAAGGCGCTCCCCGGCCGCTTCGAATTGCGCGTCGAATGCGAGAGCGAATCGCTCCGCGCGGTCAATGACGTGTGGCGCGCGTGCGAAGCAGGAGAAGCCATTCGCACGTCGGTGCAGCGCGGGCCGGAAGCGCTCGTGGTGCGCGTGATCCTGCGCGGTCAGGCGGGAGCCGATCTGACACCGCTCACCGAGACGCTGGTCACGCTGCCCGGCGTGAAGCGCGTCGATCTGCGGCACCTCGGCACCGATGAAGAGTGACGGGCGAAGAGTGACCGATAAAGAGTGAAAGAGCGCCGGCATTGCACCGGCGCTCCTTGAATCAACTCAGTAGTCGCCGCAAACGGTGTCGATCAGAATCGCGCAGACCTGATACGGATCCATGTTCGCCGCGGGACGACGATCCTCGAAATATCCGTAGCCGAGGTTCGCGGTCGCCATCGGAATGCGGATCGAGGCGCCGCGATCGCTCACGCCGGAACGGAACTGGTGAATCGGCGCGGTCTCGTGCATTCCGGTGAGGCGCTCTTCATTGTGCGCGCCGTACACCTTGATGTGCTCTTCGTGGCGCTTCTCGAGCTTTTTCACCGCGTCTTCGATGACCTTCATCCCACCCGGCTTGCGCGTGCCGGCGGTCGAGAAGTTCGTGTGCGCGCCGGCTCCGTTCCAGTCGCCTTTGACCGGCTTCGGATAGAGCGTCGCGCTCACACCGAATTCTTCGCCGATGCGGTACAGCAGCCACCGGGCCAGCCACAACTCGTCCGCCACATCGAGAGGTCCCAACGCCCCGATCTGGAACTCCCACTGCGCCGGCATGACCTCGGCGTTGGTGCCGACGATCGAGATGCCGGCGCGGATACAGGCATCCGCGTGCGCCTCCACGATGTCGCGCCCGAACACCTCATCGCTGCCGACGCCGCAGTAGTAGCCACCCTGCGGCGCGGGGAAGCCGTGATCCGGCCAGCCCATCGGGCGATTCCCTTCGAAGAGTGTGTACTCCTGCTCGATGCCGAACCATGCGTCATGGTCCTTGTACTTCTCCGCAATCTCGCGCAGATGCGCGCGCGTGTTGCTCCAGTGCACCGAGCCGTCCGGATTGAGCACTTCGCACAGCACGAGAACATCGTGCTCGCGGTGCAGCGGATCCGAAACGATCTTCACGGGGCGAAGCAGCAAATCGCTGAAATGACCGCTTGCCTGCTGGGTGCTCGAACCATCGAACCCCCACTCAGGAAGGTCTTCGACCTTCTTGACGGCGGCGTCGAGAATCTTTGTTTTCGAACGCAGCTTCGCCGTCGGTTTCTGACCATCGATCCAAATGTATTCAGCAGTGATTTTGCCCAAGGCCATACCTCCAAATGTGGATGCCGAACCATAGCAGACGATTCAGCGAGGCGGGGCCGGAAAAAAACTACTTCGGCGACAGCTCGCCGCCGGGCGCGGGGGCGAGCGATTCATCCCACACGACGAACTGATTGCGTCCGAGGGATTTCGCGCGATACATCGCCGAATCGGCGCGTCGCAGCAGCTCGCTTTTCTCGAGATCGATCGAGACCGTGGACGCGGCGTCGGGGACGAAACGGGCGATGCCGATCGACGCGGAGAGAATGCCGCGCAATTTCAGCGGCGGCATGCTGAAGCCCCACTCGCGCTCGAGGAACGTGGTCGACTCGATGGTGCGGCAGATCTCTTCGCAGATCTTGATCCCTTCGCCGATGGTGGTGTTCGGCAGGATCATGACGAACTCGTCGCCGCCGTAGCGCGCAACCGTCGCATTCGAGCGCTGCACCACGCGCTTGAGCACGAAGCCGACTTCGCGCAGCACCTGGCTGCCGGCCAGATGGCCGTGGCAATCGTTCACGACCTTGAAGTGATCGAGGTCCATGAAGATCAGCACCGCCTCCTCGCCGCTCTTGCGCGCTTCGCTGAGCGTTTCGGTGAGCCGGACGTGGAACCAGCGATCGTTGTAGAGACCGGTCAGATCGTCCTTCTTCGCCAGCTCATGCGCGCGCTTCGCGTCGAGCGCGTTCTGCAGCGTGAAGGACGTGTAGCCTGCGAAGATCTCGAGCAGGGTCATGTCGCGGCGGGTGAAGCTCTTTCCTTCGAGCCGGTTGATCAGCTCCAGAACGCCGCAGACGTGTTTCCCGATGTACACCGGGACGGCCACGACGCTGTGCGTCTTGTGGCCGATCTGTTCATCGATCTCTCCGTAGAAATTCGGATCCTTCTCGACGTCTCCCGCGAGATACGGAGTGCCGGCCTGATAGACGCGGCCGACGATGCCGTGGCGCGCCGAAAGACGATGGCCGACGAGGTCGCGGCTCGACTCTCCGAACGTGGCGATGAAGACCAGCTCGTTGTCGCCGCGCGAGGCCACCTTGCGGAACGGATCGTCGAGGAGAATCGAGCCCGACTCGGACGGAACGAACTCGTTGGCCTTCTGCAGAATCTGCCGCAGCACGAGGTCGAGATCGACCTCGTCCTTGAGCGACAATCCCGCCTTATGCCGCTCGAGGAAGCGTTCGAGCTGGGGATTTTCCAGCGAATGGAATTGAATCATCAGGCTTTCGACCGGCCGGGCCGGCGCGGAAATTATAGAGCCGTTTGCAGTTCATCCCGTTCGGCGGCGTTCGCCTCCACCTCGAACGAGATCGCCTGATACGCCCGCGAGACGTTCCGGAGGCGCCAGAAATGACGCGCGAATTCGGCGGCATAGAGCCAGAGAAAAACGAGCAGACCGTGACGGAGCACCTGCCGCACGTGCGCCAGTTCATGCCGCAGGAGACGCTCGATCTGCGCCGGCGCGCGTTGCGCGAATTGCGGCGAAACGAAGATCGTGCGGCCGAGGGTGATGGCCACGACGTCGCGGGCCAGGAAATGGCGCAGCCACCACGGGTAGCCGACGCGCACCCGCGCCCGCGTCTCGTCGATCACCGCCTGCAGCCCTTCCGGAATCAACACCTATAATCCCCGCCCATGCGCAGACTGTACCCGACTCTCTTCCTTCTTCTCGTATCGACGGCCGCGTTCGCACAGCGCGATTTCAGCGGCGTCGAGATCAAGGCCACGAAAGTCTCCGGCTCCGTCTACATGCTCACCGGCGCCGGAGGAAACATCGGCGTCTCCGCGGGTGAAGACGGCCTGGTCGTGATCGACGATCAGTACGCACCGCTGGCGCCGAAGATCGAGGCGGCGCTCAAGGCGATCGAAGACAAGCCGGTGCGCTTCGTCATCAACACGCACTATCACGGCGATCACACCGGAGGAAACGAGACGTTCGGCGGCAAGTCGATTCCGATCGTCGCGCACGAGAACGTGCGCAAGCGCCTCGCGGCCGGCAGCACGTCGCCCGACAATCCCCGGCCGCCCGCTCCCGCCGCTGCGCTGCCGGTGGTCACGTTCAACGACACGCTCACGATTCACCTCAACGGCGAGGACGTGAAGGCGGTGCACATGCCGCACGGCCACACCGACGGCGATGCCGTGATCTGGTTCACGAAGTCGAACGTCGTGCACATGGGCGACGACTTTTTCAACGGCACGTTCCCGTTCGTCGACACCGCGAACGGCGGCAGCGTGCGCGGGCTGATCGCGAATCTCGACAAAGTGCTGAGCACCGTTCCGAACGACGCGAAAATCATCCCCGGCCACGGCGCGCTGTCGGACAAGGATGGTCTGCGCAAATTCGCCGACACGTTGAAAGCAACGCGGGCCGTGGTCGAGAAAGGCGTGAAAGCCGGCAAGACCGCGGACCAGCTGAAGAGCGAAAAGGTCCTGGCCGAGTGGGACTCCTGGGGTCAGGGCTTCATCAAGACCGACATGTGGATCGACACCCTGGCCGCCGAAGCCCGCCGCCTGGAAAAAAAGTAACTCGAAGGCGCTGAGAAAGACGTAGCGCCGCGAAACGTAGCGCCGGCAAACGTAGCGCCGGCAAACGTAGCGCCGGCTTCCAAGCCGGCCGGGCCGCCGCCTTCCAGGCGGCGCTTTTTCCCAAGGCGCCGGCAAGATGCCGGCGGCCCGGCCGGCTGGAAGCCGGCGCTACGATTCTCGGCGCTGCGTTTTCGCTACGAGCGTCTCTTGATCGAGAGCGTCAGTTCGAACTTCGCGACCGCTTCTTCGCCCAGTTTCTCCGGCACGGTTGCGGTCACATGCACGGTCGCTTCTTCGCGTTCGCCGCTGGCGAGCGCGCGCGTGATCAGTTCCTGAATCAACGGGCCGTCGTTGTTCGTGAACCACACTTCCCCTTCGGCGCGCTTCAGGAACTCGGCCTTCATGTCCTTGAAGATGAAGTTGATGCGCTGCTTCTTCTCGGCCACGGATTGAAAGGCGATCAGTCCGGCCGCGACGTCCGCCCCCATGCAGAGCGTGCCGAGGTACATCGCGCGGATGTCCTTGCGGCGGGTGATCCAGTTGAGCGGCACGCGGACGATGCATTGATCCGCGTTGAGCACGTGAATCTTCGGGCGGATCAGCCACAGCAGAAACACGTTCTGCAGCGACCAGAGTCGAACCATCGTCGTCGGCTTCATTCCTCTTCCCTTCTGCGGCGCGCCTGCGGCGCCATGATGCGGTCGTAAATCGGATCCGGAATCTGCCGCACGAAACGCATCAGCAGCGACATCGCCTTCGGGAACTCGATCACGCGTTGTCTGCGCTCCAGTCCATCCGCGATGATCGCCGCCGCCTCGGTCGCATCGATCAGGAACGGCATCGGGAACTTGTTCTTCTTCGTCATCGGCGTGGCCACGAAGCCCGGATTGATGATCGAGACCGCGACGCCATACGGCGCGAGCTCGATCCGCGAGCCTTCGAGAAATGCCTGCATGGCCGCCTTGCTCGCGGAGTACGTCGCGCCGGTCGGCAGTCCCCGCAGGCCGGCCACCGAGGCCACGCCCGCGAAGTGACCGCGGCGCTGCGCGATCATCGACGGCACGACCGCATCGAAGAGATAGATCATGCCGAGCACGTTCGTGCGAAAGACGAGCTCGGACTCGACGACATTGAACTTCGTCGCATGTCCCGGAATGCTGATGCCGGCATTCGCGATCGCGAGATCGAACGTGCCGCCGAGCTTCGTCTCCGCCTCGCGCACCGCCGCCGTCACCGCCGGCGCGTCGAGCACGTCGCACGGAATGGCCACGCTCCTCGTCTTCAACTCACGGGAGAGTTGTTCGAGCAATTCCGCGCGCCGCGCGAGCAGCGCGAGCTCGTAGCCGCGCTTCGCCAGCTCGTGCGCGAGCGCGTAGCCGATGCCGCTGGATGCGCCGGTGAGAATGGCTCGCATGATGGGGCGGATGGTAGCAGCCGCGGCCTTCTGTCCAGCCGCACGTCATTCATTGCTCACTCGCCGATGTGCATGGCGTGGACGAGACACAAACCATTCCGCTCACTCCTTCAGCTTCGGCAGCTTCACCCGTTTCTCGAAGACCTCGCCGAAGAGATCGCCGACCTTCGCCAGACGTGCCGGCATCGTGCGCAGGTTGTACTTCAGCGGATCGAGCTTCTTCGTGATCTCGCTCCATTTCAGCGGCGCGGAGACCGGAGCGCCGTCGATCGCGCGCAATGAATACGGAGCGACGATGGTCTTGCCGTAGCCGTTCTGCATGCAGTCGAGATAGAGGCGGCCGCGCCGTCTGGCGAGACTGCGCTCCACCGTCATCGTCGGCACGTGCGCGGTCACGGCCTCGGCGATGCTGCACGCGAACTCCGCGACCTCTTCATGCGTGTAGCCCGCCTTCAGCGGCACGAGCACGTGAATGCCTCGTTTTCCTGAGGTTTTCGGCACGCTCGGCAGTTCGAGATTCTCGAGCAGACCACGCATCACGATCGCGGCGTCGATGGCCTGGTCGATTCCTTTTCCTTTGGCCGGATCGAGATCGAACACCAGCCAGTCGGGCTCTTCGAGATGCTGTGCGCGCGAGGACCACATGTGCACCGTCAGCACCGACATCTGCCCGAGCCAGCGCAGCGCATCGATGCTGTCGACGACGAGATGGCGCGCCGTCCCCGAGGCGGTCGTGCGCGTCGGCGTGTCGACCACGGTCAGCCACTCCGGACCCTCCTTGCCGATGCTCTGGTGAAACCACGAGCCTTTGTCGATGCCCTGATTCCAATGCTCGAGCGCGAGCGGGCGATCGTTCAATGCGCGCAGCATCGGCTCGGCCACGGCCTCGTAGTACTGAATGACGTCCTGTTTGGTGATGCCGTCGCGCGGATAGAGCAGCCGGTCGGGATTCGTGACGGTGACGCGCGACGCCGCAGGCGCCGCTTTCTTCGACGACGATTTCTTCTTGCTCGCTGTTGCCGCGGCCATCGGTTTCTCCCGCACCACTTCGTTCACGCTCTTGTCGTCGCGCAATCCAAGGAACGACGGATGGCGCAGACGGTGATCGCCCGTCCACTCGGTGAAGGAAACTTGCGCGACGAGCCGAGGTGTGACCCAGTGCGCATCCTTCGCACGCGGCACGTCCTTCACGTTCGATTTCGGGATCTCGTCTTTCGCGAGCTCCCTGCGCAGCTCACCGCGCAGCTTCGCGCTGAATCCCGTTCCGACCTTGCCGGCATAGCGCAATTCCCCTTCATCGAGCACCGCGAGATGCAGGGAACCGATGTCGTTCTCGTTCGCGGTGCTCGGTTGCCAGCCGATGATCGCCAGCTCCTGCTGCTGTTGCGATTTGACCTTCAACCACTCTTTCGAGCGACGCGGCTCGTAGAGGGAGGTGTCGCGTTTGGCGATGATCCCTTCCCACCCGCCGCCGCTCGCCTGCTGCAACGCCTCGGCGCCGGACATCTCCAGCGTCTGCGCCACCGAGATCCCCGCCGGCGGTTTCGCCAGCGCTTTCCTGAGGATCTTTCGCCGCTCGACATACGACTTCCGGCGAAGGTCTTCCCCTTCGAGCCAGAGGATGTCGAAGACGATCAGGCGCTCGCGGCCGTCGCTCTGCTGCAGCAGCTGAAACCGCGGCGCCCCCTGCTCGTCGAGCACCACGACCTCGCCGTCGATGACGATCTCCTTCGCCTTGAGCTTCGTCAGCGCTTTCGCAACGCCGGGAAAGCGCGGCGCGAGATCGAGCTCGTTGCGGCTGAGCATCTCGACCTCGCCGTCGACGATCGCGCAGATCGCACGGAAGCCGTCGTACTTCAACTCGTACGTCCAGCCGGCATCGCTCGCGGGCGGCCCCTCGGCGAGCGTGGCCAGCATCGGCGGAAAGACTTTCTTCAAAAGCTGTCGTGGTGTCATGACGTCTGTGCAATCGGCGCGATGACGCGCACTTCGTCGAATCCTTCTTTGATGACCGGTGCGATCAGTTTTTTCGCGGTGGTGAAGATGGCCACGTTCGGCACGCGCTCTTTTCCTTCCCGTCTGCTGTTGCGCGCCACGCAATCGCGCACGGCGCTCTCGAAGAAATAGGCGACCACGCGCGCGCCATGCTCGCGGCCGAGGGCGATGAGCGGTGCGCGGATGTCGGGTGTGGGGTTGGTGTTGTCGACGGCGACCGAGCGTCCTGCCGCGAGCGCGGCGCGAATCTGCTCGAGCTGCTGGCGGTCGCGATTGCGCGCGTTCGGCATCCGGTCTTTGCTCACATGCACGTGCGTTGCCGACAGCCGGGTCTGGTAGTACGTCGATTTCCCGGAGGCCTGCAGGCCGACGAAGATCGCGAGCTCGGGTTGCATGGATCTCTCGACTCAGAGTCTCATAGGTTCATGAAATGGCTGAAGTGGTTCATTGCTGGGTTGCTGGCTGTGCCGCTCTTTCACCAGGCCGTGCTTTATCTGCTGCACATGATCGGCCTGACGCCGCGAAACGCGTTCGCGATGGCCGCGACGCCACCGTTCGGAGTGCCGCAAACGTTTTCTCTCGCGTTCTGGGGCGGCCTCTGGGGCCTCATCCTCGGCGCCGTGCTGCTGCGCACACGCGGCCGCGCCTACTGGATCGTCGCGTGCGTCTTCGGCGCCATCGTCCCGACGCTCGTCGCCATGCTCGTCGTTGCCCCGCTCAAAGGCCAGGCCATGCCCACCGACCCGAAGACCCTCGCCACGGCCCTTCTCATCAACCTCTTCTGGGGCCTCGGCACCGCCGCCCTGTATCGCGTCATGGAGGAAATCCAATGATCACCACCACCGAGCTCAAAGCCATCGGCACCGAACTGCAAACCGCGACCAGCATCTCTCCCGAGCTGCGCGCCCGCTTCATCCAGGCCCGCACCGCCCTCTTCAAACGCGGCATCTACGACCCCGTCCTCGTCCGCTTCGATTCGTACACCGCACCGAAAGCAAGCGCGCAGGAAGTTGGAGAGCAGCTGGGGTTGGTGGCGGAAGGGTTCGAAAGGTGAATCGGCAGGCGAACTACTCGTCCCTCGGTTGAGGACGCGTCATCGTTCCTGCGCGGTGACGGCCATGTTCCTCACCGCAAGGCTGCGGCCCGTCCGTCCAAGCTCCGCACGTTCGCGCACCGCTGGCGCAGTGATCTGCTTCATGCAGGCGTGAGAAACCAAATTGACTACTCGTTCTCCCCCAGTTGCTCGCGCGTCGCGAGCGCAACATGACGCGCAGACGGACTTTTCGTACGTTCCGCAATTTCGGTGAGTTGGCGACGCACATCCGTTTTGATGCGGGCGAGTGCGCCGCGGCATTCGTCGAGCGTCTTGTTCGCGCATTCCCGCCCTACGGCATTCGCGCGATTACCAAGCTGGATCGCGCGGTAATAGTCCTCGATCCAAGTGCCGTGCGAGAGTTCGATCGCACGTTCGAGTGACGCCTCCCCCGTTTCCCGATCATGGATGAAATACCCGGCCGCGTGGCGCGCGTACTCCGTCTTGGGAAAGCGCTGGATCAGTTCGTTCGCGAGCGATCGCCCTTCTTCGAACCACATCCTGCGATGCCATTCACCCTTTGCTTGCGCGCGCAGCCAGATCCACGCTTCCTCTTCCTCTCCCACTGGCTCGCGAACGCGCAGCGTCGCTTCGTCCGAGACGATATCCCGCGTTCCTCCAACCCGCGACGCCAGCACGTGCAAGCGCAGGCGATACGTGCCAGGTACGAGCAACCGCGGATCCTCGAACCAACCCTCCCCCATCGGCGGCAACAGCGGAACTCGAACGTCGATAGCCCGATCCGCGCGAGACACGCGCGACGTGATCCAGATCTCGCCGATCGCGTTCGGGGCCTCTTCGTAGATGGCGTCGAATTCATCGCCCGTCCTGTCATTGACGACGTGAAGCACCGCCGGGATGCGATCAATCTCCAGCGACGCAACCCTCTGGGGAAGGGTCACGACCATTCCCGCGGAGAGCCCGGGAAGGATCGTTGAAGGGTCGACGCGCAGGGAAGGTTCGCGCACCAAAGCGGAGAGGGGCGAGGCAATGGTGAAAAGCAGCATTGCCATCGCTGAGCGAAAACCGGATCGGTTCATTGAACGCCTCCCGAAGACCGCAGAGCCATGCACTCGCTGTCCGGCCCGTTTTGCTGAAGCACGTAATGAAACTCGACAATACCGTCCCGGAACTCCGTACGAACAGGACTTCCGGGCTGATTCGGATCCTGCTGCACGTACGTATGCATCGTGCAACGGCGGCCCGCATTCGAATACGCATTCAAATCACAATGATCGCCTGAACGGCCCACATTCAGATTCACGTCCCATCGATGGATTACTTCGTGAGCGGCAATCTCGTCCTTGAAAGGGTCGGTTGCTGACGTATAGTCGATGCACTGCTGTGTCCAGACAAAGGACGACCCTGCATTCTCGGACCCGAATTTCGGCGTAAAGGCGTACCGGGCCGCAATCAGGTGGACGTCCGCGTCGCCCTGCCGCCACAACTGAGACATCGATTGCATCTGGGGCTCTGTCATGGTCCCCATATATGGAAAAAGTGGCATCATCTGCGTCGTTTGTCGCAAATCGATGAAGGCATCCTGGAGGCTCGTTCGCAGAGGAGAGATGCTGACGTCGTACATTCCCGCTACCAAGCCGACAGCGTCTGCCAGATAGTTCTGGCCATTGCGCGGCCCGTCGTATGATCGCGCAAGAGGTGAGCTGAGGGTAAGGACACCGTTCTTGTATTTCGTAATGGACCGCACTTCGGACCAGAACCCTTCGCCGGAGGTCGGAGCATGAATGAACACCAGGGTCGCACCGGCCGCCGGCTTGAACGTGTTGCTCATTGCGACGTTTACGGTTGGCCCGCCCGCATAGGGTGCGGACAAAAACGTTCCCGTACGCAGCATCTGATCGTTTTCCACGAGGGCGCGTTTCCAGATCGTGAAGATATCGCTTTCGAAGCAGGGACGCGCCGGGTAACTGCGTGAGCATGGCGCGTCGGCCGGCAAGGGCGAATAGAACGCGATGCGCAGGCGGTAATTGTCCCCGGCTGTCGATTTGGAGCCTTGCAGTCGCGCGAGAATCATTCCGTTCGGGTCCGTTCTCAGAATGACCGCATCACCGGATGTCCCGACCTGATAGCCCGGCGCACCCGATACCGTCGGCGTTTCCACGTCGCGGTTGTCGTCGTCGTGTCGATCGCTTCGATACGGTGCCGGATCGGGAGGATCGATGACCGTCGCATACACGTCCGCGCCGACCGCTGGCGCGCCATCAGATCCTGTAATGCGGATCTCAATCTCAGCCATGCCGCCCACATCGGGAATGTTCGGATCGGACGCCAATCGCGCCTGGTATGGCGACGGATATCCAAGCGGCTGCGCACGATTCATGATCGCGTAAGCCGACGCACTGGCATTGCTCGGGACGAATTGCACGTTCGGCGGCGTTGCCGAGATCGGGTATGTGGCGATCAGTGGCAGGCCGTCCCAACCCATCTCGCAACAATTTCGCACCCGCGTGGATGTGGTCGAGATGAGCTCACCGTCCGTAAAAAGCCTCAGTGTCCCGGTGACCCACGGGTGCGATCCGTCCGTCGTGCCATCGAGCCGGCAGGCGCTGACCCGAATGTGAAAATCGAGAATCTCGAGCGGATCGACTGCGTCGATCGTGAATACGATCGGATCGGCTGGTGAGGTCGGAGTGCTCCACGACGACGCCACAAAATCGGTCGTGACGAAGTCCGAACCTGGCGACGAACAGTTCGACTGAATGATGTGTTGAGCATCCTTCGCCGGATACGTGGGATCGGTTCGGCTCAGGACCACGAGGTGCAGCCACCGGTCCGGATACGAAGTGGTGAGCTCCGCGCGCAGTGTCGTCGCCGCAATCGGCAGCGCCCAGACGAGAACGACGACCACACTGGAAAGACGGAACCGCATAAGAACATCTTTCTACTTGGCCACATTACGCCCGAGGAAGGATGTACGCCCGAAACGCTTTCGTTACGCCAGCCGTCCCTTGATACGGAGATAACACGCGTCGGCGCTCACGATGTCCACCTTCCCTTTGGCCTGCCATTCGCGGAAGCGGGCGATGACGAGGGGGTTGGTGAGCTGGGTGGCGTCGCCGAGGAAGCCGAGGAGGACGGAGCGGGGGACGGCGGTCTGCCCTTGCGAGCGGATGCGTTCCATGCCGACGAGGAGGGCGTCGAGGCGGTATTCGATGTCCTGTTCGTGGAGGGAGGGATTCGGGGAGGCGATGGCGAGGCCCATGCTGACGAAATTTTCGAACGGCATGGGGCGGAATTCCTTGACGCCGCGGGCGCGGATCTCGTCGTCGGAGAGGTCGTCGGCGAGCATGAGGCCGGGGATCTCCGTACCGACGCCGTCGACTTCCCAGCCGATCCATCGCTCTTTGCCGAGGAGCGCGATGCGTTGGAGATAGCGTGACATGGGCGTGTTGGGTCGCTTCAGTCTACGCGGAACAGAGCTTGCTCAGGAGTCCTCTGTCCGAATCTATGGCTCCCAACGATCCCCTTCGTTTTCCTTATCGCAACGAGCTTCGGATGCCGGTGATCGGCCTCGAAGCGGAATTCAAAGTGCACGTCGACGGCCGCGAGGTGGTGCCGGAAGACTACTGGCGCACGCCTTCGGCATTTATCGACCGGCCGCTGCTGCACCGCAGTTCGAAATCGTCGCAACTGCCGACGGGCGGCGCGGTCTACTTCGACGGCGGCGTGCTCGAGGTCGTCACGCCGGTCATTGAAATCGCGCCGCAATGCACGTCGCGAGTGGTGCGCAGCTTGTGGGAGCAGATCGGTTTCATCCGCGAGCAGCTCGACCACTGGCAGCATCGCAACGCGAAAGACGTGCGGCTCGAAGCGTTCAGCTGCCACTTCAACATCTCGTTCGAAATCGAGCGCGAAGCGCGCAACCGCAACCGGACCATTCAGAAGCTGGCCATGCTGCTGGCCCATCTGCTGCCGATGCCGGTGCTCGTCGCCGGTGCGAACAAACGCTCGTCGGGCATGGGCGTTCGTCCGCGTCGCGATCGCATCGAGATCACGCTCGACTTCACACCAGACCCCGCGTTGATGGCCGCGACGACCGCGCTGATCGTCGGCATCGTGCGCGACGTCATCGCCTGGCCGTCGTATCGCCTCGACGAATTGTCACCCCGCGCGATCCCGGTTCCCGCGGACCTCACGCCCGGCCGCCACGCCACGCGCAACGGCTGGGTCGCACGCGCCTTTCACTTTCCTCACGATCCTTTCGCAACGCCGCTCGACGAACAGGCGTGGCGCACGATCGATGGTCGCGTGTTGTCGATGCGCGAGATCGCGCTCGAGATCGCCCAGTACTTTCGCCACTCGATCCGGCGCTCCTCCGATTCGTTCAGCGAGCGGGTGCTCTTTGCGGTGTTCACCGGCGCGATGCCGTCACTGCTCGACCTTGCCGACCGTCCGCCGTCGTACGACGACGTCGGCCGCACGATCCGCTGGGGCTCGACCATTCCGGAGCTGCTGAATCTCGAAGGGGCAATGGCGGACAAAGTCCAGTCTTCTCCCGGTCGTAGACGTACCGACGTCGAGCAGCACCTCGCGCCGCCGTGGCGCGGAGAATCGGTCGGACGACGCGAACGGCGCCTGCTTCCCGCGCGCATCGAACGCCGGGAACGTTCCGAACGCCGCAAAGCACCACCGCCACCGGCGCAGCCGAGACTCGCCCGCTCCGCATACGAACGCGTCTTCCGCCAGCTCGCCAGCGGAAAGCGACTGCAGATCGGCCGCGAAATCCTGACCCCCGTCGCCGTCCGCGGCTGGTATCACGCCGTCTTCGTCAACGGACGCGGCGAGGAGAGGGTGTTGTCGATTGATGATGTGCTGGAGCACATGGGGAGTTGGCGGGTGTAGTCGGAAGGGAGGGGGAATTGAAAATTGAAAATTGAAAATTGAAATCATGTACGGCGAGATGCTGCTGTCTCGCAAGTGGCGTCCGAGCGACGGCCGGAGCCCAGCACGACGGCCCTTTTTCAATTTTCAATTTTCAATTTTCAATTTTCAATTCCCCCCGCCTCCTGGCACACACCTCGCAAATCAAGCCAATCAGCCCTGGTGAAAACCCGGGATCGCTGGCGACAAAGCGCGTCGATATTCGCAAGGCGGTCGACGCGCTTGTTTTTTTTGCGCGCGTGTCGATTCCGCCGATCTCCGTTCGTCAGTAGAGTGACGAAAGGAGATCAACCAATGCCTCAATTCATTCTCTTGCTTCGCGATGCCGGTCCGCTTCCGGAGGACATGAGCCCTGCCGAGATTCAATCGATCATCGAGAGCTATCGCGGCTGGATGGAGAAGATGAACGGTACCGGCCACAAGCTGCGCGATGGTGAGGGCCGCGTGGTGAGTGGCAACGACGGCGCGATGAGCGTCACCGACGGGCCTTACGCCGAAGCGAAAGAGATCCTCGGCGGATTCATGATCGTCGAGGCGGACGACTACGACGCCGCGGTGGCGCTCTGTCAGGACTCGCCGCATCTCGGTTCCGGCACGATCGAGATCCGGCAGATCGAACGGTGACCGAAGTTCATGGACTGGTCGATCATCTGTTCCGCCACAGCGCGGGACAGATGGTCGCCACCTTGACGCGCGTCTTCGGGGCCGAGCACCTCGCGCTGGCCGAGGAGGTGGTGCAGGAAGCGCTGATCTCCGCAATGCAGCAGTGGAGTCTCGGCGGCATTCCGGAGAACCCGCGGGCGTGGCTCTTCCAGGTCGCGCGCAATCGCGCGCTCGACACGTTGCGCCGCGATGCGAATCTGCGCGGCAAGGAGCCGGCCATCGTCGATGCATTTCGCGAGCGATCGGCCGAGGACGAGCCTCGCTTCGCGCACGAACTGCGCGACGACCAGCTGCGGATGATGCTGATGTGCTGTCATCCGGCCATTCCGCGCGAGAGCCGCATCGCGCTGACGCTGAAAACCGTCGGCGGGTTCAGCGTCGCGGAGATTGCACGCGCCTTTCTGACGAAGAAAGAAACCATCGCGCAGCGCATCGTGCGCGCGAAGCGGCTCATTCGCGAGGAGCGCATTCCGATCGAAATGCCATCGCGCGCGGAGTTGCCCTCGCGGCTCGAGTCGTTGCTCGAAGTGCTCTATCTCCTCTTCAACGAAGGCTACGCCGCGCATGCGGGCGAGGATCTGATCCGCAACGATCTCTGCGCTGAAGCGATTCGTCTGGCGCGCCAGCTGGTCGAGCATCCGGCGACGGCGCTTCCGGAGGCGCAGGCGCTGCTCGCGCTGATGCTGCTGCAGTCGTCGCGCACGCCGGCACGGGTCGATGAGGAGGGAGAGCTCGTGCCGCTCGAAGAGCAGGACCGCACGCTCTGGAATCAAAGCATGCTCGCCGAGGGGTTGAGAACGTTCGGACGTTCGGCGTCGGGTGAGCGGCTCACGGCGTATCACGTGGAAGCGGCGATCGCGGCGTGTCATGCGGTCGCGCCGTCGTTCGAGGAGACCGACTGGGCGGCGATCGTCGAACACTACGATCAGCTGCACGCGCTCAAGCCGACGCCGGTCGTCGCGCTCAATCGTGCGGTGGCGATCGCGATGGCGCAGGGACCGCAGGCGGGGATCGACGCGCTGGAGGAGATCGCGGCGCATCCCTCCCTCCGCGAGTACACGCCGCTGGCGATCACCCTCGGCGAACTGCACCTGCGCACCGGCGACCGCAAACGCGCCGCGGAGTTCTTCACGCGCGCGCTCGAACTGCCGGGACCGATGGCCGAGAAGCGCTTCGTGTTGCGGAAACTCGCGGCGTTGTGACGGAACGGACGCGGCGAACTGCCGCCCGCGGCAGTTTTGTTATCCTCGCGGCCTCATGGACGACGCACTGGCCACGATTTACACCGCACACGTGACGATCTACAAACTGCGCCACGACCTCGCACTCGCGGCATCGCAGTTCGATCACGCCGTCATCTTCTCGGGCGCGCTGCACTACCAGTGGCTCGATGACATGGCCTATCCGTTCAAGGTCAACCCGCACTTCAAGTCGTGGGTGCCGGTCACCGACAACCCGAACTGCTTCGTCGTCTACACGCCGGGCGTCAAGCCGAAGCTCCTCTATCACCAGCCGGTCGATTACTGGCACAAGGTGGCCTCGCGTCCCACCGCCGCCTGGGTCGAGAAGTTCGACCTCATCCTGATCGCCAATCCGGACGACGCGAAGCAGTACATGCCGAAGGGACGCATCGCGTTTCTCGGCGAGTGGGACGAGAAGTTCGCGTCGTGGGGGGACATCACTCCGAATCCCGAGGCGGTCGTGCACTCGTTGCACTGGGATCGCTCGTGGAAGACCGAGTACGAGATCGAGTGCCTGCGCCGCGCGAACGAATGGGGCGCGCGCGGACATCGCGCCGCCGAGCGCGCGTTCCGCAAAGGGCTCTCCGAGTACGAGATCCATTTCGAATTCCTCCGCGGCGCGAACCACGTCGAAGAGGAAACGCCGTACGGCAACATCATCGCCCTCAACGCGAACAGCGCGACGCTGCACTACTACCACCACGACCGGCACACGCACGAGGAGACGAATCTGCAATCGTTCCTCATCGACGCCGGCGCGCAGTACAACGGCTATGCGAGCGACATCACGCGCACGTATGCACGGCGTCCGGGCCCGTTCCAGGAGTTGATCGACGCGATGGACGTGATGCAGCTCGCGCTCGTCGATGCCGTGCGGCCGAACGTCGATTACATCGGCATCCACATGCTCGCGCATCGGAAGATCGCGGAGATCCTGGTGAACTTCAAGCTCGTCGAAGGGATCGACGCCGACGGCGTACTCGAGAAGCGCATCTCGTCGACGTTCCTGCCGCACGGAGTCGGGCACATGCTCGGCCTGCAGGTGCACGACGTGGCCGGCTTCGCGGCGGATCGTGCGGGCAATACGATTCCGAAACCCGAGGGGCATCCGTATCTGCGACTGACGCGCACGGTCGAGCCGAACATGGTCTTCACGATCGAGCCCGGCATCTACTTCATCGATTCGCTGCTGGCGGAACTGAAGAACGGCGAGAACGCGAAGTACGTGAACTGGGATCGCGTCGACTCGTTCCGGCCGTACGGGGGCATTCGCATCGAAGACGACGTGCTGGTCACGGAGACCGGCCGCGAGAACATGACTCGGATTGCGTTCGAGCATGTGGCCTGATTTCGCGTCGACGCGCGAGCTCGCATCGGTCCTCGACGTGCTCGGGGCGATGATCACACCGGCAGTGTTGATCCTCGCCTCGAGCTCCCTGCTCATCACCACCTCCAGCCGCTCGATCCGCTGCGTCGATCGCGTGCGCGAGCGCGCCGAAGAGTTGCAGTCGCTCGGGCAGGGCACCGATGAAGGGACCGAGAAGCGCCGCAATCATCTGTACAAGCAGCTCGAGATCAACACGCGCCGTGCGCGCCTGCTGCAGAAAGCGATGTCGCGGCTCTACTTCGGCATCAGCTTCTTCATCGCCACGAGCGTCTCCATCGGCGTCGTTTCGCTGCTGCACGTCGACATCGGCTGGGTGCCACTGCTCCTGGGCTTCATCGGCGCGGGACTGCTCTTTTCCGCGAGCGTCTATCTCATTATCGAATCGCGCATGGCGTTGACGACGACGTTCGAGGAGATGGACTACATCGATCGCAATTACATGCGCGGCCACGGCGACCGATGACCGAACAGCAACTCTTCGAGCTGGCACTGTTCACGGTGGCCGGCTTTCTCGCGCAGGTCATCGACGGCACGATCAGCATGGGTTACGGCGTCAGCGCCACTTCGCTGCTGCTCTCGTTCGGCGTTTCGCCAGCGGCCGCGAGCGCGAGCGTGCACACGGCCGAAGTCGTGGCCACCGCTTTTTCGGCGTGGAATCACTGGCGTTTCAAGAACGTGCTGTGGTCGTTCGTCAAACGGCTGCTGATCCCCGGCGTGATCGGCGCAATCCTCGGCGCGTACGTGCTGACCGCTATTCCAGGCGACGTGATCAAGCCGTTCATGGCCGCGTATCTCATCGTGATGGGCGTGGTGATCCTCGCCAAGGCGTGGCGGAAATCGGTGCACGTCGCCAGCGAGAAACATGTCGAGGCACTCGGCTTCGTCGGCGCGTTCTGCGATTCCGTCGGAGGCGGCGGCTGGGGACCGATCGTCGCCGGCACGCTGCTCGCGCGCGGCAATCCACCGCGCACGACGATCGGCTCGGTGGCCTTCTCGGAATTCTTCGTGACGTTCGCCGCCTCCGCGACATTGCTCATCACGATCGGCGTCGACAGCTGGCTCCCGGTCGCCGGCCTGGCTCTCGGCAGCGCATTCGCCTCCCCCCTCGCCGCCCGGATGACCGGAAAGATCCCCGCCCGCCCGATGATGGTGATCGTCGGCGTGGTAGTGATTCTGCTGAGCGTGCGGACGATCGTGCTGGCGTTGCGGTAATGAGGGGATCCCGTGTCGTCTTCGCGACACGGGATGACACGTCGTTTTGTGTAAGCGCGTTCCCCTTCGTGTCATCCCGTGCGTCAGCACGGGATCCCCTCCCGATGGAGCGCCCTACGACCCCCCCTACCACCGCTCCCCAATCAACCGCATCGACTCTGCCAGCAGCGCGGCGTTCTCCGGTTTGTTCGTCCAGGTGGAACGGCCTGAGGGGTGCGGGAGGACTACGACGTCGAAGGTGTGGCCGGCGCGTTTCACTCGGTGAACGCGGCCGACGACTTTCTTCAGCTCTGATTCGCCGACGAGTTGTTTCGCGGCGAGTGTGCCGACGGCGATCACGAGCTCTGGCCGGATGAGCTTTAGTTCGAGATCGAGGTGGGCGGCGCAGCGGGCGATCTCATCGGCGTCGGGGACGCGGTCACCGCCTGCTTTTTCATCGCGTCCGGGAAAGCAGCGGATCACGGCAGCGATGTGTACCTGCTCGCGGAACTGCGTTTCGGAAATGCCGAGGTGTTGGGCGAACCAGGAGAAGAGCCGCCGGCCTGCCGTGTAGGCGAAAGGGCGTCCCTCGCCTGCTTCGCGCGGGCCGGGAGCTTGTCCGACCAGCATCACGCGCGCGTTCCACACCGCACCGGTGACCGGCGTGCCGGCCACGTTCGGACAGGCGCGACAGGCAAACAGCGTTTCCAGATGAGCTGCAAACCGGCGGTTCATAGGCTACGATCACGAACGAACAATGCGGCGCCTCGGATTCGTCCTTTTCCTTCTATTTCTTCCGCTCAGCGCCGCTGCCTGGACGCCTGCCTCCGATGTGCGGATCGCGCAGAAAGGGGCCGCGCTCGCGCCGCCCGACCTGCGCATGCTCATCGAGCGGTTCGAAGGAGATTACCGGCACGGCCTCGAAATGGCGGCCAGCGACGAAGGATCGGAGTCGCATCACTTCTTCGTGCTGTCGCGCCGCGGCCGGTTGCGGGAGCGGATCGAGAAGGAGACGCGCGGCTCGATCGAGATGATCCGCAAAGGCGATCCGATGTCGATGGTCGTCGAGCGCCTCGGCATGATTGCCCATCTCGTCGCCGATGCGAACAATCCTTTCCACGTCGCCAACGACGACTCGCGCGTGAATGCCGCACGCGATGATTACGCGCAGTACTTCGAGCGCAGACTGGGGAAGTTTCCGACCGTGTTCTACGGTCTCGATCCGCGCTTCACCCTCAACGGCTATCTCGACAGGACCTTCGCGCGCTCGGCAAAGTTCTATCCACTGCTGCGCGACGAATATCTGCGCGGTGGCAAAGTGCGCACGTCGGCCGAGTTCGACGACCGCTCCACTGCGTTCGGCATCGCGTCGGTGAGCTACTCCCGCTCCGTCACCGACCTCGTCAATCTGTACTATTTCATCTGGAAGGAAGCCGGCGGCGACGTCCGCGCGGCAGCCGTCATGCGGGACGGCAATCTGCTGTTGAATGCAAAACCTTGAACGGGCCATCCTCTCCGTCTCCGACAAAACCGGCATCATCGATCTTGCCCGCGCGCTGAGCGCAAAAGGGGTCGAGATCCTCTCCACCGGCGGCACCGCCAAACATCTCACCGACGCCGGCATCGCGGTGACCCCGATTTCGCAATGGTCCGGTGCTCCCGAGATCCTCGGCGGACGCGTGAAGACGCTCACGCCGAAAGTCTTCGGCGCGATCCTGCACGACCGCTCCAACGCCGCGCACGTCGAAGACGTCCATCGCCTCGGCATTCCGCGCGTCGACCTCGTGGTCGTCAACCTCTATCCGTTCGAAGCGACCATCGCGAAAGAAGGCGTCACGCTCGACGAAGCGATCGAGCAGATCGACATCGGCGGACCGTCGATGCTCCGCGCCGCGGCGAAAAATCACAAGCATGTGCTGCCGCTCTGCGATCCATCGCTGTACGGCGAGTTCCTCCATGAATTCGAAAGCGGCGCCATCAGCGATGCGTTTCGATTGAAGGCCGCAACCGCGGTGTTCACGAAGACGGCGGCGTACGACGCGATGATCGCGCAGTACCTTTCCTCGGCGTCGTCGGATGCGCTCACGCTGCAGCTCGAGAAGTTCCAGGACCTGCGTTACGGCGAAAACCCGCATCAATCCGCCGGCTTCTACGTGCCGGCCGGACAGCGCCCGTTCGAACAGCTGCAGGGAAAAGAGCTCTCGTACAACAACCTGCTCGATCTCGATTCGGCGATCAAACTGGCCACGGCATTTCGCGAGCCGGCCATCGCCATCATCAAGCACACGAATCCATGCGGCGTGGCGCGGCGCGATTCGCTCGCCGACGCGTTGCGTGCGGCGATCGAAGCCGATCCGCTCTCGGCGTTCGGCGGCATCATCGGCGCGAATCGCCCGTTCGACGGCGAGACCGCGCGCGCGGTCGCCGATCTCTTTCTCGAAGTGATCGTCGCACCGGCGTTCGATGACGAGGCGAAGGAGATCTTCGCGAAGAAGAAGAATCTGCGCCTGATCGTCGCGAAGGGGGTCGAGTCGGCGAATGAGATTCGCAGCGCCGCGGGCGGCCTGCTCGTGCAGTCGCACGACCGGGTGGGCGATCGCACCGCATGGAAAGTCGTGACCGAGCGTCAACCGACGGACGCGGAGATGGCCGGCCTCGAGTTCGCGTGGATCGTCTGCGCGCACGTGAAGTCGAACGCCATCGTGCTGACGCGGGAGTCGCAGTCGGTCGGCATCGGTGCGGGGCAGATGAGTCGGGTCGACGCCGCAAAGGTGGCGATCATGAAGTCGATTCTTCCCGCGGCCGGATCCTTCGCCGCGTCCGACGCCTTCTTCCCCTTCCGCGATGGCCTCGACATCCTCGCGGACGCGGGTGTGCGCGCGGTCATTCAGCCGGGCGGGTCGGTGCGCGATGCGGAGGTCATTGCCGCGGCCAACGAGCGCGGACTCAGCATGGTGTTCACCGGAGAGCGGCACTTCCGCCACTGAGCGTCAAGCGAGACGCTCTCAGCCTCGCGCTGGCGATTGATCGTCAGCGCGGGGAACGCGGCCGCAGGAACGCGGCAACCTCTTCGCACTTCGCGTTGTTCGTCACGACGACGGACGTCTCCGCCCATCCCAGCGGCGTGGCGTTGTATTCGAGATCGCGCGCGTGCGCATCCGCACCGGCGCCGAGCAGCAACTGCACCATCGCCAGATCGCCGTTCCACGCCGCGGAGTGCAACGCCGTGTGCCGCGATTGCGCTTCGGCGCGTGCGTTTGCGTTCCCGCCGTGGGCGAGCAACCACTCGACGAGCGCGTGATGGTTGAAGTCGACGGCACCCATCATCACGGCGTCGAGTTTCGCGACCTCCGGATCTTCGGAGACGAGTCGTGCGAGTGACTCGGCATCGCCGAGGCGCGCGTACTCTTTCGGAGAGGCGGGGACGCCGCGCTCGATGAGATGACGGACGAGCGGCTGTCCGCGGCGTCCGAGGCGGCTCATGGCGTCGATCGGCGTCGAGCCCCAGCGATCCTTCTTCTGCGCGTCGGCGCCGAGTGCGAGCAGACGATCGATCGCGAACGGCGTACGTGCGAACGCGAGGAGCGAACCGCCGTTCGGCGTGATCGGCGGCAGCACGCCGTCGCGCAGCAACTCTTCCACGCGCGCGTCGTCGGCCAGCATCAACGCTTCGATCAGGCCCATGCGCGCGCCGCGGCGCAGCAGTTCCTCGCGCATGTCGACGCGATTGCGATCGCAGGTCAGCATCACCGGTGACCAGTGATCGTATTCATCGTTGCTGCCGTTCACGTCGGCGCCGTGCTCGAGCAGCAGATCGAAGAGCGGTCTGCGGCCTCCTTCGATCGCGAGATGCAGCGCCTGCGGACGCCCACCCCAGAATGGATGCGCGCCGACCGCATTCACGAGCGACGGATCGGCGGCCAGCATCGTGCGCACGGCGTCGATGTCGCCGTTACCGACGTGCGCGAGAAACGTGTCGATCGACATGAATCCTCATTCCGGCGCCGCCGCGAACGGTTCGCGGCGGCGCCATGCGGTTCCACAGACTACGGCAAACCACGCGTACGACGACGCACGCCGGGTGCCTGACGCTTCGAGACACCGACGGTCGGACGCGGCGGAGTGACAGTTTCGAGCGTGACGCCGGCGATGCCGCCGATCACGTGATGCGCGGAACGCACCGCCCCTTCCTGCCAGCCCGAGAGATACGACACCTGATCGCCCGCGACCCAGAATCGCTTCTCCGGTCGCAGCAGCTGTTTGTACTCCTCGGTGTCGCACTTCCAGTCATCGGCCCAGCCGCCGAGTTGATGCGGAACGTTCTTCCAGGCGATCGACAACCCGAGATCGATCGGCACGTTCTGCGCGAAATCGGGATGCAGCTTCTTCGCTCCCGTCATCGCCAGTTCGAGTCGCGCGCGCAGACTGAGCGAGGCCATCAACCGCGCATCGTCATCGTAGTTGTACGCCCCGGTGAGCACGCCTTTCCTGCCGAAGTAGTCGTACGACGGGTACCACATCTGCGTGATGTTGTCCTTGATGTACGAGATGCCGCCGTACATCTGATCGCGCGTTTCCCAGAAGCGATTGTTCGTCTGCCAGCCGACCTTGCAGGTGTCGGCGAACTGCACGGAACGAATCGCGCGCGCGTAGCGATCGGAGAAATTCGTCTTCATCGCCGCCACGATCGGAATCGGCACGGTGGAGATGCACCAGTCCGCGGTGATCGATTCGCCGTCTCCCTGACTGCCGGTCGGGCGGAACGTGACCCGCACTTTGTCCGCACCTTTCTCGGTGATGTTGTGGATGGCGATGACTTCGTGGCTGTAGCGGATCGTGTCTTTGACCGGCGTCTTCAGAAAGCCCTTCCAGATCTGATCCATGCCGTGCACCGGCTGGAAGAGCGTCGGCTGCCATTCGTACTCTTCGGCCTGATAGAAGCGGTCGTTCCAGAACTGCGAGGAGACGAGGTCCGCGAGCGTGAGCGGCTCGAGCAGCGTGCCGCATTCGACGATGCCGGGCTCGATCGCGTAACCGGAACGCGACGAGCCGAGGTAGTTCCAGTCGTCGGCAGGATCGATGTCGCCGAAGACGGTGAGCAGATTGAGGAAGCCGCACTTGTCGACGTTCTTCGAGCGCAGGTCTTCATCGAGCGACCCTTTGTTGACGGCCTTCGCGAGCAGTTCCGAGATCCAGCCGCGCGTATCGTTCGCGACGCGGCGATTCACCTGCGTCTGCCCTTTCCACGCCGCCTGCGTCTCGAAGAAATTCGCGCGGGTCATCATCGTGTAGACCTCGAGCGGCACGCCGAGCTCCGTGCAGTAATGCAGGATCGCGGTGTGGTGATACGGCAGGCGGCCCGGTCCCGCATTCAGATACATCTGCGGACCTTCATCGAACATGCAGGTCTGCTTCGTGCCGGTGATCTCCTCGATCGTGTCCCCGCGGCGCACCGTGTAGCTGCGGCCGCCCGCGCGTGAATTCGCTTCGAGGATGATCACTTCGTAGCCGGCCTTCAGCAGTTCGTACCCCGCCGTCAGTCCGGCGATGCCGGCGCCGAGAATCACGATTCGTTTTCCGCTCCCCGAGCCGGGCGGAATCTGCGGCGGTCCTGCGAATGCGGCCGGAATGCCGAGCATCCCCATGGCCGTCATCACTTCATAGACCGCCGCTGCGCCACCCGCGCGGCCGACGGCCTCGAGAAACCCTCGTCGGGTCCACTTACCATCACTCATCGAAGCTCCCCCTTTGAAGGGGAGAGTGAGCGCGAGGGGTTTTCCCTACCTCCAGCATTCCGCCGGGAGCGCAATACCCATCCGGCGCGTCGCGTCAGCCGTATCCCCTGCACATGCGACGCATTCTTCTGCCGATCCTTCTGATCTGCGCGAGCAGCGCGCTCGCCCACGAGATCGGCACCACGCAGGTGCGCGTCGAGCTGCGCAGAAATCACACATATCGGATCGACGTCGTCACCGCGCCGCAGGCGTTGCTGAACAAACTCGAGGCGCGTGCCGGCACGACGCGCACGCGCGGGCTCGATGCGAACGCGCTGCGCGCATCACTGCTGCGTTTCGCGCCGGAGCTGCTGCGCGCGGCGGACATTCGTTTCGGTGCGCAGTCGTCGATTCCGCGCGTGGAGATCCTGCCGATCGTGGTTCCGCGCGATCCTTCGACGCCGCAACACGTCGTCCTCCGCTACAGCGGCGAAGTGCCGCAACGTGCCGGCGCATTCGCCTGGTCGTGGGATCTCGTCTACTCGACGTACGCGCTGACGATTCAGACACCGCATGGGGCGAAGCAGCAATGGATCGAAGGAGGCGATCGCAGCGAGCCGTTCCCGGTCGCGACATCTCTCGCCTCTCCGGCCACGTTCGACGTACTGCGCCAGTACCTCCTTCTCGGCTTCACGCACATCGTCCCGCTCGGGCTCGATCACATCCTTTTCGTGATCGGCATGTTCCTGCTGACGCCGCGCGTCAAAGCGGTGCTCACGCAGGTAACGGCCTTCACGATCGCGCACACGATCACGCTCGCGCTGACGATGTACGGCGTGCTGGCGATCTCCCCGCGCGTGGTCGAGCCGCTGATCGCGCTCTCGATCGCCTACGTCGCGGTCGAGAATCTCACGACCAGCCAGCTGCGTCCGTGGCGCGTGGCCATCGTCTTCGCCTTCGGGCTCCTGCACGGGATGGGCTTTGCCGGCGTGCTGCAGGAGCTCGGGCTGCCGCGCTCGCAGGCCGCGTATGCACTGATCAGCTTCAACATCGGCGTCGAGCTCGGGCAGCTCGCGGTGATCCTCGCGATTTACGCGGCGTTGGTGAGCTGGACGAAGCAGCGCTCGTGGTTCCGGCCGCGCGTCGTCGTTCCGGCGTCGCTGGCGATCGCGGCGATGGGCGTGTTCTGGACCATTCAACGGATCGCGCAATGACCGCTCTGCTACGATGCGCGCCGCAATGCGCAGCGCGAGCGACATTCGTCTGATCATCTCCGACGTCGACGGCGTCTGGACGGACGGGCGAATCATCTACGCCGGCGATCACAACGAGATCAAGGAATTCAACGTGCGGGACGGGCTGGCGGCAAAGCTCGCCCAGCGCGCCGGCATCACGATCGCGCTGCTGACGAGCCGCAGTTCGCAGGCGTTGGAGCGGCGCGCGCGCGAGCTCGGCATCGTCGAGCTGCATCAGGGCGCGGCGAACAAGCTGATCGCGGCCGAGCAGCTGGCGCACAAGCTCGGCGTGGCGTTCGATCAGGTTCTGTACGCGGGCGACGATCTGCCGGATCTCGCGCCGATGAAGCGGGCCGCGATCTCCGCGGCGCCCGCCGATGCCGCGACCGAGGTGCGCGAGGCGGCGACGTGGAAACTCGAGACGGCGGGAGGGCGCGGCGCGTTCCGCGAGCTCGTCGAACGATTGTTGCGCGAGCGCGGCGAGTGGGAGCCGCTCATCCGGGAATTCGCCAGTGGCAAGCCCGAAGCTGCGAGCATTTAGAGAACGCGCGCTGTATCGCCTGCTCGTCGTCGTGAGCGCGATCGGCCGCCGGATCCCTCTCCGCATCGGCCAGTTCCTCGGCCGCAGACTCGGCGAGCTGGCCTGGTACGTCGCCCGCCGCGATCGCAAAAAAGCGCTCGCCAATCTCGCCATTGCGTTTCCCGACTGGCCCGAGGCGCAGAAGCGCGAAACGATTCGCGCGATGTTCCGCCACCTCGGCATGTCGGTCTTCGAGCTCGCCTGGATGCCGAACCTCACTCGGGAATCGCGCGCGCAACTGACCGTCATCGAAGGTCTCGATCGCATCATGGAGCTCATCGATGCCGGCCGCGGCGTCGTGACTTTCACCGCGCACTGCGGCAACTGGGAGTGGCTCTCGTACATCACCGGCATGTGCGGCCGCCCGGTGAGCGTGCTGCAACGCGAGCGCGATTCGCCGGAGATGAATCGCTACATCACCGCGCTGCGCAGGACCGGCGGCGTGCAGACCATCGATCGCGGCTCGAGCAACTCCGCGCGCGACCTCATCGCCGCGATCCGTCGCGGCGGCATGCTCGCATTCGTGCTCGATCAGAACATCCGCACCGAAAGCGTGAAGGTGCCGTTCTTCGGCAAACCGGCGCTGACGCCGATCGGTCCGGCGCGCATCGCCATTCGCACCGAGGCGGTGGCGGTGGTGGCGACCATCGAACGACTCGGTGACGGACGCCATCACGTGCGCTTCGGAGAACCGATCGAGTTGAAACGGGGCGAAGATCCGGTGGCGCTGACCGCGCGTGTGACGCTGGCCATCGAAGAGCAGATTCGTCGCGCGCCGGCGCAGTGGGTGTGGATGCACGACCGCTGGCGCGAGCGACCGCGGTGGGAACTGCAAACAAAAAGCGCCGGCGAATAGCCGGCGCTTCGAATGCGGATCGCGATGTTCCGATTACGGCTGCGGGTTGTACTGCGCGTCGCCGAACGCGAGGATCGGGCCGAAGATGAAGCCGAGAAGCGCGAGGCCGATCCCGAAGCCGGTGCCCTTGCCGAAGTTTTTCGCGACGGCAATCGATACGACGAAGATCATGACGAAATTCACGAACGGGATGAGGAACAGGACCACCCACCATGCCGGCTTTCCGGCGATCTCGAGCAGCACGATGATGTTGTAAATCGGAATGATCGCCGCCCAGCCCGGCTTGCCGGCTTTGGTGAAGATCTTCCACATCGCCACGATCGCCAGCAGCACGACCGCGAGGTACACGAACCCGATTGCGCCCATTGCGGCACCGGCGCCAGCCGGGATTTCAGGAGTAGCCGCTTCCTGGAAAAACAGCAGTGCGAGAGTCGAGAGCATCAGTCTCCTCCTTTTGTCTCCAACAACCTGAATTTTCGGAACGGGGAAACTTTACGCTTTTTGCGGCCCGGCGTCACCGCATATTCATGCCCCCGAGCGGCCACTCCCCTCGCAGAAAGTGCCGGATCGCGCCGAGCACGACCACGGGATCATCGGCCCAGGTCGCATGCGCGGCGTTCTCGACCGTGAGCAGCCGCGCATCGGGCAACGCCTTCGCCCATGCCTTTCCATCTTCGTACGACGCGTTGCGATCCTTCGTGCCGTGAATGACGAGCACCGGCATCGTCACCTTCGCGACGTCGGCATCGCTCATCGGCTGCAGCGCGGTTGGCCACAGCACCTGAAAGGCGGGACCGAAGTTTTCCCACCGCTCGTTCTCGAACGCGCACGGACTGGTCACGCGTGAGGCGTATTTCGGATTGCCGACGAAGCCGTAGCGCATGACGTTCCAGTTCGCTTCGCAGAGTTCGAGCGAGGTCGCGTCCTTTTTCGCTTTCACTTCGTCGAGTTTCTTCTGATCGGCTTCGGAGACGCCGAGGTTCGGATCGCGCTTCACCTCGTGCGGCACGTTGCCGGCCGGCGAGAGCTGCACGACGCGCCGCACGCGAGCGGGATGCGCGGCCGCGTACAGCACCACCATCTTGCCGAGGTACGAATAGCCGACCGGCACGAACGTCTCGACCTTCAGCTGCGCGCGCACCGCTTCGAGATCGCGGACATCCTGCTCGATGCTCATCGTCTTCACGTCGACGCGCGAGGACCTGCCGCGATTGCGCGCGTCGTACGTGATGACGGTGGCGATGTCGGCGAACATCTTCAGCGGATCGTGAAAGATGAAATCGAGTGGCGCGATGATGGTGATCGGGCCCGCGCCGGTCTTGCGGTAGTACAACTTCGCCCCGCCGTCGGCGTCGACGAAGCCTTCTTCCTCAGGAACCGCTTCGTCCTTGAACGCGGGCGGCGGGCTGCCCGCTCCGTCGAAGACGACCTTCCACGCACCGTTCGCATCCTTCTGCCAGAACGACGCGAAGTAGCCGAGGTGTTTGCCGTCGGGAGAGAAGATCGGACCGCTGGAGTAGCCTGATTTCCCGCCGTCCATCACTTCGACGCGCTCCGGTCCCCAGCTGAACGGCGCCTCGGCGAGCTTCTTGTCGAAGAAGCGCGACCAGCGCTCGATGACCTGCGTCTTCCCGCGCGCCGCGCCCAGCTGCGAGAGGAACACCGCATCGTCGGCGACATACGAGAAGAACTTCGCCGGATCGCGATCGGCGAACGCCTTCGCGAACCCAATCTCCGCCTGACGCACCTCTTCGACGCTGTCGGCGAACAGGGGAAATGAGAGGACGAGTGCAAGAACCGCGGTCGTGATCTTCATCGCCGCGAAGTGTACGGATGTTCGCGCGGGCGAGTGTCAACGGACTGTGGCGAGTCACGAACGGCGGTTCGTGACTCGCGGGGGGCCGCGCGGCGTCTGCGCTATTTCCGGAACAGGTTCTTCAAGATGAAGATCGCGTTCGCGGGGCGTTCGGCGAGACGGCGCATCAGGTACGGATACCACTCCGTGCCGAACGGGATGTAGACGCGCATGCCCCAGCCATCCTTCACGAGCTGCTCCTGCAGGTCGCGGCGGACGCCGTAGAGCATCTGGAACTCGAATGATTTCGGGGAGATGTTTTCGGCGCGCGCGAAATCGATCGTCGCTTCGATCATCTTCGGATCGTGCGTGGCGATGCCGTGATAGGTGCCGCTCTTGAGCAGAATCTTCGTCAGGCGGACGAAGTTCGCATCGACCTCGGCTTTCTCCTGCCAGGCGATGTTCGCCGGTTCCTTGTACGCCCCCTTGCAGAGACGGACGCGGATGCCTTCGGCGCAGAGCTCTTCGATGTCTTTCTGGCTGCGATGGAGATAGGCCTGGATGACGGCGCCGACGTGTCCGGCGTTGCCGGGCTGGCGATGCAGGTCTTTCACGAACCGCAGCGTCTTCTCGGTGTAGGGCGAGCCTTCCATGTCGACGCGCACGAAGTTGTCGATGCGCGCGGCGTGCTGGACGACGTCGCTGACGATGCCGAGGGCGAGTTTCTCGTCGACGTCGAGGCCCATGTGCGTCAGTTTCAGGCTGACGTTCGCATTGAGCTGGCGCGTGTGCAGGGCATCCAGCATCTCGTGATAGAGCTGCGCGGAGTGCTTCGCCTCTTCGACATTGGTGACGTTCTCGCCGAGGTTGTCGACCGAGACCGACATCCCCTTCTGATTCGTCGCGGCGGTGGCGGTCAGCGCTTCTTCGACCGACATGCCGGCCACGAAACGGCCGGACATACGGCGGCCGATGCGCGAGCGTTCGGCGATACCACGGATGGCGCGGCTCTCGGAGAGAGCGATGAAGAAAGCTCGGAACATGCAGTGCTCTAACTCGCCTTCGCGACGGTCACGGCGCAGACACGCGAGGCTCCGGCGCGCAGCAATGCGTCCGCGCAGGCCCGGAGCGTCTCACCCGTGGTGCAGATGTCGTCGACGACGAGAATCGATTTTCCTTTCACGCGGGATGACGAGACGAATGCGCCGCGGACATTGGCCGCACGTTCGCGCTTTGGAAGCGTCGATTGCGTGGCCCGCTCTCCCCGGCGGCGGAGAAGCGTCATATCACAACCGACGCGCAGGCGCGATGACAGCGTCCGGGCGAGCAGCTCGGCCTGGTTGTATCCGCGCCGCCGCAGTTTCGCGCGGGACATCGGCACGGCCACGAGCGCATCGAAGGCGAGATCGCCGCGCGCGCGCAGCGTCTCTTCGAGCAGCGACGACAAGGCATCGGCGAGGAAATCGTGACGCTCGAACTTGAGCGCGTGCAGCACGCTCTCCAGCGCGCCGGTGTACTCCCCCCACGCCTCGCACCAGCCGACCGGCAGGGGACGGGTCATGCAGGCGATGCAGAGGTACGGCTCGACGTCAGGCTTGACGTTATTCTTGACGTCCGGAAGGGGCGATGGAAGGGCGCAGGAGACGCACTTCGGAACGACGTACTTCGGCATCGACGCCCAGCACTCCGCACAGCAGGAGGCGGTCCGTTCGCTCCACGGAAGGTCGCGTTTACAGGCCACGCACCACGACGGCAGAACGATTCGCAGCGCCTCGCGTCCAACTAACGACAACGCGCTGGCGACTCGGCTCTGCACGCGCGCATTGTACTCAGCGAAACAGGGAGTGTGACTTTGAAGAACCCGAAGACCTCACTTATAGTGCCGGCCATGAAACGGACCCTCATTCTCGCCGCGCTCACGCTCTGTAGCGCGCTCCCTCTTCTGGCCCAGAACTCGACCGAGTTCGGCGTCATCGTCGGCGGCAGCCGGCGCTTTGTGGAGGGTGGCCCGGAGCACCAGGCCGGCGATTTCATCGAAAGCAATTTCGGCCTCAGCAACAATGCCATTGACCTCTACTGGTCGATGGAGATCGAGCCGCAGCTGAATTTCAAGATCCGCGGCGGCCGCATTCAGACGCAGATCGCCTCGCCGTATGAAGACGAAGTGGTCGACGCGAACGGCAATCCGGTGACGCGCACGTTCCGCCGCGATTCCGAGGGCGAGGTGCAGCACATTGAAGCGGTGGTCGAATATCGCTTCTCCGAGGCGTTCGGCACCAGCGGCCTGTTCGCCGGCGGTGGCTACTATCGGCAGAGTCCGGAGGACGGCGACAGCCAGAGCGGCTACGGCTTCGTCGGCGGCGTCAATGCCGATTTCCCGCTCTCGCGCCGCTACGGCGTGATCGTCGAAGGGGCGTATCACTGGACGAACTCCGACTTCGACTCGCGCTACATGACCCTCGGCGCCGGTCTGCGCGTCCGCTTCTGATTTCGTTTTCTTCCCATGCAGCGGGCTGTGCAACGCAGCCCGCTTCGGCATTGCCATTGCTCTTCCCTCTTCGGTTGTACAAACGAAAAGGAGGGAAGATGGCAAACCAGAAAAGCGGACCCAACTCCCGGCACATCCGCGACGTCATGACGGCGAACCCGGAATGCGTCACATCGAAAGACAGCATTCAGGACGTCGCCCGGATCATGAAGAATCAGGACACGGGTGTCGTGCCGGTGGTGGACGGGAAGAAGATCATCGGCCTCGTCACCGATCGCGACATCGTCGTCCGCGGCATCGCCGAGGGACGCAGCCTCAACGATCTGCGCGTCAACGAGATCATGACGAAAAGCGTGCGCACGGTGCGCGAAGACGCCGACGTCAACGACGTACTGCGCACGATGAGCAACGCGGAAATCCGCCGCGTCCCGGTCGTGAACCAGAACGACGAGCTCGTCGGCATCGTATCGATCGGCGACATCGCCACCAACACCAACCAGTCCGGCAAAATCGGCCAGGCCATGGAAGACATTTCGGAGGCGCCGCCGAATAATTAGTCAGGCGGGAGTCGGGAGTCGGTTGTCGGTTGCCGGGGGAACCACAAACCTCACGTGCTCGAAGCGAAGTGGTCTTCAGTAGTCAGTAGTCGCCATTACTGCGCACGTGCTCCAAGCGAAGCGGTCCCCCCGACAACCGACAACCGACTCCCACCCAGGAATGTCCGTACCAAGCCCCACCGTTCCTTCGGGCGATGAAACGCGTCCTCCTTGCCACTTCTGCGTTTTTCGTCTGCCTGCCGCTCTTCGCGATCGAGGTCGCGCCGCATGTCGACAAAGCGATTCGTGAGTCGCTGCCGGTCTGCGCGGACGCGACGCTGAGTTACGAGGAGTATCCGACCAAACTGCCGACCGGCTTCAAAGGGGCGGTCGTGAAGCAGGCCAGCGCGCATCCCGCGTGCGAAGCCGAGCTCGTGGCCGTGACCTCCCCCACCGGCGGTCTCTTCCTCGGCGCTCCCTGGCTGATCGAAGGGGAAGAAGGAAAGACCATCGAGGAGAAGCTCAAGAGCTTCACCTGGCGCAACCTGCAGGAGCTGATGACGCCGACCGTCGATCGCTCCGCATTGACGGAAGACGGTCTGTACAAGGTCACGCTCGCGCAGACGACCGAGGCGGGACCGCTGCCGATGTACGGCCTCGTCGATCCGCAGGGGCGTTTCTTCTACTTCGGCGCCTTCCGCCGCATCAAAGAAGATCAGCGCACGCAGCGCGTCAAGGCGCTCGACGCATTTCTCCCCGGCTCACCGACCAAGGGCGCAGCGAAGCCGGTCGTGACGATCGTCGAGTTCTCCGATTTCCAGTGCCCGTCGTGCAAGCGCTCGTCGGGCTATGTCGATCCGATCGTGGCCAAGCATCCGGAGTCGGTCCGCTACGTTCGCTTCGATCTCCCGCTCACCGGACATCCGTGGGCGTTTCCGGCCGCGCTCGCGGGCCGCGCGATCTATCGCCAGAAGCCTGAGCTGTTCTGGCAGTTCAAGCACGACGTCTATGAGCACCAGTCCGATCTCAATGCCTTCATGTTCTGGGACTGGGCGCGCAACTGGGCCGAGGATCACGACCTCGAGCTCGCGAAATACGACGCCGATCTCGCCTCGGCAGAGCTGAAGAAACTGATTCTCGAAGGAGCGGGCGCCGCGCTCTCGAACGACGTGCGCGCCACGCCGACGTACATGGTCAACGGCTCGATGATCGATCCCGGCACCGACGCGAAGGATCTCGCCGAGTACGTCGAGAAGCTGCTGGCGGCGAAGTAACGCGCGACACCGGTCATCCCGCGCGTCCGCACGGGATGACCATTACGACGCCTGCCAGACGAGATCGAGAAACGCCTTCGTCATTCGTCCGGTCAATCCCCAGATCTCGTACGCCTCGTATCGATAGAAATACGCCGGAAATCTGCGGTTGCGGAACGGCACGTACCGCACCTCGGGGTTGCGCAGGTCGAGCAGCGCCTCGATCGGCACTTCGAACACCTCGACCACTTCGCTCTCCTGCATCACGTACTCGAACGGCTCGTGAATCACGCCGATGAACGGCGCGACGAGAAAGCCGCTGTGGGTGATGAGATCGTCCAGCCGTCCGATGAGCTCGACCGAATGCGACGGGATCCCCACCTCTTCCTGCGCCTCGCGAATGGCCGCGGCCTCGAGGGTTTCGTCGCCTTCGACCGAACCTCCCGGAAACGCGATCTGCCCGCTGTGCGCCGCGAGATTCTCACTGCGTCGCGTGAAGAGCAGCGACCAGCCGCGAGGATTGCGAATCAACGGCACAAGCACGCAGGCGCGCCGATGCTGCGGCGCGTGAATCTCGACCGCCGGCCGGTTGGCGAGGATCACCCGCAGGCGTTCGAGAGCGGCGTCGTCAAACATCGACGACCTCCCACGCGTCCGGCTCGAGCATCGGGACGTCCTGCAGCGCGTGATACAGCCGCAGGCGCGTCGGCTGGCCGAGCGGCGCGAACGTGAGCTCGGTCGTTTCACCCGGCAGGAGGTCGCCAGGCAACGCCAGCCAGCGATCCTGAATCTGCCGCTCGCCGTCGAAGAGCTTCACGATCAGACGGTACTCCGGCGTTCCGTACGTACGGGTACGGATCGTGGACGGACCAACGTTGCGGACGGCAATGCGGACGGACGCATCGGCGGAGACGCATTCGAGTTGCGGAAAAAGCGGAATCGTCGCGGGACGCGGCGCCGCGGTTTCCCGCGCGCCGTCCTGCAACGCGCGCAGGTAGCCGGCCACGGTTTTCCCGAGCGTGGCGTTCTTTTCGAGCCACGCGCGCTGCGCGGCGGAAGGGTCGGGAAGATCGCTCGTGAAAAATTCGACGAGCCGTTCCACCTCGCCCGCGCCGAGGGGCACCTTGAAGACGCAATCGTCCGGAAACTCCGCGAATTGTGCGTAGTCGCTCACCGCGACCGGCTTTCCGCTGTCGAGCGCGCGGATGAGCGTCCCCGAGGTTTCGCCCGCGGAGGGGTAACGAAGATTGACGAAGCGATCGGCCACGGCGTAGTAGGCCGGGAACTCATCATCGGCAACGTAACCGGTCATGGTGATGCCGTCGCGCTGCAGTTGCGCGACGTCGATGTTCGGCGACGGCTCGCCGACGACGAGCAACGCCAGATTCGGATTGCGCTCGCGCGCGATGCGAAACGCTTCGAGCACGACGTCCGCCCGCTTCGCCGAAGTGAGAAACCCGAAGAAGCCGATCACGCGATGCTCGCGCGTGAAGCGGTGTCGCGCGCGCAGCGCATCGCGCTCGAAGGAACGCGTCTCCGGCACGTAGGGATGCGGTACGACATGAATCGGCGTCGTCACTCCGAACGAGCGGAGGCGATTCGCCGCGTAATGGTTGTGCACGATCACCGCGAGCGACCGCTGCGCAACCTCCACCGATGCCGGCAACAGAAAGTTGCCCATCTCGCTGTGCAGTCCATGCGCACGCCCGATCGCCCAGGCGGCACCTTCTTCGCCGTGCGAGGCACGCAGCGACGCGACGTAGCCATCGACATCGCCACGCGCGAGCGTCATCTCCACGATGAGGTGATGCAGCACGAGATCGTGCAGCACCGCAATGCCAGGCGTACGCATCGCCTCGCGATACATCGGCTCGTGGAACGGGTTGTTCCCGAGTTGGTAGACAGCGGTTGCCGGTGGTCGGTCGTCGGTTGTCGGAGGAACGAGATCGACGGCCTTGGCGAGCTCCGGAAGCAGCATCGACGTGTAGTGCGCGACCCCTGTTTTCGCAGGCGGCAACGGACTCCATACGCGAACGCGCATCACGGTTCTCCCGACAACCGACCACCGACCACCGGCAACCGCCTCATCAATCCGCCGTCTTTCTCACCTGCGCGGCGAGCCACGCTTCGATGAACTCGTCGAGATCGCCGTCGAGGATGCGTTGCGGGTCGCCGACTTCGTGGCCGGTGCGGAGATCCTTGATCAACTGATACGGCTGCAGGACGTAGCTGCGGATCTGCGAGCCCCAGCCGATCTCTTTCTTCTCGCCGGCCAGTTTCGCGTTTTCGGCTTCCTGTTTTTCGAGCTCGAGCGCGTAGAGCTTCGCGCGCAGCATGCGCATCGCGGTATCGCGATTCTTGTGCTGGCTGCGCTCGTTCTGGCAGGTGACGACTGTGCCGGTCGGGAGGTGCGTGATGCGAATCGCGGAGTCGGTGACGTTGACGTGCTGTCCGCCGGCGCCGCTGGAGCGATACGTATCGACGCGCAGATCCTTGTCGTTGATCTCCACCTCGATCGTGTCGTCGATGTCGGGCATGACCGCGACCGAGGCGAACGACGTGTGGCGGCGTTTCGCGGCGTCGAACGGCGAGATGCGCACCAGGCGGTGCACGCCGGTTTCCGCTTTGAGGTAGCCGTACGCGTAGTCGCCGCGCACCATCACCGTCGCGCTCTTGAGACCCGCTTCTTCGCCGGCCTGATATTCGAGCATCTCGGTGCTCCAGCCCTTCCGCTCGCAGTAGCGGAGATACATGCGCAGCAGCATCTCGGCCCAGTCCTGCGACTCGGTGCCGCCGGCACCGGGATGAATGTTGACGATGGCGTCGCGGAGATCGTGCTCGCCGGAGAGCTTCATCGTCAGCTCGACGGCGTTGATCTCGGCTTCCAGCTGGTCGACGAGCTGCTCGAGATCGGCGTCGACGTTCTCGCCTTCCTTCTGCAGTTCGAGCAGCGTGTCGAGATCGTCGACCTTCCCTTCGATCGATTGACCGGAGTCGATCCGTTTCTCGATGCGGGAGCGTTTGCGGCCGACGTCCTGGGCTTTTTCCTGATCGTCCCAGAAGCCGGGCTGCGACATTTCGCGCTCCACTTCATCGAGCGCGCGGCGGGCGCCGGCTACGTCAAAGATAGCTCCGTACGTTGACGGAGCGGTCGCGGAGGTCAGTGATTCTGGAGAGTGTTTCGTCGCGCATAGAACAGGGCGACAAGTACCACGATCACCGCGGTCCACGCAAACCAGTCGCCGAACCGCACGTACGGCGTGAGCGACGTGCGCGGGTGAAAGTTCGCGTAGATGATGCCGTCGCGTCCCATCGGGATCGATTCGACGACCTGGCCCGTCGGATCGACGAATGCCGAGATGCCGGTCGTGCCGGAGCGCAGCAGGTAGCGATCCCCTTCCACGGCGCGCATGCGCGCCTGCCACAGATGCTGCGCCGGTGCGGACGTGCCGTCGTACCAGGCGTCGTTCGTGATCGTGACGATCACGTCGGCGCCGTTCTTCACCTGCGTGCGCGCGATCTGCGGGTAGACGACCTCGTAGCAGATCGCCAGCCCGTACGAGAGTTTCCCGCCCAGAGGGGTGTCGCTCGTTCCGAACTGGAACTCCCCTACCGCGCGCACGAGTTTTTCCGCGAAGAAGAGCACGCGCCGCAGCGGTACGTACTCGCCGAACGGCACGAGGCGGATCTTGTCGTAGTGGCCGATGGTGCTGCCGCGGCTGACGAGAAACGCCGAGTTCCAGATGCGGCCCGGACGCGCGGGATCGGTGGCCACCGAGCCGAGGATGATGTCGATGTCGTATTTGCGCGAGAGGTCTTCGATCGACTGTTTGTAGAACGCGGTCTCGGTGTACGAGAGCGGCACGGTCGACTCCGGCCAGATCACGACCTTCGCCCCCTGCTGCGCCGCCGTTTCGGTCATGGCGATCATCCGTTTGTAGATCGCCAGCACGTTGTCATCGTCCCAGCGCATCTCCTGCGAGATGTTCGGCTGCAGGAGTGCCGCGGTCACGGTGGCGCTGCCGGTCGGACGGAGAATCAGCTTCGTGGCCACGAGCCCGGTCCCCCACCACACCAGCGCGAGAATGCCGCACGCGCCGAGCACGAGCACGCGCGCGATCGACGGCACGCGCTGCGTCACGAGCCAGGCGAGGACGACCGACGGCAGCACCACCAGCGTGCCGAGAAAGTACGGGCCGGCGAAACGATCGAGCTGCACCAGGCTCGGGTAGTCGATGAGCGCCGTGGCGATGAGGTTCCATGGAAACCCGGTGAGCAGGAACGTGCGCGCGTACTCGACCGCCGCCCACGCCAGCGGCACGAGCAGCCACGGCAGGAAGCGGTCGCGCAGGCGCAGACGAAACACGATCCACGCGAAGAGGCCGCCGTAGAGTCCGAGGAAGAGCGACATGGCGACGAAGATCAGCACGCCGGTGACGTACGGCAGTCCGCCGTAATGCGACATCACCCGCACGACCCACGGCACCATCAACAGCCAGGCGGTGGTCATCGCGACCCAGCCGCAGAAGAAGGCCTGTTTCCCGTTCGCCGCACGGACGACCGCGATCAGCAGCGGGGCGAGGGCGAGGAATGCGAGCGCACCGATGCCGGCGTTCGGAAACGCGAAGGCGAACAGCAGCCCGGAGAGAATCGAGAGCGCGAGTCGGGAAAGCACGCGGCGGTTCGGCTATTTCTTGAAGAGCGCGTCGAAGGCTTTGCGCGCGTCATCGGGCGTCTGGAGCTGTTTGCCTTTGTCGGCCGAGAGATCCTTGACGATCTTCGGCTGGAAGAACGTGCATTCGTTCTTCGCATGTTTGCCCACCACGCGGGCCGGGATGTTCTCGCGGCACTCCCACAACGTGGTCGTATCGAAGAAGCGGCAGTTGCCGCAGGTGTGCAGATCGGCGTTGCACTTGAGGCAGGTCTCTTCGTGCGTCAGCTCGCCGAGACTGTGCCGCAGTTGCCCGCACTGATTGCATTTGAACGCATCCGGCCCGAACCCGCCGGCGGTGCGTCCGCGCGGCGCATCTTCGAGACGCTGGCGCTGGGGCTCGTAATGCTGCGGGCCGGACGAGCGTTGATGACTACCGCCACTCTTCTGGCCATAGCCACCGCCGTCCTGGTACCCACGATGTTTGTACTTGCGATCGTCGCTCACGTTTTACCTCGCGAATAAGAACCACAACACACCGGCAATGACGGCGATCGAGATCACAAAAAGGATCAGTTTGATCGCCAGTTTCGCGACCTTCAGCAGGAACCACAATGCGAAGATCGCGATCAGGAGAATGAGGAGCTCGTGTGTGCTCGGCATTCGGGGATGGCGTCAGTGTAAGCCGGGCACGGCCGGCAGCGCTAGTTGGCAAAGCCAGAATTCTGGCGCGCGGTACCGTGAGTCGTTCTGCTGCACAACGCGAATCAATCGACGAACAGTCCCACGTTTCGCGATTGCGACGCCGAAGGGGCGACGATCACGGTGGGATCGTTGGTCTGATTCTCGGTGATCGTGTAAAACGCCACCGCCGGTCCACTCACCAGGAGCGTCACCGATGCGCCCGGTGTCAGCGTCTCGCGACTCAGGTCCGCGGCGGTGGTCATCATCGTCCAGCCCGCGGGAAACGTGACGTCGCGAAAGCCTTCCAGTTTCCCGTTCGCGGCGTACGTCACCACTTTCACTTTCGTCTCGCCGAACGTGCGAATGCCGATGTTGGTGCGAAAGCGCGCATTCGGAATCGGCACTTCGAGAGAACGTCCACCGACGTAGTGATACGGCAGCACGGCCGCGACTTCGGTGCCGAACGTGCCGATGTTCGTGTCGTTGTACAAGCGGGCCACGATCTGCGGCAGCGTGTCGACCGACGTGTCGTCGGGAATGATGTCGAGCGAGCCGAGTCCGCTCTGCCCCATCGCCTCGACCACGTCATCCCACGCCACGCTCGGATTGCTGCTCGTGAACGTGTACGGCAGCGACGGATCGGACTCGGAGGCGACCCGTCCGGCGGGATGAAACACGACCCGGCCGCGCATCGCACCGCTGCCGCGCAGTTCGAGTGACGTGCGGAACTTTCCTCCGAACGCGCCGGCCGTCGATCCCGCGATCGGGATGACCGCCTTTCGCACCATCGCCCGGAACGCGGCATCGGGTTCGAGCGTGACGTCGATCGTGGCCATGCAGGCGTCCATCGATTCGATGGCCTGCGTGCCGCTCGCGATCTCGGCGGTGATGATGTAGCGAATGGTGGTCTGCGCGCTGACGCGATGGTCGACGGCGTGCGAGTTCAGTCGCGTCTGCAGGTAGACCGGCGGAAGGCCCTCGATGATCTCCTGAACCGAAAACTGCACGGTGCCGGGAGGCGAGTCCCAGCGAATCTCATCGCCGAGGTACCGTGGATTGAGATTGCAGGTGATCGTGGCTTCGGCGGAAAGCGTGATGAAGGAGAGAGCGAGGATCGCGCAGAGGGTTTTCATGGGTTCATCGAGTCATCCCGCGCTTCACCGCGGGATCCCGTCCGAACGCACGAAGCCGTGAGACCGGACGAGATCCCGCGCTTGCACGCGGGATGACACGAAGTTAGTCGACGATCTGATATTTGTCGATGACCTGATCGATCACCGCCGGCGGCACGAAGAGCGCCGGGTCATTGGTCTTGTTGTCGGTCAGCGAGTAGAGCGGCACGCCGGCGCCGCGCACGCGCACGAAGATCTCGTCGCCCGGCTGCACGTCGGAACCGACGAACGCCGCGGCCGGCATGAACTGCAGGAGGTCTCCGATCATCTCGAACGTGCGCGTCGAAAGCACCGCGCCATTGCGTTCGACGACGACATCGATCTCGGACGCGAGGAACGTGCGCACGCCGATGTTGAGGCGGAGATCCGACGACGGCATCGTCACGCGCAATCCTGCATCGGCGTTCGGGTTGTCTTCATGGAACGCGAACGGCTGCGTCTGCATCTCGCCCGTTCCGAACGTGCCGTTCGGGGTCACGTTGTACAACCGCACCTCGGCGTACGGCACGCGCTGCAGCGAATCGACGGTCGTGAGACTGGCATCCGGAACGATGTCGATCGTACCGAGACCGGTCGCGCCCATCGCGGTCACGATGTCGTCCCACTCCTGAACCGCGTTCGGCCCGTCGAGCGTGTAGAAAATAAACGGATCGCCGTTCGTCGCCGGGACGCCGACCGGATGGAAGATCAGTTTGCCGCTCTGCTTGTTCTCGCTCGAACGAAGGCGCAGCGAGGTCTTGAACAGCGAGCCGTTCGCTCCGGCCGTCGAGCCGACGAGCGGAATCACCGAGCGGACCATCGCCTTGCGGAACGTCGGATCGAGCTTGTAGTTCGCGAAGCGTTCCTCGTCGCAGAACGGCACGCCGAGACCGATGACGCGATAGAGCGCCTTGTTGTTGAACGTCGACTGCCGCTCGAACGTCCGCTTGTAGCGCGTCGTGGTCACGTCCTGCGAGATCTCGAACGAATTGATGGTCGTGCGTCCCTCGACGGTCTCTTCGATGAGATACCCGCTGGCGCTCGACACGCGCGCGAAGCTGACCTCGAATTTTTTCCCCTGGCCGAGGTCCGTCACCTTGAGGTCGAGCGAACACTGCGCGTACGTCTGCACGGCACAGAAAGCAAAGGCGAAGGCAAGAAGTGTCTTTTTCATGATGTCCTCCCTGCCTCAGCGCTCGATGTATCTCTCGACGTCGAGATCGATCGGAACCGGCGGGATGAACAGAGCCGGGTCGTTGGTCTTGTTGTCGGTGAGCGTGTACATCGGCACGAAGGTGCCGCTGCCGGTGAAGCGGATGACATCGCCCGGCTGCAGATCGTTGAACGCGCTGATGTCTTTGGCGCTGCCGAAGAGAATCGAGTCTCCGCTCGGAGAAAGCACGTTCGAGCTGACGCTCTTGTTGCCGCGCCACACGCCGATGACGATGATCGAGCCGCTGAAGCTGCGCACGCCGAGGTTGAGACGGAGATCGTCTTTCGGCACGGTGACGCTCAGCTGGCGATTGAGACTGACGTCGGTGGACCAGTGGAAAGGCTGGGTCTGTGATTCGGTCGTACCGAACGTGCCGCCGGGCGTGACGTTGAAGAGGCGGACCTCCGCAAACGGCACGGTCATGCGCCCTCCGGCCGTTTCATCCGGAACGATGTCGACGCTGCCGAGGCCCGTCTGCCCGAACGCCGCCACGATGTCGTCGAAGTAGAGGACATCGCCCTTCCTGGCCAGCGAATACGTGAGTCTCGGATCGCGCGAGGTGCCGGGGATGCCGACGCGGCGAAGAATCAGGTCGCCGCGCTGATCGTTCTGCGTCGCGCGAAGACGCACGGACGTCTTGAACTGCGAGCCGTTGAGACCGGCCGTCGAACCGACGAGCGGGATGACCGACTTCTGCACCACGCGGCGGAACGTCGCATCGGGCGAGTACGTCACTTCCTTCGTCGCCGTGCACGGCGAGAGTGGAGCCGCGAAGCCGGAGGCATACGCGGTGAGGCGGTACTTGACGCGCGTGTCGGCGCTGGCCTGATAGTCGAACTGGCGCCGGAGGTTCTCCGGAGCCTGATCGACGATCGTCTGCTGCTGCACGGTGCGGAAGTTGTCGAATGACTCTTCGAGCACGTACGTGTCAGCGCCCGGCACCGGATCCCAGCTGATGATGTAGCGGCGTCCTGAACGTTCGGACGCGGCTTTCAGATTGACCGTACAGTCGGCGTACAACTCGATCGCCCCGAAAAGCAGGACAAATCCTGTGACCCACAGTTTCTTCACGTGACCCTCCTGAGTTGCCGATACAGCATAGGTGACGCCAGACACTCTCCGAGGAGAATGCTTATTGATAGGAATGGGAGACCCGTGAAAACAAAAAAGCCGGAGCGGGGCTCCGGCTTTCGTTCTCGTCTGTTGCTGGCGCGGATGATACGCGTCTTCGCGGCAGCGTCAAGAGGCAAAGACGCGAACTTGACATTAATGGTGCGTTGATGCGACGTTGCTGTCACCGCATGAGAGATCGCCGTACGCTCCTTCTCCTCTTGCTGCTCGTCGTGTGCTCGCCCCTCCTGCACGCGGAGTGTCCCGCCTTTGCGGCGCAGGCTCCATTGCTCTCCGGCGCAGGCAACCCGATCCACCTTCTCCCGTCCGATCTCAACAAGGACGGCCTCCTCGATCTCGTGGCGTTCGGGCAGGATTCCGTCGCGTTCCAGCTCGGTCGCGGCGACGGCACGTTCGTCGCGCCGGGCGCCGTCTATCCGACCGGAACAGGCGCGTGGGACAAAGCCTCGGGTGACCTGAATCTCGACGGCAACGAGGACTTCGTCGTCGCCAACCTCGGTGACTCCTCGATCTCGGTGTTTCTTACCAGAGGCGACGGCACTGCCATCACTTCCGTGTTTCCGACGATCACCCAGCCATTTGCCGTCGCGGTTGCGGACGTGACGTCGGATGGGAACCCCGATGTGCTCGTCGGCAGCTTCAACTACGGCCTGGTCGTGCACACCGGCGACGGCAAAGGCGCGTTCTCGTTCCAAACCATTCGCGCCGTTCCGAACGTCAACACCGCGCTGGCGTTCGTTCCGCACGACCTCAACGGCGACGGGAAGCTCGACCTCGTCGTGTCGCTCTACGAAACCGCGTCGCTCGGAACGTTCTTCGGGAAAGGCGACGGCACGTTCACCACGGGACCGTCGATCAGCACGACCGCCACCGGCGGCACGAGGTCACTCCTTCTTGCCGATCTCGATCACGACGGCCGGCTTGATGCGGTGCACGGCACCGCGTCGAACTTCGGCGTGGAAGTCTTTCACGGCAACGGCGACGGCTCGTTTCGTCGAGGAGGTTCGTTCGGTGCCGGCGACGTGTCGTGGGCGCTGATCGCCAGCGATCTCACGAACGACGGCAACCTCGACCTGCTGGTCACGACGCGCTACCAGACCGGCGTTCGCATGCTGATCGGGACAGGCGGCGGCCAGTTCGCTCCACTCCGTTTTCTGCAGCCCTCGCTGTTCGCGTATGGATTGGCGGCCGGAGATTTCGACGGCGACGGCCGGAACGACATCATCGTGAGCGACCACGAGTCGAGCACCATTACAGTGCTCAGGAACACGAGCGATTGCAGCGCTCCGGCTTCGTCGAAGCGCCGCAGTATTCGTCACTGATTCCGCTACACGACCAGCCGCAACGGCTGTTCGAGATAGCTGCGCAGCGTCTTGAGGAACTCGGCGCCGATCGCACCGTCGACGATGCGGTGATCGCACGACATCGTCACTTTCATTCGATCGCGGACGACGATCTGGCGATTGGCATCGACGATGGCCCGCGGCTCCGCCGTTCCGATCGCGAGAATCGCGGCGTTGGGCGGATTGATGATCGCGGTGAATTCTTCGATGCCCCACGCGCCGAGGTTCGAGATCGTGAACGTCGAGCCCTGGTATTCGGTGGGGAGCAGCTTGCGATTCTTCGCTTTGTCGGCGAGCACGCGCACTTCCGTGGCGATGTCGACGACGCTCTTCTGATCGGCGTTGCGAATCACCGGCGTGATCAGGCCGTCCTGCGTCGCCACGGCGATGCCGACGTGCACCTCGCCGTGCTGCGTGATGGCGTCGTCGCCCCAGCTGGAGTTGACGTTCGGATGATGACGCAGCGCGAGCGCCACCGCGCGGACGATGAAGTCGTTGAGGCTCAGCTTCGCGCCGCTGATTTCGATCAGCTGCTGTCGCGTGGAGATGAGGTTCGTGACGTCGTAGTCGGCGGTGAGATAGAAGTGCGGAATCGGTCCCGTCGATTCGGAGAGTCTCTTCGCGATCGTGCGGCGCATCGCCGAGAGCGGAATGATCTTCGTCTCGAGTTGCGGCGCCGTCGTGGTCGGAGCCTTGAGCGCGACCGGTGCAGCCGCCTGCGCTGCAGGAGCTTTCGCAGCCGCGGCAGGACCGCTTTTCGCGTTCTTTACGTCGGCGGCGATGATTCGCCCGTGCGGACCGCTCCCCTGCACGCTGTCGAGGCTCACGCCGATATCGGCGGCAATGCGACGCGCGAGCGGTGAGGAACGTCTCCGTCCGCCCGCTTCGGCCGGCGCGGGTGCGGTTTCGCTTTCGGGCGCGCTGCGATCGCGGCGCGGGCCTTTCTGCTCGATCGCTTCCTGATACTCGCCGGTCGAGTGTTTGATGCTGTCTTTCTTGTCGGTCGCGCGACGGCTCGGCGTCTCTGCTTCCGCGGGCGCAGGCGCCGCCTCTTTTTTCGCGGCGCCTTTCCCCGCGTCTTTTTCGCCGGGTGCGAGAACGTTGGCCAGCAGGCCGCCGACCGGCACCATGTCGCCTTCGTTCGCGGCGTGTGCGCCGAGGGTTCCGTCGGCTTCCGACTCGAGATCGAGATTCACCTTGTCGGTTTCGATCTCGGCGACCGCCTCACCCTTCTTCACCGCGTCGCCCGGCTGTTTGTACCAGCGGACGACTTTCCCCTCGGTCATCGCGTCGCCCATCTTGGGCATGATGATTTCAGCCATTGGCGTACATCACCTTCTTCACCGCGCGAGCAATGTGCTCTTCATGCGGCGTGGCCAGCAGCTCGAGATTGCGCGCGTACGGCGCCGGAACGTCTTCACCGGTCACGCGCGCCACCGGCGCATCCAGCTCATCGAACATGGTCTCGGTGATGCTCGCGGAGATCTCCGCGGCCGCACCGTACGGCTTCCACTGTTCCTGCACGACCACCGCGCGATGCGTCTTCTGAATCGACGCGTACGCGGGCTCGAGATCGAGCGGGCGGATCGAGCGAAGGTCGATCACTTCACACTCGATCCCTTCCTCTTTTGAAAGCTTGTCGGCGACGATGAGCGAAAGCTGCATCATCCGGCCGTACGAAACGATCGTGACGTCTTTCCCTTCGCGCTGCACTTTCGATTTTCCGAACGGCACCGTGAACTCCGGATCGTCCGGAACCTCGCCCTTCATGCCGTACAGCGCCGCGCTCTCGAGGAAGATCACCGGATCTTTTCCGCGAATGGCGGTCTTGAGCATTCCCTTCGCGTCGGCCGGCGTTCCGGGCGCCACGACGTGCAACCCCGGGAAGTGTCCGTAAAACGATTCGAATGACTGGGAGTGCTGCGCGGAGAGCTGCACGCCGACGCCATGCGGTCCGCGAATGACGACCGGGACGTCGACCTGCCCGCCGCTGAAGTAACGCACTTTCGCGGCGTGATTGACGATCTGATCGGCGGCGACGATGGAGAAGTTCATCGTCATCATCTCGACGATCGGACGAAGGCCGAGCATGGCCATCCCGACCGCCGTGCCCACCATCCCCGCCTCGGCGATCGGCGTATCGATCACACGCTTCGGGCCGTACTTCTTGAGCATGCCCGCGGTGATGCGGAACGTGCCTTCATAGACACCGATGTCCTCACCCATGATGAGCACATTCGGGTCACGATCCATCTCTTCCATCATTGCGGCGCGAATCGCGTCGCGGTAACTCATTTCAGCCATGGTTTGTGGTCACTTCTGTCCGTTGCTCTTCGATGGCATGGCGGCGCGGATGGCGTCGCGGTAACTCATTTCAGCCATGGTTTGTGGTCACTTCTGTCCGTTGCTTATGGGTGGCAGCACTGGCCGTCATTACTCTGTTTCGCTCTCCGCGACGGGACGCGGTCCGTGCTCGGCGATGACGTCGGCGAACAACTCCGAGGGATCGGGCGCCGGGCTTTCTTCGGCGAACTTGAGCGCTTTCGCGACCTCTTCGTTGGCCCAGTCGTCGAGCGCTTTCACGTCTTGATCCGAAAGTCCGCAGGCTTCGGTGAGTCGATTGCGCAGCAGCAGAATCGGATCGCGCTGCTTGTGCTGTTCGACTTCTTCCTTCGGACGATACGGCTGCAGGATGTCGGCGGCGCCGTGGCCGGAGAAGCGATAGGTCTGCGCTTCGATGCAGAACGGCTTGCCGGTCTCGCGCACCTGCCTGACGATGCGATCGCTCAGCTCTTTGACGGCGAAGATGTCCTGGCCGTCGACTTTCTCGGTCGGAATGTCGTAGGCGCGGACGCGCGCGGAGAGATCGGTCAGCGCCGAGTGGCGTTCGACCGAGGTGCCCATCGCGTAGCCGTTGTTCTCGATCACGAAGATGATCGGGCACATGCCCTGATGTCCCCAGAGACCGGCCATGTTCATCGCCTCGTGGAACGAGCCGATGTTCATCGCGCCGTCGCCGAAGTAGCAGACCACGACGTTCTCTTTGCCCTGGTACCGCAACGCGTACGCGGAGCCGGCGGCGAGAGTGAGATGTCCGCCGACGATGCCGTAGCCGCCGTACAGACCATGCTCGGCATCGAACAGATGCATCGAGCCGCCTTTGCCTTTCGAGATGCCGGTGCCCTTGCCGAGGAGCTCGGCCATGACCCGGCCGGGATCGGAGCCGAGCGCGAGCGCCTGCGCGTGATCGCGATACCCGCAGTAGACGAGATCGCCTGGACCGAGCGCGCCGACGATGCCGGAGGCTACGGCTTCCTGGCCGATGTAGACGTGGAGGTAACCGCCGATCTTTCCTTTACGGAACTCGCGCTCGGTCGCCTCTTCGAAGCGGCGGATGAAGATCATCTGCCGCAGCAGGTCGGTCCATTCCGGAGCGCAGGCCGGATCGGCGACCGCGGAAGTGCTTTCTTTCTTCGCTTTAGCCATTTGTCAATACGCGCGGCTCTCGTTGCACATGTCACGCCGCGCGGGGCGGGATTCTATACGACGAAATGGGCGGAACGCGGAGAGGCCGGGCGCTTCTCGCACGCGGGGCGAGTTACAGCTTCGTGACTGTCGTCGACGCGATTCGAAGCAGCGGCTGGCCGCAGCACTCCGTCACTTCCCGCGATCGACGTCTTTGATGAACTGAATCAGGCCGCGGAAGTAGGTCTGCTGATCGTCGTACTGCGCCTGATGGCTGCCGTTTTCGCAGTAGAGATAGCGCGCGTTCGGAATCTCTTCGGCCATCCACTTCATGTGCGCCGGGTCCATCGTGTCGTACTTCGCGCCGATGACCAGCGTCGGCGTTTTGATCTTCTTCAAATCCGCGGTGCGGTCCCAGTTCACGAGCTTGCCGCTCGCGCCGAGCTCACTCGGTCCCTGCATCGGCACGTAGACGTTCGGATTCATGTGCTTGAACGCGCGCGTCACCGGCTCGGGCCATTCGTCGGGAGGCATGCGCAGGAAGTGCTTCATGTAGTGATGCGGCATGAGCAGTTCCATGTAGCGCGGATTCTGCGTATCGCCGGCCGCCTCGAGTTTCTGGATCTCCGCGAGCGCCGCCTGGTCCATGGCCGGCATGATCGTTTTCTTCGCGTATTCGTTGTACGCCGGAACGCTGGCCATCATGTTCGAAATGATCAGGCCCTTCAGATTCGCGCCGTATTTCAGCGCGTACTCGATGGCCAGCAGGCCGCCCCACGAGTGTCCGTAGAGATAGAAGTTGTTCTTGTCGAGCTTCAGCGCCCGGCGCACCTGCTCGACCTCTTCGACGAACCGCGGCAGTTCCCACAGCTCGGGATCGTCCGGCTGATCGCTGTACGACGAGCCGAGCTGGTCGTAGTAGTAAAACTCGAAGCCGGCGTTCGGGAAAAAGCTGTCGAAGTCCTCGAGATACTCGTGCCCCACGCCGGGACCGCCGTGCAGCAGCAGCACCTTGATGGCCGGATTGCTGCCGACCTTCTTCGTCCAGACGCGGAACGTTCCCTTCGGCGTTTCGATCGGGATCATCCGCACGCCCCCCGTCTGCACCTCGGCCGCCGCAACGAACCTCGCGCAGAACGCGAGCAGCAACACCACGAGCATCCTCTTCATCGAAGCTCCTCCCGAAACCAGGTACGCGCGCGTGGCGCGTTCAGATTCATCCGGTCTGCCGCGCGACGTCCGCCTCTTCGAGCGGAGTGCCGCGCAGAATGAAAAACAGAGCCACGAGCGCGAGCACCGCGCCGTTCACGCCGAGGGCGATCGAGATCGACCAGCGTTGCGCGACATAGCCGGCGATGAGGTTGCCGAGCGGCATGCCGCCGCGAAAGGCGAGCATGAAGATCGACATCACGCGGCCGCGCATCTCGTCGCTGGTCGTGAGCTGCACGAGGGAGCTGTAGAGCGCGATCACGCCGACGATGCAGGCGCCGGAGAAAAACGCGATCAGCAGCGAAAGCGGCAGAGACCGCGAGACCGCGAAGCTGACCAGCAGGCACGCGAACGCGAGCTGCAGCATCAGCGCGATCCTCCCCTTGCGCGCCGCGTGTGCGGTCGCGGCGACGAGCAGCGCGCCGGTGACCGAACCGAGGCCGTACGTGGTCATCATCCACGCATAGCCCTTCGCGCCGAGTCCGAAGATCGACTTCGCGACCACCGGCAGGAACGTGATGATCGGCATCCCGAGGAACGTGCCTGCGAATGCGAGGAAAGTGAGCAGCAGTAACGTCCGCCGTCCGGCCACGAAGCGGAAGCCGTCTTTCATCTCATCGAGCAGCCCGCCTTTCGGCGTGTCGTGATGCTTCACGTCCGGCGAGCGGATGAGCAGCAGTGCGGCGATCACCGCCAGAAACGACACGCCATTGACCGCGAAGCAGATCGCCGCGCCCCAGGCCGCGAGCGCGAGGCCGGCCAGAATCGGACCGATCACGCGCGCGAGGTTGAACTGCATCGAGTTCATCGCGATCGCGTTCGGCATGTCCTCGCGTTTGACGAGCAGCGGCAGCAGCGAGATGTACGCCGGGCCGCTGAACGATTGCGCGCTGCCGGTGAGAAACGACAGCAGAAAGATGTGCCAGACCTTCACGTTGCCGGCCCAGATCAGCGCGGCCAGGATGAGCGCGAAGCTCATCTGCAGATACTGCGAGAGCAGCATGATCTTGCGGCGCTCGACGCGATCGGCGACCACGCCGCCGAACAGCGAGAAGACGAGCATCGGTCCGGTGGCGAGGAATCCGTCGACGCCGAGAAGAAACGCGGAGTTGGTCATGCTCAGCACGACCCAGCCCTGCGCCACGGTCTGCATCCACGTGCCGGTGGTCGAGGTGAATGCGCCGAGCCAGACGTAGCGGAAATCGCGATACTGCAGCGCGCTGAAGGTGCGCGCCAGACGTCCGCGCGGCCGGGGTGCCTGCGCCTGAGCTTCGCTCTCGAGCGTTTGTTCCTGCGGGAGCGACGTGCTCATGCTCGTATTTTCAGACGCGCGGCCGTACCGGCCGTATGCGCGTGACAGATGGCGATGGCCAGCGCGTCCGCCGCATCCGGCGTCAGCTTCAGCGACGCGCAGCCCGGCAGCAGCATCCGCACCATCTTCGCGACCTGTTCTTTCTCCGCGCCTCCGTAACCGACCACCGCGCTCTTCACCGAGCGCGGAGAGTACTCGAAGAGCGCGAGCGACGCCGCACGCAGCGCCAGCAGAATCACGCCGCGGGCATGCGCGAGCTGAATGAGGCTGGCCACGTTCTTTCCGGCGAACGGCGTCTCGACCGCCGCCGCTTCCGGCTGCGCCCGCACGATCACCTCACGCAGCGCATCGTGAATGATGCCCAGCCGGTCGATGAGTTCCGCCCCCCGCGGCGTATGAATCGACCCCTGCTCCACGAGCGCCAGCCGCCCCCGTTCGTATTCGATGACTCCGAAGCCGGTCGTGACGGAGCCAGGATCGATCCCGAGGATACGCATTGGTTTCTGGATTGTACGTGACGTGCGTTGTGGGCTTGCGTCGTCGTGAGAACCAGCGATGAATGATGAGCGATGAAGTACGACACGCAGCGCGAGATACACGGGCGCGTGAATGACGTCAGGTCGATGCACGTGCAAAATCGCAATGCGTGTCGACCTTCATCACTCATCGCTCCTCGCTCGCCTCACCTGACGTCAGGTCGATGCACCTGCGAATCGCAACGCGTGTCGACCTTCATCACTCATCGCTCATCGCTCGCCTCGCTCGCCTCACTCATCACTCGTCTCACCAGTCAGCACTCATCTCACCAGCAAACGTCACTTCCAGAACCGCACCTCATACACCCCCCGTCCTTCCTCCCGGTACTTTGCCTCGTAGTTCGTGCGCGGTTTGTCTTCGGGGGCGGGGATGCGGCGTTCGGCGCGGAAGTGTTCTTCGATGAGCGGCGCGGCGACGTCGTAGTACTCCTTGTGATCGGTGACGTAGATCGCGCTGCCGCCGTCGACCAGGACGCGGCGGATCTCGTTCAGCACCTCGGCGCGGATGATGCGCCGCTTCTGTTCCTTCTTTCGCGGCCAGGGGTCGGGAAAGTAGATGTGGATCTCCTGCAGCGACGCATCGGGAATCATGTCGCGCAGCACGAGATAGGCGTCGTGATTGAACAGGCGGATGTTCGTCAGATGACGTTTCAGCACCCGGTCGCGGATGAGGCGGTGGTAGTGCAGCGATTTCTCGATCCCGATGACGTTGAGGTCCGGCCGTTCGGTGGCGGTGGCGATGAGAAAGCGTCCCTTCCCCGAGCCGATCTCGAGGATCACCGGGTGGTCGTTGCCGAAGAGTTGCGCGAGGTCGAGCCGGTGAAAGCCCGACTCGCGCGGATTGATGACGAGCTCTGATTCCTGCATGCGCGCGGACGTATATCAACGGAGCGCCGCCGCGCGCCAGAACGGCGTGGCATCGACCATCCTGCGGATGGCGTAGATCAGCGTCGGATCGTGACGCATGCGCGAACGGATCCAGTGCACGAAGCGGATGTCGCCCGCGGCGTCCGCCCCCCGCCCGCGCAATTCCGCGAGCCACGCGTCGGGATCGCCGTCGTAGACGCGCACCAGCACGTGGTAGCGAATGAACTGCCCGACGACCGAGTGATCGCCGGTCGGCATCCGCACGACGTTCGGCGTGACCCGCCGCGCCCGCTTCTTTTTCGACAACGCGCGCGTGGCGATGATGGTCACGTGTTCGCGCACGTCATTCCGCTCCTCGATGAGCGTCGTGACGGCGTGGACGCGCAGCCGCAACCTGCCGACGCGCAGCACGTCTCCGCGCTGTACGTCGCGCATCGCACGCCGCGACACGCGGCGCTCCAGAACCTTCCTCCGGCACCTCGGCCGGAGCACGACGCGCACGTATAAGTTACTCATTTTGCTCGTTTTGACTCGTATCGGTGTCAAACACAACTCCTCTTCAACGGAGTGTGTGGAAATACAGGTTTACCTACCTCCATAGCGTGGTAACGTGAAGAAAAAATCACAGCGATGACGATGACTTTGCTGCCTGCTGCTGCTCCGTTCGACCACGAACGTTTCGAAGCGGTCTACGACCAGTACTTCGACATGCTCGTGCGCGTCGCGAGCTTCAAGTTCCGGGTTCCGGACGCCGACGCGGAGGCACTCGCGCATGACGTGCTCATCACCTACCTGCGCAAGCACCATCTGATCGACGACCTGCGCGCGTGGCTGATCGGCGCGATCTGTTACGCGAGCCGCTACTACTGGCGGCAGATCGGCAAGACGTACGGGGCCGAAGACATCGATATCGATTTCGATCGCGCCGATCCGGCCTCGGCGCGCATTCTCGACAGCCTTCCGGATCAGCTCGCGGCGCGTGAGGCGCTCGAGTGCCTCTCGCCGCGTTATCGCGAAATCCTGCACATGCGCTACTTCGAAGGCTGCACCGTCGCCGAGGTCGCGAACCGCCTCGGCGTGAAAACGAAGTACGCGCAGAAGCTCATCACCAAATGTCTGCGCCGTGCGGAGCGCCTCTACACCGAGAAAGGGAAAGCACGCACGGAGAACACGGCTTCGACGCCGAAGAAGGGACGCGGCTGATGCGCAACAACAACAACCTCGTTCCCTTCGACCGCACGCGGCGCCGCCCCGATCCGGCCAGGCTCGCCGAGTTCACCGCCACCGCGCGGCGCCTGCAGCAGGAACGCGAAGCATCGGTCGACGTCGTCGATCGCCTGCTCGCCGAAACACCGCGCGAGGAATGGCACACGCTGGCGGCGCGCGAGGAGATGCTCAACAACGGCGTGCTCGAACGCCTCGGACAACTCGCGGAGAGCATGGAAGGCGATCCGCAGCAGGCGCTGGCCATCGCCGAGCTCGAAACGCGGATCGCCGATGCCATTCCGGACGACGCGTATCCGCGGGTGATGCTCGCGCAGATGCGCGCGAATGCGTGGAAGGATCGCGGCCAGGCGCTCTGCTACCTCTCGCGTCCCGACGAATCGCTGGCCGCACTCGAAGAAGCGGTGAAGCGCCTCTCCCCGTTCGTCGTGCTCGCGCACGATCTCGCCATCGCCAACTTCGTGCGCGCCATCGTGCTGCAGCATCTGCGGCGTTTCTCCGAGTCGCAGGCGCTGCTCGCCGAATGCCGCGAGGTCTTCCGGCAGCATGGCGACTGGCGACGCTACGGCAAATGCACGCTGGTCGAAGGAAACCTGCTCGTCCGTCGCGGCGACTACAGCGGCGCGCGCGACGTGTTGCGGCCGTTCGTGCGCGGCGCGGCGCCCGAGGCACGCGCCATCGCGCGCATCGCTCTCGGCTGGTGCGAGATTCATGTCGGCGATCCGCAGGACGCCCTCGATCACTTCGAGGCGGCGATGATGTATTACCGCCAGCTCGGCTGGCAGCTCGAAACGATTCGCGCGTCGTACGGTGCCGGCTCGGCGCTGCTGCGGCTCGGCCGGATCGACGATGCGATGACCGAGCTCGCGTCCGCACGCGCGCAGTTCCTGGCCCGCAACTTCGTCGAAGAAGCGGGCCTCAGCGGACTGGAGCTCGTCGAGTGTCATCTGCTGCGCGGCGACGACGACGAGGCGCGCGAGCTCGCCTCGACCATCGTGCGCGAGTTCGCGGCCGCGTCGCTCAACCGCCGCGCCGTCGCCGCAATCGCATCTCTCAACGATGCGATTGCAGCGAGCAGCGCGACGCCGGAGATCGCGCGCAGCGTGCAGCTCTACGTGTCGTCGCTGCGCTTCGACCCCGAACGCGAGTACGTCACCATCAATTGATCACGGCCGCGGGTCGGTCAGTCCGTCGCCGAACGTCCGCACCACCAGCTGCTTGAGGATCCGGACGATCGGATTCTCTTTTTCCCTCGGGGTTTTGTCCTTGAGACGTGCGGCGGCTTCCGCCGGCATGCTCAACGCGACGACCATCGAAACGACTGCCACACCACGAACCACTTTCTGAAACGAACGCATAAGCCCTCCTCGGCGCGTCCGGCCTCAGCCGGAGCGCATTTGTTTGTCAGGGAGGGCGCCCTCTCCCCCGGTGTGACCGTTTTGGCATTTATGTCACCCCTCCGTCGTGTGCATTTCTTTGCACAGAGAGCAAACTTTCCGTAACTCCCGCCCTCCGGCTTCCCCGTTTCCCCCTTTTGGCCTTTTCTCTCCGGAGCGCGTTCGCTAGAGTGCAGCGTCCTTTTCGTCCAACAGGAGTCACAGCACACCCTTGAGTCGTTCGGTTCCCCTGCCGCGCTCGGTCGCATTCTTCAAAGCCGCGTTCGAACAGCACCCGCAAGCGATGTGGATCTACGACGCCGACGATCTGTCGGTGCTGGCCCTCAATGCGGCCGCGGTGCGCCATTCGGGTCGCACGCTCGACGACGCGCCGCTGCGCGTGTTCGAACTGCATCCCGAGGCGGATGCCGAGCGCGCGGCCTCGTGGTACCTCGACGGCCATTTCGCGCACGGCCGCAAACGCGAGTGGACGCACGTGCGCAAGGACGGAACGACGCTCGAAGTGGAGGCGACGATCGCGCGCCTCGGGAGCGAAGCGGGCAACACCCGCCTGCTCGTCGCCGAGGACGTCACGGAGCGGAATCGCGCCGAACGGGCCTTACGCGAGTCGAAACAGCGCTACGCGGCGCTGATCGGCGATGCGTACGAGGCGATCTGCCTCGTCAACGCCGACGGTGAGATCATCTATCTCAGCCCCGCGCTGCATCGGATGTTCGGCTACGAAGACGGCGAGCTCCTCGGACACGACGGCTTTGCGCTGCTGCATCGCGAGGATGTTTCGCGCGTCGAAGAGCTGCGCCGCGACCTGCTCGCGCGTCCCGGCATGTCGCTCACCTTCGAATGCCGCGCGCGCAATCGCAGCGGCGAGTGGCGCTGGCTGCAGGGCATCGCCGTGAACATGCTCGAGGATCCGGGCGTCCGCGCGCTGGTGCTCAACTATCGCGACGTCACCGAGCGACGCCGTTCCGAAAACGCACTGCGCCATGGCGAACACACCGGCGGCGTCGACGAGTGGATGTTCGAGCTCGATCGCGAAGGGCGCTTTACCTTCTGCAGTCCGGCGGTCGAGCGGATGATCGGCTTCAAGCCCGAAGAGCTCGTCGGCCGCCATTTCACCGACTTCTACTTCCCCGAGTCGCGCGAGAAAGTGACGCAGTTCTTCAATCGCATCGTCGCCGCGCGCAGCGGCTGGACCGATCTCGTGCAGCGCCTGCGGCATCGCGACGGCACCGAGTGTTACGTCGAGGCGAGCGCGGTGCCGCTCTTCGATGAGCACGACGAGCTGATCGGATTCCGCGGCAGCGATCGCGACATCACCAGCCGCGCCCGTTTCGAGCAACGCGTGCGCTACGGCTCGCGTCGCGATCCGCTCACCGGCCTGCCGAATCGCCTGTTTTTTCAGGAACGCCTCGCAAGCGTGCTGGCAACGATCGCCCGCAACGGCACCGGCGAACAGACGGCGGTGCTGTTCATCGATCTCGATCACTTCAAACTGCTGAACGACACGTTCGGCCATACGGTCGGCGACAACGCGCTGCAGGTGATCACGAGCATGATTCGCGCGGTGACCGGCACGGCCGAGAACGTCGCCCGCGTCGGCGGAGACGAGTTCACGGTCTTCCTTCCCGGCGTCGACGGCCTCACCGAAGCGAACGCCATCGCGAAGAAGATCTTCGACGCGGTGTCGGTGCCGCTGGTGCTCGAAGGAAATCAGGTGCACATCTCGGCGACGATCGGCATCAGTCTCTCGCCGTGGGACGGCGACACCTCGGCGGCGCTCACGCGCAACGCCGAGCATGCGATGCATCGCGCCAAAGAGCTCGGCCGCTGCCGCATCCAGCACTTCACGCCGGAGATGCGCGAAGAGCAGGCGCGGCGGATGGCACTCGAATCCGACCTGCGCCGCGCGCTCGATCGCGATGAGCTCGTGCTGCACTACCAGCCGATCTACACGACCGGCACCTGGCGAATGGCCGGCATCGAGGCGCTGCTGCGCTGGCAGCATCCGTCGCGCGGCCTGCTGCCGCCGGACGACTTCATCGAGATCGCGGAACGCACCGGCGTGATCGGCCCGATCGGCGCGTGGGTGTTGCGTCAGGCCTGCATCGATCTGCAGCGACTGCGCACGGCCACCGGCATCGAGCTGCGCGTGTCGGTGAATCTGTCGGCGCGACAGCTGCAGCCCGAGCTCATCGACACGATCCGCACGATCCTCACCGACACCGGCATCGACGCGCACGCGCTCGAACTGGAGATCACCGAGAGCGTGGCCATGCAGAACGCCGAAGCGACGCTGGCCGCGTTGCGCGCGTTGAAAGACATGGGCGTCTCCCTCGCGGTCGACGATTTCGGCACCGGCTATTCGTCGCTCCTGTACCTGACGCGCTTTCCGATCGACACCGTCAAGATCGATCGCCAGTTCGTCGGCACCGTCACCAGCGATCCGAACGCCGCGATGGTCGTCGGCGCCGTCGTCGCGCTCGCGCACTCCCTGCAACTCAAGACCGTCGCCGAGGGCGTCGAGACCATGGATCAGCGCGACTTTCTCGCCCATCACATGTGCGCGGAAATGCAAGGCTATCTGCTGGGGCGGCCGGTGCGATTGGAAGAACTGCTGCGCGCAGAAGCGGGTGACGAGTAGAGAACCTACGCGCGTAAATCCTCGAACAACCGCACGTACGTTTCATACCTCGCCGCGCTCACCTCTCCGTTCTCGACGCGGTCCTTCACCTCGCAGTCGGGTTCGTGGACGTGCGTGCAGTTGGTGAAGCGGCAGAGCTCCGACGGCGCTTCGAATTCCGGGAAGTAGTCGCGAAGCGATTCGCGGTCGAGGTCCCAGAGGCCGAACTCGCGGATGCCGGGCGTATCGATGAGGTACGTACCGCCGCCGAAATCGTAGAGCGTCGAGGCGGTCGTGGTGTGGCGGCCGGTGCCGCGCTTGCGGTGAAGCGTGTTCACCGCGAGCTCCAGCGTTTCGTCGAGTGCGTTGAGAATCGATGACTTGCCGACGCCGCTGTGCCCGACCAGCGCGGCCATTTTTCCTTCGACTTCGCGGCGCAGTGATTCGAGTCCCTCGCCTGTTCTGGTCGAGCAGCCGATCACCGGGACGCCGAGCTCGAGGTACGGCGCGAGCTTCGGCAGTTCGCGATCGCGTTCCTCGGCGCTCAGCAGATCGACCTTGTTGATGCAGATGACCGCCTGCGCGCCGCCGCGTTGAATCGCGATCAGATATCGATCGATGAGGCGCGGCCGCAGCGAAGGCGACTTGAGCGTCACCACGTGGATGACCACGTCGATGTTCGCGGCGATGAGGCGCTGCATGTGTTTGTGCAGCGGATCGGGACGCGCCAGCACCGTGCGTCGCGGCAGGACCGTGCTCACGCGCCACACGCCGCTCTCGTCGGAAATGCGCACGCGATCGCCGACCGCAAGGGCGCTCTTCTGCCGCATCGCGAGCTCCACCGGCACCACGCAATCGATCTCGCGAGCGTCGAGAAAAACGCGGCAACGCCCGCTGGTGACGCTGATGACGATCGCGGAGCCTTCGAGCTCCTGGTCTTCGACCGGCATCGCCGGGTCGTGTTCGAGATGGGCGAGCAGTTCCGAGAGCATCGGCCGGCGCCGCGAGCGGCCATGCTGATCGATGAGCGATTCCCAGTTGTCCTCGGTGATGCGGGGATCGCGCACCGCATCGCGCCCTTTTTCGTTGAGCGCCTTCTTCAGTTTTCCGGCGCGCTTGCGCTCTTTCGCCTCTTCGGGCGTGAGTCGCTTCTCGAAATGCTTCTTCAGTTTCTTCGCTTCGCGATCCATCGTGCGTTCACAACAGGTTCCGTCGGGACTATAGGTTACAATCCGGCGACTCGTCCAAAGTCATTTCAAAGGGTGTCCGAGGGAGCTCCATGGTCGAAAAACCGCTCGTTCTTCTGGCTGACGATAACGAAGCCACATGCACGCTCATTACCGCGTTGTTGCAGAACGAGTTCTCGGTCGAGATCGCGAGCAACGGAAACGAAGCCATCGAGAAACTGAAGGCCCGCAAGTTTGCGGCGGTTCTGCTCGATCTGCTCATGCCGATCGCCGACGGCTACGCGGTGCTCGACTTTCTCTCCAGCGAACGGCCGGACGTTCTGCCGCGCGTGCTCGTCGTCACCGCATCGCTTTCCGCGGCGCAGATGCAGCGCGTACGCACCTACCGCATCAAAGGCGTCGTGGCCAAGCCGTTCGAAGTCGACGCGCTCTACGGCGCGGTGCGCGACTGCGCCAATCAGGACTCGTCGCATTCGATGCGCGGACCGCTCCTTGCGAGCGGAATGATTCTGATGCTGGCCGCGGAGCTGGTGAAGCGCGTCTGACCTCGCGCCGTCGTTCTCCGCCACACCACTACATCTTCAGCCAGGCGATGATCGGCGCGGACGAGATCATGGCCATGGCCATCGTCTCGAACGTGTTCCGCCCTCGAATGTCGACACAGGCGACGACGACCGCGGCGAGCTCGTTCGGATCGAACGGTTTGCGCACGATGCCGTGAATGCGGCTGGCGTCGAGCCGATTCAGCGTGGCGCGATCGGCACCGCTCACGACCAGCACCACCGGCGGTTCCGCGACCTCACCCGAGTAGATCGCGTCGAGCACGCCGAACCCGTCGACGCCCGGCATCATCAGGTCGAGGATCACCACGCTGTAGCGGTTGTCGCGCAGCAGGTCGAGCGCCTCCGCTCCATCGACCGCGAGATCGACCGCGAGGTTCTGCTGGCGAAGCACGTAATTGAGGATGCCGCGGACTTCGGGATCATCGTCCGCAAGCAGGACCCGACGGTGCGCGTTGGCGTTCAAATCGGGGCCCGATACTGCGCGGACCTCACTCGATTGTCAACCTCATCCGCTCTCGATGCGCGGGCGTGCCGGCATTGCGCAACGCCTGTTCGAACGCGGCTGCATCGAGCGGCTGGCTGTAGAGAAATCCCTGCATTTCCGCGCAATTTTCGCGACGCAGAAACGCGAGCTGCTCCTCGGTTTCGACGCCCTCGGCGATGACGCGGAGGTTGAGCGCGCGCGCCATCGAGATCACGGCGGAGATGATCGCCGCATCGTCGCGCGTGAGATCGCGCACGAAGTCCTGATCGATCTTCACGGTGTCGATCGGAAAACGCTTGAGGTAACTGAGCGACGAGTAGCCGGTGCCGAAGTCGTCGATCGAAATGCGAATGCCCATTTCCTTCAGACGCTTCAGGATCGACAGCGAAAGCTCCGCGTTCTGCATGGCCGTCGACTCGGTGATCTCGAGATCGAGATACGGCGCCGGGAAGCCGGTCTCGGCGAGGATCTTCTCGACCGTCGAGACGAGCTCGCGATCCTGAAACTGTCGCGGCGAGAGGTTCACGGCGATGCGCAGCCAGGCATGCCCCGCGTCGTGCCACGCTTTCATCTGCGCGCATGCGGTGCGCAGCACCCACGCACCGAGGGGCACGATCAGCTGCGTTTCCTCCGCCACCGGAATGAACTCGTCCGGCTGCATCTGCCCATGCACGGGATGCTGCCAGCGCAGCAGCGCCTCGGCTCCGACCACGCGTCCGGTGGCGATCTCCACCATCGGCTGGTAATGCACGACCAGTTCATCGCGCTGCAGCGCGTGATGAAGACTCCGCTCCAGCGCCATGCGGCTGTCGGCGATCTCGAGCTTCTCCGCCATCGCATATTGATAGTTGTCGCGGCCGAGCTCCTTCGCGCGATACATGGCCCGATCGGCATTCTTCAGCAGCGTCTCCGCGTCATCGCCATCGTCGCCGAAGATGGCGATGCCGATCGAGGTCGAGACGTACAGCTCGTGATCGGCGACCGCCACCGGATGCCGTACCGCTTCGAGCACCTTCTGCGCGACGGCGGCGGCGTTGCGGCGATCGGCGATGTCCGCGAGCAGGATCGTGAATTCGTCGCCGCCCATGCGCGCCACCGTGTCTTCCGCGCGAACGCAGGTCACGAGACGCGCCGCGATGGCCTGCAGCAGACGATCGCCGATGGTGTGACCGAGCGTGTCGTTCACATGCTTGAACTGATCGAGGTCGAGGAACATCACCGCGCTGGTGCGGCCGCTGCGGCGCGCATGCGCGAGCGCCACGGTGATGCGGTCGCGGAACAGCAGCCGGTTCGGCAGACCGGTCAGCGCGTCGTGATACGCCTGATACTCCATCTGCTCCTGCGCGCGCTTGCGATCGGTGATGTCGATGATCGTCCCCTCGAGGATGTCTCCTTCGAGCAGGGCCACGTTTTCGAGCACCCAGACGACCGAGCCGTCGCGGCGGCGCAGCTTCACTTCGATATTCGACAACTGACGTTGATCGCGCAGCAGTTGCACCACGCGTTCGCGCTCCACTTCATCGAAGTACGCATCGCCGGCGTCCTGCTCCAGGAATGCCTCGCGCGAGTCGTAGCCGAAGATGCGCGCGCAGGCGTCATTGCATTCGAGGATGCGTCCGTCGACGGTAGTGCGATAAACGCCGGCCAGGTTGCGCTCGAAGAGCAGCCGGTAGCGCGCCTCGCTCGCTTTCTGCTCTTCGAAGAGCACGCGATAACGCTGCTCGCTTTCCCGCAGCTCTTCCTCGGCCCGCTTGCGCGCGGTGACGTCCTGCGCGATGACGAGACGCGAGAGACGTCCGCCGCCGGAGACGAATTCGAACGACGTGATCTCGACGTCGATGACCTCGCCGCCCTTGCGACGATGGCGGAATTGTCGCGGTCCGACGCGTTCGCCGAGGTTCGTCAGCGCGTCGCGCATCACGTCGACATCCTCCGCGGGGCGGATGTCGGCGATGGTCATGCGATGGAACTCGTCTCGCGCGTAGCCGTAGTGCTTCACCGCCGCATCGTTCACGGCCGTGAAACGCAATGTGCCGGGGTCGTATACCCACATCGGCAACGGGTTCATCTCGAACAGCGTGCGGTAGCGATGCTCGCTCTCGCGCAACGCCTGCTCGGCGCGCTTGCGCTCCGTGTAGTCGCTGGCGACGTAGACCACCGCGACCGGTACGCCATCGGGATCGCGCAGGAACGAAGACGATGCGAGCACGTCGACGGTCGTGCCGTCGGCGGCGAGCCAGGCCATCGTGTGTTCGAGGACGCCGAGGCTGTTGATCAGTTGACCGGTAGTCATGTTCTGATCGCGTGGAAATACGTGGCGCAGATGCACGCCGCGCAGTTGTTCGGGCGTATAGCCGAGCAGGTCCGTCGCGCCGCGGTTGATGACGCGGATCGTGCCCGACATGTCGGCCACGATCACCGCGCCCTTCATCGTTTCGAGAATCTGTCCCGCCGCGAACTCGGGCGTGATGTCGGAGAGCTCGAATCGCCAGACCGCGGTCGCGGCGAGGATGGCAAACGCGAGCGCGGCCACGTGTCCGATCGGCTGCAGCGCGATGCCGACGGACGGGAGGTAATCGAACATCGCCAGCGTGCCGAGGATGAATGCGAGCAGCAGGGCGCCGGCGCGCTCGCGGCCTTTGCCCTCGGCGCTGCGATACGTCTGCAGCAGCAGGTGAATCCCGCCGATGACCATCGCCGCGAACGCAACGATGATGAGTCCGTAAAACGGCCGGCCGTTCGGGTAGTAGCCCCAGGAGAACTTGCGCACCGCCGGGATGAGGCGATCGGTGGCGAAACCGAAGATCGCCAGACCGACGCTCACCAGCCAGCAGAGCAGCGCAACGGCGCGCGTCCGTTTCGTCTGCGGCACGAGCGTGGCCGCGAACTGGAACACCGCCGCCGGAATCAGCGCGCTGAAGAGATAGCCGACGCGCGCGGCCGCAAGCGCGACGACGGCATCGTGCGTCGCGTACATCGCGCTCGAGGCGAGCAGCCATCCGGCGCCGACGAACGTGACGGTGAAGAACGAAACGCTGGCGCGTTTTCCGCCGCCCCGCAGCAGCACTCCCGCGCCGAGCAGCAGAATCGACACACCGACCAGTGCCGTCGCGATCGACAAGGCAGTGGCCGAATATGTGGCGGTCGAGAGGAGTGGTCGGAGGTCGGGCACGGTGGACGCCCGGCGATAGTAACCCGACCGCACGCGCATCGTGTGCGCCGCGTCACAAGAGCGATGTCTGTTGGAGATCGTTGAAGAAGGTGTGCCCTATTCGTAATCTCTCTTCCTGAAGTACGAACCGCGCTTCGCCCCTCCTTCGTGCGTGTTGATCCCCGTGGTTGATTCGAATGCGTCGCCGGCGCGGCCGGCCGGCTGCGCGTTCTCGGCCAGCTGCACATCCGAGGTTTTTCCGCCCTGATGGCTGTGGCTCGTCTCCGACTCGCGGCGATCGTCATAAAACGGGCGATGCTCGGGCGACGGCGTTGCCTTCGGATCGTTCACGTTCTGATCGGTCCGGCCGGTCACCCACTCTTCGTTGCTGCCGTAACTCTGCGGTTCTCGGGGCATGGTTCCTCCGCCTCGATCGACTGCAAACGAAGCGCCCGCTACGTCTACAATCCCGCCATGCGGAAATCGATCGTCCTGTTGTTCCTGCTCGCCTTCAGTGTGTCCGCGGCCACGCCGAAGAAGGCGAAGCTGCCTTCCACGTATGCGCCGGACGCGGTTCCGCATTCGATCGCGCTGTTCCTCGGCTCGCTCTCGAATCAGGGCGGCCGCGAAGTGAAGTTCAAGGCCATCGCCGTCGGCACGCGCTTCTTCTTCGAGGAGCCCGGTAAAGGCGTCACCGTCTACCGCTTCGACAACGGCAGCTACATCAAAGAGGAGTACCTGCGGAACTACACGCTCGATCGCGCGGTCAAGCGCTACGCAAAGAAGTGACGCAGCGCAACACCTCCGCGACGGACCACGCCTGCGCCGCGCAACCGCGCGGCGTGTACGGTTCCTCGGCGTCGAAGATTTCGCTGATCGTTCCGATGCAGGCTTCGCCGAGGTGCGGTCCAAACCCGTCGAGAAACCGCGAGGCCGCGTTCGCATCGCCGTGCACTTTCATCCATGCATCGATGAACGGACCGATCAGCCAGCCCCACACCGTTCCCTGGTGATACGCGGCATCGCGCGCCCGCAGGTCGCCGTCGTATTTCGGCTTGTAGTCGCGATGATTGCGGCCGAGCGAACGGAGCCCGACCGGCGTGACGAGCTCTTTCTCGACGACGTCAATGACGCGCGGCCACCGCTCGCGCGCCAGCACCGGATGATCGAGCGAGATCGCGAAGATCTGATTCGGCCGCAGCGCCTGGTCGTGCGGATCGAGCACATCGTAAAGATATTGACCGTCGGCGAACCAGAAGCGCTCGTTGAAGGAATCGAAGGCGCGTCCGGCCAGATCGCGCATGCGCTCCGCGGTCTGCGTCTCCCCCTCCTCGCGCAGAAACGTTTCGAGCACGCGCAACGCGTTGTAGTAGAGCGCGTTGATCTCGACGGCCTTGCCGCGACGCGGCGTGACCACCCAGCCGTCGACCTTCGCATCCATCCACGTGAGCTGATAGCCCTCCGCGCCCTGGTGCAGCAGGCCGTCCTTCGGATCGACGTGGATGTTGAAGTGCGTTCCTCGCACGTGATGCTCGATGATCTCGACCATCTTCGGCAGCAGTTCCCGCAGCGTGTGCCGGTCGTTCGTCCAGCGGACGTACCGCGCGACGGCGTGAAAGAACCACATCGTGGCGTCGGCGGTGTGATACAGCCCGCCGTGCTCCCCCTCGGGAAACATGTTTGGAATGAGCCCGTCGCGGATGTACGACGCGAACGTGCGCAGGATGCTCCCCGCCTCGCGATGCCGGCCGGTGCACAACGTCAATCCTTCGAGACTGATCATCGTGTCGCGGCCCCAGTCGGTGAACCAGTGGTAGCCGGCGATGACGGTGCGCGGGGAATCGCCGGCCGCGGCGATGCGCGCTTCGTCGGCGGAGCGGGTGGTCGGACGGATCAGGAACTGGTCGGCGGCGAGGATGAGCTGCGCTTCCATCGCATCGTGCGCTCCCGCCTTCGACAGCATCTTGTCGCGACGCTGCTGATCGGCATCGATCGCTTCGTGCGGATTGAGCGCATGAATCACGTCCCACGATTCGGTCGAGACCACGAGCCCCGCGTCCTCGCCCTGCCGCAGCGTGATGCGAATGACGCCCGGACTCCACAGCGGCCCTTCGTATTCGTAGCCGCGATCGCGTTCCACCATGTAGCGAACCTCCGGCATCAGGCCCACGTCGGCGTCGAGCCGCGCGTTCTCGCCGACCATCAGCATGCGGAGATTCGGAGAGAAGCCTTCCTGCACGATCTCGATCTCACGGCCGCGCACGTCGATCGTGTGCGGCCGCTCTTCGCCGAGGACTCCTTCGTGATGGCGGAAATTGACGGCCGGACGCAGTTCGAGCGTCTGCTCACCGCCGCGCAGAAGTCGATACAGCAGGTACGCGGTGTTCTGCCCGTACGGCATCACCACGCGTTTCTCGAGCGCGAGGCCGTCGCGTTCGTACCGCCACACCGGCACGCCGCAATCGAGCGAGAACTCGGCCAGGAAATCGGCATCGCCGAACGCCTGTCCGCCGATCGATTCGTCGAGGTGATTGAGCATCATCGCGCGGCCGAGCGGCGCCGGCATCGCGGCGATGAGCCATCCATGAAAGCGGCGCGTGGCCGGACCACCGATCGTCCCCGACGCGTATCCGCCGAGTCCGTTCGTGACGAGCCATTCGCGTGTCAGCAGAGCCGCGGCGCCCTCACCGCGTTTCCAACCGGGCTGGTGAACATCCATCTCGGTTGAACGAAATTGCAATGACGGCGCCCGCGGCGAGCGCGGTGCGAAGCTACTTCTTCAACAGCTCCAGCACCATCGCCACCGCCCCGCGGACGCCGGTGCGCAGCACGAGGGACGTGTCGGCCGGAACGAACTTGCTCGAATGCAGCCCCGGCTGCGTGCCGGCGGCAATCGCCTCTTTGTCGCCCGCGCCGAGCGCGAGCATCGCCGTCGGGATTTTTCCCTGCAGGCCGAACAGGCCGAAGTCTTCGCTCACCATCGACGGATCGATGAGCACGACGTTGTCATTGCCGATCTCGCGCGCGATCGCCCTGGCCATCCGCTCGGTGAGCGCCGGATCGTTGTACGTCGACGAGATCGATTCGTGATCGAGATGCTCGTACACCGGCGCGCGGTCCTCGGGCACACCGGCCGCGAAGGCGAGACCTTTCGGGATGCGCTGAATCGACTCGAGCACGCGCTGGCGCACTTCCGGACGGAACGTGCGCACCGTGAGATACAGGCGCACTTCATCCGGAATGATGTTGCGCTTCGTGCCGCCCTCGATCTTGCCGACCGTCACGACCACCGGATCGAGCGGCGAACGCTCGCGGCTCGCCACCGTCTGCAGGGCCATGATCGTCTCGGCCGCGAGCACGACCGGATCTTTCGTCTGATGCGGGGCCGCGCCATGTCCGCCGACGCCGCGAATGGTGAGGTTCAGCGAATCGGTGGCGGCCATGAATTGCGCCGGGCGATAGCCGACCTTTCCGGCTTCGAGCACGGCCCAGTCGTGAAACGCGACCGCGAAGTCGGGCTTGCCGAATTTCTCATACAGCCCGTCGGCGAGCATCCCTTCCGCCCCTTTCACCACTTCCTCGGCCGGCTGTCCGACGAGCATCACCGTGCCGCGCCATTGCGACTTCAGATCGGCGAGCATCTTCGCCGTGCCGAGAAGCGTGGTCATGTGCACGTCGTGCCCGCAGGCGTGCATCACGCCGGCGTTCTGGCTCGGGTACGGAACGCTGGTCTGCTCCGGAATCGGCAGGCCGTCCATGTCGCTGCGCACCAGCACCGTCGGGCCGCTGCCGTTCTTCAGGATCGCCACCACGCCGTAGCAGGTCGCGTTCGGATCCTTGTACCGGCCGACTTTCTCCGTCACCTCGTAGCCGAGCTCGCGCAAGCGCGTGGCCACGAAGGCCGACGTCTTCGCTTCCTGCATCGACAGCTCGGGATTCTGATGAAGGTGCTGATACGTGGCCAGCAGATCCGGCAGCGCGGTCTGCACGCGTTGGTCGAGCGATTGTGCGGTTGCGGTCATCGTGAAGAGAAGAACGACGGCGAGTTTACGCATTGCGCGCAGTGTAACGGTAGTCGCGGACGGCGCCGCCCACCTCTAAATCGCTAATTCGCCGACGACGTCGCTGGCGCAGGCCACCTGGTTCTTGCCGTTCTTCTTCGCGAAGTACAACGCCGCATCGGCGCGCGAAATGAGCTCGGCGCTCGTCGCACCGTCGCGCGGAAATACCGCCACGCCAATGCTCACCGTGACATGCAACGTCCGCTCGAGCTGCGTCAGCGGAAAGACCCGGCGCTCGACGAGCTCGCGCATCCGGCTGGCCGCTTCGCGCGCGGAGTGGCCGGGCGTGTCGGGAAAGATGATCGCGAACTCCTCGCCGCCGTAGCGCGCCACCACGTCGGTGTCGCGCGCGTTGATCATCAACTCCTCGACGAGCCCTTTCAGAATCTCGTCGCCGACGGGATGACCGAACGTGTCATTGATCTTCTTGAAGTTGTCGATGTCGAGCATCGCCAGCGCGAGCTCGTGGCCGGTGCGGCTGTGGCGATGAATCTCTTTCGCCAGCGCATCCTGGAAATGACGATGGTTGTACGCGGGCGTCAGCGAGTCGATGACGGTGAGGCGTTTGATCTCGTCGTACTGACGCGCCGACTGCAGCGCGGTCACGGCCTGCGTGGCGAAGATCTCCAGCGTGCGCACTTTCTCCACCGAGGGAATGCGGCGGTCCTGCGGATCGCGCACCGAGAGGAAGCCGATCATCTCGGCGCCGCTGTGCGAGTGGCTCATGAGCGGCACGATGAGCATGTCGTTCTCGTGCCATTCATCCGGCTTGAGATAGCCGTTGTCGGCGTCTTCCGGACGGACGAAGAAGTCATGCTCGCTCTTGCGCAGCGCGGTGTGCGAGATGAAGTACGAGTTCAGCGCCCGGAACTCCGGATTGAAGAACGCCTCGATCTCGCCGCGCGTCACGCGGCGCTTGCGCATGTCTTCCCACACGTCGTCGAAGCCGCAGTGCGCGCGGCGGACGAACTCCTGATGACGAAGATCGAGAATCGCGAAGACGACGCGCTCGAAGCCGAGGGCCGTGCGGATGGCCAGCGCGATGCGCGTGAGCGCGGCGTCGACTTCGAACTGTCCGATGAGACTGTTCGAGACGTCGAGAATGGTCGACATCGTGGCGGCGTTCGCCTCGAGCTGCATCGTCTTCTCGCGCATCTCGCGGCGCAGCAACTGGTCCTGCAGCGAAAGCGCGGTCTGATTCACGAGGAGCGTGAGGAGATTGAGGCTGCCCGCTTTCAGAATCGACAGATCCTCGGTTTCGAAGATGAGGATGCCGTAAATGATCTCCGGCGTCTGAATGCCGATCAGCACCTGAATGGCGCGGCCGCTCGAGAGCGGGAACTTGCGCATGTCGCTCTGAAAGACGAACGCGCGGCTCGGTGCCGACTGCGCGAACCCGGCCGCATCGACCCAGCGCAGGATCTCCTGATCCGTCGGCATGCACTCGCCGAAGCGATAGACCGTGCCGGCGAGATCGGGATTCGGCTCCCACGTCACCACCGCGCACGCTTTCATCTTCGCCAGCTTCGAGAGCAGCGCCATGAGGCGGCGCAGCGTTTCGTGGTCCGACTCCGCGGAGAGAATCTGCGTCGAGCTTTCGGTGAGAATCGCCAGCTCGCGATTCCGGCGCACGAGCTCGACGTTCTGCGATGCCGTCTCCGACTCCTTGCGCAGCGCGTACGCGGCCACGAGGATCGGCAGAAGCGCGATTGCGAATCCGATGATCCCCCACGCCGCCTGCAGCATCACCTCGATGGCCACCACCGGCGTGACCAGCAGCAGCGTCTTCCCCTGCAGCATCAGCACGCGCCGCAGGTCGACCGGAGCGCTCTCTCCTTCGAAATAGCGCCGCACGGCGAGGAAGACCAGATGAATGCTGACGTAGCCGACGAGCAGCAGCGTGTAGCCGGCCATTTTCGCGGCCGGCTCCGCACCGCGCGCAACCGCCAGCGAATAGAGCAGGCCCACCAGCGCGTACGACAACGCCAGCTGCGCGGCGTTGTAGAACGGCTCGAGCGCCCACGATTTCTTCGAGACCGCGTCGATGACCGCATGCACGCCGGCACCGACCAGCACCGCGATCAGGACCATGTCCGGCCGGTGAAAGACCACCAGCGCGCCGAACACGACGGCCGTTTCGAATCCCACCGACGCATCGCCGCTGTCGACACGCAGGAACATCGCCACGAGCACCAGCGCCGCCAGGACGAGCTCCGTCCGCAGATCGCTCACCGAGGCGGAGACCAGCGACGCGACGAGCAGCAGCGCGGCGACGACGATCGTCGTCACCTTGAAAGAATGGAAATATCGGCTGCGCGGCATGGGCGTGGGACTGAGGATTCTAAATGATGGATTCACCGATTCGGTCGGGAAGCGCGACATGCTCTAATGCGCCGCACTATGTACCGCCCGGTGATCGGCCTCGAAGTGCACGCGCGTCTGCTGACGCGCACGAAGATTTTCTGCGCCTGTCCCACCACATTTGGCGCCGCTCCCAATACGAATGTCTGTCCGGTCTGCCTCGGCTATCCCGGCGCGCTGCCGGTCCTGAACCGCCACGCCGTGGAACTGGCCATCCGCATGGGACTGGCCACCGGCTGTGAAATTCACCATCAGTCCGTATTTGCGCGTAAGAATTACTTCTATCCCGATCTCCCCAAGGGATACCAGATCTCGCAGTTCGATCAGCCGATCGCCACGATGGGAATGGTGCGCGGGGTTCACATACGCCGCATCCACATGGAAGAAGATGCCGGAAAACTGCTGCACGAAAAAGATGTGTCGCTGGTCGATCTCAATCGCGCCGGCACACCGCTCATCGAGATCGTGACCGAGCCCGACATCGGCAGCGCCGAACAGGCGGGACTCTATCTCACGCGTCTGCGCCAGATCCTCATGTACACCGGCGTCTGCGACGGGAACATGGAAGAAGGCTCGCTGCGCTGCGACGCGAACGTTTCGGTCCACAAGGAAGGCGAACCGCTCGGCACGCGCACCGAAATCAAGAATCTCAATTCGTTCCGTTTTCTCGGGCGGGCCATCGACTACGAAATCGCGCGGCAGATTGCAGTGCTCGAGGGGGGCGGCAAGGTCGTTCAGGAAACGCGACTGTTCGATCCGGTCGCCAATGAAACGCGCGTGATGCGCTCCAAAGAGGAAGCGCACGACTATCGCTATTTTCCCGAGCCCGATCTCTACACGCTCGCGGTCGACGATCCGTGGATCGAAGAGGTCCGCGCGGCATTGCCGGCCCTGCCGGACGCGCGCATCGAGCGTTATCAGCGGGACTGGGAGATCCCGGTTGCGGACGCCGAGGTGCTGATTACGGCGAAAGCGGTCTCGGATTACTTCGAAGAGACCGCGCGTGCGGCGCGGAATCCGCGCGGTGCGGCGAACTGGGTTCGTAATGAAGTCTTGCGCGTGCTCCATGAGAAGAAGATCGAGATCGATGAATACGTCGTCACGCCGGAGATGCTCGGCCGTCTCATCCGGATGATCGACAGCGGCGCGATCGGCGGGAAAGCGGCGAAGGAAGTGTTCGAGGAGATGTCGTCGAGCGGTGATGCGCCCGAGACGATCGTCGAGCGCAAAGGGCTCTCGCAGATCAGCGATCCGGCCGTCATTCGCGAAGCAGCGCGCAAGGTTCTGGAAAAAAACGCGACGTCGGTGGAGCAGTACCGGGGCGGCAGCGAGAAGGTCTTCGGATTTCTCGTCGGCCAGCTGATGAAGGAAATGCGCGGAAAGGCGAAGGCCGATCTGGCCAACGAGATTCTGCGCGAACTGCTCAATTCCTGACGCGTCGTTGAGCAATCGCGAGGAGCGGACGAGAAACGTCCGCCCCTCGGCTGTTTGTTTACTGGCCGATCACGTTTTCAATGAAGAGCGCGTAATCCTGCTGCGGCGTCGTGCCGTTCCACGGATTGATCGCGTCGCCCGCGATCGTCTGTCCCCAGATCTGAATGGTGATGTAGCGTCCGAGGTCCGTCGAGTTCAAGACCACCTGCTCGACGTTGTTGCGGTGGTCGTACGGCAACGTCTGGTTGTAATAGGTGCGCGAACGGCCGGTGGCCGGATTGATGTCGTTTCCGACCGCGGCGGTTCCGCTCGTGCCCTGCACGATGAGATTGAGATCATTCACGAGCGCGGTGGCGGCGTTCGTTTCCGCGGCGCGATCGGTCCACACCAGCGTCACGCGCACCGGCCTGGTCGTGTCCTTGATCGTGTACGTCCCGGTCAATGCGGGATGCCAGACGATGGAATTCGCCGGCGTCAATACGGTCGTCTGATCGGCCCACGCATAACGCCCGTCGGTCTTGAACGCATTCGTCAGATCGACCTTGCCGTAGCCCTGATTGATCTGCGGTGCCGGCGCGAGCGTGCCGAGCGACTGCGCGAAGTTGACCTGCATCGCCTTGAGCAGCGCGGGGCTCGGCGCAACGGTGGTCTTGTTCTTCCACCAGGTGTACAACAGCGCGCCGTTGGCGGCCGCACCCGGCGAAGAGAACGACGTGCCGCGGCTCCAGATGTGCTGCTGATCGACCGGATTGGCCGGATCGAGCACCGGACCGATCGACGCCGTCGCGGCGGCCGACCAGCAGGGCGTCGTCGACGTCGTGCGCGGCGCTTCCATCGCCGTGGCCGGAGCGACGACGTCCGGCTTGAAGCGGTTGTCGATCGTGTCCCGCGTGCTGTCGACGTAGATGTCGAAGCCGTTGTCGGCATTCACGCCGGCGTTCAGTGCATCGCGCACCGGATACGACGAGATGGGGTTGTAGCTCTCCGTACCGCCGACGGAAACGATGTTCTTCGCCGTGGCCGGCGGCTGCACCATCGTCAATCCGCTGCCGGCGGCGTACGACTCGAGATTGCCGGCCGAGAAATAGATGGCCATCGGATCGCCGGTGTCATTGTTGTTGGTCTTGCGCACGAGACGATCCATCGTCTGCGTATCGGCCGTATAGCGGCCCGAATTGATCGTGCGCGCGTCATTCCACGAATTCGTCGTAATGCGCACCGAGCGCGAAACGAGATTCGGGAAGATGGTCGTGAACGCCTGCGGCTCGTAATGCGTTCCGGCGGAGTTGTTGTTGTAATTGAAGATGCGGCCGGAAATGAGCGGAATCGCCGGAGCGATGCCGAGCCCCATCAGGTAGTTGTAATTTCCGAACGAAGAGCCGATGTCCCGCGTGGTCGTCGAGAACCCGGAGTCGGCATTGCCGGCGATCACGCCCGCGACCGCCGTGCCGTGCCCATAGCAATCCGACATCGGCGCGAGCTGGCGAACGGTGTAATCGACCATCTGCACGAACGAGCCGCTGGCGCTGTTGCGGAAATCGAAGTGCGGATTCGTGGTCGTGCCGTTGTCGAAGCCGGTGTCGAGCATGGCCATCGTCACCGTGCTGGCGTAATTGCTCACGCCCTTGCCGCTCAGCCAGGTGCGGTAATTCACCGGGGCGGCCGGACGCAATTGCGTCGCCGACGGTTTGGTGGTCAGCGTGTCGCCGCTGGTCAGATAGACCTCGCGCTCGCCGCTCAACTTCATGTCGGGAGCCGGCTCGATCCACAACACGGCCGTTTCGCTCGCGAGCTTCGCGAGCGCGTTCGTACGCATGCGCACGCGGTACAGCTCACGGTCGCCCGCATCGGTGACGACGCCGAGCTCTTCGACCGTCGCGGTGCGCAGGAGCTGTTTCGCTGACGCCGCTTCCTCCAGCTTCGCGATCACCACCGTGGCCTCGACGAATTCGTTGCCCTCGCCGCGCAGTTCCGGCGCGATCTTGTGCACCGGCTGGTGGGACGCGACGAACTGGATCGGCAGCAACTCGCGCACGCGCTCGACATCGACGGCATTGCCGACGACGACGTACGCGTTCTGCGGAACGTACGACACGATCTGCAATCCTGCCGATCGCAGTGCGTCGATCCACTCTTTCTGCGGCGCGGCAGCGAACTGCACGACGAACGCGTCGCGCGCGTGCGCACTCGCCTTCGACCAGCCCGGCGGATACGCCGGCGTTCCGTTGCGCACATCGATCGGGAAGCTGAGGAAACCGATGGTGTCGAGCTCTTCGCGGATTTCGACCGAGTCGGAGCTCTTCGCCAGCGCGCCGCGCAACTGCTCCGCGCGCGCCTTCGGCACTTCGAGCACGGCGCTGCCGTTGCCATCGAACACCACCGATGCGCCGTGCTGCGCGATCGCGTTGTGATCGAGCGAGGCCTGGCCGCGCGCCTGTTTCTTCACCACCACCTTGACCGTATCGGGGCGAGCAGTCCACGCGCCGAAGGCGGGCAGACCGAACGCAACCGCAGCCACAACTGCAATGAGTCTTTTCACGAGAGTCCCTTCCGGATCTTGAGATTTCGGACCGGCGCAGATAGTTATTTGCTCCGTTGAAATCGTTGTACGCGCTTCCGGCGGCGCGCCGATAGAGACATTTGGTCCGGAGCGCGGCGCAGCGCCGACGGTGTCGTGGCCATTTCGCGCTGGAAGGTGCGGAACATGGTCCGCCGCGAGCCGAAGCCGCAGCGATAGGCGATGGCCGCGGAGGAGAGGCCGGTGGAGCGCAGGAGATCCTGGGCGTGCTCGAGCTGGCGCTGCTTGAGAAACGCGGACGGGGTGACGCCGAAGCGATCGATGAAGAGGACGTGCAGGTGGCCGCGCGAGACGCCGAGGCGGAGAGCGAGCTCGGTCACGCGTGGAGAGGACTCGCTGGCGAAGCATTCCCTGAGATATGCCTCGACGTCAGGCCGCATGTCCGTCATGCAGGAGTTCCTGCATACACAATGCCGTGCGCCACGAGCGGAAATCCCGCGTCACGCTCCGATGAATGACGCTTCACCCGGCATTTTTCGGTGCTATCATGCGCGCCGTTCCCGGGTGCCGTAATCCTCTGTAGAACAACAGACTTAGGAGGTCTCTCTTGCGATCCCTCAGATTAACAATCGTCTCTTCGCTGGCCTGTCTGCTCAGTATGTCGGCATTCGGTTCCGGCTTCCTCATTCCGGAGCAGGGGGCGAAAGCCAGCGGCATGGCCGGGGCGTTCGTCGCCACGGCCGACGATCCCAGCGCCATCTTCTACAACCCCGCCGGCATCGCGCAGCAGCGCGAGATGGCCTTCTTCGGCGGGACGACCTTCATCAACTTCTCGAACGAATTCGTCGGCGATCCGAACGATCCGTTCACCGCGGGAGTGGAAGGGAAGTACAACCGTCATCTCTTCAACGTCCCGAACGTCTACGGCGTCATCCCCATCGGCAACAACCTGACCGTCGGCATCGGTGCCTTCGCCGCCTTCGGTCTGCGCACCGATTGGGAGAAGCCGTTCGCGGGCCGGTACATCTCGCAGGACGCGGACCTCAAGACGATGTCGTTCCAGCCGACGCTGGCGTGGCAGACCACCGACGGCCGCTTCGCGATCGGCGGCGGCGTCGAGTATCGCCGTGCGCGCGTCATCCTGAACGCGAACCGCATGCTCCCCTTCCCGAATCCGTTCACGAACCGCTTCGTCGACGTGACGAACGCGCGCCTCGCGAGCGATTACGGCAGTGACATCGGCTGGAGCGCGGGCGTGCTGTTCAAGCCGAGCGATCGGCTCCGTATCGGCGCGGCGTATCGCTCGAGCATGGACATCGATCTCGAAGGAAAAGCGGACTTCACGCAGATCCCGACCGGCAACGCGCAGCTCGATGCACTCGTGGCCGCGAGCGTTCCGCCCGACCAGAACATCAACACCGTCTTCCCCTTCCCCGGCATCGCGCAGATCGGCGTGGCCTTCAAGCCGGCCGAGACCTGGGACGTCGAGTTCGACATCATGCACACGCAGTGGAGCGCGTTCGAAGCGCTCGCGGTGAACTTCGAGACCACGCCGGCGCAGAACTTCGTGCGCGAGCAGGAGTGGGAAGACTCGAACTCCTACCGCCTCGGCGTGAACAAGAAAGCCACCGAAGCGTGGGACGTCCGTTTCGGCGCCGTCTATGACGAGAACCCGCAGCCGACGCAGCACGTCAGCCCGCTGCTTCCCGATTCGGATCGCATCGGCGTGACGATCGGCACCGGCTGGCACGGCGGTCCGATCCGCGTCGACTGGTCGCTGATGGTCCTGCACTTCAAGGACCGCGACACCGAAGGCATCAACACCGAAGGATTCAACGGAACCTACCAGACGGACGCGGTGCTCTGGAGCATCAACGCCGGCTACCGGTTCTAATCAGGAGACCCTCATGAAAATCAGCAAGAGCATTCGCATCGCAGCAGCATTCCTGCTCGTCGGACTGTGCGCAGCTCCGATGTTTGCCCAGCGCGGTTCGGCCGATTTCACGCGCTTCGTTGCCCTCGGGGACAGCTACGGCGCCGGCTTCCAGAGCGGCGGCCTCACCGAGCGTCATCAGGAGTGGAGCTGGCCGGCCGTCGTCGCCCGCCAGGCCGGTCTCGAGTTCTGCCAGGCCAGCGCCACCGCCGCCGCGGATTGCTGGGCCTTCCCGCGCATCACGTATCCCGGCATCCCGGCCGAGCTCGTGCTCGGCGGGCTCACCGTCGGCCCCGTGTCGCAGAGCGGCCAGGGCACGCCGACCATGACCACGTTCGCGCGTCCGTACAACAATCTCGCCGTTCCGGGCGCCACCGTCGGTGCGCTGCTCACCCTCACCGGCGCCGAACCGCCGTCGGCAGGCGAGCCGACCGCCGTCACCTTCAGCCGCTTCATCCTCCGCGGCCAGGGAACGCAGGTGCAGCAGGCCGTCGCGCTCCAGCCGACGTTCATCGCCATGTGGATCGGCGGCAACGACTACCTCGGCGCCGCGCTCGCCGGTACGCCGGCCGCGCTCACCTCGGTCGCCGATTTCAAGACCCGCTATGAAGCCGTGCTCAACTCGCTCACCACGGGCGCTCCGAACGCCGGCATGGTGGTCGGCAATCTTCCGAACGTGATCCCGCCGTACTTCACGCTCGTTCCGCCGTACCTCGTCAATCCTGCCACCGGCCAGCCGGTGCTCGATCAGGCCGGCAACCGCATCTACTACGTCGCCGATCTCGGCGGCGGCACCTTCGGCCAGATCCCGGCCACCAGCTACATCACGCTCGACGCGCGCGCACAGCTCGCGCAGGGCTACGGCATTCCGGCCGTATTCAAGACCATCCCGCCGTTCAGCTCTCTCCCGCACGTCGGTGAGCCGCTGGCCGACCGCTACGTGCTCACGCCGACCGAAGTCTCCGCGATCACCGCGCGCGTGGCCGAGTACAACACCATCATTTCGCAGGCCGCGGCCGCGAAGAACATCCCGGTGGCCGACGTCGCCGGTCTCTTCAACCGCGTCGCGACCGGCCTGCACATCGGACCGTTCACGATCACCGGCCAGTTCGTGCAGGGCGGCTTCTTCAGCCTCGACGGCTTCCACCTCACCGATCTCGGCTACCTGCTGATGGGCGACGAGTTCATCAAGGCCATCAACGACGCCTACGGCAGCAGAATCCCGGTGGCGAGCATCACGCAGCTCTACGCCGACAACGGCGCGCTCTTCCCCGATTCGTCGACGTTCGGCGTCACCGCCGACAACGTCGTGTTCGGCGACGGCGTTGCCGAGCAGATTCGCCAGAGCTGGGCCACGCAGGTCGCGACCGCGCCGGCCGGCAACCGCCGCTTCCGCGCCGTCGGCCATTGATCGACACCACACGCAACAAAGGAAAAGGCGGCCGAAAGGCCGCCTTTTTTGTTGGGGGTCGATTTTCTGAATCGCTAGGTGCCGGCAGGACGTCCGCGCGGTGACGGCTTCGAAATGTCGATCATCGCCATGCGCTCTTTCTCGTCGTACCAGCAGTGAAAGCGTTTGATGCCGGGCACGTCGATGTCATAGAAGCGAAAGAAGCTCGGCACGTGCAGCGAGGTCGACTTTTCGGACTGCCGGATCTTCGCCGCTCCCTCTTCTTTTTTGTCGAGCGGCTTGATGCCGATGACCTTGCGTTTCTTGTCGTAGTAGAGGTTTGCGCTCGTCTTCCCGCGCAGACGAAGCATCCCTGCGACCGGGGACGGAAGGCGGATCAGGCGCGACTGCACAATGGTCGCCGAAGCAGGAAAGCGTTCGAACTCAGGCTGCGGCTCCCATTTCTCAAATGCCATGTACCGACTCCTCACCCATCACAGACCCTTCGGGATGACGTGACAAGATCATAAAATCCAGAAGGTTTTTGTCAACATTAATTCGCACGTGTTTCGCGTGAGGAAAACGTGATCAAAGCGTCGCTTATTCTGAGTTATTAGTAACCATTGCCCAAAATCACGCGGTTCCGCATCACGCAAAACGCGTGCAGAATTCATGTAACTCATTGAAAACAAGGAGGCACGCGGGGCTGACATCGCCTCACGGGATGAGCCCGCCGCGTGCGGAGCCGTTGGTCAATTTGTTTACCGACTGCCGAACGAAATTCGGCGAGCTCGACCGCAACGGGGCGGGGGAACGCCCGCGTCCCCGCCGGCGGAGCACGCCATTTCCGCGTCTCAGCGGCCACAAAACGCCGGCGTTCCTCGTCGGCTTCTTACGGATTCACCGGCAGATATTCGAAGCTCGGTCCGGTGAAGACCGCCGGGTTCGGGATGCCGGACATCATTGCCTTCGCCTGCCCTTTGAGCGACATCATCAGGCCGATTGCCACGTTGAATTGGTCCTCTGTGTTCTGCCCGTTGAGCAGCGCGTTCAATGCGAAGAGCAGGCTCGTATACGTGTAATTGAAATTGTCATTGAGCAGCGCCTGCTGCGTGCCGGCCGGATAGTCCGTCGATTTCGGATTGGTCGGCAGCGGATAGACGCCCGTGGCATCGAACGGGATGGGCGCGCCGGCATACGCGTAATTCACCGGCGGCGGTTCGGGAACGAGGAACTGCCCCTTTTGAATCTGCATGTAACGGTAGTAGTGGGCGTAGCCTCTGCCGACCACCGCGAGCGGCGAGGTGCTCGTCCCCTCCCCCTGTTCGATGATCGTGCGGATGGCCTCTTGTGCGGTGGCCACATTCGTCACCACCACCGACTCCGGCATGATGTCCGGCCCGACCTGATTGCGCGGCGGGTCGACGAACGCACTGTCGCCGAGCAGGCCGATGGCGTCGGAAATGGCGGTGTAGAACTGGCCGATCGTGATCGGCTGCACCGCCTCCAGCTGCAACTTGTACGTCGGGAAATTGAGCGGATCCTCCGGCTGCTCGATGTCGAGAAAGGTCTGCAGTTGATTCATCGAGAATGGCGCGAGATTGACGATCAGGTCCGATTCGACGCCACCGGGCAGCGGTCCGGGATACGACGGGATGAAGCCGGGCTGGCCGATTGCCGGTGAGCCGCCGAGGGCATTGAGCACGTTCGACGCGAGCGTCATGTGCAGCATTTCTTCAATGACCACCGACTGGATGATCTGCACGATCTCCGCGTTCTTCGACGGATCGAGCGAATACTTCGCATAGAGATACGGCGGAATGGTGGCGTGCTCGAGCTCGATGGCCTGTTGCAGCGCGGGCCAGAGATCCTGCCCGCTCTTCGGCGCGATCACGCCTTCGAGGAGTTGCGGTTTGAGCAGAATCATGACGTCTCCCCTTTCGTCTGCGCCGCGACGACGCGGCGGGCCACGGCCGCGGCCTTACCGCCCTTCTGTGCGGCGGCCCGATCGCCCGGTGCTGCTTTCACGACCGGCGCCGCCTCGGCGACGATCTTCGGCGTGCCGCGCTGCGGCTTCGCCAGAAACGACAGAATGGCGTTTCGTTTCGCCGGCGACAGATCGCGCGTGACCGGCATCGAGTTCGGATTCGGCACGCCCAGCCCGAACGCGAGCGACAACAATCCCGCGTGCACGACCACCGAGTCATAGTCATTGAGATCGAGGAAGCGGTTCATGACCGGATAGAGATTGCCGTACTGGACGAAGATGTCCTGTACGTCGGCCCACGTCACCGGATTTCCGGTCGTAAAGGCGCTCCACAAGAGAATGCTGATGAAATTCCACTGATTGACCGGACCGGCATTGAGCGACGCATCGGTGAAACTGGCGCGGATTCCGTACACCTGGCCGTCGATGCCGTAATCCTGGCCGTTATTGAAATAGCGCGGCGTGCCGGGATCGGTCACGCTGGTGAACGTAAATGCCGCGACGCCGTTGCCATCGGTGGTGAATGTCGGATTGAAGGCTAATGCGGTCGTCGGCGTGCCGACCGGAGGAACGTTCGTCTGATTATCGATGTAATTCGCCGGCTGTAATTGCGAAGGATCGAAAACGAAGGTGATGCTCGTATTGGCGAGCGGCTTTCCCCATTGCGTCGCATAGACGGAAATCTGCGCGTTGCCGCCGGGGCTGAGCCGGTAAACATACGTGTCCGCGCGTACGAATGCGCCGTTCGGCCATTCGCTGATCGTGACGCCGCTGTTGCCCGACAGAGTCAACGGTGCGGAAGCGATCGACGTCAACTGGCCGCTCGTCAGCGGCAGCACCACAATGCCGGCCGTATTCGCATACCAGTTTGCCTGCGATGCATATCCATTCGCGCCGGTCGCCGGAATCGTGCCGAGCGGAGTGCTGCTCCCGGCCACCGTCAGTACGAGATCGCCGCGATTGACCGGCTGTCCTGTGCTCGCGTCGCTATTGAGAGCGTTGCCGAGATCGAGAAAGATGCATTGCGCGGTTTCGTCCACGACGGCCGGGAAGAAATTGAGCTTGCCGGCCGGCTTGAAGAAATTGCCGGGGATTTTCGCGGAGGCGGTCATGAACTGCCGCCCGAGGACCATGTGCTTCGGCTCCGACTCCGTGGCCGGTCCGATCGTCCCCACAATCCGGCCGCACATGAAGTCGGGCGACGTGAAGTTCATGTTGATGCTGTCGACATTGAATTTGATCGACAGCACGCCGTCGGTCGACGCGTCTTTGAGCGCGGTGAGAAACTCCGAGCTCGAAACATCCGCCCAGCGCAGATTGGTCAGCACCGATTGATACGTTGCGCCGGCGTCGACGTCGCCGCCCGTCGACTGTCCGACCGCGCGGTCCCAGATGTCGAGAAATGCGGCCGGCTCGTAGTCGCTGAGGAGCAGCGTGTTGCCGTTGCTGTCGGCGATGCGCACCTGCAGGCCCCAGATCTCGGAAACGAGCTGCTGCTCCGTGTCGAGATCGACGAGCTTCGCCGGCGCCTGCGTGTCGGAATCGGCGACGATGCATTGCAGCACCGGATCGCCCGTCACCGCGCCCTCCGGCGTCCACGCCGCGGTGACGACGCAGCCCAGCAGCCGCCACGTGGCATCGCCCTGCGGGTTGAACCACCCGTTGGCGGCGCTCTGCGACTGCATGTCCTGATAGCTCGATTGAAAGGTTGCGTTCTCGTAATGCCCGGGGTCGTTGTTGACGGTCGAGACGTTCGCCTGGAACTTGCCCGCGAAATGCAGGCGCAAAGGACTCAGATAGCTCATATCGGACCCGTTCTGCGCAGAGAATTACTGAAGGATGGCCGGATTGTACGCCGGGCGGGAGAAACTTCAATGAGCCCAAAAAAAGAAGCGCGCGGCACGAATGCCGCGCGCTTCGAGTTTCGATGAAGATTCGGGGTTACTTGCGCTCGAGCGCCGCGAGGCGTTCTTCCAGCGCGGCCAGCTGGCCGCGAAGCGCGTCGACCTCGGCGCTCTTCCGGTCGAGCTTTTCCTGGAGAGCCTGCACCGCCGCGAGACTCACGCCGGCGAGATCCTGCACGCCGATGCTCGTGTTGCCGACGCCGAGGTGGAAGGCCTCCGCGAAATCCTCCGCCATCGGGCCGATGTGCCGGGCGTTCTGCCCCTCGGTGATGTAGTTCCACGTGGTGATCGGAAGATCGCGGATCGTGGAGAGCAGCGATTCCCCATCCACTGCCATGAAGTTCTCTTTCGTCTTGCGGCTCGAGGTGCAGTTGAACACGCCCGAACCCGCCGGGAGGTTGCAGCCGGTAGTGCCGGCCAGGTTCGTGCGGAACCGGAAGCCGCCCGTGGCGCGTGCCGCGAACTCATTGTTGGCGGTGTTGCGGAATGTATCGGCCGACTGTTGCGCCGAGCCGTCGCTCCAGATGAACGTTCCCTGGAAGCCGTTGTTCGAGGCGAACTTGCCCATCGCCGTGGTGTGATCCTGATCGGCGGTGACGTTGTAGCCGATCGCCACCGCCGCGAGGCCGCGGATGTTGAACGTATCGGGATCGCAGCGTCCGTTGATGAGCGGGCCGCCCGACTTCGCGTTGTTGCCGAGCGCGACGCCGTACGTGTCGCACACGCGGTTGCCGGCACCGGCCGAGAAACCGGCCGCGCCTTTCACCTGGTTGCCGCTGCCGAAAACGATCGAGCTGGTGCTCTCCGCGGAATTCGTGTCGCCGAAGGCGAGCGCGTAGAGACCGATCGCGGTGGAGTTGCTGCCGCCGGCCCAGGAGAAGAAGCCGACGTTCGCGTCATCCCACTCGTTGTCGGCATAGCCGGAGCGGAACGAGCCTTTGTACGAATCCCACGACGTGCGGTAGCCCTTCCCCTGCATCGGGCTGACACCGATGCCGAGGTTGCCCGTGGCGACGAAGCTGCCGTTCTGGAAGACCTTGAACCACGCCGGCGTGTGACCGCCGGGGCCGGAACAGCAGGTCGAGCCGCCGCGAAGATTGATCATCGGCGCGGTGCCGTTGGCATCGCCGACCGACAGCTGCTCCGTACCGGGCACGAACTTCACGAAGTTCGCATCGGCGTAAGCCTTGTTCACCGCGTCGGTCGCGGAGACGGGATTCCCGAGATTCGTCAGAGCAACGCCGTTCATCGACAGACCGCCCGAGAACGTGTTGAGTGCGGTCCACACATTGATGCCGTTGAGCGCCGGGCTGTTGCCGCCCTGGCCCGCGGCGGCGATGAAGTAGCCATTGATGTCCAGCACCACGTGCGTCGTCTGGCCCGCATACACGACCACCCCGCCGTCCGTGCCGGCCGGCACGATCGCGGCGTTGGCGACGTTCTGGTTGGCGATGAACGTGAGGGTCGCGACGGTCGGGGCGCCGGCGCCGGCCGGATAGACGCGAAGGTGTCCGGCACCGATCGGCTGGACGGCGGTGACATTCAGCGAGTAAGCGGTTACATGTTCAGGGATGCCAGGGCACGGGCCGCTGTTCAAATCGAACGTCCGGCTGGTGTTGACGTTGATGATCGGACCACCGTAGGAGCCGTTGGCATTTCGCGTATCGACGAGACGGCAGGGCGTGATGGCCACGAAGCTGCTCGGCGCGGTCGGAAGCGAATTCGACTGTGCCTTGAGACGGCCGGTCTGCGCCGTCGCACCGCTGTACTGCGAGAACGGCACATCCCAGTTGCGCAGCGGAACATCAACGCTTGCAGCAGTTTGCGCGAAGAGAGGGGCAACACAGACCGCCGCGGCGGTCAGGAGGAGAGTGCGAAGTTGAGTCACGTAGCTGGTCACGACGGCTCCTTGTTCGTTTCCGAAACTGGGCCCAAGGTAGGCAGCCACGCTTACGGTGTGCTTACCGAAATCGTATGGTCGCGGTGTAAGCCGCGCGTAAGTGGCGATCCGGAAGATGCGCCCATCATGCGTGCCGCCGCTCTCCTCCTCGCACTCCTCGCCACCAGCGGCGTGACCGCCGCCGAGTCGTACCTTTCGGCGCTTCCGACGGGGCGTGTCAAAGTCGATGTCATGAAAGCCGTGACCACGCCGCGCGCGGCGCAGCTCGCGGCGAAACTGGAGCGGGCGCCGGAGCTCGGTGGCGGTTCGTGGCAGACGGACGAGGAGCGGCTCGATGCCGCGGCGAATCGCGTCGCGCAGGCGCGGCCGACGGCGCCGAATCACGATCGCGTCGAGCTGGAACGTCTTCGCACGGAGTTGGAGCTCGTGAAGATCGGACAGGCGACGATCGAGTTCGTGCGCATGCCGGACGGCCGGATCCGGCTCGAGCCTGACGCGTCGCTGCCCGAGCTCAACGGCGTGGTCATCGATGTTAATCACGACGCCATCGACACGCCGTACGGCCGCACCAGTGCGCGCGCCGACATCACCTCGAGCGAGGATCCGCGCGCGGAGAGCGCGTGGAGCGGAACGCAGTGGTCACTCGCCGAGGAAGGGGAAGATCTCGACGCGACCAGCGTGAAGTTCGTGATCGGCCAGTTGCGGGACGATCGCCGGACGATCCTCAGCTTCGACGCGAAGCAGATCCAGAGCGGGAAAATGCCGCGACGAGCGAGCTGCATCATCGTGCTGTCGAACTGAGGTCGAACAAGGCGCCGTCGCACGGCGCCCTGTTCGTTTTTCTTCAACGAAAGTACGCCCGGTCGAGCGCGCGGTACTGCACCGCCTCGGCCACATGAGACGAATCGATCCTCTCGCACGCCGCGAGATCCGCAATCGTGCGGGCCACTTTCAGAATGCGGTCGTGGGCGCGTGCCGAGAGCCCCAGCCGGTCGATCGCTTTGATCAGCAGCTGGCGTGACGCGCCATCGAGCTCGCAGTAACGGCGGAGATCGCGCGGCGCCATCTCCGCGTTGCTGGCGAGGTGCGTGCGGCGGAATCGCTCGCGCTGCCGCTGCCGCGCCGCTTCGACGCGCACCCGGATCGTCTCCGACGACTCCCCCGGCTCGATGTCCGCGATCTCTTCCGTCGACAGCGCCGCCACCTCCACCTGCAGATCGATCCGGTCGAGCAACGGCCCGGAGATCTTCGCGAGATAGGACGCGATCTGCCGCTCGCTGCAGACGCACTCGCGACGGGTGTCGTTGTAGTACCCGCACGGGCAGGGATTCAACGCCGCGGCGAGCGTGAAGCGCGCCGGATAGGTCAGCGTGCGGGCGGCGCGGGCGATGGTGACGATGCCGTCTTCCATCGGCTGGCGCATCACCTCCAGCGTCTCGCGGCGAAACTCGGGGAGCTCGTCGAGAAACAGGACGCCGTGATGTGCGAGGCTCACTTCGCCCGGACGAATCTGCGTGCCGCCGCCGGTCATGCCGGCGGTGGAGATGGTGTGATGCGGCGAGCGGAACGGCCGTTGCGTGAGCAGACCGCTGCCGGGCGGAAGAACGCCGGCGATGGAGTGGATCTTCGTCGTGACGATGGCGTCGTCGAGCGTCGGCGGCGGGAGAATCGTCGACAACCGTTTCGCGAGCATCGTCTTTCCGGAGCCGGGCGGGCCGATCATCATCACGTTGTGTCCGCCGGCGGCCGCCACTTCGAGCGCGCGCTTGGCCTGAAACTGCCCGCGCACTTCGGAGAAATCGGCAGACTCGCGCACTCGCTCCTGCGCCGGTGTGGAGACGCTCGGCTCGATCACGATCTCGCCCGTCAGATGTTTGAGCAACGCCGGCAGATGCGGCACGCCGATGACGCGTACCTTACGCACCGCCGCCGCTTCGTTTGCATTCGCGAGCGGCACGATCAGCTCGCGAATCTCCGGATCGTTCGCGAGCGCCGCCGAGATCGAGAGTGTGCCGCGCACCGGCGTGAGCGTGCCGTCGAGCGAGAGCTCGCCGACGAAGACACGTCCGGCGATCTGCTCGTGTTTCAGCACTTCGAGCGCCTGGAGGATGCCGATGGCGATCGGCAGGTCGAAGCCCGAGCCTTCCTTGCGCACGTCGGCCGGCGAGAGGTTCACGGTGATGAAACGCTGCGCGTAAAACAGGCCGCTGTTCGTGAGCGCGGAGCGAACGCGCGAGTACGCCTCGCGCACGGCGGGGTCGGGCAATCCGACCATGGTGAAGCCCGGATTCTGTGCAGACCGGGCATCGACTTCGATGACGATGCGAATGGCATCAATGCCACACGTCGCGGCTCCCCATGTTTTCGAAAGCATGGCTTGCGGCGACCCAGCAGAAGTCCCGGCCCCGAGTATCCCTCGGGCAACCGCAAGTGGCAACTACGGAGCCGTGCCCCGCGGATCCTTCACGCGCACGAAGTACTTGCGCAGCTCCGGCGGGCGGTACTTCGGCACCTTGTCCCAGCGCGCGATCACCGACGGATGAATCGATTGCGTGGCGTCATCGGTGCTGGTGACGCCGACGTCTTTCGCCTGATCCTGATCGCGATGTTTGGCGAGGCCGATCGGACGATCGAGCTTCGGCAGGACGCGGTACTTGAGCGACATCGAATCGTGCAGCGTGCCGTCGGCTTTTGCCGCGGCGATCGGATGGCGGGTCATGGTCGCATCATCGAACTTCAGGCCTGCTTCCTTCGCCTGTTCGATCATCCACTGCAGAGCGATGTCGCTGAGCTCGTGTTCCGCGTAACCGCCGCCGATGTCGCTGTGCACTCCGGCGAACCACACCTGCCGCACGACCTGCGCCGGCTTCGGCGCGTACGACCAGAGCGTCGGCTCGAACGGTCCGCGCCGTTCGTCGATGGCCAGTGCGTGGAATGCATAGCGGACGCTCTTGCTGAGCTGCGTGTCGTGAAAGGCATTCTTCTCGCGGTTGCGCCCGCCGATCGGGACACCGAGGGCGCCGACGGTGTCGAAGACGCCGACGCATTGAATCGGCGTCTCCTCCGCAATGGCGAAGTTCTTACGAAACGCGACCGTCTCCGGACTGTTCGGATCGATCTCGGCATTCTGGTAATTCAGGATGGCGTCGCGGTAGCGCTCGATGTGCTCGCGTTTGACGACGCCGCATTTGCGGACCATGCCGGCGATGCTGCGCGCGGTGAACGCGCCGCGGCTGAAGCCGAAGAGATAGATCTCGTCCCCCTGCTGGTAGTTCGCGACGAGAAAGCGATAGGCCTCGAAGATGTTCTCGACCAGTCCCTCCCCGAGCGCGCCGCCGACGTAACGATCGACGACGTTGCCGGTGCCGACGCCCGCATCGTAGAAGAGAATCTGCAGGCGGTCGCCGTCCGTTTTGGCCACGCGATACGCGAGCTTGGTGACGTTCGTCGGACAAAGCAGGCCCTCGTCCGTTTCCTGATCGGGACGATTCCATGTGCCGTCGCAGCAGATGACCAGTTTCTTCCCCATGAGCGGTGCTCCTTCGCATAGGAGTGACGCGGCGGGGCGAACCGTTACACCCATTTGCGAAGCGGCAGGTAAGTGGCATAGAACGAGCCTCGCGAAGGAGAAGACGAATGCGCATCGCCGTGCCGCACAACACGACCAGAGACGCGGCCCGAAAACGGGTCGAACAGAAGATCGATCAGCTGCTCTCGCAGTTCGGGGGACGTGCCGAGGAGATCAAGCATGAATGGGCGGGAGACACGCTGCGCTTCAAGGGGCGGGCGCGCGGGTTCTCGGTGGAGGGGACGGTCGAGATCACGGATGCGGCGGTGATCCTCGACTCGAAGCTGCCGTTCATCGCCATGCCGTTCGAGGGAAAGATCCGGCAGGCGGTGGAGCGCGAGGCCGACGCGCTGTTCCGGACGGCCTGAAAATCAGAAGGCCGGGCGCTGGGCCCGGCCTTTTTGTTTTTGCGGTCGTCAGTCGACGTGCAGGATTTTCTTCAGCGCGTCTTCGTTCGGATCGACGAACAGGCGTCCGTCCACTTCGATCGCGGGGTCAGACCCCAGATGGTGCGTGTGTTTGTATTCTTCAGGTCGCACCATTTCATGAGCTACGCGGAACTGCCGGAGAAAGCCTGCAATGAGGCTTGTCTTGTGCTTCTGACTCCCGGGGAAGAACCTTACGGTCATCGCTTCCCCCTCCCTTCCCGGAACATTACTTGTCTACGGATCTGCGAACCTTAGGCCTGAATCCGGTGGAAGTCAAATAACGCTTTAGTGAAGTTGCGGTGGATGAAAGTCAAAAACCGGTTTTCGCTTCGCTCTTGCCGCGGGTGACGCTGGCGGTAACGAACATGTTGCTCGACACGATGCCGGTGTATCGCAGGGAGAGGAAGGACGACGGGAGGGTAATCTCGGCAGGCGAGCCAATGGCCGCGCTCTGCGCGTTGGTGTAGGTGGCGTCGAAGCTGTTGCGGTCGTTGAGTGCGGCGTTGAACCTGGCGTCGAGTGCGTTCGCGTTCGGCATCGAGCCCGGAATCGCCGCGCCGTAGCGGGACGTGAGCGATTCCGCCGAGGCGAAGAACCAGGCGCGATCATTCACCAGCGTGCCGCCGGCGCTCGCGGAGTATCCGTTGCTGCGTCCGCCGAGAAATCCGGACGACGTCGTGAAGCCGAGCGTGCCGGAGAAGCGGCCGTCGATGTCTTTCGTCACGGCGCGGATCTCTCCCCCGCTGGCGCGCCCGAACTCCGAGGCACTCGGGATTTCCTGCGCGAGAGCCACGGCACCGAGAAGCTGAGTCGCGAGAACGAGGGCGGTGACGGGCTTCATGACCTGATTGTAGCTACGCGACCACGCTCTCGCGATACTGAATTTCGTAAAGTCTTCGATACAACCCGCCGAACTGCATCAGTTCTTCGTGCGTGCCACGCTCGCGGATCTCACCGTGATGGAAGACGAGGATCGTGTCCGCGGAGCGGATCGTCGACAGACGATGGGCGATCACGATCGACGTGCGACCCTGCAGCAGCGTCTGAATCGCTTCCTGGATGAGATGCTCGGTCTCGGTGTCGATCGACGAGGTCGCTTCATCGAGGATGAGCACCGGCGGATCGAACGCGAGAGCGCGCGCGAACGAGAGGAGCTGCTTCTCACCGACCGAGAAGCCGGCGCCGCGTTCCCGCACCTGCGCGTCGTAGCCCTCCGGCGCGCGGGAGATGAAGCGGTCGGCCTGCACGCGCGCCGCGGCGGTGCGAATGGCCTCGGGTGAGATGCTGTCGTCGCCGAGCGAAATGTTCTCGCCGATGTTGCCGGTGAAGAGAAACAGATCCTGCTGCACGATCGCGAAGAGGCGCCGCAGCGAGGCAAGATCGTATTTGCGGATGTCGATGCCGTTGATGAGGATCTCGCCGCGCTGGATGTCGTAGAAGCGCAGCAGCAGCGAGGTGACGGTGGTCTTGCCGGCGCCGGTGTGTCCGACGAGCGCGATGCGGTCGCCGCGATGCACCGAGAAGGAGACGTTCCTGAGCACCCACTCCGGTTCGTTGTACGCGAACCAGACGTTGCGGAACTCGATCGACTCGAGCGTCGTCGTCTCGACCGTCCCTTCATCGACGATCCGGACGGGCGTATCGAGCAGCTTGAACACGCGCTCGCTCGCCGCCATCGCCGCCTGCAGGATGTTGTATTTCTCCGAGAGATCGCTGATCGGCTGATAGAAGCGCTGCGAATATTGAAAGAACGCCACCAGCGCGCCGAGGGAGAGCGTGCCCTGCAGGACCTTTCCGCCGCCGTACCAGACGATCAGTGCGACGCCGATCGTTTCGATCAGCTCGATCACCGGGTAGAAGACCGCGTAGTAGAAGATCGAGTCGATGTTCGCGTCGCGATGTTTCGCGTTCAGCGTGTCGAACTTCTGCGCTTCGCTCTCCTCGCGATTGAAGAGCTGCACGGTCGACATGCCGGAGATGTGTTCCTGCAGGAAGGCATTGATGGCGGCGATGCGTGCGCGAACCTGGCGATAGGTGATGCGCGCGCCGCGGCGGAACCAGATCGAAACGAGAATGATGAACGGGGTGATCGAGAAGAGCACCAGCGCGAGGCGCCAGTTCATCCAGAACAACACGCCGACGATGCCGATCAGCACGAAGATGTCGCCGAAGATGGCCACGAATCCGGCCGTGAAGAGCTCGTTGAGCGCATCGACGTCGGTGGTCACCCGCGTGATCAGGCGGCCGACCGGATTGCGATCGAAGAACTGGATGTCGAGCTTCTGCAGGTGCCCGAACAGCTGCTTGCGCAGGTCGTACATGATGTACTGACCCATCACGTTCATCAGCACCATCTGCGTGTAGAGCACGACGAACCCGCTCAGCAGCGCGAAGAGGTAGAGGAACGCCGCGATGTTGATGCCGGTCAGCGCATCGAACTGAATGCCGTGCGCGGCCATCCAGGAGGAGATGTTGCTGGTGACGCCGACGTGTTCCGCGCCGACGGTCGGCTGCACGAAGAGGTCGATCGCCACGGCGGTGATGGCCGGCCCGGCGAGCTCGAGGATGGACGAGAGAATCACCAGCAGCACCGAGGCGACGGCGCGGAAGCGGTACGGGCGGAGATAGGTCAGCAGGCGGCGCGCGAGATGCGCGTCGAACGCTTTCGCTCCCTCGTCTTCGTGGCGCTCGAATCCTTCGCTCACGCGATCTCCTCGAGCTCGGCTTCGATGGTCTGCCGCCGATAGAGATCGGCGTAGTAGCCGCCTTTTTCGAGCAGCGCCTCATGCGTGCCGCGTTCGACGATGCGTCCGTCGTCGAGCACGATGATCTGATCGGCGTCTTTCACCGAGGAGACGCGGTGCGAGACGATCAGCGCCGTCCTCCCCTGCCGCACGCTGCGCAGCGCCTGCAGGATCTTCTCTTCGGTATGTGTGTCGACGGCGCTGAGCGAGTCGTCGAGGATGAGAATCAGCGGCTCGCGCACGAGCGCACGGGCGATGGCGGTGCGCTGTTTCTGTCCGCCGGAGAGCGTGATGCCACGCTCTCCGATCATCGTGCCGATGCCTTGCGGGAAACCCGCCACGTCGGTGTCGAGTCCGGCCTGATTCGCGGCGGTCTGCACCTCGTCATCGGTCGCGGTGGCGCGGCCGAAGCGGATGTTCTCGGCGATCGACTCGGAGAAAAGGAACGTTTCCTGCGGAACCATCCCCACCCAGTCGCGCAGCTCGCGCAGCGGAATCGTTTCGATCGGCCGGCCGTCGATGAAGATCGTTCCGGGCGGCGGCTCGAAGACGCGCGTCACCAGCGCGAGCAGCGTCGACTTGCCGCTGCCGGTGCGGCCGACGATGCCGACCGTTTCGCCGTGGCGCACGGTGAGCTGCACGTCGCGCAGCACGTCGCGCGGGCCGTACGAGAACGTGAGATTGCGGATCTCGAGATCGCCGCGCGGCGGTGCGTCACCGGCGGTGGTTTCGCCGGTGCTCGGCACGATCGTCGGAGCGGACCAGATGGTGTGCAGTCGTTTCATCGAGGCCATGCCGCGCTGGAAGAGATTGATGACCCAGCCGAAGGCGATCAGCGGCCACACCATGCGCCCGAGGTAGAACTGGAAGGCCACGAAGTCGCCGAGCGTCATCTTGCCGGCCAGGATCTTTCGGGTGCCGAAGTAAAAGAGGATCACGAACATCACGCCGATCAGCGAGTGCAGCGCGGGATAGAACGTCGCCGTCAGGCGGATCAGCGAGCGGTTGCGATCGACGTACTCGTGATTCATCCGCTTGAAGGTGTCGACCTCGTGGGACTCGCGCGTGAACGCGCGCACGACGCGCACGCCGGCGATGTTCTCCTGCACGCGCGCCGAGATCTCGCCGAAGTACTCCTGCACGCGCGTGGAGCGGTCGTGAATCTTCTGGCCGAAGGTCTTGACGAGACCGGCCACGACCGGCACGGCCAGCAGCGCGACCAGCCCCATCACCGCGTCGATGCGCACCATCATCAGGAACGCGCCCAGCACCACCAGCAGCGATGAAGCGGAGTGCATCACCGCCGGACCGATGAGCATGCGCACGGAAGCGAGATCGTTCGTGGCCCGCGACATCAGGTCGCCGGTGCGTTGTTCCTGATAGAAGTCGACCGGCAGCTTCTGCAGGTGCTGATAGAAGTCGTTCCGCATGTCGAACTCCATGAGGCGCGACACGCCGATGATGATCCAGCGCTGCAGATAGAGAAAGATGCCTTCCAGGATCGCCGCGCCGACGAGTAGCGCACCGAAGCGCACCAGCGTGGCGTGCGTGAACCCGCGGCCGAGCGTGTTCACCGCGTCGCCGATGATGAGCGGCTTGAGCAGCGAGAAAAACGAGGAGGCGACGACGCAGAGCGCGCCGAGAAGAAGCCGCCGTTTGTAAAGCGCAAAGTAGGAACGAAGGCGGGCGGCAGCGGTCATGTTTGAGTGGGTGTCGGTTGTCGGTTGTCGGTTGTCGGGAGAACGAAAAACTGCAGTCGCGCGGATTCTATATTCGCGGGCGGCGGTCTCCCGACTCCCGACTACTGACTCCCGACTACCGGTTCGAGAGGCTCCTTCAGGGGCAGCCTTGCCATTTCCAGCAGGGTGATCCGCAGGACGGAGCCGAGGGTGAAGCCGGTCGGGAAGCAGTGCGGGATGCGCAGGCCGGCGCCGGAGAGCTCGAGAAAATCGAGCGGCGGCTTTCTGCGCGCGAGAACGTACAGCAGCTTGCGCGGCAGGTCCTCGCGGTCGTCGACGTTCAGATGCAGCGGCTGGAGGTAGTAGCCGAAGTGCATCTTGCGCAGCTCGGGCATGCCTCCGGTGAACTCCGGGAGGGTCACGCTGAGGCCGAGGGAACCGAAGATCCAGTTGAGCTGCGCGAACTCGCCGCGCCACGCATCCTCTTCGTCCTCGCTGAGATGCTCCAGCCTCATCGAATCGCGCTCTCCATCACCCGCTCGAACTCTTCCCGCCCGCGAAAACCTTCCATCCGCGCCAACTCGTTCCCCATCGGATCGACGAATTGCAGGGTCGGAAAGCCACGGACGTTGTAGCGTTGCTGGAGCGAGGCGATGTCGGGCGTGTTCTGGCCTTCTTCGCGCTGACGGTCGACGATTTTCACAGCCACGAAATTCTCGTTGATGGCCGCGGCCACTTCGCCTTTCGCGAACACCTCGGCGTCGAGCTGATGGCATGGAGTGCACCAGTCAGCGGTGAAGTAGAGCAGCAGCGGCTTGCCGGTCGAGCGCGCGAGCATGGCCGCTTCCTCGAGACTCACCCACCGCACCTGCGCATTCTCACGGTCCGGCTTGATCAGCAGCGAGGCGACGCGCGCGCCGACGAGCAGCAGCGCGATGGCGATCAACAGCGCCGGCACCGCGCGCTGGTCTCTAATCCGCGCCATACGGCACCTCCCGTTTGCGGAACGCGATGCACGCGAGCAGGAGCGCCACCGCGGCGTTGGCAAGCACCATCAGCGTCCAGTTGCGATCGAATCGCGGCAGCACGTCCGGAAAGAGATTGCGCTCCACGATGTCCAGGACCTTGTCGATGTCGCGATACTCCTTGAGGAACTGCCCGAGATCGTTCCGAGACGAGCGCAGCATTCCGATGATCAGCGGCATCACGCCGAAGGTGAAGCGGACGGCGAAGTAAATCGCGACGTTGAAGTACGCGCGCGTGACGCTGCCGAGCAGCGCCAGCAGCGCCACCGTGAGAATCGCGTCGCACATCGCGTTCAGCAGCGTGAGTCCGATGCCGGCGTACGCCGCGCGTCCCCACGCCAGCCGGCCGACGATCTCGCAGACGGCGCCGACCCCCGCGCCGATCCACACCGCGAGCACGACGCCCGCGACGCGCGAGAGCAGATAGATCGCGCGGTTGACCGGCTTCACGAGCACGAGCTGCAAGGTGCCGGAAGAAAACTCGGGGCCGATCACCCCCGCGCCGCAGATGATGGCCAGCGCTCCAATCAGCGTCGGCCAGAGCGAAGCGGGTTTGTCGAAGTTCGAGGCGCCGAGCGCGACGATCGCGATCAGCGCGAGGTAGGCGATGTAGAAGCCGTTCGTGACGTGCCGCCGCAGGGTCTCGAGAATCACCACGACGTTCATTGCGCACCTCGGAAGATGCTCTCGAGATCGGCCTTGTGCTGCCGCACGTCGAGGATGCCGGCGCCGCTCGCGGCGAGCTCGCGCACGAGCTCGGCGATGGCCCGCTCGCTGGCGACCGTCGCGATCACGACGTGCTCGCGCGCACTCACACCGGCGATGCGCGCCACCGTAGCGTCCTCGTACGAGCCGGGCAGCAGCGTGATGGCCACGACGATGTGATCGACATGGCGCAGCGTTTCCTCGCGGGCGATGAGACCGCCGCTGAGAAAGAGCACGCGGTCGCAGATCTTCTCGACTTCGCTGAGCTGATGCGAGCTGAGCAGGACGGCCGCGCCGCGCTGTTTCTGTTCGTTGATGAGATCGCGCACGAGCAGTACGCCGTTCGGATCGAGGCCCGACGCCGGCTCGTCGAGGAAGATGTACTTCGGCTCATGAATGAGCGCCTGGCACATGCCGATGCGCTGGAGCATGCCGCGCGAGTATTGCGAGAGCCTCCGGTTCGACGCGTCGCTGATCGCGAGACGCTCGAGCATCGCCTTCGAGCGTGCGTCGACCTCGCTCGCGGGCACACCGGCGAGGCGAGCCATGTAACGAAGAAACGCCCAGCCGGTCGCGCGCCGGTCGAAGTTCATCCGCTCGGGAACGAAGCCGCTCTGGCGGCGAACGTCGAGAGCATCGTTCGCGCGGCCGTCGATCTCGATGCTGCCGCCGTTCGGCGTCAGAAACCCGAGGAGGCACGACATGAGCGTCGTCTTGCCGGCGCCGTTGGGGCCGATGAGACCGACCACTTCACCGGGCGCGACCTCGAGGTCGATGCCGCGCAGGACGTCGTGTTTGCCGAACGATTTGCGCAGAGCGCGGGCGCGGATCATCCGCGCGCACGCAGCTTGTCGGCGAGCTCGCTGACCTTCGCCTGGTGAAAGTCGTTGATGCGCTTCTGCAGCTCGGCGTCGAGAGACTCGTCGAACTCTTCGGTGTAGACCTTCTTCAAGGCGCCGCCGAGGTACACCTTCGTTTCCACGCGCCACTGCGGACGCGAAAAAAACTCGGTTTGAATCGTCAGCTTCTTGTCTCCGACATCGAATGCGTCGAGACGCCCCATCGGCGGATTGCTCGGTTCCGGCATCGGGCGTAGTGTAACGCGGCTACAATCGTCGTCGATGAGCACGACACCCCTCGTGCCGCGCGCGGTGGGAGAAGATCCGGAAGCCCCTGCCCCACGGCCACGGCTGCGGATCTCCTGGGAAGAAGTCACCGCCTACGCGATCATCCTCGGCGGCGTTCTTTTCGTTCTGCTGCAGCATCTCGTCTCGGCGCTGATCGTCGGACTGACGCTGTTCCTGATTCTCGATCGCGTCTCGGAACGCTTTCAGGGACGGCTGGCGCGTGGAGTGGTGCGGCCGCTCACGCTATTGATCGTGACGACGGCCACCGCGGCGATCCTGACCGCGGGAATCGCGCTCACGATGACCATGCTCCGCCGCGGCGCCGGCAACGTCCCGGCGATGATGGAGCAGATGGCCGACATCCTCGGCTCGGTGCGGATCTGGCTCGGAGGGCTGGGCCGCCAGTTCATCCCCGAGGTCATGACGGACGCCGAAGACTTCAAGCTCGTCGTGCAGCAATGGCTGAAAACGCACGCACAGACGCTGCGCGCCGGAAGCCTGTGGCTCGGCGTCGGCCTCGTGCACATGGTCATGGGAGGCCTGCTGGCGCTGCTGGTCTTCTTCCGCCACATCACCGCGCATGATGAAGAGAAGCGCGGCCCGCTGGCGCGTCATCTCGTCGACAAGGTCGATCGCTTCGCGCACGCATTCGGACGCGTGGCGATGGCGCAGATCAAGATCTCCGCGGTCAACACGGTTCTCACCAGCCTCTATCTGCTCGTCGCGCTTCCGCTGTTCGGCATCCGCATCCCGTTCGCGACCACGCTGGTCGTGATCACGTTCCTCTGCGGACTGATTCCGGTGCTCGGCAATCTCATCTCGAACACCGTCATCACGATCCTGTCGATGGGCATCTCCATCGGCACGGCCGTGGCGTCGCTGACGTTTCTCATCGTCATTCACAAGCTCGAGTACCTCATCAACTCGCGCATCGTGGGGGGCGAGACCGACTCGCAGGCGTGGGAGATTCTGCTGGCCATCATCGTCGGCGAAGCGGCCTTCGGAGTGGGCGGCGTGGTTCTCGCGCCGATCGTCTACGCGTTCGTCAAACGGGAGCTGCGCGAGCGCGGACTGGTGTGAATGCCGGACGGAGCGTTGATCGTTCGTAGATCGAGCGTGAAGTGCTCGTGAATCGAGTCCGATCGACATCAACGAGCCCTCTTCAACCATTACAATGCCCCCACGAGAGGTCCAGATGCTTCCAATCAAACGATGGGCGGTGGTGGTCTGCGCGGCGCTCGCGCCTGTTTGCGCGACCGCACAGCGCGGCCTGACGGTCGCCGGCGGTGTATTCGAAGACCGGATGGCGCTTGCGGTGCGTCCGCATTTCGTCGGCGCGGCCGATGTGACGCTGAAGCTGTATCGCGACGGCGGCGATCGCCAGCCGGGTGCGGATGACACGCAACTGGCGACGACCAAAACCGATCGCGCGGGGATGTACGCGTTCAACGTCGAGCGCGCCGGCGACTACTGGCTGGTGGTCGATTCGAAAACGATCGGCACCACGGCGGGCGCGTGGGCGGAACAGACGTTCGGCCCGGCCGGCTCGCTCTGCGCGCATCCGAACGGCACCGTGCGCACGACGCTCTTCGAAGGCTCCTGCTTCGCGGGACGCAACGCCACGCGCTCCGACGACGCCTCGTCGCCGGCCACGGCCGAGCACCTCGCGCTGATCAGCGTGAAAGACGGACTGACCGGCATCGACTTCGCGTTCAGTTTCGACGCGGTCGTCAACACGGAGGACGGCCCCGCCATCCAGGGCTCGTTCCGCCAGTTCCTCGCCAACGCGAACGCGATTCCCGGCCCGAATCGCATGCGCTTCGTGCCGCTCACTCCCGCGACCGAACAGCGCGACTCGGTGATGGGCGTGCCACCGCACTGGTGGACGATCACCGCCGGCACACCGCTTCCGGCGATCAGCAACGCGGAGACGGTGATCGATGGGACTCCATACAATTTCCTCTCCCCCGCCTCGGTGAGCAATCCGAATCCCGGCCGCCTCGGCGAGTCGGTGACGTTTCAGGCCAACGAGCCGCAGATCCCCCACATCGACAAGCCGGATCTCGAGCTCGTGCTCACCGGAGAAGAAGGAATCGTCTGCGCCGCGGGCTGCGCGATCACGCGCCTGGCCGTGCATGGCACCCCGATCTCGATCATCACGCGCGCCGACGCCCGGCTCGAACATCTGATGGTCGGTGCGGCGCCCGACGCCGACATCGTGCCGACGCCCGGTGCCGTCGGCGTGCAGGTGGAACAGGGAACGACCGTGATGCGCTACTCGCTCATCGCGCAGCAGACCCGCGCGGGAGTGATCGTCGCCAGCGGCGCACGCCTCGATGCGGAACGGCTCGACGTCAGCCGCTGCGGCGATCCGCAAACCGGCGGCGGCATCGTGCTGCTCTCCGACGGCTCGGTGGTGCGCGCCTCGAACATCAACACGAATCCCGGCGCGGGCGTGCTCATCGGCTCTCCCGACGGCAAGACCGCGGCCAACGGCAACACCATCGACGGCTGCACCATCAGCGGCAATCAGGCCGGCATCGTGCTCTCCCCCGCCGCCACGCGGAACGTGATCACGCGCAACGACGTGATGTGGAATCGCCTCGGCGGCGTGACCATCCTGCCGATCGAGGAAGGAGCGCCGACGCCGCGCGAGAATCGCTTCAGCGCCAATCGCTTCAACGAAAACGGACTCCGTCCGATCGTGCTCAATCTCAACGTCGACGATCCGAACGCGCTGACGTGGGGCTCGCAGCGCTGCGAGCGCGACGCGAAGCTCGCCAACGGCGGCATCTCTCCGCCGCGCGTCACGCGCGTGCGCGTCAGCGAAGACGAAGGCGTGACGCGCGCGACCGTGCGCGGCACCGCCTGCCCCGGCGAGATCGTCGAGATCTATCAATCGTTCGTCACCACCGGCGTCCGCGAGAAAACATCGACCGACCTGCCGCACGTGCGCCGCGAAACGATCGAACGCGAATCGATCACCACGCAGGACCGCACGCTCGCACTGCCATCGATCGGTGAATTCAACTATCTCGGCGCGACCAACACCGCCGCCGACGGCACGTTCGAAGCGACGTTCCCGCTGCCCGTCACCGTTCCGATGACCGCCACATCGCAAAGCATCGAAGAGACGAACATCTGGGCCAGCCAGGTGCTCCCCGGCGCGAAACCGGAAGACCGCGCCTTCTCGGCGCTCGCGATCGACGCGGCCGGCAACACGTCCGAGATGAGCGTGCGGAGGAAAGTGGATTAGCCGCGCTCAGCGCCGCAGCCAGCGAATCAACGCCGCCCGCCACACCGACGGCCGCACCTTCCGGATGCGGCCGTCGCGCTCCACCCCCGCCACCCGTCCGATGACGCGCGAACGATGCAGCGGCGGATCATCGGCCGGCGCGTTGTCGCCGCGCGCGAACACCTGATCGCCGCGCTGCGCGAGAACGCGATGCACGGTCAGTCCGCGATCGGCGAGCATCACCACGATCTCGCCGCGGCGAACGGGCCCGTCGCCCAGCGGTTCGACCTCGAGGTAATCGTCGTCTCGGATGGCGGGATGCATGCTGTCGCCGCGGGCCTGGAAGCGGACGCGATGGCCGCGCGCGAGAAGATCGGCGATCACATCCGCCGCGTCGATCATGACGCGAGAACGACGCCGACCGCTTCGGGATCGCGCGTGAAACGCAGCTCGCGCACCGGCACTTTGTTCGCGAGCCGCTCGAGGAACGAGAGCGTGAAGTCGAGCGCGCCCTCGTCGTAGAAGAGCGGAAACGTGCAGCCGAACAGACGGGCGATGCTCTCCGTGATCGGAAGCGTGCGCAGCTCGTTGCGATCGGCCTGCGTCAGGAGATAGACGCCGGCGAGCGGAACGCCGTCGGGCATCGAGAGCTCGGCCTCGCCATGCCACGGCGTGCCGAACATCCACATCGCGCCGTTCTGCTCGCGCACGACCACGCGGTCATCGCTGACGATACCGCTGGCGTGCCCGGCCCATAGACGCGCGGTCGTGGTCTTGCCGGCGCCGGAGACGCCGACGAAGAGGCGGCCGCGGCCCTCGCGGTCGATGACGCCGCACGAATGCAACTCCACGCCGCGTCCGCGCCCGAGGAGATTCGCGAGCAGCACTTCGTCGAGCGGATAGTCGAGGGGGTTGAGGGAAGCGACGTCGTCGCGCAGATGAATCGTGCCGCGCGTGAAGGTGTCGTCGAACGTCGCTGCTTTGTACGGCGCGTCACCGAACGCCTCGGAGCGGCATTCGATTCGATAGCCACTTTCTTTTCGAAAGAGACTCCAGACCGCGCCGGAGTCGAAGAGGAGTGAACCGGAAGGAAAAGGAGGGATGCCGATGCGAACGTCCAGCTCGACGTCAGCGTCTGCAGCATCGACGAGAAACCGGGAGATCGGTTCTTCCCATCGCCAGCTGGCACGCGCGTCGTCCGCGACGACGCGCATGGTAATGCCGGCGATCCGGAGGAACGACTCGGCCGGCACTTACGAACCCGGTGCGAAACAGCTGCTGACGCCGCGGCAGCCGCCGCCGCTGGGACCGGCCGACGCGCTGCTCTTGCAGAAACCGAGAACGGCCTCTTCCGGCCGGAGCGGAAACCGCGTCACCACCGGCTTCTCGTACTGCTTCTTTTCCTGCTTGGACTTGTCCATCATTTTTCCTTTTACTCACCGCACGCTGCAACTGCCGCACGACCCCGTACCGCAGCCCGCGCGCGCCTCGGCGATCGGCGCCTGCGCGATCACCTCGGCCACCTCGCGTCCGTCACGCGACCGGACTTTTTCCACCAGCTCTTCGATCACGTCGCGATCCGTACCGCCGACGCAATATTCGCACTCCCCATGCTCCGGCACGTCGATGCCGAACACCTCCGCCCGCAGATGCGACGTGCGGCAGAGAAAATCGACCGGCGCTTCCGCGTCGCCGTTCTCCAACTCGCCATTCGCCGCGCACGAACCACAGAGACCCTTCAGCGCACAACGCGTGCACTTGGTCACGCGCGTCTGCCGCTTCGCACGAATCCCGTAGAGGAACTTCTCCCAACCCTCACGCATGCTTCCGTCACGGACGTTGTAGCGATCGAAGTGCGACAACACGCAGATCGACAGGTCTCCGTACGGATCGATGGCGAACGTATTCACGCCGCCGCCGCAGTCATAGAGAAACGCTTCTTCCGGATTCACCGGAGGCAGCGGCGAGCAGTCGAGCGCGAGGCGCCGCCACTCGGAAACACGCTCCGGATCCTCGAGATCGAGCGAGACGATGTCCGCCGGCGTGAGGCGCACCGCGAGCGGGCTCGCGGAGCAGTCGATGCGCGGGCTGATCATCGGATCGAATTTGAATTCGACGCCGAGATCGGCGGCGAACTTCTTCATCGACCACACTTCGTGCTTGTTGATCGTCAGGGCCACGGTCTTCAGCTTCAGCGGCAGATTGCGCGCCCGCAGCAACTCGATTCCGCGCAGGCACTTCTCGAACGAGCCGGGAATGCCGGTCAGCGACTCGTACGTCGCCTTCGTGCGGCCGTAGAGCGTCACCTCGATGTCGAACGGCGGATGTTCCGCGAGGAAGTCGGCGATGCGCTCGGTGATCAGCGTCGCGTTCGTGAAGAGCGTGATGAGGAAGCCCTTCTCTTTCGCGTACGCATAGATCTCGAGGAAATCGTGGCGCGCGAAGATCTCGCCGCCGGTGTAGCAGAGCCAGAGGCAGCCGAGCTCCGCCAGTTCGTCGAGCAGGCGCCTGTGCTCGGCGGCCGACAGCTCGCGCTTGCGGGCGATGCTGTCACCCATCGGCAGATTGTTGTAGCAGTGCGCGCACTCGAGCGGGCAGCGATGCGAGATCTCGATCGTGCCGTTCACAGGGATGCGCAGCGGGTTCACTTCTTCGTGAACCACGGCGCTGAAATCGGCGTAGGAGCGGGTCTCGATCATGACAATTGGGTCACCAGCGAGACTCCGGCCAGGTCGGTCAGCAGCTGCTGCGCATCGGCCACGGCTGTCTCACGAGGAACATCGTACTCATCGACGATCATGCCAACGACGTCCCCGACCGTTCTTTTTCCGTCAATCAACGCCCAGATGCGGGCCGCGACCGGCGAAAGCGTGTAGACGAAGTCGAGATTGCCGACATTCTGCCGGATCGGCACGAGAATCGACTCCGCACCGACCTGTCGGCAGACAACCTCGTCGGAACGGCGGAACACGCTGCTCGCCGTGATCTCTGTCATCGATTCCATGCGGACCCAAAGCATGATGCCACAGCAGTTAGAGGATCGTGTCGATTTTGGCGGCCAGCACGAAGTCGCTGCGTGTCAGACCATCGATCTTGTGGGTCCAGATCGTCACCTTCACTTTCCCCCACGCCAGATGAATGTCGGGATGATGTCCCTCCTCTTCCGCGAGCGCACCGATGCGATTCGTGAACGCGAGCGCGGTCGCGAAATCGGGAAACGGGTATTCACGCTCGAGATGATGTTCTTCGATCACGTGCCAGCGTTCGTCGAGCTCGCTGGCGAGCGCGCGAAGCTCGTCTCCTCGCAAGGCGGGAACGCCACCGCGGCAGGGCACACATCTTTCGTCGGAGAGCGTCATGTGAATACGATACTCCGCGATCGCGAGAGCGATGTTGTCGATCGCGGAGAGCGACCTTACGATCGCGGACAGCGACCTTACGATCGCGGAGAGCGACCTTACGATCGCAGCGGGCGCGACCGGGTGGCAGTGCCTTTGCTTGTGAACCCGGCGGAGGATTCGTGGAACAGGCCCGGAAAAAGATTCTGGTCGTCGATGATGACGATGCGATCCGAATGATGGTGGAGCGCGTGCTGCGTCGCGAGAAGTACGACGTCGAGAGCGCCCGCGACGGATTCGAAGCGATCGAAAAGCTGACGCATGGCGATTACGCCACGGTGCTGCTCGATCTCATGATGCCGCGCGTCGACGGTCATGGTGTGTTGCGCTTTCTCGAGGAGACGCCCGAAACACCGACCCCGCGCGTGATCGTCATGACGGCGAACCTGCAGGGAGCACAGGAGAGCGCAGCGGCGCGTCCCGTCTTCCGCATCCTCTCGAAGCCGTTCGACATCAAGCAGCTCGTGACGCACGTGAAAGAGTGTCACGACGTCGAGCCGCAGCCGGCCTGAGCCGCGAAGCGACCGCGTTACGCGCCGACGCGCCGGAACAGCCGCAGCACGCCTCTCACGCCGCGTGCGAGATAGAGCCACGGCAACGCCAGCCGGTTCCGCGTGCCGAAGCTCTGCTGCACGAAGCGCGCGGGGGGAAAGGCCACCTGCCGCAAACGCTGCAGGCGCGCACGCCACGGCAGAGCACGCAGATTCGCGGCCAGCAACGCTCCGCGGGTGAGGTCGCGATCGAGAAACACGCGCGACGCTTCGTCGCGCTCGAGCTCGTCGCGTGACAGCCACTCGCCGGCGCGATGCACATCGGGGCGCGACATCCATTCGTTCGCACGCCGCACCGACACCACGCACGCGCCGACGATGCGCGCCCGCGCCGCGGCACGCCAGAAACGCTCGTGCTCGTCGCGCGACATCCGATCGCGCAGCAGCGCGATGTCGGCCAGCCAGATGATGCGATCGCTGTCGTGATGATGTGCGACGCGATGAATGCAGGCCAGCAGCAGTGCATCGACGTCGCTCAGCCCGAGCGCATTCGGGCCGAGGAAGGACAGCGGGCGCGCGGACGCGAGGAGATCGTCGAAGGCGAGCGCGGAGGCGAAGAGCGGCGTATTCGCGATCGCCCAGTGCACGTCGTACATCTGCACGACGCCCGACGCATCGGCGCGCGTGAAGACGGTCTGCCGCATGCCGTGCTCGTCGCCGGTGAGCGGCTGTTCTTCGAAGCCGAGCTGCACGAAAACGGCGCGCGCCGCGTCGAGGTCGCGTGCGGCAATCAGCAGATCCGTATCGCCGCGCGGACGGAGGTCCGGCGAGGTGTAAAGGTCATACGCGAGTGCCGTTCCCTTCAGCACGAGCGCCGGCACGTTCGCCGACGCAAGGGAGTCGAGCACGCCGCGCACATCTTTGGCGCGCAACGCTTCGAGGGCCGCGGCCCGGATCGCCTCGCCGCGCAGCCGCGGCACGCGTGCGGCCGCGTAGACCAGCGGCGCCACGCCATGCAGCACGAGCGCGCGCACTTCCGTCTCGGTCAGATCGTCAGGCCATTCCGACACGTCGCCGCGCAACGCGGCTCGCAGCGGCTGCTCGAGCCGCGGCGTGATCGGAAGCATCTCGATGAAGTCCACGCACGCAGCGCAACGCGGAGGCGCGCCGCTTGTTTCCCGGCAGGGGCTTTGCTCAGGAGAAGCGCGGGGGATGGCCCGACTTCGATGCTCACACTGATGGTTTTGCTCGTGGCTTTACTGCTGGCGCTGGGAGTGGCTCTCGCGCTGGCCTACGTTCCGATGCGCCTTTTGGTCGGCCGCATGGCCGCCAACGTGACGACGTTCATCCAGCGACAGCGCGATCGCCGCCGCGTCGAGCGCGGCACACCCGATCGCCGGCACCTTTGACCGGATTGAGGATTGAGAATTGAGGATTGAGGATTAGACGCTTCGCTCAGAGGGCGGATTCGATCGCTTTTTTGAGCTCTTCGTCGTTTTCGGTCACAACCATCTGCTTCTTCCAGAGAATCCTGCCGTCGCGTCCGACGAGCACGGTGGTCGGCAGCACCGAGGTCTGCATGAGCGTGGCGATCTTGCCGTCGGGATCGAGCGCGATCGGATAGGCGATCTTCTCATCGGCAACGAACTGCTTTACCGCTTCGGGGCCGCTCTCATCGACGCTGACGCCGATCACCTCGAAGCCTTGGGCGGCGTACTGGTTGTGGAGGCGCTGCAGTTCGGGGATCTCGAAGCGGCAGGGGCCGCACCAGGTGGCCCAGATGTTCAGCAGGACGACTTTGTCGCGCTTGCCGGCGAGGTCGAACTTGGAGCCGTCGAGCCACATCGCCGAGTACTCCGGCATCCGCGAGCCGACGTCGATTCCGACGGGAGCGGTGGTGGTCTGCGCCTTCGCGCCGCCTTTGCCGGAGGCGTCCCCCGCGGCGGTCTCCCCCGCCGAGCGCGTCACCGGCTGTTCTCCCCGTTTGCACGCGGCGGCGGTGAATACGAGCGACAGTGCGAGAGCGAAGGCCACGTTCTTCATCGGATCGATTCCTTTCGAATGCAAAAACGCCCCGCGGTTTGCGCGGGGCGTCTGGAACACGTGCACATCGTGCGACGCGTTACTTTTTCTCGTCTTCGGGCTTGCCCTTCTTGATGACCTCGGGCTCGGCAGCGCCTTCGGCGCCTTCCGCCGGCGCTTCCGCGCGGGCGTGCGTGACACCGACGACCACGCGCTCCGGATCGTCCAGAACCTTCACGCCTTCCGGCAGCTTCAGGTCCTTGACACGGTAGTACTCGTGACCGCCCAGCGGCGTCACATCCACTTCGACCGCGTCCGGAATCGACGTCGGCAGCGTCTCGAGATGCAGCTCGCGAACCTGCCAGTCGAGGATGCCGCCTTCCTTGACGCCGATGGCCGTGCCGTTGAGCTGCACCGGCACCGTGACCTTGATCTTCTCGTCCATCACCACGCGGACGAAGTCGATGTGCTCCATCTTGCGCGACATCGGATTGATCGTGACTTCCTTGATCATCGCGTGGCGCTGCTGATCGGTGCCCGCCATCTTGAGCAGGAACACCGAGCGGATGCCGTGCTCGCTCTTCTGAATGAGCTCGGAGACCGACTTACGATCGACCGTGATCGCCACCGGCTCCTTGTGACCGCCGTAAACCACCGCCGGGACTTTCCCGTCGCGGCGAAGCTTCTTGGCGATTTCCTTGCCGGTCTGCTCGCGGCGTGTGACTTCCAATGTGACCTCAGCCATGTGCTGACTCCTTTGACTAGTTAGCAGAACGCGGTAAATCGCTGAAAAGTGGGCGTTATTCCCACCTCGCGACCCGGCAGCGCGCGGCGCGCTACATCTCAAATAAGCTGCTGACCGAATCCTCGTTGTGAATGCGCTTGATCGCCTCGCCGAGGAGCGATGCAATCGAGAGCGTCTTCAGCTTCGAGCATTCCGCTTCCTTGTCCTGCGTGGGGATGCTGTTCGTGGTGATGACCTGCGTCAGATCGGAGGCGTTGATCCGCTGGATGGCCGGGCCCGAGAGCACGGCATGCGTGCAGGCCGCGGAGATCGAGGTCGCCCCGCTCTCGCGCAACGCCTGCGCCGAATGGATGAGCGTGCCGGCGGTGTCGATGATGTCGTCGACGATGAACACGTTCCGCCCCTCGACCTCACCGATGATGTTCATCACCTCGGTCTGGTTCTTCGCGAAGCGGCGCTTGTCGATGATGGCCAGCGAGGCACCGAGGCGTTTCGCATAGGCACGCGCACGCTCCACGCCTCCGGCGTCGGGCGAGACGATCGTGAGGTTGTCGAGGTTCAGCGACTTGAGGTAATTCACGATCACCGGTGCGGCGAAAAGGTGATCGACCGGGATGTTGAAGAAGCCCTGGATCTGCGCCGCGTGCAGATCGAGCGTGAGCACGCGATCCGCGCCGGCCTTGCTGATCAGATCGGCCGCGAGCTTCGCGGTGATCGGAACGCGCGGCTTGTCTTTGCGGTCCTGCCGCGCGTAGCCGTAGTACGGCAGCACCGCGGTGATGCGGCGCGCCGACGAGCGCTTGAACGCGTCGAGCATGATCAGCAGCTCCATCAGGTGATCGTTCACCGAGGGAGGGCAGGTCGGCTGGATGACGAAGACGTCGGCACCGCGCACGTTCTCGTCGATCTGTACGTAATGCTCCCCATCCGAGAAGCTGTACAGCGTGACGTGGCCGGGGGCCACGCCGAGGTGCGTACAGATCTCTTCCGTGAGAGACGGATGGGAACGGCCGGAGAAGACTTTGAGGTCCCGCAAAGCGGGCGTGATTATAGCCACACGCGGCGCCTTTGAATCATTGGAAGTATCCGGTCACATCGACGATGAAGTGCACCGGCGACGGGCCGCCGTTCATCACCACGAACGAGCCGAGGTTCAACGCGATCATGGTGTTGGTCGCGCGTGTTCTGCCGGTGCGGTAACTGACCGAGCTCACGCCCGGCCACGGGAAGCCCGTTTTGTAGGCCGCGAGCCAGCCGTTGTTCACCGGCGCCACGACACTGATGTTCGCCGCGATCGCCAGCGCATCCTCGGAGATGCCGCAGCGGCCTCCGGCCTGAAGCTTGGTCGTGGCGCTGTTGCCGTTCAGCGGCACGCCGCCATTGCGCGAGTCGTAAATCCGGCACGGCGTGATCAGGTAGAGATTCGTTCCGGGAGGATTCGGATTCGGCAGCTGATTGACGGTGACCTGCAAGCCGTTGATGGTGATGGTTCCGCTGCGCGGATTCGACGACGGATTGAGCGCAATCTGGAACGTGAGCGTGCCGGTGGTATTGCCGCTGTTGCCGTTCGGGAACGTGATCCAGCTGCGATTCGACGTCGCCGTCCAGCTGCACTCGCCGTTCATGAAAACGGTCGTCGACTTCGTCTCCCCGGTGCCGGCCACGTCGTTGATCGTTTGGGACGGCACGCTGACGCCGTGCATCGTGGAGGTGGCGTTGACCGACCCGCCGATGCGATTCGGCCCCGCCGCCGCGTGGAACGTGACGGTCACGCTGCGCGTCGAGCCATCGACGGTGTACGCGTGCGAACCGGTCACGTCGAAGTGTCCGGCCGCGGTCTGTACCACCGTGCCGGCGGACGACGTGCCGTCGCCCCATTGAATGCTCGCGCTGTAGTCCGCGGCCGTGCGCGTTTCATCGGGATCGATGAACGACGCCGCCACGCCGGTGAATGAGCCGTTGGACATCATGCAGAGAGATTTGCCGACGGCGGTCATCGGCTCATCGGGATCGATCCGATAGAGCGCATGCTCCTCGGGCGCCGTGAACCAGAGCTTTCCGTCGGGACCGATCGTCAGCCCTCCCGCGGCCGCGGGCAGGGTCGTCGTAGCGATCGTGCCGTCGAGCGTCGCGCGCGTGAGCGTGCTGCCGGCGATGGCCCACATCGCGCCGTCCGGACCGATGATCCGCTGGTCCGCCGGATAGTGATACGGCAGCACCGTCACGACGCCGCTCGTGGTCATCGTGTACGTCTTCGTCGCGGACGAATACCAGAGATTCCCGTCAGGGCCGAACGCCAGCGCCTTCATGCCGGTGGTCAGCGCGGGGAACTCGGTGAAGACTCCCCCGCTCGTGATGCGCGCGATCGCTCCCGCGTCCGCTTCCGCCATCCAGAGATTGCCGTCGGGACCGGCGACGATCTCCGTCGGATTCGCTTCCTGCGACGGAACCGTATAGGTCGCATGGAGTCCCGCCGTCAGCTTCAGTCTTCGTACCTGATTGGTTTCGGGCAACGTGATCCACGCGTCGCCCGTGGAGTCGAGGGCAAAGTGCGCCGGCTCCGCGTTCGGCAGAATCTGCAGGCCCGCATCCATGCCGGCAATCGACGAGCCGCGATAGAAGCGCCCGGTCTCGGTGGTGATGAGCTGCACGTTGTCGTTCGCTTCCGCGAGGATGTCGCCCGGCATGCTGTCAGGCTCGAAGTCGTACGCCACATCGACGCCGTCGATGCCCATGTAGCCCGCCTGATCGTCTTCCGGCGCCGAGTACCAGAGATGCGTCGCCGATGCGGAGAGCGAGACCGGCCGCATCGCGACGGGACGAAACGTTTTCTCCAGCGTGGCGCCGGCGTACGAAACGCGGCCGATCCGGAACTCCTCACTTCCCCACCAGACGCCATCGCTCGAGGCGGAGAGCGGTCCGAGCGGAGCGGCGGCGGCGTTCACCGGATAGGTCCCGTCGACGCTGTTCGTGGTCGTATTGAATTTCTTCAGCGCGGGCGTGGCGTCGTACCACCACAACAGGCCGTCTTCACCCGCGGCGATGTCGAGCACCGCGCCGCCGTTGAACGTGCTGACCACCGCGCCGGCCGTGGTGATGCCGCGCACGCGGCCGGTGCTCGTCGTGAACCAGAGCTTTCCGTCCGTACCCTTCGTGATGCGCAGCGGAAACTCGCCGGCGACGTTCTGCGGATAGTCGGTGACCGTGCCGGCGGGCGTAATCTTGCCGATCGAGTCTCCTTCTTCCGACGCGTACCAGACGTTGCCGTCCGGTCCCGCGGCCAGCCCGGTCGCGAGGATGTTGAAGGTCTGCATCGTGCCGCTCCGCGACAGGCGCACGAGCTGAGTTTCACGCGCGATCCAGATGAAATCATCGGGACCGATGATGAGGTCTTCGACGTCGATCTCATTCGCACCGGCGAGATCCCAATGCGTCTGCACGCCGGCACCGGTGATGACCCCGGCGCTGAATCCGTCGGCCCACCAGACGCCGTGATCGGTCGGATCGAGCGCGATCGCCTGCGCACCGAACGGCGCGGCGATGTCGAAGCTCTCCGTCACGTTGCCGTCGAGATCGACCTTCGTCAGGACGGTCGCATCTTCCGGTGCGACCCACGCGAAGCCGTCATCGGCGGCGATGTCGGTGACGCCGAGCGGAACCGTTCGTCCCAGCGGGAACTGTTGAAATCCTCCGGCGAAAACGGGCAGACAGACGAAGAGCAGTGCAGCACCACGCAGGAAATGGGTCATGGGTTCGAGGGCTCTCTCTCAGAGTCGCTCGATGAACACGCGAGCATGCCGTTCGAATTCTGCCCACGGCACACCAAAACGTCGCTCGTAGAAAAGGACGCCGTCGTGCGGCTTCTCGCGCACGCGTCCGGCGTCGGCACGACGCGACCACTCCCGATGTCCGAAAACGAGGCGCACCAGCGCCGCCGGCAGAAGACCGAGCCAGGTCTTGCGCTGCGAACGATAGAAACGACACAGCGCGGCGACGCGCAGCCCTTCGCGGATCTCGATGACCCGCCCGCTCCACGGCGCCCCCACCGGCAGAGGCTTCAACGTCTGAAACAGCGGGCCGCGCAGCTTGTAGCCCTGATAGAGCGGCACCTCGTACACCGCGTCGATGCCGCGCCTGCGCGCGAACGCGAGTGCCACGAGATGCGAGGCGTCGTGATCGTGATGTCCCCCTTCCCACGAGAGACACCACACTTCGTCGACCACGCCGGTGATGCGCGCATCGAGCAGCGCCAGCGCACGGTCGAGATGTTCGACGAGCTTCCCATCGGGAATGCGATGCTCCGAGCCGAGGAAGTGCACGTGCGCGAGCGAGACGCCGAGCCGTGTCAGCACGATCCGACTCTCCTCGTCGCGGACGACGGAGCTCGCGTTCCGCCCCTCCCCGTCGGTCAGAAACGCGACCACCACCTCCGCGCCGGAGCGAACGAGATGCGCGATCCGCGTCGCCGCCGCGATCTCGTCATCCTGATGGGCGAACACGAACAGAGCGCGCATTCGAGTCGCGCATCCTCGCACAGAAGCGAACCGAGGCACACCAACTGCATTTGTCCGGTTCCACCTTCGGATGACGATTCCTGCCACACCCTTCGAACAGTTCGCGGAGGCCGCGCGCGTCGTCTCCGGCGAGCTCGATCTGGAGCGTGTCGTTCAGGCCGTCACCGATGCCGCCACGCAGATGACCGGCGCGCAGTTCGGCGCGTTCTTCTACAACGTGGTCAGCGCGGCCGGAGAGTCGTACATGCTCTACACGATCTCCGGTGTGCCGCGCGAGGCGTTCTCCCGCTTTCCGATGCCGCGCAACACGGCCGTCTTCGCGCCGACGTTCGACGGCACCGCCACGGTGCGCAGCGACGACATCCGCAAAGACCCGCGATACGGCCACAACGAGCCGTACTACGGCATGCCGAAAGGGCATCTGCCGGTGGTCAGCTACCTCGCCGTGCCGGTGATCTCGCGCTCCGGACAGGTGCTCGGCGGTCTGTTCTTCGGGCACAGCGAGGTCGGTGTCTTCGGCGAGACCGAAGAGCGCATCGTCGAGGCGATCGCCGCGCAGGCGGCAGTGGCCATCGACAACGCGCGGCTTTACGAGGCGCTGCAGCGCGAACGCGCGCGCTACAAGACGCTCGTCTTCGCCGCGCCGACCAAGCAGGCGCTCTGGCTCGCACATCCGAACGGCGAAGTGCTCGACGATCTTCAGGGGTGGCGCGAGATCACCGGCCAGAGCCAGGAAGAGGTGCGCCACGGCGGCTGGGCAAACGCCATTCATCCGGATGATCGCAAGCCGACGCTGCGCGCCTGGGCCGAGGCCACCGCATCACGCAAGCCGTTCATGCGCGAGTACCGCCTGCGCATGGCCGACGGCTCGTATCGCTGGTTCGCCGCCACCGGCGTGCCGGTGCTGGACGAACGCGGCGAGCCGCTCGAATGGGTCGGCACGTCGATCGACGTACACGATCGCAAGACCTCGGAAGACAAGCTGCATTTTCTCGCGCGCGCCAGCGATCTTCTCGCCTCGTCGCTCGATTACGAAACGACGCTGACCACGGTCGCGCAACTGGCCGTGCCCGACTTCGCCGACTGGTGCGCGATCGACATCGTCGATGAAACCGGCGTCACGCGCCGTCTCGCGGTCGCGCACATCGATCCGGCCAAGATCGAGCTGGCGCAGGAGTTCCACCGCCGCTATCCGCCGCATCCCGAGACCGACACGGTCGCGCGCGTGATCCGCACCGGCCGCACCGACTGGATGGCCGAGATTCCGGTGGAGCTGCTCGACCGCGCCGCGCGCGACGAGGAGCATCGCGACATCATGCGCCGCCTCGGTCTGCACGCGTACGTCGTCGCGCCGCTGCGCGCCTCGCAGGGTCACATCCTCGGCGCCATCACGTTCGTCCGTTCCGACTCCCGTTTCTTCGAGCCCGACATCAGCTTCGCCGACGAGCTCGCACGCCGCGCCGGTGTGGCCATCGAGAACGCGCGGCTGTACGGCGAAGCGCGCGCCGCGAATCGCGCCAAGGACGACTTCCTCGCGACGCTGTCGCACGAGCTGCGCACGCCGATGACCGCCGTCCTCGGCTGGGCGCGCATGCTGCAACTCGGCATGTCGCCACGCGAGTCGGTCGAGGCGGTGAACGCAATCGAGAAGAGCGCCACCGTGCAGATGCAGCTGATCGAAGACATCCTCGACATGTCGCGAATCATGGCCGGCAAGATGCGCATCGAGCACACGCCGGTCGATCTGCGCGAAGTCACCGAGGCGGCACTCGCCACCGTCCGCCCCACCGCGGCGGCGAAGGCGATCGAGATCTTCACCAGCTATCCGCCATCCGTGCCGCCGATCTCCGGCGACAGCGGACGCCTGCAGCAGATCATCTGGAATCTGCTGACGAACGCGATCAAGTTCACCGATCGCGGCGGCACGGTTTTCGTGCGTGTGTCGTGCACGCAGGAAAGCGTTTCGGTGGCAGTGAAGGACAGCGGGATCGGCATCGATCGCGATTTCCTTCCCCACGTCTTCGAGCGTTTCCGTCAACAGGACAGTTCGACCACACGCGCACACGGCGGCATCGGCCTCGGGCTGACGATCGTGCGTCATCTCGTCGACCTGCACCGGGGACGGATCACCGCCCACAGCGAGGGGCGCGGTCACGGCGCGATGTTCGTCGTCGACTTTCCGGCCCTCCCCGCGCGCATCGAGGAACGTCCGGCGGAAACGCGCACGCTCGAAGAGCTGCCGTCGCTGGCCGGCATGACCGTGCTGGTGGTCGACGACGAGAGCATGACCCTCGATGTGCTGACCGCGATTCTGCGCCGCTCCGGCGCCGCCGTCCTCACCGCCGGCTCCGCGGCCGAGGCGCGCGAGCGCCTGCGGGAACAGCTGCCGAATGCGATCGTCTGCGACATCGCCATGCCGGGCGAAGACGGCTACATGTTCGTGAAGGAGTTGCGCTCGCGTCATCCCGATCTGCCGATCGTGGCGCTGACCGCGTTCGGCCGCCCCGAGGATCGCGAGCGCGCCTTGAACAGCGGCTTCGATGCGTACCTGAAGAAACCGGTCGATCCGGCGACGCTCGCGGCCACGTTGCGCGAGATCGTCTAGAACGCGGTACTCTCCTCTCATGCAAGAAACCGCAGTCGAAGCACCGCCGAAGGCGACGCATGGCTTCCGCAACTTCATGCTCGTGGTGCTTCTGCTCGCCGGCGCATTCGGCGGCGGCTACATCCCCCAACGTCTCGCACTTCACCGCACGCAGGAGTCACTGGCGACGCTGCAGCGCGAACATGCGCTCACGGAGCTGCACCGGAGACTCGGCGTGGCCAGCCACGAGGCGATGCGCAACAACTACGCCTCGGCGGCCGAAGCGGCGAAGACCTTCTTCAACGGCTGCGGCGAAGTGCTCGATCAATATCCGCTCGAGGACCAGCCGCGCACGCGCAACACGCTGACGACGTGGATGGCCTCGCGCGACACGCTCCTCGCGCGTCTCGCCGCGGGCGATCCCGCGACGCGCGAACAGCTCGCCGGCATGTATCTCGCGCTCGACGGCGTGCTCGCGCGGCATCAATAGCTCAGGCGGCATGACAACTGCTCCAGCCCCTTCTTCGTGGAACTCTCCACGAAGACCGCTCTTCGCGCCGCGGCCGTCGTTCTCGGCCTGATCTTCGCGCTGCAATTCCTCTGGATCGCGCGCGCGATCTTCATCGTCACGTTTCTCGGCGTGCTCCTCGGCCTCGCCGTCGCGCGCGCTGCCGATCATCTCGAGCGCCTCCGGATCAAACGCGCGTTCGGCGCGCCGCTCGTGATTCTGCTCGGGCTCGGACTGCTGATCGGAATCGGCGCATTCACCGCGCCGACCATTCGCGAGCAGACGCGAGAGCTCACGCGCGAACTGCCGAAGTCGGTCGAAGAGATCGACCGCTGGCTCGACCGCACGCCCGCGAAGGCCATTCTCGGCAATCCGCAGCCGGCCGGCGCATCGCAACAGAAACGCGAGGGGCTGGCCGCCCAGCTCGGACACGAGCTTCGCGGCGCAACAAAGTTTCTCTTCCCCATTCTCTCGTCGACGTTCGCGGCCGCGGCCGGCGTGATCATCGTTCTCTTCATCGCGATGTACATCGGCGCCACGCCCGGCCTCTATCGCGAAGGATTGCTGCATCTCGTGCCGCAACGGAATCGCGAGCGCGCGGAAGAAGTCGTCTCCACGCTGCGCGACACGCTCCGCCAGTGGCTGATCGCGCGTCTCCTGGCGATGGTAGCCATCGGCGTCATCACCGGAGTCGGGCTGGCGCTGCTGCAGGTCAAAGGCGCAGCCGCGCTCGGCCTGCTCGCGGGACTGCTCGAGTTCATCCCGTTCTTCGGACCGTTCGCGAGCGCCGTCCCGGCGATCGGAATCGCGCTGGTCGACTCTCCGCAGAAAGCGCTCTACGTGGCGATCCTCTATCTCGTGGTGCAGCAGCTCGAAGGAAACGTCATCACACCGCTGCTGCTCGAGAAACGGCTCGACATCCCGCCGGTGCTCACCGTCGTGGCCGTCTCCGCGCTCGGCGTCGTGTTCGGCGTGCTCGGCATGCTCATCGCCGAACCGCTCCTCGCGGTCGTGCTCGTCACCACGAAGATGCTCTACGTGCAGGACGTGGTCGGTGACGACGTGAAGGTCGGCAAAGCCGAATCGTGAGTCCGTCTTTTGCAATTCACGCCCGCATGAAGAACGCAGTCACCGCTTTACTCATCAGTAGCTGCCTGGTTTTCGCCGCGTGCAAGAACAACAGCGAGACCGCCACCGGCAGCGCCGCGTCGGACACGATGGAGACCACCGAGACCGTGAGCGCCACGCATCCCGGCTCCCCCGGAGGCACCGCACTCGTGCCGGACGTCGTGGCCGGCACGACCGTGCTCGCCGTCGTCACCGAAGGGAGCATCGCCGTCCGCGGCGAGACCATCCCGCCCGGACCAGCCGTCATCACCGTCGAGAACGCCGGCAAGGAAGTGCACAACCTCTTCATCGAAGGAGAAGGCATCAGCCGCGCCGCGGGCGACTCGATCCCGCAGGGACAGTCGGCCACCGTCGACGTGAACTTCAAGCCCGGCACCTACACGCTCTACTGCCCGGTCGCCGATCACCGCACGAAAGGGGAAGAGACGAAGATCACGATCTCGACCGCGAGCGGCACACCGCCCGTCGATACGACCGGAACGACGACCGGAACGACGACCAGCACCAGCGGAACCACCACGCCGTGAGTCCGATCGAGTGTCATCCCGTGCGTCAGCATGGGATGACACCGGCGCCGAATTCACGGTCTCAGGGTAGGGATTTGCCCTCCAAAACACACACCGTGGTGTGGGACTCCTCAGTTTTGCGTTCGAAACGCTGCCGCGCGTCGATGTCGCGGTACTTCTGACCATCGCTTCCGACGACGGCGAAACGCCGACGATGCGCATCATTCACCGCAATCATCTGCGCGTGCTCGTGGCCACCAATGCCGACGGGCTGCTCGACCGGATCATGAGGGAAGCCCGCCCGCGGCAGATCCGCCGCGTTCCCGAAGACGAAGCGTCGCAGTGGATGGAATGACCGGACGCGGCCCGGCACGCGAGCCGGGTTACCATCCCTCCACTTCGGCATGCTCTTCGCGCGCGGCACGCGGCTCGGACCGTATCAACTCGTCGACGAGATCGGTTCCGGCGGAATGGGTCACGTGTTCCGCGCGGTCGATACGCGTCTCGATCGCGACGTCGCGGTCAAGGTGCTCCCGCAGTCGCGCTGGTCCGATCCCGAGTTCCGCCACCGCTTCGAGCGCGAGGCGCGCGTCACCTCGTCACTCAGTCATCCGAACATCTGCGCGCTCTACGACGTCGGCTCCGTGCCGGTCGCCGAAGGCACCGCGCCGTATCTGGTCATGGAGCTGCTCGAAGGAGGAACGCTCCGCGATCATCTCGACCGCGGCCGCCTCGGCACGCGTCGCGCGCTGACGTACGCCATCCAGATCGCAAACGGTCTCGCGGCCGCGCATGAGAAAGGTCTCATCCACCGCGATCTCAAACCGGAGAACATCTTCATCACGCGCGACGAACGGGTGAAGATCCTCGACTTCGGCGTCGCCAAAGCACGTCTGTCGAATGTCGATGCGCCCGAGACGACGGCGCTGCGCACCGAGCCCGGCCTGGTGATCGGCACCGCGCATTACATGTCGCCCGAACAGACCCGCGGCGACGCGCTCGATGCCCGTTCCGACATCTTCTCGCACGGCGTGGTGCTGTACGAGATGCTCAGCGGCCGCGTGCCGTTTCACGCGGGGACGCACGTCGAGATCATGCACAAGATCCTGCTCGACGAAGCGCCGGAGTTGCCCGCGGACGTTCCGGAGGCGGCCGCCGACATCGTGCGCCGCTGTCTGCAGAAGGATCCGTCGCGGCGCTTCGCCACCGCGCACGATCTCGCCTTCGCTCTCGAAAGCGCGACCAAAGCGATCGGCACGACCACTCCGAAACCGCGCCGGATGACGATGCCGGCGCTGCCGCACGTCCGTACGCGACTGATCGCCCTCGGCGTGATTCTCGCGGGGCTGATCGTCGCCGCGCTCGTGGCCCGCGGCATGTTCGAGCGCGAGCATCCCGATCCGCCGCGCCTGCGCACGCTCACGAGCTCCGGCCGCGACTCCGCACCGGCGTCGTCGAAGGACGGCAAGCTGATCGCGTTCGTTTCGATGCGCGACGGCCGCAGCCGCATCTGGATCAAGCAACTAGCCGACGGAACCGAGGTGGCCATCACGGCCGGTCCCGCCGATTCCGCGCCGCGCTTCTCTCCCGATCACACGTCGATCCTCTTCACGCGCGCGGAGAACGGACGCAACGCGCTCTATCGCGTGGCGGTGCTCGGCGGCGAGCCGCGCAAGGTGCTCGATGATGCGTTCGACGCCGACTGGTCGCCCGACGGGAGCGAGATCGCGTTCATCCGCAATCGCATCGACCGGGAACGCTTCTCGACGCTCTGCATCGCCCGCAGCGACGGCGCCAACGTGCGCGAGCTCGCCGCCTCCTCGCGCGATGAGCTGACGTCGCCGCGCTGGTCGCCGGAACGCGAATGGATCGCGGTGACGCAGCATCCGCGCGCGAGCATCGGCGGCGCGGTGCTGCTCATTCATCTCTCGTCGGGCAATCGCCGCCTGCTCGCGCGCGAGGAAGCGCACGGGCGCGTGTCGAGCGTGGCCTGGGTGGCGGCCGAATCGATCGTCTACTCGCAGCTCGACGACGTGCTCCGTCGCAGCGGCGGCGCGTCGGTGATTCTGCAGGACGTGACGGATGAGCGGTCCCGCGTGCTGCTGCGTTACCCGCACGGTGCCGCCGACACGATCGACGTGGCCGGCCCGGGACGACTCGTCTTCTCCGAGGACCTGACGCGGCAGAATCTGCAGGAGTGGAACGGCGGCGCGATGCGCTGGCTCTCGCACGGGATGAGCATGGATCGGCAGCCGTCGTATGTGAAGAACGGCCGGGCCATCGTCTTCGCCAGCGATCGCGGCGGGAGTGCCGATGTGTGGGAGCTCGCGCTCGACAGCGGCGGCGTACGCAGGCTGACCGACCACGAGGCCATTGATTGGGATCCCATCCTTTCCGCCGACGGCACGACGCTCTACTGGAGCTCGAATCGCGGCGGCCATTTCGAGGTATGGCGCGCCACCGCGGACGGCGCATCGCCACAACAACTCACGCACGACGGCGATGCGGAGAATCCGTCGCTCCCTGCAACGGGCGGCTGGATCTACTACGACTCGTCGAATCCGACCCGGCCCGACGGCATCTCGCGCGTGCCGCGCGACGGCGGCAAAGCGGAGCTGGTCATCGAAGCGGAAGCGGCGCATCCGGAGGTTTCGGCCGATGGACAATATGTTGTCTATCAGCGCTTCGAGCCCGGCGGCACCGGCGCCGTGTCGATCGTGCGCGTCAGCGACAGAGCGGTGTTCACGCTCCTTTCGGGGTTGAACGTCGGCATGATCCGCGCGCGCTGGATCGGCGCGACGCACACCATCGCCTTCCGCGCCGGCGACGAGCAGGGCCGCATCGGCATCTTCGCCCAGGACTTCGAACCAGGGCGCGACACGTCCGCGACGCGCCGCGCCCTTCTCGTCGACGATGACGTCCCCGAGACGTTCGCCGTCACCCCGGACGGCACACACATCGTCCGTTCGGTCGTCGACGAAGCCTCGGGGATCATGCTTGCAGAAGCGGTCCGCTGGGAGTGACCCGATCCTGTAATCCGGACGGGATGTCGATCACCACGCTCCCCTCGCCGCCGGCGCGCACGACCCCCTGATCGGTGCGCGGCGTGAGGCACTTCTTCGCGCGCTGCTCGTTGAGAATGGCCTGCAGCTGCGCGCGCGTCTCCGCGTAGGCAGGATCTTCCGCGATGTTGAACTGCTCGAGCTGATCGCCGCTCAGGTCGTACATCTCGTACTCGGTGGCCGTGCTCACCGGCTGCAGCTTCGCGAGCAGATCCTCATTGGCGATCAGCCCCGCGTACGGCGTCGCGTAGCGCTGCGAATACTCCGTGTACTTCCAGAGTGTCTCGCCGAGCTGCACCACCACCGTCTCCACCTGGTTCGGCGTCGTCACCGAATCCCACTGCCGGTTGCCGGTGATCTGGCTCAAGCCCTGGCTCACATCGTCGTAGGTCATGAAGAAGACCGGATCGTTCGGCACGCTGCTCGTGCCGCGCACGACGCCCGAGAGATCGCGCCCGACCAGCGGATGCGTTTCGGTGTGCGACTGCGCGAGCTCCATCGCCGCACGCTCGACATCGACGTTGCAGAGGCCGAGAAGCGTGGGTGTGAGATCGGCGTGCGAGGTGAGAGCCGTTTCGCTGCGCGGCGTGGTGCCGAACAGCGGGCTGGTGATGATGAGAGGAACGTGAATCGTCTCCTCGTACGCGTTGTACCACTTCTGATGCATGCCGCCGTGCGCCCCGAGCATCTCCCCGTGATCGGTGGTGAAGACCACGATCGTGTTCTCGAAGAAGCGCGACTGCTTCAGACGTTCGTAGACGTGAAGGATGTACTTCTCGACGTTGATCTGCAGGAAGTAATAGAAGCGGCGATAGAGCTCGATGGTCGGCTGCGGCAGGAACATCTGCGGATACGTGCTGACGTAGCTGCGCTGCGCCGACGGCTTCGTCAGGAGGTCTTCGTTCGCGGTCGGCGGGGCGGCGATGCCCGGCACCTGGTCCGGCTCCGGATACGGCAGATTGAACTTCGCCGCCCACATGAGGCCGAAGAAGACGATGTCGTGCGGATTGACGAACGAATTCACGAGCAGCCACGGCCGGCCGTCTTCACTCGCCTCCAGATCGTCGATCAGCGTGGCCGCCTGATGCATGTAGCCGGGATCGCGCACCCAGCCCGAATTCGCCTTCGACGCACCGTGCGGCTCGGGACCGATCCAGCCGTTGAATCCGAAGTCATCGAGACGATCGGCCGCTTTGTAAATGTCGACATTCTCGAGAATCGGATAACCATCGTCGCGCGTCGTCATCAGCGATGCGTGCTGGCCCGGGATCTCGATGTCCGCGTGCGAGATGTGCCATTTGCCTTTGTAATACGTGCGATATCCGGCCGCGCGAAACCAGTCTCCCATCGTCGGCACCGTGTTCGGATCGAGCCACGACATCCCCGGATCCCACGCCGTCTTCCCCATCCCGTCCGTCTGCGACACGCCGTGCAGCGTCGGGTACTGCCCGGTGAAGATCGACGTGCGACTCGGTGCACACGCCGAAGACTGGATGTAATGGCGATGAAACTCGAGTCCCTGCGCGCGAAACGCACGCTGCGCCACGAGGTTCTCACCCATCCATGCTTTGAGCTCCGGACTGTCGTAGACAGTGGGATACCGCAGCTCATCGACCATGAAGAGAAGGACGTTCGGTGATGTCGGCATATACGAGGAGAGACGCCCGGAAGGAAATCCCTACCTTCGATCGGCGAGAAAAGCGGGGCGTGAGGTCAGGCGCTCACGAACCCGCTTTGATCCCGTACGCATCGCGCAGCACTTCGATCGGATGCACCGGCTGTCGTCCGGTCTCTTCGACGACGTTCAGGCCGGCCAGCATGCAGTCGGAGATCACCTTGTCGGCCCCGGTGCGGGTGATGGCGCTGCAGAGCTTGCCGGCGCATTTGCGCGAGGTGGCGTAGTACTCCTTCTTCATTCCCCACGTGCCGTCGAAGGCGGAGCACTGCTCGATCGGCTGGACGTTCGTGCCCGGCACGGCTTCGAGAATGCCGCGGAACGGCTGGCCGATGTTCTGGGCGCGGAGGTGACACGGAACGTGATACGCGATCGAGCCCTGCGCGTTCGTGAAGTTGAGATCGAGGCGGCCGGCGTTTTTTTCCTTCGCCAGAAATTCGCCGAGGTCCAGGGTCGCCGCGGCCACGCGCCGGCAGTCGTCGGTCGGCACGAGCTCCGGCCACTCCTGCTTCATGGTCATGCCGCACGACGGCGCGAGCACGAGCACCGGCAGGCCCTGATTCACGTACGGCAGCAGCGTGTCGACATTGCGCGAGATCTTCGCCACCGCCGCGTCGAGATCGCCGCCGTCGAGCGCGGGAAGACCGCAGCAGACGACGTTCGGCGTCTCGATGCATTTGCCGTTGCGTTCCAGCACCTGCACCGCGGCCACGCCGACCTGCGGGAAGTTGTAGTCGACCGAACAGGTCGCGAAGAGCGCGACCTTCTCCCCTTCGGTACGGCGATTCGTTCGACGTCGATTCCACGTCGCGAACGTCGTCCTGGCGTACGACGGCAAGCGGCGATCGCGATGAATGCCGAGCAGTTTTTCGAGCGCCCGTCGCAGAAGCGGCCGGCGATTGGCCCAGTTCGCAAGCGCCGCGAACGCTCCGCTCGAGAGGCGCCCGAGGCGATCCGGATCGGCGAGCACCCGCTCGCGAAACTTCACGCCGTCGCGTCTTGCATTCACGAGCTTCGCGCGCATGAGCAGCCGCGGGAAATCGACCGCGAATTTGTGCGGCGGCGTGTACGGGCACTTCACGTAACAGAGCTTGCACTGCCAGCAGAGATCGACGACGTTCTGCATCTCCGGCTTCGTCAGCGCATCGGTTTCGCCCTCGCCCGCCGCCTCGTGCCGGTCGATCGCATCGAACAGCGACGGGAACGACGGGCAATAGCTGAAGCACATGCGGCAGAGATGGCAGACGTCGTAGACGCGGCGCATCTCCTTCTCGAGCTCCGCTTCATCCCAGTAACGCGGGTCGCGGATGTCGTAGAGCATCACGCCTCCTGGAGGTCGGTGGCGAGCGCACGCGCGGTCTCCGGCTTCAACGCCGCCGCATGCACGTACCTCGGATGATCGGCGAGCAATGTCACGCGCACGCCCGCCGCGAGCGCGTGGCGTTGCGCGTCATTGAGCGGGAAGCGGACGAACTGCACGGCGCTGATGCGATCGGCGTCGAGCTGGCGGCGATCGAAGTAGGCCTGGGCCACGCCCGCGCCTTCGACATCGAGCTTCAGATGTTCCTCGAATCCGACCAGCTCGTGCAGGCGGAGCGCGCGCGTATCGGGCGAGGTGAACTCGAACATGACGGTCGCGGAGAGCTCGTCGGGAGACGGCAGGAGATCGGAGTAGGTGTCGATCTCGTGCTGCACCTCCGCTTCTTTCGCGATGCGCTCGGCGCGCAGCATCTCCTGGATCTGATACGCGACGGTCTCGCGATTTTCGAAGGCGACGGTGGCGTTCGGCCCGAGGGCGACGCGACGCACCGACCGCGCGGCAATCGCGCGCGGCCGGAGCGTTTCGCGTTGCCGTTCGTAATCCCCGAGGTCGAGGATCGTGGAGCGGTCGATGCGATTCGTACGACGATTCATGGTTGATCGTTGATGGTTGATCGTTGATGGTGATGAATGCGACGGATGGCGCGTTGAGGTGCGGCGCAGTTGATGGGCGGCGCGGGGGCCTCCCATCAACAATCAACCATCAACCATCAACCAAATCACAGCGTATCGAGGCCTTTCTGGAATCGGCCGGCGTGCGATTTCTCGGCGCGGGCGAGGGTCTCGAACCAGTCGGCGATCTCGTCGAATCCTTCATCGCGCGCGGTCTTGGCCATGCCGGGATACATGTCGGTGTACTCGTGCGTTTCGCCGTGGATGGCGGCCTTGAGATTCAGCTTCGTCTCGCCGATCGGAAGACCGGTGGCGGGGTCGCCGACCTTGCGGAGGTAATCGAGGTGGCCGTGCGCGTGACCGGTCTCCCCTTCGGCGGTATCGCGAAAGAGTCCGGCCAGATCGGGATGCCCTTCCACGTCGGCCTGGCGGGCGAAATAGAGGTAGCGGCGGTTGGCCATCGACTCGCCGGCGAAGGCCTCCTTGAGATTGACGAACGTCTTGCTGTTCTGCAGATCCATGTCCCGTGTCACTCCTTTCTCGACTTGACGTCGTCAGCGATTAGACGACGTCTAACTACTTCAGAAAAAAAGAGAAGCGCTACTTGCGGGCCCGCCGCTTCCGCCCGTGCATGACCACCTGGTAGTCGCGAATCTCGAAGCCGGCCACGTTCGAAACGTTGCAGACTTCGACGCTCGTCCACGGCACGTCGTAAATGCGGCCGCTGTCCTCGTCGATGAGGTGATGGTGACGCTCCATGTTCGGATCGAAGACCACCGACTCGGGGGAGAGATGCAGCTCGCGCAACAGCGCCTTTTCGACGAACAGATTGAGAGTGTTGTAGACCGTGGCCCGCGAGATCATCGGAAAGCGCGCCTTCACCCGCGCCCACACGGTATCGGCCGACGGATGCTCCTCCGTCATCAGCACGTACTGCGCGACCGCCACGCGGTGCGCCGACGGCTGAATCCCGTGCCGCGCCAGCACCTCGACCACGTCCATCTGGGGCATGCCTAATGGAGTAGGTCTGGAGTTGGACTTTGTCAAGGTTTGGGAGTCGGTGGTCGGGAGTCGGTGGTCGGGAGGCCGCCGCCCTCCCACGGTTTCTCGTTCTCCCGACTCCCGACTCCCGACCACCGACTCCCGCTCGCATGCGCTAGCATCCTCGACCAGCAAATGTCGCTCCCCGCTCCCCTCACTCCCCTTCTCGGACGCGCGCGCGAGCTCGAAGAAACCGAGCGTCTGCTCGGCTCGGCGCGTCTGCTGACCATCACGGGCGCAGGTGGCAGCGGCAAGACGCGGCTGGCGCTCGAGCTTGCGCATCGCACGGCATCGCGTTTCGACGATGCGGTGTGGGTCGATCTCGCGCCGCTCACCGATCCCGAACTGATCGCGCAACAGGTGCTGACGGCGTTGGGCGTTCGCGATCTGCCGGCCGTCGACGTGCCGCAGGTCGTGGTCGATACGATCCGCGACCGGGCGATCCTGCTCGTCTTCGACAACTGCGAGCATCTCGTGCACGCGGCGGCGGAAGTGGCCGACGTCGTGCTGCGCGGTTGTCCCGCGGCCGTGATCCTGGCGACGTCGCGCGAGACCCTCGGCCTCATCGGCGAGCAGACGTGGCTCGTGCCACCGCTCTCCGACGAAGACGCGGTCCTGCTCTTCGAAACGCGCGCCCGCGCCGCGTTGCCGTCGTTCACCGGCCACGCCGGCGAGGTGGCCGCGATCTGCCGCCGGCTGGACGGCATCCCGCTGGCGATCGAGCTCGCGGCCGCTCGCGTGAAATCGCTTTCGCTCGCGCAGATCGCCGAGCGCCTCGACGATGCGTTCCGCCTGCTCGCGGCCGGCTCGCGCACGCTGCCGCGGCATCGCACCATTCGCGAAACGATCGACTGGAGCTATCGCCTGCTCTCCGACGACGAGCAGGTGCTCCTGCGCCGTCTCGGCGCGTTCGGCGGCAGCTTCACGCTCGAAGCGGCGGAGGCGGTCTGCAGTGATCAACAAGTTGACGTTCTCGAGCTGCTGCCGTCGCTGGTCGGCAAATCGCTCGTGCTCTTCGAGACGCCGCGGTATCGCCTGCTCGATACCGTGCGGCAGTTCGCGGTGGAGAAACTCGAACAGTCGGGCGAGCGCGAAACGCTGCGCGAGCGCCACGCGCGTTACTTCTTCGAGCTCGTCGCGCGCGCGGAGCCGAAACTCTTCGCCGGTGCCGTCGATCCTCCGACACTGGCCTCGCTCGATGAAGAGCTGAGCAACATCCGCGCATCACTCGAATGGGCCGAGCACGATCCGAATCTCGAATTGCGTTTCGTCACCGCGCTGCACTGGTACTGGTTTGCGCGCGGGCAGTTTCACGAAGCACATCGACGCGTCTCCGCGGCGCTCTCGCGGCGCACCGATGCGGAGGCCCTCATTCGCGCGCGGGCGATCGTCGCCGCCGGAAACATCGCGGCGTGGCGCGGCGACTGGGAGGCGGTGCTTCCGTTGATCGATGAAGCGATCGTGGAGTTCCGGCGTGCCCACGAGCCCGATGCGCTGCCGATGCCGCTCACGCTGCGCGGCGCCGCGCTCGCGTTCGCGGAGAACGATCACGAGGCGGCGCAGGAAGCGTTCGCGGAAGCGCAGAGCCTCGCCCGGCTCGACGCGCCGCTGACTCTCGCGATCTCGCTCTACTGGTCGGGGCTGGCGGCTCAACTGCGCGGCGATCTGGCCGAGGCGCGGACGGCGTTCGAGGAATCCCTGGCGATCGGAGAGCGCACCGCCAGCAAGCCGGCCATCGCGCATCCGCTGACGGTGCTCGGCCATCTCGCGCTGCACGAGCGCAAGCGCGACGAAGCGCTGCGCCACTTTCGCCGCGCGCTCGATCTGCATCGCGATGCCGACGATCGCTGGGGCCTGACGCAGGCGGTGGAAGGAATCGGTCTCGCGTTGCTCGACACCGGCGATGCCGAAACCGGCACGCGTCTTCTCGCGGCCGCCTCCGCCGCGTGGATGCACCTCGGCGCACGGGCCGCGCGCCCGAGCGCATTCGAGAAACAGAAGGATGAACGCATTCGCGAGGCGCTCGACGATCAGCGTCTGCGCATCGCCCTCGCTTCCGGCGCGGCGATGGCGTATGACCAGATGGTCTCGCTCGCGGACGACGCGATCGATCGCGCGTCCGGTGCCCCGCCGCTCCTCGTGCGCGCGCTGGGGCCGCTCGAAGTGGAGCGCGACGGCAAGCCGGTCGACATCGGTTCGCCGCGCGATCTCCTGCTCTTTCTCCTGCTCCATCCGAACGGCGCGACGAAGGAGCAGATCGGCGTGGCGTTGTGGCCGGACGCCGATCCGGCGAAGCTGCGCAACAACTTCCACGTGACCGTGCATCGGCTGCGCAAAGCGCTCGGTGATGCGGACTGGGTGATCGCGCGCGGCGAGTCGTACGTCCTCAAGCCCGGCATCGACTTCGATGCGGTGGCGTTCGAGCGCGAGGCGAAAGCGGCCATTCGCGCGCGCGATGCGGCGCGTTTATCGCGAGCGGTCGAGCTCTATCACGGCGACTTCTTCGCCAATGCATCGGCCGGCGAGTGGTATCTCGACGTGCGCGACCGTCTTCGCGATCTCTACGCGAATGCGCTGGCCACGCTGGCGCGACTGACCGGCTCGGTCGATACGTGGCAGCGCCTCGTCGAGCTCGATCCGCTCGACGAGGAAGCGGCGCGTCACCTCATGACCGCTCTCACGAAAGAGGGCGACCACGCCGGTGCCTCGCGCGTCTATCGCCGGCTCGCCGATGCGCTCAAGCGCGAGCTCGATGCGGAGCCGGAGCCGGAGACCCGCTCGCTCCTCAAGCGGCTGACGTCGTAAGCGCCACCATTCCATCCAGTAAGCGGTCCGTAAGTCCCGATCCCTTTCAATCCGCGGCACAACGACGCACGTAGTGCACGGAGAAAAGGAACTCGCTCATGACCGCAATCGGATTGATGGCAATGGCCCTGATGGTTTTCGTCGCGCTGACCGGTGAGACGGAGCCGCAGCGATGATGCGGAAGCTCGGAAAGGTTCTGGGCGTCTCCGCCACCGTCCTCGCGGGGCTGTTGCTCGTACTGACCGCGGTGATCCTCGTGCGCTCGAAGCGCACGTTCGACGCGCCGTATCCGAACATCACCGTCAGCAACGACCCGCGGGTGATCGAGACCGGCCGTTACATCGCGTACGGTCCGGGACACTGCGTCGGTTGCCATACCGATGACTCGCAGAAGCCGGAAGTGCATCGCGGCGGAATGCCGCCGCTCACCGGCGGAGCGAAATTCGACCTGCCGTTCGGCGTCGTCTACACGCCGAATCTCACCCCCGATCCGGAGACCGGCATCGGCAGACGGACCCCGCGGGAGCTGGCGCGCTTCATCCGCTATGGCGTGCGTCACGACAACCGCGCCGGCCTGCCGTTCATGGATTTCCACGACATGAGTGACGCCGATCTGCAGGCGCTGATCTCGTTCCTCTATTCGCAGAAACCGGTGCAGCGTCCGATTCCGGAATCGAACTTCAACCTGGTCGGCAAGGCGCTGCTGGCGTTCGTGATCGAGCCGCAGGGCCCGTCGGCGGAGCCGCCGAAAACGAGTCCCGCGCCGCTGCCGACCGTGGAGCGCGGCAAGTACCTCGCGAACAATGTCGCCGTCTGCGCGACCTGTCACACGCAGCGTTCGCTGATGACCGGTTCGTATCTGGCGTCGAAGTTCTCCGGCGGGTTCGCGATGGAGAGCGACCACGATCCCTCGAAGGTGTTCGTCACGCCGAACCTCACGCCGGAGCCGCGCACCGGACGCATCGCGTCGTGGTCCGAAGAGCAGTTCGTCGGGCGCTTTCAGTCGGGCGCCGGCCTGCCGGGCTCGCACATGCCGTGGCAGCAGTACCAGAAAATGAGCACCGAAGATCTTCAGGCGATCTATCGCTACCTGCGCACGCTGCCGCCGGTAGTGAACAACACCGGGCCGTCGCTGCAGGCGAAAACGGCGCGCCGGTAAGCAGTCTGTAAGCAGCGATCGCGATACTCATCCCACGAACGCGCTGCGCGTGGCAGAACGTTCAACCCAATTCCCTCTCCTACCTTCTGGGCGGTGCCGGCCGGGCAGGGCCGGCACCGCGGGCCGAGCCGGAGCTTCAGGCGCGCCCGCGACACCATCACGGCAGAGTGACCACCACTCCCCCGAAACCGCCGCCCGCCCGTCTCCGCACCGCATAACGCGCATCGTGAATCAGCACGCGGGTGCCGCGCGCATCGCGCTCGACTTCGTACCAGGGAAAGCGCATCCACGAAAGAAACCCCTGCACGGACGGATCGCGTTGCGCGGCGCGCCATTCGGGCGAGTCTTTCGCGACCGGCAGGCGCTGCGGATCGAGCGTGAGCGAGCGATCGAGCCACGAGTAGCGGCCGAAGCGATAGACGTCGCCCGTCTGCGCGACCACGTCCCAGCGAAACGGATCGATCGGCAGCGGCGCGACCATCAGCTTCGTCACCGGTGCGCCGATCTCCGCGCGAACGCGCTGCTCGGTCGCGGCATGCGTGCCGATGCGCGCGCCGACATAGACGATCCCGAGAATCAGCGCCCCTCCCGCGAGCGGACGCGGCGCGCGCCACCACATCGCCGCGAACAGGATCGCCGCCACGACGGTCACGATCAGCACGTAGCGCGGCGAGCGGCCGTAGACGATGTAGAGCAGCAGCGCGGAGACGACGACCCATGCGGTGATCAGCGAGAACGTCGGTCGTTGATTGGCGAGCCAGCCAACGCCGAGGATCAGCCAGAGCCACGGATCCATGATGTAGACCGAGTCGCCGTAGAACCAGGTGCCGTCGAACGGCATCAGCCAGCGCAGGCCGTAGTTGTTGAGCCAGTCGAGCGCGGGATGCGTGAGGGTCGCCAGCGCCGAGAGCAGCAGCAGCCAGCGCGGATTGGCGCGGCGATGCGCGTGCGGACGGAGGCGGTCGTACAGCAGCAACAGCGCGGTCTGCACGAACGGCAGCACGAGCAGCGCGAGCACGCCGTGCGTCCAGCCGCGGCGAAAGCCGAGGGCCAGATCTTCGTGACCGGTGAAGTAGAGGATGGAGTCGACGTCCGGCAGATTCGCGCCGAGAACGAGCGCCGCCCCGGCCAGTCGCGTGCGCCCGCCGAGACGGGTGCCGGCCAGATTCGCGCCGACGAGTGTGTGCGTGAGGGGATCCATTTCCGCGTGCGGCGCGTACTTTAACCCGTAGAATGAAGCCTTCCCTGAGGACAGACAGAATGACTGAAGAAAGCATTGCGGCCACCGCTCCGCCTGCCGAGATCATTGCTGCCCCGGTTCCGGCGCAGCCGTTGCGTCCCGTCGCCTCGAACGAGCGCGTCGCGTTGCTCGACATCCTTCGCGGCATGGCGCTGTTCGGAATCCTGGCCGCGAACATCCGCGGCTTCGCCGGTCCCGCGGCCGCCTACTTCTCCCCCGCGAAGTACTGGCTCGCGTTTCATGACCGCCTCGCGCAGGCGTTCATCGATACATTCATCCAGGGGAAGTTCATCAACATCTTCGCGTTCCTCTTCGGCGTCGGTTTCGCCGTGCAGTTCGAGCGCGCGGCGTCGCGCAGCGGAGGGTTCGGACGAACGTATGCGCGCAGACTCGGCGTACTGCTCTTCTTCGGACTCGTGCACGGAATGCTGATCTGGTGGGGCGACATCCTGCTCGCCTACGCGCTCCTCGGATTTCTGCTGCTCTTCTTCCGCAAGCGCGCCGACAAGACCGTCGTGATCTGGGCTCTCTGCTGCCTCTTCGCGCCGCTGCTCTTCATCACGCTGTTCTATCTCGCGGCGACGTTCGGCAACGCCGGCCCACCGCCGTTCCCCGAGGCGACGAGCGAGATGCTCGCGAAGCTCACCAACATCCACGCGAACGGCTCGTGGCTCGACATCCAGAAGCAGCGCATGCAGGACGTGATTCAGTACAACTGGAGCTTCCTGCCGTTCTTCGGCATCCAGGTGTTCGGCCTTTTCCTCACCGGCGTTTATGCATGGCGCAAGCGCTTTTTCTTTCCGAGCGCCGGGCAACTGCCGCGTTATCGGCGGGCCATGCTGTGGGGACTCGCCTTCGGCATCACCTGGAACGTGCTCGTCACCGCGATCCGCGCGATCGCGGAGCCGCCGATGATGCCGACCGAATTCACCGAGCTGCTGCTCTGGACCGTGGCGATCTTCGCCACGCCCGCGCTGAGTCTCGGCTATGTCTGCCTCATCATCGTTCTCGTGCACCAGCCGGCGTGGGAGCGGCGGTTGCGCGTCTTCGCACCGCTCGGCCGCACCGCGCTGACGAACTATCTGCTGCAGTCGGTGATCGGCACGCTGATCTTCTACAACTACGGACTCGGCTTCTTCGGCCAGGCCGGACCGGCGCTGCTGCTCCCGGTGACGATCGTGATTTACGCGCTGCAGGTGCTGGCCAGCAAATGGTGGCTCGATCGCTACCGCTTCGGCCCGGTCGAATGGCTGTGGCGGCGGATGACGTATCCCGGCGCGCTGCCGATGCGCCGGGCGAGCGCGGTAACCGCCACGCCGCCCGTGGAGCCGGCCATCGGCTGACGGAACCGCCGCTCGCTTCCGGGTGACGCGCAGGACGAGGCCGCCTCGTCCCGTAACCATTCGTGTACCCTTCGCGTCACAGGTCCGGAAGTCAGAAACGGAGGCCCTTTTGAACAAGACCCAGTCCCTCATGACGTCGCTCGTGCTCGTGGCCGGTATGGCCGTTCCCGTCATCGCCCAGGAAGCGATTTCCGCGGAACAGGCGCAGGTGAAAGCGGACGTCAAGACGTCCTTTCACAAGTTCGATCACGACAAAGACGGCAAGATCACCCGCGCCGAGTACGGCGGCACGCCCGCGGCGTTCGACCGCTATGACGCGAACTACGACGGCGTCATCACTCCCGCCGAGCTCGAAGATGCCATGACCCGCCCGAAGACGCGCGAAGATCGCCTGCACAAACAGGACGCCGATGGTGACGGCGCGATCTCGCGCAAAGAGTTCGCCGGTGACGACGAAGCCTTCTCCCGTCTCGACCGCAACCACGACGGCAAGCTCACCGACGAAGACAATCAGCGTCCTGCGCGCAAGGATCCGGGCGCGGCCGCCGAGGCGCGCTTCAAGAAGATGGACACCAACGGAGACGGCCAGCTCACGCGCGACGAATGGCGCGGCACCGAGCGCACCTTCAACACGAAGGACACGAACTCCGACGGTGTGCTCTCGCTCGACGAAGTGAAACCCGAAAAGAAGAACTGAACCCGAATCGACGCGAAACGCCGGCGACCTCGCCGGCGTTTTTTTTTACTGCTTCACCTTCCCCGTTCTCCCGCTCACCTGCCACTTTCCCATCCGCGTCTGCTCGCAGTGATTGAAGGCCGTCAGGCGATAGGTGTCGTCGCGATAGCCGTTGCTCATCACCACGACGCACTCTTTCTTCACGCCGCGCGTTTCGACGAGATGCGCGACCAGCAGGCGAATGGCCTCCGCCTCGGTGAGCTTCGCGTTGCGTCCGCGCGCCGCACCGCCGGGACGATCCTTCACCACCCGCACCGGCGGCGCCTCCGGTTTCGGCGCGGCCGGCTCGACGCGAACGCGATTCATCCACACCGCGTACGCCGCACCGACGATCGCCAGAAAGAGAAGCGCGAGAAGTCCCGCCGAAACGGGTTTCTTCTCGCGCCTGATTTTTCCGTCGAACAGATCGCCCGCGTACACGCCGCATTCCGGACACGAATCGGCTTTGTCCGGAAGCTCCGCGCGGCAGTTCGAGCAATAACGCACGCGGCTACTTTAACGGGTCGCCGCTATTTCAGACCGCGCTCGATCAGCAGCGGCTCCACGATCGGATCGCGTCCGCGGAACGCGCGATACATCTCCGCCGCGTCCATGCTTCCTCCCCGGGACAACACCATGTCGCGGAAACGCTGACCGTTCTCCCGCGTCAAGCCGCCGTTCTCCTTGAAGTAATAGAACGCGTCATGTCCGATCACCTCGGACCACAGATATGCGTAGTAGCCGGCCGCGTATCCACCATCCCAGATGTGCGAGAAGTACGCCGTGTGATAGCGCGGCGGCACCTGCGCGACGTCGATCCTGAAGCGCTGCAGGGCAGCCTGCTCGAACTGCTTCACATCCTGCAGCGGCGCATCGGCCGGCAGGGTATGCCAGGCCATGTCGAGCAGCGCCGAGGCGAGATACTCCGTCGTGGCGTAGCCCTGATTGAACGTCCGCGATTTGCGGATCTTCTCCACCAGCGCCTCCGGCATCGGTGCGCCGGTCTGATAGTGCTTCGCGTAATTCGCGAAGATCTTCGGCTCGAGCGCCCAATGCTCGTTGACCTGCGAAGGGAACTCGCCGAAATCGTTCGGCACGTTCACGCCGGAGAGCGAGCGATAGCGCACGTTCGAGAACATACCGTGCAGCGCGTGGCCGAACTCGTGGAACAACGTCGAGATGTCGTCGAACGTCAGCAGCGTTTTCTCGCCCGGCGCCGGTTTCTGAAAGTTGGCGACGTTGTAGATCACCGGCTTCGTGCCGAGGAGCCGGCTCTGATCGACGAATGCCTCCATCCACGCGCCCCCGCCTTTGTTCGAGCGCGCGTAGAAGTCGCCGTAGTACAGCGCGAGCGGCGTACCGTCGGCGTTGAACACTTCCCACACGCGGACGTCGGGTTGATAGACCGGGATGTCGGTGCGCGGCTTGAACGTGATGCCGTAGAGCTGGTTCGCGGCGTAGAAGACGCCGTCGTTCAGCACGCGGTCGAGCTCGAAGTACGGCATGACCTCCGACTCATCGAGGTCGTACTCCGCCTTGCGCACCTGCTCCGCGTAGTAATCCCAATCGGCGGCGGTGAGCTGGAAGCTGCCGTTCTGCGCGTCGATGCGCTGCTGGATCTTCGCCGCCTCGCTGCGCGCCTTCGCGGTCGCTCCTGCGACCAGATCGGTCATCAGCTGGAACGCGTTCTCGGGCGTCTTCGCTCCCTGATCGTCGAGTGAATACGCCGCGTACGTCGGATAGCCGAGGAGCTTCGCCTTCTGCGCGCGGAGCTGGGCCAGACGCTGCGCGATGGCGGTGGTGTCGTTCTCTCCGCCGTGGCTGCCGCGCGCTTCCGACGCGGCCATGATTTTCCTGCGCAGCTCGTGATTCTCGAGCGATGCGAGCGACGGCTGGCCGGTGGTGTTCTGCAGCGTGATGACGTACTTGCCGTCGAGCTTGCGCTCCTTCGCCCGTTCCGCGGCCGCGGCAATCTGCGCCTCGGTGAAGCCGGCCAGCATCGCCTTGTCGTCGACCACCACCGCCAGGGCATCGCGATCGGCGAGCAGCTTCTCGCGGAACTTCGTGCTCAGCGACGACTCTTCCTCGTTGAGCTTGCGCAGCGTCGCCTGATCGGCGGCGTCGAGCGTGGCACCGGAGCGGAGGAACTGCCGGTACGTCCGCTCCAGCAGCCGCATCGCTTCGGCATCGAGGTTCAGCGTGGCGCGCTGGTCGTAGAGCGCCTTCACGCGCTCGTACAGTTTTGGGTTCATGTAGATCGCGTCGCGATGCGCCGCGCGGCGCGGCGACATCTCGGCGTCGATCTTCTGCATCGTGTCGTTCGTGTTGCCGATGGCCAGGTTGTCGAACACCTTGGCCGTGCGCAGCAGCAGTGCGCCGGAGCGCTCCATCGCCTCGATCGTGTTCGCGAACGTCGGCGCGGTGCTGCTGTTCGCGATCGCGTCGATCTCCGCGCGCTGCTGCTTCATCCCCTCTTCGAAGGCCGGGACGTAGTGCTCGTCCCGGATGCGATCGAACGGCGGCGCCTGATACGGCAGCGTGCTCTGCAAAAAAAGTGGGTTGGCGTTCGCGGTCGCCGCGGTCGTGACCGGCTTCGTCGTCTGACATGCAGCCAGCAACACGCCGGCCGCAAAAAGTGAGATTCGTTTCATGGCAGCAGCATTAACACGGGCACGCATCGGAATCACCTCACCCACCGCAAGGTAATTGCAACACCTGCGGTCTCGGCGGTTGCACGCGTGCCATCGATGTCTAACAGGAGTGTTCGCGTGGGGCGGATGATTTGTGCTGGTCCGGCATCGGTCTCGAAGTCGCCGAGGTCGGTGTAGCGCAAGGCGACGTCGACGAAGAGCGATTCGCTCATGCGCAGCGAAACGCCGGCTCCCGCGTTCCAGGCGAAGCCCTGCGACGCGCCGCCGCGCGTGATCGTGACCGCGTTTGCGCCGATGGATGGGAACCCATACGTCACGGCCTCGAGCTCGTTGCGCGCAAGCCCGGCGCCGGCGAAGACGAACGGCTGGAGATCGCCATGCGGGCAGCTCCAGTAGCCGTTCACCATCAAGGCGCGCGAGGTGCCATCGGCACGCACCGGCTGCGGGCCGCGCACTCCGGTGAAGTTCGCGGAGGCGGCGAGCGCGAGATCGCGATGCGTGAACGCGAGCTCGATGCGCGCGCGTGGAGACGAGGTTCCGACGGCGAGGTCGAAGGCGTGCACGCTCCCGAGATCGCCGCGGGCGTCGATGCCGCAGCCGAACAACGCCGGCGGTGCCGTGCTCGTGCAATCGCGATCGGCGACGGTCGTGTCGCCGCTTTGCTCGACGGCCACGCCGCCGCGCAACGTCAGCGTCGCCGCGAATGCCGGAAGCGACAGAACCGGAATCGACAGAAGAAGGAGCAGGATCGTCAGCGACTTCATGCGGCGCGCATGCTAATCGCATATGCTGCGCGAATGACTGAGATCCCGGCCAGCACCACCAATCCTTTTGCAGACCTCGGTCTCCGCGCGCAGCTGACCGACGCCCTCACGGCCCTCGGCTATGAAGCGCCGACGCCGATTCAGGAGCGCACCATTCCGCTGCTCGTCTCCGGTCGCGACCTCATCGGTCAGGCCCAGACCGGCACCGGCAAGACGGCCGCGTTCGCCCTGCCGATTCTCGAGAAAATCGACCCGAAAAAACGCGACACGCAGGCGCTCGTGCTCACGCCGACGCGCGAGCTGGCCATGCAGGTCGCCGAAGCGATTCACTCGTACGCCGCGAAGATGGATCACGTGTCCGTGCTGCCGGTGTACGGCGGGGCGCCGATCGTGCCGCAGCTCAAGCGTCTCGAACGCGGCGCACACGTCGTGGTCGGTACGCCCGGCCGCATCATCGATCACCTCGATCGCGGCAGCCTCGACCTCTCGAAGCTCCGCCTGATCGTGCTCGACGAAGCGGACGAAATGCTGAAGATGGGATTCGCCGAAGACGTCGAGCGGATTCTCGGATCGGCACCCGAGGAGCGGCAGACCGCGCTCTTCTCCGCCACGATGCCGGACGAGGTTCTGCGCATTGCGAAACGGCATCTGCGCAATCCCGAGCGCGTCGAGATCGAACATCGCTCCGTCGCCGCCCCGGCGATCGAACAGCGTTTCCTCAACGTCTCCGAAGGACAGAAGCTCGAGGTGCTGACGCAGATCCTCGAACTGCATCCCGCCGAGGCCGTGCTCATTTTCCGTCGCACCAAAACGGGCGCCGCGGAGCTGGCCGAGAAACTCGAAGCGCGTGGATTCGCCGCCGTGGCGATGCACGGCGACATGACCCAGCCGCTGCGGGAGAGCGTCATTCGACGCCTGCGCGCGGGGCAGGTCGAGATCGTCGTGGCCACGGACGTCGCCGCGCGCGGACTCGACGTCGAGCAGATCGAGCACGTCGTCAACTACGACGTGCCGTACGACGTCGAAGCGTACGTGCACCGCATCGGACGCACCGGCCGCGCGGGACGCAGCGGCATGGCCACGCTCTTCATCACGCCGCGCGAGCGCCGCATGATGCGCGAGATCGAGCGCTACACCGGCATGCCGATCAAGCCGATGAAGATGCCGACGAAGGCAGACCTCGCGGCGAAACGCGTCAACGTTTTCAAGGATGAAGTGCGCAAGACCATCGGCGAAGGGGAGCTCGACCTCTACCTGCAGCTCGTCGAGCAGCTCGTCGAAGAAGGGCCGTTCGACATCGCCGACATCGCCGCCGCCGCCGCGAAGATCGCCAGCAGCGGCAAGGGACTCCCCGCGCAGATCCCGGTGACCGAGGCCGATCGCGAGACCGCCGCCAACCCCGCGTCACCGTCGGAGCTTCCGCCGCCGCGCGAAAACGAAAAGACCGTGCGTCTCTCGATGGACGTCGGCCGCGAAGACGGCATTCGTCCCGCCGACGTGGTCGGGTCGATCGCGAACGAATCCGGCATTCCGGGCCGCGACATCGGTCCGATCGAGATTCGCGACGACGTGACGTACGTCGGCGTTCCGGAACGCTTCGTCGATCTCGTGATCGAGAAGCTCGGCCGCAAGAAGTTCCGCGGACGCGCACTGAACCTGCGCGTGGCGAAGGATGCGCCGCCGGCGGAGCGCGTGAAGCGCGCATACGACCGCGATCGCGAGCGTCCGCCCGCGCCGTTCCGGCGCGATGACAAGCCGGCGTTTCGCCGGGACGACAAGCCTCCCGCGCGCCGTGACGACAAACCGGCCTACCGCCGCGACGCCAAGCCGTCGTTCCGTCGCGACGAAAAACCGCCCTTCCGCAGGGACGAGAAACCACCCTTCCGTCGTGACGATCGTGCACCGCGACGCGACGACGATCGGCCGCGCGGATTTGCGCCGCGTGCCGGTGCCGGTGCGCGTCCGGGCGGCTTCAGCCGCGATCGCGATGAACGTCCCGGCAAGCCGTTCCGTCCCGGCAGCGGCGGCGTCAAGCCGAGGGGAAAGAAGAAGTAGCGTCGAGCTGCATCGCCGCGAGCATGCCGCAGGCGGCGTGCTTCGCGGCGCCGCCAGAGTAGCGGCGCACCACCGGCACTTCGAGCGCGCGCAGGGCGTCGCGGAATCGCGCCAGCTCCGCCTCCCCGGCTCGCTGGTAGCCGTTCTCGCGCGCGTCATTCACGTCGATCAGGTTGAGACGCAGCGGCAGGTCGCCGAAGTGTTCGCGCAGCGCGTTTACTTCGTCGTCGCCGGTGTTGATGCCGCCGAGAACCACCCAGGCGAGCGTCATGCGTCCGCCCTTCGCCTGCTGGTAGGTGCGCACCGCGCCGGCGAGCTCGGCGATGGACCATGCCGAGGCCGCGGGCAACAGCGCACGACGCCGCGCGTCGACCGCGCTGGTGAGCGAGACGATGAGGCGATACGGTTTCGGATCGTTCGCCAGTTTCAGAATCGCCGGCACGAGGCCGACCGTGGAGATGGTGATGTTCTTCGCCGAGATCCGCCCGCCGCACGGATGCGCGAGGATCGCGGCCGCCTGCATCACCGCCGCGAAATTGTGCAGCGGCTCGCCCTGCCCTTGAAACAGCGCGCCCGTCACGTCGCCCGGCGCGTCGTCGCGGACGGCGATGAATTGCGCGACGATCTCCCACGGTTCGAGATGCCGCGCCAGCCCGAGTCGTCCGGTCGCGCAGAAATCGCACGCCATCGCGCAGCCGGCCTGGCTGGAGAGACAGATCGTGAAGCGACCTGCGCGCTCGAGCGGAATGCGCACCGCCTCGACCAGCAGTCCGTCGTGCAGGCGGAAGAGATATTTCACGAATCCGTCCGAAGGATCGGTGACGCGCTCGACGAGCTGCAGGCGCTCGCGCGTGGTCAAGCGGCCGACCGCCTCTTCCACCGCCCGCGGCACCGGCCGCGCAATCGGAAATCCCTCACGGCCATGCGCGATCGCATGAGCGAGCACGCGCCGCGCCTCCGCATCGCGCACGCGCACGCCATGCGCGCGCAAATGCCGCGCGAGATCCTCCGGCTGCATTCCGAAGAGGTGCTGGGTCATCGCTCACAGACAAACGCGCACACGGCCCCCTTATCATTCCGGGCCATGACGAAGAATCTCGACTCGTTGCGCATCAAGCCCGGCTCCCGGGTGCGGCTTCGCGATTTCGATCCCGACGACAAGAGCGTGATGCCGGGCGACAAGGAAAAGACGGGCGAGTTGAACGCCGCGCTGCAGACGCGCATCGGCGAACTGCAGGAATTGCTCTTCGCCGAAAACCGTCGCCGCGTGCTGGTCGTCCTCCAGGGCATGGACACTTCCGGGAAGGACGGCACCGTGCGCCACGTCATGAGCGAGGCGAGCCCGCAGGGACTGCGCGTCTATTCGTTCAAGAAACCGAGCGAGACGGAGCTCGCACACGATTACCTCTGGCGCGTGCACCAGCAGGTACCGGCCTCGGGCGAGATCGCCATGTTCAATCGCAGCCACTACGAAGACGTGCTGGTCGTGCGCGTGCACTCGCTCGTGAAAGAAGCGGTGTGGCGCAGACGCTACGAGCAGATCAACGACTTCGAGCGCATGCTCACCGAGTCCGGCACGACCATCGTCAAGTTCTTCCTGCACATCAGCGCCGACGAACAACGCGAACGACTGCAGGCCCGTCTCGACGATCCGACCAAACGCTGGAAGTTTCAGCACGGCGATCTCGAGGAACGCAAGCGGTGGGACGACTACATGGCCGCCTACGAAGACGCGCTGGCGCGGACGTCGACGAAGCATGCGCCGTGGTACGTCGTGCCGTCGAACCGCAAGTGGGTGCGCAACTACATCGTCGCGAACGTGCTGGTGAAGACGCTGGAGAAGTTGAAGATGAAGTACCCGGAGCCCGATCTCGAAGGCGTCATGGTCGAGTGATCGCGGCAAATTCCTCGTGGTGCGCCCAGCAGGATTCGAACCTGCGACCTTCGGCTCCGGAGGCCGACGCTCTATCCAGCTGAGCTATGGGCGCTCGAGTGGAATGCGGATTCTACTCAACCGGACCGGTGACCCGAAGATTTCTTTGCTGACGTCGTGAATCGTGCGGCTCGATCGAAGCGCCGTCACTTCGACGCGCGGAACAGGACGATCAACACGCCGAGGCCGATGAGGATGAGAATCGTCGGCAGCAGAATCGAGCGCTTCGGCTCCGCGGCCGGTGCCGCGGTTTCAGTTGCGGTCTCGGTCGCGGTGGTCTCGGTCGCGGTGGTTTCGGTCGCGGTGGTTTCGGTCGACTCCGTGGTCGCCGCCGTGCCGGTTGCGAGCGTCTCGGTGGCGCGAGTATCGGTCGCGAATGCCGAGCCGGTGGCGATCGTGTCCGTAGTGACGCTGCCGGTCGTCGCTGTTGCGGTGCTCGTGGTTGCAATGCTCGTCACGGGAACGACGGGGGTGGACGACGACGTGCCTGCGGTCGTCGTCGTGACCGGAGAAGACGAACTACCCCCCGCGGCCGGCGGCGCAGCGGCCTGCTTCTGTGGCGGCGGCGCCGCCGGCGCGGGAGTGGCCGTCACGCGAGGAGCCCTGCGAGCCGTTGGATCGGGTGAGACCGGCGCGGACTTCCGGCGTGTGGCCGTACGTGTACTGGGTTTCGATTTCGTGCTCGTTGCCGGTTTCCGGATCGTCGGCGAGCTCGTGCCCGTTCGCGACGTCGGAACCTGCGGCGTCTCGGTGCGCGGTCGCAGCGTGCTGCGCGAACGCGTGGGTGTCGATGAGGCGATGCGGGTCGAGGGAAGCGGCGTCGCGCGAATGCCGAGGCGGCCGAGACGATCGGCGGCGACGCTCGTCAGAAACGTTCGCGATTCCGCGGCGGGATAGAAGGTGCGATCGCGATCGTCCTTCAACACGCCGCGTCGCACGGCATCGCTCCAGCCGGGATACGCGCTCAGTCGCGCGTAGAGCGGCGAAGCGGATTCGAAGAACGGCGATTCGAATTGCGCGTCCCAGGTGTGCGCCGCATCTTCGTAAATGCGCAGCAGTTCCTCTCCCGCACGCCGCTCCGCTCCCGCGGGGTACGACGCGAGCAGCGTCCGTGCGCGCGCGAGATTCGCATCGAACCGCGGACGGTCGTTGCGGCGCAACGCCTCCTGCGCATCGCGAAGCGTGGTGCGCAGATCGCCGCTCGGCGGCGGCGTCAGATCGAGCGCGACGAGCTCCGCCCGCGGAATCCCGGCGACGTCGACGCGCGGCGCCGGCGCGGTGGTGAGCGCCTGATCGCAGTCGGAAGGAACGACACCATGCACCGTGGCCGATTTCGTCACGCGCGGGTTGAGAGCGGGAGCCGCACCGACCAGCGTGAGGCTCACGCTGAACGCAAACACGGCCAGGCGCATCCGGCGATGCGAAAGAGAAGGCGACATCATGCGGCGAACTCGTCCTTGCATCAGATGTGCCTGCCGCATCGCCGTCAGCGCGTGCCGCTCGCCACACTCACCTCTTGCGGAAGGTGTTTCTTGAACAACTTGATCAGATCGTCGACGGCCAGCGGTTTGGCCACGTAGTCATCGACCTTGAAGTAGTCGAGAGCCTCGTTGCGATATTTTCGATCGGTGTAGAGGCCGGTCATGATGATCGTCTTCGAGCGCGCGGTCACCGGATCTTCTTTGAGGAGCCGGCACATCTCGCGGCCGTCGAGCTTCGGCATGAACGCGTCGGAGAGAATGAGCTCGGGGTTGTATTCGCGCGCGAGGCTCAGCCCTTCCTGTCCGTTCGCACCGACGACGAAGCCGAAGCCCATGGTGGTGACGACGGTGCGCACGATGAGCTGCACGTTCTCGTCATCTTCGACGAGCAGAATGAGCGGACGCTTCACAGCATCGGGCGTCGGGTTCACGCGCGCCCCGAGGGAACGCTTCGAGCCGATCATCTTCCGCTCGAACAGCGAAGGCGGCGCATCGATCCAGAAGCGTTCCTTGTAGATCGCCGGCGCCTTGCAGAAACAGCCGCCGCATTGATCGCAGACGAGCGTGTTGTCGCGACCGACGCAGCGGCACCACTCCGCGTGCGTGGCGTCGAAATGCTCGTGGCAGGTGAAGCAGGTCACGCGATACGAGTCGCTCTTCACCGCGAGCACCGGACCTGCCGCGGCCGCAAGCATCGCCGGCGGTTGCTCGAGCAACTCGGAGAGCGGCACTTCCTCCTCCTCCGCCTCCAGCACCTCTTTCCGATGCAACTCATGCAGATCCTCGGGCACCGGCAGGCCCGAAACGCCTTCGAGGTGCTTCTGCAGAATGTTGATGAGGTCCGTGATCGATACCGGCTTGGCGACGTAGTCATCGACGCGAAATCGCTTCAGCGCCTCGCTGCGATACTTCGTGTCGGTGTAGAGGCCGGTCATGATCACCATGCGCGTGTCGGCGAACGCGGGATCGTCTTTGAGCAGGCGGCACATCTCCCGGCCATCGAGCTTCGGCATGAACGCATCGGAGAGGATGAGGTTCGGGCGGTACTCCTGCGCGAGCTCGAAGCCGTCCTGCCCGTTCATCGCGTAGATGAAGCCGTAGCCGAGGTTCGTGCAGACGCGATGGACGATGGACTGGATCTCCTCGTCGTCTTCGACGCACAGCACGAGCGGACGCGGCACCGACGCGACGACCGGATTCGCCTGCAGCGCCGCGTGCTGCCGGCGCGCTTCCGCGGTCTTTCGTTCGAAGAGACGCGGCGGCGCCTCGACCCAGAACTTCTCCTTGAACGAAGGAGGCGCCTTGCAGAAACAGGCCAGGCAATTCGTGCAGACCAGCGAGCGCTCTTTCGCGAGGCAGCTGCACCAGTCGGCATCGACGGCGTTGAACTCGTTGCGGCAGGTGAAGCAGACCACCGGGTACGAATTCGCGTCCGCGGCAGCAGCGGGCTGCGCCGCCGCACGCGGCATCGGGTCCACGGGGCGTTCTGATTTCGGAGGCGAGGAAATCGGCGCGGGCACGGACCGCGGCTTGGCCGGCGTGCGCGGCACGAGCTGCATGGCCAGCAGCTCTTCTTTCCTCGTGGCCGCCTGCTGCGAAAAACGGCTCACTTCCTCGATGTCGTACGGCCGCGAGAGAAACACCGCATAGCGATCGACCGAAGAGGGCAATGCGCTCGCGGAACGGCCGGTGAGCGCGAGCGGCAGGTTCGGGCTCTTCTCCGCGGTGGTGCGATACGCCTTCTCGAAATCAGGATGCTCGACATCGAGCAGCAGCGCGTCGGGACGGAAGCGGAAGAGCTCATCGACCGCGTCGACCCAGCGCTCGACGACCTGCACGTCGATGCCGCGCTGCCGCAGTTTCGGGATGGCCGCATCGGCGGTGCCGCGGCGGCGCTCGAACATCAGCAGCCGCGGTTTGTGCACCACGGGCGGCACTGCTTTCCGATGCGAGGAAGGTTGTGGCAGTCGCCGCGCCGTCGTGTCGTTGCCGCTGACGCGCCTCGTGGTGACGTTGATCGTCCGCGAACGCGGCTTCGGTTTGAACCACGAGGTGAGCGTGTCGAACAGCGAGACCTCGGCCGCGGCCGGAGGCTGCTTCGCGACCGGCCGCGCAGAACGCGATGCCGGCGCAGCGTCGACTGTCGGAACGAGCGGAGGTTCGGCAGCCTCTTTCGCAGCGAGCTCGCGCTGTGCCTCTTCGCGTTCCGCTGCTTCTCGTGCTCGCGCTTCGCGTTCCGCTTCTTCCCTCGCCCGCGCTTCGCGTTCCGCCGCTTCCTTTGCGCGCGCTTCTCGCTCGGCGGCCTCGCGCGCCAGCGCCTCCCGTTGCGCCGCGAGCTTCTCCTCGGCCTCGAGGCGGAGTTGTTCGCGTGCGGCTTCGAGCTCGCGACGCAGTTTCTCCTCCGCCTCCCTCGCGGTCTCGTGGCGTTCGAGCTCCAGTCGTTCGGCGAGCTCCTGTTCGAGCCGCCGCCGCTCCGCTTCGAGCCGCGCGCGCTCGCGCAGCACCTCCTCGGTGGCGCGACGTTCGGCATCCGCCCGATCCCGCATCGCACGATCGCGCGCTTCCCGCTCCGCTTCGACGCGGAATGCGAGGATCGGCGCGTGGTGCTCCGGCTCGCGCTCCGTTCTCTCGAGCGGCATCGGAGCGGTGGCCGCCGCGTTCGCGCTTCGCGGCCGCGTCGCAAAGACAACGATCGCTCCCGCGATGAACGACGCGGCGACGAGCATCGCCACCGGCGTCAGCGCGAATCCGAACGTCGTCGCCAGCGCCAGGATGGAGAGGAGGAGCGCGGTCACTCCACCCTGCCACCCTCCCTTCCAGGTGGAAAGCGCGGTCGCGGCGGTGAAGAGCGCGATCAGGGTGAGGTTCGACGCCGGCACGAGCATGCCGACGCCGGTCGCGAGGATCACGAGATCAATCGCGATCCCATAGCGCAGTAAGTTCCGGCGGGTCGTTTCGGTCATCGGGGATGGGACATCGTTTACTTCATGGCCACTACTGCCGCGGTGTTCTCGATTTTCCAGCGATAGCGAAGCACGTCCTCGGTCGCCTCGAGGTACGGAAGCGCGCAGGCGAGCTCCCGCTCCGCGGCGCCGTATTCGCCGCTCTCGTACAGTGCGACCGCAAAGTAGTAACGAAGGTCTTCCTCGCCGCGCGCGAAGTTGCCGAAGCGGCGGAACGCTTCCGCAGACTCGCGATAGGCGCCGACGCGATACAACCCCGCCGCCGCCTCGCCGATCACTTCACGCGAGACCTCCGGCGTGCGCGCGATCGCCACGTAAAGCGTCCGCGCGCTCTGCACATCGCCGCCCGCCGCCGCATCCTCGGCCTGACGCAGCGTCGTCAGACCTTCGCGCGTCGCGGCCGAGCTCGCGACCGGCGTTGGGGTCTGCGCTGATACCGGCGTTGCTGTCGGTGTCGCTGGTGTTGCGGCACGCGGCGGCGTCTCCGTGAACACATTCTCCGCCGCGCGCGGCGTCAACGCGTCGGCCACCTCCTGCCGTTGCGTCGGCGTCGTTTCCGCGGCGCGTCGCACCGGCGGCAAGGGCCGCGACGGATCTTCGGAGGCGAGGTGCATGTTGCGCGGCAATCCCGAGCCTGGCAGCAATGCCGCGGCGAGCGATTCGAAATCGGCGGCATCGGCCGCGAGGGGCAGCGCCGCATACACCGGCGTGATGCGCTCCGCCGCGACGAGCCGATGGATCGTTTCGCGCGCCGCCTCTTCGCGCCCGAGTCGGAAGTGCGCGAGCGCAAGGTAGACGAGCGCGGTTTCGAGAGACTCGCTCGATTCGTAACGGCCCGTGTTGACGTATTGCGCCATCGCGTCGGGCGAGAGATACGCGCGGGCGGCGTTCTCGAGATCGATCGCCGCGGCGGTGAAATTCGCCGCGCGATAGGCCGTCAGTCCGCGCGCGAGCAACGCCTCCGCCGAATCGGCCGCGCGCACGGCGAGCGCGGCCATGAGCAATGAAGCGGCAATGAAGATGCGCGGCATCCGTCCTCCGGGTTGTTGTGAGAACCGCGTTGCTGAAGCAAGACTGAAACGCGACCAAGGGCTTCATCCAAAATCGAGGCCAACAAGAAGGAGTGACGGAACCCGGCATTAATCCCGCACCGGCGCGCTGATCGGGTGCACGAGAATCTCATTCAATTTCTGCGGCAGCGGCACGACGCGTTTCCGTTTCGACGCGATCTCGATCTGCGGCAGTTCCTCACCGACGCGGTCGGCCGAGGGGCGGAGCTCCTCCCGGTGCCGGCGAAAATCTTTCTGCTCGACGAGCTGGAGCCGCGCGGCTACGGCTTCCCGGCGACGAAGGCGCCGGCGATGGACGAGCTCGAAGCGCGCATGCAGCGCTGGCTCGCCGAGGAGCTGGCGGAACGCGGCACCGGCAAGAGCAAACGCAAAGAGGATCTTCTCGCCTCGTATCGCGAGCACGTGCTGAAGCTCGCGCGCAACGCCGCGGAATCGAGCGTGCTCGCCGATTACGAATCGGTCTTCTGGCTGCTGCACACGCAGCAGACGGCCCGCCTCTTCACCGCGTTCGTGCGTCAGGCGATCGACGCCGGCCTCGCGCGCGACGAAGCAGAACGGCTGCGCTGGTCGCTGCAGCAACGCTGGTCGATGACCGTTCGCGAGCGCGGCCCCGCGCGCGGATTCCTCGAGCTCGTGCTCGACAATCCGCTGATCAGCGGCGAACTGTTCGTGAGCCCCGATCTGCACGAGCTGCGCGGCTTCGCCACGGTCGTGCTGCGCCGCGATTTCAGCGCGCTGCGCCAGGCGGTGGAGTCGCTGCGCAACCGAACGATCGAGCTGCTCGCGCACGACCGGCTCCTGCGCCGCGCGATCTCGCTCCTCGGCTATCCCGACTCCGCGATACCGCCGCTGGTCATGCTCTTCGATCCACGCGTCCGCCAGCTGCTCGAGGAGCACTCCTCGTTCGACGTCGACGTCACTCTCGTCGATGCCATCGGCCGGCGCCTGCTCGAAGCGCTGCTCGTGCTCTCGCTGCGCCGCGGCATCGTGCTGATGAAAACGACCGCCGACGGCGAGAACGTGGCCGACGACGGAACGAACGCGACCTATTCACGCGCCATCCGCCCGATGAACTTCGGACGCCGCGGCGTCGTCGAGCCGGTGGTCTATCGCTATGGTCTCGTCTACGACATCACCTCGTTCACCGAGACCCTCGGCGAGATCGCGCGCGGCGGCAAAGGAGAAGAGCAGACTTCCTACCGGCAGATGATCGAGTTCCAGCGCGAGCTCGCCGACATCACCCGCCGCCACGCCCTGCAGTTCGAAAAGTTTCTCGGCGACGGCGCGTTCTACACCTCGCGCCGCGCCACGCGCACGCTGCACGCGGCCATCGACATCCAGCAGTTCTACGCCTCCGCGCGCGAGAAAGGCTTCGCCTTCAATCGCGGCATGCGCATCGCGCTCAACTACGGCTACTACCGTCTGCTCCCGATGCAGATCGCTTCCGACGGCACGCAGATCATGGAGTTCTACGGCCCCGGCATCGTCGAGCTCTCCCGCCTCACGACCGGCAAGACCACCAAGGAGCTCGAAGAACTGCAGCACCTGCTGCTCTCGCACGGCTATGACCAGCAGGAGGTCTATCGCTTCTTCGCGCCGCTCTCGCGCGGTGTCGAGCACGTCGACACGACGCAGCAGCGGCGCGAGTTCTACGCGTACGTGAACGAGAGCGGACATCTCATCAACGAAGGCGTGGTCGTCTCGATCCCGTTCGTGCGGCAACTCTCGACCGAAGTGACGGAAGAGCGGCAGAAGCTCTACCGGTTGCGCGCGCCCTGGAGCACCTACATCGGCATCCCCGCCTCCTCGGACGGCTACATCGGCCTGCGACTCCTCGGGGCCGTGTCGCTCAAAGGGATCGGCATGCAGGACATCGGCGAGGCGGTCTGGCTCTCCGCAAACGATGCCGACATTTCGGTGGTGGACGAAGAGAAAGCGCTCCTGCAACTGCTCCAGCAGGAACGCAACCGCACCTCCGCGCGCAGCGTGAGCATCGCCGCGAACAACGGCAGCGACATCGCCGTCTCGGACCTCGTCGTCTGCGCCGAACAGAATGGGAGCACGCCGATGATCCTCGTCGGCGAGTGGGATCCGATCTCGGAAGAGGTCCGGCGCCCGATCCGCCTCGACGGCACCGACGCCGAACGCTACGGACTGGCGGTGCCGCTGACGATGCAGAACGTCGAATCGCACAGCATCGCCTACCAGAAGCTCTATCGCACGCTGAGCCGCATCGAAACGCTCCCGAGCTTTTCAGCCGACGCCATTCGCCACAACGCGAACTTCAGCGGCTTCATCATCGGAGCAACGGTGGAACCGTTGTGAGGCGGAATTGAAAATTGAAAACTGAAAATTGAAATCACGTTTCGCAAGCGCGTACGTTGCTCGCACTGGCGACAAGTGATTTCAATTTTCAATTTTCAATTTTTCAATTCCCCTAGGCCACCGACACCCCAGCCCGTCCCTCGTTCGGATAACGCACGCAACGGCGGACGCTGGCGATCAGCTTGCCGGGCATGACCGGCTTCGAGAGCGTTTCGCAGATCGTCGGGAAGAGCTTGCGGATCTCTCCCACTTCGAGGCCGGTGACGACCACGATCGATTCGAGCAGCGAAGGGGTCGTGCTGGCGACGTACTCCATCACGTCCGTGCCGCTCATTTTCGGGAGGGCGATGTCGAGGACGACGGCGTCGTAGCGATGCTGGGCCAGACTGCCGACCGCCTTCTCTCCGTCCGCGGCGATGTGCACCGTATAGCCATCGTTTTCCAGCACGCGCCGCAGCGCTTCACGCGTGGAGGGATCGTCTTCGACGACAAGGACGGTAGGACGCATCTCTGGAAGTAACTCTATCAGCAAATCAGCTGTCACGGCTAGATGGAACTACACTACAAAGAGGTGATGAACGTCGCAGCCAGCTCGATGGTACGTGTGAACTTAGCGGCGTCTTTGTGTCTACTTTTGAACAAAGAGTGATCGCCGTTCTCGATCCACTCGATGCGCAGGTTCGGTGAGAGTTCGTACGTAGCGACCTCGTCCGGGTTTCCGAAGATGTCGCGCGTTCCCTGAATCACGAGCGCGGGCGTCCGGAGCTCCAGCAGATGCGCGGTGCGCAGCTGCTGCGGTTTCCCCGGCGGATGGAACGGATAGCCGAAGCAGAGCAGGCCGCGCGCGTGTACTTCATCGGCGACCATGCTGGCCATGCGGCCGCCCATCGACTTCCCTCCGATGACGACGTTCGGTCCGCCGCCGTGCTCGGCGATCACCTGCCGCCACGTCTCGAGCAGGAGCGGCTGCCGATCGGGTGCTCCGCGCTTTCCGGTCGTGCGGCGCGCGGCCATGTACGGGAACTCGAATCGGACCACGCGGATGCCGCGCTCGCCGAGGGCCGCGGCCACGTCGTTCATGAACGGGGTGTCCATCGCCCCGCCCGCTCCATGCGCGAAGAGGTACGTGTGCGTTGCGTCGGGGGAACCGTCGACCAGCGTTTCGATCGTCATCGCATCACCATCCCCGCACCGGCTTCCACTCGTCGACGATGCGATCGTTGTCGACGATGTGATAGCGATCGAACATCGCCGCGGTGAGGCAGGAGTGATTCGGCAGGATGCGCAGCTGCGTGCCGACCGGAATGTTCGCGTGCGTCGCCTCGATCTTGCCGTGCTCCTGCGAGAGCGCGCGAATGCGCATCGGCAGCGGACGGAGATCGAGATCGCAGACGATGCCGTAGCCGAAGTGCGGCACGACGTGATCGGGGCCGCTGTCCTTCGACAAGGCCAGGGCGCCGGCGTCGACGATCAGCGCGTTGCGCTCGGGATACGAGCCGACGACCGTGGTGAGCACCGAGACCGCGACGTCTTCGAGCGTGCAGGAGCCGATCGTGGCCTGGAAGGCATCGAAGAACACGTAGTTGCCGGGTCGCACTTCATCGCATTCGCTGAAACGCTCCACGACCGCGGCCGTCGGCGTCGAGCCGATGCTGCGCCGCGTTTCGCCGAGGCCTTCGGTGGCGAGCAGCGCGCGAAAGCGGCTGAGGCATCCCGATTCCTCGGCGGCGACGCGGCGGATCTCCTCGCGATCGCGCGCGTTGTACGAATGCCCCGCGTGCGTCAGCAGTCCCTGAAAGCGGATGTGCTCGGAGCGGCCGAGCTGCAACGCCAGACGCACGCTGTCCGGACTGTCGGGATCGATGCCGGCGCGGTGATAGCCGCAGTCGACTTTCAGGAAGACATCGAACGTGAGGTCGTGGCTGGCCGCGTACTGTTCGATGGCCCGAAACGCCACCTCGGAATCGATCAGCAGATTCAGCCGATCGATCTTCTGCGCCAGCGCCGCGGCCCGCTCGAGCTTCGACGGTGCGATCGGAAACGCGTAGGTGATGTCGCGAAAGCCGTCGCGCGCGAATGCTTCCGCCTCCGCGAGCGTCGACACCGTGATCGGCGACGTCGCCCCGTCGTGCTGCATCCGGCCGATCTCGACCGACTTGTGCGTCTTCACATGGGGCCGGAACGCCACGCCCGAATCACGCGCCTTGGTGCGCATCCGCGCACAGTTGCGGGCGACGGTGGGACGATCGACGAGAAACGCGGGCGTGGTGACGTCGAAATTCACGCGCGTGAGGATACAGGGTGTGGAGAAATGGTAGTCGGTTGTCCGTAGTCGGTTGTCGGGGGAACCGCTCCGCCGAGGGCCGGACTGGTGGCGCGGCGGCCTCCCGACTACCGATGACCGGCAACCGACTACCATTTCCTCGCATGTCGCTCCGCAAAATCATCCACGTCGACATGGATGCGTTTTATGCGTCGGTCGAACAACGCGATGACCCTTCGCTGAAGGGAAAGCCGGTCATCGTCGGATGGCCGGGCGAACGGAGCGTCGTTTGTGCCGCGTCGTACGAGGCACGGAAGTTCGGCGTGCATTCGGCGATGCCGGCGTCGCGCGCGAAACGGCTCTGCCCCGACGGCGTCTGGAGGCATCCCGACTTTGAACGCTATCGCGAAGTCTCGCGGCAGATTCGGGAGATCTTCGAGCGCCACACGCCGCTCGTCGAGCCGCTCTCGCTCGACGAGGCGTATCTCGACGTCACGCAGGAACTGACCGGCATCCCGACGGCCACCGAAACCGCGGAAGCGATCCGCCGCGAGATTCGCGACGAGACGAACCTCACCGCTTCGGCCGGCGTCGCGCCGAACAAGTTCCTGGCGAAGATCGCCTCCGACTGGCGCAAGCCCGACGGCTGCTTCGTCATCAAGCCGCATCAGGTGCAGCGCTTCCTCATCCCACTTCCCGTTCGCAAAATCCCAGGCGTCGGCAAAGCGACCGAGGCGGTGTTGACGGACATGGGCATCGCCACGGTCGGCGATCTCCTGCAGTTCGAAGCGAACGAGCTCACCGCGCGCTTCGGCAAATGGGGCGTTCGGTTGTGGGAGCTCGCGCGCGGCGTCGACGAGAGCCCGGTCTCGCCGTCGCGCAAACGTAAATCGTGGTCGAGCGAGAACACGTTCGCAAAAGACGTGACGCGCGAAGAAGCGGCCGAGTGGATTCGCAAGGAAGCGGAGAAACTGTGGGAGGCGCTCGAACAACGCGAGATGCGCGGCCGCACCGTGACGGTGAAACTGCGCACCCCCGACTTCAAGACCGCCACCCGCCAGCAAAGCCCACCCGACCTCCCGGCGAGCGGCGACGACATCGCCCGCATCGCCATCGCCCTCCTCGACCGCTTCGACTTTCCCGCCGACGCAAAGTACCGCCTCGTCGGCGTCGGCCTCTCGAACTTTCTCGACGAAGACGAAGAGGAAGCCGAAGAAGCCCCAGCCGAACCGACACTGTTCGTTTGAAACGGTTGTCGGTAGTCGGTAGTCGGTTGTCGGGGGAACCGCTCCGCCTGATCTCGACGTTTCTCGGCGGAGCGGTTCTCCCGACAACCGACTACCGACTACCGACAACCCCCTTACAATGCCCGCCGCATGAATCAGCCTCAGCCCATCACTGTCGCTCAATACGGCATCGGTCCCATCGGTGCTGAAATCGCTCGTCTGTTGCTCACCAAACCGTGGATCAAGGTCGTCGGTGCGGTCGACATCGATCCGAACAAGATCGGGAAGGACCTCGGCGAGGTGATCGGGCTTGGTCGTTCGATCGGCGTGCCGGTCACCGCCGAGTTGCAGGGAAAGCCGGACGTCGTCTGCCACTCCACCGGCTCGCGCCTCAAAGAGGTGGAAGCGCAGCTGGCGTCGCTGCTCGATCGCGGCTGTCACGTCATCTCGACGTGCGAAGAGCTTTCGTTTCCGCTCGACGCGCCGGTGCGCGAGCGTCTGCAGCACGTTGCCCGCGCGAAGAACGTCGGCCTCCTCGGTACCGGCGTCAACCCCGGCTTCGTCATGGACAAGCTCCCGCTCACCATCACCTCGGTCTGCCAGGAAGTGCAGTCGGTCGACATCATCCGCATCCAGAACGCCTCCACCCGCCGCGAGCCGCTGCAGCGCAAAGTCGGCGCATCGATGACCGTCGAGGAATTCCGCGCCGCCGTCGCCGCCGGCAAGATCAAACACATGGGACTCAAAGAGTCTCTGATGATGGTCGGCAAAGGTCTCGGTGTGGAGTTCGAATCCGTCACCGACGAAGTGATCGAACCGATCGTCGCCGAACGCGAGGTGGTCACGCAGTACCTGACGGTACAGCCCGGCCAGGTGGCCGGCGTGCACCAGACCATCTACGGCAAAGGACGCATCAACGTCAGTCTCGAACTGCGGATGTACGTCGGCGCCGAAGACGTCGCCGCCGATCGCGTGATCATCAAAGGCGTCCCCGACGTCGAGCTGGAGATCAAAGGCGGCGTCCACGGCGATCGCGCCACCGCCGCCATGGTCGTCAACTCCATCCCCCGCATCACCCAGGCACGCTGCGGCGTCCTGACGATGGACGATATTGGGATCAGCTATCGCTGATCCGGGGATCGGGAGTCGGTTGTCGGTCGTCGGGAGGCCACCGCCCGGCCACGTTCTTCCGGCGAAGCGGTGCTCCCGACTACCGACAACCGACAACCGACTCCATGAAAATCTTCCTCACCGGCGCGACCGGATTCCTCGGTTCTGCCATTGCGGCGGAGTTGATTCGCGGGCGTCATGACGTGACGGCGCTCGTTCGTTCTTCGACGAGCGCGGCGCGGGTCATCAGCTATGGCATCGAGCCGCATCCTGGCGATCTGCGTGAGCCGTCGACGTTTCTCGAGGTCGCGCATGCGCACGACGTGATCGTGCATGCGGGCGTCGAGGCGGGCGGCGATCGGATGGAGGTCGATCGCACGTTCGTCGAGGCGATGGCATCGCCGAAGCTGATCTACACCTCCGTGCTCTTCGTTCTCGGCAACGTCGACGACGGCGATGAGACTTCGCCCGCGAGCGGGGTGCGCGCGGAGCATGAACGGCTCGTGCTCGATGCGGGCGGCGCGGTCGTTCGTCCGGGGATGGTTCACGGCGAAGGCGCGTGGCTCTTCGAGCATCCGCTGTTCATCGGCGACGGCGCGAATCGCTGGCCGCTGGTGCATCGCGACGACGTGGCCTCACTCTATCGACTCGTGATCGAGCAGCACGCGCGCGGCGTCTTCCATGCGATCGCGGAGGTGAAACGCGCGCGCGACGTGTTCCCGCGGGTGAAGGGGACGCCGCTCGACGCGGCCCGCCAGGAGCTCGGAGGATTCGCCGACGCGCTCGCGCTCGATCAGAACGTGCGCGCCATGCGTGCGGTTGCGCTCGGTTGGTCTCCTGCATCATTCTGGATGTAAGGAGAACGAGAAATCATGACCACACCCTCCACGGTGCCGCTGACCATCACGAACGACAGCGGCCAGCCGGATTCCAGCGTCTACCTCGCGATCATCGGCCTCGACGCGAACAACCTCTGGGCGTTCGTCAACGCCGACGGCTCGACCACCGAGTTCTCGCTCACGAATGCATCCGACGCCGTGCTCTCACTGACCTCGCTGACGAACAATCAGCTCACGCTGCCACAACTCGTTTCCGGCCAGATCTACTTCTCGGTCGGCAGCACGCTCACCATCGCGACGGTCAGCGACCCGAAGCAGCCGGGCGGCGTCGGCCTGCAGCTTCCGGCCGGCTGGGACACCGGCAATCCGAACTACGACGTCATGTACGACGTGATCGAATTCACGTTCGACGGAGCCGGGCTCAATTGCGATCTCACGCAGGTCGACGCGTTCGGACTGCCGATCTCGATGCAGGTCACCGGCTCGCAGAACGGCACGCAGAGCGCGGGCGGATGGAACCAGAGCCGCTCGCAGATCTTCGCCACGTTCCTCGCCGACTCCACCTATGCGCCGCTCGTGCTCACCGACGGCGCGACGCAGTTGCGCATCGTCAATCCGAGTCACGGCATCGATCTCGGGCTCTTCTCCTCGACCTTCTTCGACACCGTCATCCAGAACGCGTGGAATCAGTACACCAGCGCGTCGCCGCTCGAGATCAACATCGCCGGCGGCAGCTACGCCGGCAATTACCTCGGTACGACGAGTGGGGCCAACACGCCGATGATCATCACCCTCGGCGGCACGACGGTCGGCCAGATCGATTACCCGACCACCTCGCAGGTGTTCTACTGCAACGGCGTTTTCGATCAGGGCAACACCGCCATGGGCGCGGTCGCGAACGTCGTCGCCACGGCCATCAATCGCGGCATCCTCGCCACCAGTCCGCAGCCCGATTGCACGGTCGGCGATTTCTATCCGGCCAACGGCACCTGGAACGGCTACGCCCAATTGCTGCACACGCTCGCGAACGACGGTCTCTGTTACGCGTTCGCCTACGACGATCAGTGCAACCAGAGCTCGGACCTGTCGGAAAGCGGTCCGACCGGCTGGTCGATCACGATCGCGTCGCTGTCTTAGCTCTTCGCGAACGGACGCCGAGAATTCCGAATGCGAGCAGACCGAAGACGAGCCACAGCGCCACCCAGGCAAAGTGGCTCGACTCGAGCCAGTTCCATCCGGCGAGGGTGAAGGCCCAGAGACCGTAGACGAGAAGAAAGACGCGGCGATGGCGATCGTCGTCTTCGATCCCGGCCGCGATCGACGCGCCGAGGATCAGCGTGGGGAGGAAGCCGAGCACGAGGTTGAGCAGGAGGGTCATCGATGGCGTCGATTGCGTCAGCGATAGCGCAGGTCGATGACCTTCCGCACCGCGTCCTTGGCGACGTTCGGCAGGTTCTGCACCTTCGTCAGCACGTCGTTGAACGCATGCGATTCGCCGCCGTGCTTGAAGCACTCGCCGCAACGCGGCAGCGCGGAGAAATCGCGGGCCTCGAAGGCCGCCTGCATCTGCGCGAAACGATCGGAGTCGATGATCTCGCGCAGCGACTGCGTCTTCAAATCGCCCATGACCTGATCGCCATGCGCGTCGTAGCAGCAATGCGTGACGCGGCCGTCGGCGAAGATCACCACCCAGGTGAAAAACGCGCCCTGCACGCAGCCGTAGAACTTTCCGTGCAGGTCGGTCTCTTCGTTGACGTCGAGCGCCTCGCACGTCTTCTCGATCACGCGCGCGTTGCGATACGACTTCAGATCGAACAGCTTCTTGAAATCATCGACCGTCTCGTCGAGCGTGAGCCGCGAGCGCATCTTCTGGATCTCGATGCGCAGCGGCGCCCCTTTGGCCTGCTTCAGAAACTTCTGCGTGAGATCGACGAGCTTGTCGAAATCGCCGCCGGTGCGCAGCTGCGGATAGACCTTCGGCTGGATCGAGTCGACGCAGATGCGGATGCGCTTCAGCGGCGTGGCCAGCAGCTTCGCCCCGATCTCGGGCGTGAGCACGAGGCCGTTCGTCGAGAGACTGGCCTCGGGGAAGAGCCGGATGGCGTCATCGATGCGCCCGTACAGCAGCGGCTCTCCCATCTCGTGCAGCCACTTGAGCTTCAGCCCATTGCCATGAATCTCGCGCTCGGCCTTCTCGACCAGCGACCATTCCATGTCTTCGTACGGACGCCGCAGCACCGGCAGCGGGCACATGCCGCACCGGAGGTTGCACTTCGACGTCAGCTCGAGGCCGACCTTGATGCGGCTCGGGGAGAATTTCATGACGCGTTCACCAAGTCCCGAAAGAGGCGTCCATATTCCGTCCACGAGTACTTACGGGCCGAAGCGGCCGCGTGTCGCTCCATCGCCTGGCGATCGTCCCGCGCGAAGAACGCATCGATCGCCTTCGCCAGCGCCGCCGGATTCTCGGGCGGCACGAGCATCCCGTTGGCTCCCTCTTCGACGATCTCCGGCAAGCCGCCGACGGTCGTGGCGATCACCGGCCGCGCGAAATGAAAGGCCGTGAGTGCGACTCCGCTCTGCGCCTCGATCCGATACGGCGCGAGCACGACGTCGCACGCGGCAAAGTACGCCGCGATCTCCGCGTCCGGGATGAAGCGAAACTCGAGACGGACGTTGTCGAGTCCTTTCGCCAGCGCGCGATACTCCTCCTCCCCTTTCCACCACGCCTCGCCCGCGACGACGAGCGTGACGCGCTCCTGCAGCAGCGGCCACGCGCGCAACGCGATGTCGAGACCTTTGAACGGACGGACGTGGCCGAAGAACAACGCCACATTGCCGGACACGCCGAGTCGCCCGCGCGCATCGTCGCGAGACGGAATCGCTCCGCCGAGCTCGTGCACCGGAAGAAACGTTTCGACGATCGGTTTCGTCGTGCGCTTGCGCGCGTCCTCCGCCTCGCTCTTCGCATGCACGACGAGCACGTCGCCGCGATGCAGCACGCGATTCGTCAGCCAGCGTTTCCACGCAGCCGGCTCCTTGTCGCCGATGTTGTGGCACTGCAGGATCACGCGCGTGCCCCTCGGCAGAAAGGCGAGCAACGTCAGATACGGCAGCGCCCAGACCCACACCCACCACACCAGAATCACCGCGTCCGGTTTCTCGCGGCGCAGCAGCAAGGCGGTGCGCACCCAGGTCAGCGGGTTGACGATGTCGAGCAGAAAGCGCGCATCGAATCGCGGCAGCGTTTCATCGATGTCGCTCGAGCCGGGATAGAGCGAGCGCGGGAACTGACGCTGGAACGAGATCACGTCCGCGTTCAGCTCCTCGGCCAGTCTCTTCGTGCAGTACGCAATGCCGGCGCGATACGGAGGAACCGGACCGATGAGTTTGATCGGTTGTCGGTCGTCGGTTGTCGGTTGTCGGGAGAGGCCGTCCGCCGAGACGCGCGTCTTTCGCGACGACCGCCAGCTCATGCCGCCGAGAGGAAGTTCACGACGGTGCTCTGCAGATACGCGCCCCACGTTCTCACGTCGAACACGAGGCTCGACGACATGAAGCAGGAGTGCGTGCAATGGCACTCCTTCGCGCGGATGGAGCGTCGCTGTTCGTCGGCGGCTTCGGAGAACCAGAGCTGGTCCCAGTCGTAATTCGTGTCGCGCACGTTGCCGACGGCATCGCGCAGCTCGCACATCCGCACTTCGCCGCGCGCGTCGAGCACGCCGGAAACGCGCCCCGCGTGACAGGGACGCACCTGCGTCTCCTGTTCGAGCACGGCCAGCTCCATCTGTCGCGAGTAGACCTTCACGAACTTCAGGAAGCCGTCGTAGTTGCGGTAGCCGTTCCAGTACTGCTCGAGCTTCGGCAGCAGCGCGCGGTACTTCTCCGTCGTGATCGGCTGGATGTTCTTGTCGGGCTGATCGCCGCGCAGCATCTCGAACGAATGGAACGAGACGTTCGGGAAATCGCGGCGTACTCCTTCGAACATCACGTCGAGATCGTCCGCGTTGTACGTGCAGAGGCACGTATGGACGTTCACCGTGAGATTGGAGAAGCGCTCCTTGAGCGGCATCAGCAGCGCGTAGGTCTTCTTCGCTTTCTCGTAATTGTTCGGAACGCCGCGGATCCAGTCGTGCTTCTCGCCGATGTGATCGATGGAGAGATTCACCACGATCTGCGTTTTCGGGCAGCGCTGCAGCGTCGCCTCGACCTGCCGCGCGATCAGATCGCTGGTGATGGCGCCGGTCGGGATGGTGATCTGCTTGACGTTGTTGTTGGTCGAAAGAAATTCGCAGATGTCCGGCAGATCGCGGCGCAGAAACGGCTCACCGCCACTCATGACGATGAAGAGCAGATCGCCCATCGACGAAAGCGTCTTCTTGATCTCGTCGAGCGAGAGCTCGTGTTCCTTGTTCTTGCGGAGCTGCTCCCAGTTGAAGCAGGTGCGGCAGAAGGAATTGCAGTCGTATGTCAGGCCGAGGATCAGATAGACCGGGCGCATGCCGCGCTTGTCGACCAGGTACCGAAGGTACTGAAGTTTGTCGGTGAATTTCATGGTGCCGCGATCGAGTCAACCGCGGCAGGAGTTTAGGGTATTTCGCGGGGAGCGTGAAAACGCGCGCTCAGGCGAGCGCAAAGATGCCGCGAATCCTCTCCCCCACTTGCGCATTCGTCTGATCGGCGAGCTCGCAGGCGAGCACGCGCAGCTGTTCGCGATCGATTTCGGTGAGCGCACGCGCACGGCGGCGGATCACCTGGCGGGCCAGGCTGAATTTCATTTCGGAAAGCGTTGCCAGTGCGGGGAGCTCGTGGAGCAGCTTGTCGAGCGGACGGCGCTCGATCGTCTCGACGAACTCGGCCATGTCGGTGAACGTGGCCGCGTTCACTCCGCGGCGAATGAGCGTGGAGTCGAGGTCGGCAACATCGGGGGCGGTGATCATGTGCGCGATCCCGTGCAGCGCGCGTGCCTTACTTCCTCCTGCTGGTGATCCCGGTCACAATCCCGCCCCAGTACGTCAGGTGATGCATCGCGAAATAGAACGGAATCAGCGGCCAGTAGCGCGGCGGAAGTCGCGTCACGCGCACGCCGAGCACCAGCGTCAGCAGCGCGTACGGGATTGCGAACAGCGGCGCGAAGAGAAGCCCGATCGCACCCGCCACGACGAACGCGGTGACGCGCGGATCTCTCCGTTCGCTCTGCAGCTGGCCCGTCTTCACGCGATACCGCCAGCGCTGGCGCAGGTACGGGCCGGGAAACGCGCGGCGCCGATGAAAAACGCGCACCTCTTCGTGATAGACGACGCGGCCGCGCTGCATCAGTTCCGCGAGCAGCGCCGTATCTTCCCCGATGTAGCCGATCTCTTCGTCGAAACCGGTGAAGGCATCGCGGCGCACGAAGAGATTGACGAGCGCGACGTCGCTGGCGCGCGTCAGGTCGAAGACGCCGCGGCGGTTCTCGTGGGCCGCCACGCCACTGCCGATGTACTTCGCGGCCAGCAGTGTGTCGGAGATGAGCTCGTTCACCGGAGAGTCGGGTGGCGCCGGGTCGGGACCGCCGACAGCGAGCACATCGGGATGCGCATCGAGGTACGCACAGGCGGTCGCCAGCCACTTCGGATCGGCGACGGCATCGTCGTCGATGAACGCCAGCACCTCCCCTACGGCCACGGAAGCCGCTCGATTTCTTCGAGTTGCGGGATTACGATCTCCCTCGATCACGTTTCGGACCCCGGCTCGCTCCAGCATTTGCAGCGGCTGAGCCGAAACCACGATCAGCTCGAATGCAAACGGTGCCTCCTGATTCAGGACCGACGCGATGGCTCTCTCCGCGTCGCCGCCGATGCGCTCGACCGGCATGATCACCGACACCTTGAGCGAAATTGAAAATTGAAAATTGAAAATTGAAATGATCCGTCCGCGCCTATTTTCAATTTTCAATTTTCAATTTTCAATTCAAACGCAGAACGAGCATCGATGAAGCTAATCATTCAGATCCCCGCCTTCAATGAAGAGGCGACCATCGCGCAGGCCTTGCGCGATCTGCCGAAGAAGATCGACGGCATCACTTCCATCGAGACCCTGGTCGTCGATGACGGCTCGACCGACAAGACGGTCGAGGCGGCGCGAAAAGCGGGCGCGCAGCACATCCTGCAACTCAAATCACACCGCGGGCTCGCGGCCGCGTTCGTGGCCGGCATCGACGCGGCGCTGCGTCTCGGCGCGGACGTCATCGTCAACACCGATGCCGACAATCAGTACGTCGCCGCCGACATCGCCCGTCTCGTCGCGCCGATCGTCAAAGGCACCGCGGAAGTCGTCATCGGCGATCGCGAGACCGCGAAATCGCCGCACATGTCGGCGTTCAAGAAATCGCTGCAGCGTCTCGGCAGCTGGACCGTCGGCAAGGCTTCGGGCCTCGACGTGGCCGATGTCACCAGCGGCTTCCGCGCGTTCACGCGCGACGCGGCGATGCAGATCAACGTCTTCAATCCCTTCACCTACACGCTCGAAACGGTCATTCAGGCCGGCAATCGCAACCTCGGCGTGCAGAGCGTTCCGATTCGCACCAACGCGCCGACGCGTCCCTCGCGCCTCTACCGCGGCGTCGGCACGTACCTGCGCAAGTCGATGGCCACGATCTTCCGCGTCTATACGCTCTACCGCCCGCTGAAGACCTTCTTCGCCATCGGCAGCGTGCTCATGCTCCTCGGCACCGCCCTCGGCGCGCGCTTCCTCTGGTTCTTCGCACAAGGCGATCGCGGCGGTCACATTCAGTCGCTGATCCTCGCCGCCGTCTTTCTCATCGCCGGATTTCAGACCTGGCTCATCGCGTTGCTCGCCGATCTCATCGCCGTGAATCGACGGCTCACCGAGGATGTGCTGATTCGCGTGAAGCGCCTCGAATCGCCGGAACGCGAACGGAAGCAACAGCGCCCGCAGCAGCAGCAACAGCAGCGCCCGGAACGCCCGCCGCGTGAGGCGCAGCAGCAACAGCCGCGTCGCGAGCGTCCCGCCGCGACGCCCGCGGCAACGGCAGCACCGACACCGCAAACGCCCGCCGCCGCGCAACCCGCCGCCACGCAGTGGGTTTGGCTGCTCGACGAAACGAAGCTCGAGAATCGCGGCAACGCGAAAACGGAACCGAAGGCGGAACCAAAGCCGGAACCGAAACCGACGTTCGTGCTGGATGACGAGGACGAAGGCGACGACGAGACGGCGCTCGATTCCGCATCGTCCGCACCGGCCGCGAACGGGCGGCGCCGTCGCCGCCGCCGCGGTCCCCGGCAGCACAATGAACTGCCGGGAAACCGGGGAAAACATCTGGCGGGCGAAGAAGGCAGCGAATAGCCGCCTTCTCTTTTTCTGCGTCAGGCGGCGATTAGCCGCCTTCTCTTTTTCTTAAGAGATTCAGCTCACGGCTGCGGCTGATTCTCCATATCCGGATCGATCTTCTCCTTGTGCTCGTGCTCCGCCTCGGTCGCCTCGACAGCGCGATGCACCTTCAGCTTGCGACGCTCGACGCGCACGCCGCCGTTCGTCGAGCTGGTCTGCACGTCGACGAAGATGTCGTAGCGATAGAACTCCGGTTTGTCGACCTTCTTGTTCACCTTTGCGCGCACCTGCCAGTCGTTCTCCTTCGCGGGCGTGTCGCCCGGCCACGAGACGAATCCGGGAGGGAGACCTTCGCTCTGAAACACGATCGGCGGATCTGAGAACTTGAATTCTTCCGGTGCGACGAGCGACCACTGCATCGTTTGAATGTTGCGATCGAGCAGTCCCAGTGGCGGATCGAGCTCCGCTTTCCCCGTGGTGTCGACGATGATGGTGACACTTCCTTTGACGGACATACTTTCTCCTCTCCTTTTTTCTCAGCCGGTCTGCCTCGGACGCAGCCGGTCGAGTTCCCTGCTTCGGTAGCCGAATGAATCGAGGCGCTGCAGCACCGCGCTGGCGGCTGCCGCGTCTTCGAGATAGAAAAGTGTGCGCGCCCAGACATCGAGCACGGCCGGATCGCTCGACGATACCGCGATCGGCGCGAGCATCGTGCGCGCGCGCTGCCACTCCGCGCGCGCGGTGCCGGCAGAACCGGTGGCGGCCAGCGCTTCACCGAGCGTGACGATCGCCTCGGCGTGATGCCGGATCGAGAGCGGATCGTTCAATTTCAGCGAGGCGAGGTCGTTGCTCGCCTGTCGCGCCAGCGCGCTGGCCTCGTCGAATCGGCGCAGCGCGAGCGAGGCGCGCGCGTGCGCGTTGCGGACGATGGCGAGATCTTTCTTCCACGACTTACGGGCGTCTTCGCGGGCCACCAGTTGCTGCAGCAACCCCTCGGCCTCACGAATGAGCGACAGCCCGGCCTGCGCATCGCCGCTGCGACGCAGCAGATCGCCGAGGCGCATCTTCGCGATGGCGAGATTGCGATGCCAGTCGGCGTTGCCGGGATCGTGCTCGTGCAGATGGCTGCCGATGGCGAGCTCCTCTCGGCGATGGCTGATCGAGGCGGTGATGTCGCCGGTGGCGTCGTACAAGCCGCCGAGGTAGCTGTGCGAGTTCGTGAGCCGCTCGCGCCAGCGCGCTTCGTTCGGATCGGCGGCCGCGAGCGCCTCGTAGATCAAAAGCTCCTCGCGAAAACTCTCGCCTGCCTCCGCAAGGCGGCCGAGCCGCTGCTGCACGAATCCGAGCTTGTTCAACGCCACCGCGAGCTGTGCGCGCTCTTTCGGATTCGTCGGATCGGCCGCGACGCGCGCACGGCGGCGCGCGACGGAACGCTCGTAGGTCTCCGACGCATGCAGCAGATCGCCCTGCAGTTCGAGGATCGTCGCCACCGCGGCCTCGCCGTAGTCACGCTCGACCTGATACTCCGTGTTTCCCGGGTACTTCGCGGCGAGAGCGGCGGTGGCCTTGCGATACAGCTCCGCGTGCGTGAGCGCGAGCGGAAGCTCCGCGCGCAGCCGATGCACGTTCGCGAGCCAGTACTGGCTCGTCGCCGCGGCGAATTGAGACTCCGCGGAAGGCTGACGTTGCGAGGCCGCATCGGTGAGCAGCGCGGCGCGTGTGGCCGCCTCGAGTCCCGCGTCGAGACTCCCCTGCGCGACGCGCACCTGCACGAGCTGATGCAGCGCCTTCGCATTGCGCAGCAGTTCCTGCGGTGAGAGCGCCGCGGGATCGAGCGATTTCGAATAGGTCAGCGCGCGTTCCGCGGCATCGTTGAGCACGTCGACGCGGCCGACCGGCTCGAGCTTCTTTCTCAAATCGCCGAGCATGAACTCGATGAGATCCTCGGCCTGCCCGCGCCGCGCTTCCGCCTCGTTCTGTGCGGCCAGCGCCTTCGCGCGCTCGGTCTGCAGATCGACCGTGTAGCGCCAGACGCCGATCAACGCGATGAGCACCAGCGCGGCGATGATGCCGCGGCGCGCGATCCGCTGCGGCTTTTCGTTGAGAAACGTGAGCCGCTCCGCCGCCTCGATCGCCGTCGGACGATCGGTCGGCGCGAACGCTTTCAGTCGCTGAATGAACGATGTGATGTCGCCCGCGGTTCCGCGCGCGACCGGCAGCGTGTCTCCGCTGGCGACGCGCAGGATCACCTCGCGTGCGGTCAGGCCGTCCGGATGCGGCTCGCCGCCGGTGAAAAACCACTGCAGCAGAAGCCCGAACGAGAACATGTCGCTCGCGGCGGTGAGCGATTCGCCGCGCGCCTGCTCGGGGCTCATGTAGAGCGGCGTGCCGAGCGTGATGCCGACCTGCGTGGCGAGGTAATCGCGCGGGCTGCCGGTGGAGGTGAGCTCCGCGCTTTCGTCGATGGCGATCACGAGCGTGTCCGAACGATCGTCGCTGCCGCCTCCACCGCCGGCGGCGCGCACGCGGTCCGACGATTTCGTGCGCGCGCGGTTGAGCCAGCGGGCCAGACCGAAGTCGAGCACCTTCACTTCGCCCGACTGCGTGAGCATCACGTTCTCCGGTTTGAGATCGCGATGCACGATGCCGGCGCGGTGCGCGGCCACGAGCACTTCGGCGATGGCGATGGCGATGCGCAGCTTCTCGCCGCGCGTCATCTCGTCGAGGTCGGCGTCGTAGAGCGTCCGGCCGTCGATGTACTCGAGCACGAGCAGATCGACGTCGTCGCTCTCGATGTAATCGTAAATGCGGCAGATGTGCGCGTGATCGAGGCGCGAGAGGGCACGGGCCTCGCGGAGCAGGCGCTCCCGAGCCTCGCTGTCGAGACGCTGGTCGGCGTTGAGGACCTTCAGCGCGACCTTGCGCTCGAGCTTCTCGTCGTAGGCCGCGTAGACGTCGCCCATGCCGCCCTGACCGACAACATCAGTGACACGGATGTGCCCGAATCGCCGCCCGATGAGCTCCATGAATTGCTCCGGTAAGGTGTGACTGAATTGGATTGAGTGACCCGCGCGATTCTAGCAACCTTTCCGGCGCTACGCGCTTCCGTCGCTGCGCGCTTCCGGAACGATGACTATCCGGCCACGCGCGTATGCGCTTCGATGAAGCGCGCGCTCAACTCGGCCGCGAGCTCGAGCTCGAACGGCACGTGAATGAGCGGATGGATGGCGTTGTAGGTGTGGCTGGCGCGATGAAGAATCGCGATCGAGGCTTCGGGTGCGCGCGCCGCGAGCAACCGTCCTTCGTCGGGAGAGACGCTTTCGTCGCGTCCGCCGTGCACGACGAACAGCGGCATCGGCAGCGCGGCCGCGGCGGCGAGCACGTTCAGCCGCGAGGCATGCGCGTCGTAGTCGTCGAGGATGCGCGTCGACATGCGCATGTTCTGCTTCGTGCGCGTATTGACGTTGTCGAGGAAGCCGCGCTCGCGCCACTCGCGTTTCATCGCCTCGTCCCAGCGATCGACGGAAGAGATCGGACTCCAGGCCACGACGCCGCGCAGTCTCGGCACCGCCGCCGCGCCGAGAATGGCGATGCCGCCGCCGCGGGAATGGCCGAGAAGGACGACCGGCAGCTGCGGCAACTCCGATTGCGCGAACGCGACCACCGTGCGCAGATCGTCGAGCTGCTGCGAGTAGGTGTCGTCCGCGAAGAGGTCGAGGCGGTCGAACGATTCGGGATCGTCGCCGATCCCGCCGCGCGACATGTTGAAGCGGCAGACCGCGAAGCGATGCCCGGTGAGCCGCTGCGCGAGCCACGGAAAGAAGCCCCAGTCCTTGAAGCCCTTGAAGCCGTGAATCACGACGACGAGTGCACGCGGCCGCTCGGGAACATCGAGATTGCCGCGGATCGGCAGGCCTTCGGTGGATGCGATCTCGAAATGCACGCTTCGTCAACAACTCTCGCTGCCCCGGCATGCCGGCAGCCGTGGGGTCTTCAGACGTTGAAGCGGAAGAGGATCACGTCCCCGTCCTTCACCTCGTACTCTTTTCCTTCGCTGCGCATCTTTCCGGCCGCCTTTGCCCCCTGCTCGCCGTTGAAGGCGACGTAGTCGTCGAAGGCGATCGTCTCCGCGCGGATGAAGCCGCGCTCGAAATCGCTGTGAATCACACCGGCGGCCTGCGGCGCTTTCCAGCCGCGATGAATGGTCCACGCACGCGCTTCTTTCGGTCCGGCGGTGAAGTACGTCTCGAGGTTCAGCAGTTTGTATGCCGCACGCACGAGGACGTCGAGGCCGGGCTCGTCGAGGCCCATGTCCTTGAGGAAATCGCCGCGTTCTTCGGGCGCGAGCTGGGAGATCTGCGCTTCGAGCTCGCCGCAGATGACGACGATCTCGCCCCCTTTATCGGCGGCCACTTTCTTCACTTTCTGCAGCAGCGGCGTCTCCTGCCCGAGGTCGCCTTCGGCGACGTTCGCGACATAGAGCACCGGCTTCGCGGTGATCAGATTGAGATCGGCGAGCGCTTCCTTCTCTTCGTCGGTCAGGCCGGCCGCGCGCAGCGGCGTCCCCTTCTCGACGGCGGCGATCGCTTTCGTCAGCGCCTCGGCCTGCCCGAAGTACTCCTTCTGCCCGACGCGCGCGAGACGGCCGACGCGATCGTTGCGCTTGTTCAGCGCCTCGAGATCGGCGAGCAGCAGCTCGGTCTCGATCACTTCGATGTCGCGCTCCGGATCGACTGAGCCTTCGACGTGCACGACATTCGGATCTTCGAAGCAGCGCACGACGTGCAGGATGGCGTCCGTCTCGCGGATGTTCGCGAGGAACTGGTTGCCGAGACCTTCACCCTTGCTCGCGCCGCGCACCAGTCCGGCGATGTCGACCACTTTCAGATCGGTGAAGATGACCTGCTTGCTCGAGGCGAGCTCCGCAAGCTTGACCAGCCGCGGATCGCTGACCGGCACGATGCCGACGTTCGGCTCGATGGTGCAGAAAGGATAGTTCGCGCTCTGTGCACCGGCGGCGGTCAGCGCGTTGAAGATCGTGGATTTGCCGACATTCGGCAGACCGACGATTCCGACAGAAAGACCCATGCGTTCGTAGACTCCTGCGAAGATTCGCGACCGGCTCAACCGGAGAGGCGCGATGGCGATTCCTGCCGGCCGCCCCGCGGCGGCGTCACACGCTGCGCCGCGCCCCTTCGATTGCACCGATCAGGCCGACCTCTTCATTCACGATGAGGTCGACCGGAATCGTCTCCATCAGCGATTGAAAGCGGCCCTTGCGCAGGAACGCTTCGACGAAGCGGCCGTCGGTGAACCAGGGGATGTTCTTCGCGGCGATGCCGCCGGCGAGGAAGATGCCGCCGCGCGCGAGCACCCGCAGCGCGAGGTTGCCGGCCTCGGCGCCGTAGAGGTCGACGAAGATCGCGAACGTATGCGCCGCGCGCGCATCGCCGGCCGCGGCGAGCTCCGCGATCTCCGCGGGGGAGAGCTCCGCTCCGCCGAGAAACGTAAAGATGTTGACCAGCCCCATGCCGGAAACCAGGCGCTCCCAGCTCACGTGTCCGTACTTCTGATGGAGATGCAGGAACAGGCGGGTCTGTTCTTCGTCCTGCGGGGCGAAGTCCTGATGGCCCCCTTCGCTCGGCACGACGTGAAACGCGCCGTGATGCACGGTGAGGATCGCTTCGCCGAGTCCCGTGCCGGCGCCGAGGATGCCGATCGGGGCGTTGCGATCGCGCTGCCCCGGGTGCAGCGAGACGAGATCCGATTCCTGCAGCAGCGGCACGCCGAGTGCGACCGCATAGAAGTCGTTGATGAGCGTGACGTGCGGGAGGGCGAACGTCCGGGCCAGCGCCGTCTCCTCGAGCACCCATCCGAGGTTCGTGACCTCGGCGCGTTTCGCGAACACGGGACCGGCCACCGCGAAGCACGCCGCTTCAATTTCCCGCGTCTCGCCGGAGAGACGGGCGAGAAATTCGCGCAGCAGTTCCTCAAACGTCTTGTATGCCGCGCTCTCGAACCGTGCTTCCTCGATCGTCGTGCCGTCCGGCGACACGCAGCGCAGGAGTGTTTTCGTCCCTCCGACATCGCCGGCGATCCATCGCATGGCGCCGGAGTGTAGCCGACTCTCCGGACCGATATACTGCCGTCCATGCTTCCTCGCGGCGGCGACCCGCCGGATTCGTCTCAGGGTGTCGCCGTCGAGGACGTGTATCGCGATCACTATTCGCTGCTGAAAGAGATCGCCATCCGCAAATTCAACATCGCCGCCGCCGATGCGGAGGCGCTGGTGAATGAGGTCTTCACGGCCTTCATGGTGCGGCGGCAGTTGATTCGGAATCCGCGCAAGTGGCTGATCGGCGCGGTCTGTCACGCCAGCCGCGCGTACTGGCGCACGGTGTCGCGGACGTCGCAGTTTCCTCCCGATTTCAGCGAGTACGCCGATCCGGCCTCCCCCGAGCTCGAGAACCGTATCGTCGATCGCGTAACCATCGTCTCGGCGCTGCAACAACTCGATTGCCGCTGCCGGGAAGCGTTGCGGTTGTTCTACACGGAGGGATACTCAGCGGCGGAAATCGCCGTGTTTTTCGGGACCACCACCAACAACGTCATGCAGATCCTCCATACGTGCCGCAAGCGCGTGCGGGAGGTCTATCGCGAACTGAAGGACGGCAAGCGTTGAGCGGCCATTACGACGAGGGGGCGCTGCAGGAGTACCTGGACGATCCGGAATCGTTCCCGCAGCGCAACGATCTCGAGACGCATCTGCTGATCTGCGCCGCCTGCCGCGCGGCGGTCGAGGAGCTGCGTGCATTCGAGGCGGCGCTGTCGACCGAGTCGGTGTGGAACGCGGTCAATGAAGAGCCGCCCGATTCGATGCGTGCACTGGCGGAGCGGCTCGAAAGCGAGGATGCGGAAGCCGAGCAGGCGCTCGCGCCTTACCTCGGCAGTCCGGCCGCGTTCCGTCGCGCGAACGTCGCCACGCTGCCGCGCATGCGCACCGCGGGCGTGGTGCGGCGCCTCTGCGCGGAAGCGCGCGCGCTGCGCGACCGGCAGCCGATGCATGCGCTCTATCTCGCCGATGCCGCGATCGCAATCGGCGAACAACTCCCGCACGAGCTCTATCCCGCGCCGGTCATCGATGAGCTGCGCGGCTGGGGATGGCTCGAGCGCGCGAACGTGCTTCGTCACCTCGGCCGTCACGCGGAAGCGCTCGATGCACTCGACATCGCCTCGCGCGCATTCACTCACTCGCCGGTCGCCGCCTACTCGCTCGCGCTCGCCGACTACCTGCGCGGCGTCATTTTCGTCGAGCTCGAACGCCTCGACGAAGGGCTGCGTCTCGTACGTCGCAGCGCGCGCGTCTTCCGCCAGTTCGGCGAAGACGAACGCTACGTGCACGCGAAGATCATCGAAGCAGGCGTGCTGTTCGATCGCAGCCGCTATCGCGATGCGCGCGACCTGCTGCTCTCGCTCGTGCCGGTGGCGAAGGAGATCGGACAGGCGCGCACGCTCGCGCATCTGTACGGCAACATCGCCAACTGCCAGCTTCGCCTGCACGATCTCGAATCGGCGGAGGTCTACTTCGGCCGCGCACTCTCGCTGTACGAGGCGCTCGGCATCGAGATCGAACGGGTGCGCACGCGCTGGAACATCGGCTGCCTGCGCATCGCCGCCGGCAACATCGACGACGGCATGACCCGCCTGCGCCAGGTGCGCGCCGAGTTCGAACGCCTCGGCATGCGCAGCGACGCCGCGCTGGTGACGCTCGATCTCGCCGAAGCGCTGCTCGCGACCGGCACTCCGGCGAACGCGCGCGAAGCGGCGGCGCTGGCGACGTCGCTCGTGACGAGCTTCACCGAAGTGGGGATGACCGGCAGCGCCCTCACCGCGCTGGCGTTCCTGCGCGAGGCTTTCGACTCCGGCCAGGTCACGCCGAAGCTCGTGCGCCACGTCCGCGATTTCCTCGAATCGCGACCCGATCAGCGCGACGTGCGGTTCGTGCCGCCGCTGTAGTCCTGCGGTCGTCCTTCCCACTCTCCGCGCGGTGCCAACGCCTGAGCGCGAATGCGCCGGGATTCCACTTTCCTAAGGTTTAGGCGACTGCCGACACTCCCTACAACAAGGGGCCCCCCTACGAACCGGCCGCAAGGCCAGAAGGAGGGGGTACGTGACCGCTGTCGCGATCGTCACGCTGATCGTTCTTTATCATCGCCTGACGCTGCCAGGCACCTGACCTTACACAGCATCCACGCTTGCCGGGTGGCGGCGGGAGCACCGCGAGGCTCCTTCGACTGACACTCACGACTCGCCGTCGCCCGGCAAAATTTCTTCCGCCCATCCTCTCTTCCATTTCTTCGCGAGCCGGCGGCCGCCTGCACACGATCCTGTGCGAGAATGCGCCGTTCTCATGGCCAATCGCACCCAGAAAAGGTCCGCGGACAACGAGGGCAAACGCATCCTCGATGCGATCCGCCTTCTCGTTCGATCGCTTCGTCTTTTCGATCGCCAGGCGCAATCGAAGTACGGCATCAGCGCCGCTCAGGCCTTCGTGCTGCACGCGCTCGACAGCGATGAAGTGCTGTCGCTGAACGAGGTGGCCGAGCGAACCGCGACCGACCAGAGCTCCGCGTCGGTGGTGGTCCAGCGTCTCGTCGACGCCGGCTACGTGAACCGCACACCGCGCAAGGACGATCGCCGTCACGTCGAGCTGCGACTCACCGCGAAAGGACGCACGGTCATCCGCCGCTCGCCTCCTCCGGCGCAGCAGAAGATCCTCGATGCGATCGACGAGATGTCGCCGCGCGAGCGGAAGGCATTCGCGGAGATGCTCGATTCGTTCGTCGAGTCGATCGGCGCGGGCGGCAAGAAAGCGCCGATGCTGTTCGAGGAAGCGCCGGCGAAATCGCGCAAGCGCGCCAATTAAGGCGCGGCCACTTCGTCCAGCGTCTGCGATTCCCACAAACGACGATAGGTCGAGCTGCGCTCGAGCAGCTCCGCGTGCGTTCCCAGTCCGACCGAGAGGCCGTTCTCGATCACCAGGATGCGCGTGGCATTGCGCAGCGTCGACAGACGGTGAGCGATGGAGATGGCCAGCCGTCCTTCGACCAGCCGGTCGAGCGCGCGCTGCACCCGCACCTCGGCGTACGAATCGAGACTCGACGTCGCTTCGTCGAGCAGCAGGATCGGCGCGTTCTTCAGAATGGCGCGGGCGATGTTCACGCGCTGCGCTTCGCCGCGTGAGAGCGGACGGCCGCCCTGGCCGACGATCGTGTCGTAGCCCTGCGGCATGGCCACGACGTCCTCGTGAATCTCCGCCGCGCGCGCGGCCGCTTCGATCTCCGCGTTGCTCGCGCCCGGATTGCCGAGGCGGATGTTGTCGCAAATCGAGGCGGTGAAAAGAAACGGATCCTGCGTGACGATCGCCAGTTTGTCGTGCAGGTCATCGAGACGGATTTTGCGGAGATCGATGCCGTCGAACAGCACCGCGCCGGCGGTCGGATCGTAAAAGCGCGCGAGCAGATTGAGGAGAGACGTCTTTCCCGATCCCGAGGGGCCGACGACGCCGAGGATCTCCCCGGCCCGCACTTCGAACGAAACGCCCTGCAGCACGCTGTTGCCGTTGATCGAGAAGCCGAGCTCCCGCGCCGTGATCTTCGACGGCGCGTTCGGCAGCGGCTGCGCGTCGGGAAGATCGTGCACCTCGGGTTTCTCGCGCAGCAGCGCATCGACGTGCGCGAGGCTGGCGCGATTGCGCTGAATCTCCATGTACGCGGTGTTGATGTTGTGCAGCGGACCCTGCACCGCGCGCGCGGCCATCAGAAAGGCCAGCATTTCCGGCCAGCCGAGCGCGCCCGACATCACCTGAAATCCGCCGACGATGATCACCGCGACGATGCTGACCGCGGAGAGCGATTCGAGCGCGACCTTGGCCCACGCACGCACTTTCTCCATGTCCATCAGCTCGTCGAAGTACGTCTGCGCGCGCTGCATCGTGCGATCGCCCTGCTCCTGCTCGGCGCGGTAAACCTTGATGATGCGAATGCCGTTCAGCAGCTGCACGAGCGCATCGAAGATGGCCACACTCTTCTGCCGCACCACCAGCGATCGCACGACGGTCTTGCGCGCGATGCTGGCGATCGGCAGCACGGCCAGCGGAATGATGAAGAACGCCCAGAACGCCAGCGCCGGACTGAGATGAAACGCGGCCACCAGGAGTCCGAGCGCGAGCACCGCTTCGATGACGATCGTCGCCGCCGACATGGCGATCAGCCGCACGTTCATCACGTCGGTGCGCACCGCGGTGAGCACGTCGCCGTGTGTGTTGCGATCGAAGAACGAGGCCGAGAGACTGAGGATGTGGCGCACCAGACGATCCATCGTGCGCAGTTCCACGACCGTGACGATGCGCTGCTCCGCGACGCGCGCGTCGTAGTTCAGAAATGCCACCGCCAGGTGGGCGACGAACATGTAGCCGACCACGCGCCAGAGCGCGCTCGCGTCGTGCGCCGTCAGCACCGCCGCGAGGAATTCGCGGATCAGGAGGATCGTGATGGCCGTCGCCGCGGACCTGCCGAACGACGAGAACGCGAAACGAACGAGCAGGAGGGGCTCGCGCTTCAGGATCCCGAGGGGCAGGGCAAAGGACTTCACGCGGGCGCAGTATCGCCGGATTGCAGGCTCTCCGCTACTCGACGGTCATGTCGCTGATCTTCAGTCCGAAGTACAGGACGCGCGGATTGGCCGGCGAAAAGAGAATCGTGTCGAAATCACGCCGGCCCGGCACATCGGTGCGCTGCACGATCGTCCCCTCATCGTTCACGAGATACAACGTCGTGCCCGGCAGCGCGAAGTAAAGCAGCGAGGCGTTCACGGGCGATGGCGCCATCGTGAAGCCGTTCTTCATCGGCACGCTCGCGCTGGCTTCGAGGATGTTGCGGAACGAACGCCCACCGTCGGCGGAGTGGAAGATCGCGCGGCGGGTCTTCTTCGGATCGAGCGGATCGATCGTCGCCGCCCAGACGACGTCGGGATTCACCGGCGAGATCGCGATCGTGAAGACGTTGCGGCCGTCGAGACCGCTCGCGCGCGTCCACGATGCACCGCCGTCGAAGGTGACGTGCGCGCCGTCGGCGAGACCGGTGGCGATGGCATGCAGGCGGCCGCGCGGCGAAAACGCGAGTGCATACAGCGGTGGCCGGGCCGGCGCCTGCGCGTGCGGAGCCCACGTCGCACCGGCGTCATCCGACCACCAGATCGCTCCCTGATCGTCCGCGGCGGCGAGTTGCCGCGGCGCATCCGCGTCGACATGCACGGTGAGCGGGAGCGGCATCGGCGCGGTGCGCTGCGTGATCTCCGCGCCGAGGAAGTAGAGCTCGGGACGATAGATCGTCCAGGCGAAGATGCCGAGCGCACCGGCAGACGCAAGCCGGTAACCGTGATCGGGAAAATGAATGCGCGTGTCGAGCTCCCACGAACAGCCGCCGTCGTGTGACGCGACGAACGCTCGGCCGGTCACGGCGTAAAGCTGCAGAGGATCGGCGGACGCGAGACCGAACGTGTCGATCTGCGTGAACTCGAGCGACTCTTCGTGCGCCAGCACGGTCGCGCCGGAATCGGTGCTCATCGCGACCGAGGGAAAGCCGGCGATGGTCGTGCACTGCGGCGCCCAGACAGCGGACGGCGTGCGGACGGCGCGGTGACGCGCCGGACCGGCGGCAAGGGCATCGAGCGACGCGACCACGGTGAGCACGGCCAGGAGGGCATTGCGGCGAGACATCGATGCTGATGTACGCCATCCGGCGCGAAACGTCATCGCTGCAGAAGATTTCGTTACCGCGTCGTGACTGGCCGGCTGCCTTCGGGGCGATGGATCTCGTCCGACGGATCGGGCATGTGCACGCGCACGAGGAAATCGCACGCGAGGGCGAGCCCCTGCCGCTGCGGCAGCGTGGCGATCACCGGAATGGCCATGGCCGCGAAGAATCCGCCGGTGGTCATCCAGCCGCGCGGCCCGAGACCGAAGTAGAGCAGAGCGATCCCGACCAGGATCGGCACGCGGTCGGTGATGATCATGAACAGCCAGAGATCGCCCTGGTTGCGCAGGTAGAGCAGGTTGCAGGACGAGCAACGCTCATGCATGTCCAGCCACTTCTTGAACAGGCGTCCTTCGCCGCAGCGGGGGCAGCGACGGCGCCAGCCGCGCCATAACACGGTGCCGATCGGAGGACGGGAGATCATCGAGGAAAGGAACGAGCGCCGGCGCGCGCGCGATTCCGCCGCTGCGAAGCGGCGAGTCGGGCGCGACAGTCGCATACACGAATTTCATGCTCGCTCTCCTGGCCGCTCTCGTGTTGCGCACGGCGCCGATCGCCGTCACGCCCGACGGCAACCGCGTGGTCGTCGTCAACCCCGACTCGGCGAGCGTGAGCGTGCTCGACGTCGCCACGCGCACCCGGCTCCGCGAGATCACGACCTGCGCGAAACCACAGACCGTCAGCGTCACCGACACCCGTGCCTGGGTGGCCTGCGGCGAAGGACGCATCGCCGCGATCGACCTCGCCTCGCTGGAGGTCATCGCCCGCAGGGACTTCGGCATCGAGCCGTTCGGCATCATCGCAAACGGCGACACGCTCTTCGTCAGCGACACCGGCGATGCCGCGGTGCACGTGCTCGATGCCGCGACGCTCGCGGCGCGCACACGCATCGCCACACTCCCCTGGCCGCGCGGCATGGCCGTCAACGGCGACCGCCTCTACGTCACGCGCTTCCGCGGCGGCGAGGTCGTCGAGATCGACCTGCCGAAGAACGAGGTCGCGCGCACGCTGCTCACCGGTCCCGATTCGAATCTCTCGCAATCCATCGTGCTCGCGAACGGCCGCGCCTATCTGCCGCTCACACGCTCGAACGCCACGAATCTCGTGCTGCGCTTCGACACGACGGTCTTTCCGGCGGTGGCGGTGCTCGACACCACGACCGGCACGAACCTCAAACACGAGCGCTTCAACATCGACACGATCGATCAGCCGTCGAACATGCCGGTCGATGCGGTGGTGACGTCGTCGCACAAGATGTACGTCGTGCATGCCGGCAGCGACGACGTGTCGGTGCTCGACGTCGAGAAACGAACGAAGATCGCGCACCTCGGCGTCGGGCTGAATCCGAAGGGAATCGCGCTCTCCCCCGACGAGGCGCTGGCCTTCGTGACCAACGCCCTCGGCGGCACCGTCAGCGTCATCGACACGAAGAGCGACAGCGTCGTCGCAACGATCGAGAGCACCGCCATTCCGCTCGCGCCGGTGCTGCTGCGCGGCAAGATCCTCTTCCACTCCGCCGCCAGGACCACGCTGTCGAAAGACCGCTGGATCTCCTGCGCCACCTGCCATTTCGAAGGGGGGACCGACGGCCGCACGTGGTTCTTTCCGGACGGACCGCGCAACACCCAGCCGCTTTTCGGGATCGCCGCAACGATGCCTCTCCACTGGTCCGGAGATCTCGATGAACTGCATGACGTCGAGAGCACGATCCGCAACATTCAGCTCGGCTCCGGACTGGCCGACGGCGAATCGAACTGCACGCCCGCATGCAATGGCGCGCTCACGAACGCGCATCGCTCCGCCGATCTCGACGCGCTGGCCACGTTCCTGACGTCGCTGCGTCCGCCGCGTCGTTTGCTGCCGAAGTCCGACGCCGCGACGCGGGGCGAACAGATCTTCCTGCGCGCGAACTGCCACTCGTGTCACACGCCACCGTTCCATACCGATCGGAAGAAACACGACGTCGGTACCGCCACGAGCCAGTTCGAAAAGAAAGGCGGCGCGTTCGACACGCCGTCGCTGCGCGGTCTGTTCGACACCGCGCCGTATTTTCACGACGGCAGCGCGGCCACGCTGCTCGATGTCCTCGAACGTCACGCGGCCGCGGTCACGCCGGCCGAGCGCGAGGATCTGATCGCGTTCCTGATGTCGCTGCCATATCCCGAGGCAAAACGCCGCGCGGCGCACTAAGCCTGCTTCGTCCCTTTCGCTGCAGGCGCGGCGCAACATCGGAGCGCTCCCCTTGCATGTTGCCAGTCGCATGCTCTACACTGAACCATATGGTTCAGTATTCGCGAGCCCGCCTCGATGCCTCGTTCGCAGCGCTCTCCGATGCCACCCGGCGCGGCGTTCTGGAACAGCTGGGACGTTCCGAAGCCTCGATCACGGACCTTGCCGCGAAGTTCCACATGACCCTCACGGGCATGAAGAAGCACGTCGGTGTCCTCGAGCAGGCCGGGCTCGTCGCCACGGAGAAGGTCGGGCGCGTGCGGACCTGCAAGCTCGGCCCACGCGGACTGGATGAAGAGGCGGCATGGATCGAGAGGCACCGTCAGCTCTGGGACGCGCGCTTCGACGAGTTGGACAAGGTTGTCGAGGAATTGAAACTGAAGGAGAAGGTCAATGGACGCAAGAAGAGAAAGTGAGCCCACCCCCATGAAGAACCGCACCACCGTGGAACGGAAGTCCGAGCGTGAGCTCGTCGTCACGCGAACGTTCAACGCCCCCGCGCGCCTCGTGTTCGAGGCGTGGACCACGCCCGAGCTGTTCAAGCAGTGGTGGGTGCCGAAGTCGATGGACATGTTCCTGCGTTCCTGCGAGATGGATGTTCGTGTCGGGGGCGGGTACCGCCTCGTGTTCGGTCAGGATCCGTCGAGCACGGACGAGTTTTTCGGCAGGTATCTCGAAGTGACACCGCATTCGCGTCTCGTCTGGACCAATGACGAAGGTGGTGAAGACGGGCCCGTCACCACGGTGACCTTCGAGGAGAAAGACGGCAAGACCCTCCTCGTTCTGCACGAGCTCTATCCCTCGAAAGAAGCACTCGACGCTGCCGGAACCGGCGCGGCGGATGCGCTGGTCGAGACGTTCGCGCAACTGGACGAACTTCTCGCTCGCCACTAGGCAACCTGTCCTGAACACGGACCTCGCGTTGCTCGCCTCGGCCGGCGTGACTCAATGCCGGCCGGGGCTGCGGCGCGGCGCCGTGAAGATTCGAGACTATTCGGCGTCGAGCGCTTCGCGCACCGCGCGCAGCAGTGCGGCCGTGGTGGTCGGCTTCTCCAGGAAACGAACGCCGGGATCGAGCACTCCTTTGTGCACGATGACGTCGTCCGTGTAGCCGGACATGTAGATCACGCCCATGTCGGGACGAAGCGCCGTCAGCCGCTCGGCCAATACGTGGCCGTTGACCTGCGGCATGATCACGTCGGTGAGGAGCAGGTGAATGCGTCCGTCGTACGCGTTCGCGATCTGCATCGCTTCCGCCGCGGATGCCGCCGCGAGCACGTGATAGCCGTTCTCCGAAAGCGCCTCGCGAATGACCGTGCGCAACAGCATTTCGTCTTCGACGAGCAGCACGGTCTCGTTTCCCCGTCCGACGATTGCATCGTCCGCCACGGGCCGCTGCACCTGCATCCCGCGCGAGTAGTGCCGCGGCAGAAAGATCTTGAACGACGTCCCCTGCCCCACCTCGGAGTAGAGCCACATGAAGCCGCCGGTCTGGTCGACGATCCCGCGCGCAACCGAGAGTCCGAGGCCGGTGCCGCGCGTCGGATCCTTGGTCGTGAAAAAGGGATCGTAGATCGACTGGCGGATTTCCTCCGGAATCCCCGATCCGGTGTCGCTCACCACGAGCACGACGTACTCCCCTGCGCGCAGGCCGGGATGCTGCGGCACGTAGCCGGGCTCCGCGCGGAAGTTGCGCGTTTCGATGATCAGGAGACCGCCGCCGGGCATCGCGTCTCGCGCGTTGACGACGAGATTCAACAGCACCTGATGCAGCTTCGCGGGATCGGCGAAAACCGGCCAGAGGTTTTCCTGCAGGTCGTAACGAAGGGTGATGTCTTCGCCGAGCGTGCCGGAGAGGAGGTCGAGCGTCGAGCGCGCCACTTCATTGAGATCGACCGGGGACGGCTTCAGGATCTGCCGCCGCGACGCCGCGAGAAGCTGCTCGATCAAGGCGCGATTCTTCGTGGCCGCGTTGCGGATGTCCGACACGAACGCTTTGTACTCCGCCGGCAGCACGCGCAGCAGGACATCGCAGCGCGAGAAGATGACCATGAGCATGTTGTTGAAGTCGTGCGCGATGCCGCCGGCCAGCTTGCCGAGGCTCTCCAGCTTCTGCGATTGCAGGAGCTGCGATTCGAGGAGCCGTTGCTGCGTGACGTCGTGCGTCACGACGGCGTAGCCACGCAGCGTGCCGTCGACGTCATGACTGGGGCGAATGGTGCTGCGAACGAGAATGCGCGTGCCGTCCTTGCGCACCGCCCATCCTTCGCGATCGGTGCGGTCTTCGATCCGTCGATAGAACTCCACGATCGCTTCCGGATCGCGCAACTCGGGGGGATAGAACATCGCCGACGAGCGCCCGACCACCTCTTCGGCCGTGAAGCCGAGAAGACGTTCCGCACCCGCGTTCCAGCTCGCGACGCGGCCTTCGCGGTCGACGAGCACGAGCGCGTAATCCTCGATCGCCTCCACCAGCAGGCGGAAGCGCTCCTCGCTCTGCCATAACGTCTCTTCGGAGATCGCGAGGCGCGCTCGCTCATCTTCGTAGCGCATCAGCGCGAGCGAGACCGTGCGATGCAGATCCTTTTCGTCGAACGGCTTGAGCAGGTATCCGTACGGAGCGGTGCTGCGGGTCCGCTCGACGGTCGCGGGATCGCCGTATGCCGTCAGGAACACGATCGGCATCCCATGTTCCTCGCGCAGCCGGCGCGCGGCTTCGACGCCATCCATCGGGCCTTTGAGCTTCACGTCCATGAGCACGAGATCGGGAGGCGAGCGGCGCGCGAGATCGATCGCGCTCGCACCGGTGCCGGCGATTCCGGTGACGACGTACCCGAGGCGGCGCAGACCGTCGGCGATGTCCATCGCCACGATGGTCTCGTCCTCGACGACGAGGATGCGGATCTCAGCCATGGGGCGCGACTCCGTCGTACGAGAAGGTGATGCGCATCGACGTACCGGCGCGACGATCGAGCTCGAGCGTTCCGTCGATCTGCTGCACGAGACCGCGCACGAGTTGCAGGCCGAGACTCTCGACCGTATCGAGATCGAGAGTGCCCGGCAGTCCGACGCCGTCATCGGCAATCGTGAGCGACGCGTAATCGGCCGTCTGCGCGAGGCGGATGGTGATGGTGCCGTGTCGTCCGAGCGGGAATGCGTGCTTGAGCGCATTCGAAAGCGCCTCGTTGACGATCAGGCCGCACGGCACGGCCACTTCGATCGTCAGCAGGATCGGCGCCCCTTCGATGTGCAGCTCGATCTGCGACGGATCGACGGCGAAGGAGCGGAATAGCAGGTCCCCGAGGGCGCGCGCATACTCGCCGAAATCGATCTGCGCGAGGTTCGTCGACTGATACAGCTTCTCGTGGACGAGCGCCATCGAGCGGATGCGATGCTGCGTTTCGGCGAACATCTCCTTCACGCGTTCGTCGTCGATCATCGAGGCCTGTAGTCGGAGCAGCGAAGAGGTGACCTGCAGATTGTTCTTCACGCGATGGTGAATCTCCCGCAGCAGCGCCTCTTTCTCGCGCAGCGAAGACTGGATGAGCTCCTCCGCTCTCCGCTGCGCCGTCACGTCGCGAATGATGCTGATGACGAAGCGGCCGACGTACGGCGCGAGGCTGATCTGCACCGGGAACTCCTCGCCGTCCCGGCGCCGGCCGTAGAGCGAACGCCCCGCGCCCATCATCCGCGTGCGGGGATTGCGCGCGTAGACGTGGCGTTCGGATTCATGACGGGAACGTGCGGCGCGAGGAACGAGCAGCTCGATCTCCGAGCCGATCAGCTCCTCCTGCGAGTACCCGAACATTTCGCCGGCCAGGGCATTGACCGAGGCGATGACACCGGCGGCGTCCACGATGACGATCGCATCCGGCGCTGCATCGACAAACGATTGAAGCTGATGGATCGCATCCACGATGGAGTGTGTCTTCCTATACGGAGTGTCACAACCGGCAGCAATCTTACCCCCGCTGCAACAAAACGTCGGTGAGAGCTGACACAAGTATTGCAATGCGGTTACAACCAGCCGAGTTCAGGCCGAAAACTGCCTTGTTCATGACCCGAAGCGACACAGCCCTGCCGCCGGCCGATCTGGCCAGTCTCGTCGATGCCATCGGCGACTACGCGATCTTCCTCCTCGGACCGGAGGGCGACATCCGCTCCTGGAATCGCGGCGCCGAACGGACCATGGGCTACACCGCGGACGAGATCGTCGGCAGCCCGTTCACCCGCTTCTATGGTCCCGAGGATCTCGCCGCGCGCAAACCGCAGATGGAGCTCGAAACGGCCGCGCGCGAAGGGCGCATCGAAGATGAGGGGTGGCGCATCCGCAAAGACGGCACGCGCTTCTGGGCGAACACGGTCATCACCGCGCTGCGGCACGAGAACGGCGAAGTCTACGCATTCGCGAAGATCACCCGCGATCTCACGCAGCGCCGCGAAGCGGAAGAAGCGCTCCGGCAGAGCGAGGAGATGTTCCGCCTGCTCGTCTCCTCGGTGCAGGAGTACGCGATCTTCATGCTCAATGCCGACGGCCACATCGCCACCTGGAACGCCGGCGCCCAACGCATCAAGGGCTACACCGCCAACGAGATCATCGGCCAGCACTTCTCGGTCTTCTATTCCGAGGAAGACCTCCAGTCCCGCAAGCCGGAGCGCGAGCTCGAGTTCGCGCGTCGCGACGGCAGCGTCGAAGACGAAGGGTGGCGCGTGCGCAAGGACGGCACACGCTTCTGGGCGAACGTCGTCATCACGGCGGTGTTCGATCGCGAGAATCGCCTGCGCGGCTTCGCGAAAGTCACGCGCGACATGACCGAGCGGCGCCGCGTGGAAGACATCCAGCAGGCGCTCTTCGAGCAACGCGAAGCGCGGTTGATCGCGGAAGAAGAACGGCGGCGCGCGGAAGCATCCTCCCGTATGGCGCAGGAGGCGAATCGGGCGAAGGATCAGTTCCTGATGACGCTTTCACACGAGCTCCGCACGCCGATGACGTCGATTCTCGGCTGGTCGCGGCTGCTCGCCGCGATGTCGCCGCACGATCCCGCCTTCCGCGACGCCATCACCGCCATCGGCCGCAGCGCGGAGTTGCAGGCGCGGCTCATCGACGACGTGCTCGACGTCTCGCGCATCGTCTCCGGGAAGCTGCAGCTCAACATCACCGACATCGACCTCGAACAGCTGCTCGCCTCTTCGCTCGAAACGGTACGGCTCAGCGCCGAGGCGAAGCTCATCACACTGGAAACGCAGCTCCAGCCGGAGCTCGGCTCAATCGTCGGAGACGAGACGAGGCTGCAGCAGGTGATCTGGAACCTCCTCACGAACGCGGTGAAATTCACCTCGCGTCAGGGCTTGGTGAAGTTGATCGCCGAGAGAACGGCGTCGCACGTCTGCATCAGCGTCGTCGATACCGGCGAGGGCATCCCGCTGCACTTCCTGCCGTATGTCTTCGAGCCATTCCGCCAGGCGGAGAATGCGAGCACGCGCGTGCACGGAGGCCTCGGCCTTGGCCTGTCGATCGTCCGTTATCTCGTCGAAGCGCACGGCGGCACGATCGAGGCAACCAGCGAAGGGCCGGGGAAAGGGGCGACGTTCACGGTGAAGCTGCCGATCCGCAGCGTGCCGCTCGCGCAGCCGCGCGAGGAACGGCCCACCGCGCCACCGCGCAGGCTCGCCGGCGCAAAGATCCTCACGGTCGATGATGACGAGGAAGCGCGCAAGATCGTGCGGCTCGTCCTCCAGCACGGCGGCGCCGAAGTGATCGCCTGCTCGTCCGCAACGGAGGCGCTAAACAACTTCGAGCGCTATCACCCGGACATCGTGATCACCGACATCGCCATGCCGCACGTCGACGGATACGAGCTCGCCAATCGCGTTCGCGCGCTCGACCCGCGCGTTCCGATCGTCGCCGTCAGCGCCTTCCCATCCTCACGCGGCAACGTGGCCCAGGGAGTGTTCGACGCCTACATGTCGAAGCCGCTGGAGCCGAACGATCTGATCGCGACGATCGCGCGCGTGCTCGGCCGGTAAAGGCACCTTCACGCGCGCCGCGCGCTTGCTCAGAACACGTACTTCACGTTCGCATTCGCTTTCGAGAGCGCGTCGCTCAACGCGGCGCCGGGCGTCACGCGGAAGTGATGATTCACTTTCATGCGCAGCTGCGGTGCGCCGGTCGTGGCCGCGAGCTCCGGCGGCAGTTCGACGATCGTCACGGTCACCGGGATCTCCCCCGCGTACTCCTCGACGATCTCGCGAATCTTCTTGACCGTCTCTTCGGTCATGCGCGGATACGGCACTTCGAGCGCGATCTCTTTCACCTTCTTGTCGCGAATGCCTTCGAGCGGCACGATCTCGAGCGCCGACAACTCGGGCGTCACCGGCGATTCGTGAAACGCGGCGGCATGCGCGGCGAAGCCGGGGGAGCCCGTGGCCGCGGCGGGTGTCTCTTCGATCGATTCCACCGCCTCGTTGAAGGCATCCACTTCGGACGGCGGCGCTCCGCCGAACAACGCGAAGTTGTCGCTGCGATCGCCGTATTTTTCGCGCTCGATCTCTTTCGGATCGCGATCGTCCTCGGCGTCTTCGAGGCGCAGCTCGTACGCCGAGATGCGCGCGCCGCGCGCCTCCGGATGGCCGCCGTATTCGTCGTCGATGTGCTGCGCGGCCTGCTCGGCCGACTGCAGCGAGGCCGAGCGCCCCGCCTGCTGGCCGCCGGTGTCTTTCACCGTCGCCGTCACCAGCACCGCCACGCCGTTGTCGAGCCAGCGCATGTACTTCGCGAACAGATCGGAGAAGACCACCACCTCGACCGAGCCGTACTGATCGTCGAGGAAGAACTTGGCCATCATCTTCCCCTCGTTCGGCCCCTTCTTGATCTTCGACTTCTTGATCTGCGAGACGATGCCGCCGATGTTCACGACCTCGTCGACATGCTTGTACAGCGTCTCTGTACTGGCGTTCGAGAAGAGCTTCAGCTCTTCGCTGAATTTGTTGAGCGGATGTCCGGTGATGTAGAAGCCGAGCGTTTCTTTCTCGTAGCGCAGCCGCTCGTCTTCCGGCCATTCCGGCGCATGCCGCAGCGCGGCCGGCACGGCGCTCGTTTTCGGCGCGGCGGCGGCGAACATGCCGAACAGCGAGTTCTGTCCGCGCTCTTTCTCGTCCTTGGCGCGCTGCGCGGAATCGGCGGTGGAATCGAGTTGATCGAAGAGCGCCTTGCGGGTGGTGCCGAGGAAATCGAACGAGCCCGATTTGATCAGCGCCTCGAGCACTTTCTTGTTGCAGGCGCGGAGGTCGACCTCCTCGCAGAAACCGAGCAGCGACGTGAAGCGGCCGACGCGCTGCCGTGCTTCGAGCACCGACTCGACCGCGCTCTCGCCCACCCCTTTCACCGCGCCGAGGCCGAAGCGGATATGCGAGCCGACCACGGTGAAGTACATGTTCGATTCATTGACGTCCGGCGGCAGGACGTCGATGCCCATGCTCTTCGCCTCGGTGATGAACTTCACTACCGCGTCGGTGCGATCCATTTCCGACGACATCAGCGCGGCCATGAAGTGCCGCGGGTGATGCACCTTCAGCCACGCGGTCTGATATGCGACCAGCGCGTACGCCACCGAGTGCGATTTGTTGAAGCCGTAGCGCGCGAACGGCTCGATGTAGTCGAAGATCTCGTTCGCCTTCTTCTTGTCGTAGCCGTTGCTCACCGAGCCGTTGACGAACCCGCCACGCTCCTTGGCCATGACCTCGGCGTCCTTCTTGCCCATCGCCTTGCGCAGCAGGTCCGCCTGTCCCAGCGAGTAGGCCGCGACCTTCTGCGCGATCTGCATGACCTGCTCCTGATAGACGATGACGCCGTACGTCTCCTCGAGCACGTCCTTCATCGCCGGCACGAGGTACTTCGCCTTCGAGGTGCCGTTCTTTCGTCTGACGTACTCGTCCACCATGCCGGCGTCGAGTGCGCCCGGACGATAGAGCGCGTTGAGCGCCGCGAGATCTTCGAACTGCGTCGGCCGCGCCTTCCGGAGCAGGTCGACCATGCCGCCGGACTCGAACTGGAACACGCCCTTGGTGCGCCCTTCCTGGAAGAGACGGAAGACCTCCGGATCATCGAGCAGGATGGCATCGATGTCGATGTCGATCCCGTCGACGAGCTTGGCCGACTTCACCGCGTCGTCGATGACCGTCAGCGTGCGCAGGCCGAGGAAGTCCATCTTCACGAGGCCCATCTTCTCGACGACGCGCATGTCGAACTGCGTCACGATTTCATCGCGGTTCGTGCGATACAGCGGCACGTAATTCGTGACCGGCTCGGGCGTGATGACCACGCCGGCGGCGTGCATTCCGGCGTGGCGCGAGAGCCCTTCCAGCTTCTCGCCGATCTCGATGATCTTCCGGACTTCCTCGTCGTTCCTGATTGCCTCGGCGAGCTGCGGCGAATCCTTCTTCGCATCGGTCAGCGTCACGCCCGGACCACCCGGAATCATCTTCGAGATCTTGTCGACGAATCCGTACTGGTGCCCGAGCACGCGGCCGACGTCGCGCACCACCGACTTCGCGGCCATCGTTCCGAACGTGATGATCTGGGCGACGTTCTCCTCGCCGTACTTCTTGCGCACGTAGTCGATCACCTCGCCTCTGCGATTCATGCAGAAGTCGAGATCGATGTCGGGCATGGAGATGCGCTCGGGATTGAGAAAACGCTCGAACAGCAGGTCGTAGTCGAGCGGATCGACGTTCGTGATCTCGAGCGCGTACGCCACCAGCGAGCCGGCCGCGGAGCCGCGGCCCGGACCGACCGGAATCCCGTGATCCTTCGCGTACTTGATGAAGTCCCAGACCACCAGGAAGTAGCCGGGGAACTGCATGTTGCGGATGATCTCGATCTCGCGCTCGAGCCGCTCCCAGTACTCCTTCACCTCATGCTTCTTCAGCTTCGCGGCGAACAGATGCGCCATCGCCGCCAGCCGCTTGTCGAGGCCGGCCCGCGCCACTTTCGCGAAGTGATCGGCGAGCGACGAACCGTCCGGCACCGGGAACTTCGGCAGGTGGTGCCCCTTCACGTCGAGCGAGAGATTCATCCGCTCGGCGATGCGCAGCGTGTTCTCCGCCGCCTGCGGATAATCCTTGAACACGCGGCGCATCTCCTCCGGACTCTTCACGTAGAAGTCGTCCGAGTAGAACTTCATCCGCTTCTCGTCGCTCAGCGTCTTGCCGGTGCCGATGCACAGCAGCACCTCGTGCGCGAACGAATCCGATTTGTCGAGGTAATGCGAGTCGTTGGTGCCGACGAGCTGCAGCCCGACTTCATCGCCGAGCTTCTGCATGTCGGAGAGAATCTTGACCTGATCGGGGATGCCGTGGTCCTGGATCTCGAGAAAGAAGTTATCGGGCCCCAGAATCTCGCGATATTGCAGCGCCGCGGCCTTCGCCTTCTGCCAGTTCCCCGCGGCCAGCGCCTGCGAGACCTCGCCCTTGAGGCACGACGAGAGCACGATCAGTCCCTCGCTGTGCTCCTTCAGCAGCTCCTTGTCGATGCGCGGCTTGTAATAGAACCCTTCCGTGTAGCCGGCGCTGACGAGCTTGACCAGGTTCTTGTAGCCGGTGTCGTTCGAGGCGAGGACGATGAGGTGATTGTTCGCGCCGGCGTCCGCCTGTCCGTCTTCGACGCCCGCCTTGTCATGGCGTGAGCCGTACGCGACGTACATCTCGCAGCCGATGATCGGCTTCACGCCCTCCTTCTTCATGGCGTTGTAGAACTCGACCGCGCCGAACATGTTGCCGTGATCGGTGATCGCACACGCCGGCATCCCCTGCTTGGCGACGCGCTTCGCGAGTTCTTCGGGGCGGGAGGCTCCGTCGAGGAGTGAGTATTCCGTGTGGAGATGGAGATGAACGAAGGACATGAGGCGGCTTAAGTGTGCGGTGAGGCGGCCGGAGATTGGCACAAACCGTTGTGCACCCCGAGAGAGGCACGACCGTGAACTCCACGATATGTGGAGTCGCGCGCAATCGCGTACTACCGCGTCACGATCGTGTTGCGCACCAGCCACTGGTGATCGAACGTCACCGGCGCGGCCGCTCCGTTGCGTTCCGCATGGAGGTGCAGATGCGGCTCGGTGGTGCTGCCGGAGTTTCCGACTCGCGCGAGCGGGGCACCGGCCGCGATCGGCGCATCTTTCCCGACGACGATGCTCCGTGGCTGCAGTTGCGCGAGCGTCACGTCGAGGTCGCCGCAGCGGAGCACGACGTGATTGCCGAGCGGGTTCTTCGTGTCCATCAATCCGCGCGGCTGATCAGGCTGGCCGTCGACGACGCTCGTCACCGTGCCGCTGCACGGACTGAACACCGTCGCGCCGTAGATCGCGTAGCGCGTGAGGTCGGCGGGATAGATGCCGCGCGCGCGAAAGCCGAGAGGACTGACTTTGACGAGATCGACCGCGAAATGCTGCTTCGGATCGACGAAGTGGACGTTCGATGCGGACGTGCTGCCGCCGTGCAGCACCATGAAGCGTCCGCCCTGCAGCGGGAAACGGAGATCGGCCGGATGCGACGGCGTTTCGTGACCGCGAAGCACGCCGAGGGCGACGCTGCCGAACAGCACGCCGATCAGCACCTTCACGATCATCCGCAGCGGCGACTCTTCGCTCGAGGCGACGGCATCGCGTTTCAGCGAGACGATCGTGGCGACGACGAACAGCACGGCGATGAGCCAGCGCGTGGCCAGTCCGAACCATCCCCACGGCGCGGCGAAAAATGCGAAGCCGCACATCCCCAGCGCCATGAAAAACGTCACCGCCCAGCCGCTGCGCGGTTTGCGCGGACGGCGCCCGAGGAGCGCGATCGTGATCAGCGGGAGAAGGATCGAGGAGAAGAAGAGCGTCCAGACAGCCATCGAAGGGGCCGGATTGTAACTGGTCGCGTTTTCGGACGAGACGCTACGAATCGAACGCGACGCCGCCGATGCGGCCACCGCGACTGCCGCCCGGATCGACGCGCGGCGCGAGCAGCTCGCGCAGATTGGTCATCTCCAGGAAGAGATGCCGATGGCGGATGCAGTGCACCGCGATGGCGACGAACGACACCGCCAGCACCGAGAACCAGACCCGCGTCGCCGGAGTGGCCACCGGCGCGTCGACGCCGAACATCTCTTCGGCCACGAGCGCGAACAACGGCAGCGGCAGGAAGACCAGCACCGAAAGAAAGCGGCTCGCCTGAATGCTGAAGTACGGCCGCAGGGAGAGCAGGCTGAGGGAGAGGAAAAACCCGAGCAGCATCAGCACCGTGAAATGCAGCTCGACCAGATGCGGCGAGCCTTCGCTGGCGATGCGCCATTGCAGCAGGAGCAGCGCCGCCAGCGAGGCCGTCGCGCTCGTCACCGCGAGCACCGCCACGAGCGCGCCGAAGAGATTGCGCGCCGCGAGCAGAGCGGCCATGCGCAGGAAGAGCGCCGCGATCGTGAGACCGGCGGCCAGCGTCGCGGCCACGGCCCACGTCGCTCCCCGCGAGAGCGGCACGATCATGAGCGTCAGCCCGCCGGCCGCACCGAGCTCGCGGGCCACTTCGCCCACGCTGGTCAGCGCCAGGAAGAGGCAGAATGCCGTTCCCGCGTAAAAGAGCACCTTCGGCATCGTCAGCGATGGTAGCAGAGCGCAGGAGATTTCCCGCGCCCGCGTCCCCGGCTCCTCCCTACTCCTTGAACGAGATAATGTGATCGAGACGGATCTCGATCGGCCCGGAACCGGCCACGAAGCGAATGAACTCCGCGCCGTTCGCTGAATAAACGTCTTCGACGCGACCGCGTTCCCGCTGCGTCACACCATCGAGCTCGAACTCCAGCTCCACCGGGTTCTTGTGCATCGCCGCCGCTTCGAGCTGGTCGTGGTAATCGCACGAGATCGGCTCGTACCGCTCTTCAGTCATGTCGTCCCTCCGAACGTGAACCACGGTTCACGATTGATGCCTTGATTCGGTTGTCGGTTGTCGGCGGTCGGGGGGCCACCGCCCCTCCCCGGTTCCGCTGAATGCAGAACGGTGGAAGGGCGGTGGCTTCCCGACTCCCGACAACCGACAACCGACAACCACTCCCAATCTGCTAACCTTTTCTCGGTCCGATGCAAAACATTCTTTCCATGACGTCCTTCATGCCGCTGCTCTTCGCGGCCGTCCTGCTGGTCATTCTGATCATCTCCTTCCGCTCCCGTGCGGTGGTCTTCTGCCAGTACCTCGAGACCATGACCGGCATCGGCCTCAAGCCCTCCGACGTCCGCCGCGTCTATCGCGAGCGAGGCCGCGAGGGAGTCCGGGAACTCTTCCTCGATCTGATCATCCGCGAAGATCTGAAGGAAGGTCCGATCGAGATCCCGGACGAACTGCAGGGTTGAACGCCTGAGGGTAGGGATCGCCCCCTTTCCCGACTCTCCTGAGTCGTGAAAGACAACATCGTACGCGCCGCCATCTACCCTGCCATCGGCATCGCCCGCGTCGGGAACAGTCCGGACGAGTTCTTCATCGGCCCGGAGATCATCGCGAGCGAGAAGCGTCCTCCCGGCTTCTACAAAGACCGCAAAGGTGCGTTGAAGCGGCAGGCCGCGCGCTTTCGCATCTACGGTCTCGACGAAGAGGGACGCGTGGTGAAGGAGCTCACCGCTTCCGACGCGAAGATCACCTGGACGGTGCATGTCGCCAATCGCAAGGCCGAGTGGTTCGAGTTCGACGTCGCGCTCGACATCCCGCAGGCGCAGCCGGTCGTGCGCCGCAATGCGAACTTCACCGGCGACGATCGCAAACGTCTGGTCATCGATCCCGGTCCGCGTTCGATTTCCGGAACCGATCAATCCAGCAAACCGGAGTACACGTTCGACACCGGCCGGTTTCTCGATGAGACCGTCTACCTCGGCGAACTGCGGACCGATGACGCGGGCCGCCTCCTCTTCCTCGGCGGCTACGGCATCTCGAAAACGCCGTTCGCGAACAATCCGCCGACCACGTTCGCAAACAACAACGGCTGGCACGACGATGTCTCCGACGGTCCGGTCGACGCCACGGTCGTCTACAAAGGGCAATCGCTGCCGGTCGACGGCGCCTGGGTCGTCACCGCTCCGCCGAACTACGCCCCCGACATCGTTTCGGTGCAGACGCTCTACGACGTCATCTTCGACGCGCTGAACGGCAATTACGTCGAGCCGGCGCCGAAGCCGTCGTTCACGAATGACATCCTTCCGCTGCTCCAGCAGTTCACGCAGAACCAGTGGGTCAACGCAGGCTTCTACGTCGGCTTCGGCTACGCGCAGGGCTTCGACTTCCACGAGCCCGAACTGATCCGCCGCCTCGGAACGCTGACCAAAGGCGACATCTACGCCGAATACCGCCGCCAGATCTTCAACTACTTCCGCAATCCGAAATCGCAGCAGATCGAGCCGCAACGCTGGCCGTGGATGTACGGCGACAACATGAACGTGCCGGCCACCACCGCGAACGGCTACTTCACGGTCACGAAAACGATCTATCGCTATCTCACGCAATGGGCGAACGGCGACTTCATCGCCGACTACGATCCGAAACAGAAAACGAAATCGTTCGACGAGCTCACCCCGGGCCAGCAGAGCGACATGCTGACGAAATCGGCGCTCTGGTATTGCCTCGGCGGCCCGTTCCATCCCGGCTGTGAGATGACCTGGCCGATGCGCATCGTCGGCATGTACAGCGGTCCGTTCCGCATCCGCCGGCGCAGCGCGAACAATCCCGAGGGCACTTACGGCCCGACGCTCGACCCGGCCGATTTTCAGAACGGCAACTACTTCACCACGCCGAGCGAAACGATGTGGAACGGACCGGGCGACCTCTCGCGCTGGATGGCCGTGCCGTGGCAGACCGACACCGCCTCCTGCCGCTCCGGCTACGAGCCGAACTACGATCCGGTCATCCCGACCTTCTGGCCGGCGCACGTGCCGAATCAGGTGTTGCGCGAGCAGGACTACGAGATCGTCATCGACACGAAACGTCCGCGCGAAGAGCGGCTCGAGGCCTTCAACAAACGCGCGTCGTGGTACCGCATCCTCGGCAAGAACTATCTCGACTCGATTCAGAACATGGTCGATCGCTACGGCGACATGGGCGTCGTCGAAGCGCGACCGGGCGTGAAGAACGATCCCGATTTCCCGGCCGAGATGTGGGTCGAGACGCGGCCGTTCGCACCGGGTGGCGGACCGGCGAAGAAAGGCGTGCTGCTGGAGCGCGTCGAAGCGGCGCGCGACGCGGAAGACATTCCGTTCGATCAGTTGCTCGTCGTCGGCCCGGTCGGTCGCGCCGCACGCAGACGATGACGGAACGACCATTCGATGCGGCCGTGGCCGGCAGCGGACCTGCCGGCGCGGCCGCCGCACTGACGCTTGCGCGACGCGGAGCACGCGTCGCGCTCTTCGATCCACGGCCGTCACACAAGATCGTCGGCGAGAGTCTCGTCCCTTCCGTGAAAATCCTGCTCACGGAGCTCGGTGTCTGGGATCGTTTTGTGGCCGGCGGACATGCGCCGTGCTACGGAAATCTCTCCGCCTGGGGCGGCGACGAATTGTCGGAGCTCGATTTCATTCGCTCCCCCTTCGGACACGGCTGGCATCTCGACCGCGCCCGCTTCGACGCCATGCTGCGCGACGCGGCCTGCGAAGCCGGCGCGGTGCGTGTCGACGCCCTGCCGGACGCGCGCTGGACGATCGACGCCACCGGCCGCGTGCATGCAATCGCACGCGCGCGTGGCGCGAAGCGCGTGCACGAAGATGCGCTGGTCGCGTATTACGCGACGTTTCGCAGCGACCGCGGCACCGATGAAGACTCGCGCACGCTCGTCGAAGCGGTGAGCGACGGCTGGTTTCATACCGCGCTCCTGCCGAACGGCGAACGCGTCGTCACGTACTTCACCGAAGAACGAAAGGCATTCGAGCAGCTCGACACCACGAAGCATGTGCGGCGCATTCTCGAAGAGCACCACTACGAACAATCAGGCGTGATTCACGCCACCGATGCGCGCTCGTCGCGGCTGCAGAAACTCTACGGCTCAGACTGGCTCGCTGCCGGCGACGCCGCGCTATCGTTCGATCCGCTCTCCTCTCAAGGCATCGTTGCGGCGCTCTACTCCGGTGTCAAAGCGGCAAATGCCGTGCTCTCCGGCAACCTCAGCGCATACGATGCCGCAATGACCACCCTCTGGGACGCGTTTCTGGTAAACCGGAAAGCCTGGTACGCCGTAGAAACGCGGTGGCGTACTCCGTTCTGGTTGCGCCGCCGGTAGAATCCGCCCCGCTCGAGATCAGCTGACAGAAGAAGGAGAACTATGTTCCGTTCACGCATCCTGATGGCCCTGCTCTGTGCCATCGTGCTGCCGATGACTGCTCACGCACAATCGGACATCCTGCCGTTCAAAGCCTCGGAGAAGACGCTTCCCAACGGCCTCAAAGTGATCGTCGTCCCCACCGGTTTCCCGAACATCGTTTCGCTGCAGATCCCGATGCAGACGGGCTCGCGGAATGAAGTGGAGCCGGGCAAATCGGGCTTCGCGCATTTCTTCGAGCACATGATGTTCCGCGGCACGAAGAATTACTCGCCCGACGTCTACAACGCGATCATCACCAAGGCCGGCGCGCGCCAGAACGCCTACACCTCCGACGATCTGACGAACTATCACGTCACGTTCGCGAAGGAAGATCTCGAGAAGATCCTGGAGATCGAAGGCGACCGCTTCAAGAACCTCGAGTACTCGGAAGAAGCGTTCAAGACCGAGGCGCGCGCGGTGCTGGGCGAGTACAACAAGAACTCGCAGAGCCCGGTGCGCAAGCTCCTCGAAGTGCAGCGCGAGGCCGCGTTCGACACGCACACCTACAAGCACACCACGATGGGCTTCATCAAAGACATCGAGGACATGCCCAACCAGTTCGAGTACGCGAAGCTCTTCTTCTCGCGCTGGTATCGCCCGGAGAAAGCCACCGTCATCGTGACCGGTGACGTCGATCCGGCGAAAGTGTTCCCGCTCGTCGAGAAGTACTTCGGCGACTGGAAGCAGGGCTCGTTCAGCGTCGACATCCCGCAGGAAACCGAGCACAAAGGCCCGGTCTATGCGCACGTTCCCTGGACCTCCCCCACGCTGCCGTGGGTCACGGTCGCGTTCCACGGACCGGCTTTCCGCCAGACCGCCGATCAGGCGGCGATGGACGTCGCCTTCGATCTCTCGTTCGGACAGACCTCCGACATCTACAAGCGCCTCGTCGAACAGGAGCAGAAGGTCGATCAGATCTTCTACTTCGGCGGACCGAACGTCGACCCGACGCTCTTCACCGTCTTCGCGCGCGTGAAAGATCCGAAGGACGCGGTCTACGTGCGCGATGCGCTGCTCGAGACGTTCGCGAAAGTGCGCGCCCAGCAGCTCGACACGAAGCGCGTCGATGATGCGAAAGCGAATCAGCGCTACGCATTCCTGCGCGGGCTCGACAATACCGACGCCATCGCCGGCACCATCGCCAGCTACGCGCACTTCAATCGCTCCTACGACACGATCAATCAGTACTTCCGCGAACTGGCCAGCGTCTCACCGGCGTCGATTCAGACGGCCGCGCAGAAGTACTTCACCGACAAGAACCTCGTCGTGACGACGCTCTCGCAGGGCGCGCTGCCGGAAGCGATCGCCAAGGCGCCGTCGCTCGACGAGCTGGCCAAGCCGGCCCCGACGACGCAGGCCGCGATCCGCTTCATCGAACAGAAGTCGGTGCTGCCGAACGTCATGATGAAGTTCCTCTTCACGGTCGGCTCCCAGAACGATCCGAAGGGGAAGGAAGGTCTCTCCGCGCTGGCTGCCGCGATGATCACCGAAGCCGGCTCGCAGGACATGCGCATCGACGAGATCAACAAGGCGCTCTATCCGATGGCGGGCGCGTTCTTCTACTCCGTCGACAAGGAAATGACGTCGTTCACCGGCGTCGTGCACAAGGACAATCTCGACAAGTTCCTGACCATCGCCCTGCCGCAGCTCACGGCACCCGGGTTCCGCGAGGAAGACTTCCAGCGCCTCAAGGATCAGCAGCTCAATACGCTGCAGCAGGATCTGCGCAGCAACAATGAGGAAGAGCTCGGAAAAGAAGAGCTGCAGAACGTCGCCTTCGCCGGCACGCCTTACGGCCACGTCGACCTCGGCACCGTTGCCGGCCTGCAGTCGATCACGCTCGACGACGTGAAGAAATTCGTCGCCGAGCATTACAACGCCTCGAACGTGGTGGTCGGTCTCTCGGGCGATTATCCGGAGACGCTGATCCGCACGATCACGCGCTCTCTCGCGCCGCTCGGCGCGGGCGACGAAGAGCAGGCGCTCGCGCAGCTCACGCCGTTCAAGGGCGTCGCCCCGCAGGGTCTGCAGGTCGAGATCATCAAGAAGGAAACGCGCGCCACCGCCATCTCGATGGGCCACCCCATTCCGGTGCTGCGCAATTCGGCCGACTTCGCGGCGCTGAATGTCGCCCGCGCATGGCTCGGCGAACATCGCGCCTCGCTGTCGCATCTGTACGACCGCATTCGCGAAGCACGCGGTCTCAATTACGGCGACTACGCATACATCGAGTTCTTCAATAACCCGGGCCAGCAGTTCTTCCCCAGCCCGAACATCGCCCGCCGCAATCAGCTGTTCGAGATCTGGATCCGTCCGGTGGTTCCGGAGAACGCGCAGATGGCCATGCGCATCGCGCTCTACGAAACCCAGAAGATGATCGACGAAGGTCTCTCCGAAGAGGACTTCAAGAACACGCGCGATTACATGATGAAGAACGTCTACCTGCTGACCGCCAATCAGAATCAGCGCCTCGGATACGCGCTCGATTCGTGGTGGTTCAGCATGGGCGACTACGTCGACACCATGCGCGCCGCCTACGCGAAGCTCACGCGCGACGACGTCAACAAGGCGATCAAGAAGTACCTCTCCGCCAGGAACCTCCACGTCGTGATCGTCACGAAAGACGCGGAAGGCCTCCGCAGCACGCTGCTCAAAGACGAGCCGTCGTCCATCAGGTACGACGCCCCGAAACCGCACCTCGCCGAAGAAGACAAGATCATCGGCGCCTACAAGCTCAACCTCAAGCCGGAAAACGTGATGATCGTGAACGTCGACGACGTCTTCGCGAAGTAACCGGAACCACACGCTTCAACGAAAACGGCGGGCGTCAAGCCCGCCGTTTTTTGTTTTTCCGGTTCTCTCTACTTACGCACGGCGCGAACGCGCGAAACTCCGGTGCGCGAAGAGATATGCAACGATTCCGATGAATGGCAGGAAGAATGTGAGCAAACTCCATGGGAGTGGATCGAGCCCATTCTTCTTTGCGTCTCGGCCAACGAGCAGCGCCAAGACAATGTTGATCGCCCCGATGGCGAGAATGACGAGTTCCGGTTTCATGGCTTCGTACTAGAGCGCAGCCCGGCTGCAACTCGTCCCCTCAATCGCAGCAACCTGACAGAAGTAGTCTCCCGCCTGACAAAACGCATTACAGTCGCCGAATGCACAGCATCCGGTGCAGTCCGAGTTCATGCATTTCGGATTCGCGTCGGCTTTGGCCTGCTCGCAAAGCGTGCTGCGACGAAGGCCGACAGCGTAGGCTTCGCCCCAGTATTTCTCGCCTGCACAGACGACTCGAAATGCCCCGGAACCCGAACCGGTCCCATCCGGAGGAGGGGTCACCGTTACATCGCCTGGGTCTCCGCCCGGATCACAGTCCATGATGCAGTCGCTTTTAGGCGACCGAGGTTTGCGAAGCACATTGCGCATCGGAAAGCGGCTTTCAATCTCCGACAGCGCGTCGCCGATGACCTCGAGTTCGAATTCTCTACTTACGAAATCCGCCTCGTCGAGATCCGTTTTTGCAACGAACAGACGCGGACCGCGTCGCTCTCTGGCGACATTCCGGCCGTCAGAGAACGTAATCTCGAACGCCTGAGCGGTCGACGAAAGCACGAATGGCTCTCCGAAGGCAGGGTTCCAGTGCGCGCGCACACCTCCGTCGGCAGTCCACTCCACAACAATTGTGGCCAACGACTCGGAATCACGCAGAACCGAAACATCGATTTGCGGGCCTTTCCGTTCCCATTGCAGGTGCGTTGCGCCAAACTCGACAAGGGGAGGATTTGTCTCGGGAGTGAGGATGACCTGATCTGCGTGACCAGAAAACGCGAACAAAAAGATAACCATGAAGACCGCCGGAAGACGCATATGAAAGAGGCCCCTGAAGGTGAATTTTGGACGGCTGCGCATTGTAGCCATACTTACCGATAGCGTCAATGCGGGAATGCCGTCCACCCCTGGTTTCTCATAGGAAATGCCGAGGAAACTCATCCGGTTCTTCCACTGCCCAGAAATCGCAGCAGGAGAGCTTCCCTATGACCCGAGGTATTCGTCTGTTCACCGTCGCGCTCGCGGCACTGGTCACGATGTCGCTGCAGGCGCAGCAGACCGTGGCATCACTCGCCGAGCTTTTCGACAACCTGAAGGTCGGCGACTCGACGTCCGTTCCGGCCAGCACCGTATTTCGCCAGGGCAACATCGAGTTCACGCTCGCCGGCGGCAGCGCCGCGCCGGTCCTGGCCGGCAAAGACCAGATCGGCTGGTTCTACAAAGGCCGCGGCAGCTACGTGTACCGCGTCGTCGACAAAGATGAAGTGGTCGTCGCCGCCTCCAACGCGAAGCGCGGCGCCTCCCTGAATTTCGACGAGAAAAACGCCACGATCAACGACGGCTTCGACCGCGCCTTCTTCTGGGTGGCCGGCGCCCCGATGCCGAACCTCGGCGGCACCGCCGGCGGAGAGTCGCTCACCGCCGCGTTCGACGAGCACCAGAAATTCTTCCAGCGCGACGTCAGCACGCCGGCCGTGCATCAGGCCATTCTGCAGCGCCTCAACGCGCCGAAAAAAACGCTCTTCCGCGCGGAGCTCGCCGGCGGCAGCGAAGACAGCGTCTACGTCTTCGACGAAGCCGATCGCGAGACGGAGTCGCTCTACGTGCTCCAGCGCGGCAGCGGCCGTATCGCCCGCAACATGGCTTTCGGCACGCCCATCTCCGAGCATCCGATCGCCCGTCCCCTGCGCAAAGGGCCGCAGCCCCGTTTCCAACTGACCGACATCAACTACACGCTGCAGGGCGACGGCATCAACGGCAGCATCACGATGACGCAGACGTACACCGGCTTCCGTCCGGGCATCACCGCGCTGCGCCTCGATCAGATCGACACGCTCTACGACGACAACGCCGTCGAGCGCCACATCCGCGTGAAGAGCGCGAAGGATGAGAAAGGCAACGAGCTGTCGATCGATCATCGCAAAGACGAGCTGATCGTCGGTCTCCCCGCACCGCTGCAGCCGAATGCCACCGCGAAAGTCACGTACGAGCTCGAAGGCGACTTCCTGCTGCGTCCGAGCGGCGACAGCTTCTGGCAGCTTGGACTCATCCCTTGGTTCCCTCAGCCCGATCTCGTCGAGCAGTACTACACCGTTCATTCGACGGTGAAGGTGAAGAAGCCGTTCGTGGCGTTCGCACCCGGCAAGACCGTGCGCCGCGGCGAAGAAGGCGATTTCAACGTCGTCGAAAACATGATCGACAAGCCGGTGCAGTTCGCGGTCGTCCACGCCGGCAAGTACTACGCCGAAGAAGAAACCCGCAACGGCATCACCATTCGCGTCGCGTCGTACGCCGGCAAGAACTCGCGCGCCAGCAAGACGCTCACGAATCTCGCCTTCGGCATCATCGAGCACTACCAGTTCTTCCTCGGGCCGTTTCCCTTCCCCGAGCTGAACATCATTCAGATCAACGAGCTCGGCTACGGCCAGGCGCCTCCGGGCACGATGTTCATCACCAACGAAGCGTTCAACCCGACCATGGGCGAATTCAATCAGCTCTTCTCCCAGGGCATCAACGAGCGTTTCGCTCACGAGATCGCGCACCAGTACTGGGGCCACGTCGTGAAGATGCCGTCCGGCGAAGAACAGTGGATGACCGAGTCGTTCGCCGAATACTCGGCCGCGGTCTTCCTCAAAAAGCTGAAGAAAGACGGCACGTACGAGTCGCTGATTCGCCACTGGCAGAAGAACGCCTCCGACGCCTCGAAGTACGCGTCGGTCATGACCGCCAACCGCATTCGCATCAAAGGCGACGGCTACTCGCAGGTCGTGGCCCGTACGGGGTTGATGTACGACAAGGGCGCTTATCTTCTCGCCGCGCTGCACAAGGAGCTCGGCGACCAGCTCTTCCTCTCGTTCCTCAAGTCGTATCAGACGAACTTCCGCTGGAAGTACGGCTCGTCCGAATCGGTCGGCGCGCTCCTGCAGTTCATCACGAAGAAGGACTACTCGCAGTTCCTCGACGACTACTTCTACGGCACCAAGATGCCGACCGTGTCGCTCAAGTGATGCGAACAAACGACGACAACGGCTTTCTGGCCGCCGCCGTCTGATTGCCGATGTGCTATGAAGCGCCGTCATGCTGACGGCGCTTCTTCTTTCCGCCACTCTCTCTTCCGCTCAGACGGCCATTCTTCCGCCGGCGATTCCGTGGAACGGCGCGAGTCGCGCGCTGGTGGTGCCGGCGTCCGACCCGTGGATCACGCCTTCCGAGAGGACGGGGCTGAAGACGACGCCGCGGTACGACGAGACGGTCGCGTATCTGAAGCGGCTCGTGGCGGCGTCGCCGGCGCTGCGCATGGTGTCGCTCGGAAAATCGCCCGAGGGTCGCGATGTCTGGATGGTGATCGCGTCGAAGGAAAAGGCGTTCACCCCTGAGGCGATGCGCAGGACGCGGAAGCCGATCCTTCTGGCGCAGGGTGGCATTCACGCCGGAGAGATCGACGGCAAGGACGCGGGGCTGATGCTGCTGCGCGACATGACCGTGCGCGGCACGAAGCGCGAGCTGCTCGACGGCGCGAACTTTCTTTTCGTCCCGATCTTCAACGTCGACGGACACGAACGATTCACCCGCTACTCGCGCATCAATCAGCGCGGCCCCGAAGAAGGCGGCTGGCGCACCACGGCCCAGAACTACAACCTCAATCGCGATTACATGAAGGCCGACACGCTGGAGATGCGCGCGATGATCCGCGCGATCGCCACGTGGCAGCCCGATCTCTACGTCGATCTGCACGTCACGGACGGCGCCGATTACCAGTACGACATCACGTACGGCTGGAACGAAGATGCGGGACACTCTCCGGCCATCGCGGCGTGGCTGCGCGGCACGTTTCGTCCCGATGTCGACCGCGCGTTGAAGACCGCCGGACACATTCCGGGGCCGCTCATCTTCACCGATGATCCGCTTTCCGGCATCGCCAGCGGGCAGACCGATCCGCGCCTCTCGAACGGCTACGGCGACGCGCGGCACATGGCCTCGATCCTGGTCGAAAACCACTCCCTCAAACCGTACGATCAACGCGTCCTCGGCACGTACGTTTTCCTCGAACAGATGCTGCGCACCGTCGCCCGCGACGCCGCGGCACTGCGCAGCGCGACCGAGGCCGATCGCGCGCGGCACATGGAACGGGTGCCGCTCTCATGGAAAGTGCCGGAAGGTCAGGTTCCCGAGAAAGTCGAGGCCCTCGGCGTCGCCTCACGGAAAACGCTTTCTCCGATCAGCGGCGGCGTGCGCATCGAATGGCTCGGCAAGCCGGTGCAGACGATCGCGCCATTCGCGAAAGCAACCGAGGTGGCCACGAGCATCTCGCGTCCGCGCGCGTACTGGGTTCCCTCCGCCTGGCCGGAGGTCATCGCCGCGCTCGATTTACATGGGATCCAATACGAACGCATCACCGCACCGCGCGAAGTCGACGTGACGATGCTTCGCCTTTCCGAGCCGAAGTTCGGCACGGCGCAATTCGAAGGACACGTGCGCGTGACCGCGGCCGAGACTCCGGAAAAACGCCGCGAGCGTTTCCGCGCCGGCTCCGTGCGCGTGCCGACCGATCAGCCGCTCGGCACGCTGGCCGTACTGCTGCTCGAGCCCTCCGCGCCCGACTCGCTGTTCCAGTGGGGATTTCTGAACTCGATCCTGAGCCCGACCGAGTACGTCGAGGGCTACATCATGGAACCGATGGCCGAGAAGATGCTCGCCGAGGATCCGGCTCTCGCGAACGAGTTCCAGAAGAAACTCGAAAGCGATCCCGAATTCCGCGGCAGCGCCTCTCAGCGCCTGCAGTGGTTCTACAAGAAGACGCCGTTCTACGACGACCGCGCGTTGCTCTATCCGATCGCACGCGAGGAGTAGATCGTCACGAGCAACCGCACACACCGCCGTGATTCGAGCAGCAGCCGCGCTTGTCGTTGCAGTTGAAGCAGGTCGGCGAGCGCGTGCCGTCGCAGCAGCGCAGGCCGCTGTTTGTCGGCGGCGGCGCGCTGATGACGATGCTGATCGTGCGAATGCTGTTGCCGCAGCCGTTCCCCGCGGTCGAGAGCGTGATCGTGTCGCTGCCGGAGCGCGTGGCCGTGTAGGTGACGGTGCGGCTCGACGTGCCGCTGTTCGGCGAGAGCGGGTTGCCGAGCGCGGACGTCAACGTCCATGAAGGTGCACCGCTGACCGAGACCGACAGCGTGGTCGTGTCGCCGGTGGCCATCGCCACCGGTCCGGTCAGCGAAGCGAGGCTCGCCGAAGTCACGTTCACGACGGCCACCGCCTCGTCGCCCGCGCCGCAGGACGTCGTTGCACGTCCCGAAAACGCCGCGCTCGCACTCGCCGTGAGCAGGCGATTTCCGGATGCCGGAAGTCCGACGCCGATGCCATCGATATTCACGCGCGCACCGGCATCGGAGGAAGACCAGGTCACGGTGAGTGGCTCGCCGGCACACGCGCTCGTCTTCGAGATCGCGATCGACAGCGATGGGTTCGTGCAACTTTTCCCGATGATGCCGGCGGCGCGGCGGCGGACCGGCAGCGGTGGCGGTTTCGGGTTGAACGGCGGAGTGAAATCAATCGCCGTCACCGGATGAATCGAGAAGCCGTTCGGCGCCGCGCCGCGTTGCCCTTGCAGAAAGTCGAAGAAGCCGACGCCCTGCACTTCGACCGCCTGGCGAACCTCTTTGAATGCATCGGTGGGAGCGAGCGTCCAATCCGCCTCCGCGCGTGCATTCGCAATCTCGGAAGCGAACCGGCTTCCGCCGATGCAGTTGGGAGACGGCAGTTTCGCAATGACCGTGCGCCTCGCATCATCGGAGAGCACGAGGTGGAGCTCGCCTTCCGGCGTGAGCCGATACGCGATGAGCGTGGCCGTCACTGAATAGAGCGTCGTTTCATCCGGGGCGATGCGTCCGTCCTGCGGCAGCGGCCGAATCATCGGAAGGATGTGCATCGTGCCGAGCGAGATCGGCACGGCAGGCGACTGGATCTGCGCGGCCTGCGCGTCGGCGGCACTCTTCACCCGCGCCCGCTCGACCGGGCAGGCCGCATCGGCGGCGCGGGGCAGCAACACAATGATGGCAAGCGCGAGAAATGCCTTTCCGGATCGCATGCCGGAATCAGACACCATCCGTCCGGCAAGGTGGCGAAACGGAAATGCGTCCGTGCACTACCGGGTCGCCTGGGCGACCTCTTTCACGATCGACGCGAACACCGCGGCCGGATCTTCCGGCACGAGCGTGCGGATGTGCGTCGCCGCCGCTTCGCCGATCGCGCGCCATTCTTCGCGCCGCTGCCAGGCGCGCTCCATCGCCTCGTCGAGCGAGTTCTCGCTGGGACCCTGCGCGAGAAATCCGGTCCCGTCGTCGGTGACCACTTCCCCGCTGCCGCCGACGTCGGTCACGATTGGCACGCGGCCGGAGAGCATCGCCTCGACGAGCACGAGCGGCAAGCCCTCGCACCGCGACGGCAGCACCAGCGCGTGATGCTCGCTCCAGATGGCGTCGACGTCGCGCACGAAGCCGGCGAACGTGACGTTGCGGAGCTCCAGAAAACGCGCCATCTCTTCGAGGCCCGAGCTCTGCAGCCCGGTGCCGTAGAAGGTGACGTGCAGCGGGCGCTCCCTCCACCGCTCGCGCGCAAGCACGCGCAGCAGAAGGTCCTGCCCCTTTTCCATCGGATAGAGGCGGCCGATGCAGGCGATGCGGACTCCGCGCTCCATCGACGGCCAGTCCTCGCGCCGTTTCCACGAGACGAGAAACGGGTTGCGAACGACGGCCGCGTTCGCAAGACGAAACCCGAGCTGCTCCTCGGTGGTGCGGCGATTGTGCTCGGAAACGAAGTAGCACGCGCGCGCGGCTGCATACACCTGCTGCACGCGCGCGCGCCGGGAATCGGCCGGCCAATAGAGATCGGACGCTTTCTGCGAGAGGAGCACGTACGGCAGCGACATCCGCCGGCAGACCTCCGCGAGCAGAAAGCCGTCGTGATTGCCCCCCTGCGAGAGCACGACCAGATCGGGCCGCGTACCGGCGAGGCCGACGCGCAAGCGCGCCATTTCGTGTGCATACGTGCTTGCATTCGAGGCAACGATGAGCGCCGCGAAAAGCCGGTCCGGCATCATCGGAAAGCGCGCCAGATCATGAATCGGGACGCCGAGGCCGGCCAGCGTCTGCAGGCGCGGCTCGTCCATCTGCATTGCGACACGGCTCTTGAATACCGTCAGCTGATGGCCTTCGCGCGCGAGCACGGCGGCAGCGTCGCTCCACAACTCTTCGCTGCCACCCCAGACGCGATTTCCACTGACGAATGTGATCCGGAGCGAACGTGAACGCATGGCGGAAAGGGCGCGGAGTATAGCAGCGCGCGCCGCTATACTCCCCCCATCGGCACGGCACTGAGAGAAGTCGCACGCGCAAGTGAATGGTGGGAGTACAAGCTCGTTCCGATCTTCGCGCTCGTCTACGGCAGCGCCTATCTGGCAGGAGTCCCGATCGTGTCGCTCTGGCGCACGGCGATCGTGATTCTGCTCGCACTCGTGCCCGGCGCGACCTACGTCAGCATCATCAATGACGTCACCGATCGTGAGGATGATCTCGCGGCGGGCAAACGCAATCGCATGCTCGGCCGCTCGCGCGCGACGATCGCGGCGCTCATCTTCGTCACGACTCTTCCGGGCTTCATCTTCTCCTGGCTGTGGCGCAATGACACTCACCTGTTGACGGCGTATCTCGCGGCGTGGCTCGTCTACTCGCTCTATTCACTGCCGCCGTTCCGCTTCAAGACGCGCGGCCTTCTCGGAGTGCTCTGCGATGCGAGCGGCGCGCATCTTTTCCCGACCCTCGTGGCCGTGCTGCTCGTGTTTCGCGGCGCGCACCAGCCGCCGCCGAACGCCTGGCTGGTCGCGGTCGCGGCTTGGAGTTTCGGCTACGGCCTGCGTGGCATTCTCTGGCACCAGCTCTTCGACCGCGACAACGACACGCAATCGAACGTGCGCACGTTCGCGCAGCGGCATCCGGTGGCCACCTCCGAACGGCTGGCGACGTTCTTCGCCTTTCCGCTCGAAATCGCCGGACTGGCGGCCCTCTTCGTACAGATGCGCAGCAACGCGCCGGTGGTGTTGCTGCTGTGCTATCTCTTCTTTGCGTGGCGCCGCGTGCGCCGCTGGGCGATGCAACCGGTGATCGTTTCGACGAAGCCGCGATTCTTCATCGTCCTGCACGAGTACTACGACGTCTACCTCCCGTTCGCGCTTCTCCTCGCCTGCGCCATTCGCAATCCGATCGACGGGATCGCCGCGGCCGCGCACCTGCTGCTCTTTCCGCAACGCGCGATCCGCGCCGCACGCGATGCGCGGAACCTGCTGCCCGGCGCGAATCGCTAATCGAGCAGGTACTCGCGCAGATATGCGGCGAACAGCGGGTGTTCACGCAACGATTCGGCGCGGCCGCGAAAGCCTTCGAGAACCTCGTCCGGGATCATCGCCGGAGTCACCACCGAACGGGGGCGCATCTTCCGGAGGACTGCGATCGGGCCTTTCAGCCGATTCGCAAAGGTAAGCCGGACATAACGTTCGTACAAACGGCGGGAACGCAGCGTCCGCACGAGACGATGGAATCGCGGATACCAATACATTTCCGCCGGCGACAACGACTCGTTGACCCGCGATGAGGACCCCGAAAGCGGTTCGATGCCGAGTCGCTCCGCGAGCCAGGTCGTGAATCGTGCGGGGTCTTCTCGCAACAACTCATACGGCATGACCACGACGTTCTCGCTTCCGAACGCCTGGCGGTACATTGCGATCACCTGGTCGTAGTGCCAGGCGTCGTCCATCTGCATGGAACCGCCGAGCGACGAAGCGATGAGGTCCGTAAGATCGACGTCTCCGCCGCTGCGCACGTATTGCGAGTACGACGACAGGATCATCGATCGGAACCCGCGCGTCACGATGAGCACGACGGCGCCCGGCAGGAGCTCCGACAGGATTGCGCATGCTCTTCGCTGCAACGCGGCGACGTCGACGCCGCGGAGACGATCGAAATCGACGACGACTCCCGTGCCCGCATCGGAGCGCGGCGCGACGAGTGTCTCGGAGCTCGTTACTCGGTATCGCGGCGGCGGCGTCACCGCTCCTGCTGCCGCGCGCGACACGGCGTACACGTCACGAAATCCGGCGATTCCTCCTTCGAGATACGCGAGTTGCGGATGCGCTTCGAACCAGCGCTGCAGGAACGTCGAGCCAGCCTTCGGAAACCCGACGTGCAGCAGATGACGCGTCATCTTTCGCTCCCGCGCGCGAGCGCTTCGATGCAGAACGCCGTGGTCAATTCTTCCGAGCCCCACCACGGAGTGTCGGGGTGCGGCGGCGCAAACGCAAACGCGCCGAGGCGTTTTCGGCCGCCGTGGTAGAAGCGCGCTTCGGGCCAGCCGCCGGACGGGAGCTGCATGTCGAGCAGCGGCGTAAGATCGAACTCACGATTCCAGTCGCGCATCGACGAAACCGCCATCGCGTATTCGAGTGCATTCGCCGGCGTCGACTCCGCGATCGCGCGGGGGATGAGCTCCCCCGCTTCCGGCGCAACGCCGCGCAGCGCGCGCGAAAAAAAGTACCAGACCACGAACGGCTTCTCGTACCACTTGTCGCACACCGTCTCCCGCCGTTCGCGCAGGACGTCGAGCAGGTACGTGACGACCGGCCGCAACTCGGGAGTTGCCCCGAAGTAGAAGAGCACGTTCGCGTTGACCACCGCGTCGACGTCGAACGGCTTCGCGGAGGTCTTGAGAAAAAACATCGCGCAGACGAGCGGATGGCGCAGCTGCGTGCGAGTCAGTTTCCACGTGTAGAACAAGCCGGCCCGGTTGCGATTGCGCAGCAGCAGCGCCTTGTTGTCCACGAACGTGCGGCCCGCGCGCGCCAGCGCCGCGGAGGCGCACGAGGTGTCGTCGAGATCGGGCGGCAGCTCGTGCGCGAAAGGATGTTCGCGCGTCCAGTGCTTCCACAAGCCGCGCGGCTGCATTTCGCGCTCGAGAAAATCGAGCGCCCGCGCGCGAAGGGTCGCGGCTTCCGGCGCGAACGAGAGCGTGTGTGCGGCGAGCGCGGTCGGAAAGACGGAAGGATCGGGCTTGCCGGCGGCCAGCACCGGGAGCTCGCCGGTCGGCAGTTGCCGCTCCGTGAGGAACGCGACGGCGCGGGAGATCGCGCGTTGAATCGTCGCTCGATCGATCATCAGGACGCGAGTTGCTCGTGCGAGATGGGCGCGTACCAGTATTCGAGCTCGCTCACGCGCGGCACGCCCTGAGGCGGCGTGCCATGCGGATGACGCGTGTAGAACTGATCGTCGACTTCGAACACGTCGACGCGCGAGGCCGCGGATGGATTGCGGTAATAGCAATAGAGCTGCGCCGGCTGCGGCACGAACAAGCCACCGGTCGCGAGGCGCGTCGCGTCACTGCGATTCGGTGACGAGGCGTGAAAGAGCTTCTGGCAGAAGATCATCGCGTCGCCTGCATGCATCGGCACGAGGCGCAGCTTCTTCGCGAGCAGCGCATCCATTTCGCGATACGGATACGGAAACCCGGCCGCACGCGGCGCGGGGTTCAGCCGATGACTTCCGGGGATCACCTGCAGACAGCCGTTCACGGCATTCGTATCGACCAGGGCCGTCCAGATGCCGAGGGATTGAAACCGCGACTCATCGACGAATGAGAAATCCTGATGCAGTTGGACCTCGCCGGCCGATCCGGCGCGCTGCGGCTCCTTCACGAGAAAGTTCGAGAAGCAGTAGCGGTAGCCGTTCATCAGGCGTTCGGCATGCGGCGCCGTCACCTCGCGAATGCCGCGATCGACAGCCGTTCGTCCCTGCACGTCGGTGCTGAACATCGTCACGCCGAACGCGCTGTGGTGGGCCGGCAGGTCGTGCGCGCGAAAGAGCTGCTGCAGCTGCGAGACCTCGTCGCGCGTCAGGAAGTTTTCGACCACGACGTAGCCGTCGCGTTCGAGCAATTCTTCCAGCTGCGGATCGCGCAAACGGGGCATCGGCTGCATGGCGTCACCATAGAGAAAGGTTCCGGTTTCGGCAACCGAGGTTTTCGACGAGAATGCGCCGACCATGAGCAGCGGGACCTTCGCCGCACAGTACGACGCAGTGATCTCCGAGCCGCGGATGCGCCGGCTTTACGGCGACACCGGCTACTTCAACGTCGGGCTCTGGACCGATGGCGTCGACTCCCTCGGCGCCGCCTGCGATCAGATGGTCGATGAGCTCGCCGCGGCGGTGCCGTCCAGCGCGCGTGCGATCGTCGATGCCGGCTGCGGCCTCGGCCCGGGTACGCGACGGCTTATGAATCGTTTCCCCGCGGCGCTCGTGACCGGCGTGAACCTCTCGCTCTGGCAGCTCACGCAGGTCCGCGAACGCGGCGTGCGCGCGACCGTTGCGACCGACGCCGCACGGATGGGCTTTCGCGATGGCAGCGTCGATGCGGTGATCTCGGTCGAAGCGGCGCAGCATTTCGACACGCGCGCCGATTTTCTCCTCGAGGCCGCGCGCATGCTTCGTCCCGGCGGCGTGCTGTCGATCGCCGACATGCTCTTTCGCGATCGCGCACCGATCGGGCCGTGGATGCTGCCGAAGGAAAACGCCGTGGCAACGCCGGAGGCGTACGCGGCGCTGCTCGAAAAGGCCGGCTTCGTCGACGTCGTGGTTCGCGATGTCACGCGCGTTTCGTGGACACCGTTCTGCGCTGTGATGCGTCGCGAATTCGCCGGCGCGGAAGCGCAGATGCGCGCCATCGAAGAGTCTCTCGACTACTACGTGCTCGCGTCGGCGCGGCGTCCCTGATCCCACTCCACGTCGACGTTCACCAGCTGATCCATCGCCCGATCGATGTTCGTACGCGCGGCGCCGTCCGTGCGCACGTCGAGCACGATGGCCGCCTCGTCGAAGCCGCGCACCGCGAGCGAGAGATGCGTCGCCGCATCGACGATCGCCGCGCGGAGCACGTAGCGTCCGGCCACGAGCGGCAGCTTCGGAATGACGCACGTCAACTCTCCGCGTCCCGCATCGATCGTGCGCGTCTCGCCGGCGAGATCGCCGGTGACGCATACCCACTCGTCCGACGTCCAGATACGAAAACCCCACAACACGTCGAGCGTCTCCGCCGCGTCGTAACGCAACACGATGCGCAACGGCTCGCCGGTGCGGAGGTGCTCTCCGTGAAGCGGTTCGACGATGACGTCGTCGATGACCACCGGACCTGTTGCTTGCGAGCGTTCGGGCGGCGCGATCGCGCCCGGCTGGCTGCGCCGTTCGAACATCGCGTTCAACGCCTGCTCCGCGGTGCCGTCGAATGCGACGCGGCCGCGCTCGAGCAGAATGCCGCGACGGCAGACCGACCGGATCTGATAGGTGTTGTGCGAAACGAAAAGCAGCGAGCCGCCGGCCGCGAGATACCGCTGCATGTGCAGCGCGCACTTCCGCTGAAACTGGTTGTCGCCGACCGCGAGCGCTTCGTCGACCAGCAGCACATCGGGTGCGAGATGCGCCGGCACCGCGTACGCGAGCCGGGCGCGCATGCCACTGCTGTACGTCTTCACCGGCGCATCGATCAGCGCGCCGAGCTCCGAGAACTCGAGCACTTTCTGCAAAAGCGTCTCGCTCTCGCGGCGCGAGAGTCCGTGCAGCGCCGCGGCGAGATGCACGTTCTCGCGTCCGCTCAGCCACGGACTGAATCCCGCGCCGAGCTCGATCAACGCCTCGGCGCGCCCCTGCAGCCGCACCTCGCCGCCGTCCGGTTTCAAAAGCCCGTAGAGCACCTTCAGCAGCGTGCTCTTCCCCGCGCCGTTCGTGCCGACCACGGCGAGCGACTGGCCGCGTTCGAGCGTGAACGACACGTCGTCCAGCGCGCGGAACTCGTCCGCGCGCAAGGTCGTCCGCGCCGGCTGCAGCAACAGCTCGCGCGCGACGTCGCAGACGCCGTACCAGAGTGCGCTGCGCAGATTGCGCGCGAACACTTTCGTGAGATTCGAAACGGTGAGCAGTGACATCGTGGTCAGACCGGCACGGCCTCGACGAGGTGAACCGGCTCGCGTGTCGGAATGATGCGCTGCAGACGAAATCCGCTGCGCTGCAGGATGTCCGCATGCTCCTCGGCGGTGCGGTGTCTTCCGCCGGTGCTCACCAGCGAAACGAGGTCGAGGAGGCGCGCGCGTTCGGACTCCGCGCCGGGACCGATGAGCTCCTCGATGACGAGCAGCACGCCGTTCGCCGCGATCGCGCGACGCACGTTTTGCAGAATGCGCAGCGCCTTTTCTTCGGGCCAGTCATTGATGACATGCGAGAGGATGTACGCGTCGGCGCCGGCCGGAACGCTGTCGAAAAAATCTCCGCCGGTGAAGAGGCAACGCTCCGCGAGCCCGCGCTCTGCAATCGTGTCTCGCGCCTGTTTCGCGGCCACAGGCAGATCGAAGATCACGCCACGCGGCCCCGGCGTAGCGCCGAGAATCGTGGTCAGGAGATTGCCGGCGCGGCCGCCGGCGTCGACGATCGTGGCGAAACGCGAGAAGTCGTACGCGTCCAGAATTGCTTCCGGCTCGCCGCCGTAAAACGCGAGCATTGTTCCGGTCAGTTGCGGTGAGGTGTCGCCGTTGAGCTTCTGGTACGTCGGCGTCGGATCGTCGCGAAGATACGACGGCTGGCCGGTGCGCACGGAGTACGTGAGATCGCCGAATGCACGCCACATCCCGACGCTGCCCATCATCTGCGTCGCGGCCGAGGCGCGGCGGGTCGCGTTCGAGCACAACGCCAGCCCGATCGCCGTCAACGCGAACGCGTCATTCGCTTCGTTCACCAGTCCGAGTGCGGCCGTCGCGCGAAGGAGCCGCAGCAGCGACAGCTCGTGCGTCGACGTCGCCGCGGCCAGCGTCGCTGCGCTGCGCGGTCCGTCGAAGAGAAGATCGGGAATGCCGAGGGAGACGAAGACGTGCAGCGCGCGCGCGGAGACGTGTGCAAGCGCGAGGCGCATCGCTGCTTCATGCGAATCGGTCGTCACGCGCGTACGGCTCCGGAATGGCCGGTTTCGATCATCAGGCTTTCGATGTAGTACGCCATCATCGAGGAATGGTGGCGCACGTCGTCGAGCGATTGCGCCGCGCGAAACGAGGGCGCCTCGCGCAGCAGCGCCCGAACGGCGGCCGCGATCTCGAGGCGGGCCAGCATCGCACCGACGCAGTGATGAATGCCGTGTCCGAACGAGAGACTCTTCGCAGCCGAACGATCGAGACGGAAGGCCGCCGGATCGTCGTACGCCGCGGCGTCGCGATTCGCGGCCGCGAGACAGACGTACACCATCGCGCCCGCCGGAATCGTCGCGCCGCCCAGTACCGTCTCGTGCAGTGCGATGCGCCGGAGGATCGGCTCCGGCTGGTGAAGGCGCAGCACCTCGCCGACGAACGCCGGAATCAGCGTGGCATCGGCCTGCAGCGCGGGGCGAACGTCGTCATGTTTCAACAATCGATAGACCGCGGAGGCGATCGATCGCTCGGAGGTTTTCGTCGACGCGAGCCACATCAGACGCACGAGGCTGCGCGCGCGATCGCTGTCGAAGCCATCGGCGATCAGACGTTCGTACATCGATGCGCGCGGAGCCACCGCGTCGACGGCAGCAATCCAGTCGGCGAACGATTGCGCGCGTGCCGCACGCTCCTGAATTTCCGCGACGTCGCCGCCGCTGATGCCGATCAGACGCGCGGCCACGGCCTCGCTCACCGCCTGGCCGTAGTCGCGCACCGCGTCGAGACGCGGACGCTGCAACTGCGCCGCGGCAAACTCCTCCGCAAACGCGCCGAGCGCCTCGACCGTCTCGCGCGAGAAATATCGCATGACCGCGCGGCGAACCGGCGTGTGCTCCGGCGGATCGGCCGCGAGCAGCACGGCATCGACGTCGTCATACGGCCGGTTGCTGAAATCGTCGGGGCGCGCGAGCACGGCCTGCACGTCTTCGTGCCCCAGCACGATCCAGCCGTGGTGATGCGGGAGGAAATGCACCGAACCGGTGCGGCGCAATCGTTCGTACTGCGCGAACGGATCACCGATCGTGTCGAAGTCGAGTGCGGCGGGCATCGCCGGCCGCGAGACGCCGAGGAGGCGGCGCGCGAGCGAACCGGCGATTCGTCGAAGGGCTTTGATTGCGGTCATCCGAGTCGAGCCACCACGTGCACGCGGGTCACTCGCTGCAGCAGCCACGCCGCGACGAGCAGGAACGCCGCCGCGAGCGTCACGACCACGAAGGCCGGGGAGAAGCGACTCTCCGTCAGCCACGCGCGCGTCTGATCGAGCAGAGGCGTCACCGGATTCAACGCGAGCAGTCCCGCATCGGGCGCAGGGTAAATGACCGGCGTCAGAAAAAACCAGAACGTCGTCACCAGCGCGAGCGAGCGGCCGACGTCGTCGTACAGCAACCCGAGTGGCGCGATGAGCACGCCGAGCGCGAAGCCGAGCAGTGCCAGCGCCACGATGCCGAGCGGTATCAGGAACGCGGTCGCCGCAATCGGAACGCGGAAGAGCAGCACCGCGGCCGCGGCGATCAGCAGGCGCACCGCGCAGTTCAGCATCGTCTCGAAGAGTCCGGCGAGCATCACCGCTTCATGCGGAACGCGGCTGCGCGTGACGAGATCGCGACCGGAGCTGAGTTGCTGCAGCGGTGCCTGCAGGGCATCGACGAACACCTGCCACAACACCATGCCGACGAGCACGTGCACGGCGTATGGCAGCACCGTCGGAGCGATGGTCACGACGCGTCGCGACGCGACATACACCCACACGAACGTCGTTGCGAGCGTCGGCAGCAGCAGCCAGAGATAGCCGAGCCATGCCCGGCGATGCCGCGCCTGCAGATTGCTGCGGAACAGCCGCCACGCGACAGAGGGCGAATGGCGCAGATCGTCGATCGCATCGCGCACGAACTCGCGTGGCCGCGTCAACATCGCGGCCGACGAATAGACCGTCTCCTCGGTCATTGCCCCTCGCACGCCTTCGCGACGTCCACCGTCTTCGCGCCGCGGGTGCTCGAGGCGGTTGCGACGCCGGCCGGCGCGCGGAGTCGCGCACGCATCGCCAGCGCGGCGAAGAGCAGCGGGCGCGGCAGAAGACAGGCGAAGAGAACCGCGTAGACCTCCAGCCAGCGCGGTGCGAGTGCGAGCGTCTTGAACAGATGCCGCACCGCATCCCATCTCGTTCCGCCGGTCAGCGCGAAACGGGCACAGTCGAAGTGATACCAGGCATCGACGCTGGCCGGCGATGACGGAACGCGGCTGCGCAACGGCGCGAGACCGCGGTCGATGCGCGCCGCATTCACGATGCGCAGCGTGAGCTCGTGATGCAACGGACGATTGAGCACGCTCACCGCCTGCTCGTGCCTGCGGTAGCGCAGCAGCGGCTCGCGCAGATTGGCGAGCCGTCCGGACTTCCCCATCCGCAGCCACAACGCAAAGTCATCACTCGGGTACATCGCCTGGTCGTACCCGCCCGCCGCATCGAACGCGGAGCGGCGCATCAGCACCGTCGGATGCGAGATCGCGAACGTGCCATGCAGCATTTCGTCGACGATCTCTTCATGATCTTCGGCGAAGTAGCGCGTGCCGAGGCTCCCGCCCACCGCATCGATGACTTCGATCGAAGTACCGACCAGCACGCACGACGGCGTGGCATTGAGAAAGGCGACCTGCTTGCGCAGACGATCCGGATGCGCGATGTCGTCCGCATCCATCCGCGCGACGTACCACCCCTTCGACGCCGCCACGCCGGCATTCAGCGCGTGCGACAGCCCCGATTGCGGCAGCCGGAGCACGCGCACGCGCGCATCGCGGCTCGCATATTCGTCGGCGATGGCGGCGCTCCCGTCGGTCGAACCGTCATCGACGATGACGAGCTCGAGCTCACGGAATGTCTGCGCCAGAATGCTTTCGATCGAAAGCCGTAAGTACCGTTCGGCATTGCGCATCGGCAACACCACGGAGGCGACGATGGGTCTCGGCGACATGGGGCGGGCGCCAGTGTAGCGGATCGAAAAGCGATCGAACTTCTTTCTCGCAGCGGACGCGCCTGCCTGCAACAGGCCCATCTGTTGCAAAATGCGCCGCGCATGACCAATCGAGTTGTCTTCGCACTCTTTCTCCTCCTCGCCGCCACCGCCGTATTCGCACAGGTCGACCCTTCGCTCGATCCGTTGCGGAATCTCGCCGGCACCGCGCAGGACCCCGGCAATGCCTCGCCGTGGGTGACGAGCGGCAGCGGCCAGTGGACGTTCTTCCACGGCTTCGATGCGCACGTGACGTACGTCAGCGAGACCGGTCCCGAGGAACAGAGGAACGAGGTCTTCTCGACGAACTGGTTCGCCGCCGGTGCCGCGCTCAACTTCGAGCGTGGATTCCTGCTCGTGCGCGGCCGGGTCTCGCTCGAGCCGTACACGGTGCCGGAGGAGGGGTATCCGCAGATCCTGCAGTACGTCTCGGCGGAAAACGGCGGCGAGCTGCTCGTCGACTCCATGCGGCCGCATGACCTCATCGGCGAAGCGGCGGTGCATGCCGGCTGGCGTCCGTCGGCATCGACGCTCGTGCACGTGTACGGCGCGCTCGTCGGCGATCCCGCGCTCGGACCGCCGCAGGTGGCGCTCCGTTCCTCCGGCGTGGATCTGCCCGAAGCGCCGTTCTCGTACGACATCGCCGACACGTTTTACGACGCGACGAACGTCGTCACGGCCGGGTTTTCGACGCGCTTCCTCTCGCTCGAAGCGAGCTCCTTCCACGATGCCGTGACCACCGGAGATCACACGGAACGCGACGACGACACCGACATGGATTCGATGTCGTATCGCGTGACGCTGATGCCGTCGCGCAACATCAGCATCCAGGCCTCACGCGGCGAGCTCGGCGAAGATCTCGCGGAACGCGACATCACCTCCGCGTCGATCTCGTACGGTGGACCGAACGTCGCCGTGACCGCGCTCTGGACGCGCCGCGAATACGCGGAGCTCGAGCTCGATGCGGAGACCGCCTACGGGTTCGAGCTCGCCATCCGCGGCGGGCGCAACACGGTGATGGGCCGCGCCGAATGGGTCGATCGTCCGTTCGGCTTTCCGCTGCAGCCCTTCGGCGTCGGCAACGAACGCTCCACGCACTACGCCGTCGGCTACCTCTTCGATTTCCTGCAGAACCCGAAGTTCCGCGGCGGCGCCGGCATCACCATCGACTACCACACGCAGTCACGCGAGCTCGAAGACATCTACGGCCACAAGCCGCAGTCGATCTATACGTTCGTGCGCTTCAGAACGGGGAAGTAGTAGGAGCCGGTTGTCGGAAGTCGGTTGTCGGTTGTCGGGAGAACCCCCGCCCACGGCTTCGCTTTTAACCACGTGGTAGTGGCGTCTCCCGTCTCCCGACTACTGACTACCGACTCCCGACTCCCGAGTCATTCGTATCGCAGCGCTTCGACGGGATCGAGTTTCGCCGCTTTGTACGCGGGGAAGATCCCGAAGAAGAGGCCGATCGAGACGGAGACGATCAGGCCGACCAGGATCGACCAGAGCGGCGTCGTCGTCGGGAGCCATTCCATCGAGCGGATGACGAGCGCGATGCCGAGGCCGAGGCCGACGCCGATGGCGCCGCCGATGCCGGAGAGCGTCATCGCCTCGGTGAGGAATTGCTGGATGATGTCGCGCCGCACGGCGCCGATCGCCTTGCGGAGGCCGATCTCGCGCGTTCGCTCCGTCACCGAGACCAGCATGATGTTCATCACGCCGACGCCGCCGACCAGAAGGGCGATGCTGGAGATGAAGATCATCGCCAGCGTGATGCCGCCGGTGATGGCGCGGAAGTTTCCGATCAGCTTGTCGGGCGTCATGATCCCGAAGTCGTTCGGCTTGTTGAACGGCACCTTGCGGCGCGTGCGCAGGACCGCCGTCCCCTCTTCGATGATGTTGTCGACGAGGCTCGGATCCTTCGGAACGGTGGCGATGTTCACACCGCGGCGGCGGGCGATGTCGGGGAACTGGCTGTCGAACGTCGTGATCGGCAGATAGACGTGCGAGTCGCTCGACTCGAACATCGACTGCCCCTGTTTCTCCATCACGCCGATGACCTGGTATTTGCGTCCACCGAGGGCCACGGTGCGGCCGATCGGATCGCGCATCGGAAACAGCGCCTCGGCGATGCTGTAGCCGAGCACCGTCACCGGCGCGGTGCGGCGCACGTCGGCGTCGGAGATGAAGCGTCCCTCGCCGATGTTGCCGTTGTTCGCGATCGGATACGCCTCCGTCACTCCGGCCAGATTGTCCGGCGTCGCTTCTTTTCCTTCGTAGACGACGTCGATCGATTTCCCTTCGCCCGAGCCGAGGTAACGCTCCGGCGAGACCGCCAGCATCGACGGGCAGAGCGCCTTCAGCGCGAGCGCGTCTTCGTACGTCAGCTCCTTCCGCTGGCGCTGCGTGTCATCGCGATCCCCCGGGCCGAACTGCGGATCGAATTTCTGGAACTGCACGAGCGTCGCACCGAACGACTGGAACGACTTCACGATGCTGTTGTTGAAGCCCTCGATGATCGAGACCATCGAGATGACGGTCGTGACGCCGATGACGATGCCGAGCACCGTCAACCCCGAGCGCAGCTTGTGCGCCTTGAGTGCGGTGCCGGCGAAGCGGACGTTTTCGCGTGCAGCGATGAGGAGATTCTTCATTCGGATTTACTCGAAGCGCAGCGCTTCCACCGGGGGCAGTTTCGAGGCGCGCCACGCCGGGAACACTCCCGCGAGGACGCCGGTGACGATGGAGATGAGGAGCCCGCTCAGGATGAGCGTGGGACGGACGAGCGTCGGCATCGGGCTGAACGAGGAGATCGCTTTCGCGATGGCCATGCCGAGCAGCACGCCGACGATTCCCCCTCCGAGGGAGAGCAACACCGCCTCGGTGAGGAACTGCCGCCGGATGTTCGCGCGCGTCGCACCGATGGCGCGTCGCACGCCGATCTCACGCGTTCGCTCCACGACCGACACCAGCATGATGTTCGTGATGACGATGCCGCCGACGACGAGCGAGATGCCGCTGATCAGAATCATCATGGAGAAGAGGCCCGCGGAGATGCCTTTCCAGAGCATCTGCAGCGCCTCGGCGGTGACGGTGGCGAACGGATCGTCGGCGCGGAACGCGGTGCGGCGGCGGCCGCGCAGAATCACGCGCACGTCATCCATCGACGCTTCCACGCCCGGCACGCCGTTCTTCGCTTTCACGAAGATGTCGATGCTCTCGCGCGCGCCGAATTTCTTGCGCCACGAGGTGATCGGCATGTACAGCACTTTGTCCTGATTCTGTCCGAGGACCGAGCCCTGCTTGCGCAGCAGCCCGATCACGCGCATCGGCTGGTTGTCGACCCAGATCGGGCGGCCGATCGGATCGAGCTGGCCGAACAGTTCGTCGCGCACGTCCGAGCCGATCACCACCACGAGCGAGGAGCGCTGCTCTTCGGTCGGAGTGAAAAAACGGCCTGCTTCGAGATCGAGGTTCTGCAGCTCGGCCATGTTCGACGTCACGCCGGAGGTGCGCACGCCGGTGAGGTTCTGCGCGCCGCGTTTCGTCGTCGACCGCGTGCCGTTGGCGGCACCGGTCATCGCGCAGAGTCCGCAGCGGCTGCGCACCGCTTCGAAATCGTTCCAGTCGATCGGCTTGCGCTTCACCGCTTCGAGCCACTGCTCGCGGCTGGTGATGATGCCGAACTGCGTGACCGCGTAGACGTCCGGATTGAGATCGAAAACCTTCTCGGAGATGTAGTTGTTCAGCCCCGAGATGATGGCCACGACGGTCACGACCGTCATGACCCCGATGATCACGCCGAGGAGCGTCAGAAAGCTGCGCATCTTGTGCGCGCGCAGCGCGGTCGTCGCTATGCGTAACGTTTCCATCGGCCGCTACGCTTTCTTCTTCGCGTCGTCTTTCTTCTCTTCCTTCTGCTCGCGCACCTTCGTCCCGTCTTTGAGGTCGCGAAGCGCGCGGAAGGGGCCGGTCACGATCTGCTCACCCTCGGTGAGGCCTTTCGTGATCTCGACGCTCGACTCGCCGGTGAGGCCGGTCGTCACCGGGACGAACGTCGCCTTGCCGGCACGATGCACGTAAACACCTTCTTCATCCTGCTGCTTGCCCGGCGTGCTGCCCGGTTTCTCGCGGACCACGAGCGCCTGCAGAGGAATGGCGATCGCCTTGTTGCGCGTGCCGGTGATGATGTCCGCCGAGGCGGAGAAGCCCGGACGCACACCCGCGGGCGGATTCTCGAGCTGGATCTTCACTTCGAAATTGACCGCGTCCGCACCGCCGGTCGTGCTCGGAATCGGGCTGGAGCCGACTTCGGTCACGAGGCCGTTGTAGGTCTTGTTCGGATACGCATCGATCGTGACCGTCGCGCGCTGGCCGACCTTCACGTTCGGGATGTCGGTCTCGTCGACTTCCATCACCGCTTCGACGATGCTCATGTCGGCGATGGTGAGAAGCTTCGTGCCGGGGTTGTTCATCGTGCCGATGACCGCGACTTCGCCTTCTTCGACGGGCAGCGCGGTGATGACGCCGCTCATCGGGGCGGTCATGGTCGTCTTCGAGAGCGTGTCGCGCGCGGCGGTGACGTTCGCCTGCGCCTGCTGGATGCGCTGTTCGATCGCGCCGAGGCTGGCGCGCTGTGATTCGACGGAGGTGCGCGCGCGGTCGAGCTCGGCCGCCGGAATGATGCGCTGCTCGAAATTCTTCCGGGCCCGCTCGTAGATGAGCTGAGCCTCGGCGAGATTCGCGCGGGCGGCCTCACGATCGGAGTGCAGAGCACGCATCGACGCCGCCGCACCTTCGGCCGAGGCGGCCAGCTGCTTCTGGTCGATCTGCAGGAGGAAGGCTCCCTTCTGCACCACGTCTCCCTCGCGCACGGCGAGGTTGACGATCTGTCCCATCACGTTCGCGGAGAGATCGACTTTGCGCTTCGCATCGATCTTCCCGTTCGAGGTGACTTTGCTGACGAGATCCTGCCGTTCGACTTTGCCGAACGTGACGGGAGTCCCTTCTTTGCCCTTCGAAGCGATGCTGCCGGCGGTGATGCCGCCAATCGCCAGAATGACGACGAGCGCGATGATGATCTTGGTCGTGCGTTTCATGCTGGAGCGTGTATACGGGGAAAGGTCGCGCGGGTTCTGCGAATTCGCGGGCCAGATGCTGAAAATTCAGCACGCCGGAATGAGGCCGCTTACGCTTCGTCCGTCAGGCCGGCTTTCCGCTTCAGCGAAAACCACTGCTCGCGCGCTTTCCAGAAACGGCTCTGCTGCATCGCCTCGATCGTCGCCTGCGCCTCGTTTCTCTGGTGCACGACGATGGCAAACTGCTCGCTCAGCGCGGAAATCTCGGCCCCGCGCACCGCGAGCTGCTGCTCGAGATCGCGAGCGCGTTCCCGCGCGACCTGCCCGACCAGCCCCTCGAGCGTCCCGAGATAAAGGATGCGCTCGTGGCCTTCGCGCGAAAACGCGCTGATGGTCGCGACCTGGTAGCGCCACGATTTCACCGAATCCAACGGAAGCACGAGCTCGAATCCCGATTCGAGACCGGACGGAGTACCGAGGTAGGCGGCCACGTCCGGACGCGGGCCGAAATCGCGGGTCGTGACCATCACGGCATCGTCGAGCCGCAGTTCCACGCGCTCCGCTTGCTCGATCACCGCGCTCGCCCATCCGCCGATGCGCAACGCCTCGGGCGTCTGCACCAGCGAGTCGAGGAACCCTTTCGGCGTGCGCCGCGGCGGCGCATCGGCGATCGGCGCCGGCGAGATGACGTACACGTCCTGCCAGTCGGCGAGCGCGCGATGCAGACGGACGCACGCCCACTCCGCACCGATGCCGGCCACCTGCTGCCGCACGTACTCCTCGGTCACCCACGTCGAGCCGTAATCGGCGAGATCGAGCACGCGGCTCTCGCTCGTCGAAACGAAGTGAATCCCTTCGAATGCCTCCGGCGCGAGCGTTTCGTCGTGCACGCTGAAAATCAGCAGCCCGTCCGGCGTGAGCAGTTCCGCGAGCCGGCGCAGCCACGCCGTGAACGTCCGCTCCGGCAGGTGGGTGAAAAGCGACGCGACGAAGATGAGGTCGTAGCGATCGTCGACGTGCAGATCCTGCGGCAGCGTCGTCGAGAGAATCGTCTTCACGCCGAACTGTTCGCCCTGAAACTGCATCCCGCCCTCGAGGATGTCGGCGACCGTCACCGCGTCGGCGATGCGCTCGTGGACGAGAAACCGCGTCAGGCGACCGTAGCCGCTCGCGAAATCGAGCATCCGTTTTGCGGAGCCGCGCCACTTCGCGATGTGCCGCACGAGCTCGAGCTGCTCGTATCCATTGATGAAGTAATTCGCCACCGCGCGATCGCGATCCCGATCGAAGAGATGAATCGCGAAATCGAGCATGTCATCCCGCTCGTCGATGGCGCGATTCAGCTCGCGCCAGCGCGGCACCCGCGTGCGCAGCAGCGTATCGACCATCGGATGCGATTCATCGGGACCAAAGGCGAGCATTCGGCGCGGGACGGTATCTGAGAAATTGAAAATTGAAAATTGAAAATTGAGAACGTGGGCGGGGGATCCCTCGACTACGCTTCGCTTCGCTCGGGATGACACAGGGAGGAGTCGCCCGTGTTTTGTGTGTCATCCCGACCGAGCGAAGCGAGTGGAGGGATCCCCCGCCCTCGCACGACGACCGCACCCTCACGACGACCGCCCCTAACCATTCCATTTTCCATTACCCTGCCCTCCATGCGTCTGACGCTCGTCCTCGCCTCGCTCGCATTCGCCACGCTCCTCTCCGCCCAGCAAGCACTCGACACCCGGCAGCTCTTCCACGACGTGCCGCTCATCGACGGGCACAACGACCTGCCGTGGCAGTACCGCGAGCGGGCGAAGAATCAGCTCTCGCAGCTCGACATCGCGGCCGATCAGTCGAAGCTCGCCAAGCCGCTGCACACCGACATCCCGCGCCTCGAGGCAGGCGGCCTCGGCGCGCAGTTCTGGTCCGTTTACGTTCCGACATCGATGAAAGGCGCCGACGCGGTGCAGGCTACGTTCGAGCAGATCGACGTCGTGCATCGCCTCGATGCGCGCTATCCGCAGACCTTCGCGCTCGCGCTCACCGCGGACGACGTGGTGAAGATTCACAAGTCCGGCAGAATCGCGTCGCTGATCGGTGTCGAAGGCGGCCACTCGATCAACAACTCGCTGGCCACGCTGCGCCAGCTCTATGGCGCCGGTGCGCGCTACATGACCCTCACCCATTCGGACAATGTCGACTGGGCCGATTCCGCAACGGCGGATCCGCAGCATGACGGACTGACGGAGTTCGGCAAGGTGGTCGTCGGCGAGATGAATCGCCTCGGCATGCTCGTCGATCTCTCGCACGTGTCGCCGGCCACGATGAACGACGCGCTCGATGTCTCGGCCGCGCCGGTGATCTTCTCGCACTCGTCCGCGCGCGCGATCACCAATCATCCGCGCAACGTACCCGATGACGTGTTGCAGCGACTCCAGAGCAACGGCGGCGTGGTGATGGTGACGTTCGTCCCCGGCTTCGTCAGCGAGAAGGTGCGCGAATACGGCGCGATGCATGAAGCGGAGGAGGCGCGGCTGAAGGCGCTGTACAGCGGACAGCCGGCCGAGCTGAAGAAGCGCTTGACCGAATGGGAGAACGCCCATGAACGTCCGCGCGCGACGCTCGCCGACGTTGCGGATCACGTCGAGTACGTGATGAAAACCGCCGGCGAAGATCACGTCGGCATCGGCGGCGATCTCGACGGCATCGGCACGACGCCGGTCGGCCTCGAAAGCGTCGCCGACTACCCGAAACTCTTCGCCGAGCTCGCCCGCCGCGGCCACACCAAAGCGCAGCTCGAGAAACTCGCCGGCCTCAACGTCCTCCGCGTGATGCGCCAGGCCGAAGCCGTCGCCCGGAAACTGCAGAAAGAACGATCCCCCGCCGACGCACTGATCGCGGAGGTCGATCAGCGGTAGTCGGGAGTCGGGTGTCGGTTGTCGGGAGAGCGACGTAATTCGCATCACCGACAACCGACACCGGTTCCCCCGATCACCGACAACCGACTACCGATCCCCGCCTCGATTGGCACAGCCCTCGCCTACGGCTGAGGTGGAGTTGATCGATGACCACCGATGCGCGATTCAAGCTCGAGCGGCGGGGCGAGGTGCCGGAGGCGAACCCGGACAAGACCGAGTTCTATCGGCATACGCTCGAGCTCTTCACGGAAGCCGGCCTCCCGTTTCTGGTCGGCGGCACGCATGCGTATTACCGGTACACCGGCATCGCGCGCGAAACGAAAGACTTCGACGTCTTCGTGCCGCGCGAGGCCTATCCCCGTTTCGAGGAAGTCGTCCATCGCGCCGGCTACCAGACCGAGCTCAAGTTTCCGCACTGGCTCGGCAAGATCTACAAAGACAAGGCGTTCATCGATCTCATCTTCTCCGGCGGCAACGGTGAGGCGGCGGTCGATGACGAGTGGTTCGAGCATTCGGTCGAAGGGAAGATCTTCGGCGTGCCGGTCCGACTGGCCGCGCCGGAGGAAATGATCTGGTCGAAGTCGTACGTCATGGAGCGCGAGCGCTATGACGGCGGCGACGTGATGCATCTGATTCTGCGGACCGGCACGCGCCTCGACTGGAATCGGCTCGTGCGGCGCTTCGGCGGGCACTGGCGGTTACTGCTGATGCAGATCGTGAAGTTCGGCTTCGTCTATCCGAGCGAGCGCCATCGCATCCCGCGCGAGATCACCGAGGAGTTGCTGCAGCGGTTCCTGGCCGAGTCGAATGACCGCTCCTCGCCGGAGAAGGTCTGCTACGGCACGCTGACCTCGCGCGCGCAGTATCTGATCGACGTTCGCGAATGGGGCTTCGCCGATGCGCGCCTGCAGCCGCACGGCACGATGACGAAGGAAAACGTCCAGCACTGGACCGAGGCCATCAAAGAGAACTGAGCAGCGCGTCGACGTCGGCTTCGGTCGTGCTCCAGCCGGTGACCAGACGCACCGCGCCGGCGCCGAAGATCGGCCATTCGTAGAACTGAAATCCGCGCTCGCGCAACGAAGCGGCACGCTCTTCGGAGAATCGCGCGAACACCACGTTCGCCTGCACCGGCCGCAGCACGTCCTCGAGACCGGCCGCCAGCCGCGCCGCCATCGCATTCGCGTGTCGGGCATTGCGCAGCCAGAGGTCATCCGCGAGGTACGCGTCGAGCTGCGCTGAAAGAAAGCGCATCTTCGACAAGCGATGTCCGCTGCGATGCCAGCGCGGCGCGAGCTGCCGGGCGAGCTCCTGTTTGAAGACGACGATCGCCTCCGCCGCCATCGCACCGTTCTTCGTCGCGCCGAACGTCAGCACGTCGACGCCGCCGCGCCACGTCAGCTCCGCGGGCGTGCACCGCAACGCCACCAGCGCGTTCGCGAATCGCGCGCCGTCCATGTGCAGACCGACGCCGCGTCCGCGTGCGACCTCACCGATCGCGCGCAGTTCGTCGAGCGAATAGAGCGTCCCCGCCTCCGTCGCCTGCGTCACGCTCACCGCACATGGCACCGCCGTCCGTCCTTCTTCGCCGACGGCGTGGATCGAGCGGTCGAGCGCTTCCGCCGGCAACTTGCCCTCCGCACCCGCCAGCGGAAACAGCTTCGCGCCGTTCGAGAAAAACTCCACGGCGCCGAGCTCGTCGCGCTGGATGTGCGCGTCTTCATGACAGAACACCGCGCCCCACGGCAGCGTCATCGCCGAGACGGAGAGCGCGTTGCCGGCCGTGCCGGTGAGCACCGGAAAGATCTCGACCTCGGTTTCGAAGAGCGCCGAGAGCCGCTCGCGCACGCGCGCCGTGTACTCGTCCGCACCATACGAGCTCTGTCTGCCGCGGCTCGCCTCCGCGAGCGCTTCGGCCACGGCGGGATGGGCACCATGAGTGTTGTCGGAACGAAAATCCATTGCGCCGCGCTGTGTATCACACGCAACAAAAACGTAGCGCCGGCTTCCAGCCGGCCGGCTCGCGGGCTTACAGCCCGCACGGGGGACGGCCGGCAAGATGCCGGCGCAACGGCCGGCTGGAAGCCGGCGCTACGTTGTTGGCGTTACCTGCGTTGTCGCTACACTCGCGCGCCGTGGTTCGTCTTGCGCTCTCCGCGTTTCTGGCCATCCTGCTCTTCGGGACGATTCCGGTCGTCGTGCGGTGGGTGCATGCGAATCCCTACACGATCGGGATCGTGCGGCTGGCCATCGCGTCGTGCGGCATCGCGCTGGTGCTGGCGTGGCGCGGCGAGCTGAAGGCGGTCCGGCGCGAGCACTTCGGAAAGCTCGCGATCATCGGCATCCTCTTCTTCGGTCACCTGCTGACGTTTTTTCTCGCGGTCAAAACGTCGTCCGCATCGGTCGCGGCGATCGGTCTCTCGACGTATGGCGTCGATCTCCTGCTCCTCGGCTCGCTCTTCGGCACGCATCGCACGCGCGTCACCGACGTGCTGGCGGTGCTCGCGGCGGCCGGCGGCGCGATCCTCGTGGTACCGGCGTTCGATCTCGGCAATCGCGTCGTCATCGGCATGCTGCTGTCGTGCGCATCGGCACTGATGTACGCCAGTCTGCCGCTGCTGCATCAACGCTGGTCGCACATCCCCACCAGCACGCGCGCCCTCGGCCAGTTCTTTTTCGCCTTGCTCGCCTTTTCATTGTTTCTCGGCAAAGCGAACTGGGACCTCGGGGCGCGCGACTGGGCGGCCCTGCTCTTTCTCGCCGTCGGCGTGACGCTCATCGGCCACAGCCTCTGGATTCACGTCACCACCCATCTCTCGCCGGCGATGACGAGCGTCGTCTATTACGGCAACATCCCGATTGCGATCGCATTGAGCGTGCTCGTGCTGCACGAGCCGCTCACCACGCGCACGCTCATCGGCGCGACGCTCATCATCGGCGGCTCGATCTTCGGATTACTGGCCCGTCCACGTGACGCCGACGACGGCGCGCCGCAATGACGGCGTGTTGGCATCGTCATACGCGACATCGATGCGCGCCGGACCGACGTCAATGCCCGCACCGATCGTGCGGTGATCGGTGGCCCCTTCGATATTGAAGAAGCTGTATTCCCACTTCGATTCTTCACGCCACCAGCCCGCGCGCAGAGAAATCGGAAGGCGCGGCAGCCGATATTCGGCGCCGAGATGCAACTCGGTCGGATTGCGGTGCGGGAAAATCGCCGACTGGACGCCGAGCGCTTGTTCGGGCTCATCGGAGCGGGTGTAATTCGTGCGCACCCCCTCGGCCGTCAATGCCAGTCCATCGACCGGCCTCACGGCAATGGACGCGCGATACGAATCGGCACGCCGCACTTGTGCGCGTCCGACCGGAACGTGCGCCGACGTGCAGGTGGCGGTCGACGTATCCACAATGCACGTGTCGTCGCTGTAATCAAATTCCCCGCTCCCCTTGTACGCGGCCGCGAGCGCCACGCGCGGCGAGACCCGCCAGCGCAATCCGGCATTCGGCACCAGCGCAGTTCCGGACATGCGGCGCATCAGCAGGTCGCTCCGGTTCGTATTGGGGACGATCATCAACTGGTCCCACGCTTCGTTCAGATCCTGTCGTTCGAGACCCGCGCCCATGGAGAGCGCGCCGAGATCGAACGCGGCGGTCACGCCATAACTCCGCTCGCGCCGGTCGAACGCCACGGCATTGACGCCGACGAAATACGAACAATCGTCGCCGCCGCAGGCCAGCGTATACGGCTGGAGCCCGCCCTCGGGCGACACGCGGTTGTACTCGACCCGAGGATTGTCGCGGTAATACGCACCGATCACGACATTGCGCAAGGGAATGGCCACCGAGGCGTGCGCAAGAGACTCCGCGGTGCGCTCCTCGCGGGCATCCCAGAACCAGGGCGGCGTGTCGTATTGCGATTGTGCGGCCGAAATGGCGAAGGACGCGTTCTTCAGTGAGGCGCTCAATGCCGGATTCGCGGCCAGATCCGAAACATCATCGGCCAGCGCGTCGCTCGCGCCTCCCATGGCAGCACCGCGAGCGCTCATGGAGTGCTCGTGAATGCGGAGAAACGTCGACTGCTCGAACGTCTGTGCGGATGCGGAAAGAGAGAGAAACAACAGCGTTGCCACTGCGATGCGCATGTGCGCCTCCGTCTTCTTCGATCACGCTCCGGAGCGTCGATCGGTGGGACGGCAGACCGTCAGTATTGGTTTCGCATCACTACAAGCCGTAACGTCCGTTACCCGCTGTAGGCCTCGTCCTGTTCGATGCGTGACAACACCCAGTCGAACGTTCCGCTCGTCAGCCTGCCGCCGCAATATTCACAAACGCCGGTCGCGCCAACGGCCACGAGTGCACCGCAATTCGGACAGGCGATTTTCCGCGATGCATCGGCGCCGCGCGTGCGAATGAACGTCCAGTACTCGCTCCAGTGGCGCATGGAATTCTGCGCGCCGCCGACCACCCGCCCTGTTTCGTCGATCGTGTAATCGCGGCCGTGCGCGCGCATGCGTACGGTGATGGCCTCATAGAACGAGTCGCTGTCGATTTTCACGATCTCGATCGAATCGATGCCGTAATCGTCGACCACATTGCGCAGCTTCTGTCTGCGGTATGCATCGATCCAGTACCGATGCATCTGGAACAGCCCTTCCGATTCGAACGGCCGCACGCGCTCCCAATCGCGCGCCGTCCAGGCGCTCTGTAATTCGACGGCGAGCTCGCGCACGCGGCCGATGAATGCGTTCACGTCGAAATCACGATGGGCATTGCGGAAGGCGGTCAGCACCTGCGGGAGGTGCGCTTGATAGACCGTCGGCAGGTCGGTGCCGGGCTCGACGCCGCCGCCGGTGAGCACCGGACCGCGCTCCTGCCGCTCGACGAGCGAGATCGAGCGCACGTACCACTGGAACGCGCCGCTGTCGATTTTCGCGCCGCAGAATTCGCAGGAGCCATCCGTCCGCGTACGCAACGCCGCGCCGCAGCGCGGACAGTGATCCGCTTTCGCTTTCTCCGGCGGCGGCGAAAGAATGTCGCGCTGCCGTTCCAGTGTCCACGTCTCGCGCACGTACCAGCTCTTCGCGCCGTTCGGAAAAACGTCGGTGTAATTCGCCTCGTACGACACCTCGGCAAACACGGTGCCGGCTTCGAGACCGCGCACTTTCGTCACGCGAAACGCACCGATCACGATTCCGTTCACCTCGCGCAGCCCCGCGGCGTTGCGCGACTGCAGCGACTGGCGTGCGGCCGCGCTGAGATACGGCGCGTACCGCGCGAGCTGTCCGCTCCCGCGAGCCTGATGCGCACGGGCGTAGAGCGAATAGCAGAAGTCGTGAAATACGACGTCGGAGAAATTCGGGTCGTAGCGGCGCAGCGCGTCGAGCTTCACCGACGGCGTCACGGGTACGGGCGAGGCGATGCGATCGGTGCCGAAGCGCAGCACCGTGTTCCGCTCCTTCTTGCGCAGCCACATCATCACGAACGTAATGACGGCGATGTCGACCGGGATGCCGATGGCCGGATGCTCGATCGTCAGCCAGAAGAGAAAACGGACCACGAGCCAGACCAGCTCACCGCCGCCGCCACCGTCGCTGCTCCCGCCACCACTGCTACTGCTTCCACCGCCGTAGGAATCGCCGCCGCCGACGCGGGCGAAGGCCGTCACCGCGACGAGCAGCAGCAGGAGGAGGAAGACGATGCGACGTGTTTTCTTCATTCGCTGACGAATCGCGGAACGTTCGTGAGCTCGTCCACGTCTCCCTCGACCGGCGGCAGATGGCAGGCGAGCAGCGGCATCAGCTCGCGCAGCACGAGCACGAGTGTGGCCGGCGTCGCCGCGCGATGGCGTGTCTCTTCGACGATGCGATTCCATTCCAGCGCCGGCACCGCTTCGAGCACGCCGCGGTCGGCGAGCACTTCGAGATGCCGTTCGAGCACGGAAAGAAACACGAGCACGCCCGATTCCCGGGAGGTGTTCGCGATCCCGCGCTCATGAAAGGCAGCCGAGGCGCGGAGCCGCGCCATCGCTTCGCGCTCGCGCTTCGACGTCAGAAAACGACGAAGGGAATCGCTCTTGCGCGCGATCAGCACGCCGGCGAACCAGACGAGCACGACGTCGACGGCCACCCAGGCGGCGGCGAAATGCCACCGCGAGAACAGCAGCAGCACCAGCGCCAGAAATGCGAGCAGCGATGCGAATCGCGCGTGCGCGTGGCCATACGAGCCGGCGCGGCCGCGAATCTCGACGACCACTTCCGCGCACGACGTGCGTTCGAGTTCGGAGACCGCCTCCTGGATCGCGGACGCCACCGCCGGGTCGAGTGCCTTCATCGAGCGGGAGTGTATCGCGCGGATCGCAACGGTTTTGCGGCGCCGGTCACGGCATAATAGCCGCCGGTCCCAGACCGCAGTGATGAACGTCCTCCTCCTCGCCTCTCGTTTTCCCTGGCCCGCGTACAGCGGGGATCGTGTGCGCACCACCATCTGGCTCGACGCGCTGGCCGCGCATGCGCGCGTGGCGCTCGTCGCTCCGGAGGGCGAGGTCCCGCACACCGCCCCTTCGTTCTCGTTTCATCCGGCCCGGCGTTCGCTGACGAACGGCGCCCGCGCGTTGCGCCGCGTCGCCCGCGAAACGTTGCCGCTGACGACGCTGCTGACCGCCGCGTACGACTGGGCCGCGGCGATTGCGGACGCGCGTCGCGACCTCGGCGCATTCGACGCCACGATCGTGATCCTCTCGCGCCTCGATCCGTGGGTCCGCGATCACCTCGAGGGGCGGCGCATTCTCGATGCCATCGACTCTCTCGGACACAACACGCTCGAGCGCTCGCGCGCGTCGTCGCTCTCCTCGTTCTGGCAGCGCGAGGCGAAGCGGGTACAACGCGCCGAAGACGACGCCGTGCGCGCGTACGACGAGGTGCTCGTCGTCAGCGAAGAAGAAACCTCCGCGATGCGGGCCACGGCCATTCCGAACGGCGTCGTCATCACACCGCTCGATCCGAGACGCCGCCGCTACGACTTCGCGTTCTGGGGACGCCTCTCCTATTTCGCCAATGCCGACGCGGCCCGCGTACTCATTCACGAAACGTGGCCGGCCATCCGCGAGCTCGCGCCGGAGGCAACGCTGGTCCTCGGCGGCTCGCACGTGCCGCACGACATTCGACGCGACGCGGAACGCGCCGGCATCGCGCTCGTCACGCCGGTGCCGGACATGCAAACGTTCGCCCGCGACGCGAAGATCGCGCTCGTGCCGATGCGTTTCGGCAGCGGCATGCAGACCAAGATTCTCGAGGCGGCGGAAGCAGGATGCGCGATCGCGGCGACGACGCACGCGATGCGCGGACTGGCGCCGCTGGCCCGGCACGCGACGCTCGCGGACGATACGCCGTCGCTCGCGCGCGCGGCCGTGGAGCTGTTGCGCGATGAACGAGGCTGCGTGCAGAACGGCCTGGCGTTGCGCCGCGAAGTGCAGCAACAGTTCGCACGCGAGCTGACGCACCGGCGGCTGCTCGCGCTGCTGCAGCGAGGTCAGGCCGCGGCATGATCCGTCCCAGTTCCCGTGAAGCGTCGCTGCGCATGGTCACGGCGGTGGCCGGCGATCTCCTCATCGGCTGGGGCGCGCTGGCCGGCGCGACCTATCTCCGCCGCTACGTTCCGCTCGAATTCACGCGCGCGCTGCTGCCGGCCGAGAAGTTCGCGCTCGAGCCGGCGATGGTGCTGCTGTTCACCCTCTCGCTCACCGGCGCGCTCGGTCTCTCCGGCTTCTACCGGCAGCGCATGACGCCGCGGACGCGGCCGATGCTCCTCGCGGCGGTGATCATTCAGATGGCGCTGGTCTCGATCGGCGGCATGGCCATGGAGCGGCAACTGCCGCGCTCGATCCTCGTCGCCGTGCCGCTCCTCGAAGTGCTCGCGCTCTCGGCGTGGCGGGTCGTGCTCGCACGCGCGGTTCCGATCCGTCCGCGCAACACGGTCGTCGTCGGCAATCCGGTCGACGTCGCCGCGGCCATCGACATGCTCGCGCACGGACGCGATCACCGCATCGAGGTCCTGGCCTCGGTCGATCTCGACAACCTCGACGACTTCGGCGTGCGCAACGCGTTGCGTGAGGTCGAGGAAGTGATCTGCGTCTCCGCCGACGTCTCGCCGCGCACGCGTCTCGAACTGCTGCGCATCCGTGGCCCGCGCGGCTACCTCCTGCTCGCCTCGCACGCCGACGCGCTGCTCGCCTCGACCGTGCTCGGCTGGATCGGCGATCAGCCGCTCGTGGAAATCAAAGTCGGCTGCGGCTACGGGATCAGCGCGGTGGTGAAACGCGCGCTCGACATCGCGCTGGGCAGCCTCGCGGCGTTGCTGACCTCGCCGATCTGGCTCGGTGTGGCGATAGCCATCGCGCTCGAAGATCGCGGCCCGATCCTGATCCGGCAGCTGCGCGTCGGACGCGGCGGCGTCTCGTTCGCGATGTGGAAGTTCCGTTCGATGCGCGAGGGAAACGTCACGCGGGCCGGATCGTGGCTGCGCCGCTATCGCCTCGACGAATTGCCGCAATTGCTCAACGTCATCAGCGGCGACATGAGCCTCGTCGGCCCGCGTCCCGAACGTCCGGAGATCGTGAAACAGATCCTGATCGAAGTGCCCGATTTCGATCTGCGCAATCTCGTCCGCCCCGGCATCGCCGGCCTGGCCCAGGTCGCGGGCGAATACGACACGCGTCCCGACGTGAAGCTGCGTTACGACATCACCTACATGTGCGGCTGGTCGCTCTGGCTCGATCTCCGGCTGCTGTTGCGCAGCGTCTCGACTTCACTCTCGGGCAGCGGCGTATGAGCAGCGAAACGCGACACTACGTCGCCGGCCAGAGCACGAGCTTCCTCGAAGAGTGCCGCGAGCTCTTCGCCACCGGGCATCTGCTCTGGAGCCTCGTGCACCGCGATCTCACCGTTCGCTACAAACGCTCCGTCCTCGGTTTTTTCTGGACGATGCTGCATCCGCTGATGCTGACGATCATTCTCACGATCGTCTTCTCGAACATCTTCCGCTTCACCATTCCGCACTACGAAACCTACGTCCTCGCGGCGCTGCTGCCGTGGAACTTCTTCTCGCAGACCACCGTCACGGCGATGCACGGCGTGGCGTGGAACGGGCCGCTGATGAAACGGGTGCGCGTGCCGAAATCGGTCTTCACGCTCTCCACGGTGCTCTCCGGCATCGTCAACCTCGCCCTGTCGTACGTGCCGCTGCTGGCGATCATGCTCGTGCGCGGTGCGCCGATTCGCGGCGCCGCGCTCTTTCTTCCGGTCTCCGTGCTGCTCTTCGCCATCTTCACCTGGGGCGTGGCGCTCGCGTTCAGCTCGATCACGATCTACTTCAGCGACGTGCGCGAGATGTACACCGTCGCGCTGATGGCGCTGATGTACCTGACGCCGGTGATCTATCCGCGCGAGATCATTCCGGCGCGCTGGGCGGTGCTGCTGCAGCTCAATCCACTCACCTACTTCATCGACATCGTGCGCACGCCGATTCACTCCGGCGTCCTGCCGTCCGCTCACTCACTGCTGGTGGCGACGATCGCGGCGCTGGTCTCCGCCGTCGCCGGCTGGACGATCTTCCGCCGCCTCTCGCGCGGCTTCTATCCGTACCTATGAACCGCATCGAATATCGCGACGTGAGCGTGCGCTATCCCGTGCAACGCATCCGCAGCCTGAAAGAGTGGCTCGTGCATGCGCGTGCGGCGCGGCCGCCGGTGGCCGATGCGTTGCGCGACGTCACGCTGACCATCGAGGCGGGCGAGGCCTTCGGCATCATCGGCGGCAACGGCGCCGGCAAGTCGACGCTCCTGCGCGTCGCCGCCGGCATCATTCCGCCGACGCGCGGCGAGGCGGTCACGCATGGCCGCGTCGCGCCGATCATCGAGCTCGGCACCGGCTTCGAAGGAGAGCTCTCCGGCCGCGAGAACATCTTCTTCAACGGCGCGCTCCTCGGCCGTTCGCGCCGCTACATGAAACGCGTGGCCGACGAGATCATCGCCTTCTCCGGAATCGCCGACAGCATCGATGCGCCGCTGCGCACCTACTCGACCGGCATGGTGGCGCGCCTCGCCTTCTCGGTCGCTACGACCATCGAGGCGGAAATCGTCCTGCTCGATGAAGTGCTCGCGGTCGGCGACGCCGAGTTCCGAGAGCGCTGCGAAACGCGCATCCGCGACTTTCACGCGAACGGCGCGACGCTGCTGCTCGTCTCTCACGACCTGCAATCGATCGAACGTCTCTGCTCCCGCGCCGCCTGGTTCGAGAAGGGAGCGTTGCAGCAGGTCGGCGATGCGAAAGCGGTCGTGGCCGCCTATCAGGCCCGAACGAACCGGTAACGGCGGCGGGAAAATCGTCGCCGCGGCTCTCTCATGGCGAGGAGGGCAGCCATGCCGAACTATTCCGAGGAAGAGAGCGCTCGCAGCGGTGGCACCGCGGTCGCGGAGTCCCCGACATCGAACTTTTCGTATTGCGCGTTACCGACGCCGCGCGTGCGGGTTCTGCCCGAAGGGCTGGAGCCGAACAACGCGCGGCTCATCCGTCAGAACGATCAGAAGTGGGCCAGCGGCACGGTGCTGCACTACTACTTCTTCGATCAGAAGAGCGACGGCCGCAACGTCCGCTTCACCGACGGCACCACGCAGTGGCTGCCGTGGACGACGACGAACGCGCAGAAGGACGTCGTGCGGCAGGCCTTCGACGCGTGGCGGCGCGTCGGCATCGGCATCACGTTCACCGAGGTGCGGCAGCGCGGCGAAGCGGAGATCCGCATCGGTTTCGAAGACGGTGATGGCGCGTGGTCGTACGTCGGCCGCGACGTTCTCGGCATCGGCCAGAACGAGCGGACGATGAATTTCGGCTGGAGCCTCACCCGCTCCACGCGCGAGATCGACACCGCCATTCACGAGATCGGCCACACGCTCGGCTTTCCGCACGAGCACCAGAACCCGAACTCCGGAATCGAGTGGGATGAGGAAGCGGTGTATCGCAACCTCGCGGGCGACCCGAACTTCTGGTCGCGCGACACCACGTTCCAGAACATCATCCGCAAGATCGAAGCGGATGCCGTACAGGGCTCGAAGTGGGACCCCGATTCGATCATGGAGTATCCGTTCGATCCCGGCCTGATCCGCAAGCCGGCGCAGTACTTCACCACCGGACTCCGTCCCGCCGGCGGGCTCTCGCAGCGCGACAAGACGTGGGTGAAGTCGTTCTATCCGCCGCTGCAGACGAGCGAGCACAGACCGATGTCGCCGTTCCGTTCCGAGCAGCTCGATCTCGTCTCGGGCGAACAGCGCAACTTCAGCATCCGGCCGGAAGAGACGCGCGAGTACGTGTTCCAGACGTTCGGCAACTCCGATCTGGTGATGGTGCTGTTCGAGAACGTGAACGACGAGTGGCGCTTCGTCGCCGGCGACGACGACAGCGCGCAGCCGCGCAACTCGTCGATCCGCGCGAAGCTGTTCCGTGGCCGCGAGTACGCGCTGCGAATCCGGCTGTACGCACAGCAGTCCGGCCAGACTGCCGTCATGATGTGGTGACTTCCGGAACGCCGGCAGGAATGCCGGCGTTCGTTACCGCAGTCTCTCCAGAATGCCCACCATGGCCATGCGGCGCATCAGCTCGCGCATGGTCTTGTCGGCGCTGTCATAGGTGCGGCGGAGGATTTCGAGCTCGTTCTCCGGCGTGTCGTCGGGTACGGCGATGCCGTCGATCGGCTGGTTCGGGTCGATGGTGATGGTGCGCAGCCAGCCGGTGGGCGTCTTGCGCAGCGAAACGTAGCGGCGGACGACGGCCGATTTGCGCGCCGGCTTCGGACGCCAGGCCAGTCCCTGCAGGTTCGCCTCCCACTCGTTCACCTGCTCCTGCGCCTCATCGATGAGCAATTGATAGAGGTGGCTCTGCTGCTCGTCGGTGAGATTCCGGAAGGCGATGCCGGTGTGGTAGACGATGCCGCTCTCGGCCGGAAGCAGGATCGAATGGCGGACGTCGCCTTCCGCGAGCACCGGACCGCAGACGAACGTGGCGCGGGTGCCGATCGCCAGACGCGTGCCGTGTTCGAACTTCGCACCGGCCAGACCGAGCTCCAGCACCAGGACCGGTTCTTCGCCGAAATGACCATCGCGTGCCTTGCGGAGAATGACGCGGGGAGAATTGCGAGACGGGGTTTCACGGCCGGACATCGGGCGGCATTTTATCGGCCCGCTCCGTGAACGAATTGGCAAACAGGCATACGTCCTTCGTGAATTCGCGGATACACTCTCGCCGGTTTTCCGCCTTCCGCCGTGCGGCGTGTGCCTTTGCGCGGCGAGACTCATCCCAACCGAACGGAGAGACGAATGCTGATGCGTGCCGCACTGAATCGCACGGCAACCCTGCTCGTCGCCATCATGACGATCGCGGGCTGCGCCACTGCACCGAGTACCGAGTCGAATTCCTCGACGCCAGCAGCGACGGCGGCCGAGACCACCACCATGACCAACACCGAGACCGCGGCGCCGGCCGCGCCCGCCCCCGCCGCATCGAATCCGCTGCTCGCTCCCTGGACCGGCCCGTACGGCGGCGTGCCGCCGTTCGACAAGGTGCGCGTGGAAGACTTCCAGCCTGCCTTCGAAGCGGCCATGGCCGAGAACCTCGCCGAGATCGACCGCATCGCCAGCGATCCCGCCGCTCCGACGTTCGCGAACACGATCGCCGCACTCGAAAGCGCCGGCCGCACGTTCTCGCGCGTCGAAACGGTCTACGGCATCTGGAGCTCGACCATGAACGATGACGCGTTCTCCGAAGTGGAGCGCGTCATGGAGCCGAAGCTCGCCGCGTTCAACGATCAGATCACGCAGAACGAGAAGCTCTTCCGGCGCGTCGAAGCAGTCTACAACTCGCCCGAAAAATCGCAGCTCACGCCGGAGCAGCAGCGTCTGGTGTGGCTGAACTACACCACCTTCGTGCGCTCCGGCGCGAAGCTCGATGCGACCGCGAAGAAGCGCCTCTCCGAGATCAACCAGGAGCTGGCCGGCTACTTCACGCAGTTCAGCCAGAACGTGCTGCACGACGAACAGAGCGAAACGCTGGTCATCGACAATGAAGCCGACCTGGCCGGGCTGCCGAAATCGCTGCGCGATTCCGCGGCCGCGGCGGCGCAGTCGCGCAAGATGCCGGGCAAATGGGTGATCACGAACACGCGCTCGTCGGTGGTGCCGTTCCTCACCTACTCCGATCGTCGCGACCTGCGCGAGAAAGCGTGGCGCATGTTCGTCGACCGCGGCGACATGGGCGGCGCGAACGACAACAATCAGATCATCACGAACATCCTCCGTCTGCGCGCCGAGCGCGCGAAGCTCCTCGGCTACCAGACGCACGCGCACTGGCGCCTCGAAAACTCGATGGCCAAAACGCCCGAGCGGGCCATGGAGCTGATGGAGGCGGTCTGGACCCCGGCCGTCGCACGCGTGAAGGAAGAAGTGCGCGACATGCAGGCGCTCGCCGACAAGGAAGGGGCGAAGCTCACCATCGAGCCGTGGGATTACCGCTACTACGCCGAGAAGGTGCGCAAGGCGAAATACGACCTCGATCAGAACGAGGTCAAGCCGTACCTGCAGCTGGAGAAACTGCGCGAAGGGATGTTCTGGGTCGCCGGCCAGCTCTTCAACTTCAACTTCACGCCGGTCACGAACGTCGCCGTCTATCACCCCGACGTGCGCGTCTGGGAAGTCACCGACAAGACCACCGGCCGCCACATCGGCGTCTGGTTCTTCGATCCGTATGCGCGCGCGGGCAAACGTTCCGGCGCGTGGATGAATGCGTATCGCACGCAGGAGCGCTTCGAGAACGAGATCACCACGATCGTGTCGAACAACGCGAACTTCGTGAAGGGCGCACCCGGCGAGCCGGTGCTGATCTCGTGGGACGACGCGCGCACGCTGTTCCACGAGTTCGGCCATGCGCTGCACGGCCTCTCGTCGAACGTGACCTATCCGTCGGTGAGCGGTACGCGCGTGGTGCGCGACTATGTCGAGTTCCCGTCGCAGCTGCTCGAGCACTGGCTGCGCACCCCCGAGGTGCTGCAGAAATTCGCCGTGCACTACCAGACCGGCCAGCCGATTCCACAGACGCTCGTCGATCGCATCGAGAAGGCATCGACCTTCAATCAGGGGTTCGACACCGTCGAGTATCTGTCGAGCGCGCTGGTCGACATGCGCATGCATCTCGCCGGCAGCACGCCGATCGATCCCGACCGGTTCGAGCGCGAAACACTGGCGGAGCTCGGCATGCCGAAGGAGATCGTGATGCGGCATCGCTCGCCGCAGTTCCTGCACGTCTTCTCCGGCGACGGCTACTCGGCCGGCTACTACAGCTATCTCTGGTCGGACGTGCTCACGGCCGATGCGTACGGCGCGTTCACCGAAGCGGGTGGACCGTATGATCCGCAGGTCGCGGCGCGTCTGCGCCAGCACATTTTCACGGTGGGCAATACGATCGATCCGGCGGAAGGCTATCGCGCCTTCCGCGGGCGCGATCCGCGCGTCGAGGCGCTGATGGAGAAGCGCGGATTCTCGACGAAGAAATCGAACGAGGCGCCGCGCCAGCGGATGACCAAGCAGTAGGAGCGGAACATGAGCGACGCGACGGACGACGCGACGGACGACGCAATTGCAAAGGCGGAGGAACTGCTGCGCTCCCTCCGGCTCGATTCGAATGCGCAGAACGTGGCCATCCTCGATGCCGTGGGCAACGTCATCGCGGCCGATCTCGACGGCAACATCGACGATGCTCCGGCGTTTTTCGCGGAATTGCGCGAAGCGCCGGAGCGCGAGTTCGACGTCATCGACGAGACCGGCGAGAAGCACATCAAGCTCGAGCCGTTCGCCGGCGGCCGCTTCACGCTGGCCGTGCTGTACGACGATCACTCGACCATCGGTCTCGTGCGGATGGGCATCAAGAAGAAGCGCGAACAGTTCGAGCAGGTCCTGACGCAGTTGTAGAGAGGGATCGTCAGTGTCATCCCGTGCTTCGCACGGGATGACACCATTCCTCCATTCGCCCCGCATTTGTCAAACGCTCCCTCGCCGGGTCTCGTACCATCGTCACGATGCTCCTCGGCGCCCTCCTCCTCACGGCTTCCCTCTCCGGCACCTGGACGACTCACGGGCCGCACTCCGGCGACATGAGCGCCATCGCCGCCACCACCTCCGGCCCGCGCGTCCTCTACGCCGGAAGCTCGAGCGGCGTGCTGCGCAGCGATGACGGCGGCGCCACCTGGCGCAACGTCGGTGCGGCCATCAAACCGGTCGCCTTCCTCGGCGTCGATCCGCTCGACCCGAATCTCGTGATCGCCGCCACCACGCTCAGCGAAACCGAGGGAGAACTGTGGCGCACCACGAACGGCGGCGCCGCATGGACGCGCGCCGACCTCCCGGCTCCGCTCCGGCCGAGCGGCATCGTCGTCGATTCCAATCGCGTGATGTACGTCGGCAGTAACTGCCAGCCGTACTGGGCGAAGGGTGTCGTGACGGATGCCCATGAAGCGGCAGGGATTTATCGCTCGACGGATGGAGGCGCCACCTGGAGCAATATCAAGGGCGGCGGGCTGTGCGTCGAGCATTTCGCACTCGATCCGGCCGACCCCGCCCACCTCTTCACCTATTCGTTCGGCGGCGGAATCGAGGAGAGCCGCGACGGCGGCGCGACCTGGACGTCGAACCCCGAGATCCCGACGCGGGCCGTCGTCGCCCATCCCACCGAATCGAACGTGCGCTTCGGCATCAGCACGACGCCGCGCTCCCGATTTCTCGTCAGCCACGACGCCGGCAACAGCTGGTCCGACGTCGAGCCGAAGGGCGTGACCGGCAGCGCGTTTCTCTCCCTCACCATCGATCGCGGCACCGGCCGGCTCTTCCTCGGCACCGACGACGGTCTCTTCCGCAGCGGCGACGGAGGCACCGTCTGGCTGCGCGTCGGCGCGCCGGCTCTCGTCTCCGGCATCGAAGTCGATCCCTCGACGCGCGAGGTCGTGGCCTCGACGTCGTCCGGCCTTACCTCCGCGACGTTTCCATACGCGGAAGCCCACACGCTCGACACGCGGGACGCGGCCACGTACGCACTGCAGGTGATCGTGCAGGAGACCGATCCGGCGCGCCTCTTTGCACTCTCGTATGACACGCATGGCCGCTACCTGGAGCGCAACCGGAGCCGGATCTTCCGCTCGCGCGATGGCGGAGACTCCTGGCAGGCGATCGGCGAAACCACCGCGCCCGCTCCGTCACGCATCACCGTCGACGGCGCGGGCGATCTCTACGCCGCCACGATCAACGGCACGCGCGTGCTTCGCCTGCGACGCGATGCCGTCGCAGGCGAAGAACTGCCGCGCACGTTCGAAGCGATTCATGCGATCGCCGCCGATCCGAAGAAAGAGGGAGTGCTCTACGTCCTGACGTGGAATCAGATGCTGCGCTCGGCCGACGGCGGCCTGACGTGGAGCGCACAGAACGTCGGCACGTCGTACTTCCTCACCTTCGATCCGCAGAACAGCGATCACCTCTGGTCGATCGAAAACTACGGCGGAGGGATCGCCCGATTCACGAACGGCGTTCCGGACGCCGGCTTTCGCCACGATTACCTGCGCGAACCGCTCGCGATCGCCGCGTCGAATCCCAATGTGATGTACGCCGCGATCGCCAATCACACGCCGACGACAGGCAGTTGGAATCGTCTGGCGCGCAGCGACGACGGCGGAAAAGAGTGGACGTGGCTGGCCACGCCGATGCCGATCACGACGATCACCGCCATCGCCGTCGATCCGCACGACGCGAACACGGTCTGGGTGGCCACCGGTTCGCAGGGCATCTTCGTTTCGCACGACGGCGGCGTGACGCTCACGCCCGCGAACGACGGTCTGCCGACGCGCGTCGTGCTCTCGCTCGCCTTCGATCCCTCCGGCCGTGCGCTGCACGCGGGAACGGAACAGGGCGTCTGGACGATGCGCGAGCGTGCTCCGCTCACGCGCCGCCGCGCCGTGCGCTGAGCGCGCGACGATTCGAGGAACGTGCTCCCGGTCACGCGGCGCTGCGCGCGCCTGACCGATCATCGCCCTCATCGTGAAACTGTTCGCCGTTCTTTTCGCCGCCGCCGCGCTGTCGACTCCGAATCCGATTCTCTTCGTCACGCAGGTGCCGCCACCGGGTGATTTCACGAGCATCACCTCGACGTTCGGCAATCATCGCGGCGCGATCGACAGCGCGCCGCGCGGCGGCGATCTCTGGATTCGCTACGCCGACGGCTCGCTGAAGAACCTGACGCGCGCGGCCGGCTTCGGCTCCGAGGGTCAGCAGGGAGCGAATGCGATCGCCGTGCGCGAGCCTTCGGTGCACTGGAGCGGCTCGAAAGCGCTCTTCAGCATGGTCATCGGCGCACCGAAGAAACAGTACGAGGTGAACACGTATTACTGGCAGATCTACGAGATCACCAACTTCGGCGCGAACGAAACGCCGGTCATCCGCAGGATCGAAAAACAGCCCGAGAACTTCAACAACGTCAGCCCGATCTACGGCACCGACGATCGCATCCTCTTCACCTCCGATCGTCCGCGCAACGGCGAGCGGCATCTGTATCCGCAGCTCGACGAATACGAGGAAGCGCCGACGGTCACAGGACTCTGGAGTCTCGATCCCGCCACCGGCGACCTGCGCATGCTCAATCACTCTCCGTCGGGCGTCTTCACGCCGTCCATCGACAGCTTCGGCCGCGTCATCTTCACGCGCTGGGATCACCTGCAACGCGATCAGCAGGCCGACACCGATCACGAAGAAGAGACCTACGGAACGTTCGACTATGCGGACGAAAGCGCGAATGCCGCGCGGCTCGAGCAGCGCGTGGAGATCTTCCCCGAGCCGCGTCCCGGCCGCGACGATCTCCTCGGCGGAACGAATCTCGAAGGGCTGCGCATCAATCACTTCTTCCCGTGGGAGATCAACGAAGACGGTACCGCCGAGGAGACGCTCAATCACGTCGGCCGGCACGAGCTGCATCACTACTTCAACCGCGCCCTGAACGACGACGCGGCGCTCACCGATTTCGGGAATGACTCGCGTCCCAGCGCGGAGAACTTCTTCCAGCTGCGCGAAGATCCGACGCGGCCCGGACGCTTCGTCGGCACGAACGCGCCGGAGTTCGGCACGTTCGGCTCCGGACGTCTGCTGGCCATTCCGGGCGAGCCATCGCGCAACGCCGATGCGATGCAGGTCGAGTTCCTCACCAGCGGCGACGGCTATCGCGATCCGCTCCCGCTCGCGAACGGCACGCTCGTCGCGGTGCACGACTTTCGGTTGAAGGATGTGGCCGCGAACACGCCGCTCACGCCCGGCCTGCAGGCCACGATCTCGTACTGGAATCCCGATGCGCTCGTGAACTGGTCCGGCACGTTGTGGGAACTGCATCCGGTGGAAGTGCGCGCGCGCCCGCGGCCGGCGCCGCGCGTCTCCCAGCTCGAAGAACCGGAAGCGCGCGTGTTTCGCGAGGAAGGGGTCGATCCCGGCGCGTTCAAGGCAGACCTCGCCCAGCGCCAGCTCGCGCTCATCGTCAGCCGCAACGTCACCGCGCGCGACGCCGCGGATAAGCAGCAACCGTACAGCCTGCACGTGCCGAACGGCGCGAGCAGCACCACCGCGGCGAAGCCGTACGAGGTATCGCGCATGCAGCTGCTCGAGGCGCAGCAACTGCGCGGCATCGGCGGCACCGCCGATCCCCGTCCCGGCCGCCGGGTGCTCGCGCGCAATCACTCGATCGTCGACGTCGCGAAAGACGGCTCGGTCGCCGCGCTCGTGCCCGCCCGCCGCGCCATGACCTGGCAGACGACGAACGGCTCCGGAACGCCGGTCGTGCGCGAACGCTACTGGCTCACGTTCCAGCCCGGCGAAGTGCGCGTCTGCAACTCCTGCCACGGCGTCAACACGAAAGACCAGCTCGGCCGCCCCGCCCCCCAGAACTCCCCCGAGGCACTGCGCGCCCTCCTGCGCGCCTGGAAAAACGAGCAACCCGAAGTCCCCGCGAAACGAAGAGCGGTACGGAGCAGGTAATCGGTAGTCGGTTGTCGGGGGGCCGCCGCACGACCACGGCTTCGCTTTCAACACGTGGTCGGGTGGAGGCCTCCCGACTCCCGACAACCGACTACCGACTCCCGATGCATCCTTGACCTTCCTCCTACACTTGTAGTAGTTTTCACCACACACGTAGGAGGTAGCGAATGCCGCGCGTACGTCTCACTCCGCTCGAACTGCAGCTGATGGACATTCTCTGGGATCTCGGGGAGGCCGCGGTCCGGGAGGTGCAGGAAGCAATTCCGGCACGCAGCCGTCCCGCGTACACCACCGTTCAGACCATCCTCAATCGCCTCGAACAGAAAGGGGCGGTGAAGAAGACGCGCAAGATCGGCAACGCCTGGATCCTCGCGCCGGCCATCAATCGCAAGAAAACGCACCAGCGTCTGATCGACGATTTCCTCGGCCTCTTCGGCGGCGATGCCACGCCGGTCGTCTCGCATCTCCTCGAGTCCGGCAAGCTCACGCTCGAAGACATCAAGGCGCTCGAAGATCGCCTCGGGCGAAACGAGGAGGACTGAGCCATGCACGCATTCCTGGTCAGCAGCATCGCCCTCGGCATCGGCCTCTGCGCGGTCGGACTGCTGCTCTCACGCCTGCCGCGGCTCTCCGCGGCGATGCGCCACTGGCTGCTCTCGGCATCGCTGCTCGTGCCGTGTCTGGCCATCGCCATCGCCGCCTTCGATCCTCCGAATCCCTTTGCCCGCGCCGCCACAGGCGCGAACGTCGAAGTCGCGATCACGCAGCTCGCCGCGGCGAATGCGCCATCGCCGCCCGCCACCAATCTGCCGCTCTACGTCTGGCTCGCCGGCACGACGCTCTTCCTCATGATGACCGTGCGCTCGCTGCTGCGTTGGACGCGCATCGCCAGGCAGGCGGTTCCGTTTCATCACGCCGCGTTCGAGAAGTCGCGCGTACGACTGGCCGTCTCCCCCGCCGCGACCGAACCGATGGTGGTCGGTCTCTTCCGGCCGGTGGTGCTGCTGCCGGTCGGCTACGCCGGCGATCTCGACGCGCGCGCACTGGCGAGCGTCTTCGCGCACGAGCTCGCGCACGTCGAGCGCCGCGACAACACCACCGCGCTCCTGCACGAACTGATCTGCGCGCTCTTCTGGTTCGATCCGCTGCACTGGCTCGCGCGACGGCGTCTGCTCGACCTGCGCGAGCGGGCCTGCGACGAGCGCGTGCTCGATCTCGGCTGCGACGCCGAGTCGTATCTCGACGCGCTCGCGCGCAGCTGCCACGCCGCCATCGAAGCTCCGGCCGTTGCCTGCATGAGTGGATTTCACGTACGCGAAAGGATGAACTCGATCATGACCTACACCACCGAGCGCCCCCGCTTCCTTCCCTCGACCATCGTGCGTGTTTCGGCGCTGACGATCGCGCTCGCGATCGCGGCGACGTTCGCGCTCTTCGCACCCGCGCCGCCCGCGTTCGCCGGCGCGGATGCGAGTCGCTACACGTTCGACGTCGAATCGCATCCGCAGGGCGAGGTCTGGATGCATCACGTGGTGATCCGCGCACCGGGCGGTGAGGTGGTCTCGGAATCACGCGTCTCCACGCAGCCGAAGCAGTCGTTCCAGGTCTCGGGAAATCACGGCACGCACGCGCTCAGAATCGCGGTCGCACCGCGGCCGGAAGGTGCGCTGCTCGCGGTGCTCGAGGTGATGGACGGCGCGCTCCTTCTTCAGCGTGATGAAAAAGAGATTCCGATCGAAGAGAGCGCGCCCGCGGAGGAGAATGCGGCCGCGATCCAGACGCCGGGAGGAAAGACCCTCTATCGCATCGGCGGCGACATCAAGGCGCCGAAAATCATCACGCGCGTCGATCCGATTTATCCCGGCGATGCGAAGGAAGCGCGCATCAGCGGCGTCGTGATCGTCGAGGCGCACATCGACGAAACCGGTGTCGTGAGCGACACGCGCGTGCTCAAGCCGCTGCCGATGGGCCTCGATCAGGCGGCGGTCGATGCGGTGAAGCAGTGGGTGTTCGAGCCGGCCCTCAAAGACGGGAAGCCGGTGCCGGTGATTTTCAACCTGACCGTCAATTTCCGTCTCGACTAGTGCGCTGAATCACGGCCGAACGAGCAGGAGCGCCGCATCTTGCTCGTTCATGAAGCGTCTTCTTCTTTCGTCCGTTCTCCTGCTCGCGCTTTCGGCGCGCGCGGACGGGAAACCATACCAGTGGAATGTGGTGCTGCACCTCGATGAGGATCCGATGCTCGTCGAGGCGCTGATCGAAAAGGCCGATGGCGTTGCGATCTGGAGTGACGTCTCGCTGAAACCGCCGGGCAAACCGTTCCTGCTCGCCGGCGCGCAGAAGGATGTCGGGTTCACCATCGATGTGAAGCCGGCCGCAAACGGCGACTACGTGGCCACCTTCGAGGCGAAGCGCGGCGAAGACGTCCTGCAGCACGAAGAAGCGACCATTCCGTCCGCAAAGCTCGCACCCGGCGACGACCTCATCACGGTCGACATCGTCGACGCCGATCTGAACGACTTCCTCAACACCATGCGCACGCTCAGCGGCCGGAAAATCATCCTCGATCCGAAGATCGAGGGCGGCCGGGTCACGCTGCAGGCCGAGGAGATTCCGTGGAAGACCGCACTGCAGCGCGCGATCACTCCCCTCGGCATCCTCATGAACGAGAGCGACGACGCGATCGTCCTGCTCAAGCTCCCGAAGCCGTGAAGCGGAGGTCGTCGAGCGTCACGCGAATCGGTGCCGTCGTGGCCACGGTCGCGAGACGCTTCGACAACCCCGCCAGTTCCACGTGCTCGGCGAGCTTCGCCGCCACGCTGCGATCCGATTTCGACACGCTGCGTTCGAGCGACGCGAGATTCTCATAAATCCCCTCGAGCGTTCCGAAGCGATGCAGCAGCTCCGCCGCGGTCTTCGGTCCGATGCCTCGCACGCCCGGAATGTTGTCGACCGAGTCGCCGGCCAGCCCGAGAAAGTCGGTGATCTGCTCGGGACGAACGCCGAATTTCGCGACCACTTCGCGCGCATCGAAACGAAGCTTGCGCGCCGGATCGACGACGATCGTCCGCTCGCTCACGAGCTGCGTGAGGTCCTTGTCCGACGTGACGATCACGTACTCCGCGCGCGGGACCTGATGCATGATCGTGGCGATCAGATCGTCGGCCTCGTGCGTGTCGTCGATGAACGTGGCCACGCCCATCCCCCGCGTCGACTCCATCGACCAGTCGACCTGCAATTCCAGTTCGGGCGGTGACGGATCGCGCTGCGCCTTGTACGCCGGATAGAACTCGTTGCGAAAACTGCCGTTGAAATTGCGGTCATACGCGACCGCGATGTGCGTCGGCTTCGCTTCGGCGAGGTACTTCTTCAGGAATTGCCCGAAGCCGTACACCGCGTTGTTCGGGCGTCCCTGCTCATCCTTCATCGTTTTCGGCAGCGAGAAATATGCGCGGAAGAGATACGGGCTGGCGTCGATGAGATGCACGGTCGGCATGGCGCAGGCGAGAGTACACGCGGCACGCGCCTCGCGAGCCGTACAATCGTGCTCATGCGTTACGCCGTGCTCACTGCTTTGCTGATCCTCGCCGCTCCGCTCGCGTTCGCCGGAACCTTCACCGGCACGATCCTCGACGCGGCCACGAAGAAGCCGCTCCCGAATGCGACCGTCGCCGCCGTTGGTCCGGAAGGGCATTACACGACCACCACCGCCGAAGACGGTACGTACACGCTGGCCGATGTGAATCCCGGCACGTACGACTTCAGCGCCAGCGCGGCCGGCTTCAAACCGTTCACCCGCTCGGGTGTGCGGATCGGCACCATGCAGACGTTGCGGTTGAACGCGGAGCTGCTGCCGGAACCGGCGAAAGATCATGCAAGCCGATGAGGAGGCTCTGGATCGCGTTCGTTTCCGCGCTCACGCTCGCCTGCACCACCGCCGCGCCGCGCATGAGTGAGTTCACGCTCGACTACGAAACGCCGGTCGACGCGCGGCTGCAGGCGAAGCTCGAATCACTCGATGCGCAATTGCGCGCGAAGTACGGCATGACCGGGGAACAGACCGCGGCCGGCATCCTCGATCTGAGGCGCATGCGTCTGGCGATGGTCCATCCCGATCGCATCGAATACGCCGCCAGCGTGCCGAAGATCGGCATTCTCCTCGCCTATTTCGTGAAGCATCCCGAAGCCGCGACGCAGCTCGATCCGGCCGTGCGTCACGAGCTCGGGCTGATGGCCAAGCAGTCGAGCAACGAGATGGCCGCGAAGTATTCGCGCGAGCTCGGGCTGCGCGAGATTCAAGCCGTGCTCGATTCCTATGGCTTCTACGACGCCGCGCATGGCGGCGGCATCTGGGTTGGCAAGCATTACGGTCCGAACAGCGAGCGCATCGGCGATCCGGTGGCCGATCACTCGCACGCGGCGACGGTGCGGCAGCTGCTGCGTTATTACCTGATGCTGGAGCAGGGAAAGCTCGTCTCGCCCGAAGCGTCGAAGACGATGCGCGAGATCTTCGCCTCACCCGACCTGGCGCACGACGACCACAAGTTCGTCAAAGCTCTGCGCGGCCGCGACGTGCAGATCATCCGCAAGTGGGGCTCGTGGGAGGATTACCTTCACGACACCGCGATCGTGACCGGACCGAACCGCCACTACGTGCTCGTCGGATTGACGCATCATCCGAAGGGCGACGAGTATCTCGTCGATCTCGCCACCGCCGTCGACGACTGGATGCGTTAGTCGCGAGCCACCGCTCATTTCCGTTTCGCGTGCCGCGCCAGCACGAACATCGGGATGAACGCGAGCAGCATTCCGCCGACGAGAACCGGCGTGGCGATGTTTTCGGGAAGGCGTTTCTGCGCGAGCAGGAAGATGGTGATCGCCTCGATCGCGATTCCGGCCATGCCGAGCAGCATCGCGGTTCGTTTCGTGCGCTGCCAGTCACTCATTGCTGTTCCTCACACCCGGTTTCTTCGGCGCCGATCGCGACCCACGCCACCCGCTTCGCATTCGCGGCGCTGAACGAGAGCCAGTACGGGCGCGAGACGACGACCCAGTATCCGTTTCCGTCCGCTCCCGCTCCACCATAAACGACCCGGCCCGTGCTCTTGCCCACCACGGTCAACTGCACGTTCGCGGCCGCGGTGGAAACGCGCTGCAAATGCTCGGTCGCCACGCGCAGCGAATCGTCGAACGCCCAGGCGCGCGTTCCCGCTTCCGCCTCTTTCTGCTGCTCGATCGCGCGGGCGTGCGTCACGCCGCCGAGGGAACGCGCGCAGTCCGCCTCCGCCTGGTCCGGCGCACCACGCGGATCGAGCCCGTCGCGCGGCGCATCGACCTGCACGATCTCCTCGATGACGAAGAGGCTGTACAGTCCCATGTGCCCGTAGCCGACCCAGAACGTGCCTCCCGGAAAGCTCGTCTTCTCGCCGGCAAAGAAGCGCCCGCGCATCGTCGCATGCACGATCGAATCGGGCTCGCGCAGCGCGAGTCGATCGAACTCTTTCAACTTCGCGCTGCGCACGAGTGTCGTCGGCACTCCGTCGACGACCAGCGGCCGCGGTCTCGTTGCATCCGCGTTCGTGCCGCAGCAATAGGTCGTTCGCGATGCATGCGTTCCACCGTACTCGACCCAGACGCGGACGTTCTCCGAGGTGCAGGTCGGGTCGAAGAGCGTGAAGTCTTCGAAGCCGTGGGAGACGAAACCGGTGAGCTCGATCTGCCGCCGATCGTATTTCGCCGGATCGGCCGCGAGCTCGCAGAACGAGACGGCTGTCGCCGCCTGCGCATCGGCAGCGAGCAGCAACAGAAGCACGATCAGCGAGCGCATCCAGGGCACATCGTCTCATGCCGCGGGAAATCCAAATCCGCGTCCTTCCAATGACAGCGGAGGCATTCAGCAAATGGCGGAAAACGACAAACCGAAAGATCCTGAAATCGAGAAGCTCGAAAAAGAAAAACAGATCGCGGAGCTCGAGGCGACGATTGCCACGAAGAAGAAGGAAACGCTGGCGGCGACGTTCCCGTCGAGCGTGACGCCCGTCGAAGCGAAGACGGAGATCGACGAGAAGGCGGTGATCGAGGCGTACATCCTCGCGTACGACTCGCTCGATCGCGCCGCCGAAAAGATCGTCACGAAGGTGCTGCCGCTGATCGGCAACAACGGACTGCTGATTCACAACCCCACTGATCTCGCGGCCCTCGGCACGTACCGCGCGTTCGTCGGGCAGATGGCGGAGCTCGGCGCCGAGTACGACGCGATCAAACTGCCGGTGCAGAACGAAGCCGTCGGCGCGCTCGCCGCAATCGTCGGCGTGACCGCTGCCGCGAAGTCGGTGATCGATCTGCTCTCGCTCTTCCGCACGCAGACCACCATCAAAGGCGTCGACGTCGTCATCGACGATCTGCCGCTCATCTCCGAGGTGGCCGGCAGATTCGCGGCGCGCGGCAAGCAGGTGTATGTGTCGCAGATCTATCCGCTCGATCTCGATCCGTCGATGAGCGCGGAGATTCAGCGGCTGCTGGCCGGCGTGCGCAGAAAAGCGAGCGAGGCCGCGCAGCGCATCGCCGCGCTGCCCGACGACTCGGTCGAGAAGAAGCGCCTGAAGGCCGCGGATGCGATTCGCGTCGGCTACGAAGATCTGCTGACGAAAGTCGCCACCGCCGAGGCACCGCTCCTCTCGAAGCTTCTCCTCGGCGCGGCGGTGGAGAAGGTGCTGCAGACCGCACAGCTGCTCTATCTCAAGGTGCTGAAAGCGAACGGCACGAACGAGGCCACGAAGAACATCCTCGGTTCGAACGTGCAGCACTCCGGCGGCGTGATCGTGAACTTCATGCTCTTCGAGAAAAACGGCACAGTGAAGCTCGCGGCGACGGAGATCGCCTATTCAGGCGAACTGAAGAACGTGCCGAAGATCTAGCCGCGTGCGTCTCTGGACCGGCGTGGAGCGGCGTGCGCCGCTCCACTATGATCGCTGCGTTATGACGACACCTGGCCATCGCCCCTCCGACGACACGCTCGTGAACGTGCCGCGCCTGGTCGCGGCGTATTACGCGGAGCAGCCCGATCCGCACATTCGCGACCAGCGTGTGGCCTTCGGCACGTCGGGCCATCGCGGCTCGTCGCTCAAGATCGCGTTCAATGAACTGCACATTCTCGCGACGACGCAGGCCATCTGCGATTACCGCCGCGCCGAGAAGATCGACGGCCCGCTGTTTCTCGGCATCGATACGCATGCGCTCTCCGAGCCGGCCTTCATTTCGGCGATGGAAGTGCTCGCGGCGAATGGCGTCGAGGTGCGCATCGACGCGTATCGCGGCTACACGCCGACGCCGGTGATCTCGCACGCGATCCTCACCTACAACCGCGGCCGCCGCGAACATCTCGCCGACGGCATCGTCGTCACGCCGTCGCACAATCCGCCTGAAGACGGCGGCTTCAAATACAACCCGCCGAGCGGCGGTCCTTCCGGCACCGAGGCGACGAAGTCGATCGAGAACGCCGCGAACGCGCTCATGGCGGAGCGCTCGAAGATCAGGCGGGTCACGTTCGCGAAAGCGATGAGCGCGGAGACGACCAGACGTTTCGACTTCATCGACGCCTACGTGAACGATCTCGCCTCGGTGGTCGATCTCGAGGCCGTGCGCGAGGCGGGACTGAAGATCGGGGTCGATCCGCTCGGCGGCGCGGGCGTCGCCTACTGGAGCGTCATCCGCGAACGCTACGACCTCGATCTCACCATCGTCAACGAATCGGTCGATCCCACGTTCCGCTTCATGACCGTCGACTGGGACGGCAAGATCCGCATGGACTGCTCGTCACCGTACGCGATGGCGGGCCTCATCGCACTGCGCGATCGCTTCGACGTCGCATTCGGCAATGACACCGACAACGATCGCCACGGCATCGTCACGCGCAGCGCCGGTCTGCTCAATCCGAATCACTACCTCGCCGTCGCGATCTCGTATCTCTTCACCAATCGTCCGAACTGGCGCCAGGACGCCGCCATCGGCAAGACAGTGGTGAGCAGTTCTCTCATCGACCGCGTGGCCGCGAGTCTCGGGCGCAAGCTGTACGAAGTGCCGGTCGGCTTCAAATGGTTCGTCGACGGTCTGCTCGACGGCGGTCTCGGCTTCGGCGGCGAAGAAAGCGCCGGCGCCTCGTTCCTGCGTCGCGACGGCACGGTCTGGACCACCGACAAGGACGGCATCATCATGGGCCTCCTCGCCGCCGAGATGACCGCGAAGAAGGGGCTCGATCCCGGAGAGCTCTATCGCGAGCTCGCCGAAAAACATGGCGCACCGTTCTACGCCCGTACCGACGCCGCCGCGACACCGGAACAGAAAGCGCTCCTCGGCAAGCTCTCGCCGTCGCAGATCAAAGCGAAAGAGCTCGCCGGCGACCCGATCGCCGCCATCCTCACCAACGCGCCCGGCGACGGCAATCCGATCGGCGGCCTGAAAGTCGCCACGCGCAACGGCTGGTTCGCGGCCCGTCCCTCCGGCACCGAGAACATCTACAAGATCTACGCGGAGAGCTTCGTCAGCGAGGAACACCTGTCGAGGATTCAGGAGGAAGCGCAGAGCGTCGTGACCAACGCGCTTTCATGAAGTGCGGGTACCCGGAGGCGTGTCATCCCGTGCGCCAGCACGGGATCCCCTCCTGGCGATGTCACTTCGTAAACAACTTGACCAACTCTTCCCCCTCGGCCTGCAGGGCATCGCTCACCTTCTTCGTCAATTTGACGAACGGCTCGAGCACCAGCTTCTTCTTTTCGATCGACCACGTTCCGGCGACGAAGCCGTCGACGAGGAACGTCGCCAGCACGCGCAGGTTTTTGGTCACGACGCGGGGACGGAACCCTTCGCTGATGATGCGGCCGCGGTCGGCGTGCGCGAGCAGAAGGTTGTCGAACTCCGGCAGGAAACGCACCGGTGCCTCGCTCTCTTCGTCCGGACGCGGCGCATCGGGGAGATCGAAGAGCTCGCGTTTCTTGTCCGCGAACGTCACCAGTTTCGGCCGCAACTCCTCGAAGAGCGGTTTCGCCCCTTTCAGTCCGGACCACGTTTGAAAATCAGCGACGGTGGCCGGTCCGAAGGCGGCGAGATAACGCAGCGCGAGATCGTGCGCGCCGGCGTCCGCCGCGATCGCCTCGCCGAGAAAGGAATCCGCGAGCGCGAACTCGGAGTTCGGCGGAAAGCCGTACGGCGAGGCATCCGGCACCATCACCAGCGGCAGATACATCCGCACCGCGTAGCCGAGAAAGCGATCGTGCGCGCCGGGAAACTGTCCGACCAGATGCTGGCGAATCTCTTCGAAAATCGCCGACTTTTTCCCGAGGAACCCGCGCGCCGCTTTCAGCGTCGCGTCGACGTCGATCGATCCCTTCGTGATCTGCCCGGCCGCGGCCGTGAGCACCGGTTGAATGGCCGGGCGCCAGGCGACGAAATCGCGACGGGAGACGAGATGGATCGTACCGCGCATGAGCGTCGCGCGGACGAGCTCCCGCTTCGCCAGCGACTGGCGATACGCATCGAGCGAAAACGCTTCGACGCGTGACCAGAGACCGATCGCCGGCGGCTTCGGCACTTGCGCCTGCAACCCCGCCAGCCGCTCCACCGCATCGACGAGTTTGATCTTCTGTCTCTGCAGCAGCAGTTGCCGGGCGAGCGTGGCGCGATTGAGAGCGCGAGTGGTGATCACGCGCGCCAGATTAGCGGAAGAGGCCGCGCTGGTAGTCGTGAATCGCCTGCACGATCTCTTCCTGCGTGTTCATCACGAACGGACCGTACGCCACCACCGGCTCGCCGATCGGATCGGCATGCCCGAACAGCAGGAGCGTATCGGTGTGCGCCTCGACTTCGATCGTCTCGCCGTCGTCATTGAACTCGATGAGCTCCATCGCCTGTCCGAGATTCAGCGTGCCGCGCACGATGTAGAAGAAGACGGTCCGTCCGCGCGGCGCGTCGAGCGTGATGCGCGCGCCGCTTCGCAACGCGATCGTGTTCATCACCACGCCGGTCAGCGATTCGATCGCCCCCTCTTCGCCGGAGATCCGCTGCATCGTGGCGCCGTCGAGCTCGCGTGTCGGGATTTCGTCAACTTGTTTACCGACGTAACGCGGAGCGGTCATCTTCAACCGCGAAGGGAGATTGATCCACAGCTGCAGGATCTCCAGCGGTCCGCCTTCACGAAGGAACGTGGCGGAGGAAAGCTCGGAGTGTTCGAGCCCGCGGCCGGCCGTCATCCACTGCACGCCTCCCGCGCGAATCTCGCTCTCGTGACCGCCGGTGTCCTTGTGCGTCAGCGCGCCTTCGACGATGAACGTCACGGTCTCGAAGCCGCGATGCGGATGCGGGCCGAACGGCAACCCGCGATTGTCGGGCGGATAAACCTGCGGGCCGTGGTGATTGAGGAAGAGAAACGGATCGAGCTGTTCGCGATGCGCATTCGGCAGCGGGCGCTGCGTGCGGAGATCGCCGATGTCGTCACGCGTTGCCGCGTAGCGCGCCTGGATCGTGCGAGGCATGTTGCGGAGTGTAGCGGGATCGGCGGTTGCGGGTTCTTCCCGCAACCGCCGTACTGCCAGGCGGATTAGTTGCGAATGTCGCGGACGAGCCAGATGCGCTGCGCCCAGTACGTCGACGAATTGTTGTTGTTCGTCGCGACCTGCACGTCGACGACGTCGCCGCGCTCCAGACCGCTGAGGGACTGCAGCTGGCCGTTGACGTCGATGTTCATGCCGGTGTCGTACGAGATCGTGATGAGGTTGCCGCTCGTGTTGCCGGTGAAGCCGCTGCGCCACGTGGTCGATTCGAGCTGGATCGTGCGGTTCGCCGTATTGATCGAACGCACGGTGCCACGGATCGTCGCGTAGTTGCTGCTGGTGTTGCCGGACGAGCCGCTGTCGCTGATGCTGCGGATGACCGAGATGTCCTGCGCGCTCACGCGGCCGTTGCCGAGGTCGCTGTAGCGCACGTCGATCTCATCGCCCACTTCGAGGTCTGCCGGACGATACGTCTGATTGTTGTAATAGACCGGAGTGTTGGTGCCGTACTGGATGACCACGTTCGAGCCGGTGGTGCGCGAGACTTCGATCGTGCCGCGGCTGGTGTCGATGTAGCGGATCGTGCCGCGGATCGACGAGCCGTAGTTGCCGGTCGGAAGGTTCGAGCCGGAGGTCATGCCACCGGCCGCGTTGTACGTCACCGACATCGATTCGGCGACGAGCGTGTTGCCCTGTTCGTCGACGCGCACGCTCACCTGATCGCCGCGCTCGAGATCCTGCGGCCGGTACGAACGTCCCTGCCATTCGACCGAGGTCTGGTCGTCGTAATACACGCGCACCGTGTTGCCACCGCCGCCGCTGGAGAGCATCGAGCTGTAGCCGCTCACGTTGGTGAGCCAGATTGACCGGTTGGAGGTATCGACGGAGTCGACCGTGCCGGTGATCTGGTAGTTCGAATTGCTGTTGCCGCCGCCGAGGATGTCGCCCATGCCGCCTGAGGAACAGGCGCCGAGCAGCATCACGGCTAAGACTGCTGCCATCAGTGATTTAGTCGGGTTCATTTTGTCTTTCTCCCAGGTGGACAGGGAGCAGAAAGCGTGCCGTGAAACATCGCGAAAAACGGCCCGCTGCAACGTCCTGTTGAGTGCGCTGCTCACATCCACCGGTGACCGTCCGCACGCCGTGAAAACTTTCACAGCGTGAAAACTTTCACAGCATGAAGAAGCCTCACATCGTCATTCTCGGTGGCGGGTTCGGCGGGTTGTACGCGGCCCGTTCGCTCGCCGATGCTCCGGTCGACATCACGCTCATCGATCGCCGCAACTTTCATCTCTTTCAGCCGCTGCTGTATCAGGTGGCGACCGCGGCGCTGAATCCGGCGGACATCGCGGAGCCGATTCGTTCGATTCTGCGCAAGCAGGAGAACGTGCGCGTGGTGCTCGCGGAGGCGACGGCGGTACATCCCGCGCGCAATGTCGTCGAGACGTCCGAGGGAGAGATCGCGTACGACCAGCTCATCGTCGCCACCGGCGCGACGCATTCGTACTTCGGCAACGAGGAGTGGGCGAAGCGCGCACCGGGATTGAAGACGCTCGAAGATGCGGTGGAGATTCGTCGCCGCGTGCTTTTGGCGTTCGAAGAAGCGGAGCATGAGAACGATCCCGGGAAACGCGCCGCGTGGCTCACGTTCGTCGTCGCCGGCGCCGGTCCGACCGGCGTCGAGATCGCCGGGGCCTTGTCCGAGGTGGCGCGGCACACGATGGTCCGCGACTTCCGTCGCATCGATCCGTCGACCGCACGCGTGATCCTCGTCGAAGCGCGCGAGCACGTCCTCCCCTCGTATCCGAACAAGCTCTCCGAGAAAGCGCGCACGCAGCTCGAAGAGCTCGGCGTCGAAGTGATCACCGGCAAACGCGTCACCGACATTCGCGACGACGCCGTGGAGCTCGACGGCGTTCCCATTCCGGCGCGCACGGTGTTGTGGGCGGCCGGCATTCAGGGCTCGCCGATTGCGCGTACCCTCGGCGCACCGCTCGACAACGCCGGCCTCGTCCTGGTGGACAACACCTTGACCATTCCGGGTCACCACAACGTGCACGTGGTCGGCGATCTCGCGCACGTCGAGAAAGAGGACGGCGTGCTCGTTCCGGCCGTGGCCCCGGCCGCGATCCAGGAAGGGCTGCACGCCGCGAAGAACATCCGGCGCGCGATCGAAGGAAAGCCGCTGCTGCCGTTCCGCTACTGGGACAAAGGCTCGCTCGCGACGATCGGCCGCGCCGCCGCCGTCGCCGATTTCGGTCCGTTCCAGTTCGGCGGCTTCCTCGCCTGGATGGCCTGGCTCGTCATTCACATCTTCTTTCTGATCGGCTTCCGCAATCGGTTTCTCGTGATCTCGCAATGGGCGTGGGCCTACCTGACCTACGAACGCGGCGCCCGCCTGATCACCACCGCCGAAGGCGCCTGCAGCACCTGCACCGAAACGTAGCGCAAGAACGTAGCGCCGGTGTTTCGTAGCGCCGGCTTCCAGCCGGCCGGGCCGCCGGCTTCCAGCCGGCGAATACGCTTCCCCGCGGCGGGCTGGAAGCCCGCGGTCCGGCCGGCTGGAAGCCGGCGCTACGTTTCGGCGCTACGTTTCGGCGCTACGTTGGGGATGCGCCATAGAATCGCGGGGCCATGCTGCTCAGTGTTCTCGATCAGGCTCCCATCTCCGAAGGCTCCACCGGTGCGCAGGCGGTGCGCAATTCCGTCGATCTCGCACAGCTTGCCGATCGCCTCGGGTACACGCGGTACTGGGTGGCGGAACACCACGGAACGCCGGCGCTGGCGTGTGCGAGTCCGGAGGCGCTGATCGGTCCGATCGCGATGGCGACGTCGCGCATCAAAGTCGGCAGCGGCGGCGTCATGCTCCCGCACTACAGCCCGGTGAAAGTGGCGGAGACGTTCAGCATGCTCAGCGCACTCGCACCGGGCCGCATCGATCTCGGCCTCGGCCGCGCGGCCGGCACCGATCCGGTGACGACGTTCGCATTGCAGCGCGATCGCCGCCAGGCGGCACCCGATGATTTTCCGGCGCAGTTGTACGAGCTGCTCGCGTATCTGGACGACGAGATGCCGGCCGATCATCCGTTCGCACGCCTCTCGGCGCTGCCCGGACGTCCCGATCTCCCCGAGGTCTGGCTGCTCGGCAGTTCCGCGCAGAGCGGCTTGTGGGCGGCGGAGCTCGGTCTTCCCTATGCCTTCGCGGACTTCATCAATCCGCAGGGCGCGGAGCTGGTCGAGCAATATCGCGCGCACTTCGAACCGTCGCGACACGCCGCGAAGCCGCGCGTCATCGCCGCGGTCTGGGCGCTCTGTGCGGACACCGATGAAGAAGCGCGACGCATCGCCTCCAGCGCGAAGGTGATGTTCACGCTCTTCCTGCAAGGGCAGCTCATCGCCATCCCTCCGATCGACAAAGCGCTGGCATTCCTCGAGCACCAACCGGCCGGCGAAGATCCGTTCCGCGCGCGCCGGCGCGTGATCGTCGGCTCACCGAAAACCGTCCGCGCGAAACTCGAAGCGGTCGCGGCGGAGTATGCCGCGGACGAATTGATGATCGTCACCATCACGTACGATCACGACGCGCGGCGCCGCTCGTACGAGTTGATCGCGAAGGAAATGCTGTGAGCACCACGCGTCTCTACCTCGTGCGCCACGGCGCGACGCGGCTGACGGCGGAGGATCGCTTCGCCGGCGACGTCGGCGTCGATCTCTCGGAGGAGGGCCGCTGGCAGGCGGAGCTTCTCGGCGAACGCCTGCGCCGCGAAAATCTCGCGGCCGCGTATTGCAGTCCGCTGTCGCGCACCATCGAGACCGCGAACATCATCGCCCCGCTCTGCGGAGTGACGCCGGTCGCCGTCGAAGGACTGCGCGAGATTCGGCACGGACGCTGGGAAGGGCTGACGCGCGCGGAAGTGGAAGTTCGCTTCGGCGACGAATACACCTCGTGGCAGGAAGATCCGTTCACGTTCGCGCCGGTCGGCGGCGAATCGGGAGTGGAGGTCCTGGCGCGCGCGTTGCCCGCACTGCGTGCGATCGTGACGAACCATCCCGGCCAGCGCGTGCTCGTGGTCTCGCACAAAGCGACGATCCGCCTCCTGCTGAGCAGCGTGCTCGGCATCGACGCGCGCGGATATCGCGATCGTCTCGATCAGGCGCCGGCGTGTTTGAATGTGCTCGACTTCCGCGATCCGGTGCACGCGCGGCTGATGCTGTTCAACGATACTTCGCACTACTCCGCGAAACCGCGCGTGGTCACCGACAGTCTTTCGAAATGGTGGGACACATGAAGAAAATGCACTCGCTGCTCACGTTCGTCGCCGTCGCGTTTTTCTCCGCATGCACGAATGCCGGCGCCGCCAGCGACCTCCCCGAGATCCGGGACAAGCAGTGGACGCTGGTCGCGCTCGTCGGCGAATCGTCGGTTCCCACCGGCGAGCAGGCGCCGTGGGTCCGCTTCGGCAGCGATGACAAGCTCAGCGCCAACACCGGCTGCAACAGCGCCAGCGGCGACTACACGCTCAGCGGCGATCAGTTGAAGGTGGGCATGCTCATCTCGACGAAACGGGCCTGCGTCGATCGCGACCGCAACGAAGTCGAAGGGCAGTTCATGGGAGCATTGAGCGCGGCCCGGCGCGTGCGTGTGGTGAACGGCGAGCTCGAGCTCCTCGGCGATGACGGACGCTTCGTGGCGCGGTTCCGCAGTTCCTAGAACGCCAGTCGCACGAACACCTCCGGCCCTCGCGTGGTCATCTCGAGCGTGCCGCTGAGATCGGCCGCATCGACGTCGACGTCGAGACGGAAGTAGTGGTACGACGCGCCGATGCCGAGCCAGCGGATGGGGCGGTATTCGAGCTTCGCGCTGCCGGTGAGCGCGCTGCCGCTGTAGTCCTCGATGGTGACGCTCGGCAGCGCGGCGATCGTCGCCTCGCCATGGATCCGATTCGTGAATGCGACGCGTCCCTGCGCGCCGACGAGCACGACCGGCGCTTCGGTTTCGGCGGTCTCGGTGATGGTCACGTTGCCGATCGGATTGGTGGCGGTGACGCTCGCTTCGAGCGCAATGTTCGCGACGCCGAGGGAGAGGCCGAAGCCGTCGCGCTCCGAACGGCGCGCCCAGTAGGTGTACGTCGCGCTCGCGTAATCGAGGTCGAATCGAGAGGCGACGAGCGCGCTGACCGGATAGACCTCGTCGCGGAACGTGATCTCGCGATCGATCTGCTGCAGGCCTTCGCGCGGCGCGGAGAACACCATCACCGACAGCTCGTGTCGCGCGAACGGACGCCATTGCAATCCGTAGCGGCGCAGCGTGCGCTCGTCCTCGAGGCCGAGGTCCGTCTCGAGGTTGATCAGCGTCCCTTCGAGCGTCTCGCCGCCCGGCAGCGTTTCGGGATCGACCCGCACATTCGTGTCGAAGGACGACGGACCGGTCGAGCCGGTGAGACTGAACCGGGGAAAGAGATTCGCCTCCTGGGCGGAGAGCGGCAGAGCGAACACGAGCACTACGGCGAGCCGGCGCATACGCAAGGCGGTCGAGCAAAAAAAGCGCCGCTGACTCGTTTACCTTACTTCCATCCTTGCGCATAGCAGCACTGCCGCCTACAATCAGCGCACACCACCATTCGAGCTCGGGAGCGTTCCATGCGAGTCATCGCGTTTCTGCTTCTCCTCACGTCGTTGCGCGTCAGCGCGGCAGCACCGACCACGGCCGAGATCGTTCGCAGGCATCTCGAGGCGATCGGCGGCGCGCGGTGGCAGCAGGTCGACAGCCTGCTGATCACCGGTTCCGGCGCCATCGGCACGGTGACGTGGGCATGGAAGAAGCCGGACCGCGTACGCACCGAGGAACGCGAGCCGGCCGGGCGCACACTCGTCACCGCGTACGACGGCCAGTCCGCATGGATCATCAACCCGTTTCAGGAAGCGCGGCCGCGCGCGATGACGCCGGAGGAAACGCGGCAGTGGCGCGCCGGCCTCGCCATTCGCAGCGATCTGCTCGATCTCGGCAAAAGCGACGCGCTCGAACTCCTCGGCAGTGAGAACGTGGACGGCAAACCGGCCTGGAAGCTGCGCCTGCGCCGCGACAGCTCCGACGAGGTCTTTCTCTGGATCGACGCGAAATCATTTCTGCTCGTGCAGCGCGCGCGCACCATCGCCGCGCCGTGGGGCGGAGAGCGGACACCGGTCACGCCGCTGCGCGACTATCGCAACGTCGAAGGATTGATGCTGCCGCACGCCGTCGGCACGACCCGGCTGACCATCGAAGTGAATCCGGAGCTCGACGACGCCACGTTCCGTCCGCCCGCGTCGATCCGCTGACGATGAGAACCGCCGCCGTTGCGCTGTCGCTGTTCGCGCTGCTGTTCCCGACCGCGAGCGCCGTCGCCGACATCGAGATCACCGGCCGCGTGCTCGACGCGAAAGGAAACGCGGTGAAGGCGAACGTCGCGCTCGTCGCCATTCCTTCGGCGGCGGAAGCACGAACGCTGCAGCTCGAAGGAAGGCTCGTCGCCGAGCCGTTGCTGGAGAGCAGCTGCGAACGCGACGGACGGTTTCGCCTGATCGCGAAAGAAGGCGGGATGCTGCGCGTGCTCGTACGCGCGGAACGCACGATGCCGTACGCCTTCGATCTCGTCCCGCTCCTGAGCGACATCGAGCTGCCGCCGCTGCGGATCGAGCCGTCCGAAACGTTGCGCGTGCGCGTGCTCGGTGTGGACGGACAACCGCGCGTCGGAGCGCGCGTCCGTGCGTGGCCGGTGAATGAACGGACGAGAGCGGACGCGTGGCGCATCGACGAGCGGATGGCCGTCACCGAGACAAGCGGTCTCGCCACGTTCGCCCGCGCGCGCAACGAGCGCCTGCATGTGAGCGCGATCGGCAACGACACGCCGGAAGTGCGCGCGATCGCGGAAGCGGCATCGATCGAGCTGCGACTCCCGCGCGGCTGCGCGCGCCCGCTCGACGTACGCAACGCGAACGGCTCCCCTGCGCTCGCCTGGGTGGCGGGCGATCACTGGACACTCGGCGTCACGAATGAAGACGGTCTGTTCACGGTCGACGCTCCCTGCGACGCGCCGATGCGCGTGCTCGCCGAAACCGCCGACGGTGCGGTTGCGCGCGCAACGCTCGCACCGCTCGAGAACGCGACACCGGCGACACTGACGCTGCAACCGCAGGAACGCGTCAGCGGGCGCGTGCTCGATGCAGAAACGCGCGCCGCGATCGCCAACGCGCTGCTCTGGTCGAGCGACGATCCGGCCCGCTTCGTGCGCAGCGATGCGCGCGGCAACTACACGATCGCGCGCGCCGGCGAGCTTCGCGCGGCCGCGAGCGGTCACCTTCCGAGAGCGGAGAGAGTCGCGAGCAGCGGACCGACGTTCGCGTTGCAGCCGACCGCGCTCCTCTCCGGCAGCGTCGTCGACGCGCAGGGCCGCGGCATCGGCGGCGTTGCGGTGGAGATCGACGAGTGGAGCGGCGACGCCGTGATCCGCTTCCGTCCTCGCGCCGAGGGCCTCGCCTCGCGCACGATCACGCGCGCGAACGGCGCGTTCCGCGTCGAAGTGCTGCCCCGCCGCGCGCACACCTTGAAAGCGACGCGCGACGGCTTCGCGCCGGCCACGCTCATCGTTCCCGACAAGCTCGCGCCGTTCACCTCGCGGAGCGGCCTGCAGCTGGTGCTCGACGAAGGCCGCAGCGCATTCGGCCGCATCATCGACGACGAAACCGGAGAGCCGGTCGCGAGCGCGGAGCTGCGGCTCGTGCGGGCGACACCGAAGTCGAACCTTCCGAAGTTTCTGCGCGGCGTCGACGATTCCGAAGCCGAGGAGTGGCGCGCGTTCGCGAACGGCGACGGGACGTTCCGCTTCGAGCATCTCCCCACCGCCACGTTCGAGCTCATCGCGCACGCCAACGGCTTCGCGGAGCGAACGATCAGCGGCATCACCATCGAACATTCGACCGACATCGGCGACGTGGCGCTGACGAAAGGAGTGACGCTGGAAGGGACGGTCGTCGATCGGAGAGGACGCGCCATCGACGGCGCCACCGTGGCCGTGCATCCGCCGAGCGTGGCCGGCATCAGCGGCGACGCGGCACTCAGGTTCGCGGCCGGCGAGGCGCGTGAAACGCGTACGTCGAACGAGGGCCGCTTCACCGTCGACAGCCTCACTCCCGGCGCAACGTTCGACGTCACCGCGCGCGCCCCCGGCTTCGTCACGCGGACGATCGCGCGCCTCGAGCTGCCGGCCTCCGAGCCGTTGCAGATCGTGCTCGAAACCGCGGCCCGCGTGAGCGGCCGCGTCGTCACCGAGACCGGCGAGCCGGTGCCGAATGCGACCATCTCGGTCCGCCCCGCCGATGCCGCGCTCCCCGCGGGCCTGAGCGGCACGACCACCAGCAGCGATGCCGAAGGTTCGTACGAGCTGCTCAATCTCGCGGCAGGCAAGCTGGCCCTGGCCGCCGCGGCGAAGGGATACATCGCCGGCGACACGCGCATCGTCGACGTGGCTGATGGTCAAGTACTGGACCATATCGATCTGCAGCTGCAGCGCGGCGCGACGATCGAAGGCGTCGTGCTCACCGCCGGCGGCACGCCCGCCACCTCCGCGCGCGTATCGCTGCTGAGCAAACGTTCCATGCACACCATGCTCGCGCTGGAGGTGACCGGCTTCGCGCGCACCGATGGCGACGGGCGATTCCGCCTCGAAGGCGTCCCGCTCGGCGCGCAGAGCGTCAGCGCCGATCAGGATGGTTTTCTCCGCGCTCAGCGCGAGCTCACCATCCAGCCGGGCATCAACCGCCTCGATCTTCGCCTCGGCGAAGGCTCCGCGGTATCGGGACATGTCACCGACGCCGGTGGACGTCCCATCGCCGGCGCCGCCGTTTCCCTGCTGACCGCCGGCCCCGGCATCGCACGCGAAGAGATGAGCGATCCCGGCGGCACGTTCCGCTTCGCCGGTCTCGAGACGGGCCGCTATCAACTCACCGCGCGCAAGGACGGGTTCTCGTCCGCGCGCCAGGACGTCGAGATCGCCGCGCGTCCGCTCGACGGCATCGAGCTGCGGCTCAGCGAAGGAGGCGGCGTGATCTCCGGCCGCATCATCGGCGCGAACGCGCAGGAGCTCGCGCAGGTGCGCATCAGCGCCGTGAAACGTCCTCTCGACAGCCTCGACGCGATGCGCGAGGGCCACGTGAACGGCGATGCGTATCGCATCGAAGGGATCTACAGCGGCGAATGGCGCATCAGCGCGCGGCTGGCGAACGGACGCCAGGCGCAGAAGATCGTGCAGGTCTCCGATGCCTCGCAGACGACGCAGCTCGATCTCGACCTCACGCAGGGACTCACACTGAGCGGCACGGTCCGCAACGAAGGGCAGCCGATCGGCAACGCCGTCGTCGAAGTGCAGGGCACCACTGCCGAGCCGGTCGCCAACACCGTCACCGATTCCGCCGGCCGCTTCCGCATCGAAGGGCTCGCCCCCGGCGCGGTCAAAGTGATCGTGCAGATCGCCTCGCGCGGCTTACGTCATGAAGAGAATGTGGCGCTCAGCGGAAGTATCGACGTGAACATCGAAGTGCATTGAGCGGGGCATCGGGATGCGCCGCACATTCCCAGGCGGGGCCACTCACGCGCACGGCTGGATCAGCGTCTGCAGTTTCTCGAGCACTCTGCGATCGCCGAGCTGCGACGGCAGCGGCGCATGCGTGAACAGAATGCGTCCCGTCGCCGCATCGCTCACGAACACGACCGGCGTGTACTGCACGCCCATCGCTTTCAGTTTCACTTCGAGATCGTCGATCTCCGTGACCGGAAACAGCGGCCGCAGTTCCTGTTCGAGCACCGCGCGTGCGCGCGTGCCGTCGACGCGCGTGTAACCGTGCACATCGATGGCGGCCTGGCCGGTCATGCTGTTCCACTGGCGGACGACGTCGGTCACGCACGACATGCAGTCGCGTTCGAGCGAGAAGTAGATCGAGACGTCGTAGCGCTTCCCGTTTTTCGGCGCGGCCGTTTCGAAGAACGGCTGACACTGCCCCTGCATCGAGGCCTCGTACGCCGAACGATCGGGAGGCTTGTGGGCGTCGGCGACGGCGGCGACGGCCGCGCTCTGCGACACCACGCGTTGCTTGAGCGCGCGATTCTGTTGCGCGAGATACACCTGCGAGCCCGCCACGAGCACCAGCGCGCCGATGAGAATGCGTCGCGTCCAGTCGGCGGCGCTGCTCATGGCACGCGCTCCACGCTCGCTTTCGTGAGCGTCCGTCCGTCGGAGTAGAGCAGGTTGCCGTCGCGGTCGAAGCGAATCATCGTGGCGTTGAGAATCGGCAGCTCGAACGCTTTCTGCAGCAGCCGGCCGTCGGGCGCGAACTTGTAGACCTCGTTGCCGCGCTTCCAGTTTTCCGGATTGCTGTAGACGACATAGAGATTGCCGGCGCGATCGACGGTGCAGGCGCGATGCACGAGCAGTTCCGGCAGCACGCGCCCCCGCGCATCCTTCGGGAAATCCCAGTCGAGATCGCGTGAGGTTTCGAGGAGCTTGCGCCCGTCCCATCCATATTTCTCGATGCGGTTCTCCAGCATCGAGAGAATCCACAAGCCGTCGGACGACGGGCAGGTGGTGTTGTGCGTGCGCAGGATGTCGATCGGTGCGGCGATCGGATCGGTCTTGCGCAGACCGCTGCGCACTTTCCAGTCGGGCGTGTAGACGTACGCGTACGAGCCATCGCGCGCGAATCGTTTGCCGACCACGAAGTTGCCGTTGGCGACGTAAATCTCCCCCGGCGCCTTCACCTCGGACAGCTGGATCGGCGGCAGCGCTTCGCCGGAATCGCGCAGCACTTCGATGCGGCCGTTGCCGCCGTTGGCAACGTAGAGGTACCCGTCGCTCCAGGTGAAGCGCTCGCTCTTGCTGAGCTGGCCCGGCTTCTCGCCGCGCCCCGCCAGCTGGCCGAGGACGCGGCCGCTGGCGTCGAGCTTCGTGATGCGTTGCGTGGCGTGATCGAGCACGTAGATGTTGCCGCCGCGATCGCTGTCCGCCCAGAGCGCGGCTTCGAAGCCGGGCTGCCCGGCGACGTTCGTGCCGGTGGTTTTCCAGAGCGTGTGCAAGCGCTCGTGCGGACGATCGCGCTCATCGCCTTCCGCGGAGTTGGAGACCACCCGCACGCCATCGCGTTCGGTGACTTCGGCTTTCGCACGAATGCAGCCGCTGGCAAGCATCAGCGAAAGCGGGAGCAGCAAGGCCAATCCGATCTCTCTGCGCATCGCGTGTTTTCCTTGGGAGATTTTTTCGCCGGCGAGCTCGCTCCGCGGCGGCGAAGGGCTGCCGCCGCGGAAGCAGAGTGGAAACGCCGCGGTCAGGAGACGACCGCGCTGCAGATGTAGCCGTAGCGCGACTGCATACAACCGCACCACATGCCTTCGCAGAAGTTGGCGCTGCCGCCGCCGGCGAGACAGCCGGTCCAGAGGTCGTAGCACGGGAGATCTTCGGCCGCGGCCGCGGCGGTGGCGGTGGCGGCGAACGCGGTCGGAGCGACGTTCAGGGTGAGCACGGTGACGAGGATGGCCAGAAGGGAGATGAACCGGATCTTTTTCACAATTTCCTCCGTTTTCTCGAATCACATCGGGACTGCGTCAGAAGTGCTTCGCGTCGTCCGCAACGGAGGCGGATCGCGGCCGCGGCTCCGTTTCCGGCGCGTTCCCGTCCGGCACGCAAGGTTCTCCCCGCATCCCGGCCCGGAAAAACTGCGAACTCGATCGCTCGTGGATCGCAACGCCATTCCGTTCTCGTGAGCTCCCGTACGAAGCCCCCGCACTACTGACAGATTTTGTGATTGCACGCATTCTATCCCGCCGGACTTCTATCCTGCAATCAGGAAAGCGCTCACGCCGCATAAAAGGAAAAGCGCCGCGGCGGACCGCGGCGCTTTTTCGACTTCGCGATCGTCCCTCGCGACGCTTCAGGGCTGCAGGGATGACGGCAGTTGCAGGAGGGTCCACCGTCCGCGGGGCACGATCACGCGCCGCATGATGCGCGCGGCGCGGCGACGAGACTTCATCGCCGCGCAAAGCGTTCGTAAGGGATGTAAAAGAACGCGCTTCACGGCACCACGTTCTTCACGATGAATCCGTACCGCGCATACGTCGTGATGTAGTCGTAGGAAAGCCGGGCGTAGCCGGCATAGCCCCAGGCCGGACCGAGGCTGTTCTTGGCGACGAAGTAGCCGGAGGGGCGGTCGTAGCCGACGAGCAGCATTGCGTGTCCTCCCGATTCCGCGCGCGGCTGCCCGTTCTCGATGACCACATCGATCGTCGATTTCTCGTCTCCCGACTGCCAGGCCACGCCGAGGGCGATGACGATGTCGTATCCGAGCGCGAGGAGCACTTCGAGGTATGCGGGGTTGCGAATGCTCGGCCCCTGCAGCCCCGATTTCGCCGAGAGAATGTCGATCGACGCGAGGTTGTAGGAGGGCGAGGAAGCAGGGCTGTTGTCATGCGTCGGCTCGTAGCAGGTATCGGTCGCGTTGATGTCCTGCGGCCACTTCCGGTTGTACTGCCAGGACGGATCCTGCTCGGTCGGAATGCGCAGGCTCTGGAGGAGCACCGCCGCGTCGATCGTATTCACATCGGCTTTTCTTCCGGCCGCGGTATCGGGTTGCCGGCAGCAGGTCGAGCCGAGGCTGGCCATGAAGGCGTGATGCGCGAAGTCTTCGGACAGATTGAGGTCGGCGATGCCGAGACGTGCTTCCATCGCGGCGAGAGTCGCGTGCGCGACACAGGTCGGGCGGACGCCCTGGTCTCGCACGAGCGTCTGCGCCGCCTGGTGGTCGACGACCGGATTGGGAAGCAGCACATCGAGCGTCTTCAGATCGGCAGACCAGCGCAACCGCGGATCGGTGTTGATGTAGCGCTGGAACGGAGCCGCCTCGTCGAGGATCGCCGGCGTGGAAGGGAGGAAGGGGCTGTCGCGGTCGAGCGCCTCGAGCGACATCAGCAGAAAAATCCCCGACGTCGTTTCCTTCGCCGGGAATCCATCGATGATCATGGTCGCGCCATCCGGAAACGGCACGGCGGTTCTCTTGGTGGCGAGGAGCCGCTGCAGCAGCGGCTTCGGCACGATGAGACTCCCGGCCGCGGCATCGCGCGCCACCAGCACAACGCAGGCGAACGTGACCGCGACTCGTACGCTCCCCTTCATGGCCGCGTGTCCGGGCCGCAGTAGCCGATCTCCGGATCGCCCTCTCCTTCGCTGACCGGAAGCGGCACTCCGGCGCAGTTGTATTTCAACGGCCGCGGAATCGGATCGGTGGCCACGTTGTCCGCGCGCGTTTCCGATTCGTAGAACGTGCCGAAGTGCACGCCTTCACCGTACTTCGCCGGCTCGAGCCGCAGAAGATCGCCGAGTGGATCCATCGAGTTGCCGATCCAGACCTCGACGCGCGAGCTCCCCCCTTTCGGCTTGAAGAGCATCGAGCGCTTGCTGCCGTCGTCGAGCGAGCGCGCTTCGATGAGCAGACCGTCGCCGGTGGAGGTGAAGGTGTAGTGCACTTCGCGCGCGAAACAGGAGGCCTTCGAGACTTCGAGCGCCTCACCGTTCAGTGCGAACTGATAGAGCACCGCCGTCTTGCGCGCGGCCGACAACGTTCCGCCGCCGAACTCGACGTACGCCGCCACCACTCCCTTTTTCGGAACCTTGCCGCGCAGCGGAATGAAGTTCGGATCCCACGCGGGGCTGGCGATCCTCGAGTACGTCTTGAAGCGCGCCACGTCATCGAACGAGTTGTCGACCGACGGCAACTTCGTTCGATCGTCATTGAACGTCAGCTCCTCGCCATCCGCGAGAAAGTCGATCTTCGAAAAGCGGGATCCGCTGATCGGCGTCGCCGTCACCCCGGTGACGGTCACGGTATTCGAATCGAAGGCGATGAAGGTCTCGTGATTGGTCCGCCTCATGATGATCGCCGATGGCGGCGGCATGTTCGCGATCTGGTCGCGCGGGTTGAGGATCGAGCACAGTCCGACGAAGATGATCTCCACTGAAGTTGCCATCTCACTCTCCTATCCATTTCCAATCAGAACCATGGACGCCCACCGGGCGGGTGCGCGCTCGCGCGCCGTCCCGCGAATCATCGAAAGCTGTACCTCGCGAAGCGCCTCGGCCGGCGGCGTTCCGCCGCGAACGCGCTGATGCAACGCCTGACTGATCCGCGTCATCGATTCGTCTTCCGCATCCCAGAGCGTCGCCACGACACCGCGCGCTCCCGCATGCAGGAACGCGACGGCGAGACTGTCGACCCCTTCATTGCGGAGCACCGGCCCGGTGGCCGTTCCGCAGGCCGCGAGCACGACCAGAGGTCTGCGCGAAAAGATCGAGCCCGCGATCGTTTTCGCGTCGAGACGCTCCGCCTGCGTCGCGGAGGAAAAAACCAGCGACTCTTCCTCTGCATGTCCCGCGAAATGCACGACGTCGCTCTTCGCGGCGCGAGCCAGGAACTCACCGATGCCGGCGCGGCCATCGAGCAGCGTCGCGCGTTCGTACAGCGCCGCCACGGCGCGCGCTTCCTCGAGAACGCGGGGAAGACGAGCCAGCGATCCGCCTCCTTCCGCCGCTACGGCGACGACGCTGCGCAGCGGTGCATGGAGGTCCGGTGAATCAGCCCGAACGGCGGCACTCGCGCCGTACGTGATGACGAAGTCCTCGATCAAATAGCGCCCGTTGCCACGGCGAAGTGCGGCGAACGGCACCGACGACAACTCCGCATCCGGAACGATCACGAGATGCGCCCGCGGCGGAATCTCCGGCAGCAGCGGCTCGAGCAGATGACGGAACAGCAGTTGCCCCTGCCGAGCCATCGCCTGCTGGTCATTGCGCAGAATGGCGGTGCGGAATTCGCCGGCCGCTTTCGCCAGGTCGCGTCGCGGAATGGCGCGCTGCACGAAGACCACTCGATCGCGGCGGATGAGCCAGATCGCGACGGAACGCTGCAGCAGCGCGTATTCGATCGTGACTCGATTCGCCGGCAGCGCGGCCGCGATGTCTCTCGTGCGGATGGTCTCGATCCGGGCGTCCTCGAACATCCGATCTCGCAGCGAGCGCGCACGCCGCCGGTCCGCGACCTCGAACGCTTCCGCATACCTGCCGCGATCGATCAGCAATCGCACCAGTTCTTCGAACAGATCGCCCGACTCCTCGAAGAACGAAACCCGCCACTCCGGTTCGCGGAAGGAGTGTCGTCGTCCTTCCATCTCTTCGATGCCGGCGCGGTAATCGATCTCGGCGGCGACGTCGTTTCCCGCATCGCGATACGCGGTGCCGCGCGCAAGAAGGGCCCTGGCGCTGCGAATCCGCCACCCCCGCTCCCGCCACGTGCGCAGCGAGGTCGAAAACCGCGCCGCCGCGCCCGATGGATCGTGGGGCAGCATCACCAGTCCGGCGATGAATTCGAGATCGGACGTCGCACGCTCGCGCAGGCCTTGCGTCTCGATCCGTTCGGCCGCGCGGCGCGCCGCGGCAACGCTCGCCAGCGCGCGATTGCTCTTCCCGCTTTCATGCAGCGCCAGCGCGCGAGTTCCGAGCGTATCGGCGAGAAGCAACGCATCGTTCTTCACGAACGCGATCTCCAGCACGGCATTCAGAAACGCCAGCGAGAGATGCGGACGCCGGAGGCGAAGCGCCGTCAACGCGCAGCGCAGATAGAACGTGGCCAGCCGCTCGTCGGACACGCCGATCCGATCGATCTGCCGCAAGGCACTGAGCCGGTACGGCGCCGCTTCCGAGGAGCGGCCGCTGCGATCGGAGGCGCTCACGAGCAGCGTGTCGAGCGCGAGCACCGCATCCGCTTCGTGCGCCCGTTCGGCCTCCTGCCTCGCGCGCTGCAGCACGCCGATCTCGCGGCCATCACCGGAACGCCCGAGGATGAGACTGCGGACCCAGAGCGACTCGGCGACGATGCTCGGATATCGGCGGCCCGATCCTTCCGCCAGCTCGCGATCGACTGCATCGAGACGCTCCAGCGCGCGCGAGTCTTCTCCTCGGTAGAAATCATTCGACGCCGCGAAGACCGCCGCGAAGAACACCAGCGGCGAACCGTTGCGACGCAGCCCTTCGATCGCCGAGTCGTACAGGGAGACCGCGGCGTCCATCCGCCGCTCCCGCGTTGCCGCTCGCGCGTCGACGAGCGTCTTCAGCGATGTGGCGAGACACGTCCGGCACGCCAGCGCACCAGCGAGGACGTCGTCGAGAAACGCATCCCCTGCCGCCGTTCGCTCGCGCGCAATCCACGAGGCGCGTTTCACGTCGTGCGCGTCGCCGCTGGCCACCACGCGCGGCAGCAACTCGGTGATGAACCAGAACCGAACGCGCTGCGCGTGGTCGGCAAGAACCTGCTGCATTGCCGCGGCGCTCTCCCCCCGCTGCACGATTTCCTGCTCTTCGCTCCAGGAAGGATGGACGTGTTGCAAGGCCCGCAGATACGTACCGGCCTCACCGCGCCAGCCGGGATCCGTTTCCAGCTGCAGGACGCGGTCCCACGCGCGGAGGGCCTGCGAGCGGATGCCCAGTTTCTGCAACGCCAGCGCGCAGTTGAATGCGGCGGCAGTGGATGTCGGATCGAGCTCGCATGCACGCAAGGCGAGCTCCGTTCCGGTTTCGAGCTCCCCCGCCGCGAGCTGCGCGGCAGCGAGATCGGACCAGACGCGCGGATCGTTCTGTGCCGACGCCGCTTTCGCAAACGATTGCGCCGACGCCGGAAAATCTCCGAGGGACCAGCGGGCGATTCCGAAGGAGAGAGCGTCTTTTCTCTCGGGATGGCGCGCGTGTTCGCGTGCGATGCGGAGCGCGGCGTTCTGCATCGCCGGGCCCGGCTTTTGTTTCGGCGCGTACGCGAGCGCGGTGAGACGAAATTCGCTCGGACGAACACCTTGCCGCGACAGCCGCGCGATCGGGTCATCGAACCGGCGCCACGCGACGATGCCGGAGACGAGCAGAAGCACCGCGATCGCGACAGACGCGCCGGCGGCGTAGCGAGTGCGCTGCTCGCGCGCGTACAGATATGCCGCTGGCCGTTCGCTCGATCGCGCCACGTTCATTCTGTCTTCTTTTCGGGGATGACCGAAATCGATCGTAGCCGCAATCAGCACTTCCGGCAACGTGTCGTTCCGGAGCGCGAGAATTCGAGCCGGTCTCTGGTGGCGACACGTTCGAGAGTCGTCGCCACGTATCACTCGTCCCTGCGCCGTTGAAGAGTGACCGTCGCCACCACTTTCCCACCGGCCGCGATCTCGCCGTGCGGCCCTCGTGTTAGCGTTTCGTCCATGCACATACGTCGTCTCGCGCTCGCGTTTCTTTTCGCGCTCACGCAGGTCGTTTTCGCGCAGGTCGATCCGGCAACGTTCGGCGAGATGCGGTGGCGGCACATCGGTCCGTTCCGCGGCGGGCGGACGGTGGCAGCGGTGGGGATTCCGTCGCAGCCGAATGTTTTTTTCATCGGCGTCAACAACGGCGGCGTCTGGAAGACGACCGACTACGGACGGGTCTGGACACCGATCTTCGACGACCAGCCGACCGGCTCGATCGGTGCGATCGCGATCGCGCCATCGAATCCGAACGTGATGTACGTCGGCAGCGGCGAAGGTCTGCAGCGCCCCGATCTATCGACCGGCGACGGCATGTACAAATCGATCGACGGCGGCAGGACGTGGACGCACCTCGGGCTGCGCGACGGGCAGCAGATCCCGATGATCGCGGTCGATCCGAAAAATCCCGATCGCCTCTTCGTGGCCGTGCTCGGACACCCGTACGGACCGAATCAGGAGCGCGGCATCTATCGCTCCCTCGACGGCGGCAAGAGCTTTCAGCAGGTGCTCCATCGCGATGAAGACACCGGCGGCATCGATGTCATCCTCGATCCCGGCAATGCGAACATCGTCTATGCCGCGCTCTGGGAAGCACGGCAGGGCCCGTGGGAGAACGGCGTCTTCACCGGCGCGGGAAGCGGCGTCTACAAGTCCATCGACGGCGGCACGACCTGGCGCCAGCTCACGAACGGCCTCCCGTCCGGCGAAGCTCTCGGCCGCGCCGGTCTCGAAGTGGCGCCGTCGAATCCGAAACGCCTCTACATGATCGCCGGCACCAGAGCGGACAGCGGCGGTCTCTACCGCTCCGACGACGCCGGCGAAACGTGGCAGCGCGTGCACACCGACTCCCGTCTCTGGGGACGGCCGGGCGATTTCAACGAAGTGCGCGCCGACCCGAAGAACGCCGACATCGTCTATGTCGCGAACATCGTCACCTGGAAGTCGACCGACGGCGGCAAAACATTCTCGGCGCTCCGCGGAGCGCCGGGCGGCGACGATTACCACCGCCTCTGGATCAATCCGAACGACCCGAACATCATTCTCAACGCGTCGGATCAGGGAGCGGTCATCACCGTCAACGGCGGCGCGACGTGGAGCTCCTGGTACAACCAGCCGACCGCGCAGATGTTTCACATCACCGCCGACAACGCGTTCCCCTATCGCGTCTGCGGCGGGCAGCAGGAGAGCGGCTCCGCGTGCGTGCCGAGCCGCGGCGATGAAGGGATGATCACCTTCCGCGACTGGACGCCGGTCGGCGTCGAAGAATACGGATACGCGACGCCCGATCCGCTCGATCCCGACATCGTCTACGGCGGCCGCATCACGCGCTACGACCGCCGCACGCGTCTCGCCGAAGACATCACGCCGAAGCCGCTGCGCGATCCGGGCTATCGCGTGGTGCGCACGCAGCCCTCGATCTTTCATCCGGCCGATCCGCACATCCTCTACTACGCCTCGAACACGTTGTGGAGAACGGTTAACGGCGGACGCTCGTGGAGCGAGATCAGTCCCGACCTCACGCGCAAGGAATGGGCGGTGCCGGCGAATGTCGGCAAGTACAGCAGCACCCCGGCGGCGCAGCCGAAGCAGCGTGGCGTGATCTACACCATCGCGCCATCGCCGCTGAACGTGAATCGCATCTGGGTCGGCACCGACGACGGGCTGATTCACGTCACGCTCGCGGGCGGCACGACGTGGAGCGACGTCACGCCGAAAGAGCTCGTGCCGTGGGCGAAGGTCTCGATCCTCGAAGCCTCGCACTTCGACGAGAACACCGCATACGCCGCGATCAACACGTTCCGCCTCGACGATCTCCGTCCGCACATTTACCGCACGCGCGACGGCGGCAGGAGCTGGACGCACATCACCAACGGCATCCCGGACGGCGCGATCGTGAACGTCGTGCGCGAGGATCACCGGAAGAAAGGACTGCTGTTCGCCGGCTCGGAGAACGAGGTCTACTTCTCGATCGATGACGGCGATCACTGGCAGTCGCTCCGCCTGAACATGCCGGCATCGTCGATTCGCGACCTGATCGTGAAAGAGGACGACGTCGCCGTGGCGACGCACGGCCGCGGCTTCTGGATCCTCGACGACATCGAGCCGTTGCGCCAGGCGCAGAACATCCGCGGTAACGCGTATCTCTTCGCTCCGCAGAAGGCGTGGCGCTTCCGCTGGAACAAGAATACCGATACGCCGCTCCCTGCCGATGAGCCGTCGGGACAGAATCCGCCCGAAGGAGCGATCCTCGACTATTACCTCGCCTCACCGGCCAGTGACGTGACGCTGGAGATTCTCGATGCGCACGGCAAGGTCGTGCGGAAGTACTCGAGCAACGACCCCTCGTTTCTTCCGAAAGACATCGGCAACGCGCCGGCGTACTGGATCCGTCCGGAACATCCGCTGCCGGTGAGCGCGGGGATGCATCGCGTGACGTGGGATCTCCGCTACACGCCGGTTCCGGAGAGCACGCCGGCCTTTCCGATCGCGGCGGTTCCGTTCAACACGCCGCTCAACGCGACCTCGCCGCTCGCGCTGCCCGGCACGTACACGGTGCGGCTCACGACCGGCGGCCAGTCACTCGTGCAGACGCTCGTGCTGCAGATGGATCCGCGCGTGCAGACGCCGCCTGAAGGGCTGGCCGCGCAGTTCGGCGAATCGATGAAGGTGTACGAGCTGCTGCGGATGGTCGAAGAGGACCGCCGGCAGAAAGACGATGAGCATCGCGCGGAGCTCGCGGAATCGCTGCGCTCGCTGCTCGATCGTCTGCAGAACGCCGACACCGCGCCGTCGACGCAGCTCGTCGAGGCGGTGAAGGAAATGCAGAAGCGCGTGCTCGGAGGGCAATAGCAGGCGATTCGCGCGTATCATGCGCGCATTCACAAGAGAGGAACCCCGGGATGACTGCATCTGTGCAGAAACGCTTTTGTCTCGTGCTCGTGAAGCCGTCGCATTACGACGACGACGGCTACGTCATTCAGTGGTTCCGTTCGGCCATTCCGTCGAACTCACTGGCCGCACTCTACGGTCTCGCGCTCGATTGCCAGGCACGCCGCATCCTCGGCGATGCCGAGCTCGACATCCATCCGTATGACGAGACCAACACGCGCATCCGTCCCGAGGCGCTGGCGCGAATGATCGAAGAAGCCGGCCACGGCATGGTCATGCTCGTCGGCGTGCAGTCGAATCAGTTCCCCCGTGCGCTCGATCTCGCCCGGCCGCTGCGCGCGCGCGGCATCCAGGTCGCCATCGGCGGTTTCCACGTTTCCGGCGTGATCAGCATGCTGCAGGGACAGGATGCCGGGCTGCAGGAAGCGAAGCGGATGGGCGTCACCGTCTTCGCCGGCGAAGCGGAAGGGCGCCTCGAGGAAGTGCTGCTCGACGCCTACAAACGCGAGTTGAAACCGCTCTACAACTACATGAACGATCTCCCCGGAATCGAAGGAACGCCGATTCCGCTCATCACCGCCCTGCGCGCGTGGCGCACCGCCGGCGGTGTGACGTCGTTCGACGCGGGACGCGGCTGCCCGTTTCAATGTTCGTTCTGCACGATCATCAACGTGCAGGGCCGCAAGTCGCGGCGCCGTTCGCCCGATGACATCGAAGCCATCGTCCGCGCGAACGTCGCGCAGGGGCTGCACTCGTTCTTCATCACCGACGACAACTTCGCCCGCAATTCCGACTGGGAAGCGATCCTCGACCGCCTCATCGCGCTGCGCGCCGAAGGGATCAAGATCCATTTCATCATCCAGGTGGACACGCTCTGCCACAAGATTCCACGCTTCATCGAGAAGTGTGCGAAGGCCGGCGTGCGTCGCGTGTTCATCGGGCTCGAGAACATCAACCCCGACTCGCTGGTCGGGGCGAAGAAGCGGCAGAACAAGATCACCGAGTATCGAAAGATGCTTCTGGCGTGGAAGTCGGCGCGCGTGATCACGTACGCCGGCTACATCCTCGGCTTTCCGAACGACACTCCGGAATCGATCCGCCACGATCTCGAGATCATCAAACGCGAGCTGCCGGTGGACGTGCTGGAGTTCTTCTTCCTCACGCCGCTGCCCGGATCCGAGGATCACCAGACGCTCGTCAAAAAGGGAGTCGAGGTCGATCCCGATCTCAACAAGTACGACCTCAATCACGTCTGCACCGCGCATCCGAAGATGTCGAAGGAAGAGTGGGAAGCGACGTATCGGATGGCGTGGGAGACCTACTACACGAAGGAACACGTCGAAGCGGTGCTGCGCCGGCTCACCGCGAAGCGCGCCAGCGCGAGCAACGCCATCCTGCTGATGATGTGGTTCGGCGGCTCGATTCACATCGAAGGCGTACACCCGCTCGAAGCAGGGCTGTTCCGCCGCAAGTCGCGCCGCGATCGCCGGCCCGGCTTCGAGATCGAGTCGCCCTTCTCGTTCTATCCGAAGTACTGGCTCGGATCGATCGTCCGGTTCCTGCGTTGGGCGAAGTTGTATTGCGGCCTGCGCCTGATCTACATGAAGGTGAAGTACGACCCGCGCCGCTACGACTACATGGACACCGCGCTCACGCCGGTGAGCGATGACGACGTGGAGACGCTCGAGCTGTTCCACACGCGCACGGTGGCGTAGACGGCTCGCGCTCGCCTTCCCGAACTATAATTCCGGTCGTTTTGAGAGACCCGCAGTTCCTTCGCCAGTTCGGGAACCGCGTTCGCGCCGAGCGCGCGCGGCGCGGGATGTCGCGCCGTCTGCTCGCGCATCACGCCGGGGTCTCGGAGCGGTATCTCACCCAGCTCGAATCGGGCAAGGGGAACGTTTCGATCGTGCTGCTGCGGCACATCGCCACGGCGCTCGGGTTGCCGCTGGCACGGCTCGTCGAGGATGAACCGGCCGAGTCGGCGCTCGTGCGGCAGCTGCTTTCGCGTCTGACCCGGGAGCAGCTCGAGCTGATGGTCAATTCATTGACCAAAGACACGCATCGTCACGACCGCATCGCGCTGGTCGGCTTGCGCGGCGCGGGAAAAACGACCCTCGGCAGCGCGCTCGCCGCCGCGAAAGAGATCCCGTTTTTCGAGCTCGATCGCGAGGTGGAGCGGCTCTCCGGTACCGCGCTCGGCTCGGTCATCGAGCTTTACGGGCAGCAGGCGTATCGGCGATACGAACTGCAGGCGCTGCAGCAATTGCTCGAGCAGCATCCGCGCTTCGTGGTGGCCACCGGCGGCAGTCTCGTCAGTGAGGCGGCGACGTACGAGCTGCTCCTCCGCTCCTGTGTCACGGTCTGGGTGCGGACCACCCCCGAGGAGCACATGCAGCGCGTGCTGGCGCAGGGGGATCTACGCCCGATGGCCGGCTCGCAACAGGCGATGGAAGACCTGCGGCGCATCCTCGCGGAGCGGAGCGAGCTCTACGGACGCGCCGATGTCAGCATCGACACCACCGGAAAAACGATCGACCAGTCGGTGCGCGAGGTCTTGCGTGGCCTCGAACCGGAAATATAATTCCGCGTCACATTCTTGAGGTGCGCATGATCACATTCGACCGTGAGCCCGGCTCGTACAGGCATTGGAAGCTCACCTTCGACGGTCCCGTGGCCACGATTGCCATGGACGTCAACGAAGACGCCGGCATCGACGAAGGCTACAAACTGAAACTCAACTCGTACGACCTCGGCGTCGACATCGAGTTGCGCGACGCGCTCGACCGCATCCGCTTCGAACATCCGGAAGTCGGCGCGGTCGTCATCGCCTCCGCCAAAGAACGGATGTTCTGCGCCGGCGCGAACATCTACATGCTTTCGAAAGCGACGCACGCCACGAAGGTGAACTTCTGCAAGTTCACCAACGAGACGCGCAACGGCATCGAAGACTCGTCGCGGCACTCCGGCCTCAAGTTTCTGGCCGCGGTGAACGGAACCGCCGCCGGCGGCGGATACGAGCTCGCGCTCGCCTGCGACGAGATCGTGCTGGTCGACGATCGCTCGTCGACGGTGTCGTTCCCCGAGGTCCCGCTGCTGGCGGTGCTTCCCGGCACGGGCGGATTGACGCGCCTCGTCGACAAACGGAGAGTGCGCCGCGATCTCGCCGACGTTTTCTGCACCACCGCCGAAGGACTCGGCGGAGCGAAGGCGAAAACGTGGGGCCTGGTCGACGAAGTCGTGCCGCCTCGCCTCTTCGCCGAGAAAATTCAGGAACGCGCGCAGGCGCTGGCGGCGCAGACCGATCGCCCGAAAGAGGCGCAGGGCATCGCGCTCACGCCGCTTCAGCGCACGTTCGACGACCAGGGCATTCACTACGAACACGTCGATGTCGCCATCGACGGCGACGCGCGCACCATCACCATCACCGTCGACGCGCCACCGGCGGATGAAGCGACCGAGCCCGACGCAATCGTCGGACGCGGCGCCGCATGGTGGCCGCTCGCCTTTGCCCGCCAACTCGATGACGCGATCCTCCACCTCCGCACGAACGTGCGCGAGGCAGGCATGTGGATCGTGAAGACCCGCGGCGACATCGAGGCCGTTCTGCGCATCGATCGCGCGCTCGATCAGCACAAGGAGCACTGGTTCGTGCGCGAAACGATCGGGGCGCTGCGCCGCACGATCGCCCGTCTCGATGTCTCGTCGCGCAGCATCTACGCCGTCGTCGAGCCGGGCTCCTGTTTCGCCGGCACGCTCTTCGAGCTCGCGCTCGCGGCCGATCGCTCGTACATGCTTCTGGCCGAGGAGAACGGGCCGGAGGTCGCGCTGAGCGCGATGAACTTCGGCCCGCTGCCGATGGTCAACGGGTTGACCAGATTGGAAACGCGCTTCGGCGCGGCGCCGCCATTCGAGCGGGAAACGCGCTTCGACGCCGAAACCGCGCTCGACATGGGGCTGGTCACGTTCGCACCGGATGAACTCGACTGGGACGACGAGCTGCGTCTGGCGATCGAAGAACGCGCCTCGCTTTCGCCCGACGCGCTGACCGGCATGGAAGCGAGCCTGCGCTTCGCCGGCAACGAAACGCTGGCGACGAAAATCTTCGGCCGCCTTTCGGCCTGGCAGAACTGGATCTTCATCCGCCCGAACGCCGTCGGCGAGCAGGGCGCGCTCAAGCTGTTCGGCAGCGGAACGAAACCGCGGTTTTCGTGGGAAAGGGTTTGATCATGGCGGCCATCAATTACGACGAGAAGATTCCGAACAACGTCGACCTCTCGAACAACCGCACGCTGCAGCGCGCGCTCGAACACTGGCAGCCGCGGTTTCTCGACTGGTGGAAAGACCTCGGACCGGCCGTCTTTTCGAACAGCGACGTCTACCTCCGCACGGCGACTTCCGTCGATCGCGAGGGGTGGGCGACGTTCGGCATGGTGAAGATGCCGGAGTACCGCTGGGGCATCTTCCTCGCCGATCACGATCCGAACCGCACCATCGGCTTCGGCGACAACATCGGCCAGCCGGCCTGGCCGGTCGTGCCGGGCGAACACCGCTCGACGCTGCGACGCCTGATCGTCACGCAGGGCGACACCGAGCCGGCCTCCGTCGAACAACAGCGCGCACTCGGCCAGACCGCGCCTTCGCTCTATGACCTGCGCAATCTCTTCCAGGTCAACGTCGAGGAAGGACGTCATCTCTGGGCCATGGTCTATCTCCTCCACGCCTACTTCGGCCGCGACGGCCGCGAGGAAGCGGAAGGGCTGCTCGAGCGCCATTCCGGCGACGCCGACAAGCCGCGCATCCTCTCGACGTTCAACGAGCCGATCAACGACTGGCTCTCGTTCTACATGTTCGCGTACTTCACCGATCGCGACGGCAAGTTCCAGCTGAAGGCGCTCGCCGAGAGCGGCTTCGATCCGCTCGCGCGCACCTGCCAGTTCATGCTCACCGAAGAAGCGCATCACATGTTCGTCGGCGACACCGGCATCGGCCGCGTGGTGAAGCGCACCACCGAGGTGATGCAGGAGCTGAAGACCGACGATCCAGCCAAGATCCGCGCCGCCGGCGCGATCGACCTGCAGACCATTCAGAAGTACATGAACTTCTGGTTCTCGAGCGCGCTCGATCTGTTCGGCTCCGAGATCTCGTCGAACGCGGCGAGCTACTTCGCGAACGGACTGAAAGGACGCCCCGACGAAGGGCTCTACGACGAGCACGAGGCGAATGGCGAATACACGCTGACCGTGCCGGACGGCAACGGCGGCGTGAAGAACGAATCGGTCTCGATGCGCAATGCGATGAACGAAGTGATGCGCTCCTCGTACATCCGCGACTGCGAGAACGGCGTGAAGCGCTGGAACAAGATCATCGAGAAAGCAGGCTTCGATTTCCGTCTCGCGCTGCCGAGCCCCCGGTTCCGCCGCACCGTCGGCGCGTGGGCGAACGTGCCGACCGATCCGGCCGGCAACCCGATCGCGCCGGAAGCGTTCGCCGCCGGGATCCGGTCGTGGATTCCGACGCCCGACGATCAGGCGTTCGTCGCCTCGGTGATGCATCCGGTGTACGAGGCCGGCAAGGTCGCGAACTGGATCGCACCGCCGGAGCGCGGCATCAACAACATGCCGGTCGACTACGAATACGTGCGGGTCTGAGCCGGCGCGGCGTCACTGCTTCGTCTCGACGCGCACCGTCGAACGTTCGGCGACGCCGGCGTCGCGAAGAATCGCGCGCACGCGTGGGATCGATTCGTTCGTCGACGCCACTTCGATCGTGAGGTCGTAGTGGCCGGCGTCGGTGGTCGACTCGGTGATCGTGCCGACGTCTTCCTGCTGGATGCGGTCTTCGATCTTTTTGCGCAACTCGAGGTCGGCGGCCGAAGGCGGCTCCGGCTTCTCGAGCCGCACCTGCACCTTGACCAGTTCTTTCGCCCGCACGGCGGAGAGCGTCTCCTTCGCCACCTGCTCCATCTCGCCGGCACGCTCACCGCGGCAGGCGAAGAGCAGCAGCAGGATCAGGAGAGAGGAGCGCATCGGGTTTCACGATAGCAGGTGGGACGTTGGGAATTGAAAATTGAAAATTGAAAATTGAAATCGGTTGCCGTGTCAGCGCGTGCGTTCGTGTCAGCGCGTGCGTTCGTGTCATCCCGTGCGTCAGCACGGGATCCCCTGCCTGCGGAGCGTCCCTCGTGCCTGTGACCCGAACAAAAAAAACTCCGAGGACTCTTGCCCCTCGGAGTCGTTCTCAGCGCGTTGACAGCCACAAGAGAGCATTCGCGCCAATGTTCGCCACGATGACCCATCGCGTCATCGCAACTCAGTTCCCGCGCGTTGACATCTGCGATGAAGCATTCGCGCAGGGACCGTCGTCTTGAAGGCCTATCGCGCCTTCGCAACCCCGGCTTCCGCACGTTGACATCCGCGATAGAGCGTTCGTGCAGCAACCGTCGTCTCGAAGGCTCATCGCACCTTCTCGACCGGTTCCTGCACGTTGACATCCGCGATGAAGCGTCCGTGCAGCAACCGCTGTCTCGAAGGTCCATCGCACCTTCTCGACCGGCTCCCGAACGTTGACATCCGCGATAGAGCGTTCGTCCGGAAACCGTTGCCTCGATGACTGATCGCGTCCTTCTCGGCCACCTCCGCGCGTTGACATCTGCGATCAAGCATCCGCGCTGAGGTGAGCTTCAACGTAGGTCCGAGGATCAGCGCGCGCAACAGTTTTCGCTGTTACATTTTCGACGGATTTCCACACGCTTCCACAGCCCCCGTGCAACGCAATCTGAGCACTCGCCTGCGAACCGTTTTGCGCACAACGAAATGCATCCGCACGAGGCTGTTAATCGATTCGCTGCGCGCGCCATCCCTCGCGGCCGTCCTGCAGAAAGGCGACGTCTTTGATCTTTCCATTCGCATCGCGATGGAAGACGAACACCGCCTCGGCATTGACATCGGGGTTGAACCAGAGGAACTCGTCGCCTTCGCGCGGAATCAACTCGCCCGGCTTCCGCCCCGAGATCTCGACGAAGAGCGAATCGCCGCGGCGAAACACCACGATCAGCCGGCCGGCCTTGAGACGATACGTTCCGGCATACGCCTCGAGCGTCTTCGGATCGATGGCCGCCGCCTTCGGCCGCACCGGCAGCAGCGTCTGCTGTCCGAATACCCATTGCCAGCGGCTGTCGTGCTTGTCATCGCTCTTCACGAAGATCTGCGTCGAGCGGACGTTCGTCTCCGTGTCGGTGGTCCGGATGTTTCCGCGCGAGACGAGTACGGCGGTGTGGCCGCCGTAGATGGTCAGCTTCTCGTCGCTCGACTCGATGGCCGGCTGCGGCCCCCTGGCCGTCGCCTCGGCGAGGTATTGCGCGCGATCGAGAACGTTTCCGCGTCCATGGATGAACGTGAAGTCGCTGGCCAGCCACGGCTCGAGCGCGGCGCGGTCTTTCGCTTTCGCCGCCTCGACGATGGCCGTGCGCGCGGCGCGCACATCGTCTTCGTCACTCGCCTGCACCGACATCGCGGCGGCACCGCACAGCAACGACGACAACAGCAGCAACACTCCGATGCGCTTCCACTCCTGATTCACTGGCTCTCCTTCATTTCACGCGCATCATGCGTCGTACGAGTCCCGGCAGAAGGCGGCGCAGCAGCACCGCATGAATTTCTTTCCCGCCGACGCGCACCTCGTGCTTTCCCCGTTCCACCGCATCGATGATCACCGGCGCCGCCTCTTCCGGCCGCATCGCCTTCGCGTGCGTCTCGTCGAGCTTGCCGTATGCACTGCCGTCCGCTTTGAGCGCGTTCTGCGACACGTTCGTGCGGATGTAGCCCGGCACCGCGATCGTCACCCGGATTCCGTCCTTCGCCGTCTCCGCGCGCAGCGCCTCGAAGAAGCCGTGCAGCGCGTGTTTCGATGCGGCGTATGCCGAGCGCGTCGGAATGCCGACGTAGCCGATAACGCTGGTGATCGGCACGATCGTTCCCGATTTCCGCGCCAGCATCGACGGCAGCACGGCCTTCGTCAGCGCGATCGTGCCGAAGTAGTTCAGCTCCATGATGGCGCGATCGACGGCGAGCGGTGTTTCCGCCGCGAGCGAGCGCTGGCTCACGCCGCCGCTGTGGACGAGCACGTCGATGGAGCCGACCTCGCTCAACACTTCGCGGGCCACACGATCGATGGCCGCACCGTCGGTGAGATCGAGCGGCTTCACGAGCTGCGTCGACGGATTCGCACACGCCGCGCGCACGCGCTCCAGCTCGGTGACGTTGCGCGCCGACAACACGACCCGCGCGCCGCGGCGGCTCCAGGCGACGGCCAGCGCCTCGCCGATTCCCGAGGAGGCGCCGGTGATCCAGACGGTTTTCGACATACACCAAGAGTGTCGCATGAGCACCCTATAATCGCCGGCTCGATGCCATCCGATTCGCGCCTCCGGCTCGTTCAGGAGCTATTCCTGCGCGTCGCGGATCTTCCTCTCCACGAGCGGGCGGCCGTGCTCGACGCGGAGTGTGCGCATGATCCGGAGTTGCGCGGCGAGATCGAGAGCCTGCTCGCGCATGATGGGACCGACAGCACGTTCATCTCCGACCTCATCGGTGAAGGGACGACCGCCGTCACCTCCGCGCTCGAAGAGCGTTGGATCGGGCGCCATCTCGGCGCCTGGCGCATCACCGGCGTGCTGGGTCGCGGAGGCATGGGTGCCGTCTATGCCGCCGAGCGCGATGACGGCGCGTTTCGCCAGCGGGCCGCGCTCAAGTTGATTCGCGCGCATCTCGACAGCGAGCACGTGCGCCGCCGCTTCGTCGAGGAACGGCAGATCCTCGCGCAGCTGAATCATCCGAACATCGCCCGCCTGCTCGACGGCGGCGAAACCGACGATGGCGTGCCGTTTCTGGTGATGGAAGCGGTGGAAGGCGTGCCGATCACCGAGCATTGCGCGAGCCGCAACGCCAGCCTGGCCGAACGTCTGCGCCTCTTCATCACCGTCTGCCACGCCGTGCACTTCGCGCACACGCAGCTGGTGGTGCATCGCGATCTCAAGCCGGGCAACATCCTCGTCGACGCGAAGGGCACGGTGAAGCTGCTCGACTTCGGCATCGCCAAGCTCATCGCCCCCGGCGCATCGACGCTGCTGACGCGCGAAGGCGAGCTCGCCCTCACGCCGGACTACGCCAGCCCGGAACAGCTGCGGGGCGAGCCGGTGGCGACGTCGACCGACGTCTATTCGCTCGGCGCGGTGCTCTTCGAATTGCTGACCGGCGCACGCGCGCATACGTTCGGCGCGTACACGCTGCCGGAGTTCGTGCGCGTGATCTGCGAGGAGCGTTCTCCCCTGCCGAGCGAGCACGCCGCGCCCCGCGTCGCGCGTTCGCTGCGCGGCGATCTCGACAACATCGTTTCGACCGCGCTGCGCAAAGATGCGGCGCGGCGCTACGCATCGGTCGAGCGGATGGCCGAGGATGTGGAGCGATTTCTCCACGGCCATCCGGTGCTCGCCCGCGGCGACGCGTGGAGTTATCGCGCCGGAAAATTCATTCGCCGCAATCGCGCGGCCGTCGCCGCCGCGGTGCTCGTAGCACTGTCGCTCGTGGCCGGCATCGTCGGCACGATGTGGCAGGCGCGCCGCGCGGAGAGGCGCTTTCAGCAGGTACGCGGGCTGGCCAACACGTTTCTCTTCGACTTTCACGATGAGATTCGCGACCTGCCCGGCTCCACGCGCGCTCGCGAGCTGGTGGTGCGCACCGCGCTGAAGTACCTCGACAACCTCTCGCAGGAGGCGCGCAACGACGCACAACTGCAGATGGAGCTCGCCGCCGCCTACGAGAAAGTCGGCGACGTGCTCGGCAATCCGCGCAATCCGAATCTCGGCCGCACCGACGACGCGCTGGGCAGTTATCGCAAATCGCTGGCGCTGCGCGAGACCGCGAGCGGCTCGGCCATCGATGACGCCGACGAAGCGCGAGCCGTGCTGCAGTCGCATCTCAGGATGGCCGACATCCTCACCGCCGCGGGAAAGAGCGATGTCGCCGATCCGCACGTGGAGCAGGCGGCGACGCTGGCCAATCGTTTCGGACAACCGGGCGATCAGCTCGAAGTGTTGATGCGCCGCGGCGACCTGGCGCTGCGGCGCGGCAACATCGTTGCGACCGAAGGGGCCTATCGCAGGGCCATGGCCATCGCGGTCGACGAGGCGCGCCTGCATCCCGGCCTGCGCGCCAGCACCGCGGTGGCGTGGGCCGCGAGCCGCGTCGGGCACGTGTACAAACTCGCCAGCCGGCAGAAGGAGTGTCTCGAGGCCCTCGGCATCGCCCTCGGCGCGACGAAGGAGCTCGCCGCGGCCGAGCCCGATCGCACCTCCCACCTCCGGCAGATCGTCACCATTCACAACGATCGCGGCGACGCGCTGCGCAGTCCGTTCGCCTCCGAAGGGATGCAGCCGCGCCTCTCGCTCCTCGAATACGAAGAGTCGTTGCGTCTCGCCGAGCAGCTGGCGAAAGCGGATCCTTCCGATTTCTCGATTCGCATCTCCGTGTTGCTCGCGAAGCTGCAGGTGGCGGACACGTGGCGCGAGATCGATCCGGCGCGCGCGCTGCCGATGTTCGAGGCGATCTTCGACGAGCTGGAAGAAGCGCGCCGCGCCGATCCTTCGAATTTTCAGGCCACGCTGTTCGCGGCGCTGACGCGCGTCGCCTACGCGAACGCCACGGCCGCGGCGGGCGATCTCCGCAACGCGCTCGTACGGCACGACGAAGCGGTGCGGCGTATCACGGCCATGCGCACGGGCGATCGCGGTCGTTCGATCAGCCGCCGCGACAGCACGAAAGCGCACACCGATCGCGGCGCGATTCGCCTCGCTCTCGGCGACGTCGAGGGAGCAGCCGACGATGCGCGTCTCTGCCGTGAGTTCGCGTCGCAGATCGTGATGACCGAGGGACGGCCGCTCGACGTGCGCGACGTCGCGCTCTGCTACGGATTCTCGGGAGACGTCGCCCGCCGGCAGGGCCACGATGCGGATGCGGCGCGATGGTATGGCAGCGCACGCACGTGGTGGAACGACTTCGCGCGGCGCAAGCTCGACAGCCCGTTCCTGCGCGAGCAGCTCGCATCGCTCGCGCGGCGCCGGAATGCACTCCGGAGGAAAGGCCCGGCGGAATGACGCACATCGACGATCTCGTCCCGCACGTCTATCAGGAGTTACGCAGAATCGCCGTTGCGTACCTGCGCTCGCAGCGGCCGGATCACACGCTGCAGCCGACGGCACTGCTCAACGAGGCCTACATCCGGCTCGCGGGTGCCGACGATTCGCAGTGGAACAACCGCACGCACTTTTTCGCGACGGCCGCGGCGATCATGCGCAACATCCTCGTCGATCATGCCCGTGCCAGACAGGCGGAGAAGCGCGGCGGCGGCGCGACGCTGATCTCGCTCGACTCCGCGCAGGAGCAGGCGGCGGGAAAACCGGCCGATCTGATCGCCCTCGACGACGCGCTCCGTGCCCTGGCCGCCGAGGATGAGCGGAAAGCGCGCGTGCTCGAACTGCGCTACTTCGCGGGGCTGAGCGTCGAGGAGACCGCCGAGGCGCTCGGACTCTCGGTGGCCACCGTCGGACGCGAAACGCGCTTCGCCACCGCGTGGCTGCGCCGCGAGCTTTCGCCGGCGTCGTGATTTTTTTTTCGCGTCGATGATCGATCGTGCGGATGCATTCCGTTCGTGGTGGTGACTGAAGCTTCTCAGTCGCAAACCAGTCGGAGGATCTGCATGAAACGCATTCTGTACGTCACGGCTCTCCTCGTTGCTCTCATCGCAGGTGGTCTGGCCACCGCATCGGAGCCGGCGAGCCTCGTCACGGCGGTCATTCCCAACGATCCGGGCCTCATGCCCGGAGAGAACATCTCGATCATCGTCGAACTGACGAACGGCTACGACGAGCCGGTTCAAATCGCGTACGACAACACCAAAGCACCCGATCGCGAAGACGAGCCGATTCTGTTCGTCTGGCCGCCGGTGCTGAAGATGCCGGCCGGCAGCAAGGCCACCATCGAGATCTTCGGCCGCGCGCACGCCGCGGGGAAATTCGCGATGATGATTCGCGGCGCCGTCAGCGATCCGGAAGGCCTCGAAAAGTACGACACGTTCGTGCCGCTGTTCCTCCGCGTCGCGGAAGAAGGACGTGCCGAAAATCTCGTCGCGCAGCTCGAAGAGTACGAGTCGCTGTTCCATGAATCGCTCGAGAGCATCGACGGCATCGGCGAAGCATTCCCGGTCGAGCGCGGCATCGGCGGCATCCCCGATCCGACCGGCGGCGAAGAGATCTTCCTGCCGGCAGAGCCGGAAGAGCCGCAGGCAGATGCGCAGCTCAAACGCCTCATGCCGCGCGGTGACGCGTTCACGCAGGTCATCCAAGGGCAGTACCGCTGGCTCGACACCAAGGGAAAGATTCAGCCGGCGGCCGGCTGGCGCGCGGCGCTCTTCGTCGGCGCCCTCGGCACGTATGTCGACACCGGTCTGCGCGACACCGTCGGCAACGACGCCTCGTTCCACTTCACCCTGAAGCTCGCCGCCAAGCTGCCGGCACTCGCCAGCGCGCGCGTGGTGCTCTATCCCTCCAACCGCTACTTCGATCTGCTGAACAGCAAGGGCAAGAAGTACCAGTTCGTCTTCCCGACGTTCAACATCGGCAACGGCGAGTCGTACGACTACGGTCCATGGTGGATCGATCTCAATCAGACCGCACCGGGCCTCGGCGAACTGCATCGCAGCGGCTACGACCTCTATTCGAAGTTGATGAACGCGAACTTCTCGCCGCTGCGCGACAAGCCGATCCGCGTGATCTATCCCGGCACCGATGACTGCGGCAGCTGCACGCTCAACGGCACCGTGCACATCGAAGTGGCCAAGGCCACCAACAACCGCACCATCAAGCACGAGCTCGGGCACGAGCTGATGTACGAATACTGGGGCGGCATGCCGGACGGCAGCGGCGGATATCACGAGTGGCCGAAGTGCGCAAGCAAGGGACTCGCCCTTTCGGAAGGATTCGCGCATTTCGTCTCGTGGTGGGCCAACGTCGAGCGCGATCTCTCCGGCGGAAGCTGGGGCATGTCCTACAACGGCGAAGCGCTGGCGAGCAGCGTCTGCAAGGACATTCAGAAAAACGAGCTGCGCGTGGCGGCGACGTTCTGGGATCTCCACGACACGAAAGTCGACGGCGTCGATCTCTACACGAACGCCAGCAAGGCGCGCATCCTGGAGATGATTCTCGGCGGCGGCAACGTGCGCGACAGCTACATCGAGCTGATGTACCCGCGGCTCGAAACGACCGGCGGTCTGGAGTGGTGGCGCATCGCCCCGATCTCCGAAATGAACTACACGAAGTGAGGCTCTGACACTTACGAAAAGAAAGCGGCGGCCCGTCGATGCGGACCGCCGCTTTCCATTCCGTCACTTGACAGCGCGCGCGCCGCACCCCCATCATCACCGCGCCGATATGAGTTACGCCACCAGCGCCCGCGCCACTGCCGCACACATTTCCTCCATGTGTATGGGCATGTGCATGCGTATGCGCTAGCGCGGGTGTAGCTCCTCTCACAGACCTCCACCCGCGGCACAGCGCCGGCGCGGTGGAGCGAAACGAATCCCTCGTTTCCGAACCTCAGAAACCCCTGATCGTTCGCCCAAGCCCACCGCCCGGCACCGGGTCCGGCGGGCTTTTTCATTTCGGCGAAATCACGAACGAAAAGGACATTCCAGATGAGCAACGGAAACCAGAATCTCCGCTTCGAGACGCTGCAGGTGCACGCCGGACAGGAGCCGGCGCCGGGGACGAACGCGCGCGCCGTTCCGATCTATCAGACCAGTTCCTACGTCTTCGACGACGCCGCGCACGGCGCGCGCCTCTTCGCGCTGCAGGAGTTCGGAAACATCTATTCGCGGATCATGAATCCGACCAGCGACGTCTTCGAGAAGCGCATCGCCGCCCTCGAAGGAGGCGTGGCCGCGCTGGCCACCGCCTCGGGACAGGCCGCACAACTCCTGGCCCTGACCACGCTCGCCGAAGCAGGCGACAACATCGTCTCGACGTCGTTCCTCTACGGCGGCACCTACAACCAGTTCAAGGTCTCCTTCCCCCGCCTCGGCATCGAGACGCGTTTCGTCGACGGCGATGATCCGGCCGCGTTCGAAGAGAAGATCGACGCACGCACGAAAGCGATCTACGTCGAGACCATCGGCAATCCGCGGTTCAACGTGCCGGATTTCGAAGCGCTGGCCGCGGTCGCGAAAAAACATGGGATCCCATTCGTCGTCGACAACACGTTCGGCGCGGCCGGCTATCTGGCCCGGCCGATCGAGCACGGTGCGGACATCGTCGTGCAGTCGGCCACGAAGTGGATCGGCGGACACGGCACCTCGATCGGCGGCGTGATCGTCGACGCCGGCACCTTCGACTGGGGCAACGGCCGCTTTCCGACGTTCACCTCCCCCTCCCCCGGCTATCACGGTCTCAACTTCTACGAGACCTTCGGGCCGAAGAGCCCCTTCGGCAACATCGCCTTCATCATCCGCGCGCGCGTGGAAGGGTTGCGCGACCTCGGGCCGTCGCTCAGCCCGTTCAACTCATTCCTCTTCCTGCAGGGTCTCGAAACGCTCTCGCTGCGCGTGCAGCGCCATTCCGAGAATGCGCTCGCGCTGGCGCAGTGGCTGAAGCAGCAGCCCGACGTCACCTGGGTCAGTTACCCCGGTCTCGAGGAGCACCCGTATCACCTGCGCGCGAGCAAGTATCTGCGCAACGGGTTCGGCGGCGTGCTCGCGTTCGGAATCGAAGGAGGTCTCGAGGCGGGACGCGCGTTCATCGAGAACGTGGAGCTCGCGTCGCATCTCGCGAACGTCGGCGATGCCAAGACGCTGGTCATTCATCCCGCGTCGACGACGCACCAGCAGCTCACCGATGACGAACAGCGCGCCAGCGGTGTCACTCCCGATCTCGTGCGCGTCTCGGTCGGCATCGAGCACATCGACGACATCCGCAACGACTTCGAGCGCGCGTTCCGGCGCATTCGACGCGAGGCCGCAGCGTGACCGCGACGTTCGCGCTCCCCTTTCCGCTGATCCTCGAAAACGGCGGCGTGCTCGACGACGTGACGGTCGCCTATCGCACGTGGGGCCGCCTGGATGCGGACCGCGCGAACGCGGTGCTGATCTGCCACGCGCTGACCGGCAACGCCGACGCCGATGAGTGGTGGGAGCCACTCATCGGCAGCGGCCGCGCGCTCGATCCCGCTCGCGATTTCCTCATCTGCTCGAACATTCTCGGCAGCTGCTACGGCACGACCGGGCCATCTGCATCCGCCGGCGAGTTCCCACGCATCACCGTCCGCGACATCGTGGCCGTGCAACGCGCGCTCGTGCGTCACCTCGGCGTGCGCAGACTGAAGCTCGTCATCGGCGGCTCGTTCGGCGGAATGCAGGTGCTCGAATGGGCGCTCTCCGCCCCCGACGCCGTCGAGGCCATCGCGCCGATCGCCACCAACGGGCGCCACTCTCCCTGGACCATCGCCTGGAGCGAAGCACAACGCCAGGCCATTGCATTGGATCCCATCCGTGGTCTGGCCATCGCGCGGATGATCGCCATGTCGACGTACCGCAGCCACGCCAGCTATCAGTCGCGATTCGCACGCGCTCATGACGGCCGGTCGTTCGCGGTGGAGCAGTGGCTGCGGCGCCACGGCGATCGTCTCGTGGCCCGCTTCGATGCGAAGACGTACGTGACCCTCACGCACGCGATGGATTCGCACGACGTCGCGCGCGGCCGCGGCGCGTACGAAACCGTGCTCGCCTCGATCACCCAGCCGGCACTCGTCGTCTCGATCGACAGCGACATCCTCTATCCGCCCGCCGAACAGGAAGAGCTGGCGCTGCTGATTCCCAACGCCACGCTGCGCAGCATTCACTCGCCACACGGTCACGACGGGTTTCTCATCGACGCCGCAGAAATCGGCGCGGTGGTGACGGAGTGGCGTAGTCGTCTCTCGAACGTGCCGCGCCTGCGCGTGATCCCGCGCGCCGGCACCGAATCGCTTTCCGTGAAGCAGGGGACTCCCGCGCTGACGCGCGGCGAGGACACCCGAAAAAAAGGAGTTCGCTCATGACTCACGTGCTCAAATTCGGAGGCACCTCGGTCTCCTCGATCGAATCGCTGACGAACGTCGTCGACATCATTCAGTCGCGCGCGCGGCAGACGAATGTCGTGGTCGTCGTCTCGGCGCTCTCCGGCGTCACGTCGGCACTCGATGCCGCGGCCGCGACCGGCGATCCGTCGATCGTCCCGATCCTTCGCGATCGCCACGCGTCGCTGCTTCACGACCTCACGGCGCGCGACTGGAACGGCAGCGGCTCGACGATCCGCACGCTGCTGCAGTTTCTCGACGTGCATCTGCGGCGTACGAGCGCGCGCAACACGCCGGAGCACGACGAGATCGTCGGCATCGGCGAACGTCTGGCCGCTCCGCTCGTCGCCGAGGTGTTGAGACATCGCGGCGTTCGCGCGGTGGCGATCGATGCGACCGAGGTCGTGCGCACCGATGCGACGCATGGAAATGCGCGCGTCGATCTGCCCGCCACGCGGCAGCGTCTGCGCGAGCGGCTGGCGGGTCTCGGTGATGCGGTTCCGGTCGTCACCGGCTTCGTCGGCGCGACGCACGACGGCATTCCGACCACGCTCGGGCGCGGCGGCAGCGACATCAGCGCCGCCATCATCGGCGCCGCGCTCGATGCCGACGAAGTCGAGATCTGGTCCGACGTCGACGGCATCTACTCCGCCGATCCGCGCGCCACGCACACCGCGCGTCTCTACTCGCGACTGACGCACGACGAGGCATTGCAGATCGCGCGCGACGGGGCGAAGGTGCTGCATCCCGAAACGCTGCCGCCGCTCGCGGAGCGCGGCATTCGCCTCTCGATCCGCAACACGTTCGCGCCCGAACGACGCGGCACGCGCATCGATGCGAAGAAGCCGACCGAGCTCGTCATCGCCGGCGCCACCGGCAACGTCGGCAGCGCGCTCGTGCGCCAGCTGCGCGCGCTGAACAGCGACGTGGTACGCATCCGCATCGTCGCCAATTCGCGCGTGACGAATGACGCGCGCGCCTGCGGCGGCTTCGAGACCGACTGGGCTTCGACGCTGGAGAGCATCGATCCCGGCTCGCTGTTCGTCGACGTCACCGCGAGCGCGGAGGTCGCATCGCTCTACGAAGCACTGCTCGAGCGCGGCATCGGCATCGTCACGGCGAACAAGCTCGCCGGCTCGGGAGAGGGGGCACGCTGGCAGCGGCTGCGCCGCATCGCCGCACGCCGCCGCCTTCCGCTGCGCTACGAAACGACCGTCGGCGCCGCGCTGCCGGTGTTGCGCACCGCGCGCGAGCTGCACGCCACCGGTGATGCACTGCTGTCGCTCGACGCCGTGTTGTCCGGCACGCTCTCGTACATCCTCGCCCGCGTGAGCGAGGGCGTCACCTTCTTCGATGCCGTGCTCGAAGCGCAGGAAAAAGGGTTGACCGAGCCCGACCCGACGATCGATCTCTCGGGACGCGACGTCGCCGCAAAGCTCGTCATCCTGCTGCGCGAGCTCGGCGTCGACATCTCGCTCGCCGATGTCGAGGTCACGCCACTCGTCACCGCCGAACGCGGCAAACGCCTCGCGTACGTCGCCTCGTATCACAACGGCATCGCCCGCGCCGCCGTGCGGGAGCTCGAAGAACACGAACCCCTGGCCCGCTTGCGCGCCGGAGAAAACATCGTCATCTTCCGCACCACGCGCTACGACGCCGTCCCCCTCACCGTAGCCGGACCCGGCGCAGGCCCGGAAGTCACCGCCGCCGGAGTACTGGCGGAGATTCTGGAGGTTGGGTGATGCGGCGTCGAATTCTCTCTCCCCTACAATCCGCACCACCCGATGACTGCGCGCCGGCTCACCATTCTCTTTGTCGCGCTGGCGCTGTTGCATCTGCTGCCGGTCTGGCGCGTGGGGCATGTGCCGACGGGCGATGGGCCGGCGCATGTCTACAACGCGATGGTGATGCGCGAGTTGTTCGCGGGCACGCCCGAGTTCGCGCGGGTCTACGAAATCGACTGGCGGCCGCATCCGAACTGGCTCGGACATCTGCTGCTGGTCCTGGCGATGTCGGTCGCGCCGCCGGTCATGGCCGAGAAGCTCGTGGTCAGCCTGATCGTGCTGACGTTCATCGCCTCGCTCTGGGCGATCAGCGGCGTAGTCGATGTACGGAACCGCGTCTACGCGATTCTCGCGCTGCCGCTCACGTTTCACATGCTCCTGCAACTCGGCTTCTACAACTTCACCCTCGGCACGGCGCTGATGCTGTTCTCCCTCGCCGCGCGATCGCGCCTTGCACGCGCGCTGCTCCTCACGCTCACCTACTTCGCGCATCCGATTCCCACCGCCGTGGCACTGCTGTTCTGCGGCGTGCGCTGGCTCTTCACCTCGCGTGACTGGCGCGACCTTCTGCCGTTCGTTCCGGCCACGTTGCTGCTCGGCTGGTTCGCGATGCAGCCCGGCGCGCAATCCGGCATGTGGAGCTGGAAAGGCGCGCTGCTGTGGGAGCCGCTCGCCCGCGTGATGGTGCTGTTCACGCTCGATCTTCGCCAGCTGACGTTCGGCCTCATGCTCGGGATCACCTTCGCGCTGCTGTTCGTCGTGACGCTGCTGGTCGAGAAGCGCTCGTCACGCGATGCGTTTCTGGCGATCACGCTCGCCGCGATCGCGCTCTATCTCGCGGCGCCGATCGGCATGAACGGCGATCTGGTGCTGAAAGCGCGCTTCCTGCTTTTCCCTTACCTCGTGGTGCTGCCGTGGCTCACGCCGAAACTCGCACGCGCACCGCTGGCGATCCTCTTCGCGCTCGTCGCGATCGGCAACGTCTTCTTCATTCGCGACGGGTGGAAGCGCCACGACAAGCAGATCGAGCGTGCGCTCGCACCGATGCACGCCGCGACGCCGTTGCAGACGTTCGTGCCGGTGGTCTTCGACCGCTCCTCGCCCCCGGCGCCGATCGGCGTCGTCGGGCACGTATCCGCATACGGCGCGATCGAGCACCGGCTGATCGATCTCGGCAATTACGAAGCGGCCACCGGATACTTCCCGGTGGCCTTCAAAACGCCGGTCGATATTTTCGCGCTCGAATCGAAACCGGCCGACTACGAGCCGGCGGCGACCTTTGTGTACACGTGGAAGATGCCGCCCGGCACGGCGCTCGAGACGAAACTCGAGGCCGCGTACGCGCGCGTCGCCGGCGAAGGCGACGCGCGACTGTATCGCCGAATCAGTTCTTCTTCGGCGCCGCCTGCAGTTCCGCCAGCGCCTTGAGCACCTGCTCGGAATGATTGGCCGGGTTCACCTTCGTGAAGATCTTCGCGACGTTGCCGTCCGGATCGATGAGGAACGTATTGCGTTCCGCGATCTTGGCGAGCTTGAGCTGGGTGAAGGAGTTGTAGAGCGTGACCACTTCGGCGCGCGGATCGGCGAGCAGGCGGAACGGCAGCTTGTTTTTCGCGCAGAACGCCTTGTGCGCTTCCGGCGAATCGGTGCTGATGCCGACCACGGTCGCGCCCGCCGCCTCGTACTTCGCGTAGTCGCGCGCGAAATTGCGCGCCTCGAGCGAGCAGGCCTGCGTGAAATCGCGCGGGTAGAAGTAGAGCACCAGCCACTTGCCGCGGAAATCCGCGAGCGTCATGCCGTTCCCCTGATCGTTTCGCAGCCAGAAATCGGGCGCCGGTTTTCCGACGGCCGGCATCTCGGCAGCCAGGGCGCCGAGGGCGCTGACGATGATGAAGACGAGAACGGCGATGCTGCGCATGACTTTCGACACGATTCGGTTTTCTCCTGTGAGCTGAGACTCGGTCCGCAGACAGAACCGCATTCAGGCGCGGAATCTGCCCGCCTTCTGAGACGGCGTCCCGCATCACGGGTTTCGTGAGGTTAGAATCCGCGCCACGAATCACGACCCGACCCGAACAGGAGAAACACGGCATGGCTTGGTTGTCCGACCCTCAGGCATGGATCGCCCTTCTGACCTTGACGGTGCTGGAGATCGTTCTCGGCATCGACAACGTCATCTTCATCTCCATCCTGGCCGGCAAACTGCCCGCGGCCAAGCAGGGGCGGGCGCGCACGATCGGTCTCGCCGCGGCGATGATCATGCGCATCCTGCTGCTGCTCTCGCTGGCCTGGATCGTCAAGCTCACCGCGCCGCTGTTCACCGTGGCCGGCTTCGCGATCTCCGGCCGCGATCTGATTCTGCTCGCCGGCGGCCTCTTCCTCATGGGGAAGGCCACCCATGAGATTCACGACAAGCTCGAAGGGGAAGAAGGAGGCACGGTGGCGCGCGTCGCACCGACGCTCACCTCGGTGATCGTGCAGATCATGCTGCTCGACATCGTCTTCTCGCTCGACTCCGTGATTACCGCCGTCGGCATGGCCAAAGACCTCGGCGTGATGATCACCGCCGTGGTGGTGGCCGTGGTGATCATGCTCTTCGCGGCGGGACCGATCAGCACGTTCGTCGATCGCCATCCGACGGTGAAGATGCTCGCGCTCAGCTTCCTCCTGCTGATCGGCATGGCCCTCATCGCCGAAGGGCTCGACTTCCACATTCCGAAGGGCTACATCTACTTCGCCATGGGCTTCTCGGTGTTCGTCGAAGTGCTCAACGTGCGCCTGCGCCGCATGAGCAAGCCGGTGAAACTGCACGACGGCTATCACAAATGAAAACGCGCCGGCGCAATGCCGGCGCGTTTCAAGACAAAGCTCCGATGAATCAATACTCGTCGTAGCGATCGTCGCGGTCGAGCCAGTCGATGTCGTACGCGGTGAGCGTTCCGGAACGCGACCAGGTACCGTCGACTTCGACGTAGTCGCCCGGTCTCACGTAGACGCGGCGCGCGCGCGGAAGTACGGTGATGTAGTCGCCGGTGTCTTCGTTGCGCAGCACGAACGACGTGCGGCGCGCGTCGACGCTCTCGACGACGCCGCGGATCTCGCCGCGCGAGTACGAGCGGCGGTCGTCGTAACGATTGCCGTCGTAGTAGCCGTCGCGATATCCGTCGTAGTAGTCGTAGTAGCCGAGCGGGTTGTAGTAGCCACCGAGGCTGATCCAGAGACCGACGCGGAACCGATCGCGATGCCAGTAGCGGGACGGTACGTAGAACGGATACGGCGAGCCACCGACCCACACGCGATAGCCATCGCGATAGCGCTGGTAGCGCTCGACGCGGCCGCGCGTGTGATACGGCTCGGTGCGATAGCCGCTGCCGGTGCGGTAACGGCTGTCTCCACCGCGGCGGAACGTCTCTTCACGACCGTTGCGCTGCGTCTGGGAGCGGTTGCGATCGCTTTCGTACGTGCGGCCACCGCGGCTGTCGCCGCTGCGCGTTTCGCGCGGTGCGCGGACGGTGATGTCGCCGCGCGACGCCTCGCCGCCGCGGCGGATCACGCCGTCGCTGCGACGCGAGGCCGAAGCCTCATTGCGACGCGAGGCCGACGCATCGCCGCGACCGACCGACGCTTCGCTGCGACGCGATGCCGAAGCATCGCCGCGTCGTGACTCGCCACGCGTCACTGAACTGTTGCCGCGCTGTCCTTGCGCACGCGACGCGCCCGCTTCGCGACGAATCGCTCCGCCGCTGCTGCGCGTCCCTCGCTGAGGACGGGAATCCGCAAAAGCGGACGTTCCGGCGAGCGTCGCGATTGCCAGCGCTGCTGCCAGTCCTGCCTTCAACTTCTTGTCTTGCCTCACATTAGCCTCCAGGGATCGATCAACTGCTGTCCCCGCCATCGCAAACGTCGATCCAAAGTAGGGTCGGATTCTCGCGGCGACAATGACCGGCCGCACACTTTCGCACGATTCGCGCGAACCAGCCCGCGGCCGGTGATAATCACGCGCGGATGAGTCTTCGAACGGTTCACGCGACCGAGTACGTCACCCCCTTGCGCGAAGGCGGCTCGCTGCCGGCCATCGTCGAAGCGGATGACGACGGCACGTACGTCCTCAAATTCCGCGGCGCCGGACAAGGCCCCCGCGCCCTGATCGCCGAGCTCGTTTCGGGCGAACTGGCGCGTCTCCTCGGTCTGCGCGTTCCGGAGATCGTCTTCGTCGACCTCGATCCCCGCATGGCCAGGACCGAGCCCGATCCGGAGATTCAGGATCTTTTGCGGCAGAGCGAGGGGCTGAATCTCGCACTCGACTATCTTCCGGGCTCGATCACGTTCGATCCTCTCGTTTCGAAACCGGTCGAGGAAAAGCCGCGGCTGGCCTCGGAGATCGTCTGGTTCGATGCGCTGGTGACGAACGTCGATCGCACCGCGAAGAACACGAACCTGCTGGTGTGGCATCGCGAGCTCTGGCTGATCGACCACGGCGCGTCGCTCATCTTTCATCACAACTGGGACGGGTACGAGCAGCGCAGCCGCGCGCCGTTTGCCGGCATTCGCGAGCACGTGCTGCTCCGCTGGGCTCGCGATCTCGAAGCGGTCGATGAAGAGCTCGCGGCGAAGCTCACGCCGGAGGCGATCGCGAAGGTGGTGGCGATGATTCCGGAGCAGTGGCTCGATGAACCGTCGTTCGTGAATGCCGACGCGCATCGCGCCGCGTATCGCACCTATCTCGAGTCGCGGCTGCTGGCCCCGCGCGCGTGGATGGAGGAGGCCGTTCGTGCGCGAACGCTTCTGCTTTGATTACGCGATCGTGCGCGTGGTCCCGCGAGTGGACCGCGGCGAGTTCGTGAACGCGGGCGTGATTCTCTTCTCGTCGACCGCGGCGTATCTGCAGTCGCGCATTCATCTCGATGCGCGGAAACTGCACGCGCTCGCACCCGAGCTCGAGCCGGCGCTCGTGCAGCCGTATCTCGATGTGATCCCGCGCATCTGCGCCGGCGGCGCCGAGGCCGGGCCGATCGGCGCGCTGCCGCAACGGGCGCGCTTCCACTGGCTCGTCGCTCCGCGCAGCACGATCGTGCAGACCTCGCCGATGCACACCGGCGTCGATCACGATCTCGATGCGGCGGTGGAGAAGTTGTTCGCGAAGTTCGTGCGGTGAGCGGAGAGCATCGGCGGCTCCTCGGCTCTCGTGATGCGCATCATGCTAACTTTCGCCTCGTGAAGCGTTACGAACGATACGTCGCCATCGGAGACAGCACGAGCGAGGGGCTCGACGATCCCGATGGCCGCGGCGGCTATCGGGGCTGGGCCAATCGCCTGGCCGAGCACATCGCGGCGCGGCAGGGGTCGCTGTTGTATGCGAACCTCGCCATTCGCGGCCGCACCACGCGCCAGATTCTCGAGGAACAGCTCGCCCCGGCGTTGTCGATGCAGCCCGATCTGACGACGGTCGTGGCCGGCACGAACGACGTGCTGCGGCGGCACTTCGATCGCGCGGCGTTTCAACACGATCTCGAAACGATGCAGCGCGCCTTCGTCGAGACGGGCGCGACGGTGCTGACCTTCACGCTCCCCGATCTGACGCCGGTCATGCCGCTGGCGAGAGTGCTCGGCGATCGGGTGGCACAACTCAATGACGCCATTCGCGACGCGTGCAGAAATACGAACGCGATTCTGCTCGACCTCGCCGCGTATCCGGTGGCCACCGATCCGCGACTCTGGTCCGACGATCGCCTGCATGCGAACGCCGAGGGGCATGCGCGGATTGCGGAAGCGCTCGCGCATGCGCTCGGCATCGAAGGCTTCGACAAATCGTGGGCCGAGCCGTTTCCGGATGCGCATGCGCCGACGACGATGGACCTCGTGCGCGCGGAGCTCGCCTGGTGCCGCAGGCACCTTCTGCCGTGGATCTGGCGGCACCTGCGCGGGCGTTCGTCCGGCGATGGGATCCGTGCCAAGCGGCCCACGTTGATGCCGGTGTAACTCTCCGTGAATGCAGGCGTTTGTGGCTCACGCCTTGCTCCTTCTGAACAGCGAAGGAGAACGTATGAATCGACCGAAATGGTACACGGACGAGCACGACAGTGCCTGGCAGCGAGTGAAGGCGGCATTCGGCAATGACTGGGAACAGACCCGGCGCGACTTCGGCTCCGACCAGGCCCGCGATCTGAAGCAGGACGTCGACGACACCGTCAAGCAGGCCGCGAGCGGATCGGATGGCGCCGAGAATCACGAGCAGGCCTTCCGCTTCGGCTACGCCGCACAGCGGGAGTACAAGACGAAGTACCCGACCTGGAACAACGATCTCGAGACGCAGCTCCGCAATGACTACGGCAGCGAATTCGATCGCGACCGTTCGTTCATCCGCCGCGCGTACGAGTATCGCGACACGTCCACCGGCACCAGCAGCGGCCAGCGCGACGAAATGCGCGACCACTAACCCCCCTACTGCAACGGATCACGAAAAGGGAGGCCGATCGGCCTCCCTTGTTTTCATGATGCGACCTTCATGACGCGACCTTGCGGTCGTGTCTCGCCTGACACTTCAGCACATCCTTCACATGGTCTTCGATCCAGCGATTGAGCGCGGCCAGGCGTTTCGCGCATTCGCGGCCGCTGCTGGTGAGTGAATACTCGACGTGCGGCGGGATGACGGGATAACTCCGCCGCTCGACCAGCCCGTCGCGCTCGAGGTGGCGGAGCGTCTGGGCGAGCATTTTTTCGGTGACGCCGCCGATGCCGTCGCGCAGTTCCGAAAAGCGCAGCGTGGACTGCTGCAGCCTGGTCAGGATCAGACCGCCCCACCGCCCGGTGACGTGGCCGAGGATCTCCCGGGAGGGACACTGCTCGTTGAAGACGTTGCCGCGCGACGGAAGCTTGGAGACGTTCAGGCTCATGGCCTCAAGCTTACTCGAAAGTGCGTACTTCCGAAAAGTAAGTGGCGCACCTATCGTAAGTGGCGGAGGTTCTGATGAACAGATTTGCAGACCACATCGTCCTGGTGACCGGCGGCAACAGCGGCATCGGCCTGGCCACCGCCAGGGCGTTCGCGAGGGAAGGGGCGCACGTGGTGATCACCGGACGCGACCCGGAAACGCTCGACCGGGCCCGGCAGGAGCTCGGTACGAAGGCGCTGGCCGTCCGAGCCGACGTTTCGAGCAGCGCCGACCTCGATCGTCTCTACGCCCTCATCCGCGAGAAATTCGGCCGCATCGACGTGCTCTTCGCCAATGCCGGCATCGCGAAATTCGCACCGACCGCGGACGTCAGCGAACAGATGTACGACGACGTCATGTCCATCAACGTGCGCGGACTCTTCTTCACGCTGCAGAAAGCGCTGCCGCTGCTGAGCGACGGAGGATCGGTCATCCTCAACGGCTCGGTGGCCGGACATCTCGCCAACGCGATGGGCAATGTCTACAGCGCCAGCAAGGCGGCCGTGCGATCGATCGGAAAAACGTTCGGCAATACGGTGATCGATCGCGGCATCCGGGTGAACGTCATCAGCCCCGGTCCGATCGAGACGCCGATCTTCACGCCGACGCCCGGCCTGCTCGACGCATTCACGAGCGGCGTGCCGATGAAGCGCCCGGGCCGCCCCGAGGAGGTCGCGAACGCCGTGCTCTTCCTCGCATCGAAAGAAGCCTCGTTCATCGCCGGCGTCGAGTTGCCGGTCGATGGCGGCCGCCTCGGTCTCGGATGAATCGCACGCTGGCCGGAACCTCCCGCACGTTCCGCGGGAGGTTCCGGCGCAGTTCCTCATGTCATTTCACGAATGCCGTGAAATCCGATTGCCCGCTCTGACTTCCGAAGTTGTTCGTGTACACCCGCACCGCGCCGGTGTTCGTATCGGTCAGCGTCAACTCGATCCGCAGCGGCGTGGCGGAGCCGAACAACACGGCGATGGTCGGCTGCCCGGCTCCGTTCGTGTTTCCCTGATCGAGGATCTTGAGGAGCATCTCGATGTTGTTCGGGTTGTTGAAGTAGAAGAAGGCCGTCTCGTACGTCGACGTGGCGAAGCCGGTCACGCTCTTGACCAGAGCGGAGCTGTCGGCCGGGTTGTTGTCGAAGGCACTTCGATAGCGCAACGTCGCGCGGAAGCGGTTGTTGAGCAGACAGGCGGTGGTGGCGTTCGGCGTACAACCGCCGACGTTGTTCGGCGTGAGCACGACCGAGTTGCTGTTGACGAATCCGCCGCAGTTCGTGACGCGCACCCAGACCGAGATGCTGGACGTGATGTTCGTGAGCGACTGCGTCGCCGAAGTCGCGCCGGAGATCGGCTGGGCCGTATTGCCGCTCGCGCCGACGTACCACTGATAGGTCAGCGGTGCGGTGCCGGTCGCAACCACCGAGACGGTCGCGTTTCCGCCTGAAGCCGTCGCCGGCTGCGGCTGCACGGTGATGGCTGCCGGCACGCACTGGCTTCCGCCGAATGTGTGCGTGGTCGTGAAGACCGCCAGGTCGTGATACGAGTAGCCGTCGAGATAGGTGTTGTTGCCGTCGTATTCGTCGACGGTCATGGTGATGTAGTACGTGCCGGGAGGAGGATCTCCTCCATACGCAACGGTGCGATCGACCGGCCCGAAGTAGTAGCCGGCCGGCAGCGGCTGCGTGAACTGGTAGTAGCCGAGCCGGTACGTCAGCGTCGAGCCATACACCGGTTTGTACGTGGTGGCCCACAACGACAGGCGCAGCGTTCCCGACGTGCCGCTGCTTCTGTTGTTCGCGACTTTGTCGGCCGTGAGCCGCAGCAGTCCGTTGGAGAAATATCCCGACACCGCTCCTTCGAGCGAGAGGTCGTTGGCGCGATAGTCGGGCTGCACTTTGTCGACGCCGAGCGCGTTGGCGTTCGGAACCGATCTCACCATCGCCTGCTCATCGAGCAGTTCCATCCGCTGCCCGGCCATCACCTCGGCCGGTCCGGCATGGACGGCCGGTCCGTTCATCGCCGGCGCGAATTGCGCGAGCAGCGTCGGACCGGCGCAGAGAAGGAACACGATCAGCCCGAGGAAAACGCGGCCTCGAGACAAACTCCCGTACATCGATGGCTGGCCGACTCGAATCCTTCGCATCCTCATGATTCCTCCTGATCTCAAAGAAAAACAGCACGACGACGAACCTCACGAACGGCAACCGGCAGAGACAGGAGCCCGGTCGGACCCTTCACGCAACGATCGCGCGGAAGCGTGTCCGCACGAATGACAACGGCGTTGCAGACCGAGCGTCCTCTCTGCTGGGAGTGACGTCGCGCGGGGATTCCCCACATCCCGCATCACAAAGCGACGCGGACCGCACAGAAACGGCCGGTTTCGCTCGTCGTCACCGCCGCGTCTGCTCGGGCGGTCAGCGCAGGCGCGTGAACGTGACCTTCGTTCCGCGGTCGCTCTTCTCCGCGCGCACGAAGCGGCCGTCGAAGAGATAGGGACGCGCTGTTGCGCGCGTCGCGTCGAATGCGAACCAGAGCGTCGACGGCCGCGCGTGCAGTTCCTGCGCGGTGAGGTAGGAGACGAGCGCGTGCTCGGCGGAGTGATAGCCGTTCTTCCAGAGATGCGCCTTCGCGAAGTGCTTCGACGGATCGTCGGGATCGACGAAGCCCCACACCTCGTGCTGCTGGTGGTCGACGAGCTTGTCGAACCAGCAGCGCGTGCTGGCCGGGAGTCGCTCGGCGAAGGAGGGATCACGCAATGCGAGCGTTGCCGAGAGTTGATCGAGCTCCGCGAAGCTCCACCACACCAGCATGCGATCGAGTGTGCCGTCTTCGCGATGACCGGTGGCCCAGCAGCCGTTCCGCGCGTCCCACGCCTGCGCGAGAACCGGCCGGGCATGCGTCGTTGCGAAGGACACGAGGTCGTCGCGATGCGTGAGCCGTCCGATGCGCTCGATCATCCAGAGCGCTTTGCTGGTGTGGCCGAAGTCGGTGTGACGCGTGCCGATTCCGGAGTGGAGGGGGTCGTGAATCGTGCCGCGGAACAGGTTCAGCTCGGGCGACCAGTAACGCTCGACCATTCCGTCGGCGAGGCGTTCGAGATCGCGCAGCCATTCGCGGCGATGCGGCTCCGGCAGGATCGGCGCGAGCAGCAGCATGTACGCGTTCACCTGATCGAGCTGGGCCACGAGCTCGCGCCGCTTCGCGTCGTCTCCTTCGCGCACCCACAGCAGCAACCCCGAACCATCGTCGTACGCGCGGAAGATGTGCTGCTTGAGGAAGAGGATGTCGTCGAGCAGCGCCGGATCGCGCGTCAGGTAGTACGTCATCGCCAGGCCGAGCTGCGCGTAGGCGAGATCCTGCGTGGTGCGCGCGCCGGGCGGCGCATCGGCAACGCCGTGCTTCCGGAACGACACCGCTCCACCGTTCACGCGATCCACATTGGCGCGGATCCACTGCGCGCCTGCTTTCGCCAGCGCGAGCATCTTCGGATCGCCGGTGAGGTGATAGGCGACGCCGTAAAAGTACGTTTGCCGCGACTGCATGCGCACGTAGTCGCGATCGAGGTTCTCGCTGATCCACGAGCCGGCCTCGAGCAGGTCGTCGCACGGCCGGGCCGGATCCCATCTGCGACCGTCATTGCAGCGGAACGTCGGAAAGTTGCCGATCGGATCGCCGAGGGCGTCGGGCATCGTCCAGAAGGGCGCGAGATCGTTTTCGAGATGCGCGACCCACACCTCGCCGCGCGGGAGATCGTGCGGCGCACGCGGCCGCGTGGCGCACGCGGCGAGGAGAAAGAGCAGAGCGAGCGACAGGCGGCGCATCATTTGATCAACTTGTTGACCGACGGCGCGATGCGCTCCGCGAGCATCGCGTAGCCGCGCGCGTTCGGATGAATCTCGTCGCTCTTGAGCGACGAGTCGCTGAGGATGCCGTCCAGCAGATCGGGCACGAGCAGGCATTCCTCGTCATCCGCGATGCGCTCGTACATCGCGCCGTAGTTGTTCTGCAGACTCGGAAAGCGGTAGCCGAGAAGGATCACCATCGCGCCGCGCTGCTGGATGCGGCGGACGATGCTTCGCAGATTCGCCTCGGTGGTCGCGAGCGGCACGCTCTGCAGGAAGTCGTTGCCGCCCAGTCCGACGATCACGAGCTTCGGATCGCGCGCGAGCACGTCGTTCTCGAGACGCGCCAGCGCCATCTCCGTCGTGTCGCCGCTGACGCCGGCATTGAGGACCTCGCGGTGGAGCAGCGCGGCGAGACGCGACGGGAAATCCTCCCCTTCTCCCGCACCGTAGCCGGCCGTGAGGGAATCGCCGAACGCGATGAGGGTCGTACCGCGCGAGTCGCGGTTCTTCACGCGACCGGACGGCCACACCAGCCACAGGCCCGCCAGCACCGCCACCGCGGCGCCGGCGGCGACCCACGCGCGCGCCTTACTTCGCGCCGGTGATCCGCGCGATGGTCTGTGCATCATCGGGAAGGAGTCCTGAGCTCACGAGCCGCGGCGTCAGCTCGCGCCAGCCGCTCTCGATGGCAAACGCTTTCGCGAACAACGGCAGCGACTCGTCGACGCGCTTCATGTTCACGAGCGCCACGGCGTGCCAGTAGGTCATCTCCGCGAGACGGCTCGGCGGAATGCCCGGTGTCGACGCCGCGATCTCTTCGGCCGCTTTGTACTCGCGCAGCGCGGCGGCATTGTCCTTGTGCTCGACCGCCAGATCGCCGGCGTTCATGTGGTTGTACGCGCGTTGCAGCGTGACCAGCCGGCGCAGCTCCGCGAGCGGCGTCGGGTCGTCGTCGACGCGCAGATCGAACAGTCGATCCTGCCAGCTGCGGCCGGTCGATTTCGCATTCACGACGATCAGCGCGGCCGACTGTTTGCCGCGGATATCGCCGCCCACCGCCTGCGCCGCATCGAGGGCCGCGAGCATCCGCTCCGCGAGATCGCCTTTCGATTCCGCGTAGGCCTTTGCCATCGCCGGCCACACTTTGTCGTTGGCCATCAGATTCGCCTGCACGGCGAAGTCTTTGCCCACGTGCAGCGTGCCGCCATGCGCGCCGCATGGCACGACGTTCGATGCGGTCGCGCTGCCGGCGATGCCGCCGGCCGCGACGATGTCTTTCGCGCCGGTGAAGGTCGCGACCGTGCCGCTCGCATCGACGATGCCGACCTGCCGCACTTCGCACGAAGCGTCCGTGCCGAGGAGCGCACGCAGCGTCTCCGGCGCTCCTTTGCCGGCGCGCAGCAATTCCAGTCCGAGCTTGCCGTACGACGGATCGACGAAGCTCTGGGTCGCGATCGCGCCGACACCCGCCTCGGCCCACGGGACGACCTGGCCGACCGAAAACCAGTGCGACTGCACCGCCACGCCCATCTGTCCCGTTTCGGGATCGCGCGCGACGATCGAGAACGTGTGCACCGGGCGCAGCTGCGCGAGCGCGGCCGGTGCGAGCATGAGAATCAGCAGCAGCTTCTTCATGCCCGCACCGTAGCACGAGGCGTCGCCCGCGATCAGCGGAAGGTGTACATCTTCAGACTGCCGTCGTTGGTGCGGTCATCGGACGTGGCGCTGATCACATCCGGGCTGCGTTCGAGAGAATCGCTTCGATCAGACCTTACCGGCTCTGAGGATCTCCGCCGCGCGGTGGTTGCCGAGTCGCGCCAGACCGAGGGCCACATTCGCGAGGCCGATCTGATTCGAGTCGACGCTCACTCCGCCGTAATGCAGACCGACCACTTTGTGTGCGCTGACGCTCAGCACGCACGAACCGGAGTTGCCGCCGAGCGTCGAGGCATCGTGCTCGAACGCATGCTCGAACTGCGAGAGCGCGGTGACCAGACCGGGCGAGCAGCGTTTGAAGCCGTCGGCGACACCGAAAACGCTCGTCGTGGCGGACGTGGCGATGGCGCGGAACGGATGTCCGACGACGTAGATCTCGGAGCCTTGAAACCGTTTCGCGCCGCCCACTTCGATCTCCTCGCCGACGCTCGAAGCCTCGAAGTCGAGCGGCAACGCTTTCGGCAGCGCCTGCGCGCCGGCCGCGAGGCGGAAGACCGCGAAGTCGACGCTCTGCTCCTCGGCGCAGAACAGGAGCTCGGAGATGTCGAAGCGGAGTGGTTTCTTCGCGTCGTCGGTGACGGTGAAATTGACCACCGCGCCTTTCGCCGGGTCGTACTTCCATTGCAGCGGACTGCCGCCGGTATTGACGACCATCAGTGCGGCCACGTGACGATTCGTGACCACGAGATCGTTGCCGAGACGCCAGGCGGTGCCGATCGGATCGGCACCACCGTCGGCGCGCGAGAGTCCGACCTGTCCGACCGAGGCGGAGGCCTTGTTGATCTTCGAGCGCGCGGTGGCGACGACCGTACGCCAGCGTTCGTTGTCCCCCTCCTCATTCGGCGGCGGCTGCACGACGCCGTCGCGGTAGCGCATGGCCGGACGTCCGGTGAGCTGCACGATCGCTTCGAGGCTGACGCGCTGGAAGTCGGTGAGATTCGACGCGCTGCCGCCGGCGGCGACGGTCTCGATCGCTTCCTGCGCGGCGCGCACGACGTCATGCGCGGCCACGGTCGGTGTCGCTTCGATCGTCCCGGAGTCGACGCCCGGCAGCTCGATCGCCGCCGACTCGAGGGCCACGCCGCGGACCGTGCTCTTCACCGATTCGAGCAGCACGCCGGAGGTGAACGGATCGCCGCCGACGTTGGCGAGCTGGGCCCGCGCACGACCGACGAGCTGGCGGAGATCATCGCGCGAGTTTGATGTCAGCGGCATGAGCGCGTCCTATCCTTCCAGGTATTCCGAGAGCGGCATGCGCACGAAACCGGGAGGCGGCTCGTCGCCGACGGCGATGCGCGCCCCTTCCGCGAACACCGGCGCTTCAGCCTGAATCTCGGCCGAGCGATTCCAGTCTTCCTCGAACACCTGCGCGAAGTACTGCGCGATCTCTTCATCGTGGAAGATGAGGCTCGCGTCGCGATTGAGCGTCACGCCGAGCGAGCTCCAGTTGTGGCTGCCGATCAGCACGCGCTTGCCGTCGACGATGATCCCCTTCGTGTGCGTGGCGCTGATGCGGCGCACGCATTTGTTCACGTCCATGCCGCGGCGTTTCAGCTCGGCCATGTTGTCGAAGAAGCCGTCGCCTCCGCTGCGCAGAATCACCCGCACGTCGGCGATCTTGCGGGAGCGATCGACGAGCGCATTCACGAGGTCACTGAAAAAGCCCGACGACTTCGCATCGACGCTGATGTACTGGTTCTGGAAGAGCAGCTGCTTCTTCGCCGACTTGATCAGCTCGAGGACCGCTTTCGAATAGACCGCCCCCTGCTGATCGGGCGTGAGCAGCGGTTTGACTTTGATCGTGCGCGAAAGCTTCAGCGGTTCGAAGACCTGTTTCGGCGCCGCTTCGAGCTCCACCGATTCGAGCGCCGTGGCGAGCGCGATCGGCACGTCGACCATCACCTCTTCCGGCGGCGCCTCGAGCGAGGCTCCGAGCTCGCTGCAGCGTTCGTAGTCGGCGGCGATGTGATTCTGATAGCGATTGGCGAGGGTCTTGTTGTCGAGCACCACATGCCACTCGCGATTGCCGGCCTTGCCGGTTTCCTTCGGATTGTCGAGATCCTTCTTGGCGATGTTCGGCTGGCTGGCGCGTTTCCAGTTGCCGCTGGAGAGCCACACGCTCTTCCCGTCACGCACCGTGACTTTGATGTGGTACGCGCGTGCCACCAGGCCGCCGTTGCCGACCGGAACGAAGATGCCGTCGAACTTCTCGCCGAATTTCTCGCTCCACGCTTCGAAGCGCGGCCCGCGCTCGAAGTCGCCGGCCGCCGGCTTGCCGTGATCGCGCGTCTGCGGCGCCATCACGATCTTCAGACTCGCCTTTTCATCGAGCTCCGTTTCGAGCGCATCGGCGATGTGCTTCGCATGAAACTCGTAGATCGAGGAGACCAGCGTCTTCTTCGTGCCGCGCAGAAATTCGGAGAGCACCGTCCAGCTCCGCTCCGGCCCGACGTGAACGATCGCATCCATCTTCTCTTCGACGAAATCGAAGCTGAAGTCCTTGCCGGTGCGGTTCTCGTCGTCGTACGCGATCTGGAACGCCGCCTCCTGTTCGATGGCCAACGATTCGGCCTGATCCTTCAGCGACGCGGCGCGCACGTCGACCGGGAAGCCCTGGAACTCCTTCGGCACGCGCGCGCGGACCGCGTCCACGACCGTCGGATCGGCGGCGACGACGAGGCAGGCTTTGTTGGAAAGGCCGTTTCCGGCCAGCAGGTACCCGTGACGCACGGCCAGCACGCCGTTGCCGCGAATGTCGCGTTCGAGCGCGGCCGCCGCTTCCACGGCCGCCGTCGGAGGCGGCGGGAGGGGACGCTCGTCTTCTTCATCCTGCCCCGCCGGAGTGGTCCCGTCCGCGGCATTGGCCACCGGCTGGCCGAGCGAGATTCGAATCGTAACCGGTACGGTTACACTTACTTCGCCGCTGCCGGGAGTCGGAACCGTGACCGTGCCCGGCGCCTGCTGGACGACCTGCGCGGACGTTGTTGCGGGCTTCGCCGACTCGATGCTGCCGAGCTTGGTCCACGGCTGCGTTTTCAGGTACTCGGCGAGCATCGTCGCCGGGACGCAGTAGTTTTCGATCATGTAGAGGCCGGCGAAGTGGAGCCCGACGGCCTTGCCGCTCTTCAGATTGAGCACGACCGAGCCCGAATTGCCGCCGAGGGTCGTGGCATCGTGCGTCGACCACCCGCGGCTCGGCTTGCCCATCTGGCCGGGCGCGACGCGCTTGATGTCGTACGTGCTGCCGTAGATCCGATCCATCCACGCCTGATCGGGAATGATGTACGACGGCGCGCGGGCCGGATATCCGACCACCACCACATGTTCATCCGCGGCCGCATCGCCCTCGGCAATGTCGATGAAGTCTTTGAACGTGCCATCGGTTCTGCGTCCGATCTTGAGCACGGCGAAGTCGGCTTTCGTCGCATCGTTCTCGATGTACAGGACGCTCTGCACCGGCGCAGGATCGGTGGCGGTAACGGCGTGTTCGTGGCGGAAATCGATCGTCACCTGCAGCGGATCGCCGAACCGTCCCGGGCGGAACGTGAACTGCGCACCGTCCGCGCGCGAGATGAGCTCGGCGACGTGACGATTCGTGACCACCAGCTCTTTCGCGATCAGCCAGCCGGTGCCGGCGTACGTCAGGCCGCCGGCGTGATTGGCCATGTCGATGCGGCCGACGAGCGGGATCAGCGGCTCGATGGTCGCGCGCGCATCCATGAGGCGCTGGATCATCAGCTTCGCCGTGTCATCGGTCTCATCATCCCTGGCGGTGATCTTGTTGTTCTGCACGAGCAGCGCGGGGCGTCCGGAACGGACGATCGTTTCGAGAACGACGTCCACGCCTTCGCCGCCACCGCCGACGCTCTCGGTGGTCACCGCTGATTCGCGCTGCACCAGCTTCGCGGTGAGCTCCGCGTACAACTTCGGGTCGCGATCCTGCAGCGACTCCAGCCAGCGACGCATTACGGAACGATCAGGCATCCCACTCGCTTCAGCGGTCATGACGCACCTTCTCTGTTTGGATTTACTCCGACCATCATAGGAGTGCACCGAACGGAGTTTTCCCTACCCGCGACGATGTTTCGTCACCACGATGACTCGCCTGCCTGCACTTTTCCTCGCGCATGGTGCTCCGCCGCTGCTCGATGACGCCGAGTGGGTGGAGGAGCTTCATGCCTGGGCGCAGGCGATGCCGCGCCCGCGGTCGATCCTCATGCTTTCCGCGCACTGGGAGCAGAAACCGGCCACCCTCGGCGCGACGAAAACCGTGCCGCTGATCTACGACTTCTACGGCTTTCCGCACCATTACTACGAACAGCAATATCCCGCGCCCGGCGCGCCGGAGCTCGCGGCGCGCATTCGCGCCACGGTGGCCCACGTCGCGGACGATGCCGAACGGGGGCTCGATCACGGAGCGTACGTGCCTCTCGTGGCGATGTATCCCGAAGCGGACGTGCCGGTGTTGCAGCTGTCGTTGCCGAGCGAGAATCCGCGCGAGTTGTTCGACCTCGGACGCGCGTTGAAACCGTTGCGCGACGAAGGGGTGCTCATCATCGGCAGCGGCTTCCTCACCCACAACCTGCGCGCGCTCGACTGGCACGGCGAGAGCGCACCGCCGGCGTGGGCCGAGGAGTTCGACGAGTGGACCGCCGACGCCGTGCGCACGCGCAACGTCGATGCGTTGCTCGACTATCAGCACAAAGGTCCGGGAGTGAACCTCGCGCTGCCGACGCGCGAGCACTTCGTGCCGCTGCTCGTCTCCGTCGGAGCGAGCGAGGAGAGCGACGATGTGCAGTTTCCGATCAGCGGCTTCTGGATGGGCTCGCTGACGCGACGCTCCGTGCAGTTCGGCTGAGCGAGAGGAAACTCAGCCGGGCGCGCTGCGCACCACGTGCATCACGGCCACGAAATGCAGCGCCGCGCCGAGGAGCGTGAGCGCGTGAAAGACCTCGTGATAGCCGAACGTCGCCGGCCGCGGATCGGGACGTTTCGTCGCGTAGACGATCGCACCGACGGTGTAGGCGATGCCGCCGGCGAGGATCACCCACATGTACGGGCCGAGCAGGCGTTTCACCTCGCCGACATATGGCGCGATGGTCCAGCCGACGGCGACGGCGATCGCGGCCGTCAATGCTTTCGGGGCACGCACCCAGAAAAGCGACAGCACGACGCCGAACGTCGCCCCGGCCCAGATGAAGAGGAAGAGCCGTTTGCCTTCACTTCCCTGCAGGCCGAGCAGCGCGATCGGCGTGTAGGTGCCGGCGATGAGCACGAAGATGGAAGCGTGATCGGCGCGGCGCATCCAGGCGCGGGCGCGCTCGGACCACTGCACGCGGTGATAGGTGGCGCTGACGGCGAAGAGGAGCACGAGGCTGAGCGCGTAGATCGCGGAGGCGGCGGTGGCGCGCCAGGTGGGAGACATGAGCACGAGCACGGTGCCGCCACCGAGGGCGTAGAACGCCGCCCAGTGATGCAGCACACCGCGCCAGGATGGTTTGTGCGCGTTCGCCGTTGCAGTCAGGGGCTTTTCTTCGTTCATGCTGCTCGCACTGGCACTACCATTCCGGCTGCCACGGGGGAACCGGTCGTTATTACCGGGTAGTAACTTCCGCCGTCGTAAGTTACCGTGGAGTAAGTTTCATGTCAACGAAGAAACGTCTTACCGGCGCGGAACGGCGTGCACAGCTGATTGCGGTCGGTCGCTCCGTCTTTGCCACGCATGGGTTCGAGGCCATCTCGCTCGAAGACATCGCCAACCGCGCGGGTGTGACCAAGCCGATCATCTACGAGCACTTCGGCGGCAAGGAAGGGCTGCACGCCGCAATCGTCGAGCGCGAGATGGACGATCTCGTGAATCGCGTGACGCAGGGGATGTCGCAGGGAACGGCGCGCGACCGGTTTCAGAACGCGGTGATCGCCTTTCTCACGTATCTCCAGGCGGAGCCGGCCGGCTTCGCGGTGCTCACGCGCGAGGCGCCGGTCGGCGCGGCGCGGCGCGGCATGACTCGCGTCATCGATCAGCTCGCGCAGCGCGTCGGCGAGATCTTCAGCATCGAGTTCGCCCGCGCCGGCTACGACCGCAAGCTCGCTCCGATCTACGCGAACGCCCTCCTCGGCATGGTCACGCAGGTCGGACAGTGGTGGGCCGCCGATGGCAAGAAGATCCCGCTCGATCACGTCGTGCAGCACATCACCGCCATCGGCTGGATGGGACTCCGCCATCTGCCGAAGCAGCCGGTGAAAGACCTCCGCAAGCGCGCCGCGGCGAAGCGAAAAGCGTGAGCCGCGGGCGAGCGCGGAATGTAAATCATGTAAACATTCCCTGCCTCTCCCCCATCCAAATCGAGGAATTCGCAAAGGAGAACCACATGAAACGCCTGGTCCTCATCGCATTGATCCTCGTCTCATTCCTGCCGTATGCGCCCATCGCCGAGGCGGCGCGCGTGCGGGTCAAAACGCGCCGCGGCAACGTCGTTCGCGTGCGCGTGAACACCCGTCCCGGCTTTCCGATCCGTCGCACGATGCCGACCGTCGTCGTTCGCGGTCCGGTCGTGCGCGTCGCGCCGCGCGCGTATCTCGCACCGGTCGCGTTCACCGCCGTGGCCCTGGCCACGATCCCTCCCGCTCGTGCGCGCGTCTGGGAGGCGAGCGAAACCCTCGATCGGGAAGACGGCTGGACCGACTTCACGCTCGACGTCGATCGCCGCGGCACGAAACTGCTGCTCGACATCGACGGGGAAGCGCAGGTGAGCTTCGCCGAGGTGGTATTCGACAACGGCGAGGCGCAGGTGGTCGACTTCAATGATCGCGTGCACAAGCGCGGCACGTACGAGCTGCTCGACTTCCGCAACGGGCGCAAAGTCGATCACGTGCGCATCGTCGCCAAAGCCGATCGGCAGAACACCGACATCAACGTCTATCTCGTGCAGTAGCGGCGTCGCAGGGCGTGAGCAGAACCGGCGGCCCACCTCGCGCCGGTTCTGCTCCGGAACGATCGCCTCGATTTACGGTGTGCCATCATTCCGTCGTGCTCAAGACCGTCTGTGCGCTGCTCGTCTTCGTCGCCACGACCGCGTTCGCCGCCACGCCGGCCGACGCGGAGATCCGCAGAATTCTCAGCGAACGGATCGACGTGCGGAAGGAGGGCGTCGGCATCGTGGTCGGCGTGATCGACGAGCACGGCCGCCGCATCGTCGCGCACGGAACGTTCGACACGAAGAACAAGCGCGCCGTCGACGGCGACACGATCTTCGAGATCGGTTCGATGACGAAAGTCTTCACATCGCTCCTGCTCGCCGATGCCGCGCAGCGCGGCGAAGTGAAGCTCGAGGATCCGGCGGCGAAGTACCTTCCGCCGGCGGTCACGCTGCCGCAGCGTGGAGGAAAGCAGATCACGCTCGCCGATCTCGCCACGCACACGTCCGCGCTTCCCCGGCTGCCGAGCAACCTCACGCCCGCCGACGTCGCCAATCCATACGCGGACTACACCGTCGAACAGCTGTACGCGTTTCTCGCCACGTACGAGCTGCCTCGCGACATCGGCACCGAATACGAGTACTCGAACCTCGGCGCCGGTCTGCTCGGACATCTCCTCGCGCGTCGCGCGAACAGCGATTACGCCACGCTGGTGCGCACGCGCATCACCACGCCGCTGGCGATGAAGAGCACGTTCATCGACATTCCGCCCAACCTGAAGGGGCGGCTGGCCACCGGTCACGACGAAACATTGAAACCGGTCGCGAACTGGGATCTGCCCACGCTCGCCGGCGCCGGTGCCCTGCGCTCGAGCGCGAATGACCTGCTCACGTTCCTCGCGGCACAACTCGGCTACACGAGATCGCCGCTCACGCCGGCCATGACGTCGATGCTGCGCACGCGCCGCCCCACCGGCGCGAGCAACCTGACCATCGCCCTCGGCTGGCACATCGCCACGTCGCCGAACGGCGGCGAGATCGTCTGGCACAACGGCGGCACCGGCGGATACCGCTCCTTCTTCGGCTTCGATCCGAAAACGCGCAGCGGCGTGGTCGTCCTCTCGAACACGTCGACCATCGCCGGCGTCGACGACATCGGCCGGCATCTGCTCGATCCGACGTCTCCGCTGCTGGCCATGCCGAAGCAGGTCGCCGCGAAGACGGAGCTCTTCGATCACTTCACCGGCCGCTATCAGCTCGCGCCGAATTTCATCCTGACCATCACGCGCGAAGGCGGGCAGCTCTATCTGCAGGCCACCGGACAGCCGCGCTTCGAGATCTATCCGAAAGGCGATCGCGAGTTCTTCCTGAAAGTCGTCGAGGCGCTGGTGACGTTCGACCCCGACGTCGACGGGCGTGCGCCGTCGCTCGTCCTGCATCAGAACGGACAGCACCTGCCGGGCAAACGTCTCGAAGGCGATGCGCCTGCGGCGAAAGTGCGGAACGAGGTCGCCGTCGACGCGAAGATCCTCGAGCGCTACGTCGGGCGCTATCAGCTCGCGCCGTCGTTCGTCATCGCCATCACGCGCGAAGGCGACTCGCTTTTCCTGCAGGCGACGGCGCAGCCGAAATTTCCGTTGTTCGCCGAGAGCGAGAACGAGTTCTTCCTGAAAGCGGTCGACGCGCAGGTCACGTTCGAAGTCGATGCGACGGGACGCGCGGCCGCGCTCGTGCTCCATCAGTTCGGAGCGGATCAGCGCGCGCCGCGGCTGGAGCGCTAGGACGTCGAAAAACACGCCTCAGGGTTTTCCCTGAGGCGGCGCGTCGATGTGGCCACGCGGTGAGCGTAAGATCGCAGTCTCATCCAGTTTGGGGGGTCCCAATGACCGGCCAAGAGCAGTTGGACGCGACCACGGTGCTCGTCGTGGAAGACGACGCCGCTTTGCAGACGCTGTTCCTTGCGCTGTTGACGCGCCAGGGGTTCGACGTCGAATGCGTCGACAACGGCGCGCAGGCCATCGAACGGCTGTCGCACAAGAGCTACTCGGTGATGCTGCTCGATCTGATGCTGCCGGTCTGCAACGGCTTCGACGTTCTGGTCGATCTGGCAGCGAAACAATCGCCCGTGCTCCGCAGAACGGTCGTCGCGACCGGCGTCAGCGAACGCGAGCTGGCAAGGATCGACGCGTCCCGCGTCTTCGCCGTGCTGCGCAAACCGTTCGACATCGATTGCCTCGTGCAACTGGTGCGGCAGTGTGCGAACCAGCATGCGCAGATCCGTCGCGAAGAGTCGGACGACGAAGAGGAAGAGGTGCTCGACAGCCATGCCACGCGTCTCGAAACGGCGTTGCCGATGGTGAACAAGCTGCTGCTCTCGCCGGTCGTCGCGGAGGGGGAGTTGTTGCTGCGCAGCGAGCTGCGGCGCACCATCCATCGGACCGCCGCCGCGCTCACGACCGCGGCCACGCTGGAGGCCGACGACGCTCGCGCGGCGCGACTGGCGCGACTCGCCAACCGTGCCGAGGCGATCGTGCGCAGTGCGCCGCGGAATCGACGCGACCACTGACGCGCGAACACGCGATCAGCGACGCATCGCGTTCACGACCGATTCCTCGAGCTCCAGCACGATCGAGGCATACGACTCGATCAGCGCCAGGATGTTCTCGCGCGGTCCGCTGCGCCATTCGTCGCTGCCGTAGAACGCGTCCTGGCTGGCCTGCCGCTCCTCGAGACTCGCGTACGCGCGAATGAGGTAGTACGAATCCTCATCATGCGGCGATGCTCCCGACGCCACGACGTCGACCTGCCATCGCTGCAGCATCGGCAACGCCAGCGTCGTCATCAGGCCATCGAAGTCGGCGCGCGTGCCGGGCACGAGGTTGTAGGAACGAATCTCGACGAATCGTTTGGACATCGCGCGGAGTGTAGCGCCGGAGCTCGATTGCGATTCACCCGGAACGGACTAAGATCCGCCCAGGCCCGGCCCGATCGAAGCGATTCATCACGTGCAGCTGGCGGCCTGAAGGTGCGCGTTTCGATCTTCAGAATCCCGCGTACCAGTCATAGCCGCGCTCTCCCCAGAAATCGGCAGGACGGTCATCGCTGTAACGCAGCGTGGCGATGCGCTTGATGTTCTTGATCCCGTACTTCACCGGAATGGCCAGCCGCAGCGGCGCACCATGTTCGAGCGTGAGCGGAGCATCGTTCATCTCGTAGACCAGCAGCGTCTGCGGATGCAGCGCGCTCTCCATGTCGAGACCGACGTAGTAGCCGCGGCCCGGTGTTTCGAGCCCGAGGTAGCGGGTGGCGGTGGCCGGTGGAAAGCGCTCGATGAGATCGCGCAGGCGCGCCCCTTTCCACTTCACGATGATCGACCACCCTTCGATGCAGCGGAGCTCCGCGATCATCTCGTGAACCGGCAGCGCGCGGATGTCGTCGATGGTGAGCGTCGCCGGTGCGGCGGCGCCGGCGATGTTCAGCCGCCACGTCGAAACGTCGTAGTCCTTCGTGAGGCCGATGCGGCCGTTGATGCGCAGGCGGGTGATGTCGCGCTCGCGGAACGTCGGCGTCAACCGCGATGGTGAGAAGTAGGCGCGCGCCAGCGATTCGTTCGCGTGCAGCACGCGGCGGAACGGCCACGCCAGTCCATCTTCGGCGGGGCGTGAACGCAGCCACTTGTACGCGCCGAATCCGACCGCCGCCGCCACGCCGCCCGTAAAGAACGCGCGCCGCGAAAGGCGTTTCACCTGACGATCGACCAGCACATCGGCATCGGTCTCATCGCTCATGCGTCACCTCGTATCCGATCACCATCGCCCGGAAATTGTTCCAGCCCGCGCGCAGCACCTGCGCGATGTGTATGACGAAGAAGACGACGTAGCCGACGGTCAGCCAGAAGTGAAAGAAGCGGGCCATCGGATAGCCGCCGAAGAGCCAGGTGAGCCACGAGAACTGCACCGGCTTGTAGATCGCCAGCCCGGTCAGCAGCGAGCCGGCACCCATCAGAATGACCGACGAATACGCGAGCTGCTGCGCGCCGTTGAATTTCCGCGGCGGCGGCGGTTCCTTGCGCAGATGCAGATCATGCAGCACGACGTGCACGGCTTCGCGCAGTGAGTGTCGATCCGGCACGAGATATCGCCATTCGCCGGAGAGGAGCGTGTACGCGACGTACAACACGCCGTTGACGGAGAAGAGCCACATGAAGAAGAAGTGCAACGCCATCCCCTCGGCCAGCCGGTTGTTGACGTGCAGCGCGCGCCACGACGGCTGCGCGAGATTCATCTTGAAGAGATAGAAATCTCCGAGCCCGACGCGATAGGCCGGATACGCCCAGTAAATCAACACGCCGCTCCAGATCATCATCAGCAGCAGCGGAAAGTTGATCCAGTGAAACCACCGGATCGCGAGCGGGTGCTTCCGGACGAGCTTCTTCATTGCGCTCGTTCGATGCCAGAGACGTTCCGGAGGTTTCGGCTACCATGCCCTTTCCGGAATCGATCGAGTTTTTTGAGGAGCTTTCATGAAGACCGGCATCGCTCTCGCGCTCGTTTTCCTTTCATTCCTCTCCCCTTCCCTCGCCGCCGACGATCTCGCCGACATTCGCGCCGAAGTGACGAAGCGTCATGACGAGGCCGTCCGGCGTCTGCACGACTGGATCGCGCTGCCCTCCATCGCCGCGGAGGATCTGAACTTTCCCGCGGGCGCGGAGTACATGGCCCGGCTGGCGCGTGAGGCGGGGTTTCAGCAGGTCACGATTCTCGACACCGACGGCAAGCCGGGCGTCTTCGCCACGCTCGACGCGGGAGCGAAAAAGACGGTCGGCCTCTACTTCATGTATGACGTGAAGCAGTTCGATCCGGCGGAATGGACTTCGCCGCCGCTCGAAGCGCGCATCGTCGAGAAGCCGGGCATCGGCAAAGTGATGATGGGTCGTGGCGCGGTAAATCAGAAAGGCCCCGAGGCGGCGTTCCTCGCGGCGCTGCATGCCATTCGCGGCGCCGGCAAGACGATGCCGGTGAATCTCGTGCTCATCGCCGAAGGCGAAGAGGAGATCGGCTCGCCGCACATCGCGCAGCTCGTGCGCCGTCCGGAAGTGGAAGCAGCGTTGCGCAAGACCGTCGGTGTGTTCATGCCTTCCGCCTCGCAGGATCTCGACGGCATCGTCACCGTGAGCCTCGGCGCGAAAGGCGTGGTCGAGCTCGAGCTCATCGCCAGCGGCGAGAAATGGGGACGCGGTCCGGCGAAAGACATTCACTCGTCGCTCAAGGCGATGGTCGACAGCCCCGCGTGGCGCCTGATCAAAGCGCTCGACACGCTGGTCTCGGAAGACGGCAACACCATCACCATCGACAACTACCCGGCGCCGAAACCGATCAGCGCCGAGGAGAAAGCGATGATCGCGGCGGCGACGAAGCGTCGTGATGAAGCGCGCGCGAAGAAGCAGTACGGCGTGCAGCACTGGATCGACGACCTCCCGTTCCAGGCGGCCAACGAACGACTCGTCTCGCAGCCGACCGTGAACATCGAGGGGCTGGTCGGCGGGTACACCGGCCCGGGCGGCAAGACCGTACTGCCGCATCGCGCGGTCGCGAAGATCGACATGCGTCTCGTGCCGGACATGAAGAAAGACGACGCGGTGGCGGCGTTGAAAGCGCATCTCGCGAAGCGCGGCTATGGCGACATCGAAGTGAACGTGAGCGGCGGCTACGATCCGACGGCCACGGTTTCGGGCGCGCCACTCATTCAGTCGCAGATCGCGGTGCTGAAGCGCGCCGGCATCGAGCCGCTGCTCTGGCCGCGCAACGCCGGGTCGTATCCCGGCTACATCTTCACGAGCGCGCCGCTCTCGCTCGCCTCCGGCCATTTCGGTCTCGGCCACGGCAGCGGTGCACACGCACCTGACGAGTATTACCTGATCGAGTCGGCCAATCCGAACGTGCAGGGCTTCGACGGCGCGGTGATGTCGTTCGTCGAATACCTCTACGAGCTCGGAAAGTAGGAGCGCGACGGAAATGCGGGGAGGCGAACGCCTCCCCGCGGGCAGTGCTCAATCGTTGATGATCACGACGCCCGGCGCATACGGCCCGACGAGCTGGCAGTCGCGCGCTTCGATCGCCGAGGTGTAGTCGGGAATCGCGAGCGACATCGTTCCTTCGACGAAACAGTTGTAGAGCTTCAGCGCCGACTGTCCGTTCGATGCCGCGCCCCACGACGTATTCGCATTCTGGGCGATGATCTTCGTGTCGGTGATCTCGACGTAGCTGCGTGCGAAGGCGATCAGACCGATCGGTTGTCCGCCGCCGTTCGCGAGCACGCTCGAGTACGCGAGGTTCACCTGCGAACCGCCGCCGGCCGAGCTGTAGTCGACGGCCACGGTGTTGAGATTCGTGCCCGAGGGACCGTTCGCCACCAGCGCGCAATTCTCGATGTCGAAGTTCTGCGCGCCGTCGCAATTCACGGCCGTCGCCCAGTCACCCCACGTCTGCCCGTTCGAGATGATGGTGACGTTCTGCACCGCCGAATTGCTGCAGCCGCGCACGGTTCCCTTGTCCCACTGCTGCGGGCCGGCGTTGGCGACGATGGTGGTCTGATCCAGCCCCTCGCCCTGCAGAAACACCCACGGCTTGCACGTGACCACTTCGTTGTACGTGCCGGGACCGATGCTCACCAGATACTGCTTCGATTGCTTTGCGTCGGTGATGCTGTTCAGCGCGTCGGTGATGGTCGAAAACGTCTTGCCGCCCGGCTGCACCTGCACGCTGTTCGCGGCCAGCGTGACCGGAGCCGCCGCGGCGAGGAACGCGCGTACCTCGGCGACGAACGCCGGCACCTGCTGCGCGGCGAGCTCCGGCTGCGCCACGAGCGGACCGGTGGCCTTGATGGTGGGATCCAGCATGATTTACCTCCTCCGTTGTGTGATTGCGATCTGACGGACGGCAGGATAGCGCGAAGGACGGATACACGCCGTTCCCGCGTCAGCTATTCTCAGCGGCAAAAATGCGTGCCTGGACCGCAGTGCTGGTCTGCCTCGTGTCGGCACACGTCTCGCTCGACGCCGCAGCACAGTCGCGCGAGTCGATCGAAGTGCGCGTCCTCGAGCTCGAGGCGACGGTCCTCGATCGGAACGGCAATCCGGTGCACGGCCTGACGCGCGAAGACTTCGTCGTCCGCAGCGGCAGGCACGAGGTGCCGATCACGAACTTCTTCGCGGTGCGCAATGGGGAAGTGCTCGCGGACGAAGCCGGCGTCGCGCCGTCGACCCCGCTCCCCGCGCAGACGTCGATTCCGACGAGCCTCGCGATCTTCATCGACGACGCCCACCTCAGCCAGGCCAGTCACAAACGGGCCATGGATGCGCTGAAGCGCTACGTGAGCAACCACGTCGGCGCGAACACGATCGTCACGGTGATGCGCTACAACCGGCAACTCGACGTGCGCATCCGTCCCACCGAGCGCGCCGGCCCGGTGTTGCGCGAGCTCGAAAGCATCGCCCACATCCCCGCCATCGACGAGGCGCAGCGCGAACGCCGCCAGCTCATTCGCACCCTCGACGACTTCCTCCTCTCCTGGCGCGAAAGCGAGGGCCGCGGCGGCCTGGGCGGGGAAACGCCGGAGTCGATGGCCTATCGCATCGAAACCTACGCCGAGCAGCGCGCCTCCGACATCGATCGCACGCTGCGCGCGCTCGAGGAAGCCATCGGCATCGCCTCCGCGTTCACCGGCCGCAAGATCCTGCTCTACGTTTCGGATGGCCTGCCGCAGACGGCCGCGCTGGAACTGTTCGAATACTGGGAGCGCGCGCTCACCCGCACCGGCACGTACGTCGGAGGCGGCCCCACGCGCGGCGACGCCGGTGTGGTGATGCGCTTCGATCGCACCTCCGCGTTCCGCCGCGTCGCTCACGCCGCACAGCGCGCCGACGTGTCGATCTTCTCGTTCGATGCCGCCGGCATCCGCGGCGAATCGGAGCGATCCGCCGAATTCGCCTCGACCCTCGGCAGTCTGAACACGACGTCGCTGAACGCCAACCTGCGCAGCGGCGTCCAGTACGTCGCCACCGAGACCGGCGGCCTCTACGCCGCGAACGAGAACGATCTCGACAAGGTGCTGGCGCGGATGTCCGAGCAGTTCACGAGCTACTACTCCATCGGCATCCGCCCGCCGAAAGGTGACATCCGCGTGACGGTGAAACATCGTCCCGAGCTGCGCGTGCTCGCCGCCCGCCGCATGCCGCCGCAAACGCGCGAAGACAAGCTCGAGCAGACGTTGCGCTCGCGGCTCTACACCCGCACCGTCGAGAATCCCCTGAACGTCGAGTTGCGCATCGCCAGCGCCATGGTCTTGAACGGACAGTGTCTCGCGGTCGTGCATCTCACGGTTCCGGAACCGCAGCTGCCCGCCGATCTCGCGCCGTCATCCGTGGAACTGCGCATGGTCATGCTCAACGAGCAGAACGACGAGTCGCCGGTGAAGAGCACCATCCTCCCGTTCGGCCGCGGTGCGATCCAGAACACGATGCGTCTCAAGATCCGGCCGGAGCGGCTCGTGCTGTCGATCGCGGTCTCGAATGCGATGTCCGACGAGACCAGTTTTCTCCAGGGCAAGATCGACGGCACGGTCTGCAGATGACGAGTGTCATGCCGAGCCGCTGACACTCGCCAGTGCGTTGCGCGCCCGCGCGTGTCTATGCTGAGGGCATGCGAATTCTTGCCGTGCTCCTGTTCCTCGCCGCCGCGCTGCCGTCGCAGGCGGGCGTGATTCTCTTCCGCGGTGCGCGCCTGTTCGACGGAACGCGCGTGTCGCCGAGCGCCGACGTGCTCGTGCGCGACGCGAAGATCGAGGCTGTCGGCCCGAACCTGCAGGCTCCGGAAGGAGCGGAGATCGTCGACGGAAAGGGAAAGACACTGCTCCCCGGCCTCATCGATGCGCACACGCATGCGTGGGGCGATGCGCTCACCGAGGCGCTGATGTTCGGCGTCACGACCGAGCTCGATCAATTCGCGAACGCGGACATGGCCCGCACCATGCGCGAGCAGCAGGGCGCCGGAAAAGCAAACGATCGCGCCGATCTCTTTTCGGCAGGCACGCTCGTCACCGCGCCGGGCGGCCACGGCACCGAGTACGGCTTCGCGATTCCGACCATCACCAGTCCGAACGATGCCCAGGCCTTCGTCGACGCACGCATCGCCGAAGGCTCCGACTGGATCAAGCTCGTCTACGACGACGGCTCGATCTACGGTCTTCACTGGCCGACGCTGAGCGTCGAAACGATGCGCGCGGTGATCGCCGCGGCGCACAAGCGCGGCAAGCTCGCGGTCGTGCACGTCGGCTCGGCCGATGCCGCGCGTGCGGCCATCGACGCCGGCGCCGACGGCCTCGTGCATCTCTTCAACGACACGCCGGGTTCGGAGGAGTTCGCGAAGTCGGCGAAGAAGCACAACGCCTTCGGGATTCCGACGCTCCTCGTGCAGCACAGTCTCCTCGGCACACCCGGCTCCGCGGCGCTGCTGCGCGACGCGCGCGTGACGCCGTACCTCACCGACAACGCCAAGTCGACGCTCGAGCGCGGCTTCCCGAATCTCCGCAAAGGGAAAGACCTCGCGAACGCGTACGAAACCGTACGCCGGTTCAAGGCCGCGGGCGTTCCGATCCTCGCCGGTACCGACGCACCGAATCCCGGCACCGCGCACGGCGTGGCCTTGCATCGCGAGCTCGAAATGCTCGTCGAAGCGGGACTGACGCCGCTCGAAGCGCTCGCCGCCGCGACGTCCTTGCCCGCGCGCCATTTCCGCATCGACGACCGCGGCCGCATCGCCAAAGGTCTGCGCGCCGATCTCGTGCTCGTGAACGGCGATCCGACCACCGACATCACCGCCACGCGCGCCATCGAAGGAGTCTGGAAAGGCGGCGTGCGTGCGAACCGCGCCGCGTTCGCGAAAACGATCGCAGACGCGCACGCCGCGACCGGCACGCCGCTCGAAATCGGCAGCGGCCTCATCTCCGATTTCGAAGGCAACGCGCCGGCCGCATCGTTCGGCACGCCGTGGGTCGTCTCCACCGACGGCATGGCCGGCGGCAAATCGACCGCCACGCTCGCCGCCGAAAACGGCGCGCTGAAAATCAGCGGCACGATCTCCGACGCGCTCCCCTACGCCTGGGCCGGAGCGATGTGGTCGCCCACCGCGCAACCGATGATGCCCGCGAATCTCGCGAACACGAAGGAGCTCCGCTTCCGCACCCGCGGCGATGGCGCCACGTACCGCGTGCTCGTCTTCGCCAGAAGCAAAGGGATGATGCCGCTCACGCGAACGTTCGTCGCCGGCGCCGAGTGGAACGAGGTGACGATCCCGTGGTCCGCCTTCGGCACCGATGCGCACGATCTGATGGGCGTGCTCTTCGTCGGCGGCCCGAAGGGCGGCGCGTTCACGTTCGAAGTGGACGACGTGCGACTGGCGAGGTGAGCGACTTGCACACCGTACCGCCCGCCCCTATAATCCGCGCTCCCAACCGGGCTGGAATGAAGGTTCCGACCGGACCGTTAGCAGCGGTACTTCGTGGGGCTGTAGCTCAGTTTGGGAGAGCGCCTGAATCGCACTCAGGAGGTCGTCGGTTCGATCCCGATCAGCTCCACCAACTCACGAACAATCCAGCGCGACCGAAAGGTCGCGCTTTTTTGTGTTCGAGAAGTCCCCTCTACAAACGAGCGCATCCGGACGACACGACCTCGCTGCGCGCTGCGATCGCCTCGATCACGCCGGCCATGTCGAGCGCTCCCCTGCCGCTGGCAACGGCGGATGCGAAGAGGTCGTCGCAGATGTCGATGAGCGGTGAGGCGGCGCCGATCTCCCGCGCGGCTTTGGCGACGAGGTGCACGTTCGTCGAGACGTTGAGAATACTGGCCTGCACCGAGAAGTCTTTGCTCACCAGTTTCTGCAGTTTGGTTTTCGAGACCTGGCTGGCCATCGGACCGGCATCGATGATTCGCCGGAAGGTCTCGAGGTCGAGGTCGCAGCGCTCGGCGAGGTGCGTCGCCTCGGCGAGGCCGGCGACCATCGTGATCAGAAAGAGGTTCACCGAAAGCTTCATCCGCAGCGCCCGCGGCACCGCTCCGCAGACGAACGTCTGCGCGCACATCGGCGCGAGCAGCGGGCGCACTTCGGCCACCGCTGCTTCGTCGCCCGCGAGCATGCCGATCAGCTGACCGGCTTCGGCCGGCTGGCGCGAGCCGGAGACCGGCGCTTCGACGTACTGCCCGCCGGCGGCGCGAATCTCTGTTTCGAGCATGCGTGAGTACGACGGCGAGGTCGTGCCCATGTGCACGACGATGCGGCCGGGAACGAGCGTCGCGAGATCGCGGCGCAGCACGTCATCGATGGCCGCTTCGTTGGCGAGCATGCTGATGACGATGCGCGCGTCGCGAAAAACCGCGGCCGGCGAGTCGGCGACGATGGCGCCGTGGGCGCGCAGCTCTTCACACCTGTCGCGCGTCCGGTTCCAGACCACGAGCTCCGTGCCGGCGGCGCACGCGAGATTCGTGGCCATCGGCAAGCCCATCACCCCCAGTCCGAGGAATCCGATTCTCACTGCAGCGTCTCCGTGAAGAACGCGAGGATTTCATCGCGCGCCGCGATCGTCGGCTGGCCTGCTTCGTCGATGAGATGCTGCGTGACGACGCTGTGCGGACTGTTGACGACGGTCGCGAAGAACGGCGCGACGTTCGGATTGGCCGCGCTGTCGGGCAGCACGCGGGGGACGAAGCGATCGCCGAGGGCACACGCATAGGCCGCGAACCGCTCGGCGGTGCAGAAGCGATCGCCTTCGAAGCGATAGGCCAGCACTTTCAGTGAATCGCGGTCGAGCCGCTCGCGCACGGCCGCAAGATCTTCCGGCGAGATCTCCAGCCCGGCCGGATCGTTGAGCGGCAGCGACGGCTGCGCGAGCACCGGTGCGAGCATCGACGGCTCGAGCATCATCGTCAGCGCGAAGTTCCCGGTGAAGCACATCCCGATCGCGCCGACGCCCGGGCCGCCGCATTCCTGATGTGCGAGGCGCGCGAGCGCACGCAGCCAGTGTGTGATCGGGCTCGTTTGATTCGAGGCCAGCGCGCGGAACTCGGCGCTGACGCAGGCGCGCTTCATCACCGCCAGCCCTTCGTCCGCCAGCGGCACCGCGCCATCGCGTCCGAACAGCGACGGCATGTAGACGGTGAACCCGGCGTCGCGGACCCAGCGGCTGAAGCGCGCCACCTCGGGGCTGATGCCCGGCATCTCGGACATCACGATCACGGCCGGTCCCGTTCCGGCGGTGTAGACGCGGCGCGTCACGCCATCCAGCGTGATCTCGCGCGCTTGAAAATCATCGAGCGTATCGTCGTTCATGCGAGCGAGTGTGCGATCCCGACGGGAAACGCGGGAGTGTCGGAAACGACAAGATTCATGTCAAACTCGACAGCGATGACGACCATTCACGTCCTCGCTCTCGACGGCCTGCTCGACTCCAGCCTGGCCATTGCGCTCGATGCCCTGCGCACCGCCGAAGGATTCCGCGCGCGCTCCGGCAAAGGCTCGAAGCTGCAGCTCGAGATCGTCGGCCACCGCAAGACCATTCGCACCGGCGCCGGACTGCGCCTCGATACGGCGTTCACGTTTCGCGAGGCTCTCGAGAAGACCACGCGTCCCGACTGGCTGCTCGTCCCCGGCATCGGCGTGACGTCGGTGGCGAAACTGCTCGCACGGTTCGCGCAGAAAGACGCGCAGGCGGCGATGGAGCTCCTGCGGCGCAAAGGAGGCGCGCGCAGGATCGGCGCGTCGTGCTCGTCGGTCTTTCTCCTCGCGGAGGCGGGGCTGCTCGCGAATCACGACGTGACCACCACCTGGTGGCTGGCGTCGGCGTTTCGCGAGCGCTACCGCGACGTGCGTCTCGACGAGGCGCGCATGCTCGTGCGCGATGGCCGCTTCCTCACGGCCGGCTCCGCGTTCGCGCAACTCGATCTCGTGCTCGCGGTCATCACCGAGACGATGGGCGCCGGCATCGCCGAGCTCTGTTCGCGTTACATGCTCATCGATCACCGGCCGTCGCAGGCGCGCTACATGATCCAGTCGCACGTGCGGCACTCCGATCCGACCGTCGTGGCCGCGGAACGGTGGATCGACGCGAATCTCGCGGAGCCGGTCAGTGTCACCGATCTCGCGTCGGCGCTCGCGGTGTCGCCGCGTACGCTCGCCCGTCGCATCGCCGCGGCCACGGGCGTCTCGCCGGTGCGCCTGCTGCAGCGCCGGCGCGTGATGCAGGCGGCGAATCTCATCGAGACGACGACGATGAGCATCGAAGAGGTCGCGGCGCGCGTCGGCTATCAGGACGGCACGGCGCTGCGGAAGCTGATCAAGCGCGAGTTCGGAATCACGCCCGCGGCCCTGCGCGCGTGACGCATGCTACACTCCGCGCACCACACACCGCCGCGGCGTTCCGCCGGCGTCGATCGACAACCCCCTCTGCACCGATCGAAAGATGGTTCATCGAATTGCTTTGCTTCTGCTGTTGCTCTGCCTGGCCGCCCGCGCCGAGGCAGGGATGGTTCGTTTCGTCGAGGTGATCGACGGACGCACGATCGTCATCGAGCGCAACGGCGCACGCGAGCAGGTGAAGCTCGCCGGCGTCGAGATCGTCGACGAAGTGCAGGCACGCGCGCTGCTGAACTGGACGCTCACGAATTCGTGGCTGATGCTCGAGCCGCACGGCGATGCGTTCTACGCGTACCGCTCCCCCGACGCGCTGTTTCTCAACCGCGAGCTGGTGCTGCGCGGATTTGCGCGCGCGACCCGCACCGACATCGAGCCGCAGCCGAACGCGATGGTCACGTACCTCGGCGTCGTGCATCCGACCGACGCGCCGAAGGTGAAGGTGAAAAAATCGAGCGGCTCTAACGCACGAGGGAGAACGGGCAGCGGTACGCGTCCCCGTTCTTCAACAAAACCGTCACGGTCATCTCCGGCGTCGACGAAAACGAGCTCCGGTTCGACTCCCGCGAGTCCATCGTCGGATTGAGGCGGCGGCGCGTGGGGAAGCGGAAGAGATGTTCCTTCCCCGCCGCGAGCTCATACGAGACCGATTGATAGACCGGATCGAGCTCCGAGGTGCCGCGCGCGGTGGCGCTCGGCTCGATGCGAATGGCGTCGACGATCACATCCTCGTGGGAGTTGTTCGCGACTTCCACGAGGAACGCCAGCTCTTCACCGGGACTGATGCTCGCGCGCCCGTGAGCCCCTTCGATGCCGGCCATGATCTCGATGTCGCGGCCGGGCTGGCAGTCGAACACCTCGCGGTCGTCGAGCTTCGTGGAGGACGAACAGGCGAAGAAGAACAGGACGAGTCCCGGCAACAGCGCGATTTTTTTCATGGCCTTCCTTCCGCGAAACGGATCGGCGGGAATGCTACACCCGCGTTGCACGCTCGAGCCGTGACAGAAACTCGAACGCTTCGCGCTGCGTGCGGCCGCACATTTCGAGCGACGGCCGCAGGCTTGCGCAGACGGCGGGACGCTCGGCATGCGTGAAGATCGCGCAGCAATAGTCGTCCGTCAGATGAATGCAGCGCACGCCGGCCGGCTTGCCGTTCGGCATGCCGGGGATCGGCGACGAGATCGACGGCGCAATGCAGCACGCGCCGCATCCGCTGCGACACTCAAACGCTGCGTCCATAAAACCACGATCGCCCGGCATCGGCATCGTCATACGTCCAGAACCCGCGCCGGCGATGAATCCATACGAAATTCAGCAGCGACCAGTCGCCGCTCGAGCCGTGCAGATGCCACAGCAGAACGAACAGAAGAAACACCGCACTCCCCGGCCAGAGAATCGCGCCGAGAATCAACGCACCGTTGAGCACCATGAACGGCGCGAGCGCGACGAACACGAACGCGGGTGCGCTGATGACGAAGCGATGCGCGATGACCCAGACGGCGAGCATACGCGCGGAGTAATCCCAGCGGATGTCCCGCGCGCCCGCCAGCCGGTAGGCGAGCGCATGCATGAGCTCGTGCAGCGGAAGCACGAAGAGGAACAGCGATACCAGCGCGAGCCCGAACGCCGCGAGACAGTAGCGCCACGAGCGCTGCTGCGCGAGAGCGACGAAGATGATGACCGTGACGGTGAGCAGCGACAGCGCGTGATGCGCGTAGATGAACCACGTCCGGCGGCGCAGAAAATATTCGACGACGAACTCGGCGAGCGAAGCGTGGGTGAGCTCGCCGAGGAGCGTGTAATCGTCCGAGCCGAGCTCTTCGATCGTCATCGGCCGCACGATAACGCATGTGAATTGCACTGATCCGTTGCGTGGAAGGAGGACGCAAACGATCATGAGAGATCAGCACGACTTCGGCGGGGACTACGCGCGCGACGGAGGGTGGAGCGGCGGCGGACGCGCGGACGATTACACGCGCGAGCCGCGCGATGATCCGCGACGCGAGAGCTTCCGCGGGCGGGGCCCGAAGAACTGGCGGCGCGATGATGAACACCTCCGCGTGACCGTCAATGAACTGCTGACCCTGCACGACGGCATCGACGCCACGGATGTCGAGGTCGTCATCGACAACGGCGAAGTGACCCTCAATGGCACGGTCGGCAGCCGCTGGCAGAAGCGCCTGGCCGAGGACATCGCCGCCTCCTGCCGCGGCGTGCGCGACGTTCACAATCGCCTGCGGATCAGCGATCGCGAAGGACAGATCGGCAAAGCCAGCGAGTAATGCGGCAGGAACGCAGCGCCGGCGCCTCGAAGCCGGCGCTGCGGTTTTCTCAAGGATGCGCTACCAGCGATTGCGATTGCGATCCCAGTCGTCGTTGCCGTTCCAGCGATCGCGATCCCGATCGCGGTCGTCGAAATCGGTGCGGTCGTAATTGCCGCGTCCCTGCAGACCGCCGCTGTTGCGGCCGCTGGTGTGGCGTCCGCCACCGAATTCATTTCCGCGATCGTTGCCGCCGCCATAATTGCCGCCGCCATAATTGCGGTCGCCATAATTGCGGTCGCCGTAATTGCGGTCGCCGTAATTCCGGTCGCCGTAGATGCCGCTGCCGTAATTACCGCTGCTGTAGCCGTAGCTGCTGCGATCGATCTCGCTGATGCCGCCACCGCTGAAACGGTCATTGAAGCGGTCGGGGCCGCCGCGATACGGCTGACTGCCGCGGTCGTAATCATCGTAGTTGCCGGGATTGGAACGGCCGCTCGACCAGCGGTCGCGATTGCGGTCATTTCCCTGGCCGTAGTCATTACGGTCCAGACGGTCGAATCCGCGCGATGAATCGGGGCCATAGCCGTAAGGACGGTCGTCGTCGCGGTCCCGCCCCTGCCACGCGCTCTGATTGCTGGCGGCCCCCCAGCGTCCCCGGTCGAAATCGCGTGGACGATCGAAGTCGCGGCCGCGGTCATACTCGTCGCGTTCGCGGTCGTTCCAATGGTTCACGCCTTCCCGTACGCGATCCCAGAATGCCATTGCACTTCCTCCTTCGAGAATTCGTTTGACAGCCGCTCGGAGGGGTGCAAGTCACGAGCCGATGGAGACGCGATAATTGCGGCGATCGCCCTGCGCCACACCGCCGCGCGTAAAGCTTCGCTCGCTGAAGAAAATCGTCTCGTCCGTGGCCACAATGACCGTCGATGCGCGCGTGCCGTAGCGTTCGTCCGCAATGAAGATCTCGTACTCGCGGCGCTCTGTACCGCGCGGCGTCGTGAGAAATCGCATCATTGTCTCGACGAGCTCTTGTGGATCCTCGATGCTCAATGCGGCCTGCATCTGCTCGACCGCATAGTCGGTCTTCGGCCAGGCTTCGCCCGACGGCGCATTGCTGAATCCATGAACGCCCGGCGCGAGCGTCCGCCGCGCGTCGGGCGTCACATAGGCCGCCTCTCCGCCCACCTGCCCTGCAATGAGATGAAATCCGGCGTATTCGTGCGTCTCTTCGGGCAACACGCCGCGGGTCACATAGTCACTGACGAGAAGTCCGCGCGAGCGGGAACGGCGCACGGCGCCATGAAGATTCGTGACCGCGGCGAAGCGCGCCTGGCGCGTAATGGCCAGCCACGTACCGCCGAGCCCGCCGTCGCGGCCGCCGAGCACGTCGGGAAAATCGGGCCAGAAATGGGCGTCGTGGGACGCGCGGTCGTAGTCCTCATCACGATTGGCGGCGAGGATCAGCGGAAAACGTTCGGTTGCGCGATGGGCAAGAGCGATCAGGCACACGTCGGGTGCAGTGTATTCTCCGCGCCATGAGAACGTTCCTTGCGATCCTCATGGCCGCGACGATGACGATGACGGCCAGCGCACAACAAAGCACGCCGCCGGAACCGGTGCCGGCCGGGTACTGGCCGGTCGAGAAGTCGGACGAGATTCTGCGGAAGACCGAAACGATCCGGCTGGCGCCCGACCTCTCGCAATTGAGCGCGGAGGAGCGGGCGGCCCTGAAGGAGCTGTTCGAGGCCGGCACGCTGATGCAGAAGCTGTACGAAGACTCGCGTCACGCCGAGGCGCTCGCGGCGAAAGACCGGCTGCAGGTGCTCGATGTGAAGCTCGGCCAGCCGAAGCTCACGCAGAACCTGCTCGCCCTCTATCGTCTGAATCAGGGGCCGATCGCCACGACACTCGATAATCAGCGCCTGCCGTTCCTCCCGGTGTCGCCGCAGGTGCCGGCGCGCAACGTCTATCCGCTCGACGCGACGAAGGAAGAGATCGACGCATACCTCGCCGCGAATCCCTCCCGGCGCGCCGAAATCCTCGGCGAGCGGACCATCGTCAAACGCGCCACGCAGCAGAACCTCGATCGCGACCTGCAGATCCTCAACACGTTCGCGGTGTTGCGCGAGCTGCATCCGACGGTGATGCCGTATCTGCGCGACCGGCGCCGTACCGCCGACGCGAAGGCGTTCTACGCCGTCCCCTACTCGATCGCGTACGCCGATCAACTCGTCCCCGTCTCGCGCCTCCTCATGCGCGCGGCCACGGCCCTCGAAGCGCGCGATGAGGAGTTCGCCCGCTACCTCCGCAATCGCGCGCGCGACCTCCTGTCGAACGACTACGAGTCGGGCGATGCGTCGTGGGTCACCGGACACTTCAGGAATCTCAACGCGCAGATCGGCGCCTATGAAACGTACGACGACGCGCTGTACGGCGTGAAGGCGTTCCACAGCATGTCCATCCTCGTCGCCAACACGAAGGCCACGGAGGAACTGCGCAAGGCACTCGGCGGCCTGCAGGCGATCGAGGACGCGCTGCCGTACGAGCACCACAAGCGCGTCAAGGAAGACATCCCGATCGGCGTGTACGAAGTGGTCGCCGATTACGGGCAGGCGCGCGGCACGAACACGGCCACGATTCTGCCGAACGACGCGCTCTTCTCCCGCCGTTACGGCCGGACGATTCTGCTGCGCGAAAACATCATGAAGCATCCCGACATCTTCGCGGCCGACCTGCGCGTGTGGAAGTCGGCCACGCAGGATGCGCACGCGAACGATCTCGCCGACGAAGGCAATTTCCAGCGCACGCTCTGGCACGAGATTGGTCACTACCTCGGCGTCGATCGCGACAAGAACGGCCGCACGCTCGACGTCGCCCTCGAGGACTACGCCGATTCGATCGAAGAGATGAAGTCCGATCTGGTCTCGCTCTTCGCCCTCGATCGGATGAAGCATCCGTCGCTGCGCGCCATTCAGGCCAGCGGCATCCGCCGCACGCTGCAGAACGTGAAGCCGCGCCGCGATCAGCCGTATCAGACGATGCAGTTGATCCAGTTCAACTGGTTCCTCGAAAACGGATTGATCGAAGCCGATCCGAAGAGCGCGCGGCTGAAGATCGACTACGCGAAGTATCCCGAGGTCACGACGTCGCTGCTGCGCGAAGTGCTGAAGCTGCAGTACGACGGCGACAAGGCCGCCGCGGCCGCGTTCTTCGATCGCTGGACGAAGTGGACGGACGTGCACGAAAAACTGGCCGCGCGGATTCGCGACGCGCAGGGAGCGCGGTTCCGCATCGTGACCTACGCGGCATTGGGCGAGTAGAGCGCAGAAAACCGAAACGGAGCGCCGGCGCGAAGCCGGCGCTCCGTTTCTTCCCCTACGTTAGACTCCCGCGCTATGCATCGCGCGCTGATCGTTTTTCTGCTGTTCACCGCCTGCGCCACCGTCCCTCCCGCACCGCCCGCTCCGCCGCGGCCTGCCGAGCCGGCAAAGCCGCCTCTCCAGCAGTTCGACGGCTTCGTCCCGCTGCGCTGGGATGAGCAGAGCGGCAAGCTGCTGATGGAGATCACCCGCTTCAACGAGGAGATGATCTGGCAGGTCTCGCTGGCCGCCGGTGTCGGGTCGAATCCGATCGGGCTCGATCGCTCGCAGCTCGGCGCGACACATCTCATCCGCTTCGAGCGCGTCGGGCCGCGCGTGCTGATGATCGAGCCGAACACCGCGTTTCGCGCGCTCAGCAGCGATGCGAACGAACGCGGCGCGGTCGAGCAGTCGTTCGCATCGTCGATCCTCGCGGGCTTCGAAGTGAAGGAGACGACGCCGCGCGGCGTGCTCGTCGATGCCACCGACTTCTTCCTCTCCGACGCACACGGCGTTTCCCGCCGTTTGCGCGAGACGCAACAAGGAAACTACTCGCTCGATCGCAATCGCAGCGCGATCCACCTGCCGCGCACGAAGGCGTTCCCGAAAAACACCGAGGTCGAGGCCACGCTCACGTTCGCGACGAACGATCGTCCCGGCGCGTTGGTGCGCGGGGTCACGCCGACGCCGGAGATCGTGACCGTGCGCCAGCATCACTCGTTCGTCGAACTGCCGGGGCCGGGCTTCGTGCCGCGCCGGCAGGATCCGCGCGTCGGCTTCTTCGGCCCCGAGTTCTACGACTACGCGTCGCCGTTCACGCAGCCGATCACGAAACGCTACATCTCCCGGCATCGCCTCACGCCGGGGCAGCCGGTCGTCTACTACGTCGACAACGGCGTCCCGGAGCCGATCCGGAGCGCGCTCGTCGAAGGGGCGTCGTGGTGGAACGAAGCATTCGAGGCGGCCGGCTTTCCGAACGGCTTTCAGGTGAAGGTGCTGCCGTCCGACGCCGATCCGCTCGACATCCGCTACAACGTCATCAACTGGGTGCATCGCTCGACGCGCGGCTGGTCGTACGGCGCATCGGTCGTCGATCCGCGCACCGGTGAGATCATCAAAGGCAACGTGCTCCTCGGCTCGTTGCGCATCCGCCAGGATGTGCTGCTCGCGCGCGGGCTCATGGCCGAGTACGACGACCTCGATCCGAAATCATCGCCGTCGCTGATGGCGCTGGCGCGCATCCGCCAGCTCTCGGCCCACGAGGTCGGACACACGCTCGGCCTCGATCACAACATGGCCGCATCGACGTACGAACGCGCTTCGGTGATGGACTATCCGGCGCCGTACGTGAAGATCGTGAACGGCAAGCTCGATCTCTCCGAGGCGTACACGAAGGGTGTCGGGCCGTACGACATTGCCGCGATTCGTTATGGCTACAAGAACGTCGCGAATGATGCGGAGCTCGATGCGCTGGCGCGGGCCACGCCGCTGTTCGTGTCGGATCCGCATTCACGACCGGTGAGCGCCGCGCATCCGATGGGATCGGTGTGGGACAACGGCGGCGATCCGATCGCGATGCTGCGACACGAGATCGAGGTGCGGCGCATCGCCCTCGAGCAATTCGGCCTGCGCAATCTCGGGAACGGCGAGCCGCTCTCGTCGCTCGAAGAAAAGCTCCTGCCGCTGTACCTCCATCATCGCTACCAGCTCGAAGCGGCCGCGAAATCGATCGGCGGCGTGACGTACACGTACGCGCTGAAGGAACAGCCCGAACTGCCGCTCGTCGTGCCGGCCGCGAGACAGCGCGAGGCGCTCGCGGCGGTGATGATGACGCTCGATGCGTCGTTCCTCGAAATCCCGTCGCGCATTCGCGACCTGATTCCGCCGCCGTCATACGCGTGGGGCGATGCGAACACGGAGCTCTTCCCGCGCCGCACCGATCCGGCATTCGATCCGATCGCGGCCTCGATGACCGCGGCCGACCTCTCCGTTTCGGCGCTGCTCGACCCCGCCCGCACCGCACGACTGGCACAGCAGACCGACAACCTCTCGCTGCGCGAGGTGACCGACGCGCTGCTCGACGTCGCCACACGCAGCGGCCTCGTCCCCCGCGCCACCCGAACCGTCATCTTCACGCGACTCGCGCAACTCGCCGCAAACGTCGACGCCGACCCCTCCGCCCGCGCCGAAGCCGCCGACGCGCTGCGCCGACTCTCCGCCCGACTCACGCCCTCGGGCGACAACGCCGAACGCGCCCACCGCCAACTCGTCCGCGATGAAATCGATCGCTTCTTCGCCAGACCCGAAACATGGAAAGCGCCGGTCATTCCGGCCGTGCCACCGGGGCCGCCGATTTGATGTGGGGTTCACGGGATCCCCTGCAAACCGAACGTGCATCGTGCAACCGCAGGGGATCCCGTGCTTTCGCACGGGATGACACGCTTGCCGTGGTTGCGCGGTGGTTTCCGACAACCCAAGTGTCATCCCGTGCGTCAGCACGGGATCCCCTGCCGACGGAACGTCTCTCGTGCAACCGCAGCGGATGACACACCAACCGCCCCCCACCTAACTTTCCCTGAAACTCTTCGTACATCCATGCGTATCTCGCAGCGTCAGGAGAGTTACGCATGTCCAGACTCGGAAAAATTCTTCTCATTCTGATCGTTCTCGCGCTCGGCACCGTCGGGGTTTATGCGGTCGTTCGGAACGGGCAGAAAAAAGATGGCGGTCTCAAACAGGTCGAGGTCACGCAGAGCACGATCGTGGAGAAAGCCGTCGCCGTCGGCCAGATTCAGCCGCGGCAGAAGTTCCAGGTGAAATCGAAGATCAGCGGCATCGTTCGCCGTGCGCTCGTCCAAGTGGGAGACACGGTCAAGGCCGGCGATCCACTCTTCGAGATCGCGCCGACGCCGACGCCGCTCGAGGCGACCGAAGTCGATCGCCGCGTCGAATCGGCGCAGGTCTCCTTCCGTCGCGCCGAGAGCGACTACAACCGCTCGCTCGAACTGACGAGGAGCGGCGTCCTGCCGAAGTCCGACGTCGATGCCAAGAAAGAGTCGTACGACCTCGCGCGCGTAGCGCTGACGAAAGCGCAGCAGGATCGCGAGCTCGTCCGTCGCGGTGCGATCAGCAGCGGCAGCGGCAAGGAATCGATCATCCGCGCGCCGGCCGCCGGCACCGTGCTCACCCGCGCCGTCAACGAAGGCGACCCGATCGTTCCGCTCACCTCCTACCAGCCCGGCACCGAGATGGCCACCATCGCCGACATGTCGGACCTCATCTTCAAAGGCACCGTCGATGAGATCGACGTCGGCAAGCTCTCGATGAACATGGTGGCGCGCATCAAAGTCGGCGCGCTGCCGACCGACGTCGTCACCGGCCGCGTGGCCCGCATCGCCCCGCAGGCGCAGCAGAAAGAAGGGGCGACGCTCTTCGACGTCGAGATCGAGCTCGATCCCGGCCAGAAGATCACGCTCCGCGCCGGCTACTCCGCGAACGCCGACGTCATCATCCGCGAGAAGAAAGACGTCCTCACCCTCCCCGAGCGCCTGGTCACGTTCGAAGACGGCGGCAAGAAAACCTTCGTCGAAATCCCGAACGCCGACCCGAAAGCAGAGCCGAAAAAGATCGAGATCAAGACCGGCATCAGCGACGGCCTGAACATCGAAGTCGTCGCCGGGTTGAAGAAGGGCGAGAAGGTCGTCGAAAGACCGCCGAAAGAGATCTCGTAGCTGGGGTCGGTAGTCGGTTGTCGGGAGCACCGGCAGCAGGCAATCACTCCGACAGACTTCTTCGTTCTCCCGACAACCGACAACCGACTACCGACTACCGACTACCAGATGGTTACGTTCAAAGATGTCCTCCGTCAGCTGTTCCGCGACATGCGCAATGAGAAGTTGCGCACGTTCCTGACGATCTTCGGGATCGTCTGGGGGACGGTGGCGATCAGCCTGATGCTCGCGTTCGGCACGGGGCTGCACAAGCAGCTCGTGAAGAACACGGCCGGACTCGGCGATCGCATCGTGATCGTCTGGCCGGGTCTCACCTCGATTCCGCACGAGGGGCTCGGCAAAGGACGGCGGCTGCGCATCACCGACGAAGACCTCGGCGCGGTGCGCAACGAGGTGCAGGGGCTGAAGCGGATGTCCGGCGAGTACATGACCAGCATGCGGCTCGACTACGGGACGAAGACGCTCTCGACCGACATCTCCGGCATCACCGCGGAGTTCGGCGACATGCGCAATCTGATTCCGGAGAGCGGCGGCCGCTTCATCAATCCGATCGACGACGAGGGGCAGCGGCGCGTGATCTTCCTCGGCGACAAGCTGAAGGAAAACATCTTCGGCGAAGGCGATGCCATCGGGAAGACGGTGCTGCTCAACCAGTCGCCGTTCCAGGTGGTCGGCGTGCTGAAGAAGAAGTCGCAGGACTCGAGCTATTCAGGCCGCGACAACGAGAAGGCGTTCGTCCCCTCCTCGACGTTCCGCGCGCTCACCGGCGACAAGTACGTCGACAACATCGTCATGCAGGCCGCGAACTCCGATGCGACCAAGCAGGTCATCGAAAACGTGCGCGGCGCGTTCGGCAAACGGCTGCGCTTCAACAAGGATGACAAGGAAGCGCTGTCGATCTGGGACACGACCGAACAGTTCGTCTTCTTCGACATCTTCATGCTGTCGTTCAACGCGTTCCTCGGAATCATCGGCGTGCTGACGCTCATCGTCGGCGGCATCGGCGTTTCGAACATCATGAACGTGATCGTGGAAGAGCGAACGCGCGAGATCGGCATCAAGATGGCGCTCGGCGCGAAGCAGCGCTGGATCCTCGGCCAGTTCCTGCTCGAAACGCTGCTCGTCACGTTCATGGGTGGCGCGATCGGCTTCGCGATTTCGTACGGCATCTGCGCCGTTTTCCCCGAGGGACCGCAGGAGTACGTCGGCAAACCGGAGCTCTCGCCGCTGGTCTGCCTCCTCACCGCGGTCGCACTCGGCGTCGTCGGATTGCTCGCCGGCTACTTCCCCGCGCGAGACGCATCGAAACTCGACCCCGTCGTAGCCATGAAACTCTAGAGACGGGAGTCGGTTGCCGGGAGTCGGGAGAGACGAAAACCCGCGACGACCCAATCCCCCGACTACCGACTGCCGACAACCGATTACCGACTACCGACTACCGAAATGAAACGAGATCTGCACGTCATCTTCTCCCTCTTCGCGAGCGCGAGTCAGCTCCAGAAGAAGCGCGCCTTCCTGACGATCGCCTCGATCGCCTGGGGCACGGTCGCGATTCTGCTGCTGCTCGCGTTTGGCGAAGGGCTCAAGCGGCAGCTCGACAAGAACCGTCGCGCGATGGGAGAGAACATCTCCGTGTTGTGGCCCGGCGAGACGACGAAGGCGTGGAAGGGATTGCCGCCGGGACGTCCGGTGCGTCCGCGCATCGACGATCTCGAATTCGTGCGCGGCCGCATGCCGGAGTTGAAGTCGGTGATCGGCGAAGTGACGTCGTGGCGCACCTCGGTGGCCTACGGCGGCAAGACCATCAACAGCCGCATCATCGGCGTCAGCTACGAATACGGCGAAGCGCGCAAGCACTATCCGGTCCCGGGCGGGCGCTGGCTCTCCCCGCAGGACGAGATCAACCGCCGCCGCGTCGTCTTTCTCGGCGATGAGATGGCGACGGATCTGTTCGGCAAGGAAAACGGCGTCGGCAAAACGATTCTCATCAACAACGCGCCGTACATCGTCGTCGGCATCATGCAGCACAAGACGCAGATGGGCGCGTACGGCGGCCCCGACGCGCAGCACGGCACCGTGCCGATCTCCACGTTCCGCGCGCAATTCGGCCGCGACCGGCTGAGCAACGTGCTCATCGAAACGCACAAGCCGGAAGAGATGGCCGGCGCGCTGAAGAAATTCAACGAGGTCATGGGGCCGAAGCTCGGCTACGACCCCACCGACGACCGCGCGTTCGGCACCTGGGATACGGTCAAGAGCGCGAAGGTGAGCATGATGATCACCACCGGCATTCAGATGTTCCTCGGCATCGTCGGTGCGCTGACGCTGCTCATCGGCGGCATCGGCGTGGCCAACATCATGTTCGCGGTCATCAAGGAACGGACGCGCGAGATCGGCGTGAAGATGGCTCTCGGCGCGAAGGCGAGCTGGATCATCTGGCCGTTCGTCCTCGAGGCGCTGGTCTACACGTTCATCGGCGGCGCGTTCGGCATCATCATCGCCACCCTCATGGTCGCGGCCGCGACGTGGCTGCCGGTGGAGAGCAATCGCGTGATGTCCTTTCTCGGACGGCCGACGCTCTCCCCGCAGATCGGCATGGCCACCTCCGCAATCCTCGGCATGATCGGACTTCTGGCGGGATACTTTCCCGCACGGCGCGCCGCGCGCGTCGATCCCGCGGCGACACTTCGTTACGAATAGAAAGAGCGAACGACATGGCTAAAGACACCATCATTCGCATGGAAAACATCCGCAAGGTCTACGACACCGGCAAGGTGAAGGTGGAGGCGCTGAAAGGCATCGACCTCGAAGTCTTCGCCGGTGAGTTCGTGGCCATCGTCGGCCCTTCGGGCTCCGGCAAGTCGACGCTCATGAATCTGCTCGGCTGCCTCGACACGCCCACCGACGGCGTCTACGAGATCGGCGGCGACAACGTGGCCGGCGTCACGCGCGATCAGCTCGCGGAGATCCGCAATCGCCGCGTCGGGTTCGTCTTCCAGAACTTCAATCTCCTGCCGCACATCTCCTCGCTCGAAAACGTCGAGCTGCCGATGCTGTTCGGCGGACGCAATCCGAAAGAGCGCCGCACGCGCGCGGCCGAGCTGCTCACGCGCGTCGGCCTCGGCGAACGTCTCGATCACAAACCGACCGAGCTCTCCGGCGGGCAGATGCAGCGCGTGGCGATCGCCCGGGCGCTGGCGATGGATCCGGACATCATCCTCGCCGACGAGCCGACCGGAAACCTCGACACCAGCTCCGGCACCGACATCATGTCCATCTTCAACGAGCTCTGGAAAAGCGGGCGCACGCTGGTGATCATCACGCACGATCCCGCGCTCGCGAAACGCGCCAGCCGCGTCGTCGAGATCCGCGACGGCAGAATCACCAGCGACACGAAAAACGAAGTGGCGGCGTAACGGCCTGCCGCTTCAGAGCAACGACGCGCCGCGTCAGCGGAACAATCGCCGCGCGGCCTTCATCCCGCACTTCTGGTAGCGGTCATACGCCCGCGCCGCCGCCTCGCGCACATCCCCGCCCCGCACGTGCGCTTCGATGGCCGCGGTGAGCGTGTACGCCTCCGGCGCCATGAGCCCCGTGGTCAGCAGCAGCGGCCGCGAGCCGGCGCGTTGCAGATGCCTGCCGAAGTACTGCAGGCTCGCGCACGCGAGCACGATCGAACGCGGCTTCGACCTCGCGTTCCCGACGCGTGGGGACACCTCGAACTCCATCAGTCCGTCGTGACCGATGTACGCGATGATGTCCGACCCTCCATACGACGCCTCCTCGAGAAACGCGGTGATCGCATCACGGATCCGATTCCCGCGCCACGCGTCGGCGACGATCTCCACGTCGCGCCCGCCGATCTTCTTCTTCGCCACGATCCGTTCGAGCACGGCCGGATTGGTGATCTTCGCCTTCTGCACGCTCCAGCCGTCTTTCTTCAGCCACGTCTTCAGGCCGTACGCCGCGCCCCAGTAGAGATTCGTGCGCGGGTCATTGCCGTCGCCGATCGCGGCAGGAACCGGCACGATCCCCTGCGATGCGTTGTCGCAGAGCGCGACGTTCACATGCACGCGCAGCGTTGCGCCGAAGAGCGGCATGGCGCACAGCAGCAGAAGTACGACCCGCATCGCGAGAGTCTACCGGAGCAGGTGCTTCTGCACTTTTCCGAGCGCGGTGCGCGGGATTGCGCTCACGCGTTCGAAGCGGCGCGGCACTTTGAACGAAGCCAGCTGTTCGCGACACGCGGCTTCGAGTTGCGCGACGTCGAAGTCGCCGACCAGAAACGCGACCGGCACTTCGCCGCGGATCGGATCGTGGAGTCCGACCACGGCCGCTTCGCGCACACCTGGCTGTTCGAGCAGCAGCTCTTCGATCTCGCGCGGATAGAGGTTGAAGCCACCGGAGATGATCAGATCGGACTTGCGGCCGAGGAGCGTGTAGTAGCCGTCATCGGAACGCTGGGCGATGTCGCCGGTGCGAAAGAACCTGTCGCTCGTGAACGCGGCCGCGGTGGCCTCGGCACGACGCCAGTAGCCGGCGAAAACGTTCGGCCCTTTCACCAGGAGCTCGCCGTTCTCGATGCGGACGGAGATGCCGGGCAGCGGAAACCCGACCGTTCCCGCGCGGCGCTCGCCGACGTACGGATTGCTGAGGTTCATGAACGTTTCGGTCATGCCGTAACGCTCGAGAATCGTGTGGCCGAAGAGCTCGCGGAATCGTTCCAGCACCGGTGCGGGCAAGGGCGCGGAGCCGGAAACGAAGAGCCGCATCGTCGCGCCGAGCTGCCGGGCCACGTTCGGATCGGTTTCGAGCAGCCGCACGTACATCGTCGGCACGCCGAAGAAGAGCGTCGGCTGGAACTCGAGAAACTCATTCGCGGCGATGCGATGGTCGAAGCGTTCGACGAGGCGCATGCGACACCCGCTCACGAGCCATGTGTGCAGACCGTTGCCGAGGGCGTGGATGTGGAAGAGCGGGAGGGCGAGGAGAAACCGGTCCCGCTCGGTGATCTGCCAGCAGGTCGTGAGCGTGACCGCGTTCGAGGCGAAGTTGTCATGCGTCAGCACCGCCCCTTTCGACGTGCCGGTCGTCCCCGACGTGTAGATGATGGCCGCGGGAGAATCGCCGTCGAGTGCGACGACAGGCCGCGAGTCATCGTCGCTCATCGCGATCGGCGCATCGAGAAACTCGCGCGGCTCCGCGTCGCCGCGAATGTGCGCGATCTCCCGCTCGCGATAAAGAATGTTCACCGGCACGAAGATCACGCCGAGCTTCACGCACGCGAGGTAGAGATCGATCAGCTCGATGCAGTTCGGGAGGTAGACGCAGAGGCGATCGCCTTTCTCGAAGCCGCGCGCCCGCAGCGCATGCGCGGTGCGATTGCTGCGTCGTTCGAGCTCGCCGAACGTGTACGTGGCGCCTTCCCATTCGAGCGCCGGCTGACCGGCCCGCGCAATCAGTGACAGATCGAAGAGATGCAGCAGGTGCATGGTCACATTGTGCCGGAGGGGCGCATGCTAGGCTCGCCCTGCATGTTCGAAGAGGCTCGTCACGATGTCTGGCTGCACGCGCGAAAGATGTGGGAAGCGAATCTCGTGGTCGCTTCCGCCGGCAACGTGAGCTGCCGCGCCGGCACGCGCCACATCGCCATCACGCCGTCATCGATTCCGTACGAAACGCTGCAGGAAGAAGAGATCGTCATCATCGAGCTCGAAAGCGGCAGCGCCGTCGATTCGAAGCACAAGCCGTCTTACGAACTGCCGATGCATCTCTCGATCTTCCGTTCGATGCCGGACGTTTACGGCATCGTGCACACGCACTCGCCGTTCATCACCGCGTTGTCGGTGCTGCGCCGCCCGCTGCCGCCGATCATCGACGAGATGATGATCTACTTCGGCGGGACGGTCGAAGTCGCGGAGTATGCCTTCACCGGCACCGACGCCGTCGGCACTCACGTCGTGCGAGCCCTCGGCGATCGCACCGGCGCGATGCTCGCCAATCACGGCAACGTCTGCATCGGCCGCACGCTCCGCAAAGCGCTGCACGTGGCCATCACCATGGAATCGTGCGCACAGGTCTACGTCGAGGCGCTGAAGATCGGCGAGCCGGTGACGATTCCGATCGAAGCGATCGCCGCCGGGCGGCGGATGTTCGAAGAGCGGCGCTGACGCGCGGCCGCGATTACCTCGTGGCCACGACGCCCGGTCGCAGCGAGGTGTGGCCGATCGGTCCGCCGAGGCTCGCGGCGCGGAGGATCAGCACCGACGCGGCGATGCCGAGCACCAGCGTGGCCACGGCGCCGAAGAGCGGATACCGGCGCGTCGTCTTCCACGCGAACAGCGCGCAGGCCGCGACCACCGCGGCAGCCTCCAGACCGACCAGCGCAGCGATGGAGGCGTCCCTGTGCTGGCCGATCAGGAGTTGCGTTGCGGCGTCGTGGATTCTGCTGCTCGCGAGCGTGCCGGTGGTGAACGACGCGATGCCGCCCACTCCCACGATCACGAACGACACCAGCGCGGTCAGAGTCACGTCGGTGCTGCGGCGGAACACGCCGTACGCGAGCAGCAGCAGCGCACCGATTCCGCCGATCACCGGAATGTGATTCAGGAACAGATGCGCGAGGAGGGGATCCACGACCACAGGCTAGGAGTTGGCAACATCGATGGAAGTGATGAACGACACCTATCGTGAAACGCTCCGTTCCACCCCGAGGTAGAAGAGCAAGCCGCCGTCCGCTCCGAGCGGCACGGCCAGTCCGGGCGAGAGCGTGAGCCCGCCCGGCGCGGCGAACGAGAACTGCACGCCGGGACGCACGACCGTGAGCTCGCCGCCGCCGACGCAGTGCGTGTACGCCGCCTCGACCGAGAACGCGAACCGCTCGTGCATCGCGAACGTCAGGTTCTGCGTCACCTTCAACTCCGTCTCGCCGCGATCCTTGAACCAGGTGGCGTTCGTGTTCGTGTGCGACTGCAGATGCTCGCCGAAGGAGATGCTGACCGGCAGCGCGAGCTCGAGGCCGCTCGAGGCGGTGCCGAAGTGCGTGCTGCGCGTCGGCAGGATGAGCGAGGCGCGCGGCGCGACGCCGATTCTCGAATCCGCGTCGCCGACGAGTTGATAGCGATAGTTCAGCGTCGCGTCGCCGAATCCGCTGCGCTCCTCGCTGAAGATCGGCAGCGTGTAGCTGAGCTGGTGGCGCGGCGAGCCGTCGCGAAGCGCCCACTCGTGCGTGAGCTCCCAGGCGGCGGTGCCGTTCAGGTAGAACGAATTCATCTGCACGACGGCATCGTCGCGATTGCGGCCCGACTCCGCGAAGAAGTTGCTGTCCTCGATCGGCGAAGGCTCGCCGGCGAAGACGTTCATCGTGACGGTGAAAATGGCGGCGAGAAGAAGCGACTGTCTGATCATGTCCGGCCCCGTTCCTGTTGAGACTAAGTCTCAGCCTCAGGAGGGCCGCGAGCCTGTAGTGCATGTCACCGGTCGACGTGAGCGCGTTACTCTGCGCGCATGAACGCAGACGATGTTCGAAAGCTCTACCGCTACAACGACTGGGCGAACGCGCGGCTCCTCGCGACGATCGCGGAACTGCCGGACGAAGCATTCACGCGCACGATCGTGTCGAGCTTCCCGTCGATTCGCGACACCGTGGCGCACATCGCGTTCGCGGAGTGGCTCTGGCTCGGCCGATGGCGCGGAGCCGGCCCTTCCGGAATGCCGGCCTGGAGCCGCGACGCTTCGTTCGCCGTGCTGCGCGAGACGCTGCAGGAGATTGCCGTCGATCGTGAGGCATACCTGCGCGAGCTCACCGATGCCGCCGTGGGGTCGACGATCGATTACGTGAGCACCGAGGGCGATCCGTTCACGATGCCGCTCGCCGACCTCTTCGTGCATTGCGCGAATCACTCGACCTATCACCGCGGCCAGCTCGTGACGATGCTGCGGCAGGTGGGAGCGGAGCCGCCGAACATGGATTACTCGCGCTTCGCACGCGCCTGAACGCGCCATGAACGTGCGCTGAGAACAAGAGAACCGCGGCGCGAACCGCGGTCCTCTCGTTTTTTCGGATCGATGCGGGCGTGTTTCAGAACTTCGTCGACCAGGTCAGTTGCAGCGTGCGCGGCGCGCCGGGAGTGATGTTGCTGTTGCTGTGCGCCGAGGCGTAGTAGGTGGTGTCGAGGAGATTCTCGATGTTGAGCTGGGCGCGGAGGCGCGGACCGAAGCTGTAGAAGAGGGCCGCGTCGACGCGCGTGAACGACGGGAGCGTGACGGTGTTGTCGGTGGAGGTGAAGACTTCGGCGCGATGGATGACGCCGAGGCCGGCGCCCCAGGTCTGCGAGAAGTCGACTTTGTTCCAGAGCGAGATCGAGTGCTTCGGCAGCTGCGCCAGCCGCGCGCCCGCGCGCGCCGTCGCGGAGATCGACTGCAGGATCTCGCCCTCCTGGTAGGCGTAGGCACCGACGACGCTCCAGAACTTCGTGAGGTTGCCGCTCGCGCTCACTTCGACGCCTTCGCTGCGCTGCCCGTCCACCAGCAGCATCAGCGCCGGATTGGTCGGATCGGCGACAGCGACGTTGCTGCGATCGAGACGATAGATCGCGGCCGCCAGCTCGAACGCCTTCCCTTCCCACTTCGCGCCGGCTTCGTAGTTCGTGAACTGTTCGGGATCGAGCGACTGATTGCTGATGCTCAGCGACGAGAGCTGCTCTCCGGCGCGCGGCAGATACGAGAGGCTGTAGCTCGTGTAGATCGAGAGCGGCGTGGCCGGTTTGTAGACCAGGCCGAGGCGCGGAGAGACCAGCCCGTCGGTGCTCGTGAAATCGCCGTTCGTGCGGTTGTTGTGCAGATCGACGTTGAAGCGGTCGTAGCGGAGTCCGCCGACCACCTGCAGGTGTTTGCCGATCGCGTACTGATCCTGGACGTAGAGACCGGCCACGGTGGCGATGCCGTGATTGTCGGCGTCGGTGGCGCTCTGCCGGAACGTGACCGGCAGCGATGCCGTCGGGCTGCTCAGCGGGACCAGCACGCTGGTGACGTTCGCTCCGACCGCGGTGAAGTAGCCGGTCTGGCGATAGTTGTCCGTCACCTGCCGTCCGAGCTCGAGCCCGGCCAGAATCGTGTGGCCGCCGCCGGTGAGCACGAGATCGGTCTGGCTAAAGACGTTGTCGCGCTGCGTGGCGTTGTTGTAGGCGGCCAGGCTGACATTGCGGCCGGTGGCGTCGACGGCGCCGGGAAAGACGTTCTGATAGAACTTGTCGTAGCTGCCGTACGAGAGGCGGCTGCGCAGCGTGACGTTCGGCCGGAAGCGGTGCTCCAGCGAAGAGGTCAACACGTTGACGTTCGCGCGTGAGTTGCTGACGTCGGGGTCGCCGAAGAACGTCGTGCGGTCGGTCTCGACCGGGCGTCCCGCGTACGACGAGATGCCGCGATCGGCGGTGCGGTCATCGTGGAAGTGCTCGTAGCCGGCGCGGATGGTGGTCTTCGGGCTGAGGGCGAAGGCGATGGTGGGGTTGATGCCGTAACGATCGAGCCGCGCACCGTCGCGGTACGAATCGGAGTTCTGGTAGACGGTGGTCACGCGCGCGGAGAGGCTGTTCGTCAGCAGCTGGCCGAAATCTCCGGTGATGCGGCGATTGCCCCAGGAGCCGCCCTGCAGCGTGAGCTCGCGCGTGGGGGTCCAGTCCGCCTGGCGGGTGACGCGATTGAGCACGCCGCCGACGCCGCCACGTCCGAACATCATCGCGTTCGGCCCTTTCAGCGCCTCGACGCGCTCGACGTTGTAGAGATCGCGGAAGTACTGCACGTCGTCGCGGATGCCATCGACGAAGAAGTCGGAGGTCGAGCTGTTACCGCGGAAGATCGGCGTATCGCGATTCCCTTCTCCCTGCGCGATGCCGACGCCCGGCACGTAGCGGACGACGTCGCCGACGCTCTGCATCGACTGCTGCGCGATCACCTCGCGGGTGATGACGGAGACGGCCTGCGGCACGTCGCGCAGCGGCGTGTCGGTCTTGATGGCGGAGGCGTTGCGGGTGGGGAGATACGGCGGCGCGAGGACGGTGATCTCGTCGCTGAGCGCCGCGGTTTCGAGCACGATGCGCAGATCGCGACGGGTCTGCACATCGATGGTGATCGGCGCGAACCCATCGGCGACGATGAGGATCGCATCTTTGTCGTCGGCTTCGTGGAAGGAGAACCGTCCGCTCGCATCGGTGAGCGCGGTGCGGCCGGAGCCGGTGTGCAGGATGACCTGGGCGCCGGCGACCGCCCCACCCGACGCATCGACGACGGTTCCCTGGAGCGGAGCGCCCGCGACCGCCGGAAGGGCGGCGAGGGCGAGACAGAAGGTGAGAATCAGAACAGAACGCATGCAGGGCTCCTCATATCCTAGTTGAGACTGAATCTCAATCACAGGAGCCATGCTCGCCCGTCTGCGACAAAGCGTCTATGTTGGAGAAACACCCGTGTGCGTGACCGTCATCACACGGTGAGGGACGTCGCTCACCCTTTCACGCACTTGCAGGCCGGCAGGCCGGAAACCGCCCGGCAACAGGCGAAGTAGCCGCTGTTGCACGAGACCGAACAGCTGCTCGAGCCGGAGCTGACACTGCATTGATTCGAGCCCGGCCCGCCGCTGTCGCACGTGCCGCCGCCACCATCGTTCCCGCCCCACCACCAGTCGAGAACGGGCAGGCAATCCTCCCCATCAGCACACCCGTCGGCGCTCAATGCAAGCTGCGCCGGCTTCGCAAGCGAGATGCGATACGACGTTTTGCGCACCACGTGCGTGAGACCGATGCCGGCGTGTCGCATCACGCTGAATGCAGGTGGCGCGGACCGCGCTTCCTCGTAGTCGGGAACGACGAAATCGTGAATCACCTGCTCCTGCGCCGCCGACACGCGTAGCATGCCGGGCGAATGCACGAGACTCGCATTCGCAAGTACCACCGGAAGCGTCGAATCGAGATCGTCCGCCGATTCGAGAACGAACCACTGATCGATGAGCTGGTCACGATCGGTGTCGACGATCACGAGAAGATGCCGCGATCCCGCCGCACGAATGACCACGTCTCCATGAATGCTTTCCGCATGGCTCGCCCGCCCGAATGCAGAAGAGCAACCGATGAGAGTCAACACCAACGCGCAGAAGGAAGTTCGCATGAATGCTCCTGCCTAAGGAGTGTGCGAACTCCACGATTCCTTACCCCCTCACCCTTCTGAGGCGGCCCCCGCGATTCCACGGGCAACAGTCCCAAAACCCTACGACAACGCTGCCACCTTCGTATCCACCTCACGTTGCGGGCGGGCGAGCTCGCCGGCGAAACGGTCGACGGCTTCCCAGTCGGTGAAGACGTAGTCGCGGGAGGGGTCGACGGTGCGGCCCATCTTTTTGGCGAGGCGTTGTACGAACCAGCGCGTGAAGAAGTCGTACTTCGTGTACGGCTCGCTGCCGCCGAAGTACTCGATGCGATCGGGAGCCCAGCCCGTGTGGGACAGAAACCGCGAGGCGTTGGCCTCGGCGGAGGGGCGGCCGGCGGCGGAACGGGCGGCACCGCTCACGGAGACGAAGACGCTTTTCACGCGCATCAGATTCGTGCGCTGGGCCATGGCGAACTTCGCCAGTTTTCTGGAGTGCTTGCCGAAATAGACCGAGCTCGCCAGCACGACCACGTCGCTGAGATACGGCACGACGTTGCGCGGAACCGAGTTGATCTCGAAGAGCTGCGTCTCCGCGCCGAGCTTCGACGCGACGTCCGCAATGCGCTCGGCAATGTTGCGGGTGGCGCCGTACCGGCTGGCGTAGACGATGAGAATGCGCATCAGGTGAATCCTCCGGCGACGACTCTGCCGGAGGATTCACGCATGGTCGATGCGCGGCCGCACACGACTCACGTGATGCGCGCTACGAATTCGGCCCGGTCTTGACCGGATAGCCGAGGGACTGCCAGGAACCGAAACCGCCGTAAAGAGCCTGTACGTCGTTGTAGCCGTTCTGCTTCAGGATGAGCGCCGCACCGGCGCTCGATTCTTCGGCCGGTCACGTACAGTACGTGACGATCGGCTTGTCTTTCGGAATCTGCGAGAGGTTGGCTTCGATGCTCGCCAGTTGCAGATGCATCGCGCCGGGGATGTGGCCGCTCTCGTACGAGCTCTGATCGCGCACGTCGATCACGGTGACGGCGCCGCGATTGATCTTCGCGCGCAGGTCCTCGACGGCCATGCGTGGCACGGCTGCTTTCTCCGGCGTCTGCTGATGCTCGGTCTCGACGTGCGGATTGATGGCCGGGAACGCGCTCGTGCCGGTCTGCTGCGCGGTCGTCATCGGCGCCGTCGTCACCGGCGCGGGGGTGAGGCCATCCGTCGGCGTGGTGTCGGTCGGCACAGCCGCCGTGGTGGGAGTGGTGTCGGTGGCCATCACGCTCGGCGGTGGTTCCACCGTCCGCGTGAGCGCCCAGCCGACGAGCCCGGCCACCAGCAGCCCGCCGAGGACCATCACGATCAGTGTGGTCTTTGACGATGAGGGTGTTGGTTCGTGTCGTTTGCCCATGTCGCGAGGGATCGTAACCCGGCGCGCGCAGCGTGTCATCACACGCGTGGCACGCGCCGGTTACAGAATCAAACGCCCGTCGCGGTCGGATGGCCGGCCGTCACCCACGTGTTGAGACCGCCGAGCAGCGCCTTCGACTGCAGTCCGCCACGATTCAGGATCATCGTCGCCTCGCCACTCGACTCCTCGGCGGGGCAGGTGCAGTACGTGATGATCAGCTTGTCTTTCGGCAGATACGGGATCTCGCCCTGCACCAGCGTCACCGGGATGTGCATCGCGTCGGTGATGTGCGAGGCCTTGTACTGATCGATCGAGCGGACGTCGAGAAAGACGGCCCGTCCGGTCTCGACGAGCTTCTTCGCGTCATCGACGGTAATGCGCTCGAACGTCTCGACGCCGGTCGCCGCGGAGGGCATCGCCGCGAACGGCGCGGCCATCGGGGAAACGGGCGCCGGCTCCGATGCGCGCGTGAGCGAATACGCGACGAGCGCGATGAGCGAGAGCCCGATGAAGGTGCCGGCCGCGACGAACACGGTCGTCTTCTGTTGCTGTGCTCTGGTCTGCTGGGGCTTGCGTTGACTCATGCGTCCTTTGTAGATCCCGCGCGCGGCGTTGGCGCGGAACGACGACACGCGCGCGCGTGTCGTCCATCACAACGAGGCGATGACATCGAGCAGCCGCTGCACTTCGTCATCGGTCGTGTAGCAGCCGCAGCCGACGCGCACCAGCGCGTCGATGCCGTACCGCTCGCACACCGTCGCCGCGTAGAAGTTGCCGCTGCTCGCGAAGACGGCGTTCTCGGCGAGCTTTCCCGCCACTTCATCGCACGTCGCTCCTTCGACGACGAACGAAACCGTCGGCGTGCGCGGCTGATCGGGCGCGGGACCGTAAACGCGCACGCGTTCGATCGACGTCAGGCCCCTCCACAATTTCTCCGTCAGGCGCAAGCCTTGTTCGTGCAGCCACGCATACGCGGCGCGGAGTTTCTCGCGGCGCGAGGTTCCCTCACCCATCGAGGCGAGGAAGTCGATCGTCGCGCCGATGCCGGCGATCGCCTCGTGATTCTGCGTGCCGGTCTCGGCGCGATCGGGCGCGTAGTCGGGCGACGGCGCGAGCTTCGGAAAGGGCAGCGTATCGAGAAGCTCGTGCCGTCCCCAGAGGATGCCGGCGTGCGGGCCGTAGAACTTGTACGACGAGCAGGCGAGGAAATCACAGCCGATGGCCTGCACGTCGATGAGCTCGTGCGGCGTGAGATGCACGGCATCGACGAACATCAGCGCGCCGGCATCTTTCGCGATCTTCGCGATGCGCGGCAGGTCGTTGATCGTGCCGATCGCATTCGACGCGCCGCCGACGGCGATGAGCTTCGTCCGCTTGGTGACGAGACTGGCCAGATGGTCGTAGTCGAGCTGCGCGGTCTCGCAGATCATCCGCGCCGCTTTCACCTGCACGCCACGATCGGTCGCGAGCGCACGCCACGGCGCGATGTTCGCGTGATGATCGAGGTCGGTGACGATGATCTCGTCGCCCGCGGACCACATGCGGCCGAGCGCACGGCCGAGGTGAAACGTGAGCGTGGTCATGTTCGCGCCGAAGACGATCTCGTCCGCGCGGCCATGGAGCAGATCGGCCGCCGCCGCCCGTGCGTTCGCGATGATCGCGTCGGTCTCCGCACTGGTCGGATACGCCCAGTGCGTGTTCGCGTTGTGGTGAAAGAGATAGTCGGTCATCGCCTCCGCGACCACGCGCGGCACCTGCGTTCCCCCCGGCGCATCGAAGTACGCCACCGGCCGCTCATTGTGCAGACGCGCGAGTGCAGGAAACTGAGAGCGAACGACGTCGATATTCATGAGATGAGTGTAGTCGGGAGTCGGTTGTCGGTAGTCGGGAGCCTCCGCCCCTCCACGGCTTCGCTTACAACACGGGGGAGGGTGGTGGCCTCCCGACTACCGACTCCCGACTACCGACTACCGCTTTGATATCCTCCGCCACCACTATGGCCGAACAGTCCCTGAGAGATGTCCGAATTGAAAAGCGCCGCCTGCTGGAGCGCGAAGGGGTGCAGGTGCATCCCGACCGTTTCGAGCGCACGCATACGCTGCGCGAGACGATGCAACTTGCCGATGGAGCGAAGGTGCGCACCGCCGGCCGCATCGGACAGCTTCGAAAGTTCGGCAAGCTCACATTCGCCACGCTCGAAGACTTCGACGGCCACATCCAGATCGCATTGACGCGCGACGGTCTCGATGCCGATCCCGAGCTCTCGAAGAAAAAGTACGAGCTCTTTTCGAAAGCGGTCGACCGCTGGGATTTTCTCGGCGTCGAAGGCGAGATGTACCACACCGACAAAGGCGAGCTGACGGTGCGCGTGGCGCAGTGGTTCTTCCTCGGCAAGACGCTGCAGCCGCCGCCGAACAAGTACCAGGGCGTGAAGGACGTCGAGACCAACTGGCGCAAGCGCTATCTCGATCTCGTCTCCAATGAAGAGACGCGCGAACGCTTCCGCGTGCGCACGAAGATCACCACCGCGATCCGCAATTACCTCAACGACCACGGATTCGTGGAGGTCGAGACGCCGATCCTCAATACCCAGCAGTCCGGCGCGCTGGCGCGGCCGTTCTTCTCGCACCACAACGCGCTGGACATGGAGCTGGTGCTGCGGATCGCACCGGAGACGTATCTCAAGCGCCTCATCGTCGGCGGCTACGACCGCGTCTACGAGTTCGCGCGCTGCTTCCGCAACGAAGGGCTGGCGGCCTCGCATCTCCAGGAATTCACGATGCTCGAGTACTACGCGGCGTACTGGAACTACGAAGACAACATGACCTTCACGGAAAACATGTTGCGCTCCGCGATCCAGCAGACGCTCGGTACGCTGCAGATCGAGCGCGGCGGCAAGACCATCGACTTCGCGCAGCCGTGGCCGCGGCGCCGTCTGCGCGACGTGATTCTCGAGCACAGCGGCATCGACATCGATGCGCACCACGACGCGGCATCGCTGCGCGCGGCGATCTTCGCCAGCAAGGTGGAGCTCGAGAATCCCGACGCCGGCCGCGGCTCGCTCATCGATCAGCTCTACAAGCGCACCGCCCGGCCGACGCTGATTCAGCCGACGTTCATCGTCGGACATCCGGTCGACCTCTCGCCGCTCGCGCGCCGCAACGACAGCAACCACGAGGCGGTCGATCGCTTCCAGCTCGTCGTCGACACATGGGAAGTGATCAACGCGTATTCGGAGCTGGTCGATCCGATCGATCAGCGCGAACGCTTCGACGAGCAGGCGGAGCTGCGCAAGAAGGGCGATGACGAAGCGATGCCGGCGGACGAGGATTACCTCACGGCGATGGAGTTCGGCATGCCGCCGATCTCCGGCTGGGGCATGGGCATCGATCGCTTCGTCGCGCTGCTCACCGAGGCGCCGAACCTGCGCGACGTGGTCTGGTTCCCGCTGATGAAACCGGCCACGGATGAGGCACAGGAAGAGAGTTCCGTCACTCCTGAATGAGGAAATGCGGTAGTCGGTTGTCGGGAGTCGGTTGTCGGGAGAACCGCTTCGCCTGACGCACGTGGCGGGTGGTGGTCTCCCGACAACCGACAACCGACAACCGACTACCGATGAACAACATGAGCACTCACGAGACACTGACCCGATTCCGCGCGGAGCTCGGCGCGGCAACGACGCCCGAGGCGCTGCAGGACCTGCGCACGCGCTACCTCGGCAAGAAGAGCTACGTCAAAACCGCACTCAAATCGCTTGGCGGCATGTCCGCCGAGGAGCGTCCGAAATTCGCGAAAGAGATCAACTACGCCTCGCAGGAAATCGAGCGCGCGCTCGATGCCGCGGACGAACAGGTCCGCGGCGCCGCGATCGCGAAACAGATCGAGACCGAATGGCAGGACCTGACGATGCCGGGCATCGCGCAGCAGCGCGGCGCCACGCACCCGCTCACGCAGGTGCATCGGAAAGCGATGGACGTCATGCGCCGCCTCGGCTTTCACATCGAGGAAGGTCCGGACATCGAGACGCCGTACTACAACTTCGACGCGCTCAACATCCCGGAGAACCATCCCGCGCGCGACATGCAGGACACGTTCTGGCTGCCGAACCAGCATCTGCTGCGCTCGCACACGACCACCGTTCAGGCGCGCACGCTCGAGAAACATCCGCCGCTGCCGATCAAAGTCGTCGCCGCCGGCCGCGTCTATCGCAACGAAGCGGTCGACTCCACACACCTGGCGATGTTTCATCAGTTCGAAGGCATCTGGGTGGAAGAGGGTCTGACGTACGGCGATCTCAAAGGGACGCTCACCGAGATCGCGAAATCGATCTACGGCGACGAGCACGTCTTCCGCTTCAAACCGAAGTACTACCCCTACACCGAGCCGTCGGTGGGCATGGACATGCAGTGCACGGTCTGCCACGCGAAAGACGACGACTGCCCGGCCTGTAAAGGCGCGGGATGGATCACGATTCTCGGCTCGGGGATGATCCACCCGAAAGTCTTCATCGAATTCGGCTACGACCACACGAAGCTGAGCGGCATCGCCTTCGGCATCGGCACCACGCGCATCGCCGCGCAGGCGGCCGGCCTCACCGCGCTCAAGCCGCTCTACGAACAGGACCTGCGCGTGCACCAGACCATTCATCGGGGTGGAATGTGAGATTCCTCCTCGAGCATCTGAACACCCATACCGAAATGCCGTCGTCGGTGCACGACGCGCGCGAAGTGCTCGACGAAGTCGGCATCGAAGTGAAAACCGTCGATGCCACGGCGCAGGGCACGGTCTTCAACTGCGAGCTCCTCGCGAATCGCGGCGATCACTACTGCTACAACGGCGTGGCGCGCGAAGTCACGGGACGCACCGGCAAGCCGCTGCACTTCCCGCAGGCGCGCCAGCTCGACGTCATCAACGCCGATGCGACGCGCGTGAAGATCGAGTCGCCGCTCTGTCTCGTCTACACCGTGACGGAGCTGTTCCGCGGAGACGCGTCGACTCCCCTGCCGGCCGATGTGCTCGCGCCGCTGACCGCGGCCGGCATTCACTCGATCAACGCGCCGGTCGACGCCTCGAACCTCACGAACTTCGACATCGGTCAGCCGACGCACGCGTTCGACGCCGATACGATCGACGGTCCGATCACGATTCGTCTTTCCCGCGCCGGTGAAAAGGCGTGGATGCTCTTCACCGAAGCAGCGGTGGAGATTCCGGAAGGAACGCTCGTCATCGCCGACGACTCGAAGATTCTCGGCATCGCCGGGGTGATCGGCTGCGTCGAGAGCGGCATCACCGACAAGACGACGCGCATCCTTCTCGAGTCGGCGTGCTTCGACCCGGTCGCGGTCCGCATCGCCTCGCGCCGTCTCGATCAGGCCACCGATGCGGCCGCGCGTTTCATGCGCGGCGGCGATCCGACGCTGCCGCTCGCCGGCGCGGCGCGCGTGGCGTATCTGCTGGAGAAACACTGCGGCTATCGCGTCGGCAACGCATACGTCGCCGGCGATTGGACCGATCCGCGGCGGACGATCGACGTGGATGTCGCGAAGACGAATCGCTTCATCGGCACGGAGCTCACGCCGCTGCAGATGGCGGAGCGGTTGACGCGCTATGGGTTCGCGGTCGAAGTGCCCGGCTCCGCGACGCCGGCACTCACCGTCACCGTTCCTCCGCATCGCCTCTGGGATGTGGCGTTCGAAGCGGATCTCGCCGAGGAGCTGCTCAAGTCAGTCGGCTACAACGCGACGCCGATCACGCTGCCGAGCGTCGACATGGGCGCGTTGCCGTCGCATCGGGAAAACGTCGAAACGCTGGTGAACGAAGTGCTCGTGGCCGAAGGGTTCTTCGAGATCTTCACCGACAGTTTCTACGGACGCGGCGTGCGCGAGAAGCTCGGCCTCGGCGAAGACGATCCGCTCTTCGCGCACGTCGAGATGCAGAACTCGATCGAGCGCAACTACTCGCTGATGCGCAACAACACCATCGCGCAGGCGCTCGACGCATTCGTCACGAATGCGAACCTCAGAAACACCAACATCAAGATCTTCGAGTGGGCGCGCGTCTACTTCCCCGATCTTTCGGAGAAGCCACTGCTGTGGCTTCTTGCGAACGGACGCGATCGCGGCCCGTTCTGGGGCGACAAGGGCCGCCCCGCGGATGCGATCTATCTCAAAGGCATCGTCGAACAACTTCGTCTGGCGTTGCGCATCGATCTGCAGACGGGCGCGAGCGACGGACATCGTCTCGAACGCTTCTTCCATTCGGGACGCCGCGCGGGGATTCATCTCGACGGAAAACTGGTCGGCATCTTCGGGGAGCTGCATCCGCAGCTGCTGCAGCGCTTCGACGTGAAGCGGCATCGTCCGGTGTATCTCGAGCTCGACGTCGACGCCTTGCAGGTCGCGCCGCGTCCGCGCACGTACGTCGAGCCGTCGAATCGTCAGCCGGTCGTGCGCAACGTCGCGTACGCGCTGCCGCGCGGAATCACGGCGGCCGATGTGCGTGACGCACTCGCGTCGGCGGCCCCGCCGTTCCTGCGCGAGATCCGCATCACCGACCTGTTCGAATTGCCGGACGCGCGCGCGGTGACGTTCGAGATCGAGTACCTCGCGGAAGAGGCGCTCACCAGCGAGACGATCAACGCGGCCACCGAGGCGATGATCACGGCCGTGAAGGCGAAATTCGGGGAGGCGGTGACGCAGAGAGCGTGATGCTCGACCGCAACAGTCACGAACGCGTCGACGCCGCGAAGCTGCTGCGGCACCCGCGGGCACGCCTGCTGATCGGCGTGCATGCGAATGCGCTCGATCTGATCGACATCCCGGAGGACATGCACGATGCGCTGTTCCTCGGCCGGGTCGATGGCGCACCGCTGTTCGTCGCGCTTCAGGCCTCATTCGACTATCGCGCCGCGCTTCATGCACTCGACGCCGGCGATCTGGCCGTCGTCGCCACCGCGCATCACATGCTCCAGTGGTCGCGCCGCACGCGCTTCTGCTCCGCGTGCGGCACGGAGGTGACGACGAAGAACGGCGGCTGGATTCGCGTCTGCGCTCCGTGCAACGTCGAACATTTCCCGCGCCTCGATCCGGTGGTGATGGTGCGGGCCACGCATCGCGGAAGGATCCTGCTCGCGCGCCATCACGCGTACAAACAGGCGTGGTCGACGCTGGCCGGATTCGTCGAGCCGGGCGAGACGATCGAAGAAGCGGCGGTGCGCGAGCTGTACGAAGAAACCGGCGTCGTGGCGCGCGTCGAAGAGCTGCGCTACTTCGGCTCGCAGGCGTGGCCGCTGCCGTCGTCGCTGCTGATGGCGTTCACGGTGGAAGTCGCGGACGCGAAGATCACCATCGACGAGAGCGAGATCATCGAGGCGCGCTTCTTCTCGAAAGAAGAGCTCGAGCACGCGACCGTTTCATCGACGGTGAGTCTGTCGGGAAGGATGATCGCCGATTTTCGAGCCTAGGGACGGCGGCGTTCCGCCTGCAGCATCTCGATGAACTTTCCGGAGAGCTTGAGATCGAACTGGCTTCCGGCCGCGCGCGTGATCGTCGCCAGCGCGGCTTCGTGCGATTCGGCGGGCTGGTAGCTTTCGGAATCGGTGATCGCGATCCAGGCATCGCAGAGCTGCACGATCCGCGACACGAGCGGGATCTCTTCCCCGGCGAGATTGTTCGGATAGCCGTTGCCGTCGACGCGTTCGTGATGACAGAGCACGGCGCGGGCGATCTCTTCGCCGAGGAGCGGCTCGACGATCGCGGCACCGACGGAGGGATGCTCGCGCAGAAAGGCGATCTCTTCGGTCGAAAGATCCGCTTTGCGATAGAGCCGGTCGTAATCGAGCAGACGCAGACCGCAGTCATGCACGAGCGCCACGAGACGCGCCTGATCGACCTCGTGCGGTGAGAGCGAGAGGAAACGCGCGAACTGCTCCGCGAGCTTCGACACCAGCTCCGAATGGCGCCGCAGCTGCGGCAGCTTCGCGAAATCGGGCTCGAGCAGTTTCTCCGCGATGCGCGTCTGCATCGTCGCGATCTCGTTGCGCTGCAGCGACTGTTCGAGCACGAGCTGCAGATGCGAATGCAGCACCGCCAGCATGTCGTGCGCGGAGCGCTCGGGATTCGAGCCGAAGATCACCGTGAGGTATAGCCCGCGCAACGACCCGACGTGCAGCGGTGCCGTGAAGACCTTCTGTACGTCGGCGGCGGTGAGGGTCGGCGTCGAGGTCCCCATCGGCGTCGAGACGTTCGTCTTCAGAAAGCCGCTCGACTCGCCGCGCCGCGTGAGCCAGACATTCAGCTTCGATTGAATGAGATTCTTCGCCTCTTCGGCGAGCGTCGAGCGCGCGGCGATCTCCTGAATGCCGCCCATGTGTCCGAACGCGGAGAACGTCACCGCGACCGAGCCGGGGATCAGCAGAATCGAGCGCAGCACATCGCGCGCCGCGGCGAGCTCCGCTTCGCCGATGGTCGGCGGGGCCGGTGCGACGACGATGCGGCTGGCGATGGCTCGTGCATCGATGACCAGCGAGGCCAGTCCCGGCATGCGCACCGGTTCTTTCGCCGCCGGCTTCAGCGGTTGCGGTTCGGGCGCCGGCGCCTCGCGCATCACCGGTTGCGGAGCGGTGGCCGGACGCGTGGCCGGCGTCGGAGTCGGAACGTTCGGGAGATCGCGGACCGGCCCGTACTGGCTGACGACCGCGGGAGGCTCGCCGGGCAGCGGCGCATCGGCCGCGGGATGGATGCCGCTCGCTTTCGAAAGCGTGATGTAGCGGTGCCCGAAGATGTTCATGTTCGCGAAGAGATCGACGATGCGTTCTCCGATCGAGTGCGCCTTCGGAATGTCGGTCTGATCGAACGGCGCCTTGCTGGCCTTGTCGCGCATGTCGATGAAGCCAACCAGCTTGCCGCGCTGATACATCGGCGCGACGAGCATGCGATCGGTCGATGCGTCGAAAAGGATCTGCGAGAACCGCGGCTCCACGCCGACACCGTTCACGAAAAACGCACTGCGCCCGCGGCCGCAGCGATCGACGATCGGATGGTTCGCATCCGCGCTCGGGCGCACGCCGACGCCGCGAAAGCCGTACTCGGTGACGAGCTCGTAATGCTCGCCGTTGAGCAGGTACAGCGCCGCTTTCGTGGCGCGGATCTCGACCGCGCAGTCGTACAGAATCTCCTTGAGCTTTGGGCGAAGCTCTTCGATCTCCTGCTGCACGCGGCGGATTGTAAGCGCTTATCGGCGAAGAAGTTTCGCGAGGATCAAGCCGGCGATCAGCCCGAGCCCTCCGGCCGCCGCGAGCGTCACGGTGCTGCCGGAATCATGAATCGGATGAAAGTCGGCCTTGCCGTCGCGCAGGGCGATGAAGCCGACCGGATAGGCGCGCGCGCCACCGCCGCCGCCTCCCTGCGCGAGCGGCGTGCGTCCGAGGCCGCCGCCGCCGAAGCCCCATTGCACGCGTGCGACCGGGATGATGGTCGTGCCGTCGCGCTCGACCGGCTCGCCGTACACCTGCTTTGCGTTTGCGTGAAGAGGGATCTGCTGGACCAGCGATGCGAAGAAGGAAGCCTGGGACTGCGACTCGCTCATGCGAGCGTTATAAGCCCAACGACCTCAACTTCTCAATGACCTCGCGCTCGGTCGGAAAGCGGCCCTGCTCCCGTTTGGAGAAGAGCGTCTGATTGTCGACGGACACGACGAAGATGCCGCCGCTGCCGCGTACGAGCTCGGAATCGTAGCCGAGGGTCTTCTTGATCTCAGCCGCCAGACTGGAGGCTCGGGGGAGATAGTTTCAAACTCCGCAGTAGTCGATTCGAACGTGCACGGTGGTTTCCTTTAAGCCGTTCTGACGAGCACCGCGGTGACGTTATCGAGTCCGCCGCGCTCGTTCGCCGCGTCGATCAGCAGCTGGCAGGCCTTTTCGAGGTCGCCGTTCGTCGACGTGACGATTCGCTCGATTTCACTTTCAGGGACCATGCCGGTGAGACCGTCGCTGCAGAGCAGGAACGTGTCGCCGGGACGCGCTTCGATCTCGGAGGCGTCAGGCGTGACCTGCAACGCGCCGCCGAGGGCCCGCGTGATCACGTTGCGCAACGGATGCTTCTCCGCTTCCGCCTCGGTGAGCATCCCTGCCTGCACTTGCTCGAAGACCCACGAGTGATCGTTCGTGATGCGCGAGAGCTGACCTTCGCGGATGAGATACGCGCGCGAGTCTCCGACGTGCGCGACCGAGACCGTATCGCCTTCGGCCATGCAGGCCACGACGGTCGTGCCCATGCCCCGCAGACGCGCGTCCTTGCGCATCGCTTCGAGCACGCGCGTGTTGGCCATGCGCAGCGCGGCCATCAGGCGATTGGTCGAGCGGCGGAAATGCTCGTCGTAGGCGTGCGGCCAGGTGCCGTCGTCTTCTTTCGTGTGCAGGATGAATTCGGAGATCGAGTCGACGGCGATGCGCGACGCGATCTCGCCGGCGGCGTGGCCGCCCATCCCGTCGGCGACGAGAAACAGCCTGGCCTCATCCTCGACGAGGAACGCGTCCTCGTTGTGCTGGCGCTGCCGGCCGACATGCGTGAGACCGTATGCCTTCAGTTGCATCTCTCCTTCAGCGCTTCCCGAAAATCGAGAAGCCACCCTTCCCGGTCTCTTTGGTCTCACGCAGCTCCGCGAGCGCGTTCTGCACATCGACGTTCATCGAGTCCCATTTCAGCGCTTCTTCGAGATAGCGCTCGGCTTTCGCCGTCAGGCCGGCGCGTTTGCACATCAGCCCGGCATCCTTGAGGTAGAGCGCGTTCATCGGCTCGCGCTGGATCGCGCTCTCGATGGCCTGCACCGCCTGGCGTGTGTAGCCGGGAATGCGCGCGGCCGCGAGCGCGAGGTAGTGAAACGCCTTGGCGTCCTGCTGATTGTGCTTGGCGGCCAGATCGAAATTCTCATAGGCCGTGCGCCAGTCGCTCTCTTTGTAAGCCTTGACGCCCTTCTGGAGGTACGCCTTGGCGATCTGGGCGTAATCGATGGTCTTGTCCAGACCACTCGAGATCTCGGAATCGTGCTGCTTGCGGCGCGTGGCGTTGGTCAGCACGTTCACCGCTTCGGTGAGGTTCTGAAAACGGCGCTCCGCGTCCGCCTTGTCGGCGCCGCGGTAGCGATCCGGATGGTTTTCGCGCGCGAGCTTCCGGAAACGGTCGCGAATTTCTGCCTCGCTCGCGGACCGTTCGACACCCAGAATCTCGTAGTAATTGACCTTCATTCAGGATTTCTGCGCCTTCGTGAGGTAGAACTTCTTGGCCATCTCACGAACGACTGCCTGGACGCCCTTGTCGTCCTTCAACCCTTTCAAATCTCGTAAGGTTAATCGAGATATGAACGGCAGGACAACCCCCACCGGCGCTTTCGGATTCCGGACCAGCGCGAACATGATGTTGTACTTGTTCATCCAGTCGCGCCGATTGGCGAGCAGGCGCAGGACCTCGTCTTCGACGTTGCGCATGCCGGCGATCGCCTCCGCTTCCTGCTCGCTCATGCGCGGGTTGCGCATCACCGACGAACAGATGAGCTTGTTGCGCTCCCGCACCAGCAGCATCCGGATCATGCGATCGCCCTTGAACGCGAGCTGCACTTTCTCCGAAACGCTCATGAACTGCAGCCGCGTCCAGATGGCCGCTTCCTTCTCGTCCTTCTTTCCGACTTCCGTCTGCGTGACCGTCGGCGGGGCGACCGGATCGCCTTCTTCGCGCGCCCGTTCGAGCAAATCGGCGATGGCATCGAGCGGCTCGTCGATGAGCTCCGGTTCGAGCACGTCTGCCAGCTCTTCCTGCAGGCGCGCTTTCTTGACGAAGAACTCTTCGCGCGTTTCGAGAGCCCGGCGACGAGCATCCGGCGTGAGCGCGGCATTCTCGAGCAGCGCGTCGAGGATGGCCGGCGTGCGGAGAATGCGCGCCTGATTGATGACGATGACTTCCTGCACGCGCGCATCGGCGCGGCGCGCCAGCTCGAGCACCGCGTCGTCCGTCACCTTCGCGTTGCGCACCAGCACTTCCTGCACGAGCGTGTCGTCGGTGACGCGCAGGAGCCGCAGCAGATGCGCGGGCTCGATCTCATCGCTGCCGGCAAAATCGAGCAGAGCGCGCGACGACGTTTCGGCCAGCGAGTGTCTGGCCAGCGTGGCCACCTCTTCGTCCGGCAGCTCGGCGAGATACGCGAGCACGCCGATCAGATCGTTCTGCTCGAGCGGCAGGAAGCCGCGCGCGAACGTCGCGAGCATCTCGGACGGATACGTCCCCGCCTCGATCAACGCGATGATCGCCGATGCGCTGAGCTCTCCGGAGGCGGATTCGGTCATGGCGTGGTGGATGGAGCCGTGAGGCCGGAGGCGGAGGGAACCTCTTCGCGCAATGCGCGCAGCGAGTCGCGATCGAAGCTCTTGTTCTTGATCACGTCGCCTTCGCCGCCGAGGGATGGAATGCGGGTGCCGTTGAGCGTGAGGGAGAGACCGGCCGCGTTGCCGATGGTGCGGAAGCGGAACGTCTCATTCGCTTCGAACGTCCGTTTGTCGCCCGCTTTCAGCTCATCGTTCACCACCGACTTGCCGTCGGCTTCGAGGGAGACCCACGAGTCCCCGGTCACTTCGACCGTCAGGCGGAGCACGGAGTCATCGGCAACCGGCTCCGGCGCGGACGTGGTCACCGGCGGCGGCGCAACCGCTTTGGTCGTCACCGGAACGGAAGCCGGCGTTTCGGTTTCGAGAAATCCCTTCCGGTGCTGCACCGTCCACCACACCACGCCGGCGAGCAGCGCCGCGAGCACGAACAGCGAGAGCGCGTTGCGATTGACGCGCGCGTACGGCGCGGGGATGCCGCGCTTCGGCTTCGGCTTGGGGGTGATGTCCTTCGGCGGCACGGCCGCGTACTTTTCGACCTGCGGCGGCTTCTCGATGCGGTCGTCGCTGGCCGCGGCGAAGTTGTAGCGATTGACCATCTCCTCCGCGTTGAGACCGACGTAGCGCGCGTACTCGCGCACGAAGCCGCGCGTGAAGACGGGCGCCGGCAGCGTCCGATGGTCGTTGTTCTCGATCGCCTCGAGAAAGCGCTTGCTGATCTTCGTGGCGTCCGAGATTTCCTTGAGCGAAATGCCGCGGATCTCCCGCTCGCGACGCAAATCTTCCCCGAAAGAGGCGAGCTCGGACGACCCTCCCTGCGGCTGTGATTCCTGTTCCGGCATCGGGAGCGCATTCTAGCCGCTAGGCGGCGTTTGCTGGAGCCGTTCGATGCACTTCCGCAAAAAGAGCGACAGGTCGGGATTGGCGTGCAGCTGCCGGAGGTCGCGTTTCGACAGGTACTTGAGCTGCGATGCGGCCACGGCGCGCGGGGTCTGTGCGTTCAGGACGAGCGCCTTGCGAATGGCGTAACGGTACGACCATTTCGGATCGTCGCCGAGCATGCGCAGCTGTTCGTGCGTGGCACGGTCGGAGCTGGCCAGCAGCAGCAGATCGTCTTCGCGCAGCCGCGGATTCACGAGCAGCGACTCGAAAACGCGCGGGTGCGGATCGAACAGAAACGCGCGGATGAGCGTGGTTCCGCAGCGCCGCGCCGAGGAGATGCGCTCGCCGAGAGAGAGCTTCTCGAGGCGGTTGACGAGTTGCGTGTCGATCGCGCGGCGTACGGGCGCCGGCACGCGCACGTCGGTCGAGAGACGCAGCAGATCGAACCAGTAGAGGTAGTGAACGAACTTGACCGCGTGCGCCTGCGGCGTCTGGCGATGCGCGACCAGTTTGAGGCGGACGTTGTAATACGCCGCCAGCCGGTGCGACTGCGCGATCTGCGAGAGCATCCGCGGCGTGACGTACGGATTCTCGAGAATCGCCAGCGCCTCGTCTTCGAGCAGCATGGCCACCTCTTCCATGACCTGCTCGAGTCGCTCCGGCTTCGCCTTCTTGAGCTCCTGTATACTCCCGCCGCTGTTCAACATCGTTCCTGCCGCGCGCGTCGCGGCCGAGCTTTTGAACAGCATCGTACCGTGCCGGCATGCCCGCGAGTCGTGAGCTCACTTCCGAACCTGTCGCGGTAACGCACCCCCCCGCGTCCCGGGCCTCCGTCGCCGCCGCGTGGCTCGCCACGATCGGCCTGCTGGCGGTACCGCTCGCCTGCGCCCCCGACCTCGTCGATCGCTTCCGCATCATCAAGGAATCGGTGCTCCGCGCCGAGGCGATTGTCGGATTGTTTCTCGTGATCGTGGCGGTCGCCTTCGGTGCGCTGCCGCGTGTGCGCGAGCTCGTTCGCGAGCGGGCGCTCTTCGCGATCGCCATCGCCGGTCTCGTGTGGGGCGCGATCACGACGCTCACCTCGACGCACCGCCTGCACAGCATCGAGAGCCTGGCCAGCATCGTCGCCGCGATCGTGCTCTTCCTCGTGGTCTGGTTCGCCGCGACGCGCGTGAGCCTCGTCGCGATCGATCTCCTCGTGCTGGCGGCCGCGATCAACGCGACGCTCATGACGCTGCAGGAGTACTCGATCTATCAGCCTTTCCGCGTGCATCCGCAGATGGCCGCCCATCTCACCGCCACCGGCTTGATCGGGAATCCGAACATCGGCGGCTCGTATCTCGCCCTCGTGGCGGTCATCCTCATCACCGCCGCGACGGCCATTCGGGGTCTGCGGCGCGCGTGGTACATCATCGGCGCGCTCTTCGCGATCGGCGGCGTGCTCGTCTCCGATACCGAGACCGCCGTCGTCGCCCTCGCCGCGGGGCTCGGGCTGCTGATGATCGGCCGCTCGTGGAAACGCGCCATTGCCCTCGCCGTCGTCGCGGCGACGATCTTCGGCATCGGCGTGGCGATGCGCATCCCGGTCATCGTCGATCTGCTCGCGTTGCCGCAACGCATTTCGCAGCACGGTCTGGAAGTGGCGTTGTCGGGACGCGTCGCGCCGGCGATCATCGCGTTGCGTGAAACGCGCGCGCATCCGCTCACCGGCATCGGACCCGGAACATACGGCTATCACTTCATGCCGGAGCGCACGCGCCTCACCGTCGAATCCGGCTATCCGATCGGGCTCGGTCTCAATTTCGGCGAAGTGCACAACGACCATCTGCAGATCCTCGCGGAGGGCGGCGTCCCGGCGTATCTGCTGTTTCTCGGCGCGGTCGTGGCGGTGCTCGCGGCCGCGCGCCGCGGTGACGGCACGAGCGATCGCGCACGATTCGTCCGCATGCTGGCCATTCCGCTCGCCGGTGCGTTCCTCGTGCTCTGTCTCGCGCAGTTTCCGTTGCAGGTCGCGATCACGCGGCATCTCATCCTGACGATGGGCGCACTCATCGCCGGCTGGAGCCGCACATGAAATTCGTGGCGCGCATCGCCGTGCTGCTCGTCGCGCTGATTGCGTGCGCCTGGGCGCTGCGCAAGTGGTGCTACGAGCCGTATGCATGCAACGCCGCACTGACGGACATCCAGAACGCCACCGCGGCCATCGAAGAGCTGCGCGGGCAGTACTCGCAATTCCAGCGCACGCAGAACAACATCGAGCGATTGCAGAAGCTGGAGCCGGCCTGCCGCGCGGATGTCCGTCTGTACGTGCTGCTGGCCGCGAACGAGAGCGCGGCCGGGCGCGCGCAGAACGCGGTCGACGCGTATCGCAAGGCGCTGACCATCGATCGCCGCTCGGAGATTTACTTCGGCCTCGCGCGCGAGCTCGTGCAGCTCGGCCGCACGGAAGAGGCGGTGGAGGCGTTCACCGTTGCCGCGCGATTCAATCCGTACGCGAGCGACTGGTATCCCTCCGAGGAGATTCTGCGGCGCGTGAACGAACGCCTGAAACGTGCGCGCTGATCCGTTCTCGCTATAATGCGCGGCTCTCTCAAACAACAGGGCGGACGATCCCTGTTCGCCGGGCGCGACCATTCCGGTCTCCGTTCGGCCATCACGACTGAAGGAGTCGCCTTTTGCGAGTTCTCATTACAGGTGGCGCGGGATTCATTGGATCCCATTTATCGGATGCCTACTTAAACAGAGGCGTTGAGGTCTTCATCCTCGACGACCTCTCCACCGGCAGCATCAACAACATCGAGCACATCAAGCGCCACCCGAAGTTCCACTACACGATCGACTCGGTCCAAAACTATCCGGTGGTCGCGGAACTGGTCGATCAGTGCGACGTCGTCTTCCATCTCGCGGCCGCGGTCGGCGTGAAGCTGATCGTCGAAAGCCCGGTACGCACGATCGAGACGAACATCCGCGGTACGGAAGTGCTGCTCAACGCGGCGAACAAGAAAAAGAAGAAGGTCCTCATCGCGTCGACCTCCGAGGTGTATGGGCTCAGCGATCAGGTACCGTTCCGTGAAGACGGCAATCTGGTGATGGGCGCGACGACGAAAGGCCGCTGGAGCTACGCCTGCTCCAAGGCCATCGACGAATTTCTCGCTCTCGCCTACTGGCACGAGAAGAAGCTGCCGGCGATCGTGGTGCGGCTCTTCAATACCGTCGGCCCGCGCCAGACCGGCCAGTACGGCATGGTCATTCCGACGCTCGTCAAACAGGCGCTGGCCGGCCGACCGCTGACGGTGTACGGCACCGGCGATCAGACGCGCTGCTTCGCCTACGTCGGCGACGTCGTCGGCGCCCTCGTGAAGCTGATGGATCGTGAAGAGGCGGTCGGCGAGGTGTTCAACATCGGCTCGAGCGAGGAAGTCTCGATCACGCAACTCGCGCAGCGCATCCGCGACATCACCGGCTCCGAGTCGGAGATCGTCTACATCCCCTACAACGAAGCATACGAGGCGGGATTCGAAGACATGCCGCGCCGCGTGCCCGACACCGGGAAGATCAACAAGCTGGTCGGCTTCGAGGCGGAGACGACCCTCGATACGATCATCCGCGAAGTGGTCGCGTACCACACCGGACAGGTCTCAAGCGCGAAGTAACTCGCGATAGATCGCCAGCGTGTCGTCGATCACGTGCTGCAGCGAAAACTGATCGACGACGCGCTTGCGCGCGGCTTCGCCCATGCGCGCGCGTCGCTCCGGATCGCGCAGCAGTACGAGCAACGCATCGGCGAGCGCGTTCGCATCGCGCGGCGGAATGAGCAGGCCGGTCTCGCCGTCGGCCACGATGTCGCGGCATCCCGGCGTGTCGGTGGTGATCGCGGGCACGCCCGCGGATCCCGCCTCGATCAACGCTTTCGGCACGCCCTCGCGATAGTAGGTCGGTAAGGCGAAGAGCGTCGCCTCCTGCAGCACCGCGTGCATGTCGCCGCGACGTCCCCATGTTTCGGCGAATCCCTCGCGGCCCCACGCATCGAGTTGCTCGCGCGTGATCGTTTCGGGATTGTCGGGATCCGGCTCGCCGACGATCGCGAATCGCGCGTGCTCTCCAGTTGCCCGGACGAGCCGCGCCGCCTCGACGAACTCCGCAACGCCTTTGCTGGCCAGCAGGCGTGAGGCGAAGACGATCAGCGGCGGCTCCGGCTTCACCCGCGGCGACGGGGTAAAGAGATTCGTATCGACGCCGGAGCCGCGAATGAGCTTCGCCTGGTCGCTGGTGATCCAGCCACGCTTCAGGAAGACTTCGCGGTCTTCGACGTTCTGGAAGATCACGCGCATGTTGCGATGGCGCAGCGCATTCGAGAAGGAGAACGACAGCGCGCGTCCGAGAAGCGAGCGCGCGCGGCGATCGTCGAACGCGTAGCCGAGACCCGCGACCGCATTCACGACCGCCGGCACGCGCGCGATGCGCGCCGCAATCGTCCCGTACAGCACCGCCTTGATGGCGATGTGATGCACGAGATCGGGACGCAGCCGGCGATAGAGGCGCACGAGATTCGGGACCGAGCGCGCCTCACGAACGACGTGCGTCTTCCGCTGCATCACCACTTCGTGCCACAGCAGACCGCTTTCGACGATCTTCTCGAGCAGCCGGCCGCGCGGCGTCGCGACATGGACTTCGTAGCCGTCCGCGCGCGCGGCCAGCGCCAGCGGGAGGCGATGCGTCACGAAGAACGCCGCCTCGGCGCCCACGAAGAGAATGCGCTTCGGGGCTCCGGACAGCTTCCCCGTCACGGCAGCGGCATCTCCGACTGCGGCGCCAGCATCGCGGCGTTCTCCTCGCGAACCGCTTCGCGACGCTCCGCCACGCAGCGGCGTACCGCGATCGCCAGCAGCACCGCCGTCGCCATCAGCATCCCGCGATGACGCACCAGCGTGCCGTAGTTGCTGATCGTGTAGGCGATCGCTCCGGAGATCACGGAGGTGACGAGGAGGAGATACCAGACGAACGGGTCACGCCACGCGCCGCGGCGCAGGCTCGCGACCACGACCGCGATCACCGCGAGCAGCACGAGGTCGAACAGGATCGTGTCGAGCTCCGCGAACCACATCAGTCCGCGACCTCCACCGATCGATACCAGTTCCAGTTTCACCGCCAGCCAGCGAGGCAGCAGCAATGCCGCGGCACCGGTGAGCAGCCGATCTTTCGGCGTTTGTGGCAACACCGCTTCCTGCGGCGCTTCGTCGGAGAACGTCGGCAGCGCGGCCGGCGCAGGAGTCTGCGTGGTCGGCTTCGCTGGCGAGGGCAACGCCGGTTTCGCAGCAGCGGGTACGGGGGTCTTCGTCGCTACGGGCGGAACGGTTGTCTTCGTCGCGACCGCAGCCGTGGTTGTTTTCGGCGCAGACGAAGATGTCGTCACTGCAGGCTGAGTCGTGACCACGAGAGGCGTCGCCGTCGTGGTGGTCGCGGCGGCCGGCGGCTTTTTCACGACCGGCGCCGGCGCTGCGGACGACGTTGCGGGAGCGGCCGGTTTCTTTTCTTCGTCGGCGATCCGGCGTCCACTCTTGATCATCGTACCGGCGCTGCGATAGCGATCGAGATTGTCGCGGGAGTCTTGCACGACCTGCACGACGCCGCTCACGCCGGCCCGCGCGACACCGCGATCCTTCCACGGTTGCAACGTTGCCGCGATCGACTTCGGAATGTACGGACCACCGGCAAACACGAAGACCTGGGAGGAGAGGAGTGCGAGCCCGAAAAGCACTCCGGCCCGCACGGCGAGCTCACGCGGACCGCGCCGGACGAAGAGAATGCTGAGCGACACGATACCGGCCGTGCCGAGGGCGACGGCGGCGTAATACCAGCGGACGCCGGCCAGGAGATAGAAGGTGAAAATCACGAGAAACGCGGAGCCGACGATCGACCAGGCACGCTCCCCTGCCGGACGTTTCCAGGCGGCGACGAACCGATCGACCGCAAAGGCGAAGAGCACGATCAGAAAGCAGAAGAATGCATCCTTCAGCGGCTGCAGCGCCCAGAGAATCCACGTCGGGAGATAGCCGATCGCAAAGAGCGGAATCGCGGTCACCACCGGGGAAACGTTGTAGCGTGCCGCCCAGCGGACGATCAGCAGCGACATGCAGAGATAGACGGTGACGTTGAGCAGCGTTCCGACAAAGACCGACCAGCCGAACAGCCAGAGAAAGAGCGCCAGCACGCGAATGAAGATGACCGACGGGTTCGACGGCGCGACGGCAAAGATGGCTGGCAACCCCTCGTTCGCGGCGCGGACGGCCGGCCCCAGATACTTCACCGCGTCGACGGCATAGAACCAGAGCCCGTACCCGATCTGCAGCGAGCGCCCGAGCGGGAGCTCGAGATACGAGATCCAGAAAAGCACCTGCGCGGCGAAGGCCCGGATGAGGAACCCTCCGGCGATCAGATACCGCAGGAGCGGAGGGATGGAATCGGTGAGCCGCCAGAGCCGCCACAAGGCATACCCTGCGCACAGAAGCAGAACCGCTTGCAGAAGAATGGACACGTTATTTTGTCAGCGAAACGGGCGCGATCCTACAGTCCGCCTCTCTGCCGGTCAAGCGAATGAAGCTCGCAATAAATCGCACAGGCTGCTTGCGTAATACGCAAAAATAACTAATGATCTTGTAACACCATCACGTCTCGATTGCCTGAATGACCTTTACGCCAGTCACGATTTTTGCGCTCGCACTCGGCATCTCGGCCGCTGCCACGCCGCTCGTGCGCGCATTCGCACGGCGGATCGGCGCCGTCGCGGCGCCTAAGCGCGACCGCTGGCACACGGCCCCGACGGCCATGATGGGCGGGGTGGCGATCTTCATCGCCACCATGAGCGCGCTCCTCGCGCTGCGCCCGAGTACGAGCGAAACGTGGGTGGTCATCGCCGCGAGCGCGGCCCTGTTCGTCGTCGGTCTGATCGACGACTTCGTGCAGATGAAGCCGTACCAGAAACTCGCCGGACAGCTTCTCGGCGCCTCCGCGGTCGTCTACTTCGGTCTGGTGCTGCCATGGACCGGCTCTCTGCTGCTCAACATGATCATCACGTTCATTTGGCTCGTCGGAGTGACGAACGCGGTGAACATGCTCGACAACATGGACGGGCTCGCCGCCGGAATCGCGGCCATCGCCGCCCTCGCCCTCGCGGCGAACTTCTTTCTCAACGGTCAGCTCTTCGAAGCGCTGATGCTGGCCGGGTTCGGCGGCGCACTGGCCGGCTTCCTCATCTATAACCACAATCCCGCATCGATCTTCATGGGCGACTGCGGTTCGATGTTCGTCGGCTTCCTTCTGGCGAGCACGGCCCTGCTCAACGCCCAGGGCGGCGGCGGCCGGTCGCGCAGCGTCATCGCCGTCCTCGCCGTTCCGGTGCTCGTGCTCTGCATCCCGATCTTCGACACGACCTTCGTCACGCTGATGCGCAAGCTCGCCGGACGTGCCGCGTCGCAGGGCGGACGCGATCACACCTCGCACCGTCTCGTCGCGCTCGGTCTCTCCGAGCGGCACGCGGTCTGGATGCTGTACGTCTTCGCGATCCTCGGCGGCGCACTGGCGATCGGCGTGCGAAAGTTCGCGCTCGACCAGAGCATGGCCGCGATCGCCGCCTTCACCATCGTCCTCGGCATCCTCGGCGTCTATCTCGCCGGCGTGCACGTCTACAGTGAAGACGAGCTCGCCGCGGCGCAGAAGAAGCCGCTGGTCGCGTTTCTCTTCGATATTTCCTACAAGCGCCGCATCTTCGAGATGCTGCTCGACGTCGCGCTGATCATCCTCGCGTATTACGGCGCGCACACCATCGTGCTCGGACCGGCCGACGCGGCCTCTCCCGGCTGGGCGCTTTTCCTCAAAGCGCTGCCGGCGATCGTCTTCATCAAACTGGCGACGTTCCTCGCCTTCGGCGTCTACCGCGGCTTGTGGCGGTACGCCGGTGTCACCGATGGCGTCCTGCTGTCGAAAGCGGTCGCGCTCAGCTCCGTCGCGTCGATCGTGCTGGTCGTCTTCGCGTTTCAGTTCGAGACCTTCTCCCGCTCGGTCTTCATTCTCGATGCACTGCTGCTGATGATGCTCATGGTCGGCAGCCGCTTCGCGTTCCGCATGTTGCGCAAGGTTCTCCCGGCGCCCCACGCGCGCACCGGAAAGCGCGTGCTCATCTATGGTGCGGGCGACGCCGGCGAACTCCTCTGGCGCGAGCTGAACAACAACACCGCCCTCGGCTACGTGCCGGTGGCCTTCCTCGATGACGACCCGCGGAAGTTCGGCAAAGTCATCCACGGGCTGCCGGTTTACTCCGGCGCCCTGCCGTTGACCGAGATCTCCCGCACCACGCGCGCGCAGGAGCTCTTCCTCTCCACCGATCGCCTTCCGTTCACGAAGGTGCGCGCCATTGCGGCCGCGTGCGAGGCGCTCGGCATGCCGGTGAAGCGGATGCGCATCGACATCTATCGTGTCGCCGACCGCGAACTTGGCTGGGTCATCCCTTCCGCGACCGACACCGCCGGCCCGATTCTCCCGGCCGCACTCGAAACGCGACTCAATCCCATCAGTCGCGTTCGCGCCGCCTCCGACGATCGCATCGTCGGCCATTGAGCCGCATTACGCGGTCGTCGGTGTTTCTCTACATCTGAATCTTCATTCAGTGGATTTGCGCGAAAAAAAAACATCCGGCAAGCCAATTTTGCACACAAATGGAAAGACGGTGAGACGCAAGTCACACTTGCGTTCCTTTCCTCGCGCTATACTGCCTGCATCCGTTTAGAGGAGGGCAATATGTCAATTCGAGGACTCAAGATGGTCCTGGCAGGGGCGGTCATGCTGTGCACGGCACCGCTCTTTGCCCAGGCGACCCGGACGTGGGTGTCCGGCGTGGGTGATGATGCAAACCCGTGCAGCCGCACCGCTCCGTGCAAGACCTGGGCAGGTGCAATTTCCAAGACCGCATCCGGCGGTGTGATTGATGCTCTGGATCCGGGTGGGTTCGGCGCGGTGACGATCACCAAACCGATCACGCTCGAGGGCAACGGTACTCTGGCCAGCACGCTCGCCAGCGGCACGAACGGTGTGATCATCAACATCACCACCGGTTCGAACCGCGACGTTGTTCTGCGCAACATCCTGATCGACGGCAGCGGCACGACGCTCGGCCTCAATGGCGTCCGCTTCCTGGCCGGTGACTCGCTCCTCGTCGAGGGTTGCTCGATCGAGCAGTTCTCCGGATCGGGCATCGACTTCGAACCGAACAGCACGGCCCGCCTGAACGTTCTGAACACGACCATCACGCAGATGGGTACGCAGGGCATTCTGGTCCGTCCGGCCGTCGGCGGTGTCGCCCGTGTCTCGGTGTTCGAGTCGAACATCATCAGAAACGTCAACGGCATCGTGATGCAGGACGCGAACAACTCGCCGATCGCGGTCAGCGTTTCGCACTCCCGTGTTTCGAACAACAACACCGACGGCATCTTCGCCAACTCGACGACGGCCGCCGGCATCACCTCGATCGTCGAAGAGAGCGAAGTCTCCCACAATGGCAGCGTCGCACTTCGCACGGCTGGCGGCGCAGGCCGCATCCGCGCCGCGAACAACCTGATCTTCGGTAACACCACCGGTGTCAGCGCCCCCGCGGGCGAGCTCTGCACGTTCGGCAACAACCGCCTGAACGGCAACAGCACGAACGGTTCCTTCACCGGCACCTGCGTGCCGAGCAACTCGTAAGCACCATCGTCCCTTCAATGAAAAAGGCCGCCCTTCAGTGGGCGGCCTTTTTTTTCTCTGTGACCTTCCGAAAGATCTGCGCCAGCGTTCGGGCACTGGCGCGCGTCGAGTAATGCTCGACCGCATATTGACGCCCGGCCACGCCCATCCGGCGCCGTAATGCGGCATCGGTCAGCAGCCGCTCCAGCGCATGCACCCATTCGTCTTCCGTCGTGGCCTGCAGATGGGTCTCTCCCGGAATTCCGATCTCCGATACGACGCCCACCGGCGACGCCACGAACGGCAATCCGCAGGAGAGATATTGAATGGACTTGAATCCCGATTTCCCCGAACCCCATTCGTCGGCGACGATCGGGTAAATGCCGATGTCGAAACTCTGAATATCCGGTACCTCGCGATCGAGCGACCACGGGAGAAATTCGACGTCGAGCCCGTCGATCATTTCGCTCTTCCCTGCTCCGACGATCCGCAACCGGAATCGATGCGTAAGAGAAACCCGGCGTAATGCCGGAATGATCATCCGCAGATACGAGTAGGTGGAGTGCGTACCGAGCCAGCCGATGACCAGCGGCTCATTGTGAACCGCCGCATCACGCGGCGTGAACGCCGATACGTCCACAATGGTCGGCAGCACGGTGGCCTCGATATTTCGCTCGGCCATATAGCGGGCAATGGTCGGATTTCCACAGACGGCGTGATCGGCCCACGGAATCATCCGGCTGGTCTTGCCGTGAAACTTCAGGACTTTCGCCAGCGCGCCATAGACCTCGCTGCGTCGCTCGACATAGGTCGAGTCGTCGAGGTCCAGCACCATCGGCAGTTTTCGATGGACGAGCCATTCGAACAGCGGCGGTCCGACGAGGGCCGCTTCGCGTTGCACGAAGACGAGGTCATAAGAACGCAACCGCGTGGCGTCGATGATGCGCCGGCCGACGCCGGCCAGGATGCCGAGGGAGGTCTGTACGATGTGCTGGCGCTTGTACAGACCGGCGAATGCAGAATTGGAGAGAAACGGATGGAGATCGACGTCGACCGCTTCCTCGGCCAGAAGAGGGATGTATTGAGAGACGCGATGGCGCGTCGCCGCGGCCAGGTACGGGTAGGTGGCGACGGCCAGGACGCGTAACCGCTCAGTCATGCCGTGCTTCTGTCCTCACGAGCACATACCGGATCTCGTAGCACGGAAACAGGTAACAGAGGTTCTCTTCCCAAAGCTCCTGCAGATAGCGGCACGAATTGAAGATCGCACCGATGACCCGCTTGATCGCATAACGCCCGTAAAACGGACGGGCCGCCTTGAAGCGCAGATCGACGCTCTTGAGCGTGAGCTCGTTACGCCGCACGTACCCCGGAACCGTGCGCCGGAAAATCGGATCGTGCGCGAGATACGACATCGTATAAAGCCCGAAGCCCAGCTGCCCGACGTGCGTCGGATCGGAGTGAAAATACGGATGCGCGAAATGGGGAACGATGATTTCGATCTCCCCTCCCGGCGCCAGCAGGCGGCTCATGATGTCCAACACCGTTCCGACATCCGGAACATGCTCCAGAAAATGCGACGAGGTGACCAGGCGCGCACTGGCCGGCGGAAATTGCTGCAGGATCTCGATGGCATCCCCGACCAGGTCGACCGCATCGGAATCGAGGATATCGACGCCAATGGCTCCGGGATAACGTTTTCTCGGGCCACACCCGACCTCAATGATGAGATCCCGCAGTTCCTCGGGCCGTACCAGTAGTGCGCGTTTATCGTTGATGGTCAATCAACCAACCCTGCCCTCCGCCGTGGTTGTGCGCGAGCACCCGGGATTGTCCGGAAAGTTTGATCCTACAACGAATCCGCCACGGTACGTACCTCCATCCCTGCGACATATCCGGCCTCTACTTTGAGTATGATCCGCCGTGGATGGGAGAAAGGTCTCGCTGGCGCACGATCGCCGTATCCGCGCTGGCGATGATCGGCCGCGGAGGCGCCGGCGCGATTCCTCTCGTGCTGACCGCGGTCGCGTCCCATCGTACGAATCTCGCCGCCGGCGGCGTCGTGGCCTCGCTCGTCTCGCTCGCCTATCTCGCGGCTGAGCTCGCCGATTTCCAGGGACAGCGCGACATCGGACGCCGTGCCGACGATACCCGCGACGGCGCCGCGCTCACCTACAGAATCTGCGTCATCGCCTTGGGCCTGCCATTGATGGCCATCGCCGCACGCGCGGTGACGACAGACTTCATCGTCATCGCCGGATTTCTGAGCACCGGTCTCTGGCCGGTGATGATCAACGTCTATGGCGGACGCGCGTTGCGCAATGGCGATTTTCAAAGCCTCGCGGTTGGCCCGGTCATCGGTCTGATCTGCGCGGCCGTTCTGGCGTTGATTCTGCCGCGCTTTCTCGGCCTGGTCGGTTATGCGGCGGCATTACACGCCGGCCGCGGCACCGAATTACTGGTGATGATGCTGCGCACGGGGCGCATTCGATTGCAGCGCTTCGTCTGGCGCGACGAATGGAACGCCACGCGGGACCTCCTGCTCGGCAGTTTCGCGGCCACCATCGTCGGCCGCGGTCTCACGCCGGCCGCGTACGTGCTGGCCGGCTCTGTGGCCGCCGGTGTATTCGGCATCGGCATGCAGCTGATGGCCGCGATCTCTCTTCTGCCTCTGTCGTTCGCCACGACGGCGTTTCATGAGACGCGCGGCACGACCACGCCTCGCGAAGCATTGCAGCGGATGCGCGGCTCGTTCCGTCTCGCCATCGGGGCATTGTTGCTGGTGATTCCGACCGTCGTCGCCCTGGCATTGTGGGGCGGCAAACGATTTCTCGGCTATGACCAGCCGTGGATGCTCTGGATGCTCGCGCTGATGATCGTCTCCGCGATGTCGGAGCCCTGGGTCACCTTCAGCGTGGCCGCCCTGCATGTAGCCTTTCACGATCGCGAGATCATGATCGGCAACGGCATCAGCGCCCTCGTCCTGGCCACACTCTTTCCGACCTGCGCGTTCTTCCTCGGGCCGGCCGGACTCGCGGTCGGAGTGGCGGTCACCCGCCTCATCTTCGTGCCGCTGATCTGGAAACGCGTCAGCAACATCTGAGGCGCTCAGTCGCGTCGCGCGCGCGCACCGCGCATCCAGCCATAGACGCGCGAGAAGACCGGCACGGCCACCGGCGGCGTGAACTGCTTCACGAGATCGGGCAGTTCGAGATTCCAGAGGTAATTCTGCCGCTGCTTCCAGACCGCGAAGTCACGCTCGAATGCGGTCAGATCGGGAGTCGCCCCCTTGAAGCCGACTCCGACGATCGTATGCGGGAAATTGCTGCGGCCGGCATACCCGACGAATACGTTTGCGAACGGCCGCATGATCGAGCGAAAGGCCTCCGGCGTGAAGCGCCAGTAGTCATAGGGAAAATCGTGGATCGGGAAATCCATGACGCTGCTGAGAATGGCAATGCCGTTCGGTTTCAACACGCGGTGCATTTCCGCGACCGCCTTATGCGGAAACTCCACGTGCTCGAGCGTATCGAGCGAAAGAATGGTCCCGACCGAATCCGATTCCAGAGCGATGTCGTGCAGGTTCAGGACGCGATCGACGCCCAGCCCCTCGCGCATGTCGGCGCCGATGTACTGCTTCCCCGGAAAGAGCGGCCGCAGATCGGCGAATTGCTCCTGCCCCGGCACCTGTAAGGCACCGAATTCAACGATCGGTTCCTGGATGGGGAGCGTGCGAGCAGCGACTTCTGCGAACCCTTTGATCGTACGACGCATGGAGAACAGTCCTTCAATTGAGGTATGGCGTCCGCTGCGAACCTTCAAGGCCGGAATGCCTGAGGGGGCGGTACTGCGTTCGCCGGACAGAAACGCGCCGGATCATACAACAGGGAAAAACTGACATCCGTCATCAAGAAAAATGGCGCGTCCGGCAACCGGACGCGCCATTTCTGTCGAGCTCGATGAAAGGTCTTACTGGAAATAGCCGGTCACGTCGATGATCACGTGCACCGAACCGAAGTTGTTGTAGACCGACAGGTCCTGCGCGTTCGATGAGAGGCCCACGATGACGCCATTCGCGAGGGCCGGATCGGACGACTGGAAGTTGATCATCGACACCACCGGACGGGCCTGACCGGACGGCCACGCGGTGAGCCAGCCACCCGTCGAAGACTGGGTGACGATGAGGTTCAGCGAGACCGCCTTGGCCGTCGTCGGAACGCCGCAGAAGCCACGGATCGAGAAGTTCCGCGTGGTGTCGGTGCTGAAGGCCGGGCCGCCATTGGTCGAGTTCGCATTGCGCGTGTCGACGACACGGCACGGCGAAAGCGGGTAGTACTGGTAGGGACCGTTCTGGCCGAAGGCGCGATCAGTCACGAAAAGCACGGAAGCAAAAAGAAGAGTGGTCAGAATCAGGCGTCGCATCGTTTTTTCCTTATTCGAAGTAACCGGTCACGTCGATGATGAAATTCTGCGTTCCGCCGATATTGAGAACGGTCGTAGAACCTCCCGCCGACAAAGCTAGTATCGCATTGTTCGTACGCGTCTTCCCGACACGATACGCCACTGTGCTAGTTCCCAGCCAGCTGCCCCCGGTCGGATAGAACCCGAGATACCCGTCCGCAACCGGAGAAACCACCGGAATGTTCACCACCGCGGCCTTCGCCGTCGACGGAATCCCGCAAATGCCCGTGATCTGGATGTCCCGCGTCGCGCCGTTCGCAATCGGGGTCGTGTTCCGTGTATCGAGCAGACGGCACGGCTGCAGCACATAAAGCATGGACGTCGTGCTCGGCGGGGTGATCACGGTCACCGTGATGGTTGCGCTGTCGACCGAGCCGCAGGAGTTCGTGGCCCGCACCCAGTAATTCGTGGTGCTGGTCGGTGAGGCGGAGATGCCATTGCCGGGCGCCGCCGGCGTAGACGTATTGCCGGACGTACCGACGTACCACTGATACGTGATCGGTCCGGAACCGGTGGCGGTGGCGTTCAGCTCGACACTCGTGCCGAGGGTGATGGCGTGCGAAACCGGCAACACCGTGGTCAATACCGGCGCGGTGCACGAGCTCACGGCGACATTGACGTAATCGGTCGACGCGCAGCCGTTGGAGCTCGTCCCTTTCACGCGCAGCGTCACCGGGTTCGTGCCCGCGGTGAAGTTGATGGTCGTGCCGGTCGTGCTGCCGTTGATGGTGCCGTTCGTGATCGACCAGTCATAGGTGATACCGGCGATCGGCGAGACGACTGACGCGTTCGAGCTCGTGCCCGTCCCCATCGACGCCGGAGCCGTGATCGAGCGCGAGTTCGGCGTCACCGAGTTGATGTACTCCATCAGGTGGTTCTTCATCAGCTCGCTCACCTCACCGGCCTTGCCCATGAGGAATCGGCTCTGCGAAGAACCGAGAAGGTGGCAGTAGCTCATGACCGTCCCCTTCTCCGGCGGGACGCTCGTGGCACCGCTGTAGCAGCCGGTCACGCAGATGTCGATGTAATCGCGCGTGACGCTGTACTGCGTTTTCTGCGCGGGAGTGAGGGAGAAGCAGTGCGTGTGCGGACCGTCGATATTGTGGCCGAGCTCGTGCGCCACGCCGAGCACCGGCCAGTAGTTCGCGGAGAGTCCGTACTGGATCCCGCCCACGGTCGCGTCGGGATTCGGAATGGTGGTCGACGGATTGCCGAGCCCGATGTACGCGTAGCCTCCGGCCCAGTGGCCGTCGAATACCGCACTGCCGCAGTTGCCGGACGAGCACGAGAAATCGCCGCCGCACGAAGTGCCGATCCACGCCACACCGGCGGTCTGGCTCTTTCCGCTCATCAGCACGACCGACGAACGCGGGCCGTTGAACGGACGCGTCCCGGAGTTGTGCCAGAGGTCGCCGAGCTCCGCGAGCGCGTGCGAGGTCGAGTACGTCTGCGTCGATCCGTTCCACAGACCGCTGGAGCCGGGATTGATCGTGAACGGATCGGACGCGGATGACTGCACGCGCGAGAACGCGATCACGACGTTGGTGCGCAGATCGCGCGAATAGATCGTCGAGACGGCGCCGATGACGTTCCCGATGAACGTGGTCACGGTCGCCGGATTCGAGCCCATGTCCTGATAGAGCTCGTAGTCGGTTTCGATGGCGAGATTGAGCGTGTAGGTCGCGGTCGCGCTGAGCGTCCCTTCGGCCGCAACGCCGCCGAGAGCATCGGCTTTGACGCTCGGAACGCCTTTCTTTCCGCCCATCGTCAGACCATCGACGCCACACGAAAAGCTGCCGTCGATCGGAAAGTCGTCGAGCGGATCCGATTCGTCGATCGTCACTTCCCGCTTGTCGTTCGTGCGCATGCGATAGCGAACTTCGTCCGCCACGACGAGACCCTGCGCAGTACCGTCGGCGCCGACGGCCAGGAAGACCATCGAATCGGGATCGCCGTCGACCGTACCGCGGTAATAGTTCACCGCCGGACGCTCGAGCTTTTCGGTCGTGCCGTCGCCGCGATCGAGAACGAGCTCCGCGTTCGGCGCCCACACCTCGAAGCGCTCGAGATCGAACGTGCGCACGGTGTCCCCCACCGCGATGCGTTCGAGCTGCACTTTCGCTCCCTCGGCCATCGGGCCATGGAGCTTGCGGAGTTCATTCGGTTCGACGCGTCCTTGCATCGGAGCCGCCGTGACAGTGATGGCGAAAAGGGAAAAACAGAGACAGAAAAAAAGACGAACTACGGCTGAAGTCGTTTGCATATTCGAGCACCCACCGGATCGGACTTCGCTACTAATAATCCGCGGGATCACAAAATTGCGTGAGCGAGATCACGCCGCGTTCGCTTTCCTCCTTTTCGTTGCGCGTTTACTGGAAATATCCGGTGACATCGACGATGAAATCGACCGCCGGACCGAGGTTGTAGACACCGAGTCTCCCCTCCGCGGAGAGACGGATGATCGCGTTGTTCGTGCGCGTCGCGCCGGCCCGATAGCTCAGCGTGCTCGTGCCCGGCGGCGTGCTGCCGTTCCCCGGATAAACGACGAGCGTTCCGTTCGCTGAGGGCGCGACCGCGGCGATGTTGAACACCACCGCCTTCGCGCCCGTGGGGATACCGCAGACGCCGGTGATCTGCACGAGCGTCACGCCGCTCGGGTCGGCCGGCGACGAGGATCGCGTATCGAGGGCGCGGCACGGTGTGACGAGATAGAGCCGCGAGGCGGTACTGGCCGGAAGCGTCGAGGCGGAGACGGTGATCGTCGCGGTGCCGCTATTCGCTGCGCCGCACGAGTTCGTCACGCGCACCCAGTACTGGGTCGTCTTGCCGGGACGGACGGTGAACGAGGCACCGGTCGCATCGGGGATGCGATTGGCGGTGTTCCCGCTCGTGCCGACGTACCACTGATACGACAACGGCGTCGTTCCGCTGGCGACGACGCGCAGCGTGACCGAGCCGCCGACGGCGACGCTCTGCGAGGCCGGCTGCGTGGTGATGCTCGGCGGCGTACAGCTGGGACCGCACGTGCCGCCGGGATAGACCGACTCCGCCGCATGCACGTCCCACGGCTGAAGCGTGTAGCCGTAGTTCGCGCTCACCGAGGAGTTCATGATCGCGGCCGACGTGCATTCCTCACTGGCGGAGTTACAGGCGCCGCCGTCGAGATGGCTTTGATTCGAATGGCGCCAGCCGATGCCGTGTCCGAGCTCGTGCGTCATCGCCGTGGCGAACGATGAGTTCGACGCCGTGTAGCCGTTCTGAAAAACGACGTCGGCATCGGTGATGTTGAGCCACGACTGCGAGAGAAACGTGTGGCTGCCGGCGAACGAGAGAAATGTGATCGCGACGGTGCCGGAACCGCCCCACGAGCCGCCGATGCGCGACTGCGGATCGTTGTACTCGACGACGTTCACGCCGTCGTGATTGGCCGATGCGGTGGCGCGCTGTCCGCCGTAGACGAGATTGATCGCCGACGCGCATTCGTTGTTCCACGCGGCGAGTCCGCTTTGAATCGCGGAGACGCCGCCGTCGGACGCGTTGGCGATGTTCTGGTCGCTGCGTTTGTAGAACGTCACGCCCGCCGACATGTTCGGCCAGCGGATCGGCTGATTGTTGACGAAGTCGGTATACGTCGCGGCCGGAAACGGCGCGGCGTTCGTCTCGACGTCGAACGGTGCATTCGCGCTCGTGTCGAGTGTGACCGACGCGGCGTCGATGAAGTAATCGCTCGACGCCTCGGCGTCGCGACGTCTCGCTTTCTGTTCGACGAATGCGAGGAAGCCCGCTTCCCTGCGCACCTGTTCGTGATGCACGCGTCCGGCGCGATCCCAGCCGAAGACGTTCTCGAGGTCGCGCACGAGCAGGTGTTCGCCGGTGGTCGAGGTGACGAATTCGAAGCGGCCGAGGGTGAGATCGGTCGTCTGCCAGCGGCCGCGTTCGTCGCGCGTCAGGAAGAGCAGCACGCGCTCCCCTTGCGCGAAATGCGCGGCACCCGGCACGAGCAGACCGCGCTCGTCATCGAGCACGCCGCCGGGAGAAACGATCGAGACCAGCTCGCCTCGCTTCGCCGCACCTTTCATCGCCCGTTCGACGCGGATCTCGTAGATCGTTTCGATGGTGTCGTTCTGTTCGCGAACGTAGGAACCTTCGACCGTTCCGGTGAGAATCGCGTTCGACTTCGCAATCAATTCTTCATCCGTCGGGACGACGAACGAGGTCGCCAGCGCGCTCATGGTGACGAAGAGAGCAGCGAGGGCGAAGGTGAGCCGGAGCTTCATGGGATCCTCCACATCCACCGCCGCGTGATGAAAAAAACGCGCCTGATTATTTGCAGGAGATGGCACGCTGTTTTCAAACGTCCGCGCGCAGCAGGAGATCCACATGAAACGCACGCTCGCCTTCCTGATCCTCTCCTTCGTCGCGCTCGGCGCAGTCGCAGACGACGAACCGATCGAGAAACCGATTCGCTACACCTGGATCGCCTCGTCGTGCGAAACCTGGAACTGCGCGGCGGCCGCGCTGGTGCTGGCCAATGGCGACAAATACGTGATGGTGCTGCCGACCGGCCGTGAGGAGCAGCCGTGGATCGTGCTTCGCCGCGTCGAAGAAGGCTCGATCTTCGTTCCCGACGAGGAGCCGTACGAGTGCAACGTGTTCACGACCGTCGATGATGCCGCGATCAAATACAGCGTGACCGACACGTGTCACGCACCGATGATCCTCAACGTTCCGGACGGGCGCGCGGTGATCGCGTCACTCAAGAGTTGCGGAAGCGGGAGCAGCAAGAAACGCTCGGTTCGCTGACGGAGCCGTTTCGGTCGACGGACCCGGTCTCTCCGCGACGGCGACGATGCTCAAGCCTTTCTTCGGCTCGCGCGATTCGAGTTGGCGCAGGAAGGGCACGACCAGATCGAACACGCGGGACTGCCCGGCCGGAATGTGACGGCGCTTGAGAATGCGTCCGTTCAGCCACCATCCGAAACGGCCGAAGACGTTGTGATACGCCATCTTCCGGATCTCGAAGCCGGCCGCGAGCAGGGCGTCGCGCAGCGTCTCGGAGGTGTAGCGGCGGAAGTGTCCGACCTGTTCGTCGAGCGTGCCGAAGAGCGCCTGATCGGCGGGCACGAAGATGAGCAGTTTCCCGCCCGGAATCAGCAGCTCGCGCAGATGCTCGAGCGCTTTCACATCGTGCTCGATGTGCTCGAGCACGTTGAGCATGACCACCGTATCGAACTGGTACCCGGTCAGTTTTTTCCAGTCGTCACTTTCGAGATCGAGCCGCTCGACGCGAATGGTCGGCAGCCGGCGAAAGCGGTTCTGCAGAATGTGCAGGTACGCCGCTTCCATGTCCGTGGCGACGATGAGCTCGCGTCCGTACAGCAACCGGGTCATGTTGCCGGTGCCGGAGCCGACCTCGAGAATGCGTTTGCCGATCGCGCCGTCGAAGCGATCGAGAATCCAGCGGTTGTAATTCTTGAGCGCGGCCATGCGATCGAGCGTGAGAAAGCCCGACGGCTCGGAGTCCCCTTTTTTGAAGAGGCCGTACTTGAGAATCGTCCAGACGGCGCTGCAGCCGTCCTTCCAGGTGATCTTCTTCCCTTCCCAGTAATCGCGGCCGTGATACGAGATCGGCACTTCGTAGATGCGATAGCCGCGCTGGGCCAGCTTGGCCGTGATCTCCGGCTCGAAGCCGAAACGATTCGAGTCGATGCGGATCGATTGAATGACGTCGCGGCGGAAGACCTTGTAGCAGGTCTCCATGTCGGTGAGATTGAGGTTGGTGGTGACGTTGGACATCCACGTCAGCGCCTTGTTCCCCAGCGTGTGCCAGTACATCATCACGCGCCGCGGATACCCTTCGAAGCGCGAGCCGTAAACGACGTCCGCGGCGCCATCGACGATCGGCTGAATCAGCCGCGGATATTCGGCCGGTTCGTATTCGAGATCGGCGTCCTGGATGATCACGATCTCGCCGCGCGCCTCGGCGATGCCGCGCCGCAGCGCCGCTCCCTTGCCCATGTTCGTTTCCTGGCGAAGGTGACGGATGCAGGGCTCGGCGGCGGCGAGCTGTCCGACCAGCGCGAACGAGCCGTCGGTGGAGCAGTCGTCGACGACGATCACTTCCTTTTCGATCGGCACGGCCAGCACGCGGCGCAGTAATTCGGCGACGGTGCCGCGCTCGTTGTAGCAGGGCACGATGACGGACAGCAGCGGAGTTTCAGAGCTCATGGTTTGCGATCAGTCGCGCGCACGGAGCCACGACTGAAACATGAGAATCGTCCAAAGGTGCTGCTGCCATTCCCGCCCGCCGGCCAGATGAGCGTTCCAGGCCTGCCGCACCTGCTTCGCGTCGAACCACCCTTCGCTCTGCAATCGCGTTTCCTCCAGCAGCGATTCAGCCCACTCGCGCAGCGGTCCGCGCAGCCATGCACCGATCGGAATCGCAAAGCCCATCTTCGGCCGCTCGATCAATTCCTCCGGCACGTACTTCGCCAGCAGGCGCCGGAGAATCCACTTTCCCCGGCCGTCACGCATCTTCATCTCCAGAGGAAGCGTCCAGGCGAACTCGATGAGCCGATGATCGAGCAGCGGCTCGCGCGCCTCGAGGCTCACGGCCATGCTGGCGCGATCGACTTTCACCAGCACGTCGTCGACGAGATACGAGACCTGATCGAAGTACATCATCCGGTCGGTGAGATCGCGGAGCTCGGGACGTCGCGACGGATCGTCGATGGCGATCGGCAGCGGCTTCGCGTCCGGCACGACCTCGTTCCATTGCGCGACGAGGCCGCGGTAGAGCGCATCGGGATCGGAGGCGTTCATCGCCCGCGCGAGTTTGTGCAGACGCTCGCCCGTTCGTTCGCGCAACGCCGGCAGCCTCCGCGCGAACGGTGCGGCGATTCGATCCCAGCCGCCCGCGGAGACACCACGCAACAACGCGCTCGCCGCGGGACGGAGCGCGCGCGGAATGCGCTCGGCGCCGCGCCAGAGCTTGCGGCCGAGAAAGTAGCGGTTGTAGCCGCCGAAAAGCTCGTCGCCGCCATCGCCGGAGAGACTGACGGTGACGTGTCTGCGCGCGAGCTTCGACACGAGATAGGTCGGAATCTGCGACGCATCGGCGAACGGCTCGTCGTAGATGTGCGGCAGGAGCGGGATCACCGCGCGCGCTTCTTCGGCGTTGACGATGAGCTCCGTGTGATCGGTGCCGAGGTGCTGCGCCACTCTGCGCGCGTATCGCGCCTCGTCGTATTCGTCTTCCTCGAAGCCGATCGAGAACGTTTTCACCGGCGAGGTGTTCGCGCGCTGCATGGCGGCGGTGACGAGAGATGAATCGACGCCGCCGGAGAGAAAGACGCCGAGCGGAACATCCGAAACCATGCGCAGCCGCACGGCATCGGCGACGAGCGCGTCGAGCTCGTCGAGCGCCTCGCGATCATTGCCTCGAAAGAGATTCGCGGTGCCGCGCGCGGCGTGCTCGCGCACGTCCCAGTAGCGCCGCGGCTCGGGACGCGCGTCGCCGGGACGAATCGACAGAATCGATCCCGGCAGCAGTTTCCAGGTGTTGCGATAGATCGTGTACGGCGCCGGCACGTAGCCGTAGCGCGCATACAGCGCCACCACGTCGCGATCGATCTCCGGCCGCATTTCCCGATGCGCCACCAGCGCCTTCAGCTCGGAGCCGAAGAGCACGGCGTTGCCCATCAGCGCGTAGTACAACGGCTTCACGCCGGCGCGGTCGCGCACGAGATGGAGCGTCCGTTCCTGACGATCCCACAATGCGATCGCGAACATGCCGATGAAGCGCGACACCGCTCCTTCGAGTCCCCACTGCTCGACCGCTGCGAGCATGACCTCGGTATCGGAATGGCCGCGCCACGCCGGCGCCGCGCCGATCCGTTCGAGCTCCTCGCGCACCGATGCGTAGTTGTAGATCTCGCCGTTGTAAATCACGACGTAGCGGCCGCTCACCGATTCCATCGGCTGATGGCCTGCTTCCGTGAGATCGAGAATTGCCAGCCGGCGAAACGAGAGGATCAGACCCGACGGCGCATCGACGAACTGGCCGGAGTCATCAGGGCCGCGATGCAGGAGGCACGTGCCGATCGCATGCGCCGCCTGGCGCAGCGCATCCGCACTCCGCTCTTCCCGAAAATACGCGCCCGCGATCCCGCACACGCCGTCTTTGTATCACGGCCTCAGTTGCCGGCGAGGCGTGCGGCGATGCTCGTGAGCTCCGCGGCGCGATCGTCGACGCGGGCGGTGCGCGCCTGCCTGGCGATGGCGCGATACGCATTCCGGTCCGGCTTGCCGAACAGGTGCTTCACGCGCACCGCCGCGTACTGGCGCACGACGCGACTGAAGACGCGCGTGTTGCGCAGCCCCTCGTGCTCTTCGATCGGCGCCGGCGCGAAGGCGTCGGGCGGACGCTGCGAAAGAATCTGGCCGTTTCCGTCGTACGTCGCCGGCGGCTCCGACGCGCTCGCGACGACCGTTCGCTGCTGCACCGGAGCCGCTTCTCCGCCGTTTCCACGCCGCACGAGACGCGTCCAGAGATACATCCCGAACGTGTCGGGGAAATCGGAGAGCGTCCAGCCATCGAGGTTGTAGATCGTCTGCGAGATCTCGAAGCGCGAGCGGCCGAAGCCGCCGGCATTCACCGGTGCGAACCGCGCCTTCCCGTTCGGATCGCGCGTGAACACGACCGGTTTGGCGAAGAAGGCGTCGAAATAGAGCCAGGTCTTTTTCTCTTCCGACCACACCCGCCCGATCGCGTGCGGCGAGACGTCTTTCGGCGTGTAGAGCGCCACGAGCTCCGCTTTCGGAAAATGATGCGTGGCCATGCGACAGACGACCGCGTTGATCTGATCGCAGTAGCCGACGCCGGAGATCAACGCCGGCCATTCGACCGTATCGTGACGAATGTCCGCCGCTTTGCGCGGGCTGACGATGATCGCCCGCGCCTCGGCCACCATCCGGCCGAGAATCTCCTCATCCGAGCCGCCGCCGTGCAGCACTTTTTTCGCGAGGTGATAACAGGTGCCGACGTTCATGTAGACCCGGACGAGCTCTTTCGCGGAGTGGCCGATGCGCGATTCGCTGGCGCTCGGAGCGTCGAGCAGGAACGGCGCGGAGGTGACGATCAGCCAGCGCAGCACCATCTGCGGCGGCGGCACGAACAGGACCACCACCATCAGGGCGGCGAGGAACAGGGACCCCAGAAACAGCAGAGACCGGCGGGAAGGAATCCTCATCATTACTTGGGAGTCAATATAAAACTAATCGTCGACCATCGAAAGAAGGTAGCGGCCGTACGTACTATTTCCGAGCGGTTTTGCCAGCGCGCGCACCTGATCGGCGTCGATCGCCCCCATGTGATAAGCGACCTCTTCCGGACAGGCGATCTTCAGCCCCTGGCGCAACTCGACCGCGCCGACGAAGTTGGCCGCACCGAGCAGCGACTCCTGCGTGCCGGTGTCGAACCACGCATATCCGCGGCCGAGTTGTTCGACGTGCAGTTCGCCACGCTCGAGGTAGATGCGATTCACATCCGTGATCTCGAGCTCGCCGCGCTTCGACGGCGGGAGTTTCGCCGCGATGTCGGCGACCTGCTGGTCGTAGAAGTAGAGTCCCGTGACCGCGAGGTTCGACTTCGGCTCCTTCGGCTTTTCTTCAATCGACAACGCTCGCGCATCGGGGCCGATCTCGACCACGCCGTAGCGCTCGGGGTCGTGCACGCGATAGGCGAACACCGTCGCGCCATGCTCGCGCGCGGCCGCGCGCTGCAGCGTCTCGGTGAGACCGTGACCGTAGAAGATGTTGTCGCCGAGAATGAGGCAGCTCGGATCGTCGCCGACGAAATCGCGCCCGACGATGAAGGCGTCGGCCAGGCCGCGCGGCGATTCCTGCACCGCGTACGCAATCTTCATCCCCCACTGGCTGCCGTCTCCGAGCAGCTTCTGGAAGAGCGCCTGATCCTGCGGCGTGGTGATCACGAGAAACTCGCGAATGCCGGCGAGCATCAACGTGGTCAGCGGGTAATAGATCATCGGTTTGTCGTAAACCGGGAGGAGCTGCTTCGAAACGACCGAGGTGACGGGGTAGAGGCGGGTCCCGGAGCCGCCCGCGAGAATGAGTCCTTTACGCATCGGCGCGGATTCTATGTCAGGCCGCTCGGGTCGCCGCGAGGTCCATGGAACGCGGCCGTTCGAGCGAGGCGCGTCACTCCCGCTCAGGAAAACACGCGATTTTCGAGCGCCCACGCGTACGTCGCGCGCAGGCCGTCGCGAAGGCTGATGCGATGCGACCATCCGAGCGCGTGGATGCGGGAAACGTCGAGCAGCTTGCGCGGCGCACCATCGGGCTTGCTGGCGTCGAAGGCAATCCGCCCTTCGTATCCCACCGCTTCGGCGACGCGCTCCGCCAGCTCGGCGATCGTGCAATCCGCGCCGGCGCCGATGTTGAGGAACTGCGGCTCGTCATACCGCTGCATCAATAGATACAGCGCGTCGGCGAGATCGTCGGAGTGCAGGAACTCGCGGCGCGGACGGCCACTCCCCCAGACGCTCACCTCGGGCGCGTTCGCGCGCTTCGCATCATGGAAGCGGCGCATGAGGCCGGGGATCACGTGCGAGGCCAGCGGATCGAAGTTGTCGACCGGTCCGTAGAGATTGGTCGGCATGGCGGAGATGAAGCGCTTGCCGTACTCGCGAAAGTAGTACTCGCAGAGTTTGAGGCCGGCGATCTTGGCGATCGCATACGCCTCGTTGGTCGGCTCGAGCAGACCGGTCAGCAGCGCGTCTTCGCTCATCGGCTGGGGCGCCTCGCGCGGATAGATGCACGAGCTGCCGAGGAACAGCAGTTTCTGTACGTCGTGCTCCGCGGCGGCGTGAATCACGTTCATCGCCAGCGTCGTGTTCTCGTAGAGGAATCGCGTGAGCTGCGTCGAGTTCGCATGAATGCCGCCGACCGTGGCCGCGGCGATGAACGCGTAGTCGATGCGCTCGTTTCTGAAGAAGTCATGCACGCCGCGCTGATCGAGCAGGTCGAGCTCCGCGCGTGTGCGCGTGATGATGTGCTCGTGCCCTTCGGCCTGCAGCTTGCGAACGATCGCGGAGCCGACGAGACCGCGATGACCGGCGACGAAGATGCGGCTCCCGCGATTCATTGCACTCCGTAGTACCGCAGGAACCACTCGACGAATTTCGCCACCCCCTCCTGCACGCTCGTGCGGGGGCGGAAACCGACGGCCGCTTCGAGCTCGCGCACGTCCGCCATCGTCGACGGCACATCCCCCGGCTGGATCGGCAACAACTCGAGCTTCGCCGGCTTGCCGACGCTCGTTTCGATGGCTTTGATGAAGTCGAGCAGCGGCACCGGCTGATTGTTGCCGATGTTGTAGATGCGATACGGGGCGTTGCTCGTCGAGGGATCGGGCGCGTCGCCGTCGAAATTGGGATCGGGCTGCGCCGGATGATCGAGCGTGCGCACCACTCCCTCCACGACGTCGTCGATGTACGTGAAGTCGCGAATCATCTGCCCGTGGTTGTAGACCGGAATCGGCTCCTCGGCGAGCACGCCGCGCGTGAACTTGAAGATGGCCATGTCCGGCCGCCCCCACGGTCCGTATACCGTGAAGAATCGCAGCCCGGTGACCGGGAGGCGATAGAGGTGCGCGTACGTGTGGGCCATCAGCTCGTTCGCTTTTTTCGTGGCCGCGTAGAGCGTGATCGGATGATCGACGTTGTGATGTTCGGAGAACGGCTGCCGCGTGTTCGCGCCGTAGACGGAGCTCGTCGACGCGAACACGAGATGTTCGACGCCGTTGTGCCGGCAACCCTCGAGAATGTTGAGGAATCCGATGAGATTACTGTCGGCGTACGCGTGCGGGTTGATGAGCGAATAGCGCACGCCCGCCTGCGCGGCGAGATGCACGACGCGGCGCGGCCGGTGCGTCGCAAACAACGCCTCCATCGCCGCGCGATCGCCGACGCTCACCTTCTCAAATGTGAACTTCGGAAACGGCCGGAGCTCGGCGAGGCGCGCTTCTTTGAGCGAGACCTCGTAGTAGTCGTTGAGATTGTCGATACCGACGACCGCTTCGCCGCGCTCGAGCAATTTGCGCGCGACGTGGTAACCGATGAAGCCCGCGGCTCCGGTCACGAGAATGGGTTGGACGTTCCTCATCAAAAGGCGCGGATTAGAGCATACAGGGGAACGCGGCACCAAACGCTCGGGCCGCTTGAAGTGCGGTTCGCGGCGCAGAACGCCACAATTCCGCTATCGCCGTTTTTGACACGTATCGCATAATCGTCCGGCCCGGAGCCCACACCCGTTTTGTCGAATCACGAATCCCGACTCGCACGACTCGTGCGCACGCAGGCTGCCCGCGTGTTCGTGCTCTTCTGTTTTCACGCGATGGTGTTCACGGCCTGCTATGCCCTGGCGTGGCAGGTGCGCTTCGAGTTCGACATCGCCCCCGAGTTCGATTCCCTGATGCTCGGCAGTTTCCCGGTCGTCGTCGGCGCGCAGCTTCTGGCCGGCGTGTTCTTTTCGCTTTACGCGGGATGGTGGCGTTACGTCGGCATCACCGACGTCGTGCGCCTCGTGGCCGGACTCACGGCCGCGCTCGGCGCGCTCGTGACCGGCTGGTATCTCAGCGATCTCCTCAACCTCCCGCACGATCAGTTCAAACCGCCGCGCGGCGTGCTGCTGATCGACTGGGCTTTCGCGCTGCTGATGTTGTTCGGCGCGCGCGTCGCGGTCCGCCTCGGCCGCGATGGACTGCGCGGCGTCACCGCCGAAGGGGTCACCCGCGTGCTGATCATCGGCGCCGGTGATTCGGGCGAAACGCTCGCGCGCGAGATCGAGCACCGTCCGCAACTCGGGATGAAGGTGGTCGCGTTCGTCGACGATCATCGCGTGAAGTTCGGCGCGAGCATCCGCGGCATTCGCGTGCTCGGCCCCATCTCCAACGTCGCCTCGATCGCCGACAGCAGCGGCGCCGAAGAAGCACTGATCGCCATTCCGAGCGCCACCGGCGAACGGATGCGCGAGATCATTCATCACCTCTCCGCGGCCGATCTCAAATTCAAGACCGTGCCGGGCATCGATCAACTCGTGAGCGGACAGGTGCACGTAACGCAGCTGCGGCCGGTCAACGTCGAAGACATGCTGCGCCGCGGACGCATCGAGCTGCCGGGCGATCCGGTGCGCAAGCTCTTCAGCGGCAAACGCGTGCTCGTCACCGGTGCCGGCGGCACGGTCGGCGCGGAGCTCGCCGCGCAGATCGCGAAGCTCGAACCGGCCAGGCTCGCCCTCGTCGAGCGCTCGGAGTACGCGCTCTACGAAATCCGCCGCCGCCTGCAGCGCGACGTGGCGTGGGCCTCGGAGATCTCCGCGAACCTGCTCGACATCTGCGACACCGACGTCTTCGAAGAGCTGCTCGAACGCGAGCGCCCCGAGGTGATCCTGCATTCGGCCGCGCACAAGCACGTGCCTCTCGGCGAAGAGAACCCGGCCGAATATCTGCGCAACAACACGCTCGCCACGCGCTCGATCGCCGAGATCGCGGCACGCCGCGGCGTCGATCGCTTCGTGCTGATCTCCACCGACAAGGCCATCAATCCGACGAGCGTGATGGGGGCGAGCAAACGGGCCGCGGAGATTCTGCTGCTCGACATCGCGCGACGCACGCAGATGAAAGCCACGGTGGTGCGGTTCGGCAACGTGATCGGCTCCTCCGGCAGCGTGATTCCGCTGTTTCTCGAACAGATCGCGGCCGGCGGGCCCGTCACCGTGACGCATCCCGAAGTCACCCGCTACTTCATTCGCACGAGCGAGGCGATTTCGCTCGTGCTTCAGGCCGCGACGCTCGGCAATGCCGGTCAGATTTTCATGCTCGACATGGGTGAGCCGGTGAAGATCCTCGAGCTCGCCCGCGACCTCATTCAGGTGTCGAACCGCGGCATCGAGATTCCGATCAAGTTCATCGGCCTCCGTCCCGGCGAGAAGCTCGTCGAGGAAATTCGTCTCGACAGTGAATCGGCGCGGCCGACCGTCCATCCGCAGATCGTCGTCACCGAGGCGGCGCAGCCCGATGCCGCGCAGGTCGAGACCTGGACGCGCCGCGCGACGTCCGTGCGCGATCATGATGGTGCGGTGACCGCGTTGCGCGCGATCGTGCCGGAGTATCAGCCGCGCAACGTGGCCACGGAACCCTCCTCGGAGGTCGTGCCGCTGCGGCGCGTCACCGGGTCGGTGGCGTGAAGAGCCGCGTCGCGCACCTGCTCTGGTTCGCGGTCCTCCTCACGATCGCCATCACGCCGCTGCTCGTTTCTCCGGCCGCGAAAAACGCGTATCGCCTGCCGAAGACACTCTTCTTCCAGTCGATGATGCTGCTCGTCGCCGCGTCGATCCTGGCGTGGCATCTCCTCGGCGGATCGCTCGCACGCTACGAGCGACATCGCCTGCCGCTCGTCCTCGCCGCCGCCGCATTCGTCTGGACGATCGTCACTTCGGCGTTCGCGATGCAGCGCGAAGTCACCGCCTCCGCGTGGCTGACGGTGCTCTGCTCCGGCGTGCTCGTCGTGGCGACGATCGGCTTCGCGCGACGCGCCGTCGCGCCGCCATTCATCGCCCTCTTCGCGCCGGCGGCGATCAACGCATTCGTCGGCATGCTTCAGGGGCTGCATCTCTGGACGCCGATCGCGCTCGATCGCATGCCGAAAGGACGGCTGGCGGTGATGGGCCTGCTCGGCAATCCCGATTACGTCGGCGCGTATCTCATGGTGCCGGCGATCGCCGCGATCGCGGCGGCCATCGCGTTCACGCAACATCGCCGCATCTTCGCCGGTGTGGCCATCGTCCTGCTGGCCGGGATCTTCTTCACGCAGAGCGTGACCGCCATCGGCGCATTCATGCTCTCCGCACTCTCGTTCACGTTTCTCGTCCGCGCGAAAGGGGTGCGCATCGCGGTGGCGGCGATCGTGCTGCTCGTGATCGCCTCCGTCCTCGCCTATGGTCCATCGCGCGAGAGACTGCTGCACATGCGCGAGTTTCTGCGCGGCGGCCAGCTGATGGAGCTGACGTCGTATCGCCCGCCGGCCGTGATGGTGGCGCTGGACCTGTTTCGCGAGCGCCCGCTTCTCGGCGCCGGTCCCGGCAACTACGAAGCGCATTACATGAGCTACAAGCTGCGCGTCGACGAACGTTTCCCGCAGTGGATCCGGCCGATGAACGCGAACTTCGGCGAAGCGCACAACGATCACGTGCAACTGCTCGCCGAGACCGGACTGCCCGGCTATCTGCTCTATCTCGCCGCGCTCGCGTCGGTCGCCTCGATCTCGTTCCGCAGGCACGGCACGTCGCAACGCGCGGAGTTCGCACGCGTCTTCGCGCTGCCGGCGACGATCGGATTCGCCGTGGTCGGCCTCGCGCAGTTCCCGCTCTATCTCACCTCGGTCGCCGCGACCTCGCTCTTCGCATTCACGCTCGCACGGGTCTGGAGCTTCGATGAAGGCGATTAAGGCGCTGCTAGCCATCGCCATCCTCGCCGCCGCGGTCGTGGCCGTGCATCGCTTCTGCTGGCAGCGCTATGCATGCGACGTCGTGAGCAAGAGCGTCGACCGGCGCCTCTATCGCGCATTCCGCGATCACAGCGTCAACGAAGCGATGGGCGTGGCCATGATGCGCCGCCTCGAACCGTGTCTCGCGCAACAACCCTTCAACTATCAGCTGCTCGTCACCTACGGCAATGCCGCCTCGGCGGCAGGACGGAAGGACCGCGCGCTGGAGATGTATCGTGCCGCACTGGCGCTCAACGAGCGGCCGGAGATCCTCGCCAACATCGCCGAGCTGCAGTTCGAAATGGGACGTCCCGGCGAGGCGCGGCAGAATCTGCTGCGCGCCATGACGTTCAATCTCGCCTTCTCGCGAAGGGCGGCCGAGCCGATGCGGAGTGAGCTGATCGAAGCGGTGAAGGCGCGCCGCGCCGCGCTGCTACGCGCGAAAAATCGTGCGGACGATCAACCGCAGGTCCCCGGCGAGCGTCCGTGATTTCTCGTATTCGAGATCGATGCGCAGCTTCGCCGGCAGAATCGTTTCGAGGTACTGCTGCTCGCTCGTCAGCAGTCTTTCCTCGTCGCGATACGCGAGCGACGCCGCGCTGGTGATGCCCGGCCGCACGTCGAGCAGATGCCGCTGCTCGCCGTCGTACAACGCGACGTAACGCGGATCCTCGGGGCGCGGACCGACCAGACTCATCTCGCCGCGCAGCACGTTGATGAGCTGCGGCAGTTCATCGACCTTCGTGCGCCGCAACACCCGCCCCACGCCCGTCACACGCGCATCGTTCTGCATGGTCAGTGCGCCGCCGGGCGCGGCAACGGTCATGCTTCGGAACTTCAGCATCTCGAACTCGCGGCCGTAGCGGCCGACACGACGCGCGCGATAGAACACCGGCCTGCCGACGAAGATCGCCACGAGGGCGAACAGCGGCGCCAACACGATCAGCCCGAGGAGCGATGCGGTGATGTCGAGCAGCCGCCTCATGCGAACTTGCGCGCCAGGGCGTGCACCGCGTCGATCACGTCGGCCACGTCGTCGTCCGTCATGCGCGAATAGATCGGCAGCGAGACCTCGCGCAGGTACTCGCCGTACGCGATCGGGAACGACTCCGGCGTGAAGCCGTAGAGATCGCGGTAGTACGGCTGCACGTGCAGCGGAATGAAATGGACGCTCGTGCCGATGTTGCGCGCCTTCAACTCCGCGATGAAGGCCGCGCGATCGATCCGCCAGCGATCGAGCTGCAGACGCAGCATGTACAAATGCCACGCGTGTCCTTCGCCGCCGGCCGGCACTTCGAAGAGATGGCTGGAGAACGCATCGTCGTAGCGCGCGGCGATCTCCGCGCGACGCTGCGCCATCGTCTCGGCGCGTTCGAGCTGCGCCAGGCCGAGCGCCGAAGCGATGTCGGTGAGGTTGTATTTGAAGCCCGGCGCGATGACGTCGTACGCCCAGCTCCCCTCGGCGGTGTAACGCTTCCACGCATCGCGGCTGATGCCGTGCAGCGACATGATCCGGCAACGCTCCGCGTGCGCATCGTCGTTCGTGCAGAGCATTCCCCCTTCGCCGGTGGCGATCGTCTTCGTCGCGTAAAAACTGAAGCAGGTGAAGTCGCCGATCGACCCGATCGTGCGGCCGCCGTACTTCGACGGAAACGCGTGGGCCGCGTCTTCGACGATCGGCAGGCCGAGCTCGCGCAGCGGATCGAGATCGCAGCTCAACCCGGCGATGTGCACCGGAAGGATCGCTTTCGTTTTCGCGGTGACCGCCTCACGCGCGCGCGTGGGATCGATGTTGAACGTGCGGCGATCGACGTCGACGAACCGCGGCGTCGCGCCGAAGTAGCGAATCACTTCCGCCGATGCGGCGAACGTGTACGGCGTGGTGATCACTTCGTCGCCGGCCGTGACGCCCACGGCTTCGAGCGCGAGATGCAACGCGGCCGTGCACGAGCTCACCGCGATGGCGTGCTTTGCGCCGACCGCGTTCGCGAACTCGGCCTCGAACGCTTTCGTCTTCGGCCCGGTGGTGATCCAGCCGCTGGCCAGCACATCGCGCACCGCGCTCTGCTCGGCTTCGCCGTAATCCGGCAATGCGAAAGGAAGAAAGGGCGAACGGGTCATCGACGGGGCGGAAGTGTCTCACACGCCGCGCGCACCAACTCGCGCAGACGGACCAGACGATGTCCGTTGCGGCGCAGGCGCCGATACGAAGCGAAATCGGGATGCGACCGATAGGTCCGCTCGCCGCTCATCGGCGTACCCGGATCTCCGCGGAGCGCACGCGTGACCGCGTCCGCGAGCAACGGGGCTCCCGCGCGCGCCAGCCGCGTGAAGAGCGCGAACGCGGAATCGTTTTTCTCGATGCCGACCTCGGCGACGCCGAGGATGTTTCCCTCGTCGACCTTCTGCGTCATCACGTGCACGGTCGTGCCGGTGCGCGACTCGCCGTCCGCGAGCACCCAGTAATACGGCGCGAGCCCGCCGTACCGCGGCAGGAGCGAAGAGTGAATGTTGATTCCGCCGTTCTTCAGCAATCGCGACGGAATGATCTGCGGACAGCTAACCGAGACGACGAGCTCCGCATCGAGCGACGCAAGCTCTTTCACCGACGCGTGGCGTTCGATGGGGATGTCGTACTGACGCGCGAGATCGGCGACGCCGCGGCGCGCCACCAGCACCGTGGCGACCTTGTAGACGAGATACGGCCACGTCGTGACTCCCGCCAGCCACCGCAACGCCCCGAAGCCGGTGCGCCCTTTGTAGTCGCCGGTGATGAGGATGATTTTCGCGATCTCACCGGCACGCTCGGCGACAAGCTGCTCGAGGAGGATCCGCGCGAAATGGTTGCCATTCGTGAGAACGACGATCAAGTCCGGGAGCATAACGCAGCGCGTTCCGCCAGCTCCACGATGCGCAGCAAACAGGTCTCGCGTGAAAACTCGCGCAGCGCATACTCGCGCCCACCGCGCGGCGTCGCGTTGCGAATCGCATCCGCAAGCTCCTGCGGCGCGACACACCAGCCGGCACCCGCCTCATCGAGCATGCGCGCGATCTCGGAATCTCGCGAAGCGATCGCCACGATCGGTTTGTCGAGGAGCAGATAGGTGAGCAGTTTCGACGGCACCGAGACGAGACTCTGCTCGCCGAGTGTCGGCAACGCGAGCACGTCCGCCGCCGACAGCACGGCCGCGGTCATCGATGCCGGCCACGGATCGTGAAAGTGAATGCGCGCCGGCGCGACTTCGCGCGCGCGAGCCCGGCACGCGCCGGCACGTGGTCCGGAACCGGCGATCAACAGATGAAATCGTTCGTCGAGCATGCGGAACGCGTCGATGAGCTGCTCGACGTTCGCGGCCACGCCGATGTTGCCGCCGTATGCGACGACGACCGCCTCGTCGGGAATGCCGCGCTCGCGACGATACGCACGCCCTGCCTCGGCATCGGGCGCAATTTCCTCGGTGATCCAGTTCGGCACGATGTGAATGCGTTGCGAATCGACGCCGCGATCGCGTTCATAGAGTTCCGCGAATCCTTTCGAAAGCACGAGCACGGCCCGCGCGCGTTGCGCGATCCAGACGTCGAGGCGTCGCAGCAGCGCGCCGAGAATGCGCGCGCCGCGCCGGCGCTGCACGAAGAGCGATTCGGGATAGACGTCCTGCACGCTCACGAGGAATGGCGTGCGGCCGAGGGCCAGCACCGCCAGCGCGGTGGCGAACAGAGGCCACGAGTTGAGATACGCGACGTCGGGTTTCGCGCGACGCAACGCGAGCGCCGAGGTGATGCCGAAGGTGATGTTCTCGACGAAACGGCTGACGAGCGTCGACGTACGCGAGAGCGTCGACCACCGACGCTCGACGCGAATGCCATCCTCGCTGGCGATCCGGCGCCACCCGCGACGAAACCCGTCGAAGACGCGCCCACCGGGACGATTCGGAAAGGGACAGATCACCGTGACGTCGTGACCCCGCTCCTGCAGCGCCCGCGCGAGGTCGAAGCTCGTGCGCGCGGAGACCGCCGGCTCGGGCGGATAGACGCACGAGACGATGGCGACCTTCACGCGCGGCTCCTCGCGGCGCGCTCCAGCACGTCCAGCGTCCGTTGCGCCACTTCGCTTTCCGGCGCAAACGTGGCGGCCCGCAGGCGCGCCTTCGCGGCGAGCCGGGCGCGGAAATCGTCATCGCCGAGAATGCGCTGCAGCGCGGCGCGAATGCTCTCGACGTCGTTCGGATCGAAGTACTCCACCGCGCCGCCCGCCACTTCCGGCATCACGCCGACGTTCGAGCAGGCGGTCGGCAGCCCGTACGCGAGCGCTTCAATCAACGCGGTGGGGCAGTTCTCGCAGGTCGAGGCGAAGACGAAGGCGCTCGCACCGGCGAGCAATGCTTCGACTGCGCGGCCTTCGAGCTCGCCGGTGAGCGTGACCCGTTCCTGCAGGCCGTGCCGCGCGATGCGCGCGACGATGGCGTCGTGGTACCAGGGAAAATTCGTGCGGCCGGCCAGCACCAGCCGCCACTCCGGCGCGTCGACGCGGGCGAACGCATCGAGCACTTCGAGAACGTTCTTGTACGGGTTGAGATGCGAAACGTACAGCAGCGTCTTCCCGGTCGGCGGCGCGGCGGCGGCTCCGCGCGGGCGGCCGCGATAGATCACGTCGCCGTCGATGCCGAGGCGTTCGCGAAACCATTCGGAGATGAAGATCACGCGCGTGGCCCGCTTCGCGCTCGCGCGGATGAAGAGGCCGAGAAGTTTGAAGCGAAACCACCAGCCGAAGTGGCGCAGCGACTTCCAGGTCACGCTCTCGCAGAACGGCGCGGCGTTTTGAAACGTGACCACCGTCGGCGTCGAGGCGAGATACGGAATCACGTTCGCGGGGCAGAAGAGCACATCCACTTTTTTCGCGCGCAGCGGCAGCACGATCTGCTCGGCCCACAGACGCGCGAGCAGTCCTCGCCCGCGGGAGCCGATCACCTCGAGGTCGATGCGCTCGAGAATGGCGGCACCGAGCCGCGCCCGCAAGGCGTCGACCGCGGAAGGGCTGGCGAAAAGCGTGACGCGATGCGCATCGAGTGCGCCGGCCCGCTGCCATTCGCGCAGCAGTTGCGCGAGATTCGTGAGACTGCCGCCGCTCGCGTAGTAGACCGCGCTGATGCCGATCTTCATCACAGCGTGATGCCGTACGCGCGGCGCCAGAGCTCGAACATCACCAGAGCATACAGGCGGTGTCCGTTGTTGCGGCCGCGCTCCTGCCCGCGCAACAGCGACTGCACGAACGCGCCGTCGAAGAGGGCCGGATCCGCTTCGCCCAGCACTTCCCGAAAGTAGGCGCCCCACCGGCTGCGCAGCCAATCGGCCAGCGGAATCGAGAAGCCCTGTTTGCGGGTGAGGTCGAGCTCTTTCGGCAGCACGCGCGCGGCAAGACGTCGCAGGAGGATCTTGCGCCCTCCTTCCGCGTTCGCCTTCAGCGCATCGGGCACGCGTCCGAACGCGAGCTCGATGATGCGATGGTCGAGAAACGGGGCCCGCGTTTCGAGCGAGGCGAGCATCGACGCGCGATCGACTTTCGTGAGGATGTCGTCGGCGAGATGCCCGCGAAAATCGGAGCGTTGCGCGACCTGGAGCACGCTGTTCCCATCCGCGCCGAGCGCGATGCGCAACGCCTCCGGCGCATGCGCGTCGCGCGGATGCGTTTTCAGCAGCGCGCGGCGCATGTCGGAATCGAAGTAGACGTTCACGTCCGCGATCGATTCCTTTCCGTCGCGCCCGAGGCCGACGAGATAGGCCCGGCCCCGCCAGCCGACCGGACGCCTGCGCGCGATCGCGCTGACCGCGCGCCGCAGCGGCTTCGGAACGGCACGCCGCACGCGCTGCAGACGCTGCACGTAGTTGTAATGCGGATAGCCGCCGAAGAGCTCATCGCCGCCGTCGCCGCCGATGGCTACGGTGGCATGCTCGCGAATCATCGACGAGACCACGTACGTCGGCACCATCGACGAGTCGCCGATCGGCTCGTCGTACTGCCGGGCCAGTTTGTCGAGCAGCGTCACCGGCATCTCGCGCGCGTCGACCTCGAGGTGATGCGTGCCGAGGTGATTGGCGACCAGGCGCGCGTACGCGGATTCGTCGAACCTGCTGTTCGGAAACGTGACGGTAAAGGTGTTGACCTTCTGGCGCGCGCGCGCGGCCATGGCCGTGATCACGCTGGAGTCGACGCCGCCGCTGAGCAGGACCGCCACCGGCACGTCGGCCACGAGCTGGCGTCGCACCGCATCTTCGAGCAGCGACTCGAGCTCGCGTTCGAGCTCCACTTCATCGGCTATATCCCCCGCGGCCGGCGGAAGATCCCACCACGCCCGCACGCTCCACGCGCCGGTGGCCACGTTCAGTTTCGCCAGGTGTCCCGGCGCGATTTTCTCGACGCCGGCGAGGATGCAGAGGCCGCGCGGCACGTAGCCGTACGCGAAGTAGTGTTCGAGCGCATCGTGGTCGAGCCGCCGCGGGAACTCCGCGAACGCGAACATCGCCTTCAGCTCGCTGGCGAAGACGACCCGATTCTCCGTGCGCCAGACGAAGAGCGGTTTCTCCCCCGCGCGGTCGCGCGCCAGCAGCAGTTCGCCGCGCGGCTCGTCGTAGAGCGCCAGCGCGAACATCCCGTTCAGCTTCTCGACAAACGCCTCGCCCCATTTCCGATACGCATTGAGAATGACCTCGGTGTCACTCTGCGAGCGAAAGACGAACCCGTCGCGCAGCAGTTCTTCGCGCAGGTCGAGGTAGTTGTAGATCTCGCCGTTGAAGGCGATGTGGATCGTGCCGCTGGCCTCGGTCATCGGCTGATGGCCGGCCGGCGAGAGATCGATGATGGCCAGGCGCCGGAACGAAAACGCGACCCGCCCGTCGGCACTGCTCCACGCCCCCGCGTCATCGGGACCGCGATGCTCGATGGCGTCGCTCATGCGCGCGAGCACCGCTGCATCGATTCCGTTGCGTCCCGCGTATCCGACGATTCCACACATGATCAGTTCTTCTTCATGAGCGTGCGATAGATGCGCGCGTATTCCGCCGCGATCGCATCGGGAGTCCAGACGTCGACCGTTCTGCGCGCCAGCTCGGCGCGTTTGCGCGCCGCATCGGAATCGCGCAACGTCTGAATGATCGCCTGCGCGATGTCGTGCGCATCGTGCGGATCGACGAACGACGCGGTGGTCTCGTCGAGGATCTCACGATGTTCGGCGATGTTCGACACCACGATCGGCGTGCGGCAGGCCATCGCCTCCATGACCGCATTCGGCCGGCCTTCGAACAGGCTCACCGACACCATCACGTCCGCCGCTTTCAGCCAGCCGGCCATGTCGTCGACGAACCCCGGCAGGACGACGCGGCCGGTCTGTTCGTCGCGCGCGATGCGCTCGAGCAGCACCTCTCGCTGCGGGCCGATCCCGCAGATCAGCGCCACGGCATCGACCTCGCGAACCACGAACTGCATGGCCGTCCGGAACGTCTCCAGATTCTTCGGCAACACCAGTCGCGACGCCGCGAGCACGAGCCGCGTCTGCGGCGTGAGACGAAACCGCGACAGATCGGCCGCGGGCGTGGCATCGATCTCCGACAGCGCGACCGCATTCGGAACGTAGAAGTGCGGCTTCGACGGATGCCGCGACTGCCACGATCGCAACCCCTCCTCGGAATTGGAGATGACGGCCGTGGCCCGGCCGATGACCGTCTCGCGCACGCGGCGTTTGAGCGACGGCGGCAGCGCCTGCGTGGAGCGTTCGCTCACGATCCACGGCACGCGCCGCGTGAGCGCGGCCAGACCCGCGGCCACATCCATCTGCGCGAGCCACGTCTGCACGACGTCCGGCTTCACGCGGCGCATGATGCGCCCGAGGCGCAGCGGAATGAGCGGGTCGTAGTTGCTGCTGCTGGGGATGAAGTGCAGGCGCGCGCCGCTGCGCTCGAGACGATCGAGATGCACGCCGCGGTCGAGGATGGCCACGTCGACGTCCCACCCGTGCGCCGGCAATGCAGTCGCGAGCAACGCGAGCTGCTTCTCCGCGCCCCCGCCGGCCATCGACGGAATGCAGTGGAGGACGCGCGCGCGCGCGCGCCCTTTCATCGCCGCGCCCTGAGGTGCGCCTCGTCGCGTGCGAGCTCGAGATCGTGATCGACCATCAGGTCGACGAGCATTTCGAACGATGTGCGCGGCGTCCAGCCGAGCTTCGTGCGCGCTTTCGTCGCATCGCCGAGCAGCAGATCGACTTCGGTCGGCCGCAGGTAACGGGGATCGATTTCGATCAGCACGCGGTTCGTGCCGCGTTCGACACCACGCTCGAAGAGGCCGTTCCCCTGCCAGTCGAGCTGCAGTCCCGCGCGTGCGAACGCGAGCGTGCAGAACTCGCGCACGGTATGCGTCGTGCCGGTGGCGACGACGTAGTCCTCCGGCTCGTCCTGCTGCAGCATCAGCCACATCGCTTCGACGTAGTCCCGCGCGAAACCCCAGTCGCGCTTCGCGTCGAGATTGCCGAGGTAGAGACGATCCTGCAGACCTTCGCGAATGCGGCCGACGGCGCGGGTGATCTTGCGCGAGACGAACGTCTCTCCACGGCGCGGGGACTCGTGATTGAAGAGGATTCCGTTCACGGCGAAGAGCCCGTAGGCCTCGCGATAGTTGACGGTCATCCAGTGCGCGTACACCTTGGCCACGCCGTACGGGCTGCGCGGATAGAACTGCGTCTTCTCGGTCTGCGGCACTTCCATGGCCATGCCGAACATTTCGGACGACGAGGCCTGATAGATCTTCGGCCGCAGCTGCAGCTCGCGAATCGCTTCGAGCAGACGCGCCGTGCCGAGTCCGGTCACGTCGGCGGTGTACTCCGGCGTGTCGAACGAGACCTTCACGTGGCTCTGCGCGCCGAGGTTGTAGATCTCGTCGGGGAGCACGATGCGCAGGACGTGATTGAGCGACGAGGCGTCACTCAGGTCGCCGAAGTGCAGGAAGAGGCGGCGATCCTGTTCGTGCGGATCCTGATAGATCGGATCGATGCGCTGCGTGTTGAAGGACGACGAGCGGCGCACGAGACCGTGCACTTCGTAGCCTTTTTCGAGCAGCAGCTCGGCGAGATAGGAGCCGTCCTGGCCGGTGATTCCGGTGATGAGCGCTTTTTTCGGTGGCATTGCGATTCTGATCGGCGGATTTGTCAGGCGCGCACGACGCGTGTGGACGCGCCGGACGGCGGATGCACGATATTACGCGTATCGATGACCAGCCGCACGCGGCCGTACAGGGCCGGGTCCTTGAACTGGGAGTGGGCGGTCGAAACGAGCACCGCGTCGTACTTCGAAAACTCTTCGCCGTCGCACGGAACCGACTCCATGCCGAGGTCGTGCTTGCGCGTTCTGCGCGCGAACGGCACGTACGGATCGCAGTACGAAACCTCCGCGCCCCGCTCCTGCAGAAGCTCGATCAGCTCGAAGGAAGGGGACTCGCGATCGTCGTCGATGTCTGCTTTGTACGAGAGCCCGAGCACCAGCACCTTCGCGCCGACGATGCTCCTGCCATCCTGATTGACCGCCTCCGCGACCTTCGAGACCACGAAGCGCGGCATCGATGTGTTCACTTCGCCGGCGAGCTCGATGAAGCGCGCCCAGACGCCATGCTCGGCCGCCTTCCAGGTCAGATAGAACGGATCGAGCGGAATGCAGTGACCGCCGAGGCCGGGGCCGGGATAGAACGGCATGAAGCCGAACGGCTTCGTCTTCGCCGCTTCGATCACTTCCCACACGTTGATGCCCATGCGATCGAAGATGACCTTCATCTCGTTCACCAGAGCGATGTTCACGGCGCGGAAGATGTTCTCGAGCAGCTTGCCGGCTTCGGCGACTTCGGTCGACGACACGGGATAGACCTGATCGATCGCCGCACCGTACAACGCCGTCGCCGCTTGGAGCGACGGAGGATCGATGCCGCCGACGATCTTGGTGATGTTCTTCGTGTTGTATTTCTCGTTGCCCGGATCCTCACGCTCGGGAGAGAACGCGAGGAAGTAGTCGGCTCCGCAGCGCAGCCCTTTCGCTTCGAATCGGGTCAGCAGTTCCTCGCGCGTCGTGCCGGGATAGGTCGTCGATTCGAGTACCACCAGCTGGCCGGGACGCAGATGCTCGGCGATGGTCTCCGCGGTCATGCGCACGTACTTCAGATCGGGCTCGCGGTGTTTGCCGAGCGGCGTCGGCACGCAGACGAGAATGGCGTCGCATTCGCTGAGCGTGGAGAAGTCGGAGACCGCTTTCGCCTTCCCGCCGACGAAGGCCTTGCGTACGCGGTCGGGACCGATGTGACGAATGTACGAATCGCCGGCAGTGAGGCGTTGCGCTTTTTCCGGATCGACGTCGAACCCGATCACCGGAAAGCCTGCCTCTTCATAGATGAGGACGAGCGGAAGGCCGACATACCCGAGGCCGACGACGCCGATGACCGCCTCGCGCGAGGCGATGCGGTCGAGAAATGTCTGGAGATGGCTCGCGGCAGCGGCCGGAACCTCGCTGTGGACGGTGGTCATGACGGCGGGATCATACCGTCCTGACGCTTTTGTCGCGCACCGGTCCGGGCCGCGGTCCTGACGATGGCCGCGACCGCCATGCCGAACACGAACCCGCCGACATGCGCCCACCACGCGATTCCGGCGATCTCCTGCGTGCCGCGCGCGGCCTGAATCGAGAGAAAGCCGTTGAAGAACTGCATGCCGAACCAGACCGGCAGAAAGAGGATGGCCGGGATCTCCGCCATCGCCCAGTACACGACCAGAGGAAAGAGCGTGACGATGCGCGCGTGCGGCCGCAGGATCAGAAACGCGCCGAGCAAACCGGCGATGCTCCCCGACGCACCGATCGAGGGGATCGTCGACGCCGGAAAGAGCAGCGTGTGCGTGAGACTCCCCGCCGCTCCGCAGGCGAGATAGAAAAGAAAGTAGCGCACATGCCCCATCGCCTCTTCGATCGCACCACCGAAGACCCAGAGATAAATGAGGTTCCCGATGAGATGCACGAATCCGCCGTGCAGGAACAGCGAGGAGACCAGCGTGATCCCCACCTCCCACCACGCATACCCATACGCCGCCGGATTCAGAAATCGCGCGGGGATGTACCCAAACGTCTGAATGACCCGCTCCGTCATCGGCCCCAGCAGCAGCTGCCCAAAGAAAACGACCACGTTCGCCGCCACCAGCGCCCGATTGACGGCCGGCCGGGTACGCAAAGTGTGCGTGTGGCGGAGGGGGATCATTCGTCGGTTGTCGGTTTGTCGGTTGTCGGTTGTCGGTTGTCGGGGGAACCGACAACCAGCGACCGCAACCTCGCGGCGAGCCTTCTTGCGAAACTACTGCCTAGCTCGCCTATCGCGAACTTCGACGATCACAAAAAGCGACTCGCGAAACCCGCCCAATCTCGCAATCGGAACTCCCGACAACCGACAACCGACAACCGACAACCGAATCAGCCCAACCCCCTCCCGATCTCTCTCACCACTTCCGCCACCATCTCCTCGGTCAGTTCCGGGTAGATCGGGATGGCGAGGGTGGTTTCGGCGGCGAGCTCGGAGTTGGGGAAGGTTTGTTTTGCGGCGGGGAGGTCGGCGAAGCATTTCTGTTGCGGGAGGGTGAGCGGGTAGTAGATCTCGCAGCCGATGCTCACGCTTCGGAGGTGGTTCATGACGCGATCGCGGGTGTCGCGGTCTTCGAAGCGGATGATGTACTGGTTGTAGATGTGGCGGCGGCCTTCGAGCTCGTTCGGGAGGATCACCCGTTCGCCGGTACCGGCTTCGGCGAAGAGTCGTTTGTAGATCGCGGCGTTGCGGCGGCGGCCTTCGTGCCACGTTTCGAGGTGCGGCAGTTTGATGTGCAGCATCGCCGCCTGCAGCGAGTCGATGCGGAAATTGCCGCCGACGTAGTGGTGAAAGTATTTCGGACGCATGCCGTGCACGCGGAAGTCGACGAGACGCTGCGCGAGATCGTCGTCATTCGCGGTGATGGCACCGGCATCGCCGAAGGCGCCGAGGTTCTTCGATGGGAAAAACGAGAAGCAGCCCATCGTGCCGAGCGAGCCGGCGCGCTTGCCGTCGTATTCGGAGCCGACCGCCTGGGCCGCGTCTTCGATGACCGGAAGGTTGCGGCGGAGGGCGATGGCGTTGATCTCCGTCATCGGCGCGCACTGTCCGTACAGATGCACCGGCATGATCGCCTTGGTGCGGCTCGTGATCTTCTCGTCGATGAGCGTCGGATCGATGTTGTAGTCCTCGAGATCGATGTCGACGAACACCGGCACCGCGCCGAGGCGCGACACCACGCCGGCGGTGGCGAAGAAGGAGTAGGCCGGAACGATCACTTCATCGCCGTGTCCGATGCCGAGCACCATCAGTGCTTCGAGGAGCGCATCGGTGCCGGAGGAGACGCCGAGGGCGTGTTTGGTCTGGCAGTAGGCGGCGAAGTCGCGCTCGAAGTCATCGACCCGTTTTCCGAGGATGAAGAGCTGCGATTCATAGATCTCCGCGGTGACGCGCAACGCTTCGTCGCGGATGGTGGCGTATTGCTGTTTGAGGTCGAGTAACGGTATCGGCATGACGGCGCGGAGTGTATCGCCATTGGACGGAAAGACGCGGTGATCCGTACCATTGACGCCCACCCGCCACTATTTTTCATCATCAATTACGTGGCACGATTTTTAGACAACATTTTGCCTCCTCCCGTATCAATCGCAACAAACGCAGTAACGACCTGAAGGAGGCAACACCCCATGAAAATCAAGAACATCCTCTCCGCAGCCGCCATCGCGATGCTGCCCGTGGTTGCCGGCGCGGCGACGATCGTCGTCCCCGCGGCGGGAACGGGCCCCGGTGCAAACAACAGCCAGTGGCAGAGCGAGTTGACGCTGCATTCGTCGGCGCCGCGCGCGATCACGCTGTCGCTTTCGTTCCATCAGGGCGCGAGCGCCGGCGCACCGGTGAGCGTGACGCTCGCCGCGCGCGAAACGCTCTCCATCGCCGACGTGGTGAAGACGAAGTTCGGCGTGACCTCGGGCACCGGCGCGATCGTCATCGCCGTCGAAGACAAGGACGCGCGCTCGCTGGCCGTCACCTCGCGCACGTTCAATGCCTCGGCCGAGGGCGAGTTCGGCCAGGACATCCCCGCCTACGTCGTCGAGGACGAACCGGCTCTCGGCGACATCATCACGCTCGCGGCGCCGTCGAACGCCGGTTCCGCGCGCTTCAACTTCGGCCTCTACGCGGCCGGCAACTCCAGCGTCACGTGGGAGCTCGTGCGCGCCAACGGCACCGTCGCCGCGACCAGAGAGCTGCAGTACACCGCCGGCCAGCACGTGCAGTACAACAGCGGCATCGAGTCACTCTTCGGCGCCACGCCGCAGAACAGCGACACCGTCTACGCACGCGTCTCCACCGGCAACGTGATCGCCTACGGCAGCGCGATCAACAACCTGAGCGGCGATCCGTCGTTCGTCCCGTCGGTGCGCACCCGCGAAGACATCCTGATCCAGTTCCTCGGCGTCGACCTCGATGAAGACGGCACCATCGACGTCGCCGACGCCGATCACGACGGCACGCTCGACGCGCCGCTCGACATCCAGACCTCGCTCTTCCCGAACTACTTCCGCGTCCTCGCGCGGGGCGAATTCGGCGAGCCGGTGACGCTGACCCTCGTCAACGCCGCCTCGGTCGTCGACATCCTCAACCCCAACGGCACGGTGCGCGTGACCGCCTACGGCGATCTCAAAAACACCACCGGCACCATCACCTTCCGCGGCACCGCCGAAGGAGCGACCACCACTCTGACCATCCCGGTGCGCTACAAGTAACGCGCGCTCATTGCGAGATGTGGACGGCGGGCGAAAGCCCGCCGTTTTTTTTGCGACAGCTCGCCGCGGCGCGACTGCGCGTCCGCTACTCGAACGTCACTTTCGCAAACCGCCGCTTCCCCACCTTCAGGACGTAGCTCTGCCCCGCGTTCGAATCGAGCGCGTGGCGCGTCGAATCGACTTTCACCTCATCGACGAGAACGCCGCCCTGGGCGATCAGACGTTGTGCGTCCTTGTTGCTGTCGGCCAGTCTGGCGAGGGTGATGATCTTCGAGAGCAGTTGCGGTTCGGCCACCGCGGGGAGCGTGATTTCCTCCAGATCGGTCGGGGCCTGGCGTTCGCTGAAGATCCGCTTGAACTCCGCTTCGGCGGCCTCGGCGGCCTCGGGATCGTGGAAGTCGCGGATGATCGACTTCGCGAGCGCGCGCTTCGCTTCCATCGGGTGCAGCTCGCCCGATTCGACGCGCGTGCGCAGCGCATCGACCGCCGCCGGCGTGAGGTCGGTGCAGAGCGTGTAGTACTTCCACATCAGCGAGTCGGAGATCGACATCACCTTGCCGAAGATCTGGTCGGGACTCTCATCGATGCCGATGTAATTGCCGAGCGATTTCGACATCTTCTCGACGCCGTCGAGCCCTTCGAGCAGCGGCATGGTGATCACGACCTGCGGCTCGAGTCCGTATTCGCGCATCAGAGCGCGGCCGACCAGCAGGTTGAAGAGCTGATCGGTGCCGCCCATCTCGACGTCGCATTTCAGCGCCACCGAGTCGTACCCCTGCGCGAGCGGATAGAGCAGCTCGTGAATGGCGATCGGTTGTCGCGCATCGAAGCGCTTGCGGAAGTCATCGCGCTCGAGAATGCGCGCCAGCGTGTACTTCGCCGCCAGACGCACCATTCCTTCCGCGCCGAGCTGGCCGAGCCATTCGGAGTTGAAGCGGATCTCCGTTTTCTCGGGATCGAGAATCTTGTAGACCTGACGCCGATACGTTTCGGCGTTGGCGAGCACTTCTTCCTTCGAGAGGGCGGGCCGCGTCGCTTTCTTGCCGGTGGGGTCGCCGATCAGGCCGGTGAAATCGCCGATGAGAAAAATCACGCGATGGCCGAGTTGCTGGAAGTGCCGCATCTTGCGGATCACGACGGTGTGGCCGAGGTGGATGTCGGGTGCGGTGGGATCGAAACCGACCTTGATCGTGAGCGCTTTGCCGCGCGTCATCTTCGCCTTGAGGTCGTTCTTTTCGATGAGATCGACCGTCCCTTTGGCGAGGTAATCGAGCTGTTCGTCGAGCGTCATGGTCCGCGGATTCTAACGCCGCGTTCCGTCGAGCCAGGCCTGGAACATCAGCAGCCGCCAGAGCGCATTGAAGCTGCCTCGCGTGCGGCCCGCGTTCCAGAGCTGCCGCACCGACTCGGCGTCGAAGAAGCCTTCGCGCGCGATGCGTTGCGGATCGATGAGCGAGTCCGCCCAGTCCCGCAGCGGTCCGCCGAGCCATTCCCGGAGCGGCAGGCCGAAGCCGCGCTTGCCTTCGTCGATCAGCGAGTCCGGCAGGTACCTGCGCAGCAGTCGTCGCAGAATCAGCTTGCCGCGGCGATCGCCGATCTTCATCGACGGCGGGAAGGACCACGCCAGCTCGACCACGCGATGATCGAGCAGCGGCTCGCGCACTTCGAGGCTGACGGCCATGCTGGCGCGGTCGACCTTCGGCAGGATGTCATCGGAGAGATAGCCGACGGCATCGAGATACATCATCAACTCGACCGGATTCGAAAGCCGCGGCCACACGGCGCGATCGGTCATGACCGTGGCCCGCGACGGAGCATCGCGCACCGCGAGATCGCGCAGATCGAGCTCGTCGAGAAACTGCTGGATCGGATCGTCGAGCAGCAGCGCCTTGCCGAGTCCGCGCGCGCGATCGCGGCGATTGCCGGCGCGCCACGGCATCGAGCGGAGCACGCGTCCGAGCGGACGTCGCAGCGCGCGAGGCACTCGCGCCACGCGGGAGGCCAGACGCTCGCTGAGGAAGTAGCGGTGATAGCCGCCGAAAAACTCGTCGCCGCCGTCGCCCGACAGCGCAACGGTGACGGAATCGCGCGCGAGCTGCGAAACGAGATACGTCGGAATCGACGACGAGTCGCCCATCGGCTCGTCGAAGATCAGCGTCATCAGCGGAATCGCCTCGAGCGTGTCGGTCGCGCTCAGCGTCTGCTCGGTGTGATGCGTGCCGAGATGCCGCGCCACGCGTGAGGCCTGCGCCGATTCCGACTGCGTCCCTTCGACGCCGATGGTGAACGTCGAGATCGCGCCCGCTTCCTTCTGCATCAGCGCGGCCACGAGCGACGAGTCGATGCCGCCGGAGAGAAAGAGTCCGAGCGGCACGTCGGCGACGAGGCGCAATCGGATGGAGTCGCGCAGCATCTCATCGAGCGCCTCGAGCGCGTCGTCCTCGCTGCCGCGAAAGCGATGCGCGACCGCGTGCTCGATCTTGCGCGGCGCGTCCCAGTACGCGCGGTGATGCGTCGAGCCGTCGGAGCGAATGGTGAGGATCTGTCCCGGCGGGAGTTTGGCGATGCCTTCGTAGATCGACCATGGCGCCGGTACGTAGCCGTAGCGCGCGTAGAGCGAGACCGCGCCGCGATCGATGCGGTCGCGAGCGGGCATCGCCTTGAGCTCGGAGGCGAAGGCGACTCCGCGCGGCGTCAGCGAGTAGTAGAGCGGTTTGACGCCGAGGCGGTCGCGCACGAGCGTGAGCGTGCGATCGCCTCGGTCCCAAAGCGCGAACGCGAACATGCCGATGAAACGCTCCACCGCCGCATCCACCCCCCACTCCTCGATGCACGCGAGCAGCACCTCGGTATCCGAATGTCCGCGAAACGACGTTCCGTGCAGCTGCGCGCGCAGACGCTCGAAGTTGTAGATCTCGCCGTTGAAGACGATGACGTACCGGCCGCTGGCGGAGATCATCGGCTGCGCGCCGGCGTCGGTGAGATCGATGATCGCCAGCCGGCGAAATGACAGCGCCGCGCCGGCCGAGGCATCGCACCAGATCCCGTCGTCATCGGGACCGCGATGCAGCAGCTGTCGCGACATCGAAGCGGCTCGCTCGCGCAGTTCCTGTTCGCTTCCTCCGGCGAACGACCACAGTCCGGCGATTCCACACATATCAGGCTTGTGGCCACTTCCTCGCCACCGCCGAGGCCAGTCGCAGCGGTTGCACCGGTTTCTGCAGGTAATCGTCGAATCCGGCCAGCATGATGCGCGAGCGTTCGTCGGCACGCGCGAGTGCCGACACCGCGATCACGTACGTCTTCGTACCGGCATTCGCATCGCGCATGCGCAGCCGCTGCAGGAAGGAGAAGCCGTCTTCGCCCGGCATGGCGATGTCGGTGATGACGACGTCGGGCGGTTCGGCCGCAACCGCCATCATCGCCTCGTCGACGGAGCTCACCGCCTGCACCTGCGCGCCGTACTGCGCGAGCGCGACCTTCATCATGTCGCGCGAGAGCGGCTCGTCTTCGACCACCAGCAGCCGCCGTCCCTCGAGATTCACATCGGCCGCGTCGATGCGCGGCAGCGTGTGCTCGGGCGAAGCGATCGACTCCTGCAGCGGCAGGCGGACGAGGAACGTGCTCCCCTCGCCCGTTCCCGCGCTCTTCGCGCTCGCCTCTCCGCCATGCAGTTCCACCAGATGCCTCACGATCGCAAGACCCAGGCCGAGTCCGCTGTAGTCGCGGGTCGAAGAAGGATCGGCCTGCGTGAAGCGATCGAAGAGGTGCGGGAGGAAATCGGGACGGATGCCGATCCCGTCATCTTTCACGGAGATCACCGCGAATGCGTTGTCGCGGCGCAGCTCGACCTCGACGTGCCCGCCGCGCGGCGTGAACTTCACTGCATTCGCGAGCAGGTTCGTGACCACTTGATGCAGGCGCGCGGCATCGGCGAGAAGGTAGAGCGTCGTCGATGGAAGGATCAGCGTCACGCGGATCGATTTCTTCTCCGCGGCCGGCGAGACCGTTTGCAGCGCCGAGCGGATCACGCTCGACAGATCGGTGGGACGCGGTTCGAGCGACAGCTTCCCGGCGATGATGCGCGAAACGTCGAGCAGATCGTCGATCAGCTGTGCCTGCGTGCGGGCGCTTAGTTCGATCGCGGCGATGCCGGTCGTCATCGAGTCCCCATCGAGCGTGCCGGACCGCATCATCGACGCCCATCCGAGGATGGCCGTCATAGGAGTGCGAAGCTCGTGTGAAATCGTGGCCAGAAAGGCATCTTTGGCACGATTCGCCTCCTCCGCCTCCACGCGCGCGGCGCGCTCCCGCGTCACGATCTCCAGCTGCTGCTGCAGTTCGAGACGCCGCGCCTCCGACTGCTTCGCCTCCCGCACCATCGCCAGCGCGCGCGGAATGAGCGGCGGCAGCACGAGCGCCGTGGCTACCGATGCCGCGGCGGTGACGATCTTCAACGCGCCGGAGAGCCAGTACGTCGCCTTCCACAACACCAGCACTTCCATGAAATGCGTCGCCCCGCACGCCACGATGAACGTGCCGAACGCGAGAAAGATCCAGCTGAACGGGATGTCGGCCCGCGCGCGCCGGACGAGCAGGAGGAGCGTCGCCGAGATCGCCACGTACGACAGGCCGATGGCGATGTCGCTGAGCGCGTGCGTCCAGACCAGCGCACCGTCGCCGCGATAGCAGAACACGTGGGGCAGAAAGTTGCCGGCGCTGAACACGCGCGACGCCACTGCGGGCCAGAGCGCGGCAACCGCGCCGGTGAGCAGCGTCAGCGCGAGCGCGGAACGCACCGCATTCGACCGTACGGAGGCTGAAGTGTCCATGCAACCATTCTGCGCCGATCACCGTTCCGGGTGACAGTCCGCACAAGACGGTTGACGCGCGAGCGCCGCCGTCCCTACACTGCGATCCGACGTGAACATCAATCGCACTCATCGGCACCACCACCATCACCACCACATGCGGTAGGGGTGCAGCCGAATTTTGTGCCCCGCCGAAAGGAAGGGGCACACCGATGAGCAGCGCCATGTCGAGAGCCTCTTCCTGAACGCGGGAAGGGGTTTTCGAGTTTATGGCCAGAGAGTTCCGGTATCCGACGGGAGCGAGACCGCTCCTCATCGACGAGACAGCGCGGCGGCGACGCATCGAGGCGCGTTTCGTTTCTCTTCTCGAGCGCGATGGCTTCGCCGAGATCGTGCTTCCGATCATCGACTTCGCCGAGCCGTACGCGGAGGTCACCGACCGCGCCGCGGCGCGGCAGAGCTATCGCTTCACCGATCGTGAAGGCGAGCTCGTCGCGGTGCGCAGCGACTTCACGCCGATGGTCGCACGCGCCCTCGCCCCCGCGCTCGACGGCGTGCGTCTCCCGCTGCGCGTCTTCTATCGCGGCGACGTCGTACGCTGCGAGGCAACGCGGCTCGGCGCGAATCGCGAGCTGTTCCAGATCGGCGCGGAGGTCATCGGCGACGCTTCCGCGCAAACCGATCTCGAGGTGCTGCGACTCGTCGCCGGCATCGCCTCCGCGTTCTGCGCGACGCCGCTCGTCGTCTACACCTCGGCCGCGCTGGAGCCCGCGCTCGCACGCGATCCGCGCTTCGTGCACTTCGCCGAGAGCGACGAGGAGAGCGCGAGCTACTACACCGGTCTGCGCTTCTGGGTGTACGGCAGCGACCGCCGCAATCCGATCGCCCAGGGCGGCCGTTACGACACGCTCTACGCCCGCTTCGGCGTCGATGCCGCGGCGATCGGATTCACGTTTACCGTCGATGACATCGGCGAAATGCCTGCCGACGACATCGCCGACGTCCGGAGCGCGCTTCCCGTCGAGAACGAAGAGAACACGCTCGTCCTGAGGGAACGCTGATGCGCATCGCCATTCCGAAAGGACGACTGCAGAACAACGTGCTGGCAACGTTCGCCGCGGCCGGCTACGACGTTCCGACCGAGGACGAGCTCGCGACGCGCAAGCTCGTCTTCGCGCGCGGCGGCGTCGAGTGGATCTTCGTCAAGGATTGCGACGTGCCGGTGTACGTCGAGCACGGCGCCGCCGATGCCGGCGTGGCCGGACTCGATCAGATCCTCGAACACGAGTGCACGGCGTTTCAGGCGCTCGAGCTGCCGTACGGGCGCTGCCGGATGATGCTCATCGGCGCACCCGATGCGCCGCGCCTCACGCGCGAGGTCACCGGCAGGATCGCCACGAAGTATCCGCGCATCGCCCGCCAGTATCTCGACGCGCGGGCGCTGCGCGCGGAGCTCGTCCCCCTCGGCGGGTCGGTCGAGCTCGCGGCCGTTCTCTCCCTCACCTCGCACGTCATCGATCTCGTCGAAACCGGCCAGACCCTGCGCGTGCACAAACTTCAGGAACACGACTTCGTAGCGGAGATCACGCCGCGGCTCATCGTCTCGAAAAACATCTACCGCACCGCCAATAAACAGGTACGCGCGCTGATCGCGCGCGTCGAGGAAGCGAAACATGAACTGGTATCCAGCAACGTCGCCTGAAGCCGAAACCGCGCTGCGCGAGCTCGAAGAACGCCGCCGCAGCACGAACGAGAACGCGTTCCGCGTGGCCGACGAGATGATCGCGGGAGTGCGCGCGCTCGGCGACCCCTACGTCGCCGAGCAGATCGCGAAGTTCGATGACGTCATGCTCGCCGCCGATGCGATTCGCATCGCACCGCGCAACGTCACCATCGACAACGAGCTCGCGTATGCGCTCGACTCCGCGATCGATCGCGTCGAGTCGTTCCACCTGCAGCAGCTGCCGCGGTCGTATCAGTGGATGGACGTCACGCATCGCGTGCAGCCGCTGCGCCGCGCCGGCGTGTACGTTCCGGGCGGGCGCGCCGTGTACGTCTCGACGCTGATCATGTGCGCCGTCCCCGCGCGCATCGCCGGCGTCGAGGAGATCGTCGTCATCACCACGCCTGCCGCCGCGGCGAAAGACGAGCTGCACTACGTCTGCAACCGCCTCGGCATTCGCGAAATCTATCGATGCGGCGGGGCGGCCGGAATCGCCGCCGCGGCCCTCGGCACACAGTCGCTCGCGCGCGTCGACAAGATCGCCGGCCCCGGCAACTCGTACGTCACCGCCGCCAAAGCGCGCCTCATCGGCGAAGTCGGCATCGACATGACCGCCGGTCCGACGGAGCTCATCGTCATCGCCGATGCGAGCGCCGACGTGGCGTTCGTGCAGGCCGATCTCGATGCGCAGCAGGAACACGGCCCCGATTCCGCGGTGATCTGCATCTCCGTCGGCAAACCGCTCGAGGTGCGCGCGACGGTGAATCTCGTCGCCGCGTCGATCGAAGAAGCGATCGCGATCTCCGATCGCATCGCGCCCGAGCACCTCTCCATTCACGCGAAGAACGCGCGCGCGATCGCCGATACCGCGAGAAACGCCGGTGCGATCTACTGCGGCGGCTTCGCGCCGCCGGCCGCCGGCGACTACGTGATCGGCTCGAATCACGTCCTTCCCACCGCGGGCTCGGCGCGCTTCTTCTCGCCGCTCGGCGTGTACGACTTCGTGAAACGGACGAACGTCGTGGCGATCGGCGAGAACATGCTGCGCGAGATCGCACCGTTCGCCGCGACGATCGCCCGCTTCGAAGGGCTGCCGAAACATGCGCAGTCGGTGGAAGCGCGCTTCGCGGAGGTGCTCCGATGAGCGCGCGGGCCACGGTCGCGGCGATGACGGCGTACGCGCTCGAATTGCGTGAAGCGGAGATCAAGCTCAATCAAAATGAATCGCCCTATGACTTTCCGTTCAAGGCGGAAGCGCTGGCGTCGATTTCGGATCGCGACTGGAATCGGTATCCCGACTTCGAGTCGACGCTGCTGCGCACCGCGCTGGCGAAGGCATACGGCTTCACGCCGGAGAACATCCTGGTCGGCAACGGCTCGAACGAATTGCTCGCCGCGACCGTCGGCGCGTTCGTCGGCCCGGGCACTCCGGTCGTACTGCCGCGTCCGACGTTCGCGCTGTACGAGAAGCTCGTCACCGTCGCGGGCGGATTGCTCGTGCCGGTCGACATCGATCCGCTTTCGGGCGAGTTGCCACTCGCGGCGATCGTGCGCGAGTTGTCGACGCTGCGCGGCGCCGTGGTGATCGTCTGCTCGCCGAACAATCCCACCGGCAGCGTGTTGCCGCGCGGTGGTCTGCAGCAGCTGCTCGACGCCGGCGCAACGGTGCTCTTCGATCGCGCCTACGGAGACTTCGCGAACGACGAACTGCCGCCGCTCGACGAACGCCTGATCACGTTCTCCACGTTTTCGAAAGCATGGGGCCTCGCGGCATTGCGCGTCGGCTGGCTCGCATCGACGGAAGCGACGTGCCGGCAGATCCGCAAAGTGAAACTGCCGTATTCACTGAACGTCATTTCCGAAAGCGTGGCCGCGTTTGCGCTGCAGCGTCGCGAGACCCGCGATCGCTACGTCGAGGAAGCGGTGCGCGAGCGCGAGCGGGTGTTCCGCGCGATGCGCGCCCTTCCGAACGTACTCGCCTTCCCGTCGCAATCGAACTTCATCGCGTTCCGCTCGCGGGCCACGTTCGAAGAGTTTCTCGAACGCGGGCTGCTCATCCGCAGGTACGCCGATTTTCTGCGCGTCTCGATCGGCACGCCCGCCGAGAACGATCGCTTTCTCGCTGCCCTGCAGGAGCTCGCATGACACGCAACGCCACCGTCACCCGCGCGACGAAGGAAACGTCCGTCGCCGTGACCGTCGATCTCGACGGCAACGGCTCGCGCTCGAAGATCGATACGCCGGTCGGCTTCCTCTCGCACATGCTCGACGTCATCGGCCGTCACGGCCACGTCGATCTCGACATCGTCGCAACGGGAGACACGTTCATCGACTATCACCACACCGTCGAAGACGTCGGCCTCGTGCTCGGCGAAGCGTTCGCGCGGGCGCTCGGCGACAAGAAAGGCATCCGGCGATTCGGCTTCGCCTACGTGCCGCTCGATGAGGCGCTCGCGCGCGTGGTCATCGATTTCTCGGGACGGCCGTTCCTCGTCTTCGAGGCGCCGATCGATCGCGAGATGCTGCTCATTCACAAAGACTTTCCGTTCGCGCTGGTCGAGGAATTCATGAAGTCGTTCGCCAACAAGTGCCAGTGCAACATCCACGTCGATCTGATTCGCGGAAAAAACGGCCATCACGCCGCCGAGGCGATCTTCAAGGCGTTTGCGATCGCGGTGCGCAGTGCGAAAGAGATCGTCAGCGCCGACGTGCCGAGCACGAAGGGGGTGATTTGAAAACCACGCTCATCGACTCCCCTGTCGCGAACGTCGCCAATATCGCGCGTGCCCTGCGCGCGGCCGGCGCGGAGCTCGACGTCACGCGCGACCGCGAGGCCATCGCGCGTGCGCACAGACTCGTATTGCCCGGCGTCGGCTCGTTCGCGGCGGCGATGCGCTGGCTCGAAGAGACCGGCATCGACTCCGCGATCCGCGAGGCCGTCGCGAACGATGCGTTCGTGCTCGGCATCTGCGTCGGCCATCAACTGCTGTTCGACGTCTCGCACGAGATGGGCGTGACGCGCGGTCTCGGCCTCGTGCGCGGCGACGTGCGGCAATTCGAAGGGCCGCTGCCGGTCCCGCAGATCGGCTGGAATCGCGTGCGCGCACGCGGTGCGCTGTTCGACGGCGTCGAATCGGAGGCGTTCTATTTCGTCAATTCGTACGCCGCACGCGGCGTCGAAAGCGAGATCGCGCACGCCGACTACAACGGCGCGTTCACCGCCGCGATTCAGGAGCGGCGCGTCTTCGGCGTGCAGTTTCATCCCGAGAAATCGTCGAGCGCCGGTCTGCGCGTTCTGAGGAACTACACCGCATGCAACTGATTCCGTCGCTCGATCTCCTGAACGGCCGCGTCGTGCGGCTGCTGTACGGCGACTTCTCGTCGGCGAAAATTTATGGCGACGCCGAGACCATTCTCGACTCGCTCGAAGTACCGCGCGGCGCGCGACTGCACGTCGTCGATCTCGAAGCGTCGCGCAGCGGACGCCCGATCGAGACCGAGGTCGTGCGCCGGCTCGCGCGACGCGATCTCGTCGTGCAGGTCGGCGGCGGGATTCGCTCGCTCGACGACGCGCGATGCTGGCTCGACGTCGGGGCGGAACGCATCGTCGTCGGCACCGTGGCGGCCACCGCGCCGGCCCTGCTCGCATCGCTCGTCGAGACATTCGGTGCCGAACGCGTCGTCCCCGCGGTCGATGTGCGCGACGGCGTGATTCGTACCGACGGATGGGAACGCGCCGCCGATGCGTCGCTGCGCGACGTCTTCGCGCGCATCGAGAGCCTCGGCATCGGCGAAGCGCTGGTCACCGACATCTCCAAAGACGGCGCGCTGCGCGGCCCGTCGTTTGCGCTCTATCGCTCGCTGCGCTCCCTCACGCGCGTGACGCTCATCGCGTCCGGCGGCGTCTCCACGCCGGGCGACGTCGTCTCGCTCGCGCGCCTCGGCAATGTCAGCGGCTGCGTGATCGGGAAGGCGCTGCTCGAAGGACGCATCGATCTCGCGGAAGCGCGCGCACGCGTCGGGACGCCGAATGCGATTCCGGAGCGCGTCATCCCGTGTCTCGACGTGCGCGATGGTCGCGTCGTCAAAGGCGTGTCGTTCACGAACATCCGCGACGCCGGCGATCCCGTCGAATGCGCGATGCGCTACGAGGCCGAAGGGGCCGACGAGGTCGTGCTGCTCGACATCTCCGCCACCGATCGCGCGGTATCGACGGCCGTCGAGACCGTGCGCCGCGTCGCGGATGCGCTCTTCATCCCGCTCACGGTGGGCGGCGGCGTGCGCACGCTCGAAGACTTTCGCGCACTGCTGCGCGCGGGCGCCGATCGCGTGGCCATCAACACCGCCGCACTGCGACGGCCGGAGTTGATCGCCGAATGTGCGAAGGAGTTCGGCGTGCAGGCGGTCGTGCTGTCGTGCGATGCCAGGCGCGACGGAGAGCGCTGGCTCGCCGCCGTGCGTGGAGGCAGAGAGCTCACGAACGTCGATGCGGTGGAGTGGTGCCGGCGCGCCGAAGCGCTCGGGGCCGGCGAGGTGCTGCTCACGAGCGTCGATCGCGATGGCACGAATCGCGGCTTCGATCTCGAACTGCTGCGCGCGGTCACCAGCGTACTCAAGATCGGCGTCATCGCCTCCGGCGGTGCCGGTACGCTCGATGACTTCCGGGATGCAATCGAATCCGGCGGAGCGCGCGCCGTCCTCGCCGCATCCCTCTTTCACGACCGCGTGCTCACCGTCGGCGACGTAAAGCGTCATCTCGAAAACGAAGGAATCCCTGTCCGATGAAATTCGATGCGAATGGCCTGATCCCCGCGATTCTCCGCGACGCGCGCAGCGGCGCGGTGCTGACGCTCGCGTACATGAACGAGGAGTCGTTGCGCCTCACGCGCGAGAGCGGCCAGACGTGGCTCTGGAGCCGCAGCCGCAACGAGCTCTGGCACAAAGGAGCAACGAGCGGCAATGAACAGCGCGTCGTCCACATCGCCGAGGATTGCGACGGCGACGCGCTCGTCGTGACCGTGGAACCGTCCGGCCCCGCGTGTCACACCGGCGCCACCTCCTGCTTCGCCGACGTTCCGCCGCTGATGCTCGAACGCCTGATGCGCGTACTCCGCTCGCGCTACGAAGAACGTCCCGAAGGTTCGTACTCGACGTACCTCTTCAACACCGGCCGCGACAAAATCCTCAAGAAAATCGGCGAAGAAGCGACCGAAGTCGTGATTGCGTCGAAAGGCGAAGGCCGCGAACGAATGATCAGCGAAATCGCCGATCTCGTTTTTCACCTCTCCGCGCTGATGACGGACGAAGGCATCGAATGGCGGGAGGTCGAAGGGGAACTCGAGAAACGGGCGCGGTGATTAAGCAGGAGAAGGGCCCCAGATGAGTGTGAGGTCCATCTCGATCGCATCGAAGGGCGGCACGCGCACGACCGGAGGGTCGATCGGAACGTCGAGGCGCCGCCAGCCCTGCGCGGAGTTCTCGTAAACCTCGAGCGTCTGCTGTTCCGGATCGAGCAGCCAGAGATGGCCGACGTCGGCGCGACCGTAGATCGGCATCTTCTCCATCCGGTCGCGACGCCCGCTCGACGGGGACACGATCTCGCACACCCAGTCGGGCACGACCGAGAACATGTGATGCTTCGGAATCTCCGGCATCCGCTCGCGGCGCCAGCCCGCGAGGTCCGGCACGAGCACGTTCTGCCGGAAATGCAGTTCCGGCTCATCGAGAATCCACCAGCCGCCGGGGCCGCCACGACCGAAGCCGAATGGTCCACCGACGAAGACACCGATCGCGGAAGATGCAAAGGTATGCGGTCCCGCCGGACGCGGCGATGTCACGAGCTCGCCGTCGATCAGCTCCGCAACGAGATTTTCAGGAACCTGCAACAGGTCCTCATACGTGGCGTGTTCGCGTACCCGTGCTGCCATGGCTCTCCATTATAGTTGCCGGCTATGAAGCGCCTCGCACTTTTGCTCCTTCTCGCCACCGCCTCGCTCGCGCATGCCGCGCAGCGGGTGGACATTCTCATCACCGGTGGGACGGTGGTGACGATGGCGGGAGAGAACATTGCCGAGGGGTCCGTTGCCATTCGGGATGGGGAGATCGTCGACGTCGGCGCGTCGAAAGAGATCGATCCGAAGTACACCGCCAGAACGGTCATCCGCGCCGGTGGTCATGCCGTGGTGCCGGGCTTCGTGAATGCGCACACGCATGTGCCGATGACGTTGTTTCGCGGGATCGCGGACGATCGCGATCTGATGGACTGGCTGACGCACTTCATCTTTCCGGCCGAAGCGAAGAACGTCGATCGTGAATTCGTGAAGTGGGGAACGCGGCTCGCGGCGGCGGAGATGATCCGCTCCGGCACGACCACGTTCGCGGACATGTACTACTACGAGTCCGACATCGCGCGCGAAACGAAAGCCGCCGGCCTGCGCGGCGTCCTCGGCGAGACGCTCATCGATTTCCCGGCGCCCGACAACAAGACGTGGGACGCCGCGATCGCGTACATGCGCCAGTACGCGAAGGATTGGAAAGGCGACCGGCTGATCACGCCCGCGTTCGCGCCGCACGCGCCGTTCACGGTCTCGACCGATCATCTGAAGCAGGTCCGCGCGCTCGCGACCGAGCTCGGGATTCCGATTCTCATTCACGTCTCCGAAACCAAAGACGAGCTGCGCCAGGTCGCCGAGAAGCAGAACGGAATGACGCCGGGCGCGTACCTCGACTCGATCCAGTTTCTCGGTGATGACGTCGTCGCCGCGCACGGCGTGCATCTCACCACCGACGAATTGAAGACGTTCGCCGCGCGCAGGACCGGCGTCGTGCACTGCCCCGAGTCGAATCAGATGCTCGCCTCCGGCGTGGCGCCGGTCGTCGACATGATCAAGGCAGGTCTGGAGGTCGGCCTCGGCACCGACGGCCCTGCAGGCTCGAACAACAACCTCGACATGGTCGAGGAGATGGCCAGCGCCGCGCGCATGCAGAAGGTGATGCGCAACGATCCGAAAGCGATCAGCGCACGCGAGGTGCTGCGCCTGGCCACCATCGGCGGCGCAGAGGTCCTCGGCCTGGCCGACAAGATCGGCACGATCGAGCGCGGCAAGCGCGCCGACATCGTGCTCATCGATCTGCAGCAGCCGAAGGTACAGCCGGTCTACTCGGTCGAATCGGCGATCGTCTACGCGGCGTCGGGCAGCTCCGTCGTCACCACGATCGTCGACGGCAAAATCCTGATGCGCCGCGGGGAGCTGCTCACGCTCGACGAAAACGAAGTGATGAAGAAGGCCGACGAATACCGGCGGAAAGTCCTGCGCAGTCTGGAGTAGTGGATGCTTGATCATTGCTGGTGGATGTGAGCACTCGCGCGCATCGACAAACAAAGATCGCTCCTCGACCCTCTATGCGGAAGCTCCTCTCGTTCCCTCTTCTCCTTGCCCTCGCCTGTGCGCCGGCCGCGCCACCGGCGCCGAAGATCGCGCCACCGCCGCAGTTCGCGCCGACCGCGGTCGCACAACGCGTCGTGCTGGTGTCGTTCGATGGACTCGGTGCCGACGCGCTGGCGCGGCAGACGAACCTGCCCGCGTTCGAAGCACTCGTGCGTGACGGCGCCGCCGCGCGCAGCATCCCGGTGAATCCGACCGTCACCTCGAGCACGCACGTCTCGATCCTGACCGGCGCCGATCCGCAGAAGCACGGCATCGTCTCGAACCGCTTTCATCTCGCCGGCACGGCTCCCGAGGTCACGACGCGCGGGATGGACACGACCATCGATGTGGAGACGCTCGTCACGGCCGCGCGCCGACAGGGAAAACGCGTCGGCGCGGTCACATTTCCAACCGTCGACGCCACGTCGCCGGAGCGCACCGCCGACTTCGGCATCGTCTGGAAGACGCCGCTCACGCAGGCGAAAGTCCTCAAGCTCACGCGCGCCGATTTCAAACGCGAATGGGTGCCGCCGACGTGGACGCAGCGCCCGCAGCGGCGCGCGTCGTTCTCGCCGGTGATGCGCGCACGCGTCGAATGGGGCGTGCCGAAAGTCGTGCGCATGGACGTCGACGTCGTTGCGTACGACACGACCGACGACGCGCGCGAGAACTACGACACCTACCGCGTCGAGACGAAAGACGAGGAGCTGCCGTTCGATGCGCACGGCTGGTTCGCAATCTCCCGGCAGACGGAGAACGGCCTGGCCGGCTCGTGGTCGAAGATCCTCGAGACGCAGCCGGCGCTCGAGGTGACGCTGTACTGGGGTGCGATCTCACGCACGACCGCGTATCCCGATTCGTATCGCGAGCTGCTCGACCGCGAAGTGGGGTTCTGGCCCGGAACGCCGGATGAGATGTCGGACATCGACGCACCGACGTTCGCGCAGCAAATCGATCGCATCGCCGGCTTCGTCACCCGCGCGCAGACGCTCACGATTCGCACGATGGACTTCGACCTGCTGCTCGCCTATCAGCCGCAGGTCGACGAGGCGCAGCACAACTTCCTCGGCTATGACGAAAGCGTCATCCACGGTGCGTTCCTCGCCGCCGATCGCGCCGTGCAGGCGATTCGCGCCGAGCTCGATCCAGCGCGCGATGCGCTGGTCGTCACCGGAGATCATGGCCTCACCGGATTCGATCGCGAGCTGCGCATCAATCGCCTCCTCGCCGAGCGCGGATTTGCGCCGCGCTGGCGCGGATACGTCTCGGGCAGCGTCGCCCATCTCTATCGTTACGACTCGACGCCCGACGACGAGGCCGTGGTCAAGATGTTGACCGCCAGCGGATTCTTCGAGCGCATCGAGAAAAAGAACGCCACGCATCACCGCAACGCGGGCGACATCATCGCCATGACGTTTCCGAACATCGAGCTCTCCGCTTCGGCCGAGGCACCGGTCGTGGCCGAACCGCAATCGTATGGACATCACGGGGCGCTGAACACGCATCGCGAACTGCACACCGTGATCTTCGCGGCCGGTGCGGGCGTACCGCGCGGCTCTTTCGGCGAGATCGCGCAAACGAAGATCGCCCGATTCGTCTCGGGATTGCTCGGGATCCAGCCGCCGAACACCGCGGAGTGAGTGCGGCGCGCCAGTACAAAAGCGTGTTAGTACTCGTCCATCACCTGCGGGAAGCGCCAGCGCGCTTCGCGCAGCTCTTCCTCGATGATCTCCTGCTCGGGCGCGTCGGCGAGTTGCGGCGCGTCCCAGTTCGCCATCCACATCGGATTCATGTACGGCAGCACGGCGATGTGCTCGAGGCGATACGGGAGACCTCGCGCGGCGAAACGCTCGTTGAGAAATGCGACGACGTCTTTCGACGTGGGGATGTTGCTACTCATCGATCTTCAGCTCTTTCATTTTCGCGGCCAGCGTGCGGGCGGTGATGCCGAGGAGCTCGGCCGCGGCATTGCGGTTCGGGGTGCGGGAGAGGGCGTCGGTGATCTTCATCCGTTCGACGACGCGCAGGGTACGCTCGGTCGCTTCGTCGAGCGTGCCCGTCAGATCGACGGCATCCGCCAGCGCGTCGTGGCGCGTCGTGGCGATGCTGAGATCGCGTTCCTCGATCGTGTTGCGATCGCAGAGGATCGCCGCGCGCTCGATCGCGTTCTGCAACTCGCGAATGTTGCCGGGCCAGTCGTGAGCGCGCAGCGCGGCGCGCGCGTCATCGGTGATGCGCAGGCCCGGACGCCCGAGCTCGCGCGCGAAACGCTGCAGGAACGTATCGATCAGCGCGTCGATGTCCTCGCGGCGCGCGCGCAACGGCGGCACGGTAACGGGAAAGACGTTGATGCGGAAGAAGAGATCCTCGCGAAACGCGCCGCGTTTCACGAACTCGTCGAGCTGGCGGTTCGTCGCGCAGATCACGCGCACGTCGGCGTCGATCGAAGCGGTGCCGCCGATGCGCTCGAAGCGGCGCTCCTGCAGTACGCGCAGGATTTTCGACTGCACCGAGAGCTCGAGCTCCCCGATCTCGTCGAGAAAAATCGTTCCGGTGTCGGCGAGCTCGAAGCGTCCCAGCTGACGGGCGGTGGCGCCGGTGAAGGCCCCCTTTTCGTGGCCGAAGAGCTCGTTCTCGATCAGCGTGGACGGAATGGCCGCGCAGTTGATGGCCACGAACGGACGATCGCGGCGTGGCGAGAGTTGATGAATGGCGCGGGCGAAGAGCTCCTTGCCGGTGCCCGACTCCCCCTGCAGCAGCACCGTCGCATCGGTCGGCGCGACGCGCTGGATCGCGTGCGACACCTCGACGATGCGCGGCGATTCGCCGACGATCGCCGGCAGGCGATAGAGCTTCTGGAACTCTTCCTTGAGCAGCAGGTTCTCGAAACGGAGCAGGCGATGCTCGCGCAAGCGGCGCAGGAGCAGCGAGAGATGATCGACGTCGATCGGCTTCTGGATGAAGTCGTAGGCGCCGAGCTTCATCGCTTCGACCGCGTTCTCGATCGTGCCGAACGCGGTCATCACCACGACCGGACAATCGGGATCGCTCTCCCTCGCCTGCCGGAGCACGGCGATGCCGTCGGCGCCGGGTAAGCGGAGGTCGGTGAGCACGGCCACGTACTTGCGCCCTTCGGCGAGCCAGCGCATCGCCTGCGAGCCGTTCGCCGCCACTTCCGGCTCGAACCCATCGCCTTCGGCCACCTCGCGCAGCAGCTGCGCGAGGGACTCCTTGTCCTCGACGATGAGCAGCCGTTTCATAAGCCGAACCAGGCGCGAATGCGCGAGAGCACCGACTGCTGCACGTCATCGGGCGAGGCATTGCGCGCGGAATCGAGCGAGCCGCGACGTTCCATGACGATCGCGGAGATCGCGGTCGCGAGCTCGGGATGCGCGTGCAGCACCGGCTGCAACGCTTCCTTCGTGATCTCGATGATGACCACGTCGCCGAGGGCGACGACGTCGGCGGTGCGCGTCTCGCCGGTCAACAGCGCCATCTCGCCGAAGAAGTCTTCGGCGTGCAGCCGCGCCACTTCCTTGTCGTTCACCTGCACCGACACCGATCCCTGATGCACGATGAACATCGAGTTGCCGGCCGCACCGAGCTTGATGATCGTTTCACCGGCGGAGTAGATGTGCACGCGGGCCGCGCCGGCCAGACGTTCGCGCGCATCCTGCGAAAGCGGTTCGAAGATGTCGACGCCGTTGAGGCGATCGAGCATCTCTTCGTGATCGGGATGATGACGCGGTGCCGGCGGCACATAGCGCTGCACCGAGCGGATCGGATACGGAATGGGGATGTCGTTGCGGCGGAGCGCGTACCAGACCGCCTTGCGGATGTCGGCGTCGATGCGGTCGCGCTGCGAGTAATCGTGCATCCAGTATTTGATCTCGTAGGTGATCGTCGACTCGGCGAACGCGGCCAGTCGTGCGAACGCCTTCAACTCCTGCGCGACGCCCTGCACGTTCTCCGCGGCCTGCGTGAGAATCGCGATCACTTCGGCGGGCGGCACGTTGTAGTCGATGCCGACCTGCAGCGTGCGCGCGTTGAGATTGTTGCGGGGAAAGACTTCGACGCGCTCGCGCGCGAGCATCGAGTTCGGCACGATCACGATGTCGTTGTTGAACGTGCGCAGACGCGTGCCGCGCCAGCGCACCGCCTCGACCACGCCGAAGAAATCGCCGCTGCGCACGACGTCGCCGACCTCGAAACTGTCTTCGAGATGCAGCGCGATTCCGGCGAAGAGATTGCCGAGCGTTTCCTGCAACGCGAGACCGAGAACCGCGGCCAGCACCGTGCCGGTGGCGAGAAACCCGGTGATCGCGTAGTCGAAGATCGCCCACATCGCCCAGGCGAAGAGGAAGAGAAAAAGGGCGATCGAAAGGAGCTCGCGCAGCAGCAGCGGTGCGCGCACGGTGCGCCGCGACGCGAGGACATCGAACGCGAGCAGGTCGAGCACGCGCACGACGAACAGGATCATCGGCAACGTGGCCACGAAGAGAATCACGTTCTCGATGCGCTTCGGCTGCATGCCGACGCGCGCCACGAGGTCGTGATTCGCGTGCAGGAACCAGTAGAGACCGACGAGCGTGACGCTGAGGAGGAACGGAAGAAGAAGAGCGGAGCGGCGCTTCACGACTCGCTCCGCCGCGACTTTGCGATCCGCACGAATTCACGCACGCCGAGGAGGAGATGCACGACGCCGATGCCCGAGACGAAGCCGCGCACAAACGGGTTGTCGACGAATGCGCCGACCGCGGCGACGTTGTGCAGCAACGGATTCAGGGTCCAGAGGCGCGTCCAGGGAACCACGGTGAAGAACAGCCCCGCCTCGAGGCAGTAGAGGGCAAAGAAGAGGGGCAGCGACACGCGCGGGATTGTAACGGACTCCGAAAACGAGAACGGCGGCCCGGAGGCCGCCGTTCGTCATGTCAGTCTTTCTTGATGCTGCCGCCTTCACCGCGGTTGCCGCCGCTGCTGCCGCCGCCGCTGCGACTGCCGCTGTCACCGCTCGAACGTCCGGACGACGACGAGCCGCTGTTGCTGCTGCCGCTGGAACGTGACGAGCTGCCGCTGTCGCTCGACGGCCGGCTCGGACGAACCGTTTCGCGCGAACCGCTGCTGCCGCGATCGGAATCACCGCGACGCGTGCTGCTGCCGCTGCCGCGAGAGCTGCTGCCTTCTTCGCTGCGCGGATAAATGCGCGCGCCACCGATGCGATCGATCACGCGGCGAGGCACGTCACTGCTGCTGCCGGAGGAGGCGCCGTCATTCGAACGACGCTCGCTGGACGGCGTGCGGTTCGACGTGTCGACGTCCGGAGTCTCGCCGCCGCGAACCTTGCTGCGCCACGAATCATTGCGGCTGCCGCGACGGCTGTTGTTGTCATCGGCCGGCGGAGGAGTCGTGGCATTCGACGGCGGAGGCGTCACCTGCGGCGTTTCGGCCGGGCGGTTCGTGCGATCGCGCCAGCCACTGCTGCCACGCGTGCCGCTGTCCTCGCCGCTGTCATTGTCGCGACCGCGCGTGATTCCGCCGCGGCTTCCGCGACCGCTGTCGGGCTCCGACGGTGCGGGCGTGGAACCGCGCGTGATCGAGCCGCCTTCACCACGACGGTCGCTGCCGCCGGTGATCGGCGCAGGAGAACCACCGGTGATCGGCGCCGGCGAGCCACCTCGGATCGGAGCAACGCTGCCGCTGCCGATCGGTGCAGGGCTGCCACCGGTGACCGGCGCGACTCCGCCACCGCCGCGGTTGATCCGACCGCCGCCGACTCCACCACGATGATCGGGAGTGGATGCGGTCGTGCCGCTGGCCGGAGTATTCGGAGAGCTCGGTGCGGAACCACGCGAGCGGACGATGCGATCGCGCACGCCGCCGCTGAGATTCGCATCGCGGCGGAAGTACGCGGTCATGTCCGGCGCCGTCGCGGCGCTGTCATCACCGCCGAGTCCTGCTCGACGGATCGACTCCGCCGGATCGCGAAGCTTGTCGCCGACCAAACGCGCCGGCGTCGCCGAGATCGTGTCGTAGCCACCGCTGCTGCGGCCGAGACGATGTTTCACGGCATCGGTCGTGAGCGCGGCGCGATCGACGCGATTCGAGATGAGGCCGGTCGAATCGACGAACGTCCAGGGACGAAGATCCATCTCGCCGACGCGGATGCGGCCCTGGAAACCGAAACCGAAGTCCGCATTGCGATACGGGCGATAGGCCCAGTCGTAGTAGCCGCGGTGGCAATCCCACCAGCCCGCAGGCGCCCAGCCGACATATCCGGAGCCGTACCACCAGTACACCCACGCGGGCGAGTAGCCGTAGCCAGGCACCCAGATCCAGCCGTAGCCCGGGTCATACGCCCAGCGGCCGTAGTGATACGGAGCCCAGCCCCACGGATCGTACGAGACCCAGGTCAGGCAGCCGTTGCCGCCGCGATACCAGTAGCCGTTGTAGTACGGACGCCAGCCGACGGAAACGATCGGACGCCAGGACCAGCCGATGCCGGTGACGAAAACCCACTTGCCGTGTTCATCGAGATCATCGCCCCAGTAGCCGAGGCGGCGATCGACGTAGCGATTGTTGTAGTTCTCGAAGCGATCGGCGCGGCGGAGGAACCAGCGCTCGAAATCGTCGGCGGCCTCGTTCTGCCCGCTGGCGAGATCGTAGACGCCGCGATCGTCGATGGTCGCCGATTCGCCGCGGCGGAGACGCGTGGCGCGCTGGCGCGTGCGCACTTCGAGCGTGCCATCGAAGACGACGACGCGATCACGACCGTGGGCATCGGTCTCGACGGAGTAGATCGCCTCGTACTCGGCGACGTAGCTCGCGTTGTCGGTGTCGATCCGCACGTGATCGTGCCCGAGGTCGGTGCGCTGGACGGCGATCTTGCCGAAACGAAGCTGGGCGACCGTCTCGTCGGCGTCGCCTTCATACGAGTCGAGAATCGACTCGAAACGGACCGCGGTCGAACGATCGAGACCGACGATGTTGCCGTCGGAGAGGCGAATCTCCGAACGTCCGCGGCGACCGGTCTCGACTTCATCGCCGGGGTAGATCGGAAGATTGCGATGCGCGTCGATCTCGCGACCGTCGTCGCCCGAGCGCACCGTCGTGCCGCCGTCGTCGTACGAGATGTACGACTGATGACGCTCGACCGCGAGCGCCGGCAGCGCCGTCAGAACAGTGAAGAGGAGGAAGATGCTGGCTTTTCTCATGGGGACTCTCCTGCAGCCGAAGCGCTCCGGTTGCGGCCGACATGCCACTGCACGGTTGAGTATTCCGCTATGTGAATCAACGACTTAGCTGCAGCGACCGGCACGCTCATGTCCTCAAAGCGAGACGGGCGTCATCAACGTGTGACGCCAGGTGGTCTACGTACCGTAACGAAGGCGGCTGGCGAGGACTTCCGGAAGCCCCGCCTTCAGGATCGACGCCTGTGTTTTCTGGAGGTCGTACGGAACGCGAAAGTACTGCGCCGTTCGCTTCTCGGTATCGAGGATGACGCACGCCGCGGCGGGATTGCGATCGCGCGGCTGCCCCACCGAACCGGGATTGAGCAGGTAGCGATGCCCCGGCTCGAGCTTCACCGTCGCTTCATCGCGCACCGCGAAGCCGCGCACGTTGTGATCGGGATCGAGCGAGAAGACGGCCGGCAGATGCGTGTGGCCGAACAGAATGATCGGCGCATCGAACAGCGCCATCACCTGCGCGGCGTGATGCACGTTGAACACGTACTCGTCCTCGTCGTAGGGAGAGCCGTGGCAGAGCATCACCCCTTTGTGCAGCAGCGGTCCGACCGTGAGATCGCGAAGAAAGCGGCGATTCGGCGCGCTCAGTTTGTCGCGCGTCCAGAGCGCGGCCGCTTTCGCGGCCTGATTGAAGCCGGAGGCATCGTCGAGTCCCGCCGCCACGCGATCGTGATTGCCGCGGATGTAGACCTTTCGCGCCTTCATCGTGCGCATGACGTCGAGGATCTGATTCGGCTGTGCGCCATAACCGACGAAATCCCCGAGGCAGACGACCGTTTCGAATTTCTTTCGCTGCACGCGCTTCATCACCGCGCGCAGGGCTTCGGCGTTCGCATGCAGATCGCTGACGACCAGTGCCCTCACGCACGCCTCCAGACCGATCGCTTCGCGGCTTCGAGCACGTTCTTCGGAAGCTCGAGCACGAGACGTTCCACGATCTCGACCGGCGTTTCTTCCTCGCGGATCTCGATCGTGAGGTCCGACATCCGGTAGTAGCGAATGCGATTCGCGTAAAGCTCGTGCGTGGAGAGATCGTCGCGGAACAGCGGCCGGTCGTCTTTCGCGCTCACCCGCGAGCGCAGCAGCGCATACGGCGCCGAAAGATAGATCGACAACCCCTCGGATTGAATGAACTGAATGTTCTCATCGAACGTGAACGTGCCGCCGCCCGTGGCGATGACGGCCGATTCGAGATGCTTCGTCGATCGCAGCAGATCGCGCTCGCGCTTCCGGAAGTACGGCTCGCCGTGTTGCGCGAAGATCTCGCGGATGGTGTGTTTCTCCGCCGATTCGATGAGCTCATCGAGGTCGAAGAACGGAGCGTCGATACGCGCCGCGAGCTCGCGGCCGATCGTCGTCTTGCCCGCACCCATGAACCCGACGAGATAGATCTTCATTGCTGAAGAACGAATTGTAGGGCCAGATGCGACGTGGTCCGCGTCTATAGCGAGAACTTGTCCATGAACCGCGTGGAAATGTCACCGCGGATGAAGTGCTCGTTGTTGAGGATCGCGCGGTGCAGAGGGATGGTGGTTTTCACCCCTTCGACGACGAACTGCTCGAGAGCGCGGCGCGCCCGCGACAACGTTTCCGTACGGTCTTTTCCGCGCACGATGAGCTTCGCCAGCAGCGAATCGTAGTGAGGAGGAACCATGTAATCGCGGTAGATGTGCGTGTCGACACGCACTCCGGGACCGCCGGGCAGATGAAGCTCGCGAATCTTTCCGGGATTCGGCGCGAACGTCACCGGATCCTCGGCGTTGACGCGGAACTCCATCGCGTGGCCGCGCAGACGGAAATCGCCCTGCGGAACCGAAAGCGGCTCTCCCGCCGCGACACGAATCTGTTCCTTCACGAGGTCAATCCCCGTCACCTCTTCGGTGACCGGATGCTCGACCTGGATGCGCGTGTTCATTTCCATGAAATAGAACTCGCCGTCCTGGAAGAGGAATTCGATCGTGCCGGCGTTGACGTAATTGACCGCCTGACAGAGCCGCACGGCCGCATCGCCCATGCGCTGGCGCAGTTCCGGAGTGAGCACGGGCGACGGCGATTCTTCGATGAGCTTCTGATGGCGGCGCTGAATCGAGCATTCACGTTCGCCGAGGTGCACGACGCGGCCGTGCTGGTCGGCGAAGACCTGAATCTCGATGTGGCGCGGACGCTCGAGATACTTTTCGAGATAGACCGAGCCATCGCCGAATGCGCGCTCTGCTTCGTTGCGCGCCGTGTCGTACTGCACCTGCAGTTCGCTCTCTTCCCAGCAGATGCGCATGCCGCGGCCACCGCCACCGGCGGCTGCCTTGAGAATGACCGGATAGCCGATCGTCTTCGCCACCTCGGCCGCTTCATCGGCGGAACGGATGGCCCCTTCGCTGCCGGGGATGATCGGAACGCCGGCCTTCTTCGCGGTCTCACGCGCGCGGGCCTTGTCGCCCATCAGGCGAATCGCCTCGGGCGGAGGTCCGATGAACGTGAGCTGGCACTCGGAGACGATCTCCGCGAAATGGGCGTTCTCCGAAAGAAACCCGTAGCCGGGATGAATGGCATCGGCGCCGGTGATCTCGGCGGCGGCGATGATGCTGGAGATGCTGAGATAACTCTGCTTCGACGCCGGAGGGCCGATGCAGACGTCGTCATCGGCATAGCGGACATGCAGCGAATCGCGATCTGCTTCCGAATGCACGGCGACGGTCTTGATGCCCATCTCCTTGCAGGCGGCGATGACGCGCAGGGCGATCTCACCCCGGTTGGCGATCAGGATCTTCGAGAACATGCGGGCGGACTATACCTTCACGGCGAAGAGCTTCTCGCCGTATTCGATCGGCTGCCCGTTCTGCGGATAGATCGCGGTGATGACGCCGTCGACATCCGACTCGATCTCGTTCATCAGCTTCATCGCCTCGATGATGCAGAGCACCTTCCCTTTCGTGATGCGGTCGCCCACGTTCACGAACGGCTGGGACTCCGGATTCGGGGAGCGATAGAAGGTGCCGACGATCGGCGACGTGATGATGTGAAGGCCGGTGGTGTCTTCCTCGACCGGCCTGGCTGCTTTCGACGTGTCGGTGCCGGCGGAGGGCGCGGCGGCGATCGTCATCGGAATCGACGAAGGGGCCGGAGCCTCGACGTACGCGTGCGCCGGCGCCGTCGACTTTCCTTCGATGCGCACTTTCGTGCCGGCCTGCTCTACTTCGACGCTGCCGATTCCGCTCTCGGCGACTTTATCGATCAGCTCCAGAATCTCTTTGAAATTCAACTCGCTACCTCTCTCAGATCAACTCGTCACGAAGCATGTACTTCGCCTTCGACAGCTCGAACCGCGCCCGGCCGTAATTGCCGTCCGGCGTAAGGACGAGGAGGATGTAGTACTCGGGCGTTACCTCGGAGAGAAATGTAATGTACTTCTCGGTCACGAGCGAGAACTGCAGCACGTCGCCCGTGTTCAACTCCGTGTTCGTGTGTCGAATCGACTTCACGAAGCTGCCGAACTCCGCGCCGAGAATGTCCAGCGGCACGGCGACGTCGGAGCCTACCGTTTCGACGGCGATTCCGTCCAGCCCGATGAGGCTGACCGCCAGCGCGCCGTCGACGCGTTCCTGAACGCCGGAAAGGACGCGTCTAAACACGTCCCACCTCACGCTTCGCGACCTTCGCGAGCCAGCGCTCCAGGCGCTCGATACGGGCGTCATCGGCGGGTACTGCAACAGGTGCCTCCGGAGCCGCGGGGGGATTCAGTGCGGCCAGTTTCTCGCGAACGTGTGCGTTCTCGGGATCGCGCGCGAGAATGTGCTCGTAGATCGTTCTCGCGTCGTCGACGAGTCCCTGCCGCGCGTACAGATCGGCCATCGTCAACGTGTCGGTGAGCTCCTGCACCGCCGGTGGCGGCGCGGCGACCGGCGCGAACACGTCGGCTTCGTCGATCTCCGGGATCGCCGCGGGTGCAGCGACTTCCGCCGATTCCGGTCCGAAATCGACGTGAATGCCGATCGGCGATTCGATCTCGAGCGCATCGGCAATCGCACTCGGCGCCGGTTCTTCGAACGGACTCTCGTCGTGTGCGCGCGACATCGGCTCGACGTCCGCGGTTTCGCGATCGCGGGCCTCTCCGTCATCGAGCGCGAACGGCGGAACCGTGCGATCGAATGGTGAGTCTTCGGTGAAGGCGTCACGCGCATCGATGACCGTCGCCGAATCCGACGACGAGACTTCGGTGGTCCCGGAGGCAGCGTCGTCCGCGAGCGCAAACGGCGTCGCGAGTTCGGCTTCCCCTTCCGGTTCCGGTTCCGCCTCGAAGACGCTCACTTGCGGCGGATGGATCTCGCGCTCGAGGCGCTCGATCATTCCGCGCAGCTCTTCATCCGACGGCAACAGCGCGTAAACGAGCTTGTACTTCTTGATCGCTTCGATTTTTTCGCCGAGGTTGAGATACGCGTCGGCGAGGATGCGCGCGGCGACGACATTGCCGGGATCGAGTTGCAGCGCCTTGTTCAGCGCTTCGACCGCACCCGTGTCATTCCGCTGCTCGCGCAGCACGCGGCCGAGGCTGACCCACGCCGCGAGATACGTTGGATAGACGACGAGCCCCTGACGCAGCACCTGCTCCGATTCGGCGTACTGCCCGCCGCGACGGAGCTCTTCCGCGAGTTGATAGAACAGGCGGCTCTTCGGATCCGTTTTCAGGCGGAAGCGAAGCTCTTCGATTTTCGGATTCGTCGCCGGCTGAGCCATTCGGGACCTGAATTCTAACCGCACCAGACGCGAACCGCCCCGGCGATGCGGGGCGGTTCGGTACTTTCGGTTCGTTGCTTCGAAAAACTACACGCCGTTTCCGCTGAAGCAGAACGACATGCCCGGCGTGTCGGGATCGTTGGAGTTGATGGTGATCGTGCCGCTGAACCCACCGGCGGCCGTCGGATCGACGGTCACGGTGAACGTCGTGCTGGACTGCGGTGCGATGGTCGAGGAATTCGGCGCGACCGTGACCGTGGCATTCGCCGAAGCCGAGACCGCGACGTTGCTGATGATCAGCGGCTGACCGCCGCTGTTCAGCACCGTGAAGTTCGTGGTGCCGGTGGTCGTACCGGTGAATGCGACGTTGCCCATGTTCACGCACGGAGGCGTGATCGGCGTGAGCACCGCGTTCTGCGGCGGCGGAATCTGGCAACTGGCGTCGGTCGGATTGACCGTCAGCGCGTCATCAGCGGTGTCGGTGCAGCCGGTCTGCACGTTCGTGTAGGTGATGTCGAGAAGGAGCGGCACGTTGCGAGTGCCGGTGACATTGCCCGACGTACACGCCGTCGTGGTGAACGTCAGGTTCGTCGGGACGGCGACCGTGAACGTCGCGCTGCCGTCGTTATTGAAGACCGACGACGTCGGGAAGACGACGCGATCTCCGATCTTGATGCGGTTCACGCCCGGAAGCGCATTCGCGACGAGCACCTGCACGAGCTGACCTTCGGTGGCCGGGTTCGGCGTGACGTCGACGACGACCGGTTTCGGCACGCGATACGTGAAGACCGGACCGAGAGCCTGATCCCCGTTGGCGATGTTCGTCACGGTCACCGGACCGGTCTGGTCGCCGCAAGCGGTGAGATTGACGCCGCTGGTGAGTGCGATGACACGGGTGCCGCTCACCGAGATCGGCTGCGCAGCCACTCCGCCGATCGTCACGGCCACCGGCGCGAGGAAGCCGCTGCCATCGATCTGGACGCGCGTACCGCCGGTGAAGATGCCTTCCGTCGGACCGACCGCGGTGATCTGCACTGCGTTCTTGTAGAAGAAGCCGGCCGCCAGCGTGACCGAAGTCTGCGAGGCGATGTTGCGAACGATGATGTCGACCGGGCCGACGACGACACCGGATCCGTCCGAGGAGGTGTCGCGCGCGACCGGCGATTCCACCGTGATCTCGCTGTACGTCACCTGAATCACGCGGGCTTCCGCGGTGCCGAACAGCACCTGCACCGGCGCCTGGAAGCCATCGCCGAAGATTTTCACGATCGTGTTGCCGGTCACCGGGCCGGAGTTCGGAGTGGCGGTCGAAACGCGCGGCGTGAGCTGATCCGAGCGGAACGTGACGAGATCTGCGCCCGCGACCCGCCGCTCGGTGGTCGAGCCGGCTTCGGTGATGATGATGACGTCGCTGACGAGCTGCTGGCCGGCTCCGAGGGTCACGGCGGGAGTCACCACGTCGATGGTGGTGGCCGTCACCGCAACGACCGAGGCTTCGACCGGCAGCGGGAGACCGACGTCGAAGAGCACGCGCACCGGCGCTTTGAAGTTCGTGCCGGTGATGCGGATCGTTTCTCCACCCGCGGGGCGAAGAATCGACGGCGAGACGCTGCTGATCGTCGGGGTCGTATCGATCGGACCCGGCGTGATCGGTTTCTCGCTGAACTGCACGTCGACCGTGCGGCTGACGTTGTTCACCGTCGCCTGCACGCGGATCGTCGATGCGGCGCTGGCCGTCAGCGTGACCGTGGCCACGCCGTTGGTGGTCGTCTTGATGACCGCGGTACCGCCGCCATCGAGCGCGCCGCCGGTAGAGACGAATTCGACGGCCGTGCCGTTCGGAACGGCGGCGCCGTTCTGCGTCGCGGTCGCGGTGATCGTCACGATCGAGTCGATCAGCGGATTCGAGTTCGAGGTCGTGAGCGTGAACGTCGAGCTCACGGGCGGTGTGGTGGTGCCGCCGCCGTTGTTTCCACCTCCCGGCGGAGGCGCCGTCGGGGACTCGCCTTTACAACCGGCGAAGAGTGCAAGGATCAGCATCAACGCGATCCACGATTTCCGCCATTTGAACGTATTCATGTCAGATCTCCCATCCAGCGGCAACACACTCACCCCGCCCACGTTACTTCTGGCAACCGCCACAGTCGTAGCAGAAATCGAGCGGGAAGCGCGTCGCGTCATACACGTTGTCGCCCGCGAGCGTCTCTCCGAAGATTTCCACGATTACTTCCAGTTTGATCACCGGCCGCAGCGTCTGCGGATCGCGTCCGCCGTTCTGCGGCTGCAGCGCCACGAACGGGGCCTGGTTCAGCGCGTCGCCTTCGAGAATCGTGAAGGCCGACAGCGAAGACGTCCCGCCGACGCCGATCAGCGTGTCCATCGAACGAACGAAGGGCGCCGGCACCTGCGAGCCGCCGTCGGTGCGCTGATACGAAACGCGATAGCGATTGACGCGCACCTGCACGAAGTTGCCGGTGGCATTGTCGCTCTTCGGAATCACCTGCATGTTGATCGTGCCGACGTTCTCGTCGCAGTCCGGATCGGTGTTCGGCGCGATGTCGATGACGCGCAGGTTCTGCGCGTTCGTCACCACCAGCGTGACCGGAGAGGCGTTGTCGGTGAGCTCGCCGCTGCAGCTCAGCATCGAGCTCGCGACCAGCGCCACTGCGACCAGCAGCGATTTTTTGTTCATGGTGTTCATACTCCCCTCCCGCGCCTAGCCGCGGACGATGCGCGGCGTGATGAAGATCAGTAACTCGTCGTGCGACGTGGTGACGCTGTGCGTGCGGAACAACGCGCCGACGACCGGAATGTCTTTGAGAACCGGAACGCCGGCCTGCCCCGCGTCTTCACGCGTGACGTAAATGCCGGCGATGACGGCCGTGCCGCCGTCGCGAACCATCAGGCGCGTTCTGGCCGTACGCGTGGTGAGCGGCGTGCCGGCGGCGCCTTCGATCGCGAGACCGGTGAACGGCTCGTTCTTCTGCACCTGAATTTCCATGATGACCGTGCCGGACTCGGTGATCTGCGGCGTGACCTGAAGGCTCAGCGTCGCATCGAGGTACTGGACGGTGGTCGTGAAGTTCACGCGCGTCTGATACGGAATCTGGAAACCGCTCTGGATCGACGCCGCCTGATTGTCCTGCGTCGTCACGCGCGGCGCGCTGATGACTTTGACGTAGCCTTCATCCTCGGCCGCGGCGAGCGCGAGATCGAGGTTGAACGTGCCGAGAACATCGGAGAGCGAGACCGAGAAGATCTCGCGGCCGCTGGCGAAGTTGAACGCACCACCGGTGTAGCCGATGCGATTCGGGAACACGAGGCCGGTGCCGGTGCCGGTGGCCGGATCGAGCGTGCCGTCAAAGCCCCACTCGACGCCCCACTGCTTCGCGAACGTACGCGCGCTTTCCACGATGCGCGCTTCGATCATCACCTGACGCGTCGGGATGTCGACGGTCGAGATCAGGTTCTGCATCGTGCGCAGGTACTCGGGGATCTCGCTGATGATCAGCTGATTCGTGCGCGTGTCCTGAATGATGCGCGCGCGCGGCGATGCGATTCTTTCGAGGATGACGCGCACTTCTTCCGCGCGTGCATACGACAGTTTGAAGCTGAGCGTCGTGAGCGGCACGTTGAGGCGTTCGGCCTCCGCGATCTCGGTCGTCGCTTTCGCTTCGGCGCGGATGCGCTCGAGCAATCCGATGCGCATCACGCTGCCTTCGAGAACGTACGTCAGTCCGTTCTGGCGAAGGATCAGATCGAGCGCCTGGTCCCACGGAACGTCGACGAAGTCGACCGTCACCGAGCCGGTCACGCCGGGATCGATGGCGATGTTGAGACCCGTGATCTCAGCGAACGTGCGGAGCACGTCCTTGATGTCTGCGTCTTTGAGGTTGAGCGAGATCGGCTCGCCGTTGAACACACGCGGCCCGGTGCTGAGCGTGCGTGAATTACCGGAGAGCGTCCGGGCGGCAGTGGTGCTGTCCGGCGTCGTCGCTTCGCTGAAGACGTCTTCGCGCTGCTGCGGCGGCGCCTGATCGACCGGCGCGTTGATGACCTTGCGCGCGCCCTTCGAGGCGTTCGCCTGCGGCGCGGGCGGCATCTTCCAGCTGTTTTCTGCAACCGTCGGAACGCGCGACGTGATGTCGTCGGCTTCCGCGATCTGCACCGGCTTCACGACCGGGCTCTCGATCCTTGCAGGTGCCGGCTTCACCGGTGCCGGAGCGGGCGCCGGAGTCACCGGAGGCTCGAACGTCGTGCTGGCGATCGAGACCGGCTCCGGCTTCGCGGCAGCGATCGTGTTCATGCCGCCGAACGCGACGCGGAGTGCGGCGCCGTCTTCGATGATGTCGTACTGCGATTTCTGCGCGAGGTCGATGACCACGCGGGCCACGGTCGGCTGGAACTGGGCAACGCGAACGCGCTGCACGAGGTCGTCGTCGACGGTGATGGCGTTCTTCGCCACCGAGTTCTTCACGCCATCGAGATCGATGACCAGACGCGACGGATTCTCGAGACGAAATGCCTTGTATTTGAGCGCGCCGTCCGCGGCGATCCGCACTTCCACGCCACCGTTCGCGGCCTGGGCGTCGATGCTCTTCACGGAACGCGCGCGCGGCAGCGGCGCGGCGTTGCGCACCGGCTCGGCCGCCGCGTACTCCTGCACGGGCTCCACACGAGCGACCGGTTCGGCGACTTCTTCGGCCGGCTCCGCGAGCGGCTCGACACTCGATGCGGCGGGTTCGTACGATGCGGTCACCGGGACGACGGCGGGCAGCACGTCGACCGAAGGCGCGGATTCCTGAATGGCGATGGTCGTGGCCGGAATCGTGATGATGACGGAGTTCTCGGCCGCGAAAACCTCGGGGAGGAGCGAGTCAGAAAGGCGGAACGTGACCCGGGTGAGCGCACTGCCCATCTCGGTGACATCGTCCGCGGAGATCGACGACACGGCCGGCGGAAGGGTCGCCGGGATCGCCAGTGAGGAGTCGCGGCTGGTTCCCGTCAGGTCGACGACGAACACGCCGGGAGACGGACTGTACGAGGTATATGCCGGAGCGCCGCTGGTCCGAAGGACCACGCGGGAACCTTCGACTTCGACGGTCCGCAGCGCGATGGCCGACGGAAGGGCTTCGGCCTTCACCGGCTTGTCCGCTTTGCGTCCCCAAAGCCGGGCCTCGGCACTTGCTCCGATCAGGAGCACGCCGGCAATCAGCAGGATTCGCTTGGCTCTTCTCATACTTCCAACCTTCACCATCTCGCCCTCCACTCGCCCTTCACCTTCACCGCGCGTCACCGCCGGGGCGCCGTCGGCGCCAGATCCTTGACGACCTCGCGATAGCGCTCGATACGAGTCGGATCATTGACTTCCTGCCGGAAAACCACAGAGCTCGCAGTAATGCGGATCACTTCGCCGTCGAGGACCTTGTCCCCCACGCGCAAGAGATGTCCCTTGTTGTCAGGTCCATTGATCATCGCCGTCAGTCCCTGACGGGTCTTGAAAATGCCCTGCAGCTTCATTTCATCGATCAGAAATCCCGGAACGCCCGGGGGCCGCTGTCCCGGCTCGAGCTTTGGTGCCGGTCCGATCAGAGAACGAAACGGATCGCGACGCCCCTGCGGGTCATAGCGATACGCATCGGTCGTGGTCGGCTCTTCGAGAATCTCCTCGAGCGTCTTCTGCACGTCCGACGCGGTGGTCGTGGCGCTCGAATCGGTCGACGTCGTCGACGTCGCACCCGGAGTCTGCGCGAGCACGCTGGCCACGGCCGCGAGCACGATCAGAAGTGATGCACCGAAGTTGCGCTTCTTCATCCTCTCCCCTACTGCCCACCCGGTTTCGCTTCACCCGCCGGCGCGGCAGCGGCGTCGGGCGGTTCGATGTAGACGAACGTCTTGGCCACGAAATCCGACGAGATCGTCTTCGTCTCCTGCGTCGGCATCGCGGTGATCGAGATCTGCTCGACGTTCATGATCCGCGAGAAGTTGCCGAGGCGGTTGAAGAGGATCGCCAGGTCGTGGTAGCGGCCGTCGACCGAGACCGAGATCGGCCAGTCGACGTACGGATCGCTCGATTCCGTATTGAGCGGCGGGAACGACAGACGCCGCAGCGTGAACTCGCCCTGATCGACGAGCGATTTGATCTTCTTGATGATTTCTTCGGTGTTTCTGCGCGACGGAAGAATGCGGCGCAGTTTCTCGAGCTCGAGCTCGAGGCGCTTCACTTCTTCACGGAACTGCGGGAGCTTCCGCTCGGCCGCGCGACCCTGCTGAATCTTCTGTTCGAGCTCCGCGATCTGCCCGTCCGCCTCACCGATCTTCCGTTTGAGGTCTTTGACGACCATCGTTTCGGCGGCGTAGAGAATCGCACCGGAGAGCAGGATCCCGACCAGAAGGCCGACCCACCAGGGCTTGTCGTCGAGTGTGAGTGCCATTCACCCTTCTCCTGCTACTGCGTCGCCGCCGTCGAAGTCGCCGCCGTCGTCGTATCCGCGGGAGCGCCGGCAGGCGTCTTGGCCGCGTACGAGAAAGCGAAGTTCATGTCGAAGGAGTACACGAGCGGCGAGTCCGAGACCTTCGTCATCGCGCCGACCTGCGGCTCCTCGAAGTACGGATCGTTCTTCACGTTCTCGATGAAGAGGGCGATCGCATTCGGATTGAGACCTTTGCCGCCGATGCTGACCCGTCCGCCGCTGATGCTCATCGATTCGAGCCAGACCAGATCGGGAAGATCCTTGCTGATCTGGTCCATGATCCGGACCGGACCCTTCTGGTTCTGCTTCAGCTGGTTGATGAGGTCGATGCGCTGCTGGAGGCTGTCCTTGCGCTTCTGGTAATCCTCGACCTCTTTGATGATCGCCTCGAGCTTCTGCGCTTCCTGCGTCCGCGCCTCGACGACCTCCTGGCGTTGTGAAAGCTCCCGCTTGTTCCACAACCAGTAGCCGAGCGCCGCCAGAATCCCGAGCAACGTCAGCACGCCGATCAGGATGTTGTTGATGCTCGTACCGCCACCGGGTCCTGCCGTGGCTGTCGCCACCGCCGGAGCAGCACCTGCTCCTCGGACCGCCCGCCCTTCCCGCACCAGATTGATCTTGATCAAGCGTCCCCCAACTTCCGTATGGCGAGGCCGACGGCTATGGCCATACTCGGCGCAATCTCAGCCAGTTCTTCGGGGTTGAACTGGCTCTCGTCGACGTTGATTTTCCGGAAGGGGTCCATGATCGACACCGGGATGCCGAACTTGTCGCGGAGAATCGCGTCGAGGTTCAACACACCCGAGCCGCCGCCGGCGAGCACGATCTCGTCGACGCGTTCGGCACCCGAGGTGGCGGTGAAGAAATCGAGCGTTTTGCGCAGCTCGCCCGCGAAATCCTCGGAAACCGAGTTGAGAATCGGAATGACCTGCTGAATCGTGTAGTCGGCGACCGGCTTGCCCCGCTTCAGCTCCTCGGCCTGCTCGAACGAGAGGCTGAGCTCGCGCTGGATCGCATCGGTGTACTGATTGCCGCCGAACGTGATGTCGCGCCAGAACATCGAGGTCGCGCCCGAGAGCACGTTCACGTTCGTCACCGACGCTCCGACATTCACGAGCGCGAGGACTTTGCCATCCTCGACCTCGTAGTTGATCTCGTAGCAGTTTTGGAGCGCGAACGCGTCGACGTCGACCAGGACGGCCAGCTTCCCGGTCTGGCTGATCACCGACGTGTAGTCGTTGATCTTTTCCTTTTTGACCGCGACGAGGATGACGTCGATGTTGTCCCCGGTCCCCGGCGCGCTCAGCGGGACGTAGTCCAGGTTGACGTCATTGATGTCGAACGGGATGTACTGCTCGGCTTCCCACTGGATCGATTCGGCGAGCTCTTCCGGCGACATCGCCGGCAGCGTGATCTTCTTGATGATCACGGAGTGGCCGGAGAGGGAAGTCGCGTAATTGGAATTCTTTACGCCGTGATCCGTGTTCAGGCGCTGGATCGTTTCCACCACCATGGACGAGTCCATGATGGAGCCGTCAACGATGGCCTCTGGCGATAGCCGCTCGGAACCGAGCTTGACGAGCGAGTAGCTCCCGCCTTTTTTGTCTTTCAGCTCGACCAGTTTTACCGCTGACGAGCCGATATCAAGGCCGACGACATTTTTGCTCTTTGAGAAGAACACCGCTCACCCCATCCATCTCACACTCACTTCTCACAGGCTCGGGTATAGGAAAGGTGAAGCGAAATTACAACGTTTAATTTTTGGTGTCAACTCTACAGGATTTGGATAAGTGACACGATTACGCGTGTTTGCGTGACCTGAACCGATGCGGTAGCTTGCGCCGGGAGGGGTCGATGACTACAATCCACGCCTTTCGCGTTATTTGACGATGAGTCTGCAACCAGCTCACCCGCGGCCGGTTGCGCATGAAAAAGGGAGTCTACGATGGCCAAGATGTGCGAAGTTTGCGGCAAGGCGCCGGTCTTTGGAAACCGGGTCAGCCACGCCCACAATGTGTCCAGCCGCCGCTGGATGCCGAACCTCCAGCGCGTGCGCGTGATGGTCGGCTCCGCGGTGAAGCGCATGCAGGTTTGCACCCGCTGCATCCGCTCGGGCGCGATCAAGAAGGCGGCTCGCTAAGAGCATGGACAGGCCGGAGCGCCTGTCCACGCCGCGTATGGAGGACAGGCCCCCGCGCCTGTCCTCCTCCTTTCTGGCGCCCCTCGCCCGCACGACCTCGATCGCGGGCAATCCCCTCCTCCTCATCCCGATCACCGTTTTCGCCACCGCCGGAAATTGGCGCTGGGCGCTGATCGTCGCCGTCACCACGACGGTTCCGCTCGTCATCATCATTCGCCGGAACGTCCGTCGCGGCACCTGGAGCGACTTCGACGTTTCCCGCCGCGAACAGCGTCTCGGCCTCTACCTCGCCGGCCTGGCGGTCCTGCTCCTCACCGCGATCGTTTTCTACTTCCTCGGCGCCGGTCCACGGATGATGCGCGCCCTCTCCGCCGGATTCCTGATGTTCGCCGCCGGCGTGCTCGGCCACCGCTTTCTGAAAATCTCCATGCATATGATGTTCACCACCTTCTGCGCGGTGCTCATCGTCTGGCAGCATCCGTGGAGTGCGGTCGCGGTCCTTCCTTTCGTCGCTCTCCTGGCCTGGTCGCGACGATTTCTCGAGCGGCACAGCTGGCCGGAGATCGTGACCGGAACGCTCATCGGCACCGCCGCCGGCGTCTTCGCGATACTCTGATTCGCATCACGGCGCCGCAAAAACACGATCTCTCACACAAAAAAATGTCGATCGTGTCCTTCTAATCGGATTGAAACTGCTGTGGAGCGGCAGGATCGCGACCGGCACGCCGAGGTTGCGCACCGGTTTCGTTGTCCGCCGTTACCGCGGAGTCGCTTTGTGGGAGCGCTCGATGTCGGAACATGCCGTACTCCCGACGCCGGCGGAGCGTCTGGAAGCCATTTATTACGCACATGCCCCTCTCCTGAGGACGACCGCAAAATTGCGCTATCGGATCCCTCACGGCGACGTCGATGCGCTCGTTCATGACGTCTTTGCGTCGTTTCTGGAACGTCAGCCCTCCGTTCGTGACATTCGTGCGTACCTTTTGGTCGCGATCAATCACGCCTGTAAGTACTACTGGAGAAAAAGACGGTACGAGGCACCCCTTTTGCCGGAGCATGACGACACCTGCGATGACCGCACGACGTCAGGGGTGGACCGATGGGCGATGCATCTCAGTCTGGGAGCAACACTCGCGCAACTCGGCGAGAAGTGCAGGGAAACGTTGAAGCGCTACTATATTCACGACGAGAAACCGGACGCGATCGCGCGCAGCATGGAAACGACGCCCGGATATGTTTTCCAACTGCTGCACTCGTGCCGCAAGCGCGCGCGCGACATCTACCGAAGGCTGACGGAGCCGGCGTCATGACGCACTACACCGAAGACGATCTCGCGCGATACGCGTTCGATCCCGACGCGTACGACTCGCGCACGGAGATCGAAACACACCTGCGGCTTTGCGACGACTGCCGCGAGACCGTCGATTTCATCCGCACTCTCGACGGCGCACTTTCGGAACAAACGCCCTGGGACGTGGCCACGGACCTCGAATCCGCCCAGCCCCTCCCGAAGTCGCTCTCCGATCTCGCCGGAAAGATCCACGACGAACAATCCCACGCCCGGAAGCGCCTCGACCCGCTGCTCGAATCACTCGACCGCTTCCGCGCCGCCCGGATCGAAGACGACCCGACGTTCCACACCCCCGGCGTCGTCCGCAACCTCGCCGAACTCGCCGAAAAACGCCGCCAGCAACAACCGCTCTTCGCCCTCGCCCTCGCCGACGCCGGCATTGCCATCGGCACGAAGCTGAAGGACGCGGGAACGCTGCGCAGTGCGTCGTACCTGGGCGACGTCTGGAAAGAACGGGCGGTGGCGCTGACGCTGATCGGAAGATTCCGCGACGCCGAAATCGCCGCCACGAATGCCGAAGATCACTACAAGGCGGATCCGCTGGCCACCGAACACGATCTCGCCGTCGTGCAGGTCGTGCGCGCGAATCTCTATGTCGAGACAGACCGTCTGGAAGAAGCCGAAACGCTGGCCTCCTCCGCGGCCTATCGCTTCCGCTCATTCGGCGACACTGAAAGGTTCCTCAGTGCCCGCATTCTCCAGGGCAACATTCAGTACACCCGCCGCGACTACCGCAATGCGGCCACGCTGTATGAAGAATTGATCGCCGTCGCCCGAACCGCAACGCTCAACATCGTGCTCGCACGCGCACTGGCCAACGCCGGCGAGTCGCGGGCCTGCCTCGGCGATTACGACATCGCGCAGCGACATTTCGCCGAGGCGTACAAATTGTGGCAGGAGCTCGGCCATGAGATCGATCGCGTGCGCGCGAACTGGTCTCTGTCGAATATCCTCCTCAACACCGGAAACATTGACGATGCGATCGACGGCTTCACCACCGTTTATCGCGATTACGAGTCGCTCGGCGTCATCAATGATGCGGCGCTCGCTCGTCTGCAACTGGCGGAGGCGCTTCTGCTGGCCGAGCGCGCCGATGAAGTTCCGCAGTTGCTCAACGAGGTCGTGATGAATTTCTCCGCTGAAGGCCTGATGCGCAACGCCAATACCGCGCTTGCGTACGTGCGTGAGGCGATGGCAGCAAACGAGCTCGAGCCGGAATTGATTCGCGAGGTGCGTCTGTACCTTCAGGATCTTCCCTTCTCTCCCGAGCGCGCCTTCTCCCGTCATTAATTAACGAATTCTCTCTGGAGTGCTTCAATGCACTCTCAGAGAGGATTTGTCCTTTTTTTCATTGAGCCTCTAAAGAAGAGCCTTCTCGCGTCACCTCGTCATTGAGGGGCCCCTCCGAGACCGCCGGCGAAGCCGGCTCCGAGGAGGGAACATGAAGAGAGAGATCCATGTACGCAGAACCTTAGCTACTGCTGTCGCCATTTTGATCCTGCTGAGCGCGGCGCCGATTTATGGTCGCGCCAAGAGTGAACGCCGGCAGGATCCGTATTACGGAAAGAGTCCGCTCGAGCGGATGGTGCTGTGGGTTCAGAGCCGGATCGTGCCACCGATGCCTGAACCCGATCCCACCACCACCGGCGGCTACACGGCGACCGACACCACCGACACGATCGAAGACACCGACACCAGCGGCACCGAAACCAGCACGAGTACGTAGTTCCACAATGCGCGCCCTCGCTCTGCCCATTCGGGGCGGGGGCGCGTTTTTATGCGGTGGCGTGGCGGATGTTGTATTTGCGGTCGACGCGGAGCACGCCTTCGACCTGCGAGAGGGAGCGCGTGACGCGCTCGAGGTGTTTGAGGTCGGCGATTTCGAGGATCAGCTCCGTGGTCGCTTTGCCATCGCCGGTCCGCGTGTCCATCTGGCGGATGTTCGTTTTCATGTTGGAGATGGTCGAGACCACGCGCGCCAGAACGCCCTGACGGTCATCCATGACCAGTTCCAGCTCCACCTGAAACTGCGCCTGCCGCTGATCGGCCCATTCGACGGCAATTTCGCGGTCGGGATTGAACATCAGATTGCGGACATTCGGGCAATTGGCACTGTGCACGGCCACGCCCTTCCCGCGCGTCACATAGCCGACGATCGGCTCGCCCGGCAGCGGATTACAGCATTTCGCGAGATACGTCAGCAGGTCGTCGTAGCCTTTGACCTTGATGGTCGCGCCGGAGGACGAGAAGGGGAAAATACGGCGAACGGCCTGCTGGAGAACGCCCGGCTGTTCGATCGGAGCCGACCCTTTTTCCTTCTGCTCGTCGGTGACGAACCGCTCCACGATGGAACGGGCAGACACCTTTCCGTACCCGACGTCCGCATAGAGATCGTCGAGACGCGGGAGTCCGTGATCGGCAAGCACGCCGTCCAATGCATTTTCGGCGACGAGTTTCCGCCACTGGACCTTGTACCGTTTCGCTTCCCGCTCAATGAGCTTCCGCCCCAGCTCAATGGAGCGATGTTTCTGCTCCGTATTGAGCCAGTGCCGGATCTTGTGCTTTGCGCGCGAGGTCACGACCATGTTCAGCCACTCGCGGCTGGGGGTCTGGGTCGGACCAGTGAGAATCTCGAGAATGTCGCCGTTCTTGAGCTGCGTGCGCAGCGGCACGAGCTTGCCGTTCACGCGCGCGCCGACACAATGATTGCCAACGTCCGTATGGATGCGATATGCGAAATCGAGCGGCGTGGCCCCGCGCGGAAATGCGAAGACGTCGCCTTTCGGCGTGAAGGTATAGACCTCGTCCGGATAGAGATCGATCTTCAGTGAATTGAGGAAAACGCGCGGGTCCTTGATCTCGTGCTGCCACTCGACGAGCTGGCGCAGCCAGAGGAAATTCTTGTCGTCGGGATGTGCGCCGACGCGCCCTTCCTTGTATTTCCAATGCGCCGCGATGCCTTGCTCGGCGATGAGATCCATTTCCCGCGTGCGGATCTGCACTTCGAACGGCTGCCCTTTTTCGGCCACCACCGTCGTATGCAGCGACTGGTAGAAATTCGGCTTGGGCATGGCGATGTAATCCTTGATCCGGCCGGGCACGGGACGCCAGATCTGATGGATGATGCCCAGGGCCGCATAACAGTCTTTGACGCTCGGCGTAATGATGCGGAACGCGAGATAGTCATAGAGCTGGCCGATGTCGATGTCCTGACGGCGCATTTTCGACCAGATCGAATACATCGATTTGACGCGGCCGTAGACCTCGCCTTCGATCTCGTTTTCCTTGAGCTTCTTCGCCAGCATTTCGCGAATGCGATCGACGACGTCGCCCGAAATGGCCATCTTCTCTTCGACGGCCTTGTGCAATTCCTCGTATTCGCGCGCGTGGAGATAGCGCAGCGACAAATCTTCGAGCTCCGCTTTGATGGCGCCCATACCGAGGCGGTTCGCGATGGGAGCGTAGATCTCCATCGTTTCCTTCGCCACGGCGATGCGCTTCTCTTCGGCGAGATACTGCAGCGTGCGCATGTTGTGCAGGCGGTCGGCGAGCTTGACCAGCACCACCCGCAGATCCGACACCATCGCCAGCAGCATTTTGCGAAACGTCTCGGCCTGCTGCTCTTCCTTGGAGACGTAGGCGTAGCGCGAGATTTTCGTGACGCCGTCGACGAGCTCGGCTACCTGCTCGCCGAACATTTCCTGCAGCGTTTCCTTCGTGGTCAGCGTGTCTTCGATGACGTCGTGCAGCAGCCCGACCGCGATCGAGGTCTCATCGAGGCGCATGTCCGCGAGGATGTAGGCGACGTTCAGCGGATGAATCAGGTAAGGCTCGCCCGAGCTCCGCACCTGCCCGCGATGCTCGCGTGCAGAGAAGATGTACGCCTTCTGCAGGAGCTCCTCGTCGAAGTCCGGTTTGTAGTGCTCGACTTTGTCGAGGATGTCCTCGAAGCGGATCATGGAAGTGGCGAGTATAACGGCGCGGACGCGGAGCGCGTTCCCGCCACCCGGCTCCGCTTCGCCCGCCCGCACGACGCCGGCTGGCCCCCGAAGAGCGCCGCACTTTCCGAATGCAGGCACGAGTCGTGCTGCCTCGCTCAGCCGTATGCCGCCGGACGGCGCGTTGCCGGACCGGGGGCGCCGGGAAACACAAAAGGAGGTTTTTTCGTGTCCAAGCGTCTCTCGAAATCCATTTTGTTTTTTGTGGTCCTGCTCGTGGCAGTCGCGGCGATTCCCGCGTTTGCCGGCCCGGTTCCGTCCAAGACCGCGGTCAATCAGAGCCTCGAATCACGCGATGCGGATCTGCAGGTGGTCCGCGACGTCGCGTCGAACGAGGACATCAAAGCCGTCCTCACGGCCAACGGCTTCACCCAGGAGGAGGTCGATCAGAAGCTCGCGCAGATGTCGTCCCAGGACCTCCACCAGCTCCGTTCGAACCTGGAGCAGTTGCAGCCCGCCGGCCTCACGCGTCAGGAGTGGATCTGGATCGGAATCGGCGCTCTCGCCGCTCTCATCCTGGTCATCGCCCTCGGCGACTGAGTCATCCGTTCGCGGCTTTGTAAGGACGGGCGGGCCCGCCGAACGCGAGCTCGCCCGATTTGCGTAATGAAAAAACTGCTTCTTCTTTCGGCTGCGCCTCTTCTCCTGACGTCCTGCGTCTATTGGACGCCGATGTCACGCGCCACATCGAATCAGGCCACGGTCATCCCCGACGTTCCGATGCAGCGCTGGGACATCAAATCGTGCGGCGCCGGCTCGCTCACCGCGGTGCTGCAACGCCACGGCGATACGCGCACGATGAAGGAGTGGGAAGCGGAACTCCCGAAAACACGCGGCGGCGTGATGTCGATCGACCTCGTGCACGCGGCGCGCTCGCGCGGCTTCGACGCGAATCTCGTCACCGGCTCACGCGAGCTCATCGACGCCGAGCTGCGCGCGAACAATCCGGTCATCCTGATGCTGAAAGTCATTCAGGCACCCGGCAAGAGCTTCGATTTCTTCCACTACATCGTCATCGACGGCTACGACCCGGTGAAGAAGGTCTATCGCACGCAATTCGGCGACGGCCATGCGCGCTGGACGACGATCGAACGTCTCGCCCCCGCTTGGAAATCGACGAAGAACGCGATGATTCTCGTGCATCGCGCCGATCCGAATGCGGCCGCACTGCGCGCCGCGGTGCAGCTCGAAGACGAAGGGAAGTACGCGCTCGCCGCGAATTCGTATCGCGAGATCCTGAAGAGCGATCCGAGCTCGATCCTCGCCTGGACCAATCTCGGCAATGCGGAAATGCGGGCCGGCCGCCGTCCCGCCGCGGAAGAAGCATTCCGCAAAGCACTCGACCTCGACCCCGAGGCTGCCGACACGCTGAACAATCTCGCGTGGCTTTTGTATGAGGAGAAGCGGATCGACGAGGCGGAGCCGATTGCGCGACGCGCCGTGGTCGCACCCGCCCCCGATGCATGGACGCGTCTCGACACGCTCGCACGCATTCTCGCGGCGCAGGGAAACTGCGAAGAAGCAAAAGTGAAATTCAAGCAGGCGCTCGACCAGATTCCGCCGGCGCGGACCACCGAGCGCGCCGACATCGAAGCGGCAGCGAGTACCATCGCCGCGTGTTCTCAAAGCGCGCGCACTGGACCGCGGCCGTCAATGAACTGACGCTCGCGCGGCGCGGCCGGACCGGCGTTCTCGATCTCACCGGGACCAATCCGACCCGCGCCGCGCTCCCCTATCCGATCGAGGCTTTGAGCGACGCGCTCGCACGCGGCGCACGCGCCTCCTACGACGCCGATCCGCGCGGCCTGCTCTCCGCGCGCGAAACGCTGGCCGCGCATCTTCACTGCGACCCGGACGATCTCCTTCTCACCGCATCGACGAGCGAGGCGTATTCGTATCTCTTCAAGCTGCTGACCGATCCGGGCGACGTGCTGCTCACCGCGACGCCGTCGTATCCGCTGCTCGAACATCTCGCGCAGATGGAGCACATCACGCTGCAGACGTTCGCGATGGAGTTTCAGCGCCGCTGGGAGATTCACGACGTACCGGTCGACGCGCGCACGCGGGCCATTCTCGTCGTCAATCCGAACAATCCGACCGGCTCGTTCGTGTCGCAGGCGGAGCAGGACGCGCTGGCGCGGCACCGTTTGCCGATCGTCTCGGATGAAGTGTTTCTCGACTATCCGCTCGAGGGCCGCGGCACGACCTTCGTGCGCGACGACGTCCTCACGTTCACCCTCGGCGGTCTCTCGAAATCGGCCGGGTTGCCGCACTTCAAGCTCGGCTGGATTCGCGTCAGCGGCCCCGGAAAACGCGAGGCGCTCGACGCACTGGAGATGATTGCCGACAACTATCTCTCCGTCGCAACGCCGGTGCAGGTGGCCCTGCCGGAGCTGCTCTCACTCGGCGCCACGATTCGGAACGCGATCTCCGCACGCACGCGACACAATCTCGCGACCCTCCGCGCGATCGACAATCCGAGGATCGACGTGCTGCCGGTGGAAGGCGGATGGTCGGCGGTGCTGCGCGTTCCGCGCGTACGCACCGATGACGAGCTCGCACTGCATCTCCTCGCGCAGGGCGTGTTCGTGCAGCCTGGGTATTTCTTCGACTTCGAGCGCGACGGCTACATCGTCGTCTCGCTGCTCACGGAGGAAGAAACGTTCGAAAAAGGGGTGGCCCTCATCGCGGCGAACGCATGACGACCATCACCCGCTGGCGCGCGGGACGCAACAGATGATGCCGTCGTGACGAACGAGCACATCCGCGCGAAAACGCCCGAGTTCCGGCGCATGAACGTCGCCCTCGTGCTGGCCGCGTTCTGCACGTTTGCGTTGATTTACTGCGTGCAGCCGCTGCTGCCGATCTTCGCGGACGCGTTCCAGCTCACGCCGGCGGCGAGCAGTCTCGCGTTGTCGACCACCACCGCCACGCTCGGATTGGGCATGCTCGTCGCCGGCGTCGTCTCCGAAGCGCTCGGCCGCAAACGGGTGATGCTCACCTCGCTCCTCGTGGCGTCGCTGCTCACCGTCGCCGCGGCATTCGCGCCGAACTGGCAGACGCTGCTCGTATTGCGCACGCTCGCCGGACTCGCGCTCTCGGGCGTTCCCGCGGTCGCGATGGCGTACGTGAGTGAAGAGGTCGATCCGCGTTCCGGCGGCCTGGCCATGGGTCTCTACGTCGGCGGCACCGCGTTCGGCGGCATGGTCGGACGCATTCTGTCGGGTGTCGTCGCCGATCATTCGTCGTGGCGCATCGCGGTCGGTCTGATCGGCCTGCTCGCGGTGACCGCGGCGTCCCTGTTCGCGTTTCTGCTGCCGCCCGCGCGTCACTTCGTCGCGCGGTCCGTGCATCCGCGGCAGGTTCTCGGCCGCATGAAGGCCCATCTCACCGATCGCGGACTGCCGTGGTTGTTCCTCTGCGGGTTCCTGGTGATGGGGAGTTTCGTGTCCGTCTACAACTACATCGGATTTCGCTTGCTCGCCTCGCCGTACCGTCTCAGTCATTCGGCGGTCAGCTCGATCTTCGTGATCTACATCATCGGGATGTACAGCTCCGCGTGGGCCGGACAACTCGCGGCGCGGCGCGGCTCGCGCAACGTGCTCTGGCTGATGATGATCGTCATGCTCGCCGGCGTGGCCATGACCATTGCGCGACCACTCTCGCTGATCGTCCTCGGCGTGGCCACGCTGACGTTCGGATTCTTCGGCGCGCATACGATTCTCAGCGCGTGGATCGGCCGGCGCGCGCTCGAAGCAAAAGCGCTGGCGTCGTCGCTCTATCTCCTTTTCTATTACGCCGGCTCGAGCGTCATGGGCACGCTCACCGGAAACCTGCAAAGCGGGATCGGCTGGAATGGCGTCGCCTCCGCGGTGGCCGTCGCGCTGGCGCTCGGCCTGACGATCGCGGTCGCACTGCGGCATCTCCAGCCGCTGCTGCCGCCGGAGACCTTCCGTCCCGAGCCTGCATAATGCCGCCGCAATGAAGCAGCACTGGACGCTCGATCCGAACATCATCTTTCTCAACCACGGCTCGTTCGGCGCCGCGCCACGCGCCGTGCTCGAAAAGCAGAATGAATATCGCGCGCAGCTCGAGCGCGAGCCGGTGCGCTTTTTCGTGCGCGAGTTCGAACCGCTGCTCGATGCCGCACGCGCGGAGCTGGCCGCGTTTCTTCACGCCGATCTCGATGGTCTGGCGTTCGTTCCCAATGCCACGTTCGGCGTCAACTCCGTGCTGCGCTCGCTCGATCTCGACCTGCACGACGAGCTGCTGGTCACCTCGCAGGAATACAACGCATCGCGCAACGTCCTCGATTACGTCGCCACCGTCGCGGGCGCGAAAGTCGTGGTCGCCGACATCCCGTTCCCGATCGCCTCTCCCGACGTCGTGCTCGAACGCGTGCTCGAAAAGGTCACCAGCCGCACGCGGCTCCTGCTCATCGACCACGTCGTCTCCCAGACGGCGTTGATCCTTCCGATCGAACGGCTCGTCCGCGAATTGCGCGCGAAAGGAATCGAGACGCTCGTCGACGGCGCGCACGCACCCGGCTTTCTTCCGCTCGACCTCGATTCCGTCGGCGCCGCGTATTACACCGGCAATCTGCACAAATGGGTCTGCGCGCCGAAGGGAGCCGCATTTCTGTGGGTACGAAAAGACCGCCGGGCTTCGATTCGTCCGGCGGTGATCAGCCACGGCGCGAACTCTCCGCGGCGCGATCGCAGTCGCTACCTCGTCGAATTCGACTGGATCGGCACGTTCGATCCTTCCCCATGGCTCTGCGTTCCCGATGCCTTGCGGTTCATGGCAAGCCTCGTCGCAGGCGGCTGGCCGGCACTCATGCGTCGCAATCACCAGCTCGCACTCCTTGGCCGCGATCTCCTCTGCCACGCCCTGCACATCGAAAGGCCGGCGCCTGACGAAATGCTCGGCGCAATGGCTGCCCTCCCGCTGGGCGCCGGCGATGCGGAGGCGTTGCAGAACGCTCTCCTCTTCGACCACGGCATCGAAGTTCCGCTGATGCCGTGGCCGAGCCGGCTGCTGCGCATTTCTGCCCAGCTCTACAATGAGTTTTCTGATTACGAAGAGCTTGCGAAGGCACTCCTCCTGCACTTACGCCATGCGTAAATGTAAGGAGGAGTGCAATGAAGTTCCGTACCTACACCGCGTTCCTGGCGGTGCTTTTGTTGATGCTGGCCGCCTGCGGCGGTGAGTCGGCGAACACGACCGGCACACCGGAGACCGAGACCACCGGTACCGCACAGGCCGTTTCCGAGACTTCGACCGCATCGGCGACGACCACCGGTGTGACCGGCGGTTCCGTGACCGCAATGTCCAATGACGACAAGGAATTCGTCTCCAAGGCCGGCATGGGCGGCTTGTTCGAAGTGCAGGCCGGCAACCTCGCGGCGCAGAAGGCAGTGAGTGCCGATGTGAAATCGTTCGCGCAGCGCATGGTCACCGATCATTCGAAGGCGAACGAAGAGCTCCAGCAGCTCGCCACGACGAAGGGTCTCGCGCTGCCGGCCGAAATTGCGGGCGAACACAAGAGCGCGTTCGAGCATCTGAATTCGCTCAGCGGCGCCGAATTCGACAAGGCGTACATGCAGCACATGGTCGAAGATCACGACAAGGATGTCGCCGAGTTCGACAAAGCCTCGACCTCCGCGCAGGATTCCGACGTGAAAGCGTGGGCCGGAAGAACACTGCCGACGCTCAAGGAGCATGAGCAGCTCGCCAAGGACATTGCCTCGAAAATGAAGTGACTCTCGAAGTGAGTCTCGATGAAACGGCGGGTGCGGCCCGCCGTTTCTCAATCCTGCAATGCCGCGAATGTGGCTGGTTGCTTCAATCCCATCCAGGGATCATCGAGCGGCGTGAGGAACAGCTCCGAGTAAACACGCTCGTTGAGTGACTCGAGATCGCCGGTGCGGCCCAGCAGGAACCACTCGTGAATTCGATAGTGCAGTTCTTCCTGATTGAGCACCGTGTCGGCCGCGATCGACGCGCGTAACTGATCGAGCAACTCGTCGGTGAGCGGCTGCTTCCTCGCCATCAGTTCGAGGGCCGGGGCACTGAACACCACGTCCGCTTTCATCGCCTGACCGATCGAATCCCACGCCGATTGCGACAGCTCGCGCATCGATGCTTTCGGATCGAGCCTGCGCAGTACGGGCATTTCGAGAATCGCCTTCGTCATGGCCCGCTTCGAAGCTTCCTCCGCCGTCGGGCGTCGATTCGGCGGTTCGAACGCCGTCACCGCCATCCGTCGCGAACGGGTGCCGATCAGTTTGTTCAGGGCCCGCCCGTGGTACGCCTTCAGATCGGTCGAGGCATCGAGCGTCTGCCACTCCTGCAACTGCGTGTGAAACGCGGCGGGCGAGACCATCCCCGGCAGCACGTCCAGCACGCGTCCGTTCTCATCGAGCAGGTAATGCGCGCTGTTGCCGGTAATGGTCTGGCGGATGAAGCGCCCGTCGCCGAGGTCGATCGTGATTTTCGGAACGGGTCGTACCGACTGCCAGTGCAAGACGAAATGCTCGCGCATCAGCGGCGCGATGGAGGGATCGGGATAAAGGATGGTGCGGAAGAAGCGGCTGTTCGCGCAACTCACTTCCTCGTCGAGGCGGCCGAGGAGTCGCAGAGAGATGATCGGCTTGCCGCTGCGTTGCGCTTCCGCTTTCGCGGCTTCGAAATCGGTGAACCAGTGCAGGCCTGAATAGCGACAATCTTTCTGTGCGCATTCGCGGTCGAGGATGGCGTCATCGACGGTGGATTGCGCGGCGGCGGACAGTGCACAAACGAGCATGAGCAGTACGGCGATTCGCATGATTGCAACGTGCGTCGCCGCGCGCCGGATGTCCGTCTAAGTTCTGTAAAACGACGGCAGAAAGACGCGCACGCGGGCCCCGCCTCCCGGCCGCGCCTCGGTGCGCAGAACGCCGCCATGTCCGCGCACGATGCGATCGACGAGGTACAAGCCGAGCCCGAGACCCGCGGGCGCATTGGCATCGTGGCCACGCCGGAAGGGTCGCGGCGCGCGGAACAACGTTTCCGGCACACCCGGCCCGCGGTCGCTGACCGTGATCGCCACACCATCGTCGGCGCGCGCCACTTCCACATCGATGCTGCGGTCGGGAACGTCGCGCGAAAATTTCTCGGCGTTGTCGACGAGATTGTCGACGACGTGCTGCAACGCATCGGGATCGAACGCGATCTCCGGTAATTCGTCCGCAACCCGCAAGGCGACGGGACAATGCGCGGCATCGAGTTGCGGGCGCAATCGCTCGATGCATTCCTGCACGGCGTGGCCGATCGCGCCGACGCGCGGCTTCAATGAAAACGTCCCCCGCTCGAGTCGCGTGACCTCGAGAACGTTGGCCACGACGCGACCGAGACGCTCTGTTTGCGAGGCGAGCTCGCGCGCATACGTGACGCGCTTCGACTCCTCCTCTTCTTCGGCGATGAGATCGCTGTACAGACGCAGCGACGCCAGTGGCGTGCGCAGTTCGTGCGCGGCGGTGGCAGCGAATCGGGCGCGATCGCGGGCGAGTTTTTCGACACGCGACAGCGTCCAGATCACGCCGATCACCACGAGCAGCAACACGCCGCACACCGCAATGAAATTGCGGGCGAAGCGTTGCCGCTCCGCCGTCTGCAACGGCGTGGCGAGCGTCGCGTGCCAGCCGGTCCCCGCGATGGAGGTGCCGTCGTTCTTCGGCGTCACGATCGCGCCGTCGACGATGGCTCCTTCTTCGAGCTGCGTGAGCAGCCCCTGCACGAGCGTGCCGGTGGGCGTCTGTACGGCGCGCAATGCGACGAGCGCGCGACGATCGCCGAGCGACACGGTTCGCCATTCGAGATCAGACGTCCAGATTTTCACCGGCGTCGCTTCGCGTTGCGCCGGCGCGGGCGCGGGAGTGACGGATGGCGGCTCATTTGCGGGCGCCTGCTTCAATTGCTGAAAGACCGCGTTCGAAGAGACGTTCTGCAGAAACGCGGAGCGATCGATCTCCTGCACTTTCGGCTCTTCGATCTTCGCGTACTTGCGCGCCGGCGCAACCGGCGGCTTTGCCGCAATGCGCGCCTCGAGCAGGGCGATGCGCCGCGCCGTGGCCTGCTCCTCGCTCGCATCCTCTTCGACGCGGACGACGAGCGGCGCGGCAGCCTCGCGAATCGATTTCGCCGACGCGGCGAGCGCATCGCGGATCGCACGCTGCTCCCGCGCGTTCTTCGCGTTGAATTCCGTCAGCTCTTCATTGAGCGTCGGCAGCGAGACGCGGCCTCGTGCATCGACTTGAAAATTCGCGGCCACGAGCGGGTTGCCGGTGCCGCTCGCCAGTGGCGACGGCACGACCGACAATCCCTGCGAGGCCCCTTTCGGATCGTGATAGAGGTTCTGATAGTGAAACCACGGCCGTTCCGATTCGCTGCGCCGCAGTTCCTCGAGCTGCTGGGTCAGTCGATCGGCGGACGCGCGTTCATTGAGCTGATTCTGCAGGCGCAGTTCGGCGTCGAGTGCGCGTTGCGCCGTCACCCACCACGCGCCGCACAGGCCGCCCATGCCGAGGAGCAACACCACCGTGGCGAGCACGACCCGCCTCATCGCGGTCCCCACGCGTAGCCGACGCCTTTGATGGTCACGACGATTCGCGGCTCCGCGGAATCGCGCTCGATCTTCTGCCGCAGATTGGCGATGGTCATGTCGACGGTGCGCGTCTCGATGTCATCGCTCGCGCCCCAGACCAGTTGCAGCAATTCCGCGCGAGAGACCGCGCGCTCGCGATGGCGATGCAGCAAACGCAGAATGCCGACTTCGCGCGGCGTCAACGCGATTGCATCCGCACCACGCCGCGCTTCGCAGCGTCCGAGATCGAGCAGGCAATCATCGATCTCGACCCGCTCGACGTCGGCCGGCGCAATCAACGCGCGGCGCCGCAACGCGTCGATGCGCGCCACCAGTTCATTCACGCCGAACGGCTTCGTCAGATAGTCGTCCGCTCCCGCGCGCAGCCCTCGCACGCGATCATCCTCGGAACCGCGCGCCGTCAGAATGAGAATCGGCAATGCCGGCCGCGCCATCCGCAGGCGGCGGCAGACTTCCACTCCATCGAGCTTCGGCAGAGAGAGATCGAGCAGCACGAAATCGACGTCCGACGCCGCTCCTCGTTCCAGTCCGGCCACGCCGTCGGCAACGGCCTCGATTTCGAATCCGCGTTTGGTGAGCAGCGCAATCAATGCCTCACGCAGCGAACGTTCGTCCTCGACGATCAGAATGCGCACGCGCCAATGGTACGCGCGCACGCCGGCCGCGCCGGTGTACGAGGTGTGTAAAACAAACGGCGAGCGCGACGCGCAAAACAAAAGCGAGCCCTTGCGGGCTCGCGTTCGCTTCGATTGCTTGATTCGTTCGCTTAGGTGGTGACCGGTTCTTTGGTCGGTTTGAATTTCGAGGCGAGATAGTCCTTGTTCATCCGCTCGATGAACTTCGTCGAGATTTCCTTCGGGCAGACGCCTTCGCATTCGCGGAAGAGCGTGCAGCTGCCGAAGAAGCTTTCCATCGTCTCGACCATGTGCACCACGCGCTCATAGCGTTCGGGCTGGCCCTGCGGGAGCAGGCCGAGGTGCGAGACTTTGGCCGCGGTGAACAGCTGCGCGGCCCCGTTGGGGCACTGCGCGACACAGGCGCCGCACTGGATGCATTCGGCCGCGTCCATGGCCATTTCCTGGACCGGCTTCGGAATCGGGAGCGTATTCGCTTCGACGGCGCTGCCGGTGTTGACGGAGATGAAGCCGCCGGCCTGGATGATCTTGTCGAGCGCGGAGCGGTCGACGATCAGATCCTTGATCACCGGAAATGCGCGCGCGCGCCACGGCTCGATGAAGACGGTGTCGCCGTCATTGAAGTGGCGCATGTGCAACTGGCAGGTGGCGGTACCGCCGAGCGGGCCGTGAGCGATGCCGTTGATCATCATGCCGCACGAGCCGCAGATGCCTTCGCGGCAGTCGTGCTCGAAATGGATCGGCTCTTCACCCTTGGCGATGAGACGCTCGTTCACGACGTCGAGCATTTCGAGAAACGACGCGTCGGGAGAGATGTCCTCCGCCTTGTATTCGACGAGACGGCCTTCCGACTCGCGGGAGTTCTGACGCCAGACGTGCAATGTCAGGTTCATTTGTAAGACCTCGTGGCCAGCTTCACTTCCTCATAGACGAGCGGTTCCTTGTGCAGCACCGGCTCGTTGCCTTCGCCCTTGTACTCCCAGGCGGAGACATAGAGAAATTCATCGTCGTTGCGCTGCGCCTCGCCATCCGGCGTCTGATACTCGACGCGGAAATGGCCGCCGGCGGACTCCTCGCGCTGCAGTGCGTCGATGCACATCAATTCCGCGAGCTCGAAGAAATCGGCGACGCGTCCCGCTTTTTCGAGCGCCTGATTCGGCTCCTCGCCGTTACCGGTCACGCGCACGTCTTTCCAGTACTGGTCGCGCAGTGCGCGAATCTGGAGGAGCGCGCTCTTGAGGCCGTCGGCGGAGCGGGCCATGCCGCATTTGTCCCACATGATCGAGCCGAGCTCTTTGTGGAACGAGTCGACGCTGCGCGTTCCCTTCGCGTCGAGCAGACGTTTCACGCGATCCTGCGTGCCGCTCAATGCCTCGGCGAATTCGGGGCGATCGACCGAGACCTTCTTGCCGAACTGGCCGGCCAGGTAATCGCCGATCGTCACCGGGAGCACGAAGTAGCCGTCCGCGAGCCCCTGCATCAGCGCGCTTGCCCCGAGGCGGTTCGCACCGTGATCGGAGAAATTCGCCTCGCCGATCACGTAAAGACCGGGGACGTTCGACATGAGGTTGTAATCGACCCAGAGACCGCCCATCGAATAGTGCGGCGCCGGATAGATGCGCATCGGCTGTTCGTACGGATCCTCGGCGGTGATGTCGTGATACATCTCGAAGAGGTTGCCGTAGCGTTCTTCGATGGTCTTCCGGCCGAGGCGTTTGATGGCGTCGGCGAAATCGAGGAACACGCCGCGGCCGGAGGAACCGATGCCGCGACCTTCGTCGCAGACCTCCTTCGCGGCGCGGGAGGCGATGTCACGCGGCGCGAGATTGCCGAAGCTCGGATATTTGCGCTCGAGGTAGTAGTCGCGCTCCCCTTCCGAAATCGCGCTCGGTTTGCGCGTGTCGCCCTGCTGCTTCGGGACCCAGATGCGGCCGTCGTTGCGCAGCGACTCGGACATCAGCGTGAGCTTCGACTGGTAATCACCGCTCTGCGGAATGCAGGTGGGATGGATCTGCGTGTAGCAGGGGTTCGCGAATGCCGCACCGCGCTTGTGGGCGCGCCAGATGGCGGTGGCGTTCGAGGCCTTCGCATTCGTCGAGAGGTAGAAAACGTTGACATAGCCACCGGTTCCGAGCACGACCGCGTCAGCCGCGTGCGCCTCGATTTTTCCGGTGACGAGATTGCGGACGATGATCCCTTTGGCGTGGCCGTCGACGACCACCAGGTCGAGCATCTCGTGGCGGTTGTACTGCTTCACCGTACCGAGCGCGATCTGCCGCTCGAGGGCCTGGAACGCGCCGAGGAGCAGCTGCTGGCCGGTTTGCCCGCGCGCGAAGAAGGTGCGCGAGACCTGCACGCCGCCGAACGAGCGATTCTCGAGCGCGCCGCCGTATTCGCGCGCGAACGGCACGCCCTGCGCGACGGCCTGATCGATGATGTTCACCGACAGCTCGGCCAGGCGATGGACGTTCCCTTCGCGGGCGCGGTAGTCCCCGCCTTTGATCGTGTCGTAGAAGAGCCGGTACACGCTGTCGCCGTCATTGCGGTAGTTCTTGGCCGCGTTGATGCCGCCCTGCGCGGCGATGGAGTGCGCGCGGCGTGGCGAGTCGTGGTAGACGAAGCATTTGACGTTGTAGCCGAGCTCCCCGAGCGTGGCCGCGGCCGAGGCGCCAGCCAGACCCGCGCCGACGACGATGATGTCGTACTTGCGCTTGTTGGCGGGGTTGACGAGCTTGTAATGCGATTTCGCGTAGGACCACTTTTCTGCCAGCGGTCCGGGAGGAATCTTCGAGTCGAGTTGCATTCGCGTCACCTTAATGAACGAGGCCTGTGAGGATCGCGATCGGGAAGGAGATGTTGCCGAGCGTGACGATCACCGCGAACGCCGTGGCGAACGTGCGGCGCCACTGCTCGAAGCGCGGATTCGTGAGCCCCACCGAACCGAACATCGCCCACATGCCGTGGAACAGGTGCAGGCCGAGGGCGAGGTTCGCGGCGATGTAGAAGGCCGCCACCCACCAGACGCGCAGACCGGTCACGACGTTGTGATAGACGTCGTCCTTCACGAAATCCTGGTGCACGTTGCCGGTGGTGAGATGCAGCAGGTGATAGATGACGAAGAGAAGGATGATCACTCCTCCCCAGCGCATCGTGCGCGATGCGTACGACGCTTTGACGTAGCCGCGATTCGTGTAGCCGATCGGCCGCGCCTCGCGATTCATCATCGTCAGCGAATACGCGGAGTGGATGTGCAGCACGACGGCCGCGAGCAGCACCAGTCGCGCGATCCACAACAACGTCATGTTCGGCACGAGCGGCTCACCGACCGCGCGCAGAAAATGCGCGTATTCATTCAGGTGCGCGGCCCCGAGATACATCTTCAGGTTGCCGAGCATGTGCGCGAATACGAATCCGAAGAGGATCAGGCCGGTAACGGCCATGACCGCCTTCTTGCCAATGGCAGAGCGGTAAAAGTTCCCGAACCATGTCATTCGGAGCTCACCTCGAGAAGGGTGGAAATTTGCGGGTGCGTCGACGGCGGAAGCGCCGGTGCGCGACATCGGGCTGCATCATAACGGATGGTCACACTTGGTCAAGGTCGGTTGTCGGTTGTCGGTTGTCGGGGGAACCGCTTCGCCAAGATCCGTCATTACTTGGCGAAGCGGTTCCCCCGACTCCCGACTCCCGACAACCGACTCCCGCCACCTGACATTCGTCACGCGTGGGCGCTGACATCCCACAATGTGCGTTTCGCGGGCGACGCGGCATCTTTGTGACATGAATGCAGCAACGCTCACTTCGGTCACCAAGAATTACGGGATGGTCGAGGCGCTTCGCGGGCTCGACCTTGCGATCCGGCCCGGCGAGCTGGTCGCGCTTCTCGGAGCCAACGGCGCCGGAAAAACCACCGCGGTGCGTCTCCTGCTCGGCCTCGCGAAACCGACTTCCGGTTCCGTGCAGGTCTTCGGCGGCGATCCGCGGGATGCCCGCAGCCGCACGCGCATGGGCGCCGTGCTCCAGGTGGCGCGGGTGCCGGAGACGTTGAAGGTGCGCGAGCACATCGACCTCTTTCGCTCGTACTACCCGCGGCCGATGAGCATGGCCGAGATCATCGCGGCCGCGAACCTCGAAGGCGTCGAGCATCGCCAGTTCGGACAGCTCTCCGGCGGCCAGCAGAAACGCGTGCTCTTCGCTCTCGCCATCGCCGGCAATCCCGATCTCCTGATCCTCGACGAGCCGACGGTCGGACTCGACGTCGAAGCGCGACGCGCTCTCTGGAAGCAGATCCGCGCGTTCGTGGCCCTCGGCAAATCGGTGTTGCTGACCACGCATTACCTCGCCGAGGCGGAGGCGCTCGCCAACCGCGTCGTCGTCGTCCACAAGGGCGTGGTGGTCCGGGAAGGAACCCCGAAAGAAATTCGTGGAGACGCCGCGTCGCTCGAAGACGCGTTCGTGGAGTTGATCGCATGAAAACGTATCTGCTGGAAATCAAATACGAGTTTCTCAAGGCTCTGCGTCTGCCGGCGTATTCGCTGCCGACGCTGCTCTTCCCGATCGCGTTCTACATCTTCTTCGGCGTGATCTTCGGCGCGAGAAAAACGGGCCCGGTGAGCATGTCCGCGTATCTCATCGCGACCTACGGCGCGTTCGGCGTGATCGGCGCCTCGCTGTTCGGCTTCGGCGTTTCGGTGGCCGTCGAGCGCGGACAGGGCTGGCTCGAAGTGAAACGCACCACCCCGATGCCGATCGCCGCCTACTTCGTGGCCAAGCTGGCGATGGCCATGCTCTTCAGCGCGATCATCGTGATCCTGCTGTTCGTGGTCGGAACGTTTTTCGGCGGCGTGCAGCTGCCGCTCACGACGATGCTCTCGCTGTTCGGCATTCTCGTCGCCGGCTCGGTGACGTTCGCGGCCTTCGGTCTGGCCATCGGGTTCTTCGCCGGTCCGAATTCGGCCGCTCCGATCGTCAACCTGATTTATCTCCCGCTCGCGTTCCTGTCGGGCCTCTGGGTGCCGATTCTTTTTCTCCCGCAGAAGGTTCAGAACTTCGCGCTGTGGTTGCCGCCGTATCACTTCTCGCAGCTGGCCCTGCGGACGATCGGCGCATCGCGCGGGCAGCCGGTGCTGCTGCACGTGAGCGCGATGGTCATCGCCACGATCGTGTTCACAACCATCGCGTACATCGGCTACAGACGCGACGAAGGCAAGTTGTACGGATAGCACAACCATTACACTCAACCCATGCGCCTCCTCCCTCACGACAAAGATCTCGCCTGGACGCCGTATGCGTGGCTGATCTACATCGTGCCGTTCGCGCTGTCGCCGCTGTACATGTCGCGCTATGCGAACGCGGTGGGCTGGGCGCTGCACGTCACGGCGACGATCGTGTTCGTGGCCTTGTACTTCCGTTCGTACTGGGCGCGCGGCGGCCGCGAGTTGGTCGTCATCGCCGCCGCGACCGTGGCCATGGGCGTCGTGCTCTGGCCGCTGTCGCACGGCGCGGGGGCATTTTTCGTCTACGGCGCCGGGATGATCGGCACGCTCGAATCATCGAAGAACGCAACACGCGGCGTGATCTTCATCGCGTTGCTCGCGCTCATCGAAGCGGCGTTTCTCCGTCGCGATGTGTTCTCGTCCGCGTGGCCGATCGTCTTCTCGCTGCTCGTCGGCGGCATCAACATTCACTACAGCCAGGTTGGACGGGCGAACGCGCGTCTGCGGCTCGCACGCGACGAGATCGAGCATCTCGCGAAAGTGGCGGAACGCGAGCGCATCGCCCGCGATCTGCACGACCTGCTCGGTCACACGCTCTCGCTGGTGGTGCTGAAATCGGAGCTCGCGTCGAAACTGTCGGAGCGCGATCCCGAACGGGCCCGCGAGGAGATTCGCGACGTCGAGCGCATCGCCCGTGAAGCGCTCGCCGAAGTGCGCTCCGCCGTCCGCGGCTATCGCTCCGGCGGCTTTGACGCCGAAGTACAGCACGCGCGCAGTGCGTTAGGCAGCGCGGGCGTGACGTTCGAATGCGACATGCCTCATCCGAAACTGCCGGCGGCGCAGGAAGCGGTGCTCTGTCTCGCGTTGCGCGAAGCGATCACCAACATCGTGCGCCACGCCGGGGCGCGGCATTGCGCGCTCAAAGTCACGGTGGACGAACACGCGGCGGTGATGATCATTTCGGATGATGGACGCGGCGGCTCCGAGCCGTTCGGCAGCGGTCTCACCGGGATGCGCGAGCGCGTCGAGCTCCTCGGCGGCTCGATGACGCGTGACGGACGCCGCGGCACGACCCTCACCGTCAACCTGCCGCTGACGGCACGCGCGGAGGAACGGAGCGCGTGATTCGGGTCGTCGTCGCGGAAGATCAGAAGATGGTGCTCGGCGCGCTGGCGGCGCTGCTCGAGATCGAAGGCGACATCGACGTCGTCGGCCGCGCGCAGGACGGCGAGGAAGCGCTGGCATTGTGCCGCGCGCAGAAACCGCAGGTCCTGCTCACCGACATCGAGATGCCGAAGATGACCGGCCTCGAGCTCGCTGCCGCGGTGAAGCGTGAGGGGCTGCCGACGCGCGTCATCATCCTCACGACGTTCGCACGCGGCGGCTACCTGCGCCGCGCGCTCGAAGCCGGCGCGTCGGGATATCTGCTGAAGGATTCGCCCGCGGAACATCTGGCCAATGCGGTGCGGCGCGTGAATCAGGGAGGCCGCGTCGTCGATCCCGAGCTGGCCGCGGAAGCGTGGGGCGATCCCGATCCGCTCACCGATCGCGAACGGCAGGTACTGCGCATGGCCGGCGAAGGCCAGACCAGCGCGGACATCGCCTCGACGCTGCACCTCTCCGAGGGGACCGTGCGCAATTATCTTTCCGAGGCGATCAACAAGCTCGGTGCCGCCAATCGCGTCGAGGCCGCACGCATTGCCCGCGAAAAAGGGTGGCTCTAGTCAGTTCGCGAGCCGCTTCTTCACTTCGTCTCGCACGCGCAATCCGGTCTGTTTCCTGTCGCAGAGGAAGACATCCTTGTGCGCGACGAACGCCTGATAGTCGGTGGTGGCGACACGATACGTCCGCTTCGGATCGATCGGCGGAACGCCCGAGACATACGACTCATCGTCGTGATCGAGCACGCGCTGCAGCTGTTCGCCGTCCATCGTGCAGGTGACGATCTCGTTGTCGTATGGCAGGGCGGCGCGCAGCGCCTCCATCGTCAGCGTCCCGCTCGCGAGCGAGCCGCGGAAACTGCTCATGGTCGACAGCGCGACGTCGGATTGCGTGACGTTGCGCATCGTCTCCAGTGCGAATTTCGACAACGTCTCGACCGTCATCGCCCGCGGCAACGTCGCAATCGGAGCGAAGAGCGCGCGATATTGAGGATCGTTTTCCAGCTCGCGCTGCAATCTGCGCACGCGGCGGGCGGTCGCCCGATCTTCGCGCAGCGACGCGTCGACCGCCACGAGCCGGCCGCGCACGGACGTGACGCGGTGATCGGCAATCGTCAATTCGACCCGGCTGATGGAGGTCAGGTATTGAAACGGCGAAATGAACCACGTTTCGGTTTCCGGGATCCGGGTCAGTTCGCGCTCGAGATGACTGTGCGAGCCGAAAATGAGATCGATGCCGGGAACGGCGCGCGCGAGCGCGTAATCGGCTTCCTGCGTTTCGTGGCCGATCATCACCACCGCGTCGACGCGCTCTTTCTCACGCAGAGCCTGTACGGTCTCGCGTGCCGCGGAAATCGGATCGCCGAATTTCAGCTCGGGCAGTTTCACGAGCTGCGGAAAATCAGGACCGGCCAGCGCGAACACGCCAATGCGCGCGCCGCGCACTTCGAAGACCGCGTATTTCTGAAACCCTTCCGTATTCGCGCTGAGGATCGGATAGCGCGTTTTCTCGCGGCACTGGCGATATTGCGCGAGGCCGTAATCGGCGTCGTGATTGCCGAAGGCCATCGCGGAGGCGATGCCGTTGAGCCATGGCCATTCGATGCAGTTGTATTTGTCGGACCAGGCCGGCGCCCCTTTGTTGATCGTGTCGCCGCCGCTGAAGATCAGAGCGCCGTTTCGTTTCTCCTGCCGCAGATAGCCGATGGCGCGCGCGATTCCGCCGCGCTCCCCTTCGTCGGTGTAGAACGGCAGCGCGTGCGAGTGGTAATCAGAAACATGCAGCAGCGTCACCGTCTTCTGTGCGGATGCGGCTCCTCCCTGCAGCAGAGAGAGCGCGAGCGTGAGGAGGAAAAGCGGCTTTCGCAGCATCGCCGGGAGTGTATTACGGCTGCAGCGCCAGCTTCTCGCTGCCTCCGGCCGTGATCACCACCTGCTTCACGCTCGGCAACTGTTTCAAGGTTTCGGTCGTGGCCGCGCGAATCATCCGCGCCGCGCACGAGCCTCCCACGTTCTGCAATCGCTCGTTGAAATCGACCGTCAACACGCCATCGCGCAGGTTGACCGCCTGCACGCGCGAGCCTTTCGGAAACGGGGCCGGCTCGGCGATCAGCATTTCGACGAGCAGCCGGGCGATGGCCACGCTCTTCGGCACGCTGCGCGTGACCGGATGCACCGCGCGGCATTGCTCGTCCGGCAAATAGAGCTTCAAATCGATCTGCTCGACGTCGTAAGGCTTCGTGATCGAAACGAGCGACCGTTCCGAGCCGTCTTTCGCCGAATATTCGAGCGCCTCCACCGTGACCCGTCCGCCCGGATCTTCGGGGAGCCAGATCGCGGCGCGGTAGGGATTGTGTTGTCCCGAATCGCCTTCCGACGTCGTAAATGTTTCGCTCAGCACCGCACCGTCGGCGCCGCGCACGCGCAGGACGACATTGTTCTCGAACGTACGGGCCACGCCGCTGACCACGATCGGATTGGCGATTTCGACCGTATCGATCGTGATTTCCCGCGATACCTTCGGCGCGCTCGTAGTGGTCGTCGACGATTGTGTCGCTGTTGACTCCGCCGTCGTTGCAGACGGCGGCGGAGTTTGCCTGGTCGTTTCAGTGGTGCAGGAAAGTAGGACAAACGTCACAAAAAATAACCAGCGCACTTGGATATCCTCTCGCGCCATGCGTCAGGCGATTCTGATTCTCGCACTCGCTGCTTTCACGACCCCTGCCGTCGCCAACGAGCCCGCGGGAGCCGTACTGTACCGTCAGAAAGCGTGCTCCGGCTGTCACGGTTCGGATGGCAGTGGCAACACGCCGGCCGGAAAGGCGGTCAAGGCACGCGACCTGCGTTCCAGCGAGGTACAGAAGCAGTCCGACGAGGAACTCTCCGCCGCGATCGCCAATGGCCGCGGGAAAATGCCCGCCTTCAAGAGCGCTCTCTCCGCGCAACAGATCACCGAGATCGTTGCATACATCCGCACGTTGAAAAAGGACTAAGGAAGCATGAAGCGACTGACGTTTTTCGCAGCAGCACTGTTCTCGATTTCCGCGTTTGCCCAGGTGCCCACGGTCACGAGCGTCGCCCCCACCTCCGGCCCGTCCGCCGGCGGCACGGAAGTGACGATTACAGGGACGAACCTTCTGACGAAGGTGTTGTGCATCGTTCCCTGTCCCACCCAGGTCGCGTTCGGCGATGTGAAGGTGGACGTGAAGTCCGAATCACAGACCCGCCTCGAGGTCGTCACTCCGCCGCACCAGCCGGGCACGGTCGACGTCACCGTTTATGTCTCCGGCGAAAACCCGGTCAAGGTGACGAACGGCTTTACGTTCACCCCCGATCACGACGACATGTACGAAGAGGTGCTGTTGCCGGTGTATCTCGACGGCACGTTGAACGGCGCGTTCGGCAGCGTCTGGAAAACCGATTTCTGGCTGCACAATGACGGACAGGAAGGGGTGCTCCTGGCGCCGTGGCCCTGCCCGCCCGATCTCGCCTGCCCGCCGGTGTTCCCGCTCACAAAGACCCTCGCCAGCGGCGAGACGCTCCACAATCTCGATCCGTTCTTCCACGCGCCGAACGGCAATCCGAGCCGCATGCTCTACCTCTCGCACGGGGACGTGTCGATGCAATTGCGCGTCGCCGATACGTCGCGCTCGACGCTGAACGCCGGCACCGACATTCCGGTGATCCGCGAGAGCGCGATGCGTCACGGGCGCTCGCAGTTGATGAACATCCCGCTGTCCTCTGATTTCCGCGTTCTGCTGCGCGTCTATGACACGGCGTACACGCAGTCGGCATTCGCCGTGCGCGTCTACGACCAGGCCCAACTCGGCAGCGGCGCCGCGCCGGTGCACTCGTTCACGCTCACGGCGGCCACCGCGCAGACCAATGATTTCCGCACCGAGGCCGCATATGCGGAATTCGACATTACCGGACTGCTGCTCCTGGAGAAAACGTGGCCGGCGGCAATCCGGCTGGAAATCGAACCGCTCCAGGCCGGCAGCCGCTACTGGGCGTTTGCGAGCCTCACGAACAACGCCACGCAGCTGGTGACGCTGTCGACGCCACAATGACCCTCGCTCGCAAACGCGGGCAAACAAAAAAAGGGCGCACCTTCGTGCGCCCTTTTTTTCGATCCGGAACCTTTTACTTGCGATCGTCCTGCATCGCCTTGATCGCGGCCTCGCGGCCTTTTTCCTTGGCGATCTTGGCGTAATCGCCGCGCTTCTTCTCCGGGAACTGGCGCACGAGCGACAGATAACGACCCTGGAGCTGGCGCGAGGCGAGCTGCTCGGCCGTAATGGCGGCAGCGGACTTGCGGCCACCCTTCTTGGCGCCACCCTTGTTGCCGGCGGCATTGGCAGCAGCGGCCGCGGGAGCGGCTGCGGCCGGACGTCCCGGCGGGCGGCCCGGACGACCCGGACGACGACCCGGTCCCTTGGCACCACCTCCCGGCGGACGGCCCGGACCACGACGAGCTGCCGCTGGAGCAGCCGCCGAGGCGGAAGACGACGAGGAACTGCCGCCATGCGCTTCGCGCAGGCGCTGCAGACGCGCTTCGAGGTCTGTGATTTCGCGGCCCATGTCGCTCACATAGCGGCTGATTTCGCCCTGCGAGACGCGGCGCTCTTTGATCAGCTGATCGAGTACATACGCCGCCTGGCCAGGCGACAATGGGGACGGGGACGGATTGGACTTCGGTCTAGGCATTTCTCCTCCTATCACTCACGCACAAAGTCTTGTGCAACCGTTACGCATTGTCAACCGAAAACACTACGGGCGAGCCATTTCCAACGGCTCGCCCGTAGTTCTTACAGCCGAAAATGACGATCAATAGCGGTAATGGTCGGACTTATAGGGGCCGTCCACAGCAACGCCAAGGTACCGGGACTGATCCTCGGTCAGGACCGTCAATTCGACGCCGAGGTGGGCCAGATGGAGGCGGGCCACCTCTTCGTCGAGCTTCTTGGGAAGTACATACACTTCTTTTCCGTACTCCCCTTTGTTCTCCCAAAGGGCGATTTGTGCGAGAACCTGATTGGTGAACGAAGCGGACATCACGAAAGAGGGGTGGCCCGTGGCGCAGCCGAGGTTCATCAGGCGGCCTTCCGCCAGGATCAGCACCGAGTGCCCGTCAGGGAAAACCCATTCGTCGTACTGCGGCTTGATGTTGACCCGCTTGACGCCCTGCACCTTCTTGAGACCGGCCATGTCGATCTCGTTGTCGAAGTGGCCGATGTTGCTGACGATGGCGTTGTGCTTCATGCGGGCCATGTGGGCGGCCGTAATGATGTCTTTGTTGCCGGTGGCGGTGACGAAGATGTCGGCGCGCTCGAGAACGCTCTCCAGCGTGCGCACCTCGAAGCCTTCCATGGCCGCCTGCAGTGCGCAGATCGGATCGATTTCCGTGACCACCACGCGCGCGCCCTGGCCGCGCAGCGCCTGTGCGCACCCTTTACCGACTTCGCCGAACCCACAGACGACCGCGAGCTTGCCGGCGATCATGACGTCCGTGGCGCGATTGAGGCCGTCCACCACGGAGTGGCGGCAACCATAGATATTGTCGAATTTCGACTTCGTCACCGAGTCATTGACGTTGATGGCCGGGAAGAGCAGCGATTTCGCTTCCTGCATCTGATACAGGCGATGCACGCCGGTGGTCGTTTCCTCGGAAACGCCGCGAATTTCCTTCGCCACACGCGTCCAGCGCTGCGGATCGCGGGAAATCTCGCTGCGCAGGAGGTCGAGAATGACGCCCCACTCTTCCGGCTCGTCGGCGGGATTGAATTCAGGAACGTGATTCTTTCCTTCGCATTCGACGCCCTTGTGCACGAGCAGCGTGGCGTCGCCACCATCATCGACGATGAGCGTCGGGCCGCTTCCATCCGGCCACATGAGCGCCTCGGACGTGCACCACCAGTATTCCTCGAGCGTTTCGCCTTTCCAGGCAAAGACCGGAATGCCGCGCGGATTCTCGATCGTACCGCCCGTTTCCGGACGTCCGACCACCACCGCCGCGGCGGCGTGATCCTGCGTCGAGAAGATATTGCAGCTCACCCAGCGCACGTCGGCGCCAAGGAGATGGAGCGTCTCGATCAACACCGCCGTTTGAATGGTCATGTGCAGCGAGCCCATGATGCGCGCGCCGGCCAGCGGCTTCTTGCCCGCGTACTGCTCGCGAATGGCCATGAGGCCCGGCATCTCGTGCTCGGCCAGCCGGATTTCGGCACGGCCCAGCGTCGCTTCGTTCATGTTCTTGATTTTGTACGGCACCCGTCCCGCGGCAACGGCAGCGTCGAACTGATGGGTCAATTCCAGTGTGGCAGTCATCGATACTCCTGTGTTTTGGTTGAGAAGCGCCACGGCGAAGGCAGCGGCACAAGAGACGGCATTCTACCGTAATCCGCGATTCGCACCCCGAGGCCGCGGCGTTCCCGCTGCCGCCTCCTTTTCCATTACACTCGCATTCGAGGGTGCGAGCACGCCTGCTCGCAGGGCCAGGAAGCGGTCGGGCCGCCGCTTCTCTGAGGTGCTCGCGTGTCCATTGCTGCCCTTCTCCTCACGCTTCTCGCCGTTTTCGCGGCCGCAAAACTGTTTGGCGAGCTCGCCGAACGCATCGGTCAGCCTGCTGTGCTCGGTGAAATGGTCGGTGGCATCGTCATCGGCGTTTCCGGACTGCATCTGATCGACGCGCACGACCCGGTGCTGCATCTGTTGTCCGAGCTCGGCGTGCTGCTGCTGCTGTTCCTGATCGGACTCGAAACCGATCTCGCCCGCCTCCTCTCCGTCGGCGGCTCCGCGATTGCGGTGGCCATCGCCGGCGTCCTCCTGCCGTTTGCAGCAGGATTCGGCGTCGGCGTCTGGATGGGCTATTCGACCACCATCAGTGTCTTTCTCGGCGCGGCACTGACGGCCACGTCGGTCGGCATTACAGCGCGCGTCTTATCGGATCTCGGCCATCTGAAAACCGATGAATCGCAGGTGATTCTCGGCGCCGCGGTGGTGGACGACATCCTCGGGCTGGTGCTGCTCACAGTGATCAGCGCCATTGCCGCGGGAGAGAAAATGACCGTCGGCGGCGTCACGAAGATCTTCGCCGTCGCCTTCGGATTCGTCGTGGCGGCCATTGTGATCGGCTCGCTGCTCGCGCCGAAGCTCATTGCGCTGATCGCGCGACTGCGCGTGGCCAAGGCGCTCTTCTTCACCTCGATCATGTTCGCCTTTGCACTGGCATGGCTGGCCACGGCGGTCGGCTCGGCGCTGATCATCGGCGCATTCGCGGCCGGCTTGATCCTGGCGAAGACCGACCGCGGCCGCGACATCGAGCACGAGGTGCACGACGTCGCGCAATTCTTCATTCCGATTTTCTTCGTCTCGGTCGGCGCGGCGGTCGATTTGAAGCAGCTCAATCCGTTCGATCCAGCGTCGCGTCCATTCTTTCTGATCGGGCTTGCACTGACGGTCGTGGCCATCATCGGAAAACTGATCGCCGGCTACGCCGCGTTCGGACGTCCGCTGCGCAAGCTCGTCATCGGCGTGGGCATGGTGCCGCGCGGCGAGGTGGGCCTGATCTTCGCGCAACTCGGATTGTCGTCAGCGCTGCTTTCGGCGGGGCTCTACAGCAGCGTGGCGATGATGGTCATCATCACGACGTTCCTGACGCCGCCGGTGCTGCGCGCATTGCTCGCGAACACCGCCGGACCGGCCGAAGAATGCCCGAGCACAGTGGCCGTGGTGGTGTCGGATGCGATGGCGGACGGCGAAGAACGCCGCCGGGAGGAACGCCGGGAGGAAGGACTCGTACAATGACGACGTGCGTGCGGCGATTCTTCGCAATCCGGCAGCCCGCTTTTCCGTGCTCGGCGCGCTCCTGCTGGCGGCATGCGTCGCCATGGCGCGGTCGCATCTCTTCGCACGGAATCCCGACCTCGTGTCGTGGGGAATCACATTCGATCTGACGATCACGCTGCCGCTGCTGTACTGGTTTCTGGCCGTGCGCGGCGGCCAGGCGCGGCCATTGACGACTGCGCCGGTATTTCTCCTCGGCACGGTCATCGCCGCCGCGCTGTTGCCGCGCGGGCAGCAGCAGTTCGTGACGCAATTGCGCACGTTCGCAGCGCCAGTCGCGGAGTTGCTGCTCATTGGAGCGCTGATCCGGCGCATCACGAAATTCGAACGGAGCGCATCGAGCGACCCGTACGAACGGATCGCCGCGGCGGCGCGAACCGTCGCCGGAGACGGCCGCATTGCAGACGTGATCGCCTCCGAGATCACGCTCCTCTATTACGCGTTCTTCTGCTGGCGTAAGAAACCGGAGTCGAACCGGCGTGCGATGACCTTCCACGAGCGCAATGGCTGGGCCTCACTGCTCGGAGTTCTGCTGCTCCTGATCGCGGTGGAAGGTTCGGTCATGCACCTGTTGCTGGCGCGCTGGAACACCAGCGCGGCGTGGCTCTGGACCGCTTTCGATCTCTGGGCGGCGATGTGGCTGCTCGGCGATTACCACGCGCTGCGTCTGCGCAGAACGTGGATCGACGACGACACGCTGCACCTCCGTTACGGCCTGCGCTGGAGCGCGGACATTCCGCTGTCGCAGATCGAATCGATCGAGGAAATCGGACGATGGGAGAAGCAGCCGGCGGTTTTGAAGATCGCCATGCTCGACGATCCGCGCTGGCTGCTCACGCTGCGCGAGCCGATCGTCGTGCGCGGTCTGGCCGGATTGCGCAGGGAAATTCGCGCAGTCGCCATGCTGCCGGACGACGAGACGGCGATCCGCGAGCTACTGGCGCACTGAACGGGTTTTCGGTGCGCGATAGACGCGCAGCGCTCCGGTGAGCGTGGCCGATTCCCGTCCGCTCTTCACCAGAATGACCGCGGACGATCCCCTGATGCCGGGCGCAATCACATACGTCGCGCTGACCGCACCTCCCCACCATTCGTAATCGCCAATGCGCTGGAACGCGGGATTGAGGACGTCGAACGTGGTCATGCCGCTGGTGAAGCCGTCACCGGCGATGGTCAGGCGCACGGTTTCGCCCGGCTTTACCGAAATCGGTTTCGTGGTCAGGCTCACTTCCGTTGTCCCGGCCGGTCCTGCGCCAATGAGCTTCGGATTGAGCGTCACCGCGCCCGCGGCATTGACGAGGAGATTTCCGTAAACCTTCCCGCTTTCGACGTCGATCGGTGGTCCGAAGAATTCGGTCGGGAATGGCGCACCACGCGCGGACCGCCAGGTGCCCTGCAGTGAATCGACGACCACCGGTCCGTCCAGTGGCTCCGCATACAGTTGATAACGTCCGGGCGGAATGCCGGAGATCGTGAAATCGCCGGTGGCGGTGGTCAGGACCGTGCCGACCGGCTGTCCGTCCTCGTTCACCGCCACGACCTGCGCGGCGAAGATGCCGCCCTGATCGCCGGTGACGCGGCCCTGCAGCGTCGCTCCGAACATGGCCGGATCGCTGCGCGGATACATCGCCGCCATGGCAATGCGATCGTCGCTGTCCAACTCGGAAGGGATGCCGTCGGAGCCGACGTACGGATACATCGTCGCGGAAATCACGGCCGAGTGATCGAGCCCGAGGACGTGGCCGACCTCGTGCGCCAGCGCCTGCTGCGCATTGACTCTGCCGTCGAACAACGACGGATCGATGCGAATGTCGGCGTCGAGCATGTGCCCGGTCTCGGTGTCGTACGTGTACGCGGTCAGAGCAACCGCACCTTGTCCGCGCAACAGATCGTCGGCAACGGAGATGACGACGCGATCGCTGTGATCGGTGCTGTTGAGACCGGCCGCGACGCCGCGATTTTCAAAGCGCAGGTTCGCGTCCGGAATGGCCGCCCACGTTGCAAACGCGCGATCGACCATCGCCACGGCGTTGGGGGAAAGCTGCGCCACGCGGGAGTCGACTTCGTAATTGAGTGGAAACGACGTCGGCGCCCACTCGATGGGAGTGGCCGCGCCCTTGATGTCGTACGTCATTCGCGTGGCGCCGAGCGCGGCGAACGACGTGAGGGAGATGGCGAGGATTACAGCCGGAACCCGGCAGAACATGAGAGCCGAAAGAGCAACGGGGGTGCCATGTTCGGCATCCGTCCCGCGAAGAAACCGGCAAACACCCGAGACCCGTTTTAGACGAGCGCGACCAGGTCGATTTCCACCGCTCCACCCTTCGGCAACTGCGCCACTCCGACCGTCGTGCGAGCCGGCTTGTGCGCACCGAAATACTGCTCGTAAATCGCATTGAGCGCCGGGAAATTGGCCATGTCGGTCAGATAAACGGTCGCTTTCAGGACTTTGCTGAAATCGCTGCCGGCCGCGTGCAGAACGGCCTCGAGGTTCTTGAACGCGCGATGCACCTGATCGTCGAAGCTGCTGTCGACGAGCGTTCCGGTGGCGGGATCGAGCGCGATCTGGCCCGAGGTATAGACGAACCCGTTGGCTTTCACCGCCTGGGAGTAAGGTCCGATCGCTTTCGGGGCATCGCTGGTGGCAACGTAATCCATTCGCAGGTAATCCTTTCGCGCGCGGCAGTATAGCTATAATCGCGCGACCGATGAGTTATCCCGGAAATGCCTCTCTGGCCGCGCCCGTGAAGGATCGCGTGATGTCCACGTTTCGGCAGACGCTCGCGCTCTTCCAGCAGGGACGCACGGATGAGGTCGTCGCCGGCTGCGGGTTGATTCTGCAGATGGACCCGATGTTCGAGCCGGCTCGCAAGCTGCTCGAGAAAGCGCGCAATCCCCTCTTGCCGATCGACGTGGAGCAACTCCTTCCCGCCGACACGGGATCGAAGATGGATCAGGCCCGCGCCGCGATGGCGGAGCGCGATTTCCTTCGCGTCACGCAGATCACGAGCGAGATCCTCACCGAGGATCTGCTGAACGACGAGGCGCGCGTCCTCGGCGATGAGGCGCGCGAGAAGATCGAAGCCGCCCCCTTCGTCGATCAGTTCACGCGCCGCGCGGAGCAGGCACTCGCGGGCGGCAACGCCGCCGCCGCGAAGATGGATCTCGAGAAAGCGCGCGCACTCGACCCGACGCATCCCGAGGTCGTGCGCATCGCCATGCAGCTCAGCGCACCGCCACGCCCGCACACCTCCCCGTCGTTCGTCGTCGACAACCCCGCCCCTTCGGGCCGCTCCACCGCGCAGGCCTCCGATTTCGGATTCACGTTCGAAGAAGAAAAGCCGGCCGATGTTCCGATCGGTTCGTTTTCGTTCGACACGCCGGCACCGAAGCCGGCCGAAGCGAACTTCGCGAATTTCTCGTTCGACGCGCCGTCGAATGACGCCCCCTTTTCCTTCGGCAACACGGCGCCGGGCGGCGCCGGCGAATTCGATTTCGCAACCGCGTCGGTCATCGCGACCGATGACGATCAGAAAAAGATCGAGCAGTTCCTCGCCGATGGCGATCGCGCCTTCGCGGCGGGCGACTATCAGCAGGCGATCGATCTCTGGTCGCGCATCTTTCTGATCGACGTCACGAACGATCAGGCATCGGATCGCATCGAGCGCGCGAAGGCAAAGCGCCGCGACATCGAGCAGAAAGTCGAAACGGTGCTTGCTTCGGGGATCGAAGCATTCGAGCGCGGCGACACCGCCACCGCACATGCCGATCTCACCGAGGTGCTGCGCCTCGATCCGAACAACAGCAGTGCCCAGGAGTATCTCGATCGCCTCGGCGAGACGGTCGCGGAGAGCACGCCTTCCTACCTGTCGTCGATGGATGATTCCTTCGACGCCGGCTTCTTCGAAGACGAGCTGCCTCCCGGCGCGGAACCGCCGCTGATTCCGCCCGATCCGAATGCCGCACCGGCGGCGAGCACCAGCAGGAAAAAAGGAAAAGCCAAACCAGCGAAGCCCTCGGCGGCGCCCGGCCCGGCGCGCAAGCTTCCGATGCCGGTCATCCTGGCCGTCGTGGCAGTGCTGGTTCTCGGCGCGGCCGGATATTTTGCGTGGTCGAAGTTTTCGGGCGAGCCCGAGGCGGCCGAGAGCGGGCAGACCGAAGCGGTGCTCAGCCGCGCCACCGGTCTCGCCAACGCGGGCCAGTACGACAAAGCCATCGCACTCCTGCGCGAGATTCAGCCCGGCGATCCGCTGCACGATCGCGCGCTGGTGATGATCGCCGATCTGCAGGCGAAGAAATCGACGTCGGCCCAACTGATCGACGGCATTCCGGCGGCGCAGTATTACGACGAGAAGGTCGCGGCCGCGCGCACCGCGTTCGAGGCGCACGATTACGTCGCCGCAAAGAACGCGTTCGAGCAGGCTCAACGCGCGAAGGCGCTCCCTCCCGATCTCAAGGCGATGTTCGATCAGGCGACCCAGCAGGCCGCGAAGCTCGATGCGGCGCGGGCGTTGTTCGGCGAGCGTCGTTTCTCGGAAGCGATCGCCAATCTGCAGCCGCTGCTCGAGCAGGATCCGCAGAACCAGAACATCAAGCGGCTGATCATGGATGCGCACTTCAACATGGGCGCGATGGCGCTGCAGGACGAGAAGACCAGCGAGGCCATGAAGCAGTTCGACGAGGTGCTGAAAGTCGATCCGAACGACGAGCTCGCGCGACGCAGCCGCGATCTGGCGATGCGCTACGACAACGAGCCGAAAGATTTGTTGTATCGGATCTACGTAAAATACCTGCCGTTGCGTAAAGCGGCGTGAGAGTTCCGGCGGTGCCGGTGGGAGGGTGTGATGCGGTTCGATGAAGTCGAGCTCGAGATGGTGCCGCTCGGCACCGAGGAAGTGATCGCAAGCGCACCAGCACTCCCCTCCAGCGTTCCGGCCGGTGAGGCGCCGCGCATGAAGCGCCTGCTCGCACTGCTCACCGATCTCTCGTTGTTCGCGGCGCTCGTGCTCGCGCTTTCTCCGCTCCTTCCGCAACCGGCCACGTGGCTGCACATCGCATCGCTGGCCGGATTCGTGGTCGTGCTTTCGTACTACTACTTCGTCTGCACGTGGATGCTGTGGGGGAAGACCATCGGCGGCGCGATCTTCGACGTGCGTGTCGTGCCCGAAGAACGCACGGCGATGTCGCTCAGTGCGGCGTCGACGCGATGGGCGGCGACGTACCTGTCGCTCGCGCTCGGCGGATTGGGATTCATGCTCGCGGCGTTGCCCTCGAGGCGATCGCTGCCCGATCGCCTCTCGCACACGAAGTGCGTCTGACGCAGATGCCGCCGTTACAGCGCGAGCTCGACGTCTTTCGTGCTGGCCTTCCCTGCTTCCACCCATGCGAAGCGGGTGATGAGGGAGCCGAGCAGCGTCGAGACCGCGGCCCCTTTGCGTTTTCCCATCAGTCGCAGAAACAGCGGAATCGGTCCGGAGAGCACGCCGCCGATGCGCGTGATCGTGCCGCTGCGCCCGTGACGCAACGGCTCGGATTCGCGATCCTTCGTGCCTTCGATGGTGAGGCCGGTGACGGTCTCGAAGATCGCCGCGCCGAGGCCGAGTGCATGCAACGCGGTGTGCTGATGGCCGCGCAACTCGAGTAACGAAACCGCGGAGCCGAGCGCCGATGCACCGAAGTGAATCGGCAGCAGACGAACGTGCTCGCGCCAGACCGGAATCGCGGTCGCGCCGAGGAGCACGCCGGTGTACGTGGCCATCACCAGGCCTGTGGCCGCGGCCATCATCGCCGACGCATCGCCGACGAGTTTCACCGGCAGGTTCGTTTTTGTTTCGATGAGCCGCGCAAACGCGCTCGCACTCGACGCCGTGCCGAACGCCGCGAGCGTCCAGGCGCCGACCGACATGGGGGACTGCACTTTGAACACGCGCATCATGTTCAGGAAGCGCTCGGGACGTCCGAGATCGGAGACGAGCAGCGGTGCCGACAGTGCCGAGCCGGCGGCGGCGATCCATCGCGCATCGCGCACGAGCTCTTCATCGGCGCCGGTGAGTTGGGCGATGGCCGCCAGTGCGGCCGATGCTCCGGCTGCGCCGCCGACGAAAAAATAGGCCGGCACTTCCCACGTCCAGACCGGTGCTTTGAGCAGCGGGATGCGGTGGTAGCTCGCGCTCACTTTTTTCCTCCGAACGCAAACGCGAGCAGCGCGCCGAGGGCGATCGCTCCGGCCGCCGCGGCGGCCGATTTCCAGGCCGGCGCGAGCAGCGTCGTCGGCACGATCGGATTCGACGGAAGGTTGTACTGGCGCGCGTCGCCGCGCACGAGAAAGAGCGAGTGCGTGCCGCCGACGCTGCTGTTCTTCGCGTCGTACAGCGTGGCGTCGGTCATGCCGTTGGCGTGCAGCTTGGCGATGCGCGCGTCGGCGGCCTGCTGCATCTCTTCGAGATCGCCGAAGAGAATCGAGCCGGTGGGACACGCTTTCGCGCACGCCGGTTCTTCACCTGCCTTCTGACGGTCATAGCAGAACGTGCATTTGAAGGCGCGCCCATCGGTGGGCCGGCGATCGACGACGCCGAACGGGCAGGTCACGACGCAATAGCCGCAGCCGTTGCAGATGTCGGGCTGGATGTAGACGCCGCCGAACTCGGTGCGGACGATCGAGCCGGTGGGACAGGCCTCGAGACAACCGGCGTGCTCGCAGTGTTTGCAGACGTCGGAGGAAAACTGCCAGGTCATCAGATCGGGGGCGTTGCCGCCGGAGCCGATCGACGTTTCGTGCTCGACGAATTTCACATGGCGCCACGTGGAGTGGCCGAGGGCCAGCGTGTTGTCGTACGACTTGCCGGACCAGGTGAACCCGTCACTCGGAACGTCGTTCCATTCCTTGCACGCCACCTCGCACGCTTTGCATCCGATGCAAAGCGTCGAATCGGTGAAGAAGCCGGTCGTGGCCAAGAGAGCGGCAGCTTACCGCACGGCGCGATGTTTCGGCGCGACCTTCAGCGCCTGGATGCGGCCGTCGCGGCTGTACACGATGTACGTCGTGCCGCCGATGCGCTCGATGCCGCCGAGATCGACGAAATGCTGCGTCCACGGTGCGCTCGATTTCACTTCGCCGGTGGCGGTGAGCTCGACCTTGAGCTTTTCGACGAGCAGCGTGAAATTGCCGTACTCGTCCGATCCGATGTGCAGCGGAATCTCTTCGAATCCGCGCAGGAACTTTCCGAGGTTGCGCACGTTGCGCAGCAATGCGCCTTCGCGCGTGACAACCGCGGCGTGCAGTTCGACCGGCACCGGCATGTCCGCCCCTTCCGGCACTTCGTCGGGAGCGCGCTCGAACCAGGCCACGACGCACGAGGCCGTACCGCATTCGGTCTGGAGATCCCAGCCATCGCTGCTGAGAATCGTTCCCGTGTTGAGACGCCGGCCTTCCGCGTCGAGCGGCGCGACGACGACCTTCCAGTCGTACGCAATCCAGCTGTCGTTCCAGGCCAGCAGGTAGTTGCCTTGTGCGGCCGCCAGCGACGGCGCTTCCTGCACCGGAATCCGGTGGCCGTCGCGCGGATCGAGCGTCTGCCGCGCGGCGACGATTCCCTCGAACGAGATCCGCGCGGTGACGACGTAGTCGAGCTCTTTCGAATCGGTCCACGCGAGCACGAAGCCGTCCTCCGCCGGTGCGACCGAAGGACCGTAGCCGACGCCGAGATCGATCGTCGGACCAGTCGGCGCGCCGTCGGCGTCGAGTCGCTGTGCGTATACGCGCCCTGCCTCGAACCACGCCAGGAGCGAGCGATCGCCGGAAGACTGCAGGTCGAGATCGGAGATGCTGGTGGAGGCGGGATGGATCACCGATTCCGGACGGCGCGCGCCGTCGCGCGTCAAACCGCCGATGTGGATGTTGTCGCGCTCGCGCCACGCAACGAGCAGGCCTTTCGCATCGACGCTCGTCACCGGCCGGAACTGCGAGGCCGCGCCCGGCTCCCGCTCGGTCACCGCAATCTCACCAGCGCCGGCAGCGAACGGGAAGAGCAGCACGACGATGGCAAGCAGAGATTTCATGGGGCTTTTTCCAGATGACACGTCAGCCCTTTGGATTCGAAGATCTTCACGTTCGGCTCTTCGGAGATCGCCAGCAGGTCATTGACGACATCCCCTTTGACGAGTCCGCGATTGCCCCAATGATACGGCAGCCCCACCTGGTGGACGGTCCGGCCGTCGATTTCCAGGGAAGGCATGCGCGAGGTCACCAGTGCGCGTGCGCGAATCGAGCCACGTGCGGTGCTGATCGTGACCATGTCTCCGTTCCGCACGTTCTGCTCGGCGGCGAGCCGCGGCGAAATCTCGGCGAAGAGCTCCGGCTGCAGTTCCGCGAGATGCGAAAGCGTGCGGGTCATGGCCCCGGCCGTGTGATGCTCGGTCAGTCGATACGTCGTCAGCACGTAAGGGAAGCGGGCGTCCGGTGACGATGCGTACGGATTGTCGGGCCGTTCGAATTTCTGCGCGCCGGGATTGGTCTGCTGCGCATACAGAGGATTGCGGATGTTCGATTCCAGCGGCTCGTAATGCGCCGGCAGCGGACCATCCTTCAATCCCGACGGCACCCATAACCAGCCGAGGCCATCGGGATGCATGAGAAACGGCGCATTGCCGGGGATGGCCTCGTCTCCCCCCTGATCGGCGGACGGAACGTAATCGGGCGCTTTGCCGCGCGTGAAATCGGCGACGTCATGCCCGACCCACTCGCGTTTTTCTTCGTCCCACCAGACCAGCGCCTTCCGTTCGCTCCACGGTTTTCCATCGGGACGCGCGGAGGCGCGGTTGTAGAGAATGCGCCGATCGAGCGGCCACGCGAATCCCCAGCCGTGTCCATAGCGGCCTTGCGGATTCCGCGCATTCGCTTTGTTCTCGCCGTCGTACACGCCGGAATAGATCCAGCAGCCACAGACTGTCGTGCCGTCGTTTTTCAAATCGCCGAAATGATGAATCGGCGCACGGGACGATTCCTCGATCCGCCAGCCATGAATTTCGCGCAGCACTTCATCCGCGTCCTCCTCGGCGTAGTCCCACGTCAGCGCGCGCAGCGGCGCGTCGCGTCGCGCATCGGTTGCTCTCGCTTTGAGCTTGCGGCCGAGTTCGACGAGGAATTGCAATTCGCTGCGAGCATCGCCCGGCGGTTCGACCGCTTTCTCGCGCCATTGCAGCAGCCGTTGCGTGTTCGTGAACGTGCCGTCTTTTTCGACGTGCGAGGCGGCGGGAAAGAAAAAGACTTCGGTCTCGATGGTGTCGGGCGATTCCTGCCAGAACGACGACGTCTCCGTGTCGACGAGATCGCGCACCACCAGCCATTTCAATTTGCCGAGCGCCGCGCGTTCGAGTTTCGCGTTCGGCGAACCGACGGCCGGGTTCTGTCCCATGACCAGCAATCCTTCGAGATTGCCGTCCATCATTTCGAGCCAGTAGCCGAAATACGAATGGTCGCCGGTCAGTCGCGGCAGCCAGTCGAAGCCGAATTCGTTGTCGCGCGTCGCTGATTGGCCGTAATACGCCTTGAGCAGCGACACGAGATATTTATCGATGTTGTGCCACCAGCCTTTATCGGCTTTGTGTTTCTCGAGGTACGCGGTGAGATCGCGCTCGTCCGACGTCGGCATCGGCAGGTAGCCCGGGAGAATGTCGTAGAGCGTCGGCACGTCGGTCGAGCCCTGAATCGATGCGTGTCCGCGCAGCGCCATGATGCCGCCGCCGGGACGGCCGATGTTGCCGAGGAGCAATTGCAGAATCGCGGCGGCCCGGATGACCTGCACGCCGGTGGAGTGCTGCGTCCAGCCGACCGCATAACAGATCGCACCGGTTTTCTCAGGACCCGAGGCACGCGCGAAAACGTCGGCGATTTCGAGAAACTCGTTTCGAGGGATTCCGCACGCGCGCTCGACGAGCTCCGGCGTGTAGCGCGCGAAATGACGTCGCAGCACATTGAGCACGCAGCGCGGGTTCTGCAGCGTCATGTCGCGCGGAGGATCGGCAGGCGTGCCGGGCGTGCCCTGCCCTTCTCCGCGATGTCCCGTATCGCGCGTCTTCGCGTCGGAGTTCGGATAAAGCCACGTCTCCGGAGCCGAAAACAATCCATCCAGCTCCTCGGTATCGCGAAAGTCTTCGCGGACGAGCACCGACGCGTTCGTGTAATGGAGCACGTATTCGCGAAACCAGAGATCGTGCTCGAGCACGTGGCGGATCATCGCGCCGAGAAAGACGAGATCGCTGCCGGCGCGCAAGGGAAGCCAGTAATCCGCCATCGCGGAGGTGCGCGTGAATCGCGGATCGACGTGAATGATCTTCGCGCCGTTTTTCTCGCGCGCTTCCATGACCCATTGAAAGCCGACCGGATGATTCTCGGCCATCGACGATCCCATGATCAGGATGGCGTCTGCATTGGCGAGGTCCTGCTGTGCAGTGGTGGCGCCGCCGCGGCCGAGGGAGGTGCCCAGACCGGGCACCGTGGAGCTATGTCATATCCGTGCCTGATTGCTCAGGCACACCATCCCCAGTCCGGCCGTGAAGAGTTTTTTGATGAGGTAGTTTTCTTCGACGTCGAGCGTCGCCCCGCCGAGGTGCGCGATGCCGGTCGTATGCATCTGCTCTTCATTGAATGTCCGCTCGCGCGATGTCCACAGACGATCGGCGACCATGTCGACGGCCGAGGCGAGATCGAGCTCGATCCACTGCCGCGATTTCGGCGCGCGGTATTTGACCTTCGTGGCGCGTTCGGCATGCGTGACCAGCTCGTAGCTGGCCGCTCCTTTGGGACAGAGATGTCCGCGCGAGATCGGCGAGGCCGGATCGCCTTCGATGTTCACGACCTCGTTGTCGCGATGGAAGACGAGCTGGCCGCAGCCGACGGCGCAATAAGGACAGACCGAGCGCGCCACGCTGGCACCGGCATTCTTCTTCGCCAGACTCCGCGTGCGATCGCTGATGGCCGCATCGCGATCGCCGCGGAGTTGGCGAAGAAATGGCCAGCGCGAGAGCAGTTCGAGCATCGCGCCGCAGTGTAGCGCGGGTTACTGGCCGTCGGCCTCGCCGACGACGAAGATCGGATCCTGACTCTGATTGTCGAGCACGGATGCGAAGCCGAAGAGCGGCACGTTGCCGAAGCCTTCGATCACGCAGTAAGCGGACGCGACGTCGGAGGTCACGCCCACCACACCGAAGATGTTGTTGATCTGCACGAGCTGGCGCGCGCCGACGTTGCGCGTCGTCGCGCCGAGGAGTGTGCCGTCGAGCGCATGGAGCGAGAACGTCACGTCGTGCGTGATGTCGGAGGCATTGAAGACGCCGACGTTCGTACGGAAGCCGACCGCGCTGTTCGTCGACGCCGAGAGCGACGGCACGACCAGATGTCCGGCGGCGCGGCTCGACGGCAGGCCCGGCACGTACTGGCCGAAGGTCGGCGCCGGTTTCGAAGGGGTGTAGAGACGGCTGGCGACGGCGATGCGGCCGGCGGTCACGAACTCGATTGCGCCGCCCGATTCCGTCGCGCCGAACAGCGAGACGACGACGTCTTCATACGTCCGTTGCTGTCCCGCCGGAATGGTGAAGGTTTTCGGCGACGTGCCGCAGTTGCCCGACGAACAACGGTAGTACGCGGTGATGTTCGCGAGCTCGTTCGAGACGTTCACGATCGAGACGTCGGAGTGAAAGAACGCGCCGCCCTGACCGTGCAGCGACGCCGCGGCCGGAACGGTGATGGTGCCGCTCATCCCCTCGACGCCATCCTGCGCGACGACGAAGATCGGATCCTGACTCTGATTGTCGAGCACCGAGGCGTAGCTGACGACCGGCTTCGCACTCGTGACGATGGCGAACGCGCCGGCGATCTCGTTCGTGGAGCCGGCGGCTTCGAAGATGTTGTTGATCTGGGTGCCGCTCTTCGCAGCGAGAGTGCGCGTGATCGAGCCGAGAATCGCGCCGGCATCGGAGTAGAGCGTGATGGTCACGTTCTCGGAAGAGTCGTTCGGATTGTAGAGACCGAGGTTCGAACGGAACCCGCCGCCGTTCGCGCCGTTCGACAGCAGCGGCAGAACGCCGCGCGTCGTCGCCGCATCGGCGGTGAGGCCCGGCACGAACTGGCCGAACGTCGGCGCCGGCTTCGAAGGAGTGTAGAGGCGGCTGGTGGCAATGAGATGCGACGGCGCATCGAATTCGATCGGACCGCCGGTTTCGGCGGCCCCGAAGAGACCGGCCACGACATCGCTGTACGCGATCGCCTGCCGCGGCGCGATCGTGATCGTCTTCGACGCGTTGGCGCACGTGCCGATGAAGCAGCGATAGGTGGCCTGCACATCCATCGCGCTCGACGGCGAGGGATTGACGAGCATGACATCCGAGTGGAAGAACGAGCCGCCGTTGCCGTGCACCGACGCGGCCACCGGCAGCAGCACCGGCGAGAGCTCGATCGCATGCGCGCCACCGCGATAGCCGCCGGCGTAAAGGCGCGTGTTCGTATGGTTCAGCGCGAGGATTTTCGTATAGCCGAATTCGCGGCCGGCTCGCAGCGTCGTGAACGTCGCGCCACCGTCACGCGAGCGCCAGACGTAAAGGTTCGTGCCGACGAAGAGATCGGAGCCGCTGCCGGTCACGGCGACGGTGTAGACGTTGCTCATGCCGCTCGCGGTGATGTCGGTCCACGTCGACGCGCTGTTCGTGCTCTTGTAGAGACGCGCGTCGGCGATCGCGTAAAGCGTGGCCGGACTCGCTTTCACGCTGACGATGCCGGTGGTGTTGGTCGAGGCGAGACCGCTGTTCATCGGTGACCAGCTCGCGCCGCTGGAGCTCGAACGATAGATGCCGGAGTTCGTGGCCACGTACATCGTCGACGGCGTGGCGGCGTCGAATGCGATCTGGGAAATGCGTGCGCCCGCCGGCAGGCCATTGTTGAGCGCAGTCCACGCGCCGCCATTCGCGCTGCTCCACAAACCCTGACTGGTGGTGGCGGCGTAGATCGTGGCCGCTTTCACCGGATCGTGCACCAGCATCGAGACGTTGCCGTTCGGGGCGTTCGGCGCGGTGTAATTCGTCCACGACGCGCCGCCGTTCGTGCTCTTCGAGAACATGACCTGATGCTGCGCGTAGAGCACGGCGGGATTCTGCGGATCGATGGCGATGCCGTTGACGTAACGGCGATCGCCGGCGCGCTCCCACGACTCGCCGCCGTTCACGGTCTTGAACACGCCGTCGGACCCGAAGGCGTACGCGACGTCGGGATTCACCGGATCGGCGGCGAAGCCGACCGGCTCCATCGTGCTGACGCCGTTCATCTGCCGGCTCCAGGTGGCGCCGCTGTTCGTCGACTTGTGAATGCCGAAGTCGGTACTGACGTAGACCGTCGAGGCGGCGACGCGATCGGGCGCGATGGCGATCATGAACGATTCGGACGGCGGCGCGACGCTGGACCAGGTCGTGCCGCCATTGTTCGTGACCCACAGACCGCCGTTCGAGCCGAAGTAGACCGCGGTTCCGGAAGCACTGACTGCCGCAACCTGGTAATTGCCGCCATCCGGCATTCCGGAGGCACCACCCGACTTCTTCGTCCACGAGCCGCCGCGATCGGTCGACAGCCAGACGCCTCCGTTCGACGTGCCGGCCCAGACGTTCGCCGGATTTTTCGGATCGATCGCAAGGGTGTAGACCTTCCTCGTCGGGATGGCCGCGCTCACTTTGTCCCAGTGCGCGCCGCCGTCGATGGTCTTGTAGACGCCGCCGTTGGTCTCATCGGCCGCCGCGGCATAGAGGATCGACGGATTCTCGTTGTCGATGGCCAGGTCGAGGATGTTGGTGGTCGGCAGCGTGAGCGGCGTGAATTGCGCGCCGCCGTCAATGCTCTTGTAGAGCGCGGCGCCGTAGCCGGTATACAGCGTCGACGGATTCTTCGGATCGAGCACGAGAAACGACGCGCTGTAGCCGTAGTTCAGCAGCCGCGTCCAGTGCGCACCGGCGTCGGTGCTCTTGTACATGCCGCCATTGAGGCCGGCATAAACGATGTTGGTGTCGACCGGATCGATGGCGATGGCGCCGACCACGGCGGTGTTCGTGGCCAGGCCACGGTTGATGCGGAACCAGTTCTGGCCCCCATCCCAGCTCTTGTAAATGCCGCCGCCCGGCGCACCGGCATAGACGACCGCCGGATTTTTCGGATCGACCGTAAGGACGTTGACGTAGCCCGATGCGGGACCATTCGACGTCCAGCGATTCGGCCCCGCGAATCCCGGTGCCGTCATTGCGAGAGTGAGAAGCGCGACAGCGATGGCGCGCACGAACGAGTCAGTCACAGCGATGTCCTCCAGATGCCAAAAGCATAGGGTTCGCCCCGCGACGCAATTTGAGGGAAACGGAGGGAAAACGGAGGGCGGGCGGACGCGCCGCATGATCATGCGGGACCGGATTGAGGATTGAGGATTGAAGGATTGAGGATTGCTCCGCTTCCTGGCACCGAGCGAAGCAATCCTCAATCCTCAATCCTCAATCCTCAATCCTCAATTCTCCTGCCATCAGAGAGCAACTAAGATGCGCGCGCATGCAATCCCCTGCGCGCATCACGCGCGTCGAAGGCACGTTCTCGCAGGACGCCGAGGATCTGCTCGTCGTCGAAGAGCCGCTCGAAATCCGCCTCGGTGAAAAACCGGTCTCGGTGACGCTGCGTACGCCGGGCGACGACTTCGATCTCGCGGCCGGCTTTCTCTTCACCGAATCGATTCTGCGCACGAATGCAGACGTCGCCTCCATTCGACACTGGGGCTCGCCGAATGTCGTACGCGTCTCTTTGCACGAAGGGGTGACCGTCGATCTGCAGCGTCTGCAGCGCCATTTCTATTCGACGTCGTCGTGCGGCGTCTGCGGAAAGACGTCGATCGACGCCGTACGCGTACACACGAGCCCGATCGAGGAAGCGTTCGAAGTGCGCGCCGAAGTGATCACGACCCTTCCGGACAGACTGCGCGCGCAGCAGAAGACGTTCGAGACGACGGGCGCGATTCACGGCGCCGGCATTTTCGACGCGCAGGGAACTCTGCTGCGCATGCGCGAAGATGTCGGACGGCACAACGCCGTCGACAAAGTGATCGGCTCGTTTTTTCGGGACGGCGTTTCGCTCGCGGGGACGATTCTCTGCGTGAGCGGACGGGCGAGTTTCGAGATCGTGCAGAAAGCGATCGTCGCGCGTGTGCCGATGCTCGTGGCCGTCGGTGCGCCCTCGACGCTGGCCGTGGAGCTCGCGCGCGAGTTCCGGCTGCGGCTGGCCGGCTTCGTGCGCGACGGCCGTTTCAATCTCTACGCGTGAAGTTGCGCGTGCGCTCGACTCTCGCGACGCGCGTGCAGAACTCGGCGTACCACCGCTCGCGCCCCGCGCGCTGCGCCTCGCCATGTTCGAGGTGACGACGCCAGTTCGCGATGGCCTCTTCACTCTCCCAGTACGAAACCGTGATCCCGAACCCGTCCTCGCCGCGCACGCTTTCGTAGCCGAGAAATCCCGGTTGCTCCGCGGCGAGCTCCACCATCCGCTCCGCCGTGTCGCCGTATCCGTCGGCGACCTCGGTGCGCCGGCTGGTGAAGATGACCGCGTAATACGGCGGCTCCGGGGTGCGCGCGAGACTCGACATCAGAGGAACTTCGGGAACCGCTTCGGCGCCGCCTCATGCAGCAGGTCGTAAACGCCGGCGAAGATCGTCTCGCGATTCGGCTTCGACCAGTAGTCGCCATCCGAGCCGTACGACGGACGATGTTCTTTCGCGGCGATGGTGCGCGGCTCGGAATCGAGCCACTCGTAGGCGCCGTCGCGCTCGAGCACGTTCTGCATCATGAATGCGGTGGCACCACCCGGAACGTCTTCGTCGATGAAGGCGACGCGGCTGGTCTTGCGGATCGACTGCGCGATCACACCGTCGAGATCGAACGGCAGCAGCGTCTGCACGTCGATGACTTCCGCGTCGATGCCGACCTGCGTGAGCAGTTCCACCGCCTCCATCACGATTTTCAGCGTGGCGCCGTACGAGACGAGCGTCACGTCTTTTCCTTCGCGAAGAATTTCGGGGACGCCGAGCGGCAGCGTCATCTCGGCGATGTTCGACGGCAGGCGCTCTTTCGAGCGATAGCCGTTGAGCACCTCGACCACGATGGCCGGGTCATCGCCGCGCAGCAGCGTGTTGTAGAAACCGGCGGCCTGGGTCATGTTGCGCGGGACGCAAAGATACATGCCGCGCACGAGGTTGAGGATGCCGGCCATCGGCGAGCCGCTGTGCCAGATGCCTTCCAGCCTGTGCCCGCGCGTGCGGATGATCACCGGGCAGGCCTGTCCGCCGGCCGAGCGCCAGCGCACGGTGGCGAGATCGTCGGACATGATCTGCAGGCCGTACAGCAGGTAATCGAGGTATTGAATCTCGGCGATCGGACGGAAGCCGCGCAACGCGGCGCCCATCGCCTGTCCGACGATCGTGCATTCGCGAATGCCGGTGTCCATCACGCGCCACAGGCCGTATTTCTCCTGCAGCCCGAGGCAGCCCTGATTGACGTCGCCCAGCTTGCCGACGTCTTCGCCGAAGATGATCAGCCGCGGATCGCGGCGCAGCGCGTGATCGAAGCAGTGATTGATGATCTCGAATCCGTTGAGCGTCGGAACGTCGCCTTCGTATTGCGGCGGGATCGTTTCGACTTTGAGCGCGGACGAAGCGGTCTCGCTGAAGAGATGCGTGTCGTAACGCGCATCTCCTTCGCCCTGCATGCGGCGGAGCCACTCCGCGGCCTGCTGCGTACCGACGGCACCGCGGTTGATGACGGCCGACGTGACGAGGCGAACGGCATCGCGGCGAAACGGCGCCTGCATGCGCTGCAGTTCGTTCTTCAGATCGGTCGCACCGAGGGAATCGAGCACGGAGAGCGCCTGCTGGATTTCGGCGTCAATCGGCGCGCGATACGCGTCCCACGCGCGGCGCTGGGCATCGCGCACGAATTTCAGATCGTCTTTTTCGAGGTCATCGAGCTCCTGCGCCGTGGAGATGCCCTGGGCGATCATCCACTCGCGCATTTTGCGGATGCAGTCGAATTCGACTTCCCAGTCGAGACGCTCTTTTGATTTGTAGCGTTCGTGCGAGCCGGAGGTCGAGTGTCCCTGCGGCTGCGTCACCTCCGTGACGTGCAGGATGGCCGGCACGTGTTCCATCCGCACGATCGAGGCGGCGGCGATGAAGGTCTCGCAGAGCGACGGGTAATCCCACGCCTTGACGTTGTAGATGTCGAAACCGGCTTTCGATTTCGGCTCGCGTTGAAAGCCTTTGAGCAGTTCGGAGATGTTCGCCTTGGTGATCTGGTGTTCGTTCGGAACCGAAATGCCGTAGCCGTCATCCCAGATCGAAACGATCATCGGGATGCCGAGGACGCCGGCGGCGTTGAGCGATTCCCAGAACATCCCTTCGGCGCAGCTGGCGTTGCCGATCGTGCCCCAGGCGATCTCGTCGCCGTGATGCGAAAAGTTCGGGGCGTCGAGACCGAGCTCGCGGTAGAGGCGCGAGGCCCACGCCAGGCCGACGAGGCGCGGCATCTGCGCGCCGGTCGGCGACATGTCGGCGGAGACGTTGTAGGAGTCGAGCTGATTCTTCCACTCCCCGTTCTCGTCGAGAAAGCGCGAGGCGAAGTGCGCGTTCATCGAGCGGCCGCCGGACCACGGATCGTGCGCGACGTCGGCGTGCGCGTAGAGCTGCGCGAAGAACTCGTCGAGAGTCGCCGCGCCGAGAGCGAGCATGAACGTCTGGTCGCGGTAATACCCGGAGCGCCAGTCGCCGCGACGGAACGCGCGGGCCCAGGCCAGCTGCGCCACTTCCTTGCCGTCGCCGAAGATGCCGAACTTCGCCTTGCCGGTCAGAACTTCTTTTCGACCAATGAGGCTGGCCTGCCGGCTGCGGAACGCCGTCCGGTAATCGTCGATGATGCTTTCACGCGTGAACTGCGTCCGCGTCTGGGTCTCGAGTGATGACACGTGTGCTTGCTCTCCGGGCCGAATCCTAGCATGCGAATCCGGCACCGGAGAGCACCCCCTCGCGGCAGTTTCCGTTAGCGCTCGTCGAGCCGGGCGAGCACGCGCAGCGTCACCCGATTCACGTGTGCTCCGAGCGCGACCAGACCGAGAATCACCGGCATGTAGATCAGGCCGGTGCAGCTCAGGATGAGCAGGTGCAGCGGGTCTTTGAAATTCGCGAACCAGAGCACGCTGAGCAGAAAGAACGATTCGAAGAGGATCGCGCCGAAAAACGCGAGCTTGAAGTTGCGCTCGGCGGAGTCGATCTTCTGCAGCGCGCTCGCGCGCATGGTGTCGAGGTCGTTCATCGCATCATCCTTTCTTCAGCAGCACCGCCACGATGATGGCGATGCAGAGCGCGGTATCGAAGACGAGAAAGAGGATCCAGCCGGGACTCAGTTTCTTCACGTGTTCTCCTTACGCAGTCGGGCGAGGCCGTACGCCAGGCGCGATTTCACCGTGCCGGCGCTGAGATCGAGGATGGCCGCCACTTCCGAGAGCGGCCGCTGCTCGAGGTAGTGGAGCGTGATGACCGCGCGGCTGGCCGGCGAGAGCTTGTCGATCGAGGCGAGCAGCCGTTCGCGCTGCCACGGATCGGCCGGCTCGTCGAACGTCGCGAGCTCGACTTCCTCGACGAGCTGTTTCCGCTTGCGCAGCACGCGAAACGCCTCGCGCGACGCAATGCGATACGCCCACGCATTGAACAACGATGCGTCGGAGAGCCAGGCGATCTTCCGGACGATCGCGATGAACGTCTCCTGCACGACGTCTTCCGCGAGCGCGACGTCGCCCGTGACGCGAACGACGTAGCGCAGCAGTGCGGGACCGAGCTCGCGCAGCAGCGCGTCGAACGCCTCGTGGTCGCCGGACTGCGCACGAAGAACGAGAGCGCGGGTCATCGCTGCGTTAGAGGCGGGAGACGGAGAAAGTGTTCGGTGTGCGAGGGAGCGGCGTGACGAGGAACCCCGCCGCTCTCCTCACGCGCTTCGATCCAGCTCCTCCACCGCGACATCCAGCATCTTTGCAACCTGCTCGCGCGTCGTGCTTTCGCAGTAGATCCGGATGATCGGCTCGGTCCCGCTCTTGCGGAACAGAATCCACGAGCCGTCGGTGAAGTTGATCTTCACGCCGTCGATCTCCTCCCGTTTTGCGAACGCGAGTCCGAACGCGGCATCGAGCTCACCGGCTTTGACGCGCTCGATGAGTCTCGCGCATTGCGGCATCGGACGACTGAGATCGCGGCGGTCGTAATGCAGCACGCCGAATTCGCGCTCCATCGCGTCGATGATCTGCGAGAGCGGTTTCCGGTAGTACGCGACCGCCTCGGCGACGAGGAGGCCGGAGAGGATGCCGTCGCGCTCGGGCATGAAGTGGCCGAAGCCGATGCCGCCGCTCTCTTCGCCGCCGACGAGCACGTTGCGCGCGAGCATGAGATCGGCGACGTATTTGAATCCGATCGGCGTTTCGTGCAGGGTCGCGCCGAGGGCCCGGGCCACACTCTCGATCAGCCGCGTGGTCGAGAACGTCTTCACCAGTTCGCCACTCAGTTTCTTTTCGCGCACGAGATAGAGCGCGAGGAGCGAAATGATCTTGTGCGGCGAGACGAATTCGCCGCGCTCGTCGAGGATACCGAGACGGTCGGCGTCGCCGTCGTTGCAGATGGCGAGATCGAAGCCGCCGGCGCGCATGGCCTCCTGCGCGGCGCCGAGGTTTTCGGGAATCGGCTCGGGATTCACGCCGCCGAACGACGGATTCCACTCGCCGCGGATCGTGGTCACGTCGAAGCCGACGATCGATTCCGGTAACGTGGCGCTGACGCCGTAAATGGCGTCATGCAGGATGCGCAGCTTTCCGGAACGAAGGAGCTCGAGATCGAGCTGCGCCCGCACGGCGTCGAGGTAGTCGTCGAGCAGATTCACCACGGCGATCGAGCCGCCGTCGCGCGCATCGCGCTTCCCGACCGACGCGGCGATGGCCGCGTACGTTTCGGGCAGGGCCGAGCCGGCGTACCACGCTTTGAATTTGAGGCCGTTGTACTTTGCGGGGTTGTGGCTCGCCGTCACGATCGCGCCGCCAAGCACGTTCCGATGCCGGGCGCTGAACGAAATGGTCTGCGACGGCGTCGGCCGGTCGGACAGCAGCACGCGATAGCCGGCGTCTTTCAGACGCTCCGCCACCACGGCCGCAAACTCGCGCGAGAGGAAGCGGCGGTCGTAGCCGACGAGGAGCGCGTTCGCGTCGATCCCGGGCGGCGGATCCAGCGTGCGCGCGGCGACGGCGATGGCATCTGCCACGAGCCGCACGTTGTCGAACGTGAACAGGTCTGCCATGACGGCGCGCCAGCCGTCGGTTCCGAAGGTGATGGGGTGCGTCATCGGTGAGTCATCCGGCGCGTATTGTATTCAGGACAAAAGCGAACCCGATCATCGGTTTAGTTTTATTTTTACTCGACATTGCGTACCCTGTGCTCGTAATGAGGCTGCTGGTCCGCAGTGTCCTTCTTCTCTCGCTCGCTCTGTCCGCCGCGGCAGCGGCTCCGCCATTCTTCGGCGATCCGTTCCCGCTGACGAACACGCGCTACGCCGCGACGACCGGCATCCCGACGCTCGCCTCGAACGGAAACACGATGATCATGGCCTGGGCCGGTGATCAGAGCGTGCGCGCCGCACGCATCGTCGACGGCCAGCGCACCACCAGCCGCTTCGTGCTCGCGACCTACGGTTCGACGGACGAGGTGGCGATCACCTGGACCGGTACGCACTTTCTCGTCGCCGCGACCTCGGATGTCGAGGGTCTGCCGGTGATCCTTGGTCGACTTCTCGACCCCACCGGCACGCCGATCGGCGCGCCGTTCCACATCGTGCTCAATGCCACCGCGCCGCGCCTCGCGTCGAACGGCACGCGCACCGTGCTGCTGTATCGCGACGAAACGCAGGGCGACCTCTACTCACGGCCACTGGCGTCGAACGGCAGCGCGCCGGTCGGGACCATCCCGCAGAAGATCACCACGCGCGCCGCGTTCGGCCCGCTCTACGAGATCGCCACGAACGGCAGCGGTTTCATGGCCGTCGCCTCGAGCCCGGTCGAAGTGCTCATCGCGCGCTTCGACGCAAACGGCTCGCTCCTCGGCACGCGCGTCGTCTCCGCGTCGCAGGGCACATCGCGCCCGCGTCCCGCCACGATCGCCACCAACGGCAGCGACTATCTCGTCACGTGGATCGATTTCAGCCGGCAGGCCTTCGCCACGCTCGTCGATCCGAATGGCAATTTCCTTCCGCCGATCACGTACGACGAAATCGTGAACTCGCCAACACCGGTCTTCCTCGCGCCGAAAGCGGTGTGGAGCGGCACCGACTGGGTCGTGAGCTACGCGTATCGCGTGCAGCTCACGCAGCGTTTGCGCACCGTGCACTTCGATACGAACGTGCGCAACGTGACGCTGCGCGAGACCGAGGTGCCGATCGCGACCGGCGTGATTCCGACCTCTTCGCTCGTGCGCCACAACAACGTGGTCCGTCTCGCCTGGAGCGCGGATCGTTTCCCCGACGCGAATGGTCTCGCCATCGCCACGTTGCCGCTGAATACGGCCAGCGGCACGTTCGTCACGCTCGATGCACCCGATCAGCGCATCCTCGCCGCCACCGGCAGCTCGACGCTGGCGATGTTTCTCTGGAACGAGAGCCTCGACCGCGAGTCGGTGACACACATGGCCATCGCCGACTTCGGCGGCTTCTATCTCGAGCGCGAGCTGCTGGTGCCGGCGACGTGGGCCGCGGCCGTCACGAGCAGCGATGGCTTCCTGATCGTCACGCGCGATGCGGCCGGCGGTTCGACCGCGATCCGTTTCGACATCAACGGAACGCAGATGGGCCTGCCGCTCGATCTCGATTTCCGCGCGACCAGCGCGACGTGGAACGGAACGGTGTATGCGATCGCCGGCGAGTTGAACGGCGCGGTGGTGGTTTCTGAACTGACGACCGACGGCGTGCTCTCCTCGCCGCGCCTGATTCGCAATCAGGCCGACACTCCGCAGATTGCTTCGGACGGCGAAGGATTTCTCATGGTGTGGCGCGCGGAAGGAACGTGCACGCAGCCGTGCATCACGCCGACGGTCATCCGCGGCGCGCGTCTCGATCCCGAGCGCGTGCGCAATGACGTCAACGATCTCGACTTCTCTCCCGCGCATGTCGCGGAGTCTCCGGCAGTGGCGTGGAATCCCGACGCCGAGGTGTACGTGGTGACCTGGGTCGACGCGGAGGAGATCGTCTCCCGTCAGGTTCCGCCCAACGACGTGATTCCGGTGAACAACTCGACGCTGCACATCGGCCTCGGCAGGCAGCAGTACCTCAGCATGCTCACCACCGCGAACACCGCCGCGCTGACGTGGAACGATCGCGGAATCACGCGCGTGGCGTTCCTCAACGTGATCGGACAGATCGGCAAGATGTTCGAGTTCACGCATGCGAACGGGCCGACGGCCGGACCGTCGGTGCTCGTCGACATGCCGGAGGGCGACACCGGTGTGCTCTTCAGCGAGCTGATGCCGCAGGAGCCGTTCTACGGCGCGATGCGCGTGCTGCTCGCGCTGTCGAGCACCAGCCCGACCGGGGTTCCGGATACTCCGGTCGCCACCGCGCGCGTACTGGGCGATGGAAAGGTGCAGGTGTCATGGACGTCGAGCGACAAGACGCTCAATGGCTTCCGCGTCGAATCGCGCGTCGGCGACGGCCCGTGGCTGGAAGTCGAAGGCTTCTACGACCGCACCATTCGCACCGAGACGTTCACCCCGACGAGCCGCGAGCCGCTCTCGTTCCGCGTGCGCGCGTTCAACGACGACAACGTCAGCCTCTACTCGAATGTCGCGACCGTGACCTTCCCGACGGATGCGAAACGTCGCGCGGTGAGAAAGTAACGGGAGCGCGGCGGCCGATTCGCTGCCGCACTCCGATTCACCGTCCGAAGCCGCCTTTCAACATCGGTCGTCTGCGTTCGCCGCGGACGACCGTCACACCATCGGGACCACCGACGATCGTCACGTCGCCACCCGCTCTCGGATCGATGCGGACGTTCGTCGTCGAGGCCGGCGCGATGAGCGTCGCCGTCGCCTGCTCTTCGCCATTCAGCCACTGCGCGCGCGCCATCGGCTCCACGAGCGTCGGATCGGCGTGGGTTGCATCGGGGACCGCGGTGGACGCGGCTTCGGTGACGACTTCCAGCGGCTTCGGTTCGACCTTTGCCGGCATTTCATTGCTGTAGAGACGTCCGTAGTCGCCGGTCTTCGGACCGCGCGTTTCGGAATAGATCGTGACCGCGAGGAAGATCGCCGCCGCGGCGATCATGACGTTGCGGAAGTTCTTCAGCGTCACGATGCGACGGCGTTGTCTGCGATCGCGAATCGGAACGATAAGATCGCGTTTGCGGCTTCGCATACAGGCTCTATCGCAAGGTCGCTGCCAAAGGAGTGGAAATGGCGAGGATTGGAATCGTCGGGACCGGTTGGGGGACGCGGGTGCAGGTGCCGCTGTTCCGCGAAGCGGGGCTGCACGTCGTCGCGCTGGCGGGCTTTCATCGTCACAAGACCGCGAACGTGGCGGAGGAGCTCGGCTTGCGCGCGCATGACGACTGGCGGGAGCTCGTCACCTCGAACGACATCGATCTCGTCTCGATCGTGACACCGCCGTCGGAGCATCGCGAGATGGCGCTCGCCGCGCTCGAGGCCGGCAAGCACGTGCTTTGCGAGAAACCGACGGCCATGCATGCGCGCGAGGCGGAAGAGCTCGTCGCGGCCGCGGACGCACGCCCCGCGCAAATTGCGTTGATCGATCACGAACTGCGCTTCCTCCCCTCGTGGCGCGAAGCACGCGCGCGCATCGCGGACATCGGCGCGGTCCGGCATGCCGAGGTGCGCTACGCAAGCCCGAGCCGCGGCGATCGCACGCGCGCGTGGAACTGGTGGAGCGACGCCGAACGCGGCGGCGGCATCTGGGGCGCGGTCGGCTCGCACTTCGTCGACGCGCTGCGGTATTTCGGCATGGAGATCGAGGCGGCGCAGGCGATGATCGAGACGATCATCGATCAGCGTCCATTCGGCGACGGCATGCGCGCGGTGACCGCCGATGATTTCGCATCGGTACAACTGCGACTGCGCGGCGGCGCCGTCGCGGTGATGAACTTCAGCGCGGTCACGTCGGGCCCCGACGAAACGAGCATGCTCACGATCTACGGCGAGCACGGCGCGATGCGCTTCACCGGTGAAGAGGTGTTGTGGTCCGTCGAGGGAAAGCCGTGGGCGACGCTCGCCGGCGACGCGCTGGCCAATCGCCCCGGTAACTCTCCGGGCGGTGCGTTCGGCACCGGCACGCTTCACCTCGGGCGCGCATTGAAGGCCGCCATCGACGACGGCGATCGCAATGCGCTCGCACCCGGCGCCACGTTCGAAGACGGCTGGATGCAGCAGCGCGTGCTCGATGCCGCGCGACGCTCGTCATCCGGCGGCGGCGGCTGGACGATCGTTTGAGGCCGCGAGCTTCCAGACCACGCAGACGAAGAGTGCGAGCAGCGACGGCGTGATCAGCAGCGTTTCGATCGGAAACGCCTGCGTCTGCGCGAGTCGCTCGAACGGCTCCTCGGCGATCAGCAGCAGCGCCGCGATCGAGACGGCGGCGGTGCCCCGCCCGCGCAGCAACGCGAGCGCGGCCGGAATCGCGAGCACCATGTAGTGCAGCCAGACCACCGTGGCGCTGAGCAGATAGATCAGCAGGCCCGCCGCGACGATCAGGAGATCGTCGATCCGTTTGCGACGGGCGATGGCGACGCAGACAGTGGTCACCAGCAGCGCCGCGATCGCGTAACTCACCCACGTGCCGTATTCGTGGAACCACGGCAGCGCCGGCGCGACGTTGCGCTCCATCCGCGTCGGCAGCCGATGCCAGAACTGATTCGCGGCGGTGAGCCACTGCAGCCAGACGCGCGGTGAGCCGTAGCTGATCGAGGCGATCGCGAACGCGGCCGCGCCGCCGATCGCACCGCCGGCGATCTCCTTGCGCAGGTTCCGCCAGTCACGCACGATCACGCGCGAGGCGACGAGCAGCAGGAAGACGAAGAGAAGATTCGGTTTGAACGCCAGCAGCGCGCCGAAGACGATCGCGGCGACGAAACGATTGCGCGCGCCGATGACGAGCATCGCCCCGATCGCTGCCAACTGCAGCGCATTCACGTTGCCGACGCGCAGATCGGCTTCGAGGCCGCGATACCAGTAAAGCAATCCGGCCAGGACGAACAACGTCGCAAAGAACGGCAGACGTGCGCGCCAGCCGGTCAGCACGACACCGATGACGAACGCGAGCAGCACGAGCGCGTGATACTGCTGCAGCGCGAAGTCGTAGTCGCGGCTCACCCAGCGCAGCGTGGTGTAGAGAAACGGGCTGGAGACGTTGTCGAGGCGGCGGCGGCGCTGCGCGTCGTACCTGCGCAATTCGGAATGACCACGTTGGGCGCGCTCGAAATACTCCTCCCCGACGCGATCCTGCACGTCCGGTGCGTAGATGTTTTCGAGATCGGTGCGCGACGCGAGCTGCGCGTTGACGAAGTAGATGTAGAAGTCGAGGCCGGCCGCCTTCGCGTTCTGACGCCAGACCACCGCGATCGCGTGCAGGGCGATCGCGGCGGCGAGAATCGTCAGCGTGATCCGGAGCGCGCGCGGCATGGGCGCGCAGTGTAGCGTCAGAAGCGAATGGCGATCTTGCCGAAGTGGTTTCCGCTCGCCAGCGCATCGTACGCGCCGCGTTTACGGAACGTGCGCCGCATCAACTCCCTCCGCCGTGCCGAAATGAATCAACGCTCCCCATCCAATCAGAGGTGTCATCCCCTGCTTGCAACGGAAGGGATCATTGCGAAGGGGATCCCGTGCTGCGCACGGGATGACACGCTTTTTTACGACACGCTTTTTTTATGACACGCTTTTTTACGACACGCTTCTTCGTACGACGCGGCCCCCACAACGAGCCTCCGAACGCGCCTCGCCACCTTCAACTTCGAGACCTGGGGGGTCGTCGATGCAGTGAGTGCCGGCAGAAGAATGGCGAGGCGCGTGCGTCGAGGATCGGTCAGGCGAGGGAGGCGCCGCTATCACGGAATTGCGAAGGGGTGAGGCCGAAGTGTTTTCGAAAGACGAGCGTGAAGTGGCTGTGGCTGGAGTAGCCGAGGTCGAGCGCGAGCGTCGTCAGGTCGAGCTCGCGATCGCGCAGACGATCGAGGGCCAGGCGCAGACGGAGTGAATGCCGATAGCGCGTGAGCGTCTCGCCGGTGCGCGCGCGGAACTGCCGGCAGAGCTCATACGGCGAGAGCGCGCAGAGCGCGCCGAGCTGGCGCAGCGTGAGATTGCGGGCCGGCTCGGCGGCGATGAGGTGGCGCGCCTGTTCCACGGCATCGATGTCGATTGTGTCGGTATCGATCCGCCGCCGCCGCGCGCCGTACGCCTTCGCGATCACGCGGGAGATCGCGCGCAGCACGCTCTCTTCGACCTGCAACGGATCGAGCGTCTCTCCTCCGGCGAGCGCATCGAACACGCTCCGCTGCTCGAGGAAGCTGACCCGGTCGCACGCCGCCTCGGCGATGCGGAACGGACGCGACTCCGTCGCGCGCGTGTCGTGCGCCGACATCAGCTCGAGCAGCACGTCATCGGCGATCGTGAACCAGTCCGACGCATCGACCTCGCTGATCGCGGTGCGCGTGTACTCCTGATGCTGGTTGTACATGGCCATGCCGCCGGGGCTGCCGACGAACGCGGTGCCGTCGGCCAGGCGGATGGCGGTGGTCGAACGCGGGAAGACGAACGTGTGATGGCTGCACGGTCCCGAGTCGCGGAAGAGCGGATGCGTCGAGGCGCAACGGAACTTCCCGACCGCGACGACATCGCCGCGGAAGAGGAGCTCTTCGACCGGCTTGAGACGGATGTCGAGCGGCATGCCCGATGGTCGACTCTCACCGGCGCAGATTCGGGCGACATTTCTGTGAACAGTGCCCCTTCAGAACCATCCCCGGAGGTTCGCGTCTCGCGCACGCGCGTGCACCAGGTGGCGGCCGGAGGAGTGTGATCTGCATCAACATGCTCCACATTTCCGTACGGCAGCTTTGACGCCATGCCGGATCTTCGTCATGCCGTCGATGCGTACCTCCGTAGTTGCTTCTCCCGCGAAGACACGCCGCGTGTGGCCGAGCTCGCCGTGATGCTGCGCATCCCGCGGGAACGGCTGAGCCGTGACTTCGCCTCGTCCTATGGCGTGCCTCTTTCGTCGTATCTGAAGCGCCGCCAGATCCGGCAGGCCCAGCGTCTTTTGGCCTCGTCCGAGCTCTCGACCACGCGCATCGGATACCTCTGCGGCTTCGGCACGAGGCGTACGTTCTACCGCGCGTTTCGCCGCGGGACGGGACTCTCCCCGGACCAGTACCGGCGCATGCACGCGCACGAAATGTCCCTAGCCGCTTCGATCATCACGGCCCAATCTTGAACCATTCGCTGGCCGGCCCGCGATCAACAACAAGGAGGCTTTTCGTGAAGCAGAGCAACTGGCTCGCAGTACTGTTCGTGTCTCTTTCGATTCTCATCGCCGGCCCGCAGGCGCTGGCGCAATGCACCACTCCGATCGCACTCGCACCCCTCGGCGTCCCGCCCACCGATGACGTGTGGATCGACGACTCCCTCCCCTCCGGCGCGTCGGTGACGGTCGGCAGTCTCAACTGGGACACCTCGCAGTACGCAACCGGCTCGCAATCGTTCGTGCTCAACGGCGCCGGAACGAACTCCCTGCGCATCGAGGGCATCAACGAGATTCTGAAGTTCGGCAGCGGCAAGGCCGTCTTCTACGTGCTCACCGACCCGTGCGACATGCCGCGCGAAATCAAGGTCACGTATCGCTCGACGTTCCGCACCGCCGTCGTCTACTGGGGCGACAACCTGATCAGCGGCGGCACGAAGTTCCGCCGCGGCAACATCCCGACCGGCGGCACCTGGACGCGTCTCGAAGTTCCGATCTCCAGCCCGCTCAACATGCAGGGGCAGCCACTCGAGTGGATTCAGATCGAAACGTATGACGGACGTACCTGGTTCGATCATGTCGGCACCGACGACGTCGGCTGCCTGCCGAGCGTCCCGTCGCAGCCGTCCATCCCGTCGACCGACGACGTCTGGATCGACGACGACATTCCGGTCGGCTCGTACCTCTCGTACGGCGAGTGGTATTACTCGCAGGCCGCGCACGGAACGCTGTCGCTCGCCTATCCGTTCTTCGGTGCCTCGCCGATCAGCGTGGTGCGCGTCGACGACCTGTCGCTGTACGTCGACAACGGCACCGATCTCATCACCTACGTGATGCCCACCGGCTGCGCGACGCTGAGCGAGATCAAGATCACCTGGTACGCCGGCACGCTCAGCGGATCGGCGTACTGGGGGAGCACCGGCATCGGTGGAGAGAGCACGGCCGTTTACATGGGAGCCAATCCATCTTCCGATGTCTGGACGCGACTCGAGGTCCCCGCGTCTCTCGTCGGTCTGGAAGGACAGGACATCACGTCCATCAAGATCGAAACCCGGGGAACACAAGTGTGGGTGGATTCCATCGGGATCGCGCCGTAACGAGAGCGCGGCGAGAGGCGAGCGTTCTGCGCTCGCCTCTCTCACTTTCGTCCGTCCCGAAGACGCGCGCATTCGCGCGCAGGCAAGATCGAAACCCGCGGAACACAAGTGTGGGTGGATTCCATCGGGATCGCGCCGTAACGAGAGCGCGGCGAGAGGCGAGCGTTCTGCGCTCGCCTCTCACTTTCGTCCGTCTCGAAGACGCGCGCATTCGCGCGCAGGCAAGATCGAAACCCGTGGAACACAAGTGTGGGTGGATTCCATCGGGATCGCGCCGTAACGAGAGCGCGGCGAGAGGCCAGCGTTCTGCGCTCGCCTCTCACTTTCGTCCGTCTCGAAGACGCGCGCATTCGCGCGCAGGCAAGATCGAAACCCGCGGAACACAAGTGTGGGTGGATTCCATCGGGATCGCGCCGTAACGGGAGCGCGGCGAGAGGCGAGCGTTCTGCGCTCGCCTCTCTCACTTTCGTCCGTCCCGAAGACGCGCGCATTCGCGCGCAGGCAAGATCGAAACCCGTGGAACACAAGTGTGGGTGGATTCCATCGGGATCGCGCCGTAACGAGAGCGCGAAAAACAGGAGAGGCGGGCCTTTCGGCCCGCCTCTCGTTTTCGTGAATCGCTGGCTCGTTACTCGCTGCTGCCTTCGTTGCTGCCGCCGCCCTGGTTGCCACCACCCTGGTTGCTGCCACCTTCCTGGTGACCGCCACCTTCGTGATGACCGCCTTCGCGGGGAGCGCGATCGTCGCGGCGGGGGCCGCGATCATCGCGACGCGGGCCACGGTCGTCACGGCGCGGGCCGCGATCGCGATCACCGCCGCGGAATCCGCCGCGATCGCCACCGCCATCACGACGCGGACCACGATCACGATCGCCGCCGCGGAAACCACCGCGGTCGCCACCGCGATCTCCTCCTTCACGCGGACCGCGAGGACCACGCGACTCGCGCTCGCGCGCGGCCGCCAGTTCCTCTTCGGTGGGCGGCGGGAGGAGCGGCTTGCGCGACAGACGGATCTTGCCCGTCTCCGCTTCGATGCCGACGACCTGCACTTCCACTTCGTCGCCGAGCTGGAAGAGATCGGTCACCTGGCCGACGCGGGTGTGCGCCATCTCGCTGATGTGCAGCAGTCCGTCCTGACCCGGGAGGATCTCGACGAATGCTCCGTACGGCTCGATGCGCTTGACCGTGCCTTTGTAGTTCGTGCCGACTTCCGGAGAAGCGGTGAGGCCCTTGATGATGTCGATGGCGCGCTCGGCCGACTTGGCGTCGGTCGAGGCGATCGTGACCTTGCCGTCGTCTTCGACGTCGATCTTCGTGCCGGTCTCTTCGACGATCCAGCGGATGGTCTTGCCGCCCGAGCCGATGACGTCGCGGATGCGGTCCTTCGGAATCTGAATCGTGTAAAGGCGCGGTGCGAACTCGGAGAGCTCTTCGCTCGGCTTCGAGATCGCCGCATCCATCTTTTCAATGATGTAGAGACGGCCGGCCTTCGCCTGTTCGAGCGCTTTGGCCATCACCTCGCGCGACAGACCAGACACCTTGATGTCCATCTGCAGCGCGGTAATGCCGTTCTTCGTGCCCGCCACCTTGAAGTCCATGTCGCCTTCATGGTCTTCCATGCCGGCGATGTCGGTGAGGATGGCGTGCTTGCTGTTGTCGTCGCTGGAGACGAGGCCCATGGCCACGCCGCCGACCGCCGAGCGCAGCGGAACACCGGCCTGCATCATGGCCAGCGAGCCGCCGCAGACCGAGGCCATCGACGAAGAGCCGTTGGACTCGAGGATGTCGGAGACGATGCGGATGGTGTAGGCGAATTCGTCTTCCGGCGGCAGAAGCGGCGCGAGCGCGCGGCGGGCGAGATTGCCGTGGCCGATCTCGCGGCGCGCGGGACCGCGCAGGAACTTCACTTCTCCGACCGAGAACGGCGGGAAGTTGTAGTGGAGCATGAAGCGCTGGAAGGTCTCGCCTTCGAAGTCTTCGATCTTCTGCGCTTCCTGCGGAGTGCCCAGCGTCACGGTGACGAGCGCCTGCGTCTCGCCGCGCGTGAAGATGGCCGAGCCGTGCGTACGCGGGAGCACGCCGAGGTCGATCGAGATCGGACGGATCTCGTCGAAGCGGCGGCCGTCGACGCGCGTGTTCTTCTCCAGCATGAGATTGCGGAAGATCTTCACTTCCATCTCGCCGAAGGCAGCGGTCACGGCGGCGACCTTCTCGAGGTCTTCGGCCGGCACGCCTTCGATGATCTGCTTCTTGACGGCCTTGATCGCGTCGTAACGCGCGAACTTGCCGCTGGTCTGCATGGCCGCTTCGAGCGCGGCGCCGTGCTGCGACAGCAGTTCCTCGAGCAGTTCTTCGGTGAACTTCGGCTTGTACTCGACGGTGATCTTTTCCTTGCCGACGTCGGCGCGCAGCTCGTTCTGGAGCTGGCAGAGACGTTTGATCTCCGCGTGCGCGGCATCGAACGCGTCGAGGACGACTTTCTCGTCCACTTCACGTGCACCCGCCTCGACCATCACGATCGCGGTCTCGGTGCCGGCCACGACGAGGTCGAGGTCGGAGAGGTCGCGCTGCGAATTGGTCGGGTTGATGACGATCTCCCCGTTCACATAGCCGACGCGCACGGCGCTGATCGGATGCAGGAACGGGATCTCGGACGAGGTGAGCGCGGCCGAGGCGGCGTTGATGGCCAGGATATCCGGATCGTTCTCGCCGTCGGCCGAGAGCACGAGGGCGATGATCTGCGTTTCCTGGCGATAGCCCTTCTGGAACGAGGGGCGGAGGGGACGGTCGATCAGGCGGGAGGTGAGGATTTCCTTTTCGGTCGGACGTCCTTCGCGTTTGAAGAAGCCGCCCGGGATGCGACCACCGGCGTACGTGTACTCCTTGTAGTCAACGGTGAGCGGCATGAAGTCGCCGATCACGTTCCCTTCTTTGTAGCAGGCGGTAGCGAGCACCACGGTGTCGCCATAACGGACGACCACGGCTCCATTGGCCTGCTTGGCGATCGCACCCGTCTCCAGAGACAGGGTTTTCCCGCCGATCTGCATTTCTCTTTTGAATGCCATTGTTTCCTTCGATGTGCCGCGAGGCCACTCATCACCTCGGGCTGTTGGATTTGTCGCTTGTGGCCGAACGATGGGATCCGGCCGGGAAGGAATTTCGTGCAGGCTTCGGGCCTGAAAACACATGGGGCGGGCTCGACGCCCGCCCCGGGATTGGATCGCTTACTTACGAATGCCGAGCTTGTCGATGATCGAGCGGTAGCGCTCCACGTCGACCTGCTTGAGGTAATCAAGCAAACGACGGCGGCGGCCAACCAGCTTCAAAAGACCGCGGCGCGAGTGGTGATCCTTCGCGTGGGTCTTGAAATGCTCGGTCAGATAGCTAATGCGGTTCGAGAGGAGTGCGATCTGCACTTCTGGCGACCCGGTATCGGTTCCATGAACGCGATACGAGTTAATGAGGTCCGACTTCTGCTGCTTCGTGGTGGACAAAATCCGTCTCCTTAGTCAGTTAAACCACTGCTTTTGAATACACCTTTGGCTTTGAACCGCGGACCATAACAGGGGGCGCAGCCGAAAACAATCCCGCGATTCGAAATTACCCGGGACCTATCCGGCGACCATCACCTTCGGCTTCACTTCCACCGGCCCACCCTCACGCAACACGTTCACGACCTCGCCGATCCCGACCAGCTGATCGTGCGGATTGCCGAGCGCGACCAGCTCCGCGCGCGTCACCGGCGTCGGCGGCACGAGAATGATCCCCTGCCCCTGCATCAGCTTCGCCTGCTGCGCCCAGTCGATGCGCAGGCCGGTCAACGGCAACTCGATCTCGGAGAGCGACTGGAAGTGCGGCGCCGCGAGAATCGCCTCCGGAGTGGACTCCGACATCTTGTCGAAGCCGATGGCCTTGTCGACGTGAAACGTGCCGATCGCGGTGCGCCGCAGTTCCTTGAGATGCGCGGGCACACCGATCGATGCGCCGAGGTCGTGCGCGAGCGAGCGCATGTAGGTGCCGGCGGAAGAGCGGACCCGAAAGCGCAGCGTCGAACCGCTCACTTCGAGCACCGTGAACTCATAGACGGTCACGCGTTTCGGCTGCAGCTTCACTTCCTCGCCCTTGCGGGCCAGCTCGTAGGCGCGAACGCCTTCGATCTTCTTCGCGCTGAACGCCGGAGGCATCTGTTCGATCTCGCCGCGAAATCTGGCGACGTGCGGCTCGAAGTCGACGTGGCTCACGTCCTGCTCGACCGCCTCCGTCAGCGGCGTACCGGAGGCATCGTACGAATCGGTGGCCCAGCCGAACTGGATCACGCCTTCGTACGTTTTCTCCATTCCCATCAGGTACGCCTGCAGGCGCGTCGCTTTGCCGACGCAGAGCACGAGCAGCCCGGTGGCCAGCGGATCGAGGGTTCCGGAGTGACCGGCTTTCTTCACTTTCGCGCGGCGCCGAAAACGCTCCACGACGTCGTGAGAGGTGATTCCGGTTTTCTTGTCGACGAGAAGCACCCCGTCGGCGGATTTCTTTGATGGCATCATTCGGCGCGTAGGATAGTGCAGATCACGGCTCTTCGACCGCGCGCAGCACTTTCAGCGCGCGCTTGCGCAACGGCCCCATCAGCGGCAACGAAGCCACCTTCAGCAGTTGCACGATGAGATCGAGCGTGGCCTCGGCGAGCCGTCGCGTCTTTCGCTGCTCCGGCGACTGATCGACGATCCAGTAGTAGATCAGCCCCATGTGATACAGCCACAACAACCGCGGCAGATGCGGCGCCAGATCCTTCGGCACGCTCACATCCGACCCCTCCAGCGCGCGGGCGTACCACCCGATGTTGTCTTCGCGCACGCCGCGCGTTTCCTCGCCGAACGGCGAGAGCGGATCGCGCGGATCGACACCCGCTTTGAGGAGCGTCGTCAGCAGATTGCGATGTTCCTCGAACTGCGCGAATTTGATCTCGATCAATCCGCCGAGGCGTTTTTTCAATTCCTTCGACGCCTGGATCGCGTTCGCGAACGACTCCCGCTGCTCCTCGTCGGTGCGGAGGTAGAACGCCAGCACCAGCTCTTCCTTGGAGCGGTAGTAGTAGTAAGCCGCGCCGGTGGCGACGCCCGCGGCCGCGGCCACATCGCGCATCGTGGTCTGCTCGAACCCACGCTCGCGGAAGAGACGCAGCGCCGCGTCGAGAATGCGGTTCCGCGTCTCTTCGGCTTTCGGTGTGGCCATTGCGTGAAGCATAACAACTCGATTCGCGTGTCACGCCGCGGTGCCGCCTCAGTACGTGGCGACCAGTTCTTCGCGCGTCGCCAGTTCCGCGACCGCGTCCTGCCACAACGGCAGCTCGAACGTGAAGCCGGCGTCGAGCAATCGCATCGGAATCACGCGGCGGCTCTTCAGCACGAGCTCCGGTTCGGTGCGGAAAAGACACGCGCCGAGCTCCAGCAGCCAACCGCTCGAGGGGATGCCGAATCGCCCGCCGACGGCATTGCTGAGGATGTGCATGAACTCCTCGTTCGGCAACGGATGCGGCGAGGCGACGTTCACCACGCCGCTCATCTCTTCGCGCTCGATGAGAAATTCGACCGCGCGCACGAAATCGACGGCGTGAATCCACGACATGAATTGCTGGCCGTCGCCGAAGCGGCCGAAGCCGATGCGCACGTGCCGGCGCATCAGCGCGAACGCGCCGTCTTCGTCATCGGTCATGACCATGGCCGTGCGCAGCGCGACCTTGCGCGTGTGCGGCGTGTCGGCATCTTCGAGCGCGAGCTCCCACGCCCGCGCGACGTCGATGCTGAACTGCCAGTCAGGATGCTGCTCGTCGACGATCGGCGTCGATTCATCCGCGGCAGGTTCATAGCGATGCGCGTAGATCGTGGCGGTGCTCATCTGCAACCAGACGCGCGGAGGAAACGTGGCCCGCGCGATGGCGTCACCGACGATCCGCGTCGATTCGACGCGCGAGTCGATGATCTCCGCGCGGGTCTCGGCGTCGTAACGCGCGTTCACGCTTCGCCCGGCGAGATTGATGACCACGTCACTGCCGTCGATGGCGCCGACCCAGTCGCCGCGCGTACGGCCATCCCACGGAACGATGTGAATGCCGAGCCAGCGCGCGTCGCGCACGGCACTGCGGCTGTCGAGCGTTCTGCTGAGAATCGTGACGTCGTCACCGCGATCGCGGAAATGACGGGCGAGCAGGTAGCCGAGATGGCCGGAGCCTCCGGGAATGACGATCTTCATGGCGTTCTCCTTCAGTTCCATTCGCACGCCGGCGCCGGCTGCGCGCCGAGGCGTCGTGCGATTTCTTCATCGCTGCGGAGCGAAAACATGCGCGACAGCGCGGCGCGGTTCTCACAGATCAGATGCCACGCGGTGCGCGCGAGCGGTCGCAGCGGTCCGCTGGCGAAGCGCCGCGACCACGCCCGATACTCCCGCAGAGCCCACAGGCAGACGATCCACGCCTCGGTGTCGAAGTAGACCTCCCCTTCCGACGTGACCACCACGAGCTCCGACGGCGTCACCTCGTGCGCCAGCGTGGGAAAGAGCGTGCGTGCGCGCTCCGAGCCGGCGGGGATGAAGTCGAGCGTGACGAATGCCGGCTGCAGGAGCGACCACTCGCGAACGCGCGAACAGAGTCCGCAGCGCGCGTCGTAGAGGATGTAGAGCGTGGTGACCATGGGCTTCGTTCCTCACGCTCCGACCGGCGGCGGCGGAACGGTCGCCTGCGGACGCACCGGCGGACGCGCGCTTTCGATCGCGCGGCGGCGCATGCCGGAGATCACGCGGATGTTGAAGAAGTGCATCACGCCGAGGACCAGCAGCACGATGCCGATCTTCGTGCTGAGGATCTCGATCGACTGCTCGAGGCTGACGGCCCGCTGCCCAAACTGCAGCGCCAGCGCCACGAACCCGACGTTGATCAGATAGAAGCCGACCACGAGCAGGTGATTGACCGACTCCGCGAGCGCCGTGTTGCCGTGAAACGAGTCGACGAGGAAGACCCGTCCGTTCCGGTGAAGGGTCCGGGCCACCCAGATCGTGACGGTGATGCTGATGGCGAGATAGGTGAGATAGGTGCCGACGACCATGGAAGTTCTCCTTACGCGTCGAATTTCTTGAACATGTTCAAAAGTAACTTAGGGCCATGCGCGGAGATCGTCAAGGGCTTTTCTGAACTTGTTCAAATTTCTGGCCCGTGAGAGCATCCGCGGCGATGAAAGCGATCTGGAACGACACCACCATCGCCGAGAGCGACGACACGATCGTCATCGAAGGCAACCACTACTTCCCCGCCTCCGCCGTCGACGCGACCCACCTCCGCGCCAGTTCCACGCACACCACCTGCCCCTGGAAAGGAATCGCCAGCTATTACGACGTCGTGGTCGGCGACGCGGTCAACAAGGATGCGGCCTGGTTTTACCCGGCGCCGAAAGAGGCGGCCAGGGAGATCGAAGGAAGGATCGCGTTCTGGCGCGGAGTGAAAGTCGTGGCCGGATAGAATGCGCGCCGCGTATGGCCACCAAGAAAAGCAGGAAACATCTGGTCTGGATCGATTGCGAGATGACGGGTCTCGACCCGGCGAAGGATGTGCTGCTCGAGATCGCCACGATCGTCACGAACTACGACCTCGAGATCATCGCCCGTGGTCCGGTCATCGCCATCAAGGCGAGTGAGGCACGCCTCGCGAAGATGGACGCCTGGAACCAGCGCACGCACGGCGCGAGCGGACTGCTCGAGCGCGTGCGCGCGGAAGGCGTGAGCGTCTCGGATGCAGAAGAACAGACGCTCCGCTTCGTCCGGAAGCACTGCTACGCCAAGACCGCCCCGCTCTGCGGCAACTCCATCGGCCAGGACAAGCGCTTTCTCGCGAAGTACATGCCGGCGCTGCACGACTACCTGCACTACAAGGTCGTCGACGTCAGCTCGATCAAGGTGCTGGTGAACGAGTGGTACGAGGGGAAGTACTGCCCGCCGCCGAAGCAGGAGCTGCATCGTGCGCTCGCGGACATCGAGGAGTCGATCGCGGAACTGAAGTATTACCGCGAAGCGGTCTTCGTGAAGGAGTAGCTACTCCTCGCGTTCCGGCTCGGGCGCCTCTTCGTTTTCGCTCTCGTCGTTGCCGCTCTCGTCGTCCCCGTTCTGCTCGGACGCTGGCGGCATCACCTCGCGCAGCAGCGTTTCGACGCGCAGCGCACGCATGGCCGTCTCGTCGTAGCGGAAATCGAGCTCGGGGGTGTAGCGCAGGTGGATGCGTTTGCCGAGTGCGTAACGCGCCTGGCCGGCGCGCTGGCGCAGCTCTTCGACGGTCTTCTTCGCGTCGTCTTCCTTCAGCCCGGTGATGTAGACGCGGGCGTAATGGAGATCGGGACTGACCTCCACTTCGCTGATGGAGTTCCAGCCGATGTCGAAATCGCGGAGATCGCTGCGGAGAACCTGCACGAGCGCGTCGCGAACGTTCTCGCCTACGCGTGAGGTACGGCGTGTCTTCTTCATAAGTCTGCGTTCTCGTCGAAGTCGAGCTTCTCGCTGGTCCAGCCCGCGAGCACGGCGTCGGAATGCGACTCGACGTAATTCTGAATCTTATCCAGCAATGAGTCTGCCGAGTCCTGCCGGTCTGCGATGAACGAGACCGCCAGCCGCGCCCGCTGATGCAGGTCCTGCAGCCCGACTTCGTTCGCCGAGCATTTGAACGTGTGCCGCAGCCGATCCTTCAGCGAGCGTACGACCTGGCGCTTGTCTTTGAGCGACTGCGCGAACTCGATGTGGATCTCGAAAAGGGCGACAGCGACGATCATGATGAGAGCGTCGAAGATCGACGCGTGTCATCCCGTGCGCAAACACGGGATGACACTCTGACGGTTACGACGACAGCGCGGGCGCGATCGTCTCGGTCTTGAAGGCTTCGATGATGTCGCCGACTTTGACGTCCTGGAACCTCTCGATACCGATGCCGCATTCGAAGCCCTGGCGGACTTCCGCGACGTCGTTCTTGAAGTGGCGGAGCGAACTGATCTTGCCTTCGAGGATGACGCGGTTGTCGCGCAGCAGGCGGACGCTTGCGGTGCGCGGGATGGTGCCCTCGGTGACCATGCAGCCGGCGATGACGCCCGCCTTCGGCACCTTGAACGTGTTGCGCACTTCCGCGCGTCCCTGGAAGACTTCCTGGAACTTCGGATCGAGGAGCCCGACCATGGCCGCCTTGATGTCGTCGACCAGGTTGTAGATGACGGTGTAGAGGCGCACATCGACGCCTTCTTTGTCGGCGAGCTCCGCGGCGTTTCTCTCGGGGCGGACGTTGAAGCCGACCACGATGGCGTCCGACGCGGTGGCGAGGAGCACGTCGTTGGTCGAGATCGCGCCCACCGAGGAGTGGATCACGTTGACTTTGACCTCGGCGGTCGACAGCTTGCGCACGGTCTCGTTCAGCACTTCGACCGAGCCCTGCACGTCTGCCTTGATGATGACGTTCAGATCCTTCACGCCGCCGGCCTGCATGCGCTGGAACAGCTGATCGAGCGACATGCGGCCGCCCTTCTGCTGCGCCGCTTCACGCGCCTTCTCCTGACGGAGCTGACCGATCATGCGCGCCTGCGTCTCGTCGTCGACCACGGCGAGCGTGTCGCCCGCGTTCGGCACTTCGTCGAGACCGGTCAGCTGCACCGGTGTGGCCGGACCCGCTTCCTGAATGCGCTTGCCACGCTCGTCGGTCATCGCGCGAACGCGACCCCACGTCTGGCCGGAGAAGAACGGATCGCCGATCTTCAACGTGCCGTCCTGCACGAGCAGCGTGGCCACGATGCCGCGGCCGACTTCCTTCTTCGCTTCGAGCACGACGCCCTTGGCCGGAAGTTCGGGATTGGCTTTGAGATCGAGCATGTCCGCGGTGAGCAGAATCATGTCGAGGAGATCGTCGATGCCCTGACGTTTCACGGCCGAGACTTCGACCGAGACCACGTCACCACCCCACTGCTCGACGAGAACGTTCGCCTCGGAGAGCTCGCGGCGGACGCGCTCGATGTTCGCGTTCGGCTTGTCGATCTTGTTGATGGCCACGATCATCGGCACCTTCGCGGCGCGGGCGTGATCGATGGCTTCCTTCGTCTGCGGCATGACGCCGTCGTCGGCCGCGACCACGAGGATGACGATGTCCGTCACCTTCGCACCGCGGGCACGCATCATCGTGAAGGCCTCGTGGCCCGGCGTGTCGAGGAAGACGATCTTCCGACCGCGCTTGTCGACGTGATACGCGCCGATGTGCTGCGTGATGCCGCCGGCTTCGCCGCCCGCGACGTTGGTTTCACGAATGGCGTCGAGCAGCGAGGTCTTGCCATGGTCGACGTGACCCATGACCGTGATGACCGGGCCGCGCGGCACGGTGCCGGTGCCTTCGCTGCGCTCCATCGCTTCGAGTTCGACGGCCTCTTCGAACGAGACCATCTCGGCGTCGATACCGAGCTCGCGGGCGACTTCGAGCGCGAGCTCCGCGCCGAGGGGCTGATTGATCGAGACCATCAGGCCCTTCTTCATGAAGAGGTGCTTCATGAGATCGCTCGCTTTGACATCGAGCTTCTCGGCCAGCTCCTTCACGGCGACACCCTCGGTCAGCGCGACCTTGCCGGTCGGACGCTTGAACTCGAGCACCTTCGCGTTGGAAGTCTGTTTGCGCGCGTCGCGGCGCGACGAGATCTTCTTCGGCTCTTCATCCGGCAACACGATGTCCGGACCGATGTCGTCATTGATGATCTGCGTGCCGGAGAACGGTCCCTTCGTCAGCAGGTCCTGATCGAACTCCGCCGTGCGAACGGTCTTCGTCCCGCGTTTCCCCTTCTTCTTATCGTGATCCTCGGGACGATCATCTTCCTTCTTGCGACGGATGATGTTCGGTCCCGGACCGGTCGGCGCCGGCGTGACCAGCGGCGGACGGCCAGGGCCGCTCGGACGCGAACCACCCGGTCCACCCGGACCGCGCATGCCGCCCGGACCCGAAGGACGTGCGCCCATCGGACCACCCGGACGCGGACCACCAGGTCCACCCGGACCGCCGGGACGCGGACCGCCCGGTCCCATCGGACGCGGGCCACCGGGACCCGCCGGACGCGCGCCCATCGGACCACCCGGACGCGGACCACCCGGTCCTGCACCTGGTCCCGCGGGACGCTGCTGTTGCGGCGGCATGGCCGGCGTCTGGCCGGCGTAGTTCGGACGCGGACCCTGCGGCGCGCGCGCACGAGGTCCGGTCGGACCGGTCGGGCGGCGTGCGCTCGGATGCTGCGGCGCGTGAGGTGTGTGCGGAACGTGAGCAGGCGGCGCGGCCGGCTGCGGCGACGGTGCCGGCGCGGCAGCGGCGGCAGGAGCCGGAGCTTCTGCAGGAGCAGGAGTCTCGACGGCTGCAGCAGCGGCGGCGGCAGGTTCCTCGGCTGGCGCAGGAACGGTGACCGGAGTCTCCGCAACCTTCTTCGCCTTTTCCGGCGTGGCCGGAGCCTGCGCTGCTGCGCGCTCCTCGGCCTCGGCGGCGTCGACGAACTCCTGGATGATCACCGGAGGCGGTGCAGCAACGGTCGGCTCTTCGACCTTCGGCTGCTCGGCCTTCTTACGGACAGGCGGCTGCACGATCGGACGCGGGGGCCGAACCGCTTCTTTCTTCTTTTCCGGCTGAGGCTTGTCCTCGCGCATGATGACGCTGCGCGAACGCGTGACCAGCTTCTTGCCGGTGAGGAGCGCCTGGATCACTTCAGGTTCGAGGACCTGATTCGGATCCGTGATATCGGCGCCGAGCGACTGAAGCTGGAAGATCATGTCCTTCTCGGACTTGCCCATCCTCTTCGCGATGTCGCTCACTTTGATCTTTGCTGCCGCCATTCAATCTCCTTGGGAACTCTTGCTCTCGGATGTGCCGCCGCTCGTGCTGCGAGCTCCGCGGCTCATCCGAGCGCGGAGCTAGCAGCGGACAGCTCTCACTCGCCTGAAGCTTCGGTCTGTTCCTCGTCCGAAGCTTCCTCTTCTGATTCTTCCGATTCTTCGTCTGCTGATTCTTCTTCTTCGTCTTCGTCTTCGGTGGAGCCGCCGACCGACTCTTCGACCTGCTCATGCTTGCGCGCGAGCTCGATCATCTGGCCGGCCATCTCCTCGTCGACCCCTTCGATCGCGGTGAGGTCTTCGACCGAGGCGTTGATCACCGAGTCGAGATCGTCGTAGCCGGCGTCTTCGAGCATCGTCGCCCACTCGGCCGGAAGGTTCTCGATGTCGCGGACATTCGTCTGCGCGCGGGATTCCGCCATCGCTTCCTGCAGCATGGCCGCGAGTGCGTCGGCGACCTCGCCCTTCACTTCTTCTTCCGACTTGATGTCGATCTTCGCGCCGATCAGCTCCGCCGCGAGACGCACGTTCAGACCGCGCTTGCCGATGGCCAGCGAGAGCTGATCGTTGTCGACGATGACGTCGAGGTGCGGGCGATGCGCCTGCTCGTCGCTCGTCACCGAGACGCGCGTGATCTTCGCCGGCGCCAGTGCGTTCTGCGCGTAGTTCACGACGTCGTCGTTCCAGGGAATGATGTCGATCTTCTCGCCGCGGAGCTCGCGGATGATGGACTGCACGCGCGAGCCCTTCATGCCGACGCACGCGCCGACGGGATCGACGTCGCGCTCGCGCGACATGACCGCGATCTTCGCGCGCTCGCCCGGCTCGCGCACCGCGCCCTTGATCACGACCGTTCCGTCGTAAATCTCCGGCACTTCCATTTCGAAAAGCTTGATGAGCAGGCGCGGATCGGTGCGCGAGAGCACGACCTGCGGCCCCTTCGGCTGCGTGTGCACGTCGACGATGACCGCCTTGATGCGATCGCCCTGCGAGTAACGCTCGGCGCGCGACTGGTGATGACGCGGGATGATCCCCTCGGTCTTGCCGTTGAGATCGATGATCATGTCGCCGCGCTCGAAACGCTTCACATAGCCGTTCTCGAGCTCGCCCATCTTGTCCTTGAACTCGTTGAACACCTTCTCGCGCTCGGCCTCGCGGACCTTCTGATACAGGACCTGCTTGGCCGACTGCGCGGCGATGCGTCCGAGCTCGTCGGGCGGTTTCGTGAGCGGGATCTTCACCTCGTCGCCCTGCTCGACTTCGGAGTCGATCTTCTGGGCTTCGTAGGTGCGGATCTGCGTGTTCTGGTCGCGGACGACGTCGACCACTTCCTTGGTGATGTGATCCAGACGGATCGTGCCGCCGGTCTGCGCGTTCTGATCGACCTTGCGGGCCTGATCGAGCGTCCACTGAGCCTGCGGATCTTCGATCTGATCCTCGTTCTCGACGACTTCCTTGACCGCGAAGATCGTCACTCCACCGCCATTGCGGTCGAGCACCGCTTCCAGCGGCTCGCGCGTCTTGTAGTACTTGCGTGCCGCGGTCGACAGCGCGTCCTCGAGCGCCTTGTACACGCGATCGACTTCGATCGACTTCTCGTATGCAAGGGCCTTGATATCTTTGTCGTTGAACATCAGATCTCCACTTCCAGTCGTGTTTCCTTGATGTCGGCCAGAGGAATGACGTAATCCGGGTCTTTTTTCATGACCGGATCCGTGACGGTGACGTTCGCTCCGTCGTACTCCTTGAGTCGTCCGACGATCACATGCAGCCCGCGTACGGGCTTGCTCGTCTTCACGCGCACCAGCCGTCCCACGAACTTCTCGTAGTCGGACGGCTTGTAGAACTTCCGGTCCAGGCCGGGCGATGAAACCTGCAGCTCGAATTCCGCCGGAATCGGGTCCTCGACGTCGAGCCACGTGGAAACCTGTTGAGAAACGAGTGAGCAGTCATCGATCGTCACTCCCCCGTCTCGATCGATGTCCACCCGCAGAAGGTAACCGCGCCCCTGCTTCCGGTAATCGATATGGACGAGCTCGAGTCCCTCGGACTCGACGATCTTCTGGATCTGTTGCTCGATCTGTTCAGGAATTCCGCTCATCTGCTCCGAATATTCGCCCCATCAACAAAAAAAGCGGCCGAATCGGCCGCTTTCGAAAGACCTGCTCGAAAGCCGTCGAGATACTAACACGCCTACGCGAGCCGTTACAACGCGGTCACGTCTCCAGACGATTCCCTACCTCGTCAGCGCAAAGGCACCGACAGGACGACGGCTTCTTTCAGCTTCAACGGGTCTGCGATTCTACCGTCATTGCCGAATAAATCCCACTGCGCATTGCCGTTGAAATAGAAGCGCTCGTTTGCCACGACGCCCAGCGTCGGATCGCCCATGAGACTGCTGTTCGCCAGCAGCGTCGTCACCGACGCAACGGCGAGCCCGCTGCGGTCGAGCTCGATGCGCACGATGCGAAACGGATTCGTTCCGTTCTGCGTGCCGATGAGCGTCTTCTCGCCGGCCGCATACAGGCCGTCGATGCCGAGAACCGAGGCGGTGCTCGGAACGCGCAGCGTGTGCACGTCGCGCGTGCGGCGATCGATCGCGAGAATGCCTTTCGAATAATCAGCCGCGAAGATCACGCCGCCGACGACGGCCAGCCCTTGCAGCGAGGAAAACGATCCGCGCACGAACGGTTCGAGCGCGCTGCCGTTCACGCGATGAATCGTCGCGCCGACGGCATCGCTGACATACACCTCGCCGTCGGACGCGAGCGCGACATCACCGAAATGATGATCGGCATCATCCGCCGGCTCGAGCACTTCGAGGACGCGGCCGGTCCAGAGACCGATGCGCAGGAGCACCGCCTTCCCCTTCTCTTCCGCGACGTATCCCTCGGTCGTCGGAGACGCGGAGGCGACGGCCCACAACACGCCGCGCTTCGGATCCGCAACCATGCCGAAGACGCCGTACGGAGCGTGCGCGAACTCCTCGACCTTTCCGTTCGGATCGATGACGAAGATGCTCTTCGTGCGCACGCTGCTGACGAAGAAACGTTTGCCGTCGAAGGCCATCCCTTCCGGAATGAGACCCTGACGCTCGATCGTCAGCTCGCTCTTCGCCGTACCGATCGGACGCGCATTCGCCTCGAAGCGCTTCGCAACCCTCTTGTACTTCGCGTCGCTGAAGTCTTTGGCGACGTCATAGACGAAGCCCATCGCCGCGATCCGCTCCAGCACGCGCACCGCCTCATCGCGTCTGCCGTTCAGATCGAGCGCCGCGGCCAATTGATAAAGGAGCGTCGGATGTTGCGGCCGCAGGTCGGAGGCCTTGCGGATGTTTTCGAGAAACGCGACGTGGTTCTTCGCCTGATACGCATCCATGGCCGCCTTCTGAAAGCGGCGCGAATCGTCGAGGTCATCGGCGCGGGCGGACCACGCGCAAACGAGCAGCAGAACGGCAACAACCAGGTTTCTCATGCGTGTGCACGAGTGTAGACGCCCGGTCGTAGCGGAAAGGAAAACGGATGAAAACAAAAAGGCCGCATCTTGCGATGCGGCCTTCCTGCGAAACGAGAAGTAACGGTGTTAGTGGCGGACGCTGCGCTTGACGGCGATCTTGCCACCCTCTTTCGGGTAGATCACGCCGAGGGCGTCGTCGCTGAGCGGCACGAGGTACTGCGCCTCGAGCGTGGTCGCGTCGCCCGACAGGTTGTCGAGGACCGAACCGTACGCGAGGAACGCCGGGCAGCCCTGGATGCAACCCGAAGGGGCATCGGGTTCCGCGCCGTTGTTGAGCTGCTCGACGGTCACGAAGTAGTTCGCGCCGGTCAGGTTCGGGAACATCTGCGAGAAGCCGAGCTGCACGTTGCCGAGGCGGCCGAGGTCGGTGGTGTATTCACCCTTCTTGTCGGCTTCGGTGAGCGTGCCCTGGTACGCCTTCACCTTGATGGTGGTGTGGGAGTACTGCGACGCGTTGATGAGGCCGATGTTCGTGCGGAACGTTCCGGCCTGGCCGGCCGTACCGGTCTGGGTGATGCCGGTGATGAAGACCTTGTCGAGCTGCTCGTTGTTCTGGAGCGAGCTGACGAAGTTGTACCAGGGGATACCGGTGAAGAGCTGGCCCGTGGTCGGCGGATTGGCCGGCGCGTTGTTCGGGATCTGGTAGATGCGGCTGGTCGCGCTGATGTTGCGGAAGTTCGCGCTGACGCCATCCGGATCCTGCGTCTCGGGACCGCAGCTGACGCCCTTCTTGCAGCCGTTGAAGATCAGCTGGCCGAAGACGTTGCCCTGGAGGTTGACGCCGGCATTGGCATTACGGAAGAAGTCGAGGAGCTCTTTGCGCTCGTAGCCCTTGAGCTGGATCGCATCACGGAATTCCTGGCCCGTGCCGCCACCAGCACCGAGCGGCTGGTAGATGACCGAGACCGAGACTTCATCAGAGCTCAGATTGGCGATGTACACATCGGAAATGAACACACCGCTCGAGCCCTGAAAGTGTCCGGCGGCCGGGATGTACACCTGGTCGGCGCCGCGGAAGTTGCTCGCGGACGCGCTGACGGCGAAAAGGGCCATTGCCGCCGCGACACCAAATTTCTTCATGAACATATTCTCCCCTTTAACAACAGCTTGATATGTCGGATCAGACTACCAGATAACCAATATGCTGCGGGCGCATTCTAAACGAATCGCGCTTCACTCCAAACTCAATGTCACCGAACGTATACGGACCAACATCGTACTTCGTCACTCCCTCCTACTCCTGTATCGCGTAAAGCGATTCGTATACTTCTCACGCGTGACGAACGAGGCCGCCATCATCCCCACCGAGCTCGACGGCCTCCGCCTCGACCGTGCCCTCGGCGAGTTGTTTCCCCACCATTCCCGAAGCGCGCTCGCGCGCCTCGTCCTTGCAGATCGTGTGCGCATCGACGGCCACACCATCTCGAAGCCTTCACAACGCATCGCCACCGGACAACGCATCGAGCTCGAGGTGCCGGAACCGGCGGCATCGACCGTCGCGTCGCAGGATCTGCCCCTCACGATCCTCTTTGACGACGGCGACGTCGCGGTCGTTGACAAGCCGCCCGGTCTCGTCGTCCATCCGGCCGCGGGCCATGCCGACGGGACGCTCGTCAACGCGTTGCTCTTTCACGTGCGCGATCTCAGCGGCATCGGCGGCGAACTCCGTCCCGGCATCGTGCATCGCCTCGACAAAGACACCAGCGGCGTGATGATCATCGCCAAGAACGATGAAGCACACCGCAAGCTCACCGCCGACTGGAACACGGAGCGCGTCCGGAAGGAGTACGTCGCGATGGTGTATGGGACCCCATCGAATGAGCGCGGAACGATCGACGCACCGATCGGACGCGACCCGCGCGATCGCAAGCGCATGGCCGTGGTCGCGGAGGGACGACGCGCGATCACCGATTACGAAGTGCTGGAACGACTGCGCGCCACCTCGCTCCTCCGCTGCCGGCTCCATACCGGTCGCACGCATCAGATCCGCGTGCACATGAAGCACCTCGGACACCCGATCGTCGGCGATCCGCTTTATTCGGGTCCGCAGTGGAAAGGGATCCCGGAGAAGCGATTACAGAACGCGCTGTCGTCGCTCACCCGGCAGATGCTGCACGCGGAACGCATCACCTTCGTCCATCCGCGAACCGGCGAGACCATCACCATCCGCGCCGAGATCCCCGCCGACATGCGCGAATTGCTGGCGAAACTGCGTTAAAACAAAACGCGCCCGCGTGAAATCGCGAGCGCGTTCGCAGGAAACGACGCGCACCGGCGCGGCTAGAGCAGCATGCCGGCGATGGTCGCGGTGAGGAAGTTCGCGAGCGTGCCGGCGATCATGGCGCGCAGGCCGAGACGGGCGAGATCGCCGCGGCGGGATGGCGCGAGCGAGCCGATGCCGCCGATCTGAATCGCGATCGACGAGAAGTTCGCGAAGCCGCAGAGCGCGTACGTCACGATCACGAAGCTGCGCGGATCGAGCGTGTTGCCGATTCCCGGCTCGCCGAGTTTCACGAACGCCACGAACTCGTTCAGCACCATGCGCGTGCCGAGGAGATTTCCAACCGTGAGACTGTCCTTCCACGACACGCCCATCATCCAGGCGATCGGGCGGAAGATGAACCCGAGCACGAGATCGAGACTGGCCGGGAACGCCGCCCAGAGCGTGTGCACGTAGCCGAAGATTCCGTTCACCAGAGCAACCAGCGCGATGAACGCGATGAGCATGCCGGCCACGTTCAGCGACAGATGCAGACCTTCGATCGCGCCGCGGCCGGCCGCGTCGATGATGTTCACGTCCTGCTTCGGAACGACCACCTCGACGTCGCCGCCCGTCTTCGGCACTTCCTCTTCGGGCACGATCAGCTTGGCCATCATAATCGCGCCGGGCGCGGTCATGATCACGGCCGTGAGCAGGTGAATCACGTCCACCTTGGCCACGAGCACGTAGGCCGCCATGATGCCGCCCGAGATGTGGGCCATGCCGGCGGTCATGATGGTCATGAGCTCCGAGCGCGTCATCTCCGGAAGGAACGGACGGATCGTCAGCGGCGCCTCGGTCTGTCCCATGAAGATCGACGCGGCGACGGACGTCGACTCCGCGCCGGACGCGCCCATGAAGCGCGTCATCATCTTCGCGAAGAACTTCACCACCAGCTGCATCGCGCCGACGTAATAAAGGATCGCGAAGATCGAGGCGATGAAGATGATCGTCGGCAGCACCTGCGTCGCGAAGACGAAGCCGAGCTTACTGTTCTGCGCACCGAGCTCGCCGAACACGAACTTCGAGCCTTCCTGCGTGTAGCCAATGAGACTGTTGACCACGTGCTTCATCGTCTCGAAGAGATACGCGAGCAGATTGAACGCGAGGAAGAGATAGAGCGAGACGATTCCGAAGACGGCCCAGAGGCCGGTGCGCGCGCCGCCGGGAGGAATGCGTTTCGCGATCTGCGTGACGAGAATCGCGATCACGATGAACAACAGCGCCGCGCCATACTGCTCGAGCGGCGGCGCCACCGATGCGAAGAGCGCCGCGATCTGCCGGCCTTTCAGCACGAGGATCGCCACGACGATCTGCAGCAGGAGGCCCCAGCCCACAGGACGCCATTTGATGGCCTTCCGATTCGTCGAGATCAACCAGGCAATCACCAGAATCGCAAAAAATCCGATCAGGCCCGTGAAACGATCCATCGTTCTCTCCGCTCGTTTTTTGTGGTGTGAACCGCGCCAGCTTTATGAACGAGCGGGAGAGTGATGTCAATGAACGCGTTCTCCTTTATCCTTCCGCCGCCATGATCGACGCCATCAACACCGCCGTCTCGTACATCCGCAGCAAGTCCTCGCTGCAGCCCGAAGTGGGAGTGATCCTCGGCTCCGGCCTCGGACACGTCGTCGACGCGATCGAAGTCGAGACCGCGATTCCGTACGGCGAGATCCCGGGCGCGAAAGCGTCGACCGTGCTCGGACATCAGGGCCGCCTCCTCCTCGGCCGCGCAAACGGCAAAGCGGTCGCGGTGATGCAGGGCCGCGTGCACTTCTACGAAGGCTACGAAATGAGCGAGGTGATGTTCCTCTCGCGCGTCCTCGGCAAGCTCGGAATCAGGAAGCTGATCGTCACCAATGCCGCCGGCGGCGTGAACACGTCGTATCAGGCCGGCGATCTGATGCTGATCTCCGATCACATCAACTTCATGGGGATGAATCCTCTGCGCGGCCCGAATGTCGAAGATCTCGGCGTGCGCTTTCCCGACATGTCCGAGGCGTATCCCGAGGCGCTGCGCAACATCGCCAAAGAAGTGGCCGGCGCGATGGACCTCAAACTTCAGGAAGGCGTCTACCTCGCCCTCTCCGGACCGACGTACGAAACTCCCGCCGAAATCCGCGCGTTCCGCGTCCTCGGTGCCGACGCGGTGGGCATGTCGACCGTGCCCGAGGTGATCGCCATGTCGCACATGGGCATCCCGGTTCTCGGCATCTCCTGCATCACCAACATGGCCGCCGGCATCCTCAAACAGAAGCTCACGCATCAGGAAGTGATGGACACCACGCAGCGCGTGCAGGGCGAGTTCACGAAACTCGTGCTGGGCTGCATCGCGCGACTGGCCGCGTAGCACACGGCCAGCGACGATTGCGCTGCGCGCGTATCAAACGCGCGCAGCTTCAAGGGACGAACTTGTAGCCGACGCGGTGCACGGTGATGAGGTGTCGCGGTTCGGCGGGGATGTTCTCGATCTTCTGCCGCAGACGCGCCATGTGTGTGTCGACGGTGCGCGTGAACGCGGAGCTGTCGTAGCCCCACACGTGATTGAGCAGCGCCTCGCGGCTCACCACTTCGTCGGTGTGATCGATGAAGTACCGCAGGATGCGGAACTCGCGCGGCGTGAGCTCGAGCGGAATGCCGCTCTTCGTCGCCTGATACGTGCGGAAGTCGAGCGTCACGTCTCCGAACGCGTACTCGTCGCCCGCCGCCGTGCGGCTGACGCGGCGCAGCACCGCTTCGACGCGCGCCAGCAGTTCCATGAAGCTGAACGGCTTGGTCACGTAGTCGTCGGCACCGAGCTTGAGTCCGACGATCTTGTCGATCTCCTGGCCGCGCGCGGTGAGCATGATGATCGGCGTCGAGCTGCCGTTCTTGCGCAGCTCCTTGCAGACGTCGAGGCCCGATTTCTTCGGCAGCATCACGTCGAGGATCATCAGATCGTGATCGCCGCGGCCCGCGAGGCGCAGCCCTTCATCGCCGTCGGCGGCCATCTCGACGCTGTATTTCTCGAACTCGAAACCGTCGCGAAGGGCGACGCTCATCGCGGGATCGTCTTCCACAATCAGGATTCTGGTCATGCGTACTCTGTCCTCTGCACCGGCACGGCTTCGCTTCTGCGGATCGGCAGTACGATCGTGAATGTGCTCCCCTCGCCCGGCGTGCTCTCGAGCTCCACCCGTCCGCCGTGCGCGCGCACGACGTGCAGCACGATCGACAATCCGAGGCCGCTGCCTTTGACGTCGTGTACGAGACCGCTGCCGACGCGATAGAACTTCTCGAAGATCTTTTTCTGCTCGCTCTTCGGAATGCCGATGCCGTGATCGCGCACGGCGATGCGCACGTCATCGCGACTGGCCGTCACGTGCACGTCGATCTGCTTGCGGCCGTTCGAATATTTGAGAGCGTTGTCGAGCAGGTTCACGAGCACCTGTCCGATCGCATCCTTATCGAGCTGCAAGAGCGGCGGCGGAGGTGACGCGACGTCGAGCGAGATGGCCACGCCCTGATCGCGCAGCGGCACTTCGAAGGCGGAGACCGTGTGCTCGACCAGAGCGACGACGTCGATCTCGCAGAAGCGGTATTTCTTTTCCGCCGACTCGATTTTCGAGAAATCGAGAATGTTGTTGATCAGCTGCGTCAGCCGGCGACCCTCCGCTTCGATGTACTCGCCGTACTGCTGCACTTTCTCCGGATTCGTGACGCGCCCGAGACGCATGTACTCGCCAAAGACGCGAATCGAGGAAAGCGGCGTGCGGAGCTCGTGCGAGACGTTCGAGACGAAGTCGCTCTTCATCTGCGACAGGCGCACCTGACGCACGACCGCACCGCCGGCGAGGCCGAGCGCGCCGAGCAGCACGATGAACACGCCGCCGGACCACATCATGTTGTTGCGGAAATGCGTGGCCGCCATCTCTTCCGGCGTGGCACAGCCGTCGCGCACACCGATGCGCCAGTTGGTGAAGACGAATCCGAGCGGCTGCATCACGTAGTCGCGACGCAGTGCCGACGGCAGGGCGCCGACGCGCACCGACATGAATCGCGACGGGAACCGCCTGCGCAGCAGATTGCCGGCGAAGGCGGTGATGTCCGATTTCACGCTTCGCTCGTCGAAGATCACCCCCGCCACGCCGACCACGTGCATCGAGGCATCGACGATCGGCCGCACGATCACGCGCCGCTTCGGATCGCGCTCATCGACCTGCAACTCCGACTTCGCGACGCGCTCCCACTTGTGCGCGACATGCCAGCCCACCGTGGCCATCTTGATGGCCTCGGTCTCCGGCCAGGTCGGCTTGCGGGCGTTGAACTGCGCGTCGAAGAGCGTCGTGGTCCACTTGTCGCCTTCGAAGAGCAGCGTGAAGTACGACTGCGCGGCCGGCACCGGATGCGCGCGGAAGTGCGGTCCGAGCGTTTCAGCGCGCAGCAGTTCTTCCTGCGAGATCGTCAGCGCCGCGCCGGCGGTCGAGCGATACCGCTCCTCGACGTCCGCCGCCACCGTCTCCACCGCGCCGCGCAGCGTATTGCGCTCCGCCGAAACGCTCTTCTGTTCGAGCGTTCGCAGAAAACGGTACTGCATCACGACGAGCGCCCCCAGCGGGATGATCACCAGAGGGAGGAACCACATCATCGGACGAGTGAGGTAGCGGCGCATTGCGTATCTCGAACGCAATCGTCGCACAGGCAAGTTTCCGGTCTGTTCGATTGTCACAAGTTTTAACAAATGAGAGTCGGTTGTCGGTTGTCGGGTGTCGGGGGGCCCCCAACCCACCCACGCGTTGAGCAGCGAAGCCGTGGAAGGATGGCGGCCTCCCGACCGCCGACAACCGGCTCCCGACTACCTCTGAAATGCATACGCCATCTTCATGAAGACGCTGCGCGTCTCGGGCACGAGCGCGCCGCTGTTGCTGGTGATGCTCGAGTCGCCGTAGCCGACGAAAAAGACCGTCTGGAAATTCAGCTTCCACGAATAAAGCCCGGAGAGCGAGAGCGAGCGATTGCGCGGCGTGTCGCGGCGCGTGATCTCGCGCTGCTGGCCGACGAGGCGCACGAGCGATCGCGGCGAGAACGTGTAGGTCATCTTCAGCCAGTCGATCTTCGCGTCGAAGAGCCGCTCGCCCGCGACGTCGAGCCATTCGCGGCTCGTCTTGAGCTGGAACTCGAGATGGTCGGTCGCGCGCAGCGTGCTGCTGAGATTGAGATTCGCACCCTCGCCGACCTGCGCGCCCGCGTAGTCGAGCTTCTCTCCCGCGCTGCCGTCGAATTGAATGGCCGGCAGCCAGCGCTTCGGCGCGGCCTTGAAGAAGAACTCGACGTAATTGCGATGCAGCAGCGATGAGGCCACGCGCTCGTCTTCGTACTGCGCGGTGAGCCAGCCGCTGCTTCCCCACTTCCCTTCGAACTCGAATCCCGAATAGACGCCGCGGCGCAGCACTTCATTGTCGTCATAGCCGCCGTCGTATTCCGTCCCGGCGTAGGGACGGAAGTACGAGAAGAACGTCGAGGGATACGTGCGCAGACCGGTCCAGAGCGCGTAACGGCGCATCCCCGTCTGCGGAACGAATCCGTTGTCGGCGCGAAACTGCGGCGAGAACGCGCTGGCCAGCGTCCAGAGGTCGTAGCGTTTCGCATCGCGTTCATAGACGACGCGATACGCGAGCCCATTCGCCTCGCGGCCGTCGAAGGTTTCGTGCAGCTCGCTGCGCCGCGGATTCTGCGTGTCGCTCACGAGCATCTGTCCGGTGACGCGATCGCGCGCATTGAGGCGCCACTGAAAATCGGGCCCGATCACGCGATTGTGCCCGCCGCCTTCCAGCTCGCGGGCGCTCAGGAGAAACGCGCCGAACGATTTCCCGAACGTGCGCCGGATACGGCCGAGCACGACCCGCGAACGAAAATCGCCGGGGATGAAATCGGAGCCCTGCGCACCCGGCAGGATCACGCTCCCGCCTCCCCGATCCTCGGTCACGAGAAACGTGTACGCGCTCCCCGCGACGTCGCCGGTCGCGCGCATTCCCCACGCCGGCGCGTGGATCGTGCGCGTGTAGACCGCCTGAATCGGCGTCTTCAGCAGATCGACGCTTTCGAGAAAAAACGTTCGCTTCTCCGGAAACGAGAGCGCGAAGCGATTGCCGACCGCCATCTGCGGCACGTCCGCTTCCACCTGCGAGAAATCGGGATTGAGCGTCGCATCGATCGTCAGACGCGTGCTCGGATTCCACTTCATGTCGAAGCCGAGGTCATTGTCGAATTGATTGTCGAATTGATTCGCGGCCGGGAGCTCGCGTGCTCCCGCCACACCGGTTGCGTAATCGCGACGCACGCTCGCCGTCGAATACGGCGTCATGACCATGTGACTGCCGCTCGGCAGTCCGGTGATGCCGGTCAATTCCGCGGCGTGGCAGAGAAAGCAGCCCGAATTTTTCGGGATGCGCGTGTTGGCCATGATGTAGCGGTAGTCGCGCGGGTAGTTGCGCATCAGGATCACGCCCCACGTCTGCGGATCGGTCGACGGATAACGCAGCGACGCGAGCGGAATGCGCATCTCCGCGGACCAGCCGTTCGGCAGCTGCCGCGCCACCGCCTCATAGAAAAAATCGGGCGAGAAGTCTTCCTCGCCGGTAGCGTCGTTGACGAGACTGTCGGTCTGTACGCCGCGCGGATTGACGCGAAAGGCGACGCCGCTGCGGCGATCGTTCGCGGTGTCGATCAGAATCGCGACGTAATCCTGATCGCCGAGCACCTTGTCGCGATCGACGAGCGGCGCGCGAATGGCGCCCGCCTGCGCATCCTCGGCCTGGAACGCGACGTACAGCGCATCATCGTCGTACGCCACGAACGCCGTCGTCTTCACCGGCGGCGCGACATTGTCCGATCGATAGTATTCAACGAACGAATCGACGCGCTGCGCCTGCTGCCATCCCGGATCGGAGAGGTCGCCGTCGATCGTCACCGGCGTCGCCAGGCGCACGATGTCGAGTGCAGAGACGGGCATCGAAACGAGAAGAAGCAGCAGCAGTCGTCGCATGTTCGACACGATGCCGCGCGCCGCGCGCCGAGTCTTCGCGGCCCCGTGACGAGGTCTGCACGGAACGCAACACGATGTGAAGAAACGTGTCGGCTGTGAAGAAAGCGTGTCGAGCGACGCTAACGCTCGTAGAGTTTCGCCGGTGCGGAACGCTCATTGGCCGGTGTGGTGCGGCGAACTGCCGGCATCCTGACAAACGTCAACTGACAACGGATGGAGTGATCGCCATAATGGCCGCACTCCAATGGTCGATAAAGCAGCTCTCGAAGGTCTTCGCATTCACCGCTCGGAAGAGACGCGCTCGCGCGTTCCGCTCTGGGCCATCGTTGTTCCGGTCGCGCTTCTGCTCCTCGCCGGCGCGTACTGGATGTTCGGACGCGGACGCGCGAAAGAAGTCCGCGTCGCCGCGGCCACCGCCATCAGCGGCCAGACCCGCGGCGCCGTGCTCAATGCCAGCGGCTACGTCACCGCGCGGCGGCAGGCCACGGTCTCGTCGAAAGTGACCGGCAAGATCACCGAGGTCTTCATCGAAGAAGGCATGCAGGTGAAAGCGGGTCAGGAACTGGCGCGGCTCGACGTGTCCTACGCGGCGCGCGGTCTCGCGCTCGCCCAGGCCGAGGCGACGTCGGCGGGCAGCGCGTTGCAGGAGACGCGCGTGCGCATTCGCCAGGCGCAGCTCGATTACGACCGCGCGCAGAAACTCGCCGCGAGCGCGGTCGGCAGCCGTTCCGATGCCGATCGGGCCCAGGCCGAGCTCGATGCCGCGCGGGCCCGGCTGGCCGCGCAGAGCGATCAGCTCGCGACCGCGCAGCGCCAGGTCGATCTGCAGCGGCAGAACGTCGAAGACCTGATCATCCGCGCCCCCTTCGACGGCATCGTCGTCTCGAAAGACGCGCAGCCCGGCGAGATGATCTCCCCCGTTTCCGCGGGCGGCGGCTTCACGCGCACCGGCATCTGCACGATCGTCGACATGACCTCGCTCGAGATCGAAGTCGACGTCAACGAGGCGTACATCAATCGCGTCAGCCCGAATCAGAAAGTCGAGGCGGTGCTCGACGCGTATCCCGACTGGAAGATCCCCGCGCACGTCATCACCGCGGTGCCGACCGCCGATCGCCAGAAAGCGACGGTGCGCGTGCGCATCGCCTTCGATCAGCGCGATCAACGCATCCTGCCCGACATGGGCGTGAAGGTCTCGTTCATCACCGATCAGCCGGCCGCCGCGGCGGCGACGCAGATCGAGATTCCGAAGTCGGCGATCCGCCGCGACGGCGAGCAGGACATCGTGTTCGTGGTGAAAGACGACAAGCTCGAGCGCCGCGCGGTCAAGGTCGACACGCTGGTCGGCGACAACGCGCGCGTGCTCGGCGGCATCTCCGCGGGCGAACAGGTCGTCGTCGAAGGGCCGCCCGACCTCGTCGAAGACGAGCCCGTCAAGTTGAAGGAAAAAGCGTCTGAGTAGAGCTCAGACCGCAAAAGGAGCATCCATGGCCGAATCCCTCGTTCGTCTCTCGAACGTCGATAAGACGTTCCGCCGCGCTTCCGAAGAAGTGAAGGTCCTCACGAACCTGAGCCTGACTATCAACGAAGGGGAGTTCCTCGCGCTGATGGGTCCCTCGGGCTCGGGCAAATCGACGCTGCTCAATCTTCTGGCCGGTCTCGATCGCCCGTCGAGCGGCGCCATCGAGATCGCCGGAGAGCGCATCGACAACCTCAATCGCCGCCAGCTCGCCAACTGGCGCGCGCGTCACGTCGGCTTCGTCTTCCAGTTCTACAACCTCCTGCCGGTGATCAGCGCCGAGCGCAACGTCGAGTTGCCGCTGCTGCTCACGAATCTCTCCAGCGCCGAACGCAAGCGCCACGTCGCCACCGCGCTCGAGATCGTCGGCCTCTCGCATCGCGCGAAGCACACGCCGCGCACGCTCTCCGGCGGTGAACAGCAGCGCGTCGGCATCGCCCGCGCCATCGTCACCGACCCGACGCTCATCCTCGCCGACGAGCCGACCGGCGATCTCGATCGCAAAACCGGCGACGGCATTCTCGATCTCATGCAGGCGCTCAATCGCGAGCACGGCAAGACGATCGTCATGGTCACGCACGATCCGCACGCCGCCAACCGCGCGTCGCGGCGCTTGTACATGGTCGACGGACAACTCTCGAACGAGATGGCAGCATGAAATACGCGGCGCTCATCCTCTCGAACTTCAAGCGCCACAAGACGCGCACGGTGCTGACGCTCCTGTCGACGACCGTCGCGTTCATCCTCTTCGCGTACCTCGGCGCGATCAGCAACGCGTTCCGTTTCGGCACCAGCGTCGCCGGCGCGAACCGCCTCGTCGTTCGCCATCGCGTGTCGCTCATCCAGCCGCTCCCGCAGAACTACGAGCGCCGCATCGAACAGATCGCCGGCGTCGACGATGCCATCCAGCAGGCCTGGTTCGGCGGCACGTACAAAGACAAGCAGACGGCGTGGGGACAGATCGCCGTCAACCCGAACGAGTTCTTTCAGATGTATCCGGAGTTCGTCCTCGAGCCGGCGGAAAAGGAAGCGTTCCTCAAGACGCGCACCGCCGCCATCGTCGGACGGCAGACCGCGGATCGCTACGGCTGGAAAGTCGGCGATCGCATTCCGCTCAACGCCACCTACCTCGTGCCGAAAGACGGCGGCACGCTCTGGACATTCGATCTCGTCGGCATCTACGACGGCAAGTACAAAGAGACCGACACCACCGCCTTCTACTTCCGCCACGACTATCTCGATGAGAATCGTCTGCGCGGCAAAGGGATGACCGGCTGGTACGCGATCCGGGTGAAGGATCCGAAAGACGCCGAGCGCGTGGCCCGCGAAGTCGACGAGGCCTTCGCGAACTCGCCGTTCGAAACGAAGACCGAAACCGAAAAGGCGTTCATCAAAGGCTTCGCCGAGCAGATGGGCAACATCGGGAAGATCGTGCAGGCCATTCTCTCCGCGGTCTTCTTCACGATCCTTCTCGTCGCCGGCAACACCATGGCCCAGGCCGTGCGCGAGCGCACGAGCGAGCTCGGCGTGATGAAAGCCATCGGCTTCACCGACGGCCAGGTGCTCTCGTTCATCCTGGCGGAGTCGCTGCTGCTCTCGCTGATCGGCGGCGGCATCGGCATGCTCCTCGGCGAGCTCGGCGTCTCGCGGGGCGATCCGACGCACGGCGCACTGCCGGTGTTCTACATGCCGCCCGAGAATCGCATCCTCGCCGTCGTGTTCGTCGTGCTGCTCGGCCTCGTGGCCGGGGCACTCCCGGCCATTCAGGCCATGCGACTCAACGCCGTCGATGCCCTGCGTCGCGAATAACGGAGAGACTGATGAAAACGATTCGACAGATCGCCGCTCTCTTCGCATTCAACGTCCGCACGCTGCGCGGCCGCCTCGGCTCCGCCGGCGCGGCGGTGTTCGGCATCGCCGGCGTCGTGGCCGTGCTGGTCGGTGTGCTCTCGATCGGGGAAGGCTTCCGCCGCGTGATGGTCGTCGCCGGCAAGCCCGATACCGTGATGATCCTGCGCGCGGGAGCCGACAACGAGATGACGTCGTTCGTCGTGCGCGACGACATCGAAACCATCGCCAACACGCAGGGCCTGGCCCGCGGCACCGACGGCAAGCCGCTCATGTCGCCCGAGCTCTTCGTCGTCGTCGATCTTCCGAAACGCTCCACGAACACGAGCGCGAACGTGCCGCTGCGCGGCGTGGAGAAGGGCGGCTTCGCCATCCGTCCCGAAGTGAAAATCACGCAGGGGCGGATGTTCGAGTGGGGCCGCAACGAGGTGATCGTCGGACGCGGTGCGTTCCTCGAATTCGCCGGCACCGAGGTCGGCTCCGAGCTGAAGTTCGGCACGAACATCTGGAAAGTCGTCGGCGTCTTCGAAGCGAACGGCTCGATCTCGGAGTCGGAGCTCTGGTGCGACGCCGCGGTGCTCGCGCCCGCGTATCACCGTGAGGGCTCGCGTTCGATCGTGATCGGCAAGCTCGCCTCGGCCCGCGGCTTCAAGCAGTTCAAGGATGCGCTGACCACCAATCCGAAGCTCACCGTGAAAGTGCAGAACGAGGCCGAGTACTACGAGAGCCAGTCGCGCACGCTGCGCGGCCTGGTCAAAGGGCTCGCGCTCATCGTCTGCGGCCTCATGGGGCTCGGGGCGATGTTCGGTGCGCTGAATACGATGTACACCGCCGTCGCCGCGCGGTCGCGCGAGATCGCCACGCTCGAAGCGCTCGGCTTCGGCGGGTTCGCGGTCATGGTCTCGATCATCGCCGAGGCGTTGCTGCTCGCACTGGCCGGCGGCGTGCTCGGTGCGGGGCTGGCGTGGCTCGCGTTCGATGGCTATCGCGCCGCGACGATGAACTGGCAGACGTTCAGCCAGGTCGCGTTCGCATTCGACGTCAACGCCAGCCTCATTTCCTACGCCGTGCTCTATGCCCTCGTGATCGGTCTCATCGGCGGTCTCTTCCCGGCCATTCGCGCGGCGAAGATGCCGGTGTCGGTGGCGTTGCGCGAGAGGTGATCACCTCCGCGCAACCCACAGCCCCAATGCTCCTGCCAGCAGGCAGATCGTGAACGTCGCCACGACGTTCACGATCGCCATCCACGGCGGCAGTTGCAGCGTCTCGTAGTTGAACGACGAATACGTCGTGAAGCCGCCGAGCACACCCGCGGTCAGGAACAAACGCAGTTCGCTCGGCGGCAGCAGCTGCATCAACACGCCGATCGCGAACGAGCCGATGACGTTCACGAGCAGCGTTCCGATCGGAAAGCGCGGGCCGAACACGGCGAAGGCGCCGAGCGAAACGAGATAGCGCGCGCCGGAGCCGCACGCGCCGCCGAGGCAGACCAGCAGGAAGCGCATCATGCGTCGTTTATCATGACATCCGGATGATCCACTTCTACCACGTGACCAAGCGCTTCGATCGCTACTCGACGGCGCTGCATGACGTCACGTTCCAGATCGAGAAGGGAGAATTCGTCTTTCTCACCGGCCCGAGCGGCGCCGGCAAGTCGACGCTGCTGAAGATCATCCTCCGGCAGATGATGCCCACCGAAGGGCAGGTCGTGGTCAACGGCCGCAACCTCAGCGCGATGAAACGCTCGCAGCTGCCGTTCTTTCGCCGCGAGATCGGAATGGTCTTTCAGGATTTCAAGCTCATCGAGCGGATGACCGTTTTCGAGAACCTCTCCTTCATTCTCACGGTGCTCAACATCTCCCCGAAAGAACACAAGAAGAAGGCCTATCACGCGCTGCGCATGGTCAACCTGCATCACAAACTGAACGCCTATCCGCCGCAGCTTTCCGGCGGCGAACAGCAGCGCGTGGCCATCGCCCGCGCGCTCATCAACGATCCGCTGGTGATCGTCGCCGACGAGCCGACCGGCAATCTCGATCCCGATCTCTCGGCCGAGATCATCCAGATTTTCGCGGAAGCGAATCTGCGCGGCTCGACGGTGCTCATCGCCACGCACGATCGCGAGCTCATTCGCTCCAGCGGACGCCGCTCGATCACGCTCGAGCACGGCCGCATCGTCGACGAGAAAGCGCGCGTGCTCGAACCGCGCGTGCAGCGCGAAGGCCTCTTCGGCATCGGGCGGGCGTGAGCGCGATGAAACTGACACCGCGCCGCGAGCGCGAGGTTCCGTCCAACACCTTCTCCTACTTTCTGCGCGAGGCCGTCCGCCGCATCTGGGTCTCCAAGCGCACCAGCTTCGTGGCCATCGCCATGATCGCCATCTCGCTGCTGATCGTCGGCTGCTTTCTGCTCGTCGCCGAAAACCTCGGACGCGCGGCCGCGCAGTGGCAGGGAAAGTCGCGCGTCATCGTCTATCTCGAGCCCGAGGCGACGCCGCAGCAGATGCAGGCCGTCAATGCCTGGCTGGCCGCGCGCCCCGCGCTCACGCAGCGCCGCTTCGTCACGCGCGAACAGGCGCTGGCGCGCTTCAAAACGTACTTCGCGAATCTCAATGAAGTGGTCGGCCAGCTCGACGACAATCCTTTCCCTGCTTCGTTCGAGGTCGATGTCGAGCCGCGGCTCGCGCAGTCGCGCACGTTCATTCAGGAGCTCGGCGCGTTGAAGCAGATGCCGGGCGTCGATCAGGTGCAGTACGACTGGGAGTGGATCGAGCGGCTGCAGCGCCTGGTCTACGTCGTCAACGTGATCGGCCTCGTGGCCGGCGGGATTCTCGCCATCGCCGCGGCGTTCACCATCGCCAACGTCATCCGCCTGACGATGATGCTCTATCGCGAAGAGATCGAGATCATGCGCCTCGTCGGCGCGACCGAGCGCATCATTCGCGGACCGTTCCTGATCGAGGGATTTCTGCAGGGAACGATCGGCGGCATTCTGTCGATCGCCCTGTTGTACGCCGTCTACGAGATCGCACGACGGTCGCTCGCACCTTCCGCATCGATTCTCTGGAGCTTCCTTTTTCTCGGATTTCTGCCGTGGCAGAAGATCGCCGGCCTGATCGCCGGAGGGATGCTCGCGGGGTGGATCGGCAGCTGGCTCTCGGTGCGCGAACAGACCGAGGAGTGACCTCGGACACGCTGGCGCGTCGCAAGGGAAATGCGCGCCTCCCTGACGCTGCTCGGCCTCGCTCTGCTTCTCACGCTGCCATTGCACGCCGAGACGTTCGACGTCACCGCGTCGCTGGCCGGTCTCACGCCGCAGCAGCGCACGTGGCTCGAGACCTTCGAAGCAGGCGCGCGACTCCACGCCGCAACCGACCTTCCGGCGGCCGAATGGCTTTCCTCGACGACTCTCGGCGCGCGACAGGCGAACCTGCACGCGCTCGCCGACTACCTCGACGTCGCCGCCGACGTGCTGCGCGGGCGCGCGCCGGTCGAGGAGATGGAGAAAGCATTTCGCCGCACGCTCGACGAACCGCTGTACGTGATGCTGCGCGTCGTCGAAGGACGGCTCGCCGACGTCGCCGTCGCGCTGCCGCGCAAAGCACCCGAGGAGTTGTCACGCGTGGCCACGCTGCACTTTCGCGCCGGCCTCGGTGCGTCGAGTGCATCGCCGGCGTCGTACCTCCCGTTCGATCGCGCGATGAACCCGCAGGTCGGACGAACGTGGATCGTCTACGACAACATGCTCCCCGCCGGCTGGTTCGCCACGCGCGTCAAACCGGCCGCGGAAAAAGTGCTGCCGTCGCTGGCCTCGAAAGTCACCGCCGACGCGCATCTGCGCTGGTACGCGTTGCGTCCGCCGCAATACGACGGCGGCCGTCCGCTGTCGCGCGCCGATCTCGAGAAGTTCGGTGAAGATCGCGACGCGCTGCGCATTCTCAAGGCTGACGTCTTCTGCACGCTCGCCGCCGGCGCGACCGAGGAAGATCTGGCGACGCTGCTCGCACTGTCGCTGCTCACGTATCAGGAAGCGCTCGCCGGCGACGCGCCGCCGCCGCACCAGGCCGCATCGGCGATGCTGATCAATACCGCCATCGAACGTGGTGCCGTGCGGTTTCGGCGCGATGTCTGGACCGCCGACCTCGACAGGTTCGTCGACGTCGTGCGCGCGATCGCGAATGAGCTGTTGACGATCGAAGCCCAGCTCGACGTCGCCCGCGCGCACACGATGGTGATGAAGTACGGTCACGCGACGAAGGAGCTCGATCGCACCGCCGCGCTCATCTCCGCGCTGCCGAAGCAGACCATCCAGCCGCGTTACGCAATCTCCCCCGCCGGCGTCGTGCTCTCGTTTCTGCAGGCGCCGTCGCTCGTCACCGCGGTCGCGCATCTCGACACGCCCGACAAGGATCGTCTGGCGGAGATGCTGGCGTGGGATTTCGCGCTCGATCCCGAACATCGCATCGACACGCTCAACGTGAACGGCGAGCTCGTCACGGTGCAGTATCACGAGACTAACGACTTCGCCCGCCTCCTCGGGTTTCCCGGCTGGGACGCAACGTCGCGCTTCACCATTCGCAACGGGCTGATTGCGTCGATGACCTACGAGCCCGCGCCGAATCAGCCGGAGTGGAAGCCGTATCTCGAGAAGGCGCTGCCGTGGCTCAATGAGCACTTTCCGCAGACGATGGCGCGGCTGTACGTGAACGGAACCATCGTGCAGACACCCGAGGCCGCGAAGGAATGGGTCGAGATGCTGCGCGCCTGGCGCAACGCCCCATAGCGAAGCGGCGGCGCTTCGATATCATCCGCGCCGCATGCAAATCGTCGAGTGCGTCCCCAACATCTCCGAAGGCCGTCGTCCCGAGATCTACCACGCCGTCGCCGATGCCGCGGCCTCCGTTTCCGGCGTCACGCTGCTCAACGTCGATCCCGGTGCAGATACGAATCGCACCGTGATCACGTTCGTCGGTCCGCCGGACGCGGTGCTCGAAGCGGCGTTTCGTCTCGTGAAGAAAGGCGTCGAGCTCATCGACATGTCGACGCACCGCGGCGCGCATCCGCGCATCGGCGCGGTCGACGTCGTGCCGTTCATCCCGGTCGCGAACGTGACCATGGAGGAATGCGCGGAGCTCGCGCGCAGGCTCGGCGATCGCGTCGGCCGCGAGCTCGGCGTGCCGGTGTTTCTCTACGAACATGCCGCCAGTGCGCCGCATCGACGCAACCTCGCCGACATCCGGGAAGGGGAGTACGAAGGATGTGCGCGCAAGCTGCTGGATCCGTTGTGGCAGCCGGATTTTGGTCCGTGCGAATTCGTCCCGCGCAGCGGTGCCATCGTGATCGGCGCGCGCAAGTTCCTCGTCGCGTACAACGTCAATCTCAACACGCTCGACAAGCGCCTCGCGAATCGCGTGGCCTTCGACATTCGCGAGCGCGGCCGCATGAAGCGCGACGCCGACGACAATCCGATCCTCGATGACAAAGGCGAGCCGGTTTGGGAGCCGGGGCTTCTGCGATCGGTGAAGGCGGTCGGCTGGGTGATCCCCGAATTCGGCTGCGCGCAGGTCTCGATCAACCTCACCGATCTCGATGTCACGCCGCTGCATGTCGTGTTCGACACCTGCGTCGAGCGCGCACACGAGCGCGGATTGCGCGTCACCGGCTCCGAGATCGTCGGCCTCGTGCCGCGCAACGTGCTGCTCGACGCGGGGCGTCACGCGTTCGCGAAGATGGGCCGCCCGACCGGCGTGCCGGAAGCGGCGCTCGTGCAGATGGCCGTGCGGACGCTCGGTCTCTCCGAGGTCAAGGCATTCGATCCGAAGGAACGGGTCATTGAATATCGATTGAATCCGCTGCCGCCGCGACTGGCGTCGCTTTCGCTGCGCGACTTCGTCGACGAGTTGTCGAGCGACTCCCCTGCCCCCGGCGGCGGTTCGGTCTCCGCGTTCGCGGCGTCGATGGCCGCGGGGCTGGCGGCGATGGTGGCGGTCCTGTCGCACACGAAGAAAGGCTTCGAGTCGAAACACGAGCGGCTCGACGGCATCGCCGTCCGTTGCCAGCAATTGAAGGATCAACTGCTCGCGGCGGTCGATGCCGACACCGCGGCGTTCGATGCGTTGCTCGACGCGATGCGCATGCCGAAGAGCACGGACGAAGAAATCGCGCTGCGCAGTCAGGCGCTGGCCGACGCCACGGTCGGCGCCGCGGAAGTGCCGCTGCGCGTGCTCGAAGCGTGTCCCGAGATCATCGACCTCAATCGCGAGATTGCGTCGATCGGCTTGCAGGCTTCGCTCTCCGATGCCGGCGTCGGCGCGCAGATGGGACGCGCGGCCGCGGCCGGCGCGTATCAGAACGTCTGCATCAACCTCGCCGGTCTCGATGTCGGATTTGACGGGGCGCAACGGAAAGCGACGTTGCTTGCGCGCGCCGATGCCGCGTGGGCGAAGACGCGCGAGTTGCACGCGCAGGCGGAAGAAGAGATCCTCGTGAAACTGCGACAGCAGGCCTGAGCGAAGGGAAATGCGCGGCCACAAAGATCCCGCCGACCCACGCGATCCGCGCGCGTCGACGCTGCTCGTGCCGTCGGCGAACTACGAGGCCGGCGATCGGGTGCTGGTCGGGTTGCCGTTCGACAGCTCGATTCCGTCGCGTCCCGGCGCGAAGCTCGGGCCGAAAGCGTTTCGCGACGCGCTGCCGACGCTGACGACGTACGGCCGCAGCATCGAGCTCGCCGGGACGGTCGTTCGCGACCTCGGCGATCTCGATCTCCCGCCCACCTCCGTCCGCCGTGCCCACGAACGTGTGCAGTCCGCGTCCCGCGAAATCTTTGCGCGCGGAGCAACGCCGTTTTTCATCGGCGGCGACAACGGGCTGACCGGCGCGATCATTCGCGGTCTCGCCGAGGCCAGACCGGAGTTGAAGCTCGGCCTCGTGGTGATCGACTCGCATTACGACGTGCGCGAGTACGAGGACGAAGACACGCTCTCCAGCGGCACACCGTACCGCCGCGCGCTCGAAACGCCGATCTGCTCCGGCGACCGCACCTTCATTCTCGGCACGCGCGAATTCGCGAACTCGTCCTACTACCATCGCTTCGTGCGCGAACAGCGCATCACCACCATCAACGTGGACGCCTTCGACGCCACCCCGGCACAACGCATCGCCAGCGAAGTGCGCTACAAACTCGAGCAAAGCTGCGACGCGATCTTCCTCTCGATCGACATCGACGCCGCCGAATTACCCGGATCCTCCGCCGCCGCCCCCGGCACCCTCACCTCCCGGGAAATGATCGCCATCGTGCGCGAGATCGCCTCCTCGAAACGTCTCATCGCCTGCGACCTCAGCGAGCTCTCCCCACCCTGGGACGTGGCCGGAATGACCGCGAAACTGGCCGCAAGGCTGTTTCTGGAAGTGGTCGCTTCGCGTTGACTGCGTGAGCGTGTGTCATCCCGAGCGAGCGCAGCGAGTCGAGGGATCCCCTGATTCGAAGCGGGGGATGACCAACGTGTCATCCCGAGCGAGCGCAGCGAGTCGAGGGATCCCCTGATTCGAAGCGGGGGATGACCAACATGTCATCCCGAGCGAGCGCAGCCAGTCGAGGGACCCCCTGATTCGAAGCGGGGTTGACCAACGTGTCATCCCGAGCGAGCGCAGCGAGTCGAGGGATCCCCTGATTCGAAGCGGGGGTTGACCAACGTGTCATCCCGAGCGAGCGCAGCGAGTCGAGGGATCCCCTGATTCGAAGCGGGGGATCCCTCGACTTCGCTTCGCTCCGCTCGGGATGACACGGGGGCGTTCGATCGCGACCAACACGTGCAGTGGCAAGTGCGAAGGTCATCCCGACAACCGACAACCGACACCCGACAACCGCCCCACGTGACCCCCATCACCACCTCATGTGCGGCGTTCGAAAGAGAGCTCGTGCAACGCCTCGTATAATCCGCGCCGATTATGGCCAAGCAATCGGAAGGTCTCTTTCAACGTGCTCAGGATGTGATTCCCGGCGGGGTCAATTCGCCGGTGCGGGCGTTTCGGGGAGTGGGTGGGGCGCCGCTGTTCATCGAGATGGCGCAGGGCTCGCGCATTTTCGATGCGGACAATCTTCAGTACATCGACTGCGTCGGCTCGTGGGGGCCGATGATTCTCGGACACGGGCATCGGTACGTCGTCGAAGCGGTGAAGAAGGCCGCCACGCGCGGCTTCTCGTTCGGCGCGCCGACCGCGGGGGAAATCGAGCTCGCGGAAATGGTCGTGCAGGCGGTGCCGTCGATCGAGATGGTGCGGCTCGTCAATTCCGGCACCGAGGCGACGATGAGCGCGCTGCGACTGGCGCGCGCGGCGACCGGGCGGTCGAAGATCCTCAAGTTCGAAGGCGGCTATCACGGCCACGTCGACTCGCTGCTCGTCAAAGCTGGTTCAGGCGGCGCGACGTTCAACGTCCCGGACTCCGCCGGCGTCCCCGCGGAGCTCACCAACCTCACGCTCATCGCGCGCTACAACGATCTCGACGACGTGCGCGCACAGATGTCGAATGAAGTCGCCGCGATCATCGTCGAGCCGGTGGCCGGCAACATGGGCTGCATTCCGCCGCAGCCGGGATTCCTCGAAGGGCTGCGCGCGATCTGCGACGAGTTCGGCGCGCTCCTGATTCTCGATGAAGTGATGACCGGGTTCCGCGTCGCCTACGGCGGCGCGCAGCAGCGCTTCAACATCAAGCCCGACATCACCACCCTCGGCAAGATCATCGGCGGCGGCATGCCGATCGGCGCCTACGGCGCCTCGCGCAAACTGATGGAGCTGGTCTCGCCCCTCGGGCCGATGTATCAGGCGGGAACGCTTTCCGGAAATCCCGTCGCCGTCGCCGCCGGCCGCGCCACGCTCAGCGTGCTGCGCAACTCCTCGATCTATGACGATCTCGAAGAACGCAGCGCCGAATTCGAGACCGGCGTCAAAGCGGCGGCCGACAAACACAACGTCTCGCTGACCATCAACCGCGTCGGCTCGATGTGGACCATCTTCTTCACCGAAAGCGCCGTCATCGACTTCGACACGGCCAACACCAGCAACCGCGAGAAGTTCGCCCGCTTCTTCCACCTCATGCTCGCCGAGGGCGTCTACCTTCCCCCTTCGCAGCTCGAAGCGGCCTTCTTCTCCGCCGCGCATGCGAAGAAAGACATCCAGCAGCTGGTGGAACGCGTGGACCGCGTGCTCAAAAAAGTGGCGTGGGAGTTTGGAAATTGACGTTCGCGTTCGGCCGCTCCTCGTGGGCGGCCGTTTCGTTCAATACGCGTTCTCGTGTCGCAAGCCGTGCAGCACGGTCAATCCCAGAATCTTGACGTCGAGCAGCAGCGACCAGTTCTCGATGTAGTACAGGTCGTGTTCGATGCGCATGCGGATCGAGGTGTTCCCGCGCCAGCCGTGCACCTGAGCCCAGCCGGTCATTCCGGCGCGGACTTTGTGGCGCAGCATGTAGTGCGGGAACTCGGCGCGGAACTGTTCGACGAATTCCGGGCGCTCGGGGCGCGGGCCGATGACGCTCATCTCGCCGACGAGCACGTTCCAGAGCTGCGGTAGTTCGTCGAGCGACCAGGCGCGGATGAAGCGGCCGACGCGCGTGCGTCGCGGGTCGTTCTTCTCCGCCCACACCGCGCCGGTCTGCTGCTCCGCGCCGACGCGCATCGAGCGGAACTTCACCATCGCGAAGGGCTGCCCGTCGAGCCCCATGCGGATCTGGCGATAGAAAATCGGTCCGCGGTCTTCGAGCCAGATCAGCAGTGCAATCAGCAGCATCACCGGCGCGAAGACGATCAACGCCATACCGGCCACGACGAGATCGAACGCGCGCTTCACGAAGCGGCTCCATCCTTCGAGCGGCGTGTCGGAGAGATTGATGGTCGGCAGGCCGTCGAGATCCTCGACGCGCGAGCGCAGCACCATGAACTGCAGCAGATCGGGGACGACGTGAATGGAGGCGAGATTGCGCACCAGCCGGTCGAGCAGTTCCATCATCGCGTTCGACGACGCGTGCGGCAGCGCAACGAAGACGTGATCGATGCCGTGCTCTTTCACCACGCGCTCGGCATCGGCGATCGTGCCGAGGCATTCGAGATCGGCGAGCTGCGCATCGGAGCCGTTGCGCAGATAGCCGACGATCTTGAAGCCGAGCTTCTCGCGATGCACCCACATCCGTTCCAGCACCGCGCGGGCGAGCTCGCCGTTGCCGGCGATGAGCACGCGATCGAGATCCTTCCCTTCGCGATGACGGCGCTCGACCACCGCGCGGACGATCGTGCGGCCGATGATCGTCAGCACGATCGCGATCACGAGAAAGAGCGCCAGCGTGGCCCGCGAATACGGAACGATGTGACTTTGCGCCGGACGCAACCACAGCAGGAGGCCGCTGAGGATGATCGTGGCCACGATCGAGCCGCCGGTCACGCTCAGCCACTCTTCCGCTTTCGTGCGCGTCGGACGGATGCGATAGAGACCCTGAATCGAGAACGCGATCGGGAAGATGATCGTGATCAGCGGCAGAAGCGCCGCGTACGCGCCGAGGTCCTGCTGCCCTTTCGTGACCGGGATGACTTCGAAGTGGAAGCGCAGCCACCACGCGGTCAGCATCGCCAGGTTCGACGCCACGGCATCGTTCACCAGGTAGACGGACGCGAGCGTCCTGTGCCGTTTCTCGATCATCCGCGCAGTTGCCTCAATGCCGCCGCGAGCTGCGCATCGAAGCGCGCTCGCGAGAACTCCGCCGCGCGTGCGCGGATGGCGTTGCGATCCCACGCCCGCGACTCGACGTCGTCGAGTGCCCGGCGAAGCGCGTCTACCTCCGCGTCTCGGAAGAAAATTCCTGTCACCCCTTCGATCACCGAGTCCAGCACGCCCCCTTCACCGAGCGCGACCACCGGAGTGCCGAGGGCCATCGCCTCGAGCGGAGTGATCCCGAAATCCTCGACTCCCGGAAGAATGAGACTGCGTGCTCGCGCCAGCCGTTCGATGATTCTATCCCTCGATACGGAGCCGAGCAGTTCGACGTTGGGTCCGCTCTTGGCGCGCAGTTCCGCGAGCATCGGTCCGCCGCCGATGATCATCAGCCTGCGGTTGCTCGCCTGCGCGGCATCGATGGCCAGCTCGATTTTCTTGTACGGCACGAGCGCAGAGACGATCACGTGATAGTCGTCGCGATCGTCAGTCGACGGCGCCTTCAGGAACGCATCATCGACGAACGGGTGAATCACGCCGGCGTCGCGTCTGTAGTAGCGCCGGATGCGATCGCGCACGAAGCGTGAGTTCGCGACGAAGTGGGTCACCTCATCGGCGGTCTTCACATCCCAGCGCCGCAGCCACGGCGCCATCGACACCGCCGCCGCGCGGCGCAACGGTCGCGAGCGCGGAAAGTAGTCGTCGAAGCGATCCCAGATGTAGCGCATCGGCGTGTGGCAGTAGCAGAGATGCGGTTTGCCTTTCGCGTCGATCCCTTTGGCCACGCAGTGACTCGACGAGACGATCAGGTCGTAGTCGCGGAAATCCCAGCGGCGTACGGCGTGCGGAAAGAGCGGCAGGAGATGGCGATAGTCGCTCGCCTTCAGCGCGACGTTCTGCAGGTGCGAGGTATGGATCGTCCGCGACTCGATCTTCTGCGACACCGAACCGGGAAAGTGAAAGAGGGTGAAGATCTCGGCCTGCGGAAGCGCATCGAGGATGCCCTCGAGAATCGCCTCTCCTCCGCGCATGCCGGTCAGCCAGTCATGGATGACGGCGACGCGCCGGAACGGGTTCATCGATCTTTCTTCTTCCGAGGCTCATCCGGGGTGGATGCGAGCGGATATTCATCGTTGGCCGCGCACGCATCGCAGATGTGGTCGTTGCGCAGATACTCCTCCGGCGCCACGGGCGCGAGGCATCGAATGCAGTAGTGCCTGCCCGTGCGCTCATTCAATCCACGCGGCGTCCGGTTGTCGTTCATTTGCGTGCCGAACGGTAGCGGAAAGGCAGCCTCCGTGTCATCTGGGATTGGGGCGTTCGTGTCATCCCGACCGAGCGCAGCGAGTGGAGGGATCCCCCGCCTACGCAGCGACCCTCGTGCATCCGCAGGGGGTCCCTCGACTCCGCGCTTCGCGCTCCGCTCGGGATGACACACTGCGCGCGCAGCGACCCTCGTGCATCCCACGCGATGCCACCCTCCCCCCTTGTTATCCTCACTCCGTGCTGCTGCTCTTCCGCTTTCTCCTGATCATGGTCGTGAGTCGCTTTCGTTCGCGGGTCGGGCCGTTTGATACGTCGGTGGTGCGCTTTACCGTGATGCCGTGGGATTGCGATCTCAACATTCATCTCAACTCCGGCCGCTATGTCAGCTTCATGGACATCGCGCGCATCGAGTTCATGGGGCGGATGCGTGTGTTCATGAAGGTGATTCGTCGCGGCTGGCGGCCGATCATGGGTGGTTGCGTGATGCGTTATCGCCGCTCGCTCCTCCCGTTCGAGCGCTTCGACGTCCGCACGCGCATCCTCGGCTGGGATGAAAAGTGGTACTACATGGAGCACGTCATCGAGCGCGACGGAGCGCTCTGCGCGATCGGCGTGATGCGCCTGCTCATCCGCGGCAAAGACGGCAACATCCCGCCGTCGGAAGTGAATCAACTCGCGAAGGAAGGAAACGTCCCGTCTCCGGAACTGCCGGAGTTCGTCGCCCGCTGGCGCGATCTGGAGGATGCGCGTTGACGCGAAAAGAACGCGCGCGGAAGATCGGCGAGATCCTCGATCGGCTCTATCCCGAACCGCCCATCCCGCTCGAACATCGCGATCCCTTCACGCTGCTCATCGCGGTCCTGCTCTCCGCGCAGACGACCGACGTGCAGGTCAACAAAGTCACTCCCGCGCTCTTTGCGCTGGCCTCCACGCCGCACGCCATGGCCCGTCTCACCGAGTCGCAGATCCTCGGCGCGATTCGCAGTTGCGGGCTCGCGCCGTCGAAGGCGAAGAACGTGCGCAAGCTCGCGCAGACGCTCGTCGACGACTACGGCGGCGCCGTTCCGCGCTCGCTCGAGGAGCTCGAGAAACTTCCGGGCGTCGGCCACAAAACCGCGAGCGTCGTCATGTCGCAGGCGTTCGGCGAGCCGGCCTTCGCGGTCGACACGCACATTCATCGCCTCGCCGAGCGCTGGCGTCTTTCGAACGGCAGGAACGTCGAGCAGACCGAGCGCGATCTGAAGAAAGTCTTCCCGCGCGAAGAGTGGTCGCGGCGGCACCTGCAGATCATTTACTTCGGACGCGAATACTGCCCCGCGCGCAATCACGACCGCGACGCCTGCCCCATCTGCAGCTGGGCCGCACGCAGATCCTGAAACAGGCAGAGCAGTAAGCGCGTCCCGCCACATCTAAATAACTCGGGTTACAATTTGCGCCGCGTGCGGTCCGCACTCCTGCTTCTCGTTGCACTCGCTCTGCCCGTGTATGCGGGCGAAGTCGGCGTGCGTCCCGCGCCGGATTGGGTGCAGCGGCTCGAGATCGACGCCTCGATTCAGGTGGCGCGGCAGAACGTGCGCTGGGGCATCTACGACATTCTTCGCGATCACCAGGTGCGGGCGGGCGACGCGCACGAAACGCAGTACTACCGCACCGTGCGCAAAGTGCTCTCGCCGAGCGGCGTGCAGAACGCATCGGAGGTGGAGCTCGACTTCGATCCGTCGTTCGAGACGCTCACCATTCACGACGTGACGATCATCCGCAACGGCACGCGCATCGATGCGCTCGAGCCCGACGAGATCCGCGTCCTCGACAAAGAAGACGACACCGAAAACCGCATCTATGACGGCGAGCGGACCGCGCTGCTTTTCCTCAAGGATGTGCGGCCCGGCGATGTGATCGATTACTCCTGGTCGCTCGCCGGAGGCAATCCGATTCTGCACGGCCGCTACAACGACGAATACGACCTGAGCACCGCCGTACCGACCAGGCGCGTGCGCCATCGCCTGCTCTGGCCGATCGGACGTCCGCTGCAGTGGCGCGGCGACGATCCCGTCATCACCATGCCGGGCGACCGGCAGGAGCTGGTGTGGGAACGTCAAGACGTTCCGGCCATCGACATCGAAGACGCGCTGCCGTCGTGGTTCGAGCCGTGGAAAGACGTGCAGCTCACCGAGTTCGCATCGTGGCAGGAAGTGGCGTCGTGGGCACACGCGATGTTCCAGCTTGACGCGCGTTCGACGAAGGAAGTGAAAGCGCTCGCCGCGAGGATCGTCAGCGAGAACAAGAGCCGCGACGCGCGCATCACCGCCGCCATCCGCTTCGTGCAGGACGACGTCCGCTACCTCGGCATCGAGATGGGCCGCAATTCGCACGAGCCACACCAGCCGTGGGAAACGCTCGAGCAGCGCTGGGGCGACTGCAAAGACAAGACATTGCTGCTCGTGTCGCTGCTGCGCGAGCTCGGCGTGGAAGCGTATCCCGCGCTCGTCAACACGCGCCTGCAGCGCCGTCTCGACGAGAAGCTCCCCTCGCCGTTCCTGTTCGATCACGTCATCACGCAGGTGCTCGAAGGCGGCAAGACGTACTGGATCGACGGCACGATCGCCGACCAGGGAGGGACTCTCGCGACGATCGAGACGCCGAGCGACGAACGCGCGCTCATCGTCCGTCCCGAAACGAACGCACTGACGAAGGTCGTCACCAGCGATCAGGGCTCGACGGTGGTGGAGCAGACGTACACGACCACCGATTACGCACAGCCGGTGCAACTCACGGTGAAGACGACGTGGAGCGGCTCGGATGCCGATGCGGTGCGCGCGGAGCTGGCCACGATGTCGCTCGAAGACTTCGCGCATGAGCGCATCAACGCGCTGGCCATCGATCAGCCGAAGATCGAAACGGTGCATGCGCCGAGGATCGAGGACGATCGCGTGCGCAACATCGTGGTCGTCACCGAGGAGTACCGCATTCCGGAGTTGTGGGCCAGCGGCGACTGGTCGTGGTATCCGCGCAAGATCGAGTCGTATCTCTCGCGTCCGGACACGATGATCCGCTCGATGCCGCTGGCGTTCCCCTATCCGCTGAACGTGCGGCAGCACGTGACGTTCAACTTCCCCGAGAACGTGCACATCGATGCGTCGACCTCGGTCACCGAGACCGCCGCGTTTCGCTATGAGGCGGTCGTCGATTCGAACGGCAGCACCGTCACGATCCGGCAGTCGCTGCGCGGCCTGCGCGATTTCGTCGACGCTAAGGCGGTGCCGGATCACCTCACGAAGCTCAGCGAAGTGTGGAGCACGATCGGCTATCACTTCACTCCGCCGGGCGCGGCGCGGCAGGAACCGCGGGAAACCAGCGAAGGCAATTCACTGCCGAAATGGGCCGTCGGTTTCGGCGTGGCCGGCGTGTTCGTCGCGGTCTGCGTCTTCCTCGCCACCAGCCGGCGCCGCGGCGGCGCACCGGCGTTGCGTTTTGCGTTCGCGCCGGGGGAGTCACCGGCGTCGGCGCTGGCCATCGCGCGCGAAGACGACATCGACACGCATCTCGCCGATCTGGCCTGTCCCTGCGGCGGACTGCACTACTCCGCGCCCGACGTACAACGCGCGTTGTACGCCGAGCGCGAGATGATGATCGTGACCCGCCAGTGTGCGCGGTGCGGCAAAGAGCAGAGCGTCTACTTCACCGCCGCCTGAGCGTTCGCACACGTCCGTCCGCGAACTTCACCCACTTCGGAACATCGCCGTCGGCGACATTCACGTCGAGCGTGCCGCTCGCGCCGACACCGCGTTCGGGCACGATGTAGGCCTCGCTCGCGCCGCGCGCCCACGCGTAGGTGATCGTCGCCGGCGCGACGAACGCCTGCGGCCCGCGCGCGGTCTGATCGATGATGCCGCCGGTCGTGCCGCGCGACGTCGCGGACCACTCGTCACCGTTGCGGCGGAAGCGCGTGCGCGTCGCGGTTCGAGCGCGATGCGTCACTTCCACCACGCGCGGCTTCCTGTCCGCATCGATCGAAGCCCACGTCTCGATCGTCGCGCCATCGCGCTTCGTCAACACGCTGTGCGCGATCGAGCCGCCGCCCGGCCGCTCGTAAATCTCGAAGCGCTCCGTGCCCTCGACCCGGCGCCGCGCATCGCGCCACTCGTACGTTCCGGACGTCTGCAGCGCGCCGCGCTCGTAGCGGCTCGGATGCGCCTTCGGCGTGCCCGATTCGATGTCGCAAACGTCGTCTTCGATCGTCCCGTTCGCCGGCGTCTCGACGAAGCGCCCGAGCTCTTTGCCACCGCGCGCGACGATCACCGTCGGCACGTTGGTGATGTTCGCGCCGGCGATCGTCTCCATCGGCGTCACGAATTCGGGGCCGACGCCGATCAGTTCGACGGTGATGTTCGGATTGTTCGCGGTGGCGATCGATTTCAGGAGGCGCGGCACGTGCTGGCGGCTGTCGCCGCACCATGTGGCCATCACGACCTGCAGTTGCATCGGCTCGTCGATCGCTTTCAGGCGCGCCACGAGCGTTTCATTCGGCTCGTACGACTCCGCGATGGCGCGCCACGTCGGCGCCGTCGCCCACAGCTCGTCGACGGTCAGCGGGCCGGCCGGGCTCTGATGCGAGGAGACGACCACGCTTCTGCCGCCGACGTTCGCGACGAACGTCTCGTCGTTCGGCGCGAGAAGCGATCCCGCCGGCGCCGGCGTGAGCTCCGGCGACGTCGTGGCGGTGACGCGATCCGCCGCGAACGTGAACTCCTTCTTCGGCACGCGCGCCACTTCGTTTTTCTCGGGATCGAGCAGGAGCACTTCCTCGCCGCAGACGACCGCGATCATGCGCGGCCCGCTCGTGGTAAGCGTCTGCGCATTCCGTTCGAGCTTTCCGTCGATGTATACGTCGCGAATGCTGTCGCGCCATTCGCGCGGCGCATGCACTGCCGCCAGGATGGAGAGAACCAGGGGAAGGAACATGGGGTGCCTCCTTGGTTCAGTGTGACGCGGCGGACTTTGCCGTAGTTACGCGCATCGAAAGAACGAGTGATGGGGCGGCGACCCGTGATGCCGGAAATCGAGGTCTCGCCGCATGCACAAAATGGCAACAGGCAACCAACCTCATCCACACTTCCTCCCCTCCTCCGGAAATACACTTATTGTCAGCTTCTGTTGAGGTGCACACGCATGATCTCCGTGCAACTTTGGAAAGAGAAGTCGTGGCTTGCCGAGGAGCTCGGGGCAGCTTAAAGAAGGAGAGACCTCGAGGTATGCGCAGCAACGGTAAAGTCAAGTGGTTCAATGATGCGAAGGGCTTCGGCTTCATCACCATGGATGGCGGCGAGGACGTGTTCGTCCACTTCTCCGCGATCCAGTCCAAAGGTTTCCGTTCCCTGCCTGAAGGTGCCGAGGTCGAGTTCGACCTGGTCCAGGGTCCGAAAGGACTTCAGGCCAGCAACGTCACCACGGTCTGATCGATCCAACCCACTCATCAACCAATGACACACGGAGAAAAAGGACGGCGTAAGCCGTCCTTTTTCAATTCACGACCGATGAAAAAACTGCTCACGATCTTCTTTGTGGTCGCCGCCTCGTCGGCGTCCGCCGCCGACATCGACGTCGTTCGCCAGCAGTTCATCGCCTACTCCACCGCCGGCAATTCGGATCGCTCCTCGCAGCGGATGGTCGATGCGCTGGCCGCGCTCGAGGCACAGACGCGCGACATCACCGCCCCCGGCTTCCTCCGCGACGACGGCAGCTGGAGCGACATCGACTACATCACCGCGCCGAGCGGTGACTGGGGACCGTGGAGCCACTCGCGGCGCATGATCGTGATGGCCAGGGCGTACCAGACGCCCGGCCAGTCGTTCTATCGCCATCCACAGCTGTTGACGCAGCTCAACGCGGTGCTCGCGTACACGAAAGTGTTCTACGGCGCGACGAAACCGCCGGTCGGGAACTGGTGGTTCTGGACGATGGGCATTCCCCTCGATCTCGGACCGACGCTCGTACTGATGCGCAACGACGTCGATCCCGCCACGTACAACGAGCTCGTCTCCGCGATGGCGCTGCGTATCGGCAACTCGCCGACCGCGAAAGGGATCGTCGGGCCGACACCGACCGGCGAGAATCTGGTGTGGTCGTCGTTCACGCATCTCTGCCTCGCACTGGCCAGGGATGACCCCGCGATGCTCGATGCCGTCCGCAACGCCATGGCCAGCGTCACCCGCGTCACCACCGGCGAGGGGATCAAGAAAGATCGCTCTTTCCATCAGCACGGTGCACAGCTCTACACCGGCGGCTACGGCGGCTCGTTCGCGAACGACGTCGCGAAGTACGCGCTGATCACGCGCAACACGACGTATGGGCTCCCATCCGATTCGCTGGCCTCGTTCGCCGACTACGTCGCCGACGGCATCGCCTGGTCGCTGTATCACATGTATTTCGACGTCTCCGTGATCAGCCGCGAGGTGGCCCGGCCGTCGACGTCCGGCTTCCACGGCATGGCCGCGCTGCTGCAGGCCGCACAGTTTCCGAGCGCGCGCCAGGCCGAGATCCGCGCCGCCGCCGCGAAGATGATGCAGACGTGGCGCGGCACGATGAACACCGAACTGGCCGGTCTGGCCGCACAGGTCGAGAGCGCGCGCTATCCCGCGGCCTGGCCGTCGGGTCACCGTCACTACTTTGCCTCCGACTACACGATCCATCGCCGCAACGGCTGGTTCGCGTCGGTGAAGATGTTCTCGAACCGCACGAAGTCGGGCGAAGACACGAACGACGAGAACGTGCGCGGCGCACGACAGAGCGACGGCCGCTTCTATCTCGTGCTGCGCGGCGACGAGTATTTCGGCCGTGACATCTGGCCGGCCTTCGACTGGAGCCGCCTGCCGGGCATCACCGTCGAACAGAAAGCCGACACGGCCGGCGATCTCTACGGCTACGGCACGAAGTCGTTCGCCGGCGGCACCGGCGACGGTCAAAACGGCGTCTCGGCGATGGAGCTCGCGCCTCTCGGCTCGCTCCTGGCCGCGAAGAAAGCGTGGTTCTTCTTCGACGACGCGATCGTGTTCCTGACGAACAGCATCCTCTCGCCGGGCGGCAATCGCGTCGAAACGATCGTCAATCAGTGGCCGCTCGTGAATGCAAACTCGCAGCTCGTCCGCAACGGCGACTGGGCGTATCTCGAAAACGTCGGCTACTGGTTCCCGACGCCGGTCGATCTCCAGACGTCACGCGAGACGCGCAGCGGTTCGTGGGCCGCCCTCGGCGGCTCGGCTGATACGACGGAAGTGTCGAAACCGATCGTCACGATGTGGCTCGATCACGGCGTCAATCCGACCGGCGCGAGCGCCGAATACGTGATCGTGCCGAATGTGACCCAATCGCAGATGGCCTCCTGGGCCGCATCGCGCCCGCTGTCGATCCTCGCGAACAACGACACGCTCTCCGCCGTGCGCGACATTCGCAACGGCAACCTCGGCATCACCTTCTGGCGCGCCGGCGCAATCGACGGCATTTCATCGAGCGCCGCGGCCGTCGTGTACGTCACGCAGAACACGACCGCGCGGACGCTGGCCATTTCCGCCGCCGATCCGAATGCCGCCGTCAGCGGGACGTTCACGATCACGCTGCCGGGTGCCTGGTACTCCGACACGGTGCCGGTCACGCGGACGTCGCGCGGCACGGTGCTGACGTTCGCGAAGAACGGCGGCCAGACCACGACCGTGACGTTGAAAGCAGGACTCGCGAAGAAACGAGCCGTGCGTTAAGCGCGGCTTCGTTCGTATACCTGCTCTTCGGTCAGTCCGAAGATCGGTGGCGTCGGAATGCCGAGCATTGAGCAGTAAAGGTAAAGCTGCCCGCGATGATGGCATTCGTGCTCGATCATCGCGCGCATCCACTTCCCCACCGCGATCTGCGCGCCGGCCGGCGTGGTCGTGAGCGCATCGAGGTCGGCATTCGCGAAGATCTCCATCGATTCCTCGTGCATGCGCTTCATGAACGCGACGATCGCGTCGTAATCCTCGGCGAGTTCGCGGCCGTGGCCGGGATACCGGCTCGGCCGCAGCGCCGCGTTCTCCGCGAACATCCAGCGTTCGCTGGCGGCGAGATGACGCAGGACGTCGCCGAACGTGAATTTCCCTTCGCGATACGTCCAGTCGATGCGATCGGGCGGCACACACGCGACGACCTTCATCGTGCGCGCGCGAATGCGATCAAAGTACACCGCAAGCTCGTTCATGCTTGCGCGAGGATACCGCGCCGGACTGGATCGTTTCGCTCTCCACCTTCGTGGCCATTCCGCGAAACGCGGAGAGCGTCGACGTCAGCTTGTCCGGCGGCACCCGCAACGTCACCTGCGCATGCAAGCGCTCCCCCTCGCGCCAGATCTGCGACGAAGCGACATACCCACCCGCCGCCTCCGCCTCTCGCGTGACGTGATCGACCGCCGAGAGCGTGTCCCCGACGACGATGTGCAGATCCGCCGTTCGCGACACCGGCCGCGGAGCCGCCCGCGTACAAGCAAACAGCAGCAACAGGAAAAGCACGAGTGATCTCACCCAGGTTGGACGTGGAGGAGGGGTGGAAGAAAACTGCGGGGTGAATTGAAAATTGAAAATTGAAAATTGAAATCAGACATCGCAAGAACCGCAACGCGTCGCCCTTGCCGCACGTGATTTCAATTTTCAATTTTCAATTTTCAATTCACCCTCCGTCACGCCACACAATCGCAATAAGACACCGCCCTTCTCGCCACGTACTCCGGGTCGACTGGTTTGAGGAGGGTCTCGTCGGCCCAGGGGGCGAAGGTGCGGATGCGGGGGTCGGGGTCGCCGAGGAGGATGACGCCGCAGCCTGGGCCACCGTTCGTGTCGTGGAGCACTTCGAGCGAGCGCAGCCCGACGTTCGTCGCGAGATTCACACCGAGCAGCACGACCTGGAAGCGCCGTGAACGGAGGAGATCGACGGCCGCGTCGCCGTCGGTCGCGAACGTCACGGTGAAATTGTTCTGATCGAGCGCGGCGATCAACTTCTTGCGGAACTCGTCGTCGTCGTGCACGACGAGAGCGGGACAACTCGGTCGCACCATGTCGGCGGTCAGCCCGCAAACCGCGCGCCAGCGAGCGCCCGTTCGTACGCCTGGCAGACCTCGTCACCGAAGCAGACGAAGAGCACCCGTTCGAACGACGGCGCGGTCGTCAGAAAATTCTGTACTGCATCGACGGCGATTCGCGTCGCCTCGTCGATTGGATAGCCGTAGACGCCGCAGCTGATCGCCGGAAACGCGATCGTCCGGACGTCGTGCTCGACCGCGAGTTGCAGGCTGTTGCGATAACACGACGCGAGCAGTTCCGGCTCCCGCTCCGCGCCGCCGCGCCATACGGGACCGACCGTGTGAATCACGTGTCGCGCCGGCAGTCGATACCCGCGTGTGATGCGCGCCTCGCCGGTCGGACAGCCGCCCAGGGCGCGACACGCGGCGAGCAACTCCGGACCGGCCGCGCGATGAATGGCGCCGTCGACGCCACCTCCGCCGAGCAGCGACGAGTTCGCGGCGTTGACGATCGCGTCGACCGCCAGTTTCGTGATGTCGCCGCGATGAATCTCCAGCGTCATTTCTTCCTGCGGCCGAGCTTCACCACGATGTCGTACTCGCTCTTCGTCACCGGTTGAATCGACAGCCGCGAGCCCTTCTTCGTCACCACCATCTCTTCGAGACCGGGCGTGCTCTTGAGCGTTTCGAGCGAGACGACCTGCGGAAACTTCTCGACGAACGCGATCTCGACCATGTACCAGATCGGATTCTCCGGCGTCGCTTTCGGGTCGTAATACTCGTGCCCCTTCTGCTGCGCGAACTTGTCCGGAAACGCCTCGCGACTGATCTTCGCCAGCCCGACCACACCGGAGGGATCGGCATTCGATGCATAAAACAACACCGCATCGCCCACCTTCATCTCATCGCGCATGAAATTGCGCGCCTGGTAATTGCGCACGCCCTCCCACGACGTCGCCTTGTCGCGCGCGAGCGCATCGATGGTGTAAGCCTCAGGTTCGACTTTCATGAGCCAATGCTTCATGGCGACGGATTGTAAGCGGAGCGCCCGACGGACAGAATGGACGTCGATCGTGACTTCATCCCATCCGCATCCTGCATGCAGCACGTCCCCACATCACTCTCAAGATGAAGGCGAAGGATCGTTTCCGTTGCGATGCATCCGGCTTGAGAGGTAGCCCGGCCCGGCTCTTGCCTAACCCACCTCGTGCATTTCGAACATGCGCCGCCGGAGGCGCGTCAGCTGTTGCAGGTTCCGATTCGTGAGCTGGGGCTTTCGCTCGAGTCTTCGCTCGTGGCGGAGCTGGTGCGGCGGTTGTATGACGAGCTCGACGCGAAGGGGCTGAAGAACTTCAAGCCGCGTTGCTACCTTTCCGATGAATGGGGCTCTCCGTCCGGCGAGCCGGTGATCGGGATTCCGTTCTACCTCGGCGATCAGCGTGTGGCCACGCTCGAAGATGCGCTCAACGACGTCGAAGGCGAGCGCGAGATCATGATGTATCTGCGCCACGAGGCCGGGCACGCGTTCAGTCACGCGTACGAACTGCATCGGCGTGCCGACTACCAGGAGCTCTTCGGCTCGGTGCGCCGGCCGTATCGCGACGACTATCCGTTCGTTCCCTTCTCCCGCGAGTTCGTGCGCTACATCCCCGGCTGGTACGCACAGAAACATCCCGACGAGGATTTCGCCGAGACGTTCGCGGTCTGGCTCGATCCGCAATCGCAGTGGCGCCGCCGGTACGAGCGGTGGGGGGCGATGCGCAAGCTCGAATACGTCGACCGCCTCGTGCGCGAGCTCGCCGAGGCGCCACCTGCAAAGCCGCAGGGCCAAACCGACATCACCGTCGACGAGATGCATCAGACCGTCGAGGAGTTTTATCGACAGGTCTCGATCGACGAGTCGGCCATGATCGAAGGGCTCGCGCTCGATGCCGATCTCTCCGACATCTTCGATGTGCCCGGCGAGGAGGCGCGACCCGCGGCCGAGCTGCTCGCCGAACATCGGCGGGCCATCATCGATAAGGTCAACTACTGGACTGGTGTGCGGCGCACGCTCGTGCGCGCGCTGGTGATGGAGGTCGAATCGCGCCTGCACGCGCTGGAGCTGCAGGCCACCGGCGCGCGCGCGCGCCAGCAGATGATCGAGCTCACCGTCTACATCACCGCGCTGGCCATGACGTTCCTCACCGGAAATCAGCGGCTCCGGCATCGGAGACCGCGATGAAGGTCGCCATTCTGTACAACGTGTGGGAAGGGTACGAGGAGTACCCCGGCGCGAACATCGAGGCGGAAGTCGCGGCGAAATCAAAGAAGAAAAAGAAGAAGAAGAAGACCGACATCGAAGCGATCTCCGATGCGCTGAAAGAGCTCGGTCACGAGCCGGTGCGGTTTCCGATCGACGGCCGCACGCAGACGCTGACGAAACTGGCGCGCGCGGACTTCGATCTCTGTTTCAACCTCGTCGAGTCGTACGCCGGCCACGACACGATGGAGATGCACTTCGCCGCGTATCTCGATCTCATCGGCAAGCGCTACACCGGCGCGGGGCCGCAGGGCTCGTTCCTGGCGATGGAGAAGAGCATCGCCAAGAAAATCATTCGCTACCACGAGCTGTACACCCCCTACTCCGCGGTCGTGTACAACGGGCGCGTCGAACATGCGCAGGACATCCGCTTTCCGGTGATCGTGAAGCCGGCATCCGAGGATGCATCGAAGGGGATCGATGCGAGCTCGGTCGTTTCGACGGTGAAGGAACTGCTCGAGCGGATCGCGTACGTCCATGATGAATTCGAATCCGCCGCCTTGATCGAGGAGTACATCGAGGGACGCGAGATCTACGCCGCGATCCTCGGCAATGACAAAGCGGAAGCGCTGCCGCTCATCGAGCTCGATCTCTCGAAACTGCCCGAAGGGATGCCGAAGATCGCCGGATACGAGGTGAAATTCGACGTCACGACCGAAGCCTACAAAGTGACGAAGTCCGCGCCCGCGCGGAATCTCCACGACGACGTCGTCGAGCTGATTCAGCAGACCGCGATCACCGCGTATCGCGCGTTGCGCCTGCGTGATTACGGGCGCATCGACCTGCGGCTTGCGGAGAACGGGCGCGTGTACGTCATCGAGGCGAATCCGAATCCGTGGCTCGATCCGGCCGCGGAGTTTGCGATGGCAGCGAAGGAAAGCGGGCGTTCGTACAGGGATGTGATCGCGACGATCGTCGACGAGGCGATGAAGAGATAGACCCGGGGGCTGATTGGGAGGGGATCCCGTGCTTACGCACGGGAGGACACATCCGCACGGGAGGACACATCACGCGACCCGTATGCCTGCAGTGCGGCGCGCAACACGTCCACCGCCCGGCGCAGATCATCCTGTTTGAGCACGTACGCGATGCGCACTTCGCTCCTGCCGAGCGGCGAAGCGTAGAACCCGCCGGCGGGTGCGACCATCACCGTCTCTCCTTCGTGTTCGAACTCCGACAGCAGCCAGGAGGCGAACTCCTCGGCGTTGGCGATCGGGAGTTTCGGCATGCAGTAGAACGCCCCTTCGGGCTGCCAGAGCTCGACGCCCGGAATCGACGTCAGCCCTTCGTACAGCACATCACGGCGCGCGCGATATTCATCGACGATCGGCTGCATGTAGTCATCGCCGAGAGACTCGGCACCGGCGGCGATGAACTGCGCGACGCCCGGCGGCGAGAGGCGTCCCTGCGCCATGCGCAGGCAGGCATCCCACACGTCGGCGTTGCGCGTGACCAGCGCGCCGAGGCGGATGCCGCAGGCGCTGTAGCGCTTGGAGAGACTGTCGACCACGATCACGCGCTCGTTCATCGCCGGCAGCGCGAGCGCGCTGATCGCTTCGCGCCCGTCATAGACGAACTCGCGATAGACCTCGTCGCTGATGAGGAAGAGGCCGTGCTCGCGGCAGAACGCGGCGATGCGATCGAGCTCGTCACGCGTGTAGACCGTGCCGGTGGGATTGTTCGGATTGCAGATCATCAGCGCGCGCGTACGCGGCGTGAGCGCGCTCTCGAGCACGGGCAGCGACGGGAGGTGAAATCCCTCGCGGCCGCGGCTCACGACCGGCCGGAGATTCACGCCGGCCATGGTCGCGAATGCTTTGTAGTTCGCGTAGAACGGCTCGATCACGAGGATGTCATCGCCTTCGTTCGCGATGGCCAGCAGCGCGAAGAGAATCGCCTCGCTGCCGCCGGTGGTGGCGAGAATTTGATTCGCATCGAGCGCCACGCCGAGGCGGCGCTCGTAGTACGAACGCAACGAGCGGATGAACTCGGGCGTGCCGGTCGACGGCGAATACTCGAGCACCTTCGCGTCGAGCTGCTTCAGACGGTCGAGGATGCAGGCCGGCGTTTCGATGTCGGGCTGTCCGATGTTGAGATGCAGCACGCGCGTCCCCCGGGCTTTGGCGGCCTCGGCGAGCGGCGCGAGCTTGCGGATGGGAGAAGCGGGCATGGCCAGCGCACGCCGGGAGAGGCCCGGCGCGCGCTGTGTCTCGATTTCTTCGATCTCGTCGGAGAGCAGGGTCATCTATTTCTTTTTCGCCCGCAGCGCGGCCGGATGATCCGCGTTTTTCGCGTTCGCATCGGCGTTGCCGAACTGCTCCTTGTCCTGATTGGCGTTCGCGTGATTTTTGTCGGGGCCGTCGCTCTGCGAGCGGCCACCGATCTTGTAGAAGTCCTGATTCGGATTCTGCTTGCTCATGCCGTTCGACACTGCGAACGACAGGCCAGTGCCGGCATTAGTCGGCGCCGGCCAGCCCCAGCTGTTTCCGCGTGAACTCCATCACAATTTTCTGCATGAAGTAAAGACTCTGCTTCGTGACCGAGTGCTTCGAGCGCGGCATCAGCATCATCTCGAAAACGCGTCCCTGCTTCTGCAGCTCGTACGCAAACTGGATCGTGTTCTGCGCGTGCACGTTGTCATCGGTCGTGCCGTGAAGCAGCAGCAGACGGCCGTGCAGATCCTTCGCCGCCAGCAGCGGAGCCGATTTGCGATAGCCCTCTTCGTTGTTGCGCGGCTCGAGCATGAAACGCTCCGTGAACACCGAGTCGTAGAGGTGCCAGTCGACGACCGAGCCGCCGGCGATGCCCGACGACCACGACTTGCTGTGCGTGAGCGTGTAAAGCGTCATGTATCCGCCGCCGCTCCAGCCGGTCATGAGCACGCGCGAGCCGTCGATGTAGGGCTGCTGTTTGAGCCAGGCCAGCGCATCTTCGAAATCGCGCAGCTCGAGCTCGCCGAAATTCTTGTACATCGGCCACGCCGACACCGCTCCCTTGCCGCTGGCGGTGCGGTTGTCGACGATCCAGACGATCGCGCCCTGCTGCGCGACGTAGCGATGGAACAGCGTGCGCGGCACGCCCCACACGTTGCGCACCTGCTGCGCATGCGGTCCGGCGTAGACGTATTGATAGACCGGATATTTTTTCGACGGATCGAAATTCGTCGGGCGGATCATCAGCGCTTCCATCGGGAAGCCGTCGCGCGTTTTCACCTGCAGGAACTCGATCTTCGGCAGGTTGTACTGCGCGTACAGCGCGCTGCGATTCTCATCGACCACGCGCAGCTGTTTGCCGTCGTTCGCATGCAGCCGCACCTGATCGGGCGTATCGACGTCGCTCCACTTGTCGACGTAGCGCGTCATCGACGGATTGAAGGTCGCGTTGTGCGTGCCGGCCGGACCGGAGAGCCGCTGCAGGCCGGTACCGTCGAAGCGGATGCGATAGACGTCCTGGCCGAGGACGCTGCGCTCGGTGCCGGAGAAGTAGACGTATTGCTTGTCGGCGCCGTGGACGTCGCGAACTTCCCACTCCCCTTTCGTGATCTGGCGGAACTGCGTCGGGTCGGATTGGTACTGGTAGACGTGGCGGAAACCGCTGCGCTCCGACTGCCAGAGGAACGAGCCGTCGGGCAGGAAGATCGCATTGGCGAGCGGATCGACCCACGCCTTCGTGGTCTCGTGAATCAGCACGCGACTCTCGCCCGCAACGTTCGCGCTGACGAGATCGAGCCACGACTGCTCGCGGTTCTGCACCTGAAAAACGACCGCGTCTTTGTTCCACGTCACGTTGACGATCAGCGGCTGCACGTCTTTGTAGCGCGTGATGTCGATCTCCTGGATCGCGCCGTCGGCAATGTTGACGACGAACAGCTTCACGCGCGGATTCGGATCGCCCGCTTTCGGGTAGGGATAGGTTTCGACGCCGAGGTGCGTCGGGATCTCATCGACGATCGTGTACTTCGGCACTTCGTGTTCATCGAGCTGCAGGAATGCGATGCGCGAGGAGTCGGGACTCCACCAGTACGCCTTCCAGATGCCGCGTCCGTAGATCTCTTCCTGATAGACCCAGTCGAGCTTTCCGTTGAGCAGGTCAGGCGTGCCGGTGGTCGTCAGACGTTTCTCGTTGCCGTCGAGATCGACGACGTAGAGATCGTTGTTGCGGACGAACGCGACCTTCGCACCGTCCGGACTGAACGATGCCTCTTCCTCCTCGCCGACCGTTTTCGTGAGTGTTTTCGCCGGCGCGCCGGTCAGCGAGAGGAGCGTGAGCTCATCGTCGTCACTGACCACGGCCGCGGTGTGCTTCGCGTTGAACACGGCGTCTTCGTCGTCGAGCGCGAGCTTGCGCGTGGCGCCGCTGCGCGCGTCGTAGACACGCCATTCGACGAAATCGCCGCTCTCGTTTTTCAGCGGCCAGAGAAAGGTGTCGTCATCGATCCATTCGAAGCCGGACTGCACGGCGCCGCCGAGAGCCACTTTGTGCTCGGGATCGTAGATCGCTTCGAGCGTGAGCTCCTTTTTCTGGGCGGCCAGCGGCAGAGTGAGAGCGAGTGCGAGGAGAACGCGTAGCATACGGGGCGACATCCTATGAGACTCGCCGCCTGTTTGCTGCTCACCATTCCCGTGTTCGCACAGCTGTCACCGAAGCCGCCCGACGCGATTCTGCCGGTGGTCGGCTCGACGCGCGGTCAGGGGAACGCGAACTTCAAGACCGAACTGCAACTGGCGAACGCCGGGGAGACGACCAAGGCCGGCTGGCTCGTGTTGCGCCCGCAGGTGATCGCGCTGCGCTACGAGCTCCCCGCGCACACCACGCTCTCCTTCGCCGACGTGGTCGCAGACCTCGGCGTCTCCGGCCTCGGCTCCCTCGACGTGCTCGCCGATTCCGGCGGCGTGCCGTCGATCGTCGCGCGGGCCTACGACGATCAGCCGACCGGCAGCACCGGCGTGACCGTACCGGCCATCCCGATCGGCGACGTCCTCTCCCGCGGCGACCTCGGCGCGCTGATCGTGCCACGCGATCTGACGCGCTATCGCTTCAACATCGGCGTGCGTGCGCTCGATGGCGGGACGTCCCTGGAACTGACCATCCGCACCCCCTCCGGCGCACAACGCGCCATCCGCGACCTCACCCTCGCCGCAAACGAATTCGCGCAACAAAGCGGCGACACGTTCGCCGGCACGACGTTGCAAGCGAACGAAATGATCGAGATCCGCATCGCCGCCGGCGCCGCGATCCTCTACGCCACCACCGTGGACAACGCCACAAACGACTCATCGATCCAGGTGTTGCGAAGGTAAAAAGAACACGTAGCGCCGGACGAAGGGGAGGAGCGCCGGCTTCCAAGCCGACCGGCCGACGATGACGTCGGCGGCCCGGCCGGTCGGGAGACCGGCGCTCCGTCTGAAGCACGCACTTCCTACGCTATCAGTTGGCGGAGGACGAAGAGGAGGATGCCGCCCTGTTCGTAGTAGTCGACTTCGATCGGCGTATCGATGCGGACCGTCACCTGCACCTCGTCGGTCGTTCCCGAGGAGCGGCGGATGCGGAGCGTCGCTTTCTGGCGCGGCCTGAGAATCCCTTCGATGCCGGCGATGTCGAATGTCTCGGTGCCGTCGAGGTTCAGCGACTGCGCGTTCGTTCCTTCGTCGAACTGCAACGGGAGGACGCCCATGCCGACGAGGTTCGAGCGGTGAATGCGTTCGAAGCTCTGCGCGACGACGGCGCGCACGCCGAGGAGCTTCGTTCCTTTCGCGGCCCAGTCGCGTGAGCTGCCGGTGCCGTATTCGTGGCCGGCGATCACCACGAGAGGCGTTCCTTCGCCGGCGTACTTCATGGCCGCGTCGAAGATCGACAGGCGCTCGTTCGACGGATAGTGAATGGTCACGCCGCCTTCGACGCCCGGCACCATCAGGTTCTTGATGCGCACGTTCGCGAACGTGCCGCGGGTCATCACGCGATCGTTGCCGCGGCGCGAGCCGTAGCTGTTGAAGTCCTTCACCTCGACGCCGTGCTCCTGCAGGTACTTGCCGGCCGGTGAAGTCGGCTTGATCGAGCCGGCGGGGCTGATGTGATCGGTGGTCACCGAGTCGCCGAAGATCGCCAGCGGCCGCGCGTTGTGAATGTCCTTCGCGCTGCCGGTCTGGGCATCGAGACTGGCGAAGAACGGCGGCTCCTGAATGTAGGTCGACTGCGCGTCCCACTGATAGACCACGCCGGTCGAGGACGGGATCTCGTTCCAGAGCGGATTCTGATCGGCGAAATTCGCGTACATCCGGCGGAAGTCGTCCGGCGAGAGCGCGTCCTTCAGCACCGCGCGCACTTCGTCCATCGACGGCCAGAGGTCCTTGAGGTAAACATCTTTACCATCGCGGTCGTGGCCGAGCGGCTCGTTGGCCATGTCGATGTCGATGCGGCCGGCCAGCGCGAACGCGACCACGAGCGGCGGCGACATCAGGAAATTCGCGCGGATCGACTGATGCACGCGCGCTTCGAAGTTGCGGTTGCCGCTGAGCACCGAGACGCCGATGAGATCGTTCTTCGTGATCGCCTCTTCGATCAGCGGATCGAGCGGGCCCGAGTTGCCGATGCAGACGGCGCAGCCGTAGCCGACGGTGTTGAAGCCGAGCGCATCGAGATGCTCCTGCAGGCCGCTCTTGCGGTAGTACTCCGTGACCACGCGCGAGCCGGGGGCGAGCGACGTCTTCACCACCGGCGCCACTTTCAATCCGCGCTCATTCGCCTTCTTCGCGAGAAGACCGGCCGCGAGCATCACCGACGGATTGGACGTATTGGTGCACGAGGTGATGGCCGCGATCAGCACGTCGCCGTGATGCAGTTCGGCCACCGCCGCGGGAAACGCATCGGCCAGTGCCGCCGCGTCGACGCGATCGGGCGTCGGGCGGTTGTTCATCATCTCGTACTCGGTGAGCTCGCTGGTGTTGCGCGTTTCCTTCGGATCGGGCGTGGAGATCGGATCCTGCTCGCCTCCCCCTTTGTGCTCGCCCGTTTTCGATCCCGCGAACACGCGCGTGCGGATGGCGCGCTGAATCTCGTCGGCTTTCTTGCCGTAGCCGTTCGGCGGCTCCGCCTGGAGCATGTTCGCGAACGTCGGCTTGAGGACGTCGATCTCGATACGATCCTGCGGACGCTTCGGGCCGGAGACGCTCGGGCGCACCGTCGAGAGGTCGAGCTCGAGCACTTTGGTGTACTCGATGTCTCCCTTCTTCGGGATTCCGAACATTCCCTGCGCTTTGTAGTAGTTGCGGAACGCGTGGATCTGCTCGTCGGTGCGGCCGGTGAGCGCGAGGTAGTTGCAGCATTCCTCGTCGATCGGGAAGTACCCCATGGTCGCGCCGTACTCGGGAGACATGTTGGCGATCGTCGCGCGATCGGCAACCGGCAGCGACTCCGCGCCGGGGCCGAAGAACTCGACGAAGTTGCCGACCACCTTCGCGTGGCGCAGCAGCTGCGTGATGGTGAGCACCAGATCGGTGGCCGTCACCCCTTCCTTCAGCGAGCCGGTGAGATGCACGCCCACGACATCGGGCGTCAGGAAGTAAACAGGTTGACCGAGCATGCCGGCCTCGGCCTCGATGCCGCCGACGCCCCAGGCCACGATGCCGAGGCCGTTGATCATGGTCGTGTGCGAGTCCGTGCCGACCAGCGAGTCGGGATACCAGATGCCGTCGCGCTCGAAGACGCCGCGCGCGAGATACTCGAGATTCACCTGGTGCACGATGCCGATCTGCGGCGGAACGATGCGGAAGCCGTTGAAGGCCTGGGTGCCCCACTTCAGGAATTCGTAACGCTGACGGTTACGCTTGAACTCGATCTCCGTGTTCAGCGCGAGCGCGTCGGGACGGCCGAAGAAATCGACCTGGAAGGAGTGGTCGATGACCAGATCGACCGGCACGAGCGGCTCGATGATCTGCGGGTTCTTCCCGGCGCGCTCCGCGGCGCTGCGCATGGCCGCGAGATCGACGAGCAGCGGCACGCCGGTGAAGTCCTGCAGCAGGACGCGCGCGACCATGAAGGGGATCTCTTCGGTGCGCTCGGCCGTCGCGCCCCAGTTCGCGAGCGCGCGAACGTCTTTCTCCATGATCTTCTTGCCGTCGATGTTGCGCAGGACGGATTCGAGCACGACGCGGATGGAGACCGGCAGCTTCGACACCGGCCCGATGCCTGCCTGCTCCAGCTTCGGGAGCGAGTAGAACTGACCGGAGTTTCCGTTGCCGAGATCGAAGGAATCGAGGGTATTGAAGGTGTTGTGCGGCATTGCGCCGGGAACTTATCACCTCACCCGCTTTTTCTTCCAGAGCTCCGCCTCATCATCCTCGTAGATGCGCTCGCCATGCGCCGCGATCTGCGCGCGCCACGACGCATTGCACGTCCGCCTGTCGACGACGATCCACTCGACATCGAGCGCATCGAGACCGCGGCGGAAAACGTCCTGAAATGCATACGCGCCGCGGTGATCGCCGACCAGCCGGTCTCCTCCGAAGTACTTCAACTCTTCGCCGCCGCAGACGAACACTCTTCCGCGCGGGGCGTGCTCGAGCGCTTCCAGCCCCGGCACGCGCGCGACCTGAAACGCGTGACGCGCCTCGTTCGACAGCGGCGGCGGGCCGAAACGGTAGATCGAGAACAACGGATACAGCACGAGCGGGAGCGCGGCCACCGCGGAGAGAACGCGGACGTCGAATCGTTCCGCGAGGTAGCTCGCCGCCGGTACGGCGACGAGAGGAACGAGCGGCAGCAGATACCGCGAGTCCGCCGGCAGGACGGTGACGAACAAGACGAAATAGACGGCGCAGATCAGGCCGAGCCGCCAGCGTTTCGCGAAGAAAACCGCCACGATCAGCGCGAGCACGAAGAAGGGCGTGTACGGCGGCTGGACGTTGACATGCTGCCGCGCGAAGGTGATGTCGTAGAGCAGGCGCACGAGGTGTTCGGCGCGCGTGAGCAGCGATTCCTGCCGCGCTCCGAGGCCCGCCCAGTCGCTGCTGGAAAAATAAGGATGCAGCGGATTGCCGGTGAGGACGAAGAGGCGCAGCGTCATCGGCAGCGCACCGAGAGCCACGCCGCACGCATATCGCCAGACGCGCCTGCCGGCGTACAGCAGCGCGGCAACGACGAAGAAACCGCCGAGGTATTTGACGGAGACGGCGGTGCCGAGGAGAAATCCGCCGAGAAGCGCGTAGTCGTCGCCTTCCTGCTGCAGACAGAAAAAGCCGGCCGCGACGAAGAGCGTCAGCGCGGCGTCGACGTACGTCACGCCGCCGACGTAGAGCAGCGGCGGATTGCCGAGCACGATCGCGGCCGCAAGCCATCCCGCCTCGCGCCGCTTCGGCCAGACGAGCAGCAACGCGCCGAGAATCATCAGCTGCAGTACCGAAACGAAATGCGTGGCGGTCGCACCAAAGGCGAGATACGCGGGGAGCGCGAGCAGTTCCTGCAGCTGCGGAAAGACTTCGAAACGGATGTCCGGACGCAGCACGATCGCGCCGTGTCTGGCGATGCTGTCGATGTACGGCAGGTGATAGAGCGTTTCGTCGAACGCATGCGGCGGATAGCTCGCGAATCCCAGCAGCGGCACGAACAGAAGCAGGAGCCACGAGACGCGCGGCCGCGGCCGGGTGACGGCGATCGCGGCGACGAGCGCGAGGCCGATCGTCCACGCATGAATCCAGCCGAGGGAGGCGAGGATCGCGAGGAGTTGTCCCGCCACCGCGAGCAGCAGCGTGAGGCGTAGCGATAATGCGTTCGTGCTTTCGGTGGTGATTCCGACGTTCGACACAGGGCCGATGACCTTACACGCGGCGCGCGCGGTTCTCCAGTCGTTCGATGCAGAGGTGATCGTCGTCGACGACGCTTCGACCGACGGGACGGCGGAACGGTTCGCGCGGGAAGAGCCGCGCGTGCGCATCATTCGCCGGGAGACCAACGGCGGTTTCGCGCGCGCGGCGAACGACGGCGTGCGTGCCGCCACCGGCGATCTGATTCTGCTGCTCAACAGCGACGCGATCGTCGCTCCCGACACGCTCTCCACCCTCGCTCGTGCCTTCCACGACGACCCTCTCCTCGGCGTCGCGAGCGCGCAGCTCTTCGACGAGGACGGCACGCCGCAATGGACCGGCGGCCAGACGCCGACGCTGCCCTGGATGATCGGCGCGGTGAGTGGCAAAGGGCACTGGCTGCGCGCACTGCGGCGGCGTCGCGCGACGACGCATCGCGAGCCGGATTGGGTCAGCGGCGCGGCGATGATGTTTCGGCGCGAGGTGTGGGAACCGCTCGAGGAGCGTTATCGCTTTTATTGCCAGGACATCGATTTCTGTCTGCGGGCGCGGGCACGCGGCTGGCGCATCGCGGTCGTGCCCGAGGCGCACGTCACGCACGCGCGCGGTGCGACCGCGGGCCGCGATCGCCGCGTGCTGCGAGACGATCTGCTCGAGTTCGGACGCGTGCATTACGGCCGCGCGTGGTGGTGGTTCGCACGGGTGGTGCTGTCGCTGATTCCGGTGCGGTAGAACGCGAGCAGCGCTTCGCCGATCCGGTCGGGATCGTATTTCGCGGCGACCTGCGCGCGTGCCGCGGCGCCGAGTCGCGCGCGTTCGCGCGGATCGTCGAGCAGCCTCGCCACCGCGTCGGCAAACGTGTCGGGGTCATCGGCGACGAGCAGCTCGCGGCCGGGAGTGAACTCGATGCCGCCGGCGCCGCGCGTCGTGGCCACCATCGCCTTGCCGAGGGCCATCGATTCGAGGACTTTGATGCGCATCCCGCCGCCGGAGAGCAGCGGCGCAATCAACACCGACTGGCTGCGCATGAACGCCTGCGCATCCGGCGCGGTGATGACGCGGTCGCGCAGCCACGCGGGCGGATTGCTCCCCGAGACCGTCAGCCGCGCATGCGGCGCGCGCGCGAGCACGCGCGGCCACAGCTCGTCGAAGATCCACTGCACCGCCTGCTGGTTCGGCTGATAGTCGAGCGCTCCGATGAAGCCGACGCTGCCGGGTTCGGATTCTTCATCGGTGCGTGGCGGCAACGGCACGCCGCACGGCGCCACGTGAATCGGCCTCGTGCAGCCGAGCGCACGGAAATCGTTCGCGTCATCGCCGGAGATCGGAATCAGCGCGTCACAGGTGTCGAGATGACGGACCTCGTAGTCGCGCAGCGAGCGGGCGATGAGTCTCTTTGCGACCGCTCGCTGCGTTCGCGCGAGCTCTTCCCAGATGCGGAACTCCACGTTCAGCGAACGCAACGCGAGGAACGCGCGGCTTTCCTTCCGAATCACATCAGCGTACGGCAGCAGAAACGGGCTCTCGATCTGAACCACGTCGGGCTGAAACGATCGCAGTGTTTCGACGAGCCGGATTGCGAACGCGCGCGAATGAAAGCGCGTGACGAGGAACGGCGCGTCGCTCGTGAGCGCACGCAGCAGTGGACCGGCGATGCGCGACGTGTCGATGTCGACGGCGTCGCTGCTTTCGACGCGATGTTTTTTCGGATTGAGGGAGAGGATGCGCGTGTCGGCGAGTCTCGCCAGCGATTCCGCGAGGCGGGCCATGGCGATGCGGCCGCCATCGAGGAGTGGCCACGGCACGCGCGGCGCGAGGATGAGGATGCGCAAACGGCAGCGATGATAAGCGGTTGGCTCAGCGGCGGCGAGGCGCGGCCGGGACGACCGGCGGGGCTCCGCTGCTCCCTTCCGCCGCCGCTTTCGCGGCGATGGCATCCTCGTCGCGGCGGCGTTCGGGCCACCCTCTCCGCTTCACTTCGTCGAACGTCAGCAGCGAGTTGGCGTAGTAGTCGCGCAGCAGCAACTGCTCGGGATTCCACTGCCATGCATCCTCGATCGACGGAATGCCGCCGCGATCGAAAAGGTCGTCGTGCCAGCGCTCCACCGGCACGATCAACCGGCGCAGCTCGAGCACGAACCGCGCGGCCTTCCAGATCTCGCCGGCCGTTTTCTCGCGCAGCAGCCACGGGCGGTTGTGCCATTCGCCGCGGCGCCGCTCGATCTCCGCGACCATTTCGTCGTCGGTCAGCACGTCGCGATGCGAGAAGATCGAAGCGACGAGCGTCACCGGCGTCACCGGGATCGCCTTCGAGATCTCATCCATCACCACTTCGGCGAGCGCCTGCAGGGCCGGCTTGCGCTCTTCGAACGAAGTCGAGAGCACGGCCGGATGGTCGCGCACGAACGCATCGATGGAGATCGGCGTGCCGAAGGTCACCACCGCGTAGCCGTAGCGCTTGAAGCGCTTGAAGAGGCCGCGCCAGAAATTCTTGAAGAGGTAATCGAACGTCGTCTTCAGCTTGTCGGACTTCGAGGCCCGTTCTTCGCGGCCGCGCAGCTCGTCGGTGAGATTGCGGTCTTCGAGCACGCGGTCGTAGTTCACCGCCGTCGGGATGATCCACATCGGCTCGGTGAATTCATGATCGCGCTTCGCGGTCACGAGGTAATCGAGCATCCCCAGCTTCGGCTTCTGGAAGGCGCCGTCGCGGGTGAGCCCTCCTTCGAGGAAGATCCCCTGCGTCACGCCGTGGCGGGTGATGGTCTGGACGAACTTCGCGAGCACGGCGTGGTACAGCGGCTCGCGATAGCGGCGGCGCACGAAGTAGCCGCCGAACCATTTGAAGACGTGATTGAGCGGCCAGACGCGCGCCCACTCTCCGATCGCATACGAGAGCGAGATGAACTTGAAGAGCATGTGCGCGACGAGGACGTAGTCGGCGTTCGAGCGGTGGTTGATGACGTAGACCACCGCCGCTCCTTTCGTCGCTTTGTCGTTGAAATCGCGGATCGGCTTGCGCTCGACGACCACGCGGTAGAGGAAGTGCATGATCGCGCGGGCGACCGGCGCGCCGATGCGGTAGTACGCGAGCAGGTTGAACTTCGGGACGATCTCCTGGAGATAGGTGCGGGCCTGTTTGCGGGCCTGCTCGACGGTGACGCGATGTTCCTTCGCGTACTGCTGCACGGCGCGGACGATGTCGGGGCTGCCGAAGACTTCGAGCTCGATCTCCGGGTGGCGGCGCTTGAGCTTGAACTTGTCGACGTGGATGCGCCGCGCGCGCTGCAGACGGCGCGCGTGCTTCTTGCCGTAGGCGATGGCGACGATCGCGAACGCGACCAGGGCCGCGGCGGCGGAGAGGACGATCGTGGGCATGGTGTGGGGGAAGTGTAGCGCGAGCGTTCTTTAGGAATTGCTTAAGAACGAAAGAGCGCCGTCGCGAATCTTTTCCGATCCCGCTAGCAAACACTTAGCAATCCGTTTTCGCGGCCGAACGTAACTTCCGTACAGACAAGTCACGGAGGAAGCAATGAACACTCGTCAGCGCATCACGGTCATCACGGTCATTCTCATCGCGGTCGCGATCGCCGCATCGATCACGGCCACGGCGGCGAGCCGCGAGGCGTCGCGCACCGAGGCGGAGAAGAAGGCCCGGATCGCGCGAGGGAAACACCTCGTCGGATTCGGCGGCTGCAACGACTGCCACACGCCGCTCAAAATGGGGCCGAAAGGTCCGGAGCCCGATATGAGCCGCGCCCTCTCCGGCCACCCGGAGAACGTGGTCATGGGTCCCGCGCCGAAAGCGCAGGGTGGCTGGATGTGGAGCGGCGCCGGCACGAACACCGCGTTCGCCGGACCATGGGGCATCAGCTACGCCGCCAATCTCACCCCCGACCGCCTCACCGGCACCGGCATCTGGAACGAGGAGATGTTCATCAAGACCATCCGCACCGGCCGCCACTGGGGCGTCGGCCGTCCGATCCTCCCGCCCATGCCCTACCAGGCCGTGCAACAGCTCAACGACGAAGACCTGAAAGCCGTCTTCGCCTACATCCACAGCCTCAAACCGATCAAGAACCAGGTCCCCGACGCGGTGATCGCCGCGCAGTAAACCCACCCATCCATCCCGCCCCCTCTCCCTCCATCCACCTCCCCCCGCCGCCGCGCGATCTGAATCGATCGCGCGGCGGTTGCTTTGGGGGAGGGTGTTGATAACTGAGGATTATCTCTGCGCATCCTGACCGCGCCGCATTGGGAGCATTTTCGCCTTCCCAACAAACATTACGACGGACGCAAATTCGAGGCGCTCGTCCAGCTCCTCCTGCCTTCGGTTTATCCCGGCGCATGGGAGCCGACGCAGGCGTCATGGGATGGAAAGCGCGACTTCCAGCGGTTCCGCGGCGCAGCGAAGGAATGGGCCGAGTGCAAGATGTACGAGAAGGCCATCTCGATCAACATCATCAGCCCGACGCTGGTGATGGCGATGATCGACGACGCCAGTCTGATTCTCATTTTCTCATTCAGCCCGCTCAATAAAAACGCACGTCTCTATCTCGGTCAATACGCGAAAGCGACGAACAAGGATGTGCGGGTCTATGACGAGGAGACCCTCGAAGAACTGATCCTCACCACACCGGACGCGCGGAAGGAGTTTGCCACGATCGCCGATGACGAAATCCCCGTCATTGACCGATTCCTCGCCTCCGGCCGCATCTCCAAGGATCCGGACATCGATTACGCCTCCACGGGCGTCCTCCTTTCGGGCGATGACCGCGACATTCACCTCAGCATCCGCAGCACGTTTGCGGTCGATGTGTTGCTCACGAATGCCGGCATCCACAGTGACGCGATCCGAGGACGCATTCGCATCGAGCCCGAGACCTTCGAGTCGTATCGACTCTTGAACCACGATCTTCTCGTCGATCCGACGATCGAGTTCAGTGTCGGAGCGGGAGCCTCGAGGTTCGAGCGCCTGCTGTTCCGCGCGCGGCGCGATGGGAAGTTGAAACCGCCACGAATCGTGGTGGAGCGTGCGGACGGGACCGCCGAAGAATTACGGCTCGATCCGATCGTCGTATCGTCGATATTGGCAGTACCGCTGGTCGGTGAGGCCGCCCATAACGCGCGGCGGCGGTTTCAGGAAACGGCCGGCGCTCGCAACAAACCGATCTTCTATTACCTGCATGGCGGCAGCGGCACGGGGAAGAGCCGGCTGCTGCTGGAATTGCGCGACGAGTTGCTCGCGCGCTCGTTCAGCGTCTTTTCGTTCAATGGCGCGGATGAGAGCCTGGCCTCGTTCGACGTGTTCATTCGCCACCTCGTGGCCCGGTTGGCGAAGCTGCCGCTGCTCGAAGGGATCGAGGCCCCTGAAGAGAAGGTCATTACGGAGGCCAGCGAGCGTGGCGTCTCCATTCTCGAATTGCTTTACGCGCCGGAATTTTCACCCGCGAAAAACATCGCCATCTGCCTGAGGAGCGTGCAGTCGCTTCTGGCATCGCGCAAGGCGGCGATCCTGATCGACAACCTGCAATACTTCGACGACGAGACCATCGCGTTCCTCAACGAAATCGTCAGTGCCGGTGCGAGCAGCGACGCGAAAACCGTCTGGGCGTTCGGCATCAATGACGACATGACTACGCCGGAGATGCCGGCGTCGGCATTTGCAGGACGGCTTGCGGCGCACAGCACGGAACATCCGGAAGACACGATCCAGATCGTCGTGTCCGGGTTCTCCGATGACGATCGGCTGCACTACCTCAATGAAGCGCTGACGCTCTCCGAAACCCTCGCGCCCGACGCACCGTCATTCGTCGCCGCCTATCCCCGAACGGCGCGGATGATTCTCGATGCCACCGAATCACACAAGCCGTTGTTTCTCGAACAGACGCTTCATTACGCGGCGGATCGCGGCGCGTTGCGGCTGCTGCACGGCGTCATGTATGTCGCGAACATCGAAGAGCTCGACGTCGCGCTGGCGTCGCTTCCGCCCAACGTCCGAACGATTCTGGCCAGACGGTGGGAGCGCATTCGCACGAGACTCTCCGAAGGTGCCCTGCGGGCCATCGGCGCATTGTCGATTCTGTCGGTCATCCCGCTGATGATGGGAAAGGCCCTCGGCTTTACGAACGACGACGCCCGTTCGCTCGAGTCGCGCGGTCTCGTGCGTATCACGGACACGAACGACGCCCGCTTTCATCACGAGCAACACGAGCGATTCTTTACCGAGCTCTATGGAACGCTCGACGAAGCAAACGCGCGGGAGTTGCACGATCGGATCGAGGGTTCGGGATTCGCGCCGAATTATCCGCTCGAACTGGCGACGCTGCGCTATGCGGCGCACGACATGGACGACGATGACGTCGCGGCGATGGCGCGATTGCTCGTGGTTACGGAGCTTTCCGGACAGGCGAGGCAACGTTCGGCGCCGCTCTTTCTCGAGATCCTCAATGGACCGTGGCACTCCATCGATCCGTCGCTCGAGCTCGAGGCGGTGAGCTCGGTCTGCCAGAGCGTCAAACGCCATCGCGCATTCGCCACTGCCGCGGAGTCGTACACGCGCTCGTATGAAATCCGCAAACCGCGCCTGACGCGATACCTCCCCGCGGGCGAAGCGTGGTTTGAATTTGTCCGGCACCAGGTGAATGCGTATTTCGCGGTTCATCGCGATGGCGACGCGTTGCCGTTGTTGCAGGAGTCCGTGCGACTCCTGCCGCGCTTCACATTCTCTTCTCCTCTGTCACAACGGCTGGCACACGCGAAACTGCTCAATCGGCTCGGTGTGGCTTACAAGACCATTCACGACCTCGACGGCGCGGTGGCGGCCATTCGTGAGTCGCTCGACATCGCGAGCGCGGCGGGGGAATGGGTGCTCGCCTACAAGAACTACGTCGACTGGGGCTACATCCATCACGGCTTCGCCGCCCACAATGACGACCTGATCGCACGGTGGAGCGACGCGTTGCGTCTTTTCGATGACGCGGAGACGGCGGGGCGGCCGATGGAATCGGAGCGCGCGTCGGCGATGCTGCATCGCGCGGCGATTCTGATCCTGCAACGCGATCCGCGTGCGATGAAGATCATCGACGACGGAATTCTGCTCAGCGAGCGGCGCCTCACCCCATTTCACGAGATCAAGCTGCTGCTCCTGCGCGTCGTGGCGGAACTCGTGTGGGGTGCGAGCCGGCAGCGATTGCCGGCCTTGTTGTCGTACGTCGACCGTGCACAGGATCGCGCGGTGACCGTCGCCGCCTATCGCTCCTACTGGACCGTCTTCTATACCCGCGCGCTGCTGCTGCTGCTCCTCGAGCGCGAACGCGAGGCGCTCGATACGTTCGTCATTGCGCTGCAGCAGCTCGCCGGCGTCCTGAACGATCCGCGGATGGAGGAGCGGTACGCGCCGTTCTATGAAGATCTGGCCATCTCGTTCCGCAGATTCTCGCGACCGCTGGATTCGAGTGTCAGCACCCTCATTCGAAATGCGCGGATTCGCAGTGAGGCGCTGGCGATCGCGACGATGACCGATGCCCGGTTCGCCGATTTCATATCCACCTATCGCCCCACCGCCACCTACCACGACGGCCGGTTCAATCTACCCGTACCTTGACCGGATGATCGCCAGCAGCAGCCGGAGATCGTCGTAACGATAGGTCGGTGTCGCGATGTTCACGTCGCGCTCGAATTGCAGGATCGCGCAGACGTGGTGGACCGCATACAGCACGTATTTCGCAGGCCATTGCGAAACGTCGCCGTGCGGTAGTTTTGCGTCAAGCAAGGGATCGGCGATTTCGCGCCGGTACTCGGGCCAGCGGAGCGAAAGCCAGCGCATCTTCACCCATTCGAAATCGGGATCGCCGAAGCGCGTGATCTCGTAATCGACCAGATGACATTCGCCATCCGGCGCCACGACGATGTTGGCCGGTTTGACATCCCCGTGCAGCAGCCGTGGCGCAATGCCTTCGCAGGCGGGAGCGGCGTCGTCATAAAGCCTCTCCAGCAGACGGATGTCCGCGGCGGTGAGAATCGTTTCTGCTTCGCAACGATGCACATGCTTCCAGAAGCGGACGTCGAGAAACGTTCGCCACGTCGGATATTTCGTTCCGCCGATGTGGCCATGGAAATCACCGACGAGGCGATGCATTTCCTCAAGCCGCTCCGAGAGTCTCGTGCGGATTTCGGCGCTGCGCGGGAGCCACCAACTTCCGGTGTCGAGCGAGTCTCCTTCCAGGAAGCGCGTCACGAGATACGCGGGACGTGTTGCCTGATAATCGAAAATCTCCGGGGCCCAGGCCACGCCGTGTTCGTGCAGGAACGTGAGCGCTTCGAATTCATTGGCAGCCGAACGGGCGCTCGTCTCCGTCACGACACGTAATTTGTAAGGCGCATCGTCTCCCGGCACGTCGACGCGAAAGCATTTCTCCTCCTGATGTCTGTAATAGATCGAGGTAAGGCGGCAGGGTTTCCCTCGAAACGTCCGGCTGTTCTCGAGAAGGTGCCGGACCTCGGCGAGGATCTGCTCAGCGCTGGCCACGGACGATCTCCGCGAGCGTGGCGATGTTGCCGTTGCGGTCGACGACGAGGTCGCCGTTCGCGTTTCGCAGCGAGTGCCACATAACGTTCGTGCGCAGCGCCACGAAACGATCGACGAAATAGAGCAGCGGCGTGCGGAAATCGAGAATCGAGACGCCGAGGTGCTCGATGAGGGAGATCGAGGAGGCGTCGCGAGTCGGGAGGGCGTATTCGTAAACGCTGACGATCGGCAGAAGCTCGCGCAGTAATTCGTGGTGCCACCCGCGATCGACGACTGTGGAGAGATCGATCAGAACATACGGGCCGGGAGCGTCGTGCGAGATACGGAAGTGCCGAATTTCCGAACGGAAATACTCCGGCATGTCGATCGTGATGTGAGGGCCGTTCTTGGCGGCAAAGACCGCCTTGACGTCGGCCTTGTACGCGTCGCGATGCGTCTGCGCGGAACTGCCACGGTGATAGGCAATCGCATCGGCCACCACCCAGTTCTCGAATCCGCGTTCATTGAGGCGAATACAGAAATCGAGATCGGTATAGAAATTGTGGAGGTCGGGATCGAAACCGCCCGCGGCCTGAAAGAGCCCGGCGTCGACGATCATGCAGGCCGAGCACGCCGCCTGTACACGCCGATGCGCCTGGACGGTGGCATGTTCCGCGAATACATCCATTTGCGGATGCGGCGCGTTGTAGCGCGTGAACGCGATGCCGAAATCGGCGACGCGGCCGGTTTTCGGATCGAGCAACTTCGGGCTCGCGACGCCGATGCCCTTGGTGCTGGCGTGAAACGACGTCAGTCGTTCGAACCAGCCGGGCGCATAAAACGTGTCTGCATCGCTGAAGATCAGGCGGTGCCGCGTTGCGGCCGCGGCGCCTGCATTGGCGGCATGCGCATACCCGGCCGATCGCCCGAGATCGAGAATGCGGATGCGACGAGTGTCGACATTCGCCGGCAGGGCGGACGCATCGCTGTTGTTGAAGACGAGGAGGATCTCGACGCCGTCCGGTACGGTTGCCGCGATCGTCGCCAGCGAAAGCTCGAGAAGCCGGGCATTGCTGTGGAAAGGGATGACAATCGAGCAGTCTCCCGATGGATCCAACGTTGATAATCCTCAGTTATGTATTGTTACGTCGCGGGCCCTACTTCAAGGGGTGACCGGAAACGGAACTTCCCTACCCGCGGGACGTGATTACGCGATCGCGGGGCGGCTGGTGAGCCAGCGGCTGGTGAGGATGGCGAGGATCGCGGCGGCGGCGGAGACCATGGTCACGAGCAGTGGGGCGCCGCCGGGGCCGACCTGGTCGAGGAGGCCGGTGCGGAGGAGGCGGTTGCCGATCGCGAAGAGGGCGACGCCGGTCAGGATCATCGGCCAGAGCAGGACGACCGGGAACCAGACGCCGCGCTTCGGGAAGTCGCGCATTTTCTGCCAGCCGGCGACGATGGCGGTGCCACAGACCAGTGTGACGAACGTCAGCACGAGCAGTCGCAGCGAGAGCGTGCGTTCGGAAAATCCGAGCAGGCGCTGGGCCACGACCATTTCATCGCCGCCGCCCATCGCGGCGGTGAAGATGCGGGCGAAGGGATTCGCGGCGAAGAGGAGGGCCACGCCGGCGGCGCGATTGGGCAGCAGCGCGCCGATGAGCAGGAGCGCGTAGCTGAACAGCGGCCCGGCGGCGGTGGAGAGCCAGGAGTCGCACGGGGCGGCCCAGGCGTTGAAGTCGCGCACCGGCCAGCCGCCGCAGACGATTCGCGCCGTCACCGCGTGCGCGAGCTCGTGCGCTTCATGCACGGCCAGCAGCAGAAACGAGAAGGCGGCAAACCACTTCGCGGTCATCGCACGCTGAGTACGAGCACCGGGGCGGATTGTTGCGGCCGCTCAGAACTTCCGCAGTTCGTCGTCGAGAAAGTGCAGCGCGTTTTCAAGCGCGGTGCGGTGCACGTCGGAGCGCGCGGACTCGAGCTCACGACTGACGCGCGTGCGCGAAAGCTCCAGGCTTTCGCGTTTGCTGCGCCGCTCGACATCCTCGGCGTCTTCCTTCTGCTGCCGCCTTGCCGGCTCTTCGAACTGCTGTGCTTCGACGGATTTGCTTTCCCATCCACGAGCCATGATGCGATTGTACGAGTGCAGGATCCGGTCCTAATGACCGGCCGCACGCCTCTTTGTGCGCGCCGGCTCGGCGATCGACGCGAACGCGCGGTCGAGTTGCCACGTGGCCGTGTTGCCGTTCGCGTCGCCGATCTCGATCGACAAGTCGAGCTCTCCCTGCAGCCGCAGCGCATCCGCGAGATCGATGCGATACGTCACCCCCGTCAGCTCATCCGCGCCGAGCTCCACCGGCGTTAGCTGCACCCACGTGCTGAAGCCGTGCCTGCGCACGAACACGGCCGTCCGCGCCGCGCTGATGTTCTTCGCGGCGAAAAGCAGCGTGCCGGCGCCGTTGAACGGCAGGCGCGTCGTGCGCCGCTCTTCGGCGTCGTGCACGGAGAGCCAGGTGAACGCCGGGATCGCGACATCGCCGTCGGTCGTGTCGAAGTTCATGGTCAACACCGCGCTCTCGCGCTTCTGCGTGCGCAGCTCCGCGCGATAGCGGCCGCGTCGTGGCAGCGACACGAACAGCTGAGACGGCGTGATCGCGCCCGACGCGATTTCGAAGTTCGCCGCATCGACGACGCGATAGCGCGTGTCGAGCTTCGTGGCGCGGCGCGACTCATCGCGATCGCCGCGGAACGACGGATCGCCGAGGAAGAACGTGCCGTCGGCGGAGAACGCGGGCCCCGGACGAAGCATCCGATCGGCGTAGACGAGCGGCTCCGCCGGCGCCGCGTACATCGGCAGCGCCGGTTTGAGGAAGCCGCGCGCGCTGAAGAAGCCGCGGTCATCGCGGCGGATCATCGGCGTGGTCATGGCCCAGAACCCGAGATCGCCTTCCGTTTCCAGAGTCGAGATTTGCAGGCCGCTGGCGAAGTCCTCATGCACTTCCGGAGTGAGGTAGAGGGTGGCTTTCCATACGGCCGCATCGGAGGAGACGCGCAGATACGGAGGAATCGGCGAGTGCTCGAGCTCGCGCCGTGGCCAGTCCCGCGGCATCACGATCACGTCGCGCATCGCGCTGTCGCTCGGAAAATGCACTTCGAGCGGCTGGGCCGCGTACTCCTGCGAGCCGAGGTGCAACGTCGCATCCGACGAGAGACCGGCTACGAGCGGATGCTGCGCGATGGCGATGCGCGTGCCGTTCTCGGAGACGAACGACTCCGTCACGAGGAGGCCGAAGCGATCGCTGAAGCTCGTCGCATGCATCGATCGGCCGAACAGATACGGCAGCGTGATTGAAGCACTCGGGTCGGTGAACACCAGCCGTGCGCGCGCGACGTACGCGCTCCCCTCCCCCATCGCCACCGGCGTCTCCGCATCGAAGCGAAGCTCGTGCGGCGCATCGGCATCGGTGAACGAGAGCTGCAGATCTCCTTCGAGCGAACGCTCCTCGGCGATGAACAGGCGCACGTCGCCTTCGTGCTCACCGATCACGACGAAGTCGTACACGCCCGGCTTGAGCAGGATCTCCAGCCCGTTCGGATGAATCGGCATCGCGGATTCGTAGCCGTCCGGCAGACGTTTCCACAGCGCGGTCGGATAGCCGTGCTCGTACGTGATCGTCGCGCGCGCGGCGCGCAGGAACGCCCACGGCACGCGCAGCGTCTGCTGCTCGTTTTCGAACGCCAGCACGCCGCTGAAGGCGAGCGACGCCGTTTGCGGAACGCCGAGGGCCTCGTGATCGACCTGCACGGTCACGTCGAGGTCGCGGGACTCGCCCGGCGCGAGCGTCAGCTCCTGCGGCACGATCGAGATCGCGATCGCATTCGGTGTCGTGGTCGTCGCATGAATCGTCCGCGGCGCATCGCTTTCGTTGCGGATCGAAATGCGGCGCGTCTGCTGCCAGGCGCCGGCGAGCGAGCCGTCGAGGCCGAAGTTCAGTTGCGTCGATGAGAGCGCGAGCGTGTTCTCGAACGCGCGGGTTCGATCGGCGCGGCCGCTCCCCTGCGTCATCACCTCTTCGTTCGCAAGCGGCACGGCCGTGGCGACGAGCGCCGTCTTGATGCGTGCCGGCGTCCAGTCGGGATGCGCTTCGCGCAGCAGCGCCGCGAGCGCCGCGACGTACGGCGTGGCCATCGACGTGCCGCTCAGCGCCTGCGTGCCTCCGCCCGGAATCGTCGAGACGATCCCGGCGCCGGGGGCGAGGAGATCGGGTTTGATGGCGCCGGTCTGTGTGGCGGGACCGCGCGAGCTGAACTCGGCGATCGCATCGCCGTCGGTCGCGCCGACGGTGATCGCCGACGGCGCGCCGGCCGGACTGCCGATCGCGTGAAACACGCCGTCGTTGCCGGCGGCGACGCAGACGACGACGCCGTGCGCGATCGCGTTCTCCACGGCCCGCGAGAGCGGATCGTCGGGATTGCCGGGGCCGCCGAGGCTGAGATTGATCACGTCGGCGCCATCGGCGACAGCGCGCTCGATGCCGGCGATGATGTCGGACGTTTGTCCTTTGCCGTTTGCGCCGAGAACCTTGTAGGCGAGCAGCGTGACGCGCGGCGCGATGCCGGTGAGCGCCGGAGACTGGGCGGCGATGATGCCGGCGACGTGCGTGCCGTGCCGGTGATCGTCCATCGGATCGCCGTCCTCGTTCACGAAGTCATATCCGCCGGCCACTTTCTTTCCCGGTCCGAACCCGTTGCCGAGGGCCGGATGCGTGTAATCGATGCCGCTGTCGATCACCGCCACGATCACCCCGTCGCCGCCGCCGTTTGCGTGCGGTGCAACATTCGAAAACGAGACCTCGTCGCCGAACGCGGAGACGATGGTGTCCTTCGTGACGCGCACGACGTTCGGGAGACGCTGGATCGACTCGATCGATTCGCCCTCGCGCAACTCGATGGCCACGCCGTTGAGAACGCGTGAGAACTCGCGGCGGACGCGATCGCGCGCGATACCGCCGCGCGCGCGCGCGGCGGAGGCGTCGTGGAACTCGACGATGTAGCGCTCGCCGGCGAGGAGTGGAAACGCGAAAAAGAGGACGAGGAAACGAACGAACTTCATGAGCTGCGGGAGTGTACGGATGAAGCGGCTACCAGACGGCCACAGCCGTGAAACGGTTGGGTGAATTACCATGCGGCCGTGACGCTTCGACGCTCGACGATGTTCCTGCGGCGATTGATTCGCGTGGAAGGGCGCAAGGTCATCGCGCGCTTTCTGACGAGGCCCGACCGCGCCGCGGTGATGACGTTTCCTTCGCACGCCGATGCGCGTCGTGCGGCGTCGAAGCTGGTGGTGCAATTGCGGCTTGCGCAATCGGACGAGGAGTACGACGACCAGCTCCGGTTTCGTGTCGAGCTGGTGCGCACCTACAACGTCCTCGAAGCAGAGACCGACGAATAACCGTTAGAATCCGCCGCGCGTCCGATGGAACAACTTCGCGTCCCCACCGTCCCGTTCGATGTCGAGATCCGCTACTTCGACGAGCGTCCGCTCATCGGCCGGATCTTCGTGCCCGCGCGCGCCGCGCTGCACGACGGACCGATGCGTCCGGAAGAGTTTCTGAATCAGGCCACGCTCTTCGTGCCGTTTCTTCCGGAAGGCGAAGATCGTGCGACGCTGCTCAACAAGCGCTACATCGTCGTGCTGACGGTGAAGGTGCCGGACGATCATGGGGAGCTCGGCATCGCACGCGCAGTGGTCCTGGAGTGCGGCACGCTCCGCCTTCAGGGGATCGTGCACATCGACATGCCGGAACATCTGAGCCGCCTGCAGGACTGGGCCAATCGCAACGAGCCGTTCCTCGTCGTGTACGAGGGCGACCGCCGGCACATCGTGCAGAAAAACCGCATCACGTTCTTGTCCGAAGTCAGGGAGGAGTAGGTGTCCCAGCTGGAAACCCTGTTGCGGCAGGCGGCCGCAAGCGGTGCGAGCGAAGTGCGGCTCATCACCGGCCGGAAAATCATCCTCGTCACACCGGCCGGCGAGCGCGAAGTGCAGGGGCCGGAAGTCGGCCCGCCCATCATTCAACAACTGGTCGTGCCGACGATGTCGCCGGAAGCGCGTGCGGCGATCGCGAAGGGACGCGCGGAGTGGACGATCCACGACGCGGAGGCCGGCAGCATTCAGGCGGTGGCCGAACTGGCCGGCGGCACGCCGCGCATCGTCTTCACGCTGCCGCAGAAAAACGCGGCGCCTGTTGCCGCAACGCCTGCCGCTGCGCCGGCGCCTTCGCCGGTGGCGCGTGTCGCTTCCGATCGTCCGATCGACGAGATGTTCCGCCAGATGTTCGCGCTGAAAGCATCGGACCTGCACATCAGCACCGGAGCCGCCCCTCTGCTGCGGCTCGACGGTGAGATCAAACCGCTGCCGGGACACACGGCCGTGCTCAGCGCCGCGGACGTCGAGACGCTGCTGATGCCGATCGCGCCGGAGAAAAACAAGAAGGAATTCGCACAGCGTCACGACACCGATTTCGCCTACGAGCTGGCCGGCGTCTCGCGCTTCCGCTGCAATTTCTTCCTGGATCGCAAGGGCATGGGCGGCGTCTTCCGCGTCATCCCGTCGAAGATCATGACCGCCGAGGAGATGGGGCTTTCGAAGGAGATCCTCGATCTCTGCTTTCTCTCGAAAGGGCTCGTGCTCATCACCGGTCCGACCGGCTCGGGCAAGTCGACCACGCTCTGCGCGCTGATCGATTACGTGAATCGCTATCGCAGCGATCACATCATCACCATCGAAGATCCGATCGAGTTCGTGCACGAGAACAAGCGCTGTCTCATCAATCAGCGGCAGGTCGGCGAGCACACCAGCTCGTTCAAAGACGCGCTGCGCGCGGCGCTGCGTGAAGATCCGGACATCGTACTGGTCGGCGAAATGCGCGATCTCGAGACGGTGGCCATCGCCATCGAAACGGCGGAGACCGGACATCTCGTCTTCGGCACGCTGCACACCGCCTCGGCGGCCTCGACCGTCGATCGCATCGTCGATCAGTTCCCCGCCGATCGCCAGGATCAGATCCGGGTCATGCTCGCCTCGAGTCTCAAGGGCGTCATCTCGCAGGTGCTGTGCAGGAAGATCGGCGGCGGACGCGTCCCCGCCCTCGAGGTGATGATCGGTACCGCACCGATCGCGAACATGATTCGCGAAGCGAAGATCTTCCAGATCCCTTCGATCATGCAGACCTCGCGCAAGCAGGGCATGATGCTGATGAACGACAGCTTCCTCGATCTCGTGAAAAAGAAGGTCGTCGAGCCGCAGGAAGCCTACGCGAAAGCGGTCGACAAAGTCGGCCTGCTGACGATGTTCAAGGGCGCCGGAATCGACACCTCGTTCGCCACCAACGCACCGTCGTGACGGGGGTCGGTAGTCGGGAGTCGGTAGTCGGGAGACCGCCGCCCCTCCACGGCTTCGCCAACAACGACGTGGTGGGCGGTGGTCTCCCGACTACCGACTCCCGACTACCGACCCCCGCCTCATCAGGCCATGATCCTGCATCGGGCGGTGCCATGAAGTTTGTCATCGCGCTTTTTCTCACGGTCGCTGTCGGCTGCAGCCGTTCGGAGGAATCGTCCTCCGCGAATTCGACGGCCTCCGCCGCAACGACGTCCGCAATCTCGACCACCTCCATCACCTCCACCACCACCCAGCCGTCCACGACGCTGGCACCCGCTCCCGCGCCGGCCGGTGCGGAACCGGTGGCGGGTCCGAAGCTGACGCCGGTCGATCAGGGGGCCAGCGATCCGACATTCGCTGCCTATCGCGAGCAACTGCGCGCCGCGGTGAAAGCGCACGACGTGAAAGCGACGCTCGCTCTCGTCGATCCGAAAATCCGCACGTCGTTCGGCGACCGCGGCGGCGTCAGCGATTTCGAAAAAACGCTCGCAAAACCGGGCGCGTTCGCGATGCTCGAGCAGTTGCTCTCCCTCGGCGGCACGTTCCTCGGCGAAGGAGACTCGCGCTCGTTCTGGGCGCCGTATGTCTACAGCGCCTGGCCCGAGGAGCGCGATGCGTTCACGCATGTGGCGGTGATCGGCGAGAACGTGCCGCTGCGCAAACGCGCGGCAGCGGACGCGGAAATCGTGGCCACGCTCTCCCACGACATCCTCGAGCGGCCGAAATTTTCCGAAGAGCCGTGGCAGGAAGTGAAGACCGCCGACGGCCGCAGCGGATTCGTCGAAACGAAACAGGTGTGGAGTCCCGTCGGCTATCGCGCGGGCTTCAACAAAAAGAATGGCGAGTGGAAGATGACCGCGCTGGTCGCGGGAGACTGAGTGACCGCGTACCGGCACCTCATTCGCAACGCGAATGGCATGCGCCACACGGCCGCGACTCAGCCCGTTCAGGACACGCTCGAGCACGGTTCGGTCACGTTTCTCTATCGTCCGCGCGTGGAACAACCCCATGCCGACGAGTTGCGTGACGTGCAACGCCTGCTCATCCTGCTGGCGCCGTCGAAGCATCGCTTCGAACGGTTGATCGCAATCGGACGCAAACGCCTCCCCCGCTCCGCGCAACGCGATCGCTTCTGGGGTTTCGTCGATCTCGTGCTCACGCCTTACGACATGACCGCGGCCCTCGGCGCGCAGGTCTACGGCACGAAAACACGCGGCCTCCGACACCTCCCCGCCGCGCAGCCATTCTCCTACGGCAGCTACGATCTCTCGATCCACGGCAGCCACTCGCATCTGCGCTGGCACGTCGACCGCGTCGAAGCACGCGATCCGATCGCATTCGAAGTCGATGTCGAAGACGATGCCGATTACATCGTGACCGTCGCGAATCCCGATCTGACGGTCTGGGGACTGACCGAGCCGCCGGAACTGCAGGAGTCGCTCTTCGACGAGCTCGAGTTGCACGTCACCGTGCCGGCGCCGTTTCCGCGCGACCTGCAGGAACGCTTCGGCTCCCGCAGGTTCACGCAACTCGACAGCGTGGAATGGCTCGATCACCCCGGAGCCGAGATGGTCTTCATCGGAACAGGAGCGACGTAGCCGGCGCGCGCCCGAATGCCGTGCCGGTCAAAGTTTCATCGAGAGCGCGATTCGTTTGCGCTCGATCTCGACCCCGGTCACTTTCACCGTCACGCGATCGCCGACCTTCACCACCTCGTGCGGATCGCGCACGAACCTGTTCGCGAGCTGGGAGACGTGCACGAGCCCGTCCTGATGCACGCCGATGTCGACGAAGGCGCCGAACGCCGTCACGTTCGTGACGATCCCTTCGAGCAGCATGCCGTCGCGAAGGTCTTCGATCTTCTGCACGTCGTCGCGAAACTTCGGCGGCTCGAACGAGCCGCGCGGATCGCGCCCCGGCTTCTTCAGCTCGGCGATGATGTCGCGCAGCGTCGGCTCGCCGGCGTCGCCGCTGACGTAGCGGCGCCACTCGATGCGATCGGCGAGGTGCGCGTTGCCGACCAGATCCTGCAGCGCGACGCCGTGATCGGCGGCCATCCTCTCGACCAGCGCGTACCGCTCCGGATGCACCGCGCTGTTGTCGAGCGGATGGCGATCGCGAATGCGCAGGAACCCGGCACATTGTTCGAAGGCGCGCGCGCCGAGACCACGCACCTCGAGCAGCGCCTGGCGTGAGGCGAACGGGCCGTGCTCGTTGCGGTGCTCGACGATGCGCCTGGCCAGCACCGGGCCGATGCCCGACACGTGCTCGAGCAGTTGCGGCGAGGCCATGTTCGCGTCGACGCCGACGAGATTCACGCACCAGTCGACGGTCTCGCCGAGTTTTTTCCGGAGCAGCGTCTGATTCACGTCGTGCTGGTACTGGCCGACGCCGATGCTTTTCGGATCGATCTTCACCAGCTCGCCGAGGGGATCCTGCAGGCGGCGCCCGATCGAGACGGCGCTGCGCAGCGAGACGTCGAGGTCCGGAAACTCGTCGCGCGCCACTTCCGAGGCCGAATAGATCGACGCTCCCTGCTCCGAGACCGAAACGATCGGCACGCTGGAGAGGCTCGCGCGCACGAACGCTTCCGCTTCGCGCGACCCGGTGCCGTTGCCGACGGCGATCAGATGCGGCTGATGCGTTTCGACGAGACGCTGCAGCGTTTTCTGCGCCGACGCCCGTTCGTTCGCGGAGCGCTCGGTGTAGAGCGTCGTCGTTTCGAGCAGCTTCCCGGTCTCATCGAGCATCGCCACTTTGATGCCGGTGCGCAGACCGGGATCGAGCGCGAGCACGCGACGATTGCCCGCCGGCGGGGCGAGCAGAAGATTGCGCAGGTTCTGTCCGAAAACCTCGATGGCCTGGCCGTCGGCACGTTGCTTCAGCTCCGCGCGCAACTCCCCTTCCAGCGAGATCGAGAGCAGGCGCTTGTATCCGTCGTCGATCGCCTTCTCGCGTTCCTGCGGCAACGGCGTCGGCCGCGCGGAGCGGCGCTTCAACCCCGCGACGATCTCTTCGTCCGGAAAGCGCAACCGCACATTGAGAAACTCTTCCGCCTCGCCGCGAAAGATCGCCAGCACGCGATGCGACGGCGCGTTCGCGAGCGGCTCGCGATGTTCGTAGTACATCTCGAACTTCGATTTCGTCTCTTTCTTTTCGCTCAGCACCGCCGACGTGATCGCCCCCTGCTTCGATGCCAGGGCGCGCGCGAACTGCCGCAACTCCGCATCTTCGGCGAGGCGTTCGGCGCAGATGTCGCGCGCGCCGGCGAGCGCCGCCGCTTCATCCGGAACTTCGGCGCCGAGAAACTGCGCGATCGCAGGAGCGGCCGTGGCCGGTCCCCAGATGGCATCGGCGAGCGGCTCGAGGCCGCGCTCTTTCGCGATCGTGGCGCGCGTGCGCCGCTTCGGGCGGTACGGCAGATAGAGATCTTCGAGCGCGGTGCGCGTCTTCGCGTCGTGAATCGTTTTCGCGAGCTCGGGGGTGAGCTTCCCCTGCTCCTCGATCGATTTGAGGATCGCGGCGCGGCGATCGTCGAGCTCCTTCAGTTCCGCGGCGCGATCGAGAATCGCCTGGATCTGCACTTCATCGAGGTTGCCGGTCGCTTCCTTGCGATAGCGGGCGATGAACGGCACGGTGGCGCCGCCATTCGCGAGCTCCAGCGTGCGCTCGACTTGTTGAGGACGAAGGTTCAGTTCACCGGAGAGTTGGGCAACGTGGGACATACGGGGCGCGGAGTGTAAATCATTGCAGCTCGGCCAAAACGTTCCTGGTGATGGCCGGAATCAGGGTCACGTCGTCCGCGGTGCCGCGGGTGAAGATCACGAGCACGTACTTCTTGCCGTTCGGCAGTTCGAAGTACGCGGCGTCGTGGCGCACCTCGCTCGTCCAGCCTGCCTTCGACCACAACTTCGCATCCGCCGGCAGCGCTTCGCCGATGAATTCCTTCACCTGATTCTCCTCGGCGCGCAGCGGCGAGAGCGGGCGCGCGAGCAGCGCCATCTGCGCCTCGCCTCCCGGCGCACGGCGCCGCACGATCCAGAGCAGCAGCGAGGCGGTGGCATTCGCGGTGAGTTTGTTGCGGTTCTCGCGATCCTTGCCGAGCACCTGCAGATCGACGCCGTACGGTCCGAAGCTCCACGGCTTCATCATCGCGCTGACGTTGTCGGCGTAGCCGAGCTTCTGGAAACGCCGGTTGATCTCGCGGCGGCGCTCGATGTACTTCGCGAGCGCGCGTCCTTCGAGCGAAGGCCCCGGCACCGTGTTCGCGAGAATGTCGACGATGTACGCGGTGGCGTCGTTGTCGGAGACGACGATCATTTCGCGCAGCGCACGCTCGACGTCCGGAACTTTCTCCCTTTTCGTGGCGAACGTATCGGCCATGAAGAAGAGCTTGATGACCGACGCGGGATAGAACGGCACATCGCCGTGAAAGTCCGCGCGGGCGACGAGCTGCGCATCGCTGACGTCGATGATGCTGATCGCCAGATCGTCACTCTTCAGTTTCGGATACGCCTTCAGCGTTCCCTCGGCGGCCATGCGCAGCTTCGTCTCCATCGACGGATCGCGGGGCGCGTCGGTGAACTGGCGGAAATCGGCGCGCAGCGGCAGCGCGAGAAGAAAAGGCGGCAGCGCGAAGAGCGTGAGCACGGCGATTCGCAGGATGCGCATGGAGCGCGATTCTACGTGAGCCTGCCGAGGAACATCTCGCGCAGCGCGTCTTCGGCGCGCATCACCCCTTCGACCCACGTCCGCGCGCCGTCTCGTTCGAGCCAGAGCCCCGGGACACGCCTGCGCACCGGTGCCTTCGTAGTAGTAACTGATCTCGGTCAGCAGCGGTCAACGCGGAGCGCACCTCGCGGCGACGAGCAGCGTTTCATCGAGCACGCGCGCGAGCTCGGGCGGAAGATGCCGTTTCGCCAGCGCCGGAATCGCGTCGGGACCGGCGAGCACGAGCCTCCGTTCGGCGTCGCGGCCTTCCGCATCGAGCCAGAGCGCGACCGGAAGGCTCCCCCACTTTTCGTCGAACGCCCCTTCATTGAGATCGGCCGTCAGCGCTTCCGCATCCGCGTGCGACGCGCACGCGAGCGCCGCGAGCCGCGTGACGAAACGCGGTTCGAGCTTCTGTCGCGTTTCCCGTGCGAGCGGCGAGTGGCCACGCCAGCGCGCGGACATCGAGTGATGCGTGCCGAGCCCCTCGCGCCAGATGGCGAGGAGCGCGGCGCGGAATGGAGTGCTCGCGTCGTACGGATGTGTGCGGAGCCACGACTTCTGCAGCAGATGCGCGAATTCGTGGCGGAAGAGGCGGTCGAGGCGCTCGGCGTTCTCGTTCGTCGCGGCGTCGCCGTAGGCCTTCTGCAGCGCGGCCGCATCGAAGACGATCGTCTGCGTGCCGGCGGTCATCGCATCGCGTTCGCCGCGACGGTCGAGCACGATCGAGACGCGCTCCGGCGGCGGCGCGGGATCGTATGGGACCCCAACCATTTCGGCCTGCGCCGGCCACGCGTCGAGGCGCGAGGCGATGAGCTCGCGCCAGGCGCGTTCCTCCGGCGTGTACGGGCGATCCGCGGTGAAGGTGAAGAGCACGGCCGCGAGCATGAGGCTCATCGGCGACGCACCACCGCCGAGGCGACGAAGAGCGCGAGTGCGATCCCGACGAGGCCGAACGTCAGCACGCGATGCACGTCATGCAGCAGCGGCGCGAGCACGCCGGCGGCCACGCCTGCCAGCGCGAGCGCGTCTGCCCTCGGTGCGATCGTGAGCGGCGTGAGCGGCACGTCGGACGTTCTCTCGGTGAAGAGCGGCCGCAACTTGCGCGCATCGGCGGCGAGCAGCACGAGATTCATCGCCAGCAGCACCGCGTTCACGTACGGCGTGCCGCGCCATTGCAGCGAGATGGTGATCACCAGAATGTTCGCGAGCATCGGCACGAGCATCAACGCGCCGAGAGTCGAGAAGCGTTGCGAGAGCAGCAGCAGGCCGACCCCGACCTGCGACCACGCCACGAACCGCGCCCACAAGCCGAGACCATATTGCGCGAGCCGTTCCTCGAGCCACACAGGGCCGATGAAACCGGGAAAGTCGCCGTGCGTGAGCTTGCCCAGCCCCGACGTGAGGAACGTGATGCCGAGGAACAGACGGATGGCGAGAATCGCGTAACGGCGCATCGCGCGTGAATACGGCCCCGATGCGGCGGAGGTTGCAGTGCCGTCAGTAACGAACGGAGCGCCGGCGCGGCGCATCGAGTGAGAAGTGATAGAGCGAGCCGACGCGCGAATCGCGCCCGACGATCGCGTGGAACGTGCGCCCGTCGCCGGCGAACGCGATCTCCGGCGTCGCGAACACCGACAGTCCGTCGTTGAGCGGCGTCCACGTTTCCCCGCCGTCGATGCTGCGGGTGATCCCGCCACAGTACGTCGTCGCCAGCAGATGCGACGGCTGCCGCGGATCGACGGTGATGATGGTCCTGAAGCCGCTGTAGCCGTCGAATTCGCGCACGCTCCGCCACGTGCGTCCACCGTCGAGCGTCTTCATGAAATACGACAGCCCGATCGACAGGCTGCCCGCGGTGATGTAGAGCGTCGACGAATTCGTCGGATCGACGGCGATGCCGGTGACTTTCAGGTCGCTCGGCGAGGCGGGCGTGATGTCCTTCCACGAGCCGGCGCCGTTCGTCGTCTGATGCAAGCGGCCGCCGCCGATCGCGTAGAGCACGGCGCGATTCGACGGATCGCTGGCCATGAGCGTGTGATAGCGCTGCTCGAGACCGGTCAGCTTCCAGTTGCGGCCGCCGTCATCGGTGCGATAGACGCCGCCCGCGCATCCCGGTTTCGTGCAGACGGCGTTCTGTTCGACGTACACGCGATTTGCATCGAGAGGATCGACGATCAGGTCGACGTTGTCGCCGTACGACTTCGGCAGCTCGCTCTTCGTCCACGTTTCCCCGGCATCGGCCGAGCGATAAAACGTCGACCTGGCGATCACGTAAAACACGCGCGGATTGCTGCGCGCAATGCGCAGAACGATCGGCGAATACAGCTCCTTCCCGAGCAACGATCCGGCGCCGACGTGCGTCCAGGTCGCGCCGCCGTCGCTGCTGCGCCACAAGCCGGGATTGCTCACCCACTCGCCGGTCTCGAGCGGCACCGCGCCGCCGGTGAGGACGTAGAGGAGTTGCGAGTCGAACGGATCGACGGCGATCGATGCGACGCCGGTGCACATGCCGTAGCCACAGATCGCCGGCGGCGCACTCTCGGTCCAGCGATTCGAACCTGCGGAGGCAACGCAGGCCATCGTGACGAGAAACAGCAGAGTGGCGAGCCGCATGATCTCTCCTTCCCGTGCTACTGCATCCGCACTTGATACGCGTGCTACTGCATCCGTACTTGACGCGTGCTATTGCATCCGCACTTGAGCGTGCTATTACACGACACGATACGCCGCTACAATCGCGAACGCGTTGCAGATCGAAGAACTCACCGTGACGGCCCGCGACGGATACGCGCTCGCGGCCCGTCTGCTTCTGCCCGACGAGCCTCCCGCGCGCGCACTGGTGCTCAACCCGGCCCTCGGCGTGCCGAAGGAGTTCTATCGCCGCTTCGCCGAACGCGCCACGGAGCTTGGCTACGCGGTGCTGCTCTACGACTATCGCGGCATCGCCGGTTCACGCCGCGGCTCGCTGCGCGGGTTCGACGCGACGTTCCGCGACTACGGAATCCTCGACATCGCCGCCGCGATCGAATCGCTCGCCGCGCGTTTCCCGAACCTGCCGAAGCATGCACTCGGACACAGCGCCGGCGGACAGCTGCTCGGCCTCGCACACAATCACGGGCAACTCGAACGCGTGATCATGGTCGCCTGCTCCACCGGCACGATACCGCTGATGCCGCGGCCGTTCCGCTACCTCGCGCGCTTCATGATGCACGTCTTCATTCCGCTCACCACCGCGCTCCTCGGCTATGCCCCCGCAAAAGCGGTGCGCTGGGGCGAAGATCTGCCGCGCGAGGTGGCGCGCGAATGGGCCGACTGGTGCAAGGCCGAGCGCTATCTCGCGAGCTACTTCGGCAGGACGATCACGCGGCACTGGTACGACGAGGTCCGCATTCCGATCCTTGCGGTTGGCATCACCGACGATCCGATCGCAAACCGGCGCAGCATCCCTGCATTGCTTTCGATCTATGCAAACGCGCCGAAGGAAGTGCGCTGGCTGCAGCCGAGCGATGCAGGCGCGAAGCAACTCGGGCACCTCGGCTTCTTTACGTCGAAGGGGCGCGCGTTGTGGGATGACGTGCTGCGCTAGATCCTGCGCAGGACCACGATCGTCTTGTCGTCGGTCGCGTGTGCTCCTGCTTCGAACGCGTACACATCCTCGAGCACGGACGGCGCGATGGTGTGCAGTCCGGCGCGGGAGGCGCGCGCCGCGCTCGCGCGCAGTCGCTCGTTGCCGAACTCCTCTTCGTTCGCGTCATTCGCCTCGTTGAGACCGTCGGTATAGAGAAAGAGCGTCGCGCCGCGCGCGAGCGTCACCGTCCGCTCCTCGTAAGACGCATCGGCGAGGATGCCGATCGGCCTGCCGGTCGAATCGATCGGCTCGACGACGCCGTCCGTGATCAGCAGCGGCGGGTTGTGGCCGGCGTTGACGTAGCGCAGCTCCCCGTTGAGCGGGTTGTAGCGTCCGAAGAAAAACGTCACGTATTTGCGGCCGCCGGCCATCCGAAACAGCAGCGCGTTGAGACGCGCGATCAGCGACGAGAGATCGGGCTCGATCGGCGCGGCCACGCGCAACGCGGCCTGGATGCTCGACATGATCAGCGCCGCCGAGACTCCTTTGCCCGAGACGTCGCCGATGGCGATGCCGAGCTCTCCGCCCGGCAGCTCGAGAAAATCGTAGTAATCGCCGCCCACTTCGAAACAGGGAATCGAACGCGCGTCGACGGAAAGCCCGCGCATGTCGCTCGGCGGTTGCGGCAACAACCGGCTCTGAATCTCGCGGCCGAGGAGCAGCTCCTGCTCCATTCGCTTCTTCTCGACGATGGCCATGTGCAGCGTCGCGTTTTCCATGGCGATGGCCATGTGATCGGAGATGGCATCGAGAAACTCGAGATCGCGTTCGCCGAACGAGCCGCTTTGTTTGTTGAGCAACTGCAGCACGCCGACGACGCGCCGCTCGCGGTTACGGATCGGCACGCAGAGCATCGACTGCGTTCGATAGCCGGTGGCCTGATCGTACGAGCGATCGAAACGCGCGTCGGCATACGCGTCGTGCAGAATCACCGGCTCGCCGGTCGCGGCCACGATGCCGGCCAGACCGCGTCCGACCGGCAGGCGGATCTCGCGGACATCCAGCCCCTCCGCCACTTTCGACCAGATCTCGCGCTTCGCATCGTCGACGAAATAGAGCGTGCCGCGCTCGACGCCGAGCTCCGCGCGCGCCACCGAAAGAATCGAGTTGAAGAGCGAGTCCGCCTCGATCGACGAGTTGATCAGCTTCGAGGCCTCGACGATCGTGCGCAGCCGTTCGAGCTGCTGCCGGCTCTCGACCACTTCGAGCACTCGTCCGAGCCGGAGCGCGAGCGCGGGCGTCAGCGTGAAGCCGACACCGGAAAAGAAACGCGTGCCGGAGCGGCCGGTGCGTACGACATTCGAATCGAGATTGAGCTCGTCGCCGCCGAATTCGAAGAGCAGCTTCGCATTCATGGTCGCGGTCAGCGCATCGTCATGCTCGATGCGACAGCCGAGAGGACCGAGCTCGTGAATCTCGACCTCGGCGTTGCCGAAAAACGCGGGCAGCGGAGGCCGGAGCAGCAGACGCTCGGCGCGCCGTCGGTCGGATGCGGAATGCATGTTCGTGGAAACTCTACCGCACCTCGAAAATCGCCACCGCGCCGTCGCGATAGATCAGCCGCACCGCGTTCGTCGACAGCAGCGCCTTTCGCCGGCTCTCCGAGCCGCGCGCGCCGACGTAAATGTGCGTCGCCCCTTTCGGCCGCAGCTCCTGCACCGTCGCGTTGATCGCGTTCACACGCGCGCGCGGCAGGGACCATGCGTACAGCAGCGGCGGCAAATTGACGCGTCGTCCGGTCGTCACCTGCAGCCAGTAGCCGCCGTCGACACCGACGAATGCAGGGGCCATCCACGGCCGCCCCTCGATTGCGAACACCGCATCGGCCGGAATGTTTTTTTCGATCCAGCGCATCGCGCGCAGATCCGCTTCCTCCGTGAAGACCGTCTGCGAATTGACGATGTTCGTCGTCGTCGCCGCACCGGCAAGGGCCATCGCCAGGATCAGCACGAACATGTCGAGGCCGCGCATGCGCAGCACCCACACGATCAGCGCCGCACCGCCGAGCGAGAGCGGAAGGAACATCGTGATGATCGCGGAGTCGAGCGTGGCGAAGCCGGTGAGATCGAAGCCGAGAGGCTTCCAGTAGAGCGCGATCGCGAGCAGCAACACGAACGCGCCGAGGAGTTGCAATGCCGGCCACGGCGCGCGCCGCGTGCGCGTCTTCCGGCGCGACACGAGCACGATCACCAGCCACCACGCGGCCGACAGCGCGCGTCCGGCGATCGGCATCGCAAACCATCCGGCCAGGCCGCTGACGCCGGCGGTGGCGATGGCGAGCAACTCGCGATTGTGTGTCGACGCGATGAGATGCAGCGGCAGACCGCGATTGGCGGCCGGCGCGATCACCTCGCCGACGTGCGGATTCCGCGCGAGCACGATCAGCCACGGCAGCGCGAGGAGCGCCGCCAGCAACGCGGCGATGGCCCAGCGCGCGAGCGTGCGCACGACGAACGGTCGCGTTGCCGCGAGCAGCACGACCGCGAACACGAGCGCGAACAACGCCACGCGCACGTGAATGAGCAACACTCCGCTCGCCAGAATCGCCGAGGCAGAGAGCCAGCGCATCGGCCGCTCGGTCCGCGCCAGCTTCCACAACGCGATCAGAAGAGGCGGCAGCACGAGCGTGCCGGCCAGATGCGTGTAGCGTCCCCACGAAAGATAGAAGCCGGGGTAGTACGAGACGAACACCGCCAGCGAGGCGGCAATCAGGCCCGCCTCGCGCGAGCGCAGCAACACGCGTCCCGCGGCATAGACCATCAGCAGCGAGAGCGCGTTCAACGCCTGGCCGTAATGCAGAAGAAATGTCGGCATCTCCGACGCGCGCGTCGCTGCCGCGACGAACGCGGCCGGGACGTGAAAGCCCCAGTGATAGAAGAACGCCCCGCCCGGAATGTAGGGATCGGCGGTCGCGGGCACGAGACCGTGCTCGAGCAGCAGCCGCACGATCATCGCGTGATGTACGCCGTCCACCCACGGCGGAAACGCCAGGCCGCGGATGTGGCTCAGACGCGTGGCGACAGCGAGAATCGAGAGCAGCGCGAAGGTCGCGAGCAGCGGCAATGCCGGTCGCACGCGCCCCCACCGCACGCGTCGCAACTGCAACGCGAAGAGGAGCAGGCCGGCGAGGATCGTCGCGTAAACGATGGCGCGCATCGCCACGGCCGGAATGGCTACGCCGAGTTTCGTGGTGAACAGAAAAATCACCGGCCACACCGAAAGACCGAGGCCGAATTGCAGCGCGAGCGTGACCAGGCGCTCGTGCGTGCGCAGCCGCAGGGCGGCCGCCGCCATGACTCCGGATGTCCAGAGAAACAGAAATGTCACGATATAGACGTGCACATGCATGCCAGCGTAATTCTTATGGAAGACTGCTCAGAACCGAATTACGGAGGTGTGACGTCGTGCGAAAACGTGTCTGGTCTCGCGCATCGCTGTTCATCCTCGTCGCCGGCATCCTCGGCATCCTGGCGTCCTTCGACACTCCGCCGGTGACGGCCCAGACGTCGACGACGACCGATCTCCCCTGTTATCCCGGCGCCTACCCGATTCCGATCCCACCGGGCTACGGCGACTATTGTCTCTCCTGCTATCCCGGCCCGTTCCCCGAGCCGATTCCGCCCGGCTACCTCGGCTACTGCAATCCGCCCTGCTATCCCTACTATCCCGGTCCGTTCGGCGCGCCGCCGTATCCCTACGTCGGCTATTGCGCGGACGCGTGCTACACCGGCAAGGGGAAACCGCCGGATGGGATGCGGAAGTGTAAGAAGGACGACAACGTGCCGGAGCCGTGCTACTACCCCGGCGTCGAAGACCCACCCGAGGGTTACAAGAAGTGCAAGGACAACAACGGCGGCGGAAATGATGACGGCGGCGAATATCCGCCGCCGGCCTGAATCATGACCATTCGCTCGCAAACGGCAATGGCGTTCGGCGCAGCGCGAACGTCCATTGCCGCGGCGTGTTCACCATCGACGGATCAGGGACGCCATTCGCGAATCTTCGCGACCACTTTCTCCGGCGTGAACCCGAGTTCCTCGGCGATGCGCTCGTACGGCGCGCTCGCGCCGAAACGATCGATGCCGATCACCAGTGCATCGCGATTCACGTACTTGTACCAGCCATCGCTGCGGCCTGCTTCGATGCAGACGACGTTGCTGCGATCGCCGAGCACCTCTTCCTGATACGACGGCGGCTGCTGATCGAAGAGCTCGAGGCACGGTGCCGAAACGACGCGCGTGTTGCCGCGCAGCTTCGCCGCCTTCACCGCGAGCGGAACCTCGGAGCCGGTGGCGACGATCGTCACATCACCGGTCTCGAAGCCGTCGAGCACGTACGCCCCTTTCAGAATGCGCTGCGGATCGAACGCGAGCGGTCGCTCGATGATGTCGAGCTTCTGGCGCGTGAGCACGAGCAGCGTCGGCCCGCCGTGATGTTTCAGCGCATACGCCCACGCCATCGCCACCTCGGCACCGTCCGCGGGGCGGAAGAGCGTGAGATTCGGAATCAGGCGCAGTGACCAGAGCTGCTCGATCGGCTGATGCGTCGGACCGTCTTCGCCGAGAAAGACCGAGTCGTGCGTGTAAACGAAGATCGAGGGCACCCCCATCAGTGCGGCGAGACGCACAGACGGACGCATGTAGTCGGAGAAGATCAGGAACGTCGCACCGTACGAACGGAAGGCGCCGTACAGCGTCATGCCGTTCACGATCGCGCCCATGGCGTGCTCGCGAATGCCGAAGTGCAGATTGCGGCCCTTGAAGATGTCGAGCTCCGGCCGCGCCTGTTCGTGACCCTTCGGACGCTCGACGCTCGTCGCATCTTTGATGAGCGTGTTCGTCGACGGAGCGAGATCGGCGGAGCCGCCGACCACGAACGGCGCAATCGCCGCCATCTTCTGAATGACCTGCCCCGACAGCGCGCGCGTGGCGACCGCCTTGTCGGTTTTCGCACCCTCGAGCAGCACGGTCTCGTACCCGTCGGGCAGCCATTTCGACCAGTAGCGATCCCAATCCTCGGACAGCTGCGGATGGCGCGCGCGCCACGCCGACATCTCTTTCTCCCAGCGCTTGCGCTCGCGGGCAAGCTTCTTCGTGCGGCGCGTGAATTCTTCGCGCACGTCATCTGCGACGTAGAACGTCGGCTCCTCCGGCCATCCGAGCGCGGCCTTCGTCGCCTTGACTTCATCGGCACCGAGCGGCTCGCCGTGTGCGCGCGCCGTTCCGTGAAATTTCGGGCTGCCCCAGCCGATCACCGTCTTCGCGCAGATGAGCGTCGGACGTCCGGTCTCCTTCTGCGCCCGTTTGATCGCTTTGCGAATGGCACCGCGATCGTGACCGTCGATGGTCATGACGTGCCAGCCGAAGCCTTCGAAGCGCTTCTTCACATCCTCGGAGAATGCGAGGCGCGTCTCCCCTTCGATGGAGATATTGTTGTCATCGTAGAAGTAAATCAGATTGCCGAGGCCGAGATGACCGGCGATCGACGCCGCCTCGGAACTGATGCCTTCCATCAGATCGCCGTCGGAGCAGATTGCATAAACGAAATGCTCGACCGGTTTGAACGGATCCTCGGTATTGAAGCGCGCGGCCATCATCTTCGCGGCGAGAGCCATCCCGATGCCGTGGGCGAATCCCTGGCCGAGAGGACCGGTCGTCACCTCGATGCCGGTGGCGTGACCGTACTCCGGATGACCGGCGGTCTTCGAGCCCCACTGACGGAAATTCTTCAGCTCGGCCATCGTCATGTCCGGATATCCGGTGAGATGGAGCAGCGAATAGATCAGCATCGACGCGTGGCCGGCGCTGAGTACGAAACGGTCGCGGTTCTGCCAGTGCGGTTCGAGGGGATCGTGACGCAGGAATTCCGTCCAGAGCACGAAAGCCATGTCCGCCATCCCCATCGGAGTGCCGGGGTGGCCCGAATGCGCCTTTTCCACACCGTCGACCGCGAGAAAACGGATCGTATTGACGCACTGCTCTTCGAGCTTGTCCTTGCGTCCTACAGCGGGTTGATTGCTCTCTTCAGCGACGGAAATCGCCGCGGCACCTTCGGCTGCGGTGCTGCCGGGTGTCGGGTCCTGCATCGAGTCCTCCTGCGAGCTCACTGAGCGGGCGGTCGCCGCTCGTCGAAAAGAAAGCGGATTATACTCGGCGCCGATCGGCAACTCCGGGAGAGCAATCACAGCGCAATCGAGGGGGTGACTGATGATGGACGAGAGCGTCACGGTCAAGGGATCGCCCGTTCGCAGCCTGCAGAAATTCGTCGATGCAGAGCTCACCCAGGAGCAGCGCGAGACTCTGTTCCGCGCCCTTCCGGCCGAGTACGGCACACGCTTCCGCGCGCCCATCCTGGCCACCGAAACGGTGCCGGTGCACATGCTCAATCGCTTCACCGAAGAAGCGGCCGCGGCCAGAGGCGAATCGGTCGAGGAATTCGCAAAACGGGCCGGACGCGAAGCCGCCAGCGATGCCGTGAAAGGCATCTATCGCTTCTTCGCGCTGGTCATGACACCGCCCGCACTGCTCTCCAAGGCCTCACAGATGTGGAGCTCGCTCTATAACCGCGGCGAATTGCGCGTCGACGAGCAGACCGAGCATTCGGCGCGCATCCGCTTATTGAATTTCCCTTCCGAACCGGCGGGCTGCGCGCGCCTCATGGGCTGGATCGAGCGCATGGCCGCGCTGACCGGAGTCAAAAACATTACGATCGAGCAGGCACAGTGCGCCGCCAAAGGCGATTCGTGCTGTGAGTGGAACCTGCGCTGGAGTTGATGAAGTGAACAAGATTTTCCCGATGGAGTCCGATCACCCGCTGTTCCGCTATTTCACCGAATCGGAGCGCGCGCGCGTCGAAGGCATCGGCATCGTGAACCGCATTCCCGAAGGCGATTTCCTCATTCGCGCCGGCGACCACGACTCGACACTCTTCGCCATTGAAGACGGCCATCTCGACATCATCGGTGCAGACGACGGCCGGCAGGTCGTGCTGGCCACGGTCGGCGCCGGCGACGTGATCGGCGAGGTGTCGTTCATCGACGACTCGCCGCGAACGGTTTCGGTGCAGGCCGGCGAAGCGACGACCGTGCGCGCATGGGACAAACGGACGCTCTCCGAAGCGCTTGCCTTCGAGCCGCAATTACTCGCGAAATTCTCCGTCGCCATGAGCGAACTGCTCGTGGAGCGCTTGCGCGACGTCGCCCGCCGCGTCTGAAAACGCGCGAACAGCGGGACGGCCGCCTCGCAGAAGTGCGCCGGCCGGTCACGATCAAGCGATGGGCCAACATCCTCCGTCATGATTCCGCACGCGTTCTCGTCGCGCGACGAACAGTTGCTGACGGGAATCGCGGTGGGTGGATCGAAGATGCGTCGACGCGGTGCCAGCGTGCACAAGGACCGCACGAACTTTCGCGCGACGCAGGCGGTTTCGCGCCGCTGCGGCCGATCGGCTTCCGCTCAAACTCTGCCGAGACCCTCCCCGCTGTACCGCATCTCGAATCCGACGTCGGCCATCGCTCCATCGAGGTTCGAGATCGTGTACGTGCAGGTGATGGTGGTGGCGTCCTTCAAGGCCGAGATATCGATCGGAATCGAGCCGCGATAGTCCGGCCGCATCAGGAGCTTGTACTGGTGCTCGCCCGCATTGATCAGGAACCAGGTGAGAAACCCATGTCCCAATTCCGCCCGGCCGGCCTCAAACTCGATCCCCAGTTGTTTTCGCTCGCGGGCTGCGATGCTCTCCATGGCATCGATGGTGTTGAAAGCCACATTGAGCTTGGCTCCGAATTTCAGCTTTGCGTTCGTCTGGTTGTCGACCACGAAGTAGACCTTCGGCTTAGCCATTTGCAAACCCCTGATGATTCGATGTGTCGCAAGTATCGCATGTCGAGGCAATGGTGCTTCATCGCACGCCACTTTTCCTCGGGGCTCGTGTCTCGGACTGTCGGACATGGTCGGCCAGAGGAGGAACGGGACCTCTAACGCCGGTGTGCCGGTCGGCGTATCCGAGCGGCTCAGGCGGCCGGCTGAACATGTCTGTGTGACGACGGTGAAGGACTTGCGTGAACGCGGTCTATCGCGTCGGACGTCACGACTCCTTTGAGTGCGAGGAACTACTGATGGCTGATGAGCATGTCTTTCTCAACGAAAACAACATCTACGTTTCGAATACCAAGGTGATTCTTCACGGAACGACCTATGCCACGGCAAACATCACTTCGGTAGCGAAGCGAATGACGCCTGCGAGCACGGGTTGCGCGACCCTTCTCATCGTGGCCGGCGCTCTTGCCGTGCTGGGCACGGTGGTGTCGTTCGCGAGCTCGCCGGCGACCGGGGACCTCCCGTCGATTCTGATGGCCGCGGGCGTATTGATCGCAGGAATCGTATGGCTTCGATCCCTAAAGCCGACGTATCACGTATTCCTTGCGTCCGCGTCTGCCGAACGACAAGGCCTCAGTTCGCAAGACGATGCTCTGGTCAGCCGCGTCACGACCGCAATCACTGACGCCATTACGCATCGAGGCTGAAGAGCGGGCAAAGCTCGACCCGTCGGGCCCAACTACAATGACAAACCCTGGCGAAGGCTGCAATGCGCTAGGCCAATCGTTCGCCGACGAATCGCACGTCGCGACCGTCCGTCTCGATCTCGCTCAATGGTTCCCAGAGATCGCTCGCCAGCTCGAAGAAGGCCGGCGGGACTTCGACCGAGAACGTCGCGCCACGCTCCTCGTTGCGTTGCAGCACGCGCCTGCGCCGCTCGTCTCGCGGCGCATCGACCACGTAAATGGTCAACTCATACGCCTCGGCGTCGACGCGCGAATAAAACAACTCCCGCTGATCGCGTCGAATGAGACCGATTTCGAGCACGACGTCCGTGCCGTGCTCGATCAACTGTCTGGTCAACATCCAGATCTGCTCGACGCCTCGCGCGGCGCGCTCGACATACCAGTCGATGACACCGCTCTCCGGCCGGTCGGGGCGGAAAAGGCGCGTCATCCACTCATCGAGATTGAAGCGGATCGCGTGGTGCTCGCGCGCCAGTCGTAAGGCGAGAGTCGATTTCCCGGAACCGACCGGGCCGACGATGAGATGAATGCGAGCCATGATGTTTATTGAAGGACTTTCGCGGGATCGGTGACCGGCAGCCGGCAGAGGTAATTCGTGCAGACGTACGCGGTCGCTTTCCCGCCGATCGGCCGCTGCTCCGCGGTGTAGGCGGCGATCTTCGCGATCGCAGGTTCGTCGCCGGAGGGGCGGTGTACGACCACTTTGTTCGGCACGAACGGTTGAAAGACGGCGCGCTGCATGGTGCGCACGTCGTCGCCTGCAATGACGATTTCCTGCGTCGGTCCCAATGCGAACGACAACGCGCTCAAGAGATGCGTCGAGGCAGACGGGGCGAGCGTGACTTCGTCGCTGACGACGCGGAATGCGGCGTTTGCACGTTTCTCGTACCGTTCGTTCGCGGTGATGCGGCCGAGGCGGAGGAGATTGAGGATCTGTACGGAATTGCCGGAGGGAATTGCGCCGTCGCCCGATTCCCGCGGCCGGACGAGAAGACGCTCGCCATCGGAGGAAGTCACGTAAAAGCGGCCGCTGTCGTCGCCGAAGAGCCGCAGGGTCTCGTCATTGAGCGCAATGGCCTGCTCGAGCCAGCGCAATTCGAACGTCGATTCGTACAGGTTCAACAAACCCCACGTGAGAAATGCGTAGTCATCGAGGTATTTGCGTTTCTTCGGAATCACCGCCTCCGCCGCTTTCTTCGCGGCCTCGGCGTATTTCGGCTCGTCGAGAATCACCGACCCGTACGCAAGCGCGGCGATCATCAATCCGTTCCAATCAGCGAGGATTTTTTCGTCGCGTCCCGGCTTCGGCAGCTTCGCGCGCTCGGGCGATTTGTAATACGCCTCGTTCGCATCCTGCGCGGCATAGAACGCACCGGACGGCGCCTGCAGGTCGCGCAGTACGTACGTGAACGTATCGCGAGCCGTCTGCGCGTATTCCTTTTTTCCGGTGACCTGATACGCCTCGAGATACGCGAGCGCGAGCAGGGCCTGATCGTAGAGCATCTTCTCGTAATGCGGCTCGCTCCACCGCGCATCGCTGGCATAGCGATGAAACCCGAAGCCGGCGCGATCCCACAATGCGCGCGCGCGCAATGCCTGCAGCGTCGACTCCGCCATTTCCAGCGCGTGCGCCTGACCGCTGCGCTTCCAGTAGCGCAGCAGGAACAGGACGTAATGCGGCTGCGGGAACTTCGGCTCCGGATGGAAGCCGCCGTTCTCCGCATCGAAACGGGCGGCCAGCTGTTTGTATCCGGCGTCGAGGATGCCGGCGGTCAGGGCATCGCCGGCCACCGCGGGCGCCTGCAGCGTGCGCACGATCAGCTCCGCCGACGCCGCCACCTGTTCGCGTTGCGTGTTCCACATCGTCTGCAGGCGGGGGATGAGCGCGCGGAACTTCTCCTTCGGGATGTACGCGGCGGCAAAGAACGGCTTCCCCTCAGGAGTGAGAATGACGTTGTTCGGCCAGCCGGCATCGCCGGTCAGCGTGCGGGTCACGGCCAGATAGACGCTGTCGAGGTCGGGCCGCTCTTCGCGATCGACTTTGATCGAGACGAACGCACCGTTCATCAGCTTCGCGATCTCCGCATCACTGAACGACTCCGCTTCCATGACATGGCACCAGTGACACGTCGAATAGCCGATCGAAAGGAAAATCGGTTTGTTTTCTTTCTTCGCCCGCTCGAACGCCTCGGTCGACCACGGATACCAGTCGACCGGATTCCTCGCGTGCTGCTGGAGATAGCGCGAGGTGGCATTCGCGAGCCGGTTGTCCGCGCCCGCCGTCCAGGCGAGCGCGAACAGCAGCAGGATCCCGAAACGCCTCACTCCAAATCCTTCCCCTGCGTCACGCGGTAGCTCTTATCGGCGGCGACGCCGCGCAGAACCTGCCGGTCGCCATTCGGCCAGATGATGGTCACGTCGGCCTTCGTGTCGCTGCCGAGACCGAAGTGCTGCTCTTTCGGATGCACGGAGAGATAGCCGATGGTGCTGAAGACTTCGCGCCACATGCCCTTCTGCGTCGCGGTATCGACCACGATCTTCGCGCCGATGGCATCGCGCGTAACGCCCCTGGCGGGATCGCCGATCAGCCGGAGCTTGAGCCAGCGATTGCCGTTCCTGTCGCTGTTGTTGCGATAGGCGTAGGCGGCGGAGTTGAAATTGTTGACGACCATGTCGAGATCGCCGTCGCCTTCGAAATCGAGATAGGCGACACTGCGCGCGTTGCCGGCGGGATCGGCGCCGCTCCGCGCCGTTTCCTCGTGCAATGCACCGCCGGTATTGACGAAAAATACCGGCACTTCTTTTTCGGCGACCGGCAACACGGCGTTCGACGGTTTTCCGGAGGCATCGGTGAGATACGGATTGACACTCGAATAGACGGCGTATTCGTTCATGCCGTTGACGACATAGAGATCGTCGTCTCCGTCATTATCGAAATCGAAGAAATCGGCGTCCCACGCCCAGCCCGTCGACTGCATGCCGCGTCCAACCGCTTTCGACTGCTCGTACGCCTGGCCGTTCGAAACCCATAAGTCGTTCGCCTCGACCACGCGCATGTTGGCCATCTTGGCGGGATTGAATTTCATGCGCGTCTTCGTGTCCGGGAGGATGTATTTCTCATCCTTGTCCATGGTCACGATGTTGGAGATGTAGACGTCGGGACGGCCGTCGCGATTGAGGTCGGTGATTCCGACGTTCATGGTGTAGCTGGGCTTGTCGGTACCGATCTTCGACGACACGTCTTCGAACCGGACCGGCTGTTGTGACCCCTCGGGGCGTCCGAGATTGCGATACCAGGCGTTGGTGCCGAAATCATTGCCGCAGATGAGGTCTTCCCAGCCGTCGCCGTCGAAATCGAGATGGCCGACCGACTGCGCCCAGCCGGTGTTCTCGACACCGCTGCCGGCGCTCACATCCTGGAAGGCAAACCCTCCCACGTTGCGAAAGAGCTTGTCGGGCAGCGCGTTGCTGTTGCGACGCGAGAGCGTCGGCAATGCGCCGTGCACGTAATCGCCGAAATAGCCGATGTAGAGATCGAGCAGGCCGTCGCGATCGAAATCGAGCGCGGTGGCCGGTCCGCCGACGAGCCCTTTTCCGCCGAGGTTGGTTTTCGAGGTGACGTCTTCGAACTTTGCGTTGCCGAGATTGCGGTAGAGACGATGATCGTCGTCGACGTAGGTGATGAGGACGTCCTGCAATCCATCATTGTCGAAGTCGGCCACGATCGGCTGGCGCGGTTCGCCCGGACGTCCATCCGGGCGCGTCCAGCTCAAACCGGCGGCCTGTGTGACGTCCGTGAAATTGCCTTTGCCGTCATTGAGGAACAGCTCATTGCCGGAACCGCTCAAAGCCAATACGTCGACATCGCCGTCATTGTCGATGTCCTCGGCCGCAATGCCCGAACCGCCGAACGTCGGCGGGACCGCCAGTCGCACCGTGTTCCCCTCGGTCACCGTATAGCCGCGAATGAAACGGGCCAGCCAGTCCGACAGGCGATGCTCGAACCGCAGGCCGCTCGCGGAGGTGACGTCGGAGAAGTATTTACCGTCGATGGCCGCTTTCTTCTGCGCCGGCGCGGACGCAATGGCGGTCGGCGCTTTCTTCGCCGGCGGCAGCGAGGCATGTTTGTCGAGCAGTTTCTGGATGCGCTGCAGCGACTGGACGAGATGGGCGCTCTCGAGCCGTTCCTTCCCTTCTTCAGACGCGACGAAGCCGGCCACGCGCAGAACGAGCACACCCATCTGGGCCGCCCCTTCCGTGAGCAATTCGGCCGCGAAGGGATCGGGCTCGATGGTTCCTTTGTATTTCGGATCGTTCAGGACCTCGCTGAGATACACCCAGTGCACGCCGGGATCGCGGAACGAGTCGAGGTCATAAGCCTCGATGACGATGCGCTCGTTCTTCGGCAGCCGCGGAAAATAGATGATGTCCTCGTACTGATTCGCCTCATGCGGCTGAAACACCTGTAATGCCGCATGAACGTCCTCGACACGAATGAGCGGATGATGATTTTTCCGGGCCTGCTTCTCGGCCTCGAGCATCACGTCGTTCATCCACACGACCATGACCTCGGTGAACTGGTCCTTGAACCGCTTTCCCTCTTCCGGATCCTGCGGCCAGAGATGGCGAGCCATGTACACCTGCAGATTGCGCAGGAAAACCGGCATGGCCAGATTGTTGTAGGCCTCGAAGGCGGCGAGCTTCTCGGCGACGATCGCTTTGATGGTCCCGAATTTCTCTCCGGACGCGGCCGCCTTCAACGACGGCTGTTTCGCTTCCGCGGTCGAGCCGACGACGCTCTTCCACGCGCTCTTGAACAATTCCGGCGTGAGTTTTTCCTTGTTCTGTTTGCGCGCTTCCCTGTCGGCGCGCTGCAGGGCGGCGAGCGTGGTCAGATCGATCGACTCCTTGAAGAGCTCCACCGACTCATTGCGCAGCGGCAGCAATTTCGCGGAAGGATCGAGCAGCGCGTCCTGCTGCACGGCCAGCACGGCCCGCAGGGCGTAGGCAACGCTGCCGTACTGGCGCTTGTCGCGCGCGGTGATCGGGGTCTCGCGGACCGTGAACGAGCCGTCCGCGTTCAGCGTATACGGCACGGCGGATTGCAGGATGGGACGCAGGACGTCGGGCGTGATCTCCGTCCGTCCGGCAGCGGTGGCGTTGGCCGAGGCCTTCTCCCAGGCGGCGCGAATGAACGCCTTCTGCAGTGCGATCTTCTCGAAGCGCGTCTCCGACTCGAGCGGCGTGCCGTAGATGAAATCTTCGAGACGGCTGGCCGTGGCGTAACACTTCGGGTCGCGCACCGACTCGAGCTCGCCGATCTCCTCGATGATGGTCGGCACCTGCGCACGCAACGAGACGGAAAACGGAATGGACAGCAGACACACCAGCAGCAACGACTTGCGGGCCATGGACGAATCTCCTCGATGGAACGGGAGTTTAACGCGCCTCAGGTACGGATCGGCTGACCGAACGTAATCCAGAAACGGTTGAGGTCGCGAATGATGAACTCGCGCATGCCGTACGCCGTGTCGTGCAGCGCTTCGACTACCTCGACGCGCCCGTTCAGCCGTTCGAAGAGTGCCGCGACGTCCTCGACGTGCACGTAGAGATCGACTTCCCTGCGATGGGCCGCACTGGTCGTTCCCCCCTCATTGAGCATGACCTCGGTCGTGCCGAACGTCAGCAGCGCCCAGCTCATCTCGCCGTCGTCGGAATGCGTGGCCGGCACGCCAAAGCCGATGCTCTCGTACCACGCCGCGGTGGCGCGTACGTCGGGCACGTGAATCATCGGTACGACCTTCACCGTTTCTCCTGCGCCTGCCACACCTGATTCGGCTGTCCCTTTTCCCACGGCTTGTACGACAGCGCGAACGGGATGCGCTCCGCGATCGGCGGGTGCGTATAGCGCCAGAACTTGATGAACGGATGCGGATTCGGATCGCGCTTCGAATCCTCCGCGAGTTTCTTGAAGGCCATGGCCATCGGCTCGTTGAGGTGCGTCATCTCGAGCGAGAAGATGTCGGACTGATGCTCGTTGTGGCGCGAGTAGCCGGCGATGATCGGCGTGGTCAGGAAGCTCACCGCGCTGGCGATGATCAGCAGCCACGGCAGCGAGGCCGGATCGCCGCGCTCGGTGAAGCCCCAGCGCGGACCGTACTTCGGCAGCGATTTGTCGTGCAGCTTCTGCACGAGGAACAGCACGAAGAACGAAAGCGAGAGCGAGAACGCGAGGGTCTTCCACATGTGCAGCAGCACGTAGTGCCCCATCTCGTGACCCATCACCGCGAGCACTTCGTCGTGCGACATCTTCGCCAGCAGCGTGTCCCACATGACGATGCGCTTGGTCGGTCCGATGCCGTTCACGTACGCATTCATCGTTTTGGTCTGCTTCGATTTGTCGACCTGATAGACGTTTCCGCCTTCGATGCCGGCCTGGGACGCGAGGTTGAGGAGTTTCTGTTTGAGAACCTGATCTTTCAGCGGCTCGAATTTGTTGAAGATCGGATCGAGCACCACCGGCTGCACGACGACGATGAGGATGATGAACGGAATGCTCACCAGCCAGATCGCGAACCACCAGTTCTTCACTTTGCGGATGCCGAGCAGCGCGGTCGCACCGATGAGCGAGCCGAGCACGAGTCCGACGGCGAGACTCTTCAGCTGATCGCCCATCCACGCGCCGAACGATTGATCGCTGAGGTCGAACTGATGCGGCACGACGTAGTCGGAGTAATACGTGAGCGGGAAATCGAGCAGCGCCGTGACGACGGTGAAGAAGGCGATGTAGATCAGCGCGAGCACCCACGGCTTCGACGAGATCTTCGCCGCGCGATCGCGCATCTTTCGCGAGAGCCCGGTCACCAGCACGATGCCGAGGGAAATGAAGGACCAGGCCGTACCGACGAAGTAGAGCGTGTCCTGAATGCGGCTGTGCCGCCGCATCTCCTCGGTGATCCGGACTTCGAATTTCTGATCGCCGGCTGGTGAGGGTTCGGGCTTCGGTTGCGCGTCGAGCCGCGTGACGACGGCGGCGGTGAGCGCAACGGCGGCAACGGCGAGACCGATCTTCAGCAGCATGCGCATGCGCATGAGGATAACGGAACGCGGTCCCGCTCCGTGCCTTTGTCCGCGCGCGCGCTTCCGTTTTCAGCCGCGCAGCGCGTCCACCGGTTCCAGTCGTGCGGCAGTGAGCGACGGGTACAACCCGGCGAAGAGACCGACGCCGACGGCGAAGCCGGTGGAGATCAACACGCCGAAGCTCGATACCGGCAGCCCCGCGGGAAAGAAGCCGGCGATCAGTTTCACCACGATCATGCCGAACGCGAGGCCGGTGCCCGCACCGGCGACCGAGAGCGAGACCGATTCGATCAGGAACTGCATGAAGATCTCGTTGTTGGTCGCGCCCATCGACTTGCGCAGGCCGATCTCGAAGAGGCGCTCGGAGATGGAGATCTTCAACACCGAGAAGATCCCGACGCCGCCGATGAGCAGCGAAATGCCGGCGATGGCGAAGAAGACGATGCGCCAGTTGCGCAGGATGATCGCGATCTTGCCGCGCTCCTCGGCGATCTCCTTGCCGATGTTGTTGATCTGCGTGTCGCCGATGTTGTTGTGGGCCTGGCGGAAGCGCCCCTTGGTCTCGTCTTCGGCCTCGATGCTGCGGTCATCCGCCACGGCTTTGGCGAGCATGTAGGAGATCGCGCTGGCACGGCCGAACATGTCGCGATAGACGGTCCACGGCACGTACGCGCCGCCCATCTCCTTGCGCATGTCGTCATCGTCGACGAAGGTCATGTCGAACTTCGTGCCGATGCCGATGATGGTCAGCCGGCGCCCGGCCAGGTTGATGCTCTGGCCGATCGCTTCTTCGCCGCCGAAGAGCTGATTCTTGAGCTGCCAGCCGATGACCGCGACCGGCGCGTTCGCTTCGACGTCGCGCTCGCTGATGAAGCGGCCCGCCGACACGCTGCGATTGCGCACCTCGGCGTACTCCGGCATCACGCCGTAGACGTCGATGCGCCGCGTGACGCTTCCTCCGGTGACGATGGCGCGCGTCTCCCCGACCGGCTGCATGTCGCGCACGTGCGACGCATCCTCGAACGCCTTCACATCCTCGACGCGCATGCCGCGCGAGAGATGCACTTTCACTTTCTCGAGACGATCGACCGGCTGGCGCGGCGAGGCGACGATCACGCCGTCGAGGCCGAGGTCGTTGATTCCTTTGAGCACGGAATTGTTGATGCCGTCCAGCACCGACATGACCACGACCAGCGCCAGCGTGCCGAGGACCACGCCGAACAGCGTGAACATCGAGCGCAGCGGATGTCCTTTGATCTCTTCGTACGACGTGCGGATGGATTCGCCGATCTGCATGGTGTCAGTCCGTTCTCAACGCTTCAATCGGATTCAGGCGCGACGCGCGGATGGCGGGATACATCCCGAACACGAGCCCCGTGCCCGCGGCGAAGACCAGCGCGTTGATGATCGTGCCGGGGGTGATGATCGCGGGATTGCGGGTCAGCATGGAGATGCCCTGGGTGAAGAACTTGCCGACGAAGATGCCGATGAAGCCTCCGAAGACGGAGACCAGCACCGACTCGGTCAGCATCTGAAAGAAGATCTGCGAGGGCGTGGCCCCGACGGCCTTGCGCGTCCCGATCTCGCGGACGCGTTCGTTGAACGACGCCAGCTGAATGTTCATGATCACGATGCCGCCGACGAGCAGCGAGATCAGACCGCAGATCATGAACGTGACGTCGTACATCTTCCCTTCGGACTCGTTGCGCTGCAGGTTCTTGACGCGGGAGAAGACCTCGAAGTCCTTCACGCCGTGACGGCGCAGCAGGATCCGCTCGAGCTCCTCCACCGCCTCTTCATGCTTCTTCACGTCTTTCATGCGCGCGTGCATGAAGGAGATCTTTCCCTGCGCCAGCGGCTGGCCGCTGCGGGTCATCATCGTGGTGATCGGGATGTACATCTGCCGGTTCATCCAGCGCAGCACGTTCCGCTTCTGATCGAAGCTGAAGTACTTCTCTTCCATCACGCCGACGACGAGATAGCCGGCGCCGTCGATGTTGATGGTCTTGCCGACCGGATTGTCGCTGCCGAAGAACTCGGCCGCGCGCGTGGTGCCGAGGACGACCACGCGGCCGGCGGAGGAAAGATCGCTGTCGGTGATGAAGCGGCCGCTGTCGACTTTGAAGAAGTTGATCGGCGAGTAGGCCGGCGTGACGCCCATGACGTCGCGCGTCTTCTCGATCGATCCGTAGCGGATGACCATGTTCTTCTGCGAGACCGGCGAGACGAAGTCGATGTTCTTCGCTTCCTCCTTCACCGCCTGCGCATCGGCGTAGGTGAGGCCTTTCGACGCCAGCGCTTTGGCATCGAGGGTGATCTTGCCGGTGTCCTTGTTGCCGATCCAGATGCGCTCGATGCCGCCGCTGACGCGATAGAACTTCATCGATGCTTCTTTTCCCGCCACGGAGAGCGAGAACGTGGCCACGATCGAGCCCGCGCCGAGGATGATGCCGAGGAGCTGCAGCAGCGTGCGGCCGAAATGGTCCTTGATGTCGCGGATGCCGTCGATGATCGCTTCGAGGATGAGCATGAGTTCCTCAGTCGATCGTGTCGCCGTCGACGATGAGACCGTCGACGATCTTCACTCTGCGTTCGGTGCGTGCGGCGATGGCGGGATCGTGGGTGACGAGGATGATGGTCTGCCCGCTCGCGGCGAATTCCTCGAAGAGCCTGATGATGTCGTTGCCGGTCTTCTGATCGAGATTGCCGGTCGGCTCGTCGGCGAGAATCAGCGAGGGGTTGTTGACCAGGGCGCGGGCGATGGCCACGCGCTGGCGCTGGCCGCCGGAGAGCTCGTTGGGACGATGTTTGGCGCGGTTGGCGAGACCGACGCGGTCGAGCGCTTTCAACGCGCGCTCGCGCCGTTCGTCGCTGTCGATGCCGGCGTAGAGCAGCGGCAGCTCGACGTTCTTCCAGATCGTCGCGCGCGGCAGCAGGTTGAACGTCTGAAAGACGAAGCCGAGCTTCTGATTGCGAATGCGCGCCAGAGCCTTGCCGGAGAGCGAGGCCACGTCTTCTCCATCGAGCCAGTAGCGTCCTTCGGAAGGGGAATCGAGGCAGCCGAGGATGTGCATCAGCGTCGACTTGCCCGAGCCCGAAGGCCCGATGATCGAAACGAACTCGCCTCGTCCGATGCTCAGGTCGATGCCGCGCAACGCCATGACCGCGTTCTCGCCGGAGTCGTACGTCTTGCTGATTCGCTCCAGCTGAATGAGGGCTTTCCGCGCCGTTTCCGCCGATGGCGGCGCCGGCTCGGTGTTGCGCCAATTTTCGAATTTGAAGACTGCGCTCATGGTGTGCTCGCTTCGCTCGCGGTTGTCGGTTGTCGGTTGTCGGGAGAACGGGTCGTCGCGATGGGTCGGTCGTCGATGTTCGTCGGGGGCGGTTGGTGGTCCCCCGACTCCCGACAACCGACAACCGCCTACCGCCTAGTCATCGTCCTCGTTGTCCTTCTTGGTGACGGTCGGGTCGGCGATGGCGACTTCTTCGCCGGGCTTGAGACCGCTGAGGATCTGCACTTTCGCGTTGTCGGCCAGGCCGGTCACGACGACGCGCTTGTCGAAGAACTTCTTCCACGCGTCTTTCTCGGCCTGTTTCGCCGCGTCGCCTTCGAGCTTCTTCGACTCCTCGGCGAATGCTTTCGGATCGATGGTCTTCTTCACGAAGACGATCTCCTGCTCGTCGCGCTTGAAGATCGACTCCACCGGCACGGTGAGCACTTTCTCTTTCTTCTCGCCGATCACTTCGATGTTCGCGGTCATGCCGGAACGAAGCTCGCGGCCCTGCGCGTCGAGGCGGATCTCGACGTTGAACACGCGCATCTTGTCGATGACCTGCACGGCCGGAGCGATGCGATCGATCTTTCCGGCGAAGACGACTTTCGGATACGCATCGAGCGTGACCTTGACCGGCATGCCGACGCGGATCTTGCCGATGTCGACTTCGTTCACGCCCGCTTTGACGATCATCCGCGAGACGTCGGCCACGCTGAAGAGCACCGTGCCGGCGTTGAACGAGGAGACGCCGCTGGTGATCGACTCGCCGATCTCGACGTTCTTGGTGAGCACGACGCCGTCCATCGGGGAGACGACGTTCGAGCCCTGGAAGCTGGCCGCCGACTGGCTGATCGGAATGCCGCTCTTTTCGACGAGCGCGTATTTCTCGCGCGCCTTGTCGTACTCCTGGCGCGCCTCGAGGTACTCGGTCTCGACGTCACGATGCTGCTTCGGAGCGAGCAGTCCCTGCGAGAAGAGCGTGTTGTTCTCGTCGAAGCTCTTCTTTGCATCGCGATAGCGGATCTCCGCGGAGGCGACCGAATTCTTCGTGTCCGCGAGCGACTGCGCCTGGCTGAGATCGGGCTCGACGCGAGCCAGGACATCGCCGCGCTTCACGACGTCGCCATCGCGATGAATGATCTGAATGACCTTGCCGGAGATGGCCGATTTCACATCGACCTTCACCTCGGGCTCGACCGTACCGACTTCCGTCACCTTCACCTGCACGTCGGCCACTTCGGCCTTCGCCGTCTTGACCGGCGACTCCGGCGGCTTCTTGTCTTTTCCGTTCGCTTTCACCGCCAGCGCGCCGCCAATGGCCAGCACGAGGACGAGGATCGTAGCGATGGTGATCTTGCGTTTCCGCTTCGCGCTCATGTCGAACTCCTCTTCAGAACTCCGGGGGTATCTGGAGGGCTTATTCGTCCGAGCAGGCAAATGGTTGCAGGCCGGTTGTTACAAGTTACTGGGGAGAAATGAGGGAGGTGCCGAATCCGCGCGGCCACTCACGATCGCTCGCGGCGACTGACAGGCCAGAGCGGCCAGTGCAATCGCCGCGAGCGTGACTCTCACAGATTTCTCAACTGCCAGCTCGGATAGCCGGCGGCATCGACTTTCGCGTGCGCCTGGGCGATGACACCGTTCTCGTCGATCACGTACGCGATGCGGCGCGCGTATTCGTCTTTCTCGGAATCGGCGGCACCGTAGGCGCGGCCGATTTTCTTGTCGACGTCGCAGAGCAGCGGGAAGGGGAAATTGAATTTCTCGGCGAAGTGGCGATTCTCGGCGGGGGTGTCGAACGACACGCCGAGGATCTGGGTGTTCTTCGCTTCGTACTCGGGCAGGAGGTCCCGGAACCCGGAACCTTCTCGCGTTCAGCCAGGGGTGTCGGCTTTCGGATAAAACCAGAGCACGACTTTTTTGCCGCGCAGATCCGAAAGCTTCACCTGATTTCCGAGATGGTCCGCCACCTCGAAGTCGGGTGCCGTTGTGCCTGGTGTCAGCATCGTCGGTTCTCCTCGTAAGAGTGCTCGCAGAATCCCTCGCACCGTCATGGCGGTTTATTGTAGTCGTCGTGAGCCTCGAGGAGTGGAACGAGCGTTATCGCATTCGCGATCAATTCAACGATGATCCCGCGCCACTGCTCGTGCGCGCCGCCGAAATGCTGGCCCCGGGACGCGCGCTCGATCTCGCCTGCGGCGCCGGCCGCAATGCCGCGTGGCTCGCACAACGCGGCTGGGACGTGATCGCGCTCGACGGCTCGCGCGAGGCGATTCGCATCGCGCGCGAGCATCGCGAATCGATCGATGCGCGGGTGTTCGATCTCGAAACCGGAGCGCCGCTGCCGTTCGAAGACGAGAGCTTCGATCTCGTGGCGATTCTCTTCTATCTGCACCGGCCGTTGTTCGCCGAAGCGAAGCGCGTGCTCAAACCGGGCGGAACGATCGTCTGCGCGGCCCGCATGCAGGGGACCTATCGCGCCGAACCGGGCGAGCTCGCGCGCACGTTCGCGGAGTACGAGATCGTGCACGCGAGCGACGGCGAGATCGCGGAGTTGATCGCCCGCTCGCCGCGCCGGTAGTGCTCAGTCGCGGCTCACTTCATCCACTCGAACACGCGGTAGTGCTCCCCTTCCATGCCGAGCCGCGCGTAGACCTCCTGCGCCGGCTTGTTGCGGTTGTCGACGTAGAGGCGGATGCCGCGGATGGCAGGCTCGGCGTCGACCATCGCCTTCACGTGTTCGTAGAGTCCGGCGTAGACGCCGCGCTTGCGTGCGGCCGGCGTGACGTAGACGCTCTGGATCCACCACACCGAGCCGTTGCGCCAGTCACTCCACTCGTACGTGATCATCAGCGAGGCGACCACGCGTCCCTCTTCTTCGGCGACGAAGTAGCGCCCTTTCGAGGGATCGGCAAAGACGGCGTGCACGCCGCGCTCGGTGATGTCGCGCTGCAGCGTGACGTCTTCGGTCTCGAGCGCCATTGCGAGCTGGAAGTCGAGGATCGTCTCTGCGTCGGCGGGAGTGGCATCGCGATACGTGAACATGCGCGGGAGGATATCGCGAGCGGATACACTCCACGCGCTTGAACGGATCCCGCCTCCGCCCGACCGAGCGCGCGCTGCTGCTCATGATCCTTTCGGCCGTGCTGTTCGGCGCGATGGCGTTCTCCGCGAAGCTCGCCTCGGCGCGGCTTTCGGGATCGCAGGTGGCGATGATCCGCTTCGCCATCGGCCTCACGCCGTCGCTGCTCATCCCCCGCTTTCGCGCGCGCGCCTTCACGTTTCAGCGCTGGGATCTCCTGCTCATGCGCGGCGTATTCGGCGGCCTGGCGGTGCTCTGCTACTTCATCGCCATCGAGCACATTCACGTCGGCGTGGCCACGCTGCTGAATTACACCGCGCCGCTGTTCAGCGGCTTCTTCTCGGTCTTCTTTCTGCGCGAGCACATCAGCCCGAAAGTGTTGTTCCCGGTGCCGATCGCATTGACCGGCGTCTTTCTGGTCGTGCACGCAAACGCGCGTCCCGGCGACATCCTCGGGTTCGGCGTGTGGGAACTGGTCGGCTTCGCCTCGGCGATGCTCTCCGGCGCCGCGGTCACGGCGATGCGCGCGGCGCGGCAGGGAGAGAACTCGTGGGCGGTCTACACGAGCTTCTGCCTGCTCGGCACGCTGCTCACCGCCCCGCCGGCGATCGCCACGTGGAAGGCACCGCATGGCGATGAATGGGTGTCGCTCGCCGCGACGTCGCTCTTCGCCATCGGCGCGCAACTGCTGCTCACGTTCAGCCTGCGCTGGGTCGACGCGATGACCGTCGGCGTGATCTCGCAGCTGGCCGTGGTCGTGGCGATGATTCTCGGCGTCACGCTCCTGGGCGAGCATCTCAGCGCGATGTCGATCGGGGGTGCCGCGCTCACGATCGGCGGCGTGATCGGCGTCGTCTACGTGACCTCGCTCACCAAACGAACCGTCGCCGCAGACGAAGTCACTCCCGAAGCGTAAAATCCGCGCACACATGAAAGGTTGTGCACGTACCTGCATCCTCTGGCTGCTCGGCTGGGCGGCCGCCTCCTACGCGTTCTACCGCTACTTCACCTCCCTCGGCAATCTTGGCGAGGGACTCTGGTGGGCCACCGGCGGCGCCGGCCTCGCGACGATGCTCGTGATCTCGTATCTCTACGGAATCGTCGACATCGCGCGCGAGCGGTCGATCCTTCTCGACTCGATCAGCGGCACACCGCTGCAGGATGGCAAATGGGTCGCGGTGAGCGGACGCATTCACTCGATGCATCGCCTCACCGCGCCGCTCAGCGGCGAGAATGTCGTGGCGTTCAAGTACGCGATCTCGCGCCGCGAAGGCTCCGGCAAATCGAGCACGGTGGTGCAGCACTTCGAAGGAAAAGCGCTGATCCCGAGCACGATCGCGACGCGCACCGGCTCGGTGAAACTGCTTTCCGTGCCGACGTTCGACATGCCGGCCGAGAAGCTCGACATCACGCGCGCCATCGAGAACGCGCAGAGCTATGTCGCGGCGACGCAGTTCGAAAGCAATGAGACGCCGAAATCCGAGCGCGCCGGAACGGTCGAGAAGGAATCGACCGATGACGATGGGAACTTCCGCGTCGACAGCCGCTCGAAGAACGCGTTCGATGTGCCGATCGACTCGTGCGATTTCGAAGAGCGGCACATCAAGCAGAACGAAGAGATCTGCGCGTTCGGCATCTACTCGCAGCAACGCAACGGCCTGATTCCACATCCGAACTGGGCCAGGCAGACGCGCATCATGCGCGGCAGCGCCGAATCGGTGGCCGCGCAACTGCGCACGCGGATGATCAAGTACGCATTCGGCGTGGTGATCTTCGCCGCGGTCGTGTGGGGCGTGGTGAAGCTCTGCCAGATGAACGCCGTCCCGTTCGAATAAGCCGATCCCGAGGGGAATCGCCGATCCCGGGCACTCCTATTCAAGAAGGAGGATTGCCCATGCCGCGTTTAGGCCACGGCGAACAGGTCACTACGGCGCAGATCAACGAGGCGGTCGCGGGCGTCACCGCGCTCAATCTCGAGATTGCCGCACCGATCGCGCTCGTCAGAACACCCGATCTGCAGCGCTTCGATTTCATGTTTCCGGGACTGCAGAACGATCCGAAGAATCTGCTGGAAACCGATCCGGCGACGATCACGAATCTCATCGCCCTCGGAGAAACGATGCACGATCCCGACGGCGGTGAGGATGGCCCGATTCCCGCCGTCTACACCTACCTCGGACAGTTCATCGATCACGACATCACGCTCGAGGAAAAATCGGGCGACGACATCTTCACCCCGTCGAAACTGAAGCCGAAGGACCTCGCCTTCATCCGTTCGCTTCGCAACTCCCGCACCGCGACGCTCGATCTCGACAGCGTCTACGATCCTCCGGCGGAGCGGGATGGCGAGAAGCTGAAGATCGGCACGGTCACGAAGCTGAACATCCCGAATGCGACGCGGCCGGTCCTGCCGGTGCCGCGCAACGACGAGTTTCACGATCTGCACCGCCGGCCGCGCAGCAACAACCTGCGCACCGATCGGGAGGCGCTCATCGGCGACGCGCGCAACGACGAGAATCTCGTTGTCGCGCAGCTGCACGTCGCGTTTCTGCGCGCGCACAACGCCATCGTCGATCGCGGCAAGACGTTCGAGGAAGCGCGCACGCTGCTGCGTCAGCACTATCAGTGGATCGTCGTGCACGACTTCCTCCCGCGCATCTGCGATCCCGGCATCGTCAAGAAAGTGCTGAAGTTCAACCGCTTCTTCACGCCGAGCGACGCGGCCGTGTTCATGCCGTTCGAGTTCGCGGTGGCCGGGTATCGCTTCGGACATTCGATGGTGCGCCGCACGTACGCGCACAACATCAACTTCGAAAACGAGTTCATCGCCACGCTCGATCAACTCTTCACGTTCACCGCGCTGCAGGGAGAGCTCAGCGTGCCGCCTCCGGCCGGCGGACCGCCGCCCGCGCCGGGAGCCACCGGAACCGACAACCTGCCGGACAACTGGATCATCCAGTGGGACCGTTTCGTCGAAGGACGAAAGCTGAAGAATCGCGCGCGCGCCATCGACACGAAACTCGTGGAGCCGCTGTTCGCGCTGCGCAATTTCGACGGCACGGTGCTGCCGCCGGAGCGTTCGCGGCTGGCCGTGCGCAATCTGCTGCGCGGCTATCAGCTGCGCATGCCGACGGGCCAGGCGGTGGCGAAGGCGATGAATCTTCGCCCGCTGACGGCCGAGCAGATCCGCAAGGCGGCGTCGACGCCGCAGCAGCGCAGCCTCCTGAAATCGTCCGGCTTCGACAAGCGCACACCGCTCTGGTTCTACGTGCTCATCGAGGCAGCGGCGGCAGGCAAGGGACGGCTCGGACCGGTGGGCAGCACGATCGTCGCCGAGGTGCTGATCGCGCTCGTGCGTCGCAGCCAGAGCTCGATCTTCAGCCACATCAAGTGGGTGCCGACGCTCGGCCGGCGCCGCGGCGTCTTCACCATCAACGATCTCTTCAAACTCGCAGGCGTGCTCTGACGATTCGTGAGAGGTACGCGGCTCTGGCCGCGCACCTCTCAGCTATCCGGCTATGGCCGCGCACCCTGGTTCGCGACGATCGCGCCGGCCCGTTCGAGCGCTTCCTCCAGCGTGGTGGCGCGACTGGCGAGCATGTCGTCTTTCTGTGCCCGCGTGAGGGCGTTGCGCGGTTGCTCGCGTACTTCGCTGAGGATCAGCGTCGTTCCCTGGCTCGCACACTTCTTCGCGACCTGTTCGAGCGCGTGAATGCCGGTGGCATCGATGGCCGGAACGTCGCGCATGCGCAGAATGAACACCTTCGGCGGCTTCGCGATCTCCGACGTCACGTCACGCAGCTTGTCGGCGGCGCCGAAGAAAAACGGTCCGTTGACCGCATACACCTCGACGCCGTTCGGAATGACGTGACCCGCCAGCGTGCGTCTCCGTTTCAGCACCTGCGTGATCTCGTCGGGATTGTCGGTCGCACTGGAATCGCTGATCTCCGTCGACACGCCCTCGACGTTCGTGACCTCGGACATGCGCTTCATGAACAACAACGATGCGGCCACGACGCCGACCTGCACCGCCACCGTCAGATCGACGAACACCGTGAGCGCGAAGGTGATGACGAGCACGAAGATGTCGCTCTTCGGCGCGCGCAGCAGCCCCGCGAACGAACGCCATTCGCTCATGTGATACGAGACGACCACGAGAATGGCGGCCAGCGATGCGAGCGGCACTTTCGCCGCCCACTGCCCCGCGAAAACGAGGATGAGCATCAGCGTGACGGCGTGCATGATGCCGGCGAGCGGCGTGCGTCCGCCGGTGCGGATGTTCGTCGCCGTCCGCGCGATCGCGCCGGTCGCGGGGATGCCTCCGAAAATCGGCGAGGCGATGTTCGCCACCCCCTGCGCCACGAGCTCCATGTTCGACTTGTGACGCGTACCGATCATTCCGTCCGCAACGACGGCGCTCAGCAGCGACTCGATCGCGGCGAGCAACGCTACCGTCACCGCCGGAGGAATCAGCTCACGAATGTTCTGCCACGGAATGTTCGGCCACTCGGGCCGCGGCAGATGCGACGGCACGCCGCCGAAGCGCGAGCCGATCGTCTCGACCGGCAGGTCGAACAGCTGCACCACGACCGTTGCCAGGACCATGGCCACGAATGGCGCCGGCACCATGCGCGAGACGCGCGGCCAGAACAGCAGGATCAGCAGCGTCCCGATCGCGACGCCGAACGTGGACCACTGGATCGTGCCGAAATGCTCGCCGTAGGCGATCCACTTTTCGACGAACTCCGCCGGCACCTTCCCCATCTTCAGACCGAGAAAATCCTTCACCTGCCCGGAGAAGATGATCACGGCGATGCCGGACGTGAAGCCGGTGATGACCGGATACGGAATGAACTTGATGAGCGCACCCATGCGCGCGAGGCCCATGGCGATGAGGATCACGCCGGCCAGCACGGTGCAGATCACCAGGCCTTCGTAGCCGTACTTCGCGACGATCCCGTACACGATCACCACGAATGCGCCGGTGGGGCCGCCGATCTGCACGCGGCTGCCGCCGAGGAGCGAGATCAGGAAGCCGGCGATGATGGCGGTGTAGAGGCCGCGCTCCGGAGGAACGCCGGACGCGATGGCGAAGGCGAGAGCGAGAGGGAGAGCTACGATTCCGACCACGAGGCCGGAGATGAGGTCGCGCAGCAGCGACTCACGCGTGTAGCCCTCTTTCAGACAGACGAGGGACTTAGGGACGAACACTCTGGCGGGGGATTATACGAAGCGGCGCCACAATGCGCCGCTTCGTACATCACAGACATCAACGCTTCACGTTGAAATTCACGGTCAGCGTGAGATAGGTCTCCACCGCATCACCGCGCAGCGAGCCCGGCGTGAACTTCCACTGCTGAACCGCATTCACGACCGCGGTGTTGAACGGCGGCATGCTGCTGGTGAGGATCTGCGGGTCGCGCACGTTGCCGTTCCTGTCGATGATGCAGCGCACCACGACGACGCTGTTCATCCCGACGCGGATCATCGACTGCGGGTACTTCGGCTCGACCTTGCGCAGCAGCACCGGTGCTTTCACCTCGTGCGCTTCGTAGATGCGCTTTTCGGCAACCGGCGCTTCGACGACGGCCGGCGGCAGCGTGAGGTCGTTCGAAACGGAGTTCGGATCGCCCCACGGCACACCGATCGGACCTTCGACGCGGCCATCGCCTTCGGTCGAGCTGCCGCTGTCGGTGCTGTTGGTCGATGCACTCTGCACCGGGATCACTTCATCCGGCACGGTCGATGGCGCGGTGATCTGATTCGGTGGCGGCGGTTCCGGCGCTTTCGGTTTTTCCACCGGAGCGGCCTGCGGCTTCGCCCCTCCGTTGGGATTGCCGAGCGGCGGCGGAATCTGCACGGTCGCGAAGAGTGGTGCGGTGCGGTATTCATCGGGAGCGGTCTGCGGGAAATTGACCGAGGCGATGCTCACGCCGATCGTGCCGATGATCACCGCGCTGTGCGCGATGAGGGACACGGTGAGCAGACCGGCGCGACGTTTCTTCTGATTGCCAATGCGGGCGCTGACGACCGAGGTCTCGAACATGGTTTGCTTCCTCCTGTTCTTTGCATCGTTCGATGCGCGACGGAGAACGCGCGAAACCACGCGCTGCAAACAATCAGTGACCGAGCTCGCTCCTCACCTTCTCCGCTTCGGCGCGACTTTCCGGAATTGCGGAGACCATGCGCCGCAACACCGCCTCGGCGGCACCGCGATTCCCTCCCGACGCTTCGGTGAATGCGAGCGCGACGTACGCGGCGCGATTGTGCGGTTCGCGCGCAATGGCACGCTCGAAGGCGACCCGCGCGTCCTTCGTCCGACCGAGACGCGCCAGCACGTCTCCGGTGAGAAACCAGGCCCGTCGCGGCAGCGGCGTGTGCGACGTCGTGGCGCGATCGTGCACGCGCTTCAGCGCCGCCAGCGCGTCGTCGTAGTTGCGCTGGGCGATGAGAATCTCCGCGGTCAACACGTCCGCCGATGACTCATGCGCCGCGAACTTGCGCATCGCTTCGGCGTGCTGCATCGCGCCGTCGAAATCGCCGCGCGCGAGTGCGATGCGCGCGAGGAGATCGTGCGCGCCGGGCGGATCGTTCGTCAGCGCCACGTTCGCGTGCTGCTTCGCCTCCTCCACTTTTCCTTCGCGCGCGAGGATGTACGCGAGCGAGAGCGCGAAGTCGGGCGCGAGCTCCGGCGTGTTGCGAATGGCCTCGCGGTAGGTCTGCTCCGCGCGCGCGAGATCGCCGAGATTTTCGTAGGCGATGCCGAGGTCGTCGCGCAGATCGGACCAGCCGGGATTCCGCGCCAGCAACGCTTCGATGCGCGTGACCGCGTTCGCGTAATCGTGTCGCGACATGAGCTCGGTCACTTCCTTCAGCGCGGCGAGGTCGTGGAGGTGATCGCGCGGATTGAGGTTCGACGGCTTGCTCGAGGCGCCGGCGTTGACATAGCCGAGGGCCGCGAGCTTCTTCTGCTCCTCCGCATCGACGCGCGGCACCGCGGCCAGCTCATATGGAAACGATCCGAGATCGCGCGCGAGCCGCGCCGCGTCGCGCCGCTTCGCCTCACGCACGTCTTTCTCTTCGCGCGGATCGGCCGCGAGGTCATAGAGCTCCGGCTTCGGCCCGTGAATGAGATGCAATGGATAGCGGACGATCGAGCGGAGATCGCTCCAGCCGAGATGAATGCGCGGATAGAGCGTTTCCGCGTGCAGAGGACGAGGCCCGATTTTTCCGAGGAGCGATTCTCCGCGCACCGTTGGAGGCGCGATGCGCACGACGTCGGCGACCGTCGGAAAGATGTCGGCGAGTTGCACGGCTTCCGTCACGCGCTCGCCTCGCCGTTCGCCGCGCGGAAGTTTGACGATGAGCGGCACCTGCAATGCCTCGCGGTACAGAAGCACGCCGTGTTCCGCCTCCCCATGATCCCCAAGCCCTTCGCCGTGATCGGAGAGCACGAGGATCAGCGCATCGTCGTAGAGACCTCGCGCACGCAGCGAATCGAGCAGCTGGCCGACGATTCGATCCGATCTCACGACCTCGGCGTCGTACGTCGGCTCGTACGGCGTGTGCGGCTCAAAGAGATGCACGAACGCGAAGAACGGCCGCGATGATTGGGACTCCATCCATTTCGTGATGATCGACGCCGTCTCCGTTCCGCCGCGCTGGAGATTGCCGGTTGGTGCATCTTCGATGAACGCGATGCGATCGTCGTAGAAGTCGAACCCGGAGGCGAGATTCGTGTCGCGGCGCAGCACGTACGCGCTCACGGCCGCGCCGGTGGCGTAGCCGTTCGCGCGCAGCAGCGAGGCGATGGTCGGTTTCGAGGAATCGAGCGTGAAGCCGGCGTTGTCGCGCACGCCATGCTCCGCGGGCAGGAGGCCGGTCATGATCGTCGCGTGCGACGGCAGCGTGAGCGGCACATTCGCGAAGGCATGCTCGAAGACCACGCCGTCTTTCGCGAGGCCATCGAGGTTCGGAGTCTTGATGGCGTGATAACCGTACAGCGGCAGATGATCGGAGCGCAGCGTGTCGATCGAAATGAGAATGACGTTGACACGGCCGCGCCACTCGTCGCGATGACATGCGAAGAGGAGCAGCGCGAAGAGGACGAGCTTACGCATGGAGAGGCGTCAGCATACAAAAGGGGCGGCCGAGGCCGCCCCTTTCTTCGATGCTGATTCTTGCGAAGTCGTGCTTACGGCTTCGTCGTGCACAGCGTGAAGCTGCCGCTTCCGCTGTACGAGTAGACGCGCCAGCGATAGGTGCCGGACGTGCCGTTGTACGAGACGTTCTCGGTCGAGGTCGAGCTCTCGCCCGCGGCGACGTTGCTCCAGGTGGTGCCGCTGAGCTTCTGCAGGTAGAGATCGAAGTCCGCGCCGGACGGGCCGGTGAGCTTGCCGGTGTGGGCGCCGCTCACGCTGCTCGTGTACTGCGCGCTGTAGTAGCTCGTGCCGGTGCCGGAGAGCGAGCCGCTGACGCTGGTGCAGGTCGGCGTGGTGGTGCCGCTGTACGTCGCCTTCAGCGTGACGCTGGAGAACGTCGAGTAGGCGTAGATGCTGATGTACCAGTCGCCCGCGACCGGGTTGGTCACGTTGACGGTCTCATTGTTCCCGTTGAGGTACGGACGGTAGTCGTAGCTCGACGAAGTCGGCTGCGAGCCGCGCTTGACGTAGAGGTCCCCGTCGCCGCTGCCGCCCGACATCACGATCGCGAGCGAGCTCTGGCCCGACGGAACGGTGATCTTGTAGTGCTTCCAGGAGCCGGTCGAGGCGCCGATGCCGGTGACGGCCACGCCGTTGGTGAGCGTGGTGGTCGTGCCACCCGACGAGCCGCCCGGAACGCCGACGGCGTCCCACGCCAGATTCACCGACGCGGCCGCGGCGGCGCCGTAGAGATCCGTTGCGGCATTCGCGGTCGCGGTGCGCGCGCCGGCGAAGTTCGTGCCCGAGGTCATGTAGACGGTGAGCGCGCGATACCAGATCTTCGCGCCCATGTTGATCGACGTCGTGGCCGTCGTGCTGAGCGGCGTGACGTTGACGGAGGTCTTTCCGCGCGGGTGCGTGCCGCCCGTGACCATGAGCTTGAACGCGAGGTTGGCGATACCGGAGTTGAGGTGAACGCCGCCGTTGTCGGAGCTGCCGGTGTAGCGCGTCGGGTAGTAGTCGTACGAGCTGCCGTCGGCAACCGGGTCGTTCATGTAGCGGAGCGCGTCGCCCGCGGTGCCCGGCGTGGTGATGTCTTCACCGACTTTCCAGGTGTCGGAGCTGACGGCGCCGTCTTTCCATGCTTCGACGGCCGAGGCCATGATGTCCGAGGTGCCTTCGTTGAGGGCGCCGGACTCGTTCGAGTACGTGAGGTTCGCGCTGTAAGTCGTGACCGCGTGAGTGAGCTCGTGCGCGCCGACGTCGAGCGCGTTGCCGAGCATGTAGAACTGCGTGCCGTCACCGTCGCCGTAGACGAGCTGCGAACCGTTCCAGAACGCGTTGTTGTAGCTCACGCGATGGTGAACCGTCGTTTTGATCTGCGCGCCGGCGTTGTTGTACGAGTCGCGGCCGTGCACGCTGCTGTAGTAGTCGTAGGAAGTGGCGGCGTGCGCGTGCGCGGTGGAGATCGCGGTGTCGCTCGTCGAGCCGCCGGTCTCCGTCAGCACGAGCGTGCCCGGGAGGGTCGAGGTGTTGTTGCCGTTGTACGTCGCGCGGTTGCGGGCGCGGTGAATCTGCGGCGCGCGCAGGACGAGATCGCCCGTCTTCGCGTCGGCATAGATCATGTCGATCTCTTCACCGTCTTCGTCCGTGTACGCAACCTTCACTCCCCATGCGAGGAACGAGTTGCCGCGGTCGTTGACGACGTAGACCAGGCGCGGCCACGCGTCGTACGCACCTTCGACCACACCCGCCTGCTCGGCGGCGCGCTCGATGGCGGTCCACGCGCTCAGCTCCGGCTGACGCGAAAGCGTCGACGCGTTGAGGAGACGGCCGTTCATCGCGAAGACGTTGCCGTCGGCATCGCTGTGCACGATGTACTCGCCGCCGATCACGTCGAGACCGTTCACCCGCTGCTGCAGGCGCACGTGGGACTGGCCCAGCTCGTCGTCGATCGCATTGAGCGTCTTGAACTCGGTCCCTTCCGGAGCCATCTGGAGGAGAACGGTCTGGGCTTTGGCGAACTCGCGGGCGGCGTCGGTACGCGCGCCGGCGCGCAGGCGGCCGAGCTGACCCGAGATGAACGTCGGGGTGCCGTTCGCATCGGTTTCACGGATGTCAATGGCGCGGCCATCCGGCCGCATTGCGAACGCCGCCGTGGCGCTCAGGAGCATGAGGGTGACCGAGAGCAGTCGTTTCATTCAGCTTTGTTCCTTTTCCCTTTTCCCTGTTTGAAGGCGGACCTCCTCCATGGCAACGACGCTGCCACTTGTTAAGTTGTTGAAAACACACGAAGGTGATTTTCAGTGGCTGCTCCACTGACCCATTTTTTGACGGAACAGTGGGTCAAAAAGGTTGCACATGGGTCAGCGATGCAGCCCGCGACCCCTTCGTGACCAATGGCACGGTTCGTTCGTAGAGATCGAACATGAAGAAACTGACGCCGGATCCGGAGCTGGAGGCGCTGGTTCGCGAGCTCAACGATGCGGAACCGGCCACAAATGACGCCCGCGCGACGCAGCGATGGCCGTCGTCGACCGTTCCGGAAGGGAACGCGCTCGAGCGTCTGCTGATCGAGATGGCGCAGCGCGGCGCGAGCGATCTCCTGCTCATCGCCGCTGTTCCTCCGGTGTTCCGCGTGGCCGGACGTCTGGCGCGCACCGCCGATGCAGCACTCACCGGCGACGACCTGCAGGCGCTCCTGGCCACCATCGTCACCGGCCGCGTTCGCGAGAAACTCGAACAGGAAGGCTCGGCCGATCTCTCGCTGCGCCTCTCGCGCAGCGTCGATGAAGACGATCGTCGCGCATGGCGTTTTCGCGTGAACGTGCATCGGCAGCGCGGCTCGCTCGCGGCCGCGATTCGCGCACTGCCGACGGAAGTGCCGACGCTCGCGCAGCTGCGCCTCCCCGCTTCGCTCGCCGAACTGGTGAAGCCGACGCGCGGCCTCGTGCTCGTCTGCGGACCGACCGGCTCGGGCAAGTCGACGACGCTCGCGGCACTCGTCGGCGAGCTCAATCGCAGCGATGCGCGCCACATCATCACCATCGAAGACCCGATCGAATACGAGCATCGCAACGCGAAGTCGTTCATCGAACAGGTCGAGGTCGGACGCGATGCACCGTCATTCGCGTCGGCGTTGCGCGCGTCGCTGCGTCAGGATCCCGACGTGATTCTCGTCGGCGAGATGCGCGATCTCGAAACGGTATCGACCGCGCTGACGGCGGCGGAGACGGGACATCTCATTCTTTCGACGCTGCACACGAGCGATGCAGCACAGGCCATTCACCGCATCGTCGATGTCTTTCCGCCCGCGCAACAGACGCAGATCCGGCAACAGCTCGCGCTCAGTCTCAACGCCATCGTGGTGCAGCATCTCGTGCCGCGCAGCGACGAAAAAGGGCGCGCGGTGGCGGTGGAGGTTTTGCTCGCGAACAACGCGGTACGCAATCACATCCGCAACGAGCGTCTGCAGAATCTCGCCACCGAGATCACGCTCGGCAAGCGCGCGGGGATGATCTCGCTCGAAGACTCGCTCGCGAAGCTCGTGCTCGACGGCGCGATCACTGCGGACGATGCGCGGGGACGCTCCGCACGTCCGGACGAGCTGGAGAGTCTGCTCCGCGGATCTCCGGCGCCTCGATGATCCGCACGCGCATCGGCAGATCCTCGGCGGCATCGCAGATCGACTGCACGATCTCCGCGAGCTTCACCGGATAAAGACGTCGCGCCGTGTCGCGATGCTTCGGAAACGCGGACCACAGCCAATACAGCGGCAGGAGAAGGTACGGCCAGCGATGCCCCGGGCCGAGGACGTACCAGGGACGGATGAAGGTGGCGTGCAGACCGCTTTCGCGCACGAGCCGCTCCCCTTCCGCGCGCACCGCCAGATACTCCTGCATCACCGGCGCCGGCTGCGCGACAGAGAGATAGAGGAAGTGACGCACGGTCGTGTCGCGCACCGCCCTCACCGATTCGCGCACCGAGACGAGATCGATCTCGCGAAACTCTCGCGCCTTCGCCGGCGACGGATGTGCGACGCCGACGAGCTGGATGAACGTGTCGCACGGCGCGATCTTCGCGGCGAACGTCGAGGCATCGAGCGCATCGCCGATCACCGCTTCCGCCCCTTTGGGAAGTTTGTCGATCGACGACGGACGCACCAGCGCCCGCACCGCATGCCCGCGTCGAAGCAGCTCCGCAACGACAGGACGCCCGATGTAACCCGAAGCACCGGTAATGAAGATGTTCATGCCCGAAGCTACGCGGGAAACAGAAGTTTGGATTTGGCGCCGTGCGAAGTACGACGTACGTAGCGCCGGCATCTTGCCGGCCGTTGCGCCGGCATCCTGCCGGCGTTTTTAGAATCGCGGGCTGGAAGCCCGCGGTACGTTGTTGTTGGTGGCTTACCAGCCGATTCCGTAGTCTTCGCCGTGGTTCGAGCTGCCGCCCCACATCGTGCCGTGGGCGCGGTCGAACCAGATGGCGTTGATTGGTCCGGACGTTCGCTCCTCGAAGCGCATGTCGTAGCCCATCTTGCGCAGCTCGCTGCGTACCCACGCCGGTGTCTGTTCATTGAGAATGATGCGTCCGGGCGTCGATTGACGGTCGCCGAGCCATTTGCGCACCTGCTCGGTGTTGAAGTTCGCCGCTTCGGTCGCTTCCTGCGGGGTCATGCCGAATTCGACGACGTTCAGGAAGAACTGCAGCAGGTTCTGATCCTGCGTGTCGCCGCCCTGCACGGCGAAGGAGAGATACGGTACGCCGTCCTTGAGGGCCAGCGTCGGCGTGAGCGTGACGTGCGGACGCTTGCCGGGCTCGATCACGTTGAACGGATTCTGCGCCGGATCGGTATCGAAGCTCTGCGCGCGTTGCGAGAGTCCGATGCCCGTCTTCCCGGCGATCACCGCGGGCACCCATGCACCGCTCGGCGTCACCGACACGACCCAGCCTTCTTCATCCGCCGCTTCGATCGAGGTCGTGCCCTGACGGAACAACTCTTCGAAATGATGGAGCTCGGCGATGTTGCGCGGCTTCGTCGCGGTGGCGTTCCAGTTCTTCAGCGAATCGAGGAACGGATTCGTTTCGCCCTGGAACGGATACGGATCGCCGGGGCCGGCATTCGGATCGTTCTTTTCCGGATTGATCCGCTTCGCCCGCTCTTTCGCGTACTCCTTCGACAAAAGGCCCGCCACCGGCTCGACCGGCGGAAAGTACGGATCGCCGAAATAGAAATCGCGATCGGCGAACGACAGATTCATCGCCTGATAGAGCGTATGGATGTAGCGCGCGCTGTTGTAGCCCATCGACTTCAGATCGAAGTTCTCGAGGATGTTCAGCGTCTGCAGCATCGACGGGCCCTGCGTCCAGACCGTCAGCTTGTAGACGTCGATCCCTTTGTAGGTCGTCTTCACCGGCGCCTCGATCTCGACCTTCCACTTCGCGAGATCGGCCGTCGTGATCAGACCGCCCTGCTCCTGCACGCTGCGCGCGATCTCCTGCGCGATGTCGCCTTTGTAGAAGCGGTCGTACGCAGCCAGGATCGCATCCTTGCGCGATTTCCCTTTCTTCAATGCCTGCTGTTCCGTTTCGACGAGCTTGCGCAGCGTGGCCGCGAGATCGGGCTGACGAAACATCTCGCCCGCGTTCGGCGCCTCGCGCTGCCCCGGCTTCGCCTCGTCTTCCGCGAGGTGCGGGAGGAAAACCGCTTTCGAATACGGCCACTCCTTGATCTTTGCTTTCTGCCGTTCGATGCCGTTCGCGAGTTGTGCTTCGATCGGAAAACCGTCGGCCATCTGAATCGCGGGGGCGAGCACGTCTTTGAGCGAGAGCTTCCCGTACTCGGCCAGCATCACCATCAAGCCGCCGGGCGTTCCGGGCGTGAGCGCGGCGAGCGGGCCGAACTCCGGGGGATAGTTCATCCCTTTCGATTTGTAGAACTCGGGCGTCGCTCCGCTCGGGGCCATGCCGAGGGCGTTGATGCCGATGACACGGCGCGTTTTCGGGTTGTAGATGAGCGCCTGCGTTTCGCCGCCCCAGCCGAGCGTGTCCCACTGCGTCGACGTGGCGGCGAGCATGGCGCACGCGGCATCGACCGCGTTTCCACCCTTCTGGAACATCATCGATCCGGCAGTCGCGCCGAGCGGCTTTCCGGTGATGGCCATCCAGTGCGCGGCGTGCAGCGGCGGCTTCTGCGTACGGAGTTGGGCGACGACCGGAAGCGCGACGAGGAGCGCGAGACAGAAAGCTCGAATTCGCATGGTGCGCGATCTTAACGTCACAACGCGGGGACGGAGACTCCCGAATCGAGGACAGCGTTTCGCCCGCGCCAGACGTAAGTCCCTGATTCGGCGTACTACGCTGCTGGTACGACAGACGCAGCCGGAGCCGCCGACGCCCGTCCGCCGAACGACATCGCCGTCCGAAGGAGTCTCGTGAACGTTCTCCCTGTTGCACTCGCACTGTTCCTCGGCGCTCCGCAGTCCGCATTACAGGAAACGATCGAAGTTCGCATTCACAACGTCGACGTCGTCGTCACCGATGCAAAGGGCAATGCGGTGGTCGGCCTCGGCGCAGACGATTTCGAAGTCCTCGAAGACGGCAAGCCGCAGAAGGTCACGAACTTCTCGGCGTACGCCGAAACCGCGACGGCGCCTGATCCGAACGCCTCCGCCGCGACCTCGCCGCCGGCCACGACACAGGCTCCACCGCCGCGCACGTTCGTCTTCTTCATCGACGAACTCTCCCTCGTGCCGGCCACGCGCGACGGTCTGCTCGCGAGCCTGCGCGCGCTCACACAATCTCTCCGGCCCGACGATCGCGCCGCCGTCGTGCGCCCGAGCGAAGCGACCGAGATCGCGCTCGAATGGACATCCGATCACGCCGCCATCGAAGGACAGCTCGAGGCGGCGCTCGCCGATGCCGTGCAGAAAAAACGGAGCAACGGTCTGGCCCGCGAGCTCTACTGGTATCGCCGCGATCTCAGCGGCGCCGCGAGTCAGGACGAGGCGCGTCAGGTCGCGTTGCGCGCCGCCGCTCGGACGATGCAGCGCGTGAAGCAGCGCCTCGGCACGATGCGCGCGATCATCGCCTCGCTCGCACCGCTCGATGGACGGAAGGTGCTGGTCGGCGTCACGCAGTCGTTGTCGGGCGAACCGGGCCGCGAGTTCCTCGATGACTACGCCAACAAGTTTCGCAACGAGAGTCTCCGCGTCTCCGCCGAGCCGCTCGATGCATTGCAGGCTCCCGATCCGCGCGGTCACGTCAGTCAGACGGAAGCGCCGGGCCGTCGCGCCGTCGTGAGAGATCTGCGCCCCGCGATCGCCGAGGTCGCACGCGTGGCCAGCGCGAACGGCGTGACGTTCTACGCGATTCGTCCGGAGAACGACCTCACGTTGATGCAGGCCGCTCCCGATCTGCTGTCCCTCGATCCCGACATCAATCGTCCCGGCCCGCAGCAACCGCTTCCGATCAACAACGTCGATGCGGTCTTCATGCAGAACGCGATCGAGAACACGAAGAGCGCCGTCAATCCGCTGGTCGACATCACCGGCGGCCGGCACTTCGCGCCGAACGATCGATTCGAGGATGCGACGCGCCGCATCGTGGCCGACCTTTCGTCGTACTACTCGCTCGCCTATCACGCGCAGGGCGGCGTCGATCGCGCGCACAAGATTCAGGTGCGTGTGAAAAACCGTCCGGAACTGAAGGTGCTGGCGCGCGGAGAAGTCGAGCGCAAGTCGGCGCCGCGCGAGCTCACCGATCGCGTCGTCTCCTCGCTGATCCATGTTGACTCGCCGAACGACCTCGGCATCGCGCTGCGTGCCAATCGCGCCGCGAAATCGAACACGATCACCATCGACGTGCTCATCCCGATTGCAGCGCTCGATTTCGAGCACGCCGGCAACGTGTATCGCGCGCGCTACAGCGCACACTACGCCGTCACCGGCAAGGCCACCGATTTCTTCAGCGGCGTCGATCTCGATCGCGTCGTCGAGATTCCGGCGCGCGACTGGGAGAAGGCGCGCCAGCAGCACTGGACCCACTCCATCACCGTGACCGGCAGCGACCAGGACTATCGCGTCGCCGTCGGCGTCATGGATCTGCGCAGCGAACGCTCCGGAATTGCGACAATGGACGTCGCCCGCTGACGAGAGAGAGAGACGGTGAATCGATGATGCTTCGTACGACACTCGCGCTGCTGCTCGCGCTTCCGCAGTCCGGTTTTCAGGAATCGATCGAGGTTCGCATCCACAACGTCGACGTCGTGGTGACGAACGCGCAGGGAGAGCCGGTGACCGGCCTCCGCAAATCGGATTTCGAATTGCGCGAGGACGGCGTCGTGCAGAGCATCACGAACTTCGCGGCGTACGAAGGATTGCCGGGCCACACGATCGAATCCACCGAAGACGCGCCGGTGCCCGAGTCCGCGAGCGTCATCGAAGAGAAACCGGCACCACCGCCCGCGCGCACGTTCATCTTCTACATCGACGAATTGTCGCTCGATGACAAGACGCAGAAGTCGGTGATGGAGAACCTTGCGAAGTTCGTCGAATCGGCGATGCGCGAAGGCGACCTCGCGGAGATCGTGCGGCCGGCCGAGGTGACGCGGCTCGTGCTCGACCCGACGCCCGATCGCGACACGATCCTCACGCAGTTGCACGATGCGCTTGCGGAGAGCCGGCTCAGCGCGCAGAGGACGGGACTCGAACGGGAGATGTATCGATTCGAGCGCGAGCTCGCGAGCTTGAAGACGGATGCCGAGGCGCGTTCGATTTCGAAAATGTACGCCGATCGCGTCGCCACGCGCGTGATGCAGCGCCTCGGCACGTTGCGTTCGATCGTCGCATCGCTCGCACCGCTCTCCGGACGAAAAGTCGTCGTGGCCGTGACGCAGTCGATCTCCGCGCAGCCGGGGCGTGAGTTCTATGAACGCTACCTGCGCAAGAAGATGCGCGCGTCGGCCTTCACCACCGGCGGCGGTGGCGGTCCGGCCCCGGCGGACACGACGCCGGCCAGTGCGAGCGAAAAGATGGACGAGCTCTTCCCGCCGTCGCAGCTCGACAACGCGGAACGCGCACGCGGCATGGCCAACCTCAAACCGGCCATCGAAGAAGTGGCGCGCACCGCGAGCTCGAATGGCGTCACGCTGTATTTCATCCGTCCCGAGAACGACATGCCGTTGCGCTCGACCGGCACCGAGATCACCTCCATCGGACTGGCCGACTGGAACTCCGGCTCCAACGCTCCCTCCAAACCGGCGAGTGGCACGCCCGGCCCCGGCGGCGTCGACAATTCGATGTCCGAAACCGTGCTCGATGCCGTCGCCAACACGAACGCCACCGTCACGCCGCTCGTCGACATCACCGGCGGACGCCAGTACCGTCCCAACGACAACCTCGTGGATGCCGTGCGCGAGATCGAGTCGGACCTGACGAACTTCTACTCGCTCGCGTACAGCGCGCGCGGAGGCTTCGACAAGCCACACAAGATCGAAGTGCGTGTGAAAAACCATCCCGAGCTCCGCGTGCGCGCGCGCAATGAAGTGGTTCGCAAATCGGCGCCTGCGGAGTTGACCGATCTCGTCTCCGCGGCGTTGATCCTCCCCGAGGCGGCCAACGAGCTCGGCATCACCGTGCGGGAGTCGCCGGCCGGCGAGAAAAAGGATCTCGTGCTCGAGATTCTGATCCCGATGGCGGCGCTCGACTTCGAGCGCGTCGGCGACGTCTACCGCGCGCGTTACTCCGCACACTATGCCGTGACCGGTCGCGTGGCCGACTACGCCAGCGGCATCCATTCCGAGCAGGTCATTGAAGTCCCCGCCGCCGAATGGGAGAGCGCGCGCGTGAAGCACTGGACGCACGTCGTCACGATTCAACGCCGGTTGAAAGACAGCTACCGCGTGGCGGTCGGAATTCGCGACATCCGTTCTCAGCAGTATGGAATTGCGACACTCGACGTTGACGGGACGGGTGGCAACGACTGAGTACACTTCGTGCTCATGAAGCACGCCCTCGCCGCCGTCTCGCTCGTTCTGCTGTTGGCCTGCTCGCGCAGTGACGCGCAGTCGAGCGCGTCGTCGTCATCGCCCGCCGCAAAGGCGGCGCCGCCGCAGAGCACGCGCACGATGCAGCACTACGAGGTGCGTGCGGATCGATTGCCGAAGCCGTTTCATACGTCGAGCGCCGGAAATCCGCCGCGCGTGATCTCGCGCCCCGCCAACGCATCGCTGCAGGTGCCGCCCGGATTCCGCGTCGAGCTGTGGGCCACCGACATCTCCAATCCGCGCAACATGGTGCTCGCGCCGAACGGCGATGTCTTTCTCGCCGATACGTCGAGCGACACGGTGTGGGTGTTCCGCGATACCAACGGCGACTCGCGTCCCGATCAGCGTTTCACCTGGAGCGATGACCTGCGCGGTGTCTTCGGCCTCGCGTTTCGCGGCAACCATCTCTACGTCGGCAACGAAGACGCGATCGTCCGCTTCGATTACAAATCGGGACAGACCGAGGCGTCGGGAAAACCGGTGAAGCTGACGTCGTTGCCGGCCGGCGGACATTCGACGCGCAACGTGATCTTCAATCGCGACGGCTCGAAGATGTACGTGGCGGTCGGCTCGGGCTCGAACGTCAGCGACGAAACATCGGAGCCGCTCCGCGCGGCCATCACCGAATACAACCCGGACGGCAGCGGCCGACGCACGTTCGCCTCGGGACTGCGCAATCCGATCGGCCTGGCGTGGAATCCGGCCGATCAGTCGTTATGGACCGTCGTCAACGAACGCGACGGCCTTGGCGACGATCTCGTTCCCGACTATGCGACCGAAGTGAAGCGCGACGCGTTCTACGGCTGGCCGTTTTCCTACATCGGCAAAAACGTCGATCCGCGACGCGAGGGGGAGCGCAACGATCTCGTCGCGAAAGCGATCGTGCCGTCGGTGTTGATCCAGGCGCACTCCGCGCCGATCACGGTGGTCTTCTACACCGGCTCGACCTTCCCGCAGCAATACCGCGGCGGCGCATTCGTCGCGCTGCACGGCTCCTGGAATCGAGCGAATCGCACCGGCTACAAAGTCGTCTTCATTCCCTTCCGCAACGGCAAGCCCACCGGCGGCTACGACGACTTCCTCACCGGCTGGGCCCCCGACCCGAAAGACCGCACCGTCTGGGGACGCCCCGCCGGCCTGCTCGTCCTCCGCGACGGCTCACTCCTGGTCTCCGACGACGGCGCTGGGGTGGTTTGGCGGGTCTCGTATGGAAAGTGAGGGAGGGGAATTGAAAATTGAAAATTGAAAATTGAAAAGCGGTCGTCGCGAGTGCATCCGTCTCGTGACTGGCACGATGCGCGCGCTTCCTCGCCGGGAAGCGATTTCAATTTTCAATTTTCAATTTCCGATTCAAGCCACTCAGCACCTTCCTTGCAGTGTCTTCCTCTGCGTACAGACACGCAAAGAAAGGAAGCTTGGCATGGGACGCAAAGCAGACTCGAACGCCGTCGGACTCGGGCGGTTGCGCAGTGCAGCACAGGCGGTGACGCGCTTCTTCACGCGCGGACGCAGGGCGCGCAATACGGCTGAGGCAGGGGCGCCCGAGGCGCAGCCGCAGCAGACCGCGGCCTCCATCACGACCGCATCGGCGCCACGTGTGACGCGGCGCCAGACCGACATTCCACTCGACGTTCTCAGTCAGACCTACACCCCGGCGAGAACCAGCTCCAAGGCCGGATTCCGCAGTGACGGCGCCGATCATCAGCTCGATCAGGAGTTCGCCACCGGCTCCGCCGACGAACGCTGGAACGACGAGGATCGTTACACCAACAAGTCGGGAGACCCGCGCATCGGGACGCATCGTCGTACGTACGAGCCCGAGGAAACCCGCGGGGAGTCGCGCGAGTAACGCATCAAACCGAAGGAGGAATGCAGATGGATCAAAACGACAGCAACTGGAACTCGGGCAGCAATAACGTCAGTCCGGGTGGATTCGGAACGAACAGCGGCGGCACCACCGGTGCGACGGGCAGCGGCACGAGCTCATTCAGTACGGGCTCGACTGGCAGCGGCTCGATGGGCTCCGGTGGCAGCGCCACCGGCTTCAATGTCGGCAGCGCGAGCGACACCGATGCCACCGGCAGCGGCGTCTGCGCGACGTGCGGGCAGTCGCTCCACGGCAGCAGCGGTCTCGAACAGTTTCTCGGCCGGCTCGGCATCACCGAGGACATGGTCAGCAATCTCAAGGGACAGTTTCAGAACGTCGACATCGACGAGTACCTCAACACCGCGCGCGACTATCTGAAGGATGGTTCCACGCGGGCCACGTCGTATGCGAAGGAAAATCCCGGCAAGGTCGCGGCCGGCGTCGCCGCGCTCGCACTCGGTGCGGGACTCATTTTCGCCGCCGTGAATCGCGATCGCGCTTAGCATTCGCGGGTGCAGCTCAGTCATGACGTGGAGGGCGACGGACCACTCGTCGTCCTCCTTCACGGCTTTCCGGAGTCACGTCTGGCGTGGCGGCGCATGCGTCCCGCCCTCGCCGCGGAAGGATTTCGAGCCATCGCTCCCGACCTCCGGGGGTACGGCGATTCACCCAAACCGAAAGGCATCGAACCGTACAAAAGTGCGCATGTCGCCGCCGACGTCGCGGAATTGATCGAAGCCCACGGCGGCTCGTGCGTGCTCGTCGCGCACGACTGGGGCGCCGCCACCGCCTGGTTTCTGGCCATGGCGCGGCCGGAGCTCATTCGCCACCTCGTCATCATCAACGTCCCGCATCCGGCCGCGATCTTTCGCGAGATCGCGCGCAGCACGAAACAGAAACTCCGCCTCGCCTATCAGCTCTTCTTTCAACTCCCGCTGCTGCCCGAGCTCTTCATGCGCACGTTCGGCAGGATGCTCCTCCGGCGCGCCGGCCGCATTCCGCCCGATCTCATCGACGCGTACGCGCGACAGTGGCGCACGAGCATCACTCCGATGATGAATTACTACCGTGCACTGCGGCTCTCGCGCGGCGAAACGCGCGAGGTGATGAAGCGCATCGAGCTGCCGGTGACGATTCTCTGGGGAAAATACGAGCCGGTCTTTCTGCGCGGCACGATCGAGAATCTCGACAAGTGGGTGACGAACGTGCGCATCGTCGAACTGCGGGCCGGACACTTCGCGCAACACGATGCGTTCGAAGCGGTGCGCGACGAGATCGTGCAGATCGCGCGCGGATAAAGAAAAAGGCCGCCCGTGAAGGCGGCCTTTCGCATTCGTTGCCGAATGTCGTCAGCGGTTCTTGCGACCTTCCATCGCGCGGCGGAAGGCCAGCGCCATGGCGGACTCGCTCGACGCTTCGTCGTTCCGCTCGTCCATGAACTTCGTGTATTCCTCGCGCTCCGCGGCGGCCTTGGCGGCTTCGTGCGAGAGCGAGATGCGCTTGCGGCTCGGATCGATGCTCATGATGCGAACCATGAGCTTCTCGCCGGGCTGATGCGCCTGCGACGGCTCGACGCCCTGCGGCGCGGAGATCTCCGAGTTCGGAATCAGGCCGGTGAGACCCGGCTCGAGCTCGACGAAGATTCCCGGCGCGGCGCCGTGATCGACGGTGCCTTCGACGACGCGGCCGATCGAGTAGCGCTGCGTGGCCGTTTCCCACGGATCGTTGATCGCCACCGCGCGGAGCGAGAGCGAGAGGCGCTTCTTCGAAGCATCCACTTCGCGAACCCAGCCCTGCACGCTCGTGCCGATCTGCACTTCCGCGTCGCCCGGCTTGATGCCGTGCGGCAGCTGCGAGACGTGCACCAGACCATCGACGCCCGGCTCGACTTCGACGAAGTAGCCGAAGTCGGTGGAGCGGACGATGCGGCCCGTGAACTCCGTGCCCGGCACGTAGCGCTCGGCGACGTCGTACCACGGATCCGGCTCCTGATCTTTCATCGACAGCGAGATGCGCTTGCCGTCGTTTTCGATCTTGATGACTTTGACGTGGACTTCCTGGCCGATCGCGACGACTTCTTTCGGATCGGTGACGCGGCGACGGCTCATCTCCGAAACGTGGAGCAGACCGTCGACGCCGCCGAGGTCGACGAACGCGCCGAACGGCGTGAGCGTTTTCACGCGGCCGACCAGCTCGGCGCCCGGGACGATGCGCGCGCGCGTTTCGGCGGCACGCTCGGCGGCCACTTCCTTCAGCATCGCGGCGCGGGAGACGACGATGCGGCGGCCGTCATCGGAAAGCTCGGTCACGCGGAACTCGAGCGTCTGATTGACGAACGCGTCCGGGTTCTCGATCTTGCCGAGTGCAATCTGCGACAGCGGGCAGAACGCGCGCAGACCGCTGATGTTCACTTCGAAGCCGCCCTTGTTGCGGCCCGTGACCTTGCCCTCGACCGGGAGGCGGCTCTCGAACGCCTGGCGAAGCTGTTCGAGCGACGCCCGACCTTTGATCAACTTGCGCGAAACGCGGATTTCCGCTCCCGTCTTGACGACCGTCGCTTCGATCTGGTCGCCGATGTCGAGTCCCTCGAGCTCCCCAGCGTCCATGACGGCTTCTGACGGACCGCCGTACGAAATGTAGGCGTCTTCGCCCGAAATCGACACGATCGTGCCGCGAAGCAGCTCACCTTGCTGCGGGGTTTTGAGATCCAAATTCTCCATCGCCTCGGCAAAGGACGTAGCCTCGGCGGTATCTCTCGACTGACTCATGGGAGTGTGCGTTACCTTTCAGTGATTGGTTCTCGGTCGTGAGAACGGTTGGGACGCGCATGTTACTCGAAAATGAGTACGGCGTCACGACCGAGAGAACACCGTCAACCGGGGGTCGTTGAAAAAAATTTTCAACAACCCAAACCCGCGCCAGCCGACTCGAAAACGTCACCGCGCACGTTCCCGCACTCGATACGAAACGTCATTCGACGCGGAACGTCACCCGCGAGATCACCGGATCATTCGTCTGATACGGCTGCAGGTTGTGCCCCTTGTCCAGCGCCTGCAGCCAGGCGATGTTCCAGATCCCCTTCGCCGCCGCCTTCTCGATCTGAATGTTGCCGACGAACGTCCGCCCGTCCGGCGAAGGATCGAACGAGAAGTAGACGCGCTGCCCTCCCGCACCACTCTTCGGAATGGCCTGTCCGCTCAGGCTGGCAACTCCGCAACCGTCGTCGGCGAGAATCGCTTCGATACGAATCGTTCCCCCCTCCCGATTCGAGATCACCATCGGCGAAACACTCAGCGACTGCAGCACCGGCGGCGTCGAGTCACAACTGTCGGCGTCGATGTTCAGCTTGATGGCCGAGACATATTGATTGTCCATCCGGAACGTCGACATGTTGTTCGCCTTGTCCTGCAGCTGAATCTGCTCGAGATTCCACAGTCCGCAGTCGAGGCAGCTCGGCGGCGACACGGCGCACTCCCACGTTCCGGCCGCACCCGGCCGGCATCCGAACCCGATGCGCGCCGTCTTCGAAGGACTGATGAAGACGCCGCTCACCTGCGCGACGCCCGACTTCTCGTCCTCCGCCTGAATGAACACCGTGTTGCGCTCACCGGCGCGCATGGCCGGGCGCTCGATCCACGCCGACTTCAGCTGCGGTCCCGCCGAGTCGGAATTGGACGACGTCACCTTGAACTGCGCGCTCTGCGGCAATGCGCCCTGCGCGGCGTTGAGGTTCACGCTGTTGCTCGCGTTATCGCTCAGCGTCAGATACTTCACCTGCCACCAGCCCTCGGCCGCATCCTTCGGCACCACGATGCGCGCCACGTAACGCCCCGCGCCGTCGCCGCGGCACGAGAAGCCCTGCAACGCGCCGCTCGGGCTGGCAACGACCCCCGAAACTCCACGCACGCCACTGAGGTTGTCGCTCACCATCACGATCAGCGACGTTTCCTCGCCGTCATGCACCTGCGGCGGCACGAACTCCGCGGCCGAGAGCGTCGGCGGCGTCGTGTCGGTGTCGGGATCCTGCTCTTCCTGCGGCTGCTCGTTCTTTCGATCCGCATTGCGATCGCCCTGCGGCTGCTGCCCATCGGCGCTGCGCGGCTGCTGCGGTTGGGGCTGCGCCTGGTACGGACGCGGCTGCGCCGGCGGCTGCTTCGTGCGATTCAGATTCAACGCATTCGCGATCGGAGAGACGACGCGATCGAGCAACGACGGCTCTTTCTGCGCGGGAGCCGCGGGCGGCGCGGAACGCAGCAGCTCGTTGTACCGCTGCTCGCGCGCGCTGGAGCGCGCCCGGGCCTGGCTGCCGTCTTCATCGGGATACGCTTCGATCGTCCCTTCCGCGCCGACCGCGGCCGAACCATCCGAAAGGACGCGGCGATCGCCCCCCCGCGGATCATTCAACTCCGCGTTCTGCTGCAGCTCTGCCGGCTGGCCGTTGTACGACGCGACACGAATCCAGATGGTGGCGCCGAACACGGCCACGAGGCCGATGAAGAACAGCGGAAGGAACGAGAGCCGTTTCAAGGAACGAGTCCCTCGCACTTTCGGTTCGCATCCGTGATGATCGCCGCGGTCATGACTGCGTCTAGAGCGCGCCGGACGCGCGCCTTCTTCCCACTCCTTGCAATTGTTGCATGCTCGGCCTTACGGATTTCCGCCCAGCAGCCTGAGCTTTCGACGATCACCGTTCCGATTCGTCTCGATCTCGCGTCGCTCTCCCCCGAGATCGAACGACGCGTCGAGAAAAAGTTCGACGGCACGGCGAAGGAACGCGGCATCGACATCGAATACAAAGTCGCGCGCGATCCGATTCGCATCACCATGATCGGCGGCGGCCTCCACTCGTCCACCACCATTAAATATGCGATGCAGGCCTGCCGCGGCCGTTTCCCCTGCATGTCGTGCGGCATCGCGCAACCACGCCGCGAGGCGCAGATCACGCTGCATACGAAGCTCGACTGGGATCCGGCGTGGCGACTCCGCTCGCAGACAGTGCTCCTGCCGGTGAGCTATCCGAAGCCGTGCGAGGTGACGTGGTTCGGCATCGACATCACCCGCCGCTTCGTCGCGCCGGTCGTCGAGCGCCAGCTCGGCGCCGCGGCGAAGATCATCGATCAGAACACGCCCGCACAAACGAACATCAAACCGCAGGCCGACCAGATCTGGACGGCGCTGCAGACGCCGTACGAGCTCGCGCCGCGCACCTGGCTGGTGATGGAGCCGGTCGAAGTCGCGCTGACGCCGATCAGCGGCGCGAAGTCGATCGCCACGAGCACCCTCTCGCTGCGTGCGCAGACGCGCGTGGTGATCGGAGAAAAACCGGCCACGACGCGCAAGCCTCTGCCCGCCCTGCGCGTCGTCGCGAAGCCGGCGTCGAACGGCGTTCGCGTGCCGTTCGATCTCGAATTGCCATACGCCGAAGCGTCGGCGCTCGCGACGCGCGATTACGCCGCCCGGACCTACAAAGTGGAAGGGAAGGATCTGAGACTCGAGTCGCTGAAGGTCGGCCCGTCGTTCAACGGCCGGATCAGCATCGAGGCGATGATCGACTATCGCGGCGGCCTGCTCCGGAACTATCGCGGGATCGTTTTTCTCGAAGGGACGCCGCGCTTCGATCCCGCCACCTCCTCGATCGTCGTTCCCGATCTTGACTACGCGCTCGATCCGAAGAAGCGCCGCGGATTCTTCTCCCGCGTGCTCGAGAAAACCGCCCACGACTCGATCCGCCAGCGACTCCGCGAAACCGCCCGCTTCCCCCTCGGCGACCAGATCACGAGAGTCCGCGCCGAGCTCACGCGCGCGCTCAATCGCGATCTCGCCAAAGGGGTCACGCTCCGCGGCCGCGCCGACACGATCGAGCCGCAAAGCGTGACGCCGAATGCAACCGTGATCGCCGTCCGCGTGATCGCCACCGGCGCCGCCGAAGTGCTTCTCCGTTGATGCCGTTTCCATTTTTCGGTTTCTCTTTTTCCCGATGGCGTCATTTCCGGAATGCCGTACTATCGTCGGCGGAATCCCCCTCGGCGAATCTTCGAAAGGGAAAAAATGAGACGGAAACTGACTTCGCTTCTCCAGGTGCTCGTACTGCTGGCCGCTGCTTTGATTCCGGCGCATCACACCCAGGCCATCGATTCCGAGATTCATTACACCGTGACCTTCGTCTGCATCGTCGGCCCGAACCCGGGAGTCATCGGCGAGTGGACCCGCGACTGCAACGGCGAGCTCACCGGCTGGGGAAATCCGCCGTATCAGTGCGAGGGCAATCCGAGCTACTGCTGCGAGACCGACGTCACTTTCGGCGACCCGTGTAATTGATCACGCCGGGGTGAAGATCTCTTCGATCTTCGACTCGAATACTTTCGCAATCGCAAACGCGAGCGGCAGCGATGGATCGAACTTGCCGGTCTCGATCGCATTGACCGTCTGCCGTGATACGCCGAGGCGTTCGGCGAGCTCGGCCTGCGACCAGCGGCGCTCCGCGCGAAGGACCCGCAGACGGTTCATCATGCCTCCTCATCTCCCGCGTACCGGCGGAATCCGAACCACTGCGCGGCGGCCCACGTCAGCAGCATCACCAGGAACGAGTCATTGATGTCCAGCTTCGGCGCGCCGAGTCGCTCGCAGAGGCGATAGCCCATCATCGCCACGGTGCCGAAGCCGAACGCCAGAGCGAGCGCATCGAGATGCACCTTTCGCAACAACTCGTCCGCGTTGCGCAGGAAGTAGATGTACGCGCGAATCGACAACAGCATCAACGCGACCGACAAAATCGTCAGCGCCCAGCCGCCCGCGTTCGGAATCCATTTCGCATCGATGCTGATCGTCGCCGCAACGAATACCAGCATCGCCCCGACCATCCAGCGCGAGAAAATCGCGTAGTTGTGCCGGTCCCTGGGAGTGAATGCCGCTGAAACCATCTCGAACCTCCTCGATGTCAACTTTACTTGACACAAGGTGAGGCCGAGGAGACCTTTTGTCACGCGTACTTGACAATTTTTCGGCAGGAATCCGCTCAGACGCCGATGATGTGCGAGAAGAATGCGTCGCTGGCGACCGGCCGCCCGAGGAAACGCTCGACCAGTTCGCGGGCCGGCTCTTCGCTGCCGCGGCTGAGAATCATTTCGCGGAAACGACGCCCCGTCTCCCCATTCATCACGTCGGTGCCGAATGCGGTGACGAGATCGAGCGCGATCACTTTCGCCCACATGTAGCCGTAATAGCCGGCCGCATACCCTGACGCGATGTGCTCGAACGTGCCGGGGAATTGCGTGCCCGGCTCGTAGCCCATCGGCGTCTCCCCTTCCATCCGCGCCCACAGATCCATCGACGGCTCGGGATGTTCGCTCGATAACGCCATGTCGAATGCGGCGTAGAGCCATTGGCGGCCATAATCGATGCCCGCGCCGAATTTCTTCGCCGCGTTGACGCGCTCGACCATCGAGGCATCGATGCGCGGGCAATCGGGGCAGTGATTGCGCAGCAGGTCGAGCGATTCCATCCGGCTCGCCCACTCTTCATACATCTGCGACGGTGCCTCGACGAAATCGCGCTGCACGCTCGTGCCGGAATGTCCGACGTAATGCGTTTCGGACAGCACGCCGTGCAGCACGTGCCCGAATTCGTGCAGCAGCGTCTCCACCTCGTCGTGCGTCAGACCTTCGCGATTGAAATTCGCCACGAGCGTACTGACCGGCCGGCGTCCCGCGCGCCGGCTCCCGCCACGCACGGGCCACGCCGCCGCATGCTTGTATTTTCCGTCGCGCGGATAAAGGTCGGCGTAAATGCCGCCGACGAATGCCCCGGTCGCCGCATCGAAAACGTCGTAATAGAGAACGTCTTCCTGCCACACCGGCACCTCGGCGCGCTCGAATCGCACGCCGTACAGACGCGACGTCACATCGAGCACCCACCGCATCGTCGGCGCACACGGAAAATATCCGCGCAGCGCTTCCTGGTCGACCGCATACCGCCGCTCGCGCAGACGCTCGCGATAAAACGCGACGTCCCACCGGCGAATGCGCGTCTGCTCGACCGGCATACCGGTGAGCTCCGCCTTCAATTCCGCGAGGGCACTGAGATCGCGTAATTCGGCCTCGGTGACCACGCGACGCACGTCGTCGAGAAAACGATTGACCGTTTCCGGATTTCCGACCATGCGCCGCTTCGTCACGTAATGCGCGAAGCTCGGCTCGCCATAAAGATCGGCCGTCTCCTTGCGCAAGGCCACGATCTCGTCGAGCACCTCGAGATTGCGCGGAGTGCCGCGCTGCGTGTTCGCGATCCAGTAGCGCTTGCGCGCTTCCTCGCTCTGCGCATTCATGAGGAACGGGACGTAATCGGGATAATCGAACCCGACCACGATGTTCCCCTGCTCGTCGCGCGGCACGCGGTCGAGCCATGCCTGCGGCAGCCCGACGCATTCTTCCGGCGTGAAGGTGATCCGCTCTCCGTTCTCGCGCATGTTTTTCGCGAATTCCTGGCCGAGCTCCGTCAGCCGGTCGGAGATTTCCTTGTAGCGCCGCCGCTTTTCCGGCGGCAGCGTGACGCCGCTGTCTTCGAACGATTCGATGAGGTGCTTGCGCATCTCCCGCCGGGCGATGCTGTCCGGCACGACGCGCTGCACACGCGCGAAAAACGCTTCATTCTGAAATACGTCCGTGAGGAAGCTCGACTCCTGCACGAGCGCCACGTCACACGCATCGCGCACGCTCTTGTCGGGATGCACGCTGTTGAGCAGCGAGATCGGGCCGAACACGTCTTCGATCGCGATCGACGCCTCGTCCCACACGTCGAGCACGCGCTCGGGCGAAACGTCTTCCAGCGCCACCGCCTCGATCCGCGTCAGCAATTCCTTCGCACGCTGCAGCGCGCGCTCCGAAAACTGCGCGACCTCCTCGGCCGCGAACACCGGAATCGTCGCGCGCTCGGCGGGCTTCGGCGCGTGGCCGGCCGTCTCGCGTCGTGTAACCGTCTCTGTCGTCATCGGGCGGGTCATTCTATGCGAAACGTGCTGCGAAACCTCTCGACAGCAAGGCGCGTACACAATCCGTATGCGCGTGACCGCTTCGCTGCTCCTGCTGTCGCTCTGCCTCGCCGCACCGCTCTTCGCCGCCACCGCGGCCGAGCACGCTGCAGCCGGCAATACCGCGCTCGATCGGCGCGATGCCGACAAAGCGGCGGAGCTCTTCGAAAAGGCCGTGCAATTGGAGCCGAAGAACGCGAAGTACCACTTCCTCCTCGGCTCGGCCTATGGCGAAATGGCGCGTAAGGCCAACGTCTTCAGCCAGGCTTCCCTCGCCAGGAAAACCAGGGCAGAGTTCGAGAAAGCGGTCGAGCTCGATCCGAATTACATCGACGCCCGCTTCGCGCTCATTCAGTACTACCTCATCGCGCCCGGATTCATGGGCGGCGGCGACGATAAGGCAATCCTGCAGGCGGCCGAGATCCGCAAGCGCGATGCGCTGGATGGTCATCGCGCCTACACCCGCATCTACTCGCATCAGAAAAAACACGATCTCGCCCGCAAGGAAATGGTCGAGGCCGTGCGCGAGCAGCCGAACAGCGCCAAAGCGCACTTCTATCTCGGCAATGTCTACATGCTCGAGGAGAACTGGGCGGCCGCACTGCACGAATATGAATTCGCGCAGAAGCTCGACCCGAATTTCATGCCCGTCCATTTCCGGATCGGTCAATGGACCGCGAAATCAGGAAAGGAGCTCGCGCGCGGCGAGGCGTCTCTCCGCAAATACCTCGGCCATAAGCCGGCCGACAATGATCCGCCGCACGCCGCCACGTGGTACTGGCTGGGGCAGGTCCAGGAGAAACAGGGCCGCAAGGCCGACGCGAAAACGAGCTACGACAATGCCCTGAAACTCGCCCCAGGTGACAAGGACGTCATTGCAGCGAAGAAACGGGTGTCGTACTAGCGAGAATCGGATACGGATTCACCGGCGAGCCCTTCCACCATTCCTTCGTCGCCGGCAGCAACTCGATCGCAAAATGAAGATGCGGCGTCTGTCCCGCATTTCCCGTCGTGCCGACGTATCCGATCACCGTCCCCTGTTTCACGAAATCCCCTTCGGCGATATCGGCGTAATGGTCGAGATGCGCGTAGTAGTAAACGCGCTCCTCACCGACGTCGAACTGATAGATCGTCAGACCGCCCGCGTTGCTCGTAAACAGCTTCCGAATCGTGCCGTCTACCGCCGCAATGACCGGCGTTCCGTGCGGCGCGAGAATATCGATCGCATTGTGGACCCGGCCGCCCGAGCGCGCCTGTGAATACGTATCCAAAAGGTCGCGCTCTTCGATCCCGGACACCGGAATCAGAATCCCATCGCTGCCCGGCGACACGGCCGGCCGAACGCCCTCTTTACTGCGCGACGCGGAAGCGTGAACCGGTTCCGTGGGGCGCGCGGCGGCGGGAGGGGAGACGCGACGCTCCCTCGTCATCGCCGGCAGGGCCAGAAGGACGATGACGATCGCGCCGGAAATCCAGCCGACCACGAGCGTTCGAAATGTATGCACGTCCGGCGATAATGAGTGAACCGTGCCGGAACTTCCCGATGTGACCGTCTATCTCGAGGCTCTCGAGGCACGCGTGCTCAGCCATACGCTGGAGAAGTTGCGTCTTTCCAACCCTTTCGTCCTCCGCACGGTCGAGCCCGCTCCCGCCGATGTGGCCGAAAAAAAAATCATCGCCCTGCACCGTCTCGGCAAGCGGATCGTGCTCGAACTCGAAGACGAGCTCTTCATCGTGATCCATCTGATGATCGCCGGCCGCTTCAAATGGCTCGCGAAAGGGGCGAAGCCGCCCGGCAAGATCGGACTGGCTGCATTCGACTTCGACAACGGCACGCTCGTCCTCACCGAAGCCGGCTCGAAACGCCGCGCATCGATTCACATCGTTCGCGGCGCAGCCGCTCTCCGCGAGCACGATCGCGGCGGCCTCGAGCCGCTGACGATGTCCCTCGACGAATTCAAAACCGCGATGCGCCGCGAGCGACACACGCTCAAGCGGACGCTCACCGATCCCGGGACGTTCAGTGGCATCGGCAACGCCTACTCCGACGAGATCCTCCACCGCGCGCGCCTCTCGCCCGTCCAGATGTCGACGAATCTCGATGATGAAGAGCTGGAACGCCTCTGGCGCGCGACGATCGAAGTCCTCAATGAATGGATCCTGCGCCTCCGCAACGAAGCCGCCGGCAAGTTCCCGGAGAAAGTGACCGCGTTCCGCCCGGAGATGGCCGTGCACGGCCGCTACAACCTCCCCTGCCCCGATTGCGGCACGCCGGTCCAGCGCATCGTCTACGCCGAAAACGAGACCAACTACTGCGCGCGCTGCCAGACCAACGGCAAATTGCTGGCGGATCGCGCGTTATCGCGCCTGCTGAACGTCGACTGGCCGAAGAGCATCGATGAGCTGTAGCGCCGCGAACCACGCGTGGCAGAAGCCTCGCGGTCGTCAAAACCATCGCGTTCTAACGTTCCCGGAATCGCATCGTCTATCCCTCCAGAACGATGCTTCAGTCAGTCATGACTCTCCCGCCGAGGCCGATGCCCGCATCTGAGGATGCGCAGCTCGCGATGCGGTGCGCCACCGGCGATACCGGCGCGTTCGAATCGATCTACCACCGCTTCGGCGACCGGATGAAATCGATCGCCCGAAATCACCTCGGCGGGAACGCCTCCGACGCCGAAGACGTCGTTCAGGAAACCTTCCTCAAACTCCATCGCGCCGCATCGACCTACACCGGCGAAGCATCGTTCTCCACCTGGCTCTATCGCATTCTCGTCAACACCTGCTACGACCACCTCCGCCGTCGACGCCGCCGCATCGAAGAAGCACCGATCGACGACACGTTCGAACATCGCGCCGCGTCAGTCGACGACACCAAGCGGATCGCGCTGCGCCGCATGCTCGACGAGCTTCCGGAACAACGCCGCAGCGTCTTCGTCCTCTTCGAAATCGAAGGCCTCAGCCACGCCGAGATCGGCGAGATCCTCGGCATCAGCGAAGGCAATTCCAAATGGATCCTCTTTTCCACGAAGAAGGATCTTCAACAGAAGTGGAAAAACGCGGTACGCCCATCATGACCATCACCTGTAATGAACTCGACGACCTCCTCTTCGACGGCTCGCCTCTCGCCATGGAGACGGCGGCGCGCCACGCGGCGGAGTGTCCCGCCTGCGCGGAGAAGCTCGCCGACTGGAACGAGCTCACCGAGACCGCACAATCGCTGCGCGGCTCGTGGGAGAACGAAACGCTCTGGCCCCGCATCGCCCGCGCCTTACGCGACGAAACCCGGCGTAAACCGTCGCGCCGCCTCTGGCAGATCGCGGCCGCGATCTTTCTGACCATCGCCATGGGCAGCACGCTCGTCTATGCGCTGCGCGTGCAGACGCGCGACGCGCGCTTCGACGAAGAGATCCTGCGCGTCAGTGCGCTCGACGAAGTCGAAGACGCGGAGCGCGCACACGTCCGCGCCATCTCGAAGCTGCAGCGGCTCGCCGACGCGAAGCTCGAGTCCGCCGATTCGCCGCTCATGACCTCGTACAAGGAAAAACTGATGCTGCTCGATGACGCCATCGACGAATGTCAGGCCAACATCGACCGCAACCGACAAAACGCACACCTCCGCGAGCAGCTGCTGACGATGTATTCGGAAAAACAGCGGACGCTCCAGGACGTGCTGCGGGAGGATGACCATGTCTCGAATCAATAAGGCGCAGCTGCTGCTCGCGCTTCTCCTGACGATCTTCATCGCCGTACCCGCTCTCGCCGAAGACGACGAGAGCCGCTTCGAGCTGAAATTCGGCCGAGACGTGCCGTTCAAGGGCGGACGGGTGAATATCGATCACTCCTTCGGCGATCTCGACATCCGTACCTACAACGGCGATGCCGTCCAGGTTCGCGCCACCATCCGCTCCTCGGATGAGGATTTCGGCAAACAGATCCACATCACGGCCGTCCCAGATGCGACCGGCGTGAGCATCCGCACTCTCGTCCCCTCCATCCGCGTGTCCGGCGGCCGGATGCATCTTTCGTATTCGATCGACATGACCGTCACCGTGCCTGCCAATGCCAGCGTGTCGGCGAAGAATCGTTTCGGCAATACCGACGCACGCGGCATCGCCTCCAGCAGCATCGACAATAAACAAGGCGCAATCTCACTACAGAGCGGGCGCGGCACGCAGACGCTCAGCAACAGCTTCGGCGCAATCGAAGTGACCGACAATCGCGGCGACGTGACCATTACGAACAACAATGGCTCGGTCACCGTGCGCAAGATCGAAGGAGCGCTCAACGTCACGAACCGCTTCGGCTCGATTCAGGTGAGCAACGTCCGTAATGCCGCCACCGTGAGCAACGGTAATGGCGAGATCGATATCGTCGACGTCGGCGGCACGCTCAAAGTGACCAACGCCTTCGGCGGCATCAAAGCCTCGACCATCGGCGCGTCCGCCGACATCACCACCACGAACGCGCGCGTCGAGCTCGTGAACGTCAATGGCTCGGCCACCGTCAAGAATTCATTCGGCAGCGTCACCGCCAGCGGCATCAAAGGCAACCTGCAGGTCGACGGCTCGAACTCGAAAGTCGACGCCGACGGCATCGCCGGCTGGGCCCGCGTCGACACCGGCTTTGCCGGCGTCACGCTCAAGAACATCGGCGCCGCGACGACCGTGACGAGCACCAACGGCAACATCAAAGTGAGCGACATCGGCGGCCCGCTCGACGCCAACTCCCGCTTCGGCAGCGTCCGCGCCGACCGCATCAAAGGCTCCGCCACGGTCGAGAGCACCAACGGCAGCGTGACCCTCAACGACATCGCCGGCGCCGCCAAAGTCCGCTCCAGCTTCGGATCCGTCTTCCTCGACAACGTCGGCGCCAACGTCGACGTCACCAACGCAAACGGCGCCATCTCCGTCCGCGGCCTCCGCGGCCCCTGCCAGAGCATCACCCTCAAAACCAACTTCAGCCCGATCAAACTCTCCCTGCCCGAAGGCAATTACACCCTCACCGCCCGAACCTCCTTCGGCCACATCAACACCGAATTCCCCATCACCACCACAAACGTCTCCGAAGGATCCCTCATCGGCACCATCGGCAAAGGAGGCTGCAAAGTGGACCTCAGCAACTCGAACGGGAACATCGGGATTGAGAGGGAGTGAGGTAAGGCCTCAACGCGTTCGGCATGCTGTCGGAGCAAAGGAAAGCACCGCCGGTCCGTTCGGATCGGAGTAAGAGTTCATGCTGACACAGGAGGGCGCATTGAACCGCAGCGTGACCCCCCGACGCGAACTTTGACATTTCCCTTTTGAAGCATCATGGGGTGGCCGATGCCCTCGAGCGGGTACTCTTTGACCAGCTGAAGTGGTTGACGTACCCACTTCTTGCCCATTGTGTATCTCACACGCATCAATACTTACACGGAGCTTGTTCCCCTGCCTTCCGTCTCGTACCACACCACAGCGCTTCCCCTGTCCAGACGCGTTGGAACAGAGCATATCCTCAACGCGGCGCCGCCGCTCACGACGCCGGGCGGCAACCCGGCGCCACCGGCACTTCTCCATGATTTTTGCTTTTCATAAGTTGACCTTGTGAATCAAAATGCTTGAATTACCCTTACCTGCTGGCAGCAATCTCTTGGATGAAATCATCCGTCCGGGGAACATACGCGAGGAGCTCCTCATCCCAGGGGACCTCAATCGCACCGGGAAAGTGTGGCCCCTTGTCGGTCAATAGCCACGCGTCGCGCGTGTGCGTGCGACTCATGACGATGGGCAACGGGTCGCCGGGACGATAAATACAGCAATCTTCAGGCAATGCCGACCGGTTCGACACATTCCACCCAAAGAATCGGTCTTGCGTTCGAACCATCTCCCGAATCAACCGGTCGTCCAACTGCAGTACGTATGCCTTCGCAACGTGTTTGACGAGTTGGACAACAGGCCACGCCTCCACCCACGCCATCCGAAGAATCGACGCGCCCAATTCCCGCTGAACACTCCGATCCACCTCGGGCTCGATCAGAACCCGCCTCTTTCGCGCTGAATCGGCGCGCGCAATGACCAATACCCGGTCCGCCTTTCGGTGCAGCATGCACCACGGCAACAGTTCGCTCATACGGACATCGCCGGACAACATTGCGAGGCTTTTCATCACGATCAATATGGTGGCTGAAATTCCTCACCATAGCCATCCAATCCTGTCGCGCACACGATCGCACGAACCGCCGTCGCTGGCATTCAGGTCGCAATCACCTCAATGGATCTCGGGAGGTCCCAGCGGCGCGGGCCAGGTGAAACGCCACGAAGTCCCGTCCCAGGTGGCTAGCATCAGGAACTGGTCGGCGCGCGACGGTCTCCGTAATGCGCGGGGCGCGAGGATCAACACGACCATCGTCGCTTCTTCCGTGGCACGCACGACGCGCATACACTGCGCCGCCTCGCGGGATTCTACGACGCCATCAACACCTGCCTCCACAAGAGCCGGGCTGGTCGCGTCGCATAGTGCCAGTGCCTCCAGAGCGCGCTTCACCGCATCGGGCAAGGTCTTCATGTTTTGCCCTTCACCGCTGAAACGAGGAACGACCACTTCGCACGGCTGACACCTCGGTGACGAGGACCGGCATCCCCAGAGAGCACACAGCAGCGTCAGAGCCACGACACGCATCGTCATGAGGCCCTTGCAAGAATCAGAAACACCTTGTTCGCCACCGGCACGTCGTCGCAACATGCTGCTCCATTCGTTGTCAGCGTAGGCAAAGATTCAAGATCCGCGCACTCCACATCAATCGGCAATCGAGCTAAACCCAACCACAACCACGAGGGGCCATCTGCGTCATCGAGGAGTGCGATAGAACAACGTCCCATTGTTTACGACTGCGCCAGGCGCGAATCCGGGTGTCACCGGAGCGGAGCTTCGAACATTCAGTCGATTCGCATATTGCGAATATCCGATCGTCGTCAGGAACTGTGCCTGCTCCAGCTCACCAGCCTGGTTACTGTAATTACGGAGTTGCCCTCGCCACAGGTCGCCTGGTTCCTGCCGCCTGAGTTGCGCGTTCCACGCTTCAACTTCATCGTAGACATCCGTAAAGATCGCCGTCCACTGCGCGCCCTGCTTTATGAATCCCACGCAACCGTTCTCGAACTGCGCTCCATGCTGGATCTCGTGTGCCATCCGGCTTCCGAGACTCGCTGCCTGGTTCGGTCCGCCGGAATCGAGAGTGATGAATACCTTCACACCATCAGAAGTCAGGGAACCTTCGACGTTATCAGGAAGATCTTTGACGCGAATGACATATGTGACTTCCGAACTCTCCAAGAGCATCGCGTTGACGTAATCCTGCGAATTTACGTCAAGGGACTTCATGTAATCCCGATATAGTTGTTCCGTGTACGCGTCTGCGAATTCAACAATTTCTCCGCTGGGATCGATGAACACCAGGGGGCTGTTGAGCGCGTATGTATATCGGTTCCAGCTCTGCGGGACAGCGAGGTCGACACTGCCGGGATTCGGATCCACCGACAAGAACCGACCCACATTCGGGTCGTAATAGCGAGCGTGCATCGCGTCGAGATAATCGGAGTTCTCGACATCAAGCCATCCGAGAAAATCGCGCCAATGGCCGGCGAAGCGCATGGAGTCGATGTGCGGGTCGCCCCAGTTGATCTGCTCCTGGTACGTCTTGCTTTGTGAGACGCCGAAAGGATAGAAGTCGTGCTCGCTCAGGCTACGGCCCAGCTTGTCAGTCACGATGCGCACGCTGCCGAGGTGATCGATGTGGTAGTGGCGCTTGCCGCCATACATGTTGGTGCCAACATATCCCCATGCCTGCGACTCGCCAGCAAGCAATTGATTCTCTCCCCGCACGTGATCGAGATGCCAGATCCAGATCATCTCGCTTCCGAGTTCCTCGGACTTGTATTCGCGGATGATCTGGCCCTCGAAATCGCGCATCGTCCAGCGCGATGTCGAGCTATCGAGCATCGTCCCGATGCGTTCGTCCTCGGCGTCATAGATCATTCGCCGGCCGTTGCGCGAATACGTCATCATGTTGAGCGAGTCGTAGGCGTAGTCCGCACGGTTGCCGCGGCTAGTGACATTGCCGGCGGCGTCATACTGAGGCCCGTCCAGGCGATTGCTCGCACTGTCTACGGGAATCGAGACCGGCGGCTGGCCGGACGACGCCTTTTCCGTCAAATTACCAAACGCGTCGTAGGCATACGTTTCCGTTTTGCCATTGATCGTTGCCTGCTTCAGACGGCCAACTGAGTCGTATACGAAACTATCCGTGCCGATGGCAGTGACGTTACCGGCACCATCGTATACATACGACCTCGGCCCCCAGGCCAAATCGATGTCGGCATGGGTCTCGACCTTCAGACCCGAATCCGAACTGCTTTCATCCTCCCAACCCTGGAGCGACTCGCCGGTCCACAACCGCTGCACGTAGGCAACCGCCTGGTGACGACGCAACTGCTTTATCGCTGCATGAGGCAAGGTCACGACGCGCCGATTGTCGCGTTTCGAAACGAGTCTGCCGCCCATCTTCGAAAAATCCGGCTCCTCGGTCTTCTTGATCTTCTCACCGCTCGTGCTTCCTGGAATCGGTGTTCCCGGATCCCACAGCACGACCAGGTATTTGCCGGTTCCAGGCGGGAGTCCTTTCGATTGCCCCTCGAGCACAGCCGAAAGAGCCATCGTCGTCATGAACAGAGCGGCGCAAACGATCAGCCGGCGCCTCATTGGGTCCGTCCAAGCACCGCGTTGACATGATTCGGACTTGGCTGCAGCCCGGCGAGATCCGCATCGGCATACGGATTCACAACCGAGCCCAAGGCCTGCAAAGCCTCGTTCATCCGGGCCCTGCACGACAATATGTGCTGCGCAAGAATGGCCGCACCCGGCGCCGGCACGGGACTCGTCGGGGACAGCACATTCGTCCAGGTAACCGCCGGCCATCCGGCCGCAGCACGCACACTGTTGACTGCGGCGAGCATCTCCGTAACCGAGGCGGCCGTCACGTTGTCGCCCGACGCCACCTGGGCAAAGGTTCTGGTCGTCGCCACGTCGCTATTGCTGTATTCCGAGGAGTTCCCACTGCTGGTTGCGTAAACACGGTACGCGTAGGTGATGCCGGACTCAATCACGGAATCGTGATACGAGTTCGTGGTAACACTCGCCTTCCACTCCCAATCGGCACCGGCGCGACGCTCGACCACATACCCGGTTGCGCCACTCACGGCCGGCCAGGTCACATCGATCTGCGGCCCGCTCCAATTCGCCTGCAGCCCGGTTCGGGTGATCGGCAGCGGGATTTCGATCGTCACGTTCGAGGTGGCATACCCACACGAATCCGACACGGTGAGACTGAACGTCGTTGTGACGGTTACGTTCGCCACCGCCAACGTCTCAGACGTGCCCATCAGCGCATTGTCCGAAAGCCTGCGCCAGACATACGTTGCACCGCTCCGGGCGGTTGGCTCGGGGCGCAGAATCCACGAACCGTCAGGCTGGCGCACCGCGCGAATGCTTCCGGTCGACGGATTGCTGCAGTTTCCTACGCTGACGACGGCGGTGTGTGACTCTTCAAACCCGCAAGCGTTGGACACCGTAACGTAATACTCCGTCGTGTGCGTCACCGTCGGAGTGATCGTTGCAGTCGATCCGGCCACGACGCCATCCGTGATGTTCCACCACTCATATTGGAAAGGACCGACACCAGCCACCTGGACGCTCAGCGTAGCCACTCCGCCGCCAGTCGGAACATCCGTGCTCGAGGGCTGTTGCGTGAAGGTCGGACGCAGACAACGATCATATTCCGCGAAATTGAGCGATGTCGGCCGGGGCATGTTGCCAACCGTCTGTGTATCGGCAATCCCGTTCGAGTGCTGAATGACATTGCGCATGCCATTCGGCCAGTAGGTAATGTTGTCAATGAATCCATTGATCGTCTTGAGGCGGCCACGATCATAGGACCGGTTCATGTAGCGACGATCCGGATCCGACGCAGGGGCACCGCAGTCCTCACACATCGGATAGCGCAGGTCGACCGGCAGGCCAAGTCCATTGTACGTCTGCGACATCTCGACCGTCTTCATCTGCACTTCGTCCTTGAAGATATTGGTCGTTCGATGCGTGTTGCGGCCAGGCGCATCGAGATACTCGTACTCGGTTTCGATGGCGATCGTTGAATCGACAGGGCTTTGTCCGTAGTTGTACCGAACGGCTTTGATTAATTTCCCCTTGCGCAGATCCCAGTACGGCACATCCACTTCATCCTCGACCTTCGTGACGCTGCCATTCGCGGTACCGAATGAGAATTCCTTGATGGGCCGGTACATCCACTGATCAGGGAATTCCGGATAGAAAGGATTACGACCTTCAATACGATACAGCCGCTCCGAGCTGTCATAGGTATAGCGCAGGTCGAACTGCGACTGCGCCGCGCTTTGTTCCTTCGTCTTCATATGGCCTCGGGCGTCGTAGGTATACGACGTCATTCCCGATTCCGGATGACTCTCCCATCGGAGGAACCCGCGCCCGTCATAATCGAAGATACGATTCTGCACCACGCCGTCAGGGGCCTTCATCGTGACGGTCTTGAGGCGGCTGGCCACGTCATATTTGTAGGACGTCACCACATCACCGGCGGAGTCCGGTCGTTCGATCACAGTCGTCAACTGTCCAAACCCGTCATATCGCTCGGTCGAGCGCAGACGTTCGGGCATTCCCGGGTCCGTGATATAGAGCTTTCGCTCCTGTGTACCCAGATAGGAATAGCGAGTCTTGCTCGTATCGGGCGAGACGATTTCGAGCGGCCGGCTGAAAGAATCATACGTATAGGTCGTGATCGCCGAAGGTGTGAACGACAGTTCCGTTCCCACCAGCGCTTCCTGCTGCGAGACTGACTTCATGCGATTATAAGAATCGTATAGCGTCTCGCGTACGCTCCAACTACCGCCGGGCATTCGACTCTTCTGACGCCACAGACGACCGAGCGAATCGTACTGATAGTGGACTTCGCTCGAGATCACGCCGGTGCCCGTGACCTGCGTCGCCGTCGCAGGCGCGGTTAGATAGCCGCCCGACACCGTAGCACCTGGGTACGTATACGAAGTCGCCAGGGAGCCGGTCGGAGTGATCGTCGTGAGACGGCCGAGGCTGTCGTAGTTGTACGTCGTCACAACATCGGCCACGTCGCGCGAATCACTGACTACACCGGATCGGTCGATCGTCAGATTCAGCGACTTGAAGGCGGCGCCGGCATACTGCGTCGTGGCAAGCACGCCATACTGCCACGTGTGATTCAGCTCATACGTCGAGGTTCCGAGTGAGCCGGAGACCGCATCGCAGAGAGTCGACGCGCCGGCGGCGCCGGACGGCAACGGCACGACGTCGCCGCCGTAGTATTTTTCGTTGACGACGTTCCCGCTAGCATCAATGCCATACAGCGTGATCAGATCGTTCGGTCCAGGTGTCGTCCCCTTCAGCAATCGTCGTGCTTTCGGATAACGCTTCGTCGACGTCTCTGACACGTCCGCGTAGCACACCTGTTCGACACGGATCGAAGAGCCCTCCTGTGTGGTCATGCGCTCGTACTCGTCGAGAGTCCAGTTGTCGGAAACTCCGATGACGCGCTGGACGCCTCCCACCTTGTTCCAATCGGTCGTCACGGTACGGCTGACGGGCGTACCGATATCATGAGACGTCGTAAGAACCCGGTAGTGGCCAAGCCCGTCCCAGTCTGTCGATTCCGTAGTGATCGATTTGCATGGGGTCCCACCACTCACTGAGCAGCCGACGGGATTGTCGTGATGGAATACGCGCTGCGAGGCCAGGCGGTGAATCGGCATTTCGGCGTTCGGGAACTGCGGCAGCGGAGGCCGCGACTCTAAGTCGTGACGCACATACGTTGACCGCAGCTTGGTGCAGGGTTCGGCGCCGCCGGGCCCGCACTGGAATTGCTCCTGCGAAAGCCACCGGTTCTGCGCCGCATCATAGGGACCGTAGGGAAAACCGTTAAAGCGCCCCTTGAACCCCGCTGCAGAGTCGGTCGCCATGTCGCCGGGCCAGATACTGAAGTGGGAATCGACACGGCCGCCGTTGGGATCGACCACCGTTGAGATCAGCTCATACGACAGAGGGTCATCTACCCAATTCAGGCCCGTTGGGCCATAGCAGTAGTATTGGCCGGCGGCGTTGACGTTCCTTCGCCAGGAATACGTCCAGACGCTCACGTCCGCCGGCTTTGAGGACGGAACGACATTACGCACGATACGGCTGGCGATGGCCGTCAATTCAGTACCGAAGGATGGGTACGGGGTGGTCGTGTTGTATCCCTGTGCACAAAGGGCCACCGGTGGAATGTCATAGATCGGCAAATACGTGTATTCGATCCGGCCTTTGGTCGGTAGAACCATGGCCAGCAGCTGGGCACCGGAGTTATGTTCGAACGCATAGCTACTGGAGTCCGGCATGACGATCGACTTAAGCAGCGTCACGTCGTGGAGGTATCGCCAGCCCCCCGGAATCGGATCCGGAGGTTCCGCTCCCGGAGGATCGGGAACATTGTGGATGGTCTCGTATGTGAATTGGTAGGTGGCGACTTGATTCTGCGGACCGTCGAACACGATCGTATCAATCAGCGGCTTCGAGACGTCGTCCATCGTCCAGGTCTCGAAGCACAAATAGTGATCGCGGTTGCTGGTGTCGTGGATCTTCTGCCACGCATCCGTCGTCGAAGGGCACTGCGCCGGCCGGCTCGCGAGTTTGGTGAACGTTACCTTCGCCGTGCCACGCGGTGCATCGATCTCCTTCAAGAACCAGGAGTCATCGGACTGCTTTTCATAGTATTGCGTGCTGCCGTCAGGAAAATCGATCCAGGCGACGCTCGGCGGCGACGTGAGCGTCCGCAACCGGAGGTTCGACCCGTCGGTGGTGTACTTGACGAACGTCGAACTTTGCGGCGAATCGAAACGATGGTCGCCGCCGTCGGCGGACTGATAGACATCCGCGAACGCGTTGTTATTCGCATTGACGGCCGGTAGAAAAGCTCCAAATCCGACGATCCAACCTGCCCCGGCATTTGAGCGCCGAGCCGGATAGGCCATCGTGCCGCTGCCGCTTCGGGCGAAGTCCCAGGTGTTGCTGTTGTAACTGAGACGAAGTTGATACGTGAGCCCCCCATCCAGCGGATAGGCAAGGCCTATCGGAAGGATGATCGTCAGATTGCCATTGAAAATGTTGACGTTGTCGAGGCCGTTGAACTGATACAACTTTTCGGGATTCAACCCTCGCTCGAGAGTCGGAATTTGTTGTTGTGCGAAGAGCGAGACAGCAGTAATGCAGCTGACCAGAAGAAGCAACACCCGTTTCATTGACCCACCTCGGTCACAAAGACCCGCATCGTGTAAGGGTCAATGACCGTTACGATGTCGCCCTGCCGAAGTGCGTTCGGTGCGGCCGGAGTATCACCGGCCGGAATCATCGAGCCGATGTCCACCCGCAATGGCTCGTCGCGCCGGCTTTCATCGAACCTGCTCGTCTTTGCGGCGTAGAGACTCCAGGCGCCGACGCCCGGCCGCACCACCATGAGCTCGACCTCACCGAGTGCAGCGGAGAGCTTACGCAACTGTCCCGCATTGTCGCGCTTCGCAACCTCGCCCAGAGGCATCAATAGCGGCTCGTAGCCAGGGCCGCCAGCGATTGTGCGCTGGCCGGTCTCGATATCGACCACAACCCATACGGAAATGGCCGGAATTGGCCGTGTGTGGTCCAGCACGACAGCGCTGTTCCGATCATCGTCGTGGAGGAGCAACATCTCGCGCGTTCTGGTAGGCACCGGCGGAGCGCCGATGGGTTCCAAGGCGACGCAGAATATGGCTACGGTTCCGCCGGGCGTCAGCCCATCGACCGTCGCCTTGCTCCCGGAAAACCGCAGCACCGGTGCCGCCCACAACATCGGACTAACAATTGCGGTCACAACGACAATTAGAAGATGTCTCATACTCAGTTACCTCGCGACGACCGATCGGTCACCGATTGTCTGGAAACAGATTCAATGCTTTCCAATACGCCGTGGCGGCATCGCCAACAAGCTTCCTGTCTTCACGCCCGTCGCCATCGTCGTCGATCGAAACCGAAGTGACGCCTCCGGGCCGCAGCACGACGATTTCGAACGTACCGTCGTAGTTCTGATCAACGTGTAATTCACTCGGCGGTACGTCCTCAAAAAAGTCCGTGTCTTCCGCACGAAACCCGATGATCAGATCGATCCGTCCGTCGAGGTTCCGATCGAATCGGATTTCGCGCGCCCGTCCCCATTTCCATTGATACGTGATTTCGCCACGCCGGGGATCCGACTCCGACTGCCAACGGAACATCCACGCGAACGCCGCGCAGGCGGCGAGCACAACGAGCCCCGTCAGAATGAGTGTGGATTGCTTCATCAGTAAGGAGGGTTGAGCCCTTCCTGCAGGCTCAAAGCGTCCTGGTAGTCGAAATCGCGCTGGCGCTCGGAGAGTTCCTCCACGCTGACGTCCTGCTCCATGATCGACCCTGGCGCCGCCTTGCTTCCGTTCGGGGCTGCGTCACCGCGATGTTTTGGAAGGTCTCCGGACGCGTGGCCGATCTCATGCGCCGTAACGTTGACGACGAGATTTACCAGCGCGGCGGTGTCACCCTTCTTCGCATGAAAGGTTGAAATGAGGCCCTCGCGGCTTCCTTCCCTCGCCTTGCCGTAAACCACATCGGTCGAATTCGGGTCGATATCCCGCGAAACGACTTCGACCGTGACGGCCCGATCTGTCTTCTTATTCTCGCTCCACTGGTCTCTCGAGGTCGCGTCGTTCACCACGACATTCTTCACTCCGGCGTTGAGAAACCGCTGCCGTACTCCCTGCATGATTTGCCCGCGCTCTTTTGTACTGAGATCTGACTGGCTGAAATCGAAAGCAATGAACAGATCCTGCCCGTTCGGGTCGACATACAGAAGCGGGTTGTTCATGACATATGAATATCGATTCCACCGTTGCGGTGTATGTCGCTGCGCGACAGAAGGCAGTTTTGGATCCACCGACAGAAAGCGCCCCAGATTCGGATCGTAGTAGCGAGCATGCATATAGTCGAGATAATCGGAGTTCTCGACATCGAGCCAACCCTGAAAATCGCGCCAATGCCCCGCAAAACGCATCGCGTCGATATGCGGATCGGCCCAATTGATCTGTTCCTGATACGTTTTCGTCTGCGAAACGCCGAATGGATAGAAGGTGTGCTCACTCAGGCTGCGGCCGTTTCCGTCCGTGACAAGTCGAACGCTTCCCAGGTGATCGAGGTGATAGTGCCTCTTTCCGCCATACGCATTCGTGCCGAGATAGCCCCATTGCTGGCTTTCGCCGGCCAGGAGAGTGCCTTCCCCTCGCACGTGGTCCAGATTCCACGTCCAGTACATCTCAGATCCAAGTTCCTCCGATTTGTACTCGCGAATGATCTGCCCGCTGAAATCACGCATCGTCCAACGCGACGTAGACCCGTCGAGCATTGTTCCGATCCGCTCGTCGTCGGCGTCGTAGATCATCCGGCGTCCGTTTCGCGACCGCACCATCAGGTTTAGAGAGTCGTACTCATAATCGAGCCGGCCTTCGCGCGCCACGACGTTCCCGGCCGCGTCATACCCCGGACCAGCTAGACGATTACTCGAGCTATCGACGGGAATCATTGTCGTAGACGAGCCCGTCGTTCTACTCAACATGTTGCCGAAAGAATCGTACGAATATGACTCCGTGACACCATTGACCGTCGCTTCTTTCAACCGGCCGATTGCATCGTACGTAAAATTGTCAGCGCCGAACGACTTGATGTTTCCCGCACCGTCATATGTGTAGGACTTTGGGCCCCACGACACATCGATATCAGCTTCCGATTGAACGCTCGACCCTGAAGACCACGATTCGTTCCAGTCCTCGAGCGCCTCACCACTCCATAACCGCTGGAGATACGCAACTGACTCGTGCTTGCGCAATTGCGCTACGGCCGCCAGCGGCAGCGTGATGACCCGACGATTGTCACGCTTGTGAAGAACCGTTCCGCCCATCTTGGAGAGGTCGGGCTCGACGACTTTCTTGATCTTTTCGCCAGCACTGTTGCCGGGAACCGGTGTTCCGGCGTCCCATAGGACCATTACGTACTTGCCCATACCCGGAGGAAGCTTTTCAGGCCGCGCGAACGCCGTGTTCGTCCATGCGAATACAGTCGTTGCTGCGACGATATACATGAGTCGCCGAAACATGATTCTCTGCTTTCAGATAGCGACTATTGCAGGGAAAGCAGCACGAGGATTTCGCCTTCGCCGCTTTCGATCGGCTCGAGCGCCTTGCCAACGATCGTCCCAGGGCGATGCATGGCGATGCCGGAAAGTTGGACGGGAATCGATTTCATGGCGTACCCCGGTTTGTCGCTGGTAACAAGGAGGTCGCCAATACGGATTGGCGCAGAGGTCGCGTCGACCTTGACGCGAACGCGGCCGGTGGTGGCGATCTGTTCCTTGTCCGCGGCGGCCTGGCCGAGGATCAGGCCGGGCTGCTCGGAAACGACGCCGGCGACGGCGGTGTCGTATGCGGTCGACGAGGCGATGACAGCATTGCCACGCAGCGCGTCGAGGACGACGACGGTGCCGGGAGCGAGGTCTTCGCGGGACGGGACCCATTCCGCAACGTCCTGATATTTCGCAGCGAGAGTGCCATCGGCGGTCACACTGCCGGTGAAATGCGCATTGCCGGTCACGTGCAGCTTGTACGCATCATTGCCGTTCTCACTGCCGATGCCGACATTGCCTGCGGCTGTGAATACCATCGGGACATCGGAGGGCGCCGAGCCGCTTCGGACATCGGTTCCGGAGGTCAGGCGGCGGACTCGAAACGGGGCGGATTGAAGGTAGCGCCATTCCGTGTTCCGGCCGCTGTTTTTGACCAGGCCATACCGCTTATACCCTGCGGCATCGACGACAAGGCCTGAATCCTCCGAATTGAGATAGATGGATCCGCCGGTCACTTCCAGCCGTTCGGTCGGCACAGTTGAGCCGATCCCCACGGCTCCCGTGTTGCTCACCATGAGACGCTGCGTATTCGCCACCATTAGCCGGAATGACGGGTTCGGTGCAACGGCCGACGCATCGGGGCGAACGTTGATGAACCCCGCCCCGCGCCCGAACGTCAGGCCCCCATATCCGATGTTCAATGCCGGTCCATTGAGCATGTCCGGACCAACGCCCATGAATGTATCGGCCGTAGCGGTCCCGTAGACGTGCAGCGAGCCACTTGGAGCCGGCGTGCCAATTCCAATCTTCCCGTCGGACGTGATGTGCAGGCGATTGACATTGTTCGTGCCGAGGATCAACGGCGCGGCTTGGCTCGTCCCCATGACGAGGCCGTTCCCCTGCCAATTGAGAATCTCGGCCCATCCGCCGAGCGCCGTAATTCCGAATCGGGAGACTGTACGTCCGGCTCCATGTGTTTGGAAGTTCAGTGTATTGCTCCCGGTCTGGGCTCGAAAGCCGGCCGCGGCGGCGACGCCGGTATTCGGGTTCTCGACCATGGCCAGCGTGTTCGCATCCGCATCCTCGAACACATAGAGGCGTTCGGGCGAGGTCGTGCTCGTGCCGATGGCGACGTCTCCGGCCGCGTTCACGTTCAAGAGCGTCGCATTGTTCGAATTGAAGATGCGGAATCCGGAGGTCGTACTGTTGCCGGTTTTGACATTTACGTCGGGATACGCGCCGTCAGACTCGATCTGCACGCCGGCCGTGCCGACGCCCGTCGTCGTGACCGTGCCATGTTGTGCAAGCAGCACGGGAGCCATGACGATGGCAGCCAAAACCAGGGATTTACGCAACAGTTTCATACGATCTCCTTCAAAAGAATGCACAGACCAGGGAGTTGGACACACCTGGGCCCTCGATGAAAACCGGAGGACGAACCGAGTTCGTGCGCACTGCGCGCAGGGCACACAAAGGGCGGGAAAAGTACACCGGCAGATTTGATTTCGTGGTGCGGGATTTGGATCCGACTGACGTACGGGAGGATCGCACGCCATCAGGCGTAACGTCAATGCTTATTTGATGCTCTCGGCGGTGATCAAGGACACAGACCGGCCCGCTTTCCGGACTTACGGCTAGTTAGAATGTCCGGCGATACGTAAAAATAAACGACCGGGCCACGCAATTGCGGATTGGCGGGGAGAATTTGGCGGATTTGATTTCCTTCTCGGTCAGAAACGCCAGCGCTTCGTCGCCGGTTTCATTGGAGAGGACTTTTGTGGCGGTCACTGTGCCGTTCGTATTGACGGTCGCTTCCACGACGACCACGCCGTGGGCGCCGCTGTCGGAGAAACGGGGGGTCGGGGTTTCGACGAAGGCGTAGTCGGAATCGGCGGGGCAGCCTTTTTTCCTGGGAGGCGACGGCCGCTTTGATTTGGGGGCGGCGACGAAGCGGGAGGCGACCCAGCCGGTCGAGCCATCGGCAAGGCGGACCTTGGTCCAGGAGTCGCCGTTCGCGAGCACGTCGAGGCTTGCACCTTTCTTGACCTGGACGAGGACTTCGCCTTCCGGTGATGCGTCCTTCCGGACGTTCAGCGCGGATGCGGTCACGGTGACGGTGCCGATGACCTTTTCCTCCTGCACCGGTGCAGCGACGGGCGCGGGTTCAGGCTCCGGCGTCGAGACCGGCGGCGGCGCGGGGGTCGCGCAGCGAAGGAGAACGATCGAGAGAGTGAGCAGGAAGACCCGGCGCATTGCGGGCGGGATGATAGTGCATCCCGCCCTGCGCCGAGGAGGTTACAAACTCCTGCCCACCGCCGGCACAATGATTCTCAATTCATCCATCAATTGCGTGAATTGTTCCGGGTAGAGCGATTGGGGGCCGTCGCAGACCGCTTTTTCGGGATCGTGATGGACCTCGATGAGGAGGCCGTCGGCACCGGCGGCGATGGCGGCCCGGGCGACGGGCATGACTTTGTCGCGACGTCCGACAGCGTGCGAGGGATCGCCGATGACCGGAAGGTGGGAGAGCTTATTGAGAACCGGGATGGCGGCGATATCGAACGTGTTTCTCGTGTAGGTTTCGAACGTACGGATCCCGCGCTCGCACAGGACGATTTCATAATTGCCGCCGGACATGATGTATTCGGCGGCCAGGAGCCATTCCTGAATCGTGGCCGACATCCCCCGTTTCAGGAGAATCGGCTTGCGCACCTGCCCTAATGCAGAAAGGAGATTGTAATTCTGCATATTGCGCGCGCCGACCTGCAGGATGTCGACGTACTCGAGCATCTTGTCGATCTGGGAGATCTCCATGACCTCTGAGACGACGGCCATATTGTTCTCATCACCGGCGGCGCGGAGGAGTTTCAATCCTTCGACGCCCATTCCCTGAAACGCGTAGGGCGAGGTGCGGGGCTTATAGGCGCCGCCGCGCAGGATCTTCGCACCTGCTCTGGCGACGCGTCGCGCGGTCTCGAACATCTGGTGTTCGTTTTCAATCGTGCAGGGACCGGCCATGACCGTCACTTTGTCTCCGCCGATTTCGACGCCGCGTGCTTTGACGACGGTTTTCTCGGGACGGAAGGTACGGCTGGTCAGTTTGTAGGGCTCACTGACGCGCACCACTTCCTGTACGCCTTCGAATAATTCGAATTCGCGGGGGTCGAGCGTGTCGACACGGCCGACGATGCCGAGGACGGTTTGATCGGAGCCGGTGGAACGGTGAACGTCGAAGCCGCGGCCGCTCAGTTCGGCGACGACGTGCTCGATGCTCGGTTCCGGGGCATGTTTCTGCATGACGATGATCATTGAGAGACTCCTGTCGATGGATTGGGGGCGGATGGAGAGGTGGGGGCGGCGCTTTCGCGCTCGACGCGGCGGGATTCGTCGATGATGCGTTCGAACAGACGGCGGATCGACGACGGATCGAGCGGCCCTGCAGAGGACTCCTCCACATGCCGCAGCACTTCCTTTTCGCGTTCCGGTGAATAGACGGGAAGAGCGAGCACGCCTTTGATCTCGCCGATTTCGACGGCGTATTTGGCGCGTTGATTGAGGAGCTTGACCAGCACCTCGTCGACGCGATCGATCGCTTCTCTGAGTCGTTTCAGCTCGGCTTCGGCATCAGGCTGCGTCATAAACAAAAAACCCCTTCCCGCCGCGGGAAGAGGTTCTCGTTATGCCTTGGCCGGCGAGCGCCCCATCCGCGGGGCACACGATCGGCCCACGCTAGTTGTCGTAGCGGTAATAAAACGCGAAGACGAACAGGGTCGTGGGCATTGGTGGGCGTAAGGGTAGAGGGAGGCGTACGGGTTGTCAATTGATGAGTTGGCGGTTCGCGCGCCGCGGCGCGCTGGCGGTTGGCGGACCGATCATCGATTGTCCGTCCACGGTCATCGCGAACCCCGCCAACTGCCAACCGCCAACCACCCCACTCCGACTTGTTACACTTCGCGGCCGATGTCCCTGCAGGTTTGTGCGGTCCATAGCCAGCGGCCGGTCTTCGCGCGGTGCATGTCGTGCCGGAAGATGCTGTGTCAGGAGTGTGCGACGCAGTGGGACGGCATCTGGCATTGCGCCGCGTGTTTGAGCGCGAAGCGCGGAGCGCAGGTCGAGCGCTCGCCGATTCTCGGCTGGATCGCCGTGGTGTTTTCCTCGCTCGTGCTCCTTTTCACCGGCGCGCGCGTGATGGTGTGGGCCGGGGCGATGATCGCGAGCTGGTTTTGATTCGCGCGCCGCTCTCCACGACCTCGGTGCTCGACGAATCGGCTGAAGTCGTGTCGATGACCGGTCCGGGCTGGGTCGGACTCGTGATTCTCGCGACGCTCCCCCTTCGTTATCTCCAGGCGATTTTTCTCGATCAACTGCTGGAGGTCGGCGGCAACGCCACCCATTACGGCAACCTCCTCGGCGCCACCGCCAATCTCATCGTGCTGGCCATCCTCATCGCCACGTGGGGGCGGGCCATCTACGCACGCGCGTGCCGCCTCTCTCTTTCGCGCAATGGCGCGCCGGGCCGCGGCGCGTGGCGCGTTCCGGCGCCGGCGCTGGCCAGCTACGTACTGACTTCCGCGGCCGCGGCGGTGCTCGGCTACATCTCGATCTTCACCTGCATTTTCACCATCGGCGCGGTGATCTTCGCCGGGCTCGCGGTCGGCACGATGGAGCTCAATGAGCGCGTCTCGCTGACGAACCCGTTCAAGTTGATCATTCGCTATCTCTCGCACATGCGCATTCAGGTCGCGCTCGTGTTCGTGTTCCTCTGCGGCGTCGGCGTCGCGCTGGCGAACCTCGGCGGCGCTTTCGCCATCGGCAACTGGGCCGCGGGAGCGCTCGGCGGCTTCGACGCGCCGCAATGGCAGACGCTCTTCGGCAACAACCGCCGCTACGTTCTGATGCTCTTCGCCGGGGCCCTGGCGACGGTCGAGCCGTTCTGGATCGCGGCGCAGGTCGTGTACGTGCGCAAAGCAGGCGCGGAAGAGAGCGGCGACGATCTGCGCTCGTGGTTCGAAGAGTTCCGGAGGAGCGAAGCGTGATGCGGCGCGCGTTGCTGCTCGCGTTCACGTTGCTCGCATTTCCGGTGCGCGCGGAAACGATCCGCATCGAGCAGTACCTCGCCTCGCTGCAGCAGCTCGATCAGCTCCTGGCCACGAATCAACGGGAACTGGCGCGCACGGAGGCGACGACGCTGGCCGCTTATGACGTCGACTCCGCGCTCGGGCGATTTCACGCCGACGAATCGCTGCTCGGCGCGATCGCCGATTCCCGCGAATCGGTGCCGCAGCTGCGCGCGCGCATCGCATCGACCGTCGGCGAACTGCGCCGCGCCACCGGCCTCGGCGTGACGGCCGCCGATCCGCGCCTGCTCGAGGAAGTGACGAAATCGCAGGAAGTGGAAGAGCTCGAAAAAGGGGGCGAGATCGAAGGGCCGCCCAACGTCGAGATTCCGCTCATCGAACGCCTGCTGAAATCGGTCGACAAGATCCTGGAGTGGATTCTGGAGAAGCTCACCAGGCTGTTCGAGTGGGTGCTCGATCTGCTCCCGAACCGCGGAAACACGAAGGGGGCGACCGGCGGCATGCGCTGGATCGTCCTGGCGCTCGCGCTGATCATCCTGCTCGTCGTGGTGCTGCTCGCGTTCAAGGTGATCCGCGGCTCGAAGGCGGCGGAGAAGACGGTCGCCGAATCGAGCGAGCCGATCGGATCGGAACGCGATGCCGATCCGCTCTCGCGCGGTGCGAATGAATGGGAACGCTACGCGCTCAAGCTCGGCGGCGAAGGACGGTATCGCGAGGCGATTCGGGCGTGGTTCCACGCCGTGCTCGTCACCTGCTACGCGGAAGGCATCCTTCATTTCAGAAAAGGGCGCACGAACTGGGAGTACATCTCCGCGCTCTCCCCCGCGCACGCGTGGCGGCCGGACCTCATCACGCTCACGCGGCGCTTCGAGCAGGAGTGGTACGGCAGCGATGCCAGCGCGATCGAAGCCTACGAAGACTGCGGTGCGCGCGCGCAGCGCATTCTCGAGGCGCTGCATCGCGGAGGGGCGGCCGCATGAGGCGCCTCCTTCCGCTTCTCGCGGCGATCGTCGCATTCGTCGGCTTCGGCGTGTTGTGGATCATCACCGACGAGCGGGCGTCGAAACGGGTGTACGACAAATATTCGAGCGCGAATACGGGCGATGAAGGTCTCTCGCTCGCATCGGGCTATCTGGCGCGGCGCACGCGGGTGTCGCAGCTCACGAAAGTGGTCAGCCGCGCGCGACTGGAGCGCAACGCGGTGGTCTTCCGGATCACCGAGGAACTGCCGCTCTTCTTCGATCCCGAGTCGCTCGAGAAAAACGAAGTCGGGCCGCCGCGACCGAAGCAACGGCCGCTGCTCAATGACGCGGAAGATGCGTTCGTGCGAAACGGCGGGCGCTTCGTGATCGCAACGGAGTCAGGTGCGCTGGACATGACCGGGATTCAGACGACCGCCGCGGTGAAGGTTTTCCCGATCTGGCCGCGTCTGCAGACGATCCAGTTCCCGGTCGGACGGGCGTTCGCGTCATTGCCGGCGCGCATGCAGCCGATTCTCGTCGGCGACCGCCGCGTGGTCGTGGCGCGGCAGCGCATCGGCGCGGGAGATCTCATCCTGATCGCCGCGCCCGAAGCGCTGCAGAACAAGCAACTGCCGAAGAATCTCGAATTGCTGGTGGCGCTCGCGGGGGCGAAGCGGCCGGTCTATTTCGACGAGGTGCCGCACGGGATCATCAGCGATGACGGCGCGCTCGAGCTGATGAAGGAGTGGAACCTCGGCACGTTCCTGCTGATGCTCGGCGCGGTCGCGCTGCTGCTGTTCTGGCGGGAGGGAAAACGGATCGGCCCCGCGGAGGAGGAGCATCGCGAGACGCGCTCCGACGCGGTCGATCTCGTGCGTTCTCTCGGTGCGCTCTATCGGGGAGTCACCAGCGACGCGGAAGCGATCGCGCTTTATCACGAGGCATTCACGCGCACCGTCGCGACGCAGACCGGCTTGCGCGGCGAGCCGTTGCGCAAACGGGTGGACGAGTTGACGGGCGGCCTCATCGCGCCGAAGACGCGCGGCTCGCTGCCGACGCACGCATTCAGAAAGATGCTCGCGCAGCTCAATCAAGGTTTCGAGAAATTGCAGTCCCGGAGGTAAGGATGCAGACCATCAACGACATCGCCACACGATTCGCGGCGCTGCGCGAGCAGCTCGACCGCGTGATCATGGGCCAGGACCGCGTGAAGAAGCTGGCGATCACCTCGATCGTGGCCGGCGGACACATGCTCCTCGAAGGCGTGCCCGGCACCGGCAAGACGCTGCTCGCGCTCACGCTGTCCCGCCTCTTCGGATGCCGCTTCCGGCGCATTCAATTCACGCCCGACCTGATGCCGTCGGACCTTCTCGGCGCGAATGTCTTCAATCAGAAGACGCAGGAGTTCGTCTTCCGCGCCGGCCCGGTCTTCACCGACATCCTGCTCGCGGACGAGATCAACCGCACGCCGCCGCGCACGCAGGCGGCGCTGCTCGAATCGATGCAGGAGAACTCGGTGACGATCGACGGCGCACGCTACAAGGTCTCGCCGATCTTCACGGTGTTCGCGACGCAGAACCCGGTCGAATTCGAAGGAACGTATCCATTGCCCGAGGCGCAGCGCGATCGCTTCCTGTTCAAGATCAACATCGATTTTCCGGAGCCGGCGGACGAATCGCGGATTCTCACCGAGTACGCGGCGGGACGGCGCCTGCACGACGAGACCATTGCGCAGTTGCAGCCGGTGATGACCGGCGAGGAACTGCTCGCGGCGCGAAAGACCGTGGCCACGCAGGTGCGCGTCGAGCCGCACATCATCGAGTACATCCGGGAGCTGGTCTCGCGCACGCGTCGCGATGAATCGGTGCAGATCGGAGCGGGACCGCGCGCCTCACTGGCATTGCTCGAAGCGAGCCGCGCGACCGCCGCGCTCGAAGGACGCGACTTCATCACGCCGGACGACGTGAAATCGCTGGTGCTGCCGATCGTCGCCCATCGCATCACCCTCTCGCCCGAAGCCGAGATGGAAGGACTCGCCCTCGAGGATCTGCTCCGGAAGATCTTCGATCAGGTGGAGGTGCCGCGTTGAGGCGGAAGTCGGCTGTCGGGAGTCGGTTGTCGGGAGAACGCCTTCCGGCCACAACGACTGCCTCGTTCTCCCGACTACCGACTACCGACTGCTGACAACCGACGACCATGCGCCCCGCACCACGGCTCATCCGGCTTGCGATCGTGATCGCTGTTTCCGCGCTGCTCATCGCGGTGGTGCCGGAGTTCGTCTTCGTAGTCGCGGGGGCGCTGGTGGTGCTGTTTCTCGGATCCGTTTATGAATGGCTTTCGTTGCGGCGGGTGACGTTCAACGTCGAGCGCCAGGCGAAGCTGGCGTTGCCGCTCGATGAACGCGAGACGACGACGGTGCGCATCACCTCGAATACGAAGCGAAAGCTGCGGCTGGTCGTGCGCCAGCGCTGGCCGGAGATCGTCGAGCCGCGTTCGTCGACCAGCGACGCGATCATTCGCGCCGGCGAGGTGCTGCCGATCGAGCTCAACGCGCGCGGCATCAGCCGAGGAACGGCGACGATCGAGCCGATGTACATCGCGGCGACGTCCCTCGGCCTTCTCGAACGGATCGTGCCGGCCGGCGGAACCTCGACCGTGCACGTGCTGCCGAACCTCACCGCCGTCGGCCGCATGCACAAGCGGCTCAACGACTACGCGCTGCGCGCGATCGGCGCACGCACCGCGCCGCGCGTCGGCAAAGGACGGGAGTTCGATCGGCTGCGCGACTACGTGCGCGACGACGATCAGCGGGACATCGCCTGGAAATCGTCGGCGCGACACGGACGGCTGATCGTGCGCGAGTTCCGGATGGAGCGCAGTCAGGACATCCTCCTCTGCCTCGATTCGGGACATCGCATGGCCGCCCGCGTCGAACAGATCACGCGCCTCGATCACGCCGTCAACGCGGCCGTGCTGATCAGCTACATCTGCAATCGGATGGAAGACAAGATCGGCATCCTCTCGTTCGACGCGAGCGTCGACAAGGGATTGCCGACCGGCCGCGGCGCCGCACATCTGCGGGCCATCACCGCGTACGTGACCGGACTGGAAGCGGCGTACCGGCACACCGATTACCTGGCCATGGCCGCGAGTCTGCGTCGCCGCCTGCATCATCGAACGCTGATCCTGATTCTCACGGTCCTTCCCGAACGCGAGGAACGCCACGACCTGCTGCGCGCGGTCGACATGCTCGCGCCGCAGCACCTGCCGCTCTTCGTGACGCTGACGGATCGCGATCTGCGCGCGCAGGCGGAACTGCTGCCCTCCGATCGCGATGAGCTCTCGCGCACCATCGTCGCCCGCGACCTGCACCTCGGCCGCATCGAATTGATGCGCGAGCTCCGCGCCCGCGGCGCGATGGTGGTCGAATCGACTGCCGTCGACTGGGGCGTGGATGCCGTGAACGCGTACATCGATGTGAAGCGGAGGCAGATGTTATGAAGCGGAGATCGGGTGTCGGTAGTCGGTTGTCGGGAGCACGGGTCGTCGTGTCTTCGACCGCCGTTGCGACGAACCGTGCCGCCTCCACGACGTCAGCTCCCGACAACCGACTACCGACTACCGACTCCCGAACCCCATGAACATTGAACGTTTTCTCAACGAACGTCGTCCCGTTTGGGACTCGCTGCTGCGGCTGCTCGACCGCGCGGATGACGTCGAGTTGTCGCGGGGGGAGATGACGGAGCTGGTCGAGTTGTATCGGCGGACGTGCTCCGATCTGAATCGCGCGCGCTCCTACACCGCCAATCCGGAAGTGCTCGGGCATCTCAATCAACTGACCGGGCGCGCGTATCGGCTGATCTATCGCGCCGCGCACGAGACGCCGATCTGGGCGACGTTCGTCCATCTGATCCTTCGCGAGATCCCGGCGGCGTTTCGAAAGCAACGGACGTCGGTCTGGCTGGCCACGCTCGCGTTCGTCGCCGGTGCGCTGTTCGGGAGCATCGCGGTGCTGATCGATCCGGCCAACGGCGAGCGGCTCATCCCGCAGATGTTTTTCAGCGAGAGCCCGAAAGAGCGCGTCGAGAAAATCGAGAGCGGCGAAGAGCGGATCGACAATCTCGAGAAGGCGATGCTGTTCGGAGCCTCGCTCTACACGCACAACATTCAGGTGGCCTTCCTCGCCTTCAGCCTCGGCGCGCTGACGCTGGTGATGGGCTTCGTGATCCTTTTCTACAACGGCGTGATTCTCGGCGCGGTCGGCACGATGTACGTGCTCGACGGCGTCTCGGTTTTCTTCCTCGCCTGGGTCGGCCCGCACGGCGCGCTGGAACTGCCGTCGATCATCTTCGGCGGCGCAGCCGGCATCGTCGTCGGACGCGCACTGCTGCTGCCCGGCGCACTCTCGCGCGGCGCGTCGTTGCGGCGCGTGCTGCCGAGCGTCTGGCGAATGATGCTCGGCACGATGCTCACGCTCGTCTGCGCCGGGCTCATCGAAGGATCGTTCTCGCAGTTCTCCGCGAAAACGATTCCGTACGAGCTGAAGATCTTCGTCGCGGCGATGCTCTTTCTCGGCCTGATCGTCTATCTCTTCCTGCGGCGCGTGAGCGGTGAGGGTCTCGAATGAAAGAGCTCGACATCATCACGCCCGAGCACGTGCACATCCGTCTCGAGCCGGCCGGTTTCGGGAGCCGCTTCCTGGCGCTGATGATCGACTGGCTCATCATCACGGCCCTCTCCAGCGCGGGCGGCGCGATCATGATCTTTCTGCTCCCGTCCGGCATCGCCATGGCCCTCACGATCACGCTCAATTTCGTGATCACGTGGGGATGGCACGTGCTGTGGGAAGTGAAGTTTCAGGGGCGCACGCCCGGAAAACGCGCGTTGCGCCTGCGCGTGATCGACGCGCGCGGCCTGCCGGTCTCGCTGCATCAGTCGCTGGTCCGCAACATCGTGCGCATCCTCGACACGATGCCGGCGTTCTACGGCGTCGGTGCACTGACGATGCTGACCAACGATGCGCGCCGCCGTCTCGGCGATCTCGTCGCCGACACGCTGGTCGTGCGCGACGCGCAGACGCTTTCGTACACGGGACAACTCGCGGCCGAGCGGCGCCACAACAGCCTGCGCACGCCGCGCGTTCTGCGTCTCATCCGCCATCGCATCAGCCTCGACGAACGCGAGTTCCTGCTCGCGCTCTGCCTGCGCGCCGAGCGCATGACCCCTGCCGCGCGTTACGACCTCATGGAAGAGGTGGCGAAGACCTATCGCCACAAACTCGACATCGAGGAAGAACAGATCAGCGGCGAGAATCTCGTGCGCGACCTCACGGCGGTTCTCTTCAATCCGCATGAAGATGCTGGGCGCCGGCCTGCGGCCGTAAGGTAGGATGTCCGCACAGTCCAATCCATTCACGAGGTGATTTCGATGCTTTGCCGCAACCACGTCGACGTGTCGGAAGGCGTACGCCGCTGCTCGCGCTGCGGAGCGACGTTCTGCCGCGATTGTCTGGTCGACATCAAAGGCCTTCCCTACTGTGCCACGTGCAAGACCGAGCAGTTGATGGACGTTCGCTCGGGCGTCGACATGACCGTGCTGAATTACGCCGGGGTCGGCAAGCGGTTCGGGGCGATCTTCATCGACGGCCTGATCGTCGTGATGCCGTTGTACCTCGTGTTCCTGGCCGCGTGGATGCTGCCGGCCGTGCAGGGCGGCGAGCCGAATCTCTGGATCGCCGGCCCCGCGTACATCGCCATGATTTTCGCGACGCCGTTTTACGAGGCGCTGATGTTCAGCAGGAAGAACGGCCAGACCATCGGCAAGAGCGTCATGAAGATCCGCGTCGTACGCGCGGACGGCACGCCGATGTCGAACGGCCAGTGCTGGGGCCGCGCGTTCGGCAAGATGCTCATGGGCTGCGTCGGCATTTTCGATTACCTGCCGGCGATCTTCACGAAAGAGAAAACCACGCTGCACGACATGATCGCCACGACACGCGTGGTCGACACCTACTGACGACTTGACGATGGCCACTCCCGCTCCCGGTGCCCTGTACGTGGGGCCGCAATGTCCGCTGTGCCGCTTCACGCTTCCGGCGGAAGACATCCGCTCGGGCGCGATCACCTGCCGCCACTGCAATCGTTCCTTCGAGGCGACCGCCTTCACGCCGCCGGAGAAGCGGCTGCGCGTCATCGAAGTCGCGGTCACCGGACCCGAAGGGGCCAATGCGTGCGCGAATCACGCGCGCAATGCGGCGGTGACGTCGTGCGAGCGCTGCGGCATCTTCATCTGCTCGCTCTGTGAGATGAACGTCGGCGAAGGATCGTTCTGCCCGGCGTGCTTCGAGCGCGCGCGGGCGGAAGGCTCGTCGTACGGCGTCGCGGGACGCATTCGCGATTACGCGTCGATGGCCAGGCTGTCGCTCGTCTTCGCCATCCTCATCGTCTACATCCTCGGCATTCCGCTCGGGATTCTGGGGATCGTCTATGCGCGGAAAGCGATCCGACAGCGGCGCGAGATCGGCGACCCGGTCGCCGGCATGTACGTGGCGATCGTTTTCGGCGCACTCTGCATTCTCGGCGGTGCGACGTTCATCGCCTTGATGGTGATCGGGGCGATGCAATGAAGACTCCGCCGCGACGCAAGCGCATCAGCCGCGCCTCGACGATCAGCTCGCGGGAAACCGTGTATCAAACCGCGGACGGCATCGAAATCGACAGCTCGCAGCAGTTCGAGCTCATCCGGCATCGCGTGTTCTACGACGACATCCGGCTGGTCACGTTCCATCGACGGCGCGGGCTCGCGTTCCTGCTGATCACCGGCATCTTCGCCGCGTTCTTCATCACCATCGGCGGCATGGTCGCGTCGATCGGCGGCGGCGGGAGCTTCGAAGGCGCGGCCACGTTCTTCGTCATGGCCACGCCGTTCCTGATCGCGTTTTTTCTGCGCCTGATCTTCGGCATCGACGTCATCACCGTCTTCGGACGCCGCTCGAAAGCGGAGATCCGCTTCTCGTTCCGCAAGCGTCGCGCGCGCGAGTTGTACGGCGAGATCTGTGCGGCCGCACGGGCCGCACAGCGCGTACGCCCCGCTACCTTCCCAGGATCTGCCGTACCACCTCTCCCGGCGGACGTCCCTCTCCCACCGCCCGCACAATAGCGCTGCCGACGACGATGGCGTCGCAGCGCTCGCGCAGCGCGAGATAGTGCTCGTGCTTCGAGATGCCGAAGCCGACCGCGATCGGATGCTTCAGCTTCGCGCGCACTTCTTCGAGACGGGCGATGAGCGCGGGATCGAGCTCGCTGCGCGTGCCGGTGACGCCGGTCGTCGAGACGTAATAGACGAAGCCGTCCGAGCTCCGGTCGATGCTCCGGATGCGCGCATCGGTGGAGGTCGGTGCAAGCAGAAAGATGGTGCCGAGGCCTTCCGCATGCATGGCCTGGCGGAGATCGGTCGCTGCTTCGGGAGGGAGATCCGTCAGCAGCACGCCGTCGATGCCGGCCGCCTTCGCATCGCGCGCGAACGCCTCGACGCCGTAACGCATCACCGGGTTCAGATACGAAAACGCGATGAGGGGAATCGTGCTCGTCTCGCGAAGCTCCCTGGCCATCGCAAAGACATCGCGCGTGGTGGTCCCTTTCGCGAGAGCGCGTTGCGCGGCGGCCTGAATGACCGGGCCGTCGGCGATCGGATCGGAAAACGGAATGCCGAGCTCGATTGCATCGGCGCCCGCCGCCTCGAGCTCGCGGACGATGTCGACGGTGTTGCCATCACCGCACGTGACGTAGGCGATCAGGCCGCAGCGCTTCTGCTTCTCGAGTTGCCGGAAGAGCAGGTCGATGCGATTCATGCCCGGTTCTCCAGCGCCGCGATCTGCGGCACATCCTTGTCGCCGCGTCCCGAGAGATTCGCGATCACCACCGCGTCTTTCGGGAGCGCTTTGCCATGCCGCAGCAGATACCCGAGCGCATGCGCCGATTCGAGTGCCGGGATGATTCCCTCGGTCTCGCTCAACTTGTGGAACGCCTCGAGTGCGAGCTCGTCCTCGCAATCGTGATATTCGACGCGGCCGCTCTCCTGCAGATACGCGTGCTCGGGACCGATGGACGGGTAGTCGAGACCGGCGGAGATCGAATGCGTCTCCGCGATCTGTCCGGCTTCGTCCTGCAGCACCATCGAGCGCGTGCCGTGCAGCACGCCCAGGGCGCCGCCGGAAAAACGGGCGGCGTGCGAACCGAGTTGCGGTCCGCGTCCACCCGCTTCGACGCCGATCAAACGGATCGACGCGTGCGGCAGCATCTCGTAGAAGAGACCGATCGCGTTCGAGCCGCCGCCGACGCATGCGACCGCGACATCGGGCAATACGCCGATTTTCTTTTTCAACTGCGCGAGCGCCTCACGTCCGATCACGGCCTGGAAATCACGCACGACGCGCGGATAGGGATGCGGCCCGAGGACCGAGCCGATGATGTAGTGCGTGGTGCGGACGTTCGTGACCCAGTCGCGAATGGCCTCGTTGATGGCGTCTTTCAGCGTGCGGCTGCCGCTCGCCACCGGCACGACTTCCGCGCCCAGGAGGCGCATGCGGAAGACGTTGAGCTCCTGCCGGGCCATGTCCACTTCGCCCATGTAGACCACGCATTGCAGGCCGAGGAGCGCGCAGGCGGTGGCGGTGGCAACGCCGTGCTGGCCGGCGCCGGTCTCCGCGATGATGCGCTGCTTGCCCATCCGCTTCGCGATCAGGGCCTGGCCGATGGCGTTGTTGATCTTGTGCGCGCCGGTGTGATTGAGGTCTTCGCGCTTCAGATACAGCGTGAAATCTCCGCACAACGAGGCGAAACGCTGCGCCCGCGTGAGCGGCGTCGGGCGACCGACGAAATCGGAGAGGACGTCCTGGAGCTCGCGGCGGAACTCCTTGTCCTTCGACAGTTTCCTGTACGCGCGTTCGAACTCGTCGAGCGCGGCCATCAGGGTTTCGGGAACGAACTTGCCGCCGAACCGGCCGAAGAAGCCGTGGCGATCCGGAAGGGAGACTGCAGTCATCGTTTCACTCTTTCGAACAGACGTTGAAGTTGATGGTGGTCTTTGATGCCGGGCGCGCGCTCGACGCCGCTGGAGAGATCGATCGCATACGGCCGCGCGCGCAGCGCGTCCTCGACGTTGTCCGGCGTGATTCCGCCGGCGAGAAAGAACGGTCTGGCGCGGTCGTACTCCGCGAGCAGCGTCCAGTCGAACCTGCGGCCGGTGCCGCCGCCGGTGTCGAACATCACGTACTGCGCCGCGGTATTCGTTTGCGGCAGAGCATCCTCGACATGAAATGCTTTGATCACCGGCAACGCGAGCGCGCGAACGTCGTCTTCGCTTTCGTGGCCATGCAGCTGGATGAGATCGAGTCGCGCGACCTTCGCGACGCGCTCCATTTCATCGAGCGGCGCATTACGGAATACGCCGACTTTTTTCGCGCCGCCGATGCCGCGCACGAATTCGGCATCGACGCAGCGCGGCGACTCTCGAACGAAAACGAAGCCGAGGTAGTCAGCGCCGAGTTGCGCGGCCCGCTCGGCGTCTTCCGCGCGCGTCAGACCGCAGATCTTGACGAGCGTCATCCGTGCACCAGCGCATGAACGGCGGCCGCGCGATCGCTTTGCCGCAACAGCGACTCGCCGACGAGAAACGCGTGGAAGCCGGCGTTGCGCAATCGCTCTACGTCCGCATGCGACTGGATGCCGCTCTCCGCGACGCGGATCACGTCCGTCGGCATCAGCGCACCGAGTCGTTCCGACGTGGCCAGATCGACCTTGAAATCGCGCAGGTCGCGATTGTTGACGCCGATCAGCCGCGCGCCCGCGGTGACCGCGCGTTCGAGCTCCGCTTCGTCATGCACTTCGACGAGCGCGTCGCAACCGTACGCTTCGAGCAGCGCGATGAAGTCGCGAAGTCTGGCCGCCTCGAGCAGCGAGGCGAGCAACAGGATCGCGTCCGCCCCCGCCGCCACGCCACGCACGATCTGCGACGGCTCGATGATGAAATCCTTCATCACCACCGGCAGCCCGCTCGCCGTTCGCGCACGCAACAGCCACTCGCGCGAGCCGTTGAAGAAATCGCGCTCGGTGACCACCGACATCGCCGCCGCACCGCCGCGTACGTATTCACGCGCGATGGCTTCGACGTCGGGGGTTTCGACGATCGAGCCGGCCGACGGTGACGCCGATTTGATCTCGCTGATGATGTTCACGCCATCGCATGCCAGCGCCGCGCGAAACGCGAACGGCGTCTTCTGATCGGCCATCGCCTCGGCTGCCTTGCGATCGGCTTTCGGTTCTGCGCTCAGGCGCTCGCGCGTTTTCTCGACGATGCGCAGCAGGACATCGGCCTGTGCGGTGGTGCTCATGCCGCACCTCCGATTGCATTCGACTCGCGTACGAGATCCTGCAGTTTCGCCCGTGCGCGTCCGCTGTGCAGCGACTCCTTCGCGAGCGCAACCCCGTCCCGCAACGTCGGCGCGAGTCCGCCGACGTACAACGCGGCCCCGGCATTCGCGACGACGACGTCGTGCCGCGCGCCATTCGCGCCGCTCAGGATGTCGCGCGCGATCGCGGCGTTCGCGCGGGCATCGCCGCCGGCCACGCTTTCGATCGAATGTCGCCCGAGACCGAGCTCCTCGGGGGTCACTTCATACGACACCACGTCGCCGTCGCGCACTTCGCAGACCTGCGTGGCCGCGGAGATCGAGATCTCATCGAGCCCATCGCGGCTGTGGACCACCATGGCGTGCTCCGCGCCGAGGGCGGAGAGCACGCGCGCGACCGTCTCGACGAGCCGTTCGGAGTAGACGCCGAGCACCTGGCGTCTCGCGAACGCCGGGTTCGTGAGCGGTCCGAGCACGTTGAAAATCGTCCGCACGCCGAGCTCTTTGCGAACGCTCGCAACCGCGGCCATCGCGGGATGCAGTTTCGGCGCGAAGAGGAACGCGATGCCGGCATTGCGCAGCACGTGCGCCATGCGCGGCGCATCGAGATCGATGTGCACGCCGAGAGCGGAGAGCACATCCGCGCTTCCGCACGACGATGAGACCGCGCGATTGCCGTGCTTCGCGACGTTCGCACCGGCGCCGGCCGCGACAATCGCCGCGAGCGTGGAGATGTTGAACGTGCCGCGTCCGTCGCCGCCCGTGCCGCAGGTGTCGACGAGGTTCGCCCGCGAATCCTCGTCGAGCTCGAGCGGCGTCACGCGTTCGCGCATCGCCAGCGCCGCCCCGGTGATCTCCTCGGCGGTCTCGCCTTTCATGCGCAACGCGACGAGTAACGCGGACTTCGCAACGTCGGACGCATGACCGTCCATCACGTAGCTGAAGACTTCGTGCATTTCGTCGCGACCGAGGTGCTGGCCGTCGACCGCTTTCTTGATGGCGGCGGCGATCACGCGGCACCTCCGCGCGTCACGGCGAGAAAGTTCTGGATCACGCGATCGCCGCCGGATGTGCCGTACGACTCGGGATGAAATTGAATCCCATAGATCGGCCGCTCGCTGTGCGAGAGCGCCATGATCGCGCCGTCGTCCGTCTCCGCATCGACGACGAGAAAATCGGGCAGCGTGTCGCGGGCGACGACGAGCGAGTGGTACCGCGCGGTCTGCATCGGCGCGGGACAGCGTTCGAAGAGGCGCTGGTGGTTGTGCCGCACCTCGCTGATTTTTCCGTGCACCGGCAATGCGCCGCGCACGACCTGCGCGCCGAACGCCTCGGCGATGGCCTGATGGCCGAGACAAACGCCGAGAAGCGGAATGGTGGTGTTCGTGCGAATGAGCTCGATGCAGCGGCCCGCGCGCGCCGGAGTGCCGGGGCCGGGCGAGATCACGAGCGCGCGCGGCTTCGCGGCGAGGAGCTGCTCGGGCTCGAATTCATCGTTGCGGATGACCTGCAGACGCTCGCCCGCAAGGCGCTCGATCTGCTGAACCAGGTTGTAGGTGAAAGAGTCGTAGTTATCGACGACGGTGATCATGGGCAATCCTCTTTGTGCTCGTCTCGTCGGGTGCGCAGGCGAAGTTCAGAGACACCATCGCCAGGGACGCCAGGGAGAGATCAGAGGAGAAGGAAGGCGGGACTCAGACGAGCCAAAGACACGAGCCGGCGGTGAGGCTCTGCGCGGTCTCGTTCTCCGTGTGGTTCGTCATGACGCGGCGATGGTAACACGACAATCCGGCAGCAGGCAGTCCTCAACCACCGCTACACTCCCGCCGATGAATTTTCGAAGTGCAGGCGAATCGCACGGACCACAGCTCACGATTCTGATCACCGGCATCCCGGCCGGATTGCCGCTCGACCGCGAGCGCATCAATCTCGATCTCAAACGCCGCCAGCACGGCTACGGGCGCGGCGGACGGATGAAGATCGAATCGGATGAAGCAGAGCTCGCCGGCGGCGTGCGCGGCGGAGAAACGCTCGGCGGTCCGATCGCGATGGTGATTCGGAATCGCGACTACGAGAACTGGAAAGGCTCGATGGATCCGTGGGACGTGAACGAGCCGGAGGCACACAAACGCCGCGTGCACGCACCGCGTCCGGGACACGTCGATCTGCCGGGCGGGATGAAGTACGACCGCCGCGATCTGCGCGACGTGCTGGAACGCGCTTCCGCGCGCGAGACCGCAAGCCGCGTTGCGGCCGGCGCGATTGCGAAAGCGCTGCTGCGCGCGTTCGGCATCGAGGTGCGCTCCGGTGTCGCCTCGGTCGGTCCCGCGGGCGATCCCGATTACGCGCCGACGTGGGACGAGCTCGGCGCTGTCGATGACGACTCGCCTTTGCGCGCAATCAACGCCGCGCACGAAGCGGCGATGATCGCGGAAGTCGATCGCGCGAAGGAAGCGGGCGAGACGCTCGGCGGCACGATCGTCGTCGCCGCGCGCGGCGTTCCGATCGGTCTCGGCTCGTACGTGCAGTGGAACGAAAAGCTCGACGGGAAAATCGCGCAGGCGATTCTCTCGATTCACGCGGTGAAGGCGGTGGCGATCGGCGACGGCGTCGGTGCGGCACGACGGATCGGCTCCGAGGTGCATGACCCGATCTACTTCGATCCGGAACGACGGTATTACCGCGAAACGAATCGCGCCGGCGGCCTCGAAGGAGGGGTGACGAACGGCGAAGACGTGGTCGTGCGCGCCTTCATGAAGCCGATCTCGACGCTGCGGCGCGGTCTTCCGTCCGTGGATACGGAGACGCGCGAGGCGCATCGCTCGCAGTGGGAGCGGAGCGACGTCACGGCGGTGCCGGCCTGCGGCGTGGTGTGCGAGGCGATGCTGGCCATCGTGCTCGCGAACGCCATGCAGGAGAAATTCGGCGGCGACACGATCGAAGACATGCGGGCGTCGTACGACGCGTATCAGGCGCGATTACGGGAGTACTAGGCCGGCGCGCGCCGAGGCACAATGAGTCCGCATGCATCGCGATCTCTTTCCCATTACGAAGAACCTCATCTACTTCAATCACGCGGCCGTCGGTCCTTTGTCCGTCCGCGCCTGTGAGGCGATGGAGAAGCACGCACGCGATCAGCGCGATTTCGGCGCGTTGCACTGGCGCGACTGGTATGCGGAGTACGACCGTTTGCGCGAGGCCGCATCTCGTCTTCTCGGCGCCCAGCCGAATGAGATCGCGATTCTGAAGAACACCTCGGAAGGGTTGTCGTTCGTCGCGGAAGGGCTGTCGTGGGAGGAAGGCGACAACGTCGTCACGACGGCGATGGAGTTTCCGTCGAACTGGACTCCGTGGCTCGCATTGAAGCGGCGCGGCGTGGAAACGCGCGTCGCGGCGAGCGCAACCGCCGGGGAGATCGCTCCGCTGATTGATGCGCGCACGCGCATCGTGTCGGTCTCATCCGTCGCGTTTCATCACGGCTTCACCGCGGACCTCGAGGCCATCGGCGCACTCTGCGCGAAACACCATGTGTTGTTCAGCGTCGACGCGATTCAAAGCGTCGGCGTCCTGCCGATCGACGTCCATCGCGCGCGCATTCATTTTCTTGCGGCGGACGGCCACAAGTGGATGTGCGGACCGGAAGGGGCGGCGCTGTTCTATGTCGCCGCCGACGCGCTCGAACGGTTGCAGGTCATGGAACACGGCTGGACGAACGTCGACCGCAAGGGAAAGTTCATCGATTGCGGCACGGCCTGGCTGCCGAACGCGCGTCGCTTCGAAGCGGGATCGCTCAACACCAACGGCATCTACGGCCTGCGCGCCTCGCTGGACCTGCTGCTGGAGATCGGGATCGACGAGATCGCGACGCGGACACTGCAGCTCGCAAACGAGCTTGCGGACGGAATCGAAGAGGCCGGCTGGCGTCTCGGCTCGCCGCGGCCGATTCAATCGGCGATTGTCGGAGCGATTCCACCAACAGTAGAAAAAGAGGCCGGGAAGTCGCTGCTGTGGTACCACCGGCAACTCGAAGAACAGCAGATCGTCTGCGCGCCGCGCGAAGGAATGCTGCGGTTTTCGCCCCATTTCTACAATGACTCGGCGGAAGTCGGCCGCGTGGTGCGCGCGTTGCGCGCGTTATCATCACGGGCATGACACTGACGGCGTTGTTTCTCGGAATGATTGCGCTGCTCGTCGGCGCGGTCGTGGGGTGGGTGGTCGGGAGCGCGAGAAAAGGCGCGGACGCGCAGCGGGCTCTGGCAGAACGCGACCTGGCGGTGAACGAGCGTCAACGCAGCGAACTGCTCGTGCGCCAGGAGCGCGAACGGAGCGAAGCCGTGGCGCGCAATGAGCGCGAACGGGCCGAGATGCTGCTGCACGCGGAACGCGAGCGCAGTGAAACGTCGCGGCTCGAAATGCAGTCGCGCGTCGAAGAGGCGCAGCAATTACGGGCCATCGCCGAGACGCGCGTGCTCGAGATCGAACAGCGCCTCACCAATCACAAGCAGACCGAGGAGACGTTCGCGGCGCTCGCGCATCGCGCGTTTCGCACGGTGGCGGAATCGCTGGTGCAGACCAGCAAGACGCAGATCGACGGCTCGCTCGAAACGAAGAAGGCCGAGATCGACGCACTGCTGCGGCCGATGCGCGAGATGGTGGAGAACTATCGCGGCGAGTTGATGAAGAGCGAGAACACCCGCAACGCGATCTACGGCGGGCTGCAGGAGCAGATCCGCAATCTCGTGCAGGTGCAGGAAGCAGCGCAGCGCGAAGCGGCCCGTCTGGCGACCGCGCTCACCTCCCCCACCGTCCAGGGCTCATGGGGCGAGATGTCGCTCAAGCGCTGCATCGAGCTGGCCGGCATGAGCGAGTACTGCCGCGATTTCGAGGTGCAGCAGACGTTCATGACCGAGGAAGGGCGCCGCCTGCGTCCCGACGTGATCGTGCATCTGCCGAATCAGAAGGTGATCGCGGTCGACGCGAAGGCGCCGCTCACCGAGTACATCAGCGCCTGCAACGAAACCGACGAGACGCGCAAGCGCGCGCTCCTCGAACAGCACGCGAAGAATCTGCGCCGCCACATCGATGCGCTTTCGAAGCGCGACTATCAGGCCAGCATCGGCGAGACGCTCGACTTCACGGTCATGTTCATCCCGGGCGAGCATTTCCTCTCCGCCGGCCTCGCCACCGACCTCGGCCTCCTCGAATACGCCGCCGAACGCCGCATCTTCCTCGCCTCGCCCACCGTTCTGCTGCCGCTGTTGCGCGCCGTCGCCGCGGGGTGGAAAGCGGAGAAGACCGAGGAGAACGCGAAGCGGATGCACGACGCCGCCGTCGATCTCTTCAATCGCTTCGTGACCGTCATGGAGCACCTCACGAACGTCGGCGAACAGCTGCGCAAGAGCGTCGAGAGCTACAACCGCGTGATCCGGTCCGTCGATACGCGGCTCTGGCCGAAAGGCGAAGAGCTGCAGAGGCTCTCGGGCAGCGGCAAGGAACTGGGAGAGCTCAAGCAGCTCGAAGCGGTGCCGCTCGAAAGCTCGAAGCTGCGGCTGACGATGCAGAACGAAGAGCCGGGGATCGTCGTGCCGATCGTGCCTATGCGGGAGTGACCCGCCGCTCGCCGCGCGAGCGCACCACGAACACCAGTCCCGCCACCACGAGAATCGCCGAAATGATCTGCGCGACCGTGAAGGAGCCGAAGAAACGGTCGTCCTTCGCGCGGACGATCTCGACGAGAAAACGTTCGATGCCGAGCAGAATCAGGAAGAGGCCCCAGGCGAGGCCGCGGCGGTGCGGACGGCGATTGAGCCACAGCAGCAGGCCGAACATGATCAGCGCGGCGGTGGTCTCGTACAGCTGCGTCGGGTGGACCTTCAGCACCTGATAGCCGGGGATCGACGGATCGATGTTCACGCCGAAATCGCGCAGCGAATCGGCAGTGGTCGGCGGCGCACCTTTCGGAAAGGCGATGCCGTACCAGGCATCGGTCGGGCGTCCGTAATCGTCACCGACCAGAAAGCAGCCGATGCGGCCGAGGGCATAACCGATCGAGAGCGCCGGCGCGGCGGCGTCGGCGGCCGTGAGGTAGTCGACTTTGTGCCGCCAGATCAGAAACGAGCACGCGAGAAAGCCGCCGATCAGACCGCCGTACCAGACCAGTCCCGCGCGATCGAAGAGCAGATGCCAGTCTTTGAAGAGAATCGCGTAGTAGACCTTCGCGCCGACGATGCCGCCGATCGCGGCATAGACGACCATCGACGATGCGAGCTCCTCGCCGAGGCGGTAGTGCTTGAACTGTCGGGCAAGAATCCAGCCGGCCGTGATGAACGCGAGGAACATCATCAGGCCGAAGGTGGTGAGCTCGAAATTGCCGATCTTGATGAGCGTGGGAAACATTTTCGCGGAGGATAGCAGCTAACGCCCGACCGCAATGGCGGAGCCGACGAACGGAATCACCGTCGCATAGCCATCGGGCGGAGGGGTGATGATGTTCGTGCTGGCCGTGCCCCATTGCGTCACGCCATGCGGCAGCAGTTCCGCGAAGTCGTAGAGCACGTCGTTGTACGTGAACGGCGTACTCGACGTGAGCACCGACGAAAAGACGTTCGTCTGCGCGACGCTCGCGATCTCGACGCCCGCGACGATCGACACGCGGCGGAATGTGGCGATGCGGAGTCCGTGTCCGAACGATTGCGGATCGTCGTACGTCGCGGTGGGCGTCTCCTGGTAGAAGACGCTGAACTCGCCGACCGGATCGATGCCGATCTTCAGATCGCCGTTGTAGAAATCCTTCGACGTGAACGGCTGCGCGAGGAATGTGAATTGATTGGTGAGATCGGCGCCGAGGATCGGCAGGTGGAGGAAAAACCCGGCGTCGTAGATCGCGGTGCTGCCGTTCGGAACGTAAAAGCGGCCGCTGACATACCAGACCACCTGCCCCGTCGGCACGCTCATGCCGTGATCTTCTCCAGCGACGCTTTCTGGTCGCTGATGAAGCGGAAGACGTCGACTTTGCCGGCCTGATCGAGATGCTGGGACACCTCGAAGAGCTGCACGGACAGAAGCGTGTTCAGTCCTTCATCGAGCACGGTCTTGCGGCGTTCGAACGGCAGCTCGGAGATGTTGGCGATGAGCATGTTCTCGTCGAACCGGCCGTACTGATCGAAGAAGACGCCGGCCCACAGCTCGTCGGTCTCGGCGTTCTGCAGGATGGTCATGAAAATCTCGCGCGCCTGATCCTCGCCGACCCGCCGTTCGAGCGCTTCGAAGAGACGTCCGAACATGTCGTTGTAGGTGGAGATCACTTTCAGCAGTTCCGGCGAATCCTCGACGTCGAGGAAGACCGGGCGGAACGATTTCTCTTCCGGCGCGATCTCGATGAGGCGCGCGGAAAGGAGCTGAAAGAGGATGCGCGTGACTTCGAACTCGGTGAGGTCGCTGCGGCCGGTGAGCTCGCGGACGTTCAAGGTGCCGTCGATGTTGGTGTAGACGGCCATCTCGACGTCGGTCATGTCGAGCGCGCCGAAGTCGGGAACGACGCCCGGCACTTTGACGAAAATGACGTCGAGGCTCGGGATCTTCTCTTTGATGCGCGCCGATTCGTCGAGGCGGCGGATGCCTTCCATGATCACGCTCGAGGTGTTGATCTGGAGCATGATCCGTTCTTGCGCGAGGTCTTCGACGGAGTCATACAACGCGAACTCGCCGTCTTTCCACGTAAACAGCGAGTAGATGATCTCGAGGACCTGGTTCTTGACGCCCCACCAGAGGTCTTTGGGCGAGATCGCCCCCATCTGCACGAGGAGTTTTCCGTGGCGGAGCTGCGGGGTGACGCGGCGTTTCGATTCGTCGTACTGCTGTTGATTGATCTTGCCGTTGCGGAGCAGAAACTGCCCGAGGGAGTGCTCCGGGGAGTTGGAGCTGGCGAAGACGATTTCGCCCTCTTTCCAATGAATGGAACGCTCGAGGTTGGCTCGGCGGACGACGAGCTTTCCGCCGGCACGGATCATCGCCAGGAAACTGAGGACATCAGGAAGCTGAATCCTCGTGAGATCGCCCTGAAGGACGGCTTTGTCGGACATGGTTCTGGACGGGGACCCGTAGTCGATCCCAACAATGCCACGCAAAACCAGCCAGCAGCAAGCAGTATTGCGTGTGGGATTGAGCGATCCGCGTAGCGCCGCCTTCCAGCCGGCCGTTGCGCCGGCATCGTGCCGGCGGGGAGGGCTGGAAGCCCGCGGGCCGGCCGCCTGGAAGGCGGCGCTACGTTGCTGCGCGCTACGCTTTTGCGCGCGGGACCAGGTCTTTCAACACCGACACCGTTCTCTCCAGCTCTGCTTTCGTCGTGAAGCGCGAGAGGGAGAAACGGACAGTGGCTTTCGCTTCCTCGGGGGTCAGGCCCATGGCCAGCAGCACGGGGCTCGGTTCGATTCTTCCGGAGGAGCAGGCGGAGCCGGTCGAGGCGGCGATGCCGGAGAGATCGAGACCGATGACGATTCCTTCCCCGTCGGCGCCGTGAAACGTGACGTTCGAGGTATTCGGGAGGCGCGGCACGTCGCGGCCGTTGATCGTGACGGCGCTCAGTTGCGATTCGAAAAAATCACGCAATGCCGCGATCTCCGTTGCGGCCGGCGGCAGCGACGCGGCGACGCCGAAGGCGACGGCGAGCGGCACGTTTTCGGTTCCGGCGCGGCGGCGGCGTTCCTGTGCGCCGCCGAAGAGATGCGTGCTCATGTTCGTGCCGCGGCGCACGTACAACGCGCCGATTCCTTTCGGCGCGTGCATTTTGTGGGCGCTTATCGAGAGCGTGTCGCAGCCGATCGCTTCGACGGCGAGAGCGATTTTTCCAGCGGCCTGTACGCCGTCGACGTGGAAATGAATGGCGCGCGCACGCGTCGCGGCGCCGATTTCCGTGACCGGCTGTAAGACGCCGGTCTCATTGTTCGCGGCCATGACGGTCACGAGCTTCGTGTCGTCGCGCAATGCCTCGATCACGGCAGAGGCTGCAATGGCCCCATCACGGGACGGCGCAATCCACGTCACGTCATGGCCGCGACGCTCGAGCTCGCGAACTGCTTCGGCCACCGAAGGATGTTCGATTGCGCTCGTGACAATGTGGAAACGTCCGTCCCGCGGTACGGCTCCAAAAATGGCCGCATTGTTAGACTCGGTCCCGCCGCTGGTGAATACGAGCTCACGTGCGGTCGCGCCGATCAGTCGCGCGACCGACTCGCGCGCGCTTTCGATCGCACGGCGCGCAGACTGGCCTTCTCGATGAACGGACGACGCATTGCCGTAGACGTCGCGCAGCGAGCTTTCGAGCGCGCGGAGCACGTCCGGGTGAATCGCCGTCGTAGCGTTGTTGTCGAGGTAAATCCGCATCACACTGGCAAAACCATCATGAAAACCGTGGCCGTTCTGTCGTTCGCGCTCGCCACCACCATACTCGGGCAAACCGCTCCGCCACCACAAGAGACGAAGCAGCCCGGCGAAACGGTCGAGACGCTGCGCAAGTTGTCGAGGCGCGAGCGTCGGGACCGGATTGCGAAACTCGACGTCCGTCACCAGGACTTCGTCGGCAACGTCACGCCGATCATCTTCGACGCCGAGCTCGACACGTTCCTCACGCTCGAAACCGATCAGCAGCGCGATGCATTCGTCGACGAGTTCTGGCGCCGCCGCGATCTGATGCAGGGAGGCACCGGCCGCTTCAAGGAGATCTATTACAACCGGCTCGACGTCGCCAAGCAGCAGTTCAAGCAGATCAATACCGACCGCGCGAAGATGTTCCTGCTGCACGGCCCTCCCGATGCGGTCGTGCGCGCCGATTGTGCGCGCGTGCTGCAGCCGCTGGAGATATGGAAATACGAGGTCGTGCCGAACATCGGCGCGGAGTTGCGCCTGGTCTTTTTCAAGCCGCGCGGCGGCGGCGATTACCGGCTCTGGAATCCGCTCGCCGGCACGATGGCCATCAATGAGCTCGTGGCGATCGACAATCCGTCCGACGTCGAGGAGGCGCGGCCGCGCCGCTCGACGCAGGCCCCTGCCTCGATGAGTCCGTACGCGTCGATCAGCCGCATTCAGATGGAGTGCAAGGACGGGCAGGAAGTGATGCAGGCGATCACGCAGATGGTGCAGCTGCGCGTCGATCTGCTGCGTCTCTTCGAGCCGCCGGAAGCGAAGCAGCAGGAGGACGCGCAGAAGATCCTCCGCTCGATGGTCATCGCCAATCCGAACGCGCCGAAGCTCGATGCCGACTTCAGCGTGAAGTATCCGTCGAAGAAAGGGAGCCGCACGGACGTGCAGATGGCGCTGCTGATTCCGCGCAATCAGCTGAAGGCGGCGGAGGTCAACGGCGCCGAGGTGTACACGATCGATGTGATCGGCGAAGTGCTGAAGGAAGAGCAGCTGTGGGAGAAATACCGCTACCGCTTCGATTTTCCCGGCGACACGCAGGGAGAGAGGCTGCCGATCGTCATCGACCGTTTTCTCCGGCCGAATGATTACGTCTCGCGCATCAAGATCACCGACGCGAATGGCGGCGCGGAGACGGTCGTCGAGAATGCGCTGACGGTTCCGGAGGTCTTCGAAGCGGAGACGCCACAGATCGCGAGCGCGACGCCCGCGGCGACGGCGGCGGCCACCGCGTCGATTCCCGCGGCGGCACCGATCGCCGAGCCGAAGAAGCCGGCCCTGCGGATCATTCCCCCGGCGGACGGCGGCATCGTCAGCGGCATTCAGACGGTCGAAACGCTGCTTTCCGGCGAAGGGATCAAGGCGGTCGAGTTCTGGCTCGATGGACGGAAGCTCGCGGTGCGCCGCGCCGCGCCGTACGCGCTCGATCTCGATTTCGGCATCGTGCCGCACCTGCGCCGCATCCGCGCGGTGGCGCTCGACGCCTCCGATCAGCCGATCGCCGGCGACGACATTTTCGTCAACGCAGGCACCGATCCCTTCGGCATTCGCATCGTCTCGCCGCGCATCGCACCGCATCTGGTCGGAGAGGCGCGCATCGAGCTGGACGTGCGCGTGCCGGACGGCGAAGAGCTCGGCGCGGTGGAGCTGTTCTTCAACGAGACCCGCCTGGCGACGATGTACGACGCGCCGTTCGTGCAGACCATCACCGTTCCGGAAACGAACGGCGGCGTCGGCTACATCCGCGCCGTGGCGAAGTTGAAAGATGCGGACGTTCCGCCGGTCGAAGACGTGGTGATGATCAACACGCCGTCGTACATGGAAGAGCTGAACGTGCATCTCGTCGAATTGCCGACGACGGTGCTGGTGAACGGCAAACCGGCCGACAGCCTCACCGAAAAATCGTTCAAGGTGCTGGATGACGGGAAGCCGGTGGTGATCTCGAAGTTCGAGCACGTGCGCAACCTGCCGCTGTCGATCGGTCTCGCGTTCGATACGTCCGGCTCGATGCAGCAGCGTCTCGACGAAGCACAGAAAGCGGGCGGCGAGTTTTTTCAGAGCGTGATGCGCAAGGGCGACAAGGGGTTCCTGATCTCGTTCGACAAGGAACCGCGCATGGTGCAGAAGTGGACGACGAAAGTCGCCGATCTGCACGCCGGGCTGGCGAAGTTGCGGGCCGAAGAAACGACGTCGCTCTACGACGCGGTGGTGCAGGCGCTCTACAACTTCCACGGATTGCGCGGGCAGAAGGCGCTGATCCTCATCAGCGACGGCAAGGATACGGCTTCGAAATTCACGTTCGACCAGGCGATGGAGTACGCGCGCCGCTCGGCCGTGCCGATCTACGCGATCGGCATCGGCATTCGCGGCACGGAGCAGGACGTCCGCTTCAAGCTCAGCAGGCTCACCACGGAAACGGGGGGCTCGGTTTATTACATCGAGCAGGCGCGCGACCTGCACAAGGTCTACGACGAAATTCAGACCGAGCTTCGGTCGCAATACATCCTCGGCTTCTACCCCGCTCCCGACATCAAGACCGGCAGCAAGTGGCGCGAGGTCACGGTCACGGCGACGGAAGGAAAGGTCAAAACCGTCAAGGGTTACTTCCCATGAGAGTCGTACTTTCGCTGCTGCTCACCTTCGCGCTGGCCGGGATCGCGACCGCCGCGGATGGCCCGAAGCCGCTTTCGCGTTCCGAGCGGAAGGAACGGACGGCGAAGCTGAGTGAAAAGCACCGGCAGTTTCTGATCGACGTCGACCCGATCATCCAGCTGCGCGAGCGCGACACGTTCCTGCGTCTCGAGACCGATCCGCAGCGCGACGCGTTCATCGAGGATTTCTGGCGCCGCCGCGATGTCAGCGCCGGAACGACCAATCACGCGGCGCGCGATCAGTACATGGCCCGGCTCGATTACGTGCGCGAGCACTTCGGCCAGGCCTCGTCGGATCGCGGGCGCGTCTACCTCGTGCAGGGGCCGCCCGAGGACATCATCGACATCAAATGCCTGCAGTACTTTCAGCCGATTCAGGTGTGGAAGTACGAGCGCATCCAGGGGCTCGGCAGCGATTTTCGTCTGCTCTTCTACGTTCCGAATCTCGCGCGCGAGTACAAGCTCTGGGATCCGATGGGCGGCGAGCGCGCCTATCGCGAGCTGATGGCGCAGGGCATCGAGGCGAACGGCCGCGCGCCGATGAACGTGCGCTACGACTGCCCGAACGGCGAAGAGCTGCAGGCCGCGCTCGCGCAGATGAAGCTCGAGGAGCAGCACATCCAGAAGGTGTACGAGCCGCCGAAAGTCGACGAGGAACAGGTCGGCCGCATTCTGCGATCGGTGGTGCTCAGCGATCCGAATGCACCGAAGCTGAACGCGAACATCTCCATCGCCTATCCCTCCGGCGACGGCAGCAAGACGAACGCGCAGCTGACGGTGATGGTGCCGCGCAGCGAACTGAAGACGACGACCGTCGCCGGCACGTCGGTCTACACGGTGGAAGTGATCGGCGAGGTGCTGCGCGACGAGAAGATGTGGGAGCGCTATCGCTATCGCTTCGACTTTCCCGGCGACGTGCAGGACGCGCAGCTGCCGATCGTCATCGATCGCATGCTGAAGCCGGCGAAGTATCAGTCGCGCATCAAGATCTCCGATGCCTCCTCCACCGCGCAGACGATTCTCGAAAATGAGCTCGACGTCCCCGAAGTGGCGAAGAAGGAGACGGTCGAAGGCGCGACGGTCACCGCGATTCAGGAAGATCTCGAATCGACGCGCGCGAAACTGCGCATCGTTCCCCTCGGCGAAAACGTTCTGAGCGGGCTGCAGACCATTCACACCATCTCCAGCGGTGCGGGCATCAAGTCCGTGGAGTTCTGGCTCGATGGCAGGAAGGTCGCGACGCGGCGCACCCCGCCGTACACGCTCGATCTCGATTTCGGCACCGTGCCGCGCTCGCGAAAAATCCGCGTCGTCGCCCTCGACTCGCACGACCAGCCGATCACCGGCGACGAGATCGTCGTCAACACCGGCACCGATCCCTTTCGCGTGCGCATCGCCAGCCCGCGCATCGCACCGAAGCTCAGCGGACCGACGAAGGTGGAGCTCGACGTGAAGGTGCCGGAAGGAAAAGAGCTGAACGCGATCGAGCTGTATTGGAACGAGACCCGCGTGGCCACGCTCTACGATCCGCCGTTCGTGCAGACCGTGACCATCCCGGCAACCGACGGCGTCGGGTACCTGCGCGCCGTGGCGACACTGAAGGACACCGCCGCCGATCCGGTCGAAGACGTGGTCATGGTGAACACGCCGGATTACATGGAAACCGTCGACGTGCATCTCGTCGAGTTGCCGACCACGGTGCTGAACGGCGGGAAGCCGGTGAACGGGCTGACCGAGGCATCGTTCAAGGTGCTCGATCAGGGAGAGCCGGTGAAGCTGGCGAAGTTCGAGTACGTGAAGAACCTGCCGCTCTCCGTCGGGATGGCGGTCGATACGTCCGGCTCGATGGATGCGCGGATGAACACCGCGCGCGATGCGGGCGCGGCGTTTTTCAAGAATGTGCTGCGCAAGGAAGACAAAGCCTTTCTGGTCGGCTTCGACTCGCAGCCGCACATGGTGCAGAAGTGGTCATCGGAGCTCAACGAGCTCTACTCCGCGCTGGCGAAACTCCGCCCCGAGGAATCGACCGCGCTGTACGACGCGATCGTCTACTCGCTCTACAACTTCCTCGGCGTGAAGGGGCAGAAGGCATTGATCGTCGTCACCGACGGCAAGGACACGATCTCGAAATTCACGTTCGACCAGACGCTCGAGTACGCGCAGCGCGCCGCCGTGCCGATCTACGCGATCGGCATCGCCATCCCGCGCACCGACATCGACATCAAAGGGAAGCTGAACAAACTCGCCGGCGACACCGGCGGCTCGACGTACTACATCGAGAATGCCGCCGAGCTGTCGAAGATCTACAGCGACATCGAGAACGAGCTGCGCTCGCAGTACCTGCTCGGGTTTTATCCGCCCGCGGAAGTGAAAACAGGCGGGCAGTGGCGCGAGGTAACGGTGCAGGTGGCGGAGGGAAAAGCGAAGACGATTCGCGGCTATTATCCGTGAACGATGCTCAAAGCCTTCGCCTCGGTTTTCATTACAGTCTTTCTCGCAGAAATCGGAGATAAAACGCAGCTCGCCACGATGCTCTTCGCGGCGGAAGCGAAGAACAGCAAATGGGTGATCTTCGCCGGAAGCGCGCTCGCGCTCGTCCTGGCCGCCGCGATCGGCGTGCTGGTCGGAGCGCAGATCGAACGGTTCATCTCCCCACGCACACTGAAGATCGCCGCCGGAATCGGCTTCATCGCAATCGGCGTCTGGACTTTGGTTTCGAAGTAGGAATGGCGGCGAGACGCCGCGTGCTCAGCCGGCGAGACGCCGGCGTTCCGCCGTTCCAGAACAAGCGAAGCGGAGCGCCGCCGTCCCGGCGGCTGAGCACGCGGCGTCCCGCCGCTGGCGCACTTCGTTTCTACGTTTGTGCTTTCCGCTCCGAGGCGAGGCGTTCGCGTTCGGCGGCTTTTTCGGCGCGGCGTTTGTTCGCTTCTTCCTTTAGACGTTTCGCGATCGCGGTGCCGGTGTCGGTCGTGGCCAGGCCGCCTTCGGCGGTTTCGCGGAGACCGCGGGGCAACGAGCGGCCGATGCGCACCATCGCTTCGACGATCTCGTCCATCGGAATGACGGAGTCGACGCCGGCGAGCGCGAGCTGCGCGGCGGTGAGTCCATGCACGGCGAAGAGCGCATTGCGTTTCACGCACGGCACTTCCACCAGTCCGCCCACCGGATCGCACACGAGGCCGAGGGTGTTCTTCAGCGCGAGCGCGGCAGCGTGAATGGCCTGGTGCGTCGTGCCGCCCATCATGTACGCGACGCCGGCCGCGCCCATCGACGAGGCGACGCCGACTTCGTTCTGGCAGCCGCCCGCGGCGCCGCTGATGTTCGCCGACAGCGCGATGATCGAGCCGATGCCGCCGGCCACGACCAGTGCGCGCACGGTGGTTTCGGGATCGATGTTCCGCTCTTCCTCGAGCGCGAGCAGCATGCCCGGCACGACGCCGCCGGCGCCCGCGGTCGGAGCCGCGACGATGACGCCCATGCGCGCGTTCTCCCCCATCACCGAAAGCGCGTAGAGCTCCGCTTTCACGGTGAGCGGATCGAGAAACGTCCTGCCGTTCCGGAACGCTTCGTTCAGCAGCCGCGCCTCATGGCCGACGAGTTTCCCCATCGACTGGCCGTCGCCGTTCTTTCCGCGCTCCACACAATCGCGCATCACGGCGCGGCGTTTGCGCAGCGCTTCGAGAATGTCCTCCGCCGGAACGGCATGTTCCTGCGCATCGGTTTCGAGAAAAACGTCGGCGAGATCGCGACCCTGCGCGAGCTCTTCGAGATGCTTGAATGACTCAATCATTACGGGATCCTGTCCAGATAGCGCGCGTCCGCCACGTCGGGAAGCGAACAGATGCGGCGCAGACCTTCCTGCGAGAGCGGCGAGTCGACGTCCACCTGCATGAAGGCGTCTTTGCCGCGCTGCTTCCTTGAACAATACAGGGAGGCAATGTTGATTCCCTCATCGGCGATGATGTTCGCCACCTCGGCGATCATCCCCGGCCGGTCGCGATAGAAAAGCAGCAGCGTCGGCGAATCCCCTTTGAAGCGCGTTTGAAAGCCGTTGATCTTGAAGACTTCAATCACGCCGCCGCCGATCGACGAGCCGATCACCTCGACCTCGCGCTGCTGCGCGTGGATCTCGATGCGCACCGTGTTCGGATGCACGTCGCCGAGGTCTTCTTCGCTGAACTCGATCGTCACGCCCATCTGTTCGGCGATGCGGATGGCCTCGGGGATGCGCGGGTCGTCGACGTTGAGACCGATCGCGCCGCCGACGAGCGCGAAGTCCGATCCATGACCGCGATACGTTGCGGCCAGCGGCGGGTGCAGGAAAAAGTGCACCTCGGTCGGATCGTCGTCGAGAATCTCGTGTGCGACACGTCCGAGTCGCGCCGTTCCGGCCGTATGCGAGCTCGACGGGCCGACCATCACCGGCCCCATCACATCGAGAATGCTGACCTTGCGATCGTGGCGAATGGGCATGGCCGCGGAGTGTAACGGTTTTGCATCTGACGCAACTTCTGTCTGCTACACTCCGCTCGCGGTCTCATGCCTGAAAAACCTGTGATTCTCGTCGTCGATGACGACGGTCCGATTCTTCTCCTCATGCGCAATCTGCTGCGCGAGTTCGGCTTCGAACCGGTTGCCGCCGACAGCGGTCCGAAGGCACTCGAAGCGGCGCGGAAGCGCACACCCGATCTCATCCTCCTCGACCGCAACATGCCGGGCATGAACGGTGACGAAGTGCTGCAGCAGATGCGCGCGCACGACACGCTCGCCAACGTGCCGGTGCTGATCCTCAGCGGCGAGCCGCTCGAACCGGAAGAGATACGGAGGATCGGCGCAACCGGCGCCGTGCTCAAGCCGTTCGACGTGCCGCAACTCGTCGAGACGATTCGCAGTCACGTGAATTGACAGCGCACGCGGACTCCCCCAGCTCTCGGCCCGCCCTTTGCCCTCGGCCTTTCCGATGCTAGGCTTCCGCCGCTCAGAGGAAACATGATTCATAACGACTTGAACTCACTCCAGAACGCCAGCTCCATCGACGAGCTCGCCTATACCGCCGTGTTCAGCAGCGACGAGGCGACGAAGACCGAGGCGCGGCGCCAGATCCATTTGGCCGCGCGCGCCGCTGGCGCAATCCCGACCTCGATCTTCCCGCTGTATCAGGCCATCGGCCGTGGTGAAGTGACGCGCAAGTTCACGGTGCCGGCCTTCAACATCCGCGCATTGACGTACGACGTCGCCCGCGCGCTGTTCCGCGCCGCGATGCGCCACGACGTCGGGCCGTTCATCTTCGAAATCGCACGCTCGGAGATCGGCTACACCGAACAGCGTCCGGGCGAATACGCGGCGTGCGTGCTCGCGGCAGCCATCGCCGAGGGGTACAAAGGGCCGGTGTTCATCCAGGGCGATCACTTCCAGGCCAGCCACAAGAAGTGGTCGACCGAGGATGGGAAAGCGGCGGAGATCAAGGCGCTGGAATCGCTGATCGACGAGGCGATTCAGGCCGAGTTCTACAACATCGACATCGATACCTCGACGCTCGTCGACCTGTCGTTCGAAACGCGCGACGAGCAGCAGCGGACGAACTACACCTACACGGCGCATTTCACGAAGTACATCCGCGCGCGCCAGCCGAAGAACATTCACATTTCGATCGGCGGCGAGATCGGCGAGGTCGGCAAATACAACACGCAGCCCGATGAAGTCCGCGCGTACATCGACGGCGTGAAAAAACTCCTCGGCGGCGATCCCGGCATGGCCAAAATCTCGGTGCAGACCGGCACCTCCCACGGCGGAGTGCCGATGGCCGACGGGTCGATCGCGGAAGCGAAAATCGATTTCGATGTGCTTCGGGAAACGACGCGCATCTGCCGCGAAGAGTACGGGATCGCCGGCTCGGTGCAGCATGGCGCGTCGACGCTGCCCGAGGAGGTGTTCAACCATTTCCCGGAAAACGACGCGGTCGAGATTCATCTCGCGACCGGCTTCCAGAACATGATCCTCGACGCGCCGTCGCTGCCGGCGGAGATGAAGAGCGCCATCCGCGACTTCTGCTTCGCGAATTGCCAGGACGAGCGCAAGAGCGGCGAGACGGACGAGCAGTTCGTCTACAAGACGCGCAAGAAGGCGATCGGGCCGTTCAAGCGGCAGATGTGGGAGCTCCCCTCCGAGCACAAGCAGCCGATCCTCGACGCGATCGAGAGGAAGTTCGAGTTCCTGATGGACAAGCTCGCGGTCTACGGCACACGCGACATCATCGAGAAATATGTGCCCGCCGTAGCCTCCGATCTTCCGGAGTACGCGGAAGCATCCGCGGAACTCACCGCCGCCGCCACCGTCGACCCCAACGAAGGCGAATAGGCGGGGCGGCACGGCCGCCTGCGCTGATCGCTTCGCTGAGGGCACGTACGGCCGGCCAGTGGGTTCGCTTCGTGCGAGGCGGCACGGCCGCCTGCGCTGATTGCTTCGCCGAGGGCACGTACGGCCAGTGGGTTTGCTTCGTGCGAGGCGGCACGGCCGCCTGCGCTGGTTGCTTCGCCGAGGGCACGTACGGCTGGCCAGTAGGTTTGCTTCGTGCGAGGCGGCACGGCCGCCTGCGCTGATTGCTTCGCTGAGGGCACGTACGGCCGGCCAGTGGGTTTGCTTCGTGCGAGGCGGCACGGCCGCCTGCGCCGATTGCTTCGCTGAGGGCACGTACGGCCGGCCAGTGGGTTTGCTTCCTGCGGGGCGGCACGGCCGCCTGCGCTGATCGCTTCGCTGAGGGCACGTACGGCCGGCCAGTGGGTTCGCTTCTTACGAGCGCGCCGCAAACAAGGCGCGGGCGCTCAGCCGGCCGTTTCGGTTCGGGTCATCGATCGCAGTTGGCGGTCGTGATGTTCGATGTGGCGGGTGCAGAGGAGGACGGAATCGGGGACGCCCGATCGTCCGAAGTACGCGTGCGAGAGTTTCTGGCCGCCGTTCGCCTGCGCTTTCACGGCCGCGCTGTCGAATTCCTTCGATAGCGCGCGGAACTTCGCGATGGCGGCGTCCTTGTCGGCGGCCGGCTCGGCGGGACGGATCTCGCGTGGGGCGCGCGCGCCGGAAGGGAACCAGCCGCCGCGCAGGATCTTCGGGACCACGGTGAGGCGGAGCAGCATCCGTTGCCACAGCGTCGTCTGCACCGCCATCCCGATTCCGCCGCGCAGTTCGCGCAGCAGGACGTCGTAGGTTTGATTGAGATGCTGCAGCACGTGGCCGGGAGACCACTTCCCCTCCGCGCGCGGAGTGAGCCACTGCTCCGGCGGAATCTGCTCCGCGGCTTCAGCGAGAGATTTCGCTGCCTGCGAGTGAGTGTCGAGCACGCGTTGCCAGTTCATGGCGTCATCGTACCCACGTCCTGCGCCCGTTGGCGACGACCGTCTTTGTGTATCGGCGACCAGCGTGCGCTCGGATCCGGAACGCGGCATGGACGCACATCCGGAGACGCGGAAAGGCAGAAACGTGGGAGTCGGAACATCGGGAAATCTACGAATTCGGGCCAAAAATGGATTGGCAGCCCCGCGTCTTCACGCAAATTTCGATTGCGCGCTCGCAGCACCGGCAGGAGAATGCCTCCCGCGCCTCCCCGGGCGCATCACAAAAATCACCAAAAAGGAACCTCTATGAAGCCGATCTCCGCGCGCGTGGTCTGCGCTGTGTTTGTGCTGTTTTCCGTGGCGACGACTCTTCTCGCCGACGCCACCGCGCACAATCTGGCGGGAGGAAATCTCACGCAGGACTGGACCTCCACGGGCCAGATCACCGCGAACGACAACTGGTCGGGGGTTCCGAGCATCGAGGGTTATCTCGGACAGGACATCACCACGGTCACCGGCACCGATCCGCAGACGCTGCTCACCACCAGCGGCAGCGCCGGCGATCTGAGCGTGCTCGCGAATCAGACCGTGACCACGATCACGAACGGAGACGTGGCCGAGTTCCACACCACCTCGCAGGCAGGCGCGCCGGGCTCGAACCCCACCATCGCGCTGCAGGGCTCCGGCACCGCCGATGCGCCCTATCTGCTCCTCTACCTCAACACCACCGGGCGCACGAACGTCAACGTCGCGTACAACCTCCGCGACATCGATTGCACGGCCGACAACTCCGTGCAGCCGGTGGCGCTGCAGTATCGCGTCGGCAACAGCGGCAACTTCACGAACGTCGCCGCCGGCTTCAACGCCGATGCGACCACCGGAGGAAGCCTCTGCACGGCGGTCACGGCCATCAGCGCCGCGCTCCCCGCGGCCGTCGACAACCAGGCGCTCGTCCAGGTGCGCATCATGACCACCAACGCCGTCGGCAACGATGAGTGGGTCGGCATCGATGACATCGTCGTCTCCTCCAGCGCGCTGCCGGTCGGTCCGACGCTCAACATCGACGACGTGTCGCTGGGCGAAGGCAACGCCGGCGGGACGACCTTCACCTTCACGGTTTCGCTCACCGCCCCGGCCGGAGTCGGAGGGGTGACGTTCGATATCGCCACCGCCGACGGCACCGCCGAGGATGATGTGCCGGCCACGGAGGACAACGACTACGTCGCGCAGTCGCTCACCAGCCAGACCATCCCGGCCGGCAGTTCGACGTTCGCCTTCAACGTCACGGTCAACGGCGACACCGCGATCGAAGCGAACGAGACGTTCTTCGTGAACGTCACGAACATCGTCAACGCCACGGCCGGCGACACGCAGGGCCAGGGGACGATCACCAACGACGACAGCCCGCCCAACCTCACCATCAATGACGTGTCGCTGAGCGAAGGCAACGCCGGCGTGACGACGTTCACGTTCACGGTCTCGCTCAGCGCACCGGCGCAGGCCGGCGGCGTGACGTTCGACATCGCCACGGCCGACAACACCGCCACCACGGCGAACAGCGACTACGTCGCGAAGTCGCTCCTCGCGCAGACCATCCCCGCCGGCAACTCGACCTACTCGTTCGATGTCGACGTCAACGGCGACGCGCTCTTCGAAGCGGGCGAGTCCTTCTTCGTCAATGTCACGAACGTCACCGGCGCAATCGTCACCGACGGTCAGGGCCTCGGCACGATCAACAACGACGATGCCGCGCCGACGCTCGCCATCGCCGACGTCGTCCTCACCGAAGGGGATGCCGGCACGCAGAACATGACCTTCACCGTCACGATGTCGGTGCCGGTCGGCAGTTCGGTCAGCGTCGACTACACCACCGCGAACGGCAGCGCGACCACCGGCGATAACGATTACGCGCTCGCCTCCGGGACGCTCACGTTCGTTCCCTCCGACACGTCGGAATCATTCACCGTCACGATCAACGGCGACACGAACATCGAAGGCGACGAGCAGTTCTTCGTCAACCTCTCGAATGCCACAGGCGGCGCCACGATCTCCGACAATCAGGCTCTCGGCATCATCCGGCTCGACGACGCCTTCAGCATCGCCGCCGTCGACACCGCGTACGTCACGAACTTCGACGTGATGGAAAGCACCGGCACCTTCGCCGCCACCACGCCGGCCGCCTGGACGATGTCCGAAAGCAGTACCGCCTCCAACGCGACCTATTCGATCAACGACGGCGCGAGCAACACCGGCAACACGTACAGCTACGGCACCACCGCGACCACCGATCGCGCGTTCGGCGGATTGCAGTCCGGCTCGCTGATCCCGACCATCGGCGCGTTCTTCCGCAACGACACCGGCGTCACCATCACCACGCTCTCCATTCAATACAAAGGCGAGGAGTGGCGCCTCGGAACGGCCGGCCGTGCCGACCGTCTCGACTTCCAGTACAGCACCGACGCCACGAGCCTCACCACCGGCACGTGGACCGACGTCGACAACCTCGACTTCTCGACTCCCAACACCGTCGGCGCCGGTGCGAAGGTCGGCAACAACGCGGGCAACTTCACGAACGTCAACTACACGATGAGCGGCCTGGCGATCGCGCCGGGCGCGGCGTTCTGGATCCGCTACAACGACGTCAACGCCTCGGGCGCCGATGACGGCCTGGCCGTCGACGACTTCTCGATCATCGCCAACATCGCCGGCGGCGTGATGACGATCAACGACGTTTCGCTGACCGAGGGCAACGCCGGGACGCAGCTGATGTCGTTCACCGTCTCGCTGACGCAGCCCGCGGGTGCGGGGGGCGTGACGTTCGACATCGCCACGGCCGACAACACGGCCACCACTGCCGACAGCGATTACGTCGCGAACAGCGTCGTCGGCGCGACGATCCCCGCCGGACAGTCGACGTACACGTTCGACGTCACCATCAACGGCGACACGAATCAGGAAAACAGCGAGTCGTTCTTCGTCAACATCTCGAATGTCGTCGGCACCGCGGTCAGCGATCCGCAGGGCGTCGGCACGATCATTCCGGACGACTTCCCCGCGTTCACGATGATTCACGACATCCAGGGCAACGGCCTGCAGTCGCCGATCCCCGGCAGCAACGTCTACATCAGCGGCATCGTCACCGGCATCAAGGGTGGCGGCAGCGGCGGATTCTTCGTGCAGGAAGAAGAAGCCGATTACGACGCCGATCCGAACACGTCGGAAGGCGTCTTCGTCTTCACCAGCGGCGTGATTCCGGCTGGCGTGCAGAGCGGCACGAGAGTGGTCGTGAACGGCACCGTCTCGGAGTTCCCGAGCTCCGCGAATCCGCACACCGTCACCGAAGTGGCCGGCACGGTCACGACGTTCGTGCAGGCTACCGGCCAGCCGCTGCCGGCCGCGATGGTGATCACGCTCGCCGAAGGGCAGCCGACCTCGAACGTCTCGCAGTACGAACAATACGAAGGCATGCGCGTCTCGGTGCCGTCGATGACGGTCGTGGCGCCGACGCAGGGCAACAAGGATGAGCCGAACGCGAACTCGTCGACGAACGGCGTGTTCTTCGGCGTCGTCACCGGCGTGGCGCGTCCCTTCCGCGAGCTCGGTCTCGAGCAGACCGCGATCGTCCCGTCCGAGGCTTCGTGCCCGGCGTGCATCGACCGCTGGGACATGAACCCCGAGAAGATCCGTGTCGACAGCGACGGCCAGCCGGGTGCCACCGCGCTCGATGTCGCCGCCGGTCAGACCGTCACCGGTCTCGTCGGCCCGCTCGACTTCGGCTTCTTCGAATACACGCTGCTCCCCGATCCGGGAATCTCGCCGGTCGTCAGCGGCGACAACACCTTCGATTCGGCGCCCGCGCCGACGGCGACGGAGCTCACCGTGGCCGGCTACAACCTCGAGCGTTTCTACGACACGGTCGATGACCCGAACTCCGATACCGTGCTCACGCCGGCCGCGGTGGCCAAGCGTCTCAACAAAGCATCGCTCGCCATTCGCAACGCGCTGCAGACGCCGGACGTCGTCGGCGTCGTCGAAGTCGAGAACCTCTCGGTGCTGCAGCAGCTCGCGACGAAGCTCAATACCGACACGGCGGGAGCCACGAACTATCAGGCCTATCTCGACGAGGGCAACGACATCGGCGGCATCGACGTCGGCTTCCTCGTCAATGCGAATCGCGTGTCGGTGAACAGCGTCACGCAGTTCGGCAAGACCGCCACGTTCATCGATCCTTCCGACAGCTCGGTCGATCTGCTCAACGATCGTCCGCCGCTGGTGCTCGAAGCGCAGATCGCCCGCCCCGACGCGTCGATCTTCGAATTCACGGTCATCGTCAATCACCTCCGCTCGCTCAACGGCATCGACACCGATGACGCGGCCGGCCAGCGCATTCGCGCCAAGCGCGCCGCGCAGGCCGAGTACCTCGCGAACCTGGTGCAGACGCGCCAGACCAGCGATCCGGCCGAGCGCATCCTTCTCGTCGGCGACTTCAACGCCTTCCAGTTCCACGACGGCTACGTCGACATGATCGGCACGATCAAGGGCACGCCCGCACCGGCCAGCGAAGTGGTCGTCGGCACGTCCGATCTCGTGAGCCCCGATCTCACCAACCTCGTCGAGACCGTGCCGGCCAACATCCGCTACAGCTACTCGTTCGACGGCAGCTCGCAGGTCATCGACCACGCGCTCGTCAACGCGGCCATGCTCCCGAGCGTGACGCGCTTCGCGTTCGCGCATGTCGACTCCGACTTCCCCGATGTGTTCCGCAGCGACAGCACGCGTCCGGAGCGCATCTCCGATCACGACGGCACGGTCACGTACCTCGATCTCACGCCGGCGGCAACGGCCGCGATCGGCGACGTCGGGCAGGCCGAAGGCAACGCCGCGAACAGCATGACCTTCACGGTCACACTGAGCGGCGCGCAGGCGATCCCGGTGACGATCGACTACACGACGTCGAACGGCAGCGCCACCGCCGGCAGCGACTACACGACCACCAGCGGCACGCTCACGTTCGTCCCGGGCGACATCTCCGAGGACATCGTCGTTCCGATCCTCGGGGACCTCGCGTTCGAGACCAACGAGACGTTCACCGTCACGCTCTCGAATCCGTCCTTCAATGTGACGCTCAGCGATGCCACCGCCACCGGGACGATCCAGAACGATGACGCCCAGAGCCAGATCTCGGTCGGCGATGTCTCGCTGAACGAGGGCAACATCGGGACGACGACCTTCACGTTCGTGGTCTCGCTCGATGCGCCGGCTCCGGCCACCGTGACCGTCGATTACGCCACCGGCAGCGGCGTCGCCATCGCGGGCAGCGACTTCAACGCCACCAGCGGCACGCTCACGTTCAACATCGGTGAATCGTCGAAGAACGTCGACGTCGCCGTCATCGGCGACACGGTCTTCGAGCCGAACGAAAACTTCATCGTGCAGCTCTCCTCCCCCTCCGCCAACGCCACTCTCGCCGATGGCGTCGGCTCCGGCACGATTCTGAACGACGACGCGCAGAGCCAGATCTCGATCGGGGGCGCGGGTGTGGCCGAAGGGGACGCCGGCACGAGCCTGCTCACGTTCAACGTCACGCTCGATGCACCGGCCACCTCGACCGTCACGGTCAACTACGCCACCTCCGACAACACCGCCACCGCCGGCTCCGATTACGTCGCCGCCGCCGGCACGGTCACGTTCAACGTCGGCGATTCGTCGAAGAACGTCGACGTCACGATCAACGGCGACACGACGTTCGAGCCGAACGAGACCTTCAACATCACGCTCTCCTCCCCCTCCGCGAACGCCGTGATCCTCGACGGCAGCGCCGTCGGCACGATCGCGAACGACGAAGGAACGTCGGTCATCTCGATCGGTGATGTTTCGCAGAACGAAGGAAACGCCGGCACGTCGTCGTTCACGTTCGCGGTGACGCTCAACGTGCCGACCACCTCGAGCGTGACCGTCGATTACGCCACGTCGAACGGCAGCGCCACCGCCGGCTCCGACTACGTCGCCGCCAGCGGCACCGTCACGTTCAACACCGGCGAGTCGTCGAAGAACGTCGTCATCACCGTGAACGGCGACACGACGTTCGAGCCGAACGAGAACTTCTTCGTGACGCTCACGAATGCCTCCGTCAACGCCACCATCGCCGACAACTCCGGCACCGGCACGATCCAGAACGACGACGGCCCGCAGGCCGATCTCGCGATCACCAAGACCGCATCCGACACGACGCCGCAGTCGGGCGATCAGGTCACGTTCACGATCGTGGTGACGAACAACGGTCCCGATCAGGCCACCGGCGTCGTGGTCACCGATGACCTCCCGAGCGGCATGAGCTTCGTCAGCGCGACGTCGACGGTGGGCAGCTGCAACGCCGCCGATCCGGTGGTCTGCACCATCGGCACGCTCGCGAACGGCCAGTCCGCGACGATCACGCTCACCGTGCTCATCACCGGCGGCCCCGGCCAGTACACCAACAGCGCCTCCGCCGATTCGAACGAGACCGACGCCAACGGCGCCACCTCCGCCTCCCCGATCGTCGTCGGTGCTGCCAATCTCAACGGCATCCCGACGCTCTCCGAGTGGGCGCTCCTCGGTCTCATGACCATGCTTGCCGCGATCGCCGCGATGAAGTTGAAGTAACCCCGTTCTCCACCAACGCAAAAAACGCCGCTTCGCAAGAGGCGGCGTTTTTTGTTTTTGCGCGGCGTGCCGGATTACTTGCGCGCGATGCCGAGCGCCGTCATCTTCTCGTGCAGATACGTCCGCTGAATCTCGAGCAGTTCCGCGGCGCGCGTGACGTTCCAGTTCGTGCGGCGGAGCACGGACTCGATGTAGTCCTTCTCGCATTGCGCGCGGTAGTCGCGCAGCGCGATCACCGGCGCGGTGTCGGTGGCGATGCGCACGACGCCGCTGAGCGAAGGGAGTTGATCGACCGTGATCGGATCGATGCCGAACACCGAGAGCCGCTCGGCGAGATTGCGGAGCTCGCGCACGTTGCCGGGCCACTCGTACGCGCGCAGCGCCTCGAACACCGGCGCATCGACCGAGAGCGGCACGCGCTGGTTCCGCGCGCAGAAGTGCTGCAGGAAGTTCGTGAAGAGCAGCGCGATGTCCTGCGCGCGCTCGCGCAGCGGCGGCACGTCGACCGGCACCGTGGAAAGGCGAAAGAACAGATCCTCGCGAAAGCCGCCGCTGTTCGAGAGCGATTGCAGGTCGCGATGCGTGGCCGCAAGCACGCGCACGTTCACCGCGCGGTCGGCCGTTTCGCCGATGCGCCGCACCCTTCCGTCTTCCAGCACGCGCAGCAGACGCGATTGCAGCGCCGGCTCCATGTCGCCGATCTCGTCGAGGAACAGCGTTCCGCCATCGGCTTCCTCGAAGAGGCCGCGCTTCGCGGTCTTCGCATCCGTGAATGCGCCGCGCGCGTGACCGAACAGCTCGTCCTCGATGAGATGCGACGGAATGGCCGCGCAATTGAGCTTGATGAATGCGCGTGACGCGCGGCGGCTGCCGTGATGGATCGCGCTGGCGACGAGCTCCTTGCCGGTGCCGCTCTCGCCGCGGATGAGCACGCGCGCATCCGTCGGAGCCACGCGTTCGATGGCCGCGCGCAAGGCGCGAATCGGAGCGGAGTCGCCGAGAATCTGCTGCTCGCTCGAGCGCAGCGCACGGAGTTGCCGGCGCAGCGCGGTGTTCTCGAGGCAGTTGCGGACCGACTTGAGCAGCCGCTCGCGGCTGAATGGCTTGTCGATGAAGTCATGCACGCCGAGGCGGATCGCTTCGACGGTTTCGGCCATCGAGGCTTCGCCCGAGATGATGATCGACGGCGGCATGGCCTCGCCGAGGATGCGCACCAGATCGACACCGCTCATGCCCGGCAGCCGCACGTCGATGAGGGCCATGTCGGGTTGCACGTTCGCGCTGTTTCGCAGGTACGCGAGCGCATCTTCGGCGGCACGAAACGCCACCACGCCATAGCCTTCCTCGCGCAGCCGCAGCGTCATGTTCGCGGCGATCTTCTCGTCGTCTTCGACGATCAGAATCAACTGCATGCCGCCTCCCCGAAGACGATGCGCATCACCGTGCCTTTCTCCGACGTCTCGGCGAGCTCGAGGTCACCGCCATGATCGAGCAGGATCTTGCGCGAGATCGACAGGCCGAGGCCCATCCCCTCGCCGATGCGGCGCGTCGTGACGTAGGGATCGAAGATGCGCGGACGCAGCGACCGCGGCACGCCGCCGCCGTCATCGCGCACGTCGAGCGTGATCCGCGGCGTGCGCGTGATGCGGAGCGTCACCTCGGTTGCGCCTGCATGCGCGCTGTTCGTGCAGAGATTCACCAGCACCTGCCGCAGCATGTCGCGATCGACGCAGACGATGGCATCGCCATTCGCCGCCACCAGCCGCAGGGGCCAGGCCGTCGCGAACGTGTTCGCGAATTCTTCGATGATCTGTCCCAGCGACTCGCGTCGCAAAACGGGAGTGGCCGTCGCGGCGAATAAAGAGAACTCGCGCGTGAAGCGTGCGATCCGCTCCAGCTCCTCAGCCACGCTCTCCTGCACGCGCACGCGCTCGGTCTCCTCCCGCGTTTCGCCGAGGCGGTCGAGCTCGAGACGCGCGGCCGCGAGCGGCCCCTTGATCTCGTGCGCATGCCGGCGCGCGCTCTCCTGCAGCGACGTCACGCGCGCCAGGTATTCGCCGCGCTCGCGCAGCTGCGCGCGGCGCGAGCGCAGCCAGACGAAAATCGCCGCCACGATCGCCGCCACGACGAAGACGCTGCTCAGCGCCAGCTCGAAGCGGCGCAGCATCGCCTCGCGATTCATGCGCAGCACTTCGATGCGATTGAGCAGACGGCGCGTCTCTTCGAAACGCGCGCGATACTGCTCGCGATTGGCCGGATCGTGGGCGCGCAGACGCTTCTGATCGTCGAGCGATCGCTCCAGCGCGCGCTTCACCTCCGGACGCAGCGCCACGTCCAGCCAGACGCTCGAGATCTGATGCAGCACCGCCCAGAACGCGAGCGTTCCCATCGCCACGATGAGCAACAGCATGCCGAGCGAACGGGTGCGCGTCATTTCAGTGAGAGATCGACGTTCCAGCGAAAGGTCGTGATCGGTTTCGCGCTGAGCGTCGTGCCGATCAGTGCGTCGACGAAGCCCGAGCCGCTCGGCGATGCGCCGACCCCGCCCGACTTCGCGATCCACTGCCGTGCATCTTCCTCTTCCGCCGCCGAGAACGGGAGCACTGTCAGCTCGACCTGCAACGTCACGCGATTCCGATTCGTGGTCAGCACCTGCAGCGGCGTCCGCCACCACTTCTCCAGAGCCTCGGACGACGTCAGCCGCTGCGCGTCGATCTTCCGATCGAGCTCGATGCGCCGCACCAGCCACACTTCGTCCCAGAGGTCATAACGCACTTCGAGCCGCGCGGCGCGCAGCTCTTTCGAATCACGTTCGCGGATCACGACCAGAAAGGTCGTGGTCAATCCGCTGCCGAGTTGTTTGCGTACCGTCGCATCCTGCAGCACGGCCGCCGGAAGTGCCGCCGCGACGGCTCCTCCCGGCTGCACACTGAACGAGATCGGCGGCTGCTCGGCACGGACGGCAAGTGCGAGCAGCAGCGTCAGCACTGCCGCCGCGCGCGTCACCACGCGTACCCCGCGCCGAGGCGCAACGTGCCCCACGACGAGCGCCGCACCCACGCCGCGGCCAGTTGCCGCACGTCTTTGCTGTCGCCGATGAAGCCGCGCGGATCTTCGTTGTCGCTGTGCTGCGTGTAACGCGCGGTGAGCTCGATGCGCGAGTCTCCGCTGACGCGCCGCTCGCGGCTCCACAGACTGTGCGAGTACCCGATGCCGGCGCTCATGCGATGCGCGTCGCGGTCGTACTCGGCGTCGAACGCGGTCTGCACGATGTGCGCGCGCGCCCACTCGCCCTGCACGTTGGCCCAGAACGAATCGCTCTCGCCGCGCTCGAAGTAGCGCGTCGCGCTGCCGCGAAGCTCGAGAAACGAGACGTGATACGCCGGCGTCCGCACCTCGACTTCTTCGTCGGGGCCGAAGGAAACGATCGTGCTCACGCCATCCGCCCAGCCATGGCTCGGCGACAGCTGCAGGAGCGTGCCGCTGGTCGGCAGGAACGGATCGTTGGTCGTGTTGAACGCCCACGTCGCCTGCACGCGCCGCTGGCCGAAGCGCTCCTCGTAGTCCTCTCCCAGGATCGTGTTGTGCTCCGTCGCGAAACGCGTTTCGTCGTACTGCAGCGTGAGGGTCTGATTCACGCTCAGCGGTACGCCGACCACGACTTCTGGTGAGAGCAATCCTTCGCCGTACCCTTCGATCGGCTTTTTCAGATTGAGCGTCGCGAACGCGCGCGTGCCGAAGAGGTCGTACTGCGTGTAGCCGACGGCCAGCGCGGCGTAATCGCGGGAGAACTCACCGTCGCTGCTGGAGCTGGTCAACCCGCCGTGCACCACACCCCGGCGTCCGACGAACCAGCGCGCGCCGACGGCCAGACTCTCGCCATCGATCTGCCCGCGATCGTCGCTGTATTCGAGCAGCAGGCGCGGGCTGTTCTCGAAGTACTGCACGAGGTCGAGCCGATAGAAGAGAGGCCTGGTCTCGTTGACGGTGAGCACGAGCACATGCCGTCCGCGCTCGCTCCCTTTTTCGAGCGCGAAGTCGACCGAGAGCAGGAACGGCAGACGCGAAAGACGATTGGCCGCGTCGCGCAGATCGTTTTCGGAGTACTCCTGATTTTCGTGCAGCAGCGACTCCGCGATCACGACGTCGGTCGAGACCCGGTGCGTGTTGCGCACTTCGATGCGCTCGATGAAAAAGCGCGGCTGCGCCTCCTGCCCCCGGGCGGACGCGGTGAGAACTGCAATGAGGAATGCGATGACGATCGATCGACGAAACACTTTGGCCTCCTGCCGCTCCATGACGGCGAGCGGAGTGCCACGAGCCGGAAAAACAGAAGTCTCTCATTCCATGAGACTTCTGCATCCATCCGGAAGTGCGAGTGTATGGATTTCCTAACAGCGGCTGTCGGCGCCAGCAGACACCGGAACCCTACACGGTCGCCGGAACTTCGATCCTCTCGAATTGCGCGGTGAAGTGGCGCAGCACCTTCGGCGCGCTGATGATGCGATAGCCGCGCAGCGTCTGCGCGAGACGCTTCACCTGCGCCGCCACTTCGCCGACGTAGTCGATGTGTGACTGCGTGTAGAGGCGGCGCGGCATGGCCAGGCGGACGAGCTCCATCCCCGCGGCCTGATCGTCCTTGCCGAACATCACCGATCCGATCTCGCACGCGCGGACGCCGCCCTCGACATAGAGCGCGTTCGCGAGCGCGACGCCCGGAAACTCGAGCGGCGGAATGTGCGGCAGCGTCGACGAGGCGTCGATGTAGACCGCATGACCGCCGGTCGGCACGACGATCGGAATGCCCGCGGCCTGAAGGCATTCGCCGAGGTATTCGACGGTGCGGATGCGGTAACGGAGGTACTCCTCGTCGAGGACTTCTTCGAGACCCTGCGCGATCGCTTCGAGGTCGTAGCCCGCCAGACCGCCATACGTCGGAAAGCCCTCGGTGAGGATGAGCATGTTCCGGCAGCGCTCCGCGAGCGCGTCGTCATTGAGCGCGAGAAAGCCGCCGATGTTCGCGAGGCCGTCTTTCTTGGCCGACATCAGTGCGCCGTCGGCGAGCCGGAACATCTCCTGGGCGATCTCTTTCGGCGAACGCGCGCTCTCCCCTTCCTCGCGCGTCTTGATGAACCACGCGTTCTCCGCGAAGCGGCAGGCATCGAGAAAAAACGGCTTGCCGTACCGATGCGCGATCTCGCGCACCGCGCGCAGATTCTCGAGCGACACCGGCTGTCCGCCTCCGGAGTTGTTCGTCACGGTCATCATCACCATGCGCACACGATCGCCTTCGTTCTCGAGCACGTGCTCGAGCGCGGCCAGGTTCATGTTCCCCTTGAAGGGATGAAGGAACGACGGCAGCCGCCCCTCCGCGATTACGAGGTCTCTCGCCTCGGCGCCTTCGTATTCGACGTTTGCGCGGGTCGTATCGAAGTGGATGTTGTTCAGCACCAGGTCGCCGATCCGCACCGCGGAGTGAAAGAGAATGCGCTCGGCCGCACGGCCCTGATGCGTCGGGATGATGTGCTTGTAGCCGGTGAGATCGCGCACCACGCTCTCGAAGCGTTCGAACGAGCGCGAGCCGGCGTACGACTCGTCGCCCTGCATCAGCGCGCCCCACTGCGCGGCCGACATCGCGCCGGTACCGGAGTCGGTGAGCAGATCGATGATCACGTCGCGCGCCTTCAGTCCGAAGACGTTGTACCCGGCGGCGGCCAGCGCGGTCTCGCGCTGGGCGCGCGTGGTGAAACGAAGCGGCTCGACGGCTTTGATGCGGAACGGCTCGATGATCACGCTCATGCCGCGCATGTTCCGCATCCGCGTCACGGGCGGGGTATGCGCGTTGTCACACTGCGCTGTGACGTGTAAACGGCGTGCCGCGCGCGGCCGTCGATTGGGCAAAAGGAGACGCCCACATGAAACGCACCCTCACCGCCGTCCTGCTGCTCGCTCTCACCGTCACCGCCTACTCCGCACCACGCGCTCCGCGTGGACAACGCGGCCCGCGCCAGGATGCGCTGCGCCCGCAGGTGCTCGCCGATTTCCTCGATCTCACCGATGCGCAGAAGACGCAGGCGCAGGCGCTGCGCGCATCGATGCGCGCGGCCGTCGAGCCGCTGCGTGCGCAACTGCAGGCGAATCGCGAAGCGGTGAAAGCGGCCGTCGATGCCGGCAACGCGCAGCAGGCCGGACAGCTCGTGGTCAGCAGCAAAGGCGTGCGCGAGCAGATCAAAGCGGCCCACGAGACTTTCGAGACGCAGTTCGCGGCGCTGCTGAACGCCGAGCAGAAGGCGAAATGGAACGTGCTCCGCGAATTGCGCGAAGCACGCCGTGACGCGCGCCACCGCGACGACGACTAGCACCGCACCGCACTCGGTGGACATCGCGCGATACCATCCCCGCGATGTCCACCACCCGCGCCGCGCGCGTGGCTCTGAACGTCTCGCTCGCCGCCCTCGCTCTCGCGCTCGCGAAGGCGGGCGTTGCGTGGCTGGCCGGCTCGATGGCCATCCTCTCGTCGGCGCTCGATTCCGGCGGCGACATGCTCGCCTCACTCGCGAACTTCTTCTTTCTCACCATCGCCGCGAAGCCGGCCGATGACGATCATCCGTTCGGCCACGGCAAAGCGGAACATCTCGCCACCCTGCTGCAAGGCGCGATTCTTCTCACCGCCGCCATCACCCTCGGCTACGGCGCCGTCGAACGCGTCCGGCATCCGCGACCGATCGAATCGGGCCTCATCGGCATCGTCGCGATGCTCGCCTCGATCGCCGTCACCATCGCCGTGACGCGTTACCTGAAACGCAACGCCGTCGATGCGGAAAGCAGCGCCCTCGCCGGCGACGCACTGCACTACACCTCCGACATCGCCGCGAATCTCGCCACCATCGCCGCGCTCGTGCTCGTGCGCATCACCGGCAATCCGCTCTTCGATTCGATCTTCGGCATCAGCGTCGCGTGCTGGATCGCCTGGAACTCGCTCTATCTGATCTGGAACGCCGGCAACGATCTGATGGACGTCGCCCTGCCTCCCGAAGAGATCGCCACCATCGTCAACGCCATCGAGCGCGCCGACCCCTCCGTGCGCAGCTACCGCAACCTGCGCACCCGCCGCGCCGCCGGCGTCCGCTTCATCGAATTCGAGCTCTGCATCGACCGCCACGCCTCCTTCGAGCACGCCCACGACGTCACCGAAATCGTGAAGACCGCAATTCACACCCGATTCCCCAACACCGTAGTGACCGTACACGCCGAACCCGTCGACTGACGGGCAAACAACCGTGTCGACGGAGCGCTTCTCGCGTGTGGGGAGGGGATCCCGTGCTGACGCACGGGATGACACCTCGCGGAGCGATCGCGTTACGACGCACGGGATGACACGTCTCAGGCAATGCCTACGACGACCGCACCCCCGCGAAGCCCAATCCCTCAGGCCACCCGCGGTTGCCCCTCGGCGCAGCAACAAGCGGAGCCGGCCGTGCCGGCCCGGCTGGCTGGCTGGCAGAGGTAATGCACTGTCGGGGTCGCATGGGAAATTTACTCTGGTTGATCATCATCATTCTGATCATCCTCTGGCTGGGCGGCTTCACGCTGCACGTCGGCGGGGGACTCATTCACCTGCTGCTCGTGATCGCGTTGATTCTCGTGATCGTGCGACTGGCCACCGGACGCCGCGTGCTCTGAGCACGCTCGCGAAAAGCGGGGCGGAGCGCTGACGCGGTCGGCGCTTCGTCACTGCTGGAACGCACGCACCACGGCCTCGACACGTTTCGGGTCGACCACACCGTTCGTCTTCAGTGACGTACCGACGATCGCGGCATCCGCATCGCGAAACTGCGATGCGTTGTCGGCCGTCAGTCCGCTGCCGAGGAGGAGCGGCGCGTCGACCGAGGCTCGGATTTCGGCCAGTCGTGCCGGATCGGCGGCGGCGCCGGTGGCCACGCCGGTGACGATCAGCGCGTCGGCGAGACCGCGCTCGCGCAGATCGTTCGCGCTCATTTCCCCGAGCGGCGTCGCGTGCTTCACGAGGTAATCGGCGAAGATCAACACGTGCGGCGCGAGCGTCGCGCGTTTTCGCAGCGTCGCGTACGCCTCTCCCTCGATGATCCCCTGATCCGTCACCATCGCGCCGGTGTGCACGTTCACGCGAATGAACGTCGCGCCGGTTGCGGCTGCGATCGCGAGGGCCGAAAGCGCGTCATTGCGCAGCACGTTCACGCCGAACGGCAGCGGCACCTCGCGCGTCACGGCGACGATCACGCGGGTCATCGCCGCCACCGTCTCCGCTTCGACGCGACCGCGCGTGAACGGCTTGTCGCCGTAGTTTTCGATTGCAAGGCCGGTGCAGCCGCCTTGTGCGATGGCTCGCGCATCGCGGACCGCGTTTTCGATCACCTCGTCGAGCGAACGGAAGTGCGGCGCGCCGGGCAGCGCGTCGAGATGCACCATTCCGAACAGCGCGCGGCGGGAAAAGCGTCGGACGAACTCTTCGCGGGTGAGCATTGCGTTGCGGCGCAGTGTGGCCGAGGACCGAGGTGCGCGCAACCTCGTATACTCCGCTCCGCCATGTCCGACCTCCGCTTGTACAACACGCTCACACGAGAGAAAGAAACGTTCGTTCCTCTGCGCCCCGGTGAGGCGCGCATCTACTCGTGCGGTCCGACGGTGTACAACCATCCTCACATCGGAAACCTGCGGACCTTCCTCTGGAGCGACCTGCTGCGCCGCTATCTCGAGTATCGCGGCCTCAAGGTCACCCAGGTCATGAACATCACCGATGTCGAGGACAAGATCATCCGCAATGCCAATGCGGCCGGTCAGGACATCATCACGTATGTGGCGCCGTATATCGACGCCTTTCATGCCTCACTGAAGAAACTGCGCATCCAGGCAGCCGATCATTATCCGCGCGCGACCGAATACATCCCGCAGATGGTGGCCCTGGTGCAGCAACTGACCGAGCGCGGCCACACGTACGTCGCCGAAGGCTCGACCTATTTTCGCGTCGATACGCTGCCGGATTACGGCAAGCTCGCGCGCATCGAAGTGGCCGAATCGAGTGAGTTCAGCCGCATCGAGTCCGACGAATACGAAAAAGAATCGGCGCGCGATTTCGTGCTCTGGAAAGCGAAGAAAGACCACGAGCCGTCGTGGCAGACCGCGATCGGCGAAGGACGTCCCGGCTGGCACCTCGAGTGCTCCGCCATGTCGATGAATCTTCTCGGCGAAACGTTCGACATCCACACCGGCGCCGTCGATCTCATTTTCCCGCATCACGAAAACGAAATTGCCCAGAGCGAAGGGGCCACCGGCAAACCGTTCGTCCGGTTCTGGATGCACGGCGAGCATCTCAACATCGACCAGCAGAAGATGTCGAAATCCCTCGGCAACATCTATCGCCTGCAGGAAATCGAAGAGCTGGACTACAGCCCCCTCGCGCTGCGATACGCGCTGCTCTCCGTCCCCTATCGCACGAAACTGAATTTCACGACGCAATCCCTCGACGACGCGAAAAGCGCGCTGGCGCGCATTGAATCGTTTCTGCTGCGACTGGACGAGGTGGCCGGCTCCGCGCCGCGTGACGCCGCCCACGCCGACGATCACGCCGACGCGCTCATCGGCACCTTCCTCAATGAATTTCAGGAAGCGATGGACGACGACCTCAATACCGCCGGCGCATTGGGAGCGTTGTTCACGTTCATCCGCGACGCGAATACCGCCATGGATGCCGGCCGCATCTCCGCCGGCGACGCCGAAGGCATGCGCGCCGCCCTCCGCAAGATCGACCCCGTGCTCGACATCTTCCCCGACCTCGATCAAAGCGTCGACGCCGAAATCGAAGACCTCATCACCCAGCGCAACGCCGCCCGCAAAGCCCGCAACTTCGCCGAGAGCGATCGCATCCGCGATCTGTTGATCTCCAAAGGAATCCTGCTCGAAGACACGCCGGGCGGAACGCGGTGGAGGAGAGCGTGATGTTGAAATTGAAAATTGAAAATGAAAAATTGAAAATGTTCTCGCGGACGGTGTCCATCTCGCGCGGCCCGTGTGTCCGCACAATTTTCAATTTTCAATTTTCAATTTTCAATTCGATTCCCTCTCAGCCGCGCGTCCAATCCTCAATCCTCAATCCTCAATCCTCAATCCAATGATCGCCTACCTCACCGGCACGCTCCGCCAACTCGATGCCACGCGGGCGCTCGTGCTCACGGGCGGCGTCGGCTATGAAGTGCACATCTCCCTCTCGACGTATTACCGGCTCGAAGGAAAGCGGGAGGTCGAGCTGGAGATCTATACGCATGTCCGCGAAGACGCCCTGTCGCTTTATGGCTTTGCGAGCGGCGACGAGAAGATGGCCTTCGAGAAACTGATCTCGGTTTCGGGAATCGGGCCGACGCTCGCGCAGAAAATCCTGTCGGGCATCGATGCCGCGGATCTCGCCGATGCCGTCGGCCGGAGCGACGTGCGCAAGCTCTCGACGATTCCGGGCGTCGGCAAGAAAACGGCCGAACGCATTTGTCTCGAATTGCGCGACAAGCTCGTCATCGCACCGTCGGCGGCGACTCCCGTCACACCGTCGCGGATCAGCGTCGATGACGATGTCCAGTCGGCGCTCGTCAATCTCGGGTACCGGCCGAAAGACGCCGAGCTCGCACTGCAGAAAGCGCGTGGAGAGCTCGGGGCAGAAGCCGAATTTTCGGCACTCCTGAGAAAGGCACTGCGAAATCTCACCAAATAACGTTCTTGACCTTTATGCTGATGCAGCATTAAATTGGCCTCGGGAGGGCCAAAATGGCTCATCATGCTCGGGTCGCCCTGCTCCTGGTCTGTCTCATCCTCACGCTTCCGCTCCTCGCGTCCCCCACTCGCAATAACGACGATTCCTGCGACATCGCGCTCCTGCCGGCAGCCACCCTGCTGCTGCCGTACTTCGAGGTCAATCTCGAGAACCCCAGCGGCCCGACGACGCTGTTCACCGTGACGAATGCCAGCGCGCAGGAACAGATCGCGCACGTCACGCTCTGGACGGACTACGGCTATCCGGTCATCGACTTCAATATCTATCTCACCGGATACGACGTCCAGAGCATCGATCTCTTCGACGTGATCGTACGCGGCGTGATCGCCCCCGATCTCGGCACCGGCACGGACATCTCCGCGCAGGGCGATTACTCCAGCAGCAACGAGAAACTCGATCTGAGCAACTGCGACGAGCTGCCCGGTGTGATTCCGGCCGTCTACGTTTCCCGGATGAAGAAGGCCTTCACGCTCGGGCGCGTCGATGCATTCGGAACGCTGCCGGCCTGTACGAACGTCGGAGGCACACACACGAATGCGGTCGGCTACGCGACCATTGACGTCGTCCGATTGTGCACTGTCCGCACCCCCGCCGATGCCGGATATCTCACCGAGGACATCCTCTGGGACAACGTTCTCCTCGGCGATTATCAACAGGTCGATCGCAGCCAGAACCTCTCCGAGGGCGACACCATGGTGCACATCCGCGCGATCAGCGAAGGAGGCACCGCCGCCGAGCGCCGCAATAATCCCAACCAGTACGAAGTGACGTTCCACCGCACGTTCTACAGCCGCTTCCTTCCCTCTTCCAATAAAACCTTCGACGCCCGCCAGCCGCTCCCGGCGCTCTTCGCGGGACGCTGGATCGACGGTGGAGGCGCCGAATTTCGCACGAAGTTCAAGATCTGGCGCGAAGGACGAACGACGCTCAATGCGCCGTGCGGCACTTATATCCAGAACATCGCCGGCTTCATCGACGCCGTCGTTTTCGACGAAGAAGAAAATCCCGAGGGAATGGCCCCTACGGACGTGATCTGCACGCCGATCATCACCTACCCGGTGCTGCCGGCGACGTCGATGACCGACGTACGCGACACCACGGTCTTTCCGCGTCCGACCACCGGGGCCGTCGCCGGATGGGTCTATTTCAATCTCGACAATTGCTGGCGCGATGATTACGCGAGCCAGAACTGGGTGGTTACTTCAATGCGCGCGCTCGGCCGCGCCTCGGTCGACATGACCGCGTTCGCACTCGGCAACGGCTGTACGCCTCCCCTCGAGCAGAGCGAGGTGAATTGGACGGCCGGAATCGTCATCGGCCCCGCCGAGAACATCAATCCGTGACCGGAGCACGCCAATGTCGAGGAACACGATGAAAAAGACGATCTTCTTCGTTCTCCTGCTGTCGTTCCCGTTCTTCGGGATGGCCAGTCCGACGCGCAACAATGACGATTCCTGCGACATCTCCGTCATGCCGGCAGCGACGCTGCTCCTGCCGTATTTCGAGGTGTCTCACGACGGTGTAATTACGACGCTCTTCACAATCACCAATGCCGGTCCGAAGGAACGGATTGCGCACGTCACGCTCTGGACGGACCTCGGTTATCCGGTTCTCGATTTCAACATTTATCTGACCGGTTATGACGTCCAGAGCATCAACCTCTATGACGTGATCTGGCGCGGGATCATTGCCCCTCCGAACGGAACGGCGCCGAACCTCACGCCCGCCGGCCCGTTTTCCGTACCCAATGACGAGCTCGACGTCTCGAACTGTGGATCGGAACCGAGTCCGATCCCGGAGGTGCTCATTGCACGCGTGCTCTCGGCACTCACGCTCGGACGCGTACCGGCGGGGGTGGACCCGGCGTGCAACTCCGTCGGAACGCTGCATACGAATGCGGTCGGATACGCGACCATCGACATCGTCCGCTCCTGTACGACCCGGAATCCGACGTTCAATCGTTATCTCACCGAGGACATCCTGTGGGACAACGTGCTCCTCGGCGATTATCAGCAACTCGATCGCACCGTCGTCGAAGGCGGCCGGCGCAATTACACCGAGGGCAATCCGATGGTGCACATCCGCGCGGTCAGCGAGGGCGGTACCGCCTCGGAACGGCGCAGTAATCCCGGCCAGTATGAAGTGACGTTCCATCGAACGTTCTACAGCCGCTTTCTTCCCGACGGGAATCGCACCTACGATGCCCGGCAGCCGCTGCCGGCGATATTCGCCGCCCGCTGGATCGGCGACGGCGGGCATCTCGATTCGCGTTTCAAAGTGTGGCGCGAAGGCGTCGTCGGGCCGCCGGCCTGTGCCGCATATCGCGCAAACACGATGGCCTTCACAGACGCGGTGATGTTCGACGAAAACGAAAATGCCTGGTCTTTTGAAGATCCGATCATCATCGATCCGCCGATCTTCACCGATCCGGCATTGCCGCTGACGTCCGCGTTCGGGCACGGCGATACCAACGTACTGCCCCGCGTGACGAATCAGGCCATTGCCGGCTGGGTCTATTTCAATCTCGACAATCGAAACGCGGACGACTACGCCAGCCAGAACTGGGTCATTGTGACGATGCGCGCCGAGAACGAGCTTTCTCTCGACATGGACGCGGCGATTCTCGGGAACGGCTGTACGCCGCCGATCGGCATCACTGAAGTCTCGACGGAAAACGGCGAGGTGATCGGACCGGCCGCCAACATCAATCCGTGAGGGCACAATTGATGGCGTAGTGCACGGTTCGGCCCTGGCCGCCGATCGATCGCCTTACGATTCGCTCGCCGGCGAACTCGAATCCGTGAGGTCTTCGTACAACGCGGCAACGGCACCGGCCGGGTCCTGGATGACGCAGTAGCGTCCCTGGCCCGGCATGGTGCGCACCGCCGAGAGCAGTTCGCCGCCGCGCGCCTTCACCGCCGCGAGCGAGGCGTCGAGATCCGCGACGTTGATGTACACCATCCACTGCGCCGGCTGCGCCGCGTTGGCGCCGCGGGCGTGGCAGATGCCGACCACGGTCTCCTCGGTGCCGCTCACGTTCATGCAGTAGTCGTCGTAGCCGCCCATGTCCAGGCCGACCGAATCCCAGCCGACGACCTCACGATAGAAGTCGCGCACGAGACTCGCGTCCGGGACGGTGAGGTCGATCCAGTTGATCGTGCCAGGCTTCTTCTTCATGGCGCGTAACTCTAGCAGGCGTCGCGGCCGTGGTGATACTTTCCCCCGCAATGGTGAGACGCATCGTCGTTCCGGTCGATTTCTCCGAAGTGTCCTGCGCCGCGGCGGCTTACGCCGTGCGTGAGCTCGCGCCGCAGCTCGGCGCCGAAGTCATCTTCGTCACCGTGCTCGAAGCCAGCGATCTGCGCGTGGCCATGAGCGCCGGCCTGCACGGTTTCGACAATGACGAGGAACTGCACCAGCAGGTCGCCGCCTGGATCGAAGAGCAGTTCACGAAAGTCGATCACACCGAAGGCGCCGTCAAAGCAAAACGCGACATCCGCCGCGGTCTCGTCGACCGCGAGATCGTGCAGGCCATCCACGACCACGCCGCCGATCTCGTCGTCATGGGCTCCGTCGGTATCACCAAACGCCTCCCCCTCGGCAGCAAGAGCGAATACGTCCTGCGCCACACCAGCGTCCCGGTGACATTGATTCGCTGACCGGCGCCGCCGCGCAACGCGGCCCGCGCACGACGCCCATCACGACGGGCCGTGACCCTCGTCGCGGCTCCGCCCTCCGAAAAGCCCTATCTCCCTAACCGGAGGGAAACTCATGGACAGCAGCATCGGGTACGGCCACATCCTCGTTCCGACGGACATGAGTGATTTCGCCGATCAGGCCATTCGTTACGCCGGTCTGATCGCGACGCGCCTCGGTTCGCGCGTCACGCTGCTCTACGCCGACGAGGCGTACTTCCCGATCGACGTGCTCGAGTTTCCGCTCGGCTATGCGCTCGAACATTCAGGCGACACCACGGTCAAGATGCACGAGCGTCTGCGCGCCACGGCCAGCGATCTGCTGCCGTCGGTCCACGTCGAGGCGGTCGTCATGCGCGATACACCGGCCCGCGCGATTCTCCGCACCGCCAACGACGTTCACGCCAATCTCATCATCATGGGCACGCATGGCCGTCATGGCTGGCGGCGCGCGCTGCTCGGATCGGTGACCGAGACGGTGCTGCATCAGAGCGATCGCCCGCTCATCACCGTCACCCCCGGCGTCTTCACCGCCGCACAGCAGCCGCAGATCCGCAGCGTTCTCTGTCCGGTCAACTTCACGTTCATCGCCCGCGAATCGCTCCATCACGCGTGTGCGATCGCCAGTGCGTTCGACGCGGAGCTGATCATCGTCTACGTCGCCGAGGGCATTCAGCCACCGCGGCTGCCGGAAGTGGAAGCGGCGTTCAGCCTCTGGGTCGAGCCGGCGTTGCGCGGTCGCGCGCGGTATCGCCTTTCGGTGGCCGGTGAAGGCGATCCGGCGGAAGGCGTGCTCGCCGCGGCGCGCGACGTCCACGCCGATCTCATCGTGCTCGGCGCGCAGCATCGCTTCTTCTCCGACGCCACGGTCATCGGCACGACCACCGAGCGGATCACCCGCTTCGCACGCTGCCCGGTGATGACCATCGTCCGTCCGGCGCAGGCAGAGACGCATGTGCGCGACCGCGAGGAGGAACTGGCGCTCGTGTGATCAGCCGGCGCGCTTCTCCGCGTTGCCGTCGATGCTCCACGTCCCCGCGCCGCGCGCGGCGATGTAGAGAAAGAGAAAGCAGTAGAGCACCGCCAGCTCGCCGCGATTGATGGTCGGAAAAAAACTCACGCCGAACGCGTGACTCTTGAAGTACGCGACGGCCATCGTGCCGCTGGCGACGAATGCGGCCCAACTCGCCTGATAGCCGATGGCCACCATCACGCCGGTGGCCGTTTCGATCACGCCGGCGGCGATGAGCAGATCGTCGGCGGCCGGCGGTTTCGTTCCCGGCCAGCCGAAGAGCTTGGCGGTGCCGTGCAGGGCGAACATCACCCCCGCGACGATGCGCACGATTGCGTAGAACTGCGGTTCGAAACGTCCCAGCCATCGAGTCATTGCATGCATTCCCATCTGTTCTGACGTGCTCAGCGTTGGAGTGGGTTCGACTTTTGAAATGAGCGTTCTTCGACAGGAGGACTCAAGCGCTCATGCAAAGCAAATCACTCATCGCCCTTTCCATCCTCTGCCTCGTGCTCGGCGCCTGTGCATCGTCGAGCGAACCATCCGACGAACCGATGATCTCCAGCGCCGATCAGGCAGCGGCGACGAATTCAACCACGAACGACACCAACCCCAGCGACACGACCCAGACCGCCAGCACGCAGGCCACGACGGACGCGACCGGCGCGACCACGCTGCAGGGCAACACGCACAACGAGACCGGCAGCAGCACCGGGACCAGCACCGTGAACGCCGGCACCGGTTCTAACTACAGCGGCACGACGTCGGTGAACAACAGCGCGAACGCCGGCACGATGAACAACACGTCGGGCACGATGAACACCACCAGCACGACGTCGCTCAACACCACGAACAACAGCCCCACCACCGTCAGCGGCACGAGCGGCACCGGCACCGCCAGCATGACCGACAACACCGCCACGATCTCCGGAAGCGGCACGGTCAACGGCAACACCACGGCGAGCACGACGAACAACGGCAACTGGTCGACCGGAACGACGGTCGGGACCACCAGTACGACAGCAACCGGGACGACATCGACGTCCACGACCTCCTCGTCGACCTCGACCGGCAACAACAACATGACCAGCAGTTCCTCGCTCAATGACGACGCTGACGACGACACCACGACCGCGGGCACGACCGACACGCGCACGCGCCTGAGAAAGGATTGACAGCAGACTTCGTGGAGCGGCTCACCCCTCGCCGCTCCACTCCCACGGCCATGCGTTCCTTCATCCTTGCGTTCCTCCTCGCCGTCACCACCGCCTCCGCGGCGGCGGCTGCCGACAACACCGATGCGCTGCTCGCGCGCGCGTGGCCGGCTGCAACCTATGCGCAGCTCGACGACCTCGGCGCAGGCATCGGCATCGTGTTCACGCCCGACCTGAGCGTGAAGGACAACTGCGACTTCTATCGCGCCCTCGGCTTCGCCTGCTGGGCCAGTCCCGACTGGCTCGAAGTGCTCAGCGACATCCACGCCTTCAACAGCAGCAATCCCGGCCACCGCATCCGCACGCTCATCCTCGAAACGCACGGCACCAACGGCAACGGCCTGAAACTGCAGTCCGGAAAAGACGCGAGCGATCCGCGCTCCTACATCGCCGTCGCCGCGCTGCAGGAAATCCTCGAGCCGGTCGGCGTGCAGAACATCATCATCAGCGCCTGCAACTCGGGACGCCTGCTGCGTCCGGAGATCTATCGCAAGCTCGACCGCAATAACGGCGACAAACTCTTCCTTCCGGCCACGCGCGGCATCCTCGACGCCACCGACGCGTTCGATGAGAAGCGGACCCGGGTCACGGTGATCACCCCCGGAACGAGCCGCATCGAAACGACCGTGGTCGGCTCGATGAAAGAGCTCACCCCCGCGACGCGGACCGCACTGACCACCGCCGCGAAACGCCACGGCGTCACCCTTCCGAAGCAGTTCGCGATTTCCGAAATGCTCATCCAGATGCTCCTCCGCAGCGACGATCTCGTGCTGCGCACCGGAGCACATGTCGAAGAGCTCTCGAAGGTGCAGACCACGCCGGACTTCAGCGAGAAGCTGTTCCGCGCATTCACCCGGCACCTCGAGCAGATCGCCGAGCGCAGCGCCAGGACCAGCGGCGCCGCCGTCGCGGCGCGCTAGCGTCGCGCACCGGTTCACGGCAGCGATCCCAGGGCAGCGCAAGCGCATCGACCTCGGGCACGGCGGCGGCATCGTGATCGATTTATTCAATAAGATGCGCGCGTGCCGCACGAACTGAACCTCATCACCACCATCGCCGCGGCGGCCGGGCTGGCGGTCCTTTTCGGTTTCATCGCCGCGCGCCTGAACCTTCCGCCGCTGGTCGGATATCTCCTGGCCGGCGTGCTGATCGGCCCGAACACGCGCGGCTTCGTCGCCGATGTCGGCCTCGCGGCGCAGCTTGCCGAGATCGGCGTCATGCTGCTGATGTTCGGGGTCGGTCTGCATTTCTCGATCGACGATCTCCTGGCGGTGAAGGGCATCGCACTGCCGGGCGCACTCGTGCAGATTCTCGTCGCCACGGCGATGGGCGGCGGCGTCGCGTTGTGGTGGGGCTGGTCGGTCGGCGCCGCGCTCGTGTTCGGGCTCTCGCTCTCGGTCGCCAGCACCGTCGTACTCCTGCGCGCACTCGAGGCGCGCGGCCTGCTGCAGACGTTCAACGGCCGCATCGCCGTCGGCTGGCTCGTGGTCGAGGACCTCGTCATGGTGCTCGTGCTCGTGCTGCTGCCGCCGCTGGCGAGCCTGCTCGGCGGCCATCCCGCGGCCGGTCACGGTGCGGCCGAGCATGGTGTCGCGCTCACCCTGGCCATCACCTTCGCGAAAGTGGCGGCCTTCGTGGTGCTGATGTTCGTCGTCGGACGGCGTCTCTTCCCGCGCATCCTCTGGGCCGTCGCGAAAACCGGCTCGCGCGAACTGTTCACGCTCTGCGTGATCGCCGCGGCGGTGAGCGTCGCCTACGGCGCGGCCGCGCTGTTCGGCGTCTCGTTCGCCCTCGGCGCATTCTTCGCCGGCATGATGCTCGGCGAGTCGTCACTCAGCCATCGCGCCGCCAACGAATCGCTGCCGCTGCGCGACGCCTTCGCGGTCTTGTTCTTCGTCTCCGTCGGCATGCTGTTCGATCCGATGGTCGTGCTCCGGCTGCCCCTGGCGGTGCTCTCGGTCGCCGGAATCATCGTGATCGGAAAAACGATCGCCGCCATCGGCCTCGTGCTGCTGCTGCGCTATCCGCTCAACACCGCGCTCACCGTCGGCGCCAGCCTCGCGCAGATCGGCGAGTTCTCGTTCATTCTCGCCAGTCTCGGCATGCAGCTCGGCCTGCTCACGAGCGACGGGCACAATCTGATTCTCTCCGGCTCGCTGATCTCGATGGCGTTCAATCCCGCGCTCTTCGCGGCCATCGAACCGGCGCAGCGATGGGTGCGCGCGCGTTCGGAGCTGGCGCGCAAACTCGAGAATCGCGTCGATCCGCTGGCCGCGCTCCCCGACTCCGTCGATGCCGGGCTGCTCACCGGACACGTGGCCATCATCGGCTACGGCCGCGTCGGCCGCCGCATCGCCGAGGCGCTGGCGGCGCGGAACATCCCCTTCACGGTGGCCGAACAGAATCGCGAGCTCGTCGAAACGCTGCGCGAGCGCGGCATGCACGCCGTCTCCGGCGATGCCTCCGAGCCCGGCGTGCTCATTCAGGCGCACGTGGCGCGCGCGGCGGTGCTGGTCATCGCCACGCCCGATACGATCGACGTGCGCAAGATGGTCCAGGTGGCGCGGAGCCTCAATCCGCAGATCGATGTGGTACTGCGCACGCACAGCGACGACGTCGCCGATCTGCTGCGCGGTGAGAACATCGGCAGCGTCTTCATGGGCGAGCATGAGCTCGCAAAAGCAATGACCGCGCATGTTCTGCAGCGATTCGAAGCGCAGGAACACGCATAATCCGCAACTCGAATGCTCGGAACGCTACTCGATCGCATCACCAACCTTCTGCTGCGCCGCCCGCGCATGGTTCTCGCGGTGGCCGGCATCATCACGCTCCTCGGCGGTCTCGCGGCCCTGCGCCTGCGGCTCGATCCCGACGTGCTCAACCTGATTCCGCGCAGCAATCGCGAGGTCAACGAGTTCCGCGATCTGCTGAAGGAAACCGGCACGCTCGACTTTCACGTGGTCGTGGTCGAGCTGCCGAAGGGCGCCGATCCGGCGACGTACTTCCCGCTGCTCGACTCGATCGGCGAAGAGCTCACCCGCTCGGAGAAGATCGAGACCGTCACCTGGCGCGTCCCGGACGTCTTCTCGATGGTCGATCGCGTGCTGCCGTATTCGCTGCTGCTCCTGCGCGAGCCGCAGCTCGACACGGTCGCGCAGAAACTGAGCGACGACGGAATCCGCGCCGCGGTGGCGCGCAATGCCGCGCTGCTGCAGACGCCGCAATCCTCGATCGCCAAACAGCTGGTGCGCATCGATCCGTTCAACCTGCTGCCGATCTATCTCGATAAAGTCCAGCGCGCCGGCGGCGGCCTCAAGGTCGACTTCGCCAGTGGCTACTATCTCTCCGCCGATCACACCGCGGCGATCATCATCGCCCGGCCGAAACGTCCCGCGCAGGACCTTCCCTTCAGCCGCACGATCATGGAAGAGACGCGCGCGATCACCACCCGCGCCATCGAGACGTTCCGCGCCGGCAACCCCGGCGTCGCGATTCCGGAAATCGGATACACCGGCGGCTACGCGATCGCCGCGGCCGACGAGCACATCATCCGCCGCGACATGACCATCAACAGCATCTCGTCGATGATCGGCGTGATGCTGCTCTACCTCTATGCGTATCGCCGTCCTTCCGCGGTGATTTATGCGACTGTCCCGATGGCCGCCGCGATCATCATGACGTTCGGCCTCGGCGCAATGACGTACGGCACGCTCTCCGCCGCCAGTACCGGCTTCGCCGCACTCCTGGCCGGGCTCGGGCTCGACTTCATGACCGTGCTCTACGAGCGCTACGTCGACGAGCGCAATCGCGGCGCCGACGTCACCTCTTCCGTGCGCACGCTCATGCGCCATGCGCTTCCCGGCGTGATCGTCGGTGCGCTCACCACCGCGGCCACGTTTTACGCGTTCCTCGCCACCGAGTTCCGCGGCATGACCGAGCTCGGATTTCTCACCGGCAGCGGCATCCTGATCTTCCTGCTGTGCGTCGTCTTCGTCTTCCCGGCCGTGCTGATCCTCATCGAGCGCCGCCGCGGCGAGAAGCGCAGCCTGCGCGTGCACGCGTTCGGCTCCGGAAAAATCGTGAAGGCCAGTCTCGCGCGTCCGCGCCCGGTGATCATCGCCTGGCTCGTGATCACGCTGATCACCGCCGTGATGGCCCGCAACGTTCGCTTCAGCGACAGCCTGCAGAGCCTCCGCGCCACCGGGAATGCCGCGTCGCGCCTGCAGGAAAAAGTCACGCATACGTTCGGTCAATCGTTCGACGCGATGATGTACGGCGTGCGCGGCAAGACCGCGGACGAAGCGACGACGCGCGCCGCAGCGGCCGTGCCGGAGCTCGAGGCGCTGACGCAGAAAGGCGTCATCGATTCCTATCAATCGCTGTCGACGTTTCTGCCGCCGTCGAACGAGCAGCAGCGCGTGATCGACCGGCTGCGACGCGGACAGAACGATGAGTTCTCGTACGCGCGCATCGAGCGGACGTTCCGCGCGGCGCTGGTCGAAAACGGCTTCCGTCCGGAGGCCTACGAACAGATCCTGCCGCTCTACCAGCAGGCGCTCGCGCCGCGCGAGCCGTTGACCGTCGAGACGCTCAATCGCCTCGGACTCGGCGAGCTCGTCCAGCGCTTCGTCAAGCATTCGGACAAAGGGTGGCTGTCGGTTGCGTACCTTTATCCGAAGACCGGCAAGTGGCCGCGCTTCCTCCCGGAAGAGCTGCATCAGTTCCGCCGCCATCATCCCGAAGGCGTGCTGACCGGCGTGAATCTCATCTCCGAGACCCTGCGTACGATCACCCGTTCCGACGCCACGCGCGCCAGCCTCATCGGCCTCATTGTCGTCTTCGCGCTCGTCTGGGTCGGCTTCCGCTCCTTCGCGCGGGCTTGCTTCGTCTTCGTTCCCTTCGTCGCCGGCTGCACGTGCATGCTCGGCTTCATGGCCGCGCTCGATCTCGAGTTCAACTTCATGAACATCTTCGTCGGGCTGATGCTCGTCGGTACGGCCACCGACTACGCGGTGTACATGCTGCAGCGTTACGACGAAGAGCCCGATCGCTTCCACGAAAATGCACAGGAGACCGGCCGCGCGGTCGTGCTCGCCGCGCTGATGTCGATCGTCGGCTTCGCTTCCTTCGCCATGTCGCATTACCCCGGCGTCCGTTCGATCGGACTGGCGTCGGTGGTCGGTATCGCGCTCAGTTGTCTCGCCTCGATCACGCTCCTGCCGGCGCTGCTGATCACCGGAAAATTCAGACGCGATCACGCCTCGATGCTCGGAGAACCGGAACATTAGGCTTTGCGCCGGGCGTAATGGCCCGGCGCGGCCAGCTTCGCTACATCGCACCGGTCACCGCGCAGCCTCCGATCCATGCGTGCGCGTATCGCGGAATGCAGCGCCTGCGTACGAGGAGACAGTGGGCGCCCAATCGAGCGCTGGCGAAGCCACGCTCCTTCGTCGGCGTGCGCACAAACGCCACCTTTGTTGTCGTTCGGTGTCATGAGCGGCACAAGACGTTGCGGAGGCGTTCGCGTGGTCGAATACGACAAGTATGTGATTCTGGAATTTGCGGAGAGGCTCTATGACCAGGCGAAGCGTCTGGTGCTTGCATACGTCGCGGGTAGCCTGCTTATGGGAGTCGCAATCGGATTCGCAATAGGCACGATGATTCAGAACGTGTGGACGTCGACACTCGTCGCGGCCGGTATTTGTTGCGTCGTCGGAGTCAGCCTCGCGCAACAAAAAGCCTTCGCTCTTCGTCTACAAGCTCAGACGGCGTTATGTCAGGTCGAAATCGAATCAAATACCCGTCGCGCGTCCGGGAATTGATGGCAGCCTGGGGCCTCATCGCCCAACTCCTCGTCACGGCAGAACCGTCGTCACCTGCTGGGTCTCATTGTGCGAGATCGTGACGAACGCCCAGACCGGCGAGCCACTCATCGCGGTGATTTCCAATCGCACCCGAGCAGCAGGGCTGCATACTGCGAACGGTTTCGCATGCAGTGAGGGTACCCATTCACCCAAGCCGAGCCCGCCGCGCCCTCGGCAGGGCGGCCATTATGGCCATCTCGCGACAGGAGCGGTGTTACCATGACCGCGCGTTCCGACATTCATTCAAGTGAGGATTCCCATGCGTTCGAAGCTGCTCGTGTTCGTGTGCGTATTGACAATCGGTACCATCGCCGAGGGACAGTTGTCGAAGGCGGCACAGGAGTGGCGCAAGGGACCGGAGCGCTTTCTCCTTTCCAATGAGGAGGAGAAGGCGTGGAAGAGCGTGAAGACGGACGCCGATGCGGCCGCATTCATCGATCTCTTCTGGGCCCGTCGCGATCCGACGGAAGGAACGCCCCGCAATGAATTTCGCGAGGAGTTTCTCACTCGCGTCCGCTACGCCGATCGCGCCTTTCCGGAGAAACGGAGACGCGGGGCCGTGACCGAGCGCGGTCAGGTCTACATCCTCCTCGGGCCGCCGGAAGCCGGGACGCGCGACAGCATGGCCATCGCCGGTCCGACGGGTATGTCCGCCGCCTCCGCACGACCGTCGGACAATCTGGTCTGGACCTGGTCTCACGCTGTGGCCGCGTCGCTCGGCGTCCCGAAACTCACCGCTACGTTCAATCAGATCGTCGGCAGCGACGTCTATGCCCGCGATACGAAAAAAGGAGAGTTCTCGAACGTCTCCGAAATCGCGATCAGGAAGAACATCCTCCATCCCGACTGGAAGGTCGCACCCGAATGGGCCTTACAGGTGAGCAAGGAAGCGCTCTCCGGCACACCGGTCGCCACGCCGAAGGGCGATGGCAAAGCCACAGGACGCATCGGGCGCGTCGTGCTGCTGCGCGATCTCGGCACGCTGAATCTCGAAGCAGCAACCGATCCGCTGGCCTCACTGCAGCCGTCGACGGAGTTTTCCGCCGGCGGTGACCTGGCGTTCGTCCTCGAATACTGCGGCGCAGAAGGTCCGTTGAAAATCGAATCGCGCATCAACAACATGGCCGCCGCCGCGGAGCTCGAACCGATGCCGATCACGGCGGTCGAAGGCTGTGGCGCCATCCCCACCATGCTTTCCCTCGGCAGCCTCCCCGCCGGAGCCTACGAACTCTCCATCACCACGATCGAACCCAACGGCGCCCGCCAAACCGCCAAACAACCCTTCACAATCAAATAGCCGGCACGGCCGGCTGCGCTGGTTGCTGCGCCGCCGGCACGGCCGGCTGCGCTGGTTGCTGCGCCGGAGGCCACTGCGGGTGGCCTGTGGGTTTGGCCGTCGCGAATGGCGATGGAGGGGATTCAGAGACGATCGGGCGTCGACTCTGCGCACGGCATCTGATGAGTAGCACTAAGTTCGTTCAGCTTGCCGGTTGACCATGAAATTGATCCATATCGGTGCGAAGGGGGACGTGCAGCCCTTCGATACGGGATAGTCGCGATAGATGCCCAACGTCTCGCCGATCGCGATTGCACGCTTCCGATATTTGGGGAAGTGAATGCCGATGGCGGCAAGAGTATTGTTCATCGTCCACTGCACTTCCTGTTCGGCTTCTGCCATTTCCGATTCAATTCGAACGAGCAGCGCGCCGAGGTCGAGTCCGTCCGGATTTTTAGCGACCCGCTCCGCAGTGAGGTCCCATCCGGCGCGGGCCGCCCAGCGGTCGTCCTCTGCCATCCAGCGCTGGCGAAGAGCCTCTTTGTCAGGGTGCTGCCGGGCCACATAGGCGTTGAACCAGTCTGCCACGCGCACAAAGGCGACAGACCTCACCATCCGATCCATCTCGTCTGCCGACAACTTCTTCGGCTGGAGCAGCAGCGCCGCCAGGAACTGGGCATCGGCGTTCCCCGTCTCCCACAGTGACAAGGCCAGCGGATGGTCCGTGCGAATCTTCTTCGCCAGCACGCGAATATCGCCGAGACTGACGCCGAATTGATTCTCGCCGGCCCCGCCTTTTGCGTTCTGCGACCAAACCTTCGGATTTCCGAGCTCCTGGAGCTCTTTGAGCGCTTCTTTCAGTGTCATCGCCGGATCCAGAGTAAACCTCTGTGACAGTACGGAGCAACTCAGACGGCCTCAAGGCCCCGACTGAACCTGCAAGAGCTTCCAGCCCAACAGAGACCACGCGAGACGTTGCCATCGAAACCTCATGCACACCAGTTCGCGAGCTCAATCATCGCCTCACACGACGTCCACCCACTTGTCTTCGAAGCCAATCGCCATCCTTTGCGAACGCTCGCGATGAAACGCGGGCACCACAGATGCGTGCGGTCGTCTCGAAACTGACGCTTTCACCAGGCTCGTCTCTACCTCGATATTGCCCGTCGAAATAGACGCTTTTCGGTGGCGCTCCGTAATGACTTCGATGGGCTGATCCGCAGCTCCGGAGTGCGCGAAAAAAATTTCTCTATCCCTCTTGTTTTTATGCGTTTACGGCATAAATGTTATACGCATGAACAGATCATTCAAGCTGTTTGCGCTCTCTCTTTCGCTCGCACTTTCGCTCGGCTCTTCCCTCTTCGCGGCAAACGCTCCGTCGACGATCGCCAATGATGATTCGTGCGATGTCGCGGTGATGCCGGCGGCCACGTTGCTGCTGCCGTATTTCGAAGTGAATTTCCGGCAGAACCAGAGCGAAACGACCGTGCTGACGATCACCAACGTGACCAGCACCGCGCAGGTCGCGCGCGTCACGTTCTGGACCGATCGGTCTTACCCGGTGATCAACTTCAACCTCTACCTCACCGGCTACGACACGATCCGCCTGAACCTGTTCGACATCATCGCCCGCGGCATCATTGCGCCCGACCTCGGGACGGGCAGCGCGATCTCGCCCGAGGGACCGTATTCGGGCCCGAATCCGAACCTCGATCTGTCGCGTTGCGATGAACTTCCGGGCGCAATTCCGCAGGTCTACGTCCGCCGCATGCAGGAAGCGCTGGCGAACGGCAACGTTCCGGCATTCGGCTCGCTGCCGGGCTGCCCGAACGTCGGCGGCGTTCATACGAACGCGGTCGGATACGCGACGATCGACGTCGTGCGAACGTGCGGCTTCCTCTTCCCGTCCGACCCTGGGTACATCGAGAACGAAATCGCATTCGACAACGCATTGACGGGCGATTACGAGCAGGTCAACCCGACGGCCGGCACCGAGGCGTCGAATCCGCTGGTGCACCTCCGCGCCATCCGCAAGGAGTCGAACGGCAAGACCGAATTCCCGCGCACGTTCTACAGCCGCTATCAGAACGGCGGCACCGCCGACGCGCGTCAGCCGCTTCCGTCGACGTTCGCCGCGCGCTGGGTCGATGAGCCGTCGAAGCAGACCAGCTACAAGATCTGGCGTGAAGGCGTGACCGGCGCGAATGCCGCGTGCGGAGACTATCCGGCGAACGGCGCGATTCCGGTCAGCGAGATCGTCGTGTGGGATGAAGAAGAGAACGTGGAAGGGGCGACCACGAGTGCCACGCTGCCCGAGGCCGCGCTGGTCAGCATCGCCGACCCCTCGGTCTTCCCGCGCGCCGGCAATGCCACCGCCGGGTGGACGTACTTCAATCTCGACAACGGCGCTCTCGATGGAAAAGCGACGCAGAACTGGGTGATCGTTTCGAACCGCGCCTCGGACAATGACGCCGCCGCACTCGGCAACGGCTGCACGCCGGAAACCGCGACCAGCGTCGTCTCCGGCGGCGGGGTCGTGATCGGCCCCGCGGGCAATTAATCAACCTTCCGAAGGTGGCGGTAAATAATTCTTGCCGCCGCCTTGCCTTTTATGCTTCTCGCGCATACATTGCCCTCCATCAGGAGGGCAGCCTTGCATGCACAATAAACGAATCCCGGTTCTCCTCGCGGTACTGCTGTTGACGTTCCCCACCTTCGCCGAGACGTTCGCCACCGGCGGTCCGCACACCACGAACAACGACGACAGTTGCGATATCGCGCTTCTCCCCGCGGCCACGCTACTGTTGCCGTATTTCGAGGTCGACACCCGTCCGGGCGGCGAGACGACGCTCTTCACCATCACCAACGTCACGAACCAGCCGCAGGTCGCGCGCGTCACGTTGTGGACCGATCGCGGCTACATGGTCGTCAACTTCAATATTTTTCTGACCGGCTACGACACGCAGAGCATCAACCTGTTCGACATCATTGCGCGCGGCATCATCGCCCCCGATCTCGGTACGGGCGAGGCCGTCAGCGAGCGCGGTGATTTCTCCGAGGCCGGCAATCCGCTGGTCGATCTCAGCGCCTGCGACGAGCTGCCGGGAGTGATCCCGAACGTCTATGTGCAGCGCCTGCAGAAGACGCTCAAGGAAGGACTGGCTCCGGCGTTCGGCAACATTCCAGGCTGTGCAGGTGTGGGCGGCCAGCATGAGAATGCGGTCGGCTACGCCACGATCGACGTCGTTCGCAAATGCGGCGTGCTCGCTCCCGACAGTCCGCAGTATTACGAGCAGGACATCCTGTGGGAGAACGTGCTCACGGGCGATTTCCAGCAGGTGCATTCGGGGAACAATTACGCACAGGGCAATCCGCTCGTGCACATCCGCGCCGTCCCCGAAGGTGGCAGCATTCAGCAGCGTCTTGCGGACCCCGCGTCGTACACCGTGAATTTCGAGCGGACGTTCTATGGCCGTTACCAGAGCGGAGAAACGCTCGACGGACGTCAGCCGCTGCCGGCGCGCTTCGCGGCCCGCTGGATCTCGGGCGGTACCGGCAGTTTCAAGACCTCGTACAAGATCTGGCGCGAGGGACGCACCGACGGCGCGACGCCGTGCGATCAGTGGGAAGTTCGCGGCGGCAAATTGCCGATCACGGAGATCACCGCATTCGACGAAGAAGAAAATCCGTTCACGGTCGCGGAGCCGATCTGCTGCATCAACACGCGTAAGGAACTCCCTTCCGCATCCCTCAGCTCCGTCGCGAATGACGATCTCTATCCACCGATCCCGAACGGCGCGGTCGCCGGCTGGATGTATCTGAATCTCGATAATCTCGAAAACGACGACATCGCCAGCCAGAACTGGGTGGTGACGTCGATGCGCGCCGAGGAGCGATTCTCCACCGATATCGACGCCACGGCCCTCGGCAACGGCTGCTCGCCTGAAGTGGCGCAGAGCGAAGTCTACGAAGGCAACGACCCCATCGGCCCCTCCCCCAACGGCAATTGATTCGCAGAACGTCAGTACGGCGGGTTGCGGGCATCTCGCCCCGACCCGCCGTCGCCTGCGGACGGCCTGCACGGCTTCAGACGAACATCGCCGTCAGGAGGCATTGTGTCGAGCCGCATTTCGCGATTTGCGTTCTTTCTCGTCGCACTGCTCCTGACCGCGACGCTCTTCACGATCACGAACGTCACCAATCCGGTGCAGATCGCGCAGACCGCCAACAGCAGCGGGTTGCGGGTCACGAGCGCAATTCGCTGTAGCATCGTGGCGTGAGTGTCGAGCTCGATCGCCGCATCTTCGCCATCCATCGCCCCTCGCCCGAGCTGTTCAAATACTACGTCTGCACCTCGTTTCTCCTCGGGCCGCTCTTCTTCATTCCTCTCATCTACTTCTATTTCCGCTATCACACGATGCGGTACGACTTCGATGCGGAAGGCATTTCGATGCGCTGGGGCATCCTCTTCCGGCGCGAGATCACTCTCACCTACGCGCGCATTCAGGACATCCATCTCACCAGCAACGTCGTCGAGCGCTGGCTGCGCCTGGCCCGCATTCAGATCCAGACCGCCAGCGCCAGTGCATCGGCGGAGATGACCATCGAAGGGCTGCACGAGTTCGAGCTCGTCCGCGATTTTCTCTACTCGAAAATGCGGGGCGTGCGCGCGCATCCGCAGACCGCGATCGCGCCGGCCGCGCAGGACGAGCTCGCAACGGTCTTGCGCGAAGTGGCGGGCGAGCTGCGCGCATTGCGCGAAACGCTGGAGAAACGCTGATGCGCGACGCCCTTCTCCGTTTTCTTCGGGTGCCGCCGACTCCGCAACCGCCCCCCGGCTCTCCGCCGCGCGTCTTCCGGGCCGCACCCGCATTTTTCACGCTGCGCGTTCTGCGCTGGGGCCTCACACAGCTCGCCGCGGTGGCCGGCCTGGTCTGGGCCATTCAATTCATTCGTTTCGCTGACACGACCAAGGCACCCGATTTCGTGATCACGATCCTGAAAGCGGTCGAGATCTTCGGCTGGCTCGCGTTCATTACGGAGTTCTTTTTCGGCTGGATGGTGCTGAAGCTCGATTACGAGCTGCGGTGGTACATGCTCAGCGACCGGGCCATTCGCATTCGCGAAGGAATCACCACCATTCGCGAGAAAACGATCGCCCTCGCCAACATCCAGAACATCTCGGTCAAACAAGGTCCACTGCAGCGCTACCTCGGCATTGCGGACGTCGAGGTCAAAACCGCGGGCGGCGGCGGCGAATCGGGCGACCCGAAGAAAAAGCAGGTCGGCGAGCCGATGCATGTCGCCTATTTCCGCGGCGTCGACAATGCGGCCGCGATTCGCGATCTCTTACGGGAGGGCGTGCGCCTGAAGCGCAATGCGGGACTGGGAGATCCCGACGAACCGCCGCATCCGCTCGACGTCACCACGGCGGCGCAGGAACTGCTCGCCGAAGCGCGAGCGCTCCGTCATTTCACGCGCTGAAGGACGCTCGACGAATAAACAGCGAATTCCTTCCCCGGCTCCGCGATCTCGAACGTTTCCGACCACGAGTCGTCCGACAGGCGTTTGTAGTTTTCGCGCGCGCGGAAGCCAGCCGGGATGTTCTCGATCGCGTCGGTCTCGAACACCAGCGACTCCGATTCCGTCTGGATGTAGCTGTTGACGAATCCCTCGCCGTGAAACTGGCGGAGGCGCAGCTTCTTCGCACCGCGGTCGTAACTGAAAAACGCGCGATCGACGTGCGTCTCCCCTTTCGGGTTTTTCTCCTGCGGCGGATAGGTCGTGGTGGTGCGGCACTCGATGAATCGCGAGCTCAGGACCTTCTCGCAGATGCGCTGGGTCGTTCCTTCGCCGGGCTCGCCGTGGCTGGTGCCGCACCATTCTCCGATCAGAAATTCGAGTTGCGCCAGGCCGGGGTCCGCGGCGAACGAGACCGGCGCCAGGAGGAGAGAGAGCGTGAGCAATCGCACGATTCGCATACTCATCTCTACAACGTCTCGCGGCAATCCTTTAGAAAACGCGCGAGCCGGCCGCGCTGAGGCAGCGCCGGCCGGGGGCCGGCGCTGCCTGCGAGGTTCATTTCGCGGTCGGTGCTTTTGCGGTGCTGCCCGCGCTCTTCAGCTCGGCCAGACGGCTGCGGTCTTTCTCACGACGCGCCGTTCTGGCGCGCTTGGCCAGAGCAGCGCGCGCTTTTTCTCCATTTGCCTGTGACATGTGGTCACCTCCGGCCGCGACGTTACCACGGCTATTTCACGAAGGCCGTGAAATCCGTGCCGCCGGTCATTTTTCCGAACTCGCTGACGTACGTCTTCACGGCGTTCGTCTTCGTGTCGGTGATGGTGAGCTCGATGCGCAACGGCGTAGCCGTTCCGTAAAGCACGGCCATCGTCTGCTGGCCGGCATTGTTGGTGTTCCCCTGATCGAGCATCTTCAACATCAGCTCGATGTTGCTTTCGCTGTTGAAGTAGAAGAAGACGGTGTCATTGGAGCCGTTGCCGAAGCCGCTCACCGATTTCACGTTCGCGTACGCGTCGACGGCGGCATTATCGAAGGCGGAGCGATAACGCGCTTTCGCGCTGAAGCGGCCGTTGAGGAGACAGGCGGTGGTCGTGTTCGGCGTGCAGGCGCCGGCGAAGGCGACGCTCAGCGTGTAATTGCCGGTATTCGGCGGCGTCGTGTGCAGAGCCTCCGCCTCGATGTAATACGTCCCGCTGGTGGTGAAGGTGTGGCGGATGCGGCGGCGGCTGACGCCGGAGCTGAGGAACGACACCAGTTCCGAGTTCGCCGACCCATTGCCGAGCCACATGTAAAGAAACGTCTCGTACTGCGTCGACGAGTAATTGATCTCCACCGTCTGGCCCGCGAAGGCGTAGAACGAGTAGACGTCCTCGTAGAGGCCGAGGAAATCCTTACAGGTGGTGGTTTTCAACTGGCCGTTGATCGTGACGGGCGGGACGATGAATGTGGCGGGACAATCGGCCAGCGCCGAAATGCCGCCATGCTGCGCGTCGCGGGCCGCCTGCCGCGATGCGTGCAACGACTGCATGTCCAGATCAGTCACCTGGGCGAAAACCGCGGGGGCGATCCAACACACCAGTGACACAGCTACAGCGATGATTCTCATTTTGACCCTCTCGTGCTGAAGTGTGGCCCTGTCGAACACGTTACCCCGAGGAACACTTCCCGTGTCTGTGATGTTTGTCGCCGCGCATGATCTCCTTCGCGAACGTCAGCAAGCAGTACGGCAAGCAGGTCCTTTTCGTCGAGGCTTCGTTCCAGCTCAACCCCGGGGAAAAGGCCGGACTGGTTGGCCCGAACGGCGCCGGCAAGTCCACTCTTTTCCGGATGATCACCGGCGAGGAGTCGGCCGATGACGGCGTGGTCAACATCCCGAAAAAGCTGGCCATCGGCTACTTCCGGCAGGAAGTCGACGAGATGAGCGGCCGCCCGGTCCTCGAGGAGGCCATCGCCGGCAGCGGCCGCCTCGGCGATCTGCATCACGAGCTGATCGAGCTCGAACGGGCCATGAGCGATCCCGATACCGGCGATCTCGACGCCGTGCTCGAACGCTTCGGCCACGTGCAGGAGGAGTATCAGCACCAGGGCGGCTACGAGCTCGAGTCGCGCGCCCGCGAGGTGCTGCACGGGCTCGGTTTCACCGACGAGCAGATCGACGGCGACGTCGGCGCGCTTTCCGGCGGCTGGAAGATGCGCGTCTCCATGGCCAAGATTCTTCTCGGCAAGTTCGACGTGCTGCTCCTCGACGAGCCGACCAACCACCTCGACATCGAATCGATCGTCTGGCTCGAACGGTTCCTCAAGACCGTCAGCGCCACGATTCTGATGACCTCCCACGATCGCGATTTCATGAACCGTCTGGTCTCGAAAATCGTCGAGATCGACGACGGCGACATCATCACCTACAGCGGCAATTACGATTTCTACGTACGCGAGCGCGAACAGCGCGAGGCCAATCAGGAAGCGGCTTACGCACGCCAGCAGGCCAAGCTGGCAAAAGAACAGCGTTTCATCGACCGTTTCACGGCCCACGCCGCGAAAGCCGCGCAGGTGCAGAGCCGTATCAAGATGCTCGAAAAACAGGAGCGCGTGGAGCCGCCGAAAAAGCGGAAGGCGATGAAATTCGATTTCCGTTCGCCACAGCGTTCGGGCGAAGACGTCGTCGCGCTCAAGAACGTGTCGAAGACGTTCGGCGCGCGCCGCATCTACAACGAATTCGATTTCCAGATCCGCCGCGGCGAGCGCTGGTGCGTCATGGGCAAGAACGGCGCGGGCAAATCGACGCTCCTGAAAATGGTCGTCGGCGCGCTCACGCCGGACGCCGGTGAAGTGAAGCTCGGCGCCTCATTGAAGCTCGGCTATTTCGCCCAGCAGTCGCTCGACCTGCTCGATCCCGAGCTGACCGTGTGGGAGCAGATTCAAAAAGACTTTCCGCTCGAGGGCGTCGGCACGCTGCGCAATCTCCTCGGCGCGTTTCAATTCTCCGGCGACGACGTCGACAAACGGATCCGGTCGCTGTCCGGCGGCGAGAAATCGCGGCTGGTCATGGCCCGCATGCTTCTCGATCCGCCGAACTTCCTCGTGCTCGACGAGCCGACGAACCATCTCGATCTCGCCACCAAGGAAATGCTCGTCGAGGCCTTGAACGATTTCCAGGGAACGATGCTCTTCGTCTCTCACGACCGTACGTTCCTGCGCGGCCTCGCCAATCGCGTGCTCGAGTTGCCGAGCGATGAAAATCCGACGCCGCTCGCCTACGGCGGCTCATATGTCGAGTATGTCGACAAAACGGGCCGCGAAGCACCCGGCGTGCATTCCTAGCCGTATTGCGGTCACAATGGCGGGCATTGGAGGTACCAATGTCCCGCTTGACCGCAGTTCTTCTCACCTTCGTTTTTGCCGCCGGCGTCGCTGCACGCGACAGCCGCAAAGAGCTCACCGTCGATCTGAAATTCGCGCCGCAGGAAGGCGTGCAATCGAATTCTCCCGACCTCACGCCCGGCCTGACGGAAAAGTCAGTGGCCATCAAGGTCGAGGACAAACGCCCCGGCGATGCGGCCGTGATCGGCCAGGGGACGAACGATGACGACGTCTCGTTTCCGATCAAGGCCTCGTCGAGCGTCGCCGGGTTCGTGCACGGCACCGCAAAGCAGGTCGCCGAAAACTGGGGCTTGAAGCTCGACGATGCAGCAGAGCGCACGCTCACGCTGAAACTGACCCGTTACTTCGTCGACGAGAGCAACAAAGCGGTCGGCTCGGTCTACGCGGCCGAGGTGGGCGTCACGTTCGTGCTCGCCGACAAGAGCGGCAAGACGCTGATGGAAGGCGCCACCTCCGGCAGCGCACATCGGTACGGCCGCGCGCGCAGCGCCGACAACTGCAACGAGGTGCTCAGCGATTCGCTGAAGGAAACGCTGGCCAACATTCTTTCCGACGCGCGGCTCCAGCAGGCCTGGACGTCCGGAAAAGCGAGCAGCGGCACCGCGTCGGCCTCCGCATCCGCACCTGCCGAATCGGCCGAAGAGCGCCTGCGCAAACTCGACGACCTGCTGAAGAAGGGTCTGATCACGAAAGAGGAGTACGACAAGAAGCGCAAGGAGATCCTCGCGGATTTGTAGGAGGGCCGTTCGCGTCGCCCGCCCTTTTTCGCGGGCCGTGACGGGCTGCTATCGTTCGGCGTCGTGAGTGAGTTGATCCGCGACGCCGAGCGCATTCTCCGCGATTGTTTTTTCAGTTTCGGGCAGTACCCGCAAGCCACCCGCATCGACGAGCCGCGCGTCGCCGGAGTGATCAGCGGCGTTCCGGTGCCGTTCTTCAACGGCATCGCCGCGACGAACCTCGAAGACGATCGCGACATCGATCGCATCACCGCGATGTTTCGCGAGCGCCAGTTGCCGTTCCGCTGGTGGCTCACGCCGTCGACGCGGCCGCACGATCTCGAAGCGAAGCTTCTCGAACGCGGCTTCCATCACACCTACGACGCGAACGGCATGGTCGCCGATCTCGCGAAGGTCGATTTCGATGCGCCGCCGCCGCGCGAGCTGTCGATCCAGCGCGTCGCGGATGCGCAGCAGTTCGACGCCTGGATCGACGTCTTCGCCGAAACGTTCGACATCCCGCCGGACGTCTGCGCGATCTGGCGCGATGCGTACACGTTTCTCGGCTTCGACGATGCGTGGGTTCATTGCGTCGGCTATCTCGAACGGAAGCCGGTCACGATTACCTCGCTGCTCCTGGCCGGGGACCTCGGCGGGATCTATTGCGTCGGCACCATTCCGGAGGCGCGAGGCCGCGGCGTCGGACGCGCACTGACGCTCGCGGCGATGAAGGAAGCGAAGGAACGCGGCGCCGCGCGCGCCGTGCTGCAATCCTCCGACATGGGCTACGGCGTCTATCGCGCCATCGGCTTCGAAGACGTCTGCACGATGCGCCTCTACGACTGGCGGCCGGAGTACGAGCGATGAAGATCGTGATCCCGGATGACTACCGCGATGTCGTGCGCCAGCTCGACGCCTTCGCGAAACTGCGGAATCACGACGTCACGATCTACAACGATTCCGTTCATGACCTCGAAACGCTCGCCGAACGTTTCAAGGAAGCCGAGGCATTGGTACTGATCCGCGAGCGGACGCAGATCAGCGACGCACTGCTCGAACGGTTGCCGAAGCTGAAGGTCATCGCCCAGACGGGGCGCGGCACGACGCACATCGATGCCGATGCGTGTGCGCGTCGCGGCATTCGCGTGACGACCGGCAGCGGCTCGCCGATCGCACCGGCGGAACTGACGTGGGCCTTGATCATGAGCGCGATGCGCCACATCCCAGCCGAAGTCGCCGGGTTGCGCGAGGGCCGCTGGCAGACGACCGCGCTCGGGCGCGTGCTGCGCGGACGAACGCTCGCGATCTATGGCTACGGAAAAATCGGCGCGCTCGTGGCGGGGTATGGCCGCGCGTTTCAGATGCGCGTCGTGATCTGGGGCCGTGAAGGCTCGGCGACACGCGCGACGCAGGACGGCTTCGAGGTCGCGCCGTCGCGCGAGGCATTCTTCGAAAACGCCGACGTGCTGTCGCTGCACCTGAAACTTTCGAAGGAAACGCAGGGCATCGTCACGGCCGGCGATCTCGCGCGCATGAAACCCGACGCGCTGCTCGTCAACACCGCGCGCGCCGAGTTGATCGAGCCCGGCGCGCTCCTCGCGGCGCTCCGGAATGGCCGACCCGGGTTCGCCGCGCTCGACGTTTTCGAGAGCGAGCCGGCCATCGACGATCCGCTCGTACAACTGCCGAACGTCACCGCCACGCCGCACCTCGGCTACGTCGAGAAGGACAGCTACGAGTTGTACTTCGGCGAAGCGTTCGATTCGCTCGGCTGAATGGTTTGAATGAGGGGATCCCGTGCTGCGCACGGGATGACACCGCGGTTGCAGACCGAACCTCCTGTGTCATCCCGCACTTAGCAACTTCTTAAGAAGCGACGCTTCTCCATCCAACCTTTTCAGCTGCGCCTAAGAAACTCTTAGCAACGCGCGGCGAACGTCGTCCCTAGATTTCTCGCCAGCAAAGGAGACATCCAGTGACGACGACATTCGAAACGATCGAAGCTCCGGTAGTCGGCGAGACCGCCGCCGCTCTCGAATCGATGCTGCTCATCCGTGCATTCGAAGAGAAGATGGCCGCGCTCAAGGCGGCCAACCAGGCCCCCAGTTCCTGCACCTCGGTCGGCCAGGAAGCATCCGCGGTCGGCGTGGTCGGCGCGCTCGCCAAGGACGATTTCATCCTCACGAATCACCGCAGCGCCGGCCACCTGCTCGCGCGCGGCGCCAATCCCGATCGCCTCATGGCCGAGATCCTCGGCAAGGCCACCGGCTACTGCAAAGGCAAGAGCGGCAGCCTGCACATCTCGGTCAAAGAGCTCGGCGTGCTGTTGACCTCGACCATCGTCGGCGGTGAGCTCTCGCTCGTCACCGGCGTCGGCCTCTCGACCGCCATGTCGGACAGCAACGCCGTCGTGGCCGTCTTCTTCGGCGACGGTGCGGCCACCGAAGGCATCTTCCACGAGTCGGTGAACCTCGCGTCGGTGTGGGATCTCCCGATCCTGTACGTCTGCGAGAACAATCAGTGGCAGGCTTACGTGCACCGCAACGAAACGATGCGCGTCGATCACGTCAGCGAGTGGGCCTCGCGCTACGGCATCCCCACGAAGACCGTCGACGGCAATGACGTCGAAGCCGTGCGCGCCGCCGCCGAAGAAGCAGTCGAATACATCCGCAAACATCGCAAGCCGTATTTCCTCGAGACCTATACCTACCGCCTGCGCGGCCACATGGAGCCGGACGATCAGGCTTACGTCGACAAGAACGAGCTCGCCTCGTGGAAGGAACGCGATCCGATCGCGCGCGCCGAAGAACGCCTGCTGGAGACGAGTCTCTTCAGCGCCGCCGACATCGCAGACGTGCGCGAGCGCGTGGCGCGGCGCATCGAAGCCGCGGCCGAATTCGCACTGAGCTCGCCGTATCCCTCGTTCGACGAACTGCTGACCGACGTCTACGCGTAAGGAGAGACATCATGAGAACCATCACTGTGGATGAAGCGATCACCGAGGGTCTGGCCGAAGAAATGCGCCGCGACCCGCGCGTGATCACGTTCGGCGAAGGCGTGGCCACGAAAGGCTACAAGCTCGCGCAGGAATTCGGCTCGAAGCGCGTGCGCAACACGCCGCTCGCGGAAGGAATCATCGCCGGCACTGCCGCCGGTGCGGCCGCAACCGGCCTGCGTCCGGTCATCGATCTCCTCTTCGCGCCGTTCCTCACGTTCGCAATGGACGAGATCGTGAACAGCGCCGGGAAACTGCGCTACCTGTCGGGCGGCCAGTTCAGCTTCCCGATGGTCACGATCACCCGCACCGGCGCAGGCTGGGGCGTCGGCGCGCAGCACAATCACAACATCGAAGCGTGGTTCGTGCACACGCCCGGCGTGAAAGTGGTGATGCCGTCGAACGCCGCCGATTTCAAAGGGCTGCTCAAGTCCGCCATCCGCGACGACAATCCGGTCATGTTCTTCACCGACATCTCGCTCATCTACGTTCCGGGCGAAGTGCCGGACGGCGATTACGTCGTACCGATCGGCAAGGCCGCGGTGAAACGGGAAGGTTCCGACGTCACCCTGATCTCGTACGCGAAAACGGTGCAGACCTGCCTCACCGCGGCCGACGCTCTGCAGGAACAGGGCATCTCCGCGGAAGTGATCGATCTTCGTTCGCTCAAACCGCTCGATGAGGCGACGATTCTCGCCAGCGTGCAGCGCACCGGCCGCGCCGTGGTCGTCCACGAAGCCGGCGGCCCCTGCGGTGTCGGTGCCGAAGTGGCCGCGATCCTCGGCGAAAAAGCATTCGGCTCGCTCAAGGCGCCGGTGCTGCGCATCACCGGCCCTGATGTTCCGCCGCCGGCGTCGTATCCGCTCGAAGCGTCGTATGTGCCGCAGGCCGATGCAGTCGTCGCAGCCGTGAAAAAGCAGTTCGCGTAATGCAGAACGAGAGGGACGTTTCGACGTCCCTCTTTCTTTTTCATTGCCCGCGTGGCGGTCTCGCCGATCGTCACCGCGCGTAAGTTACAGATCTACCGAGAATAATCGCCATCCATCGCTCGTTGCCCCAGCCGCATGTCATTTTCTTCACTCGGACTCGATCCGAAGCTTGTTCAGTCCACTGTTGACCTCGGCTACACGCAGCCGAGCCCGATTCAAACCGCCGCCATCCCGCACATCCTCACCGGTCGCGACCTCATCGGCATCGCGCAGACCGGCACCGGGAAAACCGCGGCCTTCGTTCTTCCGATGCTCCAGTTGATCGCCGCGCAGCCGAAGCACGGACGTGGTCCGCGCGCGCTGATCGTCGCACCCACTCGCGAGCTCGCCCTGCAGATCGATGAAAACGTGCGCCTCCTCGGCAAGCACGTGCGTCTCACCTGCGCCACCATCTTCGGCGGCGTCGGAGAAGCTCCGCAGATTCAGGCCCTGCGCCGCGGCGTCGACATCGTCGTCGCCACGCCCGGCCGTCTGCTCGACCTCATGTCCGCCGGCCACGTTTCGCTTTCCGGCGTCAAGATCGCCGTGCTCGACGAAGCGGACCGCATGCTCGACATGGGCTTCCTTCCGCAGATCCGCCGCGTCGTGAACGCGCTGCCGAAACAGCGTCAGACGCTGCTCTTCTCGGCCACGCTTTCGAGCGACATCGAGAAAGTCACCGCCGAGTTTCAGCGCAATCCGCAGACGGTCGAGATCGGGCGCCGCTCCAATCCGGCCGACAGCGTGACGCAGTTTCTCTATCCCGTTCCGAAGAGCCGCAAGGTCGACCTGCTCGTGCACCTGCTGCGCGATCAGTCGCTCGACTCGGTGCTCGTCTTCTCGCGCACGAAACATGGCGCCGACAAGATCGCGCGCAAGTTGAAAGCGGCGAACGTGAACGCGGTGACGCTGCACTCGAACCGCAGCCAGAGCCAGCGTGTGGCGGCTCTCGATGCGTTCAAGAACGGCAAGGCGCGCGTGCTCGTCGCCACCGATATCGCCTCGCGCGGCATCGACGTCGAAGGCATCTCGCACGTCATCAATTTCGATTTCCCGATGCACCCCGAGGATTACGTGCATCGCATCGGACGCACCGGACGCGCGGACGCGGTCGGTGATGCCATCAGCTTCGTGACGCCCGAGGACGAGACGTATGTGCGCGATCTCGAGAAGCTCACGAAAAAGCGCATCGAGCGCAAGCGCGTGCAGGGATTCGATTACACGGAACAGCCGGCCGAGCCGCAGATCCGCGTCTATCACCCGCCGACGTCGCGACCGGCTGCAAGACCGCAGCAGTTTCGCGAACGCCGCCGCGCGTAAGCACCATCGACGATTGAAATAGAGGACTGAGGATTCGCGCGCCGCGCGCGTCCTCGTCCTTCCTCAATCCCTTCGCGCCTCAATCGCGCAGCTTCGCTTCGAGCTCCGCCCAGCGCGCGTACAAACGCTCCACTTCCTGCTGCGCGGCATGAAGCTCCTCATACCTCGCCTGCAATGCGGCCGGATCCGACGCAATGGCCGGATTCTCCGCCGCCGCTTTCGCGGCTTCGAGCTGCTCCTCCGCCGCGAGCACGTTCGCTTCCATCGAATCGAACTCGCGCTGTTCGAGATACGACAACCGCCTGGTCTTCGGCGCAGCTGCTTTCGGCGCCGGCGCCGCCGCGGACTTCTGCGGTTTCGCGGCCTCGGTGCGATTCACTTCCCACTGCGCGTAATCAGCAAAATATTGCGCATGGCCGCGGCCATCGAGCGCGAGGATCTGCGTCGACACGCGGTCGAGCAGATAGCGGTCGTGCGTCACCAGCACCAGCGCGCCCGGAAATTCGAGCAGCGACTCTTCTAGGACGTCGAGCGTCGGGATGTCGAGATCGTTCGTCGGCTCGTCCATCACCAAGAGATCGGCCGGCTGCAGCATCAGCCGCGCGAGCACGATGCGCGCTTTCTCGCCGCCCGATAATCGCGACACGGCCGTTTCCAGCTGCTCGCTGCGAAACAGAAACCGCTTCGCCCACCCCGCCACGTGAATCGAACGATCGCCGAAGACGACGCTGTCTCCTTCCGGCGCGAGCGCACGCTTGAGCGTGAGATTCGGATCGAGCGATTCGCGATTCTGTTCGAAGTAGACGACCCGCAGGCCATCGGCCTGTTCGATCGTGCCGGCGTCCGGCGCGAGCTCGCCGATCATCATGCGCAGCAGCGTCGTTTTTCCCGAACCGTTCGGCCCGAGAATGCCGAGCCGCGCCCCCGGCGTGAGCAGCACGTCGAGATCGCTCACGATTTTCTTCTCGCCGAGGGATTTCCTCAGTCCGCGCGCGGACCAGAGGCGTTTCGTCTTTCGATTCGACGCGGTGAAATCGATCGTCGCATTGAACGTCTGCGCGCGATCGCGACCCTCGGCCAATTCGTCGATCAGCTTCTCGGCGTTTTGAATGCGCGCCTTCGCCTTGGTGGTACGCGCCTTCGCGCCGCGGCGCAGCCATTCCACCTCGCGACGCACGAGATTCGCCAGCGTCTCCTGATAGGCCGCCTCGTTGGCCAGCACCTCGTCGCGTTTCTCGAGCAGATCGGCGTACGTCCCGGTGGTCTGCAGAAGCCCGCCGGCATAACGGCGGTCGAGCTCGAGCATGCGCGTGGCGATGTTCTCGAGGAAGTAGCGATCGTGACTGACGACCACGAACGCCTCCGGCTCATTCTTGAGCAACTGCTCGAGCCAGAGGATCGCTTCGACGTCGAGATGGTTCGTCGGCTCATCGAGCAGCAGGATGTCGGGCTCGCGCACGAGCTGCTGCGCGATGGCCAGCCGTTTCCGCCAGCCGCCGGACAGCACTTCCGTGCGCTGATTCGCATCGAGAAATCCTGCCTTGCCAAGGGCCAGACCGGCGCGCGCATGCTTCTCGTGCTCGTCGAGCGTGACGTCATCGCGCAGCGCCTCGATCAGTACGTCTTCGACCGACTTCCCCGGCGCAAACACCGGATCCTGCGCGACGTAACCGACGCGCGTTCCCTTCCGCAGCGCGCGCGTGCCGCCATCGGCATCTTCGACGCCCGCCAGCAGTTTCAACAGCGTCGACTTCCCCGATCCATTCGGCCCCACGAGCCCAATGTGATCCCCCTCGGACACCGTGAACGAAAGCGCATCGAACAACGGCCGCGCCCCGAATTGTTTTCTCAGATTCTCGACAGTGAGCAGTACGGACATTCGGCCGCGAACGATATCAGGAGGGCGGGAGTCGGTTGTCGGGAGCACCGCTCCGCTGTTGCCGTGGACGGGTGGTGGCCTCCCGACTCCCGACAACCGACTCCCGACTCCCGCCTCAAAACGAACGAACCCTTTCCACCCCGTGTTAAGAAGAAGCATGAAGAACTCCTGGACCGGCACCGAGGCCGTACGCCTCGGCGACGTGGAGCGAGGGGACTCCCCGGAAGACAACCTCGCCGTGGCGGTGCATCGCTGCGTGCCGGGGGCTCTCGAGCGGCTCATCGATCGGTTCGAGCCCGCGCTCTATGCCTACGCGTACGGAATCCTGCAGAACACCTTCGATGCGCAGGAGGTCGTGCAGGACGCGATGCTGCGCGCGCATCGCGCCCTCACCCGGCAGTACGACGAAGCGCGATGCGCCGCGCTCGCCTTGCGCCCCTGGCTCTTCCGCACCGTGCGCAACCTCTGTTTCAACAAACGACGCTCGAAAACCCGCGCGCTCGAACAGCCGCTCGAATCGTTCGACGACGGACGCCTCGGCCCGTTCGTGCGCGAGCACGGATCCGAGCTCGAGCGTCAACAGGATGCCCGGATGCTGTACGACGCCATGGCGTCCCTCCCCTGCGAGGCGCGTGAGCTCATCGTCCTGCGTTTCATGGAAGAGATGTCTTATGCCGACATTGCAAAGACGGTTGGCGCCACGGAGGCCGCACTCCGCGGCAAGGTGTTCCGCTCGCTCAAGCTTCTGCGGGACGCGTTGGAAGACAAAGGAGTGGCCCATGCGGTGTAGATCCGTTTTGACGCGCGTCGACGCACTGCGCACCGGCGAACTGTCGGAGGACGAGCAGAAGCTCGTTCACGAACACTGCGAAACGTGCGAAAGCTGTAATGACTCGATTCTCGACGTCGATACGCTGGCCAGCAGCGTGAAACTGTTTGCGCCGGCGCCGCCGCGCTCCTGCCGCGACGCCTTGTGCGATTCGTTCGAACAGATTCACGAAGGCGAAGACGCCGTCTGGGTGGCCTTCTCCGAACGCGGATTGAAAATGATTCATCGCGGCGGCACGCTCGACGATTTCCGCCGCGCCTATTCGACCCGTTTCGGCCGTCTGCTGCAGCCCGGCGCAATGCCCGAGGCGTTGAGAAAACAAATTCTCAGCGCCTTACACGGCGAAGGGGTGGCCAAACCGAAAATCGACTGGAGCGACGAGCTGACGGAGCTCGAGCGCGAAGTGCTCGGCACCCTGACGAAGATTCCGCGCGGCGAAGTACGAACGTACGAATGGGTGGCCCGCCAGGTCGGACGTCCGCGTGCCGTGCGCGCCGTCGGCACCATCTGCGCCCGCAATGTCGTTCCGTTCGTCGTGCCGTGTCATCGCGTCGTCCCCACCACCGGCGGCATCGGTCAATACGCCTTCGGCCCGGCCACGAAACGCGAAATGTTGCGGCGCGAAGGGGTCGACGTCGAGGAGCTCGACGTCCTCGCGAAATCCGGCGTGCGCTACATCGGCTCGCGCACCACGAAAATCGTCTGCTTCCCGACCTGTAAGGACGCACAGCGCATCCGCGAGGAAAACCGCGTCCCTTTTCACGGAATCGACGAGGCGACGGAGAAAGGGTTCAGACCATGTCGGAGATGCCAGCCGTTCGCAGTACCGGCCTGAGCCCCATTCGTCCCGGCTCCATTGAAGCGGTGTCGCGGCCCGCGCGGACGTTCACGGGTGATTTCTACTTCACCCACCGCGCCAAGGATCGCCTCTGGTTCGCACAAGGCGACGTCGCCGGCAAAGGCCTGCCGGCGGCGGTGGTCATGGCCATGATTCAGGAGGAGCTCGAAGAGCGCATCGTGCGCTGCGCGCGCACCGCCTGCGATCCCGCATCGACCACGCAACGCATCGACGAATTTCTTCGTCCCCTCCTGCCGTCCAATCGGTTCGCGACCGCGGTGATCGGCTTTCTGCGAGACGACGGACGCCTGACGATCACCAACGCCGGTCACTGTCCGCCGCTGATCCTCCGGACCAACGGACAGGTGGACGTCATCCCTTCCACCGGTCCATTACTCGGGATTCTGCCGAACGCGCGCTGGACGTCGACCACGACCCATCTCGACCGCGGCGAGACGCTCGTGCTCTACAGTGACGGCCTGGTCGAAGCGGAAGTGGATGGCGAGGAGCTCGGCGTCCAGGGATTGCTGGCGCGAATCTGCGCCGAAAACCCGCACGCGATTCTCGGCCAGCTCGATCGCGTCGAGGACGACCTCACCCTGGTCGTCATTCGTCGGTGACCTTGCGCCGCGGCGTGACCGTGTGCACCGACCCTTCCTCATCGAGAAAATACGGAACGGACGGATCGAACGGCGTGGTCTCCAGACGACCATCCAGGCGCTGATATTTTTCCGCCTTCTCGTCGTGAATCGCCGTCGCCCGCGCATACCCGCCCATTGAAACGACGGTCAACGCCTCGACGCGCAACCGCGCCTCCGTCAGGGCCACTTCGAGTGCCCGGCGATTCGGCGCGAAACAATTCGTGTAATCGCCATTGAGCGAATCACCCGGATACGCCTGCCACAATGGAATGTCTTTCAATACGGGGTTGAGCGCCTCCAGCGACGTCACCGATCCATCCGGCAACTGCACATACTCGTCGATCATCATCGTCCCGACGAACAGCTGCCCGCCGTCCTTCAAGACGGACCGGATCGCATCCAACGCCACGAGCGGCTTCCGCAGGTGATACAGCACCCCCAGAAACAACACGACATCAAACGTGCCGTACGTCTCCGGCGTCAGGTTATAGACGTTATCCATCCGGTACTCGACGTTACTGTCGAGAATCCGCCGCGCCGTCGCAAACCCCGTATACCCTTCCGGCACGAAATCGATCGCCACCACCTCCGCCCCGCGCCGTTCCGCTTCGAACGAGAAATACCCGTCCGAACAGCCGATATCGAGCAGACGCAAGCCACGCATGTCCCGCGGCAACCCAAGCGCATCGAGAATCGGCAACTTGCTCCGATTCGAGTCATCCCCCGGCGTCACAATCCCCGGAGCCACCTCGATCTCATGCCACCACCGGCCATGCTGTGCAATCAGCGCGCGGATTTCCGTTTCGTTCACGGATTTTTGTACGGAACTGCTCGCACTTTCGTTGTAAAAGGACCCGGCAATTGAAGCGGACGCAACGCTCGCAGGCAGCGTCCGCGGAGGTCCTGGTGGTCAAAGGTCTGTTTCTCTCCATCTTTTTTACAGCACAACTCTTCGCCGCCGACGCGGCGCCGCTCGTCGTGGAATTCGGCGAATCGAACGTCACCATCCGCAACGTCAGCGCCGGAGGCGATGTCGCCATCCTGGCCGTTGCACTCGAAAGTACGGGCGGACTGCTGCGCGAGATCAGCGGCTCGTTTCGGCGCACGGACGACGACGCGGACGGGACCGTCATCATTCCGATGGGACGCTCGATTCCTCTTCGCACGATTGTCGTGGCGGTCGATATCGAATCGACGCGCTACAAAATCGCGGCTCCGGACGGATACGAACCGGTGATTCTGCCGTTTCCGACCGAGCTGACCAGAAAAGACGCTGAAGGTGTCTTGGGAATCTTCGACGCGGAGCGCATCAGCGCACGAATGCTGCTCGTCACGCGGAAGGGTGGTGCCTGGCAACTCGTCGCTACCGAGGGAAGCCGGGCCGACGCGGATGGCTCGCACAATGGAAAGCTGAGCCTCGCCAATGCGGACGCGCGTCCCATCAGCGGTAATGCCGCTCCGCCGAAGCACCTCAAGAACGGGGATGTCGTTGCGGTGATCGATCCCGGCACCATGGAAGTCTTTGCCCTGGAGATCGGGAAATGAAAACGATCTTCCGCGGCCTGCTGCTCCTGCTCACCGTGCCGCTTTTCGCCCAGAAGCCCACGCCGATCGAGCTCGGGTTCAAGGCCGAACGCGTCTACGACTTCAGCGGCATCGACAACGTCAATGTCTTCAACGGCAACAACATCATTACGATCCCCATCGGGATGCGATACCCGCTCACCTCGAACTTCAGCTACGGCTTGACGCTCATCTACAACAGCAAAGTCTGGGATCACCGAAACATGCAGTATTGGGGCGATCCCGGTGTCGACTACTGGTGGGCCCGGCCAAACATTCGATCGAATGCCGGCACCGGCTGGAGAGTGAGTCTCGGACGTCTTCTTCCACCGACGGGACCTACGACGGAATACCCGAGCGATTCGCGCACAGCCTGGGTTTACGAAGGTCCGTCAGGAGATGAGCACGCGTTCTCGAGCGTGCCGTTCAGCAGCGCGACGACGGAAGATCCCTCGGCCACCGTTCAGTTCACGCGGGAGGAACCGTTCCTGCGCATGGTATGGACAGGCTCGGGAAGCACGACCCGAACGATCGAATTTCCCGACGGCCAGGTGCATACGTTCGTGTACGAACAGAACGCCTGGCGTCTGAAGAGAATCGCCGACCGATTCGAAAATCGTGTGGACATCGGATACACCTACAGCAGCGGCCGGGCCATTCGATGGACGATCACCGATACCGCCAACCGGACGCACTATGTCGACTTCGAATACATCGCCGCGCTGGCAGACAGTGTCGACAAAGGAATGAACGTCCGGAAAATTCGGCTGGAGCCGTTTTCGAGCACCGCTGAAGAGTACGTATACGATTTCGTCTACGACACCGCGTTCCAGACTCCATTCAGCTGCTACCACGACTATTTCGATCCCCCGTTCCCCGGTGCGCCGACGACGAACTCGACGACGCTTCCCGTGTTGCAACGCCTCGATCTTCCGGACGGCACCAGCTATTCGTTCGACTATCAAAACACGTCTGACGGTTGCGGCTCGGGGTTGATTCGCGCATTGACGCTGCCGACGCTCGGAGTCATTTCGTACACATATCAGCTCTATACGCTCACGGACGGCGCCTGCGTTCCGACTGGACCGAGGAATGCCGCACCGGGCATTGCTACGCGTACGATCGATGGCGCCGTCACGAAATATCTACTCACGCGCGGTCCGAACGTCACGCCCGTACATCCGCCAAACCCGCAGCCGTCGAATTGCGGGATCGGACCGGATGGCCCCATTACTCCCAACGAGTCGCGCCGGTGGCACCGCACGAGCATCCTCAGCCCCGTCGATGACGCGGGAAATCGCACGCGCAGCGATCATTACTTCAACATGTGGACGGCGGCCGGTGGTGACGACGATCCCGCCCTCTACGCTCACGACGGAAACTTCTACGATTTCGGCGAACCGATGACAGCCGGCTGGCCAGGATTCCAGAACGCGAAACTCGCGCCGCCCTTCATGTCGCCGGCGCCGGATATTTCCGCCCTCGACACCGGCACAGTCCCGCTGGCGACCAATCGGTCCCTCGCCAGCCAGACATGGTCCGGATGTGCGGCCGACGGCAGTTGTGCGACGCTGCTTCGATCCACCTATCGACGTCTGGTGCGCGCCGAACCGGGACCACGCCTCACCGTTTCGGAGCGAACGCTGATGCATGACGACTCCGGCTGCAGCGGCGTCACCTGCTACGTACAGAGCGATCAGGACCTCACGACCTGGGATCGCGTCGGTCATTTCCGCACCTCGACGCGATCGAGCAACTATCCCGGCACCAATGGCGACTCCACGACGACGAATTATGCGAGTTGGAGTGATAGCGCCGCGAGAACGACCACGCTCCCGTGGGTGCTCGGCCGATATACCGAGACATCGCGTACCGTCGGCGGCATCACCCATCGTGCGACCCATTGTTTCGATTCAAACGGCCGGCTGACGCGTCAACGCCTTCTGGCCGGGTCCACCGAACAACCGACCGATCTGCTCACGGAATATGGCTGGGACGGCGGCAACGTCGTCACGGAACAGAGTTACGGCGGCGACGGCGGCGGCCTGGGGGTGCAGACGAATCTCTGTACCGCGACAGTGCCCGCCGCCGGATACGAAAATCACTACACGTGGGCAAATGGTGTCCTCGCCACTTCGCAATACGCCCCGGCAATCACGTTTTTTTCGCTGGCGTATGAGTCCGACAAAACGGGACTGATCACCACCAGCCGAGGCCCGGATGGATTCTCCACGACATACGACTATGAAACGTGGGGACGTCTGCGCTCCATCACTCCTCCCGGCGAAACACCCACGACCTACACGTATGCGAACGCCACTGCGACGACCACGGCTCGCGTAGTCGCGTCGCGCGACGCAGAACTCCTGTCGACAGTCGACGATGTCATCTCGACGTACGACTATGACGGACTGGGCCGAGTCCGGCGCGTCGAACGGACGTTGCCTGGCGCAAATTGTGTCGAGCAGGAAGTCTCCTACGACGCCCTCGGCAGGAAATCCTCTGAATCGATCTGGAAGGCCTGCGGCGTCACCACCACGAAGAAGACGTCGTTCCGATATGACGCATTAGGCAGACTCGTTCGTGTCACTGCGCCCGATGCGACCGAAAACAACACTGCGTACATCGGAAGTCGCATCGGGCGGCGTACCGCGGATGCCGGCGGCTTCCTCGCCCTGACCGAGGAGGAATACGACATCTTCGGGCGGCTGATCCGCGTCACGGAGGACGTCAACGGTCCGGCGCCCGTCACGACCGACTACAAGTACGACGTCGGGGATCGCCTGACGAAAGTGACGATTCACGGGACGGACGGTGACCAGACACGCGACTTCACCTACGACGGGCGAGGACTGCTCATCTCCGAAATCCACCCGGAGCACGGAAGCCTGGGATATCCATCGACGACGTATCAGTACGATTCGCGGGGACACGTAACGAGCCAGGCCGGTGCCCTGAATCTGACCTACCGCTATGACAAGGCGGAACGACTCACGCAGATCGAGGAGACCGGCGTCCGCCTCCTCGAAGAATATCTGTTTGATGAATACAGGGTTCCGGGCGAACCCTCGATCCCGAAGCCGGGAGTGCTTACGGCAACGGGGCGTTACCACTACGATTCCAGTCTCACCTCCGCGCCGCGGATCGACGTTTATCAGTCGTTTCATTACCTCGGCGAAACGGGACGACTCGGCTCTGTCTATACGACAATCGGTGCCTTGAATGGGATTCCGGGCACGACCTTCTTCTCGACACGAACGTACGATCTGCTTGGGCAGCTCAAGACGATCGGATATCCGTGCCCGATCGAGAATTGCGACCGCACGAAAACGATTTCCAATCAATACAAGTACGGAACATTGTCCGCGGTCAGCGGCTGGGCCAGCGCGATCACGTATCACCCGAGCGGCACGATCGAGACGGTCAAGCACGGCAGCGGCAGCAGTGCGATACTGGAATCGTGGACGCCGGACGGCAATGGCATGGCCCGCCCTTCCGCCATTCAGGCGACGAACTCGACCGGAACGACGACGTTGTGGTCGTCCGGGACTTACACCTACGACGGGTCCGGCAACATCACCAATATCGGGCCGACGCGATACGCCTACGACGGATTTCAGCGCCTGACTGGCTGGACGACCGCCAGTATCGGTTCGACCACGTCGACGTATATCCATTACGACAGCTATGGCAATCCTTCCTACCGGCAGACGGAAGGATGTGGCACCGGCCCGAACGGACCGATCTGCTTTTCCCCGATCTTTCAGCCGCGCTCGATGGTCGGAACGACCAATCACGACGCCGAGTACACCTACAACGCTGCGGGCAGCGTCACGTCGGACGGAAATCGCACGTTCACGTACGACGCACTCAACCAGGTCACGCGCATGAATGCAAATGAGCGGGACTATCGTTTTCTTTACGCCGCCGGCGGAGAGCGCGTCCTGATCGTCGAACGAACCCCGACCCGCAACCTCGGAACCTTCACCATGCGCGGGTTCGACAACAAGCTTCTGAGCGTCTTCCGATCCGACATCACCGGCAGGCCCGTCTGGTCCGAAGATGTCATCTGGCGCGAGAACACGCTCCTCGGGCAGGAAACCGCCGCCACCGGCGCCCGTCACTACACCGTCGACCACCTCGGCTCCCCCCGTCTCATCACAACCGCCGGCGGCGTGCCGGTCGGCACGCAATCCTTCGACCCCTTCGGCGAAGGCGGCAGCACCGACGGCGGCCCCCTCCAATTCACCGCCCACGAACGCGACGGCGCCCTCTTCGCCGGCGGCGCCGCAATATTGCCGGACTACATGCACGCGCGGTATTACGATAGCGCGACGGGGCGGTTCTTATCGGTGGATCCGGGACGAGACTGGGACCCACACCAGCCGCAAAGCTGGAACATGTACGCGTATGTGCAGAACAATCCTATCAATCGGGTCGACCCGACAGGTAAGGCTTGTGCAGACCTCAATTTGATTGGGCCGTGTCGGCCAACAGCTGAAGCGACGTTGGCGCCACCACGAAATGGCGCGAACTGGACGGCCGAGCAGAAAGCAGCTGAGAACGTGAAGAACGCGCAGCGCGCGCAGTTGGCCGAGGAAGGTAAACTCGTTGTAACTCGTGGCCAAGCACGACCAACATCCGCGCAGGTCGCTGCTGTGAATGGTGGTTCTGCTCCAGCGGGTAGTCACTTGGATCATACACAGGAAGTCGTGCTCGGCGGAGCGCCGCTCGCGAAAGAAAATATTGCGCCGCTCGACGCGACCGTGAATACGAGCAACGGCGCGAGAGTCAGGAACGCTATCGTGAATCTTGCGGAAGGGACGGCGATCACGAAGTTCAACTACACCGTCCTTAACGTAGGCGGTATCTATCAGACGCTTCGAACGGCATATTCTTACAACACATTCATGCAGAACCAAGAGAACGCTCACGCTGGATATGTCAATTCGGGCGACATGCTGGTCTGGGTATTTACTGGCGATACGAGGGCGTCCCCACCACCTTGCGGGACACCAGGCGGAGGTTACTGCTGACAAGACGCGAGGGACGCGCGGCGTTCGCGATTGCGACGTCGCGCTTCCACTGAGAGGGGGTAAATCGAGTGGCCACTGACCACGATTGGTTTGAGGAGACGTGGCGATATCGAGACACCGTGTTGTACCCGGAACAGCTCGGGACCGGCAGCACCGGCACGATCATCACGATCCCCTACATTGCGTTCGCGCAGATGGGTGTCGAGCAGGTAGACCCGCGATGGCTTCATTGCGGCGTCTTGATGTTTCCTCCGACGGCTGCGCGTCGCAACTTCTCATTCGTGACGTCTGGTTTATCAACTGCTTGGGACGACGATGAACCAGATGCGGCATCGGTCTCCGGTCTTGGAATCGAGTTGCGCATCGACACCTTCTCGGAAGAGCACTGGCCCAAGGATGTTTTGCTGCGCCTTTCCGCAATGCAACTGCTCGTCGGTGCCGGACGCCTCGCGGGTGCACGTCTTCTTGGGCATGGCGATCGAGTACGCGTCGGTGCGGAGACTTTTGGCGGACAATCAACGATGACAAGCCTGCTCGCGACGGAAGTTGCCGATCTTCAACTTCCGTCCGGAGCATTTAAGCTGATACAGCTGTTCGCGATTACCGACGCTGAACGAGAGCTTGCCACAACACAGGGCACCGAAGCTCTCCTCACGCCACTGCGAGAAACGACGACGTATCCGGTAAACGACATTACGCGTCATAGCATCCTGTAACGATGCGTCGTCGCGAGCCGCCTTCCGCCCGTCCCGCCTCGCGACGGCGCGATCACATAAAGCGGCTCGGAGTCGGGATGAACCTGGACGTGCATCGCTCCGTGGTGCCGCCCAAGACGGTGTTGTGGCTGACACGGTTGCGCGTTGCAAGGCTACGCGCGCTTCCGCGCGCTCGTGCGTCGCGAGATCGCGCGTGATGTGCTGCGTTGCGCGTGGAGCGCGGCCGTGCAGCCAAACACAGACTTGGGCTGACTCGGTTCGTCGTGGCCGCGCGTAAGCCGCGCTGCGCTGTCGCGCGCCGCCGGGCGCGCACGGTTCGTCGTCATCATCGAAGTCGTTACGATGAGCGACACGCTCCGCCCACGCTGCACGCCCGAGATCGAAGCGAAGGTCTTCGCGGTCATCACAACCGCGTTGCACCTGACGCGGCGCAACGAACTGCATCGTGAATGCGCGCGCATCGCGCTCGCGCCGCGCAGGTGAACGCGGCCAGGGCGAGAACCGCCGGCCGCCACGCGGGCGTGGCATCGCAAGAAACAACGTCCCCTTCCCGCCGGCGAATCGCCGCGCATCACTCCGTCTGACCGTCAGAAGTGGCGATGCGATTGGGCGCGGTGCCGGTGCGGTAAACAGGACAATAGCCATCTCGCGAGACGTCGGCACAGCAGCTGAAGCTTTCGTGGCAATGGCTGGCGGAATACAATTGCTGCGTTCCACCGCAAGCGTTTCGCTTTATCGTGCAGTCGACTCTACCGAAGCGGCGGATATCAGCGCCACAGGACAGTTTCGACCGTCCCCGAATGGAGCTGAAAACAAGGGCTGCTTCTTCTCTCGCTGATGCAGATTCGTTCGCATCGCGAATGGCCCCAGGTGACTGGCGAAGAATATTCTGTTGTGGCAGCGAGGGCCTCGCAGGCCGTGGTCCGGAACGGCTTTCCGCATAGCGCAGCGGCTGAAGGTCCAGCGTTTATATTCAAAACGAGATGTTACCGACTGTGGTCGTGAATCCATGAGCACACAAGAAACAACATGCCACCTCGTTCTTTTTGGCTCGAATGTGGATAGATTGCAGGAATGCGTGAAGGATCGCAAGTGGCCTATTGCGGTACGCGTGAGCAAGGCACCGGAATAGAGATTACCCACAAGTACCACCTCGATGCTTTATTGCTTACGCTGATGCAGGCGGAACGCTTTGGGGCGCGCCCACCGTTTCCCCGTGGTGAGTCCTTTGTCCTTGAGACATCCGCGCCTGATCACGATCGCGGATTTCCGCCGTTCATCGTTGCGGGAGTTTCTGTTCAACATCAATCGCCGCGCGATCTTCATGCGGAGGCTGCGATATTTCTAATTGCGGCGTTACGTGCCATCGATCGCTTCAACAGCGAACATTCGACGAAGATCTTTCGTATCGGCGTTCTTGCCGACAATCTGCTGGCGAGGGAGCTCGGCGAAAGGGCTGTTATCGATATCTTGAGCCGGAACCTGAAGTAGGTCGATCCTCCTTCCCTACTCCCGCACCTCCACTCTCACTTCGTCTCCATTGGCGCGCACTTCCGGGACGTACATGGCCTGGCCCAGGAGGGGGAGGGCGTGGTAGGTGCCGGGGACTTCGGCGCGGAGGGTGTAGCGGATTTCCCAGAGGCCCTGGGGGAGGTGGTCGATGAAGAGGGCTACCTTGCGGTCGCGGAGCTCGCGGTAGACCCAGGCGGTGCGTTCGGTCTTGAGGCCGGTGGCGTAGACCGCGGCGCCGCTCTGGAGCTCGACGGCTTCGAGGCCGGCTGGCTTCAGATCTTCGAAGAGGGTGTAGTCGTAATCGTTTTTCGCTTCGATGGTCAGGACGACGTCGACGCGGTCGCCGCTGGCGATCGGCTCGCCGTCGCGGAGCGGAACGCGGTCGTATTCGACTCCTTTGAGGAGCGTTGGACGCGGGGTGACGCGGAAGTATTCGCGTTTCACGAACAATTCGTTCCCGGCCGCCTTGATCGGTTCCTCCAGGGAGACGAACCGCGCCTCGGCGGCGAAGTACAACGGCGCTTTTCCGGCGATCCGGCGGATGCGGACTTCGGCGTCGCCGCTGCCGGTGATGGCGGGATCGATCGAGAAGCGGCTCGGCGCGCCGAGGACCTCGGCGGGCGTGAGCGTCTTCGAGGCGATCACTTTCCCGTTCACGGTCAGCTCGTACCCGGCGTCGCCTGATAATTCACCGCTGCGCTGCAGGTAATCATTGAGAGCGAGCAATGCAATCGCGGTATCACGCGTGTTGTGCCATTGCGCTCCGCGGCGATTCCTGACCAGCCAGTTCATCGCCGGCTCGACGAGCTTGTTCTGCGGATCGATCGTCACCAGCGCGTCGAGCGCAAACGCGGTCGTCTCCACCGGACCTTCGTACCAGCGCCACCAGAAGCGATTCGCGGCGCCCCAATGCGCGGTGGCCATCGTCTCCGCGGCGGTCTCCCCTTTGAGCAGCACCGACTGATCGGGCTTGCTGTCGATGAGCACGCCGTCTTCGAGATTACGCAGATACGTTTTCGCGCGCTCACCGTCATTCCAGCGATGCGCGGCGAGCGCGGCGAGGGCGCGCGAATACGCGCTCAGCGACGCGCGGCTCTCCCACACGCGGTCAAACGCACGCAGGGCCGGCCTGGACGGCGTGCCCTTACGCCACGAGGACAGCGCGTGCAGCATCCACGCGAGTTGATTGACATCGCGTTCATTGGCGATCAATCGCTGTTCGAGCCAGTTCGCCGCACGGTCGACGGCATTCGTGCGCACGTCCAATCCGCCATCACGCGCAATCGCGAAACCCCACACGACGTATGCGGTCATGAAGTCGTCGCTGGAACCGTCGCGCCACCAGCCCCAGCCACCATCGGAATGCTGGAAATCATAAAGACGCGTCATGCCGGCGTTGGTCACGTCCTGCAGACGTTTCTTCGGCAGGCGCGCATCGGGATCGAGCCCCAGTTTCCGCACGGTGCGGGCGACCATGGCCGCGGGGAGGAAGCGGCTCATCGTCTGTTCGGTGCAACCGTACGGATATTCGAGCAGGTACGGCAGCGCATCGAGCATCGTCACGGCCAGGCTCGGCGCGACCTGCACCGTCAGGTCGAGAGCACGCCGCTCGCGCGGCAGTTCGAGCTTCACAATGGCCTCGTCGCCGCGCAATTTGCCGGAGCGCGCAATGAGCTTGTCGATCCCGTGCTCATAGACCGTGAACGCCCGTTCCATCGCATCGCCGTATTTCGACGATTTCGCGGAGACACGCAGCTTCGCCGGACCTTCCTTCTCCGCCAGTACCCACCAATCGGCACGCGCCTCACTCTGTGTCGGAATCACAATGGGCGTGCTCGCGGCTCCAACGAGCTTCACTCCTTCGACATCGAGTGCAGGCGTGACGCTGAGCGGCTCGGCCGTGTTGTTGTTCATCACCGCCGAGATCATCACGCGATCTCCGGCGACGAAGAATCGCGGCCCCTGCAGGCGCACGATGAGCGGCATGTTCGTGCGCGAGGTCGACGTTCCGATGCCGAACTGCGACGTCGTTGTCGCGGCTCGCGCCGTCGCCCGCCATTCCGTCAGTGCCTCCGGATATTTGACCTTGACGGTCGCGGTGCCGCTCTTGTCGGTGATGATGTCGGCTTTCCAGAAGGCGGTGGACCGGAAATCGGTGCGCACCTGCACATCAATGGCCGCGGGCTCGGCCGCATTGGCCGCCTTGTCTTCGCCGTCGCGCCGCTGATCTTTTGCAGCCATTGCGAAAGACTGAGCCTCGGCCGTGACCTCCATCGCTTGCGCGACCGACGCGGGCGCAGGAACGGCCGGCGGTGGCGGAGGCACACCACCGACGGTGCCGCCGACGACTCCTCCGACCACGCCGCCCTCCACGCCGCCGACAACGCCTCCTTCCACGCCCTCGATCTCCGCCGTCTCCTTCGTTTCGAACAGATACGCCTGCGTCTGCACCGAGCCGCTCGCACGAATCACCTCCGTGCGCAGGTCCTTGTAGAAAAACGGCCGCGGATCGCCCGCCGGGTCGGCCTGAATGGCCGTCACCGCTTCATCGGCCACGGCCAGCGCCACTTCGGCCGACACCGGCTTGCCATCGACGTTTTTCGTCGTGATGGTCAGCGTTCCCTCGTCGCGAGGCTGATAGAGCTCGCGATCTGCTTTCACATCCACCTGCAGGAACTGCTCGACCGGCGGCACGACAATGCGCTCGGTGTCCGACGACAGATCGAGATCGAATACCGTCGATGCGGTGATGTTGAAATTCGGCACGTGCCGCTGATCGAGCGGCAACTGGACGAGTTTCACCGAACCATCGAGCTTCAATACCTGCGTATCGAGCAGATCATCACCGGCCGTCGACAACACCACCCAGCGCCCACTGGCGGGGGTCACGATCATCACCGCGGCACTATCGCCGGCGCGCATCGTTTCCCGATCGACAATGAGATCGAGACCGCTGTCGAGAACGTAACCGACGTCCGTCGTGGCCCGTTCCGCGACCCATACGGCCGTCTCGGCCGTAATGAGATCGCGCGCCTTCGTACCGTCCTGGCTGCGCCAGCGAATCACGTAATAGCCGTCACGCTTCGGCGTGAAGGAGACCGTCAATTCGCCGTTCGCGTCGGTGCTCTGCTCCGTTTCGAGGACCGGCTCTTCTTCGTAGCGGCCGGTGTCGATGCGCGCGCCGTTGCGATCGATCCAGCGCTTTTTCCAGGCGCGGCGGACCACAGTGACAGTTCCGCGGACCTGCACCGGTTTGTCGTTGGCATCGAGGGCCTGAAAATCGACCGAGACGCTTTCGTTCGGACGGTGAATCAGGTGCTCGGGATGCACCAGCACGCTGTAGCGCTGCCGTGTCACGCGCACGCGCCCCTCACCGCGCACCTCGCGACGCGACGCGTCGACCACGCGCGCTTCGATTCTGTAGTTCACATCACTGCCGTCGCGCTGCGTATCGATGCGCAGAATGGCCCGGCCATTGGCGTCGGTCTGCAGCGTTTCCCGCCGCAGCACGGTCGCGCTCGAATACCGGCGCGGATTCTCGAAGTACCAGTCGTAGGTGCGCCAGGGGTACCAGAGGCGATAGAACGGCTCCTGCCAGATCACCGCCTCGACGGTGGCATTGGCGACCGGTCCGCCGAAGTAGTAATTCGCTTCGATGGTCGCCTCGACCGTGTCCCCCAATCGGTATTGTTCCTTTTCTGGAGTGGTGACTGACACGCGAAATTCGGGGAGCTTGTATTCCTCGAGACGGAAGAGCATCGCGGTGCCGACATGGCGGTCGCCGGTCCGGAACACGACGCTGTATGCGCCGAGGGCATTGGAAGCGGTCAGCGGGACTTCGCTCCAGAACGTGCCGAAGTCATTGAGAGTGGCCTTGCCGGTCGATATTTTCTCGCCGCGGGGACTGATGATTTCGTAATCGATCGCCGCGCCGGCCGGGGTGCGCCACGCCTCGCCGCTCCGTTCGCGGGCGATGATTTTCCACTGCACCGTTTCACCGGGTCGATAGGCCGGGCGATCGGTGAAGGCGTAAATGCGCCATTCCGCATTGGCGTAGCGACGATATGAATAGCTGTACGCGCGGTGATACGCCTGCCGCGTTCCGGCGACGGCGGTGACGAAGGCGTAGCCGTAATCGTCGTCATTTTCGAAAGAGACGAGGCCGCGCGCGTCGGTCTGGCCACTGCGCTCGAGTTGTTTGTCGCGCACCTGCTGCCACAGATGTACGCGCGCATTCGCAATCGGCTCACCCGATTCGACGTCGGAGACATAGACGATCATTTTCGAGCCGGCCGAATGCACGAGGATGTGCGCGTCGGTGATGAGCAGCAGCGCGCGGGAGGTGACCCCTTCCGCTTTCGCGGTGACGATGTACGCACCGGGATCGACGCGCGGCTCGAGACGAATGCGATCCGTGCCCGGCCGATAGGCGCCGCTGCTTTTCGCCGCGTACGTCCATTGCCGCACCGGTTTGCGCGCGCTGATGTCGACGAGGTCGACCCACTCCTTGCGCTCGTCGTATCCGGTGTCCCGAACGAGATCGACGGGATGAATGGCGAGCTCGATGTTCGCGACATTGCGCCAGTGGAGCGTGAGCTGTTGCTCGGATTCGGGAAGATAGGTGCCGTCGACGAACACCTCGACGTTCGCTTTGGTGAGCGCGTCGATCCCCTCTTTCGCCTCGCCGTAATGCGCCGTTTCGGTGGACTTGAATTCGGCGAGCAGCGCGCGATAGCGGCGCAGCGCGTCGGCGTAATCGCCGTCGGGATCATTCGCGATCAGTTCCGCGGAATGAAAGAGCGCGACGTCGTAGAAATCGCTCTTCCTGCCGAGGGCGATGATCTCGTCGTACAGCTCGAGCGCGCGCTCCCGACTCTGCTCGCTTCCCTCGTTCTGCAGCTGCCGCGCGAGGAGATAGCGGACGTGCGCGCGATCCTCGGGGCTCTGCGCGATCTGCATCGCATTGACGAGCACATGGCGCGGCACGGCGTGCATCACGTCGTCCGGTGCCATCTTGAAGACGAGATCGAGATAGCGGCGCCGCGCGTAGTCGAGGTTCGAACTGCCGGCCCAGTAATCGAGCGCTTCGACGTAGTAACGCAGCGCTTCGTAGACGTTGCGCTGGTTCGGATGCGTGGCGAAGAAATCGCCGAGGGATTCACGCGCCTCGGCGAAGACGAGATCGCGCGGCGCTTCCGTCGTGGTGAGTTTTTCGAGAGCGATGCGCGCTTCATTGACGAGCGTGCGATCGGGATTCGGGCTGGCGGCGTCGGCCCGCCAGCGCGTATCGGCCAGCCGGAACTCGATCCAGCGGCGCTCCGCGTCATCGACTTTCAGTTTCGCGGCGCGCTCATACGCATCGTGTGCGCGACTGAACGATTTTTCGGCGTAGTGCTTCTCCGCCTCGGCCTTGAGGGCGGCGTAGTCCGAGCCTTGCGGTGGAACGGCGGACGCGGACGCGAGAAACAGCATGCCGAGGACGATGACGAGCGCGACTTTTCGAATCATGACGCGGATTAGACCAGTGTGGAGGGCAGGAAGAAACCCGGAAGAGCGCTATAGTGAACGCCTCTCTCGACAACCTGCGCGAAAAAGGAGCGTTTATGCGTTCGACTGTGGGCTCTCTGGCGATCGCCCTTCTTCTGTTGCTGTTTCTTCCGATGAGTGCCGAAGCCGCGGTGCTCGAAGCGTGTGTGAACAACGGAAACGGCTCATTGCGACTGGTCGATGCCGTCACGGTATGTCACGCCAATGAATCGCGCGTGACGTGGAATCAGGAAGGGCTGGCCGGCCCGGCGGGTCCGGCTGGACCGGTTGGTCCCGCGGGACCGGCAGGGCCGCAGGGACCCGCGGGCGATTCAGCGGGCGGACCGCCGTACATCTACGTCTGCACGCCGATCAATTACCCCAATGCCGGCACGACCACCGAGTCGCTGTACGTCTTCAATGGCAGCGCATCGACGGCCAGCGTGGCCGTGCATTTCCTCAGCAAAACAGGCGCGAATCTCGGCGGACAGCCGATCGCGGTGAGCCCGGGAACGATTCCTCCCGGCGATCCGACGCCCGTCTATCCGGGCCACACCGGGGCCACCACGGCCTCGCTCGCGGCGGCGAACACGTTGTACCTGTCGTGGTACACGGCGCAGGGAAATCTCGAAACGGACACGAACGTCGCGCTCACGCTGCGCATCACGTCCGATCAGCCGATCGTCGCGGCGACGAACACGCAATGGAGCGGGTTCAACGTCGTGCCGTGTGCGCTCCTGCCGAAGTAATCATCGCAATCGGAGCGCCGGTCCTCAGGCCGGCGCTCCCACATTTTTGCGCAGCCACGCCTCCACCTCTTCCGGGTGGAATCCGAACGGTCCGGTCTCGCCCTTGTACACGATCGTTCCGTTGGTATCGATGATGTAGAAGCGTTCCGGCCAGCCGGCGTAAACATCGTCGGCCGGGTTCTCCATCGGATCGATGGCCAGCGGAATCGGATAGCGGAAGCGCTTCACGAAATCGTTGGCGATCACGACTCGATCGGCGAGCGATTTCGGCTGGCGATAGCAGACCTCTTCCTTCTCATTCGCATCCATCTGCCATTCATCGAGCGGATGCGCTTCGCGGATGTAGACGGTTTGAAAACGGACGCGGTCCTTGTACTGCGCGTGCATCGTCCGAACGCGGTCGACCGACCGCCGGAACGGAGGTCACGTGAAGCTGCCGAAGATCAGCACCGTCGGCTTGCTGCGATCGCCGAGCAGCGGCTGGCGCGACCGGCCGTCGAGTGCGATCAAGGCGATCTCGGGCGCGCGATCGCCGACCTTCAGGTTCCCGTCACGCCGCGTGTCGTACCGCAGCATGCCGATGACATTGCGCGGACCGATCTTGTAGACGACGAACGAGCCTCCGGCCACGAGCAGCGCCGCCAGCGCGAGCAAAATCTTTTTCCACATGAATGGGGTTGATGATACGCGCGTTCGCCCCTACAGTCTCTCCATGCTGCCGACACTCGCTCCGCCACCACGGCCGGTGCCGCTCTCGCTTCGCGTGCTGAACATCTTCAATGCCGGCGCGGTCTTCGGCTGGCTCTTCTTCGCTTTCGGAATGATTTTCGTCTGGGCGTTCGGCGCCAACGCCGACTTCTCGTTCCTCACGTTCGCGGGGCAGCATCCGCGCGTGCAGGGGCGGGTCACGCAGGTCGAGAACACGAATGCGTCGGAGAACAAGCAACGCATCACCGCCAATCACTATCAATTCTCGGTGGCCGGAAAATCGTTCACCGGCAAGTCGTACAGCACCGGCGGGCAGCTCGAACAGGACGACGACGTGACGATCGAATACGACGAGAACAATCCCGCGCGCTCGCGCATCGCCGGGATGCGCCGGGCGATGTTCGGACCGTGGGTCTCGTTCGTGATCCTCTTTCCGCTGGTGGGCGCCGTGATCGCGTTCTTCTCGATGCGCGGCGGCCCGCGTCGCAACCGCCTGTTGCGCGAAGGGTTGCTCACCACCGGAAAACTGGTCAGCAAAACCGCCACGAACATGACCGTCAACAACCGCCGGGTGTACGAATTGACGTTCGAATTCGTGGCCCGCGACGGCCGGCGCGGGCAGGCCAGCGCGCGCACGTCGCTCGTGGAACGGCTGCAGGACGAGGCGACGGAGCCGCTGCTCTATGACCCGGCCGATCCGAACCGCGCCTTCATGCTCGACGAAGTGCCGACGCGGCCGCAGATCGTGAACGGTGAATTGCAGGGGCGTCCGGTGGCGGCATTCTTCGCCGCGCTGCTTCCGGTGGGCGCGCTGATCGTGCACGGCTTCGTGCTCTGGATGTACCTGCGGTGATCCAGACGCTCGCACGGCGCCTCAATGCCTTCGACGCGACGATGCTGGTCATGGGCGGCATCATCGGATCGGGCATCTTCATCAATCCGTCCGTCGTCGCGCGGCAGGTTCCGTCGACGCCGCTGATTCTCGGCGTGTGGGCCGCGGGCGGCGTGATCGCGCTGATCGGCGCGTTCGTCTATGCCGAGCTCTCCGCGTTGCGGCCCGAGGTGGGAGGACAGTACGCGTATCTGCGGGACGCCTGGCATCCGTCGCTGGCGTTTCTGTATGGCTGGGGCCTGCTGCTGGTCATCCAGAGCGGCGGCATGGCCGCGGTGGCGATGACGTTCGCGCGTTACGCGAACGATCTCACCGGCTCATCGATGGCCGACTGGACGCTGGCGACGATCACGCTTGCGGTGCTCACACTCATCAACTGCCTCGGCGTGCGCAGCGGGACGAACGCGCAGACGCTGCTGATGCTGCTCAAGCTCGCCGCCATCGTGATGCTCGTCGGCGTCGGCGCATTTGCAACCGGTTCGGTTACCCATGCGCCGCCCCGCTCGTCGACCTCGTTCGCGTGGCTCGCGGCCATGACCCCGGTGATGTTCGCGTACGGCGGCTGGCAGACCGCGAGCTTCATGTCGGGTGAATTGAAACGCCCGCAACGCGATCTGGCCATCGGCCTGCTGGCCGGCGTGGCCGGCGTGATCACCGTCTACATCTCCGTGAATCTCGTCTGCATTCACGTGCTCGGCGCGGATGGGCTCGCGGCGACGAACACGCCGGCATCGACCGTGATGCGCCTCGTGCTCGGCGAGCGCGGAGCGACGCTCATCGCCACCGGCATCGCCATTTCGACGCTCGGGTTTCTCAGCCAGGGCATGCTCACGGCGCCGCGCGTCTATTACGCGATGGCCGAAGACGGCGTCTTCTTCAAAGCGGTCGCAAAAGTCCATCCAAAGACGCGCGTGCCGATGCTCGCCATCGCTCTGCAGGGACTGGTCTCGATCGTCATCGCCCGCTCCGGAACCTACGAGCAGATTCTCGGCTACGTCGTCAGCGTCGATTTTCTCTTCATCGGCTTGACCGGCCTGGCGCTGTTCGTGTTTCGCAGACGCGGCGCGAGTGCGTCATTCCGTACGCCCGGACATCCCTACACCACCGCGATTTTCGTCGGCTCCTGCTGGCTGGTGGTGGCCGGAACGTTCGTGCGCGCGCCGAAAGACAGCCTGATCGGACTCGGCATCCTGCTGGCCGGACTGCCCGCGTACTTCGCATGGACGGCATTGCGCGCCAGGCCGCGCGCCGAGGTCGCATAGCCGGCAAGATGGCGTTCCGGGGCTCCGGCGCTACACTCCATGCATGAGTGTGGTGAACCTCGATCGCTCTTTCATCGAGAAACTGATGTTCGGCACCGGCCGCGTGCGACGATTCACGCAGGACTCGCCGGTGCTTCCCGACGTCTGGCTCGCGTATGCAGGCGCGGTCGAGGACGAGAGCGTGGTGCCGAGCCGCCACGGCGCGGTGCATCTCCTGCTCACACCGTTTCACGAGACCGCGCCCGGCACGGTGCGCAACGAGCTCTCGAAGCTGCTCGACTCCTCGGCGATGAAAGCGCGCAAGCATTTCGGACACGACGAGCGCTCGATGCCGGTCATCTACAACCAGACCACCGTCTCCGCGGAGCTCTACTTCGAAGACCTCGTGCGCGCGGTGCTGCCGCTCACCGCGTGGTGGCAGAAACTGGCCGAACAGATTCCGCTGCTCGTAGAGGAAGAGGTGCGCCGGCTGGTCGCGCTGGCGATCCAGAATCCGGAGAACCCCGGCCTGCGCTTCGGCGAGAAAGACCACGAGTCCTCCTACGCGAAGCCGGTGCTCGAACTGCCGGCCGATGTGTTCTGGCTCGTGCGCATCGTCGGCACGATGACACTGGCGATGAACGTCGACGCACCGTCGCTGCCGCGCGTGTTCGATGTCTCACTCACCGACGCACAACGCGACGAGGAATGGCGCCGCGTCGTCGACGCGGTGATGGCGCTCGTCGCCGATCTCGAACCGGCCATTGCGAAGCCGCTGATCTACACCGCCAGCCTCAATCGCGCGGCCACGCTTTCGATCGCCCGCTCCACGCTGGCCATCAAGGCCGACGCGGCGCGGCAGCTCTTCAACATCTCCTGCAAGGAGATCCGCTGGGCGATCATCGACTGCGGGATCGACGCGCGGCATCCGGCATTTCGGAAAGACGCCGACGCTCCGCCGTTTCTGAAGGACGAGAAGAGCGGCGCGTGGAAGAACAACACGCGCATCGTCGGAACGTACGACTTCTCGGTCGTGCACAAGCTGCTCGATCGCGCCAATCCCGAGATTCCGGAGCGCTTCCTCAAACTCGCCGAGGAGAAAACCGAAGCGGGACGCGAAGCGAAGGGGCGCATCCGCCGGCTGAAGGCGATGTTGAAAGAGGGAGATGCCATCGACTGGGGCATCGTCGGGCCGCTGCTCGAAGTGCCGCAGGAGGCCGAGCCGTCGTATCTCCCGCCTCCCGCGAATCTCGATCACGGCACGCACGTGGCCGGCATTCTCGGCGGCAACTGGAAGAAGAACGACAGCAACAAGCTCGAAACCGATCTCGTCGGCGTCTGTCCCGACATCAACTTCTACGACGTCCGCGTGATCAGTCCGAAAGGGGTCGGCGGCGAGTTCGCGATCATGTCGGCCATGCAGTTCGTCCGCTGGCTCAACACCACGCACGCGACGCAGGGAGTGCACGGTACGAACCTCAGCCTCTCCATCCGTCACGACATCTCGAATTACGCATGCGGCCGCACGCCGGTGTGCGAGGAAGCGGAACGGCTCGTGGCCTCGGGCGTGGTGGTGGTGAGCGCGGCGGGCAACTACGGGCATCGCCGCTACTCGACGCCGGAAGGAACCGCGGAGGCGTACAACAGCATCAGCATCGTCGATCCCGGCAACGCCGATTCGGTGATCACCGTCGGCGCCACGCATCGCTTCAAACCGCACACCTACGGCGTGAGCTATTTCTCCAGCCGCGGACCGACCGGAGACGGCCGCGTGAAACCCGATCTCGTGGCACCGGGAGAAAAGATCATGTCGCCGATCCGCAGCGACGGCGTCGGCGTGAAGGACGGGACGAGCATGGCCGCACCGCACGTGAGCGGCGCCGCCGCGCTGCTGATGGCCAGACACCAGGAACTGATCGGCAATCCCGCGCGCATCAAGAAGATCCTCTGCGACACGGCCACCGACCTCGGACGCGAACGCTACTTCCAGGGCCACGGGATGCTCGACGTGTTGCGCGCGCTGCAGGCGGTGTGAAGACGGGGCGGCGTCAAAGCGTCCGCAACGCGGCGGCAATCTCGTTCACGTCGTCATTCGGATCGAACATCCGGACGACGTCGCCGTCGCGATCGAGCAGGAACAGACGGATCGTGTGATCGACGAGCGGTCCGGCGGCGGAGCCGGTGTCATGAATCTCGTATTGCGCGCCGAACTGCTTCACCACCGCGTCGATCTGCGATTTCGAGCCGGTGAGGCCGATGGTCGGGATCACCGAGAAATAGGCGAGATAACGTTTGAGCACGTCGGGCGTGTCGCGCGGATCGACGCTGACGAAGAGCGTCGGGATTTCGCGCGACGCCGTGCCGGCCTTGCGATAGGCGCGCGCCACGCGCGAGAGCGTGGTCGGGCAGGCATCGGGACAATGCGTGTAGCCGAAGAAGAGCAGCGCCGGTTTTCCCTTCAGGCTCGAGGAATGAAAGAGCCGGCCGTCCTGATCGACGAGCGTGAACTCGCCGATGTCCATCAGCTTCTCGGGCTTCGGCTTCGTGCACGCGAGCACGAACAGCAGCGCCACGAGGAGTCGTTTAGTCGACATCGCGCACCGGTGCCTTCACGCGGACCACACTGCCGTCGTCGAACGTCAATCGCAGCTCGATCTCCGCCGCGGGGCGGAATCCGATCAACATCAGATGCGCGCCGCCCGGTTCGAAGCGGACGAACTCGCGCGGCGCGACGTCGATCTTCGACACCTGCTGCATGGTCATGAGGCCATCCTTCGTCTGCATCACATGCAACTCGATCACGCGCGCATTCGGCGAGGTGACGGACGTCAGCGCCACCGGTTTCTCACCGGGGTTCTCGATCATCAGATAACCGGCGGTGGTCTCCTGCGTCGGAAGCAGCGCGCGCACCCATGCGGCCCGGACGCGCGGCGTGCCATCCGTCTCCTTCGCCAGAGACTGCAGATACTCGGCGATGGCGATGCGCTCGCGGCGCGGGATGTCGGGATACGCGGGCATGCCGGTGCGTCCTTCGGCGATGCCGAACGCGATCGTCGAGGAGATGCCTTCGGTCGTGTTCGCACCGCGATAGCCGCGCAGATTCGTCAGATCGCGCGGAGGAATCGTGGAGAGCCCGGCCGCCGGTCCGTTGCCGTCGGCATTCTCTCCGTGACAGGCGGCGCAGCCGTACGCGAGATAGAGCTCGCGGCCGCTGCGCACCTCCGCGCCCGGGCCGCAGCCGAGGAACGAGACGACGAGAACCATCGCAACCGATCGCACGCGCCGCCATGATACCGATCGCGTTATCCTTCGCCGCCATGATCGATCGCGGTATTCACGATTCCGTCGCCACGCTTCGTCTCAACTACGGCAAAGCCGCCGCGCTCGATCTCGAGCTCGTCGACACGCTGGCTCTCGCGATCGCGGAGCTGGCAGCGCAGGACGACGTGCGCGCGGTGATCTTCACCGGCAGCGGCTCGATCTTCTCGGCCGGCGTCGATCTCTTTCGTCTCACCGACGGCGGCCGCGAGTACGCGGAACGCTTCGTCCCCGCCCTCGGCCGGATGCTGCTCGATCTCTTTGCGTTTCCGAAGCCGCTCATCGTCGCGGTGAACGGACACGCCATCGCCGGCGGCTGCCTCTTCGCGCTGGCCGGCGACTACAAACTGATGGCCCAGGGCAACGGCCGCATCGGCGTCCCCGAGCTGCTCGTCGGCGTCGCCTTCCCGCCGAGCGTCATCGAAGCCGTGCGCTTCGCCCTTCCTCCGCAGCAACTGCAGGCCATGCTCTTCACCGGCAAAACCCTGCTGCCCGACGAAGCGCTGCAGCGCGGTGTGGTCGACGAGGTCGTCGAAGCGGCAGCACTCTCCTCGCGCGCCGATGAACTCGGCCGCCACTTCGCCTCCCTCCCACCCCGCGCCTTCGCTCTGGCCAAACGTCAACTCCGCGAAACCTCGATCGATCGCGCAAAGCACTACGCCAACGAACTCGATCGCGAAGTGATCGAATTCTGGAGCGCCCCGGAAACCCTGAACAACGTCCGCGCCTACCTCGCGAAAACCGTCAGGAAGTAGGGGTGCGCATCGGCGCCAGTGTCATCGCGAGCGAAGCGCGTAGCGCGGAGTCGAGGGATCCCATTTTTGACAACGCGTCACCCGCGCATTCGCAGGAGCCCCGCGTGTCATCCCGAGCGGAGCGCGCAGCGCGGAGTCGAGGGATCCCCTTCCTACAACGTCACCCGTGCATTCGCAGGTGCCCGCGTGTCATCCCGAGCGCAGCGCGTAGCGCGTAGTCGAAGGGATCCCCTTCCTACAGCGCGTCACTCGTGCATTCGCGGGAGCCCGCGTGTCATCCCGAGCGGAGCGCGCAGCGCGTAGTCGAGGGATCCCCTTCCTACAGCGCATCACTCGTGTATCCGCAGGAGCCCGCGTGTCATCCCGAGCGGAGCGCGCAGCGCGTAGTCGAGGGATCCCCTTCCCACAACGCGTCACTCATGTATCCGCGGGGGATCCCTCCACTCGCTCCGCTCGGTCGGGATGACACATGCCCGCGTGTCATCCCGAGCGGAGCGCGCAGCGCGTAGTCGAAGGGATCCCCTTCCTACAGCGCGTCACTCGTGTATCCGCGGGGGATCCCTCCACTCGCTCCGCTCGGTCGGGATGACACATGCCCGCGTGTCATCCCGAGCGCAGCGCGCAGCGCGTAGTCGAGGGATCCCCTTCCCACAGCGCGTCACCCGTGTATCCGCGGGGGATCCCTCCACTCGCTCCGCTCGGTCGGGATGACACATGCCCGCGTGCCACTCGTGCCTCCGCAAGGCATCCCTCCACCCACGCGAGAACGATCCGTGGCGCTGCGACCCCTCGCTCTCACATGTTGATCATGTGGCCTTCCAGCCCGTGAATCGCTTCCTTGATCGCTTCGCTCAGTGTCGGGTGCGCGTGCACGTTGCGCGCGACCTCCGCCGTCGTGAGCTCCCACTGCTGCGCGAGCGTCAGCTCCGGCAGCAGCTCCGTCACGTCCGGACCGATCATGTGCGCGCCGAGAATCTCGCCGTACTTCGCGTCGGAGAGAATCTTCACGAAGCCGTTCGGATCGTTCAGGCCGTGCGCCTTTGCGTTTGCGGTGAACGGGAACTTCGCCACCTTCACGTCGTAGCCCTGCTCGCGCGCCTGCTTCTCCGTCCAGCCGAAGCTCGCGATCTGCGGCTGGCAGTACGTCGCGCGCGGCATCATCACGAACTCCAGCTCCTTCGTCTCGTGTCCGGCGATCGTCTCCGCGGCCACGATTCCCATCGCCTCCGCCACGTGCGCGAGCATCATCTTCGCCGTCACGTCGCCGATCGCGTAGATGTTCGGCACGTTCGTGCGCATGCGGCCATCGATCTCGATCGCGCCGCGCTCGCTCACCTTCACGCCCGTCTTTTCCAGACCATACCCTTCGACGCGCGCCTTGAAGCCGATGGCCTGCAGCACCTTGTCCGCTTCGAGCGTCTGCTGCGCGCCCTCTTTCGTGACGACGACCTTCACCGTCCCGCCCGAATCGTCGATCGTATCGACGCGCGTCGAGGTCATCACCTCGATGCCGGCGCGGCGAAACTGCTTCTGCAGTTCGGCGGAGATCTCCTCGTCTTCGTTCGGCATGAGGCGATCGAGGAACTCGACGATCGTCACCTTCACGCCGTAGTTGTGCATCACGTACGCGAACTCCACACCGATCGCGCCGCCGCCGGCGATGAGGATCGAGCCCGGCAGTTTTTCTTCGAGGATCTGCTCCTCGTACGTCACCACGCGTTCGCTGAGCTTCGTGCCGGGCAACAGGCGCGTCGTCGCACCGGTGGCGATGATGCAGTGCCGGAACTGCACCGTCTCGGTGCCGCCGTCATTGAGCTTCACCTCGAGCGAATGCGCATCCTTGAACGTCGCCCAGCCGTGCAGCTGGTCGATCCTGTTCTTCTTCATCAGGAAGTGCACGCCTTTGACGCGCCCTTCCGCAACCTTGCGGCTGCGCTCGTACGCCACTTTGTAATCGAACGAAACAGGGCCGTCGATCGTGACGCCGTACGTCTTCATGTCGTGCTTGAGGATGTGCACGATCTCCGCGTTGCGCAGCAAAGCTTTCGATGGAATGCAGCCGACGTTGAGGCAGACGCCGCCCCAGTATTGTTTCTCGATGACCGCGGTCCTGAGACCGAGTTGCGTGGCGCGAATCGCGGCGACATATCCGCCCGGTCCCGCGCCGAGAACGACGACATCGTATTGCCTGGTCCCATTCGACATGCCCGCGAGTATATTGCGGCGCGATGACGATCCACGCTCTGGTCGCTCGCGAACACGCCGTCGCCTTCGAATCCCTCGATGAAAACGATCTGCCGGGCGGAGGCGTGCTCGTCGACGTCGCCTGCTCGTCGATGAATTACAAGGACGCGCTCGCCGTCACGCGCAAAGGGCGGATCGTGCGCCGCTACCCGATGGTCCTCGGCATCGACCTGGCCGGCACGGTCGTCTCCTCCGACACCGATGAATTCAAGCCGGGCGATCGCATCCTCGGCACCGGCCAGGGCCTCGGCGAAGCCGATCCCGGCGGCTACACCACGCGCCAGCGCGTCAAAGCCGACGCCATCGTCCACGTGCCCGATGCGATGTCGTTCGAACAGGCCATGCAGGTCGGCACCGCCGGCTTCACGGCCATGCTCTGCGTGCTCGCACTCGAGCAGTACGGCATCCAGCCGGGCGACAAAGAGCTCGTCGTCACCGGCGCGGCCGGCGGCGTCGGCTCGTTCGCTGTGCTCCTGCTCGCAAAGCTCGGCCATCGCGTCGCGGCATCGACCGGACGTCCGGAGCTGGAGGACTATCTGCGCGGACTCGGCGCGACCTCGATCGTCCATCGCGATGAACTCGCGAAAAAAGGGGCGCCGATGCAGTCCGAACGGTGGGCCGGCGGCGTCGATACCGTCGGCGGCGAAACGCTCGCGAATCTCTACGCGCAGACGCAGTACGAGGGGGCCGTCGCCGCATGCGGCATGGCCGGCGGCCACGAGCTCAACGTCACGGTCTGGCCGATGATCCTTCGCAACGTCTCGCTCCTCGGCGTCAGCTCACTCCGCACGCCGAAAGCAAAACGGATCGAAGGATGGTCGCGCCTCGCCTCCGATCTCGACTTCGCGAAAGTGGCGTCGTTCTCGCGCACCGAACCACTGTCGAACATCTTCGCGCTCGCGGACGAGATCATGGCCGGCCAGGTGCGTGGACGCGTGGTGATCGATCCTTCGCAGTAATCAACGCGGCATCTGCTCGAGCACCCACAAGAGAAGCGCGTTTGCCGCGACGATGACGACGAGGCCACCGGCGATCTTCATCACCGCATTTCCCGGGAAGCGTGATTCGCGTCGCGGCTCGCCGCCCAGCGACAGGCGGAGATATCCCTGATCGTTCAGGTCCGCGACGATCGAGCCCGACGCCGCGACGTAGCGTCCCACCGCGGTCACGCGCGCGCCGGCCGGAATGACTCGCTCTTCGAGCTCCGCCTCTTCGACGGCGATGCGAGGCTCGCCGGCGACGCGCCAGTCTTTGCGAAACGGTGGCGGCGTCGAATGCAGCGCGAACATCGCGCGCACCATCGCCTGAAATCCATCGAGCCTCTCGAACTGCGTCGAGGCGACGTATTGCGCCGCGACCGCGGGATCACCGCGCTCTTCCGGAATGCCCTCGAACATCGGAAACGATGCGAGGTGAAACGAGCCGTACGGCGTGTGCACCGTGCAACGCGACATCGCGAAGCCGGCGAAATCGGGCGCCGGTCCATCCGAGGTCTGCGCGGGCGGTCCGATCTTGTACGAATACGCAACGCAGGGGACGCCGCGCAACGGCGAATGGAGCACGCCGAGCGCCGCGCGAATTTCGCCGACCGCGGAAACGAGCTCGCCGTCGGCCGGCCGTTCGCCGCGGGCCATGCGATTGCGCGCACGCCAGTCGCGCCAGGCGTAGCGACCGCCGTTCATCACGACCAGTGCGGTCCAGACGACCAGCGCCATCACCAGCGCGACGATGAAGAGGAACGGCATCTCCAGCCGGCCATGCAGAAACCAGAGGTACCCGCCGAGGAGCGCGACACCGACCGCGATCGCCGCGGCACAATTGCGAACCATCGCGCTCATGATGCCACCGACGAGAGCGGTTGCAGTTTTGCGGTGAGACCGATGAGCTCGACGACATAGGCGCGATCCCTGAACTACCTCCATTGCGGAGGCAAAACATGGATCAACACTCTCGAGACAGAAACGACCATTCGGATCGCGTCGATCGTCGTCCCGATCCTGCCCGTAACTACGACCACGACCGCGACGATGTGCGCGGCCGCGATTTCGGCTGGCGCGGGACCGAGCTCGACCGCGGGTTCGGCGACCGCTACGACCACGACAATGACGCACGCGATCCCGATCGCAGCCATGAGGAGCGTCGCAACGAATCAGAGGAGCGGTAGCCGGCATTGATGACGGCAGCGATCCGCGTCGTTACGATGACGGGATGTCGTCGATCTACGCCAACCCTGCCGGACTCCCCGCCGATGGCTACACCCGCGCGCTGCTCGAGCTCGTCGCCGGCCACGATCCCCTGCAACTGCTTCCGAATGGACCGGCGTCCTTCCGGAACGCCATTGCCGGCCTGAGCGAGGCACAACTGCGCACGCCCGAGCGCGAAGGGAAATGGTCGATTGCGGAAGTGCTCAAACACGTCGCTGACGCGGAACTGGTCGGATCGTTCCGCTATCGCATGATCCTCGCGCACGACACGCCGCAGATCGCCGGATACGACCAGGATCTCTGGAGCCGCAGGCTCCATTACGCGCAGGTCGACATCGAAGAGGCGCTGGAGCAATTCCGCATGCTGCGCAACGTCAACGTGCGGCTCCTGTCTTCATTGAGCGACGACGAGCGTCGCCGCGGCGGAATGCATTCCGAGCGCGGCTTCGAGGATGTGAATCAATTGATGGCGCTGCTCGCGGCGCACGACGTCGTGCACACGCGCCAGATCGAGAGAATCCGCAAGACCATCGGAGCGGAGAGCGAAGTGCTCCCCGCTCCGTGAGCGTCAGCGTATTTCGTCGCGATCCATGGCGTTGGCAATGGCCGTCGCCTTCGCGGTTTTGATTTTGGTCGGCAGCAGCTTGTGCGCGGCGCTCTGCAGTTTCTTGACCGGGCGCAGCAACGGGTTGTCCCACATCGCCTCGGCCGAGTCCTTGCGGGCCTGCATCAGGTCGCCGAGCTCGCGGAGCTGCTCCTCGCTGAACACCTCGCGGGCGTGCGCGAACATCTCCTTTTCCTCTTCCTTGATGTGATGCTCGAGCAGATCCCTCAGGACTTTGGCCTTGGCCCCGAATTCGTGTGATTTCGGGTTCGCCGCTTTCAGGGCCGGCAGCACCATGTCGACGACGTGATGTTCCTCGGCCGCCTCATAGAACAGCTCCTCTTCCTCCGTGCCGCGCGTTTTTGCTTTGAAGGCGGGATAGAAGACCTCTTCCTCCACCTGCGCGTGCATCTTCACGATCTGCTCGATCTGCCGGACCAGCGTCTCGCGTTGTTTGACGGCGCGGTCGCCCGTTTCATCGAGCTCGCGCATGAGGCGTTTGATGGTCGCGTGATCCGATTTCAACATCGTGATCGCATTAGGCATCTGTACGTTTCCTCCAGCCTCATCGAATTGCGTGAACCATGCCCGCGAAATGCGGTAAAACGTGCGCGATATGGCTGATTCCTCGATCCTCCATGCCCGCGTCCGCGAAGCGCTCGATACGGCCGGCGCGAGTTACGAAGTGCTCGCGTGCGCACCGGAGCTGGCAGACACGGCCGCGTTCTGCGCGCACTACGGCATCTCCGTCGACGACGCCTGCAATGCGATCGTGGTGGTCGTGAAAACGGAGCCGCGGCGTTACGTCGGCTGCCTCGTGCGCGCGGACACGAAGCTCGACGTCAATAAGAAAGTGGCCGCATTGATCGGAACGAAGAAATTGTCGTTCGCATCGTCCGAAGAGACCGCCGAATTGACCGGCATGCTCATTGGCGGTGTGTCGATCGCCGGCCTGCCCGCGGAGTTCCCGCTGTACATCGACGAGCGCGTGCTGGAGCGCGAGAGCATCATCATCGGCGGCGGCAACCGCCACAGCAAAGCGCGGCTGGCTCCGTCTGCATTACTGAAGCTGCCGAATGCGGCCGCGGCCGATATCGCGATTCCGCGCTGATCCGGATCATGCGCGGATTCTCGCGGACGAGAGAATCTCGACGCGCGTGGTCTGCGCATGCGCCGCGCCGAGCAGCGCGCGCGCAACGTCGCGCGCCTGCACCGGCTTGTACGCCGGCGGCACCAGCCACGAGAGCCGCGAAAACAGATGCTCGCCGAAACGGAATTCGTGGCGATCGCCGAGGAGGAGCGAGGGACGGGCGATGGTCGTGCGCGGATAGTCGAGCGCCAGTACATCGCGTTCGACTTCCCCTTTCACGCGCGTATAGAAGGCGCGCGATTTCACGTCCGCGCCGATGGAGCTCACGAGCAGATAGTGCTGCGCTCCCTGCTCTTTTCCGAGCCGCGCCGCGACCAGCGGATAGTCATGATCGACGACGCGAAAGCGCTCCTGCGAGCCGGCAATCTTGATCGTCGTACCGAGCGCGCAGAAGATCGCGTCGACCGCAAAGAGCCCGCGATGCTGTTCCATCGCGTCGAGTTCGAGAAGGTGCTCGTCGAGCTTCGCGTGCTTCACGCCGGTACTTCGGCGCGCCAGCACACGCACGCGCTCGATGGACGCGTCGCGCAAAAGAAGGTCGAGCAATTCACGACCGACGAGCCCGGTCGCGCCGAGCAGCAGAACGTGGTGAGGCATGAACAGACTGTATCGCGATGCGGCTCCCGCGGATCGTGCAACGTCCGCTACTTCACCTGTTGCAGATGCGCGGCGATCGCCTCATTCACCAGCGCGGCGTGGGAAATCGGTCCCATGTGGCCGAGCGTGGGAAAGAATTGCGCGCGCGCGTTCGGCAGAGTGGCGCCGAGTTTCTCGACGACGCGCCGTTCCGCCGGCGGCGATTGTCCGCCGCCGAGGATCAATGTCGGGATGGCGATGGTCGCGTAGGTGGCGGCGTTCGTTTCGTCGGCGGAGAGGGTCATCACTTCCTGAAAGAGCTTCCAGCCGACGGCGCGAAAACTCGCACGCGTTTCTTCATTGAGCCGGTCCCACGCTCCTTCGCCGTTCCACCACTCGACGAAGGAGCGCAACCACGGCTCGTCGGCACCGCTCGCGTCGGGATCCCACTGCCGTTTCACGAGCGAGAGTGCGCCACGCACATCGGCGTCATCGACAGGATCGAGAATCCCGAATGCAACCGGCTCGTATGCGGCGATCGAGCGGACGAGATCGGGACGGCGCAATGCCAGCTGCAACGCGAGAAAGCCGCCGTACGAATGACCGGCCAGATGCGCCGGCTGCGCCTCTTCGTCGAGCAGCGTTTCGAGGAATGCGAGGTCCTGCCGGAAGTGAAACGGCTCGCCGTCGGGCCACGCGCCGGCCGCGCCGTAGCCGAGGAGATCGGGTGCGAGCACGCGATACCGTGGCGCGAGCGCGTCGGCAAGTCTGCGCCACTGGCGCGACGTGAATCCGCCGCTGTGAATCAGCAAGACCAATTCGGATGTCATCGACATACGGTAACGGACGACCGCCTCGTTCACCTCGCCTGCGCCAGCGCCACCGCATCGCGGCCGGCGGGGAAACGAAGCTGCCCCGTCTCGTCGTGCGCGGCGCGCCACACCGTCCCGGCGACGTCGGCTGCGGTGGTCACCACGGTCTGCTTTGCGAATTCACCAAAGATGCGCTGCGCGAACGGCGCGTACGCCTCGGGGATCAAGCCTGCCATCCGCGCGCCGCCGTTCTTCGTGAAAGCCGTCGACGGACCGTAGCCCGGCTGCACCAGCTTCGCGCGGACGTTGAAGTCTTCGAGCTCCAGCGCGAGCGACGCGGTGAATCCTTCGATGGCCGTTTTGCTGGCGGTGTAGACCGCGACCAGAGGCATGCGCGCGAGCGTCGCGCTCGAGGTCACGTTCACCACCACCCCTGCTCTCCGTGCGCGGAACTGCGGCAGCACCGCCTGGGTCATGGCCATCACCGCGAACGTGTTGGTCTCGAACACCTCGCGCGCCGTCTCCATCGGCGTGGCTTCGAATGCGCCGAGGAGCCCGATGCCGGCGTTGTTGACGAGCACGTCGATCGGGCCGGTCGCTTCGAGCACGGCCGCGATCTGCTCCGGCTTCGTCACATCGAGAGCGACCACGTGCAGCCGCTCCGATCGCGGCAGCACCTCTTCGCGCGGCGTGCGCATCGTGGCGAACACGTTCCATCCCTGCGCGTGGAAGTAGCGCGCCGTTTCGAGTCCGTAGCCGGAAGAGCAACCCGTGATGAGCACCGTTTTCATGATCGTGTTTCCTTTCGATCGTGAATATGGCGCGGCGCGTCCGGACTCGCTACCATGCAAAGTCCATATTTCATTGGCGAGCGTCCAGTCATGAGTGATCCACTCTCTCAGGTCATCGCGCTGCTGCGGCCGCGCACCGTCTTTTCGAAGCGCATCAGCGGCGCCGGACGATGGGGGGTGCGCTACTCGGCCTTCGGCCAGCCGAGCTTCTGCGCGGTGCTCGAAGGAAGCTGTCGGCTCGCGGTCGACGGGCATCGCACGCTCACGCTGCAGGCGGGCGACTTCGTGCTCCTGCCGGCCACGCCGGGCTTCACGATGTCGGGATTCGAGCCGGTCACTCCGGAGCGGATCGATCCGAAAGTGACAGCGCGACTCACCGGAGACGTGCGCCACGGCAGGCGCGGCGGGCGTCCCGACGTCCGCCTCCTCGGCGGGTACTTCGTCTTCGACTCGCTCGACGCGGCATTGCTGGTATCGCTGCTGCCGAAGGTCGTGCACGTGCGCGGCGACGAGCGGCTGTCGCTGCTGGTGCGGCTCGTGGCCGAGGAGTCGAACGAGCGGAAGGCGGGACGCGATCTCGTGCTCACGCGCCTCGTGGAGGTGCTGCTCATCGAAGCGTTGCGCTCGACCGGCGGCGACGAGGCGCCGCCGGGATTGCTGCGAGGTTTGTCCGATCCGCGACTGGCACCGGCCATCCGCCAGATGCACGATCAGGTCGCGCGTTCGTGGACGGTGGCGCAGCTCGCGAAGACGGCCGCGCTTTCGCGCTCCGCGTTCTTCGACCGCTTCACGCGCGTCGTCGGTCTGCCGCCGATGGAGTACCTGCTCGCGTGGCGCATGGCCGTCGCGAAAGATCTGCTGCGACGGGAAGAGCGCGGCATCAGCGAGGTGGCCGAGCGCGTCGGCTACGGCTCGGCCAGCACGTTCAGCACGGCGTTCCGCCGGCACGTCGGCCAGCCGCCGAGTCGTTACGCACGCGCCGGTTAGTGGGACGCATCACGCGACGCGTCCGGCGCGGACGAAGAGTGGGAAACGAATCTCGCGCCGCAGCGACGGATCGCCCCATGCATTCGTCAGCTCGTTCGCGATCTCGCCGGTGGCGCGCCTTCCGAATCGCTCGAGGTAACGCTGTGCCGCGGACCACGTTTCGAGAAACGCGATCAGCTCTTCAACGTTCCACGTCGCGGTCATGAAAAACTCCGGAGCCGCGAGCTCTTCGAACGGGAACGGCAGCGACGCATAGCGATCGTGAACGCGTTCGATCTTCTCGGGCCAGAGCGGCCCGAGGAGTTCTTCGTTGAGCTGATGGACGAGCGGCGCGCCGAGGAGGCGCGTGCAGGCGTCGGCGAAATCGCGAGGACCATACGAGAAGAGTGCGATGACGGCGCCCTCGCGTCCGACGCGCTGCACTTCGCGATAGAAGCGATCGAGCTCGAACCAGTGCGCCGCCGCGCCGGCGGTGATGAGATCGACGGCACGATCCGGCAGTGAGACGTGATGCGCCGTTTCATGCCGATACTCCACGCCGGCGACGCGCGACGCTCGCGAGAGTTGATCGGCGCTCGCGTCGCTGGCCATCACGCGATCGACGATCGTCGTCAGCGCCGACGCCACCTGACCGCTGCCGGTTCCGACATCCCACGCGAGCTCGCGTCGATCGAGCAGCGACGCCAGCCACGTGAAGAGCGCATCGGGATAGCGGGGGCGAGCGCGAGCATACGACTCCGCGAGGACGGAGTAATGATCTTCGAACTGCATTTTCGCGTGATCGTACAAGACGATTCCGCCGCGAGCCGCCTCAGCCATGAAATCGGGTCTGTTTCTTGAAGTCGTGGCTGGACAGGAGAACACAATAACTATGAAATCAAAAACACTGCTCGCTCTTTCCATCCTCTGTCTCGCACTCGGTGCCTGCGCGACGACCGACTCGGATAGCGAAGACCCGAACGTGGCCCGCGCGGTCGATCATGCGAATCAGAGCAGCCCGGCGGCTCGCGCCGATTACGTTGCCTACTCCACCCTGACGCCGAACACCGAGCAGACCACGGTCACGACCACCAAGACGGAACCGGTCTGGACGGCGGAAGTCACCAACCCGACCGATGCAACCGTGACGCAGAGTGCAAGCGTCGACACGACCGCCGACACCACGATGATTTCCGGCAGCACGGCCGACAACACCGCCAGCGTCTCCGGCTCGACGACGACCACCACCACGACGACCAAGACTCCGAGCTCGACGACCAGCTCGCTCAACAATGCGAACAGCCAGTCTTCGAGTCAGAGCATGACCAGCGCATCGACCACGTCCGATGACGACGACGACACGACGGCGACGACGACCGCAACCGAAACCCGCACCCGCCTGCGCAAGGACTGATGTCCGCGCTCGCAGTGGAGTTCAATTTTGAGGAGGGATTTGATTTGGTAGCGCATACGGGATTCGAACCCGTGTTACCGCCGTGAGAGGGCGGCGTCCTGGACCCCTAGACGAATGCGCCACGAGGCGTGGGACGCGGAAGATACCGAAGGGCGTCTGCCGCAGTCAAGGTCGGTTAACAGGTTGGCGCGCAATGAATTCCTGCACTTGCCGAATCGAAACGGCCGGCGGATCCCGCCGGCCGTTTCGCGTCTGCCTCACCGCTTTCGCGGCGCTCTCTCACTCGCGCAGCACGCGGTGCACGAGCGCGATCGCGTTCGCTCCCTCGCCTACCGCGGAGGCGACGCGTTTGATGTTGCCGGCGCGCACGTCACCCACGGCGAAGATGCCGGGCAGCGACGTTTCGAGCAGATGCGGCGCGCGGGGCAGCGGCCACTGCGCGAGATCTTCGGCCGTGAGGTCGGGGCCGGTTCGCAGAAAGCCTTTCGCGTCCATCGCCACACAGCCGTCGAGCCATTTCGTGGCCGGCACCGCGCCGGTCATCACGAAGACGTGGCGGATGTCGCGCACGACCGCTTCATCGTTCGCGTGATTGCGCCAGCGCACGCGCTCGAGATGTCCATTCCCCTCGAGCTCCTCGATCTCACAATGCGTGTGCAGCGTGATCGATGGATGTTGTTCGATGCGATTGATGAGATAGCGCGACATCGAGTCGGCGAGATCGCTCGAGCGCACGAGCATCGACACCGGCGACGATTCGGCAAGAAAGACCGCGGCCTGCCCGGCCGCATTGCCGCCGCCGATGACGATCACCTCTTCGCCGTGGCAGAGCTGCGATTCGATGTGCGTTGCCCCGTAGTACACGCCGACGCCCTGAAATCGTGACGCGTTCTCGACGGCCAGCCTTCGATAGGCCGCACCGGAAGCGATCACGATCGAACGCGCGGGGAGACGGCGGCCATCGTCGAGAACGATGCAGTACGGACGTCGATCGCACGAGAGTTGTCGCGCTGCTTTGGCGATCAGAATCTCGGCGCCGAACTTCTCCGCCTGCACGAACGCACGGCCGGTGAGCTCCTGTCCGGAGATGCCGGTGGGGAACCCGAGATAGTTTTCGATGCGCGAGCTCGATCCCGCCTGCCCGCCCGGCACATTGCCTTCGAGCACGAGCACGTCGAGTCCCTCGGACGCGCCGTAGACCGCGGCCGCGAGTCCGGCCGGTCCGGCGCCGATGATCACGAGATCGCGCACGCGCGTGTCGTCGATCGATGCATTGAAGCCGAGGCAGTCGGCGATCTGCTCGTTGGTCGGATTGCGCATCAGAATCGAGCCGCGGCAGATCAGCACCGGAATGTCTTCGATGGTGACGTGAAAATGATCGAGCGTGGCCTGCACATCGGGCTCGACTTCGAGATCGATCGAGGTGAATGGATGCCCGTTGCGCGTCAGGAATTCGCGGATGCGCAGCGTGGCGGCGTTGTGCGCGGAGCCGAGGAGCAGCACGTCGCCGGCGCCGGATGCGATCAACTCGACGCGACGCAGGATGAAGGCGCGCATGAGCACTTCGCCGAGGTCGTTGTCGCTCTGGATCATCGCGCGCAGCGCGTCGCGATCGAGCTCGATCACCGTCGTGTCCTCGGCGGCGCGGATGTCGACGAGCGAGCGCCGGCCGGTGAGCATGTTCACCTCACCGGTGAACTGCCCGGCGCGCAGCACGATGGTCGTGAAACGCTCGCCCGTGACTTCGAGCGAGCCGTCGGTGACGACGTAAAACGGCGACGTCGGATTTCCCGGCGTCACAATCACGGTGTCGCGCGGCACGTGGCGCGCGTGTCCGCGCGCCGCGACACGCGCGACCTGTTCGGGCTTGAGGATGGGAAACATCCGCTCATTCATGCGGAAAGACTAACTCCACCGAGACGATTCGCACTTGAGCACGAGGAACGGCACCGCGTCGCTTTAGAATCGACGCATCGTGAATCGTCCATCCCGATTACTGGCGCTCGCCGCGCTGTTCGTGATCGCATGGAGCGCATCGGCGCTCGATCCGTCGCGCGCGCTGACGCAGTCACGGCTTTCGGTCTGGACCTCGGACTCCGGCCTGCCGCAGAACACCATCGATGCGATGGTGCAGACGCGCGACGGCTATCTCTGGATGGGCACCGAAGAAGGGCTGGTGCGTTTCGACGGCGTCCGCTTCGTGGTCAGCGATCGTCAGAACGCGCCGGGCCTGCGCAGCGCATTCGTCTCCTCACTTCATGAGACACCCGACGGCACGCTCTGGATCGGCACGTACGGCGGCGGGCTCTCGCGCCTGCGCAACGGCCGCATCGAATCGTTCCGTCCCGAGATCCTCGGCAAAGATCGCATGCGCGGCATGCAGACGATGCCCGACGGCTCGATCGTGATCGCCACCGCCGGCGGCGGCCTGGTGCAGATCCGCGGCGAAAGCGTCACGCGCTTCACCACGCGCAACGGTTTTCCGACCGATCGCATCTGGGATCTCGAAGCCGACGGCGAAGGCGGATTGTGGGTAGCGACGCATGGCGGCGGCGTGGTGCGCTGGCGCGACGGCCGCGTGCAATCGCAGCGCATCACCATGCAGGAAGGCCTGCCGAACGATTTCGCGCGCACGCTGTTGCGCGATGCGGACGGCACGTTGTGGATCGGTACCGACGGCGGCGGACTGGCGGCGTGGAGCAATGGCGCGATCGTGCGCACGGTGACGGTGAAAGACGGCTTGCCGAGCGATCTGATTCGCTCGCTGCATCGCGACAAAGACGGCAGTCTCTGGATCGGCACCGACGGCGGACTCGCGCGCTGGTCGCCGCGGCATGCGGAAGCGATGAGCGTGGCCGAGGGCCTGCCGAGTCCCGTCGTTCGCTCGCTCATTGAAGACCGCGAGGGCTCGTTGTGGGTCGGAACGACGGGCGGGCTCGCGCGGCTCAGCGACACGCGCTTTCTCTCGTTCACGCGCAAGGAAGGCTTGCCGGTTGATGCCATTCGCGCGGTGATCGAGGATCGCGACGGCCGCGTGTGGGTCGGCGCGGAAGGAGGCGGCCTGTGCACGCTCTCTCCCGTGCGCTGCCTCGGTCTGGCGGACGGGCTGCCGCACAACACCGTTTATGCGCTGGCCCGCGGACGCGATGGCAGCTTGTGGGTCGGCACCGACGGCGGTGGGGCGGTGCGGCTGCAGAACGGAAAGATCGGCGCGCCGATCGCGGGATTGCCGAGCAATCGCGTCCGCTCGCTCGCGGAAGCGGCGGACGGTTCGCTCTGGGTGAGCACGACTTCCGGACTGGCGCATGTCCGGAATGGACGAACGACCACGATTCCCGAGCTCACGGACCGCCAATTACGCCCGCTGCTCATCCTGCCGGATGGAAATCTGCTGGTCGGTACGGACGGTGCCGGCTTATGGCGCGTCGATTCAGGAACCGAGCACGCCGTGCAGCTCGCGCGCGCGGGACGCGGTCTCGAAAGCGATCGCGTCTTCAGCCTCACCGCCGATGGAGACGGCACCGGCGTCTGGATCGGCACGTCGGGTGGCGGCCTGACGCACCTCGATCTGGCGAGCGGCTCGATGCGCTCGCTGCAACGCCGCGACGGCCTGCACGACGACGTCGTCTTTCAGATCGTCGACATGGGACCGCGCAGCGATCTCTGGCTGACGAGCAATCGCGGCCTTTACCGCGTGAGCCGCGATCGGGTGCTCGCAGCGATGCAGGGCATCCCGAGCGATCTCTCCGGAACGGTGTATGGCACGACGGACGGCATGCCGTCCGCGGAATGCAATGCCGCGTTTCCGGCCGCCATTCGCTCGCGCAATGGCCAATTGTGGGTGGCGACGGCACGCGGGGTCGCGGTGGTCGATCCGCGCATTCACCGGCGCAATACCGTTGCGCCGCCGGTGCACGTCGAAGAGATTCTCGTCGACGGAGTGGCCGCACCGGCCGGTCCGTTGCGCGTGCCGCCCGGAACGCAGCGGCTGGAAGTGCGTTACACCGCCCCGAGTCTCCGCGCGCCGGAGCGGGTGACGTTCCGCTATCTGCTCGACGGCTACGACCGCGACTGGGTCGACGGGCGGACGAATCGCGTCGCACATTACACAAAGCTCGCCCCCGGCGAGTACACGTTCCGGGTCCGCGCGAAGAACGAGGACGGCGTGGCCAGCGTCGGAGAAGCGCGCCTGGCGATGACCGTCGCCCCGCAATGGTTCGAAACGTGGTGGGCGCGCCTGCTGGCGCTGCTGCTGATCGTGGCCGCGATTTTCGGCGCGTTCCGCTTGCGGATTACGGCATTACGGGCACGCAAGAACGCGGAGCTCGCGCGCGCGTATGAAGATGTGCATCGCATCGCCGGGGAGCTCGAAGACACGAACCGGCAACTGGCGGTCGCGAACGTGCGTCTGCGCGCGTTGTCGTATGTGGACGGCTTGACCGGCGTCGCCAATCGCCGCCGTTTCGACGAGGCACTGGAAGAGGCCTGCGCGACCGCGAACGAACAACGCGAGCCGCTCGCGCTGGTGCTCATCGATCTCGATCATTTCAAGCGCCTCAATGACTCGCAGGGACACCAGCACGGCGATGAGGCATTACGCACCGTCGCCTCGCTGCTCGCCGAGCGGACGGAATCACGCGGCGGTCTTGCGGCACGCTTCGGCGGCGAAGAATTCGCGTGGCTGCTCCCCGGCCTCACGCTCGACGAAGCGCGCGCCGAGGCGGAAGGATTTCGCCTGATGGTGCGCAATGCGGCCATTCGCCACAATGCCTCCGATTACGGCATCGTCACCGCGTCCCTCGGCGTCGCCTCCAGCACCGAAACGACCGTCGTCACGCCGGCCTCGCTCGTCGCCGCCGCCGACGCCGCGCTCTATCGCGCAAAATCACAAGGCCGCGATCGCGCCGAAACGGCGGCGGTTTCTTCCGAAGACGTCCGCTACACGGCCAGCGAGCGCAGTCTCTGAATCAGGCGCGGATCGATCAACTCCGCAAAGCGCTCGAAGTACTCGGTCGTACCACTCCAGCGCAATTCGTCGATGTCTTCGAATAACGGCGCGTCGCTGCGCAGCGTCGCCAGCGTCTTGAAGAGCAGCGCGTGTTCCTGCTGTTCGCCGAGCACGTCGGGAGGAAACTGCTCGATTGCGCCGTACCGCGCAATGAGCCGGGCCGCGGTCTTGGCGCCACAACGCGGAATCCCGGGATATCCGTCGGCGGCGTCGCCGACGAGGGCGAGGTAATCGGGAATGAATTGCGGCTCCACGCCGAATTTTTCTTTGACGCCGGCGGCATTGCGGATGTTGCCGCTGCGCCGATCGACCTGCACGACGCGATCGCCCTCGACACACTGCGCGAGATCTTTGTCGGGCGTCCAGATGCAGACCTTCTCGACACGCCGGTCACGCGATGCGAGCCACGCCGCCGACGCCAGCGCATCGTCCGCCTCCAGTTCCACCATTGGCCACGTCACCACACCCATGGCCTGCATGGCGTCTTCGAGCGGATGGAACTGCGTCCACAACAACGGATCGATTCCCTCCCCCGTCTTGTATCCCGGCCAGAGATCATTGCGAAACGATTCGATGACGTGATCGGTGGCGACGGCGATGTGCGTGGCCCCCTGCTCGAGCATCTCCGCCACCGTATGCAACACCCCCGCGACCGCGCTGAACCGCGGCGGATTGGCCACCCCGCGGCGAATGCCATAGAAGTGCCGAAAGAGCTCATACGTCCCGTCAATGAGATGAACGATCATCGCCCGCCAAGTAAACCACCAACGTGGGGAATGCGAAAAACGGAGTGGAGGGGAAACGTAGCGCCATGAAAAAGAAACGTAGCGCCGAAACGTAGCGCCGGCTTCCCAGCCGGCCGGGCCGCGGGCTACGTTTTCGCGCTACGTTTTCGCGCTACGTTTTCGCGCTACGTTTTTCGGCGCTACGATCTTCCCCACAACCACGCGCGCTACGTGTTCCTCCCCCCACCCTAAAACGTGAAACCCCGTTTCCTTCCCGCTTCGCGGACTGCGCTGATGATGGCTTCGTCGAGGGTGCTGGCGGCGGGGGGGACGTTCTTGCGTTGTGCGGCGATGTAGGTTTTTCGGGCGGTGTCGAGTGTTGCGATGCGGGCTTTGAGGTCGGTCCGTTTTTTCTCGGTCAGGCGCACGTGCTCTTTACGCTGCTCGACGGTCATGCCGCGCATTTCGGCCGGGAGGTCGGCGGTCTTGACCTTTGCCACGTCGACCTTGCCGCTCTTCGATGCGTCGACGAGATCCCACGATGCGTTCGTGTAATTCGCGGACGTTTTCGCGATCTGGCGCTGAATGTTCGCCCCTTTCTTGAGAGCCAGGTTCTTGTCCTGCGTCCATTGGCGCGACGAGCCCTTGGCGCCTTCCATGCCGTAGGCGATGTAGGTTTCATTGAGCTTCGCGCCGAGGCGTGCGATCTCCTCGTCCTGCGGCGCGTCGATTTCCGCCACCTCGGCGTTCTGATCGATCGCCACATAGCGCCCTTCGGCCAGTTGCGCGCCGCTTCCCCATTGCGTCTGCAGTCCCTGCGTCCTGTCGCCGCAGAAAATCGTATTGACGATGATTCCATTGGCGATGGCGGTCTTCACCGAATTGCGATAATCGACCGTCCCCTGCGTGAATTCTTCGTTGCCGGCGATGAAAATCACTTTCAGGTCGCCGCCGGCATTGCTCCATTGCAGCCCCTTCACCGCTTCGCCGATGACCTGGCCGCAATACTCATTGCCGCCGTTCGTTTTCAGGGCGAACAATTCTTCCGAGACCTTGTCGAGATCGGTCGTGAACGGCAGCACGCGGCGAATGTGGCCGGTTCCGGCGGGCAGCCCGTCATTGCCGTATTCGTACAACGCCACCTGCAATTGCGGCTGCAGGCCGCCTTTGCGGGCCGTGCCGAATTCATTGACCACGCGCCACAATTGCGTGCGCGCCTGATCGATGAGGCCGTCCATGCTGTTCGACGTGTCGAGCAGAATGGCCAGTTGAATGACCGGCTGGCGCTGCACGACCTTGACCTCGTGCGGCGCACAGGCACGCGTCGACGTCGATTGTGTGAACAGCAGCAGAGTGAGGGCGGCGGTCGAGAATTTCATGTTCGGCTCCTTCGCCAGCAACGTAGAGCGCGAACGGCGGCCGTGGTGTCAGTCGTGTGTAAAAAGGCGCGGCAGGACGGTCGCGAGCTCGCGCACGCCGCGCGTGATCTCCTTCGCATCGACCGCCGCGAATCCGAGCTGCAGTCCCTCACGCTGCAGCGGCTTGCGCGTGTAACGCGAGAGCGGCGTCACCTCGACATTGCGCTTCGCCGCCTCCGCGGCCACGCGTTCGCCGTCGAGACCCGCCGCGAGCCAGCCGACCGTCTGTAAGCCTGCCTCGATGTTCGAAATCTCGAGCAATTCGCCGAGGTGCTCCTCCGCGCGCTGCATCAATACGGAGAGACGTTCCTTGTAAATCTGCCGCATCCGGCGCAGGTGCCGGCCGAAATGTCCCTCGACGAGGAAATCGCACAAGACCGCCTGTTCGAGCACCGCCGCATGCCGCCGCGTCAGCGAAATGGCATTCGCCACGATCGGAATCAAATCCTCCGGCACCACCAGATACGCCAGCCGCAGCGAGGGGAACATCACCTTGCTGAACGTTCCGGAGAACAGCACGAGGCCATGCTGATCGAGCCCCTGTAATGCCGGTATGGGACGGCCGCAGTAGCGATACTCGCCGTCGTAATCGTCTTCGAAAATCAACGCCCCGGCTTCGCGGGCGCGGTCGAGCAACGCCAGGCGGCGCGGCAGACTCATGGTCGCGCCCAATGGAAATTGGTGCGCGGGCGTGACGTAGACGAGGCGCGCGTTCTTCAGCGCATTGCGCTCGATTGCGAGCCCTTCGTCATCGACCGGCAGCGGCGCGATCTTCGCGCCGGCCGCTTCAAAGACGTACGTCGCGCCGGGATACCCCGGCTCTTCGACGCAGACGCGATCGCCGCGCTCGAGAAAAAGCCGGGCCACGAGATCGAGCGCCTCCTGCGCGCCCGACAGAATGGCCACCTGTTCTGCCGAGCAGCGCACGCCGCGCGACGTCGTCAGATACTCCGCCACCGCCTCGCGCAAGGGCCGGTAGCCCATCGCATCGCAGCCGACGAGCATCGTCGCCGATGCGCGCCGCTGCCGCCGCGCCGTGAGCTGCGTCCAGATCGACAGCGGAAAGAGGTCGATGGCCGGCGTGTCGGTGCGAAAGGCGCGCATCGGACGCGAGGCGAACGGCGGAAACGGACTGACGGCTTTCGCGAACGAGGTGACGCGCCGCTTCGGATGCGCATCGCTCGTCCTCCGCGCCGGGCCGTGCCTTCCGGTCTCGAGCAACTCGTCGGGCAGCACGCGATTGACGAACGTTCCCGAGCCGGTGCTCCCCTCGATGTACCCCTCGGAGGCGAGTTGTTCGAAGACCGCGACGATCGTGCCGCGCGAGAGCCCGTACTGCGCGGCGAGATCGCGCGTGGCCGGCAGCCGCGCCCCCGGTTGGAGATGTCCCGTGAGGATCGCCGCGCGCAGCGCCTCGTACAGCCAGCGCGAAGCGCTCATCCGCGCGTCGCGCGGCGGAAGTACCAGGTCGAAAACCGCCGTCCGTCTGCCCATGAAGTGGTCCAGTCAGAATAGCGTAAATGGACCTGTCGACTGGTCCAGATTCCTTCTAATCTCGGCGCATGAAAACACGTTTGCGTTACGCGAAGGCTGCTCCCGGTGTTTATGAAGCAATGGATGCTCTCGATCAGTACACCTCCTCCTCCGGTCTCGAAGAATCGCTCCTCCATCTCGTGCGCCTGCGCGCCTCGCAGCTCAACGGCTGCGCGTTCTGTCTCGACATGCACTGGAAAGACCTGCGCGTGCTCGGCGAGAGCGAGCAGCGTCTCTACTCGCTCGATGCGTGGCGCGAGTGCCCGTACTACACGCCGCGCGAGCGGGCCGCGCTGGCGTGGACGGAGGCGGTGACGACGCTCGACGAGCAGGTGCCGGATTCGGCTTACGAAGAAGTCGCGGCGCATTTCACCGAAAAGGAGTTGTGCGATCTCACGTTGTCGATCGCGGCGATCAACGCGTGGAACCGGCTCTCGATCGCGGCGCGGCTCACGCCCGGCACGTATCAGCCGGCGCCGCGCGAGGTGGCGCCGTGAGCGCGGTGTCGCCGCGCGTGGCGGCGTTCGCAGGATCGCGCACGCTCACGCCGGACTGGCTGTTGCTGCTGATTCCGGGCGTGATCTGGGGAGCGTCGTTCCTCTTCATCGCCGAGGGATTGCGCGCCATCGCGCCGGCCGGAGTGACGTTCGTGCGCATCGTGATCGGCTTCGCCACGCTGGCCTGTTTTCCGGCCGCGTGGCGGCGCGTCGATCGTGAAGACTGGCCACGCATCGCGCTGCTCGGCATCGTCTGGCTCGCCTTTCCGCTGACCCTTTTCCCGTTCGCCGAGGAGCGTGTCTCCTCGGCGCTGACCGGCATGCTCAACGCCGCCATTCCGCTGTTCACGGTGATGGTGACGTCGACCCTCGAACGACGTTTGCCGTCGCGCGGAATCCTGGCCGGCGTCGGCGTCGGAATGTTCGGCGCGGCGTTGATCGCGTTGCCGAGTCTGCATGAAGGACGGAGCAGCAGCATCGGCGTGCTGATGATTCTCGCGGCGCTGCTTTCGTATGGGTTCGCGTTGAGCATCGCCAGGCCGCTGCAGCAGAAGTACGGGGCGCTGCCGGTGATCTGGCGCGCGCAGCTCGTGGCGCTGCTGCTCACCGCGCCGATCGGCGCGGGCGACCTGCTGCACGCGCACTGGACCGCGCGCGCGTTGCTTTCGATGATCGCGCTCGGAGCCCTCGGCACCGCGATCGCGCACGTCTTGCTCGCGCATGTGGCCGGCCGCATCGGCGCCGCGCGCGCGTCGGCGACGACATTTCTGATTCCCGGCGTGGCGCTGCTTCTCGGCGTGGTCGTGCTCGGCGAGCACGTGGCGTTGCTCGCGGTGCTCGGATGCGCGGTGTGTGTCGCCGGCGCGTGGCTGATGCGACGCGCGCAATCCGCCGGAGCCTAAACGCGGTCCATGATCAACAACGTCGACGTCGCCGTCGCGTACAGCTTTCCTTCGCTGTCGACGAGCTTCCCTTCGGCGAAGGCGGCCCGGCGGCCGATCGAGACGACCGTCCCCTCCGCGCGCAGCAGACCGGAGTCGCGCGTGATCGGCTTGTGATACGCGACTTTCAATTCGAGCGTGGTGTACATCTGCGTTTCGGTCAGCATCGTGTGCACCGCGCAGCCGCAGGCGGAGTCGAGCAGCGTGGCGGCGTATCCGCCGTGCACCGAACCGATGGGGTTGTAGGCGTGCTCGCCCGGCGTGCCGGTGAAGAGCGCCTTGCCGCGCTCCACTTCGACCAGCTCGAACTGCAATGACTGCGCGATTCCCGGTTTCCGTTTCGCGGTGAGCAGCGCGCGCAGCTGCGAGAGGCCGTCCAGACCGGCACCGACTTCGTTCACCAGACTCATGACCGTTCCTCCAATCCAAGCCGTTCCTTGAGCAATCGCCGCGAGGCCGCGAGGATGTTTTCCGAGCGGGCGCGATCGGGCTCGCCACGCGCCAGCGACACCGCGCCGACGAGCTCCGCGATCACGGAACCGGCCAGATCCTCCGCATCGGCGAAATGCATCCGCTCCAGTTGCGCGGCGAGCATCGCCGTCAGACGCCGCGTGCCGTTCGCCACCGCGCGTTTGCACGCGCTCGAAAGGCGCGGCAGATCGGCGAGCAACGCGGCGATCGGACAACCCGACGCGCGGGCATCGCGATGCGCGGCCGACAAATACGAGTCGACGAACAACACCAGCCCGTCCTCGGGCGAGCGATTCGCGGTCGCGGCCATCCAGCGATCGTGTGATTCCTCGAACATCTGGCCGATCGCCGCCACGACCATCGCGTCTTTCGACGCGAAGTGCGCGTAGAACCCGCCATGCGTCAGCCCCGCGCGCCGCATCACCGCCGCGACGCCGACGCGCTCCGGCCCTTCGGCACGCACCGCCTTCGCCGCGACCTTCAACAGCCGCTCGCGCGTGCGCTGCTTGTGCTCCGCGTCGTATCGCATGACGATGAGATGATACACGTCATATGAAGAGCGCCGGCATGCGCGGCGGCTGAATCGGTGCGGCGCACCCTCGATCAGTGCGGAGGAGTACCATTCCGTCCCGGGTCCGAAAATCATGAGAATTGATTCTTCGTTCGACGCGGTGCGTCGTGGTGCCGCAAACGTGCGCGCGAACTGGCAGACGATGGTGCTGCATGTCGGTATCAACGTGTCACTCTTCGCTTTGACGATGGGGATCTTTCTGGCGATGCGGCCGCTGCTGGACCGCGTCGACGCGAATGATCTCCCTCGCTTCGCGCGCGCGCATCCGCTCCTGATCGCGGGAGTCGTAATCGGCGCGGTGGCGCTGCTGGTGATCTTTCTCGTGCTGCAGGCGTGGATCGTCGCCGGAAACGCGGCCACCTTCGTCGCCGGCGAGCGCGCGGATGCGTCGCCCGTGTTCGAATGGCGCGCATGGCTCTCCGCGGCTCGTGCGGGGATGTGGCGGGTGATCGGCGTTTATCTCACGATCGGCGCGCTCGCGCTCCTCGTGTTCGGCATCTTCGCCGGCGTGAGCATGCTCGCGTCGCAGCAAGGGGTGGTCGCGTGCTGCGTGATGGCGGTGGTCATGCCGATCATTCTCATCGGCATGCTTCTCATGACCGCGCTCACGGCGAAAGCGATCGTCCTTGGTGCTGAAGAGCTTCTCCCGGCGCGCGAGTCGCTGCGACTGGCGTGGGAAGAGATGAGCGACCGCCTTTCCGTGCATGCCGGATCGCTGCTGCTCATCCTCGTGTCGACCGGCATCGCGTCGTTTGCGATCTCCCTGCTGACTCTCGCAACGACCCACCTCGGGTCGCGGGTCGACAGCACCTTTATCTTTGCCCCGCTGGAGCTCTTCATGAATCTCCTGCAGCAGATCGTCAGCGCCATCAGCACGAACTGGCTCTTCGCGACGATGGCCGCGGTGACGACGCTGCGACCGCTGCCGGCGCCGGCGACCGTCTTCATCGAACCTGCAGCGGACGCAGCGCCTGAACCCGACCCTGAAGCTCAGTCGTAGCCGAATTCACCGCGCGCCCGCGCCACGAACATCCCTGCCTCGACGTCGCTCGTGCCGCGGGGAAAGAGCAGCTTGCGCCGGCCGCGCTTCATCGTCACGAGGAGCACGGCCCGCTTGCGCAGACTGAGCTCGAGCAGCCAGGCCGCCGGAATCACGCACGCGATCGCGGCGATCCATTCGGCATGAAACGTACCGCCGTGCCGCAGCACCTGCGCGAGCGCGACGACCGGAACGATCGCCACGATCAGCAGCACCAGACCAATGACGAGCAGCAGCAGCGGACGCTCCCCGCCGACCATGCGCGCGCTCTCGATGCCGGCAATCTCGGCGCGCGGGATGAACACGAGCGGCCGCGGGCCATCCATTTCTCCCGCGCCGTCGCGGCCCACGCGCAGCCGTCCCAACTGCACGAACGTCTCCGGCATGCGCTCCATCGCGGCAGCGTACCGCATGTTCATGCTCTGCCTTCCGCGTGCACCGCTCCGTAGCCTTGCACACTGAAGAAACCGCGAGGTTCTTCGCCTGTCGATCCGCTTCTGACAATCGATTTCGCGTGCGGCCTGGCGGCCGAGGAGTGTGTGCATGGTTTCGCGTCTCTCTCGATGGATGTGTGGGGTTCTCGTTCTCGTCGCGGTTGCGATCGCGTTTGCAGCGCCGCTGCAGGCCGCAACATTCACCGTCGACACCGACGGCTCCGATCCCGATCAAACGATCAACGGCACGTGCGCGCGCGCGGGCGGCGGCTGCACGCTGCACGCGGCCATCCAGGAAGCGAACGCCACGCCGGCGGCCGATACCATCACGTTCTCGATCAACAGCGTCACCCTCGCCGCGTCGCTGCCGCAGATTCTCTTTCCCGTCACGATCGATGGCGGCGGTTCACCGCGCGTGCAGCTGATCGGCGGTGCGGGCCTCAACGGCATCAGCCTCACCGCCGGCGCGGGCAGCAACACGCCGGGCGGCGGATCGATGATTCAGAATCTGCAGATCACGAACATGGGCGGCGCCGGCATCTCCATCGTCGGCGGCGGCAACAGCGTGCAGAACTGCTGGATCGGCACCGACGGCGCGAACGCGCTGCCGAACAACGGCGCCGGCATCTCCATCACCACACCCGCCCTCGGACCGTTCGCGAACGTCACCGACATCAACACCGTGGCCGGAAATCTCATCGGCGATCCGGCCGATGGCTCGAAAGGCAATCTCATCTCCGGCAATGCCGGCGCCGGCATCGACATCTTCGCCGAGCGCACCGTGAAGAACGTCGTGGCCAACAACATCATCGGCCTCAACGCGGTGCAGATGGCCGCGCTGCCGAACGGCAGTCACGGCGTGCGCATCAGCGGCAATGCCTTCGCCAACACCATCGGCCCGGCCAACGTCATCGCCGGCAACAACAACGCGCTGGCGGACGGCATCAACGTCGGCGGCGCGGTGTGGCAGGCCAACGTCATCACCGGCAACTTCATCGGCTCGAATGCGAGCGGCGCGAATTTCGGGAACGGCCTTTCCGGCATTCACGTCGATGCCACGAAATACGACGGCACCGTCACCCACACCACCGACATCGGCCCGAACAACAGCATCGTCTTCAACAACGAGCACGGCGTCTTCATCACCGGCGCGGCGCAGCAGGTGTGGGTGCACGGCAACTTCATCGGCGTCCGCAACGGCGTGCCGCTGGGGCTCGGCAATCTCATCGACGGCATTCGCATCACCACCGCCGGTCACAAGATCGGCGGCAGTCTTCCCGGCGAAGGAAACGTCATCTCGGCGAACGAAGGCTCGGGCATCGTGCTGCAGAGCTCCAGCGCCACCGACAACGTCATTCAAGGAAATCTCATCGGGCGCGACAGCCTCAACGCGATCGACATCTCCAACACGTTTCAAGGCATCCTGATCACGAACGGCGCCGGCGGAAACCTCATCGGCGGCGGCGCGCCGGGCGAAGGAAACATCATTGCCGGCAACGGACGGAACGGCGTGCAGCTGTTCAACGCCACGTCGTCGAATCTGATCAGCGGCAACTCGATCTTCAACAGCGGCGCGATCTCCGGCACCAGCATCGGCATCGATGTCGATCAGACCACCGACGGCAAAGACTCGACCACCAACGCCACGCCGGGCATCGATCCGAACACGCTCTATTCGAACTGGGGACAGAACGCGCCGGTGCTCGGCAACAGCGGCGCGAACGTGCCGCACTACGACCCATCGACCGGCAATCTCCTCGTGCCGCTCACGCTCGAGACCGTGCCGCTCACGCCGGTGCGGCTGGAGTTCTTCGCCAGCGACACCGCGAACAACAATGGCTCGGGCGACGGCCGGACCTATCTCGGCTTCGTCAACGTCGTCACCGCCGGCGACGGAACGTACGCCGGCACCGCCACGGTCGTGCCGTCGATGCCGCTCGACACGCGCGGCAAGCAGATCACCGCGACCGCGACCACGTTGCAGACCATCGATCCTCCGGGCGCGCTCAACTCCGGCCCGGCGAACAACACCTCCGAGTTTTCGAACGCCGGCCTCGCGCCGGATCCCGGCCAGCTGCAGTTCAGCGCCGCGACCTACAACGTCGGCGAGGCCGGGCCATTCGTAACCATCACGGTTACACGTACCGGCGGCTCGGACGGCGCGGTCTCGATCGACTACGCCACCAGCGACGGCAGCGCCGCGGCCGGCTTCGACTACACCGCCGCCAGCGGCACGCTCAACTGGGCCGACGGCGAGAGCACCTCGAAGACGTTCGACATCGCGATCGCCGACGACTCGACGTACGAAGGCTCCGAGACCGTGAACCTCGCGCTGTCGAATCCGGGCGGGTACGCGGAGCTCGGCACCCCGGGCACGGCCGTGCTGACCATCAACGACAACGACACGCAGCCGTCGATGAGCATCGACAGCGTGACCATGCTCGAAGGGGCGCCGGCAACGACGGCATCTTTCTCGTTCACCGTCTCGCTCTCGAATCTCAGCGCCTTCGCCGCGAGCGCCACGGTCAACACCGCCGACGGCACCGCCACGGTGGCGAACGGCGACTACGACGCGATCACGAACGGCACCATCACCATCCCGGCCGGCACGCTCAGCACGAACGTCGTGGTCGCCGTCAACGGCGACAACACGCCGGAGACGAACGAGATCTTCACCGTCAACCTCTCCGGCATCAGCGGCGCGAGCGCGGGAACGATCTCCGGCCTCGGCACGATCACGAATGACGACAATCCGCAGCCGACGTTCCTCATCGATGACGTCTCCGCCGACGAAGGACTCTCCGGCATCACCGCCTTCACGTTCACCGTGAGCCTCAATCCCGCCGCGGCATCGACCGTGAGCGTCGACGTCGCGACGTCCGACGGCAGCGCGCTGGCCGGCAGCGACTACACCTCGAAGACGCAGACGTTGACGTTCAACGCCGGAGAAACGTCGAAGACGTTCGTCGTCGACGTCGGCGGCGACGCGATGTTCGAGAGCAACGAGACGTTCAACGTCACCCTCAGCAACGCGTCGGCCGGTACGCTCATCGGCGATGCCTCCGGCCTCGGCACGATCACCAACGACGACACGATGCCGGCCATCAGCATCAACGACGTCTCCCAGCTCGAGACGAATGCGGGGACGACGAACTTCGTCTTCGACGTGACGCTCTCGAATCCGAGCGCGCAGACCATCACCGTCGATTACGCGACGTCGAATGTCAGCGCCACCGCCGGGAGCGATTACACCGGCGCCTCGAACACGCTCACGTTCGCCAGCGGCGTCGTGATGCAGCAGATCGTGATCAGCGTGAACGGCGATGCCACGGACGAAGGGGACGAGACGTTCGCCGTGACGCTCTCGAATCCGGCCAACGCCACGCTGTTCGACGACAGCGGCACCGGCACGATCCAGAACGACGACTCGGCGACTCCGACGTTCAGCATCAACAGCATCGCCCAGAACGAAGGCAGCGCCGGCACCGCCGCGTTCACGTTCACGGTCACGCTCTCGCCGCTCGCCGCAACGACGACCGCCGTGCAGGCCACGATCGCCGACGGCACCGCGAGCTCCGCCGACGCCGACTTTGCCGCGATGGCGCCGGTGACGCTCACGTTCAACGCCGGTGTGGCCACGCAGCAGATCACGGTCAACGTCAACGGCGACACGAAGCTCGAGAACAGCGAGACCTTCACCGTGACCCTCTCCGCCAACAGCGCCGGCACCGCGATCGGACTCGGCAGCGGCACCGGCACGATCACCAACGACGACGCCCAGCCGCAGATGCTCATCCAGGACGTGGCGCAACTCGAAGGAAACGCCGGCACGACGGCGTTCCTCTTCACCGTCACGCTCTCCAATCCGAGCGCGTTCCCGATCACGGTGAACTACCTCACGAGCAACGGCACCGCCACCGCCGGCAGCGACTACACGACCACCAGCGGCACGCTCACGTTCCCGCCGGGATCGACCACGCAGAGCATCACCGTGTTCGTGAACGGCGATCTCGCCAACGAAGGAGGCGAGACGTTCTTCATGACGCTGAGTGGTGCCAGCGGCGCGTCGATCGTCGACGCACAAGCCCAGGCCACGATTCAAAACGATCCGCAGGACGCGGCCGCGACCGCGAACGTGCCCGCCCTCGGCGCGCGCGAGCTCGCGCTCCTCGCTCTTGCACTCGCCGCCGTGGCGATGATCGTGATGAAGCGCGCATGATCCGCGCGAACGCTCTCCTCCCGTGAAGGGGGGAGAGCGTTTTTCTCCCGATCGCGGTATACAACGCCGTTTACACCACGTCAGGAGGATTCATGAAATTGTTCCGGAAATCGACCGTTACGGCGCTGGCCCTCGCCGTGACGCTGCTCGCGGGGACCGCCCACGCGGATGACGCACCGGTGCCGAACGAGCCGTTCAAGCTCACGCTGCCGTCGTCGTACGGCGCGTTCACGAAACAGCAACAGACGTCGAAGTCCCCCGAGGGCGACATCGAGACGACCAACTGGATCGCGAAAGCCCCGACCGGCGAGGCGGTGATCGTCACGATGAGCAAGATGCCGGCGAAGATCGCCGACGAAGAGAAGCTCGCCGCGAGCACGCGCGAGTCGCTGTTGAAATCGCTCGGCGCCACGGTCGAGGCGGAAGCGCCCGGCTCATTGCTCTTCCGCAGCAGCGCCGCCGTCTTTCGCGCGCGCTTCACCGTCGTCGAGGATCGCTTCTATCAGTTGCTGTACGTCGGACGTTCCGACGAACAGCGCAACGCCGCGGAAGTGGCGCAGCTCTTCGAGTCGTTCGCGATCGCGCAGTGAGTTCCGGCGGGGCGGGCCTCCTGCGCCCGCCTCGCTCATTCGAAGAGCTCGAACTGCTCTTCGTGCGCGGCCCCTTCCTCCACCCACCCTTCATCGACCATCTGCTGCTCGACCATGCTCAGCGGCGACAAACGCCGCGAGACGGCCACCGCGAGCGAGACCCCGAGCATCAGCGGCAGGATCAGTTCGTAATCGCGCGTCAGCTCGACGACGATCAACACCGCCGCGATCGGACTGCGCATCAATCCCGCGAAGAACGAGCCCATGCCGATGATGGCGTAGGCTTTCGGATCGACGTGCATCGCCGGAAAGAGCGCGTGCGTGCCGTGGCCGATGGCCGCACCGAGGGCGGTGCCGATGAAGAGCGACGGCGCGAAGGTGCCGCCGATCACGCCGGCGCTGATGGCGATGATGAAGGCCACGAGTTTCACGAGAAACGCGAACGCGGTGCCGCTCGCGCTGCCGCCTCCGTTCAGCCAGTACGAAACGGAGTCGTAGCCGACGCCGAGGATGTCGGGCACGAGGAGGCCGGCCGCGCCGATGAGCAGACCGGCCAGCGTGACGCGCAGCACCATCGACGGCATCACGCTCGCCCAGCGCCGCTTCAACCGGTGCGTCAGCGCGATGGCTACTCCTGACGCCGCCCCGGTGATCACGCCGGCGATGGCGAAGCCGATCATTTCGCGCGCGTCGGTCCACGTCGAATACGGCACGGCCAGCAGCGGACGTCCGCCGAGGAGCGCGCGCTCCACGACCGCGGCCGCGACGGCGCCGACCAGCACGCCGCCGAGCACACCGCGCTGCGCGGTGCCGAGCACCTCTTCGAGCGCGAAGACGACGCCGGTGATCGGCGTGTTGAAGATCGCGGCGATGCCGGCCGCGGTGCCGATGGGAATCATCGCCTTCATCACTTTCTTCGGCAGGCGAAGCAGACGGGCGAGACCGACGCAGATGCCGCTGGCGACGACGACGATCGGGCCCTCGGGGCCGAGCGGTGCGCCCGCGCCGAGGGAGAGCGGCGTCGCCACGAACGTCGTGGCCACGGTGCGCGGGCCGAGGATGCGCGGGTTGTCGTTGTACGCCATCCGCACGCGCGCGAGATTCGCCCCCACCGCGCGCGGCGCGAAGCGGCCGATGGCCCACGCCAGCAACGCGAACACGGCCGCCGGCGTGAACAGCACCAGCAGAATCCGCAGCGGCTCCGGCTGCGCGAGCGCGCGGCCGATCAACAGCTCGCGCGCCAGCTCGACGTAGCGATGGAAGAAGACCGCCACGATGCCGGTCAGTGCGCCGGCTGCGACGAGGGTGACGATCAGAAAGCGGCGGGCCAGAAATTCGAGACGGGCCCGGAATCGGCCGTCCGTGCGATCAGACATACATGGTATTCAATACAATGGAGTGCATGTCTCGAACAACCCGCCTCGACGATGCGCATTCCGTGCTGAACTCGTTTCGCACGATCGTGAAGTCGCTGCGCATCGCCGATCGCGCCGGCCTGCGCGAGCACGGCCTCGGCGCATCGCAGATCTACGTGCTGCACGAGCTGCAGAAAGAGTCGCCGCTCTCGATCAACGACCTCGCCTCCCGCACCGCCACCGACCAGAGCACCGTCTCGGTGGTCGTGGCCAGCCTCATTCGCAAAGGGCTGGTCGTGCGCGAGCGCTCCGAGGCCGACGCCCGGCGCCTCGATCTCACCCTCACCGCGCAAGGCCGCCGCACCGTCAGGCGGCTGCCGCCGCCGATCCAGCAGTCGATCCTCGACGGCGTGCAGCAGCTTCCTCCGGCCCGCCGCAAAGCGCTCGCCGCCACGCTGCAGGAGCTCGTCCGTTCCCTCGGCATCGAAGACGAACATCCGCCGATGTTCATGACCGACGGCGTGAAGAAGAAGTCACGAAAATGAATGGCATACCAACTCTTCGCTGACCTCCGGCCGACAGCGCACGATCGTTGCAAGCTCGTCGGCTGGCATGCCGTCTCGCATTGAGGACTACGCGCTCATCGGCGATCTGCAGACCTCTGCGCTCGTCGCGCGCGACGGGTCGATCGACTGGATGTGCGTGCCCCGCTTCGATTCCCCCGCCTGCTTCGCCGCGCTCCTCGGCACCCCCGAACATGGACGCTGGCAACTCGCACCGCGGGCCGGCATCCGCAAGGTGACCCGCCGCTACCGCGGCGATTCCCTCGTCCTCGAAACCGAGATCGAATGCGATGCCGGCCGCGTGCGCCTCATCGACTTCATGCCCATCCGCACCGAATGCATCGATCTCGTGCGCATCGTCGAAGGGATCGAAGGAACGGTGCCGATGCGGATGGAGCTCGTGGTCCGCTTCGACTACGGCTCGATCGTGCCGTGGGTGCGCGCGATCGACGGCGGCATCCGCGCCATCGCCGGACCCGACACGATCTACTGCCGCAGCACGGTGCCGATGCGCGGCGAAGGGCTGACGACGGTGGCGACGTTCGACGTGAGCGCGGGCGAGCGCGTCTCGTTCGATCTGAGCTGGACCGCGACGTTCCGCGACGTGCCGGAGATCGCTCCCGCCGAAACCGCGCTCGCTGAAACCGAGGAGTACTGGCGCGAGTGGGCGTCGCGCTGCACGTACGACGGGCCGTGGCGCGAGGCGGTGATGCGTTCACTGATCACGCTGAAGGCGCTCACCTATCAACCGACCGGCGGCATCGTCGCCGCGTCGACGACCTCGCTGCCCGAATGCATCGGCAGCGTGCGCAACTGGGACTATCGCCTCTGCTGGCTTCGCGATGCGACGTTCTCGCTGTACGCGCTGATGGTCGGCGGCTACACCGACGAAGCGCTGGCGTGGCGCGAATGGCTCGTGAACGCGGTGGCCGGACGCCCCGAAGAATTGCAGATCATGTACGGCATCCGCGGCGAACGGCATCTGTACGAACACGAAGTCGAATGGCTCCCGGGTTACGAAAACTCGCGGCCGGTGCGCATCGGCAACGCGGCCTTTCAGCAGTACCAGCTCGACGTCTACGGTGAGATCGCCGACGTCTTTCACCTCACGCGCCGCCTCCAGCTCCCCTCCTCCGACGACGCGTGGCGCGTGCAGTCGGCCTTTCTCCGATTTCTCGAGGACGGATGGAAAGAGCCGGATGAAGGAATCTGGGAAGTACGCGGACCGCGCCGTCACTTCACGCATTCGAAGGTGATGGCCTGGGTCGCGTTCGATCGCGCCATCGCCGACGTCGAGACCTTCGGTTTGAAGGGACCGGCCGAACGCTGGTCGGCCATTCGCGCGCAGATTCGCGACGACATCTTCGCGCGCGGCTTCGATCGCGAGTTGCAATCGTTCGTGCAGTACTACGGTTCGAAATCAGCTGATGCCAGTCTGCTCGTGCTTCCGGCCCTCGGCTTCATCGATGCGAACGATCCACGCATGGCCGGCACGGTCGAGCGCATCCGCAAAGAGCTCGCGGTGAACGGCTTCATCGCGCGCTATCCGACGCATCCCGATGTCGATGGTCTGCCGCCCGGCGAAGGCGCGTTTCTGCTCTGTACGTTCTGGCTCGCCGACGTGCTCGCGCTGCAGGGAAAGCATGACGAGGCGGAGGAGCTGTTCGAGAAACTGCTCGCGCTGCGCAACGACGTCGGCCTGCTCGCCGAGCAATACGATCCGATCGCGCAGCGCCAGCTCGGCAACTTCCCGCAGGCGTTCTCGCACGTCGGCCTGATCAACACCGCGCGCAATCTGCATCGCGGCGGCGGCCCGGCCGAGGATCGTCAACGACGCTGAAGAGGGATGCGCTATCCTCTCGCCCGGTCCAACTCACGAGAGGGGAAACATTTCATGAAAGTCCGGATTGCCGCACTCGCGGCCGTGCTCGTTCTGTCCACCAGCAGCTTCAGCCTCCTCGCCGACAACTACGACACGTTCGGCGCGATCGCCTATTCGAAGCGGACACACCGCTACGGCTACTCGACGAACGAAGGCTCCCGTCGCGACGCCGAACAAACCGCCCTCGGCCAATGCCGCGCCTCCGACTGCCGCATCCAGGTCTGGTTCCGCAACAGCTGCGCCGCCTTCGCCGTCGGCAACGGCGGCGACGCCACCGGCTGGGCCTACGACCAGAACCCCCGCAAAGCCCGCCTCCGCGCCCTCAACGAATGTAAGAAGCGCGCAAACGACTGCCGCGTCCTCATCGAGGCCTGTTCGAGCGAAGACGAGTAGACGCACGCCCCACGTGTCATCCCGTGCTCACGCACGGGATAACACGGCAACACGCGACTCACTCCCCTCACGTGTCATCCCGCGCGTCAGCGCGGGATCCCCTGCACAAGAACGATGCACGCTCGCGAATCAGGGGATCCCGTGCTCACGCACGGGATGACACATTCGAGAGCCCCCACCCTCACAATCGCGCTTCGCGTTCTTCGCTCACGCCCGTTCGTTGCGATGCGCGTCCTTCGAAGAGTGCGCGGATGCATTCGCGGTTGAAGGCGGGCAGGTCATCGGGTTTGCGGCTGCTGACCCAGTTGCGATCGCGAATGCACTCCTCGTCTTTCCACGTCGCGCCGGCGTTGCGCATGTCGTCCTGCAGCGTTGGCCAGGTCGTGATCGTGCGGCCGTTCACGAGGCCGGCGGAGATCAGAATCCAGCCGCCGTGGCAGATCACCATCACCGGCTTGCCGGCGCGATCGATCTGCTGCACGAAGCGTTGCGCATCCTTGTCGATGCGCAACGCGTCTCCGTTGATCACGCCGCCCGGCAGCAACACGGCATCGAACTCCGCCGCGTTCGCCTCCTTCAACGACAGCTCCACCTTCAGGCGATCCGCTTTGTCGTGATGTTTGAAGCCCTGCACTTTGCCGTCGACGTTCGAGATCAGCACGCACGTCGCGCCCGCTTTTTCCAACGCTTCGCGCGGGCTGGTCAGCTCGATCTGCTCGAAGCCATCGGTGACCAGAATCGCGACGCGCCTGCCGTTCAGTTCGTTGCTCATGCACATCCCTCCTTACTCCCCGGAGAGATGCAAATCGGGAGCACTCAGCCGTTCGCCAGCGCGATCGCAAGCTCTTCGAGCCGGTCGTAGCTGAGCGCGGCGCCGCGCTCCATTCCGGTCGAGAGCACGCCGTCGCGCACGTCTTTCGATGGATAGACGGCCGTGACGGTCATGCGCGTCTTGCCGTCTTCTTCCGTCAGTTCGGTCGTGACCATCGACTCGACGTCGGGAAACGGCTCGAAGATCTCGGTATAGACCAGCCGCGAGACCGGCGTGATCTCGTGATAGACGCCGTAAAACGTGGCCAGCTCGCCACTCGGTGTTTGATTCGAGTAGCGCCATTTGCCGCCGACGCGGAGATCCGCTTCGCAGACCGGCACGGAGTATCCCGGCCCGAGGTTGCCCCACCAGTGTTTGATGTGCTCGGGGCGGGTCAGCACTTCGAACACCTGCGCGCGCGGCGCGTCGAAGAGACGCGTCAGCACGATGGCGTGCTCGCCGGGCGTGGTGACCTGGAAGGAGTTGCTATTTGCGGCGCTGCTTACGGGCATGGTTCTTCTCCTGTTCTTTCGATTTGCCGGTTTTTTTTGATTTCGTGGGCGCGTTCAGTTCCTGAAGGTAGTCATCGATGCGATCGAGCCGCTGCTCCCACATCGCGCGATAGCGCTCCGCCCACTCGGAGACCTCGCGGATCGGTGCGGCCTGAATGCGGCACGGCCGCGATTGCGCCTGCCGTCCCTTCGCGACCAGCCCCGCGCGTTCGAGCACCTGCAGATGCTTCGAGACCGCGGCCATGGTCATTTCGAACGGCTCGGCCAGTTCGCTGACGGAGCATTCACCCGAGGCCAGCCGCGCCAGGATGGCCCGGCGCGTCGGATCGGCAAGAGCGGCAAAGGTGAGACTGAGTGGATCTCTCATTCCTATTCAACCAATTGGTTGTTCAACCATACGGTTGAATTCCAGAAATGTCAATCGCCGGGTGGGGAAACCCATCTCTCCGTCCCTCCTTACCGGAGAGGACTCCCGACATGACCCAGGCCGATTTGCTTCGCGATGCGGTGCAAGCGCTGAAGTTCCGTCGTTACGATGCCGCTCTCGCAGCCACGACCACGCTGCTTCCCGGCGCGACCGACGCGGAGCCGTACCTTCTGCACGCGCGGGCGCTCCTGCATCTCGAACGGATCGAGGAGTCGAAACAGACGATCGAGAAGGCGTACGCGACGTTCACGAGCGAACGCCTGCGCATTCGCGCGGTGGAGGCGATTTATCTCTACCGCACGAACCAGTTCGATGAGGCCATCGTCGCGGCGGAGGAGGTGCTCGCCCACGATCCGAACGACGAGACGGCGCTGAAAGCGAAGGCCGGTTCCTACCGTCTGCGCGGTGACTACAAGTCTGCACTGGCGGTGCTCGAGTCGTCGCGCAAGACACACGCGGAGAGCGCGCTGCTGAATGGCGAGTATGCGGCCGTGCTCCTCGCCTCGCATCAGGCCGAGCAGGCCCTGAAGTACGCCGAGCTCGCGCTCGACCACGATCCGTTGTCCGAGCTCGCCCTGCACACCAGGAATCTGATTCTGCTGCGGACGAGCGGGCCCGACGCGGCTCTGCCGATGGTGGCGCGAGCGCTCTGGCTGAACGAGGACAACCGCTGGGTCGTCAACACGGCGGCGGAAAACGCGCTCACGCGCGGCGACGCCTCCGATGCCATGAGGCTGGCGGCGAAAGCGCGGCAACTCGATCCCTCTTCGTGGTCGACGCTGACGTTCGTCGTCGACGCGCTGATCCTCGCCGATCAACTGCCGCAGGCGATCGAAGTGGTGCGGCAGTCCGCCGCGACGGCCTACGATCCGCTTCCCCACCTTGCCGCTCTCGGCTTCCTGCAGATGGATGCAGGCGATTTCACCGCCGCACGACAGACCATCGATGCAGTCGAGAAGCAGTTTCCGGACAAGGATCTCCTGTGGGAACTGAAGATCGACTGGCACACCCGGCAGGGCGACGTCGGACGCGCCATCTACCTCGGACATCAGGCGCTGGAGAAATTTCCCGATGCCGTCGATCTGCGCACGCGGCTCGCCAGCGCATGTGCCTCGGTGCGACGTTACGCCGAAGGGTATCGCGTCCTCGACGCCGCACCCGCGGACGACTGGACGATCCGCGCCCACCACGTGCTGCTGCACATTCTCGAAGGGACGTTCGACGAGGCATCGCGGCTCGCGGAGAAAGCAATCGACGATTACCCCGACGCGCTCACCGTGACGTGCCTGCGCGCCTGGCTGCTCGCCAACAACGGGCGTTTCGACGCGGCGCACCCGATGATCGACGACGCGCTGGCGTCATTCCCTCGCAGCTCCCTGCCGCACGTCGTCAAGCTCGACGTGCTGATGATGGAGGGTCGTCTCAGCGATGCGGTAGCCCTCGCCGATCGCTGGCTGCCGCGTTTCCGCTACTCGCACGATTTGAATGTCACGGCCGCGCAGGCACACCTTCTCAGCAGGAAAACGGAGACGGCGCTGGCGCTCGTCAATCACGTGCTCCGTTTCGATCACTCCTCCACCGTGGCCATGCAGATCAAGAGCATGGCTCTCTGCGATCTCGGCAGACATCGCAAGGCGCTCGAGGTGATCGAAGAGGGGCTGGCGAAGTTTCCGACGAGCATGGGACTCGTCGCGCAGCGGGGATATGTCCGTTCGAAAACACCGGGGCAGGAAGCGCTCGCGGAGCGCGACTTCGTCATGGCCGCACACAAGAATCCGGCCGCGCTCCTCGCCAAAACCTGCCTCGGACAGATCGCGTACGCGCGGCGCGATTACCGGAAGGCGCAGGACTACTTCCGTCAGGTGACGAACGCGCAGCCGCATTCGGCCGCCGCGTTCACGAATCTCGCCTGGGCGTACACGGCCGCATTCGCCGCGGGCGGATTGCTCTCCGATCTCGATGACGCCGAAGATGCCTGCAACACCGCGCTCACGCTCGAGGCGACGTGCGCGCGCGCGATCGGCTGCCGCGGTGCGATCGAGTTCCATCGCAAGCGACTCTCGCTCGCCGAAACGCTGCTGCTGCAGGCCGTGACGTCCGATCCTCGAGACATCGACCTGGCCGTGAACCTCGGTGCGTTCCAGGCGCGCATCGGCGACTACGACTCCGGCGAACGAACGCTGCGTGCGGCGCTCGCGCTCGGGACCAGACATGGCCGCTGCTACGTCGAGCTGAGCCAGCTGCTCGCAAAGCAGGGCCAGCTCGACGAAGCGCGCGTCTTCGCGCGACGGGCCATCGACGCCAATCCCCGCTCCTCCGAAGGCTGGCGATCGATGGCCGCGGTGCTGGCCGCGTCGCAGAATCTCGCCGAAGCGGAGCAGACGCTGCGCCAGGCGCTCGTGCGCGTCGATGGGGACGACAACGCGGCCGTGCGTCTCGATCTCGTCCGCATCCTGCTCATCTCCTCCGGCTCCGCCGCGAGCGACACGCGCAATCGCGAGGCGCTCGAGCAGATCGCCGCCTCGACGTCGCGCCGGGATCTGCCACAGGCGCGCGTGCTGGAGGCGATGGCGCAGCTCAAGACCGGCGCGTATCAGGACGCACAGAAGACCCTCGCATCCGTGACGCTGACCCCCGACATCGAACCGCACGTGCGCGCGCTGCAGCAGGTCGCGAATTCGTACGTGGCCACCGAGCGGCGCGGCATGGACCGGAATCAACGCGTGGCCATGGTCGCCTTCGTGATGGCGGCGATCGTCACGATCTTCGCCATGCGCGTGAACGACAAATTGAACGATGCGTCGTTCGCGGTTCTCCTGCCGCTGCTCCTCGCATTCGCGGTGGTGGTGCTGGCGTTGCCGATGCTGGCCAGCTTCAAGCTCGGCAGCACGCTCGAAGCGCAGCTCGCCCTTCCGACACGCGAGCAGCGCAACGAACTGATCGCCGGACCATCGCTCGATCTCGACATGCCGCCGACCGCGCAGATCGTCAGCGGCACGATGTCATTCGACAACTGAGCGATAGAGCGCGATGTGCGCGCGTGCGGCATCGCGCGCGTCCGGCAGCGTCGCCGGGATGTTCGTCGTCAACGCACCGGCGCGCCACTGCGCGAGGAGTGATGCCAGACCGTCCGCGCCGCCATCGAGCGGCGTGAGCCAGCCGCCGCCGTGCGCGCGAATCCGTTCGGCGATGGCGCCGAGGTCGAACGCCATGGCCGGGACGCCGGCCAGCCACGATTCGGTGAGCACGAGACTGTGCGTCTCCGGCCAGATCGACGGGATCACGGTGAGGCCGATGCGGTGCCTGGCCAGCAGCGCCGGCAGCGCACCGTCGCGGTAGTAGCCGTGGATGGTGACGTTCCGCAACTGGCGCAGCGATCGGAGGAGCGTTCCGTCGCCGCCGCCGAAGACGTGCCATTGCGCATCGTCGCGAACGAGTTGCGGGATGAGGTGCCCTCCCTTGTGCCGCTTCACGGCGCCGACGTACGCGATCGCCGTTCCACGACTCGCTCGCGGTGCGCTCGTCGAAAGGCCGGGCTCGATCACCTGTGCATGCGGCAGCGGCAGATCGAAGAGCTCGCGATGCCGTTCGAGAAGAAAACGCGACGGGAAAACGAGCGCGGTGGCGCGCTGGAGAAACTCCCGGCTCCGGGCGCGCCGCGTCCTTTGTTCGCCGTGACAGGCGGTGCAGCGAACGATGTCGCGCGAGTAGTGGCAGAACGTGCCGTGCTCGAGGAGATGCGGGTCGGCGCAGAACAATGAGAAGTCATGGATGCTCGCGATCAGCGGCACCTTGCAGCGCAGCAGGAGGTCGAGCGGCGCGTCGGCGGTGTTCTCGAGATGGATCGCCTTCGCGCCGGTGAGTTCGAGCGCGCGGCGCAGACGCGTTTCGAAATCGCCGTCGAGACGACGCCGGTGATCGCCGAGGTCGAGAGCGTGAGGATGCAGCAGCGCGACGTGGCGCAGCGTCCGTTCGTAACGCAGACGGGCGCGGAGTTGCACCTGCACGCCGCCGAAGCGCGGCGCGAGCGGCGCCGTCGAGAGATTGAGAACGTCGGCACGCTCGTATGGCGCACGACCGGCGCGCATCGCGAGATCGCGCAGCGTCTCTTCGATGCGCTCGCGCGCGCGCCGCGCGGCGGAGGCGAGACCTTCCGCACGAATGACGCGCGTGACGATCATCGCGTCACACTCGCATAGATGCGCGCCACTTCCGCCGCATGGTCTTCGCTGCGTTTCGGCACCGGCAGGCGCGCACGCCAGCGATCGAGCATCGCGGGATCGTCGACGATGCGTCGCAGCAACGCGCGCAAGGCCTCGACGTCACTGGGTGCGAAGTAGTCGCCGCACGTGCCGGGCTCGAACATCTCCGACAACGCTCCTCCTGCCGCAGCGATCACCGGCACGCCGCAGGCCATCGCCTCGCGCGCGGCGATGCCGAACGATTCGAGACCGATCGACGGCACGAGCAGCACATCCATCGATGCGAAGACGCTCGCTTTCTCCTCTTCGCGAAACGTGCCGCGCAGCTGCACGCCGTTCAGCGATGCGGCGTACTCCGGAGCGGCGTTCGGATTGCCCCAGGCGACCAACACCGCTTCGCTCGGATCGAACGCGCGCATCGCTTCGGCCGCGAGGTGCACCCCCTTGTGCGGAAGAATCGCGCCGACCATGCCGAAGCGGATCGGGCGTGTCACGCGCTCGCGCGCGACCGGCGATGGCGCGAGCTCGATCCCGTACGGCAGCACGTGAATCGGCACGCCCGGCGGCAACAGCGGCGCGTAGTCGTCGCGAATCGCATGCGAGCCGCAGAGGAATGCATCCGCGCACGCGAGTGCCGCGTCTGCCGCGCGCCTGCGCAACACGTGCATGGCGCGATTCGTCAGCGGCGACGGCGGTACGCGCGTCAGCGTCACGCAACGCGCGCATTTCTCCAGTGCCGGTCCGCTGCAGCGATTGCCCTCGCGATCGAACTGATTCACGCGCGCACAGACGAACCACCAGTCGTGCAGCGACTGCACGATCGGGATGCGCATCCGTCTGGCCACGTTCGCGAGTGAAAAGGCGTGGCCGGCCAGATGGTGGATGTGCACGAGATCGGGTTGCTCCTGCCGGAGAAACCGCGCGAAGTCGCGTTCGAGCGCGCGGTCCCGAATGGCGTTGCGGCGCAGCGGATTGCGGCGGGTGAAGTGATTCGCGACCAGCCGTACGCGCACGCCGCGATCGATCCACTCGACCGCCTCTCCTTCGTTTTTCGCCGGATCGTCGCTGCGCGTGTAGACGGCGACGTGATGCGTGCGCTGCTGCTGCCGCACGAGCCACGACGCGTACAGTTCGGTGCCGCCGTGCTGAAAGGGCGGAAAGCCCTGCACGAGATGGACGACGCGCGGCCGCTCCCGCTTCACGCCGAGGGCCGCGTCGATGCGCGCACGAACGGCGGCGGTCGGATCGGTTTTCATGAACGCGGCAATCGTCGTGTCATAGCGCGGATGCAGACGCCGCAGCGCCGCACGCCCCTCCCGCTGCGCCGCGAAACGCGACTCGCCGAAGCTGGCGTGCCCGGCGTGCTGAATGAACGTCGCGTCGTCCTGCACGTGCACCCACCCGCGTGCGAGCGCGCGAAAGCAGAAATCGTTCTCCTCGCCATAGCCGCGCGGAAAACGCACGGCATCGAAGAAGCCGACCTCCTCGAGCGCCGCGCGGCGGATGTACATGCAGAAGCCGACCGCGGTCGGAATGCGCGGATACTCGCGCGTCGAAACGCGCTCGATCAACTCCGCGAACGACGCTGCGTCGTATCCGGCCGGGAGGAGATTCGTCTCGAACGGCCGCGGCACCGAGCACAACGTCGCGTCATTCGACAGCGGCGTAACCGTCGCGACATCGCCGTCCGCGTACGCCGCATCAATCAGCTGCTCGATCCAGCGCGGCGTGACGATCGTGTCGCTGTTGAGCAGCACCACGTCGCGCGACGACGCCTCGATCCCGCGATTCACCGCTCCCGCAAATCCGAGCCGCCGCTCATTGCGAATCACCGTCACCCAGGACGGCAGCTCCTGCTCCTCCTGCGGGCCGTCGAGCACCACCAGCACCCGATGCCGCGCGAGATCGGTGCATTGCCGCACGCTCGCAAGACACGCGCGCAACTCCGCGGCCGCGCCATGAACCGGAACGATGACGTCGATGCCGTCCGGCCGCGACGCACGCGCGCGGCCCGCACCGACGGTCCAGTCGATCGGCGAACGGAACCTCACGATCGGCCGCGTCGCACGATTGTCGCTGCTGATGGTGGCCCGGCCGTCCTGCACGATGCGATCTCAGTCACAGGCCACGAGAATAATCGATGACCGCCAGGTCGCGCGCGACACGAGGAGGCCTGCAATCCCGGGCGCGCGATACATCCTTTCCCCGCTTTGCCCCGTATGTATGCCGATCCCGAAAACGGAGGAAAGAATGTTGAGAACTGCAGGATTGGTGTGTCTATTGTTTGCCGTCGCGGTGGAAGCGGCGGAGGTTCCGGAGATGCCGGCAGCATCGCGAGGCGTGCCGACGCCCGCGGTCGTGGTGAACTGCAATGCCGGGGAGAGCATTCAGGCAGCGGTCGATGCGAGCCGCCCGCCGGCGGAGATTCGCATTACAGGCATTTGCGTCGAAAACGTGCTCATTCGCGACAAAGACGTCTCCCTGCGCGGCACGCAGAGGGCCGGGCTCGATGGAATTCAGAGCGCCGTCCCGTCGCTGCCCGCGCTCACGGTGCGAGGCTCGGTCCTCGCGCAGATCGACGATCTGTCGTTCAGCAACAGCGCCGGCACCGCGGTCGCGATTCGCGGCGGCGCAAACATCACCGTCAACAACTCTCTGTTCGAGAACAACGGTGCCGTCGGTCTGCGCGTCGACTCCGGCGCATTCGTCATTGCGAACGGCCTGACGTTCACGGCCAATCCCGCCACCAACACCAGTACGAGCGACGCGCAATTCTTCTGTATCGCCTGTGACTTCAACGGCGGCGGACCGGCGGCGGTCTCGACGCGCGGCGCAATCGTCTCGCTTCTCGACAGCGCCGTCACCGGCACCCTCGGCATCATCGCCGATCAGGTCGGCGCGTTCGTCGATCTCGATTGTGTGACCTTCGATACGCCGCACCCGTGCACCATGAATGTGACCGGACCCGCCGCAGTCGGCACGTTCAGTGGAACGGCCGCGCTCACCGGCGCCGGCAGCTTCACCGGCCAGCTCATCGCCGACGATCGCGGCACGGTCAAATTGAACGGGGCGATCCAGAGGGTGACGTCCAGCGACGGACAACCGAACATCGCCGACACTCTCGGCGAAATCATCGTTGCGCCTCTCGCCGATGCCGCTCCGCCGATGCAGAGCCTCCTTCGCGATACGGTCTCCGCTCATTTCGCGCGCGTGCTGCTGCTCAACGACTCGGTCCTGAAGGGATCGATTCAATGCAGCGGCGCGGGCGACGCGTTCCTCGACCCCACGGTCACTCGCTCGGCGGGATCGACCATCACCGGCTGCGAGCACGGCTCCGTGCGTTGATATAGGAGAGCTCAGTCGCCGAGTCAGAACCTCTCTCCTGACTCGGCGACTCTTCGCTTCTTCACCCGAACACGATCACATTACGCAGCGAATGCCCTACAACAAAGGCAGCCGGCAACGCGCGCCGTCAGTCGCGGAAAGTCGGATCGCACAGGTGCAGCATCCGATGAGGCGTGATCGTCACCTTGCCGCCCAGATTGTTGGTAAACGCGACGGTGCTCCTGTGGCGGCCGATCGCCCCATACCGAGGGGAGCGGAAACCGGAACGCTCCCCCGCGGGATCTCCCAGAAAGACCACGCATCCGGCCGCGCAACCCAACGCGCATGCTGACGGCGTGGGCTTGCGACAGGGTCAACGGGGATCGATCGGATGACGATATCGAATTCCGAAGACCCGTTTAAACAGAGCATCGAGATCCTTGAGAACACTGCCGAAGTCCTCTTCGTCGATGCGCTCCCACGGGACGATCACTCTGCGGTCATTCATATAGACGGAGACATGTGCCTGATCGGAACAACATTCGTCGTAGTTCTTGTCCGCCAACTCCTGAATCGCATTCTTAAATCGTTCCGAATTGAGCAGGCTCATCAGCTCATCGTTTTGCTCCGGCGTCAGGCGAACGCAACGCGGGGCTCCGTAGACGTATCGCAACTGCCCTGCTTGCTCGACAATGACTCGCGAACCGAACGGTGCAGGCCCTCCGCTTGTTCGGCTGATTTGGATTACAGGCGCCGCCGCTGATCCCCCCGCACAGGGCGACGTAGCACATCGCACAAGCACCAACGCCACGAGTAGGACGAGAGACCTGCATGTCCGACTGCTACGGCTTGAGTTTAGGAAAAACATACATCGTCTTCCCTGTTCTTGGATTGATGAATGGAACACGAACTCTCCCTCCAATCGTGCGCGACGCATTTTGTGGTGAGTACGATGGGCCGCGTTCCGGTAGCCCTCGTTCTCTATGCACGCGGTTCGTAAAGTCCACAACCGGACCATTGATATGTAGCCAATCTGTCGCTTGAGGGCCTTCACCATCCTTGTGCGGGTCTCTCCACTTGAAATGCGTGTGAACCAATTCGTGAAATAGATTTTCACCAAGATGAAAGGCCTCCTGCGGCAAACCTTTCATGCCGGTCGGATCAACATACTCAAGCGGGTTGCCCAGCCCATAGCCATAGCGGTTCCAACTTGAGATTTCGGCACCATCAGCTCACCCGGATCCCGCCGACAAGAACCACTCCAACCCTGAGGATTTCACGTACTCGCTTGCTCGCAACCCAGACGCAGTGCTCACGTCAGCTCACTCTCGAGACAAGACTAGCAGCTACAGGAAGGAAGGCGATTGCTCGTCGTCGGGATCGACTCGGATAAGAGTCGAACGTTCAAGCCTGGCAGCCGGATGTGTGGCGGCGTCGATCTCCTTGAGCTGCCGGATCGAGACCTTCGTGAAGAACGGCGTGGTAGTCGGCGACCCATCGCGTGAGCAGATCGGGCGGAAACGGCTGGCCGGTGTACGCCTGGCGATCCGGGCGTCGGGATCCACGCGGAAGTCCTCGTGCGTCGCCAGCATGTGACAGCACGCACCGAGGAGCGACGCGAAATTTGCGTACTGAACAAACTTCGTCACACGCATTACTCGCATCACCGAATGCAGTACCGGGCGGACAGATTAACCGTCCAAAATATCAGAGGTATGACTAAATACCGCCCGTGTGAAATCCGCTGGGCCAGATACGGTCGGAGACGACCACACCCGGAACAACCAACCATTTCCGCACGCTGAACGGCGTGAGAAAACAGAGACCGATAGACACGATGATCGTCGCAATCATCAACGCTCTCGAAAGATGCGTTTAATACCGAATGCGAGCCGCATCAATTGTCGCGCTTTCGCTGATACGGCCCGAAATCCGTCGCGAACCGGTAACGCACCGGCAACAGCGTATTGAGCAACTCATACGCACGGCGCTCCTTGTCCGAAAACGGATAGCCTTCGATGATCACGCGCTGCGAACGTGCCTCCCCCCGCCATTCCTGCTCGAATGTCAAATCGGCCACAGGCGTCAAGTTGCGGGCGGGTTGATCTTGAAGCGCGCTCCAGAACTGTCGACGAATCTCTGCGGCCTCACTTGCCGCTACCTCGATCGTTGCGCGATCGACCACCTTTGCCCTTTCAGTGACCACGACCTTCAACGAACTCTCGAGCACGATCGCCTCCGTAACCCGGCCTAATGAACGCTGCCGCAAGACGAGCGTTGAATCCTCCACAGGAGGAGCGTCTCCGCATGCACCCAGCAAGGTCAGCAGAAGCGCAGAAGCAACTCGCGTTTGCGCAACAGTCACCGTCTTAGCCCTCTATTCAGTTTCTTGTTTCGATACTTCTCCATAAATTCGAGCCACTGATCAAATGTCAAGATTGTGGCCGCTTCTTCCACCTGTAGCATGAGGTTCACGAATGCTTGAGGATTGTGGCTGATCAATGTCCCAGTCGCGATCAGGATCGACCGACAAGAACCGCCCCATTCCCGCGTCTAAATATCGTGCGTGCATGTAATCGGGGATGGTCAACGTTCCGCCGGCGACGTTCGCGCGTCGCGGTCGTGGGCGGTGACTGCAAGACGAAAGACGAAAACCAGCAAAGGAGAGAAGCGCCCTTGACAATCGCTTTCATAGAACCTGACAACGGCTAATCGACGTATTCAGTTGCAGGGACGTTTTGGCGGCGAATCCGCATGCAAATTCTCGACGTAACGGGTCGCAGTCTGCCTCACGGAGGCGTCGGGGTGCCGGTCGGCTGCCCATCGGAGCGCTTCAAGAGGCCCCTGCGATTCCAGATCGCAGTGCTTGAGCTGAACCGCATAGATCACATACGCCGCATCTTCAGCAGCAAACCCGGCATCCTTATCCGTCAGGAACGGGACCATTGCGCGCGCAGCGGGACCACCGTTACGTGCAACATCGTTCAGCCATGTAATCCTGTTCACGTGACAAGCACCAGACAGGTCACTCCGGAGCTGACGCCACGTAGCAATCTGCTGCTCGAGCGACATTCGACTAAACTCATCGTGAGTAGCAGGAAGATGACAACAACCACCAACCAACAGCAACAGTACGACAGGACAAATCAAGATCGAAGTTATGCGATTAGTGACAAACATTACTAGCATCGCAGAATCCCGTTCCCCTAAATGGGTCGTTTGTATCATCGATATATTGACGGCGACCGTCGCGCGGCATCCAACCAAGTTCTGCGCGAATGACGTCCATCTGATCCGGTGTGAATGTTACCCCACGCTGGATCGCATCCAGCAGATCCTGATGATTTGCAAACAATTCTTCGATTTCTTCTTGAGCGAGGTACGCATCGGCCTCAAAACTAACGGCCGCATATGCCTCTTCTCGTCCCATGCCGGCACGTCGGTTAGCGAAGTATTCTCCAAGATAACGGGAAAGAAATGGCAGGATGCCTCCCAGATCGGTGTACTGAATCGTATGGCCCACTTCGTGACCCGCGAGAGCTACCCCTTCGCTGGTTTTGCTTTTGTAACTACGCCAGGGTTGTGCGGCAAAAAAGATTCGATTGCCGATGGTAATTGCGTCGGCGCCCGCTACGCGTGCTATTCCTCGCGCGAAAGCACCACCATAAACTCTGACTCGTGATAAATCACGGCCGAAAAATACTTCCAAGAAAGCACGAATGGCGGGGTCGAGCGGTTCACGGCCATCGGGATCCACCAACCGTAAGGGATTATTCCGCGTGTATGAATACCGATTCCAACTCTGCGGAGTATTGCTCCGCCCACCCGCAGGATCCACACTCAAGAACCGCCCCATTCCTGCCTCGTAGTAGCGCGCGTGCATGTAATCCGGCATGTCGAGGGTCCCGCCGGCGAGGTTGGCTGCATCTCGTTCGTGCCCGGTGAACTGTAGGGCGCCGCCGTCGGTGGTGCCTCCGCTACCGAAGGGGTCGAAATCTTGCGTGCCGACCGGCTGTCCATTGCTGTTAGTGACAAAACGCGGCGAGCCGAGATGATCGAGCGTGTAGTGGCGGGTGCCGAGTGGGGAGACGTTGGCGAGAAGCGATGTGTCCCGCCAGATCTCGTCTTCCTTCCAGTCGATATAGCGCGTACCAGTCGTGGAGTCGTCGGTCCAGATGCTGAGGAGGCGGTTGTCGAAATCGCGCGCGGTCCAGGTCGTGACATTTCGCCAGGTGCCCGCCATATTCTTGCGCTCTACGGCGGCGATTCGCTCGTCGTCGGCGGTGTAGATGTAGCGAAACTCCCGGCCGCCCATCGACATCCCTGTCGTAACGTTCAGTACATCGTAGGTATACGAACGCTGTGCGTCGGAGGTCACATTGCCACGGGAGTCGTATACAAAATCCAGATACCGATTCGTGGTACCGGCCACAACCATCGGAGTCGTGCCGGTGTCGAAGCACTTGCCGTTATCACCACACCCTCGATTGGCGATGTAGAGAAAGTTTCCGTATTCGTCATAGCCGCGCTCGACCGTGCTGAAACCGGTCGAGCCGGACGTATTCGTCTTCTGCGCGAGCCGGCCGACCGCGTCATAAGCGTAGCGATCGGTGCCGAGTTGCTGGATATTACCCGATCCATCGTAGACGTAGTTGCCGGTGGTCCACAGTTCCGCACCGGAAGCCGACATGGCGCGAATACGCTGCGGCCGGGACATGCTCCAATTGTCGCTGATCCATTGTTCGAGGACGGCCGAGGATCCCTGCCCATGCGTGACCGTATCGATCAGTCCATTAGGTTGATAGGTGATCGCACTCGCATATCCAGGCACGGCAGTGAGCATGCCGTTCGAACGCGTGAAGCTCACAGTGCGTTGCCGATCGGTGGGAAGACAGACCGTATTTGCACTGCGGCACGGATATCCGAGGCTCGCGAGGTCGCCGAATTCGTCGAACGTCTGCGTGGAAACGAATTCCTGGCCGGCGAACAACTCCTGGCCGTTGACGATCGATGTCCCCACGGCCCGGTCTCTGCGAGAATGGCGCCCTCCGCGGCCTGTATATTGATAACTTTCGGTGACCGCCACGATCCCGAGATCGGGAACATAATTGAAGCGCGCAGACGCCGCCAACTTGCCATTGCATGAGCCACTGCCACAGTAGGCAAATTGCTTCAGCGGCCGGGAAGGAATGACGCCGACATCATCAACAGCGGTGATTCGCTCGACCGCATCGAACGTCAACCGTATCTCCGCATCGCCGGTCTTCTTCCGATGCGCATGACCACGGGCGTCATAATCGAAGTATTCGACCAGACCATCTCCAAATAGCCCCACCTCAGGATGCTGTTCGGAAACCAGCATCCCTCGATAGTCATAGTTGAAAAAGCGTTGCTGCATCCCCGCCAGGCTAGGCATACTGACTTTGACGAGATGATCCGCAGCATCGTACTCGTACGCAGTCACCGACGAAGCCTGACCGTAACGTTCACCTGCTGAGACCTGGATGAGACGCCCTTGCCGATCGTAGGTTTCGGTCACCGAAGTCGGAATGTCGCCGATGGCGGGAGGGGGACCACTGGAGGAGGCAATACTCGTCGTGCGGGACTGCCGACTGACTCCGTAATACGTGAACGTGGTCACACTGCCGTCCGCCGTCGTGACCGACGCTGGCCGGCCGAACGGGTCATATCCGTTCCACGTGGTCTTCCATGCGGGCGAAAAGGCAAATTCATTGCTCGCTGGCAGTTCGGCCGGCTCGGATCTCGAGCTTACATGTCCCGCCGCATCGAACAACGTTTCACGCACGCTCCATGTGCCATTGGGCATGAATATCTTGCTGCGCCACAGCCGCCCCAGGCCATCGTATTGATGCTCGCTCTGACGTATACCCAACGTCGCGCTGACGGACTGCGCCACGACCCGCGCAGGAACGAAGGTCGACGCCGTGGTTCCGTAGCTGTTGTAGTAATCAAAGGTGGTGGCAACGACATCCGGTGGCTGAATGGACGCAATGCCAAAGTGCCCGTGATATGTGTAGGTGGTGACCTTTCCTCCGGAGTCGATGGTAGATAGAGTCATCCCTGTTGCCGGATCGACGGTGCGATTCAGGTGCAGAAAGGATGCTCCCACGTATTGGGACGTCTTCCTCGTTCCGTATTGATAGGCATGTTCGATATGTACGTCCGATGGAGGAAGCGTTGCCAGGTCAGCAATCGCGCAGAGGCTCGTATTCGCCGGTGCGTTGTTCTTTACGTCGGCGCCGAAGTAGCTTTCAGAGATGAGATTTCCGTTGGCATCATGTCGGTAGACTGCGACAACGTCTCGAGACTGACCGTAGAGTGTATCGGCGGAGACGATTCGCGTCGCACGAACAAGTCCGGTCAACGGATCGTGGCAGGACTGTGTAACGAAGCTACTGCTGCCCTGCGTCGTGGTCGTACTGCTGCTCATGTTGAGAATCCATGGCGTCGTGACCGGCGGCAAGGTGACGGCCCCGCCCGGTGCCGAGTCCGGGAGATTCAACCCGCTGGAGGAATTCACGTTCGCGTCACGAATATTGATCGCCATGACGGTATCACTCGAATTTACGCCGGAAAATGTCCCACCGAGCGTGCTCTTACGGTAGTGACCGACGCCATCAAAACGCGATCTGTAGGTCTCCGCCTTTCGATCGCCGTCGTCGTGATAGACCGTCTGCTCGCGGTTGAGACGGCTATTCGCATTCGTGCACGTATGCGAAACACCGAAGCAGGCCATGACGTCACGTTCGGCGGTGAGATAGGTAGAGCGCAGAGGCACTTTCGGCGATGCCGCATACCCACCCGCTGTGTAAACGCGAGTAGAAAGAAATGCAGTTGTGCTTCCACTCGTGCTGAATGCGCTCGTGCGCAGGCGACTGAAGGGTTGCCCGTATTCCTGAACAATGAAGCCGTTCGGCGAGGAAAGATCGGGAGCGCCGGGCCAAACGGAATAGTAGTGCTCCGTCACGTTACCGAGAGGATCAGTGACCGTTACGATCATCTCTTCGGCCGGAGGACTGGTGGCCACCGGTCCTCCCTCGGTCTCGCAATTAACCGTCCCCGGCGTAGGCGTGAGCGAGGATGTGTAAGTCCAGGTTGCCGAAGGAAGCTTCGGATGAGTCACGCTCTTGGTGTGAACTCCGACGATCCGGGAGTTGAACGTCAGGCGGCTGCATTCGTCGTTGGGGACGAGGAAATACCGATACGCGTATGCGTAAGTGGCTCCGGTGGGCAACTTCATCGATTGCAACACACCCCGGTCGCAGGTGCCAATGCCCGTATCCCCGCTGTTGTACGTGAAAACGTACGCCGAGCCATCGGGCAGAGTCAGCCCGGTAAGCATCGGCACATTCGCGATGTCGCTCGACCACGAAACATGCGAATGACATCCGCGGGTCACAGTCATGTTCGTGTGACTGAACACGTAAGTCGCGGCACGCGGTGTTCCGGCACTGGTTGGTGGCGCGGCGATCACGATGCGGCTCACGATGCCGGGATAGATCGATTCCGGCGTGCTCCCTGATTTGAAACAGATGTAGTTCGATCGCGCACTCTCGCTGTCGGTGATGCGCCATGCGAAGGACTCCCCATTCACACATGGCGTTCCCGCGATCGTGCCCAGGTACGTCACGTTGACGGTGTTCCGGGTACGTCCCGGCACCGATATCGTACGAGTGAGATCGCCGATCGACGAAAGCAGTCCCGTGGTTGTTTCGAACGTGTGCACGCCACCTTCCGGAAACTCTACGTCGGTCGTGCCATCGTTTCGGGTAAGCATGCGCAAATAGGAGCCGTCACGGGTGTATCGCACTGCGGTGACCGGTGTGGTCAGTACCGTGGCCGGATCAGCATCATGCAGCTGTAGAGGTACACCGAAGCGTGCGAAGAGAGTCCCTGAACAACTACGGTCTCATCTGAGATGGCAACACTCACAGACGCCGCAAGCGGCGTAGTGAGCAGAGAGAGGACAATGAAGACAGAGAAATACCGAAGATGGATCATTGCATGGCCTTTGGGAACGAATGGGACCGGACACGAGATATCGTACTACGTGACGGAAGAGCGTCACGAAGGCCTTCCGGAAACTCGACCAGCGCGCCGGCTGATCTCCTAAGCTGTCTTCACATATACAACTCGCGTCACGACCAGATCGGTCCAGCACGTGCTCCTGGTGAGCGCACCGCCAAATTGCGCGTTCGATTTGATGAAGCGCATCGCGGTGTGAGGAACCTCTTCACGCAAACACGATCACGTTCCGCAATGCTTCTCCGCTTTGTACGCCGGCGATCGCTTCATTGCTCTGCTCGAGCGAATATCGGCCGCTGATCAGTTCATCCAGTTTGAGGCGGCCGCGGAGGTAGAGGTCGACGAGGCGGGGGATGTCGGTGTGCAGGCGGGTGCCGCCCATGCGGCTGCCGATGAGATGTTGCTCGCTCCAGACGACGTCGAAGATGCGGATAGGGGCGGTATCGCGAACGCCGGGCATGCCGACCACGACGACCGTGCCGCCGCGGCGGATCATGCGCATCGCGTCGGTGACGGCGTTGGGATTGCCGACGGCGACGAAGGCGTAGTCGACGTTGCGGATCGTCTTCGGCTCCATCGTGGTCTGCGTGGCGCCGAACGCGCGGGCCACGTCGAGCTTCGCTTCGATGCGGTCGAGGGCGATGATCGGATGCGCGCCGGCCAGCGCGGCTCCCTGGATGATGTTCAGGCCAACGCCGCCGCAGCCGATCACGGCCACGCTCTCGCCGACCTCCACGCGCGCGGTGTTGAGCACGGCGCCGGTGCCGGTGATGACGCCGCAGCCGAGGAGCGCGGCGCGATCGAACGGCATTGCTTCAGGAATGCGCACGCATTGTGATTGATCGACGATCACGGCCTCGGCGAACGCGCCGACTTTGATGCCCTGCTGCACGGCGTTGCCGTTCGCATCGCGCACGCGCGTTTCGCGATCGAGGGCAAAGACGGCGTCGCAGTTGTGCGATGCGCCGCTGTTGCAGGCGGCACAACGCCCGCACGTACGCAGCAGCGAGACCACGACGCGGTCGCCCTTCTTCACCAGCGTCACGTTCTCGCCGATCTCTTCGACGACTCCCGCCGCTTCGTGGCCGGGCACGATCGGCAGCACGCCCGACCAGTCGCCGTTCATCAGATGCAGATCGCTGTGACACACCGCCGCGGCGGCGAGGCGCACGCGCACTTCGCCGGTGCGCGGCGCGTCGAGCTCGACCTCCTCCACGCGCAACGGCTGACCGAACTCATGACAGACAGCAGCTTTCATCGATTCTCCATGTCTCGTGCAACCGTCCGCGTGGCGGCGAACAGCACGAGGGCGAGGAGGATACTCAGAATGGGAATCGCGTACATCGCCGCATGCAGTCCCGCTCCGCGGAACGGTTCGAGCAGCGTGGCTCCGGCGGCGGCGCGGCGGGTGAAGTGATCGCTGAGCATGCCGGTGGCGAGCGGCCCGAACGACGCGCCGAGCACGTACATGGCGAAAAAATAGAGCGCCATCGCCGTGCCGCGCATCGACGGCGCAACCACATCCTGCAGAGTGGCGTAGACGCTGGCGTAGTAGACGTACATGAACGTGCAGGCGAGTCCGCCGAACAGCACGAACAGCAGCGTGTCTTTTGCGGGACGGGCCAGCGCGGCCCACATCAGCGGTGCCGAGAGCGCGGTGGCGATCGCCGCCACGAGCAGCCGGCCATCCTTCCGCTTCATCCCCCACTGATCCGCCAGCGCGCCGCCGATCAGCAGTCCCGGAATTCCGGAAAGACCGTAGAGCGTCATGGTCATCAGTCCGGCCTGACGGAGATCGGTCCCGTGGTACCGCATCAGCAGCGGCGCGAGAAACGAGCCGAGGGCGTACATGTTGAAGTTGTGCAGCGCGCCCGAGAGGATCAGCCACCAGAGTGTCGGAATGCGCAGCAGCGTGCGCCACGGCGACGCGGCGTGCGTTTGCACGGGAGCCGATTCCTTCGTGCCGCGTTCGGGCTCGGCGATGAAGAGCGCGGCGATGGCGGCGAGGATGCCGGGGATGCCGGCGACGAAGAAGGCCGCGCGCCAGCCGTACGAATGGGCGACGTAACTGCCGACGAAGTATGAGAGCGCGATGCCGATCGGCAGTCCCATCATGAAGACCGACATCGCCCGCGCGCGTTTGTGCGGCGGATAGAGATCGCCGATGAGGGACGTCGCGGCGGGCGCGCAGGCCGCTTCGCCGACGCCGACGCCGAGACGCGTGGCGAAGAGTTGCCAGTAGGTGCGCGTGATGCCGGAGACCGCGGTCAGCGCGCTCCAGACGAAGACCGCCAGCGCGAGAATCGATTTGCGCGGGGCGCGATCGGCGAGACGTCCGAGCGGCACGCCGACGAACGCGTAGAGCAGCGTGAACGCGGTGCCGAGTGCGCCGAGCGCGCTGTCGCTGAGCCCCCACTCGCGCCGGATCGGTTCGCCGAGCGCGCCGCCGATCACGCGATCGAAAAAGTTCATCGTGTTGATCAGAAAAAGAACGAGCAGTGCATAGGTCGCGCGATTCATCGGCCCTGAAACTCCGGCGTGCGCTTGTCGAGAAACGCGCGCATTCCTTCCTTCTGATCGGCGCTGGCGAACAACAGCTGAAACGCCTTGCGCTCCAGTGCGAGCCCGGCCTGCAGCGACGAGTCTTCGCCGGCGAGCACGGCCTCCTTGATCTGCAGGATCGCCAGCGGCGGCCGCGAGGCGATGGTCTTCGCCATTTCGATCGCGCGCGTGGCGACGTCCGCGTCGGGAACGATCTCGCTCACGAGGCCCATCGCGAACGCATCGCGCGCGGAGAAGGGCTCGCCGGTCATCAGCAGTTTCATCGCCCGGAACTTTCCGACGGCGCGCACGAGCCGTTGCGTGCCGCCGGCGCCGGGCATGATCCCCACCTTCACTTCCGGCTGACCGAACGTCGCGTTCTCGCCGGCGATGATGATGTCGGCGTGCATGGCCAGCTCGCAGCCGCCGCCGAGGGCGTAGCCGTTGATCGCGGCGATGACCGGTTTCGGACAATCGGCGACGGCGTTCCAGAGACGCTCGCTTCTGCGCAGCATCAATTCGACCGGAGTGCGCTCGGCCATGTCGCGCAGGTCCGCGCCGCCGGCGAAAAATTTTTCGTTGCCGGAGAGAACGATGCAGCGCGTTGTGGCATCGTCGCCGAGCTCGCGAAAGTGTTGCGCCAGCAGTTCGCGGGTCGGGATGTCGAGAGCGTTGCGGGCTTCGGGACGATTGAGACGCAAGAGGGCGATGTGATCCGCGGGGCGTTCGAGAAGGACTTCGGGCATGAGACCTCCTTGTTTGCGGGCGGCGGTTCGCCGCTGGCTCAGCCGCCAGGCCGGCGGCGTTCCGCGATCTGTTTCGCAATGCGGGCGAGATGCGCGACGCGCGCGCCGAGCGCTTCGAATCGCGGATCGTCGGTCTGGCCGCGTACGAAGCGCGCGTAGATCTGCTGGATCACCACCGCGAGCTTGAAGACGGCGAAGACTTCGTAGAGCGCGAGGTTTGCGACGTCGGCGTTCGCGCGCCCGGCGTAGCGCGACACGATCGCGTCGCGCCGATACCAACCCTCCCGGGTGGTCACGCTCGGGATGGCATCGTGATCGGAACCATCGCCGACGGCATGCACCCAGTAGCAGAGGAGGATGCCGAGGTCGACGAGCGGATCGCCGATGGCGCTCATCTCCCAGTCGAAGACGCCGATCAATCGCCAGGGCTCGTCGAACGAGAGCATGACGTTGTCGAGCTTGTAGTCGCCGTGCACGAGCGTCGGGCGTTGCGGGTCGTGCGGAATGCGCTCGTCGAGCCACGAGGCGAGCCACTCCATGTCCGGCACGTCGCTCGTCTTCGCGCCGTGCCAGCGCTCGGTCCACCCTTTGATCTGCCGCGCGACGAAACCCTGCGGCTTGCCGAGCGCCTCGAGCCCGTGCGCGGTGATGTCGAGCGCATGGAGCTCGGCCAGCGTGTCGATCAGACTGCCGCTGATGCGCCCGCGCAATTCGACGTCGTCCTGGATCGGCGCCGGCTCGTCGTTGCGGATGACGATGCCGCGGCGGCGCTCCATCACATAGAAGACCGAGCCGATGATGCTCGTGTCTTCGCAAAGCAGATACGGTTTGGGGGCGAGCGGAAAGTGCAGATGAACGGCGCGGAGCACGCGGCACTCGCGAGCCATGTCGTGCGCACGCGGCGGCACCGGGCCGAACGGCGGCCGGCGCAGCACCATTTCGAAGTCGCCGATTTTCAAATCGTAGGTGAGATTCGAGTGGCCGCCCGGAAACTGCGAGACCGTCAGCGCGCCGTCGACGTTCAACTCCCGGCGGAGGTAGTCCCCGAGTTTCTCCCAGTCGAGTTGCTCGCTGGCGCGTACCGGTCTCGTGTCGGTCATGAGGTCCGCTTCAACACGTTGCGCGCGATGACCATGCGGTGCACCTCGGAAGGGCCGTCGTAAATCCGGAACGCGCGTGCCTCGCGATAGAAGTCTTCGAGCGGCGTATCGCCACTCACGCCGAGCGCACCACACATCTGCACCGCGCGGTCGATGATCCGATTCACCGCCTCGGCGACGAACACCTTGCAGATCGAAGACTCGTGCCGGATCTCGCTTCCCTTCTCGTGCTCCCACGCCGCGTGCAGCACCATCAGCCGCGAGGCATGCAGCTCGATCTCCGAGTCGGCGAGCATCCACTGAATCGACTGATGCTCGGCGAGCTTCTTTCCGAACGCCGCGCGTTCTTTCGCGTAGGCGGTGGCGATCTCGATCGCGCGTTGCGCGACGCCCATCCAGCGCATGCAGTGCGTGAGGCGCGCCGGACCGAGGCGGATCATCGCCAGTTTGAAACCATCGCCGACGTTGCCGACGATCGCGGAGTCCGGCACGCGCACGTGATCGAAGTCGATCTCACCGTGCCCCCCTCCGCCGTGGCCGCCCATCACCGGCACATTGCGCACGAAGCGGTAGCCGGGCGTGTCGGTGGGCACGAGGAACATCGTGGCGCGGTGATGGCGATCGGCATTCGGATCGGTGACGGCGATGGCGACGGCGACGTCCGCCCCTTCGGCGCCGGTCGCAAACCATTTGCGTCCGGTGAGCTCCCAGCCGTTTTCGACGCGCTCCGCGCGCGTCATCATCATCGTCGGATCGGAGCCGGCGCCCGGCGCGGGCTCGGTCATCGCGAAGCAGGAGCGGATCTTTCCTTCGATCAGCGGCTTCAGATACTGCTCGCGTTGCGCGGCGTCCGCGTGATGCGCGAGCAGATGCATGTTTCCTTCATCGGGGGCGGAGCAGTGCAGCGCAACGGGGCCGAGAAAACTGCGACCGGCCTGTTCGAAGACGACGCACATGCCGACGGTGCCGAGGCCGAGACCGCCGAGCTCGGGCGGCAGCTGCGGTCCGAAGAGGCCGGCGTGACGCGCTTTCGCGCGCAGCTCCTGCACGAGCGCCGGCGTGAGCTCCTGCGACTCCGCGGGGATGACTTCGTTGCGCACGAATTCCGCGACGCGGTCGCGAAGCTCGACGAGTGGCGCGGAAAGCGTGAAGTCCATGATTTACCTCTGCAGGTTTTCGAAGATCGTCGCGGCGCCCTGGCCGCCGCCGACGCACATCGTGACCATGCCGTATTTCGAGCGGCGGCGTTTCATCTCGCCGAGCAGCTGCACGGTGAGCTTCGCGCCCGAGGCGCCGAGCGGATGGCCGAGTGCGATGGCGCCGCCGTTGACGTTCACGCGCTCGGGATCGAGGTGCAGCTCACGCATGACCGCGAGCGCCTGGCAGGCGAATGCTTCGTTGAGCTCGATGACGTCGAGGTCGTCGACCGTCAATCCCGCGAGCTTCAGCGCTTTCGGCACGGCCACGATCGGTCCCATCCCCATGATCTCGGGCGGCACGCCGCCGACGGCGAAGGAGACCAGGCGCGCCAATGGCTGGAGTCCCAACTGTTCCGCGCGCCGGCGCGACATCACCACGACCGCCGCCGCGCCGTCCGAGGTCTGGCTCGAGTTGCCGGCGGTGACGACGCCTTTCGCATGAAAGACCGGCTTGAGCTTCGCCAGCGCGGCTTCATTCGTATCGGCGCGCGGACCTTCGTCCGCATCGAACGTGAAGCGCTCCGTTTTGCCGGCGTCGTGGATCTCGACCTCGAGCGGCACGATGCCGTCTTCCGCGAATCGGCCGGCCTGCTGCGCGGCGATAGCGCGCTGGTGGCTGCGGTACGAAAACGCATCGGCGTCCTCGCGCGAGACGTTGTACCTGCGCGCGACGTTCTCGGCGGTGAGGCCCATGTTCAGGTAGACGTCGGGATCGTTTTCGACGAGGTAGGGATTCGGCCGGAAACGATTGTTGCCGCGCACGAGACTCATCGACTCGGTGCCGCCGGCGATGATGGTCTCGGCCATGCCGGCCATGATTGCCTGCGCCGCGTGGGCGATGGTCTGCGATCCCGAGGAGCAGAAACGATTGATGGTCTCGGCCGCAACGCTGTCCGGCAGTCCGGCGCGCAGCGCGGCGATGCGGGCCACGTTCATCCCCGATTCCCCTTCGGGCGTGGCGCAGCCGATGATCACGTCGTCGATGTCGTTCGGATCGAGTTGCGGAGTCTTCGCGAGCAGTGCGCGAATGACTTCCGCGGCCATGTCGTCCGGACGGGTGGTGCGCAGCGAGCCGCGCGGAGCTTTGCCGACGGCGGTACGCAGGCCCGCAACGAGGACGGCTTCGTTCATGACTTGGTTTCTCCTGTCGTGTCGCGAAAAAGAATGCAGGTGACGGTGCCGTGCGCGAAGAGCTTGCCGCTCGTGTTGACGATGCGTCCTTCGGCCGTGGCGGTCTTGCCGCCCGCATGGACGACGTGGCCGACGCACGTGAGCGGCGCATCCTCGGGGCGGATGGCGCGGATGTAGTTGATCTTCATCTCGAGCGTGGTGAAGATTTTTCCGGCCGGCATGACGGTGTTGACCGCGCAGCTGAGAGCCGTGTCGAGCAGCGTGGCCGCAAGCCCGCCATGCGCGATGCCGAGCCCGTTCTCATGCTCGCGCTTCACCTCATCGAGCACGATCGTGCACTGCCCTTCTTCGACATGCGTCATGCGCATCCCGAGATGACGCACCATCGGCGCCCCCTCGAACTCCCCATGCGCAACACGACGCATGTATTCGAGCCCGCTGAGGGTCTTGCGGGCACTGAGGCCGGGTGCTGTTTCGTTCGATGTCATGGTCGTGGCGGAGCGCCGCCGTCACGGCGGCTGAGCAGTCGAGCGTCTCGCTCGGGGCGGCGGGACGCCGCGTGCTCAGCCGGCGAGGACGCCGGCGTTCCCTAATTCCTCAACGGTTTTCCGGTCTTGAGCATGTGTTGAATGCGATCGATGGTCTTCTGCTCTTTCAACAACGCCACGAATGCTTCGCGTTCGAGATCGAGCAGGGTTTGTTCGCTGACCCACTGCGGGCTGGTGAGATCCCCGCCGCAGAAAACGTGGGCGAGCCTGGCGCTGATCACGGCGTCGTAGTCGGTCATGTAGCCGCCCTGATGGAGCACGTAGATGCCGGCTTTGAGCGCGGCGCGCACGTCGCGGCCGGCGGCGAAGCAGTGGTCGCCGTCGACCGGCGGCGCGTAGCCGTCGCGCGCGAGCGCGAGCACTTCTTGTTTCGCTTCGTACAGCAGGTGGTCGCGATTCATCACGATGCGATCGGAATCGCTCAGGAATCCGAACGATCTCGCCTCCTCGGCGCTGGTCGAAACCTTCGCGCCGGCGACGGTCTGCAGCACGTTCTGCACGAACGGCAGTGGATCGGCGCCGGGCGTTTTCTTCATCGCCGGGGAGACGACGCGGCGCACCATTTCCTTGCAGCCGCCCGCACCGGGGATCAGGCCGACGCCGATTTCGACGAGCCCCATGTACGTCTCGCCCGCGGCGACGATGCGCGAGGCCGACATCGCCACTTCGACTCCGCCGCCGAGCGTGCGCGCGAAGGGCGCGGCCACCACCGGCTTCGCGCAGAAACGGACGCGCATCAGCGCATCCTGCGTTCCCTTGACCGCTGCCTCGGGATCGGCCAGTCCGCCGGAGAGATTCGCGCCGACGCAGAAATCGAGGCCATCGTTGCCGATCACGAGACCGGCCCATGCGCCGCGCTCCACTTCCTCGACCGCGGCGATGGTCATCGCCTGGATGTCGGCGTCGAGCGTATTCATCTTCGTGTGGAACTCGAGACAAAGCACGCCGTCGCCGAGGTCGCGCAGCGAGGCGCCTTTGTTCTCCTGGACGACCGGGCATTCCGCGAGCACGATCCGGCGCGGATCGCGTGCGATCGCGACGTACGACTTCGCGGCGGGATCGTAGACGGAGCCGTTTTTGTAGAACGATGCGTGGCCGGCGGCGAGCAGGTCGCGCACCCACTGCGCCGGTTCGACGCCGTGCTTCGCCATTGCCTCGACCGTGCTTTTCACGCCGATCGCGTCCCACAGTTCGAACGGACCGAGGTCATGCGAGAACCCCCAGCGCACCGCCTTGTCGATGCTCGTCAGATCGTCGCTGATCTCCGGGACACGGCGCGAGGCATACGCCAGCGCGTTGTAGACGATGTGCCGCGCGAGCACGCCTGCCTTGTCGTCCTGCTGGAGCACGAAGTTCAGGCGCTCGGGAAGTTTCTTCAGCTTCGATGCTTCGGCGAGCGAAGGAATCGACGGCTCGATGCGCTCGCGGTACTCGCCGCTCCTGATGTCGAGGGAGAGGATGGTCCGGCCGTCTTTCTTGTAGAAACCCTGGCCGGTTTTGTCGCCGAGGCGGCCTTTGTCCATCTGCGCCTTGCGCAACGCTTCGACGCGCGGGGAGCGAAGGACACCGCGCGATTCATCCTCGGGAATGAGGTCATACAGATTGCCGCCGACGGCGCTGGCGACGTCGAGGCCGACCAGATCCTGCAGACGGAAGGCGGCGGTCTTCGGACGGCCGATGAGCGGACCGGCGATGGCATCGACTTCTTCGACGGTGTAGTCGTGTTCGAGTGCGAAATCGGTGAGCGAGGCGCCACCGACCGACGCCAGTCGATTGGCGATGAAGTTCGGCGTGTCCTTGCAGAGGACGACGCCTTTGCCAAGCCGCCGTTCGGCGAAGTCGCGCACGAACGTCGTGATCTCCGGCGCGGTGTCGGGCGTCGGAATCACTTCGAGCAGCTTCATGTAGCGCGGCGGATTGAAGAAGTGCGTGCCGATGAAATGCGTGCGGAATCCTTCGGACGCACCGACCGCGATCTGATGAATCGGCAGCCCCGAGGTGTTGCTGGAGACGATGCTGTCCGGCTTGCGGAGACGATCGATGCGGGCCACGAGCTCGCGCTTCGCCTCCATGTTTTCGTAGATGGCCTCGACGATCCAGTCGCCTTCGCCGATCCACGCTTCGTGCGCCTCGAGTGCACCGACGGTCACGAGCTCCGCCGTTTCCGGCGTGAAGAACGCGGCCGGCTTGTGCTTCTTCATCCGCTCGTACGACGCCTTCACGATCTCCGGCGTGACGTCGAGCAGGTACACCGGAATGCCGGCGTTCGCGAAGTGCGCGGCGATGCCGCCGCCCATGGTGCCGGAGCCGATCACCACGGCCCGGCTGATGGTGAATGACATGAACGCTCTCCTCAGGGGCCATTCGCGTGCGTCCGCACGGAATGACTACGTTTCTTCTCTCAAAACTCGCCGGAGAATTTTTCCGACCGCCGATTTCGGGAGTGAATCACGGATTTCAATCGTCGCGGGTCGCTTGAATTCAGCGAGATCGCGGGCGCAATGCGCGTACAGTTCCTCGAGGCTCGCGCCGGCGCCGGGCTTGAGCACGACGAACGCTTTCACCGCTTCGCCGCGGTAGGCATCGGGCACTCCGATGACCACCGCTTCCATCACCGCCGGATGGGTGAAGAGCACGCCCTCGATCTCACCGGGATACACGTTGAAGCCGGAGACGATGATCATGTCTTTCTTGCGCTGCACGATCTTCGTGAAGCCGTCTTCATCGATCGAGCCGATGTCGCCGGTGTAAAGCCAGCGCACGCCGTCGGCGTCGACGCGAATGGTCTGCGCGGTTTCGTCGGGACGATTCCAGTAGCCCTTCATCACCTGCGGACCGGCGATGCAGAGCTCCCCCTCTTCGCCGACGCCGAGGAGCGTCGTGCCGTCGTTCAGGTCGACGATCTTCATGTCGGTGTCGGGCAGCGGAATGCCGATCGTCCCCGGCTTGCGCACCGACAGCGACGGGCTGGTATGCGTCACCGGCGAAGCCTCGGAAAGACCGTAGCCTTCGCTGAGCAGGCCGCCGGTCATCTGCTCGAACTGTTCGAGCACTTCGAGCGGCAGCGGCGCGGAGCCGCTGTTGAACGCGCGAATCCTGTCGAGACCGTACTCGCGGGCGTTCGGATGATTGAGCAGCGAGATGTAGATCGTCGGAACGGCGGGAAAGTACGTGGGGCGATGATCGCGCACGGCGTTCAGCAGCGCCTCGACGTCGTACTTCGGGATGAGGATCTGCTGCGCGCCGAGCCAGAGGCCGGCCATCATCCCGACCGTGAATCCGTAGATGTGAAAGAAGGGAATGACGAGCAGGTAGCGTTCGTCTCCGCGGCGCAACGCGGGCACGTGGAGGGTCGTGGTCTGCACGACGTTCGCGAAGATGTTGCAGTGCGTGAGCATGGCGCCTTTCGGCGTGCCGGTGGTGCCGCCGGTGTATTGCAGAACGGCGACGTCGTTCACCGGATCGATGGTCACGCGCGGCAACCGCGGCACGTCGACGCTGGCGAGCAGATCGCAGAAGCGCTCCGTTCCTTCGATCGACGGACAGGGCGCGGCGTGCGCGCTGTACTCGGCCGCGGAGGTGACGACCAGTTTCTCGATCGGCGACTGCGCCTGAATCGCCAGCGCCGCCGGCGCGAGCAGATCGAGCACGACCAGCAGACGCATGCCGGAGTCGTTCGCCACCACCGCGATCTCACGCGGCGTGTAGAGCGGATTGATGTTCACGACGATCGCGCCGACGCGCAGGATGCCGAAGACCGCAATCACATACTGCGGACAATTCGGCAGCATCACGCCGACTCGATCGCCCTGCCGGATGCCGAGAGCCGAAAGCGCGGTCGCGAATTTGTCCGCCCGGTTCTTGATCTCATTGAACGTGAGCGTCGCCCCGAGAAACGTCGTCGCCGGCTTGTCCGGCACATCAGACGCCGCCACACGCAAAATGTCGGTGAGCGGCCGCCGCGGATAGTTCAGGTTGGGACGAACCCAGTAATCGAAGTGGGGGTACCAGGGGCGGGTGGTGGTCATGCGTCATTCCTTTATTCGGGAGTCGGCAGTCGGTTGTCGGTAGTCGGGGGATCGCCCCCCGCCCACGTGCTCCCGACGAGCGACAACCGACTACCGACTACGGTTTCAAACAATCGTCGCTCCTCCATCGACCACGATCACCTGTCCGGTGACGTAGCTCGAGGCGTCGCTTGCGAGGAATAGCGCCACGCCTTTGAGCTCGCCGGCGTTGCCGACGCGGGGGATGGGGTTGCGTTGCTGGATCTCGGGCTCGACGCGGTCGATCACGGCGTCGGCGAGGCGCGAGTGAAAGAAGCCGGGGGCGATGGCGTTGACGCGGATGCCCTGCGGTCCCCAGCTGGCGGCGAGCTCGCGCGTCAATCCGACCAGCGCCGCCTTGCTCGAAACGTAGCCGGCGTAATGCGGGCCGTGCACGGCCGATTTGAACGCCGCGGTCGAGGAGATGTTGATGATCGAGCCGCGGCCCGCGTGCAACATCTCCCGTCCGGCCAGCTGCGAGAAGAGAAACGCGCCGCCGAGATTCGTGTCGAGCACCTTCCGGAATTTGTCGAAGGGCATGGTCTCGGGACGTTCGCCCCAGGAGATACCGGCGTTGTTGATCAGCACATCGATGCGGCCGAAGGCCTGCATCGTCGCGCCGACCACGCGCTGCGCATCGTCGGGACTGGTGACATCGCACACGAGCCCTTCGACGCGAAAGCCGCGGGCGCGGAATGCGTCGAGCGCCGGCGTCAGCCACTCCTCCCGCCGCGCACACAACATCAGCGCCGCCCCCGCCTCCGCCAGCCCCTCGGCCATTTCCTGGCCGAGGCCGCGAGACCCGCCCGTGATGATCGCCACGCGATCCGAAAGATCGAAGAGCTCGTGTACCGGTTTCGTCATGCGTTCCCCTCCCGAATGCGGCTCACATTAAAACGTGATCTTCGCTCCGAGTTGGAACTGACGTCCCGGCTGCGCCTGTTCGTACACGCCGTACGTCACCCGTCCCTGCGCGTCTTTCTGCGGATTCGACGGATAGGCGCCGGCCCCGAAGATGTTGTTGATCTCCGTGTAATTCACGCGGTCGAGGAGATTGAACACGTCGACGATTCCCTCGATGGCCACACCGCGCACGAGGCCGAAGCGTTTGCTGAGGCGCGCGTCGATGTTGAACTGGCTCTCCATCGTTTCGCTGTTGCGTTTCACCGACGTCGCCGGATCGGCCGGATTCGTGCGCGCGCGATCGGAGGGGAACGCACCGCCATCGCCGTCGCCGTTGAGGTCACCACCGACGAGCGGCGTGAACGGGCGCCCCGAGGCGGCGGTGATGATCGTCGAAACGTTGAGACCCCACGGCATTTGATAGAGGCCGCTGACGACCAGACGATGCCGCTGATCGTGCGTGGCCGCCCCTTTCTCGGACATCGGATCGAAGCCGATCGGCAAGCCGGTGAGATTGTCGAGATCGCGCCCGCGGCCGTTGTTCTGCGGGATGAAGTTGCTCTGGAAATCGGTCGACGTGTCTTCCGCCTTCGACAGCGTGTACGAGACGAGGAACTGATAGTTGTTGGCCAGTCTGCGATGGAGCGACAGCGTCAGTCCGCGATACCAGGTCTCGCCGAACGATGTGTATTGCAGGATCGAGGCGGACGTGCCGGCCACGCCGTTGAGGTCATTCGGTCTGCGGCCCGCGCCGAGCGACGGCACGATCGGGTTGTAGTCAATCGTGCCGAGCTGGTTGTAGCCGCGCACATAAAGTACGTCGGCGGAGACGGCCATGTTCGTGGTGAGCAAACGGTCGTAGCCGATCGACGCCTGATGCGAGTAGGGAGTTTCGAGCGCGGGATCGGGAGAGATCTCGAGGCTCGGATACGGTGTCGACGGCTCGGCGAGCTTGTGGCCCGGCGCGCGCCACGCGGCGATCGAGCTCGGGATGCGCAGCACGAGCGTGCGCAGATCGGTGCCGTTCACGCCGTTCGCGATCTGCGCATTGGCGAGAATGTGGTTGTCGTAGAAGAGACCGTACGACGCGTGCATCGACTGCCGTCCGTCGCCGCTCGGATCGAAGACGATCGCCAGGCGCGGCGCGATGTTGTTCGTGTCTTCCGGAATCTCGTACGTGTACGTGCCGCCGCCCGGCAGGCCGACGGTGTAGTCGATGTCGTACATGAACTGCCGCTGGTAGCGCAGCCCGCCTTTGATCGTGAGACGCGGACTGAGAGTCCAGTCGTCCTGCACGAAGAGCGCGATGTCGCGATCGTCGTAACCGTCGCCGCTCGTGCCGTAGCCCTGCACGTACGCGGCGGGGAGTCCGGCGGCAAACGCCTGCGTGGCGCTGATCGGCTGATTGAGGCCGAGGGCCGGAATGGCCGGCAGCGCGGAGAAGATGAAGCGTCCGCCGAAGTGCAGCGGCAGCGCGGTCTCCTTCGTCTTCACGTGATTGAAATCGAAGCCCGCTTTCGCGAAGTGTCTCGTCCCCGCGAAATTGATCGTGTCTTTCAGCTGATAGCGCGCGTTGTTGCGCGGCTGCGGCGTGAACCGCTGGCGGCCGACGCTGGCGACGCCGACGATCTCGACGGTGGGGCCGCCTTCGAAGAACGTGTCGCAGCGGCCGTCGCAATTCGGATCGAGTGAGCTGATGAGCTGCTTCTCGGAGGCGTACTGCCCGCGCAGCTCGTTGATCCAGCGCGACGAGAACATGTCCGTCTCATTGAGGGCCACGGCCCAGTCTTTGCGGTCCTGCAGGGCGCCGCGGCTGCGCGCGGTGATGCCGCCGAACGGCTCGATGTTTTCGTTGAGCAGCTTCGCGTAGTTCGCGCGGATGTTGAAGTTGTGCGCGGAGCTCCACTGATGATCGATCTTGGCGAGGTACTCCTGCGCGCTGACCTCGTACGGCACGTTGCCGAGGTCCACCGGGAAGCCGGCCGCGTTGAGCAGCGCCGCCGCGGCCGGATCGATGTTCACGAAGTTGTTGGTGTCGACGTCGAGATCTTCGAGCGAGAGGAAGACGAACGTGCGGTCGCGCACGAGCGGCCCGCCGAACGTCGCCCCCCACTGCGACTGCCTGTACGGCGCCTTGTCGCGGTCGATCGCATTGCCGAAGACATCTTCCTTTTCGAAGATCGACTTCGTGTTCAGATCGTCGTTGCGGAAGAAGTAGAAGACGTTGCCCATCGGCTCGTTCGTGCCGGAGCGGGTGATGATGTTCACCACGCCGCCCGAGGCCTTCCCGAACTCCGCCGAGTAGGAGTTCGTCAGCACCTGGAACTCCTGAATCGCTTCCTGGCTGAACGTGGCGCGCACGGCGCCGACGATCGGATCGTTGTTGTCGACGCCGTCGACCATGATGTTGTTCGAGCGCGCGCGCTGCCCGCCGAACGAGAGACCGGAGGTCGCCGACGCTCCCTGCTGCGGCGTGCGATCGGTGGTCACGCCCGGCGTGAGCACGCTGAAGCTGAGGAAGTTGCGCCCGTTGGTCGGAAGGTTGTCGATCTGCTCCTGCGAGACCACGGTCGAGACGTCGGCCTGCGTGGTGTCGACCACCGGCGCGGTGGCGCTGACCACGATCGACTCGGAGGTCCCGACGCGCATCGTGAAGTCGAGATCGACGCGTTGCCCGAGTTGCAGACGGACGTCTTTCCGCGTCTGCGGCGCGAAGCCGCTCAGCTCCGCGGTGACGGTGTAGAGCCCGGAGCTCAGCGCGGCGATGTAGTAGCGGCCGTTCGCTTCCGTGATCGCGGTGCGCGCCTGATTCGTGGCCACGTTCGTGGCCGTGACGGTGACGCCGGGCAGCACCGCCCCGCTGTCGTCCTGCACCGTGCCCTGAAGATCGGAACCGGTCAGACGCGCCTGGGCGAAGGCGAGCAGCGGTGAGACGAGCGTGATGAGCAGCACGAGAGCAATCCGGGACGTCGATGGGCGCATGACTTCCTCCTCGTCCGAAACGGTTGGTTGTTAGCCGACGCTGATCTGCTGGATCGCCGAAGACGGGCGTCCGGCGGCGACGCGATCGATCACCAGCGAGGCAATGCGCTCGCGATGAACCGTCGCGTCGCCGAACGTCGTCTCCGACGCTTTCGCGCGTTTGTAATAAAGCTGGAGGTCGTGCTCCCACGTGAAGCCGATGCCGCCGTGCACCTGCACGCCGCGATTCGCCACTTCGCGAACGGCATCGCTGCAGTACGCCTTGGCGATCGAGGTCGCCAGCGCCGCCTGCGGATCGTCGTGCGTCAACGCCCAGGCGGCGTACAACGTCGCCGAACGCGCGCTCTCGGTGAGCAACAGCATGTCCGCGCACTGATGCTGCACGGCCTGAAACGAACCGATCACCCGGCCGAACTGCTGGCGCGTCTTCGCATACTCGACAGTGGTATCGAGGATCCACTGCATCCCGCCGACCATCTCGGCACAAAGTGCGACGGTGGCGATGTCGATGGCCCGCTCGTGGGTCCCGAAGCCGCTGGCATCGATCGAGTAGAGCTTGCGCGTCTCATCCATCGACGGCGTGCGCCGCGGGTTCGCATTCGAAATCGCTTCGATGCCCTCGCCCGCGAATCGAAGCACCAGATCGGCGACGCCGGCATCGAACACGAACTGATTCGCCAGCGCGAGCGTCGCGCGCAACTCCCCCGCCGCAATCGGCTCGAGCCACTGCGCTTTCTGCTCGTCACTCCCCGCGCAGACGATCGCCGCGCTGGCCACGATGGTCGCGAAGAGAGGCCCCGGCATGCACGCGCGCCCCATCTCCTCGCAGACGACCGCAAGCTCGACGAAGCCGAGCCCGAGCCCCCCGTACTGCTCCGGAACGATCAACGCCGTCCACCCCTGATCGGCAGCCGCGGCATAAAGCGCACGGTCATCCGCCGTATCCGTGGCCATCGCCGCCCGCACCCGCTCCGCCTTGCACTCCCGCAGGAGAAAGCCGCGCGCCGAGTCGCGAAGGAGCTTCTGGGGTTTGCTGAGGTCAAAGTCCATGCGTTACTCCTTGTTCGAGGCGCTGCTCAACGTGTCGATGAGGGGGATTCCGTGCCGTCTTCGCGGCACGGAATGACACGAGGCGCAGTACACCTGCACGCGATCCGCCCCCGTGTCATCCCGTGCGTCAGCACGGGATCCCCCGTTTCGAAGAGTCCTCGTGGCACGGAACACGTTTCCCTTTCATCAGTAACTCTTCGGAAGTCCGAGCACTCGCTCGGCGATGATGTTTCGCTGGATCTCGCTCGTTCCGGCTTCGATCGTGTTGCCTCGGGCGCGGAGGTATGAGTGCTGCCACTGGCCGTGGTCGTATTCGGTGAGCTGGCCGTATGGGCCGAGAATCTCCTGCGCGGTCTGCTGGGTGCGCTGGTTCATCTCGCTCCAGTACAACTTGAGCGTCGAGCCTTCGGGGCCGGGGACGCCGCTCTTGCCGAGGGACGTCAGTGCGCGATTCGTGTTGAGGCGGAGGATCTCGAGCTCGAGAAATGCCTGCGCGAGCTTCTGCCGTACGAGTGGATCTTGACTCGCGGGGCGGCCGTTGCGCTCGATCGTCTGCGCCTTTGCGATCAGCGCGTTGAGATTGCGGCGGAAGAGCACCTGCACACCGCTGCCGAGGTTCGCGCGCTCGTTCATCAGCGCGGTGATGGCGGTGGTCCAGCCCTCGTTGATCCTGCCGAGCACCTGCGTCACCGGCACGCGCACGTTCGAGAAGAAGACTTCGTTGAACGCCGCGTCGCCGGACATCATCCGCAGCGGACGCACCGATACGCCTTCGAGATGCATGTCGACCAGAAGGCAGGTGATGCCCTTGTGCTTCGGCGCTTCGAAGTCGGTGCGCACGAGCAGGAGACACCAGTCGGCCATCTGCGCGAAGCTCGTCCAGATCTTCTGGCCGTTGATGACGAAGTCGTCGCCGTCGCGCAAGGCGCGCGCGCCCAGCGAAGCGAGATCACTCCCGGCATTCGGTTCCGAAAATCCCTGACACCAGATCTCTTCGCCCGACAGGATCTTCGGCAGGTAACGCGCCTTCTGTTCCTCGCTGCCCATGGCGATGATCGTCGGGCCGACGAGCGAGAGGCCGATCGTGCCGATGAGATGCGGCGCATCGGCGAGTGCCAGCTCTTCCTGGAAAATGGCCTGCTCCATCAGCGTCGCGCCGCGCCCGCCGAACGCCTTCGGCCATGAGATTCCGGCCCATCCGCCTTCGTAAAGCGTCCGCTGCCAGCGCTTCAAGGCATCGACGTCTTTCGCATGCGCGGGAAAGACGTTCGCGCGCAGCCACGCGCGGAATTCATCGCGGAACGTCTGTTCGTCGCGCGTGAGATTCAAGTCCATCAGTTCGCCCCCAGCATCAATTCCGAAATGTCCTTCACCTGCATCCGCCCGCGAAGGCCGTCTTCCATCATCGACATGCAGAACGGGCAGCTGGTGGCGAGCGTTTTCGCGCCGGTGGCCACCGCTTCATTCGCGCGTTCCTGATTGACGCGCTGGTCGGACGGTTCTTCGACGAAGCTCATGCCGCCGCCACCGCCGCAACAGAAGCTCCTGCTGCGCGAGCGCTCCATCTCGATGGTCGCGCCGGAGATCGCGCGCGGCGCGTCGTACACGCCGTTCTGCCGCCCGAGGTAACAAGGGTCGTGCAGCGTGACCTCGTCTTTCGGAGGCGCGTTGAGCTTTCCGTCGCTCGCGAGCTTTTCGAGATATTCGCTGTGATGAAAGACCTCGAACGTGCCGCCGTACTTCGGGTACTCGTTCTTGAACGTGTTGAAGCAGTGCGGGCAGGGCGTGATGACGTTGCGCACCGCGTGCTTGCCGAGAGTTGCGATGTTGTCCTTCGCCAGCAGCTCGAAGAGGAACTCGTTCCCGATGCGCCGCGCGGGATCGCCGGAACACTTCTCGTCGCGGCCGAGGATCGCGAATCGGACGCCTGCTTTCTGCAGCAGTTGTGCGGTGGCGCGCGTCACCTTCTGATTGCGCTCGATGAGCGAGCCGCCGCAGCCGACCCAGAGCAACACCTCCGCGTCCGGCGCGCTGCCGACGTGTTGCACGTCGAGACCGGCCGTCCAGTCGAGGCGCGTCGCCTGCGTGCCGGCGAACGGATGGCCGCGTTTCTCGAGCGAGAGAATCGCGGCCTGCATCGTCTCCGGATAGTCGGCCTGTTCCATCACGAGATGCCGGCGCATGTCGACGATCTTCGGCATCTGCTCGATGAAGACCGGGCACGCTTCGACGCAGGCGGCGCAGGTGGTGCACTCCCACAGCGGTTCCGGCGCGGCGGCTCCGGTGAGCACAGCCGCCCCTTCCGGCGTGTCGCGCAATTGCAGGATGAGATCGCGCGGCGAGAGTTTCTTGCCGACCGCATGCGCGGGACAGACGGCGGTGCAGCGGCCGCATTCGGTGCAGGCGTCGAAGTCGAGCCGATCCTTCCAGGTGAAGTCGGCGAGATTCGCGACGCCGAGGCGTTCCTGTTCGAAGTCGACCGGCTTCAGTGAGGCACCGATCGGCTCGAGGCGCGCGGTGTAGATGTTGAGCGGCGCGGTGACGACGTGCCTCAGCTTCGTGTACGGCAGCCACGCCAGGAACGCGAAGCTGCCGGCGAGGTGCAGCCACCAGAGCACGCGATGCGCGGTGTGCATCGCATCCGCGGACAGCAGCATTGCGGACGCGCGGCCGAGCGCACTGCCGAACGGCGACCACGCGCGCCACGGATCATTCGTCGCTTCGATGCGCCAGGCCTCGACCAGAAAGCCGGTCAGCGCGATGACGAAAATCGCGAGCAGCAACAGGCCCGCTTCATCGGTGTAGACGAGCTTCTTCGGCCGCGATCCGTAGCGCCGCACCGCGGCCATGCCCACCGCGATCAGCACCAGCGCGCCGAAGAGATCGACGGCGAACGATTGAAAGTAGAGATAGAACGCGCCGCGCATGATCGACGTGCCGAAGTCGGCATCGAGCGCGACCACGATCGTGGCGATCGTCAGGACGATGAAGCCGTACGTGAGGAAGCGATGAAAGAGACCGGCGTACGCATCGCGTGCGGTGCGGCGCTGGGCGAGCGCATGTTCGAGCACGCGCCGGATGCGCATGGCCGGGCGATCGAATCGACCCCCTTCGGCCTTGCCGCGCCGCCACCGCTGCACGCGCCGCCAGAGTCCCCACGCGCCGATGGCGAGCGCCGGCAGCAGCAGCAGGTACATCACCCAGACGTGGGAGACGTTCCAGTAGATCTCGCGCGTGGCGTTCGCGTTCATGGCTTCGCGAGTTTCTGCCGCAGCAGCGGCACGACCTTCCGGTAGTCGTCGACCACCCCGAAGCGCGCGTGCCGGAAGATCGGCGCATCGGGATCGATATTGATGGCCGCGATCGTCTTCGCCTCCGAGATCCCGGCCATGTGCTGGCTCGCGCCGGTGATCGCGATGGCGAGATAGAGCTGCGGCGCGACCTTCTTTCCGGTCTGCCCCACCTGCCACGTCGGCGGCACCCACCCGGCATCGCACGCCGCGCGCGACGCCGCCAGCTGCGCGCCGAGCAGTTCCGCGAGCGGCTGCAATTCCTCGCGAAATCCTTCCGGTCCGCCGATGCCTCGCCCTCCGGCGACGATGACGTTCGCGTCTTCGAGTTTCGTGGTGGCGGTTTCGGAGACGTGGCGTTCGACGATGCGCGTGCCAGACGAAGCGGCTGAGTCGTGTGAGGCAAGAACTTCGACTGTGTCTGGAAGAACACCTGCGTCGAACGATCTCGCTCGCAGCCACACGACGGCCGGCGAGCGTTTCAATTCGAGCACCGCCTCCGCTTTGCCGCCGTAGACCTGGCGCGTGACGCGAATCCTTCCATCGACGCGCTGCACGCCGCTGCCGTCGCCGGCGCATGCGCCGCCGAGACGGTGTGCGAGGCGCGGCGCGAGCTCCTGGCTGTACGCATCGTTCGCGAGCAGCACGACCTCCGCGCCGCGACACGCTTCGGCCAGCGCGGCCAGCGTCTCTTCGATCTGATACCCATCGATGCGAATGGCGCGCGTGTCGCCGCCGAGCTTCGCGGCCGCACCGGCCAGACCGCGCGCGGAGCGATCGTCGCTGAAGAACACGATCACGTTCGTCATAGCGCCGCCGTGATCTCCGCAATGCGCCGCGCGAGCTCCTCGACATCGACGAACTCGCAGCGCGTTTCTTTCTTCGGCACGGCCAGGTCGACCACCTCGTAGTAATCGTCGCCGGCGACGTGCAGCTCCGCGAGCTCGAACCTCGTCAGCGTCTGGCGGTGGGCCATCATCACGTCGCGTACTTTCGGGATGCGCGGCACGTTGTGCTCGTCATTCGTGATCGTGACGACCAGCGGCAGCCGCGCCTCGATCCTCTCGAAGCCCGCCTCGGTCTGCCGCCTGATGCGCAGCTGCGCGCCGCTCGTTTCGAGCGCATCGGCGAAGGCAACGTATGGGATCCCAAGTTCTTCGGCCAGCAGCGCGCCGGTCTGCCCCGCGCCCCAGTCACCCGCCTCGCGGCCGGTCAGAATCAGCTCGAACGTCCCCAGCCTGCGAATCGCGGCGGCGAGAACGCGGGCGACGTTCAGCGGATGGCGCGCCAGCCGGCCGTCATCGAGCACCAGCGCCGCGGAATCGGCTTTCATCGCCAGCGCCTTGCGCAGCGTCTCTTCGGCGCTCTCCGGCCCGAACGACAGCGCGGTGATCGTCGCGCCCCCGGTCCTCTCCTTCAGCTGCAGCGCGGTCTCGAGTGCGTTCTCACAGAAGATGTTCGTGACCAGCGAGGCGGAGCCCGGCTCCGCTTCCTTCTGCACCGGATCGATGCGGAAGTCGCGCGCCGGCACTTCCGGATCGAGGATCTGTTTCATGCAAACCAGAATGTTCATAAGCCTCTAGAGCGCGCGCAGGCCTCGGCGGCGCGGCGCGTCTTTGAGCACTCCCTGAAAGGCGATGTCGGCGATCTGCCGCGCGATCTGCTCCGCGCTCAGCTTTCCTTCGGGCTGGTACCAGCGCGAAAGCCAGTTGATCGCGCCGGTGATCGAAAACGCCGCCACGGTGGTGTCGATGTCGCGGAGCTTGTGCTGCTGTTTCAATTCGTCGAGCGTGTCCCGCAGGCAGTCGACGTACTTGCGCTTCATCTTCGTGACGTGGCGGTTCTGCGCCGGCGTGAGCGCGCGGGCCTCATCGACGAGGATCGTCACCGCGCCATCGCCGCGCGTGACGATGCGCGCATGCGTGGTGATGACGAAGCGGAGGCGCTCTTCGGGATCGGCGATGGCCGCCGCCGGCTCCAGCACTTCCTTCGCCAGCTCCTCGAGGCCGTACTTCATGATCTCGTACAGCAGCTCGGTCTTGCCCTGGATGTAGTGGTACAGGCCGGCCTTGGTGATGCCCAGCGCGTCGGCGATGTCGCTGACGGAGGTGGCGTCATACCCCTTCTGCAGAATGATCTTCGCGGCGGTGCGATAGACCTCGGCGGCCCGGCCATCGATTTGCGTGCGCGGTGTTGTGTTTTTCATGACCTACCGAACGGTAGGTAGAATGGTAATCATGAGCAGATCGTTTATCAACCATGAGTTTTCGCCGGCCGAGATCTTCACCCGCGAAGACCTCTCCTCCGCGCAGCAGATGCTCGGCAGCATCGCCGAGGACTTCATGCGCACCGAGGTGCTGCCGCGCGAAGAACGGATCTACGCGAAAGAGTGGAGCGTCACGCGCGAACTGCTGCGCATCGCCGGCGAGCTCGATCTCCTGCGCATCGACATCCCCGAGGCGTATGGCGGTCTCGGTCTCGACAAAGTGAGCTCCGCATTTCTCGGCGAAAAGATCGGCATCTTCCCTTCCTTCGCCGGTTCCCTCGGCGCGCACACCACCATCGGCACGCTGCCGCTGGTCTACTTCGGCACACCGGAACAGAAGGAGCGGTACCTCCCGAAACTCGCGACCGGCGAGCTGGTCGCGGCGTTCTGCCTGACCGAGCCGGGCTCGGGATCCGATGCGCTCGCCGCGCGCACGAAAGCGGTGCGGGACGGCGATCACTACATCCTGAACGGCTCGAAGATGTGGATCACGAACGGCGGCTTTGCGGACCTCTTCACGATTTTCGCGAAGGTCGACGGCGAGAAGTTCACCGCCTTTCTCGTCGAGCGCGAGATGGGCGTCGTGAGCGGCCGCGAAGAGCCGAAGCTCGGACTCGACGGCTCGTCGACGACCGCACTCGTGCTCGATGACGTGCGCGTCCCGGCCGGCAACGTGCTCGGCACGATCGGCGAAGGGCACAAGGTCGCGTTCAACGTGCTGAACATCGGCCGCCTGAAGCTCGGCACGCGCAACATGGGCAGCGCGAAGCAGGCGCTCGACCGCGCGCTCGAATACGCGCGACAACGCCACCAGTTCGGGCGCCCGATCGCTTCGTTCGGCATGATTCGCGGCAAATTCGCGGAGATGGCCATCCGCATCTTCGTCGGCGACTCGATGGCCTACCGCACGCTCGGCGATGCCGATCGCGCGCTCGAAGCGGTTCCGCAGGACGACACGAGCGCGGTGATGAAAATCATCGAGTCGCTGGCCGTCGAATGCTCGATCAACAAAGTGTGGACCAGCGAGAGCCTGGCGTACGTCGTCGACGACGCGGTGCAGGTTTACGGCGGCTACGGCTATTCGAAGGAGTACCCGGCCGAACGCGCCTTCCGCGACGCACGCATCACGCGCCTGTACGAGGGAACGAACGAGATCAATCGGATGATCATCCCGGCGCGCCTCCTGCGCGGATCGCTCGACGCCCCGTCACCCGACAAGCGCCTGATCTGCACGCTCCTCCGCACCGCGGCGACGCGATACGGCAACGACGTTCTGGAACAGCAGGAACTGCTCTCGCACATCGCCGACATCGCCATCGAGGTGTACGCCGTCGAAAGTGCGCGACTGCGCGTGGCGAAGATGAAACGCCGCACGCCGATTCACGAGGACATCGCAAACGCCTATGCCGAAGATGCAGCCGCGCGAATCGCCCAACACGCACGAGCCGCATGTGCCGCGCTGGAGTTGCCGCTCGCTATCGAACCACGCCCCCCAGTCGATTCAATCGCCGCAAGAAAACGAATCGCCGACACCGTCATCGCCGCCGGAAAGTACGCGCTGTGACGCCCCGGCGCAGTTTCGTAGCGCCGGCTTCCAGCCGGCCGGTCCGCCGGCTTCCAGCCGGCGTAAACAAAACCAACGCGCGCTGGAAGCGCGCGGCCTTCGCAAAGAGACGCGCGGCCGTTCCGCCGAGGTTGCCCGAGCCAATGATTCCAATCTTCATGAGTCAACCTCCACTTACTCACTATCATGTCCGGCGTGCATCCGTTGAGCGACGCGCTCCTGCAAAGCGCACACGATGCGACGTGGGTCGTCGATGCCACGCGGAGAGTCACCGCCTTCAACCGTGCGTTCGCGCGACTTTACGGTGATCTTCGCGGTCGCACCGTGGAGGAGGGACTCGACGCCACACCGCTTTTCGGCGAGCCGTGGCCCGATCTCTGCGAGCGCGCATTCGCCGGCCACAGCGTCTCGAGCGACATGCTCGGACTCTCGATCACCGCCACGCCGGTCTTCGACGCCAGCTCCGTCACGCACGTCGTCTTCACCGCGCAACTGCTCGCCGACGCGGTGCCGGCCAAACGCGAAGACCTCTTCGAGTTGTCGCTGACCCGTCTCTTCATCGATGACGAGCGTCCGCTCACGCACACCCTCCGTGCCGCGGCCGAGTATCTCTGCGAATCGGACGAGTGGGATTGCAGCGTGATCTGGCTGCTCGGCGAAGACGACACCACCGCGCTCGATCCGATCGCGGTCTATGCCTCACCCGCGCTGCCGCATGGCCACGAGCTCGCGGCCCAGCTGCGCGGCGTGCGCTTCGCGCGCGGACGCGGTTTGCCGGGTCGGGTCTGGGCCGAAGACGACATCCTCTGGATCGGCGACATCGCCGAGGAATCGAACGTTGCGCGCGCGTATCTGCTGCAACGCCTCGGACTGCACGGCGCGGTGGCCGTTCCGCTGCGCGATGGCCCGCGCATCGTCGGCGTGCTCGAGCTCTTCACGCGCAACGTCCGCCCGGTCGACAACCTCCGCGCGCGGGCATTGCTGCGCACCGGAGCGGGACTGGGGCGATTGATCGAACGCCGGCGCGGCGAAGACGAGCGCCGTCATCTGCTGCACGTCATCGAGCGCAAGGGGCTGGAGTGGTCGCTGACGTTCGACGCCATCGAGCTGCCGATCTTCATCACCTCGATGGACGGCATCGTGCGGCGCATGAATCGTTCCGCGCGCGATCTGGCCGGCGGCGATTACGCCGACGCGCTCGGCAAACGCGTTCGTTCGTACGGCCTTCAGGAGCCGTGGATCACGCTGGCCGCGTGCGTCGAAGCGGTGCGCGACAGCGGCGAGACCTGCATCGCGCAGGCGCACCATGCCGAGAGCGATCGCTCCTGGGACATCACCGCGAACTCGTATCACCCCGCCGACGAACTGCCGCGAGTGATCCTCATCGCGCGCGAGACCACCAGCGTCGTTCGTCTGCAGAATGCCGTGAAGCGCGGCGAACAACTCTCGGCCCTCGGCGAGCTCGTGGCCGGCGTCGCGCATGAAGTGCGCAATCCGATTTTCGGCATGCAGATCACGCTCGAAGCGCTCGAATCGACACTGCCGAACGACGCCGACATCGCCGATCTGCTGAGCGTGATGCGCCGCTGGCTCGATCGTCTCAACCGCCTGATGGAAAGCCTCCTCGCCTACGGACGGACGTGGACCATCGACCTGCAGCCCGGCTCCATCGGAGAGGTAATGCGTCATGCCGTCGAAGACACCGAGACCATCGCCAGAACCGCGAGTGTCGAGCTGCGCGTCTCGATCGACGTGAATGGTTCCGCGCTCATGGATCCGTCGCGACTGCTGCAGGCATTCGAAAACCTCATCACGAATGCCGTGCAGCACACGCCGCCGGGAGGCTTCGTCGACGTGAGCGCGCGCGAGGTGAACGGCCACGTCGAATGCGTGGTGCGCGATTACGGCACCGGCTTCCATCCGGCCGATCTGCCGCGCATTTTCGAGCCTTTCTATACGAAGCGCCGCGGCGGTACGGGACTCGGGCTGGCCATCGTGCATCGCATTGTGGAAGAGCACGGCGGCACGATCCGTGCAGGAAACGCCGAGGACGGCGGTGCCAGGGTCACTGTCCGATTCCCGGTCTACCAGGCAAATCGATGAAACTCGCGAGCGTACAGTCGGATCGCATTCTCATCGTCGATGACGAAGAGCTCATCGTGATGGCCATGCGGAAGTATCTGGAAGGTCTCGGCTATGCGGTCGACGCCGCCCACGAACTGGAAGAAGCGCAGGCGCTGCTCGCGAATTACTCCTACGACCTCGTCATCGCCGACCTCCGCCTGACGGGGATCGGCGGCGTGGAGGGCTTGCAGATCGTGGCCGACGTTCATCAGCGTTGTCCGCGAACGCGCGTCATTCTGCTCAGCGCGTTCGGCACGCCGGAGATCGAGCGGGAGTCCTTCAATCGCGGCGCCGATGTGTTTCTCCAGAAGCCGAGGGCGATGATGGAGATCGCGACCGTCGCGCGGACCTTGCTCGAACATCGATGAGCGAGCATTCCGCGCTCAACACCATCCTCCGCCCCGGCGGGATCACCCCGCTCTTCCAGCCAATCATGCGCGTCGCCGGAGCTTCCGCTTCCGTGCATGCGCTCGAATGTCTTTCGCGCGGACCGGCCGGCACGAACTTCGCCGCCGCGGGCGTGCTGTTCGATTACGTGCGACTGAAACGCGAGGAGAGTCTCGTCGACCGCGCCTGTATCTCCGCGGCGTTCGCGCAATCGTCGCTGCTTCCGACGGACGTGCAGCTCTGCGTCAACGTGCACGCCTCCACCCTCGGCCGCGACGTCGGATTCGTGCCGTTCCTGCAGACCGTCGCCGCGCGGCACGCCATCGCGATGAAGCGCATCACCGTTGAAGTGGTCGAGCACGCGCCGCCGTGGGACGGCCGCAGTTTTCTCGAAGCGATCGCGCAGCTGCGCGCGGCCGGCGCGAAGCTCGCGGTCGATGACGTCGGCCTCGGGCAATCGAATTTCAAGATGCTGATCGACGTCAGCCCCGACTACCTGAAACTCGACCGCTACTTCGTGCTGTCGTGCTCCGCCGATCCGAAACGGCGCGCGGTCGTTTCCGCCGTCACGCAGCTGGCGCGCGAATTCGGCGCCGAGGTCGTGGCCGAAGGGGTCGAAGAGCCAGACGACGTCGAATGCCTGCGCGGCTTCGACATCACGCTCCTGCAGGGATTTCTCTACGCGAAACCGCTGCCCGCCGAAGGCGTGGCCTCATTTTGTGCCGCCGCCTGAATCGCCATCGGTAGTGATCTTCGTCAGCAGGTCCGGCACGAACCGCTCGCTGAATCCCGCGGCGACCCCGGCCAGGAACAACGAATTGACGCTCGAGGCAAACGAGCCGAGAGCGACGTTCGCGCGTGACGCGGAGACGATGAGCAGGCCGAACAACAGACCGAGCGTGATGCGCACCACGCCCTGCATGATCACCTGCCCGCGCGGCAGAAAGCGGCGGATCTCGAGCGTGGCCGAACGCTGCAGGACCGAGATGGCCGCGCCGATGATGCCGCCGACCGTGCCGAGGAGCAGGCCGAGATCGTCGTTGATGACGAAGTACGCGGCGATGCCGAACACGACCGCCGCGGCGAGGCTCGAGAAGATGTACACCGCGCGCATGTGCGATTCATTGCGCAGCTGGATGTAATCGCGCGACGCCGAAAAAGCGTCGGCCGGATCGGGCGCCGGCGTGCGTTGTAAGGCGATGGCCAGCTCCGTTCCGAGAATCTTCTTGAGAGCCCGGTTCTCGTCCGCGTCGAGGGCCGATTCGGCGAGCTGCTGCAATCGATAAAACTCCGTCAGCAGCGGAGCCGCCTGTTCGGTCACGGTCGGGTAATCACAAACGAGATTCACTTGTGCATCGAGGTAAACGACCCATTCGTCCGTGTAGCCGAAGACGTGTGCGATGTTGTCGATGAAGGCATCGACCGGCGCAAAGGCACTGCGAATGCCCTCGTCGGTCTTGCTGTTCAGCGACTCCGCGATGGCGGTGGCCAAGAGATCGGTGACCGCGCGTCGATAGGCATGCCGCAATTTCGCGATCGTCTTCGACACGATGCGATGGAATTGCACGCCGACCGCGTCTCCACGCGCGCCGAGGGAGTGATAGAACGAGATGTCGCCCGCGGCATCGGCGAAGACGATCGCGTTCTCATCCTGAAAGACGAGCATTGCGATCGTGACGCCTTTGAGCGTGTCTCCCACCGAATAGCGGGAGTAATCGACTTCCCCTTCCTTCGTCACCACCACCACCGATTCCGGCGTGATGGTCGCGGCGGATGCGGAGGTCACCGGCACAGGGGCATCGGACCCGGCCGTCGGGTGCAGGAGCGTCTCTTCGGGCATGCCGAAGAGTATCTACGTCCCGACCGCCTTCCGCAACGCCGCACGTGCGAGCGAGCGTGTCGAATCGAGCGTCGGCAGCGGCGAGTTCGCGTCGTTGAGGATCAGCGGAATCTCGGTGCAGCCGAGGACCACCGCATCGCAGCCCTCGCCCTGCAGGCGCGTGATCACCTGCTGGAAATACGTGATCTGTTCCGGCTTGAAGACGCCGTACACGAGCTCGTCCATGATGATGCGATTGATCTCTTCGCGCTCCTCGCGCTCGGGACGCACGAATTCGACGCCTTGCGCACGCAGCTGTTCGGGATAGACCTCGCTCTCGACGAGCCAGCGCGTGCCGGTCAGGGCCAGTTTTCGAAATCCGCGCGCGCGGGCCTGCTCGGCGACGACGCCGGCGATGTGCAGCCACGGCAGCGGCGAGCGTGGCAGCACCCACGGCATGGCCTGATGGATGGTGTTGTCGGGACAGATCAGAAAATTCGCGCCGCTCTGCGCGAGCTTGTGCGCGGAGGAGAGCATGAGCTCCGCGACGCCTTGCCAGTCATCGCGATAGATCCAGTCCATGTAATCGCCGAGGGAATGCGTATGCATCGAAACCTCGGGATGTTTGTGCGGGCCGAGGAGCTGCGCTCCTTCGACACAGATCGTGCGATAACAGAGCGCGGCTCCTTCGGCGGAGCAGGCCACGATTCCGATGTGTTGCGCCATCGGGTGATTCTACGGCTCAGCTCTGGATCACCGAAATCACGTTTCCGGATGGATCCTTGAACCAGGCGATGGTCGGCGCATGTTCGTTGCCGCGGGCAATGCCGTCCGGACCGGTCTTGAAGTGCGGCGTGTCGTAATGCTCGAACTGCACGCCCCGTTTCTTCAGTTCCGCGACCGCCTCGTCGATATTCGCCACCGGGAAATTCAGCACCGTGAACGTGGCCGCCTCGTGATTCGGCTTCGGATAGAGAAACACCGTACCGCCACCGCCGAGCGTGAGGCTGAGTCCTTCCTCCTGCTCCTGCATCGCCAGGCCGAGCGTCTCGCCGTAGAACTGCTTCGCCTTCTGTACGTCGTTGATCGAAAAACTGGAAAACGCTTTTGCCTCTTTGAACATCAGTTCCCCCACCGTCATCGCTTGCACAACACATACACGTCCTGCCACGCCGCGAGCGGAAACCACGACAGCGGCCTGTGCGGCGACGTACCGCTCGGGAACATCGCTTTGATTTCCAGCGGACGCACGAGCTCGCGCACGAAGGCCTCGGAGTGGTAGGTGCTGTACGCATTCGAGCCGGTCTCGCCGCCGATGCCCTCGACATAGCCAAGCTGCTCGAACAACGCGCGGCCGTGCGGATCGAGAATCGTCCGCTGATAGACGCCGCCCATCAGCGTCAGCAGCACGACGCCTCCCGGTTTGAGCAGGCGCTGAAATTCGACGACCCACGCGCGCTGCCACGCGAGCGGGAGATGCGTGAAGACGGAGGCGAGCATCAGCAGGTCGAACGATTCCGCCGCGAACGGCAACGGTGGCAACGGAGGACTCTGATGCCATTCGAGCTCGCCGAGATTCGCTTTGTTCCAGGCGATCAGCTCGGCGTTCATGTCGACGCCGACCGCGCGCCGCCCGCCGTTCTGCCAGCCGATCAGCAGGCGTCCGGTGCCGCAGCCGATGTCGAGCACCGCGCGCAGCGCATCGGGATCGACGCCTGCTTCGCGCAGAAGAATCTGACTGGTGACGAAGCTCGAGACGACCGAATTGCGATACGAGCGGGCGTCATCGCCTCCCTGCGTGACCGCGACGATCGCGCCCGGGGGAGTCGGCAGCGCGTCGACGCGCGCATTGAGCTCGCACAGCCCGGGACGTCGTGCTTCCGCGGGATCGAAGCGAAAGAGAATTCTGCCGTTCCCGCGAATGGTGACCGGCATTGCGGCATCGACGTCGAGCTCGAACTCGAAACGCGACGTTCCCGCATTCGGGAGCGCGAGAAACGAGAGCTCGGGACACGGCCGGTTCACCGGCACGTCGAGAAGCGTCGCGTCGCCGCGTTCGATCTGCAGCGACGACACCGGCTCTCCCGAGAGTGCGAGCGCGGCGCCGCGGAAGCGGTTCGATTCGCCGAGGCGGACGGTGTGGTACTGCGGTTCGTCGAGCGCGAACAGGACGTCGATCATCGCGCGTCGTTATACGCGAATCAGCGCGCGTCCGGCGCGTATCATGCCGCGCACATATGCAGACGGTAGGGAACTATCCCGATCTCGCGACCGCGAAGCTCGCCCAGTCGCTGCTCGACGCCGAAGGAATCGGCTCGGTGGTTCCGGACGAGTTTCTGGCCGGCGTCGACTGGCAGATGGGAACGGCGCTGCACGGCGTTCGCCTGCAGGTCGCTCCGGAAGATGCAGACGAAGCGCGCGCGCTGCTGGCGACGCTCGAAGTCGAGCCCGACGAGGAGGCGTCCGGAGCTCCGCAATGCCCTTCCTGCGGATCGACCTCCATCCATCAGGCGCGCTGGAAGCATCGCCTGAAAGCCGCCACGCTGTTCATCCCGCTGCTGCTCGTCTTCTGGCCGGTGATCGCGTTCATCAAACCGGGCATGCGCTGCGAGAAATGCGCATTCCGCTGGAAGTGAACCTCCCGAGCATTACGTTCGCAGCCAGCCAAGGCGCAGCATGGCGCCGTAAATCAGGTAAATCCCCAGACCGACCACGAAGATGCCGAACGCCAGGCGCAATTGCGGGCCGGCCATGCGATTGGCGATGACGGCGCCGAGCCAGCCTCCGATCAGGACGGCCACCGCGATGATCCAGGCGGCGCGGAAATTGACGTTGCCATTGCGGTAATACTCGAATGCCGCGGCGATGCCGATCGGCGGCAGCAGTACCGCGAGGCTCGTCCCGGTGGCCATGTGCTGGCGGAATCCGGCGATGTAGATGAGCGCCGGCACGATGACGACCCCTCCGCCGATTCCAAAGAGACCGGAGAGAATTCCGGCAAACACACCGATGGCGAAGAGCAGTCCGAACGACGGTTCTGGCATTACGGTTCCTTTCGCGAAAATCAGCCGATGACGTAGCGACCTTTCCCCTGACGCTTCGCCTCATAGAGCGCCTCGTCGACCCGTTTCTTGAACGCATCGGGCGATTCGCCCGGCGCCGCGCCGCAGACGCCGGCGGATGCGGACAGATGGAGCTTCGCATCGTCGAACAGAAACGGGGAACGCGTCAAACGCGCGAAGACGGCGTCGAGCAGACGGCGCGCGGGATCGACGGAACGTTCGGGAAAGAGAACCGCGAATTCATCCCCTCCGAGGCGCGCAAAGATGTCGCCGGGACGCAGCTCGGAGCGGATCGTATTGGCGAAGGTGATCAGCGCCGCATCGCCGGCCGCATGCCCGAGCTCGTCGTTGATCGGCTTGAAACGATCGAGATCGATGAGGGCCATGGCGCCACCGCCGTTTTCCAGCGCTTTCGACAATGCCTCGTTGAAATAGCGGACGTTGTAAATCCCGGTCAGCGCATCGTGCGTGGCCAGCCGCAGCAATTCGGCTTCCTGCGACACGTTGCGCAACGTGAGAATGGTCGACGTATCGGTCTCGCCGGCGAAACGGAACGGGACGCTGCTGGCCTCGAACGTCTGCCCTTCCATGTTGATGCGCCGCTCTTCGCCACGCGGCGTCCGTTCGGTCCACCACCGTTCGCCGAGCTCCGGACGCGCGAGCAGCGGCGTGATGTCGGCATTGAAGTACAGACTCCCCAGTACCTCTTCGGCCGAACGATTGGCATAAAGCAACGTCTGGCGCGAGGACAACACCAGCAGAGGATCGGGCACGGCGTCGAACGCCGCCTTCAGGTAATTCTGCTCGGTCACATCGTCGAGCACGAGATACGCGTAACTCGAGCCGTCGTGATCGACGCTGTAGCAGCGCACATTGGCGACGTGAGCGACGCCGTCTCGATAGTAGACAGTGCCGAGACTCGTTCCCGAGCCGCGCGCGAGAAGGGCGTCGATCCGTTCCGGCTGCGTGAACTCGATGGCATCGAACAGCGTCAGCGCCGCCTCGGCCTGCACGAACGTTCTCCGAAACGCGTCGCTGCCGTCCACGATCGCTCTGGTGTTGCGATCGACGATCACGCTCGGCTGCGGCGACGCTCGCAGAACCGCATAGAAGAGATCCTCGGCCCGCCGTTTCGCGCGGCGCTCGCGCGCCTGCGCCAGCTCGCGCTCGATCGCGGCCGTCAATCGCGTCATGCGGTGCTTGAGCAGATAGTCGGACGCGCCGGCGCGCATCAATTCGACGGCCGTCTCCTCGCCGATCGCGCCCGACACGACGATGAACGGCAGATCCTTGCGGCTGGCCTTCAGGACGTCGAGCGCCTCCGGCGCGGAGAATCGCGGCAGGTTGTAATCGCTGACCACGAGGTCCCACTCCTGTTCGTGCAGCGCATCGGCCATTTCGTCGCGCGTTTCGACGCGCTTCATCTGCGGCTCGATTCCGCCGCGCCGCAGCACCATCGCAAAACGCGCCGCATCGAGATCGTTGTCCTCGACCAGCAGCAGGCGCACCGGCCGGGCGGTCATGTCCGAATCTCCCGCGGCAGCTCGTCGCGCGTATGTCCGGTCGTGAAATACACCGTGGCTCCCTTCCCCACTTCACCTTCCGCCCACGCCTTCCCGCCATGCCGCATGACGATCTTCTGCACGGTGGCCAGGCCGATGCCGGTGCCTTCGAACTCGCGACTGGAATGCAGGCGCTGGAACGGACGGAACATCTTCGCCGCCTGCGACGAATCGAACCCCGCGCCGTTGTCGCGCACGAAGAAGGCGGGGTCGGAGCCGTTCGGCAGCACGCCGAATTCGATGCGCGCGTCATTGCGTCCGCGCGTGAACTTGAAGGCGTTGTTCATCAGATTCTCGAGCACCGAGCGCAGCAGCCGCGCATCGCCGATGACGCGCGCGCCGTCGCGAATCTCGAAACGGACCTGCCGCTCCGGCGCCTGCTGCTGCAGTTGATCGGCGACCGAGCGGGCGATGGAGCTGAGATCGACGTCGTCGTGCGAGAGCTCCGCGCGCGTGAGTCGCGCCATCTCGAGCATCCCCTCGATGAGCTCGCGCATCTGCCGGCACCCTTCGAGAATCCACGAGAGATATTCGCGGCCTTCGTCGTCGAGGCGCCCGGCGTATTCGTCGTTCAGCGCCTGCGCAAATCCATCGACGGAGCTGAGCGGGGCGCGGAGATCGTGCGACACCGCGTACGCGAATCCCTCGAGCTCCTTGTTCATCGCTTCCAGTTCGACGGTGTGACGCCGGAACGCCGCCTCCTGCTGATGCATCCGTTCGGCCAGCGCGTTGAGGGATTGACCGAGCGTGCCGACCAGGCCGCGCGGTTGCGCAGGAACGCGTTGCGAGTAATCGCGCCCGCGCGTCATGCGCTCGACGACCTCGACGATCGGTTGCACGCGACGGAACAACGCGCGCCGCAGGAGCCACCCGACGCCGGCGCCGAGAAGCAGGCCGGCCGCGAAGCCGGTGGCCAGAATGCGCAGCCACCACGAAATGCGGATCGCGAGCGCCGCGGCCGAAACCTCGGCGCAGAACGTCGAGCCATCCGCGCCAGGCGTGCAGACGATCTCCGTGGCGGCGAGCATCGCCGCGAGGCGCGTCGACAGTCCCGGCCGCAACGCGCGTCGCGGCGTTTCGGCGAGCAGGCGTCCGTCGCGCGCGTAGAGTCTTGCCGCGGCGATGGCGGTCATGCCGTCGAGCGCGTGCTGCACGTCGCCGGAACGCACCGAGGTCTCGATGCGCGGCGATGCGGCCGCCGCGGCGTCGGAGAGCTCGCGGCGTGTCGTCACGACGTCGACGATCGCAACGATCAGCAGCGCGCCGGTGAGGAGGGCGCACGTCACGAACATCGCGATCGAGAAAAGAGTGCGTTCGAGCGATTTACTCGTGGCCATGAGTGTGCCACGCTCCACGTACCGAGCGCGGCCTGTGTCTTGCACGGGCGCGTTGCAAGAATTCGGCCTCCGGGAGAAAGAGTTTGTGAACGCACGGCTTCGCGTGGTCGTATTCGTTGCCGCCTCTGGTGGGTTGCTGGTTTCGTGTCGTGAGCGTCAGGAAGCCGTGGCTGCCGAAGTGCCGGCGCTCGAGATCAAGGCCGAGGTGGCGCGGCCGCGCATGGCCACGGTGGTCGCCCCATCCGACGGGCGCGTCGGAGCGGTGCACGCCCACGAAGGAGGCACCGTGCGCGCCGGCGAGATCGTGATCACCATCGCCAATCCCGCGCTGCAGCGCTCTCTCGCGTACAGCCGCGCGCAGCTCGCCCTCGCCGAATATCGTTTGCGTCAGACGCAAAACCCGAAACGCGTGCAGAGAAGCACCAGCGACGACGGCGATGCCCGGGAACGGATCCGCATCGCCCAGGCCATCGTCGACAACAGGAAATCGCGCCTCGATCGCTTCGAGAAACTCTTCGCCACGCGCGACATCACCAAAGACGAATTCGAGCTCGCCCGCATTGAATATGACGCCGCCGTCCGCGATCTTCGCGCGGAGCGAAAGAACCTCGAGAACGCGAACGCGGCGCAGACGCAGAGCGGCGATCCGGCGCTGCTGCAGCTCGATGTCGAGCGGGCGCGCGCGGAGATGGCGATCCTCGAAGACCGCAGCAGACAGTTGCAGGTCGCCGCTCCGATCGGCGGCATCGTCACGCGCCTCCTCGCGGCGCCGGGAGACACGATCTTCCCGCGCGATCCGCTTCTCGAAATCACCGACGCCTCGACGCTCGAAGTGCGCGGCACGATCGCGCCGGAGCTGCTCCGTCACGTGCGCGCCGGCATGCCGGTCGAGGTGAAGGTGTTCACGGTGCCGCCGCGCCGTTTCCGCGCCTCGATCAAAACGGTGATTCCTCCCGCCGCCGGCGCGGGCGCGACGATCTCGGTTCCAGTGTCGAATCCTGACGGCGTGCTCCAACCGGGCACGACCGCAATCATCACGGTGAGGTGAAGCAGCGATGCGCCGACTCTCTGCTGTACTCCTCTTGATCCTCGCGTCGAACACGCGGGCCGAGACCAGCGTCACGTTCGAGGCCGCGCTCGACCGCGCCATGCAAACGCGCGGCGTCGACACCGCGTTCAACGCCGGTATCGCGCGGCTGCAGGAACCGTTCGGTCCGATGCTGCCGGCATTACGTGTCGAGGCGGCCGCGCAGCGCGCCGAAAACATCGAGCTCGCGAACAACGGCGTGCTGCGCTTCGACGCGCTCTCGCTGCTGATCAACGTCGACTACCCGCTCTTCGAAGGAGCGTCGCGCCAGCGGCGGCTCGCGCTCGCACGAACCTCCGGACAGTTGTTCCGCAGACGCGCGCTCGACGAGGCTGACGAGGTGTTTCGCGAAACGCTCGACGCGTTCATCGATCTGTACGTCGCGCAGCGGCGCATGCAGCTCATGGAAGACGGTGTCCGGCACGCGGCGGTGCTGCGCGAGCGCGCCAGAACGATGCTCGAGCTCGGCCAGATCACCTCCACGACGGCGGCGAACTGGGAGGAACAGGCGCTGGCGACCGAATCGCAGCGGCTCGACTACGAGCTGGCGCGCATGGACGCCGAGGCCCGACTCAAACAGCTCACCGGCAACAGCTCGAACGAGACCCTGCTGGCCTCGATCGATCTCGATTCCCATCCCGATGCGAAGGAAAGCGCCGCGATTCAATCGGTGAGTCTGGAGCAGCTGGTCGAGCGCGATGCGCTCGTCGATCGCGCCACGCTGTACGCGGCGCAGAAACAGCTCGTCGTCGAAGAGCTGCAGTGGCAGCGCCGTCCGAGGTTTCTCGTCTCCGCCTTCGGCGGCGTGGCCTCGGTGCCGGAGAGGTTTCGCAGCGCCGCCGACGATGCCGCGTACGGGATTTATGGTCTGCGCCTCTCGTTCACGTTGCCGTCCGTCGATGCCGCGTCCGCCATGCGTCTGGCCGAGGCGCAGCTCGAGCTCGAAGAGGCGGAGCGGATGAGAACCGCGGCTGCCGCGGCCACGCGGACGCGCGGTAACCAGATGACGCTGGCGATGAACGCGGCCGATCGTCGCGTCGAGATACTCGAGAAACAGATCGCGCTGGCGAAGCAGCGGCAGGAATCGGTGACGCGGCTCGTCCTCAGCGGCGTGCGCACGGAGTCGGATCTCTTCGACGCCGTGCTCGAAGTGGCGAAGCGCGAGAGCGACCTCCTGGCCGTTCGCGCGGAACGATGGCGCCTCGAACAGGAAGCGCGCCGGGCCCGGATGCAGAAGAAGGCGATGATCGCGACGGCGACGGCCGGAGAGACGCCGCGGTGACGCTCTCCGTCCTGATGACCACCGAGGGCACGTACCCGCATGCGGCGGGCGGCGTGAGCACCTGGTGCGATGCGCTGCTGCGCAACACGCCGGAGGTGCGCTACACGCTGCTGCCGCTGATGATGAACCCGCACATCGAGCTCAAATACGAGCCGCCGCCGAACGTGCGCCGCATTCTCAACGTCCCGCTGTGGGGCGTCGAAGAGCCGGCCGAGTTCATCACCGACATCCCGTTCGCCACGCTTTTCGATCGGAAACGCCAGACCTCGGCGGAGGCAGTCGAAACGGAGTTCGTGCCGCTGCTGCGCGAGTTTCTCGCGTTCGTGAACGGCGGCAGCGACGTCGAACGCTTCGGCAGAACGCTCGTGGCGATGGAGGACTACTTCCGCGCCTGCGACTACAACGACACGTTCAAGGCTCCGGCCACGTGGCGCGCGTTCCGCGCGGAGATGGAAGCCTTCAGCAAACGGTCGCGCGAACCGCTGCCGGGGCCCGAGCATCGCCTGCCGTCGCTGTTCGATCTCACCGAATGCCTCCGCTGGCTCTATCGATTTCTGATCGTGCTCAACGCGCGGCCGCCGCGCGTGAACGTCACGCATGCCACGGCCGCCGCGTTCTGCGGCATCCCCTGCATCACCGCGAAAGTGCGGCACGGCACGCCGATGATCCTCACCGAGCACGGCGTCTATCTGCGCGAGCAGTATCTGTTTCTCTCGCGTTTCCGCCGTCTCTTCTTCTGCAAGCAGTTCCTGCTGAACCTCATCACCGCGATCGTGCGGGCGAACTATCACTTCGCCGACGTGATCGCACCGGTGTGCCACTACAACACGCGCTGGGAAGTGGCGCATGGCGCGCCGCAGCACAAGATCCGGGTGATCTACAACGGCGTCGATCCCGACGTCTGGACGCTCGGTCCCGAAACATCGTCCGCGCAGGTCGTCGCCACCGCGCGCATCGATCCGTTGAAAGACATCGAGACGTTTCTGCGCGTTGCGAAGCGGGTGCGGGAAACGCATCCCGGCGTCCGCTTCACCGTCTTCGGCGCGGTCGCGGACGAGAGGTACTACAAACGCGTGCTCGCGTTGCGCGCGCATCTGAAGCTCGACGGCGTCGTGACGCTCGGCGCCCCCGCGCCCGACGTCGTGGCCGCGCTGCACGACGCGGACGTGGTGCTGCTCACCAGCATCTCCGAAGCGTTTCCGTACTCGGTGCTCGAGGCGATGTCGTGCGGCAAGGCGGTGGTCGCGAGCGACGTCGGCGGCGTGAGCGAGGCGCTGGAAGGCTGCGGCGTGCTGGTGAAGCCGCGCGACGATGAAGCGTTCGCACGCGAAGTGCGCACATTGCTCGATTCGCGGGCCACGCGCCAGCGCCTCGGCGCGAAGGCCCGCGCGCGCGTGCTCGACGAGTTCCGGCTCGATCACGCCATCGGCAGCTATCTCGATCTCTACCGCGATCTCAGCAAGCGGATGGCCGCATGAGCGCCGCCGTCGAAGAGGCGCGCGACGCGACTCACGACCTCGGGCAGCAGATCATCGACCTCATCGGCGCGCCGAAAGACGCGTGGGAGATCGCCGCCCAGCTCGAGGTGATGGGGCTGCGCGACGTCGATGCGCGCGCGTACGGCGAACGCGATCTCTTCTCTCTCGCCCATCGCCTCTACGCGCGCTTCCAGGACGGCGCGTTCCGCCTCTTCATCGAAGGAGAGGACGAAGAACGCGTCAGCGCCATCGGCCGCTTTCTCCGTTACTACCTGACCGGGCTCTCGTTCTCGGTGCCGATGGCGCTGCAGGCCATCGTGATGCTCGTCTGGGGCTACGGCATCTGGGGCGCGATCGATCTCGACTCGCGCACCGGCAGCGCCATCGCCCTCGGCTTCATCGCCAGCTACGTCGTCACCGGCGGCTTCAGCCAGGCCATCGTCCGCCGCGGCCTCTTTCACATCTACCAAAACGACGGCTGGCTCGCGCGCTGGACCGTGCTGCATGCGTATTCGGTCTCGCTGCGGATCGTGCTCGCGCTCGTGCCGCTCGCGCTCTTCATCAACTTCGCCTTCGAGATGCTGCCGTGGTCGATGATGCTGATGGCCGCCGGCTACTACGCGGCGCTGTCGGTGCTGTGGCTGAACTGGTCGATGCTCTACCTGCTGCGCAAGACCGGATTGTTTGCGCTGACCACGGCCATCGCCCTCGGAGCGGTACTCGCGGCGGCACTGCTGCTGCAGCTCGGGCCGGTGGCGGCGAATGCCGTCGGGCTCTTCGTCGCCGACGTGCTCACCTTCGGCATCGCACTGCGCCATCTCAATCGCATCGCCCGCGACCGGTCGGCCGCGGAGCCGGTGAATCCGCCGCGCCTCACGGTGCTGGTCTACAGCACCTCGCGCTTTTTTCTGTACGGCCTGCTGTCCAACACGTTCCTCTTCGCCGACCGCATGATCGCCTGGACGTCGCACGCCGGCCGCGAGGACTTTCCGCCGTACGGCTTCTGGCTGAACGTGCGCTACGAGCTCGGGATGGATCTCGCGCTGGTCGTGGTGATGGTGCTGAGCGGCATGGTCGAATATGCCGCGCGCCGCTTTTCCGAAACGCTCATTCCGAATGAAAAGCGGATCAAGGCCGGCGACGCGCAGCTCTTTCTCGACGACGCGCGGCGGGCCCAGCGCGCGCGCATGCTGCACCTCGGCCTCGCCTCGATCGTCGCGTTTGCGCTGGCGATCTTCATCGCGGATTTTCTGCGCGCCCACGCCGGACCGAGCTTTCACGAGCCGCTGATCTCGGCCACGACCACGCGCGTCTTCTGGATCGCGGCCATCGCGTACGTGATCTACATGTTCGCGGTGCAGAACATGCTGATGCTGCTCACGCTCTCGCGCGTGGAGCTCGTGGCGCGGGCGGTGGCCATCGCGCTGGCCACGAACATCGCCATCGGCTTCGTCTGCAGCCGGGCCATTCACTACTCCTTCGCCGCGCTCGGACTGCTCGGCGGATCGATCGTGCTCTTCCTGCTCACCCAACGCTCGATGAGCCGCGTGCTCGCCGAGCTCGACACGTCGTACTACGCGGCCTACTGATCATGTACGCGCTTCTGGCCTTCGACGCTTTGCTGCGCATCGTGCTGGCGATGGCGCTGCTGGTGCTCGCCGTGCCCGCGCTCGCGCGGCGCAGGCCGGAGTCGCTCGATCGCTTCGAATGGTTCTGGTGGTGCCTCGCGGCCTGCACCATCGGGCTCACGCTGCTCGGGCAGCTGCTGACGCTCTTCAACATCTTTTCGACGTTCACGCTGCTCGTCGCTCTCGCGGCCGTGATTCTGGTGACCCGCGCGCACACCACCGGACGGCCCGCCTTCGCGCTGGTGCGCGACGTCTATCGCGCGGTCGTGGTCTCGTCGATCAACATTCTCGAAGGACGCGTGAACGTGCGCCGCCGCGCGAAGCGGCTTCTGCGAAATGCAACCAGAAGGTTGCGCATGCTTCCCTCGAGAAACCTGGCGGGATGGCTCGCGCTGATCGCGATCGCCGCGGCGCTGCGACTCATCCGCCCGTTCACCACGGCCAACCTCGGCTTCTCCGATACCTACGCGCACCTCTATCTCTTCCGCCTGCTCGAGCAGGGGCGTCAGGTCGATCCGGCGTGGGGGCCGTATCCGCGCGGCATGCATTTCCTCCTGATGGCCATTCACGAGCTGACCAACGTCGACGCGATTCTGCTGATGAATTTCTTCGGCTCGATCGTCGGCGTGCTGATGACGGTGGCCGTCGCGGACGTGACCCGACGCCTGGCCGGATCGCTGCGCGCAGGACTGATCGCCGGACTCCTCTTCGCCACCATGACCGGCGGCGCCGCACAGTACTTCTTCCTCGGCGGCAGCGTGGCCACGACGAACGACGCCGAGGGTCGCGCTTTCGTGAAACTGCGCGCCGGCGAGATCCCTCCCACCCAGGGCGAGTACGACGTGCTGGCCACCGTCTTCCAGCGACAGACCGCGACGCTGCCGCAGGAACTGGCCATCGTGTTCCTCTTTCCGGCGGCAATGTTCCTGATGCGCTGGAGCGCGAGCGCGAAAGCGGGAGCACGCGACAATCCATTCGCGCGCTCCGGCTACTTCCTCTGCACCGCCGCGATCGCCGCCGTTCATCCGGGCGTGGCGGTGCCGCTGGTCATCCTCTCGGCCATCACGGTGCTCGTCACGCGCGGCTCGCTCTGGAAACCGGCACTCGCCGGCGCCGCCGGCATCGCGCTCGGCTCGACCTGGATGCTCGGGTACCTCCGCTACAGCCGCGTGCAGACCAACGACGTCGATGCGGCGAGCACGGCGATGTACTACTTCCCGTTCCTGCGCGAAGGAGAGGTGGCGCGCATCGTCACGTGGGTGGCCATCACGCCGGTGTTCCTCGCCTGCGTCGTGCTGGCGCTCCTGTTCCTCGTGCGCGCGCTGCTCGGACGTCGCGAGCTGTTGTGGCCCGCGCTGGCGGTGCTCGCGTTTTCCGCGACCCATGTGGCTTCGCGCTTCGGATGGCCGGAGGTCGTCGAGGTACGCAGGAACTCCTCGTGGCTGGCGATGGCGATGGCCATGCTCCTCGGCATCGCGCTCTTCGAGCTCGCGCGCCTGCGGCTGGCGCGGGTTCCGATCGCGAACATCGCCATCGGGGTCGCGCTGCTGATGTGGCTCGCGCGCGTGCCGGTCGCGGATGCCAACGATCGCCTCATCAACTACTCCGGCTATAGTGCGACCGCGTTCACCGTGCTCGACCTCGAGCGTCGTCTCGAGCCGTTCACCTGGACGCTGGTCACCTACGGTCAGGAATTTCCGATGGTCCTCGGCAAGGGATTTCATCTCGCCGCGGCCGATTTTCTCGAACAATACGATCCCGAAGATCCGCGGCTCCCGATTCCAACGAAATACGTCTACATCGTGGTCGAAAAACTTCCTCATCACTTTCAGATCAACACCTGGGCGGCGCGCTTCTCGCGCAGCGATCTCCAGCAGCGGCTCCAGACCTGGTGCTTCCTCTACCAGCTCAGCCACCGCAACATCCGCATCGCGCATGACGACGAGCACGTGCGCGTCTACGTGATCGAACGGAGCGACGAAGAAGTGCGGCAGCTCGCGCAGGGGGCCCGATGACGCTGGCCCGACTGACGCTCAAGCGCCGTCCGGATGCGCACGTGGCCGCGGTCATCCCCGCGTACAACGTGGCCCGCGAGCTCGGCGACGTGCTGCGGCAGATTCCGGCGCTGATCCGCACGATCATCGTGGTCGATGACGCCTCGCGCGACGAGACGGCCGCGCTCGCGGAACGCTACGCGCAGCTCGATCCGCGCATCACGGTGATCCATCACGAACGGAATCGCGGCGTCGGCGGGGCGATGATCACCGGCTTCCGCAAGGCGCTCGAGACCGGCGCGGACATCGTCGTCAAGATCGACGGCGATGGACAGATGCCACTGTGGCTCGTGCCGCAGCTCGTGCAGCCGCTCGTCGACGGCACCGCCGACTACACGAAAGGAAATCGCTTTCGCGATCTCGCGGCCGTGCGGGTCATGCCGCCGGTGCGGCGCATCGGCAACGTCGCCCTCAGTTTTCTCGCGAAAGCGGCGACCGGCTACTGGCACTGCTTCGATCCGACCAACGGGTTCGTCGCCATTCGCGCGGACGTGCTCTCCCAGCTGCCGCTGCACAAGATCGACGAAACGTATTTCTTCGAGACCTCGATGCTCAGCCACCTCTACGTTCTCGGCGCCGTAGTGAAGGAAGTGCCGATACCGGCGCGCTACGCGGGAGAAACGTCCAGCCTCTCCATCACCCGCGTGCTGCGGCAGTTTCCGGGACGCCTCTTCGCGTCGCTGGCGCGGCGCATCGTGCTCAAGAACTTCGTCTACGACTTCAATCTCGAGTCGTTTCACATCCTGGCGGGACTGCCGCTGCTGCTCGCCGGCATGTTGTACGGCGGGTACAACTGGTGGTGGTACGCGAGCCATCGCCTCGCGGCGCCGACCGGCACGGTGGTGTTGTCGTCGCTGCTGGTGACGGTCGGCATTCAGCTGCTGATCAACGCCGTGAATCTCGACCTGCAGGCCATGCCGCGCGAGCCGGTCAACGGCGGCGCGATCGAGCCAGCAGCAGAAGAGCGTCCGACTTCCGCCGCCACCGCTCCACGCGACTGAGCAGGTGCGCGGCCGGCACCGCCGCATGCACCTGCCACGCGCGCAGCGTCGGATCGACTCGCAATCGTGCACGCACCGTCGACGGCGGCACCTCTTCGAGGTAGTCGATGCGCTCGACCTCGAAGCCGTGCTTCCTCACGAAGCGCGCGAGCGTCGCCTCCGAAAAATAGAGCGTGTGCGGATGTTCGTGCTCCGATTGCCAGAGCCGCTGCACCGCGGCGCGCGTGAACGGCAGCAGCGCGTGCGCGGCGCGATAGAACAGTCCATCGATCGACGGCACTTTGATCACCCAGACGTTCGCGCGGCGATGAATGTCCGCCGCGAACGCATCGAGGCGCTCGAGCGGAATGTGCTCCAGCACGTCGAGCGTGGAGATCACCTCCGCGCCGCGGCCGTCGTCCGCGCGCACGATTCCCTCGCCGAGCCGCCCGCGCGCCGCGCTGGCCGCTTTCGCGTCGGGCTCGACTCCGCGAATGGCGAAGCCGCTGCGCCGCGCCTCGTCGAGCACGTATCCGTAGCCGCAGCCGATGTCGAGCCACGTTCCGCGATCGCGTACGGCGCCGACGATCCGGCGGGCCTGTTCGCGGCGCACCGCCGCGATGGAGCGCGCGTAGGCGTCGTCGTCGACATGCGCGTAGCCGGTGCGGCTCGTTCGCTCGATCTCGCTCATGCGCAGACCGCACTCTTCGCAACGGATGATCGCGAGATTCGGCAGCACGCGCCGCGGCGCGAAGCGGCTCTGCTCGCAGACAGGACAGCGCGGTGTCATAGATGATCCGTGTCTCCCCACGCCAGCGCCCAGCGCGGGCTTCCCTCCAGCGTGAACGCATTCACGAGGTAGTGGAAACGATGCGGTCCGGGGAGAAAGCCGCGGCGCAGAAACCAGCCGTACGCCGGATGCGCGCGCGTGACCAGCGTCGCCGCGATCGGCGTCCGGGCACCGCGCAGCGCGTGCGCGAGCAACGCGCGCGCATCGCCTTCGCGGCGCCACGCCACGTCGACGATGGCGAGCGTCTCGATCCCTTTCAATTTCGTACGGCGCGTGACGAGATACGCGTCGTTCGTCCCGGTCACCTCGTAGCGCCACAGCGGATTGTCGAAGTACCGCCACTGCAGCCACTCCGGCGTGCGGTCGACGTGAGCGGTGTCGCCGAAGAATGCGCCGGCGATCGACGACATCGCCTGCACGTCGCGCATCGGCTCCATGCGACCGGCTCGCAGACGCAGCGGCAGGATCGGACGAATCAGCACGCGCGCGGCATCGGCGCGGGACCAGCCGCCGGCAGTGATGCCACGCAACACCGCGCCGCGGATCTGCCAGGCACCGCTGAATGCCGCCACGTTCGAGAGCGCATCGCGCGCGTACGTCGCCACCTGCGCGAACAGCTGACGCCCGCGATACGCGGGGTCGGTCATCGCATCGACGGCGAGAAACGCCGGAACGCGCATCCCGCCCACCACGTGCGGCTGCGCGACCAGGCCGAGGTGCGCAACCACGTTGCCCTCCTCCTCGGCGACGAACATGCGGCCGCCACGAAACTCCCAATCCCAGAAACGGGGCTCGCGCTTCTCGGCGTCTTCGCCGGCGAAGCAGCGCGCGCGCAAGCGCAGAATCGCACCGCGATCGTCCGCCGTCGCCTCGCGCACCTCGATCATCGACGCCTCATCAGCACGCATTCTCCCGGTGGGACGCGGATCTGCGCCGCGCGCGTCGTTTTTTTCGTGACGACGTTCTCGTACGTCGCGCGCGCCTCGTTCGGAATCAGCAACGGCGTGCTGCCGAAATTCACTGCCGCCAGACCGCGCGCGAAGAAGCGATACGCGGTGCGCTTCGCGGTCGACTCCACGCGGGCGCGCGGCCTGCCGAGGTCGAGAAAGTAGGCCTCGCCTCGCGTGCCGCCGGAGATCGACGGCTGCGCGACGAACGCCTCCGCGCCGTAGATCCTCGCGATCGTCACGATGCGCGCCACCGCCGCCTCATCGAGCACGTCGAGGTAGTTGAGGTGCACGAAACGGACTTTCGGATACGCGCGTTGCGCCGGCGCGATCAGCTTCCGCATCAGGTACGAAATGCTGTTCCACGGATCGTTCGGATCGAGCCACGGACGCAGCACGAAGCGCCCCTTCACCGGACGCGTGATCAGACTCTCGCTGATGTCGACGTCGACGAATGGCAGGATGTGCGCGGCCGCGCGATAGCCCTGATTCGTGACGATCACTCCGTTCTTCCATTCGCGCCGCAGCGTACGCAGAAACCGCGCGAAGGCGACGTCGTAGTCTTCCTGATGACGGCGCCGGAACTCCGCCAGCGCCGCGGGATGCACGCTCTCCTGCGTGGTCGTATCGAAGAACGCACCGTCGTAGCCGATTGCCCGCAGTTTCTCCGCCAGTGCGCGCGCCCGCTCGCGCGAGTGTTGCGGAGACGCGGGATCGAAGTAGAACGCATCGGCATCAGCCGCGCCGACATGCCCGCGCAACGGTCGCGCGTTCAGCAGCGCGGCCGGCGGCAGCGAACGCTGCCACGGCGTCGCCAGCGAGGCATAGAACGCCACCGACCATTCGTACAGCAGCAGCCGGGTCCCCTTCGCGTGCAGCGCATCGACCTGCGCGCGCGGCAGCGGATCGTGCGTGACCAGCAGCTCGAATCGCGAATACCACGCCAGCTCCGACGCGGTGAGCACGTTCTTGTAGTGAAACGCGACCTGGGATTGCGCCGCCGCGGAAACGAGCATCGTCAGCACGAGGAACACCAGCCTCATGCATGAGATGCGCCGATCAGACAAAACGTCTCTATCCGTATCGCTATACTTCCTTCCATCCTGACTCACCGAGACGCGGGAATGCCCGAACGAATGAAGGAGACTTCGATGAAGAAACGTCTGATTTCGCTTCTGCTCCTGGCCATTGTCCTCACGGCCGCGCCGCTGGCGTTCGCCGATCACTGCCGCAAGTGCAATTCCGCCGGAACGCGCTGCGCCATCGCCGTCAACGGCGGTTACCCGTTCTGCGACGACACGTCCGGCTCGTGCGTCTTCTCCGGCACCTGGTGTACCGGTCCGCATCCGTTCGTCGATACCGAGGAGCCGCTCCTGGCGGACTTCGTGGTCGCGTCGGTCGAACGCCTCGACGAAGCGCCGCAGCCGCAGTCCTCGGAGCCGCGCCTCGCCGCGGCCGAGCCGCAGCAGCAACCCGCCACGCGCTGATTTCCCATCCATCCCGCGTCTCGGATTTCGTCTCGAGGAGAGTCTGATGCGTTTCATGGTGATGTTGCTGCTGCTCGCCACGTTTTCCGCCCGCGCGGAAGGAACGATCGAAGCGACGATTCGAGGAACGAAGCAGCCGCTCGAAGTCGATCTCTTCCTGCGTGGCAGCGACGATTCCTGGAGCGAAGTAGAGCACGCGCGTCTGCCTCCCGGCGAACGCCGTGTGCGCTTCGACGATCTCGCTCCCGGCGTCTATCAACTGCTCCTGCGCGGCCCCGGCGCCACCGAGCAACTCGGAACGAAGATCGCCCTCGGCACGAACGACGTGCGCCGCACGACGATCGAGGTGCAGCCGTTCACGCTCAGCGGGGAGGTCTCCTTCGGCGACACCGCGCATCGCGGCGGCGTGCTCTTTCGCCATCGCGAGCTCGGATGGCGCGCCGGCGTGACACTCGATGAGCACGGCTCGTTCCGCGTCCCGATGTGGCAGCGCGGCACGTTCGTCACCGAGGTACGCGGCCCGGCGCTGCCGACCGCGTACACCGATACGCTGGAGATCGATGGGAAAACGATTCACATCGTGGTGCCGGACGGACGCATCAAAGGCATCGTGCGCGATGCGGAAAACGGGGCGCCGCTCGCCGGGGCGACGATCGCGCTGCAGACGAAGCTCGAAGGTCGCGAGGAACATGCGCATCTCATCACCGGCCCCGACGGCCGCTTCGATTTCGCCGGCATCCGGTACGGACGGCACACCGTGCGCGTGTTCACGGGTGAGCATCTCGAACCGGAGGCGGTGACGTTCACGCTCGGGGACGACGCGCGCCTGCGCGAGCTCGAGTTCCGTGTGCAGCGCGGCCGCACGCTCGCGGTGATGGTTCTCGATCGCAACGAAGATCCGGCGGCAAACGCACAGATCTTCGCCGTGACCGAGGCGCGTGTCCGCGCACGCACGACCACCGACGCCGACGGACGCGCCACGGTCGCGCTCCCGAACGGTGAGGCGGCGACGTTGTTCGTCGTTCCCGAAGAAGGTCCGTTCGCGATGCTGCGCATCGCACGCGATGCCGAGCACGGGCGCGTGCCGATTCATCTGCCGCACACCACGTCGTCCCTGCATCTGAAGACACAGACGACCAGCGGCGGGGCGATGCCGCCGATCGCGCTGCTGCTGCGCTACAACGGCGAGATGATTCCGCAGGCGGTGGCCGAGGAGCTGGGCGTGGTGCTCATGACCGGCGCGGATGGGGAGGCGCATCTCGAGAACATTCCGAGCGGCGGGTACGAGCTCTGGCCGTATCGCACCGATGACGAGGCGGAATCGATTCTCGCCGCGGCGCCGGCGATGCTTGCCCCGATTCAGGTCAACGTGCGCACGGGCGAAAACCGGATCGCGGTCAAGTTCGCGCCGAAGCGCGCGTCGCGTTGACCGATTGGTTTCCCTCCGTCCTTCCACCTAATTGACCGCCGTGCCTGAACGCTTTACCGTGCTCGCACTGAGGAAAAACGTGCGACGCCTTTGGTTGGTCGTGGCGCTGGCGATGGTGGGGGCGCTCGACCTCGATGCCTTACCGTCCGACCGTGCGATCTCGCAGTACGTCCGGAAATCGTGGACTGTCGAGACCGGACTGCCTCACGGAACCGTGCGCGGCATCGCTCAGACCGCGGACGGCTATCTCTGGCTGGCCACGTACGAAGGCCTCGTCCGCTTCAACGGCGAAACGTTCCGCGTCTTCGACAAGACCAACGCGCCCGGCCTGCTCAACTCCAGCATCGACACGCTCTCCAGTACCGCCGACGGCACGTTGTGGCTCGGCACGTTCGACGGCCTCGTGCGCGTGCGCAACGGCCGCTTCGAGACCATTCCGCTCGAAACGGACTTCGGCATCATCAAGGCGATCGCCGGCGCGCGCGACGGCAGTGTCTGGGTCGGCACCGCGAAGGGGCGGATCATTCACGTCACGCAACGCGGCCCGCGCGAACTGCGTTTGCCGTTGCCGCTTTCGCCCATCACGGCGCTCGCACTCACCGGCGACACGCTGTGGCTCGGCACCTCGCGCGGACTCTTTCGCTACGCCGGCGGCCGGCTCGAGCCGATCGCGGGACTCGCCAGCGACGCCGTGGTGACGCTGCTCGCGCACGACGACGAGTTGCTCATCGGCACCGCCACCGGTCTCGATCGCTTTGCGCAAGGGCGCGTGGTTCCGATCGACGGACTGCCGAAGGATCAGGTCACCGCGCTGCATCACGATCGCGACGGCAACCTCTGGATCGGCACGTACGGCAACGGCGTCTTTCGTCTCACCGGCACGCGGCTCGCGCGCTACGGCATCGCCGACGGCCTGCTCAATCCGACCATTCGCACGATCTTCGAAGACGACGAAGGGTCGATCTGGATCGGCTCGCAGAACGGTCTCGAACAACTGCGCGTCGGCGCGTTCATCACCTGGAACGAACGCGACGGGCTGGCCGACGATCACGCGCGCGCGGTCTTCGAAGATCGCGAAGGAGTGATGTGGGTCGGCACCGCCACGAGTCTCAATCGCTGGGAGAACGGCCGGTGGATTCCGGTCGCCGACGAAGGGCTGTCACGGATTCTCGCCATCGCACAGACCCGCGACGGCGCGCACTGGTTCGGCACCACCAACGGCGTCTATCGCATCCGCGACGGACGCAAGACACTCTTCACGACGCAGCAGGGGCTGTCGAACAACAGCATCCGCGACATTCATGAAGATCGCCGCGGCGACGTCTGGATCGCCACCGACTTCGGACTCAATCGCATTCGCAGGGATGACTCGATCGAATCGTTCGCCGGCCGCGGCGGCCTCGGCGCCGAATACGCGATCGCCATCACCGAAACGAACGACGGACGGATCTGGGTGGCCACCGGCGGCGGACTCGGCGAGCTGCGCGGCGACCGCTTCGTGCTGCACGCGGCGCCGAAGGAATTGCCGTCGAATCGACTCTTCGCTCTCGAGGCGGAGGATGGCGGTACGGTCTGGATCGCCACCGAAAGCGACGGCCTCATTCGTTTCAAGGATGGCCGCGCCAGCACGATTACCACGAGGCAGGGACTGCCGAGCGACAAGATCCTCTCGCTCGTCGACGACGGGAAAGGCAACCTCTGGTTCGGAACCGTGCGCGGCGCATTCTCCGCATCGCGTCGCGATCTGAACGCGGTGGCCGACGGCACGCTCGCGCAACTGCGCACCTCTTTCTACGACGAGAACGATGGTCTCGGCAGCCGGCAGTTGAACGGCGCCGCGAATCCCGCGGCGTTCCGCTCGCGCGACGGCCGCATCTGGCTCGTCACCGCACACGGCATCTCCGCATCGGCGATTACGAAGATGCCGCCTCTCCCGGAGCGCGCGCCGCTCATCGAGCGCGTGCTCATCGACGGACGCGAAGTGGCGCCGTCGTCGCTGCAGGACGTCGCGCGCGGTGCCGATCGCATCGAGTTCGAGTTCACCGGCGTCACGTTCACCACGCCGCAACGGCAGCACTTCCGCTACCGCCTCGAGGGGTACGACGAGCGCTGGTTCGACGCCGGCACGGTGCGCAGCGCGTCGTATACGAATCTGCCGGCGGGCGAATATCGCTTCGTGCTCGCGTCGTCACGCGATGGCGCGCGTTGGCGCGAGGCCTCGACGCCGTTCACGCTCAAGCCGCATTTTTACGAGACGAGATGGTTCGTGGCGCTCTGCGTGCTCGCGGTGATCGCACTGCTGTTCGCGATTCACTCGGTGCGCCTGCATCTCGCACGCGAGCGCGCGCGACTCCTCGAGCGCCTGGTGGAGGATCGCACGCGGCAGATCCTCGAAGAGAAGGAACGCACCGAGGTGGCGCTGCGCGAGGCGGAGGCAGCAAAGCGCGAGGCGGAACGGCACGAACAGCTCACCGAGCAGGCGCTCGCGCAGGCGGAGGAAGCGAATCGCGCGAAGAGCATCTTCCTCGCGGCGACGAGCCACGAGCTGCGCACGCCGCTCAACGCGATCATCGGGTTCTCGGACATCCTGATCAGCCACGTGGCCCGGCAGCTCGAACCGCGCTACGGGCGCTTTCTCCAGAACATCCACTCCTCGGGCGAGTATCTCCTCGGCATCATCAACAACATTCTCGATCTCTCGAAGATCGAGGCCGGGCGCATGGACATCCAGCCCGAGCCGATCCAGCTGCCGGAGATCATCAACGGCATCTGCGCGGTGATGAAAGGGGTGACCACGATGCGCAAGATCCAGCTCGAGCTCGAGCTGCCGGGCGATCTGCCGCTCATCGACGCCGATCCGACCCTCATCCGCCAGATCCTCTACAACCTCATGTCGAACGCGGTGAAGTTTTCGCCTGAGCGCTCGACGGTGACGATTCAGGCGCAGGCGATGGACCCCGGCACGAGCCCGCTCGGTGAGAGCGCCGTGGAAGTGCGCGTGAAAGACAACGGCATCGGCATCGCTGTCGAAGACCAGCAGATCATCTTCGAAGAGTTCCGCCAGATCTCCGGACCCGGCCGCCGCCCCGGCACCGGCCTCGGCCTGGCTCTCGTGCGACGCTTCGTCGCCCTCCACCGCGGCACCATCGGCGTCGAAAGCACACCCGGCCGCGGCAGCACGTTCATCCTCGTGCTCCCCTGCTCGCAGCCTCCGGCGGTGGCGATCCGGACGGCGTAGGCGTGCGCTGAAGCTGACGCGCGCGTAACGGTTGGCGGTTGCCAGGCGCGCCCGACTTTCCCAAACTGCCGGATTCGCGCACTTCCTCCCTCCCATTCTTCATTCCAGCCGTCCGGTCGGTTATCATCTCGTCCCGCTTCGGTTGGCGTCGTCAGATTCCGCCTGCCGGCTTTCCCGTATTTCCTTCCCGTGGGGTCCCAAGACATGCATCAGATGAAGGCTCTGCCGGTCAGACGGCTGTCGTCCATACTTGCGTCCGTTTCGGCCGCGCTGCGCGATCACTTCGGGCTCACGAAGTTGTTCATCGGCGGCGGCAGTGCTCCGGCGCTGCTCGACCACCTCTATTCCGGCACGGCGTTGCGCATGCGCGACCTCGATCTGATCCTCGTCGCCGACCGCGCCGTCGATCAGGAGCTCGCCCATCGCATCGGAGAAGCGGCCGACACGCCCGACCTTCGCTTCCTTCCGCGCTACATCTATCCCCGCCGCCGCACGCGCAGCGAGCGCGAACCGGTGGTGGCCGGCTGGGGCGTGATCTGGGATGCGCGCGGGACGGAGATCGATCTCTCGATCTTTCACGACGAACGGGCGCTCGAGCTCAACGGCCTCATGAACATCGACCGCATCCTCATCCCTCTGCCGCCGGAGAAAACACTCAATCAGATCGCCGCGGAACTGCTTCTCTCCGACGGGCCGGAAATGGCGATCATGCATGGTCTGGTGCATGACGCGTGCGGCGGCTACGCGAGCTGGGGACACCGCTCTCCCGCGATCGTGGCGTGGAACGCGATTCACGCCGCGCCGATCGAATGTTCGATGCGGATCGTGCGCGCCTGCGCGAGCAAACTGCACCTCGGCCATCTGCATCCCGAGCTCGCCGATCCGCTCCGCGCCGCGATTCTCTGGGGACACGAGCGCGGGGATCGCTTTCTTCGCGTGCGCAGCATCGTCAAGCTCTTCCACGACGATCGCGCCGGCGCCGAGCTCGAGATGATGCACGCCCTCGGTGCGTTCAAGCACTGGCTTCCGGAAATCGGCGACGTCATCGACACGCTCGGCCACAACGGCCTCGCCCATCTCTTCGCCCAGGCCGACCGCGAGGGCAAACGCGACAACGATCATCACGCCGCGTTTCAACTGGCCGGCGAACAGGGCGGCGACGAAGTGAGCGCCACGCGACTCGAAGCGCTGCTGCTGCTCATGCCTCCCGATCGCCGCGAGCGTCTGCTCGACGAGATCGCCATCGCCGAGCCGACGTTCGCACAGCTCGTCCGCAACCAGCTCCCGCGCGTCGAGAAACGAACGCGCATCACCTCCACCGCCACGCCGCCCGCGAAACGGCGCGCCAAACGGATTGCCTCCCCCCTCATCGTCTCCAGCACCGCCGTCGCGGTCTCCGTCTGATGAAGAACTGGAACGTCGTTCGCCGCGTCCTGTTCCTCACCGTCTTCATCGACCTGCTCGGCTTCGGCGTCGCCGTTCCGGTGCTCGCGTTCTGCGCGAAAGGCTACGGCGCGAGCGGCATGACCCTCGGCCTGATCCTCGGCAGCTTCTCGCTGATGCAGTTCCTCTTCTCGCCGATCTGGGGACGCTGGTCCGATCGCATCGGCCGCCGCCCGATCATCATCGGCAGTCTCCTCGGCAACGTCATCGGCTTCGCGACATTCGCCTTCGCCTCGAACGTGGCCATGCTCTTCGCGGCGCGCATCATCACCGGCATCGCCGCCGCGAGCGTGCCGACCGCGCAGGCCTACATCGCCGACTCGACCGACGAGCAGAATCGCGCGAAAGGGATGTCGCTCATCGGCATGGCCTTCGGCTTCGGTCTCGTGCTCGGCCCGCCGCTCGGCGGCATTCTCTCGAGCTGGGGCGTCGAGCTGCACATCGCACCGAATCTTCTCCCCGGCGCCGTGGCGGCGCTGCTCTCGACCACCGCGCTGCTCATGGCCGTCTTCGGTTTGCCGGAATCACTCAAAGACGCGAAGCCGAGCGAGAAACGCTTCTCGCCGGTCGATCACGAAACGTGGTCGCTCTTCTTCCGCACGCGCACGCTGCGACTCTCCGGCGGCGCGCTGGCCATCCTCATGTGCACGCTGGCCTCGCTCGCGCCGATCCTCGTGCTGGTGGGCCGCGATCGCTACGGTCTGGCCGCACGCGAAGTCGGCTACCTCCTCGGCGTGATGGGCATCGTGGTCGTGATTCTGCAACTCACCGCCACGCATCGTCTCTCGCAGAAACTCGGCGACGTCGGCGCGGGGATGATCGGCGCAGGCGCGCTGGTGATCGGGCTCTTGCTCGTGCCGCTCACGAATTCGCTGGCAGTGCTCGTCGTCGCCACCTGCCTCATGGGCATGGGCCAGGGTCTTGTCAATCCGACGCTCAGCGCGTACATCAGCAAGGTCGCGCCGGCCTCGCATCGCGGCGGCATTCTCGGGCTCGCGCATTCGCTCAACGCGCTGGCGCGTGTAGCCGGACCGCCGATCGCAGGCTTCGCGTACGACACCTATCGCGCGCCGGGGGCACTGCTCTCGATGGCCGTGCTGGTGATGATCGGCATCGCGCTGGCGATGCGGTTACTGACGCGCGGCGCGGAGTCGGTGCCGGCCGTCACACCCACGGGCAGCGGTTCCTGACCGGCGTCCGCGCGCCCACGCCGCTACAATCCGTCTCGTGGACGCGATCCTGCTGTTCAGCCACGGCAGCGTGCTCTGCGGTGCGGAGCGCAACCTGCTCGAGCTCGCGGAGCGGATGCACGCGCGCGGCGATGCGCCGATCGTCGAAGTCGGCTTTCTCAACTACACCGAACCGACGTTCGCGCAGGCCGTGCAGCGATGCGTGGAGCTCGGCGCGACGCGCATCGTCATCGCCCCCTACTTTCTGGTCGCCGGAAAGTTCGTGGTGAAGGATCTGCCGGCGCAGATCGACGCGGTGCGCGCGGCCTTTCCCTCGATCGACTTCGTGGTGGCCGACGTCATCGGCTTTCATGAATCGCTGGCCGATGCGATTCTCGATTCCGCGACCGGCGCGCGCGCACCGGAGTCGTGGAGAGGAACGATGGCCGAGGCGGCCGAAGCGTGCCGCGAGAATCCGAAGTGCCCGTTGTATGGCGCGCCGCCGTGTCGCATCGTCACGGAGGCGACGGCATGAAGGCATTGCTGATCATGGCCCACGGCAGCCCGCGGCCGGAGGCGAACGAAGACATTCTGAAAATCGGAGCGGTCATTCGCGCGCGCGGCCTCTACGACTTCGTGCACGTCTGCTATCTCGACTGCAATGAGCCGGACATCGCCACCGGCGTCGATCAGTGCATCGAGGCGGGAGCGATTGACGTCGTCGCCGTGCCGTATTTTCTGCACAGCGGCAAGCACTTCCTGCGCGACATTCCGAACATCCTCATGTCGGCCGCGCGTAAACATCCTATGGCGCGCATCACGATGGGCGATTACGTGGGGCACATGCCGGAGCTGGCGGAAGTGCTGCGCGACCGCGTGCGCGCTACCAGTTCGTGATCGGAACGGCCTCGATCGCGCCGGGCGACACCCGCCTGCGCACCAGCAGCACCGTTCCGTCGACGCCGGTGACCACGCGCTCGGTCGATGTCGGCGTGTAGCCGTCGGGCTTCGGAAACGCGAGAAACTGCGGCTCCGGATCCTGCGCGCAGAAATCGCACACGCGCCGCTCGACGACGACGTACGGCCACGTCGCATCGCCGGTCGAGACGAGCGTCGCGTCGTCATTGCGCGAGGCCATGTGATTGTCGGCGTCGATCCGCGAGCCGTAGTGAAAGCATGGCCAGACCACCGACTGCTCGATCGGCTGGATCGGCAGGACGTTCACGGCGCGCGAGCCGGTGATGGTGGCCGCGGCGGCGTCTTTCATCGACAGCACCTGCACGCCGAGGGTGTTGAAGATGAGTGAGGAGGGAAAGGTGTGTTTCCCCGCGTCGGCGGCGGTGAAGGTGTAGGACGCCGGCAGCGTCGCATTCGTGTCGGTCGAGGTGAACTGCACCGCGCCGCGATATCCGGTCGCGACGTTGCCGTTCACGTCATACGCGGTGACGGTGAGCTGTCCTGCTTTCCCCGACTTCATCGAAGGTGCGAGCGACGCCGCGAGCGCGACCGACGGAGCCCAGCCGAGTTGGATGACCTCGAAGTCGCTCGCCTTGAGCGCCGAGAATGCGGGATTGAGAATGTCGTTGTTCCAGCGCGTGTCGTACGTGCCGCTGACATACATGTCGCTGCCGTTGTCGGCCACGATCAGCCCGTACTTTTTCATCGCCCGGAAGATCTTCTGCACGCTGGCCGGAAACGAGGAGATGTCTTTGTTCGCCTTCAATCGCAGACGCGCGCCCATCGGCAATGCGCCGCTCGTCGAGCCGGCGCGATGCGACGCCGGATAGACGTAGCCGTTCGTGCTGCGCACGGTCACGCGAAAGGCGTGGCGGATCTCGCCCGGATTGTTCATCTCGTCCCACCGCACGAGGCCCGGCAGAATCGCGAGACCGGCGGCATCGGCGGACGTCCAGGTATCGGGGCGGCGATCGTTCCGGTTCATGTACCAGTGCGCGCCGGAACCCGCCTCCCACTGCGTGCCGTTCCACCAGACGTTGTAGAGCTCGTAGAGCCGGTTGTTCGTTTCGTCGACGATCAGGATGTGCCGATCGCCGTCCTCACGCTGATCCACATTGCCGGGCTGCCCTCCCTCCACCCATCCCCCCTGCGTGATGGCCTCGGCGGGTACGGGATAGAACGGCACCGGCGTCTCGGTCGTGTGATCGACCCCATCCGACTGATCGGGCCACCAGACGAAGTCGACGGTCTTCTTCGCCTGCGTCCCCTCGACCCGGATGACGGGAAACCCATACACATCCCCACCCCCCGCATCCCCCCCAAAATCCGGATGCAACCCCCGACTCGTCCCGATGAAGCTGATATACGCCGGCGAATTCGTATCCACCGGCGCCGCACTGATGTCCGTGTTCCACCAGTTGTTCGGCGGAAACAACGGCACCCCCACCTGCAGATCCGCACTCCGCGTCGCCGCAAAAAGAAATGGAGCAACCAGAAACAACCCCAGAGAGATGGCAATCCGCATGAACGGCTGATTATTTGGAGAAACGTGAGGAGGCGGTGTGATGGGGCTCACGTGGGGAGAGCGACACTCCGTTGGCGGGGGGTCCCTCCACTCGCTTCGCTCGGTCGGGATGACACGCAGGGGAACGCGCGCCTCACACGTGTCATCCCGTGCGTCAGCACGGGATCCCCTTTCTAGGCAGGGGATCCCGTGTCGTCTTCGCGACACGGGGTGACACGTCGTCGTGTCATCCCGAGCGGAGCGCGTAGCGCGGAGTCGAGGGACCCCCTGCCGATAGCACGACACTCGCTCCGTCGGCGGCGGATCCCCACCCCTGATGACACGACCACCCTCCTCGTGCTTGACTGCGGTTCCATGAACATCGCGCGTGTGCTGGTGGCCCTTCTGCTGTTTGCATTTCCGCTGCTCGCTCAACAGGCGACGCTTTCGAGTGAGACGCCGGAGACGTTCACGCCGACGTACTACGGCTTCGATCATGTTCGGCGTGAAGCCGAGATTCCGATGCGGGATGGCGTGAAGCTGCATACGGTCATCCTCGTCCCGAACGGCGCGAAGAATGCGCCGATGCTGCTGACGCGGACGCCGTATGACGCCGACGGCATGACCAGTCGCGCGAATTCGAATCAACTCGGCTCGCGCCTCTTCGGCTACGACAACGCCACGGACGTGATCGTCGAGGGTGGGTACATCCGCGTGGTGCAGGACGTGCGCGGCAAGTACGGCTCCGAGGGGGAGTACGTGATGAATCGCCCGCTCCGAGGATCGCAGAATCCGACGAGCGTCGATCACGCGACCGACACGTACGACACCATCGACTGGCTGGTGAAGAACGTGCCGGAGTCGAATGGCAAGGTCGGCATTCTCGGCATTTCGTACGACGGCTTCACGCCGCTGATGGCGCTCATCGATCCGCATCCCGCGCTCAAGGTCAGCGTGCCGATGAATCCGATGGTCGATGGCTGGATCGGTGACGACTGGTTCCACAACGGCGCGTTCCGGCAGCAGGGAATGCCGTACGTCTACGATCAGGAAGCGACCCGCAAGAACGAGAAGAAATGGTGGACGTCGCATCGCGACGATTACGACATGTTCCTCGAGGCCGGCTCCGCGGGCGAGCTCGGCAAACGCCGCGGCATGGAGCAGATCGGCTTCTGGCGCAAGCTCACCGAGCATCCCGCCTACGACGCCTTCTGGCGCGATCAGGCCGTCGACAAGATCCTCGGCGCGCGTCCGCTCTCGGTTCCGCTCATGCTCGTGCACAGCCTCTGGGATCAGGAAGACATCTACGGTGCCATCGCGGTCTACAACGCCATCGAGCCGAAGGACACCAGTAACGATCGCGTCTTCCTGGTGATGGGACCGTGGCATCACGGCCAGATGATTCGCGAGGGAAGCAACCTCGGGCCGATCAAATTCGACAGCGACACCGCGCTCACCTTCCGCCGCGATGTGCTCCGTCCGTTCCTCGATCACTATCTCAAGGACGACGCGCCGGCGATGAACATCGCCCCGGTGACCGCGTTCGAGACCGGCACGAACCAGTGGCGGCGGCTCGATGCGTGGCCGAAAGGAGCGCGTCCGACGGCGCTCTATCTCAACGCCGGCGCACGCGTTTCGTTCCAGGCGCCGCCCGCCGACGGCGCGCCGTTCTCCGAGTACGTTTCGGATCCGGCCAAGCCGGTGCCGTTCCGTCCGCGGCCGGTCGATAACTCGACCTGGCGCACCTGGCTGGTCGACGATCAGCGCGAAGCCTCGGGCCGCACCGACGTGGTCACGTTCGTTTCCGACGTGCTCACCGAGCCGCTGAAGATCGGCGGACAACCGACCGTGCATCTCATCGCGTCGACCAGCGGCACCGATTCGGACTGGGTAGTGAAACTGATCGACGTCTATCCCGATCAGGTCGCGCGCGATCCGGACATGGGCGGCTTTCAACTGATGGTCAGCGCCGACATTTTCCGCGGCCGCTATCGCGAGAGCTTCGAGACCGCGAAGCCGATCGCCGCCAACGCGCCGCTCCTCTACCGCTGGACGCTTCCAACCGCCAATCACGTCTTCCTGCCGGGACATCGCGTGATGGTGCAGATCCACTCCAGCTGGTTCCCGCTCTACGACCGCAATCCGCAGACGTTCGTGCCGAACATCTTTTTCGCGAAGCCGGGCGACTACAAGAAGGCGTCGCAGCGCATCTACCACTCCCCCGAGTACGCCAGTTACATCGGGCTCCCCGTCGTGCGATGACGCCACCACGCACGGAACGCATCGAGTTCCGCGAATGGAACGGCAACGACGTCGCGCTCGCATCACGATTGTGGTGCGAGCCCGGCGTCATGCGCTTTCTGGGCGGGCCGTATTCCAATGAGGAACTCCTCGCGCGGCTCGAACGCGAGGCGTCGAACCTCGAAACGTATGGGATTCAATACTGGCCGGTGTACGTCGACGGTGAATTCGCCGGCTGCTGCGGCATCAAGCCGGTTCCCGACGACGACACGAAGTTCGAGATCGGCTTTCACTTCCTGCCCCGATTCTGGGGCCGCGGCCTCGCCTTCGAAGCGGCCCGCGCGACCATGCGATACGCAACCGAACGGTTGCATGTGCGGGAGCTCTACGCCGGCCATCATCCCGGCAACGAATCGTCCCGGCGATTGCTCGAGAAACTCGGGTTCGCGCAGATCGGCACACACTTCTTCGCGCGCACCGGATTGCAGCATCCGTGGATGAAGTGGAGCGCCGCCGAGGAACCATCGCTTCCGGGCTGAGCGATCGCGGGCCATTCATGAGGAGAGGGACCGGGCTTCCCGATTCCCGCGTCCGCGTCGCGAAATTTCTGCGCGTCTACTGAAGGACGCACTTCTATCCGGACGTGGAGTAATATCGATGCATCCCCTGACATGGCGCACCCATTCTTCGATTCGACGTCCTATCCATGGCATCGGCAGGATGCGCGGACGCTGCATTCCGAGTTGTGGCACGGGTACACCACCGCGCAGGATCTCGATCTCCTCTACAAGGCCTCGGCGGCCGATCTCCCTCCCCTGCTGAATGACACGATCGATCGCATGTGGAAGAGCGCGCTCGAAAACCTCACCGGCACGGGAGGGTTGCGCTCGTTCTGCAGGATCGTCTGCGAGGCCAAGCCGGCGCGGCCGAAAGTGGTCGACGCAATCAAGGTGATCGAGCAGGCCGAAGATCCGATCCGGCCGACGCTGCTCACCGGCGACCGCGTGTTCCTCGATCGGGAAGAGCTGCGCGACAAACTGCAGCGGCTCACCAGCGACACGTCGCTGCGCGTACTGCTCATTCGCGGCGACGCCGATACCGGCAAAACGTGGACGAAGCACCTCGTCGAAGAGATCGCGAAGGCGAGCGGCGAACCATGCTTCTATCTTTTCGACGGCAACGCCGGCACGACGCACGAGGTGCTGGAACTGATCTTCGGCGGTCTCGGCGCGCTGCAGAGAATTCCGGAGCCGATGGGCACCGAAGACGCCTGGTTCCGCAAGATCTGCAATCACCTGCTGGCCATCGCAAAGGAATCGGGCAAGAAGACGTGGGTGGTCATGGACGACCTCGGCGAATACGAAACCGGCCTGCGCGTCGACGGCCAGATTCGCAAGTTCTTCGACCAGTTCGCGCTCTCGATGGAGAACCCCGAGTTCGCGCGCTGGTTCCGCCTCGTGCTCATCGACTATCCGGAGTTGAAGGAAGGCGGTGAAGGTGGCGTGCCTTCGAAGTGGACCGACTTCTGGGAGGAAGATCGCCCGGACGTGAACGAGGTGAAGGCGCCGATCATCTCGAAGTTCGTGCTGCAGTGGGCCATTCGAAAGAACAAGCAGCTCGCCCCCGCCGACGCCGACAAATTCGCCGCCGACGTCATCGCCGCCGCCGATGCGGAACGGACCAAACCGAATCCGCCACCGCTGATGGAAGCGATTCACAAAGCGCTCCGGCAGGGACTGAGGAACTTGTGAGCATCCTCGGACGGAAGCCGCGCTTGTTCCGAGCCGGAATCCTCCAGGAGAAGCTGCAGCTCTCTTCACGCACGGTCATGCGCGTTCGCGCGGCCCAGGCTTCCCGCCCGTTCTTCTGCACGGCCTTTTTCATTCTTCCCGACACCGTGGTCGTGCCGCATTTCGCGGTGAGCGGCGAAGGGACCGATTCGCTGATCGTCGAAGCCGCGCCCGAAACGGGCCTGCCTCCGTTCGCACTCGAGCCGGTGCGTGAGGGGGAAGAGCTGGGCAACACCAGAATCCTCGGCGAACAATTTCCGGATGGTCCGCTGCTCACGCTCATCCGCGTGCGTGAGGGAACCAATCTCGTCATGCCGCTGCAGTTCGAATCAGTCGAAGTCGACGATCTCGTGTTGCTGCCGCAGTACTCGAACGAAGACCAGCCGCTGCTGGTTTCGTTCGGCTCGCTGCGCGCGGTCGCGGAGCCGACGCTCAGCTACGACGCGGACACGCTGCCCGGCAGCAGCGGCGCGCCGGTTCTCGATTCCTCGTTCCAGATGATCGGCGTGCACTTCGCGTCCGATACGCGCGTGAATCTCAACGTCGGGATCACCCGTGCCGCATTCGTCGATCTGCTCCGGAGCTCGTCGCTGTGGGAGCGCATCAAGGATTACCACCGCATCGCCGATGTCGCGGCCGCATCCGCCGCGGTGTTGAGCGACGCGCCGCCACGCGAGCCGGAACGGTCCGATGAGCTGCTTCTGCGCGCCGCGCTGCGCGCGAGCATCGATCCGACGACGCTCAGCGAAGAGGACGCCGAAGAGCTTCGTCCGCACATCGCCGATTCGTCGGCGCCGTCGTGGGTGCTCAGTTCCGGAACGCGCACCAGCGTTCTCGCCGCCGCCGGCTCGCTCGACGCGTTGCGTCCGTATGCACCGAAACCGGCCGAGACGCAGAACGAGCCGTTGCAGCGGGTGATCCTGCGCGTGCTCGAAGGTCCGCCGTACGACCTCACCCGGATCAGCGAAGAGGAGTTGCCGTGGTGGATTCAGGCCTCGCGCTGGTTCGCGGGCGTCTCGCCCGAACTGCCGACGCCCGCCGAGGTCACGCGCGTGCTCGAACAGCGGCGCGTGCGCAGCCGCCTCGCGCGCATCGCCAGCAAGGACTTCACCGGACGCGAGAAAGAGCTGCAGTTGCTGCAACACTGGTGGACGGATGAGGAACGGCCGTTGTCGCTCACCGGCATCGGCGGCATCGGCAAGTCGGCGCTCGTGGCGCGCTTCGCATCGACGCTGCCGGACGCAACGCTGCTGCTCTGGCTCGACTTCGATCGCGCCGATCTCGCACCCGACGATGCGCCGTCGATTCTCGCCGCGGTCGCACAACAGGCGGTCGTGCAGTTCGACGGCTTCTCGTCGGACGACCTCGATTTCGAGAAATGGCAGGAGTCGGCGAAGACGCTCGGGCGGCGGATGGAAGAGAAGAGCAACGGCCCGGCGCTGCTCGTGCTCGACAGCTTCGAAGCGGCGCAGTACTCGACGCGGTACGAAGATCTCTGGCCCGTGCTCGAGGCGATCGCATCGGAGATGCCGAGTCTGCACCTCATCGTCACCGGCCGCGCGGCCGTGCCGACGCTCCAGCTGCGCGGCGAACACGCGCTGGCGATCGATCTGAAGGGACTCGACGCGAAAGACGCGCGGCAGTGGCTGCACGACCGCGGCATCGCCGACGACGCCGTGCTCGAGCAACTGCTGCCGATGCTCGGCGGTGTGCCTCTGAATCTTCGGCTCGCGTTGCGCGTGTTCGAGCGCGATCGCAGGATTCCGGACGTTCCGAAAAACACGCCGCCCGAAATGGTCTCCGGATTTCTCTACGACCGCATCCTCGATCGCGTGCAGCCGGCGCTCAAGCCGCTCGCGAAAGCGGTGCTGGTCGTGCGGCGCATCACCGCGGACATGCTCGTGCCGGTGTTCGGCGAGGCGGTCGATGGGCTCACCGCGGAGACGTCGTCGCGCTGGTTCGCCGATCTCACGCGCGAGATGGCGCTGATCGAAGGGACGGACGTGCTGCGTCTGCGCGCGGAAGTGCGGCGACCGTCGCTGAAGTTGCTGCAGGGCATCGAGCGGCCGTTCGTCGAGACGCTCGATGCGAAAGCGGAGCAGTGGTATGCGGCGCCGGAGCGCAACGCCGCCTCCGATCCCGAGATCGCCGCGGAGCTCGTGTATCACCGCCTGCGCCTCGGCAATCTCTCCGGCGCGACGGAAGCATGGCGGGATGGATCGCGGCCTTTCCTTCTCGATGCCGGAGATGAGTTGCCGCCGCCGTCTCTCGAATGGTTGCAGGCGCGCCTCGGCGTGATCGAAGGAGCGTCGGTGGAAGCGCATGCCGCGGCCGCGGCGAATGTGGCCGAACGCGTGCGCAGCGCGCGCGGACGTCGCAAGAAAGGCCTCGTCGCGCAGATCCTCTCGACCGAGAAGTCGCGCGGCGCGGAGCGCCCGTACGCGAGCGGGCTGGTGTTCCACGAGGCATACGAGCAGTGGAAAGACGGCAACGCCGCCGCGGCCATGGACGCGCTCGAAGAAGGCGGCGACGCGCCTGCCATGATCGGCCGCGATCGCAACATGCTTCGCGCGCTGCTGCTCGCCAAACGCGGAGACGTCGCCGAAGCCGATGAACTGCTCGCGCGATACGAAGAGGTGCAGTCGTGGACCGATGGTCCTGCACCGACGACGAATGCGCTCGCGGTGCGCGCGGCCCGCATTCAGTTGACGGTGGATCTCGATACGGAGCTCGACGTGCTGGCCAGCGAGGATCATTTCGACCTCACCCCGTTCGACGTCGTGCTGCCGCGCTTGCAGAACGTCGTGAGCAGCATGTCGTTCGGACTGGAAAGCACGCCGACGATGAAGGTGCTCAACGTCGACGAGCCGGAGCAGATCCGTTCGTATGTCGATCATTGCTGGAAGAAACGCCGGATCTCGGACGATGGGCCGAACGAACGGCTGCGCAAACAGGCGATGCGCCGGTGGCGCTTCGCGGGCACGACGTCGTTTCTCGCGGAAGCGGCGGCCCTCGCCGTGAAACCGGAGCAGACACCGCTCGAAGCATCGATCGTCGGCATCCTCGCGCTCTTCGCACCTCGGTTCGAGTTGGAGGACGAATCGGTGGTGCTGTTCGCCGGCACGCGCGGAACGCTGCTGCACCTGCTGACGATGACCATGGGCGATCGCGCGCTGCGCGTCGAAGCATCGCGCTCCGAGCAGGTCGAGCGCGTGCTCGCCGAAGGCCTCAACTCCAACTACTCCAGCCTGCTCCACACGCGCGGCACGCAGAGCGGCAGCATCGCCATCGGCGGCGGAGTGCGGATGTTTCCGGAAGAGGATCGCCCGCTGCTCATCTATCTCATGACTCCGAATCCACTCGACCAGATCGTGCACGAGCTCGCCGGCTACACGAGCGAAGCGCGCTGACGCGGAGGAACTGCATGGCCTCGATCGTCGACTCGTTCCAGTACCCGTGGCATCTGCGCGACGCGCGCGAGCTGCACATGGTGCTGGCGCGCCTTTATCCATCGGCGAAAGGGGCGTCGTTCGCGGCGGAGCAGGCCGGCGTCGATGCGTTGCTGATCGATCCGAATCAACCGCCGTACATGGTCTGGAAAGACATCGTCGATCTCGCGGCGACCACGGGGTTGCTGCGCGCGCTGGTGCAGGTGGCGTACGACCAGCACAAGAATTCGCCGCGCGGCGCGTTCCTCGAGGCGCTGCTGAACGACAAGGCGCCGGTGCACGACAGCGAGCCGCGCGGTCTCGACGGCGCGCCGGCGTTCCGCAACGGCTCGGACAACATCACCACGCCCGAGGCGTTGCTCTTCCACGATGATCTGACGCTGCCGATCGGGCGCGTGGCGTGGCTCATCGCGGCGCTGCAGAAATTGCAGACCCTCGCACCGTCGGTCTGTCGCTTCACCTCGTTCGCACCTGGCGTGTTGCAGCGCGGCACCGGATTCCGCATCGCCGAGGAGTGGCTGCTGACGAACGAGCACGTGCTCTATTTCGACAAGACGGTCTGCACGCGCGCGGACGCCGAGTTCGGCTTCGATGACGACGGCAAGAACGGTGGTCTGCCGTCGCGGTCGTATTCGTGCGACGTCACCACGATCGTCGCCGATGCGGCGAACGACTGGGCGGTGATCAGGACGAACGATCCGCTTCCCGCTTCGATCCCGATTCTCAAACTCTCCGAGCACGTCGTGCCGGCGATGAACGAAGCCGCGTTTCTGATCCAGCATCCGGGCGGCGAGCGCAAACGGATCGCTTACGCGCGCAACCAGATCACCTTCTTCGACGATCGCGTGCTGCATTACCTCAGCGACACGCAGGAAGGATCTTCCGGCGCGCCGGTGCTCAACGACCAGGGCCTGCTCATCGGCCTGCATCACGCGGGCGGCCGGCCGCAGGAAGTGGCCGGCAAACCACCGCTCGTGAAGAACGAAGGCATCCGCATCCCGAAGGTGATCGAAGGATTGCAGCAGGCGAACGTGCCGTTCGCGTGAGCGCTACTTCCGCTCGAACTGCGTCTGCGGCCTGGCGAGATCGCGCGAGAGCCGGAATTGCGCCGGCAGTTCCTTTCCGTTCACGATCGCGCTGGCCAGGAGCTCGCCGACCGCGGGCGAGAGTTTGAATCCATGACCGGAACCGCCGCCGGCGATCCAGACGTTCTTCATCGACGGATGTTTGTCGAGGATGAGATGGCCGTCCGGCGAGTTTTCGTACTGGCACACTTCGCTGTGTACGAGCGGTGCCTTCGCGAGCTCGGGAAAACGCTCCGCCAGTAATTTCCGCGCGAGCGCGATGCCGGCAGTGGTCGGCCGGCGATCGGCGGTGGTCGGGTCGAGCAACTCGCCGCGGGTGTCGTCGGCGAGCTTGAAGCCGCGATTGTGCGTATCGGGAATCCCGTAGACGATGCGCTCGCCGAAGTCGATCCAGATCGGCAGCTTCGGTGGTCGATAAAGGTCGGAGCCGCGCGGCGTGCCGAAGTAGTAGACCTCCTGCCGCGTCGGCCGCACGCGCTCGCCGATCACGTCGGGAAAGAGTTTGCCGAGCCACGGACCACACGCGTAGACGACCGCATCGGCGTCGAACTTCGCGTCCGCGGGCGTGACGTTTTCGATGCGATACGTGCCGCCCGCTTTCTCGACTTCGTCGCGCACGATCGCACAGGCGCGGCGCGCGGAGAGTGCGCCGGCGCGACGCTCGATCCAGACGGAACGAATGCCGTCGAAGCGGATCTGTGGATAGAGCTTCTTCGCATCGGCGAGCTCGAGCTGTTCGAGCGGAAAGCCGAGATCGAGCAGCACCGGCAGCGACGAGCGCACGTACGCGTCATCGCCGCGATGCAGCCAGAGTGCGCCGGTCTCGACGTACAGCGGCTCATCGACCGACGAATCGAGCGCGGCCCACAGCTCGTACGAGCGCTTCACCATCTCGACGTAGATGCGATCGCGTCCGTACACCGAGCGGATCACACGCGTTTCGCCGCCGGAGCTCGCGCGGGAGTGGCCCGGGCCCCACGCGTCGACGAGCGTCACCTCCGCGCCGAGGCGGCGGAGATGAAACGCAGTCCAGCCACCGAACGCGCCGGCGCCGACCACCACGACGCGCGGCCGGGAGTCGCTGCCAAAAATTGGGGCCGCCAGCGAGACCGCGGCGACCCCTTCGATGAATGCGCGACGGGACAGGGTCAGAAGGTAAACCTCGTGCTCACGCCAATGGTACGCGGTTCGTTGGTCAGGTAGCCGACGCGCGCGCGTGTGCCGCGCTCCTGATCGAGCGCGAGCAGGGCCGTTTCGTCGAAGACGTTGTTCACGTAGAGCGCCGTGTCGAAATTCTTCACCAGGAAACCGAGGCGGAGATTGACGAGATCGTACGACGGCAGCTTCGGATCGAACGTGAACGTGCTCTGCGTGAACGGACCGCCGATGTTGTTCGGCGCGAACGAGGTCAGGCTGACGGTGCCGAAGCCCGCGGCCTGATCGCCGATCTGTGTGTAGCGCGAGCCGACGTGCTGATAGACGCCGGTGACGTATCCGCCGATCGTGCCCATGGTCCAGTGCACCGATCCGGCGGCAGCCATCTGAAATTCGGGAACCGTCGGCAGCCGATTGCCGCTCTCGATGCCGGCCACGACGCTGGTCACGCCGGCGGAGTTCGTCGAGGTGAGCGTCGAGCGGAGCTCGGCGTTGAGCTTCGTCGCCGAAATGGCGAAGTCGAAGAAATCGCTCGGCGCGTACTCGACCTCCATCTCCACGCCCTGGCTGCGCGCCTTCGGCACGTTGAAGATGACGCGTGACGAACAGGAACCGGCCGTGACGGTGGCCTGCAGATCGGAGATGTCGGCGCGGAACGCGGCGATGTTGAAGTGGCCGCGGCCGCCGCGGAGCGTGCGCTTCGCACCGATCTCGTAATTCCAGAGGGTCTCGTCTTTCCACGACTCCTGGCCGCCGAAGGTTTCGAGATCCTGCGGCGTGCAGAGCGGAACGTTCAGCGGATCATTGATGCCGCCGAGCCGGAAGCCCTTCGAGATCTGGCCGTTGAGACGCGTGGCGTCGTTCAGTTTGTAGCTGAGCATCACGCGCGGCGCGATGCCGTCGGCCTGCGTCGAGCCGGCCGACGAGCCGGGATCGGCGAAGATGCCGTCGAACGTCTGCACGCGGTCCTCATCGAAGTCGTAGTAGCGCAGACCGCCGGTGACGTCGAAGCGATCGCTCACCGACCACGTCGCCTCGCCGAAGATCGCGAACTGCTTGAACGCGTACGTGAGCTCGGAGAAATAGAGCACGTCGCGCGGAGCGCCGAACGCGCCGGCGGTCGGAATGCCGGTCACGGTTTCGAAGCCGTTGACGAAGAGGCTCTGCGCGTAATCGCGATCGGTATCGCTGTAGAACCCGCCCACGAGCCACTGCAGCGGACCGCGTTCGCCGGAGAGCCGCAGTTCCTGCGTGAGCGACTTCGCGGTGGTGACGTCATCGAGCGGTGCGTCGATGAGATACGCCGCGGGAGGAAGACCGATGGAGCCGCCGGTGATGCTCGCGGTGAGAGCCGTGGCGTCGCGGATGACGTCGACGTCGCGATCGGTGTACGAGGTGATCGACGTCAGCGTGGCGCCGCCGAGTTCGTAGGAGAGATTGAGATCGCCGAGGAGGAAGTCGTCGGTGTACGGCTCCTCGATCTGCGTGAACTGCTGGCGTCCTTCGAACGTGACCTTCGGCCGCGTCGTGGTGTACGGATTCGCGAGGATGTTGAAGGCATCGATGCGATTCCAGCCGTCCATCTCGATCTTCTGATAGAGCAGGCGCGGCGTGATCGTGAACTTGTCGTTCGGCTCGAAGCGGAAGGCGATGCGTGCACCGGCGCGCGAGCCGCTGTTCACGTCTTCATTGAGCGAGAGGTCGGGCTGGATGGCGTCGAGAAATCCGCCGTATTTCGTGTAGTAACCGACCACGCGCATCGCGGCGTTGGCGCCGATCGGCACGTTGACCGCGGCTTTCGCGGTCGCGCCGGTGCCGCCATCTTCGATCGAGCTGAGCGAAAGCTCGCCGATCGTTTCGGTATGGCCGAGCTTCGGCTGATTGGTGATGTAGCGCAGCGTGCCGGAGAGCGAGCCGGAGCCGAAGAGCGTTCCCTGCGGACCGCGCAGCACTTCCACGCGCGAGACGTCGAAGAGATCGACGTCGGGAGTGAAGAGCGAGAGCGAGATCACCGACTCGTCGAGATAGACGCCGACCTGTTCTTTCACGCCGGGTTGATCGCGCACGATCTGGCCGGCCGACACGCCGCGCATCGCCACCTGGCTCTGGCCCGGTCCGAGGTTCTGGACCGTGAAGCCGGCCACGTTCGCGGCGATGTCTTCGATGTCGTCGGCCCCCGCATCGCGAAGATCGGCCTCGGTCGGTGCGACGACGGAGATCGGGACCTCCTGCACCGACTCTTCGCGCTTGCGCGCGGTGACCACCATTTCTTCCGTGACCTTCGGCGGCGGCTCCTGCTGCGTCACCGATGGGTCGTTGGGCGGCTCCTGTTCCGTCTGCGCGCTCGCAGGCACGGCAACCGCCGTGAGGATCAGGAGCAAGACGAACGACACGACCGTCGTCACAAGGGCTTTCATAACGGCTTCCCCTTTCCTGACATCGCTTGTTGTGGTTGAGGCCGATTGTCAGCGCAACGATGGATATCGTCAAGAAAGAGTTTTTTAAGGATGGATTGCCAATACGTTCAGCCGAGCGACAGGAAGTACCGCACCACGTCATCCGGAACGTGGCGATCCCAGTGACCGGTGACGCGCGCGACGAGTACCACGCCGAGAAAGATCGTGACGATCGCCGCGGCGACGGCCCACGCCGGCATCGTCGTGCGGCGCGCGACTTTCACCTGCAGCGCGTTCTTCGCCGGACAGACGGCCACGCACGAGAGGCACAACGTGCATTCGGCGGAGCGGACGCGCGGCAGCACGTCGACCGGCAGGCGTGCCGGACACGCCTTCGCGCATTTCGCGCAGTCGATGCATTCGTTCGCATCGCGCGTGATCTGCGTGGGACTGAACAGCGCGGCGATGCCGAGGAGCGCGCCGTACGGACAGAGGTAGCGGCACCAGAAATTCTGAATCGCGACCGAGAGCGCGATCAGCACGCCGATGACGATCAGGCCGGTCGTGCCGATGAAGCGGAAGAACTGCAGCAGCTTGATGTCCGAGATCGCGCCGTACGGCGCGCGCATGAATTCGTCGATGGCGACGGCCGGCATGCGCACGATCGTCCAGAGGAAGAAACCGAGCAGCAGATATTTCAACCCGCGCAACACGAGGTCGAGCCAGCGGGGCGGCGTCAGATTCCGTCCGGCGATTTTGCGTCCGAGCTTCCAGAGCCACTCCGAAACGGTGCCGATCGGACAGAGCCAGCTGCAGAACGCTTTCTTCAGCAGCAGGGCGATCAGCAGAAACGCCACCAGGAGAAACAACGCCGCCGGATGCACGCGCGGCACGCTGCCGGTCGCCAGCGCGTACTTCAGATTCATCAGCCCCGCGATCGGCAGCCATCCTTCGACGCCGGGCGGCCGCGGCACCGCCGGCGAGCCGGGAGTCTCGATGTACGACACCCACCGCGCGAACGCGAAGCCGACCCAGACGTTCAGCATCGCGAAAGCGAGCTGCACGGCCAGACGAATCGATTGGGAGTGCTCTTTCGGCGCGCGCTCGCGAAGTTTTTTCACCCGTCGAACTTAGAAGCGTGCTGCACGAGGAGCTATGACGATCGTCACCTCACTGGTGCGCCATCGCTGCTGCGCCATCACGACTTCATTGCTGCAAACGTCACTGCTCGTCGACGAAGCGATCGGCGAACAACGGCGCGAGCATGGCGTCGACCGGCGCGTAGTCGTCGGTCAGCACGATCGCCTCGCGCGCGGCGAGAAACCGCTGCAGGTTCCGGTGCGGGAGCACGTAGCCGTGCTGGAGAGACGCGAGCACCGGCGCGAGCCTCTTCGAGGCGATCACGACGGCGGTGGAGCGCGTGCTGGCCAGGTCTTCGACGGCGTCGACGATCATGCCGACGTTCGCGACTCCATGTTCCGCCTGCATCGTCCGGACATACGACGCCAGGAACCGTCCGCGCGGCGTCATGTCATCGACGACGTTCACCGAGACCACTCCGTCGGGAGCGAGTAGGTCGCGAATGTTCGCCGAGAACTCGCGCGTGGTGAGGTGATACGGAACCGAGAGGTCGTTGAAGGCATCGATGAAGATCGCGTCGTACGGCCCCTTCGCGCGCAGCGCGAACCAGCGCGCGTCTTCGTTGATCGTGCGCAGCCGCGGCGTGCGAGGAACGCCGAACCAGCGCCGGGCGACGCGCGAAACGGCAGGATCGATCTCGACGACGTCGATGGTGGCGGTGGGATTCGTCCGGGCGATGAGACGCGGCAGCGTGTAGCCGCCTCCGCCGATGAAGAGGAGGCGCGGCGCGCGTTTGATCCGCGACTGGAATGCGGCGACGTCGCGGAAATGCTGCAGGTAGCCATATTCGAGATGCGCAGGGTCGTCGGGATCGGCGTACGAATGCAGCAGGTGATCGAGATGCAGCGCCAGCAGCGGCGCGCCCGTTTCCTCACTGACCGTGCGCTCGACGGAGATCGTGTAGTACTGGCTCTCTTCATGATGCAGCGTGCCGGTGCCGGACGACGGCTGCAGGAGCGGATCCTGATACGGCGGCGGCAGAGTGCCGGGCCAGGTGCCGGCGTACAGCGCACCGGCGACGAGGATGGCGATGGCCACGGCGCGTCCACGACGTCCGAGCAGTCCGCCGAAGACGAAGGCGGAGGCGAGCAGCACGGCCCCGGCGCCGACGAGCGTCTTGCGCGTGCCGAAATGGGCGACGAGATAGAAGCCGGTCACGAACGTGCCGAGGATCGAGCCAAGGGTCGAGAAGGCATAGATCTGGCCGACCACGCGGCCGGCGGTGGCGAGATCGCGCACGGCCAGCTTCACCGCCACCGGCGAGATCATGCCGAGAAAGAAAGAGGGCAGAAAGAAAAGCAGGAACGACAGCAACACCACGCGGCCGAGCAGCGTCATGGCCACGCCGAGCGCGGTGAGCATGCCCTCGTCGCCGGCCAGAAAATCGGTAGCCGGCGCGATGAGAATCGACGTGCATCCGGCCGCGAGCAGCAACCAGCCGAGCGTCGAAGGCAACGGCCGCCGATCCGCCAGCCACCCACCCGCGTACGCGCCGAGAGAAATGCCGGCCAGCACCACGCCGATGATGCTCGTCCACGTGTACAACGAAACACCGACATACGGCGCCAGCACACGCCCCGCCACCAACTCCACCACCAGCGTACAAAACGACGCAATGAACGTGACGACCGCCGCCCGTGCAATGGTGGAGTTGAGACCCATCCCCCGAGGGTAGCATTGGGAGTGGTAGTCGGTTGTCGGTAGTCGGTAGTCGGGGGAACGGCGAATCAGTTGGCAGTTGGCGGTTGGCGGTGACCACCACCCGCCCACGACCGATTGGCGAAGCCGGTTTCACTGCCAACCGCCAACCGCCAACTGATTCAACCGTTCCCCCGACTACCGACAACCGACTCCCGACTACCGACGACCGACCCAATGCTCACTCCTCCTCAGGCGCGTCACCTTCTTCTTTCTCACCTCGGGCTCGATCGCGTGATCGGGAGGGGGGCGGCGGGGACGCGCAAGGTTTTGCAGCGGCTTCGCTGCATTCAGCTCGATCCGCTCGATGTGATCGGGACGAATGCCGATCTCGTGGTGATGGCGCGCGTGGACGATGTGCGGCGCGGCGATGTGTGGCGGCATCTCTTTCCGCGACATGCGTTCGAACACTTCGCGAAGGAGCGCTGCATCCTTCCCGCGCGCGCGTTCGCCTGGTATCGCGAGCAGGGGCATGCGGCGCAGACGCCGTGGTGGCGGCATGGCGAACGGGAGTCGCGCGTGCCGAAAGCGCTCGTCGATTCCGTGCTGCAGGAGATTCGCGAGCGCGGGCCGCTCACCGCACGCGCACTCACCGATCACGGTTCCGTCGCACCGATCGACTGGAGCGGCTGGACCGGCACGTCGAAGGCGACGTCGATGGCGCTCGAGATTCTCTGGACGCGCTGCGACATCGTGGTCGCGGGCCGCACCGAATCACGCGAGAAGCTCTACGACATTCCGTCCCGCGCCCTCGGCGACGTCGGCAGCGCCGATCTCGATTTCGCCACCTGGGCGCTGCTCGAGCGCGTCGAAGCGGCGGGCCTGCTCACGCGCGCCGGCGGCTCGATGTGGTCGATGCTCAGCAACGTGCGCACCTCCCCGCTCGTCGACGCACTGCTCGAGAAACGCGCGCTCGTCGAAGTGCAGATCGAAGGCTCGTCGCGACGCTATCTCGCGAAACCTTCGTTCCTGAAGCAGCGCAAGCCTGCATTCGACGATCGCGTGCGCATCCTCGGGCCGCTCGATCCGCTGCTCTGGGATCGCGAGCTCGTACGTCATGTTTTCGAGTTCGAGTATGTGTGGGAGGTCTACAAGCCCGCCCGGCAACGCAAGTGGGGCTGGTACGTCTGTCCCCTGCTCCACCGCGATCGCCTCATCGGCCGCATCGACGCGCGTATCGAGAACGAAACGCTGATCGTGCGCAAGGTGTGGAGGGAAGAGGGATGCGAGGAGATCGCCATCGACGACGCGTTGCAGCGTCATGCGATCGCATGCGGTGCAAAGAAGGTGAAGATGCCGCGACAACGACGCGCGCGGTGATGCGTCATCCCGAGCGTCGCTCGGGATGACTGGTGCACACCTACGGCGTCGGCTCCGGCTCCGGAACCGTGCAGCACTTGATGATCACGGTGTCGGGATCGAGCCTTCCCTGGTCGGTGACGATGTCGTACTTGCAGCGGCGCTCGCCGGTCTCCGCCGCTTTGTGCGGAATCGTCTTCGCGGTGCATTTGCCGCTCGCGCAATTCACGCTCGTCACGCACGCGCTCGACTTCATGTTCACGGTGATCGGTCCGCCGTCGACGGTCATCCACTGAATCATGACCGGGCGTCGGTCCTTCGCGGAGACGTCGTGCACGATCACGGGATCGGGCTGGACGCGAAACGGCGAGACGCTGTCATCGACGCAGACGATCGGCGTGTTCGGGCTGGCGAATCCTTTTCCTCCCGCGCACGGATTGGCGCGCAGACTCGGCGCATTTCCGGACGGCGAGACCGACGCCCCTCCGCTGGTCGCGTTCGACGACCCGCAGGTGGCGATGAATGCGGAAGACACGAGGAGAGCTACGACCCGGGGCAAGCGACGGATCTCGATCATGACGACTCCTCCCTGCTGATTATGTGCGGGATTTTACGGCTGTCCTGAAGGACGGCAAGTCGCGAATCGAGCCGAGCTCCGGATCGCTGGCGAGCTCGGAGACCGGATAGCCCGCGGCCACGGCGCGTTCGATCCACGACATCGCGCTGTCGTTCGCGCCGCGAATCACGGCGATGACGGCGGCTTTGTAGAGCACGAGACGGCTGGTGGGATCGAGCTCCAGCGCGCGGCGAATCTCTTCCTGCGCCTCGCCGGTCTTGCCGCTCTTCGCGAGACACAACGCCACGACGGAACGGGTGTAGGCATCGTTCGGATTGAGCTGCAGTGCATCGCGTGCCGCGGCGATGGCGCGCTCGAAGGCGTGGAACGACTGCGCGCGCATGCCCGGCGCCCAGCGGCAGGCATCGCCGAGGTTCGCCCACATGATGAAGTCGGTCGGCGCGAGCTCGGTGGCGCGCTGGAAGGAACGCACCGATTCGGCGTAGCGTCCGCGCGAGAACTGCAGATTGCCGAGATTCGAGAAGCCCTGCGCGGTCGGTTGAATGGCGAGCGACTTCTGGAACGCGCTCTCCGCTTCGTCGTATCGCGCGGCCATCTGCAACGCGCCGCCGAGGTTCGCGAACGCGTGCGAGAAGCCGGGCACGAGCTCGGTGGCGCGTTTGAAATGCTGCACGGCGTCGGTGTAGCGACCCTGTTCGTAGCAGAACGCGCCGTACTCCATGAACGCACCGTGATTGTCGGGATGCTTGGCGATGGCCCGGCGGAAGGTCCGATCGGCATCCGCCGCACGTCCGCTGCCGCTGTACGCCTCCGCCAGTCCCACCGTCGCGTCGACGTCTTCCGACCGCAGCGCCAGCGCACGATCGAACGACGTGATCGCATCGGCGTACCGTCCCGACGCGTTGTGCAGCCGGCCGAGCGTGACGTGGCTCTCGGGATCGTTTGCGTTGAGCGCCACGCCGCGCGCCGCGTAAACCGTGGCCTGCTCGATGAGAGCCGGCCTGCGCGTCAGCGACGCTTTGTGCAGTAACGCGCGCGCGAGCAGCGCGTTCACGCGACCCGACTCGCGCGCGTTCCGCAGAATCGCCTCGAGCGAGACGATGGCCCGATCGACCGCCTTCTCATCGCGCGCGCCGCGCAGCAAGCCGACGCATTCGATGAACCGGCGCTGATCCTCCGGACCGAGCACCGCGGCCGCGGTGGCCGCTTTCGCAATCACCGGTCTTCCGAGCGCGCGCAGCAGATCCTCGGCGATCACGTCTTCGAGCGTGAAGAGCTCCGACGCCGCGCGCGTGGCACTCGTCGACTCGAGCGTTTCTCCATGTTCGGCGTCGACGAGCGAGTACGACACGCGCACCGAACCGCCGTCGCGCTGCACGCTGCCGCGAATCACGGCATCGACGCCGCGTCTGCGCGCGATGTCGCGAATGTCGAGCGCATCGCTCACCGGCGCACCGTCGAACGGCGCGGCGACGCGCAATTCGCGCGTTTCGGAGAGCCGCGAGGACACCATCTCCGAGATGCCGTCCGCGAGCACGCGCCCTTCCGGCGTGCCGCTCAGATCGCGGAACGGCAGTACGGCCACGGAGGTGATGTGGTCGTGCGCCGCGCCCCGGCGATTCCACATCACCATGCCGATCGACACCAGCGCGATCAGAAAGGCGCCGGCGATGGCCAGCGACCAGCGTCGCCGCGCGCGTTTCTGCGGCCGCATCGAAATCGAATGGATCCGCGCCGACCCGTGCGTGAAGCCGTCCCGCATCTCGCGCAGGTCGCGCGCCAGATCGCGCGTCGAGGCGTAGCGATCGCGGGGATTCTTGGCGATGCAGCGCGAGAGGATCCGATCGAGCTCGTAGGAAATCTCGTCGTTGACCGAAGAAGGCGGCGGCGGATCGTCGCGAATGATGGCGGTCATCGTCTCCGGCTTCGTCTCGCGATCGAACGGCCGGATGCGCGTGAGCATCTCGTACAGCACCACCCCGAACGAAAACTGGTCGGCGCGGTAGTCCATGTCGCGGCCGGTGGCCTGCTCCGGCGACATGTAGCCGACGGTGCCGAACACCGCACCGGGTGAGGTGTGCGGAATGGTGTCGTCGTCCGCGGTGATCGTTCGCACCTGCTTGGCGAGACCGAAGTCGAGGATCTTCACGAAACCCTCGGGCGTGATCATCACGTTGTCGGGCTTCAGATCGCGATGGACGATGTTCTTCTCGTGCGCGGCCGCGAGGCCGTCGGCGATCTTCGTGGCGATGCGCAGCGCGGTCTTCACCGACAGCGGCTCTTTGGTCGCCATCGTGCGCAGATCCTGCCCCTCGACCAGCTCCATGGCGATGTACGCGATGCCGTCGTGATGGCCGATCTCGTAGATCGTGACGATGTTCGGATGATTGAGCGCCGAGGCCGCGCGCGCTTCCTGCTCGAAGCGACGCATCGCTTCGGTGCTCGACGCGAGATCGGGCGGGAGGATCTTCAGCGCGATCTCGCGGCCGAGCTTCTCGTCGCGCGCGCGGTAGACCTCGCCCATGCCTCCCGCACCGAGGGAGCCGAGGATCTCGAAGGAACCGATGCGGTGACCGGAGGTGAATCGCACGTGGTGTAGGAGAAGGATACACGGGCACCGGAGACGAAGGGTTGCATCGTGCGCGTGACCTGCGCCGAAGCGAGCGCGACGAAAACGTCAGTCGATCAGCCGCGCTTCGCGCATCCGCCGCCAGAGCGTCGTGCGCGAGATCCCGAGCGCACGCGCGGCGTCGTCACGGCGCCAGTGATGCGCGTCGAGCGTAGTCATGAGCAGCTCGCGTTCATCGCGCGGCACCGGCAGACGCGACGGCACGCGTTCGCGCGGGAAGAGCTCGGCCGGCAGATCGCCGAGCTCGATCGTTTCCGCACGCGCGACGGCGACCGCGTATTCGAGTGCGCTCTCGAGCTCGCGCACGTTTCCGGGCCACGGGTGCTCCAGCAGCGCGCGCATGGCGTCCGGCAACAGATGCAACGCCCGCCCGTGCCGCGCGGCCACGCGCGCGAGCAGAAACTGCGCGAGCGGTGCGACGTCGTCACGGCGTTCGCGCAGCGGCGGAATCTCGAGCTGAATGCCGCGCAGGCAAGCGAAGAGCTCTTCGTCGATCGCATCCAGACGATCGGCAGACGTCGCCGCGATCACGCGTACGTCGGCGCTGCGCACCACGCTCTCGCCGGCTCGGGCGAACGTCCGCTCGCGAAGAAAGCGCACCAGTTTCGTCTGCAACGGACGCGGCATCTCGCCGATGTCGGGAAGATAGATCGTTCCGCCGTGTGCAAGCTCGATGCGGCCGACTCGATCGCGCACCGCGCCGGTGAACGCACCGCGCACGTGACCGAACAATTCACTCTCGAGCAGCGCCGCCGGCATGGCCGCGACCTGCACCGTCACGAACTCCTTGTCCCGACGCGATGAATGCCGATGAATCGCGCGCGCGAGAAGCGTTTTCCCGTTGCCGCGCCCGGCGGTGAGCAGAACCGGCGCGTCGTCGACGTGGAGTCTCCGTACGCGGTCGAACAGTTGCGTCATGACCGCGGAACGTCCCAGCATTCCGCAGAAAAGCGTCGGCGCGTCGCCGTCGACGAAATCGTCGGCGAAATCGTCGACGAGAAACGTCGCGAGATACGCCGCGCGCAGGTCGCCGATCCTGCGCGGCAGCGGTGCGACGCTGAGCGAGACGAACGTCGTCGCCGCTCCCCCGAACGGAACGGAAACGCGCCATTCTTCGCGCCGCTCGCCCCGTTCCAGCGCCTGGCGCAGCACCCCTTCGACGCCGAAGAGCTCCTCGCCGAAAAGCGCGGACGCCGCTTGTCCGACGCTGCACTGCAGACTCGCCGCTGCATGCACGACGCGGAAATCGCGATCGAAAAAAACGAAGCTGCGGCCGAACGACTCGAGCACACAGCTCATCGCCGCCAGCGCGGAGGAGCGCTCTCCGGGATCCCACGACTGCGTCATGGCGCAAAGAGTCGGCGCGTCGCGCACACGCGTATGTGACGTTCGTCGCGTGTCTTTGTGATGACCGCCCGCGCCGCGGTCGAATATTCACGAGCGGAGGTAGAGTTACGGGCGGCCATGAACAAGATGGAAGTCAGCTTTCCGGGCGGCGTCGGCGTCGATGCGACGTTTCGCGGACAGAGCGTGCACACGGATCAGCCGCAACCACTCGGCGAAGGCACCGCCATGTCGCCGTTCGACCTTTTCCTCGCCTCGCTCGCCACGTGCGCCGGTTTCTACGCGCTTCGCTTCTGCCAGGAACGACACATCGCCACGGAAGGCCTCGGCGTGTCGCTTCTCCCGCTGCGTAATCCCGAAACGAAACGCCTCGATACGATCCAGATCGATCTGCGCCTGCCGGAAGGCTTCCCGGAGAAATATCGCGACGTCATTCTCCGGGCCGTCGATCAGTGCGCGGTGAAGAAAGCGATCGTCGATCCGCCCGCTTTCGACGTGAAAATCGTCAGCGACATCCCGTCGATGGCGTAAGTCCTCACCGCGCCGAGCGGCGCTTCGACGACGGCACGTTGCGCGGCAGCATCGCCGACGGCACGCTGATCCCGAAGTCGGTGATCGCACGCAGCCGCAACTGCGTCGCCGGCTGCACGACGTAAACGGTGGCGCGGTTGTTGGCTCCATCGAACCACCGCTCGACCTCGTTCCACGACGCGAACGGCACGTCGCTGTTCCTGTATTCGACGCGATAGCCGACGACGTGAGGATCGCGCTCCGTCCACATCAGCACGGCGTCCCATTCGGAACCGTTGTAGGAGTAACTGATTGCGATGCGCGGCGCGGCCGGTGGTCCCGGCAATTGCGCGCGGCCGGGATCGGCAACGCGCATGGTCACGCGCGGACTCCCCTGATGCGGCGGCGGCACCCACGGTGCCGATGCGAGATACGCGACACGTCCGCCCGGCAACCAGGTGATCGCCGCGTCGAACGGCGCGCCGTCCGGCGTGTCGTCCACGAGCGTCGTGGCGTGCGTGATGGCGCCGACCGAATTGAGAATCGCGATTCGATGCGCGTCTCCTTCGCGCCAGAGAATCGCGGTGGAGCCGTCTCGGTGCGCGGCGACGCGAAGCTCATGCGCATCCTCGGCGGAAATGATCGGAGTGAGACCGAACGAGCCGGTCGGAAAAACGAGCGCGGCGTGAATGCCGTCATCTTCGTACGGCACGACGAACGATTCCCCGTTCCATGCGATCGCCGGATCGCTGGAGATGCCGAACAGCGTCGGCAGCGATGCGTCATCGAGCATCATCTCGATGCCGTTCGCACCGCGCCAGGCCACGAGCAGCACGTGGCCGTTCGATGCCGCGGCCACATCGCCGGCGGCACCTGCGTTCGCGCGCAACACGTGCACCGGCGAGAGCACGCCGGCGGCGTCGAGCATCGCCCGGACGACGCTGCCGTCCGCGTCGACTCCCGCCAGTGCGAACTTCGTATCGATCGCGGCGATGCCGGTCACACGGAACGGCACCGTCACTGCAGCACTCTTCGGTTCGCCGAGCGTATTCAGAAGGATTGCCGTCGATGCGCGTTCGTCCGAAACCGCGACCGCGAACGTGAGGCCATCGGTCGCCACGACGCCATGTTTCGCTTCGCGCGCGAAGAGCACGGAGGTCTCGCGCCATCCGCCGGAAATCGAGCGAACGCCGGAGCGCACCAGCCGGCGCGAGTCGGAGAGCTCGTTCCATACGACGAGCGTGGAGCTCTGCGATGTGGCGACGCCGAGGAGTTGCTGCTCGGCCGCGCCCCAGGGGGCGGGAGTGAGTGTCGAGGATTGCAACGGCACCGGCTCGACGACCGCCTGCGCGCTCGGATTCCACGTCAGCAGCGTCCCCGCGCGAGCGGTCCGGACCAGCGAAACACCGGCGGCGGAGAAATCGAAAAAGCGCGGCGGTTCGGCGCGCGTGAATTGCGCATCGCGATCGAAATGCAGCAGGCGCAGCGCGTGATCGTCGGTCGCGCGGACATACGCGAACACGAACTCGTGACCGTCCCACACCGCGGCCGGTTGCCGGTGCGCACCACCCGACGCCTCTTCGAACGAATGAATCGCACCGAGCTGGCCGGCGGCATCCAGCGTCGTCGCGAAGCCGCTCTGATTCATCCATGCGCCGAAGTAGCGACTGCCGTCGCTGGCGATCGTCGCGTGCGTACCATTCGCGTTTACCGGAACGCTCTCGGTCTGCCGCCGTCCGACCGCATCGAACGTCGTGAGCGCCACGCGCGACGGCGACGCGGTGATCGAAGCGAAACCGTTTCCGTCGCTCGCAACCGCGTACGACGATGCGTTCTCCTCGAGCAGCGTCGATGACGCGAGCGGCACGCCTTTCGTCGTCAGCGGTGTGGCGAAAAGCGCGCTCGCGCTGCGATGCAGCAGCAGAACGTTCGTGCCGTTGCACGCGATGCGCGGCGTGCGCGCGTGCTCGAGCACCACCTGCTCGCCGTCATAAGCGAACGCATTTCGATCGAGCAGCCGGGCGCGAATCTCGTCGCCATGCGTGGCCACGAGCAGGAAGTGCGTTCCGACCCACTGCACGTCGAAGTCGTCGATCGTGCGCGCGGTCGTGGTCATCACCGAGCGGGCCACGCGCTTCTCGTTCGTGTTCCACACCTTCGCGCGAATCGTGCCGTGCCGCGCGAAGAAGACGAACACCTCGTCGCCATTCGAGACGAGACGGGCCTCGGCTTCGATTGCGCCGTAATGCGCATTCGTCAGCGGAACGGGGGCGCCGAAATCGAGAGAGCGCGCCGCCGCGGAAAACAGCAGCAACGACAGAAAAACGACGAACCTGCGCATGAACGGACCATCCTTCGTGGTCCTCCCCGTGAACCCCGGCGGAGTGTAACGCATCAATTTGCGGAGCGTCGTTTCGACGTGCGCGGATCGATCGGCGGTGTTGCGAGCGACGTCCCCGACTCGCCCCATTCGTTGAACGCGCGCACGCGGAACGACGTACCGTTCGGAACATCGAGCAGCGTCGAGCGGACGCTCGCATCGAACCACGCTTCGAGCTCCGTCCACGCGCCGCCGCCGGTGCGCAACTCGATGCGATAGCCGGTCACCGGGCGATGAGGCGACGGAGTCCATTCGACACGGGCCCGTCCATGCTCTTCGCGCGCGCTGGCGGCCGGCGCGAACGCGCCACCGAGGGAGCTGGAGAGATAGGGATCGATCATGAGGAACTGCACGCGCTGACTGCCGATGCGCTCGCTGGCCGCGTAGCGTGCGTTGGTGATGTAGCCGATCCGGCCGCCGGGCATCGGCACGATGCGCGCGAGTTGCGGTTCGTCGTCGATGAGGACTTGCGCGAGCAACACGCCGTCTTCGCGAAACGCCGCCACGCGATGCCGCGGCGAGACGGGCGGTCGCGGGAAGGTGACGTTCTCGTCGGTGTCCCACCACACCACCGCGCTTCCTCCGCCGAGGCGCGGAACGGTCTGGGCATCGCGATGGGACGTGAACGAATAGTCGCGGGATTCGATCGTCCCGTCCGCGCGGACATGCGCGACGAAGGCACCTTCGAATGCGCCCGCCGCAACGGTGTAGCCGCCGCCGTTCCACGCCACATCGGCCCGCGAGAGCGTCGCCAGGATGAACAACTCTTCCGCGCCGAGTCGCTCGAGCTTCGCATCGAGACGCGCGCCGACGATTCCGCGACCGACCCAGACCGCGAGAAACCCGTCGCCATCCGACGCGATCGCCGGCGAATGCAGCGACACCGTCGGCTCACTGCCGGCCACGACGACCGGCCGGGACCACACGCCACTCGCATTCATCGACAGCCCGGTGATGGTTTGATTTACGACTCCGATCAGCGCGTACGTCGTCCCGTTCCACGCCATGCCGGTCGGCGCAAACGGCAACGGCGTGACCGTGCCGGTCGCGCTGCCGCGCGCATCGAGAGGAATCGCACGCGCGCCGAGCACCAGCACGAAGGACGAACGGTCGCTCGCCGCGAGTGGGGCGTCCACTCGCGTATCTTCGAGGCTCACCAGCGACTCGCGCCACGTGCCGTCGTAGCCACGCACGCCGGCGCGGATCTCGAACGCATCGTCGTGCGGCTCTTCCCACACCACGAGCGTGCCGAACGACGAATGGGCGGTGGTGAGCAGCCGCTGAGGAATGGCGTCGAACGTGACCGGCACCGGTTCGGAGAATGCGAGCGGTAACGTTTCGAGCACGGCCGGGGACGCTGGATTCCACGCCACGAACGCGCGTCCCTGATGCATCGCGACCGACGCGACAGCCGCCGCGTGCGCGCCGGCCGCGCGTGTTTCCGTCTGCACCATCCGCGCGGCGGCGTCGAAGTGCGCGACGCGCAGCGAGCGATCGCTGGCGTGATACGCGAGCAGATACTCGCTGCCGCTCCAGACGCCGGTCACGCCCGCCTGCGCGAGCGGCGTGTTCTCCGCGAAACGAACGAACGGGCCGGCGTTGCCGTCGGCGTCGAGCAGTGTCGCCGTTCCTCCGCCGCCGTACTCCATCCAGGCCGCGAACACGGAATCGCCGTTGCGAACGAGCACGAGCGCGAGCGGATCGACATTCGCCGCGAGCGTGCGCGTCGCGAGACGCTCGCCGTTCTTCGCGAACGTCGTGACGTCGATGCCCGACGCGTTCGACGTCAACACGAGGTAGCCTTTCGAAGTACCGGCGACCGCGAGATCGTCGATCTGCGTCGTGCCGCGCGTCGAAACTCCGTACCCGTTCCTGCGAACGGTGATCGTCGAGAGCACGCCGTCGGCATGACGCGACGCGAACATCGTCAGCTCGTCGCCGATCGCGAGTCGCGGCCGCGTGGCCACGACGCCGACGCCCCCTGCCGGAGTCGCGGGCGTGCCGTCGCGATTCAGATGCTCCGCGTAGGAGATGTTGTTGCGGCGCGTGGCGACGACGAAATGCTCGCCGTTCCAGACCACGTCGAAGTCGGGATCGAGATCGTCGCGGTAGAAGCCGACGACTTCTTCCCCGATGCGGCGCGAGCCGTCCAGCGGCGTGAGATGCAGTGCCCGGCCCGAAATCCAGAAGAGATAGAGCGCATCACCGGTCGAAACGACCCGCGCCGCCGTGGGCGACGCCGGTCCGTAACGAACGTTCGTGAGCGAGGTGGCGCCGCCGACGGCGATCGCTTGCGCGCTGGTCGTCAGCGCGCAAAGCAGGACCGCGGCCAGCAGCCGGTTCATGTTTCGTCAGCGTACCGCACGACGCTTCGGCGTGTTCAGGCGAAGCGCGGGAGTCGGCGCAGACGGCGCGCTCACGCCACCATTGTTGAAGCCGCGCACGCGGAAAGCGGTGTTGTCGGGCATCGACAGCGAGGCCCGGAACGTCTGCCCGTCGTACCACGCGGCCACTTCGTTCCACGCCCCGTCGGCAACGCGGTACTCGATGCGGTAGCCGCTCGCGAACGTTGCCTCGCTCCATTCGACGATCATGCGGTTCCCTTCGACGTGCGCCGTGACGGAGGGTGGATTCGGAGGCGTGAGCGGTCCGATGCCGGACTGCGGCGTGACGCGCAAAATCACGCGCGAGGCGCCGTGATGCGGAGCCTCGGTCCACGTCGCATCGCGAAAATAGAAGCCGTCGTACGACGTCGACGTGAGTGCGAAGTTCGGCGACGCATCGTCGAGAATCGTGCCGCTGTCGATCACGACACCGTTCGGATCGACGCGCGCAAAGCGATGGCGCGGCGAGTACGGCTGCACGCCGAAGAGACCGTTGCCCGGATCGCTCCAGACCACGAGCACGGAGTGATCCTGCGAGAACGTCACCGCCTGCGGATAGCGGGCATACGTTTTCGTATCGGCGAGCAGCATCTGCGTCACCACACCGCCGGGAGAAACGAAGGAGACGTTCATGGTGAGGTAGTCGTCCCACGCGACCACGTAGGCGGTTCCGTTCCACGCCAGCGCCGGTGCGGACGTCACGGCGGAGCGCGGCGCAATGGCGAGGTCCTCGGCATCGAGGCGCGTGAGATCGCCGCCGAGGCGCGTCCCTTCGACACCCGTGCCGACGATGCAGGGGAACGGACAGATCGGATTGTCGGTGGCCATCCAGGCCGCGAGAAAGTTCTGGCCGTTGGAGACGATGCGCGGCTCGTCGCTCGTGCCGGTGTCATCGACCTCACGGAGGAGCGTGGTCGCGGAGAGCGTGCCGTTCGCGTCGAGCGTCGCGGCGACCACTTCGTTGTTCCACGCCTGCTCCGCCCCGGCGCGCTCGCCGACGATGCCATAACGCTGGCCGTTCCACGCCACGCCGGTCGCTTCGAACGGAATCTTCGTCGTGCGGCCGGAGAGCACGCCTCGCGCATCGACGCGGTACGCCGTCGACGTGCGATCCGCCTCGGCCACCACGATGACGAAGTTCGCACCGTCCGTGCCGGCGATCGCGCGCGTGGTTCCTGCATTCGCGAGCAGGCGTTCGCTCCAGTTCCCGTTGAGCTCGCGGAGGCCGAAACGAATGCTCGACGCGCCGTTCACGCGCTCGCTCCAGACCACGAGCGTCGCATCGGCGAACGACGTGGTCGTCGCCAGCAGCGTCTGCGTCGCCGCGCCGTACGTCGACCACGCATCGGGCACCGTATCGACCGGCAGTTCATCGACCACCGCATCTTCGCCGCGGTTCCACGCGACGAGCACGCGTCCCGCCTTGCTCAGCAATGCCGTGGCATTGCGCGACGGCGCGGCCGGCTGCTCCGGATCGGCGATGGTCGGCGCCGCCTGCGTGTCGAAGTGCACGCTCTGCAGCGTCGAGCCGGAGACGGCGTGGCGCACGTACGCGAGAACGTAGTCGGAGCCCGACCAGACCGCGGACGGACCTTCGTACGTCGCACCCGATTCGTTCGCGAACGGGATGCGCAGGTGCGCGCCGCTGTCATCGGCGATCGTGGCGATCCCGCCCACTCCGTCTTCGAACCACGACGCGAGATACTTCGCGCCGTTGCTGGCGATGGCCACTTCGCGCGTTCCCGGCGTTGCCGCTCCGGCGAGCTCGTAACGATCGTTGATCACGCCGTTCGCATCGAAGCGGATCAGCGAGACGTTCTGAAACGAGGCGCTGATGGCCATGAAGCCGGTGCCATTGCTCGTCACCGCGAAGGAGTTGCCCATCAGCTGCACCGCCTGTCCACCGAAGCCGGCCGGTGCACCATTCTTCGTGAGCGGCAGCGAGGCGACGCCGGAGAAGCCATAACTGCGATGCACGAGCAGCAGCGTCGAACCGTTGAAGGCGAGACGCGGCCCAAACGCGTTGCCGTTCATCACGAACTCGATGCCGGCGGGCTCGCCCGTGCGATCGACGAGCCGGGCCACGATGTTCGTGCCGTTCGTCGCCGCAACGATGAAGTTGCTGCCGTTCCAGAGCACGTCGAAGTCATCGATGGTCGTCCCGGTGGTGGAGAGCACCGACTGCCCGACCCGCTTCACCCCGGCGACGAGCTTCGTCACCCGCACCGAGCCGCCGGAGATCCAGAAGAGAAAGACGTCGTTCCCGTTCGACGCCAGCCGCCCCTCCCCCGCCACCGTGCCATACCGCGTATTCGTGACCGGAAACGCGCTCGAAAACTGCAGAGCCTGCGTCGTGACGGGAAGGAGGAGAGGCAGAAGGAGGGATAGGAGGAGTTTGCGCATGAGCGTTGGGGAGAGTACGGATCTGGGAGGAGGAGTGTTGGGTTATTTGTTGTGACGGTTTTTGGAGCGAGAGTGGGAGTAGGAATTGAAAATTGAAAATTGAAAATTGAAATCACTTGTCGCAAGTGCGAGGCGGCATCGCGCTCGCGACGACCGATTTTCAATTTTCAATTTTCAATTTTCAATTCTCAATTCCACTGCCCACACTGGCAAACAAGCCTCAACCGAAAGAACCAAGCACCGCCTCGATCAGCTCCTCCGGAACCTCCGTCAGTTCCACCCCCACCACTCCCCTGGCCATGAGGATCGTCTCGCGGTAGGTGGCGAGATACGCGGTGCAGGAGCGGCAGCCGTCGAGATGTCGCTGGAAGCGCTCGACGGTCTCGGGCGGGAGTTCTCCGTCGAGATAGTCGGCGAGGAACGTGATGAACTCCTCACATTTCATTGCATGCCTCTCATGTACGGGTCGAGCAGCGTGCGCAGCGCCTGCCGCGCGCGATGCAGCCGGATCTTCACGGCATTCGCGGTAATCCCCAGCATCTTCGCCGTCTCCTCGGTGCTCAACTCCTCGATGTCCCGCAGCAGCAGCACCTCGCGATACGTGTCCGGCAGCCGGTCGATCGAGGCGCGCACCACGCCCACGAGCTCGCTGCGCTGCAGAATGGTCTCGGCCGTTTCGCTCCATTGCCGGCTCGGCGTGACCTGATGCCCGTCTTCCTGGAAGCGCGGCAGAAACTCTTCGATGTCTTCCTCACGCCGGCGCCGCTGCGTGCGCAGACGCATGAGGCAGGCGTTGATGACGATGCGATGCAGCCACGTCGAGAGCTGCGCGTTCGCACCGAAGCTGCCGATCGATTTGAACGCCGCCACGAATGCGTCCTGCACCGCGTCGCGCGCGTCTTCCTCCGACTTCATGAAGCGCCGCGCCACGCGCAGCAGCGCCGGCGTGTGCCGGCGCACGAGCGTCTCGAATGCCGCCGCGTCGCCGGCCTGCAAGCGCGCGACGAGCGCACGCTCCTGCGACTGCGCGACGACGTCCATCGACGGCATTATGAACCGGGGAAATGGACGCGGCGTTTCGGCAGACAGCACAAAAGGTGGGATGCCACGCGTTGCCGAAAGGTTTCAGCGTCCATCGTGCCTTTCATCGTTGCGCGAGCGACACGGTGAAAATGCCGTGCTTGTCGATCTCCATGTCCACCTTCCGGAATCCGGCCGCACGCACCAGCTCGTCGAGCTCTTCCTGCGTGCGGCGGCGCATCACCCACGGCTTGCCGTCGCGATTGGGGAGCACGCGCGCGATCATCTCGAGCTGCGGATGCCACGGCTGGCCGGTGTAGACGAGATAGCCGCCGATGGTCATGCAGCTGGCGATGCCGCGCAGTGAGCCGAGCACGAGATCGTTGTCGCCGAAGAGCTCGTACAGCCCGCTGACGATCGAGACGGTCGGGGCCGGCGTGATCGCGGCGAGATTCGCCTCGTCGAACGCGTCTCCCTGTTCGAAGCGGACCCGCTCCGAAAGGTTCATCGCCCGCGCGATCTCGATCCCCTGCTCCACGTTCGCCGGCGTGTAATCGCGCAGATACGCCGTGGCGTGTGAATCGCCGTCGGCGGCGAGCGCGTCGAGCACGTAACGCCCGCAGCCGGTGGCGACGTCGAGGATGCGCACCGGCTTTCCTTCGGCGCGCACGCGCCGCATCGCCTCGCGCAGCAGCTTCTCGAGATGGATCTTGCGCTGGCGGATGCCGCGCCAGCCGATGCTGTCGAGATAGACGCGATCGATCAGTTTGCCGAGGAGATTGTCGCCGCGCGCCTCGTTCTCGTAGACGTAGTCGAGCGAGCGGCCGGAATCGAAACCGGTCTCCCAGCCGACGCGGATACCGCGGCTCATCTTGCCGAGCGTGCGCAACGACCAGCGCTGCGCCGCGAAGGACAGCTCTTTCAGCGCCGGCGCCGGCTGCGTCAACCGCTCCGACTCCTCTTTCGTGTAGCCGAATTCATCGGCGTGCAGGAGCGGCTCGCGCGTCTCTTCGCGTGCGAACGACTCGTCGATGAACGTGCGGATCTCTTCCAGCACCGAGGCTCGATCGGCTTCGTGCAGCAGGTCGTGGTACATGCCGTGGAAGAGGCGCATCTTCTTCCGCTTCGAGCCGAGGTTTTCGTAGAAGCGCTCCTGCTCCCCGACGTCGACAACCCAGTCATCGGCGCCGCAGAGCACGAGCGCCGGAACGCGAATCGCACCGGCGTCGTGCACCAGGCGCGACGCCGTCTCGTAGAGATCGAGCAGCACGTTCACCGCGATCGCTTTCGTGATCAGCGGATCGTTCGCGTAGCGCTGCGCCTGCGCCGCATCGTGCGTCAGCATCGTCGACTTCACGTAGCTCTGCACGTACGTTTTCCGGTTGCCGCGCAGCGCCTGAAGCAGCCGGAGGCCGGGCTTCGCGAACGGCACGTAGAGCTTCACCTTGAGCGCGGGCGTGACCAGCACCATGGCCCGGATCGGCGGTGCGTAGTCGTGCACCCACGAGGCCACCGTCACCGCGCCGACGCTGTGTCCGGCGACGATGATGTTCTCGTACGCGATGCCGTGCGTCGTCGAGATGTGGCGGACGAAGACGTCGAGATCCTTGACGATGCGCGCGAAGCTCGGCGCGTAGCCGCGATCGCCGGGCGAGCGGCCGTGGCCGCGCGCGTCCCACGCGAACACGGCCGTCTCCTGCAGGTTCAACTCCTCGATGACGTCGACCAGACGCCCCGAGTGTTCGTGGCCGCGATGCACGAAGATCACCGCCCGCTTCGCGGTCGGGTTCCACGCGCGATAGAAGAGATCGAGTCCCGGCTCGATCGGGGCCTGGAGCTCCTGAATGCTCATGACGCGAGTCCTCTCACGACTTCTTCGAGACGCGCGGCGATCGCCTTCGCGCCTTCCTTGTCGGGGTTGAATGATGCGAAGGTCATCGGCTCGCCGATGCGCAGCGTCAGCTTGCGCGGGCGAGGGATGAAGGCCCCTTTCGGCCAGGCGCGAAAGGCGCCGTCGAGGTGGCACGGCACGACCGTGAGGTTCGTCCCGGCGGTCAGAAACCCGATGCCCGGCTTGAAGGTCGCGAGCGCACCATCCGCGGTTCGCGTTCCCTCGGGGAAGAGAATGAGGATGTGCTGCGGCGTCTCCAGCAGTTGTCTGCAGAGGGCCAGGCTGTCGCGCGGATTTTCCTTCCGGTCGAACGGCATCGCATTTACCACCACCGCCGAGAACGCGATCTTCGGCATCGAGGTGAAGAAGTAATCCTTCGCCGCGGCCGGATACGACTTCTGGATGCGCTTCAGCGGCAACGCGCTGAGCAGCGAGAGCGCATCGAGATGGCTGGCGTGGTTCGCGACCATCACGAACGGACGATCGAGCGGCAGCCGCTCGCGGCCGATCACACGGTAGCGATGCCACACGCGCAGGTAGACGCGCAGCCACAGGTGCACGACGAAGCGCAGCGCGTAAACCAGCATGTCCGGCTGGCGCGGGAACATGCGCAGCTTCTCGATCGGCGACTTGTCGAAGTCGGCCGTCGGTCGGTAGTCCCAGCTCTCCATCACTCCAGCCCCTACTCCAATCCGACGAAAAAGCGGGTCATGTGGAAAAAGAGCGGAGCGACATAGATGAGCGAGTCGATGCGATCGAGCACCCCACCGTGTCCTTCGATCAGCGTGCCCATGTCCTTGATGCCGATGTCGCGCTTGATGACGCTGATCGAGAGATCGCCGAGCTGCGAGCCGAGGCCGACGATCACGCCGGCAAGCAGCAGTTCCCGCGTACCGAAGCCGGGCAGCGCGAAACGAAATACCCACGGCAACGCCATCCCCACCGCGAATGCGCCGAAGGAACCTTCCCACGTTTTGTTGGGCGAGATGTTCGGACGCATCCTGTGGCGGCCGAACATCTTTCCGAACGTGAACGCGGCCACGTCGCAGAGCGGCACCGAGAAGAGCAGAAAGAGGATGTAGCCGGCGGCGTTCCTGCCATCGGCGAGAAACGCGAGGTGCCCGAACATCCAGCCGATGTACACGAAGCCGACCATCGCCAGTGCAACGACCTGCAGCTGCCCTTTCGTCCGGTCGCGAAGAATCGGCGCGAGCAGCACGCCGGCCACGACGTACACCGGCAGGGCCATGAACATGCCGTACCAGCCGATCTTCGCCGGATCATCGGGCGGTGAGATGAGCGTGACGATCGCCAGGCCGACGATGCCGGCGTAGACCAGCCCCGTCACCAGCCAGTCGCGATAGAGACCGGTGGCGCGCGCGAATTCGGTGAACCCGACCAGCGCCACGATGCCGAAGAAAACGATCGTCGCCACGCGTCCGAGGAGAATCGCGCCGACCACGAGCGGAATCATCACCAGCCAGCCGCGGAAGGCATGCCAGGCGTGATCGGCATTCTTCTTCAGCACCCACTTCAGGATGGCGATGGCGGTGCCGGCGAACAGGAGCACGCCGCCGGCGATGACGAGAAAGATGCGAATGGTCTCGGAACCGAACATCGCGTTCATGCGGGCAGCGCGCGAAAGATGCGCAGCAGTCGGATCACGACGGTCTGCGCGCAGCCGAGAAGGATCGCGAAGTGGGTCCAGTCGAGAAGGGCGAAGCCGCGAAACCAGAACGGCTCGCCGCGCAACACCAGCAGCATCGTGCCGATGGCGCCGATACTCAGCGCGACGATGCGCCACGGTTTGGCCATCACGCCGCTGAACTCGCGCTGCACGCCGACGGCCTGGCCGAACAGACCGACGTACGCGACGAGCACCGCGGCGATGGCCACCCAGTACGCGTAGATCGTGTTGCACCAGCCGCTGTGCGCGATCCCGGCGAAGATCAGGACGTCGCTGAGACGGTCGGGCAGATCGTTGACGATCTCCCCTTTCTTCGACGCCTTCCCGGCCGCGAGCGCGACCATGCCGTCGAACATGTTCAGCCAGAGCCGCAGGAAGGCGAAGGCGACGCCGAGGAGGAGATAGCGCGGGTGCGTGCGCGACTGCCAGAAGAGCCACGCCGCAATCGCGGCGGAGACGATCGAAGCGTAGGAGATGACGTCCGGATGGATGCGCATCTTCACCGCCATCCCGACTGCCGCATGGGCGGTTCTGCGGAAGATGCCGGCGATGGGACGGCGCGAGCCTGGTTCGTAGGCGGTCATTGTTCGAGCTCCATCTGCGCCGGCACAGTGACGCGCAGCACCGCTTCCTGATGGAAGCGCCTGCGGTATTCGGCGGCGATCTCCGCGACCTTCTGCGACGCCCCCGGTTCGTTCGGATGGAGGAACTCGAGGATCATCACCTCTTCGTTCCCCCCTTTCCACTGCCCCTTCGCACGCCAGACGGTGAAGCCCTGCGGGAAGCGCGGCGTGACCGCCTGCTCGATGAAGGCATCGAGGTCCTGCTGGGTCACGCTGCCGCCGGTGGGAATCGAGAGGCCGCAGAAGAGGCGATCCGAAACGGTGCGGGTGGTGGCACACGCCACGAACACGAGGGCGAGGAGGACCGAAGCTCGACGCATGCGCGGATTGTAGTGGAGCGCGCTTACGAAACGCTTTCGCGCCGCTACCGCTTTCTTCCGACGCCGAGGAGACGCGCGGTCTGTTCGACCTGCGTGCGCAGGCTGCCGCAGACGGCCTCGCAGAGAGCGATCACGCTCTCGTCGGCGATGTAGCAGTAGACGCTGTTGCCCTGCTGGCGGCGTCCGACGATGCCCGCTTCCTGCAGGATGCGCACGTGCTTCGAGACGTTGGGCTGCGTCGATCCGACCGCGGCCACGAGCTCGGTGATGTTCAACTCCCCCTCTTCGAGCGCCTGCAGGATGCGGATGCGCAGCGGCTCGGAGAGGATGCGGAATCTCCCCGCCACCAGTTCCACGGCCTCGGCCGAGAGTTTCGTCTTCTTGCGGGCCATGGCCTTCATGATCGCACAGCTCTTCGTGATCATCACTCTTGACTATCTATATGCCTATATCGTTATATTCGCAACATGAACATCGAACGCGCCCTCCGCCTCATCGCCGGAATCGCCGTCCTCCTCTCCGTCTCCCTGGGGTGGTTCGTCAGCAGCTGGTTCCATCTCTTCACCGCCTTCATCGGCCTCAATCTCGTGCAGTCGGCCTTCACGAACTGGTGCCCGATGATGTCCGTCCTGCGCAGGGCCGGAGTGCGGCCGTGAGGCGCGCGGCGGCGTCCCTCGGAGCGGCGCTCGCTCTTCTGGCCTGCTCCCACGAGCCGCAGGCCCCGCTCGTACGCGACCGCGTACAGGCGCCGACGATGGTCGTGCAGCCGCAGCCGGTCGCGGCCACGCGGACGTTCGCCGGAACGGTCCGCGCCACGAACGTCAGCCCGCTGGCGGCGAAGGTCCTGGGCAATGTGCTGCGCGTCCACGTGCGCGAAGGCGATCGCGTCCGGGCCGGACAACTGCTCGTGGAGATCGACGCGCGCGAAGCGATCGCCGGCACGAACGCCGCCGCGTCCGCCCTCGCCGCCGCCGAGACGAATGCCGCGCTCGCGGAAGCGACGTTCCGGCGCTACGACGCGTTGCGCGAACGCGGCTCGGTCAGCCTGCAGGAGTTCGACGTCGTGAAGGCGCGGCGCGACGCCGCCGCCGCGGAGGTCGAGCGCGCGCGAGCCGTGCGCATCCAGGCGCGCGTACAGTTCGACGACGCCTCCGTCCGCGCTCCCTTCGATGGCATCGTCAGCGCGCGCTTCGTCGATCCAGGCGTGCAGGCCGCGCCCGGAATGCCGCTGCTGACGATCGAGGACGCCCGCGCCTATCGCGTCGAAGCGCTCCTCCCCGAGGATCTGCACGTTCGCGAAGGCGACGTCGTGCAGCTCGATGACGACAGCGACGCGCGGGTTCTGCGCGTGCAGCCGGGCGTCGACGCGGCGACGCGCAGCTCGCTCGTGCAGATCGAGTGGCCCGGCGGGGCAGCGAACGGCAATCGCAGCACGCGCTCCGGCGCCTACGTCCGCGTCACCGTGCGCGGGGGTCGTCGCAACGCGATCCGCATCCCTTCGCGCGCGATCGTTCCGCGCGGCGCGCTCACCACGATCTTCGTCGTCGGCAGCGACGGTGTCGCGCGCATGCGCATCATCACCGTCGGAGAGGAAGGCGAAGTGCTCTCCGGACTCGCGGCGAACGAGCGCATCGTCACCGACCCGGCCGGAGTTCGCGACGGAGTGAAGGTGTCATGAGCGAACACGACACGAAACGGGCGGGACTGGCCGGCCGCATGGCCGCGGCATTCATCGAGTCGAAGCTCACGCCGCTGCTCATCATCGCGTCGATCCTGATCGGCATCGGTGCGGTGGCGCTGCTGCCGCGCGAGGAAGAGCCGCAGATCATCGTGCCGATGATCGATGTCTTCGTGCCGCTGGCCGGGGCGACGCCGCGCGAGGTCGAACAACGCGTCACCAAACCGGTCGAGAAACTGCTGTGGGAGATCCCCGGCGTCGAGTATCTCTACTCCACGTCGTCGGCCGGGATGTCGACGATCATCGTCCGCTTCAAGGTCGGGACGAACGAGCAGACGGCGCTCGTGCGCATCAACGAGAAGCTGCACGCGCACGCGGACGCGATCCCGAATCCGATCGTGAAGCCGCGCTCGATCGACGACGTGCCGGTACTGGCCCTCACGCTCTCCTCCGACCGCTACGATCACTTCGGCCTCCGCAGAATCGCCGCCGCGCTGCAGACGGAGATCAAACAGGTCGAGAACGTCTCCGAGGTGACGATCATCGGCGGAACCCGCCGCCAGTTGCGCGTGATTCTCGATCCCGCGCGCGTCGCCTCCCACCATCTCGCGCCGGCGCAGATCGCCGCGATCCTGCAGCAGGCCAATCGCGAGCTCGACTCCGGTGCGTTCGCATCCGGCGATCGCGAGCTGCTCGTGAAAACCGGCGGACTGCTGCGCGACGCGCACGACGCGAAGAACATCGTGCTCCCCAACGGAACGCACCTCGGCGACGTGGCCACGATCGTCGATGGGCCGCAGGAAGCGGAGAACTACGTCTTCTTCGGCGAGAAGGATCACATCCGCCCGGCGGTGACGATTTCCATCGCCAAGCGCAAAGGAACGAACGCCACCGAGCTGGCGCACCGCATCGAAGAAAAAGTCGAGACGATGAAGGGCGTGCTCGTTCCCGGCGACGTCACTCTGACGATCACGCGCAACTACGGCGAGACCGCGGCCGAGAAATCGAACGAGCTGCTCTTCCACATGTTCCTGGCCGTGCTCTCCGTGGCCATCCTCATCGCCTTCACCCTCGGCTGGCGGGAATCGGGAGTGGTGGCCGTCGCCATTCCGGTCACGCTCGCACTGACTCTGGCGGTCTTCTACCTCGTCGGCTACACGCTCAATCGCGTCACGCTCTTCGCGCTGATCTTCTCCATCGGCATCCTCGTCGACGACGCCATCGTCGTGGTCGAGAACATCGTGCGGCATTACCGCCTGCCGTCGAACCGGCAGCGCGGCCTTCGGGAAATCGCGATCGACGCCGTTGCGGAAGTCGGCAATCCGACCATCCTCGCCACCTTCACCGTCGTCGCCGCCATTCTCCCGATGGGCTTCGTGCGCGGGCTGATGGGACCGTACATGCGGCCGATCCCGGTCGGCGCCACCGCGGCCATGCTGTTCTCGCTTCTGGTGGCATTCGTCGTCACGCCGTGGGCCGCGCGGCGGCTGTTGCCGCGCACCGCCCCGGCGCACGACGAGCGCGAAGGATGGACGACGCGCAAGTACCGGCAGCTGATGGCGCACTTCATTCACGATCCGAAATGGCGCTGGTCGTTTCTGATCGGCGTGGCCGCGCTGCTCACCGTCGCGATGTCGCTCTTCTTCGTGAAAGCGGTGCGCGTGAAGATGCTGCCGTTCGACAACAAGAGCGAGTTCCAGATCGTGATCGACATGCCGGAAGGAACGACGCTGGAGCGGACGGCCGCGGTGGCGCGCGAGATCGGCGGCCGCGTTGCGGAAGTCCCCGAGGTCACGAACTGGCAGATGGTCGTCGGCGCGGCGTCGCCGTACAACTTCAACGGTCTGGTGCGGCACTACTTTCTGCGGCGCGGCTCCAACGTGGCCGATCTGCAGATCAATCTGCGGCCGAAGAGCGAACGCCGCGCGCAGAGTCACGAGATTGCGAAACGGGTGCGCACGCTCATCGAGCCGGTTGCACGTGCGAGCGGCGCGCGCGTCAAAGTCTCCGAGGTTCCGCCCGGACCGCCGGTGCTGCAGACGCTGGTCGCCGAAATCTACGGACCCGATTCGGCGCAGCAGACGAAGATCGCCAAACAGGTGCAGCAGATCTTCGACCGGACGCCGGGCGTCGTCGACGTCGACTCGTATGTCGAGGACGACCAGACCCAGTTTCACTTCGTCATCGATCGGGAAAAGGCGGCCCGCAGCGGCGTCTCGCAGGAACAGCTCGACGCCACGCTGCGGCTGGCGCTCTCCGGTCTGCAGGCGGGACTGCTGGTCGACGCTTCGGACGAAGACGTGCCGGTCATCGTCGAAGTGCCGCGCGCCTTGCGCGCATCGATCGACGCGCTGCGCGGCATCCGAGTCGCGGGCGCGAACGGCGCGCTCGTACCGCTCGGCAGCGTCGTCTCGATCGAAGAGACCACCGCGCCGAAAAGCATCTACCACAAGAACCTGATGCCGGTCGTTTACGTGACCGCCGATGTGGCAGGCAGCGAAGAGAGTCCCGTCTACGCGATCCTGCAACTCAACAAGGAGCTCGATCGCCTCGGCCTGAAGCGATACGTCGCCACGCAACCCTTCACGACGCTCGAGCCCTCGATGAAGTGGGACGGCGAGTGGCACATCACCTACGAAGTCTTCCGCGACCTCGGCCTCGCCTTCGCCGCGGTGCTCGTGCTGATCTACATCCTCGTGGTCGGCTGGTTCGAGTCGTTCAAGACGCCGCTGGCGATCATGGCCGCGATCCCCTTCTCTCTCGTCGGCATCATTCCCGCGCACGCGGCGATGGGGGCATTCTTCACCGCCACGTCGATGATCGGCTTCATCGCCGGCGCCGGCATCGTCGTGCGCAACTCGATCATCCTGGTCGACTTCATCGAACTGCGCGTACGCCAGGGCATGCCGCTCGAAGAAGCGGTCATCGACGCCGGGGCGGTGCGCTTCCGGCCGATGCTGCTCACCGCCGCAGCGGTGGTGGTCGGCGCGGGAGTGATCCTCTTCGATCCGATTTTTCAGGGGCTCGCCATTTCACTCATGGCCGGCGAAGTGGCCTCCCTGCTGCTCTCGCGCGCCACGGTACCGGTGCTCTACTACCTCAGCGCGCGCAACCGGGCCCGGGTGGTGCGCGACACACTGCCGGGTGCGAGCGATCACGCTTCGCAACCTGCGTGATTTCCGACACTGAGCGCGGGGAGGAGGTACCGATGTACGTCAAGGATCTGATGACGCCGCACGTGATCAGCGTGAAGCCGACCGACACGCTCGGCGTAGCCCGCGAACAATTTCGCGAAAACCAGATTCACCATCTCGTCGTGCTCGACGACGAAACGGTGGTGGGCCTGGTCTCGTATCGCGATCTCATCGGCAGAAACGACACACAACTGATCGCACAAGTCATGAGCCCCGATTTCGCCACTTGCGAGGCCACCGACAGCGTCCGCAACGCCGCCACACGAATGATCGGCAAACCGCACGGCTGTCTGCCGGTAATGGAGTCCGGAAAAGTACGCGGCGTCATCACCACCACCGACCTCCTGCGCGCCGTCTCCCACAAAACCGCATAGACCACAAAAAGAACGTAGCGCCGGCCTCCGGCCCGGCCGGGCCGCCGGCATCCTGCCGGCGGGGGGGGCGGCGCTACGTTGGCAACCTTCCAACTCCGTTTTTAACTGGGGCATCTCCGGCGGGCTGGAAGCCCGCGGTCCGGCCGGCCGGAGGCCGGCGCTACGTTCGTGACTTCGTGGTCCGCCTATACTTCGGGCGATGCGCCGGCTGCTCGCGATTTTGGTTGCGGCTCTTCCTCTTTGGGGGGCCGAGGTTCGGGTTTCGGCGGCGGCGTCGCTCAGTGATGCGCTCGCCGAAATCGCGAAGGGGTACGCGCCGGACACGATCGTCTTCAACTTCGGCGCGTCGAGCACGCTGGCGCGGCAGATCGAGCTCGGCGCGCCGTGCGACCTCTTTCTCTCCGCGGATGAAGCGAAGATGGACGCGCTCGCGGCCAGACATCTCATCGACACGCAGTCGCGCGTGAGCGTGCTCTCCAACACGCTGGTCATCGTCACGACCGGCGAGCCGATTCCGCATCCGCGGCGGCTGGCCGCGATGAAACGGATCGCGCTCGCGGAGCCGCACAGCGTCCCGGCGGGCGTGTACGCGCGCGAGTGGCTCGAGAAACTGAAACTCTGGAGGGCGATCGAACCGAACGTCATCCCGACCGACAACGTACGCGCGGCACTCGCGGCGGTCGAATCGGGGAACGCCGATGCGGCCATCGTCTACAAGACCGACGCGCGGATCGCGAAACGCGTCCGCGTCGCGTACGAGGTCGACCGCAGCGAAGGCCCGCGGATCTCGTATCCGTTCGCGATGATGAAACATGCGGAACAGCCGGAAGCCGCGCGACGCTTCCTCGCCTACCTGCAGAGCAGGACGGCGAAGACGATCTTTGCGAAACATGGATTCATCGTGCTCCAGTGAGTGACATCGTCTTCCTCACGCTGCGCACCGCGGCGCTGGCCACGCTGCTGATCGCGCCGCCGGGGATTGCGCTGGCGTGGCTGCTCGCACGCCGCGACTGGCGCGGCAAAGCGCTCGTCGAAACAGTGGTCGTGCTGCCGCTGGTGATGCCGCCGGTGGCGACCGGCCTGATCCTGCTGCACCTCTTCGGCCGCCGCGGCCCACTCGGATTCTTCGACGTCATCTTCACCTGGCGCGCGGTGGTGATGGCGATGATGGTGATGTCGTTTCCGCTGCTCGTGCGTGCGGCGCGCATCGCATTCGAAGAGGTCCACCCGCGCTACGAACAGCTGGCCCGCACCCTCGGCGCAAAAGAAGCGCGCGTCTTCTTCACCATCACCCTGCCGCTCGCCGCGCGCGGCGTCATCAGCGGCGCGCTGCTCGCGTTCGCGCGCGCGGTCGGCGAGTTCGGCGCGACCATTCTCGTGGCCGGCAACATCCCCGGACGCACCACCACGCTTTCGGTCGCCATCTACAACAACGTGCAGCTCGGCCGCGACGACGTCGCGTTCCGCCTGCTGATCGTCTCCGTGCTGATCGCGTTCGCCGCGGCCGGCATCGCCGAAGTGCTGCTGCGCAGGAGGACGCGTGACGCTCGTCCTTCGTGACGTCGTGCTGCCGCTGGCCGACTTCGCGCTCGAGGTGAGCGTGGAGATGCACGCGCGCACCACCGCGCTCTTCGGCCCGTCGGGCGCGGGAAAAACGTCGCTGCTCGAAATCGTGGCCGGCCTGCGCACACCTTCGCGCGGACGCGTGGAGCTCCATGGCCGGGTCGTGTTCGACGAGAACATCGACCTACCGCCGCGGCTTCGCCGCATCGGCTACGTCGCGCAGGACGACGCGCTCTTCCCGCATCTTTCGGTCCGGCGCAACGTCTTCTACGGCGCGCACGAATCGCCGAAGCACGCGCACGCGATCGAGGTGCTGGAGATCGCCGCGCTGATGGATCGCAGCGTCGCCAAGCTCTCCGGCGGCGAGCGCAAACGGGTCGCCCTGGCGCGGGCACTGCTGTCCGATCCCGAGATCCTGCTGCTCGATGAGCCGATGGCCGGTATCGATGCCGCGCTGCGCGCGCGCGTGCTCGCCTACCTCATTCGCGTGCGCGACGAATTTCCGGTGCCGATGGTCTACGTCACCCATCATCGCGAAGAAGCGGCGGCGCTTTGCGACGAGGTCGTGTTTCTGGAGCGCGGAAGGATCGTGACCGGTCTATCCTGATCGGCATGCTGAAACGCGCGCTGCTGATCTTCGCCGTCGTCGCCGCCGTCTCACTCCACGCACAAACGCCGATCCGCGTGACCGTCGATGCGACCGACGCACCGCGCAAAGTCTTCAACGCCCATCTGACCATTCCGGCCACGCCGGGGCCGATGAAGCTCGCCTATGCGAAGTGGATTCCGGGCGAGCACTCGCCCTCCGGACCGGTGGTCGATCTCGTGAACGTGCGCATCACCGCGAACGGCACGCCGGTCGAATGGAGCCGCGATCCGCACGACATGTTCGTCTTCCTGCTCGACGCTCCGGCGAACACGAAGAGTCTCGAAGTCGATCTCACGTATCTCGCGCCGATCGCAGGCGGCAACTTCACGGCCGGCCCGAGCTCGACCGCGAACGTGGCGGTGCTGAGCTGGAACACGCTGCTGCTGTTTCCTCCCGGAAAGGATGCGAACGACATCTTCGTCGAAGGGACGATCCAGGCGCCGGCCGGTTGGAAGATGGCCAGCGCGCTCGCGCAGCAGGACGGCAAGTTCGAGCGCGCATCGCTCGCGACCTACGTCGACTCGCCGGTGCTTCTCGGACGCTACTTCAAGTCGATCGCGCTTCCTGCCGCGGCGAACACGCCGCCGCATCGCATCGACCTCGTGTCCGAGAGCGAGCGCGATCTCATCACGCCGGACGACTTCGCGAAACAGTACGCGCGACTGGTCGCGGAAGCCGGCGCCGCATTCGATTCGTATCACTTCGCGCACTACGACTGGCTGGTCACCCTCAGCGATGACGTCGCGCATTTCGGACTCGAACATCATCAGTCTTCCGACGATCGTCTCCCCGAAACGACGCTTGCCGATGCCGAAGGCCGCCGCGGCCTCGGCGGCCTGCTCTCGCACGAATACGTCCACTCGTGGAACGGCAAGTTCCGCAGACCGGCCGCGCTGCTCAGCTCCGACTTTCAGCAGCCGATGGATGGGACGCTGCTTTGGGTTTACGAGGGGCTGACCGAGTACATGGGCTTCCTCCTCGCGGCGCGCTCCGGCCTCTGGACGCCGGAGTACTACCGCGAAACCCTCGCCTCCGTCGCCGCGGGATACGACGTGCAACCGGGACGCAGCTGGCGTCCGCTCATCGACACCGCGACCTCCGCGCAGATTCTCTATCCCGCCGCGAACGCCTGGAGCTCGCTGCGCCGCGGTGTCGACTTCTACGAAGAATCGGTGCTGGTGTGGCTCGAAGTCGATTCGATCATTCGCGCGAAAACGAACGGCCGCGCCTCGCTCGACGACTTCACGCGCCGCTTTCATGGTGGCCCGGGCGGCGTTCCGGCGGTGAAACCGTACACGTTCGACGACGTCGTCTCGACGCTGAACGCGATCGCGCCGTACGACTGGCGCACGCATCTCAACACCCGTCTCCATTCGCTGAGCCCGCGCGCACCGATGGCCGGCATCACCGCGCACGGCTGGACGCTCGTCTTCGATGACCAGCCGAACGAAGCGATCGCCGGCGCGGAGAAGCGCCACAAGCTCCTCGACCTCACCTACTCGCTCGGCCTCGTGCTGCGCGAGGATGGCTCGGTGCGAGACGCGCTCATGGGACAACCGGCCGCCGACGCCGGCATCGGGCCGGGGATGAAAGTCATCGCCGTGAACGGACGCCGCTTCACCCGCGAAGTGCTCGAGTCGGCGCTGAAGGACAAGGGCGCGCTGGAGCTCCTCGTCGAGAACAACAATTTCTTCAAGACCCACGCGGTGAAGTACAGCGGCGGCATCCGCTATCCGCACCTCGTGCGCGATGCGAAGATGAAAGACGGGCTGAGTGAAGTGATCGCCGCCAAAGCGAAGTAACGGCGCGACGGCGTTCGCGAAATTCCGCGGCGCTGCTCAAACGAAGCTCGCGGCGAGATAGGCGATGGCCGGCACTTCGCGCTGGCTCGACGGATCGGCGTAGTGGTGCGTGAGCTCGTACGAGGCGTTCATGTTCGCCAGTGCGGAAGGGACCGTCTCCCGCATCGCGGGAGAGAGTTTCGGCAGCACCGCCTGCGCGACGGCGAGCACCGAGCGGGCGAGGCACGAGCCGCGCAGCGGGGCGAGGTCGCCGACGATGTCGCGGTGGCGCGCGCCGGAGACGCGCATGGTCATCGAGATCTCGGCCAGCGGGGTGTGTACGCTCTTCACGAGCGTCCCTTCGACGCCGGCGATCTCGAAGAAATCGGTGTCGTTGTCGATGGTGGTCTGGGCGATGGCGGCGATCCAGTTCGGCAGCTCGCGCACCGAGCGGTGCGTGCACATCAGCTCGAACAGCGCGCGCGCGTAGTAGTGGAGCGCGAAGAGAAAACACTCTTCCTCGCGCAGCGCGGCCGCGGAGTCATCGATGTGGACGGAGAACAGTCCCCCCGCGCCGGCGACGACGCGCGTCGAAAGGACGACTCGGGGCTGGGCCGTCAGCATGTTCGAACTCCGCGGGGCACGAACGAGCCCTCCTGCCGCACGTACGGCAGGAGGGCCGAATGGATCGGCGGAAAGACTAGTAGAGGTCGTTCTTGCCGGCGACGTCGTCGGCTTCGAGCGTCCGGTTGTTGTAGTTGCAGGAGCTGACCGAAGGATACATGGTCGCGCCGGAGACCGACGAGTGACCGAGACCGATCACGTGTCCGACTTCGTGAACCATGATGCCGTCGATGTCGTATTCGCCGCTGCAGCCGTCCGTCTCGCGCGACGAGGTGTAGCTGTAACGGGTGTTCGTGTAGATGTCGGCGTCGTAGATCGTGTTGCCGCTGTAGTAGCCGGTGAGCGTGGCCGCGAGGCACGAGCCGGTGCAGATCCTGCCGTTGTTGTTGAGGGTGATGGTCGCGGGGGCGCTGCCGCGCACGGCCGGCGACGAGGTGGAGCTGGAGCTGATGATGCCCCAGGCCTTGATGGCGCCGACGACCGCGGTCACACCGCCGTCGCCGTCATTGATCGTCGAGTTGCCGCCCGTGTAGGTGCGCACCGAGATCGGCGTCGAGGCCCACGTACGGCGCGGGGAAAGAAGCGTGTAGGCCATCATCGGCTCGGCCGAGAGGACCACCACGGTCAGGGCGATGGCGAGTGCGAAGAGGTTCTTCTTGCTCATGTTCAGTTCTCCTCCTCAGATGTCAGTGACGCTCGAGGACCGGTTTGTGCGAGGCCTTGCCGGCCCGCGCGTCATCGACCATCTGTGCGAATTCGTCCATGCCGAGGGCCGGCGTGTCCGCGGCGACGCTGTTCGACTGCACGTTCAGATCACGGCCGCCTTCGTGCGGCGTGGTGAGGCGGGCATCGCCCTGGCGAACCGTATCGGGCATCACGACGTCGAGGCCGCCGCGCTGCCGGACGAGGAACTTGCCCTGGTTGAACCCATGAATGCGCATCTCGGAGCTGTCTTCCCACTGCGAGAGCATGAGCACCACTTCTTCCCCGCTGCGGATCATCGGGAATCCGATCGCTTCCTGGGTGTAGCCGTCGACGGTGCCGCCGACTTCGCGAACGACCAGCGTGTCCGGACCGGCCGTCTCACCGAAATACCGGCTGACGCGGACCGTGGCGTACGTGAAGATGACTTCATGGGAGTCGTCCCACGCGGCCCACGTGTCGACGATGTGGCCGCGAACGATGTACTGCGACTCGCTCGCGATCTGGTCGAACGGAAGCTCCACGAACTGTGACGCGGAAAGCGGCAGAGCGAGAGCAACGAGCAGCAACCCGATAATCAGTGATCGACGATGCATCCTGAATCCTCCTCAAATTTTGACTGCGGAACCGCTCTACTCCAATCGGTGAGCCATCGCCGGCGAGGCGCGCCCGACCGGAAGTAAATGCTTGGTTCACCATGCTTTGACTGAGAATTGACGGCAGGACGGAAGGAAGGCGGGAGGATCAATCGCTGCGCACGCGGAAGGAAACTGACCCGCCTTTGGTGGTTTTCCTAACCCACGCGTGGCGAGGGAGAGACGAGCGCGCCGCCTCTCCCCCGCTCCTTCACTCAATAGAGGTCGTCGCGTGCGGCGATGTCATCGCTCGCGAGCGAGCGCGGTGCGGTGTTGCACGCGCTCACGGACGGATACATCGTCGCGCCCGAAACCGACGAATGGCCGATGCCGATCACGTGGCCGACTTCGTGGGTCATGATGCCGTCGATGTCGTACTCCGCGCTGCAGCCCGACTCGCGCGACGAGTAGAGCTGCACCGACGTGTTCGTATAGACGTCGGCGTCGTAGATGCGGTCGTCCCCGCTCTGCGAGACGTAATAGCCGGTGAGCGTCGCGGCCAGGCAGCTGCCGGTGCAGACGCCGCCGTTCGAGTTCAGCATGATCGTCGCCGGCGCGCTGCCGCGCACGGCCGCGCTGCTGGTTGTGCTGGAGCTGATGATGCCCCACGCGCGAATGGCATTCACGGTTGCGGTCACGCCGCCGTCGCCATCGGTGATGGTCGCGTTGCCGCCCGTGTAGACGCGCACCGTGACCGGCGTCGTCGACCAGCGGCGGCGCGGCGAGAGGAGCGTGTACGCCATCACCGGCTCCGCCGAGATGACGAGGAACATGAGGCCGAGTGCGAGCGAGAGAGTCTTCGTTTTCATCTGCGTCTCCTCTTCTCTTTATTCGCGCGTCAGCACCGGCAGGCTCTTGCCGGCACGGGCGTCGTCGATCATCTGCGTCAGTTCGTCGAGCGACAGCGCGCCGCTCAGATCGTCGACGCTGTCGGTGCGGACGTCGAGACGGCCCGGCGTGTTCCGCGCGAGACGCGCGTCGCCCTGGCGCACGGCATCGGGAACGACGACTTCCAGCGTGCCGCGCTGGCGGACCAGGAGCTTGCCCTGATTGAACGCGTGAATGCGGAGGTCAGCGCTGCCGTCGCTCCACGGCGAGAGGAACAGCACCACGTCTTCGCCGGCGCGCAGCTCGGGGAAGCCGATCGCTTCCATCGTGTAGCCGTCGACCGTGCCGCCGGCTTCGCGGACCACCAGCGTGTCCGGTCCGGCCGTCTCGCCGAAGTAGCGGTTCACGCGCAGCGTCGCGTACGTGTAGATCACCTCATGCGCGTCATCCCACGCGCTCCAGCGATCGACCACCTGCGCGCGCACGACGTACTGCGATTCGCGCGCAACCTGATCGAACGGCATCTCCACGAATTGCGAGGCACTCAGCGGAAGGGACACCAGGAACAGAAGGGCCATGAGGGTAAGAGTTCTGCGGTGCATTCGTTCCTCCTCTACGATTTGACTGCGGGCCCTCTCCTCTCCAATCGCCAGGCCACGTGCGTCCCTGCTGACATCCGGATATGCAACTGGATGGCAGGACGGAATTTAGTCGGATTGCCCATCACCACAGCCGAGCGCGCCTGCGGGGTCAATCGATGGGCAGCTGCCCGCGAATTGACCCGCCCCGCGGGTCAATTCCGGATTGAGGATTGAGGATTGAAGGATTGAGGATTGGCCAACGAGCGAAGCCAATCCTCAATCCTCAATTCTCAATCCTCAATCCGGTAGCCATCCTCAATTCTCAATCCTCAATCCCATTGCGATAGCATTTCCCAATGACTCCCACTTACGTTTCGATCTCCCGTTTCCGCGTGCGGAACGGGATGGAGGCGGAGGTTGCGGCAGCATTCCGGGAGCGGCCGCATCTCGTCGATACGGTGCCGGGGTTCGTGAAGATGGAAGTGCTCTCTCCGGCCGAGGATGCGGCGGAGTTCTGGCTCATCACCTACTGGACCGACGAGGGCAGTTTTCGGGAGTGGCACCACGGACATCAGTTCCGCGACTCGCACGCCGGCATTCCGAAAGGTCTGAAACTCGATCCGGCCGCGACGGAGCTCCGCGCGTTCCATCACGTCGCCTCATGATCGCCGCGCACACGATCCGCACCCGCATCGAGGAACTGGCGACGGCCGTCGCCGATCGCCACTTCGCGGCCTTCCCGCAAACGCTCGCCCGCTACGGCGACATCGGCCGCGTCCGCTGTCTCGAAGACGCGCGCTTTCATCTCCGCTATCTCGCCACCGCGCTCGATGCGCACAGCGAGGAGATGTTTCTCGACTACGTCGCCTGGACCAGGATCGTGCTGGCCAGACGCAACGTGCCGCAGGAAGACCTCGCCGAGAACCTGCGCATCCTGGCCACGACGCTCAACGACATCCTCGGTGCGCCGAACAGCATCGAGGCGGTGCAGACGCTGCACCTGGCCATCGAGAAGATCCCGTCGATGGCCGGCGACGTGCCGTCGTTCCTCGATCCGCGCGCGCCGTTCTGGACCGTCGCGTCGGCGTACCTCGCCGCGCTGCTGCGTGGAAACCGCCACGAGGCGATGGAGGACATCTCGCGTGCGCTCGAGGAAGGGGCGAAGCTGCGCGACATCTATCGCAGCGTCTTCGAACCGGTGCAGCAGGAGATCGGCCGTCTCTGGCAGCTCAATCAGATCAGCGTCGCGCAGGAGCACTACTGCACCGCCGCCACGCAGCAGATCATGACCCAGCTCTACGGCCGCATCTTCGGCGGAGAGAAAAAGGAAAAGCGCGCCGTGTCGATGTGCGTCGGCGGCGAGCTGCATGAAATCGGTCTGCGCATCGTCACCGACCTGCTCGAGCTCGAGGGCTGGCAGACGTGGTATCTCGGCGCGAACACGCCGCCCGCGGCCGCAGCGCAACTCTGCGTCGATCAGCATGCCGACGCGCTGCTCATCTCCGCGACGCTGCCTCCGCATCTCCCCGAGGTGGCCGACGTGGTTCGTCAGGTGCGCGCGCGGAGGGAGCTGGAGAAGATGAAGATCCTCGTCGGTGGCCGCGCCTTCCGCAACGCTCCCGATCTTTGGCGTACGATCGGAGCGGATGCCTACGCCGCCGATGCCGATGAATGTCTCGCCACCGTCGCGCAGTTCTGACGGCTTCGCGCTCATCTGTACGCGCGACGGCGTGAACAAACGCGTGGTGCGCGCGACGCTGTCCGGCATCGAGCTGCGCGATCGCTTCTGCGATTCGGTGAGCGACTCCTCGCGCGAGGCCTGCACCGTTTTCCTCGGCAGCATCACCCGCGGCGGATTCGCGCGCTCCACGCCGCTGCGCATCGGCTCGCGCGACGTGCAGTGCTTCGGCTTCTGCGACAACGACGAGCTGCGCATCATCGGCGTGATCGATCCGCTGGCCGCGGCGCCGTTCGCCGAACTGGTGGGGAGCGAAGACGCGCCCGAATTCTTGCGGCTGGCCGAGGAGATCCGCCGCGCGCATTCGACCTACGAGCTTTATGAAGAGCTGGCCCGGTTGAACAACGAGCTCGTGACCGCGCAGCGCGAGCTGGCCCGCACGGTCGCCGAGCTGCAGCGTCTCAACTCCTACAAGGACGAGCTCCTCGGCATGGCCGCGCACGATCTGCGCAATCCGCTCAACGCCAACGCCGCCTTCATCACCTTCCTGCTCGAAGATCCGGAATCGCTCGGCGAGAACAATCTCCTGCTGCTGGAGCGGCTGAAATCGACCAGCGATTACATGCTGCGCCTCGTCGAAAACGTGCTCGATTTCTCCGCCATCCAATCGGGAAAGGTCCGGCTGCAATTGAAGGAGACGGTGATCGGCGAGCTGGTGACGAGTGTTCTCCTCACCTCGCGCATCCTCGCCGAGGCGAAAGGAGTGGAGGTGCAGTACACGATCGAGCCGGCCATTCCGAACCTGCAGCTCGACTCCATCAAGATCATGCAGGCGCTGCAGAACCTCGTCTCGAACGCGGTGCAGTACTCACCGCCCGGAACGATCGTCGAGGTGCGCGTGCGTGCGGAAGCGGCGTTCGTGGTGATGGAGGTCGAGGATCACGGACCCGGCATTCCGGCCGAAGAGATCCCGAGCCTGTTCAAACCGTTCACCCGCCTCTCGACCGTGAAGTTCAGCCGTCAGCGCAGCGTGGGCCTCGGCCTGGCCATCACGAAACGCCTCGTCGAAGCGCACGGCGGCACGATCAGCGTCGTCAGCGAGGTCGGCGAAGGATCGACGTTCACGATGAAGCTGCCGCGGAACGGAGCGCCTTCGCGAACAGCCGGCGATGCGCGGGCGATCCACGAAGATGCGTGATGGACCGCCCGCCGCGTCGTCTACATGAACGCCTTCAACAGCTCCTGCTTGGTCGGCACCTTCTTCAGGGCGATCGCTTTGTCGCGAATCTCCACCGTTTCGTCGATCAGCGTCGGCCGCGTGACGTCGTAGAGAACGCCGGTCGTGATGGGGCCGCCTTCATTCGTCAGCGCCAGCGCGGCCGGCATGTTCGTCCGATCGTGTTCGGCCGGCACGGGCCGCACCCTGGCGCGAAATTCCTTGTGCTGATCGTCGCCGCGCCAGGTGACGCAGGGAGAAATGATGTCCAGGAACGCGAAGCCGCGATGCTGCATCGCCACCTTCATCAACTCGGCGGTGCCTTTGATGTCCCCCGAGAAACCGCGGCCGACCCACGACGCACCGAAGGAGATGGCCAGCGCACACGGATCGACGGCGGCTTCCGGGTTGCCGTAGGTCGTCGACTTCGTCTTGTCGCCGAGCGGAGTCGTCGGCGCGGCCTGACCTTTGGTCAGACCGTAGATCTGGTTGTCCATCATGATGTAGGTCATGTCGGCGTTCCGGCGGGCGGTGTGGAGGAAATGATTTCCGCCGATGGCGATGCCGTCGCCGTCCCCGCCGACCACGACCACGTTGAGGTGCGGGTTGGCCATCTTCACGCCGGTGGCGATCGGCAGCGCGCGGCCGTGCAGCGAGTTGAAGCCATACGCTTCGACGTAGCCGGGCAGGCGCGAGGAACAGCCGATGCCGCTGACGACGACGGTGTCGTGCGGATCCATCCGCAGTTCGGCCATCGCGCGATAGAGCGAGTTCAGAACGCCGAAGTCGCCGCAGCCGGGACACCACACCGGCTTGAGATCACTCTTGTATTCGTTGGGCGTGTAATTGAAATCGGTCATGCGAGCACCTCGTCGTTCATCACCGGCACGGCCAGCGCGCGCAGCGCTTCGGTCATCACTTCGCCGATCGTCAGATTCTTGCCGCCGGAGCGCGCGTAGACGTGCAGGTCACGCGGCAGCACGAGCTCGCTGCGGAGATAGCGGTGGAACTGTTTCGCGAAACTGATCTCGATCAATAGCAGCGATTTCGCGGCATCGATGAACGCCTGCATTTCGTCCGCGGGCAGCGGCATCAGGATGCGCGGCGCGAAAGCGGCCACGCGATGTCCGCGCGCGGTGAGACGATCGACCGCCTCGCGCACCACGCCCGCCGAGGAGCCCCAGCAGAGAATGCCGAGATCGGGACGCTCGGGACCGAAGCGGGTGAAGAGATGCCCGTATTTTTTCGCGATCGCCTCGAGCTTACGCCAGCGCTTCGCATTCATCACTTCATGCGTGGCGTACATCGCGCTCGGGCGTCCCTGCTCGTCGTGTTCGAGGCCGTTGGTCTGATATTCGCCGAGCTTCATCCCCGGGATCGACATCGGCGAGACACCGTCGTCCGTGACGCGATAGCGGCGATACGTTTCGAGCTCCTCCGGTGTGGCGATGCGACGATCGAGCACCTCGTGCACGAGCGATTCGGGATCGAGCGTCTGCCGCGCCTGCGCGATGCACTGCTCGGAGAGCACGATCACCGGCGTCTGAAATTCTTCGGCGATGTTGAAGGCATCGACGGTCGCGTGAAAGGAGTCTTCGACGTCGCTGCACGCGAGCACGACGCGCGGCATGTCGCCGTGACCGCCGTAGAGCGAGTGCCAGAGATCGGACTGCTCGCTCTTGGTCGGAATGCCGGTCGACGGTCCGCCGCGCTGCACGTTCACCACGACCGCGGGTACTTCGGCGATCGCGGCGAGCCCGAGCATCTCGGACATGAGCGAGAGGCCGGGGCCGGAGGTCGCGGTCATCGATTTGGCTCCCGCGAACGAGCCGCCGACGACCGCACCGATCGCCGCGAGCTCGTCTTCGGTCTGCAGACACGAGCCGCCGAGGCGCGGGAGCCACTCCGAAAGCGAATGCAGCACTTCAGAGGAGGGAGTGATCGGATAGCCGGCGAAGTAGCGGCAGCCCGCTTCCACCGCACCGATCGCGGTCGCGTCGTTGCCCGACATGAGCAGCTTCGGCGTCGTGGCCACGTAGTCGAGTTTGTCCGCGCCGATGGCGAGCTCGAGGCCGTTCGCGAATCCGGCATCGAAGGCTTCGACGTTCGCGGTGATGACGGCCTCGCCCTTCTTCGCGAAGCGTCCGCGGATGGCGCCGCGCACGGCGTCACCGGGGAGACCGAAGACGGCCGAGAGCAACCCGAGGGCGAAGATGTTCTTCGCGCCGCGGCGTGCGGAGAAATCGATCGGGAACAAGCGATACATGCCCATGTCCTCGGGCGCTGCATCCGCCGCATCGAAGAAGACGACTGCGTTCTTCGCGAGGGTCAGCTCCTCGCGAAACCGCGCGAAGTCGGCCCAGTGGAATACGACCAGCGCGTCGAGCGCGTCGGCCTGCGCGTGAATCGGCGTGGCGCTGATGCGCACCGTGCACGACGACTCCCCGCCACGAATCTGCGGCCCGTACGCCTCGGTCTTGATGACCGACAGCCCTTCACGCGCCGAAGCCATGGAAAGAATGTCGCCCGCCGCAACGGCACCATCACCGCCAGCACCGACGATGGAGAGGGATAACTCGTGACTCATGCAACGAAGCATCGGTGCTTCATGAACGCGAGGAGATGCGCGAAGTCACGGGAGGGTGTGATTGGGATCACTCGGGAGTCGGGAGTCGGGAGTCGGTTGTCGGTTGTCGGGGGAACGGTGCGAGAGTCGGGAGTTCACCATCAACAGCGCATACCACCTGCTGAACTCGACAAGCAGAAATCATTGCCCCGCGATCACCCGCATGCGAAGCATCCCCTTACTCACACATGACACAAAAGCGGTGGCCGGACGGACGTTCCACCGCCAACCGCCAACCGCCAACCGCCAACCGCCAACGGCCACTCCCGACTCCCGACTCCCGACTCCCGACTACCGACACCCGCCCCCCGAAGTGACCTTCGTCACCGGCCCCTATGACACAAACCCTCCACTCCTCTCGCAACACGGGTATCATGCAATTGCGACTATGTCTCAACTAGCTCTCCAGCGCGGCAACACCACTGACGTCGATGTACTCCCCTCGGCGGATAAGCTTCTGCTCATCGGCAATCCGAACGTCGGCAAGTCCCTCCTCTTCGGCTGCCTCACCAACCGCTATGTCACCGTGTCGAACTATCCCGGCACCACCGTCGAGATCACGACCGCGAAGGCGACCATCGGCGGGGAACAGCGACTGGTCGTCGACACGCCCGGCACCAATGGCCTGATCCCGCAGTCCGATGACGAGCGCGTTGCGCGCGACATGCTCATCAACTCCCCCGGCGCGAACGTCGTGCAGGTCGGCGACATGAGCAACCTGCGCCGCACGATCCTCCTCTCCCTGCAGATCGCGGAGCACGACATCGCGTTCACGCTCTGCCTCAACATGAGCGACGAGGCCCGCGACCGCGACAGTGAAGTCGATCCCGACGCGATCTCGCAGGCCATCGGCGTGCCGGTCGTGGCAACCTCCGCGCTGCGTCGCTGGAACCTCGAGCGCCTCAAGCGCGAAGCACTGCGCCCCGGCATCGCCAAAGTGTCGGTTGCCTATCCCGAGGCGCTCGAGCTCGGAATCACGCGCGTGCTCGATGTGCTCTCGACGTTCGGCCGCTACTCGCGCGGCATCGCCGTCTCGATTCTCGCCGGCGACGAAACGCTCGCGCCGCATCTTCCGGCCGATGCGCTGCCGGAGCTCGATCGCGTGCGCGCGGACGTGCAGCGAACGATGGTTCAGCCGCTGAGCGTCATCATCGCCAACGCCCGCATCGCTTCGGTCGATCGCATCGTCGGTGCGGCCTCGGCGAAACAGGACATCCACAAAGGCGGCTGGCGCGACAAGCTCGGCGTGCTGACCATGCATCCGATCTGGGGCATCCCGTTCCTGATCGGCGTGCTCTACATCGCCTGGCTTTTCGTCGGAAACTTCGGCGCCGGCACGCTCGTCGATCTCGTCGAAACGAAAGTCTTCAACGAAAACCTCAACGTCTGGCTGATCAAAGGGCTCGACGCCATCGGTCCGTTCCCGCACACGCACGTCGTGGCCGAAGGGATCCTCACGCCGGAGTACACGCTCCTCAGCAAGCCGGCCGGCGCGCTGCAGATCGGCGCGAAGTTCTTCCACGACCTCATGGTCGGTCCGTACGGCATCATCACCATGGCCCTGACGTACGCGATCGCCATCGTGCTCCCGGTCGTCATCACCTTCTTCCTCTTCTTCGGCGTGCTCGAAGACTCCGGCTATCTGCCGCGCCTCGCGGTGATGCTGAACCGCATCTTCCGCAAGATGGGTCTCAACGGAAAGGCGGTGCTGCCGATGGTGCTCGGCCTCGGCTGCGACACGATGGCCACGTTGACGACGCGCATTCTCGAAACGAAGAAGGAAGCGACGATCGTCACGTTGCTGCTGGCCCTCGGCGTTCCCTGCTCCGCGCAGCTCGGCGTGATCATGGCCATGCTCGGACCGCTCGCACCCGCGGCCACCGTGATCTGGCTCGGCGTCATCGTCGGCACGATCTTCGTCGTCGGCTTCCTGGCGTCGAAAGTCGTTCCCGGCCAGGCCGGCGACTTCATCCTCGAGATCCCGCCGGTGCGCGTGCCGAAGCTCTCCAACATCGCCATCAAAGTGATGGCCCGCACCGAGTGGTATCTGAAGGAGGCCGTGCCGCTCTTCATCATCGGCACCGTGCTGCTGTATGCGCTCGATGCGCTGAATCTGCTGACCAAAATTCAGACCGCCGTTTCCCCGCTCGTCGTCGGCGCGCTCGGCCTTCCGGCTGAAGCGTCGAATGCATTCGTGATCGGCTTCCTGCGCCGCGACTACGGTGCCGCCGGTCTCTTCATGATGCAGCAGGACGGAAAGCTCGACGGAGTGCAGACCGTGGTCGCGCTCACGGTCATCACGCTCTTCATCCCCTGCATCGCGAATCTGCTGGTGATGATCAAGGAACGCGGCAAGAAGGCCGGACTGCTCATCGCCGCATTCATTCTCGTCTTCGCGTTTGGTTTCGGAGCGCTGCTCAACTTCACGCTGCGCGCGCTGGGAGTGCACCTGTGAACAACTACGAATGCCCGCTCTGCAGCCTCGAGTTCGAAGGGGAGATGTGCCGTTCCGGCTGTGCCCTCGGCAAAGGCTGTCCGATGGTCCGCTGCCCGCGCTGCAATTACGAATTCGTGCAGGACGGGTCCATCGCCTCATTCTTCCGCCGCCTGCTGACCCGGAAAAAAGATCACGCCACCACACCCGCGAACGGCTGACTCCTCGCGCGTCTCACCTCGCGCTCTTCCGCCGCCGCTGTCCTCCAGGAGAAAACCGCATGCAACACCCGCCAACGGATGAAGTCCTCGAACGCCTCTGGTATGCGCACGAGGACGGCCGCACCGTCACCTCCACCGACGAGCTGAAGCTGAACGGCGATTCGCCGCGCGCGCTCGAAGAGCTCATCGCCACGAACTTCGTCCGCCGCAACGGCCAGGCACTGGAGCTGACGAACGATGGCTCCGAGAAAGCGCGCGGCATCGTGCGCCGCCATCGTCTCGCCGAGATCCTCTTCACCCAGGTTCTGGAAGTCGATTCGCACGACGCCGAACGCAGTGCCTGCGAGTTCGAGCACATCCTCGCCGAGCGCGTCGTCGATCGCGTCTGCACGTTCCTCGGCCATCCGCCGGCGTGCCCACACGGACATCCGATTCCTCCCGGCAGCTGCTGCGCGGTTTATTCGAAAAAAGTCGAACCGATCATCACCCGCCTCGTCGATCTCCCTCTCGGGGCCACCGCCTCGGTCGTCTTCATCGCCCCGAGGTCCGTATCGCGCCTGAACAAGCTGGCCGCCTTCGGAGTCGTCCCCGGCTCGCTCGTGCGGTTGATCGAACGCAAGCCGAGCGTCGTCCTCGCCTGCGGCCAGACCTCCATCGCCGTCGAAGATGAAATCGGCCGCGAGATCTACGTGAGACCGAACGTGTGACGGGCGCCCACCTCCCGTCATCGCTCTGTTGCCGTTGCTTTACCGTCTGAGCGGACAAACGCGCGTACTTTGGTGCGCATCAAAACCGCGGCCCGCATTCTCGGCGCGACGCTCGTCGTCGGCGCGCTCGACATCACGGAAGTGATCGTCTTCTACGGCGTGCGCAACGGCACCGCGCCGACGCGCATCTTCCAGAGCGTCGCCACCGGCGTGCTCGGCAAGCGGGCGTTCGAGGGAGGACTCTCGAGCGCGATGCTCGGCCTCTCCCTCCATTTTCTGATCGCGCTCTGCGTCGTCAGCGTCTACTTCCTCGCCAGCACGCGCATCGCCGCGTTGCGCGAACATCCGCTGCTCTTCGGCGCCGCGTACGGGCTGGCGGTCTATCTGGTGATGAATTTCGCCGTGCTGCCGCTTTCCGCGGCCGGACCGCCGCGCCTCAGCGTGCTCGCCGTCGTATTGAACGGCCTCTTCGCGCACGTCTTCTGCGTCGGCATCCCGACGGCGCTGCTGACGACGTGGCGCGGCAATCGCGCGGCAGCCCGCGCCGAAGCGCATTGACGCAACGCGTCAATCGGGATTTACCGCGACGCCCGTCTCCACGTCGAAACCCACCAGCCAGTCGCGCGCGTCTTCGATCCGATCGAACAACACCAGCGGCTCACCGGAGAACTTCGCCACCGCCGCGGCGAGAATGCGCTGGATTCCTTTGACGCCGATCACCGCGTGCTTCTTCACATGACCGTGCGTCCGCGCGGAGCTGTGTTTCATCATCTTCACGACGTCGGAGGAAGTGACGGTGTTGCGGAGATCGACGAGCACCAGAAGGTCGGTCTGCTGTTCGATCACCGCGTCGGCGGCGTCGACTTCGTTCCGCAGCGCCTCGGTGTCACGGCCGTAATTGCTGTAGTCGGCGAGGAAGTACTTCGTACCTTGATGGGTCAACCAGGTGGACTGCATCCGTTCCGGAGAATATCGCGGACGGAAGGACGGAGGTCTGGAAATTCAGACGCCGAACTGGCGCAGATGATGATCGATGTGGCGACGGACGAGCACGCCCCACGCACCACGGCTCAATCTGCCGAACGCCGGATGTTCCGGCCACGCCCCTTTGTATCCGGCGAACGCATCGGCCAGACGCGCCAGCTCGCGCTTGCTGTCATCGATCGACTCGCTGTTCGACGGGATCAACTCCGGCGCGGTCGGTGAGCCTTTCGGCCACGGCAGCACGTAGACGATCAGCTCGCGCAGCGGCGGAAAGCGGATCGGCAGCTTCTTCGGCTCGCACGCCAGTTCGCCGATGGCCATGCGCATCGCCTGCACGAGATGCGTGAGCATCTGCTCCGCGTTCATCTTTCCCCAGGTCGCGCGCGAATCGGGAGTGATTTTCTGCACGCGCTCCAGCAGTGCGGCGCGCACGTCGACGTCGAAGAAGCTTTTCATGATGTGCAGATCCTAGCCGATCGAGACACCGACGAGCCGGCCGATCCCGAACGTCAACGCCGCCGCGATCAGTCCGAAGAGCACCTGCCGCCCGCCGGAGAAAAGTACGCCCCGCCCGGTGAACAGCGTGATCGCCGCGCCGATCGTGAAGAGCGCGACCGTGCTGAACGCGACGCTCAGCAGCACCGCGACGTTGCCGCTGGCGAAGAAGAACGGCAGCACCGGAAAAATCGCCCCGATCGAAAAGAGGAAGAACGAGGTGATGGCCGCTTCCCACGCGGAGCCGCCGAGCTCCTGAGGATCGATCCCGAGCTCCTCGCGGGCGAGCGTCTCGAGCGCCGTGTCGCGATTGGTCATCATGCTGGCCGCGAACTCGCGCGCCTGCGTTTCGTCGAGTCCGCGGGCCTGATAGATCAGCGCGAGCTCTTCCTCTTCTTCCTCCGGCGCGTTGAGCAACTCCTCGGCTTCCGTTTCGAGCTGATGGAGATACAACTCGCGCGAGCTCTGCACCGACAGCCATTCGCCGAGGGCCATCGAGCCCGCGCCGGCCAGCAGCCCGGCCAGACCGGTGATGAGAATCGTCCGCTCGTTCATCGCCGCGCCGGCCACGCCCATCACCAGACTGAGATTCGAGACCAGGCCGTCGTTCGCGCCGAGAACCGCGGCGCGCAGAGCATTGCCGCCGGCGGTGCGATGACGCCCTTCCAGCCGCGCGACGTCGGTGCCGGCGAAGCCGCCGCGCATCGACGTCATCAGCTGGATCACACGCGAATGCGATTTCTCGTCGCCGTGAAAATCGCGCGCGTCCGCCTGCCCCGCATATTTGTTCGTATCGGTGCGCTCGAGCTGCTGCACGGAGGGCAGCACCACCGACGTTCCGGCGCGCTTCGCGATCCAGGCCAGCGTGCGCGTGCGCCACGTCGGCCGAAAGTCCGGCAGCGACTCGCCCGCATCTTCCAGCTTCTTCTTCCAGCGATCGGCATGACGCCGTTCGACGTTCGCCAGCCTCCGATACACCTCGGCCAGACGTTCGTCGCGTTCGGCTTCCGCGAGCGCGTCGTACAACGCCGCGCCGTTCATTTCGTCGATCAGGTTTTCACGCAGGCGGCGGCGCTCGCGGGCACTCAGCGCACTCATGCGCACAGCATACAATCGCGCGCCATGCAGAACCGTTGGACCGACACGCCCGCCGGTGACGTCGAACAGCTCGTCTATCAATCACGCCTCGTCGGCATGGAAGAAGCGCTCGTGCTCTGGGGCGGCGGCAACAACAGCGTCAAAGCGACGACCACCGATCTCCTCGGCAACGTCATCGACGTGATGTACATCAAGAGCAGCGGCAGCGACATGAAGTCGATCGTGCCGAAGCAGTTTCCGGGCGTGCGTCTCGACTACATCGCCCCGCTCCGAAAACGCGAGGAAGAGATGTCCGATCAGGAGATGGTCGACTACCTCGCACGCTGCCTCGTCGATCCCGCCAGCGCACGCCCATCGATCGAAACGCTGCTGCACGCCTTCCTCCCGGCCAAAGCGGTTCTGCACACGCACGCCGACGCGATCCTCTCGCTGACGAACAATAAAGGGCGTGAGGCGACGGTGCGCGAATGCTTCGGCGACGACGTGATCCTCGTCCCGTATCGCCGTCCCGGCTTTCGGCTCTCGCGCGACGTTGGCGATCTCTTCGACGCGCAGCCGGATGCGAAGGGACTCGTGCTGATGAACCACGGCCTCATCACCTGGGGCGAGACGCCGAAGGAAGCGTATGACCGGCACATCGAGCTCGTCGCACGCGCGAAGCAGTTCATCGCCGCGCGTCGCGAGTTTCCGGCCTGCGTGATGCCGGCGCATGCGAAGCTCGACATCGCCCCGCGGATTCGCGGCGCGCTGCAGGGACGCATTCTCGAGTTCGATGATTCGCCGAACGTGCTGTCGTTCCTGGCGCGGCCGGATGCCGAACGCATCACGCAGATCGGCGCGGCCACGCCCGATCATCTGCTCTACACCAAACGCTTCCCGCTCTTTCTGCGTCAGAGCGAAGACCTCGACGCCGCGTTGCGCACGTACGTCGCGCGTTACGAGGCGTGGTACGCCGCGCATCCGAGCGAGTTCGCGATGCTCGAGCCGCTGCCGCGCATCGTGCTGATGCCGGGCGTCGGAATGTGGACGGCCGGCAAGGATGCGCGCGCGGCGCGCATCGTGCGCGACATCTACCGCCACACGATGCGCATCATCGGCGACGCCGAGGCCATCGGCGGCTACGAGACGCTGAACGACACCGACGCGTTTCACGCGGAGTACTGGCCGCTCGAGCTCTACAAGCTCACGCTGCTGCCGAAGGAAAAGGAGCTGGCCGGAAAGATCACGATCGTGACCGGTGCGGCCAGCGGCATCGGGCGCGCGGTCGCGGAACGCTTCGCCGAGGAAGGCGCGCACGTCGTCGTCACCGACGTCGACCTCGGACTGGCGAAAGAAGTCGCGGCGAGCATCGCCGGCAAACATGGCTTGCGCCGCGCGATCGCGATGCAGCTCGACGTGAGCGATGAGGCGGATGTCGATCGCGCGTTCGAAGACGTCGTCCGCGAATACGGCGGCGTCGACATCGTGGTCAGCAACGCCGGCATCTCGTCGTTCGGCTCGCTCGACGTGCTGGAGACGAAGGATTGGGATCGCGCGTTCGCGGTGAATGCGCGCGGCCACTTTCTCGTGTCGCGCGCGGCGCTGCGCATCATGAAGACGCAGAAGCTCGGCGGCGCGATCGTCTTCAACGCGTCGAAGAACGTGACCGCGCCGGGCAAGGAATTCGGCGCGTACAGCGTGAGCAAGGCCGCCGAGGCGCAGCTGTGCCGCATCGTCGCGCTCGAAGGGGGCGAGTTCGGTATCCGCGCAAACATGCTCAACCCCGATGCGATCTTCGGCGGCTCGCGTTTCTGGAGCGACGAGATGCGCGAGATGCGCGCCCAGGCCTACGGCATCGAGCGTGAGAAGCTCCCCGATTTCTATCGCAACCGCACGCTGCTGAAAGTGCAGGTGACCGCCGATGACGTCGCCGAAGCGGCGCTGTTCCTTGCCGGACCGCGCAGCGCGAAGACGACGGGAGCGATGCTGCCGGTGGATGGAGGGGTGAAGGAAGCGTTCCCGCGCTAGCACGTAGTCGGGAGCCGGGAGAACCAAGAGCTGATCAGCGGAGCCGTGGTTGGGCGGTGGCCTCCCGACTCCCGACTCCTGACTACCGACTACCAATCGTGATTTCCATCACTCCCGCCATTGACTCGCGTCATCTCGGCCTACCGAGAGCGGCGCTACCTTGGCACTCGTGAACGCGCCAGGGCGTAACAACCAGTCAGTCGCGCTGCCGAGGGAGGTCCGCCGTGCCGTGCTGCGTTCCTCGCGTTCGCCGTGCTTCCTCACCTTTCCGTCGGGACTTCCGCCTTCGTCTCCGCTTCATCGGGTGGGCACCGGTGATTCCCGGAGCGAAGGCCGTCCGCCGGATCTCCCTCGGCAATTTTCAAATTGAAAATTGAAAATTGAAAGGCCGCGCAGACCATGCGCGGCTTTTTCATTTTCACGACACACCATTTCAATTTTCAATTTTCAATTCGCCTCCTCACTAAAGCTGCCGAGTGACACGTATCACACCCCCTCGTGACCCCTCCCACGGGAAGGCTTTTTCGCTTGAGCGACGATGCCGGGCAGGTTGGAGGAACACGAATGATCAGCGTCACGAAACTTCTGGGTGGACCCGAATTCTTTGGCGATCGGCTTCGCTACGACAAGAGCTCGAGCGCCCAGAAACATGGGACGGCCAACGGTATGGGTCCGGTGGTCGTCTGGAACTCGACCAAGACCTGTAATCTCGAATGCATCCACTGCTACGCCTCGGCGAAGAAGCAGAAGTTCCCGGGGGAAATGACCACCGAGGAAGCGCGCGCGATGATCGACGACCTCGCCGATTTCCGCGTTCCCGCGCTGCTCATGTCCGGCGGCGAGCCGCTCGTCCGTCCCGACATTCTCGACCTGGCCGAGTATGCGACGTCGAAGGGCATCCGCATCACCTTCTCGACCAACGGCATCCTCATCACCGACTCCGTCGCCAGACGGATGGCCGAGATCGGCGTCACGTATGCCGGGATCTCCGTCGACGGCGCGGAAGCGCGGCACGATCACATGCGCGCGAAGAAAGGCGCCTTCCAGGAAACGCTGAAAGGCATCCGCAACTGCCGCAAACACGACATCCGCGTCGGCGTCCGCTTCACCGCCACCGCCGAGAACATCGGCGATCTCGATGAGATCTTTCGCGTCGTCGAGCAGGAAGACATCGGCCGCCTCTGCATCTATCACCTCGTCTACTCCGGCCGCGGCGCCTACCTCTCGGGCATCGACGTTCCGAATCCCGAGAAGCGCGTCTTCATGGACAAGCTCATCCGCCAGACGGACAAGTGGAACCAGGAAGGACGTCCCGTCGAAGTGATGACGGTCGACAACCACGCCGACGGCCCCTTCATCTATCTCTGGCTGCAGGAAAACGATCCGGCCCGCGCGGAGAAAGCGTACGAGCTGGTGATGAAGAACGGCGGCAACCGCACCGGCGTGGCCATCGGAGCCATCGACTCGTTCGGCTTCGTCCATCCCGATCAGTTCACGCAGCACCACATCGTCGGCAACATCCGCGAGCGCAAGTTCTCGGAGATCTGGACCGACCCGCACGTCGCGCTGCTCGAAGGTCTGCGCACGCGCAAGGACCGCCTGCGCGGCCGTTGCGCGTCGTGCAAATGGCTGTCGTGCTGCAACGGCAACTTCCGCGCGCGCGCCGAAGGAGCGTTCAGCGACTACTGGATGGAAGACCCGGCCTGCTACCTGACCGATGCGGAGATCGCGCAGACCGCCGATCTCGCCGCGGTCTGAGACGTCGGGAGTCGGTGTCGGTTGTCGGGAGAACCGGGGAACGACACCGACACCGGCGCGCCGTTCTCCCGACAACCGACTACCGACTACCGACTACCGACTACCAAAGGATCATCGCCCAATGACCTGCACGATTCCGGAAGTGACCCCGACCTCGCCGAAAGACACCATCAATCGCACCATCCTCGAGGTTTCCGAAGACTCGATCAAAGGCTTCTCCGCGAAGCCGTTCGCGGAGATCGCGAAACGGAGCGGCGTGCCGTATGACGTGGTCATCGAGCGCATCTCGGCCATGCTGTCCAATGGAGTCATCCGCCGCGTGCGGCAGACGCTCCTGGCCACCAATCTCGCGCAGGGCGCATTGATCGCCTGGAAGATCACTCCCGACAAACTCGAGAACGCGTTCGCGCTGCTGTCGAAGGAAGATCCGTTCTCCGGCCACGTCGTCATTCGCAACTCCGAGTTCGGCGTCACCGAGTGGCCGCTCTGGACGACCATCAAGGTGCCGACCGGCTTCTCGCTCGAAAAGCACTGCGACTGGATTCGCGAGCAGATCGGCGCCGAGAAGTACCGCATCATGCCGACCATCCGCCAGTTCGTCCTCGGCGTCGGCCACATGCGCCGCAAAGGAATGGAAGTCGGCGAGAAAGCGGATGCGCCGGCGATGGACATGGTCCCGGCCATCGTCGCGCTCGACGATCGCGACTGGAACGTGCTGGTCGCGTTGAAGCGCGATCTCGCCGTCGACGAAGTCGGCGACGACGTGTGGGAAAAACGGGCCAGGGAGGCGGGCGTGCCGCTCGACGAATTCGTCGACGTGGCGAAGAGCCTCGACGCGCGCGGCGTCATCGGACGCTTCTCCACGTTCCTCGAGCACACCAAGCCGGTCGGCGACGCGAGCGAGCGGCTCTCGAGCTTCAATGGCCTCTTCCACTGGGCCGTGCCGAAAGGAAAGGAAATCGAAGCGGGCCGCGAGATCGGCCGCTATCGCATCCTCACCCACTGCTACTGGCGCGACGGCGGACCGGAGCTCAATAACGTGAACATCTTCGCCGTGGCTCATGGCGAAACGAAGGAACAGGTCATCGAGCACAAAGCGGCCATCGACCGGTTCCTCGTCGAAAGCGGCATCGGTCTCGATTACACGAACGTCTACTGGGGCGGCCGCGCGGAGATCAAGCCGAGCGAGATCGCGCCGTCCGTCTACCGCGAATGGGCGACGCAGAAAGGTCTGCTGTGAACAAGCACAACCCGAACGCCATCGACTTCAACGTCAATCCCTTCGTCGTCATCTGGGAGATGACGCGCGCCTGCGATCTCGCCTGCGTGCATTGCCGTGCGGCGGCGCAATCGCGGCGGTCGCAGTTCGAGCTCTCGACCGAGGAGGGCTACCGGCTCCTCGATGAAGTCGCGAAGCTGCAGCCGAAGGTGTTCGTCATCACGGGCGGCGATCCGCTCAAACGCGACGACGTCTACGACATGATTTCGTACGCGAAGCGCATCGGCCTCGAACCGTCGGTCACCCCGAGCGCCACGCCGCTGCTCACGCCGGAAGCGATCAGGAAGATGAAAGACCACGGCGTCACGCGCCTGGCCATCTCGCTCGATCACTACCAGCGCGAAGATCACGACGAGTTCCGCCGCGTGCCCGGCTCGTTCGATCTGACCATTCGCGCCATCGAGGCGGCGCGCGACAACGGCATCCCGGTGCAGATCAATTCGACGGTGTCGAAGAAGACCGCCGCGGACATGCCGAAGCTCGCCGCACTGCTGTCGAAGTACGAAAACATCGTGATGTGGAGCGTCTTCTTCCTCGTGCCGACCGGCCGCGCGAAGACGGCGGACATGATCCTGCCGGAAGAGGTGGAGACGTTGTTCGGCGATCTGTACGAGATCTCGAAGAACGTCACGTACAACGTGCGCACCACCGAGGCCATGCACTACCGGCGCTATGTCCTGCAGCAGATGATGGCCGCGCGCGGCAAGTCACCGCAGGAACTGATCGATCCGCAGACCGGTCTCATCGACGCATCGACGATGTTCATGCACCAGCGCCCGATCGGCGTGCAGATGCAGACCGGCGCGATCACCCGCGCACCCAAAGGGGTCAATGAAGCGAAAGGCTTCGTCTTCATCTCCCACATCGGCGAGGTCTATCCCAGCGGATTCCTGCCGCTCAAAGCGGGCAACGTGAAACACGAATCGCTCGTCGACATCTATCGCAACAGCGACATCTTCCGCCGCCTCCGCGACACCTCTAATCTCAAAGGGAAATGCGGCGTGTGCGAATACCGCGAACTCTGCGGCGGCTCGCGCTCCCGCGCCTGGGCCGCACTCGGCGACGCCTTCGCCAGCGATCCCACCTGCACCTATCAGCCGGCAGCGGTTGCCGGCTGATGCGGTTGTCGGGAGTTGTCGGTTGTCGATTGTCGGGGGAACGCCACCCCACCACCGCTCCGCCTCTGTCTTCGGTCCCCCGACAACCGACAACCGACTCCCGACAACCACCTTCGTGACTCGCATCACCCATCATCCGTGACCACCCGCATCGTGTCCCGTACCTGGCCGTCGCTACCGTAGAGCGCGGAGAGAAACGATGAGTTTCAAGATGCGCAACATTCTGTCGGCCCTGGGGCTGATCCTTCTGACCTTCTTCGCGTTCGGCGCTTTCGCGCAGATGACGAACGACGATTGCCTCGGCTGTCACAGCGACGCGTCCGCGACCAAAGACCTCGGGAACGGAAAAACCAAGAGCGTTCACGTCGATCCGAACGCGTTCGGCAAATCGATTCACGGCGTTCTCGGCTGCACCGACTGCCACGCCGACATCACTACCTACCCGCACGAGCCGGTGCCCGTCGCCGTCGATTGCTCCGGCTGCCACAGCGACAAAGTCGACGAGTGGAAAAACAGCCGCCACGCCAAAGCGTTCCTGGCCGGCAACCGCAACGCCGCGGGCTGCCTCTCCTGCCACGGCGGCAACGCGCACAAAATCCTTCCGCACACCGATCCCGCCTCCCCCACCGCGCATCAGAACGTCCCGAAGACCTGCGGCTCCTGCCACGCCCAGAAAATGGTCATGGAGAGCTCCGGTCTCTCGACGCTGCCGGCGTTCTCGTACGGCACGAGCGTGCACGGCAAGGCGCTCGCGAACGGCAACGCGAAGGCGGCGGTCTGCATCGACTGCCACGGCGCGCACGAAGTTCTCGGCGCGAACGAACAGAAGTCGCCCATCTTCAAGTTCAACATCCCGCACACCTGCGGCAAATGCCATGGCGACGTCGCGAAGGTCTACGCGGAATCGGTGCACGGCAAGGCCGCCGCGCGCGGCAACTCGCAGGTGCCGGTCTGCACCGATTGCCACGGCATCCACAACATCAAGTCGCACATCGATCCGACGTCGTCCGTCGCCGCGCAGAACATCGCCCGCACCACCTGCGGCCAGTGCCACGGCAACGTGCGCATGACCTCGGAATTCGGACTCTCCTCGCAGCGCATCAAGAGCTACGAAGACAGCTACCACGGCCTCGCGAAACGGCTCGGCTCCGACGAAGCGGCGAACTGCGCGTCGTGCCACGGCATCCACAACATCAAGTCGAAATCCGATCCCGAGTCGACCATCAATCCGAAGAACCTCGCGCAGACCTGCGGCCGCTGCCACCCCGGCGCCGGCGCGAAATTCTCACAGGGACGCGTCCACCTCGAGGCGATGGACCCGACCGAGGCGAGCATGGGCGACACCGTGCTGCGCTGGGTCAGCCTGATCTACATCCCGCTGATCATCGTCACCCTCGGCGGCATGGCCCTGCACAACATCATCATCTGGGTGAAGAAGGCCCGCAAAGCGCGCAAGGACCCCACCCGCACCGTCGTGCGCATGAACAAGATCCAGCGCATCCAGCACGGCTTCCTCCTCGTGAGCTTCTTCGCGCTCGTGATCACCGGCTTCGCGCTGGCCTGGCCTGACTCGATCTTCGCCACCATCTCCGGCGGAGAAGCGGTGCGCCGCGTCATTCACCGCATCGCCGCGGTGGTGATGCTCGTCCTCGGCGTCCTGCACGTGATCTACATGGTCTTCACGAAGGAAGGCCGCCAGGGAGTCAAGGACTTCTGGTTCAGCTTCAAGGACGCCAAAGACGTCATCGGCGTCATGAAGTACTACCTCGGTCTCTCCAAAGTGCATCCGAAGATGGGCCGCTTCACCTACGCCGAGAAAGCGGAGTACTGGGCGCTGGTGTGGGGCACGATCGTCATGGGGATCTCGGGCCTGATGCTCTGGTTCGAGGTGCAGGTCAGCAGCTGGCTCGGACTCCCGCGCTGGTGGGTCGACGTGGCCCTGATGATCCACTACTACGAGGCCATTCTGGCCACTCTGGCCATCATCATCTGGCATCTCTATGCCGTGATCTTCGATCCCGATGTCTATCCCATCAACTGGGCCATGCTCGACGGAAAGATGACCGAACATCAGTTCCGTCACGAGCACGAGCTGGAATGGGAGAAAATGCAGCAAGCGTCCGACGAGTCCACTGGAGACTCCGAGAAAAAATAAACCTTGAATCCGGTGAGTTGCGGGGGGTCGCTCCGCAACTCACCACAGCACTCTCTGGAGGAACGGATGCCCGACGTACCTGCCAAGCCCCCAAGTCTCGCGCGCAATTTCCTCAGCAGCCTCGGACTCGTCATCGCGCTCATCGCGCTGGTCAACATCGCCTTCCTCGTCTTCGCCGACGTCGGCTCCAGCCACTCCAATCCTTACGTCGGGATCTTCGCTTACGTGCTGCTCCCGGGCGTGCTCTGTGGCGGCCTGGGACTGTTCCTGCTGGGCATCCTCCTGGAACGCAAACGCCGCCGCCGCAAAGCGCCGGAGCTCGTGCCCGCGTATCCCGACATCAACCTCAATAATCCCCGTACCCGTCACATCGTCGAGTGGACGATCATCGGCGTCAGCGTCTTCGCGCTGGTCAGCATCGCCGGCTCGTACAAGGCCTACCACTACACCGATTCCGATGAATTCTGCGGCACGACCTGCCATCAGGTCATGCACCCCGAATTCACCGCGTACAAGGCCTCGCCGCACGCGCGCGTCGGCTGCGTCAACTGCCACATCGGCTCCGGCGCCACGTGGTATGTGAAATCGAAAATGTCGGGCGCGTATCAGCTGTACTCGACCGCGTTCAACAAGTTCCCGCGTCCCATCCAGACGCCGGTCCACAATCTCCGCCCCGCCCAGGAAACGTGCGAGCAATGCCACTGGCCGGAGAAATTCTGGGGCGCGCAGCTGAAGGTCTTCAATCACTTCGGCTACGACGAGGCCAATACCGCCCGCGAAACACGGATGCTCATCAAGACGGGCGGCGGCGATCCGGAACGCGGTCCCGCGGCCGGCATCCACTCCCACATGAATCTGCAGAACGAGGTGTCGTACATCTCGGACGAGAAACGGCAGCGCATCGATTACATCCGCGTCCGCAATCGCAAGAGCGGAAAAGTGACCGAATACTTCGCGCCGGGCGTGAGCCTGACCCCGCAGCAGATCGCCGCGTCGACGCAGCGAAGAATGGATTGCGTCGATTGCCACAATCGCCCGACGCACATCTACCAGCCGCCCGATCGCTCCGTCGACCGCGCCCTGATCGCCAATGACATCCGCCGCGATCTGCCGTTCATCAAGGCCCAGGCCGTGGCCGCATTGAGCAAGGACTATGCGTCGACCGAGCAGGCCGTCGCGTCGATCGACAAAGACCTCAATAATTACTACAAGACCAACTACCCGGCCGTCTATGCGTCCCGCGCCAAAGACATCCAGAGCGCCGTTCGCGAACTGCAGACGATCTTCAAGACCACCCGTTTCCCCGAGATGAAGACCGACTGGCGCACCCATCCCGACAACATCGGGCATTTCTATTACACCGGCTGCTTCCGCTGTCACGACGACGAGCACAAGAGCCGGGACGGCAAGGTCGTGACGAAGGACTGTACGATCTGTCACGACGTGCTCGGCCAGAAGGAAGGAGGCGTGGCCATGATCAGCGCGCCCGAGGCCTCGTTCCAGCACCCCATCGACATGGGCGATCTTCGCTTTGCAACGTGCTCCGAATGCCATACCGGCAAGGACATGTAGTTTTCTAAGGAGGAAGTGATGAAGAAAAGTCTCGCAGTGCTCGTGCTGTTCGCCCTCGCCATCGTCCCCACCGCCCTCGCCGAAGACGGAGCCGCGCTCTTCAAAGCGAAATGCGCCATGTGCCACGGCCAGACCGGCGACGGGCAGACCACCATGGGCAAGAACATGAAACTCCGCGACCTCGGCTCCGCCGACGTCCAGAAACAAACCGACGCCGAACTGACCAAAATCACCACCGACGGCAAAAACAAAATGCCCGCCTACAAAGGCAAGCTCTCGGACGCCGAGATCGCCGCGGTGGTCAAGCACATCCGCAGCCTCAAGAAGTAACCTTTCGAATCCGGTTTTTTGAAGACGCGCGCCATCATTCTGGCGCGCGTTTTTTCTTTCATTACAATCCTGCGAACAGCAGGTCCGTCTCTATTGACCTCCGCAATTCCGCGTTCCTATGTTGAATGCGGAGGGACCCATGAGAGGCTCACAATGCGCGGGCGTTCTCCTGATCGCCACCGTCGCCTTCGCCGCCACACCGCAACGAAAACCGTCGGACTGGTCGCTCGAAGAACGGATCGCACTCCGCACGAATGCGAAAGCAGCGGAGGAACGTCGATCCGAAAAGAAACGCGATCGCACGACCGCCGACGCCTTCGACGGCCGCACCCATCCCGAACTCTTCCTCCCTCACGAAGTCTTCGACGAGCTCATCAACCTCGGCTTTTCCGAAAACGCGCGAATGCGACAGGTCGTGCGGGAAAGTCTGCTCGCCGAGGCCAAGCGTCGCGGACTGGGAACCGACTTCTGGGAGCGCCTCGAGGCCGCGGCCACAATCCACATCGCCGACAAACGCCAGCTGCATGATCTCGGCAGCGGCTACGCCCGGAAAAACGAGAGAGAGAAAGCGCGCATCGACGAGGCGATGGCGTTGAAGCAACGCGACCGCTGCAGAAGCGCCGCCCAGGCATTCGCCGCCGCCCGCGCCACCTTCGGCCGCGAGAAATTCGAGCAATTTCTCTACGAACTCGTCGCCGTGAACATGTATTACGCCGCGGATCGCCTGCCCGATCCGGAAACGCTGCGCAATGCGGAACGAGGTTGTCCATGAAACCGCTCGTCATTTTTGCTCTTCTGTTCTACGCGGCCGCAGCCGATGCCGCATACCTGCGCGGCTCGGTGTACCTGATGCCGATTGAATCGAATACGTTTCGTTCCGTCGGCACCGCGCGCTACTTCAATGATCTGAGCCAGGAGGATTCGCGCGGCATCCTCAGCGGAACCCACCGCGTCATCGGCCCACAGATGTTCCAGACCGCGGTCAGCGGCGCGGGACTCTACGAGAACATCCTGGAGGGTCCGGCCCAGCCCGGTGCGTGCTACGACACCGACTTGCACGTCAATGCCGATGGTCCGTTCCTCAATGGCGATGTATCCGAGACTTTCTATGGTGCACAACGGTGTGCGCCGGGCGCCGGGCCGCTCGGGCCAGGGGGAGGAGGCGATCTCGAGACCTGCGATCACTGCGACGGCGGCAGCATCGTCAATGAGCCGCTCGTGCTCGATCTGAACGGCGATGGGATCTGGACGACACACAAGGACGATCTGCCGGTCTGGTTCGATCTCGATGGGAACGGCATCCCAGACAAGACGAATTGGACCGCGCCCGACCACGAAGACGGATTCCTGTACGTCGACTGGAACGGCAACAAGAGCATCGACGGCGGCACGGAGTTGTTCGGCGACGCCACGATTCTCCCGGATGGCACCCGTGCCGCGCATGGCTATCAGGCCCTCGCCGCGTACGACGATCCGCAACACGGCGGCAGCAATGACCACGCGATCTCGCACGACGATTCGATCTGGAGTCGCCTGCGGTTATGGATCGACCGCAATCACGACGGCTTGTGCACGAATGACGAGACCTACACGCTCCCCGAGCTGGGCGTCGTGAGCATTTCGCTCGAATACTCGACGATGGGTCGCGAGCAGCATTACGGCCGCGACCAGCACGCGAATCTGCACCTTTTGCAGGGTCGCTTCTCGAAACGCGAGCGTGGAGAAATTCGCGATCTCGCCATGCACGAGATCTGGTTCGTCTCGGACCTCAACTAACCCGCGTAATCGCCATCAGCGTCACATCGTCCGCGGGGGCGGCGTTGCCGATGAAGTTCTGTACGTGGGTTTCGATGGCTTCGAGAATCACGATTGCCTCGAGGCCGTGCATGGTCGACAGGAGCGTGCAGACGGAGTCGAGGCCGAGCTGTTGTTCGGATTCGTTTTCGGCTTCGGTGACGCCGTCGGTGAAGAGGACGAGGGAGTCGCCGCTCGAGAGGCGGACGGTTTGATTGCGATAGCTCGTCCGCGGCACGAGGCCGACCACGAGATCCGTCGATTTCAGCGGCGTCACGCCGTCGCGGGTCACGAGCAGTGGCGCGACGTGGCCGGCGTTCGCGAATTCGACCTCGCCCTGGCGGGGATCGAGCACGCCGACGACCATGGTCACGAACTTCGTCGGCGCCGTTTTCGGCGCGAGGATTTCGTTCATGTCGCGCAACAGCTCCGCCGGCCGAGGGTCGTTGCGTGTGAAGATGCTGAACGCGGTGGCGACGCTGGCCATCACCAGCGCGGCGGTGATCCCCTTCCCGCTCACGTCGGCGACGATGAAGTAGATGCGCCCGTCGGGTCGCACGACCACGTCGTAGTAATCGCCGCTCACCGTGCGGCACGGACGGTTCGCACCGGCGAATGCATATCCCTCCAGAGCCGGCAGTTCATTCGGCAGCAGACGGCTCTGAATCGAATAGGCGGTGCGCAGTTCTTCGTCGAGCTTCGCTTTGGCGAGGGCCTCTTCGCGCAGACGCGTGTTCTCGAGCTTCACCGCGGCAAAGCGCGCGATCTGTGCGATGAGGTGCACGTCGTCGTGCGTGACCTCGCCATGAATGGCCAGGAAATCGAGATAGAGGACGCCGAGGACCGCATCGCCGACGATGAGCGGCGCGCAGACGGCGGAACGGATGTCCTGCGCGACGATCGAATGCGCGCGCGCGAGTTTTTCATCGAGCGCCCCATCCACATACGACACGACCTTCCGCTCTTCGACGACCTCGGCCAGGAGGGTCCGGCTGATGAAGAGATCGAGCGATTCGGAATCATCGGCGCGCCGCAGACGCACGTCGTCGAAATCGCCGTCGGGACCGAGGAGCGCGATGGCCGCGCGCGAGGGCGAGAGCACGGTCATCACCCGGTCGAGGATGAATTCGAAGAGCTCGTCCATCGAACGGTCTTCGATGAACTGCATCGCCAGCGCGCCGAGGACGCTCGTGCGCGCGGTCTCGTCGAGCGCCTCGCGCATCGGCACGACCAGACCCTTCGCGTGCGAGTCGCTGTCGAGGGCCACGAGTTTCGAATGCGAAACGCCGCTCTCCTCCGGCTCGAAGACGACTTGCGTATCGCCGAGAAAAATATGATCGCCGGGACGCAGCGGCGTCGGCTCGCTCAGTTTCGTGCCGTTGAGCGAAGTACCGTTCACGCTGCCGCAGTCGCGCACGAGCCATTGACCGCCGTCGTAGACGATCTCCGCGTGGCGTCGCGAGAGGTAGCGGTCGCGAATCGGCAGCGTGCATTCGCTCGCACGTCCGAGGGTGATCATCGGCCCGCGCACGTCGATCTTCATCGGCGCGAGGTTCGGCTGCAGAACCTTCAGGCGAATCGGTCGAGGTTCCATTTTGCGGTGAAAAGGTATTGTACGCGGCGATGCGCACGTTCAAGCTCTGGCTGCCGGTGGTCGTGTGGGCGGCAATCATCCTTCTGGCGTCGAACGATTCCCTCTCATCCACCTCGACGTCCGGCTGGTTCCAGCGCACGTTCGGATTCAGCCTCGGCTACTGGCCCCACGCGGTGGTGCGCAAATTCGGGCATCTCTTCGAATACGCGCTGCTCGCGGTGCTGGCTTTCCGCGCGAGCCGCAGGCTCGCCGTGGCCGTGCTCGTCGCCTTCGTCGTGGCCACGCTCGACGAAACGAAACAGTCGCTGCTGACCGTCACCCGTACCGGCTCGCCCTGGGACGTCCTCCTCGACTCCTGCGGCGCGTTCCTCGGCACGCTGGCCTGGATGCGCCTCACCGAAAACAAAACCGAAACAGCGAAAGCACCGACCGATCACTGAGTGTTGTTCGCACGAGTAAGATTCGGCCCGAAAGGAAGCTCATGCATTTGTTGAAGCGCACCGCGATGTTCTTGGCAGTGGCCCTCGTGGCCATCACCGCAGCCGGCGGCGAGAAACAGCCGCTCACCCACGAAACGCTGTTTCTCATGAAGCGCGTCGGCGCGCCGCAGGTCAGCCCCGACGGCAAATGGGTCGTCTTCTCCGTCACCGAGCCGTCGTATGACGACAAGGAACAGGTCGCCGATCTCTGGATCGCCTCGACGGATGGTTCGTCGCAGCCGCGCAAGCTCACGGCGATGAAAGCGGGCGAGAGCGATCCGCAATGGTCTCCGGACAGCAGGCGCATCGCGTTCTCTGCAAAGCGCGACAGCGACGAGACGAGCCAGATCTACATCCTCGATCTCGCCGGCGGCGAAGCGCAGCGCGTCACGAATGTCTCGACCGGCGCACGCCGCCCGCGCTTCAGTCCCGACGGAAAGAAGCTCCTCTTCGGCAGCACCGTTTTCCCGGGCGCGCTCGACGACGAGGCCAACAAGAAAGCGGCGAAGGAAGAGAAGGATCGCAAATTCAAAGTGCGCATCTACGACTCCTTCCCGGTGCGCGCGTGGGACAAATGGGTCGAGCAGAAGCAGCCGCACACGTTCGTGCAGGCGCTCGATCCCGCCGGCCCGGCGAAGGATCTGCTGGCCGGCACGAAGCTGGTCAATGAAGCGGGATTCTCGGGCACCGGCGGCGGCTCGGGCTCTGAATCGATCAATGGCGAATGGTCGCCCGACGGCCAGTGGATCGTCTTCACCGCCAGCACCGAGCGCAACAAAGGCGCGTACGCAGAAACGTCATTCGATCTCTATCGCGTGAGCGCGAGCGGCGGCGAGCCGGAGAAGATCACCAGCGCCAGCGGCGGCTACGGCAGTCCGTCCTTCAGTCCGGACGGCAAGACGCTTTTCGCCACCTACGAGCCGAACAACGGCAAGACCTACAACCTCTCGCGCCTGGTCGCGTTCGACTGGCCGTCGATGAAAAACGAGCGGACGCTCACGGCGAGCAGCGATCGTTCCGTCAATGACTACGTCGTCACCAGCGACGGCAAGACCATCTACTTCACCGCCGAGGACTCGGGGCTCGTGAAGCTCTTCACCGTTCCGGCCACGGGCGGCACCGTCACGCTGGCGATCGACCCGCAGCGCGGCGTCTACAGCGGCCTCTCGCAGGCCGAGAACGCGCCGGTCCTGCTCGCGCAGTGGGGCTCGTCGATCGATCCGAATGAAGTCGTCCGGCTCGATCCGGCGACGAAAAAGCATCGCAACATCACCTCGTTCAATGTCGCGCAGGCGGCGTCGATCGACTGGCAGGCGCCGGAACACTTCTGGTTCACGTCGAAGCGCGGCCGCAGGATTCACAACATGATCGTCAAGCCGGCGAACTTCGATCCGGCGAAGAAGTATCCGCTCTTCGTGCTGATCCACGGCGGCGCGCACAACATGTGGACCGACGCGATCACGCTGCGCTGGAACTATCACCTGCTGGCGAAGCCGGGCTACGTGATGCTGCTGACGAATTACACCGGCTCGACCGGATTCGGCGCCGAATTCGCGCAGAACATCCAGGGCGACGTCCTGCGCGGCCCCGCGGAAGAATTGATGGAAGCGGCCGACGCGGCGATCGCGAAGTATCCGTTCCTCGATGCCACCCGTCAGGTCGCAGGCGGTGCCAGCTACGGCGGTCACCTCGCCAATGCGCTCGAAGCGTGGTCGGGCACGCGCTTCAAGGCGCTGATCAGCCACGCCGGACTGGTCAATCTCGAAGCGCAGTGGGGAACGTCCGACACGATTTACGGCCGCGAGCTGGCCATGAACGGACCGGTGTGGGAGCAGAGCGAACTGTGGCGCGCGCAGAACCCGGTCCGCTTCGCAAAAGACTTCAAGACTCCGATGCTGTTGTCGGTCGGTGAGAAGGATTACCGCGTGCCGCTCAACAACACGCTCGAAATGTGGTCGCTGTTGCAGCGCCTCCAGGTGCCGAGCCGTCTGCTGGTCTGGCCGGAGGAAAATCACTGGATCATGAATCCCGAAAATTCGCGCGTCTTCTACAAGGAAGTCGAAAACTGGCTGGCGCGATGGGTGAAAGCGGGGCCGATGTGATGAAGAAATGGTTCGGCGTCGCGGCATTGCTGCTCCTCACCGTTGGTGCCAGAGCAGAACTGCCGTTCATTGAGAGCGATTATGAGAAGGCGGTGGCCCGCGCGAAGGCGAAGAACGTTCCGATCTTCGTCGAAGCATGGGCCCCGTGGTGACACACCTGCCGCTCGATGAAGGCTTATGTCTACACCGACAAAAGCCTCGAGCGGTACGCCGGACGGTTCGTCTGGCTCAGCATCAATACGGAAGAGGCGAAGAACGCCGCGTTTCTTCAGAAATATCCGATTCCGGCCTTGCCGACGCTGATGGTGCTCGACGCGAAACGCGACGCGGTGACGCTGCGCTACGTCGGCGGAGCCACCGTGCCGCAATTGCAGAAGATGCTCGACGATGCGGAGAAAACGTATCGCGCGAAATCGGAGGCGTCGGCGGACAAGCTCCTGTCGCAGGGCGATGCGCTTGCGGCGCAGGGGAAGCACGCCGAGGCGGTGAAGGCGTATGACGCGGCCATTGCCGGTGCGCCCGCGAAATGGTCGAAGCTCGGCCGCACCGCGGAGTCGTTGCTCTTCTCCCTCAGCATGAGTGGCAACGAGGAGCGCTGCGCCACGCGCGCGCTCGAGCTCTATCCGCGCGTCAAGGGAACGGTCTCGGCGGCGAACGTCGCGGCCACCGGGCTCTCGTGCGCGATCTCGCTCGATGCGAAAATCGAGAAGCGCAATGCCTGGGTCCGGCAGCTCGAAAAACAGACCCGCGAAGTGTTCGACGATCCGAAAATCAAAATGTCGGCGGACGATCGCTCCGGTCTGTACATGGCCCTCATCGATGCACGTGACGCGGCCGGCGATGAAGAAGAGGTCGTGACCCTCAAGAGCGAGTGGTCGAAATTCCTCGACAATGCCGCGGCCAGCGCGAAAACGCCGGACCAGCGCACGGTCTACGACTCGCACCGCCTGACCGCCTATCTCGACCTCGGCACACCCGAAAAGGCCGTGCCGATGCTCGAGCAATCCGAAAAGGATTTTCCGGACGACTACAATCCGCCGGCCCGTCTGGCCGCGGCGTACAAGGCGATGAAGCAGTACGACAAGGCGCTCGCCGCCTCCGACCGCGCCCTGGCGAAAGTCTATGGACCGCGCAAGCTGGCCGTGCTCAGCGTCCGCGCCGATATTTACGTGGCCGCCGGCGATTCCAAAGCCGCGAAAGAGACCATCGTGCAGGCCATTGAATACGCGAAGGCATTACCGCCCGGACAGCGCAGCGAAGGACGCATCAATTCCTTCGAAAAGCGCTTAGAGAAAATGCAATGACCAGCGTGAGGAGGGCGATCGCCGAGATCGCCCTCCTCACGCCGAATGCTCTCGGCAGGTATTCCACTCTCACCTGATGCCTTCCGGCCGGTACGTGAATCCCAAGGAACGCGTGATTCGCGAATTGCACCTTCACCCGTCTGCCATCGACCGTCGCGCGCCATCCCTTCCAGTTCGGCACCGAAATCACGACCCAGCCATCGCGTTCCATCACCGCGTCGATGTCAAAAGCCTTCAATGACTGCGTAAACGCGACCCGTCCCGGCCCGTTGTCGCGCTCATAAGGCGCGCCCTCCGCTTCAATCCAGGCCCGCTCCCGGAAATCGGTTTCCTTCGCCATCCCGGCCAGCGTTTCCTGAACGCTGTCGCCGATGCGCACGCGCCGCGGTACGGAGACGCGGCTCATCACACGCATGTTTTCCAGAAGCAGCGTACCGGGCTGGCGCGCCGCCTCCCGCCACCCGTCCGGCGGCGGGTCGCGATCCCACGTAATCGCGTAGCGAACATTGAGAAACGCGAGAAACGGCCGCGTCAGATCATCGACGCGATTGAACCAGACCGGCTGATGGATCGACCAGAGCGGATAGGTGTCGCGATAGCGCAGAAAAGTCATGGCCTGATAGCCGCGAACGTCTTCGAGGCCATAGAGCGCACTCGTGCCGGGAATGAACGCGAGCCCGTGGCCGGTAATGCGAAATGGCTCGCCAACGTTTTGCAATGCGCTGAAAATCGGAATGGGCGGATAGGCGGCGCGTTGCGGAAAGCTCTTGTAAATGCCGCCGACGGAAATGACGCGCTGGAGGAGAATCAAGCCCAGGAGGACGTAGCGCGCTCGCGTCGCCGACAATGCGAGCAATAATCCGCCGAGCTCCGCGGCGATGACGTATCTCCCCCACTCCGGCGCATCGTGATTCACGAGCGCCGATCGCACGGCGAGGAAATTCGCGATCGCGAGCAATCCCGCGACGACGATCATGCTGAGGCTCGCACCGCGCCGCTCCAGTTTCTCGACACCGAGTGCGGCGAGCATGACCAGCGCGAACGCCGCGGCGAAGGAAAAGCGCTCATTGAGGGCGACGTCGAGCAGCGGCAGTTTCTGCAGTGCGCGCGCAATCGGGGTCCACTCCGCGTGCGCGAGCAGGCCGAACATCGCGAGTGCCGCGAAGAACCACGACTCGCGATTGCGCACGCGCCAGATCGCATAAACGGCCAGCGCGAGCACGATGCTCCCGACCGCGGACGTGTCGACCGGAAGCGCGCCGAATGTCCACTGCCGGGCGTGCAGATACGGCACGGCATCTGTGGCCAGTCGTGCCAGCACCTGGGCGCCGGACGCGCCCCGCGGCGTTTCCTTGAACAGGCCGGTGCGCGTGGCATGCTCCATCGTCTGTGGCGCGGCCTCGAGAATCGGAAGGATGAAAATCGCGCTGACGGCGAGCGCGGTGATGCCGGCGGCGACGGCATTGAGAATTGCCCCGCGATTGCGCAGTGTCAGCACATACGCTCCCGCGACGACGACGATGTGCAATGCCGTTTCAGGATGTCCGGAGAGGAGGAGCAGCGTAAAGGCGCACGTGAGGATCGGGTACGAGGCGCGGCGCACGCCCAGCAACACGAATGGCAGGAACGTCCACGAAACGCCGAGTGGCCAGAGGATGAAGAATACAAGCGAGGTCGCACAGGTGAATCCGGCCGCGGCCACGAGCGCCGCGAGCTCGCCGCATTCGAGCTCGCGCGCGAACAGATACGCGCCGAGCGCCGCCAGAAAATGCGCAATGGCGGCCGAGAACGTGAGACCGAGCGGCACCGGCAACAACAGAGCGAGCAGCGTGAACGGCGAATACGGCGCAGGCTGCGCGGAGGCCGCGAGAATGTCGCCGGAAAGGATGAACGGATTCCAGAGCGGCCATTCGCCTCGCGCCAGCGAATGCCGTACCGCCTGACGCCACGGAATCATCTGCCCATACAGATCGGACAGCATGGCATTGTGCAGCGCGCCGATGCCGTACTGCTCCTTCATGTGATTGAGCGGCTGCGTCGTATACGGAAGATCGACCGGTCCATAAACGCGCGAGGTCAATAATGCCGGTCCGGTGAGAACGAACGGCAGTAAATAGAGGATGAGCATCGTCACGCGCGGCATCGGCGTGACGAACCGATGCGCGAGCGCGAGCAGCGCAATCGCGGTGAGCGTATAGAGCAGCAGGGCCATCAGCGTCGCGAGTATTTGAAAATCGTATAGAGAATCCACCAGCCGGCTTTGATGACGCCGGTGACGGTGCCGCTGATCTTCGACTGTCCCACGCGTTTGCGGTACCGCACCGGCACCTCGGTGACGCGCGCCCCCAATTGCAGTGCGCGCACCTGCATCTCCACCGTCCAGCCGTACCGGCGATCGCGCATGGCGATGCGATCGAGCAGCTCGCGGCGGATCGCGCGAAACGGCCCGAGGTCGGTGTAACGGTGGTGATGGAGCAGCGCGATCAGGCGCGTGGCCAGCCAGTTCCCGAAACGCTGTTGCGGCGTCAAGGCGCCGGCCTCGATCGTTTTTCGTGCGCCGATCACGAGATCGGCTTCGTCGCGGAGAATCGGCGCGAGCACCAGCGGGATCTCGCCCGGATCGTCGGAACCGTCGGCATCCATGAACAACACGATGTCGACGTCGGCGGCGAGTTGCGTCAGCGCTCCGGCGCAGGCCGCGCCATAGCCACGTTCCGCGACATGTACGACGCTTGCGCCGCCGCGGCGTGCGATTTCGGCGGTCGCGTCGCGGCTTCCGTTGTCGCCGACGATCACGTCTCGCACGACCTGGCGGTCGATTGCGGACAATAACGCACCAATTGCGGATTCTTCGTCGAGGGCAGGGATGATCAGTGCGATCGGCAAGCGGCGGATATTGTCACGCGGACGGAGTGTGGCCGGAAAACAAAACGGGCCGCCGTGTGGGCGGCGGCCCGATCTGAAAATGGGTCCGGAACAAGAGTCGACGCTATGGACGGCTTGTGGGCAGCCGTATGGTCAGCCGTGGGTGATCGAGAGAGAGAGATTCGCAGGCCCCGCGACTTCGTCAGATCCGCTTCGGAGAGCTGCCAACCCTCACCGAACCCGAATGCATCATAGTGCATTTAATCCGGACTGTCTACTCTTCCTTCATTCATGACTCGCATCAGTTGCTTCAACGCCGCAAAATCAACCGGCGGGCAAAATATGCGGCCCCCGAGATCCCAACAAGAACGGCAACAATGCAGAGAATCCGGCCGCTCCCGGCGAACAGATGGGGATAACGCACCATATTCAACACGAGGATTCCGCTGACGATGAGATAGAGCGCGATGCGTACCGCGTAGAGAATCGGCGCCGGCCTGCGCGCCCGCATCGTGTCGCTCCACATGATCCACAGCATCACCGTGATCGTGGCCATGGCGATCGCGATCGGACTCATCATCATCCGAGTTTTCCGTAGGCCTCCGCGTCGTATCCGAAAACGGCCTTTTTCTTCGAGAGCACGAGCGGCCGGCGCATGAGATTCGGATCCTCGAGCATCAACTCGATGGCTTCGCTCCTGGTCAGTTTCTTCACGTCGAGACCCCGGGCCTTGAAGGCCGGACTGCGCGTGCTGACGACATTCTCGAGGCCGTGCTCGTCGATCAGTTTCGACAGCAGTTCCCGCGAGGGGCGTTCTTTGGCGAGATTGTGTTTCACGAGCTCATAGCCGCGACCTTCCAGGTCGCTCACCGCTTTGCGGCAGCTCGTTCAAGTCGGTTTGAGATAGACCTCGAGCGTCTTCGTCATTTCTTCCTCACCCACCATTGATTGGGATTGGCGTTCGCCTTCTGTTCGGAGAGCGGAGCGCTGGTGACGTATTTCGGCGCGAGCTCCGCGATCAGCGCCTGCACCTCGGGCGTGCATGTGCCGCCGCACTGCCCGGTGGTGGCGGTCGTGCGCGCGGCCACCTGCGTCAGCGTGTGTGCGCCTTCGCGGATCGCGCGCTCGATCGTCTTGTATTTGATGTTGTTGCACCGGCAGATGGTCTTCAGACCGCGGATCGCCGGATGCACCGAGTCGTTGTCATCCATTCCGCCCGCCCTTAACACCCCCGCCGGGAGACGGCTTCCCGATGCGCGGCTTCGGCCGGGAGACCACGGGCGTGGCCGAAGCCGGCAGCTTGAGCTTCGGCAGCGAGCGCGAGAGCGAGAACGCGCCGCTCGCCGAACGCTGCTTGCCGACCTTCGGACTCTTCATGAGCACGACATGCTAACGCGAAGCCTGTCGTGCCGGAACTCAGTGGACGGCGAGCTCGCGCACGCGGTCGTAACACGAGCCGATGTCGCGGCTCAGCACTTTGAGCACTTCGAGCCAGAGACTCGGCGAGCCATTGAGGATTTCGAGGAACTTCCCTTTCGGCACGAATCCGAGCACCGCCTCGTCCCTGCCGGCGGCGGTGTAATCGAAGGTGCGCGAGGAGACGACGGCGTTCAGACCGAGGATCGTGCCGAGGGTGAGCATGCGTACCGGAGCGTCCGGCTGTGCGCTGAACCGCATGTCGATGACGCCGGCGAGGAGGATGTAGACGCCCGTCGGCCAGTCATTTTCCGAGAAGAGGATCGCGCCGTTCGGAACGCGGCGGAGTTCCTGATAAGGAGCGAGCGCATGCACGAGAGCGGCGTTCGCGAGCTGAGCACCGTCATGGGCGAAGACAGGTTTCGCGTTCATGCCCATTACCGTAGGCGGACGCCGCGACGCACTCTGTGATTCTCGCTGCTTCGAAACGTGACGAGGACCACGTGCCGGCACTGGAAATGGCGACGCAGGCTTTGAAGATGGCAAAAGGCCGAAGCCAGGCCCAAAAAACAAACGCGGCCTTTCGGCCGCATTGCAGAAAATTCGATTTTTGGTGGAGCCGAGGGGGATCGAACCCCTGACCTCCTGAATGCCATTCAGGCGCTCTCCCAGCTGAGCTACGGCCCCACGGAGCGAGATCGCTAACACCGCGTTGGAGGAGAAATTCCAGCGCGCGGCGCGCATTCTACGATCTCGCGCCGGCCGGTGCAATTGCCGTCGCGGAGGGGGTGGTTCGCGGTGCGCGTCACCTCGCGTCGAGGTGCCAGCCGGGATGCACCCAGCGGCCGTCGCGTTTGACGAACACCTCGGTCAGGCGTCCGCGCACTCGCGTTTCGGCCGTGCCGGTGGCCATCGTCACATCGAAGCTTCCATAGAAAATGACGGCGTCGCCGACGCGTTGCGCGCGTGTCTCCGGGAACGCGAGCGAGACGAGGCGGCCGCCCGATTTCCTGAACTCGCGCGAGGACGCGATCGTCGTTTCGCGATCGGAGATCTCACTGCCTCCCCAGCCGATGGCCAGAAAATCGTCCGGCAGAAGCGCGCGCAACGCCGCCTCGTCGCCGCCGAACCAGGCGCGCCAGGCCGCTTCGCGCACCGCGAGCACGTCGGGATCAATCGCGTCGGCGCCGAAGATCGGAAAAACAAACGTCGACAGTGCCAGGAGGAAAAGGGCCAGTCGTGCAGTTCGCATCAATCACAATTCCTTTTTGCAGCCGCGCGTCCGGCGGCGCCTTCCGCCCGTAAGAACACGCGCCGAATCGCGCCCGTTCGGACGTGCGCCTCAGAACAACCCGAATCTCTTCCGCCGATAGAACGGCCGGACCGAACGAAAGTACGAATCGAACCCGGGGTTCGGGAGCAGCGTGAAATCGACGGGCGGGTCGGGAACGGTGATGGCGTTCGCGGCCAGCATTGCCTCGGAGACGATCCGGTCGTGATTCGCGGAGGCCTCAATGGCGATGAGCGTGTGCGGTTTCCCGTCCTCGGATGGATTGACGAAATGCGCGAGATACGCCTTCTTCACGTCTTTGTGGCGTGCGAAAACGCGCCGCAATACGGCCACGAGCTCCTGCGGCGGGCGCGAAGGTTGTCCGAGGAGAACCTTCGTGTCGCGCTCCAGCACGTGCGGGCTGCGCGGCCTCCAGATCGAGCCGTCGAGAATCGATTCGATCTCTTCGGGCAGGAGCTCTTTGCCGTATTCGGATGCGGCATTCAATAAGAGGCTGGCGCCGCGCGTGATCTTCATCAATTCGAGCGCGTTCATCCCGAGATAGCCGGCCTCGTGATCGAGGAACGCCTGCAGGCGCGGCAACGACGAGAACACCGGCATCCACGAGCGTCCGCGCAATTCGACATGCCGAATCTTCAATTCGAATCCCGCTTCCGCGGTGAAGGCTCGTGGAGAGGCGGGCGGCGGACCTTCCTGGATGACGAAGAGGTTCGCGGCGACGAGCTCGCGATAAAACTGCGGCCGCGCGGCGGGATCGGTGGCGGCGGCGACGAGCGCGCGTTCGAGCGCGTTTTGTGGATCGAACATCGGCCGCGGCATTATGGCGCGCGCTTGCCACCACGCATGAATCTGCTACCATGACCGGCAGCTGACAGCAGTGCACGAAAGGCCGGGTGCTCGCCCGGCCTTCTTTGTTTGCGCGCGTCGGGTCCGGAGTTTCGAGGGATGGGAGGGAGTGGGATGACGACGGAAGAAATTCGGCGGCTGGCCCGGAGGAAGGGTTGTCCACGCTGCAGTCTCGAGAAAACCGAAGGGACCGCGCTCTGCCGCCGCTGCCGCTTCCAGCTGCCGACGCACATGCGTCGCCCGCTGGAGGGAATCGCCAAACGCGAGGAGTGGGTGGTCTATGGTGCGTTACGCGCGGCGGCGAATTACTTCGACATTCACTATCGCTCGGTGCGCGACTTCGGCGGCGGACGTCCGGACGAGGATTAGCTCCACTCGCAGACGTATTCGCAGTGTTCGGCTCCCGCGGCGCGGCACCGCGTTTCGGTGACGCGCACCTCGTGGCCGCCACACATCTCGATCGCTTTGCGGTGCCAGCCGACGACGGTCAGACAATCGCGTTTCGAGAACGTCGGCGCATCGTAGGTGCGCAGAATCGCCTGCCGCTCGCCGCTCTGCTCATAGGTGCGGCTGCCGGTGTCGTAATACATCTGATAGATGAGCGGCGTGCGGCGCAGAAATCCATGCGGATCGCCGATGCTCAGCATCGCCTTGTGCGGGCCGCCGAGATTCTGGACGGCCGATTTCTCGCCCATCAATAGGAAGACGTTGTCGCCCATCCCCATCTCCGCGGCCACGGCCGCATCGACTCGTTCATTCAGTTCGAATGGATACCAGCTGCCGGTCAGGAGTCGCGCGCAGACGATGCGATCGCTTTCGCCGAGACGGGCCAGTACGTTCTGCACCCCCTCCTCGCCTTTGTGATCGCGCACGAACGCGAGACGCGACAGCAGCGCACCTCCTTTGACCTTGACCGTGGGGGAAGACGACATGCGCGCGAGTGTAGCGGCCCCGGCCGTGCCGCGCCGTCAACCGATTCATGCAATGGCGTCAGAGCTCGCAGGAAATCAGCGCGGTGCGACGCGCCAGACGGCATTTCCGACGTCATCGGCGACCAAGAGGGCACCACGTTTGTCGATCACGACGCCGACCGGGCGGCCGTTGGCATCGCCGTTGTCGTTCACGAATCCGGTGAGCACATCGACTGCCTCGCCATTGGGACGTCCGTTCGCGAACGGGACGAAGATCACTTTGTAGCCGCTGCGCGGGCGGCGGTTCCACGAGCCGTGCTGGCCGATGAACGCGCCGTTGCGATAGCGGGCCGGCAAGGCGGTGCCGGCCGCGAACGTGAGTCCGAGCGAGCCGGTGTGCGAACCGAGGGCGTAATCGGGAACGATCGCTTTGGCGACGAGATCGGGACGTTGCGGTTTGACGCGCGTATCGACGTGATTGCCGTAGTAGCTGTAGGGCCAGCCGTAAAAGCCGCCCTCTTTGACCGACGTCAGGTAATCGGGAACGAGATCGCTCCCGAGCTCGTCGCGTTCGTTGACGACGGTCCATAACACGCCGCTCTCCGGTTCCCACGCGGCGCCGACCGGATTGCGCAGTCCGGATGCGAAGAGACGCTTCGCACCGGTGGCGGGATCGAGCTCCAGAATGGCGGCGCGATTTTCCTCGATGGCCATTCCGCCTTCCGCGACGTTGCTGTTCGAGCCGACGGTCACGTACAGACGCGAGCCGTCACGATTGGCGAGCACGTTCTTGGTCCAGTGATGATTGATCGGACCACCCGGAAGATCGGCGACTTTCGATGGGCTGCCGCTCAAGGACGTCGCTCCCTCGCGATAGGCGAAACGCACGAGCGCATCGGCGTTGGCGACATAGAGCTGATCGCCGACGAGAGCCATGCCGAACGGCGAACTGAGTCCCGTCAGGAATGCGGTTTTCGTTTCCGCGACGCCGTCGCCATTCGCATCGCGCAGCAGCGTGATGCGATTCGCGCTCGGCACCGCGCTGCCGGCCTTCTTCATGAACATCTTCATGAAGAACGCCTTGATGCCTCCTTTTTCCTTGCGCGGGGGCGCATTCGATTCTGCGACGAGCACGTCGCCATTCGGAAGCACGTAGAGCCACCGTGGATGCTCCAGGCCGGTCGCAAATGCGGTGACCGCGAGGTCCGAAGCGGGTGTCGGCGTCTGGCCGGCGGGCCATCCTTTCGCCGGTGCGACGACCACCGTCGGGATGAGCGCACGCGTCGGCGCCGGCAATTCCGGCGACGGCCCCATCCCGGCGCGCACCGGCAACTTCGCCGATTCACAACCGGCGCAGAGTCCAAGCGAGAGGACCGCAATGACGGCGAGAGCGATGCCCAGCTTGCGCATACGCGGACGTGCTTTCACGCTTCGCGCCTACGCGGGCAACGTGATCGTGACGTGCGTGCCGGCGCCTTCGCTGCTCTCGACTTCGATCTGGCCGTCGTGTGCTTCGACGAGTTTTTTCGCGATCGCGAGGCCGAGGCCGGAGCCTTTCGAGTGCCGTCCCTTCTGGAAGCGCTCGAACAGACGCGGCAGTTCCTCCGCCGGAATGCCGGGGCCGTCGTCGCGGACGCGCATCACGATCTCGCTGCCGCGCGCTTTTGCATCGACGGCAATGCGTCCGCCGGCCGCATGCTGCGTCGCGTTCGTCAGCAGATTGAGCAGCACCTCGCGGATGCGCACCGCGTCGGCGTGCAGCGGGAGTTCGTGCGGCACGTCGAGCGTGACCGGCACACCGATCGCCTTCACGACATCGCGAATGAGCTCGGCGAGATCGAACGTCTCTTTGCGCAACTCGAGCGCGCCCGCTTCCGCGTTGGCGAGCGTGCGCACGTCTTCGACGAGCCGCGAGAGATGCTGCGTTTCGGAGAGCAGTTCGCCGAGGTGCTCGTCGTCGCGCGGATAGACACCGTCGAGCAATCCTTCGATGCGGCCCTGCAGGATGGCGAGCGGTGTACGCAGCTCGTGCGCGACGTCGGCCATCAGTTGCCGGCGCAGACGCACCTGCTCCGAAAACTTCGAGGCCACGGCGCGCAGCGTTCGCGCGAATGTCGCGGCGACGGCGAGCACCGCCACGATGGTGATGCCGATCAGGAGGCCGCGATGCGGAGCGTTGGCGATGAAGACGCCTACGGTGCTCGCGGCGATGGCGGTGAAGAGAATCATCCCGCCGAATGCACAGCCGATGCGGCGCGCGAACGCGGGACCGTGCAGGCGATGGCGCCGGTCGGGCGGCCACGATCGTCGCAGGCGGTAACGCTGTCGCGGACCTCTCATTCGGGCGAGAACCTGTATCCGATTCCGTAGACGGTGTCGATGTAATCGCCGCCGAGCTTGCGGCGCAGGTTCTTGATGTGCGAGTCGATGGCGCGATCGAAGGCGTCGGCGTCGGAGCCGCGTACGGCATCGAGCAGTTGCGCGCGCGTGAAGACGCGGCCGCCGTGGCGGGCCATCAGCGCCAGGAGTTGAAACTCGGTCGGCGTGAGCTCGAGGCTCACGTCGTTGCACGTGACGCGCATGCGCTGCGTGTCGATGGTGAGATCGGCGGCGCGGAAGGTCGCGGCGGCGGCGCTGTCGCGATTTTTCTCGCTGCGGCGCAGCACGGCCCGCACGCGTGCAACGAGCTCGCGCGGGCTGAACGGCTTGTTGATGTAGTCGTCGGCTCCGACTTCGAGGCCGTGCAGGCGATCGTCTTCTTCGACGCGCGCGGTGAGCATGATGATCGGCAGATCGGAGGTGCGGCGGATGGTGCGCGCCACGTCGATGCCGTCGAGACGCGGCAGGCCGAGGTCGAGCACGATCAGATCGGGGTGGCGCTCGCGCACCTGTTCGAGTGCGCGAACGCCGTCATGCGCGACAACGACGTCGAAGCCGCCGAGGCGGAGATAATCGGTGGCGATCTCCGCGATCTGCGGCTCGTCATCGACGACGAGAATCGTCGTCACCGCGGCGGTGCTCCCTCGTTCTTCGGATCGTTCCACATGCGCTCGTGCAGCTCGCGATGCCACTCCTCGAAATCGCCGCGGCCGTAACGACCATAGCGGCCGAAGCGGCGGCCATGGCGGGAATAGCCGCCCCAGAAGGCGCCGCGAATGAGCATGCTGGCGATGAAAAGAAAAATCAGCGGCCCGAGGAAATGGCCGAAGTGCCACGGGTGCCAGTGGTGCCCATCGGAGAAGTCTTCGCTCCCCTGGGCCAGGCCGATGTTGTACGCGACGCCACCGGTGATCGCGGCGATCACGAGGGTGGTGAGGCAGGCGATGACGATCAGTCGTCTCATGGTGTCCTCCATGCGAGGAGGATCGGTTCAGAATATGGAGCGAGTATGGAGGCGATTTGATCTTCCGCACACATCGCCCGGCGCCGCCGCTCGATGCGTTCATCGCCGATCTGTGGCTCTACGACGCGTATGCGCAGCCGCATGCGACCGAGCGGATTCTGCCGAGCGGTACGTTCGAGCTGGTGATCAATCTGCGCGCGAACGAATTGCGCGTGCAGACCGAGCGTGGCCTGCAACGCTTTGGCGGGGCCATCGTTTCCGGCGCGTTCACGCGGCCGTTCCTCACCGACACGCTGCAGGAAGCCTCGATGATCGGCGTCCACTTTCTCCCCGCCGGCGCGGTGGCATTCCTCGGCCTGCCCGCCAGTGAGCTGCTCGACACGCACGTGGAGCTCGCGGAATTGTGGGGCAGCTTCGCGCACGAGTTGCGCGAGCGTTTGTGCCGCGCCTCCATCGACGAGCGATTCGCGATTCTCGAGCGCGCACTCTTCGCACGCTTCACGCATCCGCCGCATCGCGCCATCGCACCGGCGCTGCGCATGCTGGCCACGACGCGCGTGCGCCACACCGCCGAGACCCTCGGCATCGGCGAACGTCGTCTCCACGACCTCTTTCGCGAGAGCGTCGGCCTCGCGCCGAAACTGTTCGGGCGTCTGCAGCGCTTTCATTCGGCCATGACCATGGGCAGCAGCGACTGGAGCCGCGTCGCGACGGAATGCGGCTATTACGATCAGGCCCATCTCATTCGCGACTTCACGCAATTCGCCGGAGTCACTCCCGCCGCGTGGGCGAAACAGCTCGAGACGCTGCGCGCGCGTGGCGTGCACCTCAAGCGGCATCACCTGCCGATCTGATCGCTGCCGATTTTTCCAATCGCTTCCGGAGACGCGGGCGCACATTGCGTCCATGGTTCGCTCTCTCGCGTTCTTACTCTTCATTTTTGCGCTTCCGATGGCAGGAGGATCGATGGACATCGTGCGTGTGCGGTACATCGTCGACGACGTCGACGCGGCGGTGCGTTTCTACACGAAGCAGCTCGACTTCACGCTGGAGGACCAGCCGGCGCCGGCGTTCGCGATCGTCGCGCGCGGCAATCTGCGGCTGTTGCTGAGTGCGCCGGTGGGGCGCGGTGGCGCGGCGCAGACGATGCCGGACGGACGCAAGCCGGAGCCCGGCGGATGGAATCGCATCCAGCTCGAAGTCGGCGATCTCGACGCGCTGGTCGCGAAGCTGCGCAAATCGGGAGCGACGTTTCGCAACGACGTCGTGACCGGCTTCGGCGGCAGGCAGATTCTGCTCGACGATCCATCGGGCAATGCGATCGAGCTCTTCGAGAGCAGGCGCGGGTCGTGAAATGAGCGCTGCCGGAGGGCAGCGATGAATCGGAAGTCCGTATGGGAAGCGACGGCGGCGAACGTGACGTTCGCACCGCTCGCGCAGGATCTCGACGTCGACGTGGCCATCATCGGCGGCGGCATCACCGGGGTGACGGCCGCGCAGATGTTGTGTGAAGCGGGCCGGCGGGTGGTGGTGCTGGAAGCGCAGCGCGTCGGCCAGGGAACGACCGGCCATTCGACCGGCAATCTGCACGTGGCCGTCGATGAGACGCTGCACGCGATTCGCACGAAGTGGAACGACGACGTGCTGCGCGTGGTCTGTCAGTCGCGCCAGGCGATGATCGACCACATCGAGCAGACGGTCGCCCGCTACGCGCTCGACTGCAGTTTCGGCCGGAAAACGCACCGCATCTTCCCGACCGAGGAATCGCAGTCGAAGACGATGGAACAGGAGCATGACGCGGCGCTGGCCGGCGGTCTCGCGGCCTCGATCACGAACGACGTACCGCTGCCGATCGCCATCGGCAAAGCGCTGCGCATCGAGCATCAGGCGCAGTTCCAGCCGGCGTCGTATGTGAAGCAGCTCGCGAAGGTGCTGCACTCCGATCGCTGCCGCATTCATGAAGAGACGCGCGCCGAGGAAATCGACGCGAAGGAACTGGTGATCGCGACGCGCAACGGAACGGTACGCGCGAAGAAGATCCTCCTGGCGACGCACACGCCGGTCGGATTTCATCTCGTGCAGACCGAGCTCGGTCCGTATCGCGAGTACGGCATTGCGGTGCGGCTCGCGGAGGGCGCGCATCTTCCGGACGGGATCTTCTGGTCACTGGAAACGCCGATGCATCATTCGATTCGCTCGTTCGAAGCGAACGGCGTGCAGTACCTGCTCGTGATCGGAGAGAAACACAAGGTCGGACAGCACGACAACGACGACGATTACTACGCGAAGCTCGAGAGCTACGCGCGGCAGCATTTTCCCGTCACGTCGGTGGAGCACACCTGGTCGGGGCAGCATTACAAACCGGCCGATGCGTTGCCGTTCATCGGGCAGTCGGGGACGAATGACGATCTCTACATCGCGACCGGATTCAGCACGAACGGGTTGCTCTACGGCTGCGTGGCGGCGCGCATTCTCACCGACGCGATCGTCGGCCGGGCGAACGAGTGGGCTTCGACGTTCCGGGCGAATCGCTTCACGCCGCTGAAATCAGCGAAGGATTTCGCGAAAGAGAACGCCGACGTGGCGGTGCAGTATCTCGACCTGCTGAAGCGCGGAGACCTGGCGCCGCTGGCCGACATCCCCGCCGGCGAAGGACGCGTCGTCGAGCTCAACGGCCACAAGACGGCCGTGCATCACGGCGAGGACGGTTCCTGGTGTGCGCTCTCTCCGATCTGCACGCACCTCGGCTGCGTCGTGCACTGGAACACGCATGAGAAAAGCTGGGACTGCCCGTGTCACGGCAGCCGCTTCGATGCGACCGGCGCGGTGATCGAAGGTCCGGCCCTCGCACCGTTGAAACGGAAGGAGCTGACCGATTGACGGAAATCAGGCTCGATGCAGCCGCTGCTGCAGTCGCTTCACCTCGTACGTCGCCACGCCGGCGCCGGCGGTGAGCACGAGGAGGGTGGCCGCGATCTTCACGGCTCCGCTCGCTGCCCGCGCCGCAACGCCGAAGACCCAGGCGCCGGCCACGACGCTGACGAGAGAGAGGATGCCGGCACGGACGGCGATGCCTTTCGCGAGGGCACCGATGGAGTCGGGATTCTGTGCGTTCATGAGGCATGGGAAAAGCAACGGTGGTGCCGAAGCGGTGAACGTGTATTTTTCGCACCGCGCGGCGTGACTCATACGCGTAACCCATGCTGACTCAGACACACGATTCCCTGCTCGCGGTTCGCCTTCCCACCGAGGCAAAGGACCGGCGCATGCGCCTGCACCGGGCCATGCTCGACGGGTCTCCCGACCTGATGTGGATCAAGGACGCGGCCGGCCGTTTTCTGGTCGTGAACGCCGCGCTGGCGGAGATGGCCGGCACCACGCCCGCCGAGATGCTCGGAAAAACGGATTACGACTACTTCCCGCGCGAAGCGGCAGACGCGTATACCGCCGACGATCAGGAAATTCTGCACGGCGCCGAAACGATCCGCCGCACCGAGCCGATCCGCGACGCGGCGACCGGCGAAGTGCGCTGGCTCGAAACGATCAAGCGCGCGGTCTACGAAGACGACGGCTCATTCCTCGGCATCGTCGGCGTGGCCCGCGACATCACCGCGCAGCATCGCGCGGAAGAGAACCTCGAGCGCGAGCATGCGCGCATTCACGATCTCGTCGAGAACGTTCCGGGCGTGGTGTGGGAAGAGTATTTCGACGGCTCGCATCGCTACGTGAACGACTACGTCGAAGTGATGGTCGGCTACACGCGCAGCGAGTACCTCGCGCGCTTCAGCTCGGTGCTCGACCTGATCCCCGAAAGCGAGCACGAGCTCTTCCGCGTCACGACCGAGGCGATGATCCAGCAAAACCGCGGCTGGACGCATCGCTTCCGCTTGAAGCGGAAGGACGGCGGGATCATCTGGTGTGAATCGCATTGCAGCATCATCCGCAACGACGAAGGCGCACCGATCGGTCTGCGCGGCGTGTCGATGGACGTCACCACGCGAGTGCTCGCGGAAGAGACGCTGCGGCAGAGCGAAGAGCGCTTCCGCCATCTCGCCGACGTGGCGCCGGTGATGATCTGGGTGACGAACGCCACCGGAGCGGCGGAGTTCCAGAGCCGCCGCATCCTCGACTTCACCGGCACGAGCGATCTCACCGGCAACAACTGGTTGAGCGTCGTGCATCCCGACGACTTCGAGCACGCGCGCAAACTGATCGAAGACGCGCACGTGACGCAGGAGTTCACGCCGTTCGAGATGCGCATCCGCCGCTTCGACGGCAATTGGCGCGAGGTGCTCGTGAACGCCATCGCCCAGACCGCGCCGGACGGCACGTTCGGCGGCTACGTCGGCACGTGCGTCGATCTCACCGAGCATCGCCAGTTCGAGCGGCACGTCCAGCAGACCGAGCGTCTCGGAGCGCTGGGACGGCTGGCCGCAACGATCGCGCACGAGATCAACAACGTGCTGATGGCGATTCAGCCCTACAGCGAAGTGATTCGGAGATCGCCGCCGAAGGCAGTGCTGGACCGCGTGGCCGATCGGATCGGCGAGGCGGTGCAGCGCGGCGGACGCATCACGCATCAGATCCTCCGCTACGCGCATGCGGCCGAACCGATGATCCGCGAGCTGGAAGTGCGCTCGTGGCTCGACGAGAGCGCCGAGGAGTGGGAAACGCTGCTCGGCAGCGAGGTGGAGCTGCACATCGATGCGGAAGAAGACCTCTGCGTGCTGGCCGATGCGCATCAACTCCAGCAGATCTTCATCAACCTGGCCACCAACGCGGCGGAGGCGATGAATCGTCGCGGCACGCTCGACATCCGCGCGCGCGCCGAAGGGCAGTGGCCGGGCCTTGAAACACGCCGCGACGGCTTCGTGCATTTCGTGATCGAAGACTCGGGACCGGGCGTGTCGAGCGACATCGCCGGCCGCATCTTCGAACCGCTCTTCACGACGCACTCGAAGGGAACCGGACTCGGACTGGCGATCGTGCACGACATCGTGCGCAAGCACGGCGGTGCGATCTCGGTCGACAGCGGACGCGCGGGCGCGCGCTTCCACGTGGTGCTCCCCGCGGGCGAAGCGTCTGCGACCGCGGCGATCGACCAATCAGAAGAATGGCCGTCGTCCGTGCGCCGCGTGCTCATCGTCGAGGACGAGGAGACGGTCGCGGAGGCGCTGCAGTTCCTGCTGGAACTGTTCGACGTCGAGGTCTCGGTCGTCCATCGCGGTGCGGAGGCGCTCGACGCAATCGCGGCGGCGCGGCCCGATCTGGTCATCCTCGACGTCGGTCTGCCCGACATCCCGGGCCCCGAGGTTCTGGAGCGCATTCGCACGCATCACGCGAATCTGCCGGTGCTCTTCGCGACGGGGCACAACGTCGACCCGCAGACCACGACGCAATACCAGCATGTCGGACACGTGCTCAAGCCGTTCGACGCGTCGGTGCTCGTCTCCGCGGTGCACGCTCTGATCGAGACTTAATCGAGCTTCGCCAACCTCGCGACGTCTTCGCCGGCGAGAAACACCATCTCCCCTTGCGAGCCGGCCAGACGGTCGCGGAGATACGGCGCGTACTCTTCGCTGTCGTAAAACGCTTTCGCGGCATCGCGCGACGGCCATTCGACGAGCAGAACGATCTGCGGCAGCGCGCGCTCCCCTTCCCACTTCTCCGCGTTCGACGTGCGAGCCAGATAGCGTCCGCCGTAGCGTTCGACCATGCCGGTGACGTTCTGCACGTATGCGTGCACCCACGCGCGATCGGTGATGTGAATCTCGGCGACCGAGTAGTACTTCATGGTGAACGAAGAGTAACAGCTCGAGCGCTCGCTCCACGACCGGTTGTCTTCGCTTCGCGCGCCGCATCCAAGACTCACAAGCAGCAGAGAAATCGAAGGGCGCAGCGGCTTTGGCACACGTTGGGCAGAGTCCGTTGTCGCGCCGGAGAGGAGTCGGTGATGTTCGATGACGTCCTCATCGAGTCGGCGGGAAAGGAAAGGCAGAAGGGAGCATGGGTTTCCACGCTTCTCTCGGTCATCATTCATGTGGCGTTGATCGGCGCGGTGATCGTGGCCGGATATACGGTGAAGGAACCGCCGGCGGTGATCGAACGGCCGATGGCGGCGTTCGTCGTGGCCAGTCCTCCTCCGCCGCCACCACCCCCGCCACCCGGTCCATCGACGAACGTCGCGTCGACGCCGACACGCGTCGAGCGCGCATCGACGGAGCCGCTCTTTCAACAGCCGCGCGACGTGCCGCAGGAACTGCCGGAAGTCGCGCAGACGGCGACGCCGATTCCATCGACACCGAGCGAGGGCGGCATGCCCGGCGGCCAGGAAGGTGGAGAGATCGGTGGAATCGTCGGCGGCGAAGTGGGTGGAGAAAAAGGGGGAGTGCCCGGCGGAAAAACGGGTGGGACGCTCGGATCCTCGGGCACACTGCCGGGTGCCGGCGCGGGGAGCGAACAGAAGCCGGTGCGCGTGGGAGGAAACGTCCTGCCACCGAAGATCGTCACACGCGTGGACCCGCAGTACACCGAGCCGGCGCGGCGGGCGAAGATCGAAGGAATCGTCATCATCGAAGCAGTGATCGACCGCAACGGCAACGTCACCGAGGCGCGCATTCTCAAGCCGCTGTCCTTCGGTCTCGATCAGCAGGCGCTCAAAGCCATCCTCGCGTGGAAGTTCCAGCCCGGCACACTCAATGGACAAGCGATCCCGGTGTATTACAACCTCACCGTTCACTTTCAGATCGATTAGCGGCGTCGTGATCGACGCAGAAGAAGGAGAGAAGTCGGATGCACGGAGTGGAAGCAGGGAGTTTCAGTCTGATGGGCATGTGGGAATCGATGACGTGGCTCGGCCGCGGCGTCGTGATCGTGCTCATGCTCATGTCCATCTGGTCGCTGACGATCGCCGTGGAGCGCCTGTGGCGCTTCAGCAGAGCGAAACGCGAGTCGCTCGAAGTGGCGAAGGGCGTGACGCCGCTGCTGCGCGAACACAAGCTCGACCAGGCCATCAGCTTCACGAAGAAGTACAAGCACAGCCATCTCGCGCGCGTGCTGGCCGCGGGGCTGACCGAGTTTCAATACGAGACCGCGCAACCGCTGCCCGCCGATTTCGATCTCGTCGATTCCGGCAAGCGGGCCATCGAGCGTGAGACGCTCATGACCACCGCGGAAATGAAGAAGGGGCTCGGCAATCTGGCCACCATCTCCACCACCGCGCCGTTCGTCGGTCTCTTCGGCACGGTCATCGGCATCATCAACGCGTTCCGCGGCATGGCCCTCTCCGGCTCCGGCGGTCTCGGCGCGGTGTCGGCCGGTATCGCGGAAGCGCTGGCGACGACGGCGTTCGGTCTCTTCGTGGCCATCCCGGCCGTCTGGATGTACAACTACTTCCTCGGCAAAGTCGATCGCTTCCAGGTCGAGATGTCGAACTCCTCGTCGCAGCTCATCGACTACTTCATCAAGAACGAGGCGCGCACGCGCGCGCGGTAGGAGCGGGCGATGGCTTTCACGCCGAACAGCGGGGCCGAAGAGGTGAAGGGGGACATCAACGTCACCCCTCTCGTCGACGTCTGCCTCGTGCTGCTCATCATCTTCATGGTCGTGACGCCGATGCTGCAGTCGGGCGTCGACGTGCTGCTGCCCGAGGGTCCGCACTCGGAGAAACAACCGGGCGACGAGAGCGATCTCGTCATCTCCATCAAGGCCGACGGCACCGTGTTCGTCGGCCAGAACTGGATTCCGGACAAGAACCTGGCGACGTATCTCCGCGCGGAGCACGACAAGGATCCGAAACGCGCGGTGATGCTCAAGGCGGACAAGCGCATCAACTTCGGGAAAGTCCGCGAAGTGATGAAAGCCGCGAACGAAGCGCAATTCACCGGCGTCTCGATTCTCACCGAGAACGAGATGGCCGGAAAGAAGATGGCCCAGGGCGGCCAGACTTAGAAGGAAAACGCAATGGCATTCAGTGGTGGCGGCACCGGTGTGCGCTCCGACATCAACATCACGCCGCTCGTCGACGTCGTGCTCGTGCTGCTGATCATCTTCATGGTCGCGACGCCGATTCTGCAGATGGGACTCGACGTCGAAGTGCCGCCGAAAGTGGAAGTGACGGCACCTCCTCCGGAGCAGGAACAGAATCAGCTGGTGGTGCTGGTCCGCAGCGACGGGCTGTATCTCAACTCGCAGAAGATGGCCACGCCGAACGAACTGCGCGACGCCATCGCCCGGCAGATGCTCTCGCGCCCGCAGGACGAACGCGTGGTGTTCATCAATTCCGAAGACGGCCTGGCGTTCGATCGCGCCGTCGTGGCGATGGACGCGGCCCACGAGGCGGGAGCGAAAAAAGTCGGATTCCTGACGGATCCGCCGAAGTAGTTTGGGGTCGGTTGTCGGTTGTCGGTTGTCGGTTGTCGGGGGAACGGTGCGGGTTGGGTGTTTTTCGTGATTGTTGAAGCGCTTGGTCACGGACGATCGGGGCTCGCGTTCACACTCCGTGGCCGCTACGGAATCGCCCCTCGATCTCACAGCCTGAAGAGGGGCTGGGCCAACCAGCGCAGGCGGCCGTGCCGCCTGGCGGAGGCGTGTCGGAATCGAACCAACCTTTCGACGCTTCCGCGCCGAAACAACGGTTTTGAAGACCGCGGGAGCCACCAGACCCCATTCGCCTCCTCAAACAGAGAGCGGCGCACCATAACACGGCTCGCCCCTTTACAATCCGCGCCGCATGACCTTGTTCTTCCCGTTCGTCGCGTTCGCGATCGGCGCGATCGTGGGGAGCTTCCTCAACGTCGTCATTCACCGCGTGCCGCGTGAAGAATCGATCGTCTTCCCGGCCAGCCGCTGCCCCCACTGTCGCATCCCGATCCGCCCTTACGACAACGTCCCGATTTTTGCGTGGATCTGGCTGGGCGGAAAGTGCCGCTCCTGCCGCGGCGCGATCTCGATTCAGTATCCGCTCGTCGAGCTCGCGAACGCACTTCTCTACGTCGCGATCTTTCAACGCACCGGACTGACGCCCGGCTTCCTGGCCGTGGCCGCCGTCGTGTCTATGACCCTCACGCTCATCTACATCGACCTCGAGTGGCAGATCCTTCCGGACGTCATCGACCTCCCCGGCATCGGCCTCGGGCTGCTCATCGGCGGGTTGCACCTCGGCGCCAGCTATCCCGACTTCATCCTCTCGCGCACGTTGTTCGAGTCCGCGACCGGCGCGCTCGCCGGCGCGGGCGTCATCCTCGCCATCCGCCTCGCCTATCAACTGATCCGCAACGTCGAAGGGATGGGCCTCGGCGACGTCAAGATGATGGCCATGCTCGGCGCGATTCTCGGATGGGAACCGCTCTTTCCGCTGCTGCTCATCGCCTCGATCACCGGCTCGATCGTCGGCATCGTCGTCGCGGCGAAAAGCAGCGAAGGATTGCGCGTGGCCGTGCCGTTCGGCGTCTTTCTCGGCCTCGCGTTTTTGGTGGTGCTCTTCTTCGGCCCTACACTCTGGGAGTGGTATCTCGGCCTGCTCCTGCGCTGACGAAGCTCGACTTCCGGCGAGACGTCCGCCTCTTTCTGACCGTGCTCGTCGGCGTGCTCGTCGCGCTCATCCTCACGCTCGTGCTGCTTCTCGGCTGGGCCTCGGGTGAAGTCGCCGGTGCGGCCGAAGAGGCCGCGCGCACCAGCACCCGGGCCGCGGCCGCGCTCATCGAAAGCTCGCACCAGTCGGACGCCACGCTCGCGTCGTATCTCATCTTCCTTCGTTCGGAACTCGACATCGACGCCATTCTCTTCGTCACCAGGGAAGGGAAGAAGATCAGCTCCGGCGACGGCGGCGGCATGCATCGCGTCGAGCAGCGCGTCGCCAGCGGCACCGTCGTCGCGTACTTCGACGACACCGATGTCCGCTCCACGCGCCGCACGTTCATCCTCACGGCCATCCTCTGCGCCGCAGCGACGATCGCCGGCATGGTCCTCCTGTTTCTCTATCTGCCGCGCATCACCGCGCCGGTCGAAGCGCTGCTCGACGAAGCGAACCTCGTCGCGGAGCGGAGCGCGCATCAGGACGAGGCGCAGTACCTCGTGGAGACGTTCCAGAACACCGTCAGCGCACTGCGCGCCCGCGAGCGCGAACTGGAGCGTTTGCATGCGGTGCAAAAGAGTCGCGCCGACGATCTCGAGCGCGTCACGAGCGCACTGACGCGCAGCCTCACCTCGGGCTTCGTCGCCATCGATCCCGAGGAGAGGATCGTCGATGCGAATGCCGCGGCGCGGGAGATTCTGCAGGTCGGTGCGCGCGAGGTGAGCGGTCTCGCGCTCGACGACGCGTTCGGCAACAGCGAGTTCACCGAGACGCTCCAGCGCGCGGTGCGCGAACACGCGACGGTGTTGCGCGCGGAGATCGCGTTCGGCGAACGGACCATCGGCCTCACCACCGTTCCGCTGCTCGGCGAGTTGCGGAACGACGCGCAGCCGTACCTCGGCACGATCGCCCTCTTCACCGACCTCACGCCGATCCGCCACCTCGAGGAGCTGCTGCGCGAATCACAGACGCTCGCCGACCTCGGCGAGATCTCGGCCGGCATCGCACACGAGTTCCGCAACTCGCTCTCCACGATCCTCGGCTATCTGCGACTCGCGCAACGCGGCAGCGGCGTCCCTCCCGCGGCACTCGCGTCGATGGAAAAAGCAGAACGCGAAGCGACCACGCTCGCCGAAGCGGTGGCCGCATTGCTCGCCTTCGCGCGCCCAATGAGCATCGAGCGCCATCCGGTCGATCTGTACGAGGTGGCCTGCGACGTCGTCGAGCGGACGAACAGCGAAGAGGTGCGCGTGACCTGCGCGGGCGAGCACGCCATCATCGAAGGCGACGCCGCGCTGCTGCGTACCGCAATCGAGAACCTCGTGCGCAACGCCATCGACGCGGTGCGTGAAAACGGGAAAGGAGAAGTCGCGGTCACGATCGTCGGCGCGCCCGCCCCCGCGATTCATGTGCGCGACAGCGGCATCGGCATCGATCCCGCGGACGTCGCGACGCTGCTGCTCCCCTTCCAGTCGCGCAAGGCGAACGGCCACGGCCTCGGCCTGCCGCTGGCGAAGAAGATCGCGTTCCTGCACGGCGGCACGCTCCGCCTCACCGGCGCGCCGGGCGAAGGGGCGACCGCAACGATCGAGCTCGCGCGCCCAGTGGTACATTAAGTACCACTTTGGCGCCGGCGCCATTTCCGGACAAATCGCAGCGCTGCGCCTAACAATCGATTTCGCAAAGGCTTACAGCGCGCTCTGCGGAATGGCACCGGCGCTGCTAAAGGAGGCCGTCCATGAACATTTCGCTGCGTCGCCGTTCCACGAGCGGTTATTCGCTCGCCGAGTTGCTCGTCGTCGTCGCGATCATCGGCGTTCTCTCGCTGGTGAGCGTCCCGGCCTTCATGAATTACCGCAACTCGGCGAAGCTGAAATCGTCGATGCGGCAGTTCGTGGCCGATCTCCGGTGGGCGCGCCAGCGCGCGATCACGGAGAACCATCCCACCATGATCAGCTTCAAGACCGGCGCGGGGCAGATCGTCTATCGCGACTTCAACGGCGAGGTCGCCCCCGACGGAACGGTCAGCTACTCCGCGGTCACGCCGGCGTCGAAATACGAGAAGCGCTTCGATCCCGACGTCTACTTCGCGCCGTCGACCAGCGTCTGTCTGTTCGACGACACCATCACCACTCCGGCCCAGACCAACGGCTGGAACGACATCGTCTTCAACGCCAACGGCACCGTCTCCAACGTTCCGACCGCGGACGAGTGCAAGGACAACGGCGTCATCACCGGCATGGCCCTGATCCGTATCGACAAAGGCAATCTCGAGCGGCGCACCTACAAGTTCAACGTCAATCCCGCCGGTCGCATCCGCGTGGAGTAGTCGAGGCAGAACGCATGAGGAACAGAAACAGACAGCAGCAGGCCGGCTACAACCTCGTCGAGGTGATGATCGCCATGGGGCTCATGGGCGCCGTGCTCATCTCGATCATGACCCTCTTCGTCATGGGCCGTAAGAACGTCTACAGCGGCAAGGAGATGACCGCCGCCGTATCGATGTGCACGCGCGTCTCCGAAGATCTGTCGGGACTGACGGTCGACGAGGTGTACACCGCGTTCGGCATCGATCCGACGTCGACGGCCGCGCTCACCGGCTCCACCTACAACGTGACCGTCGACTCCGGCCGCAAGGCGACGCTGCCGAACAACAGCTACACCGGCAGCTTCATCCGCCGCACCACCGACACGCTGGTCACCACCGCGGGCGGCAACGACTCGGGCGGATTTCTGACGCGCTGGAAAACGGAGATGGACCAGAACCTCCGCTTCGCGCAGGGCGCGGTGAACGTGATCATCACGCCGCGCAATGCCGATCCGACCACCTCGCCGCTGAGCGTTTCCACCGCCAGCGTCGTGCGCATCCGCGTGCTCGTGCGCTGGATGGAAGAGAACCGGCCGCGCCAGATGATCATCGACACCGTCAAATCCAAACGGCCGCTCCCGGTCGACTGAGGGATGGAGCTCCGCACCATGAGAAAACAACGCACCCGCAGCGCCTCTTCGGGCTACTCCCTCGCCGAAGTCCTGGTCGCCGCCGCGATCTTCACCATCGTGATCGTGGCCGCGCTGATGATCTACGACCAGAGCAACCGCGTCTTCAAGCGCGGCGTCGAGACGGCCGACCTGCAGCAGAACGTGCGCGTCGCCTTCGACAAGCTGGTCGCCGATCTGCGCATGACCGGCTATGACTACGATCGCGACGGCATCCCCACCGGCTCGGCCGGTTTCGTCTGGCAGGCCAGCCGCACCTACGCTCTCGGCGATCTCGTCACCCCGACCATCGCCAACGGCTTCACGTATCGTCTCGACTCGGTGCAGGGCGGCGGCACGTCGTGCGTGTCGAACTCGTCGGCCCCGAGCTGGAGCACGACCGTCGATGCAATCGTGTCCGACTCGCAGTGCCGCTGGCGCACGCTGGCGGCGGTCAATCAGTACCAGCAGCCCGACGAACAGATCGAATACGCCGGACCGACGGCCATCGCCATCCGCGGCAACTTCGACTTCGAGACCGACAAGCCGAACGGCAACGGGCGCGAACCGTCGCTCGAAAGCGCGCAGTTCCCCGTGGTCACGACCGGCAACGACGAGATCGTGGTCTACGCGCTGCGCTCGGTGAGCGGACCGAATCCGAACACCATCACGTTCTACGCCGATACGCGCAAGAACAGCGGCGCGCCGGGACGCGATGCCTATCCGGGCGGCTATCCCGAAGAAACGGTCACGATCAACAACGTCGACCTCGGCGTACAGGACACGACGTCCACCGGTTGCACCACGGCGAACTATCCCTGCTATCGCTTCGACAATCCGCCGTACACGCTCTATCGCTTCACGCTCGACACGAACGGCGACGTCATCGAGACGCCGCTGGCGAGCAACATCCGCAGCATGAATTTCGCCTACTACACGAACGTGACCGGCACGACGGTCTCGCCGGAGCCGACGCTCCCGGGCGGCTGGACCTCGCAGGTGCGTCTCACCGATGCCGGCGGCGGGCAGTACAACCCGACCAATCCCGATGCGAGCCGCACGCAGCGTCTCGCGCGCACGCTCATCAAATCGCTGCGCGTGACGCTCGTCGGCATGGCCGAGTCGTCGGAAGGCAATTACGACAATCCGCTCGAGCCGGCGACATCGAAAGCAAACAAGTTCCGGACGTACCGTCTCGAATCGCTGATCGTGCCGCGCAACCTCGGCAAACAGGGCGTGCGCGAGATTCCTCCCTCGCCTCCCGGCGCACCGTCGATTCAGGCGATCTACTACGGCTGGTGCGGCGCCGTGAAACTCGAATGGCTCGCTCCCTCGTCGAGCTCTTCGACCGGCCCGGTCGAGTCGTACATGATTCAGTACAACACCACCGGCACCGACGTTTTCCCCTTCTTCTCCGATGCCGGAGCGTCGACGTCGGGCTGGGTCACCGGACTGACGCCGGGCCAGCAGTACTACTTCACCGTCATGGCCATGAACAGCTATGGCAATCAGGTGGCGCTCGACTCTTCGGGCAACGTGCAGAAGATCTCCGCGACGCCGCAGAACGCAACGTCGCCGGATCTCCCCGGCACACCCGTCGCGAGCGGCGGCAGCGGCGGTCCGGCCCGTCCCAACGAGATCGTCGTGACCTGGAACGCCCCGACCGCGAACCTCGGCGGCGCGAACACGATCACCAAGAAGACCATCACCGGCACGATCACCACCGCCGTGGAACCACCGATTCCGGGCGAGTTCTCGACCTACAAGGTCTACCGCAGCACGACGCCGAACTTCACGCCGGTCGACATTCCGAACTCCGGCGCGAACGAGATCTCGAACTCCGCACCGAACTCGCTGGCCATGAACGGCAGCAGCATCACCTTCACCGACCGCTCCGTGCTTACGTGCGTCACGTACTACTACCGCGTGCGCGCCATCGAGCCCTGCGGCGTGGCCGGATGCTCGAGCTGCAACGTCGGCAGCGCGGTCGGCACGAGCGGTCCCTCGCCGGCCGTCGGTTCGAACGGCGCATTGGGCAAAGCCACCGCGGCAGCCGCCCCTTCGACACCGACCTCGCTCATCGCGCTCCCCGCGTCGACCTGCGGCAGCGGCTCGAACTGCGACATTCAGCTGCAGTGGCCGAAGGTGAAGACCGACGTCGCGACGCCGCCGAACACGATCTACATCCAGCGCTACGTCATCACGCGCACGCGCTACATCGGCTCGACGATCGATCCGAGCAACACACCGAACGGCCCGGCCGTGCAGGAAGTGATCGCCGACGATCTCAATCCATCGGTCGGCACGACCTTCACCTACAACGACACGCCGCCGCGCAAGACCGGCTCGACCGATTACATCTACAAGTACACCGTCCGCGCCGAACAATGTCCCGACACCTCGACGTCGCCGACGACGTACATGGCTTCCGGTGAGTCGCCGGAGCTCTGGTTCCCCTGCGCGTTCGCCGGCAGCGGCGTCGGCGTCACCGTCACGCTCACGCTCGAAGGCGATGGTCTCACGCCGTCGAGCGCCTGGCTGACCAACAACCCCGCCTCGAGCGTCGTCGTCAGCGGTACCGACATCGTTTCGGCGCAGGCGTTCCTCAAGACCGGCACGCTGGTCATCGACCTCGGCACACAGACCGGTCCCGGCCCGTACAACTTCCCGCTCGTCGAAGCCGAAGTCGGAGAGCTCTACGAGCTCACCGTCGTCGCCCGCGACGCCGGCGGCTGCCAGCAGACCATTACGCGCTACATCGAAGAAGGAACGGCCACCGGCTGCTGTCTGGCCGCGTTCGCGAACGACACGAACGTCGTCCGCTACGCACCGGGCCAGTCCTTCGTCGACATCGCCTTCAAGAACCTCTGTTCGCAGAATCTCGACGTGTCGTCGGTGGTCGTCAAGTGGGATCCGGTGATCGCCGGCAACGGCACGGCCACGACGCTGACGAACATCGAGTTCCCGTCGACCGGCACCGGTACGGCGGTCCGTACGCTCGGCGATACCGCGGCCACCGGCGCCACCACCGAGCGCACGGTCACGACCTCGCCGCCGACGAGCGCCTCGCCTCCGGCGAAAACGATCGTCGATGCCGAGACGGAGAACTACGTCATCCGCATCAACTTCAATAAGATCCTGACGAACGCGAACTCGCCGATCACGTCGTTCTGCGTGATCTACCAGCGCACCGGCGTCGACGTGTCGCCGCAGAACTGCAAGATCGTGCCGCAGCCGACCACGCTGTTCTCGTGCAATTAGAGGAATGTGATGAACGACCGTAAGCCGAAAGTGAAATCGCGACGCAATGGCCGGCGGGAGCAGCGTGGATCCGCGCTGCTCGTCAGCTTGATGATTCTCGTCGGCCTCACGCTCCTCGGCCTGGCATTCGTGGCTGTCTCGCAGACCGAGAGCGCCATCTCGATGACGCAGAAGAATTACACGCAGACCCTGCAGGTGGCCGAGGCCGGCGCGTTACGGGCCGTGGACTGGTTCCAGAATCCCGAATGGGCCGACCGCCAGGGCATTCTGCCGCCCAACAATGACGCGATCAAAGTGATCCGCATCATTACGAACGTCACCCCGAACTACAACGGCCGGTACAAGAGCGGCGCGACCGATCTGTTGTTCGACAAACCGTTCCGCACCGCACTTCCGCAGCACCGCTTGTACGGCACGGAAACGAATCCCGACGTCTGGATCAATCAGACCACCGCCGAGGCCGCACAGGCCTCGATGAGCGCCGCCAATGACTTCCTGACGATCTTCAACATCAAGCTCTTCAACACCAACAACACGCTCAACACGATGGACAACAATGAAGGTGGCGTGATCACCGACATTCGCGTCTATGCCCCGCCGGTGGAAAACGCGACCATCAATGCCGAGGCCGGATGGACCTCGGGCGCGAGCGGCGCCGGCGTCAATGCCACCGGCTTCATCGAGGGCGGCACCCGCTTCGGCGTGGCCACCGTGCGCGTGACCGCAACCAAATTCGACCCGCCGTGCACGCAGTTCCCCTGCACCGGTGCCGGCACGACCCGCCGCGTTGTGGCCACGCGCACCGTCAAAGTCACGATCGCCGAATGGCCGTTCCCCGGCCCGCAGGGTCCCGTACAGACGAACGCCAACCTCAATACGAGCGGCAACATCCAGGTGCACTGGGGCAAGACCACGTCCAATGGCGACATGACCATGGCCAAAACGTACGCCGGCATTCCGTGGGCGGATGCGTGGGACATGGCCCACTGGGAACACGGATACGACTCATCGATCTACCCGTCGGCATTCACTTCCGACTGGCCGCACGTGGCCACCACCAACGTCAAGGACACGAAGAATTACCTCTACGAGCTCGTCGGCCAGGCGTATCCCGATCCGTGGTGGCAGATGCGTGCGCGCGGATCGCTGAACATCAAGGGCATTACCGATCCGACGCCTTATGACTACACGTACGGCGACGAGCCGGACGACTCGACCGTCAATCGTTCGAACTGGTTCCAGGATCAGACGCAGAACACCCGTCCCGATCGTCAGAACGTGCTCTTCCCGCGCATCGATTACAACTTCTGGAAGCAGCTGGCCATTACGGCGGACGACGAACCGAACATTTATTACCTGCGCTGGGTCTCCGGCGAAACGTTCCAGGACAAATTCGGCCGCCAGCGCACGTTCCGGGAGTGGGTGGACATCACGTCCAATCCCCCCGCAAACACCGGCCCGAAATCGGTTCCTGGTTTCTATTTCTTCGACACCCGGAATCAATCGAATCCCCAGAACGGCCAGGGCGGCATCCTGACGCCGGAAATCGACGTGCAGGGCGGCACGATGCAGGCCAAGGGCTTCCTGTACATCAATGCCGAAGGGTTCGGCACGAAGGGTCTCGGCGGCGTCAATGAATGGGTAAACATGCCCGGCGAGCCGTTCCGCGATATCGGTTTCCCTGAAATCGAAGAAGACTCCACCGTCACCGCCGATTACAAGGGCTACAAGAGAATCGATTCCTCGGGCGCGGCCTGCGTTCCCAACATCGGCACGAACTGCGTGATCAAGGGCGCATTCAACGGGGAATGGGATTTCCAGGATCTCGCCTGGAGCAATACCAACAGCGGCAAGAACAACATTTTCGATTTCTTCGTCGACGATGTACCAGCCGCAAACAACTCCGACGGCACGCTGCTGGCCGGCGCGAAATGGTTCATCGTTCCCTATTCACCGACGTGCAATCCCGGCGTGAACTGCTCCGAGCCGCACGAGCCGTACCTCAATCTCATCTATCCGACCGTGCCGACCGGAAACACCATCGCCTCCTGGTATGACCCGGCCGTGACGAGCGCAAATCTCACCGACGCAAAAACCGCGGTCACGGTGCGCCGGCCCAAGATCACCAGCGGCGGCGCCCCGGTGGCCTGCGTCGCGGAAAGCACGGTCATTCTCGCGAACCGGAAAGTGGACCGCGAAAACTGCACCTCCAACGGCTACGACAAAGACGGCGGACTGGTGCAGCTCGAGATTTCGATGAACGGCGTCTTCTACAACGAAGGGACGTTCGACGCGACCGGTAACGCGATTTACTTCGGCTCGGTGCTCGCCGAAGGCAACGCCGAAAAGGCCGGTAATCCCGACATCTACTTCGACGAGCGCCTGGTCAAAGGCGCGTGGCCGCCCGGCAACTTCGGTTTCCCGCGCGTGTACATCACGTCGGAACAGACAGACCAGTAAACGCAAAAGCGGCGGGCCACCTGGCCCGCCGCTTTTGTCTCATGGCGTCTCAATGCACGGTCGCACTCAACGAGAGCGGCTCATTGTGCAGAAATTCTTCCCAATCCTTTCTGGCCTGTGCCAGACGCGGGTGATTGAATTTCTCATAACAGGTCACGCGGCTCTTGAGGAAGAAACGATCCCACGGCACCGCTTTCTCGAACGGTTCCAGCGCCTGAATCGCCAGCTCATTGCACTGCCCGCCCGACAGATTGGTCGCGATCTGCAAGCGCGTGAGCAGCCGTTGTCCGTCCGCTGCGTGCGCGGCGAACGGCGTGCCGAGGATTTCGTACAAGACCCGGCCGGCGGCGGGATTTGCGACTCCGATATCGACCGCCAGTTCGAGAACACGCTCCTGAAGAATCGGCATCATCCAGGCGTCGCGCTGCATTTTCAGGAGACACGCGCGCATGGCCGCCGCCGCTTCGTCGAATCGTTTCTGTCGCCAGCGCAGGCGCGCCACGACGTAATCGGCTTCGGCCGGTTTGTACGCGCGCAATTCCTGTGTGTACGGCAGCACCGCATCATCGCCGCGGTCGGAATACGATTCCGCGAACGTCAACAGATCGGTCGGCGCCGTCGGCCTCGATCGCTGCCCCACCCACGCCCGTAACGCGCCCTCGTAATCGCCCTGTGCGTGCGCAATGTAGGCGCGCACGCGTAATTGCTGATCAGGATTGAGCGTGCCCATTTCCGGCGGAAAGGCCGCCTCGGATGCGATCAGGCTGAGGCGTTGATCGCGGACCGACGTGACATTGACCGCGCCGGCCACCGGCGGAAGATCGTCGAGTTTCTTCCGTGAAAGCTCGCGCAGATCGTTGATCTGAAAATAGGCATTGTTGCCGAGCGTACGCGCGAAACCGTATTCGATGCGCGTCCGGTCGTCGGTGTTCGTCAATGCCCCGTCTGCGAGAGCCTGCGAGGTCGACGGGCCCGCCACGTAATGGGCGAGCACGCCTTCGAGATCGGTGGCCCGCCACACCGCGAGAATGGCGGAGCGATACGGATCGCGCGCGAATTTCGCGCGCAGCGTCGCGGCGTCGTAGCGAATCGGCTCCACGGTGCCGACCAGCAGCAGATCGCCGCGGCGTGTTTCCCACGTCTCGACATTCGGGAAAACCGTGCCGAACGTCGCATAGACCATGCGCAATGTGGCGCTGTCGATTTCGTACGCCTGCAGGAATTGCAGGAAGATCCCGCCGGGCGCGAGACGCGATTTCGCCGATTCATAGAAATCAGTTGTGAGAAGACTGGCGATCCCGGAGCGATACGGATTCGAAGGCTCCGATGAAATCACGTCATACCGGCGCTTGCTGGTGAGCAGCAGTTCGCGCGCGTCGCCGTAGGTGATGTGAACGTTTCGATTTTCGAGCGGATGGTGATTGACGTCATTACACGCCGCGGCCACGCGCTCGATGGCCGGCTCGATTTCGAAGACGTCGACCCGTTCGAGCTCCGGCACTGCCCCGAGCCACCCGGCCGTGGTTCCGGTGCCGAGACCGATGACCAGCGCATTTTTCGCATTCCGATGCAATGCCGTGCCGAGGATGCCGCCCATGATCTGCGTGCCGCCGTCGAGAATCGCGTGGCCGTCGCTCTTGCCATTGACCACGAACGCATAGCCGTCGTTCTTCGATAAGGCGAGGGAGCTCTCGACGCCGTCGACATCCCATTCGATCGTGCGGATGCGCGCGTGAATGAATTCCTTGACGCGATTCCGGGTCGGCTTCGCCAATTCGGCGCGGCCGGCGCCGATCGGCGTATGGCGCCAGGCCGCGGTCGGTCCTGTGGCCCGCGTTGCGACGATTGCGCAAGCGGCGACGAGCACCGCCACCGCGGCTTTCCATGACAAACGCGTGCGCGCCAGCGCCACGCCGATCGCGCCGCCGGTCACGACCACGAGCACCCACACCGACAGGCGCCACGTTCCGGGAGCACTGAGCAGCGGCAGCGCACCGAACCCGCCGGCAATCGAGCCCGCGATCGATCCGGCGGTGTTCCACGCGTATGTGAGACCGATGTCGCGCGCGACCGATTCACGCCCGCGGCCGAGCAATGAAATCAACAGAGGGAACTGCAGGCCGGCGATGAACGCGGCCGGAAAGACTACGATGAACGTGACGATGGTCCAGCCGATCACATAGCCGGGAAATCCGAGCCCGCCGCCGACGGGACGAATCAGCATGGCCATCATCGCCAGGCCGTCTCCCCACGCGAAAGGAAGCGCGAGGAACAACGCTTCGAGCGCACACGACAATGCGAACGCGCCGATGGTTGCTTCGCGATTCTCGCGCAGTGCGTAGAAGAGTCCGCCCGCACCGATGCCGAGCAGCGCAATGGCGAGAATCAGTCCGAAGGTGAAGGTCGTGCCGCCGAGGAGCGGCGCGAGCATGCGATACCAGACCAGTTCCATCAGCAGGAACGTGAAGCCGACGGCGGCGGAGGCAACGAGGACGAAGCGTCGTGGCGCAACGCTCGCGGCTCGCGGTGCCTCATCGATGGCGGCAGGGTCGCTCTCGGATGAATCGCGGCGATCGATCAGTAACGCGCCGAGCGCGAGCAGGACGTTGAGCAGCGCGGCGAAGAACAACGTCATCCGGTTGCCGAAGAGCTCGAGCAGCACGAACGTCGACAACACCACGCCCGACACCGCACCGAGTGTGTTGACGCCGTAGAGCACCGACAAACCGCGACGCCCGACGTCTTCCCGGGCGGTGATCGCGCGCGCGGCGGCCGGAAGCGTGCCGCCCATCAGAAAGGTCGGCAGGATCAGCACGACCGTCGCGAGCACGAGACGGAGCAGCGTTGCGAACGGGAGGCCGAGCGTCGCCGAGCCGCCGGTGGCGAGATAAATCCAGCGTACGAGCAGGAGCAGCAGCGGCGTGGCCGCCGCCGAGAGCGCCACTCCGAGCTCGAGCATTCCGTAGAACGCGAGCGGCCGCGGATGGCGATCGGCGCGCGGCCCGAGCAGCAGTCCGCCGATACCGAGGCCGGCCATGAAAATCGCCAGCACCGCGGCCGAGGCTGCCGTCGACGCACCGAAAATCAGGCGAAACTGACGCAGCCAGACCGTTTGATACATGAGCGCGCACGCACCCGACCCGAAAAGAAGCAGCCCCACCAAACCGATTCGACGACTCATTGAGCGGCATTATCGGTGGTCGGAAGGTCGAATGAACGAGGAACGCCGCCACGCGTGCCGATGACGCGCTCCCCAAAAAAAGCGCCCGACGGCCGCTGCCAGGCCGCCGGGCGATTCGGGGGTGGCTGCCGGGAACCTTCCGGTCAAGGAGAACCCAGCTTCACTGCACGCGGAGAGAGTGACGCGTGCAACAGAGGCATCTTAGGGAGGGAACGGATCGGCGACTAGAGTCATTTTGTGACGGCAATCCGCATTGCCAGCCTCGTGCATTACGATTCGCCTTCGGCGGTCGCAACCTTGCAAGGCCGCCGGACGAGGCCGATGGACGACCAGACGATCGAGTCGCAGCTCATTCTGAATGCCCTCGGTGCGGCAACGCCCGACCTCGTCTACGTCATGACGCGCGACGGCCGCTATTCGTTCGTGAACGAGCCCGCCGCCCGCATCCTCGGCCTCACCCCGGAAGAAATGCTCGGAAGGCGGTGGACCGAGTTGAACGTTCCTCCCGAGCTCGAAGACGAATTCGTCACCGAGTGCGAACGGGTCATGACCACCGGCGTCGCCGCGCGACGCGAGACACGCTTTTCCGTCGAAGGAGTCGAACGCACGTTCGAATACGTCGTCAGTCCGATTTACGACGACCATTCCGAGGCCACCGGCGTCGTGGTGATCTCGCGCGACATCACCGCGCGCCGCGAAGCGGAACAACGCTACCGCGATCTCGCCGACGCCATGCCGCAGATCGTCTTCTCCGCGCGCGGAGACGGATACACCGACTACTACAACAGGCGCTGGTACGAGTTCACCGGCCTCGATCCGAGCGTCGGCGGCGACGAGAGTTTTCTCCCCATCCTGCATCCCGACGACGTCCAGCGCACGCTCGACACCTGGCACACCGCGGTCGAGACACGGCAGCCCTTCGAGATCGAGTACCGCTTCTTCGATCGCGCCACGAACAGCTATCGCTGGCATCTCGCGCGCGCACTGCCGGTGGTCGATGAGCGCGGCAACGTGATCCGCTGGTACGGCACCGGTACCGACATCGAAGATCTCAAGCGCTCCGAATCGGAAGTGCAGCTGCGCGGCGAAGCGCTCGAACGGCAGAACTTCATGCTGCGTACGCTGCTCGCCGTCAGCGAGATTCTTTCGGGCGAGCTCGAGACCGGGAAACTGCTGCAGTCCGTCACCGACGCCGCCACGATGCTGGCGGGCGCGGAGCTCGGCGCGTTCTTCACGAACGAGGTCGACGAGCGCGGCGAGTCGTATTTGCTGTGGACGATCTCCGGCGCCTCGCGCGATTCCTTTTCGACGCTCGCGATGCCGCGCAACACGGCCGTGTTCGCGCCGACGTTCGCAGGCAGCGGCGTGGTGCGCAGCGACGACATCCGCCTCGATCCGCGCTACGGGCACAACGCGCCGTACGAAGGCATACCGCCGGGGCATCCGACGATCGTCAGCTACCTGGCGGTGCCGGTGATCTCGCGCTCCGGCGACGTCATCGGCGGACTCTTTTTCGGCCACAGTCAGCCGGCCAAATTCACGGAAGAATCGGAGCGGCTCGTTGCGGGCGTGGCAGCGCAGGCGGCCATCGCCATCGACAACGCGCGGCTGCTCGAAGATGCGCGCGGTGCGGCGCAGCGGCTGCGCATCGAAGAGGAGCGCTATCGCACGCTCGTCACCGCCACGGCGCAGATCGTCTGGTCGTCGGACGCCGACGGAAATCCGCGCGAAGAGCACGGCGGCTTCCGGGCCATGTTCCATCTCACGCTCGCCGAGTCGAAGCAGCGCAGCTGGCTCGCGAACATTCATGCCGATCATCGGCAGACGTTCATCACCGCGTGGGACGAGGCGCGACGAACGGGAACGCCGTTCGAGCTCGAGTTGCCGGTGCACGTGAACGACCGCTTTCGCTGGCTGGCGGTGCGCGGCGTGCCGGTGCGCAACGAGGATGGCAGCGTGCGCGAGTGGATCGGCACGCTCACCGACATCGACGAACGAAAGCGCGTCGAGGAACAGGCGGCGTTTCTCGCCGACGCCTCGGTGCTGCTCACCGAGTCACTCGACCCCGAAACGATCCTTTCGCGCATCGGCGATCTGGCGGTTCCGCGACTCGCGGACTGGTGTTTGATCGACGTGGCGCACGAGAACGGCGCACATCGCCGCGTGGTGATCGCGCACGCCGACCGCGAAAAGGCGGCGATGCTCGCCGAGATCGATCGCAGCTACCCGCTGGCGCGCGACAGCGATCCGCTGGTGCAGGTGATTCGCAGCGGCAAATTGCAGTTGCGCGAGTCGATCGATCCGGCGTACGTCGAATCGCTGGCCCGCGACGAACGGCATCTCGAGATCATCCGCGCGATGAGTCTGCGGTCGTGGATTCTCGTGCCGATCAACTCCGGCGGGCGCGTGTACGGCACGCTCTCGCTGCTGCACGCGGAGTCGGGGCGGCGCTTCACGCAACGCGATGTGCCATTTGCCGAGGATCTCGCGGCGCGCATCGGGGTGGCCGTGCACAACGCGGCGCTGTATGTCGAAGCACACGCGGCCAATCGCGCGAAGGACGAGTTTCTGGCCACGCTTTCCCACGAGCTCCGCACGCCGATGACGGCGATTCTCGGCTGGGCGCGCATGCTGGAGATGGGCGAGCTCGATCCCGTGCTCGTGCGCGAGGGCATCACCGCGATTGCGCGCAGTGCGAAGACGCAGGCGCAGCTGATCGAAGACATCCTCGACGTCTCGCGCATCACGCTCGGCAAGCTGTATCTCGATCTCTCCGACGTCAGCGTGAACGACATCGTCAGCAACGCGGTCGAAGCGGTTCACGCGCCGGCGGATCTGAAATCGATCACGATCGATCCGACGTTCGACCCGAACCAGCCGCATGTCTCCGGCGACATCAATCGCCTGCAGCAGGTCATCTGGAATCTGATGAACAACGCGGTGAAGTTCACGCCGAATGAAGGGCGCGTCACCGTGAGCGTGGAGAGCGATGCCGCGCTGGTGCGCATCCGGGTGAAAGACACCGGCGTCGGCATCGCGCCGGAGTTTCTGCCGCACGTCTTCGATCGCTTCCGCCAGGCGGACAGCACGACCACGCGCCGTTTCGGCGGACTCGGACTCGGCCTGGCGATCGTGCGGCAGATCACCGAGATGCACGGCGGCACCGTGGAGGTGGCGAGCGAGGGCCTCGGACACGGCACGACGTTCACCGTCACGCTGCCGATCGCCGTCGCCGCAGCGCCGGAAGACACGGCGGCAAACCAGACCCTGCCCGATCTGCACGCGGCCGACATCCTCGTCGTCGACGATGACGAACAGACGCGGCGCTTCATCGCTGCCGCGCTGCAACGCGCCGGGGCGAAGGTGCGCGACGTGAGCTCGGCGCACGACGCGCTGGTGGCCATTCGCACCCGCACGCCGGCGGTGCTGGTGAGCGACATCGCCATGCCCGGCCGCGACGGGTTCGAGCTGCTCGCCGACGTGCGCAACGCGCTCGCAATCGACGAATCGCGACTGCCCGCGATCGCCATCACCGCATTCGGCGGTGCGGACGATCGCGAGCGCATTCTCGCGGCCGGATTTCAACGCTACGTCATCAAGCCGACCGATCCGATCGAGCTCGCGCGCGCCGTCGCCGAAGTGCTTTAGCGATCAGAACGACGTCGTCACCCCCGTGGCGAGACGGCGGCGGGAATCGATGACGTGCACTTTCATCCGGTGGAGAAAGCGCACTCCGCGTCGCTCACCGAGTCCTGCCGCCTCGTCTCGAGACGAACGCGCTCGCGCGTGTGATACAGCACGACGTTGCGGATGTCGTCGTGACGATCGTCGGCCTGTTCGAACGGATCGCCGTTCACCGGATCGTCGAGAAAGCAGGTGAAGTTGGAGAAGAGATTCAGCCGGTAGCGGATCGCATACGCACCGCCGTTGAGCTTGCGGAAGTCGTCGGGTCGCGCCCACGGGCCGTCATTCGTTCCTGCAATCTCGCTGATCTCGACGAGGGGAAAGCGAACCAGTACTACCTGTGCGGCTTCAATCTCGTGCAAAACGTAGCCGCCGTCGTTGTCGGAGACGGTGGTCTGGACGGGACCCGATTCCGGCGTGACCTCGACGGTCACACCCGTGAACGCCACGGCGATGGCGGGCGCGAACCCGCTTACATGCGAACCTGCGCGCCGAGCTCGATCACCTGATTCGGCGGCAGCGAGAAGAACGTGGCCGCGCTGCTGGCGTTGCGGTTCATCCAGGCGAAGATGTGCTCGCGCCAGATGGACATGCCGGGATGCTCGGTCGGAATGAGTGTTTCACGGCCGAGGAAGTACGACGTGGCCATGCTGTTGAAGGACACCGGGCCGTCGAGCTGCGCGAGCGTCTCCGGAAGATTCGGATCTTCCATGAAGCCGTAGCGCACCGTGAGACGGAACACGCCTTCGCCGAGCTCCACCCATTCGGAGCGCTCCTCCGCGGAGAGATGCGGCTCTTCTTCGACCACGACGCTGAGCAGCACGACGCAGTCATGCACGACCTTGTTGTGTTTGATGTTGTGCAGCAGCGCGGTCGGAACGCCCTGCAGCTGGCGCGTGAGAAACACCGCCGTTCCTTTCACGCGCTGAATCCGATGGCTCGCCAGCTGGCCGACGAAGGTCTCGGTGTCGATCGCGCTTTCGGCGAGCCGCTCGCTGAGAATGCGCCGTCCGGTGAACCACGTGGTCATCAGCATGAAGACGAGCAGACCGACGACGATCGGAAACCAGCCGCCATCCGCGATCTTGATGACGTTCGCGCCGAAGAACGCGAGGTCGATGATCAGGAACGGCACCGCGAACGCGAGCACGTGCCACAGCTTCCAGCCGAACCGCTCGCGCGCGACGACGGCGAAGAGCGCGGTGGTGATGCCCATCGTGGCCGTGACCGCGACGCCGTAGGCGCCGGCCAGTTTCGTCGAGGCACCGAAGCCGATCACGAGGCCGATCGCGCAGATCATCAGCACCCAGTTGACCGAGGGGATGTAGATCTGTCCGATCTCGCGCGCCGAGGTGTGGCGTACGCGAATGCGTGGCAGATACGCGAGCTGCACCGCCTGCCGCGTGAGCGAGAACGCGCCGGAGATCACCGCTTGTGAGGCGACGGCCGCGGCGAGTGTCGAGAGTACGACGAGAGGCACGAGCGCCCATCGCGGAGCCATCAGATAGAACGGATCGCGCACGGTCGACGCATCGGTCAGCAGCATCGCCCCCTGCCCGTAGTAATTGAGCAGCAGACACGGGAAGACCGCCACGAACCACGCCATGCGAATGGGACGCGGGCCGAAATGTCCCATGTCGGCGTAGAGCGCCTCACCACCGGTGACGACGAGGAAGACCGAGCCGAGCACGAGATACGCGGCGAGGTCGTGCTCGAGGAAAAAGCGGATCGCGTGATGCGGGCTGAGGGCAACCAGCACGCGCGGCTCCTTCACGAGGTTGTAGATGCCGAGCGCCGCCAGCACGCTGAACCAGATCAGCATGAGCGGACCGAACAGCGTGCCGACGCGCGCGGTGCCGAACTTCTGCACGGCGAACAACGCCACGAGAGCGGCAACGGTGATCCAGACGACGTACGGTTGAAAGACCGGCGTCACCACGCCGATGCCTTCGATGGCCGAGAGCATCGTGATCGCGGGCGTGATCATGCCGTCGCCGTACAGCAGCGCGGAGCCGAACAGGCCGAGGGCGATGAGCACGCTGCGGCGGACTCCGCGACGCCCCGCTTCCCGCGGACGGACGAGCGACATCAGCGCGAGGATGCCCCCCTCGCCGCGATTGTCGGCGCGCAGCACGAACCAGAGGTATTTGAGCGAGATCACCAGAATCAGCGACCACGTGATCAGCGAGAGCACGCCCAGCACGTTGTCGTGCGTCGGCAGCAGCTGATGGCCGTGGTGCTTCATGAAGCACTCTTCGAGCGCGTACAGCGGACTCGTACCGATGTCGCCGTAGACGACGCCGAGAGCTCCGAGGGAGAGGGTGAGGAAGTAGCGACGGCTATGCTGCTGCTCTGCGGAATCCATGAAGTACGGTCTGCAAATGTAGCAGGGTTTAGCCGTCGCCCCTTCAGAATCGCGTCTGGAATCCGGCGATGTAATTCGCGTCCGACGTCAGCTGGATCGCGTTTACATCCCGATAGAGCGGCAGTTGCACCAGTGCGTAGACGGCGCCGCGACCGAGCGGCACGCGCACGCCGGGCGAAGCGTACACATACGTACCGCCCGTGAACGCTCCCTCCTCCGGCTCCTCCTCGATGGTGTCTTTCCCGCGAAAACGGGAGTTCACCTGCAGCAGCGCTTCGAAATGCCGGCCCAGCGCGTACGCGGTGCCGGCGTTCAGCTGCCACTCGCTGCCGAGGCGATACCCATCGTTCGCGCCGCCGCGGAACTGATACGTGGCGGTAAAAAAGTACGGCAGCAGCGCGACGTCTCCCATCGCCCCGCTGACGCGCGAGTGGCGGAGGAGACCGCCTTCGTACGAAATGCCGACGAGGCCGTCGGTCGTCCCGCTGCCGGCCTGAATCGGCAGCTCGCCCACTTCGCCGTCGTCGTTCGTGGCGGAGTCGTCGCCGGTCGGCAGCTTCACGCCTCCGACGATCCACCACGCCGAGTGGGTGATCGCGTCGGGCTCGCGCAATGCGAATCGCGCCTGCAGCGTGACGTCGCCAACACCGCGAATATCCCACGCCTCGGGGAGCACATTGTGCTGCGCGCGCGGAGCGAACGCGTTCACGTGCGCATGGTTGCTCGCCAGATGATCGTGCGTGCGCGAGATCCACGGCAGCGCGGCCGTGAGCTGCAGACGCGAGGTCGGCGCATACCCGAGCGTCGCGGTAGCGATGCGATTGATCGTACGCACTTCATCGTGATGCGGGCCATGCAGTTCGCCGGCCGAAGCGTCGTCGGTGCCGATGCGCGGCTGATCGAGATCGATGTACTGGAAGGAGAGATCGAGCGTGAAGCCGCCGAGGGTGGGACGGTTCAGCGATTGGAGATCGAGCGGACATGAAGCCGAGCCGCAGCCGGCCTGCATGACCGGCGCGTACGAAACGAGAGCACACAGAAATCCTGCTGCAGCGAGCAGACGAAGTCTCACGGGCGTTTCCTTTCCGGTTCAGCGGAGGAGGGCGAAGGAGGAAACGTCAGGAGCGCGGAGGACGGTCAGGAACGAGACTGATGCCGCGCAGTGGCGACGACGACGCGCGCTCGAAACGGCGCGGTGCCGGCGTGCGCGATTCGAGTGAGGCCACGACGAACAGAATGCACGGCGGCCGCACGATTGCCGCGACCGTTTCCGCATGACCGCAGGAGCGCATCGAGCATTCCTCCGGTTCCTGTCGCGCCTGCGATTCCTGTCGCGCCTGCTCCATGAGACAGAAGGGCCCCTCGCAGCACGGCCCTTTGATCGGACAGGAGCAGTGATTCGCGTTCAACGACAGCGACGACGCGAGCTCCGAGCCGATAGCGGACGCAACCAGCGTCAACAATGCCGCCGCGATCAGCCATCTGCGCATGGATGCTTCGCATCGTAGGGCGTCCGCGGCAGCGCGGCAAGACACCGCAACGTCACAGAGCCGTTGTCATCGCGTCAGTGACTTGTCGAAAAACGGCCGCGTTCCGGTGCAAATCCTTTGTTTTCTCTCGCGGAAACTTTTTGCAACCGACTGGATCCTCCTGCGCTCTTGACGCCGGGGCCAGCGGATCGATGGCGGGAGTAGTCGTAGGGTGCATGACGGTTATTCGGAGATACCCGATGCAAATCAGAAACTCGCTGTTCGCGCTCCTCGCCTGTGGTGTGCTCACCGGCTTCGCCGCAACCGTGCACGCACAGGCCACGTTCGATGCACAGACCAACGTGACCGACGTGCTGACCAGCGCGGCCAACACGACGACGTTCGCGCACACCACCAGCACCGGTGTGAACCGCCTGCTGCTCGTCGCGGTGTCGATGAATCTGCGCAATGCCACCGGCACCACGGTCACGACCGTGACGTACGGCGGCTCGCCGCTCACGCTGCTCGATGCGATCACCGACGGCGCACCCGACACGCGCACCGAAGTCTGGTATCTGCTCAACGGTCCGACCGGCAACAACAACGTCGTGCTCACGATGGGCGGCATCTCGCCGGGAAACAACGTCGAGTCGGTCACGAGCGCGACCACATTCACGAACGCCGATCAATCCGTACCTCCGAGCGCCACCGCCACGAACAGCAGCGGTGCGGCGAGCGTGACGCTCACCGGCACCGCGGCCACCGATCTGGTCATCGATTTCATCGGCGCGCGTGAAACCGTCACGCTCACGCCGAACGGCGCGCAGGTCGCAGGCTTCAACACGTCGACCGGCGGCACGAACAACGACATTCAGGCCGCGTCGAGCGGACGCATCGCCGCCACTCCGAACACCGCGATGTCGTGGACGCTCTCCGCCACCCGCCGCTGGACGCAGATCGCGGTCGGCGTGAAACAGGCCACCGCCGACATCGAAGTCACGCAGAGCGCCCTCCCCGATCCGGTCGATCCGGGCGGCGTGCTGACGTACACGTTTCAGATCCAGAACAACGGACCGTCGACGGCGCAGGGAGTGACGCTCACCGACACGATCCCCGGCACCACGACATTCGTCAGCTCGAACACGACTCTCGGCAGTTGCAGCGGCAGCTCGACCGTGACCTGCAACCTCGGCACGATGACGGTCGGACAAACCGCCACCGTCTCCATTCAGGTACTCGCGCCGCTCACCGGCGGCTTGATCGCGACCAACACCGGCACCGTCACGACCACCACCATCGATCCGGTCACGCCGAACACCGCCAGCGCGACCGCGTACTCGCTCGTGCAGTCGACGGTCTGCGGCACGCAGCCCGGCAAAGACGGCGCGGGCGGCACGCTGGCCGGCGTCATCAACTCTTACTGGCCCGGCAGCGCGAATGCGGCGGCCGGCGCGACGTCGATCACCGTCGGCGCGCGTCGCGGAGCGGCGGTGAGCATCACCGCCGGCGACCTCGTGCTGGTCATGCAGATGCAGGACGCCGCCATCGACAGCAACAACGATGACCGCTACGGCAACGGCCTCGGCATCACCGGCGGCACCACCGGCATCGGCGCCGGCTACACGAATGCGAACAACGTCGGGCGATACGAATACGTCGTCGCCACGAACACGGTTGGAGCGGCGGGGGGCGCGCTCACTTTCACCGGCGTGAGCGGTGGCGGTGGTCTCGTGTACGCGTACACGAACGCCAACGCCACCGCCACGCAGGGGCAGCGTCGCTTCCAGGTCGTGCGCGTTCCGCAATACACCACCGCCACGCTCGGCGGAACGGTGACCGCGGCCGTGTGGAACGGGACGAGCGGCGGCATCCTCGCCTTCGACGTGGCCGGCGATCTCGCACTCGGCAGTACCACCGTCAACGTGAACGGCCTCGGCTTCCGCGGCGGCGCCGGCCTGCAGCGCGCGGGCGGCGGCGCGGCCACCACCGACGACTACCGCAACACGCTCGCCACGAACGTGCATGGCGTCAAAGGCGAAGGAATCGCCGGCACGCCGGAGTGGGTCCTCGACGGCGGCGCGAACACCGACGTCGGACCGCAGGGCTATCCGAACGGCGACTTCGCGCGCGGCGCACCCGGCAACGCCGGCGGCGGCGGCACCGACGGCGAGCCGACGGCCAACCAGGACAACTCCGGCGGCGGCGGCGGCGCGAACTGGGGCCGCGGCGGCGGCGGCGGCAACACCTGGGCCTCGAACCTCGCGCGCGGCGGTTTCGGCGGCGCGCCGTATTACGACTCGCCGGGACGCGTCGTCCTCGGCGGCGGCGGCGGCGCAGGGGCGCGCAACAACAGCTCCGGTATCGCCTCCTCGGGTGCGGCGGGCGGCGGCATCGTGCTCGTTCGCGCGGGACGGCTCACCGGCACCGGCACCATCACCGCGAACGGCGCCGACGCATTCAATGACACGGCGAATGACGGCGGTGGTGGCGGCGGCGCGGGCGGCTCGATCGTCGTCCTCACCCGCGGCGGTACGTTCAGCGGGCTGACGGTTCGCGCGAACGGCGGCCGCGGCGGGGACGCGTGGCGCACGCAGGCGCCGGGCGTGTATCCCGGCGAACGGCACGGACCCGGCGGCGGCGGCGGTGGCGGCTACATCGCGCTCAACGGCACGCCCGCGGTCTCGAGCGTCACCGGCGGCGCGTCGGGCATCACCACGACCGCCAGCGACACCTTCGGCGCGCAGCCAGGCGCCGTCGGCAACGTCGTGCTCACCGCGAGCTTCGATCAGATCACCGGCATCAAATCCGGCTGCACCGACATCTCCGTCGCCAGCAGCGACGCTCCCGATCCGGTCATCGCCGGCAATCAGCTCACGTTCACGCAGAGCGTCACCAACAACTCCACAATCGTGCCGGCGTACAACGTCGTGCTCACGCAGACCACACCTCCCGGCACGACGTTCGTTTCGATGACGCCGCCTCCCGGGTGGAGCTGCACGACGCCGAGCATCGGCGGCACCGGCACGGTGACGTGCGCGAAAACCGATCCTCTCGCGCCGAGCACCGGCTCCGGCAATTTCACGTTCGTCGTGGCCACCGATCCGGGGCTCGCGAACGGCTCGACGATCACGCAGCCGGTGTCGACGTCGACGAGCAGCCCCGAGCCGAACACCGCGAACAACAGCACCTCCACGACGACGAGCGTGATCCGCCGCGTCGACGTCGGCGTCACGAAAGCGGCCAGCGATCCCGGCCCCGACAGCGCATTCGCGCAGGGCGAGAACGTCACCTACACGCTGGTCGTGTCGAACAACGGCCCGTCTCGCGCCACGAACGTGGTCATGACCGACACGCTTCCGGCCGGACTCTCATTCGTCAGCGTCACGCCGGGCGGGCCGACCTGCACGCAGTCGTCGGGCACCGTGACCTGCACGTACGCGACGATGAATCCGGGCGCGACGAACAACATCTCCATCACCGCGACCATCACCGTCAACACGACGCAGATCATCAACACCGCGAACGTCACCCGGACCGAGACCGATACGAACGCGACGAACGACAGCGCCAGCGCCACGATCAGCGTGCTCGCTCCGACCGCCGTGCACATGCTCGGCGCGCAGGCGTCGCAGGACGAGCGCGGCAACGTGGTGCTCGACTGGACCACGACGTTCGAAGCCAGCAACCTCGGCTTCAACATCTATCGCGTCACCGCCGACGGCACGCGCGAGCAGATCAACAAACATCTCATCGCCGGCTCCGCGCTCTTCACGCGCCGCGGCACGCTCCCCTCCGGCCGCACCTACCGCTGGACCGATCGCATCGACGCGCGCGCTTTCGCGCAGTACTACATCGAAGACATCGATCTCGACGGCACGCGCAGCATGCACGGTCCGGTCACTCCGGCCATCACCGCTTCGGCGTTCTTCGAAGTGGCCCGGAACGCGGCCACCCTCGATGAGGTCGCGGCGGAAAGCGTGTTCGCCTCGGACGAGAACGGCATCGACGGCGGACTCGGCGCGCCCGGCATCCCGAAGGCGCGGCCGAACCTCACCCAGCAGTGGGCGCTCGCATCGCAGAAAGCGCTGTCGCTCGCGGTCGCGCGCGAAGGTTGGTATCGCGTCACGAAGAACGAGATCGCGGCCGCCGGCTTCGATGCCGGCAACGATGCAAACGGACTCTCGCTTTACAGCAGCGGCGTCGAGCAGCCGCTCTTCGTCGATGACGGCGGCGATGGCCGCTTCGACGCCACCGACGCGATCGAGTTCTACGGCATCGGCAAAGACACGCCGTCGAGCGGCACGCGCGCCTACTGGCTCGTGCGCGAGAAACCGCGCGCGTCGCTGACGAAGCCGTCCAACGGCAACGGCAAGACGCCGGCGAAGAACACGATGTACACCTACCGCCGCGTCGAGCGCTCGGTCTTCTTCACCGCGCTGACGAACAACGGCGACAACGACAACTTCTTCGGCGCGATCGTGACGAACGCCGGAGCGTCCCAGGAGCTCGTCGTCGAAAACCTCGACACCCGAGGAGCGAACGCCACGCTCACCGTCGTGCTGCAGGGAGGCGCCGCCGGCAGGCATCGCGTGCGGCTCTCGCTCAATGGCGGCGACTCGTCGATGATGACCGTCGACGACCTGGAACGCGTCTCGTCGACCTTCACGATTCCGCTGGCCCGTCTCCGCAACGGCACGAACACGCTCACCCTCACGGCCCTCGGCGGCGACGACGACATCACCGTCGTCGAGTCGATCGAGTTGACCTATCCGCGCCAGTTGCTGGCCACGAACGATGCGCTGAAGGTGGTGGTCGCGGGCGGCGCGTCGGTGACCGTCGGCGGCTTCACGAGCGATCGTATTCGCGCGTTCGACGTGACCGATCCGGCGCAGCCGTCGCTGCTCGCCACCACGATCGAAACGAGCGCCGGTACGCATCGCGCCACGGCCGCGGCACCGAACGGCGGCACGCGCACGCTGGTCTTCCTCGCCGCACCGCGCGCGTCGAAACCGGAGTCGCTCGCGCTGACCCAGCCCTCCAGCTGGAACAGCAAGAAAAACGCGGCCGATCTGTTGATCATCACGCACGCTGCATTCGTCTCCGCCACCGAGCCGCTGCTCGCCAGGCGCAAAGCGGAAGGCCTCCAGACGCAGGTCGTCGACGTTCAGGACGTCTACGACGAATTCGGTTACGGCGAGCACGGTCCCGAAGCGCTCAGGGAGTTCCTCCGCCGCACGCGCGAATGGAAGACGCCGCCGCGCTACGTCATCCTCCTCGGCGACGCCAGCTTCGATCCGCGCAATTACCTCGGTCTCGGCAACTATGACCTCGTGCCGACGAAGCTCGTGGCCACGAATTTCATGAAGACCGCATCGGACGACTGGTTCGCCGACTTCAATGACCGCGGCCTGCCGAACCTCGCCATCGGACGCATCCCCGCGCGCACGCCCGCCGACGCAAAGACGATCATCGACAAGATCGTCCGTCGCACGTTCGTCAATCGCGTCAACGCCGTGGCCGATACGGATTTCGATGGCGCCGCACAATGGCTCAATGGACTGATCCCCTCGTCGTATGAGAAGAAAATCACCACGGCGAACGATGCATTCGAGTCGGCGTTGACGACGTACGTCGGCCACGGCTCGGTCGAGCTCTGGGCCACAGGCTTCGACGGCAACAGCGCGGCGGCATTGCGCAACGGCACGAAACTGCCGATCGTCGCCGCCATGACCTGCCTCAATGGCTACTTCCACGACCTCTACACGACCAGTCTCGCCGAAAGCCTGCTCCTCAATCCGAATGGAGGAGCGTCTGCGGTCTGGGCCTCGTCGACACTGACCGAGCCGGTCGCGCAGGTCAAAGCGGCAACCGAGCTCTATCGACGCCTCTTCGCCGGCGCCCGCCTCGGCGACGCCGCTCTCGCCGCCAAAGCGGCCACGTCCGATCAGGACGTGCGCCGATCGTGGATCCTCTTCGGAGATCCATCGATGACATTGAAGTAGCGGCGCTCCTTCAGGAACAGCTGCCATCCGTCCCCCCGGAAAGGGGGACGGATGGGAAAGCGGAGGTCCCGCGGATCGTCGCGTGCATCGCATTCGAGCAGCGCATGCCGGCCCCCTCTTGAGGTCGGATGCGCGCGGAGTGCACGCGTCGTTCGCTGACCCGGCAGGCTCAGCCCCGCCGCGCCCGGAATCGCCCTCCCTCCCCTCCCGTTATGAATGCGCCGTCTCGACCGTAACGTTTGTAAAAAGCACGCGTCCAAGTCGTGACGAAGGAAAGCTTTCATGCCTGAATTCATCCTCAGAGTCGGAACACCCGAAGGAGACGTCATCGAGCGGCAGATCACCGCCGCCTCGCTGCGCGCCGCTCAGGAAGAAATGCGCCGGCAGGGCCTGCATGTCTTCGAAGCGAAGCGCGGTGCGCTCAAAGCGGGCGATTTCCTGCCGCGCTTCGGCAAGGCCATCTCCACCGAGCACTTCCTCCTCTTCAATCAGGAGCTCCTCGCACTGGTGCGCGCCGGTCTCCCGATCGTGCAGTCGTTCGACATCATGCTCGAACGCCAGAAAAACCTCCGCTTTCGCGAGGTGCTCAGCGAGATCCGGGAAAAGCTCACCAGCGGCGTGGCGCTCTCCGATGCATTCGCGGCCTACGGCAACATGTTCCCGCCGATCTACTCGACGTCGCTTCGCGCCGGCGAGCGCTCCGGCGATCTCGAAGGGGTCCTGCGGCGCTTCCTCAAATACCAGAAGATGATCGTGCAGCTGCGCAAGAAGGTCGTCGGCGCGCTGGTCTATCCGGCCGTGCTCGTGACGATGTCGAGCGCGATGATCTTCGTGATGCTCACGTTCGTCATCCCGAAGTTCGCCGAGTTCTTCGAAGGATTCGGCGCGTCGCTGCCGTGGTTCACCGCATTGATGATCAACGTCGCCACCGGCATGCGCAAGAACGCGCTGCTGGCGGTCATTCTGATCGTGGTCAGCATCGTGCTGCTCAACCACTGGATCAAGACCTCGGGGCGCCTGTTGTGGGATCGCTTCAAGCTGCACATCCCGCTCGTCGGCGGCGTCCTGCATCGCTTTGCGATCATGCAGTTCACGCAGTCGCTCGGCACGCTCCTCTCCGGCGGCACGCCGATGGTTCCGGCCATCGAGATCGCCTCTCAGTCCGTGACGAATCAGCTCGTTTCGACGAAGATCTCCGGCATCGTCCAGAATGTGCGCGAAGGGGAGCCGCTGTGGCGCTCGCTCGACAACACCGGCGTCATCAGTGACCTCGCGGTCGAGATGATCAAGGTCGGGGAATCGACCGGGGCGCTCACGGAAATGCTCGCCAACGTGAGCGAGTTCTACGACGAGGAAATCGAGGCAAGACTCTCCCGTTTGGTCGCCGCGATCGAGCCCATCATCCTCGTGTTCATGGGCATCGTGATCGCGGTGTTGCTCTACGCCTTTTATCTGCCACTGTTCCGGCTCTCGCAAGTGGGGTCGTCGCAGTAGCTGTATTTTCTTTGATCGTCTCTTTTTGATCGACCATGGTCGCTGATCCGAACCGCACGCTCTATAAGAACGCCGACCCGTCCGGTGAGGCGGCCCGCGCCCGCCGTCTGGCGGACCAGTACGGATTTCCGTTCGTCGACCTGGAGCACTTCCAGATCGATCACCAGCTCTTCCGCGACATTCCGCTCGATCTGATGATCCGCTATCAGTTCCTGCCGGAGCATCGCGAGAACGGGCGCATCGCCATCGTGGTCGGAGATCCGACGGACGTGCTCAAGCTCGACGAGCTGGAGCTGCTCCTCGGCGCACCGCTGGCCATCAAGGTCGCCTCGCCGGCGACCATTCGCGACAAGCTGCAGAAGTCGGAGTCGACCCAGCGCGTGCTCGACGAAGCCACGGAAGGCTTCCGCATGCAGCTCGTGGCCGAGAACGAAGACGGCGAAGAGACGCTGACGATCGACTCGATCACGCAGCAGGACTCGTCGCCGATCATCAAGCTGGTCGACTCGATCGTCTTCAACGCCATCCAGCGCCGCGCTTCCGACATTCACATCGAAACGCGCGACAACGAGGTGGTCGTGAAATACCGCATCGACGGCGTGCTCTACGAAGCGCTCGAGCCGATCGACAAGCGCCATCACTCCACGATCATCAGCCGTATCAAGATCATGTCGGAGCTCGACATCGCCGAGAAGCGCGTGCCGCAGGACGGCCGCTTCAAGCTGCGCATCACCGGCCGCACGATCGACTTCCGCGTCTCCATCGTCCCCACCGCGCACGGCGAAGACTCGGTCATCCGTATTCTCGACAAGGAGTCGATGTCGAAGGAGTTCAAGAACCTTCGCCTCGACATCCTCGGCTTCGATCAGGCCATGCTCAACCGGTTCCGCAAGTTCATCAAGGAACCGTACGGCATGGTGCTCGTCACCGGTCCCACGGGCTCGGGCAAGACCACCACGCTCTACGCGGCGCTCTCGGAGATCCAGTCGCCCGAAGACAAGATCATCACCATCGAGGATCCGGTCGAATACCAGCTCCGAGGGATCACCCAGATTCCGGTCAACGAGAAGAAAGGCCTCACGTTCGCGCGCGGCCTTCGCTCGATTCTCCGTCACGACCCCGACAAGATCATGGTCGGTGAGATCCGCGACGAAGAGACCGCGCAGATCGCCGTGCAGTCGGCGCTGACCGGTCACCTCGTGTTCACCACCGTGCACGCCAACAACGTCGTCGACGTGCTCGGCCGCTTCCTGAACATGAAGGTCGATCTCTACAACTTCGTCTCCGCGCTCAACTGCGTGCTGGCGCAGCGCCTGGTGCGCAAGATCTGCCAGTACTGCAAGCGCGAGGTGAAGTACGACGCCGCGTATCTGCACGACTCCGGACTCGATCCGAACGACTTCCGCGGCGTCACGTTTTTCGAAGGGGCGGGCTGTCTCGAATGCAACGGCACGGGCTTCCATGGCCGCGCCGCAATCTCGGAACTTCTCGACCTGTCGGATCGTATTCGAACCATGATTCTCGACCGTCGTCCGGCCTCCGAAATCAAGAAAGCCGCGCACGAGGAAGGCATGACCTTCCTGCGCGAATCGGCCCTTTTGAAGGTGACGGAAGGACAGACCACGCTGCGCGAGATCAATAAGGTGACGTTCGTCGATTAGACGATGATGGCGAGGCACGACTGAATGGCCAGATCTTTTCCACCGGACGTCGTCGTCCTCGATCATGACTCGCTGACGCACGCGCGCTTCGGCCGCGGCAAGGCGAATCCGCGGATCATCAACGCGAAAACCTTTCGTCTCGCATCCGAGACGTTCACGAACGGAGCGGTCTCTCCGCAGCTCGCCAACGAAGCGGCGCTCGCCGAAACGCTGCGCCGCCTGCGCAACGAGACCGGCAGGTGGGAAAAGCTCTCGCTGCTGCTCCCCGACTCCTGGTTCCGCATCAACATCATCGATCTGCCGTCGCTGCCGGACAAACAGGGCGAGGCGCTGGACGTGGTGCGGTGGAGCCTCAAGAGAACGCTGCCGATTCCTCCGGAGCAGATGCGCGTCAGCTACATCGTGCTCTCCCGAGGCTCGGGCGGCGCACGCGTGCTCGTCGTGAGCGCGCTCGATGCCACGCTCACGGCCATCGAGAAGCAGTTCTCCGCCGCCGGCTTCGACGTCGTGCTCATCGAGCCGCTCGGTCTCAACATCTGGAACGCCATCACGGTGCGCGAAGGGGAGACCAGTGCCGATCGCCTCTTCATCTATCTGCGCGACACCGATTTCACGACCGCCGTCTTTCGCGGCGCCCAGCCGCTGTTCATCCGTTCGCGCAATCTCAGCGGCGATCGCACCATCGACCAGGAGATTCGCCTTTCGGCGAGCTACCTGCGCGACTCGCTGAACGTCGACACGTTCGCCAGCTGCTATGTTGCGGGCGACGGCGCGTCCGCGATCCAGTCGACGCTCGCCGAAGAATTCCAGTCGCAGGTGCGTCCGATCGCGCTGCGCGATTACGTCGAGGAGATCCCGTCGGGCGTCACCGGCCTCGACGCGGAGCTCACCGCCTGCTCAGGAGTGTTCACCGGGTGAAGCCGATCCATCTGAATCTCGCATCGCGTCCCTATCGGGACTACCGCCCGGTCTACGCCGTGGTCGTGGCCATGTCGCTGCTCGCGGCATTCCTGATGCTCAACAACGTCGACACGTACTTCCGCTACATCCGCGAAACGCAGTCGACGCGCTCGAAGATCGAAAGCGTCGAGGCGGAGGCGCGCACCGAACGGGAGCGCGCCGAGATGGCCCAGCGCCGCATCAAGAATCTCGACCTGGCGCTGCTCGACCGGCAGACGCGTTTCATCAACGCGAAGCTCGCCGAGCGCGCGTTCTCGTGGAGCACGCTCCTCGACGAGCTCGAGTCGGTCGTCGCCGATGACGTCCGTCTCGTCTCTGTCGCCCCCTCGTTCGGCGAAAACGGCGAGATCAATCTGATCATGTCGTTCCAGGCCAAGAACGGCGACGGCATGCTCACCACGATCCGCCGCATGCAGAAGGACCCGCAGTTCCGCGATCCCTTCCCCAGCGTCGAGTCGCAGATGGAAGGCGGATTCCAGTTCCAGCTGAGCGCGAAATATCTCCCGCCGGCCATTCAGCCCGCGGACGACGTCGTGCGCACCGCCCGGACCAGCACCGCGCCCGCGGAGGCGACCCGATGATCTGGCGTGAAAAACGAGTTCTGCTGATCATCCTCGGTCTGCTGCTGCTCGCGAACACGATCTTCTTCTTCACCTACCGCGTGCAGTACCAGAGCCGTCTCGATACGCTCGATGAACGGCTCGCGCAGGCGCAGGGACAGCTCGACGAAGCGAAGCGCGCACGCGGCGCCGCGGAACAGACGCTCAAAGGTTTCCGCTCGGTCGAGAAAGACGTTGCCGTCGTCTATGACGAGTACTGGTCGACCGAAGGACTGCGTCTGACGGAGATGATCGCGGAGGTGAAGCGGCTGGCCTCGGCGAGCAACCTCATCCCCGCGTCGTATGGGTTCGACCGCCGCGTGGCGGTCGGTGCCAACGAAGTGCAGCGCACCAAAGGCGAAGTGGGCGCGGTCGAAGTCGGAGTCAGCTTCGTCGTGCAGGGCACGTACGAACAGGCCCGCCGTCTCATCAATCTCCTCGAGCTCTCGCAGCAGTTCGTGATCATCGATCAGATCGCGCTGGCGGCCGCCGAAGGCGAACAGCTGTCGCTCACGCTCCACATCAAGACCATATTCCGCGAAGGCGCGCCGCAGACGCCGCCGAAGAACCGGCTGTGATGAACAAGAACTGGAAAACCTGGAGCCTCGTGTCGCTGCTGGTCGTGCTGGCCGCGTACGCGATCTACACGTTCGCGGCGGCGGACAAGAAGGCCGACGGCGAGATGCTCGCGCCCGTGCCGGCCGCACCGGTGCGCACCGCCCGCGGCCGCGTCGCCCCCGCGGGCGTCGAGCCGGTCCATCTCGAACTGCTCGAAGCGGAGAGCGGCAGCTACAACAGCGATCGCAATCTGTTCGCGTACAGGGAGCCGCCGCCTCCTCCCCCACCGCCACCGCCACCGCCTCCCGCGCCGCCGCCCGACCAGGACAAGGACGGCGTGCCCGACTTCCGCGACAACTGCGTCGCGGTCGCGAATCCCGATCAGCGCGACATCGATCAGGACGGCATCGGCACGCAGTGCGAGACCGACTCGGAGGTTCCGCCTCCGCCGCCGGCACCGCGTCCTCCGCAATTCACGTACAAGTTCATCGGCACGTTCGGCCGCGCGCAGAGCCCGATCGCCACCTTCACCCGTGAGGGGGAGATCGTCAATGCCAGGGTGGGCGACGTGATCGAAGGGAAGTTCATTCTCCGCCGCATCGGCATCGAGTCCGCCGAGATCGGCTTCGTCGGCTTCCCGAACGACGTCACGCAACGCGTGCCGCTCGGGCAGTGACGTTTCAAAACTTGGAGCGTCACAACGTCAGGATCTCAGGAACAGAAGAAATGAATCGATTGAAGACAATCACCGTAACGGCGCTCACCGCCCTGCTCCTCTCCTCGTGCGCGAGCTACAACGCGTACCAGAAGGCGAAAACGGCAGAAACCCAAAAAGACTGGGACGTCGCGGTCGTGCAGTACGAGAAGGCTGTCGAGATCGATCCGGACAACCGCGCCTACAAGCTCGGACTCGATCGCGCCCGCCGCGAAGCGTCGCGCGCCCACTTCGAAAAAGCGAAGTCGATGGTCGCGGCCGCGAAAGACGCCACCGGCGCCGATCAGTACCGCCTGGCCCAGCTCGCCGCCACGGAGCTGCAGCTGGTCGTGAAGCTCGATCCGACGAATCAGTTCGCCTCCGTCGAGCTGGCCAAGGTCATGGGCCTCATGGCCGACTTCCAGCGTGCCGCCGCCGAGAAGGTGTCGGTCGAGGAAGTGAAGAAGCGCGCGCAGTCGGCCATCAGCAAGGCCCAGCCGCCGCAGCTCAATCCCGCCTCGAACGAGCCGATCTCGCTCACGTTCTCGCGCGACACTCCGGTCAAAGACATCTACCGCGCCCTCGGCAATGCCTTCGGCATCAACGTGCTCTTCGATCAGGCCGTGAAGGATGACCGCATCACCATCGAGCTGCGCGACGTCACCGCGCAGGCCGCGCTCGAGCGCGTCATGCAGGCCGCCAGTCACTTCTACAAAGTCCTCGACGAGAAGACCATCATCGTCATCCCCGACAACCCGCAGGCGCGCCGCGATTACGAGGATCTCGTCATCCGCACGTTCTACCTTTCGAACGGCGACGCCGAGCAGGTCACCAACGTCGTGCGCACGATGATCGAGGCGCGCAACGTCTTCCCGCTCAAAGCGCTCAACGCCATCACCATCCGCGACACGGCCGACAAGGTCCGCATCGCCGAGAAGATCATCGAGGCGAACGACAAGGCCAAGGCCGAAGTGGTCGTGCAGGTGGAGCTCGTGCAGCTCGACCTCAACCGCATCCGCGAGATCGGTCTGGCCATCAGCGGCTTCCCGAACGCGAAGGGCGAGATCAGCAACTCCGCCAACATCACTCCGAACATCGTCGGTGCCGACGGCAAGCTCGTCCCCTTCACCGGCGGCACGCTGAACGACATCGCCAACGCGGTCGGCAGCTTCAACACCCTCCGCGCGAACGCGACGTTCACCATTCCGACCGCCACGTACTCGCTGCTCAAGACGCTCGGCAACAGCGAGCTGCTCGCCAATCCGGAGCTGCGCATCTCCGAAGGAGAGAAGGCGACGCTGCACATCGGCCAGCGCATCCCGGTGCCGGTCACCACCATCTCCGGCTACAACCCCGGCACCACCGCCAGCAACGGCACGAACCTCACCGTTCCGTACACGTCCTTTCAGTATCAGGACGTCGGCATCAAAGTGGCGATGGAGCCGCGCGTGCACCACAACCGCGAAGTCACGCTCAAGCTGACCGTCGAAGTGTCGAACCAGGGCGCATCGGTGAAGTTCGCCGGACAGGAACAGCCGACGTTCGCCACGCGCACGATCGAGTCGACCATCCGCCTCAAAGACGGCGAGACGAACTTCCTGGCCGGCCTCATCCAGTCGAACAAGATCAAGAGCGCCACGAAGACTCCGATCCTCGGCGATCTTCCGTTCATCGGCCGCCTCTTCACCAACGAGCACAACGAAGAAACGCGCACCGATCTCGTGCTGACGATGACGCCGCACATCATTCGCATCCCCGACATCACCGAGGAAGATCTCGCGCCGATGTGGGTCGGAACGGGCAACAACCTGACGTTCCGTGGCGTCTCGCCGCGCATCGAATCGCAGGCCGGCGTCGATCCGTTCGTTCCGGCGCGCTCCAACGCCCAGTTCGAAGAGCTCGCCGACGGTGAGCCCGGCAACTACATCCAGCGTCCGCGTCCGGAAGACTCCGAGCCCGCGGTTCCGGCGGTGACGCCGCCTCCCGGTCAGGGGAACGCGCCGACCAATCCGTTCGCGCGGCCCAATGCGCCGCAGCAGGAGAATCCTCCGGCCACGAACAATCCTCCGGTCGATCAGGAGAGCGCATCGCTCCAGAAGTCGAGCGAGACCACGATGGCTTCGTCGACGACGACCTCGTCCGCCGCTTCGAAGTTGAAGCTCGCCGCGACCGCGGCGGCGAACGACGTCGACACCGCGTCGCTGCGTCTCTCTCCGCGCATCGCACCGCAGCCGATGAACATTCAGCTCGGCCCCGGCGAGACAAAGCTGTGGAACATCGTCGGCATGGATCTCGACGGCCTGCAGACCTCGACCATCGAGCTGCACTTCGACCCGCGGGCCATGGACATCACCGACACGATCCTCGGCGCGGCGTTCGCCGTGAATGCGACCGCTCCGCCGGTCGTGCAGGTCGACCGCAACAACGGCACGATCATCGTCCGGAACGCCGACGGCTCGCCCCTGCAGTTCGTGAGCGGCGGCACCGTGCTCACGCTGCGCGTGCACGGCGGCCTCTCCGGCCAGACGTTCCTGGTCATGCAGAACCCCGATCTCCGCAACGCCAACGGCGTCGGCATTGCCAGCGTCGTCGGCGGCGGCCGCGCCACCGTCAACTAAAGAGCACGAATCATGCGACGCATCCAGAAGGGCTTCACGATTGCCGAATTGATCACCGTAGTGGCGATCATCGGCATCCTTGCGGCGGTGGCAATGCCGGTGGCGCGCTTCAGCTTACGTCGGCAGAAAGAGATCGAGCTGCGCGACCGGCTGCGCAAGATCACCGACTCCATCGATCGCTATCACGACCTCATGACCATGGGCCAGCAGGGCCAGGGCAATCAGGTTCCGGGACAGAACGGCCAGATTCCGACGCTCCGTCCCGCGCAGATGCAGGCCCTCGGCTCGGACGGCTATCCGAAGGATCTCGACGAGCTCCTCAAAGGCGTGAAGATCTCCGACGGCCGCACGGTCAAGCTCATTCGCGAGCGCGATCTCATCGATCCGATGACCGGCCGCAAGGAGTGGATCGTTCTCTCGACAAAAGACGATCCCGAAAGCCCGTCCACGCTGAACACGTGCGAGGTGGGCGGAAGCTGCTCGGCCGACCACGTGTTCGAAGTCCACTCGACCTCGACCGCGCTCTCGCTCGACGGCAAGACGCACTACAACGAATGGTGATCCACGCAATGAACAGAAAGACACAACTCCCCGATCGCTTCAAGCGTGGCTTTACGCTCGTCGAGCTCCTCGTCGTCGTCACGATCATCGGCATCCTGGCCGGCGTGGCGATGGTCAACGTCAAGTACGCGCAGCGCAAAGCGCGCGAGGCCGCGCTCAAAGACAACCTCTACCAGATGCGCAAGGCGATCGATAACTTCTACGCCGACAAACAGCGCTACCCCGCCGATCTCAACGAGCTCGTGCCGGGCTACATCCGCAGGATTCCGGCCGACCCGGTGAGCCAGCAGGTGGACTGGGAAACGGTGATGGACGATCCGATGAGCCTCGAAGGCGAGATGTCGGCCAGCACCGATCCGGAAGACATGGGCCAGCCCGGCGTCATCGACGTCAAGAGCAAGGCGCCGGGCGCGACGCTCGACAACGTGCCTTATGCGGATCTCTAGAAGCGGTCGTCGGTTGTCGGTTGTCGGTTGTCAGGAGGCCACCGCCCAACCACCAGTGTGCTCGTCGCTCCCGACAACCCACAACCGACAACCGACAACCGGCCAGGAAGGCTTCACCCTCGCAGCGTTGCTGGTGATCCTCACGATCATCGCGCTCGTCATCGCCTACACCGTTCCGGAGCAGTGGTCGCTGGTGATGAAGCGCGAGCGCGACCGGCAGACGATCTTCCTGATGAAGCAGTACGCGCGCGGCATCCTGGCGTGGGAAGCGAAACATCGCGGACTCCCGGTTTCGCTCGAACAGCTGCAGGAGGCACGCGACCCGCGCATGATCCGCGGTACCGGCAAGTGGGCCTGCCCGATCACCGGCGGCGAAGACGACTGGATCCTCGTGCCGCCCAACGCCATCACGCCGGACGGCCAGGTGATGCCGACGACCACCGGCAGCAATCCCGCGTTCGGCAGTGGCTCGAGCTTCGGCAGCAGTTCGAGCTCGGGCAAGAAAGACAAAGACAAGAAAGACCCCGCCGACAAGATCGGCATCGGCATGCCCAACGGCGGCAACCAGAACGCGCCGCAGGCCACGATGGGCCAGACCGGCAAGCTGAATCCCGACGCCTCCCCCGCCGACTACGTCGGCCCCTTCGTCGCCGTCCGCCCGAACGCGACCGGCCAGAGCTACATCGCCCTCAACGGCGCCGAAGACTACGGCGAATGGGTCTACTCGCTCCAGGACCTCAAAAACGAAATCGCCATGAAGCAGATGGCGCTGCAGGCGCAGTAACGCGCCAACACGACGACCCTCGCCCCCGCGACGACCGCCCCCTCGAGCCAGCCGCACGTGCCAAAGCGAAGCAACCAGCGTCGCCGGCCGCGCCGGCCCGGCCGGCCGGGCAGCGTAGAATCGGGCGGCTCATGAGTCGTTCTGTCAACATTCAAAAGACCGTTCTTCCCTCCGGCCTCACCGTTCTCGTCGAAACACTTCCTTACGTTCGCTCCGTTGCGCTCGGGTATTACCTGCGTACCGGCTCGGCCGTCGAGTCGGAAGAGCACGGCGGCGCATCGCACTTTCTCGAACACCTCGTGTTCAAAGGGACGAAGAAGCGCAACACCGCGGAGATCGCGCAGGTGATCGACATCCTCGGCGGGGACGTCGACGCCTTCACCGGCAAGGAGTACACCTCCTTCTACGCCCACGTCCTCGACGAACAGGTTCCCACCGCGCTCGACCTCCTCACCGAGATCGTCACCTCGCCGCGTTTCACCGATGACGATGTCGAGATGGAGCGCGGCGTCATCCTCGAAGAGATCAAGATGGTCGAGGACACGCCGGATGATCTCGTACACGAAATCTTCGTCACCGCCTTCTGGCCCGATCATCCGCTCGGCCGCCCGATTCTCGGAACCGAGGAGACGATCAGCCGGCTGCAGCGCGCGAAGATCGTCGAGCACTACGAGGAAACGTTCCAGCCCTCGAACGTCATCTTCGCCGCCTCCGGAAACGTGAAGCTCGAAGACGTTCTCCCGTTTCTCGAACAGCACTTTCCGCCTGTCGATCGCGCTCCGTTCCGGCGGGAGTGGAGCACGCCGACGCCGCAGCAGCACGTCATCGTGCGACGCAAGAAGGAGCTCGAGCAGGTCCATCTCTGCCTCGGCTCGCGCGGCTATCCGCAGCAGCTCGACGAACGCTACAGCGCCGCGCTCTTCAACGCGCTCCTCGGCGGCGGCATGTCCTCACGCCTCTTTCAGCGCATTCGCGAGAAGGAAGGCCTCGTCTACAGCATCGCCTCGTTTCACACCGGATATCTGAACGGCGGCTACCAGGCGGTTTACGCCGCCTGCATGCCGAAGAACCTGCGCCGCGTGCTCGATCTCACGCTCGAAGAGCTGCGCAAGATCAAAGCGGAAGGGGCGACCGCCGAGGAGCTCGCGGCGGCGAAGCTTCATCTCAAGGGATCGATTCTTCTCTCGCTCGAATCGACCACCAGCCGCATGTCCGGCATCGCGCGGCAGGAGTATTACTTCGGCCGGCAGTATTCGCCGGACGACATCATCGAGCACATCGACGCCGTCACGCTCGAAGACATCCACACCGTCGCGCAGACAATCATCGATGGCGACTCCCTCTCGATGACGCTCCTCGGCAACATGAAAGACCCCGGCATCACCACCGAGTATCTGCGCCAGGCGGTCTAGAGCGCGCGCTTCTTCTTCGGCGAGTTGCTCGCGGCATGCGCCTGCGCGAGCAACTCGGCGACGACCTTCCAGTCGAGCCCGCGATCGATGCGGATGCCGATCCACCCCTTCACGCCGACATACGGCGGCCGAAAGAAGAATTGCGGATCGCCTTCGACCAGCGATTCCTGCGCGCCGGAAAACGCATTGCACCAGACCGCCACGTGCTCGCTGCCGTGATGATGATTGTCGATCATCGCGAAGAGTTTCTTCTTCACGAAGAACGCCGGCTCGCCGTGCGACAGCTTCTCCGTCGCGTCCGGCAGCGCGAGCGCAATCTCGCGAACGCGCTGGATCAGGGCCTCGGCTTTCACGCGAGCGATTCTAACGGTGCCCGACCGATGAGTTTCCGTGGCGTGCACGGTCTATGGATGCAAAGGAGACGAAAATGCCCGTAACGACCCCCTACCTGTTCTTCAACGGAAACTGCGCCGAGGCGATGAAGTTCTACGAGAAGGCCCTCGGCGGCACGATCAAGGGAATGCTCACGTACGCCGACACCCCTCCGGGCGAAGCGCCGCCGAACGTTCCGCAGAACGGCATCATGCACGCGTATCTCACGTTCGACGGCGGCGCGCTCATGGCCTCTGACGATATGACCGAAAACTACCAGGGGATGCATGGCGTGATGGTCGCGGTGGCGTATCGCACGGCCGACGAAGCCACGCGCATCTACAACGCGCTTTCCGAAGGCGGCACGATCCTGGCGCCGATCGGCAAGACGTTCTGGTCCCAGGCCTTCGGCATGTTCCGCGATCGCTTCGGTACGCCGTGGATGGTGTATCAGTCCGACGAGGCGTGACGACACAAATCCGCTCCAGCGGTGTCTAACCGAGCAACCTCCTCGCCGTTCGCGCGCCCCTTCAGGCAGTTCCCGCACTCACACACGGCGCCGGCGGCGAGGAGGGAGCTTCACGCTCATGCCCTGCCTGACGACAAATCGCGGAACGGATCTCCGGCCAGCGCGTTGCGCAGCACGCGATAGATGAGCGCATTGCTCCAGTACTGCGTGTGTGCGGCCAGCAGCGTCCCGGCCTCGGGATCGATGACGTTGCGGATCACGTTCTTGTTCGACTTGTCGGGCAGATCGTAGAAATCGAGATCGCCGCTGATGATGTCGTTCCGCGACCAGACGTTCACCCAGTTCGGGCGATTCTGATTCGTGATGAGCGGCTGCGTCGCCGAGGCGAGTGCTTCGCGCGCGTGCCCACCGGAGGCCTCGCCCGCCTGCACGTGAAAGACGAATGCGAGCTTGTCGAGAGGCGAGCCGAACGTGAGCAGAAACTTCGTTCGCTCCCGCGTGTGGAGCGACTGCAGCGGAGCCCCTTCGCAGCAGCGTTCCTCCGCGTTCGGTCCGACGGTCGTGGAGAGATCGTCGTCATTGATCATGCGATTCAGCGTGTCGTACACGATCACCGAACCGAGCGAGTGGCCGACGACGAGGATGTCGTCGTAGGCATCGTGCCCGTTCGTCTGCAACGCATACACGGCGCGCATCGCCTTCCACACCGTCGCTTTCACGCGCGCGCGCAGATCGAAGAAGCGATCGACTTTGTGCGACTGAACGTACGCCGCCACGTCGCCGACGAATTGCACGAAGAAAAGGCGCGCGATCGCACTGACGCCGCTGAGCACCGCGAACACGGCCACCCATTCGATCGTCGCTTCCGGCCCCTCCTGCAGGCAGTAACTGAGTCCTCGCACCAGCAGGTACGCGGCGAAGAGATAGAACGCGAGCCCTGCGGCGACGATCAGCCTCCCCTTCACATCGCTCGTGCCCCAGCTGCTGACCAGCAGTCGCACCAGATTTCGCGCGAGCCACAGCGCTCCGAAGAGCACGATCACGCCCGCCAGCACCTTCATCGTCTGCTGCAGCCACGACCATTCCCAGGCGGCGAGCGTGAATTTCGCCAGTCCGTGAATGTGGCAGAAGAGGAGCACCGGCAGCAGCACCAGTCCCGCGAGAATGATCGCCGCCACGAGCATCACGAAGAGAATCACGAGCGGCCAATGCAGCACGGGGCGTGCGGATCGCCAGAGCATCGAGGTCACCAGGACCAGACCGAATGCGATCGCGAGGAGCAGCAGCAACTCGAACGTCGTCGTCAGATCGCGCAGCAGCGCAGCGGTGAGCCACTTCTTCGATTCGAATGCAAACCGTGCGGCCGCGACGGCTCCGATCACGCCGTTCATCAGGATCAGCGACGCGACGACGGCCACGGCGGTGAGCAGAAAAATGATGTCCGCCCGTGGAGTGATGTAGTTCCGCTGCGCGCCGAAGATCCAGCGGGAGAAGTGTTTGGTCGCGCATCGCAGACCGTTGCGCCCGGCCGACAAGAGAAAACGCAGGACGTCGAAGATGCCGACGACGCCTTCGGTGAGCGGCGCCCAATATCCTTCGTAAACGTGCACCTCGCGCTGCGTGCCGTCGATCGTCAGATCAAGTTCGAGCCGCTGCAGCCGCTCGCAGCCGGAGAGCACCGTGCGCACGCGCCACTCGCGATCATGCGACTCTCCGCCGAGCAGCCCCTGCGCAACCGTGTTGAGCGTTTCGAACGGAACCTGCTGTCCCATCCCGTGCGCGACGAAGATCGCCCACGGCTTCGCGCCCGTGATGGTTTCGCGAGCGATCTCCGGCTCCGCGGGTGAGGCTACCGTGTACTCCGCGCGAGAGGGCGTCTCCTCGTTCGTCATACACGTAGGAGTGATCCGGCGGCGCGATTTCCTCGGCGCTCCGCAAAACAAACGTCACTGCTCGCTGCCGCGGATTCATGTTTCGCGCGAAAACGTCAGGCGATCAGCTGCTGGCGAATGCCGAGTTGATCGAAGACGACGCGGTGCTCCGCGATGCGGCCGTCGTGGAACGTCAGGATGTCGATCACTTCGAAGGACACCGGACGCTCCGTCGCCGCGATTCCCATGAACTCCCCGCGGTGCGTTCCTTCGAACACCTTGCGCGTCACCACCTTCTCGTCTTCCGCGATCTGCTCGTGAATGCAGACATGCAGATCGGGGAACACGCTGCGCAGGTAGCCGAACAGGAACTTCACGCCGTCGCGCGTCGGCGGCACTCCCGGAAACGGTGTGTGATCGATGAAATCGTCGGCGAGCAGCTCATCGACGACGTGGAGATTCCCCTTTGTCTGCGCCTCATCCACCAGACGGCGCACGACCGCTTTCTTTGCCTCGAGTGACGACATTGCCGGCCTCCTCGCCCACAGTTACGTGCGGAGGAGGCCAGCGGATGCATCACTGCGACGCCACCTGCGAGCTGGCGCTCGATTTCCGCGTGTCGAGGAATTCGATCTGCGCGCCCGGGGCGATGCGCTGCGCCACTTCACGCGCATCCCAGTTCGCCAGACGCACGCAGCCGTGCGACGAGGCGTAACCGATCGACTCCGGATCGCTCGTGCCGTGAATGCCGAAGTGCGGTTTGCTGAGAGCGATCCACACCACGCCCACGGGGGAGTTCGGCCCCGGATTGAGGTTCGCTTCCGGATCGCTGTCCGGCACTTCGTGGAACAGCGTCGGCTGATAGTGGAAGTGGGGATCGAACACGACCTTCTTCACTTCCGCCGTTTCATTCGGCGAGGGGTCGTACTTCGAGCCGAGGGTCGTCGGCGCGTGGAAGATCAACCGGCCGCTCGCGTCGAACGCGTTGAACGTGTTGCCTTTGATCGACACGACCACGCGCGCGATGTCGGGCGTCGATGCCGCACGCGGCGGACGCACGTTCGGCACCCACAGCTTCGCTCCTGCATCGATGGTGTTGAAGTTCACGTCGGGATTCAGCGACTCGAGAAACTCCTGCGTCGTGTGAAAACGCTCCGCGAGTTTCTCGAGCTTCGATTCGTAGCAGAGGCAGTCGAGCTTCTCTTTGTCGTAGACGTCTTCCGGAATCGTGACGAACGGTCCTTTCACGTCGTCCGCGGTGATCGTCTGCTCGATGAGCGCCGGCGCGCCGCCGGCCACCGAGGCGAGCGAGCGGAACGTCGCTTCATCGAGCGCGCCCGGCTCCGCGGCATTGATGCCGCGCGAGCGCTGATACCACCAGAGCGCGATGGCCGTGTTGCGGCCCCAGCGTCCGTCGAGCGCGCCGACCGAAAAGTTCGCACGGTCGAGATACACCTGCGTCTTCAGCACCGACGGGCCGGAAACATCGCCCTTCAACGGCACCGACACCGGCGCCTTGTTGATCGCATCGGGAGTCATGTTCCGGAACGTTTCCTTCGCGTTCTGCACGAAGGCCACATTCACTTCCGGCGGAGCCTGGGCGGGGGCGGCCGCAGCGGCCTGCGCGCTGCGCAGACTCTCGAGATTGCGCCAGTCTTCGTTGAAGCGTTCCTTTTCGCGCGCGGCCGGGTCGTCCTTGCCGTTCACCGGCACGGCCACATCGATCGCGTCTTCTACTTTTTCTTTCACATTCGCGGCTGCAGTCGTCACGTCGTTCTTCGCCTGCTTTGCTTCCTGCTTCGAGCATGCGGCGGCGACGACGAACGTGGCGGCGAGCAGCCCCGCGAGCACCGGGTTTTTCGTCTTCATGAGGCTGATAAAAGCAAAGGCGCTGCCGAGGTACACTCGTGAGGAGTGATCACGTACCTCAAGGTTCGGAATCTTGCGATCGTCGAAGAGCTCGCCATCGAGCCGGGAGCCGGGCTGAACGTGCTGACGGGCGAGACCGGCGCCGGCAAGTCGCTGCTCATCGATTCGCTGGAGTTCCTGTGCGGCGCGCGCGGCTCGAGCGAGATGATTCGCGCCGGCAGCGACAGGATGACCGCCGAGGCGATCTTTCAGTTGCCGAAAAACCTGCGCCGCCAGCTCGATGGGCTCGGAATCGACGTCGAAGTGCAGGGGGGAGCGATCGAGCTGATCGTTCGCCGCGAGATCGCCGCCGGCGGCCGCGCACGCGTGCTCATCAATGGCTCGCCGTTCGCCGTGCGCGAGCTCGGCGCGGCGATGGATGCCGTGCTCGAGATTCACGGCCAGCATGAATCGCATCAGCGCGTTGCGGGGCAGAGCTATCGCGAGCTCGTCGACGAGTACGGCGATCATGAAACGCTCGTCGACAGCGTCCGGGCCGCGTACGACGAATGGCGCGTCGCCGCCGATCAGTTGCGCGAGATGAGCGAAGCGCAGCGCGATCGCGCCTTGCGGCTCGATCTGCTCAGGTATCAGCTCGACGAGATCTCGGCCGCGAAGCTCGACCCGGCCGAAGAAGAGACGCTGCGCGGCGAGCGGGCCATCCTCAGTCACGCGCGCGAGATGATCGAGGCGACGTCGGGCGCGTATCAACTCCTCGACGAAGACGAGAGCTCCGCGATCGCCCAGCTCGGCCGCGCATTGCATCTCCTGCAGCCGCTCGCCAAACAGATCGACGACGTCCGCCAGATCTCCGAAGACCTGCAGGACGTGCTCTATCGCACGCAGGAGCTCGGACGCACCCTCGGCAACCTGAGCGAAACGGTGCGTCTCGATCCGGCGCGGCTCGAACTGATCGAAGATCGTCTCGTCACCATCGAGCGTCTCAACAAAAAGTACGGCGGCTCCATCGAAGCCGTGCTCGATCACCTCGGCCGCATTCAGGACGAATACGAACGCCTCGTCGATTACGAGTCGAGCGTCGACAAACTGCAGCAGGCCGAGTCGGCGCGACTGCTCGCCTATCGCAAAGCCGCCGAGAAGCTCACCCAGGCGCGGCGCAAAGCGGCCCGCGGCTTCGAGCAGAGCATCCAGAAAGAGCTCAATGACCTGGCGATGGAACGTACCACCGTCCGCATCGACGTCACGGAAAAAGAGCCCGGCCCCGACGGCGTCGACCGCGTCGACATCCTGATCGCGCCGAATCGCGGCGAAGAGCCGAAGGCGATGCAGCGCATCGCCTCGGGCGGCGAGCTCTCGCGTATCCAGCTCGCCATCGCCGCGGCGCTGTTCAAAGCGTCGAATCGCGCCGCCGCCGCCACGCTGGTCTTCGACGAGATCGATGCCGGCATCGGCGGACGCGTCGCCGAGATCGTCGGCCGCAAGCTGCAGGAGCTCGCCGCGCGCAATCAGGTCATCTGCGTCACGCACCTCCCGCAGATCGCGAGCTTCGGCAACACGCACTTCTACGTCTGGAAAGAAGATGTGAAAGGCCACACGCGCGCCAACATCCGCCGGCTCGATGACGAGGAAGAGCGCGTGCAGGAGCTCGCGCGCATGCTCGGCGGCGAGTCGATTCCGGCGTCCGCGATCGCGCACGCGCGGGAACTGCTCCACGCCACCGCCGCCAAAGCATCACGACGCGCCTGACACCTCGATCGTTTCGACGTTGATGGTCGTTCCCTGCATGCAGATCGACGTCTCCGCGATCGTGCCGGTCACGCGAACGCGCTGCCCGCTGGCGGGCGGATTCCTCGGACGTCCGAGCGTGTAGAGCTTTCCGTCGTCGCCGCGCAGCGCCAGGCATTCGACCCCTTCGTCGCTGATCGTCCCGGTGACCGTGATCCGGCCGTTGGTCGTCGTGTCCGTGGTCGCGGAATCGGTGGTCGCGGAATCGGTGGCCGTGGTGTCTGTTGCCGCGCTGCACGCGGCCAGAACGACGAATGTCAGCGCAACCAGCAGTCGCTTCCTCATGGCGCGTAGTACGCTGCGCGCTTCATGCCGATCCAGTGGCACATCGACGACGCACCGACCGCCGTGCAGCTCGCTGAGATCGCGCAGCTCCTCGGCGAAGGGAAGGTGCTGCTCCTCCCGACCGACACGATCTACGGCCTGCACGCGCTCGCGCGCAACGACGCCGCGGTGGCGCGGATCGCGGAGCTCAAAGGGCGCGACGAGACGAAGCCGTTCATCGTGCTCGCTTCCGGAATCGACGAACTTCCCGACCTCGGCATCTCCGCCGATCCGTCGATCCTGAACGCGCTCGCTTCCATCTGGCCCGCTCCCCTCACCGCCATCCTTCCGCTCAGCCGTCCGATCGCCGCCAGCCGCGGCGCGGCCTCGATCGCCGTCCGCATTCCGGCGCTCGACTGGTTGCGCGCGCTCGTGAAAAAGACCGGTCCGCTGGTCTCGACGAGCGCGAATCGCAGCGGCGAACCGCCGGTCGACAGCCCCTCCGCGCTCGCACGTCACTTGCACTCGCAACTCGATGCGGTAGTCGACGGAGGCGTTCGCCGAGGCGAACCTTCAGCGATTCTGGACCTTACAAGTGCTGAGCCGCGATTCATCCGGGAGGGTGAAAAATCGTTTACACAGAAAGTGTGGAAAACGCTGCGGAAAACGCTGTGAAAAACGCGGCAACCCGCAAAAAATCGCGGCTTTCAAGCGCTTTGCACATCACCTTATGCAATGTGGCTAAGTGCTTGAGAATACTCAATGTTCCACAATAAGCACCTCATCCGTTGCTTCTGCATTTTCCCCCTTGACAAAGCAGGGACCGTACCTTAGCCGTCCCGGAACCCAAAACTGCGCAAAGACGAATCGTTCACAAGAACTTGACGTTGACTCCGGCCGCTTTGGAGCCTAGTTTATGCGCGTACAGCATAGGAAAAACCGCATGCGCGCACCTCTCCGGCTGCTCCTCCTGGTCGTGTTTTTCGTGCTGTCCGTGGGAAATTTTCTCCACGCCGCCAGCCCCGAATTTCCGATCGGCGACTCCACGCTCGTGCCCGCTCCGTTCGGGCGCTGGCAACCCGCAATCGCCACGAACGGGAACGAGCTCTTCGCGGTCTGGACCGACTCGCGCGTCCCGCAGAACCGGATCATCGGCACGCGGCTCGACGAACGCGGCAAAGTGCTCGATCCGACGGGGATCCCGATTTCCGGAGAGACATTTGCTCCGGCCTTCCAGCCTGCCGTCGTCTGGAACGGGTCGTCCTGGATGGTCTTCTGGACCTCCTTCATTCAGGGAGCGCAGTACCAGGGAATCATCGCCGCGCGCATCGATCGCGACGGCCATCTCACCGCGCCGCCGTACATGCTCGTCGCCGGTGCAAGCGGCGAAGGACAGTACATCGCCAGCAACGGTGATCTCACCGTCGTCACGTACGCGGAAGTGAGCGGCACGAAGGTGCACGCACTCGTGCTCGACCGCGAAGGCCATCTCGTGCGCAGCATGCAGATGCCGACTCCGTGGGTGAGCCTCGGCCAGTCGTCCGTGGCCACGGACGGCTCGGAGTTCGTCGTGGCGTGGTCGACGCTCGATTCCCCGAATCCGGCCATCGAAGCGGTGCGGCTCGACTCCGCCGGCAATCTTCGCGATTCCGTCCCGACGATTCTCACCCTCGGCCACAGACCGCTGCTGGCCAGCGACGGCAACGGTTACCTGCTCCTCTCGGAACAGGAGCAGGAGAATTTCGGCCGCGCCTGGGCGTCGACGCCGATCGCCGCGAACCTCACCAGCGGCGCGACAACGCTCCTGCCCGATGCGAAGCTCTTTCAGACGCCGTCGCTCTTCTATCGCAACGGCAACTACTTCGTCGTCGGCCAGCGCAACTCCGACGTCATCGCGAAACTCGACATCGCCGCGGTGCTGCTCAGCCGCGATGGACTCGCATCGCAGCCGATCTCGCTCGCCGATCTCCGCCTCGACAGCGTCGATCCGCAGGCGGCGGCGACGATCACGTCGACCGGCAAGGTCGCGGTGATCTGGAACGAGGTCGCGACCGACGGCTCGTGGAACATCCTCACGCACGCGCGTCTCTACGATGGTCTCAATCGCGCGAGCTCGCCGGCACCGATCCTCCTTTCCGGCAGCGCAAATCCGCATTACGGACAATCGATCGCGTACGGCAACGGCATCTACGTGATCGCCTGGCGCGGACTCGATGGCATTTACGCCACGCGCGTGACGCCCAACGGCCGCGCGATCGATGGCACCGGCCTTCGTCTCGAGGACTTCGGCTGGGTCAATCCCGCCATCGCATTCGACGGGACGAACTTCGTGGTTGCGTATGCGGCGAAGGAGTCGCTGACGCTTCGCTTCCTCTCCCCCGTCTCTGGTCTGCTCGAACAGAAAGTCACCCTGCCGCGAAGCCCCGGCAGCAGCGGCGAACGTCCGGCGCTGGCGATCTCGCCGCAGGCCATCTACGTCGCCTGGGTCGATGAAGAGTACGTGATGATGACGCGCATTCCGCACGCCACGCACGTTCCGGACATGCCGATTCGCGTTTCGCCGCCGAGCCCCGTGACGCAGCCGCAACTCGCGTGGAACGGCACGCAGCTGCTGGTTGGCTGGGGACTGCAGGAGTTCTTCGTCACGCCTCCGATCTATGCACCGCTCGGCATCTACGCCGCGCGCGTCAGCGCCACGCTGACGTTGCTCGATCCCGCGCCGCTCGTGATCGCCGAAGGCGACGGCGGCTACTACCACCCCGCGCTCGCCTCGAACGGAAACGAGTGGCTGTTCGCGTGGCAGCACGGCGGCGCGATCGAAGCGCGGCGCGTTCTCGGCGATGGCACGCTCAACGCGACGGCGCTGATCGGTGAAGACGCGTGGCTGCCGGTATTGATCTTCGACGGCGCGCGCTATGCGATGGCCTGGAAGGAATCGGATCCGCGCGCGACGCTTCGTCTGGCCACGCTGACCGCGAACGGTGCGATCGTCCGTTCCGGCGTTGCCACGATTGCAGCGACCGACGCGCGTCCCTACGAAGCGGCGTTGACCGCGACGCCGAACGGAATCGCCGTGGCGTACGCGAAGGTGTCGAATGCGCCGGAGCACGGCGGCGTGGAGCGCACGTTCCTTCGGGTGATGAAGGGAAAGAAGCGCGCCGCGGGCTTCTAGCTCCAGCGCATCGCGAGCGTCGCCAGACCGAGGAAGAGGAAGAAGCCGCCGGTATCGGTGAAGGTCGTCACGAAGATCGACGACGCGACGGCGGGATCGAATCCGAACCGCTCCAGCACGAGCGGCACGAGGCCGCCGGCGATTCCGGCGATCAGGAGATTGCCGCACATCGCCGCGAGCAGAATGCCCGCCAGCAGCCAGTTGCCGGTCCAGACGCCAACGATCAGCCCGGTGATCGCGCCGGTCGCCAGTCCGTTGAACAAGCCGACCACGACTTCCTTGCTGATCGCGCGCAGGCCGCCGGCGAAATCGATCTCGCCGAGAGCCAGCGCGCGCACGAACACCGTCAGCGTCTGCGTGCCGGCGTTGCCACCCATGCCGGCCACGATCGGCATGAATGCGGCGAGCGCGGTCCATTTCTCGATGGTCGGCTCGAAGAAACGCACCACCGACGAGGCGATGAACGCGGTCACGAGATTCACCGCCAGCCACGGAAATCGCGTGCGCCACGTTTCGCGCGCGGGAGTGGTGACGCGCTCGCTCGCGGCGACGCCGGCGAGGTGCAGCAGGTCTTCTTCCGCCTGCTCCTGAATCACGTCGAGCACGTCGTCGACCGTGACCACGCCGACCAGACGGTTCTGCATGTCGACGACCGGGATCGATAACAGGTCGTATTTCGAAACGAGCTGGGCCACTTCCTCGGGGCTGGAGTCGATCTGCGTCCGCACGACGCTCTGCACCATGATGTCGCGCAACGCGAGCGACGCATTGGCGAGGATCAGGCTGCGCAGCGAGAGCACGCCGACCAGATGCTGATCGCTGTCGACGCAATAGACGTAGAAGAACGATTCCTTGCGCGGGTACTGCCGGATCGATTCAATCGCCTGCGCCACCGTCAGCTCCTCGTCGAGCGCGAGGAACTCGGTGTTCATCAGCGAGCCGGCGGTCTCTTCTTCGCCTTCGAGCAGCGACTCCAGTTTCGCCCCTTGGGTCGCGCCGAGGATCTCGAGGATGCGCGTGCGGCGATCTTCGTCGAGCGTGTCGAGGAGGTCGGCCGCGTCGTCGGGTGCGGAAGACGAACAGATCGAGGCCAGCGTCGGATCGTCGAGCGAATCGAGAATCTCGTTGAGATCGGTCTCGTCGAGCTCGAACAATGCGCGCGCTGCCTTGCCCGCCTCGATGAGCAGCGAGAGGATGCGCCGGCGATCTTCTTCGAGCAGCAGCGGCAGCACCGGCGAGATGTCGGCCGGCAGCGTTTTCTCGATGATTTTGCGAAGCTGCGGATACGCACCATGGCGCAGCAGCTTGGTCAGAAGCTGCTGGTAGGAGCGCGCCGTCGACGGCGCTGCATGAGGCGTATTCCCGCGCGGGGCCACGACCGGCATCCTAATTGTTCGCAGGCGGATGCGCCAGACAACAATTGCGCGGAATCGCACCTGTTAAGATCGACCGACCATGACCACCACCACCGCTCCCTCGCCTCAGCCCGCAACGAAGCCGGATCAACCGATGCAGCGCCAGTTCGTCAACTTCGCGTTCTTCAAGGTGGACCGCGCGTTCCGCTCCCTCGATGCGGAAACGAAGGTGCAGGCGAAGCGTGAATTCGCGGAGATCGTCGCCAGGTATCAGGGGCCGATGATCGTGCTTCCCTACACCACCGCCGGGCTCAAGGCAGGCGTCGATTTCATGCTCTGGCGCATCGGCTTCGACATCGATCCATTTCAGAAAATGATGTCGGAGCTCAACCGCTCCATCCTCGGCCGCTACCTCGACATGCCGCATTCGTATCTGGCGATGACCAAGCATTCGCAATACGTCGAGGAGCATGTGCACGAAGGTCAGGAAGGACGGCGTCTGCGCATCGTTCCGGGCAAGCGTCCGTTCCTGTTCGTCTATCCGTTCGTCAAGACGCGCGACTGGTATCTGCTGCCGATGCCCGAGCGCCAGCGCATCATGAACGAGCACATCGCCATCGGTCACAAATACCCGCGCGTGAAAATCAACACGACGTATTCGTTCGGCCTCGACGATCAGGATTTCGTGGTGGCCTTCGAATCCGATACCGCCGACGAGTTTCTCGACCTCGTGCAGGAGCTGCGCGAAACGGAGTCGTCGAAGTACACCGTGCGCGACACGCCGATGTATACGTGCCGCCGTTCGACGATCGAAGACGTGCTCGATTCGCTGGCGTAGTTCGCGCGAGACGATGACCACGGGCGGTGGCGATGCACGCCGACCGCCCGTTGCGACGTTCGTTCAGCTCTCCGGCTCGATGGTCGGTTTCGCCAGCGCCGTCATCCCCGCCATTCCGCCGAGGCCCATGGTCTCGACGGCGCTCGACGGCACGATCACCATCGAGCCTTTTTCCTTGATCGCCTCGTAGAGCATGTTCATCGCGCGGAGGTGCAGCGCGACGGGGCGATTCTCGTACTCCGCGCCGGCGCTGACGAAGCGGTGCGCGATCTCCGTTTCGGCGGTGCCGAGGATGATCCGGGCCTGACGCTCGCGTTCGGCCTGCGCCTGACGGCTCATCGCATCTTCGAGCGCCTGCGGGATCTTCACGTCGCGGATCTCGACCGAGTGCACGGTGATGCCCCACGCGTTCGTCTTCTCATCGAGAATCGTGCGCAGCTCGGTGCCGAGGCGTTCGCGCTCGGTGATCATCGACGCCAGCTCCGCGCGGCCGATCGCTTCGCGCAACGCGGTCTGCGCGGAGAGGGCGATGGCGGCGAAGTAGTCCGACACTTCGAGCACCGACTTCTGCGCGTCCCACACCGTCCAGAACACGATCGCGTCGACGTCGACCGGCACCGTGTCCCGCGTCAGTGCCGACTCCGCGGTGACGTCGGTGACGCGCATGCGCTGATCGATGAGGTGCGAGATCTCGTCGACGATCGGGATGATCACGAAGAGCCCCGGCCCTTTGAGCCCGCGCATCTTGCCGAAGCGCAGCACCACGGCCTTTTCCCACTGATTCGCGACCTTGATGCCGAACAGGGCCAGCACCGCCAGCGCGAACAGCGCCAATGCGATCGCCGGCTGCTGATTGCGCATGGCCATGAACGGAATGCCGCTGACCAGCAGAATCACGAACGCCGCGAAACTGACACCGTTCACATAGCGGCGCGCGCCGCCGCGGCGCTCGAGATGCGTATACGCCGTCTCGCCTTTCACCGGCGACTCCGCCTCTTCGGCCTGACGGCGCTCCCGCGCTTTTTTTGCAGCAACGATTGGGACGATCATGCTTCCCTCCTGCGGGACTTCTCTGCCCGCTCCGCGAGCGCGTCCACGAGATCCTCGAGAGGGATCCCCAGCGCTTCGCCATTCGCTATCAGTCGATCCAGCAGATCGTGCATCGCCTTTTTCTTTTCGCGCGTGCCCGCGCCGGCCCGGGCGGCCACGAAGGTGCCGGTGCCTTGTTGCGTCTGCACGATTCCGCGGATCTCCATCTCGCGATAGGCCTTGCCGACGGTGTTGAGATTCACCGCAAGGTCGACCGCGAGCTGACGAACCGTCGGAAGCTGCGTCCCTGGTTTGAGCCTGCCGTCCGCAACCGCCAGAAGCACCTGATCGATGATCTGCCGGTAGAACGGCACGCCCGACGACGCATCGAGCCTGAAGAATTGTGCCGTTGTCATAGTTGACTAGTACAATGGGTCGGGACGGAGAGTTTGTCAAGGGGTGTTGGTTGGCGGTTGGGGGTTCTCCGCCCGGCACGTTGATCGCGAGAGCGTTTGCTCTCGCGCAGGTCAGCTCATTGCGTCAAACGCGACAGCCGTCACTCTCGCGACGAACAACCGCCAGCGCGTGCAGCGCACGCGCGAACCGCCAGCCGCCAACCGGAATCACTTCTCATCCTCTCCCTTTTCGCTTTCGATCACCGGGCGTTCCACCTCGTGCATCCCTCCGCCGTAGGTGCCGCCGCCGCTGGTGCCGAAGACGCCGCCCTGCCCTTCGTTCACGCCGTAGCGGCCGGGGCCGCGGTGTGCGGCTTCGTCATAACCCTGGTTGGTCGGATCGTCTTTCTCGTGAGGAGGCGTGGCGCCTTCCACGGTGTAGTCGATGTCGTCGTCGTTTCTGCGAGTCGCCATAATGCAGCTCGTCAGTGCAAACGACACTCCCGGTTGATCGCTACCTCGCCTCTCTCATCGAGCTCGTGCGGCAGGAAAAGCGCGCGGTCGTGATCGCGCCGCCCGGCGCGGGCAAGACCACGCGCATTCCTCCCGCGCTCACCGCCCTCGGCCGCACCATCGTCCTGCAGCCGCGACGCGTCGCCGCACGCGCGCTCGCACGCCGCATCGCCGGCGAACGCGGCTGGACCCTCGGGGAAGAGGTCGGCTGGCAGATCCGCTTCGAGCGTCGCTTCAACGCACGCACGAGACTTCTCGTCGCCACCGAGGGCATCCTCACCGCCCGCCTGCAGGCCGATCCGCTGCTCAGCGACTTCGACGTGGTCGTGCTCGATGAATTTCACGAGCGCAGCATCCACGCCGATCTCGCGCTGGCGCTCGTCAAACAGGCCGCCGAGACCCGAGACGATCTCGCGGTGGTGGTCATGTCGGCCACGATGGATCCCGCGCCGGTGGCGCGATTCCTCGGCGATGCGAAAGTCGTCACCATCGACGCGCGCACGTTTCCGATCGAAACGCGCTACTCGCCGAATCCTTCGATGTCCGAAGCAATTCGCAGCGTGGCGCGCGATGCGAACGGACACATCCTCTGCTTTCTCCCCGGCGCGCGCGAGATCGAACGGACGCGCCTCGAGCTCGGCCTGCCGAACGTCTTTCCGCTGCACGGCGCGCTCGACGTCGATGCGCAGGAGCGGGCGCTGGCTCCCTCCGCCACACGGAAAATCATTCTCGCGACCAACGTAGCCGAAACGTCGCTCACCGTCGAAGGGGTCACCGACGTCATCGACTCCGGTCTTCACAAGGTGCTGCGATTCGACGCGGAGACGGCGGTCGATCATCTCGTGCTCGAGCAGATCTCGCGCGACTCCGCCGATCAGCGCGCCGGCCGCGCCGGCCGAACGGCACCCGGACGCGCGACGCGGCTATGGGACGAGCGGATGATCCTGCGCGCGCAACGCGAGCCGGAGGTGCGGCGCGTCGATCTCGCGTCGCCGGCGCTCGACATCTTCGCGTGGGGCGGCGATCCGCGCACGTTCGAGTGGTACGAGCGCCCGCCCGAGCATCGCATCGAGAGCGCGGTCGAACTGCTGCGGCGACTCGGCGCGATCGACGGGCGGAAGTTGACGCCCCTCGGCGAGCAGCTGCGCAACATGCCGCTGCATCCGCGACTCGCGCGCGTGCTGCTCGACGGCGGCGAAAACGCGTTGCGCGTGGTGGCATTGCTCTCGGAGGATGTGCGGAACATCGGCAGCGGCGACGCGATTGCGCTCGCCGATTCGCCGCGACTCGACTACGCGGTGCGCGAGCTGGCCCGCTTCGCCAAAGGAAAAGGCGACGTACGCAAAGCGCTGCTGGCCGGATTTCCCGATCGCGTGGCCATGCGCCGCGAGCCGGCTTCGCTGCGCCTCTTTCTCTCGAGCGGCACCGGGGCGGTGCTGACGAAGGAGAGCGGTATGCACGGCGGCGATTTTCTCGTCGTGCTCGACGTGAGCGGCGGCAGCGAGGCGCTGGTGCGCATCGCCAGCGTCGTCGAGAAGGAGTGGCTGACGCCGACGCACGAAGACGTCGTGCACAGCATTCGTGACGACGGCAGAGTGCGCGCGACGAAGCGGGTCTGGTATGACGCGATTCTGCTGCGCGAGGTGAACGTGCCGGTCGATCCGCTCGAAGCGCACCGGTTGCAGGAAGAGCACGCGCGGCGGAACATCGATCCCGCGCTGGCGCGGCGGCTCGCGTTCGCGGGACTCGAGTTCGGTGCCGACCGGCATCGCCTCGATCAACTCGCGCCGGAGCGCATCGACCTTCCGAGCGGCCGCACGGCGAAGCTCGACTATCAGGACGACGGTTCGGTGGTGGCGTCGGTGAAACTGCAGGAGCTCTTCGGACTGGCCGACACGCCGAAGGTCGGTCCGCGGCAGGTGCCGGTCACGTTCGCGCTGCTCTCCCCCGCCGGACGGCCGGTGCAGGTCACCCGCGATCTGCGCAGCTTCTGGAACGGCGCCTACCAGGAGGTGCGCAAGGAGCTGCGCGCGCGTTACCCGAAGCATCCGTGGCCCGACGATCCGTGGACCGCGAAGGCAACCCACCGTACTACACGCAGAACATAACCACGCGCAGAACATAGGCGTAGACTTCCCGCTCGAAGGAGAAATGTAAGTATGTCTGGACTGCGGAAACGTATCGCCCTGGTGGTCGTCTGTCTCGTCAGCCTCTTCGCCGGCCCGAATCTCTTTGCGGTGATCTGGGGACCTGCTCCCGTTCCGCCGCTCGGGACCTATCGCGACGTGATGTTCTTCAGTTGCGGAGAGAATGGCCCGTCGAACACCGGCAACGAATGGTGGGATTGCCTCCGCCATCTCCATCAGACGGGGAGCGCGGCCAGCTACGCGTACGTCGAAGACTTCGACTGCACGACGGAAGAATCGGAGAGCCTCACGTTCTGGTGCAAGGACGGCAATGGCAACTGGCACGAGCTCACCGAGACGCAGTTCATGAACTGCGAGACCTGTCCGACGAATTAGCGCAGCGCTTCGAAAAAAAAATGCGCCGGCGGGGACGAGCCATACCGCCGGCGCGGGCACTGCTCGGCGGGCTGAGAGACAGCCCCCGTTCCACTCTCTTCGTCAGACCGTGACCATCGCCTCGAGGGCATCGGGGCGCATCACGTTCACGGTCGAGCCCTTCACTTCGATGACCTTCTTCGTACGCAGGCTGGTCAGCAGCCGGGTCACCGTTTCGCGCGTCGTGCCGATCATCTGCGCGATCTCTTCATGCGTCAGCATCACTTTCAGGCGAATGCCTTTGTCGGTGCGCTCGCCGCTTTCATCGCACCAGTCGAGCACCAGTCGCGCGAGCTTCTCGGAGGTCGTCTGGGCGAGGCCGAAGGAACGGATCTCGCGCTGCGCCGCGTAGTAATCGCCGCTGAGCTGGCGGGCCACGCTCATCATCGCGTCGCGATCGTTCTGGATCCAGGCCATGAACTCTTCGGTGCGGATGAAGTTGACCTGGCACGGCTCGATCGTTTCGGCCGAGATCTCGTACGAACGCTGCAGCAGGACCGCGCTCGCGCCGAGGACTTCTCCCGGCTCCGACAGTCGCACGATCAGCGTGCGGCCTTCGCTCGACGACGTGGTGAGCTTCACCTTGCCGGAGCAGAGCACGAACACGCCGCGCGGCCGTTCTCCTTCGACGAACAGCAGCGCTCCTTTCGGATACATGGCCGTGAATTTGATGCGGTCCATCGTCTGAACGCTCTGGGCGGGCATGCCGCAGAACCCATGACGATGCGCGCAGGTGGTGCAGTTGTGATTGACGTCCATCCGGTAGCTGGCCATTTCTTTCGTGCTCCTTCGATGCGTGCCGTGCGTTACGAAATGAAGTGTCGGTCATCACACGGTTTGGTACCACGCGTGGCCGGGTGGCCGGCGGAACAGGGGTGGGTGGGAGCGGGACCACCCCGGCGGGTGGGGACTCGAGGATTGAGGATTGAGGATTGAGGATTGAGGATTGGGGATTGAGGATTGGGGATTGAGGATTCAGCGCTCCCACTACAATCCCACTCCGGAAAGGGGTGCCTCTTGAAAACTCTTCTTGCCGCGGTGCTCGCGCTGGTGCTGGCGGCGCCGGTGCTCGCACAGAACAACGACATGAATGACTCGATGAAGAAGCTCGAAACGGAGCTCGTGGCGAAATACGGAGAATCGCAGCGGGGGCGGTTGCAGCGGGGGATGAAGCAGGTGGCCGCGTTCTGGCGCGCCGAGGATGGCGATGCGGCGGCGTTCGAAGACGTGGTGCGCACGCATTTCGCGGGCGACCAGCAGACGCTCGATGCGCTCTTCACGCGCATGCAGTTCCTGCTCGAATCGATCTACGGACACATGACCGAGATCTCGCGCGATCTGCAGTGGCAATCCGATCTCGACCTCGGCACCGTCTATCCGTTCGACGAGGTGCTGGCCGGCTACGCGCCGGGCGCGCACATCACGGACGACTTCTTCAACAACAAGGTCGCCTTCATCGTCCTGCTCAACTTCCCGATCACGACGCTCGAGGAACGGCTGACGCAGGGGGAGAAATGGTCGCGCCGTGAATGGGCCGAGACCGCGCTCGCGCTGACGTTCTCGAAACGCATCCCCTCGTCGGTGAATCTCGAAGTCGGCAAGGCGGCCGCGGACGCATCGCAGTACGTGGCCACGTACAACATCTGGATGCATCACCTCGTCGACGACAAGGGCAATCGCCTCTTCCCCGCGAAGATGCGTCTGCTCGAGCACTGGAACCTGCGCGACGAGATCAAGGCGAACTACAGCCTCGACCCGAAAGAAGGGTTGCCGAAGCAGCGCTTGGTGCAGCGCGTGATGGAACGGATCGTCGATCAGTCGATCCCGAACGACGTCGTCGACAACCCGCATCTCGACTGGAACCCGTACACGAACGAGGTGAAGGCGGCCGCGGTCGATGACTCCGAGGGAGCAGGGCGTCCCGCGCCGTCGAAGGTGACGAACGCGCGCGAGCCCGACACGCGTTACGCGAAGATCCTGTCGACGTTCCGCGCATCGAAGCTGGTCGATCCCTACTCGCCCACCGCACCGACGCACATTCAGCGCTCGTTCGAAGAAGGGCGGCAGATGCTCGAGTCGCGCGTGCAGGCGATGCTGGAGGAAGTGGTCTCGTCGCCGCTGGTGCCGCGCGTGGCGAAGCTGATCGAGAAGCGTCTCGGCCGCAAGCTCGAGCCGTTCGACCTCTGGTACAACGGCTTCCGCGCGCGCGGCAAATACACCGAGGCCGAGCTCGACGCGATCACGCGCAAACGCTATCCGACCGCGGAGGCGTACAAGAAAGACATGGCCGCTCTCCTCGTCGGTCTCGGCTTCACGAAAGAACGCGCCGACTATCTCGCCGCGAACATCGAAGTCGATCCCGCGCGCGGATCAGGGCATGCGCTCGGGTCCGGACGCCGCGGAGACAACCCCCGCCTGCGCACGCGCGTCGGCAAGGAAGGGATGGACTACAAGGGCTTCAACATCGCGGTCCACGAGATGGGCCACAACGTCGAGCAGGTCTTCTCCCTCAAGCACATCGACTACTACACGCTGCAGGGCGTGCCGAATACCGCGTTCACCGAAGCACTCGCCTTCGTCTTCCAGGCGAAGGATCTCGAGCTCCTCGGACTGGCCAGCCCCAACGCCGAATCGCGCGCCTTCCAGACCCTCAATGATTTCTGGGGCACGTACGAGATCGCCGGCGTCGCGCTGGTCGAAATGCAGATGTGGCACTGGATGTACGACCACCCCGAGGCGACTCCGGAACAGTTGAAGACCGCGACCGTGCAGATCGCGAAAGAGGTGTGGAACAAGTATTACGCGCCGGTCTTCAACAAGAAGGACGTCACGCTCCTCGGCGTCTACGCACACATGGTCAACAACTTCCTCTATCTGCCGAACTATCCGATCGGACATCTCATCGCCTTCCAGATCGAAGAACAGATCGAGAAGGCCGGCAATCTCGGCGCGGAGTTCGAGCGGATGTCGAAGTACGGAAGCCTGCCGCCGGATCAGTGGATGAAAAACGCCACCGGCGCGCCGGTCGGTGCCACGGCGTTGTTACACGCAACGGAGAAGGCGTTAGCCGTCATTCACTAGCTCGGGTACACTGCGCACAGATTTCCTTCCCTACATCCAGAGGAGAGACCTGTGCGCAAGTATTTCTGTGCCGCCGTCGCCCTGTTTCTGTTCGCGCTGCCGTCGTTCGCGCAGAGCGGGATTTTCATTTCCGAATACGTCGAAGGGACGTCGAACAACAAGGCCATCGAGATTTACAACGGCACCGGCGCGCCGGTGAACATGGCCAATTACCAGATCCGCATGTACTTCAACGGATCGGCGAGCGCGGGTCTGACGATCTCGCTCGCCGGTACCGTGGCCGCCGGCGACGTCTTCGTCGTGTCTCACACGCAGGCCTCGCCGGTGATCCAGGCGCAGGCCGATGCGTTCAACGGCGCGGGGTGGTTCAACGGTGATGATGCCGTCGCACTCTATCACGTGCCGAGCGCCTCGTTCGTCGATGTGCTCGGACAGATCGGCTTCGATCCCGGCACGCAGTGGGGCACCGGTCTCGTCTCGACGGAAGACAACACCATCCGTCGCAAGCCGGGCGTGACCACCGGCGACCCGAACGGCACGAACACCTTCGATCCGAGCATCGAGTGGGACGGCTTCGCGACGAACGAGTTCTCCGGGCTCGGCGTGCACAACGCGGTGCCACCGCCGCCTCCGCCGGCGACGGTCTACGAGATCTTCGAGATCCAGGGCAGCGGCAACGCCTCTCCGTATGCCGGACAAACCGTCGAGACGCGCGACAACATCGTCACCGCCGTCGGCTCGCAGGGCTTCTTCATGCAGACGCCCGACTATCGCGCCGATGCCAGCAGCGCGACCTCGAACGGCATCTACGTCTTCACCAGCAGCGCGCCGGCAGTGCAGCCCGGCGATCAGGTGGACGTGCAGGGAACGGTCGTCGAGTTCTTCGACCTCACGGAATTCACGAACGCCGGTCTCGTCGTCACCGTCGATACACACAACCAGCCGCTCCCCGCGTACACGACGCTTGCCGCCGGAGTCTCGAACTTCGAGACGCGCGAAGGGATGCTCGTCCGTGTGACGAACGGCGCGGCGTGCGATGGCACCGACCAGTTCGGCGAAACGATGATCGTCGCCGCGAGCACGCGTCCGTTCCGTGTGCCGGGCATCGCCGGAAACGCGCATCCGGAGATTCTCGACGTCGATCCGACGGGACTCGGCGGCGCCGCACCATCGATCGTCGGCGGCGCGACGATCACGCTCGCCGAGGGCCCGCTCACGTACGAGTTCGGCGATTACAGCATCTGGACGACGAGCCTCGCGTACACGAATCCGCTTTATCCGCGCGGGCCGCGCGCACGCAACGCCGGTGAGATGACGGTCGCGGCGCAGAATCTGTTCCGTCTCTTCGACACGAACGACGACCCACTCCTCGGCGAGCCGGTGACCGCGCCCGCTGTGTATGCCGCGCGCCTCTCGTCGTTCTCTCAGCTGGTGCGCAACGTCCTCGGCTCGCCCGACGTCGTCGCTGTTTCCGAGGTCGAGAACCTTTCGACGCTTCAGGACCTCGCGGATCAGATTCATTTCGACGACGCCGGCGTGAGCTACACCGCCTATCTCGAAGAAGGGAACGACGTCGGCGGCATCGACGTCGGCTTCCTCGTGCGCGACACCCTCTCTGTCGACGCGATCGAGCAACTCGGCGCGAACGACACCTGGATCGATCCGAACACCAACGCGCCCGCACTGCTCAACGATCGTCCGCCGCTGCTGCTTCGAGGCTCGTACACCGGCAACGGCGCGCCGTATCCGATCGCGGTCATCGCCGTGCATCAACGCTCGCTGATCGACGTCGAGACCTCCGCGCGCGTGCGGGAGAAGCGCGAGCTCCAGGCGGAGAAGCTCGCCGACTACGTGAATGCGCTGCCGTCCGGAACGCGCGTCGTCGTGACCGGCGACTTCAACGCCTTCCCGTTCGACGACGGCTACGTCGACGTGATGCACACCGTCACCGCGAACGCCGGCCTCACGAATCAGGTGCTGACGGTCGCGGCGAACGATCGCTACTCGTACGTCGAAGAAGGCGTCGCGCAGGTGCTCGATCACACGCTCACGTCGACGGCCCTGAATCCGTTCGTGCGCGGCGCGGCGTTCGGTCACGCCAATGCCGATGCGCCGAGCTCCGCGGCAGCGCCGAGCGATCATGACGGCGTCGTCTTGTTCGTCATGACCGATCACGATGGCGACGGCTTCGCCGATGACCAGGACAACTGCGCCACCGGCGATGCGCGTCCGACGGTGATTCTCGACGGCTGCGACAGCGGGGTGGCCAATCCGGTGAACGCGAATGGCTGCTCGCTCACCGATCAACTCACCGCGCTGCATGCAGCGGCGAAGAATCACGGACAGTTCGTCAGCAGCGTGGCGAAACTGCTCAACGAGTGGATGAAGAACGGCGTGATCACCGGCGCGCAGAAGGGTGCACTCGAGAGTTGCGTCGCGCGATGGAATTGAGCGGGAACTGAGATCGAACGAAAACGGCGGGCGTCAGCCCGCCGTATCCATCGACGCGTCCGAGGCCGACGCGCCGAAATCGTCTTCGGGGATCGGCCGCGGCTCGGTCGCGCACGCGAGAATCACACCCACCAGAGCCGAGACGTCGTACGACGCCGGCACGACCAGGCTGACGACGTTCGGATCGAGATCGCCGTCATTCGTCGATGTCACGATCACGATCGGCTTCGGCGAAGTTTGCGCGCGCAGCGACGTCAGGATCTCGTCCATCCGCGTTCCCGCGAGAATGCGATCGACGACCACCAGGCCGTGATGATGGGAATCGAGGCGCAGCAGCACGTCGTCGGCACTCTGCACGACATCCGTGGTCACTCCCATGCGCGAAAGCGTGCGCTCGACAGCCGCGTAGACGTCTCCGTCCGGATGCAACAACAGCAGACGTTTCATTTCCATCGACGATAACAGCAACTGGCACACATCCTGAGATGAATCTTTCCCGATGTACCGAGTTCTACTGAGTGAGCCGAACGCGGCCGTTGCGACCGCAGTACGCGTGGTGCTCGAGCAGAAATCATTCGCGGTCGACGTCGTTGCGGATCTCGCCGAGATCCGTTCGCGCAATCTCTCGCCGTACGCGGCGCTCGTCATCGACGTGCATCGCGAGCCGCGTCACGGGCTCGATCTTGTGGAGTGGATCTATCGCGAGCGTGCGGAGTTGCTGCCGCGCGTCATCGTGATCACCGGAGACGATGCGGATGCCATTCGAGAGGCGCTGGCCACGACCGGTGTGTGTGATGTGGTGATCAAGCCGGTCAACGCAACGGAGATCCTGCGCGCCGTGATCGAGTGTCTGGAGAACAGTCCGGAGTTCGCGGTGCATTGAACGCGCCGGCGGATTCGCCGGCGCGTTCACGACGCGTTACGACTTTTTCTTGTTCAGCTCGAGGTTGATCATGACCTTGACGTCGTCGCCGAGGAGCAGACCACCTTCGTCGAGGTTGCGGTTCCAGACCACGCCGTAGTCCTTGCGGTTCAGCGTGGTCTCGATCTCGAGGCCGGCCTTCTCGTTGCCGCGCGCATCTTTGCCGAAGCCGAGGAACGTCACCGGAATGGTGACGCGCTTGGTGACGCCGTGCATCGTGAAGTCGCCGGTGACGTCGAACGAATCCTTCGACTTCGCTTTGATGGACGTGCTCTTGAACGTGATGGTCGCGAACTTGGCCACGTCGAAGAAGTCGGCGCTGCGCAGATGCTCGTCGCGATTGGTGTTGCCGGTGTCGATGCTCGTCGCCTGAATGGTGAACTCGACGGTCGAGTTGGCGAGGTTCGCACGATCGACGTTGATGTTCGCGTCGAAGTCGCGGAACTGGCCGACCACGTTGGCCATCATGTGACGCACTTTGAACTGCGTCATCGAATGGGCTTTGTCGATGCTCCACGCCTCCGTGGCCGGGGCGGCAGCCGGCGTCTGGGCGAGCAGCGGAGTGGCCGCGAGCGCGGCGAACAACAGGACACGAATGACTTTCATCCTCTAACCTCCTGGTCTGAAACCTCACGCCGCGCGATCAGCGCAGCGTGCAATCCGTTACGGGCTTTTTCGAGCAGCGCAATCAGTTGCGCGAGCTCGCTCTCGCTGAGCGTGGAAAGCGACTGGTCTTCCGCGTCGCGAATCGGCCGCTCGAGCTTCGACAGCAGCTGCAGCCCTTCTTCGGTGATGTGACAGAAGACCTGGCGCCGGTCGGTTTCGCAACGAACGCGCGTCACCAGTCTCTTGAGCTCGAGCCGGTCGATGAGGCGGGTGATGCCGGGCGTCTGCTCGATCATCCGTTCGGCGATCTCCAGCGTCGGCAATCCGTCCGCTCCCGCACCGCGCAGAATGCGCAGTACGTTGTACTGCTGCAGGGTGATGTCGAACGGGTCGAGGACCTCGGCGAGCGAGCGGCGCATCAGATCGGCCGTGCGCAACACGGCCACGGTCGCTTCCTGCGTTGCGGCGGCAAACGGCCGCCCCTGCTTGATCTCACGTTGAATCGACATGGACTGGCGACACTCTAGGCATCGATCCTTGATGCGTCAATGAATTCACCAGAATGTCGCCGGCAGTGGATTCATTTCATTTCGGACTCATCCACTCGGATCAACGCCCGCACCACGCCCGCGCGCAGCATCTCCGGCTCGACCGGCTTCGTGATGTACCCCTGGAAGCCGCCTTCCTCGACGCGCTGCCGATCCTCCGGCATCGCAAACGCCGTGAGCGCGACCACCGGCACGTTGCGCGTGCGTTCGAGCGTGGTGTTGCGAATCCAGTGCAGGAGATCGAAGCCGTCCGCGTCCGGCATGCCGAGGTCGGTGAGCACGACGTCGGCGGGAAAGAGCTCGAGCGCGTCGAGCGCCGCACGCGCACTCGATTCACATCGCACCTCCACGCCGCTGCGCATCAGCACGCTCGACACGTACTTGCGCACCTCGTCGTCATCGTCGACGACGAGCACGCGCAGATTCTGCAGACGATCGTGCCGCGTGGCCGGCGATTGCGGAGCGGCGATCGGCGTGCGCTCGCGCAGCAGCGGCAACACCGCCCGGAACGTCGCGCCATGTCCGATGCCGCGGCTCTCCGCCGCAATCGTGCCGCCATGCAGCTCGAGCAGATGCCGCACGATGGCCAGACCGAGTCCGAGCCCCATGTGCTGGCGCGTGCTCGAGCCATCGGCCTGGCGGAAGCGCTCGAAGACGAACGGCATGAATGCCGGGTCGATCCCCTGCCCGGTGTCGCACACTTCGATGATCGCGTCCCGCTCGGCGGCGCGCAGTTCGACGCGCACCTCGCCGTCGCGGCCGGTGAACTTCACCGCGTTCGACAGGAGATTCCAGACCACCTGCTGCAGTCGCTGACCATCGCCTTTGACCCAGACGTCGCCGGCGATGTCGGGAATGATGCGCACCCCTTTCACGTCGGCGGCGGTGCGCACCGTGTTGATGGCCGACGCGACCACCGGCGCGAGCTCGACCGGCCGCGGATCGATGCGCATCTTGCCGGAGGTGATGCGCGAGACGTCGAGCAGATCCTCGATGAGTTGCGCCTGCGTTTTCGCGCTGCGGCGAATGGAGTCGAGACCGTCGCGCTGCACCTCGGGCGCGAGGTCTTCCTCCTCCAGCATCTGCGACCACCCGAGGATGGCAGTCATCGGCGTTCGCAGCTCGTGTGAGAGCGTGGCCAGAAACTCATCCTTCGCGCGATTGGCCTTCTGCAGCGCCGCCTCCGATTCGAGCAGCCGCTCGGTCGTGCGCTCCGCTTCGGCGCGCGCGCGCAACTGCGTCCGCACGAGCAGCATCAGCAGCGTGGCGATGATCATGCCGCCGACGAACGTGCCGAACGCGAGCATCGCCGACGCGCCGCGCCCCTGCCGCCGCGAGATCCAGCGCACCTCCCAGCGGCGTCCGGCCACGTCGATCGTTCCGTCCTGCGCGAAACGCGGATGCGCCGGAAGATCGGGCGTGCGATAGAGCAGACGATTGTTGTCGCGAATCTCGAAGCCGATCTCCGGCCTGCGCTGCGTGCCGAAAATGCCGGTGAGAAAATCGTGCGCGCGGAACGGCGCGTAGACGAACCCGATCAGCGCGCGGCGGCGTTCGTCGAGCGTCTGCGGCGTGGTGCCGGTGACGTAGAGCGGCGTGTAGATGAGAAAGCCGGGCTGTTTCGCCGCATCGATCTCCTGCACGAGCGTGACCGGTGCCGACGCGGCCGGACGTCCGCTGTCGCGCGCCCGCATCATCGCGTCGCGCCGCCGCGGCTCGGTGAACATGTCGTAGCCCATGGCCGCGCGGTTGCGGCGATCGAGCGGCTCGAGCACCACGATCGCGTGGTACTCCGGGCGCGGCGTGGCCGGCGTGATGCGAAACTCTTCGAAGCCCTCGCTGCGCATCTCGTTCTCGAGATCGTCGACGTCATCGGGAAAGATGCGGATCGAAACGCCGATCCCCTGCACGCCCGGATAGCGCCGCTGCACGTTGAGGCTGCGGATGTAGGCGATCAATTCTCCGCGCGGGCGGGTGGGGTCGGCGACGGCCAGTCCGCGCACGGCGGTGAGGACGTTCAGATAGGTATCGATGCGCGCGCCGAGAGCATCGCGCGTCGACTGCACCGCGTTCTCGAATCGGGCTCGATCGGCCGCGCGCGTCGACTCCCACACGTACCAGGTCGCCAGCAGCGTCAGCACGACGAATACGCCAAAGACGGACCACGGCAGAGTGCGATCGCGGTGCACGAGCAGGAGTGTATGCAGGGGAAGCGCCGGGCCGCGGGTGCGGCCCGCCTGAAACGTCGCGTTGCCGAGTCGCGCCGATTCCGCCTTCCGGGAGCCGAAACGCGCAAAACCCTCTTGACGAACGCCACCGATGCGCCTACTGTCCGCGCATCGATTTCAATTGCGACTGAGTCTCAATAGCAAACTGCACATGCCGTTCCGAAAAATCTTCTTCTGGCTGCACCTCACCGCGGGCGTTCTCGCCGGCATCGTCATCTTCATCCTCTCCGTCACCGGCGTCCTCCTCGCCTACCAGCGGCAGATGCTCGCCCGTGCCGAACGCGACGTCCGCTCCACCGGCACGACGATGCTGCCCGCCTCCCAGCTCCTTCCGAAAGAAGGCCAGGCCACCAACCTCACGCTCCGCTCCGATCCGCATGCGCCGGTCACCGTGGCGATGGGCCGCGAGAAGACGCTCTTCGTCGATCGCGCCACCGGCACGGTGCTCGGCGAAGGAGCAGTCGGACTGCGCCGCACGCTGCACAAGATCGAAGACGCGCATCGCTGGCTCATGCTCGACGGCGAGAACCGCGACGGCGGACGCAGGATCACCGGCGCCGCGAACCTCGCCTTCTTCTTCATCGTGCTCTCCGGCTTCTGGATCTGGGTGCCGCGCACACGCAACGCGCTGCGCAACGCACTCTGGTTTCGCGGCGGGCTGAGGGGCAAGGCGCGCGATTTCAACTGGCACAACGTGCTCGGCATCTGGTCGTTTCTGCCGCTCGTGCTGGTGGTCTTCAGCGGCGTGGTGATCTCGTATCCGTGGGCCTCGCGCCTCGTCTATCGCGCGTTCGGCAGCACACCTCCGCCGCCGCAGCAGGCACCGCAGCAGGGCGGCGGAGCGGAACGCGGACCGCGCAAGGCCACCGACCCGCGGAAGCTCGATCGCATCGTCGACGCCGCGATCGCCGGGGCGAATCGCAACGTGCCGCGGTGGCAGTCGCTCAGCCTGCGCCTGCCGCTCTCGTCGAAGGGACCGATCAGCGTCAACGTCGACGAAGGGAACGGCACGCGGCCCGACAAACGCTCGCAGCTGATGCTCGATCCGAAGAGCGGGCAGGTCGTCGAGCACAAGACCTACGCGCAGCAGGAAGCGGGACAGAAAGCGCGCGCCTGGCTGCGCTGGCTTCACACCGGCGAAGCGGGCGGCCTCTTCGGACAGACCATCGCCATGCTCGCGTCTCTCGCCTCCGCGGTCCTCGTCTACACCGGAATCGCTCTCGCCATCCGCCGCTTCCGCGGCTGGCTCAAACGAAAGGAATTCGCATCATGAGTGGTCGTCGCGCCAAATCGCTTCGGAAGAGATTCGCAGTCGGAGCTCTCGTCGCCTGTTCCACCTTCGCCACGCAAACGACGGACGCACAAGCGCCGCCCCCGCACGTCGCCGCGAAAAACGGCGCCACGCCGGCGGCCGAGCTGCCGCTGCGGCAGTTCGCGATCGCGGCCGGATCGCTCGAGAATGCGCTGCGTGCGTTCGAGACGGCGAGCGGCCTGCGCGTGCGGGTGATGTTCGATCGTGAGGTGCTTGCGAACATCGACACCGGCGGCGTGAACGGCACGATGACGACCGAGGAAGCGCTGACGCAGTTGCTCGCGAACAGCGGCATCGAGTGGCGCATCGCCAATCGCCAGACCGTCACGCTGACGATGCCGGCGCTGGCCGAAACGATCGACGTCGGCGCCTCGACGCCGGAAGTGTCGTCGCCGAAGATGACCCGCCCGATCCTCGAGACGCCGCGCACGATCAACGTCATTTCCGAGGAGACGATCACCGCCCAGGGGGCGACGACGTTGCGCGACGTGTTGCGCAACACGCCCGGCATCACGTTCCAGGCGGGCGAAGGCGGCGGCGGATTGCCGGGCGACACGTTCTCGATGCGCGGCTTCAGCACCGGCAACGACGTCACGCTCGACGGGCTGCGCGAAGCGGGCGCCTACTCGCGCGATGCGTTCAACATCGAGCAGGTCGAGGTGATCAAAGGTCCGGCCGGCGCGATCGCGGGCCGCGGCGCCACCGGCGGCTCGATCAACATCGTCACCAAAGCGGCGAAATTGCAGGCCTTTTCGCGCGCGTCGATCGAGAGCGGCTCCGCCGAACATCAGCGCGCGACGTTCGACACGAACGTGCCGCTCGAATCGATCGGCGGCGCGTTCCGCTTCAACGCGATGATGAACGAAGGGGGCGTGGCCGGCCGCGACGTGGTGAAGAACGAAAGCTGGGGCGTCGCCCCGACGCTCGCCTTCGGCATCGGCAAACCGACGCGTTTCTCCCTCGGCTATCAGCACCTCACGCAGAACAACGTTCCGGACTACGGTCTCCCGTGGGCCGCGTTCGAAACCGAGCCGCGCGCCGATCAATCGAACTTCTACGGCCTGCGCGATTACGACTACGAAGACGTGAGCGCCGACGCCGCGAGCGCGATCTTCGAGCACGACCTCCGCGACGGCTGGACGCTGCGCAACGTCTCCCGCTGGGCCGACAACCATCGCGACTCCGCCATCACCGCGCCGCGTCCGCCGAACCGCCAGCTGCAGCAGCGTCTGATGGACAACGGCCAGATCGCCAACCAGACCACGCTCAGCACGAAGATCGGTCGGCACTCCGCCGTGTTCGGCCTCGAGGCCTCGCGCGAGACGACGTTCATCAAACGGCAGGCGCAGACGACGAACCAGCCGCAGACGAATCTCTCCGATCCCGATCCGTCTCAACATCCTCTCGGGCCGATGCCGGTGAACAACGGCAATCCCGAAGACACGAACCTCGACGCCCTCGGGGTCTACGCGTTCGACACCATGCAGCTCGGCTCGCGCTGGGAAGTGACGGCGGGCCTGCGCTACGACACGATCGACGTCGACTACACGCTCACGAACGCCACGACGAAGGCGGTGACGAAGCTCGGCCGCGAGGACTCGATGCTCAGCTGGAACGGCGGCGTGGTCTTCAAGCCGCGCACGAACATGAGCCTCTACGCCAGCGGCGGGACGTCGTTCAACCCTTCGGTCGAAGCCGCCGCCGGCGGCGCCGGTCTCAGCGATGTGCCGACCTCCGCGAACAACGTGAACCTCGAGCCGGAGAAAACGAAGAACCTCGAGGTCGGCGGCAAATGGGAAACCCTCGGCGGACGGGCCATCGCCACCGCGGCGGTGTTCCGCACCGAGAAGACGAACGCGCGCACGCGCAACGCCACCACCGAGCCGTTCGTGCTCGACGGCAAACAGCGTGTCAACGGCGTCGAGCTCGGCATCACCGGAAAGATCACCGACAACTGGTCGATTCTCGGCGGCTACGCCTTCCTCGACAGCGAGTTCGTCGCCTCGGCCAATCCGCTCGAACAGGGGGCGGAGCTGGCGATGGTGCCGGAACACTCGCTCAACCTCTGGACCGACGCGCGCGTCTCGCCGCGCATGACCATCGGCGGCGGCGCGCAGTACATGGACTCCGTCTTCCGCAATGCCACGAACACCGCCGAGGTGCCGAGTTACTGGCTGTTGAACGCGATGGCGTCGTATGCGGTGAGCTCGTCGCTCACGCTGCGCCTCAACGTCAACAACCTCGCCGATGAGACGTACGTCGACCGCGTCGGCGGCGGCCACTACGTGCCGGGCCCCGGGCGTTCGTTCGTCGTCAACGCGGAGTGGGATTTCTGATGCTGCTGAACGTCCCCGATGTATTGGCTCCCAACGAAGTGCAGCAGGCGCGTGCGCTTCTCGATACGGCCGAATGGATCGACGGCCGCGTCACCGCGGGCCACCAGTCCGCGCGCGCGAAAAACAATCAGCAGATCGCCGAAGGGCATCCGGCGGCGCGCGAAGTGGGCGGGTTGATCACGCGCGCGCTCGCGCGCAGCCCGCTCTTCCGATCCGCCGCGCTGCCGCTGCACGTCTTTCCGCCGCTCTTCAATCGCTACCAGGGCGGCGAGGCCTTCGGCTCCCACGTCGACAACGCCATTCGCCAGGTGCCCGGCACGTTCAACTACGTGCGCACCGATCTGTCGGCGACGTTGTTTCTCACCGATCCGGGCGAATACGACGGCGGCGAGCTGGTGATCGAAGATACGTATGGGATCCAATCGATCAAGCTGCCGGCCGGCTCGATGGTGCTCTATCCCTCGACGAGCCTGCATCACGTGCGGCCGGTGACGCGCGGTGCGCGCGTCTCGAGTTTCTTCTGGATCCAGAGCATGGTTCGCGAAGACAGCGAGCGAACGATACTGTTCGATCTCGATCTCGCGATTCAGCAGTTGCCGCCGGAGCATGCCGCGACGCTGCAGTTGACCGGCGTCTATCACAACCTGCTGCGGCGCTGGGCCAGCGTCTAGGCGCACGTTTCAGGAAAACGTTTCAGGCGGACGGAGCGGCCGCGCTCCGTCCCGCCAGCCGTCCACTCGCCCACGCCCACTGAAAATTGAAGCCGCCGATTCTCCCGTCGACGTCGAGGATCTCCCCGCACAGAAACAGCCCGGCGCGTTTTCGCGACTGCATCGTCGAAAGATCCACCTCGGACAACGGCACGCCGCCCGCCGTCACCTCGGCGTAGTCGAAGCCGCGATCGCGTTCCACCGGAACGACGGTCTCGACGAGCGCGCGCACGACGCGCCGCCGATCCTCCCTGCGCAAGGACGAGAGAACCTGCGGCGACGCGAGCACATCGAGCAGCCGCTCCGGCATCCGCCCGCGCAACACGCTGGCGACGGTGGCGCGCGGATTCTTCTCGCGCATCAGCGTCGCTTCGATCGACTCGAACGACTCGCCCGGCAGAAAGTTCGCGACCAGCGTCGCCCCGGCGTCGTCGTGTCGTGCGGCAATCCAGTGTCGCGAGACGTCGAGCGCCACCGGTCCGCTCAAGCCGAAGTGCGTGAAGAGCAGTGACCCGCGCTGTCTCGTCAGCACGCGCCCGGTCGACGAGCGCACCGACAGCTCCGCCTCGACGCTCGTGCCGCTGAGCGAGCGCATCCACGAAGACTCTTCGAGCACGAGCGGAACGAGCGCGGGAAAGACCTCCGTGATCGTGTGTCCCGCTTCGCGTGCGAGCGCGTAGCCGCTGCCGTCGCTGCCGGTTTTGGGGACGCTGCGGCCGCCGGTGGCGAGAATGATCCGCTTCGCACGAATCGCGGCGAGTGAGGTGATGCGCGCGTTCAGCACGAGCTCGATTCCCTCGCACGCGCGCAGCAAGGCGTCGACGATCGTGCGCGCCTTGTCGGTCGTCGGAAAGAGCTTCCCCGTTTCCTCGCGCTTCAGCGTCACGCCCAACTCTGCAAACCAGGCGATCGTCTGTTCGACCGGAAACGTCCGCAGCACCTTCGCGATCGCATTGCGATTGCCGTTGAAGTCGGCGGCGGTGACCGCGTGGTGCGTCACGTTGCAGCGGCCTCCGCCGGAAATGAGGATCTTCGCGCCAATCTTCGGCGCCGCGTCGTAGGCGATGATCCGCGCGTGCGGCGCGGCGCGTTTCGCGAAGATGGCGGCCGTCAGTCCCGCGGCGCCGAGGCCGATGATTGCCACATCGTGTTCAGGCAGATTCACAGAGTCGTGATTGAGCTCCACTGGTCACCGGTGAGACTATCTCGCGCCATGCGGAAAGCGTTTCTTTTTCTCCTGACGTGTGTCCTGACTGCCAGCGCGTTCGCGCGCGATGCGGCGCAGCTGCAGCTCGCGCTGCGCAAACTGAACGTCGTCGGCGGCGCGCTTTACGTCGCCGCGCATCCCGATGACGAGAACACCGCGTTCCTCGCCTACCTCGCGAACGAGCGCCTGCTGCGCACCGCGTACCTCTCGGCCACGCGCGGAGACGGCGGACAGAATCTGATCGGCGACGAAAAGGGTCCGCTCCTCGGACTGATCCGCACGCAGGAGCTGCTGGCCGCCCGGCGCATCGACGGCGCGGAACAGATGTTCACGCGCGCGCTCGACTTCGGCTACTCGAAGAATCCGCAGGAAACACTGGAGACGTGGGGCCACGACGCGGTGCTCGCCGACGTCGTCTGGGCCATCCGCAGGTTCCAGCCCGACGTGATCGTCACGCGCTTTCCGATCACCGGCGAAGGGGGGCACGGGCATCACACCGCCTCGGCGATGCTGGCCGAAGAAGCCTTCACCACCGCCGCCGATCCGACGAAGTTTCCCGAGCAACTCGCCTACGTTCGCCCCTGGCAGGCGAAGCGGATTTTCTGGAACCGCTTCTCCTTCGGCCGTCCGATCGATCCGAACGATCCCGCCGTTGCGAAGTCGTTGCGCGTCGACCTCGGCGCATTCAACGCGCTGCTCGGACGCGCGTACACCGAGATCGCGGCCGAGAGCCGCAGCCAGCACAAGAGCCAGGGCTTCGGCTCCGCGGAACGCCGCGGCACGCTGCTCAACTACTTCGATCTCCGCAACGGCGAGCCCGCGACCACCGATCTCTTCGAAGGGGTGAACACGAGCTGGTCGCGTTATCCCGGCGGCGAGAAAGTCGGCGCGATCCTGCAGCGCGCGGCCGACACGTTCGACAAAGACAAACCGGAAGCGACCGTGCCGCTGCTCGTGCAGGCGCTGAACGTCCTCGAGCAACTGCACGCGAACGATGCCTGGTCCGACGTCAACATGCCGTGGCTCGAAACGAAGCGCCGCGAGATCATGGACGCGATCCGCGACTGCGCCGGCATCGCCATCGACGTCGCCGCCGCCGACTCCACCGTCACTCCCGGCGGCGAGCTGCCGGTGAGCGTCACGGTCGTGAACCGCTCGACCTATCCGTTCCGCCTCTCGATGGTCGCGTCGCTGTACGCCGCACCGAGCAAGGCGCCGGGCGTCCTGCTCGAAAACAACAAGCCGGTGAAGACCGATCTGGTCATCAAGATGCCGGCGGAGTACGGCCGCTCGCAGCCCTACTGGCTCGAGCTCGATCCGAAGAAAGGGCTCTACACGGTCACGCATCAGCTGCTGATCGGGCGTCCCGAAAATCATCCGACGCTGCCGATCAACGTCACGCTCGACGATCCGTCGATGAACACGCTGATCTTCACCGTGCCGGCCGTGTATCGCTGGACCGATCCGGTGAAAGGGGAACAGACGCGCCAGGTCGATGTCGTCGCGCCGGTGTCGGTGCGACTCGGCTCGCACGTCTACATCTTCCCGGAGGCGAAAGCGCGGCCGGTGAGCATCTGGATGCGCAGCTACGGCATGACCGAAGGAAAAGCGTCGCTCGCGGTGCCGAACGGATGGAAAGTCGAGCCGGCGTCGATCGATGTGAAGTTCAGCGGCAAGGGCGATGAACAGCAGGCCACGTTCACCGTCACGCCGCCGGCGGGGGAATCGATCGCCGCGATCCGCGCGGAAGTCTCGGGCATCAGCAGCGGCATCGTCGACATCGACTATCCGCACATTCCGGCGCAGCGCGTCTTCGGCGATGCCGTTGCGCGCGTGGTGCGCGCCGACATCAAACATCGCGGCGCGCGCGTCGGCTACATCATGGGCTCGGGCGACGAGGTGCCGGACACGCTGCGCCAGGTGGGCTACGACGTGACGCTGCTCAGCGACGCCGATCTCGATCGCGCCGATTTCGCGAAATACGATGCGGTGGTGGCCGGCATTCGCGCGTACAACACGCGCAAGCGTCTGCGCCTCGCGCACGACAAGCTGATGAAGTACGTCGAGAACGGCGGAACGTACGTCGTGCAATACAACACGCTCGACGATCTCGCGGTGGCCGCGCCCGGTCCGTATCCCTTCAAGATCTCGCGCGACCGCGTGACCGTCGAAGAAGCGCCGGTCACGTTCGTCGACGAGAAATCACCGCTGCTCACCACGCCGAACAGGATCGCGCAGGCCGACTTCAACGACTGGGTGCAGGAACGCGGTCTCTACTTCACCGCCGACTGGGATCCGCGCTACACGACCGTGCTGTCGTCGAACGATCCGGGCGAGCCGGCCAGGGCGGGCGGCGAGCTGATGGCGAAGCACGGCAAGGGAACGTTCATCTACACGTCGTACGCGTGGTGGCGCCAGTTGCCCGCGGGCGTGCCGGGGGCGATCAAGGCTTTTGTGAATCTCGTGTCCGCGAAGTAACAGAGGCGACATAGAAGACGATGGCCGGCAAGCGAGAATCCGCGCACTGATGACCACTGAAACGCCGCCGCCGGTGGGCGGAAGCTGGCGCAACCTCTACACCGCGGTGCTGCTCGCACTGGCGGCCGAAGTGGCGTTGTTCTACTGGTTCGTGAGAGCGTTTCGATGAGCGCGATCGACTGGATCGTGCTCGGCGCGACGCTCGCCGCCATCGTGTTGTACGGCCTCTGGAAGGGCCGCAGACAACAGCGCCTCGAACAGTACCTGCTCGCCGATCGCCAGCTGCAGTGGTACACGATCGCGCTCTCGGTCATGGCCACGCAGGCCAGCGCGATCACGTTTCTCTCCACGCCCGGCCAGGCCTACACCGACGGGATGCGCTTCGTGCAGTTCTACCTCGGGCTGCCGATCGCGATGGTCATCCTCTCGATCACGGCCGTTCCGATCTTTCACAACCTGCGCGTCTTCACCGCGTACGAATATCTCGAGACCCGCTTCGGCGTCGGCACGCGCACGCTGACCGCGATGCTCTTTCTCATTCAGCGCGGTCTCGGTACGGCGATGACCTTGTATGCCCCCGCGCTCATCGTCTCGCTCGTCCTCGGCTGGAACATCCAGCTGACCACGCTCGCCATCGGCGTGCTGGTCATCCTCTACACCGCCACCGGCGGCACGAAGGCGGTCAGCTGGACGCAGATGCACCAGCTCTTCATCTCGCTGGCCGGCATGGCCATCGCGCTGTTCGTGGCGATGAAGTCGCTGCCGAACGGCGTCGGCTTCACCGATGCGGTGCGCGTTGCGGGGCGGATGGGCCGCATCAACGTCATCGACTTTTCGTTCGATCTCTCGACGCCGTACAACTTCTGGTCCGGCCTCTTCGGCGGCCTGATGGTGGCGCTCGCCTATTTCGGCACCGACCAGTCGCAGGTGCAGCGTTACCTCACCGGCGAAACGATCGCGCAATCGCGGCTCGGCCTCCTCTTCAACGGCCTCGTCAAAGTGCCGATGCAGTTCTTCATCCTCTTCGTCGGCGCGATGGTGTTCGTCTTCTACCAGTTCGTCGCGCCGCCGCTCTCGTTCAATCCGGTGCAGAGCGAGAAGGTGCGCAACAGCCGCTACGCCGCCGAATACCAGAGTCTCGAGGAGACGCACGCAAAGACGTTCACGCAGAAACGCGCCGCGGCGACGGAGCTCGTTGCGGCGATGAACGCGAAAGACGCAAACACCGTCGAACGGAAAACGACCGAGCTGCGTCGCCTGCAGACGCGCGATGAAGAAACACGCCAGGCCGCGAGTGCGCTGATCCGGAAGAACGACGCGCGCGCCGACGCCGCCGACACCGACTACATCTTCCTCACGTTCGTCATCAACAACCTGCCCAAAGGCCTGGTCGGCGTGCTGCTGGCCGCGATCTTCTGCGCGGCGATGTCCGCCACGGCCTCGGGACTGAACTCACTGGCCTCGACGACGGTGGTCGACATCTGGAAGCGCCATCTCAACCCGCATCTCAGCGATCACGAATACGTCGTGCTCTCGAAGTGGATGACCGTCGGCTGGGGCGCGCTCTGCATCGCCTTCGGTTTGTACGCGAATCAACTCGGCTCGCTGATCGTGGCGGTGAACAAGGTGGGCTCGTTCGTCTACGGCACGATGCTGGCGATCTTCCTGATCGCGTTCTATGTGAAACGCGTCGGCGGAACCGCCACCGTCATCGGTGCGATCGTCAGCGAGATCGCGGTCATCCTCTGCGCGATCTTCACCGACATGGCCTGGCTCTGGTGGAACGTGGTGGGGTGTGTGGTGGGCGTGGCGGCGGCGATGGTGGTGCAGGCGACTCTGCAACCAGCGGAACGCCGGCGAGAAACGCCGGCGCTCCGCTGACGAGCTACCTTACTTCTTCCACTTGTCTACGTTCTTGCGCACTTCGCTCGCGAAGTCGGCCTGCTGCGGCGTGGCGGCGGCGATGGCCATCTCGCCGTAACGAACGGCGTCGGCCTTGTTGCCGGCGCGCTCTGCGATGCGGGCCCGCAGGTACAGGTTGGCGATGTTCTGGTTCACCTTCAGCGACTGCTCGATCCACGAGTTCATCTCCGCGTCGGTCGCGGCGCCTTTGTTCTCGAAGGCGAAGCTCGCGGCGGAGTACGCCGTGCGCCAGTCGGGCTCCATCGCCTTGCGCAGGCTGCCCATGGTCCGCTCGGTCGACTTCGTGTCGACCGTGAACGGCACGGCGATCTTCTCCCAGCGCAGCACCACCTTCGCGGTGTCGGTGGTCATCTCCGGGATCTCGTACGTCAGCCACTCGCGGTGCTCGGCCGGCGCCGGCGTCGCGGTCACGCGCAGCGCGTCCTTCGACTGATCGTAGCTGTAGCTGCCCCACTGATCGGCGACGCTGTTGAAGATGAACGTCCAGTCGCCTTTCGTCGGAATGGCGTGCAGGCTGTACGAGCCTTTGGCCAGTTTCTGTCCGTTGATCCAGACGTCATCGCTGAACGAGATCGTGGTGGCTTCGTTCGCGCCCGCACGCCAGACCTTGTCGTACGGCACGAGGTCGCCCCAGATCGTGCGGCCCTTCACGCCCGGACGGCTGTAGTTGATGGTGATGTCGGTGATGCCGACGGTCTGCGTCAGCTTCGCACCCGGGCTCGGGCGCGGCGTACGCGGCTGCGCCACGGCCGCCGTCGCGGCGAGTAGCAGTGTTGCGGTGATGAGAGCTTTCCTCATTCAGTCCTCCTGTTTTGTCCCTGTTGGTTCGGTGGCGGCGCGGATGCTAACAGGTCCCACGTGATCCATCGATCGTCAAAGACCGTCTTGCGGCCGTGCGCATCCGTGACCTCCACTTGAACATCTGTGACCTCCCGGATGTCTGGCGGCCGATCGTAGAGAATGGCCAGATAGCGGGCGCGGGTGACGTTCGGAACGCCCGCGCAGCGGGAGGCGAGCGCGGCATCGGGCTGCAATTTCGCCGGGTAACGGGTGCGCCGGTTGTTGAACCAGAGGTCGACGCTTCGAATCCCGTTGCGCGAGACCACCCAGCCCGAGACGATGGCGCTGCGATGAAACGTGAACTCGGGCGGCGGAAAGTCGAGCGCCCCCATGAGCGCACCTCCGCACGCTGGCCGGCCGTCGAGCAGCGCCGCGAGCTGCGGATGATCGCGGCGCGGCAGCCGCTCGCCGATGCGAAACAGATAATCGCCTTCGCTCTTCGTATCGAAGCGATCGACGAATTGCAGCCGTCCGCGATCGAGCTCGCGGCGCAGCCAGTCGCGCCATTCGGGTGCGCGTTCGCCGAGGAGATCGGCGTGCAGGATCAGCAACTCCACGTTCGACGCGAGCAGCCGGTCGACCAGCGCGTCGGGAATCGGCACCGTCGCCTGCAGCGTGTCGATCTCCGTCCGTTGCGGCGGCGCGAATCCGGAGACGCCGTTCACGATCGGCTGGTGATGCACGGTGGAGCGGAACAGGATGTCGTAATCGCTCTCCTGATGAATCGGTAACTCGATCACGCCGCCCTGCAGCGATTGCCGCGCCAGCCACGTGTAGACCGGCGACGGCTGCGGATCGATGAGAAACCAGCGCACCGGTGCCTGCCACAGTGTGATTGCGAACGCGAGCGGCACCGCGAACGCGGCGATGCGGTTGCGTGTCGCGAGCATCGCCGTCGCCAGCGCGATGAGAATCGCCAGGCCGATGTACGCGATCACCGCCCACCGCGCCGGCACGCGAATCGCGCGGAAGCCCGGCACGGCGCCGTAAAGAAATGCATGAAACTGCGTGTGAAGGCCGAGGGAACCGACGAAGCCGATCGCGATCCACAGCAGCGCGAGGAGGCGCGCCGATCTGCGCGACAGCAACCCTGCCGCCGCCACGAGCAGCGCGAGCGCGCCGGGATAGAGGCGGCGTTCGGGCTCGCCGTCGTGCGGAAGCCAGTCGCTCGCCGTGGCGGAGAACCGCATCACGTCGTCGACGGTGCGCTGCATGCCGTACAGCTTCGACGCCGCCGCGTACGGATAGAGAAACGGCGCGAGGATGGCCAGAGCCACGAGCGTCGCCAGCAACAGCTCGCGCCACGAACGGCGCGGAATGAGCAGCAACGCGGTGATGGCGGCGGCGAACGCGCCGAAAAAGAGGAAGTGGATGTTCGTGAGGCCGTTCATGACGAACATCGCCGCGAAAAACAACGCGCGTTTGCGCGCCGGCCGCTCGCCGTACAGCAGCAACGCGAACAGCATCATCGGCAGCCAGCCGCCCCACACGTGCTGCACGTGCGGCAGATGCACGAAACGAAACGGGACGAACGCGTAGAACACGCCTGCGGCCAGTCCCGCCGCGAAGGAGTTCGTCAAACGAGCGCCGAGGAGATAGGCGGCGAATCCGCAGAACGCGAAGCCGGCCAGCATCGCCACGTTGAACGCCGCCAGCGGTGCGAGACCGAGCGCGCGCAGGGGAAAGAGCAGCAACGCGATGCCGTACAGATTCTCACTGAACGCGAGCGCGTATTTCGCCGGGTAGAACGCGTTCGCGTGAAAGAGCGACAGCGGCTGATGGAACGTCGCATACCAGTCCCAGTCGAGAATCCACGCACAGATGAACGGATCGCCCGGATCCGAAACCGCGCGGTCGAGATTCGCCGCGAGCGGCCACGTGTTGGCGATGGAGAGCGCGATGAAGGTGATGGCCGCGAGGACGTGCGGGAGCAGTTGGCGGTGGGCGGCGGGCGGCGGTGGGCGGTGGTCTCCCGACAACCGACTCCCGACAGCCGACAGCCACCCCATCCATTGCCTCCGCATGCGGGCGCGATGATAATTCGCGCCATGCCCTCGATTCCGTTCACCGGCAATTACGAAGACCTCTCCACCGACCGCGGTTATCAGTTCAAGTTCTATTGCGAGAAGTGCCACAACGGCTACATGTCGAGCTTCCAGACCTCGAAGATCGGCATGCTCGGCTCGGCCGCACGCGTGGCCGGCGGTCTCCTCGGCGGCGTCTTCGGACGCGTCGCGGACAGCGCCTACGAAGTGCAGCGCGCCGTCGGCGGCACCGCGCACGACTCCGCACTCAAAGACGCCGTCCAGGAAATTGCGCCGACCTTCAAACAGTGCACGCGCTGCGGCAACTGGGTCTGCGAGCCGATCTGCTGGAACAGGAAGGCCGGCCTCTGCGAAAGCTGTGCACCCGATCTCGATGAAGAGATGGCCGCCGCGCAGGCCGAGGCGGCACGCGAACAGATTCACGAAAAAGCGCGCACCGTCGACTGGACCAAACAACGCGACGTCCGCAAAGTCAGCGGCGCGGTCTGCGGCGAATGCGGCGCCAAAACACAAGGCGGAAAGTTCTGCCACGACTGCGGCGCCCCCCTCAACGCGAAAAAAGGGTGCGCCGAATGCGGCCACGAAGCCGAAGGAAACCCGAAGTTCTGCCCCGAGTGCGGACAGAAGTATTGAATCGGGAGTCGGTTGTCGGTTGTCGGGAGAACGACGTCGCATCCGCGGTCGTAGACGGTTCTCGCGACAACCGACTCCCGACACCCGACTCCCGCCTCATCCGGCAACCTGCTTGCAGTCACGACGCGCGCAATGACCACCATCGTTTTATTCGGCGGCTCTTCGGACGAGCGGCATGTGTCCGTCGCCTCGGCGCAGAACATCATGCGCACGCTCGGGGACGGGCTGGCGTGGTTCTGGGCGCCGGGTGGCGCGGTCCATGATGTTGCGCCGTCGGACCTGCTCGCCCATCAACGTCCGTTCGAGATCGATTACGAGCCGGCCCGTCCCGCGATCTTTCCGACGCTCGATCAGGCGCTCGATACTCTTCCGGTCGATGATCCGGTCTTCTTCCTCGCGCTGCACGGCGGCACCGGGGAAGACGGAACCGTGCAGCGGCTGCTCGAAGATCGCGGCATTCCGTTCACCGGCTCCGGCGCGGAGGCGAGCGCCGCGGCATTCGACAAGGATCGCGCGAAGGATCTCGTGCGCGGCCGCGTGCGCGTCGCCGAGTCCCGCGTCGCGCGCTACGCGCACGACGTGCACGAAACGATCGACGACCTGCTCGAGCGTCACGAGCGCATCGTGCTCAAACCGCTCGCCGCCGGCTCGAGTCGCGGTCTCTTCTTCCTCCGCCGCAATGACGATCGCGAAGAGGTGGCGAAGCAGATCGTCGCCCGCGGCATCCCCTACCTCGTCGAGCAGTTCATCGCCGGCCGCGAGCTCACCTGCGGCGTGATCGACAACGGTCTCGGTCCGTTCGCGCTGCCGGTGATCGAAATCGAAGTCGATCCGACGCGCACGTTCGATTACGCCGGCAAGTATCTCGGTGCCGGCACGCGGGAAATCTGCCCCGCCAACATTCCCGACGAGCTCGCACGCGAAGCACAGGAAGTGGCGCTCACCGCGCACATCGCCCTCGGCTGCGACGGCTACTCGCGCAGCGACCTCATGGCCGCCGCGGATGGGGTCTACTTCCTCGAAACCAACACGCTTCCCGGCCTCACCACCAGCTCGCTCGTGCCACAGGAGCTCGCCACGTTCGGCATCCCCTTCCGCGAGTTTCTGGAGACGCAGGTGGCGCTGGCGAAACGGCGGATGGTCACGACGTAACTCGCAACACTTCCGCGCGGTCCGCGTAAACTCAATCAAAAATGACCGCGATGAATCTCGTCCTCGCCCTGTTGCTTGGTCTCGGCCTCTCCGCGTCGACCGGACTGAACACGTTCATCCCGCTGCTGCTCCTCGGCGCGGCGGCGAAGTTTCATGTGGCAGGGATCACGCTCGGCGACAAATTCGGCTGGCTCGCCTCCGACGTCGCCCTGATCGTGCTGATCATCGCCGCGATCGCGGAGATCATCGCCGACAAGTTTCCGGCGGTCGACCACTTCCTCGACACTATCGGCACGTTCGCACGGCCGGTCGCCGGCGCCATCGCCGCGGCCTCGGTGTTCACCGACGTCGATCCGATGGTCGCGGCCATCCTCGGTCTCATCGTCGGCGCTCCGACGTCGTTCGGCTTTCACACGCTGAAAGCAGGAACGCGCGTGGCGTCGTCGGCAACGACGTTCGGTTGCGCGAACCCGGTCATCTCGCTCGCCGAAGACGTGCTCTCGTTCGGCCTGAGCATCCTCGCGATCTTCGCGCCGATCATCGTTCCGATCGCGCTGCTGATCCTCTTCTGGATGCTCTGGACGCTCGTGAAAAAGCTGCGGCGCAGTCGCCCGCTCAACGTGCCGGCGGGTTGAGGATCGTGATCCGCCCTTCGAACCGCGGCGTGATCGGCCGGTTCCACTTCTTCAGCACGTCCACCATCGTGTCGCGAATCGGCCGCGCGTAGAAGATCTGCACGCGATCCTGCGGGATGGACTGCATCAGCTCCATCACGCCGTCTCCGCCCATGGCGATGAAGTCGGGCATGACCACGGTGTAGAGATGCTGCGGATCGAGCGGCGAGCCGTCCGGCAGCGTCACCTCGGTGATGCGATTGCGCACGGCCGCATCCTTGTCGGCGTCTTTGGCCATGTCGATCGTGTAGCGAATGCCGCTGGTCTGCAGAATGCCGCGATTGCCGCTCGTGGTGAGACGCAGCATCTCTTTGATCTGCTCGGCGGTCATGATCACGATGGCCGGATAGTTGTCGAACGGACTGACGGCAAAGATGTCGCCGTACGTGAGCTCCCCTTCCGGAAGGTCGGCGCGGATGCCGCCGGAGTTCATGAACGCGATCTCGGCGCCGCTGGTCTCGCGCATGGCGTCGGCGATGAGATTGCCGAGGGCCGACTCGCCGGAGTAGGAGCGTTTGAGCATCGCCGTCGCCGAGACGCCGAGCTTTTCGTCGCGCTTCGCGGCGACGCGCTTCAGAAACGGCTCCACCGTCGCGGCGACGCGGGTGTCGGGAGTCATCGTGGCGCCGAGGAACGTGCGCGGGACGAGCTTCGCATTCGCCGGCGCGTTGCGCGGATCGCACTGGTCCGTTCCCTCGTAGACGAACGAACAGATCATCGTCAGCGGACGGATGTCGCTCTTCACCACTTTGTCGTTCGCGGTGTCGATCCAGAGATCGATGGCCGAGAACTCGCGGCTGTACGCCAGCCCCTGCGCGGCCGGAACGCCGTTCACGTAGTGGCGCATCTGCGCGTGCGTGTGCCCGGCGAAAAACGCATCGATGGTGCCGGGCGGCAAGGCCTCGATCAGACGCATCGCCTCCTGCTGGCGATCGCACGCCTCGAGCGAGTGCGGCTCGTCGCTCCTGCTGCAACGCCCGCCGATGTGCGCGGTGACGACGATCGCATCGACGCCCTGCGCGCGCAGTTCTTTCGCGGCGGCGATCGTCGCGGCCACCGGATCGGTGAAGTCGAGCGAGATGACGTTCGCGGCCATCGTCACGTTCGGCGTGTCGGGAGTGGAGAGTCCGATGATGCCGATCTTCGCGCCGCCGCTGCGGACGATCGTGTATGGCTTCGCCCACGAGGGCGTCTTGCGCGTCGCCTTCTCGACCATGTTCGCGGAGAGGAACGGAAAGTTCGCGATGCCGGCGTTGCGCTTCAATGCGCCGAGCTCGTCATCGCCCTGCTTGCGCGCGATGACGTCGGGACCGACGGGACCGAAATCGAATTCGTGATTGCCGACCGCGGCGGCGTGATAGCCGAGGACGTTGTAGCCGCGTACGACCGCCTCACCTTCGAACATGTTCGACTCGAGCGTCCCCTGAAACATGTCGCCGGAGTCGACCAGCACCACGCGTCCCTCGTTTTCCTTCCGGATGGCCTCGAGGTAGCTCGACAGCGCCGGAAGCCCGCCCCACACGACGCCGGCGCCACCACCCGGCGGCGTTTCGATGTGGCCGTTGAACCAGCCGTGCACGTCGGTCGTGCCGACCACCACCACGTGAACCGGAGCTGCCGGCCGCGGCGGTGCGGATGCGCAGGCCGAGGCCAGGAGGAAGAGAACCAGGGGAAGGGACCGTTTCATCGGTGGGCATTATACGGACCACCTTTCGATGACCTCGGGGAGGGTCGAGAGTCGCCACCCGGCGCCCCTTCGCCCATCCGTGCACGAACCATCAACTACACTGCACCCGATGTTTACAGGAGCGATCCCACAGCACCCGGTCGAAACGACCGACAAAACCTTCGCCGCGCTCGGCCTCTCGCCGGAAATCGTCAAGACCATCGACGAGATCGGCTTTGTCCATCCGACGCCCATCCAGGCCGCGGTCATCGCCGACTCGCTGGCCGGTCTCGATGTCATCGGCCTCGCGCAGACCGGCTCCGGCAAGACGGCCGCGTTCGCGCTGCCGATCGCCGAAAAGCTCGTCCACGGACGCGGCGTGCGCGGACTGATCCTCGCGCCGACGCGCGAGATCGCGCTGCAGACCAAAGCCTTCCTCGATCTCTTCGGCGCAAACCACGAGCTGCTGACCGCCTGCATCATCGGCGGCGTGAAGATGAAGCCGCAGATGGATGCTCTGCGCGCGAAACCCGACATCGTGGTCGCGACACCGGGCCGCCTCCTCGATCACGTGCAACGCCGTACGGTGTCGCTCGATCAGATCGAAGTGCTCGTCCTCGACGAAGCGGACCACATGCTCGACCTCGGCTTTCTGCCGCAGATGCGCGAGATCCTGCGCCGCCTGCCGAAGGAGCGGCAGACGCTGATGTTCAGCGCCACGATGCCCGACTCGATCGAGATGATCGCGCGCGACTTCATGCGCAATCCGGTGCGCGTCGACATCATCCCGCCCGGCGCCGCCGCCGAAGGAATCACCCATCGCCTGTACGTGGTGAAGGAAGCGGACAAGCGTAACGCGCTGCTGGCGCTGCTGCATCAGGAGCTCGGCTCCACGCTCGTGTTCACGCGGCGCAAAGTCGATGCGGAGTGGCTCTTCCACATCCTCGACCGGCAGGGCCATCCGGTGGCACGCATCCACGCCGACCAGTCGCAGAACAAACGCGTCACCGCGCTCAAGACGTTCCGCGAAGGACAGCACCGCATCCTCGTGGCCACCGACATCGCCGGACGCGGCATCGACGTGCCGGGCATCGAGCACGTCATCAACTTCGACATCCCGGAGAACGTCGAAGACTACGTGCATCGCGCCGGACGCACCGCACGCGGCCGCGCGAAGGGAATCGTCTCGACCATCGCCACGTGGCAGGACCTGCCGATGGTGCGCAAGATCGAAGAGACGCTGAACGAAAAAATCCCGCGCTGTTCCGTCGCGGGAGTCGATCCGTGGGAAGAGCTCGAAAAGAAACCGGCCCGCGAGCGCCGGCGCGTGTAGCGCCGGCACCACAAGCCGGAGGCGCGCCGCCGCGCGCGCCTGCCTCGGAATCACCCACGTTCGCCCTGATAGAGTCGCGCCGATGAATACGAAACTCCTCCTCGGTGCGAGCGCGATCGTCCTCGGTGCGGCCGGCATCGCCGGTACGTTTGCCCCGCACGAGCTCGCGGCCGCGCTCGGACTGACGATCGCCGGACCGCTGCCGCTGCTCGTCCAGCTGATGGCGGCACTTCTCTTCGGCTTCGCGATGGTGAACTGGATGGCGCGCGGCAGCCTGATCGGCGGCATCTACAACCGGCCGCTGCTCGTCGGCAACGTCGCGCACTTCGTGATCGGCGCGCTCGCCGCGGGAAAGACGGTGCTCGCGGGGGAGCACCGCCCTGCCGTCATCGCCATCGCGGCGGTGTACGCGATCTTCGCGGCCGGCTTCGGGATGCTGCTGTTTCGCAGCCCCGTCTCCTCGCCGGCGTGATCGTTACTTCTTCAACGCTCCCATGATCTTCGGGTTCGCGGTGATCAGCTTGTGGATGCGCGCGTAGAACTCGGCCGGCACTTTCTGCTTCGCCGCTTTCACCGGATTCATCATCGAGCCCTTCAACTCTTCCTCGCCGGCGATTTTGTCGCGAGCCAGCTCGTTGCCGCCGGCGTCGTAGACGACCGCTTCGAAGTCGTAATCGAAGTTGATGTTGTTGAACGTGTCGGATTTGAACTCGCGCATGATTACGGCGAGCGCGCGATCGGCGCTCGCGCTCTGCACCGCCGAGGAGATGTTCGCGGCCTTGCCGGTCGAGGCGGTGACCTTGAAGCCGGCCGCTTCGAGATCGCGCTGCACCGTTTCCTGCACGATGGTGGCGAAGGGACGTTTGTCGGTAGTGGTGACGTTGAACGGCATCCCATAGCCGTTGCGCTGCTCGCCGACGAAGTTCGCCGGCTCGTCGCCGCTGACGATGTAAGGGCGCTGATCGTCGACGGCGAAGAGCAGCACCACGGTGCCGGCTCCGGCGTCGGTGCGATCGACCGGCACATAGTTGAAGGACTGCGTGTTGCCGATCACGCATCCCGAAAAGAGAACGAGAGCAAGAACTGCAAGCGCGTTTTTCATGCGCCAGAGGATAGCGGAGGTTCGATGCCGAACGTCTCTTCGAGCACGCGCGCCCATTCGGCGGCCGGCACCGGAATCTCTTCCTTCACCTCCCCGTGCGTGATGATCAGCTTCGAGTCGGTGAGCGAGACGCGGCCGTTCTCGGTGGCCAGCGAACAGATGCGTTTCTTCGTGAACGCCGAGTCCGGCGACGACTGCTGAAAGTCGCACATCGGTGCGAATTCGTCGAGCGCGTGCGGCTCGAGCGAGAAGAGATATTCGAGCGCCCACGCCTCGCCGCGCTTCGACAGATAGCGCCAGTCGTCACCGTCTCGTTCGATGCGATAGATGCCGTTGCGATCGCGCTGCGCTTCCGTGTTGTCGAGCGTGAGGGGCGAGAAGAAGGAGTCACCGAATCCGACGTCCGCGAGCCAGCGCGAACCGTCGCCCGGCGTCACCAGCAGCGCCATGTGATCGAACGGCGGACCGAGTCCCTCGCCCTGCGACTTCGGAACGCGCGCGGAGAGATGTGCAACCTCGAATCCGAGCTCGCGCAGCAACGTGCCGAACGCGCCGTTGAGCTCGTAGCAGAAACCACCGCGCCGTCCCTCGACGATCTTCCGGATGAACCGCATCTCGTCGACGACGATCGGGCGCTGCCAGTGGATGTCGAGATTCTCGAACGGCACGCGCAGCAGATGCAGCTCGTGCAACTCGCGCAGGACCTCCCGCGACGGCGTACGCGCGCCGCCGTAGCCGAGCCGGCGCAGATACGCGTCAGTCCACGTTGCCGGCATCGGGATCGCGGAAAAGCAGCAGAGCGGCCGCGGCGGCAGCGAGCGTGTCGCGATTCGCGACCGTCGGATCGATCCACACGCGGCCCTGGTTCACGGTCTCGACGACGGCGATGCGTGTGCCGTCGCGCAGGATCTCGTAGCCGAACGGCTCGCCCGACGCGATGCGCGAGTTCGGCGCGCGATGGAGCGACTGCACTTCGAGCGACGGCCCGCCGAGCTCGCGCAGCTCGCCCTTGAACGACGGCTCGCCTCGGCCGGTGCGCGCCAGCGCCAGCACCGACTGCGTCCGTCCGCGATCGAAGCCGCAGACGAGAATCGGCTCGCGGCCGAACGTCGGATCGACGAAGACGTCGGCTCTGCCGATCACCACCTCGCGCGTGTGGCATTCGACGGCGATGTTCTTGATGTTCATCCGATACGCCTGATCGCTCTTGCCGATCTGCAGGATGCCGGTGTCGGCGAGGAACGAGCGCGTCGTCCCTTCGTTCACCGACGTCATCGCCCACTCGCCGAATGAGAGCGGCTGATTCCAGCGGCGGGGATTCGCCCCCTGCACCCTGTAGGCATCGGGAGGAAGATCGAGTTGCACCGTCGCACAGCCGGTCAGGAAAACCAGGGACAGGAGAAGCCGTTTCATGCGAGGGGAAGATACTTCAGTTGCGCGTGAACCCGGTTGCCCCGATCGGCTCCGGCGGCTCCTTCGGCGTCCCGCGCCGCCGGCTTTCTTCGATGCGCGCCTCGTGCTCGGCCGGCACCGCGATCTCCTTCGCCATCTGCGCGCGCGCGCTGGCGAGATAGACCTGCACGCCTTTCTCCGCGTAGACGCGCTCGATCTCCGCGGCGTCGGCGTCGATGACGACGTAGTCGTCGAGGCGCGTCGAGTAGATCGCGAAGCGGCCGTTGGATTGCTTTTCGATGCGCCAGGCCATGGCCGCGATTATCGCGAGTAACGCACGCCCACGCGAATCGCGCGCGGCTGTCCGACGGTCACGACCGGTGTCGCGCTCACCTCGACCTCTTCACCGAACGCGTTCTCGATGGCCAGCGTGGCCTCGACTCCATGCGCGAGGGGATGCGACGCGAAGAGGTCGGCCACGACGTACGAACGGAGCGCGAGCGCGTTGCGATCGTCGTCGAATTGCATGGTAGACCATCGAATCTGCGCACCGATGCCGCGCCACGAGACCTGTCCGGTGGCCTGCAGGCGCGGCACCTGCGGGATGCGTCTGCCGCGCAGCTCCCCTTCGCGCACGGTGGCATCGACGAAGAGCAGTCCGGCCGAGGCGCGCCAGTCGCGGGCGAAGCGCCATTCGGCGTCCGCCTCCGCGCCGATCGAACGCGTACTGCCGAGGTTCTGGCGCTGGCGGGTGATCAGCGAGGGAGTGGCCGAGAGTGTGACGTTGGCGATCGTGTCGTCGATCTGCATCCAGAACAGCGTCACCCGCGCATTGCGCGCGCGGGCGCCGAGCTCGAAGCCGGTGAGATGCTCCGCGCGCAGGTTCTCATTCGGGAGCGTATTCACGTTGCCGACGCGAAAGCCGCGATGGAGCTCGTTGAGCGTCGGCGCGCGGAAGGCGGTGTACGCGCTGGCGGAGAATCGTCTCCACAGCAGCGACACGCGCGGACTGAGCTCCGCTTCCGAGGCGCCCGCCTCGCTGCGCCACCAGTCGCCGCGCAGGCCCGCCGTGATCGTGAGATCGCTCGCGACCGAGAAGAGATCTTCGACGTACACGCCCGTGGCGAGCTGCTCGCGCTCGATCGCGTTCGCGTGCCGGACGTCCAACCCCGCGACCACGACATGCCGCGCGCCGAGCGGATGGGTGTACTGCGCGCTTCCACCCGCACCGCGCGCGGCGATCTCCTGTTCGTTCGTGAGCCGCTCGGAATTGCGGTCGGCGGCGATGGCGGAGAAGGTCTGGAAGTAATCCTGATCCGATGCGAACGCACGCAACGCCAGCGCACCGCGCGTGACCCCGGCCGCGAGCTGGCGCGTGGTGGTGTCGTTGATCTGCAGAGGCGTGCCGTTGTTGCGCGACTCGTCGTAGTACGACGCGCGCAGAAAGGAGCCGGCCTGCCGCAGCGTCGCATCGACGCTCACATGCCGCGAGTCCGCCGCGACGTCGACCGCGCCGCGCTCTTCGGGTCGAACGAGCACGTAGCCGTTCGTCCGAAAGAGATCGACCGCGATGTCGCCGCGTGCGCCGCCGAAAAAGAGCGCGGCGTTGCCGCTGCTCTGCGTCCCGCCGCTGACCTCGACCGCCACGCCCGACGTGCGTCGCACGAATTGCACGACGCCCCCCATGGCCGTGCTGCCGTAGAGATCCGACGCTCCGCCGCGCAGCACCTCCACGCGCTCGAGGGCCACCCGCGGTACGCGCCCCCAGTAAACCCATCCGCCAAACGGATCGTTGAGCGGGACACCGTCCTCGAGCACGAGCGCGCGCGACGCGCCACTCGCACCGACACCGCGCAGCGAAACCCCCTGCGTCGTCGGATTCGCCACACGACTCCCCGACCGCCGGAACAACGTGAACCCCGCCACCTGCCGCAACGCATCATCGAGCGCCGGCGCCGCCGTCTGCGCCAACGTCGCCCGCGACAGCACGACCACGCTCGCCGGCGTCTCCGCCACCCGCGTTTCCGTACGTGTAGCAGTGACGGTGATGGTGTGGGCGGTGGTCGGTTGTCGAGTGTCGGTTGTCGGGGGGACCGTTTCGTTCCTGGGCGGTTGTCGGTTCTCGCTTGCCGCGAGAACGATCAACGCTGGCAACGTCGCTCCCGACCACCGACAACCGACAACCGACAACCAATCCAAAAGCAGAATCAAAAACACCATCCCCATCGCTGCAAACACAAACAGTGCCGTTTCGTGTCGCCACGGTGAGAGGTCGTGACGGAGAGGTCACGCGGGGTGAACTAACTGCTTCGGGCATCGCCAACGGCCATCCGCGGCTCAACGTTGATTCGTACGAAGAGGTGAGCAGATGACCAGAGTCGACGGAATGTCGTAACAAGAATGGAAAGTTGTGAACTAAACATCACAAATGTGATCGGCGACACACTGCCGAGCATGCTTTACTATTTAATTACACCATGACGCACTTCCAGCCTGCCTGGTTCCTTCCGGGCCCGCACCTGCAGACGATCTGGGGACGCCTCGCTCGGCCCCGCCGGCGCGTGCAATTGCGCCGTGAAGTCCTCACCACGCCGGACGGCGACGACCTGGTGCTCGATCACCTCGACGGCCGCTCGGACACCCACTTCGTGCTGATGCACGGGCTGGAAGGAAGCTCGTACTCGGTCTACATCCAGGGAATCCTCGCGCTGATCGCACGCCAGGGCCATCACGCCACGGCCATGAACTTCCGCTCCTGCGCGCGCCAGCCGGAGAGCATCCTCAAGATGATCCCGAACAAGCAGCCGCGCTTCTATCACCTCGGCGATACGGCCGATTTCGATCTGATGCTGCGCACCCTCGCGGCGCGCCATCCCGAGCGTCGCTTCCTCGCCTTCGGCGCGTCGATGGGCGGCAACGTGCTGCTCAAGTGGCTCGGCGAGAACCCGAAACAGAACCTGGCCGTGGCGGGGGCGACGCTCTCCGTGCCGTACGACCTCGCCGCCGGCGCCGCGCATCTCGACAAGACCGCCACCGGCCGCTTCTACGTCAATCAGTTCCTGATCACGCTCAAGAAGAAATGCTCGCGGCCCGACATCGCCGCGCGCATCGACGTGGAGCGGATGATGCGCGCGCGCAACTTCCGCGAATTCGACGAAGCCGCCACCGCGCCGGTGCACGGCTTCGCCAATGCCGACGAGTACTACGCGAAGTCGGGCTCGATCGCGTATGTCGATCGCATCGAGACGCCGACGCTCGCGCTCATCGCCGAGGATGATCCGTTCCAGCCGCCGGAGATCCTGCCGCGCGTGAAGGCGAAGGCCTCACCTGCCGTAGACTTCCGCACCACGCCCGGCGGTGGCCATGTCGGCTTCATCGGCGGGCGCTTTCCATGGGAGGCGCAGTACTGGGGCGAAGAGCTCGTCGTGAAGTGGCTGCTGGACCAGGCGGCCGTGCACTGAGTGCGGCCGCACGCCGCGAGCGCCTGCTGTGTCTCGCGTTCGCGGCGTGGGGTCTGGCGATCGCGATTGCGCTCGTCTCGCTGTGGGAGCGCCCCGCGCCCGCGGGCCAGCTCCCCGGCCTCGCCACGACGCTGAACTTCGACGCGCACGGTCCGTTCCGCTGGGTGGCGGGGCTGATGCTCCTGCCGATCGTCTTCGTCGCCGCGCTTCGGCCGCTGGCGCGAAAGCTCGCGGGCGCGCAGACGTGGGCGACGCATGCCGTCATCGCCGCGGTGCTCTTCACGTTCTGGTTCGTCACGGTGTCGCGCGATCCGTGGTGGGCATTCGGCGCCGTGACGATCGTGCTCGTCCTCGCGACGCTGTTGCGGAACCGCGAGCTCGCGTTCACGCGCGGCGATGCGGTCCTCGTTCCGACGTTCCTCACCGCGGTGCTCGCGCTGATCGACGCCCTCCCTTCGCTGCGGCACGACCGGGTGATGTTCACCGCCGCGCTCCTGGTGTTCGTGCTGCGCATCGCGATCGCCTCGATCCCGTCGGCCGTCCCCGCCTGTCTCGCCTTCACGCTCGCACCGCTCGGCATCGTCTTCACGACCGGCTTCTTCGCGCGCGACCAGCGCTACTTCGGCTGGCATGCGCTCGCCTTCGTCGTGATCACTCCGTTCGTGCTGCGCGTCACGCGCGTCGCATGGCGCAAGGCATTGGTGCTCGTCGTCTATCCGCTCGCGTTGTACGCGTATGCGAATGCGACCAGCCTCCCGACCGCGGAAGGCAAAGGGCGCGTCAACTTTTTCGAAGACGGCCACTCGCTGCTCCCCGCATCGGAGTACCTGCGCGGCGAGCGTCCGTATCGCGACGTGCTGCCGGCGCACGGGCTCATCGAAGACGGCCTGTTCGATTTCGTTTCGATGCAGGCCGGCGACGTCAACGTCGGCACGACCACGCGCACGCGCGCGATCATCGGCAATCTGAATGCGATCGTGTTGTACGCCCTCGCATTCGCGGTCACCGGCTCGGCGGAAGGAGCGCTCTTCGCGGTGCTGCTCAGCTTCATGACCGGCACGTATGTGCTGCCGATCCGGCTGCTCCCCGCGCTGCTCATGCTCGCCTGCATCGCCGCGGCGGTGCGCTGGCGGCGTCCGCGGCTGCTGGCGTTCGCCGGATTCATGGCCGTTCTCGCCGGCGCGACGAGTCTCGACTTCGGCTTCTACTCCGTCGCCACGCTGGCCATCGCCTGCATTCGCATGAGGCGCGTGCGCGAGGCCGCGATCGGCGTGGCGTGCGCCGCGATTCCGCTCTTCGCCTTCCTCGCGCTCTTCGGCCTCCTCGACGACTTCGTGCGCGGCACATTCCTCGAGACGCTCTCGGCCGGTCCCGCGTACGTGCTGAACTTCTTCACGCCGCCGGAGCTCATGAAGCGCTTCCCGCACTTCCCCGATCTCTTCGCGGTACTGCTCGATCGCCCCGTGTTCGCGTACGTCTTCTGGTGCCTCGCCGCGCTCTTCACCGCCGTCACGATCACGCGCGCCCCCGAGCGGCGCCTCGAGCCACTCGTGCTCCTCGGCGCATTCACGACGCTCACCGCGATCTCGTACGGCGAACGCCACCATCTCTACTTCGCGATCCTGATCTCGATCGCGATCGTTTTCGTGGCGATGCGACTGCTGCGTGCGCGGCAGCACGCGCTGGCCACGCTCGTCATCGCCGCGGCCATCGTGCTCGCCGGCCCGACCACGCACATGGGGGTGCTCGGCTGGATGCGACTCTCGCGCGGACCGGTGGAGCCGAACTGGGTCGAGGTCGAAAGCCTTCCGCGCGCGCGCGGCGCCTGGTTTCATGCGCACGACGCCGCACAGATCGAGAGCGCGCGCAAGTACGTCTCGCTCGCACTGGCGCCGGATGAAACCTTCTTCGACTTCACCAATCGCGGCATCCTCTACTTCCTGCTGCGCCGCGACTGTCCCGTGCGCGAATACGAAGTGGCGTTCTACGAAACGGAAGCAGGACAGCGCGAGATCATCCGCCGCCTCGAGGCGAATCCGAGGATCCGCGCCGCGCTTGTGCCGACGCACCCGAAATCGCCGTACGCCGTCGACGGCATCCCGAACGCCGAACGCGCACCGCTGGTGTGGCAGTACCTGCAGGAGCACTTCTCTCCCGATTTCGAAGAAGGCGACGTGACGTTCTGGCGGCGGAAGTAGCGCACGCGGCGAACCTATAATCCGCCGCACATGAGATCCCGGTTCGCCGCTTTCCTCGCCGAGAAATTTCCCTTCGCCGCGCGCGCCGCGTTGCGCGCCTTCGACAGCGGCGACCGCAACGCCATCGAAGCGGCGTTGCGAGACGAACTGCAGTTCGGCGAGCTCGGCGAAGTGACGCCCGGAACCACGGCGGAGACACGCGCGCAACAGGCGCTCCACGAGATCGTCGAAGCGATCGACGGCTTCTTCCAGCGCGAGGAAATCGCCGCCTCGCTCACCGCCGACGAGAAGCGCGAAATGCTGCGCGGCATGATGCTCACCCGCGCGACCGACAATCGTTTGAAGCAGTTCTTCACCGGCGGCGACGTCCGCTGGGGCAACGCCTCGTTCCAGGGAAAAGGCTTTCGTTCTCTCGGCCAGGAAGCAATCTACGCGGCAACCATCCGTCTGCGCCGCAACGTCGAGAACGGCGATGTGATCTCGCCGATGATCCGTGACCTCGGCGCGGTTCTCGGCATGCGCAACAGCGCCGAGACCGTGCGCATGGTGCTCAACGCGCAGATGGGCAAGGCCGGCCCGCCGATGCACGGCAAAGACCTGCACGTCGGCGACTGGGAGCACGGCATCTTTCCGGCGATGGCGCCGCTCGGCAGTCCCGCCATCACGATGGCCGGCGTGGCCATGGCGTTTCAATTGCGAAAGGAACCGCGCGTCGCCGTCTCGTTCATCGGCGAAGGAGCCACCTCCCTCGGCGAATGGCACGAGGCCATCAACGCCTGTGCCGCGCGCAAGCTCCCGGCCGTCTTCTGCATCCAGAACAATCAGACCGCGCTCTCCACACCGGTGCGCGACAACTCCGCCGTCCGCACGTTCGCCGAAAAAGGTCCGGCGTATGGGCTCCCATCCATCACCATCGACGGCACCGATCCCGAAGCGATCGCCGCGGCGTTCGCCTGGGCCGCCGGGCGCGCGCGCGACGGACGCGGTGCAACGCTGATCGAGTTGATCGCCATGCGCATGTGCGGACACGCGCATCACGACGACATGCTCTATCTCGGCAAGGACCCGCAGCCGTCGTGGTCGTATCCCGTCCTCACCGAGCAGGGCTACGCCAATCGCGAGCTCTACGAATACTGGCGCGCCAAAGATCCGCTCGTCACCTACGCGGCGAAGCTGCAGCAGGAAGGACTGGTCACCGCGGACGAAGTCGAGCAGTGGAAGCAGGAGCTCGAGCAGCTCGTCGAACGGGAAGCGCGAGCGGTGATCGACGCGCCGTGGCCCGATGGCGCGTCGGCGGGCGAAGGAGTGTTCGCAAACGAAGCTCCGCGCGCGCATGTCGAAGTGCTCGATGACGCGATCCGGCAGGAGCGTTCGCGCCACCGCGGCCTGCCGGACGTCGAGGACGCGCCGGCATTCGATCCGAAAGGGCGCACGTTTCTCGATGCGGTGATGCTCGGCGTCGGCGATGCGCTGCGCGCAGACGAGCGCGTGTTCGTCTACGGCGAAGACGTCGGCGGCAAGTACGGCAACGCGTTTCTCCTGCTGCGGCCACTGCTGAAAGACTTCGGCAACCGGATCATCAACTCCGTGCTCTCCGAGGCGGCGACGATCGGGGTGTGTACCGGCGCGGCGCTCGCGGGGCTGCGGCCGATCGGAGAAATGCAGTTCAACGATTTCGTCGCCAGCGGCTTCAACGCGCTCGTGAACAACGCCGCGAAGCTGCGCTATCGCTGGGGCCACGACCTCGGTGCGCCGTTCGTGTTGCGCATGCCGTGGGGCGGACTGCGCTACGCCGGACCGTATCACTCGCAGAACACCGAGGCCTGGTTCTATCGCACGCCGGGACTGAAGATCGTCGTACCGTCGACGCCACACGATGCGCGCGCGCTCATGGCCTCCGCCGTCGCCGATCCCGATCCCGTTCTCTACTACGAGCACATCGCGCTCTATCGCGAGCCATCGATCAAACAGCCCCTCGGAGACGACGCCCCGGCGCCGATTCCGATCGGCAAAGCGGCGCTGCGACGCGCCGGCGACGACCTGGCGATCCTCTCCTACGGCGCCTACGTGCACGATGCGATGCGCGTCGCGGCCCGACTCGCCGAAGACGGATACGAATGCGCCGTGCTCGACCTCCGCACCCTCGCCCCTCTCGACCGCGAAACGATTCTCGCCGTAGCCCGACACTGCAATCGCGTCCTCATCGTCCACGAAGACACCCGCACCGGCTCGATCGGAGAAAGCGTCGCGGCAATCATTCAGGAAGAAGCATTCGAATACCTCGACGCCCCCATCCGCATCCTCGGCGCCCTCGACACCCCCGTCCCCTACTCGCCCCCCCTCGAAGAAACGTTTCTCGTAAGCGAAGCGCAAATCGAAAAAGCCGCGCGACTGGTGTTGGGGTTTTAAAGCGCAACGCGCCGTTTCGTAGCGCGGGTACGTAGCGCCGGCTTCCAAGCCGGCCGGGCCGCCGGCTTCCAGCCGGCGTGAACTCCAGAGGACCCCGCGTGACACGTTGAGGGCGATGGATCCCCACGCCGGCTTGGAAGCCGGCGGCCCGGCCGGCTTGGAAGCCGGCGCTACGTACCCGCGCTACGTACCTCGCTACGTACCTCGCTACGAACCTCGGTACATCGCGCTCACCCACGCTGCCTCTTCCGCGGTCAAGGGCATCCCTACGTGTGCGGCGGCGTCGACCTGCCTGGGCGTGCGTTGTCCCAGCAACACGCAGGCGGTCGGGTTGCCGGTCAACAGCGCACCGACCACCGCATGCAGCACCGGTTGCGATTCGGCGGCGAATCGCTCCTGCATTGCGACAGCGGCGCGTTTGTATCTCGCGATCGCTTCGGCGGACTGGAAGTCGGCGACGGTGCTGCGGAAGTCGCCTTCGCCGTAGTCGGTCGGGTGGTCGTACTTGCCGAGGAGCAGGCCGTGTTTGAGTGGGGAGAAGAAGGCGACGCCGAGGTCGTGCTCGTCGACCCATGACTTCAGGCCGGAGGAGGCGTAGTCGTCGTCGACGAGATTGCGATACGGCTGTACGACGTCGGGATCGACGCGGGCGATGAACTTCATGATGCGCGAGGAATCCCAGTCGGACAGGCCGATGAAGCGGATCTTTCCTTCCTCGCGCAGGCGCTGCATGGTCTCGAGCGCGCCGTCGAAGAACTCGTCATTCGGTCCGAAATCGCAATGATGGAAGTAGTAGAGGTCGATGACGTCGGTGCGCAGATTGCGCAGCGAGCGCTCGGCGCGAGCGCGCATGTGCTTCGGGTCATACCAGTGGCCGGCCGGCCCCATGTCCCAGCCGAACTTCGTGGCCAGGAAGATCTGCTCGCGTTTCACGTGCGTCGTCGCGAAGACCTCGCCGATCAACGCTTCGGCGTGGCCGTCGCCGTAGACGTCGGCGGTGTCCCAGTGCGTGATGCCGCTGCGATACGCCTCGACCAGCGCCTTCTTTGCTTCGTCGTCATCGTGATTTTTCCAGCCGACCGAGGCGCCGCTCTCCGTCACGCGCGGGCCGCCGTGTCCCCACGTGCCGAGGGAGACGGCGGGAACGAGGATGTTGGTGCGGCCGAAACGAACGAGTCTCATGACGTGGGATTATGCCGCGCATGAGTTGCGCGTTATGCACGCCCCAGGGCGACGTCGTTTTCGAAGACGAGCACACCTCTGTCGTTCTTCACGAAGACTGGGCCGTCCTCGGCCACGCGATGATCGTCGCGAAGCAACACGTCGAAAATGCCTCCGATCTCGAGGAAGCGGCGTGGCTGCACCTCGCGCGCATCTGGCAGCGCGTCGAACGCGTGCTGCTCGCGCTCACGAAAGCCGAGCGCTGCGTGGTCATGAAGCTCGGGATCATGACGCCGCATCTTCATCTGCATCTTTATCCCGTGAGCGCGAGCGCCTCGCGCGCCGACGTCTTCGCGGCGATCGACATGCAGACGCGCGTCGCGCGTGACGAGCGGTTCGTGACCGAGCTCAGGCAACACTTGACACCCGTCACCCCCTGAATGACCATTCAGCGCCATGGCCACAGCGTCCGATTCGCAGGCGTTCACCGGCACGTCCAAACGCGAGCGCATTCTGCGCGCCGCGGTCGATGTCTTTGCCGAGCACGGCTACTTCAACGCGAAGGTCGCGCAGATCGCGAAGGCCGCGGGCGTGGCCGACGGCACGATCTACCTCTACTTCGACGGCAAGGAAGATCTGCTGATCACGATCTTCCGCGAGCACACGCGCAACTACCTGCACTCGCTCGAGCAGTCGCTGGCGAACATCAATCGCGCCGAGGAGCGGCTGCGCATCGCGGTACGCCACCATCTCGAGACGCTCGGGCGGGATCGCGCGCTGGCCGTCGTCTCGCAGGTCGAGCTGCGCCACAGCCTGAAGTTCATGAGTCTCTTCTCGCAGGAAGAGGTGAAGGACTATTTGAACGTCATCCGCAAGATCGTCGAGCATGGGCAGCAGGAGGGAACGTTCCGCCGCAACGTCCATCCGCAGCTCGTGGCCAAGGCGATTTTCGGCGTGCTCGACGAGATGGTCACCTCGTGGATGCTTTCGGAAAAAGAGTACGACCTGCCGGCGCAGTCGGAGCAGGTCGCCGACTTCATCCTGACCGGACTGTTGTAGAGAAGTTGCGCATTCGCGGTTGCGCGTGCGGGGGGAAGCATGTCAGAAGAGACGGCGATGTCCCCGCAACGTTTGACGCGCCGCGACTTCGCCTTCGTCGCGAGCTGCCTGGCCCTCGCCGCGATCGCCATCGCCATCGTGGTTCGCTACTTCTCGACCGCGTTTCCGGAAATCTCGATCGACTTCCGTTTCACGCGTGATTCGTCGCGGCCGGTGGCCGAGAAGTTTCTCGCCGCGCAGCACGTCGGCGTCGCGAACCAGACGAAGCACGCCGTCCGCTTCGACACCGACGACACCTCGCGCATCTTCCTCGAGCGGGAGCTCGGCCTCGAGCGCGCCAATCGCGTGGCCCGCGAAGAGGTGCACCTCTGGTACTGGCATCACCGCTGGTTCACGCCGCTCGTCGAAGAAGAAGTGAGCGTCGACGTCGCGCCGACCGGCGAGATCATCGGCTTCCAGCACAAGATCCCGGAGACGCGCGCCGCCCCCGCGCCGAAGCAGGATGCCGCGGTCGTCGCCAGCGCGTTTCTCGCGCGCATCGGCGTCCGGGAGATCGCGCTCGTCGATCGGAGCGAGCGCCGCCTGCCGAAGCGCGTGCAGCGCATCCTGACGTATGAATCGACGCGCATCCATCCTGCCGGAGCGCCGTATCGCCACACCGTCACTCTCGATGGAGATGCGGTCACCGGCTACACGCAGACGCTGAAAGTGCCGGACGCGTGGCTGCGCTCGTATCGCGAGCTGCGCTCGAAAAACAGCACCGCCGGCGCGGTCGATACCGTCTTTTACGGCGCGACGATGATCGCCGCGCTGGTGATCTTCATCCTCCGGCTGCGCCGCGGCAACCTCTCCCTGAAGTTTCTCCTCGGCATCGGCATCGCCGCGATCGTGCTGACGCTCGGCGTCGCGCTGAATGCATTGCCGTCGCAGCTCGCCTACTACGACACGAACGAATCGTACGAATCGTTCCTCGCGCAGATGCTCTTCTTCGGCGGCGTGCTGCAGGCCATCGGCACGGCGATGATGCTGATCGTCATCTGCGGCGCGGGAGAGGTGCTCTATCGCGAGCGCCTGCCGCAACACCTGGCCATGCCGCGCGTCTTCTCGCGCAAGGCGCTCACCTCGAAGCGCGTCTTCTTCTCGATGCTGCTCGGCTACGCGCTCGTGCCGGCGTTCATGGCCTACCAGGCCGTGTTCTATCTGGTCGCGAAACGCTTCGGCGCCTGGTCGCCGGCGGAGCTGCCGTACGACGGCGCGCTGAACACCGCGCTGCCGTGGGTCGGCGTGTTGTTCGCCGGCTTCTTTCCGGCGCTCAGTGAAGAGTTCCTCTCGCGCGCGTTCTCGATTCCCTTCCTTCAGCGATTCCTGCGCTCGCGCTGGCCGGCCATCATCGCCTCCGCGTTCATCTGGGGCTTCGCGCATTCGACCTATCCGAATCAGCCGTTCTGGATTCGCGGCGTCGAGGTCGGTCTGGCGGGCGTCGCGGCCGGCCTGATCATGGATCGCTTCGGCCTGCTGCCGCTGCTGATCTGGCATTACACGATCGACGCGGTCTACACCGCCACGCTGCTGTTCGCGTCCGGCAACACGTACTACGTCGTCTCGGCCGCGCTCTCGAGCCTGATCTTCGCGGTGCCGCTCGTCGCTTCGATCACGCTCTACCTGCGCAACCAAGGCTTCGTTCCCGACGACGAGCTGACCAACGCCGCGCTGCCGGTCGAGCCGCTGCCGGACGAGACGCCGGCCGAAAGAGAACACGCACCGTTCCCCGATCCGATCCGTCCGACGCGCATGCGCGTGATCGCCTGCCTCGCCGCCGTCGCGCTCGCCGCGCTGGCGCTGGCGACGCGCCCCGAATCGACGCGCAGCGCGGTCGACTATCGCATCACCAAAGATCGGGCGAAAGAAATCGCTCGGACACGCGTTCGCGAGAAATTCGACTACGTCATCGCCACCTCCATCCCCGGATTCCGCTCGTGGGATCCGCAATCGGGACGGGAAGACGGCGGCTCGCTCGGCGAGCCCGACGACATCGCGGCGACGTATCTGCTGCGCGAAGGGATGCCGGTGCGCGAGCTCACGCGCGTCTTCACCAGCGAGCTCGAAGCCGCGATGTACACGGTGCGTTTCTTCACGCCGCTGCAGAAAACGGAGATTCTCGTCGAGGTGAACGCGCGCGACGGCCGCGTGGTCGGCTATCACAAATACCAGGAAGAGGAGCGCGCCGGCGCGGTGCTGGCGCAGCCTCAGGCGCTGGCCATCGCGCGGCAGGCGTTCGCATCCTACGGACTCGATGTGCGCGCGTTCGACGTGAAGGAAGCGCTCACGTATCAGCAGCCGAAGCGGCGCGACTGGCTCTTTCATTTCGAAGAGCGGACGCCGCTCTTCAAGGATGCCCATCGCCGCGTTTCCGTGCGCGTGGCCGGCGACGAGGTCACGCAGTTCCAGAAGCACGTGAAGATTCCCGAGCACATCTACCGCGAGGCGACGCAGCAGACGTTTCTCAACTTCGCGCTCGGCGCGCTGAAGCTGATCGGCATGGTCGCGCTCCTCGGCCTCGTCATCGCCGGCATCATCGTCTCGACGCGCGCGCACGGGCTGCCGTGGAAGCGCGCCGCGAAGTGGACGCTGCTGCTCGCGATTCTGCCGATCGGCGTGCTGCTCGCCGATCGCGAAGGAGCGCTGTTCGGCTACAACACCAGCATCGCCTGGGACACGTTCCGCATCCGCCAGATCACCTCGTTCATCACCAGCCTCGGCCTGCGCCTCGGGCTGCTCTTCCTCGCGCTGGCGGGGCTCAATGCCGCGATTCCCTTCGCGCTCGATCTCGGCTCCCGCGAGGCGCGTGCGCGCTTCGGCCGCAGCGCCGTGCTGGCCGCACTCACCACCCTCGCCATCGTGCTCCTCGCACTCGTCGCGAATCAGCATCTCGCGCATGTGGTGCGCTCGTCGGCAGAGATCCAGATCTCCGCGCCGTCCGAAGTGGCGATCCCGCTGCCCGCGTTCAGTGAAATCGCGCAGGCGATCCTCGGCGCGATCGTCGCGTCGGCAGCCATCGCGTTGTACGCGAATGCACTGCGCACCCGCGCGGCCATCGTGACGATGACCGGCGTCGCACTGGCGATGCTCGATCCTTCGGTCACGCTCGCGCAGACGCCGTTGATGGTTTTGCGCGCCATCGCCGTGGCGGTGCTGGTCTGGCTGGTGGCGAGATACGTGTTGAACGGCAATCCGCTCGCGTGGCCGCTGACGATCTTTCTCACGCTCACCACTTCGGCCGCCGCGGCGCTGCTGCGCAACCATCGATCCGATCTCCTGATGAACGGCGTGGCGGTGCTGGTGATCGCGGCGGCGGTGATCGTCTGGAGTGTCGGCGCGAAGGAACGCGTGGATGCCTGAGTCGTTCGACTCGCGCGTCATGCGCTGGAAGTTCAATCTCTTCCCCGCCTACCGCGGCACCGGCGGTCGCGTGCAATACATCGCCGCCGACTTTCGCGAAGTGCGCGTGGCGTTGCCGCTGACGTTCCGGACGCGCAACTACGTCGGCACGATCTTCGGCGGCTCGATGTATGCGGCCGTCGATCCGATCTACATGATCATGCTCATCCGCAATCTCGGCCGCGGCTTCGTGGTTTGGGACAAGGCGGCGTCCATTCGTTTCCGGAAGCCGGGCCGCACGACGTTGTACGCCACGTTTCGTCTCGACGAAGCCGAGCTCGATGCGATTCGCACCGCCACCGCGAACGGCGAACCGGTCGATCGCACCTACAATGTCGAGCTCGTCGACCGGAGCGGCGTACCGCACGCGACGATCGAGAAGATCATCTACATCAAACGCATATGAACCTCGGCATCGACGGCTTCGTTTACGACGACCTCCGCACGCACACCGGCCTTTCCCGACTGGCCCTCACCTTCGATCAGTTCCTCGAGCAGAACGACGCCGAGCTGTTCCGGCGCTTCGATGTCTATCGTCACGCGGTGCAGAGCGGCGCGACGACGGCGCGGCCTTCTCCCGAGGAGTCGCTGCTGCTGATCGCGGTCGCGCGGCAGCTCGGCGATTTTCTCGCGCAACTGTTCCGGATCGACTCCGGCGCGAAGGCGCTGCAGGATCGTGCGAAACGCGACGCCGAGGTGGCGCGATTCAAACGCGAGTTCGTGACGAAGCGGGTGGCGAAGTGGAAAGAAGGGACGGCGCTGACGACCGCGCAGGTCGAGCTGCTGGTGCGCATGTTCGCGCCGAACGCCGACCCCGAGCTCGCGCTCGCCATCACCGCGAACAAGCTTCTCGGCTTCGAGAAAGATTACCCGCGCGGTGCGAAGGAGTACGCCCCCTCCGCGAACGTGCGCGCCGCGCTCGAACAGCTGCGTGAAGACCTCGGTGCGACGAACGCGTTCGACGCCACGCTCACGCATCGCGAGCGGCTCTCGTCGTCGGAATCGCTGCCGCGCGAAGCGGCCGCGCTGCACGCGCTGGTCGATCAGTTCGTCGGCTGGATCGGCACCGAGTGGAAAGCGGGACGCTTCGACGGCTGGACCTCGTTCCGTCTGCCCGAGCCGCTCGTGTTCGACAAGCTCGTGCCGCTCGAGCGCGAAAACGAGCACGCCTTCGGCGGCGAGCACCATCACTTCCGCCGCCGCGACGCCTTCCATCTCACCGACGCGCGCATGTCTCCGCGCGAGATCACCGACGAGGCGCACTACTGCATTTACTGTCACGAGCGGAAGAAAGACTCTTGTTCGAGAGGATTCGAACAACCGAACGGCACCTATAAACCGAATCCGCTCGGCATGCCGCTGGAAGGGTGTCCGCTCGACGAAAAGATCGGCGAGATGAACGTGCTGCGCGCCGATGGGGAAGCGGTGGCCTCGCTGGCGATGGTCATGATCGACAACCCGATGTGCCCCGGCACCGGCCATCGCATCTGCAACGACTGCATGCGCTCCTGCATCTTCCAGAAGCAGGATCCGGTCAACATCCCGCAGATCGAGACCGGCGTGCTCACCGACGTCCTCTTCCTGCCGTACGGCTTCGAAATCTATTCGCTGCTGACGATGTGGAATCCGCTGAACGTGCGCCGTCCACTCGCACTCCCCTACAACGGAAAAAACGTCCTCGTGGTCGGCCTCGGCCCCGCCGGCTACACCCTCGCGCACTACCTCGCCAACGAAGGCTTCGGCGTGATCGCCATCGACGGGCTGAAGATCGAGCCGTTGGATGGGAGTCGGGAGTCGGTTGTCGGGAGTCGGGAGAACGACACGACCGCACCCGCATCCGCAGCGACATCTGCTTCGCCGTCTCCCGACAACCGCCAACCGCCAACCGCCAACTGGTGGCAGTCCCCGATCAAAGACGCCAGAACCGCGCTCTGGGAGGATCTGGACGATCGTGTGCTGGCGGGCTTTGGCGGGGTGTCGGAGTACGGCATCACGGTGCGGTGGGACAAGAACTTCCTGAAAGTGATTCGCATCGCGCTGGAGCGCAAGGAGAACCTGCGCGTCTTCGGCGGCGTGCGTTTCGGCGGGACGCTCACGATCGAAGAAGCGTTCGATCAGTTCGGGTTCGATCACATCGCCATCGCCGCGGGCGCGGGGACGCCGACGATCGTGCGGATGAAGAACAACCTCGTGCGCGGGATGCGTCAGGCCTCGGATTTTCTGATGGCGCTGCAGCTCACCGGCGCGTTCAAGAAAAACTCGCTCGCCAATCTTCAGGTGCGGTTGCCGGCCGTCGTCATCGGCGGCGGTCTCACCGCCATCGATACCGCCACGGAGCTCTTCGCCTATTACCCGGTGCAGGTCGAAAAGGTCCTGGAGCGCTTCGAGCAGATGTCGAACGACCTCGGCGAGGCGCAGGTGCGCAGCGGGCTCGACGCCGAAGAGCTGTCGATTCTCGACGAGTTCCTCGCGCATGGACGCGCGGTGCGTGCGGAACGCGAGCGCGCCGCGGCCGCGGGCGAACCGCCGAACTTCCTCCCGCTGGTCCGTTCGTGGGGCGGCGTGACCATCGCCTACCGCAAGTCGATGCTCGACTCCCCCGCCTATCGCCTCAACTTCGAAGAGATCGAGAAAGCGTTCGAGGAAGGGATCTACTACGCCGAGATGCTCTCGCCGGTGGAAGCGGTGGCCGATGCCTTTGGCCACGTGAGCTCGCTCCTCTTCGAAAAACAGATCGTCGAAGACGGACGCTGGAAAGACTCCGGCGAGATCGTGGAGCTCGGCGCGCGAACCGTGATGATCGCGGCCGGCACCGCGCCGAACGTGATCTACGAGAAGGAACATCCGCACACGTTCAAGCTCGACAAGTGGAAACAGTTCTTCCAGTCCTACACCCTCGGCGAAACGCGCGAGCTCATCGAAGACGACGAGGCGGCGCGCACGCGCGGCTTCTTCACGTCGTACCAGCATCCCTCGCATCGTGAAAAGCTGATCACGTTCTACGGCGACAACCATCCGCAGTACGCCGGCAACGTCGTCAAGGCGATGGCGTCGGCGAAAGACGGTTTCCCGCAGGTGGTCTCTGTCTTCGCCGATGAATTGAAACGGATGGATCGTTCCGCGGCCGCACAAGAGGCGCGCGACGCGCAATGGCGGCAACTGACGCGCACCCTCGAAGACGGCTTCCGCGCGCGCGTGCACGCCGTGCATCGCCTCACGCCGACGATCGTCGAAGTGGTCGTGCATGCGCCGCTCGCCGCGCGTCACTTCGAACCGGGACAGTTCTTCCGTCTGCAGAACTACGAGGCCTACGCGCCGGCCATCGGTGGAACGAAACTGGCGATGGAAGGGCTCGCGCTCACCGGCGCCTCGACCGATCCGGAGCGCGGACTGCTCTCGGTGATCGTGCTGGAGATGGGCGGCTCGTCGCGTCTCTGCGCGATGCTCGAGCCGGGCGAGCCGGTGGTGCTCATGGGCCCGACCGGCGCACCGACGGAGATTCCGAAAAACGAGACCGTGCTGCTGGCCGGTGGTGGTCTCGGCAACGCGGTGCTCTTCTCGATCGCGCGCGCGCTGAAAGACAACGGCTGCCGCGTCGTCTACTTCGCCGGCTACAAGAAATCGGCCGACGTCTTCAAGCGCGACGAGATCGAAGCGGGCACCGATCAGGTGATCTGGTCGGTCGATGCCGGCGAGCCGATCGCGCCGCGCCGCGAACACGACCTCGGCTTCGTCGGCAACATCGTGCAGTCGATGCTCTGGTACGCATCCGAGCCGCGCATGTTCGATCTGCGCGAGGCCGAGCGTCTCATCGCCATCGGGTCGGACGGCATGATGCGCGCCGTGAAAGATGCGCGTCACGGTCTGCTCGCACCGCATCTCCGCCCCGGGCACCTCGGCATCGGCTCGATCAACTCGCCGATGCAATGCATGATGAAACAGGTCTGCGCGCAGTGCCTGCAGCGGCACGTCGATCCGGTCACCGGCAAGGAGTCGTTCGTCTTCTCCTGCTTCAACCAGGATCAGCAGCTCGATCACGTCGACTTCGCGAACCTGCGCGCGCGCCTGCGCCAGAACACGGTGCTGGAGAAGCTCACCAATCTCTGGCTCACGCGCAGCCTCGCCAACGAAACGCTGGCAAGCGTGTAACGCGCATCGGCGACGATCGTCACTTGGCGATCGTTGCCGCGGCTCGTATCGTGAGCGGCGATGCGCCGTCCGTTTTTCTCCCTGCTCTTCCTGCTTTTCGCGATTGCCGCACCCGTCGCGTTTGCCGTCACCTCCGGCCTCGTCGCCTCGGCCACGGGAGATCCGGTCGCCGGTGCAACGGTCACGCTGCGCCGCCTGCAGCCGCTCAGCGAAGAGCGCGCGATCCTGCTCGCCGATGGACCGGTGACGATCGCCAGCACCACCACGAATGAGAACGGCGCGTTTGCGTTCGAGGAAAAACTCGACGGCGTCTACGCCCTCTGCGTCACGCGCGACGGGTTCGCGCCGGAGCTGCAGCCGATTCTCGCCGGCAGCAGCGATTTGAATGTCGTGCTCGAAGCGGCGCCGATGCGCACCGGCCGCGTCACCGCGGGCGGCAAACCGGTTCCGAACGCACGGGTCTTCGCGACGTCATGGCAGTCGATCCTTTACGCGACGAAGACGGACGAGCGTGGCCACTACACGATCCCGGCGCCGGGCCGGTGGTTCAACACACTCACGGTCATGCATCCCGATTTCGCGCCGCACGACGTCGTCTCGAAGAAATCGGTCGCGCTCGATGTGGAGCTGACGAAAGGAATCGTCATCAGCGGGAAGGTCGTCGACGCCGCGCAGAAGCCGGTGGCGAACGCGCGCGTGCGCGCCGGCTGGTCGGCCGCCACGACCGCGGACGACGGGACATTCGCGCTGCGCGTCAAAACGGCACCCGAGGTGATCGAGGCGTTCGCGGGCGACGCGTCGGGAGCGGCGAAGAAAGAGGTGACGACGATCGCCATCGCGTCGCGGCCGTCCATCAGCGGCGCCGTGCGCGATGCGAACAAGCGCCCGCTGGCCGGCGTGCTGATTTACGCGGTGCCGGAGATCCGTTCGATGAAAGCGCTGTACCAGCCGCGCTTCGCGGTGAGCGATGCACGCGGCAACTGCCGGCTCGAGCACATCGACGGCGGTTCCTACTCGGTCGGCACGTATGCATCGAAAGACTTCGAGTTCGAAAGCTTCGCCGACCTCGGGCCGGGTGCGAAGAACGCCGACTTCGTTGCGAAGGCGACGCGGTCGATCACTGGGATCGTGGTCGACGAGCAGAAGAAACCGGTCGCCGGTGCAACCGTGCAATACGCGTTCGCGAACATGCCGGTGGTCTACGGCACGGCGAAAGACGGACCGGCAGCGACCGCCCTGAGCGGCCCGGACGGCCGCTTTCGTTTGCACGCGAGCAACCAGCTCGCGTCCACGCTCGACGTTCAGCTGCAGGCAACGCGACATGGCTATGCAACCGCGATGGCGGCGGCGGACTTGAAGAAGCCGGTCACGCTGGTGCTGCCGAAGGGAATCGAGGTGCAGGGCGTCGTGATCGACAGCGACGGCAACGCGGTCGCCGGTGTGGCCATCGCGGTGGCGGAAGGCTCGACGATGAACCGCCCGCTGCCGCTCGACTCGGCGATGAGCGCCGGCATGCTGACGCCGTTCGTCGAAACGGATGGCGCGGGCAGATTCACGCTGCACCTCCGCGCCGGAGCACACGACATCGGCGCCTGGAAAGAAGGCGCCGGCAGCATGCGCGGAGACCTGCTCGTCGCCGCGGGCATGGAGCCGTCGCGCCTCGTGCTCGAAAAGGGCGTGGCCATTCGCGGCCGCGTCGCGCTCGGAACCGAGCCGGTCACGAGCGGAACGGTCACCGCGCAAGGCGAGACGCTGAATTTCGCCGTGGCGAACGTAAATGAAGACGGCACGTTCGTGCTCGAAACGTTGACGCCGGGCCGCTACCAGCTCCAGTACACGAATGAAGGCGATCAGGCGAGGGAGACGGTCATCGCACCGGCAGACAACGTCGTGCTGACCATCGACGCGAAGGGAACGGTGCATGGCCGGGTCATCGATGCCGAGACGCGGGAGACGCTGCGCACGTACGAGGTGAACGCGATGCACAGCCAGTTCGCTTCGACTGAAATCGACGACGGCGCGGAATTCACGCTGCCGCTGCCGGCCGGCGATACGGAGCTCTCCATCAGCGCCGACGGTTACCAGGCTGCGACGCAGAACGTCACCGTCACCGCGGGGAAGACCACCGAGATCACAATCGCGCTCACGAAAGGACGAATCGTCAGCGGCCGCGTCACCGCCGAAGACGGCTCCCGCGTGACGGAGCTGGTACTCGGCACCGACGATGCGAACGCGGACGTCGAAGGCGACGGCACGTACACGATCACGCTGCCTCCCACGCCGCAGCGACTCGAAGTGAGCGCCCACGACCTCGCCAGAAAAGTGATCGACGTCGCCGCCGGTACGGCCGATTCGCGGCTCGACATCGTGCTGGCCCGCGGCCACTCGGTGCGCGGACGCGTGGTGGCCGCGGACGGCACCGGCCTCGGCAACGCATACGTCTCCGCCAACAACGAAGGCGACTACCGAATGACGCCGGTCGATGAGAACGGCGCCTTCACGATCAGCGGCCTCGCGAACGGCACGTACGAATTCAGCGCCATGCATGGCGAGCTCGGTTCGTCCGAACGCGTCAAGGCCGACTCGGCCACCACCGAAGAGATCGTCCTGCGCATGCAGCCCGCCAAAGGGCACGGCACGCTCACCGGCATCGTGCGCGGCTTCGAAGGCAGCGCGTGGATCGCGGCAACGGTGCGCACCGGATCGAGCAGCGGCTTCGTGGGACGCGACGGACGATACAAGGTCGAGCGCGTCACCGCCGGCGAAATCGAAGTGCTGGTGATGGTGCACTCGGCGGACGGCGACACGATGATGACGCCGCCGGTGAACGTCACGCTCGCCGACGGCGGCGAGGCGGAGGCGAACTTCGACCTGCGCGCCGACGCGTCCGTTCGCGGCGTCGTCCTCGAAGGCGATCAGCCCGCAGCCGGCCGCACCATTCGCTTCTCTTCGAACGAAGCGACCCGCACCACGCGCACCGGCGCGAACGGCGAATACGAGATCAAGGGCATGGCCGCCGGCGTGTACGAGGTGTCGGTGTCTTCCGGCGACAATCGCTCGTTCGAGACGCGACACACCGTCACCGCCAGCGATCACTTCGACATCCGCATCGACTGGGCGCGCGTCGAGGGACGGGTCGTCGACGCGCAGGGCTCGGCCATCGCCGGCGTCGGGATTTCGATCTCACCCGATCACACGCCGTCGCGCGAAGTGAGCGCCCGAAGCGACTCGAGTGGTGCGTTCGTCGCCACGCTGGCGCACGCAAACACGCTCTTCGTGCGCGCCGAGAAAGAGGGCTACACCAGTCTCGTGCGGCAGGTCGCGCCCGACTCCGCGCCGATCGTGCTGACGATGGAACGCAGCGAAGGATTGCGCGTGCGCCTCGTCGATGCGCGCGACGGCAGAACGCTCGACGGCTACGCCGTGGCGGTGAATGAAGCCGGCCTGCTCGTGGCGCGCGCGGGCGACCAGACGGCCGACGGCACCTTGAGCGTTCCGGTCGGCGCAGGGTCGTATCGCATCGCGGTGAGCGCGGCGAACTACGCATCGCAGTCGATGCGCACGGCCGTTCCGCGCGGCGGTGAGCTCCGTTTCGCCCTCACTCCCGGCGGCACGCTGCTCGTTCAGTCGGAGCGCGCTCTCGGCGAGCTCGTGAAACTGATCCTGCCGGGCGGCGAGGAATACGTGCGCTGCCAGTGCAACGGCATCGCCGAAATTCGCCTCACCGGCAAGACCACCACCATCGATCACGTCGCACCCGGCAGCTACACGATGCAGGTGCTCGATGAGAATCACGCGATCAGGGGGAGTTACCCGGTGACGGTGACGGAAGGACAGACGACGACGGTGCATTTCTGACGATCGCGTCGGCGACGGCACGCGCATGCGAGACGTTGCACGCATGCGCGCCCGGCACCTCCTGTACGGGCGCGATGCGGCGATCCGCGATCGGATCGCGCTCGCCGGCGAGGAACGTACCGTCCGGCGGCGCCGCGAGAATGTCGGCGCGAAACCGACGCCACGTACTCCACCAGCGCGCCAGTCCCACGCGCCAGTACGCCGGCAGCACGTAGCGATAGAGCGACAGCGGCTCGCGCAGCGCATCGAGGGCGAGCATCGCGAAGAGACGCAGCGTCGGATGCGATGCGCGCGTCCAGACCGCACCGAGGTAGAGGCAGCGCCGAACGAGATCGGGGCGGGAGCGCGCGAGTGCGGCGACGGTGTTGCAGCCGATCGAGTGACCGAGCCACACCGCATCGCGAATGAGCATCGCATCGGCCCACGCGGCAAGCAGTCGCGCCTGTTCGTCAGGATCGCCGGCGCGTGCGTTGTCGCTCTCGCCGAAACCGGGAAGGTCGGGAGCGATCGGATGAAAGCCGCGCGCGAAAAGCTCGCGCGCGAGCGGCTCGAAATAGGCGCTCGACATCCCGAGCCCGTGTACGAGCACGAAATCACGGCGACGGCCTGCCTGCCGATGCGCGACGCCATCCGACCAGCCGGCGATGCCCCACGCAAACGACGGTTCCACCGGCGCGCGTACCGGCCGCGCGTCGACGTCCTCGAGAAACTTCAGCACGATCTCGTTGAACTCCGCCGGTGCATCCCACATCGCCACGTGCGCTGCACGCGGAATCACCGCGAGCGTGGCGTCGGCGATCTCGTGCTGCATCGCCTGGCCGTACTGCAGCGGCACGAGCGGATCGTTCTCGCCCCACACCAGCAGCGCCGGGACGCGGATGCGATGCATCTGCTCGCGCTCGTCGCTGAAGATCACGCGCGTGCCGGCCACCGCCACCGACGCCGGACCGGCGCGGAGAAAATCGGGAAGCAGCACGCGCGCGATTCCGGGACCGCCGTACGGTGGCTTCGGCAATGGACGGACGTGCGGACGGGGGTCGAGGCGGAACGGCATCCCTGCCGAATTCACGAGAATCAGCGAGCGGACGAGATCGGGACGTTCGGCGGCGAGGCGGATCGAAAGCGCGCCTCCCATCGAATGACCGATGAGATGCACCGGCTCGCCGAAGGACTCCAGCCAGCGCGCGAGCAGCGAGGTCACTTCCGCGAACGACGGCATCACGGACGGCAATCCGACGAAGCGGCGATTGCGGCCGAAGCCGGTGAGATCGACCGCGGCGACGAGATGCTTCCGCGCCAGCGCGTCGATGTTCTTCGACCACCAGCGCATCGAGCCGCTGAGGCCGTGGATCAGCGCGACCGGCGTGCCGGCGCCGGCGCGCGACTCCCACAACGCGTACGGTGGAAGCGGAATGCGCCGGCTCGAGCGCTGTGAGAAATCAACCACTCGTGCGACGCTCCGGCCGCGACGGCTACCGCAGGCGGCCTTGTTCCACCATCAGACAACGGTCCTGCACCACCTTGATCCCCGCCTCCGCGAGCTTCTGCGCCGCTTCGTCATTGCGGATGCCGAGCTGGAACCAGACGTACTTCGGCTTCGCCGCGAGGATGTCGTCGAGGTGCGGCGGAATGTCGCTCGGACGGCGGAAGACATTGACCATGTCGATCGGACGGCCGATCGATGCGAGCGTGCGGAAGACCGGTCTGCCGAGGATTTCGGTCGCCTCGGGAAAGTAGACCGGAACCGGAATGATCTCGTAGCCCGCCTCGGCCATGTGCGCCGCGACGTAGAACGCCGGCTGTCCGGCGTGCGACTCCGGCTTGATCCCGAGCACCGCGATCGTTTTCGTGTCGCGCAGCATCTCGCCGATGCCGCGATGGTCTTCGATGAGATTCGCTTTCCAGTCAGCCATGGCGCGTACCGTATCAAAAAGCCGGCCTGCCGGCCCCGAGACGGGAGCGGAATATTGTTATTCCGATGTACTCTTTCGACGACTCGTACTCCGGTTCCCGAGACAATTGATGAAACGTACGACCCTCGCCGCTCTCTCTCTTTTCCTCGCCACGGCCGCGTTCGGCGCGACCACGCAGCGCTACCTCGTCGGAACGAAAGTCCCGGCACACAACGGCCGCTTCACCGTCACGGTGAATCGCGCGCCGGTCGACGTGGAGCTGCGCAACGTCGCGCGCTTCGAGCGCGTCGACGGCTTCGCCGCCGACCTGACGGTGGAAGAGGCGGCGGCACTGCGCAATGCCGAAGGCATTCGCAGCGTCGAGCCGGTCATCGAGCGTTATGCATCCGACGTGAGCCGCGCCATCGGTGCGCAAACGCTGCCGTACGGCGTCAGCATGGTCAAGGCGCCGCTGGCGTGGAACGCGCGCAATGCCGCGGCGGTCAACGTCGTGGTCATGGACACCGGCATCGACTATCGCCATCCCGAGCTCTCCGGCGCGTACATGGGCGGCATCGATCTCGTGAACAACGACGCCGATCCGCTCGATGACAACGGCCACGGCACGCACGTCTCCGGAACGATCACCGCGAAGAACGACAATCAGGGCGTGGTCGGCGTCGGAGCGAACGTGCGGCTCTACGCGATCAAAGTCCTCAACGAGCAGGGCAAAGGCGACAGCGAGAACCTCATCAAGGCACTCGACTGGGTTCGCAACAGAAAGAAATCCGACGGCGGCAACTGGGTCGTCAATCTCTCGCTCGGCGCCGCCGAGGCGAGCGATCTCGAGAAAGAAGCGTTCACCGGCGCCGTCGCCGAAGGAATCATCGTCGTCGCCGCGTCGGGAAATGCCTCGACCACCGCGGTCCCTGCGCCGGTGCAGTATCCGGCCGCGTATCCGGGCGTCGTCGCCGTCGGCGCGGTGAATGAGCTGCAGAAGATCACCAGCTTCTCCTGCCAGGGCCCGGAGCTCGATTTCACCGCGCCCGGCATGGCCATCCTTTCGACCGTGCGCGTCGGCAGCGATGAGGTCTCGTACATCGTCAACGGCGCCGCGGCCATCGAGACCGCGCCGCTCGAAGGCTCGAAGAAAGGGACGTTCACCGGCCAGTACGTCTACGTCGGCCTCGGCAAGGAAGGGGAGATCACGCCGCAGAAAGTCGGCGGCAAGATCGCGCTGATCCGTCGCGGAGAGATCACGTTCGCGGAGAAGGCGAAACGGGCCAAGCAGAACGGCGCCGCCGCGGTCGTGATCTTCAACGACACGCAGCCCTACACGCGCTGGACGATGTTCTCCGACAGCGATCCCACCTCGTACACGTACGAGTGGCCGCTCACCGTCGCGCTGCCGAACAACCTCGGCGAGACGCTCGCGTCGAGAACGACCGGCACGCTCACCGTCGCGTACGTCTTCGATGACTACGGCGAGAAATCGGGCACGTCGATGGCTGCACCGCACGTTGCCGGCGCGGCGGCGTTCCTCTGGACGATCGCGCCGACCGCAACTCCCGATGCCGTGCTGAACGCGCTGACCACCACCGCCGTCGATCTCGGCGATCCGGGACAGGATCCGGTCTTCGGCAACGGTCTCATCGATCTGCACGCCGCCGCGCGCCTGCTCGCGCCGGGCGCATTCAACGAGCCGCTGCCCGAACCGGGACGCCCGACCACCGGCCGGCGCTTCCTGAAACGCTGATTGTCACAGCAACGTGCAGACGGCTGTGTAAAATAACTTCGCTTTTCGGCCCCAACCGGTTCCGCTCAGGAGGACGTATGTCTCGACGGCTCCATGCCGTGCTCATCGCCACGACCTTCGTGGCTGCCCTGCCGGCTCTCGCCGCCTCGGATGACTCGTGCACGCGCGAGCTGCCCCGCGCCGCGCAGACCATGACCATCGCCCAGCATGCCGAGTCGCTGTTCGCCAAAGCGGAAGCGGTCGAATCGATCGAAACCGACAGCGGCGTGACCATCGAGCTGCCGGCGATGGAAGTCGTCGTCGCGCGCATCGGCAAAGACGGCAAAGTCATTCTCGGCTGCGTCGACTCCGCCACCGCCGCCAAACGCTTCTTCGAAGCCGACGTCGCCAACGTGCCGACGAAATCTCCGGTGGAGAAGTGATGCGCGGCACATCCGTCATGAAACGCGCACTGCTCCTGCTGCTCACCGCGTGCCTCACGGCGCCGCTGTTCGCCGGCACCGGCAAGATCCTCATCGTCAACAACGACTCCGGCTCGACCGGCTTCAACGATCCGACGCCGGCCACGCCGGTCGGCGGGAATCCCGGCACGACCATCGGCGCGCAGCGCCTGAACGTCTTTCGGGCCGCGGCCGAGCGGTGGGAAACGCTGATCGAGACCGACGTGAACATCATCGTCAACGCCTCGTTCGCGCCGATCTCCGGCTGCACCGAGACCGATGCGATTCTCGGCCAGGCGGCGCCGCAGTCGTGGAAGTTCAGCTTCGCGAATGCGCCGCAGCAGAACATCTGGTATCCGATCGCGCTGGCGAACAAGTTCGCCGGTGTCGATCTCGAGCCGAACTCCGCCGACATCTTCACGCAGTTCAATGCCTCGCTCGACAACGCCACCTGCCTCGGCACGACGAGCTGGTATTACGGTCTCGACGGCAATCACGGCGACGACATCGATCTCTTCGTGGTCGTGCTGCACGAGCTCGCGCACGGACTCGGCATCTCCGGCGCCGCCTCCGCGCCCGGGTTCCGCGAAGGAAAGCCGGCCATCAGCGACACGCTGACGTTCGATGAATCGCTCGGCCTGCGCTGGGACCAGATGTCCGACGTGCAGCGCGCGGTCTCGGTCGTCAACACCGGCAACCTCACGTGGGACGGCGGCAACGTGAAGAGCATCGCCGCGCGCATGCTCGCGCAGACCACGACGCTCACCATCACCTCTCCCGACACGGTGGCGCGCAACTACGACATCGGCACCGCCACGTTCGGCACGCCGGCGAACGTCGCCTCGATGAACGGCCGCTTCGTGGCCGCACTCGATGCGACCAACGTCGACGGCCCGGCCACGACGGACGGCTGCACCACGTTCACGAACATCGACTCCATCGCCGGACACGTGGCGGTCGTCGATCGCGGCACCTGCACGTTCGTGACGAAAGCGCGCAACGCGCAGTCCGCGGGCGCGATCGGCCTCGTGGTCGTCGACAACCGCCGCGACACCTGCACGCCTCCCGGCATGGGGAACACTGACGATGCGTCGGACATCGCCATTCCGGTGATCAGCATCTCGGCCACCGACGGCGACGTGCTGCGCGGCGTTCTCGGCGGAGGCGTCAACGGCATTCTGCGCATCGATCCGACGCAGCTGGCCGGCTCGGCGAAGAGCGGCCGCGTGCGGCTCTACGCGCCGTGCACGATTCAGTCGGGATCGTCGACGCATCACTGGGACGTCGTCGCGTCACCGAATCTCCTCATGGAGCCGAACATCAGCTCCGATCTCAGCCATGGTGTGGATCTCACGCTCTATCAGCTGCTCGATCTCGGATGGACGGCCCAGCCGAAAAGCGGACGGCGGCTGCTGAAGCGATAACTGGTCAACGAAGACAAAGACATGAACCGAAAACTCATTTTCCTTTTCGCGCTCCTAGTCGCCACTCCCCTCTTCGCTGACACGCAGCGATACATGATCGCCACGAAGAAAGCGCCGGCCCGCACCGGCCTTCGCGTGGTCAGCAACTCCGCCGATGCGGCGAAGCATCGCGTGCGCACGTTCGCGAACATCAACGCCTTCTCCGCCGATCTCACCGCCGAGGAAGCAGCCGCCCTGCGTGCGTCGGGCGAAGTCGACAGCGTCGAGCCGGCCGTTCTGCGCCACGCGCTCGAACTGTCGCCCGCTCCGTTCAAAGCCGAAGCGAACATCGGCCTCAAATACCAGACCCAGATCACGCCGTGGGGTCTGCCGATCGTGCACGCCAAAGACGTCTGGGCGGTCTCGAAAGGACAGAACGTCAACGTCGCGGTGCTCGACACCGGGATCGATCTGCAGCATCCCGATCTCATCCACGCGTACGCGGGCGGCTACAACGTCTACGCGCCGGCCGAGCCGCCGCAGGACGACAACAAACACGGCACGCACGTCTCGGGCATCATCGCCGCCGCCGACAACGCGTTCGGCACCGTCGGCATCGCCCCCGGCGTGAAGCTGTGGGCCGTCAAAGTGCTGAACATCCGCGGCGAAGGCTACGACGATGAAATCGTGGCCGGTCTCGACTGGGTGATCTCGAAAGCGAAGCAGAGCGGCGGACGCTGGGTGATCAACATGTCCATCGGCTCGCGCGCGCGCAGCGAAGTGGAAGCGCGTGCGATCTACGAAGCGCTCGAGAACGGCATCGTCGTCATCGCCGCCGCCGGCAACCGCGATCGCGACATCCTCGACTACCCCGGCCGCTATCAGGCCGTGCTTGCCGTCGGTGCCCTCGACAACGCCGGCAACAAAGCCGACTTCTCGAGCTACGGGATCGGGCTGTCGGTGATGGCGCCGGGCGTCGACGTGCCGTCGACGGTGATCGAAGGCGTGAACGAAAGCGCCGACGTGCAGATCGGCAACACCGGCTACAACGCCTGGGGCATCACCGGCTCGCCGTACGCCACGGTCACCGGACCGATCGTCGACTGCGGTCTCGGCTACCCGCAGGATTTCCCGGCCAGCGTGGCCGGCAAAGTCGCACTCGTGAAACGCGGCGAGATCAAGTTCCGCGACAAAGCGAGAAACGCGAAAGACGCCGGCGCCGCGGCGATCATCATCTACAACAACGACGACACGACCAGCACGAACTGGAACATGGATTTCATGACCTGCAAGGATGCGGTCTGCGAATACGATCCGGGCTGGGAGAACTATCAGTTCATCCTCTCGATCGGCGTGACCGGCGTCGATGGCGAGAAGCTCAAGGCGCTCGCCAATCCGACCGCCACCGCCGCATTCCGTTCCGAGAAATACGCGGAGCTGAGCGGCACGTCGATGGCTACGCCGCACGTCACCGCCATCGCCGCACTGCTGCTGTCGCTCAATCCGACGCTCACACCGTCCGACGTCCGCTGGGCGCTCGAGAGCACCGCGCAGGACAAGCTCGAACCCGGCTGGGACATGCAGACCGGCTGGGGCGTGGCCGACGCATTCGCCGCCGCGAAGCACGTCGCGCCGCAGAAATTCGGACTGCCGCAACAGCAACAGCCGCCGCGCCGCCAGAGCGTCAGGCACTGACCGCTGACGGGATTGAGGATTGAAGGATTGAGAATTGAGGATGAACGCGAGGACGAAGGCAATCCTCAATTCTCAATCCTCAATCCTCAATCCTCAATCCAACGGGGCGCGCGCAAACCGCGCGCCCTGTGTACAATACGCCCCCGCTGACGCGCGCCCCCCGCGCGACTTGAACTACGAACGGAGACTCACCCCATGCGGATCGGCGTACCGACCGAAATCAAAGACAACGAATATCGCGTAGGCATGACGCCAGCCGGCGCCAGCGACCTCGCTTCCGATGGTCACGATGTGTTCGTGCAGAAGGGCGCCGGCAACGGAAGCGGCTTCGCCGACGAGGAGTACGTCGCCGCGGGCGCGAAGATCCTTCCGGATGCGGATGCGGTCTACGGCGAAGCAGACATGATCGTGAAAGTGAAGGAGCCGATCGAGGCCGATCTCAAGCGCCTCAAGGATGGTCAGCTCCTCTTCACGTATCTCCACCTCGCCCCGGTTCCCGATCTCACCGCCAAGCTGCTCGAGAAAAAAATCGTCGGCGTCGCGTATGAAACGATCACCGACGATCGCCGCCGCACGCTGCCGCTGCTCACGCCGATGTCCGAAGTGGCCGGCCGCATGTCGGTGCACGTCGGCGCGTACTACCTCCACAAGCCGAATCACGGCCGCGGTGTGCTCCTCGGCGGTGTGCCGGGCGTGCTGCCGGCCGACGTCGTGATCATCGGCGGTGGCGTGGTCGGCACGAACGCCGCGAAGATGGCCGTCGGCCTCGGCGCGCGCGTCACGATTCTCGACACGAACCTCGATCGCCTTCGCCAGCTCGACGATATCTTCCGCGGAACCGTGCAGACGCTCGCATCGAGTCGCGCGCATCTCGCCGAGGCCTGCCGTCATGCCGACCTCCTCATCGGCGGCGTGCTCATCCCCGGCGCGGCCGCACCGAAGCTCGTCACGCGCGCGATGATCAGCAGCATGAAGAAAGGCGCCGTCATCGTCGACGTCGCCATCGACCAGGGCGGCTGCGTCGAGACCGCGCATGCGACCACGCACTCCAATCCGGTCTACGAGGTCGACGACGTCGTGCACTACTGCGTCGCCAACATGCCCGGCGCCGTGCCCCGCACTTCGACCATCGCCCTCACGAACGCGACCCTGCCGTACACGCGCATGCTGGCCGGCAAGGGTTTCGAGAAAGCCGTGCGCGACAACGCCGGCCTCGCCGAAGGCGTGAACGTGTACAAGGGCGAGATCACGTACGAAGCGGTGGCCACGAGCCAGGGCCGCAAGTACACCGCCCTCAGCGAGATTCTCTGATCCGCGACCGCCGATGACCACTCTCCGCGTCTCCCTGCTTCAGAACGAAACACTGCAGCAGGGAGACGCGTCGCTCATCGATGCGTGGGCGCGCGAGTCGGACGCGAAGCTCTGGGTCGACATCCAGCATCCCATCCACGAAGTCATCGAGCCGCTGCTCGAAGAGCGTTTCGGATTCCACGAGCTGGCCACCGAGGATTCGCTCTCGGTCAACACGCTGCCGAAGTACGACTCGTTTCCCGATTACGACTTCTTCATCTTCCGCACCGTCGACGTGAACGTCTCGGATCACGCCGCCGAGACCTACAAGATCGCGGCGTTCCTCGGCCGTAATTTTCTGATCACGGTCCACAAGCAGGAACTTCGTTCCATCGACGACGTCTGCAATCGACTGCGCGCCGACCGGCGCCTGCTGCAGCGCGGCCCCGACTTTCTCCTCTACTCCATCGTCGACGGCATGGTCGACGCGCACTTTCCGCTCGTCGAACAGATCGAGGAAGCGGTCGATGACCTGCAGGACCGCATCTTCGAAAACGCGGACGAAACGCATCTCGACGAGCTCCTGCACCTCAAGCGCGACATCAACGTCCTGCGCCGCCACACGCTGCCGCAGCGCGAGCTGCTCAACCAGATCTCACGCGGCGATGCGCTGTTCGTGCAGCAGCCGCATCTCATCTACTTCCGCGACGTCTACGATCACATGTACCGCATCAGTGAAACGATCGACGTCGACCGCGATCAGATGACCGGCACGATGGACGCGTACCTCTCGGTCGTCGCCAATCGCACGAACGAGATCATGAAGGTGCTCACGATCTTCTCCGCGACGATGCTGCCGCTCACGCTCATCGCCGGCATCTACGGGATGAACTTCGACCACATGCCGGAGCTGCACTGGCTGCACGGCTACCCGTTCGCGCTCGGCCTGATGATCGGCACGGGACTGATGATGCTCGGCTGGTTCGCAGTGCGCGGCTGGATCACCTGGCCGTGGAACAAGAACGGGCCGCGCCGCCTCTGATTCATCGCCGCTTCAGAGCCCCGCGCGCTCGACGCAGATCGGATGCGCGACGCGCGCTTCACTCAACGTTGCATGCGTCATCCGCCACACGCCGTTCTGCCGCAGGAAGTCCGCTTTGCCGGTCGGACTGCGTACGCCGAGGAGCACTTCGGCCGAGACGCGCTGATCGTAATTCCAGTTGAACGTGGCGGTGACGCGATCGGCGTCGCCGGTCATGTCCTTCACGCCGTCGATGCGCTTCTGGCCGAGCGGCACTTCGAAGTGATCGCCCACATCCGAGATGATGATGCCGCCGGTGACGCCGATCGTGTGGCGCACGATCCCGTTCTCGACACTGGTGATCAGAAGCCGGCTGCGCTGCGCGGCGAGCAGTTCGGGATAGCTTTCGAACGTGGAGCTGCGGTAGTCGGCGTTGTACTCCTTCGGCAGGCGGATGATGCGCTGCTCGCGCAACTCGGCGCACGGAAAGAGCGCGGTCATCACCTCTCCCTCCGTCAGTGAGAACTGCCGCGGCGCGGTGCTCGCTTCGTACTGGAGCTCCGACGAGCGCCGCTGCTCCTCTTCGTAGCGCAGCCGTTCCGCGCGCTCCATTTCGTCGGAGAGACGCTGGCGCACTTTCATCCCGTCTTTGTTGATCTGGTTGATCTGCGCCTTGCCGAGGGCTTTGTAATCGATCTTCGCGCGCTCCTCGCGGCGGCGGATCGTCCACATCGTCCCGACGACGCAGATCGCCGCGACCGCGACGGCGATGAGCCACCACGGCACCGGAATGCCCTGCTCGATCACCGGCAGCGGCGCGTTCTGCGCGTTCCTCCGCCGCAGTTCCGCCTCGTCCTGAGCGCGGCGCCAGCGGTCGAAGACGATGCCGCACGACGCGCATTCCTCGCGCTCTTCCGCCTGCTGCGCACCACACTTCGGACAATCCACTCGGCCTCCTTATACTGCCGGCTAACGCCGTTCCGTGAACGCGTTGGTCACCACCAGCACGATCACGAACAACACCAGTATCGTCAGGAAGAGCAACACCATGTCCGCACATCTTACGAAAGCCGTCTGTTTCGCACTCGTGCTGTTCGTGGCGTGCGGCGAGGACGCGCCTCCCGATCCGTACACCACCGAGGCGATTCAGCGGGACATCGAAGAGCGTCCGGTGAAAGTGTTGTACGAGGAGCTCGACAAGCTTCCGCCGTGGACACCGCCGCTGCGCGGCACGGTCAGTGACTGGCAGGTGGAGTCGTTCATCAACGTCTCGAGACTGAGCCGCCGCATCATCGAAGTCTCGAGCGGTGAGTTCGACGAGAAGGTCGAGAACGCGCACCGCGATGACGATCGCTATTCGCGCATGGCCACCGCGTTCTCCGCGCTCGGCAACGCGCGCAACGCCGCGACGGCCGAGATCCGCGCCTCGCTGCGGCTCAACGTGCATCCGCGCGAATACGACTGGGTCGCGCAGCAGATCCGCCGCGGAGCCGAAACAGCATCGCGGCAGCGCGTGCTGCAGAAGAAAATCCGCGACGCGGAGCAGGCGCGCAACGCCGAGTACAACGAGTATCTCCGCGCCCAGCGCGAAACGGAGCTCGCGGAGGCGCGCAGGGAGTTGCAGTACCTGCTCGACGGTCTCGGCGATGCCGAGCGCGCGAATGCGGAGAAGGTCCTGCAGCACGCAGGGACGCTGGCGCCGTACGTGGCGTCGCTGCGCCGGAAGTAAGGGACGGCACTCTCCCCGAGCCCCCTTGACAGAATTTCCCGGGCCGCCTATTGTTAGCACTCCTGAGACGTGAGTGCTAACGACTCAAGTCTCTCTTCCAGCAGAACCCTTGCGGCGAACATCGCCGCGTCATTCATTCCAACCTGTTGTACCGAAAGGAGATACACATGGCAGCAGCAACGAATCTCAAGCTCCGCCCGCTGTACGACCGCATCGTGGTCCGCAGAAAAGAGGCGCAGGAGCGCACCGCGTCGGGTCTGTACATCCCCGACACCGCCAAGGAAAAGCCGCAGCAGGCCGAAGTCGTCGCCGTCGGCGAAGGGAAGTTCGATGACTCGGGCAAGCGGATGAAGCTCGACGTCAAAGCAGGGGACACCGTTCTGATCGGCAAGTACTCCGGCACCGAAATCAAGATCGATGACGTCGAGTACACGATCCTTCGTGAGGATGAAGTCCTCGCGATCGTCGAAGGATAAGGAGATACACAATGGCTAAGCGCATTACTTACAGCGAAGAAGCCCGCCAGGCGATTCTTCGCGGCGTCAACAAGCTCGCGGACGCGGTGAAGGTGACCCTCGGTCCCAAAGGCCGCAACGTCGTCATCGAGAAGAAGTTCGGCTCGCCGACGATCACCAAGGACGGCGTGACCGTCGCCAAGGAAATCGAGCTGAAGGACGAGCTCGAGAACGCCGGCGCGCAGATGGTTCGCGAAGTCGCCTCCAAGACTTCGGACATCGCCGGTGACGGCACCACGACGGCCACCGTGCTGGCCCAGGCGATCTTCCGCGAGGGCGTCAAGAACGTCACCGCCGGCGCCAACCCGATGGACATCAAGAAGGGCATCGAGCTCGCGGTTCGCGCCGCGGTCGAGCACATCGAGAAGATTGCCCGTCCGGTCGAAGGGAAAGACATCCAGCACATCGGCACGATCTCGGCGAACAACGACGAAGAGATCGGCGGCATCATCGCCCAGGCGATGGAGAAGGTCGGCAAAGACGGCGTCATCACCGTCGAAGAGGCACGCGGCCTCGACACGATCCTCGAAGTGGTCGAGGGCATGCAGTTCGACCGCGGCTATCTCTCGCCGTACTTCGTGACCGATCCGGAGCGGATGGAAGCGGTTCTCGAGAACGTCAAGATCCTCATCTATGAGAAGAAGATCTCGTCGATGAAGGACCTCCTGCCGATCCTCGAGCAGGTCGCCCGTCAGGGCAAGCCGTTCCTCATCATCGCCGAAGACGTCGAGGGCGAAGCGCTCGCGACGCTCGTGGTCAACAAGCTCCGCGGCACGCTCAACGTCGCGGCCGTGAAGGCGCCGGGCTTCGGCGATCGTCGCAAGGCGATGCTCGAAGACATCGCCATCCTCTCGGGTGGCAAACTGATCTCCGAAGATCAGGGCATCAAGCTCGAAGGCGTGAAGTGGGAAGACCTCGGCGACGCCAAGCGCGTCACCATCGACAAGGACAACACCACGCTGGTGACCGACACCGACGACAAGAGCCGCAAGGAAAAGATCGCCGGCCGCGTCAAGGAGATCCGTTCGGCCATCGAGAACACCACCTCCGATTACGATCGTGAGAAGCTCCAGGAGCGTCTCGCGAAGCTCGTCGGCGGCGTGGCCGTCATCAAGGTCGGTGCAGCCACCGAAACCGAGATGAAGGAAAAGAAGGCCCGCGTCGAAGACGCGATGCACGCGACGAAAGCCGCTGTCGAAGAAGGCATCGTCCCGGGCGGCGGTGTTGCGCTGCTCCGCGCGGTCGAAGCGGTCGAGAAGGTTCAGGCCGACGGCGACGTGAAGGTTGGCGTCAACGTCATCAAGCGCGCGCTCGAAGAGCCGTTCCGCCAGATCGTCTTCAACGCCGGCCTCGAAGGTTCGGTCCTTCTCAATGAAGTGCGCAAAGCCGGTGGTACGCACGGCTTCGACGCCCGCAACGAGAAGATGGTCGACCTCATCGAGAACGGCATCATCGACCCGGCCAAGGTGACGAAGCAGGCGCTCCTCAATGCCTCCTCGATCGCCGGCCTCATGCTCACCACCGAAGCGCTCATCTCCGAGATCAAGGAAGAAGAGAAGGGTGGCGGAGCGAACCCGGCTGCCGGCATGGGCGGCGGCATGGGCGGCATGTACTAAGACCCCGTTCCACGCGAGTGGGCGAAAAGGGCGAGCCGAAAGGCTCGCCCTTTTTTTGTTCGACGCGCGGCGCGTGTGTCATTTCTGCCGGTTCCGGCACTCCCCTCGTGACGGTCCCCGTGGCCGGCGCCACGCATCTGTCACTCACACGGTCAGGTTCCATGCCGGCGCCGGCCGCGGTTTCGTCGATCCGCGCGGGGCATTCGCTTACAATAACTGGCGAATGCCCCGTCTGGTCCTTCCCCTGTTGCTCCTGCTCGCTGTTCCTGCGCTCGCCGGCGATCTGACGATCTCGCACCTCAGCCGCGAGCCGGAGCTCCCCTTCGTCTGGGCCAGCACGAATCCGAAGAGCGAAGGGTGGCCCGCGGCCGGATCGGAAGTCGTCTGGCGCGCGCACGTGCGCAGCTTTTTCGCTGAGCCGAAGAGCGTCGCGTACCGATGGACGCTCGACGGCGTGCCGCTCCAGAGCGGCAACGTCACGCTCGTCCCGAACGCGATCACCACGATCGATCTCCCGCGCGTCTGGAACTTCGAGCGCCATCGTCTCGGCATCTCGATCGACACGAACGATGACGTCGCCGAAGAATCGGAGCGCAACAATCAGCTCGACGTCGTGACCGATGCGCTTGCGGTCGGCTTCTGGGTCGAGCGCTCGCTTTACGAGCATTTCCGCAAGTACCAGTCCAGCCTCGGCGCCGGCACGACGTCGTTCGAGGACTGGGCGCAGCGACAGATCGCGTTCTTCAACGACATGGCCGCGCTGGCGGTCTATCCCGAGACTCCGCACGGCGTGCTCGATCGGTGGCGTCTGCAGAAGCTCGTCATCGTCGAAGACGGAGCGCTGCCGCTGCACGGCCTTCCGGATGATGCCTCTCCCGGCGCGAGCGGCGCGTCGCATCCCGACAAAGACGACCGCAGCGTCGATCTGATGTGGGGCTTCACCGCGAACACGCTCAGCCTGTATCAGGACGTCCGCACCGCCGATCCGTCGAATCCGTTTTACGTCTGGGGTCCGCTCTTTCACGAGCTCGGACACGCGCGCTATCTCGTCGACATCTACGCGTGGAACGTGCGCGCCGGTTCCCCCTACTTTGCCATCGACATTCAGGAGAACGGACAGTCGATCGTCGGGCCGTACGTCGCCAACTCGTATTCATGGCGCACGCTCGAACAGGGGATGATGAACACGCAATACACGTTCATCGACCGTTACAGCGCCATCGCGCTGAACTTCGTGGCCGGGCAGCGCGCGACGTACGGCAATTACAACGAGCCCCGCAATTTCGCGTCGTTCCTCAACGATCTCCCGGCGCAGAATCGGCTCACCATCCGCGATGAAACCGGCGCGCTGCTGCCCAACGCCTCGGTGAAGATCTATCGCTCCGTCGCCAACGGCACGCACTGGTGGTACGAGACGCGTTATGACGACATCGCCGATCTCGAACTGGCCACCGATGCGAACGGGCAGGTGCTGGTCGGACGCTCGCCGTTCGCCGCCGACGACCAGGTCGTGCATACGTTCGGCTTCACGAACGGCACGGTGATCGTGCGCGTCGAGAAGGACGGCCACGTCGCGTACGGATTTCTCGAATCGCGCCGATTCAATCTCGAATACTGGCGCGGCCACACTGACTTCGCCGACCACGAGCTGCAGGTCGGTCTCTTCGCCTGCTCTGACGCGACGCCACGGCTCACCGGCCCGAAATGGGACGCCAGCGCACGCCGGCCGGTGACGCTGACATGGGAAGGCGTTACCGGCGCCGAGATCTATCGCGTTTATGCGTCGAGCGATCTGAAGCCCGCGCAACTCGTCGCTACGACCGAGGGACGGTCGGCCGAGGTGAATCTGAAGGGGAACGTCTACTGGTGGGTGGAGGCGCAGACCACGAACTGCGGTCCGCGCCGTTCCGATGTCTCGCGCCTTTCAGCCGCACCGGTGACGTCGAAGCGGCGCGCGGTTCGTTAGAACTGCGCGAAGACGATCACGTTGCCGGCGGCATCGCGGATGATCGATTCCTTCGAGCCATAAAACGTCGTGCGCCGCTGCACCAGCACGTCCGTTTCCGCGGGCAATCGCAGCGCATCGAGATCCTCGACTTCGATGAAGAGCGCGGTGCCGCCCACCGGCGAACGTCCTTCGAGCGTCAGCGGCTCATCCTCCTTCACGCTCTCCACGCTCTGGTACATCACCTCGGCGTCGTCTTTGACGAGCGTCACGAAGCCGAGCGATTCGCCGTGCGGCACCTCGACCTTGCGTGTGAATCCGAGAGACTCCCACAACGGAAGCACCGGCTCGATGGCGTGGACGACGAGAACAGGTGTGATCTTCATGCGACGCAATCTAGCGCCGGAGGTGCGGCGGCGGATTGGAAAAATGGAACGGGATTGAGAAGACACGGAGGGGTTCTAGGCCGGCGACAGAAACGCATTCGGAGTCGTCCCGGCCAACTCGCGAAAGTCGGCGATCAAGTGCGATTGATCGTAGTACCCGAACTTCGCGGCGAGGTCCGCCCAATCTGCTTCGCGGCCGACGGCATCGACCACGCCGCGAAAGCGCATCACACGCGCGAGCATCTTCGGTGAGACGCCTACGTGATGGCGGAACTGCCGGGCGAGATGTTGCCGGGAGATGCCTGCTTCGTCCGCGACCGCATCGACGCGCACCGCACCGCCGCTGTGTACGATGCGTTCGATCGCGTAATCGACGCGGCGATCGCGATCGGGATCGAGTCGCTTCAACAACTCCGTCTCCAGCGACGCGATCGACCACTCGCCGCGAAAGCCGCGCCAGACGTCGTGCAGCGAGACACGCGCATCCGTCAGCTCCGCGAGCGGAATGCGCAGGAACGCCGCCGCGCGTCCCGGACGAAAGCGGACGCCGAAATAGTTCGCCGGCGTGTCGCCGGTGATGATCAGCGGCCGCGTCATCGTGCCGACCACGTCCGCCTCTCCGGCGCTGAGATCGAAAACGAGATCGGCGCAGCCGTCGGGGAGCACGCGATGCTGGCGCGGCTCGCACGCTTCATCGCGATTCGTCCAGAAACAGTCGACCCACGGCTGCAGTGCGGCCGTGGGTCGGATCTCAGCGTAGGGCACGCCGCGATTCTACTTCGCCAGAATGTCGTGCATCGCGTTCACCGAAAACTTCAACGGCTTCTTCGGCAGCGCGAGCTCGATGTCCACCGGCTTGGTCGTATTGCCGACGATCACCGTCGAGCCGAGGCGAACGGAGTTGTTCTTGTCGAAATGAATGTAGATGGGCACCGGCATCGCGAAGTTGTTCGGCACTTCGGATTGCGTGACCGTGCCGGTGATCTTGTACTTGCCGCCTCCGATCTCCTTCGCTTCGATCTTCGCGTCGTACTTCGGAATCGGCGTGCCGTAAACCCACTGGCTGAAGAACCAGTCCATCTTGCCGTCGGAGGTCAGCTTCATCGATGCCGTGGCGTGCTTCTCGACGATGCGCTGGAAATCGGAAGTGGTCGCGTCCTTCCCGGCGTATGTGAAGGCGAACTCCTTCATCATCCGGATGAACGCCTCGTCGCCCTTCTGGTTGTCCCACATGGCCATGCGCAGCATGTGCAGGACGTACGCGCCTTTTGAATAAACGATCACGTCATCGGCCGCGCGGTTCTGCCACGTGCTGATGCGGAAGCCCTGCGAGATCGGGCCGGCCTCGTAGTTCGCGATCTGCGCGCCACGCGGTTTCTCGAGAATCGATTTGCGGGCCCGTTCCCAGAACGCGTTGTATCTCCCCCAGCCGCCGGTCTGTTGCAGCACGAGCGCGGAGGTGAACTCGGAGAAGCCTTCGCTGATCCAGTTGTCGTGATAGCTGCGCGGCGTGACCTGATGGCCCCACCACTGATGCGCGACCTCGTGCGTGCCGACGTTGTCGACGAAGTTCTTGAGCTCGTTGAGGCCGAGGGTGTTTCGCTGCGTGCCGTTGAGGAAGGCGATGTACGGGAGATAGACGAGCGTCGGCCACGACTGGCCGAAGTACCACTGCGACTGCTGCGTGATGGCCACGCGAGAGTCGGCGAGCGGTCCGAAGAAGGCGTTGCCGGTGCGGACCGTGTTCATGCCGTCGGCCATCGCCGATTTGGCGAGGCTCGCGGCGTCGACGCGAATCTCGCCGCCGGCGTACTGTCCTGCTTCCTCGTCGCCGTTCATCGCCGCTTCGTTCGCGGCGCGGAGAAACATGTTGATCTCGCGGATGATGTCCGGTGTACCCGTATTGGTGTACACCTCGAACGTGGTGTTGCTGGCCGGATCCTTCTCCGAGAGCTTCTTGAAGCGGCCGTAGTTGAATCCGGCCACGCGAATCGGATGCTCGGACTTCCAGACGGCGACACGGTCCGCCCCTTCGACCTTGTTCGAGATCTCGCTGCCGACCGCGACGATCGAAAACTTCTCCGGCGTGCGGAAACGCAGCTCGTACGTCGCGGAGTCACTGAACACGCCGACGTTCGGATACCAGCTCGAGCGGCTGGCGACGAAGAAGTTGCCGTCGCCGGCGCTGGTGAGCACCTCCTTGCCGGCGTACTTCGTCCGCAGCAGATAGCGCGTTCCTTTCTTGATTGCGGCCGGAAAAACCACCGCCGCTCCGCCTTCGTCTTTGTCCTGCACCCACGCGGCGGCGGTCCACTGCGGCGAATCGCCCGCCGGCGCGAACTCGACCGACGAGATGGCCAGCGACGTCGACAGGCCGATCGGCAGGACGCGGAGGTCGTAGTTCGGCACGAACGTCATCGTCGACGTCGCATCGAGCTCCGCACCGCGGATCGTCGAATCGATGACGTAATGCTCGCCATCGGCCGGCGGCGCCGGAGTCGCGCTCATCCCCTTCTGCACTTCGCTGCGGTAATGGCTCGAATACCAGATGCCGCCTTTGGTGTCGTGGAAGACGAACATGGCCGACTTCTCGCCGCCGAAGTCGTCGCTGATGCCGGTCGGATCGACGATGATCGCCGCGGCCGGCAGCGCCTTGCCGTCGACCCAGGTGAAGAAGAACGGTTCGCCGGCGTCGACGATCTCCTGCAGGAGACGCAGATGCATGTTCGAGCCGAACTGCTTCTTCTGCTTCTTGATGTAGTCGTCCCAGCGGTTGAGCGCCGCGGGATCGGCGGTTCCGGCCACCGGTGCGGCCACTTTCTCCGCCGCGAGCGGCAGCGCCGTGCCGAGGAAGACCGCGTGCTCGAAGGTGTCGGTGAGCGACGCGAGATCTTTCTTTCCCGCGTGCAGCTGGAGCGTGCGCAGCTCCACCGGCGAGGCCGGCGTGAGCTCGTACGAGCCCTGCCCGATGAAAATCGCACCGGCCGTTTTTCCTTCGACCGGCGTGAGGAGATGCAGCTTGCCGTTGAGCGTGAACGTGAACGCATCGCGCGCGAACACGTAGTTCGTCAACGTGATGGTGCGGCCGTCCGGCTTCGCGGCGCGCAAGGCGATGTACGTCGGATCATCGAGCGCAAACGCGCTGAAAGCGAGATAGAGAACGAGCAGAGCAAAGAGAAGACGCCGCATGAAAAGGTTCCTTTCGGGGACCATGGACCGAAACGGAACCTAACATAACAGTTGTCGGTTGTCGGTTGTCGGGGGCACGAGTCGTCGCGACCGCAGCGGCCGTCGTCGACCGACGTCGGGTGGGCGGTGGCCTCCCGACCACCGACCACCGACCACCGCCTCTCCTAATCGATCGTTTCTACGCCGAGGTACATCACGTTGGGATCTTCGGGCGAGAAGGCGATGGCGTTGATGCCGTCCATGGCGTGGTGCATCAGCACGAGCTCTCCCGGATTGGCGAGATCGAAGCGGAAGAGGTCTGTGCCGTAGTCGAAGATGTGCGTGCCGAAGACGAAGTAGAGGATGTTCGCGTTCGTCGGATGCGCGGCCATGGTCGGGCCGTTGATCAGCTTCACGCCCGGCTGTTCGTCGATCACCGGATCGTACGTCGCACCGCCGTCGCGCGACACGTAGATGTGCCGTCCGTGCGACGGATCATCCGGATTCGATGACTGCGTCGTGTCGATGCCCATCGCCCAGACGACGTTCGCATCGACCGGCGAGATCACCAGCTGAAAGACGTTCGCGTCTCCTTTGCTGAAGCCGGTGGCTTTCGTCCAGTTCCTGCCGCCGTCGCGCGAAACGAATGCACCGTTCGCCACCGTGCCCGCCACGATGTGATCGAGATCGTTCGGATCGAAGATGAAGCGGTAGTAGAGCGGCGCGTTGCCGAGACGACCGAGGGGATCCCAGGTTTCGCCCGCATCGTGGCTCTCCCACAGCGAGCCGTCGCTGCCGCCGGCGCGGAGATGATCGCCATTCTCCGCATCGACCGCGAAGCCGAGGAAATCGGCCGGCTGCTTGAGCCGCTGCGCGCCGCGCGAGTCGTAACGCACGAGAAAACTGCGATTCTCCGACCAGGCGTAGACGCGGCCTCCCGGTGCGGCGGTGAGCGTCGGCGGAAAGTCGGAGCCTTCGATGGTGGTGGCGATGCGCCAGGTGCAGCCGTGATCCTTCGAGATCAGCAGATCGTTCTTGTTCCACGCGACGACCGTGGAGGGCTCGTCGATCATCGTCGTGACGCCGTAGGTGTAGCTGATCGGATGCTCGATGTCCGCGCTCGGAATCAGGGACACGCCGCCGTTGCGCGTGACGGCGACCGCGCCGCTGCCGAGGATCATCGTGCAGGGCGGATGGAGCGGCGGCAGGTTGACGGAACGGCGGCGCGCGGCCGCGGCCGGAAGTGCAGCAAGGATGAGAATCGGTACGATCAAACGTCGAGTCATAAGCCGCGAGATCATGGCGCAAGCGACCCCTTCCGCTGTGTTACGTTCTCTGTACGTCAGGAGGAAGTTTCGATGAAAAGTGCATTTCTTGTGCTCCTCGTCACAATCTCGGCCGCATTCGCCTCCGCGCAGGAGCGCGAGCCGCGCATCGATCGCGCGCCCGAAGCGAAAGAGACGAAGGAACCGCACAAGGACAGGAAGGACGTTCGCGACAATCTCTCGACGACGTCGCACACGATTCGCGCGGGGAACGAGACCCTCAAAATCACCGCCCGCGCCGGAACGATCGTGCTGCGCGACGAGGAAGGAGAACCACGCGCCAGCTTCTTCACGGTCGCGTACACGAAAGACGGCGCCGATCCGGCGACCCGTCCGGTGATGTTCACGTTCAACGGCGGCCCCGGCTCGTCGTCGGTGTGGCTGCACATGGGAGCGTTCGGGCCGAAGCGCGTCGCCTACAAAGACGAGGCAGGGCACGCCACCGCGCCGCCGTACAAGCTCGTCGACAATGAAGGCTCGCTGCTCGACGTGGCCGATCTCGTGTTCATCGATCCAGTGACCACCGGCTACAGCCGCGCCATTCCGTTCACGAACGCGAAGAAGTTCCACGGCTTCGAGGCCGACATCGAATCGGTCGGTGAAGTGATCCGCCTCTGGACGACGCGCAATGCGCGCTGGAGCTCGCCGAAGTATCTGGCCGGCGAGTCGTACGGCACGACGCGCGCCGCGGGGCTGGCCGGCTGGCTGCACGATCAGGGGTATTACCTCAACGGCATCGTGCTGATCTCGTCGATCCTGAATTTCGGCACGGCGCGCTTCGACAGCGGCAACGATCTGCCGTACATCCTCTTCCTGCCGACGTACACCGCCACGGCCTGGTATCACAAGCGGCTGCCGTCCGACCTGCAGTCTCAGCCGATCGACCGAGTCGTCACCGCCTCCGAACAGTTCGCCCTCGGCGAATACACGGCGGCATTGATGAAAGGCGATCGCATCGGCGCCGACGAACGCCGCCGCATCGTCGAACAACTCTCGCGCTTCACCGGCCTCACGCCCGAGTACATCGAGCAGACCAATCTCCGCGTCGAGATCCAGCGCTTCGACAAGCAGCTCATGCGCGACCGGCGCCTCACCGTCGGCCGTCTCGACTCCCGCTTCACCGGCGTCGATCGCGATTCCGCCGGAGACGAACCGGACATGGATCCGTCGTACTCGTCGATCTACGGCGAATACACCGCCGTGCTCAATGACTGGGTGCGCCGCGGCCTGAAGTTCGAGAGCGATCTTCCGTACGAGATCCTCACCGGCAAAGTCCGTCCGTGGAGTTACGAACGCCAGCAGAACCGCTACCTCGACGTCGCCGAAACACTGCGCAAGGCGATGTCGCAGAACCCCGACCTGCGCGTTTTGGTCGCCAACGGCTACTACGATCTGGCCACGCCCTTCTCCGCGACGAACTACACGTTCGCGCGGATGCAGCTCGAGCCCGCGATGCGCGCGAACGTGACCATGACGTACTACGAAGGCGGCCACATGATGTACATCGACCGCAAAGCACACCAGAAACTGCGGGAAGACATCGTCCAGTTCATCAGCGGAGCAGCGGCGGCGCATTGACGCCGGCAAACGCCGGGCGCTCTCACAGTTTGCTCAGCAACTCCGCATCGATCCTGGCGCGGACGGTTCGGCGGTCGACGCCGAGCCGCTCCGCGACGTGCGAGTAGTTGCGCGTCTTCGCGTACAGCAGCGTGCAGTACTTGCGCAGCAGTTCATCCGCGGTGAGCTCGCCCGAGAGAACGGCGTTGGCGACGTCGAGGCGCGCGTCGCCCGAGCCGATCGCCGCGGGACGGTAGCTGCCCCGCAGCATCACGCTGCGCACGCATTGTTCGAGCTCGCGAAAGTTGCCGGGCCAGGGGTAATCGAGACCGGGGTACGTCTCGATCGCACGCACCACCTGCGTCGCCAGCGCGTCGGCCTCCTGTTCCCCCGCCACCCGCGCGGAGATGAAGCGCGCGAGGTGATGCAGCTCGCCCGGCTCGGTGAGCTGCTCGCGCAGCGCGGGCGTGGTGATCGCATCCGCGCAGAGACGATAGAAAAAGTCTTCGCGAAAACGCCCCGCGCGAATCTCCGCGGCGAGATCGCGATTCGTCGCGGCGATGATCTTCCCTTCGAACTTCCGCGGCGTCGTGTCGCCGATGCGCTGCAGCGTGCGCGTCTGAATCACGCGCAGCAGCTTCACCTGCACCGCCGCATCGACTTCGCCGATCTCGTCGAGAAACACGGTGCCGTGCGGTCCGCACGATTCGAGAAATCCGGTGTGATCGTCGATGGCGCCGGTGAACGCTCCCTTGCGATGGCCGAAGAGCTCGGACTCGATGAGCGTCGGAGAGAGCGCGGCGAGATTGAAGCCGACCATCGCTGATTCAGCGACGAAGCGCTCCCGCCGTTCATCGAACGGCATGTATCGCGAGAGCGCGATCGCCCGCGCGACCAGTTCCTTGCCGGTACCGGTCGGCCCGGTGATCAGCGTGGCGACATCGGTCATCTTCGAATAGAGCGAGCGGCGGTAGCGGCGGATGTCGTTCGTGAAGATCGATTCCCACACGTTCGCGCGCAGTCTCGCCGCCGCGAGCGAGCGGCCCACGATGTTGCGGAAGATGTGATGAAACGCGCGGCGCAGCTGAAAGAAGCAGGCGAAGAGATGCGGAACGTCGATCGGCGCGCGCGCGCCGGCGGCCGGCGGAAGGTACGTTTCTACGTCTCGTGCGAATGCTTGATAGAAATCGACTTTTTGCGTAGCGCTGTCACGCTCGATCAATCCGAGGAATGACTCGCGATGGAGCTCGTAGAGAAAGTAGTAGACGACTCCTTCGTACAGTTCGCGCTCTTCCGCACTCGCGTCGTCAAGGCGCGGCAGCAGAGACTCGACGAGCTTCGCGCATTTCGCGTCGATCAGATCGACGTTCGACTTTCGATCGAGATCGGGCAGGAGACTCCAGTAGGACTGGCTGTCGATGTAGCCGCTGCCGAGAATGCGGCGCTCGTGCTCGATCCGGGTGGCCAGGAACGGATTGACGTACGCGAGACCCGAAAGCTCGACGGCGAGGGCGCGCTCCGCAGCAGTAAACATGCATCGAATGTATGCGCGTGCGCATTCGATGTACAGCGCTGACGCAACGAGCACGTTTAACTCGTTGAAAACAAAGAAAGCGCGTCATGGCAGCGGCTTCGCCTCATCGCGGCCTCCGGTAACAAGGAGGGAACGCATGAAACGCATTTTTGTGTGGCTGCTGATGGCCGCCCTGACGCTCATCCCGAAAGTACTCTTCGCCGCCGGCACACTCACGCCGGCCAACTCGCAGGCGGCGCCAATGCAGATTCGCGAGCACGTCGTCGACGTCGTGATCGACAACGGCTTCGCACGGACGGAAGTGAATCAGACGTTCTTCAATCCGAACGACAGCGATCTCGAGGCCGTTTACGCCTTCCCCGTTCCGTCGAGTGCGAGTCTCTCCGAGATCACGATCCACAACGGCGAGAAGACGCTGAACGGTGAAGTGATCGAGGCAAACGAAGCGAAGCGCGTCTACACCGAGGAGCGGGACGCCGGCAACGACGCCGGCCTCGGCGAATGCGCATGCACGAAGCCGAAAGACGAGGTCGAGTACCGCTCGTACAAATTCTCGATCTCGCCGGTGCGCAGGCAGAGCGAAGTGAAGATCCGTTTCGTCTACTACCAGCCGCTGAAGATCGACACCGGCGTCGGCCGCTTCATCTATCCGCTCGAAGAAGGCGGCACGGACGAGGAAGCGAGCTCGTTCTGGACGCGCAACGCGAAAGTCGAGCAGCGCTTCGCCGTCAACGTCGAATTGAAATCAGGCTGGCCGGTCGATGAAGTGCGCGTGCCGGGCGCCGAGGCCGAGGCGAAGGTGCAGAAGCTCGCGGACGGGCACTACAAGGTCTCGCTCGAGCGCACCACCGGCGATCTCTCGAAGGATTTCGTTTTCTACTATCGCCTCGCCGACGATCTTCCCGGCCGCGTCGAGCTGCTGACGTACAAGCCGCACGCGAACGAGCCCGGCACGTTCATGCTCACCGTGACGCCCGGCATCGATCTCGCGCCGATCACCGCCGGCGGCGACTACATCTTCGTGCTCGACGTCTCCGGCTCGATGGCCGGCAAGCTCTCGACGCTCGCACGCGGCGTCGCGCAGACGCTGCAGCAATTCAAACCTTCCGATCGTTTCCGCATCTTCGTCTTCAGCGATCGCGCGCGCGAGCTGACCAGCGGCTTCGTCGCGGTCTCGCCGCAGAGCGTGCAGGAATGGACGCAGAAGGTCGAACAGCTGCGCGACGAGGGAGGGACGAACGTCTACGACGCGCTCGACCAGGCACTCAACGGCGTCGAAGCCGATCGCGCCACGAGCATCCTGCTCGTCACCGACGGCGTGACGAACGAAGGAATCGTCGATCCGAAGGAGTTCCGCGCGCTGCTCAAAAAGTACGACGTGCGCGTCTTCGGCTTTCTGATGGGCAACAACGCGAACTGGCCGCTGATGCGCCTGATCGCGGAGACGAGCGGCGGCTTCTACAGCGCGGTCTCGAACGACGACGACATCATCGGCCAGATCCTGCTCGCGAAATCGAAGATCACCAGCGAGGCGCTGCACGACGCGAAGCTCGACATCAAAGGCGTGAAGACGTCGGACGTCACCGGAGAAGTCATCGGGAAGATCTATCGCGGACAACAGCTCGTGCTGTTCGGCAGATACGCGAAAGGAGGCGAAGCCGACGTCGCACTGCAGGCGAAGCTGACCGGGAAAGACGAGACGTACCGGACCACGTTCCAGTTCCCCGACGTTTCGACCGAGCATCCGGAGCTCGAGCGGATGTTCGGGCTCGCGCACATCGAGGAGCTGGCGATGAAGGAGCAGGTCGGCGTGATGCCCGCGCAGGAGGCCGAGCAGGCCATTCGCGACCTCGGCTTGAAGTACCAGCTCGTCACCGACTACACGTCGATGGTCGTGCTCGCGGATGACGTCTTCGCGAAACGCGGGATCGCGCGCAACAACAAGCAGCGCATCGACGTCGAGCACGCGGCGCAGTCGGCGCGCGGCTCGCTGCCGCCGTCCAACACGCGCGTCGATCAGAGCAAGCCGATGTTCAGCGGCCGCTCGCACGGCATCAAAGGGGGCGGCGCATTCGATCCGTGGATGGCCGTGCTCGCCCTCGTGGCCGTCGCCGCGGCAGTGAGACTGCGCCGATGAAAACCGTCGGTGCGCTCACGCTTCTGGCGATCGTTTGCACGCTGCTCGACGGCTCGCATTTCGAGCTCACGCGCGACCTGTCGGAGCCGTGGCGCATCGTCACCTGTCACTTCACGCATTGGAGTCATGAGCAGCTCGCGTGGGACGCGCTTGCGTTCGCCGGTCTGGGCATCGCGTGCATGCGCAACAACCTCCGCGCGTTTCACGCGACGCTGCTCGCCAGTCTCCTGCTGATCCCGATCGCGGTGCACGTGCTCACCCCGCACGTCACCGCGTATCGCGGACTCTCGGGCATCGACTCCGCGCTCTTCGCACTGCTGCTCGTGCAGTCCCGGCGCTCGCCGCTGGCGCTGGCATGCGCGCTCGGCTTCGTCGCGAAAATCGCGTTCGAGACGTTCACCGGCGGCGCGGTCTTCGCGTCGAACATGGGCGCGGACGTCGTGGCACTGCCCGTGGCGCATCTGGCGGGCGCGAGCATCGGAACGATCGTGGCCATCCTCGCGTCCTATACTCGTTTCCCATGCGCATCTTTGTCGGGGTCCTCGGGACGATGCTGATCGCGTTGATGCCGCTCACCGCGCGCGCGGCCGAACGTGCCGATGCCGATGCACGCGCCGTGGAGATCTATCGCGCCGGACTCGAAGCGGCGGCGGCGGAGATGCTGGAGCTCGCAAATCACGGAGGGCGCCGCGAGATGCTGCCGGCCGGCGACAAGCAGCGCGTGCGCGATACCTGGAGCGTGTTTCTCGATTACCTCCTCGCACTCGATTCGGTCGGCGCCTATCACCGCAACGAGAAGAGCGAAGAGGCGATGGTCATCACCTACGCCGCATTCCTCGCGCAATATCGCGCCGCGCTCGACATGATCGCGGCCGCGGAGAAACTGCCGGGCGCCGACGAAGTGCTCAACGAGGAAGTGCCGTCGATCGGGTTGCCGGCCGGATCGTACGCGCGCGTGAAGTTCCGCTGGCTGAACGTCGCGCGCGCAACCGAGTACGCCGCGCTCGATTCGCTTTACAGGTTCCGTGGAGGCTCGCGTTACGCAAGGCTCCGCACGTTCATCGACAGCGATTCGAAAGCGGTGCTCGATGCCGGTCGCGGCAAAGGGCCGGCGCAGACGGCGAAGAACGCCTTCAAGATCGCGCGCAGCACGGCGTTCACGGCGTGGTTCCCGGTGCAGAAGGGCGTGGCCGAATGGATGGGCGATACGCGCTTCGCCAAAGCGGATCGCGCTCTCGTCACGCATGCGCAGATCGCGTCGCTGACCCCGCGGCTCGAGCCGGGCGACGTGCTGCTCGAACGGCGCGAGTGGTATCTCTCGAACGTCGGACTGCCCGGCTTCTGGCCGCACACGGCGATGTACGTCGGCGATGCCACGACGCGCGCGCAATACTTCGACGACGCCCACGTCCGCGCGTGGGTGCGCGAACAGGGACGCGCCGACGGAGACTTCGAGGCGTTCCTCCGCGAGCGTTTCCCGGTCGCCTACGCACGCTCGAAGGAAGCGCGCGTGATCGAGGCGATGTCCGAAGGGGTGTCGCTGACGACGATCGAGCATTCGGCCGCGGCGGACTCATTCGCCGCGCTGCGGCCAAGGACGTCGAAGCGCGAGAAGGCGATCGCGGTCGCACGCGCGTTCGGCTACGTCGGCCGTCCCTACGATTTCAATTTCGACTTTCACACCGACGCGTCACTGGTCTGCAGCGAGGTTCTCTACAAGGCCTACGAAGGAAGCGTGAGGTTTCCGCTGTCGACCACCATGCGCCGCCTGAACACGCCGCCGAACGAAATCGTGCGCGTGTTCGATGAGACGTACGGCACCGAACAGCAGCAGTTCGATTTCGTCGTTTTTCTCGACGGTCACGAACGCGAGCACATGGCCAGAGCAGCAGACGTCCACGAGTTCCGCGCCAGCTGGAAACGCCCCAAGTGGCACATCATTACGCAATAGGCCGGCCGCCGGCACGGCCGGCTGCGCTGGCCGGCACGGCCGGCTGCGCTGGCCGACACGGCCGGCTGCGCTGGTTGCTTCGCTGAGGCACGTGCGGCAGACCACTCGGTGCGGTCGTCGCGACTGCTGGTGCACTGAGAGATCACGTCAGCCGCGGAGATGGTCACTGATTGCTTTGGAGACGCCGAGGTTCGACACGGCGTCGAAGGCGGCGAACATCGGCGACGAGTTCACTTCGAGAAAGAGATAGCGTCCGCTCTTCGGTGAGGTTTTGAAATCGGCGGCGCCGAAGTCGAGCTGCAGCAGGTCCATCAGGCGGCCGAGGGGTTTGACGAGTTTCGGATCGTTCGCGGCGGGGGTGACGACGACGTTGTTCGTGGCGCGGTAATCGAGCGCATCGGAGGCGATGTTGAACGAGAGAAAGCGCTTACCCACGCGGTAGATGCGCAGTTCCGGCGGTACGAGTCGTTCCTGCACGATCGCCGGCGCGGCGGCGGCATCGCCGCGCCACGCGGTCTCGCGCAACACCGATGGCAGATCGCGGCAGTAGTCGCCTCCGCCGATCGGTTTGGCGATGCTGCGTTCCACGTCGAGCGCTTCGAGCGTTCTGCGATCGTTGGTGATGAACGTGCGCGGAATCTCGAGACCGCACTCGGTCGCGGCGACGAGTTGCTGCGGCTTGAGCAGCTGCGCGTTGTGATGGCGATTGAGCAGCCGCACGTCGGGATGCGCCGCGGCCCACGACGCGATGGCCGTGAACCATGCGTACGCGCGCGACGCCGATTCGGGACGGCCGTCGCTCATGTTCGTGAAGACGTCGTGGCGGATGAACAGCGCCGCCGGGCGGATGGGTGTGCCGTCGAAGCACAACGCGTCGGACGCGAGCTCCCAGGTGATGGTCGGAGCGGAGCTCGCGCCGGTGAGCAGCGGCAGCACGCGCTGCTTCTGGCGTCGCAGCGCCAGAAGGAGCGACTGCAGATTCGGATCGGTATCTCCGCCGGCGACGGCGATGGTTCGGTTCGTGCGCGACTCAGAACGAGCCAAACGGGTTGCCGCCTCCCTCGACCGGATCCTTGTCTCCTTCCTCGCCGACGACGAGCGTCGTCAGCTCGCCTTCGCCGGCGATCTGCGTCGTCTTCGAAACGCCTTCGAGCTCCACGTCTTCTTCACCGAGGGCCAGCGTCGTGAACGGACCTTCCTCCCCTTTCTTCTTCGTGGTCGGATCTTCCTCTCCGACGGCGAGCGTGGTCGGCCCTTCTTCGCCGAGCTTGAACGTGGTCGGCTGTCCTTCCTCGCCGAGCCGTTCGGTCGTCGGACCTTCTTCGCCGAGCGCGAGCGTGGTCGGCTCTTCGCCTTTCTTCTTCGTCGGCGGCTGTTCTTCGCCGAGACGCAGCGTCGTGAACGGGCTTTCTTCGCCCTTCTTTCGCGTGGTCGGATTCTCCTCGCCGATGGCGAGCGTGGTGATCGGCACCTCTTCGCCGATCGCTTTGGTGGTGAGGATCGATTCTTCGCCCAGGATCAACGTGGTGACGGCAGTGCGCGCGGGAGATTTCTTCTTCGAGCTGGCCATGGGGAGGGCCCTCCTTACTTCAGGAGTGTCGTCAGCGCGGCATTTACACACCCATCCCTACCGCGCGAGCTCTTTTGCGACCGCGAGAATCTCGTGTTTGATGGCCCTCCGCTGCTCGAGCAGACGGATGTAGCCGCGGCGGCGCAGCAGGCGATGCGCGAGCGCGCGCACGTCGCCGATGATGTCGTCGAGATCTTCGAACACGCGCAGCGCGATGTAGCCGGTGAACGGCAGCACGATCAGGGTGACGACGCCGAGCTCCCATCCCCAGCGCCAGCCGGCGAGCGATGCGAGCAGGAGGTAGGTGAGCGGATAGAACGCGAGCGCGGCCACGAACTTCACCGTCGACACGAGCACCACCTCGCCGTTCGAAAAGCGTCGCGCCAGCACGCCGATCAGTTTGTACGTCGCGTAGTTCACGACCGCGCCGGCGATCGCGATCGGCAGCAGCACGAGCACGCGAAAGAGACGAAGCGGATCGACGCGCGGCTTCAGTTCATCGATCTCGAAGTTCGAGCGGCGCAGCTCCGCTTCGAACTGCTGAATGGCCGATTGCAGTTTCGCGAGCCGCCGCGGATCGTGCGTGCGGAGGTAGTGATAGCCGTCGACGAAGCGCCGCCGCAGATCCCACTCCTCCGCGAGCGGCTGATCCTCATCGGCGGTGAAGATGTCTTCGGCGCGCGAGATCAGCTCCATCGCGTTGCGCGAGTCCGCCTGCAGCGTCACCGAGTCGAGCCCCTCATCGATGGCGCGCGTGAGCGCTTCGGTCGCGTCGACCGGCGGTTCGCCCTGCTCATCGATCGTCACGCGCGGCACCTTGCGCGGTTCGCCGAACACCACCAGCGCCGAACTGCGGAACGTCTGCTTGGCGGTGTAGTAGATGCCGGTCGGGATGACCAGCATGTGATCGAGCTGCGCGCCGAGTGCGATGCGCGCCGCGCCGGTCTTCAATTCGCGCAGCGTCGGGTCGTCATGCGTCGTCCCTTCCGGAAAGATCGCGATGCTCCCGCCGTCGCGCAGCAGTTTTCTCGCGAGCGAGAACATCTCCCGATTCGAGCCGCTGGTGTTGTCCTCTTTGCGATAGACCGGAATGGCATCGAACGCCTTCACGATCCAGCCGATGAACGGATAGTCGAACAGCGGTGCCTTCGCGAGAAACGACACCGGCCGCGGCGCGAAGCAGAGCAGGAACAGCGGATCGACGAGACCGTTCGGATGATTGACCGCGAAGACGATCGGCCCGTCGTGCGGCACGCGTTCCAGACCGACCAGCTCGATGCGGCGGAAAAAGATCCGCAGGCACAGCCGGAAGAACGCGGTGATCGCGCGTCTCAGACGGTTCGCTCGCCGCGCCATGCCGCGTAGCTCCAGATGAGACCCGACAACAAGACCGCCACCGGCACGATCAGCACCGCGCGTTCGAGCGAGCTCGAATCCGACAACATGCCGATCAGCGGCGGCGAAGGAATGTCGCCGAGCGCGTGCATGACGAACACCGACAAGCCGACGGCCGTGGCGCGTTCGAGCGGCGACACGAGATTCACGATCGCGGAGTTGATCGGGCCGGTGCACATGAAGATCAGCACCTCGGCGGCGATGATCGCCGCGAGATAGACCGGCTTCACACGACTCGAGAGCCCGATGAACGTGAGCGGCGCCGCCACGAGTGTGGCCAGCCCCGAAACCCAAAGATACGACTGCTTCGTGCGCGCGAGAAACTTGTCGCCGAGCCAGCCGCCGAGAAACGTGCCGACGAAGCCGGTGACGATCACGATCGCGCCGAAGGTGACGGTCGATTCACTCTGCGACATGCCGCGGGCGCGCACGAGAAACGCCGGCATCCAGTATCCGAGACCGCCGAGCGCGAACGTGTACATCGCGTAGCCGAGGACCGCCAGCAGGTACGGCCGGTTGCGGAAGAGATCGCGGTACGCGCTCATCAGACTCGTACCGCTCGCACGCGCCGGCGCATGCCCCTGATCGTGAATGCCGCGCGGGGGATCTTTCACGAGCAGCACCAGGAGGGAAAGCAGGAGTCCCGGAAAACCGGCGATCCAGAATGCCGCCCGCCAGCCGAAGTGATGTCCGGCGAATCCCCCCAGCACGTAGCCGAGCGCGGAGCCGACCGGAATGGCGGCGAAGAAGACCGACATCACGCGGCCGCGCTTCTCGTACGGAAACTGATCGGCCAGCAACGCCGGCGCGATCGTGCCGTATGCCGCTTCGCCGACGCCGACCGTGGAGCGGGAGAGGAAGAGCGACCAGAAGCCACGCGCGAATCCGGCCAGGCCGGTGGCCAGGCTCCAGATCGCAACGCCGAGCGCGATGAGCGGCGGACGCGCACGGCGGTCGCCGAGCGCACCGAAGACGGGAGAGGTCGCGGCGTAAACGACGATGAAGCCGGACGCGAGCCACCCGAGCTGCGTGTCCGAAAGCCCGAGCCCCTTTTTCATCGGCTCGAGCACCGCCGCCACCACCCAGCGATCGACATAGTTGAAGAGATTGATGAAGGTGAGGATCGCGAGTGCGTAACTCGCGCTGCGATCGCGGGCTTGCATGGGACGGTGAGTGTAGCTGGGTTAGGCGCTCGCACGAGGAAGGAGATTCGGTGAGGCCAGTGATGAGAGATGAGTGATGAGGTTCGACACGCGTCGCGAGAGTCACGATCGTGTTTCTAGCCAGAAAGGGTCGAACCTCATCACTCATCTCTCATCACTGGCCTTGCCGAAACCTCCCGGCGCACACCGCCGTATCAACGCCCGGGTATCATGTCCTCCTCCATGAAACGGTTCCTGCCCCTGATCGCCGCGGTTGCCGGCGTGGTGATCCTCCTGTTCGTGCTGCCTCTTTATCGCGATGCGCAGCCGAAACGCGTGGCCATCACCCGGGCCGAAGCGACGCGGCTGGCGGACATCGCGGCGCGGCAGGTCGGCATTCCGGTCGATCGCACGTGGCGCACGATCATCTGGTACCCGTCGGGGATCATCGACACGGAACTGCGGCACCATCCGAAACGCGGCGAGGCGTGGGACGATCCGACGCTCGGCGGACGTCTCGACAGTTATCGCATCACCTACTACCACCTCGACAAAGACAAGTTTCCGCCGTACGGCAGCGTGAACATCGACGGCCGCACGGGCGAGGTGCTTTCGGCGCGGCTCCGTCTCCGCGCGGAAGATGCCGGTGCGAACGCGACGGAAGCGCAACTGCGGCCGAAAGCCGATGCGTTCGTGAGATCGCGCGTCTTCCCCGCGGCACCGTCGCCGAAATTCGAGTCGGCGCGTTCGACCGCATTGCGCGGCCGTACCGACTGGGTGTTCCGCTATCGCGTGGCGAACACGTTCGACATCAAAGGCGTCGCACCGTATCTCTACGTCTACTTCGTCGGCGACAAGCCGGCCGGCTGGGACCTCGGCGAGGAGTATCTCGACGGGCGGCAGTTCTCGGGCGACAACAGCGGCGACTTCGCCATGATCCTGTTGCGCTTCGTGATGATGTTCGTCGTGCTGCTGATTCTTCTCGTGATCTTCCTCAGGAAGTATCACGCGGGCGAAGTCGGCGTCGGCGCGGCATCGTTTCTCTTCGCGATCATGCTGGTGCTGCTGATCGCCGGTTCGATGGCGGTGCGCGCATCCGCATCCGAGGGGACCGGCATGGGCTCGCTCGACGCGCGCACGACGTCGTATGGCGGCGCCGCGTTCAAGATTCTCTTCGCCGACATTCCGGCCGCCGTGCTGCTCTTTCTCGCGTGGGCGGTCGGCGAGAGCTATGCGTCCGAACGCTGGGGAGATCGTCTCGCTGCATTCGAAGCGATCATGCGGCGCGACGCGATGAATGCCACCGTCGGACGTTCGGTGCTGCGCGGAACGTTTCTCGCGCCGCTGTTGGCCGCGGCCGCACTCGGCATCGGCATCATCCCGGCGCTCACCGGTCAGGCCTACACCTCGTGGAACGTCGGCACGGCGAACGTGTTGTTTCTCGGCGGTCCGTTGGCGGTGCTTTTCAGCTCGGCCTCGGACGCGCTGCTCATCGCCATCGGCGCGGTGCTGTTCGTTCTGGCGTGGACGCATCGCAAGCGCGTGCTGTGGCTCGGTATCATCGCCTCGATCCTTCTCGGCGTCGTGGCCGGTTGCGCCACACCGCCCATCGAGCCGACCTTGCCGCGCATGCTCTTCGGCTTCGGCGGCATCGTCGCGGCGATCGGCATCTTCCTCGGCTATGACCTGCTCACCGCCGTCGTCGCGATTTTCGGCGGCATGCTCCTCACGCAATTCACCCCGCTGCTCACCGTCGCGCGCGGCGATCTCGCAGAGGACGTCATCATCGCCCTCGCGTTCCCGCTGGTGACGCTGGCCGGCTGGGGCACCGCGGCGCTGCTCACGCGTCGCGAGGTGGTCTATTCGCACGAAGACCTCGCGCCGCACGTGCGGCGCATCATCGAGCGCGAGCGCGTGAAAGCGGAGATCGATGCCGCGAACCGTATTCAGGCCGCGCTCCTGCCACTCGACACGCCGCACCTCGCCGGCGCGGCCGTGGCCTCGCACTATCGCGCGGCGACGGAGATCGGCGGCGACTATTTCGATTTTCTGCAGCTGGAGTCGGGGGAGATCGGTATCGCGTTCGGCGACGTTTCGGGACATGGCCTCACGAGCGGCATCGTCATGGCCATGGCCAAGGCGGCGCTGCTCGTTCAGGTCGATCACGATCCATCGCCGCGGAAGGTGCTGGACGTGCTGAACGACATCGTGCTCAAGACCGCGCCGAAGCGCATCCTCATGACGTTCTTCTTCGGCGTCCTCGATCCGCGATCGCAGACGCTGCGCTTCTCCTCGGCCGGACATCACGATCCGTACGTCTTTCGCGCCGCGAGCGGCACACTCGAAGCGTTGTCGTCGTGGGGCTTCCCGCTCGGCGTCAAGCGCCGCGATCCGTTCCGCGAGCACATGGTCGAATTCGAGCCGGGCGATCGTCTCGTGCTCTACAGCGACGGTCTCATCGAGGCGGTCGACGATGACGGCGAGCCGTTCGGCTTCGAGCGATTCGAACAGGTCATCGCCACGAACGGACATCTCGGCGCGGACGACATGAAGAAGGCGCTGCTGAACGCCGTGCGCAAGTTCACGCGCAACCGTCCGCCGGAAGACGATCAGACGCTCGTCGTGGTGGCATTCGAAGACGCCGCGGAGCGTCTGCTGCCGATCGCCACGACGACGGCCATCGACGAGCTGGTCACCGAAACAGTTCACTAGCCGGGCACATCCGTTCTGCTACCCTTCCGCCAACACCGAAAAATGGAGGGAGAGAACCATGGCCAATACCGCGTTTTATTACCAGCTCAGCCTCGGTGCCGAGGGCACGACCAGTAGCCACTACGTCTCGATCCAGCCCGATCCGAGCATCTCGCTCATGCAGGGCGGATTCGCGTTTGCGGTGACGGCCGCACAAGCCGCGAGCGTGACGATTTACCCGCAGGTCGCACAGCTGCAGATTCCGCCGTCGAACGTGATCAACGGCAGCGTCACCATCGTCACCGAGGAACTGAACATCGCCGGCTCGCTGCACGTGAGCCCCGCGGCGGAAGTGCCGTTCACCCTCACCTGCTGGGGTGCGGGCGGAAAACAGCTCGGCACCGCGACGGTAGAAGTCGGAGGCACGGTGGCGTACTTCGCTTTCTCCGTGCTGCCGGGAGATGGCATGACCAAAGCGCAGGCCTCGGCGGCGATCAAACAGCACTGCCTCTAACTTCGCGGCATTGTGGGCGGCGGGCGGATACAATCCGCCCGCTATGGCCCAAGTCGAACCAAACAAGATCATCTATTCGATGGTCGGTGTCTCCAAGTTCCACGGCAAAAAGCAGGTTCTGAAAGACATCTACCTCTCTTACTTCTACGGCGCAAAGATCGGCGTTCTCGGTCTCAATGGCTCCGGCAAATCGTCGCTGCTGCGCATCCTCGCCGGCATCGACAAAGATCACCTCGGAGAAACAGTGATCTCGCCCGGCTACACGGTCGGGCTGCTGGAGCAGGAACCGCAGCTCGATGAATCGAAAACCGTACGCGAGATCGTCGAGCAGGGCGTGCAGCCGGTGCTCGATCTCCTCAAGGAATTCGACGACATCAACAACGCCTTCGGCGATCCCGATGCGGACATGGACAAGCTCATGGACCGCCAGGCGAAAGTGCAGGACAAGCTCGACGCCGCCGGCGCGTGGGATCTCGACTCGAAGCTCGAGATGGCCATGGATGCCTTGCGCTGCCCTCCTCCCGACACCCCGGTGGCAACGCTCTCCGGCGGTGAGAAACGCCGCGTCGCGTTGTGCCGCCTGCTGCTGCAGGAGCCGGACATCCTGCTCCTCGACGAGCCGACCAACCATCTCGACGCCGAATCGGTGCAGTGGCTCGAACAGCATCTCCAGAAATACGCCGGCACCGTCATCGCCGTGACGCACGACCGCTACTTCCTCGACAACGTCGCCGGCTGGATCCTCGAGCTCGATCGCGGCGAAGGCATCCCGTGGAAGGGCAACTACTCGTCGTGGCTCGAACAGAAGAAGACGCGCCTCGATCAGGAACAGCGCGCCGAGTCGAATCGCCAGAAGACGCTCGAGCGCGAGCTCGAGTGGATCAAGATGTCGCCGAAGGCGCGCCACGCCAAAGGCAAAGCGCGCATCAACGCCTACGAGAACCTGCTCAATCAGGAGACGAAGGAAAAGATCCAGGAGCTGGAGATCTACATCCCGCCCGGTCCGCGTCTCGGCAACATCGTCGTCGAATCGAATGACGTCTCGAAGGGCTACGGCGACAAGCTCCTCGTCGAAGGAATGAGTTTCCAGCTGCCTCCGGGCGGCATCGTCGGCGTCATCGGTCCGAACGGCGCGGGCAAGACCACTCTCTTCCGGATGATCGTCGGCCAGGAGCAGCCGGACGCCGGAACGATTCGCCTCGGCGAGACGGTGAAGGTCGCGTACATCGATCAGAGCCGCACGCTCGATCCCGACAAGACGATCTTCGAAGAGATCACCGGCGGCGGCGACATCGTGCAGCTCGGACCACGCGAGATGCAGTCGCGCGCGTACGTGGCCCGCTTCAACTTCAGCGGCTCCGACCAGCAGAAGAAAGTCGGCGTGCTCTCCGGCGGCGAGCGTAATCGCGTGCACCTGGCGAAGATGCTGAAGGAAGGCGCGAACGTGCTGCTGCTCGACGAGCCGACCAACGATCTCGACGTCAACACCATGCGCGCGCTCGAAGAAGCGCTCGAGAATTTCGCCGGCTGCGCGATCGTGATCAGCCACGACCGCTGGTTCCTCGATCGCGTGGCCACGCACATCCTCGCATTCGAGGGCGACAGCAAAGTGACGTTCTTCGACGGCAACTTCACCGAGTACGAAGAAGACAAGAAGAAAAGACTCGGTGCAGACGCCGCGCAGCCGCATCGCATCCGCTATCGCCAGATGACCAGGTAGATGCGATTCCTTCGCGCGCTCGCAGTGCTCTCGATCGCGCTTCCGATTTTCGCGTCGATGACGACCACGGCCCTCACGGGCCGGGTCGTCATCGGAAACGCGCCGGGCGCGGGCGTCACCGTCCGCGTGACGTCGGCGGTGCTGCAGGGCGAGCGCAGCACGCTCACGAATGCGCGCGGACGCTACTGGCTCGATGCGCTGCCCCCCGGCACATACGACGTCACGTTCTCGAAGGCGGGACACACCACGCTCACCAGACGCGCCGTCGTCGAGCTCGCACGCGTGGCGCGTGCGGACGCGAAGCTCGAACCGAACGAAGACGAAGAGAGCGTGACCTCCACCGCGTCGACGCTCACCGTTGCCGAAACCACCGCCATCACGTCGAGCCTCACGCGCGAAGCGCTGCAACGCCTGCCGATCGAAAGCACGCCTGCCGGCGCGATCGCGTTGTTCCTTCCGCGCGCGGAGAACGCATCGCTCGATGACGCGCCGCTGCGCGATACGAACTTCGGCGAAGAGCTCCTCGACGAAGTGACGATCGTGCACGCCGGCGCGGGAGCGGAGATCGATCGTTCGCGCGGCGGACTCATCGCGGCGCGCACGCGCAGCGGTTCGGAGGAGTTCTCGGCTTCGTTGCGGGACACGGTCGCGAACAGCAGCCACTTCGTCGAAGGGACGGCCGGTGGACGGCTCGTTCCGGAAAAGCTCTGGTTCTTCGCATCGGCGTGGAGCGGCGACGATTCGTGGCGGCGCATCGCAGAGGCGCGCGGATTCTTCGCGAAGGTCTCGGCGCAGCCCGCGGCGGCACATCATTTCGAGGCTTCGCACCTCGATGCGAACGACGATGTCACGACGCTGCACTACACCGGCATCTTCGGCGCGATCACGAGCGTGCAGGCGCTCGCGTCGCGACTCGAATCGGCCGATACGTTGTCACTTCGCGCATCGAATGTTTTCGGCAGTCACGTGCTCTCCGCCGGCGCGAGCCGTTTCGAGAATGACGATGCCTTCTTCGTGAACGATCGCTGGTCCGCCGGGCACTGGACGCTGAGCGGAGGACTTCGTCACGAGGACGGAGAGCTCGCACCGCGCGCGGCAGTGGCGTACGACCTTCATGGCAACGGCCGCCGTGCGTTCTTCGCCACGTGGGGCGAATACCAGAGGGGCGAATACGAGCGCGGATACGAGCGGCGCGATGTCGCGAGCATCGGCTTCGCCACGGCCATCGGCGTCGCCGGCAGCGCGCGCATCGACGCCATTCGCCGTGAAGAGCTCGACGACGAACTGCGGCTCTCCGCGCGCTACCGCCTCTTCGATCGCTTCGAGGCCGGCGGCACGTTCACGCATGCGGAAGAGGACGATGCCGCGGTCTGGATCGGCGCGGAGTTTCCGATCGGGGAGCACGAGCTCGGTGTGTCGCTGCTCGAACGCTACGGAAGCGAGCAGGACCTCTCCACCGATCTCGCGTTGCGCTACGCCATTCCGTTCCGTCGCGTACGGCTCACGTTTGCGTCAGATGCAACGAACGTCTTCGACCGCGACGAGGTCGAAACCCCGCGTGCGGTCCGTTTCTGGATCCGGGCGACGCTGTAGGCCGCGCACCCATTCGCTTTTCCGCCGCTGACTCTTCGGTTTTCTGGAACCGACCCCTCGGCCGCACCTGCATTCGACATCGCAAGTCCCTGTGACGATTGTGCTTGCAGCGTGTAAAGGAGTTGTGCTCAAGTGCGCACCATCTTTGCCAATCGTCCAGGCATCAGGGCTTTCCCCAGGGTATCGGTCCAGTTCGTTCGGAATAACACAAGGAGGATCCATGAGACCAAGGTTCACGGTACTCACGCTCCTGCTCGTGCTCTTCGTCTGCTTCAGCGCGTTTGCGCAGACGACGACCACGCTGACAGGTGTCGTGACCACAGACGGCGCCCCTCTCCCCGGCGTTACGGTGACGATCTCGTCCCCGTCCATGCAGGGAACGCGCACCAGCATCACCAGTGATGCTGGTGGTTACAGCTTCCCCGCGCTTCCCCCCGGCACCTACAAGGTTCGTTTCGAGCTCGATGGAATGGCTACGATCGAGCGGAGCGCGCAGCTCGCGCTGTCGCAGCCGGCCAAGATCGATGCGGAGATGAAGATGTCGGCGGTCGCGGAAGCGATCACCGTCACGGCGGTCGCGCCGTCGGTGCTCGAGTCACCGCAGGTGGCCGCCACGATCACCGCCGAGCAGATCGAACAGCTGCCGGTGCCGCGTACGTTCGAAGGCGCCGCGCTGCTCGCGCCGGGCGTCAACGGCAACACGCTTTCCGCCTCGCAGTTCCAGATCTCCGGCAGCCCCGGCTACGACAACCTGGTCATGGTCAACGGCGTGTCGGTCACGGAATCGGTGCGCAGCCAGTTCCTGAACCTCTTCATCGAAGACGCCGTTCAGGAAACGACCGTGCTCACCGGCGCGATCTCGGCCGAGTACGGCCGCTTCACCGGCGGCGTGGTCAACACGATCACGAAGTCGGGCGGCAACGAGTTCACCGGATCGTTCCGCGACTCGCTCTCGAATCCGTCGTGGACCAACACCACGCCGTTCGGTGAATCGCTTCCGGATGTCACGAACAACGTCTATGAGGGAACCCTCGGCGGCTACGCGATCCGCGACCGTCTGTGGTTCTTCGTCGCCGGCCGTTCGGCGGAATCGAGCGAGGCTCGCTCCACGCGCGCCGTCTCGTCGAGCAACCCGCTCCGCGTCCGCCCGGCCATCGACTTCACGTACGGTCTCGAAGAGACGCGTTACGAAGTGAAGCTCACCGGCCAGCTCACGCCGAAGCACAACCTCGTCGGTTCGTACATCGACGTCGATCGCAAAGATCTCAACAACCGCTTCACCACCGCGATCTACGATCTCGAGAGCCTCGAGAACCGCACGCGCCCTGACACGCTGTCGACGGTGCACTACAACGGCGTGCTCACGAACAACCTGCTCGTCGAAGGTCAGTGGTCACACCGCACGATGGAGTTCGTCGGCAGCGGTTCGAAGTTCACCGACCTCCAGAAGGGCACGCTGCTGCTCGACCAGAGCAACGGCAACTCGCGCTTCAACTCGCCGACGTTCTGCGGCGTGTGCGACACCGAGTCCCGCAACAACAACTCGCTGCTGCTGAAGGCGAATTACTTCCTCAGCACCAAGGGCACCGGCAACCACAACATCGTCGGTGGCGTCGAAGACTTCACCGAAATGCGCTATGCGAACAACCACCAGTCGGGCAGCGACTACCGCCTGCTGACGACCACGGCGTGGTTCAACTCGAACGGCAACATCTATCCGGTCTTCTCACCGAATGGCGTGGCCGGCTTCTCCAGCCCGACCATCATCCGCTGGACGCCGATCTTCGAGAACGCGAACGAGAGCGAACTGAATGTCCAGTCCGCGTTTCTCAACGACAAGTGGGACCTCAACCAGCACTGGACGTTCAACCTCGGCGTCCGTTATGACAAGAACGACGCCATCGACGGCTCCGGCACGAAGTCGTCGGACGACCAGGCCATCAGCCCGCGCCTGACCGCGATCTTCGATCCGAAGGGTGATGGCCGCCATCGCTTCAGCGTGGCCTACAACAACTACGTCTCGCGCATCGTCGAAGGCATCGCCTCGTCGAACAGCGCCGCCGGCTCCCCCGCCACGATCGACTTCGCGTACAACGGTCCGGTCATCAACGGTCCGAACGATCCGTTCGCCGTGCCGATGAATCTGGCCATCCAGCAGGTCTTCGACTGGTTCTTCGCGCAGTGCAACGCGCAGGGTCAGTGCGGACCGAACAACAACGCGCTCCTCCGCCAGGGTGGTGCTCGTTCGATCCCCGGCTACGCGGCCGTCTTCAACGGCACGCTGAAATCGCCGTCGGTCGATGAGATCGCCCTCGGCTACGCCACGCAGTTCGGCTCGAACGCGTGGGCCAAGCTCGACTTCATCAAGCGCGACTGGAAAGATTTCTACGCGCAGGAAGCCGTGCAGGGCGGTCCGAAGGCAACGACCCCGCTGAACATCCCGGTCGACCTCCTCACCATCACGAACACCGACGACATCAAGCGCGAGTACCACGCCGTGCAGCTCCAGGCCGGATGGCGTCCGCGCCGCTGGAACTTCGGTGCGAACTACACCTACTCGAAGCTCGAAGGCAACGACGAAGGTGAAACCGCCGGTTCCGGTCCCGTCGCGAACCAGCCGCTGGCCACCTACTACCCCGAGTTCCTCGGCTACGCGAACCGTCTGCCGGAAGGCCCGCTCGCGGGCGATCAGCGCCATCGCGCGCGCGTGTGGGCGGGTTATGACGTTCCGCTCCCGCCGGTCATCGGCAACCTGAACATCTCGCTGCTGCAGCAGTACAACTCCGGCATCGCGTACAACGCGTCGTTCACCGCGGACATCGACAGCTACGTCGGTGCTCCGACGGCGGCCTCGCTCGGCTACAACAGTGCACCGGGTACCGCGACCTACTACGTCTGCCGCGGTTGCCTCCGCGCCGAAGCCGAGACCCGCACCGATCTCGCGTTCAACTACGCGCGTCCGATCTGGAGAGCGGAAGTGTTCGTCCAGGCCGACGTGCTGAACATCTTCGACGAAGATGCGATGTCGAATCCGGCGGGCATTACGACGGGCCTCAACCGCACGTCGACTCTCTTCAACCCCTTCACCACCACCCCGGACGAGGGCGTGCACTACACCAAGGCGTCCGGATACGGCAAGGCGAACTCCGCAACTGCGTACCAGCTTGCGCGGACGTATCAGTTCTCCGTCGGTCTCCGCTTCTAATCACTCACACTCGCAGTCACGAAAGGCCCCGGCTCGCAAGAGCCGGGGCCTTTTTTCATTGCGCGAATGCGGCGCGCGTGCGCTGCGCCATCGCGGCATCGATGCGCGCGAGCGCATCGAGCGTGGCTTCGAATCCCGCGCGATCGCCGGTGAGGAAGAGCACGACCGCCAGTCGCGCGTACGCTTCCGCGTGCGACGGAAAGGCGCTGATCTCGCTGCGATACGCATCGATCGCGTTGCGCGGTTTCTCCATGCGCGCGAACGCTTCGCCGCGCAACATGCTCATGCCGAACAGCGGCCGCATGGCAACGCGCTCGGCTTCTTCCGATCGTGTGATCGCGCGCTGCAGCTCGCCGCGTGCGAGAGCCACCCGCGCATCGAGCGCGATCGCCTGCGCGGCGTTCGTCGCGTGCGCGGCCTGCGCAATTTGCGCGGCCTCGTCGAGTTTCCCCGCGCGCACGCAGAGATCGCCGAGGGCGAGCAGCACCTCGGGCATGAGCACGTCGGACGCTGCCAGCGCGGCGCGATACGACGCGATCGCGTCGCCATTCCGTCCAAGCGCGGCCTGCGATTCCGCGAGGCGCACGCGTACCTCCTGCATCTTCGGAAAACGCCGCAGGATCTGTTCGAGCGCCGCGATCGCATCCTCGTGACGCTTCTCGTTTGCGAGCGCGAAGGCCTGCTGCAGGTCGCCGAGGATTGAGATTGCTTCGTTCGGATTGGCGAGCGTGCGGGGATCGGGACGTTCGCGCACCGTGCCGATGTATCCGAGGGACGCCAGCTTCGACGCCGTCTCCGAATCGATCGATGCCTGCACGTTCGTCGCGGGCGGATAGCTGCGCGCGTCGGCGATGAGCGCGGAGGCCACGCGCCGGTTCTCCGCGAGCACGTTCTGTCTCTCGGCCGTATCGGCGACGTGATCGTAAAGCTCCGGCTTCGGCCCGTCGATGAGCTGCCAGCGCTCGTTCACGGTCGTGCGCAGATCGCTCCAGCCGAGCTGCAGGTACGGATAGATCGTCTCCGCGTAAATGTTGCGCGACGCCGGGGCCTCGAACAGATTCACCGACTTCGGACTGGCCTTCATCGTCACGCCGGTGAGCGTCGCCAGCGTCGGTGCGATGTCGAAGAGTCCCACCGGATTCGCGATGCGCTCGCCTTTGCGCATCGAATGCGGCAGCTTCACGATGAGCGGCACCTGAATGGCCTCGCGATAGAGAAGAATCGAGTGCTGCTGCTCGCCGTGATCGCCGAGCCCTTCGCCATGATCGGAGGTGATCACGATGATCGCGTTGTCGTAAACGCCGCGCTTCTTCAGCGAGTCGATGAACTTTCCGACGATCGCATCCGCCGCTGCGATCTCGCCGTCATACGCGCTCGCATAGCGGCTGCGAAACGGCTCCGGGGGCGCGTACGGAACGTGCGGTTCGTACAGATGCAGGAAGAGGAAGAACGGCTTCGCGCGAACGCTGTCGAGCCAATGCTCCGCAACCGCGCTGGTGACGTCGCCGCCGCGCTGATACTCGGCGAACGCGGCATCGGCGGATGGTGCGCTGACGTCGTCATAAAACGCGAACGCGCCGCGCATGCCGGTCTCGCCCCGCAACACGTACGACGACACCGCGGCGCCGGTCTCGTAGCCGTTGCGCGCGAGAATCTGCGGCAGCGACTCGTGCACCTTCGTGTCCCACGTGAAGCCGGCGTTGTTGCGCACGCCATGCTCCGTCGGCAGCAGGCCGGTGAGCATCGACACGTGCGACGGCAGCGTCATCGGACAATGCGACCATGCCTGCTCGAAGACGACACCGTCATCGGCCAGTGCATCGAGATGCGGTGTCTCCACACCTTTGTAGCCGTACGCCGGCAGATGATCGGACCGCAGCGTGTCGATCGAGATCAACACGATCGGCGCACGCGGAAACGCGAGCGCCTGTTTCTCCGCCTCCTCTCCGCCTCCGCAGGCGAAGAGCAGCAATGAAAAGGAAAGCGTGGCGAGGCGGCGCAACGGCGTCAGTGCTCCACCTTGATCGCGACGAGCGCTTCGATCGGCGGCAGTTCCGCCGCGTTACGTACTTCCAGTCGGATGCCGCGGCCCTCCGCGTATTTGCGCGCGCTGTCGAGCGTGTCGAGGATCGCGTCGGGCAGACCGCGCTCGTGTGCCGCGCGCACGGCCCGATCGCCGAGCACGAACGACACGAGAAAGTGTTCACAGCACGGAGTCATGTAGAGAATCGTGCGGTCGCGTTGCTTGAGCCGCAGTCCCCAGCCGGTGCTCTTCGCGGTGAAGCCCCACTCTTCCCGCATGTCGCCATGCGCTGCGATGACGCTCGCTTTCAAGGCGAGCCACGCCTGCGCGGCCGATCCGAGTGCGTTCGCGACATCGCTGTCGGTGGGTGGTTTGGTTTTGTCGTCGAAGATGCTCAACGCCATGCGCGAGAGCATACCCGCGTCCGCTCTCCGCTACACTCTCGCGCATGACGCGATTCGTACAGTTGCAGACCCTCGGCGGCACCACCCTCGTGGCCGTCAATCCCGAGCACGTCGCCCAGGCCAGTGAGTTCGATTCCGGACGCGGCATCGGCACGACGCTGAAGCTCGTGAACGGCGACACCGTCAACGTGCGCGGCACGCTCGCCGAAATTCTCGAGAAGCTCGGCGCGAGTCAGTAGCCCGCTTCGACGATCTCTTTCAGCACCTGCGCGCGTCGTGTGAGAAAGCGCGTCATGTACGCGCGCAGGACCAGCCTCTCCGCGATCCAGCCGAGCACGCCGAGCGGCGCGGCGAAGACGGCTACGTCGGTCATCGTCGTGCCGCCTCGTTCTTCGACGAATGTGTGATCGTGCACGAAGGATCGGAACGCGCCACGCTGCATCGTGTCCTGAAAGCAGCGTGGACGATCGAAGGCGGTGATGCGCGCCGTGAAGTGCTGCGTGATGCCGAAATGCCGCGCGCGCCACGTCACCTCTTCGCCGAGCTCGATCAAGCCCGAGAGCCGGCCGCCGACCGCGCGCTCGTTCGTCTGCGCCGCCGAGCGCACATGCAGATCGAGATCGCGCGCCGCGTCGAAGCAGCGCTCGATCGGTCCGGCGATCCAGGTATCGATGACGATGCGTTGCATGCAGAAACGAGAAGGGCTCCGGTTGCCCGGAGCCCTTCAGGGTACAGCGTTGAGAGTGGATTAGAAGCGAACCAGCGTCGTGAGGCGGAAGCCACGCGGCGTCTGGTACTGAGCGCGGGTCTGGGCCAGACCGTTGCGGGCGCGGTTGTTCACGCACGCCTGGGCGGTGTTGGCTTCGTTGCACCACGCGGTGAGGCTCGTGTCGATCTGCTCCTGGCGGTTCGTCACGTTGAAGACTTCGCCCTTGACGCCGAACTCCACGCTGCGCCAGACCCCGATCGTCGCTTCAACCGACGTGTCGAGGCTCCAGACGCTCGGGAGACGCTCCGAGCCGAGTCCGTCGTAGTAGTAGGTGTAGCTGCTGCTGCCGACGAAGCCGCCGGCCGGGTTGATCGGACGGACGGTGGTCGTCTTCGAGTACGCATAGCCGCTGCGGTACTGGCCGCCGGCGCCGAACGTGAGGTTCACGCGACCGAGGTTCAGACCGTAGGTGCCGAGGAGGTTGAAGACGTGCGGGACGTCGAAGTTCGGCTTGCCCGAACCGGTATCGATGGCCGAGGCGCAGGAGATGGTGCCGATCGTCGGGTCCGCCGTCGAGCGACAGTTCAGATCTGCATAGTCATCACGCGCGCTGGCGAAGTTGGAGAAGTTGTTGCCGCGCGACTGCGAGTACGTGTAGTTGGTGTAGAGCGACCAGTTGTTCGAGAAACGCTTGTCGAACGTGGCCTGGATGGCCTTGTAGGTGCGCTCGCTGTCGTCGGAGTTGTAGTAGTCCGTCTTGATCTCGCCGCTCACGAAGCGGATGCGGTCTTCGACGAAGTTGTTCCACTTGCGATAGATGCCGCGAACCGTCACACCGGCGTTGCCGGCGATCTGGCGCTGCACGCCGAGGGTGACTTCGTCCATGTAGCCCGGATCGAGGTCGAGGTTCGGAGTCAGGCTCTGTCCGCCGGCCGTGACGATGTGGTCGACGAAGTCGTACTGACCGGTAGTCGCATTCCAGACGTAGTAGTCGAAGTTCGAACGGTTGGCCTGCTCGGCGGCGTTGTCGGAGTAGGACTGGATGATCCAGTCATTGAAGCGACCGGCCGACGCGGTGAGCAGCGTGCTGCCGTTGCCGAAGAGGTCGTAGGTCATGCCGAAGCGCGGCGCGATCGCGGTCGCATCGACGACGTCACGACCGACGTCGTTCTGGCCACCCTGCTGTTCGTAACGGAGACCGACTTCCGCGTTGAAGCGGCGGCCGAGGCTGAACTTGTCGCGAACGTAAAGAGCCTGAATGTCGCCCTTCGAGGTCTGCGGGCCCGGATCGTCGTAGTCGTAGCGCTCGATCGGGGTGAAGGTGCCGGTGAGCGGGTTGTAGTTCTCGACGTAGTAGAAGCGGTTGTTGCCGTAGGTGTAGTACGACGTCGACTCCATCTCCTGCGAGTCGAGGCCGGCTTTGAACTCGTGCGAGTTGCTGCCGAGGGTCGTGAAGAGCGTACCGGCCACGTTCCACTGCGTACGCGGACGGCCGACGAAGTTGCCGACACCGAAGTAGTTACCGTTGTAGTACTTGCCGGTGGTGGCGTCGTAGATCGCCGAACCGTTGTCGTACGGTCCGATGTTGGCCGGGTCGACCGTGATCGTGCTCTCGGTCTCACCGTACTGCGCGTCGAGCGAGAAGTTCGCGCCGAACACGCCGGAGTACTGCGCCTGACGCTGCTCGCCGCCCTGCGACTGCAGGCTGAGCACGTAGAGGTCGGTGCCTTCCGTGTAGTTGCGGATGATGCCGCTGTACGGATCTTCGTTGTACTTGGCCCACACCTGGTGGGACGGGTTGATCTGCCAGTTGACGCGATAGTTCTGGAGCTTCAGGTTTTCCGAAGCGCCGTACTCCTGGAGCGTCGCGGTGGTCGTACGCGCGGCGACGAGCGGCTTGAACTCTTCGTACGCGCCGAAGAACCAGAGGTGATCGCGCCAGAACGGACCGCCGATGGTGGCCGCCTTGCGGTTGTTGTTGTGATCGATCTTGGTGCGCGCGTTCGAAGTACCGGTGACCTGGTTCTTCGATTTGTTCTGCGCATCCCAGTCGTCGTTGGTGGTGATGAGCTTGACCGAACCTTCGAAGTCGTTCGTGCCCGATTTCGTGACGACGCTCACGACGGCGCCGGTGGCGCGGCCGTACTCGGCCGAGAGGCCGGTCGTCATGACGTTGACTTCCTGGATCGCTTCGAAGTTGATGTTCGCACCGAACGTACCGGTGGTCGGGTCGGTGGTGTCGATGCCGTCGAAGATGAACGCGTTGTTGGAGCTGAGGGCGCCGTTCGCGTTCGGGTTACCGTTCGCGTTGCGCGAAATGCCGGGCGCGAAGCTGGCGATGGTCTGGTAGCTGCGGCCGATCGGAGCCTTCTCGTACTCTTCCGTCGACAGACGCGTCGTGGTGGTCGTGTTCGTCGGATCGACGACCGGCGCTTCCGCCGTGACCGTGATCGCTTCCGAAGCCGCGGCCAGCGACATCGTCAGGTCGACCGAGGTGGTCTTGTCCGCTTCAACGCGGACGCTCGAAAGCTTGGTGGGCGCGAATCCTTCGAGGGTCGCATCCACGCGATAAACGCCCAGCGGCAGTGCCGCAAAGCGGTAACGTCCCTGCGCGTCCGTCACTTCGGTACGCGTCAGACCGCGCTCGGTGTGCGTGACCGTCACCGTGACGCCAGGAAGCGCGCCGCCGGTCTGGTCTGCTGCAACACCCGAGATGTTGCCGACCTGGAAGCCCTGCGCCATCAACATCGTCGGCGTCAAGGCAAGGATCAAAGCAACGACAAAAAGCTTTGCTCGACTCATCGGATCTCCTTCTCTCATTGTGGGACTACGAACTCTTCAATCGACACCGTGAAGGGCACATCGCGGTGTCGACTCCGTAACCTCTCGTTTTCCAAGCTGTGTGCCGCGTCCGCGGCGGACCCATTTTTCAGGCGGAAACGCTTTGTATCCCGATGTTTCAGGTCCGTCAAGGTTTGTTTCCACGAAGGTCGGAACCGCCTCGAATTTCAAGCTTTTGAATTCGGAGCTTCGGTTCGCCGAATTCAGAGGGTAGGAAGGGAGGAGAAAAAGAAACGGCGCGCCCCAGAGGAACGCGCCGCGATGAGGTCAGAATTTGACTCGACTACTGCGTTGCGACCACCTTGAAATCGGCGCGGCGGACCTGCGAGCGTCCTTCCGCATCGGTCAGCGTCACGTAGATCGAATAGTCCCCCGGCTCCACGGTCTGCAGCGGGATCTCGAAGCCGCCGATGTAGCTGCCCGGCGCCGTCTGCGTCAGCCCCGTCGTCGTCTCGGAGGTCTGCGTCCTGCCGTCGGTGAGGCGGCGCAACACCAGCTTCGCGTTGACGTTCCCGGGATCGGTGACGCTCGAGACCTGGAACGCGTACCAGAGCGATTCATTCGTCGCGAACACTTTGTCTGCACGCGGACGCACCGGCGCTCCGCCGAGCACGATCGCCGGAGGATCGGCACTCATCAGATCGTGCGTGAGCACGAGGGACGAGACGTCGAGTCCCGAACCGATCGTCGGCACGACCACGCGCTGCATTCCCGACGAAACCGCATTCGCTCCTGCATGCAGCGCAAACGAGGTCTCGTACGTTCCGGGCGCAAGCGGCAACACCACCGCATACACCACGTCGCCATTCCGCGTCGTGAATCCCTCGGCGGCGCGCATCTCGCGCGCGACCGTCGTCACCAGTTTCTGTTGCGTGTCATTGACGCGGCCGTACAGCGTGGCCGGCGCCGTCGGCGTTCGATTACTCGGAACCGTGAGCCAGAACAACGTCACCGGCTTGCCATCGATGAAGTACGAAGACGCATGCAGCGATGACGGTCCTTCGCCGGCCGCGGCGAGCTCCTTCACCGCGATCTCCGGCAACTCCGCGGCCGTCAGCTCCGCCGCCGGCACCATCGCCTGCGGGCCGCTCGGCGTCACCGCCACGTCTTTGGTGATGACCGACGCATCGGCCACGGTCTTGCGATAGTGACTGACCAGCCCCGGATCCTGGAGAACGTCGGACTTCTCGCTCGGCGTGATGATGAACTTCACCGTCAGCTCCGGACGATCGAGCAGCTTGAGCAGCTCTTTCGCGCGGAAGCGGTCGTACTTCCAGGTGGCCATGACCTGGCTCCACTCGCCGCCGCCGCCGGAGCGATTCGGCACGCCCGAGTTCTGCTCATTGAGCGTCGACGGGCTGCCGAAAAGAATGAAGACCATGCCGCGCGCGGTGGTCGAGCCTTTGCGCGAATCGAGCGAGAACTTCTGATCGGCGGTGGTAATGCGACCCATCACCAGCTCGCGAAACTCGTTGCGCGGCGTGCCGGGCGTCGGATCGCGGCGCAGCCAGTAGCGCTCGATGAACTGCTGCTTCTCCGCATCGGTACGGATGCGGGTCCACTCATTGATTTCATCGGAGGTCGCGAAGTACGCCTCGGGTGTGTCGATCCAGCCGCCGCCTGTATCCACGGTCTGCGCAAACAGCGGCGTTGCAAGAAGAAGCGTTGAGAAAAGGAGAACGCGAGCTCCGAGTTTTTGCATAGAGGGGCGAGTGTACACCCCGCCCCTCAGCGCACTTCGAGTTGTTCCCGAAACGTTTTTCTACAACCCTTCGTTCGCGATCACGTAGGCCAGCGCGGCCACCGCGGCCGTGTCCTGCGCGAGCTCTTTCGGGTCGACTTTGTCGAGCGTGTCCGATGGCGCGTGATGGTGATCGAAGTAGTGCCGCGGATCGGGAACGAGCCCGAAGCCCGGAATGCCGGCGGCGGTCAGCGGCGAGGTGTCCGCACCGGTCTGATCCGATTTCGTCCAGGTGAACTTGCCGAGGCGGTCGAGTGCGGACGCTTTCGCCTGCACGCCCAGCAGGCGCTCGCCTTCGATGGTCGTCGTGAAGCCGACCGGGCGCGCCGCACCGGCATCGGTCTCGATCGCGGCGACGTGCTTCTGCAATTCGCCGTTCTGCTTGACGACGTCGAAGTAGCCGCGTCCGCCGCGCAGACCGTTCTCTTCGTTCATGAACAGCACCGCGCGGATGGTGCGTTTCGGTTGGATGCCGAGCTCTTTGAGCGCGCGCATCGTCTCCATCACCATCGAGACGCCGGAGCCGTTGTCGATCGCGCCGCTGGCGAGATCCCAGGAGTCGAGATGTCCGCCGATCAGCACGATCTCTTCCGGATGCTCGCTGCCTTTGATCTCGGCAACGACATTGGCCGATTCGACTTCCGGCAGCGATTTCGGCGTCAGCGTGAGATGCATGCGCACCTTTTTCCCTGCGCCGAGGAGACGATGCACGAGCTCCGAATCCTCGACGGTCATCGCCGCGGCCGGAATCTTCGGCTGCTTCTCGTCATAACGGAGCGAGCCGGTGTGCGGCGTGCGCAGCGATGCGGAAGCGACCGAACGGATGACCGTGGCCACCGCGCCGTACTCCGCCGCGCGGCTCGCACCGATGCCGCGATAGGCCACCGCTTTACCGTAGGCCTCGAACGCGTGTCCCTGCTCGATGAGCGAGAGGTCCATCGGGTTGTAGTAGACGACGATCTTTCCTTCGATCTTCTCGCGTCCGAGCTTCGCCAGCTCGTCGAAGGAGGAGACTTCGATGAGATCGGCGGTGATGCCGTCATCGGGCGTGGCCACGCTGCCGCCGAGGGCCGTCAGCACGATGGTCCGGTCGTTGTGGGAGACGAGCGTCGCCGTCTCCACACCGCGCACCCAGTGCGGCACCATCACCTTCTCGTTGCGGACGTCGATGCCCCACTCCTTGAACTGCTGCGTCGTCCACTGCACCGCCTGCTCGGCGCCTTTCGATCCCGACAGACGCGGGCCGATGTCATCGGTGAGATGCGCGAGCGTTTCGTACGCTTCCGACTTGCCGAGGATGTGCTCGACGAGCTTCTCCGCATTCTGCTGGGTGGTCTGCGCGAAGAGCGGCAAGGTGACGAAGAAGGCAACGGCGAGTTTTTTCATCATCGTTCTCAACACACGCTACGGGGATTTCGTTGCGGAGGGAGCGAGAGAGTCACGAACGGCGAGCCTCGGACCCTGAACGGTGCCCGAGGCTCGCCACATACCACTTCGTTAGTTTTTGTGGCGGCTATTCGGTGTCGATCTGCGCGCGTTGCAGGTGTCCCGAGTAATCGACGTAGATCGACTTCCACTCCGTGAACACGTCGATGCCGGCGACGCCTGCTTCGCGGTGACCGTTGCCCGTTTCCTTCGTGCCGCCGAACGGCAGATGCACCTCGGCGCCGATGGTCGGAGCATTCACGTAGAAGATGCCGGTCTCCATGTCGCGCATCGCGACGTACGCGCGGTTGATGTCGCGCGTATAGATCGACGCCGACAGACCGTAACGCACGCCGTTGCCGATCGAGATCGCTTCTTCGAGCGACGAGCAGCGCATCACCGCCGTCACCGGTCCGAAGATCTCTTCCTGCGCGATGCGCATCTCCGGCTTCACTTCCGCGAACACGGTCGGCTCGTGGAAGTGGCCTTTTGCGAAATCGCCATCGGTCAGCGCATTACCGCCGGCGACGACCTTCGCCCCTTCCTCCCTGCCGATCTGCACGTACGACTTGACCGTTTCGAGCTGCGCGGCCGAAACGCTCGGGCCCATCTGCACACCGGCGTCGAGACCGTTGCCGACCTTCAGGGTCCTGGCGCGGCCGGCGAGCTTCTGCACGAACTGGTCGTACACCTTTTCGTGGACGACGACGCGCGAGGCGGCGGTGCAGCGCTGTCCGGTCGTGCCGAACGCGCCCCAGAGCGCACCGTCGACGGCGAGATCGACGTCCGCGTCTTCCATCACCATGATGATGTTCTTGCCGCCCATCTCGAGATGCACGTGCTTGAACGACGGCGCGCATTTCGTGTTGATGTGGCGTCCGACTTCGGTCGAGCCGGTGAACGAGATCACGCGAATGCGATCGCTCGCGAGCATCGGCTCGCCGACTTCGCGTCCGCCGCCGGTGACCACGTTCCACACGCCGGCCGGCAGGCCCGCTTCTTCGAACGCCTCGGTGAGCATGATCACCGAGAGCGGCGTCTGCGAGGCCGGCTTGATGACGACCGTGTTGCCGCAGATCAGAGCAGCCATGCCCTTCCACGCCGGAATGGCCATCGGGAAGTTCCACGGCGTGATCAGACCGGCCACGCCGAGCGGCACGCGCACGGCCATGTTGAATTTGTTGGCCAGCTCCGACGGCGTGGTCACGCCGAACAGACGGCGGCCTTCGCCGGCGGCGAGGAACGCCATGTCGATGGCTTCCTGGATGTCGCCTTTGGTCTCATCGACGACCTTGCCCATCTCGCGCGTCATCTCGCGCGCCATCTTTTCCTTGTCGCGCTTGAGGATCTCGCCGACGCGATACAGATACTCGGCGCGCTTCGGGGCCGGCGTGAGGCGCCACTTGTCGTAAGCCTTCTGCGCCGCTTCGACCGCGACGTTCAGATCGTCGGCCGTCGAATCCTGGAACAGGCCGATGAGATCGTCCTCGTTCGCGGGGTTGCGATTCTCGAATGCTTTCCCGCTCTTCGATTTCACCCACTGGCCATTGACGAAGTTGGAGTATTCGCGCGTTTCGCGCACACCGTACTTCTGCGCGAACGAGCTCGTTTCCGTTGCAGACATTTCGTACCTCCGTTTATGCGCGAAGCGCGAGCGGCTGAGAGGCGCACGACGCGCACCCCACCACTCACAACACGCAGCTATTTCGCTTTCGATTGTTCGCCGGCGGACTGTTCCTTCGGCCGCGGCGCACCCATGTCGACCGATCCGCGGAACTTCGCGCCCTCGGCCACCACGATTTTCGGTGCTTTGAGATTGCCTTCGACGACCGCGCTCGCCACCAGTTCCAGACGGTCGTCCGCGGAGATGTTCCCGGTGATCTGTCCTTCGACCGTCACGTTGCGCGCGTGGACTTCCGCTTCCACCCGCGCTTTCGTCCCTACCCGCAGGTCGGCCGTGACATTGATCTTCCCGCGGACCGTTCCTTCGATCACGATCGGCTCGGAACCTGTGACGGTTCCGTCAATCGTGATGTTCGGGCCGATGAAAGTACTGCCTCCCGTCGGTTGTGGGGCGTTCGTACGGGTGGCGGCCGGAGCGGGGGTGTTTTCCTTGGAAAAAAGGGCCATGAATCGCGACCTCGCCGATAAGGCGGCGAAGCATAGCACGGCGTTTGCGGAGCTTCGATCCGCTACACTGCGCGCCGCTTCAACGCTGGAGCCCGCCGGTCGTAACCGTCAGGAAAGGTACCGAGAGAAACGTGCGACGTAAAACCATCGCTTTGCTGCTTCCCTTCGCCCTCACCATCGCCGCCTGCAAGGGTCGCGGCAAGAATGATCAGCAATACAAGACGGAGAAAGTCGATCGCGGCACGGTCACGCTGACCGTCACCGCCACCGGCACCCTCTCCGCCGTCACGACCGTCCAGGTCGGCAGCCAGGTCTCCGGCGTCATCGCCCGCCTCTACGCCGACTTCAACAGCGCGGTGAAGAAGGGACAGCTGCTCGCCGAGCTCGATCCCACGCCGTTCGAGCAGCAGGTCGAACAGCGCCGCGCCGACGTCACCAAAGCACAGGTGCAGACCGACGACGCGCGCATCAAGTACGACCGCCAGCGCCGTCTGCTCGACGGCGGACTGACCTCGCAGGCCGAAGTCGACGCCGCGAAAGCAACGTATGACTCCGCGCGCGCGCAGGTCACACAATCCCAGGCCGCGCTCAATCAGTCGCTGACGAATCTCCGCTACACGAAGATCGTCTCGCCGATCGACGGCATCGTCGTCGACCGTCAGTACGACGTCGGCCAGACCGTGGCCGCATCGTTCCAGGCGCCGACGCTCTTCCAGATCGCGCAGGACCTCACGAAGATGCAGGTGCAGGCGGACGTCGATCAATCCGACATCGGCCGCGTGCAGGTCGGCCAGGTGGCGCGCTTCAGCGTCGACGCGTACCCGGAGGAAGAGTTCCGCGGACGCATCGCCCAGATCCGCTTCAACGCGCAGGTCAACCAGAACGTCGTCACCTATCCGGTCATCCTCGAGGTCGAAAACCCTGAAGGCAAGCTGCGGCCGAAGATGACCGCGAACGTGAACATCGATGTGTCGTCGGTCAAAGACGTGCTGCGCGTGCCGAACGCCGCGCTGCGCTTCAAGCCGCCGACCGAGGAAGGCGATCAGGCTCGCGGTGCCGGCAACAGCGGCGGCGATCCGATGCGTCGCGCGGCGCAGACCGGCGGCGGCGGACTCGCCGGAGCCGCCCGTCAGATGCCGCGCCGCGCCGGCGCCGGCGCCGAGACGACGAAGACGTCGACGGTGCATCTGCTCACGCCGGAGAAGAAGCTGAAGGCGATGACCATCCGCACCGGCATCACCGACGGCCGCTTCACGCACGTGATCTCGGGCGAGTTGAAGCCGGGCGATGAAGTGGTCGTCGGCATCGCCACCTCGAAGGTCGAGAGCGCCGCGCCGATGGGCGGTCAGGGCGGACCGGGCGGACCGGGCGGCGGCCGCCGCGGAGGCCGCTAGTGGCGCGTCCCGTCATCGAAATCAAGGACCTCGTCAAGATCTACAAGCTTGGCGAGGTCGAAGTACGCGCCCTCGACGGCGTGAATCTTCGCGTCGATGAAGGCGAGTTCGTCGCCATCATGGGCCCGTCCGGCTCCGGCAAGTCGACGCTGATGAACATCATCGGCTGCCTCGATCGTCCGACCTCCGGCTCGTACATTCTCGACAGCGAAGACGTTTCGCAGCTGAGCCGCGATCGGCGCGCGATCATTCGCAACGCGAAGATCGGCTTCGTCTTTCAGAGCTTCAACCTCCTCGCCCGCACCTCGGCGCTCGAGAACGTCGAGCTCCCGCTGCTCTATGGCGATCTGAGCATGACCCGCCGGCAACGCGACGAGGCGGCGCGCGAAGCGCTCCATCGCGTCGGCCTCAAAGGCCGCGAAGGAAATCACCCCTCCCAGCTTTCGGGCGGACAACAGCAGCGCGTCGCCATCGCCCGCGCACTCGTCACCAATCCCGCCATCCTCCTCGCCGACGAGCCGACCGGCAATCTCGACTCACGCACCTCCATCGAGATCATGGGCATCTTTCAGGACCTCAACGAAGAAGGCAAAACGATCGTCCTCATCACGCACGAGCCGGACATCGCCCAGCACGCGAAACGCATCGTGCACGTACGCGACGGTCTCATTCAGCAGGACGAGTTCATTCAACAACACAAAGTGGTGAGACAGGGGATCGAGGCGCCGGTGGCACCGGTCGGGAGTCGGTAGTCGGGAGTCGGTTGTCGGGAGATCACCCATCCACCAACAACACCGACATCGCCACCGACACCGACACAACCCACACCGTGCTCCCGACAACCGACAACCGATTACCGACAACCAACCATGAGAACCACATTCACTCGCCTCGGCAACATCACCATCGTCGGTCTCAAGTCGATCGCGCGAAACAAGCTTCGCTCGCTGCTCACCGCGCTCGGCGTGGTCATCGGGGTGGCGTGCGTGATCGTCTCGGTGGCCATCGGCGCCGGCGTCGCACAGTCCGTCTCCGAGATGATCAATTCGCTCGGCTCGAACTTCATCATGATCATGCCCGGCGCGGCGACGCAGGGAGGGGCGCGCATCTTCACGAGCAACTCCACGCTCACCGAGGAGGATGCGGTGGCGATCTCGCGCGAGTGTCCGGCCGTGGCGTATGTCTCGCCGCAGTCGCGCACCGCCGGTCAGATCGTGGCCGGTGAGCTGAACTGGTCGACGCAGATCTTCGGCGTCGGCATCGACTGGCCGAACATCCGCGCGTGGAACGTCAAAGACGGCGCGTTCTTCGGCGAAGGCGACGTGCGCGCCGGCTCGAAGGTGGCCATTCTCGGCAACACCGTCGCCGAGAACCTCTTCCCGAACGGCGACGCCATCGGCCAGATCATCCGCGTGAAAAACGTGCCGTTCCGCGTGATCGGCGTGCTCGAGAAAAAAGGCGGCAACATGATGGGCTCCGATCAGGACGACGTCATCATCGCGCCGTACACCACCGTCTCGAAACGGCTCATGGGCCAGCAGAAGCTCGGCATGATCATCGCGTCCGCCGCCTCGGCCGAGCAGGTCACCGAAGCGACCGATCAGATCGACGCGCTGCTGCGCCAGCGCCACCGCATCCCGCCCGGCGGCGATACCGATTTCATGATGCGCACGCAGGAAGAGATCGCGCAGGCGAACGCCCAGCAGGTCGGGCTGATGCGCAATCTCCTCCTCGGCATCGCCATCGTCTCGCTGCTGGTCGGCGGCATCGGCATCATGAACATCATGCTCGTCAGCGTCACCGAGAGAACGCGCGAGATCGGCATCCGCATGGCCATCGGCGCGCGCGGCCGCCACGTCCTTCTGCAGTTCCTCTTCGAAGCGATCGTGCTCTCCGTTTTCGGAGGCCTCATCGGCGTGCTCCTCGGCACCGGCGCATCGACGCTCGTGGCCCGCGTGCTCAAGTGGCCGATCGTCGTCAGCCCGACCGCGATTCTCGTTTCCTTCGGCGTCGCGGCCACGATCGGCATCTTCTTCGGCTTCTATCCCGCTCGAAAAGCATCGAAGCTCGATCCGATCGACGCGCTGCGCTACGAGTGATCACAACACCTTCGCCAGTTCCCTCACGCCGCGACGAATCGCGTCCGGCGTGAGCCCCGCGTAGCCGAGCACCAGTCCCGGCTTCCCTCGCCCGACGTAGTAGTTCGACAGCGCCGGCGCATCGAGCCCGGCGCGCGCGGCGTCCCGCGAGGCCGCGCGATCATCGCGACCATCGCCGAAGAACCCGGTCGCACGCAATCCCGCGTGCAGCATCGGAAAAGCGAGCATCGGCAGTTGCTTCGCGGCCGCTTCGAGGAACACGTCGCGACGCGCGCGATAGAGCGCACGCATGCGGCGGACGTGCGCGCCGAAGTGTCCCTCGCGAAGAAACTCCGCCACCACGCCCTGCAGAAACGTCGGCGCATGTCCGTCGATCTGCGCGCGCGCATTGACGAAGCTCCGCGCGAGATCCGACGGCAGCACGAGATAGCCGAGTCGCAGCGACGGATACAGGACCTTCGTAAACGTGCCGACGTAGATCACGCGCCCCGCCGAATCGAGCCCCTGAATCGAGGGGACCGGCCGGCCGTCGTAACGAAACTCGCTGTCGTAGTCGTCTTCGATCACCCAGGCATCGGCGCGACGCGCCCACTCCAGCAGCGCCAGGCGTCGCTCGAGCGACATCGTCTTTCCCAGCGGATACTGATGCGATGGCGTCACGTACGCGAGCCGCGCTTTCGGTGCGAGCTCCACGCCGTGCGCGACGTCGAGACCTTCCTCATCGATGCGCACCGGAACGAGGTTCGCGCCCGCGGCCACGAGCGCCGCACGCGCGCCGGGATACGACGGATTCTCGATCCACGCCTCGTCGTCGGGATCGATCGTCAGCCGCGCGATGAGATCGAGCGCCTGCTGCGAGCTGCTCACGATGACCACCTGCGACGCATCGCAGCGCACGCCGCGCGCGTGCGCCAGATACGACGCGATCGCCTCGCGCAGCGCGGGCAACCCGAAGGGATCGCCGTACACCAGCGACCGCGCATCGAGCGCCCGCGCGTGGCGGGCGATGATCCGCTGCCATAACTCGATCGGAAAGGCGTCGAGCGCGGGGAGGCCCGCCGCGAACGCGCGCACCACCGTCGGCTCGACACAGGAAGTCGACGCCGCGATGCCGCGTCCGCGTTTCGACAAGGCGCGCCGTCCGGCGAGCTTCACCTCGCCGCGGGTGCGCTGCATCGTGGCGATGTCGGCCACGAACGATCCCGAGCCGCCGCGCCGCACGATGTAGCCCTCCGCTTCGAGCTGCGCGTACGCCTCCTCGGCCGTCTTGCGCGCGATCGCCGATTCCGCCGCCAGCGTTCGCGTCGACGGCAATCGCTCGCCCGAGCGCAGACGCCGCTCCAGAATCGCATCGCGGATCTGCCGGTACACCTGCCGGTATCGCGGCGCATCGCCGTCCGGAACGGCCTCGAAAAGTGGTCCCCTGCGCAGCCTCAAAGTGACCTCCTCACGGAGTCCACATGATCGCATGATGCTCGCATGCAGATCGACACCGAAACCGCACGCCGGCACTTCGCCGCCAAGCTCGAGCTCGAAACCGATCCCGCCGATGTCTTCGAGGCACTGCGCGCGGGCGATCCCTCCATCGTCGTGATCGACGCGCGAAAACCCGACTCGTATGCGCGCGCGCATGTTCCCGGCGCGATCAACATTCCGTGGCGCACGATGGACGCCGACTCGACGCAATCGCTCTCGCGCGGGAAGACGTACGTCACCTACTGCGACGGCACCGGTTGCAACGCCTCGACGAAAGCGGCCCTGCGGCTTTCCGAGCTCGGGTTCCGCGTGAAGGAACTGGTCGGTGGTCTCGACTGGTGGACGCGCGTCGACGGCTATCCGGTCATCGTCGGCACGCAGGCTGGAACGCTGAACGCGAACGCCGCCATCGCGTGTGACTGCTGATGCAGATCGCGCTCGTCACCTGGTCCGCTCTTCCGCAACTGGCCGCGGACGATCAGCTGTTGCGCGATGCGCTGCAGCACGACGGCCAGGCCGTGACCGCCGCGGTGTGGGACGACGATCGCGTCGACTGGTCTTCGTTCGATGCGATCGTGATCCGCTCGACGTGGGATTACCACAAGCGCATCGATGACTTTCGCGCGTGGCTCGTCTCCCTCGGCGATGCGCCGCTCTGGAATCCGCGCGGCATCGTCGAACGCAATCTGCACAAGGCGTATCTGCTCTCGACGCCGAACGCCGTGCCGACGCGCCTCGTGCACCCCGGCGCGCGCGTCGAGGTGCGCGAACGTTCCGTCGTGAAGCCGGCCGTCTCGGCGACGGCATACCGCACGACGATCGTCGAGACATCGTTCGTGGCCGAGTTCGAAGCGGTGGTGCAGCCGTTCGTCGAAGAGATCGTGACGAAGGGCGAATGGTCGTTGATCTTCTTCGCCGGCACCTTCAGCCACGCCGTGCTGAAACGACCGCGCGCCGGCGACTTTCGCGTGCAGAACGATTTCGGCGGTTCGTCGGATGCGATGACGCCGCCGCGCGCGTTGATCGAGGATGCGCACGCGCTGCTCGCGACGCTCGAAGAGCCGTGGCTTTACGCGCGCGTCGACGGCGTCGAGCGCGATGGGCACCTGTTGCTGATGGAGCTCGAGCTCACCGAGCCGTCGCTGTTTCTCGATCGCGACCCGCACGCGCCGCGACGGTTCGCCGATGCGATCAGACGAACAGCATCGAGATCCCGAGGCCGAGAATCAGCACGGAGACGACACGCTTGAACGCGTCGTCCGAGATGCGCCCGAGAATGCGGCGGCCGAGAAGCGTCCCGATCGTCACCGCGACAGTGGCGATGGCGATCAACGGCCAGATCTTCAACAGCGCATCGCCTTCCGAGTAGAGATAAACCGGGAGGCGCATGCCGTCGATGAAGAGACCCACCGCGGTCGAGGTCGCGACGAACGCCTCCTTCGGCACTTCGAATCCGAGCATCGCCCCGGCGCGGATGCCTCCCTGGTTTCCGACCAGACCGCCGAGCATGCCGGAGAGTCCTCCCGCCGCCCACGCCGTCTTCTTTCCGAACTTCAGCGTGATGCCGAGCAGGCCGGTGATGCCGGTGAAGATGAGCAGCGCCGCGAGCAGGTACGAAAGTGCGCGGCTGGCGATCCAGATGTGCAGCAGCGCGCCGAGGAGACCGCCGATCGCGCTCGTCACACCGAAGGTCCACATCACATGGCGATCGAGCTTGTCGCGCAGCGCCCAGAATCGCAGCGCCGTGGCAATGACATGAGGAATCGCCACCGCCGCGACCGCGACCTTCATCCCGAGCTTCGTCGCCAGCAGCGGCGTGATGATGCTGCCGACGCCGAAGCCGGCGATCGAGGCAACGACGCCTCCCGCGAAGGCCGCGAATGCGAGCAGCAGCTCGAAGATCATGATGCGAGATTCGGCCGCGGCGCGTGTTCGAGCGATGGCGGCAGTTTCACCGCGCAGCAGGCCCGCTGCAGCGCGAGCAGATCGCGCACCATCTGCCGGTCATGGGCGATCGCCTGCAGCGTGGCCTCAAGCACCGACGCCACGTTCGGATCGGCCGGCTGCACGATGCGATAGTGCATCCACTTTCCGTCACGCCGCGCCGCCACCACTCCCGCGCGCCGCAGATACGCCAGATGCCGCGAGATCTTCGTCTGCGTCTCCCCGAGCACTTCGATGAAGAAACAGACGCAGACCTCGCCGCGGCTCAGAAGATGAAGGAGCCGCAACCGCGTCGGATCCGCCAGCGCTGCGAACAGGGTCACCAGATCGGTTTTCATTGCGACCGAGTATACATTTGGATGTACGAATGCGATTCCGGCAATACTCCTCCGAGCCTCCCGGTTAAGATCGACCGCATGCGTGGAACCCACGGCTGGGCCGAAGTGTCGCGCGAGAGGAAGCGCGAGATCATTGCTGCGATCCGGGACAATCGCCCGACGCGCGGGCCGGTGCATGCCGAGCTCGACCTCACCGATCGCTGCAACGTGGCCTGCTATTTCTGCAATCAGCAGGACCTGCGCACGAAGGATTCGATTCCGCTTCCGAAGCTCACCGAGTTGATCGACGAGCTCGCCGAAGGCGGTTTGAAATCGGTGCGGCTCAGCGGTGGCGGCGATCCCCTCTTTCATCGTGACGTGGTCAACGTCATCGATCATCTGCACGCGAAGGGCGTGATCATCGACAACCTCACCACGAACGGCGTGGCGCTCACGACCGACGTCGCCACGCGGCTCGTCGACGGGAAAGCGCGCGAGGTGATCTTCTCGCTCAACGCCGCCGATGCCGCCGACTACGCGCGGATGATGAAGGTGAAGCCGGGGCTGTTCGACAAGGTCGTCGAGAACATCCGCAATCTCGTCGCCATCCGGGGCGAGAAAACCCATCCGTCGCTGGTCGTGCAGTTCCTCATCGACAAACGCAACGTCACGCGGCTCGTCGACATGTACGAGCTCGGCCGCTCCCTCGGGACCGATCGCATCGCCATCAACGCCGTGCTCGAGATCCCCCTCGATCGCATCGATCACGACGTGCTCCTCGAGAAAGTGGATCGCGACGTCGCCAAACCGCAGATCGAAGAGATCCTCACCCGCGATCGCGAAGCGAACCTCCTGCAGATGGACTTCGCCGTCGATGGCTGGAACGAGATGCTCGCCGACGCCCGCCAGCGCGTCGGCACGGTGCTCTACAACAACTACCCGCAGAGCCCAGCGTACAAAGACGAAAACGGCGGCTGCTTCTTTGCCTGGTACACCGCCGCCATCACCGGCAACGGCGACATCCGTCCCTGCTGTCTCCTGCTCAATCCGACCGTGAAGCCGCTCGGCAACATTCATGACGGCCAGACGTTCGCGCAGCACTGGAACGGCCCCGCGTTCGCGAAGATGCGCGATGAGATGCGCGAAGTGCTGCTCATGAAGAGCAAGGTCGCGTACACGCCGAAGAAGTTCGAGATCCTGAAAGAGCAGTGCGTGACCGACGGTCTCTGCTGGCTCAAGAACATGTACTTCCGCTACGACGAAGAGTTCTATCGCGAGCTCGATGAAGAGCTCACGAAGATGCGGAAGAAGGAGATCGCGCTCGTCTCACCGTCGCCGGTGAAACGGAAACGCGCCGCCGAGCTCTTCATCCAGACGCACCCGCGCGTGAAGGACGCCTGGGACTGGGGCCGCGAACACTCGCGCCCCTTCCGCGCGTTTCTGAAGAAACGTCTCGGACTCGATCTCACCGATTCGGTGTAGCGAGAAAAGGGATCACGGGTCCCGCGACTCACTGCACCCGCGCGATCTTCTCCAGCAACGCGTTCCCCGGAAACTTCTTCAACCCCTCGCGCGCGATCTGCTGCGCGGCCGGAATGCGTCGCGTCGAGGCCAGCGCATCGGCGACGATCACATACGACGTCGGGCTTTGCCGCTGCGTGAGCAGCCAGCCAATCAGTCTCTCCGCCGGCTCGCGGCGGTTGTTCTCGATGTAGAGCACGAGCAGATTCCAGTAGCCCTCCGGCTCGTCGGGGAACTTCCTGATCTCTTCCTGGAACTCCGTCTCCGCTTCCGCGGGCCGCCCCAGTTCCTTCAGCGCCACACCGCGCGTGACGTGCAGATAGCGCACGTTGCGATTGGTCCGCTTTGCGATTTCGATCGCACGATCGAAGGACTGCAGCGCGGCCGCGGGATCTTTGCGAGCCAGCGCGATGCGGCCGAGGAGCGTGTGCAGGAGCGGCTTGTTCGGATCGGCGTCGATCGAGAGCTGCGCTTCGCGCGCGGCCAGGTCGAGATTGCGCTCGGCCATCGCCACACGCGCGAGCACGCCATGCGCCTCGGCGGGCATGCGCGTGAGCACGAGTTGCGCGTGATTGCGCGCGTCTTCCATCTGCCCGGTCCGTGACGACAGATCGGCAACGCGAATGGCGAGCAGGTCGGACGCCGGATTCAACGCCAGTCCGCGCTTCGCCGCGACGAGTGCCTCGGGCAGATTGCCGGCGTCGGAAAGCGCATCCGACTTGTACATCCAGAGATCGGGCATCTCCGGATACTTCGCCAGCAGCGCCTCGGTCGCTTTCAACGCCTCGGCCGGTTTGTGCTGATCGACGAGGCCCGACGCCTGGCGAATCTCGCGCATCGATTGCACGTGATCGCGCGGATCGAGCTGCGAGTTCACTTTCGCTCCCGAGCCGAGGTAGCCGAGGGCCGCGAGCTTCTTCGCTTCCTCCGGCGGAATCTGTTCCGCGAGCGATACCGGCACCAGGTGCGGTTTCAGCGCCGCCAGCAGCGCGGAGACCGTGCGCCGATCGTCGCGCGAGCGGTCTTTCGTTTCCTTCGGATCAGCGATGACGTCGAACAACTCGACGCGCGCGCCGCGGATCAGATGCTGGCGGTCGCGAATCACCGAGTGCAGATCGCTCCAGCCGAGGTGCAGGCTCGGAAAGTACGTCTCCGAAACGATCGCGCGCGGTGTTTCGGGCAGCGACAGCAGCGAGTGCCCGGCGAGATTCGGTTGCGCCGTGTGCGCCACCGCGAGCAGCGTCGGCGTGACGTCCGCGAGCTGCACCGGCGCGGGCGTGGTCGTGTTGCGGCGGCGCGAGTCCGGCAGCTTCACGAACAGCGGCACCTGCAGCGACTCGCGATAGAGAAGGATTCCGTGCTCGTCCTCGCCGTGCTCGCCGAGCCCCTCCCCATGATCGGAGAGAAGCACGATCGTCGCATCGTCGTAGACGTCGTTCTTCTTCAGGAAGGCGATGAAGTCGCCGACGATCCTGTCGCTCTTCTCGATCTCGCCGTCGTACGAAGGCTCATACGGCGTGTGCGGCTCGTACAGATGGAGGAAGTAGAAGAACGGCTGATCCTTCTTCCCGGCCAGTTGCCTGGTGATCCACGTCTCCGCGATTTTTCGCGTGGCGTCGCCCGGACGCTGGATGTCGCCCATCACCTGCTCGCCGGCGTTGTTGATGAACGCGTCGTCGTATGCATCGAAGCCGCGCGAGATGCCGGTCGACGCGCGCAACGCGTAGGACGACACGGCCGCACCGGTCGCGTAGCCGCGCGTCTTCAGCGACTGCGCGAGCGTCTGCACGTTCGGCTTCAACTTGAAGCCGGCGTTGTCATGCAGGCCGGTCGCGGAAGGAAGTTGTCCGGTGAGAATCGCCGCGTGCGACGGCAGCGTGAGCGGGCTGTGCGAGTAGGCGCGCTCGAAGAGAATCGAGTCGCCGCGCAACGCGTCGATGGCCGGCGTCTTGATCTTCGCGTAGCCGTACGCCGGCAGGTGATCGGAGCGCAGCGTGTCGATCGAGATCAGAATGATCGGCCCCGGCTTCGACGGCAGATCATCCTTGCCGCGGCAGGACAGCAGCGCGAAACAGATGAAGAGAGCGACCAGACCCTTCCGCATGACGGCGAGGGGAACGCGCGGGCGACGCTCGAAAATGCCCCGTACATCCGATCGCACGCGGGCGACCTGAAGGCGCGGCATGCAGCAGAAGCCGGCGACGTCGTGCTGCTCGCGCTCGCGGCAGCACGATTCGGCCGCGCGAAACTGCTAGGACTCGGTGAGCTCGCGTTTGCGCGTCGAGTCGATCCAGACATACGCGCAGAGTGCGACGAAGAGCACGATCGACACGAGCTCCGACGCCATCCGGTTGTCGTAGAAGAACGAGCGCAGATTGGCCTTGTCCACTCCGGTCTCGTACCAGTCGAACAGGCGCAGCGACGCGCCGAAGACGCCGCCGATGGCGCCGCCGGCCATGAGCCCGGAGGCGATGATGACGCCGCGCTCGCGAATGGACGTGCCGCGCGGGCCGCCTTCACGCTGGCTGCGTTTGCCGATGAAATGCGAGATGACGCCGCCGACGAGCGCCGGCGTGTTGAGGTTCAGCGGCAGGTACATGCCGAGGGCGAAGATCAGCGCCGGAACGCCGAGCATCTCCATCGCCACCGTGATCATCGCGCCGATGCCGAAGAGGAGGTACGCAACCGGCTGGCGATTCATGAAGCCCTGCACGAGCGCCTGCATGATCGACGCTTGCGGAGCGGCCAGCACTTCCCGCGTATCGCCCGGCATCGCCTCGCCGAACTGAAAGACTTTCGCGAGCATGACGATGGTCAGGCCGACCGCGATCGCCGCGGCGATGACGCCGAGGAACTTCACGCGCTCCTGCGCCGCGGGAGTCGATCCGAGCCAGTAGCCGGTCTTGAGATCGGTGATGGTCTGGCCGGAGACCGAGAGCGCCGTGCAGACCATGCCGGCGATGGCCATGACGAAGAACATGCCGGTCGTTCCGGACACGCCGAACTGCAGGAGGACGACCGACGAGATGATGATCGTCAGCATGGTCATGCCCGAAACGGGATTGCGCGCGGTGGTGGCGATCGCATTGGCCGCGACCGAGGTAAAGAAGAACGAGAAGAGCAGCGTCAGCAGCAGCCCGGCGACGAGCACGGTCGCCGTCGGCTTCAACGTTCCGAAGAACGCCGCCACGCAGATCGCGCCGATGACCACGCCGCCGAGGATCGTCACCAGCGACATGTCGCGATCGGTGCGCTCTCCCTGCGCGTCGCCACCCGCGCGGAACGCTTTCGCGGCCACGCCGAACGAGCCGGCGATGACGCGCAGCGATTTGATGATGCCGAAGATGCCGGCCGTCGCGATCGCGCCGACCCCGACGTAACGAACGTACAGACGATAGATGTCGCCCGCGGCCATCTGCCCGATCGGAACGGTCGCGGGATAGACGGCGTCGGGAAACTTCTGGCCGATGAAGTAGACCAGCGGCACGAGCACGAAGTTCGAGAGGATGCCGCCGGCGACGAGAATCATCGACGAGCGCAAGCCCATGACGTATCCGAGACCGAGGATGAACGGCGTGGCGTCGAACCCGACGAAGATGCGCGCGCGGTCCGCGAGATCTTTCATCATCGGGATGAATTGAAAGTTCAGCGACTCGCGCCAGATGCGGAACGTCGTCGTCAGGAATTCATACACCGCCGCGATGCCGGTGGCCTGCAACAGCAGCTTCGCCTGCGAGCCGCCTTTCTCCCCCGTGACCAGCACCTCGGTGATGGCCGTCGCTTCCGGATACGGCAGCCGGCCGTGCATCTCGCGCACGAAGTAACGGCGCAGCGGAATCAGGAACAGCACGCCGAGAATGCCGCCCGCGAGGCAGATGAAGATCGTCTGCACCGGATGCGGATTCAGATTCAGTGTATAGAGCGCCGGCAGCGTGAAGATCGCTCCCGCCACCACCGAGCCCGATACGCCGCCGATGCTGGTGATGATCACGTTCTCCAGCACCGTGGAGCGGCGCTTGTAGACGCGCGCCAGACCGATCGCCAGAATCGAGATCGGAATGGCCGCCTCCATCACCTGTCCGACCTTCAGGCCCGAGTAGGCCGAAGCGACGGTGAAGATCACGCACAGCAGCAGACCCCACACGATCGTCCGCGCCGTCACCTCCGGCGGCGCCTGACTGGCCGGCACCATCGGCTGATACGCCTCCCCCTCATTCAACGGTGCATACGCGTTCTCAGGAAGAGACTTCGATTCGGCGGTTTCCATTCGGGCCTCGCTGATGATTTTGATTTTGGGGATTGGAACCGGTGATGCGTGCTGGGCGATGAGATTACGACACTTGTCGTGAGATGCGCGAGTCAGGAGATCACGTCATGAGGTTCGTCGACATGCGCGGCACGCTCGCCGGCGCATGTCGATGCTCGTCACTCCGCACTCGCCTTACGACGCATCCCACTTGAGAATCTGATCGACGGTCCGATAACTCACGCTGTGGTACATCGGACGCGCTTTCGCGTAGATCGCACGTGCGCGTTCGAGACCTTCCGGAGTTTCGGCGAGCTTCTGGTAGAGCGGTTTGAGGAACTTGCGGCGTCCCTGTTTGAGCAGGAACGTTTCGAGCGCGCCGTACGCCGGCTCGTATTTGTGCTCGATGGCCTGCAGCAGCCACTCGTGGAGGATCTCGGAATTGCCGCTCCGCGTGAAGTGGAACTGCTCGTCGAGATCGACGAGCTGTCCGTAGTTCGCGATTTTCAGTTTGCGCAGGAAGTGGATCCACTCGTGCGTCGACCAGCCGTTCGTCACCAGCTGCGCCGCCGGCGTGCCGCCCGCGAACGCGCGCACCTGCTCTTCGACTTTGCGGAACGCATCCGACCGCGGGATCGGCGCGGTTTCGGGGATGCCCGGCGCATTGATCCACTGTTCGAGACCGATCCGATCTTCGGCGCCTTCGAACTTCGACAGGAGGTTCGTGCGCAGGATGTCGATCCACTTGTCGGTGGTCATCGACTGGAAGGCGTAGCGATCGAAGTAATCGCGCAGGAACGCATCGAACGCTTCGCGTCCGACCGTCTCTTCGATCAGACGGAGTAACGAATAGCCCTTCTCGTAGGCGAGCTTGGTGGCTGCTTCGTCCGGATCGCGTCCTTCGAGATCGAGCAGAAGATGCGTGTCTCGCGACGGCAGCTCGGCCACGGTGGCTTCGAGATCCTGATAGCCGAGGAGCGCGAGCATCTCCGAGTAGTCGCGGCCGAACACCGACTCCATGATCCGGCGCTCGAAGTAGACGGTGAATCCCTCGTTGAGCCAGAAGTCGTTCCAGGTGGCGTTCGTGACGAGATTGCCGGACCACGAATGCGCGAGCTCGTGTGCCACGAGACTCACCAGCGAGCGGTCGCCCGCGAGGATGGTCGGCGTCGCGAACGTGAGCCGCGGATTTTCCATCCCGCCGAACGGAAAGCTCGGCGGCAGCACGAGCACGTCGTACTGTCCCCAGCGATACGGGCCGTACAGCTTCTCCGCCGCCTCGATCATCTTCGGCGTGTCGACGAGCTCGTGCTCGGCCGCGTCGATCATCGGCTTCTCCGCCCAGACGCCGCTGTTGTCGCTGTACTTGCGGAACGCGAGATCGCCCACCGCGAGCGCGAGCAGGTACGACGGAATCGGCTGCGGCATGCGGAAGTGATACTCGCCGTTCGCACTCAGCTCGGTCGGGTTCTCCGCGCTCATGATGGCCATGAGCTCCTTCGGCACGCGGATGGTGGCGTCGTAGGTGATGCGCACGCCCGGCGAGTCCTGACACGGCACCCACGTGCGCGCGAGGATGGCCTGCGACTGCGTGAAGAGGAACGGATGTTTCCCCCCGGCGGTCTGCGACGGCGCGAGCCACTGCACGGCCGCGGCATCGGGCGAGGTCGAGTAGACGATCTTCACCGACTTCGTGGCCGGCTTGATGCGAATCGTCAGTGCCTGGCCGAGATGCGGGCGGCTACTGCTGAGCGAAAATTGCGCATCCGAGGTGTCATCAAGTGTCACTTTGTCGATCGTGAGACCGTTCGCGTCGAGCACGAGCTCGCTTGCGCCGTCATGAACGTCGATCGTCAGCGTGGCGGAGCCGGACAACGTTTTCCGCTCGAAATCGACGTCGAGATCGAGCGCGATGTGACGCACCACGGCCTCTTCGGGCCGCGCAAAAGAATGGATGTCTCTCATGGCGCGCGTAGCATATGCGACATGCCTTGCGATCACATCGGCGGACCGGAGCTCATCGAGATGGCCGAGTCCCACCTGCACGAAACGCACATTCCCGAATCCGAATGGCCCGGCCTCCGCTTCCGCTGGGCGGAGAATCTCCCCGACGGAATGTGGGCGTCGATCGTGCTCGAGATCGAGCGTCGCGGCGAACAGTGGATCGTCACGCGTCTCGATCGCAATCGCGAGCCGGTCGCGGAGACGGGATTTCAATCGTTGCGCTGATTTGGTGATCCACGTCACATCACCCGTCAGAATTGGCGCATGGCTTGAACGCGGATGCGAGCCAACAGTCGATGAAGACCGCGCCACAGCGACGCCACTCCGATGCCGACGATCCGTCGACGTCGTCCGAGGAAGTCCGTGTCCTGCTGGTGGATGACGACGAGCACTTCCGGCTCTGGCTCACGCTCCTCACCCGCCGCCTCGGCTTCATCGTCGAAACGGCGGTCGACGGCGAAGAAGCGCTGCAGCTGTTGCGCGCGCACGCGTACGACCTGCTGATCTCCGACTTCGAGATGCCGCGCCTCGACGGCTTCGAGCTCATTCGGGCCATCCGGCGCGATGAGACGATCGCGCACCAGTACGCCGTGATGCTCACCTCGCACGACGATCTCGACGCGAAGATCGCGGCGCTCTCGGTCGGCTACGACGATTTCCTTTCGAAGTCGTGCACCGAAGTGGAAGTGGTGGCGAAAGTCGTGGCCGCGAAACGAATGCTCTCGCGGCAACGCAAGCTCGCCGATGCGGCGCGCGAATGGGAACTGCTCGCCACGCGCGACGATCTCACTGGCGTGGCCACGCGACGCACGATCTACGCGCGCATCGACGTGCTGCTCACCGAACGGCGCCAACTCGGTCTGGCCATCATCGATCTCGACGATTTCAAACTGGTCAACGACACCTATGGTCACCTCACCGGAGACCGCATTCTCCGCGACCTCGGCGCGCTCTTCCTCGCCCGCACGCGCGCCAACGACCTCATCGCCCGCTACGGCGGCGACGAGTTCCTCCTTCTCGTGCCCGACTCGGCGGTCGAAGACGTGCGCGGCGCGGCGGAACGCGTCATCAGCGATCTCGAAGCGCTGCGTTGGCGCAGCGGCGACACCGCGTTCGGCATTCACGCGACCAGCGGCGTCGCCCACACCTCGCAACTCCCGGCGCAGACGCTCGAAGCGCTCGTCGACGCCGCCGATCGCGATCTCTACGCGAGAAAGCTCACGAAAAAACGGGAAGACCCGCCACGCGCCCGCCGTCGCGATACGGTCGATCAGATCCTGCTGCGCCCCGATCGCTGACTGTCGCGTCTCTACTCCCGCGGCATCGCCCGCAACACCGCCTCGGGCCGCGGACGATTGACCGGCTTCCGGAACGGTTTCGCCGAGAAGTTCTGGCTCACATGCGCATGCAGCGCGAGCGCCGCATCGCGCATCGTCCGCCGCTCTTTCGCCGTCACCTCGTACGACGGCGGCGTCTCATCGCACTGCGTCGGATCGAAGCCGCGCGACCACGCTTCGAGCGTCGTTTCGAGCGAGGCCATGAACGAGAGAAAACGAATCCAGCGATGATTCGGCCACGCCGTGTCGTAACGCGAGCGGAAGAGCGCTCCCGCCTCGCGGCCGCGCTGCGCGACGTCTTCGATCGTCTGCGCATTCATCGTCAGATTCAGCCCGCCCTCATCGGGTGCGAGGAGCACGTGCGCAATCCGGTCGCGCTGTCCCGGCAGGTGCAGGAGCATGTTGTCGCGCCAGTTCTGCATCGTCTCGAGAATCGCGTGGAGGAATCCGGGCAGCGTCTCGAACGGCGTCCACCATTCATTGATGCCGCTGCGATTCGAAGCCGGCATGTAAATGCGCTGCCCGTCCTTGTGATAGCGCTTCGTCCGCTCCGCGAGATTGATCGCGAACGTCGGCCAGCGCGGCAGCGGCGCGTCGAAGAAATGCACCGGGAAGTTGCTGGTGATGCCGCCGTCGGAAAACCAGCAGCGCTCCGGATGCCGCTCTTCGTCCTGCCGGCTGAAGTCGATCGACCAGAGCGGCAGCGCCGACAGCAGGATCGGAAAGCTGAGACTCATCCGCGTCGCGACGACTACCGGCAGATCGTCGCCCGTCGGAAACGGCACGAGCTCCTCGCCGTCCGGCGTCCTGATCTCGCGGGCCGGCGGCTCTTTCGGCGCGGCGGCGATCATCCGCTCGACGACGTTCGCGGGAAACAGCCGCCGCATCTCGCTCGGCGCAAACCAGAACGTCCGCACGTCGAACGGCAGGCGATACGGACGACCGTGCGTGAGGTTCGTAGTCATCATCTCGAGGTGAATGTCGCGGGTGCGCAGCTCTCCGAACGTGAGCGTCTGCGCGCCGGCGACATCGTCGATCTGCCGCGCCAGCCAGTCGGTCAGACCGCCGGCGCCGCTGGCCATGCCGAAGCCGTTTCGCGGGAGCACGCGCAACGCGCAGACGATCAGCTCGACGATGGCCGCGACGAAGAATGCGATCGCGGCGACGGCGATGGTGACGATGCTCGCGAACACCGCCCCGGCCAGCCAGCGCGAGGTGAGGCTGATCGCGAGCATCACCGCCGCGACGAAGAGCACCATGCTGCCGTAGCGATGAAAGTGGCGCGCGAGCGTGCGCAGCGTGGCGAAGAGCTTGTCCCGCTTCGTGCCGGGCGTTTCGAGCCACGCCAGCGCAATCGAAAACAACGCCTCGGTATCAGTCGACGGTTTGAAAAGGCCGAGAAGACGGGAGCGGCCGCCTTCACTTTCGCCGAGCCACCGCGGCAACTGCGCGAGCATCGCGAATCCGGCATCGCTCTGCTGCGCCTGGCGACGATGCTCGGCCGCGGCGGTGAGTGCCGCCGCGATCGCTCCCGCGGATGTGCCGCCGATGTTGACGAAACGGAATTCGTTTGCGAGCTCGACCACGGCACCGGGATAGACGATGCCGCTCGTGATCCCGCCCTTCATCACCAGATCGCATTTTTTCATTTGCGAAATGATGAGCCACTTTGGTCCCCCGCTCGCACTACTTCCCTGCAGACCCACGGGTCGCAGGAGACACAACATGCTGAAAAACAAGACCTTCCTTGCCTTCACGCTCGCGCTCGGCACCCTCGGCGCGATGTCCGTTCACGCGGATGATCGTCTTCTCGAAAAGACACCGTACGGCTGGTACTACTCGCGAACGATCCGCGTCGACGGCCGCATCACCGCCATCGAACGCAGTGGTGAAGACTATGTCCTCCGCCTCGACAACGGCGAATGGGCCCGCCTCGTCGCCCACGACGGCGTCGACGTCCGCATCGGCAACGACAAAGACGCAAAGGTGTGGGACCTCCGCCAGGGCGACGTCGTCCGCGTGATCGGCCGCCCCGGCGCCAACGGCACAATGTTCCCCCGAAGAATCGACGTCACCAGCGAACGCCCGCGCAGACGCCGGTAATGGCGCAGCGCATCTAGCGCCGAAGTTCGTAGCGCCAAACTTCGGAGCGCCGGCTTCCAAGCCGGCCGGGCCGCGGGCTTCCAGCCCGCCCCCTCGGCAAAAAAATCGCCGGCTTGGAAGCCGGCGGCCCGGCCGGCAAGATGCCGGCGCTCCGTTCCGCCTCAAACACGCACGTCGCACCGAATTCGAAGCGCCGGGAGTTTCGTAGCGCCGGCTTGGAAGCCGGCGGCCCGGCCGGCAAGATGCCGGCGCTACGTTCCACCACAAAACACGCACGTCGCACCGAATTCGAAACGCCGGGTGTTTCGTAGCGCCGGCTTCCAGCCGGCCGGACCGCGGGCTTCCAGCCCGCCCCCTCGGCGAAAAAATCGCCGGCAAGATGCCGGCGCTACGTTCCGCCGTGAAACACGACCTCCCCCATAATGCGCCGCCGATGTCGTCTCGGGCGGTCACTCCTCGTCTCGTTTTCGTCTTCTGGCTGCCGTTGGCGGCTACGTGGTTCATGATGGCGCTCGAGGGGCCGTACGTTGCGGCCATCGTGGCGCGCATGCCGGAGGCGGCGCATGGGCTTGCGGCATTCGGGGTGGCGACGTCGCTGGCGTGGCTGATCGAGTCGCCGATCATGATGTTGCTTTCGGCGTCGGCGGCGCTCGTGCTCGATCGCGCGTCGTACTTTGCGCTGCGTCGTTTCGCGCATCTGCTCAACGCGCTGGTGACTCTCGGCATGCTCGTGCTGGCGTTGCCGCCGGTGTTCGATTTCGTCGCCGAGCGTCTCATCGGCCTGCCGCATGACATCGCGCGGCTCGCGCACATCGCCACGACGGCGATGATCCTCTGGCCCGCGGCGATCGGCTATCGCCGCTTCTATCAGGGCATTCTCGTGCGCCATCACCTGACACGCCGCGTCGCCTACGGAACGATCGTGCGGCTCGTGACGATGTCGATCACGGCGGCGCTGCTCGCTTTCGTTTTCAAGCTGCCGGGTGCACTCGTCGGCGCGCTGGCGTTGTTGTCCGGCGTCCTCTTCGAAGCGTTCGCCAGCCGCTGGATGGCGCGGCACATCGTCCGCTCGATCGTCGAGAGCGACCTCGTCGCCGGAGGCACACTCCTCGGGCAGCGACAGATCGCCCGGTTCTACTTTCCCCTCGCGCTCACGTCGATTCTCTCGATGGCGCTCGGTCCGCTGGTCACGTTCGGCCTCGGGCGCGGGCGCTTTCCGATCGAGTCCCTCGCCGTCTGGCCGGTCGTCAACTCGATGGCGTTTCTCTTCCGCAGCGGCGGCGTCGCGTTTCAGGAAGTCGGCATCGCGCTGAAGAACCATCCGGACGTCGGGCGCATGGCCGCGCTCCTCGGCGCATGCGCCTCGCTGGTGATGGCGCTCGTCGCCTGGACGCCGCTCGAGCTCTTCTGGTTTCAGCAACTCTCCGGCCTCACGCCCGGGCTCGCGCGCTTCGCGGTCTGGCCGGTGCGGCTGCTGATCCTCTATCCCGCGCTCGAGTACATCCTCTCGTTCCAGCGGGCGCGCTGGATCCTCGAACATCGCACGCGCATCGTCAGCATCGCCACGGCCATCGAAGCGGTGACGCTCGCGGTGGCGTTGTTCCTGACGATGTCGGTCTTCTCGATGATCGGCGCGCTCGGCGGCGCGATCGCCATGCTCGCCGGCAGACTCGCGGCGAGCATCTATCTCTTCGTCTGCGCGCGGGTCAATCCGCCCACGTGATGACCTGACGCTCCGGAACCAGCATCTTGTACTGCTTCCCTTCGACCTCGATGGTCACGCGCGCGGTCGGGCGTTTCTCCCCTTCGAGCACTTCCACTTCGAGTACTTTCCACGAGCCGAATTTGCGGCGCAGGTCTTTGGCGCTGCGGAAATCGGGGAAGTGACCGACCGCCCACGCGAGCTCGTCGCGATCGGGCGTACGCGTATTGCGCATCCAGATGCCCATGGCCAGTTCTTCCTGAGGACCGGGACCGAGGGCCATTTCGCGAAGCAGCAGTTCGACACGCTCGCGCGCCTGATCCTCGTAGGTCGGAATGGCGCCCCAGATCATCAGTCCGATCAGCGCCGCCGCGACGACCCAGAGAATGCGGCTGACCTTGAGCGTCTCGGCCGCGGACTGCAGCCCGCCCATGAACGTCGCCGATGCCGCTTCCGGCGAAAGCTCGTGCTGCGTCTGTGCGATCGGCGGCGGAAATTCGAGATCGAAGCCGAAACCGCCGGGGATGCGCCGGAGGATGTACATCTGTCCACCGATCAGCAGCTCGCGCTCGTCTTCGGCCGGATCGAGCGGCCTGGCGATGGGACGGCCGTCGAGGCGCACCATCTCTTTGCCGTTTGCGCCCGCTTCGACCGTGAGCACGCCCACGCCGCCGGCATGCGGGATTTCCCACGAATTCGTGGACATAGAGTTCTCCCTGATTTCTGAACCGCTGGACCCGCCCGTATTTTACACAGCGCCACAAACATCTGAGGGAAGCCGCCCCTATTTTGCGCGATTTTCTACAGACCCTCATCGGTACGACAGGAGATTTCTCGATGCGCACGCGCCTCATCGCCGCAATTGCGGCCTCGCTTTTCGTTTTTCCAATCCTCGCCGACGACAAGACCACGTGCGTCGACGGGAAAGAGCCCGCGGCCATCTTCGAGGCCTGCGGCCGGCTCATCGCCAGTGAATCCGAGAGCGCGCACGTCAAAGCGGTCGCGTATGCGAGCATCGGCCTCGCGCATCGCCGTGCGAAGGACTTCAAGGCCGCCGAAACCGCGTACAGCAGCGCCATCGATCTCGAGCCGACCATGAGCGCACTGTTCTTCAATCGCGGCGTCGTCCGCTACGCACAGGGCGATCCGAAATCGGCCATCGACGATTTCACGCGGGCCATCCAGCTCGATCCGTCCGATCCGCAGCCGCTCATCAATCGGGCCATCATGTATTTCGAAGGCGACGATTACGCGCCGGCGCTTGCAGACATGGACGCGGCCATCAAGCTCTCGCCGAAGACGGCGATGCTGTTCACCTATCGCGCGAAGATCCACCTGGCCGCCGGCAATGCCGATCGCGCCATCGCCGATTTCAAACAGGTATTGAAGCTCGAGCCCGCCAATGACGAGGCGAAGGCGATGCTGAAGGATCTCAGTGGAGAGTGACATGAAGCGCATCCCGGTCATCGCTCTTCTGTTCGCATTTGCGACGTGCGCCTTCGCCGCCGACGGCGATTCGGAATTCCGCCTCGGCAAGGCCACACTGCGCGCGGGCAATCCGGGCCGCGCCGCCGAATTCTTCGAACAGGCGGCGCAGAAAGGAAACGCCGAGGGGATGTACTGGCTCGGCCTGTTGTACGAGGAAGGAAAGGGCGTCACTGGCGATCCGGCGAAGGCGCAGCAGTGGTTTCGCGCGGCCGCGGAAAAAGGCCATGTGAACGCGATGAACAATTACGGCGTCGCGATCGCGAAGAGCGATCCCGCGCAGGCGGTCGAGTGGTATCGCAAAGCGGCGAGCGCGGGCGACGTTCGCGCCATGCGCAATCTCGGCAATGCCTACGGGGAAGGCCTCGGCGTGGCCAAAGATCCGAAGCAGGCCGTCGATTGGTATCGCAAGGGAGTCGACCAGGGCGACGCCGAGTCGATGCTCCGTTACGGCTACATGCTCTCGCACGGTCTCGGCCTCGAACAGGATCTCTCCAAAGCATTCGCGATGTATCTCGCGTCCGCACGCGCCGGCAATACCGCCGCGATGTTCAACATCGGCGAGTACTACAAGAATGGGAAAGGCGTGCGCCAGGATGCGACCGCCGCGCGCTTCTGGTACCTGCGCGCGGCCATGGCTGGTGAGACCGACGCGGAGCCAAAGATCGCGGAGCTCGCCGATGCGCCGACGTCCTCCGAGGAGGGCCAGCGCCTGTACGCGGAGTCGGAGCGCATGCGCATGGCTGCCCATACGAATGCCGAATTCGCCGACGCGAAAGTGAAGTCGTTTCCGCTCGTGCTGCAGGCGGCGGAAACCGGTCACCTCGCCGCCATCACCGCGATCGTCAACGCCTATCAGTACGGTGACGGCGTCGAGAAAGACATGGTCAAGGCCCGCGAGTGGGCGCAGATCGCCGCGGAAATGGGGAGCTCGTCCGTACAGACGATCCTCGCACAATACATGCTCAATGGCACGGGCGGACCGCGCAATACACAAGGCGCGAGATTCTGGTTCGAAAAAGGCGCATTGCAGGGAAATTCATTGTCGATGTCGTTTCTCGCCCAGATTTACGACGGCAGATACGGCCTCCCTCCCAATGAGGCGCTGGCCACGTACTGGTGGTTCGAGGCGTACAAGGCAGGGAGCCCCACCGCGGAGAAGGTCCTGAAGGAGCGCGGTCTCGTCGCCATGCGCGATCCGGTGGCCCAGGCATTCGTCGACCGCATCGACAAGAACGGCCCCGACAGCTCCAGCGTCGAGCGCTTTACGTTCGACGTCGCGCAATACTGCAAATACGACGGCGACCGCTGTCACGAGCTCTCCGTCGCCGCATTGAAATTCCAGCGCTCTCACAATGCCGCCGCCGAGTCCGCGAACATGGCCCGCCTCTGGAACATGAACAAAGATCCGGATGCCGATCAGAAGTGGCGCGAACGCAGCCAGTGCATGCAGAAGAAAACGGAGTCGATTCAGAAGCACACGTACGGACAGCAGGACTGGTATTACAGCGGCTCGTGTTATTGAGCGAGCCCGTAGCGCTGCAGGAGCGATTCGAGCCGCGGATCGCCGCGCAGTGGATGGAAGCGCGAATCGACCGGCAGAAACCACATCCACGCGTTCTTCTCTTCGAATGATTTTTCCAGCGCCTCGAATGCTTCATCGAAACGGCGCAGTCCGGTGTAGGCGACGGCGAAGCAATACGGCGAGATGTAGCGCTTCGCCGCCGCCTGCCGTAATTGCTCCACCACCTCCAGCGCCTCCGCTTCCCGTCCCGCGGACGTCAGTGCGTGGGCGAGCTCGCCGAGGTACAGACCGGCCGGGCCGGCGATCTCGATCGAGCGGCGCAGGTGCGCGATGGCATCATCGTATTCACCGACCATTTCGAGCGTAATGCCGATGTAGTAATGCCCCGGCGCGAGCATCGGATCGGTCTCGAGAACCGAGCGATAACAGGCGATGGCCTCGTCGTAGCGGTGCGCGATGTGTAATGGAATTCCGGCGCCGACGTTGATGATCGGCGACAGCGGATCGAGCTCTTTCGAGATTTCGATCAACTCCAGCGATTTTTCGATCTCGCCGCGCGCGCTGAGCAGAATGCCGAGCCAGTGCGGCGCCCACGGATAGTTCGGATTGAGGCGCATCGCCTCTTCGAGCTCGCGCTTCGCCGTTTCCCAATCCCAGTCGAAGAGACCGGCCGCGTAGCCGATCGACGCATGCGGCTCCGCGAGCGTCGGATCGAGCTCGATGGCCTTGCGCGCCGCCGCCTTGATTTTCGGCAGCACGTCGCGCGGCGGCAGCGCCTGAATGAATCCGAGCATCACGAAACTGTCGGCCAGCCCGGCGTACGGCATGGCGAATCCGGGATCGATTTCCACGGCGCGTTGAAAGAGGCTCATGGCCTGCTTCACCGCGTCGGAGGTCCGTTTGATCCATTGAAAGCGCCCTTTGAGATAGAGCTGCTGCGCCTCCTGATCGACCGCCCGCTTCTTCTTGACGGTCCGTCGCGTTCCCGATGAGCCCTTGACCCGGACGCGCTCCGCGACGTCGTCGGCAATTGCTTCCGCCAATGCCGCAACATCGCGCGGCGCGCGGTCATATCGCGAAGACCACAAGACCGTGCCGTCGGCCGTCGAGATCAGGCTGGCCTCGACGTGCAATCCGGCATCGCTGATGCGCGCCTTGATGTCGACAATGGCGGCGACGTTGAGCTGCCGTCCGACCTGCCGCGCATCGACGCCGGCGCCTGCATAGCGGGCGGTCGTGCCGGCCGCGATGACGCGGAGGCGGCGCACGTGCGAAAGCGCATTGGTGATCCCCTCGCTCAAGCCATAGACGAGATATTCGAGCGCCGGATCGAGCGTGCCGGAAACGACCGGCAGCACGGCCAGGGAATCGATGCGTCCTTTGACCGGCGGAATGATGGCCGTCATCGCCTGCGTCGGCTCGATGTCCGGCCGGTCGGTGACCACTTTGCGGCGCGAGGTCGAGGCGCGGCGTTTGATCGATTGCAATGCAGTGAGCATTTCCTCGATCGAGTCGTAACGATCGCCCGGATCCTTCTGTAATGCGCGGCGGATGATCGGCATCAGCACCGCGTGCTGCGTCTTGTCCAGCGCCTGCGGATCCTCGAAGAGAATGGCCGTAATGGTCGCGGCCGTATTGTGGCGATCGAACGGCCTGCGGCCGGCGGCCATCTCATAAAGCACGACGCCGAGGCTGAAAATGTCGGTGCGTGCGTCGACGACTGTGCCGCGTAATTGTTCGGGCGACATGTACGGCGCGGTGCCGGTGACGACGCCGGTGCGGGAGCGCAGCGTCTCCGCGGAATTGCCGTCCGGCGTCAGGAAACGGGCCAGACCGAAGTCGAGCACTTTCACCTGTCCGCGCGGCGTGAGGATCAGATTCATCGGCTTGATGTCCCGATGAATGATTCCGCGGCGATGCGCGTCTTCGAGCGCCGCGCAGACCTGCGTCGCGACGTCGAGGCATTCATTGAGCGACATCGTCGCCCGCTGCAGGCGCTCGAAGAGCGTTTCGCCCTCGACGTACTGCATCACCAGAAAGGGGCGCTCGTCGTGCTCGCCGATTTCATAGAGCGTGCAGACGTTCGGGTGATCGAGTGCCGCCACCGCGCGTGCCTCGCGCAGCAGCCGGCTCTTCGCTTCGGCGTCGCGGCTCACGCTCTCCGGAACGATCTTGATGGCCACGCGGCGCCCGAGCCGCTCGTCATCGGCGAGGTAAACCTCTCCCATCCCTCCCGCTCCGATGAGCGAAAGAATGGTGTACCGGCCGAGGCGGTCGGGGAAGCTGTCGGGCATGGATGTGTGCATGCTGCCATAGACACCTGCGGCGCGCGAGTCTGGAGTGGGGCGGCAGTGCCGGCACGTTCCGCGAGGTCGCTTTGCGCGCGCAAATGCCGCTTCGATCTGCGCATAAACGTTCTCGAAGCTCGGCCCTCACTCGTAGCGCAGCGAGTCGACCGGATTCACGCGGCTGGCCCGCAACGCCGGAATGGTCGTGGCCAGGAGCGCGATCGCCAGCGCGATCAGCATCGCTCCGGCGAACGTGAGCGGATCGCGCGGATCGATCCGGAAGAGAAACGGCGTGAGCAGCCGCGCCAGCCAGAGCGCGGCCACGAAGCCGGCCACGATGCCGAGGAGCGTCGAGCCGACGCCGCGTCGCAGGAAGAGCGCGAGCACGTCGCGGGACGTCGCACCGTGGGCCATGCGAATGCCGATCTCGCGCGTGCGCTGCTCCACCCAGTTCGCCGTCACTCCGTACATCCCCCCTGCCGCCAGTACGACCGCCAGCACAGCGAACAGGAGAATGAGCTGCGAGCGGAGCTTCGGCGCGGCCAGCCGCTTCTCGAGCACCTCCTCATACGACCGCATGCGCACCGGCAGCTCCGGCGCAATCGCGCGCGTCGATGCTTCGGCGGCGCGATCGATCGCCGCCGGCGCGAGGCTGCTGCGAATGGCGAGCTTCAGGTTCGAGCCGGCGTGCTGAAAGTACGGCAGATAGACCTCCGGAATCGCCTCCGAGGCCGGACCGGCGGGACGGACATCCGCCGCCACGCCGACGATCGTCAGCCATTCGACTTTGCCTCCCTGAAACTTCTCGTACGTATCGCTGTCGAGTCCCGGCACCGCGAGCGTGTGGCCGAGCGGGCTCGCGTTCGGGAAGTAGCGTCGTGCGAGCGCATCGCTGATGATCACCACGCCGGCGCCTCCGCGATCGGCGCGGACGAACGGGCGGCCGCGCAGCATCTGGATCTTCATCGCACCGAAGTAGTCCTCGTTCACGAGCTGCCATCCCGCCGGCACCCAGCTCTTCTCGTCGGCGGCGGGACGTCCCTCGAGGGCGACGCCTCCCTGCACCTTCTCCGCATCGAGCGGCAGGTTGCTGCTCGCGGCGATCGCCTCGATGCCCGGCTGCGTTTGCAGCCGCTGCAGCAGCGCGTCGTAGAACGCGACGGCATCGCCATCGGGCGGCGCATTCACGGTCATCATGCGCAACGCGCGTGGGTCGAAGCCCATCGGCTCGCTCTGCAGACGCAGCATGCTGCGCGTGAGCAAGCCCGCCGCGACGAGCAGCATCACCGACAACGCCACCTCGATCGTCACGAGATGCCGCCGCAGCGGATCGCGCAGATCGCGGCGCATCAGCTGTTGCAGGCCGCCCGCATGCAGTTGCGTACGGGCCAGCCGCAGCGCCGGCACGATGCCCGAGAGCACGGCGGTGACGAGCGAGATCGCCAGGCCGAACAACAGGACGACCGGATCGAGCAGCGGCTGCTCGGAAGTGAATCGGTCGAGCGCCGCCGAATGCGCGAGCGCGCGCGAAACGTAGAACGCCACGACGATGCCGCAGAGGCCGCCGATCACGGCGAGCACGATGGTTTCGGTGAGCAGCTGCCGCACCAGACGCGGGGTGCCGGCGCCGAGGGCGCCGCGAATGGCGATCTCGGTGGTGCGGGTGCGGCCGCGCGCAATCAGCAGGTTCGCGAGATTCGCACACGCGATCAGCAGCACCAGCGCCACCAGCGTGAAGAGCAGTACGAGCGTCGGTCGCACCGTCGCGGTGAGATCGTCGCGCAAGGTCACGAGCGCAATGCCGATGCCGCGATTCGTATCGGGATAGTCGTGCGCGAGCCGCGCCGCGATCGCACTCATCTCTGCCTGCGCCGCCTCCACCGTGACGCCATCCTTCAAACGTCCGATCACTTTGTAGTTGCGGCCCGAGCGGCTGAGATGGCGCTCGCTGCGCGTGAGCGGGAGCCAGAGATCCTGCGACCACGGATAGTCGAATGCGGCCGGCAGCACACCGACGATGACGTGCGGCTCGCCGGAAACGCGCAACACGCTGCCGATGACGTTGCGTCCGCCGAAATGGCTCTTCCAGAACCGTTCGCTGATCATCGCCGGCGGTGTGCCGCGTTTCACGTCGCGCTCGGCGTCGAACGTCCGTCCGGCGATCGGCTTCACGCCGAACGTTTCGAAAAAGCCGCTGCTGACCGCGATCCCGACCACGCGCTCCGGCTTGATGCCGCCGACGACGTCCGCCGATGCGCCGCGATACGCCGCCAGCGATGAAAACGACCGGCTCTGCGCACGCCAGTCTTCGAAATCGAGTCGCGACGTGCCGCTGTTGCCGCGCTCCGGCGAGCTCGCATACACCGCCACGATGCGATCGGCGCCGGGATACGGCAACGGCCGCAGCAGCACCGCATAGAGAATCGAGAAAATGGCCGTGTTCGCGCCGATGCCGAGGGCGATCGTCGCCAGCGCGATCAGCGTGAAGCCCGGCTGCTTGCGCAGGGTGCGCAGCGCGTACTGCACATCGAGCAAAAACGTTTCCATCGACAGAGCCTCCGCGTCAGACCACGGCGTGCAGTGCGTGCGAGTCCTCGACCACGCGTCCATCGAAGAGACGCACGTTGCGCCCGGCCGCTTCGGCGGAACGCGGATCGTGCGTGACCATGCAGATCGTCGCGCCGTCGCGATGCAGCTCGCGCAGCAACTCCATCACCGACTCCGCGTTCTTCGAATCGAGATTGCCGGTCGGCTCATCGGCGAGCAGCAGCGACGGCCGCGCCGCGAGCGCGCGCGCGATGGCCACCCGCTGCTGCTGGCCTCCCGAAAGCTGCCACGGATCATGCCGCGCACGGTGGCTCAACCCCACGCGCTCCAGCGCCTCGGCCACACGCCGGTTGCGCTCCGCGGCCGTCATGCCCGGGCGATACGTCAGCGGCAACGCGACGTTCTCGTGCACCTGCAGATCGCCGATCAGATTGAACGCCTGGAAGATGAATCCGATCTCGCGATTGCGGATCGCCGCCCGCTGCGCCGGGGTCACCTGTTCGACCGGGCTGCCGGAGAGGCGATACGTGCCGGTGGTCGGCGTGTCGAGCAGCCCGATGATCGACAGCAGCGTCGACTTGCCGCAGCCCGACGGTCCGGAGATCGCCACGAACTCGCCGCGGTCGACGCGCAGATGCACGCCGCTCAGCGCATGAGTATCGATCTCCGCGGTCTGGTACACCTTGCCGAGCGCAGTGAGCTCGATCAGTGGCGCCGACTCCGTCATTGAGGCCTCCTCGGAACGCGTTCTCGTTGTGCGGAGCAGCAAGCAAACATCTTGCCGCCATTCCGTCACTACTTAGTTCCTTCGTGACCGCATCGTTCTTGCATGGCCTCGCGGAAACCGGAGGTTCCGATGCCGCTGCTTCGCCTCGTTCTCGTCGCGCTGTTCGTCTGTCCCTCCGCGCTCGCCGCCGCGCCGCGCGCGTTCACGCCGCGTCACTACGACCTGCGACTCGTGCCCGGCAGCACGACGTTCGAAGGGAGCGTCACGATCGACGGCGTCGCCAGCGAGCCGCTGCGCGCGGTGACGCTCGATGCGAAGGGGCTGACCATCGACGACGCTTCGATCGGCGGTCAGCAGGCGGACCTCGAGCTCGGCAGCGACACGATCACGCTGCGCGTTCCGAGCGCCGTCGCCGCCGGTGCGGTGCAACTGCGCCTGCGCTATCGCGGAGTGCTCTCGGGCGAGCCGCACGGACTCACCACCATCGATGCGAACGGCAAGCGCTATCTCGCCACGCGCCTGCAGCGAACGCACGCGCGCGAGGTGTTCCCCTCGTTCGATCGGCCCGATCTCGCGACGACGTTCGCGATCGAAGTGGTCGTGCCGCCGGGACAGACAGCGATCTCGAACGCCGGCATCGCGGAGGATTCGATCGATCACGAAGGGGTGCGAACGGTCCGCTTCGCCACGACGCCGCCGCTGCAGACGCATGCCGTGGCGCTCGTCGTCGGGGAGCTCGCCTGCGCGGCCGATCGCAGCGGCGAGGTGCCGCTGCGCGTCTGCGCGGCCGCCTCGCAGTTGCCGCAGGCGACATTCGCGCTCGAGGCGACCAAGCAGTTCCTGCCGTTTTACGCGACGTACTTTGGCGCGCCGTATCCGTTCCCGAAGCTCGACTTCGTCGTCATTCCGGGATTCTCGACCGGCGCCGAAGAGAGCGCGGGCGTGGTGATGGCGCGCGAACGGGCGCTCCTCATCGGGCAGGACGGCGCGCCCGAGATGAAGAAAGCGATCGCCGCCATCATCGCGCACGAGCTGTCGCACATGTGGGGCGGCGGCATTGCCTCGTGGGACGACTTCTGGCTCTACGAAGGAAATGCCGACTTCCTCGCGGCGAAAGCGGTGGCGGCGTGGAAGCCGGAGTGGTGGACGGCGACCGATGCAGTGAACGAAGCGCGCCGGGCCATCGCCACAGACACGCTGCACACCGCGCGTCCGCTCGCGCCGGAGAACGCGTCGTCGGTGAAGACGCCCGCGGTCCTGCGGATGCTCGAAGAGTACGCGCCGTTCGAAACGAAACGCGCCGCGCTGCGCAACACAACTCGCGGCAGCGCCTCGCGCGCGATCCTCGATTCATTCGCAACGCAGCCGGGAGTGCCGCTCGTGCGCGTGCAGTCGCGTTGCGTCGAAAACAAGACGCAACTGACGCTGACGCAGGAACGCTTCACCACCGACGCGACTCCCTCCGCGCAACTCTGGAGCATTCCGGTCTGCTATCGCGGCGCGGAGACGAACGACTGCGCGCTGCTGAAGACGAAGAGCGCGACGTTCTCCGTCGATGGCTGCGGGCCGCTGATCGTGAATCGCGAAGGACGCGGCTACTACATCACGAGCTACGAGAGCGGCAGCGCGCCGGTGGCGCTGATGACGCCGGCCGAGCGGCTCACGTTGTTGAACGACGAATGGTCGCTGATGCGCGCGGGCCGGCGCGGGGCCGATGCGTTTCTGCGCCTCGCCGATCGCTACCGCTCCGAGCGTGACGGCGCCGTCGTGACGCGTCTCGTCACCGCGCTCGACGCCATCGGCCGCTTCGTCCGCGACGAGCGCGCTCTCGGCGAGTACCAGAGCTGGGTGCGCGAGTTCCTCCGTCCGCTCGTCCACGAGCTCGGCTGGTCCGATGCCGAAACACCCGGCTGCGGTTGCGGCGCGCTGCGCCCGATGGTGCTCTACGCCGCCGGGGTGACGGGCCGCGATCCCGAGACCCTCGGGCGCGCGAAGGAGCTCGCGCTCACGTGGCTCGACGACCCCTCCGCGATCGACCCGCCACTCGTGCGCAACGTGCTGGCGATGGCGGCGGCGTCCAATGACGCGCGCCTCTACGAACGCATTCTCGAACGTCTGCGCGACAACGCTGCCTCGCCCGACGAGACCGCGCTGCTGACGCGCACGATCACGCGATTTCGTGCACCGGCGCAGGTGAAACGGACCTTCGACTGGATCCTCTCCGACGTGGCCCCGGCCGACGCCGCGCGGCTCCTCGGCGCGCTCCTCACCGAACGCGAATCACAACGCCAGGCGTGGCAGCTGATCACGAACGACTGGACGCGCGTGGAAAAGAAGATCGCGCCGGCACAGGCGGGACAGGTCGTCATCGCCGCGCGCTCCTTCTGCGATCCAGCGTTGCGCGACGACGTCCAACGCTTCTTCACGTCGCATCCCGTGCCGGGGAGCGAACGCGATCTTGCCGAAACGCTCGACGTGATCGGCCAGTGCGCGGCACTTTTTTCCGCGCAGCAGCCGCACGTCGCCGCCTGGCTGGAGCGGCAGCGCGCCCATACGGCCGCGGCCGCCAATTGATATGTCTTTCCGTCAGAATTGCTTGCATTCATTCTGGATGTGTACCGTTCCTTTTCCCCTGCTTTCGGCATGATTCTTTCATCCGGCTGCGGCGGATGCGCGCGACGGACGGTCCGGCGCAAAGTCGTCGAAAAACGGAGGAAAGTCATGAAGCACATTCTCGCCCTGCAGGTCATTCAGCCCATCGGAATGGATCAGATCGGAGAAGCCGAAGGAGTCAACGAACCGAGCACCTGTAGCGTCTCGGGGTGCTCCACCTGCTCCAGCTACAGCAACAGCGGTTGCGTCGCCGAGACCCAGCTCATGGTCGCGGCGTTCTGATTCGTAGTCAGAACCGAATAAGTCGTTCCTCACTGCACAACCACCGAACAGGTTCCGTTCCGCGCGCGCATCCAGTCCTCCGTTTCGGCCGCGCGGAACGCACAGGAGAGCACGGATGCTGATCGACAGCGATTACCTGTACGTCATGGCCAGTCGCGAGCACTACGAGCCGATCGAGCGGTACGACGTCGGCGAGAGCAAGTACATCGCGGCGGTGAAACGCCTCCTCCCGGCCGACTGGCAGCTGATCCGAAGCTCGATCTGGATGAACGCGCTTCCGAAAGGCGAGGTTCCGCCGGCGCAGGGGTGGAAGATTCACATCTCCGCGACGCCGGGCAACGCGCTGCCGATTCTCACCACCGTCACCCGTCTCCTGGTGCGCGAGCGCGTCTCGTTCAAGTTCGTCGCGAACAACGAGCTGCAGCTGATGCAGAACGGCAAGCGCTGGGGCCGCGGCGGCGCCGGCAAATTCATGACCATCTATCCGCACGACGAAGCGCAATGCGGCGTCCTGCTCGAAACGCTCTATCGCGAGCTGATCGGCTATCGCGGTCCTTACATCCTCTCCGATCGCCGCTACAAAGACAGCGGCGTGGTGTTCTACCGCTATGGCGGAATGCTGAACTACCACCGTCTCGACGTGAGCGGCCGGAAGGTGCCGGTGATCGTCGCCGACGGCAACTACGTCGATGACGAACGCTCCGCGTTCTTTCATCTGCCGCCGTCGATTCACGATCCGTTCAGCAGCGAACCGGCCGAGGATCTGACGGCGGAGGCGGCGGCACCGGGCCTCCGGAACGGCCGCTACACGATCGACAAGGCCATCGTCTTTTCGAACAGCGGCGGCGTCTACATCGGCACGGACAACGAGAGCGGCGCGAAGGTGCTGATCAAGGAAGCGCGCCCGCTGACGAACGTCTCCATGCGCGGCGTCGACGCGGTCTGGCTGCTGAAGAAGGAACACCGCCTGCTGCAGCTCGTCGAAGATCTGAAGATCGCGCCGAAGCCGCTCGATTTCTTCCAGGAATGGGAGCACTTCTATCTGGTCGAAGAGTTCCTCGACGACAGCATCATCCTGCGCGTCTACATGGCCCGGCACAGCCTCGCCCTGCGCACGAAGCCGACGCGCGAAGCGGCGCAGGAGTTCTATGCGCGTTACTGCCGCACGCTGGCGCGCGTGGCCGAAATCGTGTCGCTGCTGCACGAGCGGAACATCGTCTTCGCCGATCTCTCGCATTACAACGTCATGGTCGTCGGCGACGGCGAGACTGCCGACTTCCGGCTCATCGACTTCGAAGGAGCGTACGAGCAGGACGTCGACGTTCCGGCCAGTCTCTACACGCCCGGCTTCGCCCCGCGGGAAGTGCTCGACGAAGGGATCTCGCACGCGGCCGACGATCTCTACGCCCTCGGCAGTCTGATGCTGGCCGGACTCTGTCCGATGAACGCGCTGATGAATCTCGATCTGACGTCGGCCGCGCGATTCCTCGACGCCTTTCATCGCGATCTCTCGCTGCCCGCGCCGATCGCCGAGATGATCACGCGACTGCTCTCACCGAAACGCACCGATCGTCCGCAGGCGGAGGAAGTCGTACGCGTGCTGCGCGCGGAACACGACATCCCGCAGCCGGTGATCGGTACGTGGCAGGCCGATCAGACCGATCTCGAAACGTTTCTCGACCGGCTCGTGCAGCACATCGCCGGCTCGGCCGACATCACCCGCCGCGATCGACTCTTCCCCGCCGATCCCATCGTCTTCGAAACCAATCCGATGAGCATCGCCTACGGCGCCGCCGGCGTCGCGCACGCGCTGCTGCGCATCACCGGCGACGTCCCCGAACCGGTGCGCGACTGGATGCTGAAACAGGAGCTCACCGGCGAGGCGTACCCGTCCGGCCTCTACGCCGGTCTCTCCGGCATCGCCTGGGTGCTGCTGGAGCTCGGCTACGAAGAGCGCGCGTACAAGGCGCTCGAGCTCGCGCGCGCCCATCCGTTGCTCAAGAAGGAAACCGACGTCTTCTACGGCACCGCCGGGTGGGGGATGACCGAGCTGCACTTCCATCTCGTCACCGGCGACGCGCGGCATCTCGCGTACGCCGAGGAAGCGGGACGGCATCTGCTGGCGACGAAGGAAGAGCGCGACGGCATGTACTACTGGACCTCGCAGGGATTCATCTCCTGCACGTTCGCACACGGCGCGAGCGGCATCGCCAACTTCCTCGTCTATCTCTATCTCGCCACCGGAAACGAGGAGTACCTCGACGTGGCCGGACGCGCGCTCGAGTTCGTCGCCTCACGCGCCATTCAGATTCCCGACGACGGCATCTCCTGGCGCGCGCGCGACGACCAGCCGACCTACACGCCGTACTGGCGCTGGGGAAGCTCCGGCATCGGCATGGCGCTGCTCCGCTACATGCAGGTCGTCCCCGAGGCACCGTATCGCGAGCTCTTCGATCGTTTGATCATCGACTGCGATCGCAAGTATTCGATCTTTCCCGGCCGTTTCTTCGGCCTCTCCGGCATCGGCGAGTTCTGTCTCGACTGGGAGCGCTTCGGCAACGATCGCGAGCACGCGCGCAACGCGGCGCGGAAGAATCTCTCCGGCACGCTGCTCTATCAGGTCGATCGCGGCGACAAGGGAATGGCCTTCCCCGGCGATACGCTGAGCCGCGTCAGCTGCGACTTCGGCACCGGGAGCGCCGGCATCGCTCTCTTCATCCATCGCTATCTCCACGGCGGCGACACCGACTTCATGCTCGATGAGTTGTTCGCCACACGCGCATCGTCGCGCCAGACCGCCGCGGACGTTTCGCTGGCGATCGGATGAGCGCCATGAGCGACACACCGAAACCGCGCGAGTGGATGTGGTTCGCGCGCGTGCTGCGCCCGTACGCCCGCAGCCACGTCTTCAGCATCGGCTGCCTTTTGATGGCCACGCTGCTGACGGCGGCCGATCCGCTGATCATCCGCTGGATCATCGATCACGGTCTTCCGGCCCGCGCGTGGATGCCGATCGTCGCCGCCGTCGGCGCGTTCTGCGCGCTGTACGTCATCCGCGTCGGCGTGTTGAGCGTCGGCACGTATGCGATGACGCGTACGGTGCGTTACGCGATGCTGCGACTGCGACTGACGCTGCTGCGCAGGATTCAATCGCTCGACGCGCGCTTCTTCCACGACCACGGCGTCGGCGATCTCGTGAATCGTCTGGAACAGGAGATCGAGCAACTCTCCGACGCGGCGGCCGACATCCTTCCCTCGCTCTTCCGCGTGGTGCTCGGCATCGCCGTCACGATCACCGTGATGGCCGCGCTCGACTGGCGCCTCGCGCTCATCGCCGTGCCGCTCGCGCTGCTCATCGCCGCGTTGCGCTATCGCTACGGCCCGCGTCTCGAAGACGTCGCGCATGCCAGCCGCCGCATCATGGGCGAGCGCGCCAGCTTTCTCAGCGAATGCGTCGGCGCCGCGATGGAACTGCAACTCCTCGGCGCCGAAAGCTACGTCAACCGCCGCTACGCGAAACTGGCCACGGCCTCGATCCGGACATCGCTGAAACAGGTCATGACCGAGATTCATTACGCCGCCGCCGCGTGGGGCATCATCACCATCAGCACCGCCGCGGTGCTGCTCATCGGCGCGTACGAATTCATGCAGGGACGGCTCACCGTCGGCAGCTACGTCGCGTTCTACACCTACCTGCTGCGGCTCTTCGATCCGCTCACCGCCGCCATCACGACGTACGTGCGACTGAAACGCGCCAGCGGCAGCATCGTTCGTCTGACCGAGCTCGAACAGCACCAGCCGGCCGTGCGCGACGGCGAGGACGACGCGCCGGTGCCGGCCGTACAGGAAGTGGCGCTCCGCGGCGTGCGCTTCGGCTACGACGCCGCTTCCCCGGTGTTGCGCGGCATCGACGTGACGATGAAACGCGGCGAGAAAGTCGCGCTCATGGGAGAGAGCGGCTCCGGCAAGAGCACGCTCGCGAAACTGCTGGTGCGCCTGTACGACCCGCACGAGGGAACGGTCTCGATCGGCGGGCACGACGTGCGCGAGCTCGGCATGCGCGCCCTCCGCCGCACCACCTCGCTCGTGCCTCCCTCTCCGCATCTCTTCCACGGCACGCTGCGCGAGAACGTGCTCCTCGGATATCGCGGCGTCGATGCGACGGAGCTCGACCGGCTCGCCACCGTGGCCTGCTTCGACACCGTCGTGGCGCGCTTTCCCGAAAGGTGGAATCACATCCTCGGCGCGAACGGCATGGGGTTGTCCGAAGGAGAGAAGCAGCGACTCGGATTGCTGCGCGCACTCGTGCGCCGCCGCGATGTGCTGATCCTCGATGAAGCGACCGGCGCGCTCGATGCAGCCACCGAAGCGAGCGTGCTCGCGAACCTGCGCGAGGTCACGGACGATCGCGTCGTGCTGGTCATCACCCATCGCCCTTCGCCCGCCGACTGGGCCGACCGCGTGCTCACGCTGAAGAACGGAGAGGTGCGCGTGATTCACCGCGCGCCGTTCGAGGCCGTGAGTTGATCGTGAGTTGATTCCGATTCACGGCCACGCGTCGAGCGATTTGCGCAGCGCGTTCGCAAGCTCCGGCTCGCCGCCGCGCAACGCTTCGAGCGCGCTCGCGGTCTCTTCGCGCAAGCCGTAGCGCGCGTACAGCACCGCATGCAGCAACGCATCGTTCGGATGACGCTGCAACGCGTCGCGAATCTCTTTCACCGCGGCGTCGTCGAGGACGACGAATTTCGCCGGAGGCGCAGGCGCAAGCGGATGGATCGACCGCTCTTCGCCGATCGTCACCTCCACCTGCCAACCGTATTCTCCGCCGCGCCGCAGATCGAACGGCGGAACCCACGATGCGCTCGTCAGCAAACCGCTTTCGATGATGCGGTCGCCGTCCTGCAGGATCACGTTGTACGTCCCGCTCTCGCGCGCGTTCCAGTGAAATCGCGGACGCGTTTCCAACACCACGCTGCCGTTCGGATGCAGCTCCAGCGCGTCGGCTGTCTCCGTTCCGCGCAACGTCGTCTTCGCCGGTTTCAACTGCGCGAGAATCGACGCCGCCGCCAGCGTTCGCGTTTCCTTCGCCCGCGCCACCCACTCATCCCACCGTTTCTCCCCGTAGCCGGTGACCACCGGCGCCGTCGACGCCGGCGGCACGACGACGCGTTTGACCGACGGCGCCCGTTTCACAGGCGTCAGCGGAGCTGGCGAACGTTCGTACAGCAGCGGCAACAGCACGAGCGCGAGGATCGCCGCGGCCGCTGCCGCAATCGCGTACGGCACCCAGCGCGGCGAGCGTTTCCGCCGCATCACGAACTGCAGTCGCCGCAACTCCTCGACATCCGCGCGGCAGCGATCGCACTCATCGCAGTGTGCCCGCGCCGCATCGCGCGCATCGGCGGGCAGCGCATCATCGGCGTACGCCATCAGCAGTTCTTCCGAAAGATGCTCGTCCTCGGCGACTTCGAACTGTACGCGGACGTCGCGCAGCAGCCGCTGTACCGAGAGCGCCTCGCTCACCGATTTTGCGCAATCGATGCAGACGGCCGCATGGCTTCCCACCGCCGCAACCTCGTGCGGCGGAAGCGTTCCGTCTCGAAGACGGTCCGATTGTTCTCCTGTCACGTGCGCGCTCATGAGCGGAAGGACGGCCCGTTTGGTCTCATATTGTGCGTGCGTTCACTTTCATTTCCATTTCGACAGCCGGCGGGCCAGCCGCAGGCGTGCCGACTTGCGCAGATTGATGACCTGCTGGCGGGTCAGACCGAGGCGCTGCGCGAGCGTCAGATCGTCCAGCGGCAGCGTTTCCCACAGCGCGTTCAACTCCCCCTCCGTCACGCCGGCCGTGGACGCCAGGTCAGCCACCGAGGTGATGTTCAGGAGGAGAAACAGCACCAGCGCGTTCGAGCCGGCGGCATCGCGAAGATTGAGCAACAGAGCGGAACGCTGCCGCTCCGGCAACGCCCGAATCTCGCACCACATCGCCTCGAGATATTCGCGTTGCTCCAGTGAGGCCAGCGGGTCGGGCTGCTGATCGGGCGGATACTCCTCGCTCTCCAGCACGACGTCGCGCACGTTCCAGAGCGTGGCCACCAGATCGACGAGCGTGTCGAAAACGACCGGATGCCCGACCACCTGCAGAATCGCGTGCAGCGCCTCGGCCGGACGTTCGCGGTCGCACATCACCGCCGTCGCCGACGATGCCGTGAGACTGCCGGTTCCGGCGCGCGGCAGCTGTCCGTTCCATGACGCGCGCCCGGCCACGAAACCGTCGCGCGCTTCCCACAACGCGAACGACGAGTCGCGCGTCAGGATGTAGCGCAGGTTCCGTTTCAATCGGTGCCGTTCCGGATAGCGATGCCGGCGAAAGTCGTAGATCGCGTTGTACGTCAATGTGACGACGTAATTCTCGACGGTCGCGATCGCATGTTCCTCGTGCACCGCCGCCGCACGCACCTTGCGGATGAATCGCAGCGCCACGCGCGATGAGATCTCCTCCAGATCCTCGACCTGCAGCCCCGGCTCCATCCGCCGGAACCGCTTCAGCACCGACGCGATCACCGGCCGGGCGACGTCGACGAGCAAAGCCTCCACCACCGACTCGCGCGCGCGATCGTCGGGCGCATCGATCAGCGCGCGAAGCGCCGGATCGTTGGCGGCATGAAGGCGGTTTGTAGACACCTGCGCAACTATAGGACGGCGGATCGACGTCCGTATGGTCGTCCCGACGGATGGATCCTCACTCCGCCGCCGCCGGGTTTCCGAGCAACACGAACGGTGCCCAGTGAAACGGGTGTCGCGTGCGCTTGTCTCGCAGCAATCGCAATTGCGCGGTGCGCAACGCCAGCGCCTTGTGCATGGCCCGGTTTACCGGCCGGTCGTGCAGCGCACGATGAAACGCGATCATGAAGTCAGCGGTGCTGTCGCTGGCCACTTTCCACTGCGTCGCGACGGTGGACGATGCGCCGGCGAGGAAGAATGACCACGTCAAGCCGATGACTCCTTCGCCGCCGCCGACATCGCCGCGCGCGGTGTCGCAGGCGGAAAGCACCACCAGGTCCGCCTGCAGATCGAGGCGCGCCACCTCCCAGCTTTCGAGCCAGCCGTCGTCGTGCGCGGCATCGTCGCGCGCCAGCATCAGCCGCGAGTACATCGGATTGGTGTCATCGAGAATCGCGTGCGTCGCAAAGTGCGCGATGCGCGCATCGCCCAGCGCCGTCTTGATGCGCGACTCCGTCGCGTATTGACGCTTGAGCACGAGCGATTGCGGCGCGCCGTACACCGAGCGGACGGCGTCGACTTCGTGCTCGGCGTCCGGCAACGGCCCGAGGGATGCGCTGCGATAAACGCTGGCCGCGGCGGTCTTCGACGCCGGATCGATGATCGGATTTCCGATCGCCAGCAGGGGGATCGATCGCGCGCGCGGACGCTTCTCCGAATCGATGATCGAGGCGTACGCCAGCAGCGACGGCGCGTAGACGATGGCCGCGCGCTCGATGGCATACGCTCCCTCGCGATCGACCAGCGCGGCGAACGGAACGTGCCAGAGCGCGCCGTCCGGAATGAGCAGCAGCGCATCGGCGCCGGCGATTTCGTGTTCGATCGGCTCGAACAGGAGGGAGTAGAGCTTCTTCCCTTCCGATTCGACGCGCAGATCGCCCCGCGTCAGCATGTCCAGAAACACCTCGACGCCGCGTTCGAGCTCCGTTCGTTCGACTTTTGTCGAACGAACGGTCACGCCGTTCGCACCGATGACGAACGCATGCAGCTCGTGGTCGGTGACGAAGTAGTCGATGGCCACCGTCTCTTTCGGCAGTCGCGTGGCCGCGTGCGCAACGTCGTCGTCATCGACCAGCCGCCGCGTGATCGCGCGCCGCTCCGCATGCACGCGCAAACCATCGATGAACGTGGCCCGGACCGCACGCGCGCGGTGCAACGCCTCGGTGGCTCGCGCGATCGCGTTCCGATCGCCGGAAGCGCTGGCCCGCTCCAGTTCCCTGGTGATGTTCGCGACGTCGCGGTCGAGCGCGGTTTCTTCGGCGCGCAGTTCCGCCGACAGCTCCGCCGGTGTCGCACGGCCATGTTCGAGAATGTCGGTGAGCACTCTGGCGCGGCCACGCTCGACATACGCCAGCGCGGCCGCGGCATCTCCCTTCATCAGGGAAAGCTCCGCGGCGACGGCGTACGAGTCGGTCGTGACCGTCGTGGCCGACGCACGCTGCTGCTCGTCGCCCGCGATCATGGTGTCGAGCTCCTCGCGAATCTCGATCGCCTCGACCGCGGCGGACATGGCGTGATCGAGATCGCCGAGGTTGCGATAGGCGCGCGCGGCGTTGACGAGCGCGAACGCCCGCGCCGGCTGGCGCGCGGAGCTTCCCGCCAGGCCGCGCAACGATTCCTCGAGGGCGCGGGCACTCTCGCCGCGGGCCAGGTAATGCGGCGCGAGCTCGTATCGATTCGAGCCTTCCTTCGAGCCGCCGAGAATCGCCGACTCGTCGTTGAGACAGGCCGCTTCAGCGAAGTTGCCTCGGCGCGCTTCCATCATGCCGAGGCAACGCAGCGCGCTGCCAACGTGACGCGGCGGCGACGAGCCGGGCGTGGTGATCGTGCCGTCCGCGTGGCGCGTGATCAACTCTTCGAGCGCACTCTGCCCCTCTTCGTGGCGACCGAGATCGATGAGCAGACATCCTCTGCGCATCAGAAGACTCGGCAGCGCGAGCGCTCCGAACTTCTCCGCCACTTCGAGCGCGTGCTGGTTGTGCTCGTACGCGCGCTCGACGTCGTCCTGTCCTTCGTAGATCGTCGTGAGCACCATCGCAAACGAAAGCTCGGAGAGCTCGTCCCCGACCTCCCGCGCCAGCGCCAGCCCTTCATCGACATGACGACGCGCGTTCAGATAATCGCCGTTGTTGCTGGCCAGGCGCAGTGAGAGGCTGTAGAGCACGCGCGTCGCGATCGTCGGATCCTCGGCGCGGCGCGAGACCTCGAGCGCCTTGCGATACCACGGGATCGGGCTGTCGCCGTTCGCCTGCGGACCGCGAATGCTGCGGCCGCGGTCATACAGCAGGCGCGCGAGCACATCAGGATCGTCGAGCGTCTCGGCAATCGCCAGCCCTTCACTCGCCATCGCGATGAGATCGCCCTGCGACGTGTACTGCTTCACGCCGAGCGCGAGCGCTTCTCCGCCACGATCGCCGATGGCAACGGCCAGACGCTGCGCGAGCGCCGTCGCATCCGCCGCCTCCGCAAATTTTCCGAGCGTGAGCCAGGTGGTAATGGGCGCGTAAACCGCGCGCACCACGCCCTTCGTCAACGCATCGCGATGCATCGCGAGCAACCGTTCGCGCGCTTCGCCTTTCGCCGCGAGGAGCTGCAGCGCCAGCTCCTCATCGCGATTGCGAAGCTCTTCGACCAGCCACGCTTCGCCGCTGCGAACGAGCGTGATCCGCAACGGCACGAGGTCGCTGGCACTCCACGCGCGATCGGTTTTGACGATCGCCACGTCCGCATCGACGACGATGCGATCGCCGCTCACACTCACGACGCTCACGATCGCGCGATCGATGGTCACGCAGCGAACCCGCAGGATGTTGCGCACCTGACGCTCGAACGATTCCGTCCGCGCATCCGCCACCTTCGGCAGCGCATCGAAACGCCCGTCATACACCGACGCCAGATAGCGCCGCACCACCGTTTCAGGCGCCTCCCCCAACGCCGGCAATGCCATGCACAGCAGGAAAAGAAGCAGAGCTGCCGCGGAACGATGCGTCATCTGTTTAGTGTACGCAGCGCGCGGAGTGTTCGTTTTCAGCCGGCCTGCAGGGCCTGCCGCGATCGCAGGCGTGTGGCCCGCCTTTCAGTGCAGCGAGAGGAGACGTCGCGCGTGTTGAAGCGCGAGCCGCGGCAGGGACAGCCCCAGCTTCTCGGCCGCGTTCCACGCGACGGTGCAGCCCATGTGCGTGCCCGTCGGATCGAGCGTACGCAGCTCTCCGCCGATTCGTGCAGCCGCATCCTTCGCCTCTCCCGTCGCGCAAATCACGATGGACCTCCTCGGCAGTTCCTCGTTCAAAGCGCTGGAGAAATGCCGTGGGCCCTATGGTCCACGTCATTGACAGTCTCTGCGATTGAGCGCTACTTTCAAGCCCGGTTCATCATTAATGGCAAGCAGGAGTGCAGGAAGTATGCGTTCGAAGCGGTTGCTCGTATTCATCGTGATCGGGTTGCTTGCATTTACAGCCATGGCCAAAAATCCTCCGAAACTGCGCGGACCTAAGCCGGCCGCGGATGCGTCTGGAAAGCCGCGGGATGATGATCACGTCGCACCATCGCGCGGTTCGCGCACCTATCCGTGGCATCCGGGGATGGATGCCAGCCGCCTTCCTCTACCGTCAGTCGTGGAGGCACGTGAGCATTCGCCGCGTGTCGGTCTGGCCTGGATGAATCCAACGGTGTTAGCCGTCGGGCCGTCGATCGTCTGGGTGAACAATATTGAAGTTTCGAACTCGCCCAACGATCCTGATTTTGAAGTAGCCACCGCCGTGCTTACGCAAATGGTGTGGAGTATGTTGCGAACGCGTGGATTACGTCGGCGAATAACGGCTCATCGTCGTTCTCGATTCGGACGTCACGCTACGTCACTACTACGACTGACGCGACGCGGTCATCGCTTGCAGGCCCGGCGGGCTATTCCGATTGTGCTGATCCCGTGTTGGCAGGAAACCCGTACAGCGCTGGCCAGCGACCCTATGGAATGTACCTTGTTGACGTGTGCTACAACACGACTGGAGGCACTCCTACCAATCCCCAGAGCGTTTTCGTGTGGATCTCCCTCAATGCGGGCGGGCTATGGGAAGGGCGCACTACCATAGCGACCACGACCGATGTCGCAGGTCAACCAGCGGTAACGCTTGACAAGCCGGTTATCGACGTGTCGTGGTATTCGGGCACTCTGGGATATGTGTACGTCTCGTACATTGAGTGGCACAATGACGATGTAGGCCAGAGCCGGGTCATGCTGCGCCGTTCAACAAACCTGACGAAACGCTGCCGACCCACCGGAGGTGGATGCATCGACCCATTCGAAGCACCTGTCGCGGTTGCATCAGGCGCGGATGCAGGAAACCTCGCTCGGCCGCAAGTCGTTGTGAACAGCACGAATGGCAACGTTTATGTCCTCTACATCTCGGGCTATACCGGCGCCATCTATATGAAGAAGTCCACGGATTACGGCGTCACATTTGGGCCCCAGATCAAAATTAGCAACATCACCCGTACAGAACACTATCTCAACCAGACGTCGGCGCGCGCGTTTAGTGTGCCCATCGCACGATACAATCCAGTAACGAATAAATTGATGGTCGTCTGGCACCAGGGCGAAACCCTGGCGAACGACACGGATCTCTATTACACGTTTTTCGACCCAGACACCGCAACATCGTCGACCAATTTTAATGTGAAACACATCGTGCTGCCCTATGAACAGTGGTCACCCTCCGTCGATAACGACGACTCTGGCAAGGCGCTCATTTCCTACTACGATAACAACGAGGGTGCCGGGTGGGGATTTCGTCAAATGGGCCTGTACGTCGACGCCAGTGGAAACAAGGTCACATCCGTGTCGCCGAATCCGGCCTCACTAAACTACGGTGGCGCGGGGCTGCTCACTCCTAGCAACGTATTTGGCGAATATCATGATCTGGTATTTTGGGGAACGAAGTGGCGCGCGCCCATCGTCCGGTCACTCGTATCGGGCTGCACGTGCGCGGCGGATATCACAGTAGTGGAGGTTCAGTGAGACGGACAGTCGTCGTCGCAGCGTTCTTCTGCTCACTGATGGCACGCGCGGACGAGATCTGGGTGCTACGCGGCCAGACCTTGCCGCAGTGCCCCGCTAGCACCGCCGTCTGGCGCGCGGACGCTTTACTCATGTCACCCCCGGACACTGCAACGGATGTGCAGGTCCTGGACGTGAGTAATGGCGGCGCCGCCGAACAACCTCTTTTCGCACTCATCCCTGGCCGCGCCATTTCGCTTGGCTTTGGCGCGCGCGATCATGCCCCGGCCGTGGTCTGGATTACGCATGTTCAAGTACCGCCAGGCACGATTGTTGACGGGCGGCTAACATATTTTACGGACGATTGTCGTGGAATCCCTGCACCGCTGGAACCGAGTGTCAAAGTTCAGACTCCGATTTTTCGGGCCCTGGTGCCGGCAGCTGTGCGTCAGGTGCACACGGGATCCGATCTCGGCGCACAGGATGCCCGAGTAAACGTAGGGATCTATAACGATGGAACAGTACCTGCCGAGGCACTCATAGTAGTCCGTCGCCCCAACTGCGATGGCGCGCCCACCGAAAAGCACGTCACGATTCCTCCCCGTTCGCTCATTCAAGACTCCCTCAACCCACCTACACCCTGTTCGCAGGCCGGGCTGATGTTCCCAGGCAGTTACACGATCACCGAAGTAACGGTCTCTGAGCCGAGCCTGACATATGCCGTCGCCCTATCGAACGGCACTCCGCCAGGAGCAACAATAGGCTTCGGGTCCCCGCACTGACTTTGTGATGCTATGCCCGCCCTCCGAGCGGCGTAGTTCTTGTGAAGCGGTGCCACGCCCAACAATCTCGTCTATCGAGTGTTGCCCGGAAAACGACGCGCGTGCTGTTCGTAGGAAAGGGAGCCAGTCCAATGACCTTCAGGCGAATTCAATTTCTTCTCGCGATCCTGATCGCGACTCTCGTGCATGCACAGGAGTACGAGCGCCGGCTGATTCCCTTAGCCGCACTGGGCACCCCCGGTGCATTTGGCACGGTGTGGAACACGCGGGTCACGGCCGTCGCTGAGGGCGATCTGACGGAGCTCGTCGGGTTCATCGTCACGTCGGTGCCGCCCGGCGTCGGGAGTTCCCAGCCGCAGCCGCTCGTCGTCCCGCGATCCGTCGCGGAACCACCCGGCACGATCGCGTACATCCCAGCGGGAGCTTCGGCACGCGTACACCTCACGGCGATCGTCGAAGAGCGGAGCGGTTCGCACGAGGAAATATCGATTCCGATAGTGCGAGAACGCGCGTTTACGAACGAGACCGGCTACTTCCTCGACTTGACCCGACGTCCGACCAGGCGACTGACGCTGCGGGTCTACTCACTCGATCTCACTGCGGCAGACGCGCAGGTACGCGTGCGCATCCAGGTCAATCAACCGCCGTATCTCCGTCCATGGGAGTTCGTTTACGACCAAGCCCATCGTCTCCTCGCTCTGCAACGACTGATGTCGGACTATCAGGGGACCGTGTCATTGCCAGTGCGTCCGTTGGCGTTAGAGATCGGCCTCGACGCGCTTCTTCGCGACGTACCGGAAGGTGCAGAACTGGCGGTCTCCGTAGTGCCGATCGGGGAGTTGCGGATCTGGAGCATGCTCTCCGAGACAGACGGTGTGACGCAGCGCGTGACGTTGCGTCATACCGATTAGCGAATCGTTCGAGCGGTTGACCAGAACGCGGTTACGAACACCGCCGTTCGGCAACGAAAATCAGAGTTGCACGGGCTCTACGCCAGCGATGCGTTGCAGGACGCTCGCACAGGCGGCATCGCAGCAGTGCCGGGCGGAGTCGACAGTACGACCTCGAGCGCTTTGACGAGGTCCGCCCACTCGAACGGTTTCCGTAAGCTGGCAACATGAGGCTTTGCCGAGAGGTCTGACACACGGGAGAGGTCGGCGTGTCCGGTTGCGAAGATCACCGGTAATGTCGGCCAGCGCTCGCGGATCTGTTTGTAGACGGTCACACCATCCACGTCCGGCAGACCTACGTCGAGGAGCACCGCGTCGGGAGACGTTCGCTCGATCGTGGGAATGGCTTCCGCCCCATTCCGTGCGAAGACGACGTCGATTCCTTCGAGGGTGAGGAGTGCGGTGAGTCCGGCCACGACATCGAGGTCATCGTCAATGATTGCCAGCCTCTGGACTGCCGGGGGGATTACGGCCGGCCGAATCTCCGGCTGCGGATGCTCGTCGATGTTGTTCGGGAGGAACACGTGAACCGCCGTTCCCACGCCTTCCTGGCTTTCGACGAAGATGTGTCCCCCATGTTGCTGGACAATCCGGCGACTGAGCGCCATCCCGATCCCCGTCCCATTCTTTTTCGTCGTGAAGAACGCCTCGAACAGGTGTGCCCGCGTATCGGCCGACATCCCCTGGCCATTGTCGGCGACGGTGAAATGAGCAAAGCTCTCGACGCCGTCAACGACGCCGAATGGATAGTGTCCGCTTCCTGCGCCGCCGCGGATGTCGAGGACGATCGCGCCCGTCCCCGAGATCGCGTCGCGGGCGTTCGTGATCAGGTTGAGAAACAGTTGCTGAAGGTGCGAGGCATCCCCGGAAACGACAAGTCCGCTACTGGAGTGGACCTGCAATGTGACCTCTGATCGGAGTACCGCACGTGCCTCGTCGACGAGGCTGGTCAGCCACCCGTCGACCACGACGGGTTTTCGGACGATCGGGGTTTGCCGGGTGTATCTGAGAATCTCGCTGGTCACCCCCTTGCCCCTCTTGATCGCAGAGTTGACTCTGGCGACGGCCGTCTGCACGCGAGGACTGTCGCCGGTCTGGCGGGCGATGATCTCGATGAACGGCTGAATGCCCATCAGCACGTTATTGAATTCGTGCGCCATCGTCGCGGCAACGTTTCCGAGTGCGCTGATGCGGCGGGCCTGTTCGAGCTGACGGGACATGCTCTCCTGTTCGGCCTGGAGACGTCGCTTTTCCGTCACGTCTGTCGCGAGCACGAGACCGGCCTCGCGGCCTCGGAACAGAATGGCGCTGCTCGCGATCTCGACATCGATCTCGCTGCCGTCCTTTCGACGGTGCCGGAAAATGCCCTGACCTTCGGGGATCGCGTTTTCCGGATTCTCGGCGATGAAGCGGAGCAGGCCCGGCACTTCATCGGGTGGCCGGATGTCCTTGAGGGTCATCGCCAGGAACTCGTCACTTGAATAGCCATACTGGCGAAGTGCCGCCATGTTCACGGCCAGGAAGGTCAGAGTCTCCACGTCGTACACCCACATCGGGTGGGGGCTGCTGTCGAACAGACTGCGGTAGCGCTCTTCGCTTTCGTGCAGCTGGATGTCGGCCCTTCTCTGTTCGGTGACATCCCGTATGTAGATCACCGCCTGATCGCGGAAAAGCATCACCACGCGGATCTCGAAGATGCGCTCGTCGCATCCGCCTGAAGGCCTCAGGTCGAATGAGGCGACGGGCAGCCCCTCGGCCAGCGCTTCGATTGCAGTGCGGAACGGTTCCAGCAGGCCGGCCTTCAGGGTGAGCCGGGCGCTTGCGCCATTCACCGCGCAGAACAGCGTAATGATCGGATCTTCCTTGTGATCGATCACGGTGCCGTCGAGGCCGACGTGGAGGAAGAGATCCGGTGACGCCTGCAGCATCGCCCGCATCTGCGAATTTGCTTCGATCAACTCGCGCGAGCTGATCTCGAGCGCGCGTTCCAGCATCGCTCGATCGCGATCGTTCTCGCGATACGCATGATCCACCCCGTCCAGCAGCCGGCTGATGTCTTCCGGCAGCGGCGCCGTTCCGAACACGCGCTGAATCTGCCGCGCCAGCAGAGGGTGCCTGCTGCGATCATCGCGAGTGCTCACGAAATCTCTCTCAGACACGTAATGGTCATTGTTTGATTGTGCAGGGCGCATTTGCCGTCCGGCGTCAACGGAGAAATTTCGCCGTACGAGTAGAACCCTGTGAGACGGGGATCGGGTCCGACGGCGTGACGCACGCCTTCCAGTTCTTCTTCCGTGCGTTGGCGCAAGACCATGCGACGTCCTACACAGCTGATCAGAATGGCCAGTTCCGGATGAGACTTCGTCATGCGCACCACACTGTTGCGCGCGGCTCCGATCGCGCCATCGACCAGCCGGTCGAAATTCGCTTTCATCAGGCGGGCGTACCATCCCTGCGGCACATCACCCGCAAACGTAAGGCTCTCTGTTTCCTCGTTGATGGCCAGAATCGTCCGGACGACGGAACTGTCGTCCGCCGGATTTCGCACGCTGAGCGGAAAGAGAAGGCCGGACCCGGGAAGCATCGTCGCATGATCACCGAGGTAACGCTTGTAGAGCTCCAGCGCTGACTTCCCGTCGAGATCGTAGAGGATGTTGCCGGCGCTCTTCGTGACGAGCCGCTCGGGCCCGAAGCTGTCCCAGCCACCGAGGGATGCACAGCCGACCTCGATGTCGCCGTAGAAACCAGCGGCCACGAGGGTTTTGGAACGAACGAGATTCCCGCAAACCACGACTGTCTCTCCGAACGCTTCCCCGTCTGCCGAGAGGCCGCCGGAGAACGTCGCGCTGGCGGGTAGATTGTCGCTGATCCCCCTCACGAGTTCGCTGCCGTTCACATTCAGCCCATCGCTGAGGACGAAGAGATGGACGAGGCCTTCGTGATCGAACGAGCGGGCAAGCGCCGCGCCCGCTGCCTCGCTCTCCGAGGGAGAGGTGATGGCGACATCGCGGACGACGACGCGCGTGCGGTCGAAGCGGATCGCCGTAACGCTCACTGTATCGTCGTAGATGCGGGTGCGATGGATCTCACCGGCAGTGGAGCATCCGAGGAGGCTCGCTTTCGGAAAACGGTTGCGAATCGCCTCGATGGACGCCGGGCTCTGCAGAGCAGAACGAGACCCGAAGAGCAGAACCAGGTCTGCCGTACCCGGGTCCGCTCCTTCGTGAGGCCCGAGCCCTGTGGAGCCGTTCCATTGCGATTGCCAAACGTACATGGGGAATTCCGCCCGCCGTAGTCCTTAGTCGTCTGAACCCCCTCAAAAAATACAGATCCGCTGAGGTCGACTCTCGTGTCAGGGGCGAAGCCGGCCGGCACGTCCAGAAGCGATGACAAGCCTACTCGCTTCCCACGACATCAGGTCGAGCGATTCACGGATCGGTTACCGCGAATGTCGATCGAGGATGCGGACCTGCGGATAGAGCAGGACTCGTGAAGGGCACGCTTTGAATGTGACGCCGGTCGAACGAAAGGGGCGTAATTGAGTACGCCGCGAAACGCTGACATTGGAGTTTCGATTGGAGCGGGCGACGGGATTCGAACCCGCGACCAAGAGCTTGGGAATCAGAGAGGACCTTCAGAGACGGTTGGTGATGCTTGGGGTTCGAGAGAACGACAGTATCCCCGACCGTCATCGATCATCCCCAAGCATCAACTAGCGGGCAGCAGTGACACCCGAGTGACACCCCAGTCTCACGTCTCACGGTAGTCTAAGCGCGCGCTGGCGACCTCATGGCGTCCGCTCACCGCGATCCAGCGGCTCTCTACCGAAGAGAATCTTCGCGACACTTCCACCGGCCAATCGACTGTTCAGCGTCAACAGCTCCTCGATGTCGAGTGCGATGCCGAGCATCATCTTGCGTTCGGGCGCATGGCCTAACTCGACGACGTGTTCCCGAAGAATTACTCCGCGAATGGCGACGCCGTCGCGAATGGTCAGGAGAGGCGCTCCCGACAATCCCGGTGGAGGAACAAAGGATGTTTCGTATCCCGGTGGAACCAACGGAAATTCGGTGAGCCCTCGGCGAGTGACGACGGTGCCACTAAACGCTCGGAGGTACTTCACCGGCGGCCCGCCTTGGGTGAGCGTCACACCGAATGGAAAGCCACACGCGACGATCTCGCTGAGGTAGTCGAGCGGAGTGAAATCGAAATCCAATCGCGGCACCTGAAGACCGGGACACTTCAGGATGACAAAGTCGATGCCCGGAAACTCTTCGCGATCAGCAACAGGTATCGACTGTTCCGGAGAGCCCATGATGCGGCCGACCACTACAAGTCCGTTCTGCTGGGATGCCGCGTACTCCGCAGCCTGCTGGTACACATGCAACGCTGTGCAGAAGAGCCCTAGCGACGGAGCAAGTGGAAATGCGGTCCCGAAGATTTCGGGTCGCGCCAGATCAAGGTATCGGTCCTGACCAGCCGCTCCGCTGACGACAGCGAGGTGCGTTTGGTTGATGAGCCGAGACAGCTTTGGAGAGGGCCTCATGACTTCTCTCGTCGAGTCGATCTCGCCTACCTCAATCATCTTCCGGAAAAATCGTGCAAGGCACTGCACGACTCTCCGAAAGGTGCTCATGGATACTTGCTCCCCTGCGTCGTTCGCGTGTCTTCGAGTATAGCTTCGCTCCGCTCCCTCTCAGCCTCGGAGATGAATTCACCGGGTTCGGCGTGGGGATTTGCACGAGCATCGACCGTAGCTTCGGCACGCTATACTCCAGAAATGCAGCCGGAAGGACTTCGCGTCTGGACCAAGCTCGCGTCTGAAGCGGGCCAATTCGCCGACGCGACGACTCGCGAGCCCAACGAGCTTGAACGGCAACTCGTTGTTGGTCAGTTCTGCGCGACGATTGATACGGTTGGAAACACCTCGAATCCCGTCGTCATGAACGCGAGCGTCGGCTGGAGTATCCCCGTTTACCAGCAGTACGACGTGGATGAAACGTTTCGGCGGCCGGTGACGCTGCGGCTGCACAGCACTCCAGACGGCGCGTGGGTCAACTCGGCGAATGGAGAACGGTGGACTGACGAGGAAGTCGTTGCGACGTTAGTGAATACGTTACGAGAGTGGGTTGCGACGAATGGCCGCTTTCGCGAAACGGACGACGACCTGTACTGATTCCTCTCTACGGTCATCGAAGCGAGAAGTCGAAGACCTGCTCCGGCCTCACCGCTCTTCCAGTCAGCCTCCGAAGCGCGCAGATGACCGCAACCATGCACGCACGGGTTGGGTCCATCTCTCCCTTCCGCACGCGAAGCAAGTGCTGACGGCTGTATCCAGACTCTCGCGCAAGCGACGCCGGTTTGATTCCACGCGCACGAAGGAACCGTTCGAGCAACGTTCGGGCACGCCGACCACGACGAACGCGTCTGATCTTCATTCCGACCGAAATTCCCGACATCCGCAAAGGTATGCGTGATGACATGACCCTTTCCTGTGCGACTTCCAGCCGTGACCGCACCGACAGACAGCTTCTGGAGTAAAGCGGGGGCAGTTGCACTCGCGACACGGGCCGCTTGGCTGGACTCTTGTGTTGTAGTGCGCTCCGGTGCGGTGGCCGCACATACACACGAACCTCGACCTACCGCCCACGCTTTCTCCGGGCGAACTCCGCATCACGCTCGTAGATCGCGTAAGCCGAGAAATAGACCTCCCGGCAGTTGCTGCGAGGATACGTAGCCAGTTGGAATCCGGCCGCCGCTACAGCTTCTTCGATCTTCCGAACCGTGTCCTTCCCAATTCCCTTGATTGGTGAAAGGTCGTATGCGCTGTGCTGCAACAGGCGACCGACTGTCGGAATCCGGGCAGCGCGAAGTCGGGCGATCACGCGAGTTCCCAATGACAGGTTCTCGATTGGCTGGGAGAACACCTCGTGCCCGATCAGACCAACGTACTCTTCGAGCGTGGCGGTGTTCTCTTGCAGCGACGCAGGGATGCGCGATTCCTCTCGTTCGAGGAGCGCATAGATTTCGTCGCCTCGCAGACGTTCTCTCTCAACAAACTCTCCCGCGAGCCGGGCGAGCAACACGAGGCTCTGCGGCCCAGATAGCATGCGGAGAGCGCGTTGGCGAAGGTACTCACGCCAGTGCGAGACGACGGTATCGTTCTGTTCGAGTTGCCGGAGAACCGACGCGGCAACCCGGTCGTCGTGTCCGAGGTCGGCGGCGCGCACGCTTCCATCTCGGTAGAGCCACTGCGCCGCCGCACCAGCGAGCGCTACGAGCGCATCCGCTTCAACGACGGCACGGCTGTACGGCTCATCTCGAAAGCGTTCGTAGCGTCTCCCCGCGTGTCGCCACCAAACGTTTCCGGTGTTGTCGGAGGGTCTGATCACGCCCCGGCTGATGCCAAGATCGAGGAGGTACGCCATAACGCAGTGACCAGCTTCGTGCACTGCGAGCGTCCACACTCGCGCGGTCGGCATCGGAACACTACGAGTCGAAGTTGCGGTCGAAAAGGACGCGTCTTGCTGGTTCGGTTTTCGTGCGAGCATGTTGGACTTGTCGTAGCTCCTATTTCGATTCGAGATCAGGAGAGGTGAGGCTGCATTCGCATCACGACGTTGACTACACCGAGAACGCGCAGACGGGGATCTTCGATGATCGGCTCAAGCGACTCGTCCATGACAACGCGGCGCCGGTGTTTCCCCCACCACCGACCAACGAACACCAAGTTGTCCACGGTGGCGATCACGAGTTCCGCAGTCGCGGCATGAGCATCCGTGCGGCGCTCGACGACGAGCAGATCGCCTTTCTGCAGTCCGACTTCAGTTGGCGCGGGCGAGCCGACTCGGTAGAGCAACTCGTGTGTCTCGATCTTGTCGGCCGGAACGTCAACTCGCTCGCCGATAACAGCCGCGATGACCGCGCCCTGCGACACGACCCCCGTCACATCGACGGCAATCACCCCGCGCCTCGTCACAGCTCCTCTCCGAAGGGGAACTGAAAGGCAGCGCGGAATCCGGGAATCTGGTCTCCGAGGAAAGGCGATTCCGCCGAGGCCAAGTCGAGGAGATAAAGCTGAAGGAAGGTGCTCACGTCGAGTTGCTGTTCGCGAGCGAGCACTTCGAGCATCCGAACCTGATAGCTCGGAAGCGTGGCGGTGATCTTCGTTGGCCTCAGCAGGTCCGGGAGGTGTGACGACCCTTCAGGACCGAGAGCGTCGAAGATCGTCCGGAGTGGCCACCTTCGGAGCGCGAGATAAGCAACTTCTCTCCACGGAAGAAGGCCCCCTCCTCCTGCAACGGCCTCGATGTCGCGAGCCTCGATCTCCGCATTCAAACGTTCGAGATCGATCTTCAGAATGCTGGCGGCTTCCAGCGTGGTGTATGCCCGTTTGAGGGTGAAGATGCGGACGATTCGATCTCGCGTGTCTTCAGGAAGCATAGCGGCCTAACTAAGGCTATAGTCTATAAGGCTATAGACCATCGACGCAAGCCTCACATTGCTGTGGAATGCCTTCGTGCGCCGGAAGACGCCAGAGGCAGAGGTCTTCGGAAGAACGCTGAGGCGTCTCCGAGAGGCGGCTGGGCTGTCGCAGGAGAAGGTCGCACAAGAAGCCGACCTCACGACCGGCTACATCAGCGATCTCGAACGGGGCCTGAAAGCGCCGGGGCTCGCTACCATCATCCGGCTCGCAACGGCCCTCGGCGTATCCCCGTCCGACATGCTGAAGGACTTCACACCGACCATCCTTCGCAAGCTGAGGTGAGACGATGCGGAACCAGCGGTCGCGGTCATAACGCGGACGCTGCCCCGGCCTTCAGCACCGGAAGGATCGCCCTCAGAGCTTCCTCCGACGACGCGATGAGGTTGCGATCAGCGCGACGTGCGACAGCGATGTTCGCGCCTCTAACACCAACTGAGTTGAAGGTCAGGTGCTCAATCGAAGGATCTTCGCTCGGCCGTCCGATGAAAAGCGCAGCGCGCGGAGACAGCGGGAGAAGTCGAAACGTTGTCGCATCGTACGCATCATCGCCCGAAGCGCCCGCACGAGTTATGAGGCCGATGGGCCGATCACTGGTGATGAAGGTTGCGCCTTCCATTGCCACGGCAACGAACCACTGCGACCAGAAGAGTTGCATCGACAACTCCATGCCGTGCGCGATCATGACGCTGTTCTCGTCGAACCCCTCCGCGAGATGAGCGACATCGTCGAGCACGATGTTCTTGACCACCCACGGTTCGAGATGCACATCGGTCATGGCGCTGAGTGCCTCGGCGAAATGCGGCAGGAACTCTGCATCATCTTCGGGGTTGTGGCGTGCAGAAAGCGGTGGTGTCGCACTGCGGAAACCGCTGCCGCGTGAATCAGCGAACCCAGCGAAGGCAGCCACTCTGAAACGTTCCTCACGCGTGATCTCTTCGCCGCGTTCGAGCTTGTCGAAGATACCTACGGCAGCATCGACCTCGGCCAGCCTCGACTCGATCCACCGCTTACTCTCGCCGTCTTTCGTCTTCATCGTGTAGAAGTCGATCTGCGCCGCGACGTTCTTCGGCTTGCTGAAGCGAAACTTGCCGGTGATTTGATCAAAGATGTGCACACGCTTGCCGTCGGGCGAGAATCGCAGCATGTAGCCTTGCGAAATGAGATGGTGGAGCCGTGCCTCGGTCTCCCGCGCGGGTTGCATCACGAAGTGAAACGGTAGCGCGGTGCGGCGTTTCGATCACTGTCAGAGGTGGCCTTTCTCTTTCTTGCTTCTGTCGCTTCGACCTGCTCTCTACGAGTTGTGGAGTCGTTTCCGGCGGCGCTCTCGTGATTGGTGCCGTGCCGGGAGAAGGAGAAGGCAAACGAGTAGAGTCTCGATTCGCGATGATGAAGCGAGTCGAAGCTGCCGTCCTGACGTGCCGTCGGTGCACCACGTGTGATGCGATCTACACCGGCTCGCTCGATGTTGGCCGGGTGGCGAAATGCGAGAGCTGCAATGATCCGATCATCGAGCACGACATCGCAACGCATGCCTCCATGCACGATGCTGCGACGGGCGCAGCACCGGGCGGCTACGACTGATGCGCCGAGTGCCGTCATCCACTCGTGAGCGATCACATGGGTGAAGGTGAACGGGGTTGCCGACAAGCAGAAGCAGTTCCGAGCCATCGGCGATGGCTCATCGGAACGCTGAGCAACCTCGCATCCGCATAAGCTGATTAAACAGCACCGAGGTGTCGGAGAAAGGGCTGCGTGCCTTCTTTTCTTTCGGAGCGGACCCGTGTATCTAGTCGTGGCGCTGACAGTTCAGCGCCGCGTGTTCATCGAAGGCAGTTGCGTGCCTCAATTCTGTAGCAGCGGAGATCTTAGCCACTCGTTCCCGGGCCTTACTTCCCTCCTCAATCTCGCCCGTTCGTAGGACTGCCCACGTCGTTGCTTCGGCTGGTATCGTCAGCAGCCATGACAGCCGATCCGACGTTGCGCCTGATCGAGCCTATCGATGCGATCCGCACCGTCTTCGCCGGGTGCGAGGCTCACACGCTCGTTCCTGTCGGAGCGATCCGCACGACCACAAGTGATCCAAGTCCGCATCCTCTGCCAATCTTTCCCGTCCCGGTCGGCAGCATCGACGTGATGCTTCCGGAAGTTTTCGCAGCGATGCGAGACGAAGTGCAACTCGTCATTCTCCATCCCCTCATTCCCGCCGCATCGAAGACCACGCCGAAGAAGTTCCGTGGGCACCCGATCCCTTATGAGAAAAGCAAAGTACACGTCGATGCGTTGTGCTGCATCGCGATCCCGCTCCGTCTCATGGGCGAGGACGGTGCCGAAGTCATTCTTCAGCTCTGCGCGATCCGCTCCGTTCCCGAGCCGACGACGCTCCTCGTGGCTGGCGAGAAGATCACAGCTCTTTGGTTGCTCCGGGCCGAGTCGGGAGATGCTCGACGACCGCCGCGCAACTTGAAGCATGAACGCAACGAACGACTCGCGTTGACGGACGAGATCGTGAAGCGTCTGCCGGAACTCCAGCCGAACAGGAAAGAGTCGAAGGATGTCGTGAGCTGGCACGTGATGCCGGGCAGCGTCGATGCCGAAACGGGAGAGGTTGTTCAGGCGGTCCAGATCGGAAAGACCGTGCGCTACTTTACGCTGTCCGAACTACGAGAAGAGCTTCTGACCACGGCCGACGAATCATCCGATCTGCACCGCAACCCCAACGAGGTTTATGGGGATCTCCAATCGAAGTGGGCAGCCAAGACATCGACTGGAAAGAAGAAGATCACGAAGCAGAAGCCGGGCGAGGGTCCGAAGTCGGATGAGCGTCGAGTGCAAGAGATCATGCGGCTCGTCGAACATCGAGCCGGTAAATTGACGCCCGAGGAGCAGCGGCAAGCGATCTTCCACTTCGCCGGTGCGGTGTATCGAGACACGTGGATTAAATCGGACCGGAACGCTTCACGACCGGATCGTCATCAGTTGTCGTTCGCAGCGACGCACGAAGCGGTATCCGAGTTGGTGAAGCTCTTCGATGATCCGATCAGTGAAGCCGCAGTCCGGAAAGCATCACGCTCCGGTTATTGGCATACGGCCAAGAACGAGACGGTTGCCGCAGACCTCCACGTGACCAATGGCGAAGCCGAAGCCATCGGTCTGAAGAGCCTTGCATCCGAAGAGCTGAAGAAGAAACGAGCGTGGAGAGAACGCCTCGAATCGGGACCGAGAGAAGCCGTAAAGAACGAGATCGAGAAGTGGGCGGTGCGTCTTCTTGGGAGAGGGTACTCATACGGTGTCGTGGAGAAGGCAACCGGAATCCCGAAGAGTAGTGTCAGGAATCTTCGGAAGAGGGTCTACGGTGAGCGGTACATCAAGCCTCAACCCCTCAAACCGAAGGACTACTGGAGTCGAGTGGTTGAGGATGAAGTGAATGGAGAGAAAGTCCTTCGGGTTGAATCCTCTGATGACCTGATGGGTGATGAAGAAGTGGACGATGAGTTCTACCCTGATGATGATCCTCTATCTCACCTGTAGCTTCTTCTTCCGATCTGAATCGTGATTCCCCTATCCCCCCCACACACCTGAACAAGGTGTGCCAAATCTTTCTCCTATACGAAAAGGGCAGATCACTTCTCCGGCTGGACTCTTCACCAAAGGTGAAGAGTAGGTGTGCCAAGTCTTCACCCCTATACGAAAACGGCTCTTCGTCGGCTGAGGTTCTCCGGGTGTAGTGAGTTCACTTTAGGACATCCACGGCTTGCCGGACTTCTCCCCGGTGCAGCTCTTTGAGATGGCCGTCGTCGGTATTTTTAGGTCGGTACGTAGCGTTCCCGTCATCCGCTCCGCCCAACACCGTCGTGCGGCTCGCAGAATCGCTTCTGAGGCACGATCCCGACCGGACGATTGTCAGGAGTGTGTCGATCCGCGAAGGCATCCTGACGGCCTCCTCGTGGCTCCTGCGGACTGTTCGCGAACCGTTCCGATCCGACTTCCCGGCTTGAGGGTCAGAACCCCGTGATCGACTCCCTTGATTAGGTCAGTCGCGGGCCTTTTCGTCTCCTACATGTAACCTGACTGCGGGATAGACCGATTATCCCGAAGACGGTATACTTAGCTCATGACGAACGCCTCGACCGACGCCGATCTGACGCTCGACGTTCTCCCGGCCTGCGAGTGCTGCTCGCATGCGTCGGTGAAGTGGCAGGATTTCTTGGAAGCGTTCCCCGAGAACCTCCCGGAGTCGGGTAAGCGCGTTCTGCTTCGCATCCACGAGCCGCAGCAGACCGGTGTGGGTCTTCTTCTTCGCTGCTGCGCGAATGAGCACTGAAGGAAGAGACCGGTGAGCACACAGGTAGCGGAAACGATCCTTGAGCAGCTCGGCGGGAGACGCTTCATGGTGATGACCGGCGCACGGCACTTCATCGCTGAAGGCGATGCTCTTCGCTTTCGCCCGCCGTCGAACCTCGCGAACAAGGGCATCGCGGTGAGGATCACGCCCAACTGCATGGATACCTACGATCTCATCTTCTCGAACGTGACCGGTTTCGACGTGACGGAGATCGTCACGGTGACCGACATCTATGCCGACCAGCTCCGGGACGTGTTCACGCACGAGACGGGGCTGGATGTCGTGCTCTGACGTGATGGCAACGAATTACGTCGGCCGCTTGATCCACGAGACACGCCTCGCACGGTCGATGACATTCGGTGATGTCGCCCGAAGCTGCGGCGCAGTGACCCCGAAGCAGACCTCGCGAATCGCTCAGCGAATCGTGCTCTTCGAGCGCGAAGGCGTTCGTGATCTACGACTCCTGCGGAGGGTCGTCGTCGCCCTTGCAGTCGATCTCGATCAGGTGAACGAGCTGTTGCGTCGTCAGCGTGAAGAGGAGCTTGCGGAGTGGAACGCGTGGGCTGATGAGCTGGTACCGATGGAGTTGCACATGCGACCGTTCGCCGGTGTGTGGTTCAAGCTCCCGTTGCCGGTCGAGGTCGAGAACCAAGAGCAAGCCATCGAACACGCACGACAGATGACAGTAGGACGTGAGGAGCTTCGTGTGGTGCTTGCAGTCAACCGTCGTCGCTCGATCACGTTCGCTCGTGGTGAGGTGATCGCCGTCGGCGAAGCGACGCCTGGCCGCAGCCTGACACCGCACGTCGAGATCGGCGGCAAACGCATCGTTTTCGAGGCTCGGGATCGAGAAGAGGGCACAAGATGAACCAAATGGAAAAGGACTACCTCATCGCAAGAGGCATCGCGTTGGAGATCAGCGCTCTGCTGATGAAGCTCGTGGTGATCGGGCTCTGCGTCTTCATGGGCCTGTGGACGCTTGGCCTGATCATCATGTACTGGTACGTAATTGTCCCGGCGTTCGTCATCTTCGCGTGGTGGGTGTCATCGCACTCGCCATCGCAGCAGGCCGTCAGCGAGCCTTCTTCCGGGGGATCTTCTTCATCAGGCGAGCGATGACCTCGTGGACATCAACTTTGAGAGGTTGCTCCACGAGCTGCGCTACAGTCGGCCACTCCGATAGCGCATTCACTGATCGAAACTCTCTCAGGTCCGCCGCGCAACCTCGCTGATAGTCTTCCCCGGACATGGAAGCCCTCCCGACGAAGGAGGGTCGGGGTGGCGAAAATCCTTACCTTCACGGCGTGAGCACTCATTCCCCGGCAAACGGGCCATCAGGAGCGGCGTGCAACGATCAAAAGCAGACTCAGTAGCAGACCGACCATTCCGGAAAGAGCGCACCCGCTGCTGCTGGAGCTTACGATGCGGTCGCCTTTCGCGTTTGGGTTCAGTTGAAAGTCGTAGAGCGGGTACTTCGACATACGGAAGTGATGTCTGAGCCATTCGCGCGCGTTCTTGCCTAGCAGGTCCGAAGCCCCGCACCTTGGACAGTTGATGGTGACCCATTCACGCCAGAGGGCTGCTGGCGTCGTCTCCGCACCAATGCTCGCAACCGCGAGGCCACAGTCTCGACACGACACCGATGGCAGCGTGAAGCGAGCGGTGATACACCGCTCGTGAGCGAAGACGTCTTCATGCCACGGGTCGGTTTCGACGTGAAGGCGCTTCGTCGTCATGCCTTCACTTGGTCGCATGTTCTCAGAGCACAACTCGCACGACACGCCCCACGGTGTCTTCGTGTGACAGCCGGGGCATGTGCTCACCGAGTCGCTGACGTTGCGACCACACTCAACACACTGCCGAAGCCCCATTGTCTGGCTCCTTCTTCACGTCGATTCTATCGATCAGAAGTGCGCTGATGCATTGTTGCCGGTGCTGTGATCGGCTTCATCGGCGGCTAGCACGAGGTTCATAACGAGCAGATACCATCGTCGTGGACCCTCCTCTCCATGAGGAGTGACGATGTGCGCGTGGTCCCTACCCGGTCGAGGTGATTCAGCCTGTAGGGCGCGGTGAGCCTGCTGCGTGGCGGTGTGCCGCTCGGAACAGAAACCCTGCCTGCAAGGACGAAGGGATCGACCGCCATCGAGAGCACTTCTCAAGCCCGGCCCCCGGGCTTCGTCGTTCTAGCGTCTCTTGCGAAGCTCGCGACGGAGGCGAGTGAAGAACTCGACGAGATCGACCTTGAGAGCATCGAGGACTGCGATCAACTCGACGGCATCAATGCGGCGATCTCCGGCTTCGACTTTCGCCACCCATGTCTGAAGTCGTTCGAGACGTTCAGCGAGCGCAGTCTGCGTGACACCATTCTCCTTTCGGACGGTGGTCAGCAGTTCCGTGAAAACTTCGTAGTCGTCGCCGTGGGCTGTGGATCGGGTGACAGGCTTCTTCTTCTTCACAGGCCCATCCCGTCCGTGGGATAATTAGCGCATGCGGTCGCAGCGATGCTGGGCGCAACGGGAGGACGAACATGGATGGCGCTATTTCGATCTCGCACTCGGATGTGATGATAACGGTTCCGCCACGTGAGGAGGTCAGGGCTCTCGTCGAGTCATTCCTCTCCGGACGGAACGAACGGACGCTGCGAGCCTATCGGCACGACTTGGCCGATTTCGCGACGTTCGTCGGCGCAGCATCGATTAATGCAGCGGCCGAACACCTCTTTGGGCATGGCCAGTTCGAGGCGAACGTCCTCGCGCTCAGCTACAGGGCAGACCTTCTCCAGCGCGGTCTTCAACCGGCGTCCGTGAACCGGAGACTCGCAGCACTCCGCTCGTTCGTGAAGCTCGCGAACACGCTTGGCATCGTCGGTTGGGAACTCGCGGTCAAGAACGAGCGCTCCACTCCCTTTCGCGACACTCGCGGTCCAAGCCTCCACGCTGTTCGACGGTTGCTCGCAGCCGTCTCACGTCGAACCGATGCTCAAGGTATCCGTGACTTCGCACTCCTGCGGCTCCTCTACGATCTCGCGCTCCGTCGTCAAGAGGTCGTGATTCTTGATCTTGAGCACGTCGTGCTCGACCGTTTCACGGTGTCGGTGCTTCGGAAGGGTCGATCTGAACGTCAGCCCCTCACGTTACCCCCGGCGACAGCAGCCGCTCTCACCCGGTGGATCGAGGTTCGGGGTGCACACGCCGGACCGCTCTTCTTGAACTTCGATCGCGCGCGAAAGGGCGGACGTATCACCGGCACGAGCATCAACCGAATCGTGCAACGGTGGGGACATCGCATCGGAGCACGCCTGACCGTACACCAACTCCGTCACGCTGCGATCACTCACGCGCTCGATGCGACGAACGGAGATGTCCGGGCGGTGGCTCGATTCTCGGGGCACAAAAAGATCGAAACGCTGCTGATCTACGACGACAACCGGCGCGATTTGGGAGGCGACATCAGTCGGATCATCTCCGCTTCGGCTGATCCGGCGTTGAGTGCGTAAATGTCCGTTCTCGTACACATGAGAACGACCGAACCTGCTCACCGATGAAGATGCTCAAAAGCAGGCTTCTTGGGGGTGGATGAACTACGTCGATGCAGGACCGCGTAAACCGGCGAAGAATCAGCGTCTATCGATGATCGATAGGTCTTCCAAGCCTCAGTAGTTCAAAGGAGCTACTGATGAAGATCAATCAATCCCCCACCGCCGTCGCCCACTTCCACGAGCAACGGACGACTCGCATGCACCGCCACCATGAGCAGATCGCTTTTGAGATTCTCGAACAAGCAGCGCCGGACGGGATGACTCTCAAGGAGTTGACGTGCCGTTTTAACGAACTTACCGGATACGCCATCCCGGACTCGTCGCTTTGCCAGCCGCTGAACCTCCTGAAACTGAAAGGAAAGATCACCGACACCGGGCCGAAACGGCGCTGTCGGATCAATGGAATCAGGAAGAAGACGTGGACTGCCGTCGTCGGCAACGAAGGGAACCGGTCCAGCGACGGAAACTTCTCGGAGCTTTCGTCAACGACGGGAGAGAACCACGAATGATTCCGCTCACCGAAACCGCTTGGATGAAGAGTTCCGCCGTCGCACACCGCTTGGGGCTCGAAACGGACACGCTGAAGAAGTGGCGGTCCCAAGGCAAGGGGCCGAAGGGCTGGAAGCGCATCAGCCCGACCGTCGTGATGTATCCGGTCGCGGAGGTACTTCGGTTCGAGAAGCAATGGCACGAACCCGTACAACTGCACGAAGCGAATCAACACAGCACGATGAAAGGAGGAGCCCACATTGCCGATTGATGCCAGCGCGTACAAACCCACAGGACTTGCCGGATGCAAATGGGATCGACGGAGCCGCACGGCGCTGTTCGATGTCGTGAACGGGCGTCAGCGCATTCGGCGAGTGTTTTCGTTCGAGTCGGTTCAGAAGGCGAAGGAGGCGTTCCCGGACTTCAAAGCGAAGGTGAAGGCGGGCGCGTTCAGCGACGGCGCAGAAGCACCGAGCGCGAGCGAACCGAAATCGATCCCGCCGCCCGGCATCACCGTCGCCGAGTACGTCTCGACTCATTGGGACAGTCTTCACGCCCGCTGCGGTAACTCGACGAAGCAAACTAACAAGACCAGCTTCAAGAACCATGTACAGCCATTCTTCGGAGAGAAGGCAGTTGTTGAGATCAGCGAAGCCGACTGCGAGGGCTTCGCGGCGCACATGAAGACGACGGGGAAGAGTCCCTACACTACGAACCTAGCGCTTCGGTTCCTGCGGAAGGTTCTCCACCATGCCCGCCGTCGCAAGGTCCGCACCGACGTGCCGGAGAACTTCCATTTCGCGAAGGAGCCGGTTCTGAAGCTCGAAATGAACGACTCAGAGCAGGCTCGCTTCTTCGCGGCGTTCGATGACGAAGAGGGCTTTCGTGACCATCTGCGCAGGACGCATCGCACAGGAAAGTTGGTCAAGTCGGCTCGATTTGGATTTAGGGAGCGTCGCTTCGGAGGTGGCTTGAAGCCCGAGTCCGACGCCGCAACGATCTACTTCCGTCGTTACCAGCAGTCGAAGCTCATTTTCACGGCGGCAGTCGATCTCGGGTACCGCGAGACAGACCTGCGCCTTCTGAAACGCACGGCCGTTGACCTGAAGAAGGGTGTGGTTTCCATCACGACGCAGAAAACAGGCAAGACTGCGACTGTGGCGCTTTCCGACCGTTGCCGCGAAGCCATCGTGACCGCCATGTTCAACCACGTTGCGAGCACCGAGTACATCTTCTGCACCGAGGACGGGAAGCCATACAGCGAGTCCACACTTCGCCGGTACTACGAGATCGCGAAGCAGATTGCCGGGATCACTCGTCGCTGTCGGTTGAACGACCTTCGGCACACGTTCGCCAGCAATCTCGCCTCCGAAGGTCTATCGTTGCTCGACATCAGGGATGCGCTTGGACACACGACCGTCCGCATGTCCGAACGGTACGCGAAACCGAATGAGCACGCTCTCGAACGCATGCGTCAGGCGCTCAACGCCCGTCAGCAGCGCCTCAGCACCGAGAACGACGACGAGACTCACGCCACGAATGAGAACGTACGCGTCGATCACTCACTAGACCAGCGCTAACCGCCGCACGCCGGTCTCCTCCAAGTCGGCGCGATGGGATCTCTGCGATCTTCGCTCGCTTCCCCGGTGGCCCGCGTTACCCGTGCCGGGCTATCGAGGTTTGTTCCCCGTTGCGTTGGGCTGGTGGACCACAGCGGTTCCTCCCACTTGGCTGTCGTTTCCAGCTTGAAGGCGGTATTCTGCCAAGAGGCATGCCGTACCCAGTCCGCGCAGGGAATGCCTGTGTCCCAGCCGAGCTATGTTCACCGCGTACTTCGATGAATCTGAAGCAGCGACGGTCTATTTCGTTAGCGGATGGGTTGCCACCGTCGAAGTCTGGTCAGAGTTCACCCTTGCTTGGAATGCCGTGCTCGCCTCTGAGCCGTCGATCAAGTACCTGCGGCACAACGAGGCAAAGGGACTCAAAGGCGAGTTTGCAGGTTGGACGGATGCCGATGTTGCGCGCAAGATCGACACGCTCGTGGACGTGATCTGCGCTCATGAGATGCACGGGTTGAACGTCGGCGTACGCACCACAACTTGGGGCGAGGCTTTTAAGTCCGACGTTCTCTCCAAGAAGCAGGTCACCAGCGTCCTCAAGTTCACGCATCCCTATCAAGCGTGCTTTCACGCCGCCGTCGCCGGTGTCCTTCAGCGGCAGTTGGAGAAAGGTTTCTCGTCGGAGGTTGTCAACTTCGTATTCGACGAACAAAAAGGTCTCTTGAGACACAGCATCGACCTGTTCGCTCAGTTCAAGCCCACCTTCCCCAAACAGTCGCTAGCTATTGCAGGCGAGATCGTCTCTGGAGACGACAAATCAACCCCCGCTCTTCAGGCCGCGGACCTCCTTTGCGGGCAGATAGCCACCGCCCTCGCGTCAGGCAAACCCGACCCGGCCTACCAGCGGCTCGTAACTTGTCATGAGGTTGCGAAAGGGACCGCCTACCCACCCAAGTTCGAGCAAACAGATGCGATGGTGAAGCTCCTCGGCGCGGTGTGGACCGAGAAGAAGATGCTCGACTCGCTGCTCGCACTGATGGAGACGGACAACTCATCTCCGGCCGACGCCTCCGCAAAAAAGTAGCTCGGCCTCCGCACTTCCACACGCCCCACGGCTCCATAGAGCATGCGCCGCCACAGAACTCACACTCCCCGTCGTCGCAAGCGAAGCCGAAAGCAGCGCGAACCGGAGGCGATCATCGATGCAGGACCGATGACGTTCGCGAAGTTCGGTCGGCAGATCCTCAGCTTCTCGAATCGCACGCTCGAAGAGCACAAGCAAGACATGCAGCGGGCCGCACATGCATTGCCCCGCATCATCGAGCAGATCGATGCGGCGGTCGCCCGCGCTCGCCGCCAGATCAGCGCGGTTAAACCTCTCGACCTGCTCATTCGCGCTGCAACAGAGTATCTCGTGGCTCAGATCGGAACAGAGGTCGAGGCCGATCTTACGCACGAGCACGCTCTCGCCTACCGCATGATCGACTACGTCCAAAACGTGATCGCTTCCACGCCCCCCGAGACTGCGCAGCAGGCCCTATCGGATGAGAAATGGACGGAGCTAAGAAGCACCATCAAAGAAATCTTCGACCTCGTTCATGGGCCGTATCAGATCGCCCGGTCTGCGAATGCTCAGCTCACGGACCCTACCTACGACCACCGACTTGATGAGTTCATGTTCCGCGCGCAACTCTACTGGTCAGGCGTTCGTGGTGACCGCTTTGCTCCCCACGCGATTGAACAACTTCGTGCGTTTCTCACACCGCACGATGCAGTGCTCCACTCAACCTTCCGCGTCGGCGCCGATGCGGTGGTCGCAGGTATCGAGGCCCTTCAGGAGAGCATGATGTTGGGCGCGCAGAAGGCGGGGCGCGACCTTGCAGCGTTCCAACAAGCCGTCTTCGCTGAGGCCGAGAAGTTAATCGAGGGTGGTTCTACTTCGCCACCTCTGGATCTCCTGAAGGCGGTAGCCCGTTCGGAGAAGAATGCCGCGATAAGCGAGGACATCTTCGCACGCCTCTTTGGTGCGGGACGATTCGATGTCGGCCGCGTCACGGGCTTACCGGATGCCTTTCTTCGCGAGTTGTCGTGGTCGCCCGGTGAAGAGCAGTCGTTCTTCGCTCCGGGAGACTTCTGCGGCTGGCCGCTACGGATCTGGCCCTCTCATCGGCGCCCGTTCCTGATGATAGAAGACCGGTACTACTGCTTCGATGCGTACTTTCATGACGACATCTATCGATCCATTCAGCGTACGGTCAAGCGCCTGCGTCCGGACTATGGAGCCGAATGGAACGAGAAGCAGGTGAAGACCTCGGAGCGGTTACCGCTTGAGTTGATGACGGAGATTCTCGGCAAGGCACGAGTCCATCAGCATGTCTACTACCGATTCAAACCATCAACCGCCAGCAAGAGTGACTGGTTTGAATGCGATGCGTTGATCGCTTTCGACGAAGTGCTTTTCGTCTGCGAAGTCAAAGCGGGTTCAGCGACATACACGTCGCCCGCGACCGACTTCGAGGCCCACATCACTTCGGCGCGCGAGTTGATCGAGAAGCCTCTGCTTCAGGGGCGGCGGTTCGTGGAGTATCTGGAATCACAAACAGAAGTGCTGATCTTCGACAAGGAGCATCAGGAGACCGCGCGACTGAGGAGTGCGGAGTTCAAATCTGTCTTCGTATGCGCCATCACGCTCGACCATCTGACGGAGATGGCTGCGCAAGTCGAGCATCTCGGTCCCCTCGGCGTGAATGTGCAGCCGGGCAGCGTTTGGGCGTTCTCACTCGACGATTTACGCGTATTTCGCGATGTGTTCCATAATCCGCTCGTTTTCGCCCACTACGCGAGTCAGCGCGTCCGTGCTGCTGCTTCACCCGCCATCAAACTGGACGACGAACTCGATCACATCGGGCTATACCTCGAACACAACGACTATCGGGCTCATGCAGAAACGATGATGGTCGGGAACGCTCCCACCTTCCACGGTTATCGAAGTGCGCTCGACCGCTTCTATCATGCCCTCGTCGTCGATCCAACCAACGCAGTGCCACCTTCACAGAAGATGCCCATCATTCTTCGGGAGATCATCGACGTAATGGCCGTTCAGGAGAAGGTGGGGCGCGTCGGCGCTGCCAATGCATTGCTTGACCTCACCTCGACCCAACGCGGGTTGCTGGAGCAAGGCGTCAAAGTCGCGGTGGACGAAGCGCGAAACGACCTTACTCGGCCCGTATCTATCGCATCGTTCACTCTCGCTTGTTCGGTAACCGGCCATCCCTATCAGGCGTCAGACATTCGACGCCACACGCTCGCGAATGCGATGATGCTCGGGCAGGACGAGCGCCTCTTGCTGGAACTGAAGTTCGATGAAGAAGGCAGACTGGACGACGTAGCTTTCGAGTTTCTCAGCAGCGCCGCCATTCAAGACTCAGTTGAGAAGGCAAAGGTGCAGAACGTCGCCGAAGGACTCCTCCAGCAGCGCTTGAAACGAGCCGGTGATGTCGGACGGAACGAGCTATGCCCGTGTGGAAGCGGAAAGAAGTTCAAAAACTGCCACGGCAAATAGCCGCGCGCGGTCATGGTGGGCGTTTGCTCACTTCTTCGCGGGGCGGACGGGCTGCCGCATCAAGTGGGTAGCGACCGCAGTTCGTCAGGCATGAACGCCGAGACTTCTCTACCGCCAGTCGCACCATCGGGGAACCCCTTGCACGTAGGATAGGGGCATGGCTATCGAGCCGCTGGCTGAGCAGGTGCTCGCATCCGAACGATGTCCCCTCTGCGCCGGACGGATCGCTGCGAGTGACATCGGCGGCAATTTCGTGGTGGTCCAGTGTTCGAGTTGCGAATGGTTCGTACGGGCAAAGCTGCCCACACTTCGGAAGACGATCATCTATCTCGACACGTCAACGCTTTCGCACATGGCTAAAGCTGCCGCGCGCGGCGAACAATCTCGATGGCTTGATCTAGCGGGCGCGCTCAAGCGTGCAGTTGACGCGAACGTGATCACTTGCCCGACTTCACCGGTAATCGACGACGAAGCCCAACTCTCCGTAGCGGTTTCCCGATCCGTTCGTGAGCTTTCACGCAGTCTCGGTGATGTGCGACTGCGGCACTCTGCCACGGTGCAGGAGTGCCAGCTCATTCGGGCATTTCGCCGTTTCCTTCGGAAGGAAGAACCCCTGACCGAATACGAGCCGCCATTTACAGACATCTCCGACGATGATCCAAACGAATGGCTGCCGGTCGTGCAGTTCAGTTCATTGATTCACAAGACGCCGCCTGAACTCATCCAGTCACGAGAAGGGAAGGTTGCACTCGCTGGCCGCGTCACGGAGATCTTCGCCCGATACGCCGCCGAGGGTCTCAGCTTCGAGGAGGTCCGACAGCGAGAAGCAGCCGGAGTTGGCTCTGCTGTGCGCCGCGCGGGGCCGTTATGGCCCTACCTTACGATGGCGCGCGAGGTGGCGACAACAGAGGAGGCGGCATGGAGCGGGGTGGAAGCCTTTCTCGCGAGTCCCCACACCGCGCTCATCCCATCGGCGGACATCACGTCGCGCCTGTACGCGGTGGTCGCGACCGCGTGTGGTGCTAGAAAGAACCCACGAACGCCTCGGACCAGCGATGCGCATGACATCGAGCAGATCGCATCCTACCTCCCCTATGTTGATGTGGTGGTCGCGGATCGATTCTTTGCTCAGGTGGCAAACGAGCGACACGTGGGGCTGAGTGCGTATCGCGGCCGAATCCAACCTCTTGGCGAAAATCACATTCCGAGCTTCATCGAATGGATCGAGTCTCTCGTGTCCGGCGCGTCCCACGTAGCTTTCGGAAACTGCCTCTACGAGGAAATTGAGAGGCACGGATCGTTTCGGCGCTTCACTGACCGTCTTGGCTGGACCGAACCGGAGCATGATACCGAAGCCTGACAACACAACCGAGACGTACGACGACGCGACTTTGATCTAGTCGCTCAATCCCTCGAAGGCTCGATCAAGCATCGCCGTCAGCTCTTCTCCTTGCTTGGAGAGGAAGGTCTCCTCCCGAACCTTTACTCCTCGCCGCACCGCCATCGTGTTGAACGTTGACGCGACGTGCTCCGGCGACATCTTCCCGAGCACGATCCGGCCATCGAGCAGTTCTTTCAAATCGATGTCGCCGTGGGAGAGGTACGGAAGAATGTGCTCAAGCTCGTCGATCAACATCACCGCGAGCCGGTCGTCCGTTCGTCGATGCGGAGTCGCTTTTAGGAAGATGTCATCGAGGTACGTGTTCATCGCGAAGCTCGCCAGAACAGGATCTTCGCCGACCAAAATCGAATAGATAGGCTGGTCATGTAGCAGGCCGGACCCGCCGCGTATGCTCTCAAGGGTTGCCGCGAGTTGCCCCACACCCTTCGGTTTTCCCTTCTCGTTCTTGACGAATTTGCGCTCGACGGCCTCAGCGAACGTCGATTGGTTTCGAGAGCCTTTCGCAGCTTCCGGCAGGAAACCGGACTTGACCTCAATCAAAAACGTCGCTCCGCCCAACTCAAGCACACCGTCCACCTCTCGCCCCGCAACGTCCTCGTTCCCACGTAGATCCGGGAAGTAGTGTCGGACAAGGTCGAGGACGTACGTCTCGAATAGGTCACCCCATGCTGCCGCAAACCGTCGCTTCGCTTCATCCGACAGGCGATGAAACAGCGACCAATACAACCCGCGTGACGCGCTTTCATGCAGAAACTGAAGATCGAGAACCATGAACCTACCGTCGCGTAACTCAAGGAGGGGTCTATTTCTGAAGACCCGAAAATCGGTCGCCCACCGGCTGTCGGTCGCGACCACTGCGAACCCTTCCGCGTTGGTGATCGGACCGATCTGCTTACGTGCTTCGATTTCCGTCATCGAACGCTCGCGGACAAAATTGAGGAGATCGCGTTCGTGGATCTGGACCTTCTCAGCTATGTCCCGCAGGTCAAAGATCGATGTTGGGTACGGCTTGCGTTTTGCGGCCGCGAGCGTGACCGCGTAGATCCCAAATAGGATCGAGAAGTACTTGTCGAAAGGTAACCCGCTGAACGTCAGCTCTTCGACTTCGCAGTGCAGTTCGTCGCGAATGAGCTGCCGCATCTCGGCGTGCTGCGTCAGGAGCTTCTGATAGATGTAACCGAAACGGCGAAATAGCGGGCCTGCTTCAGGTGGATTCTGAAGGTCTCGGACGGGCGCGAACTCCGCAACGACGGACAAGATCCCGCTGCTGAGCGAAGAGGTGTCATCAGATTCGGCGTAGTCGTTCGCGTGGAGCGCGCATGCGCCAACTGCCGTTCGAGTGAATGCATCACGTGATCCCAAGGCCAGCATCGCCTTCAGCGTTATGAGTGCGCCGACCCTTGTGAAAAGCACGCTGCTCGGTTCTTCCCGACCTCGCCGCGCCCTGATGCGAGAGAGCTTTGTTCGAGTCGAATCGCTCAGGAATTCAAGTTCGAGCATCCCATGCTCACGTGCGGGCAGACCGTCGATGATGAAGCGGTTGTTAATTGTCGCGAAGACGTTTAGCCCGGTGTCGCTTGCGCATCGTAGGACCTGCTCGTGGAATTGCTTTGGTAGACGATCTCCCTTTCCGAGAGTCGGATCGGCAAGCACGTCACGGTGCTTGAACATGAGGTGAGAGGCGAGCGGCAAGGTGGAGAACTTTCGATGGAGAGGAAGCCCATGTCTCGGTCCTCCTCTCCGTTGCGGCTAACCCTTCGGCGGGAAGTCATCGCTGCCGTAGGAGTTCTTCTCGCGAATCTGGCCGTTCGTGCCGTGGATGACGTGTTCCGAACGGTCGTTGCGAGCGATCTCTCTACCGCGCTCGATGGCTTCGGCCTGAGTTGAATGGACGGACGACGCCCGGTCGCTACCGGGGCGAACGTTCGCCCACCCATTCTCGTGGGGAACCGTGTGGACGTTGCGTTTGCTCAAGGGACACACCTCCTCTGCCGCAGCGTCGTTCCGGCCAAGTTGACGAGGTGTGCACGCCAGACGTATCGTCCGGCTCTTCCGAGCGCAGTGCCCCGTCTCGAAGGGGTGGTCCCTGCCAAAGAGCCAGTGCGGATTCGCGTCCGACTGGCTCTTTCCGTTACGACCTGAAGGCCGTATTGAACCGAACGTCAGGCTACGAGCATAAGGCGCACACGTCAACGCTTCGACGTGTTGACGCGGATCTGGTGCGATCCAGTCTACGCTGCGTAGAATGCGCGGCGCGCGGCCCGCACTCCGCAGCCTCGCACGAAGCGAACTTAGAGTGGTGCGCAGGGGACTCGCGTCGAGGAGACATGGCGTCGCGTGGCTAGAATGACGGACGCGATGAACGAGCAAAGTTTCGACGCGATCTACTACCCGTACATCGTTTGTCTCGATGAGACGGAGCTGAAGCTCCTCCTCCTTCTGTATGACCGTGTCTTTTTCCTGCCCAACGATACGCATCTAAACGAAGGTTTCGAGTCGAGCATCACGAAGCGCTGGTCGTTTCATGACGCAACGCTAGAGATCGCGTTCGCCACGCCCCAACGGGCGTATCGGGCGTTGATGTATTCCTCCGAAGAGAGCGCGTGGGACGACCCGATGAGACGTTTGATGGCGACTTACGAGATGCTCGAATCAAAGAGCATCTGCATCCCGCTTCGCGACGAGAGATTTGAAGACTCAAGCTCTTGGCATCCGCTTCAGCATGTCGTCGATGAGGATCTCAACGACTCCACGTTCGTGGATCGCGTGGAAAGAGCGCGGCATCCCCGGTTAACCATCCCGCGCGACGACAGGATGCAAATACGTGGTGGCGGATGTTCCATCCGTCCCGTTCTGCGGCAGCAACACGCATTCGCTGCGCTCTGCTCGGAGCGCATCAACACTGCTCTCGCCTACGCATCCGAATCGCACGTCATTCCGGTCGCGCCAAATCCGCTGTTCGCGTCCATGTTGAACGCAAAGCTACGACGGCAGCTTGTCAGCGAGCCGGAGCACTACGGCCTTGCGTCCATGCCAGCACGAAGGCGTTCGAGACTGAACACCCTCTCGTGGTCGATTGCGACCGAGATTGTCTCGCGGAATGCGCTAGCTACACGATCCGTCGCAGACATCCTGAAGTATCGCGAAGCCACGGCCGAAGCTGCACAGCGGTTCAGGATGTTTCTGCGGCAGGTTGAAGCCGAACTGCGGGAAGATCCGTGGTCGGAGAAGGCGCTCGGTGAGATTCGAGATTCGATCACTCGGCGTGTTCTCCCCGAAGTGCAGAAAGCGCGCGACTCGAAGCGCGATGTCTGGCGCAAGTTGTTTGGGGACGCCGCGACGAGCCTGCTGTCTGCTGATGTCATTGCCGCAGCGGCCTCCGCTCCGATACTGATTCATCTCATGCCGGGTATCGGATACGGCGCTCTGATCGGGGCGGCAGGCGTAGCCTTCGCGCGCACACTCAAACCACTCGTTTCGGCATGGCACGACGATACCGCTCGCAGACGAAACGCAATGTTCTTCTTGCTCAACTTTTAGGCTGCCTTGTAGCGGCAGGCGGCAAGCGTGGTTCCCCGACCGGACGACGGTGTTCGTACAGTCGGGGGAGTCCCGCGCGTTTTGCGGTGCTCGATTGGTGCGGATTGCTCCCCGCACCCGCTGGTTCAGTCGCTCTCCGGCCCTTTGAATCGCGCCGGGTCAAGCTCGGTGTAGATGACGGTGCTCTTGATGTCTCGGTGTCCGAGGAACCCCTGAATCGCCCGCGTATCCACGCCCTTCTGCGCGAGGTTGAATCCCTTGGCGTGCCGGAGCATGTGAGGGTGCACCGGGACGGCAGCCCGGCTTCCTCTCGTGCCCTCTTCACGATGTGGTGGACGTTTCAAGCGGTTCCGGCGGTCGAAACTCATGCTCACCGCGCCATCGATCTCGGACTTCGGGAAAGTGACCTGCGCCTGCTGAAACGGTCGAGTGTTGATCTCACGAAGAACGTGGTGGCGATCACGACGCAGCCCGCCGTGGTCGCAATCTCTGCCCGTTGCCGAGCAGTGATCGTCGAGACAACGTTGCGCCCGTCATGAGCACGTAATACGTCTTCACGACCGGCGAGGGTCGGTCTTATTCAGAATCCACGCGCTTCGGCGCTATTTCACCCTCGCGCAGAAGTTCGCGGGGATCACGAGACGATGCAGGCTGAATGACCTGAGACATAGCTTCGCGAGCAACTTGGCCAGCGAGAGCCTTTCCCTGCTCGACATTCGCGATGCGCTTGGGCACACAACCGTCAGGGATCTCTGAAGGGTACGAAAGCCCAACGAGCATGCGCTTGATCGCATGCTCGACGCCCTCAACCGCAGTCAGAAGCGCGTCAGCCGTGACACCCGGAGTGACACCCAAGCACAAGAATCAGGGCAGTCATTAGGTATGGCTGATTTAGTAAAGCGCGAGGTTTTCAGGACTTAATTTGGAGCGGGCGACGGGATTCGAACCCGCGACCAAGAGCTTGGGAAGCTCCTACTCTACCAACTGAGCTACGCCCGCTTGTCGAAGGAAAGTCTCGTGTTTTCTGAGAGTTACCAGCGCCAGAAGGTTCCCTCACAGCGCGCGGCGCATTTTATCACGCTGTTCTGGTCCAAGGGTAGGAATGGGTGTCGTCGTCGAGGACTGAAACAGTGGCCAATAACGGTGCAAGGATCGTTACTTGGCTGCGACATTGTCCATTGGCGACCGTCTCGATGTTCGCGTCTGAAATTGCGGAGATCACGACACAGCGGCAATCACCACCGCGATGAGTTCCCACATCCGGGCTTGGCAGAGGAAGGGTTGCACGCTGCTCGGCCTGCCTTCGGAGCGCGTGGCGATCAGTGATCGCGTATCGGCAGACGAAGCCAAAGCAACCAGCGGGCGACGCCCGAGGACCGCGGCAGCTCGTTTTTCGATTACGCGCTGCCGGGATCTTCGGCGACCCGGTCCCGCTTGCCGATTCCACAGACGATTAGGTCGCGAACTCTGGTTACGTCGCCATCGATGGCGTCGGCCTCTCTCTCGTAGGCCTGTGCTTCCTCGATCATGCTCTGCTTTCTCTTGCGCTCGGCGAGCTGACGGGAGAAGGTGACCTTCTCTTCCATGATCCGGATGGCTGACCAAAGAGCGCTCTCGATGCTTTGACTCTGCTCGGCTGAGAAGACCTCGCCGGTAAACGAGTGCCCGACGTGACAGCGAAGCTTGAGAGGTTCCTCGTCGCCGATCTGCCAGATCGCTCCATTGCAATCAGGACAGGTATACGTCGTTCGCGCTCCGATCTGCTCAACGCTGGCGAGGAACTCCTTGGTGTTCATGACCTGCTCCGCGATGTTCGATTCGATTTCGATCGCCGGCGTCGTCGGAAAGTCGTCGGGCCGGGCCGGTGGCTCGGCAACCAGTCGGGTCAGCAGGGCGCCTGCCTCCGCGATCGGAACGGTGTGATCGACTTTCACATAGCGCAGCGCAATCCTCGGCATGCTCGGATACTCGGCTTCGCTCGGGTCTTGGACAACCGTGATTCCGCCGCGCTTCTTGATGGTCTGCAAGCCGACGGTACCGTCGTCGAGGTATCCCGTCAGCACCATTCCGATGACGCGCGAACCGTGCGAGCGCGCGGCGGAGCGAAAGAGAGCATCGATGGAAGGCCGGAACCGATTCTCCTGAGGACCGCGCAGGACGCGAACGCGGCCATCGTTGAGCAGAAGGTGATGGTCGGGAGCAGCGACGTATACGTGTCCGGTTTGAAAGGGCTCGCCGTCAGCCGGAGAGCTGACCGGTAGATCGGTGATGTCTCCGAGCAGTTTCGGCAGATAGCTCTTCTTGTTGGCAGCCAAATGCTGAACGACGAAGATGGCAGCGCCGATGCCGGGAGGGATCTCGCTGAGCACGGCACTCAGAGCCTTCAAGCCACCGGCGGAAGTGCCGATGACGATGATGTCGTGTCCAGTCATGGTGCCCCCTCGTCGTACTTGCACGGCAGGATCACGCGAAACGTGGAGCCGTGTCCGCGCTTTGTCGCGAGCTCCAAGCTCGCCCCCAGCAGCTCGCAGAGCCGCTTGACGATCGCCAACCCAACGCCCTCACCATGCTGTTCGCTCGCCGGCGCCTCGGCAGAAGCCGAAGGGGCTGTCGCCGCGCCGGCCATGTCGCGCCGGCGGTCGGTGCTCGCCTCTCTCGCCTCATCAGCGACCCCTGTCGCATCGTGCAGTTCCCGCGCGAACGCGGCGGCGTTGGCCTCGTCGATTCCCGCGCCGGTGTCCTGGACGGAGAATGTCCAGCGGTCCGTGTCTCGAGTTTCGTCGAGGCCCCAGCTGACGGAAATCCCACCGCGCTCGGTGTATTTCACCGCGTTGAGAAGCAAGTTCTGAAGGATGCGCAGGACTTTCGGTTTGTCGCCCTCGACCGGCAGCGTGCTCGGGCCGTCCATCTTCAGAAACAGCCCTCGATCCGTCGCCGCGGCCTGGGATGCGGTGCAGAAATCGCGCAACAACACCGCGGCATCGAACGCGGTCACGGTGCGTTGCTCGTGGCCCGCCTCGAGACGGGCGAGGCTCAAGAGGTCGTTCAGCATATCGTTGAGCGATGAGACACCTTTGCTGAGCATCTCTGCGACTTCGGTGCGCACGAGCTCCGGAAGCGATGCGCCGCTCGCGTTCAGCGTCGCGGCGCCCCTTACGACGGTAACGCTTCCACGAAGATCATGCGCCGCGGTCCGCCACGCCTCGGCTCGTGACTGCTCCATGGTGTGCAGCGCCGCCAGCGCCCGTTCTAACGCATTGACGTGCCCGGCCGACTCCGTCTGCTGGAGACGGCCATACTGCGTGGCGCTGGCCGTGACGCCATCCGCGCACAACTGAACCCAGATCCGGCGCGCATTCGGCATGACGCTTGGTTCGAGCGAGGGATGGCCGGCCGCGTAGCGTTCCAGTTCGGCCGCAACGCACATCTGCAGATATCCCCACTCGCGGAGGACTTCGCTCAGCGAATAGCCCTGCTGCCACCGTTGCACGCCGTGATCCGCGACCTTGTCGCCTTCCCCATGCACTGCAGGGGTGCCCGGCACTTCCGGCCATGCCTTGAGGGTGTGCGAGAGGGAGTCGAGAACGGCAGGAATGTGGTCATTGAATTGCGCGCGAGAGAGCGAGGCACCGATGTTCTGGCCCGGCACGACGTCCCCGTAAGCACGCCACGCATCCAGAATCACGTCCCGTCGTGACAGCAGTTCCGCGGAGAGCGCGCTCAGTTGCTCTCTCGCGGAATTCGCCGGAAACACGACGTGAATGTCTTTCCCGTCTCGGGACTGCGGAGCAGCGTCAGACATCACGCCCGTACCAAGCGCGAGGCGTGCCACTGACCGCTGGAAGCGCGCGCAGCGCCGCGTGCGTTGAGCGAAAGAGTGTCGAAGAGGAGCTCAAAAGCCTCCTCCTGTACCAACTGAGCTACGCCGCCTGGGGAGCGGAGATCGTGTGTTTTCCGCGGTCAGGGCAACCGCGGGAATGCGCGACTTCTCGTCATCGCGAGCACGGACGCGCCGAGCGAGGGAGTGCCCATCCTCTGTCGGCATGGCGATATCACTGACGAGCACCTCGAAGGATTGTTCTGACAATTGATCGAAGGCCTCGGCGGGAGCCGCACGCGTGCAGATGTTTTTCACGCGGCATCGACTGCTGCCGCGCAACTCGCTTCCGAGGCGCCGCGCCGCAAACGCGATCACTGCCGCTCCAGCCATCCCTGCGCCATGGCGTAGCGGACCAGCTCCGCACGGCTCGCGAGCTCGAGCTTCTGCATCGCGTTCATCTTGTGCGTTTCGACAGTCTTCACTGTAATGCCGAGAACCGACGCGATCTCTTTGTTGGTGTGTCCCCAGGCAACCATGGTCAGGACTTCGCGCTCGCGGGGCGTCACTTCGCCGGCGCCGGCACCTCGCACGGGTGATCCTGCATCGACCACTTTGCCGGCAACGGCAGGATCGAGATAGGTACCTCCGCGCATCGTCGTACGGATCGCGGTCAGCAGCGCGTCGCCGGCGGTCTGCTTGAGCACGTACGCGTCTGCGCCGTTCTGCAGCATCTGCTGCACGTACGCTTTCTCGGCATGACGCGTCAGGGCCACGATTTTCGTGGTCGGGAAGGCGGCGCGCAGTTCCGCGGCGACCTGAGCACCGGTGGTGTCCGGCATCGAGATGTCGACGATGATCACGTCCGCGCCGCCGGCGCGTTGCACCGCACCGCACGCGCCGCGACCCCGTTCGGCCTCACCGACGACGGCCATGTCGGCCTCCGCATCGATCAGCAGACGAAGCCCCTGCCGCAACACGCCGTGATCGTCGATGAGAAACACGCGTGCTCTGGTCATGAGGGGTTCTTGAGCGGTACGCGCGCGTAGATGGCCGTGCCGCTGCCCGACGCCGCCTCGATGGTCAGCGAGCCGCCGACGAGCGCGAGCCGCTCGCGCATTCCGATGAGACCAAACCGTCCGCGGGCGGCAGTGCCGGCAAGCGCACCATCCGCGTCGAATCCATGACCGTCATCTTCGACGATCATCCGCAGCGTGTCGCCTTCCCGTTCGAGAATGATGCTGGCGGTCGTTGCCTCCGCGTGCTTCAGCACGTTCGTGAGCGCTTCCTGCGCGACGCGATAGAGCGTCGTCTCGATCGCATCGCTGAAGCGCTCGTCCTCAACCGCGGGCAGGTGAACGTCGATGCGGATCCCGCTGGAGAGGGCGTAGGCCTCGGCGAGCGTCGTGATCGCGCCGTGCAGGCCGATGTGATCGAGCACCGGCGTGCGCAGCTCGAGCGTCAGACGATCGACCGTTTCGTCGAGCCGCTGCACGATGCTCTGCATTCTCTGGAGCGATTGAGCCTCCGGTTGATCGAGACCGACGCGCAGTGCGGTGATGTGCTGGCCGAGCTCGTCGTGCAGCTCGCGCGCGATGCGGCGACGCTCTTCCTCGGTGGCCATGACCAGCCGCTCGAGCAGTTGCTGCCGCTGCCCGCTCAGCTCCTCCAGCTGCTGCGTTCTCTCGCGTACGCGTTCTTCGAGCACGTCGCGCGCGACCCGCTCCTGATGAATGTCGGTGGCGGCGCCGAACCAGCGAATGATTTCGCCATTGGCATCGCGCAACGGTCCGGACTGGACGAGAAACCAGCGATAGGTTCCGGCGGCACTGCGGATGCGCCGCTCATGGCGAAGCGGCACGCCCGCCTTGATTGCGGTGAGGAAGCTGACTCGCGACATCTCGCGATCCTCCGGATGAATGGCCGTCAGCCAGCCCCGGCCTCCCGCTTTCTCGAACGTCTGCCCGGGGTACTCCAGCCAGCGCTGGTTGTACCAGTCGGCCTCCCCTGCCACGTCATGGCTCCAGAGGAGGTCCGGAACCAGATCGGCGATCGTCTGCAGACGTCCCTCGGAATCGCGGAGCGCCATCTCGGTTCTGCGCCGCTCGGTCACGTCCTGCCCGATCTTGAGGAACCCGCGGACCTCTCCTCCGAGTCCGCGCAGCACGCGCGTCGTGCCGTCGATGAAGACGCGCGCACCATCCTTGCGCACGTGCCAGCGCACGTCGGGCGCAGCGTCGTGCTCGCGAGCCGTCTTGCGCTCGGTCTCCGGTACGCCGTCGGCACGATCCTCGGCTGAAAACGTGATGGCCAGCGACTGGCCGATGACGTCGGAGGCGGTCCAGCCGAACGCGGTCTCGGCGCCGGGAGACCAGCTCGTGATCAGACCCTCGGTATCGGTGGTGATGATCACGTAGTCACGCGCGCTCTCGACGATGATGCGGTTCCGATCCTCGGTCAGACGCAGTGCGTCGTCGGCCCGCTTGCGATCCGTGACGTCGACGAACGTCAGCACCGTACCGTCGATGTGATCGTCCGCGGTGCGGTACGGCAGGAGGCGCATGAGATGCCAGCGCCCGTCATGGGTCTGCACCTCGCGTTCGATGGTCTGCAGCCGCTCCATCACCGCCTCGACGTCCCCGGCCAGATTGTCGATCTTCAGCCTGCTGCTGATGTCGAGCAACGGCCGTCCGACGTCTCCGGCGATGAGATTGAAGACGTCGCGAATGCGAGGGGTGAAGAGACGCACGCGCAGGCCGCGGTCGACGAAGATCGTACCGATCTCGGTCGAGCTCATGAGATTGCGCATGTCGCTGTTGGCGTGACTGACTTCGTCGATCTTGATCTTCAGTTCCTGATTGACGGTCTGCAGCTCCTCGTTGAGCGACTGCAGCTCCTCCTGGCTCGTCTCGAGCTCCTCGGCCGTCGAGCGCAGCTCCTCATTGATCGCCTGCAGCTCCTCGTTCGCGGCCCTCGCCTCCTCGGCCTGAACCTCGTACTGCTCGACCGTGGCTCGCATCTGCGAGCGGAGGCGGACCACCTCCTCCTCGAGATGCGGTGCTGGCGGCTCGGCGGGCGAAGCCGCGGCGCGCGGAAGGACGCCACCGCCTTCCGTCGTTTCGTCGAAGAGCACGAGGAAGTAGCCGCGCGCCGGATCGCCGGCGCGTTGTTCCGGACGCACGATCAGAGTGAGTGCCGCCGAGGAATCGCCATGCTGATGATCGGCGGCATGCACTACGACGGTGGTGTGCTTCTGCTCCGCTTGAAAGAGAGCCGTGCGGAGCGGGATGCGCAGCTCGGGCAGTGCAACCTGCAGGAGATTGATCGACGGCTCGCCGGGGGCGAACTGCACGTAGCGAACCGCGTGTTCGGAGACGTGGACGATGTTGTACTGGTCGTCGACGATCAGCGACGGCGGTGCATAGTGTTCGAGCAATCGCTGATGCAGTTCGATCGGTCCGAAGCGGTGACGTCCGCCGCCGCGTGCGTCGTGGACTGGAGTGGCGGTGCGCAGATCGGCGGCCACCGTCGCCCTCGCGCCGGAGGTAACGGCGACAAGGCGGGGGACGGCCCGGCTCTCGTAAATGTGGTGAGCCTTGTCGATCGTCGAGAAGAGCTGCATGGCTCCGTCGACCGTCTCGGCCGTGCCGAGGAGCAGGTAACCGCCCGGCTCCAACGCGAAATGCAGCACGGCCATCGCCCGCTCCTGCGCGCTGCGATTGAGGTAGATCAGAACGTTCCGGCAGGTGACGAAGTCGACGTGCGAGAACGGCGGATCCTTGATGAGGTTGTGATTCGCGAACAGCACGAGCTCGCGCAGCTCGCGGCGGATGCGAAATCCGTCGTGATCGGGAACGAAATGACGGCGCAGACGCTCGGGCGAAACGTCTGCAGTTTCGGCGGCGGTGTAAAAGCCGTTGCGCGCCTTCGCGATCGCCTGCTCGTCGAGATCGGAGGCGAAGATCTGAATCTCCGGCGGCGAGGCGAGCTCCATCGCGGCATCGGCGAGGATCATGGCCACCGTGTAGGCCTCCTCCCCCGTCGCACAACCGGCGACCCAGACGCGCACGTAATCGTCCGAGCCTTTGCCGGCGAACAGCCTCGGAACGATCGTCTCCTCGACGCGGTCCCACACCTCGCGGTCGCGAAAGAAGTTGGTGACGCTGATCAGCAGCTCGCGAAGCAGCGCCTCGGCTTCCTCCGGCTGATTGCGCAGGAAATTCGCATAGTCCGAAAGCCGCGGGATCTCGCGCACGGCCAGGCGCCGCTCGATCCGGCGCAGGATCGTGGGGCGTTTGTAGTTCGTGAAGTCGTGGCCGGTGCGCACGCGCAGGAACGTGAAGATGTCGATGAGCGCCTGCTCGTCGCCACCCAGCGGCTCGCTTCGCGCCAGCGGTGACGCGCGCAGCTGATCGCGATACGCGATCACCCGGCTCGGCATGTCGGCGACCGGAAGGATGAAGTCGACGAGTCCCGTGGCGATCGAGCTGCGCGGCATGCCGTCGAACTGCGCCTCGGTGGGCTCCTGCACGATGGCCAGTCCGTTGTTTTCTTTGATGCGACGCAGGCCCATCGAACCATCGGAGCCCGAGCCGGACAGAACGACGCAAACCGCGCGCGCGTCGTGTGTGTCAGCGAGCGTGCGGAAAAAGATGTCGATCGGCGCGCGGCGCTCGGCGAATCCCGTGACGTCCGACACCAGCAGGGTGCCGTCGCTCATGGCCAGACTCTTGTTCGGCGGAATGACGTAGACGCGATTCGGCTCGACCTTCACCGCATCGAGCACCTGCGTGACCGGCAAAGTCGTCGAGCCCTGCAGGACGTCCGCAAGACGGCTCTCATGCTCGGGCGAGAGATGGACCACCACGACGTACGCCATCTCGCTGTCGGCCGGAACGTGCCGGAAGAACTCGCGGAAGGCCGGGATCGATCCCGCCGAGCCACCGAGGCCCACAACCACGAGACCGGGATGCTCGTCGGTTGTGGCCGGAACCGGCTCGGCGGTGGTATCGCTCATGTGCGTCGCTCTCTTTCGTTTTTCGGATGCCTCTCCCATGGTAGCTGGTACCGAACGTGGCGCCGCCGGACCGTCATCTGATCCTCGGCGGTGGTGCAGGACCCGGCCGGCGCGCAACTCAGGCGGATGTTGCGAAGCGCGAGTGATTCACCAGCGTCTGCGGAGCTCCTGGCGGTGAAACAGCTCCGCGATGATCAGCAGCACGAACGAGAGAGCGGCGTAGCTCGCCAGCACACGCGGCGTGGCGGTACCGAACCAGCCGGCAAAGTCGAACGTCGGCGTCTGCCCTTTGTCGCTGAGGGCGATGTACCAGAACGTCAGGAAGCCGACGATGAACGTCTTCGGATTGCTGCTGACGATGCCAAGTGTCGTCGCGGCCGCGGCGGTGAAGAGAATGCCGATGGCCAGCGGCAAGGCCGACGCCGGCTGCAGCAGCAGCACGCGGAGAAACGGCACGCCGAGGAACGCGAAGGCGACGAGCAGCGCGCTGGCGAACTTCCACCAGACGAAGGCCGTGCGCAGCGACGGTGTGGCGAAGATGAGCGCCGAGGTGGCGGAGCGCTTCTCGCGCGAGGCGATGTCGGCGATGGCGATCGCGCAGCCGGCGAACGCGATCGGCATGACGCCGACCAGCAGTGTCTTCGCGCTCGGCGATGCGAGCGCCGCAATCGCAAAGCCGATCATGGCGATGCTGGTCAGCGGGAACGCGGCGATCGTCGCCACGGCATCGGTTGCGGCCGAACGTGCGAACGACGAGCTGCCCGCGAGCGACACGAGCGCGTTTCCGCCGCGCACGAAGAGGCGCGCGATCGGCTTCGCAATGAAGTTGAGACGTCCCAGCCACGAACCGCGCGATTTCGCGTCGGGCGCCGAGCGCACGCGCGCCGGATCGAAGCGGTGGAAGAAGAGGCGGGCGATGGCGAGCAGCGAAAGAGGCCAGAGCGATGCGGCCAGACGCGCCGCCAGCCAGCCGTCATTCAGATGCAATCCGCTGAACTGGAAAACGCCCTTGGCCGCGTCGAATGTCGTCGCGCCGATCGAGAGCGACGTCGTGTGGTAGTACTGCTTCATCTGCAACAGCAGCAGTCCCATTCCGGAGAGATCGAAGTACGCGAGCCACTTCGGTCCGGTGCCCTGCTCCAGCGACGCCGTGATCGTGCCGGTCGTGCCGACCCACAGGAAGAAATACAGCACGTCGCCGAACTTCGAACGCAGCACCGGCGTGCATTCGAAGAGGATCGAGATCGCCGAGACGAAGACGATCATCGGCGGCAGCAGCAGGAGGTATTGCCCGGCGAAGACGAGCGGCTCCAGCGGAGCCTCTCCCCGCACCAGCACCATGGCCATGGCCGTGGCCATGTAGCCGAGCGTGAACACCGTCAGAAAGGCAACGTTGCCGAGAAACTTGCCGACGATGTATTCGCTGCCGCGCATGGTCGTGGAGGCGGCAACGTATCCACAGCGCGTCAGAACGTCGCGACGCAACGCATTGGAGATGACATAGAAGCCGACCAGCCCGATGAAAATCGTGGCGATGAGGGCGGTGGCCATGCCGATCGTGGCCGACGTGTAGAGCGCCCGCTGATCCCGGATGACGATGAGCGCGCGCCCCGTCGCCGGCAGCGGAATCCAGAAGTACGGAAGAATCGACAGCAGGACGAACACGACCGCGGTCGAAGGCCTGCGCAGGCGGATCAGGAAGTCCGCACGCACGACGGCGAGCAGGCGATGCAGACGCTCGCTCATGCCACCGCCTCCACGACCGCCCGAGGAGTTGCCTTCATCGTGAAGAGGAACGCATCTTCGAGCGTCGGCTCGGCCGGCGTCGCATGCGCGACGGGACGCACGGGCGAGACGAACCGCGCATGCACGCCGTCGGACTTCCGCACCGCGCCGGAGACGTTCATCGTGCGGCGCAGCTCATCGAACTGCTGCGACGGCAGCACCGCCTCCCACACGTTTCCTTCCGCTTCTTTCATCAACGCTTCGGGAGTGGCGAGCGTGACGAGCTGCCCTTCTTTCATGATGGCGATCTCGGTGGCGATCGACTCGACGTCGGAGACGATGTGCGTCGAGAGGATCACCAGACGCTCGCCGCCGAGATCGGAGAGGACGTTGCGAAAACGAACGCGCTCTTCGGGATCGAGGCCGGCCGTCGGTTCATCGACGATGACGAGATCGGGATCGTTGATGAGCGCCTGCGCGATGCCGAGGCGCTGCTTCATACCGCCGGAGAATCCGCCGACGGCGCGGTTCGCGACGTGATGCAGATTCACCATCTCGAGCATGTCCTGAATCTTCGTCTTGCCGCGCACGCCTTTCAGCGCGGCGAAGTAGCTGAGGAACTCGATGGCGGTGAGGTTCTCGTAAACGCCGAAGTCCTGCGGCAGATACCCGAGCTTGCGCCGCAGCACATCGGGTTTGGCAAGCACGTCGGTCCCGCGAAACGTGATGCGACCCTGCGTCGGCTTCGTGACCGTCGCGAGCATCTGCATCAGCGTGGTCTTGCCCGCGCCATTCGGCCCGAGCAGACCAAGAACGCCGCCATTCACCTGGAAGGAGACGTCGCGAACACCGTAATTGCCGGAACGGAAACGCTTGGAGACCGATTCGATCGTCAGCATGTCGCCGTATTACGGCCCCACCCCAAAGATGTTGCCGGCCGGCCGGCACGGCCGGCTGCGCTGGTCGCTTTCGCAGGCGTCACGTGCGGCCGGCACGGCCGGCTGCGCTGGTCGCTGCGCAGGCGTCACGTGCGGTTGGCTTGTGGGCGGCGTTCGTGCGGCCGCAACGGGACGTGTTCAGCCCATGGCGCTCTTTACGAATTCAAAGCGCACACAGCCGCGCGTCCAACCGGCGAAGCAACCCGCGCCGCCGGCCGTGCCGGCCTATTTTTTGATGGGGATGCGGGCGACCGAGGGCTCGGGTGGGGCGGCGACGACGACGCGGGCGACTTGGGCGTGGCCGTTGTTGCGGCGCTTCTGAATCGGGAGGCGGGTGTAGACCTGCGTCGAGAGGATCGACGCGTGGCCGAGGATCTCCTGCACTTCGCGGATGTCGGTGCCGGACGAAACGAGCATGGCCGCCATGGTGTGGCGCAGCGAATGCGGCGTGACGTGGCGTTTGATCTCCGCGAGACGGACGTGCTTTTTGAAAATGTTCTCGATCGAATAGATCGTGAGGCGCGTGCCGGAGCGGCCGACGAAGAGCGCCGCGGTCGAAAGCGCGCGATCGCCGCGCTGGCCGATGTACTGCCGGAGAGACTCGACGACGTTTTCGCTGACGACGACCACGCGGCCGCGGGTAGCGCGTCCGGTGATCTGAATCTGCTTGCGATCGAGATCGACGTCCGAGACGTTCAGCGCCACCAGCTCGCCGATGCGAATGCCGGTGGAGAAGAGCAGCTCGAGGATGACGTTATCGCGCACCGCGCAGAAGTAACGATTGCGGCTGCCCGCCGAGTGATCGCGTGACGCCGACAACTCTTCGACCTGTTCCTTCGGCGCGGCCAGAAGAGCGCGCACTTCGCGCGGTGAGAGGACAGTCGGAACGCGGTTCTCGACCGGCTTCTTGATCTTGAGCTTGCGGGCGGGTGATTCGGAGACGATTCCCTGCTCCTCGAGGAAGCGGAAGAAGACTTTCAGCGCGGCGACTTTGCGACGGATCGACGTGTCGCGATACGGACCGCCGCCGAGTTTGTCGAGGTAGCCCTCGAGGTCCGCGGATGTGATCTCGATCGCAGGCCGGCCATCCATGTGCAGGTGAAACTGCGCCAGGTCAGACTGGTACGCGCGGAGTGTCCGATCCGACAAATTTCGAACCGTCTGCCCATGCTCGAGGAATTGGGCGATCGCCTGCTGCACGTTCATAGTCAAGTCGCTTTACGCTTCGTTTTTTGCTGGGGTGGGCCGGCCCGAAGTCTCACAGGGCACCTAATCTTTGTCAAGAAATTATTTGCTTCAGGGAATATGTGATAAGAGCATTAAACTGCGAGACTTAGACGAACTTTATGCGCGGACTTCGACTCTTCGTACGCCCCATCGACCCCGCTGATGACGACGCCCTGAACGCGTTTTTTCAGAGGCAGGAATGCTCTCTTTCCACCCCGGCATGGGGACTGCTCGGAAAGCTCCTCGGCGACGTCGTCGCGGTGGTCTCGCTCGACCTCGCTGACGATGCCCTGCGCATCGCCGACATCGTCGTCGCCCGCGACCTTCGGAGAAAGTGGATCGGCCGCGTGATGCTGCGCGAGGTGGAACAACTCGCGAGAAAGATGGATCGCAACCGCGTCGTCGTCGATGACGCCCGCGACGCACAGGAATTCTTCCGCCGCGTCGGATTCGAGAGTGAGGGGGAGAGATGGGTAAGAGTGTTGCGGTAGTTGTCGCCGTCGCCGTTACTACAGCCGCGGTTCTCGGCTGCTCGCAGACGCCGCCGCCGGCGCCCGCCCCCGAGGCGCCGTTGCCGAAGGTCGTCGCGAAAGCGGAGGCGCCGCGCGACCGTCGCGACGTCGCACGCGATGCATTGAAACTCCACGAAGAGAAGAAGTGGGCCGACGCGGTGCCGGCGCTGATCGATGCGGCGGCGAAGAACCCGGCGGTGGCACCGTTCCTCCGTTTGCGTCTCGTCGATGCATACGTGGGGCTCGGCGACCTTTCGAATGCCGCCGCGACCGCATCGGAAATCATCGCCCTCAGCGACACCACCGCGGCGACGGTCGCGCGGCTGCGGCTTCCGCAGATCTACGCGCAGCTCGGCGACCGCGCGGCAACCGACGCCGCGCATCAACAGGCCATGAACGTCGCCATCGACGAACACACCGAAGCCGATTTCGTTTCGATGGCCACCGCGCTGGCGAAGGCGGGGCGTACCGATCTCGCGACCGCCACGCGCGTGCGCCTCATCAATGACTACACGAACGGCCGCTATACGGAACAGACCTATGGCTTCCTGAAGAGCGAGATCGCGCAATGGACGCCGGAGCAGAAGCTCGCGCTGGCGTCGAAACTCTCGCGCGCGAATCGTTATGACCAGGCGCTCGAGCTCTTCGCGCAGATTCCGGAGAAGGCCGCCGAGGCGCGCGCGATTCATCTGCGGGCGCTGTTCAACTCGCGCAACTACTCGCAGTTGCTCGACGAGACGAAAGACGAGACGCTCACCGACCCCGCGCTGATTCTGCTGCGCGCACGCGCGGCGTGGCGCGACGATCGCCGTCCGGAGTTTCTCGCCGGACTGGCGCGTCTCGAAACCGAATTTCCAGCGAGCGCACAGGCCAGCGAAGCGCGCGTCCAGCGCGCGAAGTATTACGTCACCGACGAAATCGATTATGCGAAGTCGGTCGACGATCTGACGAACGCGATCGAGGCCGGCGCCGCCGGAAGCGACGGCGAGAATCTCTGGAACCTCGGCTGGACGTACACGCTGTGGGGCAAAGATGCGGAAGCATTGAAGACGTACGATCGCTACATCCGTTCCTACCCGGACGGTGACTGGAAGACGAACTCGCTCTTCTGGTCGGCAAAAACGCTCGAACGCCTCGGCCGCCCCGACGAGCGCAATGCGAAGGCACGGCAGATCGTCGACGAATATCCGTTCAGCTATTACGCGTATCGCGCCAAAGAGCTGTGGCCCGAGATTGCGTCGATGTCGTCATCGTCGATGGCGGCAACATCCGCGAATTCCTTTCCGGACATCGAGGCCGAGCTCCTGAAAGTCGACGATCCGCGCTTCGCGATCGTCGATGAATTGCTGGAGATCGGTCTCCATCGCGCGGCCGCGCGCGAGATGAAAGTCGTCGCCGCGAAGTACGCCGACAATCCGGGTGTGCAGTTCCTCCTGGCCGACGTCTATGTGCGCGGCGGCGAGCCGTTCAAAGCGAACGGCGTATTGCAGCGGCAGTTCCGTCCGTTCATCCGGCACGGCGGCACGAACATTCCTCCGCGCTTCTGGCAGATCCTCTATCCCCTCGCCTACTGGGAGACGATTCAGAGCGAGGCCGCGCGGCGCAATCTCGATCCGTATCTCGTCGCCTCGATCATCCGGCAGGAAAGCGGGTTCGAGCCGACGACGGTTTCGAATGCCGGCGCAGTCGGACTGATGCAGATCATGCCGGCCGAGGCGTCGCGCATCGGCACGAACGGCGGTCTCGGTGAGATCACGCGCGACGACCTCTTCGATCCGGTCAAGAACATCGCCGTCGGTGCGGCCGAGTACGCACAGAAGCTCGCCTTGATGAACGGCAATGACACGCTCGCGATTGCTTCGTACAACGCCGGTGAGGCCGCCGTCGAAACGTGGCTGCAGCGGACGCCATTTACCGATCGCGATGTTTTCATCGAATCGATTCCCTACGCCGAGACCCGTCTTTATGTGAAGACCGTCACGAGAAATCGCAGTGAATACCGCAGGATTTACGAAAGCCTCAGACAAGCCCACGCCTCGCCAGGCCGCTTTGGCACGTCAATTGAGAACGTGCCCGGTCATGACCTGGATAGATTCGTAGAACCGACGCCGCACGCCCGGTCACGCGGCGCCGATTCAGAAACGGGCGGGAGTCATGAACGCATCACGGCAGCACCTCAGTAATTTCCGGCAACGACGCATCAGCGCCGCGCTTCTCTCCTCTCTTCTCATCACAACCCTCCTCACCTTCGCCGCCTGGGCCGACAACGGACAGCTCGTGCTCAAGCGCGGCGACCACAACGAACACGCGGGCGAATACAAGGGCGTGGTCGACCTGGCCATCGACCCCGGATTCGACGGTGCGAAAGTCTCGGTGGCCGTCGACGGCCAGAAAATCGCGGACGGCGTGCTCTCGCCGTATCACGTGATCGTCGACTTCGGTCCGCTGCCGGTGCAGCACAAGATTCAGATCACGGCCACCGGCGCGAAAGGCAAACGCGCGAAATGGACCGAGACCATCAATCAGGGCAACCTCCCGCTCAGCATCCGCGTGAAGCAGCTCGAGGCGCGCCTGTTCGAAGTGGAAACGAACGCGCCGAAAGAAGATCCGATCGAAGTGGTGCAGTTGTGGGACGACGGACGTCTCGTGGCCGAAACGCGAGAGGAGCCGTATCGCTTCGCGGTGGCCGACAGCCTCATCGCCTCCGGCTTCGTACAGGTCACGGCGCGGACGAAGGCAGGCGAAGAAACCGCCGACTTCTGGTCGCCCGCCGGCAACATCGTCGCGGAAGAACTGCAGATTCGCACGGTGCCGATCTTCGTCTCGGTGGTCGATCGAAACGGCCAGACGCGCGATGACGTCGATCGCTCGCAGTTCCGCATCATCGACAACGAATCCGAAGGAAAGATCATCGAGTTCGGCAAGGCATTCGATCAGCCGATCTCGATCGCCCTGCTCGTCGACGCCTCCGCGAGCATGACCGAATCGATGCACCACGCTTCGAAGGCGGCGCTCGAATTCGTGCAGCGCGCGCTCAAGGACGGCGACCGTTGCAGCGTGACCGCGATTCAGGATGTCCCGCGCCGCAAACAGCCGCTGACCAGCGATCGCAATGCAATCGAGGCGGCGCTGAAGGAAATCCGCCCCACCGGACGGACCGCTCTTTACGACGCGGTGGCCAGCGCCATCCGCGAGCTGCGCGAAGAAAAGAATCGCCGCGCCATCGTCGTCATGACCGACGGCGGCGACACGACGTCGACGTTCAGCTACGACGACGTACAGAAGATGACGCGCGAAGCCGGCATCCCGATCTACTTCATCGCCTACGAAGGCGGCGACAACGAGCCGCGCGATCTCGATCGCCTCAAGTTCCTGGCCGCGGAAACCGGCGGCTTCGTCGCCACCGCCACCCAACAGAACCTGCTCGCCCGCTACGCCGCAATCGAAAAGGACCTGCGCGCACAATTCGCAATCCTCTACCAGGTGAGCGACTTCGCAAAACCAAATCAGTACCGCCGCGTCCGCGTCGTCCTCGACTCCCCAAAACTCGAGGCCAGAACGATCAAGGGGTACTTCACGCCGTAGAGGAAGGCGCGCTTCTGGGATCCCCCGCCGAGAACCACGCAGTCCGCGGGGGATCCCTCGACTCCGCTTCGCTCCGCTCGGGATGACACGAAAAACGCGCCGACCGAGCGAAGCGCCCATGTGTCATCCCGAGTGGAGGGATCCCCGCCGGAAACCACGCAGCCCGCAGGGGATCCCTCGACTCCGCTTCGCTCCGCTCGGGATGACACGAAAGACGCGCCGACCGAGCGAATCGCCCATGTGTCATCCCGACCGAGCGTAGCGAGTGGAGGGATCCCCCGCAGAAAACCACGCAGTCCGCAGGGGATCCCTCGACTCCGCTTCGCTCCGCTCGGGATGACACGAAAGGCGCGCCGACCGAGCTCCACTCGGGGCGACGCCAGGCACCCAAAACGAAGGTCCACTACACTCTCGCCGTTGAATGGATCGCCACGACGCATTGATCAATGATCTGCGTGGCCGCGTCATGCGCGCCGCGTTTTTTCGCAAGCTCACCGATGACGCGCAGCGCTTCGATGTCACCGGGGCGACGGTCGAAGCGCGCGCGCTTTTGATCGCGGCGTTGCAGGATCACTCGCGGCGGCGCGTGGCCATCGTCACGGCGGGCGATGCCGCGGTGGCCGATTTCGAATCGGCGCTGCGTCTGTTCAATCGCGAGCAGCAGTGCGTCTCGGTCTATCCCGCTCCGTCTCTCTCGCCGTACCAGGACGTGGCCCCCTCCCTCGGCGTGGTGCGCGAGGAGATCCGCGCGCTCGGCATGCTCCTCGACGAATCGGCGGACGTGCTCGTCGTGCCGGCGCGTGCGTTGTTTCAGCGGCTGCCGCGCGCCGAGGACTTTCAGGCGCGCATCGTACGGCTCGCGGAAGGCGACGAGCTCGACATGCGGGCATTGCTCGAACAGCTCGTCGAGAACGGGTTCGTGCGCACCGATCTCGTCGGCGAGGCCGGCGAATTCGCGTTTCGCGGCGGCATCCTCGATCTCTTTCCACCGAACACGCCGCGCCCGGTGCGCATCGAATTGTTCGGCGATCAGATCGACTCGCTGCGCTGGTTCGATGTCGAGACGCAGCGTTCCGAGGAGCCGCCGGGACCGATCACGGTCTATCCGATGACGCAGTTTCCGGTAACGCGGGAGACGCGGCAGAAGCTCGCGAAACGGATCTCGCTCGACTTCATGGATCCGCATTTCCGGCGCGACGTGGCCGACAAGATCGAGAAGCTGCAGGAAAGCGGCTCGTTCGCCGGCATCGAGCATTACGTCCCGGTCGCCGTCGAGAGCGCGACGTTCGCCGATTACATCCGCGACTTCGAGCTGATCCTCGTCGAGCCGGACCAGATCGCGACCACGATCGCGAAGTACGAATCGCTGCTGCGCAACGAGTACGAGCTCGCGGCGGAGAAAGGGCGCGCCGTCTACGCGCCGGAGAAACTTGTCGCCGCCGGGCCCGATGTGCTTGCGTTTCTGGCGACGGCGCGGATGACGTTCAGCGACGTGCACATCGCCGGCACGATCACTTCCGAGTTTCGCATCCACACGCATGCGACCGAGCGCTACAACAATCGCCTCTCCGACTTTCCGGCGGACGTCCAGCGCAGCGAGTTGCAGCAGATCTTCTTCACCGCGACGAAAGGCGGCCGCGAAAAGATCGAGCGTCTGTTCAAGGAGTTCGACGTTCCGTTTTCCGAAAACCAGCTCGGCGGCGAGCTGACGATCACGCCCGGAAATCTCGCGCGCGGCTTCGTCTTCGAAGAGCTGGGCGTCATCGCGTACTCGGAATGGGATCTGTTCGAGCCGCCGACGTCGACGCGTATCGGCGGGAAGAAGCGCAGGTCCGAAGCCTTCGTCTCCGACCTGCGCGATCTCAAGGCAGGCGACTACATCGTGCACGTCGATCACGGCGTCGGCCGCTTCGTCGGGCTGCAGCGCATTCCGTTCGGCGAGACCGAGCGCGAGGTGATGGAGATCGAGTACTCCGGCGGCGGCAAGCTGCTGATGCCGATGGAGAACCTCAATCTCATCCAGCGCTACACCGCGGGTGAGGAGGCGCAGCCGCATCTCGACAAACTCGGTGGCACGACGTGGGGCCGCAAGAAGGCATCGGTCAAGAAAGCGATGCGGGACATGGCGGACGAGCTGCTCAAGCTCTACGCCACGCGGCGCATGGTGCACGGCCACGCATTCGGCAAAGACTCGCCGTGGCAGTTCGATTTCGAAGATGCCTTCGAGTTCGACGAAACCGAGGATCAGCTGTCGGCCATCGAAGACGTCAAGGGCGACATGGAATCGCGCAAGCCGATGGATCGCCTGCTGTGCGGCGACGTCGGCTACGGAAAAACCGAGGTGGCCATGCGCGCCGCGTTCAAAGCGGTGATGGATGGCAAACAGGTGGCGGTGCTCGCGCCGACGACCGTGCTCACCTATCAGCACTATCGAACGTTCCTGCGGCGTTTCGCGTCGTTCCCGGTCACGATCGAACTGCTCACCCGTTACTACACCGCGAGGGAATTGAAGGAAATTCTCAAGAAGGTGGAGACCGGCGAGATCGACGTCGTCATCGGCACGCATCGACTGCTGTCGAAGGACGTCAACTGGAAAGACCTCGGCCTGGTGATCATCGACGAAGAGCAGCGCTTCGGCGTGGCGCAGAAGGAACGTCTGAAGTCGATCAAGAAATCGGTCGACGTGCTGGCCATGTCGGCCACGCCGATTCCACGCACGCTGCACATGTCGCTGGTCGGCATCCGCGACATCTCGGTCATCGAGACGCCGCCGAAAGACCGCCTCGCGATTCAGACCGCGGTGGTGCCGTTCAACGACGATTTCATTCGCGAGGCGATCGAGTTCGAGACGGGGCGCGGAGGACAGGTGTTCTTCGTCCACAACCGCGTCGAATCGATCTACGCGATGAAGGAGTTTCTCGAGAACCTCGTTCCCGGCCTGAAGGTGATCGTCGGCCACGGGCAGATGGAAGAGCGCGAGCTCGAACGGGCCATGCTCGCGTTCATCAACCGCGAATTCGACGTGCTGCTGGCCACCACGATCATCGAAAACGGCATCGATATACCAGCGTGCAATACCATTCTCATTAATCATGCCGAACGGTTCGGCCTGTCGCAGCTCTATCAGCTGCGCGGGCGCGTCGGCCGCAGCGACCGGCTCGCGTTCTGTTACCTGCTCGTGCCGTCCGATCGCGTGCTCACCGGAGACGCGCGCAAACGTCTGGCCGCCATTCAGGAGTTCTCCGATCTCGGCGCCGGCTTCCGCATCGCCGCGCGCGATCTCGAGATCCGCGGCGCCGGCAACATTCTCGGCGGCGAACAGTCCGGCCAGATCGCCGCGGTCGGCTTCGAGATGTACACGAAGCTGCTCGAGGAGAGCATTCGCGAGATGAAGGGCGAGAAGATCGAGGAGGAAATCGAGACCTCGATGAACCTCGGCGTCGACATCTACATCCCCAAGAACTACATCAGCGAAGAAAACCTGCGCATGACCTTCTACAAGAAGATCGCCTCCGCTTCTTCGCTCGAGCGCCTCAATGACATTCGCAACGAGATGCGCGACCGCTTCGGAGCGCTCCCGCAGAACGTCGAGGCGCTGCTGCGTTTCGTGCAGGTCAAGTGGCTGGCCAAGCAGCTCGGCGTGCTGTCGGTCGTACGCGAAGGCGGCCGCGGCGTCATGAAGCTCACCCAGCAGGCCAAGGTCGATCCGAACAAGCTCCTGCAATTCCTCGGCGAACATCCGGACGCCAGGTTCTCGCCCAATGGCGTGCTCTCGTTCCCGATGCGGCAGCAGGGGGCGGAAGTCATCGAAGCCATTGAGAGCGTTCTACAGGCCATAGCGGCGTAATCACGAAATGTCCCTATCGATCTCCCTGCATCGCGCCTAACTTACGCCCACCAGATCGGCCGATCGAATCAAAACAAGGAGATTTCAATGAAGAGACATCTTGCGCTCGCGGCGGCAGCTCTGTTCGCACTCCTGGCGTTTCCGGCAATGGCCGACAACTGGGGAACGGCGGGATCGACCGGCTTCATCGACGAGTCGTCGTCCGCTCTCTATGAAGTGCAGGACGCCACGCTCCGGTTCAAGAGCGGCCAGACCGGCACGATCGTCGCGCGTTATCCGATTCACGGTTCGGCGCTCGACGATCCGAACTGGCAGACGCTCGTTTTTTCTTATGGCGGACCGGGCGTCAGCGTGAAGCTCGTCAGCGTCTATTCGTGCGGCGGCGGCACGGAGCAACTGGTCTCGTGGGGACCTTCGACGACCACCGCCTCCAGCGCGTGCGAGAACATCGACGTCTCCAATGTCTATTGGGACACGTACGGCCTCTCGTACTACCTCGAAGTGACGCTCACGCGCACGTCCACCTCCACCAATCCGCAGTTCCTCCAGGCCCAGCTGCAGTACTGAGGAGAATTCGATGAAGAAAACCCTTCTGCTCGTTGCCTTCGCGTTGTTCTTCGTCTCGGCTCTTCCGGCATCCGCGCAACTGTGGGGAGTTCCGGGCTCGGTCGGCATCGTCGACGAATCGGCCGCCAGTCTTTATGAGATGAGCGGCGCGTCGCTGAAATTCAAGAGCGGCCAGACCGGAACGATCGTGGCGCGTTATCCGGTCTACAGTCCGGTCTCGCAGGATCCGATGTGGACGCGCGTGGCGGTAGCCTATGCCGGCCCCGGCGTGAGCGTGCGCCTCGTGCAGATTCCGCGTTGCCTGCGTTATGAAGATACGATCGCCACGCAGGCATTCACCGGCACGGACACCGACAGCTGCGATCCGCTGAACATCTCGCACACGTGGGATTTCTGGAACAACTCGTATTACGTCGAGGTGACGCTCACGCGCGCGTCGACGTCGACGAATCCGCAGTTGCATCACCTGTGGCTCGAATGACGTTTCGATCGCGGGAGCGCCGTAATGGCGCTCCCGCATCACGCAATGTCCCTAGTCGCGAAAAACTCCACTCCCTACATTGCCTCGCATGAAGACAATCATGCGTCTCGCCTCTCTCCTCGCACTGCTCGCAGCGCTTCCGCTCTGGGCTCAGGACTGGAAGAAAGTCGGTTCGACCGGCATCGTCGACGAGGATTCGCTCAACCTGTTCGCCTTCAGTGCTTACGAGCTCGAATTCAAGACCGGCCAGACCGGCACGATCACGGCGCGCTATCCGGTCGCCTATGACGGCGCGGACGATCCGGGCTGGGTCGGCTTCGAAGTCGGCGGCTGGGGCCCCGGCATCAACGTGAAGCTGATCCGCGCCTCCCAGTGCATCCCGACCGGCGCGGTCGTGGTCTGTGAAACCGGCGCGAGCACGGCCGAAGGACATTTCTGTACGCCGTGCAACGACTTCACCGAAACCCTCAACTTCGGCTCGAACGCCTATTACTTCGAAGTGACGATGAACCGTTCGTCGACGGCGACCGCTCCGCGCCTGCACATGATTCAGATGCAATAGAAAATGAAACGAGGATCGGGACAGCCAGTCCCGATCCTCGTTTTTCCGGCGGCAATGATCAATTCGCCGGCTGGCGTTGGCCTTCGAACGTTACCCACGCTTTCGAGCCACACGAGGTGACGGCCGCGTCATCGAGCCTGCTCTCCGCCATGACGATGTCCGCATGCGCGTCGCCATTGATGTCCGCGGTCGAATCGGTGGTGAAGGAAATCGCCGGTCGCCGCGGCGGCAGAAATCGCGTCTCGATGCTAAACTCGCGCGCCCGTGCGCCCCGGCCGCGTTCTCATCCCGCTGCTCCTCACCGTTCTTCTGCTGCCGTCGGCATGCAAGAAGAAGCCGTCCATTCCGCCGGACGTCATTGCGCGGGTCAACGAGCGGATGCTCACGCTCGCCGATTTCAAACGCTACCTCGACCGCAATACCGGCACCGACCTCGCGCAACTCACTCCCGAGGTCGCCAGCGCACTGCTCGATCAATTCGTCGAGGAGATCATCGTCTCCGAGTACGCGGCGTCGCATGGCGTCGAGATTCCGGCCGAGCAGATCGTTTCCGCCGTCCGCACCGAGGCCGGCGTCACCGTGGTCGAGAAACGCGACGAAATGCGGCGCGAGAAACTGATCGCCAATCTCGCCTCCGAAATCCCCGACGCCGGCGACGCCGACATCCGCTCGTATTACCAGCAGCACCAGGCCGAGTTCCGCAGCGGCGAGGAAGTGCGCGTGCGCCAGATTCTCGTGAACGATGAAAGCGTCGCCAACGACATCCGCAAGAAGCTGCAGGAGGGGACGCCGTTCGAAAATCTCTCCTCCGAGTTTTCGCGCGCGCCGAATGCCAAGCGGGGCGGCGAGATCGGGTTCGTCAGCCGCGGCGAACTGCCGAATCTCTTCGAAAATGTGATTTTCAACCTGCAGCCGGGACAGATCAGCGAAGTGATCCGCACCGACTCGAGCTTCCACATTTTCCGCGTCGACGAGCGTCGCCCCGCCGGAACGCTGAGCGTCGAGGCCGCTGCACCGCTCATCCATGCCCGGCTCCGCGAGCAGGGCGTGCGCAACCGGCTTCAGCAGATCACCACCGCCAGCCGGCGCGAGATGAACGTCGCCGTACTGACGCGGCGGCTCCCCTTCGCCTACTCGGGCTCGCTGCGGAAGTCCGAAGACGAATAATTCAGCACGTAACTTGTTGTCCTGACGTCACGTCTACACTCGGAGCACGCATGAAAAAGACCATTTTCGCCCTCGCGTTCGCGCTGACCGCGTTCACCGCCTCGGCCGCCCAGCTTCTGGAAGGCATCGTCGTCCGCGTCGGCGACCGCATCATCACCCGCACGCAGTACGAGCGCCGCCTGGCCGACATCTATCGCGAGATCGAGCAAAGCCAGCCCGCCGATCGTGCCGCCTCGCTCAAAGCAGAGGCCAAAACGAACCTCGTGCAGGACATGATCAACGAGCTGCTCATCAAGGATCGCGCAGACCGCCTCGGCGTCACCGTCACCGACGCCGAAGTGAAGGAAGCGATCACGCGCCTCAAGCAGCAGTACGGCATCAACAACGACGAGCAGTTCGACGCGTCGCTCAAACAGTCCGGCCTCACCCGCAGCGAGATGGAAGCGCGCCTCCGCGACACCATCATCAGCAACAAGGTCTTCGGCCGCGAGCTCCGCAGCCGCGACGATCTCAATGACGCCGAGCTTCGCGAACGCTACAACCGTGAAAAGGATCGCTACCGTCTGCCGGAGCGCGCGCACCTGCGCGAGATCGTCGTGCTGCGCCCCGAAGACCCCGCCAAGGTCGAAGAAGCCCGCACCAAAGCGAATGAGCTCGCGGAATCGGCCCGCAAGCCGACCGTGAACTTCGCGAACCTCGCGACCAACATGTCCGAGGCGAGCTCGCGCGAGCAGGGCGGCGACCTCGGCGAAGTGGCGAAAGGCGACCTCGTCACCGCCATCGACACCGCCGTCTTCAGCGCCGCGAACGGCGCCGTCGTCGGCCCGATCGAAACGAAATCCGCCTGGCACATCATCAAGGTCGAACAGCGCCTCCCATCCGAGGTGCCGTCGTTCGATACCGTGAAAGACCGCCTGCGCCGCGACGTGAGCGAAGAGACATTCCAGCGCGACTACAAGGCGTACATCGATACGCTGCGCAAAGACGCCTTCATTCAGATCAACGACGCAATGGTCCCGAAGAGCTGATCTCGGTTCTTCGACCGGTGCGTTCCAACGGCTGCCGATCGGCAGCCGTTTTCATTTGTGGCGAACGTTCGCGCGACAGGCCACCTTCGCCCCAGCCGCGCGTGCCACGACGCAACGGCCAGCGCCGCAGGACGATCGGCGCCTCTTCGCCCCGTAGCGCAACTGCACAAGGATCGCGACCCTCGGAACGACCTTTTTCTCCTCGAAGTAGATTTCCTCGGACCGCTTGACATGCTCCTTGTAGTCTCCCCGGCATGAGCAGTCTCGAAGAAGCGATCGAAGCGATTCACGAGCATCCGCCGCGCACCGTTGCCGTGCTCACCGGCGCAGGCGTTTCCGCCGACAGCGGCATCCCGACGTTCCGTGGTGCCGGGGGTCTCTGGCGCAACTACCGCGCTTCCGATCTCGCCACGCCGGAGGCGTTCGAGCGCGATCCCGCGCTGGTGTGGGAGTGGTACGAGTGGCGTCGCGGCCTGATTCGCGAGGCGCGGCCGAATGCCGCGCACGAGGCGATCGCACGACTCGGGGATGCCTGCGTGATCACGCAGAACGTCGACGGACTGCATGCGCGTGCAGGCTCGCGCAGGATCGTCGAGCTGCACGGCAACATCTTTCGCGTGCGCTGTACGCGCGAAGGAACGCGGACGATGCGCGAGCACTCGTTCGCCGAGATTCCGCCGCGTTGCGCCTGTGGCGCGCTGCTGCGGCCGGACGTCGTCTGGTTTGGAGAAGCACTCTCGAATGACGATCTTGCAGACGCGAGCGCGGCGGTGCATGGCGCCGATCTCGTGCTGATCGTCGGAACGTCGGGAGTCGTTTATCCCGCCGCCGGACTCGTGCATCTCGCGAAGGGCCTGACGATCGAGATCAATCCGGAAATGAGCGACCTCTCGCCGGCGGTGCGCTGCGCGATTCAGATGCGTGCGGCCGACGCGGTGCCGCGCATCGTGGCCGCGATCGAGGAGGCCCGCGCATGACCGACGTGATCTGCGATCTTCCGGTCGACGATCGTCCGCGCGAGCGGCTGCTGCAGCATGGCGCGGCAACGCTTTCGAACGCGGAGCTCGTGGCCATCCTGCTCGGCTCCGGCGTGCCTGGACAGAATGCGATTGAGCTCGCGCGCTCGCTGCTCACCGACGGCATCGTGGCCATGCGCCGGCGAGACCCGCGTTACCTGCAGAACATCGCCGGCATCGGTCCTGCGAAAGCGGCGCGGCTCCTCGCGGCGTTCGAGCTCGGCCGGCGCGCCAACGCGCACGACACGGACGTCCCGCACATGTACGACCACACGATTCTCGGCCCGCAGCTGGTGACGGCGCTCGCCCATCATGCGCAGGAACGTCTCGGCGCCGCGTTTCTCGACTCGCGGCATTGCATCATCGACCAGCGAGAGATCTACGTCGGCACGATCAACAACGCGCTCGTCTCGACGCGTGACATCATCCGGCACGCCCTGGTGAATCGACATGCGGCCGCCGTCGTCGTCTATCACAACCATCCATCCGGCGATCCGTCGCCGTCGGACGAAGACATTCGCTTCACGCAGAAGCTCAAGCAGTCCCTCGGAGTCTGCGACATCGATCTCGTCGATCATCTCGTCGTCGGCGCGTATCGCTACACGTCGATGCAGGCGCGAGGGCATTTATGAGCAAACAAAAACGCCGGCTTGGCGGCCGGCGTTCTCAGTGGACCTGCGTGGTCGTGCTAGGTGGCGGCCAGGGCTGGCTTGCGCGCTTCCGTCTCGCGATCCGCGTAGACGGGAGTGAGCCAGTTGTAGCGATCGGGAATCTCGCCGGCGATGTAGGCGAAGAATTCCTTCTGGATCCGCTCGGTGATGGGGCCGCGTTTGCCGCTGCCGATGGTGATGCGGTCGATGGAGCGGATCGGTGTGACTTCGGCGGCGGTGCCGGTGAAGAAGACTTCATCGGCGATGTAGAGCATTTCGCGGGGGATGAGCGATTCGACGACTTCGTAGCCGAACTGGCGAGCAATCGTGATGATGCTCGCGCGCGTAATGCCGCCGAGAATCGAGGAGCCGAGGGGGGGCGTGAAGATCTTGCCGTCGCGGATGACGAAGATGTTTTCGCCGGAGCCTTCGCTCACGTACCCGTTGACGTCGAGGGCGATGCCCTCGGAGTAGCCGTCCATCGCCGCTTCCTGGCGGATGAGAATCGAGTTCATGTAATTGCCGGTCGCTTTGGCGAGCGCGGGGAACGTGTTCGGAGCCATGCGGTTCCAGGAGGAGACGCGCACGTCGACGCCGTTCTCGATCGCTTCCGGTCCGAGGTACTTGCCCCACCGCCACGCGCCGACGACGAAGTCGACCGGGCAGGCGCCGGGGAACACACCGAGGGAGTGATAGCCGCGATAGACGAGCGGGCGGAGGTAGCAATCCTCGAACTCGTTCGCGCGAATCACGTCGATGCAGGCCCGATTCACTTCCTCGGCCGAGTACGGGATTTCCATGCGATAGATCTTCGCGCTGTCGAACAGACGGCGGGTGTGCTCGTTGAGACGAAAGATCGCCGGTCCCTGCTTCGTGTTGTAGCAGCGGATCCCCTCAAAGAGGCCCGATCCGTAGTGAACGGCATGCGTGAAGACATGGATCTTCGCGTCGGCGAAGTCGATCAGCCGCCCGTTCATCCAGACCTTTTTCACTTCCTCGAACGACATGGAAACCTCCCCTGATGGCGGCGTGAGACTCGGATGAGTCAAAGGATGGACTTCGGCCGGAGTATAGGTGTCGCACTTTTGCACTGTCAAATGCGAGATCGCTGCCGATAAACTCCGGCTCGCGTCATGAAAATCCGAGGAAAAACGGCCGTCATCACCGGTGCGTCGAGCGGGATCGGACGCGCCACCGCGCTGGAGATGGCGCGGCGTGGCGCGCACGTCGTGCTCGGCGCGCGCCGGCTCGAGCAGCTCGAGCGCGTGGCCGACGAATGCCGCGCTCTCGGCGTCCGCGCCACGGTCGTGCAGACCGATGTCACGAAACCGGAGGATTGCGCGCGCCTCATCGCGCAGGCCGGCGTCGTCGACGTGCTCGTGAACAACGCCGGATTCGCCGTGCTCGATGCCATCGCCGAGGCCGACGTCGACGACTTCCGCGAAATGATGGAGACGAACTACTTCGGCGCGGTGCATACCACTCAGGCCGTGTTGCCGCAGATGCTCGCGCGGCGCGCCGGGACCATCGTGAACGTGTCGTCGATCTGCGGGATCATGGGCTACGCGCGCATGGGTGGGTACTGCGCGACGAAGTTCGCGCTCGTCGGATTCACCGAGGCGCTGCGTGATGAGGTGTTACCGCGCGGCGTGCGCGTTGCACTGGTCTGTCCGGCGACGACGAAGAGCGAGTTCTTCGTTCGCGCAGAACGCGACAAAATGCCCGCGGCCGAACGTCTGCTTCCCGCGCTATCGTCCGAGAAAGTTGCCCGTGCTGTCTGCAACGCGGCCGAAGACGGCGGATATCGCCACATCCTTCCGCTGTTTGCCTCCATCTACATGCGATTGAAAGAAGTGTTCCCCCGATTCGCTCACCTGATGATGCGTCGCGTCTCCGCGGTCCTGGAGCGCGGCCGATGATCGCGCGTCCATCGAAGCGCACACCCGGCACCGCCGCCGTCACGATCGCAATCCTCCTCGGCTTCGTGATCGAGATCCTCAGCGGCGCGTGGAACCATCCCGAGATTCTCGCGGACCTCGGCGCCGTCGGGTATTACTACATCTTCGGCAAAGGGGAGTATTGGCGCCTGCTCAGCGCGATGTTCCTGCACGGCGATGGCACGCCCGGCGGCACGGTGCTGCACCTGCTCGTGAATCTGTTCTCGCTGTTTCAGCTCGGAACGCTGTACGAGATCATGTTCGGCACCCGGCGCTTTCTCTTCATCTATTTCGTCTGCGGCATCCTGGCTTCGCTGACCACGGCCATGAGACCCGGCGTCGTCTCCGTCGGCGCCAGCGGCGCGATCTTCGGCGTGATGGGCGCGTTCGTCTTCTCGATCCTGCGGTCCCCCCGGTGGCGTCACGAGCGCGCCGCACGCGGACTGGTCGGGCAATGCGTGTTCTGGATCATCGCCAACATCGCCATCGGCATGCAGATCTCCGGCATCGACAACTACGCCCACATCGGCGGCCTCCTCGCCGGCCTCGCCCTCGGCGCGATCCTGCCGCACCGCGTCCCTCCCCCACCGCCCACACGCGTGATCGACGTGCATCCGTACGAGGGTTAAGCGGAGCGCCTCACCGAATCGCGGCCGGCAGTGCCACGAACAGGTAGTGCAGCAGCGCGATCGCGAAGAACGACGCCATCAACGTGCGATCGATCGCTTGGTGATTGAAGAGCGCGCTGCATCGCGTTCCGTATGTCGTCAAAACGAAACCACGCCGAAGCACGATCAGCGGCACGAGGAAGCTCAACGGATTCGACTGCATCGCGAGCCGAACATCGCCATGCAGAAGCGCGAAAAGCCCACGCGTGGTTCCACACGTGGGGCACGGCATGCTGGTCAACACCCGGTACGCACAGGTCGGAACCGACGGCAGTGCCGGGACGAACGCGAGATATGCCACACCGCCCACGATCGCGGCGAGCTCGATCCAGCGCCTCAGAAGAACTCCCACGAGCTGACAGGCCGGCCGCTCTTCAGCTTGTTCGCGATCATGTAGGCGTCGACGCCGGCGAGGATCAGGAAAATCGGCGCGCCGAATCCGGAAGTGATGATGCCGAAGCCGATGGCGCAGATCAGCAGCACGATCCCCTTCGGCACCTGCCCGAGAATCATCTGTCCCAATCCCACCAGACAGCATCCGCTGAGGATGCCCATCAACACCGGATCGCGTGGCGGATTCCCAGGCTGAATCATGTCCGAGCCGGAAGCCACACCGCCGGTCAGCGACGCGCCACAGCTCACGCAGACGATCGCACTGGCGTTCTTGTTCTCCTGACCGCAGTTCTGACAGAACGCTCGTCCGACTCGCGGAGCCGCCCCACACTTCAGACATGCCACCGCATTCGAATTGGTCTCACTCCCGCAATTGCCACAGAACATCGTGCCGCTCTCCTTTCGGTACTCTCGTGCTCAGAGACACCGAAGAAGGCGATTTGGGTGGAGGAGCTCGATGGGTTCAGGACGCGACTCGCGCGGCGGCGGCCCGCGCGCCGCTAACCCTTCCGCAACACGAGCCGCAAATCCTGTGGCGCGAACAGCCGGTCGTTGATCGCGTGAATGACGCGCTGCACTTCCGGCGGGTCGCTCGGCAGAATCGTGAGCTTCGTTCCTTCGGGAAGCTCGTGCACGGCGCGCACTTCGGCGATGTCGAAGCCGTGTTCACGCGCCAGGAGCGTCAGGGCGGCGGGGTGGCGGGGGGCGAGGTGCGTGGGGTCGCGCCAGAATTCGGTGGCGGCGATGAGGAGCGACTCGGCGTTCGGAGTCTCGATCATCAGGAGGCCACCCGGGCGCAGCACGCGGGATGACTCGCGGAAGAGCGCGAAGAGCGCGTCGACCGGAAGATGTTCGACGACGTGCATGGCCAGGACGGAGCCGAGCGAATCGGCCGCGAGCGGCGCGAAGCATTCGGGAACGCCGGCCAGCGCGACCTGGAAACCGCGCGCGACGAGATCGGCGACGGAACGCTCGTTCGTGTCGACCCCCCGGGCGTTGATTCCGGCGGCGGCGCAGGCAGTGAGAAACTCACCGCGTCCGCAGCCGACGTCGAGCACCGGCTGGTGCGATTCCGCGAGCCGGACGTAGTGGGCGACGTCCTCCCGCACGTGCGCCTCGGATCCGCGCAGCGAATCCTCGAGGCGGCGATACAGCACGTCTGACGACACCGCGGGATTGACGGCATCGCGCACGCGCACGGCGACGGTCTCGATCTTCTGGTCGAGCGCCGCGATCAATGCGTCATTGCGTTTCGCGGCGACGATCACGAGCTCATGCAGCTTCAGAGACTCTTTCGCGATGGCGCTCGAAAGATCGCGCTGCAGCGCCTCGGCGTGCTGGAGCAGATCGCGGCGCGCCAGGGTCACTTCCGCACGGACGTCGTTCAGGAGATCGAGCAGGACGACGTTGTAATTGTTCTGGCGTTCCTGATCGGGCTCGGTGGCGCGGCGGAAGATGCGCCGGAAGAGGCGCAGCAGCCATTCGTGCCGCGAGGGGCGGGGACGGTAACGCCGGTCGGTGGTCCAGACCTCGCGCCACCCTTCGGCGCCGGCGGGCGGAGCATCGACGTAAGAGTCGTCAGCCATAAAGCAAAAGGGCCGGCGGTGCCGGCCCTTGCATTGTAGTGTCTTACTCCGCTTCGGCTGCTGCGGCCGGAGCGGTCTCTTCGAGACGCTCGACGCCCTGGGCCACGACTTCGACCTGGATCGTCGCCGTGACGTCGCGGTGCAGGCGCACTTCGACGTCGTGCAGGCCGATGTTCTTGATCGGCGCGGCGAGCTCGATGCGGCGCTTGTCGACATCGATGCCCTTCTCGGCGAGTGCGTCGGCGATCTCGTTGGCGGTGACGGAGCCGAACAGATGTCCCTGCTCGCCCACACGCTTCTCGATCTGGATCTTGACGCCCTTGACGCGATCTGCCGCCTTCTGCGCGGCGTCGCGCTCCTGCTGCGCAAGCAACGCCCACTTGCGGCGCTGATGCTCGATCGCCTTGAGGTTGCTCGTGGTGGCTTCCTGGGCGAGATTTTTCGGGATGAGGTAGTTGCGCGCGTAACCGTCTTTGACGGTCACGACGTCGCCACGCGTGCCGAGGCCGCGGATCTCCTCAGTCAGAATGACTTTCATGAGAGTCGTCCTTTCGCTTCTTGAAGTGTCGGAAATCGAAAAACGGATCGAACAGTCCCGCGATGGCCAGGAGAAACATGCCGATGCCGGAGAAGATCACGAACATCGACGCGATCATCGCGCCCAGAAACCCGACGCCCATGGCGGCGAGCATGTAGCGGAAGAGCGCGAGCCCCTGAGCCAGAAACAGGAACACCGCAACCGTGAGCACGTTGGCGAGCACCGCGTGCAGCGGTCCCGTCGTGAGCGGTACGAGACCACCGGCGACGAAGCCGAACAGCACCCAGTCCGGCACCGCGAAGTGCCGGAACCGGTACGCCACCTCCTCGGACGGCGTCTCGTGACGACCGCGCCAGGCCGACAGTCTGCCGACCATCAGCAGGCTGAGGATGAACGCCGTGGTGGCGTTGATCACGAGACCGGCCGGGAGCAGCGTCGTGGAGACGTACTCGAGACCGCGGCGCATGAAGTCGACGGCATCGGACGGGACACCGGCGGCCTTGTAGGCCGTGATGCTGTCCGTGACCGCCTTCTTCGCTTCCGCGACATCGAATGCGTACGGCGAGAAGCCACCGATCGCGCGCGTGCCGAATTCACCGACGCCCAGCCCGGCCGCGGCGATGAGCATCATCAACGTCACCACGCGGCCGAACGACTCGCCGCGCTGCACGAGCGGCAGCACGAGGAGCGGCGGAAGCATGAGCGTGAACGTGACCATCACCAGGAACGAGGTCGCCAGACGAGGCTCCATGAAGCCGAGCATCGTCGGTGCGGCGATGATTGCGATCGCCAGAGCGATCGCGGCTGCGAGCCATGCTGCTTTGCGGCCGTTGCGGAGGCCGCAGTCGAGCAGCGCCGCCGGCACGAACACCGTCACCCGGAGCACGATCATGCTCGCGGTGAGGAGGGCGTAGGCTGCCGTGCCGCGCGAAGGTCGCGCAGCCGGTGCAGTCTCGACGCCCGCGTGCGGCGGTAGGGACATGTCGATCATCGAATGACTAACGGGGAGATCAATCCGCGGTGAACGGAAGGAGCGCCGCGATGCGCGCGCGCTTGATCGCGTTCTGCAGTTTGCGCTGGTGCAGCGCGCAGGTGCCCGAGATGCGGCGCGGAAGAATCTTGCCGCGCTCCGGGATGAACTGCTGCAGCGTCTTCACGTCCTTGAAGTCGATGTACTCGATCTTCTCGACGCAGAACTTGCAAACGCGCTTGCGGCGATAGAAGAACTTCTTCTTGCCGCCCTGCGGTCCGCCCGGACCGCGATCGCCGCCCGGACCACCGCCCGGACCGCCAGGACCTCTTCTGCTCGGTGCTGAAGTCGTTGCCATGGTGTCGTCTCCTTCTTACGCCTGCGGCGCTTCGTCGGCGCCGGCGGCCATCGCGCTCTCGACGTCGGCAACAGCCGCGGGGGCGGCAGCCGGACGGACGCGCTCCTTCTTCGGATTGCGCTTGGCGAGCTTCTCCGCGCGCTTGTGCTCGAGATCCGTACGCACGATGACGTGACGCAGAACGCGATCGACGTTCTTCATGCGGCGGTCGAGCTCCGAAAGCGACGACTCGCTCTCGAGCACGAAGAGGTGGTAGATCCCCTCGTTGAACTTCTGGATGGGATAAGCGAGACGGCGGCGTCCCCACGCTTCCTCGTTCTTGAGCGTGGCGCCGTTCTTTTCGGCGATGCCCTTGAAGTCGTTGATGAGGGTCGTCGCCTCTTCCTCCGGCACTTGCGGAGAAAGGATGAACAGGACTTCGTAAGTCCTCATGAAACCTCCTTCTGGCCTAGCGGGACCTCGCGTCTGCGGGTCCAAGGAGCTGGCAGATTGTGAATGAATGTCCGGACGAAGACAGTCTTCGGGCCGGCAAGAGTCTGCAAATGCGGAAGGCGACGGCTTTTATTTCGTCAGCGGCAGCCGGCGCCCGGTCTGGTCTTCGCGTCGTGATCGTTGCAATCGCCCGCAAGCAGCGCGAATCCCTTCCCGATCTTCGTCCGGTCGCAGAGCAGAATCGCCTCTCCCGCACCGGCGCCGTCGCCGTCGACGTCGACATACGCCTTCTCGCCGAGCACGGTGTTCCGGTCGCAGTCTTCATCGAGACCGGCCTCGTCGCACACTTCCGTTGCGCCGGGATGGCGGCGCGCATCGAAGTCGTCACAATCGCGGTCGCGTCCGGCGCCGTCCTGATCGAAATCCTCCGGCAGCGATGCGACGACCTGCACCGTGCGCGCCGCGAGCAGCGAGCCGTCCTGATGCAGTTCCAGTCGATACGTGCCGTTCGCGGCGATGCTCTCGGCCGGCAGCGCCACGATCATCTCGCCTTCATCCCACCGCTCCGTCCGCAACTTGACCGGCGCGATCTTTTCGCGTTTCAGCCAGAACTGGCGGCCGCCCGCGCCCCCTTCGACGCCGCGCGTGTAAATGCGCCATGAACGTCCCTGCGTGAGCGGCGTCGTCAGCGTCACGCCGCGCAACGTCTGCACGGTCGCGTTCTTCGCATCCTCGACCCGATCGATGAGCGGCACCTGCGGCTTCGTCGAAGGCGTCGTCGCCGGCGCCATCGGCTTCGTGGTCGTCCCCTTGCTCCCGTTCGGCTGCGCCGGCGTCGTGCCGCTGTACGAAGGCTGCGGATTGCCCGGCGCCGGATACCCCGGCGTCGCCGGCGGATTCATCGGCGGCTTCGCCTCGGTCACCGGATTCGGGGCGGGATACCACTGCTGTTGCTGCGCGACGACGGCGCTTCCGAACACCAGAAGCACTCCCGCCGCGAGAATCGTCTGCTTGATCATGTCGATCTCCTAACGATTCTACGGGTCATCCCCATTCTCCGTCTTCAACACCTGCACGACTTTCGTGCGATTCATCAGGTCGAGCAGCTCTTCGATCTGCTCCGGCGTGATCGGCGCTCCCGCGAGCGCACTGAGCTCCAGAAACGCGAAAATGAACAACTTCCCCAGCGTTTTTCTGACGCGAGACACAAATCCTCCCTCGTGCGTGCAGCGCGTGAAACGAAAGCGCGTTACGCCACGGGAGGACCGCGGAAGGAGAGATCGCCGGCAAGCGCGACCGATTGCCCGGAAGGAGCCGGCTCGGTGATGCACCTCGGCTCGGTCGTCGCAACCGGCCCGAGCAATTCGAAGCAGACCGGCACGATCGCCACGGTCGCGATGAGGAACACCGCGGCGAGGCAGAGGATCAGCACCAGTGTGCGCGAGCGCATCGGCGGCATTGTAGCCGCCGGCTAGAGCAGTGCGCCGAGATTGATGCGTCCATTCGTCACCGGCGGGCACCAGTAGAACCCGCCCGTCACGGGACGCGAGAACGTGAAGAGACCATCGACGATCCCGTCGTCGTGACCGACCATGCGGCGCATCTGCACTTCGAAGCGCTCGAGCGACTCGACGTGCGCGATGAATTCGAGCCCTTCCATCGTCGCGTTCGCCCACGGCAGCGAGCGGCGAACCATGAACGCCGGCGGCTCGAAGCTCTCCTGCGCGGTGCGTTTCACGTGCGCCGATTCCGGCGCATCTTCGATCTCTTCATTCGACTCGGCGCGGCGGCCGATGAGCAGCTCGCGTTCTTCTTCGCGAAATCCGCGGAACCGCGCGAGGTCGTGCACCCAGCGCTGCACGACGAGGAAGCTCGTGCCGTCTTCGCGGATGGCCGCTTCGATCGCGGCGTCGTCTTTGGGGTTTTCGGTTCCGTCTTCGAAGCGGGTGAGATCGCGGCCGCCGTGATACATGAACGTGTCGTTCGAGTCGACGAGCAGGAACGCGCTGTCGAGCACGCTGCGCAACTGCTGCGTGAAGTCGAACACGACACCGCGATCGGCGCCGCGCAAGAGAAAGCAGAGCGCCTCCTGCGTCGACGGCACGCTGCACGCGGGGCCGGACATCGCCGGGAACGTGCGCAAGCCGTCGATGCGCCTGCCGAGGGCGAGGGCGAGCGGCTCGCCGATTCCGATGACGCCGCATTCGAGCGGGAACGCTTCGCACAATTGCGCCAGCGCCTGCTTCACGTTCGACTGCGGTGCGATGCGGAACGTCAGCGTGCGGCCGACGTTCGGACGATCGGCGAGGATGGACGGCTGTGCGTGTTCGAGTCGTTCCTTCATGCGGGCGCGGGATTATCTCACTCGTGGCAGCCGCGACTGGCCGCGCGGGCCGCGGCGCTGCGGGGATACAGATCGAGTGCCGCGCGTGCGTGCTCGCAGCGCTCCGCCCGTTTGCCGATGCGCGCGAGCCGCAACTGCAACCGGTAGTTGCCCGGATCGATCCGTGACGCGAGCCGCAGCGACTCGCCGCGCTCGAAGAGCTCCATCGCCACGAGTTGCGCGCCGCTGCGCAACATGCCGGCGAACGAGAGAAGGATCGTGAGAACCAGCAGCAGCGCGCGCGGTGAATGCGTCGTCAGCGGCGGAATCCAGAGCGCACCGAGCGCGGTCCAGAGGAGAAACGCCGGCAGAGCGAGCACGAGCACGGCATCGAACGTTCCGACGACACCGGCCGCGACCGCGAGGGCCACGAGCGTCGCCGCGCGGAGCGCGTCTTCGCGCTCGATCGCCTGCATGGCGCGGCGCAGGCTCGCCAGCGCGAACGTCGCGAATACGAGAATGAGCAGCAGTCCCGCGACGAAGCCGCGCTCCGAGAGGTACGCGATCCAGTCGCTGCTCGGCCAGGGATTGAAGGTCATGCCGGCGGCGGAGGTGTCGAGCGACGGATCGTCGTCCGGCACGTTCGCGGGATAGCGCACCGGCCAGTTGCCGGGACCGACGCCGAGAATCGGATGGCGCAACGTCATGGCCAGCGAGCGCTCGTACTGCACCAGTCGTCCGCGCCCGCTTCCTTCCTTGTAATTGACGACGTCCTTCGCCGAGTCGAGGTAGGGATTGTCGCTGCGCCACCGCAATGCATTCGGCAGCATGAGGGCCGCCGCAACACCGGCGCCGCAGAAGAGCGCGACCACGAAAAAGCGGCGCCACGTACGCCCGTCGGAACGCAACGCTTTCGACAGGAGCACCGTCAACACGAAGGCGGCGAGCATCGCCGCGAACGCGAGCCAGGCGGCGCGCGAGCGGGTGAGCACGAGCGCCGCGGCGACGATGGCGGCGCCGATCGCGGGAAACAGCACGACGCGCGCGCGCATCGCCGCGAGGAGCACCAGCGGAAATCCGAACGCCGCCGCATGCGCGACGAAGTTGCGATTGCCGAGCGTTCCGCCGGGCGCGCGTTGCGAGGCGAAGAGATCGAGACGCAGGCCGTACGCCTGCAGGAGAGACGTGATCGCCGCGAGCACGACCGCGATCGCCAGCGCATGCAGCAGCGCCGAACGACGCTCGGCGTGCGCACGCGCAAGCCAGAAGAGGAGCAGCGACGAGGCGGTCATGGCCAGCGCGCGCATCGCCGCCCAATGATTCGTGGCGAAGAGCGTCGAGATGATGCTGATGCCGAGGAAGGCGATCAGCGCGAAATCGAGCTTGCCGATTGCGATCCGGGTCAACGCGCCGAACGCGAAGAGCGCCGCCAGAAACGCGGTCGCGTGCAGCACGAGCTCTTTCGGCACCAGGAAGCGATCGAGATCGAAGGAGTGCTGCACCGACGCGGCCACCACCACCGCCAGCGCGCCGAGCTGCAGCACGCGAAAAGAGAATCGACCCGGCATGGCGATGAGTCTAAGCTGTCCCATCAACTTGGCGCGACCACTGCACGCTCCCGGCACGAAGTACAAATGGTGGAGGATGTAAATGAGCGAAGAGATTGAATCGGGTTTGGTCCAGGACATTCGTGAGCTCGATGCAGTCGCCTATTCCGCGTCTCCCGCGGATGCCGACGGCACGGATGCGACGAAGAAGAGCGGCGACAGCGACGGTACCGATGGCACCGACGGCGACGGCATGGACGGCGAAGAAGACACCGACGGCACCGACGCCAGCGATTCCGACGGCACCGACGAATCGGATTCCGACGGAACGGACAACGCGTAGTTAGGCCGTAGTCGGTTGTCGGTTGTCGGTTGTCGGGAGGCCCCGGCTCACCACGTCGCGTTGACTCGGTTCCCCCGACAACTGACAACCGGCAACCGACAACCACTCCATGCTCACCTTCTCCCAGCTCGTCCCCGAAACGTTCCTCACCACCACGTGGGGCCAGCGTCCGCTCGTGCTCAAAGGGGAACGTGCGCGCTTTCACCCGCTGCTCACGTGGCACGACGTCAACGGAATGCTGCAGAAGCACCGTCTCGAGCCGCCGCGCCTGCGGCTCGTGCGCAAAGGGACCTTCGCGGCGAAGGAGGATTTCCTCCGCTACGACGGACCGCGCGTGCCGTTCGTCGTGCCGGAGAAACTCTCGCAACTGCTCCGCGACGGCTACACGCTGATCGTCGACGCGGTCGACGACATGACCGACGGCGTGATGCGGCTGGCCGAAGATTTCGAGCGCGCGCTGCACGAGTCGGTGCAGGTGAACCTCTACGCCGGCTGGCGCGAGCAGCAGGGATTCAATCGCCACTGCGACACGCACGACGTGATCGTTCTGCAGGTGTACGGGAAAAAATACTGGCGCGTGTACGAAGGGGGCCGCCCGCATCCGTTGAAAGACGACATCGCGCCGAACAAAGAGGCGCCGGAAACGGTCGTCTGGGAAGGGCTGCTCGAGGACGGCGATGCGCTCTACATCCCGCGCGGCTGGTGGCACGAGGCATCGGGCATCGGCGAAGTGACGCTGCATCTGACGTTCGGCATTCATCAGCGCACCGGCGTCAACGTCGTGCACTGGCTCGCCGATCAGCTGCGCGCGTCGGAAGAGTTCCGCGCGCCGCTGCCGCGATTCGCCTCACACGAGGAACGAAGGGAGCGATTCGCCGAGCTGCGCCGCCAACTGATCGAGAAACTCGACGACGAGTTGCTCGAGCGCTACTTCGCGCATCACGATGCGCGCGCCCGCTCGCGCGGCTGGGCCTCCTTGCCGTGGACCGCGATTCCTTCGGCGACGACCACCGCGCCGCCGCTCACCGCGAAGGTGTCGCTGGCGACGCCGCGCAAGCTGGAGATCGTGCGCGACGAGACGTCGATTCGCTTCGATGCAAACGGACGGGCATGGCAGTTCGCAAGCGAAACGGAGCCGCTGCTGCACGTGCTCGCAAACGGTCCGGCCACCGTGGCCGATCTCTGCGACGCGAGCACGATCGAGCCGGTGAAGGTGCAGCAGTTCGTGACCGAGCTCGCGCGGCAGGGCCTCGTGAACGTGACGGGTGAACCCGAGGCGTGAGTCGCATCTACTGTTCTGACGCCGCGCGCCTGCGTGGAGACGACAACATCGCCACCGCCGCGCGGGTCGACCTCTGGATCCTCGTCGAGCTGCCGATCACCTGGGGACGCGATCCGCTGCACGACGCGGCCATGCCGATGGAAGTACGCGCCGCGCTGCACGAGGCCACGCGCGTCGTCCCCCGCAGCAAGATCGTCTTCATCCGCCGCCGCGTCGAATGCCTCGGGCCGGCGCGCATCTACGTCGTCCGCAGCACTCCCGCACCCGGCGTCGCGATCCGCGATCTGCCGTCGATCGCCGACGTGCCGGCGTTGTCGTTCCCGGAGCTCGTGCAGGAGATCGCGCCGGTGCAGAAACCGATCGTGCTCGTCTGCACGCACGGCCAGCACGACTCGTGCTGCGGCCGCCGCGGCTATCCGCTCTTCGATGCGCTGCGGCGCCGCGACGATCTCGACGTCTGGCAGTGCTCGCACATCGGCGGCGACCGTTTCGCCGCGAACGCGATCGTGCTTCCGTGGGGTCTCTACTACGGTCCGGTCGAAGCGCACGAAGCCGACGTGCTCGCCGGGACCATCGCGCGCAACGAGATCTTTCTCCCCGGCTATCGCGGACGCTCGTCGTACTCGCGTCCGGTCCAGGCCGCCGAAACCTTCATCCGCCGGACGACGAACGAGCTCCGTCGCGATGCGCTGAAATTCACGACTCGCGAAACGCTGGTCGACGGCCGCATGCGCATCACTCTCCGCGATGACACCGGCACGCGCCACGAGGTGACGATGGAGCATTTCGTCGCCGCCGAAAACGTCCTCGCCACCTGTTCCACGAAGCAGCCGCAGGCGATCCGGCAGTTCCGCCTGGTGGAGTATCGGGTGGTCGGGAGTCGGTAGTCGGCTGTCGGGAGTACGGCTCCGCCATAGAACACGTGGCGGCTGGTGGCCTCCCGACAACCGACTACCGACACCGACAACCGACTACTGATTTCTACAACCTCGGATCGACCGGCTCGCTCTCCAGCGCCAGCACGCCGAACACGCACTCGTGCACGCGGCGCAGCGGTTCGCGCGCCACGAACCGCTGCAATCCTTCGACGCCGAGCGCGAACTCGCGCAGAGCGAGCGATCGCTTGCCGCCGAGGCGCCGCCCGCGCAGTCGCGAGAGATTGGTGGAGGACGAGTACTCCGGACCGTAAATGATCCGCAGGTACTCCGAACCGCGACACTTCACCGCCGGCTGCACCAGTCCGCGCGGTCCCTGCGCCACGAAGTCGAACGGCTTCACCACCATCCCTTCGCCGCCGCGCGCGGTCATCCCGGTCCACCATTCCGTCGCGGACGAAACGCTCGCGTCGTCGGAGAGGTCGACGACGCGATACGGCGTCGCGATCGCGATCTCCGAGCCGCGCATCATCGCCGCGATCGACTCCATGTGCCACACGTGATCCTTGTCGACGTGCACCGCTCCTTCCGTCGCCAGCACGTGGAACGGCGCGAGCTTCACATCGCGCAACGACGTCACCGGCCAGCAGTACCGCCGGTATGCATCGACGTAACGCGAGACCATCGCATCGCGCTCCTCGAAGGCCTGCAGGAGCGGCGACGCATCGCCCGTTCGCGACGCCGTTGCGCGCAGCACTTCGAGGATGTTGCGCGTCGCGGCGCTGGCCACGGCGCCGACGGATGCGTACTGCCCGCGCACGAGCTCTTCCGCCTTCACCGACCACGGCATCAGCTCGCAGTCGAAAACGAACCAGTCCGTCGAGAAGCCGTTCCACGCATCGTTCGACGTCAGCACGTCACGCAGGTGCGCGAGCAGCTCGGTTTCGAGTTGCGGCATCGCCTCGCCGAAAAATCGGCGCCCGGTGCGCGTGTAGACGATCCCGATTCCCTCGCCGGTGACGCCGAAGCGACGTCGCGCCGCATCTTCATCGCGGCAGACGATCACCACCGCGCGCGAGCCCATGTGCTTCTCCTCGCACACGACCTTCGTCACTCCTTCCGCGCGGTAGTACGCGAACGCTTCGTCCGGATGCTCGAGCAGCCCTTCGCGCGCCGTCGTCTCCGAAGGCGACATCGTCGGCGGCAGGTAGACCAGCCACTTCGGATCGGCGGCGAAACGGCTCATCACTTCCAGCGCCGCCATCGCGTTCTCCTCGCGAATGGTGACGTTCTGCTTGAGCCGTGTCTCGATGATGTGCTTGCCCGAGACATCCTCGAGATCGAGCACCTCGTCGATCAGCTGCTGCGACGAAAGCGCCGCATGCGCGGCGGTGATGTTCTGCTGCATCGGCCGGGCCGGCTCGTAGTGCACGCGTGCCGCCGGCACGGAGACGAGCTCGCGTTCCGGATAGCGCAAGGCCGTGAGCCGGCCGCCGAACACGCAGCCGGTGTCGATGCACATCGTGCCGTTGATCCACTCCGGCTCGAGGACCGGCGTGTGTCCGTACACGACCGCCGCGCGGCCGCGGTAATCGGCCGCCCAGTCGTAGCGCACCGGCAATCCGAACTCGTCGGTCTCGCCGGTGGTCTCGCCGTACAGCGCGAACTCGCGCACGCGCCCCGAGCCGCGGCCCTGCATCTCCAGCTTCATACCGGCATGCGCGACCACGAGCCGGCCTTCGTCGAGCACGTAGTGGCTCACGAGCTCGTCGAGCCACGCGGCCACGCGCTCGCGAAACTCCGGCGTCCGCAGCCCGAGCTGTTCGAGCGATTCGGCGAGGCCGTGCGTGACCTTCACGTTCTTGCCGCGCAGCGCGCGCAGCAGCTTCACGTCGTGATTGCCCGGCACCACCAGCGCGTCGCCGGCGGCCGTCATCTTCATCGCCAGTTCGAGCACCTCGGGGGTCTTCGGTCCGCGATCGACGAGATCGCCGAGGAACACCGCCTTGCGGCCGTGCGGATGACGCGCGCCGTTTTCATCGACCACGTAGCCGAGCGTCGCCAGCAGCGCGGTGAGCTCATCGAAGCAGCCGTGGATGTCGCCGATGAGATCGAACGGTCCGCGCTCGTGCTTGCGATTGTTGTAGAGCGGCTCGCGCACGATCGCCGCCGCATCGATTTCATCCTGCGAATCGAGCACGTACGCGTAACGGAACCCTTCCTTCGACAGAAAGCGCAGCGACTTCCGCATCATCGCGGTCTGGTTGCGCACCACGTGCGAGCCGAACTGACGATCGGGACGCAGGGCGTTGCGCTCGTGGCAGACCTTCGGCGGCAGATTCAGCACGAAGGCCACCGGCAGCACGTGGTATTCGCGGGCGATCGTCACCAGCTGCTGTCGCGCCCTCGGCTCGACGTTCGTCGCGTCGACGACCGTCAGCAATCCGCGCGCGAGCCGCTTGCGCACGAGGTAGTGCAGCACATCGAACGCGTCGTTCGACGCCGTCTGATCGTTCTCGTCATTGGAAACGAGACCGCGGCAGAAATCGGACGAGACGACCTCCGCCGGCTGGAAATGCTTTCGCGCGAACGACGACTTGCCGGAGCCGGAGGCACCGATCAGCACGACGAGAGAAAGCTCCGGAATCTTCATGACTCACCTCGGGAAAACAGCGCCATCTGTGTCGGCGGTCCCACCTCTTCGTCCAGCGGACCGATGGGCATCCATTCGAATGAGTAGCCGTACTCGCTCGCCACGCGCTCGCACCACGCCACGAACTCCGCGCGCGTCCATTCGAAGCGGTGATCGCGATGGCGCAACCGGCCGCTGGCCAGTGCTTCGAAACGAACGTTGAACTCGACGTTCGGCGTCGTGACGATCAGGACGCGCGGCTTCGCATCTCCGAAGATCACGCGTTCGAATGCGGCCAGCCGCGGCGGATCGAGATGCTCGATCACCTCCACCGCCGTGGCCGCGTCGTAGCCGCGCAGACGCTTGTCGCGATACAGCAGCGAGCCCTGAAACAGCGACAGTTCGTCCGCGAGCCGCGCCGGCAGCGTGTCGACCCGCAGTCTTTCCTTCGCCACTTCGAGCGCGCGCGTCGATACGTCCATTCCGGCCACGCGCGTGAACGCACGCTCCTTCAGCAGGTCGCGCAGCAGACGCCCTTCCCCGCAGCCGAGGTCGACGATCGTGGTGACGTTGCGCTCCTTCAGCACCTCCAGCACACGGGTCATGCGCTGCTCGTTGAGACTGATCTTCTTCTCGATGACCGCCTCTTCGTGCGCCTTCTCTTCCTGCTTTTCGTCTTCCTCTTCGACGTCCTGCTGGATGAGCCGCTGCACCGCCTCGCGGATCAGATGCTTCTTGTGCTTGAGGTAGCGCCGCGCGATCGCGTTCCGGTGCGGATGCGCCGCGAGCCATCCCTCGCCATGACGCAGCAGCTTCTCGACTTCGTCGTCGCCGACCCAGTAGTGCTTGTCGGCGTCGAGCGTCGGAATGCAGACGTAGAGGTGCGACAGCGCATCATGCACGGTCACGTTCGCGCGCAGCGTCACATTGAAATAGCGGCTGCCGCCCCACTCGGCGAACGACGGATCGAGCGGCAGTTGCTCCGCTTCGATCGCGTAGCCGAGCGGCTCGAAGAGCTGGCGCAGAATCACTTCCCCACCACGGCTCAACACACCGGTGATGCGCAGTTCGAGGGGGAGCGGCGTCGTCGCGAGCTCCGGCCGGTCCTTGCAGCGTCCCGACATCGCCGTGCCGAACGCCTTGACCATCGCCACGCTCAGAAACGAGCTGGCCGCGTACGGACGATCGTTGACGTACTGCGCGAGAGACGGCCCGCCGTCCTTCCGGCGCACGAGTCCGACCGTGTCGACGTCGACGAGCAGCGCCGCCGTGCAGCGTTCCTCCGTCGCCACGGGGTAAACGACGTACGCGTCCCCGAACGCGAGCTCGAGGCGATGCACACGCGACGGGTTCTTGTGCAGCAGATAGCCGAGATCCGTCGCCGGTGAATGAGTGGTGGTGATTGTCAGCAACATGTTTTTCAGACCAAAAAAAAAGCGACCCGCCGGAACGGGTCGCTCGAATTCACTGCGTTGTGCGTGCGCGACCCTACACGTGGACTCCGGGACCGAATTCATAGATTCCGGCCACACACGGGTTCCACTGCGAGTCTCTTCTGCGATTCATACCAGGCGCGGCAGACTAGCCGCAGGGGCGGTCGATGTCAAACGACAGCGGCCTGTTTCAAGCGTCGCATCGACTTTTGATGCCGATATGACGTTGAGATGTCCGCGTGTTCGCCGTTCGCATCGTCGCGTTTCTGTCCGCCGCGCCGCCGTCACCGCCATCGACACGGGCGTCACTGAGAGCGCGATCACAAAATCGCGTGTGTGCCCTGCGCTACCCTCTGCGGCCGCAGGTCCATGTCCAACGTTCGCGCTTTTCTGCTGCTGCTCGCGGTGACGGCCTCCGTGCATGCCGAGGTGCGCGGACGGCTGCCGTTTGGCGTCTACAACATTTCGGCGGGACTGGCGAACGACAGCGTCACCGCGATCTTTCGCGACTCGCGCGGATTTCTCTGGCTCGGCACGCTCGATGGGTTGAGCCGTTTCGACGGCGAGTTGTTCGTGAACTACGGCGTCGATGACGGCCTTCCCGATCGGATGATCTGGTCGATCGCCGAAGACGAGCATGGCGCGTTGTGGATCGCCACCAGCGAAGGGGCGGCGCGACTCTCCGCCGGCGCCACCGGCACACCGCTCTTCCAACGGTTCACCATCGAGCCCGGCAAGCGCACCGAGACCGGCCTCGTTTACGTCGATCGCGATGGTCGCGTGCTGACCTCGTGCAACCAGGACCTCTGCCGCGTCGAAGGCGATCGGCTGGTGGTCGATCCGACGTTGCGCGCGGCCGGCGGCAGCGACGTTGCCTCACTCTTCCAATCGCGGGACGGCACGCTCTGGGCCGGAACCTCGCGCGGACTCTTTCGCCGTCCGCGCGGTGGCGCGTGGCAGCACATCGCCGTGCAACCGCATCGCGGCGGCGATCTGGTCGAAAGCGTGCTCGAAGATCGCGACGGACGCATCTGGCTCGCGAACGGTTTCGGCCTCTTCATCTATGCACCCGATCCGAACGATCGCGACGTGCGGCCGCTCGCCGCGCGCGCCAGAGCGCCGCTCTATCCCGGCATGCCGCTGCGCCTGCCGAAGCGCGGCGAAGTGGTGCACATCACGGTTCGCGGCGAGAGCCCGGTCGTGCTCTTCCGCGAGGCCATCATCGCCCGCGACGGCACGATCTATCAGCCGTGCTACGGCGGTGTGCTGCACATCGGCGACGGCGGCATCGAATACTTCGACAAGAGCGACGGCCTGCCGGTCGACGTCACCAGCGTCGGTGAAGACGAGACCGGACGCCTCTGGGTCGGCAGCCGCGCCGGCGGTGCCGTCCGTCTCGCGCACCCCGGCGTGCGCACGTTCACACGCGAGCACGGTCTCGCCGACGATCGCGTGAAATCGTTTTTCGCGCTCGACGACGGCACCATCTGCACGTCCAACATCGAAGGCCTCTCCTGCTTCCGCGGCGACACGCTGCAGCACGCCGGGCTCTGGCCCGATTCGATGAAATATCGCGGCTGGGGCTGGGGGCAGGTCGCGGCGCGCGACACCGACGGCAGCTGGTTCGTTGCCGGCGGCGAAGGACTCGTGCACTGGAGCGAGATGCCGCCACGCGCGCACGAGCGGCCCCTCGGGATCATCACGACGGAGCACGGGCTCACCAGCGACGAGATCTTTCGCGTCTGGAAAGACTCGCGCGGCACGTTGTGGGTCTCGACGTTCGGTGACCAGCCGCTCTCGCGGCGCATCCCCGGCACGTCGCGGTTCGAGTCGTTCGGACCCGAGTCCGGCTTTCCGAAAGCGGCACCGACCGCGTTCGCCGAAGACCGCGCCGGAAACATCTGGATCGGCCTCTACACCGGCGGCGTGGTGCGCGTGACGAACGGAAAATTCGAAGTGCTGCACGACGGCATTCCGGCGTCGTTCGTGCGCGACCTCTTCATCGATTCGAAAGGCTCGCTCTGGATCGCCACAACGCAGGGGCTGGCGCGCATCGATGATCCGACGCTGCCGGCCGCGCGCTTCACCATCCGGACGTTCACGCGGAAAGACGGCCTCGCGGCCGACAGCGGCTACTGCGTGGCCGAACTGCACGACGGCCGTTTCGCCATCGGCTCGTATCGCGGGGTGACGATTCTCGATCCGCGCTCGCGTCACGCCGTCCGGCTCACGCATCGCGACGGACTGGCGGCGGATGAAGTGACGGTGGTGAAAGTCGACCGTCGCGGCGCGTTGTGGCTCGGCACGATCAAAGGGGTAACGCGTTTCGACGCGATTCCGCGCGTGCAGAGCTCGCGCCCGCCGCAGCCGCGCATCGCCTCGATCCGTCTCGACGGCGGTGCCAACAGCGTGAACGAGCTCGGCGCCGTCGACATCCGGAACGTCGACATCGCGTGGCCGCGGCATCGTCTGAGCGTCAGCTTCGTCGCTCCCTACTTCGAGAGCGTGGCGTCGCTGCGCTACGAGTACCGGCTCAATCAGCAGAAGTGGACCGACGCCGGCCCGCAGCGGACGATCCTCTTCGACAATCTCCCGAGCGGCCGCGGTCTGCTCGAAGTGCGCGCGGTGAGCGCGAGCGGCATCGCCTCCGAGCCGGCGCGCGTCGCGTTCCACGTCATTCCGCCGTTCTGGAAGCGCGCCTGGTTTCTCGGTTCGGCGGCCGCGCTGCTGCTCGCACTCGCGTTCGTGCTGCATCGCACGCGCGTGAATCGCCTGCTCGAAATGGAACGCGTGCGCACGCGCGTGGCGACCGACCTCCACGACGACCTCGGCTCGTCGCTCTCGCGCATTTCGATTCTCAGCGAGGCGGCGAAAGAATCGTCGCCGCACGAGGCCGAGCCGCTGCTCGACGAGATCGCCGACAGCGCACGCTCGCTCGTCGACGCCCTCGGCGACACGATCTGGTCGATCGATCCGCGCCGCGACGACGGGCAGAGCCTCTTTCTTCGCGTCCGCCGCTTCGCCGCCGCCGTCTGCGATGCGAAAGAGATCGAGCTCGATCTGCAGTTTCCTCCCGACGCCGCCACGATCCGTCTCGACGCCGAGCAACGCCGCGAGGCCTACCTCATCGTCAAGGAAGCGATCAACAACGCCGCGAAACATGCGGCCGCCTCGCGCATTTCGATCAACGCGAACGCCGACGCTCAGAATCTGCACATCGAAATTCGAGATGACGGACGCGGCTTCGATGACGAAAACTCATCGCACGAAGATGGCGGCCGCGGTCTGGCGAGCATGCGCGAACGCGCCTCGCGCATCGGCGGCGCGTGCGAGATTCTCTCCACGCGCACTCACGGGACCACCGTGCGCGTGACCATGCCGCGCTGAGGTCCCGCATGCGCATGCTATTCGTGCCGCCGCGCGTGGCGTGATACTTGTCAGTGCATGCGCGAGAAATGCAGCGTCGCGATCGTGGAAGACGATCACCGCATCCGCGAGACGGTGCGGCAGCTCATCGACCGCGATCCCGAGTTCCACTGCAGCGGCGCGTACTGGACCGCCGAACAGGGACTGGACGCCCTCGCGAAAGCACCGGCCGAGGTGATGCTGCTCGACATTCATCTGCCGGGAATGCTCGGCACCGAAGCGGTGCGCCTCTTCCGCGAGCGCTATCCGAGGCTGCGCGTGCTGATGTTCACGGTCTTCGACGACGACAGCCGCATCTTCAACTCGCTCTGCGACGGCGCGAGCGGCTACATCCTCAAGAAAACACCGCCGGCCAGACTGCTCGACGCGCTGCGCGATGCACGCGACGGCGGCGCACCGATGTCCTCGGAAATCGCACGGAGAGTGGTCGATCTCTTCCGCACGTTTCGTCCGCGCCACACCGCCACCGAAACGCTCACCGCGACCGAGGTGCGCCTGCTCGCCTTCCTCGCCGACGGCCACAGCTACCAGAAAGCCGCCGACTCGATGTCGATCTCGATCAACACGGTCCGCGATCACGTCCGCTCGATCTACGAGAAACTGCAGGTGCATTCGAAATCCGCCGCCGTGAGCAAAGCGCTCCGCGCCGGGATCATCTGAAACGGTTGTCGGTTGTCGGTTGTCAGTTGTCAGGGTTCAGCTTGGGTTGATGCTTTCCAGAGATGCTTGGGTTGATGCTTTCCAGATGCCGATGCTGGAGAGAACGATCGTGGAGCAGAGAGAAGAGATGGCATTGCTGGCGCTGGACGAGCGATTCACGGTGACGGAAGTGGCTGAGCGGTT
>DATAJY010000016.1:0-17500 GCA_036261885.1 Thermoanaerobaculia bacterium | reverse complement strand
GTCCAGCGCCAGCAATGCCATCTCTTCTCTCTGCTCCACGATCGTTCTCTCCAGCATCGGCATCTGGAAAGCATCAACCCAAGCATCTCTGGAAAGCATCAACCCAAGCTGAACCCCGACAACCGACTACCGACTCCCGACTCCCGCCCCGACCGGCAACCCAATTGCACGGCGAGGAGGTTCGTGGAGATCCGCGTTTCGTCGTGGCTCGAGCTGCAGGAAGCGGTGTTCGAAGGGTCGTGGCAGCAGCCGCTGGCGCGACACCGCTCGCAGTACGTGTTTCGCGGAGTGCCGCGTGCGCGGCATGCGCTCGCGACCAGCCTGCAGACCGGACACTTCGAACAGCATGAGCGTCATCTGCTGACCAGCTTTCGCAAGTACGCGATGCGGAGCGCGGTGCATGGCGATTCGGTCTGGAACTGGCTTTCGCTGGCGAAGCATCATGGGCTGCCGACGCGGTTGCTCGACTGGACGTACTCGCCGTACGTGGCCATGCACTTCGCCACGCATGACGTCCGCCACTTCGATGACGACGCCGCGATCTGGTGCGTCGATTACCGCAGGACGAACGAATTGCTGCCGAAACCGCTGCGCAGGATCGCCGAGGAAGAAGACGTCAACATCCTGACCACCGAACTGCTGCATCGCGTGGCCGGCTCTCTCGCCGAATTCGACGCGCTGGCGAAACACGATTTCGTGGTCTTCTTCGAGCCGCCGTCGCTCGACGAGCGGATCGTCAATCAGTTCGCGCTCTTCTCGCTGCCCTCCAGTCCGACGCTGCCGCTCGAGGAACTGCTCAAACAACGCGAGGCGTCGTACAAGCGCATCGTCATCCCCGCCGCGCTGAAGTGGGAGATTCGCGACAAGCTCGATCAGGCCAACATCACCGAGCGCGTGCTCTTCCCCGGTCTCGATGGATTGTCGCAATGGCTGAAGCGCTACTTCACCACGCGAAACGAATGACGCCGGAGGAGTGACAAAAACGACAACGTGCGCTGGCTCACGCGCGCGCCCGGATCGGCCTCCTACATTTCGCCACCATGAGGTTCCGATCCACTGCTCTCTCTCTTCTCCTTCTCGCCTTCCCGATATTCGCGGCCGACAATCCCGCCGCCACCGTCAACGTCGATGCGAATGCAGGGCAGCGGGTCATCGATCCGCGCATTTACGGCCTGGCCTTCGCCACGCCCGCGCAGCTCGCGGACCTGAACGTTCCGCTCAATCGCTGGGGCGGCAACAACACCTCGCGCTACAACTGGCAGCAGAACGCCGACAATCGCGGCTTCGACTGGTACTTCGAGAGCATCGCCTACGGCAGCGCCACGGCCGGCGCCGAAGCGGACGCATTCATCGGCGACACGAAGGCAGCGGGCGCGCAGCCGATGATGACCATTCCGACGATCGGATGGGTCGCGAAGCTCGGACCGAATCGCGGGAAGCTCGCGAGCTACTCGATCGGCAAGTACGGAGCGCAGACCGACGCCGACTGGTCGTGGATGCCCGATGCCGGCAACGGCATCAGCGCCGCGACGGGACAGCCCATCACCGGCAACGATCCGAACGACGCCAGCATCCTGGTCGACTCGCTGTTCATGAAAGCGTGGGCGCAGCAGCTGGTGACGAAGTGGGGCGGCGCGAACAACGGCGGGCTGCGCTACTACATCCTCGACAACGAGCCGTCGATCTGGTTCTCGACCCATCGCGACGTGCGCCCGGTCGGCCGCAGGATGGAGGAAGTGCGCAACGACATCCTCGACTACGGCACGCGCGTGAAAGAAGCAGATCCGAATGCGATCGTCGTCGCGCCGGAGGAGTGGGGCTGGAGCGGCTACGTCTTCAGCGGCTACGACCAGCAGTGGGGCGCGAAGAACGGCTGGTCGAATCTCCCCGACCGCACCGCGCACAACAACATGGATTACCTGCCGTGGCTGCTCAACGAGCTGCGCCTGAATCAGCAGGCCACCGGCAAGCGCGTGGTCGACCTCTTCTCGGTGCACTACTACCCGCAGGGCGGCGAGTTCTCGAACGACACGTCGGCCACGATGCAGATGCGCCGCAATCGCTCCACGCGCTCGCTGTGGGATCCGAATTACACCGACGAGAGCTGGATCGCCGACAAGGTGCAGCTCGTCCGTCGTCTGAAGAGCTGGACGAACACGTATTACCCCGGTACGCAGGTAGCCATCACGGAATACAACTGGGGCGCGGAATCACACATGAACGGCGCCACCGCGCAGGCCGACATCCTCGGCATCTTCGGACGGGAAGGGCTCGACGCCGCCGCGCGCTGGACCACGCCCGCGAGCTCCACGCCGACGTACAAGGCGATCCAGATGTACCGCAACTACGATGGCAACAAGTCGACGTTCGGCGACGTCAGCGTCGCGGCCACCGGCAACAACCCCGACAACGTGGCGGCGTTCGCGGCGAAGCGCAGCAGCGACGGCGCGCTGACGGTGATGGTCGTCAACAAGCACCTCGCCAACAACACGCCGGTGACGATCAACCTCGCGAACTACGCGGCGTCGGGAGTCGCGCAGCGCTGGCAGCTCGCCTCGAACGCGATCACCCGCGCGGCCGACGTCCCCATGAACGGCTCGCAACTCAGCGCATCGCTGCCTCCGCAGTCGGTGACGCTGTTCGTACTCAAAAGCGGCTCCACGACGCCGGGCAATCAGGCACCAACAGCAGTGATCTCCTCGAATCTGTCGAGCGGGACGGCTCCTCTGGCCGTCTCGTTCAGCGGTGCGAATTCGACGGACGCCGATGGCTCGATCTCTTCGTACAGCTGGAACTTCGGAGACGGCACGACCGCCGCGGGCGTGACCGCGTCGAAGACGTACGCGAATGCCGGCACCTACACCGTCACCCTGACCGTGAAGGACAACCTCGGCGCCAGCGCATCGGCGACGAAGTCGATCACCGTGACCGCAGCGCCGGTCGTGACGATCAACGCGCCGTCGAATGCATACGCCTCTTCATCGAAAGGGAAGGTCTCGCTGCGCTGGCGCGACAACTCCCCCAACGAAACCGGCTTCACGATCGAACGCGCCCCCTCCGGCGGTGCCTTCGTCGTGATCGCCACTCTCGCCGCCAATGCGACGGCGGCGAACGACACCCCGCCGGCGAAAGGCATCTGGTCGTATCGCGTCCGCGCCTTCAACGGCACGAACGTGTCGCCGTACTCGAATGTCACCAGCGTCCGGGTGAAGTAGGTTTGATCGGTGATCGGTTGTCGGAAGTCGGTTGTCGGTTGTCGGGAGGCCACCACTCGCCCACGAACCCAGATCAACGTGGGATGGGTGGTGGCCCCCCGACAACCGACAACCGACTTCCGACAACCGACGAACGAGTACACTTGCCGGACTCCACCGTATGGAACGAATCGGCAAGTACAAGATCCTCGATCGGATCGGTCAGGGCGCGATGGGAGAAGTGTTCCGCGCCCACGATCCGATCCTCGACCGTCCCGTCGCACTGAAGGTCATCAATGCGAACGATGAGGAGCGCCGCCAGCGCTTTCATCGCGAGGCGCAGTCGGCCGCGCGTCTCACCCATCCGAACATCGTCGTGGTCCACGATTTCGGGGAAGCCTCCGGCCGGTTCTTCATGGCCATGGAACTGCTCGACGGGACCGACTTCAAACGCGCCATCGCCACGAACCGCCTCACCGATCTCGCGTCGAAACTGCACGCGATGCAGCAGGTGTGCGACGCGGTGGCGTTCGCGCACGCGCGCAGCGTCATCCATCGCGATCTCAAGCCGGCCAACATCTTCCTCCTGCCGAATGGCGCGGTGAAGATTCTCGACTTCGGTCTCGCACGCATCGATCAGTCCGACATGACCGGCACCGGGATGATCCTCGGCACACCGAACTACATGTCTCCCGAACAGATTCAGGGCCGCAAGGTCGACGCGCGCGCCGACGTGTTCGCCCTCGGGGCGGTGTTCTACGAATTGCTCGCCGGACGCAAAGCCTTCGACGGCGACTCGCTGCACAACGTGCTCTACAAGGTGCTGCAGGTCGATCCGGAACCGCTGCACAGCGTCGCGCCGAGCCTCCCCTCCGCGGTGGCGGAGATCGTCACACGCGCACTGATCAAAACCGCCGAGGCGCGGTATCAGAGCGCGCTCGAAATGAGAGATGCCATTCACGCCGCGCGCGGCGGCGATCCGAGTCTCACCATTCTCACGTCGGCGCTCTCCCCCACGCTCTCGCGTTCCGGCGGTTCCAATCCGCTCACCGGCAGCGGAGCGCGCAGCGGATCGGGCACGACGTACGCCGGCGGTCCGGTCACGCTCGTCGGAGAGCTCGGCAGCGACATGCTCGTCAACGTGAAGCCGGGGCAGACGATCCTCGCCGCCTCGCTCGAAGCGGGCGTCAGGCACGTGCACGAATGCGGCGGCAACGCGCGCTGCTCGACCTGCCGCGTGCTGGTCCTCGAAGGGAGCCGCAATCTCTCCCCGCGCGACTCCGCCGAGCTCAAACTGGCCAGGCGCCTCGGCTTCAGCGACGACATCCGTCTCGCCTGCCAGACCAGAGTGCAGGGGGCGGCCAAAGCGCGACGGCTGCTCTTCGACTCCGATGACGTGCGCATCGCACGCGCGGAAGCGAAGAGCCCGACTGCCGGGATGGAGACACCGCTGGCCGTTCTCTCGGCGAACATCCGCGAGTTCGCGACGCTCACGAAACGCAGCCTCGCCTACGACGTCGTGCACATCCTCAACCGGTACTACCTCCAGATCGGCGACGCGGTGCTCGCGAACGGCGGCCATATCGATCGCTATCAATCGGGAGGCCTGGTCGCACTCTTCGGCGTGAACGGCGAAGACGCGCGGGCGAAATGCACGAACGCCGTGCGCGCCGCGCTGCGCATGCAGAAGCGGATGGAGCTCTTCAACGTCTACCTGCACGAGCACTTCGGTCTGCGCTTCACGCTCGACATCGGCCTGCATTACGGGCGGATGATCGTCGGCCACATCGGTCACCCGGAGCACGCGCGCCTCACCGCGATCGGCGAGCCGGCGAACATCGCCGCGACGCTGTCGAGCCTCACCCAGTTCCAGAACGCCGGCATCCTCGCCAGCGAAGAGCTGATCAACATCGTCGAAACCGACGTCGCCACCGGGAGCGTCTCGCACGAGACCATCAACGGGCGCGAGTTCGCGGTCTACGAGATTCTCGATTTCGCGAAACCCGACACCCACTACCTCGTGCAGACCTCGTGGGAGCGCATCTTCGAACGACGCGACGAAGCGGCGCAGATCTTCTACAAGAAACTGTTCGAGATCGCGCCGGCCGTGAAGCCGATGTTCGCGCACGTCGACATGGCCACGCAGGGAGCGATGCTCATGAACATGCTCTCCGCCGCTGTGCGCGGGCTCGATCATCTCGAGGAACTGACGCCGGTGCTGCAGGAGCTCGGCCGCCGCCACGCCGCCTACGGCGTGCGCGTCGACCACTACCCCGCCGTCGAAGCCTGCCTGCTCTACACCATCGAGGCGATGATGGGCGACGACTTCAATCTCGATGTGAAACTCGCCTGGACGAGGATCTACAACTTCATCGCCGAGACGATGATCGATAGTACGAATTGAAAATTGAAAATTGAAAATTGAAAATTGAAAAAGGGTCGTCGCCGTGACGACGGCCGTCGCGAAAAGGCGACGACCGATTTTTCAATTTTCAATTTTCAATTTTCAATTCACAACGGAGGCTCCATGCGCACGACGCTCCTCGCACTCGTACTCCTCCTGCTCACCGCCTGCGCCACCAATCCCGCCACCGGGCGCTCGGAGTTCAACATCGTCAGCGAGCAGCAGGAGCTGGCGATGGGGAAAGAGGCGCACGAGCAGGTGCTCGCCGAGTACGGCGTGTACGACGAGAAGCCGGAACTGAATGCGATGGTCGATCGCATCGGTCACGAGATCGCCGCGTCGTCGCCGCGCCCGAATCTGCCGTGGACGTTCACGCTGCTGGATACGCCGATGGTCAACGCCATGGCGCTGCCGGGCGGCTACATCTACGTCACGCGCGGCATTCTCGAACGGATGAATTCCGAGGATGAGCTGGCGGGAGTCATCGGCCACGAGGTGGCGCATGTGGCGGCACGGCATTCGGCGCAGAGCATCTCGCGCGCAACGCTCGCGCAGGTCGGACTGGCGGCGGCGATGGTCGCGGCCGGATACGAAAACACCGAACGCTACGGCTGGCTTGCGGCAGTCGGTGTGGGACTGCTCTTCACGAAATACTCCCGTTCCCAGGAAACGCAGGCCGACGTCCTCGGCACCGACTACATGTCCGGCGCGGGCTGGAACCCGTACGGCTCCGCGAACATGTTGCAGGGGCTGCAACGCCTGCAGGGCGGGCGCACGGCCGGCATCGAGCGCTACTTCATGGACCACCCCGATCCCGCCAAACGCGTCGAGGACGTGAAGCGCGAGATCGCGAAGCTCGATGCCGTCGACCCTTCGCGCGAGGAACGGCCGATGCAGCGCGACTCGTTCGTGCGGCTGCTCGACGGCGCGCTCACCGGCAACAACACCACCGCCACGATCATCAAAGGGAACACCGTCTACAACCGCACCTACGGCCTCGTCGCGCAATCCCCGCGCGGCTGGAAAGCGATGACCGAGGCCGGCAGCCTCTTCGCGTTCGTCCCGGAGAACGGGCAGGAAGTGATTTACGCGCAGGAACTGAGCGAGGACGAACTGCGCGGCCACGACACGCCGCGCGAGGCGGTGCAGGCGCAGCTCGAGAAGCTGGGGCTGACACGCGTCGACTCCGATCGCGTGAACACCTTCACGATCGATCGCTGGAAAGGAACGTCCAACGGCACGAGCTACACCGCGGCCACGACGCAGCAGAACGCCGGCGACGGCGCGGTGGCACTGTTGCATCTCGTGCAAGGGACGAGCAGCAGCAGCGCGCTCGACGAAGTGGTGCGCACGCTGGAAGTGAACTCCCCGAAAGCGGCGAAGGTGAAACCGCCGCGCCTGCGCGTCCGCGCCGCGAAGAAGGGAGAGACGTGGGACTCGCTCGCGAGAGGCGAAGACGCCGCGGAGCTCGCACACCTCAACGGATTCGATTATCCGAGCGAGGTGCCGGCCGGCCTGATGGTGAAGATTCGCGAATGAACGTGATGGATGGTGCACCATCCATCACGACTCTCAATTCACGAGATCGGGCACGCGTCCTTCGCGATCGTTCCAGGCGCGAATGCTGGTCACGTTCTGGAAGCCGCGCGGCAATTTCAGACCGCGTTGCGCACGCTTGCCGAGGTATTGCTCGAGATCGGCGCCCTTCAGGTTCGTGTAACGCTTTCCGGCAGTGACGACGAGCGTGCCGTCCGAGGGAACGACCGCCGTGGCCACGACTTTCTCCGGTGCGATCGGCGTGCGATGCAGCTTGATCGTCTGTACCCCTTTGCCGCGCGCGAGCGGCGGCAGCTCCACCGCTTCGAAGAGCAGCAGCTTCCCTTCCGTCGAGGCGGCGGCGATGCGATCGGTCTCGTAGCTCGAGATGCGTTGCGGACGCAGCACGGTGGCGTGCTCCGAGACGTTCACCGTCGCCTTCCCTGCCTTGCGGTCGGTGATCATGTCTTCGAGTCTGCAGACGAAGCCGTAGCCGTCGTCGGTGGTGAGCAGCCAGAGATCGTCGGGATCGCCCATCATCACGCCGATGAACGTCGCGCCGGCGGCGGGTGCGAGCGACGACGTGAGCGGCTCGCCGTGGCCCTTGGCCGAGGGGAGCTCGTGCGCGGGAAGCGCGTAGGTGCGGCCGGTGGAGTCGAGGAACACCGCCTGCTGATTGCTGCGCCCTTTGGCCGCGTGCAGGAACTGGTCGCCCGACTTGTACTGGAGCGCGGTCGGATCGAGATCGTGCCCCTTGCCGGCGCGAACCCAGCCGCGCTCGGAGAGCACGACCGTGACCGGCTCGCTCGGAATGAGCGTCGTCGGATCGAGCGCCTTCGCCGCCTCACGCTCGACGATCGGCGAACGCCGTTTGTCGCCGAACTCCTGCGCATCCCGCTCCAGCTCGTCGCGCACTTTGTTGCGCAGGCGCTGCTTCGAGCCGAGGACCTTTTCGAGCTCCGTGCGCTCGTCCTGCAGCTTCTTCTGCTCGCCGCGGATCTCCATCTCCTCGAGCTTGTTGAGGTAACGCAGCTTGAGCTCGAGGATGTACTCGGCCTGCAGGTCGGAGAGCGCGAAGCGCTTCATCAGCACCGGCTTCGGCTCGTCCTCGCGCCGGATGATGCGGATCACCTCATCGACGTTGAGATACGCGACGAGGAGTCCGTCGAGGAGATGCAGCCGCGCGTTGACCTGATCGTAGCGGTGCTGCAGACGACGCCGCACCGTCTCGACGCGGAACTCCAGCCATTCGCTGAGCAGTTCCTTCAGCGCGTAGAGACGCGGCCGGCCGTCGAGACCGATCATGTTCATGTTCACGCGGTAGGAGCGTTCGAGGTCGGTGGTGGCGAAGAGGTGCGTCATGACCTCGTGGAGGTCGACGCGGTTCGAGCGCGGCACGATCACGAGACGGGTGGGGCTCTCCTGATCCGATTCGTCGCGCACGTCCTCGACCATCGGCAGCTTCTTGGTCTGCATCTGCTGCGCGATCTGCTGCTGCACTTTGCTGCCCGAGACCTGAAACGGCAGCGCGCTGATGACGATCTCGCCGTTCTCGATCTCCCACTTCGCGCGCTGGCGGAAGCCGCCGTTGCCGGTCTTGTAGATCTCCCGGATCTCTGCCAGCGGGGTGATGATCTCCCCTTCGGTCGGCAGGTCGGGTCCCTTGATGTGTTTGGTCAGCTGCGCCAGCGTCGCCTCGGGGTTGTCGAGCAGCTCGATGCACGCGGCGACCACCTCGCGCAGATTGTGCGGAGGCACGTCGGTGGCCATGCCGACCGCGATTCCGGATGTGCCGTTGAGCAGGACGTGCGGCAGTCGCGAGGGAAGGAGTTTCGGCTCCTTGAGCGTGCCGTCGAAGTTCTGCCCCCAGTCGGTGGTCCCTTCGTCGATCTCCGAGAGCAGCGATTGCGAGAAGCGCGCGAGCTTGGCCTCGGTGTAGCGCATCGCCGCGAACGATTTCGGATCGTCCGGCGAGCCCCAGTTCCCCTGCCCCTCGATCAGCGGATAGCGCATCGAAAACGGCTGCGCCATCAGCACCATCGCCTCGTAGCACGCCGAGTCCCCGTGCGGATGGAACTTGCCGATCACGTCGCCGACCGTGCGCGCCGACTTCTTCGGCTTCGAGTTCGGCCCCAGCCCCAGCTCCGACATCGCGTAGATGATCCGCCGCTGCACCGGCTTCAAACCGTCCGCGAGATGCGGAAGCGCGCGGTCGAGAATGACGTACATCGAATAGTCGAGATACGCCTTGCGCGCGAAGTCCGCGACCGGCTGCGACTCGATGTCCGGAACCGTGGGCGGAGGAGGAGTGAAGGAAAGCTGGTCTTTCGATTTGCGGGCCATCGTTTGCGCGGCGAAGGGTAGCGCATGGGCGCGCGCGTGGCGAGCGATCTACTCCACGCAGAACAACGCCGTCAGCGCTCCGATGCACCTGCGACACGTTCAACGACGCCGCCGAGATCGTGAACGAAGATGAACGGACCTGAGATCAGGCCGCTTCCACGGAAAACCACGTTGCCGGCAGGATCGATGACGACGACCGTTGGCACCGTCGGGAACCCGAATTGGCGCATCATCCGGCGAGTCTCCACCGTCCAGACTCGAGGGAAGTCGAACGCCGATGCCTGAAAGAAACGGCGAGGATAGTCTGACGTCTCCTGCTGCTCGCGCAGGTGCACGGCCAGAACGGCGACGTCCGCGCGCTGACGAAACCGGTCCTGCACCTTCTGCAGGTCCGGGAATTTGCGGTAACAGACGGCACAGGACGTCGTCCAGAAGTCGAGAACCACGGTGCGACCTTTGAGACTCTCTCGTGTAATGGCGCGCCCTTCGCCGTCGTAGAACGTGAACGGCGGCGCAGCGAATGGCTTGATCGGAGGAACGAAATAGAAATTGAGCCAATTCAACATCCCGACGACTGCCAGGCTCGTCAGGACTGCCGCAGCACCGTGAAGCACCGTGATCCGGAGCACGCGAGAGCGGTCCGCGAGCAGGGCATGCAGACCCCGCCCGGAGAACGCGGCGACGAGAGGAATGGCGAGGAGCGGGTAGACGTAACCGAGACGACTGATGATGATCGGGCCGCCCAGCAACAGCAGACCGGGAACGACGAGCAGCGCGAGCCGCCAGCGGCTCCATCGATCAGCAGGGGCAAGCAGAAACGCGCCTGCAAGAAAGTAGAGCACGAAGAGAACGCCCGCCTGCGCAGCCCAGCCACCGACGTTTACCGCCGCCGCACCGACGATCGGGACGAGAATGCCCACAACACCGAGAGTGACATTGAGCAACCGCTTCATGCGAGGTACTCCTTCCTGGTTCCTCAACCTCACCTCTGGCCGTGTCCGGACGTTTCAAGGCGTGCTTCGGCAAAGTCCGTCACAAATGTACAGCCACAGAAATCCACATCCTGAAGTGATGATTGTGCACGACGGCTGGAGAGGTGCAAAACAGTAAGGCAATGGATCGCTCGGCCCCCCACAGGTGTACAAGCTGCCGACATTACAGATGCAATCCGTCGGAGGAGCATTGGTCGTCACATGAAATCGATGCGCTGGCGTAACTACCCTCTGCTCACCACCGATTTCCCCGAACGTGAGCCGAACCAAGTCCGCTGAAAGCGCAGCCTGTGCGCGATACTGAAGCGCGGCGATCGACTCTTGCGTTTCACGATTCTGCTCCGCGGCGGGCAACGAAAAGTCAACCGAGCCCGATCGAATGAGACCGATTCCTTCCAAAATGACTGACCGTTCCGCAGCGGTGAGGTCCGGATGGTCATGAAGCACTTGCTGAAAATGTAGTATCCAGAGCTCGGCCCGCGTGGACGGTGAGAGTGTTCGATACATCGCTCGTCGTTCGATCCCGCTCAATTCCGTGATGGAGTCGTAGGTACGACTTGTCGTTTCATCTGCACTCTGCAGCGGGGGTCCACCGGCAAATGTTGGGGCTGCCGCCACAACCAATAGAAAAAACGTCACTGCCATCCGTGCCATCTGGCCTCCTTCGGGTGCTTGTTCAGGATTTAACCAATCGAGCACAAGCGTATCACCATAATTCCTGCCTTGCGTATCTTTTCCTCTAACGTTTCGCACAGCACGTCGTCGAAACCTCTCGCACGCAAATCCGAACTACCATCCGGCAAACATGGATTTGACGTGGGCTCTGGAAGACATCGCCCGCACCTCGGATGATGCGGCGGTTCGGCGGCGGTTTGCCGACCGGAACCGGGTGTGGCTGACGGTGCTGCTCATCTTTTTCGCATTCGTCTCGTTCGTCGAGGCGGTGTCGAATTCACACCGGCAGACGATCGGCGACATTCTCATCGCCGTCGCCAATCTGGCATTCGTCGCCTTCGGACTCTTTTTCATGCGCTACGCGCGGCGGCCGAACGTGGATGGCTCGCCGGCCTTCACGTGGCGCGCGGGGTCGTGGCTGCGCTCGCACACCAGCGCGGCGGCGCTGACGTTCGTCTGCATCCAGTACACGCTGCTGCTGCTCTTCACGCGCAAGGACCACGAGTGGTTTTCGTGGTGCGTGGTGATGCCGTTCCTGATGCTCGGCTTCCGGATGCTCATCGCCGAACTGGTGCTGCTGCACGGATTTCTGCTGGCCGGAACGGTGGTGATGCTGCTCGTCGCGCCGACGCCGAAGGGTGATGCCGAATGGCCGTTCTTCTTCGGCGCGGCGGTGCTCAACCTGCTCACCTCCGGCGCGGAGATCTTCTTCTCGCATCGCATGCGCAAGAACGTCGGCGGGGAATGGTCGGCGCGGCGCGCGTCGGCCCGCGAGCAGCTGCGCATGCGCGACGAGCTGCGGTACGCGCGCGAGTTGCAGATCAGCATGCTGCCGGAATGCGCACCGCAGCTCGACTGGCTCGACGTCTGCGCGATCTCCGTGCCGGCGACGGAGGTCGGCGGCGACTACTACGATTACTTCGTCGAAGACGATCGCATCGCGCTCGTTTGCGGAGACGTGGCGGGCCATGGCATGGCCAGCGGTCTCGTGCTCTCCGCGCTGCGCAGCGGCTTCACGCTGCTGCGCGATTCACTGCACGATCCCGCGGCCGTGCTGCGACGCCTGCACGATCTCGTCGCGCAGACCAGCCGGCGACGGATGCTGGTGACGGTGTCGGTGGTGCTGATCGATCGCGTGCACCGCCGCGCCACGATCGCCAGCGCCGGCCACCCGCCGGTGATCCTCCGCCGCGCCGACGGTTCCGTCGAGACGCTCGATCTCTTCGCACCGCCCCTCGGCGTGCGCCTGCCGGTAGCCATCCCGCAACGGACGATCGACGTCGTCTCGGGCGACACCTTCGTGCTGCACAGCGACGGCATCTACGAAACACGCAGCCTGACCGGCGAAGACTATGGCCTCGACCGTCTCGTCGAAGTGGTCCGCACGCACGGCGGCACCACCGCCGAAGAGCTCCGCAACGCGATCATCGGCGACGTGACCGCGTTCCGGCAGACCGCGGAGTCGGCCGATGACGTGACGGTGGTCGTAGGCCGAGTGATCTAGAAACTCCGTCCTCGCCTTTCGGAGAGATCTACCCCACTCGGCAGCCGCACGTGCCAAAGCGAAGCGACCCGCGCAGCCGGCCGTGCCGGTAGCGCAGCCGGCCGTGCCGGCTTAGTCGACGATTTCGGCCTGGTTGCCTTCTTCGGTCAGCCACTGCTTGCGATCGGAGGCGCGGTTCTTCGCGAGCAGCATGTCGATCGTGGCGAAGGCAGGCTCGGCTTGCTCGAGATCGAGCGTGAGACGGACCAGACGGCGCGTGTTCGGATCCATCGTCGTTTCGCGGAGCTGCGGCGGGTTCATCTCGCCGAGGCCCTTGAACCGCTGGATGTTCACCTTCCCGCGAATCCCCTCGGCGGCGATGCGCGCGAGGATGCCTTCGCGCTCCGCGTCATCGAGCGCGTAGTAAACATGTTTACCAACGTCGATGCGGTAGAGCGGCGGCATGGCCACGTAGACATGCCCTTCGGCGACGAGCTTGCGGAAGTGACGGACGAAGAGCGCGCAGAGGAGCGTGGCGATGTGCGCGCCGTCGGAATCGGCATCGGCGAGGATGCAGACCTTCCCGTAGCGCAGACCGTCGAGCTTGTCCGATCCGGGATCGACGCCGAGGGCCACGGCGATGTCGTGCACTTCCTGGGAGGAGAGCACTTCGCCCGACTCCACTTCCCACGTATTCAGGATCTTGCCGCGGAGCGGCATGATGGCCTGGAACTCACGATCTCTCGCCTGCTTCGCGGAGCCGCCGGCCGAATCGCCTTCGACGAGGAAGAGCTCCGTGCGATTGAGATCCTGGGCCGTGCAGTCGGCGAGCTTGCCGGGGAGCGCCGGGCCGGACGTCAGCTTTTTGCGCTCCACCTTCTTGGCCTGCTTGAGACGCACCATCGCCTGGCTGATGGCGAGGTTCGCGATCTGCTCCGCGTGAGCGACGTTGTTGTTCAGCCAGATCGAGAACGCATCCTGCGTGACGCCGCTGACGAACGCGGAGGCCTCGCGCGAGGAGAGCCGGTCTTTCGTCTGGCCCGTGAACTGCGGATTGCCCATGCGCACCGAGAGGATGTAGCTGCAGCGCGCCCAGACGTCTTCGGGGGCGAGCTTCACACCGCGCGGCAGGAGGTTGCGGAACTCGCAGAATTCGCGAATGGCCTCGGTGAGCCCGGTGCGGAACCCGTTCACGTGCGTGCCGCCCTGCGCCGTCGGGATGAGGTTCACGTAGCTCTCGCCGACGATGTCCCCTTCCTCCGGCAGCCACACCACCGCCCAGTCGACCTCGTGCTCGTGCCCTTTGAAGTGACCGGTGTACGGCGATTCGGGCAGCAGCGTATTGCCGGCCAGCTCGGAGATCAGGTAGTCGGTGAGGCCGTCCTCGAAGTACCACTCCTCGCTCTCGGCGTTGTCGAGCTCACTGATGAAGCGCATGCGCAGCTTCGGGCAGAGCACCGCCTTGGCGCGCATGACGTGCTTGAGGCGCGGCACGCTGAACTTGGGCGAGTCGAAGAACGTCTCATCGGCCCAGAAACGAACCGTGGTGCCGGTGTTGCGTTTGCCGACCGTGCCGACGACTTTCAATTCCGACTTCTTCTTGCCGTCGCCGAACGACATCGAATACTCGTTGCCGTCCCGGCGGACCCACACCTGGAGTTTTTTCGAGAGGGCGTTCACGACGGAAACACCGACGCCGTGAAGTCCGCCGGAATAGCGATAACTCTTGTCCGAGAACTTCGCGCCGGCGTGCAGCCGCGTGAGGATGACCTCGACGCCGCTGACCCCTTCCTTCGCATGCTTGTCGACCGGCATGCCGCGTCCGTTGTCCTGCACGGAGAGCGACCCGTCTTCATGCAGCGTGACCACGATCTCGTCGGCGAAGCCGGCAATGGCCTCGTCGGCGGAGTTGTCGATCACCTCCTGCGCGAGGTGGTTCGGACGGTCGGTGAGCGTGTACATGCCGGGGCGCTTGCGCACCGGCTCGAGCCCCGTGAGGACTTCGATGGCAGAGGAATCGTAGGACGTGGTCATAGCGAGCGAACGGCGCGGATTCTAAGCGAAACCGGAGTTGGGGCTGGGGGTGGCGGGGGACGGATTGAGAATTGAGGATTGAGAATTGAGGATTGAAATCACTTGTCGCCAGCTCGGAACGGCCGCGCACTGGCGATACGTGATTTCAATTTTCAATTTTCAATTTTAAATCCCCTCCCCACTCTTCTCACTTTGCGACGCGGAACCGCAGCAACCTCGCGGTGGAGGCGCCGGCGTTGGCGATGGTGACGGAGGTGCCGGCGGGAATGGCGAGGCTGCCGCCGCGGCGGAGGCGGTGGGTCTTGCCTCCGAGCTCGACGCGGACGTCGCCTCGAATGGCGGTGGCGATCTCCTCGGGAGCGGTGATGCCGGGCGCGTCGCTGAACGTCACGCCGGGCGCGATGCGCCATTCCCACAGCTGCGACGCCTCGCCGCACGAGACGATGCGGCACTGCACGCCGGCCGCCGGCGTCGACCATCCCTGCCGCGAGCGATCGATCTCGCGCTGACGGATCTCGACGGCGCGGATGAGATCGATGGAGGTGAGCCCGAGAGCGCGCGCGAGCGGATCGATCGACAAGAGACGCGCGTCGGCAGTGGCCGACTCATAGCGGCTGAGCGTGACCGAGCGGAGATTCGCCATCGAGGCAACGGCGCGGCGGGAGAGATGCCGCTGCCGCCGCAGCGTGGCGATGGTCTCGCCGACGGTTTCGCTTTCGAGCGTCGACGAGGTCTCGGTCGAATCGAGGCGCGCCGGCTCACCGGCCACGTCGCCGACCATGAGGGAAACGCTGATCATCAACGCCGAGGCGAGACGCGAGAGGACGACCAGCGCGGGATTGGCGCGGCCGTTCTCGATGCGCTTGATCATCTGCGGATCGACTTCCGCCGTGGCGGCCAGCTGCTCGCGCGAGAGACCGCGGCGGCCGCGCAGCGTCCGGAGGTTGTTGGCGACGTTTTCGAGAAGATTGTTCTGGGGCATGCGCCTATTGAAGCACGTAGAATCCCGCGCATGAAGCGAACCCTTTGGTCCGGTCTCCTTCTTCTCCTTCTCTCCACTCCCCTTTTCGCCGCGACGGCCAAACCGTTTTCGGTGGTCGAGGCGACGATTCCGGAGATGCAGGAAGCGCTGCGCACGGGCCGCGTGACCTCGCGCGAGCTCGTGACCCAGTACCTCGTGCGCATCGCCACGTACGACGCGAAACTGCACGCGGTCATCACCGTGAACCCGAAGGCGCTCGAGGAGGCGGATGCGCTCGATCGCGAGCGCAAGGCCGGCAAACTGCGCGGCCCGCTGCACGGGATTCCGATCGCGCTGAAGGACAACATCCACACCACCGACATGCCGACCACCGGCGGCGCGCTGGCGTTCGCGGAGCTGGTGCCGCCGTACGAGGCGACACTCACGAAGAACCTGCGCGAGGGGGGAGCGATCCTCCTCGCCAAGACGCAGCTCACCGAGCTGGCGAACTGGGTGGCCGGCGATCCGTCGATGCCGAACAACTACAACGCTCTGAACGGCTACGGTTTCAACCCGTACGATCCGCGGCGCGATCCGCGCGAGGCGACGGCGGATGGGCGTCCGGCGCTGAACACCGGCGGCTCGTCGTCGGGTGCAGGCACGGCGGCGAGCTTCTGGGCGGCGAACGTCGGCACCGAAACGTCGGGCTCGATCCTCAGCCCGTCGAATCAGAACATGCTCGCGGCGGTGAAGCCGACCGTCGGCCGCGTATCGCGCTACGGCGTCATCCCGATCGTTGCCGATCAGGACACGCCGGGGCCGATGGCGCGGACGGTGACCGACGCGGCGATTCTCCTCGGCGTGCTCGAGAGCGGGTCGCCCGATCCGCATGATCCGGCCACGAAGGCATGCCCTCCTCCGCCGAATCGCGATTACACGCAGTACCTGAAACGCGACGGCTTGAAAGGAGCGCGCATCGGCATCCCGCGCGCGTTCTATTACGACAAGATCGCGGTGGCCGGCGAAGAGAAGCCGGCCGGCGGCCTGAATCCCGATCAGCTCAAAGTGATGAGCGAGGCGATCGAGGTGCTGAAGGCGCAGGGGGCGGTGCTCGTCGATCCGGTGGAGATTCCGTCGATCGTCGAGAAGGACCCGAAGAAGAACTATTTGAAATGGGGTGTCTGCACCGACATGGACGATGTGAAAGAGCGTGAATGCTCGATCGTTCTGGCGTACGGGATGGAGCGCGACTTCAACGCCTGGCTCGCCTCGCTCGGCGATAAGGCGCCGGTGAAATCGCTCCGCGCGCTGCGGGCGTGGAATCGCAGCCATCAGAAGATGGGCGCGATCAAGTACGGCCAGTCGCTGCTCGACATCAGCGATGCGATGGATCCCGAGGTCTTCCGCTCGCGCTACGAAGCCGACCGCGCGCGCGATCTGGAGCTGACGGCGAAGAACGGCATCGACGCGGTGATGAACCAGCATCACCTCGATGCGCTGCTGTTCGGCGGCTCGTTCGGCGCGTCGATCGCCGCACGGCCGGGCTACCCGACGGTGATCGTCCCGTTCGGACTGGTCCCGAATGCCCCGACCACCGCGTTTCCGGAAGAGTTCAAGGCGAAGCCGTCGCCCTACGGCGTGAGCTTCACCGGCATGGCCTGCAGCGAGCCGACCCTGCTGCGACTGGCCTACGCATTCGAAACGGCCACGAAGCGGAGGGTACCGCCTGAGGCGGTGGTCGGGAGTCGGTAGTCGGTTGTCGGGGTTCAGCTTGGGTTGATGCTTTCCAGAGATGCTTGGGTTGATGCTTTCCAGATGCCGATGCTGGAGAGAACGATCGTGGAGCAGAGAGAAGAGATGGCATTGCTGGCGCTGGAC
>DATAJY010000015.1:0-428375 GCA_036261885.1 Thermoanaerobaculia bacterium | reverse complement strand
CGAAGTAGCGCGTCTGTTTCGTGCGCTTCGGCCGCCCCTCGAAGTCGAACTGTTCCCATTCGATGAGCGTGTCGGGTGTCTTCCACGATTTCAGGCGACCGGCGCCGTCGTAGGTCAGCGTGTCGGTGACGTCGGTGTTGTTGACGATCCGGAGCAACTGTCCGGTGATCGAGTCGTACTCGTACGACTGCATCCGGCCGGCACGATCGATCATGGAGCTCAGACGCGAGCCGTCGTAGGTGAAGCTCTCGCTCGTATCGTCGGCGTAGAACCGCTTGAGCGGACGACCGAGATCGTCGACGCTCGTGCGCGTCGCTTCGCTCGTCGGATCGGTGAAGTTGCTCTGCGCGCCGCTGTCGTCGTAATCGTACCGGTTCACCGCACCGTCGGGCAGGCGCTCTTCTTTGACCGCACCTCGCGCGTCGACGGTCCACGTCGTCGGCTGGCGCGACGGTTCATTCGCTTTCGTGACATCGCCGAAGGAATCGAGCTCCCGATTCCATTCGAGCTTGCGCGTGGTGCCGAGGGTCGTCCTGGTCACATCGCCGGCGAGGTTGTGCTCGAACGACGTCGTGTAGTTCGCGCCTCCCTTTTCCGTCGACTCGATGCTGCCGGGAACGTCGAGGTTCGAGGTGATGGCCGAGGAGACGAACGTCTCGTCCATCGACGTCTCGGTCCCCTTCCCTGCCGCCGATTTGCGCATGCGGCCCGCCAGATCGAACTCCGCTGTCGCGGCACGTCCGTTGGTCACGCTGCGCGTGGTGCGGCCGGCGCCGTCCCACTTCGATCTCGTCTCGCGCCACACATCGCCGTTGGTGCGCGTGCGCGTCGACACCAGGCGACCCGCGTCGGTGTAGCTGAAGCGCGATTGCGCAAAGATCTCGCCGGTCCGCGGATTGACCCGCGTGATCTCCTCGGGCTGGCCGAAGTCGTTGTAGACGGTGTTGGTGATCGTGCCGTCGGACTCGCGCACTTTCACCGCGCGGCCGTGCACGTCGAACGCGCTCGCCGTGACGGTGTGCTCATCGGTCGCGTAGACGAGATTGCCGGCGACGTCATAGGCATATTCGGCACGGATCGGCGTCGCTCCGGCCACGATCGTTTCGGTGCGCCTGGTGCGGCCGAGGCCATCGAGAACGGAGGTCGTCTCCGCACCGCCGGGCGACATCGAGACGACCTGCCGGAGCGTGAGGTCGTATCGCGTCGTACTGCGCATCGTGTTGACCGTCGCGATGCCGTCGGTCTCGACCGCGGTCTGCCGGCCGAGCGTGTCGTATTCGTAGGTCGTGGTGACCCAGCTGCCGTTCTTGTCCTCGCGCACGCGGCGCGTGCGGCCGTCGGCGTCGTATTCGATCTCGCGCTCGAGCTCGAGCGTACCCGCACCGCTGGTGGTGATGTGGATCGGACGATCCCACGCGTCAAGATCGGTGATCGTCGTGACGCCGCGCGGTGCGACCTCTTTGATCCGCGTCGGGCTCACATATTCGATGGTCGTCTTCAGTGCCGCGTCGCCGCCGGGTGTGATCTCGCGCGGCAAGCCGCGTTCGTGCAGCGCGGCCGAATCATCCCGCGCGTACCGGATCTCCGTCTTCGATCCGGCTGACGTACCGGTGTCGCTTCCACCCTCGGACGACAGCAGCGAGGGACGACCGACGGCATCGAACGTCGACGTCGTCGTGATCTCGCTGTTCGTCGACGAGGGACTTGGCAACTCGCGATGCGCCTGCATCGACTCGATCGTGCGCGTGCCGATCGTGTAGCCACGGACGAAGTCCGCGGCGTTTTCCTGATAGTTGAACGTGCGTGTGATCGGCGATGCCGCGCCCGGAAGCGCCGCCGAGCCGCCACCCTCGCCCGCCGGGAGGGCCGGCGTGGTGGTGACGCTCTGCACGAGTTTGGAACTGCCGTCCGTGGCCAGCCGGTAACCGATGCTCGTGGTGCCGACTCCTTGCACGATCGTTTTCCCGAGCATGCCGTCGGCATACGTGAAGTCGGTGACGCGATCCTTTTCGACCCGTTGCGGTGCTCCCGGAATGATGTCGGTGGGCAGATCGCCGAACGCCGCATCGCTCCAGACATCGATGCCGATTTCGGTCCGCTTCTGAACTCTGCCTTCGGCGAGCAGGTAGCGCCGTTCCTGCTTCAGCGCGTCGTGCGTCGTCACCGCTTCGATCGGCGCGAGCGGCGAGGCCGGCAGCGTGTAATCGATCGTCGCGATCTCGCCGGTGGCCCAGGTCTGTTTCCTGACGCGTTCGCTCTCGTATTCGAACGTGACGCGCGGAACGCCGCTGGCCCCTTTCTTCGCTTCGATCGGATCTTTGATCGAGATCAGGTTGCTCCTGGTCTCGACGCGATCGGTGAACATCGACGACCCGGCGTCGTATCCGTAGTCGATGAACGGTTGCGCGGTCGTGCCGCCGAGTGCGACCTCCGGCAACGTCACGCGGCTCAGGCGACCATCGTCATACGTGAGCCCCAGCTGGCGACCACGCCAATCGCGGAGCTGCTGCACGGTGCCGTCGTTGGGATTCCAGTTGACGTGCGTGACGCGTCCGACCGGGTCGATGATGGCCGAGAGACGCCCGTCGGAGCCGTAGGTATAGAGAATGATGTTGCCGCTTCCGTAGTCGATGCCTTTGCGGAACTCGTCCGATTCGGCGGCGATGCGGCCGAGGGCATCGAACGACGTGAGGCGTTTCTGCGGATCGAGCAGCGACCAGCCGTTGGTCACCTTTTCGAGCACGAGACCGAGACCGGGTGGCGCGCTGTAGGTCAGCGGCTCGGTTGCGATGGCGATGAACTCCCACATCTCGCCGCTGCCGTCGCGATACTCGACGTTGCCATTCGGCAGCTGGCGCAGACGGCGGAAGATCGAGGAATCCCAGCCGGCACCCACCGGTGAGAGACCGATGCTGCGCGAGCGATAGGTCCGGTCGAACGTGACGTTCCAGCCCGCGCGTCCGCCGAAGTTGAAATCGGTGGCGCTGACTTCGAGCTCGCCGCTGTGCAGGTACGTCGTCTCCTGGAACAGCCCCTCCGCGACAGCCGGCGCCCGCGTCGCGGTGCGAATGAACCGCGGACGAACGACGTCGGCCGGAATGGTGGGCAGCAGCCGTTCGAGACGGCCCGACTTCGTGAGGTAGTCGTACTTCGCACCGGCGAGTGCACTGAGGTTCGGTCTGATGCGGAAGAAGCGGCCGAGCGAAAAGATCTCGCGGATTCCTTCGTGCGGTTCGCAGGAGAAGCAGCCGGCGGCCTGTCGATCGATCGTGACGGGCCACTGGTATTCGGTTGCGGCGCGCGGATCGGCGATGGCGATGATCGGCTCGCTGACCCAGCGGTTGAAGCCGGTCTGGAAGCGCAGTTGCGTGAGCGCGTCGGGAACGCGGCGGCGCATGGCCACATCCGCGAGATGCGCGCGCGGCCAGCCGGCCGGAGTCTCTTCCGTGCGCGCGCCGGCGATGCGCTCGCTGTCGATGGAGAGCGTGAGCACGCCACCCTCGACCGCTTCGTCGATGCCGCCGGGGAGATCGAGCTCGATGCGGAACTTCGAGAAGTTGTCGGCCGGATCTTTCGCGGCGATGCCGGCCGGAACGACGCCGCGCAGTTCCGCAGAACGGTCGGCCGTGGTGATGAGCATCCGCGGATCGAGCGCGGCGATGATCTCCGTCGTCTGTTCGAGGACGTTGCCGGCGAAGATGAAGCCGCTCGGATGCACGACCGGCGCGAGCGTGCCGCGCACCAGCGCTTCTTTCGAACGCCAGATGATGCGCGGATCGGGCGTCTCGATGCCGCTGGCAAGGGTGGAGGCAGCGGTCGGGAACAACGCGCCTTCCGCGGTGCCCCAGCGTTCATCGATGCGCGAGAGGTCGACGAGCAGGACGTGACCTTCCCCATCGACGACGGTGGCGAGATTCTTTTCCGACATCGCCCGCACCGCGTAGGCGCCGTGCGGAATCCAGATCACGTCGACGAGATGACCATCCTGCAGCGGCTCGTAGGACGGGCTTAACGGCGAGACGGGATTGCTGCCGACTTCGATGACGAGCAGACCGTACTCGTTCGCGGGGATGAGCACGTAGTCGCGGGTGACATCGCGGCCGGTTTCCGAGCGCCGCTGCCCGATCTTTTTCTCGTCCTCGTCGACCTTGCCGTTGCCATTCCGATCGAAGTTCGCCGAGAGGTTGTTCTTTCCTTCCAGCGTCCAGCGATACGGAGCCACGGCGTTGAAGCGGCCGAACGGTTCGCGTCCGGTCTGCTCGAGGAACATCGCCCGCAGTTGCACGAGGCGCGGGTTCTCTTTCAGCAGCAGCCCGCGCTTCGCACGATTCAGCACCGGCGTTTCACTCGTGGCGGTCACGCTCACATCGAGCGCACCCTGCAGAGACTCGGCCGCGAGGATGCCGATCTTCGCCGGATCGCTCTGCGCAAAGATCGCGGCATCGGGTGAGAACGTGAGATCCGAGATCGCATCGGGCGGATAGGTCTCATCGGTTCCTTTTGCGGCGCTGCTGACGAGAATGCGCTCGCGCACGGCCGGGAACGTTCCGGTGCGGCGCTGGTTCGATTCCATCGCATTGACGTCGTAGACGCCGATGCCGTAGCCGAACAGCGAGACCACCGCGTAGGTGCGTTGATTGCGGAGCACACGGAGGCGATCGCCGGCGCGAGCGATCGTGCCGACGATCGTCGCCGGCTGGTCGTTGACCGCATCCGCGGACCAGCTGAGGTCGAGCGAAAGGTTCTGCACGGTGATGCGCTGGGTCGCGTACGGGAAGTCCGCCTGCCGCGGAATCTCAATGCGGTATTGCGCGAATTCGCCGTAGACCTGCGTCTGGGTTGCGCCGGTGCCGCCGATGAACTCCGCCCGCGAGTCGTAGGTGATGTCGTTGTCCTGCACGAGCACCTGCACCTTGCGGGGCAGCGCCTCGGGCTGGTTGCTTTCGACGGCGCGCGTGTTGATGCCGAGGATCGCCGACGTGCCGGGCAGCCAGGTGAGTAACGCGTTCGAGACGTGCGTCGCGACGCGGACGTCCCCCTGCGGCGTGGGGAGGAAATTCTCGACGCGGAACGTGCGCAGGATGCCCCACAGATCCTTCGTGCCGGTGGCAAAGACACGTCCGTGATGATCGGTGGCCAGCGCCCAGTACTCGACTCCCTCTTCCGCCGTGCGGCCGGTCAGCACCGGCGTGGCGGGACTGGAGACGTCGTACGCGGTGATGCCGCCTTCCATCGCACTGACGAACAACACGTTGCCGTTCAGCGCCTCATCGCGAATCCGTCCGGCGACGTCGAACGCGGCGATCTTGTCGCCCGGTCCGCGCACGGTAAAGTCGAGATAGAGCGGTTCGTTGAGCGCGCCGATGATCGTGTCATCCGCTTTCCTCACCTGCCCGATGCGCATGCCGTTCTTGTCATGCAGCTTTGGATCGAGCACGACGCGATAGTGCTCGCCGCGCTGCAGCGATGCCGGTCTCTCGACGAGCACGCGGCGTCCGCCGGAGTCGAGCGTCAGGGTCAACGCGTTCTGGATCGCGACGAAGTCGTCGCCGCGTTTCACTTCGATGCGGATGTACTGGTCGAAATCGGCCGCGAGCGGTTCGCTGAAGACGATGGAGAACGGCGACTCGGGATCGACGTCGCGCTGCTCGATGAGCAATGCCAGTCGATCGCCGACCGCGGCCTCGCCGGCCACACTGTTGCCGACGCGCGGGGTCACGCGGCCGCGCGTGAGGTTCATCATCGTGACGCGCTGCCCCGCGGGAAGCGTCGTCACGGCGTCGACGAGGCCGTTCTGCAGCGTGATCTTGAAATCGCGCACCGACTCGAGCGTCACCCGTTCCGCAACCAGCTCGACGACCTCGATACGGAACGGAGAGCCGTACGTCGGATACGGTCCCATGCCGTCCGGATTTGGATTGGCGAGCGAGATCGACGCGCCGGGATCGCCGGTAGGAATCGGCGTGTAGGTCTTCGAAAACGCCTCGAGTCCGGTGGCGGGGTCGACGCCGAAAATGCGGAACGGCTTGCCGGTGATCAGCGGAATGACAACGCGCCCGCGATCTTCGACGTAGTGGCGCGCGGCGAAGAGCGAGACCAGCGAGTCCCAGAAGAGATCGACGGCATCGGTGAGGTCGTCGAGGAGCCCCCACACCATGTCCGCGCCGCCGGGCGCAAGAACGTTGACGACGCCGTATACGCCCGCGCGCGTGGCACCGAGAAGATTCTCGCGAAGCTCGCTGAACGAAAGCGCGGTCGTTTCGGTGCGGAAGTTCGTGCTCACGCGCGCGTTGCCGCTGCTCGGAGCTCCGGTCTTGAACGCGCCGCCGTCGACGGTGAGGAGGTCGGCGATCATGACGCGCGGTCCGCGCAGCGATTGTCCGAGCCAGCCGAGGAGCCAGGTGCGCGAGGTGTCGGTACCGGCCGGAAGCGGGAACTCGAGCTCGAGGCGTTTCTTCGCCACGCCCTCGAACCGGAGCTCGACGCTCGTGGCAAACGCGAGCTCGTTTGCGAACGACGGGACGCCGTCGAACGCACTGCGCGAGGAAGGAAGGACGCCGATCGTGGTCGGCACATCGAACGCGCCGACCGGCACCGTCACGCGGAATCCATCGGCGCTGACGAAGTGCGTTTCGCGATCGGGCATCGCCAGGAACGAACGCCCGTCGGCGGAGACGAACGGCGTCAGCTCGATCATGGCGATGATCGCGTGCGAGATCGGATCGATGACCTGCAGGTCGATGCGATCGGTCGTCGTGATGCGATCGGATGCGTGTCCGTTGCCCGCGTCGAACGAGAACGAGCCGTCGCTCGCGACCGTGGCCTGATAGCCGACCACGAACTGCCGGTTGCGGCGCACCGCCACCGCCTGTGCATTCGCCGGCAGCGCGCCGGCCAGGCCGCTGATGATCGAGCGGCCGTTCTCATCCGGCAGCGTGATGCGAATGCGATCCGGATGGATGGAGGTGTTGCCCGCCGGAAGCGCGGGCGTGCGGAACGCCTTCACGACCGCCTCGCCCAGCGGTGTGCCGTTGGCCGCGCGAATGGTCGAAGCGATGGTGATGATGTAGCTGGTCGCGGCGCGCAGCGAGTCGCTGGCCACGAACGTGACGTTGTTGCCGGCGGCACTGACCGTACCGGCGACAGCGCTGCCGTCGATGCTGCTGACGCGAATGCCGTTCGCGATCGACGAGGCGTCGATGGCGCGATCGAACTCCGCGCGCACCACGAGACTCGTGCTCACCGGCACTTCGACGTCGTCCGGAGTGACCGCGAGCAGGCGCGGCGGCTGGGCGGCGAACGGCAGCACGCCGAAGTCGGCGAACGTGCCGGCATCGGGCGCGGTGCTCGCGCTCTTCGGTGCCCCTTCGCCCGCATTGGCCGTGCGTGCGCTGAGCGCGAACGGCGAGGCCGGCCGCGCCGGCACCGGCAGCACGAAGAGACCGGTGAGCGAGGTGAGACTGTTGACACCGAGGCCGCTGGTGACGCGCGCGTTCGCGATGGCGACGTCGCTCGCGTTGCGGACCTGGCCGAACGCGAAGGCGACCGGCGCGTCGGCGACGAGAATCAGATAGCGGCCACCGCGCACGATGCCGTCGAGCGGCAGCTGCGTCGAGTCGATGGAGCGCGTGGTGTACAGCGTTCCTGTACGTTCGGCGATGGCGACCATCCGCACGATCGCGCCGAACGGCGTGTCGTTCACCACCTCGGCGACGAGCACGTCATTCGTCACGGATCCGGAGACCGCGAACGTCGCACGCGCCGGAAGCACGAGCGTCGCGTCTGCCTGCGAGTCGGTCGCGTTCGTGAGTGCGAGCGCGAACGCACCGGCGATGCGGAATCCGAAGATGCTGCCGAACGATGCCGGATCGAGCGACGACGTCGTTGCATGCAGCGCATCGGTCGTCGCGCCGGCCGGAATGTCGAGCGTGACGCTGCCGTCACCCGGCACGCGCCCGCCTTCCGCGCCGACGAGCGCGCCGCGATCGATGCGTCCCGGATAGTCGACGATGCGCACGTGCTCGATGCCATCGCGAAGCGTCACCACCGCGGCCTGCGCGCTCGGGGCGAGGTGGAAATCGGCGACGCCGGCATCACCGGCGAGCGTGCGGTAGACGAGCAGATCGGTGGCGAACGGCGGATCGACGAGCACGCGTCCGTCGGCGAGGTTGAGCTGCTCGTCGATCGTCGCCTGCAGCGCGGAACCGCTCGGATACGTCTGCGTCGTGCCCTCGGTGACGAGCGTCGCAACCGCGCGGCCGTTCGGCAGAATCGCACGCGGCTCGATCGAGAACTGACGCGCGGCCATGTTCTCGGTCGTGGCCGCCGGCGTCACGCCGGCCAGCGCGGCACCGCCATGCGGCGCGGGCGGGTGGGCGAGGTGCGGCGCGGCGTCGGGATAAACGAGCGCGTAATGACCGTCACGCGAAATCGCATGCGTGACGAGTCCGTCGTCCGGCACGTTCACGGCCGCGACTTCGACCCGCCATTCATCGCGGTCGGCTTCGTAGCGCACGAGCGACAGCACCTGCGCCGCGGTCCGAACCTCGTTCGCATGGATCGTGAACGTCAATGTTGACGGCACGGTCACGTTCAGCACCTCGGCGCTCGCCAGCGGTGACCAGCCGAGGGGCAGCAGACCGGCCAGCGATTGCGCGCCGATCGCGGTGACCGTCGCATTGGTCACGTCAGCTTTCTTCGTGACGCTCGTGTCGCCGCCGTGCGTGAGCGCGGTGCCGCGCCTCGTGAGACGAATGTCGATCGGCACGATGCCGCCGCCGGCTGGCACGATCACCTGCCGCCAGACGTGCGTGTAGCCGTCGGCGCTCGCCTCGATCGTGTATGCCCCTTCGTCAAGTGCGCGCGAATAGCGGCCGCGCGCGTTCGTGACGATCGTGGAGCCGCCGATCGCCACCGTCGCATTCGCGAGCGGGCGGCCGGTCGTCGCGTCGTAGATCGCGCCGCTCACGAACCCTCTCCCCTCCCCCGCGTCGCCGCCGGGCGTGAAGAGCTGCGTGAAATCGGCCGCGGGCGATGCACCGGCCGCGTCCTCGATCGTCTTCTTCACGGTGAGCGTGAGATCGACCGCCGGAATGTCGCCGGCGATCGCGATCGTGGCGACGTCGTTCGTCGCATTCATCGAGAGCGTGCCGGTGAGATCGCCGAGGAGAATCGTGGTGCCGGCGACGAGCGTCGCTGGATTCATCGCCCGCGAGAAGGTGATCACGAGCGTCTTCGCCGCGCGATCGAGCGCCGCGCTGGTGACGCGCGGCAGATCGCAGTCGACGCGGAAGCAGAGGGCGCGGTCGGGCGACAGGCTGCCGTCGCTGCCGATTTCGCGAACGCGGGCAAGGTGAAAGCCCGGCTGTCCGGAGAACGTGAACGTGAACCGGAACGCGCCGGTCTCGGAGGCGGTGGTGTTGAGCGTGACGCCGTCCACCGTGAGACGCACGCGTGCGCCGCCGCTGCTCGCGCGGCCGGTGAGCGTCGCCCCGGCGAGACATCCCTCGGTGACGACGTCGTCGACGATCGGCGCCGAGGACGAAGCGGAACCGGACGTTGTGAACGTGAATGTCGTCAGCGTGCCGACGGCGACGGTGTACGTCTCCCCTGCCGCGAGCGGCGCGTTCGGCGCGAACGTGATCGCATCGCGATCGACGAACGTCGTACCGCCGAGCTCCTGTCCGGCCGCGCTCGTCAGGCGAATCGGCGGCGCGACCTCGAGCGCGTTGTTGAAGAGAATGATGAGCGCCGCGCCGCGATCGACGCCGGTGGCATGGTTCGCCGGGAACGTGTCGCGCACCGCGAGCGCCGTTGCGAAACGCGTCACGCGGACCGCGTCGACCGCATCATCGCCATCCGGCGTGCGCACGCGGGCCAGCAACGCGGTCGTACCGGCGGGGAGCGGAACGTCGGCGGTAAAGGTCGCGCCGTTCAGCGTCGCGAACACGCCGTTGACCTGCACCTGCGAGCCGTCCTCGGATGTGACGGTGCCGGTGACGCGAACGCTCTCGGCGTTCACGAGCGCGTTGTCGAGCGGCTCGGTGATGCTGATGGATGGTGCACCATCGATCCGGACGACGTTGACGGACGCGGTCGTGGAAACGCCGGCGTGATTGCTGCCGGTGACCGTGATCGTGTTCGTGAGTCCGAGGGTGACCTCGGTGCGGAACGTGCCGTTGGTGGCCGTGCGCGGCGTGGTCGTGACCGCCGCGCCGTTGACGCGGATCGTCGATGGATCGACGTTCGCGTACGTGCCGCTGACGTCGATGGTCGAGGCGCCGGTCTCGGTGCCGGTGATCGGCGACGTGATGGCGAGTTGCGGCGCCGCGGCGAGCAGCGTCACGCGCGCCGTGCCGATGCCGATGCGGCCGGCGCCATTCTTCGCCCGCGCGGTGATCACATTGAGCCCCGCCGCGAGCGTGACGTTCGGTACGCTGAAGGTCGTGGTGCCGCGCGCGATTTCGAATGGGATCCCATTCACTTCGCCGGAGAGCACGCCCTCACTGACCGTGCCGCTGACGGTGACCACACCGTTCGTGAGCGTGGTGCCGTCGGCCGGCGCGGTGATCGTGATCCCGGGATCCGCCTCGCGGTAAATCACGAGCGTGGCCGGTTCCTCGGAGGTCGGATTGCCGCTCGCGTCGGCGCAGAGGATCACCACTTCGTTGCGGCCCATGGCGAGCGTCGCTTCTCCGCAGAACGAGCCGTTCGCGACCTGCGCGGCGTTGCCGTTGATCAATACCGACGCCGCGCCGCCGCTGCGGCCGCTGATGCGAATCACCGCGGACGAGACGGCCGTGCCGTCGACGGGATCGATCGCGGTGAGACCACAACCTTCGCCGCTCACCGAGTCACCGACGAAGAAGATGCGATCGATGCGCGCCTCGTTGCCGGCGCCATCGCGGGCGATGACGCTGAGCGTGTGCCCACCGTCGGCGAGCGTGGCGATCTGCGCCACCTCGGCGCCGTCGAGAATCACGCGCGTGGTCACGCTGCCGTTCTCGTCGCTCGCGCTGATCGCGATCACCGGCGAGACGCGGAAACGCATGCCGTCCGCGAGCGACGCACCGTCCGCCGTCACGGTCAGAGTCGGTGACGTGAAGTCGGCATGCACGCTGGTGCGCACCTCGTTCGTGACGCCGCCGCTCACCACCGCGGCGGTGATCACGTTGTTCCCTTCGACGAGCGGGAAATCGATCTTGCGGAATGCGCCCGCGGGATCGACCGGCACTTCGATGCCGTTGATGCGGACCACCGTGCCGGCATTCGGCGTGAGCACCTGGCCTGCGACCACGACCGTGGCGCGATTCGTCAGCAACTGATCGGGCGGCGACGACAGCAGTATCGCGAGACGTCCGGAGCCGCGCGTGACTTCCGCCACCGCGCGTCCGTTGTTGCCGGCGCGATCGGTGACGACGGCGGTGATGACGTTCGGACCTTCTTCGACGGCCACCTGCACGAGGAACGTCAGGCCGTCGATCGTCGCGGGCGTGCCGTTGACGATGACGCTGCGCGCCTCTTCGTCGAACGTGCCGCGCACCTCGACGGTGCCGGCGTCCACACGCTGCGGAACCGAGAGCGTGACGTGCGGGGCCGTGCGATCGATCGTGAACGTGGCCCGCGCTTCGTCGGAAACGCGTCCGACCGCGTTCGTCGCCGTGGCGACGAGCGTGTAGCTCCCTTCGTTCGCGATCTCGGTGCCGGATGCGAACGGCTGTCCATTCAGCGTCGCGGTGATGGCTGCGCTCGCGTCGTTCACGCGAATCACCGGTGCGACCTTGCGATTGAAGAGCGCGTTCGGCGCGATGGCCAGGCCGCTCTCGACGAGCTCCACCACCGGCACATCGGTGCGCAGGCGAACCGTGTGGCGCAGGCGCGTCTCGTTGCCCGCGCGATCGGTGACCACGAGCTCGAGCGCATTCGTCCCTTCGGCCAGCGGCACGTCGATCGTGAATGCGACACCGTCGACGACACCGGCGACGCCGTCTGCGCGAATCGTTCCGGGCTCGCTGAGTGTGCCGGTGAGCTGCGCCGGCGCGCCGACGATGGCGTCGTTCGCGGGTGTGATCGCAGCGATCGATGGCGCGGTGCGATCGATCGTGAACGAGTGCTCGAACGCATCCGCGCTGTTGCCCGCGCAATCGGTGGCGGTCACGCGCAGCACGTGCGTCTGTTCGCTCTCGATCAACGTTCCGATCGGGTACGCCGCGCCGTCGAGCGTGATCACGGCATGCGCGCCGGCATCGGCGTCTTCGACGTCGATGCTCGGCAACACGCTGCGATTGAAGAAAGGCGACGTGAGCGGCGCGCTCGCTTCGTTGACGACGATGACCGGCTTCGTGCGATCGACGACGATCGGGGCGACGGCCGAGGAAACGTGACCGACCGAATCGGTGGCTTCGACTTCGATGGCCATCGTCCCTTCGTCGCTCAGCGCGATGTTCGCGCTGTACTCGCCGTTCGCGACGGTGGCCGCCTGCCACGCGCCGGCATTCACGCGAATGCGCACGGTCGTTCCTGCATCGCGGGCGACGCCGCGCACCGCGATCGTCTCGGCGTTCGTGCAGAGATCGCGCGACGGTGCGGCGATGGTGAGCTCGGGTGCGAGCGTGTCGAGCGTGACCGGCACGTTCACGGTGGTGGTGTTGCCGGCCGCATCGGTCGCAACAGCGGTGAGCGTGTTCGCGCCCTCGAAGAGCAGCACCGTCACGACGAACGCGTTTGCATCGAGCGCGGCGACGACTCCGTTGACGGTGACGCGCACGCCGTCGGACGTGCCGCGAACGCTGAGGTACTGCGTCATGACGCGATCATTCGCGGCCGGCGCGGTGATGGAGAGTTGCGGCGGAGTGAGGTCGATCGTGAAGTGAACGGTGACGACCGTGGTGAAGCCGACGGAGTTCGTGGCCGTGACGACGAGCGTGTGCGCTCCCTCGGTGGCGACACTGGTGCCGCTCGCGATCGGCGCGCCATCGAGCGTCGCAGTCGTCGTCACCGCGGTGATGTCTTCGGCGGTGAATTGCGGCACCACGGCGTGATTGACCAGCAAGCCCTCGGTCACGCCGGTCACGCGAACGAGCGGCGCGGTGCGGTCGATGAGGATCTGCACCTGGCTTTCACTGCGATTGCCCGCACCATCGATGGCCACCGCTTTGACGACGTGCGTCCCTTCGGCAACGATCGGCGTCAGCGGAACGTATGGGCTCCCATCCAACGTGACGACAAGCGAGGCCACGCCGGTGATGTCGGCGGCCTGGACGTCGACGAGCGCATCGCGATTGAGTTGCGTGAGCGTATTCGCGACGAGCGGCGTGCCCGATTCCGAAAACGTGATGGCCGGCCCGTCGTGATCGACCGGCGCCTTCGCGTCGAGATCGTCGATGTAGGCGTCCCCTTTGACCGCGGACCAGATACCGATACGGCCCTGCTTCAGCCGCGTCGCGGCGGTGTCGGCGGCTTCGATCGAGTATGTCAGCGGCTCCGCGGTGCCGTCGCGCCAGAAGCGCGCCCGAATCCTGGTCGCGTTGTCGAGGTCATCGACCTGAATGGCGAAGCGGTACCACTTGTCTTCTTCCGGCGTGAAGTTGCTGTTGAGCGTTCCGGCCGGAGTGCCGGCGCCGAACGCGAAGAGCTGCATCGTCAGCGCGCTCGTGTTCGGCGCCGACCACAAGCCGATGAGGTAGTACGCGTCGGTCTCCGGATACGACGAAAGGAACGTGAAGCCGATGCGTGTGTCACCGTTGGTACGGAGAAAACGGCCGCGATATTCGAAGCGGCCGTTGGTGCCGAAGGTTCTGGTCGTGAGCGTGGAGAACGTGCCGATGCGCGGGTGATTGCCTTCCGGTTTTCCGGACGACTGCTTCGTGCCGAAGACGATGTTGTCGTTTTGCTGCGGATCGCGCCAGGTTTTGTACAGGCCGCTGGCCTGCGAGCCGGCGATCGACGTGTCGACCCAGCCGGCCGGATTGGCCGGCGCACCGTAGCTTTGAAAATCGTCTTTGTATTCGGCGACCTGCTGCGCTGCGCCCGCCAACGGGGCGAGCAGCACGAGCAGGCAGACGACGCTGCGCATCAACCTGGTGATCATCATCAATTCCTGTTCGAGGGGGTGGCGGTGGCGAAGTCGAAGAGCGGCTTCGCAAGCGCGCCGAGGGTGCGCGTGGGAGACCAGATCGAAACTTCCATCGGATGCAACCAGCTCGCGCCGGCGAGTTGCAGGCGGACGTAGCGGCCGGTGCGATGGACGGCGAACTGCCGCATCGTGAGAGCCGGGCCGCGGTAGTAGACGGAGACACCCGGTTGCGCGAGCGCGCTCGCCACCGACGTGCCGGTGAACGGCGCATCCGAAACGAAGAGATACGCGTTGCCCATGCGGTCCGGATTGAGCGTGTTGAAGACGTCGACGGTCGAGATCTGCTGCACCGAGCCGAGATCGACTTCCCACCGCGCCTCGGATTGATTCAACGTGTGCGAGAAGTCCCCATTGAACACACCGCCGTTGACCGCCAGGCGCGCGTCGTACGTGGCCGTGCTGTCACTGTGCGTCGACGATTGCGTCGCGCTTCTGCCGCCGGCGAGGTTCATCGGTTTGCCCGGCGAGACCGGCGCCCATACCTGCACTTCACTGAAGTTGAGCAATGACTGCAGGCTGTGCACGCGCAGATACCGGCCGGTGCGATGGATCATCAGCGGCGTCGGACGTCCCCAATCGAGTGTGCGCAGGAACGACGAGACACCCGGCTGCGCGCTCAGGACCGTATCGAGATCGGTCGAGATGAACGGCTCGTCCGAAATGAGCACGTGCACGTTGCGCGTGCGATCGGTGCAGCAATCGTCTCTGCCCCACAACCCGATCTCTTCGATCGGCTGAACCGATCCGAGATCCACTTCCCAATACGGACGCGGCTCGGTCAGCGTGTGCTGGAAGTTGTCGAAATTCCCATCGACCGCGAGCTCCGGTCCGTACGGCTGCAAGGTCGACGACTGCGACGCGGTCTTGTGGAGCGCGAGATTCGTGCGCGCCACCTTGCCGATGCGATCGAACCACGCCCGTCCATTCGAGAGCGTGAGCGCGATCCCTTCGAGCGTGGCGCCCTGGAGATTCATCGAGGAGATCGGAATCTCGAGGCGCGTCCACGTCCCCGCTTCCGGCAATGCGCCCATGGCCCAGCGTTCGTTCGTGTACGGCGTAGCGACGGCGACCAGGTCTTCGCCCCAGTACGCGCGGCGATTCCAGCCACCGTTGTTGAGCTGCACCATCACTTCGCGCGGCGGATCACACGGATCGAGGAAGACGTAGAGCACGAGCACGTCGTTCATTGCGAGCGGGAGACCGTTGCTCGTCGCGCCGAGGAAGCAATGCTGCGTCGCGCCGACGAGATCGGAAGTGGTGCCGCTCGCGACCTGCGTCGCATCCCAGTTCGGGCCGGCACAGTACGACGGCGTGCTCGCGCCGGACGGCCAGGTCTCATCGACCCAGACCACTTCGCCGGCGAGATACTCGGGCTTCGCGGCCTTCGCGGTGGAACAGAGCGACACGCCCGGCACGTCGAGCCACGCCTCACCGCCGTCGACCTGAATCGTCAGCCCGGTGAGATTGCGCGTGCTGGTGATGCCGAGTGCGCTGGCGAGCACGTCGAGCCGCGTCCACTGCGCGCCGCGAGGAACCGCGCCGGCGTAGAGCTGCGAGAGCGTGGCATCGATGCGCGTTTCGCCCCAGGCCACGCGATAGGCATTCGTGCCGTCGCTCCAGGTGACGAGGATCTCGCGCGGAGGATCGCACGGATTCACGAGCGCGTAGAGCTCGAGGCGATCCGCCGGCGTGACGGCGAGCGGCGTCGCGTTCGTGAGCGACCACGTGCGCATGCCGCTCGCGGAAACGAAGTGCAGCGACTGCGCGCCGTTCGCCGACTGCGTCGCATCGAAAGACGGCGTCGCGCTGACCGTGCCGCTCGGCGGTGCATCATCAAACCAGATCGTCGACGGCACCGACGCCGGTTGCGACACCGCAGTCAACGATGGACACGGCGTGAGCACGAGATTCGCGGAGAGCGTGACGTCCCACGTCGCGCTGATGGCGATGTTCGTCGTCGACACGACGCGCGACGTGAAGATGCCGAAGACCGCGCTGCGTCCGCCTTGCGGAATGAAGACGCTCGCCGGCGTGGTGGCGCGCGCGTCGCCGCTCGAGAGCGTGATCGTCGCGCCTCCCGCCGGTGCCGGCGTCGCGAGAGTGACCGTGCCGTTGACGGTCGTCCCACCTTCGACGGTCGACGGATCGATGGCGATCGAAATGAGTCCGGTCGCGGAGAGCAGCTGCCCCGGCACCGCGACCGGCAGAGACGTGAGCGGGAAGATGTGGCCGTCGCGTGCGCGCAGCGTGAAGGTGTCGCCCGGATTGCCGGCCACGCTCATCGTGAACGAGCCATTCGCGGCGGCAGTGACGCTGTACGTCTGCGACGTGCGCGTGTTCGTGGCGATGACGGTGATCGGCGTGTCGGAATCGGTGACGGCGCCGGTCGTGCCGGTGATCTCGCCGCCGCCGGATGTCGAGGTCAGTGTGAGCTTCGTCGTATCGATGACCGGTGCAGCGTCGTTGATCGTGATTGTCGACGACGCATCTTTGTCGACCGTCGTGACGTCGAGGCGATCGCCGCTGAGAAGACGGACGCCGTTGCGCAGACGAAGCGAGTCGAAACGATAGACGCCGCGCCACGCATCGCCCGCTGCGATCGAGATCGTCTCGCTGCCGTTCGGCGCGAGCGTGACGCTCTTCGCGTTGATCGTCGCGATGCGCCACGTCCCCTTGCCGGCGATCTCGATCCAGTGTCCTTCGAAGAACGCTGGGATGTTCGCCGTGCGATCGGTGACGAGCGTGATGCCGCTCGAGCCGTTCTGGGCCAGGCCGCTGCCGAGGGACGGGAGCTCGGTGATGCCGCCGGTGTTGCTGCCCGCATCGATGATCGCGTCGCCATGAATCGAGGTCGGACGTTTGAGGTAGACGATGCCGGCGCCGCCGTTCGCGTTGCACGAGCTGCCGCCGGCAGTCGCGATCGTGACCGGCACGACGCTCGATGCGTTCGTGTATTCGATCGCAATCGCGCCGCCGCCGCCGTCGGGGCAGCCGAAGCCGCCGGTTGCGTGGACCGAGCCGGTGCCGCGAATGGTCTGCGTCTGCAGCCACACCGAGCCACCCGCGCCGCCGCCGTTGAACGAGCCGCCGCTCGCGCTGGTGGCGTGGATCGCGCCGTCGAGCACGAGCAACGGCGACTGGATGCGAATCGCTCCGCCGCCCGACTTCAGCGCCGAGGCACCGAGCTCGCGCGGACGATAGACGCTGCCGTACGTGAGACCCGGAGCGCTCGTGCCGCCGGAGCGGCCGATGTGATTCGCGGCATTCGGGCCGGAGACGTTCGGATACGTCGTGAAGCTCGCGTAACCCGCCTCGATCGCGTTGACCTGCGCGCCGCAGGCGATGAACGTCGACGCCGCGGTGAGACTGAGCGCGGAGCCGGGCTCCGGATTGAGACTGCCGCCCTGCACGACGAGGCGGTCGAACGTGTGCGTGCCGGCGATGGTGAGCGTGCCGGAGATCACGACGATGCTGGCGTTGTCTTTCGAGAAGTCGCTCGCGGAAATGACGGTGTTCGAGCGCACTTCGAATGCGCCGCGGACCGCGCTGAACCCGACGGTCGATTCCGCGGTGGTGCCGGAGATCGCGGTGACCAGCGCGCGCGCGGTGAAGACCGCACGATCAGCCACGTCGCCGACCGGCACGACCGCTTCGTACGTATCGACCGCGGTCTTCGTCGCCGTGTAGGTCGTGACGTTGCCGCCCGGCGCGGTCACGATCAGCTCCACGTTCTGCAGCACGTTCGTCGCGTTCGGGGCGCGTGCGAGCACGCGCAGCGTGGCATTCGTGTTCACCGCGTACATCGCACCGTCGCTCGCGCAGAGCCACGACACCGTCGGCGCCGCGCTGTCGATGACCGGATGAATGACGATCGGGATGGCAGCAGTCGAGGCGCTGTTGCCGCTGTTGTCGATCGCGGTGATGACGACGTTCTTCGTCACGTCGCTCGTGCCGTCGACATACGGCATCGGAATCACGGCCGTATACGACGCGCCCGATTTCGTCATCACGAACGTCTGGCCGTCGAACGTCGCTTCGACGCGCTGGATCCCGGAGTCGGCATCGCTCGCGGTCGCCGAGACAAACAGCTTCGTGTCCGGCCCCTCGGTCACCTCGCTGTTCGGCGCCAGCGTCGTCGTCACCGTCGGAGCGATGTTGTCCTTCACGATGCGCAACGTCGCGCTCGTGCCGATTCCGCCGTGCGAGGCGCTGATCGTCACATCGATCGGCGTCGTCACTGCGGTCGTGTTGATCGGGAACGTGCCGCTCGTGGCACCAGCGGCAATCGTGAATCGAGAAGAGACGCTCGCGATGCTGTTGCCGCTCGCGAGCTCCACGATCGCCCCTTCCGCCGACGCCGGTGCCAGCAGCGTCACCGTGCCGGTCGACGCCCGCCCACCGGTGACTTCGGCAGGATCGAACGTGATCGACGCAACGCCGACGCCGCTCGGGAACGTGCCGGCCGGAATCGCCTTCGACGCGAACGAATCGTCATGCGCATCGTACGCGGACAACGTCAGCGCATCGCCCGGCTGTCCCGCAATCGGAAGGCGGAACGAACCATCGGCCGCAACCGACGCGCGATCGCTCCCGCTGTCGGTGCCGGCGTTGCCGAACGCGAGGCCATGAATCTCGCCATCGTTTGCAGAGGCGAAGGAGAGATCAGGACGCAGTGGCGTAGCCGGCGCGGCCTGCTCGTGCTTCAGCACACCGTCGACGTACCAGCGCAGCAAAGACGGCGTCTTCTCGATGCGGAAGACGCTGCGCGTCGTGTACGCGCCGTTCTTGCTGATGTTCTGGCCATTCGCCCAGATCTCGTAGCTGCCGTCGTTCTTCAGGTGGAACGCGTTCGTGCCCGGTTCCTCGTAATCGCCGGTCGTATCCGCCGGTGCGAGACCGACGAGAATCCGTGCGTTCGTCTGCGACGCGGAGAACGAGAGGAAGCCGCTCGCGGTGATGACATTCAGCGCGCTGGCGCGGCGAACGCCGTAAACCGTATCCGTGAGCGAGTTGAAGATGCGCCGCGCCGAAGCGCCGCCCTTGTCGCCGAACGAAATCTCGATGGTTTTGTTCCACACGATCGGCTGCGCGCTCGCCGCCCGCGCTTCATTGCGCGCCACGACGAACAGCGGCCCATCGGGATCGGTGACCGCGCCGGCGGATCCGACCAGCTCCGCGCCGTTCGGACCGTGCGTGACGCTGACGCGCGACGCATCGATCGTCGGAGCATCGACGTTGAACGAGAGCGACGACGAGGCATCGAGGATCGGCGCGTTCGTCGATTCGACGAGATCGCGCGTGAAGACGCGTGCCGTCGCGAGCGTGATGTTGTCGAAGCGATAGACGCCGCGCAGCGTGTCGCCGGCGACGAGGTTCGGAGCACCGGCGAGACGCACGCGCGCATCGACGCCACGCGTGAGGATGACGCCGCGGAAGCGACTGTCGGGACGGAGGAACAGCTCCGCGTCGTCGAGGAGGCCGGAGTTCATCTCGTTGTGGCCGCCGTTTCGACCGCCGATCGTGTTCGGCAGCAGTTCGCCGGCGTGAAGCTCGATCGCCGGAATCCCCTGAATCGTGGTGCAACCGGATGCGCAATCGAACGTGACGAGCGACGTGATCGCGCTGCCGTTCTTCGTGAACGACGCGATGAGCGCATCGGCCGCGTTCGGCGTGAACGGCACGAACGCGCTGTCGCTGTCGTACTCCCAGCGTCCGTTGATGTAGCGCGCCGCAAGGAACGGCCGGCCCGTCACGCGGCCCGGCGTGTAGACGACGTAGCCGTCGTACGCGATCGCATCCTGCGTGAGCACGTCGAATGAACCGTTCAGCGTGAGCGCGCCACTGTCGTTCAGCACCTCGGCGATGCTCCACGTTCCGCGGACGGCGCCGTTCGGCGCGAACGCACGCAGCGAATGACCGGCGAGCGACGGCGAGAGCCACTGCACGTCCGCGATGCTGACGACGTCGCCCGACACATTGCCCGCAGTCGCGCGGCCGAGGGACGGGAGCTCGGTGAGGCTGTGCGCGATGGACGCGCCGCCTTCGTTGTTGATGATCAGATCGCCGAACGTCGTACCGGCGCGCTTCAGATAAATCGAACCGGCCGAGCCTTCGTGCACGCTGCCGTCCGTACGGCTGCCGCGCGCGGAAACATGCGAGAGCAGCGTGCCCGACGCGTTCGCGTATTCGAGGGCGATCGCGCCACCACCGCCACCCGAAAGCGCGTTCTGATACGGCCCGATCGCTTCGATCGAGCCGGCGCCACCGATGGCCGCCGGAGTCGACAGCCAGATCGATCCGCCCGCGCCCGCGCCCCACCAGATCTGCTCGACGCCGTTCGCTTTGAGCGTGCCGTCGATGACGAATCCGGCGTGCGCGTGCATGCGAATGACGCCGCCGCCGTAGGCCATGAACGGTGCGAGCGCGGGATCGGACGCGTGTCCGCCACCGCCCGGTTCGAGCGGCATGGTGATGCTGCCGAAGACGCCGCCGGCGGAGCGGCGCCAGACGCCGCCGCGACCGATGTGGCTGCCACCGGATGCATCGTCGGGCGTTCCCGCGCCGGGATGCGCGACATTGCGCGCGTATCCGAGGCCGGTCACGTCGACCGTCGCGTTGCAGGCGACGAAGAGCTTCTCGAGCGTGAGCAGATCGCCGCGGCCGAGGTCGACGTGTTTCTGCACGACCTTGCCGCCGTCGAGAACGACGAGGTTGCGGAAGCGATGCGGGCCGGTGATGGTCAGCGTACCGCCGCTGGTGACGATCAGCGATTGATCGTCGAAGGCGGTATCGCTCGCGCTGATCGACGACGTGGTGTTGATGATCGTGCCGGTGACGGCGGTGAGCGTGCCGAGGAGGGTCGACTCGTTGCCGGCGACGCTGCGGGCCACGACGCGGACGTCGAACGTCGTTCCTTCCGCCGTGCCGGCCGGAATCGTGAACGTCGTCTGGTAGAGATTCGTGCCGGCGCTCGTGGCGGCGACCGGCGCGTTGTTGCCGATGGCGATGGTCACGCTCTGCACGCCATTCGCGCCGCTCGACGGAATCGCGGAGACGCGCAGCGGCACGGCGATGCCGGCCGGCGCCATCGCACCGGGGCTGCCGCACAGCCACGCCAGCGCCGGCGCATTCGGATCGATCAGCGGCTGGATGAAGATCGTGACGCTGCTCGTCGAAACGTTGCCTTCGTAGTCGTAAGCGTTGATCGTGAGCGTCTTCGCGGCCGGCTCGGTGCCGTCGATGTTCGGCACGCTCAGCGTCGCGCGCCAGGCGTCGTTCGTGAAGGTGAGCGGCGTGTCGCTTCCTTCGAACGCGGCCACCACGTTCTTCACCGCCACTTCGGCGTCGCTCGCGGCGACCTCGATTGCGAACGTCGCACCGCTGCCTTCCTGGAAGGTCTCGTTCGCCGCCGGCTTCGCGATCGAGACGGACGGCGGAATCGTGTCGTGGAGAATCGCGATCGACTTCGTCGCCGTCGTGGCGATGCGGCCGGGGAAATCGTCGAGCGCGGAGAGCGTGAGCGTGACGTTCGATCCGGGGGTGGCCGCCGGCGGCAGCGCGACGGAGAACGTGCGCGCCATCGTCTGCGGCGTCGGCTTCGTGGCGGAGTCCGCGGTCACGCTGCCGAGACTCGAGGCGAGAGTCAGCGACGTGACGGCGATGTCGTCCGATGCGGTCGCGGCGACGGTGAGCGTCCGGCCCGCGTACGTCTCGGCGGGCGGAGTGACGTCGAACGTTTCGACGACCGCTCCGGCGTTCGTGACGATCGCGAACGGAATCACGCTCGTTTCGCTCGTGCGGCCCGAGCGATCGCGCACCACGAGTTTCAGCGTGGCCGAGCCTGCCGGCGCGTCGGACGGCACGTTCGCGGAGATCGTGGCGTTGCTCAGCGTCGAGACGAATTGCGGGTAGGCCACGCCATCGCTCGGCTGCACGTCGAGCATCGCACGCACCTCGCGGATGCCGACGGGCGACGAGGCATCGAACAGCGCCTCGATCTTCGTGTTCTGCGCGACGCTGCCGTTCGCGGCAGGCGTCGTCGCGTGCAGCGTGATCGCCGGAATGACGTTCGGAGCGATGGCCGTCGCGGTCGCATCGACCGTCGGGGCAATCGCCGGGGCCACATCGAAACGCGCCAGCGCGCGAGGTCCGATCTCGATCGCATCGACGTCGAGCGCGCCGAGGGGGGTGCCCATCGCGCGATGCGCGGTCGAGGCGAAGCGCTCGTCGCGCGACGACACCGTGAGCGTGCGTGCGCCATCGGGTGCGACGACGTAGATCGTGCCGGCGCCGCCGTCGACGTACTGCGCCCCTTCTTCGTTCGCGCCGTTGCGGCCGCCGCGTGCGGACCATTGCGAGGACTGCGCGTCCAGCCGCTCGGTGATGCGCAGCGCGATGCGACCACCGCCGCCGCCCATGTCGGTCTCGGCATCCGCATCGTCGTCGGCGCCGTTCGCGCTGATGCGCGTCACCGGACTGGTGACGAGCGCACGCGCGCGCAGATCGATGCTGCCGCCGGCCCCGCCGAACGCCCCGTTGACGCCGTTCGCGCCGCTGACGCCGTTCGCGAGAGTCGAACCGGCGAGCACGAACCGGTCGCCCGACAGCCGCATGGCGCCGCCGCCGTTTCCACCGGCGCTCGCGGCATTCGCTGACGCCGAGCCGCCCGCGCCGAAATCAGCCGGCTCGCTGAACGAGCCGTACGTCGCGTTGGTGCTTCCTTCGAACGCGCCGCCGATGCCGGCATGCGACGCGCTCGCGTGGAGTGCGCCGTCGATACCGCCCGGTGCGCGGCCGCTGAGCGAAGGATTCGTGAAGCTGTTGTCCTCGCGGCGTGCGAGGCCGCCGAGCCAGCCCTTGCCGCTGACGTCGATGCGCGAATCGCCATCGACGAAGAGACGGTTCGTGATCGTGACGTCGAGCTTCGTCTCTTCCGAAACGCTCAGCGTCGCGCCGTCGACGAGCATCAGATCGGCGAGCGCGAGCGGCACGGTGATGTACACGCGCGCGCCGCGCACGAGCAGCGATTTGTTCGCGTACTGCCCGGCGGTGATCGATGAAATGTTGATGTCGGTGTTGATGACCGGCGCCGCGACGACCGGATCGATCGTGATCGGCAGTTCGACGTCGTGCGTCGGATCGCCATCGGCAACGATCGCTTTGATGACGAACGACGAGCCGTCGGCCGGCATCGTCAGCACGGCCTTCGCTTCGAAGATGTCCGGCGTGCCGTTCTTCGGATCGGTCAGCGTGATCGGCGCCGCGAGCGCGCTCGACTCGAAACGCACCGACGTGACTCTCTGATCGTCGGTGGCGCGGATGCGCAGTGTGGTCAGCCAGTTCGCCTGATTCGACGGCAGCGCCGCGCCGTCGAGCGGCGTGAGCCACGCCGCGTTCGGCACGCGCGCATCTTCGACGCGCTCATAGATCACGTCGCGCGTCTCGGTCTGCACGTTGCCGCGCGCGTCGGTGGCGGTGACGATGATCGGAATGCGCGTGTCGGCATTGCGTGGCAGCACGTTCACGGTCGCGCGGAACGTGGTCACGCGCGTGACGGCGTCGTAGATGCCGCTGGTCGCATCGAGCACCGTGGTGCCGTTGACGCTGAACGTCGTCCGCGCCACCGCGGTCTCGTCGTCGCGCACCTGCAGCTCGATCGTGAATTGATTCGTGACGCCGTAGCGATACCGCGTCTCGGCGCGCGGTGTGAGCGAGAGGAACTGCGGCGGATTCGCATCGGCGACGATCGTCAGCTCGGCCGACGCGTTGCCGCTCTTGTTCGCGGAATCGGTGACGATGGCGACCACGCTCGCGGCGCCGTCCCCAATCGTCAGCGGCGCGTTCCAGGTGAAGAGCTGTTCCGCAAACTCGGCGCTCGTCGAGCCGCGCGTGACGTTGCGCGAGCCGACCACCTGACGCAGCTCGCTGCCGTCGACGTTCGTGCCGCGCAGTTCGAGCACCACTGATGCGGCGACGCCTTCATCGGTGAAACGAACGCGCGTTTCGACAGAAGCGCCTGCATGGAGCGACGCCGGCGTGTTCGTGACGGCGGTGACGCGTGGAGCTTCGTTCGGAATCACGTCCCACGTCTTCACCGCCTGCACGGCGCTCGTGTTGTTCGAGAAATCGGTGGCGCTCGCCTTCAGCGTGAACGTCGCCGGCGTGCTCGTACTCGGGGCGGTGAAGCTGTACGCATACGGCTTCGGCGTACCGCGGCCGATGGCCACCCCATTTCCATCCAGCCAGTCGACATACGCCACATCGCTCGCCTCGGCGCCGCCGTCATCGGTCACATTCGCCGTGACGGTATAGAGCACGCCGCTCACGAGCTGCTCCGCCGGCGAGACGATCGTCACCACCGGCTTCTTCGTGTCGAACGACACCCAGTCGTACGTGCGCTGCTCGCGCATCGCGTTCGACGGCGTCTGCGTGTCGCGGATCTCCGCCAGCCGCAGGCGATAGAACGACGACTCCGCGATGGCCACGCCGGTCGGCGCGACCACGAGCGTCGACGGATCGGCCGGATCGACGTAGCGCGACACCGGCAGTTCTTCGACGGCAATGCCGTGATGGCGATCGAGGCGTTCCAGCACCGCGAAGCCCGCATCGGCATCGATCGGCTTGTTGAACTTGACGCGGAACGTCGCTCCTTCGAAGAGCGGTCCGTCGGTGCTCGGATCGATGCGCACGACATCGGGTTCGGTGTAGTTGACGGTCGTGAATGAGGAGCCGACCGCCGCCGCCATGGTGTTGCCGGTCGTGTCGGCGAGCCCCTGCGGGATCGCGAAACGATAGAGAACGTTGCTCTTGAGCGGGAACGTCTGTCCCGCCGGCGCGGCCGGCGGCGTGAGCCGCACGATGTACGTGCCGTCCGGACGCACGGAGCCGTCGAAGCTCACGTTCACGAGCGCGCTGTTGTCCGTCGCCACGAGCTGGAACCACTGCGTGTTCAGGTAACTCGGCGCGATCGGCTCGCTGAAGGTGATGGTGATCGACGTCGACGGCGAAACGTTCGTCGAGTTGGACGGCGGATCGATGGAAAGCACGCGCGGCGGCGTTGCGTCGAGACGCACTGCCGGAATGGTGATCGTCCCGGTCGAGCCATCCGGAACGGTGACGCTGCGCGCCGCTCCGATGGTCGTGTCGTCGGGACCGTAGAAAAGGAACGACAGCGTCGTCCCGCCGACCGGAATGCCGGTGAACGTGTACGTGCCGTCGCTGCCGGTCAGTGTTTCGAGACGCTGCGGCGAGGCCAGCAGGCGGCTGGTGACGTTCAGCACGACGCGCGTGCGCACCGACGGCGCGCCATTGCCGCCTTCTGCTTCGACGCTGCCGGCAACGCTGATGCTCGAGCCGAGATTCAACGTCAGACGGAGCGGCTGCGTGCGGCTGTGGAGATCGCCACCGCCCGAAGCGGCGACGTTCCCCTTCTGCGCCTGCGCGGTGATCCAGCCGAACGGCATGCCGCTGATCGAGACCACCCCGTTCGCCGGCGTGTACATCGTCCGGTCATTGATGCGCACCTGTGCGTCCGCGACCGGAACGCCGGCCGCGTCGACGACCGTCACCTCGACGCTGCCGCTGGTCGGCAGCACGACGATCTGTTCCTTCGTGTATTCGTTCGGTCCGAATGCGCCGCCGACTCTCACGGTCCGCGCTTCGCCGCCGAGCTCCGCGACCGTGAGCGTATAGCCCATCCGCCGCAGCATCTTCGAGAACACGAGCGGGTTGCCCTGCGCGCCGCGAAGATACGAATACTCACCGAGCGATTCGCGGCACTGGCAGGCCGTGACTTCCGCGAGCGGCGCGAGCTCGCCCGGACCACCGCTGTCGTCCGGCAGATAAACCTTTACGGTGAGCGTGCCGGTGCGCTCGAGCTCGAGATGGATGTTGCGCTGCTCGGGCACGAGCTTGCTGATGAAGAGACCGGCCGGGCCGAACGCGTAACGATCGCTCGTGCTCTGGTAGCCGAAGAGACTGAAGTTCCCTTCGGGCACACCGTCGAATTCGAACGCGCCGTTTTCATCCGTGGAATCGCGCGTGGCCAGTGAGCCGCTGAGCGTGACCGGCGCGCCCTGGACCGGAAGATTCGGCGGCTCGCTTTCCGGGTCGGTCATCGTGCCGGTGACGAGGCCGCGGAACTCGAGTGGCACGGAGCTCGACGTCGTCTGTCCGGTCGTGACGCCGAACGGTGTGCCGGCGCCGGCGCGGCCGAGGGATTTCGAATACGCCGTCGCGCGATAGTTGCCGACGGCCGGAACCTGATCGAAGAAGGCGATGCCGTTCTCGTTCGTGGTGGTGAAATCGAAGCGATTCTCGTTGAGGAGCAGCGTCACTTCGGCGTTTTCGACCGGCACGAAGCCGCGCAGCGGATCGAGCACGGTGATGCTGATCGCACCGGTGCCCACACCGCCGACACGCACCTCCACCGCTCTCTGCGTCGCATCCCCCTCGGCCGTCAATTCGCCCTGGTAATCGCCGCGCACTTCCTGATTGCCCGGATGCACCGCCGTGATGCGGAATGCACCGGTGAAGACGTTCGCCACGACGAAGCGGCCGTTGATGTCGGCGAACAGCGGATCGCGCGGCGTGCCGATCGTGCGATACGGCCACGCCAGCTCGCGCAGCCAGTAGCGCGCGAGCGGCACGATCGCGCCGCTGACGTTGTCGACTACCCTGCCTTCGACCGTCGACTGCTCGCGCATCGTGATCAGCAGATTCGAAACCGGGCCGCCGCCATCCGGCGTGCGGCCGAACACGTGGCCGATGCGATAGAGACCATCCTGATTCAGCTCGGCGGTGATCTCGAACGACGTCGCCGCGGGAATCGCGAAGAACGTGAACGTGCCGTCGGGACGCGTGAGCACCGGCGAGTACGTGGCCGTGCCGGTGTTGATGCGCACCGTCGCACCGCTGACCGGCGTGACGCCGTCGTGCGCGAGCACGCGACCGGTAACGTCTCCGATCGTCTTCATCCGCAGCGTCACGTTGCGCACGTCGCCGTCGTACGCGAGATATGCGACGGCGCTCGCGTAGCCGGCTGGATTGCGGACCGTGGCCAGCGTGACGTCCTGCCGCGCCGGAACTTTCGGAATGGTGATCAGACCGCTGATCGGATCGGGTGCGAGCTCGATGGTTTTCGGATAGAGCCCCTGCGCCGCGTCATCCCAGACGTAATAGGTTACGGCCACCGGGCCGATCGCCTGCGTCGGCGGACAACCGGCACACGAGCCTTCGACTTCGAGACGCACGACGATCGTGCCGGAGCCCGGCAGGCGGAGATCGGTGACACCGACCTGCCCGTGAAAATCGACCCGCACCCGTCCCTGCGCGAGCTGATCCCCGTACGCGCCGTTCGGATTTTCGGGCACTGCGAAGACGACGTTGTCGCGCGGCACCGAAACGTCGGCGAGCTCGTAGACGCCATTCTGCTTTTCGGTGAAACGCGTCGGCGGATAGCCGGGCGTCAGCACGCGATATCCGGAGACCGGCTCCGACTGCGGACCGTAGAGACGGATGCGCATCGTGGCCACGCCATCCGGCTGACGGCTGGTGAGCCGCATCGAGAAGTGATTCGTCCCCTCGACGAGCGTCGGCAGAAGGAACCAGCCTTTGCGGCCGCTGCTCGGATCGAACACCGTGACGGCCACGTTCCCCTGCGACGTTCCTTCCGGTGCGACCGGCAGATCGAGCACGACGTAGTTGCCGTCCGCACCTGCCGTGACCGCGGGACGATTGCCGACCGTCACGATCGCGCCCGGCACGAGCACGTCTTTCGACGCATCGCCAGGCGACGACGGATCGTCGCGCGTGATCGTTCCTTCGAGTGTCGCGTACTTCGCGGTGATGTCGGCGATCTGCAGCGTCAGAACCTGATCGATCGTCTCGTCGGCGCGCAGATCGACCTCGATGCCGGCCGCATGACGACTGATGCTCCACTGGCTGGCGAGCAACGTCACGAGGCCGGCCGGAACATCGCGAAACTCCGCGCGGCCGTCGGCGTCGGTGAAGCTTTCCTGTAAGGGATACCCCTGCGACGAAACGCCGACCTGTGCACCCGCAACCGCCGCCCCGGTGTCGGAGCGCTTCACGGTCAGACGGACCGTGCCACGGCCTGGCGCTTCCTTCCGCAGCACGATCAGGTTCTGCGTCAGAACCTCGCCCGGCGTCTTCAACTGGCTCGCGGCGAACGTGGTGCGGCCGTCGGGGTCGACGACTGAAAACGTGAGTGGCGCGACCGGCAGACCGTCGATGTCGTAATGACCGTTCGCATCGGTGATGCCGGTGAGCAGACCGGGATACAACGTGCTGCCGATCGAGACGACGACGCCCGGAATCGGCGTGCCGTCGTCATATCGCACCTGCCCGACCGCACGGCCGCGTCCAAGAAACACGAGATTGGCGGTATGCACCTCCGCCGGCAGACGCACCGCACCTGAAAGCGTAGTCCGCAATCCCTCGGGGGATTCGGTCTCGAGGTCATAAAGACCGAAGATGCCGGAGTCGACGTCGCGCGGAACGAATTCATAGAGGAAGCGACCATCGGCGCCGGCGATGTCGTGCTGCACGATGTCCCGCGGTACCGTCCCGCCATCCGGCGTCATCACCGGGACGTCCTTCATGCTCAATTGCACGAGCACACCCGGCACAGGCGTGTTGTCGGCACGCAGAACGCGGCCGGTGAGGATGGCACCCGGCCGGTCATTGTCGATGCGCGGCACGATGCCGCTCTTCGTGAAATTGCTGCCGCTCAGCAGGTCATGGATCGTGTCGACCGCAATTTCATAATTCGCATTGCGCGAAAGCGTCTTGTCGAACGTCAGCGTGACGATGCGGCCGTCGGATTGAATGACCGCGCCGGGGATCTGCAGTTCCGCACCGGCCGTATTGCGGCGCGTGACCGTGTAATTCGCCTTCGGAACGTTGATCGTGAGCGCGAGCCGATCCCGCAATGCGACGTTGGCCGGCATCGTCACCGGACGATTGAAGAGCATCGTCACGACATGACCGGTATTGTCGAGGTACATGTCCTGCGCGGCGGCGCTGACCGCGAGCGGCGCCTGCGCGACCTCAGCAATCGAGGCCACGCCGGTGGCGTACTGCACGTTCAGCGTGCGCGCGCCGCGCGCGAGCTCGACGACGACGCGCGAACCGACGGTCGCGCCGGTGATGTCGACGTCGGCGCGCAACATCGCGCCGTTCTCGGTGTCGGGATAAAGGAGATGGAGCGTGAAGGCGGTGCTCTGCGGCAGAACGACGACGCGATAGGTTTCGCTCCAGCGGCCGACGATGGCCAGCTCACCCGCGTGACCGCCGAGGTTGAAGCGCGTCAATTCCCCGTAGCGGAGCGTGCGCACCCAGTTCACGCCCGCTTCCGCGTGGACGTCCATCAGCGTCTCGCTGCTGACACCTGCAATCGACAATGCATAAGGACGGGGATGCGTGACCGCCTCGCCATGCACATAGGCGAAAAGAAACGGCGCGCGATGCGACGTGGCGCTCGCGAAATTGTCGACGAACTCCCGGGGCGTATCGAACCCGTGTTCGAGCTCGCGCGCCATCGCCGCACCAGCCGCGCGTCCTGCCTCTTCCGTGCGACGAAGCTCGTCCCATTCCTGGAGCTCCGGCGTAATGGCCTGTTGATCGACGCGCTCGGTGTTTGCGAGCAGGTCGAGCGCGAGGTGCGGCATCGCGTCGGCATTGGCGGCGGGATTGGTGATGAAAATGCGCTGACCGGCGCGAGCGATCTGCTGCGCGCGGGTAAAGACGTCGGTCTTGATCACCCGCGGGAGCCGCGCGGTGAATTTGTTGAGCGGCGCGGTGGCCACACTGTAGCCGAGGCCGAGGAGACGCATCTGTGCGTCGACGAAGCCGGCGGGGAGAAAACGGGTGTAATACGGCATCACCAGCGTGGCCGGTGACAGCGGAATGCCGCTGGCGCTGACACCCATCGTCAATTGCACGGAGACGCCGATCGTCTCGTCATTGGCGGAGCCGGCCGCGGCGAAAACCCTGCCATTGATCTTCGACGTCAGGGCATACGGCACGGTAGCCATCTCGCCCGCTTCGATGTCGAGCTCGTAGACGCCGTCGCCGGTCGTACGGCAGATGTTTTCGAACGCGCCGCCGGACGAACATTTCGGGATCGCGTTCGTGTCGAGCATCACATGCTGGCGCTGTGCGCTCAGATTCGTAATGAACGCATACGCGGTGTAAGGCTCGTCCTTACGGACCGTTTCGGGATGAGAGAAATTGATGTGAAAGCGCGGATCACTGACGACGAGCGACGTCGAGACCCGACCGCGCAGCGGGAAGTCTTCCTGCCCCGGCTTGTGATAGGTGGCATTGACTTCGATGTTGACGGTGTGCGTGCCGGTCTTGAGCGCCTCGAGCGTCCATTCCGCCGAGCCCTTGCCGCCGGCGACGAGAAACGTGGCGCCGGTGACTTCGTCTTTGATCGGAACGGCCTGCCCCACCGAGACCGCCGGCATCACCTTCGCCACGCGCAATTGCAATGGCGCGGCAATGGTGGCGTTCACGGAATCGAGCCGGATTTCGGAGCCTTCCGGCGCGACATTGTCGACATGCAGGATGACCGCGAAGAATTGATGCAGGACGCCGAACCCGTTCGGAACGATCAGTGCAGCCGGGATCGACGGCGGAGCGGGAGGGTTCTTGTCGAGAGGATCGTTGCCCGGCGGCAGCGGCCCGGCCTGGCCGAGGTCGAAAACGTGTGTCTGTGGAGGAGTGAAGCGCGGCGGTTTTTCGTACGTCAGCGGCGGCAGTTGATAAGGATCGGCAATGATCGGCTGCAGCACGTGCGTGCGCTTGTCGACGATGACCGCATACGGCACCTCGACGGTCGACGCATCGACCCCGAAGACGAACGTGTATTCGTAAACCTCGTAATTGCGCGAGTCGACGTTGATCCCGCGCTCGCGCAATTCGGCGGCCGTGAGCTGCCGCACGCGAACGGAGGTCTGCAAGACGTCCGAAACCTGAATGACCGCGAACGAAGGAACGGATTGCTGGAGAAACTCGCCGCTTTCGCCTGCAAGGCGAATGTTCTGCAGCGTGTACTCCCCTTTTTCGTGTAAGGCCGGTAATTGAAACGGATGCCCCGGTTTCGTGACCAGCGTGATCGGCGTATCGATGCCCGGGCCGGTGAGATCGCCTAATGCCGATAATCCCGGCGCAGAAGGAGCGTCATCATTGGTCTTGCCGCCGAAAATCGTCTGTACGGACGCCGGAATATCGACGGCCGTGACCACGGGCTGACGCCCGACCTCGAGTCCAAGGCCAAGAATGGCGAGATCGCCGCGCGCGACCTCCCCCGCCCCCGCCGCGCCACCCCACAGTGCCGCGAGCAGGAAAACACCAATGAGCCTGCGCAAGCGTTACACCTCGCCCCGCAGTACGGCCAAACAGAAAAAACGCCCACCCACCCCTTCCCACAGAACGGGTAAGGACACGACGAACCTCTCTCTCTGAAGAGAGCCCCCTCTCAAAAGAGCTCTCTCGATCTACGGAACAAATGAGGGAAGGCCCCGCGGACCATGCGGAATGCCGGGCGGCATTAGAGCAGGTTAGTAGGAGAAAAGGAAGAGGCAAGAATCGGAAACGTTACTGAGCGGCGCCTGCAAATCCTCATTGTTCTCGAACCGATCGATCCGTGGCGACGAAGAGGAAATTCAGGAAGCGTTCTCTTTCAAGAGAAGGTCGAGGAACTGTCTGAGATCCACGTCGACCTGATGCAGGTCATCGTCCTCTGAATACCAGATCGTTCCGTCCGTTCGATCAAAGGCTGCGAAACCGCCACCGAGATCGGCAAAAATCAGGAAACGCTTCAGAAACTCGGCGTCATCGACGTAGTCGGACGTGGCGACGTCGTTTGCACGTTCGAGGCTCTCCCACGTCCGCTTCAGTTCCCCGCGGTCGAACAGCGGGAGAATTTCCACGTTTGCCGCGACGACTCCGTTCGTAATCGAATAGAGCGCACGCAAATCCGGAGGGAGACTGCCGACGCGAAACTCCGCGCCGGCAATCTGTTCCGCCGATGCTCCGGCAGCCCTTGCAAGGCCATGACTCCGCAGCCACTCATCCCACGTCATTGGTCGTTCCACAGAGTGAAGAGTCCTGGGCCGAAGCGCCGATCAACCAGGTTTCGGTCCCGAATTGAGCAGCTGGCCTCGATCGTCCCATTCCTTCAGTACGAGCAGAACACCATCCTCTGAGATGAGCTCCTCTCGTCTGAGACGGCCGCTTTCGTCCCATTCTCTGTGCTGGCCAACTGCATTTCCGGAGACATAGTTCGTCTCCGCGCTCATCACTCCATTCGGATGCCAGCTGCGCATGAAGCCATGTTGAAGTCCGTTTTCAAATGCGATTTCGGAGGCCCTGGCCCCTGTAGACCAACGCTCGACAGCGACACCGGTAAAGAGCTCGCCGTCCAGAAGCATGCGCCCATCTTCATCGTGACGCAGGTCATCGAAATCAATCGGATCTTCGTTTGCCATTCTTCGTCACCTCTTGCCAGGGATGGATCGGACGTCAAACAGAATGTCGCTGCAGTTGGGGCACATCCGCGCCGGATTATAGGGTTTCGTCAGCCACTCCTGACTGGTGACGAACTTGCTCAGCGTCTCCTCGGATACCGGCAGACCCGCGGCTCGTCGCGCCTTGATGACTTCGTCAATGGCCATGATTTCCGCGTGCGTGCCGGGGCGGCTGTAATGACGCGGAATGCCCATCCGCTGGACACGATCCTTGAGGATCGGATCGAGGTCCGCCGGCAGCGTTCGCACGTTCGTCTTCGCCGAGCTGATGAACCCGGTCTCGGTGTCGAGAGCCCGGGCCACGACCGGACCTCTTCTCGAGAAATGCAGCGTCCGGAGCCGCACCGAATCCTCGAGAACGGCGCGAACGAGCTTCGCCTCGTGATTTGCAACCGTCTGGGTGAGCGACTTGAGCGTCGTGCGCTCCGAGAGCTGCGCCAGATTCGAGACGAACTTCGTGAGGCCTGTACGTTCGGCGGCCTCGCCGACGAGTCTCGTGGCTCCTTGAACGAACTTGCTGTTCGAGATCGCCCGGCCGAAAGCCTGGGCCCCGGGGATGGCCCTGGCCAACGGAGCAGCGACTTTGAGGACGGCGCCGAACGCGGCCCCCATCGCACCACCCTTGACCTGTGCCACCGCGAATTCGGACCAGTCGCCGCGTGAGGCGGCTCCGATACTCTCGAAAGCGGCCCCGCCGAGTGCGCCGCCGGCGATTCCACCGGTGTCGATCGATGCCCCGATCTCCAGGCCGATGATTCCGAACTGCGCGACCTGACTGGCGTAATGCCCGATTCCTTTGCAGGTGTCGTGAATGACGCAGTCGTTGATCGCGGAACCGACGGCCCAACCGGCACCGAACGCCGTTCCGATGAGACCACCGAGAACCGTCGCACTCTTGCCGCGCGGGTCGCTGAGGTTGACCGGATCGCCCGCCGCGTACGCGTAGAGATTCGATGCGTCCTCATAGCCCATCGGATCGGGCGTGAGGAAGGACGCGGTCGACGCGTCGTACCAGCGTGCCCGGGCATAGATCAGGCTCGTGGCCGGATCCCGCAACGGGAGCGCGTGGAAGTCGAAGAGCAGTTGGGTCTTCGATTCCGCACGTCCGGCAAGGTAGAGGTCCGGCAGATCGTAAAGAATGCCCCCGGCCGCGAAGTCGCCGACCGCGATGCTCTTGATGAACGGACGTGAGCCATCCTCGGCGACGGCAGCACGCTTGAGCAGGACTTCCCAAGGTGCGGCCGGCTGCAATGGCACATCACCCCAGCCTTCGAAGCGGAGCGAGCTCGCAACGGCGACTTCGATTTCCGCCGCGCCGTCCGAGAAGGAGTCCCACTCCCCGGCGCCAACGTCCCAGCGCAGCGTGTGGGCAGTCGTTTGCGACGGCGCGACCGAAAGCGTGCGCAGCACATTGCCGCCCGCATCCAGTGCGGTGATCCGTACGCCACCGCTGATCGATGCTGCGGCGAGCGGCTCGCTGAAGTGGACGTCAATGCTGCGGTTCGAGCCGGTGCCGGAGACTTCGATGCGCTCGACCACCGCGCCGTGGAGGTAGCGCGGCTGATCGCCGTATGCGTCGGCATACACCACGCGCTCAGCAAGATTGCCGTCGGCATCCGCGACCGCCTGCAGCGAACCTGCGCCGGCTTCGTCGAGGATCGGGAAATAGCGTTTTGGCGCGTCACCGGCGAGTGGAGCGACCAGGACTTCGACCGGGTCGTCGTACCCCTGATCGCCGTGAATGTACTGACGAACGAGTCCGGTCTCCGGACCCGGCGAAGACGCGGATGCGACGACGCCGGAGTCGTAGACCGCCACGATGCGATCGACGATCGGATCCCATACGAACGTTGATTGCGCAGGGAGCCCGTCGCGTGCGAGCACGTTCGCGCGCGTCTCGATGCTCCACGCGGTTCCGTCCTTCTGCTGCGCCACGCGACCGACCAGGCGATCGTTCGGGTCGTAGTCGTAGGTGATGCGTCGCTCGGCGCTTTCGGCGGCGATGAGACGTCCACGTGCGTCGTACTCCATCGTCCACGCGCCATCACCGCGGCGACGACCGCCATCCCACGTGAAGGCCTGTGTTCCGGCGTTGACGCCGTCATTCTCGAAGACCCTGCGTTCGATCTGACTGGCGTTCGTCGCCTCGGTGATCGTCCAGGTGACCGGGATGAGCGTTCGCGCCGTCGCCTGGCCGAGAGCGGTGGAGAGCCTCGAGAAATCGGCGCCGCCGATGCGCGAAGGATCGAGGTCGCGCTTCGTGAGCAGTCCGACATCATCATTCGAGATCGTTTCCGCCGGCTCGTTGCCAGGAACGGTGAAGCCTTCCCGGCGCAGAAGGGATGCGGTCTGCAGACGCGAACGATCGTCATAGTTGAAAGATGACGCTCGTGTCGCGAGCCCGAGGTCCTTGATCTGCTCGAGACGTTGCTTCGGGCCGAACGTCGCTTCCGTGCCGGCGAGGAGCGTCGTTCCGCTCAGAGTCTCGTGGCGGCCGAGCGCGCCGCTGGGAGCTCCCGGCGACACGGCGAAGACGGGAACGACGGCCGATCCGGCACCGCCGACGTCGGCGTAGGCGAAGCGCGTGAGCAGCTGTCCGCCAGAGGTCTGGCGTTTGCGTTGCGCGAGACGTCCTTCGCCTCGGGCTGCGGCCTCGAGGAACTGCACGGAGGGCGAGGTGCGGCTGACGCTTTCGCCTTGCGCGACGATGTTCGAGCCACCGTCCCGCGTTTCGTGAATCCAGTTACGCCACGGCGTATCCGCTTCGGTCGACGGCAGTGCGGCACCGACGGCCGGCATGCGCCAGTTCGTGCGCTCGCCGACGAAAACATCCCATTCGTGCGCCTGCGTGTACACCTCGGCGATCTGCGGGTTGGCGCTCAATCCGGTGCCGCACGGCGTCGCCGACGGAATGCAGCCGGTCTTCTTGTAGCGAATGGTGCGCGTGATGCGCGGACGCCCGAGGAGATCGAAGTCGTCATATTCAACCGCGGCGTCGGCATTGGCGATGCGAATGACGCGACCGGCGGCATCGTAGGTGTGCCTGCTGAATGGCGCGGACGTGTAGAGCGGGTTGTCGTCTGTTCCACCAAGGTGCTCGGCGACGATTCGCCCGTTGTTGTTCGCGTCGTATTCGAACCAGATCCACTGCCCGCCACGATCGCGCGACGCGAGCAACAGGCCGGTACCATCTTCGAAGCGGCTCTCCTCGTGCGTACCGTCCGGATAGTCAATGCGCCAGACACGTCCGAGGTCATCGGTACGGTAGTGGGTGACCTGATTGTTTTCGTCGATGTACTGGCGCAGCGTGCCGCGCTCGTCGTAGACGCGCCGAATCGTTTCGCCGGTCGGCAGCGTTTGTTCGTACATCAGGCCGCGCCCGTCGTACTTCATGAACGCGTACGTCGAGATGCCGGGCAGCTTCACGCTGAGCGCGTTGCCTGCTTCATCGAAGCCTTTGCGCGTCTCGTACGCGCCGCCGGCTTCCTTCACGACGATCGGATGGCCGAGGCCGTCGTAAGTCGTCTCCGAGAGTGTCTTGCGGCCGGCGCGCGGCTCATGCTTCTCGGTTTTCGTCGCCAGGTCACCGACGTACTCCGTGACGATGGACTGCGAGTAGACATTCGCCGGCGCCAAAAGATCGGTGGGGCCATTCGCGCTGCCGGTGCTTTCAATCGTGACGCGGCCGGCCGGATCGCGTTCGGTCTGCGAGACGCGCATCGGAGTGGCGGCGCTGATCTCATCGTTGGTCGGATCGGGGTCGGCGAAGACGGTGAAGCTCGGGACTTCTCCAAAGCGCTGAGTGGTGATCCGGTCGCCGAACTGCCACGTGAACGCGGTCGCGCGCGCACGGCCACTCGCGTCGATCTTCTCGAGCGACATGCGCAGGCGACCTTCGGACGTAAAGAGGTTGCGCGAGCGTGACATCTCGACCAGCGGCGCCGTCGGCGACGTGCGAGCTTCGAACGTTGCGGTCTCGAGGGCCTCGTCCCATTCGTTGAACTGCGTGTGCGCTCGAGTCCCATCGGCGAGCATCGTGGCGATGGGACGGCCGAAATGATCGTGCTGCGTCAAGGACGCGCTGCGTTTGCGATCGGTGGTGTACGCCGGCTGCCCATGGAGATCGTAAAGCGTGAAACTCGAGACGACGCCCGCGGGTGGAGGCGAAAGCGGACCCGCGCTCGTCGTCGAGGCGGAGGCCTCACGGCGCGTCTCGAGCACGCGTCCGAGTCCGTCCAGTTTCTTCAACGTCCGCGGCGCGGTGGAGGAGAAGCCGGCGCGATGCGCGTCGTAATCGGCGATCTCACGCGCGGCCAGGTCGTAGGTCGTCTTCGTATCGAGCGACACGAGGGCCGCCGCACCAGGAGTGGCGGGATCGATCAGCACGCGTCCGTTGGTGGTGGACGTGCCGACGAGACGTCCGAGCTCGTCGTACCTGCTCGTCGTCACGACGGCATTGCCGCCGACACCGGTCTGTTTGCGCGAGTGATAGGCGATGTGGCCGTCGGCGTTGTAGCCGAACAACTCGAGCGTCTGCAGGCCGCCGCCGAGCACTTCGCGACGAATGACGCGACCGGCGACATCTTTGACGATGGTCGTGACGACGTTGCGGCCGAGCTCCGTCGTCTTCTCCGTCTCCTGCCCATCGCCAGTGAGTGAGTACTCGGAGTAGAAGACGACCATGCCGCCGCCACGGCGGACATATTTCGGACGTCCGGACTCGATCGGATTCGACGTCGACTCGGGGTAGTAATCGATCTCGGCATTCATGCCGCCGCCGGTGGCGGGATCGGACGTGCCGGCCGTGCGAACCTGGCCACGATCGTCGTAGTCCGCGGTCGCGCGCGTGCTCGTGTCGGTCGACTCGATGGTCTTGTGATTACGGCTCGGGGTCTCGCTCTTGCGGAACGAATAGCCGGCCATGCCGTTCGTTTTGCGGCCGATACCGGCGACGTTGGCGCCAGCCATCGCGGCGCCGTCGAACTGATAACGAGTTTCGATGAACCCGGTGGGAGCCGTCTCGCGCGACCACTCGAGCACCTTGCCTGGTGCGGGCGTCGCGGATCTCCATTGATTGGTGATGACGAGACTGTTCGGAAGCTTCTGCCACAGAGCCAGCCCGTCGGAGTCATAGCCTGGCGTCGCCGGCGGCGCATCGAACGTGGTCGTGAGATTCATCGTCACGCCGTTGTCGACGACGGAGATGTCGGTTTCGGGCAGCTCGTTTTCGGCGGTGCGAATGACCGGAACGTTTGCGATCGTCTTCGAGGCGAAGTGGACGCGCTTGTCGTAATCGTTCGCCAGCGTGAAGGTGTAGGTGCGCGACTGGCCGAGCGCGTCGAGGTTCGAGGTGCGCGTGAAGGTCGGCTCCTCGCCGCTCGCCCAGCGTTGCGAGAGGTTGCGATCGCGATCGGCGCCGGTGGTCTCGTCGTACTTGAACGTGACCCGCTTCGCGCCGCCGCTCTTCACCATCTGCGGATCACGGATCCCGGTGAGATTCGCGGACAGCTCCGCGAAGTTTGTGTATTGCTGATTTGCAGATCCGGCGCTTTCCGGCGCCGGCGTGACGGGCGTGTCGTACGAATACTCGAGGACCGGGCGATTCGCGCCGGCGTGATTGAGCTCGTTCAGCGGATCAGGAATGGAGGGATCGGTATGGAACCCCGGCAGTTTCGCCTTCTCCAGCCGTCCGTAATCGTCGTACTCGTACTCGACGCTGCGGCTGCGCCATTCGGTTTTTGCTTCTTTCAGGCGGCCGCTGTCTTCGTGGTAGGTGAGGACGGTTTCGCGATCGAGGGGATCGAGGATTTTGTCGAGGCGGCCGCGTTCGTTGTAGACGTAGCGGATGGTGTTGCCGGAGCCGGGGCGGGTGGCGTCGTAGAACTCGTCGGATTCGCGGATGATCTGGCCGCGGTCGTTGAACTCGGCGATGCGCCACTGCTGGTCGAGCATCGTGAAGCCGCGTTCGGTGCGGACGAGTTTCAGGAAAAGACCCGGCGGTGAATCGAGCGTGCCGGAGGCGTTCTTTTTGAACTTCCAGATCTCGCCGGCGCCGTCGTGGTATTCGACGTCACCGGTCGGCAGCAGGATCAGCGCGCGGTAGATCGCGGAATCCCACCCTTCTCCGAGCTCGGTACCGCCGATGGTGCGCGAGCGGTACGTGCGCGCGAGCACGACGTTCACGCCGGCGCGGCCACCGGCGTCGAGGTCGACCGCGGCCGTCTCGACTTCGCCGGAGTGCATGTAATGCGTCTCCTGCAGCATCCCGTCGGCGACCGGCGGGTTGTGCGCGGGGACGAGCACCTCGGTCGGACGCACTTTGCGTCCGCGCGTGGTGGTGAAGCGCGCGGTGAGCCGTTGCTCGTCGCCGAGATACGCGTAGCGCGTGCCGGCGAAGATGCTGTCGGCAACGCCGCCGTCGGGACGCACGGCGATGTAGTTGCCGCCGGCCCAGAGCTCGAAGACGCCCTGCTCTTCGTTGCGATTCCTGAGGAGCGGCGGGCGTTCGCAGTTCTCGCAGCCCGCTTTCGCTTTCTCCGTGGCGGTGGTGCCGGTGGCCCACTTCCACTTCTCCGAGGCACGCGGATCGGCGATGGCGACGATCCAGTCGGAGACGTACTTCGTCGCCCCCTTCTGCAGGCGCAGTTCGTCCGCGACGGAATCGGGGACGTCCGGATGCAGCACGATCTTCGCCGGACGCTTCGATGGATCGCCTTCGCGATCCTTCTCGCGAAGGTGCGCGCGCGGCATCGAGACCGGCGTCTGCGCGACGTCGTACGTCGGCACGAACTCGCTTTCGACGGCGAGCTGCAGGGAGCGGCCCGCGTCTTCGAGCGATTGCGCGACGCCCGCGGGCAGGGTCACTTCGAGTCGGAACGCGGCCGAGGAGGCGTTCGGCAGCGTGCTGTCGATGAACTCCTCGCGCGGCTTGATGCCGAGCGGCGTGACGCCGTCGACCTCCATCATCCGGTCGCCGCGATCGATGATCATCCGGATCTCCGGATCGATGGCCGGTACGACGCGCATGTTGCGCGTGAGCACATCGCCGGTGATGAGGAAGCCGCTCTCGGGATCGAAGATCGGCGGAATCGTTCCGTTGACGAGCTTCTCGGTCGACTTCCAGACGATGCGCGGATCGTCGACGCCGTACGGCGGATTCGGCGGCGCCGGGTATCCCGGCGGTGCGGGCGTGGGCGGCGGCGTCCAGTCGGTCGGCGGCGCCTGCAACGCTTTGCGCGCCGTCGGGAAGTAGCCGGTGGTCGGGAAGCCGTCGGCGTCGTAACGCTCGTCGATGTGCGTGAGATCGACGATGTAGGCGAAGCCGTTCTTGTCGATGACGGTGGCGAGATGCGTGCGCGGAATCACGCGCACCGCCACGGCACCGTTCGGGAACCACACCGCACCCGCCAGCTGCGGCTCACTCAGGAACGGCGAAGCCTCGGGGCCGACGACGAGCGCGAGCAGGCCGAGATCGTTCGCGGCCACGAGCATGTAATCGATCGGCTGCGGCTCTGCTTCGAGCGTCAGCCCGCCGTAGTACGCGACCGACTGATAACGCGGGTTCGGGCGTTTGCCCGCTTCCGCGTATTTGTCGTAGATGGCCTGCAGGCGCGGATGCTCGTGCAGCACCATGCCGCTGTCGCGCACGATGCACTCCCCTGCCGTGGCCGCGCTCTCGGCGGCGTACGACAGCGAGACGCCGAAGCCGAGCACGCCTTTGTGCACCTGCGGCGCGAACGCGACCATCTGGTCCGGATTGCTGTTCGTGATCACCGCCGCTTCCGGAGCGAACGCGAGGTCGGTGATGCCGTTCGACGTGTCGACGGGACCGCACGCATCGGCGGCCGCGCCTTCGGAGGAGAGGATCTGCTCGCGCAGCGGATCCCAGCCGGCGGGACGATTCGGATCGTCGTTCGAATCGATCGCGTTCATGTCGAACACGGTGATGCCGGCGCCGAACTGGCTGACCAGGATGTAGGTCTTGATGTTGCGATGAACGACGAGCTTGTCGTTCTTCGCGGCGATGATGCCTTTGACTTTCTCTTCGCCGCCGTTCGGGATGGTGGCGGACCAGCGCATGTTGCGGGTCACGTTTTCGACGGTGATGCGCTGCGAGGTGTAGTGCAGCGGCTGTGCGTCGACGAACGAGAACGTGAAGTCGAGCTTCTCGAAGTCGTCCCACGGCTCGAAGTCGTCGATGAGGGAATTCGTGTACGCGAGCTTGAGATCGTCGCGCGTCGCGAACTCTTCCTTCTTGTCCTGCAACAGCACCTGGATCTTGCGCGGATAGGCCTCGAAGCGATCGGAGAGGACGGTGCCGCTCGGCGTCGGGATCGACGAGGAATAGCCCGGCTTCCAGCCGGTGATCGCGGAGCCGTAGAACTTGCAGAGCGCGTTCGGCAGCTTCGGCTGCGGCACGCCGTCGAAGACGCGCGGGCACATGTCATCCACGCCGCGGGCCTTCACGAAGTCTTCGACGCGATACGAGCGCAGCACGCCGAACATGCTGGTCATGCCGGTGGAGAAGACGCGGCCGTGATGATCGGTGGCGACGGCCCAGTGCTCGTCGACGACGCCGGTGCCGGCATTCGGCCAGCTGGCCGGAACGTAGGCGAACGGCTTCGGCTGCGCCGCAAACGGGAACGGCGCGGTGGGATTGGCCGGCAGCGGATCGGTGGAGTTCAGCTTGCCGGGATCGGAGAGGTCGTACGCGAGGATGCCGCCGTCGAAGGCGGAGACGAACAGGAGGTTGCCGTACTGCGCCATGTCGCGCAGCGCGCCGTTCTCGTAGAGGCCGAGAGCCGGCACGAGACCGAACTCGCCGAGCTTCGGCTGCGCATCGCGAACCTTGAACGAGATGATGACGTCGCGATTCGGGATGGCGGGCGTGGTGCCGCTCGAGGTGACGTTCACGCCGGCGCCGAGGGTGTTGCCGCTGAGATCCTTGATCGTGTTCTTGAGCGTGAGCTCGAAGCGCGCGCCGCGAATGAGCTGGCCGCCGGTCATGGCGATGCGCACGCGGCGATAGGAAGAGTCGATCGCATACGTCGCGACGGTGCTGAGCTCGATCTTGCGCGTGCCGATGTAGGCGTCGAGCAGGATCTGTTTGCGCAGCGCTTCGTCGGAGGTGTACTCGATCGGCTCGTTGAAGGCGACGTTGATCTCGGCGTTCGACGAGACGTCTTCCGCGCCGGCGACGAGCACGAGGCGATCGCCGCTTTCGGCCGTGAGACTGCCGATGTTGAACGCGCCGCCCGGCGGCACGATGACGGACGTCGACACCGCGCCGCGGGCCGGGTTCATCGCCTGCACCTTCACCCCTTCGGGCAGACGTTCGCCGGCCGGCTCGAGCGTGTTGGAGCCGATGCTGACGGTGGTCGAGCCTTTGATCAGCTCGAAGTTGCGGATGCGCACTTCATCGGTGTCGAGGTCGACGATCTCGATGCGGCCCGGCGTGACGAAGACGGGATAAGGACCGGTGACGTCGGGATTGAGGTTCTCGAAGACGCCGTCGTTGGCGTTCGGGAACTCTTTCTTGAAGATGGTGAAGCCGGTGGCGGCATCGACTCCTTCGACGTGGAACGGTTGATCGAGGAGCACCGGCACGGCCAGGCGTCCGCGTCCTTCGACGAGATAGAAGTCGGCGGCGTAGAGCCACTCGAGCGTGTTGAAGAAGAGATCCATGCCGGCCTGCAGACCGCCGAGGAAGGCGAAGGCGGAGGGGAACGGCAGGATGAAATCGACGTAGCAGTAGATGCCGCTGCGCAGCACGCCGAGCATGTAGTTCTTGGCCTTCTGGCCGGTGAGCACGGTGTTGGTGGCGACGCGCAGGGACTGGCCGCCGGCGGTGACGACGCTGGCGTTCGGGTCGGGCGTGGTGGTGAGCCTGCCGTTCGCAAGACGGGCGATGTCGACGATCATCACGCGCGGACCGCGGATGGAGTCGCCGAGCCAGCCGAGCATGATGTCGCGTTGCGGCGTGTAGCCCGCGGGCGCCGCGATTTCGAGCTGCAGCGGTTTCTTCGCGATGCCGTCGAACTCGAGCTGCACGCCGCCGCGGAACCCGAGGTCATTGCTGAACTTCGGAATGGCGGCGAACGGCGTGGCGTCGGAGGATGCGACCACGATCTTCGTGGCCTTCTCGAATGCGCCCGGCGGCACGATGACGGTGATGCCGTCGATCGAGGTGAAGCGGATCTCGTTGCTGCTGACCGGCGCGATGAAGCCGTGGCCGTCGGGGAAGACGAACGGCGTCATCTCGAGAATGGCGATGATGGCGCGCGAGCCCGGATCGAGCACCTGCAGATCGATGACGTCGGAGATCGAGACCTTGTCAGCCTCGTGGCCGTGTCCGAGAGCGAGCGTGAACGAGCCGTCGGCACCGACGGTAGCGGTGTACGACTCGATGAAGTAGCGGCTGCGGCGAACGGCGACGGCGATCGCGCCGGCCGGCAGCGCGCCCGGCTTGCCGGTGATGACGGAGTGGCCGCTGGCATCCGGAACGGTGATCTGAATGCGATCGCGATCGATGGTGGTGTTGACCGGAATCGCACGCGTCGTGAACTGGGAGAGCGCATTACGGCCGAACGGCGCGCCGTTCGCGGAGCGGATCGCCGGCGCGATGGAGATCGAGTACGTCGATGCGGCGTCGAGCGGAGTGGTGGCGTTGAAACGCACCGTGCTCGTCCCGCTCATGACCACGCTGCCGGCGAGCACGAGGTTCTTCGTCAGATTCGTGACGCGGATCCCGTTCGCGATCGAGGCCGGATCGATGGCCACATCGAACGTGGCCTGCACCACGAGCGGTGCTGTGACGCTCACGTCCGCGCCATTTGCCGGCGTGACGCTGGTGAGGCGCGGCGGCTGCGCGGAGATGGCCAGCACGCCGAAGTTGATGAACGTGTCTGGATCGGGGCTGCTGGTGGCGAGGCCGGCGGCGCCGTCACCGGTGTTCACGCTGCGTCCGACGAGCGAGAACGGTGCGGCCGGTTTCGCGGCCACCGGCACGACGAAGAGACCGTCGACGCGGGACAGATCGCGCACGCCGAGCGTGTTCGTCTGCGGCGCGCCGATGCCGGAGGTGACGCGCGCGTTCGCGGTGGCGGTGTTGCTGGCGAGGCGCACCTGACCGTAGGCGTACGCGAGCGGCGCGTCGGCGACGAGCACGAGGTACTGCCCTTCGTGCGTGATGCCGTCGAGCGGAAGCTGCGTCGAAACGACCGGACGCGTGGTGAAGACCTTCGCATCCGCGAGCTCGACGTTCGCCGCGGTCGTGAGCGCGGCGAGGCGGAGCAGCGTGCCGTACGGAGTCGACGGCAGCACCTCGGCGACGATGACCTGTGCGTTCGGCGCCGGCAACGCGGAGGCCGGAACGGTGACGGTCGCTTTCGCGGGGGTGAGCAGCAGAGCATCGCCGATGCTCATTCCGTCGATCGGCGCCGGCTCGTTGGCGCGGGTGAGCGAGAAGGTGAAGCCGCCGGCGATGCGGAAGCCGGCGATGGTGCCGAACGCGGCGAGATCGTTCCCGCTGATCGACGAAACCGCGGCGTGCAGCGGCTCGGTGGCGGCGCCGCTGGGGATGTCGATGGTGACGTTGTCGTCGCCCGGCACACGGCCACCCTCCGCGCCGATGAGCGTGCCGCGATCGATGCGACCCGGATAGTCGACGATGCGGATGTGATCGACGCCGTCGCGGAGGATCACGCCGAGAGCCTGCGGCGACGGCGCGAGATGGAAGTCGGCAACGCCGTCGTTGCCATCGAGCGTGCGGTAGATCAGCAGGTCGGTGGCGAACGGCGGATCGTAGAGCGTGCGGCCGTCGGCGAGATTGAGCTGCTCGTCGATGAACGCCTGCACCGCCGTGCCGGACGGATACGCCTTCGTGCCGAGCGTGGTCAGCGTGGCGACGGTGCGGCCGTTCGGCAGCACCGCTTTCGGATCGAGCACGAACGTCTTGCCGGCGAGGCGGCAGACGTCGGGTGAAGTGCTGCAGGGATTGGCGCTGCCGCGCAGCGGTGCGCCGGCGCGCGCGGCCGGCGGCGCATCGAGCGTGGCGGCCTTGTCGCCGTAGACGAGCGCGTAGTTGCCGGAGGACGGCACGTCGAACGTGACGCGGTCGTAGCTGATGTTCGCGACGGCGACGAGCGTGCGCCATTCATCGCGCTCGCTGTCGTACTGCACGGCGCTCAGCGACTGCGCGGCATTGCTGACGGCGCTGCCGTCGATGGTGAACGTGAGCTTCGCGCCCGGCAGGGCCACGGCGTTTGAAGAATCATCGACCGCGATCTCGGCAGACGCGAGCGGCGACCACCCGAGCGGCAGCAGACCGGCGAGCGACTGTCCGCCGACCGACGTGAGGCGCACGCGCCGGCCGTTCGGCAGCGATGCGGCGGCGAGCGCGAGCTCCGCCTTCTTCGTGATCTTCGTGTCGGCGCCGTGTGTGAGCGTCAGCGCCGCCCCGTTCGTCGTCTCTTCGCTGCCGCGTTTCGTGAGGCGGATGTCGATCGGCACCACGCCGGCGCCGGAGGGGACGACCACCTGGCGCCAGACGGTCGTGTACTGCGGCGCGGAGGCCTTGATGGTGTAGGCCCCTTCGCGCATCGGGTGCGAGTAGCGGCCGCGGTGGTTCGTCGATTTCGACGTGACGCCCGCGATCTCGATGAGCGCGCCTTCGAGCGGACGTCCGTTCGTGGCGTCGTAGACGGCACCGTTGATGTAACCGTCGCCGAGGCCGAGCTGCGGATCGGTGCTGAAGGTGAAGAGCTGTGTGTAGTCGGCGGCGAGCGCGGTGCCGCTCGTGTCTTTGACCGTCTTCCGGACGGTGAGGGTGATCGATTTTTCGGGGACGCTCGCGAGCGTGACCGTGGCCACGTCGCCGGTGGCGTTCAACGAGACCGTTCCGGCGAGCTCGCTCTCCCCTTCCGGCTTCACGACGATCGACGTGCCGACGCTCATCGTCGACAGGTCCATCGCCTTCGAGAATTGGATGGCGAGCGTCTTCGCTTCGCGATCGAGCGTTGCGCCGGTGACCTGCGGAATCGAACAGCTGAGGCGGAAGCAGATGGCGCGTTCCGTCGACAGCGTGCCGTCGGCGCCGAGCTCGCGCACGCGCACGACGTGATAGCCGGTCTGGCCGGAGAAGGTGAACGTGAACTTGAACGCGCCGCTCTCGTTCGAGGTCGTGGTCATCGACACGCCGTCGACGTCGAGGCGCACGCGTGCACCCGGCGTCGCAACGCGGCCGGTGAGCGTGGTGCCGCTGAAGCAGCCGGTGGTGGTCGTTTCGTCGACGATCGGTGCGTTCGCCGGCGCGCTGCCGCCGACGGTGAAGCCGAACGACTGCTGTGCCGCCATCGGCGCGCCCGACGCATCCTGCAGCGTGTTTGCGATCGTGACGGTGTAGCGCTGGCCGCGCAGCGGCAAGGCCGGTGCGAAGGCGATCGAGTCGCGATCGACGAACAGCTTGCCGGAGACGAGGTTGCCGGCGGCATCGGTGACGCGCAGCGCATTCGCGGTCGAGCCGTCGAGCACGTTCGAGAAGAGCGCGACGATGGTGATGCCGGGATCGACGCCGGCGGCATCGGCGGTCGGGAACGAGTCGCGCAGCGTCAGCGGAGTGTTGAAGCGGATCACGCGAATCGCGTCGGTGGCGCTGCGGCCGTCGGTGGTGGTGATGCGCGCGACGAGCGGCGTCACGCCGGAGGACGACGGCGTGAGCTCGACGTTCGCGGTGAACGTGCCGTCGTTCAGGGTCGCGGCGCTGCCGCCGATCTGAATCGTGCCGCCGCCATCGCTGCTGTACGTGCCGGTGACGGTGACGGGGCCGGTGTGCGTCGAGGGGAGATACGTGTTGTCGGCCGGCGACGTGATCGCGATCTGCGGCGCGGTCGGCACGTGGCGCACGTCGGTGCTGACGTTGAGCTGCACGCCGGCGGCGTTCCTGCCGCTGACGGTGAGGGTCGACTGCGCGTCGGGCGCGAGCGAGACATTCGTCGCGCGGAACGTGCCGGTGGTGTCGGTGAGCGGCGTGGCGGAGACGGCGTAGGTGGCGCTGCCTGCCTTCACGGTGAGCGTCGACGGATCGACGTTCGTGTACGTGCCGGAGACATCGATGGAGAGGCTTCCGGTCTCGCTCGACGCGAGCGGCGCGCTGATCGAAATCTGCGGCGCGGCATTGAGCAGCGTGACGCGCGTAGTGGCGGTGGCGATGCGCGCGGAGCGCGTCCGCGCGCGGACGATGATGACGTTCAGCCCCGCGTTGAGCGGCACCTGCGGCACGGTGAACGAGTGCGAGGCGGCGCCGTCGTCGGGAACGGTGAAGGCGATGCCGTTGACGTCGCCGGAGACGACGCCCGCGCCGACGGTGCCGGTGACCAGTACCTTCTGCTGCGTGACGGTGGAGAGATCCGCCGGTGCGGAGATCGTGACTTCCGGATCGACGTAGCGATAGAGAACCAGCGGATACGGCGCGTCGTTCGTCGGATTGCCCAACGCATCGGCACAGCGGATCACGACCTCGTTCCGGCCCGGGACGAGTGTGGCGTCGCCACAGAACGAGCCGTCCGCGACCGACGCCGCGTTGCCGTTGATCAGTACGCCGGCGGCGCCGCCGGAGCGGCCGGTGATGCGCACGGTCTCGCTGAAGACCGCGGCGTTGAGCAGCGGATCGAAGTTGCTGAGCGAGCAGCCGCCGCCGACCGAGCCGGAGGCGCCGACGAAGAAGATGCGATCGACGCGGGCCTCGTTGCCGGCCGCGTCGCGCGCGGTGGCGGTGAGCGCGTGGCCACCGTCGAGAAGCGAGGTCGCTCCCTCCGGAACGATCTCGCCGTCGACCATCAGCTTCGTGACGACGCCTTGCGGATTCTCATCCGTGACCTGCAGCGCGAGCGCGGGAGACGTCGCGAAACGCGCGCCGTCGGTGAGCGCCGCGCCATTCGCGTGCACGACGAGCAGCGGCGGCGTGAAGTCGGCTTTGACCGTGACTTTGACCGACGAGACCTTGCCGGTCTTGCTCGTGACGGCGGCGGTGATGTCGTTGTCGCCTTCGACGAGCGGGTGGTCGAGCTTGCGGAATGCACCGGCCGGATCGAACGGCACATCGGCGCCGTTGATCGTGACCTTGCTGGCGTTCGCGACGTTGAGGATCTGGCCGGCGACCGCGGTGGTCGGACGATTGGTGAGGGTCTTGTCCGCCGGTGCGGTGAGCAGCAGCGCGAGGCTGCCGGGATCGCGCTCGACTTCGATGCTGTCGGTGGCGGAGTTGCCGGCGTCGTCGGTGGCGATCGCGGTGAGCACGTTGTTGCCGAGATCGAGAGGAACGGTCGCGGTGAACGTGCCGGCACCGAGGGTCGCGAGCTGGCCGTTCACCGTCACGCTGTTCGCGCCGCTGACGGTGCCGCTGACGACGATGCTGTCGCCGGGCACGACCGCGTCGTTCTGCGGCGAGGTGATGTCGATGGCCGGACCGCTGCGATCGATGCGGAAGGTGGCGGTGGCGATGGCCGACTCGTTGCCGAGGGTGTCGGTCGCTTTCGCCGTGATGGTGTAGGTGCCGTCGGCGGTGAGCGTCGTGCCGGTAGTGAATGGCGTGCCGTTGCTGGTCGCGCTGACGGTCGCGGTCGAATCATTCGACTCGATGACGATCGTCACTTCGCGGCTGTAGACGGCATTGGCCGGAATCGCGGCGCCGCTTTCGGTGATCTGCACCGCCGGGGCCGTGCGATCGACGGTGACGGCGTACGGCGTGCGCGAGCTGTTGCCCGCGGCGTCGGTGGCCACGAACGTGAGCGTGTTGAAGCCTTCGGCGAGCACGCCATCGAGCGTGAACGCGAGACCATTCACCGCGGCCGCGCCGCGTCCTTCGGCGACGATCGCGGCCGGCTCGCTGACGGTGCCGGTGATGGCCGGGGTCGAGGCGATGGTGGCGCCGTTCGCCGGATTCGCGAACGTCAGCAGCGGTGCCGTGCGGTCGATGGTGAAGCGGTGCACGAGCTCATCGGAGACGTTGCCCGCGCAGTCTCTGGCGGTGGCGCGGAGCTCATACGTTTTTTCCGCGACCAGCTGCGTGCCGTTCTCGAACGGCTGGTTGTCGACGGTGATCGTCAGCTGCGGCGTTTCGTCGAGATCGTTCGTGACGACGCGCGGCGCAACGGTGCGATTCACGACGGCCGCCGTGAACGGCAATCCGGCATCGGTCAAGGAGAGCAGCGGCTTGCTGCGATCGATCGTGACCGGCACGGTCGCCACCGACGTGTGGCCGCTGCCATCGAGCGCTTCGATGCGGATCGAGAGCTTCCCTTCCGACGGCACCGGGAGCGTGGCGGTGAAGGTGCGGCGATCGGCCGAGAGCGTCGCATCGACGGACTGCGTTCCGGCCGAGACCTTCACGCTGGCGAGCGACGGATCGCTCGCACCGCCGGTGACCTGAACCTCGGTCGCATTCAGGCAGGCATCGCGCGCGGGAGCGGTGACGGTGAGCTCGGGCGCACGCGTGTCGAGCGTGACGGTCTCGGTGATGGTGGTGTTGTTGCCGGCGCGATCGACACCGAACGCGGTGAGCACGTTCGCTCCTTCGAGCAACTCGATCGCCGTCGGAGTGACGTACTCCTTCTCCGTGGCGTTGATCGTGGCGTCGACGCCATTCACTTCGACGCCGACCGCATCGTCGGAATCACCGGCCACGATCACTTCCGGCGTGGAGAGCACCGCGTTCGCGGCCGGTACCTTGAACGTGATGGCCGGCGAGGTCTTGTCGATGGTGAACGTCACCGGCGGAACTTCGAAGCTGAGGCCGACCGCGTCGGTGACCTTGACCGCGAGCGTGTACACCCCTTCCGCCGTGACCGGCGTTTCCATCGTGTACGCGTTGCCGTTCAGCGTGGCCGCTGTGGTCGTGGCGGTGGTGTCGGTGATGAGCGCCTTCGGCGTGACGTCGACGTTGAACCAGAGGTCACTCGTCAGCGGTTTGCCATTGGCCTCGAGCACGACCACCGGCGGGGTGCGATCGATGAAGAACGTGATCGCCGCCGGTGTGGCCGACCATCCCAGTTCATCCGTCACCGTCGCCGTGAGCGTGTACTGCCCTTCCTCGGTGATCTCGGTGTCGAACGTGTACGGCTGGCCGTTGAGCAGCGCGGCGACGGTGTACGACGTGAGGTCGTCGACCGTGATGCGCGGGCGGACGTTGCGGTTGAACGCGCCGCCGGTGAACGGCGCGCCATTCTCGGTGATGCTGACCACCGGCGGCGTCTGATCGATCGTGAACGCGATCGCCGGGATCGGCGTCGCATGCTGCAGTTGATCGGTGACCGTTCCCGCGAGCGTGTAGTGGCCGTCGGTCGAAATCGTGGTGCCGCTGGTGAACGCGTTGCCGTTGAGCTTCGCGTCGGTGACGGTCTCGGTGAGGTCCTCGACCTGAATGACCGGCGTGAGCGGGCGCTTGTACTTCTTCGCCTCGAACGGCACACCGCTTTCGAGGACCTTCACCACCGGCGCGCTCTTGTCGATGACGAACGCAAACGGACCGGCCGGCGAGGCGTGATTCACGGCATCGGTCACGACGACGCTCAGCACGTAGCGGCCTTCGTTCACGATCGGCGTATCGAACGTGTACGGCTCGCCATTCAGCGTCGCGGCGACGGTGGTGGCGGTGAGGTCGTTGATGGTGATCTTCGGCGTGATGGTCACGCCGAACTCGTTGCCACTGGCGAGCAACGCGTTGTTGTTTTCCGGAACGGTGATGGTGACGGCCGGCGCGGTCTTGTCGACGACGAAATGAATGGTCGGGATGCTCTTCGGCCAGCCGGCGGCATCGGTGGCGGTGACGTCGAACGTGTGCGGGCCTTCGGCCGCGATCGCGCTGCCGAGAACGTACGGAATGTTGTCGACTCGCGCGTTGGTCGTCGTCGCGGTGAGGTCGTCGACGTCGACGACCGGACGCGCGTCGTGGTCGAGCAGCGCGTTGTCGACGAACGGAATCCCGTTCTCGGTGACGGTGATGACCGGCGGCGTCTTGTCGACGGTGAAGGTGATCGGCTGGAGCACGGTCTCGTGTCCCAGCTCGTCGGTGGCCTTCACCTTCAGCGTGTGTTTGATCTCGCTCGAGACCTCGCTCTCGGACGTGAACGGCTGCTCGTCGAGCGTCGCTTCGATGGTCGGCTGCGTGGTGTCGGTGACGGTGATCTTCGGAACGGCGTTGCGATTGAAGATCGCACCGTCGGTGAGCGGCACCGCGCGTTCGGTGACGACGATGAGCGGTGCGGCCTGATCGATCGTGAACTCGATCGGCGGCACGATCTTCACCCACCCGAGCTCGTCGGTGACCGTGACCTTCAGCGTGTACTTGCCGTCGGAGGAGATTTCCTGACCGCTGGTCCACGGCGCGTCATTGAGCGTGGCGTTGGTGATGGTCGACGTGAGGTCGTTGATGCGCAGCAGCGGTTTGACCGGGCGGGAGAACTTGCCCCCTTCGAATGGAACGTCGTTGTCGTCGATGCGCTCCACGACGCTGACGACCGGCGCGGCCTGATCGACCACGAAGTGGATCGGATCGAGACTGCGCACGTTGCCGAGATCGTCGGTGACCCGCACGACCAGCGTGTACCGGCCGTCGTCCTTCACCTCGCTGCCGCTGATGAACGTCTGATCGTTCAGCGTCGCATCGACGGTCGTGGTGGTGAGGTCTTCCGGCGTGATGACGATCGTGACCGGAACCTTGAACTGATCGGCATCCTTCAGCACCGCGCCGTTGGCGAGGATCTCGACCTCGGGCGGCGTCTTGTCGATCACGAATCCGAACGGGCCGGCGGAGACGCTGCGGCGCGCCTCATCGGTCGCCTTCGCGGTGATGCTGTGGAACTTCTCCTCGCTCACCAGCGTCCCGGCGGGAAGCAGCTGGCCGTTGAGCAGCACTTCGACCTTCGGCGTCGACAGATTGTCCGCGGCGACCGCCACCGGCGTGATGTCTTCGCTGAACTTCATGCCGTCGGTGAACGGCACGTCTTCCTTCCCGGCGCGGCGCACGAGCAGCTGCAGCGTCGGCGGAGTCTTGTCGATGGTGAAGTCTTCCTTGACGATGGCCGAGAGTCCGGCCAGGTTCGTGACGGTGACTTCGATGTGATGGCGGCCTTCGATGCCGTACGGCGCCTTCAGCGTGTACGGCTGCCCGTCGATCGTGGCGACGGTGGTGGTCTGCGTGGCCGCCTGAATGGTGACGTCGGCGGTGATGTCGCGCTCGAAGGTGTACGCGACCGGGAACGGCGTCGTTCCTTCGAGCAGCGTGACCTCGGGACGATTGCGATCGATATGGAAGACGAGCGAGAGCGGCGTGGAGTGATTGCCGGCCGCGTCGACGCCATTCACGACGAGCGTGTGCGAGCCGTCGACCGCGTACGGCGAGCCGAGGTTGTAGAGAACGCCGTCGATCGTCGCGGAGAGCGTGTACGTCGTGATGTCGTCCGCACTGCCGTTGATGACGATCTCGCGCGCGAACGAATCGCCGTCGCGCAGCACGTTCGTTCCTTCGAACACCGAAATTTTCGGCGGCGTCTTGTCGACGATGAACGTCGACGTGACCGTGGTCGCCCACGCCACCTCGTCGGTGACGGTCACCGACAGCGTGTGCGATCCCTCGGAGGCGATCGGCAGCGACAGCGAGAACGGCTGGCCGTCGAGCGTGGCCACCGTCTCGGTCTTGCTGATGTCGACGATCTCGGGCGTGACGTTCACGTCGCGCGCGAAGATCGCGCCGGTGGCCGGCAGCTCCGCATCGAACGCCTTCAGTTTCACCACCGGCTTCGTCGCATCGACCAGCAGGTCGCGTTTCGCCTCAGTGCTGTTGCCGCGCGCATCGGTCGCGGTGACGACGAGCGCGTGATAGCCCTCGCCGATCTGCGCGCCGGACGTGTACGGATTGCCGTCGAGCGTGATCACGGTCGTGAACGTGGAGAGCACGTCGCTCACGCGGATCTCCGCGGCGACGAGCTTGTTGAAATCGTGACGCTTCCCGGCCACGAGCTCCACGTTGTCGACGAGGATGGCGATCGCCGGACCGCTCTGATCGACGAGCAGCTTCACGTCCCCATTCTTCGTGTTGCCGGCCGCATCGGCGGAGGCCACGCTGATGACGTGATGCCCGTCGCTCGTGATCGCGGCTCCCGACGTGTAGTCGTTGCCGTCGAGTCTGGCCGTGTAGGTGACGCCCGGCAGGTTGTCGGTGACGGCGATGTCGACATGCACATCGCGGCCGAACGGCGTCTCGATCGCCGTGTCGAGCGCCGTGCCCGACTCGGAGAACGCGATCACCGGCGGCGTCTTGTCGACGAGCAGCGTCAGTTTCGCTTCCGCGGGGTTTCCCGCCTCATCGACCGCACTGACGGTGATCTCGTGCGTGTCCTCGGTCGTGATGAGCGTACCGGTCGCATACGCGACGCTCGTACCGCGCGCCGGCGTGGCCAGCGTCGCGGTGTGCGTGGCCGTCGAGATCGCGTCGGTGACGACGATGTCGATGGCGACGTCGCGGCGGAACTTGTGCAGCTCGCGCGCGTCGAGACGGACGCCGCCTTCATGGAACGTGATGACCGGCAGGCTCTTGTCGACCAGCACCGCCAGCGTGACGTCGGCGGTGTTGCCCGCCTCGTCGGTGGCGTGCACGACGACGGCGTGCGTGTTCTGCTCGATGGTGATGAGCGTGCCGCTCGCGTAAGGCTGGCCGTTGAGCGTGGAGGTGAACTCGACATGCGAGGTCGCGTCGGTGACGTCGATGTCGATGGCGACGTCGCGTTTGTATTTCGCGATCACCGCCGGATCGAGAATCGCGCTCGATTCGCGAAGCACGATCACCGGCAGGTCCTTGTCGACCAGCACGTCGAGCGACGCGCCGGCGGTGTTGCCCGCCTCGTCGACGGCGGTGACGGTGATCTTGTGCCACCCGACCGGCACCGGATCGAGCGACTTCCAGGCCGCGACGTCATCGAGCGTGGCGGTATACGTCGCGTTCGAGAAGGCGTCGGTGAGACGCACTTCGATGGCCGGATCGAATTTGAATTTCGCGGGAGAGACGAGCTTCACGCCCTTCTCGTAGAACTCGATGCCGGGAGCGCTGAGGTCGACGAGGATCGTGGCCTGCACGCTGCTGCGATTGCCGACGCCATCGACCGCTTCGACGTTCAGGTGATGCGTTCCCTCGGCGCCGATGGGCGTACCCGAAACGTATGGCTGACCATCCAATGTGGCCACGAGCGTCGCGCCGGTGAACGCATCGGCGGCGCTGACGGCGATCGCCGGAACGCGTTTGAATTTCGAGAGCGGCAGCGGCAGCGGCGCGCCGCTTTCCGTCAGCGTGATGACCGGCGCGGTCTTGTCGACCAGCACCTGGGTCTGGCTCTCGCTGCGATTGCCGACCTTGTCGATGGCGATCGCGCGGATCGTATGCGTCCCTTCGACCGTGATCGGCGTGAGCGGCGTGTACGGATTGCCGTCGGCGGTCGCGGTGAGCGAGCCGATGCCCGAGAGGTCATCGACGGCACGCACGTCGACGTTCGCATCGTGATTGAGTTTCGTGAGCGTGTCGGGCGCGAGCTGCACGCCTGATTCGAAAAAGGTGATCGTGGGCGCGGTGTGATCGACCGGCGATTTCGCGCCGAGGTCATCGACGTACGCGTCGCCTTTCACGGCGGACCAGATGCCGATGCGGCCTGCCTTCAGACGCGTGGCGGCGTTGTCGACGGCGTCGATCGAAAACGTGGCCGGCTCGGTGCTTCCCTCGAGCCAGAAACGCGCGCGGATCTTCGTGGCGTTGTCGACGTCGTCGACCTGGATCAGGAAGCGATACCACTTGTTCGCCTCGGGCGTGAACGCGCTGTTCAACGTTCCGGCGGGCGTGCCGGCACCGAACGCGAAGAGCTGCATCGTCAGCGCGGCGGTGTTGGGAGAGGACCAGAGTCCGATGAGGTAGTACTTGTCCTGCTCGGGGTACGACGAGAAGAACGTGAAGCCGATGCGGGTGTCGTTGCTGGTGCGGATGAAGCGGCCGCCGTATTCGAAACGGCCGTTGGCGGTGAACGTTTTCGTGGTCAGGGTCGAGAACGTGCCGATGCGCGGGTTGTTGCCTTCGGGCTTGCCCGAAGACTGCTTCGTGCCGAAGACGATGTTCGTGCCTTTGTTGCCCTGCAGCGGATCGGGCCAGGTCTTGTACAGACCGTTGGCTTCCGGCTTCGCGCTTCCGATCGACGTGTCTACCCACCCCGGAGGATTCCGGGGCGATCCATAGCTCTGGAAGTCGTCGATGTATGCGACCTCGGCCTGCTGTGCGAACACCGCACCGCACGCGAGGAGCGCGATCCAGCAAAAGACACTGCTCCGTACCAGCTTACCCATGCATCACCCTGTGATTCGTTGTGGACCCTGACGTAAAGCGATTGCTTCGCTTCATCGAGCGCGCGAATCGCCTCGGCGACTCGCGCGCTCCGTGAAGAGGAGAATCAGTGATCGGCCGGAGGCGCCTGCTGTTCTTTCGCGGTGGAGAAGTCGAAGAGCGGTTTGGCCAGCGCACCGATCGTGCGCGACGGCGACCACACCTTCACCTCGTACGGATGGAGATAGTTCGTACCGGTGAGCTGCAGGCGGATGAACTGGCCGGTGCGGTTGACCTGGAACTGGCGAATCGAGAGCGCCGGGCCGCGGTAGTACGCGGAGACGCCGTCCTGCGCGAGCGAGCTCGCCACGCTCGTGCCGGTGAAGGCCTTGTCGGAGACGAACAGATACGCGTTGGCCATCCGGTTGAGGCAGCAGCTCGGGTAGACGTTGTTGATGTCGATCGCCGAGATCGCCTCCGATGACCCGAGGTCGAGATCCCAGCGCACTTCCGACTCGCTGTTCGTGTGCGCCTCGTTCTCGCCCATCGAGACGCCGTTCACCGCGAGTGAGGCGACATACGCCGCACCGTTGAGCACGTACGTGCTCGATTGCGATGCGTTCTTCCCGCCGCCGACGTTGACCGGCGTCCCTTCGGTGACCGGAGCCCAGACCTGCACTTCCGCGATGTGCAGATAGTTCGAGCCGGCCAGCTGGAAGCGAACGTAGCGGCCGGTGCGATTGATGTCGAAGGGCGTCGGCAGATCGATGGCCGGGAGGTGGTAGTACGAGCTCACGCCCGCCTGCGCGCGGGTGATGTTGACGTCCGATGACTCGAACGGCTTGTCGGAGACGAAGACGTACGCATTCGCGGAACGTTCAGGGCAGCAATACGGACTGCGCCAGACATCGATCTGGTCGATCGGCTGCACGCTGCCGAGATCGACTTCGATGTACGCGCCGGCCTCGAGCTTCGTGTGGTTGTACGTGCCGGTGTTGCCGTCGACGCTGCGATACGGGCCGGCGCCGACGGCATCATCGTCGTACGACGACGACGCGGTCGCGGGCTTGCTCTGCGCGAGATTCACGCGCGAGACCTGACCGACGCGATCGAACCATGCGCGGCCGTCGACGAGAGTGAAGGCCAGGCCGTTCAAACTCGCGCCGGCGAGCTTCATCGACGACACCGGCACTTCGAAACGCACCCACTTGCCGAGCTCCGGCAGCGGTCCCATGAAGCGGCGCTGCACGCTGTTGATGCCGTCCCAGTCCAGCAGGTTCTCGCCCCAGTACACGCGGCGATCCCAGCTGCCGTAGTTGAACTGGAGCATGATCTCCTTCGGCGGGTTGCACGGATCGAGGAAGACGTAGGCGGTGATGACGTCTTCCATGGCCAGCTTCATCGGCGTCGGCGCGCCGGTGAAACAGTGCTGATAGAACGACGCGCCGGTGCCGATGACGAGATCGGCGGAGGTGCCGCTGGCGACCTGCGTGTTGTCCCAGTTGTACGGGGAGCAGCCGGTCGCCGAGCCGGCGGGAATCGCATCGTCGAACCAGACGCGCTCGCCCGGCAGGTAGTCGGGTTTCGCTGCTTTCGGCGTCGTGCACAACGCGGCGCCGATGCCGTCGAACCACACTTCACCGCCGTCGACGCTGATCGTCAGACCGGTGAGGTTCTTGTTCGCGGTGAAGCCGAGCGCGCGGGTCAGCACATCGAGCCGCGTCCACGCTCCGCCCGTCGGAACGGCGCCGGCGTAAATCTGCGTGGCCGTCGCGTCGATGCGGCTCTCGCCCCACGACACGCGGTACGAGTTGGTGCCGTCGCTCCAGGTCACGAGGATCTGTCGCGGCGGTTTGCAGGGATTGACGAGCGCCCACAGGGCGAGGCGGTCATTCACCGTCGTCGCCAGCGGCGCGGTGGAACCGCTGAAGGCGTACGTCCGCACCTGCGTCGAGGTGGGCGGGAGGAAGTGCAGCGATGCGGCACCGAAGGCGACGCGCGTCGCATCGAAGATCGCATCGCCCGTCGGCGTGGAGCCGGCGGGAGCGGCATCATCGACCCACGTGGCCGTGAGCGTCGAAGACGACGGCGCGCTGACGGTGCCCATCCCATTGCAGGCCGTCAGTCGCAGGTCGGCGAGTTTCGAGGCACCCCACGTGGCCTGAATCTGCAGGTCCGTCGGCCCACCGACCTGCGTGGTGGTGATGGCGAACGAAGCCTGCGTCGTCCCTTCCGGAACGACCACCGACTCCGGCACGCTCGCGTTCGGAGAGGTGGTGCCGAGCATCACCAGCGCGCCGCCCGAAGGCGCCGGTGCGCCGAGGAGCACCGTGCCGTTGACGGTCGTCCCCCCTTCGACGGAAGGCGACGAAAGCGCGAGATCGATCAGTGCCGATGTCGCGGACGGCAGCAGCGTGAACGTTGCGGTCTGCGTGCTCGTGCCGACCGTCGCGGTGATGACGACATCGGTGGCGCTGGTGACGGTGGTGGTGGTGATCGGAATCTGGATCGTGGAGATGCCGCTCTTGACGATCACGATCGCGTCGACGCCCGCCGCCGGACGCGAGCTGCCGAGGTGCACGAGCACGTCGGACGAGCGCGCGGGCAGGGCCAGACGCAGCGAGGCATAGAGCGTCGTACCGCCCGTGGCGGTCGGCGGATCGATGACGAACGTCTGGATCGTGTTCGTTTCGACGATCGCATCATTCACGGCCAGCGGTGCCGACGACAGCGCCGACGCGTACGAATCGGTCGCGTAAATCGTGAACGTGTCGCCTTCGCGACCGACCACCGGCACGCGGAACGAGCCGTCGCTGTTGGCGTTCGCGGTGAAGACGACGCCGGTGCGGCCGTTCGTGACGGTCATGCGGATCGGCAGGTTGCTGTCAGTGACCGCACCGATATCGCCGATGACAGCGTCGCCGGACGATGCGCTCTGCACGCGAATCGTGGCGCGCTTCGCGATCGGGAACACCGGCGGACCGTCGTTGACGAAGAGCGAATTCGCCGGCGCGTCGAGCGTGCCGCGCACGAGATCATCGACGGTGTAGACCACCGCGTTGCGGATGGTGACGGTATCGAACATCAGCAGGCCGCGGTACGAATCGTTCGCGACGATGGTGAGCGGCGTCGCCGCGGTATCGAGCTGCAGGGTCGTGCTCGTGTTGGAAAGCACCGGCCAGTTCACCGCGGTGGACGACCCGAGCACGAACACGCGCCAGCCGTTGAGGTGATTCGGCGCGAGGAAGTTCGCGCCGGCCGTGGTGAGTGACGTCGAGGTCGCACTCGTGGCGACGCGTGTACCGATGCCCGGCAGCGGCGTCGGGCTCTGCGTGTTGAGACCGCGGTTGTCGACGAAGAGATCGCCGTACTGCTGCGTGGCCGACTTCAGATAGACCGTGCCGGCCGCGCCTTTGCGACGATCGCTGGAGCCGTTGTAGCCGCCCGCCGCATAGAAGCGCGACGACGGCATGCCGAGCTGATTGGTGTAGACCGCCACGCGGCCTCCGCCGCCGGCGGCATTGCCGTCGCGGCCACCATCGGCGTGCACTTCACCGGCGCCGTTGAGGCTTTCGGCATCGATGCGAATCGAGCCGCCGGCACCACCGCCGCCGCCGTTGTTCTGCACGCCGTTCGCTTCGATGCGGCCGTCGAGCAGCAGCGTCTTCGCCTTGATGCGCAGGACGCCGCCGCCCGGCTCGCAGGTGGAGCAGCTGCCGTAGTGATAGCCGCTGCCGGAGCCGCCGGGCGTGTCGGGATCGAAGATCGAGCCATACGTGACACGCGTCGCGGCGCCGAGCGAGTCGTGATCGCCGCCCACGCCGCCGTGCGTGCCGCCGGCACCAGCCACCGAGCCGGTGTAGGTGCCGGGCCAGGTGCGGCCGGTATTGCCGCTGTTGCCGATGAAGCCGCCGCCGGTGGCGCTGATGCGGCTGTTGGTATCGACGAAGAGCAGATCGCTGACGTCGATGACCAGGCGCTTCACATCAGCCGAGGTGTCGGTGTTGCCGAGCTGCATGAAGTTCGCGTTGTTCAGCGTGAGCCGGCGCGCCTTCACTTCGTTGGTCGAGAAGTATCCGGTGAACGTCGCTTCATCGACGCGGATCTGCGGCAGTCGCAGCGCCTCGGTCGCGGTGCCACCGTTGATGCGCTTCGTGGCGAACGCGCCGTTGCCGTCGAGGATGCCGCGACGACGCACGGTGATCGTGTCGATCGCCCACGTGCCGCGATACGCCGTGCCCGGAAGCACGCTGAGCGACTGCCCGCTCGCGAGCCGTACCGTCACCGTGCTCGCGGTGCGCGCCACGATTTCGTACGACGCGAGCACGTCTCCCGTCGCATCGAGCAACTCGATGTTCGAGCCTTCGATCCACTGCGGAACCGCATTGCTGAGCGTGAGCACCGCTCCCGAAACCGAGAGCACCGTGCCGCTGCCGAGCGTCGTGGTGGAGGCGCCGTACCACGAGGCCACATTAACGTTGTCGACGATCAGCTCGTCCGACAGTTCCACGCCGGTCGCATCGACCGTGCGCAGATAGACCGTGCCCGCGCCGCCTTTGCGGCGATCGGACGAGCCGTTGTAGCCGCCGGCCGCGGTTACGAGCAGCGGATCGAGCGTGAACGATTGCGAGTAGACCGCGACGCGACCACCGCCGCCGGCGGCATTCCCGTCGCGACCACCGTCAGCGTGGATCTCACCGGCGCCGAAGATGGTCGTGGCATCGATGCGAATCGAGCCGCCGGCGCCACCGCCGCCGCCGTTGTTCTGCACGCCGTTCGCGTAGATCTTGCCGGCCAGCGAGACGTTCTTCGCGCGAATGCGCAGCACGCCGCCGCCCGGTTCACACGTCGCACAGTTGGCGTAGTGGTAGCCGCTGCCGGATGCGCCCGGCGTCGACGGATTCATGAACGAGCCGTAATAAACGGTGTCCGCCGCACCGAGCGTGTCGTGATCGCCGCCTCGGCCGCCGTGCGTCGCGCCGGCACCCGAGGCGGAGCCGACGTACACGCCAGGCCACGTGCGTCCGCGGCTGTTGGAGACCCCGATGAATCCGCGGCCGGTCGCATCGATCGAGCTCGCGGCGTCGATGACGAGATCTTCCGCGACGCGCAGATCGAGCGTGCCGACCGACGTCGAGTCGATCGTCTGTCCGAGCTGCAGGAGCGTGGCTGACGCGAGCGTGAGGTTGCGGGCATCGATGCGCAACGCATCGACACGGCCGCTGATCGTGCTGTCTTCGAAGCGAAGCTTGTTGATGCCGATGTACTCGGAGGTCGGGCCGCCCACGAGTTTCTTCTGCACCGCGACCGCCTCGGCGAAGAGATTGCCTTCGCGGCGAACGGTGACGGTGTCGAAGTGCCACGCGCCGCGATACGCGGTGCCGACCGGCACGTTGACGGTGGCGCTCTGCGGCAGGCGCACGGTCACGCTGGTGCCGGTGCGGCCGGTGATCTCGTAATCGGCGATCACGACGCCGTCGGCGTCGACGAACTCGATGTACGAGCCGGCGATCCACTCCGGAACCGCGGCGCTCAAGGTGAGGTCCGCGCCGTTGATTCCGACGAGAGTGCCGCTGCCGAGGTTCGCGAGCGTCGTGCCGTAGTCGGCGTTGATGCTCGAGTTGTCGACGATCAGTTCATCGGTGAGACGTTCCCCGCTGGCATCGAGCTGGCGCAGATAGACCGTACCGGCGCCGCCCTTGCGCACGTTGCTCGAACCGTTCTGACCGCCGCTGGCCGTAATCTTCGTCGTATCGAGCTCGGACGTTTCGTAGTGCAGCGCGATGCGTCCGCCGCCGCCGGCGGCATTGCCGTCGCGACCGCCGTCGGCGTGAATCTCGCCGACGCCGCGCAGCGCTTTCGCGCGCACGCGCACCGAGCCACCGGCGCCGCCGCCACCGCCGTTGTTCTGCACACCGTTCGCGGTGATGGTGCCGTCGTTGGTGAACGTGCCGGCGACGGTGAGACGCACGATGCCGCCGCCCGGCTCGCAGGCCGCGCAGCTGCCGTAGTGGTAGCCGCTGCCGGATGCGCCCGGCGTATCGGGATCGACGAGCGAGCCGTAGGTCTTCGTGTCGGAGGCGCCGAGTCCGTCGTGGCTGCCGCCGCGTCCGCCGTGCGTACCGCCCGCACCGGAAACCGAACCGGTGAAGGTGCCGGGCCAGGTGCGCCCGGTGCTGCCGCTGTTGCCGACGAATCCGCGGCCGTTCGCGTTGATCGTGCCGCTGCACGCGACGTACATCGCGCCGGCGGTGATGTTCACGCGCTCGTACGTGGCGCCGCTCGAATCGGGCTGGCGCACGGTTGCATTCGGCAGCACGACCAGGCGGCCGAACGTATGTGCGCCGGAGATCGTGAGCGTCACGTTCTCCCACACCACGATCGACTTGTTGTCGTACGACGTGTCGGTGGCGGAGATGGTGGTGTTGCTCTTCAGCTCCGTCGCGCCCTTCACGACCTGGAACGAGCTCGTGACGGTGGCGTCGCCCCCTGCCGCGGTGACCGCGCGTGCGATGACGTTGAAGGTGCTGCCGTCCGCGATGTCGGGGATCGCGAAGGTGTACTCGTACAAATCGCTGCCGAGCGAAGTGGCCGGATAGGTCGCCGGCGTGCCGTTCGGATCGGTGATCGTGAACTCGACACGCTGCAGCGTGTTGGTCGTGTTGGGCGCTTTCGCGTAGACCCGCAGGCGCGCCGCGTAGTTGACGGGATAGAGCGCCTCGCCGCTCGTGCAGCGCCACTCGACCGTGGGGAGCGCGGCGTCGATGATCGGCTTGATGATCACCGGCACCGCTGCCGCGGCGACGGTGTTGTCGCTGTTGTCCGTGGCGCTGACGACGACGTCCATCGTCACGTTCTGCGTGCCGTCGACGAACGGCGCGTTGATGTCGAGGTAGTAGGCGTTCGCCCCCTTCGACGTGTTCTTCGGCAGCTCGTAGGTCTGTCCGTTGAACGTGGCGAAGACGCGTTTCACGCCGGAGTCGGCGTCGGTGACGTTGGCCTGCACGCCGATCTTGCCGCTGCCTTCGGTGAACTGCGCGTTGGCTGTCGGAGCGACGACGGCGACGGTCGGAGCGATGTTGTCTTTCACGACGCGCAGTGTCGTGGTCGCAGAAACGCCGCCCCAGTTCGCGGTGATGACGGCGTCGACCGGCGCCAGAACCGCGGTGGTCTGCGCGGTGAAGGTGATGCTGTTCTGTCCCGGCAGAATGCTGACGGTGGACGGAACGGTGACGGTGGCGTTGTTGCTCGCGAGCTGCACGAGCAGCCCTTCCGCGCCGGCGGCGCGACGCATGGTCACGGTGCCGGTGGTCGTGCGTCCGCCGGTGACATCGCCGGGGAAAGTCACCGAGGCCACACCGAGATCGGACGGAATCGAGCCGATGACGAGCTCGCCGGTCGTCTGCGGAGAGGCGTTGCGCGAGCGTGCGGTGAGGGCGAGCGATTCGCCCGAGGCACCGTAGATCGGCACCGAGAACGAACCGTTCGCGGCGACGACCCCGAAGGCGTTGCCGTCGTTGCTCGACGAGAACTCGACCGCGTCGTAGTACGCGCCGTCGTTCGAGAACGAGAAGTTGAAGCGCGTGTCAGGCGTGACGGTCACGGCCGCCGAATGGATCAGCGCGTCGTCGACGTACCAGTAGACGGTGTCGCGCGTCTTCTCCATCCGGAAGCGGGTGGTGTTGAGGAGCGTCCCCTGCTTGTAGCCGGAGTTGGCCCAGGCACCGTTCACCCACACTTCCCACCTGCCGCCGCTCGGGAAGTGGAAGTAGTGATTGCCGAGTCCGAAGCCGCCGAGAATGCCCGGCGCGCCGACGCGGAATCGTGCGCTCGCGTTCTCGCCGACCATCGGCGAGTTGAGGCCGCCCCACGAGGCGTTGTTGTTCGGAATCTTCCAGAGCTGCAGCACGCCTTTGTTCATGCGCGGCGCCATGAAGTACGCGCCCTGCACCGGCATGACTTCGGGCGCGAGCGCGACGGCGGTGTTGCGCACCAGCACTTCGGCGCCGTCGCTGTCGACGATCGCACCGGCGAGGCCGGTCAGCACCGGACCGGTGCGGCCCTGCGTGATCGAAATCTTCGTGCTGTCGATGGCCGGCGCGGCGAGATCGCCCGACGTGAACGTCGTACCGGTTTCCTTCGTCACCGGAGCATCGACCGGATCGCGGGCCACGACTTTCGCCGCCCCCTTCACCGAAACGCTGTCGAAGCGATAGATGCCGCGCAGCGAATCGCCCGGCTGGACGACCGCACCGGTTTCGAGCGTGATCGACGGCGGCAATTGCGCGAGCGAGAAGCCGCGGCCTTCGCCGTCATGCGCGTAGGTGAATTCGTGGGTCTCGGTGGCGAGGTAACGGACGTCCACCCCGTCGTACGTACCGCCGTACGTGTTGCCGTAGATCCAGCCGTTCGTCAGCTCGGCGACCGGAACGCCGTTGATGCTGCCGCAGCTCGTGCCGCACGAGAGCTGCTGCAGATCGAAGATGCCGCTGGTGTTCTTGCGGAAGCTCGCGAAGATGCGATCGCCCGCCTGCGGCGTGAACGTGACGAACGGCTTGCCGTCATCCGCGTCGTATTGCCACTGATCGTTCTGATAGCGGATGGCGACGACTTTGCGCAGCGGCGAGCCGAGGCCGCCGGCGGCGTACATCAGATAGCCGTCGTACGTGGCGCCGTCGCTGGCGAACGTGAAGGTGTTCGGCAGGGTGACGGCCTGCGGATCGTTGGCGATGGCGGTGATGCGCCAGGTGCCGCGGATGGTGCCGTCCGGCGCCACGACGCGCACGGAGTTGCCGACGTGGTACTGCGGGAAGATCGTGCGCTTGCCGAGAGTGACGGTCGTGCCGCTCACCGAGGCGACCGGCCACGTGCCGATGGAAGGCAGCGTGGTCACCGCGGCCGAGTTGAAGCCGCGGTTGTCGATGATGAGATCGCCGAACGTGCTGCTGGCGGTCTTCAGATAAACGGAGCCTGCCGCACCCGGCGTGCTGTTCTTCGAGCCACGGGCGACGAGGTTCCTGAGGAAGTAGCCGTTGATGGCCGGCGCGTCGAGCGCGATTGCGCCGCCGCCGGAGCCGCCGCGGTCATTCGTATCGCCGCCGCCACGCGCTTCGATCGTGCCGCCGCCGGTGATCGAGCCGGGCGACGTGATCCAGATCGAACCGCCCGCGCCCGGGCCCCACGTGCTGCTGTCGAGACCATTCGCGCGGATGGTGCCGTCGACGATGAGCTTCGAGACGGCGTTGATGCGCACCACGCCGCCACCCGTCGCCGGATAGCTGGCGGTGTTGAACGTGTGACCGCTGGCGCCGAGCTCGGACGGACGGGTGATGCTGCCGTACGACGCACCGCCCGGCGGCGTCCAGGTCGCGCCGCCGCCGATGTGACCACCGCCCGAGGAATCGAGCGGCGTGGCGGCGCCGGGGTACGAGAGACGATTCGAGTAGCCGAGCGCGCTCTGGTCGATGAACCCGCCGCAGGCGATGTACATGCGATCGACCGAGAGCAGTTCGACGTTGCCCGATGCGTTCGGCTGCTGCACCAGCTTGCCGCCGCTCAGGATGACGATCGTGTTGAAGTGATGCGCACCGGCGACGGTGACGCTGCCGTTGTTGCGGATGATCAGCGTGCGGTTGTCGTACGACGTGTCGGTCGCCTCGATCGTCGTCGCCGTCGGGAACTCGGTACCGGTCACGATCTCGAACGTGCCGACGAGCGTCGCTTCATTGTTCGAGGTGCTGAGCGCCGACGCACGGATGGTGAAGATCGTGCCGGGCGTGGCGTCGGCGGGAATCGTGTAGTTGTAGTTGTAGAGCTTCGAGCCGGCCGCCGTTTCGGTGGCCAGCAGCGCCGCGCCGCCGTTGATCGAGAACTCGACCTTGCTCACGCCGTTCGAGGGAGTGTTCCCTTCCGCGAAGACGCGCAGCGGAATCTGCATGCCCGGGAGATACATCGCGTTCGGGCTGCTGCACGCCCACTCCAGCTTCGGCGCATTCGGATCGACGAGCGGTCGGATCGAGAACGTGCGCGTGACCGTCTGCGTGTTCGGCGTGTAGTCCGTGACCGTGACCGTGATCGTCTTCGTCACCGCCTCGGTGCCATCGACCGACGGCAGCAGGATGCCGCTGTAGCCGAAGACGTTCTCGCGACCGACGATCGGCGTCAGCGTGTACGGCTGTCCTTCGAATGTCGCCGTGACGCTCTGCACCGCGACTTCGCGATCGAGCGCCGAGACTTCGAGATCGAACTTCGCTCCCGCCGCCTCATCGAAGATCTGATCCGCGGTCGGCTTGAGAACCGACACTTCCGGCGCGATCGCATCCGGGCGGACGACGAGCGTCTTCTGCTGCGTCGTCGCGGCGCGATTCGGGAAGTTGTCCTTCGCATTGAGGGTGAGCACGATCGACGTGTTCGCCGGCGTGGTCTTCGGCACCGCGATCGTGAACTGTCTCGCCACCGACGGCGCCGCGGTGACCGTGGCCGGATTCGGCACGACCGTGCCGACGGTCGACGTCAGCGCGAGATCGGTGACGGAGATGTCGTCGCTCGCGGCCGCGTCGACGGTGATGCTGTTGTTGGCGTAGATCTGTTCGGCCGGGACGACGTCGAACTTCGTGATCGACGGCACGGCGTTGTTGACGATGTTGAACGTGAGCGGCGCGCTCTCGGTGACGCGGCCCGCGAGATCGGTGACCGCGACCTTGAGCGTGGTCTGGCCCGTCGTGGCCGTGGCCGGGATGCCGATCGTCGAGGAGAAGCTGGTGATCGACGGCGACCAGCCGCTGGTGACGCTGACGACGTCCGTCGGCTGCGCGCTGAGAATCGTCCGCACGTCGCGAATGCCCGACGTGCTCGACGCGGTGGTCGAGACGTTGATCGATGTGCTCTGCGCGACGTCGCCGCCGGCGACCGGAGTGGTCGATGCGATGGTGACCTGCGGCACTTCGCCGGGTGCGACGACGCGCGCGGTCGGATCGACCTGCAGCAGTTCCGCCGAAGGAACGGTGTAGGTGTTGTCGAAGCGTGCGAGCGCACGCGGTCCGATGGTGATGGTGTCGAAGGTGAGGTCGCCGGCGAGCGGCGTACCGCGGACGAGCTGCGTGGAGGTCTTGAAGCGCGAGTCGTACGCGGAGACGATCAGTTCGCCGTTCGTGGCGCCGGGGCGCGAGAGGAAGATCGTGCCTGCGCCTGCGCCGGCACCGCTCTCGACGCCATTGCGTCCGCCGCGGGCCTGCACGGCACGCGCGAGGTCATTGAGATCGAGACGATCGGACGCGCGAATGGCGATGCGTCCGCCGCCGCCGCCGAGGTCATACCCCGCCAGTCCCGGCGACTCTTCGCCGCCGTTGGCCGTGATCAGCGACGACCAGCCGGTGATGAATGCTTTCGACTGCAGAGAGATCGAGCCGCCCGCGCCCGCCGTGGAGATGGTGTCGCCATCGGCGCGAATGGCGCCGGCGACGACGAAGCGTCCGAGGCCGGAACCGCTCTTCAGCAGGACCGCGCCGCCGCCGTTGCCACCGGCGCTGCTGCTGTTCGGATTGCCGGAGCTGCCCGCGCCGAAGTCCGACGGGTTCTTGATCAAGCCGTAGGTGGCGTTCGTGCGGCCGGCGTAGACGCCGCCGATGCCGCCGTGCGAGGCATCCGCGAACCACGCGCCGCCTTCGGTCGTGCCGCCGAGCGTGCGTCCGGTCACGTCCGTGTTGCCACTGCCGCCGAACTCCGGCGTGCGCCTGCCGCCGAGGTAACCGCGGCCGCTGACGTTGATGCTGGAATCGGCGTCGACGAAGAGACGCTCGTTGACCGTGAGGTCGAGCTTCGTTTCCTCGAACGCGCTGACGATCGCGCCGTCGAGCACGATCAGATTCGTGACCGTGAGCGGGAGATTGATGAAGAAGCGCGTCGGCGTGACGCTGCCGAGGTGGCGCACCACGACGTTCTTGTTCTGATAGTCGTTGAGCGTGACCGTGGAGACCGACGTCGACTGCGTGATGATCGCGTTGGCCACGACCGGATCGATCGTGATCGGCAGCACGACATCGTGTTCTTCATCGCTGTCGCTGATCGTCGCGGTGATCGTGAACGGCAGGCCGTCGGCCGGGAACGCGAGCGCCGCCTTCGTTTCGAAGATGTCGGTCGTGCCGCTCTTGGGCAGGTTGACGACGATCGGCGCGGCCAGTGCCGTCGATTCGAATTTCACCGCGGTGATGGCGGAGTTGTCGGTGGCGCGCACGCGCAGCGTGGTCTGCCAGTTGTCGAGGTTCGACGGAAGCGCCGCACCATCGAGCGGCGTCACCCACTCCGCGACCGGGATGTTCTCGTCATCGACGCGTTCCCAGATCACGTCGGTCGAAGCGACCGTGACGTTGTTGCGATTGTCGGTGGCGGTGACGCGAATCGTGACGCGCGTGTCCGCCTTCTTCGCGGGCGCGCTGAACGTGTAGCGATAGGTGTGGATCTTCGACGACGCATCGTACGTGTGCGTCTCGGTGATGAGGGTCGGGCTGATGCCCGGAATGTCGCGCACCGCCGACGCCACGCCGGTCTGCGTGTCGCGGACTTTCAGCTCGATCGTGACCGGCGCCTTGAACGCGTAGCGCGTCTCGGTCTTCGGCAGATAGGAGACGATTTCGGGGCCGATCGTGTCGGCGAGGATCTCGAGCGGCTGCTGCGCCGTGCCGGTCTTCGCGAGGTCTTTGACCGTGGCGATGATCTGCGCGGTGCCGGCCTGGAGCTCGAGCGGCAACGTGTAGTTGAACGTCGCGCTCGGCCACGGCGCGGTCGCCGACGCGTGCTTCACGAGCTGCGAGCCGAGGATGGCGTCGAGCGGCTGGCCGTTCACGTTCGTGCCGGTGATGCGCAGCGCGGCCGTGACTTCGACCCCTTCATCGGTGAAGGTGACGACCGACTGCACGCTCTGCGACGGATATGCCGAGGCCGGAGTGTTGACGATGGCGATGTTCGACGGCGCCGCGTTCGGAATCACGTCCCACGCGAACGGTTCGGACTGCGGGCCGTCGTTGTTCGAGAGATCGGTGGCGCGCGTGCGCAACGCGATCGTGGTCGGTGTGTCGGTGAGCGGCGCATGGAGGTCGTACGTGTACGGCGCGGTGAAATCGCGCGCGAGCCACGTGCCGGCGCCGTCGTAGAAGTCGACGTACTGCACGTCGGTGGACGGCGCGCCGCTCACTTCATCGACGATGCTCACACCGACGGTGTAGGCCACCTGCGAGACGAGCTTCTCCCCCGCCGAAACCGGCGAGACGATCGTGGCCACCGGCTTCTTCGTGTCGTACGAGAAGAAGTCGACGACCTTCGCATCCTTCTGCACGTTGACCGGCGACTGTGTGTCGCGCATGCCCGAAACGGTCAGGCGGTAGAACGCCGATTCCGCGAACGGAGAGCCGGTGGGGCCGACGAGGAGCGTGCTCGCATCGGCCGGATCCTGCGTCACGGCGATGCTGATGCCCTGGATCGGGGTGCCGCCGCGCGAGTCGAGACGCTCGATCTTCACCACGCCGCCGTTGCCGGCCTGAATGGAGGTGAGATCGACCGCCTTGTTGAATTTGACCTTGATGGTTTCGTTCGCCTGCAGCGGCTCGGTGTCGGCCGGTTGCACGCGCACGACCGCCGGCTCGGTGTAGTTGACGGTGGTGAAGCTCGAGCCGAAGGCGGCCCGCAGCGCATTGCCGGTCGTATCGAGAATGCCGTTCTTCACCACCACGCGATAGAGCACGTTGCTCTTGAGCGGGAAGCGCTGTCCTGCCGGCGGCGCCGGCGCCACGAGCTTGACGTCGAATGTGCCGTCGACCCGCAGCGTCGGCACGAGCGTCACGTTGACGTTCGCGCCGTCATCGGTGGAGACGAGCTGGAACCAGTTGGTGTTGAGGTAGCTCGAGGCGATCGGCTCGCTGAACGAGATGACCACCGGCGCGCTCGGAGAAACATCGGTCGCATTCGTGGCCGGCACGATGCCGAGGACGCGCGGAGGGGTCGCATCGAGCTTGACGGTCTCGATCGGATAGAGGCCGGTGGTGCCGTCCGGAATCGAGACCGTGCGCTCGGCGCCGATGGTCGTGTCATCCGGTCCATAGAAGAGGAAGCTGACGGACGTGCCGCCGATCGGAATGCCGGTGAAGGTGTAGTTCCCGTTCGCGTCGGTGATTGTTTCGAGCCGCGTCGTGCCGGAAACGAGACGGGAGGTGATGCTGACCACGACCCGCGTGCCGACCGACGCCTGGCCAATCCCCTCCTCGGCGTCCACTCTGCCGGTCACGCCGGCCGTGCTGCCGAGGTTCAGCGTGAAGCGCAACGGAATGGAACGGCTCTGGAGATTGCCGCTCGCCGAGGCGCCGACACTTCCCTTCGACACCTGCACGCCGACAGGTCCGAACGAAAGACCGGCGACGACGACGAGACCGTTCTCGTTCGTGTAGATCGTCTTGCCGTTGATCAGCACCTTCGCATCGGCCACCGGCTGATCCGAGCCGTCGAGGACGAGCACTTCGACCGTGCCGGTGCTCGGGAAGACGACGTGATGTTCTTTCTCGAATTGTCCCGGCGCCCACGAGCCCCACGCCTTGATCTCGCGCTCTTCGCCACCGAGCTCACGCGCGGTGATCTTGTAGGTGTAGCGCGTGATCATCTTCGGATAGACGAGGCTGTTGCCCTGCTGCTCGCGGAAGTAGTCGGTCGCCTCGACGAGGATCGAGGCGAGCGGTGCGAGCGTCCCTTCGCCGCCGTTGTCGCTCGGCAGATACGCCTTGACGGTGAGCTTCGCGGTCTTCTCGAGCTCGAGGTGCAGGTTCGTGTGTTCCTGCACGACCTTGTCGATATAGAGATTCGGCGGGCCGAAGGCCATGCGGCCGGTGTCGTAGTCGTATGCGAAAACGCGGAACGTTCCTTCCGGAACACCGAGGATCGTGAAGCGGCCGTCGCTGTCGGTGGAGTCTCGCGTGGCGATGGTGCCCGATTCGACCTGCACCGGCATGCCGCGCACCGGCGCATCCGCCGGCGTGCTTTCGGGATCGGTGAGATAGCCGGCCACGCGGCCGAGGAAATCGAGCACGATCTCCTGCGTGGTGGTCTCGTCGGCGCGCACCTGGATCACGCCCGTGCGCCCCGCGCGGCCCGCCGCCTTCGAATACGCACCGAGCGTGTAATTGCCGACCGGTACGTCGCGGAAGAAGACCACGCCATCCTGATCGGTGGTGGCGAGGTCGTATTTTCCGGAGTTCGAATAGAGCGTGACCTCGGCGTTCTCCATCCGCTTGAAGGCCTGCAGCGAGTCGACCACCGTCACCGCGATCGTGCCGGTCCCCTCTTCGCCGATCGACACCTTCACGCTCAGCTGCGAGGTGTCGCCTTCGAACGCGAGCGTGCCCTGATAGTCACCGCGCTTCTCCTGCACGATCGGATCGCGCGCCGAGATGCGGAACGGTCCGGTGAAGACGTTGTTGAGAATGAACCGGCCGTTGATGTCCGCCTGCAGCGGCTCGTTGCTCGCTCCGTACGCGGTGTAGGGCCACGCCAGCTCGCGGGCCCAGTAGTTCGCGAGCGGCACCGGATGACCGTCCCGATCGACGATCTGTCCTTCGATCGTCGACTGCTCGCGCATGATGATTCGAAGATTGCTCACCGGGCCGCCGGCCAGCGGCGTTTTCCCGTCGACCACACCGGTGCGGTAGATGCCGTCCTGCACGTACTGCGCGACGAGCTGGAAGCTCAGACCGGCAGCGACCGCGGGAAAGCGGAACGTGCCGTCCGGCGCGCTCAGTTTCTTGCCGTAAATGACCGAGCCGTTGCGCAGCTCGACGACGGCATTCGCGATCGGCGTCTGGCGATCGTGCGCGAATACGCGGCCGGTGACGTCGCCGAGCGTATCGAGGCGCAGCGTGACGTTGCGCAGATCGCCCTCGTAGAGCAGCTTCGCTTCGACGCCCGCATAGCCGGCAGGATGGCGATCGGTGTAGATCACCAGATTCTGCTGCGCCGGCACTTTCGTGAACGTGTTCAGCAGCGTGTTCTGATCGGCCTCGAGGATGATGATCTTGGCCGTGGTGCCCTGTTCGGTCTCATCCCACACCGCGTAGCCGAGCGCCACGCGTCCGAACGCCTGCGTGTAGCAGGGCGCGACCGGACAGGCGCTGTCTTCCTGGCGCAGGTCGATGCGCGTGATCACCGTTCCCTGCCCGGGCAGACGGAGATCGGCGATGGCGATCTGTCCGTTGAAGTCGGCGCGCGCGGAACCGAAGACCATCTGGTCTCCGTACACCGCGGTCGTGCCGCCGGTCGGCAGCGCGGCGATATTCACTTTTCCCGGCACGCGAATGCCGCTCAGCTCGTAGATGCCGTTGCCCTTTTCGATGAACGGCGTCGGCGGGAAGCCGGGCTCGATGACGCGATAGCCGTTCACCGGCGCGCCGGTGGCGCTGGTGAGACGAACGCGAATCGTCGCCAGTCCTTCGGGATCGCGCGACGAGAGATGCGGGCTGAAACGATTCACGCCCGGCGCCAGCGTCGGCAGCGTGAACTGTCCTTTGCGGCCGGTGGCGGGGTCGAAGACCCAGAACGATTTCTCGCTCGCGTTGAGCGGGAGATCGGGGAAGAGGAACGTGCCGTCTGCGTTCGAGGTGACGGGCGGCAGCTGGCCGATGGTGATGATCGCGCCGCCGACGACGCTGTCCTTCGTGCGATCTCCCGGCGCCGACGGATCGTCGCGCGTGACCACGCCTTCGAGTGAGGCGAGGCCGCTCTGCCCCGGTGCCGGAATCGGAATGATGATCGTCTGCTCGACGATCGTGTCCGGCTTCATCTCCATCTCGATGCCGGGGCTTTCGTACGAAATGCCGAAATGCGCGGCGATGATCGAGATCAATCCCGCCGGCACGTCCTGAAACTCGATGAAGCCCTGATCGTCCGCGAGTCCCTGATTGAGACCGTAGCCCTGCGTGTAGACGCCGACCTGGGCCTGCGGCACCACCGCATTCGTGTCCGAGCGGCGCACGGTCACGCGCACTGTGCCGGTGCCGGGAAATCCGCGACGCTCGATGACCAGATCCTGCTCGATCACTTCGCCGGCGGCGCGCAATGCATTCGCCGCGAACGTCGGACGGCCGTCCTTGTCGACGACCGAGAACGTCAGCGGACCGACCGGGAGGTCGCCGATCTCGAAGCGCCCGTTCGCATCCGTCCGTCCGCGACGGAACTGATTGAACATGACGCTGCCGATGGTGACGTCGACGTCGGGAATGACTTCGCCGTCGTTGTAGCGAACCTGTCCCTTCGCGGAGCCGCGTCCGAGGAAGACGAGGTTCACGGTATGGACTTCGCCGACCAGGCGCACCGCCCCCTCGGCTTTGGTCGAACGCTCATTCGCCAGCGCCTCGAGCGCGTACCGTCCCTGTTTGCCGTTGTCGATGTCGCGCGCGACGAACTCGAACATGTAGCGGCCGAGCGAGTCGGTGACGTCGATCTCCAGCGGTGCGCCTTCGACCGCCATCGTCACCTCGGCGTTCGGCACCGGGCTGTTGTCGCCGAGGAGCACGCGGCCGGTGAGAATCCCGCCCGGCTCGTCGTTGTCGATGCGCGGCACGATGTCGTTCTTCGCGAACGAGCCGCCGGCGATCCCATCGATGAAGCTCTCGATGGCGACGACGTAGTCGGCGTTCGTCGAAAGGGATTTGTCGAACGTGACGTTGACCAGACGCCCGTCCTGCTGCAGCGCCGCGGAGGGTATCTGCAACGGCGTGTCGGGATTCGACGGCGTGTTCTTGCGCGTGATCGAGTAGCTCGCCTTCGGAACGTTGATCGTGAGGGCGAACTGATCGCGCAGTTTGCTCGCGTCCTGCACGCGCAGCGGACGATTGAAGAGGAACGAGACCAGGCGCGCGCGCTCGTTGAGATGAAGATCCTGCGCCGCACCGAGAACGCGCAGCGGCGTCTGCAGCACCTCGCGCACCGATGCTCCGGCGTTCGTGCCGCGCACCACGAGATTGCGGGAGCCGCGCACCACTTCGACGGCGATCGTCTGTCCCGGCGTGGCGTCGGTGATCTGCAGATCGGTGCGCAGTTGCGAGCCGCTCTGCGTGTCGGGATAGATGAGGTGCAGCGTGAACGACGACGACTGCGGCGTCACCACCACGCGCATGTTCTGCGACCAGCGTCCGACCAATGCCAGCTCGCCGCGCTCGCTGCCGGCGTCGAGTTGCGTCAGCTCGCTGTACGGCAGCAGGCGCACCCACCCGGTCGTCGCTTCGGCCGGCACATCGAGCTTCTCCTCGGTGGCCGAGCCGTACACCGACAGCGCGTACGGCCGCGACTTCCCGGCGACGTCCGCTCCATGCGCGTACGCGAAGAGGAACGGCGTGCGATGCGACGTCGCGGCCGCGAAGTCGTCGACGAATTGCGCGGGCGTGCGTCCCGCGTTCAAAGCCACGCGCTCGAATTCACGCGCCATCGCGGCGCCGGCGCGGCGTCCCGATTTCTCCTGCCGCCGCAGCTGGTCCCACTCCTCGAGCTCCGGCGCGATGTTGGCGTGATCGATGCGCTCGACGTTGCTGAGCAGATCGAGCGAGAGGTGGAAGAACGCGTCGCGATCTTCGGCCGGATCGTCGACTTCCGCGCTGGCGCGGGTGACGAAGATGCGCTGCCCGGCGCGCGCGATCTCCTGACCGCGCTGGAAGACGTCGTTCTGAATGACGCGCGGGAACTTCGCGGTGTACTGATTGAGCGGCGCCGTGGCCAGGCTGTAGCCGAGACCGAGGAGCTGCATGTTCGCGGCGATGAACTCGGACGGCAGATAGCGCGCGTAGTACGGCATCACCAGCGTGGCCGGCGACAGCGGGATGCCGCTCTCGCTCACGCCCATGTGCAGCTTCACGCTCACGCCGAGCGCCTCGTCGGTCGACGAGCCGGCGCCGGCGAAGACGTGGCCGGTGATCCGCGAAGTGAGCCGGTACGGCACCGGGATCATCTCGCCCGGCTGCATATCCATCTCGACGCGATCGGGCGTGTCGGCCAGGCGGCAGATGTGATCGACCACCAGTCCCGAGGCGCACGACGGGATGTCGCCGAGATCGAGCACCACGTGCTGCGATTGCGGGCTGAGGTTCGTGACGAACGCGTACGCCGTGTAGTTCTCGTCGGTACGCACGGTGTCGGGATGCGAGAAGTTGATCTGGAAACGAGGATCGCTGACGACGATCGCCGTCGACGCCTTGCCGCGCAGACGGAACGGTTCCTGGCCCGGCTTCTTGTACGTCGCCTCGACGGTGACGTCGACCGGATGCGTGCCGGCCTTCAATGCCTCGAGGGTCCACTCCGCGGACCCCTGCGCGCCGGCGACGAGATAGGTGTTGCCGGTCGTCGAGTCGTAGATCGGCACCGGCTGGCCGATCGTGACGGCCGGCTTCACGCCGGCCACGCGCATCTGTCCCGGCGCACCGATCGTCGCCGTGATCTCATCGAGCGTGATCTGCGCGTCGTCCGGCGCGGTGTTGCTCACCTGCACGATGACCGCGAAGAACTGGTGCAGAACACCAAAGCCGCTCGGCAGAATGATCGCTGCCGGCAGCCTCGGGCCACCCCCTCGTCCTCCCTCGTTTTCACCACCACCACCCCCGCCCCCGCTGCTCAGCTCGAACTCGTCGATGGCCGGCGGAACGAACCGCGGCGGCCGCGCCACCGTCAGCGGCGGCAGCGAGTACGGACTCTCGCGCGTCGCCGGCACCACCTGGTGCGTGCGCTTGTCGACGATGACCGGATACGGGATCTCGACGAAGGATTCGTCGACGCCGAAGATGACGACGTACTCGTAGACGTCGTAGTTGCGCGTGTCGACCGTGATGCCGCGCTCGCGCAGTTCCGCGGCCGTGAGCTGGCGGACCTTGACCTGCGTTTTGAAAACGTCGGTGACGTTGATGATCGCGAACGACGGCGAGGCCTGCTGCAGGAACGTGCCGCTCTCGTCGACGAGGCGGATGTTCGCGAGCTGGTACTCCCCTTTTTCATGAAGCGCGGGAATCGAGAACCTGCGGCCGGGTGTGGCCAGAAGAGAGATCGGCGTGGTGATGCCGGGGCCGGTGAGGTCGCCGACGGCCTGCAATCCGGGCGCGGCCGGCGCCTCGTCATTCTGCTTGCCGCCGAAGATCGTCTGCACGTACGACGGCACGTCGACGCCGGTCGTGACGGTGGTTCGATCGACTTCCAGGCCGAGGCCGAGAATGTCGAGATTGGCCTTCGCCACTTCGCCCGCATCAAGCATCGGGCTGCCGAGGACAAAGGCAAAGACAAGGACACTGATGAGTGTCTTCTGCAGACGATCTCTCATGATCACCGTTCCGCGGAAAAGTTGCGGTTACTGCGGGTTGGATTGCGAGGGCAGCTGATCGAGCTCGCGCAACTCGCGGGCGAGGCGCACGGAGCGCGACTCGACACGGGTCGCGCCGGGCGGAATGGTCAGCAGGTCATCGGGCGCCAGATCGCCGCGCACGTCGACGATGGCATTGCGGACCGTGATCCGCTCGCTGTCGACCTCGAACGACATCACCTGTTCGACCGGAAGGCCATAATCGGCCGCGCCCGTCGCATTGGTGGTGACGAGGCGATTGCCCGTTTTCGCCGGCGCCGAGGCCGCCGCTTCGAGAATCGCGTCATGCTCGTCATTGTGCGGATTGGGGAACGTGGCGCCGAGCAGCACCGCCACCGCTTCGCGCGACAGACGCACGCTGCGGTCGACGCCGACCTCGATCTTCACGCGCTCGCCAGTGGCGCGATCGAGCGAAACCTCGTACGCGTCCATGGAGCGTCCGGTGGCAGACGATTTCATCCCCAGCTGCCGGGAATTCCACCGCTTCTGTGGCGTGGCCGTCGTGCCGTTCGCCGACTCAGTGAGCGCATTGCGCAGCGGATTGCTCGGCGTCGCCCTGGCCAGATCGGCAAAGCTGGTCACACTGTAAGTGCCGGCCGCGCGATTGATTTCGGTGAGCTCCTGCCGCGCATAATCGGCAATGGCCACCCGTTCACCGCTCACAGTCACGACGCGATTCCCCGCGCAGTATTCGTGCACAGTGGAAGTCGTCTGCGACACCGGATCTTCGATCCGCCGCGTCAGGTGCAACGGTTGAGGAAATAGCACCTCGGCCGCGAATGCCGCGGACGAGACGAGGACCACCAATGCGGCGAAGAAAGCTCTCGCCGTAAAGCTCCCCCTCCACACCCACACCGAGAAGGGAGTCGTTCTCACGTTGTCTCCGAACTGCCTGCTGAAGTTTTTTTTGGGACCCGAGGTCGGATGCTGACTTATCTGACAGTAACGGATCTACACACCTGACGGCAACAAATTTTTTATTTTTTGCTATCGAGAGGTTGTTCGGAAGGAGACATTCGTGTGTCGTTGAGGAGGGATCTACAGAGGGAAGAAACCGTTTACATCGTTGCGGCCATGCCTGATTTCGCTCTACACGTCCGTATGGAACGAATTACGGTGCGACGATCACAATGGCCGCTCCATCACCAGATCGGTCTGCACGTCACTGCCGACGATAAAGGGATGCGAGCCGGTGACGCGAAATCCGCACTTTTCATAGAACGCAATGGCGCGCGGATTGTGCTCCCAGACGCCGAGCCACAGGCGGCCCACCCCCGCATTGTGGGCAAACGCGACGACCGCATCCATCAGCTCCTGTGCAATGCCCTTCCCGTGAAAGCGGCGGTCGACATAGAGGCGCGCCAGCTCGACGTCGTCGTTTCCGCGCCGGCATTGTGCGAACGCAATCAATGCGCCGTCCTGCTCGACGACGAACGTCGCAATGGAAGGATCGTCGAGCTCGCGACGCTGATGGTCCCCGCCATACGTTCTCGCGATGTACGCGTTCAGATTGTCGGCCGTGTTCTGCGCCGCAAAGGCATCGCGAAAGGTCCGCGCGCCGAGCTCGGCCAATGCGGGAACGTCGTCCATCGTCGCCATGCGGACCATCAGACGCCGATGTCCTCGTTCCACAATGCCGGATGCGCCTCAATGAAGCGGCGCATCAATTCGATGCATTGTGCGTCCTGCACCACGTCGACCTGCACGCCGCGCGAGCGCAGTAATTCCTCTTCACCGAGAAACGTCCGGTTCTCGCCGACGATCACGTGCGGAATTCCATAGAGGAGAATTGCGCCACTGCACATCGCACAAGGAGACAGCGTCGTATAGAGCACACATTCGCGATAGATGCTGGCCGGCAACCGCCCCGCATTTTCGAGCGCGTCCATCTCGCCATGGAGCGTGACGCTCCCCTTCTGGACGCGCCGGTTGTGACCGCGCCCGAGAATCGTTCCGCGATGCACGAGCACCGATCCGATCGGAATCCCGCCTTCGCGAATCCCCGCTTCTGCTTCCTCGATGGCTGCTTGTAGCGACATGCGCGGCGCAGTTTAGCAACTGTGTCAGCGCACCGGCGCGGCGCCGCGCCGCCAGCGATCGATCGCGGCAACCGTCTGCTGACGGAAGAACGCCTCTTCGCGCGGCGTCAGCGTGCGCACGCGACCGTCGAGGGCCACGAAACATTTCCGCCCGGGCTCTGACGCCAGGCGCAGCGACCGCACCTGCGTCCGATTCACGCTGCGATACGGAATGAATTCCACGCCGCTGCTGCTGAGCCATTCGAGTTTGTAGGCGAGCCAGAAATCGGCGTAACAGGCGCGATAGCCACCGGCGTCGATCGCGGCGAGCGCCGGCCGCGGATCGAAGCCGCCGGGCCAGCGCTCGTACCGTTCGCGTGCGCCCGCCGCGATGGCCCGGACATCCAGTGCGCGGCAGGTGTAGAAGCTCCCCGCGATCACCGCCACCACGAGCATCGCCGCGATGCGCGTGCGCTCCCACAACAACGTCACGCCGAGCGCGCCGATCGCGAAAAAGAGCGGCAGCGCCAGCGCGAGATAACGGGTCGCACCGCTGTAGGCCTGCGGCGAGAACAGCCAGAACGCGAGCGTGATCAGCAGCACGGTCACGGCCGTCACGTCTTCGCGGCGCCAGCGCAGCCGCGCGCATCCGAGCGCGAACAGCGCCAGCAGAAGGATGGCCATGAGGCGGCTGTCGTCGCCGGCGAATTGCCAGAGATCGACGGTGATCGTTTCGACGAGCCGTGGCCAGACGCGCAGCAGCGAAAACTCCGCCGTCACCGGCGTGTAGAGGTACTGATCGATCTGGCGCATGCCGATGAACTGCGGCACGAGGCCGAGCGGAACTCCTGCGGCGAACGAGGCGGCAAAACGCCCGTCGAATCGCGCGCGCAGGAACCAGACCGCGGCGACGATCACGGCGACGACCGCAAACGACGAGCCGCGGTGTGCCCACCAGCCGAGGCCCGCGAGCACGCCGAGCCCGAACCAGTCGCGCGCGCGGTCGAACGTCACCCGCGTCGCATACCAGAGCACGAGGAGGCCGAACAGCAGCATCGGCTCGGAGCTCAATGGTGTATGCCCCTGCTCGAAAAAGTAGCGCGGCCCCGACGCGAGCCAGAGCATGGCGATCGTGGCCACGGCGACGCCCCAGATTCTTCGCAGCGCAAACCAGCCGAACGTCAGCGCCAGCGCGAACTGCAACGCCGCACCGATCCGCAAGGCCAGCGGCGACACGCCGCCGGCAAACACGCTGGCCAGCAGCGTCGAGAAGGCCGAGAGCGTGCCGAGGTAATCCTGTCCCCAGAAGAGAAAGAGCGGCCGTCTTTCACGCACCATTGCGCGGGCCATCAGCCCATGAATCGCCGAATCGCTGTTCCATCCCAGCAGCACGCCGGGATGGCGGTACAACGGAACCCGCTGCACGAGCACAATCGCCAGGATCGTGAGAAAGACTGCCGCCGCGAAGAGCGACTGCCGCACTCGTGATTGCACCGCCGGCACGAGCCCGACTGTAGCAAACAGTCACGACATCATGCGCCCATGACATCATCCGCCGCCGATGAGGCTCTCCGTTCCGGACGCCGTGTCGTCCGCGCTGAAGCAATTGCCGGCATCGGCGGTGTCGTGCGGGGCCTGTCTGCACGAGGCTCTGGAAACACTCGAACAATGGATCTCGACGTTGTGCATCGACGAGCTGATGGCGGCCGAAGCGCTCCTGCGTGGCGTCCATGCGTACGGAACGGATACGACGGAGTCGTACGGCGAGTTGCTCGATCGTTCCTCCGCGGTGCGGCTGATTCTGTCGTGCCACCGCAGCGGCTACATCCGTGAGGCGGCCGTGCGCCGTCTGGCGCAGTCGAACGAGCTTCAAGTGCTGCCGTTTCTTCTGCTGCGCGTCAATGACTGGGTGCCGCAGGTGTGCGAGGTCGCGAAGAAAGCGGTGCTGGCGCGTGTGCACGACCGCAACGCGAATGAATTCGTGCGCTGCCTGCCGCTCGTCGAGCGTCTGCGCCGCGCCCATCGCTCGGACCACGACAACCTGCTCGCGGCCATCGACGCACTCGTCCTCTCCCGCGCAGAGAACCTTTACGAGACGTTGCGGCACGGGCCGCCGCGGATCCGCCGGTTCGTTTTCCTTCTGCTCACCCGCAATCACGACTCGAATGCGGTTCGCGAGGGACTCGCCAACGATGATCCGCTGATAAGACTCGAAGCAATGCGTCTCGTTCCGGCGACGTTTCCCGCGACGGAGGCGGAGCAACTCCTTCGCAGCGCGACGGAGGACCGCTCCGCGCGCGTCCGTACCGAAGCATTGAGCCACTTCCTCGGCGACCGCGCGCTCCTCGAGCGAATGCTCTTCGATCGCAACGCCAACCTGCGCGATTTCGCGCGCTTTCACCTCCGTGAGGCGGGCATCGACTTCGCCGCTCGCTATCGCGCCGCAATCACCCCAATCGCGCCACCGAAGCAACTCGCCGTCGCGATCGGCGGACTCGCGGCCACCGGCTCCGCGAAAGACGCCGAAACGCTGCGGCCGTACCTGGCGCACCTTTCGACCTCGGCGAGACGTGCAGCAGTGAAAGCAGTGATGCGGCTCGATGGTGCGCGCTCCGTCGACGCCGTTGCACCGCTGCTACTCGATCCGCTTCCGAGTGTCTCCGCGGCGGCGCGCGACGCGCTGCGGCCGCAGGTCGCGCTGCTCGACCTCGGGGAGCTCTTCACGCGCACGGCGGCGCTGCACGCGCGGAGAAATGTCGTGCAACTGATGAACGGCGCGTCGAAGTGGCGCAGCATCGCGTTGCTGCTCGAAGCGCTGCAGCATCCCGACGTCGCGGAGCTCGCGCGCGACAAGATCGAATACTGGAACCGCAGCTACAACCGCAGTCAGACGGTGCCGTCGCGCGGGGAACTGCGCGCCTTCGGGCTCGCGCTCGTGCGTGCACGCCACCTTCTCGGCGATCCGCTGTTCGAGGATCTCCACGCGCTCATCCGTGTCTACGCGTGAAGCATGTTCTGGTGCTGTCCGTGTTCCTCGTGCTGCAGCACCGGCAGCATCACGATGAAGCTCGCTCCGTGACCGAGGCCTTCGCTGGCGGCGGAGATCTCTCCGTGATGCAGCTCGATGATGTGGCGGGCGATGGCCAGTCCGAGTCCGAGGCCGCTCCGTTTGTTCGAGCTTTCGCCCTGGCGCAGGCGATCGAAGACGTAGGGAAGGAACGAGGGATCGATGCCTTCCCCTTCATCCGTCACTTTGATGCGCAGGTTGGAATCGAGGCGCTCGACGCGCAGATCGACGTGCTTGCCGGACGGCGTGAACTTGATGGCATTCGAGAGCAGGTTGCCGATGACCTGCTGCATGCGGCTGGCGTCCGCTTCGACGATCGACTCGCGATCTTCGATCTCCCACGTCAGGCGGACTTCGTTGTCGCTGGCCAGAGGGCGCGCGGTCGTGAGGGCCGCTTCGACGACGTCGCTGATGCGCGTCGGTTTCAGGTCGACCTGGAATTTGCCGAGGATCATGCGTGAGACGTCGAGCATGTCGTCGATGAGCCGCGCCTGCAGACGCGCGCTCGACTCGATGGTGCGCAGCGCTTCGTCGAGCTCCTGCGTGTCGAAGTGGCCGGTGCGGAGGAACTGCACCCAGCCGAGAATCGAGGTCATCGGCGTCCGCAACTCGTGCGAGAGCGTCGCCAGGAAGTTGTCCTTCGCCCGATTCTGGTCGACCGCCTCGCGATAGCGGCGCTCCGCCTCCACGGCCAGCGCGGCGGCGCGTTTTTCGGTGACGTCGCGGAACGTGATCACCGAGCCGAGGAGCTCCGCGTTTTCGTCGCGCATCGGCGAGGCACAGAATTCGACCGGGAAGCTCGTGCCATCCTGGCGGAAGAACGTGTCTTCGATCTCGTCGTACGCCGGATCGCCATGCACGACCGCGTACAACTTGCAGCGCTCGACATTGCAGGTGAGCACGCCCGGAAAGGCGGGATGCACGAGCGTGTGCATGTCGAAGCCGGAGATCTCTTCCGGCGCGCGGCCGATCATGCGCGCCGCCGCCGGATTGACGAACGTCGTCTTCCCTTCGAGATTGACGCCGAACACGCCTTCGGCCGCGGCGTTGAGAATGAGCTCGTTCTGCCGGATCAGCCGGGCCAGCTCGTGGGCCTGCCGCTTGAATGCCTCGCGGCTGCGGAACAGTTCGACGAAGACGTTCACCTTCGAGCGGAGGATCTCCGGATGGAACGGCTTGAAGATGTAGTCGACCGCGCCGAGCTCGTAGCCGCGGAAGACGTTCGTTTCACTGCGCGAGAGCGCGGTGAGGAAGATGATCGGCGTGTCGCGCGAGCGCTCGCGCTGGCGGATGAGATGCGCGGTCTCGAAGCCGTCGAGATCGGGCATCTGCACGTCGAGCAGCACCACCGCGAAATCCTGATGCAGCAGCGCGCGCAGTGCGGCCGTGCCCGATTCCGCCGTGACGAGATTCTCGCCGGTCTCCGCGAGGATCGACTCCAGCGCGAGCAGGTTGTTCCGCTGGTCGTCGACCAGCAGGATGTTGACGCGATCCTCGTTCATCTGCTGTTTCGACAAAGTTCGACCAGAAACGGCCCGATCCGGTCGAGAGGCAAAATTCGATCCACGCGCGTCGCGGCCATGGCCGCACGCGGCATCTCCGGAGACTCCGCCGTCTCCGGGTCCTGCACGAGGACGAAGCCCCCGCGCTCCTTGATTCGCTTCACGCCATGCGCACCATCGGCATTCGCGCCGGTGAGAATCACGCCGATGACGCCGTTCGAAAACGCGTCCGCCGCCGAGTCGAACAAGACGTCGATCGATGGCCGCGCATACTCGACGCGCTCATCCACCGAGAGACTCAACTCCCCTTCCGGATCGATGAGCAGGTGGTAATCGGCCGGCGCGAAATAGACGTGGCCCGGATGAATCCACTGCTTGTCGACCGCATCGACGACGGAGAGTTGCGAATGACGCCGGAAGAAGTTCGGCAGGCTGTCATTCGACGTGCGATAGCGATGCTGGACGACGACGATCGGCAGCGGGAACTCCTTCGGAAGCGCCTTCAGGATGATCTCGAGCGCGCGCATGCCGCCCATCGAACAGCCGATGACGACGAGCTGATAGACATGCTGCGCCTCGGCCAATACCCGGCCGTCCTGCCACGAGCGGATGCCCGGAGGCAGTTGGCGGTTGTCGGTTGCCGGTTGCCGGGAGGAGGCGCAGAAGAGGTCGGGCGTCTTTCGTCGAACCGCCGCGGCGCGCCGTTTGCGGAGCGTCGGAACGGGTCCGCCGCCAACCGCCAGCCGCCAACCGCCAACCGCCCGCATCACCGGATCCTCCGATACAGCTTCTCTTCGGAATCGACTTCCTCGTAGTTGTCCATCACGCTCGTGTAGCGGACCGACTCCTTCTTGCCGAGGCCGAGGATGCCGAACATTTCCATCGACTGGAGGAAGAGCTCCTGCACGCGATTCTGCAGCGCGTTGTTGAAGTAGATCAGCACGTTCCTGCAGAAGATGACGTTGAAGTGATTGAACGACGCGTCGGTGACGAGGTTGTGCTGCGCGAAGACGACGTTCTCGCGCAGCGACGGGCGGAAGATCGCGTAGTCGTAGCGCGCGGTGTAGTAATCGGAGAACGTGCCGGTGCCGCCGGCGGTGATGTAGTTCGAGGTGTTCTCCTGCATCGTCGAGAGCGGAAAAATCCCCGATTTCGCTTTCTGCAGGACCGCTTCGTTGATGTCGGTCGCGTAAATGCGGCAGCGGTCGTAGAGCCCTTCTTCCTGCAGAAGAATGGCCATCGAATAGACCTCTTCGCCGGTCGAACAGCCGGCGTGCCAGATGCGCACGAACGGATAGGTGCGCAGGATCGGAACGATCTTCTGGCGAAACGCGAGGTAGAACGTCGGATCGCGAAACATCGCCGTGGTGTTGATCGAGAGATCGAGCAGCAGCCGCTCCATCGATTGCGGCTCATGCAGCACTTTCTCGATCAGTCCCGAGATGGTCGTGAGCCCCTCGGCATACACACGTTTCCAGATCCTCCGCCGCAACGACGGCAGCGAGTAATCGCGAAAGTCGAATCCGTAATGCTGATAGATGCCTTCGGTGAGCAGCCGCACCTCGATCTTCTCGAGATCGGCTCGAGTCTGTTCATCGATGATCGCTACGGTTTCGGCCATGGGTGACTGCTGCTTCCAAGAGCAAATGGTGAGCCCGTTTCGGGCCGTGGGTCGCAACCCCGGTCATCCCGCGCATTCGCTACGGGATGACCCGGCCCGCTCAGCTGCCTACCGGTACAACCAGACCCGCAACAAACTCACGAGCTGCTGCGCGTCGATCGGCTTGGTGATGTAGTCGCTGGCGCCTGCTTCCATGCATTTCTCGCGATCGCCTTTCATCGCTTTCGCGGTGAGGGCGATCATCGGCAGGTTCTTGTACTCGTCCATCGAACGGATGCGTCGCATCGCTTCGTAGCCGTCCATCTCCGGCATCATCACGTCCATCAGCACGACGTCGATGTCGGTGTTCTGGCGCAGCATGTCGATGCCTTCGGCGCCGCTTTCGGCGTACAGCACTTTCATCTTGTGCCGCTCGAGCAGCGACGTCAGCGCGTAGATGTTGCGCATGTCGTCGTCGACGATGAGCGCCTTCTTGCCGGCCAGCACCGGATCGGACTCGTGCAGCTGCTCGAGCATCTTCCGCTTGCTCTCGGGCAGGTTCTCTTCGACGCGGTGCAGGAACAGCGCGGTCTCGTCGAGCAGACGATCGGGCGAGCGGACGTCTTTCACGATGATGGCGTCGGCCATCCGCTTCAGATCGGTCTCCTCCTTCCGCGACAGCTCGCGTCCGGTGTAGACCACGATCGGCACGTCGGTGATCTGCAGCTCGTTCTTCATCCGATTGATGAAGTCGAAACCGCTCATGTCCGGCAATCCGAGGTCGAGCACCATGCAGTCGAAGCGGCGCTCTTTCAACAGCTCGAGCGCTTCTTCGCCGCTGCCGACCGCGGTGATGTCGACGTCCCCTTCGCCGATCAGCTCGACGATGGCCTGCCGCTGCTGATCGTTGTCCTCGACGACGAGCAGCGATTTGTTGGAACGCTCGACGAAGCCGCGGATCTTGCCGAAGGCATCGTCGAGCGATTCCTTCGTGACCGGCTTCTGCACGTGCGCGAACGCGCCGAGGCGCAGGCCGCGCGCCGTTTCTTCGTCGGCCGAAATGATGTGCACCGGGATGTGGCGCGTGACGCGATCGTGCTTGAGACGATCGAGCACCGTCCACCCTTCCATGTCGGGCAGCTGGATGTCGAGCGTGATCGCGTCGGGACGGAAGCGGCCGGCCAGCTGCAGCGCGGTTTCGCCGCGCGTGGCCACGATGCCCTTGAAGCCTTTCTCGTGCGCCATGTCGAGCAGGATGCGCGCGAAGGTGATGTCGTCTTCGACGATCAGCACCGTGCGATCGCCCGTTTGAATCGTGTCGCGATCGTCCGGCACCTGCTCTTCGATGATCACGACCTGCTGCTCTTCGGCCGGCACGGCGTCGTCCGGCAGGTCGACCGACGGATGCGCCTCGACCGGCAGGGCATCGAGCGCCGGCGAGAGCGGCATCAAGGTCGACGAGAAGGTCTCGCGCGGCATTTCGCGACGCTCGCGCCGCGCGGTCTGCGTGACGTAACTGTTCGGCAGATACAACGTGAACGTCGAGCCGATGCCCGGCTCGCTGGCGACGACGATCTCGCCGCCGAGCAGTCGCGCAATCTCGCGGCTGATCGAGAGCCCGAGACCGGTGCCGCCGAACTTGCGGGTCGTCGAGGCATCGGCCTGCTGGAACGCCTCGAAGATGATGCGCTGCTTCTCTTCGGGGATGCCGATGCCGGTGTCGTTGACGCTGAAGGCGATGACGCTCGACGCGCGATCGAGCACCTCGTGGCCCGGCGACCAGCCGCTGAACGCGGTCTCCATGCGCAGCGTGACGCCACCGCGCTCGGTGAACTTGAACGCGTTGCCGAGCAGGTTCTTGAGCACCTGCTGCAGGCGCGTCGGATCGGTGTGAATCGACGGCGGCAGGTTCTCGGCGTACTGAATGTCGAAGGCGAGGTTCTTGTCGTCGGCGATCTGGCGGAACGTACGTTCCGAAAGGTCGGCGATCTCCTTGAACGAGACGTCCGACAGCGCCACCGTCATCATGCCGCTCTCGATCTTCGACAGATCGAGGATGTCGTTGATGAGCGTGAGCAGATCCTGTCCGGACGAGTGAATGGTCTTCGCGAAGTCGACCTGCTTGTCGCTGAGGTTCCCTTCCGGGTTGTCGCCGAGGAGCTTCGCCAGGATGAGCAGCGAATTGAGCGGCGTGCGCAACTCGTGCGACATGTTGGCGAGGAACTCCGATTTGTACTTCGACGTCAGCGCGAGCTGGCGGGCCTTTTCTTCGAGCTGCCGTTTCGCGTTCTCGACCTCACGGTTCTTCTGCTCGACCTCTTCGTTCTGCGCGGTCAGCAGCCGCGCTTTCTCTTCGAGCTCTTCGTTCGTCTGCTGCAGCTCTTCCTGCTGCTGCTTGAGCAGCTCCTCGGATGCCTGCAGAGATTTCGCCTGCGATTCGAGGCGCTTGTTCGTTTCGGTGAGCTCTTCCTGCTGCGCCTGCAGTTCCTCGGCGAGCGACTGCGACTGCGTGAGCAGCTCTTCCGTCCGCATGTTCGCCTGGATCGTGTTCAGCACCACGCCGATCGACTCGGTGAGCTGATCGAGCAGCGACTGATAGGTCTCGGTGAACTTGCTGAAGCTGGCCAGCTCCATCACCGCCAGCACCGCTCCTTCGAAGACGATCGGCAGCACGATGAGGTTGAGCGGCTTCGCCTCGCCGAGACCGGAGTTGATCTGGACGTAATCCTCCGGCGCGTTCGTGATGAGGATGCGCTGCTTCTCGAACGCCGCCTGGCCGACGAGCGACTCGCCGATGTGGAACTCCTTGTTGAGATGCTTCCGCTCCTTGTAGGCGTACGTCGCGGTGAGTTTCAGCACCGGCTCGTTCGAGCTCGAGTCCATCGTGTAGAAGACGCCGTGCGCGGCGCCGACCACCGGCGCGAGTTCGGAGAGAATCATCTGCGACACGGTCTGCAGGTTCTTCTGTCCCTGCATCATGCGCGTGAACTTGGCGAGGTTCGTCTTCAGCCAGTCCTGCTCCGCGTTGCGCTGCGTGGTCTCACGCAGGTTGCGGATCATCTCGTTGATGTTGCCTTTGAGCGCGGCCAGCTCGCCCTGCGCCTCGACGGTGATGTTGCGCGTGAGATCGCCCTTGGTCACGGCGGTGGCGACGTCCGCGATGGCGCGCACCTGCGTGGTGAGATTCGCGGCCAGCTGGTTGACGTTGTCGGTCAGATCGCGCCACGTGCCGGCGGCGCCCGGCACGTTGGCCTGGCCACCGAGGCGTCCTTCGACACCGACTTCGCGGGCCACGGTCGTGACCTGATCGGCGAAGGTGGCCAGCGTCTCGATCATGTCGTTGATCGTGTCGCCCAGCTCCGCGATCTCTCCTCGCGCTTCGACGGCCAGCTTCTGCTTCAGATTGCCTTTCGCGATGGCCGTCACGACGCGCGCGATGCCGCGCACCTGCGCGGTGAGGTTCGAGGCCATCATGTTGACGTTGTCGGTGAGGTCCTTCCACGTACCGGCCACACCTTTGACCTGCGCCTGGCCGCCGAGCTTTCCTTCCGTGCCGACCTCGCGGGCCACGCGCGTGACTTCCGAAGCGAACGAGTTGAGCTGATCGACCATCGTGTTGATGGTGTCTTTCAGCTCGAGGATCTCCCCCTTGACGTCGACGGTGATCTTCTTCGAGAGGTCGCCGTTCGCGACGGCCGTCGTCACCTGCGCGATGTTGCGCACCTGATTGGTGAGGTTGCTGGCCATCATGTTGACGTTGTCGGTGAGGTCTTTCCACGTGCCCGACACGCCCTTCACCTGCGCCTGGCCGCCGAGCCGCCCCTCCGTGCCGACCTCGCGCGCCACGCGCGTGACTTCGCTGGCGAACGAGTTGAGCTGATCGACCATCGTGTTGATGGTGTTCTTCAGCTCGAGGATCTCGCCGCGCACGTCGACGGTGATCTTCTTCGACAGATCGCCGAGGGCGACCGCGGTCGTCACCTCCGCGATGTTGCGCACCTGCGCGGTCAGATTCGAGGCCATGGAGTTGACGGAATCGGTCAAGTCTTTCCACGTGCCGGAGACGCCGCGCACTTCCGCCTGGCCTCCGAGGCGACCCTCGGTGCCGACTTCGCGCGCCACACGCGTGACTTCCGCGGCGAACGAGTTGAGCTGATCGACCATGACGTTGATCGTGTCTTTCAGCTCGAGAATCTCGCCGCGCACTTCCACGGTGATCTTCTTCGACAGATCGCCGTTCGCGACGGCCGTCGTCACCTGCGCGATGTTGCGCACCTGCGCGGTGAGATTGCTGGCCATCATGTTGACGTTGTCGGTGAGGTCCTTCCACGTGCCGGCCACGCCCTTCACCTGCGCCTGGCCGCCGAGCTTTCCTTCGACGCCGACCTCACGCGCCACGCGCGTGACCTCGCTCGCGAACGAGTTCAGCTGATCGACCATCGAGTTGATCGTGTTCTTCAGCTCGAGGACTTCGCCTTTCACGTCGACGGTGATCTTCTTCGACAGATCGCCGTTCGCGACGGCCGTGGTCACGTCGGCGATGTTGCGCACCTGGGCCGTCAGATTCGCGGCCATGTAGTTGACCGAGTCGGTCAAGTCTTTCCACGTGCCGGAGACCCCCTGCACGTCGGCCTGGCCGCCGAGCTTTCCTTCCGTGCCGACCTCGCGCGCCACGCGCGTGACTTCCGCGGCGAACGAGCGGAGCTGATCGACCATGACGTTGATCGTGTTCTTCAGCTCGAGGATCTCGCCTTTGACCTCGACGGTGATCTTCTTCGAGAGATCGCCGTTCGCGACCGCGGTCGTGACCTCGGCGATGTTGCGCACCTGGCCGGTGAGATTCGAGGCCATCGAGTTCACGGAATCGGTGAGGTCTTTCCACGTCCCCGCGACGCCCTTCACCTCGGCCTGACCGCCGAGCATCCCTTCCGTGCCGACCTCACGCGCCACGCGCGTGACTTCCGACGCGAACGCCGAAAGCTGATCGACCATCGTGTTGATCGTTTCCTTGATCTGCAGAATCTCGCCGCGCACGTCGACGGTGATCTTGCGCGTCAGATCGCCGCTGGCGATCGCGGTCGCCACGCCGGAGACGTCGCGCAACTGCACGGTGAGGTTGCCGGCCATCGCGTTGACCGAGTCGGTGAGGTCTTTCCACGTGCCGGCCACACCGCGCACTTCCGCCTGCACGCCGAGCTTTCCTTCCGTACCGACTTCGCGGGCCACGCGCGTGACTTCCGCGGCGAAGGAGTTCAGCTGATCGACCATCGTGTTGATGGTGTTCTTCAGCTCGAGGATCTCGCCGCGCACGTCGACGGTGATCTTGCGCGACAGATCACCGAGGGCGACGGCGGTCGTCACCTCCGCGATGTTGCGCACCTGCGCCGTCAAATTGCCGGCCATCGCGTTGACGGAGTCGGTGAGGTCTTTCCACGTGCCGGCAACGCCCGGTACTTCGGCCTGGCCGCCGAGCTGGCCCTCGGTGCCGACTTCGCGCGCCACGCGCGTGACTTCGGAAGCGAACGCGCTGAGCTGATCGACCATCGTGTTGATGGTGTTCTTCAGCTCGAGGATCTCGCCGCGCACATCGACGGTGATCTTGCGCGACAGGTCTCCGAGGGCGACGGCCGTCGTCACCTCCGCGATATTGCGCACCTGCGCGGTGAGGTTGCCGGCCATCGAGTTGACCGAGTCGGTCAAATCCTTCCAGGTACCGGCCACACCCTTCACCTCGGCCTGTCCGCCGAGCTTTCCTTCCGTGCCGACCTCACGCGCCACGCGCGTCACTTCCGCGGCGAACGAGTTGAGCTGATCGACCATCGTGTTGATGGTGTTCTTCAGCTCGAGAATCTCACCGCGCACATCGACGGTGATCTTCTTCGACAGATCGCCCATCGCGACCGCGGTGGTGACTTCCGCGATGTTGCGAACCTGCGCCGTCAAATTGCCGGCCATCGCATTGACCGAGTCGGTGAGGTCTTTCCACGTGCCGGCGACGCCGGGCACTTCGGCCTGGCCGCCGAGCCGTCCTTCCGTGCCGACCTCACGCGCCACGCGCGTGACTTCGGAGGCGAACGCACGAAGCTGATCGACCATCGTGTTGATGGTGTTCTTCAGCTCGAGGATTTCGCCGAGCGCTTCGGCGGTGATCTTCTTCGACAGGTCGCCGTTCGCGACCGCGGTCGTGACCTCGGCGATGTTGCGCACCTGCGAGGTGAGGTTCGCGGCCATGTAGTTGACCGAATCGGTCAAGTCTTTCCACGTACCGGAGACGCCTTTCACTTCCGCCTGGCCGCCGAGCTTTCCTTCGGTGCCGACTTCGCGCGCCACGCGCGTGACCTCGGAGGCGAACGAGCGGAGCTGATCGACCATCGTGTTGATGGTGTCCTTCAGCTCGAGGATCTCGCCGCGCGCTTCGACCGTGATCTGTTTCGAGAGATCGCCGTTCGCGACGGCGGTGGTGACCTGGGCGATGTTGCGAACCTGATTCGTGAGGTTCGCGGCCATGTAGTTCACGGAGTCGGTGAGATCGCGCCACGTGCCGCTGACGCCCTGCACGTCGGCCTGGCCGCCGAGCTTTCCTTCCGAGCCGACTTCGCGGGCGACGCGCGTGACTTCCGAGGCGAACGAGCGGAGCTGATCGACCATGACGTTGATCGTGTTCTTCAGCTCGAGGATTTCGCCGCGCACTTCGACGGTGATCTTCTTCGAGAGGTCGCCGTTGGCGACGGCGGTGGTGACGTCGGCGATGTTGCGGACCTGCGCCGTCAGGTTGGAGGCCATCATGTTGACGGACTCCGTCAAGTCTTTCCACGTACCGGAGACGCCTTTGACGTCCGCCTGTCCGCCGAGCTTTCCTTCGGTGCCGACTTCGCGCGCCACGCGCGTGACCTCGGAGGCGAACGACGCGAGCTGCGCGACCATCGTGTTGACGGTCTTCGCGGTGCGCAGGAACTCGCCCTTCAACGGACGGCCGTCGAACTCGATGGCCATCGTGCGCGTGAGATCGCCCTTCGCCACCGCGCCGATGACGCGCGCGATTTCGTTGGTCGGCTGCACGAGATCGGTGATCAGGTTGTTCACCGACTCATTGATCACGGCCCACTGCCCGCCGCTGCCGGGGATCTGGGCGCGCTGATTGAGCTTGCCCTCCTTGCCGACCACGGTGGAGATCCGTTCGATCTCGTCGGCCGTGCGTTCGTTGAGGTCGAGGATGTCGTTCAGCGTGTCGGCAATTTTTCCATGCACGCCGGTGAACTCGACCGGCATGCGAACGGAAAAGTCGCCCTTCTTCATCGAAGTGAGCGCGCGCAAGAGCAAACGCTCGAAGTCTTTCGGCCCATACTCCGTGGCCTTATCGACGCCAATGGTCGTCATAACCGCGGTTTCCCCTCTCTGGGAGTTCGATTCGCTTGTTGTGATGCGATGAAAGCAGGCGGACGGCCCGGGCCGCCAAAGCGCGCGGGCAGATCTGTCTGGAGGTGGGCGCGATGCAATCGTCTTGCCGGGAATGGTTGAGGCTGATCGGACCGCCTCTGCGATACTCGGGCATGCTCGCTCTCGTCCTGTTCGCGAGGCTCGCCGCTGCCGCTCCCGCCGCCGAGTTCCGTGACCGCTGCCACGGCTTCGACTTCGTGGCGCAGTCGAAGAGCGGCGACGCGATGGAAGACGACATGGCGTTGTCGCTTCTCTTCGGAGAACAGAGTCTGCCGCTGCCGCTCCCTCCCGCGCTCTACACGCCGAGCCATCCGCTCCTCAACGTGAAGAACCTCTGCACGGAGATCACCGCGCTCGACGCCGGACACGATCGCGTCGTGTTGCTCTTCTCCCGCAACGCGCGACCGCAATTCTCACGACTCGATGCCGTGCTCGTCGATCTGGCCGAACGACGCGTGCTCGACGTCCGCGAAGACCTCGGCGAGATCAAAGGCGACGGCGACGTGCTCGTCGTGCGCAACGGCATCGACGCGCGCAACGGCTTCGACGTGCGGCTGGTGCAGGAATGGCTCCCCGACTCCGGCTGCGACTGCGCCGAAGCGGCGATCGAAGAGTGGCTGCACGTCGCGATCGAGAAGGAACGGATCGCGACGAAGTGGCGTTAGGGGATCACGTCGTCACCCTTCGTCTCTTTCGCCTGAGGCACGACCGGCGAAGCCGATTCTTCTTCGGTGTCTTTCTCTCTGCGGATGCGCAGCATCTTCCCTGCGGATCGCCGCGGCGCAGTTCGGAAGACACGCTCGCCGCGCAAAGGTGGCGCGCCGCTATCCCGAGTATCCCTCGCTCACCGACAGATCGAGCCTGCTGCGGACGAACGTGCCGACGCCGTGGGCGATCAGGGTCTCGCGGTCATCGTACAGATGCGACTCGGCGACGAATTGCCGGGAGCTCGCGCTGAGAACTTTCCCCCGGGCCAGGAGCGTGCCTGCGGCCACCGGCCGCAACAGATGAATCGTGTAGCTCGAGGTCAGCACGAAGACGTCGCGCACCAGCGAGTTCGCGGCGAAAAAGCCGCAGTCGTCGAGCATCTTGAAGTACACCGATCCGTGTACCGCATGGGCGGCGTGATGGAAGTCGGGACGGATGGCGATGCGGATCTCGCTCTCGCCGCTGCCGACGCGGATGGCCGGCTGGTAATACTTGTTCGTCGGCGCCTGCAGATAGATCCGTTCGAGCGCCCGCCAGTGCAACTCTTCACTCATCAAACTCCTCGACCTCCGCGCGGCACTGTAGGACCGCGATGCACTCGCGGACAAGATTGATCGGGCAATCAACGCTCGGATTCTTCTCAGGCCCCGCGGGCTTTCGCGCACTGCGTCCCGCAGGTGATGGCGTCGCATCCGGCGAGCATGCCGTTCATGAAGTAGCAGCGTTTGCAGCAGGACTTGCGCCCCTGCGCGAGCAGTTCCAGGCGCACGCCGTTCGCGGCGCGGGCGTTGCGCGAATCGAGCACGAGGCGCGTGCGCGCTTCGCGGTAGTAGCGTCCGAGCTCGACGGAGTCGGCCCACGCGGGGTTGTTGCGCGCGGAGGCCAGAAAAATGAAGCAGTGGTATCCGCGGCGCGCCAGCGCACGCTCCACGTTCTGCGCGGCCGCGAGGTCGCGGCGCGCAAAGGCGATGTAGATGCGCCGCGACGGAGCGGCGCGACGCCACAGGCGCGGGAAGTCGCGGGCGACCGGAACGTTGTTGCGGCGCGTGCCGGTGACGGCGATCAGCGCCGCGTCTTCATGCGCGGGGCTGCGGAAGAACGCACGCGATCGCGGCCGCGTCTGCGGCGGAAAGTGTTTCATCGCCACGAGCGTCGGCGTGCGCGGCGTCTCGGCGAGCGGCCGCTCCGAGACCGGCACGCTGCGCCGCAGATCGCCGAGTTGCAGCGAGAAGAGAAGCAGCGCGACGATGCCGTTCTTCATTGCAGAAGCGGCACGAGCTCCGGCACGATCGTCCGTGCGAGCTCCACCGCCACCGCGCTCCCTGGTCCGATGTCGAGATAGAAAACCGCCGTCACGACGCGCGCATCGGGCTGATCCAGCTCCTCGGGCGTCGGGATCTCGCCGCTGCCGCGCCACTTCACGATCGACATCACGTACGCGGCACTCGAATCGGCCTGCTGCGTCTTGTCGAAAATCGAGTGATCGCGATTGAGCACCAGCGAGCCGGCCACGACGTGGATCGGCGACGAGGCTGCCTCATCGAGCCGCACCGCGGCCGGCGAAACGAACACCAGCCGGCTGCGATAGCGCGAGAAGCGATCGGCGTACGAGGCGATGCGCGGAATGGTGCGCGGACCGGCGCTGCGGCCCAGCTGACGTGCGGCGATGCGCGAGGCGCGCGTGAGCGCGTCGAGAAACGCGGCCCGACCCTTCGTGCCGCGCGCGGCGTATGGCACGGCCGCCTTCTGCCGATCGGTCGACACCACGAGCTGCTTCCCGTCATAGAAGAGATAGCCGCGGCGCACGAGCTGCCGCAGGATCTCGCCGGTCGGCTTGCTCTCCGGACGCTGCACGGTCGGCGAGCCGGTCTTCGAAAAGACCGCCACGTTGTATCCGGGAAATTGCCGTTCGAGCTCGTGCACGCGCGCGGCCATCGGCAAGGCCGTGCCGTGCGCGCCGAGGATCACGCGTCTCATGCCGCGCAAGACGGTGGTCCGCGCTTCCGGAGAGATCGTCTGTGGCGACAGCGGCGGCGCCACGGCGATCGGCTCTTCGACCGCTCCTTTGCGCGGACGCACCGTGTGGACCATCGACGCTTCGATCTGCCGGCCGGTGACGAGTCGCGACAACGCTTCGGCGAGCTGCACGTTCGTCCATTGCGACGTCGAGCCGCCGAGGAGCAGCGAGACGAGCTCCGTGCGGAACTCGGTGACCTGATTGAGCGAGAGGTTCACCCGTTCCGGCGAAACGGATTGCAGCGCGGCGCGCACTTTCCACGCGTGCTCTTCATCCTCTCCCTGCATCAGCATGGTCAGCAGCTTCGACCAGGGGCGGAGGTCGTAGTGAAGAGCCGTGCGCGTGAGCCCTTCGTTCCCTTCCTTCGGCACGTTCGGCGCGTCGAGACCGGCGTACGTCCGCACGCCGGTGAGATCGCCGAATGCTTCGATGAACGGCGCCTCGTCGATGCGATCGAGCGTGCCCGGCGTGACCACCGCGGTGGTCTCTTCGCGCGGGCCGACCGGCTGTCCGTCGTCCTTCATGTAGACGCCGAGGTCGATCGGAAAATCGACCGGCTGCCCGTTGATGCGCGGACCATCGAAGACAACGCCCGGCTTCGGCCAGACCACGTTCGCCTGTCGCGCGAAGACCTGAGCGAGTGGACGCGTGAGCGTGCGTTCCGTCAGATCGCGCGGCGCGGCGAGCGCGAGCGTCGCCAGTTCCACCGTGAATTTGTTGCACGAGCGCTCGATGGCCGACTGCATGTCGATCGGTGCATCGGCGTGCGGCCAGAGCTTGTAGTCGCGGCCGAGGAAGAACTGCAGCACCTCGCGTTCCCCTTCGCCGCCATCGGGACGCTCGACCGGCAGGTGCGGCGCGACCGTGAGGTCGAGCAGGAACGGATGACGCGTCGCGGCCGCGGCGTAAAAGAAGGGCTTGCCGGCCGAGCCGATCGGATGCCGTTTGAAGTTGTGATTGACGAGCAGCCGCCGGCGCTCGTCCTCCGAAACGCCGGTCATCGCCTCGAGATCGGCTTCGCCGGGAAAGCTCGCGGCCGCGAGCACTTCGCCGGTCCTGCCGTTCATGATCGTCACCGAGGCGGCGAACGGATCGCCCGCGGCAACGTCGTTCACGAGCCGGTTCGCGTGACTGGCCAGCGTCGCGTCGAGCTTCGACTGCAGCGGACGATCGATGCTGAGCTGCACGTCGAAGCCTTCGCGCAATTCGTCGGCGCGCATCGGATCGATCTGCTGCAGTGCGTTCGTGACGCTGCGCGCGAGCGCCTCGCCGAACGTGAGCATCTCCTCCCCTTCATCGCCGCCGACCCACTGCAGCAGCGGATCGTCTTCGGTGAAGACGCGCTCGCGCCGCGCGTTGCGCGTGCGGACGGTGCTCAGGCGTTCGTAACGGCGTTCGGCGCTGTAGAGAAACGTTTCGGAACGCGGCACCGGCGACTCGGCGGAGAGATGCAGCCAGTCTCCGGTTTCGAGCTTCGTGATCCGTCCTTCGTTCATGGCGTTGCCGAGGAGACGGACCTCCGCGGCCTGGCCGCGCTTCACGCGTTGTTCGACGATGGCCGTCCCTTCGACGTTGTGCACTTCGACGCCCGGCGTCTGCCCGCGTCCGGCGAAATCGATGTGCAACACGCTGCCGCTGAGACTCTCGGAATCGCCGACGCGGGTGCGCACATCCTCACGGATCCCGGCCAGCCCATCCGCCGCCGCATTCCGTTCGATGGCCAGCGTGCGGCCGTTCGCCGAGATCAGTGCCGCATCGGAGCCGGGGCCGGTGTACTCGATGTTGCCGAGCCATTCGGTCGACTTCGCGAACGGCAGCCGGATGGTGCGCAGGAATGGATTGATCTCGCGCAGCTCGCAGTCGGAGACGACGAAGAAGTGTCCGAACAACTCGCGATTGCGATTGAACAGCTCGACGTCGTTCTGCAGATAGCTGGCCGCGAACCACGCCCGTTCCGCATCGTTCGCACGATCGGTCATCCGGATCTCATCGGCCGCGCAATCGAAACGGAGCGCGCCGCGGCGAATGAGATCGTTCGTCCGCTGCACGTAGCTGCGCGACGAGTAGTACGACAACGGCTCGTTACGCTGGCGCCACCACAGCAGGGCGACGACGGCGATGCCGAAGATGGTCAGCAGCATTTTTCCGCGCGGCGTCATGCGTAGTCTCCGTACGTGAGTGCCTGCGACTCCTCGCGCACGACGCTCGAGCCGCAGGCGATGAGCAGAATCAGCACGATCATCTCGATCACGTCGCCGGCCGAATCGAGTCCGAAGAGGTACGCATTCTTGCCGGTGAGCAGCAGCAGCTCGTGGTTCGCGAGGATCATGTAGATGCTCGAGACCGCGATCGTGGCCGCGGCGACGAACGCGATGGCCGGGCCGGGATGCCCGTCGACACGCGAGGCGCTCCACGGCAGCCACTCGCTGGCGATGATGCCGAACAGCAGATAGATGAGCAGCGCGGCGACGGTGCCGGCGAATCCCCACTCCGCGGCGATGAAGACCGCGGGGGCGAAGTCGCGCAACGCGGTATCGCCGAGATGCGGACTGACCTCCGAGCGGCCGTAGCCGCGGCCGAAGAAGCCGGAGCTGATGTAGCTCTGCAGAATCGCGGAGGTGATGGCCAGCGACTCGCCGCGTTTCGTCGCCAGCTCCTGCAGGCGTTCGGGCGCGGCGAAGTGCAGCACGCGCGCGAAGTTGGAATCGGACGCCGCGGAGAGCAGCAGTTCATCGCTGGCGAACAGCGGCAGGATCAGTCGCGCGAGCGGGCCGCCGGCCAGCAGCAGCACGACCATCGCCACGAGCAGGCGTGGAATCCAGCGGCCGGCGCGCTCGTCGGCGTGACGGCTGATCGCGAGCAGCATCAACACGAACAGCGGCGCGTTGAGCAGTGCCAGACCGACGTCGCTGGTGATCGCCGCCGGCAAGCCCCACACGAAAACGAGAATCACCGCGGCGGTGATGAGATCGGCCTTCAGCAATCGGCCGTTCTTCAGGACGCGCTGCCACGTGCGCCAGAGAAAAATGCCCTGCAGGATCACGGCCGCGGGGAGGTGCAGCACGCTGAGCGAGACGCGCACGCCGAGGCTCGCCGACTCCTTCCAGCCGAACGCGAGGAGGATCAGACGGACGAGCGTGAAGAGCACGGCCGCGATGACGATCGGCAGCAACTCCGGATCGAAACGTTTCGAGCGCGCGGTCCACGTTCTCACGCGCGCGGCGAGCTTCGCGAATCGCCCGCGCGCTTCGTCGGTGCGCAGCAGCACGGCCAGCAGCGGCAGCAGATGACAGAGCACCCACACCCATTTCGTCGGGCCGGCGACGCTGCGCGCGCAGAAGACCGCGGAGAAGACGAGCCCCGCCAGCGCCGGTGCGGCGGAGACGCGCGCGTCACGCCAGTCGCGCAACGAGCGCAGCGGGATCATCGCCGCAAGAAAGATCCACGGCAGCGCCATCCACGCCACCATGGCCAGCTCGGCCGCCTCGAGTTTGTGCGGCGGCATGGCCCAGACCCGCCAGCCCATCAGCAGGCGAATGCCGCAGAGCAACTCGATTGCGCCGGCCATCAGCGCCTGCGTCGCCGTCAATCCGATCGCCGACGCCGCGCCCGCTTTGAAAAGCAGCAGCACGATTCCGAGCGCGAGCAGGAGCAGCGGCGGACGGAGCACATCGAGCCGCACGGCCGCGAGATCGGACGTGCCGATCCACTGCACGCGGCCGAGTTGCGCGTCGACCGGTCCGCGCGGCGAAATGATGCGGAAGGCGGATGCGAAATCGCGCGGGAAGAAACGCGAGAGCTCGAGCAGCGCATTCGATTCAACAGCCACCGATTCGCTGAGACCGTTGAAATAGAGACTGCGATCGACGAGCTCCGCATCGCCCATCGCCAGCGCGATTTTCTTGCGCGTTGCCCCTTTCTCCTGCGCCAGCTCGAGCGCCTGCAGTTCGTCGATCGTCAGCGTGTGAATCTCGGGCGTGTCGAGATCGAGCACGAAGCTGCGCTCGCCGGCGCGATAGATCATGCTGCGACGCTCGGCGATGCCGGGGGCGGCGAACTGCGCCGACTCGCCCGGCAAGGAGTAGAAGGCGACGCGTGCGCCGTCCTCGACGTCGAAGCGGACCGGCGTCTGCACGCGGGCCCCGTTGCGCACGAGGTTCACGTCTTCGTCGAGTGCGACGAGACGCAGCGCGGCACCAGGATTCGAATGGGCGATGAACGAGCGCAGCCGGCGCTCCGGTGCGATCGCGCCGCTCTGCCGCGCCAGAAAATCGACCGACCAGGTGCGCAGTCCGGCGGAGATCGGTTTCGCGAACGGAAGCGTGAAGCTCCAGTCCAGTCCCGGCAGTTCGGCCTGACGGGCCGGAATCGCGATCGTGTTTTTCGCGTGCGTGAACGAGCGATCGCCCTGGTCGTACGTCCAGCAGCTGCCGCCGATGCAGATCGAGTCGCCGTCCTGCAGCAACTCCGCGCCGAGGATTCCGGTCGCGTTCGTCGAGATCAGGCCGGAGCGGCGTTCGCGCGGCGGGAGATCGATGCGCAGCGCGCCGCTGGCACTCGCCTTCGCCGGTGTGAAGTGCAGTGTGCCGAAGGTGCGCTGCTGCGCGCGCGTCCGGCGCGAGACCGGATCGCCGATGACGATGCGGCCGCTGTTCGCACGCCGCTCGCGAATCTCCTTCTGCACCGCGTTCGCGCCGCTCGTACGAAAGGCGATGCCATGCAGCTCGATCGACGCGCGCGTGGCATCGAGCCGCCACAGCAACGCGAAGACGAGCGGCGTCGCGGCGCAGAGCACGTAGACGAAGAGCAGGCCGGGGAACGCGGCCGGGCGGCGCGCGTCGTTGTGGCGAAGCGTCATCAGCAGCAGGACCACCGGTCCCACGAGCAGCAGTACGCTGGTCCAGTTCAGCATCATTTCTCCGTCAGCGGCGCGGGTCGCGCTCGATCCCCGCGAGGTACTCGTGTTCGACGTTGTAGAGCGACACGCGCAGCAGCCGCGCCTCGCGCACATGCACGAGAATCCAAAGCAATACGAACCAGATCGAGAGGCCGAGAACGATCGCCAGGAAAGCCCAGTACGCCTTCGACGCGACGATGCGCAACCGCAGCCGGTCGAAGAACGAGCGTTGCCGTTCGAGCTGCAGCAGTTCCGGCGGCGCCTCCGCGCCGCCGAGCAGCTGGCGGATGGCCACGAGCGCGGCGCGCTGTTCCGCGGGCGGACGCTGCGAGGCCCATTTCGCGGCCATGGCGGCGACATCCGTCAATGCCGCGGCGCGCCATTTGTCGGCGCGCGCGCCGAGCTTCGCGTACGGCGGCTCGGCCGGCGGCGGCGCGTCATCCGCGTTCGGCGCGTCCGCCGCTTGCGGCGCGAAGAGATGGCGCGGCATGGCGCGGCGCGCGGCATCGGCGTTCAGCAGATCGTCGAGCGTGCGGCGTTCCGCGGGCGGCAGCCACTCGCGAATCGCGGTCGCGGCATCGGCGATGCGCGAGCGATCGAGCGAAGAGGTGGCGAGCAGTCGCACGGCACCGCGAGCGAATGCGCCGCGCTGTTCTTCATCGACGTTGCGGCGCCGGAACACCTGCTCGACGAGTTGATCGCGAACCTTATTGATCTCGCCGAGCAGCTGCGGCGTGCAGGCATCGGCGGGACAGCGTTCCGGCGCGGTCCACCAGTCGATGACCTGCACGGAATTGAACGCGAGCCGCGCGTCGTCGGGCATGCGCCAGTCGATGATCTGCTCGACGTTGGAGAGTGCCCAGAGCTGCGCCTCATTGGCCCAGTCGTTCGCCTTCGCACGTCCGACCTGGACGAGCAGGAGTTTGTGGATCGCGCCCGGATAGTTCTTGCGCGGCCGTGAGAACTCGCGGTCGCGATCGCGATTCGTGCCGGTGAACGTGCCGCGCATGTAGCCGACCACGAGGTTGTTGAAGAGGTCGTACGTCGACAGCGCGCGCGGGGACGCATTCGGTGCGCAGCCGGGCGCGGCGATGAGCAGACGGCTCCACGCCGGCTGGCCGCGCGTCGTGCCGAGCAGCCGCCGTTTCGCGAGCGGCTTCACCGAGCCGATGACGTTCTTGAGCGAGACCCACGGCGGCTCGGCGGACGACTGCGAGAGCCGCGCGACGCCGAGGGCGTGGTGCAGGTGAATGACGGTCGAGACGGAGAGATCGTCGAGATCGAGCTGCGTGTTGACGCGCGCGGCGCGGATGATGGTCTCGTCCTCACCCGATTGCTCGAGCCCACGGGTGAGCACGCTCTCCCCCTCCGGATAGCGCCCTTCCTCGACCAGCGCGGTGCCGAGCATTTGCGCAACCAGAAGGTTGCGCGGCGCGCCGTCGTGGATCGACGCCAGCTGTTCGATGCGCACGTCGGCATCCGGCTGCGCGGCGGCGGCCAGCGCTTCGCGCAGAACGTTCTGATCGGCCGGGGCCACGGCGTCGACGACACCGGCACACGGCATCGGCCCGACCGGCGCGACGAGCGACTCGCTCGAAAATCCTTCCGCGACCCACGAGCGTTCCACTTCCGCGGTCCGGATCGCCGGCACCGGCAACGCGGCCAGCTCTTCGCGCGCGCCGGCGGTGAGCGCCCCTTCGATGCTCCGCTTCGAGACCTGATGCGCGTAGAACCACCACGCCAGCGACGCGGCGAGAAGGACCGTGCCCGCGAGCGCGGCGCGGAACCACACGCGATCGGGAGATTGCAGTTGCCGCTTCCCCTTCGATTTCACTGTCCGCCTCCGATGAGGCTCGTCGGCAGTTGCAGCGGCAGCCAGTCGAACGAGTCATCGAGCAGCCAGTTCACCGGCAGCAACACGCCGCAAGGATCGACGGCCTGATCACCGCTCTCGGTCTTGATCATCGTGTTGCAGAAGTCGTAGCGAAAGCGCTTCGCGTGCGTCATCAGCGCGGCGTGGAGCACCGGCAGCCGCTGCCGCGCGAAGTCGAGCGGCGTCTGATTCGTGTATTTCGGCAGTTGATCCGCTTTCGAGAAAAGCACGAGCACCCGCTTGTCGATACGAGGAAACATCGACACCCGTTGCGCGATGTTCGTCGACAGCCCGATCGCATCAGGGCGGGCCGTGTGATCCCAGCGCAGCCAGCGCAGCGCGGAGAGGACGAACTTCAGATCGTCTTCCTGCCGGCGCCACGGCGCCGAGGCGCGCGGATCGATCGCGGAGGTGAGATCGACGACGACGACGATGCCGGCCAGTCTGCTCACCGCGCGCTGCACGAACTGAAAGTTCTCCTCGGTCACATCGGGCAGCCCGTAGCGGATTCGCTCATCGGGCGAGAGACGGCGAAAGAACTCGCCCGAGGGATCGAGAAACGCTTTCTTGTCGTCGATGATCTGGTACCAGACTTCGTCGGGCGCGGTGCCGCCGAGCGCGTAATCGGTGCGCAGTACCGCGCGCAACGTGAGGTTCTGCGCCTTGCCGCGATAGACCGTGTTCGCGCGGATGTATCCGGCCGCGATCTCCGATTTGCCCGTCTGCGCGGCGCCGCAGATGATCACCGCCTCGGTGCCGCGATCGAGCAGCGCGTGGAATTCGTCGAGACCGATGATCGTGCTCGGCGGCACGGCCTGCGAATGCGGCTGCGCCGCGGGAGCCGGCGGCGGCGCGGCCGGCAGCGGCGCGGGCGCCGGCTTCGGCGCTTCCGTGGCCGCGGCGCGCTGACTCACGCGCGACGCGAGATCGTCGAGCGACGGCGTGCTGCGATCGTCCCTCGCCTGCTCGTCGAGACGATGCGTGTCGGCGCCGCACTTCGGGCAGATCGCCGCGTCGCGGAGCTCGTTGCAGTTCTCACATCTGTACCGGGCCATCGCTCCTCATCCTGCTCGTGAGCCAGCGCAGCGGACCGCGCGTGGCGCGTCCGGCCTGCAATGCATCGAGCGCATCGCTGCGTTTGTTGCGCACCCACACCGCCTCGAAGCCGGCGCTCGTACTGCCGCTCGCGCGCGCCCCGACGGCGTACGCGAGCCGCACGACCACCCCGAGTCCGAGCAGATCTTCCTCGCGCGTCTGCTGCTTCACTTCCTCGAAGTCTCCCTTCCGGAGTGACGCCAGTACCTCGGGAAGGAGATGCTGCAGGAACGCCAGACGGACAGTCGGATGGACGTCGTCGGACGAAAGCACTTTCAGCAGCCGCACCGCGCGCGTGGCCGGTCCGTCTCCGAGAAACACGCGTGCGTCGTCGACGAACAGGCGCGATCCTTTCGCTGCATGGACACGCGCCAGCGCGGCCTCGAGACGATTGAGCGTCTGCACGTTCGCCACGCCGTGCCGGACGTCGCGCGAGGCGAGATCGCGCTCGACCTCGAACGAATCGGAGTGATGCTGCACCAGCGCCAGCAGCTTGTCGGCCACGGGAGACGGCGACAGCGTGCCGACCTTCTTCGACCAGTGCGCCGTGAGACGGCGAAGGCCGTCGCCGCGGATGACGTCGAGCAGCGCGCCGCTCCGCGTGGCCAGATCCGGCTCGACGAGACACCACCAGACCGAGGCGAGCTCCGACACGTCGTCGGGCCGTTTCGCGCGTTGTTCGTTCGCGTACGCGACGACGAGCTCTTCCCACGCGATGGCATTCGGCGCCCGCTGCAGAAGCGCGATCAACGCGGCCCCGAATTTGCTGCCGCCCTGCGGCCAGACGGGGCGCAGCAACGCGACGATGGACCGCATCGACTCGCGGGCGCGCGGGCGTTCGGTCGCGACGAAGTCGATGAATCGCGACATCGCGCCGTCGAGCAGCGGCTCGCGTGCGGTGAGCGCGCGCATCATCTCGGCGAAGTCGCGCGCGCCGCCGGCGTCGTTCTCTTCGTCGATCGACTTCGCCATGCGCAACAGCACGTCGAGCCAGACGCTGGCCGGCTGCCCCGCCTGCGCGAGCGACATCGCCACCGGACCGGCGACGTCGGTCGGCACGCGCGCGAGAAACTGCAGCAGCGTGGCGGCATCGTCGCGAACGAGCAGGGCGATGGCGCGGGCCAGCTTCGCGTCGATGCGCGTGCGCTCGAAGCGGGGCACGAAGAGATCGCGCAGAAACTCCCGCGCGTTCGGATGCGCGCGTGCAACGACGATCGGCGCCGCGGCATGCAGCAGTTCCAGGCCGCCGTGCTCGCGACGGCCGAGGGACTCGATGAGCGCGGCCAGCCCTTCGGGTGTGGCCAGCAACTGTTCGAGCAGCGGCACGAGCGGCCGCGCGTAATCGTTCGACAACAGCTGCGCCAGCATCGTGGCGCGCTCAGGTGTGACGCCGTGCAGGCGCGTCTCGACGAGCCATTCGGCGATGGCCGCACGCGCGCCGCGCGCCGACTCGTCTTCGCCGCCGCCGCTGAGAAAGAACCAGACGAGGGCATCGCTGCCGATGTCGTTCGCCGCCGCGTTGAGCCAGTGTTTCGCGGGCACGGCGCCGAAGACGACGTCGGCCAGCCCGCTTTCGCGCAGCCGCTGTCCCCACCGCGTCACCGCCACGGCGTCGCCGCCGCGAATGTCCTGAGCCACGTTCGACCACACCAGCCGCAGCACTTCCTCGGCGTCGATCCACGTCGCGCGCGGATTCGCCTTCACGGTCAGCGCGAGCTTGCGCATGTAGCGCACCACTTCATCTTCCGAGCCGCGGATGTGCGTGTGCAGATCGAGGAGCGCGTTGCGCCACTTCCCCCACTTTTCGAGATCGCCGGCGTGGCGCACGCTCAACGGGTGCCGCGACGTGCGGCCCTGCAGATCGAGCCACGAGCGTTCGGACTCGACATTCATCTGCACGAGCTCGTGCGCGAAATTCGCCGGCTGCACCTGCGATGCGTGAAAGTCTCCGCCCGGCACGTTGGCGAGCGCGAACGCGATGCCGGTGAGATTCATCGAATCGTGCTGCGTCCAGCCGAGGTCATCGCGGTCGTGGCGCGGCAACATCGACCACGCCAGCATCGTGGCCCACTCCCAGCCGGCATCCTGCGGCAGCGCGACGCGGGCGCGCGCCGACATCGCGGTGAGGATGCGCGCGATGAGATCGCGCGGCTCGCCATGCTCGATGAGGCCGAGGCGATCGGTGAGACGCTTCCAGGCATTCGCGGCCGCTCCGTCGCTGCTGTCCCATTCGAGCGCCGGCAGCGTCGAGCCGTCATCGGTCCACGGAACGTCGGCACGCAGACGATCCCACGACGTTGCGCCTTCGAGTCGTACGCTCGCGTTGAGCAGCAGCCACGGCAACGCGTGCAGTTCCTGCCAGACGTCGTCATCGAGCAGCAGCGTATGCACGACGAGGCGGCGCTGCGTGTTGTTGCGGCGCAGCTCCGTACCGCGCGCGAAGCGGCGCACGAACGCGCGACGGCCGCCGGGAATGCGGAACACCGCATAGAAAATGCGGTTCTCGGTTTTCGGATCGTGCAGGTAATCGCTGATGCCGAAGTTGCCGGCGATGAACGAGCGCTCGGCCGGCGAGACGCGAGGCGAGATGCCGGTCACGGCGTAGCCGCCGCGGCCCGGCACGTCGTCGGTGTCCATCACCAGCGCGTGCTCGATCCGGTACAACGTCATCGCTCGCGCTCCGACAACCAGCGCAGGAGGAGCTCGCTCTGCAGCGACATCTGCGTCGCGTCATCGCTGGTGCTGCTCGTGCGATAGCGCTTCTTCAACGCGTCGAGATACGGCGCGACGTCATTGAGCTTGCCGTCGATCTTCACCTTTGCACCGTCGACGTCCGAGGCCAGACAGTCGAGCAGCAGCGCGCGCAATTTCTCGCGGCCGGCCGCCTGCAGATCCTCGCCGCGGGCGATGCGCGTGGCGAAGTTCGCGAGCGCGGCTTTCGCATCGCGCGGCACTTCATCGCGAGCGGCGACGGCGCTGACGGCGCCGGCGACGAAGTCCCGATCGTTCTCGAGCAGGGCCTTGAATTCATCGGGCCAGAGACTCGGCGTCGACTCGGCCCGCGCGATCGCGGACTGCACGGGATTCAACGGCGGCGCTTCGTTCGTGGTGCTCGGCTCCGGCTCGCTCACCTCGTAACGCTCGCGCTCCGTGTACGACGACGGCCGCTGCGCGGGCTCATTTCGCGGACCGAACGTACGGTAGCCGAGCCACGCCAGCGCCGCGAGCACGAAGATGCCGGCGGTGATCCAGACCGGCAGCAGCGAGCCCGCCAGCGTCGCCCGTTCGTTGCGCGACGGCGCCTGCGCGCGCTGCTTTGCCTCGAACGCCGCCAGCCGCTCGTCGATCGTGCGGCGCAGCACCTCCTCCATCGCCTTGAACTGGCGATTCAGCTCCGCGCGCACGTCGGCATCGAGCGGTTGCCATTCGGTGCGCGGCTCGCGCGTCTCCGCCTTCGTGGCCCGTTCCTTTTTCGTCATCTCTTCCCTTCCTGCCATCGACGACACTTCGGGAGCGATCGCGGCGCGCTGCACCGCGGCCGCGAACGCGGTCTTGTCGGAGAGCGACGCGTTGGTGAGCATCGCGTTCACCGTTTCGGGGGCGGCGTGCAAGAGGTGCACGTACTGCTTCACGCAATCGACGAGCGCCTTCGAGCCCGTATGCACCGGCGCCTGGCCGTGCGAGGTCGAGAAAATCACGTCGACGGGACAGCTCTCCTTCACGCCGACGGCCCACGAGCTCGTGCGCTGCGTGGCGAGCGGCAGCGCGGCCCACGCGCGGGCCACCGCGATGGCACGCGCGTCCGCGATCGACATCGGCACATGCTCGCGACGTCCAAGCGCGGCCAGACAGCCGAGGAGCACGTCGGCGAGCAGGTCACGCGGCTCCTGCTGCAGCTCGCTCAGCGAGACCGGACGCACGAGCACTCCCGATTCATTGGCGATTTCATTCAAATACGCGCGCAACCGTCGCGTCGAAGGAACGGCGCAGACGTCGGCGATCGGAAAATCATCCGCCACTTCGATCAGGGCCGAGACATCGAACGACGGTGCATCGACGACGATGAGCCGGGCGTGATTGAGCATGCCGGCGCGACCGTCCGCGGCATCGACGAGATCGGGATACGACGTGATGACGCACGCGTACGACTGATTTCCTTTCGCGAAACGCCGCACCGCCCAGCCGGTCTGCGTCGACGACGGCGAGGTCTTGCGCAACAGATCGTCGAGCGCGGCCAATACATCGGGCGGAACGACGCGCGATGCATCACGCTCCTCCACCTCCACCACCCGCCCGCGCGCGCCATCGAAAGCCCCTTCCTCGGCGGCGTTCGTGTAGAGGCGATGCAGGATCTCGGCGTCGGCCATCGCTAGGTCCGCGTGACGAGATTGCCGAGCAGGGCCAGCAGCGGATCGGCGACACGCGACGGCCGCACGTCTTCGATCCGCAGCGGCTCGCTCACCGAATGACCGAACGCGGAGATCGCGAACCAGGTCACCGGCGCGAACGTTTCTTCGAGCGCACGCACGAGCGCCACGCGTCCCGATCTGTTCATCAACTCGCGCACCGCACGGCCGATCGTCTCGCCGTCCGCATCGCTGTCGGGGCGAAAGCATTGATAGTCGTCGCGGTCCCACAGCACGTCGCCCTTGGTCAGCACCGCGGCGACCGGAATGCGCTCGCCGCGCGCGCGAAACCGCCGTGCCACGGCATCGACGATGGCCAGCTCGTGTACCTGCGCTTCCCGCGAGAGCGGCGGCGTGACACCACGACGCGCCTCGGCATCGAGCGCCGCGGCGACGTGCGCGCCATCGATGGCGAAGATCAGGCTGCCGACCAGATCGAGATAGCGATAGAAGCGATCGTAGGTGGTGCGCGAGAGTCCGGAGAGCTCGTTCCACACCTCGCCCGCGGCGTCGTGAAAGGCGATCACGGTCGTGGCGCGCTCGCCGAGAGCGAGCTCCCACGCGTAATTGCGAACGTCCGCGTCGGTCGGCTCGGTCGCCGACATGCGACCGCGCTCGAAGATCGCGCGCGCCGCTTTCGCAAGCTGCTCGTCCGAATCGCCGAGGGCCTGGCGAATGAAGATGCCGTCGTGCGCGCGGCGAAGTTGTTCGCTGAGGATCCAGAGATACGACGTTTTTCCCGAAGCCGTATCGCCGAGGATGGCCACGATGCTGCGATCGCCGATGATCGTGCGCGGCGGCACCGCGCGCTCGCAATCGCCGCAGAAGATGTCGAGCGGCTCGGTCGGATGAATCCTGCAGACCAGCGGCCCGCGCGCCACGCCGCGACCGGCTTTCGCACTGAGCGGCTCGAAACGCTGGATGCGCGTGTTCGCCTCGCAGCGTTTGCAGCGCGCCAGCAGCGTCTCTTCGCTGTGCGAAAGCCAGCAGTCCTTGCAGAGGAACCGCATCACGGCTGTTCCTCGGCGGCGGTGGCCGGACGTGCGCCCGGCACGTCGACCGCCACCGGCGTGAGCGACAAGCGGAACACGGTGCCGGCCGCGATCGGCGCATCGGGACTCGTGTTGCCGAGCTGGGCGGTGATCTGTTGACGCTGGTACGGCTTGTTCAGTCGATTGCGATCGAGGAACTGCCGCAGCGTCGTCGCTTCCGCCACACGGATCTCCACCTGATTGCGCGACTGGAAAAATGGAGTGGCGTCGTCTTTCGAAAGCGCCGGCAGATCGTCCGGCGAGGCGAGCGGCGACGATTCGCGCACGCCGGTGATGCGCTCGACCGAGCGCGGCCAGACGAGCAGCGCCAGCGTACCGAGCACCAACACCGCGGTGGTCGCGCGCTCCGCGATCCAGCGCAGCCGCGACGAATGGAAGAGATTGCCCATCGAAGACGCCATTGTGCAGGAGTTTCTTACGATGGGGAGGAAGGGACGTTTCAGGATTGAGGATCAAGGATCGAGGATTGCGGATGGGAAAGCATCCTCAATCCTCGATCCCGCGGCTCACTCCTTGTGCGTCAGCACCTCGACGCTGGGGTCGTTGGTGATGTTGTCGACGGCGGCGCCGTAGAGGATCGCGCTGCCTCTGGTGATCTCGATTTCGATGTAATCGCCGGCCCGTCCGGCGAACGCGGCGGCCGGATTCTGCGAAAAGAAATTCGGAGCGTAGTCACGCGTGCGCGTGTGCAGCACCGCGCCGTGGCGATCGCGAACCGTGATCGTCAGCGACGCGCCGAGCGCGAGCGTGCGGATGCCGATGTTGAAGCGCGCGGCGATCGGATCGCCCGGCGCGATCAGCACCGCACGATCGCCTTCCCGCAACGCGTCGGCCGGCGTGACCACCGGCAGCGTGAAGCCGGTCGTCCCTGCGCCGCCGTCGTCGTAGATGCGGATGTTCATCCGCGGAACCGAACCGGCCTTCGGCAGCACGTCGATCGTGGAGAGACCGAGCACGCCGTTCTCGGCGGGGAAGTCGTTCCACGAACGCAGTTCGTGCGGCTCGAGCGCATACGAGCGGGTGATGTCGAAGACGGAATCGCTCGAATCGGCGCCGCGGAAGATCAGCGTCCCTTCGGCGCGCGCGTCGCCGGTGTTGAGCATCTGCACGGCGGTGCCGAATCGCGCATTCGCATCCCCCTGCAGCGAACCGGCCACGAGGATGATCGCGAGCGGTGCGTCGTCGTCCTCGATGGTGACGGCCGCGCTCGTGTCGTCCAGCGTGAGGTTCTTCGCGTCGAACAGCTCGACGACGAACGATTCGGGCTCTTCGTGCTGCGCATCATCGACGATCGTCAGCGGAATCGTGGCGGTGAGTCCGTCGAAGACCAGCGTTCCGGAGGCGTCGACGAAATCACGGCCCGCGGCGGCGGTGCCACCGCGCGTGAGCCAGCGGAGGGACGCACCGGAAGGACGCGACGAAAGCGTCAGCGTCAGGAACGCCTGGCCGCCGTTTTCGGCGATCGTGAGCGACGACGACGTGACCGTGGGAATGAGCGGCTCACGATCGTCATCGTTGCGGATCGTGCCGGTCGCGCTCGCGTCGGCGAGCGTGGCGTTCGAGGGGGCCGAAAGGGTGACGAAGAACGTCTCGTCCGATTCGCGATTCGTGTCGCCGTGCACCGCCACCGCGATCGTCTGCACGGTCATGCCGGGAGTGAAGGCGAGCGTGCCGGATGCGGAGACGAAGTCGGTCGAGGCCGAGGCGCTGCCGGCGCTCGTGGCGTACGACACGCTCACCGGCACGGAGGAGGCGGCATCGAGCGTGACGACGAACGAATCAACGGTCGCCCCCGCATCGCCTTCGTTGCGCGAGACGTCGGCGATCGAGAGCGCGGCGAGCGACGGAAGCGAGTCGTCATTCACGATCGTGCCGGTGGCGATCGCACCGCCGAGCAGCGCATTCGCCGGCGACGACAGCGCGATCGTGAACGTCTCATCCGACTCCACCGAGGTGTCGCCGATGACCGGAACCGCAACGGTCTGCGACGTCACACCGGGGGCGAACGTCAGCGTGCCGCTCGTGGCGGCGTAATCGACGCCGGCCGTCGCGGAGACGTTCGCCGTCGCGTACTGCACCGTCACGGTCGAAACGGTGGCGACGTCGAGCGAGACGGTGAACGTCAGCGGCGTGCTGCCGGCATTTCCTTCGGCCACCGAAGCATTCGCGATCGAGATCGACGGAATGACCGGCGCGACGTCGTCTTCGAGAATCGTTCCGGCCGCCGATGAGGTACCCAGCGTCCCGTTCGCCGGCGACGACAGCGCGATCGTGAACGTCTCGTTCGTTTCGACGAGCGTGTCGCCGATCACGGGAACGTTGATGGTCTGCGACGTCACACCGGGGGCGAACGTCAGCGTGCCGCTCGCGGCGGCGTAATCGACGCCGCCGGTCGCGGAGACGTTCGCCGTCGCGTACTGCACCGTCACGGTCGAAACGGTGGCGACGTCGAGCGAGACGGTGAACGTCAGCGGCGTGCTGCCGGCATTTCCTTCGGCCACCGAAGCATTCGCGATCGAGATCGACGGAACGGCCGGCGCGACGTCGTCTTCGAGAATCGTTCCGGCCGCCGATGAGGTACCCAGCGTCCCGTTCGTCGGCGACGACAGCGCGATCGTGAACGTCTCGTTCGTTTCGACGAGCGTGTCGCCGATCACGGGAACAGCGATTGTCTGCGCCGTCACACCAGGGGCGAACGTCAGCGTGCCGCTCGCGGCGACGTAGTCGAGACCGGCCGTCGCCGAGAGGTTCGCGGTCCCGTAATCGACCAGCACCGTGGAAATCGTCGGCGTGCTGAGCGTGACGGTGAAGGTCAGCGGCGTCGTGCCGGCATTTCCTTCGGCCACCGAAGCATTGCCGATCGAGATCGACGGAACCGCGGGCGCGGGGTCGTCGTTCACCAGCACTCCGGCCGCATCGGCGTCGGCGATGGTCGCATCCGTCGCGGCGAGCAGCTGCACGAAGAACGACTCGTCCGATTCGAACGCGCTGTCGGTATTGACAGCGATGGCGATCGTCTTCGTCGTTTCCCCTGGCGCAAACGTGAGCGTTCCGGACGCGGCGGTGTAGTCGGAGGGGGCAAGCGCGCTGTCGTTCTGCGTCGTCCACGACACCGTCACCGGCGTGGCGCTCGGCGCGTTGAGCGTGACCGCGAAGTCGAGCGTGTTCGCGCCGCCGGTGCCTTCCGCCTCGCCGGCATTGCCGATCGAGAGCTGCGCGCCGCCGTCGTCATTCGCGATCGTGACGATGCCCTCGTCATCGATGATGGTGGCGTTGACCGCACTGCCGAGCGTGATCGCAAGCGTCTCGTCGGGTTCGATGAGCGTGTCGCCGCCGATGAAGACGGAGATGGTCTGCGAGGTCATGCCCGGCGTGAACGTGAGCGTGCCGCCGCCGGCCGCGTAATCGCCGAGAGCCGACGAGGCCGTGCCGTCGGCAATCGTGTAGACGACGGTGATCGTCGAGGCGCTGGAGTGCGAGAGATCGACCGGCACCTGGACGACGCTCAGGCCGCTGTTGCCTTCGCCCTGGGTCATGTTGCCGATGGTCACGCGCGGCTGGCCGTCGTCGTCGATGATCGTGGCGGTGCCGTTCGCGTCGGCGATGGTCGCGCCGCTCGGTGAGGACAACGTGGCGGCGAACGATTCGAGCGGCTCGGCGATCACATCGTTCGTCGTCGCAATCGAGATCGTCTTCGACGTCTCCCCTGCCGCGAACGTGAGCGTCGTCGTGGCGCTGCTGTAGTCGGAGGAATCGGCGGTGAGATCGGAAGTCGCGATCGTCACGCTCACCGGCAGGGCCGACTGCGGCGCGAGCGTGACGGTGAACGTCGCCGCCGTCCCTTCGACGACCGCGGGATCATTGATGCTCAGCGACGGCGTACCGTCGTCATCGGCAATCGCGCCGCCGCCCTGCGCGTCGGCGAGCGTCGCGTTCGACGGCCCGGCAAGATCGAGGAAGAAGGTCTCGCCGCTTTCGACGATCGCGTCGTCGTTCGTCGTCACGACAATCGTCTTCGCCAGCTCGCCCGGCGCGAACGTGAGCGTGCCGCCGCCGGCACCGTAGTCGACACCCGAAATGGCGCTGCCGTCGGACGTCGACCAGCCGACCGTGACGGTCGATGCGCTCGGACCCGAGAGCGTGACCGTGAACGTCGCCGCGTCGCCTTCCACCACCGCCACGTCATCGATGGCGAGCGACGGCAAGCCATCATCATTCGTGATCGTGCCCGTGGCCATACTGTCGCCGAGCGTGACGTTCGTCTCGTTCGACAGCGTGAGCTGGAACGTCTCGTCGAGCTCGATGTTCGCGTCGCCGAACAGCTGAACGCTGATCGACTTCGTCGTTTCGCCCGGTGCAAAAGTCAGCGTGCCGGCGGCCGCGGCGTAATCGCTGCCGGCCGTCGCGGTGCCATTGCTCGTCACGAAATCGACGGTGATCGCTTTGCCGCTGGCCGCGGAGAGCGCGACGTTGAACGCCAGCGGGGCGTTCCCCTCGGCAAGGCCGGCATCGCCGATCGACACCGACGGCGGGAGATCGTCGTCCGTGATGTGAATGGTCGTGCTGAATGGCGAGCCGAGCTCCGTGCCGCTGCTCACGTTCGAGAGCTCGACGCCGAACGACTCGGCATTCTCATCGAGCGTGTCGGGAGCGATGGCGATGTTGATCGTCTTCGTCGTCTCGCCGTTCGCGAACGTCACGCTGCCGGATGCGGAAGCGTAATCGCTCGTGCCGGCGCTGCCCGGAATGGTCGCCCAGTCGACGCTGGCCGGACCGGTAGCGCCGTTGATGCGTTCGATGGTGAGCGCGACGCTGCCTGTTTCGGCGGTAGTGGTGCTGGCCGCGGCCATGCGGATCTGCGGCGGGCCGCTGACGAGAATGGCGTTCGAAAATTCGCTCGTGTCGCTCCCACCGATGTTCGTGGCCGTGGCGGTGATGTACGTGCCGAGCGCCGCCGGGCACTGAAACGTGAAGCTGGCATTGCCGGAGGCGTTGGTGGTGACGTTCATCGTGCCGAGGTACGTCTCCCCTTCGCCGAAACCGGTGGCATCGGGAGTGGTGCTGGCGAAGAAGCGGAGCTTGTATGTCGTCGAGGCGGCGGAGCCGAGGCTGCCGTTGACGAAGGTGATGCCGCCGGCGCGCACGGCGGTGGTGAGGAGCGGATAGTTCTGCGCATTGTTCGGGCCGGTGTCGGCATCGAGTGCGTCGTTGGCCGTGACGCCGTCGTTGTTGATGTCGATGCCGAGACCGCCGTTCGCGAGGATCGTGTTCTCGGCGAGCTCCGCGTGCACGCTGTTCGTCAGCGCGATGCCGTCGCCGCCGTTGTTCGCGATGAGGTTCGCATCGGTCCCGGGCCCGCCGACGATCAGGTTCGTGAGCGAATTGAGTTGAATGCCGTGTCCGCCGTTCGCGACCGCGGAGCCATCGGCAGCGACGCCGATGCGATTCGCGCGCACGTTCGACGCGACGCTGCCGGTTTCCAGAAGAAGTCCGACTCCGCCGTTGCCGGCGATGACGTTTTCTTCGACGACGTATTGCCGGGCCACGAGATTCGCGCCGATGCCGTTGTTCGGCACCGCGGTCACGCCGTCCTGTCCGACGCCGACGTAGTTGTAGCTGAACGTCAGGAGATCGGTCTGCAGGAAGAACTGCGTTTCGTAGCCGCTGCCGCCGTTGCCGGAGAGGATGTTGCGCCCCGCCACCGAGCCGCCGAACGTGGTCGTGCCGATCTGCGTGTTCACGCGGAAACCGCCGCTGACGTTCGGAACGGCGGTCATGCCGTCCGCGCCCACGCCGATCTTGTTTCCCTGAATCGTGAGCGTGCCGATCTTCGCGCCGGCACTGCTGCTGTCGATGATCTCGATCCCCATGTCCGAGTTGCCGGAGATCACGTTGCCCCCGCCGGCCGCATCGCCGATGAAAAGCGAGCCGCCGCCCGTATTGAGCACGGAGACGAGGATGCCGTCGCCGTTGGCCATCGCGGTCATCCCATCGAGTCCGACGCCGATGTGGCAGCGCTTGATGGTCATGGAATTACTGCTCTGGTACGACTTGATGCCGGCGGTGGTGAAGCGTCCGATGGCGAAGCCCTGAATCGTGACCGTGAGGCCGCCGGTGGTGACGTCGAACCCGATGGTGGTGGCGTTCTGTCCGTCGAGCAGGATGAACGGACCTGCACCACTCCCTGGTTGCGTCGTTCCATCGATCGTGACGTTCGACGAAACCGGCAGCGGCGAGGCCGGCTGAATGGTCTGCGCTCCGGAGCCGATCGAGAGGTTGATCGTGTCGGTACCGGCCAGCGCATTCGCCTCCTGCAACGCCGCGCGCAGCGTGCAGACGGCACCGGCGGTCGCGCAGACGCCGTTGCCCGGAGTCGCATCCCCGGCATCTCCGGCGTTGTTGACGGTGAAAGTCGCGGCGTGAAGCAAAGGACTCGCACAAAGCGCGAGCAGGAGCGCGAGACGGCGCATCAGCACGATCGATCCTCCGGGTTTCCGAATCTGACCGGTGGATGATAGCGGGGTTGCGTGGCGCGTCAGGCGTGTCGTCAGAACTGCGCGTGTTCGTGGGGCCAGCGATGAGTGATGTGCGATGAGGTTCGACAGGTGTTGCAAGCGTCACGCTGTGCGAAATGACGTCATTTCAGCGAGGGGTCAGCACTCGCGATGCGTGTCTTACCTCATCACTCATCGCTCATCACTGGTCGAGCAACGACTGGTCCCTCATCACTGACGGGCGGCGCCAGCGCGCGCGTCACTCGTATCGCAGCGCTTCGATGGGATCGAGTCGGGACGCTTTGAACGCGGGATACCAGCCGAAGCCGGTGCCGATGGCGGAGCAGACGATGAGACCGGTGAGAGCCCAGCCCCAGGGGAAGACCATGGCGATGTCGAGCGCCAGCGCGACACCATTGCCGCCGAGGATGCCGAGGGCGATGCCGGCCAGGCCGCCGAGCTCGGAGAGGACGATCGCTTCGAGCAGGAACTGTTTGACGATGTCGTCGCGCCGCGCGCCGATGGCCTTGCGCACGCCGATCTCGCGCGTCCGTTCGGTGACGCTGACGAGCATGATGTTCATGATGCCGACGCCGGCCGCGAGAAGCGCGATCACGCTCACGACGAACGCGCCGATCCGGATCGTGCCGGCGATCTGGCCGAACGCGGAGACGAGCGTGTCGTTCGAGTAGATCTCGAAATCGTTTTCCTGTCCGAGCTTCAGGCCGCGCGCGGAGCGCATCGCGCCGATGGCCTTGTCGAGCGTCTGGTTGTACGTCGCCTGCGAGGTCGACTGCACGGCGATGTTGACGGTGCGGTTCGCGCGGCCGAAGTCGCCGAGAAAGCGCGTGATCGGCACGATCACCAGCCGGTCCTGACTCTGTCCGAACGACGACCCCTTCTCGCCGAAGACGCCGACGATCTGATACGGCTTCTCGTTCAACTTGATGAACTTCCCGATCGGCGAAGAATTCGGGAAGAGCTTCTTCTGAATGTCGGCGCCGACCACCGTGACCGGCCGGCCGAAGGCGACGTCTTCCGGCGAGAGGTTCCGGCCGTAGCCGAGCGTGAAGCTGTTGGCCACGAGAAAGTGCTCGTTCGTGCCGACCAGAGTGAGCCCCTGCAGCTTCACGCGGCCGTAACTGGCCGGCTTCCCGCCATCGAAGATCTTGAGGCAGATCGCGTTCGCCTCGCCGGCCATCAGCCGCTCGAACTCGCGCGCTTCCTCGAGCGTGATGTTGCGGCGATTCGCGAACTTTTCTTCCGGATCGTTCGTGTTCACGACCGGATATTTGCCGAACTGAAAGATGTTGCTGCCGAGGAACGAGAGCCCTCCCTCGATCGAGCTTTGAATCACCGAGAGCGCGGTCATGACGCCGATCACCGAGAAGACGCCGATGGTCACGCCGAGAATGGTCAGGATCGAGCGCAGACGATTCGTGCGCAGCGCGGTGAGCGAAAGGCGGAGGATTTCGGCGAACGGCATGGCTATTCGTAGCGAAGCGCTTCGATCGGATCGAGCCGCGAGGCGCTGAGCGCCGGCGCGAATCCGCTGAACACGCCGGTGAGCATCGAGACGATCAGACCGGTGATCACGAGACTGACCGAGAAAGTCAGCGGGAACGACGGAAACGCCGCGGCCACGGCGGTGCAGAGAAGCCACGAAAGAAAGAGACCGATCGCACCGCCGACGAGGCAGATGCTGACCGCTTCGATGAGGAACTGCAGAAGGATCGTGCGCCGGCGCGCGCCGACCGCCTTGCGCGTGCCGATCTCCCGCGTGCGTTCCTTCACGCTGACGTAGGTGATGTTCATGATGCCGATCGCGCCGACGAAGAGGGCCAGGCCGGTCACGAAGAGCCCGGCGATGGCGATGCCGCCTTTGATCGGATCGATGGTGCTGCGCAACGCCTGCTGTTCGTTGATCTCGAAATCGTTCTTGTACTCGGGCGGCAGTCCGCGCACGCGACGCATGGCGCCGATGAGCTCTCCCTTCGCCGCGTCCATCCGATTCTTGTCTTTCACCTTCACGCGAATGGAGGTGTCGAGACGCGAGCTGAATGCCTTCGTGAACGCCGGCAGCGGAACGACGGCATAGGTGTCGAAGCTGAAGAGTCCGAGGAACGTCCCCTGCTTGCCGTACACGCCGAGAACGCGGAACGGCACGCCCCCGACGAGCACGGTCTTGCCGATGGCGCTTTCATTCGGGAAGAGCGCATCCGCGACGTCGTAGCCGAGAATCACCACGCTTCGTCCGCTGCGCGATTCGTGTTCGTTGAAGAAGCGTCCTTCCTTGAACGTGGCGGTGGAGGTGATCAGAAACTCGTCGGTCGTTCCCTGCGTGAAGACGCCGCGCACTTCGTTCTGTCCGTACTTGACGCTGCGCGAGGTGTTGAGAGTCGGCACGGCGGTGACGAGCTGCGAGTTCGGCGTGGCCGCGATGATCTTCTTCAGGTCGTCGGCGTAATGCGCTTCCATCCGCCGCCGGTTGCGATAGTTCCACCAGTCATCGACGTGGCGCCACGGCCATTTCTCGACGTAGAGAATGTCGTCGCCGATCACCGCGAGGCTGCGCTCGAAGCCGGTCTCGATGCCGCCGATCGCGGAGCCCATCAGCGTGACGGCGATGATGCCGATGATCACGCCGAGGGCGGTGAGGGCCGAGCGCATCTTATGCGCGCGGATCACGGTCATCGCGATGGCGAACGAGTCTGTGATTTCGAGGTAGACGCTGCGCAGCATCGATCGCTCCGCTATTTCTTCGGTACTTCTTTTTCGATCGCCACCTTCGAGCCTTCTTTCAACCGCCGCGAGATCGCGGTGTACGAGCCCGAGACCACTTCGTCGCCCGCTTTGACGCCGCTCCGGATTTCCATGAACGTGGCGTCGGCGATGCCGGTCTCCACCTTCTGCATGCGCACGGTGTCGCCGGTCTTGATGAAGACCACGCGCTGCAGCTTCGCGCGCTGCGCGCGTTCCTTCTGCTTCTCGGCCTGTTCGTTGGTGACGTCGGCGCGGTTGTCACTCTTGTCCTGCGCCGCGGCGCGCACGCGCTGGCGCTCCTGTTCCTCGGGCGAGAGATCGTTGTCGGTGCTGCGCACGGTCACGCTCTGGATCGGCACCGCGATGACGTTGCTCACCGTCGCGGTCTCGACGTCGGCCGTCGCGCTCATCCCCGGCCGCAGACGCACGGAGCGATCGGAGATGCTGATCTTCACTTCGAAATTCGTGACTTCTTCCTGCGTGCCGGCGTTGCGCGTGAGAGCCGTGCTGGCGATCTCGCGCACCACGCCGCGGATCTCGCGATCGGGATACGCATCGACGCTGATGCGCGCCATGTCGCCGACCTTCACCGCCACGACGTCGTTCTCGTTCACGTTCACACGCGCTTCCATGTTGTCGAGATCGGCGATGCGCATCACTTCGGTGCCGGCGAACTGGCTGGTGCCGACGACGCGCTCCCCGACGCGGCTGGTGAGGGAGCTGATCGTGCCGGTGGTCGGCGAAAAGATGTTCGTCTTCGACAGCGCCTCGTTGATCTGCCGCAACGAGCCCTCGGCGCGCTCGATCTCGAACAACGCCGACTGCAGCGCCGCTCTGGCGCCATCCGCCGCCGATTTCGCCGAATCGCGGTCGGTGCCGGAGATCAATCCGCTGTCGAACAACTTCTGAATGCGGTTGTACTCGGTCTCCGCTTTCGTCAGCTCGGCGCGATTGCGCACGCTGGCCGAACGGGCGGAATTCAGCGCCGCCATCTGCGACTCCACCTGCGCGCGATAGCTGTCCGGCTTGATGCGCAGCAGCAGGTCGCCCTTTTTGACGAGCTGCCCTTCCCGAACCGGCATCTCGATGATCTCGCCCGAGACCTCCGGAGCGATCTTCACCTCGATTTCCGGCTGGATCTTGCCGGTGGCGGTCACGACCTCGGTGAGGTTCGTGCGGAACGCCTTCTCGGTGGTGATGAGGATCGGCTGTTCGCGCTTTCTCGAAACGGCGAACGCGACGATGCCGCCCACCACCAGGACAAGCACACCAATCCAGAGGAACAGCTTCTTACGGGAACGTTTCGGACGATCGGCCATACGTACTCCGAGTCAGGATACGCGCGGGTTACGAAAACGTTTCCGACTCACCGAAAGAAATCCGCCGATGGCCGAAAGCATCGCCAGTCCGGCCGCGATGACGACGACGACCCGGAAGGCACGCACGAAGGAGTGACGCACGGCATCTTTCACCACCGCTTCGTTCGCGGTCGGAGGAGGCGCGGCCTCGGCCAGCCGCAGGGCCTGAGCGGCCATCGCCTCGCGCACGAACTGCGGCTGATCGGCGAGCCGGACGTCGAGCTCCTGCGAAAAGATCGCCACCGCGAGCGCACCGAGGATCGCAATGGCCAGCAACCCGGCGGCACGCGCCACCGCGTTGTTGATCCCCGATGCGGCGCCGACCCGGCTCTCGTCGTCGATCGACGTCATCACCGTCGTCGTGAGAGGCGCGACGGTGACGGACATGCCGATGCCGAGGACGAGGATGCCGGGAAAAAACGTCGTCCAGTAACTGCCCCCGATCGACGGAAGGGCGAGCAGCGCGAAACCGGTGCCGGTGATCAGCGGGCCGACGGTCAGCAGGAGACGGGGACCGATCCGGTCCGCGAGCGCGCCGCTCCAGCGCGAGAGCAGCGACATCGTTCCGACGAACGGCAGGAACGCGGCGCCGGCCTGCGCCGGCGTGTAGCCCTGCACCTGAATGAGATTGAACGGAAGAAGAAACGTGGCCGCGCTGAGGCCGCCGTACAGCAGCAGCGTGAGCGCGTTCGCGCCGCTGAACGCGCGCGAGCGGAAGAGCGAAAACGGCACGATCGGCTCGGCGGCATGGCGCTCGACGAACACGAACGCGATCATCGCCACGATGCCGATGGCCAGCGCGCCGTAGACGGTCGACGAAGACCAGCCACGCGCGGGCGCTTCGATGAAGGCGAAGGTGACGCCACCGAGAGCCACGGTGACGAGGAACGTGCCGAGCCAGTCGATCGCGCCGTCGTGCGCATCGTCGGTGCCGCGCATGTGGCGCCAGAGAATCCAGAGCACGAGCAGCGCGATCGGGGCGTTGATCAGAAAGACCGCGCGCCAGGAGATGGTCTGCACGAGCACGCCGCCGAGGAGCGGACCGGCGAGCACGGAGAGCGAGGTGAGCGCGGACCAGGTGCCGATCGCGCGTCCGCGTTCTTCCTTCGAGAACGTCGCGCTGATGATGGCCAGACTGGCCGGCACGAGCAACGCCGCCCCCGCCCCCTGCACGGCCCGCGCGATGATCAGTTGCATCGACGACGGCGAGGCACCGCACCAGATCGATGCGGAGGCGAAGAGCACGACGCCGATCGCGAACATCCGCACGCGCCCGAGCCGGTCTCCGAGCGAGCCGCCCGCGAGAATCAACGCCGAAAGCACGAGCAGATACGCATCGGCGATCCACTGGGCATCGGCAACGGACGCCCGCAGCTCGCGCTGCATCACCGGAAGAGCGACGTTCACGACCGTGGAATCGATGAACGCCATCGAGGAACCGAGGATGGTGGCCGCAAGCACCCAGCGCTTCATGTGGCGAGGATGGTACGCGGAACGGCGACGCGCATCGCATTCATGAAGAACTGATGAAGTTCCGGCCACTTGTTGCCCGATCGCTTCCGATCGTCACCGCAAGCGTTCGGAACCCGGCGCGGTCCGCTCCGTTCATCCGTGCATGAAGAAGCTGATCCTCATCATGCTCTGTTGTTTCTCGCTGCGCGCGCAGGAAACGATCGATCGCGCCACGCGCGTCCAGGTCGCGAACGCGGTCGCGCATTACCTCGACGTCATGTACATCGAAGAAGAGACCGCGCCGAAACTGGCCGCGGAAACGAAGCGCCGCATCCTCACCGACGCGTACGACAACCTCACGCCGGAGGCGTTCGCGAAGAAGCTGACCGCCGATCTGCAGGAACAGACCGGCGACGGACATCTCTACACGCGCGTGAGGAAAGACGATCTGGCGATGCCGGTGCCGACACGCGCCGAGGCGGATCGAAACATCGAACAACTGCGCGAGATGATGCGCAGCCCGAGCGCGATGGGCTCCGGACCGGTGCGCATCGGCGCGTCGGTGATGGCCACGGCCGATCTCTATCGCAAAACGAACTACGGTTTCACGGAAGCGCGCGTGCTCGAAGGGAACGTCGGCCTCGTGCGCATCGATCGCTTCGCGCCGCCGCTGCCCGAGGCGCTGGCCGCGGCCGATGCGGCGATGACGATGATCGCCAACACCGACGCCGTGATCATCGATCTGCGCAACGCACCCGGCGGCGTCGAGGCGATGGCCACGCATGTGCTGAGTTACTTCTACGCCGAGCCGCGCAAGCAGCTCGGGCGCGCACATTTTCGTTTTGCCGACATCGACATCGATTCGGTCACCGACGAAGCGGTGCCGCAATCGAAACGCCGTCCCGACGTGCCGCTGTACATCCTCACGAGCAACGACGTGACGTTCAGCGCCGCGGAGTTCTTCGCATACTCATCGCAGAAATTCGGCCGCGCCACGATCGTCGGCGAGACGACGAAAGGCGGCGGCTACGCGGTGCAGATGGTGCCGATCGGCCGGGGCATGCACCTCGCGATCTCGGTCGGCAAGCCGCAGCACCCGATCACGAAGGGAGGCTGGCAGAAAGTCGGCGTGATTCCCGACCTCAGGGCGTCGAAGGCGGACGCGCTGGAGGTGGCGCTGCAAGCGGCGCGGGCGAAACTGCATCCCGCCCCTCCGGCTGCACGATGAGAATTCAACCGGTGGAGGTGCCGTCTTTCGGCACCTCCACCCCGGAATCGTCACGGCAGCGATTTGCCGAACATCCACGTCCACAACTCCGCCATTGCGTACGCCGGATCCCACGCGTTGTGGCCGACGTTCGGAAACTCGTCGTAATGCACATCGCTCGCGTGCGCGTTGCGCAGCGCGTCGTACATCCGTCGCGATTCACTTACCGGCACGGCGCGATCGTCGGCGCCATCAAAGATCCAGATCGGTTTCGCGTTCAAAGCCTCGGCGATGAAGGCGAAGGGATCGCTCCCGCTCGGGATGAGCGGCGACTGGCGCAGCGACGTGTTCTCGTACGTCGTGATTCCGCCGCAGACGACAGCGAGTGCGGCGAAGCGATCGGGATGAGCGAGCCCGAGGTGCCACGTGCCGTAGCCGCCCATCGAGAGACCGGTGAGATAGACGCGTTTCGGATCGGTGTGGAACTCGGAGAGCGTGCGATCGAGCGTGAGCATCGCGACGTCGGCCGGCTCGCCGAGCCACCGCTGTTCGAGCGGCACCTGCGGAAAGACGACGATCGCCGGAACGCGGCCGGGGGCGAAGCGCACGGCGTTGCCGAGCCCGATGGCGGTGGCGCGCAGGCCGTCATCGCCGCGTTCGCCCGCGCCGTGCAGAAAGAGGATCACCGGCCACGCGCGACGCGGGTCGTAATGGCGCGGCACGTAGACGACGTAGGGATAGGTGCGCCCGCCGAGGACGAGCGCACGATCGAGAAATCCGGTCGGTGAAGAACGGGCCATGATTGAGGATTCTTGATTGGCGGAATTGAAAATTGAAAATTGAAATCACGCACTGGCAAGATTGCGCGACGACCGTCGCAATCGCGAGGCTTGATTTCAATTCTCAATCCTCAATCCTCAATCCCGATAATCCTCAATCCCGATAATCCTCAATCCGGTCACAGCGCCTTTCCCAATCGTGCTTCAAACGCATCGCGATAACTCTCTCCGACGGGGAGTTTGATGCCGCTGCGCATGGTGACGAAGAGGCTGCCGTCGGCGTCGGTGGCGAGCTCGCGGACCATCTCGACGTTGACGATCGAGGAGCGGTGGATGCGGGCGAAGCGTTTGGGGTCGAGTTGTTCTTCGAGGCGGCCGATCGCTTCGCGCATCAGGTGCGAGGCGGCCGCGGTGTGGAGGCTGACGTAGTTGCGCTCCGCGCCGATCCATTCGATCTCTTCCGCTTTCACGATCACGCGGCGGCCGCGGCTCTTGCGCACGAGGAAGCGGTCGGGCGCGGCGGCGTTCGGCTCACCGCGGTCGAGTTGCCGGCGCACGCGATCGAGGGCGCGGGCGAGGCGTTTCGGATCGACCGGCTTGAGCACGTAGTCGAGCGCGGCCGCCTCGAAGGCCTCGATCGCGTATTCGTCGTACGCCGTGAGAAAGACCACGATCGGCCGTCGCTCTTCCGGCAGCGACTGCAGCACGTCCATCCCGTTCATGGCCGGCATCTGGATGTCGAGCAGCGCGAGATCGGGACCGGCATCGGCGATCAGCGTGCGCGCGGAAACGCCGTCACCCGCCTCGCCGATCACCTGAATGTCTTCATGTTTCGCGAGCAGTTGCCGGACGCGCTCGCGTGCGAGCGGCTCATCGTCGATGACCACCGTGCGGATCATGCGCTGCACTCCTTCGCCGGAAGATCGATGGCCACGACGAACCCTTCGACCGTTTTCTCGAACGTCGCCGCGGCCGCGCCGCGATAGAGCTGTTCCAGGCGCGCCAGCGTGTTCGTGATGCCGACCCCGAGCTTCGTCGTGGCCGGATCGAAGCCCGGTCCGTCGTCGACGACGCGCAGCAGCAGGCGCCCTTCCTCACGCTTCACGCGCAACTCGACAGTCCCTCCTTCGGCACGCCGGGCGACGACGTGGCGCAATGAATTCTCGAGCAGCGGCTGCAGGAGCAGCGCCGGCACCTCGCAGCCGAGCGCCGAGGCGTCGACCGTGCGCGTGACCCGCAGCCGGTCGTGAAAGCGCATGGTCTGGATGCGCAGATAGTGATCGACGAGCTCGAGCTCGCGATGCAGCGGAATCGTGTCGGCACGGCCGAGGTCGAGCGTCGATCGCAACAGCGCGGCGAGCTCCATCAGCATCTCGTCGGCGCGATCGGGATCGGTGTGCACGAGCGCGGCGATGCCGTTGATCGCGTTGAAGAGAAAGTGCGGCTGCAGTTGTCCGCGCAACTGTTCGAGCTGTGCGCGGGCGAGCTGCGTCTCCAGCGTGAGCGCGCGGCGATCCTTCTCGCGCATCGTTCGAAAAAAATCGAACAAAACGCCCGCCAGCAGCACGAATGCGCCGAGGATCATATTGCTGTGGAACCGCAGCAGGATCGCGCTGACGATCTCCTCCTGCGACAGTTTCCGTTCGCAGAAGTACAGGAACGCGACGTCGACCAGGCAGCGCAGCAGAGCACTTCCGAACAGCAGCCCGACGATCGAGAGCGTGGCCACGATCCACCGCGAACGTCGCAGCGGAATGCGCTCCAGCACGAAGAGCATCAGCGGCGTGACCAGCATCCACAACACGATCGAGATCGCGTTGGCCAGCGCGACTTCTCCGAGATCGAACTGTCCGCGCCCCCGCAATTGCGCGAAGAGAATGTCCTGCGTCGCGAAAAACGAACCGAAAAACGCCCACGCCACGACGATGGTCGTGGCCAGCACGAGACTGCGGCGCAAACGCTCCGGCACGATGGGAGTGTCGTCAATGACCTTCGCACGGCGCAAGGAGGATGGTCCCGTCGATCGGGGCGTTCGTCCCTTTCGGCAGGAGCGCGCCGCGTTCATAATCCCTCCCCGCGTCCATGCTCCGCCGTCCCTTGCCGCTCATCGTTCGTGTCTCACTGGCGCTTGCGCTCGTGGCGGTGCTCCCGCTCGGCTATGCGGTGTGGTCGCTCTTCGACGTCAATCGCGCGGGGATGCACGAGCAGGTGCTGCGCACGCACGCGGTGGCGGCGTCGACGGCGGCGGAGCGCATCGCCACCACCGTCGAAGCGCGGCGTTCGTTCGCCCGCTCCCTCGCGCTGAACGCGTCGATCACCAGCGATCCGCATTCCGACGTCGCGAAGAATCTGCTCTACGAGATCCTCGGCTCCGATCCGTCGATCGGGATGATCGACATCGTCACGCCGAGCAACGAAGTGGTCATTCGCGCGCAGCGCAGCGGCATCACCGACCGCGCCGGCGCGCTGCCGCTGACCGTCGAGCCGCGGCTCTGGTCGAGCGGCGGCTCGCAATGGCTGCTCATCTCCGAACCATTTGCCGGCGGCGGCACGCTCCGCCTCCTCGGTGAAGTGCCGACCATCGACGATGCGCTCGATCCCGCGGAAGTCGGCGACGAAGCGGAGATGGTGCTCGCCTCCCCCGCCGGACTGCTCGCCGGCCGCGGCACGCTGGCGACGTTTCCGCGCCCGATGATCGAAGCCGCGCGCACCGCACGCGTCAACGGCACCGGCGCGTACCACGACACGAACGGCAACGAGATCATGGGCGCGTTCGCACCGGTGGCCGGCACGAACTGGTTCGTGCTGTCGCGGCAGCCGTTCGCGCGCGCCAACGAAATCGCCGCCACGATGCGCCGCCGCGCGGTGATCGCCACCGCGGTCGCGCTCGTGCTGGCGGTGCTCGTGGCCATCGCCGCGCAACGGACGATCGTCAAGCCGATCCGCGCGGTCATCCGCGCGCAGCAGAAACTCGCCGGCACACCGATTCCGCACGGCAGCGAGATCGAGCAACTGCGCGCGAGCGCCGAGAAGATCGAGCGCCGCATCGCCGATCAGGAAGATCTCGGCCGCGTCTTCCTCGGGCGCTACCAGGTCACCGGCATCATCGGCCAGGGTGGCATGGGCACCGTGTTCCGCGGCTGGGATCCGAAACTGCGCCGCCCCGTCGCGCTGAAAACCGTGCGCTTCGAGAGCGTGGCGCCGGAGGAAGCGCGCGAGCTCGTCGACACGCTCGTCGTCGAGGCGATCACCGCGGCGAGCGTGAATCATCCGAACATCATCTCGGTCTTCGACGTCGAGGACACGCCGCAGGCCGCGTTCATCGCCATGGAGCTCGTCGACGGCATGAGCGCGCAGGCGTATCTCGACATCTACGGCCGGATGTCCGCGGAGCAGGTGGTGCTCATCGGCGCGGCGGTGGCGCGCGCGCTGGAAGCCGCGCACATCCGCGGCTTCCAGCATCACGACATCAAACCGGCGAACGTGCTGCTCGGCTACGACGGCGCCATCAAGGTCGCGGACTTCGGTCTGGCCGCGCTGGTGATGACGGTCGCGAACGATCAGGAGATGGTCTTCGGCACGCCCGGCTACATCGCGCCCGAAGTTGCGACCGCGACCGGCCGCGACTCGCGCAGCGATCTCTTCTCCCTCGGCGTGCTCCTCTATCAATGCGCCACCGGCGAGAATCCGTTCGAGCGCGACGGTGCGCGCGAAACCATCCTCGCCGCGATCCTGACCGCGCCGCCGCCGCTCGCGGAGGCGGTGAAGGACGGCAATCGCGAGCTGCTGGAGCCGCTCTCGCGGCTCGTCACCGCGCTCATGCAGAAACATCCGAATGACCGTCCGTCGACGACCGCCGAGGTCGCGAACGGACTCGATCTTCTGACCCGCAAACATAATCTCGAGTGGAAGCTCGAAGCCGTGACCGGCGCGATTCCGGCGAAAGGCCACGGCTCGGCGACGCTCATCCCGACGATCTCTCTGGAGCGAATGAGTCGATGAAACGAATCCTTCTCGCGGTTCTGCTGCTGTCCGCCGTCCGCATTGCCGCCGATGACACGATCGGCTGGCATGTCGTGCAACCGGGCGAGACGCTCAGCCGCATCACCGTCAAATACCTCGGCAGCTCGGCGGACTGGCGCGACAACTGGAAGCTCAACCCCGGCATCGCCGATCCGAACAAGCTCAAGCCGGGGCAGCGCGTGCGGGTGATCCTCTCGCGCACGCTGCCGGCGCGTTCCGCGCTCGTGAATCGCGTGGCCCGCCGCGTCGAGAAAAAACCGGAGCCCGCACCGTGGACCACCGCGCGCGCCGGCGATCAACTCGGGGAGCGCAACGGCATTCGCACGTACGAAGCCTCGTCGGCGGAACTGAAGTTCGAAGACAACACGCTGCTCACGCTCACCGAGCGCTCGCTCGTGTTTTTGCGCGGGACGCAAACCGCCGCGACAAACCGCGCCACGAACGAGATCGAGATCGTCGACGGACATGCGGACCTCGAGCAGCCGGCGAACAAGCCGGCGCCGTCGAACGCGTCGCGCGACATCGAGATCTTCGTCGGCACCACCACCGCGAAACCGGTGGGCGGTGCGGCGAAAGCGCGTTTCCGCAAGGAGGGAACGGCCGCGCAGGTGATGTCGTATCGCGGCGCGGCGAGCGTGGCCAGCGCCGGCGCGTCGGTGAACGTCGGCGAAGGCATGGGCGTCGCGGTCCCCGAGGGGAAGAAACCGCCGAAACCGGAGAGGCTCCTCGTGGCGCCGGCGCTGTCGCCGGTCGATGCCGCCTCGCCGCGGCCGACGATCCGCTGGTCGGCCGTCGAAGGAGCGCTCCGTTACACGGCCGAGGTGTGTCGCGATGCGTCGTGCGCGGAGATCGTCGCGCGGGAGGCGAGCGTCGAGACCACCGAGTGGCAACCGCCCGCGCTCGATGCCGGCGACTATGTCGTTCGCGTCAGCGCGCGCAGCGCCTCGGGATTGGATGGGTTCCCATCCGTTGCGCCGCTGCGGGTGCGGCGCGCGCTCATCGACGTCACCGACGAAGGAACGCTGCGCGCCGCGATCGAAACCGCGAATGCGTCGCGCGGCGCGTACGAGATCCGGTTGCGCACGAGCGTGACACTGACCGCGCCGCTGCCGCGCATCACCGTGCCGCTGACCATCAGCGGCAGCGCGTCGACGATGCCGATCGGATCGGTCACGACCGTCGGACTGGCGCAGACGACGCTGCTGAATCCGACGCGCTCCGACGTCGCCATCGACTTCGGCGGAGCGGCGGTCGGATTCGACGCGGCCGACTCGCTCATCCTCCGCGAGCTCACGCTCACCGGCGCGGCGACGCACGTGCGCGCGGCCGCGGCGCTGTCGATGGAGAACGTGGTCGTCGGAACGCTTCTAGCGCGCGCCGAGGCGACCGGCATCGAGACCCGCGGCGCCACGCTGCTGCGGCGCGTGCTGGTGACCGGCATGCTGCAGGCCGGCATCGTCGCGCGCGGCACGTCGCGCATCGACGCGGAGTTCCTCGAGATCAGCAACTCCGGCGACGGCCTGGTCGTCGAAAGCGCCGGCTCGCGCATTCGCCACTCGCTCTTCCTGCTCAATCAAACCGGCGCCGCGCTCGCGGAAGGAAGCGCCATCGAGAGCTCGACGTTCCGCGGCAATCGCACCGCGCGTGCACTGCCGACGCGCGTCGTCGCCGACGTCGAGAACACGTTCGACGACAACCTCATCACCGCCGTGGTCGCGGGACGCGTGACGAAGATCCGCGTGAACGAAGCGGGTGCGACGGTCGTTTCCGGAACCGCCGCCCCCGGCGTGACGGTGGAGATTTACTCCGACACCGCGGAACCGGCGCGGGTGGTGGCGGGGGCCGACGGAGCGTTCAGCGCAACCTTGCAACGCCGCTAGGAACGCCGGCGTCACGCCGCGGGTGGGGGCCGGCGCCGAGACGGCGCGTGCTCAGCCGGCGCGGACGCCGGCGCTCCGCGATGCCTTAGGAACGCCGGCGTCTCGCCGGCTGAGCAGTGCGGCGTCCCGCCGCGGGCGGGGTGGCGCCGAGGCACTCCAAGTTTGCGTGCTTGTTGCGGATGCGCAGGTCCACAGGTCCTACTATCCGTCCATCCACATGCAAGTGCTGATCGTCGACGACGAATACCTCGCACGCGAGCGGATGAAAGAGCTCGCGGCGGAGCATGCGCGCGTGACGATCGCGGGCGAGGCGGCGAACGGCACCGAGGCGGTGCAGGCGATCGAGACGCTCCTGCCGGACGTCGTGCTGCTCGACATCGCCATGCCGGGCATGGATGGATTCGAGGTGCTGTCGTGCCTCGAGACCACGCCGCTGCCGCTGGTGATCTTCACCACCGCCTTCGATCAGCACGCCGTGCGCGCCTTCGAGATCGCGGCGGTCGACTACCTGCTCAAACCGGTCGAGCGCGCGCGCTTCGCGGAGGCGCTGCAGCGCGCGGAATCGCAACTCGCGCGGCGCCAGCCGGCCGAGCAGAGACTGCGCGAATTTCTCGATGCGAAGCCGTCGAACCGGATCGTCGTCCGCCAGGGTGAGCGCATCGTCTTCGTGAAGCCGCAGGAGATCGACGCCATCGAGGCGGTCGGCAACTACGTGCGCATCCATCGCAACGGCGAGCGGTTCATGATCCGCCAGACGCTGACGTCGCTCGAGGAGCGGCTCGCGCCGCACGGTTTCGTGCGCATTCAACGCTCGGTGCTCGTCAACGCGGAGCGCATCGCCGAGCTGCGGCGCGACGCGAAGGAGACGTTTCTCGTGATCCTGGCCGGCGGCGAGAGTTTCCGGCTCACCGCGAGCTTCCGCCTGAACCTCGAACAGCGACTCGGCGCGTTCTGATGATTCCGCGCGCGCTGCGGCCTCTTCTCCGGCTGTTCGTCCTCGGCATGCCGCTGTTCGCGGCGCTGGTGCTCCTCACCCCCAGCGCCATTCAAGCACTCGTCGAAGATCCGATCGCCTGGCTGCGCACCTGGTTCGCGTGGGCGTCGTTCGCGTTGTACGCGCCGTTCGTGATCGCGCTGGCCGTGCGCTTTCCGATCGACGGCACGACCCGCATGCGCGCGGCGGCGATTCACTTCGCCGGCGCGATGCTCACGAACCTCACGCACACCACGCTCTGCATCTTCTTCGGCCGCCTGCTCGGCGCGCGCGCTCCGTTTCTCACGCAGCTCGGCGCGCTCTGGTCGAGCTATCTGAAGTTCGACCTGCTCGTGTACGGCGCGATGATCGCGGCGGTGGCCGTACAGCGGCGGCGCGCGCGTGCCCGCCGCACCGAGCTCGCGGTGGCGCGTCTCGAAAGCCGCGCCGCGCGCGCGAGCTTCGATGCCGTCCGCGGCCAGCTCGAAGGAAAGCCGATTCTCGACGCGCTGGCGAGCATCGAAAGCGATCTCGAGCGCGATTCCGCGGCGGCCGAGTCGCGTCTCGAACAACTCGCCGCATCGCTGCGCGCGCAGCTCGAGCGCATCCGCAACACGGCGGTCGCACCGCGCACCGAGCGGAGGAAACGCGCGCCGCGGCGACCGCTGCTCTCCGTGATTCCGCCCGATTTCGCCGCCGCGAGCGTCTTCTTCGTTTTCGCGTTTCTGCTGAACGGCTTTTTCGTGCTCGACAACCTGCGCACGGAGGGTCAGGACTGGCTCCTCCTCGCGCGCGTGCTGCCGGCCTACGCCGTCGGCGGATTGTTCTCGTTCGTCGTGATCGTCCCCGCGCGACGCGTGCAATCGAACGTGGTGCTGGTGATGGCGTGGCTCGCCCATGCCTCGGTGGTCGAGCTCGCGCTGCGGCCGCTCGAGAACGGCGGCCTGGCGATGCGCGGCTGGGGCACGCTGCCGACGACGCTGATCCTCTCCGCGATCGTCACCTGCGCCGTGCGCTTCGATGCGCTCGCGCAGAGGCAACGCAACAGCCGCCTCACCGCCGACCACCTCACGCGCCTCATCGCCGAAGCAAGACTGCGCACGCTGCGAACGAACATCGCGCCGCACTTTCTCTTCAACACGCTCAACTCGATCCTCACACTGGTGCGGCGCGATCCGCCGGCCGCGCGATTGATGATCGACCGCCTGCGGCGACTGCTGCGCGTCTCGTTCGAAGACTCGCTGTCGCAGGAAGTGACGCTGCGCGAAGAGCTGGAGATCACGAACGCGTACATCGACATCGAGAGGGTGCGCTTTCGCGATGCGCTGGATGTGCGGATGGACGTCGAGCATGATCTCCTCGATGCCCGCGTTCCGTCGTTCCTGCTGCAGCCGCTCGTCGAGAACGCCATCCGCCACGGCATCCTCGGCACGAACGGCCGCGGCCGGATCCACGTCACCGCCGAGCGCCACGGCGATTCGATGCAGCTCGCCGTACAGAACGACGGCGAGATCCTCGACCCCGACCAGTGGCGCGACGGCATCGGCCTCTCCACGACGCGCGCCCGACTGGCCTACCTCTACGGCACGCGCCAGGAGCTGGCCGTCCACGTCGGCAGCGGCGTGGAAGTAAAAATCTCCCTCCCCTGCTCCTGACGCAGCGTTCCAGAAACGTCGCGCCGGCTTCCAGCCGGCCGGGCCTGCTCTCGCCCACCACCCTTCCGGAAGCCGCCCCTACGTTACGATCCGATTTTTGTGGACGCGCGTCGTTCCGTCCTGTAAATAGTTATCTCCACTTTCATCCAGCCAACTTCCATGAGCGCCTTCTTTTCCGCGGCCCTTGCGTTCCCGACGGTTGTCTTCACCGTGCTGCTCGGATTTTTTCTGCTTTATTCGCTGGCCACGGTGCTCGGCGCGGCCGATTTCGAGTGGCTCGATGGCGCGCTCGGCGTCGATGACGTGAATGACAGCGTGCTCGAAGGGGCGCTGTCGATGCTCGGCGTGTCGAGCATCCCGGTCACGATCGTGGCCGGAGTGGCCACGATCTTCGCGTGGATGGCGAGCTTCTTCGCCGACCGCTTTCTTCCCGACTCGCTGCTCGTCGACAGCGCGATCTTTCTCGGTGCGGGTGCCGTCGGCCTCGCCGCCGGCGCGGTGGCGGTCCGTCCGTTCAAAGGCTTCTTCCAGGTGGTCGGCGGAACGCACAACACGCAGCTGGTCGGGAAAATCTGTGAAGTTCGCTCGCTGCGTGTCGACGATCACTCCGGCATCGCCGAGATCGGCGGAAACATTGCGCAGGTGCGCTGCTTCCGCGAGAACATCCTGACGGTCGGCAGCAAGGCCATCGTCTATGACTACGACCCCAATGAAGGGCTCTACCACGTGGGACCGATCGACGCGTCGATCGCCGAGGTAGACGCCGTGCTCGCCCCTCGTCCGCAGGCGGAGAGCTAAGGAGAAAAAACAATGGACCTGATTGTTGCCGTGATCGTCGGAGTGGCCCTGCTCGTCGTGGCGTTGTTCGTCATCGGCGTGATGATCGCCAAGTTCTACCGCAAGGTCGAACAGGGCAAGGCGCTGATCGTGAACAAGATGAAAGCCGAGCCGGAGGTGACGTTCACCGGCGCGACGGTGCTGCCGATCATCCATAAAGCCGAGGTGATGGACATCTCGGTCAAGACGATCGAGATCGATCGCCGCGCGAAGGACGGCCTCATCTGCCGCGACAACATCCGCGCCGACATCAAGGTCACGTTCTTCGTGCGCGTGAACAAGACGGTCGAAGACGTGATCAAGGTCGCGCAGTCGATCGGGTGTCTGCGCGCCTCCGATCCGCACACGCTGGAGGCGCTGTTCAGCGCGAAGTTCTCGGAAGGCCTCAAGACCGTCGGCAAGCAGCTCGACTTCGTCGATCTCTACACGAAGCGCCATGAGTTCCGGGACGCGATCATCAATCTCATCGGCCGCGACCTGAACGGCTACGTCCTCGAGGACGCGGCCATCGACTATCTCGAGCAGACGCCGATCGTGAACCTCGATCCGATGAACATCCTCGACGCGCAGGGCATCCGCAAGATCACGGACCTGACCTCGACCGAGCACGTCAAGACGAACGAGTTCCAGAACACCGAGCGGAAGCTGACCAAGAAGCAGGACGTCGAGGCGGCGGAGGCGATTCTCGAGCTCGAGCGCCAGCAGGCCGATGCGATGGCCAAGCAGCAGCGCGAGATCGAATCGGTGCGCGCGCGCGAAGCGGCCGAGCTGCACAAGATTCAGGCCGAAGAGAAGCTGCGCGCGGAGACGGCGCGCATCGCCAGCGACGAACAGATCGCGGTGGCGGAGCAGAACAAGCAGCGCCAGGTGGAAGTGGCGCAGAAGAATCGCGAGCGCGTGGTCGGCATCGAAACCGAGCGCGTCGAGAAAGACCGCGTGCTCGAAGCGGTGTCGCGCGAGCGGGCCGTCGAGCTGTCGCGGATCGAGAAAGAGAAGGCGCTCGAAGTGGAGCGCAAGGCCATTCAGGATGTGATTCGCGAGCGCGTCATCGTCGAGCGCTCGGTGGTCGAGGAGCAGGAGCGCATCAAGACGGTGCAGGTTACCGAGGATGCGAAGCGCAATCGCGATGCGGTGATCATCGCCGCCGAGGCGGAAGCGCAGGAGAAGCTGGTCAAGGACATCAAGGCCGCGGAAGCCGCCGAACAGGCGTCCGTGCATCGCGCGAAAGAGCGGATCACGCACGCGGAAGCGGAACTGGAAGCCGCCGATCGGGAGGCGCGCGCGAAGATTCGCGCCGCCGAGGGTCTGCAGGCCGAGAGCGCGGCGCCGGGGCTCGCCGAAGCGAAGGTGAAGGAAGCGGATGCGCTTGCGACCGAGAAGCAGGGGCTGGCGCAGGTGCGGGTGCGCGAGGCGCAGGCCGTGGCGATGCAGAAGGTCGGCGCCGCCGAGGCATCGGTGTTGCGGGACAAGGCCTTCGCGGAAGCCGCCGGCATTCAGGAGAAGCTCGTCGCCGAGGCGAACGGCATCGAGAAGAAGGCCGAGGCGATGAAACTGCTCGACGTTGCATCGCGCGAGCATGAAGAGTTCCGCATCACCAGCGAAAACCAGCGCGTCCTCGGCACCGAAGCCCTGCGCGCCCGTCTCGACATCGAGAAAGCAAAAGCGCAGATCCTCGGCGACGCCCTCAAGACCGCCAAGATCGACATCGTCGGCGGCGACGGCCAGTTCCTCGACCGCATCGTCAACTCGATCGGCCTCGGCAAAGCCGTCGATCACTTCATCGGCGAAAGCGACGCCGCCCAGGCCATCCTCGACCGCCTCGGCGTCAAAGCCCCCGAGAAAGAAGAACCTCTCGTCGTACCCCCGAGCGCCAAGGTCCCGGTGGTGAGGGCGGATTGATGAATCGGTAGTCGGTTGTCGGGAGTCGGATGTCGGGAGGCCACCACCCTCCCGACGTAACGACGACCGGCAGTCCGCGACGACCCGTTCTCCCGACCACCGACTACCGACTACCGACAACCGACTACCGATTCCGATGATCGAACAAGGCACCTACGAAGTTCTCCGCGAGCGGCTGGCCGGCACCGGGAAGGTGCTGGCGGCGAAGGCGGAGCGGCTCAACAAGCGGCGCATCGAGCTGTTCGGCGGCGCGGAGATGGCGCTCCTCGGCAGCGATCGCATTCGCACCGAGAACAACTGCGTTCCGCGCGACATCGTCGAAGTCGGCGGTCTCCTGCTCTTCGGCTACAACGTCTTTCTCGGCCTCAAGACCGAGACCCGCATCGAAGACGTCTTCTCGCTCCATCGTTTCGACGCGGAGATCACGCCGGTGCCGGCCGATTCGCCGGAGAACTTTCTGCGCGACGAGGTCTTTCTCAAAGACTTCCGCGAGCTCTACCAGTACTACAAGAATTCGAAGCTCCTGCAGCTGCGGCGCGTCGAGGCGAAGCTGCTGGCCGTGTTTCAGACCGGCGACAAACCGACCGATCTGCGCGTCTTCCGCTGGAACGTCAGCGTCGACGGCCGCGTCACCTACGTCGACAACCGCGGCGAGCGCGATCACGTCTTTCCACCCCGTCATGATTTCGAGTGGACACAGACCACGCGCGAAGATCACGTGGCCGGACGTTTCCCTCACGTTTCGATCCACGATGAAGTGTTCGTCGAGACTCTCGGCGGCGACGTCACCATCAAGATCGAAGACAACACCCAGACCGGCAAAGGCATCTACAGCGAGCCGGTCGACGATGCCGATCAGTCTCTCGACGACGCGCAGATCCACTACGCCATCGTCGGCAGCCTGATCCTCATCAAGCTCCTGCCGTATCGCGAGAAAACGTGGCGCTACTACGTTTTCAACCGCCGCGTGAAGAGCGTGCAGCGCATCGACGCGATCGGCTACGCGTGCATCCAGCTGCCGGAAGATCACGGCATCATCTTTCCGGGCGGCTACACGCTGCGCACCGGCGAGACGAAGCTCTTCGAGCACGATCCCGCGGAGATGGAGCTGATGCGCATCACCCGCGCGCCGAATGGTGAAGACGTCCTGTACGTCTTCCATCGCCGCGACGAGGGACGCACGCTCCTCTTTCCGTACAACCTCATTCGCAAAGAGGTCGTGAATCCGCTGACAGTGCACGGCTTCAGCCTCTTTTCCGACGGCAAGATGATCGTGTTCCAGGCCGCCGGCAACGAGCCGACGCGCGTGCACGCCATGCAGGTGTGGCAGACGCCGTTCATGAGCGACGATCACGTCGCCACGCGGCCGAAATCCGATTCGCATCTCGAGAAGATCGGCAATCGCGAGCTCGTGCGCGGGCTCTCCTCGGCCCTGTCGATCTGCCGTCTCATCGACGACCAGACCCCGACGCGCGCGACGTACGAGGATCTCATCGCCGCCTCCGCCCGCACGCTCGACGCCTATCACTGGCTCGGCCACCCGGAAGCGGAAGAGCTGCAGTCGTCGGTGAAGGAGATCCGCGCGAACGCGGAGCTGATCATCGACGAGTTCGAAAAGGTCGAAGCGCTGCGCGCGCAGGCGGCAAAGGCCGTCGCCGACGTCGAAGGCTCCCTCGACGCGAAGAGCGACGAGCCGAAGGCGATCGATGAATACGTGAAGCAGCTCGCCGCGCTGCGCTCGAAGCAGGGACAGATCATCTCCATGCGCGAGCTGCGGTACGTCGATCGTGCGAAGGTCGACGCGCTCGAAGCGGAGGTGGTCAAGCGCTTCGAAGAGCTGTCGCGGCGCACGGTCACGTTCCTGCTCGAGGAAAAAGCGCTGGCCCCGTTCGCGGAGCAGATGAGCGCGATCGAATCGAAGATCGCGGCCGTTGCCAAAACGCCCGAGGCCGAGGCGCTGAATGCGGAGTGCGAAGGCGTCATCGCGTCGCTGAATCTGCTGACCGAGATCCTCGGCTCGCTGACGATCGAAGATCCCACGGTGCGCATTCAGATCCTGGAGCGCATCTCCACGCTCCTCGGCGCGCTCAATCGCGTGCGTGCGCTCGTCGCGCAGCGCCGCCGCGAGCTGCTGTCGAAAGAACGCGTCGCCGAGTTCAGCGTGCAGTTCGCGCTCTTCACCCAGACCGTCACCAACGCGGTCTCCTCCGCCGACACGCCGGAACGCTGCGACGCCGAGCTCTCGAAGCTCATGCTGCAGCTCGAAGAGCTCGAAACGCGCTTCAGCGAGCTCGATGATTTCGCGGCCCAACTGGCCACCAAGCGCGAAGAGGTCTACGAGGCATTCTCCGCGAAGAAGCAGTCGCTGCTCGAACAGCGGCAGCGCCGCGCCGAACAGCTGAGCAGCGCCGCCGAGCGCATCCTGCAGGGCATCGCCCGTCGCGCCGAAACGCTGCTCGACGTCGATGCGCTGAACGCGTTCTTCGCCTCCGACGCGATGGTGGCCAAGCTGCGCTCCACCTCGGCGAAACTGCGCGAGCTCGGCGACATCGTCCGCGCCGATGAAATCGACGGCCGCCTCAAAGCGGCACGCGACGAAGCGGCGCGCACGCTGCGCGACAAGAAGGAATTGTTCGAAGAGGGCGCGAACATCGTCCGCTTCGGTCAGCATCGCTTCAGCGTCAACACGCAGTCGATCGAGCTGACGGTCGTGCCGCGCGACGGTGTGCCGCACCTCCACATCACCGGTACCGGCTTCTTCGAGCCGATCACCGATCCCGAGTTCGAGAAGACGAAAGACTTCTGGGAACAGGAGCTCGTCTCCGAAACGAAAGACGTCTACCGCGCCGAATACCTCGCCTTCACCGGCGGCGATTTCCGCGAACGCTACGACGAAGGCTACGAGCGCGGCGTGCACGATCACGACGCGGAACGGATCGCATCCGCGCTCCAGACGCTGCGCTCCGCCGCCGGGCTGCTGCGATACACGCCCGCCGCAAGAGCGGCAGCCACGCTGTTCTGGGCGTTCTTCGACGATGAGAAGTTGAAAGGACAGTGGGCCGCGCAAAGCGGAGCGCTGGCGTCCATCTCGGAGCGCCGGCTTTCAAGCCGGCCGGACCGCCGGCTTCAAGCCGGCAAGGATGCCGGCGACCCGGCCGGCTGGGAAGCCGGCGCTCCGGGAAGCGACGCCGGCGTTGCGCTTCGCCAGGAACTGCAGGAAGCCATCGAACGATGGCTTCCCATCGACCTCGGCAACATCTCCGGCGCTGGCGAGTACCTCTACGAGGAAATCGCCACGTCCCCCATCCGCTTCGTTCTCGCCGCGGAAGCGAGCAAGGCGAGCTGCCCCGTCGATGTGCGTGACCTCGACCTTCCCCGCCAGTGGGCGGTCGTGCACGCGTACGTTCCGGACATCGAAGCGGCCGCGCACATCCTCACGAACGGATTGCTCTCGCGCGAGGTCTCGTCCGCGACGACCACGAGAAACGTCGAAGGACTTCTCGGGCAGCATCCGCGCGTCGTCAACGGTGCGCTCGAGCTGCAGCTCGATGAGTTCCTGACGCGGCTGACGGCGTTTCAGGCGCAGCGCGTGCCGGGCTTCCGCGCGTATCAGCAGACGCGCACGGCCATTCTCGAGCGCGAACGGAAGCGGCTCCGTCTCGGCGAGCTGCAGCCGAAGATCATGTCGGCGTTCGTCCGCAACAAACTGATCTCCGAGGTGTACCTGCCGCTGATCGGAGCCAACCTGGCCAAACAGATCGGCGTGGCGGGCGAGAAAAAACGGACCGATCTGATGGGACTGCTGCTGCTCGTCTCGCCGCCGGGCTACGGCAAGACCACGCTGATGGAGTACATCGCGCAGCGGCTCGGGCTCGTGTTCGTGAAGATCAACGGTCCCGCGCTAGGACATTCGGTCCGTTCGCTCGATCCCGCGGAAGCGCCGAATGCGACCTCGCGGCAGGAGATCATCAAACTCAACCTCGCGCTGGAGATGGCCAACAACGTGTTGTTGTACGTCGATGACATCCAGCACACGCACGCCGAGTTCCTCCAGAAATTCATTTCGCTCTGCGACGCCCAGCGCAAGATCGAAGGCGTCTGGCGCGGCGAGACGAAGACCTACGACCTGCGCGGCAAACGCTTCGCGGTCTGCATGGCCGGCAATCCGTACACGGAGTCGGGTGAGAAGTTCGAGATCCCGGACATGCTGGCCAACCGCGCCGACGTCTACAACCTCGGCGAAGTGCTGCAGGGCCGCGACGAACTGTTCGAGCTGAGCTACATCGAAAATGCGCTCACCGCGAATCCGATCACCGCACCGCTGCTCACGCGCGAGCCGGAAGACGTGCACAAACTGGTGCGCATGGCCCGCGGCGAAGCGATTCAGGCCGATCAACTCGCGCACGGCTACTCGAGCGTCGAGCTCAACGAGCTGCTCGGCACGATGCGTCACCTGGTACGCGTGCAGCAACTCCTCTCGAGGATCAATCGCCAGTACGTGCTCTCCGCCGCGCAGCAGAACGCCTATCGCACCGAGCCGCCGTTCAAGCTGCAGGGCTCGTATCGCAACATGTCCAAGCTCGCGGAGAAGGTGCTTCCGGCGATGAACGACGCCGAGCTCGAACGTCTGATCGACGATCACTACCTCGGCGAAGCGCAGACGCTCACCACCGGTGCCGAAGAGAACCTGTTGAAGCTGGCCGAGATCCGCGGCCGCCTGAACGAGACGCAGACCGCGCGCTGGGACGACATCCGCCGCGGCTTCGTGCGCGTGCAACGCCTCGGCGGCACGGAAGCCGATCCTGCCGCGCGCGTCATGGCCGAGCTGAGCGTCGTCTCCGACCGCATCGGCGAAGTCGCCAAAGCGATCGCCGGATTCGAGAGCACGCCGCGCCTCGAGGAAACGATCGCCGTCACGACCTCCTCGGCGCCGCCGATGGACCTCACCCCTTACCTCGCGAAACTCGACGAAACGCTGCTCGCGCTCCGCGAGCTGCACGCGGCGCGACTCCCGATCGCCGCGTCACCGGCCCCGGCGCCCGCGCAACAGGAAGCAGGCCTGATCTCGCGCGAGGCGTATCTCATCAACGGCACGCTCATCCCGCTGCTGCGCTTCATGGCCCATCGCTTCAAGAGCTACAAGGCGGTCGCCGATCCACGCGTGAAGCAGGCCATCGCGCGACTCGAACAGATCGAGGATCTCGGCTCGCTCGTCTCGACGCTCGAAGGCATCAGCGTCTCCGCGCTGGCGACGTTGACCGACGAGAAACGCGGCTGACGGCGCAGCTACGTCTTCGACGCCACGACGACATCCTGATACTCCGCGCCGGCGGTGCGCCGCCAGTAGCCGGGCGCGTAGTGTTCGATCTTGTAGCCGGCCTCGAGAAACGTCTTCAACAACCACTGCGCATCGAATGCGACGGCGGCCTCGGGATTCTCCGCATCCGCGTACATCCCCTCGGGGAACGGCGCACGAAAGTCGGGATCGGTCGGACGTTCGCGCATCAACTCGCGCGCATGATCGTCGAGCACGAAGAACGTCGCGTAAAGCCGGCCGCCCCTCGCGAGCGTGCGGGCAATCTCGCGCAGGTAGTGCGTCGCCGCCGCCGGCGTGAGATGCGTGAACAGCGAGGTGGCGATGGCGAGCGTGAACGCGCCGTCGTTCCACGGAAAGTGAAAATCCTCCGACCGGATCGCGCCGTTCGGGTTGTAGAGCGAACTGTGCAGATCGAAGTGATGGAAGCGGTATCGCTCGGGATTCAACGCCAGCCGCTCGCGACAGGCCTCGACGTACGGCGCAAGCGTGTCGAAGCCGTCGTAGGTGCTTCGTTCATCGAGCGCCTGCGCGAGCGGCCAGGCCACGCGGCCCATGCCGCACCCGATGTCGAGCACGCGCTCGCTCGCGCCGCCGAGGTGCGCGAGTTGCCGGACCAGACCAACCGTGTGCTGGCCGACGGCCCAGAAATCACCGGGACCGACGCCGTGCAGCAGATGAGACGGAAGCTCGGGAGGGCTCGCGATCTCCGGCACTACTTGCCTGCCCTCACGAGGTCTCCCGCTTCATTGATGAGCGTATCGATCCGTTCCTGCCGCGCCACCGCGTCTTCGGGGAACGAGCCGTTCCCGCGGATGGCGCCGTCGATCTCGGAGATCAGGCCGCGCAATTCGCGCATCGAGGTGCGCACTTTCTCGCACGACTCCTGCGTGCAGCTGCACGCCGACTCCGCATTGCCGATCTTCGATTCGACGTCGGAGCGGAAGCTCGCCCACGCGCTGGTGTCGTACGGCGGATTCACGAAGCGGCCGATGCCGTTGCCCCAGGCGCCCGATGCGTTCTCCGCGCTGCGAATGCACGACGACTCGGCGCCGCTCCTGCCGGTGGCGCTGCTCGACGCGGTGGAGCCGCCGAAGTTCTGCTTCTTCAGCCACGGCAACCCCGCTTTCCAGACGAACAGCACGAGGCCGAGGACCACGACCGCTTTGATGATCCGATTGAAATCCATGCGCGGAGTGTAAACCCGCCCGTCCTGCTTCCGTCTGAGAGCGGCGGCGTTCCCGGTGCACAATGCGCCATGCACGACGCGTGGTTCGAGCGACATCTGGCCTGTCCGGATTGTCAGCGCCCTCTCGAGCTCGCGTTTACCTGCACGTGCGGCTTCCGCGTGCCCGATGGGGAGCCGCTCGACCTTCGTCCGCAGAATCCGCAACCGCGGGCGCAGACGATTTCGATCGGCTCCAGCGCGCCGGACGATCTGCACCACGTGCTCATCGAGCGTCCGCCTCTGGTCTACGACGGACCTCCCGCGCAACGCGACTCCTCCGAGCTCTTCTCCGCCGCGAGCGCGTGGCTGCGGCCGAACATGAATCTGCTCGACCTCGGCTGCGGTCCGCGCGACCAGGCCGTCCCCGCCCAGCACATCGGCGCGAATTACGTCGGCATCGATTACGGCTCCAGCGCGGCCGATCTCCTCGCGGACGCGCACGCGCTTCCCTTCGGCGATGCGACGTTCGACGCCGTGCTCTCGTACGCCGTGCTCGAACATCTGTACGACCCGTTTCTGGCCGTGCGCGAAGTGGCGCGCGTGCTGCGCGGCGGCGGAATCTATTTCGGCGGCGTGTCGCAGGGCGAGCCGTTTCACGATTCCTACTTTCATCACACCGCCTTCGGCGTCATGAAGGTGATGCGCGATGCGGGGCTGCGCGTGGTGCGGCTCTGGTCGTCGTACGACACGCTGCACGCGCTGGCGAAAATGGGACGCTATCCCCGCGTGCAGAAGCTGCTGCTCGAAAGCGTGTATCGCGTCGGGCGGGCCATGCCCTTTCTCGCGCCGCGCAAGTATTTTCACGGCTCGCCGCGCGAAAAGGCATTCGACGAGCTCCACCGTGCCGCTTCGATTTTATTTGTGGCAGAGAAGCTCTAGCCCTACCATGCCGGACCAGAGGTCCAGGCGGTCAACCCCAAATCCGGAGTCCAAATCGATGTTTCGTCTTCTTCCGCGCGCGCTCGCGCTCGTCGTTCTTTCTTTTTCCCTCAGCCTGAATGCAGCCGAAGTCTGGGACGGCGCGCCGTTCGCGTCCGACCCGAAGGCACTGCTCGCGGCCGCGGAATCGATCAAACCGCAGAAGCCCGAAGAAGGCGTGATCGTGCTGCTCGACGAGAACGTCGTCCGCTTCGAGGCCGACGGGCGCGCCACGCGCGTCGAGCGACTGATCTTCCGCGTCATCGATGAGAGCGCGGTCGATGGCTGGGCCACGATCGAGACGTCGTGGCAGCCGTGGTATCACGAGCGTCCGACCGTCGACGCGCGCGTGATCACGGCCGACGGCGCGGTGCATCGCCTCGATCCGAAATCGTTCGGCGCCGGCGATGCCGAAGACGATCCCGACATGTTCAGCGACACGCGCATTCTCAGCGGACCGATTCCCGCGGTCGCGCCGGGCGCGGTCGTGGAACAGACCATCACCTATCGCGACAAGAACCCGCTGCGCGACACCGGCATGGCCGATCGCCATCAGTTCGGACGCTGGGTCGAGACACGCCAGTCGAGGCTCGTGCTCGAGTATCCGTCCACGCTCGACGTGAAGCTCGCGAACAAGAGCGAGCCGCGCATCGAGCCGCAGCGCACCGAAGCGAACGGCGTCACGCGGCTGTTGTTCGAGACCGGTCCGCAGAACGCGCTCGAACGGATGGAGTGGTATGTCCCGCCCGACGTGAACTCGAAGTCGTACGTCGCCTGGACGACCGGCAGGTCGTGGCAGACCGTGGCGCAGCGCTACAGCGAGATCGTCGACGAGAAGATCGGCGACCTCGGTTCGGTGGCCAAAGCGACGGCGGCCGCCATCGGCGACGCGAAAGAGCCGCAGGAGAAAATCCGCCGCATTCTCGCGGCCATCGAGCGCGACGTCCGCTACGCCGGCGTCGAGTTCGGAGAAGGCTCGATCTTCCCGCGCACGCCGGCCGAGACGCTGCGCAACAAGTATGGCGACTGCAAAGACAAGGCAACGCTGCTCGTGGCCATGCTGCGCCAGGCCGGCATCCCCGCGCATGCGGTGCTGATCAACTCCGGCTGGGGTTTCGACGTCGAGCCAGAGCTCCCCGGCCTCGGACATTTCAATCACGTCATCGTCCAGACCGGCGACGGCATGTGGATCGATCCGACCGACGAATTCGCGCGCGCCGGCGAGCTGCCGGACTCCGATCAGGGACGGCTCGTGCTCGTCGCCAGGAACGACACCACCGCGCTGGTGCGCACGCCGCTCGCGGAAGCGAGTGCGAATCGCACCGTCGAGACGCGCGAGTTCTTCCTCTCCGAGGACGGCAAGGCGCGGATCATCGAAACGAACGAGTACCACGGCAGCGACGAGCGGACCAATCGCCGCTACTACAACACCACCGACACCAAGAGCATCGGCGAGCAGATGAAGTCGTACGTCGAACAGGCGTACCTCGCCAAGGAGCTCGTGAAGTGGGAGAAGAGTGATTCGCGCGCGCTGGCGAAGCCGTTCGTGCTGACCATCGAATCGAAGGAAGCGGGACGCGGCGTCACCGCGGAAGGCGAAGCGGCCGTCGGCATCTTCTGGTCGCGCCTCGTCGGCGATCTGCCGTCCGACTTTCATCAGAGCACCAAGGCTCGCGAAGAGGCGGAAGGAAAGCCCCGCAAGTACGACTACCTGTTCGCCAAGCCGTACGTCCTCGAGCTCACCTACATTCTTCATCCGCCTCTCGGCTACGAGCCGCGTCAGATCCCCGAGCCCGAGACGCTCAGGCTCGGCACCGCCACGATCACGAAGAGCTACAGCACGCGCGCCGACGGCGCCGTGGTCGCGAACTACAAGATGGATTCGGGCCCGCGCCGCATCACCGCCGCACAGTTCGAAGAGCTGCGCGAAGCGGTGGTGAAACTGAACGAAGAAAAAGCCTTCCTCTTCTACTTCGATCAGAAAGGGCGCAAGTTCCTCGAAAGCGGGGAAGTGGGCCAGGCGGTCGCGGAGTTCCGCCGCGTCGCCGAGCTCCATCCGAAGGAAGGTCTGCATCGCGCCGACGTCGCGCACACGCTGCTGAGCGGTGGTCTCGGCGCCGCCGCGCGCCGCGAGGCGAAGAAGGCGGTGGAGATCGAACCGAAATCGGCGCGCGCACACGCGGTCTACGCGTACGTGCTGACGAACGATCTGATCGGACGTCCATGGCGCACCGGCGCCGATCTCAAAGGCGCGATCGCCGAATACCGCAAGGCGAAGGAGCTCGACCCGAAAGACATCAACATCCGGGCCGAGCTCGCCTTCGCGCTGCAGTTCTCCGACAGCGGGGAACGCTACGGCGACCCTGCCCGTCTCGATGAAGCGATCGCCGAATATCTCGCGCTCAAGAAAGACATCGAAGAAGCCGACGATGCCGGCATCGATCGCGAGCTGATGCAGCTCTACTCGCATCGCGCGAAGTGGGACGAGTTGAAGAAGCTGCTGTCCGAGACCACCGACACGCAGGCGAAGGATTCGTTCAAGCTCGTGGTGGCCGGTGCGAGCGACGGCGGAGCGGCCGCGGTGAGTGCCGCATCGCAGATCCCGCTGGCCACGCGACGCGAGGCGATGACCACCGCCGGCAGCGTGCTGATGCTGCTCCGGCAATATCCCGCCGCCGCCGATCTCCTCAGCGCGGCCGCGCAGGGCGCGCCGAATGCGGCCCAGATCCGCGCGCAGGCGGATCTCATCCGCAAGACGATGCGCCACGAGGACGTGAAGCTCGATCCGAACGACGCCACCTCGCTGCTCAAGAACGTCTTCCTCGACATGTTCGTCGGCAACGTCGATTCCGAGGATTTGAACAAGCGCTACGCGACGGCGGACGTCGCCGATGTGTTCGACGGCGAAGGAAAAGCCGATCGCGCGCGGCGGCGGCAGAGCAGCGACGCCGGCACGCTGATGGTGAAGCGCGCGCTCAAGAAGAGAAACGAAGAGGCGAAGATGATCGCCGACTTCGCGATGTCCGCCTTCACGTTCCAGAAGGACGGCGATGAGAACGTCGGCATCCGTCTGCGCGGACGCGCGCCGGGCGGCGGCGTGAAGAGCGATTTCACCGCATACGTCGTGCGCGAGAACGGCCAGTACCGTGTCGCCGCGACCGGAGAATCACCCGCGGAGTTCGGACTGCGCGCGCTGAAGCTCGCGGACAGGAACGAGGTCGCAGCCGCGCGCCAGTGGCTCGACTGGGCGCGCGAGCACATCACCGGCGGCAGCGACGATCCGGTCGGCTCGAATCCGTTCGCCGCCACCTGGACGCGCGGCAGGGAAGCAACCGCCGAGGAAGTGCGTCTGGCCGCGGCGATGCTGCTGCCGGATACGAAGAAGTCGGCCGAGCTCGCGCTGCCGGTGCTCGAAGCGGCGCGCGCGAGCGCGTCGCCGGACATGCAGTGGCGCATCGATCAGTCGCTCGTCGACGCCTATCAGGTGCTCGACCGCTGGGAAGACGTGCTCAAAGTTGCCGATCGTCTCGTCGAGCGCTTTCCCGATTCCGGCCGCGCCTTCGGTTCGGCGATGGGATCGCTGTCGAAACTGAAACGCGGCGATGAACTGCGCGCGCGTGCGAAAGCGCGTCTCGAGAAAATGCCCGGCGACATCACCGCGCTGCAGGTGCTCGGCAACGATGCGCTCGAACGCGGCGCGTACGCCGATGCCGAGCAGTACTTCAGCCAGGTCCTCGACCGCGCCAACGCGACGGCCAGCGATTACAACGAGCACGCCTGGGCCGCCGTTTTCGCGAAGAAGGAGATGGGCACGGCGCTCGAGCACGCGCAGCATGCCGCGGGGCAGGAGCCGAGCTCCTACGCGATCCTGAACACGCTGGCGGTCGTTTACGCCGAGCAGGGCAACTCGTCCGAAGCGCGCGATACGCTGCTCAAGAGCCTCGAGCAGCTCGACACCGACGAGCTCACGCCATCCGACTGGTACGTCGTCGGACGCATCGCCGAAAACTACGGCATCCTCGACGCCGCGGCGGAGGTCTACAGGAACATCCCGAAACCGCCCCGGCCCGAGGGAACGACGTGGGCGCTCGCGCAACTGCGCCTCAAAGAAATGAAGTAGCAGGAGCAGCCGTGTCATCCCGCGCGCCAGCGCGGGATGACACGCGGGCGGACACGCGGAACGACACGCTGCCCCGCATCTGGCCCACAATCCTCCTGCATGCTCGATTACCACCGCACGCTCCTCGCCGACGAGATCCGCATGGCGGCGTTGCGTGCCGCGATCGCGCGCGTCGTGCGGCGCGGCGACGTGGTGGTCGACCTCGGATGCGGCACCGGCATCCTCTCCTTCCTCGCCCTCGATGCCGGCGCGAAACGCGTCTACGCCATCGATCAGGGCCACCTCGCGGACGTCGCATCCTTCCTCGGCCGGCATCTCGGATTTCACGACCGGCTCACCGTCTTCCATGACCTCTCGACCAACGTCGACCTGCCCGAACGCGCCGACGTACTGCTCACCGAAACGATCGGCGCCGCGGGGCTCGACGAGAACATCGTCGGCTTCGTCCTCGACGCGAAGAAACGATTCCTGCGCGACGGCGCCGCGATGATTCCGCGGGCGATCGCACTCCACGCCGCACCGGTCGACGTCGCCGCGATCCATGAACGCTCGGTCGGCTTCTGGACGAACGCGAACCTCGGCTACGACTTCTCGCCTGTTCGCGTCTTCGCCTCGAATGCAATGCAGCTCGTCGAGATCGGCGAAGACAAACAGCTCGCCCTCGACGCGCAGCTCGTCCAGCTCGACCTCGCGTCGCTCGAAACGACGCTCGTGAACGGCGACGCGCACTTCGTCGCCACGCGGGACGGCGTCGTGCACGGCTTCGCGCTCTGGTTTCACGCCGTGCTCGCCGAAGACATCGTGCTCACCAATCGCGTGCCGAAGGCGACATCGTGGGCGCAGGCGTTTCTGCCGCTCGACGTGCCGGTGGCGATCTCCCGCGGGGTGCAGATCGCGCTCGACCTGCAGACCGATGACGGAAAGGCATGGCGCTGGCGCGGCACGATCGACGGCGCCACGTTCGATCAGATGACCGTCCTCAATCGCCCGCCCTGCATACGGCATGATTGAGTGATGCAAGCGGCCGTTCGCGGAATCCTGGCACTCGATCAGGGCACCACCAGCTCACGCGCGATCCTCTTCGGCCGCGACGGAGAGGTGCTCGCCATCGCCCAGCGCGAATTCCGGCAGTTCTATCCGAAGCCCGGCTGGGTCGAGCACGATCCGGAAGAGATATGGGAATCGCAGCTCGCCGTCGCCGCGGAGGTCGTGAACGGCGTTCCGGGCCTCGAAGTCGTGGCCATCGGCATCACCAATCAACGCGAGACGACGATCGTCTGGGATCGCGCCACCGGACGCGCCATCCACAACGCCATCGTCTGGCAGGACCGGCGCACCGCCGAAATCTGCGACGCGTTGCGCGCGCACGAGGAGCTTTTCCGCGAGCGCACCGGTCTCGTGCTCGATGCCTACTTCTCGGCGACGAAGCTGCGCTGGATTCTCGATCACGTCCGGCACGACGGCGACCTCGCCTTCGGTACCGTCGACTCCTGGCTGATCTGGAAACTGACCGGCGGCCGCGTCCACGTCACCGATGCCACGAACGCCTCGCGCACGCTGCTGTTCGACATTCATCGCGCGGCGTGGGATCCGGAGCTCTGCGCGATCTTCGGCATCGACGCGTCGCTGCTGCCGGCAATCTGCGCCTCGAGCGGCGTCATCGCCACCACCGCGCGCGGCCTTCCGATTCCGGAAGGCATCCCGATCGCCGGCATCGCGGGCGATCAGCAGGCCGCGCTCTTCGGCCAGCGCTGCATCGCGCCCGGCATGGCCAAGAACACCTACGGCACCGGCTCGTTTCTGGTGATGAACACCGGCCCGAGCGCCGTGACCTCGCGGCACGGATTGCTCTCGACGATCGCCTGGCAACTGCCGCACGCACCGCGCAGCTACGCGCTCGAGGGAAGCATCTTCGTCACCGGCGCCGCGGTGCAGTGGCTGCGCGACGGACTCGGGATCATCAGAAATGCTTCGGACATCGAAGCACTCGCGGCATCGGTCGACGACTCGGGCGGCGTTCTCTTCGTCCCGGCGTTCACCGGACTGGGGACACCGCACTGGGATCCGCACGCGCGCGGCACGATCACCGGACTGACGCGCGGCACCACGGCCGCGCACCTCGCGCGCGCAACGCTCGAATCGATCGCGCTGCAGAGCAATGACGTGCTCGAGGCGATGCGTGAAGACGCGGGGATCGCACTCACCGAACTGCGCGTCGACGGCGGCGCCGCGGCGAACGATCTGCTGATGCAGCTGCAGGCCGATCTCGCCGGCATCCCGGTGGTGCGCGCCAGGACCACCGAAACGACCGCGCTCGGGGCCGCGTATCTCGCCGGCCTGGCCACCGGCTTCTGGAGCGCGGACGAAATCGATGCGCAGTGGCAGGCCGAGAGGACATTCCTGCCTCGAATCGGTGACGCCGCGCGCGAAGAAAAGATCGCAGAATGGCGCCGCGCTCTCTTGCGCGCGAAAGCGTGGGCCAGGCCGGCTCGTGCGTAAATCGTGCAACAGGACCGCGACGATAGAATCGGAGCCAACATGCGCAAACTCGCATTCGTATTTGCATTCTTCTTCCTCGCAACCACACTTTCGGCGCAGCAGGAAAACGCCCAGCTTCGCCGCCTCGGCCGCGACTGGACGCCGTACGGCGACAAGGGCTGCATCGGCGGCGACCAGTGCCGCACCAAAAAGCTGCGCATCAGCCTCGACCCCGACCGCCCCGTCCTCGCGGTCCGCTTCACGGCCCACGACCAGATCGGCACCAAGGCCGACGGCGTGCTGCGCGTGAAGATCGACGGCAACGTCGTCAAGGGCTACATCGACATCCCCCGCCGCGGCGAAACGTTCACCGTCGACGTCGAGGAGCTCACCGGACGGCAGCTCGTCTTCGAGCCGGTCAACGACGATGAAGTCGAGATCAGCGACGTCGCCGTCCTGTACGGCGTGAGGTCGAACACCATCCGCCGCGATCCGCCGCGCGACCGCGACGACCGCGGTGGCTATCGCGGCGGCGCCGGCGGCTGGCGTCCGTATCCGCGCGCGGCGATGTGCATCGGCGGGAGCGACTGCCGCAAGAACGGCAACCGCATCACCATCGCACTCGAGAACGCGCCGGTGATCGGCGTCCGCTTCTTCGCGCACGACTCGATCGGCACGCGCGCCGACGGCCGCCTGACCGTGCGCATCGACGACACCAACGTCGCCTGGTACGTCGACATCAAGCGCGAAGGAAAGACGCACGAGTTCGACGTCGACAACGTCTACGGCTCGAAGCTGATCATCGAGACCTCCAGCGACGACGAAGTGGACGTGAAAGACATCGAAGTGATGTACGGCCGCGGCGGAGGCAATCGCGGCGGCGGCAACCGCCCGGGCGGCAATCGCGAGATCCGTCACGACGGCGACTGCATCGGCGGCGATCAGTGCGGCGGCAAACGCGCGCGCATCCGCATCGAGCTCGATGGGCGCTCGGTCGAACAGATCCGCTTCTACGCGCGCGACGACATCGGCACGCGCGCCGGCGGCGAGCTGCGCATCCGCATCGATGACGAGGTGATCGAGAACTATCTCGACATCCCCCGCGAGGGACGCACGTTCACGATCGACGCGCACAACATCGCCGGCGACTACCTCTACATCGAGCCGACGGAAGACGATGAGGTCGACATCAAGGACATCCGGATCACGTTCCGCGATTAGCGGCGCTTCGTTTCCATATTGATTATCCGGGCGAGTCGCGGCACTCTTCGTTCAATCGATGAGATCCGCGCTCGCCCGTTGTGTATTCGTCCTCGCGATCACCCTCTCCCTTCGCGCGGAGCACCGCGGCCTGCCGCTCCTCACCGTGATCCCGCAGTCGCAGCATCGCGGCGGCGGACAGACCTTCGCCGTCACGCAGGACGCGCGCGGCATCCTCTACTTCGGAAACCTCGCCGGCGTCATGACCTGGGACGGCGCCTGGTGGCGGAAGATCCCGCTGCCGAACGACTCCGCCGTCTTCGCGGTCGCCAGTGATCACGCCGGCCTCGTGGCCGCGGGCGGGATCGGCGAGCTCGGGTACGTCGCCACCTCCGCCGACGGCACGCTCGCCTATCACTCGCTGATCGGCCAGCTTCCGCCGAACGCGCGCGACGTCGGCGAAGTACACGGCATCTGCACCGCCGGACGCGGATTCGTCTTCGCGACCGAACGCGCCACGATCGAATGGAACGGCGGCGCGCCGCGGGTGATCCCGCCGGAGGGAGAGGCGCCGCCGCTCGACTGCGGCGTCATCGACGGCGCCATTCATCTCTGGGGCGTGGACGGGCTGTTCCGCCTCGAGAACGGGCATCTCGTCCGCGCGGGGCTCCCCCCCGGCACGATCATCGACGCCGCCGTCGACGGTGGAGCCGGAGCGATCGTGGCGGTGCGCAACGAAGGACTGCTGGCCATCCGGAACGGCATCGCCGAACCGTTCGCACCGGAAGGAAGCGACTGGCTGCGCGGCAAGCGCGTCACCGACGCCTGCCGCCTGCGCGACGGCCGCATCGTCGTCACCACGCGCGAAGACGGCGTGCTGCTGCTCAAACCCGACGGCGCGGTCGACGAGATCATCGACGCCGTCGCCGGACTGCCCGACGAAGTGCTCTCCGCGGCCATGCCCGATCGCGAAGGCGCGCTCTGGCTCGCCTATCACGGGCCGATCGTGCGCGTCGATCTCTCCTCCCCCGTGACCGTGCTCGACCGCCGCCGCGGCGTTTACGGCAACGCCTCGAGCATCGGCACGTACGACGGCCGGCTCTGGATGACGACCTCGCACGGGCTCTTCCTCATCGACGCCCCCGGCGCCACCGCGCGGCGCATGCCGGGCGTGGCCGCACCCGCCTGGTCGATTCTGCGCGACGGCAACGCGATGCTCATCGGCACGAGCGACGGGATTTATCGCATCCCCGATGGACAGACACCCGAACGGATCGAGGGAACGCAGGATCTGGCCGTCTACGAGCTCGTCCGCTCCACGCGCGATCCGAACGTGATCTGGCTCGGCACGCGCGCCTCTCTCGGCATGCTCACCCGCGCCGGCAACGGCTATCGCTTCGCGGCGATCCCGAACACGCCGCGCTACGTGCGCAGCATCGTCGAAGACCGCGGCGGCAATCTCTGGTTCGGCACGATCTTCGACGGCGCGCATCGCCGCGAGCCGAACGGGCGCCTCACGAAGTTCGGCAGCGGCGAGATGCAGGTCTACACCATCGCCGGCGACGTGGTCTTCGTGCGCGCGTACAAATCGATCATGCAGGTGAAGAACGAGACGCTCGTTCCTCATCCGCAACTGAAAGACATCGACGCCACGAATTTCTTCGCCCTCGGCGAAGACAGCGCCGGCAACGTCTGGCTGAACAGCGACCCGCCGCGCGTGGTCATCAAAACGAAGGATGGCTACGCGCGCGAAACGCGCCCGCTCACCGGCCTCGGCACCAACATCTCCTTCATTCGACTCGAAGACGACGGCTCGCTCTGGTTCGCCGGCAGCGAAGGCTTCTTCCGCTACGCCCGCACGCCGTCCGACGCGAAGATCGTGCAGCCCGCACCGCTGCTGCGACGCGTCTCCGTCGGCGATGCGAACGACGCGAACAACATCTCGCTGGCCGGCAACGCGACCTCGCTGCGTCATGCCTTCGGGCGCCTGCGCATCGAGTTCGCGCCCGCGTCATACCGCCCCGGCGTCAACTATCAATACCGGCTCGATCCGCTCGATGCGCGCTGGAGCGAATGGACCGCCAACCAGTTCATCGACTACACGCGCCTCGACGCCGGCGACTACACGTTCCGCGTTCGCGCCCGCGGTGCGGCCGGCGCGGAGAGCGCGGAAACGCAGTGGTCGTTCCGCGTGCGCCCGCCGTGGTATCGCACCACCTGGGCGATGGTGCTGTTCGTGCTCGCCGCGGCGGCGCTGATCGTCGCCATCGTGAAGCTCCGCACCGCCGCGCTGCGGCGGCAGGCCGATCGTCTGCGCGGCCAGGTGGAGGAGCGGACGCGCGAGCTCGCGCGGACCGTCGATCTCCTCGAACAGGCCAACGCGCATCTCGAACGGCTGTCGCTGCTCGACGAGCTCACCGGCATTCCGAACCGCCGCTACTTCGATCGCGCGCTCGCGCAGTCGTGGGATGAAGCGGTGCGCTCGCAGCAGCCGGTCTCGCTGATCCTGCTCGATCTCGATCACTTCAAATCACTCAACGATCAACGCGGACATCCGGCCGGCGACGCGTCGCTCGTGCAGGTGGCGCGGCTGCTCGCGCGCAAGATCCGCCGCAGCGGAGACATGGTCACGCGCGGCGGCGACGTCGTGGCCCGCATCGGCGGCGAAGAGTTCGCGATTCTCCTCACGCACACCGATACCGAAGGGGCCACGCGCATCGCCGAAACGCTGCGCGGCGCCGTCGAAGAGCTGGTGATCGCGTTCGAGTCGGCGATGCTGCGCGTCACCGTCAGTTGCGGCGTGGCCTCGCTCGCGCCGTCGGCCACCCAGGCCCCCGACCTGCTCGTGCGCCGCGCCGATCGCGCGCTCTACGCCGCGAAAGCGGCCGGCCGGAATTGCGTTCGCGGCGAAGCCGCGGCCTGACGCGTCACTCGCGAATCTTCCGCGAGAAATCGTCCGCCCCGGCCGCCCGCTCCGCCTTGTCGTTGATGCGCGCGCGGGCACGCGTCTCGTCGAACGTGAACGTGCGATCGAGCAGGCCGATGTCGTACGCGAGGCGATCGCTGTTCGACGGCAACAACACGGCCAGCGAACGCGGCACGCGATCGGGTGCGATCTCGTTCACGTGCCGCACCAGATTCGTGGTGCAGGTGTTGGTCAGCGTGTTGTAGAACTCCGGCTTGGTCCGCAGCGCATTCGCGCGGGCGAGCATCGAGAGAAACATCGCCTCCCTCTTCTGCTGCGTCGTGGCCACGCGATAGAGATGCACCGGATCTCTGCGATGGTTCGTCCGCAGCTGAATGAGATCGCGCTCGTCGCCGACCACGTACATCAGCTCGTAGCGCCGCAGCAGCCCTCCGATCGCGGAGAACGACTCCCCTTTCTCCTTCCGAATCTCGATCGAAATGGCCAAGTACTCGTCGTCGCCGAATCCGAAGCTCACGAACGTGTGCGCCGCCCCCGGCTGCCCGAACGGCTCGACCACGAACCACACCGAGTCGAGCTTGCGCAGATCGAAGACCTTGTCGTAGTACGCCGGCTGGTACTGCTCGGCCGAGGTGTACCGGAAGTTCCGAATGCCATGGATCGTGACCAGCGGCGGCGCGATCTCCGCGTACGGCAGGATGGCCTGATCGACCGCCCAATCGCGCTCATTCGATGGCTGAATGAACCGCGCCCCCACGATGACCGCCGCCGCCACGGCCCCCGCAATCAAGATCCGGCGGTGATGCATTTCGCAATGGTAATCGGTAGTCGGTTGTCGGTTGTCGAGGGGAACCGTTGGCGGTTGGCAGGAGAATGTCATCGGCGAGGACGGTTCTCCTCGAGAGCACGTGGGCGGTCGGTGGCCCCGACTACCGACCCCCGACTACCGACTCCCGCCTCTTTCCGTGTTAATGTCTTTTGGGTCCCATAGATGTCCGTCCGTTTCCTGCGTCGCCGTGCGTGGAGACCGGCCCTGCTGTTCTTGGCGCTGGTGCTCGTGCTGCTGCGTCTGCCCGTCTTTGGCGCGGAGCGCGGATTTCCGCTGATCACGGTGTATCCGGCGGAGGTGCACAAGGCCGGACCGCAGACCTTCGACCTCGCGCAGGATTCACGCGGCATCCTCTATTTCGGCAATCTCCACGGCCTCGTCACGTATGACGGGGCGTGGTGGCATCTCACGAAACTGCCGGCGGAACAGGTCGCGCTCTCGGTTGCCGCGGATGCGCGCGGCCGGCTGGCGCTCGGGCTGGTCAACGATTTCGGCTACATCACGCCCGGCGTCGAAGGGTCGCACGGCTTCCATTCGCTCCTCGCGCAGGTACCGCAGGCGCAGCGCGAGTTCGGCGACGTCCGCGCGATCTGCAGCACGAACGCCGGTTTCCTCTACCTGACCGAGCGGAGCATGTTCCTCTGGAACGACGGCGCGCCGCGCCTCGTCGGCGAGTTTCCCGCCGATGCGGCACCGCGCGGCTGTCACGCCCGCGGCAACGAAGTCTTCCTCCGCACGCCGAAGGGATTACAGCGTCTCGACCTCGCGTCGATGCGCATCGAGCCGATCGGCACCGACAAATCGGTGCATCACATCGTCGAGCGGCAGGACGGCAAGCTCGTGCTCGCTCTCAAAGACGAAGGGCTCGCGCTCCTCGATCAAGGCACGCTCGCGCCGTTCGCGCCCGAAGCGAATACGTGGCTGAAAGGCAAAGTCGTATCGGGCGGCTGCACGCTGCGCGATGGACGGCTGGTCATCACCACGCGGCAGCACGGATTGATCGTCCTCGCTGCCGACGGCACGGTCGAGCAGATCATCCGCGAAGATGCGGGGCTTCCCGACGCGATCCTCAACGAGGCCCGCGTCGATCGCGAAGGATCGCTCTGGCTGGCGATGGAAGGGCCGATCGTGCGCATCGATCTCGGCTCGACGGTCACGCTCTTCGATTCGCGACTGGGCGTGCGCGGCAGCGGTGCCGACGTCGCGCGCATCGGCGATCGTCTTTTCGTCGCCACGACGCACGGACTCTACGAGATCCCGCACCGCGGAGATGCCACGCGCGTCGAAGGATTGGCCGAGGGTGGCTGGAGGATGCTGACGATCGGCGGGGAGCTGCTCGTCGGTGCGGTCAAAGGGATCTACCGCCTCGGCAGCGACGGCAAGCTCGCGCACATCGTCGAGACCGAAAGCGAGGTCTACGACCTGCATCAATCGAGGTCGGATCCGAATCGCATCTGGCTGGCGATGGGAGACGGCATCGGCTCCATTCGTCGCGACGGCGCAACGTGGAAATTCGAGGGCCTCGTGCGCGACGTGCCGGCCTACATCTCGACCGTCGTCGAGCGCGACGGCGTCCTCTGGGCCGGCACCGTCTTCAACGGCATTGCGCGCATCGAAGCACCGCTCACGCCGAAGCAGCGCGTGACCATGCACGGCACCGGCGAGATGAATGTGTACGACACGAAAGCGCGCGTCGTGCTCGTGCGGGCCACCGGCGCGGTCGTCGAGCTCGGACCGAAAGGCGATCTCGTTCCCGATCATCTCCTCGGCCACATCAAGACTCCGCGCGGCTTCTTCGTCGTCGTCGAGGATCCGCGGGGCGACATCTGGATCAACTCCACTCCGCCGCGCGTCTTCGAAAAACAGCGCGACGGCACGTATGCCCGCGAAGGAAGACCGCTCGTTTCCATCACCGCGGCGGACATCCAGAATCTCCGCGCCACGCCCGACGGCGTGGTCTGGTTCGCGTCCGACAAAGGGGTCTTCCGCTATCAGCCCGGCAGCGCCGAAGTGCATGGCGTGCCGAATGCGCCGCTCATCCGCCGCGCCATCGCCGGTGAGAATCGCCTGCTCTTCGCCTCCGGCACCGTGAGCGATCCCGCGAAGCTGCGCCACAACTTCGGCCGCATCCGCATCGAGTTCGCCTCCGCGTCGTATCTGCCGGGCGTGATGTACCAGTACCGTCTCGATCCGATCGATGCGAACTGGTCGGCGTGGACCACCGAGCCGTTCATCGACTACACCACGCTCGAAGCGAGCGACTACACGTTCCGCGTCCGCACGCGCGGCGCGGCTCTGCTGCCGAGCGGCGAGACCAACTGGTCCTTCACCGTCGCGCCGCCGTGGTATCGCACCACGTGGGCCTACGCGCTGTGGGTGCTCCTCGCGCTGGCCGCGATCCTCGCGGTGATTCGCGTGCGCACCGGCACGCTGCGCAGGCAGGCGGAGAAACTGAAAGTCCGCGTCGCCGAACAGACCGCGGAGCTGCAGGAAACGGTGAAGCTGCTCGAAGCGGCGAACACGCAGCTCGAAGCGCTCTCGCTCGAAGACGACCTCACCGGCATCGCCAACCGCCGCTCGTTCGAGCGCGCGCTGCTCGATGAATGGAATCGCGGCCGCAGACACGAACTGCCGCTCGCCCTGATCCTCCTCGACCTCGATCACTTCAAGGATCTCAACGATCGCCGCGGCCATCCGGCCGGCGATGACTGCCTCCGCCGCGTCGGACGCTTCCTCGCCGAAACGATCAAACGCACCGGCGAAGTGGTCGCGCGTTACGGCGGCGAAGAGTTCGCCATCCTCCTCCCGGCCGTCGATGCCTCGTCGGCGATCCGCGTGGCCGAATCGCTGCGCGACGGCATCGAGAAACTCGGCATCCCGTACGGAAACGGCCAGGGAAAACGGGTCACCGGGAGTTGCGGCGTCGCGGCCATGACGCCCAGTGAAAGCCTCACGCCCGAAAGCCTCGTGGCCAGCGCCGACCGCGCGCTCTACGCCGCCAAACACTCCGGCCGGAACTGCGTGCGCGTCGCCGATGAGACCACCACCGGCACCTGGCTGCGCGACGTCTCGGCGAGCTGACCATCATGTTCGATGACGTCGGCGCAACGCTCGAGCGATATCGCCACATCATCGAGAACGCCGACGAGATCATCTTCCGCACCGATGTGAGCGGCACGTTCACCTACGTGAATCCGGCCGCCGAACGGTTGACCGGCTACGGCCGCGAAGAGCTGCTCGGCCGCTCGTTCCTCACGCTGATCGATCCCGACTACCAGTCGGCCGCGCAGCACTTCTATCAGCACCAGTTCGACACGCGCGCGCGCAGCACCTACTTCGAGTTTCCGATGGTGGCGAAGACCGGCGCGCGCATCTGGCTCGGCCAGAGCGTGCTCACCGTCTTCGCGGGCGACGGCCGCATCGAAGGCTACGAGGCCATCGCCCGCGACATCACCTATCGCCGCGGCATCGAAGAGGAACTGGCGCGCACGCGCGATGCCGCGCTGCAGTCGGCGCGCGCGAAATCGGAGTTCCTGGCGAACGTCAGCCACGAGGTCCGCACGCCGCTCAACGGCGTCCTCGGCATGACCGACTTTCTGCTCGGCACCGAGCTCACGCCCGAGCAACGCGAGTACGCGGAGCTCATTCGTTCCAGCGCGGAGAACCTGCTGGCCATCGTCAACGACGTGCTCGATCTCTCGCGCGTCGAAGCGGGCAAGCTCACCATCGAGCCGATCGACTTCGATCTCGACGAGTTGATCGACAGCGTCTGCGAACAGTTCGCCGCGCGCGCCTCGGAGAAGCGGCTCAAGCTGCGCTTTCACGTCGATCTGAACGTCGTGCGCGCGCTGCGCGGCGACTCGCAACGCATTCGCCAGGTGCTGCTCAATCTCGTCGGCAACGCGGTGAAGTTCACCGATCGCGGCGAGATCACGGTCAGCGTCCTGCAGTCCGAGCATGGCGAAGAGAGCGTCCAGCTGCGCTTCGTCGTCACCGACACCGGCATCGGCATCCCCGAAGCGGTGCAGGCAAAACTCTTCACCCCCTTCACGCAGGGCGACGGCACCACCACGCGCCGGCACGGCGGCAGCGGGCTCGGTCTGGCGGTCTCGAAACGGCTGGTCGAAGCGATGGGAGGCGACGTCGGTCTGATGAGCGTCGCCGGCGAAGGCTCGACGTTCTGGTTCGAGGTGCCGCTCGCGAAACAGGCCGAAGACCGCATCGCGCCGGCGCATCGCTGGGATCTCTCCGCGCATCGCGCCCTGCTGGTCGACACCGAGGACGTGCGACGGATGATGGTGGCGCGGCAGCTCGTCTCGTCGCGCATCGGGCTCGATGAAGCGACCACGCCCGCGGCCGGACTCGCAGCGGCACGGGCACGCCACTACGACGCCATCGTCTTCGACATGCGTCTCGGCGATCACGACGGTCTCGCCTTCGCGCGCGCCATTCGCGCCGATCCTGCAAATGCAACCACGCGGTTGCTCCTGCTGACCTCGTTCGGCCGCCGCCGTCACGACATCGATGCCTTTCACACCGCCGGCATCGATGCCTTTCTTCTGAAGCCGATCCGGCGCGCGCAGCTCTGCGACACGCTGGCGAGACTCCTCGAAAGCGAGCCGGCGCCACCCGCGCCTCCGCCCGAACCACAGGTGACGACGCACGCGCGCGTGCTGCTCGTCGAAGACAACACCGTCAACCAGGTCGTCGCTCTCGGCCAGTTGCAGCGCCTCGGCCACGAATGCGTCGTCGCCTCGAGCGGCCTGCACGCGCTCGACGTGCTCCGGCAATCGCAGTTCGACATCGTGCTGATGGACGTGCAGATGCCGGACATCGACGGCTACGAAGCGACGCGGCGCATTCGCGAGCTCCCGGCGCCGCTGTCGAAGATTCCGATCGTCGCCATCACCGCGCATGCGCTCCCGGGCGAACGCGAGAAATGTCTCGCCGCCGGCATGAACGACTACCTCCCGAAGCCGGTGAGTCTCGCGCAGCTCGGCGCGGCCATCCGGTTGTGGACCACCAGCATCGCCAACAAGGAAACCGAGTCCCAGGCAGCCGTGCCCGATCTGCTCGAACATGACGATCCCTACGTGCTCGATCGCGAGCGCGTGAGCTCGTTCCTGGCCATCAATCGCACGCAGGAAGGATTCTTCGAAGGCCTCGTGAAGATGTTCCGCGAGGACGTGCCGCCGCGACTCGATGCCTTGCGTGCGGCCGCGGCGAGCGGCGACACGAACGATCTCGCCTTCGCCGCGCATGCGCTGAAGAGCTCCTGCGGCAGCGTCGGAGCGAAGCGGATGCATGCGGTGGCGCACGCGCTCGAACAGAGCGCGCGCGCGGGAAAACTCGAAGGCGTGTCGGCCTCCATCGAACAGCTCGCTGCCGAGTTCCGCCGGGCCATGGCGGCCTTCAACGGCATCGTGCGCCGCAGCGGCAGACACGAGCCGGTGCGAACGCAATGACGAACGCAAAACACGTTATCGTTGCAGACGCATGGAGCTCGGCTCGTACCGGCTGATCGAACGTCTCGGCCTCGGCGGAATGGGAGAAGTGTGGCGCGCGGAAGATACGCGCCTCCTGCGGCACGTCGCCATCAAGATCCTCCCCGCGCAGCTCGCTTCCGATCCGGAGTGGAAGGATCGCTTCCTCCGCGAGGCGCGCACGATCGCGCAACTGAATCATCCGAACATCGCCACGATCTACGCGATCGGCGAAGAAAAAGAATCGCTGTTCATCGCCATGGAGCTCGTGGAAGGGGAATCGCTGGCGACGATGATCAAGCGCGGTCCGATGATGCCGGCCGATGCGGTGCGCGTGGCGGCACACGTCGCGGACGGCCTGTACGAGGCGCATCTCAAAGGGATCATCCATCGCGACGTGAAGCCGGAGAACATCATCGTCTCGCCGCGATCGGTGAAGGTGCTGGACTTCGGAATCGCCAAGCAGGTCGGCGGCGCGGCCGATCCGAATCTCACCCAGGGAGGCATCGTCCTCGGCACGCCGCACTACATGTCGCCCGAGCAGGCCCTCGGCAAAGCGCTCGACGCGCGCAGCGACATCTTCTCGCTCGGCACGGTGCTGTACGAGATGCTCTCGGGACAGAAGCCGTTCCTCGGCGACACCGTCACCGAGGTCATGATCAAGATCGTCACGACCGAGCCGGACGACATCGCCATCGCGGCCTTCGGCATCACCACGCAACTGGCCGACATCGTTCGTCGGGCCATGCAGAAACACGCCGACGCGCGTTTCGCCACCTGCGACGAGCTGCGCCTCGCGCTCGTCGAATCCCTGAAGGAAGATCCGACGCGCAAGCGCCAGTCACAGGTCCCGACGATCACGGCGCAGAAGAAAAAGGAGGCGGTCGTCGAAGCGCCGCCGACCGTCGTTCGCCCGCCGGTGCAGCCGGTGCAATCCACATCCGCCCCCGCGTCGCAGCCGCGCGGACCGCAACGCGCGCTCGTCGCCGATGACGATCCCGCCGCGCGCTATCTCATCGCCAGCGTGTTGACGCGGCATCAGATCCCGTTCGATGAAGCGGCCAATGGTGCAGACGCGGTGAAGCTGCTCAAGATCCACGACTACACGCTCGTGTTCGTCGATCTGCTGATGCCGCGCCTCGACGGCTGGGGCGTGATCGATTACCTCCGCGCGCGACGCGGCGGCCGCAATCCGCGCCTCTACGTCGTGACCGGCGTGCGCGATCAGAAACTGAGCGTCGCCGATCAGGACGTCGTTTCCGGATTGCTGTACAAGCCGATCGACATCGACCACGTCGAACGGCTCGTTACGGCGACATAGCGTCGTCGCTCGGCGGCACGTTGTGCTGGGCCTCGCCCGCGCTCTCCTCCGCCTTCGGCTCCGAAGACTCCGTGGCCGTCTCGTTCGCATCTGTCGCACGCGCTTCTTTCGCACGCTCGCGGGCCGCCTTGAATGCGTTCTCGATCTCCTGCCACGCGCGCTCGAAGCCGGTCTTCAGCTCGGACGCCGCGGGCGCGCCGCCTTTCTGCAAGCCGACCAGCACGTCCTTCGCCTGGACGAGCGTCTGCCGCAGCGTGCCGGCGATCTCGCTGAGATCGTCCTTCGCGCCGGCGAGCGATTCCTTCGCGCGCTCCTTGAATTTGTCGACGTCGATGCCCCAGTCGTTGAGAGAGTCTTTCTTCGGTTCGTCTGACATGATGCGGACAGCGTACCGCACTCGCTCGATCACGTCGCTCCACTCGCCCCGCCGCGTCTGCCGGAAGAGGCGCATCGACGTCGGGACGTTCGACGCGAGCTCGCCGGGTCAACCCGACGGCGGGGACTCCGGTCCTCCGGTTGTCGTGCTCGTATCGGTTTGCGTCGGTGGTTCTTCAGGTTCCGGTTCTGCCGTCGTGGTCGTCATCGGTGGCGGCGGTTGCGTGTGCGGTGCGGTGTCGGTCCTGAAGACGCCGCCGGTAAGCGTCGAATCGGGCGGCGTGACGGGGACGGCCGACGGATCCGTCGCCGCGGTGTCGGTGACGATCAGATTGCCGTACTCGTCGTACATCGGCACGACCGGCGTCATCGGTGCGCTCGTGTGAATCGGGCAGGGACGCGTCGGCTCGGTGCCGGCTTTGAAGGCCAGGCGGGTGATGAGATTGCGCGGGCAGTTTGCCGTCGCGAGGCCGCCGCTCGTCTTGTCGATGTCGGTGACGGTGATGCCGGGCGGCGGCGCGAAATCGGAGTTCGGCTGTCCGCTCGTGACGGCGAGCATGTAGCGCGTCCACATCGGCACCGCGGCATCGCTGCCGGAGAGCCCGGTCGGATCGTTGTCATCGAAGCCGACCCACGTCAGAGCCAGCGTCTGCGGCGTGAAGCCGATGAACCACGCATCGCGTTTGTCGTTCGTCGTTCCCGTTTTCCCCGCGGCGATTTTCCGGAAGCCCATCGAGCGCGCGCTCCCCGCGGTACCGCGATTGACGACCCCTTCCATCACTTTCGTGAGCAGATAGACGTCGCGCTGCGGGAAGACCTGCGTCGGCTTCGCCTCTCCTCCGCCGGTGAGCGTGCGGCCGCGATCGTCGGTGACGAAGCGGATTGTGCGCGGCGCCAGGCGCTGCCCCTGCCGCGCGATCGTCGAATACGCCTCCGCCATTTCGATCGGAGGAATGCCGACCGCGCCGAGGAGAATGGCCGGATTGCCGTCGTCCATCTCGGTCTGCACGCCGAGCGTGCGCGCGGTCTTGAGAATCGGCTCGATGCCGCACGCCAGACCGATGCGCACCGACGCCGAATTCAGCGACTGTTCGAGCGCCTGCGCCACGGTCACGTTTCCGAGATAACGGCCGTCGTAGTTGCGCGGCGACCAGTCTTCGGACCAGCGCCGTTTCAGCACGAAACGGCTGTCGTTCACCAGCGTGGCCGGCGTGATGTTCTGATTCGAGAGGCTCGGCTCGAACGCGGTGAGATAGACGAACGGCTTGAAGAGCGATCCGACCAGACGCTTCGATTTCAGCGCGCGATTGAACTGGCTCCGTTCGTAATTGCGTCCGCCGACGAGCGCGCGGATCTCGCCGCTCGGCACATCGATGTGAATCAGCGCGCCCTGCAGCTGCGGATCGTGATTGCGCAGACGTCTGCTGCTCTTTTCGAGATTGCGGAGGCTCTGGTCGACGATGCGTGTGGCCGCATCCTGCGCGGTCAGATCGATGGCCGTGTAGATGCGCAGTCCGCGCCCTTTCACGTCATCGATGCCGTAGTCGCGGCCGAGCTCCTGCAGCACGCGGTCGACGTAGAACGGAATCGAGCCGAGGCCGCTCTTCTGTCGGAACGGCTTGCGCGGCAGCTTCGCCGCGAGCGCCTTGTCGTACTGCTCCTGCGTGATTTTCTTTTCCTTCAGCAGCAGGCCGAGCACGGTGTTGCGGCGCTTGAGCGCGTTCTCGGGGTTGTTGAACGGCGAGTTGTTGTTCGGGCTGCGGATCATGCCGGCCAGCAGCGCCGCCTCGTCGACACCGATCTCCGAGACCGGCTTGCCGAAGTAGAAACGCGTGGCCTCGCCGACGCCGAGAATCGAGATCGATCGATTGCGCCCGAGATAGATGTCGTTGAGATAGGCCTCGAGAATCTCGCGCTTCGAATAACGCGCATCGAGGATCACGGCCATGAATGCTTCGATGATTTTTCGTTTGTACGTCCGCTCGCTGGTGAGGAAGTAGTTCTTCACCAGCTGCTGCGTGAGCGTCGACGCGCCCTCGGAGACGCCGCCCGCTTTCATGTTGCGGAAGACGGCGCGGATGATGCCGAAGGGATCGACGCCGGGGTGCCGCCAGAAGCGCACATCCTCGGTGACCACCACCGCGTCCTGCAGAATCTGCGGCACCTGTTCGAGCGTGACCGGGCTGCGATTTTCGAGCTGCTCGCTCAACACCGACGTGAGCAGCTCGGGCTCGAGCGCGGCGCGTTCGAGCGGGCGCGCTTCCTTCAGCGACACCACCGACTCGATCTGCGACTTCGCGATCGTGACGCGAATCGGTTGCGCCGGATACTCGCCGCTCGGATGCGTGAAGCGGCGCGTGTAGATATCGACTCCCCCTTCGGCGCGGAGATAGTCGCCCGGCACACTGATGCGTTCCGCCTCGCGGTAGCCGAGGCGATCGAGCTTCTCGAGCAGATCGTCGGCCTGCAGCGGCGTGCCCGGCAGCAGCGGCGTGTAATCCGCGTAGATGCGCGTCGGCAGGCGCAGCTTGCGCACCTGGAAGCGGCCGACGGATTCGCGATAGATCCAGATGCCGAGCAGCAGCAGGATCACGAAGAACGCTCCCACCGTCCACGAGATCACGCGGAACACCGTGCGCCGTTTCGGCAGACGGCGCGTCGCGCGCGGTGCGGGCGCGGGAGTGGCGGGCGGAGGAGGCGGCGGCGTTTCGATCGGCGGTTCGGTCATGAGTTACTGCGCAACAATCTGAAGATTACGCCCGCCGCCTTTTCCGGTGCGCCGGTACGAGTGAAAGATCGAGTCGTCGCAACGCGTGCAGACGCCGGAATCGGAGAGGCGCTCGTCGTCGAATCCGCGCTCGCGCAACATCGCCATCGTGTATGCCACGAGATCGACGTGCGGCTTCGCGCGCGTGCGATCGAGAAAGCGTTCCTCGAACTGCGACGCCACTTCCTCTCCCACTTCGAAACAGCACGCGCGAATCGACGGGCCGAGATACGCGCGTGCGGTCTTCGCATCGAACGCCGTCTCGCGCTCGACGGAATCGAGTGCGGCAGCGGTGATCCGCTGCACCGCCCCACGCCAGCCGGAATGCACATTCGCAATCACACCGTGCGCGGGATCGATCATCGTGACCGGGAGGCAGTCTGCAACCTTAATGCCGAGCGCGACATGCCGCTCATCGGAGAAAAGTGCGTCGCATGCATCGCATTCGCGCCACGCGCTTTCGCGCGCCGCGCGCGTCACCGTCGCGCTGTGAATCTGCGTGCAGGTGTTGAGCGTCGCCTCGACGCCGAACTCGTCGCGAAGGACGCCGTGGATCTCACCCGCGATCGCCGGCGTGAGGCGTCCTTCGAAATCGAGAGACGTGGTGAAGAGCGCGAAGCCGGCCGGAAGCTGGGGAGGAACGAGAATTCGTCCGAGGGAAGAAGAAGTGCGCGTTTGCCACATGTGCTGCGCAGTTTACGTGCTCCCATCACACGAAATTGACGACTCGATCATCCAGCACGAACGGTAACTGAGTAGAGTGCGTGGCCGCAGCCCTGCCCCATCGTCCGTCGCGTTCCACAGGAGGTTTCTTTGGCCCGTCGCGCACCGCGATCCGTCGTCGTTGTCCGTCTGTTCGTCACGTTCTTCGTCTGCCTCTTCGCCACGGCCGGCCTGCACGCGCAGGCGCTCGTCAAATCGGCGATCCAGGTCGATCCCGGCAACACCAAACAAACCGGCGCCACGTTCGCGTATCGCCTGACCTACAACTGCTCGAGCACGTCGGGTCCCTGCCTGAACGCCGAAGTGACCGACCTCCTGCCGCCGGAGGTGCAGTACGTCGCGACGGTGCCCGCGAGCCCGACCGGCGACGTGGCGGCCATTCAGGTGACGCCGAACTTCGGCGGCTCGGGACGCACGCGCGTGCGCTTCGTGATGATTACCCCGCTCCCCGCGGGGAACAGCGGCGACCTGTTGATCAACGTGCGCTTCCCGAACGGGAGCACTCCTGACGGCACGCAGGCGATCAACACCGCGGACGGCATCAACCTCGCCACCCCGCCAGGCACGCTCACCACCCCACCGGTGACCGTCACCGCCGTGGCCAGCGTGCAAGTGAATCTGCAGAAGACGCTCCAGACCACGCCCGCGAATCTCGATCTGCCGGAGTCGTATCGCCTGCGCATCAGCGTGCCGAACAACAACGGCGCGGTCGCGCTGACGGGCATCGGCCCGGTCGTCGACACGCTTCCCGCCGGCACGGTCTTCAACGGAGCGACGCCGACTGCCGACTGCCAGCCCGGCTGCGTCGGCACGACGCCCGCCACCATCACGTGGAGCGCCCCCTGCACCACGCCGCTGAATCCGAATCAGAACTGCGACATCACCGTGAACGTCACCTTTCCGAGCGCGACGTTCCCCTCGGGCACGAACGTGACGAACTCATTCACGGCCGAGGCAACGCCGCTCGGCGAGCCGCCGCAAACGTTCGGACCCGGCAGCGTCACGCACGCCGTCACGACCTTCGTGCCGAGCCCGGGCGCCGGATTCACGAAGAACATGGCCGGCGGCACACCGAATCCGCCGACGCTCAATCAAACGTTCAGCTACGACTTCAACGTCACGAACAACGGCAACGTGCCGCTGGACAACCTGGTCAACATCGACACGCTGCCGGTGCAGTTTCAGACGCTCAGCGTGACCGCCGGCGCGTACAACGGCCTCGCCGATTTCGCGGCCGGCGAAGGCGTGCGCGTGTCGTACGAGAAGAACACCGCCCTCGGCGTATTCACGTTGTGGGGATCGTCCGCGAACACCACGACGAACGTGACGCTCACCGCGCCCCCTCCGGGACTCGGCGCGGGCGAATACATCACCCGCATCCGCTGGGAGTACGGACAGGCGCAGCCCGGCATGTCGCCATCGACGCGGCCCATCGTCACCGGCCGGATCATCAATCCCGACAACGCCGGCAGCCCCGTCGCCATCGGCAACTCGATTCAGAACTGCGGCGCACTCAGCGCCGTCTACACCGCCGGCCCGACGAACGTGAATCGCAATGACTGCGAGACCTTCACGCTCAGCGGTCCGTTCGTGCAACTCAATCCGGCGAAGGAAAATCTCTCCGGCGGCGGTCCGTTCAATCCCGGCCAGAACGTGTCATTCCGCCTGCGCGTGCGCAGCGCGGCGCAATCGAGCGATCCGGTGCCGCTCGAGAATCTCATCGCCACCGATCTGCTGCCGGTCAACCTGACGTTCGTGGCCTGGACGTTCGACGATCGCAGCACCGGTCTTCCGGCGCCACAGACGTTCGAGCAGATCCCGAACTACGCCGGCACCGGCCGCACGCTGCTTCGCTGGCGCTGGAACGCCGGCAGCGGTAGCCTCGGCGTGAATCAGGATGTGTGGATCAACATCACCACCACCATCCGGAACGGCGCACCTTCCGGAAGTCTGTCCAACGACTTCACACTCGACTCCGATGCGCCGTCCCTCGGCCAGCGCTGCAGCACGTCCTCGCAGGCGGATGCGCTCGATCTCGACGCCGACGGCGACAGTGCCGAAAGCCTCTGCCGCGCCACCGGCACGATCACCGTGGCCGGCATCGCGCAACTGATCTCCAGCAAGACCATCCGGGGAACGTGCGACGGCGGCGCGGTGTCCTCGTCCGCCGGCACGCTGACCGGCGGCGCGATCGAATATCACCTCCGCGTGCAGAACGTCGGCACGGTGGCGATGCAGGATTTCGTGCTCATCGACATCCTGCCGTTCGTCGGCGACACCGGCGTGCGCGATACGAATCCGCGCGGCTCGCAATGGTCGCCGCTCCTCGCCGCCCCGATCCTTCCGCCGTCCGGCACGACCATCTACTACTCCACCTCCGGCAATCCATGCCGTGGCGAAGTGGGCGGCCCGACGACCTCGTGTGATCCACCGAACTGGACGACGGTCGCCCCCGAGCCGATCACCAGCGTCCGCTCGTTCAAGATCGAGTTCGGCGATCGCGTCGTGAATCCGTTCGACTTCCTCGAGTTCACATTTCTCATGACCACGCCGGGCAACGTGCCGGCCGGACAATCCGCGTACAACTCGTTCGCGTACCAGGCCAATCGCGCCGACGGACTCGGCGCGCTCGCTGCCGAGCCGCAGAAAGTCGGCATCACCCTCGGCTCGTGCGACGCCGCCTCGCTCGGCGACTTCGTCTGGGTCGACCTCGACGAAGACGGCATCCAGAACGACGGTCCGACGGGACGGAACGGCGTGCCGGTCACGCTCTTCACGCCGGGAGTGGACGGCGTCGCCGACACGCTCGACGACGTGCCGCTCGCCTCCGCGATCACGAGCAACGGTCCCGACAGCGCGCCGGGCTGGTACACGTTCCCCGGACTCGCGCCCGGCAACTACTTCGTGCGCATCACGCGGCCGCCGCTGTTCGAGCTCACCGCGCGCGACACGACGACCGATGCGAACGACTCCGATGCGAACGCGCTCGGCTCATCGCCGGTGGTTTCGCTGGCGGTCAATGAAAACAATCCGACGCTCGACTTCGGCCTCGTGCCGACCGCGCTGGCCGCACTCGGCGACTACGTCTGGTTCGATCGCGATTCCGACGGCGCGCAGAACGAGCCGGTCACCGACGGCGTGAACGGCGTCACCGTTCATCTCTATCTCGACGATGGCGATGGCACAGCGGAGCCGGGCACGGGCGACGTGCTGATGGCCACCACCGTCACGGCCGACGACACTTACGAAAGACCGGGTTACTATCTTTTCGAAAGCCTCGTGCCCGGGCTCCCCTACTTCGTCCAGTTCGTGCTTCCCGCCTCGGCGACCGGCTTCACCACTCCGCTTGCCGCCGGCAGTGCCGAAGACTCGGATGCGAACAGCGGCAGCGGCACGACCGCGATCGTCACACTCGCGGGTGAGGAAGTGAATCGCACGCTCGACGCCGGACTGCTCGCGCCGTCCGGAACGCTCGCGCTCGGCGATCAGGTCTGGCTCGACAGCGACGACGACGGCATCTTCGAGCCGGAGAACGGTGAGAGCGGCATCGACGACGTGCGGCTCGATCTGTACGCCGACGCGAACGGCGACGGACGTCCGACGCTCGATGAGTTCGCGGCGTCGACCGTGACGGCGACGGCGAGCGGTTTCGCGGGACGCTATCGTTTCGACGATCTCGCACCGCGCAACTACATCGTCGTCGTCGCGCCGTCCAGCTTCACCGGCGGAGGGGCGCTCGCGGGTCTCGTGACCAGCACCGGCAACGATCCGGCGCCCGATCCGGATGATGACAGCAACGGCGACGACAACGGCACCGACGTCGGTGCGCTCACGGCGAGCCACGCCGTGACGCTCAGCGACAACGGCGAGCCGACATCCGAGGACGGCAACAACGATACGAATCTCACCGTCGACTTCGGATTCACGAGCGGCGCCTCCGCGACCACGCCGCTGTTCGATTACGGCGATGCTCCCGATGTCGGCACCGGCCCTGCGACCGCGAACTACAACACCACCGCGCTCGATGACGGCCCGCACCATCTCCTCGGCGTGCCGAACGCGCCGTACCTCGGACCGTGCGTCGACGACGACGGCGGCTTCCATCAGAACCTCGCCGCGAATGCCGACGATCTCGCCGCGGGCGGCAACGCCACCGGCACGTGCACGGACGGCGACGACGAAGACGGCGTCACGTTCAGCGGCTCGCTGACGCCCGGCGCAAACGCGACGTTCAACGTGACCGCGGGCGGACCGACGCAGTGCCGCGTCGATGCATGGATCGACTGGAATCAGAACGGCGTCTTCGGTGACTCAGGCGAGTTGATCGCCGCATCGCTCACCGTTCCGACCGGCGCGCCAACACCGCTCAACGTGAGTGTGCCCGCCACCGCGATTCCGGGACGCACCTACGCGCGCTTCCGCTGCTCGTCGACCGGCGGACTGCCTCCCATCGGACTCGGCGCGGACGGTGAAGTCGAAGACTACGCGGTGACCGTCATCGGCACCGACCTCGGCGACGCTCCCGCAAGCTACGGCAGCGCGAGCGCGCAGGTCGATCCGCTGCAGCCGCGCCTTCTCGGCACGTGCGTCGATACCGAAGCAGCCGCGCTCGCCAGTGCGAATGCCGGCGGCGACGATGCGGCTGCAGGCACGAGTCGCATCGGCTCGTGCATCGACGACGAAGACGGCATCACCTTCACTTCGACGATGGCCACCTGTCTCACCGCCAGCGTGAACGTGACCGCGAGCGTCAGCTCGCTGCTCGACGCGTGGATCGACTTCAACGGCAACGGCGTGTTCGGCGATGCCGGAGAACAGATCTTCACGAATCAGGCGTTGAACGCCGGCCCGAACGCGCTGTCGTACGTCGTGCCGTGCACCGCGACGAGCGGCACGACGTTCTCGCGCTTCCGCATCTCCGCCAGCGGCAACACCACGCCGACCAGCACGTCCGGGCCGGGCGAAGTGGAGGACTACCTCGTCGCCATCGGCGCCACCGATTTCGGCGACGCACCCGATTCCTACGGCACGCTGCTCGCGAGCAACGGCCCGCATCACGTCGTCGCCGCGGGCTTCAGCCTCGGCGCAACCGTCGACAGCGAATCGGCAGGACAACCATCGGCCGACGCGAACGGCGACGGTGCCGATGAAGACGGCGTCACCATTCCGCCGACACTCGTCGCCTGCAGCAGCACGAACCTCACGATCACGCTGACGAACACCGCCGGCGTCAACACGCCGCGGCTCGATGCGTGGATCGACTTCGACGCGAACGGCATCTTCGATGCGAGCGATCGCATCGCCACCTCACTCCCACTCGTCGCCGGCGCAAACAATCTGCCGGTGAACGTGCCGTGTTCCGCGCGCACCGCCGCGACGTACGGACGCTTCCGCCTGACCTCGACCGGCGCCGCGTCGCCTCTCGGCGCGGCGAGCGACGGCGAAGTCGAGGACTACGCGGTCGCCACACACGGACTCGATTTCGGCGATGCGGCCGATCCTTCGTATCCGACACTGCTGGCCAGCAACGGCGCGCGGCACATCGTGCTCCTCACGAATAATCCAACCCTCGGCGCGACCGTCGATACGGAAGCGAACGGACAGCCGACGGCCAACGCCACCGGCGATGGCGCTGATGAAGACGGCGTGACGTTCACGACTCCGCTCGTTCCCAGCGTCACCGGCAGCGTGCAGATCCACACCGGTGTGGCCGGCGGCATCGTCAACCTCTGGATCGATTTCAACCAGAACGGCTCATGGAACGACGCGGGCGAACACGTCATCGCCGAACAATCGATGGGAGCCAATACATCGCAGGCGTTCCCGGTGGCCGTGCCGGCCGATGCGCCGCAAGGCACCGCGGTCGTGCGCGCACGCATTTCGTCGCAAACGGGCCTCGGCGTGAACGGCCTCGCGAATGATGGCGAGATCGAAGACCACACCGTCGCCATCCTCGCCGCTGCGCCGCGGATCGGCGCCGCGCTGCGCGTCGTCTCGAACGAGTACACCGGCAACTGCGGCGTCTACGACGTCACCCTGGAACTGCTGCTGCGCAACGACGGCAACGTCACGTTGTCGAACGTACAGTCGGTACTGCCGCTCGCCTCGGTCTTCGTCGCACCGGCGACATACAGCATCACCTCGGTCACCAGTGCGACACTGCCGGTCGATGCGACGTTCAACGGCGGTTCGAATCAGAACCTCCTCCTCGCCGGCGCCACGCTCACTCCCGGCCAGTCGGCGACGATCACGATCGTCATCCATCTCGACGCGACCTGTACGTCCGTGACCTACAACGTCACCACCACCGCCACCGGACAGCCGCCGGCCGGCCCCGCCGTCACCGACGTCTCGCAGAACGGCGGGGACACCGACACGGATGACGACAACGATTCCACCGATGACAACGAGCCGACGCCGATCGTCATCACTGCTGTCTCCACCATTCCGACCGTGAGCGAATGGGCTCTTCTCGCCATCGCCGCGATGCTCGCGTTGATCGCCCTCCGACGATTGACCTGAGCGCATGAATGAAGAAGCGGCGCGCGGTTTCCGCGCGCCGCTTCATTCGACATGAGTCAGTACAAAGGAATGCGTGCCTAGTTCAACACCTGGCGCAGTTCGGCGATGCGATTGCGCAGCTGTTCGGTGATGACGACGCCGCGGAGGAGGGAGGCGGTTTTCTCGAACTCTTCGACCATCGCGTCGAGGGCGCGGGGGCCATGGCCGTTCATGATTCCGTCGAGGGCGTGGAGGAAATGACGTTCGATCGTCTTGTGGGCCGAGTTGCCGATGCACTCTTCGGCGATGGCGCGGATGCGGCCGGCGAGATCTACGAGCTCCCCGTTTTCCTCATCAGGGTTGCGCTGAAATTTTTTTTTTAACTGCACCAGCTCCGCGGTGATCATTCCGTAGAGGATTTTGGCGACGTCGAAACTCGACACGCTGAGCGAGCGGGCGATCTCGCTGATCGAGCGGTGCCCGTCGATCCTGGTCAGGAGGATCCACTCCTGCGGGTTGAGCGTCACCTGCTCGTGCCGGTTCTCGCGCGCCATCAGCTCGGGCACGTGGTCGACCGACGGAATCTTCTTCGACAGCACGCGCCACTCATCGAGGCGGCGCGCCGCTTCCATCAGCAGATTCGTGTTCGATTTGGTGATGGTCTGGCGATCGGGCTCATCGCCAGGCGTGAATTGAAACTCGCCGTGGTTCCAGATCGCGAGCGAGTAGATCGCTTCCTCGCCGATGAGATCACCGACGACGGCATGGACCATCTGCCCGTTCTTCAGATAGATGAACCCGCGGTCACCATCGCGCGTCAGTGTGAATTTTCCGGTCTTTCCGGAGACACTGACGAGCTGGATGATGTCCGGGAGCGGCAGTTCTTTCAGCGAGCCCTGGAAAGCCATTTTGTCCGATTAACTAACCGACGGCGACGGCCGCATCTGCTGCATTTCGGCTGTGCGTGAGGTTTGCCGAAGCGTAACCCAGCACCCATGTCAGGTCAAGAAGACGCGGCGGCCGTCTCACCACGCCGCTCGATTGCGCTCAAAACCCACAATCCAAAGGCCAAACCGGCGATCAATCCGGTGGCCATCCGCAGCGCGTTGGTGCTTTCGCGAAGCCCGGTGAGCTGCGTCAGTCCATCGATGGCCAGCGGCGCGATGGCGGCGATCGCGACCTTGCGCATCACCCGCTCGCGCAACCACGGCAACACGATGAAGAACGCGATCCCCACCAGCATGCCGAGGTAAATGCCGGTGCAGCGCGCGCAGATCGGCATCGGCACGTCGAAGAGCTCGAGACAACGGCGCGGCAGTCCGTGACACATCATCCGGAACGCGAGCCGCCACTGCATCGACGCTCCGCTGGCGATGGCGAGGGAACAGAGTGACGCCATCCCGAGAATGAACGTCGGGATGGCGGCGACGCATGCGAGAACGATCTTCGTGTCGCGCTTCATGAAGCAGGACGGGTGATCGCCAGCCGGTAGACCTGCGCGAACGAGTGCGCGGTGATGAGGAATGCCCAGAACGCGGTGAAGAAGACGCCGACGCACAGCAGCATCACGCCGATGCCGCCGAGCATGCGTGCAATCAGATACACGACGATGGCGAGCAGGTAATTGCCGATGTTCGCTTTGATGTACGGCCAGATGCGGCGCAGTTCGAACGCCGCGCCGAAACGTTGCTCGACCACCGCGAACGTGAGCGACGCGGGCATGAAGAACGTGATGCCGAGCGACAGCGGCACGATGAGGCAGGCCATGCAGCCGGCGATGCCGCCGCCGAAGGCATTGAGCTCGTCGCTGTCGGCGGAGCCGAACACCGCCATCGGAAGGATGAACGCGATCACGAGTGCGAGGATCGGCACCATCCAGCAGAGCACCACGCCGACCAGGCGCAGCCCTTCGTTGAAAAAGTCACCGAGGTTGTTCTCCCACTCGGGCAAAGGATTCGCGTCGCCGCGGATCACGTTGCGCACCATCTGCGCGAGATAGCCGAGGATGAAGAACCAGCCGACGATGAGCATGCCGGCGAGATAGAAGAGCCCGCCGATCAGAATTTTCGGCATCCATCGCGGATCGTCGAACACGAACGTGAACGGCTTCGCGAAGTCGAACGCCGGCTCCGGTGAAGGAGGCGGCGGCGGAACGGCCGGTGGCGGCGGCGGCACGTACTGCATGTCACTCATGACTAGAGTTTACGCGGGGACGACAGACGTTGTTTCGAACCACACCCGAAACGTGGCGGACACGGCCTCTGCCACTAGGTACAAACGCCCTCTCGCTCACCCACATCCCACTCAGCGCCCGTACCGCCCGCCAACGCACATCCCCACCTGGCAGCCGCACGTCCCCCAGCGCAGCGATCAGCGCAGCCGGCCGTGCCGGCCGCCAACGCACATCCCCACTTGGCAGCCGCACGTCCCCCAAGCGCAGCGATCAGCGCAGCCGCCCGTACCGCCCGCCCAACGCACATCCCCACTTGGCAGCCGCACGTCCCCCAAGCGCAGCGATCAGCGCAGCCGGCCGTGCCGGCCCCTTAGCGCAGCGATCAGCGCAGCCGGCCGCGCCGGCCGGCGAAACTTGGAAGAAATGTGGAACGTCTCAGCTTCTGACCAGCACGTGGAGGAACGTCTCGAACTCATCGTTGCGGAGCGAAAGAAGACCGGCGGATTGTCTGTCTCGGTCATCGTCTCCTTCCTCCTCCACGGCGGTCTGCTGTGGTGGTTCCTCCATGCCTACCAGCCGGTCGCACCGGCCGCGCAGAACGTTCCGATCGCGCGTTACGTCGAGCTCATCAAACAGAATCCGCGCGAATTCACCGAAGCGCCGGGAGCGAAGCTCGAAAAACCTTCCTCGCTGAACGCCCCGCTTTCCGATGCTCATCGGAAGGCCACTGCGCCCGAGCCGACCGGCGTGATGCCGACTCGTCGTCCCGGTGATGGTGCGGGACTCTTCATTCCGCCGCGAGGGGAAGAAGCGCGGCCCGCACCGCAACCGCCGATGCCCGCCTCGCCGCGGCAGCGTCCGTCGCCCGCGCAGAACGCGGCCGCGTCCCCGTTTGCACCGGCGACGAACGCCAACCCTGCGGCGAACAGCGACGCGTTTGCGTATCGCGAATCGCGCAATGCCTCACCGACGCAGGCCTCCGCGGCCGCCACCGGCATCGACTGGAAGTCGGCCATCAAGGATGCCGCGCGCACCGCGAGCATCGGGCGTCCCGACGGCCTCGACGGCGCGGGAATCGGCGGTGAGAACGGGCGTGCCGAGCAGGGCCCGCTCTCTTTCGAAACGCAGTGGTACGACTGGGGGGATTACGCGCAGTCGATGGTCAGCCGCATCCGCGTGAACTGGTACGAGAACATGCCCCCGCTCTTTCGTACCGGCATCGGCGGCGTGGTCACGATTCGCTTCACCATCCATCGCGACGGCCACATCACCGACGTGATCGTGCTCGAGAGCTCCGGACATCCGCCGTACGACCAGGCCGCGAAGAAAGCGATCGAGCAGTCGTCGCCGCTGCGTCCTCTGCCGGAGGATTTCCCGAACCCCACCGAGCGCGTGACCGCGATGTTCTACTACAACATGGAAATCCCGAGCCGCGGGCGGTAGCCGGGACGCCGGCTGCCGGAAACTCACGACCGACTACACTTCCTCCGTGTCCCGCGAAGTCGTTCTCCGGAAACCGGTCACGCTCCTTCTGCTGCTGGCGACTTCGATCGCCATCGTGGCGGTCACCGTCTGGATGGCGGGGAGGAGCTACGAGAACTTCGATCCCATCCCGTTCGATGAGCTGCGCTATCTCGCGCGGCGTCTGGCGGTGAAGCCGATCTCGACGCACGTGCTCACGCTGATCGTCGTGCCGATGATCGCCAACGTGCTGCTGTTCGTGCCGTGGGGTTTCTTCGCCTTCATCGCGTTGTACAACCTCGAGCGTCCGACGATGCAGACTTACGTGCTGACGATTCTGCTCGGCTTCTCGTTCACCCTCGGCATCGAGGCGTGGCAGTACTTCCTCCCTTCCCGCGTCGCCGACATCAACGACGTGATCTGGAACACCAGCGGCACGATCCTCGGCGCGCTCCTCGGCCACGCACGACTGCGCGTGCGATTCGAGTTCGAATAGGTACAATCGCGCCGTCCCATGCTTCCCGAAATCAAACGGATCGAGGCGCAGCTCAAGCAGATCCTCTACGGCTGCGTCGAGCACGTGCAGGCCACCAAGGCCGCGCTCTATCTCTCGGCCACCGGCAATCTGAACGACAAGACGTACGAGCTCATCACGAGCTATCAGTACAACGCCGCCGATCGGAAAGTCGTCACCGCGAACGATGACCTCGTCGATCGTCTGACCGTGAAGCGCAACGCCTTCTTCGTCAACGGCCTCGGCTCCGATCAGCGTTTCGCGGAGATGTTGTTCCGCCAGGGCAACGATCGCCTCCTCGCCGCGCCGCTCTTCTCGCGCGGCCGCCTGGTCGGCTTCATCGACATGCGCGACAAGGCGGGACGCAAGCCGTTCGAGAATCCCGACGTCGACGCCGCGCGCCGCATCGCCGATCAGATGATCGACCTCCTCGCCTCGAACAATCTCTTCGGCCTCGCACCGATCACGCTCGTCGACGATCCGACGGCGCGGCCGATGATGACCACGCCCGCGCCGATCACGCTCTCGCGCGCGGCTTCGCCGGCGACGCCCGTCGTCGCGGTCTCGGACGCCGTCTTCTCCACCGATGCGATGAAGGCGATCGAGCGGGCCCGGCAGTTCCTGTCGAAACGCCAGCACACGCAGCAGAACGCGAATCGAAAGATGCTCGGCGAGACCGAGCTCGACATCGTGCGGCTGCTGCTGCCGGCCTCGCTGGCCATTCCGAACGCGATCATCGGCTGCTTCACCGCCATCGGCCACATCAACAACCCGCAGTTCGTCGTGGCGCGCTCCACGATCGCCGATGAGGCGATGGAGAAACTGCAGGCGCATCTCGACGGCTGGCTCAAACGGACGAATCAATTGCGGCTGATGCTGCGCCCGCAGATCGCGTATCCGTTCGGTGTGCTTCCCGCGCCGATTGCCACGACCGGACCGATCGTCAGCGCGCCGGTGACGGTGGCCGGCGTCGAAGGGCTCGTGCTCACGTTCGCATTCGACCGCGCGCCGGACGCCGCGGCGCAGCGGTCGCTGAAAGTCTTTCTGCGCCAGATCGAGCAGGCGGTCGAATCGGCGCTCACCGGCACGTCGCGCAATGACCGGCAGACGATCGCCGAAATGATCGTCGAGCCCGATTTTCAAAAGTATCCCGAGCTCGCGGAACACTGCCGCGAAGTGGCGACGATCGCCCATCGCTTCGCGAAGTTGCTCGAGCTGCCGCCGGCGCAGGTGGAGACGGTGCGTCTCGCCGCGTTCGTGCACGACGTCGGGCTGCGCCTGCTCGACTATCAGCGGCTGTACCGGAAGATCAATCTGACCGCCGAGGAAATGCGCGGACTGGCCGAGCACCCGGTGGTGGGCGCCGCGCTGGTCGAGCCGCTCCTCGGCAGCGACGTCGCGCAGGCCGTGCTGCGGCATCACGAGCGCGTCGACGGCAAGGGCTACCCGAGCCGCCTTACCGGTGCGCAGATCCCGCTCACCGCGAAGATCCTGCAGATCACCGACGCCTGGGTGGCCATGACCTCGACGCAGACCTATCAGGCTCCCATCTCGCGCAAACAGGCGTTGCAGCGCCTGCAGGAAGGAGCCGGTACGCAGTTCGACGCCGCGCTCGTGGAACGGTTTCTTGGCGGCATTGACGAGCTCGCGCCCTAGCTTCGTCCCTCGTGACCGCCGATTCGAACCAGAGCGACCCGACCGCGGCAACCGACCCACTCCCCGACCGTACAATCCTTCGACACACAACCATGAGGAGAACACATGCGTAAATCACTGACTCTCGCGGCAGCGCTGCTCTTCGCCGTCTCGATGCAGGCGGCAGAGCTGACCGTCGACGAGATCCTGGCCAAAAACGCCGAGGCGAAAGGCGGAATGGAGAAACTCCGCTCCGTCAACTCGATGACCATGACCGGCAAGATGTCGTTCGGCCCGATCGAGGCGCCGTTCGTGATGACCAAGAAGCGGCCCGAAAACATGAAGGTCGACTTCACCGTGCAGGGCATCACCGGCACGCAGGCGTACGACGGATCGACCGGCTGGATGGTCATGCCGTTCATGGGCAAGAAAGATCCGGAAGCGATGTCCGGCGACGAGCTCAAGGCAGTGAAGGAACAGGCCGACTTCGACGGTCCCTTCATCGACTATGCGAAGAAGGGCAACAAGATCGAGTTTCTCGGCAAGGGCGACGTCGAAGGGACGCCCACCTACAAGCTCAAGCTGGTCACGAAGGAAGGCACCGAGAGCACCGTCTATCTCGACGCCGAGTCGTTCCTCGAAATCAAGATCGAGTCGAAGCGCAAGGTGCAGGGACAGGACGTCGAATCCGAGACCGTGATCGGCAACTACAAGGAAGTCGGCGGAATCCTCTTCCCCTTCTCGGTCGAGTCGAAGGCCAAGGGCATGCCCGGCGGCCAGGTGATCACGCTCGACAAGATCGAGCTCAATCCCGCGCTCGACGACGCGTCGTTCAGGATGCCGGTCAGGAAAGCGGAAGCGGAAGCGGTCAAACAGTAACGATCAGAGCGCCGGCCGACGCAGGCCGGCCGGCGCTCCTTACAAGGAGCCCCTGATTGCGCAAGACACTCGCAACCCTCCTCCTCGCTCTTCCCCTTTTCGCACAAGACGATCTCAAGCTCGATTCCTCCACGTTCGGAGGACTGCGCGCGCGTTCCATCGGCCCCGCGGTAATGGGCGGACGCATTGCGGCCATTGACGGAACGGCCGATTCCCCGTCGACGATTTACGTCGGCGCGGCCAGCGGCGGCGTCTGGAAATCGACCGACGGCGGCACGACCTTCAAGCCGGTGTTCGACGAGCACAATCAATCGATCGGCGCCATCGCCATCGATCCGTCGAAATCATCGACCGTCTGGGCCGGCACCGGCGAATCGTGCGTCCGCAACAGCGTGTCGATCGGCGACGGCGTGTACAAGAGCACCGACGGCGGCGCGACCTGGAACCATCTCGGCCTCAAGGATTCGGAGCACATCGCCCGCATCGCCGTACACCCGAAGAATTCCGATACCGCTTATGTCTGCGCGACCGGCCACGCCTGGGACGCAAACGAAGAGCGCGGCGTATTTCGCACCAGCGACGGCGGCAGGACGTGGAAAAAGATCCTGTACGTCGACGCCAATACCGGCTGTTCCGATCTCGCCCTCGATCCGGGTGAGCCGAACATTCTCTATGCCGGCATGTGGGATTACCGCCGCCAGCCGAATCTCTTCCGCTCCGGCGGTCCCGGCAGCGCGTTGTATCGCTCACGGGACGGCGGCGAAACGTGGCAGACGCTCACGAATGGCCTGCCCGCCGGTGAATACGGCCGCATTGCCGTGGCCATTGCTCCATCGCGGCCGAGCACCGTCTATGCGCTCGTCGAGTCGAAGAAAACGGCGCTCTATCGCTCCGACGATCTCGGCGAGCATTGGAAGGAAATGAACGACGCCTTCAACATCCAGGTGCGGCCGTTCTACTTCGCCCACCTCGCCGTCGATCCGAAGGATCACAATCGCATCTACAAGCCCGGCCTCACCCTCACGTTCAGTGAAGACGGTGGAAAAACATTCGGCGGTACCGGGACCGGCCGCGTGCATTCCGATCATCACGCTTTATGGATTCATCCGAAAGATCCGAACGTGATGCTGCTCGGCACGGACGGCGGCGCGTATCAGAGCATCGATCGCGGACAGCATTGGCGCCATCTCAACGTGCTGCCGGTCTCGCAGTTCTATCACGTCAATTTCGACCACGAGACCCCGTACAACGTATACGGCGGCTTACAGGACAACGGCACGTGGATGGCCCCGTCGCAGGCGGCGGGCGGCGTGTCGAATCACGACTGGCGCTCGATCGGCGGCGGTGACGGATTCGCCGTCGCCAATGACACCGTCGATCCCGACGTCGTCTATCTCGAATCGCAGGGCGGACGCGTGGTTCGCTTCCGCCGCTCCACCGGTGAATCGAAAGAGATTTATCCGTACGCGAAGAAAGACGAATCGAAACTCCGCTTCAATTGGAACACGCCCATTGTCACCAGTCCCACCCACAAGGGCACGGTGTACCTCGGCGCGCAATACCTCATGCGCTCGAGCGATTTCGGCGACACGTGGGAACGCATTTCCGGAGATCTCACCACCGACTGGACCAAAGGACAGAAGGTCTACTCCGGCGGTCTCACGCCCGATAATTCAAGCGCCGAAAACTACAGCACCATCATCACCATCGCCGAGTCGCCGAAAAATGCCGAAGTGATCTGGGTCGGAACCGACGATGGAAATGTGCAATGGACGCGCGACGGTGGCCGGACGTGGACGAACGTCGTCGCGATCGTGAAGGACCTCCCGTCGAAAACGTGGGTGTCGCGTATCGAGCCGTCGCATGTCGACGAAAACACCGCGTATGCGACGTTCGATGGGCATCGCACCGGCGACATGAAGCCGTACGTCTATCGCACGCGCGACGCCGGAAAAACGTGGGAGCCGCTCGCCACCGCGGACATTCGCGGATTTGCGCACGTCATCCGCGAAGATCCGGTCAATCCCAGTCTCCTGTTTCTCGGCACGGAAGCGGGCCTGTACATCTCGCTCGACAGTGGAAAGAACTGGGCGCAGTTCAAGGAGAACTTCCCGCCTGTACCGGTCCATGACGTGAAGATTCATCCGCTCGCGGCCGACGCCATCATCGGGACACACGGCCGCGGGATCTATGTGATCGACGACATCACGCCATTGCGATCGCTCACGACGGACGCCTTACAGAAGGACGTGGTCATGCTCGCTTCGCGTCCGGCCGTATTGGGCATCCCGCAATACGAACAACGTTCCGAGGGAGATGCGTTGTACGCGTCGGGCGCCACGGGCGACGTCGCATCGATCACGTATTACCTCAGGAAGCGGCACATCGTCGGGGACTCGAAAGTCGAACTGTATGACTCGGACGGCAAGCTCGTGGCCACGCTTCCGGCCGGGAAGCGCCGCGGCATCAATCGCGTCGACTGGGCCATGCGCATGAAGCCGCCGCAGATTCCGGCCGGCAGTTCGACCATCAGTTCCGGTGGCTCGTTCTATGGGCCGCGTGCCGCGAACGGCCAGTACACGGTCAAATTCATCAAAGGCAAAGAGACCTACATCACGACCATCAACCTCGTGCCCGATCCACGCGCGAAATACAGCGCGGACGATCGCGCTCTGCAGCAGAAAACCGTCCGCCAGCTGTACGACCGCCTTGCGGATTTCACATTCCTGACCGAACGCGTTCGCACTCTGCGCGACGCCGCGAGCCAGCGTGCGGAGAAACTCACCGGCGCGGACAAGAAGAAGCTCAGCGATTACGCATCGAAGCTCGACGAAACCTACAAGACGCTCGTCGCCACGCGCGAAGGCGGCTGGCTCTCCGGTGAGGTACAGCTGCGCGAACGGATTGCGATGGTTTATGGCGCCGTGAACAGTTACGACGGCCGGCCCACGTCATCGCAACTGATCGAAGCCGACCTCGTCACGGAAGAGCTCGCAAAGAAAACGGCCGCCTTCGAAAACGCATTGAGCGAATTGGCGGGCCTCAATCGCATTCTGGCAGCGAAGAAGCTCGATCCGCTCACACCGCTGGCGCGGGATGCCTGGGAAAAGAAAGACATTGGCGTGGCCGGCGGCGCCGGGGGGACAGAGGTCAACGGGCTCCGGTTCTTCTAATGAATTTCCTGGATGAAACGTTCGCGCACATTCCCTCACTACCGGTACAGGAGGAAAGAATGACGCGAGAACAACTCAAATTCATCCTGCAGCTCACGAATTATTTCGACGGCCACTGGGAGGATCCGGATTGGGGCACGCGCCCGCTCAATCAGGTGCTCGCACTGGTCGGCGCGCATACGTTCGCCGAGGGCATCGCGGATGTGAAAACCCGCGAGGCCGTGCAGTCGCCGATTGCAACGAGCATCGTCGACGTCGCGCAGCGTTTCGCGCGGAAACAGGCCTGAGGTCGTACGGCTGAACGTTCTCACGCTCAGCCGTACACTGTGCCGATGCATCGGCGGTTCGCACTCTGTGCCATCGTGATTCTCGCCCTCGCCTGTCGCGGAGAACGCGTACAGCCCGAGGGCATTGCGCAGCGCGACGAGAAGCCGGTCACGTCGCCACCGCCGCCCGTTGAACCGGCGCCGGGAATCACCTATCCGGTTTATCGCTACCCGGCGCGCAAGGATCCGAACGAGCCGGCGCGCAACCCCGCCATTCCTCCGAAACTCGTTTCGAAGGTCGATGCCGTCGCCACGGCGATGGCCCGTCGCGCGCGTGTGAGCGGAGTGGTGATCGTCGAGATCGTCATCGAGGCGGACGGTCACGTCAGCGCCGGACGCGTGCTCAAGCCGTTGCCGTTCGGATTGGGTGAGGCCGCGCTCGACGCGGTGCGGCAGTGGAAGTACGAGCCGGCGCGCGACGCGAATGGCAAACCGGTGCCGTGTTATCTCAACGTCGTCGTGAATTTTCCCGCGCGGTAGCGCGAACGCGACGCGCGGGTCAGGTGTTCATGAACGAGCCATGTACACTCCGGCCGTGCCGAGTCTCACGCAGAACCTTCGCACGCTGCCGCGTCCCGCCTGGATTCTCTTCGCCGGCACGTTCGTGAATCGCTTCGGCACGTTCGTCATGCCGTTCCTGGCGATCTACATGACCCGCCTCGGCTACACGCCGACGCAGGCCGGTTTCGCCGTCAGCGCGTACGGCGCCGGCCATCTCGGCGCATCGTTCATCGGAGGACATCTCGCCGATCGCATCGGCCGCCGGCACACCATCGCGTTGTCGATGCTCAGTTCGTCCGGGGCCATGCTCGCGCTGTCGCAGGCGCGCGCGCTGCCGGTCATCCTCCTGCTCGCCTTCGTGGTCGGTCTCGTCGGCGAGCTCTATCGCCCCGCCGCCACCGCGCTGCTCGGCGATCTCGTGCAGCCGGAGCAACGCATCGCCGCATTCGGCATGTACCGCTTCGCCATCAACCTCGGCTTCGCGGCCGGTCCGGCCACGGCCGGTTTCCTCGCCGAGCGTTCGTTCTTCTGGGTTTTCTTCGGCGATGCCGTGACTTCGTTCGTCTACGGCCTCGTCGCACTCTTCGCGCTGCCGCACGGATTGCGATCGTCGTCGAAAGACGAGGCGCCGGCCGAAGGATTGCGCCACGCGCTTTCCAATCGCCCGTTCGTGCTCTTCCTCCTGGCGACGCTCTGCCTCACCTGGATCGAGTTCCAGTTGCACTCCACGCTGCCGCTGCACATCACCAGCATCGGCTACTCCACGCGCGCATACGGCGCGCTGATGTCGATCAACGGCGTGGTGATCATCCTCTTCGAGCTCGCTCTCACCGCGTGGACGCAGCGCCTGCCGCCGAAGCCGTTGATCGCGCTCGGCTACGCGCTGACGGGCGTCGGCTTCGCGCTCACCGGCTTCGGCACGACCATGCCGGTGCTGGTCACTTCGGTGCTGATCTGGACGCTCGGCGAGATGATCTACGCACCGGTGACCGGCGCGTACGTCACCGGCCTCGCACCGGAGCGCTATCGCGGCCGCTACATGGGTCTCTGGCACACGATGTGGTCCTCCGGCATGCTCCTCGGTCCGATCATGGGGACGTGGATCTACGAGCGCAATCGCAACGCGCTCTGGCTCGTGTGTCTCGCGCTCGGCGGCGTCGCGGCGGTGTTGTCGCTGATGAAAGGCGAGCCGAAGGCCGAGCCACAGTCGGTTTCCGCGACGTAACTGCGCCGTTGCACCTCGCCGCGGAGGGCGGCGTAGAGTGCTCGCATGTCCTCGACGCGTCGCGATTTTCTGCGCATCACCGCAATCGGCGGCGCCGCGCTGATGCTCGGCATCGAGACGCGCGCACAGGATGTGAAACAGCCGTGGCGCGCGAACGTCTGGATGCGCCTCGATCCCGACGGCAGCGTCACGCTGTTCTGCGGCAAACAGGAGATGGGACAAGGCGTGCGCACGTCGCTGCCGATGATCCTCGCCGACGAGCTCGATGCGGACTGGGCAAACGTGCGCATCGAGCAGGCGCAGCCCGGCCCCGACTATCCGCGCCTCGGCACCGGCGGCAGCGGCAGCGTTTACGGCGCATGGCGCGCGCTGCGGCCGCTGGCCGCGGCCGCGCGGATGATGCTGGTCACGGCCGCGGCCGCGCGGCTCGGCGTCGACGCCGCGACGCTGCGCACCGAAAACTCGTTCGTCATTCACGACGCCAGCAAGCGCCGCCTCGCGTACGGCGAGCTCACGGAAGCGGCGTCGAAACTCGACGTGCCGAAAGAGCCGCGTCTCAAGAGCACGAAGGAGTTTCGCCTGATCGGCAAGCGCATCCCCGCGACCGACCTGCCGAAGATCCTCACCGGAACCGCGAAGTACGGCCTCGATGCGCGCGTGCCCGGAATGAAGTTCGCGACCGTGCTGCGCTGCCCCGTCGTCGGCGGCTCGGTGAAATCATTCGATGCCTCGAAGGCCAAAGACGTGCAGGCCGTGCAGCTCTCGACCGGCATCGCGCTCGTCGCGAAGAACACGTGGACGGCGATGAAGGCGCGGCCGTTCGTCGACGTCGAATGGGACCTCGGTCCGCACGCGAGCTTCGATTCGAACGCCTGGATCGAAGGCGCGATCGAAGCGTCGAAAACCGAGAAGGGCGACGCGATGCGCGCGGTGGGAGTTGTCCCTGCCGAAGGAACGCCATTCGACGCGACGTACGTTTATCCGTTCTATTCACACGCGCAGCTCGAACCGATGAACTGCACCGCGCACGTCGCCGGCGACCACTGCACGGTGTGGGCGCCGACGCAGGCGCCGAACACGGTGCAAAACGACGTCGCCGCGTTGCTGAAAATTGCGCCGGCCAACGTCGTCGTCCATCCGATGCTCATGGGCGGCGGCTTCGGGCGCCGGCTGCGCCCGTATGACGCGGTCGAAGCGGCGGAGCTTTCGAAAGCGATCGGAGCCCCGGTGCAGATCGTCTGGACGCGCGAGGAAGACTTCACCGACGCGCGCCTGCAACACGCGGCCGTCGAAGCGATGCACGGCGTCGTCGCGAACGGCCGCATCGTTTCGTGGGCGCACAAGAAGGTGTGCAGCCCGTTCATGACCGGACGCACGCCGTCCGCCGACGATCTGAACGATCGCGGCAAGCTCTTTCGCGGTCTTTCGTGGGGCGCGTATGACGTGCCGTACGACGTACCGCACATCGACGTTCGCTACGTGCGACACGACTCGCCGGTGCGCTACGGACCGTGGCGCGCGGTGTTCGCACCAGCCAGCGTCTTCGCACGCGAGTGCTTCTTCGACGAGCTCGCGCACGCGGCCGGCAAAGATCCACTGCTGTTCCGTCTCGAGCACCTCTCCGGCGACGGGAAAGTCGACGCCGGCGATCTCGCGTTCGAGCGCGCGCGCCTGCGGCGCGTGCTCGAAGTGGTGCGCGAGCGTTCCGGCTGGAACAAGCCGCTGCCGGCCGGCCGCGCGCGCGGCGTGGCCTGCAACATCTTCGACGGCGACACCCACATCGCGTACGTCGTCGAAGTGACGGCGAAGGAAAACGACTGGCGCGTCGATCGCGTCGTCTGCGCCGTCGATTGCGGCGCGGTCGTCAATCCGATCGGCGTGGAACAACAGATCGAAGGCGGCGTGGTGTGGGCGCTCTCCCAACTTCTCGCACAGATCACGCTGAAGAACGGCCGCGTCGAACAGACGAGCTACGCCGACTTCCCGATCCCGACGATCGCCAACTCTCCGCGCGTCGAAACGCACATCGTCGGCAGCGATGCGCCGGAAGCATTCGGCATGGGCGAGCCACCCGTGCCGCCACTGGTGCCGGCGGTGCTCAACGCGATCTTCGCGGCCACCGGACAACGGCACCGGCGCCTGCCGATCTAGCGCCTCGCGACGCGGCTACGCACTCGGCACGATCCACGTTTTCCCGTCGACCTCGATCGTCCGCGCGTCGAAGCCGAACAGGTCGCGCATGCGGTCGGCGCGCAGCACGTCGTGCGGGCGTGCATCGAACGCGAGCGCGCCGCGCTGCATCACGAGCATGCGGTCGGTGTGCGCGGCGGCCCAGTTGAGATCGTGCGCGGCGAAGAGGACGGTGCAGCCGGTGCGGTCGACGACGTCGCGCAGCAGACGCGAGAACTGCTGCACGTGTGAGAGATCGAGCGCCGCGAGCGGCTCATCGAGCAGAATCAAACGCGGCGTGCCGGCCAGGACGCGCGCGAGGAACACGCGTTTGCGCTCGCCGCCGCTCATCTCGTCGAGATACCGGTCGGCGAGATGCAGGGCATCGCAGAGCACGAGGGCGTTGCGCGCTTCCTCCCAGTCACGATCCGTCTCCCACGCGAAGCGGCCGAGGTAGGGAGCACGGCCGGAAACCACGACATCGATGGCGCGCATCGGAAATGCGGGGTCGGGCTCCTGCGGCAGATAGCCGACGCGCCGCGCGTACTCTTTCGCCGGCCACTGCGAAAGGGCTCGTCCCTCGAAGCGCAACGCGCCCGCGTGCGGTGCGAGCACGCGCGCGATCAGCTTGAGCAGCGTCGATTTTCCGGAGCCGTTCGGACCGGTGAGCGCGATCAATTCCTTCTCGCGCAGCGCGAGACTCACCTCGCGCACTCCTTCGCCGCGCGGGTACGCGTACGACACGCGTTCGAGCTCGAGCATCAGCGCGCTCTCCGCAGCAGAGACAAAAAGAATGGCACACCAAGGATTGCGGTGAACGCGCCGACCGGCAGCTCGGAGCTGGTGACGATCACGCGCGAACAGAGATCGGCCAGCACGAGCAGCGTCGCGCCGCCGAGGGCCGAGAGCGGCAGCAGAAACCGGAAGTCGCGCCGCCAGACCAGACGGATGAGATGCGGCACGAGCAGCCCGACGAAGCCGATGATGCCGCTCACCGCGACGGCCGCGCCGGTTGCGAGCGAGGCCACACCGAAACCGATGAACTTCACCCGCTCGACGTCGACGCCGCGCGCTTTCGCATCGTCTTCGCCGAACGCGAGCAGGCGCAGATCGTTCGCGATGAACACGAGCGCGATCATCGCCACGAGCAGCAGCGAGGCGACGAGAATCACGTTCGTCCACTCCGCGCCGAAGAGCGATCCCATCATCCAGCGCAGCGCGGCGGTGAGATCGGCATCGCGCGAAAGCGAGAACGCGATGAGGATGATCGCGGAGAAAAACGCGTTCAGCACGAGACCGGAGATGAGCAGGCGCGTCGGATCGGTGTGATCGCGGCGGCGCGCGAGGAGGAACACCGCCGCGGTGGCGCCGATCGCGCCGGCGAAGGCAACGATCTCGACGGCGCCGGGAAAGCGGGACCAGCGCAATGCGCTCGCGACCGCCGCTCCCGCGGCAGCGCCGCCGGAGACGCCGAGGATGAACGGATCGGCCAGAGGATTGCGGAGCAGCGTTTGAAAGGTGACGCCGGCGACGGCGAGCGTCGCGCCGATCACCGCCGCGAGCAACACGCGCGGCAGACGAATCTGCAGCAGGATCGTGCGCGTGGTCTCGTCATCGAGAGAGATCCGCGTCGCGCCGAAGAGCAGCCCCATCGCGAGTGCCGCGATCAGCAACAACGCGAGAAGAGCGACGGCGCGGATCACGGAACGGAAGGACAGGCGATGAACGACGACCAGTCGAGCGCGCCGAGAAACGAATCATCCGGCTGCTCGATCGTGCGGAACGTGAAGGCGAACTGTGACGGCCCGTGCTCTTCGAGATGCGCGAGCCGTTTCTTCGCCTCATCGATGCCGGGGATGTGGCCGGCCGGCACCCACCAGAGCGCGAGGACCGCGCCGTCGAAGTGTTCGAACCAGTCGCGCCGCTGCCGCAGCATTTCCGCGTGCGCGGTCTTGTAGACGTACGCCTTCAGCTGCTCGACCGACTCCCACACCGACAGGTTGAAGAGAATGCGATCGTCGTCGTACGGCCGCAGATACGTCGCGTTGCCGTCGCCGGTCTGCAGCCGCCAGACGAAGCCGTCGCTGCGATCGGCGAGCGCGTTGAGCTCATCGAGACGAGCCACGAACGGGGCCATGACTTCGCTTTCGAGCGGCTCGCGCATGCGGGCGATGTTGACCTGGGCGATGTGATAACGGCTCATGGTGTGTCCCTCGGCTGGTCGAGTATGCCATTGAGCACCTTCGCGGCTTCCGCCATGCGCGGCCCCGGGCGCTGAAAAATGTCCTGATCGACGGCGACGATTCTCGCTCGCGCATGCGGCGCGCGCGCGAACAAGGCGGTGACTTGTTCCGGCGTGACCGAGCCTTTCGGATAAAGAAACACCTGCGGCGGCGCGGCCACGAACGATTCGAGCGAATACTGCGGCCAGCCGTTCAGCGCCACCGCGTTCTGCGCGCCGGTGAGCGCATAGAGATCGTCCATGAACGTCGCGCGGCCGGCGACGTACAGCGGATCGGTCCAGACCGCGAACAACACACTCGTTTTCGAATCGCGCGCGCGCTTCTGCGCCGCCACCGCCGCCTCGAGCTCGCGAATCGCTTCACTCGCGCGCGGCGCCTCGAGAAATGCGCCGAGGCGCTGCATCGCCGGCGCGATCTGCTGCAGACGATCGGTGCGCACGACGTAGAGCGGAATCTTCGCGGCGGCCAGAGCGCGCGCGAGGTTCGGATGATTCCCCTCGGTCGACGCGAGCACGAGATCGGGCTCGAGCTGCACGATCTTCTCGATGTTCGGCTGCATCCCGCCGACTTTCGGAAGCTTCGCGACGGCGGGCGGATAGTTCGAGAAGTCATCGGTGCCGACGACCGTCTCTCCCGCGCCGATGGCGAAGACGATCTCGGTCACGTTCGGCGCGAGCGTGATCACGCGCCGCACGTGCGCGGGGATCGCCACGTCGCGGCCGAGATCATCCTTCGTCGCCGCCGGCTCGGGAGCGGCGCAGGCGAAGAGCAGCAACGTCACAGCGAGTGCTTTGCGCATAAAAAAACCGCGGCCTCTTGCGAGCCGCGGTCTCGTAGCGAGGGGCGATGCGAATCCTACGACTCGCCGCCGTCCTCGTCGTCGAGATCGTTGGTCACGCCGAGGCGCGTGCACGCGGCCGCGTACATCTGCTTCGACGCGTTGATGGCCGACTGCAACTCGGCGATACGGTCTTTCACCTTCGCGAGCTCTTCCTCGATCGCATCCTTCAGATCGCTGATTTCCTGCTTTGTGACCTGAAGCGTGGTCTCGTAGAACTTGCGCTGCTGGTCGGTAAGAACCGGCATGTGTATCCCTCCCTCAACTGATTGCGATCATAGCTTGAACTCGACCGGCACCGTGAGCCACGAGCGGACGCGGACGCCGTCCTTCGTGCCGGGTGCGAACGTCGAGCGTCGCATGGCTTGTTCTGCTGCTTCGTCGAGACCGACCGGACGGCCGATGCCGCGGATGATGCGCACGTCGAGCACCGCTCCGGTTTCGGAGACGAGCACGCTCGTGATGACCGTGCCCTGAATGCGCTGATTGCGGGCCATGGCCGGATAGGTGACGCTGCCGCGGCGCACGATGCGCGGCGGCGTGAGACCGGCGGTGCCGGCCGGGATGAGAGCACCTTCACGGGCGCGCTCGACCTGTGGTTGTGCGCGCGCCGGCTCGGGACGCGTTTCGGCGACCTGCGCCGGCGGCTCCGTGCGCGCGGGTGTCGGCTCGGGACGCGTTTCGGGTTGCTGCACCGCGGCCGGCGGCGGAGCCGATGCGGTCTGCACCGGAGCAGGTGCCGGACGCGCGGGCGCGGTGGTCTGCGTCTGCGGTTGTGCGGCGGCCTGCTGCGCGCGCAGCTGAGCGTCGATCCTCGCGCGCTCGGCGGCGAGACGCTTCTGCACCTCGGCATCGACGAGCGATTGATCGATGCCGGTCGACGTGGCGGCGGCGGCCGTGGACGTCGGCAGTGCGGTAGTAGTGCCGGGGATTGCGGCAGCGGCGGCGGGTGCAGCCGTGGCGGTCGATGCGGTGGCGGGGGTGGCGGTCGACGTCGTGGTCGACGCCGGCGCGGCAGCCTTGGGCCGTGTCAGGACGAACGCCGCACCGCCGGCGACGACGAGCAGCGCGATGATCACGCCGATCATCGGACCGGCCGACTTCCGTTTCACCGGTGCGGGGATATCGCCGTACGACGCCGGTTCATGTGCCGGAATCGCCGTCGCGACCGGTGCGGCCGCGGCAGCCATCGGCACCGCGGAGATCGCCGGCGCTGCCGCGGCGGCGATCGGCGCCATCGCCGGTGCGACCGGCGGCGGTGCGAAAACGGCCGGCGCCGGCACGGCCTTCGGAATGTCGTGCAGCGGTTCCGGTTCCGGCTCGTGAACCGGCGGCAGATCCGCCTCCGCGCTCGAAAGACGATGCATGTAGATGGCGAGATCGGCGCTCGTCGGCGTCGGGCGGAAGCTGTAGAGAATCGCGTCGATGTCGCGCGCCATCTCACCGGCGGTCTGATAACGGTTGGCCGGATCCTTCTGCAGCGCCTTGATGACGATCTTGTCGATCTCGGGCGTGACTTCGTCGTTGTAGAGCGACGGCGGCTGCACGCGCGCCTCGCGCACCTGCTCGAGGATCGAGAGCTCGTTGTCGCCGCTGAACAGCTTTCGGCTGGTCAGCATCTCGAAGAGCACCGTCGCCAGCGCGAAGATGTCCGAGCGGCGATCGATGTTGCGGCCCCAGGCCTGTTCCGGCGCCATGTACTGCAGCTTCCCTTTGAGCGCTCCGGCCTGCGTGTGCGAGGCCTTCGACGCCGCCTTGGCGATCCCGAAGTCGCACAGCTTGATGTCGCCTTCCTGCGAGATGAGCACGTTCTGCGGCGAAACGTCGCGATGAACGAGCCCCATCTCCTTCTCTTCGAAATCCTTCTTGCGATGCGCGTAGTCGAGCGCGGCGGCGATCTTCGAGGCGATGAAGAGCGCCAGCTCGACGGTCATCGGATGATCGCGCTCGCCGCCGCGGCGGAGGATGGTCTTCAGATCGAAGCCATCGATGTACTCCATCGCGATGTAGTACGAGCTCTGGATTTTTCCGAGGTCGTAGATGTGGATGATGTTGTTGTGGTTGAGCTGCGCGGCGAGCTTCGCTTCATCGATGAACATCTCGATGAAGTCCTGATTGTCGGAAAGGTGCGGCAGGATCTTCTTGATGGCCACGACCTTCTGGAAGCCTTCCACGCCGCGCGCGTAAGCCTTCCAGACTTCCGCCATTCCACCCGTGGCGATTTTTTCCACCAGGACGTACTGCCCAAACTTCACCCCTTCGATGACGGTTTCATCGCCTTCGCTGGCATGGTCGGCGCGTTCGATCTTGGGCGGCTCCGGCGGTGCGCTCGGGAAGACCGGCTGTGAGACCGGCACGCGATCGGGCACGTAGGCCTGCATCCGCTCGGTGTTGAATTTCGGAGCGCCGCCGGGAGGAGTCTGCACCGGCGGTTCGGCCGGTTTCGGCGCGGCGGCGGTGCCGCTGGCGGTGGTCTTGCGCGCCGACTTCTCGAGACCGGAAAGCGTGTCGGAGAGCATCTTGTCGATGTCGCCGCTGCTGCGCTTCGGCACGGGCTGCGAGCCGGTCTGCGTCGGTGCGGAGGAGGTGTCGCGCTTCTTCGGCATCATGCCGCCGAGGGTGTCGGCGAGCATCTTGTCGAGTTCGGCGGCGTTGCGGCTCGACGCGGTGCCGGGGCTGGTGCGTTTCGGTTTGTCGTCGTCGAGCAGATCGCCGAACAATTCGTTCGACGTCACCTGGCCGGCGCTCGGCGTGCGGATGCCGAGAATCTGCTGAATCTTGCCGAGGAACTCGGTCTCGCTGTAGGGCTTCGGAAGAATGTCGGAGGCGCCGACGCGTTGTGCGTCCGCCTTCGGACTCTTGCCGTTGTAGCCGGAGACGGTGAGCAGGATCGGCGTCTCCTGCAGCGGTTTGCGTCCGCGGATGGCGCGAATCAGCTCGGTGGTGCTGATCTTCGGGACCACCGACGACAGCACGATGAGCTTCGGCTGCGAATCGGCATCGAGGGCCCGGATCGCCTCTTCGCCGTCGCGTGCGAACGTCGGGGTGAACGGCTGTCCGACCAGCGCCTGCTTCACGCGGTCTGTATAGCGGGGCTCGTACTCGACAACGAGAATGTTTTCAGACATGTACGTGAGGGCCCATTGCGTTTTGGGGTTGAGAGTGATGATTCTGGCACAAGTGTGACGGTTGTCGGTAGTCGGGAGTCGTAGTCGGGAGTCGGTTGTCGGTAGTCGGGAGACCATCACCCATCCACGAGTCCGCATTCATCATCATTCATCATCGTGGGCGCGTGGCGGTCTCCCGACAACCGACAACCGACTCCCGATTCCCGTCTCCTCCGTTCGTACTTGCATTTCTCCACCGACTTCCCGATACTACGTCCGCACCTCGCGCGACGATCGCGTTAAGCATCATCCCGCCGGGCGTTGAGATTGACTCTCCGCCCTGACGTCGTCGGTTCCCAGGGAGTACGCGGGTGAAAGCTCATTTAGGGCATTTGAACGAGTTCGCATGACACCAGACGATCGCACTCCGCGTAAGCGGCGTCGCCGCAGACGCCGCACGGGCGGTGCCGGTGCCGACGGGCAGCAGCCCGCGGTGAACGGCAACGGCCCGACACCAGGTAACGAAGCAGCATCTTCCGGCCAGTACGGCGGCGGAGGTAGTGGCCGTGGAGGCCGCCGTCGCCGCTCGCGCCGTGGCAGAGGACGAGGCGAAGGCGGCGGCAGCCGTCCGATGCCGCAGGAGAACGGCTCGCCGGCTCCGGTGGACATCAATCCCGCCGAGCTCGTCCCGGCGACCGGCGTGCTGTTCATCAAGCAGAACGGCGCCGGCCTCCTCGTCGATCCGGCCAACAACTATCACCCGCAGCAGGGCGACACGATCGTGCCGCGCTCGATGATCGAACGTCTGCATCTGCAGGGCGGTCTGATGATCGGCGGCTCGGCGCGCCGCACCGGCAACGGGCTGGAGCTCGTCGGCCTGGAGACGGTCGAAGGGGTGACCCTCGAGGAGTATCGCGAATCACGCCGTCCTTTCTCCGAGCTGATCTCGATCGATCCGAACGAAATGTTCAAGCTCGAGACCGAGCCGGAGCGTCTCACGACGCGCGTGCTCGACCTGCTCGCGCCGATCGGCAAAGGACAGCGCTGCCTCGTGGTCGCGCCGCCGAAAGCCGGCAAGACAACGCTCCTCAAAGACATCGCCCACGGAATCAATCTCAATCATCCCGACGTGCTGCTGTTCGTGCTGCTCGTCGATGAGCGCCCCGAGGAAGTCACCGACTTCCGCCGCTCGGTCGAGAGGGGTGAAGTGGTGGCGTCGAGCTCGGACGAAAACGCCGAGAGCCACATTCATCTCGCCGAGATCATTCTCGAGCGCGCGCGCCGCCTGGTCGAGATCAAGAAAGACGTAGTCATCCTCTGTGACTCGATCACCCGCATGTCGCGCGCGTACAACAACGAGCAGCGCGGCTCCGGAAAGATTCTCTCCGGCGGCATCGACGCGCGGACGATGGAGAAACCGCGACGTTTCTTCGGTGCCGCGCGCAATGCCGAGGACTGGGGCTCGCTGACGATCATCGCCACGGCGCTGATCGACACCGGCTCGCGCATGGATGAAGTGATCTTCCAGGAGTTCAAGGGCACGGGCAACACGGAGATCGTGCTCGACCGCGGCCTTTTCGAGCGCCGCATCTTCCCGGCCATGAACATCGGCCAGACCGGCACGCGCAAGGAAGAGAAACTTCTGCCGCCGACCGTGCTGCCGAAAGTGCACACGCTCCGTCGTGCACTGGCCGGCACCGATCCGATGACGGCCATGAAGATGCTCCTCGAGCGTCTCCAGAAGTTTCCGTCGAACGACGCATTCCTCAAGAGTTTCTGAGAAAAAGAGGCGGCCTTCGGGCCGCCTCTTTTGTTCGTGCCGTTGAAAACTTCTCTTCGTCCCAACGCTCTTACCGCCATTTTTGCTCACTCTTCACGTCCGTTCCGCTGGACGGATCGGGCGCGGGGCTTTACGATTCGCTCTGCATTCCGCACCGATTCGTTCACGGTGGCGGTTCCCTTGTCAGCAATCAATCCGTCAGGAGGATCTATGTCCCTTCCCCGCCGTATTTTGTTGTTTTTGAGCCTAGCGGTCGTGGCGCTTGCGCCAATCGCACTGGCACAGGTAACGACGGGCAACCTCGCCGGCAGCGTCATGTCCGGCGGCGATGCGTTACCCGGAGTTACGATCGAGGCGGTCCATACGCCGACCGGCACTCGTTACTCGACGGTGAGCGGCACCAACGGCCGCTACCTCATTCCGAACGTTCGCGTCGGCGGCCCGTACACGGTCACGGCAACGCTCGAAGGCTTCCGCCCCGGTGAGGCGAAAAACGTCAACGTGTCTCTCGGCACGACGACCGAAGTCGAGATCTCGATGGCCCTGGCCACCGTGAGCGAGGCGATCACCGTCACCGCCACCGCGGATCAGGTGATCAACCCGAACCGCACCGGCTCGTCGACGGAAGTCGGTGAAGAGATGATCGAAACGCTGCCGACGGTCAACCGTCAGCTGCAGGATTTCGCTCGTACCAACCCGTACTTCACGACCAGCCTCACGGGCGACGGCACGTTCATGTTCGTGGCCGGCCGCAACAACCGCTACAACAACATCCAGATCGACGGCGCGGTCAACAACGACCTGTTCGGTCTCGCGGCCTCCGGTACGCCGGGCGGTCAGGCCGACACGCAGCCGATCACCCTCGACGCCATTCAGGAAATCCAGCTCCTCGTTTCGCCGTACGACGTCCGCCAGAGCGGCTTCACCGGTGGTGGCATGAACGCCGTCACCCGCTCCGGCACGAACGAATGGCACGGTTCGGTCTTCGGCACGCAGCGCAATCTCGACTACGTCGGTGAGAGCGACACGCTGCCGGCGCTCGCCTCGTTCGACCAGACCCAGTACGGCGGCCGCCTCGGCGGTCCGATCCTCCGCGACAAGCTCTTCTTCTTCGTCAGCGGTGAGAAGAACGATCGCGATCAGCCGAACGGCACCCGCGCCTGCATCGACGCCGCCGATTGCGCCGCCGCCGCCGCCGCCCGCACCCCGGGCGTCTACGTCGGCACGCCGAGCGCGTTCGAAGTCGAGAACTTCCTCCGCGCCGCCTACGGCTACGAGTCGGGTGGCCTCGAAGACGTCGTCTTCAACACCAAGAGCACGCTGCTCTTCGGCCGCCTCGACGCCAACATCGGCTCGAAGAACAACCTCACCCTCCGTCACAACTACGTCGACGCGACGAACGTCAACACGCCGTCCAGCTTCACCCGCACCACGTCGCGCTTCTACTTCCCGAACAACGTTTACCTCTTCCCCAGCAAGACCAACTCGACCGTCGGTCAGTTGAACACCGTGTTCAACGCGAACATGTACAACGAGGCGCGCGTCGGCTTCCAGACGATCCGCGAAGCGCGTGAGACCCCGGGCGAGATCTTCCCGACCATCGAGATCGGCGCCGCGCAGCGCAGCGGCGTGATCCAGACGGGCATCGAGCGCTTCTCCGGCGCGAACGCCCTCGATCAGGACATTCTCGAGATCACCGACGACTTCACCTGGGTGTTCGGCAATCACAACCTCGTGATCGGCACGAGCAACCAGATGTTCGAGTTCAGCAACCTGTTCATCCAGGACTTCTACGGTTACTACCTCTTCCCCGATCTCGCCGCGCTGCAGGCCGGTACGCCGAGCCAGTACAGCATCGGCTTCGCCACCGGTTCCGACCCGCGTCGTGCCACGGCGTTCGAAGCGGCGCAGTACAGCCTCTACGCCAGCGATCAGTGGCGCATGAACAACGGCGTCACGCTGACGTTCGGCCTCCGCGCCGACCGTCCGAAGTTCGACACGACCCCGTCGTTCAACCCCGCCGTGCAGACGGCTCTCGGCTACAACACCTCGGACGTTCCGGCCGAGAAGATCACGTGGGAACCGCGCCTCGGCTTCAACTGGGACATCGGTCAGGCCGGCAAGCAGCAGCTCCGCGGCGGCATCGGCGTCTTCCAGGGCCGCACGCCGTTCGTCTGGATCTCCAACGCTTACGGCGGCACGGGCGTCGAGCAGGTTCTGCTCACCTGCTCGGGCAGCTGCGCGCGTCCGACCTTCAACCCGGATCCGAACAACCAGCCGCGTAACCTCGGTGCGGCCGCCGCGCAGGACATCGCGCTCACCGATCCGGACTTCCAGTTCCCGCGCGTTCTCCGCACCACCCTCGGTTATGACCGCGAGCTCTTCTGGGGCATCCGCGCCAGCGCCGAGCTCCTCTACTCGCAGTCGCAGCAGGACGTCTTCTATTACAACGTCGCGAAGGTCGAGAACGGCGTCAGCCCGCTCGACGGCCGCAAGACCTACGCGAACCGCGCCGCCGGTTTCGGCAACGCGTACTTCCTCACCAACACCGAGGAGGGCCAGGAGTTCACGCAGACCCTCTCGCTCGACAAGACCATCGGCAACCTCCGCATGAGCGGGAACTACTCGCACCAGAAAGCGGAGTCGGTCGGCGACTTCACGTCGAGCACCGCCGGTTCGCAGTGGCAGTTCGGCTACATCTCGCGCAACGGCGATCTGTTCAACCCCGAGCTCACCACCTCGATCTTCGAAGTCGAGCACCGCTTCAACATCTCGGCCACGTACTCGTTCAACACCGCCGGCTTCGGCCACAACATCGGTCTGTTCTACGTTGCACAGTCGGGCCAGCCGTACTCGCTGCTCATGGGCGGCGATCCGAACCGCGACGGTTCGTCGAACAACGACCTTCTCTTCATCCCGAGCAACTACATCCTCTGCCCGTCCAATGCGACCGCGGCGCCGAACGCATCCGGCCCGTGCCGCACGAACACGGCGGTGGTGAGCCCGCTCGACAAGTCGGCGTTCGCCAACTTCCTCGCCTCGGTCGGACTCAAGGACGGCACCGGCGAAGCTCCGGAGCGCAACTCGCTCCGCCAGCCGTGGACGCGCCGTCTCGACTTCTCGTACGAGCTCGGTCTCCCCGAGCTGATGGGTGCGCAGGTCTCGCTGCAGGCCGACATCCTCAACTTCCTCAACCTCTTCGATGAGGACGCCGGCATCCAGAAGTTCGTGTTGAACAACACCTACATGCCGGTGACGTACAGCGGTCAGGATCCGACGACCGGCCTCCCGGTTTACCGCGAAGCCGCCGCCAACCGCCTGACCCCGGGCAACCAGTACAGCACGGGCAACCTCGCCTCGCGCTGGCAGGGTCGTCTCGGAATCCGCGTCACGTTCTAAACGAATCACCGCAACCTGAGGTAAAAGGAAGGCCGCCCGGAAACGGGCGGCCTTTTCTTTTCGAGCCTGATTACGCGGAGGATTCGCAATGCATCGCACACTGCTCGCCGTCTGCACGCTGTTCGTCTTCGCCTGCGCAACGACGTCCCCAACGACGACCGCGAGCACCACCGCTCCCGCCCCCGTCGTCGCGCAGCAGCAGGCCACACCGCAGTGCAATCCCGGACACCAGCTCGTGAACGCGGTGCTGTGGGTCGATGCGTCCGCCGAATATCGCGCCGCCGCGCTCTCGACGTTCAGCGCCGCGCGACGCTCACTCGATGCCGCACTCGCCGATCCGTCGTGGCTCGGCGCGCAGGAAGACAGCGTCACGAATCCGCCGCAACCGCCGGCCATCATTCTCGATCTCGATGAGACCGCACTCGACAACGTCGAGTACGAAGCGCGTGCGATCCGCGCGAACATCACGTACGAGGCAACGCTGTGGAAGCAGTGGGTCGATGAAGGGGCGGCGAAGGCCGTGCCGGGAGCGGCGGAGTTTCTCGCGTATGCAAAGAGCCGCGGCGTGACTCCGTTCTACATCACCAATCGCGACTGGCCGCAGGAGGCGGAAGGGACGCGCAGGAATCTCGAGCGCCTCGGCTTCCCACTCGATCCGAATGTCGAAACACTGCTGCTGCGCGGGCAGGGAGAGTTCAAGGGAAGCGACAAGGGCCCGCGACGCGCACACGTCGCGCAGTCGTATCGCGTGCTCCTGCTGCTCGGAGATGACCTCAATGATTTCGCGAACGCGCGCGACAAGAACGCGGCCGAGCGCGAGGCCATCGTCAACACGATGCAGGACTGGTGGGGCGTGCGCTGGTTCATGGTGCCGAATCCGATGTACGGCTCGTGGGAACGCGCGGCGATCGGCAGCGGCGGCACGCCGTGCGAACAGTTGCAGCGGAAGATCGACGCGCTCTCGAAGGATCGCTGACGCATGAACGTCGCCGCCGCGGCGCTGATCGTCGTCATCTCGATCGATCAAATGCGCTACGACTACCTGCAACGCTTCGATCCGTTTTTCACCACGCGCGGTTTCAAACGATTCACCACCATCGGCGCGACCTTCACGAACGCGCGGCCGCGCCACTCCGTCACCTCGACCGGTCCTGGCCACGCTGCAATCGGCGGCGGCACGGTGCCGCGCGAAAACGGAATCGTCGCCAATCGCTGGCTCGATCGCACCGCCACGTTCGATCAGAACAAGTGGGACAGCTATTTCGCCGAGACGTCGCCGTACGGCACCACATCGACCACGACGACAGACGCGACGCCGTGGTACGCATCGTCCCCCTACTCGCCGCTCTTCGCGAATGAAGGCGCACTCACGCCAACCCTCGGCGATCTGCTCCAGCACGATCAGCCGGAGTCGCAGGTCGTGTCGCTGGCACTCACCGATCGCGCCGCGATTCTCATGGGCGGAAAATCGGCGGACGCGACGTACTGGTTCGATCATCGCCGCGGCGGCTTCGTTCCGCAGACGTCGTTCAACGAACTGATTCCCGGCTACATCCCCGCGTCACAACAGTGGACGCCGATGGTGCCGCGCGAAACGCTCGAGCGCATCACATTCGATCCGCCGGAAGCGTGGCCGCTGAAGAACAGTCTCTACAACGCGACCTTCCCGCATCCGATCGCGAACATCCGCTCGCTGCAGTCGACGCCGTTCGCACACGCGATGCTCTTCGATTTCGCGCAACAGCTCATCGCCGAACGCGACCTCGGCGGCGACGAGGCTCCCGACCTGCTCTACGTCAGCATCTCCAGCACCGACTACCTCGGACATCTCTACGGCCCCGACTCGATGGAAGTGGCCGACAGCATGGTTCGCCTCGATCGCGCGCTCGGCGATTTTCTCGATGCGCTCGATCGCCGTCTCGCCGGTCGCGTGATCGTCGCGCTGACGTCCGATCACGGCATTCAAGCGCTTCCTGAAATCGCGAAGCTGCGCGATCCGCGCGCGGATGCAGGCCGCATCGACCTGCGCGTCCCGCAACCGGCGGCGCAGAAGATTCGCGATCTCCCGCCGCTGCGCATCGAGCTCGAACGCAGGCTCGCGCGCGCGCTGCGCCTCCCCTTCTCCCTCGACGCGCCGCTGCGCAACGCGCTGGTCTTCTTTTTCGAAGAGCCGACGCTCTATCTGAACGATGCCCGCATCGCCGAGTTGCGTCTCGATCCCGCGCGCGTGGCCGTGGCCTTGCGCGATGCCGCGCGCACGATCGACGGCGTCGCGAACGCGTGGACGGTCGACGATCCGAATCTTCCCCTGGTCGTCAGGAACACGTTGGTTCCGACGCGCAGCGGCGAAGTCGTGCTCACACTCAAACCGGGCTGGATCTGGATGTGGGGCTCGAACAGCACCACGCACGGACAACCGGTCGAAGCCGATCAACACGTGCCGCTCATGCTGTACGGGCCAGGCATCCAACCCGGCACGTACGACGAGGAAGCCGCACCGATGGATCTCGCGAAGTCGCTCGGCGTGCTGCTCGACATCGAAGCGGGCGGCCGCCAGTCGCGCGTGCTCCCCTGCATCACGCGTTACGATTCACGGCCATGACGGAGTACGTCGGAGTCACCTGTCCTTACTGCGGCGAGGCCGCCGATCTCGACGTCGACGAGCTCGGCGCGAGCCGCCAGTCGTACGTACAGGATTGCCCGGTCTGCTGCCAGCCGTGGCAGGTCGACGTGCAGCGCGACCGCGATGGAGATTGGTCGGCCACGCTGCGTACGGGGGACGAGTGATTCCCTGGACGCTGCTCGACACGTCGCCGATTCCGGGCGACAGCGGCGAAATGCGCCTCTACCAGCGCGGCAGCGAGTTCTCGATTCGCGTCGGTTCGTACGAGCTGATGAACAGCCGCGTGCACGGCTCCGAGGATGCGCTGGCGTCGCTCGTGTGCGAGCGCATCGCCGAGCCAAAACGCATCCTCGTCGGCGGCCTCGGCATGGGCTATACGCTCGCGGCGGTGCTGCAGCACTGCGGCGCCGCGGAGGTCGTCATCGCGGAGCTCGTGCCGGCGGTCGTGGCGTGGCATCGCGGTCCGCTCGCGGCAGTGTCGAACGGCACGCTCAACGATCCGCGCGTGGTGATCCGCGAGCAGGACGTGGCCCAGGTCATTCGCGACGACCGCGGCTTCGACGCGATTCTGCTCGACGTCGACAACGGTCCCGCGGGACTGACGTCGAAACACAACGATCGTCTCTACGACGCCCATGGACTGCGCGCCGCACAGACGGCACTCCGTCCGGGCGGAATTCTCGCGGTGTGGTCTGCCGGACCGGACGAACGCTTCACGAAGCGGTTGAAGCAGGCCGGGTTCGACGTGGAAGAAGTGCGCGTGCGCGGCCGCGGCGCAAAAGGCGGCGCGCGCTATCTCATCTGGCTCGCGCGACGCGCGGCCTGATCTCGTTCGAGCGAATGCGTGGCCATCGCCACGAGCGTCGTCGCCGGCACGAGCAACTGCGCGAGCAGGCGATTCACCGCCACCGGCGCGAGATCGGCGATGCTCCAGCTCGTGACCGTGAGCGCCACGACGTAGGCGGCCAGTCCGATGACGATCGTGACCAGCACAATCACGAACGCCTTTTCTCGCGCGCGCATCGCGCAGACGAGAATCGCGATGGCGACGGCGAACCAGAAACCGCCCCACACTTGAAACTCGCCGGCATGTTTCGCGATCGCCGCGACCGCTTCCGGTGCGCGCGCGATCGAGCGTGGCAGTGACGAGAGCAGCACTTCGTACTGCTCGTCGTACGCGGGCGGCACCAGTCGCCGGCAGTAGACGACGATCGCTTCGGCGAGCGCGATCGGGACGAGCATCGAGAACTTCATCCGTCGCACCACAGCCGCGGCGATCAGCACCGCGACGGCGAGCGCGAGCCCTTCGTTCTTGGTCATCACCGCGAAGGCGGCGAAGATTCCGGCGGCGCGCGCGTCGTCATCGAGGAGCGCCAGCACCGCGATGCCGAAAAACGCCGCCAGCGCGAAGTCGTTGTACGCGGCCAGCGCGCCTCCTTCGATCGTCGTGAGCAGCGGCAGCCACGCCACGCCGGCGGCGATCCAGCCACCGCTCGCGGCGTACCACTTCCGCAGGTACGCGCGCAGCACGACCAGCGCGGAAATGGCGATGAAGATGTAGAGCCACCGTCCCGCTTCGTTGCGCGTGTCGCCACCGAGCTTCATTACCGTCGCCACGTCGAGAGGAAGCAGCAGCGGATAACGGTTGTGCAGATTGAGTCCGCGCTCTCCATGAAAGAACGGGCCGCTGATCGATGATTCGAGTGCAATCGCGCGCGCCTTCGGCAGCCACGTCACGCGGCCGTCGTAGTCGCGCGTCGGCAGAATCGCGCTGGCGAACAACAGCAGCACGAGCGGCGCCGCGAAGACGATCGACGACAGCGCGAATCGTTGTTCCGACGGCCCGCCGAGCGCGGATCGCCAGCCGCGCGCGAGCAGCGCCAGCAGCGGCGGAGCGACGAACGCGATCCATCCGAGCGGGACGCGCAGCGCGCCGAGGATGTAGAGAAACGTGCCGTGCACGCCAAGACCGAGCAGAAACGTGAACGCGAATCGCGACGAGCGTGTCGGCGGAAGGGTGAGGCGCAGCAGTCGCGCGGCTGCCCCTCCGACGAGCGGAAAAATCACCAGCGTGACCAGCAGTGCGATCAACGCGTCGCCTCGGTCCGTCGCAGCGGTGGTTCGAGCTGAGGATCGACGATCACGACGTACTGCGCCGCGTGCGGTGGCGCGCCCGGCACCGCATTCGCCGCGCGATCGTCGTGCAGGAGAATCGCGCGCTCCCGTTTGCGCCAGGCATCCCAGCCATCGAAGAGCCGGACGTCCCGCGGCTGCAGTTCGGCGGCGCCGAGCACGGCGATGTCGCGCGCTTCCGGACGCAGCAGCACGAAGTCGACGGTCGCGGTCTCGGGGATGTCGTTGCGCAGTTGCGCGACGGCCGGATACCACTTGCCGAACCAGCGCGCGCGGCGCGACTCGAACGTGAGCGGCGCGAGCGCGTTCGCATCACGCAGGACTTCGCGCAGACGCGGCGCGCCGGCAAGGACGATGCTCGCAACGAAGAGGACGATGGCCACGACCCGCACGCGCGGATCTTACGCTTTCGCTTACGCGACCAGCGAGCCGACGACGTCGTACGGATGGGCGTCGGTGATCTCGACGCGCGCGAATGCCGGCAACTGCGACGGCAGCAACTCGATGCCGTCGTTCACGAGCAGGCGGCCGTCGATCTCCGGCGCCTGTCCGGCGAGGCGGCCTTCGTACAGCGTGAACCCGAGGTCCTGGGTCTCGTCGAAGATGCCGGTGATCAGTGCATCGAACGTCTGCCCGACGCGCATTTCATTGCGTGAGAGCGCGATCTTCTGCTGCAGTTCCATCAGCTTCGCGCGGCGGCGCTCCGCGGTCTTGCGCGACGGGATGTCGGTCATCCGCGCGGCCAGCGTCGAGTCTTCGGCGGAGTAGACGAACGCGCCCATGTTGTCGAACTGCGCCCACTCCACGAAGTCGTAAAGCTCGCCGAAATCCTTCGGAGTTTCGCCCGGATGGCCGGTGATGAACGTCGTGCGCAGCGTGAGGTCGGGAACGAGCTCGCGCATGCGCGTGATCATCTCGCGATACTCCTTCGGCGAGCCGGGGCGGCGCATGCGCTGCAGAACGTTCGCCGAGACATGCTGGAGCGGGATGTCGCAGTACGAGGCGAATCGCGGCTCGCGGCCCATGAGCTCGAACAGGCTCCAGTCGAGCGAGCCGGGATAGGCATAGAGGAAACGGATCCAGCGGAAATCGGTCTCGCGCAGCAGCGTCTCCACGAGACGCGTCAGACCGTTTTCGAGACCGAGGTCTTCGCCGTAACGCGTGGTGTCCTGCGCGACGAGATTGAGCTCGAGCACGCCCGCCTGCTGCAGCGCCTGCGCTTCGCGCACGAGGCCTTCGATGCCGCGCGAGCGGAACTTGCCGCGCATCTGCGGGATCGCGCAGAACGTGCACGGATTCGAGCAGCCTTCACTGACCTTGAGATACGCGTGCGCGGTGCCCTGCGTGAGCACGCGCGGGAAATCTTCATAAAGGCGCTGCGACATTTTCCGGCGTGTCGGCGCGAGGTCTCCCTCGGCGAGGCCGGTCACCGCCTGGGTGATCTTCTCGAGACTGTCGAGTCCGACGAAGGCGTCGATTTCCGGAATCGACTCCTGCAGATCGGTCCGGTACTTCTGCACCATGCAGCCGGTCACGATCAGACGGTCGACCCCTTTCCCCTTCCGCTCGGCAATCTCGAGGATCGTATCGATCGACTCCTGCTTCGCCGCATCGATGAAGCCGCAGGTATTGACGATGACGACGTCCGCCTCTTCGAGATCGTTCGTGATCTCGACATGCCCGGCATCCGCCTGCAACTGCCCGAGCATGATCTCGGCGTCGACCAGATTCTTCGGACACCCGAGGGAGATCATGCCGACTTTGCGGACGGATGGCGTGGTGAGGGTACTCATGGAGTGTGGGGTAACAGGGAAACCAGCGAGTGTGTTCCGGAGCCTCGTGCAAAGGAGCGCCGACCTCCAGGTCGGCCGGGCCGCCGGCCTCCGGCCGGCTGGTTTTACGCCTTTCACGCCGGCTCGAAGCCGGCGGCCCGGCCGGCATGGATGCCGGCGCTCCTCTTTCCTCTCTACCTCAGATTCGTCTCGAACAACTTCAAGATCCTCTTGTACTCATCGGCCCAGCTCGTCGGTTCCACGAAAGTGTGATCTTCGAGCGGGTACATCGCGACTTCCCAGTTTTCCTTGCGCAGTTCGATGAGGCGTTGGGCGAGGCGGACGGTGTCCTGGAAGTGCACGTTCACGTCGATCACGCCGTGGCAGATGAGCAGTGCGCCTTTCAGCCCTTCGGCGAAGTAGATCGGCGACGATTTGCGGTGCGCCTCGGGGTCGTCCTGCGGGTTGTTGAGGATGTTCGAGGTGTACGGATGGTTGTAGTGCGCCCAGTCGGTGACCGGCCGCAGCGCGGCGCCGGCGGCGAAGACGTCGGGCGTGGTGAACATCGCCATCAGCGTGATGAAGCCGCCGTAGCTGCCGCCGTAGATGCCGATGTGTTTCGCGTCGACGCCATGCGTGCTGACCAGCCACTTCGCCGCGTCGACGTGATCTTCGAGATCGACGCCGCCCATGTGCCGGTAGATCGCCGTGCGCCAGTCGCGTCCGTAGCCGGCGCCGGCGCGGTAATCGAGATCGAGCACGAGATAGCCGCGGTCGCGCAGCAGATGGTGAAACATGTATTCACGCGAGTAGCTCGACCAGGCGCGATGCACGTTCTGCAGATAGCCGGCACCATGCACGAAGAGGACGGCCGGCCCGCCGGCCTTCCAGTTTTCCGGCTTGTAGATGCGCGCCGGCACCTGCGCACCGTCGCGTGCCGGCACGTAGACGATCGGCACGTCGAGCCACGGATAGTCGTTGAACTCCGGCGCCGGTGAGGTCGTCACCCGCGCGGTCAATGCCGCGCCCGCGGCCGAGACGTAGAGCTCCTGCGGCTTGTTGCTGTACGAGTAGACATCCGCGAGCAGCGTGCCGTCCGGAGAGACGGTGACGTTGTGCCAGCCCGGCTCCTTCGTCAGACGGGTCATCGCGCTTCCGTCGAAATTCATTCGATAGAAATGCAGCTCGTGCAGCGATTCCCTGCTCGTGGTCAGGAAGAAATTCCTGCGATCGGGCGAGAGCTCGACTTCCTGCACCTCGTACTTGCCGCTGGTCAGCGCGCGCGCGTCGCCGCCGGTGTATGGGACTGCATACAATTGCAGCCAGCCCGTTTTCTCGGAGAGGAAGTAGACGGTGTCGCTGTTCGGCAGGAAGCCGAACCAGTCGTTCTGATACCACTGCACCCACGCGTCGTCGTGCTCGTGATGCAGCACGCGTGCGTTGCCCGTCGCCGGATCGAACGCGAGCAGCCACGAGTCCTTGTTGTCGAGCGCACGCGCCGGCAGCACCGCCTTCGTGCCGTCGTCACTCCAGAAGAGCGCATCGATCTCGATATCGCGCTCCGGCGGCTCCTTCGTCTCCGTCTTCTGCGCCGTGGCCTCGGTCGTGGTCTCCTTCGTCTTCGCGGCCTCGTCTTTCGCCGGCTCGATGCGCTTCAGCCCATGCTTCAGCGGCAGGACCTTGCCGTCCGCGACCGAGATCGAAACGACGCGCGAGGCTCCCTGCGCATCGCCCACTTTGCGCCGCGCCGGCAGATCGGTCGTGTAGCCGGTATCGGTGACGTAGCTCGGAACGATGGTGCGCTTCCCTTCCGACGCGTCGACGCTGATGAATGCGATCACGAACGTCTCGTCGGGCGTGAGCTCGAGATCGGAGATCGACTCCCCTTTCTTCAGCTTCATCGGCGCCAACGCGATGGCGGCCTTCCGCTTCGCCTCTTCTTCCTCACGCTCCGCCGAACGGCGGGCCACGACGTCGCTCAGCTTCTTCGCCTCTTCGGCGATCCACTTCTGCGAGGCGGTCGCGTCCTTCATCGCCTCTTCGAAGAGCGAGACGTGCGGCCCTTTCTCGTCGCCGCTGACGATGTTCGTCAGCTGCACCAGCGAGCCGTCATTCAGCGACAGCACGTAAAGATTGTTGCCGCGCACGAACGTGACGCGCTTCTCGTCGCGCGTGAAACGCGCATCCGCTTCGCTGTCGTTCGTGTCCGTCAGCGCGCGACGCTTTTTCGCGACCGCGTCATACAGAAAGACGTCGCCGTCCTCGACGTAAACGGCCCGCTTCCGATCGCGCGTCCAGTTGCCGTTCGCACCGGGAGGGGCATCGTTCGCCTCGGCGTCGCTGAGCTTGCGCAGCCCCTTCCCGTCGCGGCCGGCGACGTACGTGTCGAACGTCTCTTCGGTCGGATCGTTGTACTGCTTCCAGTCGAAGTAGACGAGCTGGCCATCGCGCGACCAGCGTACGTTGCGCGGCGCGTAGCCGCTGAGTCCCGGGCCGCGCATGATGGTGTCGACGGTGAGCTCGAGCCGTTGCGGCTGCTGGGCGAAGAGGGCGAGCGTGAACAGCGTGAGGGCGGCGGCGCAGAGAGTCCGTCTCATGAAGACGGGATGATAGCTTTCCGAATCGCTCCTGCTGCACCGTTCACCAGAACGTGTTTGCGCAACGCGTGGTTCATCACCGAAGACTCGAGCAGCTCCCGCTCCTCCGCGTCATCGATGTCGCCGAGCGCGATGCCGAGAACGCGCGTCACCTCGGCGATGGTGCGGTCGTGCAGCGTCACGATCAGCTCGGACAGAGGCATGGCCGGATTCATCTCGTGCGTGATCGCCAGCGCGCTGCCGCTGAGAACGAATACGCGCGTCTGCTGTCGGCGCAGCCATTCGAACGCGCACGCGAGCGTGAGCAGATGCCAGTTGCGGTGTCGCCGCCAGATCTTCACCAGCGCGCGATTCCGCTCCCCCTGCGGCTTGTAGACGTTCGGCTGGATCTCCCACAGCAGCGCGAGATTGGCGATGCCGTCGAACGTGCCGGTGGTCGCGCCGACCGAGCCGGGAATCGTGTGCTGCTGCCCTTCCGCGCACGCCACAGCCACCGCTTCGTCGAGCAGGCGCGGGATGATGTCGAAGCTGATCGTGTCGGCGCGTCCGCCTTTGTGCGCGTTGCGGCCGACGATGACGATGCCGTCGGGCAGCGGCTGGTTCTCGCCGACGACGCGCGTCACGCTCTCCGGCAACTCTCCGAGCGGCACGGCCGCACCGCTCGCGCGCCCTTCGGCTTCACGCGGATGCCAGAGACTCGGCGTCGCTTTTCCGGCGAGCCACAGAGGATGGTTGCGACGCACGTAACGGGCGACGACTTCCTGACGGATGGTCAGCGTGTCATCGGGCTCGAGCATCGCCGCGGAGGTCACCCCTTCCGAGTAGTCGGCGAAAACCTCGAGCACTTCATCGCCGAGGGTGAGATAGAGATCGTAGAGCGCGGCTTTGGTATCGGCGCGTACGCCGTACGCATCGAGCACGCGGACGATGTGCGCGGGAAAGGTCACGCGGCGGGACGGATGCGCTCGCGCGCGTTGTCGAGCAGACGCTGCACCTCGGAGACGGAGGTGATGTCGTGCAGGCCGGTGCGGATGTCCTTGCCGTGCGGGATCCCTTTCGAGAACCAGCCGATCACCGTGCGGGCCTTGTGGAGCTTCCACTTGTCGATCTGCGGCGCGCCGTCGATCTTCGACAGATAGCGCTGCATCGCGTCGATGCGCCGCTCGATCTCGTTCTCCGGCTCGATCTCGCCGCTCACGTACGCGTGAATGTCGCGGAAGATGAACGGATTGTGCAGCGCCGCACGGCCGATCATCACGCCGTCGACGCCGGTGGTCTCGAACATCCGGATGGCATCGGCCGGCGTCTTCACGTCGCCGTTGCCCCACACCGGGATCTTCAATTCACTCTTCACGCGCGCGATGTAACTCCAGTCGCTCGCGCCGGTGTACGCCTCGTTGCGCGTGCGCCCGTGAATCGCGATCGCCGCCACGCCGATTTCCTCGAAACGCTTGAGCAGCGGAAGGACGTCGTTCGACTCCCAGCCCTTGCGCACTTTCACCGTGACCGGGATCTTCACCGCGGCCTTGATCTTCTCGACCACGCGCGCCGCTTTGTCGAAATCCTTGAGCAGCGCGGAGCCGGCGCCGCTGTTGACGATCTTCTTCACCGGGCAGCCCATGTTCACGTCGACGATGTCGACGCCCTCGGCCTCGACGATCGCGGCCGCATCATCCATCCGCTCCGGATCGCCGCCATAGATCTGAATCGCGACCGGACGCTCGTTCTCGTTGAACGCGAGCATCTGATGGCTGCGATCGTTCTTCCGCGTCAACCCCTCGGCCGAGACGAACTCGGAGACCACCAGCCCCACGCCGCCGAGCTCTTTGATGAGCGACCGGTAATACGTATCCGTCACTTCCGCCATCGGCGCAAGCGCGAGCGGCTGCGCGATGTGCACGCTGCCGATCGAAAAGGAACGCTGAAGGTGACTGGTCATCAGGAAAAAGGGTAACGGTCTTCCGACGGCATGTCATTCCGAGCAAAACACGCGGAGAAGTGTCATCCCGTGCGCCAGCACGGGATCCCCTCCGAATGAACGGGGGATCCCGTGCCGTCTTCGCGGCACGGGATGATACTCGGCGAGGGAAGGCCGGTCGTCCGCCCCCGGTTACAATCCTCGTCCATCACCAAACGGAGGAAAACAGAATGCGTCGAACCGTACTCGCCGTCGCGCTCACGCTCGCGGCCGTCACTGCCGGGGCCGCCACGGTCGCTGGAGTGAACATCCCCGATACCACCGACGTCGCCGGCCACAAGCTCGTGCTCAACGGAGCCGGCCTGCGCAAGAAATTCGTGATCAAGGTCTACACCGGCGCGCTCTATCTGCCGGCGAAGTCGAGCAACGCCGCCGCGATTCTCTCCACCGATCAGCCGCGCAAGCAGGTCATGCACTTCGTCTACGACGTCGACAAGGGCAAGATCGCCGAAGCGTGGACCGAAGGTCTCGAAGACAACACGCCGAACGCGAGCGCGGAAGTGAAGAACAACTTCAAGACGCTCTCCTCCTGGATGGAAGACGTGAAGGAAGGACAGGAGATCGTCCTCGCCTACGTCCCCGGCACCGGCACGACCGTGACGGTGAACGGCAAGGTGAAGGGCACGCTGGCCGGCAAAGCCACGGCCGACGCGATCCTCAACACGTGGGTCGGTCCGAAGCCGGGCCCGGGCGGCGATTTCAAGAAGGCCGTTCTCGGTCAGTGAACACGCAACGCAGCGAATGAAACGAAACGGCGGGCCTCGAGCCCGCCGTTCATGTTTTCGGCTTCACGATGAAAAACAACTTCACCGTCTGCGCTTCGATGTTGTCGGCCTCTCCGTACGGATCGAAGTCGAGCACTTCCACCGGCACGAGGCCGGCCTCGCCGAGCGCCTTCGTGATGTCGCGCTGACTGTACGCCCGCTGCAGGTGCATCTCGCGGATGTCCACCTTCTCGCCGCCGAGCTTCGCCCATCCGGTCACCATCGCCCGTCCGATGCGCTCGCGCGAACGGTACGTCGTGGCGATTTCGAGGTGATAGTCCCGGCCTTTCGAAATGTACGGTTCTGATAGTCCCCAGATCTCAGGGTAGATCTCGGGATGATTGACGTCGAACAGGAAAAGCGAGTCTTCGTCCATCACGCCGCGCACGGCCTGGAACGCGCGCACGAGCTCTTCGCGCTCGAGCATGTGATTGAGGCTGTCGTAGAGGCAGGTGATGCGCGCGAACCTGCGGCGCAGCGGCAGCTCGCGCAGATCGGCGGCGACGAATCGCCCGCCGCGCGCGACGCGGAGCATGTCGTACGACGCATCGATGCCGAGCGACTTCCACCCTTTCTTCGCGAAGTGCCGCACGGCCTGGCCGGTGCCGCAGGCGAGATCGAGATGCGTCCGTTTCGGCGTCGGGTAGCGCGTGAGCACATCATCGATGACGCGCTTCACCGCGCCGAAGAACCGATCGCCGAGAGCCTTGTCGTACGCGTACGCGAAGGCGCCGTAGGCCTCACTCATTTTTCCCATTCGTAGAAACCGGAGCCGCTCTTCCTGCCGAGTTTTCCCTGCGCGACCATGTCGCGCAGCAGCTGCGGCGGCTCGAAGCGCGGGCCGAGCGTGGTGGCGAGGTATTCGGCGATGCCGAGGCGTACGTCGAGGCCGACCAGATCGGTGAGACGCAGCGGTCCCATCGGATGGTTGTAGCCGAGCTCCATCGCCCGGTCGATGTCTTCCGCCGACGCCACTCCTTCTTCGAACATGCGAATCGCTTCGAGACCGATGGCCACGCCGAGGCGCGAGGTGGCGAAGCCGGGACTGTCGCGCACGACGATCGGCGTCTTGCCCATCGTCTCGGCGATCTCGCGCACCTGCGCCACGGTGGCGTCGGAGGTGCGTTCGCCGCGCACGATCTCGATCAGCTTCATGAGGTGCGGCGGATTGAAGAAGTGCATGCCGACGAAACGATCGCGACGCTCGACGTGGCCGGCGAGTTTCGTGATCGAGATCGAAGAGGTGTTCGACGCAAGGATGGTGTCGGGACCGCAGAAGAGATCGGCCTGCGCGAAGAGATCGATCTTCAGCTCGAGAATCTCCGGCACCGCCTCGATGATGAGGTCGGCCCCCGAGACCGCGGGCTCGAGCTCGTTCGCCAGCTGGATGCGCCCGAGGGCATCGTGCGCCGCCGGCTCCTCGAGCTTCTGCTTCTCGACCCCTTTGCGCAGGATCGACTCGATCGAGCTCTTCGCAGCATCGAGCGCGGAGGTCTCGACGTCGAACATCACGGTGTCATACCCGGCCACCGCGGAGAGGTACGCAATCCCCCGCCCCATCGTGCCGGTCCCGAGAACGGCGACCTGTCGAATCATGGCGCGGAGGGTAGCAGAACATCGGGAGTCGGTTGTCGGTTGTCGGTTGTCGGGGGGCCACCACCCGGCCACCGCTTCGCCTTACGGCGGGAGGCGCTTCACCCACTACAGCCTTCGCCTTCGACACGGATGGGGCGGGCGGGCGTTCTCCCGACAACCGACAACCGACTCCCGACTCCCGCCTCTTGACGAATCACAGTCTCGGACCTAGTTTTAACCGTATGGTTAAACCAGACGGTGAAAATGACCTCGGGCCGAAACCGGACGAGGGGACCGAACGGCGCATCCTCGATGCGGCGCATGAGGTGTTCATCCGGCGCGGGACGGACGGTGCGCGCATGCAGGAGATCGCGGATGAGGCGGGGGTGAACAAGGCGCTCCTGCACTACTACTACCGCACGAAGGAGTTTCTGGCGCAGGCGGTATTTCAGCGCGCGGCGGCGGTGCTGCTGGCGCAGGTGCTGCCGATCATGTCGAGCGATCTCGAGCTCGAGGAGAAGATCGAGAAATTCGTCGTGGCCGAGCTCACGCTGCTCTCGCAGCGGCCGTATCTCCCCGGCTACATCATCAGCGAGCTGACGCATCACCCCGACCGCCTGGTCAGCAGGATCGCCGCGCTCGCGGGCGAACGGGTGAAGAAGACCGCGCTGCCGAAACTGCGCGAACAGATTCGCGTGCGCGTCGAGGCCGGGACGCTCGCACCGGTCACGGCCGAACAGTTTCTCGTGACCGTTCTCGGCGCGTGCGTCTTCCCCTTCGCCGCCCGTCCACTCCTCAGCGAGCTGCTCGACCTCGGGCCGAAAGGCTTCGATCGCTTCATCGAGCAGCGCAAGAAAGAGCTCCCCGAATTTCTGAAACGAGCGTTGCAGCCATGAAATCTGCCGTCATCATTTTTCTCGCGTCCACGACCGTCGTCGCGAACGCACAGGAGCGGATCGATTTGAAATCGGCATTCGCTCTCGCCGCCGCGGCCGATCCGCGCGTGGCGCAGTTGCAGCTCGAAGCGGAGCAGACGGAGTTGCGTCTGCAGACCATCGAGAACGAGCGACGCCGGCCGTCGCTCACCGTCGAAGGGCAGGCGCAATACCAGTCGCAGGTGGTCGAGATTCCGTTCAACGTGCCGGGCCGCGCGGCGCCGAAAGCGCCGAAAGACACGCTCGACGGCTACGTCCGTTTCGAACAGCCGCTGCTCGATCCGACGCGCGAGGCACGCATCGCCGCCGAGCGCGCACGCCTCGCGGAGGCACAGCAGCGCGTCCGGGTCGCGAGCTACGGCTTGCGGCAGGAAGTGAACGACGCATTCTTCGCCGCCGCGCTGCTGCAGGAAAAGGAAGCGCAGCTCGCGACCGTGCTCACCGATCTCGAGGCGCGCCTCGGCGAAACGCGCGTGCGCGTGCAGGAGCGCACCGCACTGCCCGGCGACGCCGCCGCGATCGAAGCGACGCTGCTCCAGCGGCGGGAAGAGCTCGCCGAGCTGCGCGCGAATCGCAGAGGGGCGCTGGCGCGGCTCTCCGAGCTCACCGGCCAAACGCTCACACTCGATGACGCGCTCGTGCTGCCGGAGCTGGCGAGCACCTTCGCCCGCGCGAAGGGGGACGTCGCCACGCTGCGCGAACGTCCCGAGTTCGCGCAGTTCGCGCGAGGACGGGAGCGGCTCGAGGCGCAGAAGGCCACCATCGCCGCGAACGAGAAGCCGTTCGTCTCCGCCTACGGGCGCGCCGGCATCGGCAAGCCGGGCTACAACTTTCTCGACAATGAATTCAACCCGTACTTCATCGCCGGCGTGCGCGTGCAGTGGAAACCGTGGGACTGGGGGGCGCGCGAGCGCGAACGCCGCGCGATCGAGCTGCAGCAGGAGTCGCTTGATGCCGATGAAGCCGCGCTCGCGCGCGCCTTCGAACGCGCGATCCAGAACGATCTCGCCGCCGTGGAACGACTGACCGGCATTCACGAAACGGACGACCGCATCGTCGCGCTGCGCGAGCTCATCGAACACGAGACCGCCGTTCGCTTCGACGAGCAGGTCGTCACCGCCGCCGAATATGTCGACAAACAGACGGACGTTCTGGAGGCGCGGCTGCTGCGCGCGACGCATCGCGTCGAGCTCGCGCAGGCGCAGGCGCGCATCCTCACCATCCTCGGAGTGGAGATTCAGTAAATGCGATTCACGACTCTCTGTCTGATTCTGCTCACGCTCACCGCCGCGTGCCGCAAACAGGAACAACCCGATGCCTACGGCAACGTCGAGGCGACCGAAGTGGTCGTCGGCGCGGAGGCCGCCGGCCGCATCGAAGCGCTGCGCGTGCACGAAGGGGACAAGCTCCTGGCCGGCGCCGTCGTCGGCACGATCGAAACGACGCGCCTCGGTCTGCAGGAAAAAGAAATCTCCTCGCAGCGCGACGTCTCCGCCTCGCGCATCAACGAAGTGGAGCAACAGATCGGCGCGCTCTCGGTGCAGCGCGCGATCGCGCGGCGCGCCTACGAACGGACGCGGCGGCTCTTTGCGAAACACGCCGCCACCGCGCCGCAACTCGATCAGGCCGAACGCGATTACAAAGTGCTCGGCGAACAGATCGACGCCGCGCGCGCACAGCAGGAATCGATCCGCCGCGAGATGCAGGTCACCGAGGCGCGCCTGTCGCAGGTGAGCGAACAGGTCGGAAACGGCACGATCACGAATCCGATCGACGGCACCGTCCTGGCGACGTACGCGAAGGCGGGCGAAGTGACGCAGAACGGTGCCCCGCTCTATCGCATCGCCGATCTGCGCAGCGTCGAGGTGCGCGCGTACGTCACCGAGACGCAGCTCGCCAGCGTGCGCGTCGGACAGGCGGCGCGCGTCACCGTCGACACCGGCGAGAAGCAGCGCAGCAGCATCGACGGAACCGTCACCTGGGTTTCGTCCGACGCCGAGTTCACGCCGACGCCGATCCAGACGCGCGAAGAACGTGCAGACCTCGTGTACGCGGTGAAGATCCGCGTCGCCAATCCGAATGGCCTGCTGAAGATCGGCATGCCGGCCGACGTCGATTTTCCGAGTCAGGTCGCGGGGAAATGAGCGCCATCGCCGTCACCCACGTCGTCAAGAAATTCGGCGCCACCACCGCGCTCGATGACGTCTCCTTCGAAGTGCGTGAAGGAGAGCTCTTCGGCTTCATCGGTCCGGACGGCGCGGGCAAGACCACGCTGTTCCGCATCCTCGCCACGCTGATGATTCCCGACTCCGGTACGGCCACGGTGCTCGGCCGCGACGTGGTCCGGGAGCTGTGGCACGTGCGTCCGCAGCTCGGCTACATGGCCGGACGCTTCTCGCTCTATCCCGACCTCAGCGTCGAAGAGAATCTCGGCTTCTACGCGAACGTTTTCGGCACGACCATCAAGGCCGAGTACGAGCGCATCAAGCCGATCTACTCGCAGCTCGAGCCGTTCCGCGATCGCCGCGCCGGCGCGCTCTCCGGCGGCATGAAGCAGAAGCTCGCGTTGTCGTGCGCGCTCGTACACCGCCCCGAGCTCCTGCTGCTCGACGAACCGACCACCGGCGTCGACGCCGTGTCGCGGCGCGAGTTCTGGGACCTGCTGCAGGATCTCAAAGCGAGCGGCCTGACGATCATCGTCTCGACGCCGTACATGGATGAAGCGAATCGCTGCGATCGCGTAGCGCTCATCGACAACGGCAGGCTCCTCGCGACCGATGCGCCGCACGCGCTCACGCAGTCGTTCGGACGCCCGCTGCTGGCCGTGCGCGCGAGCGAACGCTATCGCGCCCTGCTGGCGCTGCGCGAGTTCGAGCACGCGCACAGCGTCTTTCCGTTCGGCGAGGTGCTGCATTACAGCGATGAACGGCCTCTCGACGAAGAGACGATCGCGCGCGACGTGCAGTCGTTTCTCGCGCGGCGGCAGATCGACGCGCGGATCGAGCCCGCCGTCGTGACGATCGAAGACACGTTCATGGAGCGGCTGTCATGAGCGAGCAGTCGCACACTGAGACCGACCTGGCGATCGAAAATGTCGATCTTGCGATCGAGGCCCACGAGCTCACGCGCACGTTCGGCGCTTTCACCGCCGTCGATCACATCACCTTCGACGTGAAGCGGGGTGAGGTCTTCGGCTTTCTCGGTGCGAACGGCGCCGGCAAGACCACCGCCATCCGCATCCTCACCGGCCTGCTCGCGCCGACGAGCGGCAGCGCGAAGGTGGCCGGCTTCGACGTGGGGAAGCAGAGCGAGAAGATCAAACAATCGATCGGCTACATGAGCCAGAAGTTCTCGCTCTACGAAGACCTCACCGTGCGCGAGAATGCCACGCTCTACGGCGGCATCTACGGCCTCAGCGACAGGGAAATCAAAGAGCGGACGCGGTCCATGCTGCAGCGCCTCGAGCTCGAGCACGCCGCGAACACGCGCGTTAAATCGATTCCGCTCGGCTGGCGGCAGAAGCTCGCCTTCAGCGTGGCGCTCCTGCATCGCCCGAAGGTCGTGTTTCTCGATGAACCGACCGGCGGCGTCGATCCGATCGTCCGTCGTCAGTTCTGGGAACTGATCTACGAAACCACGCAGGACGGCACGACCGTGCTCGTCACCACGCACTACATGGATGAAGCGGAGTACTGCGATCGCATCTCGATCATGGTCGACGGCCGCATCGACGCGCTCGGGACACCGTCCGAACTGAAAGCGCGATTCGGCGACAAGACGATGGACGACGTCTTCGTCCGTCTGGCCCGCCCCGCCGCGGGAGCGCACGCATGAAGCGCCTGCTCGGTCTGCTGCGCAAGGAAGGCTTCCACATCCTGCGCGATCGCCGCACGCTCTTCGTGCTGCTCTTTCTGCCGGTGCTGCAGGTGATCATGTTCGGCTACGCCATCCGCACCGACGTCAACGACGTGCGCGTGGCCATCGTCGATCCATCCCCCGACGAGATGACGCTGCGTCTGCGCGGACGCCTCGGCGGCGCGCGCGTCTTTCACACCGTGGCCGTGCTGCCGAACACGAACGCCCTCGACCGGCTCTTCCAGCGCGGCGACGCGCAGGCGGCGATCGTCTTCGAGCCGCGCTTTGCCGAACGCCTCGCGAACGGCACCACCGCGCATCTGCTGATCATCACCGACTCCACCGAGCCGAACACCGGCGCGACGATCGAGAGCTACGCGCGCAACATCGTGCAGGGATTCGAACGCGAGATCCGCGCGCGCGAAGGAGCGCTGCAGATCGTTCCGCGCGGCCGCATGCGCTTCAATCCGACCGCGGAGAGCAAGAACCTCTTCGTCCCCGGACTGATCGCCTTCGTGCTGACGATCATCTCCTGCCTCATGACCGCCATCACCATCGCCCGCGAGAAAGAGACCGGCACGATGGAGACGCTGCTCGTCTCGCCGCTGCGGCCGTGGGAGATCATCATCGGCAAGGTGCTGCCGTATCTCGTGATCGGATTCGCGGCGGTGATCGGCGTGCTGCTCGAAGCGAAGCTCGTGTTCCGCATTCCGATCGAGGGAAGCATCGTTCTGCTGCTCGCCGAAGGGATGCTCTTCATCCTGGTCTCGCTCTCGCTCGGCGTGCTGATCTCCTCGCGCACGTCGAGCCAGCGCGTGGCCATGACCGGCGCGCTGCTCGGCACGATGCTGCCGACGATGATGCTCTCCGGCTTCATCTTTCCGATCGAGAGCATGCCGCTGCCGCTGCGCCTGCTCTCGAACATCGTGCCGGCGAAATGGTTCGTGCTCATCGCGCGCGGGATCATGCTCAAGGGCATCGGTCTCGGGTATCTCTGGCAGGAGACGCTCATCCTCGCGGCGATGGCGCTCGTTCTCCTCACGCTGAGCACGCGCTCGTTTTCCGAAAGGCTGGAGTAGTCGATGCGACGAATTCTTTTTCTGGCACGCGCCGAGGTGCTGCACATCGTGCGGGATCGCACGACGCTGATGCAGGTGCTGGTGATTCCGGTGGTGCAGCTGCTGGTGCTGGTGAATGCCGCCACGTTCGTCATTCGCAACACACCGATGGCGGTCGTCGATCACGATCGCACGTCGACCTCGCGCGGTCTCATCAATCGTTTCGCCGCCTCCGGCAACTTCGACGTCGAGCGCGCCGCCTCGGAAAGCGCCGCGAACGACAAGCTGCTCGACGGCAAAGTGACGATGGTGCTGGTTCTCCCGCGCGAATTCGAAGCATCGCTCGTGCGCGAGCGCCGCGCTCCCGTGCAGATCGTGCTCAACGCCGAGAAGGGTTCGGCCGCGGGCATCGTGCAGTCGTACGCGCAAAGGATTCTGGCGTCGTACTCCGCATCGCTCGGCGCGGAGCTGCTGCCGGGCGTTCGCAGCGTGCAGTCCGCGCCCGTACGCGGCAACGCGCGGCTCGACGTGCGCTCGCGCGGCTGGTACAACCCCACGCTCGATTACCGGCACTACATGGTGCCGGGCGTGCTCGTCGCGCTGGTGACGCTCATCGGCACGCTGCTCGCGGCACAGAACATCGCCCGCGAGAAAGAGCTCGGCACGCTCGAACAACTCAACGTCACGCCGATCACGCGCGGCCAGTTCATCGCCGCGAAGCTCATCCCGCTCTGGTTTCTCGGGATGCTCGATCTCACGATCGGTCTCGTGATCGGCAAGCTCGTGTTTCACATTCCGATGCGCGGGAGTCTGCTGCTGCTCTTCGGTGCCGCGGCGATCTATCTGCTCGTCGCGCTCGGCGTGGGGCTGCTCGTCTCGACGATCGTCGAAACGCAGCAGCAGGCCATGTTCGTCACGTTCTTCATCATGAGCGCGTATCTGCTGCTCAGCGGTCTCTTCACGCCGATCGACAGCATGGCGCCGTGGGTCAGGCAGGTCTCGCTGCTCAATCCGGTGCGCCACTTCGTGACCATCTCGCGCGCCATCCTCGTCAAGGCGGCGGGGCCGGAAGAGATCGCGCGGCCGATGGCCTGCCTGATCGTCTTCGGTGTAGTCATCCTTTCCTCCGCCGTGCTGCGTTACCGCAAGACAACGGCGTAGACTCTCCGCAAAGGAGTGACGTCATGGGCATGATCAAAGAGTTCCGTGAGTTCGCGGTGAAGGGGAACGTCCTCGATCTGGCCGTCGGCGTGATCATCGGCGCCGCGTTCGGCAAGATCGTCGACTCGCTCGTCAAAGACGTGCTCATGCCGCCGATCGGCCTCGTCACCGGCGGCATCGACTTCACGAATCAATTCGTCACGCTCAAAGGCCCGTCGCTGCCGACGCTCGAGCAGGCCCAGGCCGCGGGCGCGGTGACCCTGAACTACGGAGTGTTTCTCAACGCGCTGGTCAGCTTCGTCATCGTCGCGTTCGCAATCTTCCTCGTCGTCAAACGGATCAACGCACTGCGACGCGAGGACGAGGTGGTGGTCGTGGCACCGGCGACGCGCGGATGTGAAGAATGCCTGTCGGAAGTTCCGATCGGTGCGCGACGCTGCCGCTATTGCGGCGTCACGTTCGGAGATGCGCCGGCCGCGGTTCGCGGCTGACCGGACGCGCGCCGCGCAGCCTCACTTGCGAAGCAGCTGCACGGTCTCGTCGCAGTTCGCCCACTCCGCCATCTGCAGCGCGGTCGCGCCGCCGGCGGTCTTCACGTCGCGCTTCGCTCCTTTGGCAAGCAGTTTCGCGATCGTCGGAGACGCCTCGCATTTGTCGGCCAGGCGATGGAGCGCCGTGGTCGCGCCGTCGGAGGCGTTCACGTCGGCACCGTGATCGATCAGCCAGTCGACGACGTCGGTCTTTCCGAACATCGCGGCGCTGACGATCGCCGGTGAGCCGTCGTCGCTCTTCTGATCGACCGGATAGCCCGCTTCGACGAACAGCTGCACCGCCTCGAGATCGCCGTCGACCGCCGCCATCACCAGAAAATCAGCAGTCGGTGTCGCGAAGCCTCGGGCGCGCAGTCTGCGGATCGCATTGCGCTGCACGTCGTTCTGCGGCTGACGCACGCCGGCCGGCGCGTCGTCGACTTTGCCGCCGATGTCCCACAACTCGCTGAGAAGTTTCCACTGCCCCGCCTCGCGCACGAACTCGACGCGGCCGACGGACGGATTGTCGGCGACGTTCGCGAGCACGATCAGCGTGGCGTCATCACCGTCGATGATCTCCTTGTGCGCGCGCAGCCGTTCCTTCGGCGAGATCACGTCGAGCGCGGAGAGCTTCTCGTCGTCCGTCTTTTCCGCGAACTGTTCGATCTTCAGATTCGAGAGCAATGCTTTCGCGGCCGGCCAGTCGTCGGCGGCGATCGCTTTCTGCAGCTTCTGATAGATCGGGAAGAGCTCGGCGGCGTGGAGCGACGCGGCGGTCGCCAGCATCGCCCCGAGGAAAGAGGCGAGCCGGAGACCGCGCAGCATCAGACCGCTTTCATCGCCAGCGAGAGGATCTCGCGATGCGTGAAGAAGTTCACGGCCGGGTCGTCGAGATGGAACGTGTAGGTGAAGCGCTCGTCGTTGTCCGCGAGGAACGTGAAGCGGTAGTACCGGTTCTCCGATCCTTCCGCGAACTCCTTGAGATTCGTGGTCGACTGCCCGCCGTCTTCTTCGACCTTCAGCACGCGATAGAGGCGATGCGCGCTGATCGGCAGATCGTCCGGCGGATAGTGGATGAACTGAATGGCATAGATCGCCTTCGGCGCGATGTCGCGCTGCGGGTAATCCTGCGTTCCTTCGCCGGCCACGCCGGTGAACCACGATTCCTCTTCCTTGAAGAGAACGAGATTCGCGGAGTTCTCGGTCATCGGCAGCGTGCCGCGATCGAGATGGATGTGCTGTTCGGGATCGCTCGCATCGCGAAGCTGCGTCAGCAGATCGATGAGGTACTGGATGCCTTCACGCGTACCGGTGAGAGCGACCTCATCGTCTTCGTCGGAGATCCAGAGATCGAGCCACGCTTCCTTCGGAAGTTTGATGCGCGACTCGAGCACATCGCGCGTGATCGGGGCAAAATTCAGACGCTTCGCCGCTGCAAGGAGAAAGTCGTTGCAGTGGGGATCCTCGATCAGATTCAGCCGCGCATACTCGATCGCGGCCTCGTAGGCGCCCTTGCGCCCGAAATCGTGGCTGAGATCGAAAGGACCGATGATCTGGTCGAGAATCTGCGCGTAACGCTCGGCAGGTTTGGACATACGTATCCGGGCTTAAACGCTTGCAAATCTAGCATATTTCCGCGACCTCGCCGGTCGCGCGCGCCCGTCAGTCCGCGCCGAAGCGCGTCTTGCGTGCGTCGTACTTGCGGCCGCGCCACTCCAGCTGGCGGCGAATGCCGGTGAACCAGATCGAGCGCGCGAGGATGTAGCACCAGGTGCCGATCATCAGCGGATGCGCGAAGAGCGCATTCACGACGCTGTAACCGATCACGCGAAAAAGAATCACCCGCGTGAGCGAGATCAGGAGAACCGTCACGATCGCGTACCGATCGCCGGTGAGCGCGAGCGGATACGGCAGGAGATGAAAGACGACGGCCATCGCGAAGAAGAACGCCGCCACGAGGTAGCTGCGGCCGAAGACGGCAAACGCGTTCTTCGTGAAGCCGCGAACGATCTCGCCGAGGCCGTGGTACATGCGGACGGAGACGAGATGGTTCGCACGTGCGACCTCGGTGCGCATCCCTTTGCGACGGATGAGCCGCGCCAGGGCCACGTCATCGACGACCGCGTCTTTCAATGATGCGTGTCCCCCCGCCGCGTCGTACGCCTCGCGACGGACGAGGTTGCCGGGACCACCGCCGACGGCGATCAACGCGATGCGCGTCCGATTCGTCAGCCACATCGGCAGAAACGTGAACGCGAACACCGCCAGGTTCGGCATGACCACGCTTTCCCAGAAGCCGTGCACTTCGAGATGCGGCAGCAGCGCGAGCATCGCCACCTCGCGATTCTCGAAACGCGCCACCGCGGACGCGACCGCCTCGGGGTGATAGATGACGTCCGCGTCGACGAACAGCAGGATCTCGCCGCGCGCCCGCAGACTTCCCTGATGCAGTGCCCACGGCTTGCCGAGCCATCCCGCGGGCGGCTCTTCCCCGGTGACGACCACGAGTCGCGGATCGGCGATCGAGGCCAGGATCGCGCCGGTGCGATCGACCGAGCGGTCGTTCACGACGATCACTTCGAGCTGCGGATACGTCTGCAGCAGAAACCCGCGCACCGCGCGTTCGATCGAACGCTCCTCATCGCGCGCCGGCACGATGATCGAGACCAGAGGCTGACGCTGCAGCGCGCGCGACGCGAGCCTCGGAACGAGACGAAGATTGAGAAGAGTGCGGCCGAACGCGAGCACCCACGTGGCCAGGATGAGGATGGAGAGAAGTTGCATGACGCGTTGTCGGTAGCCGGCAGTCGGAAATCGGGAGCGCCGTTCTCACGCTCTCCCGACTACCGACTGCTGACTACCGACAACCGTTCTTATGCCTGTCCCGCGCGACGCTGGGCGTCGACGACGTACGGGGATTCGGGGAAATCGGTGGTGATGCGGCGATAGGCGTCGCGCGACTTCTCGGCGTTGCCCTGCTGGTCATACGCCTGCGCGAGCAGGACGAGGAGCGCGTCACCCGGAAGAATGGGCTCGCTCTTCTTCAGCTCGGCCTCGATCTCGGTCGCGACCGCACCGGCATCGCCGCTTTCGATGCGCAGCTGATAGAGGCTGTAGCGCGCACCGGAGGCGAGGGTGTGATTCGGATGATCGTCGACGAACTCTTTGAGGAGTGCCTGCGCGCCTTTCACGTCATTCTTCGACGTGGCCAGGCGGGCGAGATAGATGTTGGCGACGTCGGAGGCATCGGTGCCGCCGTACTGCGACTGCACATCTTTGAACTGCTTTTCCGCGGCCGCATTCCGCTCCGCCTCGGTCTTGAACTTCGGAGTGGTGGCCGGCGGCTGTTGCTGCTGCGCCTGATCGCCCACCGGCGCCTCGAAGGTCTCGATGGCGAGAGCGAGCAGATTCTGCGCTTTCGATTCGCGCGTGCTGCGAAAGAAATAAATGCCGAAGACGATCGCGGCGATGGCGACGGCTGCGCCGCCGATCATGTAGAGCGTGCGCTGATTGTCGCGCGCCCTGGCCGACAGCGCGCCGATCTCATCGACGAACTTGTCGTGCTTCAGGTCATGACGTTGTTGACGATCCATGAATGGAAATGCCTCCCGAGCGAAGTGGGGGACTCTAATTCAGGCCCCGCCAACCGTCAACGCACCGTGAGGATTCCCGGGGGCGGTAGTCGGGAGTCGGTTGTCGGTGGTCGGGGGACCCCCACCCGTCCACGTGTTGCAGCGGAGCGGTTCTCCCGACAACCGACAACCGACTCCCGACTACCGCCCCAGCGGCATTACAATGCGCTCACAGCACGGTCCTCCACACCAACACTCGGGGCATTGATGTTGCAGCGGGCCGAACTCACTGACTTCGATTTCATTGCACCACGGGAGCAACATGACCGCGCGGCGCGCGTTAACGGCCACGATCCTCGCCCTCATCACCGTCGCTGTGACTGCTGCCCCGCGACGGACGGATGGCGACCTTCCCTCGGCCACTGTCCTCTGCTATCACATCGTCGAGGCGCCCGCCGCGCCGCGGATGCACATCGACCGCGAAACGTTCCGCCAGCATCTCCGCTACATCGAGATGACCGGCTACAACGTCATCCCCCTGCGCCACCTCTATGAATTCGTGACCGGCCAGCGCGCATCGATTCCGAAGAACGCGGTGGTCATCACCATCGACGACGGCTGGCGCAGCACCTACACCGAGGCGTATCCGGAGTTGCAGAGACGCAAGATGCCGTTCACGGTGTTCGTCTATCCGAACATCATCGGCAAGACCGCGAATGCGCTGACCTGGTCGCAGATCAAGGAAATGTCGGACGCCGGCGTCGACATCCAGAGCCACGCGCTGACGCATCCGTTCCTCACGAAACGCAAACACTCCTCGATGGGCGACGACGCCTACATCAAGTGGCTGCGCAACGAGCTCTCGCAGAGCAAGAAGATCCTCGAGAAAGAGACCGGGAAAAAAGTCGAGTTTCTCGCCTATCCGTACGGAGACTACGACGACACGGTGGCGGAGAACGCGGAGAAGATGGGCTACACAGCCGCGCTCACCTGCGACTTCGGCCGCGTGAAAAAAGGAAGCGATCCTTTGAAGATGCGCCGCTTCGTGATCGACGACAAGATGGACTTCGCGGCCTTCCGCAAGTACATGGGCGCGACGCCGCTGCAGCTCGCCGAGCTGTCGCCGAAGCCCGGCAAGGCGGAACCAGGCACGACCACGATCTCCGCGAAGATCCCGGCCTTCAAGAATCTCGATCCGAAATCGGTCGGCATGGCGCTGCTCAGCGCCGGCTCGGCCATCCCCTACTCGTACGACGCGCGCGACGGTTCGATCACCCTCGCCCTGCAGAACGCAATCAGCTCGCTGAAGGCGAAATACCACCGCGCCGTGGTGTGGGGCACCGACCTGAAAACCGGCAAGCGCGTCGAAGCCACCTGGGTCTTCCGCGTTCCCGATCCGAACGAGCCCGCCCCCGCGCCGAAACCGCAGCAGCCGCCGCTGCCGGTGGTGACCGCGAAGGTGCTGGCGCCGCCGACCGTGGCGGGAGCACCCGCCGGCTCCCCGAAGAGATAGCGGGAGAAGCGGGACTAACTCGGCAGTTTGATCTCGGGCTCTTCGGCTCGTTCGCGATAGAGCATCGCGATTTTTCCGAGCGTTCCGACGAGCTCGGCGTCGGCCGCATGCGCGAGCCCCTCCGCCGTCGCCTTCCGATCGGACGAGTCTTCCATGTCGATGCGCACTTTGATGAGCTCGTGCACGTCGAGGGCGTTCCTCGTTTCCGCGATGACCCCCTGCGACACGCCTCCCTTGCCGATGCGAACGATCGGCGAGAGCGGATGGGCGAGGCCTTTGAGGTACTGCTTCTGTTTCGACGTCAGTGCAACCATGTCATTTCACTTTCTGCAGGTGCTGCAAGAACACGTCCGGCGGTTCGAAGCCGGTCACGCGCTCGGCGCGCACTTCGTTGCCCTGCGTGTCGATCAGGACGATCGTCGGTACACCGAGGATCGCGTATTGTCTGGTCAGCGCCTGCGTCTTCGCGTCGCTCGGCACGGTGAGATCGGCTTTGATGCGCACGAAGCGATCGAGCTCGCCGGCGATCTTCGCGTCGGAGAACGTCTTCTCGTCGAGCTCCTTACACGGGAGACACCAGTCGGCGTAGAAGTCGATGATCACCGGCTTGCCGGCCGCTTTCGCCGCGGCGATCGCGTTCGCATCGTACTTCTGCCACGTCGGACCGCCTTCGTGTTTGCGCGGAATCGCGAAGGCGACGCCGCCGGCGAGCAGCAGGATCGCGATGGCGATGCGCCACACGTGCGCCCCCTGCGAGCGGGAGAAGAAGAGGAACGCCGCGCCGATCAGCAGGCTGGCCGCCACTCCGTACTGAAAGGCGAAGTCGCCGATGAGCGGCCGCAGGAAGTAGAAGGCCATGGCGATGAGGATGAAGCCCATCGCTTTCTTCACCTGCAGCATCCACATGCCGGAGCGCGGGATGGCCGAGATGCCGGACGAGAAGATGCCGAGGAAGAGATACGGCAGCCCCAGCCCGAGAGCCAGCACGAAAAACATGAGGAAGCCGAGAAGCGGACTCTGGAGACTGCTCACGAGCGCGATCAGCGAGATCACGAACGGACCGACGCACGGTGCCGCGACGATGCCGATCACGAGACCCATCGTCAACGCGCCGAGCACGCCCGACTGTCCGCCCGAGTGCTTCGAGATGAACTGCGGCGCCTGCATCTCGAACGCGCCGAACATCGACGACGCCATCACCAGCATCAGCAGCGCGAAGAAGATGAGCACCGCCGGATGCTGCAGCCACGCGCCGAAGAGTTTCCCGGAGATCGCGGAGAAGACGCCGAGCGTCGAGTACGTGATGGCGATGCCGAGGACGTACGCCGAGCTGAGCGCCGCGCGGCGGCCGGTGCTCGAGCCGCTTTGCTGGCTGAAGAAACCGATGGTGATCGGAATCAGCGGATAGACGCAGGGTGTCAGATTGAGAGCCAGGCCGAGAATGAAGATCGCCAGCAGCGTGAGCGGCAGGCCACGCTCGGCGAGCGTGCCGGAGACGTCGCTCGACAGCAGCGATGATTTCGCTTTCGCATCTTTCGGCGCGGCGGTGAGCGGCGTGAAGTTCGCGCTGCTCGGCGCGGCAGTTGCGGTCGCGGCCGGTGCCGGCGTGAGTTTGCTGATGTCGATCGTCGCGCTGGCGACGTTCGGCGGCAGGCAGACGCGATCGCTGCAGGCCTGGAAGTTCAGCTTCGCATCGATCTTCGTCGCACCCGGCTTCAGCTTCGCGCGAAAGCCGATCGGGAACGTGCCGTCGAACACCGCCAGCTGCTTTCCGCCGGTGAACTCGAACGCTTTCATCTGATGCTGCGGAAAGCGGGCGTCGGTCAGGTCCGCCGTCGCGGGATCGAGCGCGAGCACGGTCGGGATCGCGAACTCCTCGGTCGGCTTGTTCGAGTTGACGTGCCAGCCGCTTTCGATCGTGGCGACGATCGTCCCTTCGACGTCGTCTCCGTTGCGCGTGTGAATCGAGCCGGTGATCGACGCTTTCGGTTGCGCGTCAGGTCCACCGAAGCCGCCGAGCTGAGAAAAAGCGGGGACGACGGCGAATGCGAGAAACGCCAGAAGAACCGCGTACTGTCTTTTCACTTCTTTCTTACTTTCCGCCGGAGGCAAGACGGCGCTCGATGTCCGGCAGGACCGAGTCGATGTTCGCGTTCAGTTTCGAGTTCGGATACGTCTTCTTGAAATCGCGGAACTCGTTCGCGGCGCCGAGCAGGTTGCCCTGCTGCATGTAGATCTGTCCGGCCAGGAGGCGCGAGCGCTCGACATACTCGCCGAGCTTGCTGATCTTCGTCAGCGAGCGGATGGTCGTCAGCGCCGCGTCGAGCTTTCCCTGCATCGCGCTGCTCATCGCCAGCTGGTAGTACGCCTCGTCGCGAATCGACGGCGGGACGCCCTTCTCGGTGGTGAGCTTGCGGAAGCGCGGCTCGCTCTTGTCGTAGGCACCGCGACCCATGAAGTCCTTCGCCAGCTGGATGCGCTGCACGTAGTCCTTCGCGATCTTCGGTTCGTCTTTCACGCGCTGGAGGAAGAGGTTGTGCTGCGCGCGTACGTCGGTGAGCTGTCTGGCGAATTCCTTCGCGGGCGAGTAGCCGCGAATCTGGCCGGCAATGCTGAGGTCGGGATCGACGAGCACGAACGTCGGCAGCGAGCTGATGCCGTACTTGCGCGCGAACTGGGTCCCCTCGGCACCATCTTCGGTGTTGAGGCGGAGGAGGACGATGTCGTCGGTTGCTTCCTGAAACGCGAGCGAGGGAAAGACCTCGAGCTCGAAGCGCTTACACCAGCCACACCAGTCGGCAAACATGTCGATCAGGATGAGCTGCTTCTTCTCCTTCGCGACCTTCTGCGCCGAGGCGATGGTCTTGTGCCAGGTACCCGCAAACAGCTGCGGAGCAAGAACGAGCGCCATCATGGCGGCGAGCAAACCGGTTCGTCGGGTCAAATGTGGCCTCCGGGCTGGCGAAACGGGAGGGGTTTTAGGGGTATTCCGAGGGATGCCCGGCGTTGCGGAGGTGTTGCGTTTCGCATCGCGGGCTCTTCTCCTGAACTTCACTTCGCAGCGAGCACGCGCCGTTCCGCGTACCGCTGCGCTGCCTCGAGGAATCCGCGGAACACCCCTTCCGCCGACTGCTCCCCCGCCATGTCTTCCGGATGCCACTGCACGCCGATGAAGAACGGATGCCGCGGGTCTTCGATCGCCTCGACGACTTTGTCGGGGGCGTGTGCGGTGACGCGCAGACCGTCGCCGACGCGGCGAACGGCCTGATGGTGCGAGGAGTTCACGTTGAATTCGAGCGACGGCAGCAGCGTCGCCAGGCGGGAGTCGGCAGCGACGAGCACGTCGTGGCGCGCGCGATCTTCCGGAATGCTGGCGTGACGGATGTCGGTCTCGACGGCAGAGTCGATGTCCTGAATGAGGGAGCCGCCGGCAGCGACGTTCATCATCTGCATGCCGAGACAGATGCCGAGCGTCGGGATGCCGCGCTCGTGCGCTGCTCTGGCCAGGGCCAGCTCGTTCTCCTGGCGGCGCGGGTCCATCGGCTCGAGCGTCGGATGCGGCGCTTCGCCGTAGAGGGAGGGATCGCAATCGAAGCCGCCGGCGAGCAGCAAACCGTCGAGCGTCTCGACGAGCCGGGCCGCGTTCTCCGGCTGCGGCGGAATCAGCACCGGCACCGCGCCCGCACGCCGCAGCGCCTCGACGTACGTGAGATAGACGAACGCACGCTCGCGCTGCCCTTCGGGCGAGGCAATGTCGGATGGGATTCCAATGATGGGTCTGGTCAACTTTTTCGTTCCTCCGGGAATGGGATTATGCGAAATTCGGGTCCGATTCGCGCCTGTTTTCGACCGCGATCCCGACAAGGAAGGAAACTCTCGAAACGATGACGAAGGTCTCGAACGTGTTGGCTGTGCTCCTGTTCGCCGCGATTGCCTCCCCCGCGCTGCATGCCGCCGAGGGAACGAACATCCAGTTGAAGTCGCTGCCGGAGTACGTGCAGCGGGTGCTCGTACCGGTCGTGCCCGGAACCGAAAACACGCTGACGATCGAGACGCTCGCCGCCGACGCCGTCCTCGAGGCACCGCGCGGCTTCGACGTGCAGACGCGCAACGGCTCGGTCGTCGTGAAGGCGGCCTCCGGCGCGAACGCCGGCTACGCTCGCGTCCGCACCGCCACGCGCGAGCTCACGCTCACGCTGGTCGAGCTCGTGCCGTACGACGCGATGCACGACGGAACGCTCGATGGGTATCGCGTCGGTGAGTACGAGGCGGTGCCGCTCAAAGGTCTGAAACAGTACGAACGCCCGAAAGGCTTCATCCGCCTCGGCAGAACGAACGCGAGTCTCTTCGTCTCCGATCACTATCGGATGCGCGACTTCCAGTGCAAGCTCGACGGCGACACCAAGTACCTCGTGCTGCGCACCGACGCGCTCGTGAAACTGGAGATCCTCCAGCATGAGCTGCAGACGCTGCACGGCCTCGACTTCGATCGCTTCACCGTCATGTCCGGCTACCGCACGCCGTACTACAACGCGAAGATCGGCAACGAGACCAGCTACTCGCGCCATCTCTATGGTGACGCGATGGACATCTACATCGACATGGATCGCGACGGCAGCATGGACGACGTGAATCGCGACGGCCGCATCGACACCGCCGACGCGCGCTTCATCCTCCGCGTCGCCGAGAGGATCGACGAATCCCCCGAATGGAACTGGCTGAAAGGCGGCGCCGGCGTCTACCACGCGAATACCGCCCACGGCCCCTACATCCACATCGATGCACGCGGATACGTCGCGCGCTGGGGAGCGGTGGCGGAAACGGCGTCGAGGGGGGTTAGTCGGGTGGTGGCCAGGTAGGCGTGACTCGCGGGTTTTGAATCGCGGGGGTTGGAATTGAATTGAAAATTGAAAATTGAAAATTGAAATCAGGCATCGCAAGAACCGCACTTGCAGCACTGGCGAAACCTGATTTCAATTTTCAATTTTCAATTTTCAATTCCAACTCCTCACTTTCTCTTCGCCGCCGTCCCCCTCTTCGAAGCCTTCCCTCTCCCCGGCGCCTTCTTCGCCGGTTTCTTTGCGGAGCCGCCGAGGCTGCGGCTCAGGACGGCCAGTAGATCGACGACCTCGCCGCCGCCTTCCTCATCCTTCGACTCCGCCGGTGCGCGAACGATGTCGGTCTTCTTCTTTTCCTTCGCGTGCACGAGCTTCTCGAGCCGCTCGGAGTAGTCGTGCAGGAACTCGCGCGGATCGAATTTCTTCGCGCGGTTCGCGATCTGCGTCTCGAACTTCTTCACTTCCGCCGGCGTGACCTTCGCGATCTTCGGCAGCCCGATGTCCTCCGGCGTCCGGATCTCATCCTCGAATCGCAGCGTCTCCGCGCGCAGGATCCCGTTCTCCGCAATGATGGCCACGAGGTACTCCTTCGCGCGCATCACGAACGTGGCGATGCCCGCGACCTTCCGCTTCTCCATCACCTCCGCGAGCAGGCGATACGCCTTGTTCGTGCCGCCGCCGGGCACGAGGTAATACGCGCGCTCGAAGTACATCGGATCGATGCCGTCGAGATCGACGAAGAGCTGCAGATCGATCTCCCGCGACTTGCGCGGCTCCACCGCTTCGAGCTCTTCGTCGGTGACGACGACGAACTTCCCTTTCTCGATCTCGTAGCCGCGCACGATGTCGTCCGCGTCGAGCGGCTTCTCGTCCTTCGAGCAGACGTAGCGGCGACGCACCGGCGCCTCATCCGGCCCGATCATCTTCAACGACACCGCGCGGGGCCGCGTGGCCGCGTAGAGCGCGACCGGAACGGTGACCAGTCCGAACGTGATCGTGCCGGTCCAGAACGAGCGCAGCCCGGCCGGCTGCCCGCCTTCCTCTTCTTCCATCGCTTCAGCCACGAGTCCCACTCCTTTTCTTCATCCCGGCCAGACTCGCGGCCAGCACGTCCGCGATCTGATCGGGCTCTTCGACTTTCTTCGGCCGGAACACTTTCAACTTCGGCTTGCCGCCGGCGGCCTTCGCCTCGACGAGCTCCATGACGCGCGCGCGATATTCGTCGCGATAGTTTTCCGGCTTGAATTCGCCGTGCAGCGCGTCGATGAGCTGCGTGGCCATCTCGATTTCCTTCTGCGTCAGCGCTCTTCCGGACGGCGCCTGCAGCGCATCGGCGGCGATGATCTCCTCGGCGTGCCGCAGCACGATCAGCATCAGGTAGCCCTGCTCCGCGCGCAGCGCGCCGATGTACTCGCGATCGCGCATCACCCAGCGCGCAACGCCTTCCTTCTTTTTCTTCGCCAGTGCCGCGGCGGCGGCGAAGTAGGCCTTCTGATTGCCGTCCGGCCCGAGGAAGTAGGCGCGCTCGTACCAGCGATGATCGATCTCGCCGGAGCCGACGAAGCGGGTGATGTTGATGTCGCGCGAATCCTTCGGCTTCAACTCGTCGAGCTCTTCCGGCTCGAGCAGCACCAGCCGTCCGCGCGTCAGCGGATACGCCTTCTTCACCTCGGCGTACTCGACCGGCTCCTCGGTTTCGGCGCTGATCAGCTTCTGCTTGACCGGCTCTTTGTCGGTCTTGTGCAGCAGCCGGAAGCGCACCGCCTTATCGGATACCGCCGAGTACAACTTCACCGGCACTTCCTGCGTGCCGACGTGGACTACGCCTTTCCAGATCGCGCGCGCTGCCATCGCGACGGCCTCCCTTCGTCATGACATCCGGGGCAGTACGGCTCGCCGGCGACCACGACCACACAGAACTGACAGTTCGGCAGATCGCAGGCCACGCAGCGCGTCTCGACCGCATACGCATGCGGCGTCTCGCAAACGGCGCAAACCTGTTCGTGATGCGACGAGAGCCAGTACGGAACCAGCTTCTTCAGTTTCTTTTTCAAACTCACGCGTGGTTGGAGTGCACAGGCGTTGCCTGTCAGCGGCTCCTCCCTTGCAGTAGACCTCGCCGCTTGTTCCCCATCGCACTCACCGTCGCGGCTGCCGCCGCGTTGCTGGTCAGCTTCATCCTCTGGTCGCGCACGCGGCGAAGGCACGTCCACGTCGACCTGCCGCGCGGCGACGTCGCCTCGCTGATGCGCTCGATCGCCGCGCTCACCTACGGCCGCATCGTCGAAGGCAATGGCGTGCGCATCATTCAGGACGAGGCGTTCTTCGAGGCGCTGCTCGACGATCTCGCGCACGCCAGACATCACTTTCATCTCGAGACGTTTCTCTGGGCGGACGGCGTGATCTCCGATCGCGTGGTCGCGGCGCTCAGCGCGGCGGCGCAGCACATCGAGGTGCGCGTGCTCGTCGATCAGCGCGGCGCGAAGACGACCTCGCCGGAGGCGTGGGCGAAGATGCGCAAAGCAGGCGTCGACTTTCGCGTCTATCACCGCGCGCGCCTCCTCGAGCTCGGCTGGTACAACAACCGCGATCATCGCAAGATCGCGGTGATCGACGGCCGCATCGCCTACACGTTCGGTCACGGCATTTCCGATTTGTGGGGTGGCCTCCGCCACGACGGCTGGCGCGACACGGCGGCGCGCTTCGAAGGTCCGATCGTCGCGGAACTGCAGACCGCATTTCTCGAAAACTGGATCAAAGTCACGCGACGCGCGCTCGCCGGTCCGCAATACTTTCCGGAGCTCGCGACCGCCGGCGACATCCCGATGCACGTCGCCTACGCCGCACCGCCCGAAACTTCGACGGCCGTGCATCGCCTCTATTACCTCGCCATCGCGGCGGCGCAACGCGAGATCCTGCTGCAGAATCCCTACTTTCTTCCCGACCGGCACGCATTGCAGCTCTACATCGAAGCGGTGCAGCGCGGCGTGGCCGTGAAGCTGATGCTGCCGTCCTCCGGCACGAGCGATTTCCCGATCGTGCAGCACGCCAGCCATCACTACTACGGTCCGCTACTCGATGCCGGTGCCGTCGTGTATGAGTACGACCTCTCCGGTCTGCATCAGAAGGTGATGATCATCGACCGCGAGTGGTGCACGATCGGCTCGACGAACTTCGACCCCCGCTCCTTCCGCATCAACGACGAAGTCACCGTCGCCATCTACGACCCCGCCGTCGCCGAGGAACTGGCGAACGCGTTCGCAAAAGACGTCCAACACGCCCACCCCTGGACCCTGGAACACTGGAACGCCCGCAGCCTCGGCCACCGGTTGAAGGATCGCGTGAGCGTGCTGGCGAAAAGGCAGTTGTGACGAGGGAGGGAGAGAGAGAGGAGCGCCGGCTTTCAAGCCGGCCGGGCCGCCCGCATCCTTGCGGGCCGTCCTGAGGACGGCGGCCCGGCCGGCTTGAAAGCCGGCGCTCCTCTCTCCCTCTCTCCCCTCCCTCCCCTCACTTCACCCAGATCCTCACACTATCCCTCTTCCCGCTCGCGTCGACGGCGGTGATCGTGTGTTGGCCTGGGGTCAGGGGCCACTCGTTTCCTTCGAGTTTGTGCGCGTTTACCTGCCATTGCACGTGTGTGGCGGCGGAGGCTTTCAGCTTCAGTGCCTGGAACTCGCGGCGGAGGGTCGGGTCGATGAGGTAGGTCGCGCCATCCGGAGGGTTGGCGATGTGGAATTCCTCTTTGCGGGCCATCTGCACGGACGGCGCGACGTCCGCCTGATGGCGGAGGTCGCAGAAGCGCGCCGGCTGATCGGTCGGCAGCCACTCTTTTTGAATTGCAGGACATGACGTCGACGGCCGGAGACCGGAGAGCGAACAGATCTCGACCGACTGCACGTTCGCGGGCGGCGCGACGACCGGAGTGCTGTCGCCGATCGGCAGCGTGCCGCGCGCGTTTTTCACGGCGGCCAGCATGACTGCATTGAAGATCGGCGCGGCGCCGGTCACTCCGCTCGAGCCGCGCAGCGGCGTGCGATCGAAGTTGCCGACCCAGACGCCGACCGTCACGTCGTTCGTGTAGCCGATCGTCCAGTTGTCGCGGTACGCCTGCGACGTGCCGGTCTTCACCGCCACCGGGAAGGGGAAATCGAGATTGCCGCCGGTGCCGAATGCGTATTCACGCGCATCGGCATCGCTGAGGATGTCGGTGATCCAGAAGGCGGTGCGTGCCGAAAAGAGCTGGCGCCGCCCGGCCGCGGTGTCGCGGTGCAGCACCGTCGTCGGCAGCACTTTGCCGCCGCGCGGGAACGCCGAATACGCGGTGATCAACTGTTCGAGCGTCACTTCCGCGTCGCCGAGGGTCAGGCCGAGGCCGTAGTAGTCGGCGGTCTTGTCGAGACCGGCGAAGCCGGCGTTGCGAAGGAAACGGAGCAGCGTTTCGGGGCCGAGTTGATCGAGCATCGCCACCGCCGGAACGTTTTGAGAACCGGCGAGCGCACTGCGCACGCGGATCGGCCCGCGATAGCGCCCATCGTAGTTGCGCGGCGTGTAGACGACCCCTTCCTCCGAGGTCGCGAAATGCGACGGCACGTCCATGAGCACGGTCGCGGGCGTGCGGCCGCTCTCGAATGCGAGCGCGTACGTGAACGGCTTCAGCGTCGATCCGGGCTGTCGCGCGGCGAGCACGCCGTCGATCGCACCGCCGAAGTTCCCGCCGAAATAATCGCCGCTCCCCTCCCACGCCAGCCATTCGCCGGTGGCGTTGTCGAGCACCGCGACCGCGACGCTGTGCGCGCCATGACGGAGCAGATCGTCGCGCTGCGCGGAGATGATGCCGGCGATCTGCCGCTGCAGCTTCGCGTCGAGCGTCGTACGCACGATCGTCTCTTTCGGCTGCAACGCGAGCACGCGCTCCACGAAGTGCATCGCCACGACCGGCTGCGACGCCGGCGTGAAGCGCAGCTCTTCCTTCTTCGCGCGCTCGTACACATCCGCCGGCACTTTCATCTGGCGCAAGACCGAGAGCTGGCGCGCCCGCGCGCGCTGCTGGTCTTTGATCGGATTGAACGCGCTCGGACGCTGCGGCAGTGCCGCGAGAAACGCCGCCTGCGCCACGGTCAGGTTTTCCGGGACGACGCCAAAATAGGCGCGGCTCGCGCGCGACACGCCGTTGATGCGATTGCCGTACGGCGCGAGGTTCAGGTACAGCGCGAGGATCTCGTTTTTCGTGAAGTGTTGTTCGAGCCGCACGGCCAGCACGGCTTCACGCACCTTCTGCGGAAACGAGCGCGACTTCGGTTGCAGCAGCAGCTTCGCCACCTGCTGGGTGATCGTCGAGCCCCCTTCGACCACGCGCAGGTGGCGCACGTTGCGCACGAACGCGCGCAGGATGGCGCGCGCGCTGATGCCGGGATGCTCGTAGAACTGATGGTCTTCGGCAGCGATGGTGGCGCTGACGATCGCCGCGGGCAGATGCGCCGCGTCGAGCCACTGCGAGCGATTGCCGCTTTGCGCGAGCGGCTCGTAGAGCACCTCGCCATGACGATCGACGATCGTTTGCGAGTGATGCCTGTTCGGGTCGAGCAGCCTCTCGTCGATCGGGCCGAAGACGATCCACAGCCCGATCAAGGCGACCGCGGCGAGAACGCCGCCGATCGAGACGGCGAGGCGCCGGCGCTCCGCAAAGCGCCGGCGCATCGCGCGAAGAAGCTCCATTACTTCCCGACCTCCACGACGGCAGTCGCCGTGCGGCCGAACACTTCCGGCTCGTACATCTCCTCGGCGTGCGCCGGCGCGGCGATGAACGTGCCGCTGGTCGTCGCGCGCACGAGGTACTTGAACTCGTGATCGCCTTCGGCGAGGCGCGTCGCGAAGATGCCGACGCGGTCGTCATGACGTTCGACGTGATCGAAGCCGCCGCGCTCCCACCACGCCCACGATCCGGCGTACGGGCTCTGCTGCTCGATCAGCGCGCTGGCCGTCGTCGCGAACCAAGACTCCACCGGCTCGGTGCCGGCGGGAATCGGATCGGTCAGCGCGACGTAGCGACGCTCCTTCGTATTGCGAATGCGCAACGTGACCTCGATCAGATCGCCCGCCTTGAACGACGTCGACGGTGCGCCGCCGTTCTGCACCGTGTACGTCCGCTCGATGCGGAAGCCCTGATCGAGCGGCTCGTGATGAATCACGTTCGCGGCATAACGGAGACGGAGCATGTAGTACAGCGTGCCGGCGCCCTCTCTCGTGAAGACGAGCGGCAACTGCTGCCCGGCCGGCGCCTTCGCCAGGATCTGCTGCATCGGGATGTTCTGCGTCTTCGCGGTCGTGCTGCGGCCTTTGAACGTTTCGCTGGCGAGCGTTTCGCTGCCGAGCTTCAACGTGGCCACGAAGTCAGGCGTCTCCGCCTCGTACTTGCGATAGAAGTCGACCAGCGCCATCAGCGCCCATGCGTTTTCCTGGGTGTCGTTCCAGCGCCCATGTTTGCGCGCCTGGATCAGCCAGCGCACCATCCGCTTGACGATCTCCTCGTCACCGGATGAGGCGCCTCCGACGCCGCCCCCGCGCACCAGCGAATCGAGCACGATCGCCGTCGAGCGGACGTTCGAGCTCCAGAACCAGAGCAGATACGGATCGCGCAGCTCGTTGACGAACGCGTGTCCCCCTTCGGGCGAGATCGAGTTGAGCAGACGGCGATGCAGCTCGTTGTAGCGCGCACCGCTCGTTTCCTTCTTCGCGAGCAGCGCGTCGTGCAGATACGCCAGCGCGAACACCGGCATGCGGTCGCGATAGCCGTAGACGCGCTCGAGATGCGAGTCCGCGTTGCGACCTCCTTCCGCGAGGACCTTGATCGAGAATGCCTGCCAGGCGTTGTACGCCGGACGCCACCCTTCATTCGACGGCGGCGGCTCGTTCAACTTTCCTTCGAGATACGAGTAGCCGCGATCGAGCATCCCCGGATCGACGGCATATCCTTCGAGCTTCGCGCGCTGCAGCACGTGGAGGACGTAGCTCGTCAGATACGGCGAGGTGGAGTTGCAGTCGCCGGCCCAGAACGAGAAGCCACCGTCGTAGCACTGGAACTTCGCGAGCTCCACGAGGCTCGACTGCACCGCGGCCTTGTTCTTCCCTGCTTCGACTCCCGGCAGATTGAACGTGGCGCCGAGGTCGGTGCCGAGCATCATGCCGAGCGTGCGCGAGGAACGCTGCTCCGCGCAGCCGTACGGATATTCGACGAGGTAGCGCACGCCTTCCGCGAGACCGACCATCGCCGTCGAGGCGAGCTCGATGCGCATGCCGCCGAAGTTCGGAACGACGTCTTTCGGGATCTCCAGTGTTTCGGTCGCGGTCGGTTTCGCTTCGCCGTAGGCGGCGACGGTTTCGGGCGAGAGGAGGATGCGCACCGGGATCACTTCTTCGAAGGCATCGTTCTCGCGGCCCATCGTCACGCGCATGCGCACGCGGGCCTCGCCGATCGCGTGGGCGAAGGCATCGAAGCGCACTTCGGTCGGCGCGCTGGCGTTGATCTGCACGCTCTGCGAGCCGTTCGCGAAGCTGAGGACATTCGGATCGAGCGACTCGATCGTGACCGTGGCCTTGCCGCTCGTCTTGGAGGTGTTGTGCACCACGCCGCCGAAGAACGCCTTGTCGCCGACGGCGAGGAAGCGCGGCCACGCCGGCGTGAGCATCAGCGGCTTGTTGATGCGGATCTCCGAATCATCGAAGCCGAAGCGCGATTGTCTGTCGCCGGCCACGGCCATGATGCGATACGTCGTCAGCGACTCCGGCAGCGTGATCTCTTTCGTCGCGCGGCCTTTCGCATCGGTCACCAGCGAGCCGACCCAGAACGCGAGCACGCGGAAGTCTTTGCGCAGCGTGCCCGGACCGGCGTCGCGGCCACCGCCGCCTCCTTCGTCCGCCCCTTTCGGCGTCATGACGCGGCGCGAAACGATGCGCTGGCGCGAGTCTTCGTTGAGCACCTGCAGCGCCTTCTGCAGATAGATGGAATCCAATACATCGGGCGTGGTGTAGCCGGTCAGCGAGAGGACGCCGTAATCGACGGCCCACAACGTGACCTCGGACTGCGACGGTTTCCCGGCCGCGTCCTTCACCGTCACGTCGATCTTCGCTTTCGTGGCCGGCCGGAACTCGTCGCGATTCGCCTTCACGTCGACGCTGAGGCGCTTCGACGCGTCTTCGACTTTCAGTTCGACATACCCGAGACGGAACGCCGGCTTGCCGGGATCACTGCCGTCCTTGCCGGGATCCTGCTGCGTCCGTCCTTTGACCAGCAGCACCGACACGAAGACGTTCGGAATGTCTTTCTCGCCGATCGGAACGGTGATGGTCTGCTGCGTCGAGGTGAGCTCGAACGGCTTCCAGGTGCGCACCCCTTCGCGTTCCGTCGTGAGCAGCGCGGTCGCCTTTTCCCACGGCGACTTGATCATGATGCGCGCCGTCTCGCCTGGCTTGTAGCTCTTCTTCTCCGGAATGAGATCGATGCGATTGTGATCGTAGCGTTCCCAGGCGGTGTAGCCGTCGCCGACCGCGTAGAACCACGAGCGCGTCCTGGTCGTGCGGCCTTCCGAATCCTGCGCCGTGGCGATGAGCAGATACTCGCCGCCCTCGGTGAGCGGGATCTTCAGCGGCACCGGCTCGGTCTTCGTGGTGATCGTCCAGTCGCCTGCCGCGACTTCCTTCCGCTCGCTTTCCCATTCGTAGAAGCCGTCGCCCTCGGCCTGCCGCGCGCTCACCCACTGCAGGCGCTTCAGCTCGACCTTCACGTTCACGCCGGCGACCGCGAGTCCATCGAGTCCGGCCGCAATGACGGCGGTGTCGATGCCGGTGGCGGTGTCGGCGAAGTACGGCGGACGCTTCACCCCGATGTACCACGGCGTTCCTTCGACGCGCAGCGATGCGCGTCCCGCGATCTGCTGCCGCGTCACATCGGTGACCACGCCTTCAAGCTCGTACTCGAACGGCGCACCGGCGGCCTTGTCGGTGTCGAGCTTCAGATTGAGGAAGCCCTTCGCGTCGAGCGCCCCGTCTTTCTGTTCGACGATCTGCGTCGACGGCCACTCTTCTTCCCAGTCGCGGCCGAGGAACGTGTATTGATCGCTCCACTTGTCCGCGATCTTCTGCGGCACGTCGGTGAGCTCGGTTTTCTTGTACGTGTAATTGACGGTGGCGCCGGCCATGGCGCCGCCGAAGAGATAGCGGCCGTTGATGCGGCCGTCGAGCTTCGCCCCCGCGATGGCGCTCTGCGAGGTGAGCGTCGTGTCGACGCGGAAGTCGGGACGGCGATACGCCGCCACGAGAAACTCGTGGTAGATCGTGCCGCGCTGCGTTTCGGTCGTGGCTACGGCGCCGTAGCTGCCGAGCGCGCCGTCGGCCGGCACTTTGAACGTCCACTCCGCGCTGCTCCACGCATTCGCCTCGACGGTGCGCGTATCGATGTCGACACCGTGGCTGTCGCGGATGACGACGTTGAACTTCGTGCCGGGCGCGACGAGCTGCATGCCGTTCGGCGTGTCGGCGCGCGCGATGAGCTTGAAGTGAATCTCTTCGCCGAGCTTGTAGACGCCGCGGTCGGCGAAGATCGTGCCGCGCAGTTGCGGCTCCGCCTCGGAGAGGTCGAAGCGCGTGTCGAACTCCCACGGCAGGAGCCCTTCGTTCCAGTCGCTGCCGAGGTACGCGACGTCGCCGTCTTTCTCGGCCAGGACGATGAAATGCAGCTCGCTCATCGCCGTCCACGAGTCGTCGTACGGATTCGTGGAGTTCGGATCGCGGCGATAGTCGGAGTTCGGCGCAACAGCCAGACCGTTCGCATCGGTGGTGCCGCTCCAGACGGTCTTGTTGTCGCGCGTGCGGATCGAGACCTTCGCGCCGGCCACCGGCTTCGCATCATCGAGCCGCGTCACGAGGATCAACGCGTTCTGCGGACTGTCTTTCAGGCTGATGCCGAGGTTCGTGGTCTGCACCACGGTCGAGACCACCTCGGTGCTGTAAGCCTTCGACTTCGCCATCGGCTCGCCGGGCTGCACGGCCGCCCACGCGAAGCCGAGGTTGTCTTCTCCGATCGCCGGCTTCAGATCGAGACCGATGGCGGCGATCTTGTCGCGCGCGCTCTTGAGCGTACGCGTCGTCGGCTTGGTATCGGGTGCGGTGTTCGGCGTTTCGCGCAGACGCACCAGCGTCGGCATGAGCTGTTCGATCGCGACCGGCGCGAGCCACTGTTTCACGCTCTTGAAATTGCGCGAGTGGAACGGCAGCACCGGGCCGCCGCTCGTTTCCCACACGCCCTGTCCCGAACCGAAGCTGACGAACGCGGAGCGGTTCCAGTTCTCGAACGTCGCCGCGAAGACGTAGCCGAGTTTCTGGCCGTCCACCGACGCCAGTGACGGATCGACGCGCACCGCATACCGGCGGCCGGGCTGCGGCGAAAAGCCGAGGTCATCGAGCGAGTAGTTCCAGCTCGGGTAGTCGTAATCGGGCTTGGTCGCTTTCGGCTTGAGCGGCACTTCCTTCGCCGGATCCGTGATGTCGAAAACCTGCACCGCCTTCTGCATGTTCTCGAAACGGACGCCGCCGTTCGACCGGAAGTTGATGGCGTTGCGCATCTCCGGATCGCATTCCACGTAGCAGTCGAGGAAGGTGACGAAGAACGTCGGCTCGAGTTGAATCTCGATCGATTGTGCGGGACCACTGGCGTTGCGCGGCGACGCGGCGATCTTGTCGTCGACGTTCACGACCAGCCAGGTGTCGGGCGGAATGCCCGGCTTGGTCTCGAGCACGACGAGATCCTTGCCGGGAGTGATCCGTTCCTTGTCCCACTCGGTCGGGATGAACGCGAGAATCTTCGCGCCGTCCGACGCTGCCGCTTCGCGCGCCTTCGCGACCTTCGCGTCGAACGCCTGCATCTCCGCGGGAGTGATCCGCGAGGCCCCGTTCTCCGGATAGTCATTCAGCTCGATCTCGTGCGCGCGCGTGCGGATGCCGATGTGCGGCACGACGGTCGCGGGGTCGACCGGCTGGTTGAAGCGCAACCCGATCACTACCGCGCCGTTCGGCTTGCGGTAGTAGTCGTTGCGCAGCAGGCGGATCGTCGGCGTCACGAACGTCCAGCTGTAGGTCTGATCGAGCGTGTTGCCGCTGACCGCCTTCGCCGATTTGTCGATCGTGACCTTGTATTCGGTCGCGAACGGCAGCTGCTTTTCCGGCGTGAAGATGAGCGTCGTCGTTCCCGACCAGCGGAACGAGCCCTTCACCGCCGGCTCGATCCGGACGAACGGCACGACTACCGGCTGCGGAATCCTGCCGAGCACGACCATCGGCTCGGAGAAGACCGCGCGAATCTCATTCGCCTCGGCCTGACTCGCGACCTCGCCGACCGGACCGGCGGTCACGACACGGAGCGTTGCCGCCGCATGTGCGGAGGCCGTGAGCACGACGAGTGCGAGTGCAACTGCGATTCTTTTCATTGCGGTTGCAGACTATAAAGCTCGGTTCGTCAAATGCAGTGACCGGGATCGCGCTTTCTGATGGTCGGTTCGTGGCGGGATTGTGGAACGCCGGCGCAAACGGCGCCGGCGTTCCCTGACATCAGAACGTCAGCCGGTACGACAACGAGTAGTCGCGTCCCGCCAGCGGCACCGCGTCTTTGAGCGGATTGAGGTGGTTGTAGGCGAGTGCGTCGGTGAGGTTGTTGCCGCGCAGCAGCACGTCGTGAACGCTGTTCGCGAAGAGGAAGCGATATCCGACAGCCGCGTTGAAGACCGTCGATCCCGGCGTGGTGGTTTCGAAGTCGGCCACGTCGTTCTGCGCATTCGCATGCCGCACCTCGGCGAACGCGTGCAGCGCCTGGCCCTGATACCGGATCCCCACGCCGTAGCGGAACGGCGGGATGAACGGCAGCGCGCCGCCGCCCTCACCGAGAGTCGCGCGCACGTAGTCCGCGGTCAGCTCGAGCGCGAGATGATTCGGATCGCGGTGCAGCAGCGTGATGTCCGCATGCCCTTCCGCACCGCGAAACGTCGCATCGCGCTGGGCGAACTCGAACACCCGCAACTCGTCCTCGATCTCGCCGGTCGGGTTCTCGAAGATGTATCCGTCGAAGCGCTGCAGGAAGAGACTGAGCTCGCCCGTGACGATGCCGGTGCGCTTGCGCAACGCGAGATCGAAACCGTTCCCGCGCTCTTCGCGCAGCTCGGAATTGCCGACCTGAAATTGAAACGTCGCCTCGTGCGGTCCGTTGAAATACAACTCCTCGGCCACCGGCAGGCGCGCCGAGTGCGACAGCGACAACGCCGCCGTCCACGCCTCGTTCGGCACATACACGACGCCGCCCGAACCGGAGAGACCGCGGAAGGAGCGATCGCGCAGCGCATCCGAGGTCACGTCGACGTCCTGCTGTTCGTAGCGGCCACCGAACTGAACGCGCCAGACGCCGCGTCCCGCTTCTTCGAATGCGAAGAGGGCGCGGTTGCGCGTCTCGGTCGGCGGCAGCAGCGACTCTTCCCCTTCGACACGGAAATCGCGATTCGAGTACTGCACGCCGAGTGCGCCATGCAACGGTCCGAGGTCGCGATGCGAGGCTTCGATGCGTCCTTCGGTGAACCGGTTCAGGAACTCGGTCTCCGGCTCGTCATTCACCATCTCGAAATGGCGATAGTTCGTGCGGCCGGCGCGGAATCGAACGCGCGAAAACGGTCCGTGCTCGAACGACACTTCGCTCTTCAAATCCCAGCGCCGCTGGCGCATTTCGATGCGCACCTGTTCGTCCGGCTCCACGCCGGGACCTGCTTCCGAGATGCCGTAGTCGGTATCGAGGCCGCCGTACGACACGCCGAAGAATCCGCGGCTGCCGATGAACGAACCGCCGGCGGACGCGCTCTGGCTGTCAATGTCGCTGTTGAACAGCGTACCGATCGGAGTCTCGTAATCGCCGGTCGTCCGCTTGTTGATGCTCCCCTGCCAGGCGAACGATCCCTGTCCGCCCGAGAGCGCGAGATGCCCGTTGCGCTCCCCCGCGTTCGAGCTGCCGCGCAGGTCGATCGTGCCGGAGAGCGCGGTGCCGGGCTGCGTCATCGGCACGCGATCGTCGATGACGTTCACGACGCCGCCGACGGCATTGCTGCCATAGAGCAGCGTCGACGGTCCACGCACGATCTCGATGCTCTCGGCGTTCACCGGATCGACGCTGACGTTGTGATCCTGGCTCACGTTCGACGCGTCGCCCACGCCGACTCCATCTTCGAGCACGCGAATGCGATCGCCGCCGAAGCCGCGAATGACGGGACGGCTCGCACCCGGAACGAATCCGGTCGAGGCGACGCCCGGCTGCTGGGCCAGCGTCTCGCCGAGCGTCGGCTGCTGGCGCGCCTGCAGCTCGTCGCCGCTCACGCTCTCGACCGCTTGCGTGAGCTCCGAGGCCGCGCGCGGATCGCCCGTGGCGCTGACGACGATCTCTTCGCGATGGATGGCGACGTCGAGCTCGACGTCGATCGTCACATCACCGCTCACGTTGATCTCGCTGGTCGAACTGCCGAAACGCGGATTGTCGGCCTGGAGCAGATGGCGGCCACCCGGAACGTTCTGAAAGGAGTAGTTGCCTTGTGCGTCGGTGGTGGTCGTGCGGCGAAGATCGACCAGTCGCACCTCGGTCGATGCGGCCGGGTGCTTCGTGCTGGTGGTGACGGTGCCGCGCACGCTGCCGCTCGTCTGCGCGAGCGTCACCGTGGCGAACAGAAATACAAAAACAGGCGCGACGAACGCGCGCAGTGCTCGCATGGTTTCCTCCTGGGGAAAATCGAATCTGTGGGGAAGTGCGTCGCGCGGGAGCGCTACGCGGCAGGAGGTCCGCGCAGAGGAGTGAAGTCGCGGAAATGCGTCGGCGGGAGAGTGAGGACGATCGCAGCACGAACGACGCTCGACGGCTGCGTGAAGGTCGGGATGGTGCTGCGGAACGCCCCCGCGGCGTGATTGCGCACGCACGCGAGACAGGGATGCGCGTGCACGACGCGCGCGGCGTCGAAGTGATGTGCCGCCGAAGGCGCACAGTCATTGATCGACGCAACGGTGTCGCGGAAGCCATGCTCCGCCAACCCCTCGTGCTGGTGAGGCGCGATGGCGAACAGGCTCAGAACGAGCGCGAGCGCAAGATGCGCGGAGCGCCGCAACGCGGACATGCAGCGGCGAACCATAGTCGCGTTGCAACGACGCGTCAATCGAACGGCGACGTTGTTCACGAAGGCGTCGCCGGCTCATACGCAAGCAGCTCGCTCACCGCTCCGCGTGAACCTTCCCTTCCCCATCCACCCAGGCCGCGCGGATTCCGCCGCGGGCGGGTTCTTCGATGTAGAGCGCCGTCGCGCCGCTCGCGGTGATGACGAGGTGATCGGGAACGATTGCGCGTTGCGCTTCCCATGACGGCGAGTCGACGAGGTCACTGCCCGGCGCGATCGACCCCGCAAACGGCGAGAGCTCGAGGTCGTAGAAGCGCGCTTTGCCGTCATTCGAGAAGCCGACATCGCAGCGATCCGCATGCACGATGTAGAAGAGAGCGCGTCCGTTCGCGTCGCGCGCGGTGGTGACCGCTCCGGTGGGACTCTGCTCGTACGTCGTGACGTTCGCCACGCCGGCGCCGGGGTCGGCGTCGGCGTCGGCGTCGACAAGGAGATCGGCGGCCGCGACATCGTAAAACGCGCCGGAGTTTTGCGCGTCGGGTGCGATGCCGCCGCGTAACGTCGCGCTCGCGATCGTCCGACCCGACGGCGTCGCGATCGTCTGCTGTACGCCGGCCGATGCATCCGGCGCGGATACCTTCCACACGAGACGACCCGGCAGCGTGACGGCGTCGATGAGATCCGTTTCGGAGAACTGCAGCAGCGCGACCGCTTTCCCGTCCGCATGCACCGACGCAGTCCGCTCTTTGTGATCGACGACCGCCGTCAACGCGGGCAAGCCCTCGACTGCGTAGCCGCCGCGATTGTCGTAACGCACCGTGAGCGTGACGCCATCACGCACGCGCACGGCGAGACCGGTCTGTTGCGTCGACGTCTCCGCGTCGTACAGCGACGTCGCGACAACGCCGTCCCGCCCTTCCAATCGGATGACGCGGCCAGACGCATCGCTCACATACGTGCCGCTCCGCGTCGTTTCGCGCGTTTGCGCGAACGTCGTCGTCGCGATGACGATGGCGAGGAGCGTGACGGTCCGTTTCCGCATGCCGTTCTCACGTGGCGCGCCGCTAAATCCCGCTTGGTTTCCCGAACAGAAATCCCTGCACTTCTTCGCACTTCTGTTCGCGCAGGAACGAGACCTGCCCTTCGGTCTCCACGCCTTCGGCGGTCACGGAGAGATTGAGGCCGTGGGCCATGGCCACGATGGCGGAGACGATGGCGCGGTCGCTCGCGCTGTCTTCGATCTCGGCGACGAACTCGCGATCGATCTTCACGCGGTCGATGGGGAAGCGGCGGAGATAGTTGAGGGACGAATGGCCGGTGCCGAAGTCGTCGAGGGCGATGTGCACGCCGAGCTCGCGTAATTCGGCGAGCGTGCGCATGGTGCGGTCGGTGTTGAGCATGGCCGTGCTCTCGGTGATCTCGAGCTCGAGGGAGTCGGGCGCGAGGCCGCTGTCGCAGAGAGCGCGCGCGACCACGGCGCGCAGATCGGATTGCTGGAACTGGCGCGGCGAGAGATTCACGGCCACGCGCATGTTCGTGTGGCCGCTGCTCTGCCAGGTCTTTGCGCGACGGCACGCCTCGCGCAGCACCCACTCGCCGATCGGCACGATCATGCGCGTTTCCTCGGCGATGTCGATGAACTTCGCCGGCGGGACGATGCCGACGCCGGGACGATTCCAGCGCAGCAGCGCCTCCATCCCGGCCACGCTGCGCGAGTCGAGCAGCACGATCGGCTGAAAGTGCAGCACGAGCTCATCGCGCTCGATGGCCCGCCGCAGCGCGCTCTCGATCGACAGGCGCTCGGTGGCGCGCGTGTTCATGGCCGCGCTGCAGAGCTGGAACGAATTGCGGCCGAGATCCTTCGCGCGATACATCGCCCCGTCGGCGTTCTTGAGCAGCGTCTCCGCGGTCTCGCCGTCGTTGGGAAAGAGCGCGATGCCGATGCTGGTCGTCACGTACAGCTCGTGCCCTTCGATGCGCACCGGTTCGGCGACGGTATCGAGCAGCTTCTGGGCGATGGCCGCGGCGACGTTGCTGCTGGCGAGATCGCCGAGGAGCACGGTGAACTCGTCGCCGCCCATGCGCGCGATCGTGTCGCCCTCGCGCAGCACGGACTTGAGACGCGTGGCGATGATGCGCAGCAGCTCGTCGCCCAGCGAGTGACCGAGCGTGTCGTTCACGAGCTTGAAGCGGTCGAGATCGAGAAACATCACCGCCACGGCGGTTTCCTGCCGTTTCGCATGCGCGAGCGCGATGGTCAGCCGGTCGCGGAACAGCAGTCTATTCGGCAGGCCGGTGAGCGAGTCGTGGTACGCCTGATACTCGATCTGCTCTTCCGCGCGGCGCCGTTCGTTGATGTCGCGCGAGACGGAGACGATCTCGTCGATCGCGCGCGTGACCGGATTGATGATGGCGCGGCTCGTGGTCTCGAACCACACCTCCGAGCCGTCCTTGCGGCGCGCGCGATAGCTGAACGTGTGCGACGAGCGGCGCAGCTCGAGCAGTCCGGCGTAGCGATTCACGATGTGGTGATCGGCGGGATGCACGAAATCGATGAAGTTGCGGCCGATCATTTCGGCCGGCTCGTAGCCGAGGAGATTGCGCACCGCGTCGGACGCGTAGACGAGGAGGCCGCGGCGCGTGGTGCGGGAGATCAGATCGGTCGAGTTCTCGGCCATCAGCCGGTAACGTTCCTCGCTCTCGCGCAACGCATCCTCGGCGCGCTTGCGGTCGGTGATGTCGATGACCGTTCCTTCGAGAATGCGCCCCTCGAGCAGATGCACGCTTTCGAGCAGCCAGACCGGTTGCCCGTCGCGGCGGCGCAGACAGACCTCGATCCCGCGCGTTCCTTCGTCCTGCAGCACGCTGGCGATGAACTCGTTGCGCTCATCCGGATCGAAGTAGAGATCGCGCGCATTGAGGCGCAGGAACTCGTCTTTCGACGCGAAGCCGAGAATGCGGGCCATGGCGTCGTTGCAATCGAGCATGCGGCCGTCGATGGTGTTGCGATAGACGCCGGCCTGATTGCGCTCGAAGAGCAGCCGGTGCCGCTCCTCGCTGAGGCGGAGCGCCTGGAACGTGCGGATGCGCTCGATGGCGCTGCCGATGATCTCGCTCGAAATACGCAGCAGGCGGATGGTCTCGTCGGACCAGTCGCAGGCATCGACGACGGTGCTGAGACCGACGCTGCCGGCCAGCTCCTTCTGCAGGCGCAGCGGCACGAAGATCGCGCTGACAATGCCGTAGCGCTCCGCGAGCCGCTTCTCGTTCGCCGCTTCCGGCGGCAGGTCATCGATCGTGCGCCAGCGGAGGATGTCTCCTTCGGCCAGACGGCGTGACCACCACGGAAACGCCGCGATCGGCAGTTCGCCGTACAGCTCGCCGCGCGGCATCGAGCCGGTGTCGTTCCACTCGTAGGCGAGGCGCACGCTCAGCCGGTCCGCATCGACGAGAAACACGTGTGCACGCGGCACTTTCACGAACAACGCGAGATCGGCCAGCGCATCGACGATCGCGGCGTCGAGCTCATCGTCGCCGGCATTGGCGAAACGCGTCGAGATCGCGGCGATGAGCACTTCGTAATCGAGGCGATGACGCAGCGCTTCCTGCTGCTGGCGGCGATCGGTGGCATCGAGAGCCATGGTCACGAGATCGGCCACGGAGCTGGCGAAGTTCTCTTCCTCGAGAGACCACATCCGCTGCGGGCCGACGTGTTCGAAACAGACCACGCCGGACATCTGTCCGAGGCGGCGGAACGGCGCGTCGAGCAGGGAAGAGACGCCGTAGCGATGGAGATACGAGTCGGCGAATGCGCTCGTGCGCGGATCGAGCTCCGCCTCGTGCGCGGTGATGGTGCGCTCGGTCTCGAGCGCCTTGAAATAGATCGGGTAGCGGGCCGCGGTCAGCTCGCCGCCGCTGGTGTGCAGGCGGGGCGTGCGCTCGTAGAGCTCCACGCATTGCAGCGCCTGGCGATCGGGTGTGAAGAACCAGATGCCGAGACGCTCCACTTCGAGCGTATCGGCCGAGGCTTCGGCGATGTCGCGCAGCGCCTCGTGCAGGTTTCCGGAGTGAATCGAACCGCGTCGCGCGAGCTCGACCAGCACGGCATTCTGCCGGCGCAGACGATTCTCGGTCTCGCGGAGCAACCGGTCGATTCGGGACACCGTTCTATTTTAGGTGTACCTACACCTTCTCGAGCGCATACACCCGCACATTCACCTCTTGTGCGTAATGCCGCACAGCCGGCGCGTCGGGACGTTTGATGCCCGCGGCCCAGATGAGCGTCTCGTCGAGCTGCAGGACTTCGGCCTTCTGCGCCGGGTACGGCTGGTGATGCACGCGGGCCCGATAGAGATTGTGCGCGGCGTCCTGCGAGTAGAGGATGTAGCGCTCCAGCAGGAAGTGCTCGAGCGTGCCGGGCGCGGAAGCGGTGGCCGGACCTTCGATCGGTCGATAGCGGATGTGCGCGTTGGCCGGTTTCGTCCCCCGCTCGTCGGTTCGTTTCGTATCGAACGAGATCGTCGGAATCGCGCCGGCGGTCGCTTCGAAATCGATGTCGGCGTTGAAGTACGCGAGGTGATACGCCATCCGCGCCGCTTCCACCGCCAGACGGCTCGAGGCGTCGAGACTGAAAAACCACACGCCGGGATTCCGTCCCTCCAGATGCACGTACGTGCGGACGTTGATCTCGTGCAGACTCGAAACGCCCGGCAGCGGCGGCAGGAGGATCGGACGCACGCCGGTCATCGTGAACGGCACGAGCCCGACGTACGCCTTCCCTTCGAATGTATCGAGTCTGAGGCGCGGCGGGAGGAGCGCCTGCAACTCCATCGGCGGCACTTCCCAATGGAGGAACAGCAGGTGATGCCAGTTCTGATGCATCAGAACCTGCTGGTCCGGCTCGAGGGTGGGCGAGATGCGATCGATGTCGTCGTGCTGGTGCATCGCTCCACGCCTGATGCGACTCGCGCGCCGGCTATTCGAAGAGGTCGTACTCCGCGACCGGCAGCTCGGACGGCTCGGTCCAGCGCCAGGTCTCGAAGATGTAGAGATCGAAGAGCAGCAGGAAGACTTCGCGCGACATCTTCCAGCGCGAGTGCAGTCCGTCGAGCAGACCGCGCTTCGATTCCTTGATGACGTGATCGAGCCCGTAGATGATGGTCTGCTTCTGGCGGTAGCCCGCGCTGGAGCAGAAGCAATTCAGGGCCGCTTCGATTTTGTAGTGTGACTGGTATTGCGGCGGCACGGTCTCGAAGACCGCTCGCTTCATGACCCGGATGCCGGAGAGCACCGGGCCGCATTTCATTCGCAGGTGCAGGAAGTTCGCGAACTCGCCGCGATCCCGCACGCCGATGTTCATGTCGCATTCGCCGCGCAGCACCGGCATGACCAGCGCTTCGATGTGCTCTTCCGTGACGTTGTACATGTCTCCGTCGCAGAAGAAGAGGGTGTCATAGCTGGCGGTGGCGACGCCGACGGCCATGGCGAAGCCTTTGCCGTGGTTTTCGCGCAACGCGACGGTGCGCACGCCTTCGAACGTCCTGGCAATCTCGACCGTGCGGTCGGCCGAACCGTCGCTCACGACGATGACCTCGTCGATGAACGCGCTGGCCGTGAGAGCCCGGAGGACGTCGGCAATCGTCTTCTCTTCGTTATAGGCCGCGACGATCGCGGTCGACCTTGTCCTCACTCGTTCGTCTCCTCGAGGCTTTGCGCACATGGCAGCGGATACTGGTGCAACCGCCAGACCACGGCGGATTCTACTGCACACGCGGATCTGACACGTCCTTTGCAGAAACTCCCGCCTGACATGAAACGGGAACTCACCCTCGGATCGCTGCTGGCGATCCTCAGCATCTGCGCCGGGGCGGCGCTGCTCCTGACCCGCTGCGCGGCCGTGCAGTCGGCGCTGAACATTGAGAATCCGCGGTATGCGATCCGCGACATCCGCCCCAGCCTCGACATCGCCATTCCGCTCTCCGCGTCCTCGATCGATGTCGACTTCGCGCTCGAAGTGGACAACCCCAACTCCGTCGGCCTGCGTCTCGACCAGCTCGACTTCAATCTGTACATCAACGACTCCCGCGTCCTCGACTCCATCAGCCGGCAGGACATCCGCATCCCCGCCAACGGCAAAGGCGACGTCCAGCTCAAGACCCGCATCGGCTACCAGAACGTCCGCTCGATGTGGGACCAGCTCGTGAACATCGTCCGCGGTCAACGCGCCCGATACGAAATCCGCGGCAATGCCTATTACGAGACGCCGCTCGGAAGGTTGAGGTTTCCGGTGACTGTGTTTTCGACGAGATAGGGTCGGTTCTCGCGGGCGCCAGCGATGAACGATGAGTGATGAGGTTCGACAGGTGTCGTGAGTTGATGCTATGTGTGCAAGGACGGATCAACTCACGACACCTGTCGTGACCTCATCACTCATCACTCATCGCTGGCCCCACTTACCTCTCGCCTCTCACCTTATCGCTCGCCTCACCCATCCCCCCGTACAATCCCCCTCTTGCGTCCCCGCTACCTCGTTCCTGCACTGGCCGCGCTGCTTTACTTCTCCGAGGGGTTTCCGTTCGGGATTCTCAACGAGACGGTCAACACCTATCTCTCGCTGACGAAGGTGCAGCTTTCGACGATCGGCCTGATCGGGTCGATCGGGATCGTCTACACGTTCAAGTTTCTCTGGTCACCGCTCGTCGATCTCTTCGGCTCGTACCGGCAGTGGATCTTCGTCGCGTTGATCGTGATGGCGATCGCGCTGGCGGCCCTCGGACACATGGAGCCGGCCAGCGCGCCGTTCTGGGCCGCGCTGATCGTGCTCGTCTTCGCGTCGGCGACACACGACATCGCCGCCGATGCGATGCTGATCCGCATCACGCCCGAGGAACAGCTCGGGTTCGTGAATTCGACGCGCGTGGCGGCATATCGCGGAGCGATGCTCGTCGCCGGCGGCGGGCTGGCGGTGCTCTCTGACCAGATCGGGTGGCGAAACACGTTCACCGTCGCGGCCTGTGTGCCACTGGCGGTCTTCGCGGTGCTCTTCTTCACCGCGCCGGCGGAACGCAGCGATTCGGTGAAACGCGAGAATCCGTTCGCCGCGCTGCTGACCTGGCTCGCCCGGCCGGGAGCGCTGGCGCTGCTCGCGGTGGTGCTGCTCTATCGGCTCGGCGATAACTCGATGATGGCCATGATCCGTCCGTACTGGGCATCGCGCGGATTCAGCGCCACCGAGATCGGCAACGTCACCACGACCATCGGCATGATCTGCACGATCCTCGGCGCGATCGCCGGCGGCGCATTCGTCTCGCGCTTCGGCATCTATCGCAGCCTGCTCGTCCTCGGCCTCGTGCAGATGCTGTCGAATCTCGCCTACGCGTTCGTGGCCATGACCAGCGCCGGCCGCGGCGGTCTCTACTCCGCCGCGATCGTCGAGACGTTCTGTGGCGGGCTCGGCACGGCGGCGTTTCTCTCGTTTCTGATGTTCATCTGCGATCGCGACAACGCGGCCACCGAGTACGCGATGCTCAGCGCGCTGTTCGCGCTCGGGCGGACGATCGCGGTGGCCATCAGCGGCTTCGGCGCCGAGCGCCTCGGCTTCGGGCCGTATTACTGGCTCACCGCGGCGCTGGCGTTGCCGGGTCTTGCATTGCTGCCGCTGATTCGCGCGCGCCTGTCAGCTTCCGCCACAAACGCAGCACCCGCACCGTAGGCGACTCCCCTTTCGCGCGCAGCTCGGTCTCCGGATGCGATTCGCCGAGGAGCACTTCGCGCGTGCGCAGGTCGCCGACGAGCATCAGCTCCGCAAGCCGGTCCCACCGCCTCTCGGTGAAGCTGACCGGCAGGCGATGGCGAGGACGAATGACCACCACGCGATCGCGATACTGCAGCGGAATCACGTGATCGACGTCGCGCGTGCTCTTGTAGATCCCACCTTCCGATTCGCCTTTCATCGGCATGAGCACCACCGCGTCGCAGCCGTGCTCGAACGCGAGCTCGTACGGCGCGTTGTCGGTGACGCCGCCGTCGCCGTACTTTTCGCCGTGAATGAGCGGCGTGCGCGTATAGAACGGCGGCAGGTAATTCGCCGCGAGCATCAGATCGATCGGATGCTCGACCTCCTGCGCGCAGAGCAGCGCATTCGTCCGATCGCGCAATCGCGTGACCGAGATGTAGCACGGCAATGCGCCCGGCGCCTGGAGGCGGTCCCCGACGAAGCGCGCGAAATTGCGGCGATGCATCTTCGCGTAGCGCCACGGCGAGTGTTCGTCGAGCAGATTGCGCAGATCGAGATGCGGCATGCGCACGAAGGATTTCCAGTAGTAACGGATCCGGTGATGGTTGTGCGCCGCAACGATGGCCGCGTTCCACGAGCCGGCGGAAACGCCGATGGTCATCGACGCGCGGATGCCGAGGGCCGTGAGACGCTCGACCACGCCGACCTGAAACGCGCAGCGGGAGGAACCACCGGGAAAGACGAAGGCGATTTTTTTCGCGGACTGGAGAAGTTCGAGAGACATACGACCTTTGCGGATAATACAGATTCGTGCGCCACAGAATTTTCATCGACCAGCTCTCTCCTCACGTCACCGTCAGCGGTGATGAATTTCACCACTCCATTCGCGTCGTGCGTGCGCGCGTCGGCGAAGAGGTCGAGCTCTTCGACCGCGCCGGCAACGCGGCCAAAGGCATCGTCGCATCGATCGAGCGCGAGCGGGCGGTGATCCGCGTGGGAGACGCGCTGCCGTCACGCGAATCGAAGCTCGCCATGCACCTGGCGATGGCCGTGATCCAGCTCGAAAAATTCGAGCTCGTGCTGCAGAAGGCGACCGAGCTCGGCGTGCGCACGATCATCCCGATGGAGACCGAGCGCGTGGAACTGCGGCGTGAGCGCTACGCGAACAAATTCGAGCGGTGGGAAAAGATCGTCTTCGAAGCGGTGAAGCAATCGGGACGAACGCTCGTGCCGCGCATCGAGCCGGTGGCGACGTTCGACGAATTGCTGCAACGCGGCGGCGTGAAACTTCTCTTCGATGCCGACGCGCCGCCGGGTGCGATCGAGACCCTCGAAGAGGTCACGATTCTGATCGGTCCGGAGGGTGGATGGTCCGACGACGAGCTGGCGCGCGCGGCCGGGCGGGAATGCATTTTTCAACGCCTCGGACCGCGAAGACTGCGAGCCGAAACAGCCGCACTGGCAGCCGTGTCCGTCATCGCTTCACGCTTTGGGGATTTGTAGTAGATTACGCGCCCATTCTTCGGAGGTGCCGTTCGTGGCCGATACCCTCACCATCACTGACAATCGAACCGGAAAAACATACGAAGTCCCGATCACCGACGACACCATCAAGGCACTTGATCTCCGAAAAATCAAAGTCGCCGATGACGATTTCGGCATGATGACGTACGACCCGGCGTTCATGAACACCGCCTCGTGCCGCAGCGCCATCACGTTCATCGACGGGGACAAGGGAATCCTCGAATACCGCGGCTATCCGATCGAACAGCTCGCGGAAAAGAGCACCTATCTCGAAGTCGCCTATCTCCTGATCCACGGTGCGCTCCCAACCAGAGACGAGCTCGCGCAGTGGCAGCACACCATCACGCATCACACCATCCTCAATGAGAACTTCCGTCATCTCATCGATGCGTTCCGCTACAACGCGCATCCGATGGGACGCTTCATCTCCTCGATGGCCGCTCTCGGTACGTTCTATCCGGAAGCAAAGGAGATCGAAGATCCGGCCACGCGCATGAAGCAGATGCATCGCATCATCGCCAAGGTCATCACCATCGCCGCGTTCAACTACCGCAGCACGGTGGGGATGCCTTACGCGTACCCGGACAACGATCTCTCGTACACCGGCAACTTCCTGAACATGATGTACAAGATGACGGAGGCGAAGTACACGCCGAGCCCGGTGCTCGAGCGCGCGCTGGAAGTCCTCTTCATCCTGCACGCGGATCACGAGCAGAACTGCTCGACGAACGCGATGCGCGCGGTCGGCAGCTCGCAGGTCGATCCGTATTCGGCCGTGGCCGCGGCCGCGGCGGCGCTTTACGGCCCGCTGCACGGCGGCGCGAACGAAGCGGTGCTGCAGATGCTCACCGAGATCGGCGACGTGAAGAACGTGCCGGACTTCATCACCCGCGTGAAGAGCGGCGAAGGCGGCCGCCTGATGGGCTTCGGCCACCGCGTCTACAAGAACTACGACCCGCGCGCGAAGATCATCAAGCAGGTGGCTTACGAGGTGTTCGAGGTGACGGGCAAGAACCCGCTGCTCGACATCGCGCTCGAGCTCGAGCGGATCGCGCTCGAAGACGACTACTTCGTGAAGCGCAAGCTCTACCCGAACGTCGACTTCTACTCCGGCCTCATCTACCAGGCCATGCGCTTCCCGACCAGCATGTTCACGGTGCTCTTCGCCATCCCGCGCGTCTCCGGCTGGCTGTCGCAGTGGCAGGAGATGCTCCAGGATCCGGATCAGAAGATCGCCCGCCCGCGCCAGATCTACACCGGCTCCAGAACGCTCGACTACGTGGCCATCGAGAACCGCTAGAACATCCCCGCCCACCACTCGCCGCGGGTTTTCTCCGCGCGCAACCTGAGGCCGCGTTTCGACGCGGCCTCAACTACGTCATCCCGTCTCACGATCAGAATGCCGCTGAGGATGAGCCGCGCCTCCGGATGGAGATGCGCGACGACGTCGCCGAGCAGCGGCAAAATCACCTCGGGGATGATGTTCATCGTGATCACGTCGAACGTCCCGCCGCGCAGCGCTTCGATGCTGCCGATGAAGAGCGGCATGGCCGCATCGGGAACGCCGTTGCGCATGCGGTTCTCGCGAAGCGCGGCGTAGGCATCGTTGTCGTTGTCGAAGGCGATCGCTTTCGCCGCGCCGAGACGGTGCATCGCCAGCGCGAGAATGCCGCTGCCCGCGCCGACGTCGAGACCGCGCTTCCCCTTCAGTGCGATCGATTCGAGCAGCTCGATGCAGAGCGACGTCGTTTCGTGCGAGCCGGTGCCGAACGCCTGTTCCTGCGGCACGACGATCTTCAGGCGATCGTCGTCGGGAAACAGCGACGCGTCGGGAGCGACGACGAAGCGCTCACCGATGAGCAGCGGCTCGAGCGACTGCTGATACAACTCCAGCCAGTCGACGCGCTCGCGATCACTCTTGTGCAGTTCGACATTCGCAACGTCGCGCAGCTCTGCGGCGGCGGCATCGCGATCGTCCGGCGTGTCGAAGTAGGCGGCGATCGTGGTCGTGCCGTTCGCCTCGCGCGAGGTACTGCCGGTCGAGGCGGTGAGAAAAAGCCGCGACTGCAGCAGCTCTTCGAGCGCCGCATCGCTCGCGTCGAAGGAGAGCTCGAGGATGTAGTCGTTCACTCGCCCGATCCGAAGTGCGCGCGATAGTCCTCCATCGCCGCCTGGACGACCGCCGCCGCATGCTCGAAGCCGTAGGTGCCGGCCACGCGAATGCGCTGCCCTTCCCCCGGCACCAGCTTGTATGTGCTGAAGTAGTGCTCCAGCCGTTCGACGAGCACCGGCGGAACGTCGGCGATGTCTTTCGCATCGCCCCACACGTAATCACCCTGCAGCACGGCGATGATCTTGTCGTCGGCTTCTCCGCGATCGATGAGCTGCAGGCCGCCGATCACCCGCGCGGCGACGAGAATCTCCGACTTCGAGATCGGACGCTCGCTGAGCACGCAGATGTCGAGCGGATCGCCGTCGCCCTGCGAGGCCACCGGCGAGAGGCGGGTGACGTTTTCGGCGCAGTACGTCTGCGGGATGAATCCGTAGAGCGCCGGCGGCTGCGACGAGGTGCGCTGCGGGCGATCGACTTTCAAATAGCCCGATTGTTTGTCGACCTCGTACTTGATGAGGTCGTACGGCGTGATCTCCACGAAGACGTTGACCACGCGCGGCGCATCAGCGCCGGCGGAGAGACCATGCCATGGGTGCGGACGGGAACGGGAGAAGGACTGCTCGGCCATGGGGCGATTCTATGCGATGGCCGCGCAACGCTAATTCGTAAAGAACTCCTTCATCTTGTCGAACACACCTTTCTCCTCGGGCGGTTCTTCGCCTTCCATGGCGGCGAGCTTCTCGAGGAGATCGCGTTGCTCGGGATTGAGCGATTGCGGGATGCGCACGGCGACGTGCACGTAGTGATCGCCGCGGCCGGAGCCGTCGATGAACGGAACGCCTTTGTTGCGCAGACGGAAGACCTGATTCGGCTGCGTGCCGGCCGGGATCTTCAGAGGCTCGACGCCGTCGATGGTCTCGACCTTCAGATCGCCGCCGAGGGCGGCCTGCGTGTAGCTCACGCCCTGTTCGGCGTGGATGTCGTAGTCGCGGCGCTGGAACTTCGCATGTTCGCGGACGCTGATGAAGACGTAGAGGTCACCCGCGGGACCGCCGTTGAAGCCCGCTTCCCCTTCACCGGCGACGCGCAGACGCGAACCGTCGTCGACGCCGGCCGGAATCTTCACCGAGATCTTCTTCTCTTCGCGGACGCGGCCCGCGCCGGCGCAGGTGACGCACGGATCCTTGATCACTTTGCCCGCGCCGCCGCACTGCGGGCAGGTGCGCGAGACGGCGAAGAACCCCTGCGAATAGCGAATCTGTCCGCGGCCACCGCAGCCGGTACAGCTCACCGGTTGCGTGCCCGGCTTCGCACCGGCGCCCGAACAGGTGGCGCAGGTGATGACGCGCGGCACGTTGATGGTCACGTCCTTGCCGAAGACCGCGTCCATGAACTCGAGCTGCATGTCGTAACGGAGGTCGTTGCCGCGGGCGGGACGCGTGCCGCGGCGTCCGCGCGTGCCGAAGAAATCGCCGAAGCCGAACAGATCGCCGAGGATGTCGCCGAAGTCCGCGAACTGATTCGGATCGAAGCCGCCCATGCCGGACATCCCCTGATGGCCGTAACGGTCATAGCGCGCGCGCTTCTCTTCATCGGAGAGCACGCCATACGCCTCGGCGGCTTCCTTGAATTTTTCTTCCGCTTCCGCGTCTCCCGGATTCTTGTCCGGATGGAACTTCACCGCGAGCTTGCGGTAGGCCTTCTTCACTTCATCGAGAGTGGCCGTCTTCGCAACGCCCAGCACCTCGTAGTAATCACGCTTCTCAGTCGTAGCCATCGTCATGCGTTTTCTTCGTTCGACGACGTCATCTTCATCGGGTTGTAGAGCATCACGCTCGTGAGAATGCGTGCGGCACTCTGCAGCTCGAAGATGGCGTCGTTGATGGGTTGTTTGTCCTCGGAGTTCACCGCTTCCTTCGCGCGGGTGATGATCTTCAGCACGCGGTTGCGGTCCTCTTCATTGAGAAGCTTGCCGAACTCCTTGAACACTTTGTCGTTGGTGTAGATCATCCCCTCGAGCTTGTTCTGCAGCATGCGCAGCTCGCGGCGCGCGGCGTCGAGGCGCTGGTATTGCGATGCGTCGTTGAGGATGCGATCGATCTCGTCCTTCGACAAGCCGCCGGCCGGATTGATCTGCACGCCCTGCGATTGTCCGGTGGCCTGATCGCGCGCGGTGACGCTGACGATGCCGTTGGAATCGATCGAGAACGTGACCTCGATCTGCGGAACGCCGCGCGGCGCCGGCGGAATGCCGACCAGGTCGAACTTGCCGAGCGATTTGTTCTCGCGCGCGAACTCGCGCTCTCCCTGCAGCACGTGCACCGTGACCTTGCTCTGGTTGTCGGAGACGGTGGTGAAGACGAGGGAGTTCTTGGTCGGAATGGTGGAGTTGCGCTCGATGAGCTTCGTGAACAGACCGCCGTGCGTCTCGATGCCGATCGAGAGCGGCGTCACGTCGAGCAGGACCATGTCCTTGATGTCGCCGCGCAGAATGCCGCCCTGAATGGCCGCGCCGACGGCGACGACTTCGTCGGGATTGATGTTGCGATTCGGATCTTTGCCGAAGACCTGCTTGACCGCCTCGATCACGCGCGGCATGCGCGTCTGTCCGCCGACGAGCACGACTTCGTCGATCTGACGCGGCGTCACGCCCGCGGCCTGCAGCGCGTCATTGACCGGACCGATCGTTTTCTGCACGAGGTCTTCGACGAGCGTCTCGAGCTCGCGCCGCGTGAGGACGTGATTCAGATGTTTCGGGCCGGCGGCATCGGCGGAGATGAAAGGGAGCGTGATGCGCGACTCCATCTCCAGCGAGAGCTCGCATTTCGCTTTTTCGGCCGCTTCCTTGAGGCGCTGCAGCGCCATGCGGTCATCGCGCAGATCGATGTTGGTCTCTTTCTGGAAGACCTCGATCAGGCGATCCATGATGCGCTTGTCGAAGTCCTCGCCGCCGAGGTACGTGTCGCCGGAGGTGGAGAGCACTTCGAAGAGACCGTCTTCGAGCTTGAGCACGCTGACGTCGAACGTGCCGCCGCCGAGATCGTAGACCACGATGTATTGATCGGTGCGATTGTCGAGTCCGTACGCGAGGGCGGCCGCGGTCGGCTCGTTGATGATGCGCAGCACTTCCAGCCCGGCGATCTTTCCCGCATCGCGCGTGGCCTGGCGCTGCGAGTCATTGAAGTACGCCGGAACGGTGATGATCGCTTCGCTGACCTGTTCGCCGAGGAAGTCTTCGGCGAATGCCTTGATCTCCATCAGCACGAAGGCGGAGATCTCTTCGGGCGAGAAATCACGCTCGCGGATCTTCACCTTCACGTCGCCGTTCTGCGCGGCGACGATGTTGTACGGCAGGACTTTCTTCGCGTGCGCGACTTCTTCGGAGTCGTACTTGCGTCCGATCAGGCGCTTGATCGCGAACACCGTATTGAAGGGGTTCGTAATGGCCTGACGTTTCGCGATCTGACCCACCAGACGTTCGCCGTCTTCGGTGAACCCGACCACGGAGGGCGTGGTGCGGCTCCCCTCCCGGTTCGGGATCACCTGCGGTGTCGCAACGTCGACGACCGCCACGCACGAGTTCGTCGTGCCGAGATCGATTCCGATGATTTTCGGCATGAATCAGCCGGTCAGGATGACACAGTTCTTTCCGGCCCGCCTACCGCCACTTTGACGAGGGCGGGACGGAGCAGACGGTCGTGAAGAAAGTAGCCCTTCTGGAGGACGGCGGCCACGGTGTGCGACGGCAGCGCGTCGTTTTCCTCGCGCACGACCGCCTCGTGGATGTTCGGATCGAACGGCACGTTGGCCTCGTCGATCGATTTGAGTCCCGCCTTCTCCAGCACGTCGAAGAGCTGTTTGTAGATCAGCAGCACCCCTTTGTGAAATTCGTCCCCTTCGGCGGCGTGATCGAGCGCGCGGTCGAAGTTGTCGAGCACCGGCAGGATGTCTTTCATCAGGTTGCCGGTGGCGTAGCGGAAGAAGTCGGTCTTCTCCCGCTCGGTGCGCTTGCGGAAGTTCTCGAAGTCCGCGAGCGTGCGCAGAATGCGATCCTTGAGCTGCTGGTTCTCGGCGCGCAGCGCGTCGTCGGTGATGGCCGGCGACTGCGGTACCGAGGCCGCGGCTTCTTCGGCGGTCTCGCGCATCTCGCGCTCGATGTCCTCCACCGTCTCGCCGGTGTCTTCGAGAATGTAGGTATCGTCCTGTTCGGTGCCGCCGTTCGGCGTATTTTCGTCCATCAGCTTTCGTGCTCCTGCTCTTCGATCTTGCGGCTCAGCGCGCGGCTGAGGTAATCCACGAGCGGCGCCATGCGCGCGTACTCCATGCGCATGGGGCCAAGGATGCCGACCATGCCGAGAGGCGCCGAGCTCGAGCCGTATCGTCGCGCGACGATACTGAAGTTGTGAACCTGTGTGAAGTCGCTCTCCGATCCGATGAGGATCTGCAGGCCGTCTTCGCTGAGGCAGGTTTCGAGAATGTCGATCAGCTTCTCCTTTTCCTGCAGGGCCAGAAAGGTCTTGCGCAGCGAGGCGGCGTCGGAAAATTCAGGCTTGTTGAGGATCGAGGCAGCCCCCTCGACGTAGAGCTCATGCTCGACCGGGGCCACGTCGTTCACCGCTTCGATGCCGAGCGAGATCGTCTTCTGCAGCATCTCGTCATGCTGCGCACGCTCCTGCTCGGTCATCCGGATGAGCCGGCGGCGAATCAGGTCGAGCGTGCATCCCGCGAATTCGATCGTGATGTAGCGGCTGATCTTCTCGAGCTCGTCGCGCGAGAAGACGTATCGCGTTTCGATGACGCGATTGACGACCACGCCGTTCGCACCGACGAGCACACAGAGGATGCGCCGCTCCGCCACGCTGACGAAGTCCATCGAGCGGATGGCGAACTGGAGCAGAGTCGGCATGAAGACGACTCCGATCTGATCGCTGAGCTTCGAGGCCATCGACGAGGCGAGATGCAGCACCTGCTCGATCTCGCTCGCGTGACGCACTTCCTGATCGATCGCTTCCCGCTCGCGCGCGGAGAGCGCCCGCGAGGTCATGAGATTGTCGATGAAGAAGCGATAGCCGCGATCGGTGGGGACGCGGCCGGCGGAGGTGTGCGGCTGCGCGAGATAGCCGAGGTCTTCGAGATCGGACATGACGTTGCGCAGACTGGCGGGCGAGAGCTGGAACTTTCCGCACTTCGAAAGCGTCCGCGAGCCGATCGGCTCTCCCGAGACGATGTGCTGCATGATGATCTCGCGGAGCACTTCCCGTGCACGCGGATCGAGCTCGAGGTCAGGTCGCGTCGCCATGAGTTCGCTTTAGCACTCCGCGGAAATGAGTGCTAAGAGACTGTAGGAACAGGAAGCAGCCCTGTCAACAATCCCGGCCGTGCACCGCGAAGCGTAGCGCCGGCTTCCAGCCGGCCGGGCCGCCGGCATCCTGCCGGCGAAACGAGAGGGCGGGCTGGAAGCCCGCGGTCCGGCCGGCTGGAAGCCGGCACTACGTTCGCCGTCAGTGCCGGCCGACGGATCGGGTCTTGCCGGGATCCGCGTTGGCGGCGCGCCATTCGTTGACCACGACGAGCGCAACCGTTTCCGTGGCCGGATACGCATGGCCCGGCCTTCCGAGCTGCACGGTGACGCTCTCGGAGGCGGCGATCGAGAGATCGAAGCGGCGCAGCACGCCTTCGCCGTCGCTCACGCCCGCCGCGTAGAACGACGCGCCGTCCAGGCTGAGTGCGATGTGCGACACACCAGGCATGAGATACGTCCGCAGCAGTGCGCCGCTGGCGTCGAAGCGATGAATGAGATCGGCATTCGCGATGAGCACGTCGTTGTTCGGCAGCGCGCGAATCGCGCCGGCCGTCGTGCCGGCATCGAACGTCGCGAAGTCGGAGAGCGCGGCACCGGTGCAGAGGTTCATGCGCAGGACGCGATTGCTGTCCGCCGTATAGAGCAGCGTGCAGCGATCGCGGAGCAGTTCGAGATGCGTCGCACCGACGGCGCGATTCGTTTCGGGATCGATGAGCTCGGGGAAACGGATCTCGCGAATGCGTCCGTTCGCATCGAACTCGATGAGATGCGCGCCCCGCTCGCGCGTGTTCCAGCGCTCGGCGACGAGAAATCGGCTGTGTCCTTTCGGCGCAATCTCTCCGAGCTCCGTTTCGACCGTGAAGAGCTCGTCGTAGCCCTTCCCCGGTTCGGTGAAGACGCGCGGCACGCCGTCCCACATCGAGACGGTGCGCTCGAAGTGGAAGACGTGGCGGTTCTGGCCGGGCAGCAGGAACTGCCCGCCATCGAGAAACGGCACCGGGTGATACAGCAACTCCCACGCGGTGCCAGCCGCTTCGCCATGTCCATCGGTGAGCCAGTTGTCGACCGCACCGTCGGGTGTTTTGTTGACGACAAACACCCAGCCCGGCGGAGACGCGAACGCCGGCAGGCTCGCGAACAGCAGCACGAGAACGGCGAAAGAGGACGACAGGCGCATTCTCATCGGTCGATGATACGCCGCGCGCACCGCAAGTTGGCGCGGCGCTAGAATCACTTCCACGCGCATGCTCCGTTTGTCAGCGGTCTTCCTCGTTTCTCTGCTCGCCCTCGGCGCGAGTGCGGTGACCGTCGACCGCATCGCCGCGGTCGTCGACCGCCAGGTGCTCACGGTCTCCGAGGTGTCGCAGATGGTGGAGCTGCGCTTCTTCGTGCGCAGTTCGGAATCGGACGACGATCACCGTCATGACGTGCTCGATGCGTTGATCGCGCAGGCGCTGCGGTATCGCGACGCGGAACGTTTCGGCGAACAGGACATCGCCGCCGATACCATCGAAGCGCGGCTCGTGGAGATCCAGGGCCGCTTCGCATCGGCCGAAGAGTTCAACGCCGCGCTGGCGCGTACCGAGCTGACGCTCGACGAAGTCCGCGCGCTGGTGAAGCGGCAATTGCAGGTCGAGGCGTACATTCAGGAGCGCTTCGCGCCGCTGGTGTTCGTCTCCAACGAAGACATCGACACCTATTACCGCGGTCCGTGGAGCGAGCAGCGTCGCGCGCGCGGGCTGGCCGTACCGCCGCTCGCCGCGGTGCGCGAGGAAGTGCGTGCCGCGGTGCGCTCGTCGCGGCTGCAGAGCGAAGTGGATCGCTGGACCGCACAACTGCGCGAGCGCGCGAACGTCGACGTCTACGCATGGCGCTGACTTCCTTCACGTTCTGATGGACGACTATCTCGTCATCGGCGCCGGCGTCATCGGCCTTTCCATCGCGCGCGAGCTGCGGCGCCGCGACGCGCGGGCGAAGATCACGGTCCTCGACCGCGAGTCGACGCTGGCCGCGCACGCCAGCGGCCGCAACAGCGGCGTGCTGCACGCCGGCTTCTACTACTCGCCTGATTCGCTGAAGGCGCGCTTCACGCGTGTCGGCAACGAACGCCTCACCGAGTATTGCGTGGAGCGCAAGCTGCCGATCCGCCGCTGCGGGAAGCTGGTGGTGGCGCGCAATGCGGACGAACTGCCGCGCCTCGATGAGCTGCATCGCCGCGGCATCGCGAACGGCGTGAGGCTGTCGATGATCAGCGCGAAGGAAGCGCACGATCTCGAGCCGCGTGCGAAAGTATTCGAGCGCGCGATCTGGTCGCCGACGACGTCGACCGTCGATCCGCGGGCGGTGATGGAAGCGTTGCTGCGCGACGCGAAAAACGAGCGCATCGACGTGCGCTTCAACACGCCGTGGTCACGCACGATGCAAGCCGGCAAAACGATCAACGCCGCCGGCCTCGGCGCGGTGACGATCGCCCGCGCGTTCGGCTTCGCACCGCACTACCGCATGCTGCCGTTCCGCGGCGTCTACCTCTATTCGTCCGAGCCGCGCGAATCGCTCCGCACGCACATCTATCCCGTGCCCGATCCCCGCTTCCCGTTTCTCGGCGTGCATTTCACGCTCACCGTCGACGGCACGATCAAGATCGGTCCGACCGCGCGGCCGTCGCTGCTGCACGGCGCGCTCCTGCTGCTCACGCAACCCGACCTGCGCGCACACGCGATCGAGGAACTGCGCAAGTCTTCGCGCAGGCACATCGTCGGTCTCGCGGCAACGCTCGCCGAAAACGTGAAGGTGCGCGACTACACGAAGTGGGGTCTGCCCGGCATCCGCGCGCAGCTCTACGACACGCGCAGGCACGCGCTGGAGATGGACTTCGTGCTCGAGCACGACGAACGCTCGATGCACGTGCTCAACGTCGTCTCGCCCGGATTCACGTGCGCGCTGCCGTTCGCGGAGCACGTCGTCGACACGTTACTCGCCGACTAACGCGAGGAACTCGTCTTCACTCAGCACCGTGACGCCGAGCGAATTCGCTTTCTCCAGCTTCGATCCGGCGTTTTCGCCCGCCACGAGATAGCTCGTCTTCGACGACACCGATCCCGACGGCTTGCCCCCTTCGCGCTCGATGAGCTTGTGAATCTCGTCGCGCGAAAAGCGATGCAGCGTGCCGGTGACGACGACGGTCTTACCGGCCAGGCGATCGCCCGTGACCTTGGCGATGTGCGTCGGCGCAACGCCGAGGCGCTGCATCTTTTCGACGCGTTCGCGATTCGCCGGAATCGAAAAGTAGAACGTAATCGCCTCGGCGAGCTTCGGTCCGACCTCGTGAATGCCGATCAAGGCTTCCGTCGTCGCGTTCATCAAGCCGTCGATCGAGCCGAAGTGATCGGCGAGGATCTTTCCGGCGCGCTCGCCGACCATCGGAATGCCGAGGGCGAAGACGAAGCGGGAGAGCTCCTTCGTTTTCGATTTCTCGATCTCTTCGATCAGCTTTCCGGCGGACGTCTCCCCTTTGCGATCGAGCGCGGCCACCGCGGGCACCGTGAGCTCGTAGATCGACGCGTAGTCGGTGATGAGGCCGGCGTCGAGGAGCGAAACGACGGTCTTGTCGCCGAGCCCTTCGATGTCCATCGCCTTGCGCGAAGCGAAGTGCGTGATCGACTGCCGCACGATCGCGGGGCAGCCCTGATTCGTGCAGCGAATCGCCACTTCCCCTTCGAAGCGATGCAGCGGCTGCCCGCAGACCGGGCACTCCGTCGGCGGCTCGATCTTCTCCGCCCCTTCGGGACGCTGGTCGAGCAGCACGTCGACGACCTTCGGAATGATGTCGCCCCCCTTTTCGACGACGATCGTGTCGCCGAGGCGGACGTCCTTGCGCGCGAGCTCGTCGAAGTTGTGCAGCGACGCGTTGACGACGGTCGTGCCGCCGAGCTGCACCGGCTGAAACTCGGCCACCGGTGTGACCGTGCCGGTGCGGCCGACATAGAGGTTGATCTTCTTCACGACCGTCTTTGCCGCCTCGGGCGGGTACTTGTACGCGACGACCCAGCGCGGCGCTTTCGACGTCGCGCCGAGCTCGAGCTGCTCTTCGCGGCGATTCACTTTCACGACGATGCCGTCGATCTCGAACGGCAGCTCGTGACGATGCTCGTGCCAGCGATCGATGAACGCCTCGACCTCATCGATCGACTCACAGAGCGTCCGTTGCGGATTGGTCGGCAGGCCGAGCCGATCGAGCAGTTCGTACGCGCCGGTCTGCGATTCGATGCGCACGTCGCCGGCCGAAACGAGGTGATAGAGATACGCGCTGAGGCGTTTCTGCGCGACCTGCTTCGGATCCTTCTGCCGCAACGCGCCGGCCGCGGCGTTGCGCGGATTGGCGAGCTTCTCTTCTTCGTCGAGCCCGGCGTTGATCGCCGCGAAATCGCGTTTGGAGATGTAGATCTCGCCGCGCACTTCGAGCCGCGGCAGATCGGTGGTGAGCGCGAGCGGGATCGCGCGAATGGTGCGGACGTTGGGAGTGACGTCGTCGCCGCGCACGCCGTCGCCGCGCGTGGCCCCGCGCGCGAGCCTGCCGTTTTCGTAGAGCAGCGAGATCGAGACGCCGTCGATTTTCAATTCCGCTTCGTACTCGACCGTCTCGCGTCCGAGGCCTCGCAGCACGCGCTCGTGCCACTCGCGCAGCTCCTCTTTCGAGTAGGCGTTTTCGATCGACAGCATCGGCGGATCGTGAACGACCGTGGCGAAGCTCTCGATCGGCGCGCCGCCGACGCGCTGCGACGGCGAGTTCGCGTCGAAGAATTCGGGATGCGCGGCTTCGAGCTCCTCGAGGCGGCGGAGCTTCTGATCGAACTCGTAGTCGGTGATCTCCGGCTTCGCGTCGATGTAGTAGAGGCGGTTGTGGCGCTCCAGCTCCGCGCGGAGCTGCTCGATTTCCTTCTTCGGGCTCATGCTGGCCGCGAAAGATATCTCGATCGGTCGACGACGTTCTCGACGAAGTGCAGCTCGCGCAGACGGGCGTCGAGCTGCGTCAGAAATTCGCGCCGCCCTTTCACGAGATTCAGATTGAGAGCGACGAAGCGGAGGCCGCGTTTCGTCTCGAAGTAGACGATGAGCCGATCGCCTCCCTGCATCTGTTCGGTGCCGCGGACGTCGTCCCAATTCACGACGCGTGTCCGGAATTGATGCAGCGGGCGCAGGACGATCGCGGTGTCATTCAACTCGGCCACGGGCCGCCGCGTGCCGAGCCAAACCTTCAGTCCTCCGAGCCAGAGCGTGCCGATGTAGACCCAGACGAATTTCTCGCCGATCCAGCCGTAACGAGACGACGGAACCAGCAGCAGCGTGAGCACGATGGCCGCGCTGACGAAGGCCGAAACGAGCACGATCGACGCGCCGGCCCGCCGGACCCAGGGCCGGAACGGAAAAACCGGCGCGCTCCGTTTTACGTCTGGCGTAAATGTCTGCTGGGTCATGGTTGCGGCGGCACGATCGAACGCTTACTCTTGGCGCAAGGTCGAGACCATACCTCAGGTCGGTATGCCCTTTGCTCACTGAACCGTGGTAAGTCACGACGAACGCTCGATGCCCGTACAGAAACTTGATGGTACCGGACGACGCATCCTGGTCATTGATGACGACCTGGCCATTCGCGTGCTGCTGCAGGCCGTACTGAGGCGGATGAAATTCGAGGTCGAGCTGGCGGAGGATGGTGCGGCAGGCCTCGATCGGCTCGCGGTCGATCACCCGTACGATCTGGTGCTGCTCGATCTGATGATGCCGCGCCTCAACGGTTACGAATTCATCGAACAGATCGGCCAGCGCTATCCCGGCAACGCCCGCCCGCACATCATCGTCTTCACCGCCGCCGGCAAACGCGGCGTCGAAAAAATCCCCGCCGCCTCCGTCTGCAACTCGATCCTCAAACCGTTCGATCTCGACACCTTCATCGAGATCATCGGCGAATGCCTCAACCACGCACACTCTACCGAAGCTGCCGCTTCGGGATTGAGGATTCAGGATTGAGGATTAGCCCGAAGCTGGCGCTTCGGGATTGAGGATTCAGGATTGAGGATTGAGGATTAGCTTTGCCTTCGACGGCGATCGTGTTGTAGGCGAAGCCAATCCTCAATCCTCAATTCTCAATCCTCAATCCCGCTTGCGCCCAAGCGCCCAGTCGAGTTGGCGGAGGATGCCTAGGGCGATCGTGGCTTCTCTCGTGTCGAGCTCGGCGCGGGCGACGATGGCGCGGAGGTCGTCGTAGATGCGGTCGGGATTGTTCTCGTGCAGGAAGCCGACCGTGAGGAGCAGCTCGCGGGCGCGCTGGTGAATGCGTTCGAGCGTGGCGGCGTCGGGTAAGTCGCGCGCGGCGGGTGACGGCTCGATCGACGAGAGCTCGTAGCAGAAGACGCAGACCGACTGCGCGAGGTTCATGGTCGGAAAGCGCTCGTTCGTCGGAATCGAGACGGTGTGCTGGCAGAGCACGAGCTCTTCGCGAGTGAGGCCGCTGTCTTCGCGTCCGAACACCAGCGCGAGCGTCTGCTCCCGCTGCAGCGACGCGAATTTTCCGGCGAGCGTCTGGGGCGTGAAGGTCACGGGCGTGGTGCGGCCGCGCATCGAGGTCGTGGCCACGGTGACGTGCGCATCGGCGAGCGCATCGCCGAGCATCGGAACGAAGTGCACGCGCTCGAGAATCTCGTCCGCGCCGCTCGCCCACCAGCTCGATACCGGCAGCAGCTGCGGATGCTCGCCGACGATCCACAGTTCGTCGAAGCCGAAGTTCAGCATGGCCCGCGCCGCCGCGCCGACGTTGCCGGCCTCCTGCGGTTCGACGAGCACGATGCGCAGCTTCGCCATCACACGGTCCGCAACGCGTCGAGCATGGCCTCGACGTCGGCTTCGGTGGTACGTGGATTCATCATCGTCACGCGCAGCACGCGCTGGCCGCGCAGAACGGTCGTCGTGATCCACGCCCGCCCGCTGCGGATGAGACGCTCGCGCAGCTCGGCCGTCTCTTCGTCGCCGAGACCGCGCTTGCGGAAGCAGAGAATGTTCAGCATCGGCTCGTGCACCGCTTCGAAATCATCCGACGCGACGATGCGGTCGTAGAGATGGCGCGCCAGCGCCGCGGTGCGTTCGAGCGCCGTGACGATCGAGAGGATGCCGCCCGACTTGAGGACGAGCCACAGCTTGATGGCATCGGCGCGCTTGGAGCACTGGATGGCCATCTCGCCGAGGTTCTGACCGCCGCCATGAAACAGATACGGCGCGTCGGCTTCGAACGCGCGCCGCAACCAGATGCCGTCGCGCACGAGGATCGTGCCGAGGGAGAGCGGCATCCACATCATTTTGTGCGGATCCCACGAGAAGGAGTCGGCGTTGGCGATGCCGTGCACGAGAGGCGCGAAGCGTTCGCTCAGAAGCACCGACGCGCCGTGCGCCGCATCGACGTGCAGCCACGTGCGGTACTTGTCGCGCAGCAGGGCGATCTCATCGAGCCGGTCGAATGCGCCGGTGGCCGTCGATCCCGCCGTCGCCACGATCGCGAGCAGCGCGGCGTCGTCGCGTTCGCCGATGGCGGCGAGCATCTCTTCGAGCGCGTCGACATCCATCCGATGCGCGTCATCGGTCGGCACTTTCAATACGTCCGCGGCGGGAATGCCCATGATCGCGCCGGCGCGCGCGATCGAGTAATGCGCATCGGCGGAGGTGACGAGTATCGGACGTTTGCCGGCGTTGGCGTCATCCGCGTGAAAACGCGCCCGCGCGGCGAGCAGGCCGGTGAGATTCGCGGCCGAGCCTCCGGAGACGGCGGTGCCGAGCGCGGTTTCGGGATAGCCGGCCAGTTTCGCCAGCCAGCGCACGATCTCTTTCTCGATCGGCGTCGCGATCGGGCTCATCTCCCACACGGCCGTGGACTGATTGAGCATCGAGATCAGCAGATCGGCGACGGCCGCCTCGTGAATCGGCGGACAGACCTGATGGCCCATGTACGACGGGTGATGCAGTTGAATCGAAGACTCGGCCACGAGCCGCGCCAACTCGAGCGGCGACGACGGAGGACCCCCGAGGCGGATCCGCGCCGCGATCTCCTCCTCGGGGCGCCATGCGACGACCGGACGCTCGGCGATGTGATCGACATGATCGAAGAGAAGATCGACGAGCTCGTGCGCGAACTGGCGGGATGCTGCGGTGTCGGTCATCGGACCGGGGATACTACACGGGCTCCGTCGGATTGAAGAGATCGATCAGCGCCGCCCACGCCTGCACGTAACGCTCGGTGCGCACGCGGAACGACGACTCCCCTTCTTCGACGTAGACCCAGCCGCCCTGCTCGAAGATGGTGATGCTCCAGCCGCCTTCGCCGGCGTCGGTGTACGGCTCGTCGAACGAGCCGAGGGGAACGTCGGCCGCGACGAAGTGGCGGAGGTCGCGATCGGCATGCTCCCACTCCGGAAACCACGCGAGGCGGCCATGGGCCGCACTCGCGTATTCGATGCGATGGTCATCCGTGATGCGGACGGCAAAGTCGTCGACGACCGGGTACTCGTTCATGCGCGCGCATTATCTCTGACCGCACGTCGGGCAGGGCGAGCCCGAGCCGTTCGGGACGATGATCGTGACCTGCTGCGTCTCGTTGTTGGTGACGGTGATGAAGGCCCACGTCAACGCATCGAGCGAGGGATCGACGAAGATCAGCGAACGCTGCGCATCTCTGCCGGCCGGCAGATCGAGCTCGCCGTACGCCGGCTCGATCGGATTGCCCGGCCCTTCGAGCACCAGATTGCTGTATTCGATGTCGTTGTACGTTCTGGAATCGACGACCGTGCGCAGCCCCACGCCGAGGTCCGTCCGTCCTTCCGGCAGGATCGCGTAGACGCGCAGCTTCACGCGATAGCGCGGGTCGCGCGGGATGTCGATCAGAGAAAGCGGCTGCGTACGCGACATGTCGCGCTCGCGCACAACCGGGATGTTCGTACCGAAGCCTTCCTGCACGCGCGACGTATCGCGAATGCGCAGTGAGTACGAGAGCAGGCTCGCTTCGTCGCGCGGCACGAGGAGGAACGCGCCGTGCGGAAACGCCTCGCCGCGAAACGGAAAGTAGGTGGAAGAGCCGAGACGCTCCGTGCCGCACGGCGAGGTCACGCAGACGATCGGCGCAATATTGCTGGCGGTCGAGAGACGAAACGGATTCGGATTGGCGATGACCGCCTCACTGATCCAGTGCGAGCCGTTCAATCCCGTCGTGTCGGTGAGCACGGGATAGAGGATGTGCTCGAACAGCGACGGCTCGATGGTCTCGACGTAGTAGAGCGCCGCGGGCTGCAGTTCGATCGCATCGCCGTGCTGCACTTCGAGGCTGACGTAGCCGGCGGTGGAACGGGCCGGCGGCGTGAACCAGATGCTGTGCGTTCCATTCGTATCCTGCACCGCCGTGACCTTCGTGCCGCCGACGCGAATCTCCACGTCTTCGCACGTCTCCGTTGCGCAGATCGGGTCGCCGCTGGGCCGCGTGACGCGGATGAGCGGCGGATTGGCCGCGTCGGTGTCGACGATGGACGGATGGAGCTCGAACGTCTTTGGCTCTGCGTTGCGGACGACGAAAGTTGCCCGCGCATAAAGCGCATCGCCCTGCTGCCGCAGGATGTCGACGCGGTACGTGCCGGGAGGAAGCGGCTCGACCTGCACCTCGTGCCAGTTGCGAATCGGCGGGTCGCACAGAACGTCGTAGATGTTCATGCGAACCGTGAAGACATTCTCGACGCGGTTGACGCTGATCGTCTCGCCACCACAGACGAGCGGAATCAGAAACGTGATGCGGTCGCGGGACGTCGGTCCAATCGGATCGATCGCAACCACCTCGACGGCGAACAGCGGTACCACAACCAGGGAGAGGAGCAACGCGAGCAGGACTTTCTTCATGACGTACAGCCTCCCGGAGAAATGCTATTACAGCATCTCAATAACTAGCAAGCCGCGAGAACGGAATGCCATTTCAGCATGGTTGGATACGCCGGTCGGAAAAACCGCCGAAAACACGAACGGCGGGCCGGAGCCCGCCGTTTCACGCTGCAGCCGTGCTGCCCGCCTCACTCTTCGATGCGGTAGTTCGGCGCTTCCTTGGTGATCGTCACGTCGTGCGCGTGAGACTCGCGCAGACCGGCGGCGGTGATGCGGACGAACTGCGTCTTCGTGCGCAGCTCGTCGATGTCCTTCGCGCCGGAGAGTCCCATCCCGGAGCGAAGACCGCCGACCATCTGCGGGATCATCGCGCCGACCGAGCCTTTGTACGGCACCTTTCCTTCGATGCCTTCCGGCACGAGCTTGGTCATGTCGTCGGCGTTTTCCTGGAAGTAGCGATCCTTCGAGCCGGCCTGCATCGCCGCGATCGAGCCCATGCCGCGATACGCCTTGAACGTGCGGCCCTGGTAGAGAATCGTTTCGCCCGGCGCTTCATCGGTGCCGGCGAAGAGCGAGCCGATCATGACCGTGTTCGCACCGGCGGCAATCGCCTTGGTGATGTCGCCGCTGAACTTGATGCCGCCGTCGCTGATGATCGGCACATCGAAGCGTTCGGCCGCGCGCACGCACTCGAGAATCGCGGTGACCTGCGGAACACCGGCGCCGGCGATCACGCGCGTCGTGCAGATGGAGCCGGGTCCGATGCCGACCTTGATGGCATCGACGCCGAGCTCGCAGAGATCGCGCGCCCCTTCGTAGGTGGCGACGTTGCCGGCGATGAGCGGCGTGTCGGGATAGAGCTTCTTGAACTGGCGGACGGTGTCGAGCACGCCGGCCGAGTGCGCGTGCGAGGAGTCGAGCACGACGACGTCGACTTTCGCGTCGATGAGCGCGCGTGCGCGCTCGATGCCGTCCTTCCCCGCACCGATCGCGGCCGCAACGCGCAGACGGCCGAGAGGATCTTTCGCCGCCTGCGGATAGCGACGCGCCTTCTGGATGTCTTTGACAGTGATGAGACCCTTGAGATCGCCGTTCGCATCGACGACGAGGAGCTTCTCGATGCGATGGTGATGGAGCACTTCGCGCGCCTGCTCGAGCGTGGTCCCGACCGGCACGGTGACGAGATTGTCTTTAGTCATGCGCTCGGCGATCGGCAGATCGAAGCGCGTTTCGAAACGGAGATCGCGGTTCGTGAGAATGCCGACCAGTTTGCCGTTCGCATCGGTGACCGGCACGCCGCTGATCTTGTACTTCTCCATCACCTGCAGCGCCTCGTGAATGGTCTGCCACGGACGCATGGTCACCGGGTCGACGATCATGCCGGCCTCGGAACGCTTCACCTTGTCGACCTCCTCGGCCTGGCGTTCGGGGGACATGTTCTTGTGGATCACGCCGAGGCCGCCGTGCTGCGCCATTGCGATGGCGAGACGCGCTTCCGTGACGGTGTCCATCGCGGCGGAGAGGATGGGGATGTTGAGACGGATGTCGCGGGTGAGACGCGTGCTGACGTCGACGAAGTTCGGATGCAGATCGGAGCGGGCCGGCTTGAGCAGCACGTCGTCGAACGTGAGCGCGAGCGGAATCGATTCGGCGAAGCGATCGGCGATCGCCGATTCCGGCCGCTCCACCTCGTGAATGTCCACTCGACCGATCACCGGAATGTCACGCAATACACGTTCGTCGCTCATGGTCCGTCTCCGTAAGGTGAGTATAGAACGCGGTGTCATGCACCGGAATTGCAGGGCCGTTTGCGGAGAGAGCCCAACGGTGATGATCCGCTTCACGATCGAGGAGAGGCATTTGACGGATGTCGACGGACGTCCGATCGGCGAGAGCGCCCCCGACGCCGTCGCCTTCCATTCATTCGACGCCGAGAACGTCGACGACGCCGTACGCCTGTTCGTCAACCGCGACGACGGCGAAATCCTCGGCAACGTCCTCAAGTTCCCCGGCTTCCAAGCCGTCGCCACCGTCCGAAAAGCCGGAGGCGTATACACCCTGCAATTCACACCGAGCAGTCAGGCGATTCGGTTGTAGGGGCGCAGTGTCATCCCGAGCGGAGCGCGCAGCGCGGAGTCGAGGGACCCCCTCCCGACAACGCGGTACTCGTGCATTCGCAGGGGATCCCTCCACTCGCTGCGCTCGGTCGGGATGACACAGGCGCGCGCTCACGTGTCATCCCGAGCGGAGCGCGCAGCGCGGAGTCGAGGGATCCCTCCGACAACGCGTCACTCGTGCATCCGCAGGGGATCCCTCCACTCGCTGCGCTCGGTCGGGATGACACAGTCGCGCGCGCCACGTGTCATCCCGAGCGGAGCGCGCAGCGCGGAGTCGAGGGACCCCCTCCCGACAACGCGTCACTCGTGCATTCGCGGGGGATCCCTCCACTCGCTGCGCTCGGTCGGGATGACACACACGCGCTCACGTGTCATCCCGAGCGGAGCGCGCAGCGCGGAGTCGAGGGCCCCCCTCCCGACAACGCGTCACTCGTGCATTCGCGGGGATCCCTCCACTCGCTGCGCTCGGTCGGGATGACACGCGCCCCCCGACCCATTCGGCACGCGAGCTCAACTCTTTGGTAACCGTGCGTTCACTTCCCATCCTCGGTGCGCCGCTACTCTTTCGCGCATGCGGTTGAGCCGTCTCGTGGCCATTCTCGGGGAGCCTGGAGCGGAGGAAGTGCTTCCTCCTGCATCAACCCGACTTGATGATCTCTTTCAGCATCTCGTCATGCAGCCGGTAAACCGCGAAGACTCCGACGCGATACCGGTTGAAGAGAAATGAGAACGCGTAGACCTTTCCGCTCTGCGCGTGGACATATCCCGACAGGCCGATGACGCCGGAGATGTAGCCGGTCTTCGCGTACACCTGTCGCGCGTACGGCGGCTGGCGCAGACGATTGCCGAACTTCGAGTCGGGGTCGCCGGAGTACGGCAGCGAGCTGACGAACTCCTCACGCCACGGGCTCTTCCACATGTAGCGCAGCAGCGAGATGAACGCATTGGCCGAGGCGCGGTTGTTGCGCGACATTCCCGAGCCGTCGGCCGGCGCGAACTCGGCGCCCGGCACGCCGACCTTCGTCGTCAGCCACTCCTTCACCTCGGCCGTGCCTCCGGCCCACGAGCCGTCTTTGCGCGCCTCGGCGCCGATCATCTTCAGCACCTGTTCCGCGTAGTGGTTCTGGCTCTTCTTGTTGATGACATAGACGAGGATGCTCAGCGGCGTCGTGTGCTTCGTGACGAGGCGCCAGTCGGGACGCGGATCGCGCGGCACGAGCGACACCTTTCCCTGAATCGCGATCCCCGCGCGCTGGAACGTCTCGTTCGTCACCGCCGCGAAGTAGTGCACCGGATTCTCGATGGTGATGAACACCTCGGTCGCTCCCGAACGCGCCGGCACACCGCCGCGCACGATGACCGTGTTCGAACCGCGATGACGGGTGATGTACGGCAGGCCGCCACCGGTGCGACAGCTGTTCTGCACCTGGATGAACGAGGTCGGCGGCTCGAGCTGCACCACGCACGGCTTCCCCGCGCGCGACGGAAGCACGCGCACTTCCACGCAGCCTTCCTGCAGCGCGAACGCGGAGACCGGCGCCTCGTACCACGCCGTGAGCTGATCGACCGGCCACGTCGGATGGATGTACTCCGTGTCCATGTAGCCGTACTCGAAAATGAGATCGCCGCTGATGGTCTTGATGCCGGCGCGTTTCAGATCGGCAGCCCACTCCTGCAGCACGGCCGTGGCCTGTCCGTCGTGAAAGCGTCCGCCGATGGTCGGATCGCCGCGGCCGACGACTTTCAAATCGCCATTGAGCGTGCCGTTCGGATCGATCTGCCCGCGTACGTAAACGCCGGTCGTCACTTCGAACGACGGCTTGAGCATGTCGATCGCCGCGGCCGTCGTGAAGAGCTTCATGTTCGACGCCGGCGCGAGGAGCATGTGCGGATTGCGCTCCGCGACCACGCGTCCGGTCTCGAGCTCGACGACCTGAATGCCGGCGTCGGAGCTCTGCGAGACCGAGCTGTTGACCAGCGAGGCGAGTCGCTGCTCGAACGTCGCGCCGACCGCGGTCGGTGCCGGAGGTGCTTTCGGCGCGGCCTTGCGGGTCGTCGTGGTCTTACGACGCGGTGTGCTTTTTTTCTTTTTCTTGGATTGGGCTTCGGCTGTCGGATCGGCAAAGACCAGGAGCAGAACAGCGAAGATCGCGACGATGCGCGGTCGAAGAGTCATCGGCCGCAAGGATAGTGCAAAGATGATGCTTACGTTTTCGATGCAGCGGCGAACGCGTCGACAACGTGCAACAAGTCGCGAAGGTCGGTGACGCGCGCGTCCGGGACGATCTCCAGCCCGTGATCGACGGGCGGCGCAATCGCGGTTCCACGCACCGGCGGTACGAAGTGCACGCCGCGCATGCCGCAGCGCTGCGCACCATGCACGTCGACGTAGAGGTTGTCGCCGACGAACAGCATCTCCTCGTACGCAACGCCGAGGCCGCGGCGCAGCTCTTCGAAGATCGACGGCTGCGGTTTGCACGAGCCGTGTTCGTTCGAGAAGACCATCACGTCGATCGACGGCGCGAGACCGAGGGCGTCGAGAATGCCGCGCAGCGCATAGCCGGGAGTGCGGCCCGTGTTGCTGATCAAGCCGATGCCGAAGCCGCGCGCTTTCAACTCACGCAGCGTTTCGGCCGCGCCGTGCACCGTTGCCGGCAGCACTTCGACGGCGGCGTGCGCGTACGCATGTTCGAGCTCGGAGAGCATCGCCTCGTCGAACGAATGCGCATCGAGCTGCAGCTCTTCGAGAAAGTGCTCGATCTGGCGGCGGCAGGGGATGTCGACGTCGGAGGACCAGTAGAGCTCCTGGCATTTGTGCCAGAGCGTGCGATACGCGACCTCGATGCGATCGGCGACGTCGGCATGACCGCGGCCGGCGAGGATCTCTTCCATGCGCGACATGCGCAGGCGTTCCTGCTGCCGCGAGAGCTCGGGCGTATCGGTGATGAGGGTTTCCCAGAGATCGAAGGCGACGGCTCTCAGCATGGAGTCAGTTCAACTTCACGCGGCCGCCGAAACCTTCCTCGTACCCATGAAAGAATTCGAGCGCCGGCTCGGGATGGCGCCAGCAGTAGTAGCCGCCGCCGCTGTCGAAGTCGACGAGCCAGAGGCCTTTCACTTCGACGCCGAGGCGGAGAACGGCTTCGGCCCATTCACTGACGACCGACTGATAGTCCGCCGGTTGTTCCGATTCGAGCGCGTCGACACGCTGCACGGCATCATCGGTGAGTCGTTGCACTTCGGGCCAGAGCGCGAGTGCCTGTTCGTACGTGAAGATTTTTTTCGACAAGCGGCGGGACTATATACGCGAGTGTGTCGTCGCGCGCGTCAGCACGCGATTCCATCACCGCATCCGCTCTCCCCGCGCCGAAGTCTCGATCAGCTTCTGCAATCGCGAGCGCCGCGTCTCTTCCCGCTTCGCGCTGCTCACCCAGAAGGCGAGCGTGCGTTGATATCCCGGCGGCTGTGCGGTGAAGAATTTCCACGCCTGCGCATGTTTGCGGAACTCCGCTTCGAGCTCCGCCGGCAGCCCTTCGCGGCGCTGCTCGTACGCGTAGTTCGCCTGATTCGCATCGGCTTTCGCGAACTCGGCGAGACCCGCCGCGGTCATGAGCCCGAGCTCCTGCAGCTCGCGCGCGCGTTTGATGTTCACCGCGCTCCAGCGGCTCTTCGGTTTTCGCGGCGTGAAGCGAATGGTGTAGCTGTTCTCGTCGAGACCGCGCCGCACGCCGTCGATCCAGCCGAAGCACAACGCCTGATCGACCGATTCCGGCCAGGTGATGCTCGCCAGTCCGGAGCCTTTGCGATGAAAGCCGACCAGCAGTTCCGCGCGGTCGCGATGATGCCGCTCCAACCATTTGCGGAACGCCGCGGGCGTGGCGAAGAACGTAGGCTTCATCCCTGCAGAATAGATTACGATCCGGATCCGGGTTTTCGAGGGATTGCGGGTTGTGCTAAAACGCGCACTGCATTCGTGCCCAAGTACACGAGGGAGGAACACCGATGTCGGTTGAGGAAAGGGTCAAGGCCATCATCGTCGAGCAGCTCGGCGTCGACGCGGAAGAGGTGACTCAGGAAGCGTCGTTCGTCGAAGACCTCGGCGCCGATTCGCTCGATACGGTCGAGCTGATCATGGCGTTCGAAGAAGAGTTCGGAGTGGAGATCTCCGACGACGAGGCGGAGAAGATCCGGAAGGTCAAGGACGCCGTGTCGTACATCGACAGCCGCGCCAAGGCCCAGTAAGTCGCAAGCGCAGCCTTTGACGTAGGACGGGCTTCAGCTCGTCCCCTTGAAGAAAGTGGACGGGTTGAAGCCCGTCCTACGTTTCTTCATTGCGCACTTTTTTCGAAGGAGCCGATTTCTTGAACAAACGTCGCGTCGTGGTGACCGGTCTCGGAATGATCTCTCCGCTCGGCGTCGGCAACGAAGCCACGTGGCAGGGCCTCGTGGAGGGCCGTTCCGGCATCGGACGCATCACGAAATTCGACGCCAGCGCCTACTCCGCGCAGATCGCCGGCGAGGTGCGCGGCTTCGATCCGGAACAGTGGATCGACAAAAAAGAAGTCAAGAAATCCGACACCTTCATCCATTACGCGCTGGCCACCGCCACCATGGCCGTGCAGGACTCCGGGCTGGAAATGTCGAAGGAAGACGGCGATCGCGTCGGCGTCATCATCGGCTCCGGCATCGGCGGACTGCCGCTCATCGAGCAGATGCACACCAAGCTGCTCGAACGCGGCCCGTCCCGCATCTCGCCGTTCTTCATCCCCGGACTGATCGTGAATCTCGCCGCCGGCCAGATCTCGATCAAGTTCGGCGCGAAAGGTCCGAGCTCGGCACCCGCCACCGCCTGCGCCACCGGCGCTCACGCGATCGGCGATGCGATGAAGATCATTCGCTACGACGAAGCGGACGTGATGTTCGCCGGTGGCAGTGAGGCCGTCATCACGCCTCTGGCCCTCGGCGGCTTCGCGGCGATGCGCGCGCTCTCCACACGCAACGACGATCCCGCCACCGCCTCCCGTCCCTGGGACGCGGAGCGCGACGGCTTCGTCATGGGCGAAGGAGCGGGCGTGCTCATTCTCGAAGAACGCGAGCACGCGCTCGCGCGCGGCGCGAAGATCTACTGCGAGCTCACCGGCTACGGCATGTCCAGCGATGCCTTCCACATCACCTCGCCCGCCGAAGACGGCGACGGCATGGTCCGCGTCATGAACCGCGCGCTCAAGGATGCGGGACTGACGACGAAGGACATTCAGTACATCAACGCGCACGGCACCTCGACCCCGGTCGGCGACAAGACCGAAACGATCGCCATCAAGCGCGTGTTCGGCGAAGACGCCTACAAGGTCGCGGTCAGCTCGACCAAGTCGATGACCGGCCACCTCCTCGGCGCCGCGGGCGGCCTCGAATCCGCCATCGCCGCCATGGTCGTGAAAACCGGCATCCTCCCGCCGACCATCAACTACCGGAACCCCGATCCCGAATGCGATCTCGACTACGTGCCGAACACGGCCCGCAAACTCGACGTGCAGAACGTCCTGTCGAACTCCTTCGGCTTCGGCGGCACCAACGCGACGCTGATTTTCTCCAGGCATCGTTAGGGTTCCGCGCCTTGAATCAGGGGATCCCGTGCTTGCGCACGGGATGACACCGGGGAGGTTCCGCGTCGCTGCCCGTGTCATCCCGTGCGTAAGCACGGGATCCCCCGCCCAATGACACGTTCCAACTTTGTGATCCCCATCTCTTGCGTGCATCAACTTTGCAACTTAAAGTTCTTGCCATGAACTTCGACATCGCCATCATCGGGGCTGGTCTGGCCGGCCTCCGTTCTGCTCGCCTGCTTGCTGCTCGTGGTCTGCGGGTGGTCATGCTCGAGCGCAAGTCGTCGATTGCCGGGCCGGTGCATACCACCGGCATCTTCGTCCGCAAGACGTGGGAGGACTTCCCGCTGCCGGACGAGCAGCTCGGGCCGGCCATCCGCGATGTGGTGCTGTACTCGCCGTCGCGGCAGAAGATGACGCTGCGGGCCGAGCGCGACGAGTTTCGCGTCGGCCGCATGAGCTGGCTCTATCTCCAACTCCTCGAGCAATGCGCGAACGCGGGAGTGAAATGGATTCCGTCGGCGCGCGTGGTGTCGTGCGACGAGGGCGGCGTGACGTACACGCGCAACGGCCGCAGCGAGCGCGTCGAGGCTCGCTTCCTCATCGGCGCCGATGGCGCGCGCTCGCTCGTCGCGCAGCAGCTCGGGCTCGATCGCAACACCGACATGCTCGTCGGCGTCGAAGAGATCGTTCCGCCGATTTCGCGCGAGCCGGTGCTGCATTGCTTTCTCGATCCGCGGCTCGCGCCCGGCTACATCGCCTGGGTGGCGAATGACGGCGAGGAAGCGCATGTCGGTGTCGCGGGCTACGCGAAGAACTGGTGCCCGGCCGGCGCCTTGCAGGCCTTTCGCGAGTCGCTGCCGTTTCGCGTCGGAAACGCGATCGAGCGGCGCGGAGGCCTGATTCCGGTGAACGGCATTCTTCGCCGCATCGCCTCGCCGCGCGGCCTCCTGATCGGCGATGCGGCAGGCGCGGTGTCGCCGCTGACGGCGGGTGGTCTCGATGGCGCGATGCGTCTCTCGACGTTCGCCGCCGACGTGATCACCGAATACTTCGACACCGGCGATGCGGCGGTGTTGCGCGCATACACCGGCGATCGATTCCGCGCGCGCATTCTGACGCGGCGCTGGATGCGTCACGCGATGCGCATCGCGTCGGCGTCGCCGCTGCTGATGGAGGCGGCGTTCGCGTCGCTGCGGATGGCATGGCCGATCGCACAGCACATCTTTTTCGCACGCGGCTCGTTCCCTGATGTGAAGTTCGAGACGAAAACAAAGTGGCTCACGACATGAGCGGTCTCACGACGTCAAGCCGAGCAGCCACTCCGGGTGGCCGTATTTTTCGGCGACGTCGGCGGGCGTGAGACCGTCGCTTCCCTGCACGCGCAGATCGGCGCCGTGGCTGATGAGCATCTTGGCCATCTCCACGTCGCCGCGGCTGGCGGCACCGTGCAGCGGCGTGTAGTCCGCCTGCTGCCTGGCATGTACGTCGGCACCGCGTTCGAGCAACAGATGCGTGGTCTCGCGATCGCACACCGCCACCGCCGCGTGCAGTGGTGCGACGCGCTGCGCGTTGTTCGCGGCGGCATTCACGTCCGCCCCCTGTTCGATGAGCCAGCGTGCGAGTGCGCCGTGCCGGAAGAAGATCGCCAGGCCGAGAGGAGGAAAACCGTCGGCGCTGCGCTGGTCGAGCAGCGATCGATCGGCCGCGAGCATCGCCTTCACGCGCGCTTCATCGCCGAGGGCGCACGCTTCGGGGAAGGAGAGCGCAGGATGGCGTGCGGCGAGGAGCGTCGCCACCTCGTGCCTGCCGTGATAGATCGCGAGGAGCAGCGGCGACACGCCGTTCTCGCCGCGGGTCACGGCATCCGGATCGGCGTCGAGAATCGACGCCACGCGCGTGACATCCCCTGCCTGGATCGCTTCGGTCAGTTCGCTCATGCGCGGAAATGGTAGCCGCCGCCGCGCGCGAATGCATGCATCTACGCGATGAAGACGATTTGGCGGTCGCGAGCCCCCTTCCCGCCATTTTTCTCTACACGAATTAGCAAAACGACGGGTCCGCAGGAGGGGACTGCACACTCATCCGCACGAAGAGCGAGTCGGCGAGGCATCGATTTCGCTCTAAATAACATTCATGGAGTCGCAGATGAAGCGTTGTCAGCATTGCGGTCATTCACGGGCGGCCCACCTCGACGGAATGCGTTGTGCGCTATGCGGTTGCGTCCCTTCCCGGCAGACCTTCGTCCAGGATGCGTTCGCGTTCAAATCGTCGCTACAGACACGAGTGACGGCCAGCACGCGGAAAAGGTGAACTCAGCGTCAGGATGATTCCGGCACAGTTCGTGGTTGCCAATCATCATGGACGCGCAAATCAAGAGAACGCCGAAACTCATCTCCGTCTCCGAGCGCAACCTTCAAAACGCCGCCACCCGCCTCCTGCCGAAACACAATCGCCTGGTCTCCTCGGAGGTGGAATACCTCCGCCGTGTCCTCGGCGATCGTGCCACGCAAGGCGAGATCGACGAGAAGGTACTGCTCGTTCGACGGCTGCCGTGGCGCGACATCGTCGGCGATTCGTGAATCGGCGACAGCAGGTGCGTGACGGAGAGCCTGACGACTTTCCGCTCCGCATGACGGCATGAAGCACGCACAATGACGCGCGTGAAATACGACGTCGCGATCATCGGTGCCGGAGCTTCGGGACTCGCCGCTGCACGCGCTCTTTCGGGTGCGGGCAAGCGGATCTGTATCGTCGAAGCGCGCGAGCGCGTCGGCGGTCGCATCTCCACACTTCATTTCCCCGATCTTCCTCTTCCGATCGAGCTCGGCGCCGAGTTCATTCACGGCGACACGGCCTCGACGTTCTCGATCGTCGACGCCGCCGCCCTCGCCGTCGCCGAACTGCCGGACGATCACGTCTGGGCGGAGAACGGGCGGCTCGTGAAGGTGCCGAAGTTCTGGAACGCGATTCATCGCGTCACCGCGAAGATCGACGCGTTGAAATCGGACGTTTCGTGCGCGGAGTATCTCCGGTCCCGCAAGGATCTCGACAAGCGAACGAAGGAGCTCGCGCGCACGTTCGTCGAGAGCTACCACGCCGCGCATGTGGAACGCATGAGCGCTCTCGCGCTTTCCTCTGCCGACTCGGAACAGGAAGAGGATTCGGGGATGCGGCAGTTCCGCATCGTGAACGGGCAGGACGCGCTCATCGACTGGCTGCGCAGCGGCCTCGATCCCCGTCGCACCGAGCTCCGTCCCGGAACCGTCGTCAGCGACGTGGCGTGGTCGCGGGGCTCGGTCACGCTCACCTGCTCCTCTTCCGCCGCATCGTCATCGAAGCCGTTCCCGATTCATGCGAATGCGGCGGTGATCACCATTCCGATCGGCGTCTGGAAAGCGCCGCGCGAGCAGCAGGGGGCGATCCGCTTCGATCCCGCGCTGCCGGAGAAGGAACGGGCCATCGAGAAACTGGAGGCCGGTCACGTCGTGAAGATCGCCTTCCGTTTTCGCGAACGCTTCTGGGCCACCGAGAAAGACGGTCCGAATTTTCTGCATTCGTCCGATCGCTTCGTGCCGACGTGGTGGACCACCGCGCCGGTGCGCTCGCCGATTCTCACCGCGTGGGCCGGAGGCCATGGCGCGGATGCGCTGCTCGCGGAGAAGGAGGCGATGATCGATCGCGTGCTCGACTCGATGGCGCGCGCGTGGAACGTGCCGCGCCGTCGCATCGACGCGTTGCTCGTCGGCGCGTTCACGCACGACTGGCAGAGCGATCCGTTCAGCCGCGCCGCCTATTCGTACGCCGGCGTCGGCGGCTCGCATGCGCATGCGGCGCTGGCGAAGCCGGTGAAGAAGACGCTTTTCTTCGCCGGAGAAGCGACGAGCGGCGATCAAACCGGAACGGTTGCGGGAGCGATCGACAGCGGGTTCCGCGCGGCGAAAGAACTACTGCGCTGATCGCGTGTGGCGAAGCCTTCCCTAGACCACAGGGCGGCGTTCCTGCTCCATGCGCGGCACGATGCGCGGGCCACCGCCGAGGAGCACTTCGATGTCGTGCGGACGCACGGGGTAGCTGAAGTAGTAGCCCTGCACTTCGCGGCAGCCCGCTTCGAGCAGGAAGTCGAGCTGATCGCGCCGCTCCACCCCTTCGGCGACGACGCGCAGGCCGAGGCCGTTCGCGAGTTGAATGACGGAGCTGACGATGGCCGCATCTTCGAATTTGTCGGGGAGATCGGCGACGAAGCTGCGATCGATTTTCAGCGCGTCGAGCGGGAAGCGTTTGAGATACGCGAGCGACGAGTGGCCGGTGCCGAAGTCGTCGATGGCGATGGCCACGCCGAGCTTGCGCAGCTGCGTGAGCGTCGACATCGTCAGCTCGACATCTTCCATGGCCACGGTCTCGGTGATCTCGAGCTCGAGCGAATCGGCGGAGAGCTCCGCCTGCGCGAGCGCGTCCTGCACGGCCGCGAGCAGGAGCGGATCGCGGAACTGGCGCGCCGAGATGTTGACGGCCACGCGGAAGTGCGGATAGCCGAGGTCCTGAAAACGTTTCGCCTCGCGGCAGGCGCGGCGCAGCACCCACTCGCCGATCGGCAGAATGAGCCCGCGTTCTTCGGCCACGCGGATGAAACTCTCGGGAAGGATCATGCCGCGCTGCGGATGCTTCCAGCGCAGCAGCGCCTCCATCCCGACCACCTGCATCGCGTCGGTCTCGATCTGCGGCTGATACAGCAGTTCGAACTCCCCCGCTTCGAGCGCGTGATGCAGGCCGTTCTCGACGGCCATCCGCTCGTGTGTGGAGAGGCTCAGCTCGCGCGTCGACATCTGGTACGTGTTGCGCCCCTCGGATTTCGCGCGATACATCGCCGTGTCGGCGTTCTTCAGCAGCGTTTCGGCGTCGTCGCCGTCATCGGGATAGATCGTGATGCCGATGCTCGTCGTGACGTAGAGGCGATGTCCGTTCACGTCGATCGGCTCGGCGATCGTGCGCAGCACTTTTTCGGCGACCAGCGCGGCGTCTTCGCGGCGCGCGATCTCCTGCAGCACGATCGTGAATTCGTCGCCGCCGACGCGCGCGACGGTGTCGCCTTCGCGCAGCGCGTCCTTGAGACGCTTCGCCACGCTGCGCAGGAGCGCATCGCCGACCGAGTGGCCGAGCGAGTCGTTGACGAGCTTGAAGTGATCGAGATCGAGGAACAGCACGGCCACGAGCGTCTGCCGCCGCTGCGCCAAAGCCACGGCCAGCGAGAGATGCTCGTTGAAGAGCCGCCGATTGGCGAGGCCGGTCAGCGCATCGTGATAGGCCTGATATTCGATCTGCTGTTCGACGCGTTTGCGCTCGGTGATGTCGCGGATCAGCGCGACCACGCCGATGACGTTGCCGTTCGCATCGGAGTACGGCCGGTACACCGACGAGACCCAGCCCTGGCGTTGGGTGGTCGGCACGAAGTAATGCAGGTCCGGCGATGAGACCGTCTCGCCGCGCAGCGCGCGATGGAGCATCTCGTCGACGTTCTGCTCGGTGATGTGCGGAAACACTTCCGTCGCCACCCGGCCGAGCACTTCGCGCTCGGGCATGCCGGTGAGCTCTTCCATGTAGCGGTTCCAGAGCACGTACCGCAGCTCGCGGTCATAGACCACGATTCCGTCGCCGGCGTTGTCGATGATGTCGGAGGCGAAGCGGTTCGCCTCACTGCGCTTGTATGCGGCGCGGATGACGACGACCTGCCGCGCCACGACGGCGATGGCGGTGGCTACCACCGCCACGGCGATGACGAGCTGGACGGGCTCCATTGTGCTCCGCGCAGTCTGGTCAACGCGGCCTGCCCGCGCAAGGAAAACTTTGTGGCAGGATGCGCGCGTGGGGAACTCGTATTGCGACGTCGCGCCCGGCCATCCGTTTCACGGTCCGTATCACGAATCGGAGTATGGATTTCCGATTCGCGACGATGACCGGCTCTTCGAGCGATTGGTTCTGGAAATCAATCAGGCCGGTCTGTCGTGGCTGACGATCCTCAGAAAGCGCGAGGCCTTCGTCGAGGCATTCGACGGCTTCTCGCTCGAACGCGTCTCGCGTTACGACGCGCGCAAGCGCGCGAAGCTGCTCGAGAACGCGGGCATCATCCGCAATCGCCTGAAGGTCGACGCCGCGGTCGAAAACGCGAAGCGCATCCTCGCCATCCGCAGGGAGCACGGTTCCTTCGCTGCCTGGCTCGACGCACATCATCCGCGCGAGAAAGCCGACTGGGTGAAGCTCTTCAAGAAGACGTTCGTCTTCACCGGCGGCGAGATCACCGGCGAGTTTCTTCTCTCGACCGGCTATCTTCCCGGCGCGCACCTCGAAACGTGCCCGGTCTACAAGAAGGCCATCCGCGCCGGTGCACCGTGGGCGCGGAAGTGACGTTCACGGGCGAGTGCGATTCACAATCCCATCAGCCGCGCATACAGCTGATGAAAGTGATGCACGCCGTTCTCGCGCTTCGGGGAGAAGCGGCCCGCGTCGTAAGTCGATGAGCGCAGGCCGCGCTGCACCGACTCGCAGATGTCGATGTCTTCGAGCTGAATCTCGTCGCTGAACTGCACGGTCTCGTCGATCTGCGCCTTCACCGCTTCCGGGTCGCGGAAATACCAGTCGAACAACGTCGCGGTGCGGCCGTGTCCGAGCGGGAGGATGAGGTTCGTCGAGTAGTTGTCGGGATAGACGTTCAGCATGAGGTTCGGAAAGATCCAGAAGTAGCGCACCTCGTCCTCGCCGTTCGCGGTGCGAATGCGCTCGGGGCGTTTCGTCGGCGCGAACTGAATCGAGTACGACGTCTTCGTTTCGGTGCGGTAGTTCGGGTAGTCGAGCTCGCGGAACAGTCCGGGATGCACGATCGGGATGTGATAGCCCTCGAGGTAGTTGTCGACGTAGACCTTCCAGTTGCAGTCGAGCTCCCACACCTTGCGATGCGCGAGCTGGAATCCGTTGTAGTCGTGCTTCGGCATGTCGGCGAGCAGCTCGCCGAGAAAGGTCACGAGCGAATCGGCACCGGGATCGAGGTTCACGAACAGAAGGTCGTTCCACATCTCGATGCGGAACTGGGGGAGCCGGCAACTGGCCTTGTCGAAGTTCTGGACGCCGTCGAACTCCGGCGTGACCGCGAGCTTTCCGTCGAGCGCGTACGTCCAGCCGTGATAGCCGCACTGCAGGACCGGACGTTTCCCCTCTCCGCTGGCGATCGGGCCGGCGCGATGGCGACAGACGTTCGACAGCGCGCGAATCTCGTGATCGTTTCCGCGCACGATCAGCAGCGGCTCGCCGGCGATGTTCGTGGTGAAGAACTGTCCCGGCTCGCGCACCTGGGAGAGGTGTCCGACGAGCTGCCACGTGCGGGCAAAGACATTGCGCTCTTCGTCGGCGAGCACCGCCGGATCGATGTAGAAGCGCGAGGGAAGCGTGGACGCGTATTCGAGACGAGGATCGATCATGCGTGTTTGTTGCGCCAGCGGAAGAGGAAGTAGACGGGAACGCTCAGCACGAGCAGGAGGATCGCATGCATGCTGCTCCTGGTGTCGCCGGCGACCGCGCTGGCGAGGAATGCGAGCGAGGCGACGATGGCCAGGATCGTCGTGAACGGATGGCCCCAGGCGCGATACGGACGCGGCGCATCGGGCTCCCGTCTGCGCAGGACGATCAGCGCGATGAACGAGAGCGTGTAGTTCGCGACGAAGAAAAACGCCAGCTTGGCGATGACGGTTTCGAATGTGCCGGTGACGATGAAGCCGGCCGCGAGGAGACTGCTGATCAGCAGCGCGACGTCGGGGGTGCCGCCGCGATTGACGTCGCTCGCCGCACGCCAGAAGAGACGATCCTTTGCCATCGCGTAGAGCACGCGCGGGGCCATGAGGATGTTGGAGCTGACGGCGCTGAGCAGGATCAGCACGCCGAATCCGCGCAGCACGTTCGCGCCGCGCATGCCGAAGAGTCGCTCCACGACGACGCCGGCGGCGAGATCGTCTCCGGCGATCGTCGGCAGCGACACGACGCGCAGAAACGCGATGTTGATGAGGATGTAAATGATGGCGATGGTGGCGACGCCGCTCAGCATCGCGCGCGGAATGGCCTTGCCGTGATCCTTCACCTCCTCGGAGAAGTAGATGACCGCCGACCAGCCGTCGTACGTGTAGATCACCGATTGCAGCGCGAGGATGAAGGCGAAGAAGAGTGAGGTCTCGCGATCGATCGTCAGCGCCGTCGGATCCCCCGGCGAGCGCGTGCCGAGCCAGAAACAGGCGCCGATGAAGAAGAGCAGCGAAAGCGCCTTGACGATGCTGGTGACGTTCTGCACCGCGCCGCCCGCGCGCACGCCGAGCCACTGAATGATCGTGAAGACCGCGACGACCGCGAGCGCCACCACCTGCCCCGTCCGCACCTCGGGGAAAAGACCGACGGTGTAGCCGCCGAGAGCGATGGCGACGGCGGCGGTGGTACCGCACGTCGAGATCCAGTCGCTCCAGCCGACGACGAAGCCGGCGTAGTCGCCGAGCCCGCGCCGGACGAACACATACTGGCCGCCGGAGCGCGGTACGAGCGTTCCGAGCTCCGCCAGCGCGTTCGCACCGAGGAACGCGTAGAGCGCGCCGACGACCCAGACCATCACGAACGGCCAGATGGTCTGCAGATGCTCGGCGACCACTCCCGGCGTGCGAAGAATGCCGGCGCCGACGGCATTGCCGATCGTCACGGCAAGGCCAAACCCGACGCCGAGGACGGCGAGCAGTTGGCCGCGGGCATTGGCGCGCTGGACCGACATTCCGGTGCGCGCAGTCTAACGTGGAACGTCGATGTCGTTGCCGGCAAGACGACGGTCCGGACGCATGTTCATCCGCTCGTTCGGCCGTTCTCCGCAGAACACCGGCATCCTCGCGGATGCCGGCATTCTGCGGTCGCGCGTGCAGCTACTCCGCGTCTTTGATCGTGACCGGGCCGTTGGTCGTCGCCAGCCGCACGTTGGCGGGGCCGCGACCGAGCTCGAATCTGCGCAGGGCATTCCACGGGAAGTCATCGTCGCTGCGCGGGCAGTCGTCGGCTTTGCAGGCCACCGGGCCGCGTCCGTTCGTTTCGACCGACACGAGCGAGCCGTAGTTGCGCGGGATCTTCAGCGTCAGCGGGCCGTTTTTCGTCGCGGCGTCGAGATCGCCGTTCCAGCCGCTGCCATCGAGGCTCACCGACAGCGGTCCGTTGTTCGCGCGCACTTTCATCGTGCCGCGGCTGCCGCTCACGCTGATCGGCCCGTTCTGCGTTTCCGCGTTCACGTTGCCGCTCACGTTCTTGAGCGACAGCGGTCCATTCTGCGCATGCGCTTCGACGGTGCCATCCACGTCGCGCACCGAGATCGGCCCGTTGGTCGTCTCGACGTCGACCGAGCCGCCGCGAGGCATGCTGATCTTGTACGTCACGGTCCACTGCTTCGAGGACGACGGGCCTGCCGACTTCAGCTCTCCGTTCTCGACCGATACATGAATGTTCGCGAGGTCGGCGCGATCCGCCGCCGCCTTGCAGACGCGAATCGTGTACCCGGAGCCGCTTCCTCCTTCGACCGCGATCGGCGCATTCCGCGCGGTCGCTTTCAGCGAACGGAGATTGCCCGCCTCGATGGTCTGTTCCTCGACGTACGCGTCGTGATCGTCGAAGCGGAAATTGTGTGCATTGCAGCGGTCTCCATCCCAGGTTCCGTGCGCAAATGCAGTGGTCGCGGTGGCGAGTGCAAGTGCCAGCGTCAGGCGTCGCATCATCTGTCCCCTTTCGTTCGACGTGATAGACGCCACGCCTCGGCGCGGGTTAGGAAGGTAGGATGTCAGGCACAAATCGTTCACAGGGAGAGACCGCATGCGAGGAATCCTTGCCGTGCTGTTGCTGGCCGCCACGCCCGCGTTTGCCGCGAACTGGTACGACTCCTACGAAAAAGGGGTGCGTCTGATCGCCGAAGGCCAGGGCGCCGACGCGAAGAGTGCGCTCGAAGAGGCGCTGGCCGCGCGCGCCGAGGAAGGCCTGCAGGTTCCGGCGCGCGCGCAGCAGTATCTCGATTACCTCCCGCATCTCTATCTCGCGATCGCGAACCAGATGACCGGCGACGTCGAGCGTGCCCGCAAGGAGCTCGCGCTGGCGGAGACCTCCGGTCTCGCGGCGAAGAGCGAAGTCGGCCGGCCGCTGCTGGTCGCGTATCAGCTGCTGCTGCGCGGCAATGCGGCGAGCTACGCGACCTACGAGCAGAGAAAGCCGCTGCTCAGCGATGCGGAGTTTCAGACGCTGCGCAACGACGTGCTGTCGAAATGCGATCTGCCGCTCGACACGCCGCTGAAGAACGCGCCGTGGTACGCGAATTACGAGCTCGGCCTCGAGCTCGAGCGCAAAGGCGATTACCCGCGCGCGCTCACGCACTTCATCGACGCGGTGGCCGATCGGCCGAATCCGCAGAAACAGGCGCGCATGTACGGGATGTGGCTGATCGATTACTACCCGTACTTCCACATCGCCCGCTCGCACGTGCGACTCGAGAACTGGCAGTGCGCGAAGAACGCGCTCGACATCTCCCAACGCCTCGGCGAAGTGCCGAACGGCACGGCGGAGATGAACGAGATGTTGTCGTTGCAGCGGGAGACGGAGCGGAAGCTCGCGACGAAGTGACGTGTCATCGCTCCGGTCGCGGTGACCCGGAGCCTATCCGCCCAGATACGCTTTCTTGATCCGATCGCTCGCCAGCAGTGCCTTCGTCGAATCCGTCGCCGTGATGCGCCCGGTTTCCATGACGTAGCCGCGATGCGCGGTGACGAGGGCCATGTGCGCGTTCTGTTCGACGAGCAGGATGGTCGTCCCTTCCGCATTGATCTCACGGATGACGCGGAAGATGGTCTGCACCATCTGCGGTGCGAGTCCGAGCGACGGTTCGTCGAGCAGCAGCACGGTCGGCTTCGACATCAGCGCGCGCGAGATGGCCAGCATCTGCTGTTCGCCCCCGCTCAGCGTGCCGGCGTTCTGCTTGATGCGTTCCTTGAGCACCGGGAAGAGCGTGAAGATGCGCTCGTACTCGCTCTTCTGAATCTTGTCCTTGCGCAGGTACGCGCCAAGCTCGAGGTTGTCCTGCACGGTGAGGTTCGCGAAGATGCCGCGGCCTTCCGGCACGTGAGAGATGCCGCGCGCGGTGATGATGTGCGGCTTCACGCCGGTGATTTCGTGGCCGTTGAAGCGCACCTCGCCCTTCTTCGGCTTGAGCAGTCCCGAAATCGTGCGCAGCGTGGTCGTCTTGCCGGCGCCGTTGGCACCGATGAGCGTGACGATCTCCCCTTTCTGCACATCGAGATCGATTCCGTGCAGCGCGGGGATCGTGCCGTAGCCGACTTCGACTCCGTGGATGGAAAGCAGCGAGGTCATAGTTCTGCGTGCTCCGCCGGCTCGCCGAGGTAGGCCTCGATGACCGCGTCGTTGGAGCGGATCTCGTCGGGATTGCCCATGGCGATGGTCTTGCCGAAATTCAGCACGACGATCCGCTCACAGATGCCCATGACGAGCTCCATGTTGTGCTCGATGAGAAGAATGGCGACGCCGAAACGGTCGCGGATGTCGTGAATCGTTTCCATCAGCGCGAGGGTCTCGGAATCATTGAGACCGGCGGCCGGCTCGTCGAGGAGGAGGAGTTTCGGACGGGCCGCGAGAGCGCGCGCGATCTCGAGCCGGCGCTGATCGCCGTACGGAAGATTCTTCGCGTAATCGTTGGCGCGATGCTTGAGCCCGAAGATGTCGAGCAGCTTCTCGGCCTCGACTTCCGCTTCGTCTTCCGCATCGTGAAAGCGGTTCGTGTGCAGCACCGCCGACGTGCCGGAGTACTTGTAGTGGATGTGCCCACCGATCTTGACGTTGTCGAGCACGGTGAGGTCTTTGAAGAGACGGATGTTCTGGAACGTGCGTGCGACGCCGAGTCCGGTGATGTGGTACGGCCGGAGATCGCGCGTCGAGACACCGCCGACGCGAATCTCGCCCTCGGTCGGTTTGTACACGCCCGTGAGCATGTTAAAGATCGTCGTCTTCCCCGCGCCGTTCGGACCGATCAATCCGAGCAGCTCGTGCGCGCGCACCGAAATGTTGAAGTTCGAGACGGCCGTCAGTCCGCCGAAACGGATCGTGACTGCACTCGCCTCCAGAAGAATGTCGTCGTTGGCCATCGCTTGTCTCGGCGTCATCTCACTGGCGGAGCCGCATCGCGGTCGAGCTTGTCGGTCTCTTCGTCACGCGCTTCGGCCGGCACACGATCCTTGCGGCCCGGGAAGAAGTCCCAGATCTCGCGACGGCCGAACAGTCCCTGCGGCCGCGTGCGCATCAACACGATGAGCATGATCGAGTAGATGACCATGCGCGGATCGCGCTTCAGAATCTCGGGCGCCGAATCGGGGACGAGCTCTTTCACGTAGCGCAGCCCTTCGGGGAGGATCGTCAACACGATCGCGGCGAGGATCGAGCCGGTGATCGAGCCGAGTCCGCCGAGCACCACCATGGCCACCACTTCGAAGGACTTCACGAACGTGAACATCCCCGGATTGAGGTACATCATGAAGTGGCCGTACAACGCGCCGGCCACACCGGCCAGCGACGAACCGATCACGAACGCTTTCACTTTGTAGCGCGTCGTGTTCACGCCCATCGCCTCGGCGGCGATCTCGTCTTCACGCACGGCGAGAAACGCACGACCGACGCTCGACATCACCAGGCGATGCGAGATGAGGATCGTGAGTCCCGCGAAGAAGAAGACCCAGAAGAAATTGCTCCAGCCGGCGATGCCGGTCAGTCCGCGCGCGGCGCCGATCTCTTCGACGTTGAGGATGAGCACGCGGATGATCTCGCCGAAGCCGAGCGTGACGATGGCGAGGTAATCGCCGCGCAGACGCAGCGACGGCAGGCCGACGATGTAGCCGCAGATCGCGGCGGTCAACGCGCCGGCGAGCACGCCGACGATCAGAAAGACGCTCTGCCAGAGAATCGCCTGCGCGCTGCCGGCGGGGAACTTCTCGACGAACGGCATGAAGAAGCGGGTCGCCAGAAACGCGGCGGTGTACGAGCCGACGGCCATGAAACCGGCGTGGCCGAGCGAGAACTGGCCCGCGTGACCGTTGATGATGTTGAGCGAGACCGCGAGCGCGATGTTGATGCCGATGAGGATGAGGATGCGGCTCGGGTAACGCGTCCACGGAAAGTACGCGCCGGCGTATTCGAGCGCCACCCAGAGGCCGTACAGCACGGCCACGTAGATCACGAAGAGGATGAGATCCCGGAGCCACCAGGTCCGAGGCAGCATCAGACTTTCTCCGGCGTGTATTTCCCGAACAGGCCGCTCGGGCGGAACAACAGCATGACCACGAGGATCACGAAGGCGATCGCCTCACGGTAGCTGGAGAGTTGCGACCCTCCGACGAACGCTTCGAGCACGCCGATGATCAAGCCGCCGATCACCGCGCCCGGAACGTTGCCGATGCCGCCGAGCACCGCGGCGACGAACGCCTTGAGGCCCGGCATGATGCCCATCAGCGGTTCGATCTTCGGATACGAGAGACCGTAAAGGATGCCCGCGACCGCGGCCAGGACGGAGCCGAGCACGAACGTCATCGAGATGACGCGATCGGTCGGAATGCCCATCAGCGAGGCGGTCTCGAAGTTGTACGACACGGCGCGCATGGCCCGGCCGTACTTCGTCCCGTAGACGATGTACTGCAGCATGGCCATGAACAGCAGCGCCACGCCGAGCACGATCAGCTGATAGTTGGTGACCACCACTCCGGCCCAGACGAAGACGCGCTTCTCGATCAACGTCGGGAAGAACTTCGGATCGGGACCGAAGACGAACTGCCCGCCGTACTCGAGGAAGAACGACACGCCGATCGCGGTGATCAGCGAGGCGATGCGCGGCGCATTGCGCAGCGGACGGTAGGCGATGCGCTCGTTGAGAAATCCGAGCAGGCCGCAGGCGATCATCGCCAGCAGCATGGCCAGACCGGCGTTGACGACCGGCATGTCCGGATTATTTTTCGCGAGGTAGTTGCCGCTGTAGAAGCCGACAAACGAGCCGATCATCACCACGTCGCCGTGGGCAAAGTTGATGAGCTTGAGGATGCCGTACACCATCGTGTAGCCGAGCGCGATGAGCGCATAGATGGAGCCGGCGGCAACCCCGTTCAACAGGTTCTGTAGAAGAGTCTGCATGCAGGCGAAAAAAAGGTCCGGCGAAAACTACTCGCCGGACCCTGATTTGTAAACCCCAAAGGCTGTGAACGGCGCGAACGTTACTGCGACGAAGTCGCCGTCTGCGTGGCGGTGGTGTCGGTGGACGTCGCGGCGCCGGCCGCGGGTGCGGACGGATCGACGGCGGCCTTCAGCACGGTCTGACCGTTCTTGATTTCGAGCACGACCAGCTTCTTGCCGATCGGATTGCGATCCGGACCGAGGGTGATGTTGCCGGTGACGCCGGAGAAGTCCTTCGTCGCGGCGATCGCGTCGCGGAGCTTCGCGCCGTCGGTGGTGCCGGCGCGCTTGATGGCGTCGGCGAGCACGCGCGCGGAGTCATACGCGAGCGCGGCCAGCGAGTCGGGTTTGGCGCCGTATTTTTCCTGGTACTTCTGCACGAACTGCTGCACGGCCGGAGCGGGATCGTCGACGTGGTAGTGGTTCGAGTAGAAGCAGCCTTCCAGTGCCTTGCCGCCGATCTCGATCAGCTTCGGCGATTCCCAGCCGTCGCCGCCGGCGAGCGGCTGCTTCATGCCGAGGTCGCGCGCCTGGATGGCGATCTGGCCGATGTCGTTGTAGTAGCCGGGGACGAAGATCACTTCCGGATTCGTGCCCTTGATGGCGGTGAGCTGCGCGCGGAAATCGCTGTCGCCCTGCGCGTAGCTCTGTTCGATGACGACCTTGCCGCCGTTGGCGACGAAGGTCTTCTTGAAGTTCGCGGCCAGACCGGTCGAGTAGTCGCTCTTGACGTCGACCAGGATCGCGGCGCTCTTCATGTTCGCCTGCTTCGACAGGTAGTTCGCCATCGCCTCGCCCTGATACGGGTCGATGAAGCACATGCGGAAGATGTAGTCGCCGACCGCGGTGACGCGCTCGTTGGTCGATGACGGCGTAATCATCGGCACCTTGTTCGACTGGCAGATCGGCGCGGCGGCGAGAGAGCTCGACGACGCCACTTCGCCGAGCACGGCGATGACGTTGTTCTGCGAGATCAGCTTCGTGACCGCGGTGGCCGCTTCTTCCGACTTCGACTGATCGTCTTCGGTTTTCACCGCGATCTTGCGGTTGTTCACGCCGCCGGCCGCGTTGATCTCTTCGACCGCCAGCATGATGCCGTTGTGCGTCGACTGGCCGAACGTCGCCTGGCCGCCGGTCAGCGATCCATATTCACCAACGAGAATCTCGCCGGTCTGATCCCCGCTTCCCGCGGTGCTGCCGGCGTTCTCGGTGCTCGGCGGACAGCCGATGAACGCGAGGGAGAGAAGCGCCGTTCCCAGGACAATCCATGTTTTCTTCATGGGGCTCCATCCATTTCAATGTTTCGATTTTCGAGGGGCGGATTCTATCGTCATAGACAACGCTGCGCGAATGGCGTAACAAGTCGGTGCTCACGGAGGGTCGGACAATGCGGCGTTTTTTCCTGACATGCGCAGGTGTGGTGCTGTCCTTCACGACGCTCTCGGCGGAGTTGATCGTCAGCGCGCCGCGCGACGTGACGCTGCCCAGGTACAGCGTATCCGCCTACGATGAGGTCGGGCCGCACATCGCTTCGAACGGCCAGTCGTTTCTCGCCGTCTGGCAATCGGACCTCGCCGTGCGCATGGCCCGCATCTCCGCAACCGGCGAGGTGCAACTGCCGCCCGATGAGCTCGCCCTCGGCCTCGATCCCGATCTCGCTTTCGGCGGCGGACGCTATCTCGTGGTGTGGCGCGGAGCGTTCGCATTGAACGGCGCATTCGTCGACGAGAACGGCATCTCCGAACCGTTCGCGATCGGACCGATCCCGCTCGGCCGCCCGATGATCGCGTTCAACGGCGCGACGTTCCTGGTCCTCTGGCGCGCCGATCATCAAGCCTACGAAGGCTCGTTCGTCTCGACCGGCGGCAGCGTCTCACCGCGTGTGCGCGTGCCGGTGATGAATGTGGCCCGGCAGCACAAACTCGTCGCGGTGGGACGAAACTTCCATCTCGCCGTCGCGGCGGGAGGACGCGTGTCGCTCGTGCCGGTGACCGCGAATGGCGCGGGCAACCCAATTCCGGTCGCGCGCGCGAGCGGATTCGCGGAGCTCGAAGCCGGCACCGCGGGCGACGAGGTGGTGCTCGCCTGGAAAACGGGCAATCGCATCGAATGGGTCACGGTCGACGGCGCCGATGTCGGAATCGTGCAGTCGTTCGACGCAGGCTCCGCATCGCTGCATCCGATCATCAGCGGCTCGCGCGATGCGCTGCTCGTCTACTCGGATGAAGCGCACACGTACGCGCGTCGCGCCGCACCCGGTGCGGAACCATACGAACTGCCGTTGCCGTCCTTCGCGAACGGCATCTCCGATGCGGCCTGCAACGGCTCGACGCTGGCAGTGGTCTTCGAGAACCTCGGCTTCGAGCGCGACGCCTACGGTCTCGTCCTCGACGGCGTGCGCGGCGCGATTCCTCTCGACATGCGTTTGACCGAGCAGTTCGGCGGCGACATTTCGAGCGGCGGCTCGATGGCGCTCGCGGTCTGGAACGAATGGCGGAACGGAAGCGACCGCGCGATCGTGGCCAGCCGCATCGATGCCGCGGGGCGTTCTCTCGATCCGCTCGGCATCGATCTTCTCCCCGGCACCGGGCTGCCGCGCGTCGCCTGGAACGGCACCGAGTGGCTGGTCGTGGTCAGCGACCTCGTGAACGAGCGCTTCACGGCGCTGCGCGTTTCCTCCGCGGGAAAAATTCTCGACCCGACGCCGATCGAACTGCCGGCGAAATGGCCCGGCGCGCACGCGGTGGAGTGGGACGGCGAGCAGTGGCTCGTCGCGTACTTCGAGTACGACTACTTCCACACGAACACGCCGTTCGCGCTCTACGCGACGCGCATCGCCGCGGACGGGACCACTTCCTCACGTGTGAAGCTCGCGGAGGTGACGGCGCCGGTCGCGCTCGATCTGGCGACCTCGCCGCAGACGGCGCTGGTGGTCTGGAACAGCGCGCGCGGCGTGGAAGGTCTATTGGTCGCAAAAAGCCAGCCGCCCATTCCGTTCCGCCTGTCGAATCCGTACGGACTCGCCCCTTCGGTGGTGTGGAACGGCCAGTCGTACGTCGTCGCCTTTCCGAATGCGCAGGCGCACACGGTGGAGTGGCATCTCGTGAACGAAAACGGCATCGCGCACATCCCGGCGGCGGTGCCGCCGATCCCGCTCACCGCATCCGCCTACGGCGTCACGGTGACGGCGACGATCTTCGAAGGACGAACGCTGCTCACCTGGAACGACGCCGGCCCGCCGTCCCCCGGGTTCGCGGCGCTGCTCGAATCGGATGGAACGATCCTCGAGCCGCGTACCGCGATCGGTGCCGAAAAGGCGTACCTTCCGATCATCTCTTCGGGAAGCTTTCTGCTGCAGCAGGGCGGCACGGCTACCGCGGACGACCACGCGAAGGTGATCGTCCGGACGATCCGGCGGCGTTAGAGATTCACCCAGACCGATTTCGTCTGCGTGTATTTCTCGAGCGCGTCGCGTCCCTGATCGCGGCCGAAGCCCGATTCCTTGAAACCGCCGAACGGCAGCGCGGGATCGTAGAGGTTGTACGTGTTCACCCAGACCGTGCCTGCCTTGATGGCGCGGGCGATGCGATGCGCTTTGGAGACGTCGCGCGTCCAGACCGCGGCCGCGAGACCGTAGACGGTGTTGTTCCCTTTCGCGATCGCGTCTTCGGCGTCTTTGAATTTGATGGTCGCGAGGACCGGTCCGAAGATTTCTTCGCGCGCGATTCTCTGCTCGGGCGTGACGTCGTCGAAGATCGTCGGCTTGATGAAGTACCCCTTGCCGGTGCCGATCTCCGTGCGCTCGCCGCCGGCGATGACCTTCGCTCCTTCGCTCTTGCCCGCCTCGATGTACGAGAGCACGGTTTCCATCTGCTCTTTCGAAACGATCGCGCCGAGGCGGGTCTTCGGATGAAGAGGATCGCCGGCGGTCATCTTGTTCGCGCGCTCGACCACCTTCGCCATCAGCTCCTCATGCGCGCTTTCTTCGACGAGCAGGCGCGAGCCGGCGGCGCACACTTCCCCTTTGCCGTAGAAGATCGCATTGAGCGCGCCGCGTGCGGCGGCATCGAGATCGGCGTCGGCGAAGACGATGTTCGGCGACTTGCCGCCGAGCTCCAGCGCCACTTTCTTCAATGTTTTCGCGGCGCGCGCCATCAGTCCCTTGCCGACTTCCGTCGAGCCGGTGAAGGTGATCGCGTCGACGCCCGGATGATCGACGATGGCGTTGCCGACGACGCTGCCGCGTCCCGGCACGACATTCAGTACGCCCGCGGGGAGCCCGCACTCTTTCGCGTATTCGGCGAATTTCAAAAGCGAGAGCGACGTGTTCGACGCCGGCTTGATGACCACGGTGTTGCCGCACGCGAGCGCGGGAGCGATCTTCCAGACCGCGAGCATCAAGGGGAAGTTCCACGGCGTGATCGCGCCGACGACGCCGACCGGTTCGCGCAGCGTGTAGGTGAACGCGTTGTCCGCCACCGGCAGCGTTTCGCCGCCGACCTTTCCGGACCAGCCGGCGAAGTAGTAAAGGCATTCCGCCGCCGCGGGCGTGTCGACGAACTGCGATTCGAAAATCGGTTTGCCGTTGTCGATGGTCTCGATGCGGCCGATCTCGTCGGCGCGCGCCATGAGCATGTCGGCGATGCGCCAGAGAATCTTCGCGCGATCGCGCGGTTTCATCTTCTGCCACTCGGAACCAGGCTCCATCTGTGCGCGCGCCGCCTTCACCGCCGCGTCGACGTCTTCGACACCTGCCGACGCGACGCCGGTGATCGTCTCTTCCGTCGCCGGATTGATCGTGGCGAACGTCTCGCCCGAGCGCGCGTCGACGAACTCACCATTGATGAAGAGCTTGTTCTGAATCGTGGAATCGGCAGCGATGGCAGTCATGGATGCGGATGCTAGCTCAAGTCGGTTGTCGGTAGTCGGGAGTCGGTTGTCGGGGGACCACCGCACCACCCACGAGGTGCAAACAAGAAGAGCAAACAAGCAGAGCGGTGGTGGTGCGGTGGCCTCCCGACTCCCGACAACCGACTACCGACTCCCGAATCCGACTACCGACTCCCAACGAGATACACATCCATCGAGCCCCCCACCGTCGTCACGTAGGTCGCATGCGAACGCCGCAGATACTCGTCGTACGTCTCGCGCGTTCCAGGCATGAAGGTGATGCGGTAGATGTGCTTGCTCACCGCGAACAATCCCTTCGGCAACGTCTCGGGGCGCGGCGCAGGCCACACCTGTGCGCGCGTGCCGAATTCGTACGCGACGTCTCCGCCGCCGAAGTAGTGCACGCGAATCGGCTGTGCGCCGCTCCAGCGCGCGAGGCGATGGAGATCCTGTCCCCAGTCGAGATTCGAGTCGATCAGAAACGCGTCCGCGTTCCGCGTGCTGCCGATCAGCGGATTGAAGTAGCTGAGATAGGAGGGATACGCCGCGAGCGCGGCGACGACATGCCACGCCACCAGCAGCGCCGGAACGGCGATCTTCTTCGACGCATCGGCGAGCGTGATGGCGATCGCGGCATAGAGGAACGGATACAGCGGCAGGATGTGTCGCAGGCCGAGGTTCAGCTTCGAGAACGACGAGACGGCGAGAAAGAGCATCGCGAACGCGAGCAATGCCAGCGTTTCGAAGCGGCGCCGCTTCACCGCCGCGACGAGCGTGAGAATCGTGAGCAGCAGCGCCGGCAGCGTCGTCTTCAGCAGAAACGCGACGACGTGATAGTGCGGCCAGCCGGTGCGTGAGAACTCGCCGAGGAGGAATTGCGGCAGCGTGTAGCCGCGCGCGTAGAGGCCGCGCACGATGTCGATCGCCGCGAGATATTCACGAAACGCGAGCGTCGGATCGAACGAGCGCGCGAGCAGCATGTACAGCAACGCAAAGGACGCGATCGCCGTGGCCGCGGCCACGAGCAGCGCGCGTTTCGCCTTCATCGCATCGCGAGAGCGAACGATCGCCAGCGCGAGGAAAAAGACGACGATCAGCGCGCCGGAGGTTTTGGATGCGATCGCGCACGCGGTGGCGAGGCCACCGGCAATCGCGATCGAGGTCGACGGTTCGCGCAGCAGACGAAGAAACAACGCCGCGGCGATGAAGAGAAAACAGGCCACGCCGAGATCGACGGTCGCCAGCCGTCCGTGCGCGAGCAGGTTCGGGCAGAAGCCGGTCAGCGCGAACGCGATCGTGGCCGCCGCCGGATTGCTCGTGACGACGAAAACGAACCGCGACACCGCGAATGCGAGCGCGAGCAACAGCGCGATCGTCGGCAAGCGCGCGAGCAGCAGCATGCGCCGCGCGTCGTAACCCGATCGATAGAGAAGCTCGTGCCCCGCGATCCACGCGCGCTGCGGCAGGTTCGCCGGTACTCGATAACCCGCGATTGCCAGCGGCGCGGCGTCGAGGACGTTCATGAGCGGCGCCTGCGCGCGATAGAACGCGAGCCGCCCCTGCGTGAGTTTGATCAGCCCGCTGGCGATGTGCGCCGGCTCGTCGATGGTCGCGCTGTCTTCACGCGCGCCGGCGATGGCGAGCGTGGCGACGACGATTGCCATCGCCACGCAAAGCCATCGGTGCCATCGGTCACTCAGACTGCAGCCGGCTCCTGATACGGCGTGATCTCGAAGTTCTTCTCGTACATCGCGTGGATGCGCTCCATCTCACTGTCGGTGAGCGGTGCGTGCTCCGAGGCGGCGGCGAACTCGTCGAGCTGCGTCTCGTCGTAAATGTTCGGCAGCGCCGAGAGCACCGACGGGTGCGCGTAGAGCCAGAGCAGCGCGAGCTGCCCGACGGTCACGCCCCGTTCTTCGCACAGCGGCTGCAGGCGTTCGACTTTCTGTACCCCTTCGACCAGCCATGCGCGCGGACGATGCGAGCGATGATCGTTCTCGTCGAACTTCGTGTCGATCGTGTACTTCCCTTCGAGCATGCCTGACGAATGCGTGACGCGGATCAGGAACTGCGGTCCCGGATTCACCTTCCACGCGCGGAACGTCTCGTCGTAGGCGCTGCTGCGTTCGCAGACGCGTTTGTTGGTCTCGCCGCGCATCGCCTCGGCCACGCCGGCGTAGGACGGCCCCGTTTCGGCCGCGAGAATGAACTCGGCCCCCGGATCCTGTTCGAGCACGTTGTAGATCATCTGCGTGACCGGCGCGCGGCGCACCGCGGCGGAGTAGACGCCTTCATCGCGCCAGCCGATGGCTGGTCCGAGGGAAGGTCCGTACGACGAGATCTTCCCTTCTTCTTTCAGCCGCTCGAGCGTTTCCCAATGTTCGTCCTGCATCAGCGTGACGACGCGCGGATTGTGCGGCTGATAGATAGCGATGTGATCGACGCCGAGGCGCTTCATCGATTGCTCGCAGGCGAAGCGGATGAACTCGGGCGACATGTTCTGCGGCAGCTCTCGCTGGCCGCGCGGCCGCTCGGGGTTGTTGTAGAAGTCGTAGCCGAACTTGGTGCCGACGCGAAGATCGGGATGTTCTTTCAGAATCGGCGCGAGGATGGTCTCGCCGCGTCCGTTGCCGTAGGCATCGGCGGTGTCGACGTAGTTGATCCCTTTGTCGATCGCGGCGCGCACGAGGCGCTGCCCCTGTTCGTCGGTGTAGTTGCCCCACCAGCCGGTGGTGAATGTCCATGTTCCGAGGCCGAGCTCGGAGATTTCAAAATCGGTATCGTGCAGTTTGCGGTAGCGCATCAGTAGCCCCTGAACTTCGGTGTCCGTCCTTCGTTATACGCGTCGAGCCCTTCCTTCGCATCTTCGCTCTGGAAAAGCTGCTGCTGCAGTTCGCGCTCGAGCGCGAGTCCGGATTCGAGCGGCACTTCCCAGCCGCTCTGCACCGACCGCTTGATGCGGCCCACTGCTTTCGACGCTTTGTTCGGCGGGCAGAAACTCCGCGCGTACTCGAGCACGCGCTCCCACCACGTCTTCCCATTTTCCTCGGCGGGCCACAGGTAGTTGATCACGCCGAGCTCGAGCGCTTTCTCGAAGTCGTGCAGGCCGCCTTCGATCATCAGCTCGATCGATTTCGATTTACCGACCAGACGCGAAAGCCGCTGCGTTCCGCCGGTCCCCGGAAGGACGCCCAGCGCCACTTCCGGCAGTCCCCACTTCCCTCCCCCCTGCCGGGCGATGCGGATGTCCGCGGCCATCGCGATCTCCAGACCGCCGCCGACAGTGTGTCCGTTCATCGCCGCGATGACGAGCTTCGGCGTCTGCTCGAGACGATTCATGGTCTCGTTCGCATGAAGGCAGAAGGCGTATTTGAACTGCGGCGTGACCTCCGCGAGCATCTTGATGTCCGCGCCGGCGGAGAAGAATTTCTCCCCCGCACCGCGAATGACGATCACGTGCACGCCGTCATCCATGCGCGCGCGGAGAATGCAGTCATCGAGCTCGCGATTCAGCTCGTAGCTGTACGTGTTGGCGCGGCCGGCGTTCAGCTCGAAGACCGCCACGCCGTTTTCGACGCGATACTGGACCAGGTTCGTCATCGCGCCGGATTCTATGTCACCCGCGCAAGGCGTCCGGCGGCGCACGAGCGGGCAGTCTCATCCATACTGAGCCACATTCCACGATTCCACTCAAAAGTGGCAACCCATCTCTGCCATAATCCGCCGGCTTTCCGGTCCCCACTTCACCATTTTCGGAGACTTCGATGATCGTTTCCCGACGACTGCGCGTAGCGATTCTGCTTTCCGTGATTCTCAGCTGCATGGCTCCGCGCGTTTTCGCGCAGTGCGTGAGCCTCACCACCCTCGGTGCGGCGAGCACTCAGAGCTTCGACACGCTCTCGAACACCGCAGGCAGCACCACGAACAACCTGACCATCACCGGCTGGTTCATGACCGAGTCGGGAGGAGGAGCGCGCGACAACGAGCAGTACGCGGTCGACACCGGCGGCAGCAACACCGGCGACACGTTCAGCTACGGTGCCGCGGGAAACACCGAGCGTGCGCTCGGCGGCCTGCAGAGCGGCACGCTGATCCCAACGATCGGCGTCTGCTACACGAACAACACCGGCGCCACGATCACGTCGCTCGACGTCGCCTATCACGGCGAACAGTGGCGCATTTCGAACACCGCCGCCGCGCGCGATGATCGGATGGACTTTCAGTACAGCATGAACGCCACCGATCTCGTCACCGGAACGTGGACGGACGTGAATGCGCTCGACGTCGTCAACGTCGTCAAGACGAACGGCACCGCGACCGCGCTCGACGGCAACACGAACCGCTCGAACATCGCCGGCACGATCGCTTCGCTGAGCATCGCCAACGGCGCGACGTTCTGGATTCGCTGGAACGATCTCAACGCCTCGGGCGCCGATGACGGACTCGCCGTCGACGACTTCTCCCTGACGCCGCAGGCCGGGCCGGTGATGCCGACGCTCAACGTCAACGACGTCACGCTCGCCGAAGGCGATGCCGGCACGACGACGTTCACGTTCACGGTCTCACTCACCGCGCCGGCCGGTCCGGGCGGCGTGACGTTCGACATCGCCACCGCGGACGGCACCGCAACGACGGCCGACAGCGACTACGTCGCGCAGAGTCTCACCGGGCAGACCATCCCGGCCGGCTCGTCGACCTATGCGTTCAACGTGCAGGTCAACGGCGACACCACGACCGAATCGAATCAGACGTTCTTCGTGAACGTCACGAGCATCACCGGCGCGAATTCCGGCGACGTGCAGGGTCTCGGCACGATCAACAACGACGACGTGACCGTCACGCCGATTCACGACGTGCAGGGGCCGGGCGCAACCTCGCCGATCGTCGGCTCCTCGGTCACGATCCGCGGCATCGTCACGGGCGTGAAATCGAACGGCTTCTTCATGCAGGAAGAAGACGCCGAAGTCGACGCCGATCCGGCAACCTCGGAAGGCATTTTCGTCTTCACCAGCGGCCCGCCTCCCGGCGCCGTGGTCTTCACCGCGCAGGTGCAGGTCACCGGCACGGTCGCCGAGTTCGTACCGTCCAGCGATCTGCAGCAGCCGCCGCTCACGGAAATCACCGCGCCGTCGGTCTCGCAGCTCGCTCCGGCGGGACAGCCGCTCCCGGCAGCGGTTCCGCTCAGCGCAACGTTTCCCGATCCGGCGGGACCGCACGATCAGCTCGAGCGCGTCGAAGGAATGCGCGTCAGCGCCGCCTCGATCACCGTGAGCGGCCCGAGCGACGGCTCCATCAATGAACCGAACAACACCGGCACGAGCAACGGCCGCTTCCACGGCGTCATCACCGGCGTCGCGCGTCCGTTCCGCGAGCCCGGCATCCAGCAGCCCGACGTTCCGCCGTCCGGCACGATCCCGCCGATTCCGCGTTGGGACGCGAATCCGGAGCGCCTGCGCATCGAAAGCGCGACCATCAACGCGCAGCCGGTGCTCACCGTGAAATCAGGCGACGTCGTCGCACCGGTCACCGGAGTGCTCGACTACGGCTTCCGCGGCTATGCGATCTACCCCGACGGCACGCTCGGCACGCCGATCGTGACGCCGGGCACGCTGCCGACGACGGTCACGACTCCGACCGCGCAGGAGTTCACGGTCTCGTCGTTCAACATGTTCCACTTCTACGACACGGCGAACGACGGTGCGACGAGCGACGTCGTGCTCACCGCGGGCGCGTACGCCGATCGTCTGGCGAAGGCTTCGATCGCCATTCGCAATCACCTCAAATTCCCCGACGTCCTCGGCGTGCAGGAAGCCGAGAACCTCACCGTGCTGCAGGACCTCGCCACGAAGATCAACGCCGATGCGGTGACGAATTCGCAGCCGAATCCGCAGTACGTCGCCTACCTCTCCGAGGGCAATGACGTCGGCGGCATCGACGTCGGCTTTCTCGTGAAGAGCGCGGAGGTCTCCGCGGGCGTTCCGCGCGTCGAGGTGAACTCGGTCACGCAGATCGGTGCGGCGACGACGTGGATCGATCCCGATGACAACACGCCGGCGCTGCTCAACGATCGCCCCTCGCTGGTGCTCGACGCGATCGTGCATCGCAACGCGAGCACGTCGTATCCGCTCGTCGTCGTCAACAACCACCTTCGTTCGCTGATCGGCATCGACAGCAGCGCGCCGGATGGCCTGACCACGGAAGGCGATCGCGTGCGCCGCAAGCGCCAGGCGCAGGCGGAGTTCCTCGCCAACTATCTGCAGGGCCGGCTGACGAGCGATCCGAACGAGAACATCGTGCTGGTCGGCGACTTCAACGCCTTCGAGTTCAACGACGGCTACGTCGATCCGATCAACGTTCTCTCGGGCACACCGCCGCCCGACAACGAAACGGTCGTGACGGGCGACGGCGTCGATCTCGTCAATCCGAACTTCACGAATCTCTTCGATACGCCGCCGCCCGCGGAGCGTTACTCGTATCTCCACGACGGCAACGCGCAGAACATCGATCATGCGATCGTGAGCGCGGGACTCATCGCGTCCACCAGCGCGCGGCGCATCGAGCATCCGCGCATCAACACCGACTACCCCGAAACGGAGCGGGCCAACAACGCGTCGGCGCTGCGCATCTCCGATCACGATCCGGTGGTGGCCTTCTTCACGGCGGCCGCGTTTTTCGCCGCCGATGTATCGATCACCAAAACCGAGAACGTCGATCCGGTTAACGCCGGACAGAACTTCTTCTACACGATCGTGGTCACGAACAGCGGTCCGGACTCGGCTGATGCCGTTTCGTGGACGGACACGCTGCCCGCCGGCACGAGCTTCGTCTCGCTCTCTTCGCCGGGCGGCTGGTCGTGCACCACGCCCGCGGTCGGCGCGAACGGAACGATCACCTGCTCCATCGCGTCGCTCGCCGTCACCACCGCCAACTTCACGCTCACGGTGAGCGTCGATCCGACCCTCGCGGCCGGAACGGTTCTCTCGAACACGGCGACTGTCACTTCGAGCACCGCCGATCCGTCGACCGGCAATGAGTCCGCGACCGCCACGACCACCGTCGCGACGTCTGCGGATCTCATGATCAGCAAGAGCGACACGCCGGATCCGGTCATCGCCGGCAACAACATCTCGTACCAGCTCACGCTCACGAACAACGGCCCGAGCAACGCGGCCAATGCGGCGTTCTCCGACACGCTGCCGGCCGGCACAACGTTCGTGTCGCTCTCTTCGCCGGGCGGCTGGTCGTGCACCACGCCCGCGGTCGGCGCGAACGGAACGATCACCTGCTCCATCGCGTCGCTCGTCGTCACCAACGCCAGCTTCACACTCACCGTGAACGTCGATCCGGCGCTCGCGAGCGGGACGGTTCTCTCGAACACGGCGACGGCCACTTCGAGCACCGCCGATCCGTCGACCGGCAATGAGTCCGCGACCGCCACGACCACCGTTACGACGTCGGCGGATCTCATGATCAGCAAGACCGACACGCCCGATCCGGTCACCGCCGGCAACAACATCTCCTACCAGCTCACGCTGACGAACAACGGCCCGAGCAACGCGGCCAATGCGACGTTCTCCGACACGCTGCCCGCCGGCACGACGTTCGTGTCGCTCTCCACGACCGGAGCCTGGTCGTGCACGACGCCGGCAGTCGGCGCCACCGGAACCGTCTCCTGCACCAACGCGAGCTGGGGCGCCACGGTCGACTTCTTCACGCTCGTCGTGAATGTCGATCCGGCGCTCGCGAACGGCACGGTGCTTTCGAACACCGCGACGCTCGCCTCCGCGACATCCGACAGCAACAGTGGCAACAACAGCGACACCGCGACCACGACGGTCACCTCGTCGCCAGACGTTGGCGTGACCATGACCGACAATCCGGATCCGGTCACGCAGGGCAGCAGCCTCACCTACACCATCAACGTGTCGAATGGCGGTCCGAGCACGCCGGCGAACGTCTCCCTCTCCGACACGCTGCCGGCCGGCACGACCTTCCAGTCGCTGTCGGACACCGGCGGCGGCTGGTCGTGCACCACGCCGGCCTTCGGCGCCAGCGGTACGATCAATTGCACGGTGGCGAGCCTCACCTCCAACACGATCTTCACGCTCGTTGTCACCGTCGGCCCTGCCACTCCGGACGGGACGATCCTTTCGAACACTGCCACGGTCAGCGCATCCAGCGATTCGAACGCGGCCAACAACAGTGCGGTCGTCACGACCACGGTTTCGGCGAGTCCCGATCTCTCCGTCGTCGTCCTCGACGCGCCGGATCCGGTGAACGCCGGCGGCAACATCACCTACACCATCGAGTTCACGAACAGCGGTCCCACCAACGCGAACGCGGCGACACTCACCGACGTACTCCCGGCGTCGACGACGTTCGTCTCGCTGAGCAGCCCCGCCGGCTGGTCGTGCACCACTCCCGCCGTCGGCGCGAACGGCACCGTCACCTGCACGAATCCGAGCTTCGCTCAGGGCCTCGCGACGTTTACTCTCGTGATCGGCGTCCCCGCGGGCACACCTTCCGGCACGACCATCTCCAACACCGCGACGGTGGCCACGTCGACTCCCGAACTGCATTGGCCGAACAACTCCGCCACCGCCACCACCACCGTGGAGGGAGCCATGCTCACGGCCACGAAGTCGGTGAGCGGCTCGTTCACGCCGGGCGGCGCGATCATGTACACCATCGTGATCACGAACAACGGCGGGTCGACGCAGCAGGACAACGCCGGCAACGAGTTCACCGACGTGCTGCCGTCGAGCGTCGATCTCGTCAACGCGACCGCCACGAGCGGCACCGCGCTGGCCACGATCGCGACGAACACGGTCACGTGGAACGGCTCGCTGACACCCGGCGCCTCGGTAACCATCACCATCAACGCAACGATCGACAGCGGCGCGGCCGCAGGTACGACCGTCAGCAACCAGGGCACGCTGAGCTACGACGCCAACGGCGACGGCACGAATGACGCGAGCGGCGTCACCGACAGCGCGTCCCAGGGCGGCGCCACCGATCCGACGACGTTCGTCATCGGCGGCGCGCCCGGCTTCGCGGCGGTGCCGACGCTCGACGAGTGGGCGCTCATCGCATTCGCCGCGCTCCTCGGCATGGTCGCACTCGTGGCGATGAAACGCGCGTAACCAGCAGCACACGCAGCAAAGCAAAAGCGGCGGGCTTTCGGCCCGCCGCTTTTTTGTTTGCGTCGATCGTTTTTCTCAGCGGCCGTCGCCGAACGAGATGCCGAGGTTGCGCGCGGTCTGCACCATCTGTCCGTCGGGATCGACATACTTCAGTTTCGAGACCGCATCCTTGATCGGCACGGCGATGATCTCATCGGAGCGGAGCGCGACCATCTGTCCGAACTGCTTCTTCGCGATCAGCTCCGCGGCCATCGAGCCGAAGCGGCTGGCGAGGATGCGATCGAACGCGATCGGCGAGCCGCCGCGCTGCGTGTGGCCGAGCACCGTCACGCGGATCTCGAGATCGATGTGCTGCTGGATGTCCGCCGCGACCTGATACGCGATGCCGCCGAGCCGGCGCGTCGCCTTGTCGAGATACGCCTCTTCGCCACCGATCCGCTTCGCTCCTTCGGCGACGACGATGATGTCGAAGTTGGCCCCTTCCTTCGAACGCTCGCGAATCGACTTCACGATCTCCTGCGGACGATACGGAATCTCCGGCACGAGGATGATGTCGGCACCGCCGGCAATGCCGCTGTAGAGCGCGATCCAGCCGGCGTTGCGCCCCATGACCTCGAGGATCATCACGCGATCGTGCGACTCGGCGGTAGTGTGGAGCCGATCGACCGCGTCGGTCGCGACGGCCACGGCGGTGTGAAAGCCGAAGGTGTAATCGGTGGCGAGAAGATCGTTGTCGATCGTCTTCGGCACCGCGACCATCGGAATGCCGAGATCGCAGAGCCGCTGCGCGATGCGCAACGTGCCGTCGCCGCCGATGGCGATGATGCCGTCGATGCCGAGCTCGTGGATGTTGGCGATGACTTCCGCGGAGCGATCGACGCAGCCGCCCGCGCCGTCGGGATACTCGAACGGATTGCCACGGTTGGTGGTGCGGAGCAGCGTGCCGCCTTTCGGCAGGATGCCGCGAATCGATTCCGTGGTGAGAGGAACGATGGCTTTCGTGAGCAGACCTTCGAAGCCGAGCTGGATGCCGACTGCCTCGATCTCATGCTCGCGGACGAGCGTCCGCACAGCCGCGCGGATGACCGCGTTCAGCCCCGGACAATCGCCGCCACCGGTGAGAATGCCGATGCGTTTCATGGCGCGGACGATAGCAGATGGATCGGGAGTCGGGAGTCGGGAGTCGGTTGTCGGGAGACCGCCACCCACCACGAAGCAGGAGCGCATGGATCAGCACGCTCGTGGGTGATTGGGGGCCTCCCGACAACCAACTCCCGACTCCCGACACCCACCTCACTGGCACACCTCCTGCTCAACAGTAAGTCACCCACGGCGCAGCGGGCGCCGGCGGTGATTCTGGAGGAAAGCAAATGAACATCATTGGATGGATCCTGTTTGGTTTGGTGGTTGGTGCGATCGCGAAGTTCCTCATGCCGGGACGCGACCCGGGCGGCTGGATCGTCACCATTCTTCTCGGTGTTGCCGGATCGTTCGTCGGCGGCTTCCTGGCCACGACGCTCATGGGACGTCAGGAACAGACCGCGGGCTGGATCGGATCGATCATCGGCGCGATGGCGCTGTTGTTCATCTATCGCCTGATCGTCGGTCGCAGACGCGTCGTCTGACCCAGCCCCACAGACAGATTCCACTGGAGAACCGGCCTCGCCTCACGCGAGGCCGTTCGCTTTTTCAGCGAAACCCGATCCTCCCCTGTTTCGTTTTCGAAACCATCGGCCGGAGGCACCGGAACAATCGCCGCCGCGACGCGTCTGAAACAAGAGCGGGAATTGCGGCCTCGGGCGTGGCACTTTCGATGCACGTCGAGGTGAGGCACCCCGCGTCCCAACGGCCACGCGCCCACCCAGGAGGAATCAACTACAACTATGAGCTCTTCGACCAAACGTATTTTGTCGACGATTGCCATCGTGATCGCATCGGTCGCATTCGGCATCCTCATCAGCGCCGACCTCGGCCTCATGCGCAAATCCAACGCCCAGACCGCGACCGACACGTCGACGTCGGCCCCCGTCGGCTCCGTCACCATCCCCTCGTTCGCGGATGTCGCCAGCCGGGTCATGCCGGCCGTCGTCTCCATCCGCTCCACCGAGATCGTCCGCCGCAGCCAGCAGCGCCAGTTCGGCATCGATCCGTTTGAATTCTTCTTCCCCGATCCGCAGCAGAATCCGAATCGTCGCCGCCCGCAGCAGCAGCAAACGCCGCAGGACGACGATGACGAACAGCGCCAGCTCAGCGGCGGCACCGGCTTCATCATCTCCCCCGACGGCTACATCCTCACCAACAACCACGTCGTCGAAGGCGCCACCAAGGTCGAAGTCACCTACGGCGCCGACGAGAACGGCAACGGCGGCCGCACGCAGACCGCGAAAATCGTCGGCCGCGACGCCGCGACCGATCTCGCGCTGCTGAAGCTCGACGTCGACCAGCAGCTCCCCTGGATCCGCCTCGGCGATTCGGACCGCATCCGCAAGGGGGACTGGGCCATCGCGATCGGCAATCCGTTCGCGTTCGAGAACACGCTCACCGTCGGCGTCATCTCGGCGAAAGGCCGCTCCCTCGGTCTGTCGAACGCCTCGCGCTCGTTCGAGAACTTCATTCAGACCGACGCCGCCATCAACTTCGGCAACTCCGGCGGCCCGCTCCTCAACATCTCCGGCGAAGTCATCGCCATCAACACCGCCATCCGCGGCGGCGGCGCACAGGGCATCGGCTTCGCCACTCCGATCAACACCGCGAAGACGCTCCTGCCGCAGCTGAAGGAAGGAAAAGTCGTCCGCGGCTACATCGGCATCAGCATCACCGACGTCACCGAGGAGACGCGCGAAGCGTTCAACCTGCCGGAAGCGCGCGGTGCGCTCGTGCAGTCGGTCGAAGAAGGAAAGCCCGCCGAGAAGGCCGGCCTGCGCCACGGCGACGTGGTGATCGAAGCCGACGGCAAGCCGATCCGCAACAACCGCGAGCTCATCGACTACATCTCCTACCGCCCGGTCGGTTCCGAGGTGAAGATCACCGTTCTTCGCAACGGCCAGCGCCAGACCTTCACGGTGAAAACCGCCGAGCGTCCGAACGAAGGCGATGAAGAAGAAGCCGAGCCGGAAGCCGCCGAGCCGGTGCGCGACAAGCTCGGGATGACCGTGCAGAACCTCACCGCCTCGGTGCGCGCGCAGTACAGCATCCCCGACAGCGTGACCACCGGCGTCGTCGTGACGAGCGTGAAAGACGTTTCCGCCGCCGGCGAAGCGAACATGAACGAAGGCGACATCATCTCCGAGGTTCAGGGACAGCGCGTGAACAACGTCGATGACTTCCGCGCCGCGATCGACAAGGTGAAGAGCGGCCAGCGCATTCGCCTCTACGTCACCACCCCGGCACCGCGGAATCAGACGTTCTCGACCTATCGCATCATCACCGCACCGTAAGGTGCTGCATCACGCTTCGAAGAAAAACGGCGGGCCATGGCCCGCCGTTTTTCTTTCCGGCAATACAATCGCGTCCCGATGCACGAGCCACTCATGCGTCGCGCCCTCGAGCTCGCGGCGCGCGGCCGTTACACCACGTCTCCCAATCCGATGGTCGGCTGCGTGATCGTGCGCGACGGCGCAGTCATCGGCGAGGGCTGGCACCAGCGCGCGGGCCAGGCGCATGCGGAGATCGAGGCGTTGCGCAACGCGACCGGCGATGTGCGCGGCGCCACCATGTACGTGACGCTCGAACCGTGCAGCCATCACGGACGCACGCCGCCCTGCAGCGACGCGGTGATCGCGTCGGGCGTGTCGGGCGTCGTCATCGCCATGAGCGATCCGAATCCGCTCGTGAATGGCGGCGGCATCGGCGCGTTGCGCGGCGCGGGAATCGACGTCACGACCGGCGTGCTCGAAGCGGAGGCGCGGCGTCTCAACGAGAAATTCGTCTGGGCGATCTCGCAGAAACTGCCGTTCGTGCTCGTGAAAGCGGCGATGACGCTCGATGGAAAACTCGCCACCGTGACGCGCGATTCGCAATGGATCAGCGGCGAGGCGGCGCGCGAGCGGAGCCTCCTGTTGCGCGAGGAGTTCGATGCGATTCTCGTCGGCAGCGGAACGGTCATCGCCGATGATCCGCGACTCACGCGTCGCCTCAATCTCGCCGGCGATGCCACGCGCTGGACGCGGGTCGTGCTCGACGGAGACGCGCAGGTGCCGCCGCACGCGCAGGTGCTCACCGATGGCGCGCGAACGATCCTCTTCACCAGCGATCCCGCGCGCTACGACGCCGGGACGAACGTCGAGCTCGTACGCGTCGACGCGCGCGTCGATCTCGAACAGGTCTTCGGCGAGTTGCACGCGCGCGGCATTCGCTCACTCATCGTCGAAGGAGGCTCGGTCGTTCACTCCGAAGTGATCCGGCGCGGGCTGTGGCAGAAGATGATGCTCTTCATCGCGCCGATGCTCGTCGGTGGTGCCCATGCGCCCGCGATCTTCAGTGGCGATCCGGTCAGCAAGTTGACAGAGGCGTACCGCTTTCGGTTTGATCGCTGCGAGCTCGCGGGCCCGGACGTGATGGTCACGGCCTATCCCGTCTGAACCGCACACCATGTTCACCGGAATCATCCTTCACACCGGCACCATCCAATCGTACGAGCGTCTCGCGAACGGCGCGCGACTGCGCATCCGCACGACCGATCCGATCCCGTTCACGCGCGGCGAGAGCCTGGCCGTGAACGGCGTCTGCCTCACGGTTCTCCCCGAGACCGACGGCTCGCTGCTCGCCGATCTCTCCGACGAAACGCTCTCGCGCACGACCCTCGGCACGCTCGGCACCGAACAGAACGTCAACGTCGAGCGCGCGCTCGCCGTCGGCGACCGGCTCGGCGGGCACATGGTCCAGGGCCACGTCGATACCGTCGGCACGCTCGTCTCCATCGCGCATGAAGGCGACTTCGCGATCTATCGCTGGAGCTGCCCGAGCGAATACGCCGATCTCATCGTCGCGAAGGGCTCGATCGCCGTCGACGGCGTTTCACTGACCATCGTCGATCCCGGCAACGGCTCGTTCGGCGCCGCACTCATTCCCGAAACGCTGCGCCGCACGAACATCGGCCGCGCCAACATCGGCGATCGCGTGAACCTCGAGTTCGACATGATCGCCAAGCATGTGCGCATGCTCGTGATGCCGTACCTTCAACGAATCTCGTGATCCTCTATCGCAAGGCGTCGCCGCTCCGCATCCGGCGCACCCCGGTGCCGGAGCCGCCGTTCTGGGCCGCGACGACGATCGCGCCGTACTCGGCGAAACGCACCACGCCGATCGCCATCGACTATCAGACGCTGCGCGCGAGCGGAGCCGAGCGGCTCGAAGTGCAGGTCGCCGATCACGTGCGCGACGAGCTCGAACGCGCGAAAACGCTGCACGCGCCGCTGCTGATCGATGCGGCCGAGGCGTGCGAGATCGTGTTCCGTCGCGGAGAGGAAGCGCTGCAGTGGTGCGACGACGAAGGGCGCGCGGCGTTGCTGCTCGCGTCGAACCCGCCGTCGCGCAAGTACGACCAGGCCACGATCGTCATCCCCGCGTGGCCGCTCCGGCAGCAGTTCGCCGCGAACGAGAACCGCTGGGGCGTTGCCGTTCCGATCGTCTATCCCTGCACCACCGATCTCGATGCGCTCGAAACGCTGGCCGACGGCGCACGCGATGCGGGAGCATCGTTCTTCGCTCCGATCGCGATCGACGTCGAGCCGACGGCCAGGCAGGCCATCGTGACAGCGCTGCAGCTCCGCGGCGACGACGATCGTTACGCGATGCTCTTCCACGCGCCGCTCGAGCCGTTGCATCTCGCCACCGAGCGCCATGTGGCCGCACTCGCCGCCGAGCGCGACATGGCCGACTTCATCGTCCCGCCGAACTGGAACGAGCGCTCGAACTGGAACGCCGCCGTTCTGCTCACACTCACCGCCTCGCGCATGATCGCCATGGAACTCGACCTCGATCTCGCCGGCTCGATCGCCCGCAGCGCCCGCCTCATCGCGGAGCTCGACAAACCGATCGCGAGAATCGCCGAAAGCGCCCGCATCAGCATCATCGGCGGCCTCGACGAAACGAGCGCGGAGATGCTCGAGGAATGGATGCGCGGGGAAGAGCCGTCATTCGCCGCGTTCGTGAACGAACAGTGGCGGCTGCGCCGGATGTAGCGCCGGCGCGGCGCGCATCTACTTGCGGTGCTCGACTTTCACCTTCGTCGAGATTCCGCCGCGCACGTAGAAGTCGCCTTCGACCATCAGGAACCGGGGGTCGAGCACCTGGATCAGATCGTCGGCGATGCGATTGGTGACCGCCTCGTGAAAAGCGCCTTCGTCGCGATACGACCAGAGGTACAACTTCAGCGACTTGAGCTCCACGCATTTCGAGTCCGGCGTGTAGCGGATGCGGATCGTGGCGAAGTCGGGTTGCCCGGTCATCGGGCAGAGGCAGGTGAATTCAGGAGCTTCGAACGCGATCTCGTAATCGCGTTGCGGATTGGGATTGGGAAACGTCTCGAGATTCTTCGACGGTCTGGTGGTCATCGTTTCACTTGCTGCTGCGCGGCCATGAGCTTCTGGTTGAGCTCCTTGATGCGCTCCTGCAATTGCGTGATCTTTGCCTGCGCGTCGGCGCGAAGGCGGTCGGCATCGGCGCGAATGCGCGCGATCTCTTCATCCTTCTGTTTGTCGCCGCCGCTCTGCTGCTGCATCTGCGAGCGGAGGAACTCGACGTCGTGGCGCAGGTTTTCGAGCTCTTCGTCCTTGTCGCCAAGGCGCTGGCGCCACTGCACTTCCTGTTCTTCGTAGAGCCGCTTGATGTCCATCAGCTCCGTGATCTGTGAGAAATCGGAGTAACTCGGGGCCATGTCTCCTCCCTGGCGGACGCGCTCCTCGATCTGCGGGAAGATCTTGCGGAGCTTGAGCGAGAGATCGTCGGAATCGCTCGAAAGCGCCATCGCGTCCTGATACGTGATTTTCTGGTGCGCCAGCAGCGCGATGAGCGATTGATTCATCGACTGCATGCGATAGAGACCGACCGACGACTCCATCTCTTCGAGGATGTCCTTGGTCGCTCCCTCCTCGATCAGCTTCGCGATGCGCGGCGAATTCTTCAGCACTTCCACCGCCGCGGTCATCCGTCCGTCGACGGTTTTCACGAGCTTGAGCGAGATGATGCCGCGCAGCACCAGCGAGAGCTGCGCGCGGATCTGCTTGTGCTGATCGACCGGAAACGCGTCGATGATGCGATCGATGGTCTGCGCCGCGTTGTTGGTGTGCAGCGTCGAGAACACGAGATGTCCCGTCTCCGCGGCGGTGAGCACGGTCTGCATCGTGTCGATGTCGCGCATCTCGCCGACCATGATCACGTCGGGATCCTGGCGCATCGCGTTGCGCAGCGCTTCCTTGAAGCTCGGCGTGTCGGTGCCGACCTCGCGCTGCGAGATGGCCGCGACTTTGTCCTGAAAGAGAAACTCGATCGGATCTTCGATCGTGACGATGTGCAGCGGCTCGCGGTCGGTGATCTCGAGAATCATCGCCGCGAGCGTGGTCGACTTGCCGGAGCCGGTCGGTCCGGTCACCACGACGAGTCCATCCGGAACTTCAGTGAGATCGTTGACCGCGCGCGGCAATTCGAGCGTGTCGAGCGACATCACCTGAATCGGAATGCGCCGGAACACCGCGCCGACCGTGCCGCGCTGCAGATAGAGATTCGCGCGGAAACGAGCCACGCCGGCCACGCCGTACCCGAAGTCGACCGACTGCGTCGCATCGAATTTCTCGCGCTGCACGCGATTGAGCAGCGGCAGCAGCATCCTCTCGAGATCGGCCGGCTTGAGAGGATCGGTCTTCACCGGAATGAGCTGCCCTTTCACGCGCACGAGCGGCGGACGCATCGGCTTCAAATGAAGATCCGAGGCCTGCTGCTTGGCCATGTAGACGAGCAGATCGTTCAGGGAGAACGCGGGAGCCGATTGCTGCTGGGGTTCGGGTGTGACCGTCACGGGGCGGGATTATACGAGTGTCGCCGGTAGTCGGTTGTCGGGAGTCGGGAGAACGAAACCGCGACGGTCGTGGTGAGGCCGGTGGTGGCTCCCGACAACCGACAACCGACTACCGTCTCATGATCGAATCGAGAATCATCAGAAACGCTTCCTGCTGCTTGGCCTCGGTCTTGTTGATGACCGCGATGGTCTCGCCGATGCGGAAGCGTTGATGGAGCTCGTCGGCCGAATGCGACGAGGTGACCACGATACGGCGCGGGGAGAGCCCTTTCGCACGCGCGTAGTCGACGAACTTCTTCCCGTCCATGCCGGGCATTTCCAGATCGACGATCAGCAGGTCGATCGAGTCGTCGATCTTCGGCAGTGCATCGTATGGGTGTGCATACGTTTCGACGTTCGCGATGTCGGCGTAGCGCTCGCCGATGAAGTTCGACCAGAGGTCGCAATACGACGTCGAGTCATCGACGATGACGACGCGCTTCTTCTGCCTGGCGCTCATTTCTTTTTGCGCTGCGTCTTCGATGCCTGCGGCGGCGAGGCCGCGCGCACATCGTGTTTGATCCGGCCGCCGACGATGGTCGTCGCCACACGGCCGACGAGCGTTTCGCCGAGAAACGGCGTGTTCGACGCTTTCGAGTACGACTCGCGCGTGACCTGATGGCGCGCGTCGAGATCGAGCAGCGTCACATCGCCGAGGCTGCCCCGCTTCAGCGTGCCCCCCGGCAGATCGAAGATGCGGGCCGGACCGCAGGAGAAGAGCTCGATGAGCCGCGGCAGCTCGATCACTTTCTCGATCACCAGACGGTCGTAGCAGACCGCGAACGCCGTTTCGAGACCGATGACGCCGAACGGCGCGAGATCGAACTCGACATTCTTTTCATCGAAGTGATGCGGCGCGTGGTCGGTGGCAATCGCATCGACCGTGCCGTCGGCGATTCCTTCGATGATCGCCTGCCGGTGCATTTCACTGCGCAGCGGCGGATTCATCTTCAGATTCGTGGAGAACGACTGCACCGCGTCATCGCCGAGAGCGATGTGATGCGGCGTCACCTCGCAGGTCACCCGGACGCCCTCGCTGCGCGCGCGACGCACGGCCGCGACCGCTCCCGCCGTCGAGAGATGCGCGATGTGGACGTGCGCGTTGGTCAGTTTCGCGAGAATGACGTCGCGCGCGACGAGCGTCTCTTCCGACGCCGCCGGGATGCCGCGCATGCCGAGCAGCGTCGAGAAGTAGCCCTCGTGCATGACGCCGCCTTCGACCAGATTCGCATCCTCTTCGTGAGCGACGACCGGAATGCCGAGCATCGAGCAGTACTCGAGAGCGCGGCGCATCAGCTGTGCGTTGTAGACCGGCTTGCCGTCGTCGCTGACCGCGACACAGCCGGCGGCATGCAGGTCGGCGAGCTCCGCGAGCTCTTCGCCCTTCAGCCCTTTGCTGACCGCACCGATCGGGTAGACGCGGCACCAGCCGTTGCGCGCCGCTTCGGCCACCACCATCTCCGTGACCGCGCGCTCGTCATTCGGGGGCACGGTGTTGGCCATTGCACAGACGGCGGTGTAGCCGCCGGCCACCGCGGCGCGCGTGCCGGTGGAGATCGTCTCCTTGTGTTCCTGTCCCGGCTCGCGAAGATGCGTGTGCAGATCGATGAAGCCGGGCGTGGCCACGAGGCCGTTTGCGTCGAGGACTTCGATGCCGGCCGGCGCTTTGATTTTCTTGTCGATCTTCGAGACGGCGCCGTCTTCGATGAGGAGGTCGAGCGCGGCGTCGAGCTCCTGCGACGGATCGATGATGCGGGCGTTGGTGATCAGCAGGTTCATTCGGAATGCGCTCCGCCGAGGAGGTACAGAACGGCCATGCGCACCGCGACGCCGTTCGTGACCTGCTCCAGAATCACCGAGACGTTCGGATCGTCGGCGACGTCGGAGGCGATCTCGACTCCGCGGTTCATCGGGCCGGGGTGCATCACCAGCACGCCTTCTTTCGCGCGGCGCAGGCGCTCGCGAGTGAGTCCGAAGGTGTTGTAGTACTCGCGCAGCGACGGGAAGCTCAGCTTCCCCTGCCGCTCGAGCTGGATGCGCAGCATCATGATCACGTCCGCGCCTTCCATCGCCTCATCGAGCGAGTGCACGACCCGCACGCCCATTTTCTCGACCTCGGCGGGAAGGAGGGTCGGCGGCGCGGCCAGCGTGACGTTCGCCTTCATCTTCGTGAGCAGATGAATGTTCGAGCGGACCACGCGCGAGTACTTGATGTCGCCGATGATCGAGACGTTCACTCCCTGCAGCCGGCCGAGGCGCTCGCGAATGGTGAACGCGTCGAGCAGCGCCTGCGTCGGGTGTTCGTGCGCACCGTCGCCGGCATTGACGACCGAGATGTTCTCGAACCGGTCCGCGAGCATCTTCGGCGAACCGGGATGCTTGTGCCGGATGACGATCATGTTCGGGCGCATGGCCACGAGGTTTTCCGCCGTGTCGATCAGCGTCTCCCCTTTTTCGACGGCGGAGCCGGAGGCGGAAAAGTTGAGGGTGTCGGCGGAGAGGCGTTTCTCGGCGATCTCGAACGACACGCGGGTGCGCGTCGACGCCTCCATGAAGAGATTGATGACCAGTTGCCCGCGGAGCGCCGGCACTTTCTTGACCGGCCGTTCGCTGACTTCTTTGAAGCCTTCCGCCGTATCGAGAATCAACTCGATCTCTTCCGGCGTCAGCGGCTCGATGCCGAGGAGGTCTTTGGAGCGAAGCGCGGAGCCTGCGGTTCTCATTTCTCCATGATCAGGACTTCGTCCTCGCCGTCCGTCTCCGTCAGCTTGACCTTGATCACCTCATGCGCGTCGGTGGGAACGGTCTTGCCGATCACGTCGGCGTGGATCGGCAGCTCGCGATGCCCGCGATCGACGAGCACCGCCAGCATCACCTGCCGCGGACGGCCGAAGTCGATCAGCGCATCGAGCGCGGCGCGCACGGTGCGGCCGGTGTAGAGCACGTCGTCGACGAGGACGATGACCTTGTCGTCGATCGGCTCCGGCAATTTCGTCGGCTTGACGACCGGATTCGGCGCGACCAGCGTGAGATCGTCGCGATAGAGCGTGATGTCGATGATGCCCTGTGAAACCTGCGCACCTTCCATCTGCTCGATCTCTTTGGCCATCCGCTCCGCAATGGGAACACCGCGGCTGCGAATCCCGACGATCATCAGATCCTGAAGACCACGGTTCTTTTCGACGACTTCGATGGCCATCCGGCGAATGGCGCGGTTCATCCGCGCGCCGTCCAACAAACGCTTCTTTACATTCATAGGCAGGTCCCGACGAGGCGGCGGGAGGATAGCACAGCGGCGCCGCGCGCCGCTCCAGCGATGAGGGATGCGTGATGAAGTTCGACAGGGTCGCGAGCGTCACGCTGTACGACAGGACATTCGTTCGCACGAGCTACGATTTTGGATCGCCTGTCGAACCTCGTCGCTCATCATTCATCGCTGCCCGCTTCTCCCCTTCGCCGTTGGCCGGAAACCTGCACCGAACCTCGCCCGATGACCTCCAGACCGAAGGTTCTCCTGGTCGAAGACAACGCCGATGTCCGGCGTCTGTACGCGATCGGCCTGAACCAGCGGGGATTCGAGGTCAAGCTCGCTGCGAATGGGGCTGAGGCCGTCGACCGCGTGCAGACCGAGCGGCCGGACTTCATCCTGCTCGACTGGCTGATGCCGCTGATGGACGGACGTGAAGTTCTGGAAAAAATCGGGACGCAGGATGGGTCGGACGACATCGACATCATCGTCATCAGCGGACAGCCGGCGCCGATGGCGCTGCCGCCGCGCATCCGTACGTGGCTGACGAAGCCATTGACGGTCGACGAGCTCGTTCACGAGCTGATGCGACGTGACGAATCGGCACCACTCCATAGCCAAGTTCAGCAAGTAGGCTAAAATCCGCCCGAATGGCCAAAATCTTCTTCGTCGGCCTCGACGGCGCGGAGAAAAGCTACCGGCTCCAGACGCATCGCCCCTTCACACTCGGGCGCGATCCCGGCAACGACATCATCCTGCGCGACCCGAAAGTGTCGCGGCATCACGCGGAGATCGTCTTCGAGCGCGGCTTTTTTGTTCTGCATGACCTGGCGAGCGCGAACGGCACGTACGTGAATGGCAAGCGCGTCCGCGTGGCACCGCTCACGCACGGTGCGCGCCTGCGGATGGGCAACACGTACGGGCGCTTCTCGGAGGAGCTCCCGACCGAGGCCGATGGCGCGCCGCTCGCGGCCGCGGAACCGTTCGATCAGCCGGTGCCGCCGACCGAGGATTTGAGCTCGCTCGTCGAGCTCCATCCGGAGCGCGAGGCGCGCATCGACGTTTCCGGCGTTTCCGGATCCGACGTTCCCCTCGATCTGCAACCGACCGGCGCGATCGAACGAATCGATCTGCAGACGGTGCCCCACGACAAACTCGATCCCGCCGTAAAAAAAAAATAGCTGACGCGGAAGGCGATCCGGATGAGCCGCAAACCGAGCCTCTTTCGGCGCTCATCGAGCACAGTGCAACCCCTTCCGTCGAGCCGATTCCGCCCGTAACTCCGTTCGTAACTCCGCTGCCGGCTCCATCCCCGGCTGCGCCTGCGACTCCACCCGCCCCTCCCAAACCGTCGCTCCTGATCCCAGGTCCGTTCGCACACGACCGCTTCAGGTTCACGACCGGGCTGCGCGCGGGCGAGATCGCGACGATTCGCGGCGATGCCGATCAGGTGCTCCTCACCTACCGCAGTTTCGCGTCGATCACCGGCGTCATCGCGACGCTGTTGTCGGGAATCGTGATCATCGCCGGCGCCGCCGCGGTGCTGATGCTCTTCAACGACAGCGATCCGTGGCGCGCGGCCGCCGCCGGCACGCTCACTCTCGTCTTCGCATTCGTGATCGCGATGCTCGTACCGCGCATCGAAGTCACGCTGTTCGACAACGATCAGCCGGCGCTGACGATCTCGCAACGCGCGACGTTTCCCGGCGCGCGCTACGTCGTTTCGACGCCGAACGGCACGACGCTCGCCGAGTTCCACAAGTCGTTTCTCTCCCGCCTCGGCCGCAATCGCTGGACGATCTGGCACGAGGGCCGGTACCTCGGCGACGTGATCGAGGAGTCGTTCTTCGGCGCGCTGCTCCGCAAGTTCCTCGGCAAGTTCAGCCGCAGCTTCGACACCGACGTCGCCATCCGTTTCGGCGGTATGGTCGTCGGACGCATCCCGCGCAAAACCGCCGATCTGCTCGAGCTCGCGAACGACATGCTCGATCGTCGCGTCGCCGTCGCCCTGGCGACGCTGATTCTCGGCAAAGAACCCTAACGCTTCACGATCTCGATGCCGGTGTAGTAGTGCCGCAGAATCCTGTCGTACGTCCAGCCGCGGAACGCCGCGCCGTACGCGCCGACCTGGCACATGCCGGTGCCGTGTCCCCATCCCTTGCCGAAGAACGTGTAGCGATCCATGCCGTCCGGATCCTTCGTCTTGTCGTACACGAAGAGGTTGTCCGGCACGTTCAGGGACCAGCGCACCGGCAATCCCTTGAGCGTGAACCTGCGTCCCCCTTCGGCCGTGACTTCGAGCTCCGCGACGCGTTTCGCCGCATCGATCACTGTCGGGCGAATGTCGATGAGCTGCTGAATCGGATTGCGGCGATTGATCGACTGCACCAGTTCATCGGCGCGATAACTGCGCGTCCAGTTCGAGAAGCTCGACGTCCGATCGAACGCGGCACCGTCGTAGTTCGCCTGCACGATCGCGGCAACGACGCTCTTGTCCGCACCCATGAGGATCGTCGCGCGATCGCCGATCAGTACCGGCACGTTCGCGTACTCCTGCAGGCGATCGGCAACGCGACGGAACAGAGGGATGTTCGCCGGCAGCGTGTACGACGTGACCTCGCCCTTGTTCTTGAGGGTGATCCGCCGGCCGGCGACGGTCATGATTTTCCCTTCGACATCGCGCACGAGGTTGTGCTCGCGAATCCACGCGCCGAGGAGTGCGTAGAGCTCCTCGCGCGGAATGGCCTGATCGAGCGCGGCGCGATCGATGTACTGCGCCGGGTTGATGCCGTACTTGATGAGGAACGCCGCCGCCGCATGCGCCGTGTCTTCGGGATTCGCCGCCTGCGGGAAGAAGTAGCGGCGATCCTCCGGCATCATCAGCGCGCGCCCTTTCGTCTCGAGCGCCATCATCGTCGAGAGATACGTGAGCACGTCGCCGCGACGCGATGATGCCGGCAGCGGTTGCAGCATCTCCGTCCAGCCGGCGAAGCGCATGGCCGCCGTGACGGCATTCGCGACATCCCGCGCCGACCACGAAGAACCGCCGTCCGGCACTCCCGCCAGCGCGGCGAAGAGTCGCGCGTTGAGCTGCTGCTCGGTAAGCAGTCCGGAATCGGCGCGTCCGGCGATCGACACGAGGTCGAGCTCGACGCATTCGACGCTCTTGAGATACGGCTCGCTGCGTCCGGGGAACATCGTGGCGACGTCGCTGGTCTCGCCGCCGCACGTCGCCGAATAGAGCGAGTCGATCAGCTTCCCTTCGTACGTCATGACCTGGCCGACGGTCTCGCGCACGGCGCGAGTCGACAGTTCATGCTCGCCGCCGAATCCCTTGTAGGCCTGACACGCGGGCCCGGGACAGATGTCGTACCCCTCCGTCTCGAACTGCCCCATGTTTCTCAAGGCATATGTGCGCGCCGCAACCGCCTGCGCCTTCAGCGCTTCGACTTCGTCGTAGATCGTCGGCCCCATCTCGGCCGGCACGACGCCGAACAGATAGTCCTCGAGATTCAGTTCGTTGATGACGTTCAACAGACCGCGTGGATTGATGAACAGCCGCGCGGAGGTCCGGTACGGCTGTTTGTCGAGCGTCAGCGTTTCTCCGTTCAGCGGCGCGATCCGGATGAATGCGCCGTCGAACGTGTAGCGGTCGCCTTCGTCATCGGTGAGGACGATCCGTTTCTCGAACGGCTGATCGGCGGGACGGCGCACCACCAGCAGGTCCTTGCCGTAGCCGCGATCGATCAGCTTCGTACGCGTGGGCGCCGCTTCATCCGCGCTCGCGAAATCGCCCGCGAGAATCTTGTACATGCCGCTCGCGGGATCGAACGTCGCGTCGACGCGCAAGCCGGTTTCGCCGCGCACTTTCTCGACCACGCCCTGCGCCGAGGACTGGTCGGAGATCGCCGCCATCTGCACTGCATACCGCACCGCTGCATTCGCAAGCGGCGCCTGCGCGGTGAATCCCCGCTTCAGCGTCGACGCGCCTTTGTCCGTGACGATGAAATAGCCGTCGGCCGTGCGCGGAAAAACCACCGACGGCTGATCGATCAGCAGGCCGACGCGAATGCGCGGCTCCGCGATCGAGGGAGGATTCGTCGTCACCGGCGTGAGCGCGTTCGCGGAACGCGCGGGCGTCTGCGAAGCCGGCTGGGGCGTGTTCGTCGGCGTCGTCGAAGAAGAAGGAGCCGGCGTCGGAGCCGACGCGCACGCGGCGACGAGAAAAGAGAACGAGAGAACGAGTGCAAGACGGCGCATGTACGACCCTCTGAGCAAAAAAAACGCCCCCGCGTGCTGCGCGGGGGCGTTTTCGACAATTACGGCTGTGGAATCACTACGGGAGCATGAGACGGATCACGACGCGGCGGTTGCGCAGACGACCTTCCGCGGTCGAGTTGTCGCCGATCGGATCGGTCGTGCCACGACCTTCCACCGTGATCCGGGACGGATCGATTCCGTGACGGCTCACGAGGTAGTCGCGCACGGCCTCGGCACGGCGGCGATCGAGATCGCGGTTGGTACCGGTGTTCTCACGATCGTCCGTGTAGCCGATGACGAGCGCCGTCGCTGCCGGCTCCTGCTTCATGCGGAGCGCGACTTCGTCGAGGATCGCCTTGGCGATGTTGGTCAGACGAGCCGAGCCCGGCTCGAAGTGAATCTCGTCCGTGCGGATGTTCTGCGGAGTCGGCGGCGGAGCCACCGGCGGCTCGGGCGGCGCAACCGGCGCCGGCTCGACCGGGGCCGGAGGCGGCGGAACCGGTGCAGGCGGTGCCGGCGGCGGAGGTGCCACGGCGGCGAACGCCAGCGGAGAGAAGGTCAGACCGACGAGGCCCGACAGACCGCAGTCGTCGAGCTCCGTGAAACGGCACTCGTCGTTGTCGTCGAAGAACTTACCGACGTTCCAACGCGCACCGGCGTTGAGAGCCCAGCCACTGGTTCCGAACCAGTGACGCAGACCGCTGACGAGGAAGATCGGGCTGTCCGGAGCGCGATCGCCGCCGGTGTACCAGATCGTGTTGATTTCGTTGATCCAGTTCGTGGTGCCGAACAGGCCGATCGGCGTGTTGAGACCCGCGTCGAGTCGGATCTCGTTCGGAACCGAGAAGTCGCCGACGCCAGTCACGACGTCGTCGCTTTCACGGTCCCCACGCGCGATGTATTTGAGGGCCAGTGACCCCATTCCGCGCGTGAAGTGCGCGCCGACGCCGAAGTCCGAGGAGCCGGTGGCAATGCCACTGTCGTCGTCACCGGTCGGCAGATCGACGAACGCCGACAACGCGAAGCGCGTCGGATTCTCCGTCGGCCCGAGGCCAAACTTCGTGGCGAGACGGATGTTGCCCATGCCCGTCTCGGTGAACTCACCCTCGTGGAGGAAACCGTTGATGAAGCCGACGCGATCGCCGCCGTTGCTGACGATTCGGTCCCACGGCAGCATCGCGCTGACTTCCCAGCGGTCGGTGATGCCGACACCGATCGATCCACTGAGCCGGTAAAGGTCATAGCTCAGATCGTCGTACTCACGCGCCGAAGGCGGCGCCAGATCCTCGGCTTCACCTGCGCTGAGATCGTAGTCGTTGAAGTACACCCCGAACGACCACTGACCGCGCCGCAGCGTGTCAGCCGTCACGGTCTCGAACAGACCCGTCTGCCCCGACGACGTCGGTGCGAAGAAACGGAGCTGGTCGTCTCGCGAAATATCGACCGTCATCGCATCCTGAGCAAAGATGGGAACGGCCAGGAAACACAGCAGGGGAAACAGCAGTCGGAACTTGCTACGCAACAAGATCACACCTCCTAAACAACTTCGCACGGTCACAATCCGCAGCTACAATGCCCCGCGCCGCTACAAAACATGTGCCAGAGCGATTGACAGTCTTTCTTGTAAAGACTTCAAGTACTTGACTTTACCATAGGTTGAGGCGGGCGATTTTCTCCAAGCCCACCGGAAGAGGACCTGGACCTTCATGCGGAAAAGCGTTTTCACCCTCATCGTTTCGGCAATTCTTACGTCGTCACCGCACATTACTGCGCAGCAGCCTGAACAGCAACCCCCTCCCCCGCCCCCGGTGACGACGAGCACGCAGAGCGCCGAACAGAGCGCCCAGACCGACGCGCAGAAAACCGATACGCCGCCCACTCCTCCTCCGCCCGAAACACAAACTCCACCTGCGCCGATCGCCCCTTCGACGACCGCTCCGCCCGAGGGGCAGGTCACTACGACCGCCGAGCAGCCGAACGTCTTATCCGATGCGGCCAGCGGTGCCTACGAGCGCCGCGAATCGCTGCCGAACGTGAACCTGTATCTGCCGGAAGGGCAGGCCTCCGTCCGTCTGCGCAAACTGATTCGCAATGTGCTGTTCGAGAGCCAGATCGACTACGAATTCATCAACGGCGACATCTCGACGTTTCTCCGCTACAAGTACTACGCGCGCAATTACACCTATCGCATCGGCGTATTCGATTCGATCGAGTTCCCGGATCTCGGAGCGTCGAGCGATGAAGAGTTCGAGCGCGTGCGCGGCGGCCTGTTCCTCGTGACCATTCCGAGGAATTACGACCATCGCTACTTCTTCCTGGCGCAGGACGATCAGCTCACCTTCGGCGATCTCACCCGCCCCGACAATCGCACCAGCAACATCTACTTCAAGGCCGGTTATCAATACGGCACGCAGTTCGACGAGCGGATGAATTCGATCGTCGGCGAACAGCGCGGCCGCATTACGCCGGTGCTCACTGCCTTTCGCGATATCGGCTCGCAACGCACCGGTTTCGCGGCGGCGATCACGCAGGCCGCAAACATTGCCTCCGCCGATTACAACTACACGAAACTCGAAGCCGAGGGCTTGCGCCGCTGGGATGTCACGCCGACGTCGTTCGTCTTTTCACGACTGCACGTCGGGTCATTCCTCAAGCGGGACGAGATGGAAGATCGCGATCCGCGTTGCGCCGATTTCGAGAACGGCGACACGGTCATCGAAGATCTCAACGATGACGGCGAGATCAGCTCCGAGGAAGAATTTACGAACTGGGAGTGCTACGCGATCCCGCAGTACGAATTGTTCCGCCTCGGCGGCCGTGAGGCGTTGAAATCGATTCGCTCCAACGACGGGGCGCTCGGCACCTATGAAGTGCACCTCACGAACGAGCTCTTCGTCCCTGTCTTCCGCAACAAGGACTATCGCCTCGGCACCGTGCACTGGAACACGCTTTACGCGATCGGCTACGTCGGCGCCGGTACCGCCGGCTTCACCACCAATCAAATCACCGACACGAAGCGCATCGTCGTCGACGCCGGCATCGGCACCGAGTCCGCGATCACCTATCGCGACTGGGACGTCTACCTCAGCGTCATCTACGCGCATCCGATCCGCAAGCCGGACGATGTCGATAAGAACAACGGAATCCGCTTCTCCATCCGCACGGTCCGCTGAAACAGTCCGCTGAAAACGAAACGACCCGGCCTTGCGGCCGGGTCGTTTCGTATTACCGTTCGTTCGTTTGGAAGTGCAGGGGTTACTTGTCGAGGTTCATCTCGACGCCGCGAACGCCGTCGATGGAACGAAGAACCTGCGCCGCGACATCCTTCTGAAGTTCGTGGGTCACCGTTCCGGCAACGTGCACCACGCCCTGTTCGGAGGTGACGCGGAAGCGGCATCCATCGAGCGAGCGGTGAATCGTCAGCTCGCGCTCGGCGGCGCGGGCGATCTCGATGTCATCGTGCTCGACGATCTGAATCAGGTTCGCCACGCGCGTATAGCCGAGCGCGGAGGCGTATTTACCGATGGCTTCGGCATTCGCACGATCCGGGGTCCGGCCGCGAAGAATGACGACGCCGGCCAGCTCATAGACCTGCAGACGGTCCACGGAGATGCCAGAGCTCCGGAAGTTTTCCGTGAGGTCCTTGGATTGCGGGGTTGCTGCGGTCGCAACCGGGCTGGTCGCGATCAGAATCGCTGCGATGGCAACGGCTTTGTGGATCGTGCGCATCATGTTATTTGCTGTCTCCTGACCTCAGAGATAGCACCCTGCGTGCCACATTGACTTGTACTGTTTGAAGAATAGTTTAGCCCAAGTCGTGCGTAATTCTTACGAGAGAAATTTCGGACTCGTCCAAACGCACCATCGCGGGCTGCTCGAGCTCGTAGGGATCCGCCGCATGGTGATGGCGGTAAACGCGCCACAGCAGGGTGACGGCGAGCACGATCAATACGATGAGTCCGGCCATGGCGGCGATTCTGCGCATGATGCCAGCGGACGGAGCAATTCCTCTGCCCAACCAATCTACAATCCCCGCCCATGTCCCGTATCCAGGTCCTCCCTTCCGATCTCGTGAATCAGATCGCGGCGGGAGAGGTGGTCGAACGTCCGGCGTCTGTCGTCAAAGAGCTCGTCGAGAACTCGATCGATGCGAACGCCACGACGATCGACATCCTGCTGGAGAACGGCGGACGGAAGCTGATCGAGATCCGCGACAACGGCATCGGAATGTCCGAGGAGGATGCGCGGCTGGCGATCGAACGCCATGCGACCTCGAAGATCCGTGACTTCGACGATCTCACGCGCGTCCGCACTCTCGGCTTTCGCGGCGAGGCACTCCCTTCGATCGCCTCGGTCTCGCGTTTCACACTTACCACTACCGATGACGACTCCGGCGCGGCGATCGAGCTCTCCGTCGATCCTCTGACCGGGCAACGCAACGTCCGCCCCGCCGCACGCGATCGCGGTACGACCATTCGTGTGGCCGAGCTCTTCGAGAACGTCCCGGCACGCCGCAAGTTTCTCCGGAGCGCCGACGCCGAGTTCCGCGCCATCGTCACCGTCATCTCTTCGTACGCCCTCCCGCTGCCGTCGCGCGCGTTTCGTCTCGAGCACAACGGCCGCGTCGTGCTCGATCTCCCGCCGGTCCCGACCGGCCGCGAGCGCGTGCTGCAGATCCTCGGCAATGAAGCGAGCGAGCATCTGGCCGACATCGATGCCGTGATCGGAAACGCGCGTGCGGCCGGCTACGTCACCCGGCAGTTGCGCTACGGCAGCCGCCGCAATCAGTTCTTCTTCGTCAACGGCCGGCTCGTGCGCGATCGCGTGCTCACCCACGCCGCCAATCGCGCCGCCGATGCATTCGACTTCGACGGCCATCCCGGCATCGTGCTCTTTCTCGACATCCCGCCGGAGCTCGTCGACGTCAACGTGCATCCCGCGAAGACGGAAGTACGCTTCCGCGACTCGTCACAAGTGCACGTCGTCGTCGAGCAGGGAATCAAGAAAGCGCTCGGCGGTGCGGAAGAAGGTGGCTCACTCATGCGCGAAGCGCTGCCTCCCGCACCCGAGCCTGATTTTTCGCCACGCCCCGCCTCATCGCTCTTTCCGCCGCAGCGATTCGATCAGACACCGAACTGGAGCCCGTCTTTCACGCCGCTCTTTCAGCGAGAAGCCGTAGTCCAGCCGCCGCTCGCGAATCAAAGTGCGCCGGTGGCGATCGCGTTCGAAGAGGAAACGGCACCGCAGCTCGGCGACCTGCAGGGCCGCGTGATCGGGCAGTACCGGATGAGCTACATCCTCATCGACACGCCGGGCGGCCTCCGGCTCGTCGACCAGCACGTCGCCCACGAGCGCGTGCTCTACGACCAGTATCTGAAACGCATCGAGGCTCGCGATCCGGTTTCGCAGCGATTGCTCACGCCGATCCTCTACGAAACCGGAGCCGCCGAATGCGCGGTGCTCGAATCGCATGTCGAGGAACTGCGCGGCGTCGGCTTCGAGATCGAGCGTTTCTCCGGCAACGCCTTCGCGATCTCCGCGGTGCCTCCGGAGTTGCTGCGTCAGAAAGTCGATACGTTCCTGCGTAAGCTGATCGATGCGTCGCTCGAGGAGAAAGCGTCGCATGTGAATCAGGTGCGCGATCGCATCGCCGCCTCACTCGCCTGCCAGGCCGCCATCAAAGTGCACCGTCCTCTCGGCGGCGAAGAAATGGCGCGCCTCGTCGCGCAGTTGCTCGACTCGTCGAATCCGTACGCCTGTCCGCACGGGCGCCCGATCATCGTCGACATCCGGCACATCGACATCGAGCGCCACTTCCACCGCAAGTAGAAGTTCGCGGCCTTCGCGCACCGCGCAGGGACAATTTCTTCCGTGATGATCTTCGGACGACTTGCCCCTCGCCTTCTCGGTCACCGCGGCGAGCTTCGCGCCGCCTGGTTCTATCTGGTGCGCGGCTACAAGATCGTGGCGCGCAACGCGCGCTGCTCCCTCGGCGAGATCGACCTCGTGCTCAAACGCGGCGCGACGCTCGTCATCGCCGAAGTGAAGACGCGCCAGACGCGCAGCGCCGGTGAAGGCTACGAAGCGGTCGATCGCCGCAAGCGCGAACGTCTCGTGCGTATGGGCGACCGCTATGCCGCGAAGTACCCGCACGCGCAGCTTCGCTACGACATCGTCTCGCTCTTCTGGACCGGCTGGCGTTTCCAGATCACGCACTTCGCAAATGCGTTTCAGCCGATCGCCGATACCGCGCGTCCCTGGATGTGGCGAGCCTAGACCGGCAGATCCGCAACGCGCCACAACGCGAGACGCTTGTCCCGATAGATACCGCCCGTGTGCAGACACTGCTCATCGAGGAGCGCGAGCGGCTCCGGAAAATGAAACGGCGCCGCCTGCAGGTTCAGCACCCGCCACCCTCCCGTCCGAATGTTGCGGTTCGAACCACGATCGACGAACGTCGTCGTCAACAAATACTCGCTGCCGCTGTTCGCAAAATTACGCAGCGCGGCGCGAATGTCGGCGAACGAAAAGTGCACGAGGCAATCGCGAGAAAGGATGAGATCCGCCTTCGGCAGCGGATCGCGCGTGATGTCTCCGACCACGAACGAACGCCGCTCGTGGCCATGTGCACGCGCATTCCGCGCAATGAGCTCCTCGACGACGTCCATCCCGACATACATCGAGACCGCGTCCGCGAGCGCCGCCGCCCAGTTGAAGTCACCGCACGGCGCATCGAGCAGCGTCTCGATCCCACGTTGCGTGACGAGATCGAGCAGCGCCGGCAGAAGCGCAGCCCCACGCTCGCGCGTCGAGCCTGGACCCGATACCGATTCCTCGGCGCCCCACGCGTTCTCCCGAAAGATGCGCGAGAACACGCGACTGTGCCGCCGTCGCGATGCGCGTAACCAGAAGTCGAGTCCGAACGCCACGGATCGCAGCATGGCGAACAGCAGGTTGGTTGGCAACGGTGCTTTATACGCCACGACGTTGTTCAGGATTGACCGAGCAACCCGCGCAGCCGCACTTCGGCGTCGAGGCGATGGCGTCCCTGCGGCCAGGCTTTGAGGAACGCGCGCCACATCACTTTCGTGTTCATGTTCGAGGCGAGGTCGTACTCGGCGGCTTCCTGGCGGCATTCGCGTGCTTCGGCGATGCGCGGGGCCTCGGGGTACTTGTCGATGTAGTCATCCCACGCGGCGACGGTGCCGATTTCCCAGGCGTGATCGAAATCGCCGGCGACGATCGCGCGTCGGGCGAGTGCACGTCGCTGCTCCGCCCCTTCGAGCCATTCCAGTCGCGCGCGGGCGAAGCTCTCGAACAATCCTTCCGGATAGTTGAGCAGAAACAGGCCCCACGACGAGATCGTGTCGGCGCCGCGCGCTTCGTCGTAGGCGAGAGTCTCGCGCAGATGGTTCTCCGCCGCGCCGCTGCGACGCCCGTCGGGAAACTCATCGAGGTATGCCTGCCACGCCGCGGGACTCTTTGCCTCGAGGGCAACGCAGTACGCGGTCTCCTCGCGCACGCGAGCGGAGTCGAGTCGCTCGATCGCCGCCGCGGCGTGACGATCGTCGTGCCACGTTTCGAGGTAATCCTCCCAGGCTGCTTCGGTGTCCATCGCCGCCGCGGTGTCGAACGCCAGCCGTTCGGCGATTGCACGTTCCGCGTCTTCGACGTGATGCGTCGGAAACTTCATGCGGAACTCGCGAAACGAGGTGTACGTGTCGGCCGCGAGCGCCGCCGACCATGCTTCATTCGCGAGCATGTCCTCGGTCGGTTCGGCGGCGATGGTCTTCGGCACATCGGTGCGCAGGACGGCGCGCCGGGTCGGTGCGGCGAACACGGTCAGCGCATCGGCGAGCTCGCGTGCGGAGCTCCATCGTTGCGCGCGTCGTTTCGCCAGCGCACGCAGGATGATCGGCTCGAGGCCGGAAGGGAGATCGAGCGTCGGATTCGCGCTGCGAAACGGCGGCGGTGCTTCGGTGAGATGTTTGACGATGTAGCCGTTCGGCGTGCGCGCGGCGAATGGAGGCACGCCGGTGAGCATTTCGTACAGCACCACGCCGAGGGAGTAGAGATCGGCGCGGCCGTCGAGCATTTCGCCTTCTTCGAGCTCGCCGAGTTGCTCGGGCGACATGTATTTCGGATTGCCGATGAACACGCCGGCCTGCGTCGTATCCGACGAGCTCGCGGTGGTGACGTCCTTCGCGACGCCGAGGTCGATGATCTTCACCAGCAGGTGATCGTCCGGATCGAACGCGAGCATCACGTTGTCGGCGGAGACATCGCGATGCAGCAGGCCGCGACGATGAATGTGATCGAGCCCGGCCAGTACCTGCAGCGCGACTTCGACGGCCAGCGCGAGCGGAAAGCGTCCGTTCGCCGCTTCCCACTGCCGCACGGTCGTACCGTCGATGAACTCGGTGACCATGTAGCTCGCGCCGTCGGGCATCAGCGAGAAATCGTGCACGACGGCGAGATTCGGATGATGGATCTGCGTCGCCAGCCGCGCCTCGCGCAGAAAGCGCTGCCGGTAGACCTCGTCCGCCATCAGTCCCGGCTTCATCACTTTGATGCAGCGGAACGCGCCGAGGTGGATGTGCCGCGCTTTGTAGACCTCTCCCATGCCGCCGGCACCGAGAATGCCGAGAATCTCGTACTTTCCGTCCAGCAATGTCCCGGGAATGAAGCCCGCCTTCGCACCCATGAAGGTCTTTCACGGTACGCCTGATCGCGTCACAAGAGCAACGCGACGGTTACGGAACTGCGCCGCTCGCGCGGTCATGCATTACAGCGCGGCGGTGATGCGGTTACGAAGATCAGCTCCGAACGCGACGAGCGTACAATCGGAGCGGGGGGCGTCATGAAGCATCCATCTCAGCGAGAAGAGCCTGGGAGGGACGAGTGTCTGCGAATGGCCCGTCTCTGCCTCAGTGCGAATCTCAGAAAGACCGAGCGTCTGATCACGCGGCACTACGACGCGTATCTCGCCGACGCCGGAGTGACCGCGGTTCAACTTCCCATCCTGGCCACCATCGCATCCGCTGAAGAACCGACGTTTCGTCTCTTGTCGCACGAGCTCGGTCTCGACCGGTCGACGCTGTCACGCAATCTCGCATTGCTCGAGCGCGTCGGGTTCGTCGACATCGGCGCGTCATCCGGTCCGAAGCCGGGCCTGATCTCGCTCACGCGCAAAGGTCGCGAGACGTTGCGCCGCGCGCACAAGCGCTGGAATGAAGCACACTCGCATCTCGAGCAGTTGCTCACGAACAGCGAGATCGAAGGCGGCCTCGGTTTCCTCCGAACGCTGCGACGCGGCGCACGCGCGGCCTCGGACGTTTCGGAAGAGCTGGCGAACTGAAGATCGTGTGTATCGCGATCGGCGGGCCTGGTCAGCTCGCCGATCGCGGCCGCAGCGAGCGCGCGATCAACCCGATGCCGCCGAGGAGCAGCACCAGCATCACGATGGTGTTGAAGAGCGTCGTCGGTCGGAAGTAGATGTCGAGATTCATCAGAATCCCGACGAAGATGATCACCGCACCGGCGATGGTCAGCACCCAGCCGACGATCGAACGTCCGTCGAAGAACAGGAACGCGATCCCGACGACGAGCGGCAGCAGCGACAACCCGAACGCGCTGTAGCCGCCGAACCGCCAGTAGCCGCTCGTGACGGTCACCTGGTTGGTGAGCAGCCAGCCACCCGCGACGGCCATCACGAATCCGAAGAAGAACGTGCCGAGCCCGCCGTCGGTGCCACCAGCGCCGCGATGATCATCCATGCGGCGTAGTTTACGCGGCCACCGTCTGCGCCGTGTCGCCGCCCGCGCTCGCGCGGCGGAGAATGGCGGCGGAAACCAGGGTCACGATCAGACCGACCGGAATCACTTCCAGAAACGTGAACAGCACGTTGATGACCGGATTCGCGTACAGCTTCGCGAAGTCGGCCATCTCCACGGTCTTGGCCGCGATCTCCGCGTCGCTCGCGCCGCTCGCGCGCAACTTCGCGAGCACGTGCGAGGTGTAGTGGGCGATGAAGTCGCCGCCCCAGTTGTAGTAGTAGATCTCCCACGAGATCACGTAGCCGGCGCAGGCGAAGAGCGAAATCAACAGCCCGACCTGCACGCCCTTCCAGAACGTGATCGTGCCGCCGTTCACGTTGTCGCGGTACGAGCGGATGCCGAAGAAAACCATCAGGAGCGCCAGCAGCATCGTCGAGTAGCCGAGGACGACCGAATGGTCGAGCGTGCCGTTGGAGACCAGCACCATTGTGATGAACAGCTCCGCGGACAGGATGACTGCGGAGATGAGACCGAACGTCAGGACGACTTTTTTCATGGAGTTCCTCTCGCGTTTTTGGAGCGCAAGGTAAGGACCGAGGCGTCGCCTGTCGCCCTACTTTCGGGTGATTTTGAGGCTCTCACCCTTTCGTTGACGCCATTTTCAGGAGATGAGGCCGAGCTCGCGAGCTTTTTGTGCGGCCTGGACGCGGCGGCTGACCCCGAGTTTTTCGAAGACGCGCGAGGAGTGCGTCTTGACCGTGTTCTCGGAGACGAACAATTTCCCGGCGATCTCGCGGTTGCTGTGACCGGCGGCGATGAGCTCGAGGATCTCCTGCTCGCGCGGCGTGAGCCCGAGCTCGCGGATCTTCGCTTCATCGCGACCCGGCGGCGGCGCGGCCTCGCGGACGACGACCTCCTTCACCACCACGACCTCCCGCTCCTTCGGCGTGGTGAGACGCAGCCCGACGTACGCGCCGACTGCCGTGAAGATCAGCGCGACGATGCCGCCGTAGATTTCCGTCGAGTATTCGTGGACGAAGTGTTTGTACTCGACGAATTTGAGGATGGCGATGAGAACGCCGCCGAGGATGGCGAAGAGGAGGATCCGTTTCATCGCGTCGCGGACAAACAGGAAGGGCCGCGGTTCACGCGGCCCTTCGAATCGTGATCAGTTGGAGCGGGAAACGGGACTCGAACCCGCGACATCAACCTTGGCAAGGTTGCACTCTACCAACTGAGTTATTCCCGCTTGCTTACGGCGCCGGCGAACTTTAGTCAGCGACTCGCTGCCTGTCAAGCTCACTCTCCAACGTCGTTGCAAGGCCAGCTAACGCGACATAGGTAGGGTGTATTCCGCGATTTACGGCCGCTCGACGCGAATGCCGTAGAGGTGCAATTTCTTGTAGAGATTGCTCCGCTCGACGCCGAGAGCATCGGCGGTGCGGCTGACGTTTCCGGCGTAATCGCGAAGCCGCGCCAGGATGTACTGCTTCTCGAATTCGTCGCGCGCTTCCTTGAGCGGCAGGTCGGTGGCGATCGACGTCTGCGCCTCGACCGTGCGCGCGCCGAGCTGGATGTCTTCCGGTTCGAGGAGTTCGTGCGGCACGAGGATCGCCAGACGCTCGATGAGGTTGCGGAGCTCGCGCACGTTGCCGGGCCAGGGATACGCCTTCAGCTTCGCCGCCGCACCCGAAGAGAGACGCTTGTTCGGGCGCGCCGCTTCCGCGGCGAACCGTCGCAGAAAATGCTCGGCCAGCAGCACGATGTCATTGCCGCGCGCACGCAGCGGCGGCACCTCGATCGGGATGACGTTCAGGCGGTAGTAGAGATCGCTGCGAAACGCGCCGTTGGCGATCTCCGCTTCGAGATTCTTGTTCGTCGCGGCGATCACGCGCACGTCGACTTTGATGGTCTGCTGTCCGCCGACGCGCTGGAACGTCTGCTCCTGAAGAACGCGCAGCACCTTCGCCTGCGTCTTGAGGCTCATGTCGCCGACTTCGTCGAGAAAGAGCGTACCCCCATCGGCGAGCTCGAACTTTCCCTTGCGATCGTCGATCGCGCCGGTGAATGCCCCCTTGCGATGGCCGAACAACTCCGACTCGATGAGCTCTTCGGGGATCGCGGCGCAGTTCACATCGATGAACGGCTGCTCAGCGCGGGGAGACAGGCGGTGCAGCGTGCGCGCGACGATCTCCTTGCCGCTGCCGTTCTCGCCGGTGATGAGGACGCGGCTGTGGGACGACGCGGCGCTGCGCACCTGCTGGTCGAGCTTCATCATCGCCTCGCTGTCGCCGATCAGAATTTCTTCGAGAGTGTAGTGACGGCGGAGGTCGCGCACCTGTTCGCGCAGGCGGCGATCGTTGAGCGCGTGATTGACGGTGAGCAGCACGCGTTCGAGCGAGAGCGGTTTTTCGAGGAAGTCATACGCGCCGAGACGCGTGGCCCGGACGGCGGTGTCGATGTTGCCGTGGCCGGAGATCATGATGATCGGCGTGCCCGCGGCCGCGGTCTGCAGACGTTCGAGCACCGAGAGTCCGTCGATCCCGGGCAGCCACAGATCCAGCAGGACGAGATCGAACTCGTCGCGCGCAAACTGCGCGATCCCCTCCTCCCCCGAGTCGGCAAGCGCCGCGCGATGCCCTTCGTCTTCGAGGATGCCAGCCAGCGTCGTACGAATGCCAGGCTCGTCGTCGATGATCAGGATTTTGGCCATGTCAGTTGGCGGTTGGCGGTTGGCGGTTGGCGGTAGAAAGGCATCGCGGGGCGGGAGGAACCGCCAACCGCCAACTGCCAACCGCCAACCGTTTATGCAGGCAACTCAATCTCAAACCTCGTTCCCTTCGGGTGATTGTCGTGCACGTGGATCTGGCCGTCGTGGTCGCGGACGATGCGATGGACGATGGCCAGGCCGAGGCCGGTGCCGCGGCCTTTGGTCGAAAAGTATGGGAGGAAGAGTTTGTCCTTGTCGGCGTCCGGAACGCCGCGACCGGGATCGGCCACTTCGATGACCACGCGATGCGGTGCGCGGCGCGCGGAGACGCGAATCGTGCCGGCGTCGGTCGCCTCGACCGCGTTCTTCAGCAGATTGCCGACCGCGCGCGAGATCTGCTCCGGATCCATCAGCAGCTCGATGTCGGATGCGACATCGACGGCGATGGTCACGCCCGGCTTCACGTCGCGATAGAGCGCCGCCGACTGTTCGAGGATCTCGGCCAGCTGCGCGTGGCGAAGGTGAATGGCCGGCATGCGCGCGAACCGCGCGAACTCGTCGACCATCCGCTTCAGCTGATTCACTTCGCCGACGATGGTCTTCGTTCCCTGCTCGATCACGTCGCCGGTATCGGCGTCGCCGTTGCGGAATTTGCGCGCAATGCGCTCGGCCGAGAGTTGAATGGGAGTCAATGGATTCTTGATCTCGTGAGCGATGCGGCGAGCCGCTTCGTTCCACGCGGCAAGCTTCTGGGCCTGCACGAGCTGCGTCGAGTCTTCGAGCGCGAGCACCCAGCCGCTGCCGCTGCCGAGTCGGGCGACGGAGAGCTCGAGGTAATGCAGCTCGCCGCGCACGATCAGCGCGACCTCGCGCGTCCGGGCGCGGCCGCTGGTCAGTTCCTGAATGGCCGAGGCCACCGGCTCGAGGTCGCCTTGCAGCAGCTCGTCGAGACGCTCGCCGGGACGAGGCATTTCGATCTGGAGCATCTGCTGCGCGGCGCGATTGATCGACAGCAGTTCCAGCGCATCGCTGAACGCGATGATGCCGGTGGCCACGCTTTCGAGCACGGTGGTGGTGAAGCGATGCGTCTCGGTGAGCTGGCGGCGCTGTTCCGCCAGTTGTTCCGACATGTCATTGAACGAATCGATGAGCCGCCCGACTTCATCGGTGGCCGGCACGTCGACGCGATGTCCGTACCCACCCTCGGCGAGTTTCGACGTCGCTTCCGCGAGCGCCTTGATCGGCACCGTGATGCGGCGCGAAGCGTAGATCGACGTCCACAACGTGCCGAAGAGAATGGCCAGGGTCACGGCGAGGAACATGCTCGTCTGCGACGCCTTCAGCGTTTGCCGCTGCGACTGCAACTGCTGAAAATCGCGATGAGCGATGATCGACTCGTCGATCATGCGGCTCGTCGCGGCGGGGATGAACACGCCCGCCACCGCGACGTCGTTGCCGGCGATCGGCACGGCCGTGCGAATCCATTTGCCGCTCGGCACCACATCGATTTTCACGGCGCGCTTCTTCTGCTGCGCCTCTTCGAAAAAACGCAGCGACGGATCGGCGACCTCCTGGATCGGCGCACGCGGATCGGCCTGCGCCTTGAGGAGAATGCCTTCGCGATAGATGCCGGCCATGTCGATGTCGTGGAAGCGGCGCACGTGCTCGAGCACGCGATCGATGCGCACGACGTCACGCGCATCGGGGCTCTCGGCGATCTCGCGCGCCGCGCCGGCGGCGATCTCCGCGGCCTGATCCTGTGCGCCCTGCGCGATCGCCTCGCTGTTCTCGAGAATCGTGCGCACCGGCGTCGCAAACCAGCGATCGATCGAAACGCGCAGCAGATCGGTGGCCACCACGAACAGGATCACCACCGGCACGAGCGACGTGGCGATGTAGGTGACGACCAGTTTCGTTCGAAAACGCGAGCCGATGATGCCGCGCTGCCGCTCCAGCACCAGCTTGACGATGCCGCGCAGCAGCACGAAGAGGATGCCGATGATCAGCAGCAGGTTGATGTTCCACAGCACGAACAGCAGCAGCCGATTGCTGAGCGCCTCCGGCGTCAGCTCCTTCGCCTGCTGGGTGACGTAGTACACGAGGCTCGTGGCCGCGAGGATGATCAGCGGCACGGAGACGATGAAGCGCGGATCCTTGCGGTACCGCAGGACCAGATCGCGCAGGCTCATGGGGTCTTCACCCGCGTCTCGCGCCACCCGGTCGAGACCTCCCACGGGATGACGTACATCAGCCAGCCGCGCATGAGGTCCGCCTTCACGCGCACTTTCAACTTGTACGGCTTGCGCGTGCCGATGTCGAAGAGGTCGAGCTCTTCGATCGTCGTCATCGCGCGTTCCAGTTGCGCGAGGTCGGTGAACGTCTCGGTGCGCACGAGATGGCGGTCGCGGCGGTAGTTGAGCAGGTACTCGCGCGTGAGCGAGTTGTAGGTAGTGATGACTTCGACGCGCGCGTTGGCGACGCCGTCGTCGAACCAGTTCGGGCGGTCGCGGAAGATCTCGATCGTGTAGGTGAAGCTGGTCGGCAGACCGCTCTTGAGCGCCTCGATCATCTCGCCGTTCGAAAACGCGCCGTCGAGCGTGAAGCGAACCGTGACTTTGCCGGAAGCGGCCTGCGCGGCGAGGTTCTGAATCTTCGGTTCAGGCGCGCCGCTGGCGACGGCGGTGGCCGTCAGGAGCAGGAGCGCCAGAAGGGGTGCGCGCACGGTGTGGTCTTTTTACCACAGGCGACACGGCCACCGGCGCTTTGCCTGCGCCGGGGCACGTGCGGTGGCTTGTTGGGTTGGACCCGGGGAGTGCGCGTTCAGGCGAACGTTTCGTACGACTCGGTGCCGGTCGTGGTGTCGAACGATTCTTCCTGCTCGGCGGCGGCTCGGAGGATCTGCTCGACGAAACGCGAATGGAGTGCGTGACCGGCGCGATAGGCGGTGATCTCGCCGGCGATCGGACGGCCGATCAGCGCGAGGTCGCCGACCAGATCGAGAATCTTGTGGCGGACGAACTCGTCCTTGAAGCGAAGCGGCCCGTTGACGACGCCGCGGTCGTCGAGGACGACGGCGTTCTCAACCGAGCCACCGCGCGCGAGACCGGCGGCGCGAAGCTTCTCGACGTCGCGCAGGAAACCGAACGTGCGGGCCGGGGCGATCTTACGGAGGAAGTTGTCGTGGCCGAAGTCGAACTGGAATGACTCGCGGCCGATGACCGGATGGTCGAAATCGATGCGGTATTTGATGATCAGGCGATTGGCCGGCGTGATGCGAATGCTCTTGTCGCCGTCGGTGACTTCGATCGGTTCGCGGAGACGGAGCACCGGGATCTCGTGACCGAGCTCGCGAACGCCGGCTGCGTCGATGAGGTGCATGAACGGCAGCGCGCTGCCGTCGATGATCGGCACTTCCGGGCCGTCGATCAGAATGTCGACGTCGGTGATGCCGCAGGCCATGATCGAGGAGAGCAGGTGCTCGACGGTGCCGACCTGCACGTCGTCTTTGCCGACGGTGGTCGCGTAATCAAGAGCGGTGGTCGACGCCTGCAGCGCCGGAATGCGAAGGCCGTGAAGATCGCCGCGGACGAAGGTGATGCCGCTTCCGGCCTGCGCGGGCTGGAGCTCCACGGTCGTGTAGATGCCGGAGTGGAGTCCGATGCCGGTGATGCTGACGTTGGTGTTGATGGTCTTACGCTGGACGAACATGTCGGGCGGGACTAGAGCGAGGGAAGTGCCACGGCCGCCCACGCTTGCTGATTTCACGTAAATAGCTGACTTGTCTAAGCTTAGCTACCAAACAGCCAAGCCGTAGAAGCATCGCTTCTGTCGCCGTGGAAGGTCACGACTGTGGTACGAGAACCACAGTGCCCTAATGGCGGTGCGTTTTGATGGCCTGCGCGGTCTCGCGATCGGCCTCGCGCTTCTTTTCGGTTTCGCGCTTGTCGAACTGCTTCTTGCCGCGGACGATCGCGATCTCGGCCTTCACGCGGCTGCCTTTGAAGTAGAGCCGCAGCGGCACCACGCTCAGTCCCTTTTCGACAATCTGGCTGCGCAGCTTGTCGAGCTCACGGCGATGCAGGAGGAGCTTGCGGGTGCGATCGGGATCGTGATTCTGGATGTTGCCGTGGGAGTACGGCGAGATGTGCAGGCCGAACAGAAACGACTCGTCGTCCTTGAAGATGACGTATGCATCTTTCAGGTTCGCTTTCCCGTCACGCAGCGACTTCACTTCCGTCCCGGTGAGCACGAGCCCCGCCTCGAACTTCTGGAGGACGAAGTAGTCGTGGAACGCCTTCTTGTTCGCTGCAATCAACTTCTCGCCGGACTCCGGCCTGGTAGCCATGGGCGGGCGATTCTAGTCGATGTATTCGATGCGCGCGGCGTGACCGGAAGATTGGGAGAGACGGCGATCGCGGGTGATGAGGGGAACGTTCAACGACTCGGCGAGGGCGACATAGCCCGCATCGTAGGCGGCGATGTTGTGGCGCAGTGCCCACATCCGGCGAACGACCGGCTGGATCGGATGGCGGACGATGTACGTACCGAGCAGCAGATCGATCGCAGATTCGACCTCCGCCAGAACGACTACACCTCGTATCAGCGCGCGTCGCAGTGCGTGGATCACCTCTGCGTCAACGGTAACCGGCGCGTGCAGTTCCTGTCCTCGAATCGCTGCTGCGATGTGAGGATCACCCAGGAAGGAATCGATCAGCGCCGACGCATCAATGACGATCATCAGAAACCGCGGTTTCGTCGTCGGGGAGCGGTCCGCGGAGCTCGCGAACATCGTCGGCGGAGCTCCACCCTGGCGGCATCCCCGGCAGTTTTGCGGCGAACGCGAGCATCTCGTCCGTCGTCAGCGGACTCTGGCCGGATCGCGCGCGCAATTCGGCGAGCACTTTTTCGGCGATTGCCTGCCGTTCCGTCATTTCTACGACCTTCGCCATGCCGTCACTGTGCAACCACCGGCGCGACCTGTCAATTCGCACCACCTCCCTCTGCTAGAATCCGCCGCCGATTCCACCTGCGGTATCCAAACCCATCCGAATTCCATCTGAGGGAGAACTCCCAACATGACGAAGAAGACTGTCGTGCACGTCGTCGGCACGGGAACGATCGGCGAGCCGCTGATCGGGCTCTTCACTGATTTCAAGGAAAAGTGGGGCATCGATGAAGTGACGTTCCACAAGCGGACGCCGGCCGCCAATGACCGGGCCATGGTCGAGCATCTGATCGGCCGCGGCGCGCGTCTGGTGGCAGACGAGCCGGCCCGCGACGAGTTCGCACGCCTCGGGCATCGCGTCGCGTACACCACCGAGGAGGCGCTCGAACGCGCCACGGTGGTCGTCGATTGCACGCCCGCAGGCAACGACAACAAACAGAAGTACTACACGCGCATTCAGGGGCCGAAGGGCTATCTCGCCCAGGGCTCGGAGTTCGGCTTCGGCAAGCCCTACGCGCGCGGCATCAACGACGAAGTGCAGTCTCCCGACGAGCGCTTCGTGCAGGTCGTCTCGTGCAACACGCACAACATCTCGGTGCTGCTCAAGACGCTCGCGTCGAAAGACGGAAAGATGAGCCTGGAGGCGGGGCGCTTCGTCTGCATGCGCCGCGCGAACGACGTCAGCGACACCAAGTCCTTCATCGCCGCGCCGGAAGCGGGCAAGCATGACGATCCGGAGTTCGGCACGCATCACGCCCGCGACGCGTACCACGTCTTCCAGACCCTCGGCGAGAAGCTCAATCTCTTCTCCTCCGCCATCAAGCTGCCGACGCAGTACATGCACACGCTCTGGTTCGATCTCGATCTTCGTCACGACACGACGCTCGAGGAAGTGAAGGCCGCCCTGCGCGGCAATCCGCGCATCGCCTGCACGAACAAGCGCGCCGTGAACCAGATCTTCTCGTTCGGCCGCGATCACGGCTACTTCGGCCGCATCCTCTCGCAGACGGTCGTGCCGACGTCGACGCTGACGGTGCCGAATCCGCGCAAGATCGTCGGCTTCTGCTACACGCCGCAGGACGGCAATTCGCTCCTGTCGTCGATCGCCGCGACGCTGCGGTATCTCGACGTGACGAAGCTCGACGAGCGCCTCGACGTGCTGCGTCCCTACATCTTCCGCGAGATCTGATGATCACCATTCCCCATCCGGCGCGCGAACGCGCGCGCCGGATCTTCATCCTCCTCGCCGTGTTCGTACTCGTTGCGGCCACGATCAAGCGCTTCCACTGGCTCGGCGGCCCGTACTTCGAGTTTTTCCCTCCGACGATTCAGGACCACGTCTGGCCCGCGCGTTTCCCGAGCGCCGACGCAATCCTGCTCTGCCGCCGCGCCGTGCACGTGCTACCGCGCAACGCGGAAGTGACCGTGCTCGCGCCCGCGCAGGCGCCGAGCTACGACCAGACGCACTGGCTGACCGGACTCGGTCTCCTGCCGCGGCAGAGAGTCGTGGCGCCCGATCTCGACGGCACGACGCGCAATGACCTCACCGACTACGTGATCGCCATCGGCGAGCCGTTTCCGCATCCCGCCTATCGCCTCGTCACGAAGTGGCCGGAAGGGGCGCTGTACGAGGTGAACCGTTGACCGACGTTCTTGGACTGCTCGCCTATCTGCTGCTGCCCTGCATCGGCATCGCCGTCTGGCGCTTCGACTTCATTCGACGCCTGCCGCTGCTGGCGCGCCTCGGCATCAGCACCGCTACCGGCGCAGTGATCGTCGCCGTGCTGATGGCGGCGCTGTCGCTGCTGCGCATCGAGTGGAGCCGCACGCTGCTCTTCCCGCTGACTCTCGTGATCATCATCGCGAGCGTCGTCTGCGTTCGCCGTGCACCGAAGCCAGAGCCGGCGGCCGCGGTGCCGATCAACAAGATCGCGCTCGCGGCGACGGTGATCTGCATCGGCCTCACGTTCTACGGCACGATCACCGCACGCGAAAGCTGCGGCGATTTTCAGTTCACGTGGGGACCGAAGGCGATCCAGTTCTTTCGCGCCGGCGGCATCGATCCGGCGGTGTTGAAGGCGTACCCGCAACTCACCGTCGATTACCCGCCGCTGCAGACTTTGCTGCTCGCCTACTCGAATACCTTCTCCCACCAACTCTCCTGGTGGGCCGGCGTGCTCGCCTCGCCGCTGCTGTTTCTCGCGCTGCTGGCGATCATTCGCGGATTCAGCGGCGATGACTACGGCACGCTCCTCGTCGCCGCGACGCTGACGTTCACCTACACCCTCGCCTATCCGGCGGGCTGTGCCGAGCCGCCGCTGCTGCTTTTCGAAGCGATGGTCATCGCCGGGCTGACGTTCCTCGACGATCCGCGCGCGCAGACGCTGGTCACGACCATCGGCCTCGCCGGCGCGGTCTTCACGAAGCTCGAAGGAACGACGTTCGCGATCGCCGCGCTCGTCACCATCGTGCTCGTGCAGCGCAACTTCAAACGCGCGCTGATCGCGGCCATCCCGGCGGCGATCCTGATCGGTGGATGGATGCTCTTCGTCTTCCACAACGACCTGCTGTGGATGTACCGCGGCGCGGCGTTGCCGATGTATCCCGAAACGCTGCCGGTCGTGTTGAAGACGCTCGCGAAAGTGGCGAAGTTCGAATTGTGGTGGCTGCCGTGGCTGATTCCGATGGTCGTGATCGCCTTCGGCAATCTCCGCCGGGCGCTCGTCCCGCTCTCGATCTTCGTCCTCACCTGCTGCGCGACGATCTACTTTTACGTGCACTATCCCGATCCGGTCTGGTGGATCGAAAGCTCGTCGCCGCGGGTGATCCAGACACCACTGCTGGCGCTGCTCATCGCCGCGGTGGCGGCGCACGCGCGGGCGCCGATTCCGGAAACCAGTTAGCGGGCGGCCGGGGCGAAACCGGGCGTGCCGGTTCGTGTTATCGTCGCGCGCCATGGCGTGGTTCCGGAAGGAAAAGAAGCCGAAAGAGGCCGTCGAAAAGCAGGTCGCGATCCCTGAAGGTTTGTGGGTGAAATGCGACGACTGCAAAGAGATCGTTTATCGGAAGGAAGTCGAGGCGAATCTCAACGTCTGCCCGAAATGCGGTTACCACTTTCGGCTCACCGCGCGGGAGCGCTTCGAAGTTCTCTTCGACGACAACAAGTACAAGGAATTCGCGACCGACATCCGCTCGGGCGATCCGCTCGGATTCCGCGACACGAAACGCTACGCCGACCGGCTTCGCGTCTACCAGTCGCGCGTCGGCACCGGCGATGCGGTTCTCTGCGCCGAGGGAAAACTCGAAGGGATGCCGGTCGTGGTCTGTGCCATGGAGTACGCCTTCATGGGCGGCTCGATGGGCTCGGTCGTCGGCGAGAAGATCACCGTGGCCATCGAGCGCGCCATCGAGAAGAAGGAGCCGGTACTGATCGTCTCCTGTTCCGGCGGAGCGCGCATGCAGGAAGGCATCCTCTCGCTGATGCAGATGGCGAAGATCTCGGCCGCGCTGGCGCGGCTCGCGGATGCCGGCCTGCCGTTCATCTCCATCCTCACCGATCCGACCACCGGCGGCGTCACCGCGTCGTACGCGATGCTCGGAGATCTCAACATCGCCGAACCGAAGGCATTGATCGGTTTCGCCGGACCGCGCGTGATCGAGCAGACCATCCGCCAGACGCTGCCCGAGGGCTTTCAGCGCAGCGAGTTTCTCGTCGAGCACGGCATGGTCGATCTGATTACGCCGCGTGCGGAGATGAAGCCGGCCATCGCGCGTTTCCTCCGCATCTTCACCGGCAAGTAGCACCGTGACGAGGCTGACGCCTAAAGAGCCGCTCGACTGGCTCGACTCGCTCCAGGGCAGCGGCATCCGCCCCGGTCTCGATCGCATGCGCGCACTGCTGCGCGTGCTTGGAAATCCGCAGCACGCCTTTCCGTCGATCATCGTGGCCGGCACGAACGGCAAAGGCTCGACCTCGGCGATGCTCGCGTCGATTCTCACCGCCGCCGGCAAGCGCACCGCGCACTACACCTCGCCGCATCTGGTCGACATCCACGAACGCTGGACCATCGACGGCCGCAACATCGAGCCCGCGCTTCTCGATGAATGCATCATCGGGATGCAGCAGGCCGCGGAACAGATCGGCATCACCCCAACGTACTTCGAAGCGCTGACGCTGATCGCATTCATCGCGTTCGCGAAAGCAAAGTGCGACATCGCCGTGCTCGAAGTCGGCATGGGCGGGCGTCTCGATGCCACGAACGTCGTCAAACCGATCGCGGCCGTGATCACGCCGATCGGCATGGATCACATGGAGTACCTCGGCAACACGTTGCGCGCCATCGCCCGAGAGAAGGCAGGCGTGATTCATCGTCATGCGCTCGTACTGACGACGAACGACGATCCGCTCGTCCTCGACGTCATCCGCAGCCGGGCCGCACAGTTCGATGCGCGCGTTCTTCATGTCACCGAGGAAATCGCGTCGCCGCTGGCCGGCGACTTTCAGAGACGCAACGCCGCACTGGCGGTGAGGACGGCGCGCGAGCTCGGGATCGATGAAGCGGCGATCGCGCGCGGCGTCGCGAACACGCGCTGGCGCGGGCGACTCGAGCGCATCGAGCTGCGCGGCAAAGAGATCTGGATCGACGGCGGCCACAACGCGCATGCGATCGCGCAGACCGCGCCGTTCTTCGATGCGCATGTCGCGCGGCCGCGTCTGCTCGTCTTCGGCATCATGAGCGACAAGGAAATCGCGCCGGTCGTCGGGAAACTCTTTCCGCTTTTCGATCGCATCATCGCCACCGAGCCGTATCCGCCGCGTTCCGTCAAAGCCGGCTCGTTCGCGGGCGCGACCGCGATTCCGAATCCCGACGACGCCTTTCGCGCCGCGCTCGCAGCGCCGGAGCGCAACATCGTGATTACCGGCTCGCTCTACCTCGCCGGAGCCGCGATCGCTTTTTTGGATAAGATCCGCGCGACATGACGAACAGCGCCACCGGCCACGAGTTCCTCCACCGCGACATCGACGCCGTCGACCCCGAGATCGCCGATGCCATCCGCGTCGAAACGGCGCGCCAGAACGACACGCTCGAGCTCATCGCCTCGGAGAATCACGTGTCGCACGCCGTGCTCACGGCCATGGGCTCCGTCTTCACGAACAAATACGCGGAAGGCTATCCCGGGAAACGCTACTACGGCGGTTGCGGTCCCACCGACGTCGTCGAAACGATCGCCATCGAGCGCGCGAAGAAGCTCTTCCACGCCGAGCACGCCAACGTGCAGCCGCACTCCGGCTCGCAGGCCAACATGTCGGTCTACTTCGCCATGCTCAAGCCGGGCGACACGATCATGGGCATGGACCTCTCGCACGGTGGACACCTCACGCACGGCCATCCGCTTTCGTACAGCGGCCGCGATTTCAAAGTCGTCGCCTACGGCGTGCGCAAGGAAGATGAGCTCATCGACTACGACGAGATGCAGAAGATCGCGGAGGAAAACAAGCCGAAGATGATCATCTGCGGCGCCTCCGCGTACTCGCGTTTCATCGACTTCAAGCGCATTCGCGAGATCGCCGACGGCGTCGGCGCGCTGATGATGGCGGACATCGCCCACATCGCCGGCCTGGTCGTCACCGGCCATCACCCGTCGCCGGTTCCGTACGCCGACTTCGTCACCACCACGACGCACAAGACACTGCGCGGACCGCGCTCCGGCCTCGTGCTCTGCAAGGAACAGCACGCGAAGGATCTCGATCGCGCCGTCTTCCCCGGCGTGCAGGGCGGACCGCTCGTGCACATCGTCGCGGCGAAGGCGGTAGCGTTCAAGGAAGCGCTCTCCGACGAGTTCCGCGCGTATCAGGGACAGGTCGTGAAGAACGCGAAGGCGCTGGCCACGGCGGTCGCCGGCACCGGCTTCCGCATCGTCTCCGGCGGCACCGACAATCATCTCTTCATGGCCGACGTCTTCTCGAAAGGCATCACCGGCAAAGACGGGCAGAACATGCTCGAAGCGGCCGGCATCACCGTGAACAAGAACACGATTCCGTTCGACCAGAACAAGCCGATGGTCGCGAGCGGCATCCGCATCGGCACGCCGGCCGTGACGACCCGTGGCCTCACCGAGGCGGAGATGAAGACGATTGCGGAAATGATTGCGCGCGTGCTCGACTCGAAAGGGGACGCCGGCGTGATCGCGAAGGTGAAGTCCGAAGTGAAAGCGCTGTGCGATCGGTTCCCGATCTACTGAAGTGACTGAAGCGCGCAAGAAGGAGTGGGTGGCGCTGGCGATTCTCGCGGCGCTCCCGACGCTTCTCTTCGCCGACGTCCTTCTCGGCTTCAACGTCCTCCACACGCGCGACGTCTTCACCTACCACTATCCGCTCCGCCACGTCCTGCGCGAGATCGTGCTCGGCGGTGAGTTCCCGTACTGGAATCCATTCATCGCCGCCGGCCAGCCGCTGGCGGCGAATCCGGCCCACGAGATCTTCTACCCGCTCACGTGGCTGATCCTGCTGCCGAACTTCAGTCTCGGCTTTCATCTGCATGCGCTCGTGCACGTCTACATCGCCACGTTCGGCATGTACACGCTGCTGCGCTCGATGCAGACCGGCCGTACCGCGTCGGTGCTGGCGGCGCTTTCGTTCGGACTCGGCGGCCTGCTCACCTCGCAGCTGAATCTCTTTCCGTTTCTCTTCAGCACCGCGTGGATTCCGTGGATCTGCCTCTACGCACGACGCGCGTTGCGGGACGGCACACGGCGGGACTTCGCGATCGCCGCGCTCTTTCTGTCGCTGCAACTCCTGGTCGCCGAGCCGACCACGACGCTCCAGACCGGCGCACTGCTCGGCCTCTACGCGATCTTCCATGGACGCGGCACGGTTGCCCGAAAACTGGGAGTGGTCGCCGCGCTCTGCCTCGTCGCGACGCTCATCGCCGCGGTGCAGATCATCCCGACGTTCGATCACTTCCGCGATTCCGTCCGCTCGCGCGGCATCCCGTTCGAGATGGTCGAGAAGTGGAGTCTCCCGCCGGTGCGCGTCGCCGAGCTCCTCAACCCGCAACTCCTCGGCGAGCCCGATCCGATCGCGCTCAACGAATACTGGGGCGGCGGCGTCTATCGCGGATCCTTCAAGCCATTTTTCTACAGCATCTACTCCGGCCTGCTGATCGTCATCGGCGTGATCGCCGGCCTGGCGACGCGCAAACGCGGCAGCGCGCTCTATCTCACGATCGCCGCGATCTCCCTGATCGCGTCGATCGGCGCGCACACACCGCTGCTGCGCATCGCGTACGACGCCGGCATCGCCAGCGCCATTCGCTACACCGAGAAATTTCTGATCATCGGCATCTTCGCCAGCATCGTCTTCGCGGGACGCGCGCTCGATGACGTGTTGCGCGGCGACGCGCGCGCACGACGTGCCGCGCTTCTCGCCGCAATCGGCGTCGTCGCCATTTCTTCGACGCTCGCCCTCACTGGCAGCACGTCGCTGTGGGAACCGCTCTTCCGGCGCGTCTGGCTCGTGCCGGACGGCTTCGACATCCGCGCGATGCTGCCGGTCGCGCAGAAGACGTGGGTCTTCGCCGCCGCGCGTGCGATTGCGTTGCTGCTGATTCTGTTCGCCTCGACGCGCATGCGCCCGGCGCTGTGGCGTCTCCTGCTCGCACTCTTTGTCGTCGCCGATGTCGGCAGTCTCGTTCCGCGGCTGGCACCACGCGCGGATCGTTCGTTCTACGACGAGCCGTCGTTCGCGCGCGCGCTGCCGAAGAATCGCGGCGAGTACCGCGTCTACCACTACGGCGATGACGCCGCGCCCGCGGGCGCGAGCGATCCGTACTTTCGCCCGCAACCGGAAGGCGAATGGCTGCGACGCAATACACTCACTCCCTACTCGCCGGCCACGCACGACTTCCAGCTCGTGCTGCACAACGATTTCGATCTGACGACGCTGACGCCGTCCGAAGATTTTCGCGCCGCGATGGCGGAGCTGCGCGTGAACGGCGGCGCCTGGCTGCAGCCGGCCATCACGATGTCGAACGTGCACTACGCGATCGTCTATCGCGACGGCGAGCAGGCCTTCGCCGCAGCAAACGGCAACCCTCGGGCGGTGCAACCGGTCGAGTTCCGTTTCACCGGTCCCAATCCGCGCTACTGGTTCGCACGGCAGTTGATCACCATCGAGGATCGACACGATTTCGCGGCGCGGTTGCAGCGCCAGCGATACGTTCCGGGAATGACGTTCATCGAGGCACCGGCCTTCACCCCTGCCCCGGCGCGCATCGTGCGCGTGCGCGAAACGACGCAGAGTGCGCGGCTCGATGTCGAGGCGCTCGGTCCCGCGTTTCTGGTGATCAGCGTGACGCCGCACAAGTACTGGCGTCTCACCATCGACGGCAATGAGACCGACGCCGTGCGCACGAACGTCGGCTATCAGGGCGTGCTCGTGCCGCCCGGAAAACATGTCGTCGAAATGCGCTACGCGAACCCGCTGATCGCCGCCAGCGGCGCAATCTCCCTCGCCTCGCTCCTCGGATTGTTCCTGTTCGTTCGCCGCCGCGCGATTGACGGCGCAGGTGCCGAAGGCTCAGCATCGAACGCGTGAGCAAGGCGTTCCCCTACTACCCGATCTTTCTCGATCTCGAGGGACGGTCGGTGGTCATCGTCGGAGGAGGCGGCGTCGCCGCGCGGAAAGTCGAGTCGATGCTGCGGCACGGCGCGAACGTCACCGTCATCGCTCCCGAATGCGTCAGCGAGATCGAGCAGGCCGCGCGGGAAAGACGGCTCACGCTGCGGCAGAAGAATTACGACCAGCACGATCTCGGCGACGCCACGCTCGTGATCGCCGCGACGAGTGCGGCAGCGGTCAATCAACGTATCGCCGATGACTGCCGCGCGCGCGGCGTGCTCGTCAACGTCGTCGACGACACCTCGCGCTGCGACTTCATCGTTCCGGCCGTCGTCGAAAACGGCTCGATTCAGATTGCGGTTTCGACCGGCGGCAAGTCGCCCGCGTTCGCGCGCGTCGTCAAACACGACCTGCAGGATGCGATCGGCGCCGAATACGCGGAGATGAACGACATCCTCGGCTCGCTGCGCGATGCCGCGAAGTCGTCGCCGAAGCTTCCGACCGATCCCGATCGCAAGCGTTTCTTCGACGAGCTCATCGCTCTCGATGTGCTCGCGCTGCTGCGCGAAGGCAATCGTCTGGAGGCGTATCGCGCGATCGCCGATCTCTGCGCCGCGAACGGAGTCGTGCTCAGCGATCTCGTACGCGCCGGCCTGCGCGCCTAGCACGCGCCGCGGGCCACGCCGGCCGTGTTATCTTGCGCCCCGCCAATGCCGCTCCACGAGAAAAAAGTCATCGCCGTTCTGCCCGCGTACAACGCGGAAAAAACGCTTCAGGCCACCTACGACGACATCCCCAAAGACTGGGTCGACGAGATCCTGCTGGTCGATGACTGCTCGAAAGACCGCACCGTCGAGCTCTCGCGCGAGCTCGGCATCAAGACCGTCGTGCACGTGAAGAACCGCGGCTACGGCGGCAACCAGAAAACCTGCTATCGCACGGCGATGGAAGAGATGGACGGCGAGATCATGGTCATGGTCCATCCCGACCATCAATACGATCCGACCATCATCCCCGAGCTCGTCAAGCCGCTCCTGCGCGGAGAATGCGACGCCGTCTTCGGCTCGCGCATGCTCGGCGGCCGCCCCATCGAAGGCGGCATGCCGAAGTGGAAGTACTTCGCCAATCTCTTCCTGACGATGGTCGAGAACGCGACGTTCTACGTCTATCTCTCCGAGTACCACTCCGGCTTCCGCGCCTACTCGAAGAAGTTTCTCGAAACCGTCAACTTCGAGGCGAACTCCGACGACTTCGTCTTCGACACCGAGATCATCGCCCAGGCCGTGGCCAAACATCTGCGCATCCAGGAAGTGCCGATCCAGACGCGCTACTTCGACGAGGCCTCACAGGTCGGCTTCATCAAGGGCTGCCGCTACGGACTCTCGATTCTGAAGACGATGTTCTTCTACAAGCTGCACAAGAAGAAGATCTGGTCGCATCCGATCTTCCGCGACCGCGCCGGCGCGACGAAACCCGTTCCCGCGATGCCATGAACGCCGCACGACGGCACGACCGGATCGCTCTGGCGATCGTGATCCTCGTGCCGCTCGTCCTCTTCGCCGACGTGCTGTTCGGCGATCGCGTCCTCTACTTCGGCGACGTCAGCGGCTATCACTGGCCGCTCGAAAAAGTGCTGCGCGAGATCGTGCAGCACGGCGAGTTCCCGCAGTGGAATCCCTACGTCTCCGCCGGCCAGCCGCTGGCCGCGAACTCCGCGCATCGCGTCTTCTATCCGCCGACGTGGCTGATCCTGTTGCCGAGCTTCCGCGCCGGCTTTCATCTCTTGATCGTCTTTCATCTGATGCTCGCCGCGGCCGGCATGTACGCGCTGCTGCGCTCGATGGAGCTGCGGCCGTTTCCAGCGACCATCGGAGCGCTCGCCTTCGGCTGCGGCGGTCTGCTCGTCAGCGCGACGAATACGTTCCCGTTTCTCTTCAGCGCCGCCTGGATTCCGCTGGTCTGCCTCTTCACGCGACGCTTTCTGCGCGGGGACCGGCGCGCGTTCGCGTACGCCGCACTCGCGCTGGCGATGCAACTGCTGATCGGCGAGCCGACCACGGTACTGCAGACCGGAATCGTGCTCGCGTTCTACGCGCGCCGCCGCATTCTCTCGGTCGCCCTGATCGCGTGCGTGGCACTGCTGCTCGCCTCGGTGCAGCTCCTGCCGCTGCTCGACCTCTTTCGCGATACCAACCGCGCGCGCGGCGCGACGTTCGAGCGCGTGGCGATGCGCAGCACTCCTCCCCTGCGCCTCGCGGAGCTCGTGACGCCGTACCCGCTCGGCTCGTTCGCGCCGCACGTGCGCAATCCGAGACTCGACGAGCTCTATCCCGGCACCGCGCCGTTCTTCCGCTCGATTTACATCGGCATGCTGCTCGGCGCACTCGCCGTCGCGGCGCTCGTCACGCGCATCCGCGGACGCGGGCTCTTTCTTTCGATTCTCGCGTCTTCGCTACTGCTCGCCGCCGGCAGTCACACGCCGCTCCTGCGCCTGCTCCATGACCTCGGCGTGGCCGCGGTGATCCGCTATCCCGAGAAGTTTCTGATCATGGGCATCTTCGCGGCGATCGTGTTTGCCGCACACGCGCTCGAACGCCTGCTCGACGGCGACCGCGCGATGCGCATCGCCATGCTGGCCGTGCTCGTGGTGATCGGCATCGCCTCGCGCGATCAGCTCGGACGCGTCGCCGCATTGCTGCTCGTGATCGCGGCATTGCCGCGCCTGCGAAAACCGCTCGCACTCGCCGCGATCGCCGCCTTCGTGCTCGTCGATCTCGCCACGGTCGTGATCCCGCTCGCTCCACGCATCGACGCGTCCTTCTACGACGAGCCGCGCGCACTGCAGGCACTGCCGCGCGACCGCAACGACTATCGCCTCTTCTCGCTGGCCGAATGGAGCACGAAGAGCCGCAACGCGCAGGCATACCTCCTCGATCATCCCGACTGGCCGTGGATCCGCCGCAACGAGCTCCTGCCACTCTCGCCGCTGTCGTGGAACTTCCGCCTCGCACTCGACAACGACTACGACCTGACCGGCCTCGCGCGTTCGACCGACTTCACGCTCGCCGCCTCGAAGCTCGCCGAAGAAAAACATCCCGACTGGATCAATGCCTTCGCCGCGATGTCGAACATCCGTTTCATCGGCGTCTATCGCAATCCCGGCGCTGCCTTCGCCGAAGCGGGCGGAATCGTCCGCAACGTCGAGCCGGTCCGTTTCGCCGGTGGCAAAGGCACACCGCGTCATTACTTCAGCTCGCGACTCGTTTCGATCCGAGACACGAACGACTTTCTCGCGCATCTGCGCCGGGAGAGATTCCCGCGCGACGTCGCGTTCATCGAAGCGGCCGCATTCACGCCGTCCGCCGCGCGCGTGCTGCAGGTGCACGAGACGAACAATGGCGCGCGCATCGACGTCGAGAGCGAGGGGACCGCGTTTCTGGTGATGAGCGTGACCGCGCACAAGTACTGGCAGCTGGCCATCGATGGACGCGCGGTGCGCGCCATTCCGACGAACATCGCCTACCAGGGCGTGATCGTTCCGCGCGGCCGGCACGTCGTGACCATGCGCTACGCGAATCCGCTCCTCTGGATCGGCGCGGCGATCTCCGCCATCGCGCTCGCCGCCCTCATCGGTACAATGCGCGCCCTGTGCAGGAATCGCGTCGAAAAGACTGGCTCGCCGTAGCGCTGCTCGCCCTCATCGCAACGTTGTTCTTCGCCGACGTGCTGGCCGGCAGGGGCAACTTCTACATGCGCGATCTGACGCGCTACTACTACCCGACCAAGCAGGTACTGCGCACGATCGTGCAGAACGGCGAGTTCCCCTGGTGGAACCGCCAGTTCTCCGCCGGCCAGCCGATCGCCGCGAACCCCGAACACGAAGTCTTCTACCCGCTCACCTGGCTCATTCTTCTCCCGAGCTACGACCTCGGCTACCGCCTGCACATCCTCGTGCACATCTACATCGGCCTGCTCGGCATGTACGCGCTGCTGCGCTCGATGGAGCTGCGCGTCTCCTCCGCTTTCTTCGGAGCGCTCGCCTTCGGACTGGGCGGCATCTATCTCTCGTACATCAACCTGCTGCCGATCCTCTTCTGCGCCGCGTGGCTGCCGCTCACCTGTCTCTTCGTGAGGCGGTTTCTCTTGCGACCGACGCTGCGCGATTTCGCGCTCTCCGCAATCTTTCTCGGGCTGCAATTCCTGGTCGGCGAACCGACCACCGTCATGCAGACCGGTTTCCTCATCGGCATGTACGCGCTCTATCGCGGCTGGTACGCGGCAAGAGACTGGGACCTGCCGTGGACGCACGCCATTCCGGAGATGCTCTCGCGCGTCGTCTTCATCGCCCTGATCTCGATCAGCGCGATCGCCGTCGGTGCCGCACAGATGCTGCCGGCCATCGATCACGTCGGCGATTCCGCGCGCTCGCGCACGTTTGATTTTTCTCTCGTCAGCGCGTGGAGCTTTCCGTGGGCGAAGCTGTCGGAGCTCATCTATCCGAACTTCCTCGGCCGCATGTCGGTCGACCGCGTGACGTGGTACTGGGCCGGCGGTCTCTATCCCGGCATGGGCTCGCCGTTCCTCTTCAATATTTACGCGGGACTGCTCGTCACCGCGCTCGCCGTCGGTGCGATTTTCGTGAAGCCGCGCGGCGGACGCTTCGTGCTGATCCTCTGCGCCTTCTCACTCCTGATGGCACTCGGCGGACACACGCCGTTTCTCCGGTTTCTCTACGACGCCGGCGTGGCCACGTCCATTCGCTATCCCGAGAAATTCGCGCTGATCGGAATCTTCGCGATCATCGTGTTCGCCTCGCAGCTCTTCGACAAGATGCTCGACGGCGACGACGCCATTCGAGAGTCGGCCATGGGCTTCGTCGCCGCGACGACGATGGTGGCCACCGCACTCGCGCTCTTCGGCTTCACTCCGCTCTACGACGATCTCTTTCAGAAATTGTGGGGACTCAAAGGGGCAGGCGCCGCGGTGATGACGAAGATGTCGCACGAAGGGTGGATGATCGCGGCCGCACGCGGCGCGTTCCTCTTCGCGCTGCTCTGGTCCCTGCGCATCCTGAAACGTCCGCTCTGGCTCGCCCTCCTCGGCATCTTCGTGCTCGCCGATCTGCTGCCGGTCGTACACGAGCTCAATCCGCGCATGCCGGCGGAGTTCTTCACCAGAGCGCCGTCGTCGCTGCGCCATCTCGAAGGCGACCGCTCGACCTATCGCATCTTCCACGAGGCCGACTGGTACGGCCAGGAAGAGATGGCCCGCAAATACTTCTCCACCGGCGACGCCGTCTACTGGATCGTGCGCAACGGCCTCTTTCCGATGACGCCGGCCGGCAACGGCCTGAGCATGGCCATGGAACGCGACTATGACAAGACCGCGCTGCTGCCGTCGATCGATCTCACCGATTCGGTGTGGGACGTGAAGCGCTCCGGCCGCGCCGACTGGTGGAAGCCGTTCGTGGCCATGGCCAACGTCCGCTATCGCGCGCTGTACAAACCGTTCGACGAGGAGAAGAAGCGCGTCCACGGAAAGATGAAGACCGCGGAGCCGCTGCAGTACGTCGAGGTCGACCTGCAGCCGCGCTACTACTTCGCCGATCAGCTGGTCACCATCCGCGATCGCAAAGACTTCGTGAAGAAGCTCATCGACGGCAGCTACAGCCGCAGCGTCGCGTTCGTGAAGGAGCGCGCGTTCGTACCGGCCAAAGGCGTCGTGAACGGCGTGCGCGAAACGGCGAACACCGCCGTCATCGACGTCGAGAGCTCCGGGAACGCGTACCTCGTGATGAGCGTGACGCCGCACAAGTTCTGGCACGTCACCCTCGACGGCAACCCCGTGAGCCCGCAGGTCACGAACATCGCCTTCCAGGGCGTGCCGGTTCCCGCGGGCCGCCATCGCATCGAAATGCGTTACCGCAACACGATCGCCGTCGCCGCGATGCAGATCTCGGGCGGGTCGTTCGTGATCCTGCTCATGGCGGCGTTCGTGCGGAAGCGCAGAATGCTCGCTCAACGATGACCGACGCCGAGCTCGCCCGAAAAAAACGAAGGCACCGCAACGAGCGCATCGCCGCCGCGATCGTCGTCGCCGTCGCCATCGCCGCCACGATCGGCGCCTATTTCTGGAACGAGCGGACGAAGGAAGAGCTGCGCCGTGATCAGACGTACATCCCGAAGAAACCGGTCATCACGCCGGAGGTACTGCTGCTTCAGGAGTACGTCCGCATCGACACCTCGACGCCGGCCGGTGCGGCAACCGGCGCGCGCTGGCTCGCCGCGCTGCTCGAGAAAAACGGCATCCACGCGGAATTGATCGAGTCCGCGCCGCAGCGGCTCAACGTGTACGCGCGCATCGCCGGGAAGAACAAAGGCCACGGGCTGCTGCTCTTCAATCACATCGACGTCGTGCCGCCGAACGGCACCTGGAGACAGCCGCCGTTCGGGGGAACGTTCGTCGCGGACGCGATGTACGGGCGCGGCACGCTGGACATGAAAGGCATTGCCATCACCCAGCTGCTCGCGTTCGTCGAGATCGCGAAGAGCGGAACGAAACCGGAGCACGATCTCGTGTTCCTCGCCACGGCCGATGAAGAAACCGGCAGCGAGTTCGGCATGCAGTGGCTGCTCGCGCACCGGCCGGACGTATTCGACCAGCTCGAGTACGGCATCACCGAGGGAGGCGTGACGGAGATCGTGCGCGAGCGGATGACCTACTTCGGAATCGAAGTGGGCGGCAAACAGCTCGTGAAGATCACCATGACCGCGCCGGATCGCGAGACGTTGCGGCGCTTTCGCATCGCGCTCGAGCCGCACATGTTTCCGCGCACGCCGCTGCGCATTCTCCCCGCGGTGCGGGACTACTTCCGCAGCGCTGCACCGACGCGCATCGCCTACCGCGCCGATCTCGAAGACATCGATCGTTCCGTGAGGGAGGGAACGTTCTGGCGATTGCCGGCCGCGTATCGCGAGCTGACGCACAACACGATCTGGGCCTCCGACACGTTTCAGCGCGACGGCGAGTGGCTGATCGATCTGCACCTGCGCAATCTTCCGGACGAAAATCCCGACGCGCGCATCGCCTGGCTGCAGGAGCTCGCGGCGTCGAAAGGCGTGCAGGTGAAGCGCGTCTGGTCGAAGGAAGGACCGGCGCCGGTCTCGTCGTCGAACACGCCGCTCTTCGCGCTGCTCGCGCGCGAGGCGACCCGCCGTTACCAGACCCCGGCCGGACCGCTTCTCGGCTACCGGTCATCGAGCGATTCGCGCTTCCTGCGGCCGCGCGGAATCACCTGTTACGGCGTCTCTCCCTACCCGGTCGAGCTGGGGCAATCGGTGTCGATCCACGGCGTGAACGAGCGGATCAGCATCGTCCACTTCGCGGATGGTGTGGACTTCATGAAAAACGTCGTGCAGGACTGGGCGGAACGCGACTGACAACTATTGTCACGAGCTCGCAACAAAAACCGTCAGAATCGCCGGAAATCTACGCGGCGGTCAGTAACAAACGCTTCATTCTCAGTACGTTAGAACTTCGCTCACAGTGGTATACCGCTTGCCCTTCTCGCGGTCACCAAAGGAGGTTTAATGAAAAGGAAGCAGAAAGGTTTCACCCTCATCGAGCTGCTGATCGTCGTGGCGATCATCGGCATCCTCGCCGCCATCGCAATCCCGAACCTGCTCACCGCCATGCAGCGTTCGCGTCAGAAGCGCACGATGGCTGACATGCGCAGCATCGCGACTGCGTGGGAAGCCCGTGCGACGGACATGAACCAGTACAACGCCGCCGGTATCTCCTGGCCGGCCGCGGGCGAGACGATCAGCACGACCGTCAAAGGCCGCCTCGAGCCGACGTACATGAAGAAGGTCCCGCAGTTCGACGGTTGGAGCTACGAGTTCCGCGTTGGTTACAACACCAGCTCGTACTCGATCCTCTCCGCTGGCGCCGACAAGTCGATCCAGCAGGGCAGCAACACCAACACCGTTGCCACGACCGGCGACTTCGACTGCGACATCATCTTCTCGGAAGGCAACTTCGTTTACTACCCGGAAGGCGTTCAGTCCCAGTAGTTTTCACCGGCCCACGACCGGTTCTCGTAAACGGGCGCCTTCTCGGCGCCCGTTTTTGTTTTTGTGCTCGCTCACTCCTACCCCCTCCTTCCATTTTTTGCTGACAATCGTTGTCAGCACCGCGAATAATTAACGTCCAAATCCATCCTTGCGGAGAGTCGGCCCACCGCACAAATCGTTGACCCGCAGACACTTATCGATTCGTGCCACATGGTACGTCGCTTGCCCTTGGGAGCCTTACAGAGAAAGAGGAGGTTCCATGAGGAGGAGTGACAAAGGGTTCACGCTGATCGAGCTACTCATCGTCGTCGCGATCATCGGGATACTTGCAGCGATCGCAATTCCGAATCTGCTGAACGCGATGCAGCGCTCGCGGCAGAAGCGAACCATGGCTGACATGCGCACCATCGGCACGGCCTGGGAAGCACGCGCCACAGACGTCAATCGATACAACGCGGCCGGCATCTCCTGGCCGGCCACCACGGCACAGATGTCGACCATCGCCAGCACGCTCGAGCCGACGTACGTCAAACACGTGCCGCAGTTCGACGGGTGGAACGAGCAGTTCCGGGTCGGATCGAGCACGTCGGCGTACGCCATCCGCTCGTACGGCGCCGATCGTTCGGCCGGGCCGGACAACACGAATCAGGTGTTCGTCACGACCGATTACGACTGCGACATCATCTTCGCCGACGGCACGTTCGTGCAGTACCCGGAGGGTGTGCAGTCGCAGTAAGAAAAATCGCGTTGCTGCAAAACCGAAACGGACGCCTTACGGCGTCCGTTTTCGTTTTACGCGAGCTGCTTTTCGCGCATCACCGCGTTCACGCTCGCGTACATCCGCTCGTGCGCGTTGTGCGCTTCGCGGTAGATCTCGCTGAACTGTCCGAGGTCTTTCGACGCGACCACGAGATTCACGCCGTAGAGAAACGCGGCGTTGCCGTCGAATGTGCGCAGGTTATCGGCGATCAGAATGAAGAACGACTTGCGGCGATCGATCGGTGCGAGCGAGATGATCGGCGCGAGCGCTTCGAGCGGCGGCGCGGTGAGCTGCTGCGGATAGAGGAACACCACATGCGGGAACTCCTGCATGTAGTACTCGCGCGCCGCGGCCGCATCGGCATGCACGACCGGCAGGTAGCCGATGAGCTTCGAGGCCTGGCGCAGCAGCGGATCGTCCTTGCCGACGATGAGCGCCTTCTCGCCGAACTCGTTCGCATGATCGTCGTCGTCCTGCGCGTGTGCATGCTGCGCCGACAATGCCGGCGCCGGCGCCGCGGCGGGCGCGCTCGCCTGTCCTTCGAGCTCGCGGCGATCGACGGTCAGTTTCGCCTTGCACACCGGGCAGGGAAACGACACCTCGCGCATCGGCAGTTTGGTCTCATCGATCGAGAGGGCTTTCTGGCAATTCGTGCAGGTGATCTTCATCGTTACTCCAGCATCGACAGCATCGAGTTGTCGTCGCCGCCCGTCTGCGGTGCGTCGTCGCTGAGCCGCAGCCCGAGGTTCGTCGGATTCGTCGCGTACGCGAGCGCGGTCTCTTTACTCACCACGCCCTGCTGCCACAGCTTCTCGATCTCGTCGTCGAACGTCTGCATGCCGTCGACGCTGCCATCGTGCATGGCGTCGCTGAGCGAGCGTCCTTCCGACTCGCCTTTGACGATGTAGTCGCGGGTGCGCATCGTCGACTTCAGCACTTCGAGCGCCGCGACACGCCCCCCGCCGATCTTCGGCAGGAGACGCTGCGAGATGATGTAGCGGAACGATTGCGAGAGTCGCGTGCGGATCTGCGGCTCCTGATCTTTCGGGAAGACGCCGATGATGCGATCGACCGTCTTGGCGGCATCGATGGTGTGCAGCGTCGAGAGCACGAGGTGGCCCGTCTCGGCCGCTTCCATGGCGATCTCGATCGTCTCCACGTCGCGCATCTCGCCGATCAGAATCACCTTCGGCGCCTGCCGCAGCGCCGCGCGCAAGGCCAGCGAGAACGTCTTCGTGTCGGCGCCGATCTCGCGCTGATTCACGGTCGACTTCACATGCTTGTGCATGTACTCGACCGGGTCTTCGATGGTGATGATGTGATACGCGTAGTTCTGATTGATTTCGTTGATCAGCGCCGCCAGCGTCGTCGACTTGCCCGAGCCGGTCGGCCCGGTGACGAGGACGATGCCGTTTTTCAGTTTCGGGATGTTGTGCAGCTCGCGCGGCAGCTTGAGCATGTCCAGCGTCGGCACGCCCTCGGGGATGACGCGCAGCACGATCGCGTACGTCCCGCGCTGCGCGAAGACGTTCACGCGGAAACGCGTCTTGCGCGGAATCGAATACGACAGATCGACCGAGCCGTTCGTCAGCAGCGTGCGCGTCAGCTCGCGATCGCCGCGCAGCATGTGCATGGCGATCATCTCGGTCTGGAACGGCGTGAGCCGCGGCAGTCCCGGAAAATTCACCGGCACCAGCTGCCCGTCCACTTCCACCTGCGGCGGCCGGCCCACCGAGAAATTGAGATCGGAGACCCGGTCCGAAACCTTCAGCATCGCCTCGAGAATGGCGTCGAGATTGAAGTTTTTCATGGCAGCTTTCGAGATTGTAGTTGGTGTCGGTTGTCGGGAGTCGGTTGTCGGTTGCCGGGGGGACCGCTTCGCCGAGAAACAGGTGAGTGGTGGCGGGCTCCCGACTTCGGTCCTCCCGACAACCAAACTACAATCCGCCGATGATCATCGGAATCGATCTCGGGGCGCGCAGGATCGGCATCGCCGTGAGCGACTCCGGGATCATGGCCACGCCGCATTCCGTGCTGCGCAACGAAGGCGACGTGGTGGCGAAGCTCGAGCGTCTCGCGCGCGAGCTCGAAGCGTCGTCCTTCGTGGTCGGCATTCCGAAACGGAACCATGCCTCCGCGGCTGAACAGAAGTTTCACGACTTCGCGAACGAGCTGAGGCAGCGAACCTGCAAAGAGGTCGTGCTCTGGGATGAGAGCCTCTCCACCGTCGAAGCCGCGGAACGCCTGCGCGCCACACGCCGCACTCGACGCGATGCGCAGAAGGACATCGACATGTACGCCGCCGCGGTGATCCTGCAATCGTATCTCGATCATCACGGCCAGGACGGAGGAAACCATCGCACGCAGTAAGTCGAAAAAGGGCTGCCGCAAAGTTCTGCAGTCCCTCTTCACCATCGCCATCTTTGCGGTGCTCCTCGGCATCGGCGCGGGCTGGTTTTTCTGGCGCGCGATGCGGACGACGTACAAAGGCTGGCCCGATGCGAAGCAGCGCGTCGAAGTCCGCCGCGGACAACGCACCGCCGCGATCCTCCAGCAGCTGAAAAAAGAGGGCGTGGTGCGCGACGAGTGGATTCCGCTCGTCTACATGAAGATCTTCCGCGGCCGCGATTCCCTCAAAGCGGGCGTCTACGAATTCGATGCGCCGATCTCTGCCGTCGATGTCATCGACAAGCTCGTGCGCGGCGACGTGATCCTCAAGAGCATCACCATCCGGGAAGGGCTCGATCGCTTCGCCATCGGCAAGATCTTCTCGGACGAAGGGCTCGGCACGGAGGACGACTGGAAGAAAGAAACCGGCGACGCCGATCTCATTCGCGACATCGCGCCGCAGGCCGACTCGCTCGAAGGCTATCTCTTCCCCGACACCTACAAGTTCGATCCCGGCACACCGGCGAAGACGATCGTGCGGGCGATGGTCGACAACTTCCGCAAGCACTGGGGCAGCGAGATCGCGTACATCACGACCGGGCTCGATCCGCATCAGACCGTGACGCTCGCCTCGATCGTCGAGACCGAGGCGCAGCTGCCGCAGGAACGACCGATCGTCGCGTCGGTCTACATGAATCGCGTGCAGAAGCGAATGCTCCTCGGCGCCGACCCGACGGTCATCTACGCGCTCAAGCTCGCGGGGCGGTGGGACGGCAACATCCGCAAGGCCGATCTGCAGATCGCCTCGCCCTACAACACCTATCGCACCCCCGGTCTCCCTCCCGGTCCGATCGCGAACCCGGGCCTCGCATCGCTGCGCGCGGCGGCAGCGCCGGCGAAGTCGCCGTACCTCTATTTCGTCGCGAAGAACGACGGCTCGCACATCTTCGCGACGAATCTGCAGGAGCACTCCGCGAACGTCGAGAAGTACCAGCGTCAGTACTTCCGCGACAAGCGCAAAGCCGCGGCGGCGAAGAAGTAATGCGCTGCGGTCGAGGCCGCAGCGCAGCAGGAAGTCGCGACAGTCCTGTAAACAATTTCGGTGTATCCTGCCCCTCTCACAAATAACTCCGGGGGTCCGATTCATCATGGCTGCGCGCAACAAGCCGTACGATCAGTTCGGTCCGTACATCCTTTTCAAGAAGCTCGAAAACGACTCTCTCGGAGAGCTCTGGCGCGCCGGTCGGATCGACGGCACGGAGCTCGGACCGACGGTCGCGCTGCGCCGCTTCACGAGCGGCAGCCGCGAGGCGCTCGCCTCGAGCACGACCACCGCATCGTCGTTCCTGCCGAAGCTGCACGGCGCCTCGTTCGTGCGCGAGCAGACCGCGGGCGTCGAAGGCTCGACGCCGTTCATCGCCTGGGATTACGCCGGCGGCCGCTCGCTGCGCTACATCATCGATCGCGGACGCGGCGGCAAGGATGCGCAGCCGAATCCGCTGCCGATCGATCAGGCCGTCGTCATCGCCGAAAAGGTGGCCCTCTCGCTCGCCACGATCGGCGAGATGCGCGACACCACCGGCGCGCGTCTCTCGCACGGCGCACTGCTCCCGCAGTTCATCTGGATCAGCGATGACGGCGAGATCCGCGTCGGCGGCCAGCTTCTCGGCAACGGTCTCATGGCCTCCCTCGGCGATCCGAACATCTCCTCGGAGCTCGGCCGCTACTTCTCTCCCGAGCAACGCGCGGGACAGAAGACCAACGACGTCTACTCGATGGGTGCGATCCTCTTCCTGCTGATCACCGGTCAGGAACCGCCCGACGCCGCGACCGCGAGCGCATTCGTCCCCGCCGTTCGCGCCGCGAAGACGCCGCTCGGCGCGCCGGTTCCCGACGACATTCGTCTCGTCCTCGACAAATCGTTCAACCTCGATCCGTCGATGCGCTACGCGTCGCTGGCCGATATGAAGCAGGCCATCTCCGCGCTCGCGCACGGCGGCAAGTACTCCGCCACGACGTTCAATCTCGCGTTCTATCTCAGCAATCTTCTGAAGAAGGAGATGGAGGCGGAGACCGCGGAGCGCGAGAAGGAAACGAAGGTCGCGATCGCACCGTATCTCGAGGCACCGAAGCCCGCGCCCGCACCTGCCATGGCGGCCGCGCCGCTGCCGCAGAGCAGCGCGCCGGCGATGTTCGGCGCCGCGGCGGCGGAACCGCCGCAGGCGAAGAGCAAGCTGCCGCTCGCGATCGCGGCGATCGTCGTGCTCGCCCTCGCCGGTGGCGGCGCATGGATGTTTCTGAACAAGACTCCGACGGCGAAGCCGGCCGCGCAGACGACGAGCGCGGCCGCCATCACGCCGCCGCAACCGCGCATCATCACCGAGCCGATCGCCGTCACGCCGACGACGACCGCGCCCGTCACCGCGACGTCCACCACCGGCACCGTCGATCCCGCCGCACAGCAGAAGGCGTTCGAGGAAGCGGTGCGCCAGAAGATGAACGCGGAGATGATGAAACTGCAGGACGACTACATGGCCGAGCTGCGCCGCAAGCAGGCGGCGAATGCGCCGGCACCCGCGGCCGCCGCGCCGCCGACACAGGTCTCCGCGTCCGCGCCGGCCGACGAGCGGACGAACGGCCTCACCGCCGCGCAGCTCGATCAGCAGCGCCGTGAAGCCGCGCGTCAGGAGCAGGTCGCCGAAACGCCCGCCGCCTCGGTGACCGCACCGGCGCAGCAGCCCGCTCCGGCGATCGCCACGCCGCAGCAGACCGCGCCCGCGCCGGCACCGGTGCAGCGCGCCGCGGTGCGCGAAGGCGACGTCATCGATGTCTCCTCGCTCGACGTCGTGCCGCGTCCGACGCGTCCGATGTCGCTCAACTATCCGCCGCTCGCACGCCAGCAGAAAATCTCCGCGACCGTCATCGTCTCCGCGTTCATCAACGAAGACGGCCAGGTCACCGAGGTGAAGGTGCTGCGCGGTGAGCCACGCTACGGCATCAACGACGCCGCCGTGCGCGCGATGCGCGCCGCCCGTTTCACCTCTCCGATGAAAGACGGCAAGCGCGTGAAGACGTGGCTGCCGCAGACGTTCGACTTCAAGCCTTGATCGTCACGTCACGACGAACCGTCTCCGAGCCGAGTTGCGCAAACCACGCAACTCGGTTCGCGACGCAGTCGAACTCGATCGTGTAGCTGCCGGCCGCAAGTGCCGGCAGCGCGAACGCGACCTCGACGCTCTCTCCCGGCGCAATCCCCTCGGCCACGTCCGTCAACGGCTGCCACGCGTGATCGAACGCCAGCAGCTCGTCGTTCGCGCCGTAGAGATGACACGCGAGCGACACGCCCCCGAACGGATTCGACGACGGCAACCACCACGCGCGCCCGGCATTCTTCACCGTCGCGCGCACCGCGATCGTCTGGCCCGCATTCGCGGCGGACGGCATATCGATGCGGATCTCCGCCAGCAGCCCCTCCGGTTTCCGGCTGTCGGGACGCGCCTCACCGGCACGGCGCAGAAAGAAATTGCGCACGTCGCGCAGAAAGCTGCGGGTGTTCTCCGCGAAGCGCAGGTAGCTCTCGCCGCCGCGCAGCAGCTCGTCGTAATGCTCGAGATCTACGTGAAACGGCGGGATGTTGTACGCCGCGAGCTGAATGTCGCTGAAGCCGGCCTCGCGTGCCGTACGCCAGATCGCATGGATGTCGATGTCATTCTCGATCACGCCGTACGTGCGCATCTCGAATTGCGACGGCGGCCGTTTCGAATGATCGGGGCCCGGCTCCGCGAACGCGGCGATGCCGCCCGGTTTCAGCACGCGCGCAAACTCGCGCAGAATCGCATCGGGATTGACCGCGTGATGAAAGGAATCGAAGCAGAGAATGCGATCGACACTCGCGTCCGGAAGGTCGATGCGATAGCCGTCGAACGGCAGGAACTTCGGTTGCGGCCAGTGGCCGATCACCGGTTGCCGTCGATAGAGCTCTTTCGCGATCTCCAGCGCCGTCTGCGAAACATCGAGCACGATCACTTCGCAACCGAGCTGCGAGAGATAGCGCGACGTCCATCCCGTTCCCGCGCCGAAGTCGAGCAGACGCAAACCAGGCGCGAGATCGAGCCCCTGCAGCATCGTGGCGAAATTGATCAGCAGGCCCGGCGCATCCTTCACCGTGCTGAACGGCTTCGCGAGATGAAAGTCCCAGTCGGGCAGAACGCTGAAGTACTGCTCCGCTTTCCGATTCAACTCCTCGATCGAGGATGCGGCGATGAGGTCTTTGACGTCGATGAGCGGCTCGCCCGCTTCGCGGCGCGGCTCCTTCTTCGCTCCGATGCTGGCCAGCATCCGGAACAGCTTGCGGAAGGCAAGCTTCAGCACCGTTCCGGAGTGCCGCAACGTGAGCGTGTTCAGATCCATCGACGCGGCTTCATATCACGAAGCCGAGGGACGCCCGCGCGCCCCTCGGCTGGAATCCGTCAGTAGGTCACGCTGACGGCGCTGTCGAGAATCGCCTCGGTGAACGGCGGCAGGAACGTTCCCTGCGACCGCGGCGAATACTTCTGGAAACGCCCCGGAATCGCGTTCAGTCCCGTGCAGCCGGTGTAGCGCGCCGTGTAGACGTGCGTTGCCGTGTCGACGTTATCGGCGGCGATGGTCCAGTTCTTCACGCCGTCGACCGCGTATCCGTATCCCATGTACGCACCCGTGACCGTGTTCTCGTGAATGTAGGCGCCGTCATTGCGGCGGTTCATCGAGCACGCCGGCGTGCGGTTCTGATTGAAGTCCCACACATACGGCCCGCTGCCGATGCCGACGTGAATGAACTTGGAGGTGGCGCTCACCCAGTTGTGATGAATGCGCGTGCCGCGATAATCGCCGTCGCCGTTTTCAGTCACGAACGGACCGTCATCGACGAGGTTGATGCCGCCGAGCATCGGCTGCGCGATCGCCTCGATGCGGTTGTCGGCGATGACGCTGCCGGGCGCGCCGAAGACGACGATGCCGCCGTCCGTCACGTCGCGAATGTAATTGCCGGTCACGAAGCCGTCGCGGCACTGATAGGAAATCCCGTCGGCATACGCGCCCGCCTGCGGCTTGCCGGCCGTGTTGACGTCGTTGTTCGAGACTTCGACGCCGTAACAGCCGAGCTCACCGGCGGAGACATAGAGCACGCTCCAGCCGCGCGCGTCGAAGAAGTAGCCGCCGTGAATGAGCTGCGAACGGGTCGCGCTCACGGTGGTGGTGCCGCCGAAATCGATCAGCGCACCGTTGCCCTGCCCGTAACGACCGCGGCGTCCGTTCACCTGAATCCACTTCAGATGCGCACCCGGCACGTCGTGTCCGCGCACGGCCGTCGTCAGCGCGGAGCTGTTGATGTCGAGCCACGCACGCTCGCTCAGCACAATGTTGCCGGTGTCGAAGCCTTCGGTGAGCAGGGTCTGGTCTGCATGCGTGAACTGGATGGTGTCCTGAATCGGATAGACGGTACTGCGGCAGAGATAGACCGTGCCGCCGGCACCGGCCGCGGAAAGCGCGGCATTGATGGCCGGAGAGGAATTCACGGCCACGGGAGCAACACACGTGGCGAACGCACTACCGGCGCAAAGCACTGCGGCAAACAACTGGAAAATGGATTTCATTGGGTTTCCTCGAGAACTGTCGTGTGATGAGAGAGCGGACAACCATTGCATTTCGATCCGGGCGATTTCCTCCTCGGACACGCGCACGCGACGAGAGACCAGAGAGAACTGGCTCTGACGGCGAGGTCCGTTTTTCGGGATTGGTGCTGCGGGCGGGATATGGAAAGAAGGGAACGCTGCCGTTCCTGCCGTATGGCAGGAGGGATTGAACTCCTGACGGACATCAGGAGTCAAGCAACGTCAGCGGTTTTCGGATTACTCGGCCAGCGTCCAGTCGAGGAAGTCGACGCGGATGCCGAGGTCCCGCGGATCGCCGTTGGGCACACCGCGCCGGGCCTGGTTGATCACTTCCGTCGTTTCGAACTGCAGATCGTTCCACGCGCCGGCGCGCGCGTCGACTTCGTACGTTCGATTGAAGTTCGCTTCCGTCGGAACGAAGCGTTCGAGAAGCTGGCCGTTGAATGTGATGGTGATCGTCGGCGGTGCGATTGCATCGAGCGGAACGTAGCCGGCGAGCGTCAGCCGTCCTTTGCGCGGCAGCGGCTGGAGCCGCACGGACGCGCGTCCGCTCATCCAGCGCCACGCGCTCGTGCCGCCGCTCTCTTCGCCGTACCACCCCGGCCCATACTCGAGCTGGCCGAACACCGGCGCGATGGCCACTTCGAAGTAACGTTGCCGGACGATCTGAAAGAGGCGGCCGCGCGGATACGAAAACACCTGCGCCCCTTTCGCGCCGCTGCCGCCTTCGCGGAGCACCCACGGCTTGCGGCCGTCGAGCGGCGGCGTCGGATCTTCGTCGAAGTACTGCTGCGGATAATCGGCGAGGAGCAGATCGGCGTGCGGTCCCATGCTGCCGTGCACGAAGATGGTGGTGGTGCGCGGCAGATGGTCGTGAATCCAGTCGATGGCCTGCACCGGTGGCGATTTCTCACGCCGCACGATGCGCAGTGCCGGCAGCATCCAGGTGAACATCGTGCCGACGAGGTAGACCGCGCCGAGAAGCTCCACGATCAGCGCGCGACGTTCCTGCCGCAGCAACGCGCCGAGCAGCGCCAGACCTTCGGCGGTGGCGATGGCCAGCATCGGCATCCACGCGATCGCGAAGCGGCTCACCGAATTGATGTCGAGCATCATCCAGCCGAAGATCGAAAACGGACCGAAGATGGCCAGCACCATCAGCATCCGCGCGCGACGCCCGAGCAGGGCCGCGAGCACCGCCAGCGCCGAGAGAATGCTCGTGGCGATGTTCAGCCGTTCCATCCGATACGGACGCAGGAAGAAATCGTCGAGCAGCTTCCAGAGCGGCGGACGAGCCGGCGCCTGGTACGAGTCGATGGTGGTGATGTATTGCTGATGCAGTTTCACCGCCTCGCGATAGCGCTCCCACGAACCGGTGGCTTTCGCGGCGCCGGCGAAAGACGCGAGCACGCCGCCGCCGCCGATGAGAATCGCCAGCACCAGCGGCAGCGGCGACCGCGTGGCGCGAATGCGAAACCACGTCGCCAGTAACGACGGGGTCATGCCGATCACGAGATTCTGCGGACGAAATCCCGCTGCGATCGCGAGCACGAGCGCGCCGAGCAGATACGAGCTCGTGCTGCGACAGCCGCGCAGCAGCAGTGTCACCGCGAGCAGCGACAGCGCCAATGACGGCACGTCGCTGAACGCGCTGCCGCCGAACACCCAGACGTTCGGCGAGAACGCGAGCAGCAGCGCGGCGCTGACGTTCGTCGCGAAGGGCATGCGCAGCTCGCGGCCGAGAACGATCATCAGCGGGAACAGCGCGATTGCGCCGAGCATCGAGATCGCCTGCAGCGAACGGAACTCCGAGGCCACGACGAGGTGCACCGCTTTCGCGAAGAGGATGAACAGCGGGAAGCCGGGCGGATGCGGGTGATGCGCGCCGACGTCGTAATCGCGCACGGCGAACGAGAACAGCGCCTCGTCCCAGTCCCACAGCGAGCGCGCCAGCGCCAGGAAGCGTGACCCGGCCACGAGAATCGCCAGGATCCAGACGATGCGCCGCTGCATCGTGGTCAGCGGCGCAGGGGCGGTGTAGAGGGATGCAATCCACGACTTCATTGCGTTCCACTCGCCTGCTTCGTCGCGGAGACGGAAGTCGCCGGCTGCCACGACCACGACTCGAGCATCAGCCCGAGCTGCCGCCAGTCGGCCGATCCGCCGAGGCGGCTCGGAATGATCGTGTCGCTCAGCTCGAGGCGCAACACGTTCGCGCGGCGCGGATCGGGATGCGCCACCACGACTCGATATTCATTCTTCATGGTGGTGGCCACATACGTCGGCAGCGGCTGGCCATTCAACGTGAATTTCACCGACACCGGATGGCGGATGACGTCGAGCGGCACCTCGAATTTCAAGCGCAGCTCGGTCGGTCCGCGCATCGGCGCGAGATGCATGGCCGCGCGTTTCGACGACCAGCGGTAGTAATTCGGAAACGCGCCCTCCCGCGGCCACCAGCCGCGATCGAACTTCGCGAATTCGCGCGTGGCGCTCACGTACGCTTCGAACGATCGTTGCGTCACGACATTCCACGTGCGATCGCGCTTCCACGCAAACGTCCGTTCACTGCGCACGCGTTGCGGATTCATCGACAGGTATACGCCGTTGGCCGCACCGGCGTCACTGAGCGTGTTGCTCGGATCGTGCGGCCGCACCTGCCGGTGATTCGGGATGTAGTACTTGGCCCAGGGCCAGATGCTTTCGTCGACGAAGACCGTGGTCTCGGGCGGCACGTGCTTCGCCACCCACTTCGCCGCCGCCACCGGCGGTGCGTCCGAATGCTTCGGCTGCGCGAACGCCGGCAGAGTCCAGGGGATGAGGCGCGCCACGAACAGCAGCAGAAAGCACGCGTAGATCGCGATCGATGCGCGCGGCACGACGTTCGCCAGCGTCTGCACCCCCAGCGCGGCGAGCAGCACCACGCCGGCAATCCAGTTGAGCGAAAAGCGGCTCGAGCCGAGCGGGTTCACCGCGAACATCGCGAAGAGAAAGAACGGTGCGAAGGTGAGGAAGATCTCGCGCAGCGGCTGCCGCGGCTCGCGGAACAACCCGCGCGCGATGCCGATGAGCGCGAGCACGTTGAGCAGAATCGAGACCTTCCCCGCCTGAAACGGGTCGAGCATCATGCTCACCACTTCGTACAGCGGCGGGCGGGCCGCGGCGGTGACGCTGTCGGCCGCGCGGACGTAGAGAAAGTGCCGATAGAACGCGTCGACGTAGGCGGCCAGGCCGGTGGCCCAGGCGCCGATGCCGTAGCCGAGAATCGTCAGCCCCGCGGTCAGCGACACGCCGGTGAGCACGGCCCGCCAGCGTTTCGCGCGCGCGAAACAGAGCGTCGCCAGCGCCCACGGGAAGATCGCCACCATCACGTTCTGCGGCCGCACCATCAGCGCCGCGGCGAGCACGATCGAGGCGATGCCGTACGTCTTCGCATCCCCGTTGCGCGCGGCGAAAAGAAACGCGGCGATGCAGCCGAGGAACAGGACCATGGCCGGCTCGTCGCTGAAGGCCGTCCCTCCGTAGAACCAGACATTCGGAAGGAACGCGAAGAGGAACGCCGCCCAGAAGGAAGGGATGAAGCGAAAGCGGAACGCCCGCGCGACGAGGAACATCACCGGGAACACGGCCATGGCGGCGACGACGTTCACGATTTGCAGGGCATGAAAATCGGAGCGGACGAAGAGACGGGCGATGCGCGCGAGAAAGATGTAGAGCGGAAAGCCGGGCGGGTGCGGCTGGTGCGCGACGACGTCGTAGTCGTCGACGGCCATGCAGAAAAGGATCTCGTCCCAGTCCCACGGCCCTTTCGCGAGAGCCACGAGGCGCGTCGATGCGATGACGAGGAACGTCGCGTAAACGGTGATTCGCTGTGCGCGCGTCAGCGGTTCCTGGGTCAGTTCGCGGTGGGCGGTCATGCGGGCCGGCGAATTCTGCCAAAAAAACCACGGCACCGTTCTCGCAAAATTCGCCACTCGATGCCGATGAAGGGCGTGAAACGCCGCTGGTACCTCGATACGCACGGCATCCGGCGCGAAGGGTCGAAAGAATCAGGATTCATTTACCGGCTGCCTGACGGTGCAGCGGTCGACGACGAGAAGACGCTTGCCCGGATTGCAAAGCTGCGCATTCCTCCCGCCTGGAAAGACGTCCGCATCGCGCGGGGCGACGGCGCGCCGCTGCAGGCCCTCGGCGTCGACAAGAAGGGCCGCACCCAGTACCTCTACCACTCCCGCTTCCGCGCGCAACGCGAAGAAGCGAAGTTCAAACGCGTCGTCGAGTTCGGTGAAGCGCTGCCCGCCCTGCGACGCCGCGTCCGCGCCGATCTCAAAGCGGATGCCCTCGAGCGGCAGCGCGTGCTCGCGTCGATGGTGCGCCTCATCGATCAGGGTTTCTTTCGCATCGGCAACGACAAGAGCGCCGAAGCAGAGTCGACGTTCGGGCTCTCGACCATTCGCGGCTCGCATGTGAAGGTCGAAGGCCAGACCGTCCGTTTCGATTACGTCGGCAAGTGGAAGAAGAAACAGAAGCGCGCCATCCGCGACGCCGAGGTCGCGGCCGTCGTCGAGACGCTGAAGAAAACGCCCGGCGCCGAGCTCTTCAAATTCACCCAGAACGGCCGCGTCGTCGACGTGAAAGACCGTCACGTCAACGACTACATCCAGTCGATCATCGGCGCCGATTTCACCGCCAAAGACTTTCGCACCTGGGCCGGAACGCTGCTCTGCTCGATCGCCCTGGCGATGCAGGGTCAGGGAACGAGCAAGGCCGAACGAAAGCGCCGCGTGCGGAAAGCGATCGTCGCCACCGCCGAACAACTCGGCAACACGCCGGCGGTCTGCCGCTCGTCCTACATCTGCCCCCGCCTGCTCGACGAATATCTCGAAGGAAAGCCCTTCGAGATGCTGCGCAAGCAACACAAAGGCAGCCCGGTCGTGAAGGTGGGACTGTCCATGGAAGAAAAAGCGCTGCTGAAGTTTCTCCGCGAAACCATCGCCGACCGCCGCCGAACCCCCCGCGCCGCGTAAGAGAAAACGTGAAAAAAAGGAGCGCCGGTTTCCAAACCGGCCGGGCCGCCCGCATCCCTGCGGGCCGCTCTGGAGAGCGGCGTCCCGGCCGGCTTGAAAGCCGGCGCTCCTCTTCTTCTCTTACCCTCTCAGAACGTCTGTCCAATCCAGAAGCTTGTGCGGAATCCGCCTTCCGTATCTTTTCCGTCGAAGCGTTTCGCGAAATCCCAGTTCAGCTGCATCCCCCAGAAATTCACGTTGAAGCCCCAGCCGACGGAGGCCTTTGCATCGACGAGGCGGCCTTCTTTCTGGAAGACGAATGGCCGATCGTCGAAATGCGCCGCGCCGATGTCGAAGAACACCACGCCGCGCAGTTGCTGCAATACGAGGAACGGCGTTGCCAGAACGTCGACGAGCGGGAACCGCAGCTCGAAATTCGCGAAGCCGGCGTGCTGGCCGACGATCGTCCGGAAGTCATAGCCGCGCAGCGTATTGAGGCCGCCGAAATAGGCGAAATTCGGGGCATTGCCGTCCGACCACGTCGCATACAGACGCGCCGCGAGCAGCGTGCGCGAGCTGAGCTGGAAGTATTCACGCCAGTCGAGCGACAAATCCGTCGTCAGCGTTCCACCGTCTTCCATGTCCGGCGCATACGAGGCGCTGACCTGATAGCGGCGTCCCGACACCGGTCCGAAGAATTTGTAGACCGCGCTGTCGCCGCTGAACGACGTACTGACGAACGGGAAGTTGTCGCTGCGCTCGTCATAGCGCACGAACTCGACGCCGTCCTGCCGGAAGAAGGTCGGGAAGAAATAATTGCGGCTCATGTACCCCGCGCCGGCGTCGATGCGGTGATAGCGGGTGAACGGGTAACTGACCAGTCCCAGCAAGCCGGTCTCGCGATACGTCTGCTGGCGATCGATGTCGTTCTGATCGTCGATCGTGAGATAGAACGAGCGGTTGTCGAACAGGCGTGCGCCCCAGTTGAGGCGTTTGTGCATGTCGAGATAGAGGAAATCGAAATTCGAGAACGTGGAAACGGAATCGAGCGACGCAACGAAACGGCGGTTTCCGAGCATGTCGCTCATGTAGATCGTCGAGCGCGAGACGAAGAGCTGATCGGAGCTGACGCCGGCGGCGACGTCGACGTCGTCGATGAAGAGCTTGAACCCGCGCGTCCCTTCGATCTTTTCTTCATCGATGAAGAATTCCGAGGTCGGACGGAAGATGCTTCGATCCTCGGCGGCGATCGGCGCGGACGGGAGCGTCGTTTTTTCGGCCGGGTGCAACGGCTTGTCCGCGTCGGTCGCGTACACGCGCCACTGTCCCTTGTAATACGACGAGAACACCATCCGCTCTTTGTTGTTCGTGCCGGTGAATACCACCGGCGTGAAGCAGCCGCCGACGACATCGGTGAACTGCAGCAGATCGCCGTTCTCGAGATTCAGCGAATAGATGTTGTAGGCCGCAAAATTCGTCGGATCGGCTTTTGGCGTGTCGCCTGTCATGCGCGCGGCGTTTTCCGCATTTTCGAGAATCGCCACGGCCTCTTCGACATTACGGCCGGTCTGCTTGTCGGACGAGAAGAAGATGCGCTTCCCATCCGGCGTGAACCAGGCGTCGATGTCGTTCCACTCCCCGCTCGTGAGCTGATAACGCTCTTTCGGATTGGCGAGATTGAGGCGATAGAGCTTCGCGTACTGTTCGCCGATCGACGAATACACCAGCCACCGGCCATCGGGAGAGAACACCGGTGCGCCGTCGAAGAACGCGTCGCTGGTCACGTTCGTCAGTCCGCCCGATGCGATGTCATAAAGAAAGATGTCGGACTGATTGCCGTTGATGGCACTGAACGCGATCGTCTTGCCGTCCGGTGAGTACGCCGGGTTGAGCTGCTGCTCCACGGCCATCGACACCGATCGATCGATCTGCCCGGTCAGGGGATTGATCAGCAGCAGATTGCGGCCGCGTTCCTTCTTGACGAACAGAGCGACCTGATCGCCGTTCGGTGCAAATGCGATGTCGCGTCCCATCACCGGTCCGGTCGTGAACGCCTGCACCACCGGATATTCGTATTCGCTCGTGTACCCCGCGGTCAGGTTCTTCAGCATCCGCCGCTCGGGGATGTTGAAGAGCACCACGTCGATGTCTTCCTTGTAGGTGGTGAACGCCGTGAGCAGATCGCCGGACGGCGACGGCACCGGCGAGATCTCGTTGCTGTCACTGCGATCGACATGGATGCGGAACGGCTCCCCATACTCCTGCGGCTCGCCCTTGGCGACGAGCGCCGGCAGATATTGTTTGCGCAGCCACGTGCGGAATCGGGAGTCGAATTCATCCGGCGTGAGATTGAGGGCGCGCTTCAATGCGCGGTCGACGTTGTTGCCGAGGGTATTGCGATATTCGTAAATGAAATCGCGCAGACCGTCCCAGCCGTAATTTTCCTGAATGTACTTGAAGACGGCGTGGCCGAAGCGATACGCGAAATAGCCCTGCGGATTGCGGCTGATCTGCGGAATGCGGTCGTTGACCACCGCATCGCGCAGGACCATCCGATCGCGCGAGTCTTCATCCTCGGCCATGAACGACGCCAGACCTTCCATCAGCCACGTCGGCGGATTGGCGGTGACGTTCTTGCCGAATTTCCCCTGAAAGAGGATTTCGTATTCAAAGATGTGCGTCAGTTCGTGCTTGACCAGTTCGGTGAGCTCGTCGTCCGGCAGATCGATCGGCAACACCATGCGATTGCGCGTCGGTTCCGCAAATGCGCCCACCCCTTCCGGGATGAAATTGAGCATCACGTTCGTTTGCTCGAACGCCGAATGTGTCGCGTAATAAATCAGCGGGATCTTCTTCGAGATCTGGAAATTGAATTTCTGCGACAGATCGAGATACGCGCTCTCCGCCGCATCGACCACGCGCTGTAAGGAAGCGCGCTCCTCCTCATAGAAGTAGATGTCGAAGTGCGTCGAGTGGTAGACGTTCCATTTGAACTCGTCATAGACGATCTTGTTCTGCCCGAACGGATAGGCAGGAATGGCGAGCACAAGCAGAATGAGGAGGACGACGACTCTCTTCAATGCAACCTCCCTCTGATGCAGCGGAGTGCGGATTTACTCGGTGAACACGTAGCGGGAGCCGGACGTCTCCTGAGCCACGAAAATGCCGACGAGCTGGCTCTCCAGCGCGCGCAGATTTTCGAACAGCCCGAGGATCTCGTCGTAATTGCGCTGGTCGAATTCCTTGAAATCGCGGAAATTCTCTTCCAGCACCATCTCTCCCGTATCGGCATTGAAGACCGCGAGGTCGATGTCGAATACGAATCCGGTCGACTCGACCAGCACCTGCCGGTAGAACGTCCGGCCATCGACCGGCGACGTGTACTCCTCGGTGCGATAGCCCGACTTGTCGTTGATGTCGAAATCGACGATGCCGGAGACGATGAAATCGGCGCCGGTCTGCGCGCCGATCTGCCGCCAGTAATCGCGCGCATCGGCCAGCGTGCGGATGTCGTTGCCGGGCAGGCGCGTCGGCGGGACGTCGAGCACTTTCAGCTTCGTCGCCTTGACCAGCTGCTTCTTGAGATAGCGATTGAACTCGGTCTGCACGTCGACCTTCGCGGCGCGATCCGATCGCTTCTCCCCTTTGGAGGCGATGATGAACGGCGCCACCGCGATCTTTTCATCGCCGGTGATCTGCAGCTTCGGTTTGACCGGCAGCTTGAGCTTCACTTCCATGACGTCCGCCGCGGCCGACAATGAGACCGGCAACGGGACGAGCAACGCGACTGCGAGAGCGAGAGCGTTCCGTTTCACAGCAGACCTCCGTCGGGCGGATTCGTGGTCGTGGTGGTGGTCGTCGTCGGTTCCGGCGTCGGAACCGGTGCAGGCGACGTCGCGGTCATCGGCGGTGTTGCTGGAGGAGCGCTTGTCGTTGTCGTTGTCGCTGCGGCGGGTGCAACGGGTGCCGCTGCTGCCGCCGTCGCTGCTGCTTTCGGATCGCGCTTCTTGCTCTTCTGCGTGAACTCCACGAAGCGGCTGTAATTCTTCTGAATGTATTGATTGGAGCGATCGAGGCGGAGGGCCTCGCGATACTCCTTCGCGGCCGCGTCGAAATCGCCATTGGCTTCGAGCGCAACGGCGAGATTGTTGTGCGCCATCGCGTTTTCCGGCTCGATCTCGACTGCCCGGCGGAAGCGGAACATCGCTTCGCGCCACAGGTTCATCTTCGCCATCCGAACGCCGAACTGCCGCTGCGTTTCCGGCTTCGCCAGATCTCCACTGGAGCCGCAGCCGGCCACGATCAGGATGCCGACCAGGAGCAGTGAAGACGTCGTGAACGCACGCCTCATGAAACCTCCTTCATGCGAAGCCTGTGAGCGGGCAGTATACTTCCGGCGTTCCCACCGGCCGCCGGGCGCGTCCTGCTGCTCGCAGTCTCCTCACACCCACAACGTATGAGCGATGCCGATATCCCGCGCGATCTCACGATCGCGTTGTCCCTGCTTCCGTTTCTGACACCGAACCGGAACCGTCTCTTACTCGAATTTTTTGATCCGATCTTCATGGCATGCAACGCCTCAGCCAGCCTGCTGTCGGGGCTTTTGAGCTTACCCCCGGAAGACGCGCATCAAGTAAAGAACCCGTTAACACCAGAGATGCGCGAACGCGTCGCTGCAGTGCGCGATCACGTCGTCACGATCATCGATGACGCGTATCCGCGCCTCCTGCGCGAGATCCCCGACCCTCCGCTGGCGCTGCATTTCCGCGGCGACATTTCGTTGCTCGCACAGCCGGCCATCGCCATGGTCGGCTCGCGGCGCGCCACGCCCTATGCAATCAATGTCGCGCAGCAACTCGCTCCACAACTCGCATCCGCGGGGCTGACGATCGTCTCCGGACTCGCGCGCGGCATCGATGCCGCCGCACATCGCGCCACGCTCGACGCCAATGGAAAAACGATCGCGGTGCTCGGAACCGGGATCGATCTCGTCTATCCGCCGTCCAATCGAAAACTGTTCGAGCGCATCGCCCACGAAGGATTGATCGTCACCGAGTTCGCCCCCGGCACACCGCCGAAACGCGAGCATTTCCCGGTCCGCAATCGCGTGATCTCCGGTCTCAGTGAAGGAACGCTGATCGTCGAAGCGACGAGCCGCAGCGGCTCGCTCATCACCGCTCGCATGGCCGCCGAACAGAATCGCGAAGTGTTCGCCGTGCCCGGCTCGATCTTCTCCGCCGGTTCGGAAGGCACGCACCGTCTCGTGCAATACGGCGCGAAGCTCGTGCACGATGCGAACGACATCCTCGTCGAGCTGCGCAAGGATCTGCTTACGGCGCAAACGCCGCAAGAGCCCGAAGGCCCGCTCGCGGACGTGCTCGCGGCCCTCACTCGTGATGAAGGGAGACACGTCGACGCCATTGCCGCGCAGACGAACCGCGACTCCGCGAAAGTCGCGGAGGCATTGCTGCAACTCGAATTGGAAGGATGGATTCGCGCACTGCCGGGAGCACGCTATGTGAGAAGCAGATAGCAGCTCGCCACCGTCACCCCGGCGCCCGGGGTGGCGGCACCCCGATCGGATCGACTACGAAAGCCCGATCAACTCGTCACGTTCGCGCGCATTCCTGATCGTCATCACCAGGATGCCGATCGGCACGCCCCACGTGACCACTTTGCGCAGCACCTTCGGCAGACCGAAGCCGACGATCAATCCGACCACCGCCCCTCCGGCCACGAGGTGCGGCGCATAACTGCGCGCGATCGACTTCGGGTCGAGCTGCGTGCGCAGCGTGCGATCGAGCTCGTCGATGCGGTCGCCCACACCGTCCCGGGCACGCACGATGGCGCGCTCGATGTACTGCTTCTGGTCGATCTCGGCCATTACCTGCTCCTCACGCGTGCCACGTCGGCCTTGATCGCATCGATGTCGCCTTTGATGTGATCGATCGAATCAGTCGGCACGAAGTTCACGTCCTGCAGCTTCTTTTTTCCCATCATCACCAGCACGCCCGCCGCCACGAAGAGCACGACCGTCACGATCAGCGACGAGAGCCAGGGCGGCAATCCGAGCGCGATCATGCCGAGGGTGATGGTGACGAAGAGGAACGCCAGCCCGACCAGGGCGAGGAACAGCGCGGCGGCCATCATGGCGCCGCCGGTCCCGAGCTTCGCGACCGAGTCCTTGAGCTCGAGCTTCAGCAGCGCGATCTCGCTGCGAACCAGCGTCGAGATGTCCGCGGCCAGATCTTTGATGATGGTCCCGAGAGTTCGCTCGGAATCGGTTGCGGTGTAGTTGCTCATGCACACATCCTGAGAGCAAAACGATGGCCACAGTTTATCTGGTAAGGTGCCGCGGATGTCCGACGTCGTCGAACTCGTCAAAGACTTTCGTTTCGAGGCCGCGCATTATCTTCCGAATGTGGCCGAGGGTCACAAGTGCCGGCGCATTCACGGCCACTCGTTTCGCGGCGAGATCGCGGTCCGCGGTCCGGTCGATCCGCACCTCGGCTGGGTGATCGATTTCGCCGAGTTGCGCAAAGCGGTCGACCCGCTCGTCCACCGTCTCGATCACTATCTGCTCAACGAAATCCCCGGCCTCGAAAACCCGACCGCGGAGCGTCTGGCCATCTGGATCTGGCGCGAGCTCGCACCGCAACTGCCGGGATTGCATCGCGTGACCATCGAAGAGACCTGCACGTCGCGCTGTCACTACTACGGCTGACCGGCGTGCTGGCGCAGCGGGACGAAGCGCACCGCTTCCAGTCGCTCGCGGAGCAGGATTCCGTTCCGTCGCTCGATGCGCCACAGGTGCTGCAGGTCGCTCGCGCCGACCGGAATGATGCAGCGACCTCCTTCCGCAAGCTGGTCGAGCAGGCCTTCCGGCATCTCCTCCGGCGCGGCCGCGGAGAGAATGGCGTCGAACGGCGCGTGCTCGCGGAAGATCTCCACGCCGTCGCCGACGCCGAGGTGGACGTTCGTGATGCCGAGTTGCGCGAGATGCAAACGTGCGCCGGCGGACAGCTCCGGCTCCACCTCCGCGCTGTACACCTCGCGCGCGAGCTTCGCCAGAATCGCGGTCTGATAGCCGGAGCCGGTGCCGATCTCCAGCACGCGCTCCGTTCCTTTCAATTCGAGCATCTCGGTCATGAGCGCCACGATGAACGGCTGCGAGATCGTTTGTCCGAGCTCGAGCGGCAGCGGCGTGTCGTCGTATGCCGAGGCGCGCAACGTCGTCGGAACGAAGACCTCGCGATCGATCGAGCGCAAAGCTTCGATGACGCGAGGATCGCGGATGCCGCGTTCGACGATCTGTTCGCGAATCATCCGCTCATTCGAATTCATCGCACTTTCCTCCCCGACCATTCAAGAGTATTATTCGCAGCATCACAAGCGCGGGCCAATGGCCGCGTTTGCTTAGCGAAATCAACGGTTTAGTGGGAAATACCTCCACGTCTCCGTTGTTTCGCAACATCGACAAATCGCGATCGCACGACAAGGGCAAACCTCCGGCGACGGAGGGACGCAAAGCCAACGGGTCTCCAGAAGACGGCCGGGCTACCGAACGTGATCGAAGCAGTGGCAGCCAGCGGCGTATTGCTGGCTTCTTTTGCTTTGAGAACCCCATCAGGGCCGTCCGGACGAATCCACAAGCGATCGCGTGGAGGCTCTGATGCGTATCGCGAAGTTCGCCGTGCCGCTGTTCGTCGTCGGTGCATTTGCTGCTACCTCGCACGCCGCGACGTACTACGTGTCCACCAGCGGCAATGATGCCAACTCCGGCACGCTCGCCTCGCCGTTCCGCACCATCACCAAAGCCTCGGCCATGACCAAAGCGGGCGATGTCGTCGAAGTCCGCGGCGGCGTCTACAACGAGCTCGTCAAGATCAGCGCGAAAGGGACCGCTCTCGCTCCGATTACTTTCCGGTCGTACGCAAATGAGACCGCGGTCCTCGACGGCAGCACCACCGCGGTCGACACGAATCTCGTCTCCCTGACGAACGCGGCCTTCATCGAGTTCTCGAAATTCGAAGTGCGCAATGCGAAGCGGATCGGAATCTGCGCCTATCCGGCGAACAACGTGAAGATCACCGGCAACACGATCCATCACAGCGAGCGCAACGGCATCTACACCGGCAGCACCAGCTCCGACATCACCATCGACGGCAACGTCGTCTACAACAACGTGCTCCACAATCAGTACCACACCCTGAGCGGCGGCTGGGGCCAGGCCATCGGCATCAACAACACGCCGCGCACCACGGTGCGCAACAATCGCGTCTACGAGAACGACGGCGAAGGGATCTGCGTCCTGCTGAGCGACAACGTCACGGTCGAAAGGAATGACGTGCGCGACAATTTCAGCGTCGGAATCTATCTCGACAATGCGCAGGCCTCGACCGTCAACGCGAACTTCATCTACAGCACCGGCAACACCCGCTATTACCGTGGCGGCCATCCCGCCTCGGGCATTGCCACGGCCAACGAAACGTACGCCACGCAGAATCCGCTCGACGGACTGACGATCACGAACAACATCGTCGTCCAGACGAAATACGGCTTCTATTACTCGAACGAAGAATTCGGCGGCGGCCTCAGGAACACGCGCATCGCCAACAACACGTTTCACAAGGCCACCCAGACGATGCTTTGGCTCGCCGCCGCCACCCACACCGGCACGTCGATCGAGAACAACATCTTCTCGCAGTCGGGCGCGACCATGACCAGCGTCGCCGGCACCGGCGTCACCTATCGTTCGAACGACTGGTTCGGCGGCTCGGCCGGCTCCGCAGCCGGCGCCGGCGACATCATCGGCGATCCGCGCTTCGCCAATGCCTCCGGCCTCACGCCGAGTGACTTCCGCATTTCCCTCGGCTCGGTCGCCGCCGGTCGCGGACTCTCGCTGAGCACGCTCCTCTCCACCGATTACTTCGGCGCAATGCGCGGCACGATCTTCGACATCGGCGCACACCAGCTGACGAACAGCTCGGCCGCAACGACCGACGACAGCGCACCGAGCGCGCCGTCCGCTCTTCACGCGTCGGTCGCGTCCGCCACATCCATTGCGCTCAGCTGGACTGCCGCCACGGATAACGTCGCCGTCACCGGCTACCGCATCTATCGCCGCGGCGCGCTCGCGGCCACCGTCTCCACCACGAACTGGACCGATTCCGGTCTCACGGAAGGCAATTCGTATTCGTATCAGGTCTTCGCGATCGATGCGGCCGCGAACGTGTCGGCCGGCTCGGAGCTCGTGAGCGTCACGCCCGGCGGCGTCAGCGCGCCTGCCGCGCCGATCAACGTGCGCGTGGCCGATACGACCAGCACGAGCGTCTCGCTGCGTTGGGAAGGAACCGGCTCCGCGTACAACGTCTATCGCAATGGCTCGCGGATCCAGCAGGTGTCCACGCTGACCTGGACCGATGCGAGCGTGCAGCCGGGCTCGTCGTACACGTATGAGCTCACGGCGCTCGACGCGGCGGGCACTGAGTCGGTCAAGAGCCGTTCGGTCACCGCCAGAACGCCGGCCGTGAAATCGCGTTCGGTGCGTCACTGATCTCTCTTTACAGCACGCAGGATTCACGCGGTCTTCACAAATGGCCGACGTCTTGCAGCTGGGCGCATCCGAGGAGCTTTGCAGTAATTCCCCCGGATGCCCATGACCACCTATCGCTACGACTACGAGCAACGCCGCAATGGCGCGGTTCCACAATCCCGGCTCATCCGGGACGGCGACGAACCGCTCCGCCCGCTCGGCATCATCTTCAATGAACGAAGCGAAGGCCTCGGCGCGTATTACTACGATCTCTGGACCCGCCGTCCCATCGCCGCGCGCGTCAAGCGCGTCATTGATGCGCTGGGGGCCGCATTCGGCATCGCGTTACTCGCTCCCGTTTTCCTGATCATCATCGCGCTCGTGAAATTGACGAGCCCCGGCCCGATCATTTTCCGGCAGCGCCGCATCGGCTTCCGCTGCAATCCATTCGACATGTACAAGTTCCGCACGATGGTCGATGGTGCGCATCTGAAGGAAAAGGAGCTGGCCGAACAGTCGGGCGGCTCGTTTCTCAAGCTCAAGCACGATCCGCGCGTCACCACGGTGGGGGCATTCCTTCGCAAATACAGTCTCGATGAGCTCCCCCAGCTCTTCAACGTGCTGGAAGGCACAATGAGCCTGGTCGGCCCGCGGCCACTGCTGATGTCGGACCTCGACAAATTGCCGCGCCGCAGCGGATTGCGTCGGTTCTCGATGCTGCCCGGCTGCACCGGTTTGTGGCAGGTGAGCGGGCGCAGTAATTGTTCGGAGCACAAGCGGATGATTCTCGATCGTCAATATGTCGACCGCTGGAGCCTGGCGCTCGATTTTCAAATTCTGCTGAAGACCGTTGAAGTCGTGCTCAAGGGGCAGGACGCCGTTTGAAGAAAAAGACCGACACCCGCTTCGAACAAGTCGCCATCGCCACGGCCGAGGGATCGATGGTGCTCACGGCGCCGGTCGATCATTCCGTGGCGCAGGTCGTCGAAAATCCGGCGCCGCATCCTCCTGCCGAACGCATCCTGGAACGCCTCGGCGCACACTGGCGCGTCATTGTCGTCGTCGCCGCCAGCGCGACTCTGATTTCGTGGCTTTTCGCCGTCTTACAGCCGAAACGCTACCAGGCCTTCGCCGTAGCCGCGGTCACGCCGGTCATTGAAGGACTCGCGCCGACGGACGTCATGCGCGGCGTCGACACGCTCGAGCGCCGCACTCTCGTCGCCACTGTGGCGGCGCTGGCCACCACACCATTGACGCGACGCCAGGCGCTCGGCCCGCACGAGCACGGCTTCATCATCGACGCCGTCGTTCTGCCGAACACGAATCTCGTGCGCATCAACGTCGAAGGGGAGAATGCCGCCGAAACCGCGGCCGTCGCCAATCGCGTCGCGGACGTGCTCGGCCCGCAGACGCGCGCGATGTACAAGTTCTATCGCGTCACGACCGTCTCTGCAGCGACGCCGCCATTGAAGCCGGTGTTTCCCCGCGTCGGACGTATCGCCGCCGCGGGCTTGCTGATTGGCGTCCTCCTCGGCGCCGTCATTGCCTACACGCTCGATTCACGCCGTCTCGCATTCGCACGCTGACGCTGGCCCGCCGTATGCGGGTCAAACGAACCACGATGAACGCAACGACCCGACGGACGCTGCTCGATCTCGGTATCGGTATCGATGCCGCCATCGTCGCCGCAGGCATTGCCGCCTTCGCGGAAGGCGAGCCGTTGTTCCAGACCGCCTGTCTGCTCGCGGCCGTCACGATTGCTGCCTGCGCGCGCGGTGCCGCATCGGGAGTGGTCGCCGCAATGGCCGGCGTCATCGTCATGTGTTTCTATGATGCGGACGATCGCCATCTGCTCGTCTTCGCCATCGCCTCGGCCGCACTCTGCGCCACGATCGCGCTCATTCGCGGACATCGCGGTGTACGCGCGCAGGAAATCGACGACGCGCCACTCCTCCCGACGACGCGCGCCATTGCGTTCCTCTCCATGCTCGCACTGCCGCTGCTCGCGCTCGTCATTTACACGAATTTCTCCGACATCGCGATGCGTAACCTCCCCGTGCCGTCGCTGCTGCAACCGCTGATCTTCCTTCTCGCAGCCGCGGTATGGCACTACCGCCGAGAATTGCGCGCCGGCGCGATCGTCCGGCAACCGCTTGCACTGGCGCTCGCCGCATACACCTTCATCCAGTTCTGCAGCAGCATCTGGGCGGTCGACGTGCGCCTCGCGGACGACCGGTTCGTCGACGCGCTGAAGAGTCTGGCGATCTTTCTCATCACCGCTTCGCTGGCCACGTCATGGAACGCACTCCTGCGCGTCATTACGGCCTTGACGATCGCGGCCGGCGCGCTGTCGCTCTTATCGAGCGTCCAGACGCTCGCGAATCTCTCGAATGAATTTCTCGGCTTCTCCCGCATTCAGATCGCCCACATCTACGGCGGTGTGTACGAGGTGCGCCCGGCCGGCCCGGTCGGCGATCCGAATTTCTACGCCCAATTTCTGCTGATGATCGTCCCGCTCGCGCTCTTCGGCGCGTGGGCGGAAACGCGGACCAGACCGCGCATCCTGCTCTTCGCCGGCGCCGCGATCATCGCCACCGGCACACTGCTCACCTACTCGCGCGGGGCGATGCTGGCCATCGGATGCATGACCATCGTGGCGATGCTGCTCTTCAAGCCGCGCGGAAAGCATCTCGCCGCGGTCGCCGCGGTCGGTCTCGTCGGATTATTGCTGCTGCCGGCCGAAGTCACACGCCGCCTGCTCACCATCGAGGCACTGATGCCGGGCACGTCGATGGAAGTCGATTCCTCGATCGTCAAACGCAAGCTGCTCTTCCATACCGCATTGCAGATGTTCGATGACCATCTCGTCGGCGGAGTCGGGGCCGGTAATTTCACGCGCTATTTCACCCGCTACTCGAATGAGGTCGGCTCCGCGGCACCCCAATACGACCCGCCGGGCGTACGCCAGTATCCGCATACGCTTTATCTCGAAATCGGTGCCGAGACCGGTCTCCTCGGCCTGCTCACCTTCGGCGCCGCAATCGCCTCCGCGTATGCCGCGCTCTTACGCGGCCGCCGCACGCTGCTGGCTCGCGGAGACGTCGCCTGCGCCGGAATTGTGGCTGCATTGCTGCTCGCGCTGACCGGCTATCTCATTACGAGCATCTTTCTGCACGGTGCATTTCAACGGTATCTCTTTTTGCTGCTGGCGCTGATCGCCGCCGCCACGCGCCTCGCGGAACCGCCAATCCACAACGCGGTCGAACAAGCGCCGCTGCCGTTCCAGCCGGCGGAGGCACGATCGTGACGGACGTCCTCGACGTCGAGACCGAACCGCGCCTGAAGGCGACGAGCGAACCGCGCATCCGCACTGCCATCGCCGTGCTCGTCTCCCGATTTCCGCGACTCGACGAAACGTTCATCCTGCGCGAGATCAATGAGCTCGAACGCCAGGGGCAGCCGGTCGTGCTCGTGCCGATGCTGCGCGGCGGCGACAAAATCATTCATGAAGAGGCCCGGCCCTGGCTGCGGCGCGCGCTCTATCTGCCGCTGCTCTCACTGCCGATCCTCGCCTCGAATCTGCGCGCGCTGGCCGCCATGCCGTTGCGTTACCTGCAACTGCTGTTCATCCTCATCGCCGGCACCTGCATCCGTCCGCGCACGCTCGTCCGCACGCTCGCCCTCTTCCCGAAAGGCGTTCATCTCGCGCGCATCCTCCCCGGCTTCGGCGTCAAGCACGTGCACGCGCATTTCGCGACGCACTCGACCACGCTCGCGTTCATCATCGCGTCGCTCAGCGATCTCACTTACAGCTTTACCGTGCACGGCCCTGACGTCTTCGTGCACCGCCTTCTCCTTCGCCGGAAAATCGGCAAGGCGAAGTTCGTTCGCGCGATCTCGATGTTCAACAAGGCCTTCCTCTCCGGCCTTTATCCCGACATCGCCAGCGATCGGATCGAAGTGGCGCACATGGGTCTCGATCCGCTCGTGTATTCGCGCGCGGCCGCCGAATCGCCGCACGATCCCGACGCCCCGCTGCGGATTCTCTCCGTGGCCACGCTCCTGCCGAACAAAGGCTTCATGTTTCTCATTGAAGCGTGCGCGCAATTGATCCGGGAAGGAAAACGGGTCGAGTGCCGGATTGTCGGTGATGGTCCGCGCCGGCCGATCGTGCAGGAGTGGATCGACAAGCACGGTCTGTCGGAATCGGTATTTCTCGTCGGCGCCGTACCGCAGAATGAAGTGGCGCGGCTCATGGGCGAATGCGACGTCTTCGTCCTTCCGAGCATCATTGCGATCAACGGCCAGATGGACGGCATTCCGATGTCGCTCATCGAAGCGATGGCCGCGGGACGCGCGGTCGTCGCCTCCTCGATTTCCGGAATTCCGGAGCTCGTGACGAACGGCGTGAGCGGCGTGCTCGTCGACGCGACGCATCCCACGCGTATCGCGCAATCGCTGCGCATGCTGCTCGACCCGGAACTGCGCGAGCGCCTCGGCCGCGCCGCGCAAGCCAAGGTGCGCGCCGAATTCGACGTCCGCCGTACCGCGGCGCGCGTCATCGATCTCTTCGATCGCGCCGGCGAACCACAGCACGATCACGCCGCAGAGATCGCGGCGATGACCTGGCCCGATGCGCGTTTCACCGCGATGGGCGTGCGCCGCGTGCACGCCCGGCGCGATTCGCTCATCGCCGAAGTGACGGTGAGCGACGGCCGGACCAAGCGCGAGATGGTCATCAAACAACAGCGCAGCCGGGCCGGCGAATCGCGGCCGGCGCGTGCGCGCGCACAACACGAGCTCGGGGTGATGAAACTGCTGCGCGACGTGCTGGCACAGCGCTCCGGCGACATCGTCTTTTCGGTTCCGGAGGTCGAGTCGTTCGACGAGTCGCACGCGGCACTGCTGCTCGCCCGCGCACACGGCACCGCACTCGACGTCGCCATTCGCAACGCCCGCAATCGCGGGCATGCCGTCTCGCGACTGAGCCTGCCGCTGCGCCGCGCCGGCGCCTGGTTGCGCGCCATGCACGAGAGCACGCGCATCGATGAAGACGGCCGTCATCTGCTGACGGCCATCACCGTTCTGGCCATGCAGGATCTCGATCTCGCCGCCGCGGCCGACCGGCGCCTGCGCCGCGAGCACGATGCCATCATCGACAAGCTGCGACGCCTCGAAGCGCGTGTGGCCGAACAATCGCTGCCGGTGGTCGGCCATCACGGCGACTACTGGCCCGGCAACGTCTTCACCGGCGACCGTCGCGTCGAGGTCATCGATTTCGAAGGATTCCGCGAAGGACTGCCGCTCGAGGACGTCGCCTATTTCCTCGTGATGCTCGAACTGCCGTTCTCCTGGCCATTCTTCCGCCGGCCGTTGCCACGTCTGAAGCAATCATTCCTTGATGGGTACCTCGGCGCCGATCTACCGCTCGACCGCGACGCGCTGCGCCTCTTCACCGCCGTCAAGGCATTACAGATTCTCGCGCGCGGCGGCGCCGCGGCACGCGGAGGATGGCGCGCCGCATGGGTCCGGCGCGTCCTCGTCGATCTCGTTCGGAGGAGCCTCGCCTAGTGCGGTTGTTGTGGTTGATCGACTCGCTCACCGTCGGCGGCGCGGAATCGCTGATCGTGCCGTTTGCACGCAAACAGCAGCATGAATTGACCGTCGCCTGCCTGACCACGATTCAAGGAAACGCCATTGCGCGCGAGCTCGAAAAAGAAGGAATCGCGGTCGTCAATCTCGAATCGAAAAACCTGCGCGACTGGCGCGCCTTCCGGCGCCTCTCGAGACTGGCGCGCGAACGCAGATTCGAGCTCATTCACGCGCATCTCACCTATGCCTCGATCTGGGGCGCGTTGCTGTCGCGACGGACCGGAATTCCGTGCGTCGCCACCCTGCATGTCGCACCGCCGGCGCGTGGACGCGATCGCATCAAGGATCGTTTGATGCGATTCGCATTGAATCGCTGGGCCGCCCGGACCATTGCGGTATCGGCCGCATTACGCGAGAAGTATCTCGCGGCCGGCGGCCTCGACCCCGCGAAATTGCTCGTCGCCCACAATGGCATCGCCATCGAGCGTTTCGCCCACAACGGCTCGCCGGCGCATGGCCGGCAATTGATGACCGTTTCGGTGCTGCGGCCAGGAAAAGGAATCGAAGTCCTGATCGAGGCGCTGACGAAAATCCCCTCCGCAACGCTCATGGTCGTCGGCGACGGACCGATGCGCGAGGAGTGGGCCGCGCTCGCACAACGATTTGGCGTCGCCGGCCGCATCCAGTGGCTGGGCTATCGCAATGACGTCGAGACCCTCCTGCCGCGGGCGGATCTCTTTGTACTGCCGAGTCTCGACGACGCATTTCCGACCGTGCTGCTCGAAGCGATGGCCGCGGGAGTACCGGTCGTGGCCACACGCGTCGGCGGCATTCCGGAAATCGTCGACGACGGGGTAACCGGAAAACTCGTGCCGCCGAACGATGCGGCCGCGTTGGCAGCAGCGATCAACGCACTGCTCGATGCCGATACCTCCGGCATGCGCGATGCGGCGCGAACGCGCGCGCGGGAACGCTTCTCCACCGAAGCGTGGATCGCCCGCCTCGACGCGATCTACGCGGAGGTGGCGCGATGAAAGTCGTATTCATTGAATTCGCCGGCAAAGGCGGAATGATCCATTACGCGTATCAACTGTCGCGCGCGCTGCACGAGCTCGGCGCGGACGTGACCCTCCTGACCGAGAAAGAGCATTACGAGCTCGCGCACCTGCCGCAGCCGTTTCACGTCGATCGCTTCATCCGGACGTGGGATCCGAAACCATCCGGCCGTTTGTCGACGTCGTTCCTCGCCGTGCAGTTCCGTAAATTGCGGCGCGTCGGTCGCGCCTTCCGCTATTACGGCGAATGGCTGCGCCTCATCCGCCACATCCGCGCCCTCCGGCCGGACGCGGTGCTCCTCGGCGACATCCGTTTTCCATTCGATCTCTTTCCGCTGTTGCTCCTGCGGCGCCAGACAAGGACATTGGCCGACATCTGTCACAACGTCCGCCCGTATGAAGCGGGCGGCGGATTTTCCAAGTCGAGGTTGCGGCAGTTCTTCTATCGTCGCATCTACAAGCTCTTCGATCTCGTCTTCGTCCACTTCGAGCGCAATCGTGCGGAGCTCATCGCCTCGTTCGACATTCCGCGCGAGCGCACCGGCGTGATCGTCCACGGGAACGAAGAGATCTTTCGGGAGCTGCGCACGCCCGGTGTCGACATCCGCGCGCGCCTCGGCGTCGGCCCGGGCGAGAAACTCGTTCTCTTCTTCGGCACGCTGTCGCATTACAAAGGGATCGACATCCTCCTCCGCGCCTTTCCGCGCGTCCATCACTCCACAGGTGCGCGCCTGGTGCTGGCCGGATATCCGTTTCACGATTTCGATCTCGCCGCACACCAGCAGCTCACCCGCACCCTCGGCATTGAGAACGCCGTGCACTGGGTTCCCGAATACATCGATTCCGGCGACGTCGCCGCCTGGATGGAATCGGCCAACGTCATCGTCTTTCCCTATCGCGACATTTATCAGAGCGGCGCCCTGCACGTGGCCCAGACCTTCGGCGTGCCGATCGTCGCCTCTGCCATCGGCGCGATGAAAGACGTCATCGAGCACGACGTCTCCGGCCTTCTCGTCGAACAGGAAAATCCCGACGCACTGGCCGACGCGTTGCTCCGCCTCCTCCAGAACCCCTCGCTTGCCGCCCGCTTCGGCGCGCGCGCCGCCGCCGATGCGCAAGGACGCTTCTCCTGGAAGACGAACGGCAGAATCGTGCTCGACGGGCTGGCCGCGAAATCCCGCTAAGATCTCGCGATGTCGGAACGCGAGCAGTTACGCCGCAGCTGGGAAGAGAACGCGTCCGCCTGGAGTGAGGCCGTCCGACACGACGCGATCGAGAGCCGGAAACTCGTCACGGACGAGGCGATCGTGCGAGCCGTTCTGGAATTGCATCCGCAAACGCTTCTCGATCTCGGATGCGGCGAAGGCTGGCTCGCCCGCACCTTGACCGTGGAAGGGATCTCCGTCGTCGGCGTCGATGCTTCCGCCGCTCTCATTGCGGCCGCCAGGGAGCTCGGCGGTGGCCGGTTTCTCCAGCTTTCTTACGAAGCGCTCGGCAGCACCGCCGAAATCGACGAACGGTTCGACGTCATCGTCGCCAATTTCTCACTGCTCGCCGACAACATTCACGACGTGCTGGTCACGGTGCGCCAATTCCTGAAGCCGGAAGGCGCACTCGTCGTGCAGACGGTGCACTCCGCATTCAACGCCGGAACGGAACCGTATGCGGACGGCTGGCGTGTCGAGACATTCGCGGCATTCCCGGGATCGTGGCCGGAGAAAATGCCGTGGTATTTTCGAACGCTCGCCTCCTGGCAACGCGAATTGCACGCCGCCGGCTTCGTCATTACAGAAATTCGCGAGCCGCTCCATCCGCGAAGCCACATCCCCGCCTCGATCCTTTTTCTCTGCCGCGACTCACGCCCTTCACAATGAGCGCGTGATCCTTCGGAGCGCCCGCGCGTCCTAAAATTTCCAGGTGAGGCCGGCCATCCAGAGCGTCGTATCGAAGTCACGACCGGCGAGATTCACATCGGTGGATTCGTGCGCGCCGTAGAGATTGAGCACGAGATTCGGATGAATCGAGTAGTCCGCGCCGAGGGTGAGCTGGCGGCGGGTGTCTTCGCGATTGGAGTTGTAGTCGCGGCTGCGATTGCGAATGCGTCCGCTGAGATACCACTTCGGAGTCAGCGCCGAACGGATCTGCAGATAGACGTCGCGCTGGTCATAGCTGAGTGAATCGTCATCGACGTCGCGATTGCCGATGCGCACGCCGAGCTCCGGGGAAAAGAGGCGCGAGCCACGCCAGCGAATCGACGCGCCGGCACCGGCGAAGTCGTTGTCCCGCCCCTCGGTGATGTCGAATTCCTGATGCTGAATCTCGCCGTCGACACCGAGGGACCAGTCATGCGTGAAACGCCAGCCGTAGTCCGCGGCAACGGTGCGGATGTCGGCGCGGTCGAATTCATCGCCCACGTCGAAGGACGGCCGGTCCTGCAGGTGCTCGACGTAGACGTCGAACGAATGCGGCTGCGCGTCATTCCGCAGGCCGATGCGAATGCCGGTCGAGGCGTCGAGGTCGTTTTCGTTGTAATGGAGGTAATTGACGTCGCCGTAGACGCGCATCCGATTCACGATGCGGAAGCTCGCTCCCACTTCGCCGTAAAGCGCGGTCACGTCTTCCTCCGCGCCCCCTTCCACGGCCTGAAAGAAATTCTCATAGAGCTGCCCATTGCCCTTGAGCCAGAACTGCCACGGTGCGTCACTCGGGTTCGTTTGTGCCTGTTTGTCGCCGCTCTGGCGCGTGTCGCGCGGCTCGGTCTCCTGTCCGGCCAGCGCCGGGGTGAGCAGCATCGCGAACATCAGGGCAAGTACAATTTTCTTCATTCGATCTCCGGGTGCGAATTACGTTCCGCGCGGCGACCACTCCGCCACGCGCCGTCCGCGCAGGATGGACAGCACTCCCAGCAGCGCGGCGGCATTGACGAGGCAGAAGTAGTACGGCACGGAAAATACTTTCATGGCGCCGGTGCGGCGATGCCGCAACGCGGCGCCCGTGATGGCGAGTACATAAAAGAGAATCTGCAGCGCGAGCGTCCCCCACGCGAGCGTCGACCCGCGCGCCAGCAGCACGTTGGATAGCAAGAGCAGCACCAGAAAGAACGGCACCAGGTGTCTCAGCAGTTTGTGCGAGAGGAGCTCGACCGAGTAGAACCCCGAGGTCCACAAGGCCGCGCCGAGGTTCAAGAGCGCGCGGACACTGTGATTCGTGACCCGCACTTTGCGTCGGAATTCATCCGCCCCTTCCTTCGGCGCCTCCTCGAATGCCTTCGCCGTCGGATCGAAAACGAGCCGGTACCCCTGCAGCACGACGCGCGTGGAGATGGCGATGTCATCCGCTTGCGCCGGATCCTGAATCGGGACGTACAGCGCCCGCCGGATGGCATAGAGCGTTCCGTCCGCGGCGAACATGCTCCCGAACGTGCTCTCCAGTTCCTTCTGCCATTGATCCCAGCGCCAATAGAGATTCTCGCCCTGCTCTGTCGTATCGGAGCCGTGCCGGATGTAGTACCTCTTCTTTCCGGAGACGCCACCGACTTCCGGATCCGCGAATGACGACGCGAGAATGCGCAGTGAGTCGCGGGCGAGCTCGACGTTGGCGTCCGTCAGCACGAGAATGTCGCCGCTCGCCGCCTCCGCGCCTGCATTGAGCGCCTCCGCTTTTCCGCCGCGGGCAAGTTTGATCAGTTTCACACGCGGCCCGCTCATCCGGCGCGTGAGCGTGTTCGTTCGATCGGTCGAGCCGTCCGAAACGATCAGGACCTCGAGCTTGTCGTGCGGATAATCGACCGCCAGCGAATTGCGGATTTTCGTCTCGATGAAATCCTCTTCGTTGTACACGGCGATGACGATCGAAATCGACGGCGTAACATCCGCCTTCGCCACCTGCCGGGGCCACAGGCGCGCCAGCAGCCAGATCATCAGCGGATAGCCGGCATAGACGTACGCGACCATCACCGCCGATACGACGTAAAGGAACGTCGCAAGCGCTCCCACTACCCGACTCCCGAGTAGATATCGAACAATCTCCGATCGCGGCCGCACAGATAACGCGAGAGCTCCGCCTCGACGATGCCGCGCTCGACGCCGGCCTCGGAGGCATAGACGCGGAAATAGGTCTCGACCGCATCGGCCAGGACGCCTCTCCCCGTGAATGCACGGCGGAATTCCGCCTGCGGGTCCCTTCGTCCCCACGAAGGCGCGTCCATGACAAACAACAGCGGCAAGAGAAACACGTCGTGCCATCGCGAGCCGTCCGTGCGCGCGTGTTCCCAATCGACGACGCCGGATACTTCGGCGGATGCGCCATAAAGAATGTTGCGCGGCCAGAAATCGCCGTGCGCCGCCGCACCGGTGGCGCGGTGAAACCGCCCGAGCCATCGCGCGGCGGCCACGAGCTGCGGCACGTGTGCGGCGCGCGGCCGCAACGCGCGTTGCATCAGAATCGACAGCGACCGTCCCGGCAACGCCGAGAGGACGAGCATTTCGTGCGCTTCATTGACGACGAAATCGTGTACCTCCGGCAGCGTCGCGCGCATCCGCTCGTCGAGCTTCGGACGAATCGCGCGTAATGCCTCCGCCTCGCCGCTCAAGGACGCGCCCGCACTTCCCCGCGCGCGCACCTTCACCACCGCCGCCGGAATGTCGCCGCGAAAAAGAAACAGGACGCTGCGCTCCCGCGCGTTGTGGTCGTAATCGCGCAACAGCAGCCAGTCCGCATGACGAGCGATCGCAAGCGTGCTCGCCAGCCGCACCGCTTCGAGCATCTCGACGTCGCGCTCGTGCGTATCGATGCGCGGGGAGCCGGCAATCGCACGCAGACGCATTCCCCGTCCATGCAGTGACAACAGATTGCGCTCGAGATAGCGGCGCGGCGCGCGCGCACCTGCCCGATGCACGAAGCGTCCGGCCTCTTCGATCCTCATGCGGAGACCTCCGCACGGCGGCGCGGCAACACGGTGGCGCTGAGATCGTGGAACAACGCACGATCGAGAATGAACAACGCCGCGACATACGCCGCCACACCGCCGGCGAGCATCCCGGCCAGAACCAGCTCCGGACGCACACCCGTCAGCAACGCGCGAACGCCGAGAGCCACAATGGCCAGCAGCACGCCGCCGGCGATGCTGGTGCGCAATGCGCGGCCGAGGGCGAGAACGCCGAACTGCAGCTGGCGCATGACGATGAGCACATTCCATGCGGAAGTGAGTGCGGTCGTCGCCGTCAATGCGATCGCCACCCCGACGGTTCCGTAGCGCGCTCCGAAAAGGAGCGCCGGAATCATCAGCGCCGCCTTGAGCACGCCGAATGCGGCGAGCAGGCCGGACCGTCCCGTCGCTTTGAGAATGTCGCCGGCGTGTGAGCCGAGGGAGCGGACGCCCGCATAAATCGCGAGCCATTGCAGAATCGGTGCGGCCTCACTCCATTTCGGGCCGAAGAAGACCGCCACGATCGGCCCGGCGGCGACCGCCAGTCCGCCTGCGACCGGCACCGTCACGATCGAGACATACGTCAGCGCCTTCAGATACGCGCGCCGCAATTCGCCCCCTTCTCGCAGGCGCGCAAAGGCAGGAAACAACACCTTGCTTCCGACCCAGATGATGATCGTAATGGTCGCGTCGGGGATTTTGTCCGCGACCTGATAGAGGCCCAGCGCAATCGGTCCGAGCATGCGGCCGACGATCGCGAGATCGGCGTGATGCACCATCGCCGCGACGATGTTCACCGCCACAATGCCGCGTCCGTACGCGAGCATCGGTTTCAGGAGATCGCGCGGGAACGTGAGATTCGGACGCCACGGCACGATCATCCACGACGCGATGGTCCAGACCGTCTGTCCGGCGAGATGACCCCACACCAGGCTCCACGCGCCGAATCCCGCCACCGCCAGCGCAATCGAGAGTCCCGCCTTCGTCGCCGCGAGCCCCACTTCCGGAATGGCGCGGGCGCGGAAGCGCATGTCTTTCTGCGCCAGCGCGTCGTGCGTGTTCCCGAGGAATTTGATGAGAAATCCGACCGCGAGCACCTGCACGATCGTGAATTTGTCGGGATTGTGAAAGAACGTGGCAATCGGTTTCGCCAGCATTAGTGTCAGCACGCACCACGCAACGCCCATGGCCACGTTGATGACGAACGTCACCTGCGCCGCTTCTTCGCGGCGTTCTTTCCAGTAGATGAGCGCGACCGCCGTACCGAGGTCGCCGATGGTTTCGGCGTAGGTGATGTAGACGAGCGCGAATGCGAGCAGACCGAACTCGCGCGGCGCGAGCAGGCGCGCCAGAATCGAGAGACTGCCAAGAGTGATGATGCGCGTGCCGGTGACCGCGAGAAAGGCCCACACCGCCGCGCGTTTCGTCGACGTGCTCATGCGGCCGCTCCCTCTGCGGTTCCTGCGCCGATTCGCTCCAGTGCGGAAGCGAACGCGAACATCAGAAAGATCGTGCGCGCTTCCGACAGATGCAGGAACAATCCCGCGACGACGAATCCGACGAGACTGATCGATAAGGAGGCGGCGAGGACGCCCGATTCTCCCGAGAGCCGTCGCGCGGCGCGGCGCAACGTGCTCCAGGCGATTGCGACAATCGCCGCAAACGCCGTCAGTCCGAGCAGACCGGTTTCCGCCGCCAGTTCGAGCGCGAGATTGTGCGGAAATCGCGTCTCGGACGGCTCATTGTAGGGACGCACGGCCGAACCGATGGAACCGGCATGGTCGTCGAAACGGGTCGTGTAATTGCCGATTCCGACGCCGCCGACCGGATGGGCCTCGAACATCCGCCACGCCACACGCATCAGCATCCTGCGTTCTTCGAACGAGCTGTCAGGATGAAGTGGCTCGTCGTCCGACGGCAAAATCTGCTCGATCGTAATGAAGCGCTCCGTAATCGTCGGCGGGAGCACGACCACAAGGGCCAGCAGTGCGGCGGCGACCAGAAACGTCGACCGCCAGCGCACATGCAGCGCATGCAGAAGCAACAGGGCCATTACGGCGAGCGCGACCATCGCGCCGCGCGAGTAGGTGACGGCGATCGTCGCGGCGATGAGCAGCGCCGCAAGCAGAAACGCACACCGCAGCCCGCGGCTCTTCGTCTGAAAGGCCAGCAACACCGCCGGCGGGATCGGCAGCAGCAACAGGCGGCCGAAGAAATTCGGATCGCCCACCGGCCCGGCGACACGCGCATCGAATACATCGCCATAAATGTGCGCCTGTTTGACGCGGCCGAGACCGCCGAGCTCGTGCTCGAAATTGCCGGTGGCCACCTGATGAAGGATCAACAATCCCAGTAATGCCGCCGCGGCGATCATGACCCGCACGGCATTGCGTACCGCTCTCTCGGTCCGCAGCAGCAGCGCGAGCAGGAGATAGATCGCCACCGCTTTGGCGAGATCGAGCAGGCGCTCGTCGGCGCGATGCGCATCGAGCGCCCAGCACGTGGACGCGAGGGCAATCAGAAAATAGATCCCGATGGCGATCGTCAGGCGCTGCGCGGCGACGACGAGCGGGCGCTCACAATCGCGCTCCAGCCAGGCGACGAACGCCAGCCCCGCTATCAGCGGCTGCAGAATCGACGGAAAATCGTGATAACGAACCAGAATCTCCGAGAGATTCAAATAGACGATGGCGACGAGGAGAGGAACGCCGATCGATACGAGCGAAACGTTTCGACGCACCGGAAGCGCGAGCGTCACACTCACGCGCGCCACCCTCGAACGCGCTCCAAGGCAAAGACCGTCGCAAACGCGAGCGCCAATCCGATGACGAACCCGACCAGCAGAATGCGCGAGCGGTTCGGCAGGATCGGCTCCCGCGGCGCGCTGGCCCGCGACAACATCTGCAGCGTGTAAACGCGATAGAGCTGCTGGGCCTGGATCGCCAGCAATTCGGCGGAGAGGTTGGCGATCCGCGCGGCGATTCCCGGATCCGGCCCTTGTGTGTCGACGCGCAGAATGTTCGTGTTCGGCACGACCGTGCCACGCGTGCGGTATCGGGCGGCCGTCTCCGCGTCGAGCCGCAGTCGCGTGGCCACAAGCGAGCGCATGTCCTCGGTCGACGGAATCCGCGCAAACGTCGCCACGACCGTCCTCCGCTCGAGCGTTTCGACGCTGCGAATGACGTCGCTCGTATCCATTGTGGCTCCGCCGGCCGGCGCCACGATCAGTTGTGCGGCCGATTCATAGACCGGCTGCTGCACCGCGCCCGCAATCGCTGCAATGAGCAGGGTTGCACCGAATACCGCCGCCCCCCACATCCAGTTCTTGCGCAGCGCGCCGACGTAATCGAAATCGTTCATGGAGACGGCAACGGGACACACCTCCGGCTCAGTACGCCGGCTGCTGTTTCCCGGACTCGCTCTTACGCAAAGCGCGGGCCGCCCGTACTATCGGACGCCGACCGCTCTTCGCCGCGAAGCAGTCACGACCGCGGTCGCGCGGATCGGTTGCGTCGCGTGGTCGCCATCCGACGCGGTGACAGTGCAGGTGAGCGTAGCGCCCGCCACCGCGTGCTGCCGGCCGATGGCGTCGCTCAATGCGGCCGTCGTGACGTCGCGAACGACGACGTCGTCCACACGCCACTCATACCGATAGCGCACGACGTCATAATCGGGATCGGCAAGGCCGCCGTGCGACGCGCGGCAAACCGGAACGTCGCCGCTGCGAAGACCGACCGGCTCGATGGCCGCGGTCATGGCGTTCGGCGCGCGATTGACGACCTGCGCCGCACTCGACACGACCTGGAACGGCATGTTGAAGGTCTGGCGGCCATTGTTGACGTCGAGCCGTAACACCCATTCGCCGGTACGATCGAGGTTGACGTCGATGCCCCACCACGCCGATGCGAGCGAGGCGTCGTAGCGCGTGAGCACGCCACTCGAAACATTCGCCGAGACACCGGTCGGTTGCACGAGGGAGAGGGTATACGTGGTCGAAGCGCCGACGTTCGCCAGTTCGGCCCGAAAGAAAATGGTTCGCGGTCCAAGCGGAAAGGTGCCGGTCGGCACGGCATCGACGTACGGGGCCGGCCGGAGATCGGCAAACGTCGTGGCGCTGAACATCGTCCCGAGAATCATCGGGTCGTCGATCATCGACGGCGTCTCATCGAAATAGCTCCGGCCGGCGCGGCACGGTCCGGCCAACGGCTCATAAACGACATCATTGACCCGCGATTCGAAATGAATATGCGGTGCCGTACTGGAGCCGCTGCTGCCGACCTGCGCGATTTCCGTCCCCGCGGTCACGAAGTCACCGACCTTGACGCTGATGCTGTCTTTCCTGAGGTGGACGTATTGCGTAATCTGGTTCTCGCCGTGACGCAACGTCACATAATTCGCCTTGAACGAGGGATCGATCGTGGTGTTCTGGTCGGGCTCGCCGTCACGCACATCGATGACCATCCCGTCCCGCACGGCAAATACCGGCACGCCGATCTCCTGCTCCGCAAATGAACGCACATAAGGGTCATGCCCGGAGTGGCCATTGAAGGTCAGATCGGTGCAATTGAAGTCTTTCTTCGCTGACGAGTCATCGAGGTCGACGTAGTACGGAATGGCCACGTCGCGCCCCACCGTCCCAGCCACCGGATAAACGAGAAACGGCAAGGGCTCGACGTCGAGCGCTACCGCATCACTCTTGACGAGCGGCGGTTTCGGAAAAACCACCCCCGATTCCTGATCCGGCGCCGACAACGGAGTCACCCGAAATTCGCGAACCCGCACATCCAAAGCGACCGCGGAAACTGTCATGAAAACGAGGAAGGAGAATAAAAGGCCACGCATGGTCATGGTTCTTGTGGTTCCCTGAATAACAAGAAACAGCGCTGAAGGACTACAACAATCACCCCCAGTGCAATTGACCTGCCCAGCCGGCCGGGCCGGCACGGCCGGCTGCGCTGGTTGCTTCGCTATGGCACGTACGGCTGCCCAGTCGTTGCGGTCGCCGCGCGTTTGTCGAAAGAGGACGCGCCTATGCGTGTCATCCCGTGCGTCAGCACGGGATCCCCCACTTACTCACCAAGGATCGGCCACAATTGTCTACAGGGCCGGCACAGCCGCGTGCGCTGGTTGCTTCGCTACGCCATGTGCGCGTGCCTCAGTGCGGGGGATCCCGTGCTGGCGCACGGGATGACATTCATAGGCGCGCGTCCTCTTTGCCAGTTGCACTACCGCACACGCACCCACGACGAACGTTCTCCATCGGCAGCCGCACGTCCCGCGGCGAAGCGACCAGCGCTGCCGGCCGTGCCGGCGAGCCAGAGGTTGTCGAGGCAGACGGGGCCGTCTTCAGGAGCGGAAGGCGGATAGAAGAGCTGCACTTCATTTGCGGTCTGTTGCCCGGTGGCATTGAGGAGGGTCAAAGGGGCGTGGTCATCGACGGTCAGGGATGCTTCGCCGGGGGAAGACCAGCGCATTCGGAGGGAATGCCATCCGGCGTCGAGCGGAATCGACTGCGTCTTGACGGTCGAGGCGCCGTCGGCGGCGTAGAGCGTGAGGCGGATCGCGTGCTCTTGTGCGGTCAGTTGCTGGAGCTCGATGCGTGCGCGTCGCGTATTCACCTCATTGACGCGAGAGTGAATTGTGACGAGGCCGACCGTCGTATCCGGGATGCGGGTGGCGGCAGGGACATGGAGATCGACGCGGACTTCAAGATCCGAGGAGCCGGCACCATGAGGTGCAAAATTGCGGGCGATCAGCGCGCGCGGGCCACCGGCGCCGAGTTGCAGGCCGGAGCGTCCTTCGCGCGCGCAATTCGTCGTAATGCGCGCCCCCTCTTCCTCCCCGCGCCAGCCCGGCAGGAGATCGTCGCGCACTTTTGCGCAATTGAAGAGCTCGCGCGTGAGTGCGTCGCGCTCGACGAAGCGCGGGAGTTGCGGTTCGCCGGTCGATAGACGATCGAGCACATTTTCGGTAATCCGGCGGACCACTGGATCGGAATCGAGAGCGATTGCCCAGTCTTGTGTACCGGCATTGAAGACCGTGCCGCCGGCGGCATTGGTGTAGAGGCCGACCGTGCCGAAGCCGGAGGTGGCGGGGACGGTGGCGAGAATTTCGTAATTCAGCGGCGTTGCGTCGGAACCGTCGACGGCGAACGGAAATCCTTCTGCATCGCAATGGAAGAGCACTCCATCGGTCTCGCCGCCTGCGGCGCGGGCGCCGAACGCATCGCCGCGGGCGACGCCGGTTCCGGCGAGCGCCCAATGTTCCGCGGTGGCCACGGTGTAAGCGCTGCGTGGCTGCGAGGCGTCGGTATTGACGAAGCCGGCGTGGCGGAAGGATGCGCCGAGGATCGAGTTTTCGGGATCGAAGACCGGAGCGTTGAACCAGTTCACGGTGGTGGTGGCCGGGTCGCGATTCGGGTCGAGGGCCGCGTCTTTGTAGACCACCATGGTCCGGCCCGCGTCGCGCAGACGAATTTGCCACCACATCGTATTGCCGCCGAAGATGGCGATATGGCCGCCCGCGGCGCTGAATTGTTCGAGATGCTCGCGCGCGGTGCGGGTCCAGTATTCACTGTGGCCGACGATGACGACGAGGTCATACGGAGTGAGCAGCGATGGCTCCTCGAGATCGACGTCGGTTGCGACTTCGTAAGAACGCCCTTCCTCGCGCAGGAACTGGAGAAACGGCGCGTCCCAGACCGGGAAACGGCCCAGGCCGTCGTAATCGTGGAACGGGCGATCGTAGGTGACGGCGAACGAACGATTCGGCGACGTCGATGGATAGACATTGCGGCCGCCGAAACCGTTGTACGCCTGATAGGTATGCGTGGCGGTGATCAGCAGCGTCCGCGAGGTCGCCCCGGGATTCGCGGGGCGGACGACGAAGAAAATATTGCGCGTTCCGAATCGCGTCGGAAAGCGCGCCGCGTAATGGCCGCTCGGCCACGAGAGCGGGATCTCCAGCGTGTGCGTGGCCTGCCAGCCACAGCCGCTCAGATGCCGCCCGGTGCAATCCTGCGGCGCCGACGTGAGACCTTCGATTTTCGCGACCTGCTGCTGGTCGCGGAGATCGATGACCTGCAGCGCGAATGGACTGACCGACGTGGCGATGCGCATGGTCAATGAGCCGCCCTGCACCACGCTGATCGCATCGGCATAGCCGCCTTCGGTATAGAGCGCGTTCGTCGGCAGCGGCGCCGCGGGATGTTGTACGGAGCGGATGCGCTGACCTTCCAGAGAGAGAGCGAGCAGGAGCGTGCATAGGAGCACGCGAATGTTGGTGACCATGGGGTAATCTCGGGCAATCTCGGTACTGCTGAAGCGATTCGCTCGCAGTGCAATCCCGCTGCCGCCGCCCTTCTCATGGAGTGGCCGATAAATTGCTACGTCGCGCATCACGGCGCATTACGCGCCTCGCATTCAGCAGCTTCACGCACAATTCAATGACTTCTGCCAACGTGCTCGTCGATGCCCGTCCATTGCGCGAACGACCGATCGCCGTGCTGATGTCGCGATTTCCGTCGGTCACCGAGACCTTCATCCTGCGCGAGATGATCGAGCTCGAACGCCAGTCGCAGCCGGTGCGGCTCGTGCCGATGCTGCGCGAAAATCCGCCGGTCCTGCATGACGCGGCGAGAGCGTGGACGGAACGCGCGCTCTATACGCCGTACCTGAATGCGCGTATTGCAGGGGCGAACCTGCGGGCACTCCTGCGACGCCCCGCTCGCTATCTGGCGCTGCTGGCGAAGCTCGTCGCCGGCACGCTGCTGCGGCCGGGCACGTTCTTACGCACGCTGGCCGTGTTTCCGAAGTCGGTCTTTCTTGCCGAACAGCTCGAGCGGGAAGGGATCCGGCACGTCCACGCGCATTTTGCGACGCATCCGACGACGATGGCGCTGATCCTCAGCCAGCTCGCGCCGATCACCTTCAGTTTCACCGTGCACGCGCACGACATTCAGCTCGACCGCAGCCTGCTGCAGTGGAAAGTGCGCGAGGCGCGATTCATCCGTTCGATCTCCGCGTTCAATCGACGATTTCTCGAGGAGCTCTATCCGGAAGCGCGCGGAAAGATCGAGGTCATTCACGTCGGCATCGAGCCGGAGGTGTACGAAGAACACGCACGGCGCGTGGCGATCGCATCGACAACGCCGCGTCTGCTCTGCGTCGCGGCGCACAAACCGTACAAAGGGCTGCCGGTGTTGGTCGAGGCGTGCCGGATTCTGCGCGATCAGGGCGTCGCCTTTCATTGTGAGGTCGTCGGTCACGGACCGATGCACGACGAGCTGGCGGCGATGATCCGCGAGCGCCACCTGGACGGCGTATTCGAGCTCGTCGGGCCGCGCGGACAGGACGAGGTGGCAAAGATGATGTCGGCGGCGGCACTGTTCGTCCTCCCCAGCATCATCGCCGCGGACGGACAGATGGAAGGGATTCCGGTGGCATTGATGGAAGCGATGGCCAGCGGCCGCGCCGTCGTCAGCACGACCATCGCCGGAATTCCGGAGCTCGTCGAACACGGCGTCAGTGGTCTGCTCGTGCCGCCGGGTGACGCCGCGGCGCTGGCGGGGGCGCTGCGGGAGCTCATTGAGGATCCACAACGGGCGCGACAGATGGGCCGGCGCGGCCAGGAGAAGGTGCGCACCGACTTCTCGCTGCGCACGTGCGTCGCGCAATTGCTGGCCCGGCTCGATGCGGAGGCGGGCTCGTGATCGTCGCCCTGCTGCTGTTCTGGATCTGCCTGGCCGTGGCGGTCTACGTGTATTTCGGCTATCCGGCACTCTTATGGACGGTGAGCAAATTGCGCCATCGGCCGGTGCAGGAAGGAGACGTCTCTCCGCTCGCGACGTTCGTCATCGCCGCATACAACGAGGAGAAAAACATCGCCGCGAAACTCGCCAATACGCTGACGCTCGATTATCCGCACGACCGCATCGAGGTGCTGGTGGTGTCGAATGGCTCGACCGACGCGACGAATGACATCGTGCGGGACTGGCAGGATCCGCGCGTTCGGCTGATCGTGCTCGAGCAGCCGGGAAAGATGCAGGCCCTCAACATCGGCGCACAACAGGCCACCGGCGAGATCCTCGTCTTCACCGACGCCGATTTCCAGCTCGATCGCCAGGCCCTGCGCGAGATCGCCCGCAAATTCCACGACCCCGCCGTTGGCGGCGTCTGCGGAGCGCGCCGCAAAGACGCCAGACGCGACGGCGATTCGACCGGCCGCGGAGAAGGCCTTTATGGCCGCTGGGATCGCTGGCAGAAGATTCACGAGAGCCGCATCGGCTCGGTATTCGCCGCGGACGGCCTGCTCTATGCGATCCGGAAGAATCTCTATGTGCCGATCGTCGATCCGGCACAGGCCGACGACATCGCCATTTCGGCGCGTGTGCCGTTACAGGGATACCGGCTCTTATTCGAGCCGAAGGCGACGGCGTGGGAAAACGCGCCGGTGCATGCCGCCGATGAATTTCGCCGCAAGGTGCGGGTCACGAACCATTCCGTGCGCGCGCTCCTGAATCTGCAGACGAAGCTCTTCACCTCCGGCTTCTATTCACTCGAGCTCCTCTCCCACAAACTGATCCGCCATTTCGTGCCGCTGTTTCTGATCCCGCTGCTGATCGTGAGCACCCTCCTCGTGCACGTTCATTCGTTTTACGCGCTGATGCTGGCGGCGCAGCTGGCGGTCTACGCGCTGGCCGCGATCGGCTGGATTCTCCGCGAGCAGCGCGTCGGCCGGATGAAGCTCTTCTATGTCCCCTACTTCTTTTGTTTCGTCAATGCCGCCGCGCTGCTGGGCGTGTTGTCAATTTTGAGGGGAGAAAGGAAAGCGGCCTGGACGGCACAGCGGAGCGTTAAGATCACGCGATCGTGAAAATTGTCGTCATCGAACTCGCCCGGCAGGGCGGGATGGCGCATTACACCTTTCAACTCTGCCGCGGGCTGACGCGGGCAGGCGCCGACGTGACGCTGATTACGCGCGAGGATTACGAGCTGGCCATGCTCTGTGCTCCGTTCCGCGTCGAGCAGAGCATCGGGCGTCTGCGCCCGCAGCAATTCGGCCATCGCTGGCGCTATGCACGTGCATGGCGACGCATCGTGCGGCGGGTCGAGGCGTTGCGACCCGACGTGATCCTCGTAGGGCAACTCCGATCGGCGGCCGACTACTGGCCGCTCCTGCGGTTGCGCCGCCGCGGGCTGCTGGTGACGATCCATCACGAGATGGAAGTGAAGCGGGGATTCCTGTGGCGACGGATGTACGCGTTGTTCGATCGCGTCTTCGTCCATTTCGAGCGCAATCGCATCGCATTTCAGAAGGCATTCGGTGTCGACACGTCACGCATCGGCGTCATTGCCCACGGCAACGAGGAAATCTTTTCCGAGCTCGCCGATCCGACGTTCACCGCCGGCGTCCTGCGCAAGCAACTCGGCATCGGTGCGGAGGAAAAGGTGGTGCTTTTCTTCGGCAATTTCGCCGACTACAAGGGAATCGACATTCTTCTGCGCGCTTTTCCGCGCGTCCACGAACGCGCCGGCGCGCGTCTGCCCGTGCGTCTGGTCATCGCCGGGCATCCGACGAGAGGCTTCGATCTGGAGAAGCACATCACGCTCGCCGAATCCTTATCCAGCGCGGTGACGTGGGTTCCGGATTACATCCCGAGCGAGCACGTCGTGGCCTGGATGGAGCTCGCCAGTGTGATCGTCTTCCCGTATCGCGACATCCCGCATGCCGGCGCGCCGCACATCGCGCAGACATACGGCATTCCGACTGTCGGTACCGCGGTTCGCGCCTTACAGGACGTCATCGAACATGAAGTCTCCGGTCTGCTCGTGCCGCCCGAAGATGTCGAGGCGCTGGGCGACGCGATTACGCGCGTTCTCGATGACACCGCCCTCGCCGCACGCCTCGGCGAACGCTTACGCGCGGATGCGCGAGGCCGTTTCTCCTGGGATGAGATCGGCAGGGGAATGGTGGAAGAGCTTCGCTCCGGAAACGCGTGACGCCGTCCTGACGTCAGCGCGTCTTTCCATTCGTCTGCTCCAGCATCCACTCGACCGTGCGCCGCAATCCTTCGTGCAGATCGACCGGGTCGGGCAAGCCGCCGAGCTTGCGTAATTTCGAGCCGTCGAGCACCGACCGCATCTGCTCCCCCGTTTTCGCCGGGGCATATCGCGCTTCGGTCGGAATCTTCAATGCCTCGGTCAGTGCGCGATAGAGCTCATTGACGGACGTTTCGACGCCGGTGCCGACATTGAAGATGCCGTCCACCTCGGGCTCCGACGCGGCCATGTTGGCGCGGACGACGTCCTCGACGAATACGTAATCGCGCGTCTGTTCGCCGGTGCCGTTGATGTGCGGCGTCTGTCCGTCCAGCAGCGCACCGGCGAAGATGGCGATGACGCCCGCTTCCCCATCCTTGCGCTGGCGCGGGCCGTACACATTGCCGTAGCGCAGCGAAACGGCGCGAATGCCCTGCACGGTGCGGAAGTAATAAAGGTACTGATCGATGGCCAGTTTCGCGCAGCCATACGGAGAGATCGGCGCGACCGGATGTCCTTCGTCCTGTGGCGCGTATTGCGGCTCGCCGTAGGCGGCGCCGCCGCTCGAGGCAAAGATGATTTTCTTCACGCCATCCGCGAGCATCGTCTGAAAGAGGCGCAGGGCGGCGACGATGTTCAATTCGGCGTCGGCAGCGGGATCGGCGACGGAGACGCGCACATCGATCTGTGCGGCGTGATGATTGACGAGGTCGAAGCCGCGTCCGCGCAAGCCGGCAACCGTTTGCGGATCGCGCAGGTCGCCGACGATCAGCTCCGCTTTCGGATGAACGTTTTCGCGCAGGCCGCTGCTGAGATCATCGAGTACGGTGACCTGATTCCCGCGCTCGACATACGCGTCGACGATGTGCGAGGCAATGAAGCCCGCGCCTCCGGTGACCAGAACCTTCATGGATTGATTTTCCCCTCTTTCTGCTGGCAGCCACTGTAGCCGGTCGATTCGATGACGCCGAGGTGATTCGCGACGCGGCCGGTGGCAGAGCCGGGAAGCAGCGCGCCGTCGAGCCACATCGCGGTCGAGCTGCCGCCGTCGAGATTGATTGCAGTACACGCGCCGAGGTCGCGCAGGAGTTGCGCGAGCTCGGGCAGCGTCACACCGCGGCCGCGCGTGGTCACGAGCAGCAGCGCGTCGTCGTTCGTCAGGCCGGCCGCGGTGCGTGGATGCGGTGTGCGGGTGAAGGCAGCGCTGCCGGGCAGCGGCGTGCGCACCTGGCAAGCGTCGACGAGCAGCGGCCAGCCGGCGACGGCGCCGGTCATCCAGCGTCGCGGTTTCGTGAAGGCCTCGATTTCCACGCGGCCTTTGCCGACCGCGATCCACGGCTCCGCGCGCGTTTTCTTCGGCTTCGCCCAGACGCCGCAGGCTCCCATCGCCAGGCCGATGGTCTCCATCGTCTGGGTGAAGTAATCGCCGTTGATGGCCACGATCGCGTCATTGCGTTTCGCGAAATCGGCCACGGAGCGGCCGCGATCCTGCCGATCGGTGGCAATGACGCGCAGGTTCGCATCGCGGAGATTCACGCGCACGACATGCACGTCGAGCGGGCCGCGCACGATGCGCTGGTACTCGACGCCTTCACGAACGACGCGCCAGCCGGCGTGCGCGGAGAACGTGAGCAGCAGCAGAACGAGAAGTCGAGCCATCGAAGTCGGAGTCGGCGTGCAGGATGTCGGCCAGTAGAATCGTCGAGTCGGTAATTGGTAATCGGGAGTCGGTTGTCGGTTGTCGGGAGTTACGACTCCCCCACCACTACGCACTTGCGCAGTGCACAGTGCGCAGTGTACGTGGCCGGGTGGTGGTTCCCGACAACCGACAACCGACTCCCGACTCCCGACCCTGGAGGACGTTTGAAACGAATTGCGCTGCTGCTTGCTCTGCTCCTGATCGTTCCGGTGTTCGCGAAGCCGAAAAAGGAAGACCCGAAGAAATTCGATCCTGCCGCGGAGATCGACAAGCCGCGGCCGGACGCGCGCAAGATCTCGTTCACGACGAACGAGTCGACGTGGATGTCGCTCGATCTCTCGCCGGACGGGCAGACGATCGTCTTCGACCTGCTCGGCGACGTCTACACCGTGCCGGTGGCCGGAGGAACCGCGAAAGCGATCACGCGCGGCCCGGCGTACGACTGGCACCCGCGCTTCTCGCCCGACGGCGCGAGCATCGCCTTCACGTCCGATCGCAGCGGGATCGACAACGTCTGGCTGATGGGCGTCGATGGCAAATCGCCACGCGCGCTCACGAGCGAGAAAGACGAATACGTCCGCTCCGCGATCTGGTCGCCCGACGGCAACTATCTCGTCGCACGCAAGGAAACGGGCAAGCGTGGCGGCATTCCGCCGGTCGAGCTCTGGATGTACCACGTGCAGGGCGGCTCCGGCGTGAAGCTGACGTCCTCCGACGAAATGAACAACGCCTCGGGGGCGACGTTCTCACCGGACGGACGTTACCTTTACTTCTCCGGACGCCGCGCCGGCTTCAGCTACACGCCCGATCTCTCCGGCGGGCTGTGGCAGATCTACCGCTACGACCGCCAGACCGGCGACACGACGCAGCTCACGAGCGGCTACGGCGGCGCGGTGCGTCCGATGATCGAACCGGGCGGCACGAGCATGATCTTCGTCAGCCGCCGCGATGAAGGATCGGTGCTGGTGCGCCGCGACCTGCGCGGCGGTGCGGAACGGATCCTCGCCACGAACGTCACGCGCGACGAGCAGGAAGGCTTCGCGCAGATGGATCCCTGGCCGGGCTATGCGCTCACGCGCGAGGCGGTCTACTTCGGCAACAACGGCCGCATCACGAGGCTCGATCTTGCGAACAACGCGATGACCGAGATTCCGTTCACCGCCAACGTCGAGCAGTTTCTCGCGCCGCGCGTGGCGTGGCAGGAGCGCGTCGAAAGCGGACCGGTGCGCGCGCGCATTCTGCGCAGTGCCTCGCAAACGCCGGACGGCAGCGCGGTCGTGTTCGACGCATTCGGGCGCATCTGGATGCAGAAGCTCGCGAACGGAAAAGCGGAAGGTTCGCCGGTGCGCATCACGCCCGACGACGCGCGCCTGCCGAAGCGCGAGTACGCGCCCGCGGTTTCGGCCGATGGACAGTGGATCGCGTACGTGACGTGGAGCGATGCCGACGGCGGACAGGTGTGGAAGACGAAGATCGGCGGCACACCGCAGAAACTGACGACCATCGCCGGCCACTACGCGAATCCCGAGTGGTCGCGCGACGGCTCGAAGCTGGTGATCATCCAGGGCTCCGGCCTCGAGTTCCGCGGACGCCAGCCGGAGGAAGAACAGCTCTTCGACATTCGCTGGCTGCCGGCGAGCGGCGGCGACGCGCAATTCATCACCGCGGTGAAGATCGCGGACACGTTTCGCTTTCATCCGCAGGCGTGGTTCAACCGCGACGGCACGCGCGTTTTCTATCGCCAGTTCAATCCGCCGGCGAAACCGGCCGAAGAACCGAAGAATGACCTGATCTCCATTCGTCTCGACGGCACCGACAAGAAGTCGCTGCTGCGCTTCCCCGCCATCGGCGATCTCGTGCCGTCGCCCGATGAACAGTGGGTGGCGTTCACGTCGCGCGACAACGTCTACGTCGCGGCGCTGCCGAATCTGGTGATGAAAGAGGCGCCGGAGATCGGATTGAAAGAAGGCTCGGTTCCGACGTGGCGGTTATCCGAAAACGCGGGCGCCTATGTCGACTGGGCCGATGACGGAAAGACGATCACCTGGACCGCCGGAGGCTCGTTCCATCGCCTGCCGCTGCAGAACGCGATCCGGTTCGTCGAAGAGCAGCGCGCCCTCGCGGAAAAGAAGGATGCGAAGGACGCGAAGAAGTCCGAAGACGAGCCGAAGCTGAAGGTTCCGAAGAGCGAGGCGATCGCCATCCAGCTCACGATGCCGCGCGCGACGCCGAGCGGCACGTTCGTGGTGCGCAACGCGCGCGTGATCACGATGAAAGGCGACGAGGTGCTGGAGCGCGCGGACGTGGTGGTCACGAACAATCGCATCACCAGCGTCGGTGCGAACGCGAGCGTCGCCGCCGGCACGAAGGAGATCGACGGCAGCGGGATGACGATCATCCCCGGGCTGATCGACACGCACGCACACCTGCATTACTCCGGGTTCGAGATTTTTCCGGAGACGAAGTGGGAGTACGCGACGAATCTCGCGTATGGCGTGACGACGGTGTACGACCCGTCGGCTCCGTCCCTCGATGTGTTCGCGCAGGCCGAGATGGTCGAGGCGGGTGTGATGACCGGGCCGCGCGTCTACTCGTCGGGCGACGTGTTGTACGGCGGACAGCAGACGGACATCTTCGCGGAGGTGAACGATCTCGATGACGCGCGGCGCCAGGTGCGGCGCATGAAGGCGTACGGCGCGCGGATGATCAAGGTGTATCAGCAGCCGCGGCGCGCGCAACGCCTGTGGTTCGCCGAGGCGGCGCGGCAGGAGAAGATGCTGCTGACGGCGGAGGGTGCGGGCGAGCTCGGCACCGATCTGACGATGGCGCTCGACGGCTTCACGTCATTCGAGCACTCGCTGCCGGTGGAGTTGCACGAGGACGTGGTGAAGTTCGTCGCCGCATCGACGACGTTCTACACGCCGACGCTCCTGGTGTCGTACGGCGGTCCGTGGGGCGAGCAGTATTTCTGGCAGACGTATCTCGGCGCGCACAGCGATCCGAAACTGAATCGCTTCGTGCCGCACTTCTTCCTCGATGCGCGCACGCGCCGCCACGCGTGGATCGACCCGAACGAATATCACTTCCCCACCGTCGCGCGCGGCGCGGCCGACGTGCTCCGCGCGGGCGGCAACGTCTCCCTCGGCGCACACGGGCAGTTACAGGGACTCGGCGTGCACTGGGAGTTGTGGGCGATGGCCGGCGAAGGCGGCAACGGAGGCGCGCTCACACCGCATCAGGCCCTCCGCACCGCCACACTGCTCGCCGCCGACAAGCTCGGCTTCACCCCGGACCTCGGCTCGATCGAACCCGGCAAGCTCGCCGATTTCGTGATCCTCACCGCCGACCCCCTCGCCGACATCCACAACACGGTGAAAGCGAAATACGTGGTGAAAAACGGCGTGATCCATGACGCGGAGACGCTCGAGGTGCGGTAGGGATTGGCCCTTGCGGGGTCGTGTCATCCCGACCGAGCGTAGCGCGTGGAGGGATCCCCTTCTTCATGCGCAGGGGATCCCGTGCTGACGCACGGGATGACACGAACAACCGGAGCGTAGCGAGTCGAGGGAGCCCTGCTTCATTCGGGGGGTCCCTCCACTCCGCGCTTCGCGCTCCGGTCGGGATGACACGAACAACCGGCTGATTTCGCGATCGTGTCATCCCGACCGAGCGTAGCGAGTGGAGGGATCCCCTTCTTCATGCGCAGGGGATCCCGTGCTGACGCACGGGATGACACGAACAACCGGAGGGATCCCCTGCCTGATTCGGGAGGTCCCTCCACTCCGCGCTTCGCGCTCCGGTCGGGATGACACGAACAACCGGCCGATTTCGCGATCGTGTCATCCCGACCGAGCGTAGCGAGTGGAGGGACCCCCTTCTTCATGCGCAGGGGATCCCGTGCTGACGCACGGGATGACACGAACAACCGGAGCGCAACGAGTCGAGGGATCCCCTGCTTCAGACAAATGAGGTGCGGGAAAGTTGCACCTTTATAATCCGCCCACTTTCATGACCCCGACGCGCGCGCAACTCGAAGACATCCTTCGCACGCTGAACGGCGTTCGCTACGCCGACATCCGCTACACCGCCACGCACCAGCAGCACGTGAAGGTGCGCAACGGCGAAGTCGACCATCTTTCGTCGACCGTCGATCGCGCCATCGGCGTGCGCGTGCTGGTCGGCAACGGCTGGGGGTTCGCCGCATCGAGCGACATCAGCGACGCGTCGATCCGGCGGGCCGCGAAACGGGCTCTCGAAGTGGCCGCCGCGAGCAACGCGGCCTCGACCGAGAAGGTCACGCTGAGCGACATCGAGCCGCACGTGGCGAAGTGGGAGTCGGCGTATCAGATCGATCCCTGGTCGGTGCCGATCGACAAGAAACTCGAGCACCTCATGAACGCCACCGAGCCGATGCGCGGTGACGCGCGCATTCATCAGGTCGCGGGCGAGATCTCCTGCTATCGCCAGGAAAAAGTCTTCGCCTCCCTGTTGCCGGGTGAGCGCAGCGGCAGCTTCATCGAACAGACCACGACGCAGATGGGCGGAGGCATCGAAGCGGTGGCCATCGCCGGTGACGAGTTCCAGCGACGCACTTACCCGAATCCGTTCGGCGGCGATTTTCAGGCCGAAGGATGGGAGTTCATCGAGCGCCTCGATCTGCCGGTGAAAGCGCTGCAGGTGCGGGACGAAGCGCTGGCACTGCTCGCCGCACCGAAAGCACCGGCCGGACGATTCGATCTCATCGTCGGCAGCGCGCAGCTCGCGCTGCAGGTGCACGAGTCGTGCGGCCATCCGACCGAGCTCGATCGCGCCATGGGCCTCGAGATCTCGCTGGCCGGCGGCTCGTTCCTGCAGCCGTCGATGCTCCGGACGTTCCGCTACGGCAGCGAGCTCGTGAACATCGTCGCCGACGCCACGATCCCCGGCGCCCTCGGCTCGTTCGGCTTCGACGACGACGGCGTGCCGGCGCAGCGCTTTCATCTCGTCGAGAACGGCATGTTCGTCGGTTATCTGACCGGCCGCGACACCGCGCCGTTCATCGGCCGCGCGTCGAACGGAACCGTCCGCGCCGAGACCGCCGCGCGCATTCCGATCATCCGCATGACCAACATCAATCTCGAGCCCGGCACGACGCCTCTGGCCGACATCATCGCCGACACGAAGCACGGCATTTACGTCGAGACGAACAAGTCGTGGTCGATCGACGACCTCCGTTTGAATTTTCAGTTCGGCTGCGAAGTGGCGTGGGAGATCGAGAACGGGAAGCTCGGACGGATGCTCCGCAACCCGCTCTACACCGGCAACACGCCCGATTTCTGGCGCTCGTGCGATGCCGTCGGCGATCGCGATTCGTGGCAGATCTGGGGACTTCCGAACTGCGGCAAAGGCGATCCGATGCAGACGATGCGCGTGGCACACGGCGCACCGGCCGCACGCTTCAGAAACGTGGAGATGGGATGAGCGAGAGCCCGCGGCCCCGGCTCTCGGCCGTTCGAACATGAAAGACCAGTCGACTTCCTTCGCCATTCTCGAACGCGCGCTCGCCGCGGCGCAGGCCGATGAGGCAGACGCCGCATTCATCGCCATCGATCACAACATCTCCCGCTTCGCGAATTCGCAGTTGCACCAGAACATGTCCGAAGAGAGCGCATCGCTCACGCTGCGCGTGGTGGTGAACGGCGCGTTCGGCGTGGCCACGACCACCGTCTTCGAAGACGACGAGATCGAGCGCACCGCGGCGCTGGCGCGCGAAGCGGCGAAGCACTCGAACCCGGTGCAGGGATTCCACGGCCTCTATCGCGACAACGAGCCGCTGCCGCGCGTCGACGGCTTCGACGAACCGACCGCGGCACTCGCGCCGATGGAGAAGGCGCTCGCGCTGCGGGCGATGTTCGAGCGCGGGAAAGACGTGCAGTTCGCCGGCGCGTATGCGAGCGGTGCCACGTCGGTCGCGTGCGGGAACACGCACGGCGTGCGGCGCTACGCGCGCAGCACGTTCGCCGATGCCACGGTGATCGCGATCGGAAAGAACGGCTCCGGCTACGCGACCGCGCGACAGCTCAGCGCGTCGCGCGTCGACGTCGGAGCGCTCGGCGAAGAAGCGACGTTGAAAGCAACGCTCGCGAGCGAGCGTATCGAAGATCTCGAGCCGGGCCCGTACGACGTGATTCTCGAGCCGCCCGCGTTGGCCGAGGTGTTCGACTGGCTGAACATGATCGCGCTGACGGGACAGTCGTATGAAGACGGCTCCTCGTTCTTCGTCGGCAATCTCGACAAGAAGATTCTCGGCGAGAACTTCACGCTGCTCGACGACGCGACCGATCCCGGCTTTCTCCCCTTTCCGTTCGACATCGAAGGATTGCCGAAACGCCGCACGCCTCTCGTCGAGAACGGAGTGCTGCGCACGCCGGTGCTCGACAAGGAGTGGGCCGATCGTCTCGGATTGAAACCGACCGCCAACGCCTGGTCCCTCGGCTCGCCCGAACATGGCTCCGCGTTTCATCTGTCGATGGCCGGCGGTGACTCGACGCGCGAAGAGATGATCGCGTCGACGAAGCTCGGCATCTGGGTCACGCGGTTCAACTACGTCAACGGACTGCTCGAGCCGCGCACGGCGCTGATGACCGGCACCACGCGCGACGGCACGTTCCTCATCCGCGACGGCAAGGTCGCGGCGCGATTGCCGAACCTGCGCTGGACGCAATCGATGGTCGAGGCGTTCTCCAGCATCGAGGCCCTTTCGAAAGAGCGTCGCAGCGTCGGCACCTGGTACAACATGTTCGGCGGTACGCTCGCGCCCGTCGCAAAGATCCGCGGCTGGAACATCACCGGGAAACAGGAGACCCGCTCCGAGTCGTGATGCGCTGGCACGCTCATCGCTCGGCGATACGATCGAACACGCGATGACTCAGTACATCATTCGCAGATTTCTGCAGATGATCCCCATTACTCTCGGGATCCTCACTCTGATTTTCTCGCTCATCCATCTCATCCCCGGCGATCCGGCGGCACAGATCGCGGGCGAAGGAGCGAGCGCGAAAGACATTCAGGCCGTGCGCACGTCGCTCGGTCTCGATGAGCCGCTCTGGAAGCAGTACGTCACCTACATCACCAACCTCGCGAAAGGCGACCTCGGCACATCGTTCCGCACGCGCGAATCGGTGGCGAAGGAAATCGCGCTGCGCTACCCGGCCACGATCCAGCTCGCGTTCGGCTCGATGCTCATCGCGCTGCTGGTGGCGTTTCCCCTCGGCATCATCTCGGCGATCTATCGCAATTCGTGGATCGACAACGTGGCCCGCTTCTTCGCGCTGATCGGCGTCTCGATGCCGAGCTTCTGGTTCGGGCCGCTGCTGATCATCGCCTTCGCCATCAATCATCAATGGTTCCCGGTCTCGGGACGCGGTGACGGACTGCGCTCGCTGGTGCTGCCGTCGCTGACGATGGGGCTCGCGCTCGCGGCCATCCTCACGCGCATGATTCGCGTCAGCCTCGCCGAGGAATTGAATCAGCTGTATGTGACGACCGCGATTGCGAAAGGGGTGACGCGCGCGAAAGCGATCTTTCGTCACGCGCTGAAAAACGCGCTCATTCCGGTCATCACCATTCTGGCGCTGCAATTCGGCTCACTGCTGACCGGCGCGATCATCACCGAGCAGATTTTCTCGTGGCCCGGGCTGGGACGTCTGCTGATCCAGTCGATCACCACGCGCGATTACCCGCAGGTGCAGGCCTCGATCCTCGTGATCGCCGTGACGTACATCATGGTGAACTTCATCAGCGACCTGCTTTACGGCGTAGTCGATCCGCGCATCAAGCTCGAATGAAGAATCTCAAGCGGCTGCTCCGCAACTTCGCCTTCACGGCCGGTCTTCTGCTCACGCTGCTGCTCGTGCTCGCGGCGCTGGCCGCGCCGCTGCTCGCGCCGCACGATCCGACCGCGCAGGACACCTCGCGGCGCCTCGAGGCGCCATCGCGCGAGCATCCGCTCGGCCTCGACGACCTCGGCCGCGACGTGCTCTCGCGCATCGTCTGGGGCGCGCGCGTGTCGCTGCGCGTCGGCTTCAGCGTGGTGCTCCTCGCCTCGCTCGTCGGCATCACCCTCGGCTCGATCGCCGGCTACTTCGGCGGCGCCGCGGACATTGCGGTCATGCGCCTCTGCGACATCCTGCTCGCGTTTCCCGGCATTCTCCTGGCGATCGCGCTGGTCGCGGTGCTCGGCCCGAGTCTCAACAACGTGATCCTCGCGCTGGCCATCATCGGCTGGGTCGGTTACGCCCGGCTCGTGCGCGGCCAGGTCCTGAAGGTTCGCGAGATGGAGTTCGTCACCGCCGCGAAAGCGCTCGGCGCGAGATCACCCCGCGTGATCCTGCTGCACGTGCTGCCGAACGTCATCAATCCGGTCATCGTCATGGCCACGCTCGGTCTCGCGGGGGCGATTCTCGCCGAAGCCTCGCTCTCGTTTCTCGGACTGGGAGTGCAACCGCCGACGCCGTCGTGGGGCGAAATGCTCTCCGCCGGACGACGCTATCTCGGTCTCGCCAATCACCTGGCCATCTTCCCCGGCGCCGCGATCATGCTCGCGGTGATGGGTCTGAACTTCCTCGGCGACGGCCTCATCGACGCACTCGATCCGAAGTACCGCAAGTTGATGCGTTGACGCGGCAGGCCGCCCGTGGGCGGCAAGAACCGCCTTCCATCAAAACGGCGCAGGATTGCACATGCATCATCGGTATGCTATTACGGCATATCGAAAGGGTCGACCCATGCGCAAATGCCTGCTGCTTCTCTCCGTTCTTCTGACGCTGCCGATGCTCGCCCTCGGCAACGCCGACGTCGCCATCACCTCGTTCACCGCCGATGCGGCGCAGGTGCAGCCGGGAGGAACCGTCACGTTCACGATCGTGCTGCGAAACCTCGGCAGCGAGACCGCGCAGAATCTGAACTTCAATCTCGGCAATGCCTACAGCGAGCGGATGCACGTCGTCTCGACGAATGTCCTCCCGTCGTGGACCTGCTCTCCGCTCCTGCCGGGCTGCTTCGCCCCGTCGCTCGCGCCCAACACCGAAGCGCCGCTCACGCTGCAGGTGGCGATTGCGCCGACGACGCGCACCGGCACCTACAACGTTTCGTTCTTCGGCTCCGCCACCAACGAGAGCAGCACCGCGAACAACCGAGCCGATCTCTCGCTGACGATCGTGCCGGCACCGCGCACGGCCGATCTCTCCGTGACCCTGCGCACGCCCCAGAATCCGGTCAGCGAAGGCTCGTCGGCCACGCTCACGTACGACGTACGCAACAACGGCCCGCAGGACCTGAGCGACGTTCGCCTGATGGTCTATCTCGTCGGCATCGCCGGCGAGCCGTCGTTCACGCAGGGATGGGACTGCACGAAGCACACGGCCACCACCGCCACGTGCACGCGTCCGTCGCTCAGCGCAGGCGCGATCGTGCCGTTCGAGCTCAGCTTCGATGCCCCTTCGAGTCGCGGCGAGCTCGTGACGCTCGTTTCGGCCTACGCGCTGCAGCCGCATCTCGATCCGAATCTGGCGAACGACGAGGCGTGGCACACCGTGTTCGTCGGCAACTCCTCGGACTGGAGCCGCATCCTCGTGCCGCTCACGTCGACCGACATCGCCGGCGCGAACGGCTCGCTCTGGAAAACGGAGATCACCGGGCTCATCACCGATCCGAACGGCGGAGAGATCGTGCCGTACGGCTGCGGTCCGATCGAAGATCCCTGCTCGCCGCCGCCGGCGGGCGTGATGTTCGACGTCCATCAGGAGGATCTGCTGTACGAGAGTCTGGAGTCGCAGTTCATCTACGTCCCGCACACCGCGCCGCAGATGCTGCAGCTCTCGACGCGCGTCTACGACGCATCGAAGGCGCAGAACACCGCGGGCGCGTTCGTTCCGACCGCGCGCGATGAAGACTTCTCGCCGCACGGCTTCACGCTGATCGGAGTTCCGTGGTCGCCCGAGTTCCGCTCGATGCTGCGCATCTACGAATACGACGGCACGAACGGCGATCGCGTGCTCGTCGAGATCTACGCCGCGGACGGCAGCGTGCCGTTCTATCGCGCGTTCCACACGTTGACGGCCAGCGCGACGAAAGTCACCACCGCGCTGCTGCCCGCGCAACCCGGCTACGCGCAGGTCGATCTCTCATCGATTCTCGACGGCAGCAACCAGGGCTCGCGATTCCGCATCAGCGTCACCCCGGGCAGCGGCAGAAAGCTGTGGGGATTCGTCAGCATCACCAACAATCAGACGAGCCACGTCACGGTCATCGCGCCATAAGATGAACGTCGTGCTGCACGACGTTCTCGGCCAGCCCTTCACGTTCGACCACGCGCCCTCGCGCGTGGTCTCGCTCGTGCCGTCGCTCACCGAAACGCTCTTCGACCTCGGTGCGGGCGAAAGCGTCATCGCCATCACCGACTTCTGCATCTTCCCGCCGGCGCTCGCACTGCCGCGCGTCGGCGGAACGAAGAATCCGCGCATCGACGAGATCCGCGCGCTCGCCCCCGATCTCGTGCACATGAATCTCGAGGAAAACCTGCGGCGCCACGGCGAGGCGATCGCGCGGTTCGCACCGCTGTTCGTGAGCGAGCCGAAGCGTGTCGAGGATGTGATCACGCTGCTCGAGCAACTCGGCGTGCTGCACGATCGCGAAGCGCGCGCGGCGGAGCTGGCGAATGAACTGCGCGACGAACTCGCATCGATGCCGCGACGCGCGTTCACGTTCGCCTGCCCGATCTGGAAAAACCCCTGGATGTGGTGCGGCGGCGATACCTACGTCTCGCATCTCGTCGAAGCCGCGGGCGGCGTGAACGTGCTGCGCGACCGCGAGCGCTATCCGCAGCTCGCTCTCGATGACGTGCTCGCGCTGCGGCCCGATGTGATCTTCCTGCCGGACGAGCCGTATCTCTTCACCGCGGACGACGCGCATGCGATCGAAGGAACACGGGTGATCGGCCCGTTTCCCGGACACCTCTTCACGTGGCACGGGACGCGGACCTTGCGGGGATTGCGATTTCTTCGGGAGTGCTTCGCGGAGTGAAGGACTCGCGTTCGCGAGTCGGCTGAGGTGCTCAGGTCAGAAGCGCCTGTGACAGGAGAAGGGGGGTTCACGCAAGGAGGATTGAGTGTGAGACCCGAGGCACCTTCAGCCGAACGACAGTCTATGCTGTAACCGCATAAGAGTCAACTCTCGAAGAGTTCTTCCGCCCACGTCCGGATCGTCTCCTCCACTGCTTCGAGTTGTTTGGTGAAGAAGTGATCGGCGCCGGTGATGACCACGCTCTCGGCGTTGCGGATCTGCGGAACGAGTTTGTCGAGCTTCGCGACGTCGCCATGTTCGTCCTGCGTGCCGTGGATGAAGAGCATCGGTTTCTCGCAGTGGCGGAGATAGCTGAAGTCGTATTTGTTGATCGGCGTGCCGAGGAGAAAAATGGCGTCGACCTCGGGCAGCTCGCAGGCGACGCGGCTCGCGACCCAGGAGCCGAAGGAGAAGCCGCCGACGATCAGCTTCTTGCCGGGATGGCGTTTCTTCACCCACTCGATCGCGGCCGCGACGTCATCCTGCTCGCCATGGCCGGCATCGAACGTACCGGGACTCGTCCCCGCGCCGCGGAAGTTGAAGCGGAGCGTGGCGACGTTCGCGGCCTCGAGACCGCGCGCGGCGCGGAAGACGACCTTGTTGTGCAGCGTGCCGCCGTGCGTGGTGAGCGGATGGCAGACGACCGCGGCACCGGCCGGATCCTGCAGCTCGCGATACAGCGCTTCGAGTTTTCCGGCGCTGCTGTAGAGATCGACGTGACGTAAGGGTTTCGGATTCAAAGTTTCACCAGTATGCGCTCGCCTTCGATGCGAATCTCGTGCGTGGCGACGACGATCTCGCGATTTCCCGCACAGAGACCTGTTTTGACGTCGAAGCCCCAGAGATGCCACGGGCAGTTGATTTCATCGCCGATCAGATCTCCTTCCGCCAGCGGACCACCGCGATGCGGACAGGTATTGTCGGTGGCGAAGTAGCCATTCGCCGTGTGGTAGATCGCGATCGTGCGATCGCCGATCGTGCGCGCAATCGCGCGCCCGAGAGGCACATCCGCAGTCGTCGCGACATCCATGAATTCGGACATGGGCGGCGGAGAGTATCAGAGGGTTGTTGTCGGGTGTCGGGTGTCGGGTGTCGGGGGAACGGCTTCGCTGAAGAACATCGTGTGCGGGTTTAGCGCAGGGTCGCAAAAAAATCGTGGTCGTGTGGCGGCCTCCCGACAACCGACTCCCGATTCCGGACAACCGATTCGCGACTACCGATCCCAGACCCCTGCTATCGGTGTGTTGCATGCGTAGCAGTGGCCTGCGTCCAGGCGGTACTGCGTCACGCGGAAGCCGGTTCGTCCGATGAGGAGCGCGTTGCAGTTCGGGCAGTGCGTGCCTTCCTTGTCGCCGAATGCGCCGGGGAGGTTGCCGGGGTAGACGTAGCGGAGACCGGCGCGTTTGCCGATGTCGTATGCGCGCAACAGGTGCGCCGCGGTGGTCGCGGGGTTGGTCATCTTGTAGTCCTCGTGGTACGCGGTGATGTGCCACGGGATGTCGACGTCGACGCCGGCGAGGAACTCGGCGATGCCGGTGAGCTCTTCATCGGAATCGTTGAAGCCGGGGATGACCAGCGTGACGATCTCGACCCAGATGCCGCGCTGTTTGAGGCCCTGGATCGTGTCGAGCACCGGCCGCAGCGTGCCGCCAAGCTCGCGGTAGTGGCGGTCGTGGAAGCCTTTGAGATCGACCTTGTACATCGTGAGGTACGACGCGATGTAGTCGAGCACTTCCGGCGTGCCGTTGCCGTTCGAAACATACGAACAGACCAGCCCCGCCGCTTTCGCTTCGCGGAACACTTCGACCGCCCACTCGGAGGTGATCAGCGGCTCGTTGTACGTCGAGGTGATCACTTTCGCGCCGTGCTGTTTCGCCAGCGCGACCAGCTCCGCGGGCTCCACATCCCGCGGCGGGGCGATGGCCATCGGATCGCGCAGCGCCTGCGAGGTGACCCAGTTCTGGCAGTAGCCGCAGTGGTAATCGCAGCCGAGCATTCCGAACGACAGCGCACGCGCGCCGGGATACGCGTGGAAGAACGGCTTCTTCTCGATCGGATCGACCTGCAGCGCCGCGACGTAGCCACGCGGCACTTTCAGCGTGCCGCCTTCGTTGTAGCGGACTTTGCAGATGCCCTTCAGACCGTCGAGGATCTTGCAGCGATGACCGCACGCAAAACAGCGGACGGCATTCTTCTCGAGCTTTTCGTAGAGCTCGCCTTCGACGGTGCGTTGTGCGAGCACGTCGCCGAGCGAAGAGGTGGCCACGGGCATGGCCACCAAAACACTCGCGAATCCGTCTGCATTGCCGCCGGCGCAGCTACCTCGCGTCCGACGGCAGTTCGAGCACCATGCGATAGGCCGTGACCGTGTTCGCCGGATCGTTCATCACCCCGGCCGTGCCCATGAACAGCAGATTGAAAAGACGGAAGATCTCCTCGCCCGCCTGCTCGATGACCTTCTGCCTGTTCTCCGTCCAGCGGATCTGTCCGTTCCGCGCCCAGAGGTAGTAGTTGCGGCGATCGTTGAAGAGACCGACGAGCTGGATCTTCGACTTGTCGATCGCGGCCAGCAGTTCCGGCACGTAGACCATGCGGAACGTTCCGGGCCAGACGTACTTCGTGATGAAGCTCGACGTCCCGAACGGCACTTTGCCCGCCGCGTAATCGAGGTACGCACGCGCGCCCGGTTTCAACAGTTCCGCGAAGCGGGACATCACGCGCGGATAGTCGGAGAGATCTTCGATGACGCCCATGCACGAGATGGCGTCGAAACGCCGTCCCGGCTGGAACGTGAAGAAGTCCTGATAGCTCGCCGATGCATCGTAGCCGTGCTCTTCGATGATCTTCTGCGTGAAGGCCTGCTGGTGCTTCGAGAGCGTGATGCCCGTGACCTTCACGCCGCGGCTGGCGCAGTAACGCGTCATGCCGCCCCAGCCGCAGCCGATCTCGAGCAGCTCCATGCCTGCCTGCAGACCGAGCTGCTGCCAGGCGAACTCGTACTTGCGGCGCGAGCTCTCTTCGAGCGTGTCGTCGTCGGTCAGGTAGATGCCCGGCGTGTACGCGAAGTAATCCTGATCGACCGCCATCAGCTGCACGTTGTTGGAGTCGTAATGTTTCGCGATCCACTCGGGGTTCAGCTTTTCGCGCCCGAGGAGCAGCGGCTGGAGACGACGCCAGGTCTTGAGCCAGATGTTCCGATCGGAGAGGAGATTGCGCAGCCACATCGCCTTGACGACGTCACCATCGATGTCGATGTCCTTGCGGACGTACGCGTCGGCGATGCGCAGTTCGGAAGCGGATGCGATCGCGCGCATGCCGCTGTCGTTGTGAATGCGGACGTCGAACTCGGCCGGGCCGCGTCCGACCGCAATGATGTTGCCGTCCGGCGTGTGCACGCGGAACGCAACCGGGAAATTACCGCCCTCGATGAGCCTCGAGATCCATCCGGGGGCACTGGTTTGCAGAGGGGCGCTCGCCACTTCCGACATCGATCGCTCCTTTTCGATTCAGGGGTGGCGTAATGGTACTACGCAGATCCGGCAAGCCGGAATGGCGGCCGTGCCCGCTTCGACGCAAATCGGAAAACAATCCACGCCATCAGCAGTCCGGCCAGGCCGTCGATGAGGTAGTGCCAGCCGGTGATCATCGAGCCGAGAAAGATGGCCAGCGCGAAAACGCCGAACAACACCTGCCCCGAAAGCCAGAGGCGGCGCATCCAGAGAAAGACGTACGTCTGGATGGCGACGTGCAGGCTCGGAAATGCGGCGATGCCGAATGCGATCGAGATCGGTCCGGCCGGTTCGTGACTCCAGGCGCGCAGGACGTTCTGCCAGTTCCGCATCAGCAGCGCCTGCAGTCCCTGCGTGATGCGCAGCGATTCGGAATGCGCGAACCAGATCTCCGGGAAGCGATAGGCCGGGCCGAGGGAGGGCACGAGGAAGTAGAGCCACGCGCCGATCAGCCAGAGCGCGCTGTTGCCGTTGGTGAAGGCGATGCGGATCCGGCGGCTCGGATGCGAGAGAAAGAAGACCGACGCAACGAAGATGCTCGCGTAGAAGATGTTCGCGTACGACCAGTCGACGAACCGCAGCGCGCCGGTGAAGAGATCGAGCAGGAACACCGACGGTGCGACGCCGAAGCCGAGCACGCGGTCAAGCTCCCACAGCACGCCATCGAAATTCGAATGACGGTAGAGCGGCACGATGAGCTTCAGCCAGCCGTAGGTGAAGATCATCAACGCGTTGAAGAAGACGAGCCGCACCGTGTCGAGCAGCCACGCCCGCCGGCGCAGCCGGCGCAGATACGAGCGTTCCTTCCGAAGGAGCGCGATCGCCGCGCGGATGATGATGCCGAGCAGCGCCTGGCCGGCGATGGCGAGCACGAGCGAGCCGAAGACGCGGAGGATGTCGCCGAGAAGAAAAAGACTCGCGTGCGCGAAGAGCGCCACGGCGATCAGATTGAGGAGCGTGAACAGCTCGAAGAAGTGGAGGCGCTTCAAACCGCCGCGATGATAACGTCCGGCGCGCATGTACATCGAACGCACGACGCGCGGCGCCGTCGCCGTGATCACGCTGAACCGTCCCGACAAACTGAACGCCTTCACCGGCACGATGCGCGAGGATCTGCTCGCCGCGCTGCAGGCTGCCGGCAGCGACGACGCCGTTCGCGCGGTGGTGCTCACCGGCGCGGGGCGCGCGTTCTGCGCGGGAGGCGACGTCGAGTACATGAGCCGGTTGCAGGCCGCGAACGACGTCGCGTCGTTCCGCAAGCTGCTCGATGCAGGACGCGACGTGATTCTGCAGATTCGCGCCATGACGAAGCCGGTCATCGCATCGATCAACGGCGTCGCCGCCGGTGCGGGCTGCAATCTCGCGCTGGCCTGCGACTACCGCGTCGCCTCGGACGCCGCGAAGCTGAGCGAATCGTTCGTCAAGATCGCCCTGCATCCCGACTGGGGCGGAACGTGGCTGCTGCCACGCCTCGTCGGACGCGCACGTGCGCTCGAACTGCTGATGACCGGCCGCATGGTGGATGCGAATGAAGCCCTCACCATCGGCATGGTCGATCGCGTCGTCCCCCACTCGGAACTGGAACGCGAGACCGAAACACTCGCCAACGCATTCGCCGCAACGCCCCCCCTCGCCGCACGCGGCATCAAACACGCCCTCGACGTCGCCGAAACAAACGACCTGCGCACGCAGCTCGAGTTAGAAGCAGAGCATCAGGTTCTCTGTTTCGAAAGCGACGAAGCAAAAACCCGAATCGCGGAGTTTGCGAGGCGGTAGTCAAGAGGCGGTGATCGGGAGTCGGTTGTCGGTTGTCGGGGGGCCACCACCCTTCCACGGCTCCGCCGAACTGCACGTGGCGGTTGGGGGCCCCCCGACAACCGACAACCGACTCCCGATCACCGCCTCTTGACGATCACGATCGTTTCGTCGTCCTTCTGTGGCGCTTCCCCGACGAAGGCATCGACGGCGTCGGCGATTTGATCGCGGATCATGCTGGCGCTGCAGCCGAGGTGTTCTTCGAGGAGCGCTTCGAGTCGATCGTTGCCGAACTCGTTGTCGTCGATGTCCTCGGCCTCGGTGATGCCGTCGCTGTAGAGCACCACCGTCGAACCTTCCGGGAACGGACGCGCCTGCGCGAGGTAACGCGTTCCGGGAAGAATGCCGATCGGCAGACCGTGCGATTTCATCTGCTCCATCTTTCCGTTCACGAGCAGATAGCAGGGATTGTGGCCCGCGTTCACGAACCGAATCGTGCCGTGCTCCGGATCGATGGCGACCAGGATCATGGTGATGAACTTGTTCTCGGCCGACCAGTTGTGAATGTGGGTGTTCAGTTCCGTGGCGATCTCACCGAGCTCGCGTCCTTCGTGCAGCAGCAGCTGAATGACCGCGTGCAGCGCCGACACCAGGAGCGCCGCCGGCATCGACTTGCCCGCGACGTCGGCGACCAGCGTCGTGATCACGCCGTCGCGCACGAAGAAGGCGTGATAGTCGCCTCCGACCTGACGCGCGGGCCGGGACAACGCCGCGATCTCGATTCCTTCCATCTCCGGAATCGACTTCGGAAGAATGTCGCGCTGGATCGTCGCGGCGAGCTCGAGCTCGCGTTCCATCGCCTGCTTGGCGAGCGCATCGCGGTGCAGGCGCGCGTTTTCGAGCGCGATCGCAACCTGATTCGCGAACAGCGCGAGCAAGCGAAGATCGTTCTGTTCGAATCCGCCGATCGTCCCTTCGCGCGTTTCGCGATCCGCGGCCGCGAGCACGCCGATCACCGCGTCGTTGTTGCCGGTGCGGATCGGCACGGCCACGAACGTCGCGCAGTCGGGAAAGAGACAGGCCGAACCGCCGGCGAACGCGAGCGGCTTCCCTTCGCGAATGAGCTGTTCGGTGAGCTCGGCTTCGAGGAATCCCTCGCGGACTTCACCGAACGAGCGATAGAGCTTGAAGCCCTGCTCCTCCCGCAGGTAGAGCGCCGCGCGGCGCACGTTCGTGAGCGAGATCATCCGGAAGAGGATCTCGTCCGCGAGCTCGTCGACGTTGAGCGTCGAGGCGATGGAGAGGCCGATGTCGTAGAGCGACTCGAGCTCCCACAAACGGTATTTGAGTTGGAAGTCGCCCTCGCGTGCTTCCTGCAGGAGGCGCTGATTCGTGATCAGCGTCGAGAGGAATGCGCCGGCCGCGCGCGCGAAGGCGACGTCGTCTTCGGCATCGACCCCGTCGCCCGAGTGCGTCAACAACGCGAGGACGCCGACCGGTTCGCGCTGTGACTGCAGTGGAATCACGACGGCCGGCGACGGCGTGACCGCATCCTCGGCGCGTGTATCGAGGTCGAGAATCTCCGGCGCGACGCACGCTCCCGATTTCGCCGCCAGTTTCAATTCGCGGCCGCGCGCCTCACGCAGATAGAGCGCGCCGGCGTCGAAGCGCGTGTGGCGCGCGAAGGCGTCGAGAATCTGCGAGCCCTGCGCAGCGATGGACGTCCGCTCCAGTTGCTGAAGCTCGTGAACGAACTCGGCGAAACGGTGGACTGGCGCCATGGCCGGGGAGGATATCAGGAGAGACGCCGCGAACCGCCTGTTGCTCACCGCTGTAGATTGCGCGAGCAATCCGCAACGGGATCAGAAGATCACAACTCCATCTCGCGCAGGGCGGCGTCCTCGTCGGTGTAGATGGAGGCGTAATTCGCGAGGCCCATGATCTGGAAGGTCTTGTGGATGACGGGAGTGAGGCAGCAGAAGCCGATCTTCCCGCCCTTGTCGATCATCTTCTCGATGATCTCGATGAGGATGCTGATGCCGATCGAGTTGACGATCTTGGTTTCGCGCAGATTGAGGAGAAGCGAGCGCACGCCCTGGTCCATCAGCTCGTAGGCGCGATTGGCGATCTCCTCGCCGCCGACGTTGTTGATGTAACCCTTGGTGTAGAGGACCGCGCCCGTGGCGCCGCGGCGGTCGACCGCGACTCTCAATTCGTCCGTCATGATCTCTTTCCGTACTTCACCATATGGATGGTCGTGCCGTCATCACTGGTCGTGATTTCGACCTCGTCCATGTGTGCTTCGATGATCGAAAGTCCCCACCCGCGCTTGTGAACTGCGCCGAGCTGCTTCCGGCGGGAGCGCGCCTCACCAATATTGAATCCCTTGCCGTGATCGGTGATCCAGATATCGATGCGCGAATTGTCCTCGCCCAGTGAGGTGCCGAGGATTTTCACATAGATGCGACGATCGGCGCTACCGGAGTGTTCCCGCGCGTTGATGCAGGCTTCGATCATCGCGTGGGCCATCTCATCGATGGACTCGGACGCCATCCCCAGCTCCCGGGCGAGATTGCCCGCGGCGCGCGCGGCGGCGATCTCGATATCCGGCACCATGGGGAGCGTCAGCTCCATCTGCCGTTCGGCTGTCGCGGTCATGAGGTCATCCTCGTCGGACTCGTCGTGAGACTGGTCTGGGCGACTGCGCTCAGAAGGACAGGAACAGCGCGGCGGCCGTTTTCACCCAGCTGGGGATGCCGCCGAGACGATCGAGTGCGAAGAGAGCCAGCGTGTTCAACGCCAGCATGCTGGGCAGAACGTAGGCGGCCGAAAGAGCCGATTCGATCTTGGTGGTGCGGGTCTGCGCGATGTTGTTCATGGTTGCCCCCCTGTTTACTCGGGGCCAGCCTTGAGCAACGCGACTGCCACAGCGTTCCGATCAGCTCAAAACCTCCTAAGTTGATGACGCGGCGTAGTTTACACGATTCGTTCCGCGTGTGAAGCAGTTTGGGACTCTGTGACTTTTTGGGACACTTGGCCGCTCCACGATCCGTAACTGTTCGTAAGTGGCTCATTCTCAACGATTTACTAATGAATGTCCCAATTGTCTACAGTCGTGTCTATTTGGGACAACTCGTCACGTTTGCGATAGAGCGTCTTGCGATCCACTCCCAAAATCCGGGCCGCTTTCGACATATTGCCCTTCGTGAATGCCAGAACTCGTGCCACATAACGCGCCTCGAGCTCGTCGAGCGTCGGCAGATCTCCGGAGAGCTCCCGCACTCCTCCCCCGCCGGTCGCATCCTCGGGAAGCAGCAGATCGCCCGGATCGATCACCGGATCGGTCGTCAGCGCCAGCGCTCCCTCGATCAGGTTCTCGAGCTCGCGCACGTTTCCGGGAAACGGGTAGCGCATCAGCTTCTGCAGCGCTTCCTGCGTGATGCGCACGTCGCTCAGCCCTTCGCGCTTGCCGTACTTGTCGAGGAAGAAGCGCACCAGCTTCGGAATGTCGTCTTTCCGGTCGCGCAGCGGCGGCAGGACGATCTCGACGACTTTCAGCCGGTAGTAGAGGTCCTGACGGAACTCCCCCTTCTCGATCATCTCTTCGAGGGTGCGATGCGTCGCCGAGAGGATGCGCACGTCGATCGGGATGCGCCGACGCCCGCCGAGCTTCTCGATCTCGCGCTCCTGCAGCACGCGCAGCAGTTTCGCCTGCAGCGTGAGCGGGATGTCGCCGATTTCATCGAGAAAGATCGTCCCGCCTTTCGCCAGCTCGAATTTTCCGGGACGCGCTTCGACGCCGGTGGCGACACCGCGCTCGATGCCGAAGAGCTCCGACTCGAGCAGCGTTTCGGGCAGCGCCGCGCAATTGATGGCGACGAACGGCCCGTCCTTGCGCGGTGAGTTGCCGTGAATGAGCCGCGCCACCATCTCCTTGCCGGTTCCCGACTCGCCGCGAATGATGACGCTGGCCTGCGAGTCGGCCACGCGCGCGACGAGATCGATGACGCGCTGCATCTTCGGTGAGTCGCCGACCATCAATCGATCGGAGTAGTCGCGCAGCATGCGCTGCTTGAGGGCGCGGTTCTCGTCTTCGAGGGTTTCGCGCACGAGGTCGAGCTTGTGGAAGCGGCGCGTGTTGTCGATGGCGGCGCCGCCGATGGAGGCGATCGATTCGAGGAAGCGGAGGTCGTCTTCGATGAAGGCGCCCGATTTCGTTTCGCCGCGCACTTCCTTGCCGCCGACGCCGATCACACCGAGGATCGTGTCGCCCGCGGTAATGGGCGCGATCAGCAGATCACTGCCGGCACCGCCGAGGAAACGCGAGACCGTGATCATGAGCGGCTCGCGGGAGGCGATGACCTGCTTGATCGGCGGCTCGAGCACGAGCATCTCCGGAGGCACGTCGATGCCGAACGTGAACGCCGTCTGCACGTTCAGCTTTTCGTCGATCGAAAAGACGAAGCCGATGGTGGCGTCGAGCACCGCGATGGCGCGATGCATCAGCTCTTCGAGCAGATCATCTTCGGGCCGGAGCGTGTTGAGCGCCCGCCCGACGTCGTAGAGCGCTTCGAGTTGAAGCAGCTTCCGGCGTAATTCGAATTGACTCTGCGGCATCGACTATTTGCCAAGCGCCTTGCGAGACTCGCCGAGGAGAAAGTCGCAATTCCAGGATTCGTAGAACGCCTTGTCGAGTGAGTAGATTCTGATCAGCAGCGCCGATGCTTCGTCGTAACGGCCTGTTTTCATCAGCGTCCGTGCGAGAAAGTACATCGCCCGGATGGTCTGCGGATCCTGTTCGGTGCGCTCCATGACGCTGCGAAACGCGGTCTCCGCCTCGGCGAAGTTGCGGCGCTGGTACGAACAGAGCGCCCGTTCGTAATCCGACGTGCCGTTGCAGGTCGACGGAGGAGCGGCCTGCGCCGTGGCAGCGAGCAGTGTCAGAATGCCCAACGCGAGTCTCATCGCACGCATTATGCGCCTCGGCATTCTCGGCGGCGGTCGCGCCGCATGGGCATTCGGCTCCGCATGGACGCGGATCGGCTGGCCGCTCTCGGGCGTCTGGTTGCGCGATTCCTCGCACAGCCACATCGCCGAGCTGCTCGAGACCGCGCGCATGGACCTTCCCGATCTCTGTCGTGAGTCGGAGCTGCTGCTCGTGGCCGTGAGCGATCGGGCCATCCCCGAGGTGGCGGCCATGATTCCCGACTGCGATGCGCTCGTCTTTCACGCCAGCGGCGCGCTGCTCAGCGTGCGCGGCGGCTTCTCGCTGCATCCGCTCAAGGCGCTGCCGCCGGTCGGCGTTCCTTCGGATCTCGCAGGAACCCTGCTCGTGTTCGAAGGTGAGCACCGCCGCACCGCGAAGCTCGTGGCCACGGCCATCGGCGCGCGATTCGCGGAGGTCGCGCCGGAACAGAAAGCGCTCTACCACGCGGCCGCGGTATTCGGCTCGAACTACGTCGCGGCGGCGCTGGAAATCGCGGGGCGATTGATGGACCGCGCCGGCGTGCACGATGTGAAGCAGGACCTCGTCGCACTGGCGCGGTCGGCCATCGAAAACTGGAGCGGTCACGACGATGCAAAACGCTTCACCGGCCCCGCCGCGCGCGGCGACTCCGACACGCTGGCGCGGCATGTGGCCGCATTGGGCGACGAGCCGCAACTCGCGCAGATCTATGAGCTTCTGGCGGACGAGATCGCCGGTTCGATCCTTGCTAGGCCGAAATGAGCGGGTGTAGGATCGCACCCCCGAGTGGAGCCTGTGCGCGATGGTCTTCTTCAACTATGCAACGATGCAGATGGCCGCGAAGATCGTGTACTACGGTCCGGGCCTCTGCGGGAAGACGACCAATCTTCATCAGATCTACACCAAGACCTCGCCGCAGAGCCGCGGCGAGATGGTGAGCCTTGAAACCGAGACCGATCGGACTCTGTTTTTTGATCTGCTGCCGATCGACGTCGGCGTCATCGGCGGCTTCAAAACGCGCCTGCAGCTCTACACCGTTCCGGGCCAGGTCTTCTACAACACCACGCGCAAGCTGGTGCTCAAAGGGGTCGACGGCATCGTCTTCGTGGCCGACTCGCAGCAGGCCATTCTCGATGCGAACGTCGAGAGCCTGAAGAACCTGCGCGAGAACCTCGCCGAGATCGGCCTGACGCTCGACGAGATCCCGACCGTCATCCAGCTCAACAAACGCGATCTCCCGAACATCGCCTCGCCGGACACGATCATGAGCGCCCTCGATCCCGAGCGGAAGCTCGAGCATGTCGAGGCGGTGGCGGCGCGCGGCGAGGGCGTTTTCGAGACACTGAAGCTGATCTCGAAACTGACGCTGCGCACGCTGCGCAGACGGATGACCGGCGAAGAACCGCTGCGTCCGGCGCCGTCCTCGCGCGTGGCGCAGTTCCGCGTGCAGAGCCACGAAGCGCCACCGAGCCCGGTGCGCACGCTCGCGCAGTCGACGCCGACACCCGCCATCGCCGCGACGGCGCTCGCCGAGTCGCAGCCGATGTACGCACCGCCGCAGGCGCAGACGTTCGATCCCGATGCGACCGTCGCGGCCGCGAGTCTCGATCGCAACATCCTCGCGCACGCGCCGGTCGCGGAACCGGACGTGCAACCGGAGCCCGAGGTGACGACCGCGGATGCGACGGCGCTCGAGATCATCGAAGAGTCGATGGATCTCGACGTGCCGGAGCTCCAGACGCCTGCCGCCGAAATGGCGTCAGTCGCAATGCCGGCGATCGAAATGCCGCGGGAAATCGGGGAGTCGCAGGTCGCCGACGAACCGCAGGTCGTCGACGAGATGCCGGAGCTCGAGATGCCGCAAGCGGCGAGCGAGACGGTCCTCGCCGCACCGCCGGTCGCCTCAGCACCATCGGCTGTTGCAGCGCCTTCGGGCACGGAGCCGGAGATCGATTTCAGTCAGACCGACAGGCCGCAGAAGGTCGAGGACGTGAAGACCGTGAAGGTCCGCTCGTCCGTCGACGTGATGGCCGAGCTCGAGGCGCTGCGCAAGCGCGCCACGAACACGACGCCGAAGTCTTCGAAGCGCGACCCGCTCGCCGATCTCGCCGCGCTTCGCCCGAAGCGCGACCTCCAGCGCACCGCCAGCCTTTCCCTCCCGGCCGACGTCCTGCCGAAGGCCAAAACCGTTCGGGTTACACTATCGTTCGAGGACGGGGAGTCCGGCGCCGTCGAGACCCGCGAGCACATCGTGGAGCTCGGCGACACCACCGACGCCCAGAGCCTCTCGGTCAACCTGAAAATCGATCTCGCCTGAACAACCGAAAGCGAGGGAGGGGGCGCGGATGCGCAACAACACCTGGATGTTGGCTGTGGTGGGTCTTCATGCCGTCGCCTGTGCGACCGCGACGCCCGCTCCGAACGTGACGCCGGCTCCGCAGCTCGCAGCCAGGCCGGCGCTCTCGGCCCAGATCGATGCCGACGAGTTCCGCAAAGAGCTCGAAGCCGCGTACACCCACATCCTCTCGCGCGCCGATGTGACCACGCCGCCCGCCGACGCGCCGGTCGTGGACATCGAAGCGGCCGCCTCCATCGACATCCCGCAGCACCGCACCATCGACTCCGCCGTCCGCCTCTTCAGCGTCGACATGAAGGACAGCATTCAGGCCTCGCTCCTTCGGTCCGCGTACTACAAGAACCTCATCGACAAAGCGCTCGCCGAACAGAAGCTGCCGAAGGGGCTCGCGTATCTGCCGGTCATCGAGAGCGCCTATCTCACCAAGCTCACTTCGCGCGTCGGCGCGCATGGCATCTGGCAGTTCATGCCCGAGACCGCGCGCGAGTACGGACTGCGCGTCGACTGGTGGGTCGACGAACGCGCCGATCCGGAACGCTCCACGCGCGCGGCGGCGAAGTATCTGAAAGACCTGCATCGCATGTTCGATGACTGGTCGCTCGCGCTCGCGGCGTACAACTGCGGTCCCGGCCGCGTGAAGCGCACGCTGCAGGACGCGGGGGCGTCGACGTTCTGGGAGCTGCTCGATCAGGGCCTGCTGCCGAAGGAGACGCGCGGCTACGTGCCGACGTTCTACGCGGCGCTGGCCATCGCCACCGATCCCGACGCATACGGCTTCGAGCTCGGCACGCCGATCGACATTCAGGAAAAACACGTCGAGGTGGCGGGGCCGGTGTCGCTCGATTACATCGCCGAGGTGACGGGCGTCGATGAGGATCGCCTGAAGGAGCTCAATCCGCAGCTGCGCCGCGGCGTCGTTCCTCCCGGACGCGCATCCGTCCGCGTCCCGGCGAAAGTTGCGAACACGCTCGAAGCGCGCGCCGATTCGCTGCGCGACGAGGATGCGTACGTGAAGTACTGCGCGTTCCGGCTGCGCGAGGGGGACTCGCTCAAGCGCATCGCGCGCGCGATCGGCACGAAGCCCGAAACGATCCTGGCGATGAACGGACTCGACGAGAACGACCGCATCCGCACCGGAACGCAGCTCGTGCTCCCCGTGCGTGCACGCGAGCTCGGAACGCTCCTCGCCCACAGCAACAACGCCGAGTACTACTACGCCGTCCGCAAAGGCGACACGCTCTATTCGATCGCCAGGAAAAACGGCCTCTCCGTGGCCGAGCTCCGCGAGCTGAACGATCTCTCGAAGAACGCGAAGCTGCGCATCGGACAGAAGCTGCGCATCGAAGGTGCGCGCACGATGACCGCCGGCGGAATGTAGGGCCGCGGCCGTTAGCCGCGGGATTGAGGATGAAGGATTGAGAATTGAGGATTCGCTCTCGCGATAGGGCCAATTCTCAATCCTCAATTCTCAATCCTCAATCCAAACAACTCCCGCCAACCATTGAAATACATCCCCCGCGCTGCTAGCTTCCCCCTCCCATGGCCGATAGCAGCGATTACAAGAAGACTCTCAACCTTCCTCAAACCGCCTTCTCGATGAAGGCGAACCTGCCGCAGAACGAGCCGAAGCGGCTCGAGCACTGGCGCGCGATCAACCTCTACAACCTGATTCGCGAGAAATCCGCCGGCCGCCCGAAATTCGTGCTGCACGACGGGCCGCCGTACGCCAACGGCAAGATTCACATCGGCCACGCACTCAACAAAACGCTCAAGGACATCGTCGTGAAGTCGCGCACGATGCTCGGCTTCGATTCCCCGTACGTCCCGGGCTGGGATTGCCACGGCCTGCCGATCGAGCATGCCGTCGACAAGGAGCTCGGGTCGAAGAAGCGCGAGATGTCGGCCGCGGAGATCCGTCGCGCGTGCCGCCAGTTCGCGGCGAAATTCGTCGACCTGCAGCGCGAGGACTTCATCCGCCTCGGCGTGTTCGGGGACTGGGATCATCCCTACACCACGATGTCCTTCGACTACGAGGCCGACATCGCCGACGCCCTCGGGCGCTTCTTCCAGACCGGCGCGGTCTACAAGGGTCTCAAGCCGGTGCACTGGTGCATGTACGATCAGAGCGCGCTCGCCGAGGCGGAGGTCGAATATCGCGAGCACACCTCGCCGTCCGTCTACGTCCGCTTCCGCATGCTCGACGAGGCCGTGACCGCGCTCGATCTTCCGATCGAGAAGCCGCTCTACGCGATCATCTGGACCACCACGCCGTGGACGCTGCCGGCCAACCTCGCCATCGCCGTGAAGCCCGACTACGACTACGCCGTCGTGGAGCACGATGGGGAAAACTACCTGCTCGCCGCGGACCTCGTGCAGGGAGTCGCGCAGAAATTCGGCTGGGCGGACTACAGGGTCGGAAAGCTCTTCAAAGGTTCGGCGCTCGAGCACCTCCGCTACAAGCATCCCTTCCTCGATCGCGAAGGAGTCTTCGTCCTCGGCGATTACGTCACGCTCGATGCCGGCACCGGTCTCGTGCACACCGCGCCGGGCCATGGCGCCGACGACTTCGCGACCGGCCGCCGCTACGGCCTGCCGATCTACACACCCGTCAATCATCGCGGTGAGTACACGCAGGACGTGCCGATGTGGGCAGGCCTGCACGTGTTCAAAGCGAATCCGCAGATCGTCGCGCACCTGAAGGAAATCGGCGCGCTGGTGCACGGCGAGCAGATCACGCACTCGTACCCGCACTGCTGGCGCTGCAAGAATCCGATCATCTTCCGCGGCACCGAGCAGTGGTTCGTGTCGATGGAAGAAACGGGATTGCGCCAGAAGGCGCTCGCCGAAATCGACAAGGTGAAGTGGTTCCCCGCGTGGGGACGCGACCGCATCTACGGGATGATCGAGAACCGTCCCGACTGGGTCATCTCCCGCCAGCGGCTGTGGGGCGTGCCGATCACCGTGCTGTATTGCGAGCAGTGCAATGAGTCGGTGAGCTCGCCCGATCTCTTCGCGAACGTCGCGAAACACTTCCGCACCGAAGGCGCCGACTCGTGGTACGAGCGTCCGGTCTCCGACTTTTACGACCAGCCCTGCGGCAAATGCGGCTCGACCTCATTCCGCAAGGAGACCGACATTCTCGACGTCTGGTTCGACTCCGGCTGCTCGCACATCGCCGTGCTCAAACGGCGCGAGGAGCTCGGCTGGCCGTGCGACGTCTATCTCGAGGGACACGATCAGCATCGCGGCTGGTTCCATTCGTCGCTGCTCGTCGGTACCGGCATCGAACAGGGAGCGCCGTACCGCGAGGTGGTCACCTGCGGCTTCATCCTCAACGAAGCGGGCGAGAAGATGTCGAAGTCTTCCGGCAACGCGCTCTCGCCGCAGGACGTGATCAAACAGAGCGGCGCCGACATCCTGCGGCTGTGGGTCGCGGTGAGCGACTACACCACCGACATCCCGTTCGGTCCGCAGATTCTCGCGCGCACCGCGGACGGCTATCGCAAGATCCGCAACACCGCACGCTTCCTCCTCGCGAACCTCAGCGACTTCGAGCCGTCGAAAGACGCGGTTCCGACCGAGGAGCTGCTGCCGGTCGATCGCTGGATGCTGGACCGCGCCGCGCGCGCGGTCGATCGCTGCGTGCAGGCATACCAGGACTACGAGTTCCACGTCGTCTATCACCGCATCCTCGAGCTCTGCACGGTCGACCTCTCGGCGATCTATCTCGACGCGTCGAAGGACACGATGTACTGCGACGCGCCGGCCTCGCGCGAGCGCCGCAGCGCGCAGACCGCGATGTACCACGCGCTGCGCGGCATCACCGCCGTGATGGCGCCGATCCTCACCTTCACGGCCGACGAGATCTACGAATCGATCCCGGGCGAGAAGACGCAGTCGGTGCACCTCATCGATTTCCCGAAACTCGCGAGCACCCTCGGTGCCGAAGACGACGCGAAGTGGTCGCGCGTGCTGCGCCTGCGCGACGCCGTGCTGGCCGTGCTCGAACGCGCGCGCGCCGCGAAGCAGATCGGCCAGTCGCTCGAAGCCGACATCACGCTCTACGGCAACGTCGAGCCGATCGGCGTCGACCTCGCGAAGCTGTTCATCGTTTCGCACGTCGACATCCAACCGGCCGATGCCACGATTGCCGACTCCGTCGAGATCGAAGGCCTCGGCAGAATCGGCATCGCCTGGTCCAACGCCCGCGGAGGCAAATGCGGCCGCTGCTGGCAATATCGCGAAGAGGTCACCGCAGAAGGCGGTCTGTGCGCTCGATGCCAGAAAGTCGTCGATGAGCTCGCGCCGCCGGAGACGCCGACGGCGTAGGACTATTGGGGATTGAGGATTGAGCATTGAGGATTGAGGATTGCTTCGCAGCGGGCACCTCAATCCTCAATCCTCAATCCTCAATCCCAAGCTACACTACCCCCAAAGAAGGAGGCCCCGGTATGGCATTGAAGACCAAGGCGATCAAGAAGACGGCCGACAAGATCACGAAAGTCGCGATCAAGAAGGCGAAGAGCGCGGCCGACGACGTCGCCGAAAAGGCATCCGGCGTCGCGAAGAAAGTGAAGAAGGCCGCTGCGCCGAAGATCAAGACGGCGAAGAAAAAAGCGCGGGCCACCGCGAAGGACGTTCTCAAGTCCGCCGCCAAGAAACTGAAGAAAGCAGCGAAGGCGCTGTAACTCCCCGCGAGTGCGTTACGCCGATCTTCACACTCACACCTATCACTCCGACGGAACGCGCTCTCCGAAAGAGGTGGTCGATGTCGCGCATCGGCACGGCATCGACATCCTCTGCATCTCCGACCACGACAACCTGGCCGCGTATTTCGAGATCAAGCCGTACGCCGATTCCGTCGGCGTCACGCTGATCCCCGGGATGGAGCTGTCGTGCGGCTTCGAGGGTGTCGACGTGCACATCCTCGCTTACGCCTTCAATCCCCACGACGAGCGCATCGAAGAGCGGCTGCGCCGCTTTCGCGAAACGCGTCACCGCCGCGGCTACGCCATCGTCGAGCGCCTCCGCGCCAACGGCATCGAGCTCGATCCCGCGCGCGTCGACGAGCTCGCGGCGGGCGGCGCGATGGGGCGGCCGCATGTGGCCCGCGCACTCGTCGAAGCGGGATACGTTGCTTCGGTCTCCGAAGCATTCGAGAAGTATCTCGGCACCGGAAAAATCGGCTACGTCGACAAGGAACGCTTCCGCATCGAAGAAGCGGTCGCGCTCATTCACAACGCGGGCGGCATCACCTCGATCGCCCATCCGACGCTCTACCCGAACCACGAGCAGCTCGTCCCGAAACTCTTCGACCTCGGCATCGACGCGGTCGAAGTGCAGCACCCCGACGTCGACCGCTGGCAGCGCGAGCGCTATTCGCACCTGGCCCGCTTCCGCGGCAAGCTCGCCACCGGCGGCTCCGACGATCACGGCTCGGTCAAAACCAGCGAGACTCTCGGCACCGTGAAAGTGCCCGAGAGTGCGATTGGTCCGATCCTTGATCGGTTGTGAGATCGGGAGTCGGTAGTCGGGAGTCGGTTGTCGGGAGTCGGGGTTCAGCTTGGGTTGATGCTTTCCAGAGATGCTTGGGTTGATGCTTTCCAGATGCCGATGCTGGAGAGAACGATCGTGGAGCAGAGAGAAGAGATGGCATTGCTGGCGCTGGAC
>DATAJY010000020.1:0-193526 GCA_036261885.1 Thermoanaerobaculia bacterium | reverse complement strand
ACCGACACGCTGACCTACGACGGCGCCGGTCGCCTGAAATCGTGGAAGACACCCGACACGCTCATCGAATGGGAACAGTTCGACTTCGAGGGGCGGCCGAAGCGCACGAAACAGACGCGCTACTTCGCCGATCGCGATCCGAGCACGTGTACAACGAGCACGGCGAGCGCACGAGCTTCTCGATGCCGGTGCGCGAAGGCGGCGACCTTCCGTCGATCCCCAAAACGCACACCCCCACCTCCGGCGACGCGGCTTCGCCGCGTCGCCGTTTTCCCGGGGCCTGCGTCTACGCGAGCTAGGGTTTCGGCAGGGTGATCGTCGATTCGGTCAGTTCGATGCCGAGGACGCGTTTGACCACTTGCTTGACCTTGCGCACGATGGGGGATTCGGGGTCGCGCGGGGTTTCGCGGGTGGGGCGGGCGGTGAGGGGGGCGCTGGTCATCAGCACCACGACGAGTGATGCGGTGAGGGTGAGGTTGCGGAGCGTCGTGGCGGGGGTGGGGGTCGTGGTGCGCATTTGAATTCTCCTGTTTTTCAGTCGATGGCTGGTTACGGTTTCGGCAGGGTGATGGTCGACTCGATGTCCTGAGAGGTGAGTTTCTGGACGAATCGCTTGGCGATCTTCTGGAGTCGGACGATCACGGTTTCCTGTTTGTCGCGCGGGTCCTGGCCGCGACCGGCGGCAGGGGCGGCGGTGGTGGAGAGGGTGAAGAGCAGAGTGATGGTGACGACGAACGACTTGACGGACGTGGAGCGCATACGAGTTTCCTCCTTCTCGTGTTTGAGGCGTGAGCAGCGGGGGTGCCGCTGAACGATTTGGCAGGGTGTTGCGGGAGAGGCGCTTATTCTCCCGCGCCGGCGGGCGGCGACGGCGGGTGGAGGCGAGGCCGTTCGTCCGGCAGTTTGCGCAGAAACGAGTGCACATGGCGGATGAGGCTGGGCGTCGCCTCACCGAGGGCGATGGCCTCGCGCAGAAACGACAGCGCGGTCATCGCGCGTGAGGTCATGCCGGCACGATTGAAGCGCGCCACGATCTCGCGGCAGATCGTGGGAACTTCGTGCACGTCGCCGAGGATGAGCAGGGCCTCGCTGAGATCGAGCGCGGCCAGCGCGGCATCGGTCACCATGTCGAGATCGTCGAACTCCCGCCAGGTCTGGCGGAAGATCGGCAGTGCGTCGCGGGTCTTGCCGGCGCCATGCAGCGCCTGACCGAGAAGCCAGCGGCTGCGCGTGCGCTCGGTTTCCATGCCGAGCAATTCGAACTCCGGAATCACACTCTGCAGCGCGCCGATCGCTTTCTCCGGCTGCTGCAACTCGACGTGGCAGTTCGCGACGTTGTGCTGGATGCGCACGCGCGTCTCGCTCTCGAGGTCGGGGTCGTATTGAATCGAGGTCCAGAGCTCGAGCGCCTCACGCACCTGGCCGCCGAGGAACATCATGCCGGCCTCGGTGACCCGCGCGTTGAGATACCGGCGGCGATCGCCGAATCGTGCGAACGTCTCGGCGGCATCGTGCGCGAGTTGGATGGCTTCCTGCCGGCGATCGAGCGACTGCAGGATCGACGTGCGGACGAGCGCCAGTCGGGCAAGGTCATACTCGGGCAGCGGAACCTGCAGAAACAGACGCTCCGAACGATTCGACATTTCCAGCGCTTCAGGGAAGCGGCCGACGAACGACAACAGGAATGCGTGCTCGCGATACGCCTGGGCACGAAGCTTCAGGACGTAGTCGCAGGGATACTCATTGATGTCGAGCTCATTGGCCACGTCGATGGCCAGCGCGGTCGCGGCCAGACCGTTCGCGGGCGAGGTGTCCATGAACACGCGCGCGCGCTCGATCAGCTCTTTGATCATGCCGCCGGTGCGGGCGTTTTCCACCTGACGCAAACGCTGCGGCCACCAGGCGGACGGTCCGGTGAGGACCTGATCGCAAATGCGCGAGGCGTCTTTTTCTTCGCGGCGGGCGCGTTCGGCGAACGCGACGACGTCGATCACGAAGCGGCGCGGCGCCGGTGCTTCCTCGGCCCAGACTTCGGCTTCCCGAAGCACATCCGCGAGCTCGCGGTGTCCGTCCACTTCCTCGGCGCAGGTGTCACACGACGACATGTGGAGCTCGATCTCACTGGCGATCGGTGAGGTGCCTTCCACGTACTGAAACAGTGTCTCGTCGTCGTAGTGCGCCATGACGTGCGGAATTACGGGTGGCAAGATAGCACGCAGGAAGTGAGGTTGTCACGCAAAAGCGGATAAAAAGACGCGAAGGGCGATAAATCCGCACCCTTCGCGCCGAAATCGGTGATTTTCTGACGCTTATCCGCGACTTGTGTTCCGCCCTGCCGCTCGAATGCGCCGAACCTTCGCCAGTTCGGCCGGGATCGAGGCGCATTTCTCCTGCCGGCCAGCCGCCTCTCTCTAATGATGTCCTTTGCCGTTTCCGTGTTTCTCATGCACGGTGACCTTCTTCGGCCGCGGGCGACTTTTCGTGACTCGCTGCGATGCGGTTCGACGGCCGCGATCGTCGTGCACGACCTCCGCACCGGTCTGCACGTGCTGCTGTTTCTTCAGTTGTCCGGGAGGTCCGCCGTGCGGATGTTCCTTCGCTTCCTGCAAGCGCGCGCGCACGACGTTCGGCAGGAAGTGTTCGTCGATGTCGATGACGCGCGGCCGTTCGACGCTCAGTTTCATGACGTCGATGTCGTAAAGACGGAGACGATCTTCGATCGAAGTGACGAGTTGCGTCTCGCGCAAACCTTGCGCCTCCCGCAAGCGGACGTACCGGACGAACGCGGGCGCGCCGGCCTGTTCGTCGACCACGAGCGCGATCGGCACATAACGGATGACTTCGATGAATTGAGGCGGAGGGACCTCCGCGTCATTCAGGATCGTGATGACATCGACGAGATCGTTCATCGGAACCTCGACGATCTCGGATACGGCTGCAACGGCGAGCGGCATCGCCACCAGCGCGAGCAGAGTTTCATTCTCGAGAGCCTGCGCCCGCGACGGCACGAGGAGTGCCGCCAGAGCGAGCGCGACCGCGAGAGTCTGACCGTGGGATCTCTTCATATGATGGAGTTATTTGCAAGGGAGCGGCCGAGGTGGGCTCACCTGTAACGCATACGCCGGAAAGAAGATCAGGCTGGCGAGCGCGGCGGGGCGTCACCGCTGGGGAGGAAGGATTCGAACCTTCGAATGGCGGCTCCAAAGGCCGCTGCCTTACCACTTGGCGACTCCCCAAGAATGCGGGCGGCGAAGTCTAGCAGCGGCAACCGCGCGGGCCAAGCGGTGCATTCCGGGTCGCGGCACAACCTGTGCTCAATCCGCGTTCACAGCGGCATGAGCGAGAGTGTGTACCGACGCATCGTCGAGGAGGTGACCGATCTGGCGATCCTCTCGCTCGACGAATCGGGGCACATCACGATGTGGAATGCCGGCGCCGAGGCGATTTTCGGATGGCGCGCGGGCGAAGTGATGGGCGAGCACTTCCGCCTCCTTTTCCTCGATGGAGATCGCGACCGCGGCGTGCCGGAAGCGGAACTGCGGCGCGCGCACGATCTCGGCCGCGCCGAAGACACGCGCTGGCATGTTCGCTCCGACGGCCGTCTCGTGTTCCTCGACGGCTTCACGACCGCGATGCGCCACTCCGACAGCAAGGTGAGCTTCGCGAAATTCGCACGCGACAAGACCGAGCGGCAGCGCACCGAACAGCGTCTCGCGGCGCAGCTCGCGTTGACTAACCTGCTGAACGAAGAGCAGCCGTTCGACGTCACGGCGCAACGGATCATGCAGATCATCTGCGAGAACCTGCAGTGGGACATCGGTGCGCTGTGGGAAGTGCGCGGCGAGCGCATCGTCTGCGTCGATGAGTGGCACGCGGAGCACATCCGCGACGAACTGGCCGACGAGCTCTGTGCCGGGCAGAGCATGCCGTTCGGCACCGGCACGATCGGCACGGTGCTGCAGTCGGGCGAAGCGTTGTGGTTCACGAACTTCGAAGAGCATCTCGAGTTCCCGCGCGCACCGATTGCGGCCCGTGGCGGATTGCGGGCCGCGTTCGCATTTCCGATCATCCGCGCCGGGCGCAGAACCGGAGCGATGGAGTTCTTCAGCACGACGCCGCGCGAGCCCGATGCCTCGCTGCTGCCGGTGATGACGCTGATCGGCGCGCAGCTCGGTGACTACATCGATCGCCGCCACACGGCCGAGACTCTGCGCGCGAGCGAAGAGCGTTATCGCGTCGTCTCCGAGACCGCGCAGGACGCGATCTTCACGATGGATGAAGCGAGCGTGATCCACTTCTGCAATCCGGCGGTCGAGCGGATGTTCGGCTATACGGTCGAAGAGCTGATCGGCCGCTCGCTCGACATTCTCATTCCCGAACGGTTGCGCGCGCAGCATCACGCCGGCATCGCGCGTTATCTCCGCACGCGCACGCCCAGTATTCCGTGGACCGGCGTGGAGTTGCCGGCGCTGCACAAGGATGGTCACGAGTTTCCCTGCGAAATCTCATTCGGCGAATGGACGACCGAAGGCCGCACGACGTTCACCGGGTTCGCTCGCGACGTGACGGAGCGCAAGCGCGCGCTCGAGCTCGAACGCCAGGCACGCGAAGACGCGGAGGCGGCGCGCGAGCAGTTGCAGCGTCGCGCCGATGAAGAGTCGTCGTTCCGGAGACTGGCGAGCGCGCTCACCGGCGCGGTCGAGATGTCCGAGGTGCTGACCGAGATCACGAATCGCGCGACGCTGGTGACGCGCGCGGATGGTGTGTACATCGAGCGCATCGTGACGTACGGCGAGACGAAGCTCGTGGAAGTCGTTTCCTCGGCGGGACGCGGTGCGCCGTCGCGCGGCCTGCGCGTCGCCTATCCCGGCTCCATGACCGACGAGATCGTCAAGAAGGGCGTGCCGGTGATTCTCGCCGAGATGAACGGTTTCGGCCGGAGCATGGCTCCGTATCTCGCCGACGCGTGTGGTGCGTGCGAAGTGCTCGTCGCGCCGCTGGTCGCGGAAGATGAAAACCTCGGCGCGCTGGTGTTGCTCAACAGCAAAACGTCGGGCCGCCAGTTTCGCGATGGGGACATCGTGCGCGCGCGCACCCTCGGCGATCTCACCTCACTCGCCTTGCGCCGCGTGCGTCTGCTCGAACAGGAGCGCGCGGCGAAAGAGAAGGCGGAGGCGGCGGTGCGCGTGCGCGACGAAACGCTCGGCATCGTCTCGCACGATCTGCGCAATCCGCTGACGAAGATCGCGCTCAGTGCCGATCTGTTGCGGCAGGCGGCGCCGAACGAACAGTGCGAGCTGATCGACACGATTCTCTCCTCGGCGAAACAGATGCAGCGGCTCATTCAGGATCTGCTCGACGTCGCGCGCATGGAGAGCGGCACGCTCTCGGTCGCGCCGGTGGTGATCGATCCCGCGCCGCTCGTGGGCGAAGCGTGCGCCTCGAACGAGCCGCTCGCGCAGCAGAAGCAGCAACGCATCGTCTGTCACCTTCCGCCGTCGCTGCCGCCCATCTGCGCCGATCGCGACCGGATGATGCAGGTGTTCGGCAATCTGATCGGCAACGCGATGAAGTTCACGCCGGAGCGCGGGACGATCACGGTCGAAGCGCGCGAGATCGCGAACGGGTTCGTGCAGTTCGTCGTACGCGACACCGGCCCCGGCATTCCGGAGTCGGATCTGCGGCATGTCTTCACGCCGTACTGGCAGGCGAAGAAGACCGCGCACATGGGCGCAGGGCTCGGCCTGGCGATCGTGCGGGGCATCATCGACGCGCACGGCGGACGCGTGTGGGGCGAGAACGCATCGGCCGGCGGCGCCGTTTTCCGGTTCACGATCCCGGCGGTCATCGGCAGCCGTTAGCGCCGGCTGCCGAACGATCGCACGCGGCCGGTCGTGAGGATCTGATTCATCACGTCGATGGCCACGGCGACCTGGCGGCGCACGTCGCGTACCTACTTCTCCTTCGCGATCGGTCCTGTTTTTCCGTCTGTCGCAACGAGGTAGTCGGAGGGAGAGACGAGCAGCTGCGCGCCGCGGACGCCCGCGCTGATCGAGATCACATCGAAGAGCTCGATCGTTTCATCGACGAACACCGGATAGTTCTTCTTCGCCGCGAGCGCTGTGACGCCACCGCGGATGTAGCCGGTCAGCGGCTGCACCTCTTTCAATGCGACGGTGTCGATCTTCTTGTCGCCGGTGAGCGTGGCCAGCGCTTTCAGATCGAGCTGCTGATCGCCGGGAACGACCGCGAAACAGATGCCGTGTTTGTCCCCGCGCGCGACGAGCGTCTTGAAGACCTGTTCCGGCGGCAGGCCGACCTTGCGGGCCACCGATTCGGCAGCGAGGTCGTCAGGATCGACCTCGTACTCGCGGATCTCGTAGCGGATGTCCATCGAGTCGAGGAGGCGTGCGGCGTTGGTCTTCATGAGTGCGTTTCGCGATTCTATCCGGCTCGTGATTTGCGCCGATGCGACGGGGTCGCACAAACTTCTTACAAAGTCGAGGAATCGACGCTTCGGGGATCTCCGTTTAAGTCGAATAACTAATCGGGGGACCATGCAGAAATTCATTCCGGCGTATGGGGTGGCGTGTGTCGTGATGTTCGCGGCCGCGTTTGCTGTGCCGTTCGCTGCGCAGGCGACGACGATCGTGCTGCCGACCGACGAGCAGCTCATCAGCAAGAGTCGGGTGATCGTCGAAGGGGACGTGCTCGCGTCGGCGCCATTCGATCGCAACGGCTCCATCTGGACGGAGACGAACATCGCGGTGCTGCGCGCGATCAAAGGAGAGGCGAGCGGCACCATCGCGGTGCGCGAGCCGGGCGGCACACTCGACGACCGCATCACGCAGATCTTCGGCGGACCCGAATTCGAAAGCGGCAGCCGGGTGCTGCTGTTCCTCGACCCGCAGGGCGACGGCACGTATCGCGTCGTCGATCTCTTCGTCGGCAAGTTCGACGAGGCGACGACGGTCGAAGGCGAGCGCCTCTGGCTGCGTGATGACGTCACCGCGGACGTGACGCTGCTCGACGCCCGCTTCCAGCCGATTGTCAGCAGAAACGTGCAGCGCAACGCGAACGGCTTCGAGCAGTTCGTGCACGATCGCGTCGCCGGCCGCGAAGGCGTGCGCAACTACGGCGTCGAGAATCCGGTGCTCGCGAAATCGAGCGAGTCTCCGTCGAAAGTCGAATCGAATTTCACGCTCATCTCCGAGCCCTCGGTTTATCGCTGGTCGCGTTTCGACAACGGCAGCAGCACCGCGTGGTACAGCGCGGGAACGCAGCCGGGCTACGGCGGCGGCGGTGTGAGCGAACTGCAGACGGCGATGAACGTCTGGACCTCGTACGGCGCGGCAAAGATTCTCTACAGCTACGCGGGCACGCGCACCGGCGCGATGGGCGGGCTGTCATCGGCGAACGGCGTGAACGAGGTTCTGTTCGACGACCCGCTCAATGAAATCAGCGGCTCGTGGAATCGATCCACCGGTGGTGTCGTCGGCACCGGCGGCTTCAACGGCGTGACCACGGGTGGAACCTGGAACGCGCCGTTCACGTTCGATGCGGCGCATCCCGCGGGCCCGGTCCGCACGTACACCATCACCGAAGGCAACCTGACGATTCAGGACAACGTCTCGTCGGCGAACGGCATCAGCAGCAGAGTGCTCGGCGAGATCATCGCGCACGAGTTCGGCCACACCCTCGGCTTCGGCCACAGTCCCGATTCGTCCGCGCTGATGTACGCGAGCGTGACCGGTCTCGGCCCGAGCCTGCGCGACGACGACCAGCTTGCCGCGCGCTGGCTCTATCCGAACGGCAACAGCACGCCGGAGCCGGTGTCCGCTCCCGCCGCGCCGAGCAACCTCCGCGCATCGAGCAGCGTGAACTACGCCGACCTGGCGTGGACCGACAACGCCTCGAACGAAACTTCGCAGGCGATCTGGCTCGCGGCCGGCAGCAACGGCGCGTTCAGCAAATTCGCGGATGTCGCGGCGAACGCGACGTCGGCGCGCCTCACCTCGCTCGCCGCCGGCACCTACCGCGTCTACATCGTGGCGACGAACGTCGCCGGCTCCGCGCAGTCGGATCCGATCACGTTTTCGATCGCGGCGAGCAGCGGCACCGCCCCGGTGGCCTCGTTCACCGCCTCACCGTCGAGCGGTGTGGCGAACGTGACGAATTTCTCGTTCGTCGATACGTCGACCGGCACGATCGTCTCGCGCCAGTGGAACTTCGGCGACGGCACCGCCGCTTCGAGCGCGAACGCGACGCATGTCTACGCGAGCGCCGGCACGTTCACGGTCACGTTGATCGTGAACGGCACGAACTCGCAGACGCAGACGTCGCGCGACGTCGTCGTCACGTCAGCGTCGACGCCGGTGACGCCGACCGTCGCCGCGGCGTTCGATGTTTCGGCGACCACGCCGGCCGCGGGGGCACTGGTGGCGTTCACCGATCGCAGCAGCGGCTCGCCGACGAACTGGTCGTGGTCGTTCGGCGACGGCAGTACGTCGTCGGCGCAGAATCCGACGCACGCGTATGCGAACGCCGGCACGTACACCATCACGCTCACCGCGGCGAACGCGAGCAGCAACAGCATCGCCACGAAGACGATCAGCGTCATCGCCGCGGCGCCGTACAGCTCACTCGTTTCCGTCGCCGCGCAAACCGGCGGCGCGAACGGCACGTCGTGGCGCACGGAGCTCAGCCTCTTCAACGCGGGCGCGCAGGGGGCGAGCGTCTCGCTGCTCTTCCTGCCGAGCAACGGCGGCAGCGTGTTGTCGAACAGTCTCTTCCTCTCGCCGAAGCAGTCGGTCACGTACGCGAATGCGCTGCGCGACGTCTTCGGCATCGAGAGCGGTGCGGGTGCGGTGACGATTCAGGCCGCGAGCGCGGGAACGGTGGCGGATCTGCGCATCACCAGCCGCACGTTCACGAGCGGCTCCGGCGGCACGTACGGACAGGCGGTTCCGGAAGTGGGAGCGGCCGCTCTTTCGCGCACGCTCTACATCACCGGCATCGAGCAGAACGCCTCGTATCGCACGAACGTCGGGCTCGTGAACCGCGCCGAAGGGCCGGTCAGCGCGGCGATTGCGCTCATCGATGCGACGGGCAACGACGTTTCGACGCGTTCGGTCACGCTTCCGGGCAACAGCTTTCAGCAGCAGCCGCTGAGCGGGTGGTTTCCGGCCGTCGATGGTGAAACGCATCAGCATCTGACGATGCGCATCATCGCCGCGTCGGATGCATCGATCAGCGGCTACGCCTCGGTGGTCGACAACATCACCCAGGATCCGATTTACATCCAGGCGGTGCCGGCAGCGAGCGGCGGCTCGCTGATGATTCCGGTCGTCGGCCGCGCGCCCGGCGCCAACGCGACCTTCTGGCGCAGCGACGTGACGTTCTTCAATCCGACCGACTCGCGACTCGCGCTTTCGCTGCGTTTCAATGGCACGTCGAAGGCGCTGGCCATCGATGCCGGCGAGACGCACGTGCTTGCGGACGTCGTTGCGGATTGGGGACAACTCGCCGGCAGCGGCGCGCTGCAGATCACGTGGAGCGGCGGGACCGGACCGGTGGTCACGAGCCGCACCTACACCTCGGTGACGGGCGGCGGGACATATGGACAGTCGATCGATCCGGTGTCGATGTTCGCCCCGCGTTCGTTCGTGCCGGGACTGCGCAACGATGCGTCGTATCGCTCGAACGTCGGCTTCGTGAATGGTGGCAGCGAGAGCGAGACGTTCACGGTGAAGCTGTTGTCGCAGAGCGGCAATGAGCTCGCCCGCACGACTCTGACGCTGGCGGCGAAAACACAAGCGCAATACGCGGTGACGTCGCTCTTCCCGAACGTGAATGCGAATCCGTTCACGCTGCAGATCGAGGGAGAGGGGAACGCCAGTCTGTTCGCGTACGGATCGATGGTCGACAACGTGTCGGGCGATCCGGTGTTTTTCTCGGGACGATGAAACGGCCGATCAGGTGCGCATCGTGCGAATGACTTCCACGGCGCGCTCCACATCGCGTTCGTCGTTGGCGATGCCGAAGGAGAGGCGAGGGTAGCTCGGCGCGTAGGGGCTCGCGGCGGCGAGCACCTTCGCCTCGTGCAATCGCTGCACGACTTCCTCGGCGCCGATGCCATCCACTTCGAAGCAGTTGATCCCGGCGGAGAGCGAGGGCTCGAGAGGCGTGCGCAGTCGCACGTGTTTCATCGACGCGAGCTCCCGCTTGGCCATCGCGTTCAGCTCCGCGATGCGCTTCACGATCCGTTCGTGGCCGATGGTCTCGTGCAGCGTAAACGCGGAGGGAATCGCCCAGAGGTGCTCGTACGAGTGAAAGCCGCCGGGGGAAAACCAGTTCGCACGCGGCGGTCCTTTCGGTGCGCGCTTCTCCACCCATGCGGAGAACAGCTCGAAGGAGGAAAACGTCGGCAGCAGCGGCTGCAACTGCGCCCACACTTCCGGTTTGGCCCAGACGAAGCCGGTGCCGCGCGGTCCGAACATCCACTTGTGCAGGCCGGAGGCGAAGCCGTCGATGCCGGTCGAAACGATGTCGCGCGTCGTCGCGCCCATGCCGTGCACGCCGTCGACGAAGAGGAGCACGCGCTCGTTTTTCGCGCGCACCGCGGTGACGATCTCGCGCAGCGGCAGCCTGAGGCCGCTGCTCGAATGGACCCACGTGAGAGCGAGGACGCGCGTCGCTGGGGTGATGGCCTCGCCGATTTTCGTGACCAGCGAATCGACGTCGACGTTACTCGCATCGTGCGGAGGGAAGAGCGCGATCCTGCGGACGCGCGCACCCGATCGTGCGGCGGCGAGATGGATCGCATCGTGATGAACGGCGTGATCGTGCTCGGTGGTGAGAATCTCCTCTCCCTCTTTCAGCGGCACGCCGTGATGAAGGAGTGCGAGGCCCGCGGTCGTGTTGCCGGTCAGCGCGATGTCTTCACCGCGGCCGCCGATGAACCGCGCGATCGCGTTGCATGCGCGCGTGGGCAGATGGGTGGCGTCGGAGCCGAACATCGCCGTTTCGACCGTGGTGAGCGGATCGACATCGAGCTGTTTGCGATACGCGTCGATGGCGTCGCGGACCGGCTTCGGATGCGAGGAGAAATAGAAAAGGCCCGCGTGAACGAATGCAGGATCGAGTTGGAAGAGCGCGCGAACACTCTTCCAGTCGGCGAGATCGTTCTTCGCTTCCGTGAGCAGTTCCGGTGCGAGCAGCGTGGCGCCGGCGGCCGTCGCGGTGGTGAGAAAAAACGCGCGTCTCGATACGGGCATCCACCAAGACTACGCGTCTTTGATGAAGCCGTCGTAAGCGATCTGTGACCACGTTTCCATCCGCTCGCGCAGCTCCGGAAGTTCCGCGAGCGGCGCCCAGCGGCCGGTCATCTTCTCGGTTTCGCGCACCTGCACAGCGCCGCTGTGCGCGTCGAGCACGTACACCGCGCCGAGGTGCACGCGGCCGACGTCGGTGGTGTCGTCGTTGAGGATGCCGACGAACGTGAGGTCGTAGTCGCCGGCGACGTCGACTTCTTCCTCGAGCTCTTTCTGCAGACCTTCGAGGATGCCGGGCGTGTCGGGGTTGATGTGACCGCCGATGCCGAGGGAAAGTTTGTGGTGCAGGCGGGCCTCGGTCTGTTTCTGCGTGCGCTGCAGGAGGAAGTACGAGCCGTCATGACGGATCAGCACGTACGGGATGATCTGTTTGTACTGCGGCGAGACCTCGGCCGTCGGACGGTCGAGGAAAAAATGCAATTCCTGGATGCGCTCGAAGAGCACGTCCGTGTTTTCGGTGACGAGGCCGTACTCGATCAGAAACGGCGCGAGACTCTCGCGCTCCACGACCATCACCTGCTCGATCGTTTCGGTCATTGAAAATGCTCCAGCACGATGTCGTGCAGCGGGCCATTCGTCGAGACGCCGCTGCCGCCGTCAAAGCGCGCGCGGCCCTGCAGATCGGTGAAGCGTCCGCCCGCTTCCTCCACGATCACCTGCAGCGCGGCCATGTCCCACGCCGCCACCGCGGGCTCGACGGCGATCTCGATCGCTCCCTCGGCGACGAGCATGTGAATCCAGAAATCGCCGAAGCCGCGGGCGCGCGTGCACTGGCGCACGAGCTTCAGAAAGTTGGCGGTCGTGCCGTGCCGATCGAAGTCGGTGATGCTGTCGTACGCGATGTGCGCCTCACCCAGCGACTCGATCTTCGAGGCCTGAATTTTTCTGCCGTTCGCGAAGGCCCCTTCTCCGCGCGCCGCCCACCAGCGCCGTCCCATCGCGGGAGCGGAGACGACGCCGGCGATGACGCGATCTCCCTCGGCGAGGCCGATGAGCGTCGCGTACACCGGAATGCCGCGCACGTAGTTCTTCGTGCCGTCGATCGGATCGATGATCCAGCGCCGCGTCTGCGAGCCCGACGTGCCGTACTCCTCGCCGAGGATCGCGTCGTCGGGACGCTCGCGCGCGAGGATCTCGCGCAGCGCGCGCTCGCACGCCTCGTCGGCTTCCGACACCGGTGTCATGTCGACTTTCGTGCGCACCGCGAGTGTCGCCGACTGGAAGTGTCGCAACGTGATCTCGTCCGCCGCATCGGCGAGACGGAGCGCGAGAGAAAGGTCGGGCGTCATCGGCGGGGAAGGTATCACGCGTCGTGCGACGAGAGCGCGTGAGACGAACGATGCGGGATGCGTGACGCGACGAACGAAGTGGCGGGCTCGATTCGGCCTTGACAGGACGATGCAAATGCCCGAGAAAGCGTCATCTTGCGATCGTTCAAACGTACGCGCCTGCTCGCGCTGGCGAAGCGCCTTCTCACTCCGCGCGCGTCACTCGTTCCCGCTCTTCTGCTGATGCTTGCCGCCGGCACCGCGAGCGCGCAGCAGCCACCGCTGCGCTGGGGCGGTGACTCCGAGGGTGGAGCTCCGTTCGTGGAGGCCGATCCGAACGATCCGGCGGTGGTGCATGGATTCGACGTGGAGGTGGCGGAGGAGATCGCACGGTCGCTGGGGAGGAAGCCGCAGTTCGTGCAGGTGGCGTTTGCGGCGATCGATCAGAGCGTGCAGCGCGGCGATTTCGATCTCGGCATGAGCGGCGTCGAAGATACGCCGGGCCGCCGGGCCGCGCTCGCGGCGTCGATTCCGTATTACACCTTCACCGAGGCGCTGACCGTGCGCGCCGCGGATCGCGAGAAGTACAAGGAGCTCGCCGATCTGCGCGGCCGCCGCGTCGGAACGCTCGGCGGCACCATCGCCTACGACATCCTGCTCGACGCGGAGAAGAAGCTCGGCATCACCGCGGTGTCGTATGACGACGACGTGCATCCGTATGAAGATCTGCAGCAGGGAAGACTCGATGCGGTGCTGCTCGACAACATCATCGCCGCGCGTTCGATGCGCCGCACGCCGGGACTGCATTCGCATTTCGACCGGCCGGTCGCGAAGGGGCACTACATCATCGTCTGCGCGCGCGAGAACACCGCGCTGCGCGATCAGGTCAACGAGATTCTGAAAGCGCGCATGCGCGACGGCACGCTGGAGCGCATCTATCGGAAGTGGGAGATCTGGGACGAGTTCCAGCAGCCGTTCTTCCAGGAAGTGCTCGCGGCCTCGGCGAAACCGGTCGTCGCGGCGAAGGCGGCGGCGCCGAAGCCGGTGTCGCAGACCGATGCGCTGCTGCGATATCTCCCGGCGCTGCTGCGCGCCGCGCTGATCACGATCGTCCTTTCCTGCGCGGCGATGGCGCTGGCGATTCTGGTCGGCGTGGCGGTGGCCACCGGGCGGGTGTATGGGAACCCATTCGTTCGCGCGCTGCTCACCGCGTACGTCGAGATCACGCGCGGTACGCCGGTGCTGCTGCAGCTGTTCGTGCTGTATTACGGGCTCTCCGCGATCATCAAACTGCCGGCCTTCGTGGCGGCGCTGGTCGGGCTCGGGTTGAACTACGCGGCGTACGAGAGCGAGATCTATCGCGGCGCGATGGAGGCGGTGCCGCGCGGACAACTCGAGGCGGCGCGCATCCTCGGGCTGACCGAGTTTCAGGTCTTTCGCTACGTGCGCGGACCGCAGGCCTTTCGCCTGGCGCTCGCGCCGATGACCAATGACTTCGTGGCGCTGCTGAAAGACTCCTCGCTGGTCTCGGTGATCACGGTGGTCGAGCTGACGAAGCAGACGCAGATCTTCGCGGCGAACATCGGCAGCTGGGTCATCCCCGGCCTGCTCTGCGCGGGGTTGTACCTGGCGATGTCGCTGCCGCTGGCGCGTCTGGCGCGCGCGCTCGAAACGCGCTGGAAGGCGGCCTCGTTATGAGCACGGTTCTTCGGATCGACGATCTTCGCCTGCGCCGCGGAGCGCGCGAAGTGCTGCGCGGCGTGAATCTCGAAGTGACCCGCGGCGAGCTCGTCGCGCTGATGGGGTTGAGCGGCGGAGGCAAGACCACCGTGCTGCGCGCCGTCACCGCGCTCGAAGCGTTCGACGGCGGCACGATCGAAGTGGGCGGCGTTTTACTGCAGGCCGGTCGATGGCCCGACCGGGCCACCATGCGCGAGCTCCGCAAACGCGTCGGCATGGTGTTCCAGTATCACTACCTGTGGGAGCACCTCACGGCGATCGAGAACGTGACCCTCGCGCCGCTGCATGTGGCGAAGAGCTCGCGCGCCGATGCCGAACGTCGCGCGAACGAGCTGCTCGCTTCCCTCGGCGTCGCGCATCGTCGCGATGCGTGGCCGCGGGAGCTCTCCGGCGGCGAAGCACAGCGCGTCGCCATCGCGCGGGCCATGGCCATCGATCCGCCGCTGCTCCTGATGGACGAGCCGACCGCATCGCTCGATCCCGCGCGCCGCACCGAGCTCGGACAAACGCTGCGCGGCCTGACCAGCGGCGGACGCACGCTCGTCATCACCACGCATGACGACGATTTCGCGCGCGACTTCGCCACGCGCGTGATCGTGCTCGCGGAAGGAGAGGTCGTGGAGCAGGGCGATCCGAAGAGCGTGCTCACGAATCCGCAGCATCCTGCCACGCGCGCGCTGCTGCAGCACGAGCATGCGGCGAAGGCGTAACGCGTCGGCGAACGCACCCGCCGCTACGGCTTCAGGTTCAGCACCAGCGGCATCGGCTTCTCGGTCGCGCCGGCCGCGATGTCGCGACTGAAGCGCAGCGTCGTGCCGTCGTCGAGGCTCCAGGTGCCGTCGCTGCACATCGACTTCGTCTCGATCGGCTTCCCCTCACGCACGCGCAATGCGTTCGCGGTGGCCTCGCGCTCGGCGCGGTAGCGGAAGGCGCGGTGCCAGACGGAGGTGAGGTCGGGCCCGAGCTCGTTCATCCGCGTGTTCACATCGCATTGCGTGGCGGCGAAGAGCTCCTCGGCGATCTGCCGGTCGTGTTCGACCGACGTCGCCAGCCACTTCGTCGGAAACATCCGGGCGCCGTCCCGCCAGTACTCCGCGGTCTGGAATTGATACGCATCGAGGAGCGGCCGCACGTTGTCGCGCTGCTGCACTTCGCGAAACCACGCCGGGGCCGGAAGCGGCAGTTTCCACGCGACGGCATTGAGCATTCGCGCGATCGACAACGCCGCGGTCTGGGCCATCACCTGCGGATGCGGTTCGAGCGCGCGGGCGAGGTTCCAGACCGCGTGCAGATCGTCCCACGCGTGCGGGTCGGAATGGCGCGCCTTCGCCAGTGCGCTCGCGACGAGCGCGCGGGCGGCCCGCATCTGCACGCCGCGCATGTCCATCGTCACCTGATGATCGATTCCGGATTCGCGTCCCCAGACGATCGGCTCGCGCAGCACGAGCTCGCGCATCGCGGAGACGTCGGGAAGCGTCGGCGGCTCGCCGATGTGCAGGTCGCCGCGCGCGATCTCGCGCCGCGCGTATTCGTCAGCCACCTCGTTCTTCGGCAGGGCGTTGGCGAGCGCCGCCAGTTTTGCGGAAGCGGCGTTCGCCTGAATCGGCGGGAAGCGATCGGCGACGGATTCGAGCGTGCCCATCCCGCCCGGCCACGGCTTCGCGGCCGAGGTGGCGACGGCCTGCGGCGCTCGAAACCAGGAGATCACCCAGGCAAGGAGCGCGACTGCGGCGACGGCGATCAGCGCTTTTTTCATCGTACGCGCAGCTTAAAGTGGTCGGCGTCGTAAAGCCAATCGCGAAACGTAACGTGTCCGCTGCCGTTCTGATCCGTTCCCTACGCCGCCTCTTCTCTGCGCGCGCTCTGCTCCTGCCAGAGTGCCGCGTACAAGCCGTTCGCGGCGAGCAGCGAATGATGCGTGCCGGTCTCGACGAGCTTTCCTTTCGCGAGCACGTGAATCCGCTGTGCGTGCGCGATGGTCGAGAGCCGGTGCGCGACGAGCACGGTCATCCGCTTGTGCTCGCCCGTGGTGAGATGGCGAATCGTTTCGGTGATCGACTTTTCGGTGATCGAGTCGAGCGATGAGGTCGCCTCATCGAAGATCAGCAGTTCGGGATCGCGCAGCAACGCGCGCGCGATGGCGAGGCGCTGGCGTTCGCCGCCCGAGATCTTGATGCCTCCTTCGCCGATTTTCGTGTCGAGCCCTTTGCCTCCGCGCTCGATGATCGGCAGCGCGGCCGCCTGTCGCAGCACCGCGAGGCAGTCTTCGTCGGTCGCGCTCGGATTCACGAAGAGAAGGTTGTCGCGGATCGTGCCGGCGAAGAGTTGCGTGTCCTGCGTGACCAGGCCGATGCGCGAGCGAAGCTCGTCGAGATCGATCTCGCGCGAGTCGATGCCGTTCACCGCCAGCCGTCCTTCGGTCGGCCGGTAGAGACCGACCAGCAGTTTCACGAGCGATGTTTTTCCGGAACCGGATGGGCCGACGAACGCGATCGTCTCGCCGGCGCGGAATTCGAGGTCGATCGATTCGAGCGACGGTTCCTCGGACGAGGGATAGGTGAAGGAGACGTCTTCGAAGGCGACGCGCATGAGCGAGCCGACGGCGCGCGGCTCGGCCGGCTTCGGCGCGGGCGCGATGGCCAGCACCTCTTCGAGCTTCTCCATGCTCGCTCGCGCTTCCTGGTACTGCGCGATGATGGCCGCCAGTTCGGCGAGCGGCGAGAAGACCGGGAACGAGTAGAAGAAGAGCGCGTAGAACTCGCCGATGGTGATGGAGCGCTTGAACACGAGCCACAACATCAGAAAGAGCAGCGCCGCGCGCGTGGAGTTGATGATCGTGCCCTGCAGGAACGAGTAGAAGCGGAGGAAGCGGATCTTCCTGAGCTCGAGCGCGAGAATGCCGGCGTTGACGCGATTGAGCCGATCGATCTCCTGATTCTCGAGGCCGAGCGATTTCACCAGCTCGACGTTGCGCAGCGTTTCGGTGGTGGAGCCCGCGAGCTCCGCGGTCTGCGTGACGATCTCGCGCTGCTGCGCTTTGATGCGCCTGCTGATGAAGAACATCAGCGTGCCGAGCGACGGGGCCAGAAGCGCGTAGACGGTGCCGACCGACCAGTGCACGGTGAAGGCGTAGATGGTGACGAACACCAGCCCGACCATGGCCACGAAAATCAGATTCACGAAGTTCGTGATCAGCGACTGCGCATCCGCCCGGGCCTTGTGCATCTTCTGCAGGATCTCGCCGGAGCGCTGATCCTCGAACACCGCGTACGGCAGCGAGAACGAATGCGAGACGCTGCGTTCGTACAGCTGCGCGCCGGTGCGCTGGGCGATGACGTTGACGAAGTAGTCCTGAAAGTTCTTGGCGATGCGCGACACGAGAGCGACGCCGACGTACGCGAGGAGCAGCAGCAGGACGCCGCGGATGAAGACCTGCGTCGGCATCGTCGACGCCTTGAGGGCGTAGCGGTCGACGATGAGCCGGAAGACCTGCGGATCGAGAAGGGAGAAGATCTGATTGATGGCCGCCAGCAGCAGCGCGCCGAACATCAGTTTCTTGTAGCGAAGGAGGAACGAAAAGAGCAAACGCACCAAATCATTATGCGTTCGCGCCTCGGCGCGAAACATCGTACTTTCGTCACAGTCCTCGTAACCAAAGTAACAAAGCCATGCCGAAGCCGATGGCCACCACGAAGCGGCGGACGAACGTCCGGCCGAGGCGGCGCGCCAGACGCGCACCGAAGAATCCGCCGACGATCGTGCCGAGCATCATCACCAGCACGTCGCTCCAGACCACCGACTGCGCCAGCACGAAGTAGATCGCCGCGACTCCGTTGATGCAGACGGCCAGCACGTTCTTGAGGCCGTTCATCTGATGCATGTCGGTGAGACCGATGAGCCCGAGCGCGGCCAGCATCAGGATGCCCATGCCGGCGCCGAAGTAGCCTCCGTAGAGCCCGACCAGAAATTGAAAGACGAGGACGGCGATGCGCGAGACCGTTGTCGGTTGTCGGTTGTCGCCTGTCGGGAGATGACGCGAAATCATTTCCTGAAACGCGAGCAGCAGCGTCGCGCCGAGGATCAGCCAGGGGACGAGCGTCTTGAACGTCGAGGCCGGCGTGCGCAGGAGCAGCCAGCCGCCGAGTGCGCCGCCGAGGATCGACGGAATCACGAGCAGCAGCAGCCAGCGACGCACCGTCGACAGCTCTTCGCGAAATCCGTATGCGCCGGCGAGCGATCCCGGCCAGATGGCGACTGTGTTCGTCGCATTGGCGAGGATCGGATCGCGTCCGAGCCAGAGCAGGGCGGGGAAGGAGATGAGCGTGCCGCCGCCGGCGATCGAGTTGATCGCTCCCGCGACGACGCCTGCCAGGAAGATGACCGCGAAGGCGATCACTTCACTCCTTCGGCCACGTACAGATCGGAGAGCGCACGCACGGCGTTGTACGCGTACTGCGTGCCGTCGGGAGTGAGAAACACCGGCGCGATTTTGTAGACGCCGGCGGGATCGGCCGGCGCGAGCTCTTTCCACAACGTGCGCGCGCCGGTGGCCAGCGTCACGCGATGCACGCGCGTCGGCAGCGTGGTCGGCCGATAGACGAACAGCGACGCATGGTCATTCGACCACTGCATCGGAATCTCTCCGCGTTCGACGCCCGGCACCGGCAGCGGTGCGCTGCCGTCGGTCGGATAGAGGACGATCGTTTCGTCCGCGTTCATGCCGGCCACGAAGCGGCCATCATGCGAGACCGCGAACGGCCGCGTCGCACCGCCCCAGATGCCCTCGGGTGAGACCGGCTTCGCCGTTTCATCGAGCGTGTCGATGAGGAAGAGCCGATAGCCGCCTTTGCCGATCACGCCTGCCACGACCACGCGACGGGAGTCGGGCATCCACGCCGCGCCCGCATCGAACTGTCCTTCGATCTTCAGCTCCCGCGCCATGCCGCTGCCGGTCGGAACGATCACCAGCTTCGCTCCCTGATGCACGAGCGCCCACTTGCCGTCGGGCGAGAGTCCGTCGCCGACTCCTTCGGCGAGCCGCACCGGCGCGGGCGAATCGAGTCTGCGCAGATAGACCGCGCTCTTCGTGCCGCCGCCTTCACGCGTTTCGCTGAAGAGCAGCGATTTTCCATCCGGCGAGAGATCGGCGAGCATCGACCAGTCGAGCCATGACGAATCGCGCTCCGCTGCGAAATTCGGGAGCGGCGCCGGCGGTGGCGTCGTTCCGGCCGGCCCGGGTGCGGTGGTCGTGGCCACGAGTTGCGGCGGCATCGTGCCGCCGCTGCTCCACATCAGCGCCGCGCGCCACGTGCCGTTCGAGAGCAACGCTTCGCCGCCGGGCGACAGATCGAAGATACGGATCGAGCCGGTCAGTCGCGTGACGAGACGCATCACGCCGTCATTCACATTCACGGCATACAGCGCCGGCGGCGCGGAGCTCGACGTGCCGCTGACCCAGATTTCTTTTCCATCGGGCGACCAGGAGAGGCCGGTCGCGCCGCGTGCCCAGCCGCGCGCAATCGTCACCGGCGCGCCCTGATCGATGATCGCGAGATCGAATTCGCCGCGCGACGGTTCGAGAATCGCGACCCGTTTTCCATCGGGCGAGACGCGGATGTTCTGTACGTAGTGCGGCGTTTCGTAGCGCACGGTGCCGATCGGATATTCGATGCGCGTCTTGTCGCCGAGCTGGCGAATGATGGCCAGGTTCCCGCCGTCGGGAGCCCAGTCCGCCTGCAGCACGTTTTCGGCGATCTCGCGCGGCATGCCGCCGGCGATCGGCACGCGAGCCAGTGTGCCGAGGTTCGTGAGGCGATCGCGGCGCAGAAGCACCGCCAGCTCCGCGGTTTTCGACACGGCCAGCACTTCGCTGTCGGCGACGCCGAGCGAGCGCGCTTCCGTCGCGCGTCTGCTCGCGATGAAGATCTCCGGACGATTTCCGTCCCACGCGGCGCTGTAGACGATGGTCTCGCCGTCCGGACTGAAACGGGCGGAGCGCACTTCACCGCGGCGGAACGTCAGCCGGTGAAACTGCGGCTCGACGATCTCTTCGTGTTTGCGTTGGGCGAGCATCCACGCGCCGTACGCGGCGCCGGCGACGGAGACGAGATAGAGCACGCCGAGCAGCCACGGCGAGATGCGGCGCTTCGGCTTCATCACCGGCCGCGCCTGCGTCGCCGCGGGACGAGGCGTCTGCGGTGTCGATGCCGCCGAAGCCCGCGGCGCGGTGACGGCGGGCGCGCGCACGGCACCGGGGCTGAGCGTGTTCGCGCTCGACATCGCGGTGACGGTTTCGAGATTGAACGAGAGATCGCGCGCCGACTGGTAGCGAAGGTCTTTGTCTTTTTCGAGACAGCGACGGATCAATCGCTCCAGCGCCGGCGGGCAGTTCGGAACGAGGTCGGCGAGCTCGGGCGGTTCTTCCTTCAGGATCGCGCTCAGCGTTTCGATCGACGAGTTGCGTTTGAACGCGCGCCTGCCGCTGAGCATCTCGAAGAAGATCGCACCGAGGGAGAAGAGATCGCTGCGATGATCGACCGGCTCGCCGCGCACCTGCTCGGGCGACATGTAGCCGACCGTGCCCATGACCATGCCGGGCTCGGTGGCGGCCGTCTCGAACGCGGGGCCGTCGGCGTCTTTCGTCGTCAGCTTGGCGATGCCGAAGTCGAGAATCTTCAGGCGGCCGTCGCGCGTGAGAAAGACGTTGTCGGGTTTGAGATCGCGATGCACGACCCCTTTTTCGTGCGCGGCCGCGAGCCCCTGCGCCATCTGCAGCGCGGCGTCGACGGCGCGTCGCGGCGAGAGGGGGCCGCGCTCGAGCCGCGCGCGCAACGTCTCTCCCTCGAGTAATTCGGTGACGAGGTAGGGATTGTCTTCGTCGTCGCGGCCGACGTCGTAAACCGTGAGCAGGTTGGGATGGTTGAGCATCCCGGTCGCGCGCGCTTCCTGTTCGAAGCGGAGCAGACGCTCGCGGTCGCTGAACGTGACGTTGGTGAGGACCTTGATCGCCACGTCACGCCCGAGGCGCGTGTCTTTCGCGCGGTAGACGATCCCCATGCCGCCTTCGCCGAGAAGACCGACGATCTGGTACGGGCCGAGGATGGTGGGGGGCTGCACGCGGTGATTGTAAGGGCGCCGCTCGTGGCGGATGGATTTCGCGCGGTCCCCGAAGAGCCAGTGCGACAACGTTCTTCCGGACGACGTGCCCTCGCGACACCGGTCGAACCTCATCCTCCTCACTCATCGCCTGCCTCGCGCCGTGACCATCGTCACCATTCGGTGTGTTGATGTGGAACTATTTCCATCCGGCCTTCCTGTTACGGTCGTCTCATGTCCGTACTCGAGCTCACCTCTGATACCACTGACGTTTTTTCGAAGCATCTCGGCGTTTTCGCGAACCCGAAGGGTGTGCATCTGCTCGACCGCACGCAGCCGCTCGGAGAGTGGCTCGATCGTCGCGCCGAGCTCAACACGTGGCCGTATGCGCGAACGCTGCAGCAGCGGCCGTCGAGCGAGACGGTTCTCAGCAGCCAGAATGCGCGGCGCGTGGCCGGGATGAATTTCGGCTCGCAGGATTACCTCGGCCTGGCCGGACATCCCGACGTCGTGAACGCCGCAAAGCACGCCATCGACACCTACGGCCTGCATGCCGCCGCCTCGCCGATGCTGCAGGGCAACACGGTGCCGGGACGCGCGCTCGAAAAGGCGCTCGGCGAGGTGCTGCAGACGCAGCACGTCATTCTCTTCCCGACCGGCTGGGCCGCCGGCTTCGGCACGATCACCGGTCTCGTGCGCCCGCACGACTCGATCGTCATCGACCAGCTCGCGCATTCGTGCCTCATGTCGGGCGCACGCGCGGCCACGCCGAACGTCTATCTCTTCCGCCACAACGACGTCGAGGCGCTGCGCAACCGGCTCTCGAAGCTGCGCGCGAAAGATGCGGAGAACTCGATCCTCGTCGTCTCCGAAGGGCTCTTCTCGATGGACAGCGACAGCCCGCGCATCGAGGCGATGCAGAACGTCTGTCGCGAGTTCGACGCGGTGCTGATGATGGACATCGCGCACGACTTCGGCGCCAGCGGTCCCGGCGGCGCGGGACAGATCAGCATCCAGCAGATGATCGGCAAGGTCGACATCGTGATGGGAAGCTTCTCGAAGACGTTCGCGACGAACGGCGGCTTCATGGCCACGAACTCGCGCTCCGCGAAACAGTTCCTCGGCATCTACGGCGGTGCGCACATCTTCTCGAACGGCATCTCGCCGGTGCAGACGGCGACGGCACTCGAAGCATTGCGCATCGTGCGTTCGGAGGAGGGGGCGGAGTTACGCGAACGTTCGTACGACAACATTCTTCGTCTTCGGGCCGGATTCGAATCGCGCGGCATCGAATGTCTCGGCGATCCGAGCAACGTCGTGCCGGTGATGTGCGGCGATGAGCTCGTGGCGAAGATCACCTCGCGACTGCTCGAGGAGAACGGCCTGATCGCGAACCTCGTCGAGTACCCGGCCGTGCCGCGCGAGAAGGCGCGCTTTCGTTTTCAGGTGATGGCCTCGCACAGCGACGCGCAGATCGATCGCGCGGTCGAAGTGTTCGCACGCTGCATGGCGGAAGCACGCGATTGACGTAGCGGCGCGCGTTTGCCGTTTTGCTGGGCTACACTCCCACGCACTTGCGTTTCCTCGCGTTCTGGCTGCTGCTTGCCGCCATCGCCATTGCCGTGCACCTCGGCGGCGCTCCGCTTCTCGATGCAGACGAGGGGCGGAACGCCGAGGTGGGGCGGGAGATGGCCGAGACCAACGACTACGTGATGCCGCGGCTCAACGGGCTGCCGTATCTCGATAAGCCGGTGGTCTACTTCGCGGCGGAAGCGGCGATGATGGAAGTGCTCGGGCCGACGGAAGTGGCGGCGCGGTTGCCGGCATATCTCTTCACGCTCGCGACCGCGGCGGTGCTCTTCTGGTACGCGCGGCGGATGTGGGGAGGGGAGACGCCGTACGTCGCGGCGATCATCTTTCTCACGATCCCGCTGACGGTCGCGTTCTCGCGCACGGTCATCTTCGACAGCGCGCTCGCATTCTTCGTGACGCTCGCGCTCTGCGCCTTTCACGTCGCCATCGAACAGCAGAGCGCACGCTGGTCGATCGTGGCGTGGGCCGCGATGGGGCTGGCGATGATCACGAAAGGGCCGGTCACGTTCCTGCTCGTGCTGCTCGTCGCCATTCCGTTCGCGTGGCGGCGCAGAACGGTGCGGGTGCTGTTTCCGATCCTCGGAATCGTCGCCTTCCTCGCCATCGTCGTGCCGTGGGTGTGGGGCGTGATGCAGGTCGTGCCGGAGTTTCTGCGCTACGTGCTCGTGACCGAGACGGTCGAGCGGATGGCCACGAAGGCGCTGAAGCGCACCGGCCCGCCGTGGTACTTCCTCCCGTACTTTCTCGGCGGCGCGCTGCCGTGGTCGATCGTGGCGTTGTTCAGCTGGAAGAAGTTCCGGAAGCCCGATCCGGCCACCGTTTATTGGCTGATGGCGTTCGTGATTCCGTTCGTCTTCTTCTCGATCAACCAGTCGAAGCGCCCGCAGTACATCGTGCCGCTGATGGCGCCGCTGGCGCTGCTGGTCGCGAAGATCTGGCCCGAGGCGAAGACGCGCGCGGCAGCGATCCTCGTGGCGATGTTCGGAGTGATCCTGCTGCTCGCGCCGCTCGCGTTTCATCGCACGAAAATGAAGCCGGAGCTCGCCGCCGTCGCCGATGAAACCGCGCTCATCCTCGGCATCGCGTTCACGCTGGCCGGGCTGGCCGCACTGTTCGTGAAACGACGCGACGTGCTGCTCGCGGCGCTCAGCGTCCCGATGCTCGTATTGCCGCTGGCCGCGAATCCTTTGCTCAACACGCTCGGGGAGCGACGCTCGACGCGCTCGTTCGTCGCGGAGATGCAACCGCACCTCACGCCGGCGACGCACATCATCGGCGTCGAGGCGTTCACCGGCTCCCTCGCCTTCTATCTGCGACGTCCGGTCACCGTCGTCACCGAAGATGCGAGCGAGCTGACGAGCAACTACCTCATCCGACGCTACGAGAAATACACGAGCAATCCCGCATCGCCGCTGAAGACGCTGCCGTACTTCGAACGATCGCTGGCCAGCAGCGAGCCGCGCATCTACGTTCTGCGCAACAAAGACAAACAGCGTTGCGCGCTGCTCGAAGCCCGCGGCTGGCGCGTAATCGCCGATCAGGCGCATCTCGTCGCATACGGACGGTAGTCGGGAGTCGGTTGTCGGTAGTCGGGAGATAACCCCGGCCACGTAATCCCGGCGGAGCGGTTCTCCCGACAACCGACAACCGACAACCGACTCCCGACTACCGACTCCCGACAACCGATTACAATCCGCCCCCAGTGTGTGGGATCTACGGAATCGTCAGCTCGGTCGAGCTGCGTCATCCTGAGGTGCTGGACGAGCTCGGCGAGGCGCTGAGGCATCGCGGACCGGATGGACGGGCGTCGTTCACGCGTCCGGAAGCGCGCTTCGGCACGGAACGTCTGCGCATCATCGATCTCCACGAGCGTGCCGATCAGCCGTTCGCCTCCGCGGACGACGCGGTGTGGCTGCAGGCGAACGGCGAGATCTACAACGCGCCGTCGCTGCGCAGGCGCTACGCCGATTTTCGATATCGCTCGCACTCCGACGTCGAAACGATTCTGCCGATGTATCTCGAGCGCGGCACCGACGCGATCGCGGAGCTCGACGGCATGTTCGGTCTCGCGATCTGGGACAACCGCACGCACACGCTGATCCTCGCGCGCGACCGCGCGGGCGAGAAACCGCTGTTCTACGCGCGCGTCGGACGGGAGGTCGTCTTCGCATCGGAGCTGCAATGCCTGCTGCGCCATCCCGACATCTCGCGCGAGCTCGATCGCGATGCGCTGCACGACTACCTCGCGCTCGGCTACGTCCCCGAGCCGCGCACGCCGTTCCAGGCGATCCGCCGCGTGCCGGCCGGCACGTTCATGCGCTTCACGGAACATGGTGAAGAGACGGTGCGGTATTGGGATGCCGAGGCGTTCACGATCGAGCGCGTCGACCCGGCGGAAGCGGTGCGGGAGACGCAGCGCCTGATCGAGAACGCCGTCGCGAAGCAGGTGATGTCGGATGTGCCGGTGGGCGTGTTCATCAGCGGCGGACTCGACTCGTCGATCCTGGCGACGCTCGCCTCGCAGGTCATCGGCGTCGACAAGGTGCATACCTTCTCCGCGCAATTCGCCGAAGAGTCGTACGACGAAAGCGGCGACGCGGCCGCGCTCGCGCAGCGGATGCGCACGAAGCACGTGCCGGTGCGCACCGATGAAGAGACGTTGCTCGATGCGTTGCGCAACATCACCACGCGCTTCGCCGAGCCGCTCGCCGATCCCGCGATTCTGCCGACGTTCCTGCTCGCACGCACCGCGCGCCAGCATGTGAAGGTCGTGCTCAGCGGCGAAGGAGCCGACGAGTTGTTCGGCGGGTACCCCACGTATCTCGGCCACAAGATCGCGCCGAAATATGACGCCCTGCCGTCGTTCCTGCGCGGCGGTCTGAAGAAACTCGCCTTCGCGTTACCGCCGTCGGGAAAGAAGGTCACGCTCGAATATCTGTTCAAGCGCTTCGTGACCGATGCCGAGCGCCCGTGGATCGAGCGGCATCTGCGCTGGTTCGGCACGGGCCTCAGCTCGTACGGCGGCACCGATCCGTCGTTTGCCTCGCGCGATCCGCTGACCGGCGCGATGCTGCTCGATTACCGGACGTATCTCCGGGACAACCTGCTGGTGAAGGTCGATCGCGCGACGATGTTGTCGTCGGTCGAAGCGCGCGCACCGTTTCTCGATCGCGAGGTCACGGCGTTCGCGCTCTCGCTGCCGACAGACATCCGCGTGCGCCGCTTCACCACGAAGTGGGTGCTCAAGAAAGCGGCCGAGAAGTGGTTGCCGCGCGACGTGATCTACCGGCGCAAGCGCGGGCTCAGCGTACCGGTGGCCACGTGGATCAATCGCGGACTGCGCGCGGAAGCGGATCGTCTGCTCGATCCGAAGCGGCTCGCCGGACATGGGCTGGTCGATCCCGCGCAGATCGCGAACCTTCTGGCCGAGCATCGCGGCAATCGAGCCAATCACGCCAAGCCGCTCTGGGCGGTGATGATGCTCGAGTACTGGATGGAGAACTGGGCGCGCGCTTAGTGCGGCCCGTTCGTCCCGTCGCCTGCCGTCGCCACGTGCCACTGCCGTGAGGTGAGCTCGTGCAGCGTGTGGTGGCGCTGCTGAGCGCTCTCCGTCTCCGTCTCGAAACCATAGACGCAGAGCCGCACCACGGTCCCGAGCTCCGCCACCTCGAACGGTTTGCGCAGCACGCCGGAGACGATGTTGGGATCGACCTCCTTGAATTTCTGGTCGGCGTACGCGGTCACGACGAGGACGACCGGCTTGTGCGTGGGGGGATGGTGCCTGAGGTACTCGACCACTCCGAATCCGTCGACGCGCGGCATCATCAGATCGAGCAGCACGACCGCGTATTCATGTTCCTGCAGTTTCTCGATCGCTTCCGCCCCATCGGCGACGCAATCGACTTCGAGACCTTCCCGTTTGACGATCGTGCAGACGAGCTGGCGGATGGAAAAATCATCGTCCGCGATCAGAACTCGCGTGCCTTTTCCTTTGTGCTGCGTCATACATGTTCCTGCTGACTCAAAAAGTTATCTGCCACTAATGAAAGCGGCGTGCCAGCGGATAAGTGATGGAGAGAACGGGAGTTGACGCCGTTCGTCAGTGGACGCTGACGGGAGCGATTCCGGCCAGAGCCCAGGTCTGGCCCTGCGGCCGCAGGCCGATCCAGTACCACTCGCTCGCGCCGCCGGTGCTGACCCGCGCGAAGAGGCCGGCCGCTCCCGGATCGGCGGGATTCAGCAGCGGCGCCGAAAGCTCGACGAGCACGGAATCGTGATGATGATTTCTTTGGGCGGCATCGATCGCGGTCCAGTTGCACGCGCTGCCGAGCTCCACCGGAATGGCGCGCGTCGGCGGCACCGTGACTTCGTAAGGCCGGTTGCGCATCGGAAAGAGCGCGCGCAACGCATTCGCATCGGCGAGCGGCTGCGTGATCTTCACGATCACCAGCTCCTCGGCGAAATGATCGCCCTTCAGCCGGTTGCAGAGAAAATCGGTGATGCCCGCCGGCACCGCGTCCCACGCGGGAGCGACGAGCGGCGGCTGGTGCGAGGCACAGGCGGCGAGGAGCAGCAGCAGGAGCGCGGCGATTCGTTTCAAAAAAGCATCCTCAACTGCGGCGTCGACTTCGCCTCGAAGAACGACCGCACTTCACTGGCCGGTTTCTTCGAGACGAGCTCGCGCGGCGTCTCCTCGTACCAGTCGGCAGGAAAGTAGCGCGTGTACGTCTCCTGCGTGAACCGTTTGCAGAGCAGGGCGATGATGCCGATGTCGGTCTCGCTGCGGATCACGCGTCCGGCCGACTGCACGACGCGGGTCATGCCCGGAATCAGATACGCGAACTCGAAGCCGGCGCCGTATTGCTCGTCGTAATACTGCTTGAGCAGTTCCTGCTCGAAGCTCACCTGCGGCAGGGCCGGGCCGACCACCATCACGCCCGAGAGCATGTCGCCCTGATAGTCGATGCCTTCGGCGTACATGCCGCCGGAGACGGCGAGAATGAGGTTGCCCTTCCGCGAGCGCTCGCGAAGGATGTCCAGCACCGCGTTGCGCTCGTAGTCGGTCATGTCGTTGCGCTGGATGGTCACGCGCTTCTCCGTCGGCGGCATGCGCTCGGAGACCTCGCGCAGAAACGCGTAGCTCGGAAAGAGGGCGAGGAAGTTGCCGGCGCCGGCGTCGGCGATGTCGGCGACCGTTTCGGCGATGCGCTCGTAATGATCGGCGCGACGCTTGTACGTCGTGTCGACTTCGGAGACGACGACGATCTTGCGGTTCTCGCGCGGGAACGGTGAGGGAAGCGAGAGCTCGGCCGTGCGATCGTTCGGAAAGCCGAGCGTTTTCTTATAGAACTCGAACGGCTCGAGCGTCGCCGAGAGGGCGATGGTGGCGTGCGCGGAGTCGAAGATCCTGCCGAGGAAACGCGACGGGTCCTTGCAGAAGATCTTCAGCTTCAGACCGCCACTCGTCCGTTCGATGAGATGCGCGAACTCGTCGCCGTCTTCGGCCAGCAGGTTCGCGAACTTCACGAGCTTGAAGTAGAAATCGATCAGCGGGTCTTCTTCTTCGGCGATCTTGTTGTCGATCTTCCAGCCGATGTACTCGAGGACGATGCGCTCCCAGATCGTGCGCTGTTCCAGGAACAGCTCGCGACTCGGCGAGCAGAGCGACTGTTTCAGGTCGTCCTCGAGATTCAGCGCGAGCTCGTGAAAGTGCGCGCGCAGATCGTCGAGCAGCCGTTCCCATCCTTCGATCCAGCAGTTGCGGGTCATCATGTGCTGCCGGATCGCGTCGAACTGCTCTTCGTGCAATTCGGGGGAGTAGTACCCGCGGCCGCGATCGACGAGGTTGTGCGCTTCGTCGACCACGAGCACGCAGTCGCCGTATTCGTTGTCCTGCTGATACGCCTTCAGGCCGACGTACGGATCGAAGATGTAGTTGTAGTCGCAGACGATCACGTCCGCCTGCTCGATCAGCTCGAGCGAGACTTCGAACGGGCAGACTTCGGTATCGCGCGCCATCGCGAAGGTGACGTCGGGATCGAAGTAGCTCATCGACGTGACGAGGTGCGTCATCAGCGCCGACTTCTCCATCTTCTGGCTGTATTGCGCCGCGAAGGGGCAGAAGTCCTCGTGACAGATCATCTCCGTGTGCGCGCACATCTTCTGCTTCGAGCGGATGCGCAGCACGCGGAACGAACCGTCATTGAGACGGCGCAGCGCTTCGACGGCGGTGTCCTGCTGCAGCGTTTTCGAGGTGAGGAAGAAGAGTTTCTTGCCGAGCTTGAGCGACTGGCGCACGGCGGGAAAGAGCACGGCCATCGTCTTGCCGATGCCGGTCGGCGCGGAGACGAGCAGCGCGTCGCGCTGCCACACGGCGCGCGCGACGGAAGAGACGATCTCGTCCTGCCCCGGACGCATCGCGTCGAACGGAAACGCGAGCGTGTCGGCGAATGCGCGTTTCGCCACGCGCAGCGCGGCCGCGGTTTCGAGCTCGCCGATCAGCTTGGCCAGACTGGCCCGCAACGTCGCGGCGACGCTCTCGCGATCGAATTCGGTATCGACGATGCGCGTGTCGCCGCTCACGAGATCGATCAGCACGAGCTGCGGCGCGAAGACGTAGCCTTCGAGATCGGGCTGCCCGCTGAGGAAGAGCGCGTAGAGCAGCAGTTGATAGAGATGCCGCTGCAGTTTCTCGGAGCGATAGAGCGCTTCGAGCTCGAGGTCGAAATGAATCGACTTCACTTCCTCGATCGAGACGCGCTTCGCTTCCCTGTCGATGGAGAGCCCGTCGACGCGTCCGGTGACCGTGACCGACCAGCCGCCGATGGTGGTGCGATGCACGACGTGCACTTCGGCGCGGTAATGCGGATCTTCGTTCGCACGGAGCTCGGCGCGCCTGGAGTGGATGTCCTGCCCGATCCACATGCGCCGGAACCCATCCCCCCGCTCGACACCAATGCGCCGGTACGTCGACTCGTAGACGAGATCTCCGACCGCGCAGACGATCTCCCGTTTCTCGTGGTCGACCCGCATGAGAGGAGTGTAGCGGTTGTCGGGAGTCGGGAGTCGGGAGTCGGTTGTCGGTAGTCGGGAGACCCACCACCCAACCACCTGCTTTTCAGCCAAGCCGTGGGCGGTTGGTGGCTTCCCGACAACCGACAACCGACTACGGCTTATCGATCAAAGCTTCTCCACCACATCCCCGAGGATGTAGGCGTCGTAGCCGCCTTCATCGCGGTAGGGGGAGAGGGCGAGGGCGGGGGCGAGGCTCTTCATCGAGAGGCGTTCGTACATCTCGCGCACGCTGTCTTTGCGTCCGGCGAGGAGCTCTGCGCTGAGCTCGCCTTTCAGCGCGAACAGACGTTGGAAATCTCCACGTGGTAGACGCAGCGGGCGGCGCACGTCGTCGCTGCGGGGATCCCATTCGCCGATCAGGACTTCGTCGGCGAGGTCGGACGACGACGCTTTCACGCAGATCACGATCTCGGTTTCGATCAGGCGCTCGGTCGTGGTCTGTGCGCGCGCTTCCCAGATCGAACCGCCGAGCTCTTCCTGCTCCTGGTGGAACTCTTGACGGAGGAGGCGCACGAAGGGATCGGTGTTTTCGACCGGCACGACTTCTTCGGCTTCGCCCGGGCCGAAGGCGACCAGCTCCGCGACTTCGACCTTGTCGAGTCCTTTGAGCGAGACCATGCCGAGGAGGCGCGCGCCGATGTATTCGACACCGGGGAGGCCGGGTGCGAAGGCGAGATACGTTCCGTGCTCCATGCGAATGCGGTGCACCGGCGTCGCTTCGGCGCCGATCTCGTTCGACAGCTCCTGCATGAAGTTCATCGATGCGACGATCCCTTCGTTCACGAGGCCGCCGTTCGGATCGATGTACGCGTAGTACTCGCGGGCGTGCTGGCGGTGATCGATGACGTCGACGCCGCGCGCCAGCGGCGCGAAGAACTGCTGCACTTTCTGCGCGTCGTAGCCGTGGGCGATGAGAAAGCCGGCGATCTCTTCGATCTCCTTGTTCGCCTTGCCGGTGGTCAGTCGCGAGAGCTCGACGATGCCGTGTCCGTAGAACTCGGTGATGCGGTCGCCGGTTTCGGCGGTGGTCTTCATCGGCAGCAGCCGGTAGTAGCCGTAGTTCAGCGCGATGCGCATCCCCTTGTTGAAGGAGAAGCCCTTGCGCTTCATCTCGCTGTAGAAGCGCTGGATCTCGATGGCGGCACGCATCAGCCGCAGCGCGCGGCGGGTCGTGTAGAACGCGCCATCGCCGAGAAACTTCTCGAACTGCAGCAGGTGGCGTTGCGCGATGTTGTCGAGCTTGCGCTGGAACAGCAGCATCTGCCGGTACGAGCGGATCTCTTCCTTCTCCCCGCCGCGGCGGATGCTGCCGAGCGTTTCGGAGAAGGCGGAGATGTCGTAGATCATCCCGAAGCGGTGGACCATCGGATCGACGACGCCGGGGCGTCCGAAGTCCTGCGGCCGCGTGCTGCGCGAGAAGGCCATGCCGCTGCGGCGATCGGCGGAGGTGACCTGCCCATCGGGGAGCACGTTCATCCAGACGATGCCGCGGCGCAGTTGATTGAGCACCGCGAACTCCTGCACGCGCCGGGCGATCAGCAGGAACTGTTCGCGTTCTTCGCGCGTGACGGCGTTCTGCGCGGCCGGATGTTCGAAGAGGAAGTTCTGAAATTTCGGATCGAGGAGCAGCGCGAGCGTGACTCCGTGCTCGGCGGCAGAGCCGAACATCGGCAGCGCGGCGCGGAACGTGCGCTCGCGTTGCAGCGTCTCGTTCGCCGCGGTGCGCAGACGCTCGAAGGAATCGCGGAACGTGGCGAAGTCGCGTCGCAGGTAACCGACGATGAAGCTGCGCAGCTCGCGCAGATCCGGCCCGAGGAACTCCTCGGTGAAGATCAGGACGTCGTCCTGCAGCATGCGGAAGAACTGCATGCCGCGCAGTTCCTCCCCCTCGAGCATCGTGCCGACGCGCGCGGTGAGCTGGTTCATCTGCTCGCGTGTTTCGGAGACCCAGCGCGAGAAGATGCGGTACTTCAGCGTGTCTCCGAGGGCGCGGCCGGTCTGGCTGTCGCGCGCGGAGATGCGGCGGGGAAGGGTCGAAAAGTGTTTCGCGCAATCGAGGGAGTGCGCGAGCCAGAAGATCGCGTGATAGTCGCTGAGGAGATTCGAGACCAGCGCATTCTCCGCGACCTTCATCAGCGTGCCGACGTACGCGGCGAAAGCCTGCTGTGCCTTGTCTTTCTGTTGTGCGCGATTGATCTGCCACGCCGTCTCTTCGGCGAGCCAGCGATCGAGCTTCGCGTCGAGATCCTTGAGCACGGGCGCGTCGAGCACCGGAAAGCCGAGAATCGGCGCCTGCGTCTCATCGGCCGGAAAGATTTTGTACGGCTGCGGCAGCAGCCGCTCCGGCTCCGCAAACAACTCGCGCAACGTCCGCTCCACGTCCGCGGGAACGAGAAACGTCGACGCGTCCGGTCGCTGCGCGAGGTAGGAGACGATGGCTTTGGTCATGTGCGGTGCCGGGCCCGGCGGGGGAGTTTAGCAAGAGTGGTTGTCGGGGGTCGGTTGTCGGTTGTCGGGGGAACCGCTTCGCTCCGGCACGTGGCCGGGTGGTGGCCTCCCGACTCCCGACAACCGACCCCCGACAACCACTCTTGCTACACTCCCCACGTGCTCACCGCTGCCCCCACCCCTGCGACCTGTCCCCGTTGTAATGGTTCCGGATGGATTCCGGCGAACACGACGGACAATCGGGTGGAGCCGTGCGGGTGCCAGGGCGATCTGCGGAGGCAGCTGCGTATTTCGAGCGCGAGCATTCCGAAGCGCTATGCGCATTGCACGCTCGACACGTTTCGCGAGAAGTCGCCGGTGCTCAAGAGCGCGAAGCGGCGCGTGCAGGAATTCGTCGACGTCTGGCCGCATGCGAAAGAAGGGAAAGGCCTGCTGCTGATGGGCGGCTGCGGCGTCGGCAAGACGCACCTCGCGGTCGCGGCGCTGATCGAGATCATCCACAGCGGCAAGCCGGGGCGCGTGCTCTTCTCGAACTTTCAGGATCTGATTCAGGAGATCCAGGCCTCGTTCGACGATCAGCATCCGGCCACGAAGTCCGAGATCCTGCGGCCGCTGCTGGAGGCCGATCTGCTCGTGCTCGACGAGCTCGGCTCGCAGAAGCCGACGCAGTTCGTGCAGGACATCCTCTACTACGTGATCAACACGCGCTACAACGAGGAGCGCACGACCATCTTCACCACCAATTACTCCGACCGCTCGAACGACGCGAAGGAAGAGACGCTCGAGCAGCGCATCGGCACGCGGCTGCGCAGCCGCCTCGCGGAGATGGCCGAGCGCATCGAGTTCACCGGCGCGAGCGATCATCGCCGCTCGACGATCTGAGTCATGCAGAAACGCGGCGCCATCGACGTTCTTCGCCGCGCGCTCGATGACACGATCGCCAACTGGCCGCTGATCGCCCTGCGTCTCGGCGAGGCGCTGCTCTTCATGCTCATCGCCATCGCGGCGATCTTCATCATCCTCGTGCCGATCGCCGTTTCGATCGGGTTCTCCGCCGCTTCGATTCACTCCTCCGCCGATGTCGAGCAGGCGATCACCGCGCTCCTGGCCAAGTGGATGCTGCTGGTGTGGGTGTTCGTCGCGGTGATGATTCTGATGGTCATCTTCGTGGCCATTCATTCGTTCGTCGAAGCAGGGAGCGCGCGCGTCTACGTCGACGCGGAACGGCAGGCCGGGCCGGCCGATCCGGGACCGCGCACGCGCTTCCAGGCGTTCTCGATGGACCGCTGGATGGCCGGCGGGCTGCGCGGCTGGTGGGTCGTCTTCTGGATCTACAACCTCGCCTGGGGATTGGCCGGCGTGGTCCTGCTGATCCCTCTCATTCCGACCGCGGCGCTGATGCTCGTGTTCACGGAACATCCGGAAGTGTTGGCCGGCGTAGGCTGTCTCGGGATCGTGGTGACGCTGCTGCTCGGCGTCGTCGTGGCCATCGTCACCGGCGTCTGGACGAATCGGGCCATCGTCGACTGGGCCGCGAACGGCACGTCCGCACGCGCGTCGCTGGCGAGCGCGCGTCAGGCCATTCGCGTCGATCTCGGGAGACATGTGCTCGTCACCGCCGCGGCGATCGTGATCGGAATGGCCGGCTCGTCGTTCTTCGCCAGCTTCGGATTCTTCGCCGCCTTCGGGCAGGCGATGGACGCGCACAGCACATTCAATTTCGTGACGATGCCGATCCGCCTGGTCGGCTCGCTCGGCAGCACCGCCTTCTCGGCCATCGTCACGAGCTGGTACGTGGCGGCCTACGCGGCGCTCGCGGTCGAGAAGTAACGCGATCACGGGCCGGACACCATTGCGCGCGATACACTCCGCGGCCATGTCGTACTCGCACTTTTTCTCGCGCGATGCCGCATCGTTTCGCCCTTCCGCGATTCGCGCGTTCGCGAAGCTCATCAACGATCCGAACATCATCTCGTTCGCCGGCGGCGTGCCGAACCCCGATACGTTTCCGGCCGACGCACTGGCCGCGATCGCCGAGAAGGTGATTCGCGAGAAGCGCGCGATCTCGCTGCAGTACGGACCGACGCGCGGCCTGGCGCGTCTGTGCGAATCGATCGCGAACATCGCGCGCGAACGAAAGATCGACTGCACCGCGGATGACGTGCTCGTCACCACCGGCTCGCAGCAGGCGCTCGATCTCATCGCGCACACGCTGCTCGATCCGGGCGACGTCGTGGCCGTCGAACTGCCGACCTACATCGGCGGCTCGGCCTCGTTCTTCGCACGCAGCGCGGAGCTCGCCGGCGTGCAGCAGGATGACGACGGCATCGTGCCGGAGTCGCTGCGCGAGCTCGTCTCGAAGCGGCGCATCAAGCTGCTCTACACGATTCCGAATTTTCAGAATCCGTCCGGACGGCTGATGACGCAGGAGCGCCGCGCGGCAGTGCTGCAACTCGCCGAAGAACACGACTTCGTGATCATCGAAGACGATCCGTACGGCGAGCTGCTGTACGACGACGACGCCGACACCACGCCGATGAAAGCGCGCGACACGCAAGGCCGCGTGATCTACCTCGGCTCGTTTTCGAAAGTGCTCGCGCCCGGACTGCGCTGCGGCTGGCTCGTGGCATCGAGGGAGATCCTCGAGCGGCTCGAGATCGCGAAGCAGGCCGCCGACCTCTGCTCCGGTACGCTCGATCAATCGATCGTCGACGAGTTCGTCGCCAGCGGCGCCCTCGGGCCGCAGATCGCCCGCGTCCGCGCCTTCTATCGCGGCAAACGCGCAACACTCATCGCGCAGCTGGAAAGACATTTCAGCGGCAAGGCGCAATGGACCGACGCCCGCGGAGGCCTCTTCACCTTCATGACCCTGCACGACGACATCGACACGGCGGCGCTCGTATCAAAAGCCGTCGCCAGCGGAGTGGCCTACATTCCGGGAGGCCCGTTCTTCGTCGACGGCAGCGGCCGCAACACGATGCGGCTGACGTTCGCGAAAGAAGGAGACGGAAGGATCGTGGAAGGCGTGGAGCGCCTTGCTTCGATTTTCGCGCAGGGTTGAGCTGAGTGATGAGTGATGAGTGAACCTCATCGCTCCTCTCTCATCACTCGTATCGCCGCACTCGTCGTTTAAACTGCGAAGAACATCACTCGGAGGGACTCCTTGGACAGTCATCGTGGCGGCTGGATCGAAATCATCGCCGGAGGCATGTTTTCCGGTAAGTCGGAAGAATTGATTCGGCGGTTGCGCCGGGCGGTCATCGCCCGTCAGCGCGTGCAGGTATTCAAACCGATTCTCGATGATCGTTTCGCGACCGATGAGGTCGTGTCCCGCGACGAGCGGCGCCTCAAGGCATTTGCGGTCGGGACGAGCGCGGAGCTCTTGGCGCGCGTGGAGATCGGGGTGCAGGTAGTCGGGATCGACGAGGTGCAGTTCTTCGATCCGGGTGTCGTCGATGTCTGCATGCAGCTCGCCGATGCCGGTATTCGCGTCATCGCCGCCGGACTCGATCAGGATTACATGCGCCGTCCGTTCGGTCCGATGCCGGCGTTGCTCGCGGTCGCGGAAGAAGTGTCGAAGATGCACGCCGTCTGCGTGCGCTGCCGCGGCGCCGCGCATTACTCGCAGCGCGTCTCCGGCGGAAACGCGCAGGTGGAAGTGGGCGACTCTTCGTACGAGGCGCGGTGCCGCGGCTGCTTCGAGTCGTATCGCGCGGTGCCGGAGGAAGTGCCGGCCGTGCAGCTCACCATTCCCCAACCGGTCGCCGGCAACGCGTGAAGTCTCCGCTGCGCGCTCTGGCGCTCCTCGGTCTGCTCGCCTCCGTCGCCTGTCGTGAGGCCGGCGGCGTCGCGCAGGATCCGATGGACCGCGAGGCCGAAGAGCTCTTCGCGCAGTACCTCAGGATCGACACCACCAATCCGCCCGGCAACGAAACGAAAGCGGCCGAGTTCCTGCGCGATGCGCTGAAGAAAGACGGCATCGACGCGCGCCTGGTCGGCTCCGATCCGAATCGTCAGGCCGTTTATGCGCGCCTGGTCTCGGGCACGAATGAAAAGGCGCTGCTGCTGCTCAGCCATCTCGACGTCGTGCCGGCGTCGGCGACCGGCTGGACCCATCCGCCGTTCAGCGGCGTGCGGGCGAGCGGCTACATTTGGGGACGCGGCGCGCTCGACATCAAGTCGCTCACCATCGCCCAGCTCTATGCGCTCGTCGATCTGAAACGCCGCGGCGCAAAGCTGCGCCGCGACATCATTTTTCTGGCCGTTCCCGATGAAGAGCGCGGTGGACTGCAGGGCGCCAAACTGTTGCTCGACACGCAGCCGCAGCTCTTCGAGAACGTCGGCTTCGTGCTCAATGAAGGCGGTACGAACGAGACCGCGGTCGACAAGGTGATCTTCTGGGGCATCGAGGTGCAGCAGAAGAATCCGTTGTGGCTCCGGCTCGTCAGCGAAGGCACCGGCGGCCATGGTGCGAGTCCTCCGGAGAAAGGGGGCGCGCCGAGCAAGCTCGTTCGCGCGCTGGCCGCGGTCGATCAGATCGAGACGCCGTACCGGCTCGACCCTTCGGTCGCGCGGAGCGCGCGGGCGATTGCGAAGGTTCGTACCGATGGGCGCGCGGCGTTGTTTCGCAAGGTGCGCGAGCCGCTCGATGAGAAGGCGCTGCAGGAGATCCCCGAGGGCTATCGAACGTTGTTGAAAGACACGATTGCGATCACGCATCTCGAGGCGGGCGGCGCGGTGAACATCATGCCGGCGCGCGCGATCGCCGACCTCGACATCCGCCTGCTGCCGGACACGCCGCCGGACGCGATGATCGAGACGGTGAAGAAAGCGGTCGGCGACAACGCCAGAGTGGAAGTGCTGCTGCAGAGCGAGCCTTCGCCGGAGAGTCCGTCGAGCGGCGAGTTGTACGACACGCTCGTGCGCGCGATGCGCGAGAGCTCGCCCGGATCGACCGTCGGTCCGTTCGTCACCGGCGGTACGAACGACAGCCGCTTTTTTCGCAAGCGCGGCATCGTGGCTTACGGCATCGCGCCGTTCAAGGTGAACTACTACGATGCCGACGGCGTGCATGGTGCCGACGAACGCATTCGCGCGCGCTTCTTCGCGGACGGCGTGCGGCTGACGCGAAGGATCGTGCGAGACTTCTGCGCGCAGTGATCCGCCGACATCGTTTCGCGCTCGCGTTCCTGGCCGTGCTGGCGACGATCCTGTTCGTCGCACCGCTCGCGAAGCGCGAAGTCTTTCAGGTGCGCGATCACTTCGACTACTTCCAGCCGCTGCGCTGGTTCACCGCGCAGGAGCTCGGCGAAGGGCGGCTGCCGTTCTGGAATCCGTACAGCGCCTCGGGTGAGCCGTGGCTCGCCAATCCGCAGACCGGCGTCTTCTATCCGCCGGCATGGCTGTTTCTCGCGCTGCCGTTCGAAACGGCGTACCTGCTCTATCTGCTGCTGCACCTCGTGCTGCTGGCGTGGGGAGCGTATGCGTTGTTCGTGCGCGACCACTCCGGCGGCGCGGCGATGGTCGGCGCGGCGGCGCTGCTCTTCAGCGGTCCGCTGCTTTCGCTGCTCGATGTCTCGAACAATCTCGCGTCGCTGGCGTGGGTGCCGCTCGTGTTGTGGTGCGCGCGGGAAGGGGCGTGGCGCCGCGGCGGCGTCGCGCTGGCGATGACGTTTCTCGCCGGCGAGCCGTTCATCGCCGCGGTCGCGGCGCTGTTGTACGTGATCGTGCGGCGTCATCGCGACGTCGTCGGCACGGCGCTGGTCGCATTCGGCCTGACCGCGCTGCAACTGCTGCCCTTTCTCGAATGGGTCGGCGGCAGCGATCGCACCGGCGGCATGGATGCGTCGTCGATTCTTCGCGACTCGATGTCGTGGCGCGACTGGCTGCGCGTCGTGCTGCCGCCGGCGCTCTTCGATTCCTCATCGGCGCAGGATTTCATTCCGGTCGTGTACGGCGGAATCGTCGTTGCGCTGCTCGCGCTCGCCGGCGTGACCGTGCTGCGCAGGCGGCGGGAGCTCTTCGGCTGGCTCGCGTTACTGCTGGTCGCGGTCGTCGTTTCCACCGGACCGGCATGGCTGGCATCGCTGCCGTTGACGCTGTTTCGCTATCCGGCGCGGCTCGTGCCGGTGGCGATGCTCGCGATCGCGGCGCTCGCCGCGGCCGGGTGGGAGCGTCTGCGCCGCGACAAGCGGTGGCTCGATCTCGTGATGATCGCCATCCTCGCCGCCGATCTTCTTCCTCAGGCCATGCCGCTGCTCGTGACCGGACCGTTCCGCCGCGACGTCGTGCCGTACGAACGCTCGATCGGCGCGGCGCAGAAGTTCGTGCGCATCGCCACCGATGAGCGCGCGCGCGTCGAATCGATCGGCGGCTATCTCAATCTCTACGATCGCCGCTTCGATGCCGACAGCGCCGCGCCGCTGATGAATCGCACCTATCTCGCGTCGCTGCGCGAGTTGCAGCGCGTGCCGTCGCGCGCGCGCATCGATGCCTTCGCGGCCGGATACGTGATCACGCCGCGCGAGCTTCCGCGGCCGCTCGCGCGCATCGCGCGCGTGGCGGAGACGAACGTATACGCGGTGCCGCGTTCGCGCGCGATGGCCGTGTCGATTGCCGCATCTCGCGTCACTCCTGTGACGTGGGAGATGACCACGTCACGCGCGCGCGTGATCGTCGATGCTGCCGAGCCGTCGCTGGTGACGCTCTCGCAACAGGATGCCGCCGGGTGGACGGTCGCGGTCGACGGCAAACCGGCCGAAAAGCGCCTGTTTTCCGAGATTTTTCGCGCGGTCGAAGTTTCCGCTGGACATCACGAGATCGTCTGGACATATCATCCGCGCTCGTTTTTTTTCGGCGCGATCATGACGCTCGTCACACTGATCGCGTTGATGTTTTCGGTATTTGTCAAGCGCACGCGTTGAAGAATTTTTTTTCTTCCGTTCGTGCGAATTCTGAGTAGTAGAATCTCGCTTCCGCCAACACCACCACTGAGGTCAGACGAAACATGGTAAGCATCGACGATCGCTTGAATGCCATCATCCGCGAGTTGATCGGCAACGGAATCACCCTCGAACAGGCAGTCGAAGCGTTCGAAGGCAAGTACATCGTCGCGGCCATGACCGCCAGCAAGGGCAACGTCACGCAGGCTTCCCGCAAACTCGGCGTCCATCGCAACACGCTGCACAACAAACTGCGCACCCAGACGATGCTCAACGGCTTCGCCGATTCCGTGCGTCCGGTGCGGCGGAGAGCGATCTCGCACAAGCGCGTTTCCGTTCCCTCGTCGAAATCGGTCAAGTCTTCGCGTTCACGCGAGTAGGTCCCTCGGAGAGACCACAACCGCCAACCGCCGGCGCGCGAACCGCCAACCGTCAACTGCCCCGCGATACACTCCGCCCCCGTGAGCACATCCTCGCTGGGACTCCCTCATCGCCCCGAGTTGCACCAGGCCATCATCGACCTGCTGCGGCAGCGCGGGAACCGGCTTCTCGGTACGAAAGACATCTTCGAGCGCCTCGGGGACACCGCCTTCACGCGCGAGGAAGTCGATCATGCCATCGACGACCTCGAGCGTGACGGCACGGTCATGGCGGTGCGCGGAAAACGTTACTCGCTGCTGGAGTTCACCCCCTACCACGCCGGCGTGATCCGCGTGTACAACGACGGCCACGGCACCGTACGCGGCGCCGACGACGAGCCCGACATCTACATCGATCGCCGCCAGCTCAAAGGGGCGATGAATTCCGATCTCGTGATCGTGCGCGTCGACAAACGCACGGCCAAAATCCGGCGCGTGCGTGATCGCGAGTACATCGACGGCGAAGTGATCCGCATCCTTCGCCGCGCGCATCGCACCGTCGTCGGACGCTTCCATCTCGTCGAGCCCGAGCCGTACGTCGTGCCGTTCGACATCCGCATCGACACCGACATCCTCATCGAAGCGGACGACCTCATGGACGCGCGTGACGGCGAGATGGTGAACGTCGAGATCGAGCGCTACCCCGATCGCACCACGCACTTCGCCACCGGCCGCATCGTGGAAGTGCTCGGCTTCATCGGCGATCCCGGCGTCGACATCGAGGTCGTGGTCCGCAAGCATCACATCCCGCACAACTTCCCTCCGGAAGTCCTGCGGGAGGCCGAATCCATCCCGACGGAAGTGCCGCCCGAGGAGATCGCGAAACGCGTCGATCTGCGGGAGCGGAACATCGTCACCATCGATGGCGAAACCGCGAAAGACTTCGACGACGCGGTCGAAGTGCAACGACTCGCGAACGGCAACTATCTCCTCGGCGTGCACATCGCCGACGTCGCGCACTACGTCACCGAAAAGTCGGAGCTCGATGCCGAGGCATACGAGCGCGGCACCTCGGTCTACTTTCCGGGGCGCGCCATCCCGATGCTTCCCGAGCGGCTGTCAAACGGCATCTGCTCGCTCAACCCGAAGGTGGAGCGGCTCACGTTCTCCTGCGAGATCGAAGTCGATCCGCGCGGCCGCTTCGTCCAGCACAAGATCTACAAGTCGGTGATCCGCACGAAAGAGCGGATGACCTACACCGACGTCAACTCCATCCTCGTGGCCAAAGGGGTCGCACAGCCCTCGGGCGCGGAACGCGATGCCGCCGCGGAAGCGAACGGTCCGGAACTGCTCCAGCGCTACGGCTACCTGCTCGAAGACTTCGTGCGCATGCACGAGCTCTACGAGCTCCTGCGCACCCGGCGCGAACAACGCGGCTCGATCGATTTCGATCTGCCGGAGGCGGAGGTGATGCTCGGCGTGAGCGGCGACATCGAAGCCATTCGTCCGACCGAGCGCAACGTCGCCCACCGGCTCATCGAAGAGTTCATGCTCGCCGCGAACGAAGTGGTGGCCCGCGAGCTCGTGTTCGCGAATCAGCCCGGCCTCTACCGCGTGCACCAGCAGCCCGATCCGCAGAAGCTCGAAGATCTGAAGGAAATCCTCAAGGAGTTCAAGCTCAAGCTGCGCGGCGACGTCGAGGACATGCGTCCCGGCGAGCTGCAGCGCGTGCTGAAGGAAGTGGCGGGGCGTCCGGAAGAGCGATTCCTGACGAACATCATCCTGCGCTCGATGAAGCGCGCGTTCTACTCCGAAGCGAGCACCGGCCACTTCGCGCTCGCGTTCGAGCACTACTGTCACTTCACATCGCCGATCCGCCGCTATCCCGATCTCATCGTGCACCGGCGGTTGCTCGAGTTGATCTCGCAGGGGGCGCTGTACGGCGAGCGGCTCGAGCTCATCGAGCGCGCGCACCCCGCGTACGCGCTGCAGTCGAGCGAGCGCGAGCGTCGCGCCGAAGAGGCGTCACGCGAAGTGCTGGAGTGGAAGAAAGTCATCTTCATGCGCGACAAGGTCGGCATCGAGTACGACGGGATCGTCACCGGCATCGCGCCGTTCGGTCTCTTCGTCGAGCTCGAAGAGATCTTCGTCCAGGGCATGGTGCCGGTGGCCACCATCGGCGGCGATTTCTGGCACTACTACGACAAGGAACATCGGATGCGCGGGGAGTCGACGCACCGCGAGCTGCGCCTCGGCGACCACGTCCGCATCCGCCTCGAATCGATCGACGAAGACAAGCATCAGCTGGAGTTTCGCCTCGTGGCCGTGGCGGGAGTGGCGATCAAGGAGAGGGAGAGGTGAGTGAGGCGAGCGATGCGTGAGGCGAGCGATGAGTGATGAGTGATGAGGTACGACAGGTGTCGCCAGCACGTGCACTGTTCGCCGTGAGGCCCTGCGAAACGCGCATGCTGGCGATACCTGTCGCACCTCATCACTCATCACTCATCGCTGGTTGACGCCCTTCCGGCCAAACAGGCCCTACATTTGCTTTCTGGTAAATTCAACTTATGGACCGCCACGAATTGGCGGCGCGTTTACGGCAGCTGGTCGACCAACGCGTCGCGCTCGAGACCACTCTTCAGAAAGAACCGGGCGAGTTGTCCGACGCGCAGGTGCGCGAGTACGACTCGAAGTACCAGGCCCTCCAGCGCCAGCTGGCGTCGATGTTTCGCGAGGTCGGTGACGATCAGCAGCGCGTGACGGTGATGCTCGAGATGATGCGCATTCTCGAGAATCGCCTGGTCTACCTGCAGAACTTCATCGTCGATCCGACCTCCGAGAACCGGCTGCTGGCTCAGCTGGTGACGCGCTTCATCGACGACCTCAGTCGTGAGAAGACGCCGGTGCTCACCACGCTCGAATCGATTTACTTCCGCGCTGTCGCGGCGCTGTACGCCGGAGACCTCGGAAAAGCGCGCGAGGGATTCAGCGCCGCCTGTGCCTCCGAGGAGAGCGACGAGGCCAACGACATCAAGTACAAGTCGTACGTGATCCTCGGCCATCTCTCGCACGACGAGGCGGACTACGCGAAAGCGAAAGAGCTGCACGAGCAGTCGATGCGTTACTCCGCGAATGACAACGTCACCGCGCAGGCGCTGGCGCTGAAGGCGCTGAACTCGTACGCGCTGCACGATTTCGATGACGCGCTGCATCTCTTCGCCGAGGCGCTGTCGCTGTTCGACGAGAACAAGCCGTTCTTCAACTCCTACTTTTATCGGAACGCGCTCCTCTTCTGCGGTGCGATTCACTTCGATCGCCGCGAGTACACGGATGCGGAGCGTTTCTACACACGCGTCGCCGGCAGCGTCGATCAGAGCTCGTTCGATTACTTCGACGCGCTCTCGCACCTCGGCCGCATTTACTACTCGCAGCAGAAGTACGATGACGCCGTGACGTCGTTCGACAAGGCGGTGCAGACCCATCGTTTCAGCGAGAACGAATACGTGGTCGACACCTGGTTCTGGATCGCGCGCTGCCACCTGCGGCGCAACGATTCGACCGAGGCGCGCAAGTACCTCGAGAAAATCGCGGCGACCGACGTTCGCTACGAAAAGAAACCGCAGGCCGTCGAGCTCCTGCAACGCATCGCATGAGCATCGACGAGTTCGAAACGCAGGTCATGACCGCCCTTCTCGCGGGGGAGCATCCGCTGCTCGATGCCCTGCGCGCGCAATACGCCGCCGCGACGGTGCGCGATCGCGAGCTCACCGCCACCGGCTTCGTCACCCGCTTCGACGTTCCGGCCACCGCGAAACCGATCGAGCGCAAGCTTCTGCATCTCGATGATCTGCAGGTTCAGCTCGCCGGCGCCGACACCCCCGCCGATACGTCCGTGCACATTCACAACGGCCGCCTCCGCTCGCTCGAATGCTTCGTCTACGACGGCACGTTTCCGTCGGAGCCGGAGATCCAGGCCGCCTGGTACTACGGCACTGAGCGCTACCCCGGCATCACCGCGGAGTTGCTGGAGGAGCGGGATGTGGAGGAGTTACTGGAAGAGGATGAGAACTGACGGATCGGGAGCCTGTCGAGCAACTCGTGCGTGAGCGTGAATTCGCCGACTCCTTTCTCGCCGACACTTCCCTGCTCGTCCGCGAGATACGTCGCGCAATGAACGCGGACGCCGTCCATCCTGCAACGCTTCACTTCTTCGCCGGCAACATCACCACGTCGTCGTAGATGTTGTAGAGCGACGTCACCCAGATCTCGGGGGCGTCTTCGCCCTTCTTCCACTCCACCTCGAACGGCACGTTCGTCTTGCCGAGAACGCGATCGTTGCCCATGACGCGCGCGTCGACCGCTTTGCCGGTGACGCTGTCCTTCGCGGTGATGGTCACGCTGTTTTTCCCGCGCTTGAGTGTCTTCGGCGACATCTCGAGCACCATGGCCGACTTCGCGATCGGGAGCGTGAACGTCTCGGTGCGATAGCCGTCGGCTTTGAGCGTGACGGTCGGTGCGACGAAGTCGTTGTGGCCGTCGGCGCGCGGGCTTTTCCTGAGTGCGAGCTTGTAGCGTTGCGGGTAGCCGGTGAGCGGTGTGCCGTCGATCGTGTCGGTCGGCGAGAAGCGATTCGAATCGATCGAGAGGTGAACCATCACCGGAATGCGCGTCTCGCTGTCGATGGCGTAGAACGTCACCTTACCGTCGAAATTGACCGGCAGCGTGGCCGGCTGCATCCAGTGCTCGAATGTTCTCTCGGCCTGACCGGCGCGCGCAGTCGTTCCGCACTCCTGCGCGGTGGGATGGGCGAGGCGGGCCCGGTCGTCCTGCCCCAGAAAAAAGACTACGGAGAAATAGCGGCAGCGTTCCTGGTCGACCGGATTCGTGTACTTCGTGGAGCAGCTCGCCGGAAACTCATCGGCGAGGATGTCCTTGCACCACACCCAGTGATTGCCGGGCACGGTCTGGCAGTTCGCGACTTTCGCGCAGAGCGGGTGCATGAGCGAGAGCAGCTCGTCCCAGTGCGCGTTGACCCATTCCTGCGGCAGCGTGTAGCCGCGCAGCTTCGCGATCGGCCCGAACTCCGACGGCTTCACGGCCGTGCAGATGTCCTGCGGCGCGCACGGCTGCGGTTTGTAATCGTCGGGGAACGGATGCTGCGGCGCGTCTGCGGCGAACGCGAGCGGAGCAAGACAGAGGACGGCCAGCAGGAGTTTCTTCATCGCGATCAGTGTGACGCGCGTCAGTGGAAACGCGTTACGACGAACGCGATGTCGTCCTTGAATTCTTCCGTGGCGGAGAAACCGCTGACGTCCTCGTAAATCGAGTCGTAGACGGTGGAGAGGTCGCTGCCGGTGGAGCGATCGAGCACCGCGGCGATGCGATCGATCGAATAGAAGTCGCCGCTGCGATCGACGCGATCGGTCAGGCCGTCGGTGTAGACGAAGAGCGTGTCACCCGGCTCGACGCGCAGCGAGTGCTCTTCGAACGGCATGTTCGGCATGGCGCCGAGGAGGTTGGAAGGTTGCTCGATGATGGTCGTGTGGCCGGTTTCGCGCGTGTGCAGAAGAAACGGCGGATGCGCCGCATTCGAGTAGATCACGCGATTCTCTTCCATCCGGAACAGCGCGGCGGTCGCGAACTGCGAGGGAAGGCTGACGCTGAACAGAAAATCATTCAGCCGGGTCATGAACTCGGCGAGCGAGCGGTCGTTCGCCGCCTCGGTGTGGATGTAGCTCTTCAGCAGCGACACCAGAATCGCCGCGGGCAGCCCATGTCCCGAAACGTCGGCGACGAAGAGATACGTGCGATCGTCCTGCGCGAAGTAATCGTAGAAATCGCCGGAGAGCGTTTCACTCGGGATGTAGGCGGAGCGGATCTCGATCTGCGCCGATGCGAACGTTCCCTGCGGCACGAGCGCTTCCTGCACGCGGCGCGCGATCTGAAGATCGCGCGTCATCTGCTGATTCATCCGGCGCAGCTGATCCTGATACGCCTTTACGCGCAGCAGCGCGCGCAGTCGCGCCACGAGCACTTCGATGTCGGAGCCTTTGGTCACGAAGTCGTCGGCGCCGGCGGAGAGCCCTTCGACGACGTTGTTCGCCGAGTCGGCGCCGGTGAGCATCAACACCGGGATCGTGTGCAACTCCGGATCGGCCTTGATGCGGCGGGCCACTTCGAAGCCGTCCATGACCGGCATGCGGTAGTCGACGATGATCGCGTCGGCGAGCTGCTGCCGCGCGAGGAGGATGCCTTCTTCCCCCGACTGCGCGGGCGCGACGTCATAGCCGCGGCGCTCGAGAAAGCGCCGGGTGACCTGCAGATCATTTGCGTTGTCGTCGATGATGACGATACGTTGCCGCTTCTCCATAGACGGACGGTGCGTCAGCTTAATGCAGGCCGTCTGCCAGTGTCGTGTTTGGTTTATCGTTCGCGCCGCATGAAACTAATCGTTGGTCTCGGCAATCCCGGGCCGGAGTACGAGCGGACCCGCCACAACGTCGGCTGGATGGTGCTCGACGCCTTCGCGCGCAAGTTCCGCATCGAGTTGAACAAGCACGAGAAAAGCGCTATGACCGGTACGGGCCGCGTGGCCGGCGGCAGCGTGATGCTCGCCAAACCGCTGACGTACATGAATCTCTCGGGCGACGCGGTCCGCCTGCTGGTGAACGCCTATCTCGACTCGACCGAAGAGCTGATGGTGGTCTACGACGACATCGATCTGCCGCTCGGCAAACTGCGCATCCGTCCGAACGGGTCGGCCGGAACGCACAACGGCATGCGCTCGATCCTCAGCGAACTGGCCACCGAGAAGTTTCCGCGACTGCGCGTCGGCATCGGCGGACCGGTCGACGTCAAACTGCGCGACCACGTCCTCGACGAGTTCAACGCCGAAGAACAGCCGGTCGTCGAACGCGCCATCGAGCGCGCCGTCGACGCGCTGGTGCTGTTCGCGCGCGGAGACCTGAAACGAGCGATGAACAGTTTCAATCGCGACGAGGCGGCGGAAGGGGAGAGATGAGCGTGCTAACCTCGAAACACCATGATCCTTTCCCTCGGTGAGCTCCGCGCTTCCGGCTATCGCGTTCGCTCCGTCAAGGACGAGATGCGCGCGAATCTGCTGGCTCGCATCGCGCGGGGCGAGAACACCTTCCCCGGCATCCACGGCTACGAGCGCACGGTCATTCCGGCCATCCACAACGCCGTTCTCTCGAAGCACGACCTCATCCTGCTCGGGCTGCGCGGCCAGGCCAAGACGCGCATCCTCCGCTCGCTCACGAATCTGCTCGATGAAAAAGTGCCGGTCATCGACGGCTGCGAGATCAACGACTCGCCGTTCGAGCCGACCTGCAAACGCTGCCGCAGACTGGCGGCCGAGCAGCAGGACGATCTGCGCATCGCCTGGATCGGACGCGACGAGCGGTATCGCGAGAAGCTCGCCACGCCCGACGTCACCGTCGCCGATCTCGTCGGCGACATCGATCCGATCAAGGCCGCCAATCAGCGACTCACGTACGCGGATGAAGAGGTCATCCACTACGGCATCATCCCGCGCACGAATCGCGGCATCTTCGCCATCAACGAGCTGCCCGATCTCGCGCCGCGCATTCAGGTCGCGCTGCTGAACATCCTCGAAGAACGCGACCTGCAGATCCGCGGCTTTCCGGTGCGCATTCCGATGGACATCGTGCTGGTCTTCAGCGCGAACCCGGAGGACTACACGAGCCGCGGCAACATCATCACGCCGCTCAAAGACCGCATCGACTCGCAGATCCTCACGCATTACCCGCAGCAGATCGAGACCGCTCGCCGCATCACCGATCAGGAAGCGTGGCTCGATCGCGGCACGGCGTCGACGATCGAGATCCCGCCGTTCGTGCGCGACCTGATCGAGACCTTCGCGTTCGTGGCGCGCGAATCGGAGCTCGTCGATCAATCGTCCGGCGTTTCCGCGCGGTTGACCATCGCGGCGATGGAGCTGCTGCACTCGAATCTGGAACGCCGCGCGGCCGCGACCGGCGACAAGCGCGTCTTCCCGCGTCTCTCCGATTTCTCGATGATCCTGCCCGCCATCACCGGCAAGGTCGAGATGGTGTACGAAGGAGAACAGCAGGGCTCGGAAGTCGTGGCCCGGAAGCTGATCGGCGAGGCAGTGGCGAAGTTGTTCGAGTCGCGTTTTCCGAAGATCGAGCGCGCCGGCGTCGCCCAGCGCACCGAGCGCGAACGGCGCGGCTACGGCGAGATCGATCCCGACGATCTCGATGATGCGTTCGCCGGACGTCGCGTGAAGCGCAAGCAACAGCAGCCGCGCGAGGAAGAAAAAACGGCGCCGTCCGCCGAGCCCGCGTACGACACGGTGCTGAACTGGTTCGCCTCGGGGAACAAGCTCACGGTGTCGGACGAGCAGCCGTTCGCCGATTACTTCGCGGAGCTGAATCGCGTGCCCGCCCTCGCCGAGCTGGCGAAGAAGTATGCGAAGCCGACCAGCGAGCACGAGCTCGCGTTCTGGATGGAAATGGTGCTCGAAGGTCTGCATCAGTCGTTGCGGCTGACGCGTGAGGATCTCGACTCGACGATCACGTTCCAGGAGCTGATGAAGTTCAACGTCTTGAGAACCGTCCGTTAGACTGAGCACGCCATGCCGAAAGTTCAGGCCGATATCCCGCACGAGCTCGCGCGCCAGATCGATCGCATCATCCGCGATGGATGGTTCTCCGATCAGGAAGCGGTCGTGCGCGAGGCGCTGCTGCAGTTCGTCGACGCGAAATCGTTTCTCGGCGATTCGCCGCGCATGCTGCATCGCTTCGCGGCCGATGCGTTGAACGAGTCGAAGCCCGACGTGGCGCTCAAGTTCGTCGGCCGCGCTCTCTCGCTGATGGCCAGTCAGGAGATCACCGACTTCACGCTCTATCAGTCGCTCATCGAACTGCGCGTGCAGATCCTGCTCGTGGTCGGCCGCGAGGAGGAGGCGCTCGCCGCCGCCGAGGAAGGTCGCGAGAAACTCCCGAACAACCCTGCCGTCGCGCGCTGGATCGAGAAGCTCCAGAAGAACCGGCCGCGCGGCGAAGCCTGACCCTCACGCCCGTGCGCACCCGGTACTCCCATCTCGATCCCGATCTCATCCGGCGCCTGCTCAGTGAGATGGGACTGCGCCGTCTCTTCAATCACCTGCTGCTGCAATCGGGCGGCGATGTCGAAGAGGCGATGCAGTGGATGCGCGCGCTGCAGGAGCGCGGCTACATCGATCCCGACGTCGATCTCGATGCGTTCTTCGCCCGGTTGATGGAGGAGAACGTCATCGGCCAGGACGGCGAGGGGAACCTCACGCTCGCCGCGGGAGGCGAACGGCAGATCCGCCGCGATGCGCTCGACGAGATTTTCGGCGGGCTGCAGAAGTCGATGACCGGCAGTCATTCCGTCGCCTCCGCGGGACAGGGGACGGAGCGGCTCACCGAGACGCGGCCCTATCAGTTCGGTGACGATCCGATGGCCATCGACTCGATCCGTTCGATCCGGAACGCGATGAAGCACAACGATCCCGCCGACGCGATCACGATCCTCGAAGACGATCTCGAAGTCTTCGAGACCGAGCACAACTCGAGTTGCGCGACGGTGGTGATGATCGACATCTCCCACTCGATGATTCTGTACGGCGAGGACCGCATCACGCCGGCGAAGAAGGTCGCGCTCGCGCTGACGGAGTTGATCCTGACGAAATATCCGAAGGATGCGATCGACGTGCTGTTGTTCGGCGATGAAGCCACCGAGGTGCCGATCAGCGAGATTCCATACGTGAAGGTGGGGCCGTTTCACACGAACACGAAGGCGGGGCTCGAGCTCGCGCAACGCATTCTGCGCAGACGCAAACATGCGAACAAACAGATCTTCATGATCACGGACGGCAAACCATCCGCGCTGACGGAAAGCGGAAGGCTCTACACGAACTCGTTCGGGCTGGACATGAAGATCGTGAACCGGACGCTCGAAGAAGCAGACCGCTGCCGCCGTGCGAACATCCCCATCACGACGTTCATGCTCGCCACCGACCCAATGCTCGTGAACTTCGTCGATCAGCTGTCGAAGATCAACCGCGGCCGTGCCTTCTACGCCTCCCCCGATCGCCTCGGCGAGTACATCCTCGCCGACTACATCAAGAATCGCCGCAAGTTTGTGCATTGAGGCGGGAGTCGGTTGTCGGTTGTCGGTTGTCGGGGGAACCGGTTGGCGGTTGGCGGTTCGCGCGCCTGTCGGCGCGCTGGCGGTTGGCGGTTTTGCGCCAACCGTTCCCCCGACTCCCGACTACCGACAACCGACCACCGAATGGAATCCCCCGTGGTGCTCGGCCGTTCCTTCGTCCGTGCGAAAGTTATTCGCCGTTCTCGTGCTCGCGTCCACCGTCGCGTATGGCAACGATGTCTCCGTGCATACGATGCAGTCGGGGACGCCGACCGGTCCGATGACGATTCACAATCACGGGCTGCACGGCGAGGGGCAGATCGTCGCGGTGCTCGATACCGGTCTCGATTACACCTCCTGCTACTTTCGCGAGCCGGACAATTCGGCGCCGCCGTTCAACACCGGTTCGCCGAGTGGTGGGTTGCACTGGCAGAACGTCGATCTCTCGCGGCGCAAGGTCATCGCGTACGACTTTCTCTACTCCTGCGATCAGTATCCCGGCGCGCCGGGATGCGAGACGCCGGGCAATGCGGCGTCACTCGATAATCAGGGACACGGCACGCACGCGGCGGGGACGGCCGTCGGCGACACCGGTGCGCCGATCGCGCACGACTTCGCCGATTCGATTGCACCCGGCGCGAAGCTGATCGTGCAGGACGGCGGCTACGTCGGCGGCGATTTCTGTACGCAGTTCGCCGGCGTCGGCTGTCCCGCGAAGCTGACGCCGATTCTCGAGCAGGCATACCGGCAAGGCGCGCGCATTCATTCGAATTCGTGGGGCGATCGCCAGGGCAAGCTGTCGAATCCTCCCACCGCGAACTACCCGCAGTCGGCGTACGAAGTCGATGCGTTCCTCTGGTCGCATCCCGACTTCCTCATGGTCTTCAACACCGGCAACCTCGGACAGAAGATCACCACGCCGCGCAGTTCGATCTCGGCACCCGGCAGCGCGAAGAACACCATTCAGGTCGGCGGCGCGCGCAATGACTGGGACGACGACGACACGATCTCCGCATTCACCCTCTTCGGTCCCGCGCGTGACGGCCGGATCAAGCCCGATCTCGTTGCACCGGCGCGCGTCATTGCGGCCGACATCGATTTCGACGAGAAGCTGAACACCTGCGACGCGACCGATCAGGCCGGAACGTCCTGGGCGTCGCCGTCGGTCGCCGGCGCCGCCGCGCTCGTGCGCCAGTACTACACCGACGGTTTCTATCCGAGCGGCACGAAGGACGCGAACGACGCCTTCACGCCGAGCGCCGCACTGCTGAAGGCAACGCTGCTCGCGGCCGCGCGTCCGCTCTTGTGGCGCAAAGACGTGCTCACGAATTCGCGCGTGACCGCATTGCCGACGCCTTCGGTCGAGCAGGGCTGGGGCTTTCCGGTTCTCGACGACGCGCTCTACTTCAGCGGAGAGACGAAGAGGCTGCGCGTGCTCGACGTGCCGCTCTCCTCCGGCCTCACTCAAGGCGCCGCGACGACGATTCGCGTCGAGGTGAAGCCCGGCACGCCGTTCAAGGCGGTGCTGGTCTGGACCGATCCTCCCGGCACCGTGCGCACCAGCATCAGCGACACCACTCCGCAACTCGTGAATGACCTCGATCTGAAAGTCCGTACGGGCGGCTCGACGTATTACGGGAACGGCGACGCTCCCGATCGCCTGAACAATGTCGAGGTGGTGTCGCTCGCCTCTCCGTTCGCGGGCACTGCGGAGATCCTCATCTCCGCGAATCGTCTCGGGTTCGGCGAACGGCAGAGCTACGCGCTCGTGATCACCGGCGACTTCGACGACGCGCCGGCGAAGCGGCGCGCCACGCGCCATTAGGTATCATTCGCGGTCTTATGCTGGACCGTGGGTATCTTCGAGAAAACACAGATCACTATCGCGACGCGCTGAAGAACCGGCGCGCGACCGTCGACCTCGAACGCTTCGTCGAGCTGGACGCCGAACGGCGCCGCTCGATCGCGCAGGTCGAACAGCTCAAGGCACAACGCAATGCGGCGTCGCAGGAGATCGCGACGCTCAAGAAGAACAAGCAGGACGCATCGGCGCAGATCGAGGCGATGAAGAGCGTCGGCGACGAGATCAAGTCGCTCGACGAGCGCCTCGCGCAGCTCGAAGAAGAGCTGAAGAATCTGGAGCTCTACTTCCCGAATGTGCCCCACGAGTCGGTGCCGGTCGGCGCCGATGAAAACGACAATCGCATCGAGCGCACGTGGGGCGAGAAGCCGTCGTTCGCGTTCACGCCGAAATCGCACTGGGACATCGGCGAGCAACTCGGCATTCTCGATTTCGAGCGCGCCACGAAGGTCACCGGCGCACGCTTTTCGTTCCTCTACGGCGCGGCGGCGAAGCTGAGCCGTGCGCTGATGAACTTCATGCTCGACGTGCACGGGAGGCAGGGCTACACGGAAGTGCTCGCGCCGTTCATCGTGAACGCGGACTCGATGCGCGGCACCGGCCAGCTGCCGAAGTTCAAGGAGGATCTGTTCCGCCTCGAGCACGAGAAGGAGCTCTACCTCATCCCGACGGCCGAGGTGCCGGTGACGAACCTGCATCGCGACGAGATTCTCGAGACGAAGCTGCCGCTCTACTACACCGCATACACGCCCTGCTTCCGCAGCGAGGCGGGTTCGTATGGAAAAGACACGCGCGGTCTGATCCGGCAGCATCAGTTCGAGAAGGTGGAGCTGGTGAAGTTCGTTGCGCCGGAGACGTCGTTCGATGAGCTCGAGAAACTCGTGCACGACGCCGAGGAGATTCTGCAACTGCTGCAGCTCCACTATCGCGTCATGACGTTGTCGACGGGCGACATGGGATTCAGCTCCGCGAAGACGTACGACATCGAGGTCTGGCTGCCGGGGCAGGAGACGTATCGCGAGATCTCGTCCTGCTCGAATTTCACCGATTTCCAGGCGCGCCGCGCAAACATCCGCTATCGCTCCGCGGAAAAGAAAACGAGCTTCGTTCACACGCTGAACGGTTCGGGTCTGCCTCTCGGAAGAACGCTCGTGGCGGTGCTGGAAAACTACCAGCAGGCCGACGGCACCGTCATCGTGCCCGAAGCGCTGCGCCCGTACATCGGAACGGACCGGATCACCGGCCGCTGATTCGAAGACGACGGCCGGATCGCCTCCGGTCGTCCTCTTCAGAACAGCAGTTCGTAGAGCAGATCGGTTTGTCCGATGTGGACTTTGTCGCCGTGGGCGAGGGTGGTGTGGAACACGCGCATCCCGTTGACCCACGTTCCGTTGCGGCTCTTCAGATCTTCGAGCACGTAGCCGTCCGGACCGCGATAGATGCGCGAGTGGAAGCCGGATACACCGAGGTCCGCGAGTTGGATGGTGTTGTCGCGATGGCGTCCGATCAGATACTCCGGCTCGCTGAGGGGGAACTGCTTTCCGGCGTGCTCGCCGCTGGCGATCGCCAGTTGCGCGATCGTCGGACGCACCACGTCGGCGTACGACAAACGCGCCTCGACTGAAACGAGCAGGCTCGTGTCGTCGTCGCCCGCTTCGTCGCGCACCGTCGACTCCGCGCCGAAGCGCGGGGAGTCCTGGCGGACCGTCGCATCGCCGATGGTCACTGCCTTCACCGCGCCGGTGCGATGCGAGGCATCGGTGTCTTCGGAGGTGCGGTTCACCGGCTCGATGAGCTTGTTCGCCAGCAGACCGTAGACCACGCGGTAGACCTGGAACGCATCCTCTTCTCCCTCGTGACTCAACTCTTCGAGCGTCCGCTGCCCGTTGATCAGAAAGAGAATCTTCCACTCATCCGCCGTCAGCGTGATCTTCTCGTCGCGCGGCGTGGCCACGACGCGGAACACGATCGACTTGTCGGGAAGCAGTTCGAGACACTGCTCCCATTCATCGATGCGCCGCGCCCCTTCCATGATCAGGTTCGGCAGATCGATGGCGATCGTCACGGCGTGTGGCGGCAGCGAGAAATCCTGCACGAACGTGAACGTTCCGCCGTCCCACACGAAGGCGTCGTAGACGATCTCGGAGACCTGGATCTTCAGGAAGTCGCGCAGCTGCCCTTCCGTGAGCGCTCCTTCCTGCACCGCGAATTGTCCGAAGCGGCCACCTTCGCGCTGCATCAGGGCATCGATGCGATCGCGTTGTTCGCGTGAGATTTTCTTCTTGCGCAGCAGGATCGAGCCGAGGCGGAACGGCTCCTGATTCGAACCGGCGAATACGAGTGCGCCGTCGTTGAAGTAGAGGTACGCCTCGTTCGCGTCGTGCGCCAGCGTGAGCGTGCCGCTCTTGCGCGCGGTGCTCAGGAACGTGAGCACATCCGCGAGGCGGAACACCTGGATACTGCCGGTGAGGACGGACTCGGGCATGCGAACGCGCGATTGTAGCCCGCGTCCGTCCTCACCGTTTCCTCACGGCTCGGGCTGCAGCAGCCCGAGCATGTTGCCGTCCGCATCTTTCAGGCTCGCGATGAGGCGGCCTCCGCCGACGTCGGTGATGCTTTGCTGCGGCGTTGCGCCGGCATCGACGAGCGTCTGCAGGCTCGCGCGAATGTCGTCGACATGCCAGTAGGCGAGCGGTGCGGTCATGCCCTGTTTCGCGCCGTTCGGATTCAGGCCGAGGTGGAGCTCGCCGGCCTGGAACGCAACGTAGTACGGCTCGTTCACGAACGGCTGCACGCCGAGAAGCTGCGCGTAGAACGAGGTCGCGCGGGTGATGTCCGAGACCGGAATGATCATCGTCTTGAGAGCTGCGGTCATCTTTCTTTTCCTTCCGTCACACTGTGTCGTCGTGTTTCGTCAGCGGCATGACGAAATGCGAACGAGGAATGTGACCGTGAACGAAAAAGAAAGCTGGCTCGCCGAACGATTCGAAGAACATCGCCCGCATCTCGGGCGAGTGGCGTACCGGATCCTCGGCGACTATCACGCGGCGGATGACGCGGTGCAGGAAGCGTGGCTGCGCCTCAGCCGCAGCGATGCGAACGACATTCAGAACATCGGCGGCTGGCTCACCACCGTCGTCGCGCGCGTCTGCCTCGATGCGCTGCGCGCGCGCAAAGCGCATCCCGAGGAAACGCTGGAGCTCGAGGCCGTCACCACGGAACATCCCGAAGACGAGGCGTTGCTCGCCGACTCCCTCGGCGTCGCCGTGTTGATCGTGCTCGAAACGCTCGCGCCCGCGGAACGAATCGCGTTCGTGCTGCATGACATGTTCGACGTGCCGTTCGAAGAGATCGCGCCGATCGTCGGACGTAACGCCACCGCGACGCGGCAGCTCGCCAGTCGCGCACGGCGGCGCGTACGCGGTGCCGATGCCGCCAGTGCGGTCTCACGCCAGCGCGAGATCGTCGACGCGTTTCTCGCGGCCTCACGGGCGGGCGACTTCGCCGCGCTCGTCTCGTTGCTCGCCCCCGACGTCGTGCTGCACGCCGACGACGCGGCCGTGCAGTCCGGCGCGCCCCGCGAATTGCGTGGCGTCGACGCGGTGGCGAAGCGTTTCTCCGGGCACGCACTCGCCGCGCGGCCGGCATTGCTCGCCGGTGTGCCGGGCGCGGTGTGGGCACAGGGCGGCAGTGCGAAGATCGCCTTCGCGTTCACGGTGAAGGAGGGAACGATCATTGCGATCGATCTGCTGGCGGATGCGGATCGATTGCGCGAAGTCACCTGGTGAAGCTCGATGATCAAGGTCGGCCTCTGCGGCTGGACCATCGGACAGCGGCATTATTTCGAGCGATTCCCCGTGCTCGAAGTGCAGCAGACGTTCTATGACCCGCCGGCGGAACGCGTGATGCTCCGCTGGCGCGAGGCCGCGCCGGCCGGGTTCGAGTTCACGATGAAGGCGTGGCAACTGATCACGCACGACGCGTCGAGTCGCACGTACGCGCGGATGCGCCGTCCGCTCGATCGCAACGGTGCGGGATCCTTTCGCGCGACCGAAATCGTCGAGCACGGATGGGACGTGACGTTACGGTGCGCGCGCATCCTTCGTGCGACCGCGGTGCTCTTTCAATGTCCCCGCAGCTTCAAGCCGACGGCGGAGAATCTCGACAACCTGCGGCGTTTCTTCGCGAACCGCGAGCGCCACGGTCTGCGTTTCCTCTGGGAGCCGCGCGGCGCCTGGCCGCCCGAGGTCGTGTGTGCGCTGTGCACCGATCTCGAGCTCGTGCACGTCGTCGATCCTTTCGTCGACACGCGCGTGACGGAGGCGATCTACTTTCGCCTGCACGGCACCACCGGCAGCCGGCACGTCTACACCGATGCGGAGCTCGCGCGCGTCGCGGAGCTCGTGCAGGGTGCGGACGACGCGTACGTGATGTTCAACAACATCCCGCGCGTCGGCGACGCGGAGCGTTTTATGAAACTGCTGCGTTAAAGCGCGGCGCGCACGCTCCACAAGCCGACTGCCGAGATCGCGATCCACAGCACGACGCCGAGAATCAACGGGCGTACCCCGACTTTGGCGAGACTGGCGCGCGAAAGCGCCGAGCCGATCAGGAAAAGCGTGACGGTGAGGCCGATGCGCGCGATGTGCACGAGCACGTCCCACAGATCCACCGGCGCCGGAACGTACGTGCGAATGACGGACGCGAGCACGAAGAAGAGGATGAACCAGGGGATGGCGATCTTCGTTTTGCCTTTGCGAAACGCGAACGCGGTGCCGAGGGTGAGCGGCACGATCCAGAGTGCGCGCGTCAGCTTCACGGTCGTCGCGATCTGCAGTGCTTCGGCGCCGAACGCCGAGGCGGCGCCGACGACGGAGCTCGTGTCGTGTATCGCGATCGCCGACCAGATCCCGAACTGCTGTTGCGTGAGATGCAACGCGTGGCCGATGGCGGGGAAGGCGAAGAGTGCGATGGAGTTGAGGATGAACACGGTGCCGAGGGAGACCGACATCTCTTCGTCGCTGGCACCGATGACCGGTCCGACGGCGGCGATCGCGCTGCCGCCGCAGATGGCGGTGCCGGAGGAGATCAGGTGCGCGGTGCCGCGGCCGACCTGCATCGCGCGTCCGAGGAGATAGCCGAGCAGGAGAGTGCCGGCGATGGTGGCCAGCGTGAAGAGAATGCCGGTGCGTCCGGCCTCGACGACCTTCTGCAGGTTCATGCCGAATCCGAGTCCGACCACCGAGACCTGCAGCAGGAGCTTCGTCTGCTTTGCGGTTTTGTATGGGCTCCCAAGTGTCAGCGCCAGGGCCAGTCCGAGCGCGAGTGCGATCGGTGGCGAGCACCATGGCGTGAGACAGAACAGCAGGAACGCGAAGAAAACGACGATGCGAATCACAGAGCGCGCCGGAAGAATTCGAGCGTGCGCTTCCACGCGTCGGCAGCCGCCTCGGGGTTGTAGACCTCGGGGCGCACGTCATTGAAGAACGCGTGATCGGCGTTCGGATACACCGCCAGCTCGACGTCCTTGCCCATCGATTTCAGTTTCGCTTCGAGCTCGCGTCCGCTTTCCGCCGGTACGCCTTTGTCGTTCTCGCCATAAATCAGCAGCAGCGGCGCTTCGAGCTGTTCCCACTGCTGTGGCACTCTCTTGAAGCCGCCATAGAAACTGACGGCGGCGCCGACGTTCCGGGCGTCATTCGTCGCGGCGTACTGCGCGAGCGCGCCGCCCATGCAGAAGCCGACCACGCCATATTTCTGCGACGACGTTTCCGGACGCTGGAGAAGGTACTGCCCGGCGCCGGCGATCTCTTTGCCCGCGCGTTCGACATCGAGCTCCATCAGCAGCTTCGTGGCGTCGTCCGGCGATTTCGTGGTCTGGCCGTGATAGAGGTCGGGCGCGATCGCGGTGAAGCCGGCGGCCGCAAAACGATTCACGAGATCTTCGATGTGCGGAACGAGTCCCCACCACTCCTGAATGACGACCACGGCCGGACCCTGCCCGTTCGCGGCAGGAGCGAAGTAGCCCTCACACGTGTGCCCGTTCGACGGAAATGTAACGCGCTCTCCCATTGCTTTTCCTCCACGTTTTTCCGGTCGCGCATTCTATGCGCAACGTGACGTTCCGGACGTTTGGTCCGTATAAGCGTTCGGTTACTATATGGAGGCCCATGCAACTCTCGAAAGACCAGGTCACCGCTCTGGCGAAAAAGCGAAGTTGCCCGCGGTGCGATCTCGACAAGACGGTTGGAAACGCGCTCTGCCGCCGCTGCCGCGCGAAGCTTCCGCCGCACATGCGGCTGGGAATCGAGAACATCCCGACCAAGGATGGGAGTCTCGTCGGAAACGCGCTGCGCGCGGCCGCGAACTATTTCAACGTGCACTTCGCCTCGGTGCGCAAGTTCGGCGGCGGACGAAAACGCTGACGGCGGGCTGAGCGCCCGCCGTCTCTCACTTCCGCATTTCGTTCACTTCAGCGCTCGCCCGGAATCGCGCTCGCGGCATTGGCGAGCTCGCGGGCACGGGCGTCCTTCGGATCCTGATTGGCGAGCTCTCCGGCGCGGCGTGCGACATCGACCCCGGTGGCCGCGCCTTTCAGCGATTCGCCCCACAACGCGCCGAGGGACGCGAGGCGATGACGCCGAGACGCGCGCGTCCACGACTTCGCGAGATCGTTGCCATGCACGATTTTCTCGAGCGTGACCTTCTTCCCGTCTTCGACCGACGTGTACTCGAGACGCACGGTCGCGACGCGTACTTTCGAGGTGAGGCCCTTCTTCAACTCGATCGCATAGAGACCGGTGACGGAGAGGTTGTAGTGGAGCACCGACTCCGGCGCGATGAGGTCGGAATCGCCGATGCGCTGCACGCTCGCCACCACGTCGCGATTGACGTCGACAGTGACGCGCACGTTGCTCGCGGCCGGCGGCGTGCTCGCGTGCTTCGCGAGAGTCTTCGTCGGCGTATCGATCGTGAAGCGCAGTACCGCGTGCTCTCCATCGGTGTCGATGAGCGCGGGTGACGCTTCGACTTCGAGACGCAGCCCGCGCTTCGGCGTGCGCTCCGGTGCGCCGGCGAAGTAGTTGACGAGTGCTTCGACATCGACGGCATTCGCCGCCGGACGATGTCCCGCCTCGATCGAAGACTTGATGCGATTGAAGACGCCGGGATCGACGGAGATGCCGAAGACGTTTTCTTTCTTCGCAAACGACAGGTCGGATGCCTGCGCTTCCGGAATCAACGTCATCGATGCCGCGGTGCGCTGTGGCGCGACGACCGGCGCGGAGGCGGTGATGGTGATCGACTCCTGCATCGCCTGCACCGGCGGTGGTGCCGGGGCCGCGGCCGCGGGCGGCATCGACTCCGGTTGCGCCGGACGGGCGTCGGCGCGTTTGGCAAAGGCGTCGCGCTCGCGCTCGCCGCCGGCCATGCCGCCTACGACACCGCCCGCAACGCCACCGGCCACGTTGCCGGCGATGCCGTTTTCCCTCGCGGTTTCGGCGTCGGCGGTCCGTTCTGCTTTCGTTTCCGCTTCATTGCGCTGCTCCCGCGCGATGCGCGCCACTTCGCGCGGCATCTCGATCCGCGCCGGTGGCGGAGGGGGAGGAGTCATTGCGAACGACGGAGCGTCCGCGGTGTCGGCCGAGGCGACCTGCACCGCCGGTTCCTGATGGATGTCGACGCGCACTTCTTCGGTAGCGGCCTGTTGCGCCTGCGCCATCTTGGCCGACGGCGCGACGTTGCGCGGCGCGGCGGTGGAGGTCGCGGCGATCTGTTGTTCGGCGCCGGGGCTCATCAGATGCACGGTCACGATGGCGGTCATGACCACGAGCAACACGGATGCGGCGATCCGCATGTTGAAGGCGAACGAACGGCGGAACCGCTGCGGTGCGGGCTCGGCGTGAAGGTACTGCGGGATGTCTGCTTTGATGCGTTCCGCGAGTCCTGCCGGCGGTCGGGGGACCGCGTTGATCGACAATCGTCGCTGGAGCTCAGCTCTGCGCTTCGGATTCATGGCACTTCCTCTTCGAGTAACCCCTCGAGAATCGAGAACGCGCGATGCAATCTCTTGCGAATCGCCACCGTCGTGATGTCCTCGATCCTCGCAATCTCCTTGACAGGCAGTCCTCCCCAGAAGTGCGCGGTGACGGTGAAGCGCAAATCTTCGGGAAGCTTCATGACTGCCTTCCGGAGGCGTTCCGCCTCCTGTTCGTCCGCGAGCACGTCATCCGCTCGAGGACGTTCATCTCGTACATCGATGGCCGCCGGCTCGTCGAGCGAGGTCATCCGCCGCGGGCGCCGGACGTGATTCAGAAACGTCGTGTAGGCGATACGGTAAAGCCAGGTGAAGAGTTGCGATCTTCCATCGAACCCGGCTAATGCGCCCCACGCTTTCTGATAGGTCTCCTGCGTCAGATCGGCGGCGAGATCACCATCGCCACACAACCGGTAAATCGATGCAAACACAGCCGAGTACGTTCTCTCGACCAATTCTTCCGCGGCCTCGGTATCGCCCGCACGGACGGCGGAGAGGAGCTTGCGCTCATCGTCGATCGGCGTGATCACATCACGCTCCGCGTCTCCCGCCGGAAATGGGGCGACTTCGGCCACGATTCTTTGACACCTGTGTTCGCGAAATGAAAACCAAAGCGCGGATATGCTAGCCCCATGAAACCGTTCGTCGCGATTCTTGCCGTCGCCGTGCTCGCCGCGGGATGCCGTATGGAAGAGAAATCCGAGACCACCACGACCCCCGCTACGCCCGCGCCGGCGACCGCTTCGGCCGCTCCCGCGTTCGACGAAAACGCGTGGCGCGCGGAGATTTCGGAATGGCAGAAGAACCGGACCGTGCGGCTCACGTCGGAAGACGGCTGGACGACGCTGGTCGGGTTGCATTGGCTCAAGCAGGGCGACAACGACGTCACGCTCGCGAACGGGACGAAGTTGAAGGCGGTGCTGAACGGAACGAAGGTGACGCTCGAAGGAAAGCCGCCGATGACGGTGAACGACAAACCGATCAGCGGCCCGACACCGCTCCTCGACGATAACGACGAAGGTGGCCCGAACATCGTCAAGATGGGAACGGTGCGCTTCAACGTGATCGAGCGAGGTCCGCGCTTCGGTCTGCGCGTGAAAGACTCCAACGCCGAAACGCGCACCGGGTTCAAGGGGCTCGAGTATTACCCGATCGAGCCGAAGTGGCGCGTCGAAGCGCGACTCGATCCGTACAACCCGGTCAAGAAGATTCCGATCACCGACATCACCGGCCTGACCGCGGACAGCGATTCACCCGGCGCGCTCGTCTTCACGCTGGGTGGTCAGGAGTACCGCCTCGATCCGATTCTCGAAGAAGGGTCGGACGACCTCTTCCTCATCTTCCGCGACGGCACGAGCAAAGACACGACGTATCCCGCGGGCCGCTATCTGTATGCGAAGAAGCCGGGCGCCGATGGAAAGACGGTGATCGATTTCAATCGCGCGTACAACCCGCCGTGCACGTTCACGCCGTTCGCGACCTGCCCGCTGCCGCCGCTGCAGAATCGCCTGCCGATTCGCATCGAGGCAGGAGAGAAGAAGTACGCGGGCGCGCATTGAGCGCGCCCGCGCGTGAGGCTTACGCGGTCCTGCGCTCGTCCATCAGGACTTGCGCGACACACGCGGTGAGTGCTTTCGCGTAATCGATGTGCAGGAACTCGTTCGGGCCGTGCGCATTGCTGTGCGGCCCGAGGACGCCGGTGATGAGGAACTGCGCTGTGGGAAACTTCGCACCGAGCATGCCCATGAACGGAATGGAGCCCCCTTCGCCGAACGTCATCGCGTCTTTGCCGAAGTAGGTCTTCGACGCGCTGTCGACCGACTGCTGCAGCCACGGAGCGATCGGCGGCGCAACCCAGCCGGCGCCCCCTTTTTCGGGTTCGAACGAGACCTTCGCGCCATACGGCGGATCGCTCTCGAGCAGGCTCTTGAGCTTGCGATCGAGATCGACGGCGTCGAGTGACGGCGGGATGCGCAGCGAGAGCTTGATCGACGTTTTCGGTCGCAGCACGTTTCCGCCCTGCACGAGATCCGGCATGCCGGCCTGGCCGATGTACGACAGCGCGGGACGCCAGGTGCGATTGAGCAGGAGCTCGAGCGGATCCTTCGAGACCGGCTGCATGCCGTCGAGCAGCGGGAACTTGCTCCACACCTCGTGGTCGAGCACCTTCGCGGTGGCTTTCGCTTCCGCGAGACGCTGTTCCGGGACTTCGACGTGCAGCCACGGCGGGAGAATGCCGCCGGTCTTCGCGTCTTCGAGACGATCGAGGAGCGTGCGGATGATGCGGAAGCTCGAGGGCACGATGCCGCTGGCGTCGCCGGAGTGCACGCCTTCGCTGAGCACCTCGACGTGGAGATTGCCGACGATCGAGCCGCGGAGCGAGGTCGTCATCCAGAGCTGCTCGTAGTTGCCGCAACCGGAGTCGAGGCAGATCACGAGCCGCGGAGTGCCGATGCGCTCGCCGAGGAGATCGATGTAGGCGGGGAGATCGACCGAGCCGCTTTCCTCGCAGCATTCGATCAGCACGACGATGCGGGAGTGGGCGAGGTTCTGTTGCTGTACGGCGCGGATCGCGGAGATGGTCGCGAAGATCGCGTAGCCGTCATCGGCGCCGCCGCGGCCATAGAGCTTGCCGTCGCGGAGGACGGGCGTCCACGGACCGAGGCCATCTTCCCAACCGACCATGGCCGGTTGTTTATCGAGATGTCCGTACATCAAAACGGTGGAGGAAGCATCACCTTCGACTTCCATGAAGATGACAGGTGTGCGGCCTTCGAGCTCATGGACTTCGATCGTCAGTCCCTTCACTCCCTGGGCTTCGACCCACTGGCGTGCAAGGGCAACGGCTTTGTGCATATGGCCGTTGCGCTTCCACTCGGGATCGAAGAGCGGGGACTGGTTGGGGATACGGATGTACTGCTCGAGAGTGGGGACGATCGACGATGTCCAATGAGCGTCGACGAGAGTGCGGTTCTGGTCGGCGTTCATTGCGGGGGCGGAGGATAGCAGTAAACCTCGGAATCATGCGATCATCTCCATAAATCCATAAGATCCGACTCAAACTGAGTTACTCTGTACGGGCCAAATCGGTCGGGAGAGAGAAAGGTTTTCGCAGGAGATTCGCCTCACGTGGCAGAAACGTGGTAATTTCAGATGGGTCTAAAGTCCGCAAATCTGCAACGGTCCGCCGAGCAACTACGCGAGGAAAAGTCGAGCGTGCTCGAACAAGAAACCAGCGAAGTCGTCCCGGCCGCCTCTACGCGAGGCGCAAAGAAGGCTGCGTCCAGACCCGCTGCTGCCGAGCCCGCCGTGACCACCGCTCCCGCATCGTCTCCCTCGTCCACTGCTGCGGATGATGTCGAGGCGTTGTACATCGAGCATCGCAACCTCCTGCTCTACGTCGCGTGTCGCAAGTTCCGCATTCCTGACTCCGACGCCGAAAACCTGATCCAGGAAGTCTTCCTCTCGTTCCTGCAGACCGGGACGAAAATCGACAACGTGCGCGCGTGGCTCGTCGCCGCGATGTGCAACGCGAGCCGTCATTACTGGCGCGCGCAGGGCCGCACCGAGTCGCTCCCCGACGATTTCAACGATCACTCCGATCCCGGCTCGCACGGTCTCGCCGATCAATTCGCGATGAAGATGACCGTGCGTCAGGCGATCGAATATCTGCAGCCGCGCTGTCGCGAGACGCTGTGGCTTCACTATTTCGAAGGACGCTCCGCCGGTGACGTCGCCCGCGAGCTCGAAACGACCAGTCGCTACGCGGAGAAGCTGATCCACAACTGCCTCAAACGCGTTCGTGAGATTTACATGAGCATCACCGCGGTGACGAGATAGGCAACGAGTCATGATGATCGAGCGGCACTACGACGACGAATCGCTCATCGCGCTCCTCGAAAGCGACCGCCTCGGCTCCGACTCGCACATCCCGGGCTGTCCGCACTGCACCGAAAAACTCGAATCGTTCCGGATGATCGCCGACGCCCTGCGCGAAGCCGACGTCTGGAACGAAACGCACCTCCACGATTCCCCCGTCCAATCGACGATCCACACCCTCCGCGCCTTCGCCGACCGCATGACCGACGAAGACGCCCAGGCCACCGCCTGGCTCGACGACCTCCTCGCCGGCCCCCGCGAAACCTGGAAAACGAAACTCGCCCAACACCCCGAATACCGCACGGCCGGAATGGTGCGAAAGCTCATCGCCGCCAGCGACCGCGCCATCGATACGATGCCTCCGGATGCATTGGAGATCACCGGTCTCGCGGCAGACATCGCGGATCACCTCGATCCGGCCGCGTATCCGAGCGAAACCGTCGTCCGCTTGCGCGGTGCGGCGTGGCGCGAAAAGGCATTCTCACTCTTCTACACGGGTCAGCACGCGGCGGCGGAGAAGGCCGTTCAAATCGCGGATGCAATGTTCAGCCTCTGCACGGTCGACGAGTACGACCGGGCTCGCGTTGCCATCGTGAAATCTCTGGTACACCGTTCCATGGAGCAGTTCGACGGTGCGATCGAGACCGCGCGGCAGAGCGCTGAGGTTTTCCGCACATACGGCGACGTTGCACGCGTGACTTCGGCGAAATCATCGGAAGCCGGTGTTCTCGCACACTCTCGGCGGTATGAAGGTGCACTGGCGATCTGGCTCGATCTCGAAAAGCAGTTCGATGCCGATGATGCGACGGATACGCACGCGCGGCTCCTGAGCAACATCGCGTATGCATGCAGCTACCTCGGTCGAACCGAAGAGGCGTTGACGCACTATCAGTTTGCGACCGAGTTGTTCGATCTTCTCGGGAATCGATCCGAAGCGGCCCGACTCCGTTGGAATGTCGCCTCGATCCTCCTGCAGAATGGAAGATTGAAGGATGCCGAGGAGCGCCTCGTGAGCGTGCGACGGGAGCTCGAAGAGCTTTCGATGTTGGGTCCCGCGGGTGTCGCGGCGCTCGATCTCGCGGAAATCCGTCTTCTTCAGGGTCGCATCGACGACGTCATCGAGCTTTGCGGTACGGCGACACGGCATCTCAACAATGCCGGAATCGCCTATACAGAAACCGCTCTGCGTGCGATCGCCTACGTTCGCGAGGCCGCGGAGCTCGGCCGCGCGACACCTCAACTTGTCAAACAGGTGCGTGAGTACGTCCGCCGGCTTCCCGCTGAGCCGGAATTGCTGTTTTTGCCGCTTCCTGACGCCCGTGACTAGCCAGAAACGGCGCCCACCCCAAAATTCCGGGTAGGGATTAGTCGTTCTCCGTCACTCCTTCGTTTAGGGCGCGCCCTCCCAACTCACACATCGCTCAGGAGGGCGTCAATGAACTTCCGTCTACACCGACGCGTAGCTGCTGCTGTTCTCATTACTTTCTTTTTCGTCGCGCCGAACGTTGCGCTTGCCGCGTCGCGTGAATCCGACTCTCCGCGAGACGTGCGCGAACGCATCGTGCGCGTCATCAAGAAAATCAGACAGGCTTTCCTGCCGAGTCTCAATGACGGTGACGGTGTGGTGCCCCCCAAACCGACCGGTCCCTGAAAACCCCCATTCCCCCGGCCCGTACAATACCCGTCACTGTTGAGGGGGCGGGTTTATGTCCGAGATTCTGGCGGTTCGGGAGATCAGGAAGACGTTCGGGGCGGTACGGGCGGTGGATGGGGTTTCGTTCACCGTCCGTCGCGGCGCGATTACGGGGCTTCTCGGGCGGAATGGCGCCGGGAAGACGACCACGATCCGGATGATTACCGGCATTTTTCTGCCGGATTCGGGACAGATCGAGTGGAGGGGTGGGGACAACGCCGCGGAGTTCCGCGATCGGATCGGGTATCTGCCCGAGGAGCGAGGGCTGTACAAACAGATGAAGCTCGTGGAGCTTCTGCTGTTTCTCGCCGAGATCAAAGGCTACAAGCCGGCGTCGGTCCGGTCGAAGATCGACTACTGGCTGGAGCGGTTCGAACTGACCGACAAGCGCAATGCGAAAGTCGAGGAGCTGTCGAAGGGGAATCAGCAGAAGGTGCAGCTCATCGGCACCCTGCTGCATGACCCCGAGCTGATCATCCTCGACGAGCCGCAGTCCGGCCTCGATCCGGTGAACATGGTGCTGGTGCGCAATCTCCTCCAGGACCTGCGCAAAGAAGGCAAGACCATTCTTCTCTCCACGCACATGATGGGCGAGGCCGAGAAGATGGCCGACGAGATCATCCTCATTCATCGAGGGAAGGTGGTGCTCGACGGCACGATCGACGAGGTGCGCACGAAGTTCGGCAAGAACACGCTGCACATCGATTTCGATGGAGACGGGTCGTTTCTCGACACGCTTCCCGGCGTGCGGAAGGCGACGATCCTCAGCAACTCGGCAGAGCTGGCGCTCGACGAGAATGTGGACACGCAGTTGCTGCTGCAGCAGTCGATGGCGCGCGTGCGCATCCGCCGTTTCGAAGTGGCCGCGCCGTCGCTCGAAGAGATCTTCATCGAGCAGGTTGGCGACGACACGCTCGCGAATGTCGAAGAGATGAAGGTGGCCCGATGAACAAGATGTTTGCGGTTTTCAAGCGCGAGTACCTGCAGGCCGTCCGCAAGAAGATGTTCATCATCATGACCTTCCTCATGCCGGTGTTCATCGTCGGCCTGTTTCTGCTGCCCGGTCTGATGATGGAGCGGGGGATGGGCACGAAGAAGATCGCCGTGCTCGATGGCACCGGGCAATTGCGCGAGGCCATTGAAGGACGAGACAAGTCAGGCGAGAACGACATCGAGCTCGGTCGCGCCAGCACCGATCTCCCCGGACAGATCCAGCACGAGTACGTGAACGCCACCGGCAACATCGATGACGCGGCAAAGCCGTATCTCGAGCGGATGAACACCGACGACAAGAAGCAGCGTCTCGACGGCGTGTTTCTCGTTCCCCCCGACGCGCTGACCACGACTGACGCGAAGCTGAAGTACTACAGCCGCTCGGCGACCGATTTCATCACGCAGCAACGCATCTCCGAGAAGGTCAATCGCGGCGTGCAGCAGTACCGTCTCAGCGGACGCGGCATCGCCGCCGCGGACGTCGATCAGCTCCTCAAGAAACTGCCGGTCGAGTCGGTGCAGCTTTCGAAAACCGGCGAGCAGAAAAAGGGAGGCGTCGCGAACTTCCTCATCGGCTTCATGCTGGTCGGTCTCATGCTGATCCCGTCGTTCGTTTACGGACTCGAGATCATGCGCGGGATCATTCAGGAGAAGACCGACCGCGTCGTCGAGGTGCTCATCTCCTCGGTCACGCCGGCGCAGTTGCTCATCGGCAAGATCCTCGGCGTCGCCGCCGTCGGGCTCACGCAGATCTCGGTCTGGTTTGCGATGGCCGGGATTGCCGGCGCGATCGCCGCCACGTCGGCCACGCTCGCCGGGATGAACGTCACGCAGCTGATTCGCCCGATGACGTTCGTCTACTTCGTGATCTTTTTCCTGCTCGCGTACCTGACGTACGTCTGCGTCTACGCGATCGGCGGCGCGGTCTGCAATTCGGAAAAGGAAGCGCAGCAGCTGATCGCTCCGATCACGATGATCATGATGCTGCCGTGGTTCCTGATGGCCGGCATCCTCACGAATCCGGAGTCGAGTCTCAGCGTCGGCTTCTCGCTGGCTCCGGTGTTCGGACCGCTGACGATGTACGTCCGCACGCTCGTCTCCGAGCCGCCGCTCTGGCACGTGCTCCTGTCGATCGGCATCGCCGTCACCACCATCGCGCTGTTCTTCTGGGTGACGGCGAAGATCTTCCGCGTGGGGATTCTGTCGTACGGAAAACGCCCGACGATTCCGGAGCTCATTCGCTGGATCAAGGTCGCATGACTGACCTCATCGCGCACGGCCGGGTGGGAAGCGCCCGGCCGTGCCGCATCGGAAATCGAACGCAACTGCAGTCGTACGTCGTTCAGTGAAGCCACCCGGCGCTGCCGGGCGCGCCGGCCGGCTGCTATGATCCCCGTCCTCAGCATTTTGAACGACGTCAGGGGGTCACATGCAGGAACCCAGGACACTGAACGACATCTACACCACGACGTGCTCGATCGAGCGTCCCGCGATCATGAAGTACAAGCGGAACGAGCAATGGCACGACGTATCGCTTCCGGAGTTTCGTGACACCGTTCGCTGGCTCGCCGAGGCGCTGCATGAGATGGGCGTCAAGCGCGGCGATCGCGTGGCCATCCTTGCCGAAAATCGTCCCGAGTGGACGATGGCCGACTTCGCGATTCTCGCTGCCGGCGCCGTGTCGGTGCCGGTCTATCCGACGCTTCTCGGCTGGCAGATCGAGTACATCCTCAACGATGCCGGCACGGTCGCACTGATCTGTTCCGACAAGGAGCAGCTCGACAAGATCCTCGAGATCCGCTCGCACGTGCCGTGTCTCAACAACGTCATCGTCTGCGATCCGCCGTCGCCGCTCGCGGCCGGCGTGCTGACGTTCCGCGACGTCGTCGAGCGTGGAAAGAAATTCGAAGCGGATCACGGCCGCACCTGGTTCGATCAATCGCTGACCAGCGCGCAGCCCGACGATCTCGCCACGCTGGTCTACACCTCGGGCACGACCGGCAACCCGAAGGGCGCGATGCTCACGCATGGCAACATCACCAGCAACGTGACCACCGTGCGCGACGCGGTGCCGTTCCGCGCGGGCGAGCTCGCGCTCTCGATCCTGCCGCTCTCGCACATCCTCGAGCGCATGGTCGATTTCCTCTACTACTACCGCGGCATGACGGTCGCGTACGCCGAGAACGTCATGAAGGTCGCGGACAACCTGCAGGAAGTGAAGCCGCACTACTTCGCGGCCGTGCCGCGGTTGTTCGAGAAGATGCGCGCGCGCGTGATGGACAACGTCGCCACCGCGCCGCCCGCGCGCCAGAAGATCTTCCACTGGGCGCTGAAAATCGCCGAAGAGCGTCTGCCGTATCGCGTGGAAGGGAAGCCGATGCCGTTTGCCCTCAAGGCGAAGGCGGCCATCGCGGACAAGCTCGTTTTCGGCAAGATCATTGCGCGCCTCGGCGGACGCGTGCGCTACGTCGTCTCCGGCGGCGCACCGCTCTCGCCCGAGCTCGCGGCGTTCTTCATCGGCGCGGGCGTCGAGATTCTCGAAGGCTACGGCCTCACCGAAACGTCGCCGGTCATCGCCGTGAACACGCCGCAGGCGCGCCGCATCGGCACCGTTGGTCCGGTGATCCCCGGCGTCGAAGTGAAGATCGCGTCGGACGGCGAGATCCTCACGCGCGGCCCGCACGTGATGCGCGGCTACTGGAACAATCCGGAAGCGACGGCGCAGGCCATCGATGCCGACGGGTGGTTCCACACGGGCGACATCGGCGAGATCGACAAGGACGGCTTCCTCAAGATCACCGATCGCAAGAAAGACATCATCATCAACGCGTACGGCAAGAACATCGCGCCGCAGCCGATCGAGGCGCTGCTCAAGAGCTCACCGTACGTCGGTACGCCGGTGCTGATCGGCGATCGCCGCAAATACCTCGCGGCGCTGATCGTGCCGAACTTCGAAAAACTCGAGCGCGAAGCGGCGGGACTCGGCGTGCAGGTGAAGGATCGCGAAGAGCTCGTGAATCATCCGAAAGTCAAAGCGCTGATCCAGGATGAGCTCGATCGTTTCAACAAGAACCTCGACCGGCAGGAGAAGATCCGCAGGTTCGCGCTGATCTCCCGCGACTTCACCATCGACGAAGATGAAATCACGCCGTCGCTGAAGGTGAAGCGCAAGGTCATCGACAAGAAGTACAAGCACCTCATCGACCAGATGTACGCAGACGAAAATCTCGTGGAACTCTCAGCATGACATCCGTTGCCGAAGCCTCGCCTCAGACCACGTCCGGTGCGTTCTCGATCGAACGCCAGGGCGATCTCGCCATTCTCTGGTTCGATCTTCCGGGCGAGAAAGTGAACAAACTCTCCACTCCCGTTCTCGGCGAGCTCTCGGCCGTCATCGATCAGGTTGCGGCGAGCGACGCGAAGAAGATCATCTTCGCCTCGCGCAAGCCGGGCATCTTCATCGCCGGCGCGGACGTGCTGGAGTTCACGACGGTCACCGGCGCGGAGCATGCGAGAACGTACGTCACGCTCGGGCAGCAGGTCTTCACGAAGATCGCGAAGCTCAAACAGACCACGGTCGCCGCGATCGACGGCGCGTGCCTCGGCGGCGGTTGCGAGCTCGCGCTCAGCTGCGACTGGCGGGTGATGTCCGATTCGCCGCGGGCGCAGATCGGGCTTCCCGAGGTGAAGCTCGGGATCTTTCCGGCCTGGGGCGGCACGAGCAAGCTGCCGCGCCTCATCGGCCTTCCCGGCGCCCTCGACATCATCCTCAACGGCAAATCGCTCGATGGGAAACGCGCAAAGAAGGCGGGCCTCGTCGATGAAGTCGTCGAGTCGGGCATCGTGCTGCAGGTGGCGAAGAAATTCGCTGACAAAGGGAAGCGCAACGTTCCGGGGCGCACGAAGTTTTATCTCGAAGGCAATCCGCTCGCGCGCAACGTGATCTTCAACAAAGCGCGGCAGGCGGTGCTCAAGCAGACCAAGGGTCAATATCCCGCGCCGCTCAAGGCGATCGAAGTGATGTCGTACGCGATGGCGAACGGCGTCGAGCGCGGCATGCAGCGCGAGGTCGATGAAGCGTCGGCGCTGGTCGGCAACGACGTCGCGCGCAATCTCGTACAGCTCTTCTTCCTCATGGAAGAGTCGAAGAAGGATCCGTATGCGGTGAAATCGCGCGACCTGAATTACGTCGGCGTGCTCGGCGCGGGAATCATGGGCGGCGGCATCGCGCAGATCGTGGCCGACAAAACCGACGCCGACGTGCGCATGCGCGACATCAACTGGAAGGCGATCGGCGGCGGCATGAAAGCGGCCGCGAAAATCTGGAAGAAGAAAGTCGATCGCCGGCGCATGACCCGCGGCGACATGCAGCGCAAGCTCGCGCGCATCACCAGCACCACCGACTGGAGCGGCTTCCCGCGCGCGGACGTGGTCATCGAAGCGGTGGTCGAGAACCTCAACATCAAACGGCAGGTGCTCGCGGAGTTCGAAGCGCTGGCGAAGCCGGGCGCGATCTTCGCGACCAACACGTCGACCATTCCGATCACGCAGATCGCCGCGGAGGCGAAGCATCCGGAGAACGTGGTCGGGATGCACTTCTTCAATCCGGTCGACCGCATGCCGCTCGTCGAAGTGATTCGCGGCGAGAAGACATCGGAGCAGGCGATGGTCACGGTCGCGGCGCTCGCGCGCAAGCTCGGCAAGACCGTCGTCTACTGCAACGACGGACCGGGCTTCGTCGTCAATCGCATTCTCGGGCCGTACATGAACGAGTCGGGGTTCCTGCTCGAAGAAGGGAACTCGATCGAGTCGCTCGACAAGGCGATGACCGAGTTCGGCATGCCGATGGGGCCGATGGCGCTGCTCGACGAAGTGGGTATCGACGTGGCCGCGAAGGTGGCCGGCATCCTCACCGAGGCGTTCGGCGCGCGCATGCAGAAATCGACGGTGGTCGAGAAACTGTACGCCGACGGGCGTCACGGCAAGAAAAACGGCAAAGGACTGTACGTCTACGCCGACGGCAAACGGCAGGGACCCGATGCGTCGGTGTACAAGGTCCTCGGCGTCACGCCGCATCCGGCCGAGGCGAAAGCGGTCGTCGAGCGGATGCTGCTGGCGATGATCAACGAGGCCTCGCTGATCCTCGACGAGAAGATCGTCGCCACGGCGGGCGAGCTCGATCTGGCGATGATCATGGGCACCGGCTTCCCGCCGTTCCGCGGCGGACTGCTCCGTTACGCCGATGCTCTCGGCCTGCCGTACATCGTCTCCCGGCTCGACGAGCTGTCGTCGAAAGTCGGCCCGCGTTTCAAGCCGAACGAGCCGCTCAAGCGTCTCGCCGAGCGCGACGGGAAGTTCTATCAGGCGTACGCGCGTTCGTGACGCGCGAGCTCGGTGTGAGGCCTGAGGCCTCGCACCGGGTGTTTCGCATGACCGATCTCCCGCCGGAGCCACTCAGCCGAAATCAGCGCACGATCGTGCTCGTGCTCGCCGTCGTCTGCGCGGCGACCCGTTTTCTTTCGATGGCGCGCTCGCTGTGGGACTGGGACGAAGCATTGTTTGCGCTCGGCATGCGGGACTTCGACGTCACGCATCACCATCCGCATCCGCCCGGGTTCCCGGTCTACATCGGCATCGCGAAGCTGCTGCGCTTCGTGATCCCGAGTGATTTCCGCGCGCTGCAGGCAGTGAACCTGATCGCCGGGATGCTTGCGTTCGTGGCGATGTTCCTCTTCGCGCGCGAGCTGCGCCTGCGCTTCTCCACCTGCGCGATCGCCGCGTCGCTGTTCACGTTCTTTCCGAATGTCTGGTTCTTCGGCGGCGGCGCGTTCAGCGACGTGCCGTCGATCGTGCTCGTGCTCTTCGCGGTGACGTTTCTCTTGCGCGGAGTGCGCGATCGCAACTCGTATTTTCTCGGCACGCTTCTGCTGGCGCTGGCGATCGGGATTCGCCCGCAGAATTTTCTGCTCGGGCTCGTGCCCGGCCTCATCGCCACGCGCAGACGCAAGCCGCTCGAGATCCTGACCGCGCTGCTGATCGGCGTGATCGTCGTCGGCATCGCGTTCGGCAGCGCCGTCTACGCGACCGGCTCGTATGACGACTACATGCGCATCGTGCGCGAGCACGGCGACTACATCTCGCGCATCGACTCGTGGCGCAGCGACGCGCGCCCGCCGATGTGGCGTCTGTTCGATCGCTTCTTCATCAAGCAGTACCAGTCGACGCCGCTCAGCATTCTGGCCACGTTGTTCGTGCTCGTCTCCGCCGTCGGCAGCATTCGCGAGCGCAATCGTTCGATGCTCGTCAACGTGCTGACGTTCGCGCCGTTCGCGGTCGTCGCCTGGATGATGCTCGATCGCTTCAGCATCAGCCGTTTCTCGATCGGCTATCAGCCGATGTTCGCGATTCTCCTGGCGGACGGCATTCACCGCGTCACGCGTCGCAGAGCGAGCTTCGAGCCGGCCATCGCGATGGCGCTCGCGATTTCGTTCGCGGTCTTCGCGCTGCCGGCGTTCACGGCGGTGCGCAATGAAATCGCGCCGTCGATCGTCTCCGCGCGCGAGATCGCGCAGCACGTCGACTTTCGCCGCGGCGATCAACTGCTGGTCGGCCACACGATGACCAAGTTCGTCGATCTCGCGCATCCCGGGCTGCCGTACGTTCGCGTGCTCGACGATCGTGCGCTGCCGATTGCGAACGGCCCGCGCACGTGGCTGCTCGCGGAGATCACGCGCACCGGCGAAGAGGGCTTCGTGTTCAAGCGCGAGCACGGGCATCTCTGGAACATCGCCCGGCGCCACTACTTCGACATCAAGCTCGCACCGATTCAACGCCGCGCGCAGTTCGCGTCCGGCTGGTATGCGCCGGAGTCGATGGAGTTTCATCAGTGGCGCTGGATGGCGCGGGGTTCCGTCACGCTGCTTCCGCCCGCGGAAGGGGAGACGATGCTGCGGCTGCAGTTCGGTCTGCCAGCGGGTGTGACGAACAAGAATCCGAAGGTGACGATCAAGCTCAACGGCGCGCAGGTGGATGAATTTCGGACGACGGCGGCGTCGGTGGAGCGCGACGTGCGGGTGATGCCGGTGCCGCGCGATCGGCCGAACGTGCTCGAGCTTTCGATCGATCAAAGCGTCACGCCCGCCGATGACGGCCGCGAGCTCGGCCTGTGTCTGCGCTCACTCTCATGGGGGCCCGCGTAGACGCCGTCCTGTTACTGAAAACACTCGCGCAATGTGATATGCAGCCCGAGCATCGCGCCGCGATCAGCGGCCGCTTCCAGCGGCCGGGGGCGCAACAAACTGGAGACACGATGACGATGACAGCAGAACAACGGCTGGTCGAACTGATCGACCGCCTGGCGGCCGAGGTTCGCCGCCGCGTATCGCCGGAAGAAGGCGAGAGCGTCGAGCATTTCGTGCGCCGCTATTTCGCGCACGTCGCGCCGGACGACGTGATTTACACCTCATTCGAGACGCTCGTCGGCGGCGTGATGTCGCTGTGGGAGCTCGGGGCGCAGCGCACGCCCGGTACGCCGAAAGTGCGCATTTTCAATCCATCGCCGGAGACGAACGGCTGGGCCATCGAGCACACCGTCATCGAGATCGCGAACGACGACATGCCGTTCCTCGTCGACTCCGTGAGCGCGGAGATTCGCCGGCGCGAGCGCAAGATCCACCTGCTGCTCCATCCGGTCATCCGCACCGTGCGCGACCCGCAGGGCCATCGCATCGAGATCACCGACACGCTGCACGGCGCCGGCGCGAACGTCGAGTCGTACATGCACGTCGAGATCGATCAGGAGACCGAGCCGGCCGAGCTCGAGTCGATCCGCCAGTCGCTCGAGCACATCCTGCGCGAAGTGCGTCTGGCCGTGCGCGATTACCAGCCGACGCGCGCGCGTCTGGCCGAAGACATTCATGAGCTCGAAGGGGCGAAGCTGCCGATGCCGGTCGAGGAAGTGAACGAGGCCATCTCGTTCCTCAAGTGGCTCGACGAAGGCAACTTCATTTTCCTCGGACACCGCCGCTACACGTTCGCGACGAAACCCGACGGTGATTACCTGACGCCGGCGCCGGAAAAGGGTCTCGGCATCCTCAGCGACATTCGTCCCGAGTCCGTCGACCGCGGCAATCAGCCGCTCTCGGCCGAGTTCAGCGAATACGCGCGCAAAAAAGATCTGATCATCATCACCAAGTCGAACAACCCCAGCGTCATTCACAAGCGCGTGCCGATGGATCGCATCGGCATCAAGCGCTACGACACGAACGGGAACCTGATCGGCGAGGATCGTTTCCTCGGCCTCTTCACCACCGCCGCGTACAACCGCAGCGTGTTCGAGATCCCGATGCTGCGTCTCAAGGCCACGCGCGCCACCACGCGGGCCGGTTTCGAGAAGCAGTCCCATAACGGCAAGGCGCTCGTCGACATCCTCGAGACGTTCCCGCGCGACGAGTTTTTCCAGATTACCGACTCCGATCTCTACGACATCGCGCGGGGCGTGCTCCTGCTGCAGGAGCGCCAGCGCGTCGCGCTCTTCACGCGCAAGGACGTGTTCGAGCGTTTCGTGGCCTGCTACGTCTTCGTGCCGCGCGATCGCTACACGGCCGAGTTCAAGGAGAAGGCGAAGCAGGTCCTCGAAGAGCAGTTCAACGGACGCGACACGCAGGTCTACGACCACATCACCGCGTCGTCACTGGCGCGTGGTCTCTTCGTGGTGCGCACGACGCCGGGACAGATTCCGGATGTCGACGTCCGCCGCGTCGAAGCGATGATCGGCGAGGTCGCTCGCACATGGAACGACCGCCTGCTCGATTCGCTCGTGCATGCGCGCGGCGAAGAGTCGGGCATCGATCTCCATCACCGCTACGGCAAAGCGTTCCCGATGGCGTACGCGGAGCGCTTCTCCGCGGAAGCGGCGTTGTACGACATCGAGCACATCGACCGCGTCGTCTCGACCGGCGAGCTGGTGGTCGATCTCTATCGCCATCGCAGCGACGAACGGCAGTTCCACTGCAAGATCATTCACTCCGGACCGCCGGTGCCGCTGTCCGAGATCATGCCGCGCCTCGAAAACATGGGGCTCAAAGTATTGGCCGAGGTGCCGTACGAGGTGCAGCCGCTGGGCGCGCGCAAAGTGGTGCGCATCCGGGACTTCAGCCTCGACGCCGAAGGGATGCAGGACGACCTCGGGCCGGTGAAGCAGAAATTCCAGGACGCGTTCATCCGCGTCTGGACGCACCAGGCTGAGAACGACGGCTTCAACCGTCTCGTCCTCGGCGCGGACCTCGAGTGGCACGAAGTGGTCGTGCTGCGCGCGTATGCGAAGTACCTTCGCCAGGTCGGCGTCGCGCTCTCCGAGACCTACATCCAGCAGACGCTCGCGAAGCATCCGCAGATCACGCGCTCCATCCTGCAGCTCTTCACGAACTACTTCGATCCGGCCATCGGCGAAGTGGGGATGGGCCGGCAGGGAGCGGGACTCGGCATCCGCTCGCAGATCGACGACGCGCTCAATCGCGTCACCAACCCCGACGAAGATCGCATTCTCCGTCTGTACGTCGGCCTCATCGAGGCGACGCTGCGCACGAACTACTACCAGCGCGATGCGGCGGGCGAGCGGAAGGGCTATCTCTCGTTCAAGCTCGAATCGGCGAAGGTGCCGGAGCTGCCGCGTCCGCGTCCGCTGTACGAGATCTTCGTCTACGCACCGTACATGGAAGGCATTCACCTGCGCGGCGGCAAGGTCGCGCGCGGCGGCATCCGCTGGTCCGATCGCCGCGAAGACTTCCGCACCGAGATCCTCGATCTCATGAAGGCGCAGATGGTCAAGAACGTCGTCATCGTGCCGGTCGGCTCGAAGGGCGGCTTCGTCGTCAAGAACCCGTCGCCCGATCGCGCGGTCTATCAGCAGGAAGGCATCGAGGCCTACAAGACGCTGCTGCGCGGCCTGCTCGACATCACCGACAACCTGCGCGGCGATGACGTGATCCCGCCGCAGGACGTCGTGCGTCGCGACGGAAACGATCCGTATCTCGTCGTCGCGGCGGACAAGGGAACCGCGACCTTCTCCGACATCGCCAACGGCATCTCCGCCGAGTACGGTCACTGGCTCGGCGATGCGTTCGCCTCCGGCGGTTCCGCGGGCTACGACCACAAAGGAATGGGCATCACCGCGCGCGGCGGATGGGAAGCGGTCAAGCGCCACTTCCGTGAGCTCGGGGTCGACACCCAGACCGAAGACTTCACCTGCGTCGGTGTCGGCGACATGTCCGGCGACGTCTTCGGCAACGCCATGCTTCTCTCGCCGCACATCAAGCTGCTCGCGGCGTTCAATCACTCGCACATCTTCGTCGACCCGAATCCCGATCCGGCTGTCGGCTGGGCCGAGCGCAAGCGGATGTTCGACAACCGCCTGAACTGGAACGGCTACAACTCCGAGCTGCTGTCGAAGGGCGGCGCCGTGTTCGAGCGCAGCGCGAAGAGCCTGACCGTCTCCGACGAAGTGCAGCAGATCTTCGATCTGCCGAAGAAAGGGGTGACGCCGCAGGAACTGATGCGCGCCATCCTGCTGGCGCGCGCCGATCTGTTGTGGCTCGGCGGCATCGGCACGTACGTCAAGGCCAGCGACCAGGATCACGCGGCGGCGAAGGATCGTTCGAACGATGCCATTCGCGTGAACGGCAACGAGTTGCGCGTGCGCGTGGTCGGCGAAGGAGCGAACCTCGGTTTCACGCAGAAGGGGCGCATCGAATACGCGATGACCGGCGGCAGGATCAACACCGACGCCATCGACAACTCCGCCGGCGTCGACACCTCCGATCACGAAGTGAACATCAAGATCCTGCTCTATGACGCCATCGAGCGCAAAGAGCTCGCCGGCCTCGAAGAGCGCAACGGCATTCTCGCGGAGATGACCGACGACGTCGCGCGCCTCGTGCTGCGCGACAACTACGAACAGACCCAGGCCATCTCGATCACGAGCACGCTCGGCGAAGAGCTCCTCGACGTGCAGGCCCGCTTCATGCGCGGGCTCGAGAAAGCCGGCAAGCTCGATCGCGCCATCGAAGGCCTGCCCGACGACGAGACCATCGCCGAGCGCCACGCCCTCGGCCTCGGTCTGACGCGTCCCGAACTGGCCGTGCTGCTCGCGTACGCGAAGCTCGTGCTGTACGAAGACCTGCTCAAGAGCGACCTGCCGGATGACTCGCAGCTCGTCGACGATCTGGTGCGCTACTTCCCGGACGAGATTCAGGGTCGCTTCCGCGATGCGGTCGGCCGTCACCGTCTGCGCCGCGAGATCATCGCCACCGTCGTCACCAACGCGATGATCAATCGGGTGCGGCCGACGTTCGCGTGGCAGGTGTGCGACGACACCTCCAAGCCGTCCGCCGACGTTGCTCGCGCGTTCATCATCATGCGCGACTCCTTCGATCTCCGCTCGATCTGGGACGAGATCGAAGCGCTCGACAACAAGCTGCCGGCTACCGTGCAGCTCGACATGATGATCGCCGTGGCGCGTCTGCTCGAGCGCGCGATCCTCTGGCTGCTGCGCAGCAATTACGAGAAGCTCGACATCGCCGCGTACGTGAACGAGTTCCGTCCGCGCATCGAGGCGATTCAGAAAAATCTCGAACAGATTCTCCCGTCCACGCTGCTCTCGCGCGTGACCGTGCGCCAGGCCGAGCTCACCGCCGACGGCATTCCGGAAGAGCTGGCGCGGCGCGTGGCCAGCCTCGACGTCATGGCCTCGGCGATGGACATCATCGCCATCTCGCGCACCGAGAAAACCGAAGGCGTCGAAGGCGTGGCGCGCGTCTACTTCGGAGTGGGCGAGCGTTTCGCGCTCGACCGCCTGCGCACCGCGACCTCCGGTGTGGCGGCGGAAACGCCGTGGCAGAAGACCGCGCTGCAGACGCTCATCGATGATCTGTATGGCTACCAGAGCGTTCTCGCGTCACGCGTGATCGCGGAAGCCAACGGCAGCGACTCGGTCGAGTCGTGGCTGCAGAAACGGGCCCGGGTCGTCGAGCGGGTCGACTCGACGCTGCACGATTTCCGCTCCTCCGCGTCCGTCGATCTGGCCATGCTCACCGTGACGTCGCGGCAACTGCGGTCGCTCGTCGAGAGCTAGAACGAACGCATTCCTGAAGTGGACCGCTGCCGAAATGGTGGCGGTCCATTTTTTTTCGTTAACGTCGCGGCGCCGGCGACGTAGTAAGGGGCATGATCGCCACGCTCGTTCTCGCCGCCACAGTGAATCTGCAGCAGTACGACGCCCGCATCGAGCAGGCCATGCGGGACGCGAATGTCTCCGCGCTGGCCGTCGCGGTCGTGCAGAACGATCAGGTGATCTACCGGCGTTCGTTCGGCGTCGCCCCCGAGCATCGCTTCTATCTCGCCTCCGCGCCGAAACCGATGACCGCGTTGACGGTGCGAATGCTCGCGCAGGAGAAGAAGCTCGATCTCGATGCGCCGCTCACCGAAACGCTTCCGCAACTGAAGCTGCCGGCGCCGCTCGATCCCGCGCGCATGTCCGTGCGCGATCTGCTCACGCATCGCCTCGGCTTCGAGAATGACAGCGTCGTCTATCGCGCGTCGTACTCCGGCGAGTGGAGCGACGAGCAGCTCTTTGCGCTGCTCGCGAAATACAGCGTCGCCACGCCTCGCCGCTTCAGCTACGACAACCTCGGCTACCTCCTCGCGAGTTACGCAGCGGAACGCGCGGCAGGCCAGCCGTGGCGCGCGACGCTGCGCAACGAGGTGCTCGATCCGCTCGGCATGACCCAGACGAACGACGAGCCGTGCGTGCCGACGAAAACCGCGCGCACGATGAATCGCGGTTCCGGCGGTCTCTGCTCGACGCTCGCCGACATGACCCGCTGGCTGCGCGTCAACATGAGTGACGGCATGCTCGACGGCAAGCGCGTTTTCCCGCTGCCGGTCATGCGTGAAGTGCACTCCCCGCAGATCAGCCTCTCCCGCAAATTCGGACGACTCGATCGCTATGCCTACGGCCTCGGGTGGTACCTCGCCGATTACGAAGGCGACGTCGTCGTGCATCACTTCGGCAGTTACCCGCGCTCGTGGGCGCATCTCTCCTGGATGCCCGATCGCAACATCGGCGTGGTCGTGCTGGCCGATGAAATGCGTCCGTTGCCCGACAACGTGGCCATGCTGATGTACGACGCGCTCCTCGGCCGCACCGACGCGGTCGCACGATTCGACAACGACATGACCTCGCTGCGTCAGGCGCTCGCGAAGTTGCCGGAGCGGATGGATGCGTTTGTGAAAAAGGTGCGCGATGAGGCGCAGGAGAGCGCTCGCGCGCTCGCCAGTTACGCCGGCACGTACGACGACGAAGCGATGGGCACGATGATCGTGCGCGAAGAAAACGGCGCGCTCACGGCGACGATTGGCGACCGGGCATCGCCGCTCACGCGCGTGCGCGGCGACGCGTTTTTCGTGCAGTGGTATCCGAGCGATGGTCCCGATCGCGTCACGTTCGGCGACGACTCGCTCACATTCGAGGGCCGGACGTTTTCACGCCGACGAGAGTGATGTCGCGCCATCCCGCCTCGCGACACGAGGCGAGGACCTTCTCCACTTCGCCGTACTGCACGCGCTTGTCGGCGCGCACGGCGATCGGCCGCGAGGCCGACGTTGCGTACAGGCGCTGCAGCAATGCGCCTGCTTCGTCGCGGCGAACGGCGTTCACGCCGATGAACACGCTGCCGTCCTGCCGGATCGTGATCGGCAGCGCCTGTTCGTCGATCGCATCGTTGGCCATGGTGTCGGGCAGCGCGATCGGACCGGAGTTCACCATCGTCGGAATCACGACCATGAAAATGATCAGCAGCACGAGGCAGACGTCGACGAGCGGCGTGACGTTGATGTCGGCGTTCAGGTTCGTTTTCATGAACGGTTCGACACCGCTGCCTCGTGCTGCGAAACCGGATCAGTAACTGTGCTCGTCGAGCACGACCGGATCCATGAACTTGCGATAAATCCAGATCGTGTACGCGAGCACGACCGGCACGCCGGCCAGTGCAATCGTGAGCATTACCTTCAGCGTCAGCGGAGTGGACGATGCGTTGCGAATGGTGAGGCTGTTCGCGAGACCGCCGAACGACGGGACCATGTTCGGGAAGAGCGCCTGCCCCATGATGCCGACGAGCGCGATGATGGCGAGTGAGGAGATCGCGAACGACTTCACTCCTTTCACGAACGGGTAGGCGAGCGCGAAGATCACGAACGCGACCGGTGCGATCCAGGTCAGCGCGTTCGCGTAGTTCGTCCAGAGATGCGGCGCTTCGAAGCGCGAGTAGATCGTGGCCACGATCCAGAGCGCGAGGAACGCGAGCCACGCTTTGCGGCCGACGCTCACCGACCGCGCGCGCAACTCGCCTTCGGTTTTGAACGAGAGCCACGAAGAGCCCTGCGTCACGAACATCGCCGTCGACAGCAGACCGACCACGAGCGAGAAGGGGTTGAGCAGGCCGATGAACGAGCCGGCGAACTCGCCGTCGTTCGAGATCGGGACGCCGCGCAGCACGTTCCCGACCGCGACACCGAAGAGCAGCGCGGGGAGAAACGAGCCGAACGCGAACGCGGCATCCCATGCGCCGCGCCACGTCGTCGATTCGACCTTGCTGCGGAACTCGAGAGAGACCGCGCGCAGGACGAGCGCCACGAGCAGCAGCATCAGCGCGAGATAGAAACCGGAAAACACCGTCGCGTAGACCTTTGGAAACGCGGCGAAGATCGCGCCGCCGGCGGTGAGCAGCCACACTTCATTGCCGTCCCACACCGGCCCGATGGAGTTGAGGAGCACGCGGCGCTCGCGATCATTTCGCGCGATGAACAGATGCTGAATGCCGACGCCGAGGTCGAATCCGTCGAGGATCGCGTACCCGGCCAGCAGCACGCCGATGAGGAGAAACCAGATGACTTGCAGATCGAGCATGAGCATGTCTCCTCAGTACACCGGCGCCGTTTCGAGTGGCCGCGGTGTTTCTTCGACCGAGTCGTCGACGATCGCGACTCCTTCCGGACCGTGAATTATTTCCTTGCGCAGCAGGTAGATCCACAGCGCGCCGAGGAGTGCGTAGATGACGCCGAAGATGACGATCGAGGTCAGCACCTCGGGGGCGATGACGATCTTCGACACCCCGTCTTTCGTGCGCATCAGGCCGTAGACGATCCACGGCTGGCGTCCTGCTTCCGCGGCCATCCACCCGAGTTGAATGGCCAGAGTCGGCACGACGAGGCCGATCCAGAACAGCGCGCGCAGGAGGAAGCGCGACTTTTCGAGGCGCTTGCGGAGCAGTTGCACGAGCCCCGCGATCGCGGCGAGCAGCATCAGGTTCCCGAGGATGACCATGTTGTGAAACGAGAGGAACGTCGCGGCCACCGGTGGCCACTGGTCTTCGGGAAATTCTTCGAGCCCTTTCACCGGCGCCTGAAAGTTGCCGAAGGCGAGGAACGAGGTGAGGTTGGTGATCATCAACTCGGGCGCGTCACGCCGGCCCTGCTGCGACGGCGGCAGCGAGAAGAGGATCAGCGGTGCGCCGTGCGCGGTCGAGTACAGGCCTTCCATCGCGGCGAACTTCGCCGGCTGCGTGCGCGCGACCTGCTTCGCGTGGCGGTCGCCGGTGGCGAAGACGAGGATCGTCGAGACCAGCGCGGCGATGAGGCCGAGCTTCAGCGATGCGCGTGCGACGTCACTGCCGCGATGCTTCAGGAAATACCAGGCAGCGACGGCGGTCATCAGGAACGCACCGCAAACCCACGCGGACGCGATGGTGTGCGTGTAGCGCGGCAGCGTCGACGGATTGAAGACCGCGGCCCAGAAGTCGGTGAGCTCCGCGCGGCCGCCGACGACGCGATAGCCGGCCGGCGTCTGCATCCAGGAGTTCGCCACGATGATCCAGAACGCGGAGAGCGTGGAGCCGAGCCAGACCATCGTCGCGGCCAGCCAGCGTACGAAGGAGGAGATCTTGTTGCGGCCGAAGAGGAGCAGGCCGAGGAACCCCGATTCGAGGAAGAACGCGATCACTCCTTCCGCGGCCAGCGGTGCGCCGAAGATGTCGCCGACGAAGCGCGAGTACGACGCCCAGTTCGTGCCGAACTGGAACTCCATCACGATGCCGGAAGCGACGCCGACGACGAAGTTGACGGCAAAGATCTTCAGCCAGAAATCTGACATGCGGCGGTAGAGGTCTTTGCCGGTGCGCCATCGCGCGGTCTCGATGGCGGTGATGAGTAGAGCGAGGCCCATCGTGATCGGCGGGAAGAGGAAATGAAACATGATCGTCATCGCGAATTGCACGCGCGCGAGCCAAACGACGTCCAAAGAGCACCTCCGTTGTCTATGACAGATCGCAGACGGCACACGACTTTGTCTGCGACGAACGGAGGGTAGGGACGTGTGCACCATCACCATGTGCGCGGCGACAGGTGCCCGTGTGATGGAAAACACGAAGCGATGTGAGGTGGCAGGACTGTCAGCGCCTGGCCTGCGCCGGAGCGCCCCTTCGCCGGCTATTCGCCGTTGAAGATGTCGGCGATTTCCTGCGCGAATTCTTCCGGTGTCGACGCTTCGCTCGCGTAAAGCACGCGGCCGTCTTTCGACACGGTGCCGCTGCTCGAGCGCTGGTCATACTTGATCACGACGTCGGCTCCCGGCGAGAAGCGGATGCGCGGAAACTTGCGGCGCAGCGCGCGTCCCAGCTCGTCGCTGCTGCTGCCGGCGCGAATCGCAACCGTGTGCGTCCCGAGCAGTTCCAGACGCCAGTTCGCGCTGCGCCGACCGCGGCCGGGACGCCAGGTGCGATCGATCTTCGAGGTGTCCACCGGCTCTTCATCGGCGGCCGTGTCGTTCGCGGTCGAGTCGCCGTTGTCCGCAATCGTGTCGGTCGGCGGCGGAGGGACCGTGTGTCCCTTCGACGGTGTGACCGTCTGCGTGAGCACCGGCTGCGTCGACGTCGTTGCGGTCGCCGTCGTGGTGGTCGTGTCGTTGAGCAGCACCGGTTCGGTCACGTCGACCGATGACGACGCGGTCTGCGGCGGTGTGGTCGCGGTGTTCGTGGCGACGCTGGTGGTCGTGCCCGTCGTGTCGGTCGTGTCGCTCTTCGAAAGGAAGCCGGTGAGCTTCGGCCACGCGTAGTACACGCCGGCCGCGCCGGCGCCGACGAAAAGGAAGAGCACGACCAGAATCACGATGATCGCCGGTGCGCTGCTGCGCTTCTTCACCGCTGCCGGCACCGCGGACATTGGCGGCGGCGCTGCGCTGCCGAGCGGTGGCGGCGGCGGTGGCGGCAACTGCATCGGCGCGTCGGTCACGACCGTTGGCGTGGCCGCGGCAGGGGAGAGCGCCGGCATCGGCGTCTTGATCGTGACCTCGGCGGGCGCAGGTGCGGCCGGCGCGTCGGTGCGCACGGTCGAGCGATGGAGCGTATCGACGTTGGTCGGACGCACGCGCATCGTCTCATCGCCATCGAGCGGCGTGGCGATCGTCGGCAGATCGCGCTGTTCGGGAAGCGTGCGTTCGATCTCGTCGAGCGCGGCGGCGAATTCGCGCGCGCTCGAGTAGCGCTGATTGCGATCGCGGGAGAGTGCCTTGTCGAGCACTACCTGCAACGCGGCGCCGCCCGGCAGGCCGACCGGCAGTTCGACGGTCATGGTCTGCACGTCGCGCGCGTGAAGGATGAAGTATTCGTGCGGCGACTTCGCTTCGTACGGAGGACGTCCGGTGAGTAGTTCGACGAGCACCATCGCCAGCGCGTAGAGATCGGCGCGGCCGTCGACCCGTTCGTTCTCCGGAAGGAATCCGAGCTGCTCCGGCGCGGCGTAGCGCAGCTTGCCGACGAAGATGCCGGTGCGCGTCTGCGCGACTTCCGTGTCTTCTATTTTCGCGACGCCGAGGTCGATGATCTTCACCGTCTCGTCGTCGTGCGTGATCATCAGATTCTCGGGGCTGATGTCGCGATGGACGATGCCGGCGCGATGAATGGCGTCGAGACCTTTGAGTGCCTCGATGGTGATTCTCAGCGCCTGACGCGGTGGCAGCGTGCCGCGCGCGCGAAGACGCTGCGCGAGATTCTCGCCGTCGATGTACTCCCAGACCATGTAGTGCGAGCCGTCGGGGAGCGAGGCGAAGTCGTGCAGCGTGGCGACGTTCGGGTGGTGGATTTTCGTGGAGACGCGCGCTTCGCGGATGAAGCGGTCCTGGGCGTCCTGATTGCCGGCGATCTGCGGTCGAACGATCTTGATGACGCGCGTGGAGCCGAGCATGGTGTGCGTGGCCTTGTAGACCTCGCCCATGCCGCCCGCGCCGAGTCGTTCGATGATGGTGTAACGGCCGTCCAGAGAATCGCCGGGATTCATGCGGACGTAAGTGTAGCGGAACGCCGTCGCCGTTCGAGGACGACGGCGTTCCACGGGAAGCTAGCGCACGATGTCGCCGTAATCCTTCAGCTGCTGCGGCACGGTGGCCGGATCGCCGACGACGACGATGGCGATCTTCGCCGGATCGACGTACGTCTGCGCGAGGCGCTGCAGATCGGCGGGCTTGAGCGCGTAGACCTGCTGCACGTAATTGCGCAGGTAATCTTCGCTCAAGCCATAGAGGTCGAGGAAGGCCAGCTGCGCGGCGATGCCGGGTCGCGAGGAGTTGCGCAGCACGAACGTGCCGGCGAGGTAATTCTGAATCCCGCGCAGCTCCTCATCGGTGGGCGGTTCTTTGCGCAGGCGTTCGATCTCGCCGAGGATCTCCTTGATCGACGGTCCGGTCACGTTGGTGGTGACGTCCGCCATCTCGGCCCACGATGCGGCGCCGAGGCGCGAGTTGATCGCGCTGCCGGGAGAGTACGTGTATCCCTTCTGCTCGCGGATGTTGCTGGTGATGCGCGAGCCGAACGAGCCGCCGAGGAGCGCGTTCATCACCGTGAACGGCAGATACTCGGAGTGGGCGGCGTCGATGACCGGCAGGCCGACGTAGACCGTCGACTGCACGGCACCGGGACGATCGATGAAGTAGACGCCGCGGCGCGCGACGGGCGAGACGCTCGGCTTCGTGGCCGCGTTGCCCGCTTTCCAGTCGCCGAAGCTCGCGCGAATCGCATTCTCGACCGCGGCGGCATCGAAGCGCCCGACGACGTAGAGGAACGAGCGCGCCGCGCCGAAGTTCTTCGCGTGAAAGTTGCGCACCTGTTCGAGCGTGTATCCCTGCAGCATCGCCTCGGAAGGGAACATCCGACCGTACGGCGAGTTCGGGAACAGCACCGACGCGAACTTCTCGGCCGCGAGCGATTGCTGCTGGCCGCGCTGCAGCGAGAGATTGCGCGCGAGATCGGCCTTCAATCGCGCGAGCTCCGTTTCCGGAAGCTTCGGATTGCGCGCCACGTCGGCGATCAGCTGCACCGCGGGGACCGCCGATTCCGAGAAGACGTCCGTGCCGACCGTCGTCTGGTTCATGCCGACGCTGATGTCGAGCGCCCCGCCCATCATCGCCACTTCGCGCGCGATCTGATCGGCGCTGCGGGTGGCCGTCCCCTGTTCCATCATCGTGCCGGTGAGATCGGCGAGCCACACTTCGTTCGCCGACTCATCGATGTTGCCGGTCTGCGTGACGAGACGCAGCGTGACTTTCGGAACCTCGCCGTACGGCACGAAGCGGACCTTCAGTCCGTTCGGCAACTCCATGCGGCGAATGGAGGGAATCGCGAAATTGCGCGGCGTGCCGGGCGCGGGAGGCGCCTGCTTCTGCTGCGCGAACGCGTTCAGTGCCAGAAGCGAAAGAGAGAGCAACAGTGCTTTTCTGCGCATCGTTCGTTTCTCCTCAGCTCTTCGGCACCACGGTCAGGACCGTGCGATTCGTGGGGCGCAGATACTCCTGCGCGGTTTTCTGAATGAGCTCCGGCGTGACGCGCGAGAACTCGGACTCGATGTGATTGATCTTCGCCGGATCGTCGCTGAAGAGCGCGAACGAGGCGAGGAGATCGGCGCGGCCGAAGCCGAAGAAGCCTTCGATCTCGTCGTAGAGCGAGGAGCGCATCTTCACGCGTGCGCGTTCGAGCGTCGCGGCGTCGACCGGCTGCGTCTGCAGGCGGACGATCTGCTCGTCGATCGCTTTGATGATGTCGTCGGCGCTCTTGTCTTTGTCGTGGAAGAGCCAGGCGGTGTAGAGCGTCGGCCCGTTGATGTTGAACATGTTGCCGAGACCGTTCATGGTCGAGCCGACTTCGCCGGTCAGTCCGCGTTTCTGCACGAGATCCTGATAGAGCCAGCTGTCCTTGCCGGCCGCGAGGATCTGATCGATGAGCGCGAGCGCATAGTACTCGGGCGTGTCCTGATTCGGGGTGTGGTAGGCGAGGGCGAGCGCGGGACGGGTCGCCTTCTCGTCGGTCTTCGACGCGCGCTTCTCTTCGGTCTGGCGCGGCTCGGTGATGTCGGCCTTCGCCGGCTGCGGCTGCGAGGGGATGCCGCCGAAGTACTGGCGGATCCAGGCCAGCGCCTGCGGCGAGTCGAAATCACCGACCACGGCCACGACGGCGTTGTTCGGCGCGTAGTAGGTCTTGAAGAAATTGCGGGAATCGTCGAGCGTGGCCGCGTCGAGATCCGACAGGTCGCCGTAGAAATTGTGCGCGTTGAACCAGTTCGTGTTCGCGTACTGCGGCATGTCCAGCCAGGGGAAGCCGCCGTACGGACGATTGAGCACGTTCACGCGCACTTCGTTCTTCACGACTTCCTGCTGATTCTTGAGGTTGTCCTGGGTGATGGCCAGGCTGCGCATGCGATCGGCTTCGGCCCAGAGCATCGTTTCGAGCGTGTGCGCCGGAACGATCTCGAAGTAGTTCGTGAAGTCGAAGCGGGTGGAGCCGTTCAGCACGCCGCCGTTCGACTGCACGAGCTTGATGAATTCCATCTTGCCGAGGTTGTCGGAGCCCTGGAACATCAGGTGCTCGAACAGATGCGCGAAGCCGGTGCGATCGCGCGGCTCGACGCGGAAGCCGATGCCGTAATAAACCGCGATCGACACGGTCGGCGCGGTGTGATCGGGCGAGAGCACGACCTTCAGTCCGTTATCGAGCTTGTGATATTCGACCGGCACGTTCAGCGCGACGTGCGTCGCGGGAGCGGGGGTCGTGGCGGGAGCGGGATACTCCGGAATGGCGGGCTGCGGGGTGGAGGTGGTGGCGGGTGTGGATGGCGGGGGTGTGGATGAGGGCGGCGGCGTCGTCGTGCTCGTACATGCAACGATGACCACCGTCGCCGCGATGAACCAATGCGGCAACTTCATCAGAAGAGGTCCTCCTTTACGGGATGAGAATTCAGGATTGAGGATCGAGGCGGCTGCCTCGATCCTCAATCGGCGTCAGCCGCTGAGTTTTTCCCAGTCGCCTTCGGGCGCGTCCTGCGCCAGTGCCAGCCCGCCGTCCGATCCGATGAAGACCGGATCTTCCATGTAGCGGACGCTGCCGCCGCCGACGGACTTGAGCGCGTTTTCGAGCGCGGTGGCGAGGCCGCGAATGAGACCGCCGCCGCCCGAGAGAATGATGTTCGTACGCACGCGCTCCTGGAACTCCGGCTCGACGCGCGCGAGGAGATCGAGCATCGTCTCGATGATCGGCGGCAGGACCGTTTCGCAGGCCGTCTTCATCTCGTTCGTGATGTCGAGCTCCGTCGGCACGCCGCGCACGGGCGCGGTGACGATGCACTTGTCCGCCGGCTCGCCGACGAAGCTGTATTTCTCTTTCCAGTCGCGAACCATGTAGATCGTGACGTTGGCCTGCGGGTAGCGTTCTTCGATCAGCTTGAGCAGCTGCGTGTCGATCGAGTCGCCGGCCACGGTCAGCGTACGCTGGTCTTCTTCCGTCGGGTAGCGGCCCTTCATCACGCAGAAGTCGGTGGTACCGGCGCCGATGTCGACGATCATCGTGTGCAGCAGCGCGTCGAGTCCGTACGCGACGGCGAACGGCTCGGAGACGATGAGCAGACTGTCGACGATGCCTTTCATCGAGTTGCGGAGGTACTGCTTGTTGGTGCGCAGCGCCGCGGCGGGGACGCCGACGACCGCGCGGACGTTCGAGGCGTCGATCTTGCCGTTCACGCCGACGAGACGGAGCAGGTGTTTGAGCAGTTCGCGCACCGCTTCGACGTCTTTGTCCGAGCCTTCCTTGAGGAGGCCGCGCTCGAGCGGGCGATGCAGATCGAGCATGGTGCGATTCGAGACCGCCTCGTGACCGATCAGCACGTCGCGCTTGAGCACTTTGCGCGCGACCATGTCGAGGGGCCAGCCGACGAAGCTATCGACCACGAAGCGTTCTCCGTTCGACGCGGAGATGGCGCTTCGGGAGGTGCCGAGGTCGATGCCCACGTTGAGGATTTCAGCCATTGCGTTCGCTTCCTTTCGCGTATGCGCGGATGCCTTCGAAGAGCGCGTCGGCGATCTTCTGCCGGTGATCCGGACGGCGCAGCATCGCGGCTTCCTGTTCGTTCGAAATGCAGCCGACCTCCGCGAGGATGGCCGGCATGTCCGTGGCGACGAGCACCACGAACGGTGCGCGCTTCACACCCCAGTTCTCGAGACCGGGATCGTGCGCGCGCAGATTGGTGTAGAGGTTTCGCTGCACCGCGGATGCGAGCGCGTGCGACTCATCGCGGCGCGCATCGGCGTAGACGCTGTCGAGCAGCTTGCGCATGTCGGCCATCGAATAGCCGGAGACGCGGTTTTCGGCAGCGGCGAGTTTCGTGAGGGAGGGATCGTCGGTGGCGCCGAGGTAGTACGTCTCGATGCCGCGGCTCTCCACGTGCTTGACGATCGCGTTCACGTGGATCGAGACGAAGATGTCGCTCTTCGAGCTGTTGGCGACGCCGGCGCGATCTTTCAGCGCGATGGTGCGATCGCCGTCGCGCGTGACGATCACTTCGAAGCCGTCGTTTTCGAGGCGTTGCTTGAGGCGCTGGCCGATGTCGAAGGTGATGGTCTTCTCGGTGAGATCGCTGGCGACGGCGCCGGGGTCGGTGCCGCCGTGGCCGGCGTCGAGCACGATCCGCTTCACGGCGAGAGGAAACGCCGTGGCGGCCACGCGCTCATCGACGGCAACGCTGTCGGGCGCGCGGAACGTCGGCATGGCCGCCTTCGCAACCATCACCACCGGCTGGGCCGGAGTGACCGTCGCTTTCGTCTCGGTGGCCACCCAGTACGAGGAGCCGAGCAGCGTGAGCGGCACGAGCACGAACGACGCGCGGCGCATCCAGACGCGGACGAAACGGTTCGTCGGACGCAGCGCGCGCGGCGGCAGGCCGCGAATCATGTCGAGATTCTCGGCCACTGCCTGTTCCAGCATGCGCCGTTTGACTCGATCGATGTTGGCCGCTCTCATTCCCCGCCCCGTTCCTCAGGACCGCCCATTCTACTCGGAGCCGAAACGAAAACGGCTCCTCCCGCATTGCGAGAGGAGCCGGATGCCGCATCGATTGGATCGCGCTACGGACAGGTGGCCATCGCGTCCGTGTCGGTGACCGCGGGAGCCGGCGGTCCCGGATAGTTGAAGTAGATCTTCGACTTGCCGGTCTTCACGTCGGTGACGTCGAGTCGATAGAAGACGTTCGTCGTCGCGGCGGAGAAGACCCAGTAACGATTGTTGAGACCGCAGCCGTCGAGCGCCTTGACCATGACTTCCCAGTTGTCGGGCGAGAAGAACTGGAAGAGGCCCGAGCCGGTGTTGCCGACGCCGGCGACCTGCGCCTGGCCGTTCGTGAGCGAGCCGGGCGCGGGATCGGTGCGCCAGCGCGCGCTGATCGAGAAGCGGTTGCGCAGGCAGAGATGCGTGGCCGTGTTCGCGCCACAGTTCGGCGCGACCGGCGCGGTGAGGAACGCGACGCCGGTGCCGCTGGTGGAGCCGTCGTACGGACCGGTGACGTCGACGGCGTTGCCGTTGAACGGCCAGACCGCGACGAGCCCTTCCTGCGGCGCGGTGATCTCGCTGCTCATCGCGGCGCGGAGCTGCGCTTCGGTGCGCGCGACGTTCCAGAGCCGCACCTCGTCGATCGCACCGGTCGGCTGATGCTGCCAGTTGACGTCGCTGGCGATGCGCATTTCGCTCGCGCTGGTCGTGAGCGGGCCGGTTTCATCGAACGATGCCGCGAGCTCGCCGTTGATGTAGTGCAGGCGCTTGGTGCCGTTGAACACGACGGCGATGTGCGTCCAGCGTCCGGGCTCGATCTGCCCGCCGTTTTTCGCGGAGCCGCCGCCTTTCAGATACGAACGCAGCGTCGGTTTGCCGCCGACGGTGCAGAGGCCGATCCACCACGCCTCGACGTAGTTCTTGCCGGCAATCGTCCGGCAGTCTTCGCTGGCGGAGTTGTTCGTGATGGCCAGCCACGCCTCGAACGTGAACCCGCCGGTCGGGTTGAGCGCCGAGCTCGTGCCGAACTTGGCGTGTCCGGTGGCGGGATCTCCGCTGAGCGTCATCCAGGCGCCGAACGGCTGCGCACTGGCGTTGAAGGTGAGAGCGAGAAGACAGAGAGAGAGCAGCAACGCCGGCACCATCCGGCGGACGACCTTCCGTGACATCCGTTCCTCCTATGTTGAAGGCGTCAACTCTAGGTCAAAACGGAGAGAAGCGGTGACGGACTTACAGATCGACGGCCGCGGGCTCCGGGGTTTCTTTCATCAGTTCCGCCCCCTCGGAGCGCGCGACATACGTGGCAATGGTGATGTCGCCGGTGACGTTGAGCACCGTGCGGCACATGTCGAGGATGCGGTCCACGCCGAGGATGATGGCGATCAGCGCCGGGTTCACATGAATCTGCGAGAGCACGACGATGATGAAAGGGATCGAGCCCGAAGGAACGCCCGCGGTGCCGACACCGCCGAGAATGGCGAGGTAGACGACCATCAGCTGCTGCCCGAGCGAGAGATCGACGCCGGCGAGCTGCGCGAGAAAGAGCACGGTCACCCCTTCGTACAGCGCCGTGCCGTTCTGGTTCGCGGTCGCGCCGACGGTGAGCACGAACGAGTTGATGTCGCGCGGCACGCCGAGGTTCTCCTCGGAGACGCGCAAGGCCGTGGGCAGCGTCGCATTCGACGACGACGTCGAGAACGCGGTGATCATCGCCGTCTTGATGCGCTTGAAGAACTCGATCGGATTGATGCGCGAGAGAAGCCAGACCGACGCCGAGTAGACGCCGAACATGTGCAGCGCCAAGCCGAGCAGCACGGTCAGCACGAACCAGCCAAGGCTGGTCAGCAGGCCGAAGCCGAAGCGCGCCGTCATCGTGAAGAGGAGGCAGAACACCGCGTACGGCGCGATGCGCATGATGATCTGGATGGCCACTTCCGTCGCCGCGAAGACCCCTTCGAGCACGGATAGCAACGGTGCCGCGGTCTCTTTCGGCACGAGCGTGAGCGAGATGCCGAGGAAGAGCGCGAAGAACATCAGGCCGAGCATGTCCGGCGTTTCGCGGCCGACCGAGTAGAAGACGTTCGTCGGGACGATCGTCTTCACCACCTTGAGCATCGGCGGATCGGTGTCTTCCGCCGATTCAGTGGCGCTGACACGTTTCTGCGCGTCGGTGCTGTAGCGATCGCTGAGTTGTTTGGCGACGACCGGATCGATTCGCTTGCCGGGCTTGATCGTGTTCGCGAGCGTGAGTCCGATGATCACGCTGATGGCGGAGATCACGAGCGTGTAGACGAGCGACTTCACGCCGATGCGGCCGATGCGCCGCAGATCGCCGAGTCCCGCGACGCCGGACACGAGGCTGGAAAAGACCAGCGGGATGACGAGCAGCAGCAGGAGGCGCAGAAAGAGCTGCCCGATCGGGTTCGTGATCTGTTCGGCGACGAAGACCAGCTGCGTGTTGGTCGCGCCGAACATCGCGTTCAACGTTCCGCCGGCGACCGCGCCGAGAATCAGTCCGATCAGAATCTTCGTGTGAAGAGGAATCGCGCGCCGAAGCTCAGCCATGGCGCGGCATGATAGACGAGCGTTGCCGCGGGCGCGTACAACGTTCGATGATTCGGCTTTCCCTCGTCATGCTGGTCGTCATTTCTTTTCGCCGCGTGCGATGCGCGCACGCCGACCGAGCCTCTCGTGCTCGGGCCGAATGCCACGAAAATTGCCGCCGCCAGCTACGGCTGTACGCAGGCCGGCGCGTTCGTCGAGCCGTCCGCCGTATTCGTGATGCGTCCGAACACGACCGCAGAGGTGAAGGTGAAGCTCTGCTACGGACCGGCGGCGGTGCCGTGGGACATCGGCGTCGGTGGACCGCCACCATCCGTCGCCTCGGGTGCCGCGAAGATCGACTACCGCACCACCGAGACGACGCTGCGCATCACTGCATCAGAACGGGAAGGATTCGCGCAGATCTTTTACGTCGTGCCGCAGTTCGGACGCGCGCCAGCAGTGCGGACGATCGGCACGGTGTACGTCTCGAATCCGCGGCGGCGCGCGGTACGGTGAAAAGGAAACGGCAGCCTTCGCTGCCGTTTCTCTCGAACGCTTACGCGCTCGCTTTGCGATAGGCCGCCGCGTACCGCTTCGACGCGTCGGGGTTCTCGGTAGTCTTTCGAATCTGCTGCTCGAACGTCTGCTGCGTGAGTCCGCGCTGGCTCAGCAGATCCATCGCCCGATCGGGCGTCTTGCGGATCTGCGCGCCGAGCTCGCCGAGCTGCTCGGGCGTGAGCTCCTGCTGCGAGACCTGCTGCGCCGTCTGCGCGCGAGGCTGCCCGGTCGCGGCGACGTTCGTTTTCTGATCCTGATTGCAGCCGCCCGCGATCGCGAGCAGCACGATGACGATGAGAGTCGATGCTTTTCGCATGATCATCCTTTCCCTTTGCCCTTTCCTTTGTTTCCCTTGCCGCCGCCCGAGTTCCCGCGCGGCTGATCGCCGCCGTGGTTGCCGCCGCCGCGCTGTTTCACGACCGGCGCGCCGGAGTTCCCACGGCGTTCGGCCGGAGCGACGCGAGTCGTCTTCGGACGCCGCTGCTCGACCTGGGCGGGCGGCCGCGGCGAAGCGGACGATTTGATCCGCGGTTTTGGCTTCTCCGAGCGCGTGACGCGCGGCTTCGCGGGGTGCTGTTTCGTGCGGACGGTTTTCGGAGTGCTGCGACGCTCGGCCGTGGCGCGCACGCGGCGCTCCCGACCATCGTCGACGCGGGCGACGGAACGTGATCTCGCGGTCTGATTCGGCATGCCGCCGTGCACGACCTCCGCGCCCGTCTGCAGGCCGAGCTCGCGTTTGAGCTGTCCCGGCGCACCGCCGTGCGGATGGCTGCTCGCGACACGCGTGACGACGACCGGCGGCAGGATTTCGTCGCGCTCGACGATGTACCGCGGCCGCGGCTCGACGATGTCGATGTCGACCGGGTCATACGTTTCGATGCGATTGGCGATCGCGTAGGCGAGCGGGAATCCCGTCAACCCACGATCGACTTCGGTGGTCACGTAACGCAGAAACAGCGGCGATTCCGTGCGGTCGAGGAAGACCACCGGCGAGTAGCGCACCACCTCGACGAACTGCGGCGCCGGGACTCTCGCCTGATTGAGCGACGTGACGAACTGCATGAGGTCCGTGGCCGGAACGTTCGCGAGATCCGCAACCGCCGCGACGGCCAGCGGCATCGCGATCAACGCGAGCGGGTCGAAAGCGACCGGCTGGAAACGCGTCACGACCACCTGCGGCAGCACTTCGCGCTGTTCGACGAGCGTGATCACCGGCGGATCGACCATCGCCACGTCTGCGATTCCGTACGAGTCGTAACGATCCGCGATCGCCAGCGCAAGCGGCTGGCCGACGATGCCGCGGTCGTACTCCTGCGTCACGTAAGTCGTGAAGCGCGGTTCTGCCGGCGTGACGATGGCGATCGGCGCGTAGCGAACGATCTCGATGAACTGCGGCGCCGGCACCGCGGCGCGATTGAGCGTGGTGACGACCGTCATGACGTCGTTTCGCGGAACGTCGGGAAGCGCAACTACGTCCGCGACCGCGAGCGGCATGGCGGTGATGGCGATCAGATCATCGGTTTGCAACGCGTGCGCGGTGCCTGGAACGAGAAGCACGCACAACGCGAGCAGCAGTGGCAGTTTGTATTTCATCAAGCCACCTCCTGCCTCGACTCAGTGCAACGCGCGAACCGCTTTGCCTGGTGAAGCGAGCGCGGGCGGAGTGTGGCGAACCGAGCGTTCGCTACAGATCGGGCCGTCGCACCTCGAGTGTTCTCGGGCGCGTGATCGCGTGCTGCAGGAAAGGAAAGACGTCGTCGGCGGGGAGCGGTTTGCTGAAGAGGTATCCCTGCATGAGGTCGCACGCGTAGTGGCGCAGGAACGTGTACTGCTCCTCCGTTTCCACCCCTTCGGCGACTACTTTCAAGCCGAGGGTGTGCGCGAGGTTGATGACGTACGAGACGATCGCGGCCGCGGTCTCGTCGGACGTCACCTCGCGGAGGAACTCCTTGTCGATCTTCACGGTGTCGATCGGGAAATGCTTGAGGTAGATGAGCGACGACTGGCCGGTGCCGAAGTCGTCGACGGCGACGCTCACTCCCATGGCCCGCAGTTCGCGCAGCACGTTCAACGTCAGATCGAAGCTCTGCATCGCCGCGCTCTCGGTGATCTCGAGCTGCAGCATCTGCGGCGCGAGGTCGGCGTCGGAGAGCGCGCTGCGCACCACGTCGACGAGTCCGCGATGCTGCAACTGCACGGCGGAGATGTTGACGGCCATGCGCAGCGAGGTGAGCCCGCGCTCGTGCCAGCGCTTGAGCTGATTGCATGCGGTGCGCAACGCCCACTCGCCGATGCCGACGATCATGCCGGTCTCTTCGGCGAGCTCGATGAACTCCGAGGGCTGCACGATGCCGCGATGCGGATCGCGCCAGCGCAGCAATGCTTCGAGGGAGACGATGCGCCGCCGCGCGCGGTCGTACAGCGGCTGGTAGTAAAGCTCGAGCTGCTGCCGTTCGATGGCGTGATGCAGGTGCTGCTCGAGCGCGAGCCGGCGGACGTAACGCTCGTTCATGCTCGCCGTGAAGAGCTGGGCCTGATTGCGGCCGAGCTCTTTCGCGCGGTACATCGCCGCATCGGCGCATTTGAGCAGCGTCTCCGCGTCTTCGCCATCCGCGGGGAAACAGCTGATGCCGATGCTGGCGGTGACGAAGATCTCGTGATTCTGGACTTTGAACGGTTTCGCGAGCGCCTCGAGGATTTTCCGCGCCACGCCCGCCACCGCCTCGGCGTTCGTGACCTCGGGGAGGAGGATGCTGAACTCATCGCCGCCGATGCGCGAGATCGTGTCCGATGCGCGCAACGATGCCTGCAGCCGCCTGGCGACGTCGGCGAGCAGCAGGTCGCCGAACGAATGACCGAGGCCGTCGTTGATCAGCTTGAAGTGATCGACGTCGAGATACATCACCGCGACCCCGACGCGATTGCGCTGCGCGTGGGCGAGGCTGTTCACCAGGCGGTCGCGGAACAGCAGCCGGTTCGGCAGCCCGGTGAGAGAGTCGTAGTAGGCGCGATATTCGAGCTGCTTCTCCGTTTCCTTGCGCTGCGAAACGTCCCGGTAATTCAGCACGACGGCGCCGACACTCGGCTCGTGCAACAGGTTCTGGCTGAAGCCTTCGAGCCAGATCCAGCGGCCATCCTTGTGCCGGAAACGGAGCTCGCCGTGCGTTTCGTGATTGGCCTTCTCGAGAATGCGATTGAAGATCTCGCGCGCCTTACCGACCTCGCGCGGATGAATGAACTCGAAAAGCGAACGGCCGACGAGCTCCTCTTCCTCGTAGCCGATGAGATGGTGCGTCGACGAGCTGGTGAGCGAGAACCGCAGCTCGCTGTCGAGCAGCACCACGCCGCTCCAGCTTTTCTCGACGATCGTGCGAAATCGTTTCTCGCGCTGTTCGAGCTCGCGTTCCGCGCGCTGGCGTGCGGAGATGTCGCGCACGAACGCGGTGAACGTCGCATCGTGGCCGCGCCCGGCGGGGGCGATGGTGATCTCGACCGGGATGGCCTCGTCGTTCGCGCCGTGCATCACCGTTTCGATGCGCTGCCGCAGACGTGAGGTCGAGCCGCGTTGCTGATAGCGGTACATCGCGCGACGCAGGAGGTCGACGTAACGCGGACGAAGCAGCATGTCGCGCAGCGGCGACCCGAGCGCTTCGGCCGCGGCGATGCCGAACGTCTCTTCCGCGCGGCGGTTCCATTCGATGACGTTCATCGAGCGATCGACGGTGATGACCGCGTCGAGCGTCGTCGCAATCAGCTGTTTGAGGCGCGCCTCCGATTTGCGCAACGCCTGTTCGGTACGCGCGCGGGTGAACGCTTCGCCGACGATGTTGGCGGTCGAGCGGAGGAACGCGAGCTCGTATTCGGCGAAGACGCGCTCGTCGTCGGAGTAGGCGAGGATCACGCCGAACGGGCCATACTGCGTGCGAATGACGACGCCGGCGCCGCTGCGAACGCCGTGGTATCCGCGAAGATGCGTGGCCTTGAAGCGCGTCTCTTCGTCGAGATGCGAGAAGGTGAAGGGGCCATCGGCGAGGAGTGTGACCATGCCGAGAGACTCATCTTCGTCGGAGTCGCGGGTGCAGCGCAGAAACGAGCGGTTCGCACCGAGGGCGCTGCGGACGATCGTGCGTCCGCCGGGGGTGATCTCGAGGGCGCGGCAGTGAGAAACCTGCAGCGTCAGCTCGACGAGCGCGCACGCCTGTCCGAGGAGGATCAGCGGATCGACGCCGGTGAGCGCGGCCTGTCCGAGCTCCGCGATGGCCGTTTCCTGGCGGTCTCGCGCCTCCAGTTCCGAACGAAGACGGGCCAGCTCGTGATCGCGCGGATCTCGCGCATCTTCATCGCCGCCGCGGACGAGGTGGAACGGCTTCGTCTGTTCAGACACCTGGATCCTTTTTGCGTAGTTTGCAAAAACGTCGCCGCGGGACTCTTGACCCTGGAACCGATTCCACAGTTTACGTTGGTTGCGGAATGAATGACGAGATTCTTTCGGGAGAGCTTGCACGGCTGTGCGGTGTGAGTGCCGACACGATTCGCCACTACGAGCGGCTGGGACTTCTTCCCGCCGCCGAGCGCGGAGCGAACGGCTACCGCCGCTTTCCGCGTGAGTCGGTCGACCGTGTGGCGCTCATCCGGAGAGCGGTGGCGATCGGCTTTTCTCTCGTCGAGGTACAGCGCATTCTTCGCCAGCGCGACGGAGGTGCGGCGCCGTGCCGTGGCGTCCGGGCGATGGCGGGGGAGAAGCTGACCGACCTCGATCGCCGCATCGCGGAGATGACGGCGATGCGCGAAGAGCTCGTCGCGATCCTCCAACAGTGGGATGCGCGTCTCGCCGGCACGGCCGACGGCGAGCCGGCGCGGCTGCTCGAATCGATCCTGGACAACGAATCAACTGGAAGGACGAAACCGCAATGAATCTGTTCCTGCTTCTCCTCACCCTTGGCGGCGATCCCGCCGCCTGCCCCATGCACGCGCAGCACATGGCCGCCCCGCAGAACGCGCAACCGGCGGAACATGCGCACGGAGCCGGCGCACATGCAGCGGATGCGCATGGCGTCGATCAACGCGGCGACGCGGTCATGGGCTTCTCGCACCAGACGACGAAACATTCGTTTCGCCTGACGAAAAACGGCGGCGCCATCGAAGTGCGCGTCAACGACGCCGCGGACGCCGCCGGCATCGCGCAGATTCGCGCGCACCTGCAGGTAATCGCGAAAGAGTTCTCCGCCGGCGTGTTCACGAAGCCGGAGGCGATCCACGCGCGCGTGCCCGACGGCGTCGTGACGATGAAGGAGCTCGGCGCCGGCATTACCTATCGATATGAAGAGCTCGAGCGGGGCGGGCGCGTGGTCGTGCGCACGGACGACGCCCGCGGCATCGACGCCGTTCATCAGTTCCTTCGCTTCCAGATCTCCGACCATCGCACCGGCGACTCTGCCGAAGTCGAGAATTGAAGCAAACGTGATTCAGCTCACACTCCGCGAAGAGTGGCCGTGTAGAATCGCGCCGCAGACGAAATAACTAACTACATCGATCTGAAACAAAACGGGGGGCGTACCGCACGCCCCCCGTTTCTTTTTTTCCGGAGGACCCTGAGGATGAGAGTGAAGTCTCTTGTAACGCTGATGATGTTCGGACTGATGCTGGCGGCTTGTTCGCGCGAGCACCAGTCGACGATGACCGGCGCGTATGGCAGTGCCATGCTGTCCGGCCAGGTCACGATGTCCGGCACCTCCGAGAGCAGTCCTGCAGGGGTCCGGGTCTCGGTGCGCGGCACCGGCATGGCGACCGTCCTCAACGCGAGCGGCGAGTTTGCGTTCGTCGATGTTCCGGAGAACGCGGAGCTCGACTTCTCCCGTGAAACCGATGGCGTGCAGGCCAGCCTGCGCGTCGACGATCCTTCCTCCTTTCTCGCGGTGCAGCTGAGCCCCGGCACCGCCGTCAAGAATGGCTCCGGCCGCCGTCGCGGCGTCGGACGCAGCGTCGAGCCGGTGTTCGAAATCGAAGGGCTGATCGTCAGCGCCACGGCCGAACAGCTGGTGGTGCTCTCGCAGCGCAGCGGCGAACAGACGGTGAAACTGACGGCGGAGACGATCCTTCGCAAAGGTAAGACGCCGGTCACGCCGGCCGAGCTCCTGCCCGGCGTGCGCGTGCACGTGAAAGCGAAGAAAGTCGAAGACGCTGTGACCGCGATGCTCGTGATCGTGCAGAACACGAACGGCGATGACAGCGGCGACGACGATCAGCCGGCGGTGCGGGAGTACGAAGGCACCGTGCGCAGCGTCTCCGCGACGCAACTGGTGGTCTTTACGTCAAAGAAGCTCGAAGAGACGTTCGTCCTCGATGCCGCGACGATGATCACCAAGGGAAATGCTCCGGTGGCGGCGACCGACATCCAGGTCGGCACGCGCGTGCATGTGAAGGCGACCACCAGCACCGACGGTGCGACGAAGACGGCTCTCCTCGTGATCGTGCAGAACACGAATCCTCAGGGAGAGGAAGTGCGCATCACCGGCTCCGTCGCCTCGGTCGGGACCGATCAGCTGACGGTGACGACCTCAGCCGGAGTCGTGACCGTGAAGGTCAACAGCTCGACGCGGCTCCGCGGCGACAAGAACAAGACCATCACGCTGGCGGAGATTCAGGTCGGCGACGACGTCGAAGCGGAAGGGACGCGCGTCGATGCGACGACGATCCTGGCCCGCTCGGTCAAAGTCGAGGACTGAAAGTGGAATGAGTGAACGAGTAAACGGGACGTAGTGACGGACGACCCGTGGACGTGGCGCGTGCCCCCCGGCGCGTGCAGGGCGTGGTTCGAGACCGGCGGTTCAGGCCGCCGGTCTTTTTTTATTGTCAGTCGTTTTGTCAGTATTTCTTCCGCAACGCCACTTCCGAAAACTGCTATCATCCCGCACGTCCGCATATCGGGACTCGGCACCACGCACTATGGGGTGAGCGTGTGCCGTGTTTTTCGTTCCAAACAAAGGAAGAGGTTGTGATGACCGCTGGCCGGGTGCGCTTTTACTTCACTCTCGCTGTGCTCGTGCTGCTGCCGTGTTTTGCGTCGGCTGCAACGAGTGAGTTCCGCGTGTTGTTCGATGTCGATCACGATCCGTCCACCGGTTGCACGGTCGGCACGATGAATGGTGTCGACCAGATATTCGTCATCCAGACGACGAACGACGATACGACGGCGCGTGTGACACGCACCCATCGTCTCCTCTGCAGCAACGGCACGCTCGGGGAACCGATCGACGTCGATGAGACGGGGACGACCGGCACCATGAGCTCCGAGACCGGGACCATGACCGTTGAGACGCGCGTGCCCTTCACCGCGTTTCAGCCGGCGCCCGGCCTTCCTTTCAACATGCATCTCGGCTTCATCGGCTCGTCGGGCGCGGCTTCGCAGTCGCTGCTGAACACCCCGACCGGCGCGGTGCTCCTCTATCCCTCGGATGCTCCCGGCCGCCGCCGGGCCGTCGACTTCGGAGATCCCCGCGTCATCGTCATGGACGGTCTTCTCGAAGACTGGGGCAACATCCCGGCCCTCGGCGCGCGCGTCCTCGGCGCCGGCGATACCGGTTTCCAGTTCAGCCACGCGTGGGTCTGGGGCAACCCGGTCGATCAGTTCCTCTACTTCGCCATCCGTGCGCGCGTCGCCACCGGTTCCGGTCCGACGGCCAACGATGACGACTACGTTCGTCCGCAGGGGCAGTCGCTCGTCATCCCGGTCGCCAAGGGCGTTCTGAAGAACGACGTCGATCCGAACGGCGAGCCGCTCACGGCGACGAAAGTCAGCGAGCCGAATCACGGCGCCGTCACCCTCAATCCGGACGGCAGCTTCCAGTACACGCCAACCGCTCCTTCATCCGTTGAAGAAGATCACTTCACCTACACCGCCTCGAACGGCTCGCAGTCTTCGAACGTGGCCAAGGTCACGATCGAGGTGAATGACAAGCCGAAGGTGAAGAACGGCACGCTCACGGTGGCCGAGAACGTTCCGAACGGCACGGTCGTCGGCGTCGTCGACGTCACCGATCAGGCGGGCGATTCCCACACGTTCTCGATCCTCAGCGGCAACATCGGTGGCGCGTTCGCCATTACGCCGCTCCCGAACGGCGACGGCCAGCTCACGGTCGCGAACCGCAACGCCGTCAACTTCGAAGTCAACCCGGTCTTCACGCTCACCGTGAAGGTCACGGATGAAGGTGGCCTCAGCGACACCGGCATCATCACCGTCAATGTCACGAACCTGAACGATGCGCCGGTGGCGACGAACGACTCCCGCAGCGTCGCCGAGGATCAGATTCTCAACGTGGTGGCGCCGGGGCTGTTCGCGAATGCGAGCGACGAAGACGGCAACGCCCTCACGCTGTCGATCGTGGCGAATGCGGTGCATGGCCTGGTCACGCTCAACCCGGATGGATCGTGGAGCTACGACTCCGATCCGAACTACAACGGTCCGGACAGCTTCACCTGGCGCGCCTACGACGGCACGGTCTTCTCGAACACCGCCACGGTGAACATCACCGTCACGCCGGTCAACGACACGCCGAGCTTCACCGCCGGCAGCAACGTCAACTCGCCGGAAGACACGGCGTACAGCGCCGCGTGGGCGACCGCGATCAGCGCCGGTCCCGCGGATGAAGCGGGCCAGACGCTCAGCTTCACCGTCGTCGCCGCGACGCCCGGACTCTTCCTCGTGCAGCCGGCCATCGACGCCAGCGGCAATCTCACCTTCACGCCGGCCGCGAATGCGAACGGCTCGAGCAGCGTCGATGTGACGCTCTTCGACAACGGTGGCGGAACGAACAGCTCCGGCACCGTCTCCTTCACCATCACCATCACCCCGGTCAACGACGTCCCGAGCTTCACCAAGGGCCTGAATCAGACCGTCGCCGAAGATGCCGGCCTGCAGACCGTCGGTGGCTGGGCCACCGCGATCAGTGCCGGACCGGCGGACGAAGCGGGTCAGACGCTCACGTTCAACGTGGTCGGCAACACCAACGCCGGACTCTTCTTCCTCGCGCCGTCGGTCGCCGCCAACGGCACGCTGACCTACACTCCGGCCGCCGATGCGAACGGCACCGCGACCATCTCGATCACGCTCAGTGACGACGGTACGCCGGTGGCGACGTCGGCAGTGCAGTCGTTCACGATCACGGTGACCGCGGTCAATGACACGCCGGTCAACACCGTGCCGGGCGCGCAGAACACCAACGAAGACACGACGCTCAGCTTCACGACCGGTGGCGGCAACGCCATTCAGATCGCCGACGTCGACGCGGGTGCGGGCTCGCTGCAGGTCACGCTGGACGCGATGAACGGCACCCTGACCGCCGACACGGGCGCCACGATCACCAACAACAACACCGCGTCCGTGACGCTCACCGGAACGCTGGCCAACATCAACGCCTCGCTCGACGGCTTGATCTTCACGCCGACGCCGGACTACTTCGGCGCGGCGCAGATCGACATCATCACGAACGATCTGGGCAACACCGGGTCGGGTGGTGCGCAGCAGGATTCCGACACCATCACCATCACCGTCGCCAACGTGAACGACCAGCCGAGCGTCAACGCGGCGACGTTCTCGCTCGACGAGAACAGCGCAAACGGCACCAGCGTCGGCACCGTGACGTTCAGCGATCCCGATTCCGGTGACACGCACACGTTCGCGATCTCGGCGGGCAACACCGGCGGCGCCTTCGCCATCAACGCGAGCACCGGCGAGATCACCGTCGCCAGCGTTGCCGCTCTCGATTACGAGACCAATCCGACGTTCTCGCTGACGGTCGACGTCACCGACGACAGCGGCTCCGGCAACGCCACCGGCTCCGCCACGATCACCATCAATCTCAACAACCTCAACGAGGCGCCGGTCGCGAACGATGCGACGTTCAACGTCGATGAGAACAGCGCCAACGGCACCGCCATCGGCGCGGTCGTAGCCACCGATCCGGACGCCGGTCAGACGCTGTCGTACGCGATCACCGGCGGCAACACCGGCAGCGCGTTCCAGATCAACAGCGCCAACGGCAGCATCACGGTTCTCACCACCGCCGCGCTGAACTTCGAAGTCAACCCGACGTTCTCGCTCACGGTCACGGTGACGGACAACGGCACCGGCAACCTCACCGACACCGCGACCATCACCGTGAACCTGAACAACCTCAATGAAGCGCCGGTCGTGAACGCCGCGACGGTCAGCCTCAACGAGAACAGCGCCAACGGCACGTCGGTGCACACCGTGACGTTCACCGAGCCCGATACCACCGGCCAGACGCACACGTTTGCGATCACCGCGGGCAACACCGGCGGCGCGTTCGCGATCAATGCGAGCACCGGCGAGATCACTGTCGCCGACACCGCGGACGTCAACTTCGAAGTTACGCCGACGTTTGCGCTGACCGTCGAGGTCACCGATGCCGGCGCTCCGACTCCGGCCCTCAGCGGCACCGCGACCATCACCATCAACCTCACCAACGTCAACGACGCACCGGTCGTGAACGACCAGTCCTTCAACGTCGATGAGAACAGCGCCAACGGCACCGTCGTCGGCACCGTCGCCGCGTCGGATGAAGATGCCGGCCAGACGCTGACTTACTCGATCACCGGCGGCAATGCCCTCGGCGCCTTCGCGATCAACCCGGGCACCGGTCAGATCACCGTCGCCGACGTCACCGACCTCAATTACGAGGTCAATCCGACGTTCAGCCTCACGGTGCAGGTGATGGACAACGGTGCGGGTAACCTCACCGACACCGCGACCATCACGATCAATCTCAACAACCTCAACGAGGCTCCGTCGCTCGTCTCCGCCCTCGTTCCGGCCAACGTCACGGAGAACGCCGCCAACGGCACGACCGTGACGACGGTGACCGCGAACGATCCGGATGCCGGCCAGACGCTCTCGTTCGCGATCATCGGCGGCAACACCGGTGGCGCATTCGCGATCAACGGATCGGGCCAGATCTCGGTCGCCAACTCGGCCGCGGTCGACTTCGAAACGAATCCGAACTTCAGCCTCACCGTGCAGGTGACGGACAACGGCACTCCGGCTGCCAGCGACACCGAGGTCTACCTGATCGATGTGAACAACATTAATGAGGCGCCGGTCGTGAATGCCGCGACCTTCGGGGTCAACGAAAACAGCCCGAACGGCACCAGCGTCGGCACCGTGACGTACACCGAGCCGGATGGCATCGGCCAGACCCACAGCTATGCGATCAGCGCCGGCAACACCGGCGGTGCGTTCGCGATCAATGCGAGCACCGGCGAGATCACCGTCGCCAACGTGGCCGCGCTCGACTTCGAGACGACGCCGACCTTCTCGCTCACGGTCGACGTCACCGATAACGGCGTTCCGCCGCTCACCGGATCGAACACCATCACCATCAACCTCATCGACGCCAACGAAGCGCCGATCGTGAACGACCAGTCCTTCAACGTCGACGAGAACAGCTCGATCGGCGCCGTGGTCGGATCGGTCGCCTTCTCCGATCCGGACGGTCCGAGCGATACGTTCTCGATCATCTCCGGCAACGCGGGAGGGGAGTTCGCTCTCAACCCGACTACCGGCCAGATCACGGTCGCGGCGGCGCTCAACTACGAGATCACGACCTCGTACGCCTTCACCGTGCAGATCTCCGACGCCGGTACGCCGCTCGGCACCGACACGGCGGTCATCACGATCAACATCAACAACCTCAATGAAACGCCGGTGGTCACTCCGGCGACGTTCAACCTCAACGAGAACAGCGCGAACGCCACCTCGGTCGGCACGGTGAGCTACACCGATCCGGACGCCGGCCAGACGCACACCTACTCGATCACCGCCGGCAACACCGGAGGCGCGTTCGCGATCAACGCCAGCACGGGCGAGATCACGGTCGCGAACTCCGCCGCGGTGAACTTCGAGACCACGCCGTCGTTCTCGCTGACGGTGCAGGTGGCCGACAACGGGGCGCCGGTGCTGAATGGCACCGCCACCATCACCGTGAATCTCAACAACGTGAATGACGCGCCGGTCGTCAACGACCAGTCGTTCAGCGTGAATGAGAACGTCGCCAACGGTACGGTCGTCGGTACCGTCGCTGCGAGCGACGAAGACGCGGGCCAGACGCTCACGTACTCGATCACCGCCGGCAACACCGGTACCGCGTTCGCGATCAACCCCGCCAACGGCCAGATCACCGTCGCCAACCCGATCAACTACGAAGCCGTCAGCTCCTACTCGCTGACGGTGCAGGTGCAGGACAACGGCGCCGGCAATCTCACCGACACCGCGACCGTCACCGTCACCATCAACAATCTCAACGAGAACCCGGTCGTCACTCCGGCGACGTTCGCGATCGCCGAGAACAGCGCCAACGGCACCGTCGTCGGCACCGTCGCGGCGAGCGACCCTGACGTCGGTCAGACGCTGACGTACGCGATCACCGCCGGCAACACGGGCGGCGCGTTCGCGATCAACAGCGCCAACGGCCAGATCACCGTCGCCAACCCGATCAACTACGAAGCGCTGTCGTCGTACTCGCTCACCGTGCAGGTGACGGACAACGGCGCGCCGAACCTGAGCGGCAGCGCGACCATCACCATCAACGTCACCGATGCGAACGAGAACCCGGTGGTGACGCCGGCGACGTTCGCCCTCGACGAGAACAGCGCGAACACCACGGTGGTCGGCACGGTCTCCGCGACCGATCCGGACGCCGGCCAGACGCTGACCTACTCGATCACCGCCGGCAACACCGGTGGCGCGTTCACGATCAACGGCAGCAGCGGCCAGATCACGGTCGCGAACAGCCTGGCCGTGAACTTCGAGGTCACGCCGACCTTCTCGCTCACCGTGCAGGCGCAGGACAACGGCGCCGGCAATCTCACCGGCACCGCCACGATCACCATCAATCTGAACAACGTCAACGACGCGCCGGTCATCGGCAATCAGTCGTTCAACGTGAACGAGAACAGCCCCAACGCCACCGTCGTCGGCACCGTCGCGGCGACCGAGGAAGATGCGGGGCAGACGCTGACGTACGCGATCACCGCCGGCAACACCGGCAGCGTCTTCGCGATCAACAGCTCCACCGGCCAGATCACGGTGGTCGGCGCGCTGAACTACGAAGGTCCGGACGATCCGTACCTGCTTACCGTGCAGGTGACGGACAACGCCGCGATTCCGGCGTCGAGCAGCGCCACGGTCACGATCAACGTCATCGACGTGAACGAAGCGCCGATCCTCAACGACGCGGCGCGCACCATCAACGAGAACAGCCCGAACGCGACGCTCGTCGGCGCGGTCCTGCCGTTCACCGACGAAGACGCCGGCCAGACGTACACGTTCGCGATCACCGCGGGGAACACCGGCGGCGCGTTCGCGATCAACAACGCCGGCCAGATCAGCGTGGCCAACGTCGCCCAGCTCAACTACGAGGTCGTGCAGTCGTTCTCGCTGACCGTGCAGATCACCGACAACGGCACGCCGAACCTGAGCGACACCGCGACCGTGACGGTCAGCATCACCGACATCAACGAAGCGCCGACCGCCGTCACCGACACCTACAACGCCCTCGGCGGCACGACGCTCCACATCGCGGGGAACGTGACCGTTCCGGCCACCAACGTCGCCAAGACCGGTGACATCGCCGCGTCGCCGCGCACTACCGGCGTCAAAGCGAACGACACCGATCCCGACACTCTGAACGTTTCATTCAGCACCCTTACGGTCACCGGCGTCACCGGCAATGCCGGTCTCGTGGCGGTGCCGTTGGGTTCGACTGCCACGACCACCACGACGAACGGCACCGTCACGATTCACTCCGACGGTTCGTTCGTCTACACGCCGAACGTCAGCACCGTCGCCGACTCGTTCACCTATCGCATCAACGACGGTCTGAATGACGTCACCGGCACCGTGAACGTCACGCTCCTCGGTCCGGCTGTCCGCTACGTCAAGAACAACGCTCCCACCGTCGGCAACGGTACGTCTCTCACGCCGCACCAGACGCTCGCCGCAGCCATTACCGCATCGGCCGCGGGCGAGATCATCTACGTCATGGAAGGCGACGGCACCGCCACGAACTACGACGGCTCGAACATCATGAAGGCCAACCAGAAGCTGTGGGGGCAGGGGATCGACCTCGACGTCGGTACCACCACCAACGGCCAGACGGTGAATGACCTCATCACCGCAACGAACCGCCCGCTCATCGGACCGGGCGCTGCGAACGAGGTCGTGCGCGTGACGAACGTGACCGGCGTCGAAGTCCGCGGCTTCAGCATCAACGGCGGCACCACGAACGCCGCGGACGTCACCACCACCGGCGCCAGCAACGCCTCTCTGACGTTCATCGGCAATATCGTCACCTCCGCGGGCGCCGAAGCGATCGACCTCAACAACAACGGCACCGGCACGATCACGGCCGATATCCAGTCGAACACGATCACCTCTACCGGCAACGGCATCGACTACGCGCGCACCAGCACCGGTGCGAGCTCGATTTCGCTGGTCGGCAACACCGTCACTTCGACTGCGACCGGCATCAACATCGCCGGCGGTGCGATCGGGTCGTCGACGATCACCGCGTTCTCCAACAACACCATCAGCGGCAACACCGGCGGCACCGGTATCGCGATCTCGAACGCCACGTTCGACGCGACCGCGGGCGGCACGTTCCAGAACGTGAATGCCGGCACGACCACCGTCGGTGCGCCGGGCAACGGCGTCGGCGCCAGCGGCATCCTCCTCACGACGGTTGCGGGCGATCTGACGTTCCCGACGCTGAGCATCTACGCCGACAGCGGCACCGGCCTGCTCGCCAGCAGCGGCACCGCCTACACCGGCTCTGCCGGTCTGCAACTCGTCGCCAACACCAACAATCCCGTCATCCAGGCGACGAATGGTCCGGCGGTCGATCTTTCGACCGTCACCACGAACCTGCAGCCGACGCAGATCACCAGCACGAACAGCGCGACCACCGGCGTCAACCTCAGCTCCGTGGCCGGTACGTTCATTGCCGGCGCGACCAGCACGATCACCAACATCTCGTCGGGCGCGGGCACGGCCTATCGCATCACCGGCAGCTCGGTGAACGCGACGTACAACGGCACGATCACCACCAGCAACGGCACCGGTGTCTCGCTCACGACCAACAGCGGCACGTACGCGTTCACCGGCACCCTGACCCTGACCACCGGCGCGAACAGCGCCTTCGTGGCCACGAGCAGCGGCACCGTCTCGTCGACCGATGTGAACAGCACGCTGAGCACGACCACCGCGACCGCGCTGAACGTCTCCAATACGAACATCGCCTCCGCCGGATTGATCTTCAAGTCGATCACCGCCGGTACGGCAGCCTCGGGTCCGGCGACCGGCATCACCCTCAACAACACCGGCACGACCGCGGGCTTCGGTGGCCTTACCATCGGCGGCGGCGCGAGCGCGGGCAACGGAGGCACGATCCAGCGTGCCGCGACGGGCATCAGCCTGACGAACACCCGCGGCGTCGTTCTCAACGACCTGCTCATGAGCAACTTCACCGACTGGGCCATCCGCGGCTCGGGCGTCGTGAACTTCACGCTCGACAACACCACCATCAACGGTACGAACGGTGACAACGACGCCACCAATGACGGCTCGATCTACTTCACCGAGCTGACCGGCAGCGCGACCATCAGTAACAGCGCGGTGAGCGGCGGCTACGAGGACAACATCGTCGTTCTCAACACCACCGGCACGCTCGATCGCATCACGCTGAACACGGTCAACATCGGTGCGAACGGAACCACCTTCGGCGACAACGGCGTCCTGTTCGAAGCCTCGGGCACGGCCACGCTGAAGGCGACGGTCACCGGCTGCACGTTCACCTCCACGCGCGGCGATCACATTCAGTACAACGCCTCGACCGGTAGCCCGAACGGCGACTTCGTGCTGACCAGCAACAACTTCTCGAACAGCCATCCGAGCACCGTCAGCGGCGCGGGTGGCATCCGCCTCACCACCGGCGGTGCCGGCTCCTCGCCGAACGTCACCTACAACATCTCCAACAACACCATCAACGGTGCGCGCGGAACGGCCATCGGCGTCACGGAAGGCATCGGCAACGGCACGCTCTCCGGAACGCTGAACAACAACAACATCGGTACGGCGGCCACCGCGAACTCCGGCTCGCTCGAAGGCAACGGCATCTCGATCGTCCTCGCGGAGCTCGGCTCGCTGACGGCCAACATCACCAACAACACCGTCCGCCAGTACAACCTGAACGGCATCTTCGTGCAGGCCGGCGGCGGTGCGAGCGCCAGCAGCGGCGACATCAAGGCCGTGATCACCGGCAACACCATCGGCAACTACGGCAACAACGTCGCGGTGGCGCCGCCGGCGGGTCGCAACGGCTTCCAGCTGAACAGCGGCACGTTCCCCGGCGACACCTTCCGCGTCTGCCTCGACTTCGGTGGTGCGGGAGCACTCGAGAACTCCATCGTCGGATCCGGCGACGGCGTCGGCAGCGGTACCGACTTCCGCCTCCGCCACCGCCAGAGCACCACGGTCTATCTGAATGGATACGCCGGCGCGAACAACGACGACGCCGCCGTCACTACGTACATTCAGAACCGCAACACCGGCACGCCGTCCGGCACCGTGACCAACAACCTCCCCAACGGCGGCGGTTGGTCCACCGGATACTGCCCGTTCTAACCGTACGTTCTTCCTGACACGCCTCATCGGAAAGGCCGCCACGAGTCATCGTGGCGGCCTTCGCTTTCATGCCGGATACATGCGGGAAGGGGAGATCCTTAGTTCTTTACAGGGGGGCTGCATGGTCGCCATACAGAGGCGGATCCACGCTTGCCTTTCCCCGGAACTGACGCTAAATTGTCTGGCATCGTCCGAGAGAGGCAGTGAGTCCCCAACGCACGCAATCACTGCGCTGACGCCCCCGCTTGTGGAGCGGGTGGGTTTACACGGTTTTTCAATTCGCAGGTCCAACTCAAAACGAGTTCGAAATCTCAGGTAGTCACCACGGAGGGGCTTTTTATGCGATCCCTGTCGGTCAGGCTTCTGCTGTCTTTTCTCGTCGTTCTCGTTACTCCCGCGTTGCTGGCCCACGACGTCACGCTGAGCGGCACACAGTCGTTCGCGTCGATCGACGGCTCCGCCAGCGACCATGACGGTGCCGTCAACGGCGTGTTCACCGTCGACGACGGGAATCTCACCGTCAACGGCGTCGTGAACTGCAACGACGACGGAGCCAGCGCCAGCGCGTGCGCCATGGCGTTCAACGTCAGCGGCAACCTGACGATCAACAACGGCGGCGCGCTCTACGCCGAGAACCGCAGCGGTTCCGGAACGGGCGCCTCGATCACGTTGACCGTCGGCGGCAACTTCGCCATGAACGGCAACGCCATCGTCTCTACCGCCTCGAAGAGCTCCAGCGGCTCGATCGGCGGAGCGATCACGGCGAATGTCGCCGGCGATGTCGCTCTCGCCTCCGGCACCACGATCGACTCCGGCGCCTCCAACGCCGCCGGCGGCGCGATCGTGATCGGTGCCGCGGGCAGCATCTCGGTCGACGGCAACGTCCTCTCCGGTCCGAGCCGCACGATTCTCTCCACACGCCTCAACGGATCTGCGCTCGATGGCGGGACCTCGAATCAGATCGGCGGCTCGATCACCATCGCCTCGACCACGTTCGAGGAGCCGGCGGTGCTCATCGGACCGAACGCCAACGTGATCTCGCAGGGCGAGACCAGCGGCGCCGGCCCGGTGACGATCGACGGTTGCGGCATTCAGGTGCGCGGTCTCGTCGCCGCGCTTTCGCGCAAGGATGCTGCCGCGCGTGTGGCCATTCGCTCCGGCAAGGATGTCCTCATCGACGGCCGCGATCTGGCGATCGCCTCCGGCACCCGCAAAGGCCGCGTTCGCGCCGATGCGCCGACCGGCAGCGCCATCAACAAGGGCGTCGATGTCTTCGCGACCGAAACGATCGAGATCTACGGTCCGGTCACGAACTACTACACCATCACTTCGCTGCCGGGCGTGCATGACTCCAAGAGCTACGGCGGCGTCATTCGCATCATCTCGGTCGGCGATGCCATCATCGCGTCGGGCAACGTCATCGATGACGGTCACAGCGCCTCCGGTGACACCGGTGGCAGCGTCGACCTCGCCGCGAAGGAAACGATCAATCTCGATGGCGCTTCGATTCGCGCCGTCGGCGATTTCAACACCGGCAATCCGAACCGCGGCGGCGGCTCGATTCACGTGCGCTCCTATTCGGGCAATGTGATCTGGACCAACGGCTTCGGCGAAGTGCGTCCCGTCGGCTCGAGCTCAGGACTCACGCCGGCCGATCAGGGCTCGATCGTCCTCACCGCCTGCGGCACCGTCAACACTACCGGCAGCACGTTCCCGGTGATGGGCGTCGCCACCAGCGTCTTCCCCGAAACGCACACCGGCGTCTGCTCGCCTGCGGCACCCTCGCTTCCGGCCGGAACGCTGCCGCTCGTCACCTGCAACACGCCGCCGGTCGCCAACGACGTGACCGCGTCGACGAACGAAGACACCACCGTGACGATCACGCTCAGCGGCAGCGACGTCGACGGCGACCCGCTGACGTTCAGCATCGTCACCCCGCCGGCGAACGGCTCCCTCGGTCCGATCGTTCCGACCGGCCCGACCACCGCCACCGTCAACTACACCCCGAACCTCGATTACAACGGCACCGACTCCTTCGTCTATCAGGCCAATGACGGAAACGGCGGTACCGACAACGCCACCGTGACCATCACCATCGTCCCGGTCAATGACCCGCCGTCGTTCCTCGTCGGCCCGACCGTGAACGTTCTCGAGGACTCCGGTCCGCAGACGTACACGAACTGGGTCACGTCGATCTCGGCCGGCCCGGCGAATGAATCGGGCCAGGTCGTCACCTTCAGCGTCTCGAACGACAATCCGGCTCTCTTCACCGTGCAGCCGTCCGTCGCCTCGAATGGCACGCTGACATTCACGCCGGCCCCGAACGTCTATGGCAGCGCGACCGTGACCGTGACCGCGCACGACAACGGCGGCACCGCGAACGGCGGCGTCGACACGTCGGCCTCGCAGAGCAGCACCATCAACGTCAACGGTGTGAACGACGAGCCGTCGTTCGTCGCCGGTGCGAATCAGACCGTGCTCGAAGATGCCGGACCGCAGACGGTTCCCGGCTGGGCCACCGGCATCAACGCCGGTCCGAACGAGAGCGGCCAGTCGGTGACGTTCGTCGTTTCCTCCGACAATCCGTCGCTCTTCTCCGCCGGTCCGTCGGTTGCCCCGAACGGGACGCTGACGTACACGCCGGCCGCGAATGCGAACGGCAGCGCGACGGTCTCCGTGTATCTGCAGGACGACGGCGGCACCGCGAACGGCGGCGACGACACGTCGGCCACGCAGACCTTCACGATCACCGTCACGCCGGTCAACGACGCTCCGTCGTTCACCAGCGGCGGCAACGTCACCGTCGATGAAGACTCCGGTGCCTACTCCGGCGCCTGGGCCACGTCGATCAGCGCCGGCCCGGCGGACGAGAGCGGCCAGACCGTTTCGTTCACGGCCGTCAACGACAACAACGCGCTCTTCTCCGTGCAGCCCGCCATCGACGCGAGCGGCAACCTTACGTTCACACCGGCCGCGAATGCGTTCGGCAGCGCGAACGTGATGGTCACGCTCAGCGACAATGGCGGCACGGCCAACGGCGGTGCCGATACGTCGGCCTCGCAGACGTTCACGATCACGATCTCCGCGGTCAACGACGAGCCGTCGTTCACCGCCGGCGGCAACGTGACCGTGAATGAAGACAGCGGCGCGTACTCGGCGGCCTGGGCCACCGCGATCTCCGCCGGAGCAGGGGAGTCGCAGACGCTGACGTTCGTCGTCTCGAACGACAACAACGCGCTCTTCGCCTCGCAGCCGAGCATCGATGCTGCCGGCACGCTCACCTTCACGCCGTCGCTGAACGCGAACGGTACCGCCACCGTGACGGTCTACCTGACCGACGACGGCGGCACCGCGAACGGCGGCGACGACACGTCGGCCTCCGTCACCTTCACGATCGATGTCACGCCGGTGAATGACGAGCCTTCCTTCGTCTCCGGCGGCGACGTGAGCGTCAACGAAGACAGCGCCGCCTACTCGGCGGCCTGGGCCACGAGCATCAGCGCCGGCCCGGCCAACGAGTCGTCGCAGAACGTGACGTTCTTCGTTTCGAACAACAACAACGCGCTCTTCAGCGTCCAGCCGTCGCTCTCGCCGAGCGGCGTGCTCTCCTTCACCGTCGCCGCGAACGCGACCGGCAGCGCGACCGTTTCGGTTTACCTGCAGGATGACGGCGGTACCGCGAACGGCGGCGACGACACCTCCGCCACGCAGACGTTCACCATCAGCGTAAACGCCGTGAACGACGCGCCGTCGTTCACCAGTGGCGGCGACGTCACGGTCAATGAAGACAGCGGCGCGTACTCGGCGGCGTGGGCTTCCGCGATCTCCGCCGGTCCGGGCGAAGGCGGGCAGACCGTCACGTTCGTGGCCTCGAACAACAACAATGCGCTCTTCAGCGTGCAGCCGACGATCTCGTCGACCGGCGTGCTGAGCTTCACCCCGGCACCGAACGCCTTCGGTTCGGCCACGGTCTCCGTCTACGCGCAGGACAACGGCGGCACCGCGAATGGCGGCGTCGACACCAGCGCGACCATCACCTTCACCATCACTGTCAACGGGATCAACGATCCGCCGGCCGCCGGCAACGACTCGTGGGAGACGTTCGGCAACACGGAGCTCCGCGTCGATCTCGCCGCGGGCGCGACGCCGCATGTCGCCGATACGACTCCGAGCGGCTCCGGCGTGCTCGATAACGACGTCGACGCGATCGAGGGCGATCCGTTCTCGATCACCGGCGTCGTCGGCTGCGCCGACACCACCGCGCCGTATGTCTGCGCCGTCACCGGCGGCACCGTCACGTTGAACGCGAACGGCACGTTCTCGTTCCAGCCGAACCCCGGCGCGACCTCCGGCTCGTTCCAGTACACCGTCACCGACGCGCCGTCGGCCGGTGTTCCGGCCAGCGCCAACGGCACCGTGACGATCACGTTCCACGAGATGATCTGGTACGTGAACGGTTCGGCCGCCGCCGGCAACGGCACCTCGTCGTCGCCGTTCAATTCGCTCACGCCGCTCAACGGCGTCGGCGATCCGGACGACAACGATGACTACATCTTCGTCCACGCTTCTTCGCTGAGCAGCAGCATCACGCTCGAGCAGGGACAGCGCCTCTGGGGCGAAGCGGTCGGTCTGATCCTGCCGCACAACCTCAACGGCAACGGCGGCCCGACGGTCCTCGTCCCCGCCGGTCTCCGGCCGACCGTCGCCACGACCGGCACCACGGTCTCGGTTCCGGGCGTCAGCGCCGAGGTCGCGGGTCTCGCGCTGAACAGCGGCACTGGTAACGCGATTGACGTCACCTCCGCGTTCCTCGACGCCGCCAGCACGGTCTCGATCTACAACAACATCATCACCGGCGCGGCGCTCGAAGGGATCGATGTGAATGCCGGCAGCAGCAGCGGCACGACGGTCCTGGCGAACAACAACAACATCACTTCCACCGGCAACGGCTTCGACGCCAGCGGCACACTTGGCACGGTCAACATCGGCTTCACCAACGCCACCGTCACCTCGACGGCCGGATCCGGTGTTCGCATTGAGGGGACTGCTCCTGCTACAGTGAACGTAGTCGGTCTCAGCAACGTGACAGTAAGCGGTACGACAGCCATTGACGGAATCCGCGTGACCAGCGCGCAGTTCGATTCGAACCCGGCGACTGCTACGTTCGAAACGGTCAGCGGCGGCACGATCGCCGTCGGCACCAGCGGTGACCCGGTCGGGGCCGCGGGCGTCGTCCTCTTCAACGTGAGCGGCAGCGTCGCTTTCGGCTCGCTCTCCTCGTACGCGTCGACCACCGGCGTCTCGGTCATCGGCAGCGGTCTCTTCACCGGCACGACCGGCATGCAGGTCACCTCAGGCGGCGGCGATGTGAGCACGCTGGCCGGCATCGGCCTCGCGGTCAATGACGCCACGATCGGTGCCGCGAATCTCTCGTTCACCAGCATTTCCGCGACCGGTGGCACGAGCGGCATCTCGCTCAGCAACACCGGCACCGTCGGCGGTCTCAAGGTCCTCGGCACCGGCGCGCCGAACAGCGGCGGCACGATCCATAACGCGGGTGTCGGCGTCCGCCTGCTGAACACCGCCGGCACGTCGCTGGCCTGGATGCACCTCCACGACTTCAGCGACTACGCCATCCGCGGCAACGTGGTGTCCGGCTTCTCGATGAGCAACACCACCATCGACGGCGTGAACGGGAACGATCCGTCGGCCGACGAGGCCAGCGTCTCCTTCGCGCAGCTCACCGGTTCCGCCTCGATCAGCAACAGCACGATCAGCGGCGGCATCGAGAACAACATGACCGTTCTCAACACGAGCGGCGTGCTGAATCGCCTGACGATCACGAGCACCACCTTCGGCTCCATGTCGACGGCCACCGGCGACGACGCGCTCCTCATCGACGCGCGCAATACCGCGGTCGTGAACGTCACGGTGCAGAACAGCACCTTCACCTCCGCGCGCGGCGATCACTTCCAGCTCAACCTCGCCGACACCGCGTCATCGGATCTGGTCTTCAGCGGCAACTCCATCACCAACAACCACCCGGCCGTGATCAGCGGCGGTGGCGGCATCCGCGTGACCGGCGGTGGCAGCGGTTCGAACGTCACCGGCACGCTCTCGATCACCAACAACACGATGCGCGATTCGCTCGGCACGGCCATCGGCGTGACGAAGGGAGCGGGCACCGGTTCGTTCTCCGGCACCATCACCGGCAACGCGATCGGTGTCGCGGGCATCCCCGATTCCGGTTCCTCGCAGGGTTCCGGTATCTCGGTCGTGCACGCTGAAGGCGGTTCGTCGAGCATCAACGTCACGAACAACGTGATCAACCAGTACGGCAACTTCGGAATCTTCCTGCAGACCGGCGGCACGGCCGTGGTCGGTTCGGGTACGCTGAAGTCCGTCGTGACCGGCAACACCGTCGCCAATCCGGGATCGCTCTCCTTCGTGAAGAACGGCTTCCACCTCAATGCCGGAACGCTTCCGGGCGACACGTATCAGGTCTGCCTCACGCTCGGCGGCGCCGGTGCGCTCGCCAACAGCATCACCGGCAGCGGCGACGACGGCGGTACCGACTTCCGTCTGCGCCAGCGCCAGTCGACGACCGTGCGTCTCCCGGGATACGCCGGTGCCAACAATGACAATGCCGCGGTGACGTCGTTCGTGCAGTCGAACAACGGCGGAACTCCGACAGGCAACGTGGCCAACACGGTTCCGACCGGCGGCGGCTACATCGGCGGAACCTGCCCCTGAGAACGCGATGACACAACCCCACGGCCGTAAGGCTTGAAGTATCGAAAGGAGAAAGCATGGCCGAGCCATTCTTGTCGGAAATCCGGATCATGAGCTTTGTCTTCGCCCCCAAAGGATGGGCTTTGTGCAACGGGCAGTTACTCCCGATCAATCAGAACCAGGCGTTGTTCTCACTCCTCGGCACCACGTTCGGTGGCGATGGACGCGTGAACTTCGCGCTGCCTGATCTCCGCGGCCGCGTGCCGATTCACGTCGGCTCGGGGCACACCCTCGGAGAGCGCGGAGGCGAACCGGCGCACACGCTGTCGATTGCCGAGATTCCCACGCATACGCATGTGCTTCAGGCATCGACGCAGAACACGGGCGGGACGTCGAATCCCACCGGCGCCTTCCTTGCGCCGCTGAACAACTTCTACCACGCAGCTACGAGTCTCACGTCGATGAACCCGAACAGCGTCACGAACGTCGGCGGCAGCCAGGCGCATCTCAACATGCAGCCGTTCCTGACTTTGTCGTACTGCATCGCACTGCAGGGCATCTTCCCGTCGCCGAACTAGGAGGAGTGACATGGCACAGCCATACGTTGGTGAGATCCGCATGTTCGCGGGGAACTTCGCCCCCGCCGGATGGATGTTTTGCGAAGGCCAGCTTTTGCCGATCAGCGAAAACGAGACGCTCTTTCAGCTGATCGGTACGACTTACGGCGGTGACGGAGAGTCGACGTTCGCGTTGCCCGATCTGCGCGGCCGCATTCCGCTGCATCAGGGGAACGGCTTCATTCTCGCGGAGACCGGAGGCGCGGAAGAGATCACGCTCACGGTCAGTCAGATTCCGGCGCACTCGCATCCGCTCCTCGCGGCCGCGGCAGCCGGTACCTCGGCCAACCCCGGAAACAATGTCGTCGGTCAGACCGACGGTACGATCTTCACGTACATCGCCGATCCGCCCTCGGTCAATCTGAATCCGCAGGCGATCGGTTCGGTCGGCGGTAGTCAGCCGCACACGAACTTCCAGCCGTACCTCTGTGTCGATTTCATCATCTCGCTCTTCGGCATCTTCCCGTCTCCGACATAGGAGTCAGTGAAGCACCCGCTGAGTGATGCACGAAAGAGGAGACTGAAATGGCCGATCCATTTGTTGCTGAGATTCGAATCTTCCCCTTCAACTTCGCCCCGAAAGGGTGGGCGTGGTGCGACGGACAGCTTCTGCCGCTGTCCCAGAACACCGCGCTCTTTTCTCTGCTCGGAACGACGTACGGCGGCAACGGCAAGTCCAACTTCGCCCTGCCGGACCTGCAGGGTCGTGTACCGATGCATCCGGGACAGGGGCCTGGCCTCTCGCTTCATGACCTCGGCGAGACCGGCGGCTCCGAGACCGTCTCGCTGCTCGAGAGCGAGATTCCCGCGCACTCGCATGCACTCCGCGCATCCGCGGACAGCGGCGACATCTTCATTCCGGGGCCGGCGGTGAGCCTGGCCACGACCACTGGCGGTACCGGCTACAACACCTCCACCACCGGCTTGACGATGATGGCTGGTGAGGCTCTTGCTCCCGCCGGGGGCGACCAGCCGCACAACAACCTCCAGCCGTATTTGACGTTCTACTTCTGCATCGCGCTGCAGGGCGTTTTCCCGCCGCGCGGGTAACACCGTCTATTGTTTTCCTGGGTTCGCAGTGACGAGAGAGAGACCTAAGGAGTTGATCATGTCCAACCGCCACCTCATGGGAAGGCGCCAGTTTCTGATCGCGTCGTCGACATGCGTCGTCGCCGCGGCAGCGGTCGGTCCCAGGCTGTTCGCCGCCACCGAGGCGGTCGTGCAGCCGAAGCGTCTCGCGATCGGATTCGCCTCGTTCGAGGAAGGTGCTGCGCTCAGCGCGGCATCGAGCATTCCCTCGGGCGACGGCGCGTTCATCAGCCGCGGTGCCCGTGTCTCGGTTTCCGGCGCTAGTGGGGCGCCTGCCGAGCCGCGTGCACGCCGTGGCGTCGAGCTGCTCGTGCATCATTCGTATTTCGACGGCGCGGAGCGCAAGACCGCTCCGTTCGTTGCCTGGGCGTGCAGCCGCACGACCGGGTGCCAGGGCAATCCGCTCAGCTTCACCGTTCCGGTCGATGACGTGCAGAGCCTCGCTCTGACCGTCGGCGCCGAGAGCGGTGCTCCGGCGGGTGGCGCCACGCGTCGTGATGCTATCTCCGCCGTCGCCACCGAATCGGTGGCATTGCCGGTGGAATTCGGCATCCAGAACGACGCGAGCATCAAGCTGTCGCGTGGTTATTACGTCATCGTTCCGGTATTCGAAGGCGACAGCGATCCGTCGTGGTCTTCGTATGTCATCGGTCTCGCAAACGGGCGTCGCGCGCTCGTGAACGCCGCCGGTGAAGTCGCTCCGTTCGAGCACTTCGTGCTCCGGATCGACTACGCCACCGAGTGACCGTGAAGCAAAGCCAATCGCTGGGTGATCGCGCCGTGGGCGGCGCGGTCACCCTTCGTCCCGCCACCGACGCCGACTACGCCTTCATGCGTTATCTCTACGGCTCGACGCGTGCCGAGGAGATGCAGCAGTTCCCCTTCAGCGACGAGCAGAAGGCGGCCTTTCTCGATCAGCAGTTCGCCGCGCAATACGAGCACTACCGCATTCACTACCCGACGTGCGAGCGCAACATCATCGAGCGCGATGGCAAAGCGCTCGGCCGCCTCTGGATCGATGAGTGGAAGGATCAGCTGCGCCTCGTCGACATCGCGCTGCTGCCCGAGGCGCGCGGCACCGGGATCGGGACGAAGTTGCTACGCGATGTGTTGCAGCGCGGAGAGGCGTGCGGCAAGCCGGTTACGATTCACGTCGAAGGATTCAATCCCGCGCTGCGGCTCTACCAGCGTCTCGGCTTCGTGCACGTCGATACGAACGGCGTGTACTACCTGATGAAGTGGACGCCGCCGTCCGCTACGTGAATACCGCCTCGTACTGATACACCTCGGCATTCTGTCCCACCGGCACGAGGAAAATCTCCATCGGCTCCAACTGCTCGTGCGTCACGCGATAGGTGTGCTGCGGGAGGAGGTAGCTCTTCGGACCGAGGAAGTAGAGCGAGAAGGGGTGGCGCTGCAGCCGTGCGGCCTCGCTGCCCATCACCTTCGCCGCCCGCGTCAGTCGCAATTCCACCTTCGAGCCATTCGGGAACTCCACCCAGAAGCTGCTGCCCACGTGTGGCTCGAAAGACTCGACGGTGACCTGTTCCAGCATTTGGGCTTTGTAGCACACCCCGGTAGCATGGAGCCATGTCGGCGGTCGAAGATCATCTGGTGGCGAAGAACGTCGCCCGCGCGGCGATGGAAGACGTCAGCGATCTCGGGTTCGGCTCCGTCGTCGCGCGCGAGAGCCGCAAGCGTCTCCTGAATCGCGATGGCACGTTCAACGTCCGGCGCGAAGGTCTTCGTTTCTGGGAATCGCTCTCCGCGTATCACTACCTGCTGACGATCTCCTGGCCGAAGTTTTTCGGGTTCATCGTCGGCGCGTATCTCGCCGCCAACGCCGTCTTCGCGGTGGTGTACGTCTCTCTCGGAGACGGCGCACTCGCGGGCGTGCACGCGAATCAGATCGCCGGACGCTTCACCGAGGCCTTCTTCTTCAGCGTCCACACTCTGGCCACGATCGGCTACGGCACGATCGCGCCGGCGAATCTCATGGCCAACATCGTCGTCACCGTCGAGACGCTCATCGGCCTCGTCGGTGTGGCGGTCATGGCCGGCATCTCCTTCGCGCGCTTCTCGCGTCCCGTCGCGAACATCCTCTTCAGCCGCAACGCCGTCATCGCACCGTACCGCGGCGGGCGCGCGTTCATGTTCCGCATCGTCAATCGCCGCAGCAATCAGCTCGTCGATCTCGAGGCGAAGGTGCTGCTCAGCCGGCGCAAACGCGACGGCGTGACCACTGCCGATCGCGAATTCATCACCCTCCCGCTCGAGCGCGAGAGCGTGGTCTTCTTCCCGCTGGCGTGGACGATCGTGCATCCGATCGACGACCAGAGCCCGCTGGCGCAGTGGACGGGGGAGGATCTCGTCGAATGCGATGCCGAATTCCTGATTCTCCTGAACGGCTTCGATGAGACGTTCTCGCAGACCGTGCATACGCGCTCCTCGTACAAAGCGGCCGAGATCGTCTGGGGCGCGCGCTTCACCAGCATGTTCAAACCGGCGCGCGAGGACGGAATCGTCAGCGTCGACATCCACAAGCTCCACGATTACGAGCGCGTCCGTTTGTAAGAGATGTAAACGCGGCCCATGCGGCTCGCGTCCATTGCACATCATGAAACGGATTCTGTCGTTGATCCTGATCGGGGGCCTCTGCCTGTCGCCCGGCGGTTCCGGCGCCGCCGATCCTCCCAAACGGCGTGCCGTCGCGGTGCCGGCCAACACCGGCATCATCGACCGGCACATCGATGCGAAGCTCGCCGCGAACGGGATCGTCCCCGCGGCCCTCGCCGGCGACGAGGAGTTTCTGCGACGCATCACCATCGATCTGACCGGCGCCATTCCGACGCCGGCGGAGGTGGAATCGTTCCTCGCCGACAGCGCACCCGACAAGCGTGCGAAGAAGATCGACGCGCTGCTCGCCTCGAACGCGTTCACCGATCGCTGGACGCTCTGGTTCGGCGACCTGGTGCAGAACGTGTCGAACTCCGCCAACGTGCGCGAGTACTACCTCGGGCGCAACGTCTACTACACCTGGATCCGCGGCTCGATCGCGGCGAATAAACCGTATGACGCGATGGTGCGCGAGCTCCTCGCCGGCGAAGGCAACAGCTTCCAGAGCGGCGTGGCGAACTACATCGTCCGCCAGATCCAGCGCAACGGACCGCCGCAGGACACGTTCGACAATCTCGCCGCGCATTCGGCCGAAAAGTTTCTCGGCATCCCGCTGCTCTGCCTTTCGTGTCATGACGGCAAAGGGCATCTCGAGCTGGTGAACTGGTATCTCCGCGGCAAGACGCGCGAAGACTTCTGGAAGATGGCCGCGTTCTTCTCGCGCACTACCTCGCGCGGTGTGCGCTACACCGATCCCGCCAATCCGAACGCGAACATCATCACCTTCGACGTGGCCACCAATCCCCTCGGCACGTATCGCCTGAACACGACCGACGGCAACAAGTCGCCGCGCACGCCGACCACGAACGGCGACTCCGTGACCCCCGCGTTTCTGACCACCGGCGAGACCCCGAGAGCAGGGGAGCCGTATCGCGTCGCCTACGGACGGATGCTCACCGCCGATCGCCAGTTCGCACGGGCCAGCGTGAACTACTTCTGGAAGGAGATGTTCGGCACCGCGCTGGTCGAGCCGCTGAACGCGTTCGATCTCACGAAGCTCGACACGCAGCCGTCGCATCCGCAGCTGCTCGAAGATCTCGCCACCGAGTTCATCGCGAAGAACTACGACATGCGCGCCATCCTCCGTACGATGGCGCTGTCGAACGCGTATCAACGCTCCGCGCAATACAACGGCGAGCATCCCGACGTCAGCTACTTCGCCCGCCGCAATCCGCGCCGTCTGCACGCGGAGGTGCTGCTCGACGCCGTTGCCAGCGCCACCGCGGTGCCGTTCCGCTTCAACGTGCAGGGCCTGGCGCAGGTGACGAAGGCCGTGCAGCTGCCCGATCCGCTCGAAGGGCGCCGGCAGCCCGGCGGTGTCTTCATGAACAACTTCGGGCGCGGCAACCGCGACGACATCCTGCGCACGAACGACGGCGCGATCTCGCAGGCGCTGTCGCTGATGAATGATCCGATCGTCACGCAGCGCGTGCGTCGCGCCAATCAATCGACCGTGCAGCAACTGCTCGCCACGACCACCGACCCCGCCACGATCGTCGACAAGCTCTATCTCGCCACGCTCTCGCGGCGACCGACCTCTTCCGAGCGCGCCGCCGCCATCGACTACCTCGAGGGTGGCACGCTTGCGGAGAGAACCGAAGACCTGCAGTTCGCGCTGCTCAACACCGTGGAGTTCCTGTTCGTATGAGCTTCTCGCGCCGCCATTTCTTTCGCATCGCCGGTACGTCCCTGGTCGGGTCGTACTTCGCGGACGTCCTCGACGCGAATCTGCTGCTCGCCTCGACGACCACCACTCACGCGACGCTGCGCAACAGCGCGAAGAGCGTGATCTTCATCTTCCTGCCGGGTGCGCCGAGCCAGACGGACACGTGGGATCTGAAGGAAGGTACGTGGACGCCGGCCGATCTCGCGCCGACGAGTTACGGCGACCTTCGCTGGCCGCAGGGACTGCTGCCGAAAACGGCCGAGCACCTCGACAAACTGACCATCGTGCGCAGCGCGCTCTCGTGGGCGGCCGTGCATCAGCTGGGGCAGGTGTGGGCGCAGATCGCGCGCAATCCGGGTGGCGCCACCGGCGCCATCGCGCCCCACATCGGCGCGGTGATCGCGCTCGAGTCACAGGCCGCGCGCACGCCCGCGGACGTGCTGCCCGGCTTCATCGCGCTCAACGCCGGCTCCATTCCGACGTGCGGCTATCTCCCGGCAAAGTACGCGCCGTTCGGCGTGACCACCGACGAGAGCGGACTCTCGACGCTCAGTCATCCCGAAGGCGCCGATCGTTTCGCACGCCGCTGGGATCTGCTGCACACGCTCGACGCGAATCGCACCAGCGGTGCCCTCGGCAAGCCGTCGCTCGACATGAATGACTTCTACGATCAGGCCAGGACGCTGATGGCCGCGCCGGGCGTGAACGCACTTTTCACGTATGACGATGCCGAACATGCGCGTTACGGCTCCACCGCGTTCGGCGACTCGCTCGTCGTCGCGCGCAATCTCGTCGCGTCGAACAAGGGGACGCGCTTCGTGCAGGTCACCCTCGGCGGCTGGGATCATCACTCCGACATCTATGACAAAGCGGCCGCGCAATCGATCTACGTGCAGGGCGCGGAGCTCGATGCCGGGCTCGGGGCGCTGCTCGCCGATCTCGAGGCGATGAACATTCTCGACGAGACGCTCATCGTCATCGCCAGCGAATTCGGCCGCACGGTCGGACCGCTGAACGGACAAGGCGGCCGCGATCACTTCCTGCGCAACAGCGTCGTCTTCGCCGGCGGCGGCACGAAAGGGGGGCGCGTGCTCGGGAAGACCGACGCGACGGGCGCAAACGTCGTCGAATATGGATGGGCTCCCAACCGCGATGTGCGCCCCGAGGATGTGACGTGCACGATCTACTCGGCGCTGGGAATCGACTACACGAAGATCCGCAACGACGATCCCCTCGGCCGCGGCTTCGAGTACGTGCCGTTCGCGAACGAAGGCCACTACGCCCCGATCGAAGAGCTCTGGTGAACGAGACACGCGCGGCATGACACGTGGCGCGCGGGATCACACACAGCGTGCCCGCGTGTCATCCCGTGCGTCAGCACGGGATCCCCTGCGAATGCACACATCCCGCTTCGCAGGCAGGGGATCCCGCGCCAAAGGCGCGGGATGACACAACGCGCCTTCCGGTTACCGGCTTCTGACAACCGGCTCCCGACTCCGGCGACCGAGTTACACTCTCCTGCAATCATGCAGGTGATTCTCCAGGGAAGTCTGCGGCATTTCCGTGCCGCGGAACTGCTGCCCTTCCTCTGCCGGCGCACGGAGGGCGAAGCGGTGCGCGGGACGCTCGATCTCGACAGCAGCGGGAAGCGCGCGCGCATTCTGTTCGAGAACGACCTGATCCTCTGGGCCGAATCGCGCGACGTCTCGGATCCGCTCGACGTGCTCGTCGCGATTCTCGAGTGGAACGCCGGCACGTTCACGGTGCTCGATTCCGCCGCGGTGCCGGAGGGCGTGGTACCGGTCGCGCTGACGCTCGAAGAGGTGTTCGCGGAAGCGAAGCGGCGTCGCGAGGAAGCGGGCGGATATGCCGACAGCGCGATCTTTCGCGTCGTCGATGACCCGGCGCTGCAGCAGCAGATCAGTCTCACGCCGGATGAATTCAAGATTCTCTTTCGCGTCGCCGCCGGCAAGACGTTTCGGGAGCTGCTTGCCGACGTTCCGGTACCGCGGCTCGACCTCGTCGAAAAGCTGCGCCGGCTCGAACAGCTCGGCCTCGTCAGCGTGTGGAAGGAGGATCCGCAGCCGGTATCGACCGCGCCGCAGAAGCGGACCACCGCCTCGCGCAAGCGGACGCTGGTCGGCTCGCTCACGCCGGATGGTGTGCCCGATCGCGTCTTTCCGCTGCTCGATGCCGAGCACACGATCGGCCGCGCGCCGGAGAGCGGCATCACCATCGCCGACGGCAGCGTCTCCTCGCGTCACGCCCGCATTCTGCGCACGCCGCAGGGCTTCTTCGTCGAAGACCTGCAGAGCCGCAACGGCACGTTCGTCAATGGCGAACGCGTCGTCGAAAGGCGGCAGCTCACCGACGGCGATCTCATTCGCGTCGGGAAGATCATTCTCATTTTCAATCTCGCACGCGAGTCGAAGACCGGCGACGTGACGCAGCCGGAAGTGCGACTCGCGTAGATCCGCATGAGCCAGAACTTCGATCTCGCGATTGTCGGCTCCGGTCCCGCCGGACTGGCGACCGCCGCGCACGCGCATGCGAACGGCATGTCGTACGTGCTGCTCGAGCGCACGACGCATCTCAGCGACACGATCTTCAACTATCAGGCGCGCAAGTTCGTCATGGCCGAGCCGGTGATGATTCCGGCGCGCGGCGATCTGCCGTTCCTGGCCGGTTCTCGCGAGTCGATTCTCGCGGCCTGGCAGCAGTACGCGAGCGAGCGTGAGCTGAACGTCGAATACGGCGCCGACGTGAAACAGCTGCGCCGCGACGGCGATCGCTTCGTGCTGCGCACCGCCGCCGGCGGCGAATACCGCGCCCGCAACGTCGTCCTGGCCATGGGCACGCAGGGGAATCCGCGCAAGCTCGGCTGCCCCGGCGAAGATCAGCCGCAGGTGCTGTATCGCCTCAACGATCCGGCCGAGCACCTCGACGAGGAGATCCTCGTCATCGGCGCCGGCGATTCCGCGCTCGAGATCGCGATCGCACTGAGCGATGAGAATCGCGTCAGCCTGATCGTGCGCGGCGCCGAGATCACGCGCGCGAACGAGATCCTCACCCGCGAAGTACTTTCGCGCCAGGCCGCGGGGCGCCTGGCCATCTACTTCAACACGACCGTCAAAGAAGTCTTTGACGGTTACGCCGATCTCAACGTCCGCGGGGAGATCACCCGCGTTCCCGCCGATCTTCTGTTTCTCAAGCTCGGCGCCGATCCGCCGCGCAAGTTCTTCGAAGCGGTCGGCATCCGCTACAGCGGCGATGCCGCCGACGCCCGTCCGATTCTCAGCCCGGTGTACGAATCGAGCGTGCCCGGACTCTTCCTCATCGGCGCCGCCAGCGGCCGCGATCTCATCAAGCTCGGCATGAACCAGGGATGGGAAGTGATCGAGCATCTGATGGGGCGCGAGGTCGAGCCGGCCGATGAGGCGGTGCTGCGCGAGCGCCTGCCATGGTGGGACGGTTCGGTGCGCGAGCGCATCGCCTCGATCCGTTCGCGCGTCCCGCTGCTCGCCGCGGCCGACGAGCAGCAGCTGCGCGAGACGTTTCTCGCCACCCGCGTACGCGAGTATCGCAACGGCGAAACGATCATTCGCCAGAACGACTACACGAACGACTTTCTCGTCATCGCCTCGGGCCGGGTCGAGCTCTCCCGCCGGGCGGAGCAGTCGGAGAGCGAAGCGAAGATCGCCGAACTCACCGCCGGAAACTTCTTCGGCGAGATGTCGCTGATCTCCGGACGCCGGCGCAGAGCCACCGCGCGCGCGATCGGCGAGACGCGCATGATCGAGATTCCGCGCAAAGCCATCCTCAAACTGCTCGCGAATGCGCCGCGTGCGAAGGCGCTGGTCGATCAGGCGTTTCTGCTCCGCGCGTTCGGCGGCTACCTTTTCCCCGGCGTCCCCGAGGCGCTTCTCGGCGAGCTGGTGGACAGAGCGGTCGTCGAGACGCTCGGCAAAGACGCGGTCGTGTTCCGCCAGGGCGATCCCGCCGATGCGTTCTTCCTCATCCGCAACGGCATGGTCAAGATCGCGAAGAAGTCCGGGGACAAGGAGGTCGTGCTTTCGTATCTCGTGGCCGGAAACTTCTTCGGCGAAGCGGCGCTCTTCTCCGACTCCGCGCGCACCGCCACGGTCACGACGATCTTTCCGTCGGATCTGATCAAGCTCTCGAAACGCGATTTCGCGAACTTCCTGGCCGCACATCCGGAGCTCCGCGATGCGCCGCTGCGCAAGCTCGAGGAACGCCGCATCGCCGGTCTCATCGCCGAGGCCACTCCCGGCTCGGGCAACATCCTCGGCGATCTCATTCGTGAGGAGGTGGTGATGGGGACGCAGACGCTGCTCATCGACGAGCATCGCTGCATCCGCTGCGGCAACTGCATCTCCGCCTGCGAAGGAGTGCACGACGACGGGCAGGCCCGCCTCTCGCTCACCGGCATCAAGCTCTACAACCTCCTCGCGCCGAACTCCTGCTGGCAATGCGAGAACCCGCTCTGCATGCTCGACTGCCCCCCCGACGCGATCGCCCGCGACCCGCGCGGCGAGGTCTACATCAAGAGCAACTGCATCGGCTGCGGCAACTGCGAGCGCAACTGCCCCTACGGCAACATCTTCATGGTGCACAAGGAGCCGAAGAAGAGCCTCTTCTCCTGGGTCGCCGCACTCTTCAAAAAGGAAAAAGCCGCGGAAGCCGAACAGACCGTCGCCGTGAAGTGCGACCTCTGCCGCGACATCGGCGGCGGCCCCGCCTGCGTCCGCGGCTGCCCCACCGGAGCCGCCATCCGCCTCACCCCCGAACAATACCGGGAAACCCTGGAAGAACTGGTGATCTCGCGAGGAGAAAGGTGAGCCTGAATTGAAAATTGAAAATTGAAAAAAGGCCAGACCGGGCACTCCTCGTGTCATCCCGAGCGGAGCGAAGCGAAGTCGAGGGATCTCCTGCTGGGAACCCGAGGCAGTATCACCCGCGACGACCTTCTTCAAAGACACCTAACAAATCGTTCCCGCTTCGCTCGGGCTGACACGACGGACGCGCGCCGCGCGACGAACTTTTTTCAATTTTCAATTTTCAATTTTCAATTCAACCCAATGCCGATTGCACGAAGCGGAATCCTCTGGCGGCGGATCTTCGTCGTCCTGCTCATCGCGGTGAGCGTGAGTTACTACCGCTACGCCTCGCGCGAGTTTCCGCACGGCGGGTCGGCGCACGGCATCGCGTATGGCATCGCCGGCACGGCGCTCATTCTGCTGCTCGCGTTTTTCGGGATTCGCAAGCGCTGGTATCGCTCCAGGTTCGGCACGCTCGAGCAATGGCTGCAGTCGCACATCTACCTCGGCCTGCTCGTGCTGGTGATCCTCCTCTTTCACGCCGGCATGCGTTTTCACGACAAGGTCGCGGTGGCGACGCTGGTCCTCGTGGCCATCGTCGTCGCCAGCGGCATCGTCGGCGCGATTCTCTACGTCACCGTGCCGCGGTTGCTCACCGAAGTGGAGAGCGAGCTCACCACCGCCGAGATCTCCGACCAGCTCAATCAGCTCTCGCGCTCGATGGCCCGCATCGCCTCCGGACGCTCGGCCGCGTTTCAGCGCATCTACGATGAGCTGTTGCGACAGACGCAGCCGCGCGGACTCGGCGGCTGGCGGCTGCTGCTCTCGCGCCTCGGGCGCAAGACCACCAGAGACTCGAGCGACTGGACGCATCTCATCGCGCTCGTGCCGAAGGACGAGCAGGAAGAGCTGCGGGCGATGCTCGTCGTGTCCCGGCAGCGCAAAGAGCTCCTGCTGCGGCTCGTCTATCAGCAGCGCTACAAGAACGTGCTCGAGTTCTGGCTCTACATCCACGTTCCGTTCACCATCGCCCTGCTCGTCTTCGCCGCCCTGCACATCGGCGCGGTCTTCTACTACGGACGGCTGCCGTGGTGACGTTCCTGATCCAGCGCGTGGCCGGACGCAATCTCACGCTCACGCAGATCTCGCGCGACGTGCTGCGCATCGGCCGCGGAACGAATCAGGACCTCCGCTCCGAAAACCCCGCGGTGGCGCTCGAACACGCGCTCATCGAGAGCGATGCCGCCGGCTACCTGATCACCGACAAAGGCTCGATCACCGGCACGTACGTGAACGGCAAGCCGGTCGAGACGGCACGCCTGGCGAAAGGCGACTCAATCGAGATCGGCGATCTGAAGATCGACATTCAGATCGCCGAGCCGCGCAAGCCACTCTTCCTGCGCGTTGAGCCGACGCGCGTCGCCGCCGCGGCCATCATCGAAGAAGAACAGGAGGAGGCGGTGGCGGCGCCGGGCGCGCAGATCGTGCGCGCGCGCAAGTTCGACTATGTCGCCGCCTATCGACTGCATCGGGTCTGGCTGACGAAAGTCAGCGTCACCGCGCTCCTGCTCATCATCGCTCTCGCCGTGATCGGGGAGGTGATCGAGCCGGAGCGGCAGCAGGCCTTCATGCCGGGCGGACTCTCGTCCGCGCACGCGCGCCATCCGGAAGTGGCGAACGACTGCGATGCCTGTCACACGCCGTGGAAGAGCGTCGTCAGTACGAAGTGTCTCGACTGCCATCCGCAGCAGCCGCACGCGGAGCTCGAGAAAAATCCTCCCGACTGCTTCGCCTGTCACGCCGAGCATCGCGGTGCGACCAAGCTCGCGGCGATCGGCGACACGACCTGCACCGGGTGCCACGCCGATCTCGCGAAACACATCACCGTCGCGAACGTGAACCGGAAGTTCGCCGGCAATCGCTACGACTTCGCCAGCATCGCGAAGATCGCCTCGTTCGGCGACTCGCATCCCGAGCTCACCTACCCGCGCGATGCGAACACGCTCCGCTTCAACCATCGCCTGCATCTCGCGGCGAAGGGCGTGTTCAACGGAAAGGGGAGGCGGGAGGTGCTGCAGTGCACCGGTTGCCACGAGCTCGTGACCGTGCGTGGCAAGAGCGATCCGGTAGCCATCGATTTCGAGAAGCATTGCCAGCACTGCCACAAGCTGACGTTCGATGCGCGTTTTCCGCTCGCGGAAGTGCCGCACGGTGGCGACCCCGGCATCGTCTACGGATTCGTGCTGGCGACCGTTTCGGGGGATCGCGACATCGCCGGCAAAGCGCCGGCCGAGGTGCGCAGGATTCTGACGACGCGCAAACGCATCGCGCCCGACGAGCGCGCGATCCTGAACGCCGAACAGGTCATCAAGACCAAGTGCAAACAGTGTCACGACATCCTGCGGCAGGGGACGCGTCTGGCGGTCCTGCCGCCGGTCATTCCGACGCAATGGCTGACGCACGCGCACTTCACGCACGGCCGGCATCGACTGATCAATTGCGAGAAGTGTCATGACGCGCGAACGAGCAGTGCGACGTCCGACGTGCTCCTGCCGCGGCGTGCGAATTGCACGGACTGTCACGCCAAAACGTGGCGCACGACGCAGGCTTCGAGTACGTGCGTCTCGTGTCACGAGTATCATTTCCGACCACAGAGACCATTGATGACGGCGTCGCTCGCTCAGGCGGGCAGCGGCGGGCTTGGAAGCGGAGGGCGAATGTTGCAGGGCATCCTGCTCGCTGCGATCGTGATACTCCTCCTGGTCGTCCTCATTCCGGTGGGGATCGCGATCTATCAGCGCATGCGGCCGGAGCGCCCCGCGGCGGCTCCGAAGGAACGGGCCGCGCCTCCGCGCGCGCCGTCGGCGGCCACGCCCACCACGCGCATTCCGGCGTTGTCCGACCCGAGCGCCGACAAGCCGACCGACAGGATTGCGAAGCAGCCGCCGCCCGATCTCACTCCTCCCGCGGCGCCGGCTCCACCGCGCGCCACACCACCACCGAAGCCGGGTGCCGCGCCGAATCCGGCGGCGACGATTGCGGACAGCGTCGCGCTGCCGTCGATGTCGCAGGCGTCGGGCGGCGGCACGGAGATGGTGCAGTGGTTCGGGATGTTGCATTGCACGAGTGGCGCGCTCGAAGGGCAGCGCTTCATCGTCGAAGATGAAGGGTTCTACATCGGCCGGGATCCATCGCTCGCGAAAGTGGTCGTGCCCGACAGCCGCGTCTCGAAGCGCCATCTGCGCATCGTTCCGCGTGACGGCCGCGTCTGGGCCATCGACGAAGGCTCGACCAACGGGACATTCCTGAAAGGGCAGCGCATCTCCGAGGTGCAGCTCAAGCGGGGAGACACGCTCGTGCTCGGCGACAACGCCGCGACGTTCGTGTACCAGATATGAGCGGGCGCGAACAGCGGACGCCGAACGCCCGCGCGTGGTTGACGCTGTCGCTTCTCTTCGTCACGACGGCCACCGCCGCACCGCGCTTTCGTTCCGTTCGCCACCCCGCGCCGCCGCCGCACATCATCGAAGTCACGGCGGAGCCGCCCGCGTGCGCGCTCACGCCGCTCGCGCAGGTCACGTGCGATGGTGCTCCTTCGCTCACGCCATCCGAGGTCGATGCGATCGTCCGTGCGGCCGCGAAATCGTTGAGCGACGATACGCTCACGATCGCGGTCGTCGATCGTGCCGGGCGACCGCTCGCGCTCTATCGCAAGCCGTCCGCGAATCCTCTGAACGATGATGCGGCGGTCGGCGTCGCGCGCACGGCGGCGTTCTTCAGCCACAATATGGCGCCGCTCTCATCGCGCACGGTGCGCTTCCTCAGCGGGATCCACTTTCCTCCCGGCATCACCAACACTCCCAGCGCCGCGCTGTACGGCATCGAAAACACGAATCGCGGCTGCGATTTCAACGTCGCGTTCAACGCCGGCAAATGCATTCCGCGCGCGCGTCGCGTCGGCGGCGCGCAGTGCGATTCCTCCGATCCATCCGGATGCAGCTCCGGAATCGTGACCGGGAAGCAGCTCCCGAACGACGCCGATGCCTCCAGCGTGAATGCCGGAGGCATCCCGCTCTACCGCGTCTCGGTCGATGGGCCGCGCGTCTTCGGCGGGAAGCTGCTTGGCGCGATCGGCGTGGCCGGCGCGGGCGGCGACTCGCAACGCGCCGAGTACGCGGCGGTGACCGGCGCGTTCGGCGCGCTCGCCACCGCCATCGCTCCCGTTCCGGCGTACCCGCTCCCGAATCCCGGCAACGTCTTCATCGACGGCATTCGCCTGCCGTTCCTCGGCGACGATCTCCGTCTCACGTTTGCTTCCAACGGCATTCCGAACGGCGTGACGCTGAAGGGCGCCACCGCCGGCAGCGACAACGGCGCGTTTGCGATCGCACCGCAGTTCGGCGGTTGCGCTGCGGATGAATATCTCGTCGGTCCGCTCGCCGGCTCGCAACTGAGCGTGCTCGAAGTCGACGCCATCGTGCAGCGCGCCGTCGCCACCGCGAAGAAGACGCGCGCGGCCATTCGCCTGCCGCTGAACAGTTTTGCGCGCATGGTCATCAGCGTCGCGGACACCGACGGCTCGATCCTCGCGCTCTACCGCATGCCCGATGCGACGATCTTCTCGATCGACGTCTCGGTCGCGAAATCGCGCAACGTCGTCTACTTCAGCGGAGCCGGCATCGGCGGTGCGTTGCCGGCGAATCACGCCGTCTCGAATCGCACCATCGGCTTCGGCGCGCAGCCGTTTTTCCCGCCCGGCATCGACTCCGGCGTGTTCAACGCGGGGCCGGGACCGTGGTACCAGTCGCTGTTCGTCTTCGATCTGGCGCATCCCTGCACGCAGGGGAACCAGCCGCTCAATCCGAATCAGAACGGCGTCGTCTTCTTCGCCGGCTCTTCGCCGCTCTATCGCGGCACGCAGCTCATCGGCGGTCTCGGCGTGAGCGGCGATGGCATCGAGCAGGATGACTACGTCACCTACTTCGGCGCGGGCGAGTTTCTCCCCGCGCAGACTCTCTGGGCCGATCAGGTGACGGTCGACGGCGTGCGACTGCCGATGTTCAAGTTCCCGCGACAGCCGGAGGGTGTGAAAGAGTGCGGGGGAGGCCCGTGCTCGTAGCGCGCGCCGCGCTCGTCCTCCTCGTCGCGACATTCGCAAACGCACAAGCCGTCGTCTACACCGAAAGCATCCCGTTCACGATCAGCGGCAGCAGCGACGCGCCGGCCGGGACGCCGGTGCGCGTTTTCGTCGAGAGCGCGAAAGCCGAAACGCAGCTGCGTCCGGATCACACATGGTCGGTCTTCTGGACCGCACCGCTGCGTACCGGCTCGTATGACCTGCGCGTCGAGATCGGGGAGAAGAGCGAGACGCAGATTCTGCGCGTACAACTGCGCGAGAACCTCGTGCGGCAGCCGGGATTCGAAACGCTGCCGATCTTCGCGAAGCCCGATCCCCCCGAGCCGTCGCTGCAGGAGCTCACCGATCGCTGGCGCATCGTGCCGCCGCCGTACGAGCTCGATGAGCGATCGCGCGGGCGCTTCGATCCCTATCACCAGAACCGGCTCAAAGGCGATTTTCCGATTCGAGGAACGAACGACATGTTCCTCGTGGTCAGCGGCGTCAGCGACTCGCTCACCGAAGCGCGCACGCTGCCGACGCCATCCGGCGTGAGCACGCCGAGGCCTGGCCGCTTTCGTTTCTTCGGCGACGATGCGCAGGGCGTCTTCGCGCAGAACCTCATCGTCAGCGCCGAGGTGTATCAGGGCAACACGACCTTCCAGCCGGCGCGCCAGCGGGTGAAAGCGACCGTGGTCGCGAATCTGAATCACGTGCGCGTCGAAGAGAACGGCGTGCTCAAGCCGAGCGTGCGTCGCGGCACCGAGCGCACTGATTCCCAGCTCTCGCTGCAGGAAATCTTCTACGAGAGAAAGCTGCGCGATCTCTCGCCGAACTACGACTTCCTCTCCCTGCGCGCCGGAGTGCAGCCGTTCTCGAGCGACTTCCGGGGATTCGTCTTCACCGACACGAACCTCGGCGTGCGGTTCTTCGGCAACTACGCGTCGAACCGCTTCCAGTACAACCTCGCGCTCTTCGATCGCCTCGAGAAGGATACGAACTCCGGTCTCAACATCATTCACGAGCTGCGCGAGCAACGCGTGCTGATCGCGAACTTCTACTGGCAGGACTTTTTCCACAAAGGCTACACGCAGCAGTTCTCGCTGCATCACATGCGCGACGACGCGTCGACGAAGTACGACACGAACGGCAACCTCGTGCGTCCGGCGCCGATCGGCATCGCCAGAGCGCACGACATCCACGCCACGTACCTCGGCACCGCGGGACTCGGTCACATCGGCCGCATCAACATCGATCACGCGCTCTACTACGTCTTCGGCCGCGACTCGCTCAATCCGATCGCCGGACCCGATCCCGAATTGCGGCGCGGCGACTCCGTGCGCATCAGCGCCGGCATGGCCGCGCTCGAGCTCTCGTACGACCGCGACTGGCTGCGTCCGCGCATCGGTTTCTTCTACGCGAGCGGCGATGGCAGTCCGCGCGATCGCAGCGCGAGCGGGTTTGATTCGATTTACGACGCCCCCGCGTTTGCCGGCGGCGGCTTTTCGTTCTTCAACAGGATGGGCATCCGCCTCGCGCAGACCGGCGTCGCGCTCGTCGAGCGCGGCAGTCTCCTGCCGTCGCTGCGCAGCAGCAAAGACGAAGGGCAGCCGAACTACGTCAATCCCGGTCTGCAGCTCGTCACGCTCGGACTCGACGCCGAGCTCACGCCGCGGCTGAAGGCGATCTTCACGGCGAACTATCTCCGCTTCGACGCCGTCGAGCCGCTCGAAGCAGTGCTCTTCCAGGGCGACGTGCATCGCGACATCGGCACCGATCTCAGCGCCGGTCTGCGCTATCGCCCCTTCCTCAGCAACAACGTCGTGCTCGTCGGCGGCGCCGCGGCGCTTCTGCCGGGACAGGGCTTCCGCGACATCTACGAATCGGGCGATCCGCTGTTCCACGCATTCATGAATGTGGTGTTGAGCTTCTGATGATGAAGAGACTTCCTGCGCTCGTCCTCTTCACCACCGCGGCGCTGGTCGCGTCGGCGGCGAACGATCCGCTGTTGCGCCAGACTCCGGCGCAGGCGACCGAGAAGTCGCGCGGCTGCCTCACGTGTCACGACGGCATCGAGCCGATGCATGCCTCCGCGGCCGTGCGTCTCGGCTGCACCGACTGCCACGGCGGCAACGCGACGGCGATGCTCAAAGAGCAGGCGCACGTGCAGCCGCGCAATCGCGATCTCTTTCAAACCTCGGCGAATCCGCCGCGCACCTACACGGCGCTGCTCGACGAATCCCCGGAGTTCGTGCGCTTTCTCAATCCGGGCGATCTCCGCGTCGCGCGCGAAACGTGCGGCACCTGCCATGCGAAGCAGACCGCCGCCGTGCCGCGCAGCACGATGACCACCGCGTCGGTGTTCTGGGCCGCGGTCAGCTACGCGAACGGACTGACCTCGCAGAAGAAGGCTTTTCTCGGCGAGTCCTACAACCGCGACGGCAAGCCGCAGATCCTGCTGCCGGCGCAGCCGCCGAATGCGCGGCAGTTCGCGAACGGCGCGTTGCCGCAACTCGTGCCGCTGCCGCGCTGGGAGATCTTCCAGCCCGGCGAATACTTCCGCGCCTTCGAGCGCGGCGGGATCGCGAACGGCACCACTCCGCCTGACATCGGCAATCCGAATGCGAGCGAAGAAGCGGGACGTCCCGACATTCGTTTGAGCAATCGCGGCCGCGGCACTGGCTCGCGCATCTCGCCCGGTCTCATCAATCTCCACAAGACGCGGCTCAACGATCCGCATCTCTCGTTCCTCGGCACGAACGATCATCCCGGCGACTACCGCTCGAGCGGATGCACGGCCTGTCACGTCGTCTACGCGAATGACCGCGAGCCGCTGCATTCCGGGCCGTGGGCCAGCGCGGGGCACACCGGCCTCTCGCAGACGGCCGACAAGTCGATCCCGAAAAACGAGAAGGGACATCCGATCAAGCATCAGCTCACGCGCGCCGTGCCGACCAGCCAGTGCATGTCGTGTCACATGCATCAGCCGAACTCGTTCGTGAACACGTATCTCGGCTTCACGATGTGGGACTACGAATCAGACGCGGAGCTCCTCTGGCCGAAGGAACAGCGCCGTCCCACCGAGGCGGAGAAACGCGCCAGTCTCGAGCACAACCCGGAAGGGGCCGCACCGCGCGGGCTCTGGACGAACATCGATTTTCTCGAGAGCGTCTCCAGCCTCAACGCCAGAGCGAAACACACGCAATTCGCCGATTACCACGGCCACGGCTGGAACTTCATGGCCGTCTTCAAACGCGATCGCAAAGGCAATCTGCTCGACGCGGAGGGCCGCATCGTTTCGTTCGACGATCCCGACAAGTTCAAGAAAGCAGTCCACCTGCAGGACATTCATCTCGAGAAGGGGATGCACTGCGTCGACTGCCACTTCTCGCAGGACGAGCATGGGAACGGCCAGCTCTACGGCGAGTACGGCAACACCATCGAGATCGAGTGTCAGGACTGCCACGGCACGACCGCCGCGTACACGAATCTGCGCACGTCGGGACCGGCCGCGCCGCAAACCGCCGACGGCATCGGCAACGATCTGCGCATGGGCACCACGCCGTTCGGACAGCGCCGCTTCGCGTGGGTGAACGGCGTGCTCAAACAACGCTCGATGGTGAACCCGGGGATGGAGTGGGACGTGATTCAGGTGAAAGACTCGATCACGCCCGGCAACGCGCACTTCAACGCGCGCGCGCAGTATGCGAAGACGATCCAGAACAGCAGCGGCGGCGTCGCGCACGCCGATACGAAGATGACCTGCTACGCCTGTCACACGTCATGGATGACGTCGTGCAGCGGCTGCCATCTTCCGCAGGAGCAGAACGTCGCCAGCCCGATGCGGCATTACGAAGGAACCGTCACGCGCAACTACGCCTCGTACAACCCGCAGGTCATCCGCACCGACGCATTCATGCTCGGCGTGAACGGCACCACCAAAGGGCATCGTCTGGCGCCGGTCCGCTCGTCGAGCGCGCTCGTGATCAGCTCCACCAACCAGCAGCGTCAGCGCATCTACATCCAGCAGCCGCCGATCTCGTCACCCGGCTTCAGCAGCCAGGCCTTCAATCCGCACGTGCCGCATACGGTGCGCGCGCGGGAGACGCAGGGCTGCGGCAGCTGCCATCTCACCGAAGCGAACGACAACAACGCCTGGATGGCGCAGCTGCTGTTGCAGGGCACGAACTTCGTGAACTTCATCGGACGCTACGCGTGGGTGGCGGCAGGGAAAGAAGGATTCGAAGCGGTAGGCGTCACGGAGTGGGACGAGCCGCAGGCGGTGATCGGCTCGTCGCTGCAGAAAGTCGTCTATCCCGAGGATTACCGCGCCCACGAGGCGCGCGGCAAAGAGCTCGTCGAAGGACATCACCATCACGCCCACGATGCGCGCGCCATTCAGGTGCGCGGCGAGTACGCCTTCGTTGCCAACGGCGAAGGAGGCTTCGAAGTATTCGACATCGCCAACATCGACAACAAAGACTTTTCCGAGCGGATCACCAGCGCACCGGTCTCGCCGTTGGGGCAGCGCACGTTCGTGAAGACGAAGTACGCCGCCGCGCTGGCCTTGCCGACCACCATGCCGGTCGATGCGACGCGCAGGACGGGCTCGATTGCAGAGAACGAAGAACAGCCGCTCCATCCGCTCTATCGCTACGCGTACATCGCCGATCGGGAGGAAGGGCTGATCGTCGTCGATGTGACCACGCTGACGGATGGGAACCCATCCAATAATTTCCTGAGCCGCGCGTTGACGTGGAATCCGGAGAACGTCGAATTCGTCGACAGCGGCGGCGATCGTCCGATGAAACGGTGGCGCAACCTGCTCAACGGCGCGAATGCCATCACCGTTGCCGGCCGCTGGCTGCTCATCGGCAGCGACTCGGGCCTGGTCATCGCCGACATCGACGATCCATTGCAGCCGCGCGTCGTCTCCGTGCTCGAAGGAATGCATCGGCCGACGGCGATCGCGGTGCAGTTCCGCTATGCCTTCGTCACCGACGACACCGGCCTGCACGTCATCGACGTCACCGATCCGGCCAGGCCGCGCCCCGCGGCACGCGTCGCCATCGAAGACGCGCGCAACGTCTACGTCGCGCGCACGTACGCCTACGTCGCGGCCGGGAAGCAGGGCGTGGTGATCGTCGACGTCGAGAAACCGGAGCAGCCGTTCATCGACCAGGTGTTCGGCGAGGAGCTGCACGACGTGAACGATGTGAAGGTCGCTTCGACCAACGCCAGCACGTTCGCCTACGTCGCCGACGGCGAGCATGGTCTCAAGATCCTGCAGCTCACCTCACCGGAGTGGACGCCCGCGTACGCCGGCTTCAGTCCGCGTCCGGCGCCGCGCCTCATCGCCAGGCGCCACACGCATGGACCGGCGCTGGCGATCTCCAAAGGACTCGATCGAGACCGGGCTGTCGACGAAAGCGGTCATCAGGTTTCGATCTTCAATCGAATCGGCGCGCGTCCGATGACGCTCGAGGAAATGCAGCGCCTCTACCTTCGCAACGGACAGCTCTACACGGTGAAAGAGACGAAATGAAACGCATCGCGATCGCGCTCGTGTTCGTTGCCTCGATGGCCCGCGCCCAGGAACCTCCTGTCGCGCCGCCGGGTCACTACGTTGGCGTGGCGTCGTGCGCGAACGCCGGCTGCCACGGCTCCACGCAGCCGCTCGATACGACGCGCGTGCTGCAGAACGAGTACTACACGTGGCTGAACAGCGATCGCCATGCAGGCGCGTACAACGTGCTGTTCAGCGACCGCTCCGCGCGCATCGCGAAGAACATGCGCTTGAAGAAACGCGCGTACGAAGAGGATGTCTGTCTCGATTGCCACACCACGAACGTGCCGGCGGACCGTGTGGCCGGGGCCATCGACGCGGAGGATGGCATTCAGTGCGAGCAGTGCCACGGAGCGGCGTCGGGATGGCGCGCGGAGCACACCGAGGAGGGGTGGACGCACGAGCAGAGCATCGCGCGTGGCATGATCGATCTGCGCCGGATCGAACAGCGCGCGAGAGTGTGCGTCGCGTGTCATGTCGGCGGTGCGAAGAAAGAAGTCGATCACGAGCTGATCGCATCGGGACATCCGATCCTCGCGTTCGAGCTCGACAACTACACCGAGTCGATGCCGCCGCACTGGACGCCGAATCGCGACACGCACGGCGTGCGCGCGTGGGCGGTGGGGCAGGTCGTGAAATTCAGCGAGTCGCTCGACAACGTCGCCCGCCACGCGCGCGGCGACGAGTGGCCCGAGTTCTCGGACATGAGCTGCTTCAACTGTCATCACGACCTGAAAGGCAGCGAGTCGCGGCAGCTGCGCGGCTGGCCCGATCGCGCCGGCCTGCCGGCGTGGTCGCCGCAGCACTGGGCGGTGCTGCGTCTGATCGTCGGACGTGTTTCCCCGCAGGCGAAGAGCGAGCTCGAGCCGATCGTCGCGCAACTCGCGCGCGGCGTCTCGCGCATGAACGATCCGAACGGTGTGGCCGCCAGTGCCGAACGGGCGCGGCGCATCGTCACGCCGCTCATCGCGAAGATCGAGGCGCGCCAGTGGAACGATGCCGACGTGCGCGCGTTGATGACTTCGATCGCCGACGATGCCGCGGTCACCACCGACGTGCACTCCGCCGAACAGGCCGCGCTCGCGCTGCAGAGTCTCGCCAGCGTGCTCACGCGCCGCAATCCGAAGTTGCTGCGCGGCGCGATGATCGAAGCGATCGACGCCCTGTTCGAGGAAGTGAAAGTGCGCGACGACTACGATCCCGCGCGTTTCGCTGGAAAGCTGGCCTCGGTGAAGCGCGCGTTGTAATTCCGGCGGGCGGGATTCGCGGCCCGACGCCCGCTATGATCGGCGCGTCATGCACGTCGCCGAGTTCCTGCTTGCCCTGATCGCGATCTTCGTCGCGGCCAAAGCATTCGGCGAGATCGCCGAACGGTTCGGCCAGCCCGCCGTTCTCGGAGAGCTCGCCGGCGGCGTGATCATCGGCGTCTCCGGGCTCCATCTCGTCGATCCGCACGACGTCACCATTCATCTCCTCTCCGAGCTCGGCGTGATCCTGCTGCTGTTCCTCATCGGGCTCGAAACCGATCTCCGCAAGCTCATGCAGGTCGGCGGATCCGCGACCGTCGTCGCCGTCGTCGGTGTCGCGCTGCCGCTCATCGGCGGCTTCGTCTTCGGTGAGCTTCTCGGTTTCCGCGTCATGGTCTCGCTCTTCCTCGGCGCCTCGCTCACGGCGACCTCCGTCGGCATCACCGCGCGCGTGCTCTCCGATCTCGGCCATCTCAAGGACGACGAATCGCAGGTGATCCTCGGCGCGGCGGTGGTCGACGACATCATCGGCCTCGTACTGCTCACCATCGTCGGCACGCTGGCGCAGGGGGGCGAGCTGACGTTTCTCGGAGTCGGACGGATCATCCTCACCGCGTTCGGCTTCGTGATTCTGGCGATCGTCATCGGCTCGCAGCTCGCGCCGTGGCTCATTCGCGCGATCGACCGGATCGAGATGAATCGCGGCCTCTTCTTCTCCGCGATCGTCTTCGCGCTGCTTCTCGCGTACATCGCCGATCGCGTCGGCTCCGCGATCATCATCGGCTCCTTCGCGGCGGGGCTGGTGCTCGCGCGCACGCATCGCGGCAAGGAGATCGAGAACGAAGTGCGCGACGTCGCGCAGTTCTTCATCCCCATCTTCTTCGTCGTCGTCGGCGCGGCCGTCGATTTGAAGAGCATGAATCCCTTCGATCCCGACGCGCGCCGCTTCCTGCTGATCGGACTCGGCCTGACCGCGGTCGGCATCCTCGGCAAAGTCGCGGCCGGATTCGTGGTGTGGAAGAAGGGGATGAACCGCACCGTGATCGGCATCGGCATGATCCCGCGCGGCGAAGTCGGCCTGATCTTCGCCACCATCGGCCTCTCGACAAAGCTCATCACCACGGGCCTCTACAGCGCCGTCGCCCTGATGGTGATGCTGACGACGTTCATCACCCCGCCGCTGCTGCGACGACTGCTCGTCCAGGCCACCCCGACAAAACTCGACGGCACCGCCAGCGAACTGGTGATGGAAGCGCCCATGGACCGAAGCCGCGAGTAGGTAAGGGGCTTGGTTCATGTGTGTGTCGAAGCGGGAGTCGTGCATTCGCAGGGGATCCCGTGCTGACGCACGGGATGACACTGAAGGCCGTGTGATCCCGCGCGCGTTGGTGTCATCCCGCGCCTTCGGCGCGGGATCCCCTGCCGACGAAGCGGGGCTCGTGCATTCGCAGGGGATCCCGTGCTGACGCACGGGATGACACTTGGACGCATCGTGTATGACGGGAGCCTCGTGGCATTCGCCGAAACCCCATGCCGCCATGCGCGACGACCGACCCCTCAGGCCACCCGCAGTTGCCGGCCCGGCGCAGCAACCAGCGCGGCCGGCCGTGCTGGCCCGGGCATGGCTGTTGCCAACCTTTTTCTTCATGTACAAGCGCAGAACTTCATTCGCAGCGGTCGCGCTCGTCACGCTTTTCTCGATCCATTGCGGATCGGTTGGTGGTGGCGGCGGCGACTTCAATCTCATTTCCATTGAAGAGGAGTGGCAGCTCGGACAACAGCTCTCGCAGGACGTGGCGAAGCAGGTCCGGTTCAACAACGACCCCGCCGTCAACGCCTACGTCCAGCAGCTCGGCCAGCGCATCGTCGCGAACGCGCCGGCGCCGTTCAATCAACTGCCGTGGCAGTTTCACGTCGTCGAAGATCCCTCGCTGAATGCCTTCGCGATTCCGGGTGGACACGTTTACGTGCACACCGGTCTGATCGCGAATGCCGAGACCGCGTCGGAGCTCGCCGGAGTGATGGCCCACGAGATCAGTCACGTCACGGCGCGACACACCACCGAGCAGATCTCGCGGCAATACGGCCTCAGCGTGCTGGCCGGTCTCGTCCTCGGCCAGGACCCCGGTGCCTTGCAGCAGATCGCGGCGCAGATCGTAGCTGGCGGTGCGCTCGCGCGGTTCAGCCGCGAGGCGGAGCGGGAGGCCGACGAGCTCGGCATTCAGGCGATGGCGCGCGCCGGCTATGACCCGCGCGGCATGGCCTCGATGTTCCGCGTGCTGCTCGCGCACAGCCAGCGCAACCCGAGCCGCGTCGAACAGTTCTTCGCCACGCATCCCACGACCGAAGAGCGCATTCGCGATGCGGAGAACCGGGCCGCGCAACTCGGTGTGCAGGCTAACGTCGTCACCGACGAGCCGGCATTTCAGGACGCGCGGCGGCGGGTGACGTAACCCGGCGTGTCCTTCGTGTGTCATCCCGAGCGCGATGCGCGGGATGACACGGCGAGCGCGCGTGACGCGGAAGTGAACCACGCTCGCGCTTGTTCGTTTCCGGCAATGCTCCGGCGTCTGTTTCTCCTTTGGATCTTCGCCGTTCCCGCGCTCGCGGCGAGCCGTTACGTCAGCGACCGGCAGGGCGCTCCCATCGCCTGGCAACCGTGGAACGCCGCCACGCTGCAGCGCTCCGCCAAAGAGCATCGTCCCATCTTTCTCTCCGTCTGTTTCGCCGCCTCGAACGACTGCTATCGCATGCATCGCGAAGCCTTCCTCGTCGGCGAGACCGCGGAGACGATGAACGCCTACTTCGTCCCGGTGCTGCTCGATCCGATCGAGCATCCCGAGATCGCCGAGTCGTACCAGACCCTCCTGCGCTCGATGACCGGCAGGCGCGGGTACCCGGCGAACTTCGTTCTGACGCCGACGCTCGAACCGTTCGCCGCGGCCGGCTTTCTCGAAGCGGGAGATCTTAGCCGGCTCCTGATCATCAACGCCAATCGCTGGGCCGATGAACGCGCGGCCGTCCTTGCCGAAGCGAAGAGCAACGTCGAGAAAGCGCGCGAGCTCGCGGAGAAGCGCATGCCCGGCACGGTCGATGACAAAGTCATCGAGGCGGTCGTCGACGAGATCGGAAAACGATACGACGTCGCCGGCGGCGACTTCGATGCAGTCGCGCCACGTCGTCCGCATCCGATGATCCTCTCGTTCCTCCTGCGCTACGCAGCGCGCACGAAGTACGAGAACATCCGCGGCGTCGCCGTCGATACGCTGCGCAAGCTCGCCGTCGCACCGATTCGCGATCAGCTCGGCGGCGGCTTCCATCGCGCCGCGCACGACGTTGCGTGGCGCGAGCCGTACTTCGAGAAGATGCTCACCGATCAGGCGTTGCTGGCGCTCGCGTACATCGACGCCGCGCAGATCACCAACGATCCGGAGCTCGCGTACGTCGCCCGCTCCACGCTCGACTACGTGGCCGCCGATCTGCGCAACGCGCGCGGCGGCAACTTCGACTCGGCGCAGGATGCGTACAGCCTCGTGCCGGGGCAGGGACCGGAAGCGGTCGATGGCGTTTTCTATCTCTGGACCACCGACGAGATCACGCGCCTCGTCGGCCGCGACGATGCGTCGAAGATCTTTCGCGTGTATGGTCTGGTCGAAGGGAAGAAGAACCTGCCGGTGCTGCAGGACGCGCGCTTCTTTCATGAGACCTACGACGAGCTCGCGGCGCCGCTCTCGAAGATGGTCGGTGTGCGTCAGAAACGTCCCGAGCCGTTTCGCGAGTTCACCGGCGTCGCCGGCTGGAACGGTCTGATGATCTCCGCGTTCGCGCGCGGTGCCGCCGCATTCGACAACGGCCGCCATCTCGATGCCGCGAAATCGGCCGCCGTGGCGGTGACGAAACTGTGGAACGCGCAGAAGAAGACGCTGTATCGCACCGACCTCGCGGCGACGCCGCAGCTCGAAGCGGTCAGCGAAGACTACGCGTTCGTGATTCAGGGGCTGCTCGATCTGTTCGAGATCTCGTACGACACGCGATGGTTCGATCTCGCGGTGACGCTGCAGCGACGCCAGGATGAGCTGTTCTGGGATGCGTCCCTCGGACGCTACACCACCGGTTCCAGCGTCCCCGCATCGCTGCGCGGGCTGCTTCTGGAGACCGACGACGAAACGCCATCGGTGAACGCCGTCTCCGCGGTGAATCTCCTTCGACTCGCCGCGCTCACGGGCGATGCCGCGTGGCGCGCGCGCCCAGCGACGATCTTCGAATCGTTCGGCGGCCGTCTGCGTGCGAACGGCGGTGATTACGCCCAACTCGCGGCTGCATACGAGATGTCGCTCATCGCGCCGAAGGTCATGGTCGTCACCGGCGACGCGCGCAAGCCGGAGACCGGCGACGCGCTGCGCAGCATTCACGCGCGCTGGGAACCGATGCGTACCGTGATCTTCCTGCCGGTCAAAGGCACCGCGCGCGAGCTCATGACCCGCGCCGTCCCCTTCACCGCCGCACTCTCCTCCGATCCCGAGCAGGTGATCGTCTATGAATGCACCAAAGGGGAGTGCCGGAGGCGGTAGTCGGTAGTCGGGAGTCGGTAGTCGGGAGAACCGCTCCGCTGGACGCACGTGGACGGGTGGTGGTCTCCCGACAAGCGACTACCGACTACAATCCCTCCAATGCGCCCGGCCAATGCCGTCGTCGCCGTGGTCGATGACGAAGACAACATCCGCGAGACTGTTGCATTCGCGCTGCGGCGCGAGGGATATCCGGTCGAGTTGTACGCGAACGGCCGTGAGGCGTGGCGTGCGTTTCAGCAGAAACTTCCCGGGCTGGTCATCCTCGACATCATCATGCCGGAGATGGATGGGCTCGAGCTGTGCCGCAGGATTCGCGCGACCTCCGAGACCACGCCGATCATCTTTCTCACCTCGCGCGATGAAGAGCTCGACCGCGTGCTCGGCCTCGAGATCGGTGCCGACGATTACCTCTGCAAGCCGTTCTCGATGCGCGAGCTGCTCGCGCGCGTGAAGGTGTTGTTCCGCCGCGCGGCGATCGATCACGGCGCCACGCGACCGGCCGCCGACGCGCCGCTGCATCACGGCGATCTCGAGCTCGATCTGCAGCGCTACTCGGTCCGCTGGAAAGGGACGCCGCTGACGCTGACCGTCACCGAGTTCATGATGCTGCACGCGCTGGTCCGCTATCCCGGCCACGTGAAAACGCGCAAGCAACTCCACCAGGACGGCTACCCCCACGACGCTTACGTCAGCGACCGCACCATCGACAGCCACATCAAACGCGTGCGCCGCAAATTCGAAGACGCCGATCCCGCCTTCGATCGCATCGAAACAGTCTACGGGCTGGGCTATCGGTGGAAAGAATGAGGAGCGAAATTGAAAATTGAAAATGGAAAATTGAAAACCGCCACGCGCGCGCTCGATTTTCAATTTTCAATTTTCAATTCGCGCAGCCTCCCATGAAGCTGCGCTCCTTCTCCCGCCTCGGCGTTCGCCTGCTCGCGTTCAACATCATCCTCGTCTTCCTGCCGATCGGGGGAGTGTTGTTTCTCGGGCAGTACGAGAAGACGCTGGAGACGGCGGAGATTCGGGACCTCACGCATCGCGCGCGGCTCCTCGGTGCGGCGATCGCGCAGCATGGGTCGCTCGATGAGGATGCGTTCGAGGACATCATCCGCCGGGCCAAGATCGACGATCTGCGCGTGAGACTCATCGATGCGCGGGGCGACGTCGTTGCCGATTCGCGCGAGATCGTTCGTCCCGCGCCGCAGAAACCGCCGCGCACCGATCGCCGCAATGTGCTGTATCGCCTCGGTGCGTCGGTCGTCCGTCCGATCCAGCGCTTCGTGCGCGGGCCGGAAGAGCCGCTCGAAGTCGACTTCTATGAAAACGCGACGCGTCTCAGCGGGCCGGAGATCGCGCTGGTGCTGCGGGGGCGGGACGCGTTCGAGAAGAAGATCACCGCATCCGAACAGCGCTCGGTCACGCTCTATCGCATGACCCCGGTCGTCGTCGGCGGCTGGACCGTCGGCGCGATCGTCGCGTCGAAGAGCACCTACTCGATCCTGCAGGATCTCTACGTCGTCCGCCTGCGGGTGATGCGCATCTTCATCGCCACGCTGCTCGTGGCCATCCTCGTCTCGATCTTCTTCACCACCACCATCGTCGGACCTCTGCGCCAGCTTCGCCTCGACGCCCGCTCCGTGCTCGATCGCCGCGGACGTTTCGGTGCCCGTCACTTCAAAGGCTCCCATCGTTTCGACGAGATCGGCGAGCTCTCCCGTGCGCTCGAGCGGATCATGCGCCGGCTCGATACGCATGTCGCATTCGTCGAGGCGTTTGCCAGCGACGTCGTTCACGAGCTCAAGAATCCGCTGGCGTCGATCCGCAATGCGAACGAGATGATTGCCGACGTCAGCGATCCCGCCGACCGGCGGCGCTTTGTTTACGTGATCGAGCAGGAAGTGGCGCGCATGGAACGGCTGCTTTCGGGCGTTCGCGAGATTTCGATGATCGACTCGCGGCTCGTGCGCGAACAGCCGCTGCCGGTTGACGTCGGGGCGCTGCTGATGCAGATCGTGGAAGGATTTCGTGCGCGGGAGGGGGCGCGTGTGCGCTTCGATCTCCAGCTGGTTGAGGGCTCGCTCGTCGTCGATGCCTCCGAGGATCGGTTGACGCAGGTGTTTGAAAACCTGCTCGACAATGCGCTCAGCTTCTCACCGCCGGGCGGCACGATCACTGTGGAGGTCACGCTCGACGGCGCGGCGATCGTCACGCGGGTGGCGGACATGGGGCCGGGCATTCCGGAGGCGAATCTCGCGCGCATTTTCGATCGCTTCTTCACCCAGCGGCCCGACGCCTCGCGCCTCGGTCATACCGGTCTCGGTCTGGCCATTGTGAAAGCGATCGTCGAAGCGTATGGCGGAAGCATCGCCGCGGCGAACGGCGAGCGCGGGGCCGTGTTCACGATCCGGCTGCCGAAGAAGTGACTTCTGGTGGTGGTGCGACCGTCGTCCGCTCGTTGTGAATGGGCCGTGCGACGTTTTGTGAGTGCGTCGCGAATTTACGTTTTTTCCGCGTAAACCTCAGTGTTTCCGCACGGAAGTCCGTCAGATTTGTAGTTGCCATGAAGAGGCGAGCGGGTAATATGGTGTCGCGTCGAACCACATCTCCATCGATGCGGCGAGGCGTCCCCAAAAGGTCCGGAACAATCGCACAACTTGCGTCGCGCGAGAGGACTGAAGCGCTGTCTGAGGTGTATACGTTTGGTGAGTACGGCCTTAGGCAGGTAAGGAAAGATAGACTTCGACCGGAGAAGGAAGTACACTCACCAGCGCTGTTCTTCCGGTCAATTCAACGCAAAACAGGAGAGAGTGTGAGTCCTGCAAAGAGCAATCGCGGTCGCCCCATTGTCCACACCGAGCCCTGGGCGAAAATCACGGTCGTGCTGCTCGACCGTCACGTCGCCTATCTCGATCGCCTTGCCATCGACATTCGTTTGAAGCATGGCAAAGCGATCAGCAGGGCAGAGATCATCCGCGGCCTGATCGAGGCGGCTTTCCAGAGTGGAACCGATCTGTCTCAGGCTGATTCGATCGACTCGATCGTAGAGCTCTTGACGAGCTCGAAGAAAAAAGTCGCTCGCTAGGACGCGGTGTAGCGCACCGGGCAGAAGTCGACTGACCGCCGAGCCTTCCAGCGGCGAGACGGGCAATCTCTTCTTCACTGCATGCTTCAGTGAGGTCAATCCCGCTTTCTTCCACTCGGTCCAGGAGTGTGCGAATCAGGTGGGGCAAACCAAACGAAGCCGGCATGTCCGGATTCAGTTCATGGGCAAGCTGCCCGAGGTAGTCCAGGTGCTTTCCAGAAAGGGCGATCGTCTCCAGCTCATGGGCCGATCGTCCTTCTTGTTTGGGTGGCATGAGGTGCATTTAGGACAGCTCCAGTCTAGGAGTGACTGGCGCGGCCAAATCCCTACCCTGACTTTTGAAGATTTTTGAGGGCCGCCGCGAGGCGGCCTTTTTTCTTACAGTTACAGCGGCTTCTGCCGGCTCACATCCCCCGATTTCGGCCGGCCGCCGCTCGTCGTCGCGCCGCCCGGTTTTCTTTGAGTGTCGCGGCCCGGTCTGCCATAGTGGCCGCTCCCGATTCGAAAGCCGCTCGCATGCCATGGCATCGAGCTTGGAACCGGCCAGACTCGTGAGTGCCCAGCAATACGACGCCGTGATCGTCGGCTCCGGGCCGAATGGCCTCTCGGCCGGCATCGTCCTGGCCCAGGCCGGCCTCTCCGTGCTCGTGCTCGAAGCGAAGGAGACGATCGGCGGCGGCGCCCGCACCGAGCAGGTGACGCTGCCCGGTTTCCATCACGACATCTGTTCGGCGATTCATCCGATGAGCGTCGTGTCGCCGTTCCTGCGCACGCTTCCGCTCGCCGACTTCGGTCTGGAGTGGGCGTATTCGCCCGCGGCAATCGCGCATCCACTCGATGACGGCACCGCCGCCACGCTCGAGCTGTCGCTCGACGCCACCGCCGCGCGCCTTGGCGAAGACGAAAAGGCCTACCGCAGTCTGATGAAGCCGTTCGCATCGAAGGCGGGGATGTTGTTCGAGGAGATTCTCAAACCGATCCTTCCGCTTCCGCCACCGAAGCATCCGTTCCTTCTCGCGCATTTCGGTCTGCTCGGTCTGCAGTCGGCGACGCATCTCGCGAAGCGCTTCTCGACGGCGCACGCGCGCGCGTTGTTCGCCGGTGCCGCCGCGCATTCCTTTCTGCCACTCGACCGCGTCGGCTCCGCCTCGTTCGGCCTCGCGCTGATTCTCGCCGGACACGCCACCGGCTGGCCGGCAGCGAAGGGAGGTTCCGTCTCGATCGTCGGTGCCATGGCGCGTCTTCTCGAAAAGCTCGGCGGCGAGATCCGCACGAGTCACGAGGTGCGCTCGATGCGCGACGTGCCGCGGTCGAAGGTGGTGCTGTTCGACGTCACTCCGCATCAGCTCGCACGCATCGCCGGCGACGAATTGCCGTCGCATTACATGAAGAAGCTGCGCGCGTTCGCGTACGGGCCGGGCGTCTGCAAGATCGATCTTGCGCTCGATGGACCGATTCCCTGGCGATCAGCGGAATGCGCGCGCAGCGCGACCGTGCACGTCGGCGGCACGCTCGAAGAGATCGCCACGCACGAGCACGCGGTGTGGCACGGCCGCATGACCGACAAGCCGTTCGTGCTCGTGGCGCAGCAGAGCATGTTCGATCCGACGCGCGCGCCGGAAGGGAAGCACACCGGCTGGGCGTACTGTCACGTGCCGCACGGCTGGGACGGCGACGCGACGGAGCTCATCGAGAAACAGATCGAGCGCTTCGCCCCCGGCTTTCGCGACCGCATCCTCGCGCGCCACACCATTCGTGCCTCGCAATACGAGCAGCACAATCCGAACATGATCGGCGGCGACATCGCCGGCGGCGCGAACGTGATGAAGCAGTTCCTCGCCCGGCCGTTCCCGAAACTCGATCCCTACTCCACACCGAACCCGCGCATCTTTCTCTGTTCGAGCTCCACTCCGCCCGGCGGCGCCGTGCACGGCATGTGCGGCTATTGGGCGGCGAAGAGCGTGTTGAAACGATCCGTGAAGTGAGCGTCGTTCATCGTTCGCCGCGCTTCCTCTCCCGCACCAGGTTCCGCACGCGTTCTTCCACCCGCGCGGCCTCTTCGTCCGACAGGGTTTCCTTCTCCTGCTGCACGCCTGCAGCTGTTCCGCCGCTGACCTCGATGATGCGTTCGATGACTTTCCGCCAGTTCGCGTCCTGCGCTGCTGCGCCGACGGTGCGCACGGCCAGCCAGTCGAGAACGTTCGAGGCGCGCGTCCAGGTCTCGATCGAAAAACGGAGTGCACCGTCGTGCTCCTGCGCGCGGAACTCGACGATGCCGGAGAGCGGATGTCCTTCGATCGTCGCGAGGACGATGTGCGTCGGTTCCGCGACTTCGACGCGCACCTGAAAGTTGCCGCGCAGCGGCAGCGAGCCGGTCATGGTCGCTCCCTGCTCGATGCGATCGGGCGCACCCGGCTCGGCCACGAACTCGATCGCCATGAAGTCGTTCACGTGCTCGCGAAAGTGGGTCATGAGCGACGCCGCGTGTTGGCGCGAGCCGCGAATGTCGGCGAAGAACGTCTTGTGCTGCAGCGATCCGAATCCTTCCTCCGGCAACGCTTCCTTCAATGCATCGGCGAGCTTGCGCAGCCCTTCGTCGAGCGGCATGGTGGGGATGCCGAGGAGCTGCGCTGCATCGCGATTGCGAACGACGTTCTGCTCTTCGAGCATCGTCAGCTTGTTGTCGTCGACCGGAAACTCGACCAGCATCGAGGCGAGGCGCGAGGTCCACTGCGCGAGTGGCAGCGGCACCGGAATCCGGACCGGCGAGCGTCCTGTGATCTCGCCGAATTTCTCGACGAGCTCGCGCATGTTCGTCACGTCCGCCCCTGCGGCTTCGAGAATCTCTTCGCGCAGCTCTTCACGCTCCGCAACGGCGGCGAGAATCCTGGCCAGATCCTCGTGCCAGATCGGCTGGAACTGCTGCCGGCCGTCGTCGATCGTCGGAATGGCCGGGAGCGCGCGCACCAGTTTCAGAATCGTCGAGATGACTTCGTCGCCCGGGCCGTAGACATTGCCGGGCCGCACGATCACCCATGGCAGCGGCGTGTTCTTCACCAGCGCTTCGGCTTCGCGTTTCGACCGGTGATAGTCGGACTGCCCGATGTCCGCGCCGAGACTCGAAACGAAGACGAAGCGTTTCGCACCGCCGCGTAGCGCCTCGCGGAGCATGTTGCGTGTGCCGCCGACGTTCACGCTCTCGAACGTCACCTCCGGCGGATCCTCGGCGACGATGCCGGCGATGTGCATCACGACGTCGATGCCATCGGCCGCGCCGCGAATCGATTGCGGATCGCCGATGTCGCCGCGAAACGGTTCGACGCCGTCCCACTCCTGCGCGTCTTCATCCGCATGCCGGGAGAGAAGGCGAACGTGATGTCCGCGCGCGATGAGCTCGGGGATCACCCCTTCGCCGATCACGCCGGTGCCGCCGGTGACGAGGACGTTCATGTCCTCCCTTGGAGCATGGCCAATGCCTGTTCAGTGGGGCAGACCGAACACGTAATACAAACCGCACAGCAGCGCGAGGACGATCGTTCCGCCGCGCAGTTCGCGCCAGCGGCCGCCGAGGAGCTTCATGATCGGATAGAGCACGAGGCCCGCGGTCAATCCGTTCGCGATGTTGAACGTGAACACCATCACCACCACCGTGGTGAAGGCGGGGACGAGCTCCGTCAGATCGTCGAAGTCGATCTTCGCGATCGCGCCGAGCATCAGCATGCCGACGATCAGCAGCGCCGGTGCATAGGCGTACTGCAGCGATTGCAGCGGCTCGAGCAGCGGAATGAAAAAGAGTGAAAGCGCGAAGAGCGTCGCTGTGACGACGGAGGCGAGGCCGGTGCGCGCTCCTTCGCGGATGCCGGTCGAGGATTCGATGTATGCGCCGCTCGTCGACGTGCCGGCGAGACCGCTGAAGATGCATGACAGCGCGTCGACCATCATCGGCTTGCGCAGATCGCCTTTGTTTCCGGTGGCGGTATCGAGCGCGACGAGTGTGCCGAGCGTGTCGAGCAGCGACATCAGAAAGAGCGTCAGCAGGATCGGCAGGAAACTGATGCGCAGCACCGACCGCACATCGAGTTGCAGCGCGATCGCACCGAGGTCGTAGTCGCCGGTGAACGGAAGCGCGAGGAGGCGCGTGGGCGGTTTCCCTTCGCCGAGGAGCAGGCCGGCGATCGCGGTGACGACGATGCCGATCAGGATCGCGCCGGGGATCTTGCGATACAGCAATGCGGCGGTGACGACGAAGCCGAGCACCGCGAGCAGCACGGTCGTCGCGCGCACGTCGCCGAGTTGTACCGGCACGGCCAGAGCCGGTTTCACGATGCCGGTTTCGAAGAGGCCGATGAAGGTGAGAAAGAGTCCGATCCCGGCGGCGAAGCTGTGCTTCATCGAGTCGGAGATCGAGTCGGCGAGCCACTGACGAATGCCGAGCAGCGTGATGATCAGGAACACCACGCCGCTGACGAAGACCGCGCCGAGGCGCTGCTGCCAGGCGATGCCGAACGCCGCCAGCCCGAAGGCGATGAACGCGTTCTCGCCCATGTACGGCGCCACCGCGATCGGACGATTCGCGTAAAGCCCCATCAGCAGCGTGCCGAACACCGCGGTCAGAATCGTCGCCACGGTCGACGGCCCCTGCGGAATCCCCGCGGCCGCGAGGATGGCCGGGTTGACGACGATGATGTACGCCATCGAGACGAACGTCGTCACGCCGCCGACGACTTCAGTACGGAGTGAAGAGCCGCGCGCCGCTACGTCGAACATCGCGGCGATTGTAATTGGTTGTCGATTGTTGGTTGTCGCGAGCGACGAGATGCAAAGCTCGTGGTTTGAGCGAAGCGGATCGTGAACCCGAGTGGCTGTCGGTAGCCCGATCATCGGTTCCCCCGACAACCGACTACCGACAACCGACTACCAATTACTGCACGTGAATGCCGCTGCCGTCGACGCTGCGAACGCCATTCACCTGGCGGACCTTGCTCACGATCGCGTCCTTGTCGGACTGCGAGTCGACATGTCCCGAGATCTTGACGTTGCCGCCTTCGGTGACGTCGACGTCCATCGCGAACGTTTTGCCCGGAACGGCGGCGGCGATTGCGGAGCGGACTTCCACCACCATCGCCTCTTCGTCCGCCGCTTCCGGCAGCTGACGGTTGAGCGAGCACGCGCTCGCCGCGAGGGTGATCAGGAGGAGGGCCAGTGTGACAAATGCTGTGTTGCGTTTCATCGTTTCAAAACTCCTTCGGCGGCCTGTAGAGCAACGTGTGTACCCGCTTCAAAGAGGGCATCTCAATTGCTCTAAATAACCATCGAAATCTTGCCGTGACTCGAAAGGAGACAAGATGGGCAAGCAACTGAATGACAACAAGTTAGCGAGCGGGCGAATCTCGCGCGCTCTGCTCGCGATTTCGCTTTCCGCATCGCTCGCGGCCGCTGGCTGCACCACCAATCGCAACCCCGGCAGCGGCGAGCCGATCCGCGACGGATTCGTTCGCACGGCCCCGACCGGCGGCGTGACCGGCGGTTCGGAAATGCCGACTCCGCCGCCGATGATCTCGTCCTACACCGGCAGCGAGGCGCTGCCGACGGCGAGCGCGCGCCCCAGCGCGTACGTCGGTCCCGCGGAAGCCGCGGCGATCATGGCCCGGCAGCAGCCGCGTGTCCGCGTGCTCGGACCGTCGAACCCCGGCTCGATCGGCACCACCGGCACCGTGACCACGAGTGAGTTGGCGCCGACCGATCGCCGCAACGCGGAGATCATGTACGTGCCGCCGCGTGTGACCGTCAACTCGACGCTCGACTCGCCGGCGACGGCCGCCTATTCCAATGACGGTTCGGCTGCTGCAGCCGGCGGCGGCGCGATCATCGGAGCCGTGACCGCCGACGGCACGATCATCGGCAGCGCAGGCACCACGTCCAACGCAACGATCTCGAATGCAACCAGCGGAACCACGACGACCGGCATTACGACCACCGGCACCACCGCGGCGTCGGTTGCTCCCGCGTTGACGCCGGGTGTCCTCGCCGGAACGACGACCGCCACGCCGACTGTCGCGAGCACGCCGCTTTCGACGGTGACCTCCGGAACCTCCGGCACCGTTGTGACCTCGGCCGGGACCATCAATCGCAATACGACCGGAACGATGACGCCGACCACCACGACGACGACCGCAGGATCGCGTCTCACCGCCCGTCGCAATGGCGGCAGCACGACGACCGGCACGACCGCGAATGCGAGGGTGGGCGGAATGACGACCGCGGGAGCGAGCATCAATCGCATCGGCGCCGTCACCACGCATCCGACCGCCACCACCGGCAATGTGCGCATTCTGCGCAGCGCCAGCGGACAGATCACCGTTACGAATATTCAGTAGGCGTCGAGCGGCGGACGAGAGTCCGCCGCTTCGTTCTGGAGACCTCAATGGCCGAAATTCGCATCGGAACGTCGGGCTACAGCTACAAGCACTGGATCGGACGCTACTATCCCGCCGGAATCAAAAACGCCGAGATGCTCGCGCATTACCTGCGCGATTTCGATACGGTCGAGCTCAACAATACCTTCTATCAATTGCCGAACGAATCGACGTTCGACGCGTGGCGGCAGAAAACGCCGGCCGATTTTCTGTTCGCCGTCAAAGGCAGCCGCTTCATTACGCACATGATCAAGCTGAAGGACGCGATGCGCGGCCTCGTGAACTTCATGCCGCGCGCGGAGCGTCTGGGGCGCAAACTCGGCCCGGTGCTGTGGCAATTGCCTCCCGGCTGGAAGGTGAATCTCGAGCGGCTCGAAGAATTTCTGTCGATCCTGCCGAAAGGGCATCGCTACACGTTCGAATTACGCAACGAAACGTGGATGAACGACGACGTCCTCGCACTGCTGCGCCGGTACGACGCGGCGTTCTGTATTTATGAACTGGCCGGGTATCGTTCGCCGATCGAGCTGACGGCGGACTGGACGTACATCCGTCTCCACGGCCCGACATCTTTCAAGTACCAGGGAAGCTACAGCGACGAACAGCTCGAGGAGTGGGCGGAGCGGATCCGCGCCTGGAGCCGCAAGCTCCGCGCGATCTACGTCTACTTCGACAACGACGACTCCGCGTACGCGGTCGATAACGCCCTCACGCTCAAGAAGCTCCTCGGCCGCCTCGGCCAGCGCCGCGCGGCTTGATTATTTGACGCATCGTGCGCCTGCGCCTAGGATGCGATCAGCACTCGGGTCCACCCAAACCGAAAAATTACGCTGATCGACAGGCTCACTATGCCGAAGCTCCGTCTGGCTGCTCGTTTTCTCTTCTCATTCCTTCTGGCGGCGCCACTTTTTGCCCGCGATCTGCCGCCCATTGACGAGTTCGGCTCAGCGCGTCCGCATCCCGATGCTTCGACGGCCGTCGCCAGCAAGGCGCGTGGACTGACGCGCGCCGGGATGGCCATTCCGGTCGAGGCACGGCTGCGGGTGCCGACGTTCCTCTGGCCCTCCGTCGATGCGGTACCGCCACAGAGCGCTCCCGATCCCGCACCGCGCAAAGGGCGGCCTGAGATCGCCGCCGCACGCACGCACCTCGGTCACTACGCATCGCTCTACGACCTCAACGCGACCGACGTGACCAATGCCGCCGTGACCATGGTGCACAACACCGGCCGCGGCCCGATCATCGTCAAGCTCCGCCAGCAGGTGAACGGCGTCGAGATCTTTCGCGAAGAGCTCAATGTCGTGATGGACCGCGAGCTTCGCCTCGCCGGCCTGGCCGGCTATCTGTCGAGCACGGCCACGCCCGGCGTTCAGGGCGGGCTGGCATTTCGTCTCGACGATAAGAAAGCGGCCGTCGGTGCGCTGAAAGACCTGACCGGCGTTGCTGTGAGCGAGACCGCCGTCCTGCGCGGCTCCGCGCGCGATGCATACGAATCGTTTACGGTGAACGGCCTGCCGCTCGATGCGCCAGTGCGTCTCAAGAAGGTCTATTACCACCTGCAGGGCGGCCTCACGCCCGGCTATTACATCGAAATTCTCTCGCGCGATCCCGCCTCGAATGCTTCGGACGGATACGCGTATGTGATTTCCGCGATCGACGGCCACATCCTCTTCCGGAACTCGCTCGTCGCCGAGGCCGGGACGCCGTACACCTATCGCGTGTGGGCCTCCGCGGCCGGCATGCCGCTCGATTCGCCGGCCGGCAATGGTGCATTGCCGAAAGTGAATCCGGTGCACGACGGCTATCAGGCGCCATTGTTGCCGCAGACGGACATTACGATCGCGAATTATCCCTTCAGCAAAAATGATCCGTGGCTGCCGCCCGGCTCGACCGAAACGCTCGGCAATAACGTCGACGCGTATTCGGATGTCACGTCCGGCGACGGCTATACGTCGCCCGCGCCTCCGGCGACGCCGCCGACGGGTGACTTCCGTGCGCTGACGACCGGCGTGGACGCGTTCCAGCACACCTACGATTACGCGCTGCCGTACCACCACATTTCGCGACAGGCGGCGACGACGCAATTGTTCGTCACTACCAATTTCCTGCACGACTGGTTCTATGACGCCGGCTTCGACGAAGGGGCCGGTAATGCCCAGCAGGACAACTACGGCCGCGGCGGCGTCGATGGCGATCGTCTTTTCGCCGAGGCGCAGGACAACAGCGGCATGAACAACGCGAATATGTACACGCCTGCCGATGGTGGTCATCCGCGCATGCAGATGTACTACTTCAGCGGCGTGACCGTTTCGCCGTCGCTCACCATTACGGCTCCGGCCGGCGCTGCCGGGAAACGCAATGCGGCCACGGCGACGTTCGGGCCGAAGGATTTCGACGTCACCGCCGATGTCGTGCAACCGGAACCGTTGTCGGCCTGTACGTCTCTGACCAATGCCGCATTGGTGGCCGGGAAAATCGTCATGGTTGATCGCGAGCCGACCAGCGGGGATGATTTCTGCGCGGTGGCGACGAAGGTCGCGAACATCGCCGAAGCAGGTGCGGCCGGCATCATCCTCGTCAATCTCTCGGGATGGCCGGACACGCTCTACTATCCCGGCGATTCGATTCCGGATTTCATGACACCGTTTCTGTCGATCACCTGGAACTCCGCGACTTCGATCAAGGCGGAGTTGAGCCTCGGCTCGACCGTCGCCGGCCGCATGCTGCGCGAAGGAGTGCGCGATCGCGACGCCACCATCGACAATCAGATCGTCGCGCACGAGTGGGGCCACTATCTCTCCAATCGCCTCATCGGCAATGCCAACGGCCTGACGAACACGCAGGGCCGTGGAATGGGCGAGGGATGGTCGGATTTCGTTTCCATGCTCCTCACCGTGCGCGAGGAAGATGCGCTCGTCGCCAGCAATGCGACGTGGAACGGCATTTATCCCGCCGCGACGTACTCGACCAGCGGCGGCGCCGACGGCGGGACGAACAGCGGCTATTACTTCGGCATCCGCCGTGCGCCGTACTCCACCGATTTCGCGAAAAATCCGTTCACGTTCAAGCACATCGAACACGGCGTGCCGCTGCCCGCCACGGCGCCGCTGAAATTGAACGGTCTCAGCAACGCGCAGTACCACAATACCGGCGAAATCTGGGCGAACATGCTCTGGGAGTGCTACGCGGCGCTCTTACGCGATACGCAGGGCGGCACGCCGCGCCTGACATTTGCGGACGCGCAGACGCGGATGAAGGAGTATCTCGTCGCGTCATTGAAGCTCACGCCGGCCACGCCGACGCTCATCGAAGCGCGAGACGCCGTGCTCGCCGCCGCGGCCGCGAATGATCTGGCCGATTACGCTCTCTTCGTCGCCGCATTCGCGAAGCGCGGCCTCGGCATCGGTGCAGTCGCGCCTGATCGCTATTCGGTTTACAACCAGGGCGTGCTCGAAAGCTACTTCGCCGGCGGTGACGCCGACGTGCTCTCCTCTGTACTCAGTGATGCCGGCGGCTCCTGTGACAATGACGGCGTGCTCGATCGCGGCGAGAGCGGCGCGCTCGCCATCACCATCAAGAACAGCGGATCGGTCGCCTTGAACGGCATGACCGGGACGCTCACGGTCAGCACGCCGGGTGTCACGCTTCCTTCCGGCGGCGCCGTCACCGTGCCGGACCTCGATCCGTTCGAGACCGCGATCGTTACCGTGCCGGTGGCGATGAATGCGAGCTTGAGCGGCATTCAGACCGTGCAATTCAATTTCCAGTACACACACGCGTCGATGGAAACGAATCCGCAGACCGCCGCGATCGCGCAGCGTGCGAATTACGACATGCTGAAATTCGCGTCGATCACCGATCGTGCCGATGGTCCGGCCTCGCCGTGGACGGTCTCTTCCGCCGTCAATCCGCCCGCACCGTGGGTGCGCACGCAAACCGGCACTTCATCGGTGTGGCATGGCACCGACGCCGCGCGCGTCACCGATGAGCGGCTCGAGTCGCCAGCAGTAGTCATTGCGAACAACGGCGTCCTGAAGATCGAGTTCGATCACACGTTTGCCTTCGATACGTATTACGACGGCGGCATCATCGAGATGTCGCGGAACGATGCCCCGTGGACCGACATCGGCTCCAGCGTCTACAACGGCTACCTGTACTCCGGAACGGATAATCCGATTGCAGGGCGTTACGCGTTCACCGGCACGATGCTCTCCCCGGGCCATGTCACGCTCAATCCGGCCGTCAGCGCGGGCGACGTCGTGCGCATCCGCTTCCGCACCACATCGGATTCGATCATCGGCAGCGCGGGCTGGGACATCGACAACATCACGTTCACCGGAATCGCGGGCTTCCCGTTTGACGAAATGGCCGCGGACAGCGGCTGCGCCAAAGGCTCGATCACGCGCATCGTCTCCAGCCAGAATCCCGCCAATACCGCGTCGACACTGACGATCACCGGCCTGCCGATCGCGGCAGGGGAGCCGGCCGGTACGGTTTCGTTTTACGACGGCGCCACGCTCCTCGGGACGTCTCCGATCGCCAATCACACCGCGACGATTTCTCCGTCGCTTTCCGCCGGCGCACATTCGCTGACCGCCCACTACAACGGCTCCCCTTCGTTCGCCGCATCGACCTCGGCCGTATTGACGCAATTCATCGACACCTGTAATGCGCCGCCGACGATTACCTACCTTTCGCCGCCGCCGGCCGTCCCTTCGGGCACTCCGGCCACGCTCAGTGTGACCGCGACCGGCGGCTCGTACATCACGTACCAGTGGTATCGCGGCGAAGTGGGCGACATGCTCAATCCGGTCGGTACCGGCACAAGCGTCACCGTTACTGTCACCGCCACCACGAAATACTGGGTGCGCGCCACGAACGGCTGCGGCTCGGTGAATAGTACGGGCGTGGAGGTCCGCATCATTCTGCCGGCGCTCTTCTATACGATGACGCCCTGCCGTCTGCTCGACACGCGGAATGATTCTTATGGCGCGCTCGCCGGCGGCACCACGCGCACGATTACGCCGTATTACTCCGGCGGTTGCTATGTTCCGTCCAATACGCGCGCGCTGGTCGTGAACGTCACCGTCGTTGCGCCGACCGCCAATGGATTCCTGACCATCTTTCCCGGTCCCGATGCGCGGCCGAATACGACCACGACCAGTTTCCGCATCGGCAAGACACGCTCGAACAACGCCATCATCACCATGCTGCCGTTGAGCAGCCAGACCTACGGCACATCGTTCAACGTCTATAACGGCTCGACCGTCCCGGTGCACTTCATCATCGACGTCTTCGGCTACTTCAATTGATCGCAAGCCAGTAGCGCACGAAGGTGAAAACGTAGCGCCGGCTTCCAAGCCGGCCGGGCCGCCGGCATCCTGCCGGCGTTTCCGCGAGTACGGCGGGCTTGGAAGCCCGCCGTCCGGCCGGCTGGAAGCCGGCGCTACGTTTTTCTTGCGCGTTTTTCGACTGAGGGCAATTGCGGTCGTGGTTACCGGCGGTTGCCGCCGCCGAAGAGGCGGAGGAGCATCAGGAAGAGATTGATGAACGAGATGTACAGCACCAGTGCGCCGAGGATCGAGAGATGCTCACGATATTCACTGGAGGTGGCCATCCGCTTGAGCTGCTGGTTGTAATAGGCGGTCAGGCCGAGAAAGATGATCACGCCGATGGCCGAGAGGATGAACTCCATCATGCTCGACTTCAGCCAGATGTTCACGATGAAGCCGATGAACACGCCCCAGAAGCCCATGATGAGGAACGAGCCCATCGACGTGAGATCGCGCTTGGTCAGATACCCGAAGACGGCCATGCCGGCGAACATCAGTGCGGCAGTACCGAAGGCCTGAAAGATCGCCCCCTGCGTGTAGATGAACAGGATCACGCTCAGCGTCAGACCATTGAGTAGCGAGTAGACGAGAAATGCGGACGCCGCCGTCGACGCCTTCATGTGCGTGATGCGCGCCTGCACCCACATCGCCAGACCGAATTCGGCGATCAGGATGCCGTAGAAGACGAAGCGGTTGCCGAGCACGATCTGCTGCATGGCCGGCGACAGCCACACCCACAGCGCGGCCGCGGTGGTCAGGGCGAGGCCGCCGAACATCCACGCGTAGACGCCGCGGATGAACTCCCGTACGCGTGCCTCCGAATCGGTTGCGGCGCTGATCCACGCCGGTTGCTGACCCTGGTAAGGATACTGGCTCATTCGAGTCCTCCGTTTGTCGTGCAGTCTAACAGCGTGCCACCACGGGCGTAGTCCTTGCAGCCGCGGAATTTACAATGCTAGACTCAGGTTTCGATTGGCGTCAAAAGTTGATAACGATACGCTCAAGTTAGTACAAGCGAACGGAAGTCATAGAAGGAGAACCACTTATGTCAAAGATCATCGGCATTGACCTCGGTACGACGAACTCCGTCGTTGCGGTCATGGAAGGCAACGAGCCGAAGGTCATTGTGAACGCGGAAGGGAGCCGCATCACCCCTTCGGTCGTCGGCTTCGCAAAAAACGGCGAACGCCTCGTCGGCCAGGTTGCGAAACGCCAGGCCGTCACGAACCCTGAGAACACCGTCTTTTCGATCAAGCGCTTCATGGGCCGCAAGTTCAGCGAAGTCAACGAAGAGATGAAGATGGTGCCGTACAAGGTGACGCAGGCGTCCAACAGCGACGTGCGCATCGACGTGCAGGGCAAGCTCTACTCTCCTCCCGAGATCTCCGCAATGATCCTGCAGAAGCTCAAGCAGGCGGCGGAAGACTACCTCGGCGAGAAGGTCGACCGCGCGGTCATCACCGTGCCGGCGTACTTCAATGACTCGCAGCGCCAGGCCACCAAGGACGCGGGCGAGATCGCCGGCCTCAAGGTCGAGCGCCTCGTCAACGAACCGACCGCGGCCGCACTGGCCTACGGCCTCGACAAGAAAACCAACGAAACCATCGCCGTCTATGACTTCGGTGGCGGTACGTTCGACATCTCCATTCTCGAAGTCGGCGACGGCGTCGTCGAAGTGAAGTCGACCAACGGGGACACGCACCTCGGCGGCGACAACATCGACCAGCGCCTCATCGACTGGATCATCGACGAGTTCCGCAAGGACCAGGGCATCGATCTGTCGAAAGACAAGATGGCTCTGCAACGCCTCAAGGAAGCCGCCGAGAAGGCGAAGATCGAGCTCTCGTCGACGATGTCCACCGACGTCAACCTGCCGTTCATCACGGCCGACGCCTCGGGCCCCAAGCACCTCAATCTCTCGCTCACGCGGGCGAAGTTCGAACAGCTCATCGGCGACATCGTGCAGCGCACGATGGGCCCGGTGAAGCAGGCGCTCTCCGACGCCGGCGTCGATCCGAAGAAGATCGATGAAGTCGTGCTCGTCGGCGGCTCCACGCGCATCCCGATGGTGCAGCAGGTCGTCAAGGATTACTTCGGAAAGGATCCGCACAAAGGCGTGAACCCCGATGAAGTGGTCGCGGTCGGCGCGGCCGTACAGGGCGGCGTGCTCGGTGGCGACGTCAAGGACGTGCTCCTGCTCGACGTCACTCCGCTGTCGCTCGGCATCGAGACGCTCGGCGGCGTGATGACCAAGCTCATCGAACGCAACACGACGATTCCGACGCGCAAGTCCGAGACCTTTTCGACCGCGGCCGACAATCAGACCTCGGTCGAGATCAAGGTCTATCAGGGTGAGCGCGAGATGGCGTCGGCGAACAAGCTTCTCGGCGCGTTCCACCTCGCGGGCATTCCGCCTGCGCCGCGCGGCGTGCCGCAGATCGAAGTCGGCTTCGACATCGACGCGAACGGCATCATGCACGTCGCGGCCAAGGATCTCGGCACCGGCAAGGAGCAGAAGATCACCATCACCAGCTCTTCCGGTCTGTCGAAGGACGACGTCGAGAAGCTCGTGAAGGATGCCGAGGCGCATGCCGATGAGGACAAGCGCCGCCGCGAGGAAGTGGAAGCGAAGAACCAGCTCGACTCGCTCGTGTACAACGTCGAGAAGATGCTCAGCGAGAATCGCGAGAAGCTTTCGGGGGGCGATGTGCAGTCGCTCGAGAATGCCATCGGCGAAGCGCGCAAGGCGATGGAGCAGGGTGGCGCGGACGAGCTGAAGAAAGCGCACGACAACCTGCAGAAGGCGTCCCACAAGCTCGCCGAGATCATGTACCAGCAGTCCGCGGCGCAGCAGCAGGGTGGGGGTGCGGCGGGAGACGCCGGTGCCACGGCCGGCTCGTCGAAGGACGACGTCATCGAGGCCGAAGTCGTCGACGAAAACAAGTAAGCCACGTGGCCGCGTGCCTCACAATGAGGCGCGCGGCCTTCATGGATTCAGATCATGGGTAAACGCAGAGCAGACGGATTCGTGATGATCTCGATCATCTCGGAGCGGTACAACATCCATCCGCAAACGCTCCGCCTGTACGAGCGCGAAGGGCTGATCAAGCCGACGCGCACGGCCGGTAACACACGTCTCTACGGCGAAGACGAGATCCGCAAGCTGGAGATGATTCTCTGCCTCACGCGCGATCTGGGCGTGAACCTGGCCGGCGTGGAAGTGGTCCTGCAACTCGCCCGGATGATGCATGACGCAGACATGGAATTCGATCGCCTGCTCGACTTCATCCGCCAGACCATGCTCGACAAACGCCACGGCATCGAGCGGAGCAACGCGCTCGTCAAAGCCGCGCCGCGAGGTCTCGCGAAAATCCGATGAACGACGAAGGTGGGCGCACGATGCGTCCACCTTTCTTGTTTTTGGGATCGGCTGAGGTCAGGAGAACTGACCGCGTTCGAGGAACGTCATGGCCGCGCGGATCGCGTCAGGCGCCCACGGCAGCGTCGTGTGATTCCGTTGCAGCACGAGGAAGTCGCGCATGCCGTCGACGCGCGTGCGATCGACCGCGACCACTCCGTCGTTCGGGACGCGATCCATCCAGCGATCGAAGAGCGGGATGTGGCTCTGCGCGCCGGCGATGATGCCGAGCTCGAAGTCGGCGGCCGGTAATGCGCGCGGCACGCTGGCGTCGTTCGTGCCGAGCTCGCGCAACGGCCTCACGATTTTCTTCAGCGCACACGATTGCTGGAGCACGTCGGCGATTTCGCTGCCGCCGTTCGGCGGGGCGAGCATGACCACGCGGCCGACATTGGGGAGTGCGTAGCTGGCCAGGAACCGGCGCACGATGATGCCGCCGAGGGAGTGGGTGAGGAAGTGCACGCGCGGAGCGCGCGTGAGACGCGGCGCTACGTCGCGGGCGAAGGCATCGGCCGCCTGCGCGATGGTCATGCGCGTCGAGCGGTAGTGCCAGTTGATCACCCGATAGCCTCGGGAGCGCGCGGAAACGGAGAGGGCGAGGAGCGACAGCGGTGTACGCGCCAGGCCATGCAATAGAACGACGGTCTCTCTCACGACGTCCTTACTTACGAGCGGAACCGCGCGCGGTTTCGCGGGCGTACAATCGCGGCCTTCATCATCAGGAGGGTACATGCCTAACTTCGACTCTCACGTGCCTGGTTCGTTCTGCTGGCTCGAGCTCGCGACCTCCGATGCGAGCGCGGCCAAAGCGTTCTACATGTCCTTCTTCCATTGGACCGTCCAGGAGAACTCCATGGGAGAGATGGGCATCTATTACATCTTTCAGAAGGACGGCCGCGATTGTGCGGCGATGTATCAGATCGGGGCACAGCAGGAAGGGATGCCGCCGAACTGGATGTCGTACATCGCCGTTGCGAACGCCGATGCCGCCGCCGAAAAAGCGAAGTCGCTCGGCGGAAACGTCTTCATGGGTCCGTTCGACGTCAACGATCTCGGACGCATGGCCGTGATGGCCGATCCGCAGGGCGCGATGTTCTCGATCTGGGAGCCGAAATCGAATCCGGGTCTGCGCGTGCGCGATGAGGTGAACACCCTCTGCTGGAACGAGCTCTCCGCGCGCGACGTCGAGTCGTCGAAGAAGTTTTATCCCGCGCTCTTCGGCTGGCGGATGAAAGAGAGCCCTGAATATACCGAGTGGCATCTCGGCGAGCATGCCGTCGGTGGGATGTTGAAATCGGAGGCGCCCGACTTCGTCCCTCCGCACTGGCTGCCGTACTTCGCGGTCGATGACTGTGATGGCGCGCTGGCGCGAGCGCAGGCTCTCGGTGGCTCCCTGATGTTCGGACCGATGGACATTCCGAACGTCGGACGATTTGCGGTGGTCGGCGATCCGCAGGGTGCGCCGTTCGCGATCATCAAGATCACCATGTGAGCGAAATGTCGCCTCGCCGCGGAATGGAGCGTGGGGGGCGATTGTTGGGCTTCACGCTTCAGATGGGATTTGCCGCAGTGTGGATCTCCGTCAAAGCAGCAGAGTTCGAGGAAAGGAGATCCCTCCCATGCGTCAGACCGGAACGGTCAAGTGGTTCAACGATGCCAAGGGCTTCGGTTTCATCACGACCGATGGCGGAGAAGACGTGTTCGTCCACTTCAGCGCCATTCAGAGCCGTGGCTTCCGCTCCCTGCAGGAAGGTGCGCAGGTCGAGTTCGACGTCGCCCAGGGCCCGAAAGGCCTTCAGGCTCAGAACGTCAACGTCCTTTAATCCAGTGGTACGCCCTCTCCCCCAGTCTTGAGGGAGAGGGTGCGAATCTCCCGCCCCGCTTACTTCTTCCGCGAGTAGGCGATCTCCATCATCTTGTAGTTCTTCCCGTCCGGCCCCGGACCCCACATCTCCAAGGTGTGGTGATCCGCGTCGATGATCGTGATCTTCTCGTCCGACGTCGAATCCTTGCCCGTCATCGGATCGGCCATCGTCGCGGTGAACGAATACGTCTTGCCATCCGCCGAAAGTGAGCCGGTCGAATTCATCGGCGCCGTCGACATCGAATCCATCCACGTGCCCCAGTACTGCTTCTTCACGTTGTCGTAGCCGGTGTATCCGACCCCTTCGAACGGCGCCCCGAAGAACTCCCCCTTGAACCGCTGCTCGAGGTAGCGTCCGCCGAACACCCACCGGTTCTCGGAGACGCCCGTGTTCTTCATCGGCTCCATTCCCGGCGCCATCCACATCGTGATGCTGGCGTTCCAGGTACCGACCATCGCATCGAGCTTCTTGTGCGCTTCGCCGGGCGTGCCCGCCTTCGCCATCGCCTCCATCATCGCGTCCATGCCCGGCGCCTGTTGTGCGCTCGGTGCGTGTCCGTGATCGTGCTGCGCCATCGCCACCGTGGAGCAGGTTACGAGCAGAGCTCCCGCTAGAAAGACCTTGAGCTTCATCGTCTTCTCCTTTTGTCCGTTGACAGCGGGAGATCGTAGCGCGAGGTGACTGGAAATGCGCAAACGTCCACCGTCGGTGGAGCGTTCGCGTCAATGTGGGAAGAAAACGTTCACTCGTTCCACGGACGGGAGATGACGCACGAGTTGATGCCGCCGACGCCCATGCTCAGTTTTCCGCTGTAGCCCTGTTCGATCGGCTGGCCGTTGCGATCGACGAACTTCGCGGCGTGCACTTTCACGTCGGCATGCAGCTCGCCTTCGGTGAGCGGCATCGGAAAGAGTTTTCCCTTCGCCATGCCCATGTGCTGCGCGGTGAGCTCCCATCCGCCGCCGACGCTCATGCCGTGGCCGAACGTTCCCTTGCGCGCGGTGAAGATGACGTCGGGATGGAGCAGCTCCAGCGAGTTCTCGATCTCGGTCGCGTCACCGGGCGTCGCCGTCGCGTGCATGTCCCACGTCTTCACATCGGTGGTCTCGATGTTTTCGAGCGCCGCCTTCATCGCCAGCTGCGGCCCGCCTTTCGACGGGGTGATGATGTGATGTGCATCCGATGAAGTGCCGACGCCGACGATCTCCATGCCGAGCGGCGTGAAGCCTTTCGCGCGCAGCTTGTCCGCATCGCCGACGATCCAGATGCAGGCGCCGCCGGCGACGTGCGTTCCTTTGAGGCCGGTGAGCGGGCGCGAAACGTCCGCATCCGCGGAGAGGACGTTCGCGTTGTAGAACGCGGAGATGACCATCGCATGCGGCGGAGGATCGGTCATGCCGATGACCACGGCATCGGCGTGGCCGGCGTGAACGGCATCCATGGCCATCTTCGTCGCCACGCCGAACGACGCACATGCGGCCACCGGCGCGAATGCCGGGCCGACGATCTTTCCGATCATCGAGATCTGCGCGGCCGGCGCATTGGCGATGTTCCACAACAGATTCGGGGAGACCGAGGCCCACGGCTCCTCGGGGCAGCCCCATTTGCGATTGAGCTGGCGGATGCGATTCAGCTTCTGACGGATCAGCGAGAGCTTCGCCGAGCCCGAAGAGGGCGGCACCGGTTCGGAGTGCACCTCACGCGCTTCGGTGAGGTATTGCGCGAGCGCATCGCTCTTTTTCGCCCAGTACTCTTCCCACTCGTATTTCGCTTCGATCCACGCTTCCGATCCGAGCGGAAAGGTGGAGGGACTTTTCGGCGCCTGTTCGTCGGCTTCACTCCCGTCGAGGTGACCGCGCAGTGCGGCGCAGCGCTCCGGCGCGGACCAGAATTCGTTCCAGCGGCGCAGCGCGCGTTCGAAGGCGAGCGATTCCCGCGAGGTGACGGTGATGTCGCCGAGTCCCGTGCCGACATAGATGTGGCAGCGGGTGCCGAGCTCCTGAAGGAATTGCTCGAGGCCGGGATTCTGGCCGAGGGCCTGGATGAAGGCGCCGATGGCGAACTGCACCATCGGTCCCATCTTGTCTTTCAGTTGGGCGAACTTGGCCGGCGGAAACCGGTCGTTGAACCACGCATGGTATGTTTCGAAGTCGAATTCGGGCGCGCCGACGAGGAAATTCGACTGCCCGTATCCGGTGTAAGGGGTGAGCCAGGTGCCTGCTTGCTCGAGGTTCTGTTCGAAGGCTTCGACGTTCGGCGACTTCGGTGCAACCACGCCCCAGCCGAAAATGCCGACCTTCCTGCGTTCCGACATGGGCGCGCATTGTACCGAAATTGCATTTGCGAACTCCCGCACTCGCAAACACTTGCCTTGGAGAGGTTTTCGTGAAGACAACCAGTATGCGGTTCATGGTTCTGCTCATCGCCGTCGCGCTCGTTTTCGGCGCGTGTAAAGGCCGCGAAAAAGGCGCGGCAGAAGTCACCGAGACCATCGCGCCCGCCACCCCGCAGCCGCAGCCGACCGGCACCGACGCCATGACCCAGACGGTCGATATCGAAGACAGCCGCTCCGAAGCGGAGGGGGCCGCGCTCACCGACACGCGCGGCGGCGCACAACCACCGACCTCGACGTCGACAGCGCCGGCGACATCGACGACGACTACCACCGCTCCGCCACCCACCACCACGACCCGGTGACCGAAGAGCTCTACGCGCCTCTGCTCGAGCGCGATCTCGTCGCGATTTCACGCGCCGCGCGCGCGTACGCGGCCGCGCATTCGAGCGAGGCGTTGTGGATCGCCGTGGCGCGCTTCGCGGTGCTCGCGCATGCGCCGGCGCAACACGCGAAACGGGCGGTGCTCGCATGCCGTGCCACGCACGCGCTGCGCGCGGAGCTCGGCCAGCGCTGGCTCGACGCGATCATCGAATGCGCCTGCTACGCGGCCCAGAGTCGCCTGCCGTGGAGCGAGCCGCCGATCTTCGAGGAGGCGTCGAATCAATCGCTCGACGACATTCGCGCGGAAGGCGACGCGCTGCTGATCCTCGATGCCGCACGCGCGCTGCTCCCGATCCTCGGCGAGAAAGGGTTGCCGGCGCTGCAGCACATGGTGTTCGCGGAGTTGCCAATGGCGGAATCGGCCGAATTGCCGGCGGAAGAGGCGGCAGGGGAGCTCGACCCGTCGGGCTCTCCCGATTCCGTGCAACTGGTTTTCTGGCGCGTGGCCGCGGCGCCGGAGCGGCGCGCGTTCACCGCCTGTCCGCTCGAGCCGTATCCGCTCGCGCGCGATTACGCGCAGACGCTGCTCGCGCATTTCTACGCGCGGCGCCTTCCGGACGAAGAAGCGGCTGCACTTCTCGCCGCCGTGCATCACAATCTCGCGCACGGCGAGAGCTACGCCGATTTTTCGTTCGCATGAAGAAACTCTTCGCTGTCTCCCTCCTGCTGCTCACCGCATGCGCGACGACGCCCGCGTCGCGCTGGTCGACGCTCGACGCTCGTACCTCCGAGCCACCGTTCCAGCACGCGCTCTGGTCGATCCTCGTCGAAGACGACGACGGCCGCGTGCTCTTCGAGCGCAATGCCGATCTGCTGATGATTCCGGCGTCGAACCGGAAGCTCTTTGCGTCCGCGTCGATCCTCGACTGCCTCGGTGCAACGACCACGCTGCACACCGAGGTGTGGCGCAATGGCGACGATCTCGTGCTCCGCGGCGACGGCGATCCCTCCCTCGGCTCGTGGCGCTACGAACGGCAGGACGATTTCGATCAGCTCGCACAACAGCTCCGCGCGCGCGGCATCACGCGCGTGCGCGATGTCATCGCCGACGTGTCGCTCTTCGATCGCATCACCATTCCGGGCGGCTGGAAGCACGGCAACATCGGCTCCGATTACTCCGCGCCGGTCGACGCGCTCGCGTGGGAGGAGAACGCGCTGCCGGGCGATCGCGCCGTCGACGATGCGGCGCTGCACGCGGCGCAACAGTTTCGCGAAGCACTCGTGCTGCGAGGCATCGACGTGAGCGGCGCCACACGCGTGAACGTCATTCCCGCCACGTGGCAGGAGAAGGTGGCCGACCTGCCGTCCCCCTTCGTCGGCGAGTTGCTGCGCACGGTGCTGAAGTACAGCCACAATCTCTACGCCGAGATGCTGCTCAAACGTGCGGGCGGCGGAACGTACGAAGAGGCATTCGCGCGCGAGCGATCGTTTCTTCTCGCCGAGCCGAAGCTCGCCGGCGACACATTTCGATTTGTCGACGGCTCCGGCCTCGCTCCCGATGATCTGATGACCTCGCGTTCCGCCGTGCGCCTGCTGCGATGGATGAACGAGCCGGTGCGCCGCACCTTCTGGTGGGACACGCTCGCGCAACCGAATCAACCCGGCACCCTGCGACGCCGCGTCGTGGCACTCGAACAACGGCTCCGCGGCAAGACCGGCACGATCAACGGCGTAAATGCGCTGAGCGGAATCATCGCCATGAACGACGGCCGCTACCGCTACTTCTCGATCGTAATCAACCACCACAACGGCGACTCCTCCGCCGCCCTGCAGATCATCGACGCAATGGTGCTGGAGATCGCGCGGTAACGACGCTTGGGGCTCGTGCAAGCGCGCGTGTCATCCCGAGCGACCCCTGCGTACGGAGCGCGTGTCGTGCAAGTGAGGGGTAAACGCGCGTGTCATCCCGAGCGAAGCGCAGCGAAGTCGAGGGATCCCCTGCCTACGGAGCGTGTGTCGTGCAATGAGGGGGATGACGTAGGGTTGCGTGTTTGCGTGTGAAAGAGCGTGTCATCCCGAGCGAAGCGGAGCGGAGTCGAGGGACCCCCCGCCTACGGAGCGTGTGTCGTGCAAATGAGGGAGGTCCCTCCACTCGCTACGCTCGGTCGGGATGACACGAAGGGTTGCGTGTTTGCGTGTGAAAGAGCGTGTCATCCCGAGCGAAGCGGAGCGGAGTCGAGGGATCCCCTGCCTACGGAGCGTGCGTCGTGCAAATGAGGGAGGTCCCTCCACTCGCTACGCTCGGTCGGGATGACACGAAGGGTTGCGTGTCGCGAAACGCGCACGCAAGACATGCGCAGCACGAACCCCCGTCCACCGCGCAGCAATCCTCAATCCTCAATCCTCAATCCTCAATCCTCAATCCTCAATCCTCAATCCAAAAATCACCCGCGTTCCATCGCCAAGACCAGTTCGAACAGTTTCAGCAGATCTTCGAAGCGATCGCGGGGTTTGCGCATCAGCGGGGCTTCGAGGGGTGGGGTGGCGTCGGCGTCGTCGGTGAGAAAAATGAGAGGGAAGGCGTCGTCGAAGGTGCGGAGGGCGCGGGCGATCTCCAAGGCGCGTAGATCGGGAAGATCGAGATCGAGGATCAGAAGATCGGGCGCGAGCCTGCGGACGATGGCCAGGGAGTCGCCGGAAAGCGGGATGAGCGAGCACTCCAGCTCCATCAGACGGAAGAACATGTGCAGCATTTCCGCAGCCTCGCGGTCGCCGTCCATCACCGCGACATGCCGAGTTGTGAACAACTCGAGGCCGGGACTATGCTTGGCCGGCTGAATGGCTGCTACTGATCCTCCCCTTCCAGATCGAACAGCTCGGAGGCGCGCACGTTCTCACCCGAGAGTCGGCGACAGGCGGCAGCGATCGCGGCGATACAACGACGGGTCGGCTCCATCTTTCCCAACCGGATTCGCAACAGGTGCTGCCGGCTGTATCCCGACTCCCGCGCGAGGTGCGCCGGCTTGATCCCGCGGCTCTTGAGAAACGCTTCCAGACGGGTGCTCATGTGCAATATCCTGCATACTAGCGAGGTGCAGGATGGATGTCAATCCACAGGTGCACAAATCGTTCGTTCCGGAGCACAATAATGCGCAAGTTCCGGACCTGCATAGACTTGTCTCTTTTTAGACATTTGCGGAGCCGAAAAAATCTCTAGCACCTACAGGGGGTGGAAAAGTGTCTTTTCGTCACCCCGTATGCGAGAGTGTCCTCGCATGACGACCGTCCCTCGGAAAGAGACCGCGGCGGGCAGCGACCCCACACCGCCTCTCTGACCCGGCGATCGTTACCGTTTTTGGACTGTGTTGCTAACTTCGCAAACGCTAAGTAACCTATAAGTTCCTTATATGCTTGGAGACACCGTTCGGGAAGCCCGTATCCGGAAAGGCCTCACGCAGGCCCGGCTGGCGAAACTCGCCGGCGTCAGCCGCCGTCACCTCGCCGCTCTCGAAAAGGGCGCGAACGTGTCGGTCAACATCCTGCAGCGCGTCGCTGCCGTGCTCGAGCTGACTGAGATCCCGCTCGGTGACCTCTCGCTGCGCGCCCGTGAAGCCGACCGCAGCGTCAACATGCCGCTGCTCACCGACACGATCCGCGAGGCACGCGTCGAAGCGGAACGAGCCCAGGCCATCCTCGCCCGCGCCGAAAATCTCCTCGGCGCCGAGCCGAGCGTCCCCGGCGCACTCATCGACATGGCCTTCCCGCGCATGCCGGTGCGGCGCTTCGAACACGCGAAGGGCGCGGGCGCGGATCTATTGCGCGAGCGGCCCGACTGGGTGGAGATCGAGACCGCCGGCGAGATCCGTCACGGCGAGCCGATCGCCGAAGACCGCAAAGAGACGGTGCAGGTTCCGCACAATCTCGTCGACAGCGGCGAGATCGTCTTCCGCGCACGCGGAGACGGCATGCGCGATCAAGGCATCGACGACGGCGATCTGCTCATCGTCGAACTGCGTCCCCGCGGACGCGCCGCCACCGGAGAGCTGGTGATCGGCCGCATCGGACGACTCGTGTTCGTCGGACGCTGGTGGCAGAAACATGGTCAGAAGGCGCTGATGTCGAACGGTCTCTCGGAAGTGACGGTCGGACGCTCCGGGCGATCGCTGCGCGTGGTGGCGGCGATCAATCAGATTCTGCGCGGCATCTGAAGCGCGACGTTCGTGCGGGCGTCGCCGCGCCGGCGGCGATGACGCCGTCGCTCCGTCGCGGCGCGTCCGGCGCTCCGCGTCGCTCGTAGTACTCTCCTCCGCCGTGACCACACTCAAACGGGAGCTCGGTCTCTGGCGCGGCGTCGCGCTGAACATGATCGACATGGTCGGGATCGGACCGTTCATCACGATTCCTTTCATTCTTTCGGCGATGGGCGGGGCGCGCTGCATGGCGGCGTGGCTGCTCGCCGGAGTGCTCGCGATCTGCGACGGCCTCGTCACCGCGGAGCTGGCGGCGGAGATGCCGCGCGCGGGCGGCTCGTACATCTTTCTGCGCGAGTCGTTCGGCAGAGCGGGAAAGTTTCTCTCCTTTCTTTTTCTCTTTCAGATTCTGATCAGCGCGCCGCTGTCCCTCGCGTCGGGATGCATCGGCTTCGCGCAATACCTCGAGCCGATTCTGCCGATCGCCGGAAAGATTCCGCCGATCACCGCGACGGTGGTCTGCATCGTCATCGTCATCCTGCTGCTGCGCCGCATCGACGCCATCGGCAAGTTCTCGGTGGTGCTTTGGGCCGGCGTGCTCGGGACGATCGGCGTCGTGATCGCCTCCGGCATCACGCACCTCCGCCTCTCGTCGTTCACGTTCTGGGACGCGCCGCGCCACGACGGCAAGCTGGCCTTCGCCGGCATGGGCGCGGCCTTGATCTACGCCGTCTACGACTATCTCGGCTACTACAACATCGCCTACCTCGGCGATGAGGTGAAAGAGCCCGAGAAGACCATCCCGCGCGTGATCGTGATCTCGATTCTGGCCGTGGCCGCGCTCTACATCCTCATGCAGGCGTGCATCGTCTCGGTGCTGCCGTACGAGGTCGCATCGACGTCGAAGTTCGTCGTGGCCGACTACATCACGCGACTGATCGGGCCGAATGCCGCGAAGTGGGTCTCGGCGATGATTCTCTGGACCGCGTTCGCCTCGATCTTCTCGGTGATGCTCGGCTACTCGCGCATCCTCTTCGCCGCGGCGCGGGATCAGAACTTCTTCTCGATGTTCGCGCGCCTGCACGCCACCGAGGCGTATCCGTTCGTTTCCGTGATCTTCCTTGGCCTCGTCACGGCGGTACTCTGCTGGCTGCCGCTCAAGCACATCATCGGCGCGATCATCTCCATCCGCGCCATCATTCCGTTCATGACCCAGATCGTCGGCGCGGTGGTGCTGCGCATTCGCGAGCCCGAGCGTCCGCGGCCGTTCAAGATGTGGCTTTACCCGCTTCCCGCCATCGTCGCCCTCGGCCTGTGGGGCTGGGTCGTGACCTCTCCCGAAAAGCATCTGCGCACCGGCGCGCTCTACGTCCTCGGCGCCGGCGCTCTCTTTTTCTTCCTGCGCGAAGCGCTGCTGCAGCGAACGGCGGCACAGGCGCGAACGGAGTGATTTCGCGCGAATACAATTCGCGCATGCGTCCGCTTCGTCTCGCCCTCTTTCTTCTCTGCACGCTCACGCTGCAGGCCCAGACGCTCGACACGAAAGCGGTCGATGCGCTGATGCTGCGCACGCTGAAGGATTGGAAGATCCCGGGCGCCGCCATCGCCATCGTGCAGAACGATCGCGTCGTTTACGTACAGGGTTACGGTACGAAGGACGTGAACGGCACCGACAGGATCACGCCCGACACGCTCTTCCAGATTGCGTCGACGTCGAAGGCGTTCACGGCGACGTCACTGGCCATGCTCGCCAGCGACGGCAAGCTGACGTTCGACGATCGGGTACGCGACCATCTCGACTACTTCCGGCTCGACGACACCTGTGCCGACGCGAACGTGACGTTGCGCGACATCGTCTCGCATCGCACCGGTCTCTCCCGACATGACGAACTGTGGGACAACTCGCCGTTCACGCGCGAAGACGTCGTGCGGCGCATCGGCAGGATCGCGCTCACGAAGCCATTCCGCACGACCTACCAGTACCAGAACATCATGTTCATCGCCGCCGGCGAAGTGGTCGCACGCGTCTCCGGCATGGCGTGGGACGAGTTCGTCCGCACGCGCATCTTCGAGCCGCTGCGCATGACGCGCACGTTCACGACCGACGCGCAATGGGACGCCGATGGAGATCGCGCCACCGGTCACAGCTACGCCTGGAAAACCGGGACGGTCGAAAAGCAGAAGCCGATCGACACGACCACGATCGGCGCCGGCGGCGCGATCAAGTCGAGCGCGCGCGACATGGCCAACTGGCTGCGCTTTCAACTCGCCGACGGCGCGTTCGAAGGAAAGCAGCTGCTCGATGCCGGGCAGCTGGCCGAAACGAAGACGCCGAACACCGTCATTCGCATGAGCGCCCTCTCCCGCGAGCGCAATCCGGAGACGAACGTGATGTCGTATGCGATGGGCTGGAACGTTCAGGACTATCGCGGCGAGCTGCTCGTCTCGCACTCCGGCTCGCTGAACGGCTTCCGCACGCATGTCGATCTGCTGCCGAAACAGAAGGCCGGGTTCGTGCTGATGATCAACGTCGGCCGCGGCGTCGCGCTGGTCGGACTGCGCAACGCCTTCGCCGACATGCTCACCGGCAAACCGGCCCGCGACTGGAACGCGATCTATCTCGCGAGCGAATGGAAAGAAGATGAGAAGGCGGCCAAGGATCGCGAGGAACGTCTCGCAAAACTAACGCCGAACACCACGCCGACGCTGCCCCTCGACGCCTACGCGGGCGAGTACACGAACGACGCCTACGGCACTGCCACGATCACCGTCGTCAACGACAAGCTCGTGCTGCAATGGAGCCGCATGAGCATCCCGCTCGACCACTTCCAGTACGACGCGTTCACCGCCTATTCAGAAATCGATTCCGTCGACGAACCGGTGGTCTTCGGATTGAGCGACGATCACCGCGTGCAGACGATGACCGTGTTCGGCGAGACGTTCGCGAGATAGAGGCCGGAGCGCAGCGAGTGGAGGGACCTCGCTCACTTGCACGACACACGCTGCGCAGGCGGGGGATCCCTCGACTTCGCTGCGCTCCGCTCGGGATGACACACGCGTTTACGCGACACGCAGCCCAAGGTGTCATCCCAACCGAGCGTAGCGAGGGAAGGGATCCCCCTCGCTTGCACGATGCACGCTCCGTAGGCAGGGGATCCCTCGACTCCGCTGCGCTTCGCTCGGGATGACACGCAACCCAAGGTGTCATCCCGACCGAGCGCAGCGAGTGGAGGGACCTCCCTCACTTGCACGACACACGCTCCGCAGGCAGGGGATCCCTCGACTCCGCTGCGCTCCGCTCGGGATGACACGCGCGCTTACACGCGACACGCAACCCAAACGTGTCATCCCGACCGAGCGCAGCGAGGGAAGGGATCCCCCTCGCTTGCACGACACACGCTCCGTAGTGAGGGGATCCCTCGACTCCGCTGCGCTCCGCTCGGGATGACACGCGTTTGCGCGTTCGCTTGCACGACACCCGCTCCGTAGGCAAGGCATCCCTCGACTTCGCTGCGCTCCGCTCGGGATGACACGCAACCCAACATGTCATCAAAACCCGGCCACATCTGTACCAGCCGCGAAACCGTTGCCCACTGGGCAGCCGCACGTGCCCAGGCGAAGCAACCAGCGCAGCCGGCCGTGCCGGCCCGGCGGGATGTAGCATGTGCGGCGATGAAAAACGTGCTCCTGCTTTTCTGCGCATCCCTCTTCTTTGCTGCGTGCACCACGACGAAGGCTCCGCCGCCGATGTTGGCGCCGCAGCCGAAGGCGATGTTGGGGGAGCATGGGTTCGAGCTCACGCAGGTCGATCGTTCGGTCGGGGCGTGCGATGACTTTTATCGCTACGCGACCGGCGGGTGGCAGCGCGCCAATCCGTTGCCGGCGATCTATTCGCGTTATGGCCGCTTCGAAGAAGTCGCGGAGCGCAATCGGCAGACCTTGCGCGCGATTCTCGAACAAGCGGCCAAAGAGACGAACGCCGAACGCGGCAGCGGCACGCAGAAGATCGGCGACTTCTGGACCGCGTGCATGAACGAATCGGCCATCGAGGCCCAGGGCGTCGAGCCGATCCGGGCCGATCTCGATCGCATCCACGCCATCAACTCGAAAGCGTCCGTCATCGGCGAACTGCACCTTCAGCAGCAGCGCGGCCTCGCGCCGCTCTTCCGCTTCAGCGCGCAGAACGACTACAAGAACAGCGACATGGTCATCGCCGCCGTTTCGCAGGGCGGCCTCGGCTTGCCCGATCGCGACTACTACCTTCGCGATGACGAGAAGTTCGCGACCACGCGCAAACAGTACGTCGACCACATCGCGAAACTCTTCGAGCTCGCCGGCTCCGATCCCGCGAAAGCGCGGACCGACGCCGAGCGGGTGATCGCACTCGAAACGCAACTCGCCCGCGCGTCGATGGCCCGCGTCGATCAGCGCAAGCCGGAGAACGTCTACCACCTCACGCCGGTCAGCGAGTTGCAGTCCTACGCGCCGCGCTTCGACTGGCCGGTCTTCTTCCGTTCCATCGCGCTCGCGGACCTCAAGTCGCTCAACGTCGCGCAGCCGGAATTCTTCAAGGAAGCGAGCCGGCTGCTCGACGAAGCGCCGATCGAATCGTGGAAGGCGTACCTCCGCTGGAACCTCCTCGACGCCGCGGCGCCGCTGCTCTCCTCCCCATTCGTCAACGAAGACTTCGCGTTCCGCGGCCAGGTGCTGTCGGGGCAGAAGGAAATTCAGCCGCGCTGGCAGCGCTGCATCCGCGCCGCCGACGCGAACATCGGCGAGATTCTCGGGCAGGAGTACGTCAAGCGCGCCTTCACCCCGGAAGCGAAAGAGAAGATGTCGGCGCTGATCGACAATCTCGTGGCCGCGTTGCGCGAGGATCTTCCGCGCCTTTCGTGGATGGGCGATGAAACCAAGCGCGCCGCGCTGATGAAGCTCGACGCCTTCCGCCGCCGCATCGGCTATCCCGACAAGTGGATCGACTACAGCACGCTCGACCTAGGGCGCGAGTCGTATGCCGCGAACATCGCTGCCGCGAGTGCATTCCGCGTCCGCCGCACCGTCGGCCGCATCGGCAAGCCGGACGATCCGAACGAGTGGGGCTTCTTCACGCCGTCGACCGTCAACGCGAGCTACAGTCCGACGCGCAACTACATCACCTTCCCGGCCGGCATCCTGCAGCCGCCGTTCTACGACCCGAACGCCGACGACGCGTACAACTACGGAGGCATCGGCACCGTCATCGGTCATGAGATGACGCACGGCTTCGACGATCAGGGAGCGAAGTTCGACGCCGAAGGGAACCTGCGCAACTGGTGGTCGGACGCCGATCTCAAGAACTTCCAGTCGCGCGCGGAGTGCATCGCCAATCAGTACGGCGAGTTCGTCGTCGAAGAGAACCTGAAGCTGCAGGGCAACCTCGTCACCGGCGAGGCGATCGCCGATCTCGGCGGAGCGACGCTCGCGTTGCGCGCATACCAGAAATCGCTGCAGGGGAAAGAGCGCCGCGTGATCGACGGCTACACGCCGGAGCAGCGGTTCTTCCTCGGGTTCGCGCAGGTGTGGGGCCAGAACATGGCCGCGGAAGAGGCGAGACGGCGGGCGTTGACCGATCCGCATGCGCCCGGACCGGCGCGCGTCAACATGACCGTGCAGAACATGCCCGAGTTCGAAGACGCGTGGAACTGTCCGAAGACGTCGAAGATGGTCCGCGACAACCGCTGCGACATCTGGTAGCCGGGCCCGACGGCCGGTTTCGATCTTCGGGGATTTGCGGTGGGGATACGTGAAACGAGCTTGAATGCAGTCGATGGAGGGGACGGCGACGCGGTTTCGTTCGCGTCGGGAGCGGCATGAGTGAATCGATCCTCGAACCGAACGGCGAGGAGATGCACCGTCTCGTCGATGCGGCGATGCGGCGCATCGTCGCGCACATTGAATCGCTTCCATCGCAGCCGGCGCAGAACGTCGAAGGGGCGACCGAATATGCGCGCACGCTGATCGAGCCGCTTCCGCAGCACGGCACGCCGTACGAGGCGCTGCTCGATTTTCTTTTCGAGGACGCGATCCCGCGCTCGTTCACCGCGGCCGGTCCCGGTTACCTCGGCTACGTTCCGGGCGGCGGCCTCTTTCACGCCGCGGTCGCCGATCTCATCGCCGACGCCGTGAATCGTTACGTCGGCGTCTGCGCGGCGGCGCCGGCGCTCGTGCAGCTCGAAGCGAACGTCATCCGCTGGTTCGCCGAAATCCTTGGGCTCCCATCCATTTCAGGCGGCGTGCTCACCAGCGGCGGCTCGCTCGCGAACTTCACCGCCATCGTCACCGCGCGCAAGGCGCTGCTGCCGGACGACTTTCTGCGCGGCACGCTCTACTGTTCGACGCAGATCCATCACTCGTTTCAGAAAGCGGCGAACCTGGCCGGCTTTCCGTACGCGAACATCCGCGAGCTGCCGGTCGACTCGCGATTCCGCATCCGCCTCGACGCGCTCGAAGAGGCGATCGCTGACGATCGTGCGAACGGATTCACCCCGTTCCTGATCGCCGGAAGCGCCGGCACGACCGGAACCGGTGCCGTCGACGACCTGCCGCAACTCGCGCGCATCGCGAAAGAGCAGGGGCTCTGGTTTCACATCGACGGCGCGTACGGCGCGCTCTTCGCGATGACGGAGCGCGGACGCGCGGTGCTCGACGGGATCGCCCTGGCCGATTCCGTGATCCTCGATCCGCACAAGACGCTCTTCCTGCCGTTCGGCACCGGCGCGCTGCTCGTGCGCGATGCGAATGCATTGCGCCGCGCGCATTCGCTGCATGCCGAGTACCTGCCGGATATGCAGCAGGCCGACGAGCTGGTCGACTTCTGCGAGATCTCGCCCGAGCTCTCGCGCGACTTTCGCGGCCTGCGCGTCTGGCTGCCGCTGAAGCTGTTCGGCATCGCTCCGTTTCGCGAACAGCTCGACGAGAAGCTCGACCTGATGGACTACGTCCTGCGCGAACTGCGCGGCATCGAGGCGCTCGAGATCGTGGCGGAGCCGCAGCTCACGATCTGTGCGTTCCGCGTGCGCGGTGAAGGCGATGCCGCGACGCGCGCGCTGCTCGAGCGGATCAACGCGCGCAAGCGGGTCATGCTCACGCCGACGACGTTCGACGGGCGATTCGTGATCCGCATCGCCATCGTCTCCCATCGCACGCATCGCGACCGGATCGAGATGCTGCTCGACGACATCCGCGCCTCGCTCGTGTCACCGGCGTCAGCGCAGGCCTGACGGCAATCGCGGAGAGGCCAGCAGCTCCGCGAAGATCGTCCAGCGTTTCTCCGCGTCTCCGTCCGCGCGCGCTTCGACGTAGGCGCGCACGAGATCTTTTCCGAAGTTGTAGTTGATGACGTACGAGCGGTACTTCTCAAAAAACGCCACGCGCTGCCGCGCGCGGGCCGGCGCCATGAGCGCATAGGTCGTCAGCCATTCGGCCGCTTCGTCGAGCGTGAACGCGCCGTCGAGATAACGGCGGGCGGCCTCGTTTCCCGCGTAGGCACTGCGCGACGCGAGCTCGTGCACGCGGTAGTACTGCGCGGCGCGCGCGCCATCGAGACCGGCGATCGGGAAGAGCGTTTCGCGCTCCATCGCCACCCGTTCGTCGGCCGGGAACGCGACGTCGATGCCGTAGTTCGCGCTGCCTTCGGCGATCAGCGACTGCGGCGAGAAGAGCGCGTAGACCGACGCTTCGACCCAGCCGCGGTCGCGCACGAGCGTCTTCTCCAGCAGCAAGTTGTAGACGTGATGTCCGGGATATCCCTCGTGGCAGGCGAGATCGATGGCGCGGTCGATGAAAATCGGCAGATCGGTATTGACCTGAATCAGGCTGGCGAAGCCTCCCTGATACCAGTTGTAGCCCGACCACGCCTTGTTCCGGACGTACTCGACGCGAAACGATTCGCCGGCCGGCAGCGCCATCTGTTCGAGCGTCTTCGCGCGGCAGACGTCGATGGCCGCACGGAAGACGGCATCGAGCGTCTCGCGCGGAATGACGAACTGCATGCGGAATGCTTCGAGACGATCGATCAGTGGTCCGTCGCCGGGCAGCTCGCGTTCGAGCTCTGCATTGAGCGACTGGAAATACGACTCCGGATGCGTCGGCGCGACGGCGTCATAGAGCGCCTGCGACTCCTCGTCGAAGCGCATGGTCCGGCCCTGCAGGATCTCGGCGCGCGCCACCAGCGCCTCGGTCTGGCGCCGCAGATAGCTGAGCCGCAACGCTTCGATCTCTTCTGCCGGCGTCGCGACCGTGTCGAGCGAAGCCCGCAGACCGCGCGCGTCGTCGATGATCCGTTCGAGCGACGGCTTCGCTTCGCGAACTTCCTCGCGCCACGCCGGCGGTCCGTAATACGCGTCGACGTAATCGGGATCGTGCTCGCCCATGGCCAGCACCAGTTGCACATACCGTTTCGCGGCCTCGTTCATGGCGCGCATCGTATTACGGCTCGTTGGCGCGGTTCTGACGCGGATGCGCGTCTGTGGCGTGCTACACTGCCGTCAGTCCGTCAATCATTCTTTAGAAGCAAATGAGCCCCGCCGGCGGCAGCTTCGTGTCCGCGCGAGCAGTGCGCCGTCCGGCATTGGAGACCGATCATGACGAGTGCCGAACCGCGTATCGCCGTGCATGTCGAATCCGCGCTGGATGCCGTGCCTGCTTCGCCGGTCATCGAGCCGCTGCGCCGCGCATTCCGCGCCCACGACGCGGCGCTGCGCGACATCGAGAGCTCGTTTCGCGAGTTCACGGCATCGATGCCGACGCCCGAACGGGCGCGTCATTTCTTTCACAGCTGGAGCCTCACCAATCACAGTGCGATGTGCGTCTCGGGAATCGGCAATCGCATGACGCTCCGTCTGCGCGACTCCCGCAACGGCATCGACAAATCGCGTCTCACCGCCGCGCTCCTCTCCTTACACCGCATCTCCGACGAAGACCTCGGCGCCCTCGGCGGCACGCTGCATGCCGATCTCTTCTATGAAATGGCCGAGCTCTTCTGCGGCGGCGACGCGTGGCTGAGCCGCGCCTACGCCGTGGAAAGCGCGCGCGCCTTCAAGGAGTACAAGAACCGCGCGGGTCTGCGCACGCCCGATCTCATGTTCGGATTGCTCTCCACCGTCGCGCACGAGGTCTACACACATGGCGAGGTGGAGTTCATCCTGCCGCTCTTCAAGGAGTGCGTGAAGCATTTCGCCATCGATGAGAAGCAGCAGCGCCGCCGTCTCGGCTGGATCAGCATTCATTGCGGGCCGACCGAGCGCGAACACTTCCGCCACGCCGTCGAGGCGATCGAGCACTATTGCGCGGCGCTGCACCTCGATCCGCTGGCTTACGATCTCGATGCGCTGTTCGGCGAATACATCGAGAACAAGGCGGCCGTGATGCGGGACCTGTCGCGCCTGATGACCACCGTCCACTGAACGCATGCTCGGCCAATTGCGCGAGCTGGCCACGACCGCGGAGGCGTTCCGCGCGCATCGGGCCGAATTTCTTCAGCAGCTGTTTCGCGCTGCCGGAGAGGTCGTGCCGTGGCCGGAGGAGGTGTTCAATCCGTATCCGATTGCACTGCCTCCCGCCGATGTCGATCGCCTGATGGCACTCGGCCGCGCGGTGCACGCCGGCATTCACGCGGTGGTGCGCGGCTACGCGGACGACGAGCGCATTCGCGCGCGGTACGCGCTCGATCCGCGACTGATCGAGATCGTGCGGCGCGCACGGCACGAGCCTTATGCGATCGGGATGTTCCGCCCCGACTTCGTGATCGACGAAGAGGGCGAATTTCGCGTTTGTGAAATCAATGCGCGATTCTCGGCCAATGGCTATGCGATCAACGACATCGTCGATGGCGCATTGAGCACCGTTTCTTATCTGCCGCGTGACGTGAAACGCATTGCCGGGCAATCGCGGATTCGCGACGTCATGACCGCCGCGTTTCGTGACGGCCGGCCGGTGGCGGTGGTCTTGAGCAGCGAGAGCGGGAGCGAGATCTTCCTGCTGTTCCGCGGTCTGCGCGTCGAGAAAGCGACTACGGCGACCGCCGCGCTCGACGCGCATTACGTCCTGGAGCTCGACCGGCTGGAGTTGCTCGAGCTCGCCCCGGCGGTGCTGGAGGAGATCATTCGCCGCGGCTCACGCAATGACGTCCGGACGCTGATTCTGATTCATGACAAGCGATTGTTGTCGGTGCTGTCGGATCCGTCGATCCTGCGCGATCACGTCGATGCCGCGACGTGTGCCCTGCTCGCGCGGCACATCATCCCGACGCGACCCGCCTCCGACGCCGTCGCGCGGGAAGCGGCGTTTGCCAACCCCGAGGAGTGGGTCATCAAGCCGAGCAGCGGCGGGAGGGGAGTGGACGTGCTCATTGGACATGAGACGCCGCGCGGGATCTGGGAAGCGCGTTTGAACACGCATGCCGATCGCGACACGCTGCAGCGGTTCATCGCGCAGCGGCGCTTTCCGATCGTCCATCTCGAGCGGGGAGAGTTGCGCGAATCGGAGATGAATGTCGTCGGGCTGCTGCCGTGCTTCGAAGAGCATGTGTTCGGGCCGGGGATCTTTCGCGCCGGCACGGGAAGCGTGATCAACGTGCATCAGCAACGGGGGGAGGTGCTGCCGTGCGTGATGCGTTGAACGCTGCGCTCACGCTCCGGATGAGGTGTCGCGCGTATCGACGATCCGGCGCACTTTGCGCGAGGTCGGCGTGCGTTCCAGCTCCTCACTCTTCATCGTCCGGATCGAGAGCATGAAATCGCCGCCGCCGGCGCCGAAGATCTCGCCGACCCTCGATTCCAGCATGCGCTGACGCTCTTCATCCCAGTTGGCCGGCGGCACGACGCGAATCTCGAGGCGGTCGCGCAGCGATTGGGCGTCGTTCGACAGATGCAGCTGATAGTCGGTCACGTCGTCGAACACGGGAGAGACCGCGGGGAGATTGAAGTAACTGCCGTCGAGGGTGAACGAGCCCGATTCGCGTCCGACGAACTGGAACGTCGCGCGCGTCTCCCCGCGCGCGATCCAGCGCGCGCGATCGCCCATGCGATAACGCAGAACCGGCACGCGCCGCCGCAGCAGATTCGTCACCACCATCGCGCCGACGCCGTGCTCGTCTGCGTCGACGATCTCGATGTGCAGCATGCGCGGGTCGTAATGAAACACGTCGGGACCGTCATCGGCGCCGCGATAGGCCCATACGCCCGTTTCGGCGGAGCCGTACGCGGAGACGAGGAGCTCGGTCTCGAAAACGTCGGCGAACAATTTCCGTTGCGCGGGGCGTACCGCCTCACCGGCCGCGAGAATGCGCTGCATCGGCAGCCGTTGATTCGAATCCTGCAGGTAACGGGCGAGCTGCGCGATGCGTCCCGGTTCGCCGATGATCATGTTCGCGTGGAACGCCCGCGCAATGTCGACCGCGGCGTTGTCGGTGGCGGTCGATTCGACAGGGAGCGAGGTCGCGCCGAGCTGTTCGCAATAGTCGGTGAAGATCTCCATCGACCGGTACATGAGGCGCCCGGCGAAGAGGTTCAACGCAATCGCATCGGCCGGAATCACGCCCGCGTCCGCGAGCATTCGCGCAAACCAGCGCCGTTGTTCGTTGTTGTCTTCGATGCCGACCGGAAAACAGAGATACGACTGCGCGCTGCTGCCGCCCGAAGGGCTGAGATAGAGGCCGCGCAGATTGGCGGGATCGGCATAGAACGCGCGTAATGCCGAATCGAGCGCCGTCTTGTCGAGCACCGGAACGTCGTCGAAACGCGCGCCGAGCTCGCGGCCGGCATACAACGGGTGCCTGCGCGCGAGTGCCAGCACTTCGTCCGGGGTCATGACATCCATATTGCCATGACTATCGCTGCAGACCGAGCGCGACGATGCGCTGAATCAACTCCTCGTAGCTGATGCCGCGCTTGCGGGCGGCGGACGCGAGCTCCTCGGCGCGGGCGATGTCGGGATTCGGATTCGCCTCGAGGAAATAGAGCGTGCCGTTCGCATCGAGGCGATAGTCGACCCGACTGTAGCCGGTGAGGTCGAGCGCGCGTGCGACCTGCCGCGTCGTTTCGGTGATGTGCTCCGTCAGCGACTCGCCGAGGTCTTCGGCGTGCACCTGATAGATGCTGTGTTTGCGCTGATAGGCGCGATTGTGTTTCGCGTGCGCGGTGGCGATGCCGTACGCGCCGGGTGCGAGCTCGCGGAATTGCAGCTCCCAGACCGGAAGCACCTCCAGGGTGCGATTGCCGATGACGCCGACGTTCAGTTCGCGTCCGGCGATGTACTGTTCGGCAATGGCGGCGGTGCCATTGTGGTCGTGAATGAATTGCACGCGCTCGCGTAATTTCGCGTCGGAATCGACGACCGATTTCTGCGAAATCCCCAGCGAGGCTTCGCAGGTCAGTCCTTTCACAATGAGTGGAAAGGGGAGCTCTTTCGGCCGAACGACCCGCTCCTTGCGCGGAAAGACCGCGAATCGCGGAACGGTTACGCCGTGCCAGGCCAGGATCTGCTTCGAGATCGCCTTGTCGCGCGCGAGCATCAGTCCGCGCGGATGGCAGCCGGTATACGGCACCCGCAGCAATTCCAGGAAGGTGACGATGTGCGCGTCGAAATCCTGGCGGCCGAGAAATTCTTCGAGAAGATTGAAGACGAGATCGGGCCGCCATTCCTGCACGAGCGCGCGTAATGGCTCGAGATCGTCGGAGAGGCCGAGCGGTTTCACGTCATGACCGAGCGCGCGCAGCGTCGAAACGACGTCGTATTCGGTCTTGCACTCATACCACTGCTGCTCGCTGAGCCCTTCGATCGTGTCGGGCGGCAGCAGCGAGGGGTGGACCAGTGCGATGACGCGCAGCTTCCGCTTCATAGCGCAAACGAGTTGCGTCTGCGGAGGTGCACGTCCATGGTTTTCACAGTCAGCAGGATCGCGAACTCCATCTTCAGCCGCCGCTCCGGACCGTTCGTGCGCAGCTTCAACTCCCTGCTGCGGCCGATCATGTCGTGAAGCACCTGGTCACGAGTGTACTGATAGTCGCCCGTCCAGTTCGAGACCAGTTTGCGGATCTCTCCTCGATTGCGCCGGAGAAAATGAGAGGCGAGCTCGCGGTGGCGATGTTTCGGATCGTCGGAAAAGAGCTTCTTCAACTCGTCGTCGTAAATCCCGGGAAAGCTGGCGTCGTACTGCTCGTGCTTGTTCGCGTAGTACTCGCGAAGGGTCATGGTCAGCGTTTCGAGCGCGTCTTTCTTTCTCCGGCTCCTGCGCTTCGGCGCCTTCTGGCGCAGCTCGTCGAGAATCGAAGTCACGAGCTCGAGTTTCTCCAGCACGGGCCAGCGCGCGTACTGGCGGCGCCACGAATTGCCGCGCGCGCCGAGGATCACGGCGAAGGTCTCGGCGAAATCCTCGTGCGGATGCGCCTGCGCGTAATAGAGCCGCAGGTGTTGCACGTAACGGCGGCTGGCCGGATTCGGCGTGTAGTGCCGCGGATAACGCTTCGTCCAGCGGCCGAATGTTTTCTGCAGGCGCGGGTCCTTGCCGAGGGCGTAGGCATTGTCGAGGACGTGCCCGGTTTCGTGGCGGAGAATCTTCATCAGCTCCGCGCGCGTGCTCCCTTCCACGTCGCGCATCTGTTTCCGTTCCAGTTGCAGCAGACGCGGGTGGGCGAGGTAGAAGGGGATGCCGATGCCGGGGATGCCGCGTGGCGTGAACCACTGCGTCGAGAGCCACGCGTGCGGCCGGACGACGAGCTCGCGTCGTTCGAGCTCGTCGTACAGCTGGGCGAGACATGGCTCGAGCCACGTCCCTTCGATCGTGACGCCGAGGTCGCAGAGACGGGTGTCGAGCAGCCCCTCGTCGTCCAGCGTTTCCCACGCGAAGCTGCGCTTCATGCGAAGGATTCGTATCGAAAAGCTTGCCAAGGACGACCTCTCGCGGCCGTCCTTCCTCCATCCCGCTGCAGACCTATCTGCCGAGCATCGGCCGCAACACCTCGGCCGGCGTCGTGCGGCCGCGCTTTCTCTCGCCCGTCTGATCCCACGCCACGCGGCCGTTGATCAGTCCTTCGTACATTTCACGGAAGAGGCTCGCCACGTTCTCCGAAATGCCGAACGACATGTACGCCGGCACGACCGCCTCGAGCGGCCCGACGCCGACCGTCACGCTCTTTCCGAGCACGCTGCCGACGGCGTTGGCGATGTCGGTCGCGGAGTACTCCTCCGGTCCCGCGAGCTCGAGGATGCGCGTGCCGGTCGGAGGATGCAGCAGCGCTTCCGCGGCGAAGAGGCCGATGTCTTTCGTCGCGATCTGCGGGAACTGCAGCTCGGCCGGCAGAAACGAGGGCAGCACGCCATCCTGCGCCGCCGGCGCGAGCGAGGCGCCCCAGTTCTCGATGAAGAACGTCGGACGAAGGAACGTGAAGTTGATGCCGAGCGGCAGCAGGCGCTGCTCGATCTCGTGCACGCCGCGGATCGGACCGGTGCCGCTGTCGTGCTGCGCACCGATCGAGGAGAGCAGCACGACGTGCGGAACGCCGCTCGTCCGAATCGCGGTGGCGAAGACGTCGCCGATGCGGCGCGCGCGGGCGATGGCGTCCGTGGCGGTCATGTCGGGCGGATTGAGCAGATACGCTCCCTCGACGCCGGTCAACGCGCGGCCGAGAGCCTCCGCGTCTTCGAGCGATGCCACCGCCACCTCGGCGCCTTTGGCTGTCCACGGCCGTCCCTTCTCTTCATCGCGGACGAGGACGCGCACCTCTTTCCCGCGACGGAGCAGTTCCTCCGCGACCACCGATCCCGTGTTTCCGCTGACTCCTGCCACTGCGTACATGTTTCGATCTCCTGTTGATTGGCAACCAGAATGACGTGTGAATTTGTAACCACATCGGTTACAAATTCATCCAAAAAAAATTCAGCCGGTCTTTTCGAGCCGGTTGACCTTCCGCGCCAGCGAGGCGATGGTCCGCTCCGCCAGCGAATTGAGCATCGCTTTCTCCGCGTCGGCGGTGACTGACTCGAGAATGGAGCCGATGTTCCGTCCGACCGGGCACTGCCGGTTTCCCTCGTCGTGCACGAGCAGCAGGCCGCGCTCCTCCACCGCCTCGTAGACGTCGCGCAACGTGAGGTCGCCCGGATCGGCGGCGATGGCGAATCCGCCGCCCGGCCCCTGCACCGCGCGCACGAGCCCCGCTTCGCGCAAGCGGCTCAGCAGCCGGCGGATGACCACGGCGTTCGTCTGCACGCTGCCGGCGATGTACTCGCTCGTCAACGCCTCCTCGCGCTTGACGGCCAGCAGCGTGAGGATGTGCAGCGCAACGGCGAAGCGGGTGTTCGGCATGTGTAACCAGTATGGTTACGCATTGCAGAGTTGTCAAGCGCGTATAGTGAACGGATGAACGCGATGCGATGGTTGCGACCGGCGATTCTCCTTCTTTGCGCGGGCACCCTGCTGTCCGGCGGGCCGGCGCTGCTGGCTGGCGAGCCGAAGACCGCACCGGCCTTCGATGCGGAGCTGGCGAAGAAGCTCGGCGCGGACGAGCGGGGCATGCGCATGTTCGTGCTCTGCATTCTCAAGACCGGTCCGAAGGATGCGGAGATTCAGGGGAAGGAGCGTCAGGAGATTTTCGCCGGACACTTCGCGAACATCCATCGCCTCGCGGAGGAGGGGAAGCTCGTGGTGGCGGGCCCGTTCGGAAAGAACGACCGGTCGTACCGCGGCCTGTACATCTTCAACGTCACGACGGTCGAAGAGGCGGAGACGCTCGTCGTCTCTGATCCGGCGGTCAAAGCGGGAGTGTTCCTTCCGGAACTGACGCCGTGGTATGGATCGGCGGCGATGCTGGTGGTGAACGAAACGCACAGGAAGCTCGAGAAACCGAAGGAATGATCGACGGGCCGGTCGAGTGGGCAGCCCTCTCTCGCGGACGCATATTGCTGGTCGAGAGAATGCGCATGTCCACCGTGCTGCGGCTGACGCTCCAATACCTTCTTGGTCTCGCTCTGCCGTTTGCGATCATCACCGCCGGTCCGCCGGGCGCGGTGCGGCCGATTGCGGCGTATCTCTTTTTTCTCTGCATCGCGCTCACCGCGCGCTTCTCCGGCTTCGGGCCGGCCGTCGCCTGCACCGGCAGTGCCGCCATCGCCTTGTGGTTCGGCGTGCTGCGTGGAGGAACACATCCGCAGAGCGTGCAGGTGACGCGGGTGCTGCTTTTTCTGGCGGCCGCATTCGTCGTTGCGACCGTCAGCCGCCAGCGTGCGAAGGAATCGCGCGAGGCGGAAGAGCGGCTGCATGCGCTCTTCGATCGCGCGATCGATGCGATGATCTTTTTCGACGCCAACGGACGCTGTGTCGATGCGAATCCGGCGGCCATGCAACTCCTCGGCATCGAGCGCACCGACTTCGGGAAATACCAGGATGGCGATCGTGCGTCGGCCGCCGGCGAAGTCATGATCCGCCAGCTGCAGCGACTCGTCGACGCCGGGATGCTGACCGGCGAATGGACCGTGCAACGGGTGGACGGCACGACGCGCGAGGTCGAATACCGCTACGTGCCCGACATCCTGCCGGGGCTGCATCTGATCGTCTCGCACGACATCACCGCGCGAAAAACGGCGGAGCATTCGCTGCGCCAGCTGTCGACGCGGCTTCTGCAGTTACAGGACGAAGAACGGGCGCGCATCGCCCGGCAGCTTCACGACACGACGGCGCAGAGTCTCGCGGCGATGCGCATGCATCTCGTGCGCATCGACCAGTCGGGTGTTTTGAAGGATGGACCGTTCCGCGACGCACTGGCGGAGACGCTGGCGCTCACCGATCAGTCGATCGCGGAAATCCGCACGCTCTCGTATCTCCTGCATCCGCCGATGATCGAGGCGATGGGACTCGGTGCCAGCCTGCGCTGGTACACGCGCGGCTTCGAGGATCGCAGCGGCATCCGCACGGAGCTCGAGGCACCCGATGAGCTCGCCCGGCTGCCGAAGGAATTCGAGACTGCGGTGTTCCGCATCGTGCAGGAGGCGCTGACCAACATCCAGCGGCACTCCGGCAGCAGCGTCGCGCGGGTGCGGCTGTCGCGAACCGATCGCGAGCTCTGCGTTTCCATCGAGGACGAGGGGAGAGGCCTGCCGCATGCGTTGCGGGGCGATGGAAACGCATTGCGCAGCGCCGGCGTCGGTATGGCGGGGATGGAACATCGTGCTCGCGAGCTCGGCGGTAAGATCGACGTACACTCCAGCGACCGTGGTACGCGATTGGAAGTGACGCTGCCGTTTGCGGAGACGTGACCATGCAGAAAGCCGCGCGCATCCTCCTCGCTGACGATCACGATGCCGTCCGGCGCGGCTTGCGAGCCATCCTGCATCCGCGCTGGAACGTCGTCGGCGAGGCTTCGAACGGACGCCACGCGGTGGAGCAGGCCCGCGCGGTCAAGCCCGACGTCGTGCTGCTCGATCTGATGATGCCGGAGTTGAACGGCCTCGATGCCGCGCGGCAGATTCTGGAGGAGCGTCCCTCGACGCACGTGCTGCTGCTGACGATGCAGCCGTCGGAGGAATTGACCGCCGAAGCGCGGCGGGCCGGCATTCACGCGGTGGTGTTGAAGTCGGATGCTGACAAGCTGGCCCGGTTGCTCGCCGACATCGAGCACGACACGCCGCACCTCTGCGGTCAGGCCATTCACTCCCGCCACATCGGCGCATTCTTCACCTCGGAATCCGAACGTCTGCGCGTGTTGACGCCCTTCTTCGAAGAAGGGTTGGCGCGGGGGGAGAAGGCCGTCTGGATCGTGAAAGAGGAGGCGGAGCGCCGCCCCGCAAACCGCGATGCCACGACGCGCGGGGCGATTCAATTCAAAACATGGGACCAGATGTATCTCGCCGACCGCCAGTTCGATCAGTACGCGATGCTGGATCGGCTCGGAGCGGAGCTTCGCTCCGGCGGTGAAGAAGGATTTCCGCGCACGCGCCTGATGGCGGACATGGAGTGGGCGCTGGAGGCGCTGCCGGGAGTGGCAGACCTCGCCGAATACGAGTCGCGCATCAACGATCGCATCGCCACACCGGCCGACATCATCGTCTGCAGCTACGACCTCAATCGCTTCAGCGGCCGCGTGATCGTCGACGTCCTGCGCGCGCATCCGGCCATCATTGTCGGAGGATGCCTACTCGACAATCCGCTGTACGTTCCGACCGAGCAACTGCTCCGCGAGCTCGCGACGGAATCGGCGTGACCGGCTCAGGCGGCAGCTTTGTCACCGTCGGAATCCATGAAGCATCATTGCGTCAGGCGGGCGGGGAAGAAAGCGTGAAATCTGTGCGCGCGCGTTGACCGCCTGCAAAGCCGCCCCGACAATACGCCCGCGTCCAATTCGTCCGCGTCCAATTCGCTTCATCGCATCACGAAGAGACGACGACTCTCCGTCGTCCGGTTCCCGTCTGCGATCGAGCGCGTCCATCGAGATTCGTAGTGGAAAGACTGCCGAGGTTCGGAATGAAGTGTGTTCGTTTTGTGGTGGCGATCGTTGCTGTGGTCTCGTCGTCGTTGTTCGCGCTGGCCGCGCAGGCCGCGTTGACGGCGCAGCCGCTCACGTGGAATGTGATCGGGTTGGACAGCAACGCTCCGGCGACCGGGCCGACGCGCTTTCCCGTCGGCGCGCGCATCTGCAGCAATGTGGCGACGACCAACGTCTCGGTCAGCTTCGCCTGGGATTCCGCGAACGCATTCATCAACCTGCGCGGCGGTTCCCTCAGCACGATCAACATTCCGTCGATCGCTGCCGGCTCGTGTCAGGACGCCTATTTCGAAGTCGAAGTGACGGCCACCGCCGCCGCCTTCGATACCGCCCGGCGCTATCACATCACCGCCACCGACTTCTCCGGCAGCGTCTCCACGAGCACGCCGCGTGAGCTCTACGTCGAGCACCTCATCTCGCAGAATCGCAACTCGATCTCGGACGTGAAGGTCGGCACGAGCATTCCGTCGCTGACGTCGGTGCCCGCGGGCGGTTCGATGAATCTCGTGGTCGGCAACACCTATCTCGTGCAGCTCATCGGCGGCACGGCCACGCAGGGCTACAACCAGTTCGAGGAGTTCATCAACTTCTCCAACACCGTCTTTCAGATCCTGGCTGTCTCCACGACCTACTCGGCGAACAACTCGCCGTACGTCACCTCGCCGTCGGACAAGTTGTACGCCGATGCCTGTCTGTGGGACAACGATCCGAACAGCCCGACCTACCGCGATTGTGTCGGCGGCGATTTCAAGAGCGGCGGCACGAACGTCGTCACCACCTACACGATCCAAGTGATCGGTGGAGGCGGAACGGCCGAGACGCTCAACGCGCTGCTGTATGACTTCTCCGGCAGCTCGTTTCACTACAACGGCGACTACTCGGCCTCGGCGCGCATCGCGAACATCATCGATCCCGCCACGTCGACGCTCGAGAAATCGTTCAGCCCGAATCCGGCGCCGCTCAACGGCGTCTCGGCGCTGACGTTCACGATCACGAATCCGAATGCCGGCAGCGTCAGCGGCTACAACTTCGTCGACAACCTGCCGGCGAATCTCGTCGTCGCTACGCCGCCCGCGGCCACGACCAGCGGCTGCGGCACGCCGGCGCTCACCGCGGTCGCCGGATCGGGGAGCATCTCTTTCAGCAACGGCACCGTCGCCGCGAACAGCACCTGCGTGATCAAGGTCAACGTCACGCCGACCGCCACCGGCACGCTGAACAACACCACCGGCAATCTCTTCGTCGGCGCGCTCGATACCGGCGACAACGCCGCGGCGTCGCTGACGGTCAACACCGCGCCGCCTCCCGGCACCGGCATCTGCGGCAACGCGCTGGCGCGCTGGAACTTTCCGACCGGCATGAGCACCACCGCGCCGTTGCCGACGACGGCCTCCGTCACCGCCACCGCTTCCGCCGGCGCGGGACTCGCGCCGCAGTTCAGCTCGAACGACAACACCCTCGCGCCGGCCGGCACCGGCTCCTGGAGCTCGAACGGCAGCATCGCCACCGGCACGCCGCTCAGCACCGCGAACAACGACTTCTTCGAGTTCGCGATCGACACCACCGGCGTGACCTCGCTGCAGCTGACGTTCGATGCCATGCGCTCGAACAACGGCCCGCGCGGAGTCGCGGTCTACTGGGGCAACTCGGCCACGCCTCCCGGCACGCAGGCCTTTGCCACCGACCTCGCGCTGGGCGCGGCCAGCAGCTGGTTCAACCTCTCGCACACCTTCAATACCGGTCTCAATCCCTCCGGCACCACCTACTTCCGCATCTACCTCTACAACTCGAGCAACACCAATCCCGGCTCCGACATCTATCTCGACAACGTCGTCTTCTCCGGTTGCGGAGCGGCCACGCCGCCGACGCTGACGAAGTCCTTCGCGCCCGATCCGATCGCGGTCGGCGCCACTTCGACGCTGACGTTCACGCTGACGAACCCGAACGCCGCGGCACTCACCGCCGCCGCATTCAGCGACGCGCTGCCGAGCGGCCTGCAGGTCGCGGCCACGCCCGCGGCGAGCACCACCTGCGCCGGTGCGACGTGGGCGCCGGCCGCGGCCGCGACGACTGTCACGTTCAGCGGCGGCACGATCCCCGCCGGCGGCTCCTGCACCGCGAGCGTCAACATCACCGCCACCACCGCCGGTCCGCACTCGAACGTCGGCGGCTTTCTCTCGACGACCGAGAGCGGCACGACCATCGGCAGCGTACCGACCGACACGCTCACGGCGGTGCTGCCACCGTCGATCGTGAAGCAGTTCAATCCCTCGCCGGTGCTGCCGAACGAGGCGTCGACGCTGACCTTCACGATCACGAATCCGAATCAGGATGACGCGCTCAACGGCGTCGCCTTCAGCGATACGCTGCCGACGTCGCCCGGTGCGATGGTCGTCGCTCCCATCCCCGCCGCCGCGACCTCCGGCTGCGGCGCACCGACCCTCGGCGCCACCGCCGGCTCGGGTGTCATCACCCTCAGCGGCGGAACGATCGCGGCCGGCGGCACATGCGTCGTCACCGTCAAAGTGGTGGTGCCGGTGGCCGGCACCTACAACAACACCAGCGGCCCGGTCTCGCACGTCATCAACGCCACGACCATCAACGGCAACACCGCCAGCGACACGCTCGAAGCGACGCCGCCCGCGCCCGCCATCTCACTGCTCAAGCAGATCGGCCCCAGTGCGACCGGACCGTGGACGTCGTTCCTCGCCACGACCGGCCCGGTCTACTATCGCTTCACCGTCGAGAACACCGGCGACGTGCCGCTCTCTCCGTTCACCATCACTGACAATCAATACGACGTCAGCTCCTGCAACGGACAGTTCGCCGGTTACGGCCCGCTGCCGGTCGCGGTGGCGGCCAACGAAAATCACATCGTCACCTGCGTCGTCGGTCCGTTCACGCCGGCCGGCTCCACGCTGACCAACACCGCTCACGCCACCGGCACGTTCTCCGCGACGCCGTTCGACTCCGCCGATTCTTCGGCGATGTTCGCGGTGCCGGCGCTCACGCTCGTCAAGAGCGCGGTGCAGTCGTCGTTCACCAGCGCCGGTGAAACGCTCAGCTACAACTACCTCGTGACCAACAGCGGCTTCGCGCCGCTGGCCGGCCCGGTGACCGTCAGCGACGACAAGACCACCGTGACCTGCCCGGCGGTGGCGATGGTCGGAGATCTCGACAACTTCCTCGATCCGGGAGAGTCGATCACCTGCACGGCGACGTATCTGACGACGGCCGGCGATGTGATCGCCGCGGCGGTGACGAACACCGCCACCGCCACCGTCAGCGGCGTCCATTCGAACAGCGACGATGCGACGGTCGTGCTCTCGACCTCCGCCGACGTCTCGCTCGTGAAGACGCTCGATACGAGCGCACCGTTCACGATCGGACAGTCGATCCAGTACACGCTGTTCATCGCCAACGCCGGTCCGTCGACGGCGACGAACATTCAGGTCACCGACACGCCGACGGATCTGACGATCACGAATGTCAGCGGCAGTGGCTGCGCGGCGCTGCCGTGCACGATCGCGTCGCTCGCATCGGGCGCGAACACCTCGATCACGGTGACGGCGACGATCAACGCGGTCGGCGCGTTCGACAACAGCGCGAATGCGGATGGCACCGAGCCCGATCCGAATCTGACGAACAACACCGACAGCAGCGGCAACAACGGCACGGCCGCGGGCGCGGCGGATGTGTCGCTGGTGAAGACGCTCGTCACCGCGGGACCGTTCACGATCGGACAGTCGATCCAGTACACGCTCTTCATCGCGAACGCCGGTCCGTCGACGGCGACGAACATTCAGGTCACCGACACGCCAACGAACCTCACCATCACGAACGTCAGCGGCAGTGGCTGCGCGGCGCTGCCGTGCACGATTCCGACGCTCGCATCGGGCGCGAACACCTCGATCACGGTGACGGCGACGATCAACGCGGTCGGAGCGTTCGACAACAGCGCGAATGCAGACGGCGATGAGTCGGATCCGAACCCGACGAACAATACGGACAGCACCGGCAATGACGGTACCGCCGCGGTGTCGGCCGACGTGTCGCTCGTGAAGACGCTCGTCACGGCGGGACCGTTCACGATCGGACAGTCGATCCAGTACACGCTCTTCATCGCGAACGCGGGGCCGTCGACGGCGACGAACGTTCAGGTCACCGACACGCCGA
>DATAJY010000017.1:0-478097 GCA_036261885.1 Thermoanaerobaculia bacterium | reverse complement strand
ACCGTGAATCGCTCGTCCAGCGCCAGCAATGCCATCTCTTCTCTCTGCTCCACGATCGTTCTCTCCAGCATCGGCATCTGGAAAGCATCAACCCAAGCATCTCTGGAAAGCATCAACCCAAGCTGAACCCCGACTCCCGACTACCGACTCCCGACTACCGAATCACTTCCAGCCACCGCTTCCACCCCTCTTCCATCGCTTTGCGATTCGGCTCAGTCGCATCGGATGCTTCGCCGGCGCGCATGAAGGCGTGACCGGCGCCGTCGTAGATCACCGGTTCGAAGCGCTTTCCCGCGCCTTTCATCAGCTCTTCGGTTTTCGGGATGGTCGCGTTCACGCGGGCATCGGCACCGCCGTAGAAGCCGAAGACCGGCGCCTGGATGTTTGCGACGCCGGCGGCGTCCTGCGGGCCGGTGCCGTAGAACACGTATGCGCCGGAGAGTTCCGGGATCTCGTTTGCCGCGAGCCAGGTCTGCGAGCCGCCCCAGCAGAAGCCGCCCACCGAGACCTTGCCGTTCGCGCTCGGGATTTTCTTCGCGTAGTCGACCGTCGCGCGCAGATCGGCGAGCACCTGCGGCCGCGGAAGCTTGCTGATCCCTTCACGCGCCGCATCTTCCGAGGCGTAGTCCTTCGTGCCGCCGCCATTCGGGGCGGTGCCGGAAAGGAGATCGGGCGCGATGGCGATGTAGCCGTTTTCCGCGAGGCGGTCGGCGACCGTGCGCACCCAGTCGGTGAGGCCGCGATTCTCGTGAATCACGACGATGGCCGGACCTTTATCCGCGCGCTCCGGGTAGACGACGTACGCGCGCACCGTGCGATCGCCCTGTTTGATGTCGACCCACTCGTCGTGCCGCGGCATGTTCTCGAGCCGCGAGGAAGAGGTCGAAGGCTGGCAGGCGCCGAAGACGAGCAGCAGCGAAGAGAGAAGCAATGCAGTCGCGCGCATGCGCGAAGGCTAATGCAAGTTTCAGGGATAGGTGAACTTGACCACCGCTTTGGTGACGCCGTTCTGCAGCGCGAGGGCGAGATTCGGCGACAGCGCATAGAACGGCCGGAGGTCGATCGGATTCGAGAGAAACGCGTTCCCCTGCGTGCCGCAGAGATCGCCGACGCGTTGCACGGTCTCGATCGGTTTCTTCACGCGCATGCCGCCGACGTAGAGCTTGTTGATGTCGTCGCGCAGCGCCCCCTGCGCTTTCTGCGCGTACATCTTGTCGAACTTCGTGACCGTCAGCTCTTCCTTCGCCAGGCGTTTCTGTTCGTCGTACGCGAACATCACCATCGCGTTCCACGACGTGTCGGGCGCGCCCTCGCCGACGAAGCCTTTGTACCCGCCGCTGAGATTCACGTTCATCAGCTGATCGCCGCCGTAGACGTAATCGGCGTTCATCGAGATGAGGTGATTGCACGCGGCGTTGTTCTGATACTCGACGAGCTGCTGCGCGATGCGGCCGTTCGCGTCGAAGTTGTATTTGTTCGTGTAGCGCTGGCCGTCGACGATGAGCTCTTCGCGATCGAGCAGCCACACGCCGGGTGCGCTCGCATGCGCGGCGTACGTGAGAACCTCGCCGCCACTCGTCGAGGTCACGCGCTCGAGATATTCGGCACCCTGTTCGTACTTGATCTGATTGCCGGCTTTATCGGTGAAACCGGTGAGCGCTTCGCCGTCGTACGTCCAGCCCTCCGCGCGCCGCGCATTGCGAATCTCGCGCTGCCGCGCGGGCGAATAACGCAAGGCCTCGCGCAGCGACGGGCCATTGAAGAGACACGGCAGGATGTCGTTGCGATTGAAGCGCGCGTCCGAAAAGTACGTCGCCCGCGTGGCCGAGGCCCCGCTCGCACACGAGCGCGTGTTCCACACCGGCGAATTCACGAGATACGGACCATGCCAGCAGCGCTCGCACCACGTCGCACCGGCCGGCAGCTTGTGCCCGCAGAACGAGCAGACGATCTTCGTCGACATGTCGTCCACCTCGTGCTGCAGCCCGAACACGCGCTCGTCGATGCGCGCCTTCCTGTCGGCGTCGCTCTCGAGCTCCGAGTAGCGGCGGAAGCGTTCGATCGCGCCGACGTAGTCGGCCTGCTTCTCGAGGATGACGGCCTGGTTGTAAACGTTCGCGGCGTCGTTCGGCCGCTGCTGTTCGGCGAGCTTGAAGAGGCGCAGCGCTTCGGTGAGCTCGCCGCGCGCGTAGACGAACTTCGCGCGATTGAAAAGATCGGCGTACTCCTGATCGGCCTGACGCTTCTTCTGCAACTCGCGCTGGAACTCGAGCTCGAGCTGCAGCTTCGACACATTGGCCCGCTCCGCTCCTTCGGGAAAGAGCTGCAGGTACCGATCGACCTTCACCTGCGCGTCGGAGTAGCGGCCGGCGCGCGCGAGCACGACCGCCATGTCGTACAGCACCGCCGGATCATCCGGTTTGATGGCGTTCGCCTTTTCGAACTGCTCGTACGCCGAGGCATACTCGCCGAGCTCCGCGAAGCGATGTCCGAAGAATGCCGCTTTCGTGAACTCTTCGTCGTTCGCGGACGGCGCGGCCGCGGGTGTCGCTGTCTGAGCTTGCGGTGCAGGCGCGGGTACAGGCGATTCCTGAGCCTGCAGCATGCCCGCGAGCATCAGCACGCACAGCGCTCTCGACGTCACGTTCAACGGAGAAATCCCTCCACGATCGTCGACAGCCACAGCCGCTGATCTTCCGTCGGCTGCGACTGCGCGAGCACGAGATACAAGGCGCGCTTCTTCTGCGCGGTCGAGAACTGTCCCGCGGTGTCGCGCAGGGCGCGCTCCGGCGCGGCCGCCACTTCGCCTTCGATCTCGAAGACGACGTCGGCCGCATCGGCAGGGGCCCAATGCTTCGCCGCCGCATCGCCGAACAGGCGCGCGATCACCGCGAGCCGGTCGGTTTCGGTCTGCGCATCGCGCGCCGCGGCGGTGAGGCGGCTCTTCATCCCCGACCCTTCGATGAGCAGTCGCAGATTCGAGAGCAGCTGAATGCGCTGCATGCACGCTTCGAAGATCTTCGCCTTCACGTTCTCATCGGCGATCGCCGAGGAGGCTTTGAGGATGTTGTCGATGCGCTGCGTTTCGTAGCCGATGAAGCGCTCGGCCGTTTCCTGCGCGGAGAGCTGTTCTTCTTCGCTCGGCGGTTCCTGCACCTCCGGCTCCGCGCGCACGACTTCTTCTTTCACCGGCGGATCGGCAGCGACCTGCGGAGGCACGTTGCCGATTTCCGCGAGCGGCAGATCGGCGGCGACGACGGTCGGCTTCGGCGCATCGACGGTCTTCGTCGCCGCGAGATCTTCGGCCGACGTCACGACCGGCGCCGGGACCGGCGGCGGCAACGGCACGAGCCTCGGTCCGCCGAGGAGCGGCGTGGTCGGCGCGTCGTCATAGAGCGCACGCATGACCGGCGAATCGGTCGGCACTTTGTTGTCGAGCAGGCGTTCCCGCACGCGCAGACGAATCTCCTCGGCATTGCGCAACTGCATCGCGCGCTGCCCCGCATCGAGAAACGTCGGCGACGCGCGATCGACGGTCATGTCGCAATGACACGGGCCGAAGCGATCGGGCTCGTACTGCTGCTGCCGCGTGTTCCTGAAGAAATCGACCACTTTCTGGTTCGCGGCCACGGCCTGTTCGCGCGCGCGACCGCACGCGGCCTCCGTGGCGAACTGATTCGCGCCGGTGATCTCGGTGAAGACCTTGCGGTCCGGACTGTACATGGCGACGTGGTAGTGAAACGCGTCGCACGGCCTGCCGGCCACGGCAGTCGGGCACACCAGCGTCTGCTGCGCCAGTGTGGTCGCGGAGAGAAAACCGGTGAAAGCGAGGAGAAGGACGCGCAAGCCGCGTTGGATTATAAGGAACGCATCGCGCTTCAACACAAGAAGACGACGGTCGTAATGCATGCGAAGGAGAAACAAGCCATGAAGAAACGCATCGCACTCGCTGGTCTCGTCGTCGTTGCGCTGGGTGCGCTCGCCGTTGCGCCGATGATGTTCGGCGGACCGATGGGACGCCGCTTCGCCGGTCACGGCGGATTCGGAGGACACGGATTCGGCGGCCACGGATTTGCCGAGGGATTCATGCTGGGCCGCCTCTCGCACGTCAAAGAGGAGCTCGATCTCACCGACGCGCAGGTCGAGCAGATCAAAGCGGTCGTAGAGGAGCTGCGCACGCAGAACGAGCCGTATCGCGATCAGGTGCGCGGCGGCATTCACGACATCGCGAAAACGCTGATTGCGAATCCGAACGACCTCGCCGGCGCGCAGGCGAAGCTCGATGCGCAGGCCGCGGCGGAGAAGGCGCTGAAGACGAATGTGTTGAACGCCACGTCGAAAGCGCTCAATGTGCTGACGCCGGAACAGCGCACGAAACTCGCCGCTCTCGTCGAGCAGCACGCCGGCCGGATGCAGAAGCACTTCGGCCAGCCGGCTCAATAGGATTCGGTGGTGAGCGATGACGATCCGCAGGAAGGCCGCGCCATTGCGCGCGTGCAGAAAGGAGACGCGGCAGCGTATGACTATCTCGTCACCAAATACCTTCCGCGGGTCGTCTCCATCGCCTCAGGCATCGTGCGCAACGCGCACGATGCCGAGGATCTGGCGCAGGAGGCATTCGTGAAGGCGTATCGGCACATCGGTCGCTTTCGCGCCGGCGAGCCGTTCGGGCCGTGGATCTACCGCATCGTGACGAACCTCGCGCTCGACGTACGCAAGCACCGCCTCAAGTTTCGTCACGAGGAGCTCGGCGACAGCGAGCCGGCGGCACGGCGCGACAATGCCGAACTGCCGGCCATGAGCAACGAGCTGGCGCGGCGCATCGATGCCGCGCTCGAAGAGTTGCCCGAGATGCAGCGCGTGGTGGCGCGGCTGCATCTCGTGGAGCAGTTCGAGCATCAGGAGATTGCGGCGATGATGGGATTGAGCGACGGCACCATTCGCTCGCACCTCTCGCACGCGCGAAAGAAACTGCAGGACAAACTCGCGGACCTTTACGCATGACCGGACACGACGATTTCTTCGAACGGCTTCGGCACGACGCGCAGTCGCTGCAGCAGCGGCCCGACGCCGCCTCGCTGGCCCGCATCCGCGCACGCATCGAGGCGCGCCTCGCGCCGCGGGAAACGGTGCTGGAACTGCTGGCGTTGTGGTTCCGTCCCATCGCCGCGGCCATGAGCGCCGTGGCACTCGCCGCCGCCATCGGCATCGCGGCCTATGCGCTCGACGACGCGCGCGCGTATGACGACAGTGTGGAGATCGTGATGGGAGGAGAGACGTACAGTGTCAACCGCTAGAACGACCGTGGTCGCGGTGCTCGTGCTGGCGCTGACCTTCGGCGCCGGCCTCGTGGTCGGCTTCGGCGTCGGCCGCTTCGCCCACATGCGTCCCCATCCGCCCGAGATCGGCATGCGCCTGATGCTCAATCGCCTCGATCGTCATCTCGAACTCAGTGACGCGCAGGAAAAACAGATCCGCGCCATCTTTGAACGACGACACACGAGGATGCGCGACGAGATCGCCACGACGAACGCCGAAATCGAGAAAGTGCTCACCCCGAAACAGCGCGAACAATTCAAAAAGATGCGCATGCACCTCGCCGGCCACGAAAGACGCGAAAAGTAAAAAACGTAGCGCCGTAGACGAACGTAGCGCCGGCATCTTGCCGGCCGGGCCGCCGGCATCTTGCCGGCGAAGGGCGGGCTGGAAGCCCGCGATCCGGCCGGCTGGAAGCCGGCGCTACGTTTGTTTTTCTACTTCGCGGCGGCGGCTTGTGCTTCCAGCATTGCGGGTGTGGTGGCGGGTTGATTCACGAGATCGGTGTATTCGAAGAGCGCGGTCGAGAGGTAGCGCTCGCCGGTGCTCGCGAGCACGGCCACGACGCGCTTGCCGGGGCCGAGCTCTTTCGCGAGCTCGACGGCGGCCCAGGTCACGGCGCCCGAGGAGATGCCGACGAAGATGCCTTCCTGCGTCGCCAGGCGGCGCGCATACGAGACCGAGTCTTCGAATGTCGCGTCGTAGATGCGATCGACGACATCGGCGCGATAGATCGCCGGGATGATGCCGGCGCCGATGCCTTGAATCTTGTGGGGGCTGTGCGTGCCGCCGCGCAGCACCGGCGACTCGACCGGCTCGACCGCACCGACGATCACATGCGGCGCTTCCTTCTTCAGGATCTCGCCGACACCCGACACCGTGCCGCCGGTGCCCACACCGGCGACGAAACCGTCGAGCTTTCCGCCGGTGTCGCGCAGCACTTCGCGCGCGGTGGTCTCGCGATGCACTTTGAGGTTGGCCGGATTGTCGAACTGCTTCGAGAGCCACGAGCCCGGCGTCTCGGCGGCGATCTCCTCGGCCAGCCGCTGCGATTCCTTGATGCCTTTCGGCCCGGGCGTCAGCACCAGCCGCGCGCCGAGCGCTTCGAGCAGCTTGCGGCGCTCCACCGACATCGTGTCCGGAAGCACGATGATGCACTTGTATCCTTTCGCCGCCGCGACGAACGCCAGACCGATGCCGGTATTGCCGCTGGTGGCTTCGATGATCGTGCCGGCCGGCTGCAACGCACCCGACTGCTCCGCATCTTCGACCATCGAGATGGCGATGCGGTCTTTCACCGAGGAGAGCGGATTGAAGGACTCGAGCTTCACGACCACCTCGGCCGCGCCCTCGGGGACCACTTTGTTCAGACGAACCAGGGGCGTGTTGCCGATCAGCTGCGTGATGTTGTCGTAGATCCTGCCGTGCATGACATCTCCTTTCGTTGTCCTGAAAACAAAAAGGACCCGGCCGTGAGGCTCGGGTCCGAATCGAAGGCGGTTCTTCTGTGCTTCCGCGTCACGCCTCGACTCGACCCGGCGCGGGCCAACAACACGCGCAGCAGCAAGGGGTCTGTCGAGTCATGAGGCGAAAGATTGTAGCTCAGATCATCCGTGCGCAACCGCGGCGCCGCTGGCAGCGCCGAGATAGCGATAGCCGATCTTGGCCACCGCGACGATCACGGCCGCATCGGTGCCGACCGCTTTCTGCAGCTTGCGACGCAGTCGCGTCACGTGCGTGTCGACGGTGCGGCTGTTGAGATTCAGATCGACGCGATAGTTCCAGACGCGCGAGAGCAGCTCGTCGCGCGGAACGACGCGCTCCTTGTTCTTGAAGAGGTACATCAGGAGATCGAATTCTTTCGGCGAGAGCTTGAGCTTCTGCTCGTTCGCCGTCGCCTCGCGCGTGGCGGGGTCGAGACGGATCAGCGAGTCTTCGCAGACCGTCTTGGCCGTGGTCGTGGCCACTTCGCTGCGGCGCATGACCGCGTCGATGCGCGCGAACAGCTCCTGCACGCCGAACGGCTTGGTCACGTAATCGTCGGCGCCGCCGCGCAGCCCGCGCACCTTGTCGGTTTCCTGCCCGCGCGCGGTCAGCAGAATCACAGGCACTTTCGATACTTTGCGGATGTGGTCGAGCACCTCGAACCCGCTTTTCTTCGGCAGCATGAGGTCGAGGAGCACGAGATCCGGCGCCTCGGCGTGGAACAGGCGAATCGCCTCTTCCCCGTCGCCCGCCGTCACGGTCTCGTAGTTCTCGTGCCGGAGATTGATCTCCAGCCCCTGCCGGAGTCCCGCTTCATCCTCAACGATCAGAATCCTCGTCATTCGTTCTCTCCGTCCTGTTCCGTACTGTTACGGATCAGTCAGTCCCGGGGTTTCCTGCAGCAGTCAAAATGCCCGCTGCGCCTGCGGCATCGGAAGGACGTCCGCCGTGTGCGCCGCGAGCTCGCGGGGGAAAAGCAGCCGGAACGTCGAGCCGACGCCGGGCTGTGAATCGACTTCCACGCGCCCGCCATGCGAGGTGACGATCTGCTGCACGAGCGTCAGGCCGAGGCCTGCGCCGCGCCGCGTGATCGTGTCGCTGAAGCGCGCACGGAAGTAAGGGTCGAAGATCTTCGCGAGATCTTTTTCATCGATGCCGATGCCGTGGTCTTTCACTTCGAGCACGACGTGCTCGCTGGTCTGCCGAAGAATCACTTCGATGGCCCGCTCATCCGCATCGCCGGAGTACTTGATCGCGTTGTCGATGAGATTGAGCAGCGCGCGCGAAACGGAATCGCGATCCCACATCTGCTCGCCGACGCTCTCGTCGATCTGCACGTCGCACGTGAAGCCTTTGCTGCGGATCCACGATTGATAGGTCGTGACGAGGCTGCGGATGAGATCGCGCGGATGCACGGGCGTGAACGCCAGCGCTTTCGTGCTCTGGTTCTGGATGCGCGCGACGTCGAGCACGTTCTCGACGAGATGCGAGAGCAACAGCACCTCGCGAAGAATCTGATCTTCGATCTCGGCGCGCTCTTTGTCCTTCAGCCGGCCGCGCATGAGCGTCTCCGCGCCGAGACGGATCATCGAGAGCGGCGTGCGCAGCTCGTGCGACACGTTCGCGATGAGCGCGCCACGCAGCATCATCGTCTCCGCTTCCTTGTTCATGCCGCGCCACGCGAGCAACGCGCCGATCATCGTCAGCACGACCGCCACGAGACTCATCCACGCGCTGATGACGCGCTGATTCTGCCAGCCGGTGCCGCCGACGTACGCGGTGCGCACGAAAGCGCGCACGCCGAAATCCTGCAGCGGTGCGGCGAGCGGAGCGACGACGGCGAAGCCGTCCGGCAGTTCGGTCAGTCCCGCCGGCTGGCCCTGCACGATGGTGATCTCGGCATGCTGCTGACTTCCGGCCACGCTCGGCAGGCGCTGCATGACCGCCGCATTCGGCGCGGGCAGCGAGAGGAGACGCCGCGGATCGTAGGTGTAACGGATGGTGCCGGTCGACGTGAAGAACTCACGATTGCGACGGACGATCGGCGTCTTGCTGTCGGATGGCTGTTCGCTGACGAAGATCGAGCTCGCGGGATCGAAGTCGGGAACGTAGATCGCGGAGACGACCCACGACTGCTCGCTCAGCCAGTCGCGCAACGCCGGAAAGCTCGGCTCGCCGATTCTGCGCTCGTGCTGCTGCCAGAGATCGGAGACGCGGATCATTTCGGCGGCCACGGCAGCATCGACGCGGCTCGCCTTGATCTCGGCGGCGTATGCCGCAGCCTGCTGCGCCGACTGCTTGGCGCCGCGCTCCATCTTCACGGAGAGGTTGTAGGAGCGCCAGGCGAGCGCGCCGAGGCCGATGGAGATGATCAGGAAAGGAAGAAGAATCGAGACACGGTCCGGCCGTCCACCCCTGCGGGACGGAAATCTCAACTTCGCCAGGATCGCATCGAACATTGGCTTGCGTGGTTCACCATGATCAGTGTCCGCCCGCCGTCGTCGTATGGCTCTGCGACAGGTGCGCGGAAATGATCTTGTCGATCTGCTCTTTCGAGTACGGCTCGAGTCGCGCTTCCAGCTTGGTGTAGGCGCCGCCTCGCGAAATGATCATCCACAACCGGCAGGTCGAACGCGCGTCGGCGACGATCTGCTTGAACTCGCGCGGCGATGAATTCGTGAGCGACTTCCCATTCACCGCAATCAACCGATCGCCGACTTTCAGTCCATACCGCGAAGCCGGACTGTTCGGAACGATCTTGGTGATCACGAGACCAGGATTGCGCTCATCGACGGTCATCCCGAGAAAACGGCAACCGCTGAGCATCTGCCGGATTTGATGATCACACTCACGCGCCGTCTGCGTGCACCTCGGCTCATCCGCTGAGATGCCGAAGGCAACCAGCGACGCGAGTGCGAGAAATCGAGCGAATTTGTGCGGCATCAGACGAGACGGTTCCCCTTGCAGGCCGGTTGTGACTCTAAGGCCGATCGTGCGGAACGCCGTTTACAAATCAGAAAAACTGAGATGAATTCCTCAGTATCAAGGCGTTATCCATTCCGTGTCGAGGCCGTTTCCGCGCACGCCGCGGCGCCGCTCGCTTCGCAAGACCGCACGGCTCGCTTCCATTCTCCGCCGCACGTGCTACCACTCGCGCTGCATCATTTCGTCAAACACGCGCGCCCACACACTCGGGAATCCCACTCGCCGGCCGCACGTCCGCGCAGCGAAGCAACCAGCGCAGCCGGCCGTGCCGGCACTAACGGACTGCGCGGCGTCTGGTCTTCGTGGGAGGCGGATCCGGCACCGGTGAGGCCGTATCGGGACCGTAGACGCGCAGTGAATAGCGATCGGCGATGACGACTTTCTCGCCTGCCACCGACATCTGCATCGGCGACATCACCTTCATGCTGGTGGAAGTCAGTCCGGACGGAGCTGCCACCTCGAGGCGTTGCAGAGTTCCGTCGATGTCGAAATACGCAACTCCGTCTCCGGTGGCCATCAGTCCGGGACGCTCCATCGGCAGGAAGGCGACCTCCTGCGGATTGAAGCGATCCGCCAGCGAATAGACGCCGATGCCGGCCGGCTGGCGCAGCACGAGCGCGTACGGGCTCGGCGCGTTCGGGGGCACGACGTCGACCTGATCGGCGATGAGCGAATACTTCTTCTTGTCGATCGACGTCTTGCCGTCCGCGATCTGCACCGTCAGAAAGACGTCGATCATCAGCAGGTACGCCGCGTCATCGCCGGCGGCGATCGAGTGATAGTGAAACTTGCGGCCGCCGACCTGAACCGGCGCCGGATAGTTCGTGTAGTCGACGATGTGGAAGCCGCTGTGCTCGTTCGCTTCGACGAACGTCGTCCCCGCGATCGCGGCCGCGCTCGGCGGATGCCCCTGCGTGCTCCATGTCGCGAGGAAGCGCGGCTCGAGAGGCTTGCTGACGTCGATGAGATTCACGGCCGCGCGGCCGTACAGCACCGCCAGCCCGTTCTTCACGCGAATCTGATCCTGAATGTTCGGCACGAGCATCGACGAAAGCTCGCGCGGCGCATCGCTCTTCGAGACGTCAATCACGCGCAGGTACGGAGGATCGACCACGTAGGCGAGGCTGCCGTCGGTCCAGACGCCGCTCACCGGCCCCGCAAACGACGTGAACTCGCCGAGGGGCGCGAGCGTCGTCGCGTCGAGCACGCGTAACGGTTTGCCGTTCTCGGACGACTTCTTTTCCGCATCGATTATCGCGCCGGCGAAGAAGAGACGAGTGCCGCTCGCGGCGATGACGTTCGTCCACTCGGTAAGCGTCGTGACCAGCGACGGCTTCGCCGGATCGGCGGCGTCGAACACGTGCAGCTGATTGTTCTTCTCGAACGCGAAGACGCGCGTGCCTGCCGCGGCGACGCCGTCGAGGAAGTACGTGCCGTTGCCGGTGTTGCTGAGCACGAGCGGCGAGGCGGGGTTCTGGACGTTGTACGCGGTGAGGCCGGTGTCGCGCGAGGCGCCCCAGAGCGTGCTTCCCGATGACGCGAATGCCACTGGCGCCTCGAGCAGCTTCGTCGACCACTCCGCCGACGGCACGTCGTACACGTACGTTCCCTCGCGATCGACCGATGCGTACAACACATCGCCGACCACCGCGACCGCGAGCACGAGGTTGCGAAAATCGTATTGCGTGACGAAGACCGCCTGGTCCTGTTGCAGTCGATAGAGAGACACGTTCTGCCCGCGCACCGCGGCGACGAGTTCCGTTCCCGCGGCGATGCGCGAGACCGGCGCGCGGCTTTCGGTCTGCTCGACCGGACCGCTGAGAGTGTTGCCGTCGATGCGGTACCAGTCGATGCCGCGCTTCGTCGCCACCGCAACATGCGCGGGCGCACCGGCCACGATCGCGAGGTCGTACGTTTCCTCGCCGCTCGTGTCGAAGTCCGTCTGAACGATGTGCGCCGGATCGCGAACGTCGTACGTCGTCACGCCGCGCCCATCGGCGGCGAACACCGTATCGCCCTGAATCGCGTAGCGCCGCGCGATGCTTCGCGAGCCCCACTCACCCGCGAGTGCCTGAAGAGAAACGAGAAGGAAAATCGAGAGAAGGAGCGTCCGTCGCATTCAGGCCGCCTCTGCTGCAAGTCTCATGCAGTGAACCGCAGCGTCCCGAACGCCGCGGCGACATGAAAATCGGCCGGGGTTCGCATCGTCGGCTGCCAGGCGCTGAACTCGCTGCCCTGCTGCGGATGGCGATCGATGCGAAAGAAGTTCGCACGCCATGTTTCGCCGTCCACCGGCGTCAGACATTCGAGCGCCGCGAACGGCAGGCGGAGCAGCACGTCGAACGCGCGCGCGCCGTCGCTCTCGGTGATGATGCGCACCATCGTCAGCAGCCCATCGCAGGTCCAGGCGCGATCGGCGTGCATCGTCGCGCGCACGCCGTCGGGCGAATCGATGAGCGCGTCGAACATCGTGCCGCGCGGACTGACTTCGAGCTCGTAGTAGCGCGTCAGCCGCTCCGGCGCGAGAAACACTTCGACGACGTCTTCTTCATAAAGCGGATCGTCGTGCCGCGTGTAGGTCGCGACGATGTGATCGTCGGCGCCGCTGAACAGCACCGTCAGATAGGTCTGGTCGTACCAGGCGGCGACGTTCGTCACGAGGCGCGGTGCGCTCCCGTCGGTGGCGCGTCGCAGGCGCGCCGGAGTGCAACGCTCCGGAATCACCCACGGGTCATCGATCTCGAAAGACGCGCGCGGTACCACCAGCTCTTCGGACATCCGGTGCCGCATCATAGCGGCACCGCAAGGCACACCGCGTGCAACGAGCCGGTCGGGACCGAGCGAATGGTTGATCACGAATTGAACGAGTTGAAGCGCGAATTCCTCGACGAGGCGCGCGAAAAAGTGGCCGAGATGGATGCGACGCTGAGCGGCCTGAGCAACGCCGAGGCGGTCGAGCGTCTCGCCTATCTCGCGCACCAGTTGAAAGGCTCGGGCGGCAGCTACGGCTACCAGAGCATCTCCGAAGATGCGGCTGAGATCGAGAAAGCGTCGGAAGCGCTGCCCGCCACGAACGGCACGCACGGAGCGCTCACCGAGAAGATCCGCCTGCACGTCGTGAATCTGCGCACCGAGATCGAGAACGGTCTGCGCGAGCTCGCCTGACGCGCCCCGGCCGCTTACTGCGCGCGCGCTTCCTCGGACTCCGGCATGCGCGTGACCCGCGAAAGCCCGTCGCGCCGCTTCTCCGCCTGGACTTGATTGCGGCCGTTTTTCTTCGCGCGATAGAGCGCCTTGTCGGCCGCGATGATCAGCTCCTTCGCGGTGTGGATGCGCGAGTGCGGCACGCTGGCCACGCCGAGGCTGATCGTCGCCGGAACCGCGCCGGCCTGGGTTTCGAGCGGCGCTTCTTCGATGAGGTGCCGGATCTTTTCGGCGAACAACATCGCGTCCTGCAGCGACGTCTCCGGCATCATCACGGCGAATTCTTCTCCGCCATAACGCGCCACGAGATCGGTGCTGCGCACCGAGTCGCGATAGCGGCGTGCCACCCCTTTGAGCACATCGTCACCAACCGCGTGGCCGTACGTGTCGTTGATCTTCTTGAAGAAATCGATATCGATCATCACCAGCGACAGCGGACGCTGATAGCGCTGCGATTCCTCGAATGCGCGCGAGAGCTCGTCCTGAAAATGGCGATGATTGTGCAGCTTGGTCAGGCCGTCGGTGATCGACAGCAGTTCCAGCCGCTTGTTCGTTTCGAGCAGCTCTTTCTGCAGATCGACGATCCGTTTGCCAGCCCGCACGCGCGCCACGAGCTCGGGATACTGAAACGGCTTGGTGATGTAGTCGTCGGCGCCGAGCTCGAGCCCTTCGATCTTGTCGGCCTGCTCGTCCTCACCGGTGAGCATGATCACGTAGCGCGTGCGGAAGTCCGCCGTCGACTTCAGCTCGTGCGCGAGCACGACCCCATCCATGTCCGGAAGACGGCGGTCGAGCACCACCAGATCCCACGGCTCGCTCTGCAACGCCGCACGCGCCTCATCGCCGGTCGTGTACTCGATGGTCTTGTAGCCCGCACGGTGCATGAACAACCGCACCAGCCGGCGAATCGCCGCATCATCATCCACGATGGCAATGGTGAAGTCCGACATCAGTCGATTCCCCGAACGCAACGCGCGTGCCGTGGGGGCGGGAGTCGGGAGTCGGTTGTCGGGAGTCGGGAGAACCGACGTGGAGTCACGCTCGCGAGAACCGGCTTCGTTTCTCCCGACTACCGACTCCCGACTACCGACTACCGATCCTCATGGAAATATCGAGGGCGGTGACCGAGTGGGTGAGTGCGCCGACGGAGATGCGGTCGACGCCGGTCTCGGCGACGTCGCGAATGGTTTCGAGGGTGATGCCGCCGGAGGCTTCGAGGGGGACGCGGCCGTTCGTCCGTTGTACGGCTTCGCGGAGCTGCGTGGGGTTCATGTTGTCGAGGAGGATGAAGTCGGGCATCGGGGCGAGCGCGAGCGTTTCCTCGAGCTCGACCATGTCCCGCACCTCGACCATCAGCGGCTGCGGCTGCCGCGTCGCGCGAATCCGCTCGACGGCGTTCGCGATCGAGCCGGCGCGATCGATGTGGTTGTTCTTGACCAGAAACATGTCGTGCAGGCCGATGCGATGGTTCTCGCCGCCTCCCGCTCGTACGGCGTATTTGTCGAGCTCGCGCAGGCCGGGCGCGGTTTTGCGGGTGTCGTGGATCTTCGCGCGCGTTCCTTTCACGGCCTCGACGTAACGCCGCGTCATCGTGGCGATTCCCGACGCGCGCTGCATCAGGTTGAGGGCCGTGCGCTCTCCGGAGAGCAGCGCGATCACCGTCGCCTCGACCTCCGCGACGATGTCGCCCGGCTTGACGAGATCGCCGTCGTTCGCGAGGAGGCGCACGCTCGCACGCGGATCGAGCGTCTGGAAAACAGTCTCGACGACGGCGAGGCCGGCCAGCACGCCGCTGTCTTTGATGAGGAAACGCGCCGAGCCGCGCTCCTCGCGACCGAAGATCGCTTCACTGGTGATGTCAGGCAAATCCTCGGCGAATGCGCGCCGGACGATCTCTTCGAACATGAGGGCGAAATTCTGCCAGCACCGTTCCCGTTTTCCGATGCGGTTCGTTGAAAATCTGGGGGCGCACCGGCTTCGACGGGAACACGTCGGGGCCATGGTTGCATGCCGAGCTCGATTCGCTCGTAAAACCGATCGAAAAACATAAACGCGAATAACGATTTCGCCCTCGCGGCCTAAAAACCCACGAGCGCTCGCCCGACGCCTGCTCACGGCGTAGGGACCGAGCGTCATGATGTGAGCTGGTGACGCGCGCAACGCCTACGCGCGCGTCATGAGATCAAGAGGCTGGTTCGTGTCCGGTTCCCGCTCTCCGGACAAGGCACGAACGAGATCAAACGGAGAGACAAGCATGTAGTAGCCAGGCTGCCACTGTTTTCGGACGCGGGTTCAACTCCCGCCGCCTCCACCAACGATTTTCAGAACAAAAATCACTGATTCAAAGTGGTGTGTACGTTTGAGCGAATCCTGAAGTCGCTCACGTGGTCAATGCCCCCACGTGGACATGCTCCACAATGGGCCGGCGTCATGGAGGTTCACACCTCAGTCGGGGGTACGAAGCGAAACACGCTGGCTCGCATTGTCGGTCTCCGACACCATCGCCCAAATCTTCAGATCCTCAGACGCCGGAACGACCGATACGGCAAGCTCAACACCATCCGGCACGTCGCGAAGCAACGCATCGAGCGGCAGTTCGATCGCTAACGGGCGGATCGCCACGGTAATCGTACCCGCGACGTCAGTCATCGTCTGCTGTTTCGCCGACAGCGTATGGACCGAGTCGTAAACGAATATCCAAGGATTGGAGCTCGGTAGCGTATTTGCCTGAATACGGATCCGCACATTTGGCGCAACATGCGACAGATCGAGCGAGTACACCCGTAAGTGGATTCGAGCTCCGGCACGCTTCTCGAGATGCAGAAAATAGCGAGTTCGCGCGAGGAACTCGTGTTCCTTGACTACAGGAAGCTGCGTGGCTGTACCGGTGAGCTGACGCTCTTCAAGCTCGGCAGATATGTGCAACGCCCCCGAAGCATCGCCTGGTATGTACAAGATCGTTCCGGGCGGCTCATTGACTGAGGTCGGGAGAGCGACGTTGCCGGGATACGAATGTCCGTATCCCGGCGGGATCCGCGTCGGCAACACGCCGACGATTTCTATCTCCGTCGATGATTCTCCTACCGCCATCGTGTTGGTCGCCCAAATTGTCCCGAAGGCGCCCGGTGTGGGTCCCGCTGCAATCGGTATGAGACGTCGCTCGTAATCGATCGCGCCCGCATGTAACCCAACGCCGCACAACAGAAACAACGCCCAGATGCGGATCATTGAAATCTCCCTTGATCAACTACAGCATGCGCGCCGTTTCGGTGGCAGACCGAATGCCAGCTTGTTGGGAGTACCGCTCCTGATCGGATTTGTCGCGGCGGGATTGCTGGTAATGACGTTCGGCGTAGCGTTTACAAGGATGTAATTTTCGGCCATCCCCGGCGTGATGCTACCATATTTGCCATAGGCTTGAGCGACGAGGCCTGTAACGTGCGGAGCGGCCGCCGACGTTCCCTGCCAGGCGTTCGATACACCGTTCCATCCCTGCGCGGTGAGCCCTGGGCCACCCGGCGCAAAGAGATCGACACACGGGCCCGTGTTGGACTCGAATCCTCCACCCCATACCGACACGTGGTCATCAATATCCGAAGCTGCAACGGTGATTGCATTGTAGCCGTTCGGATTGTTCGGTATATACGCGGGATTGCCGGAGCGTTGCGGCGAAGAATTGCATGCGTTGTCGCCATCGTTCCCCGCCCCGACGACCACAGTTACCCCCGCCGCGATCGCATCCCGAACGGCTTCGTCAAGCGGATCGTAGATGTCGTAGCGGACGCTGATATTCGCCACCGACATCGCACCAGGATCAGCTAAGTGCTGTTGCACCACCCAGTTGAGAGCAGTGACCATAGTCGGAGCGCCTTGGCTTCCGGTGCAGACCGTACGAACGCTGATGATATCGACGTTCCGTGCGACACCGTACATTGAACCGCCAATCGTACTCGCGACGAGAGTGCCATGCCCGGCGCCAACTGAGTAGCAGTCACCGAGACCGGCGCCGGCGAAGGTAACTCGCTGTTTTACCCGCCCCACCAGATCGCCGACGATGTCGACGCCTGTGTCGATTACATAAACCTTCACGTTCGTGCCGCGATAGGAATAGGTGTAAAACTGGTCGAGCGGAAGCGCTCTCTGATCGATGCGATCTAGTCCCCACGATGTCGCGGCGACCGTCGTCGTATTCGGAACTTCAATGACTTCGCCCTGAATAGCCTCGTGTACATCTTTAATGTCGGGCAATTGGCTGATGGCGATCGCCTGCTCTTCGGTGAGCTCAGCGGAAAAACCGCCAAGGACCTCCGTATACGTATCGATCAGGCGCGCACCCGGGGCTGTCGTCAATTCCCTGGCTAACCGCCGGATTACGACAGCATCTTTGTGCGCTACTTCGACGATGTAAACGCCTGGGACTTTCTTGTTATAACGATGGAAGCCCTTCCCTGCGGCGGTAACCGCCACGAAGACGGTTAGCAGGACGGTAAATATCCGTGTTGGCACTGATATGGAATTCATGCTTCTCTCTCCGCGTGCAGCTTGATGACAGCGATATTGGGGATTGGTGCTGCACAATGATAGTTATCTACAATTTCTCTCGAACGTTCGCTACGCCTGCGTTTCTTAATATCGGCAGAAATGAGATGCGCCAAGCCTTAGCGTCGGGCTGTTTTATCGTCGTGCGCCATCCGTCATGAGGCCGCGATCCAATTCCCAAGGGGAAGATCCTCCCTTATTGGTTGCTCAACTTCTATTCGTTGCAGCGCTCTCATTGCCAATGTATCCGGCTCAGCTGTCGGGGATGTCATCTGTATACGATTCCGGTCGTAGCAACGTTTCCAAAAGCCACGTCGACGCTTGGTCCCGAAGTCACAGCCGTGAGGGCCGATTTTGGACAGCACGATTGCGTCCCGGTTCTTGGTGCGTTCCGTTCGCATTTCCTGACCTCACGCCAGCCTTCAGGTCGTGCGTATTGCGTACGAGCAGGGCGGGGGTAGGAAGCTCCCCGGCTCGTCACTCCAGAAGGAGAGAGATGCGGCAGGACTCCCAGACAGAAAGCTACGCCCGACGGCGGTCACCGCCCCCCGGACCGCCAAACGATTTTGGAAGATCGCTCGCAACGAGGTCTTTTCCCACGTCCGTCTGGGCGGAGATGAAGTCGATGCCGACGGTCCTTGATGCGATGCTCCGGGATGTATCGCACGACGGATTCCGCCAGATCTCCGGCAGGGTCGATCTGCACCACCGCCTTACCCGCTTCGATATCCTGGCGGATCATGTTCCGCATGAGCGTCGACTTGCCCGTGCCGGATTTACCGAAGATGCGGACGTGGCGGTCGCGCATCAGGATGGCAACAACATCGTCCGAGCATCGCGCCGGACCCCTGGCCACTGCTGCAGCGCGTTGATCCAGGATCTGGAGGCCGAGAAGCGCCGCGTACTTCCCGAGGTTTGGGGAGAAGGGCTTCGGTGAACGCCTGCTCGTCATGACTGCTGCGAAACTCCAGGCCCAATTCAACCGGCGACTTGCTATTCATCACAGCCGAACGTCACTTTTAGTTGTCCGGCGCTTCTACTTCGAGAACGGTGACGCCCGCGATTGCGGATGATTCGGCCGCCCTTTGGTTCCTACGGCTCTCGCGAGCTGCCCTTCGTCATGCGCCATCAATTATGCGCATTGCGTCGTGGAGCGTCGTTTCGGGCACGATTGAACTTGCTGTGCGGAGGTATGCGCGCAGGGCTTCTTTCTGGGAGGGCTCCAGTTCGCGGGCTTCGGCGCGTTCGAGGAGGTTGGGGAGGAGTTCCGGGGCGAGGTAGCCGTTGGGGTCATTGAGGAGGAGGTCGAGGATGCGGGGCAGGAAATGGCGCAGGTCGTCGCGAGTGCCGATGTGCTCTACGGCGAGATAGTAGTAGTCCAGCAGCTGGTCGGCGGCGAGGGTGCGGAGTTCCTTGTGGCAGAGTTTCGCTGTGAGGTCGGCGGCGAGGCCGTCGTTCACGTGTTCGTCGTCCGGCACAGATCGCAACGCCTCGCACGGATAGCGGCGAAATTCGTCATAGATCGTATTGAGGATTTCGCTGTTCATGCATCACCGCAAATTGCGCAACCAGCGCATCACGACCTGTGGCGCGTGGTGCCGCCAGGTTTGGAACTGATACGGCATATGGTGGCGCATCACGCCCTTGCCGGGACCGAGATGAAAATGCCATTTCGGGCCGCCGCTGTTCTTCCACGCACCCTTACCCCATCGAAACACATTATTCGTGATCCAGTTCCCCGCCTCGGCGCCGCCCCGCGTTTCCATCGTCGCACCGCCGGCGGCGAGTGCGATTTCGATGTCGCGCGTGTATTCACCGATGAGCTCACTGTACTCGAGCCCTTCCACGTTCGAGCCGTAATCATTCTCGTCGACGTCGAGGAACGGGATGACGCCGTCGACGAATTCGGTGATCCCGAGCTCCGAGGCGCGCAAATGCTCGCTCAAGGTCATCCCGCTGATCGGATGCGGCGTGTTCATCGGGCTGGCCAGCCAGCGCATGAGCATCCAGACGAACAGATCGTGCAGCGGATCTCGCGCGGAGACGGTGATGTCGGCGCTGCAGATATCGTTGATGCAGGTAAAGCTGCCGGCACCACCCTGGATCTGGCGTATCTCGTACCGCCCCGTCGGATCGACCAGGTTGAGCGGGTTGTTCAACACGTATTGATATCGATTCCAGCTTCCCGGCTGCAGCAGGTTTCCCAGCACCGGATCGGGGGAGAGGAATCGCCCCAGTTTCGCGGTGTAGTACCGCGCATGCATGGAATCGAATTCGCCGTCGCGCTCGTGTCCCGTGTATTTGAGGCTCGTCAGCGACGGTTCATTGAGACCGTCCGAGGTTTCAGGACCGAAGGCGTGATACGAGTGGCCGCCGACCACCGCGTTGCTTTGATTGGTGATGACGCGCGGGCTGCCGAGATGATCGAGGTGATAGTAGTAGGTCGAGACGCTCGTGCTGCCGGGCTCGGGCTGGCGCGTGGCCAGTAATTGTGCGTCACGCCAGACGTAGTCCTTCGCCCAGCGCCAGGAGTCCGTTCCATGGCCGGCCGGCCCATCCTCGCTGGCAAATTCACGCAAGATGCGATTCGACGGATCACGCAGCGTCCATTGCCACGAGCCGGTGACGGGCGTGTAGACCGCAATGCGCTCGTCGGTGGGCGTATAGACGTAATTGCGCTCCACTCCGGCACCGACGTCGCTGGTCTGCATGTTCAAAACATCGTGACTGAACGCGTGGCCATCGAAGGCAATCACGTTCCCGGCGCTGTCGTACGTTGCATCGACGATCTGGTTCGTTCCGTTGTCGATGTCGAGACCGTATTGACAATCCGCTCCTGTAGAGCGCAGACAGGTCACCCGGTTTCCGAATGCGTCGTACGTGAAACCCGTGCGCACGCCGTTGGTCTCGCTCGTAGCCAGGCGTCCCATCCGGTCATACGTCTGTACGTCATTCCCGATGGAGACGACATTCCCTGCCGCGTCGTACGTGTACGGCACTCCCTGCGACCATGCCGGCGCCTGCGCCCGAGCGGCCGACGCCGCAATCACCAGAACGGAGTTGAAAAGGAACGCCGCAGGGAGCCGCCATGGTCGATTCGGAATCATCTTCGCTCTCCGTCCGCGGATCACAGCGGAAGACTAGAAACGCATCCTCTCGCCGTATGAGTACTGCAGGCCGATCTGGGGCGTGTAAATCCCGATCTCCGACGCGATCGAACTAGTATTCGCGTTCGAGAACGGCGAGATCGTGAAACCGGCACCGCCTAATGGCATCCCGTTCGAGAACGTAATGGCGTGCCCCGTCAGGAAGCTCTTCAGATCACTGGGGCTCGGCGCCTTCGCCTGCATGAGCGTTCCGGCGGTAAGAGAGCCGTTCACGATCATTCCCGGTAAGCCGACGCCGGCGCTCACCGCCGCGATTTTCGAATAATAGACTCGCCCATAGCGATCCATGGTGATCGTTCCGGCCAGACCGAACTTCGTGCCGGGATAATCGAGACCGACGGTGAGCGTGTAGTAATCGAAATCCATCTCGGCCATGCGCCGCAGCATTCCGATGTAGCGCGAGGCAAAGCGCTCGGTCTGTTCGTTGTACCAGCGGAAGAATTCGCCGATATCGCGGAACGTGATGGTCTTGCCGTCGGCAGGATCTTCCCAGGGCGTGACATCGATCGACGAGTGGCATTCGACGCGCGGATCGTCGTTCGTGCAGTTGAGGATCGGATTCCCGCCGAACAGATAGCCGCCATAGTTCATCGGCCGCAGACCGGCGGGATCGACGAAATTGACCGGATCGTTCAGAACGTATGCGTAACGATTCCAGCTGCCCGGCTGGAGAAGATTTCCAAGGACCGGATCGGGAGAGAGGAATCGTCCCAGTTTCGCGCTGTAATACCGCGCATGCATCGAATCGAATTCGCCGTCGCGCTCGTGTGCGGTGTACTGGAGGCTCGTGAGCGACGGCTCATTGAGGCCATCCGAGGTTTCAGGACCGAAGGCGTGATACGAGTGGCCGCCGACCACCGCGTTGCTCTGATTGGTGATGACGCGCGGGCTGCCGAGGTGATCGAGGTGATAGTAATAGGTCGAGACGCTCGTGCTGCCGGGCTCGATCTGTCGCGTGGCCAGCAGCAGGTTGTCGCGCCAGATGTAGTCCTTCGACCAGCGCCACGAATCCGTGCCGTGACCGGTCGAGCCATCCTCGCTCGTGAATTCACGTAAGAGGCGATTCGACGCGTCGCGCAGCGTCCATCGCCACGCTCCCGTGCCGGGCGTATAGACCGCAATCCGCTCTTCGGTGGGCGTATAAACGTAATCGCGTTCCACGCCAGCGCCGATGTCGCTGGTCTGCATGTTCAGAACGTCATAACTGAACGCGTGGCCGTCGAACGCAATCACGTTCCCGGCGCTGTCGTACGTTGCGTCGACGATCTGGTTCGTTCCGTTGTCGATGTCGAGACCGTATTGACAGTCCGCTCCTGTGGAGCGCAGACAGGTCACCCGGTTTCCGAATGCGTCGTACGTGAAACCCGTGCGCACGCCGTTGGTCTCGCTCGTCGCCAGACGTCCCATCCGGTCATACGTCTGTACGTCATTCCCGATGGAGACGACATTCCCCGCCGCGTCGTACGTGTACGGCACTCCCTGCGACCACGCCGGCGCCTGTGCCTGCAGTCCCATCAGGGGCAGCAGGCAGAGGCCAATCGCCAGCGCCAGCGTTACGCGGGAAGCGGAGCGTAATGAATCTCGGAGCCTCATGTGCGCGCCCTCCGTCTCAGGTCCCATGCGCAAGACAGATCGGCCCGCATCAAGGCACCGTCCTTCCGACGGTGTCCTGATAACAGCGTCCGTCGTTGTAGGTGACGCGTACCCAGAACGTAGACGGGAGCGGGGTGATGTTGTTGAAGGTCCGCAGATCAGCGCCTTCGCCGCGATCGACCGACTGGCTCGGAACACCGACGGTGCCGGAGTACCAGTGGTAGGTCACGAAATCCTCGTCGTCGTCATCGACGGTGACGCGGAACGTGAAATCGTCATTGGAGCCGCTGGAGGTGAAACTGACGATGGTCGGGCCCTGGCAGATGTCGATCTGTGCGACGGAGCTGTTGATGAAGAGCGAGCCGCTGGTGACGCGGACGAAATACTTCTTGGTGGTGGTGGCGGCCGGCGTCAGATAGGTCGAGGCCGTCGCACCGGAAATCAAGGTCGAGGAGAAGCCGGTGGTCTCGTACCACTGATAGGTGAGATATCCGCCGGCAGCGGTGACAGTGAGGAGCGTCCTGCCGCCACTCGGAATTGCGGTGTTGGCCGGATTCTTCGAGATGGTCGGGAAGACGCTGTAGAGCACCGCCGCACTGTCGGTCGTGCGCGTCAGGCCGCCCGCGCAACCGCTGGTCACACGCACCCAGTAGTAATTGGTCGTCGTCAGCGTGAAGTTGTGCGTTGCGGACGTGGCACCGCTGATCGGCGAGCTCACATCGCCGGACTGTCCGCGATACCACTGATAGGTCAGATTCGGCCCGGTGGCGGAGACCGTGAGGAATGCCGCGTCGCCGTTGCGGCCGTCGTTGCCCTTGCTGATGCCGGAGATCGACGGCGCCACACAGACCTGCACCGTGGCAGCGGCGCTGTCTGCCGTCGTGCAGCCCGACACGCGCACCCAGTACGTCGTGTCGACCGTCGGTGACGCTCCGTAGCTCGACGAGGTCGCTCCCGAGATCGGTGACGCGGTATTGCCCGACGCGCCGGTGTACCACTGATACGTCAGCGATTCGCCGGTTGCGACAACGGTCAGCGTTTTGGTCTGGCCGCTGTTGATCACATCACCCTGCGGCTGCGTCGTGATGGTCGGCTTGCAGACATTCACCGCGTAGGCGGTCGTCTGCGAAACACAACCATTGTGGCTGAACTCGGCCCAATAGGTTGCCGACTGATAGTGATTGGCGATGTACGACGCGTTCGTGCCGCTCGCCACCGCGTTCGTCCTTACACCGACCGCGCCCTTGTACCAGGTCACGCTCTTATCGGCTGTCGGGCTCAACGTCGGCAGCGACAGCGTCAGGGTCTCGCCGTAGGCGACATTACTGGTCGGCGTCTTCGCCGTGACCTGCTGTGCATAGAGACACCTGGTGACGGTCGCGGTCACGCTGTCGTCTTTGCAGCCGCCATTGCTCACGCGCACCCAGTAATTCGTGGTGGCGGCCGGCTGCACGGTGACGGACGCGGCGGTCGCGCCGTTGATCGGCGAGGCCGTGTCGCCGCTGTTTCCGGTGTACCACTGATACGTGACCGGCAGCGGTGTAGCTGCCACGGAGAGCGTGGCGCTGGTCGTACCGGCGAAGAGGTTCTGCGACGCGGGCTCGGTGGTGATGGTCGGATTGGTGCACATCGTCACGGTCACGGTTTCACTGTCCATCTGACAGATTGCGTCCGTGGTCACGCGGCACCAGTAATTCGTCGTGGCCGTAATGGTGCGATTAATGACGTCGGTCGTGCCATTCGTGACCGGATTCGACGTGTCGCCTTTGTTTCCGCGATACCACTGATAGGTCTTGTTGCTGCCGCTGGCGTTGATGCGCAACTCGACGGTGGTGCCGCTCGGCACCGCGTAAGAAGGATTAAGATAGATCGCCGTAATCGTCGCCGGCGAGCAGGTCGTCACCGTCACGGGCTGACTGTCGACCGTGGAGGCACACGCGGACGTGACCCGGCACCAGTACGTGGTGGTGGCGGTCGGCGATACCTGGATACTGGGCGAGGTGCCGGTCGACACGAGATTGGTCGTATCGCCTACGGCTCCGCGATACCACGAATACGTCTGGCCCGCGATCGGCGTGGTCGTGAGCGTGAGCGTCGTGGCCGTGCCGGCCGGAATGGTTCGCGGCGCCGGCTGTACCGTGATTTCCGGAATGCAGACTTCGACGACGTACGTCTCGGTCTTCGAGACGCAGCCGAGGTGCTCGAATTCCGCCCAGAAATACCCGGTCGTGGTGAGCGGGCCGGTTTCATTGAGCAGGTCGGAGCCATAGCCGCTGCGCATCAACTGCGTCTTGTCGCCGCTCATCCCGCGATACCAGCTGATGTTCTTGTTCTCGACGGGACTCATGTACGGCAGCGAGAGATAGATGCTTTCGTTGTAACGGACCTTGCGGCCCTGCGGCGAAACGACGGCCGGATAGGTACAGACGTTCACGCTGGCGACATTGGTCGTGGTCGAGCAGGCGCCTGCGCTCACAATGACGCGATAGGTCGCGGCCTGCAGCGTGTCGGTGAATACGGGAGTGGTATAGGAGGTCGCCGTGGCGCCGCTGATGTTCACCCAGGTGCCACCCGCGTTCTGCGTCTGCCACTGATAGGTGATCGGCTCCGTATTGCCGGTCGTGCTCGCCGTAACGGTGAGGGTGGTCGAGGTGCTCTTGAAAATCCGGACGCTCTGCGGCTGTGTGGTGATCGGCGGCGCGGTGCAGACGCGCACCTGAATGGCGGTTGTGTCGGTGACGCAGACCCCTTCACTGCGGACGCGGCACCAGTAACTGGTGGTCGTCGTGGGCCGCAGCGTCACCGCGCTCGCGGTCTTCCCCGCTTGCGGCTTGCTGACGTCGCCGGTCGTTCCTTCGTACCATTGATACGTGAGATCCGTACCGCTGGCGCTGATGCTGACATTGACGTCGCCGCCCGGTGTCTGGCTCCAGATCGTGGGCGGCACGTTCGTGACAGACGGATTGACGCAGGCACGCACGGCCGCCACTTCGGATTCGTGCAGGTACGTCTGTCCGCCCGGCACGCATTGAGCGACGAACGCCGCGACATACGATTTGCTGGTTCCCGCGGCAATCGGCGGCGTCGTAAACGAAGGACCGGTGCCGAGCGGCGTCACGTGATATTGATCGGCCTCGTCGTACCAGGTGATGGTGATGGTCTGTCCGGCCACGGCGGGCGTAGCTGCAGCGGTGAGCGTGGCGGTGCCATTGACCGGCACGATGACGCTCTGCGGCTGCTGCGTAACCGTTGGCACGCACATGTAGATGGTCGTTTCATTGAGCTCGCCGACGGTTCCACAGGTGTCGACGAGATCGGCACCGAGCGTGGTGGCGGCCTTGTGGGGGTAGTAATTGATGGCGCTCGACATGCCGCTGGTCAGGCGCGTTTTGGAATTGTCCGCATTGCGCTCGTACCAGTACATCGCCTCGAGCTTTCCGTGTACGGCCGCGGCGACGAACGAATAGCCGTCCTTCGGAACGAATCGCGGATGAGGAACGGCATAGCCGCCGACGTCATTCGTGCAGGTCGTGACCACCTGCGCGACGGGGCTGAGCTTCCATACGCCATCCACTTTGACGCGGCACCAGAGCACGGTGTCGTGGAAGAGCGTGATATGCACGGTCTGGCCGTGGCCGATGATGGTTCTCGAGGTGTCGTACTTGCTGCCGATACGCCATTCGTATTCCGTCGGCGTGGCCCCGGCGACGTGCACGGTCACGGATGCCGAGGAACCGGCCTGAATCTCCTGATACGCGGGCGTGACCGTCACGCCGGCAGACGCGGAGGAGAGCTCCGTCGTGAGGCGGCTGCTGGAGTAGCGCACGCCGTTTGCGATACCGATCACGTAAATCTGCGCCGGCGTGATCATTTCGCGGTGCAGCAGATAGTCGCGGCTGATGATCTCGTCCACGCCATTCCGCACGCGGTGCCATTCGAGCTGCGTGAGGCCATTCGGAAACTGCGACGGCGGTGTGAGGTCGACTTCTTCGCGCGTGGTGAAGCTGTAGAACTGCAGCGGCACGCCGTTGACGCGGACGTGGCCGAGCACGCAACTCGCCTCGCAGGACTCCGTTGCGGAATTGCAGGGGGGATCGCCGAGTACCCGCAACGGCATGCGCAAGGTGCGCGTGCACGACTCGGTCATGACCGTCAATTGCAGCCAATCCGGAACGTTCGTCGCCGGAACGGCATACGTCTGCAGAGAAACGGCGGCACCTGAGCCGCTGGCGATCGTATTTCCGAAGCTGTCTTTCCAATGGAATTGCACGGCGAGGAGCTCGTCCTCATCGAGGGGACGCAGGTCGCCGGACACATCGGTCGTGAGCAACTCGCTCAGCAGGCGGATGGTCGTTCCGCGACGCACATACGCTTCCGGTACGTCACTGACGAGACATGTGCCGGCGCGAACGACGAGCGGCGTATCGCAGACGTCGATGCGGAACGTGAGCGCACGCGTACAGGAGAACCCGCTCTTCGTGCCGGTTACGGAGACCGTAATGACGCGCGGCCCCTGGATGTTCAGCACCGTGTAAGAACTGCCGGTTCCTGACGCCGCGCCGTCGGTCCACAGATAGCTGTACGCCAGCGGATCCTGTCCTTCGATGAGCTCCGGCAGCACCTCCAGCACCACGTCGGTGCCGCGCGGAACGACGTAGTCGGAGGCCTCCACTTCCGGCGCCGGCTTGAAGGTCGAATCGCCCGGACCCTTGCCGAGAAGGTTGAACGGACAGGTGTCGACCGTAATGACCGCGTATTCGCTGTCGACGGTGTGACAGACGTTCGAAACACGCACCCAGTAGACGGTGCTCGTCTGCAGTGCTGACGTGGTGAACGCGGCGCTGGTCGCGCCGGGGATGGCGATGGCATTCCCGGTTTCGCGCCGCCCTTCGAACCATTGATACGTGAGCGGTGTGACGATGCTGTTTGCCGCAACCGAAAGATTGATGGTGCTTCCCAATGGGGCGGTCGTGCTCTGCGGCGCAGAGACCGTAATGCCGGTAGCCGGATCACTGCAATTGGGCGGCTGCGGTGCGTCGAACGTAATGGAGCTCGGGCGGCCCATTCCATCGGCATCGGCATACGTGTCGAGAGCCGCGGGCGACGACGCATGCCGCACCGTGTGAATCATTCCGCTGGGGTGATACGTGAGCGTGGCCAGGCCGGTGATGCCGGTCAGGAATCCGTGGTCGCGCTCATACCAGACGTTCTCCAGGCCGGCCGGAATGCCGCAGCCGAATGTCAGGCACGACGGCATCGCCTGTCTGGAGGGCGAGAGCAGGTCGTCGTATGCAATCGATTGCTCGAATTTCTGAATCGGCTTCCGGGTCGTTCCCTGAATTTCGTCGATGATGGTGGTGCGCCTGGAGATTTTTCCGGCCGGGCCTTCATAGTCGTAGGTTTCGGTGACCTCGACGATCGGGCCGGAGGGGAGCACATTGCGGCGTACCGCGGAGACCATTTTGCCCTTCTGTTTGTTCTGGTCGCCGGGTCCGCTGTTCGCCGGCCCGAATTCGAAGCTCTTGATCGGCTCGGTGGCGGTGCTTTCGCGAATCGCCCGCAAGCGGGACGCACCGTCGAACGTATAGATCCGCGTTCTGCCGCCGGCGGTACGCTGGCGGGCATTGCCAAGAGCGTCGTAATCGCTCGCCGTCGCCTCGCCGGTTTCGGGATGAGTCTCTCGTTTCAGGAATCCGCGGCCGTCGTACTCGAACGTCCGTTCCTGTCCCACGCTCTGCGACGGCGGCGCGGCGATCGAAACGTTGACGAGGCGGCCGCCGACGTCATAGCCATAGGCGGTGACGATCGGATCGGAAGCGGCGTCGGGCTGCTGCACCACCTGCACCAGCCGGCCGAGGTTGTTGGAGGTTTCGGTCGAGCGCTTGACGTTCCCCACATAGCGCTCGATTTCGCGAATTCCGTAATAGACGGAACTGGTGGTGGTGTCGTCCGGCCGCCGATCGAGTGTAATGCGGCCGAGGGCGTCGTAGGTCGACGTCGATTTTCCGATGCCCGAAGGCGGCGGCCCGAAATCTTTCGAATTCGCTGCCACCGGAACCGTGACGCTGCGGGCGCGATTGAAGATGTCGTATTCGGTCCAGGTTACGGACCATTCATCGTCGCTGGTGGCCGTTCGCGTCTGGACGGGACGGCCGAGTGCGTCGTAATAGGTGTACGAATCGAGCAGCGCGGGCGATGTTTCCGCCGTGCCCGCGGCGCGCGTCGTCACGCGCAGGCTCGCCGGCGTCCCGGAGTTTCCGGCATTGACATAGTTGTATTGCAGCCAGGGGGCACCGGCAGGTTTCACTTCCTTCGGCCGGCCGATCTCGTCATAGGTGTACGTCGTTTCGACGCCGGCCGTGTCGCGCGACGCGGTGACGAACCCGGTCTTCGGATCGAGATCCTGGTCGAGCAGGAAGAAGTCGAATCCTCGGAAATTGGCCGTATGTTTGATCGGCGCTCCCGAAGGCGAATACGTGTACGTGTGGTCGATCTGATATTCGCCCGTCTGAGGGATTGCGTCACAGAGCACGCCACTCGGAATTCCGGCGGCGCTGTCGTCCCCACCGAACGACTTCTCGGCCACGAGATAGCCGCGGTCATCGCGACACGTCACCTGCAATAGATCGCGATGATTGTCCGGGCCGATTTCCGCGGCATGCGCGGCGGTCTGGAAGAACGTTCGCCGCGATTCGAGGAAGCCGTGCTCGTCATAGGTGAACTGCTGTTTGGTTGCGGCGCCGTTCTCCTCGATCCACGCACTGTCGTGGAGGCCGAGGAGCCAGAGATCCGCCGGAGGCTCGAGGTAATTCGTAAACGTGGTCTGAGTCGTACCGAAGCTCGAGCGATTGACGAGCTTTCGATAATGACCGTAGCCGTCGTAATCAGCCTCGTCGCGCTTGAGCTCGATCCAGCAGCCATCCGGGTCACTACAGCCGGAATCATCGTCGAAGATGGTCAGCTCCGCCTGAACGCGCGCATTGGAGAGTTTGTCATTGAACGATTGTGCGTCGGCGGCGTAGGCGACGTAGCGCGTGCGCAGCAGCGAATCGTTTTCGTCATAGCGCTGTGACGACAGGAAGCGGGTGCCATCGATCGGATCGGGCCTGAGCCGCGTGAACGAGAGTCCGTATTCCTTCGTGTCGAGGCCGAGGGCCGTCGCGCGGTGGCCGTTCAACACGGCGGAGAAGTAGTGGACCGTCTTCCCGCCCACCGGTACGCCATTCTCCGTCATCGTCACCGTGGTCGTGGCCTCGGTTGGCGCGGGGCCGAACGGCATATTGATTCCGTCGAACACGCCGCACGCCACGTAAGCGCCGATGCTCGTATTGATCGTCGGTGTGTAGGTCCAGGTACCGAGCACCGAGCCGTTCGCGTCTTCGATGCTTCTGCTGCGTACGCCCGGCGTTTCGATGACCCAGCCGGTATTGTCATTACATTCGGGAATCGAGAGGCGATAAACGCCCTGCTGCCAGCGGATGGTCCCCTTCGTCGGCAGAGTCATGGCGTGGAGCAGGCCGGTCGCACATTCCGGTCCGGCGTAGGTCGTGTAATAAGCCGGTGCGTACGTCGAGCCGTCGGGAAATTTGATTTCCGTGAGCAGCGGCACGGCGATTTCCTGAGCATCGCCTTCGATCTCATCGCCGCAACCGTCGCGGCGGATCATGGAGTCGACGTGCGTGAGCTCGTAGAGCACCGGCGTGTCGCTGCCGGTGACCGGTACTTCGATCGACCGGATTACCTTCTGGAAATTCGGATTGTCGACGTACGACCCGCCGGCCGGCGCGGTGCGGTTCTGAAAGTGAACCGTGATCGTGCGCAGCGTCTGCTCGTCGAATCCGCCTGTAATGACCCACTTCATCGGATCGTCGTCGTCGACTTCGATCCAATACCCGAGCGAGTCCGAGATTCTCGTCAGCGCCCATCGTTTCGTCGCCGCGTCGTAGCTGCCGAATCGATGCACGGTGCCGTCCGGAAATTCGATGTCGTAATAGTCGACCGGATCTTCCGCGTCGCGCTGCAGACGCAGAAACGAGCCGTCGTGGGTCATGGCCGTCGTCACGGCGCCGAGCCCTTCCGTGAAGTCGTGTTCGGAGCCGTCCGGTCCGCGATAGAACCATCCGCGGACGGGATTCACGTCGTCACCGGGCGTCGGCTCGTGTAAGGAGCCGAGCGTGAGCAGCCAGCCGAGGCCGGCGTTCGAATATTTTTCCGGGACGGCGCGACGTTTATCCTGCGGATCGTTCGGAAACGCCGAGAACTGCACCCACTGGTATTCGTAAACCTTGCTGTTGTACGCGAGCAGCAGTTGTTGACGGAGCCGCGGACCGACCGGCATGTCGACCAGCGGGATCGTGACCATCAAATTGCCATTGAAGGTATTGATGTTGTCGATGTCGAAGCCCTGAAACGAATTTCCAGGCGTGAAGCCGCGGGCATTGTTCGCGTCCTGCGCGAACAGCGCGGACGTCGCCAGCAGGAAGAGTGCGAGAGTCAGGAGACGGCGCATCAGTGGACCTCGCTGACGATGAGTTCGAGCGTCTGAGGATCGGCGACGATGAGAATGTCGTTCGGCTGCGCGAGCGGCGGACCGTTCTCCGTTCCGCCAATGCGCTGCATGGCGTCGAGCCGGAACGTGGAGATGCCGTTGCGCAGCGAGTCGGCATCGCGTGAGCCGCCATCGGCAAGACGCGCCGCCCAGGCCCCGACGGCGGGACGAACGACTACGGCTTCGACATAAGAACGAGAGATGGCAACGCGCTCCTGGCCGGCCAGCCACGCGTTTTCCGGGCGCGGCAGTGTCGCAGGCAGCGAACCGTCCGGCGTGGCCACCGCCACATCGCCGCTTTCGACGTCGATCGCCACCCAGACGGAGCGCGACGGCAGGCGGTGCACGGTCAATTCGACCGTGCCGTCGCCATCGTCATCCGTCAATGCACGCGCCTCGCGCGTCAATGCCGGCGTGTTTCCGATGCTGCCGATGCCGACACTGAAGACGATGGCCTGATGATCGGGAGTGATGCCGGTGACTCGCACCTGACGCTCCTCGGCGTTCACCGTCAACGCGGTCACTCGCGGATCGGCGACCGCGCCGACCGCCGCACAGAGAAGCGCCGCGAGAATCAGGAGGTGGCGAAGCGGCGTGGCTGGACGGATGGCGTCCGCCGAACGACGGATGGCCGTCAGTACGAACATGGGCAACTCCTTCTGGACCGAATCTGTTTCTGGCCTGCACGAAGGAAGGACGGCCTCGCGCGGCGCTTATTACCAGCAGGTCACAAAGAGGAAATGCACCGGCGCTGCGGCGTGCTCCGTGCGGCGTCACTGAATCGGCCGCTCTCCGCCAGTCGTCCCTTTCCTCCAGAATGCCGCGCACATGACGAGAACGGTTTTTCGCGCGTGCAATCTCTGCGAAGCCATTTGCGGTCTCGAGCTCGAGATCGACGGACCGCGCATCGTGTCGATTCGCGGCGATGCGGACGATCCGTTCAGCCGCGGCCACCTCTGTCCGAAAGGCGTGGCCCTGATGGACATCCACGACGATCCGGCGCGCCTGCGACGTCCGATGGTGCGCGAGGAAAACGCGTGGCGCGAGACGTCATGGGATGAGGCGATCGAGCACGCGGCCGAAGGGCTGGCGCGCGTACAGCAGCGCGGCGGCAACGACGCGGTCGGCGTCTACCTCGGCAATCCGACCGTGCACAACTCCGGCACGCTGCTCAATCTCCCGCTGCTCGCGCGCGTGCTCTCCTCGCGCAACGTCTTCAGTGCAACGTCGGTCGATCAGTTACCGCATCAACTGATCTCGTACTGGATGTACGGCCATCAGTTCCTGATCCCGATTCCCGACATCGACCGCACCGACTATTTTCTGATCCTCGGCGCGAATCCTGTCGTGTCGAACGGCAGCATCATGACCGTGCCGGATGTGACGCGGCGGCTGGCCGCGATTCGCGCGCGCGGCGGAAAGATCGTGGTCATCGATCCGCGGCGCACCGAAACCGCGAGAGTCGCGGACGAACATCACTTCATTCGCCCGGCCACGGATGCCGCGCTGCTCATGGCGCTGCTCAATACGCTCCGTGAAGAAGGGCTCATGCGGATTGCGCGGCCCGAGAAGCTGCGCGGCCTCGACGAGGCGCTCGCGGCGATCGCGCACATGACCGCCGAGCGTGCGGAAGAGATCACCGGCATCGATGCGCAAACGATGCGCCGCCTGGCGCGCGAGCTCGCGCGGGCGCCGCACGCGGTCGTGTATGGCCGCGTCGGCACGACGCTGCAATCGTTCGGCACGCTCAATCAATGGCTGATTCAATTGCTGAACCTCGTGACCGGCAATCTCGATCGCGAGGGAGGCGCGCTCGTGACGACGCCGCTCATTCCGCTGAATCGCCGCGGGAGCTTCGGGCGCTGGACGTCGCGCGTGCGCGGCTTGCCGGAATCGAACGGAGAGTTGCCGGTGGCGACGTTCGCAGAGGAAATTCTCACCGAAGGCGATGGACAGATTCGAGGCGTCGTCACCATCGCCGGCAATCCGATTCTGTCGACGCCCGACGGCCGCCAACTCGACCGCGCACTCGCGTCGCTCGACTTCATGGTCTCGATCGACATTTACCGCAACGAGACGACGCAGCACGCGAACGTGATTCTGCCGCCCGCGTCGAGCCTGCAGCACGATCATTACGACACCGTCTTCAATGCGCTGGCCGTACGCAACGTGGCGCGATTCAATGAGGCGATCTGGCCGCGCGCGGAAGACGAACGCTACGACTGGGAAATCATCGGGGCATTGACGGAACGGCTGGCCGCGAAACTCGGCCGCGAAACGAAGCGCGCGCATTCGACCGCGCAGATCGTGGCCGCGGCGGTCGGCGAGAAATTCGACGAACTGCGCAAGGCCCCGCACGGCCTCGACCTCGGCGCGCTGCAGCCGTCGCTTTATGAACGGGTCGAGACCATCGATTGTGCGCCGCCATTGGTGCTCGCCGACGTGGCGCGATTCTCACCAGTGCGAAACGACGAGTTCCTGCTCATCGGCCGTCGCGATCTCCGCAGCAACAACTCCTGGATGCATCGCTCCCATCGCCTCACCAAAGGCGCGCGCCGCGATCAACTCTTCATGCACCCCGACGACGTCACGCGGCTCGGTCTGGAGGATGGACAGCGGATCGTCATCCGCGCAAACGTCGGCTCGGTGCAGACGATCGTGAAATCGACCGATGCGGTGATGCGCGGCGTGGTCTGCCTGCCCCACGGCCACGCGCACGTGAGCTACAACGATCTCGCCGATGCCAGGGAGATCGACGCCGTCTCCGGAAATGCGGCGTTGAACGGCGTTCGCGTCACCATCGCCGCAGCGCGCTGACCCGTCTGCGCGCGTCGCGGGGGCACCGGCGCTCACCCACGAATCTCTTCGAGAATCTCGAGCAGCGTCTGCAGGCGCTCTTCAGAAACATGCGCGAGCGTTTCGCGTGTGGCAGCCTGGATCGGCTCATCGAGCGACGCGAGGAGCGCGAGTCCCGATTCGGTGATCGATGCGCGGACGACGCGCCGGTCCGTCGTGCCGCGCGCACGGGAGACGAGCCCCGCTTTTTCGAGGCGATCGAGCAGGCGCGTGAGATCGGGATCGCGGCGAATCATCCGCTCGGAGATCTCGCCGCACGCCAGCCCCTCGGCTCCCGCACCGCGCAGGATGCGCAGCACGTTGTACTGCGACGAGCTGAGATTCGCCGCGCGCAGCGCCGTGTTCGATGAGCCCGCCAGCCGATCGGCGGTGCGCATCAGCGCGAGGATCGCCTCTTCCTGCACCGTTGGGAACGGCTTTCGCTGTTTGATCTCCTCTTTGAGCTTCATGGACAGGCAAACACGGGGGAGGCGATTTATAGTCCGCACCACGTTAGTCGTTGTGAGGAATATTGAACAGGCGACGAAGGTTGAGAACGGGCAAAGGAGAGAATGACCATGACCACAGCGACTGAAACGAAGACCACCACCTGGCAGATCGACGCTTCCCACAGCGCCGTCGAGCTCGCGGTGAAGCACATGATGTTCACCACCGTGCGTGGCCGCTTCAAGGACGTGAAGGGGACGATCGTCGTCGACGAGGTCAATCCGTCGAGCTCGTCGGTCAACGTCGAGATCGCAGCGGCGACGCTCGATACCGGCGTGGCCGATCGTGATGCGCACCTCCGCTCGGCCGACTTTCTCGACGTCGAGACGCATCCGACGCTCACGTTCCGCAGCAAGCGCATCGAAGGCGGGTTTGCGAACGCGGGCGATGCGTTCCGGCTCGTCGGCGATCTGACGATCCGCGGCGTGACGAAGGAAGTGACACTCGACGCGACGTACGAAGGAACCGGAAAGGATCCGTGGGGCGGCACGCGAGCCGGCGTCCGCGCGACGACGAAGATCGATCGCCGCGATTTCGGTCTGGTGTGGAACCAGACGCTCGAAACGGGCGGGATTCTCGTGGCGAACGACATCCGCATCGAAATCGAGCTTCAGGCCGTGAAGAGCTGAAGTTTTTTCAACGAATCAAAGGAGCGCAGATGATCACGATCCGCAAATCGAACGACCGAGGCGTTGGCCGGCATGGCTGGCTGACGACCCATCACACGTTTTCGTTCGCGAATTACTACGACCCGAAGCAGATGGGCTTCCGCTCGTTGCGCGTGATCAACGAAGACACGGTGGCGCCGGGCCGCGGGTTCGGCGCGCACCAGCACGACAACATGGAGATCGTCTCGATCGTCATGGAAGGGGCGCTGGCGCACAAGGACTCGACCGGCGGGCAGGGCGTGCTGCGCCGCGGTGAAGTGCAGCGCATGAGCGCCGGCACCGGCGTGGTGCACAGCGAGTTCAATGGCTCGGAGAGCGAGCCGGTGCACTTCTTTCAGATCTGGATTCTGCCGGAGCGCGGAGGCATCACTCCCGGTTACGAGCAGAAGCTCTTTCCGGAAGAGGAACGCCGGGGAACTCTGCAACTGGTGGTCGCGCCCGACGCGGCGAACGGCGCACTCAAGATTCATCAGGACGCACGTCTCTACACGTCGATCCTCGATGAGGGTCAAAGCGTCGACTACACCCTCGGCGCGAATCGCGGTGTGTGGATCCAGGTCGCCCGCGGCAGCGTCGAGGTCAACGGCGTCCTCCTGAAAACAGGAGATGGCGCGCAAATCGAAAGCGAATCGGCACTGAAGATCACAGGCGGCGCGAACGCGTCGGAGTTCCTGCTGTTCGATGTCGCCTGAGTGGATCTCGAGAAGGAGAAATCGCGAATGAAGTCCAGCAGTCTTGTTCTTGCCCTGTCGTTGCTCATTCTGCCGGCCTGCCAGAAGAGCGAACTGGCCGACAAACCGGCCGCGGAAGTAACGGAGTCGACGGCCACCGTGGCCACGGCCGACACCGCATCGACGCAGGCGGCCGCGAACACCACCTCCGCAAACGTGATCAAGGAAAAGAGCGCGATCCACTTCGTCGGAGCGAAGGTGACGCGCGATCACAAAGGAAAGTTCAACAGCTTCGACGGCACGATCACGTACGCCGGCAACGCGCCGCAGGGCGTGAAGTTCGACATCGATCTCAGCTCGATCGAGACCGACACCGAGCAGCTGACCGGCCATCTCAAGAGCCCCGACTTTTTCGATGTGGCGAAGTATCCGAAAGCGACGTTCACGTCGACCTCGCTCACGCCGGCCCCGGCAGGCGCGGCGAACGGCGCGACGCATGAGCTCAAGGGGATTCTCGACCTGCACGGCATGCAGAAGGAAGTGACGATCCCGGTAACCGCGACGACCACGCCCGCAGGCGTCCGCACGACCAGCGAGTTCACGATCAACCGTCATGACTGGGGCATTTCGTACAAAGGGATGGCGGACGATCTGATCAAGGACAACGTGTTGATCAAACTCGATCTGCTGTTCCCGCCGCCTCCGGCTTGAGGGGGTGGGCCGGGTCTTTCATTGAGGGGGATCCCGTGCTGCCGCACGGGATGACACGGGGAGGGGCCCGTGCCTCACGTGTTCGTAGCGCCGCACGCGTCGCTAGCGTGTCATCCCGAGCGAAGTCGAGGGATCCCCTGCGGAAGCGGGACTTTCGCTTCGTCGGCGGGGGGTCCCTCCACTCGCTTCGCTCGGTCGGGATGACACACGAGGGGCCCCGTGCCTCACGTGTTCGTAGGGCCGCACGCGTCCGACCGTGTCATCCCGCGCCTCGGCGCGGGATCCCCTGCGATTGCACGCGAATGACGGTCGCTATACTCGCGCGCATGAAAATCACCGCCTCTCTGCTCCTGCTCGCGATCGTGACCGGTTGCGCATCGACGACTGATGCCGCGCCGCCGAAGAGCGGCGATGACTTCGCGATCGAGACGACGGTGCTGGCGGTCTACAACGTGATCTCCGGACCGGCGGGACGGCGCGACTGGAACCGCTTCGAGGCGCTCTTCGCACCCGACGCGCACATGGTCATTTCGAAAGTGGCGGACGGTGCGCCGGTGACGGTCGTGCTGACGCCGAAGCAGTACATCGAGCGGACCACGCCGATCTTCAACGAGAAGGGATTCTGCGAACGTCCCATCGCGACGCGCGTGCTGCACTACGGCAACATCGCGCAGGTGTGGAGCACGTACGAAGGACGCGAGGCGTCGAATCAGGAGAAGCCGACGCTGCGCGGCATCAACAGCTTCCAGCTGGTGCGCATCGGCAGCGAGTGGAAAGTGCAGTCGATCCTGTGGGAGCAGGAAGACGCGGCGCATCCGATTCCCTCGCAGTTCGCGGCGCAATGACGCTGCGCGCCGAGGGCATCTCCGTGCGCCGCGGCGGGCGCGTGCTTCTGGATGATGTTTCGTTCGCCGCGAACGCGGGGGAGATCGTCGGCATCATCGGTCCGAACGGCGCGGGAAAGACGACGCTGTTCGAAGCGGTGGCGGGATTCCTTCCAGACGCCGCCGGCAAGGTCGAAGGCGCAGCGTTCTTCTACCTGCCGGACGGCATTCGTCCGTGGAGTGAGCGCCGCGCCGGGTGGGTGCTCGACTTTTTCGCGCGACTCTTCGCACGCGAACGCGATCACGCGGCGGTCGCGGCGCTGCAGCTCGAACATCTGCTGCCGCAGCGCATCGGCTCGCTCTCGAAAGGCGAAGCGAAACGTGTGGCCCTCGCACTGGCATTGAGCGCGCCGCTACCGGTGCTGCTGCTCGACGAGCCGTTCGACGGACTCGATTTCCGGCAGACGCGCGGTGCGATGGCGTTGCTGCGCGAACGGGCGAATGCCGGACGCACGCTCGTGCTCTCGATTCATCAACTCACCGACGCGGCAGCGATCTGCTCGCGCTTTCTGCTGCTCGATCACGGACGCGCCATCGCCAGCGGCACGCTGGCCGAGTTGCGTGCGCGCGCCGGCAGATGCGACGCGACACTCGAAGAGGTGTTTCTTGCGCTCGAGTGAGTTTCGCGCCCTGCTGTCGAAGGATTGCCGCGAGCTCTTCGGCTCCACCGCGTTCACGTTGCTGCTGCTGGTGGCCGGACCGCTGACCGGGATGAGCTTCATCGCCGCGATGCGCGCGTATGCGGAAGCGAGCGGCGCGGGTGGCGGAGCGGCCGCACTCGCCTCCGCGCTCTCCCCGCTCGACGGCCTGCTGGTTCCGACCCTCGGTGCGCTCGATCTGCTGATCACGTTTCTCGTGCCGTTCGTCGCCATTCGCCTGGTCAGCGACGAGAAGCGCTCCGGTGCGCTCACGCTGCTGTTGCAGGCACCGCAGTCGGTCGCATCGCAGCTCGTCTCGAAACTCGTCGCGCTGCTGTCCGGCTGGCTGCTCTGCCTGATTCCCGCGTTTGTCGCGATCGCGTTGTGGCTGGGTTACGGCGGCCACCTCGCGATCGGCGAAACCGCGAACCTCCTCCTCGGCCACACGCTGCGTTATCTCCTCACCTGCTGCGTTGCCATCGTCGCCGCATCTCTTCTCGACAGCGCCGCAAGCGCGGCCATCGCCGTGCTCTCGTTCACCATCGGCACCTGGGCGCTCGATTTTTTCGCGGCAGGACGCGGCGGCTGGATCGAGCGCCTCGCGCGTTACACCCCTTCCGCGATGCTGCGTCCGTTCGAACGCGGACTGCTGAGTCTCGACAGCGTCGTGGCATCGAGCGTCGCCGCGCTTCTGCTGCTCGTTCTCGCGGCGGCGTTCGTGAACGTGCGTGCGCCGTTCCGTGCCCGAGCGGCACGCGCGACCGTCGTGATCGTCGCGGCCATCGCCCTTCTCTTCGTGCCCACGAATCGGAGCGCCGACGTTTCGGAAGACCGGCGCAATTCGTTTCCGCCTGCCGATGAAGCACTGCTGCATTCGATCGAGCAGCCGCTCACGATTCGCATGTACCTCGCGGCTGAAGATCCGCGCGCGAATGACTACGAGCGCAACGTGCTGACGAAGCTGCGTCGCAGCGTCCGCGAGCTGCGCGTCGACTATCCGTATGCCGGCCAGTCCGCGCTGTTCGAGAACGACGATCGCTACGGCACGATCGTGTACGAGCTCGGCGCGAAGAAAGCGGAGAGCCGTTCGACGACCGAGGAGATCGTGCTCGACGAGCTCGAAACGCTGGCCGGACGCACACCGCCGGCGCGCGGCGAGTCGAGCTATCCGGGATACCCGTTGCGCGCCTCGCCGCGCGGTGCGGCGGTTCTCTTCCATGCCGTCTGGCCGCTGCTGATCGTCATTGTGCGACGACTGTGTAGTCGTCGAACTGGCTGACGCTGTCGGTCTTCGACCAGAGCCCGACCTTGCCCGAGACCGGCGCCTCGAGCGTGTACTCGAGCAGCAGCTCGTCGTCGAGCCAGCCCCGGAGCTGCGTGCCGTTCACCGCAATTCTCATCCGGTGCCACTCGCCGAGCTTGAGCGGCACGTCGTGCACACCCTTCCTGACGAACGAGCGCTTGCCGCTCTTGAACGTCCAGAGCACGAGGTTGTTCTCTTTGCCGTTGAAGCGCACCGCGAGGTAGTCGCCGTTCGTTTTCAGATTGAAGAGAATCCCGGCGCACTGATCGAGCTGGCCGCTCATGATGCGGAAGCGCATCGAGATCTCACCGTTCTGAAACTCGGGGACGTCTTTCGCGACCGCGTACGGAAAGTACGCGTACGCCTTCACGCTGTCGATGAACTCTTCGTGTTTCGCGCCGTAGATCGTGCGCGCTTTCCGGGCCAGCCCCTGCGACGGCACACCTTTGATCCACTGCCGTCCGTCGACCTGCACGACCGGCTTGCCCGCCTCGTCGGTGGCGATGATCCAGTCCCCCACCACCGAGAGGAAACGCGCCGGCGGACGGCCGGCGCGCTCCTTCGCAAGACTGATCACGACCGGCTTCGCAGCCGCGTACAACGACGTCGCAACGACTACCGCGATGAATCCGGAGACCAGTCGCTTCATCAGAACCTCGCTCGAATTTCGAATTGATACTGGCGGCCGGGATCGACATTGCTGATCCCGCCGAGAGGGATGCCGAACGTCGACAGCGGCTCGCCGTTCGCGTTGTTGCCGTAGACCGCGTTGCGGCCGACGACGTTCTCGTGATTCGTCAGATTGAAGCCTTCGGCGCGGATGGCGAGATCGAGACCGGCCACCGGAATCGATTTCTCGATGAAGGCGTCGAGGCTGAAGATCGAGCTGCCGCGGCCTTCGTTCCGGCCGATGACGGCGCCGTCGATCACGGGGCGATCGGTGTTCGCCGCGTCGCCGTTGTTGTCCGCGCCGGTGGTGATGTTGAACGGACGTCCCGATGCCGCGGTGCCGACGCCACCGACCACGACGTCGAACGGCAGGCGATACCAGACCGTGAGCACGCCGCGGTGGCGTTGATCGAGGATGCTGTCCGCCCATTCGGCGTTGAACGCGTTCACGTCGTTCGGATCGCCGCCCGGCGCATCGGCTTCGGCGGTGTTGCGCGCGTGCGACCAGGTGTAGCTCGCCAGCAGACCGGCGCGATCATCGAACGTGCGGCGCAGATTCATCTGCACGCCGCGGTACTTCGATTCGCCGAAGTTCGTGGTGACGATGATGCGGCGATAGCCGTTCGCTACCGGCACGATCGGACGCGTGGCATCGGCCGCGGCGGCGCTGCGCGTCTGTCCCGGCGTGGTGCGGACGAACGCGCTCGGCGCATTCGCATCGAGGTTCCACGGAATCTCGGTCGTTTTCGCGACGACGCCGTCGACGGCCAGAAACCAGTTCGCGAGCAGCTCGCGCTCGAAGCCGAGCGTCGCCTGCTGTGTCTTCGGGTTCTGCAGCTCGGTCGGATAGAAGCGAAGCTTCGCGACGTCGAAGAACTGCGCGTAGTAGCCGGCGCGGCCCGGCTGGATGGTGATGTCGCGCGCCGGCACGTTGACGCCGGTCGGCAGCGATGCGATCGGCGCGAGCGTGGTCGGGAAGCCGAGCTGTCCGGGGGCGACGCTGAAGTTGAAGAAGCCGGTCGGGCCGGCCAGTTCCCACGCCGCGTCGATGTTCGCCTGCAGCTGCGAATAGAAGATGCCGTAGCCGCCGCGGACGACGGTTTGATCGCCGGCCGTCCAGGCGAAGCCGAGGCGCGGCGCCAGGTTGTCGTCGTCGCCGGTCAGCTCCTGACGGTCGTAGCGCACGCCGAGGTTCAGCGTGAGCGACTGCATCGGCCGCCAGTCGTCCTGCACGAAGAGCGAGTAGAGATTGTCATCGAGCTCGTAGGTCGCGTTGCCGAAGCTCTGCGTGTAGCGCTGCACGTCGTTGATCGTCAGCGCGGACGTCGGTGTCGACGCGGGGATGCCGGTCTTGAACGTGAACTGGCCGAGAGAAAACGGCGCACCGAATTCCTGGCCATTGCCGCCCGAGGTCGAATGCAGCACGTCGACGCCGAAGCGCAGCGAATGCGCGCCGGCGATCCAGCTCGCGGTGTCGGCGAATTGATACTGGCGATTGGTGAGATGCGCGACGCGCGATTCGCCTTCCGTCGAAACACCCGGCCGCACGAACTGCGTCGACTGCTCGTGCGGTTCGAACTCGGTGATCGGCGAGCCCCACTGTCCGATGATGCGCGCTTCGTTGAAGAGAGACGGCGTGAGCAGCGTGGTATCGGAGAACTGCAGCGACGACGTGTCGCGGCGGAACGTGCGGCCGGCGCTCGGCAGCACGGTGCCGCCGACGACGTCCGCGGGGTTGGTATCGCGGAAGCGATCGATGTTCGCGCGCGCGAAGAGATGATTCGCGTCGCTCCACTCATGATCGACGCGCAGCATGGCCAGCGTCTGTCTGTACGAGCCGGTGTAGACGCCGGGGGCGAGCGCGGAGGTGATCACCGAGTCGCGATCCTGATCGGAGTACTCGAAGGCGCCGAGAAAATGCGTGCGGTCGCGCACGATCGGCCCGCCGAGCGTGGCGCTGAACTGCGTCAACTCATCGTCCGCATCGATGCCGGTCACCGGCGCATCGGACTGCAGCGACGCGGGACGATAGACGAGCACGGCATCACCGCCGATCTCGTTCGTTCCCTTCTGCGTGACGACGTTCACGACGCTGCCGGTGGTGCGGCCGTATTCGGCGCTGAACGGATTGGTGAGAACCGTGAACTCGTGCACGGCCGAAAGCGGGATGTTCGTGAAGATCGTCTGGCGGCCCCACGCATCGTTCGCGTTGCTGCCGTCGATCGTGTAGCTCGTCTGCCGGCGGCCGCCACCGTTCACGACGAAGAGCGTGTTGTTGAGAAACAGATCGCCGGTGCCGCGCGCGGGGCGCACGGCCGAGTTCAGCAGCGGCAGCGACGTGATCTTGTTGCCGAGGATCGGCGCGTTGCGCAGGGCCGCCTCGTCGAGGCGCGTGCCGAGCTCCGGCGAATCGCTGCGCACGTGATCGGTCGTGCCGCGCACGACGACGCTGGCGCTGACTTCGGGCGTCAGCCGCGCATCGACGGTCGCGGTCTCGCCGGCGCGCAGGACGAATGGTCCGTGCTGCGCGCTGCCGAATCCCGAGAGATGAAACTGCAGTTGATACGAGCCGCTGACCGGCACGGTGCCGAACGTGTAATCGCCGTTGCTGCTGGTGACGGCGTTGCGGCTCGCGCCGGTGCCGGTTTCCTCCAGCGTGGCGGTCACTCCCGGCAACGCCGCTCCGGTGGCGTCGGTGATGTGGCCGCGGATGGATGCGGTGTCCGCCGTCTGCGCGAACGCCGCGAATGCAGAAAACACAAAGAGTACAGATGCGAACAGCTGTCGCATGTCGAGCTCCCCTTTTTCTCGATTCCTGAACTGAGGCGAAGCGAGGGAGCGCGCTAAATGTTCAGACGGCGGCAGGAGAGAAGCACGTCGCGACCATCGCGGCGTACCGCGACGGTGCGTGCATGACCGCTGCGCGTGGCCACGAAGGCGCGCAGGCTGTTGCCGCGAGGTGATGCGAGCGGCAGCGGCGACGACGCTTCCGCGGTCTCGAGCGTCTCGATGACGCGCAGCGATTCGCGAAGGCCGCGGCCATGTTGCGCGGCGCTCCGCACGAGCAGATGCCGTCCCGTGCGATCGCCTTCGATCCACTGAATGACGCCGGGATCGCCGCGCCGCGCCGGCTCGCCGCGCTCTTCTTCGTCGATCTCCTTCGGCGACTCCGCGAGCGCGAGCAGCGGGTTCTCTTCGATCGTGAACGTGGCCGGAAACTCGAGCTCGTGTTCCTCATGCTCATCGCCGACGCGCAGCAGGAGGCGCGCGTTGCGCGTGGCGACGTTCGGCACCTCGAACGTGAAGCGCTGTTGATCGAGCTCGAGATGCGGCGTGACGCGATACGCGTAGAACGCACCGCCGTCGACGGAGAGAAACGCCTCCCACTCCTCCGCGTCCGCGGGGAGGCCGGTGGCCGACCAGGAGATCGTGGCCGTGCTGCCGCCGCGCAGCACCGCACCGGCCCGAGGCTCGTCGAGCGTCGGCCGTATGGCTGCGTACAGCGGCAGCGCCGCCAGCGCGAGAATGGCGGCGAGGAGTCGGGTGCGCATCGTGTGCGGCGCGATGATCGCACGCCGCACGCGCCGGAAATCAATGTCCGTGCAACTCCTGCGACGCCTTCTTCACGACTGCACCCACCGGCGGCGGCGCCTGGCGGACGATGTTCTCGAGATTGCGCGCGCTCGCGTAGCCGGTCGGATCGAGCTCCAGCGACCGGCGGAGGTGCGCCATCCCGTCGTCATGAGCGTCGGCCATCAGCAGGAACACACCGAGGAGGCCGTGCAGCGACGGCGAGGTTGGATACACGGCGACGCCGAGCTTCGCCACGCGCAGCGCCTTCTCGCCGTCGAACGCCATCGCCGAGCGCTCTCCCATCCGCACGAGCTGCGACGCGTAGTCGGGCTTCACCGGCACGTTCGCGAGCTTCTCGACTTCGGCGAGCACGTTCGCGGACGAGAAATCGAGCGCGCGCTGCTCGGGCGTGATCGCGTTCCACGCGCTCAGCCATCCGTCGATGCGGCGCGCGAGTGGCGGAGCGAATCCCGGTTTCGTCTTCAGCTTCGTGAAGTCGCTCGCGAAACGGAGCGAGCCTTCGCGGTGATAGACGTCGAGGCTGCCGTTCTTCGCGAGCTGCGCGGCCATGTACGAGCCGATCTTCGTCAGCGGCTCGCCGGTCAGAGGATGTTCGCCGGCATCGATCTTCCGCGCGTCGTTCATGGCGTCGCGCAGATAGGCGAATGCATCCGCGAGCTCGCGCGGGTTCGTCGTCAGGGCGCGGCCATGACGGGAGTAGTACGCGAGACCGTTGTTGTAGATGCTTTCGAGCGCCGCGAGCGCGCGATCGTCTTCGACGGTCGAGCCGCGCAGGCCCGGCAGATCGGGATCGCCGAGAAACGCTTCGATGATCGCGTCTTCGAAGCGGCCGAGATTCGCATCTTCGAAATTCGAGGCCAGCGCGATGATGAGCTTCCCTTCCGGGATGTACGACATCGTCGTACGCGTCTCCTGCTGCGATCCCGAATGCCCGACGACATACCGGCCATTGCGCGAATAGACGCCGAATCCATGGCCGTAGTGCACGTAGTGTTTGTCGCGGGTCTGCGCCATCGACCACGCCGCTTCACGCGTTTCCGTCTTCAGGATCTTTCCGTTCGCCAGCCCTTCGAGGAAGCGGATCAGGTCGACGACGGTGGAGCGCGAGCCGCCGCCGCCGAACCGGCTGCTGATGTCGACGTACTCGGAGCGTTTGAGCTCCCCCTTCTCGAGCACGTATCCGGAAACGCGATGCGGGATGAGCGCGCGCGGATCATCCATGCGCGTGGCCGTCATGCCGAGCGGCTTCCAGACGTTCTCGGTGAGGTACTGGCCGTACGGTTTGCCGCTGGCTCCTTCGATGACCGCGCCGAGGAGGTTGTAGCCGTAGCTCGTGTAGTTGTACGCGGTGCCGGGCTCGGCGATCAGATCGAAATCCTGAAAAATCGCCAGCGCCTCGCGCGTCGACCGCGGTTCCTTGATGCGACCTTCCTTGTCGTAATCCTTGTAGTGACTGATGCCGCCGAGGTGCGAGAGCAGCTGGCGAACCGTCACCGGGTACGCCTTCTTCGGGAAGTACGGGACGTAGGTCTGCACCTCCGCATCGAGGTCGATCTTTCCTTCCTCCGCGAGCTTCAACACCGCCACCGCCGTGAACGGCTTACTGATGGATCCCATCCGATACGACGACTCCTCGGTGGCCGCGACGTTGTTGTCGACATCGGCGAGCCCGAACCCGCGCGCCCAGACGAACTCGCCCTGCCTGACCGCAACCGACACCGCCGGCATCCGCTGCGCTTTCATCTCCCGCTCGAAAAACGCCTCGAGCTTCTGAATGCGCGCGTCCTGCGCAAACGCCGTAAGACAGACGACAAGCGAGAGAAGAAAAGAAAGTGCACGAGCTCGCATGACGCGAGTTTACGTGGTTTGGAGGATGGACATGGGCCGCCGTGTCATCCCGAGCGGAGCGCAGCGAAGTCGAGGGATCCCCTCCGGAACGGGGGGACGCGAACGCCGTGTCATCCCGAGCGGAGCGCAGCGGAGTCGAGGGATCCCCTCCAAAAAACAGGGGGGTCCCTCCACTCGCTTCGCTCGGTCGGGATGACACGTGGCGCGCTTTTGTGCCTAACCTACGTCTGCCGTCCGTGAATCTCCTCTTCCGACTTTTCCGGGGTTCTGACGTTTGGGCGGTCGGGGCGGGCGGCGTTGGTGCGGGATTCCTGGGGGCCGCCGGGTTGCAGCGGTTGTTGATCGGGTTGCGGGGAGCCGGGTGCGCTCGGTTTCGGTTGATGGATCGTTCCCATAGAGTTGCCTCCGCTGCTCGTTCGTCTCAAGAAACGTACCGAACTTTGCATGGAAGTCGCGCCATGAACCGGCCCCTGCTGCCTTTCGCGCTGCTGCTGTTCACGCTTCCGCTGTTCGCCGATGACGTGCCGACGATCGTGCTCGAGCCGGTGATCTCCGGTCTCGCGAATCCGGTGGCCATCACGCACGCCGGAGACTCGCGGCTCTTCGTCACGCTGCAGGATGGACGGATCGTGATCTGGGACGGTACGCGTCTGCTGCCGGAGCCGTTTCTCGACATCCGGGCCCGCGTGCAGGATGGCGGCGAGCGCGGGTTGCTGAGCGTCGCCTTTCATCCGCGCTACAAAGAGAACGGGCTGTTCTTCGTCGACTACACGGATCGGAACGGCGACACCGTCATCGCGCGATTTCAGGTGTCTGCCGATCCGAATCGCGCCGATCCGAATTCGTTTCGCCAGCTGCTGTTCGTCGACCAGCCGTTCCAGAACCACAATGGTGGACAGCTGCAATTCGGTCCGGACGGCTATCTGTACATCGGGATGGGCGACGGCGGCTCCGGCGGCGATCCCGGCAATCGTGCACAAAACTTCCTCGACCTGTTAGGCAAGATGTTGCGCATCGACGTCAACGCCGACACCTACACGATCCCGCCGTCGAATCCCTACGCCGGTCTTGCCTCGCGACGCAATGAGATCTGGGCCGTGGGGCTGCGCAATCCGTGGCGGTTCTCGTTCGATCGCGCCACCGGAGATCTCTGGATCGCCGACGTCGGCCAGGGAAGCTGGGAAGAGATCAACTTCCAGCCCGCCGCGAGCATCGGCGGCGAGAACTACGGCTGGCGGCGCATGGAAGGGACGCACTGCTTCAATCCGGGCTCGAACTGCAACGACGGCACGCTCGTGCTGCCGGTGATCGAGTACGACCACTCCGGCGACGCCTGCTCGGTGACGGGGGGCTCGGTCTATCGCGGCGGGCGCTCGCCGCGCCTGCACGGCACCTACATCTACGGCGATCTCTGCACCGGCGTGATCTGGGGAAGCGTGCGCGATGCTTCGAACGGCACCATCACCACGCGCACGTTGATCGACACCGATTTCTCGATCAGCACGTTCGGCGAAGACTTTCTCGGCGAGATCTACGTGGCCGATTACAACAGCGGCTCGATTCATCGCATCGTCGACGCGAAACCGGCCGGGCCGCGCAGACGCGCGGCGCGACACTGACTAAACTGCGCGCCGTGTCCCGACGTTTCGATTCTCTGATCAATGAGCTCTCCACCGTCGAACTGAGCGATCGCGCGACCAACCAGTGGTCGCGCATCGAAGGCGATCTGCGCGAGAACGCCGTGCGCCGCCGCAATCTCCGTCTGTATCTCGACGAGCTCGATGCGAACGGAACGAAGACGCTGCTCATCGGCGAGGCCGTCAGTTATCGCGGCGGCCGTCTCACCGGCATCGCGTTCGTCAGCGAAAGCGTGATGCTCGGCGGGGTGGAGACGCGGAACGGGCACGTCCTCGGTGCCGATCACGGCTATCGCAAAGCAACCTCCGGCCCGCGACTCTCGACCGAGGCCAGCGCAACGATGGTGTGGTCGACGATTCGCGACATCACGCCGCTGCCGCTGCTCTGGAACGCCTTTCCGTTTCATCCCTTCCATCCCGGCAACCCGCAGTCGAATCGCGCGCCGAGCACGAGCGAGTTGAGCATCGGCCAGCGATTCATCGAACGCCTGCTGCGACTCTTTGCGTTCGAGCACGTGGTCGCCATCGGCAATCACGCCTCGGCCTCCCTGCAGAAGATGGACATCGCCCACACGAAAGTGCGCCATCCGTCGCAGGGAGGAAAGAACCTGTTCGTCGCCGGAATGGCCCGCCTCTCGCAGTCTTCGAGGCCATGAAGAAGAGCCAGATTCAGGAGATCAAAGAAGGCCGCGCGATGCGCGAGCGAACGTACTCGGCCCGCGTACAACCGTTCGGCCCGCACGTGACGCTGACGAGCGAGAACGCCGTGAAACTGACGACCGTGCCGAGCTCCGCCGACGAGAAATACAAGGGAGGGCGGGAGTAGGCTTCGTACATCGGTCCGCGCCTCAGCCGCCGATGTGACTCATCTCCACCTTTTTCAGCGAAGGCGTCGCATCGCTGCGCACTTCCGAATAGCGGTCGGCGCGTCCGCGCCAGACATTCTCGAGCACATCCAGGAGGTCGGCATCCGTGGCGCCGCCGCGGAGCAGGGCGCGCAGATCCGTGCCGTTGCTGGCGAAGAGACAGAGATAGAGCTCCCCTTTCGCGGAGAGGCGCGCACGCGTGCAGGAGCCGCAGAACGGCTGCGTCACCGAGCTGATGATTCCGACTTCGCCGGCGCCGTCGGCGTAGCGCCAGCGCTCCGCCACTTCGCCGTAGTAATTCGGCTCCGCCGGGACCAGCGGCCATTCGCGCTGCAGCGTCTCGAGCACGTCGCGCGCGGGGACGACGTCATCGAGACGCCAGCCGTTCGTGTTGCCGACATCCATGTATTCGATGAATCGCACGATGTGGCCGGTACCGCGAAAGCGTTTCGCGAGCGGCACGATCTCACGTTCATTCAACCCGCGCTTCAGCACGCAGTCGATCTTGATCGGTGCCAGCCCCGCCTCCTCGGCGAAGGCAATCGCATCGAGCACCCGCGCGACCGGCACGTTCACGTCGTTCATCGCGCGGAAGATCGCATCGTCGAGCGCGTCGAGACTGATGGTCACGCGCTTCAGGCCGGCGCGCGCGAGCGCCTGTGCCTTCTCGCGTGAGAACAACGCGCCGTTGGTGGTGAGCGCGAGATCGTCGAGTCCGTCGATGGATGCGAGCTGTTCGACGAGACGTTCGAGATCGCGGCGCAGCAGCGGCTCGCCGCCGGTCAATCGAATCTTGCGCACGCCGAGGGTCACGAAGAGCCGCGCCAGCCGCGCCACTTCTTCGAACGTCAGCAGCTCATCGCGATGCAGGAACGCGAAGTCGCGGCCGAAGATCTCCTTCGGCATGCAGTAGGGGCAGCGGAAATTGCAGCGATCGGTGACCGAGATCCGCAGGTCGTGAATCGGGCGCCCGAGCGTGTCGCGAACGCTCATCTGCTGGCGAAACTACGCCGGCGGGAACAAAAACTCCAGCACCAGCCCGATGCGGCGCGCCCACGCGCGCTCGCTGTGATCGCCGCGGCGGTCTTCGTAGTACTGAAATGTGTCGTCGCCCCAGCGCTTCTTCGCGATGACATCCCGCAGCGCGCGAGCGTCGGTCAGCGCCTCGGCACCTTCGCGCCCGCCGATGTCGAGCCAGAGGCGCGGCGGATTGCCATCGAATTCCTCGACGGTCTTCAGCACCGTCCGCCCGGCCCACCACACCGAAGGCGACATTACCGCCGCGCGTCCAAACAGATCGCGGCGCGTCATCGCCAGGTGCAGCGAAACGAGACCGCCAAGCGACGAGCCACCGATGGCGGTGTTCGGCGCGTCGGGGAGCGTTCGAAACCGCGCATCGATCGCCGGCTTCAACTCCTCGGCGAGAAAGCGGCCGTATTCATCGGCGCGTCCGCCGCCGTTGTGACGCGCATCTTTTCCCGGCGTGTATTCATCGATGCGACCCGGCCCCGTGTGATCGACGCCGACGATGATCATCGGAGACGCTTTCCGCTCGCCGATGGCCGCGTCCGCCGCATCCTGCACGGCCCAGTGATTGCCCGGCACGTATGCGCGTTCGGGATCGAACAGGTTCTGCCCGTCCTGCAGGTACAGCACGGGATAACGGCGCTCGGGATGTTCGTCGTAACCGGCGGGCAGATAGATCGTGATCTCGCGCTGATTCCCGAAGATCTTCGACGGGAACCCGTGCATCCGCTCGATGCGGCCGGGCCGGACGATGGTGCGACGATTCTCCAGCCGCAGAACGCGACGGAACGTCGCGCGCAGTGCCTCGCTCATGTCCCGCACGGCTACGTCAGCTCGCGGTACCCGCTGCGGAAGTAGACGAGCGGAGCCGATTCATTGGAATGGGCGTCGACGACCTCGCCGACGAAAACGGTGTGGTCGCCGCCGGGCAGCGATTCGTGCAACTTGCAGACGAGCGTGCAGATCGCCCCTTCGATGAGCGGCACATCGAGCTCGCCCGTGCGGATGGCGACGCCGTCGAACTTGTCGTCGCGGCGGGAGGCGAAGCGATTCGAGAGATCGGCCTGGCTGCTCGAGAGCACGCTCACGCCGAACTTCTTCGCCTTCGCGATCGCCTCGTGCGACTTTACGTTCTTCTCGATGCAGACGAGCACGAGCGGCGGATGCAGCGAGAGCGACGAGAACGCCGACACGGTCATCCCGTAGCGCGCCCCTTCGTGCTCCGTCGTCACCACCGTCACTCCGCTGGCGAAATGCGACATCGCCAGCTTGAATCCTGCGTCGTCGATCGGCATGACCGCGATCTTACTTCAAACTTTTCTCCAACCGTGGCGTACATGGCTCTCAGAACAGGAGGAACCATGCGACGCCTCTCCACTCTCGCGCTTTCACTGCTGCTGACGATTCCGCTTTTCGCATCCGAGGATGTCATCCGCAAAGGCTTCAACGTGTCGGAAGGCGGAACGCTGCGCCTCGACGCCAGCATCGGCAGCATCAAGATCGTTTCCGGCGGCAGCGGCGTGGCCGTCGAGATCACGCGCAAGGCGCGCGGCCGCGCGGGCGAAGAGCGGATGCGCGAGCACAAGATCTCGGTCTCGCAGCAGGGCAACGACGTCGTCATCGACAGCGCGAACGACGATCATGACTGGGGCTTCTTCGACTGGGGCGGCGACTACGAGGTGCAGTGGAACGTTCGCGTGCCGTCGCGTTACAACGTGAACGTGCGGACCTCCGGCGGGTCGATCGACCTGGCCGACATCGGCGGCACCGTCGACGCGCGCACCTCCGGCGGCAGCATCAAGACCGGCAAGCTCGCGGGCGATGCGCAGCTGAAGACCTCGGGCGGCAGCATTCGCGTAGCCGGCGCGTCCTCCGAGCTGGAAGCGCATACCTCGGGCGGCTCGATCGAAATCGGTGATGCCATCGGCCGCGTGGAAGCGAAAACTTCCGGTGGCTCGATCACGCTCGCCCGCGTCGGCGGCAACGTCTTCGCCCGTACCTCCGGCGGCGGCATCCGCATCGAAGATGCAGGCGGGACCGTCGATGCATCGACTTCCGGCGGCTCGATCACCGCGAGTCTCTCCCGTCCACTCTCCAACGATTCGAAACTCTCCACCTCGGGCGGCGGCATCACCGTGGCGCTCGCGGAGAACATGAAGCTCGAGCTCGATGCGCGCGCGAGCGGCGGCGGCGTCACGTCCGACGTTCCGATCACCGTTCGCGGCAAGCAGGACGATGACTCGCTGCAGGGTCAGATCAACGGCGGCGGTCCGAAGCTCACGCTGCGCACTTCCGGCGGCGGCATTCGCGTCAAATCGCTCTGAGCCGTTTCTCTTCGGGAGTGAGCGGATTACACTCCGCTCACTCTCATGTCCGACATCAGCGAAGCGGTCTCTGAAGCGGTCGAGCAAGCCTCCGAATCGAGGCTGCATTCGATCATCGCCCTCCTCGTCGCGATCATCGCGACCTTCATGGCGCTCAGCAGCGTCAAGGCCGGCAACCTCGGCCAGCAGATGGCGGAAGCGCAGGCGCAGACCGTGAACGCCTGGTCGTACTTCCAGTCGAAGAGCACGAAGCAGAACCTCGCCGAGGCGACGGTGATGCAACTGCAGGTGCAACGCGCCATCGCCGCTCCGACGCTTCCACCCGCGGCGCTGGCCGATCTCGATCAGCGCATCGCGAGATACGAGGCGAACGTGAAGCGCTACGAGACGGAGAAGAACGAGATCAAAGCGATGGCCGAGGGATATCAGAAAGAGTACGCATCACTGAACGTGCACGACGATCAGTTCGATCTCTCCGACGCCGCGCTTTCCGTCTCGATCGCGCTCCTCGGCATCACCGCGTTGACGAAGAAACGCTGGCTGCTCGTCTTCGCGATCGCCGGAATGATCTTCGGCATCTTCTTCGGCCTCGCCGCTTTCCTGCGCCTCGACATTCATCCCGAGGCGCTGACGTCGCTGCTGGGATGACGCCCGCCGATCGTTCCGGGCCGGCGATGACCGACACCGAGCGCGCGAGCTGCTGATCCTCAACACCGCCTGCATTCGCAGGCGTCGCACCGACGCTGCTGCAGCGGCTTCTGCGCAAAACGCGTTGACGCGTCAACTCGCGAGAATCGCTCTCGCCGCGGCGCGTGCGCTGGCGAGGGATGCGTCCGAAAGCAACCCTTCGGAGCCGACCCAGTCGCCGGCGAGATACAACCCCTTCACCGCCGTCGTCACCGCGGGACGCGGAGTGCCCGGAGTGACGATCGCATTCGACACGGTCATCGACGGGAGGAAGCGGCGATGCACGAGCACGTCGCGCCAGCCGGGCTGCAGCCGATCGAGCAATGCTTCGAGCGTCCGTTCGTCGTCATTGATCGTCGTCGCGCCGCCTTCGATTTCCTGATTCGTGGCCCGCGTTTCCTTCCGGTATTTCGCCAGATGAATGAGCGCGCCCCCTTTCGGCGTGAGCTGCGCGAATTGCGAATGCACGGAGAAATAGAGTGGCTGATCGATGCCGAGCGCGAAGGTCTGCTTCGGATTCGGCAGCGTGCGCAGCGCGACGTCGAGACACGCGGCGGTCACCGGCGAGGCCTTCGGCCATGACGCGCCGACGTTTCCCGCGAGCTCGTAGGCCGTCATCGGATCGACCGCGAGCACGACGTTCGCGGCCGGAATCAGCGGACCTTCCACATCGTCGGGACGCAGCTCCGGCAACGCGATCGACTGCGTGTTGTGCAGATCCGCATCGCTCTCGAGACCGCCGAGCTCCACCGCGCGCACCGCACCGTCCTGCACCACGCCGACGACGCGCGAGCTCGAGACGAAGTGCACGCCGGCGGAGACCGCGGCGCTGTGCAGCGAGTCGATGATGCGCTGCCAGCCTTCATCGACGTAGATCGTGCCGCGCAGAGCGGCCCGCATCTGCGCGAGTGACAGCGACGCACTCGCTTCGTCCGCGTGATCGGAGTAGGTGGCCAGGCGGAGCAGCGCTTCCATCACGCCGCGCGCGCGCTCGTCATCGAACGTGCGCTCGAGCCATTCGCGAACGGTGAGGTCGCCTACGTTCGCACCGTTTCTGCCGCGGATGCGCAACAGGGCGAACGCGAGCTCGGCTTTGCCGCGCAGCGAAAGGAGCGACGTCGTGAGCAGTGAGACCACGCCGGTCGGCAACGTCTGCTCGTGCCCGTTCAACAGCGCGATGCCTTTCGCCTTGACGAGACCGCCGCGAATCGGAACGCCGAGGTCGCGGCAGACCGATGCGCCGATCCCATGCTTGTAGAAGGCGTGGCCGCCGAGATTGAAGCGGTAGCCGTGGCGAAGATGCGTGATTGCACGGCCGCCGAGGAGGCGTCGCTTCTCGAACAAAGTGACGGAGCAGCCGCCGCGCGCCAGGAAAATCGACGCGGCAAGACCGGCCAGGCCGCCGCCAACCACAATCACACTCTTTGTCACGCGAAGGGGTCGAGTCTAACGTATTTCTCACATCGCTCTCGTCGACTGGCGAAGTGAGGTGTGGCATTATCCGGCTCGATTCGCTTTTTCAATGGTTTGCGGGGGGAAATTGTGGCCGCGAACCATTCTGTTCTGAGGATCGTCCGGAAACGATGCGAAATCCTGCACGTATTGCGCTGCTGTTGACGTTGCTGCTTTGCGCCGCCGGCTCCACGCTCGCGCAGAGTCCGACTGATTTTTACCTCGGCCTGCTCGGCCGCGGTGCCTCGTACGTCGAAGCAGGCCAGTACGACGCCGCCGTCTCGCCGCTGCGGATCTCCGCGTTCGGTCTCGTCGAGAGCATCGCCAACTACCAGAGCGCGCTCGTTTATCTCGCGATCGCGCAGGACCGCGCCGGCAACGCCGACGGTGCGCGCGATGCGGTGCGGCGCCTCGCCTCCGCCGAACGGATCGAGCGCCATTTCGGATCGCTGCAGCTTCCGGCCACGATTCGCAGCGCGTTCCTCGACGTCGCGAAGAAGCACCTCGCCCCGACCGATGCGAATGCGCTCGCCACCGGCGGCGCGATTTCCGCCGCACCGAAAACGCAGCCGAGCGTGACCACGCGTCCGGCCCAGTCGTCGACGCAACCGCAGACGACACCGCAGCAGCAGCCACCCGCGTCGACGCAATCGCAACCCGCGAAGCCGCAGCCGCAGACGACGAAGCCGGCAGAACCGAAGCCCGCGCCGGCGCAGACGACGACAACACCGGCTCCGCAGCAACCGAAGAAGACGGCCGACGCCAAACCGGCGGAACCGAAACCGGCCGTTCCGCAGACGACGACGTCCGCTCCTCCTGCGGTGAAACCGCCGGCACCGCAACCCGCGACCACGAACACTCCCGCACCGGTGCAGACGAAGCCGGCGCTCTCCGCAAAAGACGTCGGCTCACGAATCGCCGCGGCCGAGCGCGCGCTGACGAATGCGCAGCTCAACGAGGCGCGACGGCTCTATCGCGAACTGCTCGACGTGCCGGGGCTCGATCGCGAGTCGCTGCTGCGCGTCGTCGAAGGTCTGTATCGCGCGCGTGATTTCAACGGCGCGCTGACGGCGTTCAAAACGCTCGGCACGCTGCGTCGCGGCGAAGAGCCGTACGGCTATTACCACGCCGTCGCGCTTTACGAGACCGGTGCCTACGACCAGGCGCGCAAGGTCCTCGGAGCGGCGATTCCGTTCATCGAGATGACGCCGGATGTGGTCCGCTATCGCACCAGGATCGAAGGCGCTCATTAAGCGACGTCAAACAACTTCTTCCGTCGTTCCCTCGAAGTTGGTTAGAATCGCGCCCGGTCTCAAGCCGTTCCCCACCTCACATTCGAAAAGGTGCGCCAATGAAAAAATGGATCCTCGGGCTCGTCCTGCTCTCGTACGCCGCGGTTGGGATGGCGCAGCAGCGTCAGGCCACACCCGAGATCACTCCGCCGTCCAACGGTGAGGAGTGGTTGAAACTGAGCAGCACCGAAAAACTCTTCTGGGCGATCGGATACTCGCAGGGGTATCGCGAAGCGCTCGACAAGATCGATGTCTCGGCAGGGCCGGCGTCGCCGTGCGCCACGCTCGCGGACCGCACGGAGCGTCAGAGCTCGACGGCCGGCAAGCTCTCGGGCTTCGAGCTCGTGTCGGGCCTCGAGCGTTTCTATTCGGATCCCGCGAACTCCGTCATCCCCGTCGGCAGCGCGATCCGCATCTACCTGCTCCAGGCCAGCGGCAAAGACACGACCACGATCCAGGAGCTGATCGACACCGCGCGCGTGCTGGGCCAGACGGCTCAGGCCCGCCCCCGGCAGTAAGTCCGCCCCTCCACCCTTTCTCCGCGATTGCGCTACACTCTCCCGGTCTGACACACAGGCTAAGGCCGGGAGGGTTGTGTGCGCACGAAGTACGCCGTCTCCGTTCTGCTCCTCGCGCTCGGGATCGCGGTCGCCGCATCGGTGACCGGACAGGAAGAACCGCTCCCCTCGGTTCACACCCGCGTCCTGACGCTCGATCCCGCGATCGTGCTCGCCGTCGAACCGATCCGCGAAGTCCAGCAGCCGACGCTCGCCGACGCCGTTCGCCGCAACGATTACGCGACGTTCCACTCGCTCTACCTCGCCGGCAAGCCCGCCGAGTACCGCACGCTCGATGAGCTCTGGACCTGGGCCATCAGCGATCCGGTCGGTGCCTTCTACGGCCGCGACATGCATGACCGCCTCTCGCGCGCCTATCCCGGCTACGCCTCCTTCATCGACGAATACAAGATCATCGACTCGAACGGAAACGTCTTCTACCCGACGAGCGAGACGCGTACGTTCCTGCTGCAGCAGGCGCTGTCGAAACAGGCGCCGAAGGTACAGATTGCGAGCGCGACACCAGCGTCCTCGCCGTCCGTCGCGTCGGGATCCCGCCGCCGTCGCACCGCGGAGAAGCCCGTCGCCGCGAAGACAACCCCAGCACCGGCCACCACCAGAACACGCGCTACGTCCGTAGCACCTGCAGTCGTCGCAAAGACACCTGCTACGTCCGTAGCACCTCCGGTCGTCGCGAAGACACCTGCTACATCCGTAGCACCTCCGGTCGCGAATGCTCCGGTCGTCGCCACTGCCACTACCGACGCCGCCGTCCCGGACAGCGCACCGCAAACCTCCGCGCCGGCCGTCGCGACTCCGGCGGTCGCGACTCCGGCGGTGCCGGCCCAGCCCGCACGCACACCCAACTCCGGGATTCTGCTGCTCGTGATCGGCTTGATCGGCGTCGGGTTGCTGGCGGTCATTCTTCGGACGCCGCGCGAGGCGCAGCCGACGTCGATCCTTCAGCCGCAGCCGCCGGAAGAGAACAAGGTCGAACCGATCAGACGAGTGTCGACTGAGGAGAAGACGAAGCCTCGAGCGACCGGATCGCACGGATGAGTCTCGCGCTCGCCGCGTTTCCTTTCATCACCAGCCCGCTCACTCCGTGACGCAGGCGCTCGCGGTCTTCCGCGGTGAGATCTTTCGCCGTCAGCACGACGATCGGGATGCGCGCGGTCGATTCACGTTGCCGCAGGATCTCGGCGAGCTCGAAGCCGCTCATGCCCGGCATCATGAGATCGAGGATGATCGCGTCGGGACGTGACCTCTCGAGCGACTCGAGCGCTTCCCCGCCGGATGTCGCGCGCTCGAGCAGGTAGCCTTCCTGCGTGAGCGCCTGCTCGACCATGTCGTGCACGCCGAGGTCGTCGTCGACGAGCAGCACGCGGGCGTTGCGGGGAAGCGAGCCGCGTCCGGTCATCTCGGCGAGACGCCGCAGCAGTCGCGGCCAGTCGACCGGCTTCACGAAGTAATCATCAGCACCGATCGCCAGCGCGAGCTCGCGACTCTCCATCATCGAGACGATGATCACCGGGATGCTCGCGGTGGTGTGATCCGCCTTCAGCTCGCGCAGCACCTGCCAGCCTTCCATGCCCGGCAGCACCAGATCGAGCGTGATCGCGCGCGGTTGAATCGAGCGCGCCAGTCGCAGCGCTTCTTCTCCCGAACGCGCGCGAATCGGCGTGTATCCCGCCGAATGCAGATACGCGCTCAGCGTGTCGAACGCTTCGTCCTCGTCTTCGACGACGAGCACGCGCTCGCCCGGAGGGACGACCACGCCGTCGCGCGAAACGATCGGGCTCGGGATGGCCGTACCGGAAAAGCGCAGCGGCAGCGTGAACGTGAAATCGCTTCCCTCGCCCGGCGTGCTGCGCACCGAAACCGATCCACGCTGCAACTCCACGAACTTCTTCACCAGCGAGAGACCGAGTCCCGTGCCGCCGTACGTGCGGCTGGTGGTGGTGTCGAGCTGGCGGAATTCGTCGAAGATCACCGCGAGATGATCGGGCGCGATGCCGATGCCGTGATCGCGCACCGAGATGGCGAGGTTCTCGCCCACGCGGCGCGCGCGCACGGTCACGGTCGTGCCGCTCTTCGAGAACTTCACCGCGTTCGAGAGGAGGTTGTAGAGGATCTGCTTGAACTTGGCGTGATCGGTCTCGAGGTCGGTCACGTCCTCGGCGACGTCGATCTCGAAGGCGATGCTCTTCTTCCCCGACAACCCCTTCATCACCTGACAGACGCTCTCGATCGCCGGCCGCACCGGAAACACCTCCGGATACAGCTCCATCTTTCCCGCTTCCACTTTCGAGAGATCGAGGATGTCGTTGATGATCGACAGCAGATGCTGCCCGGAGGAAAGGATCGAGCGCAGGAATCCGACGTACTTCGGTGGCACCTGATCCTGCAATCGCTCGACGAGAATCTCGGAGAAGCCGATGATCGCGTTCATCGGCGTGCGCAGTTCGTGCGACATGTTCGCGAGGAAGGTGCTCTTGGCGCGGTTCGCTTCTTCGGCCTGCTGGTTCTTGACCTGCAGCTCGCGCAGAATGCGCGCCTTCGCGATGGCCGATAACGCATGCTCGCGCACGCGGGCGAGCTTCTTCAGATCGGAACGGCGGAAGGCCTGCTCGTCGCGGAAGTTGTCGAAGATGAGAAAGCCTTCCATGCGGCCGCCGAGGGTGACCGCGGTCGCGAGCATCGCTTTCGGCGTCGGCAGGTGCGCGATCTTGTCGCGTCCGGCGAGCCGGGTCATGTCGCTCGAGTTGATGAGATAGACCCCTTCCTCGAGCTGTTGCGCGTGTTCGGAGTAGCGGCGCATCGTTTCTTCGAACGACATCGAGACGCCGCGGAAGAGCTCGGGGTCGTAACCCGACGATGCGACCACCTCGGTGCGCCGCGTTTCGTGATCGAACATCAGGAACACGCCTTTGTCGGCCTGCGGGAAGAGGCGCATGCATTGTTCGAGCAGCGTCTTCAGCACGTTCTCGAGCACCACCTCGCGGTTCACCACTTCGACGATGCGGTCGAGTGTTTCGAGCTCGCGCGCCTGAGCGCGAATCTCTTCGGTGCGCGAGAGCACGAGATCCTCGAGCACGCGATTGCGGCGCTGCAGCTGGCGCATGCGCCAGCGATTGAGCAGCCACAACGCGGCCGCGACCAGCGCGATGTACGCGAGCACGGCCCACCAGCGCATCCAGATCGACGGCCGCACGAGAAATGTGTAGGCGATCGGCTGCGACCAGTCGCTGTCCGCCTGGCGGGCCATCATCTCGAACGTGTAGCGCCGATCGATGAGATAGGCGGGGAGATTCGTGTAGCGGATCTTCACGTCCGCCGTGTCGTCCGACCAGCGGCGATCGAAGCCGTCGAGCCGCGTGCGATAGCGCACCCGCGCTTCATCGCTGAACGCGAGCGCCGCGTACTCGAAGGCGATCTCGTTGTCTTCTCCCCGCTCGACGCCGCGCAGCGTCACCACCGGCGCGAGCACGTTGCGCTGGCGAAGTTGCGGATGAAACACCGACACGCCGCGCGGCGTGCCGAGGTAGATCTGCCCTTTCGCACCGGTGGCGACGGGCGAGTAGGCCCACGCTTCGTCGTCGAGCAGTCCATCGGCTTTGGTGATCCGCGACTTCACGCGCAACGTCCGCGCATCGACTTCGACGAGTCCCGCGTTGTTGCTGACCCAGACGCTGTTGCTGTCGAGCGCCGGTGTCATGCCGACGACCGGATTGCCGGTGAAGACGGTCGTCGCGGCGAACGGCGGCACCGGCTCGATGGCCGCCAGCCCCGCACCGGTGCCGACCCACATGCGGCGGTTGTGAAAGAGCAGCGAGCGGACGGCATCGGTCGGCGCGCCGTTCGCCGTGGTCCAGACACTGGTGAACACCGGCTGCACGATCTCGCGCCCGCTCGCACCGGCCGGTCGCGCGTGCGCGACGATCTCGGCCAGAGGCACCGACGAGCGGTACACGCCGCGATCGATCGTGCCGATCCACAGGTGTCCCTGTACGTCGGCGGCGATGCTCGTGGCCCCGCTCGGGGAAAGACCCGACGACGCACGAAACAGGAACCACTGTTCGTTCACGAGGCAGCCGACGCCCCAGCTTCCGGCGAGACACATCGCATCGCCGATCGGTTTCGCGGTGTAGGTCGTATCAAATCCGATGGTGCTCATCACGCCCCGCGTGCCGTGCACGACGACCGGTGTGCGCTGCACTTTCGTGAACGGCGGCGGCTCGTTTCCGGCCACCGAGAGCACGCTCACACCGGCCGAGGTGCCGATCCAGAGGCGGTCCTTCCGATCGGAGGCGAGCGCGTAAACCTGCTTCGAGCTCAAGCCGTCGTTTCCGTTGAGCGTCGTGACCGCACCATGCGCGATGTCGAAAGCGGCGACACCGGCGCCGGTGCCGACCCACATGTACCGCGACCACAATCCACTCGCCGCCCCCTCGGGAAGCACGGAGAAAACATTCGGATCCGGCAGCGCCGGCGAGGTGCGCGCGGTCCAGCCGACGAACGCGCGATAGCCTTTGCGCAATCGCGACGCGCCGCCGTTTTCGCCGAACCAGAGATTGCCTTCGCTGTCTTCGAGCAGCGACCACAACGTGCCGCCGAGGAGACCGTTGGCGGTGGTGACGACGAGTCGCTCGCGCGGATCGTTTTGCGACATCCGCACCGCTCCGGTGCCGAGACTCGCCGCCCAGAGATCGCCGTCGCGCGTGGCGAGCAGCGTGACGACGCGCTCGGCGAGATCGTGATTGACGATCTGCACCGCGCCGGCGGCATCGAGCCGCCACACGCTGCCGTCCGCGCTTCCGCCCCACAACGTGCCGTCGCTCGATTCCGCGAGCGCGGTCGCAACCGAGGCCGGGCGCGCGAGCAGGCGCGGCCCGTTGTTCTCCATCGACACGAGCGCACCGCTCATGAGCCCGATGAGCAGCGTGCCGTCGCGACGAACGAGCATCGCCATCACGCCCGGCTGCGGTTCGATGCGCGTCAGATCGAGCCGCGTCGTTTCGAGCGTATCGCCGCGGAAGTGATAGCCGATCACGCCGTCCTGCGTGCCGACCCAGACCCGACCGTCGCGCGTCGTGACCACGCCGTTGCGGCGAATGCGCGCGCGCGTCAGCCGTACGCCGCCGATGCTCGACACGAAACGCATCCGCTCGCCCGGCCCGTAGCGATCGAGCGGCTTCTCCGACACCACCAGTCCCGCTTCCGATGCAACCCACAAACGCTGCGTCGCATCCTGCGCGAGCTCGCGCACCGTCGGATCGGCGATGCCGTCGACGACGCCGTACGTTTCCATCGAGTGGCCGTCGTAACGCGCGATGCCGCTCGAGAAAAACGCGAGCCAGATGAAGCCCTGCCGGTCCTGAATGATCTTCTGCACGCTCGCCGACGGCAGCGGAGCATTCGCACCGCCCGGAGTGAAATGAGTGAACGGCAGTTCCTGCGCCGCGGCCGTCAGAGACAGCAGCGCCAGGAAGAGGAGCCTGCGAGGCATGCGCGACAGTGTAGCAACCGCGACCCCCGTTCTCCGTACAATCCCCCGGTGGCGCGCATTCGTGATTGGATCGAGCTCGGCAAGAGCACCTGGACGTCTCTGACGACGAGCGACGTGACCAATCTCTACGTGGTCGAGTGGCCGGAGACGAAGAAGATGCTCATCGCCGAGCACTCTTCGTCGATCGACAAGGAGCGCAGCCGCGTGCGCCGCTGGATCCGCACCACCAGCGCGATCTTCTACGGCCTCACCAAACGCCTCGCGCCGCACCGGCGCATCCTCTTCTTCGGCTCGTTCGTCGCGTTCTTCCTCTGTCTCTTCGCCATCGCCAATCGAATCAAGAACCCGCCGGTCTGGACGTTCCTCGAGATCGCGGCGACGTTTCTGATCATGACCGCGCTGCTGGCGATGGAGCTGATCGACAAGCTGAAGTTCCGCGACGAGCTGCAGCTCGCGCGCGATCTGCAGGCCAGCCTCATTCCGAAGGAGATGCCGCAAACGGAGTCGTACGAGCTCGCGGCGTTCAATCGCATCGCGAACACCGTCGGCGGCGACATCTACGACTTCGTGCCGCTCCCCGACGGCCGGCTGGCCGTGCTCTTCGGCGACGCCTCGGGGCACGGCATGGCCGCCGGCCTGGTGATGGCGGTCGCGCATGCGTCGTTCCGCACGCAGCTCGAAGTCGACGCCTCACCCGGCGCGATCATGGCCTCGCTGAATCGCATCCTCTGCCGCACGGGTGGATCGCGTTCCTTCTTCTCCTGCGCCTATCTGCTTTTCTCTCCGGACGGATTTTTTCTGACGACGATCGCCGGACATCCGCCCATCCTGAAGATCGACCGGCAGGGCAAAGTGGCCGAGCGAATCGGCCGCGGTGCATACCCGCTCGGCGTGAAGAGCGGCCTGACGTACGAAACCGTCAGCGGCATGCTCGAACCGGGTGAGCGCCTGCTGCTGCATTCCGACGGCCTCACCGAATCGCGCAACATGCAGCAGCGCGAATTCGGAGACGAATACGTCGAGACCATCGCCGGCTGGCGTCCCGATGCGAGCGCCTCGGCGCTCGTCGACACGATCGTCAGCGAGTGGCGTGTGTTCATGGGCGACCTCCCGGCCGAAGACGACGTCTCGATCACGGTCATCCGCAGGACGTAGCGGAACGCGCGCGGCGCGTCTTCTGCATGTCTCGACGGTCGCTCACCGTCCTTCTCGATCTCACCGAGCGCTGCAACCTGCGCTGCGTGATGTGTCACTTCTCCACGCGCGACCGCATTCGCTTCGCACCGTTCGATCGCGAGGTGGACGGCGACGGCAACATGCCGGTCGAGCGCTTCACCGCACTCGCCGCCGAGTTCTTTCCGCACGCGCGCCGCGTCGCGCTGGCCTGCGCCGCCGAGCCGCTCATGCATCCACGGTTCCGCGAGCTCGTCGCCATCGCCGGCTCGTATCGCATCCCCGAGCTCTGGTTTCCGACGAACCTCCTGCCGCTCACCGAAGCGACCGCAGATGCGATCGTCCGCGCAAACGTGACCTGCGTCGCGGTCTCGATCGATGGCGTGCGGAAGGAAACGTACGAGCGCATCCGCGTCGGCGGCTCGTGGGATCGTCTGCTCGCGAAACTGGCGCTGCTTCGCGCCGCGCGCGGACGGAAACGCCATCCACGGCTGCGCATCAACTTCACCTGGATGCGCGACAACTACGACGAGCTCCGCGAGCTCCCCGCGTTCGCCGTCAGCCTCGGCGCGTCAGAAATCGACGTGCGTCTCGTCGCACCCACCGATGGAGTCGACGTCACGCAACAGATGCTTCACGGTGCGCATCTTCGCGACGAGCTCGCACGCACCGCGCGTGATGCGGTGAAACGCGGGCTCCGTCTCGCGGGCTATCCGACCTTCGCCGATCCGCCGTCCGGCTTCTTCGCGCGACTGCTGTGGCGGGCATGGCGCGTTCGCGCCGGCCTCGATCGCCTCGAGCATCTCGCCATCCTTCGCCACGAACGCACCATCGGCTGCCGCTATCCCGATCGTCTCTTCGTCATCCGCCCGAACGGCGCGATCTTCCCTTGCCACTACTTCGACGAGCCGCTCGGCCTCATCGGCAGCGACACATTGCTGTCGATCTCGAAAGGCGCGCCGCTCGCGCGCGTCCGCGAAGGATTGCGGTGCGGCGCACCGGTCGGCGCGTGTGCGAATTGCGGAACGAGACGGGACGCGTTCTATCAGGCGTGATGCGGGACCTTCGTCTGCACGATCCCTTCGAACACCTGCAGTGCGAGATCGACACGGCCGAGCGGCGCGGAGACCTGCACGCCGGCAACGCGGTCGCGGACGCGTTGCAGAGTCTCGCGCGCGATGGTGACGCCCTCGCGCAACGCGTGCTCCTTGCTCTTCTCGCTGGCGATGCGCATCCGCTCCATGACGTCATCCGGCACCGAGACGCCGGGGACTTCGTTGTTCATGAATTGCGCGTTGCGATACGAGAGCAGCGGCCAGATGCCGGCCACGACCGGCAGATGCAGATGCTCGATGCGTTCGAGGAATTGTTCCAGCTGGCGCACGTCGAACACCGGCTGCGTGATCGCGTATTCGGCACCCGCTTTCACCTTCCAGTCCAGACGGCGGAGCTCGTGATCGAGATCGAGATGACCGGGATTTACGCCGACGCCGATGGTGAACGTGGTCGGCTCGCCGAACGGATTGCCGCCGAGGTCGAGGCCGCGATTCATCAGGTTGACCATGTTCGTGAGGCCGATCGAATCGATGTCGAAGACGGCCGTCGCCTCGGGATACGGCCCCATCTTCGGAGGATCGCCGGTGATGAGCAGCAGATTGCGCAGACCGAGCGCGGCGCAGCCGAGCAGGTCGGAGTGCATGCCGAGAAGATTGCGGTCGCGACAACAGTAGTGCAGCACGGTCTCGATGCCGACGCGCTGCTGCAGCAGCACCGACACCGCGATCGCGCCCATGCGGTTCTGCGCGCGCGGTCCGTCGGGCACATTTACCGCGTCGACGCCGGCGTCTTTGATCGATTGCACCGACGCGATCATCGCGTCGGGATTCGGGCCTTTCGGCGGCGTGATCTCGATGGTGGTGACGAATTCACCGGCCGCGAGCTTGCGTCCCCAGTTCGAGCGCGTGGCGATCGGCTTCGGCTCGACGCCGGTCGCTTTGTCGCCGTTCGGATCGCGCTCCACGATCACGAACGAACGCCGCGGCGACAGCGGCCGCACCGCGTCGGCCATCATCTTCACGTGCTCCGGCGTCGTGCCGCAGCAGCCGCCGAGAAACTTCACTCCCTTGTGAATGAGCCGCTTCGCGTACTTCGCGAAGTAGTCGGGTGAGGCCATGTACATCTGCCGCCCGTTCACATCGCGCGGCAGACCGGCATTCGGCTGACACGAGATCTTGCGCGCGGTGACGGAGGCGATCTCTTCGATCGCATCGAGCATCACGTCGGGACCGACGGAACAATTGAGACCGATGACATCCGCACCGGCGCGGTCGAGTTGCTGCGCCACGAAGCGCGGCGTGTCGCCGAAAACGGTCCGGCCGTCGACGCCGATCGTGAACTGCGCGACCACCGGCAGCGAGCAGATGTCGCGAACGGCGTAGATGGCCTGCTCGAGCTCGGCCACGTTCGAGAAGGTCTCGCAGACGAAGAGATCGACACCGCCATCGCGCAGCGCGGTGGCCTGCTCGCGAAAATATTCGCGCGCCTCGTCGAGCGAGGTCGGCCCGTACGGTTCGATGCGAATGCCGAGAGGACCGAGCGCGCCGGCGACGTACACCGAGTCGCCCGACGCCTTGCGCGCAATCTCCGCGGCACGCACGTTGATGTCGCGCAGCTCTTCCTCGATGCCGAAGCCGCGCAGTTTCACGCGATTCGCACCGTACGTATTGGTCTCGAGAATCTCGGCGCCCGCGCGGATGTACTGTTTGTGCACCTCGAGCACGATCTCCGGATTGCGAAGATTCAACTCGTCGTAACAGCGATTGATGAAGACGCCCTTCGAATAGAGCATCGTGCCCATCGCACCATCGAAGAGATACACGTGCTCGTCGGCAATTGCCTGGATGAAGTCCATAGAACGCTCGAAAAGAAAAAGCCCCACGCCAAAGGCGACGTGGGGCAACTCGAAAGCAACTCGTTCGCGGCTCTTTAGCTTTTTTTAAGCTGGTTGCAAGCTGCCCCCAAATCAATCCAGCACCCGTGAGAGTAGGCGCGCAACGCGCGCAATGTCAAACGCCGGCACGGCCGGCAGCGCTGGCTGCTGCGCCGCCACGAACAGGTCCGCGTTACTCAGAACAACAACGGCGCATTCCGAGTGTCAGTCGAAGAAGCGCTTCAGACGTTCCGCGAATCCTTCGACTTCCTGGCGCTCGCGATCGATGTCGCCGGCCCAGCGCCGGAATTTGTCGAACGTGATCGCGGCCGGCTCGTCGAAGTGTTCTTCATCGAACAGCACGCGCCGCACGATGCGGCCCATGATGCCGGTCGGACAATGACGGGTCGGCGCGGTGCCGTCGAGATAGACCTCGGAGATCGGACCGGGACAGCCCTCGCGCCACAACATGCCGGACTCCGGATCGATGTCGCGGAACGTGACGCCATCGGGCGGTTTGGGATTCGCGAACGAATGCGGCGTCGCGCTCATGTACGCGCCCCACACCGGAATGGCGGCCTCCGAGGACGAGAGGCGCAACGGCGCACCGCGATCGAAACCGACCCACACCGACGTGACCATGTCCGCGGTGTAACCGACGAACCAGGCATCGCGGTAGTCATTCGTCGTTCCTGTTTTTCCGGCCACGGAACCGAGTCCGTATCTCTTGAGGCGCGTGGCCGTGCCACGGCGGACCACGCCGCGCAGCAGCGTGTGCATCACGTACGCGGAGCTCGCATCGACGACGCGCTTCCGTTTCCCCTCGTGTTGATAGAGCGGCTTGCCGCGACGATCGATGACGCGCGTGAGCAGATACGGCTCGACGACTTCGCCGAGGTTCGGGAACGCGGTGTACGCGGCAGTGAGATCGCGCATCGTCACTTCGGTGACGCCGAGCGGCAGCGCGGGAATCGCTTCCACTTTGTCGAAGCCGAATTCCTTCGCCGTGCTGACCACGCGACGCAGACCGGCGCGTTGCGTCAGTCGCACAGTCGGCACATTCAGCGATCGCTCGAACGCCTCGCGCAACGTCACCCGTCCGCGAAACTGTTCGTCGTAATTCTGCGGCTCCCACGTGCGCGAGCCGGCGAGCTCGATCTTCAGCGGCGAATCGAGCAGCAGCATCGACGTCGTCGCCTTCTTCGAACGAATGGCGGTGAGATAAACGAACGGCTTGAATGCGGAGCCCGGTTGCCGCCGCATCTGCGACGTGCGATCGAACGACGAACGCCGGATGTCCGAGCCGCCGACCAGCGCGCGCACGCCGCCGCTGCGCGGATCGACCGAGTAGATCGCGACCTGCAGCGGCTCCGCGCGCGCCTGCTGCCGGATCCAGTCGTAGCGCGCCACGAGGCGCTGCGCCCCGCGACGCGCTTCGCGTTCCGCGGCGCGTTGCGCATCGGGATCGAGCTCGCAGACGATCGTCAATCCGCCCGCGGCGATCGTTCGTTCGCCGACCGCGCGCATCACCTCGGCGCGCAACGCGCGGAGGTACCAGGGAAACGGCGTCTCCGGCAGCGTGCCGCGCGTGACGTCGACTTCATGCGCGACCGCTTCGCGATACTGCGCGTCCTCGAGCCAGCCGCGATCGCGCATCACGCCGAGAATGGCGTTGCGCCGCGCCCGCGCGATGTCCGGACGCTTCTCCGGCGTGTCGCGATTCGGCGCGCGAATCATCGCCGCGAGCAGTGCTGCCTCATCGATGCGCAGCCGCTTCGGCGATTTGTCGAAATACAAACGCGCCGCTTCATCGATGCCGAGTGTCGGCACGCCGTTCTGGTGGCCGAGGTAGACGTCGTTGAGATAGAGCTCGAGGATCTCGTCTTTCGTGAAGCGTGCATCGAGTGCAATCGCGAGCAGCCCTTCGACGATCTTTCGCTTCCACGTGCGTTCGTTCGTGAGGAAGCGCTGCTTCACGATCTGCTGCGGAATCGTGGAACCACCCTGGGCGATGCCGCCGGCGCGCACGTTCGTGAATGCGGCGCGTGCGATGCCGATCGGATCGACGCCGATGTGGCCGCGAAAACGCACGTCTTCCGCCGCGAGAAATGCATCGGCCACGTGCGGCGGCAGTTGTTCGAGCAACACCGGCGGCGTGACGCGCCAGTCGCTTCCGTACACGCGCAGCACTTCAGCGGGTTTCGCTTTCGCGTTCGAGACGATGCGCGTCGGCTCGCGCCAGCTGTGCTCACCGAGCTCGCGCACGATGCGACGATCGAGAATGAAGACGTAGATCGCCAGCGATTCGAGCGCGACGAACGACGCGAGCACGAAAGGAAGCGACCATCGCAGCAGCGTGCGGCGTGACAATCGTTGCATGTTCGTCTACATTGTTTTTCGTGCAACTCGCGCACCGAGTTGCATGAGTTGCAGCACAGGACTCTGACAAAAAAGTACGGCTCCCCAATCCGAAACTTTTTGAAGAGGAGATTCCCACATGGCTGCGAAGAAGAAAGCGCCGGCGAAGAAGTCGGCAGCAAAGAAGGGCGGCGCGAAGAAAGCCGCTCCCGCGAAGAAGTCGGCGGCGAAGAAAGCCGCACCCGCCAAGAAGTCGGCGAAGAAAGCTCCGGCCAAGAAGGCCGCTGCCAAGAAATCGCCGTCGAAGAAAGCTCCTGCCAAAAAAGGCGGAGCGAAACGTCCGGCCGCACGCGCGGCCGCGGCGAAGCGACCTGCTGCCAAAGCTCCTGCCGCGAAAAAAGGCGGAGCCAAAAAAGGTGGCGCGAAGAAGGCTGGCAGCAAGGGCGGCAAGAAGCCGTCCGGCCCCGGACCCGTCCGCCGCGCAGCGAAGAAGGCACGCAGCGTGATCAGCCGCGTCGTCGAGCAGGTCACCGGCAACGCGCCGGAACCGATGGCGGAAGTCATCGGCTCGACCGATAACGGCGGGAACTAGCAGCACGAGAAACGGCGGGCATCACGCCCGCCGTTTTCTTCATCCCGCCGTGTCTTCGAAGGCTTTGCGGATGCGCTTCGAAAAATACTTCGACGGCAGACCGCCCTTCCAGCTCCGCAACTGCTTCGCTTTCTGGAACGACTGCGTCGCCGCCCGGCGATAGCTCTCATCGGCTTCGAACGCGTACTGCGAATACTGCGATGCGCCGAGGAAGGCCCAGATCCAGCCGTTCGTCGGCATTTTGCGCGTGAGCTGTTCGAAGCGTCGCGCGGCGTCATCGAACTCGCCGGCGAAGTAGAGCTCGAGCGCCCCTTTCAATTCTTCGCTGTGATCTTCGAGGGCCGCGTTCGCCGCCGCAACCGGCTTCGGCGTGATCGGCGATGGTGCGATCGGCGACGGCGTCACCGGCGAAGCGACGTTCGGCGGCTGCGCGACATCGGCGAGATCGCCGGCGTTGTCGGCGAGTTGAATGACGGCCTCGAGATCTCCATTCGAACGAGCGCCGGCGCTGCGCGTCGTCGCTTCGGTGAAGATGTTCATCGCCTGCTGATACTGCGGTGATGCTCCGGCGCGACGTTGTTGCGCGGCCTGCAGTTTCGCTTTCGTGTTCGCGAGCGCACCGGCCGCACGCTGACGCAATGCGGGATCGATCGACGGCGTGACCGGCTGCACGGGAGTCGGCGTCGGACGCACCGGCTCGATGGTTTGCGTCGGCACCGGATTCGGACGCACCGGTTCAGGCGCCGGTTCATTCGACGCGGCGAGCTGTCGCTTCGCGCGATCGAGATGCGTGCCGATCGGACCGAGATCGAGCTCGCCCGGTCCGCTGGTCTTTTCGAGATCGCCGATGGCCTGTTCGTACTGGCCGGTGTTCAGGTACGCGATGCCGCGGTAGTAGTACGGGTGATAGTTGATGAAGATCGTGCTGTAGGTGCGCGCGCGGTTGTTCTCGTTGCGGTTGCCGGCGATGGCCGCGCTCATCTTCGTGATGACGCTCTTCCAGTTGCCGGCCTTCGCGGCCGCGACGCCCGCGTCGTAATCGTCGTACCACGATGCGTGTGCGTGAGCCGCGCTGAACACGGCCAGCAGCAGAGCGAGGGAGATCGTTCGACGGTTCATGGTTTCTTCGTGACTTCGTGCGTGAGCGCATCGAGATCGACATCGCTCATCGGAACGCGCTGCGGCGTGGCCTGACCTTCCTGAATGTTCACGCTGATCGTTTTCATCTCGCCGCTCGGACCGCTCAGCGTCACGTCGTACTGACCCGGCTTCAACTCGATGCGCGTCGGCGTGGAGCGTTTCTCGCTCGTCAGCGGCACCTCGGCCTGATCGTTCCTGCTCACGATGCGATCGAGCTCGCCCCACGGCGATGCGGACAACAGCAGCACGCCGTGCCCCGGCGGAATGGCGAGCGGCACCGGCTTCGGCGCGGTGCTCTTGACATCGGTACCGGCGGTGGTGGTGGTGACCACCGTCGCCGGCTCCGGCTTGCGCGTCATGAAGAAGACCGCACCGAGGATGGCCAGGACGACGACCGCCGCGATCGCCGCGATCATCGTGGTGTTCTTCTTCGGCGGGGCCGGCAACATCGAGATCTGCCGCTCCAGCACCGTCGCTTCCGCGGCCGGTTCGCCGAACTTCATCTTCGCTTCGATCGCCGTCGGTGCAGCGCCCGGCGCATGGAGGCGCTCCATCACGGTCGCCTCGTTGTTGCCGATCGTCTTCGGCGATGGCGTCATGGACGGCGACGTCAGATGACGCTCCATCACCGTCGCTTCATCGCTCGCCGCGCGCGTGCCGGTCGGGCCGGCCGCGGCACCCGGCATCGTGCTGCCCGGAATCGTTCCGCCCGAAAGCGTGCCGCCCGCGAAGGTCTGCTGCGTCTGCTGCGCGCCGCTGGCCGTGACCATCGGTGACGTGCCGGTGATCTTCGGCAGATCGGCAAGCGTCTGCGCGCCGGAGAGCGTGACCATCTTCTCGCCGACGCCGTATTTTTGATCGGGCGCGATCGAAGTGCGAATGCCTTCGAGCGCCGTCACGAACTCGTCCGCGGTCTCGTATCGCTGATCGCGGTTCTTCTCGAGCGATCGCATGATGATCTGCTCGAGCGGCGGCGGCACCTTCACCTCCGGATTGATCTCGTGGATCGGCGCCGGTTTCTCGGTGACGTGCTTGAGGATGTAGCCGTGCGGGTTCGTGGCCTGGAACGGCGCACGCCCCGCGAGCATCTCGTACATCACGATGCCGAACGAATAGAGATCGCTGCGCGGGTCGAGATGTTCGCCTTCCTTCAAAAAGCCGGCCTGCTCCGGCGACGCGTATTTCAGCTTGCCGAGGAACATGCCGGTCTGCGTCAGTCCCTGGCCACCGTCTCCTTCGGCCAGCTGCTTGGCGATGCCGAAGTCGATGACCTTCACGAGCAGTTTTCCGTGATGGTCCTGCGACAGCATGATGTTCTCGGGCGAGATATCGCGATGGATCAGCCCCATCGAGTGCAGATGCTCGAGTCCGTTCAATGCCTGAATCGAGATCTCCACCGTGAGCCGCGACGGCATCGCGCCGTTGTGCGCGATCCATTTCTGAATGTTCGTGCCGTCGATGAACTCCCAGACCATGTAGTACGACCCGTCGTCGAGCTGCGCGAAGTCGTAGAGCATGGCCAGGTTCTTGTGCTTGATCATCGTGGACGTGCGCGCTTCCTGGAGAAAGCGCTGCAGTCCCTGATCGTCCTGGGCCACGTTGGGGCGCATGATCTTGATCACGCGCAGTTCATTGAGATGGATGTGGCGGACCTTGAAGATCTCGCCCATGCCGCCGACGCCGAGGCGGTCGATGATCTGGTACTTGCCGTCGAGCAGCCGGGAAGAATACGTGCGCTGAAAGTTCGTCACGCGCTCGCTGCAGTGCGGGCACATGTCGTAGCTCGCATCGATCGGCTGTTTGCAGCGAAGGCAGTTGATCTGAGTCATAGGAGTTTCTCCAGGACCAGGGGCCCTTGCCCCTTCAATGATCTTTCAACACGTAACTGCATGCCGGGTCGGCGCCGAAGCGCACGATGTCGCCGACCTTCAGTACCACGCGATCGATGCGGGTGTTGTTGACGTACGTCCCATTCGCGGATTGCAGATCCTCGAGCACCGGTCCCTGCCCGGCCACCGTGATGCGCGCGTGACGGCGCGAGACCGCCGGATGCGCGAGCACGATCGAGCAGGTGCGATCGCGGCCGACCATCACGCTGTCTCCGCTGATGGAGTGCTTCTCGTTCGTCTCCGTCTTCACGTTGACGAGCGTCCAGTGCTTCGGCGGCTCGGCCACGACCGGAATCTTCAATATCGGCTCGGGCATCGGCACGTCGGCCACCGGATGTTTGCTCGTCGGTGCCAGCGGCTGGCGCGCGTGATACTCCTCGAGCGCCTCGAAGAATTCGCGCGCGGTCTCGTACCGCTGATCCATGCGCGGATGCATCGCCTTCAACACGATCGCCTCGAGCTCTTTGTCGATCTCGGGACGCAGCACGCTCGGGTTCTGTTTGTCGCCGCGATAAATCGCGTCGATCAGCTTCGGCAGCGAGCGGCTGTTGAACGGCAGCACGCCGGTGAGCATCTCGTAGAGCACCACGCCGGACGAATAGATGTCGCTCTTCGCGCCGGCATCTTTCGGCTCGCGGATCTGCTCGGGCGACATGTAATGCGGCGTGCCGAGCAGGAAGCCCGATTTCGTGAGCACGGTCTGTCCGCTCGTGCCGCCGCCTTCGCGAATCTTGGCGATGCCGAAGTCCGTCACCTTCACGGTGCCGCTCTTCTCGCGGATGAGATTGGCCGGCTTGATGTCGCGATGGGTGATCCCTTTGCCGTGCGCGTAAACCAGCGCTTCGAGCAGGCACTGCGCGATGGCGATGGCATCGGCGAGCGGCAACGCACCGCGCTCGGTGAGCAGGATGTCGACCGGCGTTCCTTCGACGAACTCCATCACCAGCACCGCGCCGGTCTCGTTGTTGATGAACTCGTAGAACCGGGTGATGTAGCGATGGCGCAGTTTCGAGAGGATCTGCGCTTCCTTGATAAAGCGCTTGCGCGCCGTGGCGTCGCCCGCGAGCTCCTCCGACATCACTTTGAGGACGACAGGAAACCCGATCGGCAGTACGTCGGTGGCGTTCAGCGCCTTGCCGACGTAAACGTGGCTCATCCCGCCTTCGCCGATCTCGCGTTCGATCCGGTAACTGCCGATGGTGCTGCCGATGAGCGAGGAGATCATTTCAGCAGACCCTCGTCATCCCAGTGGAATCCATCGTGGCAGAGCGGCATGAAGAGAAATCGATGGGATCCAATACGAATCACATCTTTCCCGGCGAGATCGCGTCGCGGCTCGATCTCACTCTCGTTGACGTACGTTCCATTCGTGGAGTTGTGATCCATCAGGATGAAACGTTTCTCGTCGGGCCGGAAAACGAGATCGGCGTGATGCGAGGAAGCCTGATCGTCGTTGACGACGATGTCCGAGCGGCGGTCGCGGCCGATGACGTTGCGTCCGAGGCGGATGGCGTAGGACTCGCCGCGCGTCGAACCATTGAGGCCGACCAGCCAGCCGACGACGTAGCGCTTGCCGCTCGCCGCGAGCTCCTGCCGCGAGGCGGCGACCGTGCGCTCCGCCGGCGGAGGCGGAACGGCGATGGCGGAGGGCGACGTTCCGCCCGATGGCGCGGCGCCGCTCATGCGCGGCATGTGCGCCGTCACCGGGCGCGGCTGCGGCGGAGCGGAAGGAGACGAAGACGCTCCCGCGGCGACCGGTGCGAGCAATGGCGCCGCCGCCGCTTCGGGTGCGCGCGGACGCACCACCGGGATCTCCGGTTCACTCTGATCCTGCGGACAGTACGGACACAGGTCCCACGCTTCGTCGATGAAGTGTCCGTTGTCACACCTCTTGTCAGCCACGCATCGTCCTCACGAGTGAAATGCCACGGCGACGGCGTTTCGGCCGCCGAAGTAGATGATGTCTCCGTCCTGCAGGAAGCGCCTGTCGATCTTCTGGTCATTGACGTACGTTCCGTTCGAGGAATTCCGGTCAATCAGCAGTACCTTGCCGTCGATCGAAACTACCTCGGCGTGGAGTCGCGAGACCTTCGGATTCTCCAATACGATCTCACAAATCGATGATTCTCGCCCGATCCGGATGCCCGATCCGCCGAGGCCGAGTTTCTCTCCCGCGCGCGTGCCGTTGAGGATCGTGAAGCGGCCGAGCATACCGCTCGCCGACAGCATCACCCCTTCGGGCGCGACCACCGACTCGACGGTCGAGCCCTTCAGCACATCGGGAAGCGGGCGCGGCTTGCGCGAGCGCACGACCAGCCAGGTGAAGAGAATCGTCACCGCCAGCACGGTTGCGACGGCCACGCTCGTCGCAATCGGATGCAATTGCCACGGCGGCATCGACTGAATCGCGCGATCGGCATCGCGTCCGAAGCGAATGAGATCGGGCGAGTTCGGAAAGATCTTCGCCGCCCGCAGCAGCTCGATCTTCGCCGAGGTCCAGTTGCCCTGATTCGCTTCATCGAGCGCCGCTTTGTAGTGCGCATGGAAATCGCCGGCCGGTGCCGCGGCGATCTTCGCTTCGCCGAGCATCTGCTTCGCGACGTTGATCGGCACGAGAAACTTGATCTGCTCCGCGCTCGTGTGTCCCCACGTCGAAATGCCGACCGCTTCGCCGCGCACGTTCACGGCCGGACCGCCGGAGTTGCCGCGATAGATCGCGACGTTCGACTGCAGCACCGGCGTATTCGTGACGTTGCGTTTGATCGCCGTGATCGTGCCGGGATTCACGGTCGCTTCGAGATCGCTGTCCCGCGAGAGCCAGCCGCCGATCACTTCATCGCTGCTGCTCGCCACGGCCGGATAGCCGACGGCCCAGATCGATTCGCCGACCTGCACCGCTTCGGAATCACCGAGCGGAATCACCGGCAGGTTCCTGCGCGACACCTGCAGCACCGCGAGATCGGTACCGCGTTCGTTCAGGGCCGGCGAGTAGCGGCGAATGGTGTACGGCAGGGTCTCGCCGTTCGAGAGCTCCACCTGGCTGACGACCTTGACGTTCGTAACGCGACCCGCGGCCGCGAGCGGGGCGAGATAGCGATCGAGCTCTTCATCGCGATAGACGGCCCGCAACGTCTCGATCGGGAAGTGACGCACCAGCGCCGCGATCGCTCCGTTGCGCACGAGATCGCGATCGAGCGCCGCACGCTCCCGCGTCGGCGCGACGACGTGCCCGGAGGTGAGAATCACGCCGTCGGGATGAATGATGAATCCGCTGCCCGATCCGCCCGCCCCGGTCTCGACGACCGATTCGCCGGGACCGAGGGCACGCGCCCGCAACTCGTTCCCATCCTTCCGCAACTCCGCTTCGATCCGCGAGATCGCCGACGCGGGATACCGGAACTCCGCCGTCGCATACGCACTGACGCGCACGACCGCGGGTTTGACCGCGTAGGCCATCTTCTGCACGTCATCGAGTCGCGAGACCGTGCGCTTGCAGGAGAGAGATAGAAGAAGAAGAAGGAAGAGGAGCAGCGGTGCGCGATTTTTCCGGGGGCAGGCCATTGCGGTTACCGCGTCGACGTATTCGCTGCCGGACGGGTGTCGGCCTGATGGTTCCAGTAGAGCCACGCACCCGCCGCACTGCCGAGGACCAGCGCGAGCACGAGCGTCCACTTCAGCGCCGATGATTTCTTCGGCTCGCGCGGCGGCGGTGCGGACGCCTCGAGATTCGGGATCTCCACGGTCTGCGTCTGCGGTTGCCGCAACTCCTCCGGAACCGGCAGCTTCTGCGTGTCTTTCACGGTCTCGTCGAACTGCGAGATCTCGGTGGAGTCGAGCGGCTGCGTGTCCTCGAACGTCTCGGTGATCGTGTCGTCGCCGACCTCCTCGTCCGTCGCTTCGACCTGGGCGACGATGACCGTGACGTTGTCGGGCGCACCCCGTTCGAGCGCGCGGCGCAGAAACTCGTCCGCGGCCGCATCGATCGTCATCGCCGCGATCTCTTTCAGCTCCGGCTCCTTCACCACTCCGTGCAAGCCGTCGCTGCAGAGGATGAACGTATCGCCGGCGCGCAGCTCGAACGGACCACGCACGTCGATCTCGACGTCCTCGGCCACGCCCATCGAACGCTGCAGCACGTTGCGGCGCGGATGCGTCTCCGCCTCGGCCGGCGTCAGCAGCCCCTCGCGCACCATCGTGGCCACGAGCGAGTGATCGTCGGTGAGCTGTTTGATCGCGCCGTCGCGCACGAGGTAGATGCGCGAGTCGCCGACGTGCGCGAACCAGGCGTGACCGTTGCGCACGGCGAGCGCCGAGGTGGTCGTGCCCATGCCGCGCAGCTCGGGATTGGTCTGCGCCTCGTGGTAAATGCGCGAGTTCGCACGCATCAGAGACTCGCGGAGCGCCTGCGGAATGTCCGCAGTCTCACTGCCGAGGTATTGCGCTTTGACCGTTTCGGCCGCAAGCCGCGAGGCGGTGGCACCGCCGCGATGTCCGCCCATGCCGTCGGCGACGAGGAGCAGACGTCCTCCCGGATGGCTTTCCTTCTCCTCTTCAGGAGTGGTGTACATCCCGAAGTCCTGATTTTCAGAACGGACCAGTCCCACGTCGGTGCGCAATACGGCACGGACGATGAGTCGGCGCTGAGGATTGACGTCGGACGATGCTGGCTCGCTCATAGCGAACTACCCGGCTAGTGACGCGGAGCCGGTAGTATAAACCCGCGGCGGACACCGGCGAGCGCGACGCCGCTCACACTCGTATAATCGGTCGCTCATGGAACAGCTCCAGATCCATTACGTCGATCTCGGCGTGCCGCGCGTCACCGACCTGAAGTCGGATCTGTCGATCGGCCGCACCGAAGGAAACGATCTGGTGCTGAATCATCCATCGGTCTCGCGCCGTCACGCCAAAATCGAGACGCGTGAAGGTCACTACTGGATCGTCGACCTCAAGTCGACGAACGGAGTGAAGGTCAACGGGAACCTGATCTCCGAGTCGGCCATCACGTCCGGCGACAAGATTCTCGTCGGCTCGGTTCAGCTCGACATCAAACCGTTGCCGTCCGTCGATTTCTCCGGCGAGTCGATGTTCGACAACCCGTCCGGAACGGTCATCCGCCGCATCTCCGACTTCAATTCGGAGTTCGGCCTCGACCTCGGCGAAGTGCAGGAAGCGGTCGTTCGTCCGCCGTCCGAGCCCGGCATCCCCGGCGAGCCGTCGGTCACGCGCGAAAAAATCTTCCAGGTGCTCGTGCAGGTGGCGAAATCACTGCTGCAGACCGAGGAGCTCACCGATCTGCTGAATACGGTGATGGACATGATCTTCCGCTACCTCCCGGTGGAACGCGGGCTGATCATTCTCTTCGACGAACAGGGCGAGCCGGTGCCGCGACTGACGAAGTTCATCGAAGGCGCGGACGCCGCGGACATCCCGATCTCGCGCACGATCCTGAAGATGGTCGCCGAGCAGCAGATCGCGCTCATGACCTCGAACGCGCTCGAAGACGCACGCCTCCTCGGCGGCAAATCGATCGCCATTCACGGCATCCGCTCGGCGATGTGCGTTCCTCTCTGGAATCGCCAGCGCGTGATCGGCGCCGTGCAGGTCGACTCGCCGATTCACATCGGCCGCTTCACCGAAGAAGATCTCGACCTCCTCACCGCGCTCGCGAATTTCGCGGCCGTAGCCATCGAACGCGCGCAGCTGGCCGAGAAGATCGAGCACGAGCGGAAGATCCGCTCGAAGATGGAGCGCTATCACTCGCCCGCCGTCATCGACGAGATCGTCAAAGGGACGTTCTCCTCGGCCGAAACCGACGTGCGCACCGCCGACGTCTCGATTCTCTTCGCCGACATCAGCGGCTTCACGACGGTGTCGGAAACGAAGCGCCCCGAGGAAGTGCGCGAATTTCTCTCGCACTTCTTCAGCGCCGCGGTCGATGCGATCTTCGCGTACGGCGGCACGCTCGACAAATTCATCGGCGACGCCGTGATGGCGTTCTTCGGCGCACCGATCCCGCAGGAAGATCATGCAGACCGCTCGATCATGGCCGGGCTGATGATGATGGAGCGCGTCGACATCTGGAACGAAGAGCGCGCGAAGGAAGGACTCCCGCCGGTGCGGATCCGGGTCGGCATCAACAGCGGACCGGCCGTCGTCGGCAACGTCGGCACCGAGAAGCGCGTCGACTACACCGTGCTCGGCAGCTCCGTGAACATCGCCTCACGCCTCGAAAGCGGCGTCGCGAAACCGGGACAGCTGGTCATCTCGCAGAACACTCTGGAACGCGTGATCGGCAGCTTCGACATCGAGCCCCTCGGCGAGTTCGCCCTCAAAGGCCTGCAACAGAAGATGCCGGTGTTCCAGGTCAAACAGGCACCAATCCCCGTGCGCAAAACCACCGCCTCCGACACCTTCCACGCAGCGTCACATTGATTTCGGTGGTCGGGAGTCGGTTGTCGGTTGTCGGGGGGCCGCCACACACCCACGACCGTTGCGTTTGAGTCGTGGTGGGGTGGGGCTTCCCGACTCCCGACAACCGACTCCCGACCACCGCCTCACGGAACTTTCGATCGCACTGAGTCGTTAACAAAGCGATGCGCCAGAAGTCACTTCTTCGCACGATCCTGCAGCCGCTGGCCATTGCGGTCGGCCTTGCTGCGATCGCGCGCGGCGCGATGCACATCTACGCGATTCCCTCATCGTCGATGTCGCCGACGCTCGAGCCCGGCGATCAGATCGTCGTCACGCGCTACTTCGGGTCGGCGCCGGAACGAGGACATGTGATTGTGTTCCGCTCACCGCTTCATGAAGAGGAGCTGCTGGTGAAGCGCGTCATCGCCGTGCCGGGCGAGCTCGTCGACAGCCGCCTCGGACGCGTGCGCATCGGCGAGCACACGCTCGCGGAGCCGTACGTGCTGCGCCAGGCGATGAGCGGCGCGATCCAGGCTCAGCTCGTTCCGGCCGACTCCTACTTCGTTCTCGGTGACAACCGCGAGGACTCGCTCGACAGCCGCTCGTGGGGCGTCATTCCGCGGGAACGCATCGTCGGGCGCGCGCGGCTCGTGCTCTGGTCGTCGAGCAACGCGCATCGCGAGATCGTCCACGCCGAAGGAGATGCATCGCGCGACGCGACGACGCGCACCAGCCGAAGCGGCCGCATCTTCAAATGGATCGAGTGACCTGTTACTCTCACGCGCAGTTCGTTCGGGAGGTCCACACATGCGGCGCAAGCGTCATGAACGCGGTGAAGGTCAATTCGGTTGTCTGGTCGGTCTCGCCCTGCTGCTCGTCGCGGCACTGATCGCGTACAAGATGATCCCGGTCAAGGTGAAAGCGGCGGAGATGCGCGACGTCGTGTACGACGAGTCGAAATCGGCCGGTCAGCACAATGACAAGCAGATCACGAAAGCGATCGTCACCAAGGCCGAACAACTCGGCTTCGCGGTGAAGGAAAGCGACGTCAGGATCGACCGCACCCCGGCCAACATCCGGGTCGAAGTGAACTACGTCGTCCCGGTCGATTTCCCCGGCTACACCTATCAGTGGGAGTTCCACCACAAAGCAGAGAACCCGATCTTCTAATGACCATCACGATCAAGATTCGCGACAACGGCCCCTATCTCGTCGAAGGCGAAGACGTGAAACTCGTCGACGCCGCCGGTAATGAAGTCCCCTGGACCAAACGCGCACTCTGCCGCTGCGGCGGCTCGACCATGAAACCCTTCTGCGACGGCACCCACTCGAAGATCGGATTTCAAGGCGCGAACGCGGCGGTCGAGAAAGCAGAAGAATCGTCATCCTGAGGGAGCGCGCCATCGCACTCCCTCACCTGACGATCCTCACCTCTTCCAAGCCCTTCTTTTCAATCGCCGGAACGCGACAATCCTCGGCCGGGTAACCGACCGGGATGAGCAGATACGCGCGTTCGTTCTTCGGGCGGTCAAGAATCTCGCGCAGGAATCCCATCGGACTCGGCGTGTGCGTCAGCGTCGCGAGCCCGGCGGCATTGAGCGCGGCGAGCAGGAAACCGGCGGCGATACCGACCGATTCGTTCACGTAGTAATGCGTGACGTGATTGCCGCCGGCGTCGAGACCGTAGTTCTGCGCGAAGAGGACGATCAGTGCGGGCGCGCGTTCGAGGAACTCCTTGTGCCAGTCGGTCTGCAGCGGCGCGAGCGCGCGCAGCCACTCGTCCGTCATGCGGCCGTTGTAGCTCGCGTACTCTTCCTTCTCCGCGGCGATGCGGATCTCGCGCTTGACGGCCGGATCGCGCACGACGACGAACATCCACGGCTGCATGTTCGCGCCAGACGGTGCGAGCGACGCCGCCTCGATCGCGAGCTCGAGCACATCGTCGGGAATCGGATCGCTGGAGAACTCGCGCACGCTGCGACGCAGACGAAGGGTCTCGAGGAACGCGCGCGCGTCACGACGCATCTCGTCCTCCGACCTGCGCTCGCGCGTGTACGGAACGGTGGGATAGGTCAGATCCATGGCAGCACCATCAGCAGAAAAAATCGGAGACAGACGAGTTCAGAGACGATCGCCGCGACGAACCACGCGAGCGTGCGTCCGCGCAGCTGTTCGCGCCGCGAGGCCCGCACGATCAACACCGCACCCGTAACGGTCGCGGCGAACAGCACGACGGCCACGCTCCAGAACAGGGCCGCCGGAACGCGCGGAAGAAACGTCGTGAACGAGAAGTAGAGCTGCACAAACAGAAACGCCGCCAGCGGCACGATGGCGGCGTTTCGAAGACGCGTCGGGGCGTCGTCCGGACGAATCGAGTCGAACAACTAACCCGCCGCGGCCGCGAGCCTCGCACCGTGGGCGTCTTCCCAATCCTCCGCCTCGCGCGAGAAAAAGCTCGCGCGCACTTTGCGGTACTCCTTCGTCGGGAAGAGGGCCTGCTTCTGCGAGAGACCGCAGTCGATGGCGAGATCGTTGATGACCGACTCGCATTCGTCGACGGAGCGCGCATGCACGGTCGTGTAGAGGTTGTACGGCCAGTCGTCGTACGTCGGACGGAGATAACAGTGCGAAACGGCGCGATGCTGCGTCAGCTTCGCGGCGTAGTCGTCCATCCCGTTCTCGGGGACGACCCACACGCCCATCGCCGACGCGGTGAAACCGGCCTTGCGCGGCTGAATCACGGCCGAGAAGCGGCGGATCTGCCCGCGCTTGTGCAGCGTGCGCGCGGCGGTGAGCAGCTCTTCCGCCGCCACGCCGGTCATGCGCGCGAGCGCATCGAACGGGCGCGGCTGCAGCGGCAGATCGCGCTGCAGCAGACGAACGCATTCGATCTCGAGCGGCGTGAGCGGCGTGTAGTCGCTCTGATGCTCGCCGTCGTGATGGGACTCGCCGTCGGCGCCGCTGGTCTTAAAGAGACGCAGCGTCGGCAGCGCGCGCACGGTCTCGCACTCGGCCTCGCGGCCCAGCAGCTCCACGGTCTTGTCGAGGCCGAGCTTCGAGAGCGGCGAGACGAAGATCGTGAACCAGAGATTGAGATCGTTGTTGCGGCGATAGTTCTGCGTCACGCCGGGATGCGCGTTGATGACCGCCGCGGACTCATCGATGCGATCGGGCGACACTCGCGCGGCGACGAGACAGGAACGATAGCCGAGGGCCCGCGCGTCGAAGTGCGCGGCCAGCTGTCGCACGATGCCGTCGCGCTTCAGTCGTTCCGTACGCTTGATCACTTCCTTCTCGGACATGTCCAACGTCTGTCCGAGAAACGCAAACGGCGTCGAAACGAGTGGAATCTCCCCCTGCAGAGCACCCAGCAGCTCCCGGTCCCGTTGATCCATTTCCTGCATTCAGACCCCTCGACGAATGAGGTTCCCTGGAGATTGAAGAGAGGAAATGATTCTAGCCGAACTTCGGGAAGTCATTCCCATCGATATGCTCGCCACGCGCGATCTTTTTTCGATGCGCGAGCGCGCACTCGATCACCTTCGCGCGATCCATACCGAAGTACCCGTCGGGAAAGGGTGAAAGCTTGCGCAGGGCGGCGTCAAACAGCCGCACCCCGCCGCGAAACGTGCCGCGTTGCACATGATGATAGGCAGCCGCGAGCTGAATCAGCCCCTGCAGAAAAATCCTCTCGTCGCCGGCCGCCGCCAGCCACAGCTCTTCCCACGCTTCATGGGCGTGCCAGAAGTGCTGCTCGTTGAAGAGGGTGATGCCGCGGACGAGAGCGTCGTTCATCAACGTGTCATTCCGCGCCGCGGGTCATCCCGTGCCGAGGCACGGGATGACGTATGTCCAGTTCGGCGTCTAATCCGTGGCGCGCGTTCCCTTGCGCAGCACGCCGCAGATGGCGGAGGTGAAATCAGTCGTCGAGCCTTCGCCGCCGATGTCGCGAGTGCGGTGCTCCGGCCCCATGGCCAGCACCTTCACGATCGCATCCTGGATGCGTTTGGCCGGCCCCATCTCGCCGATGTGCTGCAGCATGAGCACGGCCGACTGCAGCAGCGCGAGCGGGTTGGCCTTGTTCTGGCCGGCGATGTCGGGCGCGCTGCCATGTACCGCCTCGAACACCGCGCCGTTGAGGCCGATGTTCGCGCCGGCCACGACGCCGAGCCCGCCCACCAGTCCGGCGGTGAGATCGGAGACGATGTCGCCGTAGAGGTTCTCGAGGAGCAGGATGTCGAACTGGTTCGGATTCACGACCAGCTGCATGCAGAGGTTGTCGACGATGCGGTCGTCGGCCTCGATGTTCGGATACTCCTTCGCGACGTTGCGGAAGCACTGCAGGAAGAGGCCGTCCGACAACTTCATGATGTTGGCCTTGTGCACCGCGGTGACGCGCTTGCGGCCATGCGTGCGGGCGTATTCGAACGCGAAGCGCGCGATGCGCGTGGAGGCTTTCTCGGTGATGATCTTCAGCGACTCGACGACGCCGGGGATGACTTCGTGCTCGAGCCCCGCGTAGAGCGATTCGGTGTTTTCGCGGACGACCACGAGGTCGATGTCCTCATAGCGCGTCTTCACGTTCGGCATCGAACGGACGGGACGGAGGTTCGCGTAGAGATCGAGGGTCTTGCGCAGACGAACGTTGATCGACGCGAAGCCGGTGCCGACCGGAGTCGTGACCGGTCCCTTGAGCGCGACCTTGTTGCGCACGATCGATTCGAGCACGTCGGGCGGCAGCGGATCGCCGAAGCGCGAGATCGCTTCCGCGCCGACGAAGTACTTCTCCCACTCCACGTCGACGCCCGCGCATTCGATGATCTGCACCACGGCCGCCGTCACTTCGGGGCCGATGCCGTCGCCGGGAAGAAGGGTGATCTTGTGTTTTGCCATGTTTACTCCGAGATAGCGTCGTTCAACTTCCGTGCGCGCTCGCGCGCCGCATCCAAATCGAACGCGAGCGGCACGATATCGCGAACCGGGGCGTACTCCGGCAACTCCTCGAGGCAGCGCTCGATGCTCTCCAGCGTGGCCGGGATGAAGTCGAGGTAGTGCATGCGGCCGCGGGCGATCGGTTGCTTTGCGAACGTGCCGAGGATCTTGATCGAGCGCTGCAGCAGCGTTTCGAAGTAGCGCCGGCGAATCGCCGCGTCCGCACCGATGCGCGCGCGGTAGAGCTCGAGGAACTCGAGCTCGGTGCCGTCGCCGAGGATGCGGGCCACGCCGCGGTCGCGCAGGAGGGACGCGAGGTCGTAGGTATCGGGACCCATTCTCAGGTCCTGATAATCAATCAAAAAAAGCTGCTCATTAAAGATGTGAATATTCTGGCCGTGATAATCGCGGTGACATAGCACGTACGGATGTCGTGCGACACTTTCGCAGATCGATTTCGCGTACGGTTCGAGATCCGCACCGGTGCCGCCCATGAGCCGCTCGACGTAGAACTCCCGCGCCATCGCCAGCTCGTTGTAGAAAAACTCGGCGGTGAAGGGTGTGTTGAGGCGACGATCGGGCGCGCGCTGGAAACGCACCAGCAGGTCGATGGCCGCGTGGTACAGCCGGATGCCTTCGTCGCGATCGTCGTGCAGAACGTCGAAAAGGGTGCGGTCCCCGACGTCGTGCTGCAGGACCGCGATGTCGCAATGCTGCACGACTTCGGGAAGCCTCGCGTGCGGCGCGACCACCTCATACGAAGAGAGGAAGCGCGCGAGCTGGCCGCGCACTTCCTCCGGGTAATACGCCAGAATCCAGGTCCGCCCATCCGGCGCCGTGACGCGGTAGTAGGCGCGAACCGAAGCGTCGCCCGCGAGCGGGCGGGCGACCATGCCGGGGCCGAGCCAATGTTCCAGGTACTGCGCCGCGTCGGGCGGAAGTGAGCTCACGAAGGTTTATTGCGGAGCAGAACCCTTCTCGTCTTCCTTCGCGTCACGAATGACGATCTTGGTGATGGAGACCGGCTCGTTCGGACGATCCATCGCCCCGCGCGGCGCGTTGACGATCTTGTCCGCCACGTCCATCCCCTTCGTCACTTCGCCGAAGACGGAGTACTGGCGATCGAGGAAGTTCGAGTCTTTGACGACGATGAAGAACTGCGAGGAGGCGCTGTCCGGATCGCTCGAACGAGCCATCGAGACGATGCCGCGCTTGTGCGGAACGCCGCTGAACTCGGCCTTGAGGCGATTCGGCGAGCCGCCCGTGCCCCACGTGGCAGGGCTGCCGGAGATGGTGTTCGGATCGCCGCCCTGAATCATGAAGCCGGGGATGACGCGATGGAACTTGGTGCCGTTGTAGAAGCCCTGCCTGGCGAGGTCGATGAAGTTCTTGACGTGGTTGGGGGCGACGTCCGAGTAAAACCGGATGTCGATCTCCCCGGCCGTCGTGTGCAGCTCGGCCACTTTGTTGTCATATTCACCCATCGATTTCTCCTTCTCTTCCGCCGCGGGCGCAGCAGACGCCATCGGCGCCTCCGCGGTCTGCGTCTGCGAGGCGGTGGTCTCGGTCGCGGCAGTCGCCGTCGCCGTCGTGTCGCCGGACGTCGTTGCGGAGTCGGTGCCCGAACAAGCCACCGCTGCAAACATCATGAAGCCGTAAAGAATGGATCTCAAATTTTCTGCCTCCTGGGTTTCGTATCCAGACCGCGAATCCTACAGCCCCCACGGCCAGCCGCGCTAGCCGGCACGGCCGGCTGCGCTCGTTGCTTCGCAGACTGCACGTACGGCTGCCAAGTTGGTGCCGACCGTTGTGAGTTGTCAGAGAGATCGTTTCAACTGAAGAGGTCGAAGGCGTTCTCCGTAAACATCCGCGACGACCGCATCCACTCGGCAGCCGCACGTGCCTCCAGCGAAGCAACAAGCGCAGCCGGCCGTGCCGGCCCGGCCCGGCCCGGCCGTGGCGATTCATTTGGGGGCGACGACGGTGGGGCCGATGCTGGCGGTGGTGATGCGGATGTCGCCGCCGATCGCCTGCAGCTTCACGCGTTCGCCGCCGCCGTTGAGTTTGCCGGTGGCGCGGATGCGGGTGCGGCCGCCATCGATCGCTTCGCGCGAGATGGAGAGGCCGGGGAGATCGGATTCGATGCTGTCGGTGTTCGGATCGAACGTTTCGATCACCGCGTCGACGTCGGCGGCGAAGCGCGCCGGCACGTTCAGAAGGATGTTCCCCTTCATCGTCGCCGCGGTGATGTTCTCGGTCTTGGTGCCGGGATCGAGCGTGATGGAGATGTCGCCGGAGCGCGTTTCCGCCTGAATCGGCGCCGCGGCCTGGCGCACGATCACGTCCCCGCCGCCCGACTCGAGGCGCGTCGGACCGCTCGTGTAGAGCAGGCGGATCGTGCCGCCTTTCGTCGACAGCACGCCGCCGCGGCGCGCGGAGTCGACGAGGATGTCGCCCGCGCGCGTGGTGGCGTTGATCGTTCCCATGATCTCGCCGAACTGCAGCGGCCCGCCGTGCGACACGACGCGCGCATTCCCCGCCACCGCGCCGAGCTGCACCTTGCCGGCGCCGGTGAGGATGTCGGCGTTACCGGGGATTTCGGGGATGCGCACGTCGCCGATGTTCGTGGCGTATTTGTAGACGCCGTTCGCGAACTGCGGCTTCGGGGGCGCGGCGCTCATGTTGCTGACCATCGGCGAGGTCACGACGCGCGAGGCGAGCGGCCGCTTGACCGATTCCGCCTGCTGCGGTGACGAGCCGGTGGTGAGCAGATGAATGCTGCCGGTGATCGACATCGTCTGCAGCACCGGGCCCCCGGGCGCGTTCACGCTGGCGCGGAAGCTGGTGTTGATGAATGCGCCGCGCGCCGGAAAGTTGGTGCGGATGTCGCCCTTGAGCGATTCCGCGATCCAGCGGAAGTCGGCACCCGGCGCGAGTGTGACGGTGATGTTGCCGTTGATGCTGGTGAGTCGCGCATCGGCGCGCGGCTGTGTGGAGCTGTAGATGATCGAGCCGTTCGCGCTCTCGACGATCGCGCCGGCGGCGACGTTCTCGAGCACCACCGTGCCGCTGACGTTCTGCACGGCGATGTTGCCGAGGATGTCGCGGACGATGATCTCGCCGGTGCGTGAGACCACGCGCACCGCGATTCCGCGCGGCACGTTCACCTGCCACAGCACGTTTGCGTCCCACTTCTTCGTGCGGCCGGTGATGACGGTGCGCGCCACGCGCGTCTTCGCATCGCCGCCGATCAGATACGTGGTGTTCTTGCGCCCTTCCTCGACGGCGGCAGCATCTTCGCCGACGATCGTGCGCGTCACCACCGCCTCGGTGGCCGCTTTGTCCGTGCCGATGATCTGCACGTTGCCGACGGCGTTGTCGAGCACGAACGTGCCGCCCGCCTGGACGTCGAACTTCTGCCTCGCGCGGAATGTCTTCTTCACAGGCGCGGCCTCAGCCACGAGAGTGGAGCCGACAAGGACCGCGGTAATGAGCGCTCGAATGATCATTGCTGGGATTTACTTGATGTTGCTGAGGGCTTCCGCGGCTTTGACGCGGACGTAAGCGTTCTCGTCCTGCTGCGTCGCCTTCTGACGCAGCGTGTCGACGGCGGCGGCGTCTCCGCTGCGCGCGAGATTCGCGAGCGCTTCGACCGCCTTGATGCGCACCGACGGATTCGGATCGCTCTTGAGCGCTTCGATCAACGCCGCACGCGTTTCGGTCGAACCGGAGGCGGGCAGCGTCGTCAGCGTCTCGACCGCGCGCAGGCGGACCCCTTCATGCTGGGTGTCGTTGCGCAGGATCTTGGCGAGCGAGTTCGCGATCTCCGGATCGGCATTCGCCGGATCGGAGTACATGCGCCGCACCGACTCGATCGCGCCGGAGCGCTGCGTGTTGGTCGACTCCGTTTCCATCATGTAGGAGAAGAGGCGCACGAGACTCTTGTCGCGCGGGCTGCCGGTGACGGTCCAGTGCGAGGTGACGTCGAACGAGACGCCGATCTTGTCGTCGCTCGCATCGGAGTCGACGAATTTCACATTGCTGATGTTCGGGCGCCCTTCGATGTCGGGGTTCATCGATTCGGCATCGAGCACGCGCGTCTCGGCGAGCGAGACCGGCATGATCGCGCTCGGCGCCATGCTCACGCCGGTGATGCTGGCCGGCGTTTCGGCGCGGGCCTGCAGCGGTTCCGGCGCGCGGTTGCTGCCGGCGAAGTAGCTTCCTCCGGCGATCACGACGACCGCGGCGGCCTGCGCCAGCCAGCGGAACGCCTTGCGGCGCTGAAAGGGCACCACGTTCGCGGGGGCCTCGTTGCTCTCCGACACGCGCTGCGGTGCGAGACCGGCGGCGGCCATGAAATTCGCTTTCACCCGCGCCGGGACGTCGACTTCCGGAAGTTCGCCGAGCAGGGACCAGGTCTCTTTGCAGGCCTCCCATTCGACGCCGCAAACCGCGCACGTCTCGATGTGCTGATGCGTCAGCTCACGCCGCACCGGGTCGAGCGACTCGGTCAGCAGGAGCGGCATGCTTTCTCTCAAGGCACTGCATTCAGACATCGGTCACCTCCGCTCATGTCAGCCATGAGCGTCTTTTTCAACGTTTCCATCGCGCGGAAGACCCGGGTCTTGACCGCCCCCTCACTGCAGCCGGCGATCTGCGCGATCTCCGCATACGACAAGCCCTGGTACCGCGACAGCAGAATGGCCTCGCGCTGCTCGGGCGTCAGAGCCTCCAGCGCCCGCCGCACGCGTTGCTCGTTCTCGCGACGCTCCAGGTTGCGATCGGGCGCGTGATCGCTCGGCGCCGGGAGCTGCACGAGGACGTCGTCGCTCTCCTTGACCTTGTTGTCCGCTTTGCGCAGATGATCCCGGCACCAGTTCGCGGTGATCGAGAACAACCATGTCGAAAGCTTGGCGTCGCCCTGAAACTGATTCGCATGCTTGAGCATCTTGACGAACACTTCCTGTGTCGCGTCTTCAGCGGCCTCCGCGTTCTTCAGAAAGCGAAAGGCGAAGTTGTAGATCCTGCCGCTGTACCGGTCGTAAATCTCTGAGGCCGGGGAGTAGTCGCCCGCCTGAACGATACGCATCAGTTCCTGATCGCTCAGGTGCTTCATCCCGGTTTCTCTGCCTTTGGACGCGGACATGACGAAAAGGTTCTCCCCGCTCGCGCGGGTTCACTCAAGTGGTGGCAGGAACAAGGAGGGGGCGGGTCGTATTCATCGCCGGCTCAGGCTGCTCTGCCGGCTGCTCCATCTGGACGAGCAGATACGCCATCACATTCAGCATCAGAAAGAAGACCTCGGTATCTCCGAAGTTGAACTCGAAGAGTCCCGCCACGGCGAGGGCGACCGTGATGGCCACCCCCGCCTGCGCCCACATCTTCTTCGGCGTGCTCCACGCGCGAATGCACTCGCGCAGGAAGAGCGCGAGAAACACGAGGTAGGAGGCCAGCCCGAGGATGCCGCGCTCGGCCCAGAGCTGAATGATGTTGTTGTGCAGATGCGGCGGCCGCGCCCGCGGCGCGTCGTGCGCGCGGTAGAGCGCGTACTCCTCTTTCACGTTCGACGGTCCGACGCCGAGCACCGGATGATCGCGGATCATTTCGATGCCGGCCTGAGCCATGCGGATGCGATCGAAGTTCGAGGTCTGCTGAAAGTCGAACGTCGAGATCAGCCGCCCGAAAATCGAGAGCGGCAGAAACGTGATCACGAGCAGCGCCAGCGGCAGGAAGTACATCGCCAGACGCCGCACGCGCGTCCCGGCGACGAGCACCAGCACCGCCGCCATCCATCCGAGCCATGCGCTGCGCGTGTAGGTGAGCACGAGCGCCGAGGTCGCGCTGAGGATCGTCGCCAGCTGCCACCATTTCCGCTGATGCCACCAGAGCACGAGAAAAAGCAGCGACATGGTCATGAGCAATCCGGAGAAGGTCATGACGTGCGAGACCGGTCCGTTGATGCGATGTTCGAGATCGCGGTTGCTCTGAAAGACGTATTCGAGCAGGCCCCAGCCGCCCATGCCGAAGCCGAAGATCGTGTAGACGTACACGAGCCGCTCGCGCAGACGCGGCACCTCGCGCAACAGCATCATCGAGAGGGGAAAGATGAGGACCTTGAACCAGATGATCGACTGCCCGTACATCTCGGCCGGGTTGCCGGCGCCGATGGCGGAGAGGGTCGTGGCCAGCGCGAACACGAAGAGCGGAAAGTAGAGGATGTGAAACGAGACGCGCGCTTCGCGCCGCGCGCAGGCCCAGCAGAAGTAGAAGCCGCACCAGAAGCAGGTCAGCTCGAGGAGCGCGATCTTGCCGAGCAGAAGGATGTGCGCGATGTAGAGATAGACCGCGCAGCGAACGATCAACGAAGGATGAAGCGGCTCCTTCATCCCGACACCGTCAGTTCTCTTCGAACGCTTCCTCGACGAGCATCACCGGGATGTCGCTGACGATCGGGTAGACGCGGTGGCACTTGACGCACTGGAGGCCCTGCTCGACGACCGGTTCTTCGTTGCGAAATTTCTCGCGGAATTTGTCCCGCACCGCGGTGCGGCGCGCATCGGCGAGCGGCACCAGCTTCACCTCCTCCTTGCAGAGAGGGCACGCTAGAATTTCGAGCAGTTCCTGGTCGACGGCCATGGCGCGCGAATATATCAGACGGCAGATCGCAGATTGAAAGTCCTCCATCTCGCAGCGGGAAACCGCTGGACCGGCGCGGCCGCACCCGCATTCGCAGAAGTGGAAGCGCTTCGCGCCGCCGGCGTCGATGCACATTACGCGTACGTCGGCGGCTACAAGCTCGAAGCGAAGCTCGCCCATCACGACTTCGCACATCCGCTGATCGAGAAAGCGCAACATCCGCTCGCGTTCCTGCGCAGCACGCAGGCACTCGACCGGATGGTCGAACGCCACGGCTTCGACGTCATTCACTCGCACCTGACCTACGACCACTGGCTGGCGAGATTCGTCGCCCGTGACCGCCGCATGCGCGTTGCCCGGACGTTTCATTCGCGTCGCGTGCTGCGAACGGACGTGCTCACGCGATCGCTCATTCGGCGCAGCGATCTTCTGTTCGTGATCAACGAACAGTTCCGCGATGCCCGGGCGCTCGAGGGCCGCAAGACGATCTTCACTCCGCCGCCGCTCGATCATCGACAGTTCACCGCCACCGGCCCCGACGCGCGCGCTCTACACGGCATCGCGGCGGACGAAAAGATCGTGACGGTGATCGGCAAGCTTTCCCAGGGGCGCGGGTTCGAAGAGGCGCTGCAGACGTTCGCGGTGCTGCGCCAACGTGTCGCCTGCCGGATGATGATCATCGGCCACGGCGAGCACCGTCCGTTCCTCGAATCGCTCGCCTCCTCCCTCGGCATCAGCGATCACGTTCTCTGGGCCGGCTATCACGAGACCGATCTCGCCGAGCACTACCGCGCATCGAACCTGCTGCTGTTCACCGCGAAAGGCTCCGATGAAGGGCATCGCGCTGTGCTCGAAGCGATGGCCTGCGGCGTCGCACCCGCGTCGTATCCGATCGAAGGGGTTGCGGCGTTGACCGGACCGCGGCACGTCGCGTCTGCCCCGACGCCCGAGGCGCTGGCAACGCTCGCCGCGGAGTTGCTCGCCCAGGATCTGGCGCGCGTGGTGGTGGAGCGGTCGCAGCTTTTCGGCTACGAAGCCGCCGCCGAAAGACTGCTCGCGGCCTACACGCAATCTTAGAGACGGCGCGTTTCGACACTACACGCCGCGCAACACCGCGCGCACGGGACTGCCGTCGGCGCCTGCCAGGCGCAGCGGCAGTGCGATCAGCTCGTAGCGGCCTTCCGCGACACGATCGAGCACCAGCCCCTCGAGGTTGGCCATGTCGTGCCGCGCCAGCGCCTGATGCGCTTCGAGCACTTTGTCGTCGAACAAATCGACGGACGGCGTATCGATGCCGACCGTAATGACGCCCCTTGCATGCAGCCAGTCGACGAGCTCCGCCGACAGGCTTGCGAAATCCTCATTCCAATGGCGCGGATCGGGGAACGTTCCGGTGTGGAACAACACGCGCGTTGCCATGAGCGGCTTGCCGGCTACATGCGCCGGCGTAATGCGCGCGCCGCGCGCCACGTCGACATGCCACACGACGCACGGCCCGAGGTAGTAATGCAGGCTGCGTGAACCGATGTCTTCGTCGCCGGCGCTGTAATGACTCGGCGCATCGGCGTGTGCGCCGACGTGCACGGTCGTCCGAATGTCCGACAGTGTGAGATTCGCGCCCGCCGCCATGTCCAGACTGACATTGCGGGCATACGGCGTATCGCCGGGCCACACCGCGATGGCCGGATCGACGAGCGGCGAGATGTCGATGAAGGTCACGACGAGGCAATCACTTTCAGTTCAATGGCAATCGGGGTCGGCAGCGAATCGACGCCGACCGTCGTACGCGTCGGCTGTACGTGACCGAGGTATTCGCCATAGACGCGATTGAAGGTCGCGAAATCGCGCTGCATGTCGGTGAGATACACCGTGACGTCGACGACTTTCTCCAGGGACGATCCCGCTTCCTCGAGGATGGTCTTGATGTTGTCGAGACAGGCGCGTGTCTGCACTTCGATGTCGTGACCGATCACGCTCCCCGCACCATCGCGCAACAGGCCCGGAATCTCCCCTGTGCCCGGTGTGCGTGGCCCGATGCCCGAAAGAAACAGCATGCTGCCGACCCGCCGCGCGTGCGGATAGGGACCGACCGGCTTGGGCGCTTTCTCGGTGCGGATGACGTTCGGATTCGGCGGCGGCGCGTCCAATGCTCCTGCATCCTGCGAAGACAGCTCGCTTTCGCGATGCGTGTCGGGAGCTTCAGCCAGGACATTGTGCGACTCGAGTCCCGTCCCGGCCGCAAACGCCGGCAGCGGCCCTTCGTCGAACTCCTTCTCCCACTCCATCTGCTTGCGCTCGTTGGGCGTCAATTCGACGATGGCGTTTCCGGTGCCCCATACCGGCTGATAATCCCAGACCTTTCCGTCATAGCGATTGTGCTCGCCCATCACCGCGCCGAGCCACCAGATGGCCTTGAAATTCATGTCCGCATTCGCTTCGCGCGCGAAATCACGCGCCACCTGCGCGACATCCTCCAGCCGTCCCTCGCCGAGCATCTCCAGCAATTTGCGATTCCACTCGTCGTCTTTCTGCGACGAGATCCGGTCGTGGGCGGGGTCGATTTCCGCTACTTCATAGCGATTGGAGAGATTCGTTACACAGACGACGACCGTCTTCTTGCCGTACGCCTCGATCGCTGCCCGGCCGGCGAATCCGAGCGCGCGCGTCTCCTCACGCTCCGCGTAAATGTTGCAAGATACGATCGATGCCGGAATGGCGTTGTCGGGATTGAGCAGCTTCAATGCGACCACCGTTCCGGTATCGATCGGAAACCCGTGATACGCGACCGTGGCCGCCTGCATGCCGTGCTCTTTACAGAGCTTCGCATAAAGCTTCCCGAACTCCGGATCGATCCGGAATTCATAAGGAATCTCCCCGAACTCATACCAATTCGGATCGACCAGCGTCCACCGCGGCCGCGGATCGACCTGAAACAGATGGCCAATGACCGAAAACCACTGCGTCGAATAAACGAGCATCAACTCCGCGCCCGACCGGGCAATCTCCCGCCCGACCGCCTCATAAGAACGACGCAGCGAAGCCCAGCCGGCGTTCTTCTCCGGCGCGAGGAGCGGGTGAGGCTGGCCGGGGACGATGTAGGCTTTCAGGATCATCGGCTGATTCCTGAATTGAAAATTGAAAATTGAAAATTGAAAATTGTGCGCGCGGCACGGCTTCTCTTCATTTGTTTCTGCTCTTTCTGACGATAGCGGTGAGAATCGCAATGAGTTCGGTCGATTCGGCAACCAATTCGTCCATTCGTGACGATGGGGCGAATCTGGCGACGATGCGCAGCCAATAGCGCGTCTCGCGCGCTTCCTTCAGCGCGATATTGCATTTCGATGTGAAGTCCGCTCGACTCTGTCCTGCATCTGCTTCTTCGAGATTGGCTCCAATGCTGGTCGCTGCCGCGGAGGCCTGTTGTGTCGCACCACGCAATGAAGGTTCACGGCGGTAGTAAAAACGGTGCATCCCGAGCACGGCCACGCCGAACTCGAACACGCGCTCCCGAAGCTCCGCACCTTTCCCGCTCTCCATCGCCTGATTTCAATTTTCAATTTTTCAATTTTCAATTCGCTTCAAACCACCTGCGACACCGCCCCCTCCCGCAACACCGGATCCCACCCCACCACCGCGTTTCCGGTTCCGATCACGGTCCAGTATCCGTAAACCTCGGCGGGGTATTCGGGGAAGTCGAGGGCGCTGAGCATCCAGGCGAGGGAACCGGCTTTGACTTCGCTGACGGCGTGGTCCATGAACTCAGGGAGGATGGCGATGAGCTCTCTTGTGCGGCCTTTGCGCATCAGGTCGATGACCTGCATGTCCCACAGATAGCCACTGTGCTCGTAAACGTGCTCGCGGGACATGTCTTCGGGGATGTCGGGCTCGGTGGTGAAGTGGCGGTGGGAAAGCGTATTCGAGGCCAGAAGAACGGCTCGCTTCCCGCTCTTTTCAATGGCCCGCTTCGTGGCCTGGCCGAGCTGGACCATCTGGGCCTGACCCATTTCATTGGAGAAGTAATAAGGAGAATTGTTGGACGAAATGCCGACGATCGGGATGTCCCATTCGGGATTCATCATGTGGCACGAGACGATCGTGCCGTAGTCGACGCGGAAGTGCGGGTTTCTCATCATCTTGGTGATAAGTCCCAGCTCCTTCCCCTCCTCGGCGATCATTTCGGCCAATTCGACGTCGACCTTCAGGTCATACTGAAAACGAAAGAGATTCGGAAAGATCGGGTCGACCGAGAGTCCGTGAAATTCCGGCAGGCCGAGGAAATGATGGCCGATCACGGTCTGCCAGTGCGGCGAGTGCACGAGGATCACGTCCGGCTTCTTGGCGAGGAAATGTTTGCGTGCGCGCTCATAGCCCCAGCGCAGCACTTCCCAGCCGCACTCGGACCTGGGCTCGTTGCGCCAGTGGTTTTCGCCATAGACGATGTGAGGAGGATGCGGCGCGAGGACGCCACCGACGATTTCGCCTTTGCTCATGGTTTCACCCGCTCCATCAGGTCAGTTTCACGCACACATTCTTGGCTTCTGTGAAAAACGTCAACGACTCGAAGCCGCCTTCACGGCCGACGCCGCTGTCCTTCATTCCGCCGAACGGCACGCGCAGATCGCGCAGCAGCCAGCAATTGATCCACACCGTTCCGGCGTGTAATTCCGCGGCCACGCGATGCGCGCGCTGCAGGTCGCGCGTCCAGACCGTCGCCGACAAGCCATACCGCGTCGAATTCGCGAACGCGACCGCCTCGTCATCGCCGTCGAACGGCGTGATCGTCACCACCGGTCCGAAGATTTCTTCCTGTAAGACGCGACGATCGCAGCCCAGGCCTGTAATGACCGCCGGTTCCATGAAGAAGCCGGGGCGCGCGACGCGACGTCCGCCGGTGAGCAGCGTTCCGCCTTCCTGCCTGGCGAGCTCGATGTATCCGCTGACTTTCTGCAGATGCGCCTCGCTGATCAATGCGCCGACATCCGTCGTCGCATCGGTCGGATCGCCGATGCGCAGCTTCTTCGTCGCCTCGACGAATCGTTCGACGAACTGCGTGTAAATGGCGCGCTCGACGAAAATGCGCGAACCGCACAGACAGATCTCACCCTGATTGGCGAAGCTCGATTGAATCGAGGTCGTAATGGCCTGATCGAGATCGGCGTCGGCGAAAATCAGATTCGGATTCTTCCCGCCGAGCTCCAGCGAGAGCTTCTTGAACATCGGCGCCGCCGCGGCCGCGACGCGCGCGCCCGTCACTGTTCCGCCCGTAAACGAAATCAGCGGTACGTCGGGATGCTCGCAGATGGCCGCGCCGGCTTTCGCGCCGTAGCCGTGCACGATGTTCATCACGCCCGGCGGGAGTCCCGCGTCGATCGACAACTCGGCCAGTCGATGCGCGGTGAGCGGCGTGAGCTCGCTCGGTTTCGCGACGCACGTGTTGCCGCTGGCAATGGCCGGCGCGATTTTCCACGACAGCAGATACAGCGGCAGATTCCACGGCGAGATGAGTCCCGCGACGCCGACCGGCTGGCGCAGCGTGTAGTTCAACGCGACGTTGTCGGTCACGTGCGCTTCCGTCGCGTGATGCAGGATCGCCGTCGCGAAGAAGCGAAAATTCGCAACCGCGCGCGGGATGTCCATCCGCTTCGCGAGCGAAACCGGCTTGCCGTTGTCGCGACTCTCGAGTTGCGCGAGCTCATCGAGGTTTCGTTCGATGAGGTCTGCGAGTTTCAGCAGGATGCGCGACCGCTCTTCGGTGCGCGTCTTCGACCACATCGGAAACGCGCGCTTCGCCGCCGCCACTGCAGCGTCGACATCCTCAGAATCGCTGTCCGGAATCTCCGCGAGGACGTCGCCGCTCGCCGGCTCGAGGTCATCGAAATACTGCTGCGCATGCGGGGCGACGAACCGGCCGTCGATGAAATTACCGAGGCGCAACGAACGCCTCCGGGTCGAACTCCCAGCGATCGATGTCGGGATCCCACGAATCCCACGGCACGATCTTCGTCATCCGTTCGCGCAGTTGCGGCGGTATCACCTCGGGGACGATGAACGCTTTCTGCCGCCGCAGCTTGTAGGGATTGCGGAATTCGAATCCGAGCACGCCGAGGATGTAGCGGGCGATGTACCAGGTCGCCTGCGGGTTCCAGCCGTGCGCGATCTTCACGACCACGCCGAGCCCTTCCGGAAATTCGGGATGCTCGATCGAAAGCCCGAGCAGACCGTCCGCTCCTTCCTTCGCGAGCACGCGGCCGCCGCACGCTTTGAGGATCGTCGAGTCGAGCCGGTTGAAGCCGCCGATGAGATCGGGATGCTCGATCATCGCGTTCCAGATCCAGTCGACGTCTTTCTCGGTGACGAGGTTCGCGAAGAGTCTCGCGAGATCGGTGACGGTCATCGAGACGGTCGGCAGTCCGCAGCCGTCTTTCGCGATCGTCCCCATCTTCCACTCGGGACCGAGAACACTTTTGATGTAGCCGAGGTACTCCTGGAAAAACGGATGGTGCGGCCAGACGTAGCCGACGCGCCGCCAGCCGCGGAGCTTGCAGCCTTTGAGGATCGCCGCATGCTCGCCGGAACAGCAGTGATACCAGCGGCGCGGGCGGCGCACCTGACGGCCAAACTGCACGAGCGGCACGTCGAGCGGCGTCTGCATCAGCCCCCACTCCCCTTCGAGCAGGATCGAGCGCGCGGCGGCGACATGTTCGGCGTCGCCGTTGTGGGATGCGACGGAGATGGCCTGCTGCTCGCCGCTCAGCGCGGTGCCGAAATCGCGCGCAAAGACTTTCATCATGATCGGCTTGACCATCGAGCGCCCGTAGACCTCGACGTTGCCGCCGAACGAATAGAGCAGGGTCTTGCCAGTGACCCACGAAACCGCGCCGTGGATGGTGTTCTCGGCCACGCCGTTGCGGCGGTATTCGACGAGCGGCTGCCAGTTCGGCATGGCCCGGGCGAAGTTCGGCGCCGCCGATTCGTCGAACGTAATTGTGTCTTCTAATTGGCTAGACATAATGAGGGGCGACTTTCGTCATGAAATCGCTCATATTTTTCATGACGCGTTTCGAGTCATGATTATTGAAGTCGAACCAGAGCATGAGCCGGTCGTCTTCGTGGAAGCGCCCGCGCATCTGCTCGACGATCGTCGCGGCATCGCCGACGAGAGCGTTGTTCGTGGCCCGGCGCACCTTCTCCTCGTCGAGCGTCCCCTCGAGCGCGCGCCAGTAGTTCGAGAGCGCGTCGCGCGCCTCTTCCGCCGCCTGCTCTTTGTCGTCGTTGATGAACACGAGCACGGTGCGCGGCATGAGCCGGCGTTTCCAGCCGCCGCCGTCCGGGTGGTAATGCGTGAGCATCCGCTCGTTGGTCTTCTCGATCTCGTCGCCCGGCGTGATCGAGAGGTTGAACACGCCGACCGGAAGAATGGTGTTGGCGAAGATCTGCGTGGCCGGATCGTGCGAGCCGATCGATAGGCGCAGCAGTTCCGTGCGCGACTCCTGCGGCACGATCTTGAGATTGGGGAATCGCCAGCGCGGCTCGACCGGCACTTCGTCGACGTACTGGCCGTGCGCGTCGAGCACGCGCTGCCAGTCGGCATCGGTACGGAAATCGGCGCGTTTCAGAGACCGCATGGCGATGTCGTTCGCGCTGAGCGTCTCCCCTTTGAGGAGGCGCAGAAAGATCTCCGTCGCTTCCTCGAAGATCTTGTTCTTGATCACCGGCCAGGCCGCCGCCTCGACCGGCGTGCGCGGCACGATGCCGTACGGAACGTTGATGAACGGAAAGCGCCCCGAAGCGAAGCCGATCGTGAGCAGACGCTCTTCCTTCTCATCGAGCCCGTGCAGTGCGAGAAACGTCTTGATCCGCTCCGCGGCGGCGATGGGGCCACCGTTGCAGAGGATGTTCATGATGGCCGAACCGACGCCGATGCGCCTGGTGCGGGCGAAGACTCTGTGCGCGAGTTGCAGGATGTCGGTGTTCAGGCCGATCTCGCCGACGAAGTGCGGGATGACCGCGCCGGGATTGGTCTTCTGCGTTTCGGTGGAGAGATGACTCTCGGCGACCCAGGCGGTGCCGAAGCCGAGCCGGTCCGCCAGCTCGACCTGTTCGAAGAAATTCTCGAACATCACGCGTTCGCTCGGCACGTAGCCGTGCACATCGGTCTGGCAAATCGAAAAGAAGATGTCGAGCTCCATGGAGGCGGATACATTAGGCGACATGAAACGTGCGATCAACTTTGTGGCGCTCTTCCTCGTTTTCGCCTGTGCGAGCGCGCCAAAGCTGTACATCGTTCCGGATCGCGCGACGTACGAGAAACTCGCCGCCGCCGATCCCGAGAAACGGCTGGTCGATCTCGCGTCGGTGCACATCCCGCTCGACATCCGGTACGCCACGCCGAACAACTTCATGAAGACGACGCTCTATCCGCGCGCGAAGGCGTACCTGCGCGCTCCGGCGGCACAGGCGCTCGCGGACATCCAGCGCGAGCTCGAGCCACTCGGCATCGGCATCAAGGTCTTCGACGGCTATCGCCCGTATCGCGTGACCGTGGCGATGTGGGAGCCGATCCGGAATCCCGACTACGTCGCCGATCCGGCGAAAGGCTCCCGACACAATCGCGGCGCCGCCGTCGACCTCACACTCATCGATCTGAAAACCGGCAAAGAGCTGACGATGCCGACGCCCTACGACGACTTCACCTCCCGCGCCCGCCACGATTTCAACGACCTGCCCGAAGAGGCGCTGAAAAATCGCGCGCTGCTCCGCGACGTGATGCTGAAACACGGCTTCGACCCACTCCCAAGCGAATGGTGGCATTACGACTTCGCCGGCTGGCAACGGTTCGAACTGATGGACGTAGGGCTGGAGGAGTTGTGATGGCTATGGGAGCCCGGTGACACTTCGGCCAGGGGATCCCGTGCTTGCGCACGGGATGACACGGGGTTTTTGCGACGCGCTCCGCCAGCGTGTCATCCCGAGCGAAGTCGAGGGATCCCCCGCGGTTGCACGACTCTCGCTTCGTCGGCGGGGGATCCCTCCACTCGCTTCGCTCGGTCGGGATGACACGACAACGCGCTTCGCTGAGGTGTCATCCCGTGCGTCAGCACGGGATCCCCTGCATCAAAAAACGCGTGACACTTCGGCCAGGGGATCCCGTGCTTGCGCACGGGATGACACGGGATTCTTGCGACGCGCGTTCCCAGCGTGTCATCCCGAGCGAAGTCGAGGGATCCCCTGCGGGTGCACGTCTCTCGCTTCGTCGGCGGGGGATCCCTCCACTCGCTTCGCTCGGTCGGGATGACACGGCGACGTGCTTCGCTGAGGTGTCATCCCGTGCGTCAGCACGGGATCCCCTTCATTAAAAACCGCGTGACGCGTCCCCATCGTGTCATCCCGAGCGAAGTCGAGGGATCCCCCTCCTCAGAACCGGGTCACCATCGAAATCGAGCCGACTTTGTAGTGGTCCGAGGTTTCGTAGGCGAGGTCGATCTGGAATCGGGGCCAGGCGATGCCGGCGCCGATGCTGAAGTGGTTCTGGTCTTCTCCTTCGGGGAAGAGCATCGCTTCGGCGACGTAGTCGGGGTGGTTGAGGGGGCCGTTCCAGGTCACGTTGTGTTTCGGGTCGCGCCAGTAGCCGGCGCGCAGGGCGAAGGGGATCTTCGTTGCGAAGAAGTATTCCGCGCCGGCGTGAATCTCGAGCACATCCTCGGCTTTGAACGGCTCGTCGACCGCCGCGACCGCGGGCCACACGGTGACGACGTTGTCGACGAGGTTCGAGTACTTCACGTGCACCGCGTCGACGTTGATCGTCAGCACGGGAATCGGTCGGAACGAAACGCCGAGGCCGGCCACATCGGGAACGTGGAACGTCGTGTCGGCGGCGTTGATGAGATCGAAGCCGGTCGAGGAATCGGCGTAGAGCAGCGTCGTGTCGAATTCCGGTCCCTGCTTGTAGACGCCGCCGACGCTGATCTTGTCCGAGGGTGACCACTTGAAGCCGACCGCGAACGTCGTGTCGGCTTCTTCGCCAAGGTCGATCCCTTCGCCGTTCGGAGAGGCGGTGGCCTGCACGAGCACCTGCTTCGGATCGAGCTGCTGCGTGAAGCGGAACGTGAACGCCGATTCCTGGAAGCGCTGATGGCGAACGGTCGCACCGACGGAGAACTTGGGATGCACCTGCCACGCGCCGGCGAGACCGTACGTCCGCTGACGAACCGACAGCGCCGAGACGAACGGATCGACGCGGTATTCGAGGCAGGAGAACGGATCGTTGAGCTGGCGTCTCCGCGCTTCGCAATCGAGCTTGCTGATCGGCTCACCGACCGGCACGACGTTGTTGCCGCTGCGCTGGGTCGGCAGATAGAAGTTCGGAACGGTGGTCTCGAGATCTCCGGTGAGATCGTCGTACGTCGGCGCAACCACGCCGCCGCCTTCGTTGTTCAGCGGCTCGTGGTAGTAGGCGCCGATGGTGAACTTGTTTTTGATCGGAATGACCGCGCTGGCGAACGAGATCACCACGCGATCGCTGTGGTGCGTGAACGGCGTGCGATTCACTTCCGGGAACGTGCCGCTCGTCGTGAAGACCTGCTGTTCGAGGTAATTGCGCGCCTCGATCGAGAACTCGGCCTTGCGCAGGATCGTGAGGCCCGCCGGATTTGCTTCGGCGGCCGAAGCATCGTCGGCGAGCCCGAGGAACGCTCCGCCCATGCCGAGCGAGCGGGCGCCCGGATTGCCGAAGTTGAACTGCAGACCCGAGAGCGCCTCGATGTCGACGTTCTGTGCGAACAGAGGAATCGCGAAGAGTAACGCGAAGACGAGCAGTGCTTTACGCATGAAGGGAAGGATAAACGAAGGCGAGGCGTGTAGCCCATGCCTTGTCATCCCGTGCCAGGCACGGGATGACACTCTCTTCGCGCTAGCCCCGTTCCTTCTTCACGCTCTCGATCACCAGCGAAAGCACTTCCTCCGGCGTACCGAGTTGTTTCGCGCGATCCTTGCGCCAGCTCCACTCGATCTGGCCGTTGGCGAGGCTCTTCGCGCCGACGGCGATGCGCAGCGGGATGCCGACGAGGTCTGCATCCTTGAACTTCACGCCGGGGCGTTCGTCGCGGTCATCGAGCAGGGCGTCGATGCCGGCGGCGCGCAGTTTCTCGTACACGCCGGTGGCGGTGTTCACGACCGCTTCTTCCTTGCCGACGATCGTCACCAGCACTTCGAACGGGGCGATCGGCATCGGCCAGATGATGCCGTCCGCATCGTGGCTCTGTTCGACGGCCGAGGCCACCGTGCGCCCGATGCCGAGGCCGTAGCAGCCCATGATCATCGGCACGCGCTTGCCGCCTTCATCGAGATACTCGCAGTGCATGGCCTCGGAGTACTTCGTTCCGAGTTTGAAGATGTGGCCGACTTCGATGCCGCGATAAATCTCGAGCGCGGTACCGCAGCGCACGCACGGATCGCCGGCGACCGCGGTGGTGAAATCGCCGTACTCCGGCTCCGGAAAATCGCGGCCCGGGACGGCGTAATCGAGATGATGGTCTTTCTTGTTCGCGCCGACGATCCAGCGCTTGCGATTCTTCAGCGAGCTGTCGGCGAGCACGCGCTTGCAGCGGGTGCCGACCGGGCCGCAGTAGCCGATCACGCCGCCGGTCTCGTCTTCGAAACGCGACTCCGCGATCATCTCCAGCCACTGCGCGCCGAGGTGGTTCTTGATCTTGATCTCGTTGCCTTCGCGATCGCCGCGGATCAGCACCATCACCGCGCCGAGATCGGTGTCGAAGACGAGCGTCTTGACGAGCTGCGCGGTCGGCTTGCCGAGAAACTTCCCGACGTCGTCGATCGACTGCGTGCCGGGCGTGTGCAGTTCGGCAATCGCGTCCGCCGGCGCCGGCTCGATCTCGTCGTCGAAAAACTTCGAGGTCGCCTTCTCGACGTTCGCGCCGTAGCGGCAATTCGGGCAGCTGACAACCGCGTCTTCGCCCGACTGCGCGAGCACCATGAACTCGTGCGAGGCCGAGCCGCCGATGTTGCCGGTATCGGCTTCGACCGGTACGTGGTCTAACGCACAGCGATGAAAGATCCGCGTGTACGCCTCGCGCATGGCCTGGTACGTCTCGTCGAGCGACTCGGGGCTCGTGTGGAACGAGTACGCATCCTTCATGATGAACTCGCGGCCGCGCATCAGGCCGAAGCGCGGACGCACTTCATCGCGGAACTTCGTCTGGATCTGATAGAGGTTCACCGGCAGCTGGCGGTACGAGCTGATCGCGTCGCGAACGGTATCGGTGATCACTTCCTCGTGCGTCGGGCCGAACACGAAATCGCGCTCGTGGCGATCCTTGATGCGCAGCAGCTCTTTCCCATACTTCTGCCAGCGGCCCGATTCCTGCCACAGCTCGGCCGGCTGAATGGCGGGCATCGACAGCTCCACCGAGCCGGCCCGCTCCATCTCCTGCCGGACGATGTTCTCGAGTTTGTGGACCGAGCGCAGACCGAGCGGCAGATACGTGTAAATGCCGGCCGCGACTTTCCGGATCATGCCGGCGCGCATCATCAGTTTCTGGCTGATGACTTCCGCATCGGCGGGGACTTCACGAAGTGTGTTGATGAAGAAACGGCTCCAACGCATAAGGGGCGGGATTGTATCCGGTTGTCGACGGCCGACAACCGCTCAACTGTGACATGACAGTGCGAATCGCTGTGTTATGAGAAAGGCGTTCATGAGCGAAGAGAATCTCCTGGTCTTCGAGCGCCCCCCTGTCTCGCGCATCGTGTCGTGCGCGGCAGCATTCGGGTCGGCGGCCATCTTCTTCATGTACCTCGCGGAGCATCCGACGAACTACGAGTTCTTCCCGATGTTTCTGCTGATCCTCCTCTTCCTCGGCACGCTGGCCGCGGCGGTACTGCAGTACGGCGATCACATCTATTTCAGCGAGATCGGCGTCAAATACGAGAACCGTCTGTTCAAGCTCTTCGGCAAGCGGGGCGAATGGATGCGCTGGGAGGACATCGTCGAGATCCGCGAGGTGCGCGAGAAGATCCTGATCCTGCTCTCGACGGATGGGCGGCGGATGCTCGTCGACGCGATCCTTGGCTATGCGATTGCACGGAACGAGATCCTGAGGCGAGCTCCACAGGCGATCCTGTCGGGAACGCTCGCCCGAGACGATTCTTGACGACGCGCAAACGCCTTTTCCTCGCTCTCGCCTCCGCTCTGGTCGTGTTGCTCGCGATCGTCATCGTGATCGCGCAGCGGCGCGTGGAGCGCCATCGCGTGTTCCGCCCCGGCGCCGGAGAACGCAGGCCGGTTTCGCCACAAGGCATCCCTCCGGTCGAACAATGGTCCGCGACGTTTCGCGAGCTCGACGGAAAGGAGCTCGCCGGCTTACTGGAGCAGATCGAGCGGCAGCACCCCGATCTCTATCGAAAGTATTCGCTCGCCTATCTGCATGCGCGTGCGCTCGTGGAAGCGGACGAGGACGCCGAGGCGGCGAAGAAGCTCGAACCGTTTCTCGTCCAAGGCCATCCCTTTCGCGATCGCGCGCTCTATCACCGCGCCTCGATTGCTGACGGCGCCGAGGCCAGCCGCTGGCGGATGACGCTCATCGACGAATATCCACAATCGCTTTATCGGGACGAGGCCATCGACGACGAGCTCGCCTATCTCGCGGAAACGGGCGACGCGAACGCATTGACCGCGTTCGCGGCGAAAATCGCGCCGCCGGCCTCGACGGATCGTCGACGCGAGATGAGCGCGCGCATCGTGGAAGCGGTCGTCGACTCTCAGCCGGACGCCGCATTGACGCGCGGGCTCGCATTACTGCGCGGCGGCACCGCGGATGACGCGGCCGATCGGGTCACGCGCGCGCTCGACAAACCGGCTCTGCTCGCGCGGTTGAATACGGAGCAACTGACGACGTTCGGCGAAACGTTTCAAAAGCATCGTCACTACGATCGTGCAATCGCCCTCTTACAGGTCGCACTGAAACAGAAATACTCGGATGACCTGCAATTCGCGGTCGGCCGCGCCTACTTCGGCGCGGAGAAATACGCGGAAGCAGAGGCGGCGTACCTGCGCGGCGCGGCCACGACGAAAGTGGCGGCGCAACAATGCCCGTTCTACTGGCATGCGGCGCGGGCCGCGCAATTGCTCGGCGACGACAAGACCGCCGAGGCATTGATGACGCGGGCCATTGCCGTCAAGGGAAAGTTCCCGGCCACGCTCGCGGCACTGACCCAACGATTGCGCACGCGTTTGAAGGCGCGGCGATTCGGCGAGGCGGCCGCCGACCTCGCTCTCTTACGGAAGCTCGCCCCGAACGATCGCGCGAATCTCGAGGGCTCGCTGGCCTACGCCGTGGCCATGCTCGCGGCGAACAACAACGCCGCGTGCGTTGCGACGCTCAATGCCGTGCCGAAGGCGCTGCTCGACGACTATGACGACGCCGAATTCGCGTACTGGCGCGCGCGTGCGCTCGAAACGCGCGATCCCTCCGCATCGTTTCGCGCCTATCTCGAGGTGTTGCGCGCGAACGTTCCGACGCATTTCGCCTATTTCGCGCGAACGCGGCTCGATGCGCCGTCGATGGCGCCGAAGCTCGCCCGTGAATTGTCGATTCGCGAGGCGCAGGTCCAGACGCTCGTGGCCGCGAAGAAGTTCGAGCTCGCGAAGAGCCTGCAGACCGACCGCATTCTGTTGTCGTCGAAGGATCACGCCACGCAACTCGAGCGTCTCGCGGCGATTTATCGCGAATTGCCCCTGTATCGCACCGTGCTCGAATTGCAGCCGCCGGCATTACCGGCGTTCCCGGCTGTCGACCCCAATGATGCGCCGACCCTGCTGATGGCGATGGGTCTGTACGATGAGGCCATCCCGGCCATCGAAAAGAAATGGCCGCTGCGTCCGGCGCGCAGCGCGCTGGCGCGCTCGCATCAATTGAATCTCGGCGGCGCCTCGCGCGAATCGATTTATGCGATCGAAGTGATGATGAAGGCGGTCCCGGCCGACTTTCATCCCGACCTCCTGCCGCCGGCGGTGCGGCGCCTGCTCTATCCGCGCTACTTCTACGACGCGATCGAGGAAGATGCCAGACGCTTCGGCGCCGACCCGACGCTCCTGCTGGCGATCATGCGCGAGGAATCGCGCTTCAATCCGCGCGCGAAATCACAGGCCGCCGCCCGCGGCCTGCTGCAGTTCATCATTACGACCGCGCGCGACATCGGCCGCGACGTCGGTCTCGTCGACGTCTCCCCTGAAGATCTCTACGACCCGCGCATCATCATCCGCCTCGGCGCGAAGTACATCAGCGAGCTCGCCGCGCAATTCGAAGGAAATCGCTATCGCGTCGCCGGCGCCTACAACGCCGGCCCGAAGCAGGTCGCCTTATGGAGCCGCATGCAGTCCGCGCCGGGCGACGACTACTTCCTGACCGCCGTCAATTTCGATGAGACGAAGCATTACGTGCGCAAGGTCATGAACTCGTACGAGCGCTATCGCGAGATCTACGGCAACGCGGGGGCGGTCGGCGGCCTGCGGGTGGAGCCGTAATCACTCGGCCATCGCGCGCTCGTACAACATGCGGTACATCGGCAGCACCTTCTGTTCGTCGAAGCGATCGACGGCGAGCGTGCGCGCGCGTTTCCCCATTTTCCGGCGCAGTTCGTCATCGCGCAGGATTTCGATTCCGCGTTCGGCCATACCGCGCACGTCGCCGACCGGCAGCAGGAATCCGGTCTCGCCGTCGGTGACGACTTCCGGGAGGCCGCCGGTGTTCGTGGCAATGACCGGCACCTCGGCGGCCATCGCTTCGAGCGCGGCCATGCCGAACGATTCGGATTCGGACGGCAGGATGAAGAGATCGCAACCGCCGAGAACTTCTTCGAGATTCGGAACGTTGCCGAGGAACGTGACCTTGTCCCGCAGATGATGGGCGCGCGCGTACGCTTCGGCGCGCGAACGTTCCGGACCGTCGCCGATCATGATCAGTCGCGCCGGTACCTTCTCGACGATTTTCTCGAACGTCTCGACGACGTCCATGACGCGCTTGACCGGCCGGAAATTCGAAACGTGACAGACCAGCTTCTCGCCGCGTTTGCCATACGCATCACAGAACGCGCTCGGCGAACGGTGGAAGCGGGAAGGGTCGACGAAATTGGGGATCACCTCAATGGCCTTGTCGGTCGCGAAATTGCGGACCGTTTCCTCTTTGAGCCATTGCGAGACCGCGGTCACCTCGTCGGACACTTCAATGCCGAATTTCGTGATCGGCAGATAGCTCTCATCGCGGCCGACGAGAGTGATGTCGGTGCCGTGCAGCGTCGTAATGACCCGGATTTTGCCTTTGAGGATCTGCTTGGCGAGGTGCGCGCTGATGGCGTGCGGAATCGCGTAATGGACGTGCAGGACGTCGAGTTTCTCGTATGCCGCAACTTCCGCCATTTTCGTCGCCAGGGCCAGCGTGTACGGCGGATACGGATCGAACAGCGGATACGGCGTGACGTTGACCTCGTGAAAATGCACGCGTTCGTGGAGGATGTTCAGACGCGACGGCATGGCGTAGCTGATGAAGTGCACGTCATCGCCGCGCTTCGCGAGTGCGAGACCGAGCTCCGTGGCCACGACGCCGGAGCCGCCGAACGTCGGATAACAGGTAATCCCGATTTTCATGTTGTTTTCGGGTGTCGGTAGTCGGTTGTCGGTAGTCGGGAGACCCCCGCACCCCGACTCATCCGTGGCTGGGCGGCGGTCTCCCGACTACCGACACCCGACTACCGACACCCGCCTCCTCAAATTTCGCGTCCGGAATAGGCGGCGATCATGTCGTCGATCTTCGGGGGCTGCTTCGTAATGAATGCCTCGCCGAACTCGACGTTGATCAGGGCGCCGAAATGGCGGCCGCGCGCGTCGATCACGGCGAGGAATTTCGGATCGGAGATGAACGTCGCCGGCTCCTTCGAATTCGGATCGTGGAACTGCGACTTGTACGCGTACACCGCCTTCATTTTCGTCTTCCAATGCTTCGAGACGTCGACGACGAACGACGGCGGGATCATGTAGTTCTGCACGTAATACAGAACCGTTTGCGGACGATGCGCGGCGAGGCCGGTCTCCAGCGCGCGCAATCCCGCGTAGAACGATGCCTCGGTGACGATGCGTCCGGTGCGGGAGTGATCGGGATGCCGGTCGTCCGGCCACGGGGCGATGACCAGCTTCGGCCGGTACGTGCGCAGGATCTCGATGATCTGCAGCTCCTGCTCGCGGCCGGTCTGCAGATTCCCATCCTGGAAATCGAGCTGTGTGCGAAATGATGCACCGAGCGCCCTGGCAGCATTCTGCGCTTCCCGCCTGCGGATCTGCGGTGTGCCGCGCGTCCCCATCTCGCCGCGGGTGAGATCGACGATCCCGACCCGCAGGCCATCCTTCACCGATTTGGCAACCGTACCGCCGACGGAAAGCTCGACGTCATCCGGATGCGCGCCGAAGAAAATCAGATCGACTTCAGACATTCAGGTCTCCACTCAAAGCTCGACGATCCGGAAATGATCCGAATCCACCTCTACCTCTTCCAACACCCGCTCGATGAGATGCGTTTGGTGCCGGCACCAGTACGCGAACCAGCTCACCACGCGATCCTGCACGTGCCGATCGGGATACAGCGTGGCCACGACTTCGCGCGCGGCGGTGAACCGTTCCCTGTTTTTTCGCACCAGTCCCTGAATCGCGCGCTCGCTCAGTTTGTCGAAATGAAATTCGAGATGGCCGATCGAGCGGCCGATTTTGTTCGACAGTGAATGATCGGCCGGCAACGCCAGCTCGCCGATCTCTTCGACGCGGGCGATCAATTCGCGCCTGCCCTGCTCCGCGATCTCGCGAATGCGCGCGACGTCGGCCGGTTCCTGCTCGGCGAGCAGCGTGTCGACGGACTGAAATACATCTGCCGGCGCGATGTCGTACCGCGCCAGCGCGCGCGTGACGCGCTTCGGTGCGACCAGCACGTGTCCGCGCAACGCCACGCGCGGCGCGGGAATCTCGAGCAGCGCATGCAGCGGCTGCAGTTGCGCGTAGTACGAGACCTCGGCGGGGCCACCGACGAAGATGTCGGGCTGCAGCACCGCATCCTGCAGCAGCGGCCGCGTCAGCGCGGTCGTCGACGTTCGTTCCGGCTGGCGGCTGGACGTGGGCGGCTGGCGATTTCCCGCGTCGTCGATTTCGTAGAGGAGCGTGTATCGCCCTTCCTCGTTCGGCGTGACCTGCTCGTTGTAGCCGGCCGCTTTCAATGCGGCGCCGCGCGTTTTCAGCGCGTCCTGAATGGCCTCTTCGTTGCCGAGGATGCGGTCGAAGAGCGTGGCGCCTTCGCGCCGCAATTCGGGGAGCAGCGCATCGACGAGAATCAACTCGTTGCCGAAGATGCCGGCGAGCAATTCGGCGAAGGAATCGCGAAACGTGATCCCCCCGCGGAGCCAGGACGGCCGGTCGAGGTCATAGAGCGCGAGGAGCTGCGTGATCAGCGCCTCGGGAACGGGAAGCGATCCGACGGTCGTGCGTGTGCTCGCACCGCGGATCGCGCGCATACAGGTGAGATCGAGTTGACGATTGACGTCCTTGTGCGACGCGAGCGTCGACACCGGCACGTTCAGCGTGGCCACTTCATCGAAGTCGTGATCCTCGGTGGCGAGCCAGAAAAACGCCGTCACCGGAAGGCCGTTCTTCTCCATGTCCCGCTTGAAGCGCAGCAGCGTGGCGATCTTCGCGAGCGTGTAGAGCGGGCCGCCGGCAAAGCCGACCTGCTGGCCGGCGATGATGGTGAGCGTTTCGCCGCGGCCCCACGCGCGCAACGCGTCGCCGGCGAAAATGCCCCAGCGGCGATTGCTCGCGTCGAGCGCGTTCACCAGCGCATCGGGGCGCGGCGTTTTCTTCACCCGATCGCCGTGTGAAGCGCGCGCGAGAAATCGTTCGTCGCCGCGCAGCCAGTCGAGGACGAAACGGTTCATCCCCGGGTATTGCGTCAGCGGAACCCTCATCGCAGGCGGCTCCCCACCAGGATCAGGCGTGGAGACGAGTGATCGAACTTCGCACCGTCGAAGTTCCCGAATGCCGAACGGATGGACAGATTGCATGAAGCGAACATCGCCGATATCTCGTCGAGATCGTATCCCCGCACCCGCTCCAGGTAACGCTTTTCACGAATCGTTATCCGTTTGTTGAACGAGTGGTCAGATCTGTCGAACCAGCGCTCGATCTTCACGGTTCCCATCGGCGTCTCGCGCTCTTCGCGCTGCACGAGGTGATCGAGCTCGCGATGGACGTTGAGGTAGTCGAAGAGAAACACCGCATTACGGTCGAGCACGCGCGCCATCTCGCGGACCACCTGCAGGTTTTCCTCCTCATCGGCGAAGTAGCCGAACGAGGTGAAGAAGTTCACGAGGCCGGCGAAGACGCCGTCGCAGAACGGCAAATGACGCATGTCCGCGCGCGCGACCGGCATCGGGCCGTACTCGCGCATGCCGGTGCGGAGGAGCGTGAACGAGAGATCGCAGCCGACGCCGTCATACCCGAGCGCTTGCAGTTCCTGCAGGTGCCGCCCCATTCCGCACGCGAGATCGAGCACCGGCCCGTGCAGCGGCCCGGCCTGCTGCTGAAAGAACGCGACCTGCTGGCGCGCTTCGTTTTCATCGCGGTGGGCGTAGAGCTCGAGGTACTCCTCGCCGAACCATTCCTGGTACCAGGCCATTGAGGGGCGGAGTGTATAGGAACGCCGGTGTGGTCACCGGCGGCGCGCTACTTCCATCGCGCGGCGAGTCTGCGCTCGTTCTCGCGCGCCCGTTCGAGCGCGGTCTCGAGCGAGGCCACGATGGCGCGCGCATTGGCGAGCAGCTCTTCGAGCTCGCCGCGGTCATCGTTCATCACCGGCTCGGCCGCGATCACCGCCTCTTCCGCATCGGGGACCGGCGCCGCGGCGAACGGGTCGTCGACCTCGAGATCGGCGAACTCCGGCTCCGCCACCGCGACGTGCGCGAACGGATCTTCCTCTTCCGCCGATACCGCCACGGCCACCGGCACGTCATCGGTATCGAACGGATTGTCGAGCGGAGCGGGTGGTGGTGGCGGCGGCACCGGCACGTCGCCGCGCATCGACAGTTTCGGCGTGCCGGCCGAATGCGCGGCCACGCCGGAGCGCTGCGACATGTCGGGCGCCGAGAGCGGCGGCTCTTCGTGCAGAACCGTGTCGACGTTGTTCTTCAGATTGTCGAGGATCTTCGCGACGGCCGCGCGCAGCGTCGCGGTGACGCCGACGCCGGTGATGGCCGACGCTTCGACGACCGGCGCAAGGCCCGGCTTCATGTAGGCGTTCATCTCCTCGACCGTCGAGACGTTCGGAAGATCGCGCTTGTTGTACTGATAGACGATCGCGACCTTGTCGGGATCGATGCGGTTGATGCGCAGGTTCGTCTTCAGATTATTGAGGCTGTCGAGATTCGAATCCTTCATCGACGCCTGCGAGTCGGCAACGAACACCACTCCGTCCGCGCCGCGCAGCACGAGCTTGCGCGTGGCGTCGTAGAACACCTGCCCCGGAACGGTGTAGAGCTGCACGCGGACCTTCTGTCCGGCGATGGTGCCGAGCTCCATCGGCATGAAGTCGAAGAAGAGCGTGCGATCCGTCTCCGTCGACATCGAGATCATCTTCCCTTTGTGCTCGAGCTTCGGGTTCGCGTAGATCTTTTCGAGGTTCGTCGTCTTTCCGCAGAGGCCCGGCCCGTAGTACACGAGCTTGACCGTCACCTCGTTGATCGCTTTGTTGATGAGGACCATGCGCGGGGAAATGGTAACTGATCGCGGAGGGGCGGGAGTCGGGAGTCGGGAGTCGGGAGTCGGGAGGCCACCACACGACCACGAGTGAGTGGCCTCGGCTTATGCGCGTGCTCCCGACTACCGACTACCGACAACCGACAACCGACAACCGACTCCCGCCTACAATACCGAGCCAATCATGCTCGCCGCGGGTTCGAAGGTCGGTCACTACGAGGTGCTCTCACTCCTCGGCGAGGGAGGAATGGGCGAGGTGTATCGCGGTCGCGATCCGCGGCTGGGGCGCGACATCGCCATCAAGATCCTCGCGAAAGACTCGTGGCAGGACGCGGAGGCGACGGCGCGACTGGAGCGCGAGGCGCGCGCGATCGCGGCGCTTTCGCATCCGAACATCGTCGCCGTGCACGACGTCGGACGCGAGAGCGGCAACTTCTACGTCGTCACCGAACTGCTCGAAGGACGGACGCTCCGCGATCAGCTGCGCGAGATGCCGATGAACTGGCGTCGCGCGGTCGAAGTGGGAGCGGAGATCGCGGAAGGATTGTCGGCCGCGCACGCAAAGTCGATCGTCCATCGCGATCTCAAGCCCGAGAACATCTTCCTCACCGCTGACGGTCGCGTGAAGATTCTCGACTTCGGCCTCGCGCAGACCGACCCCGTGCTCACGCAGCGCGACGAAGCGAACATCCCCACCACGAAATGGTTTCAGACCGATCCCGGCACGGTCATCGGCACGCTCGGCTACATGTCGCCGGAGCAGTTGCGCGGCGAGGCGGTCGATCCGACGGCGGACATCTTTTCCCTCGGCTGCATCCTCTTCGAGATGGTCACGGCGAAGAAGCCGTTCCATCGCGAGTCAGGGGCCGCGACCATCGCCGCGATTCTCAAGGACGAACTGCCGCGCGAAGCGCTGAGCGCGTTCGTGCCGCCGGAGTTCCAGCGCATCATCGAAGGCTGCGTCGAGAAGATGCCGGCGATGCGCTTTCAATCGGCGCGCGATCTGTCGCTCACTCTGCGCGCGATCGGCAGCAGCGCGTCGTCGGACAACGGCGATCTGATTCGCAGGATCACCCGCCGCCGCACGTCGAAGACCATCGATTCGATCGCGGTGCTGCCGCTCGCGAATACGTCGAACGATCCCGACACCGAGTACCTCACCGACGGCATCACCGAGGGAATCATCAACAAGCTCTCGCAACTGCCGAAGCTGAAGGTGATGGCCCGCAGCACGGTCTTCCGCTACAGGAATCGCGATCTCGATCCGCTGGCCATCGGCCGCGAGCTGCGCGTTCGCGCGGTGCTCACCGGCGTCGTGAAACACATCGGCGAGCGGTTGCAGATCAACGTCGAGCTGGTCGACGCGCTCGACGGCTCGCAGTTGTGGGGCGAGTCGTACAACCGGCAGCTCGCCGACATCATGAAACTTCCGGAAGAGATGTCGCGCGAGATCTCGGACAAGCTGCGGCTCAAGCTCACCGGCGCCGAAAAGAAGAAGCTCAGGAAAGGGCCGACGGAAAACAGCGAGGCGTATCAGCTGTATCTCAAGGGCCGCTATCACTGGAACAAACGGACCAGCGACAGCCTGCGCAAAGGCATTCAGTTTTTTCGCGAGGCGATCGAGACCGATCCGTCGTTCGCGAGCGCGTACGCGGGCCTGGCCGATAGTTTCGTCACGCTGGCGACGAACGTCCCGCTGCCACCGCAGGAGACGATGCCGAAGGCGAAGGCGGCGGCGATGCAGGCCACGCAGATCGACGACTCGCTCGCCGAGGGATGGGCGTCACTGGCGGCGGTGCGCTGGTGGTACGAGTGGGATTGGGAAGGCTCGGAGGAGGCGTACGGCCGGGCCATCGCGCTCAATCCGAATTACGCGACCGCGCACGACGGCTACGCGATGCTGTTGTGTGCCCGCGCGCGTTTCGATGAGGCGATCGGTCAGATCACGAAAGCGGCCGATCTCGATCCGCTGTCTCTCATCATCGCCGTGCACGCGGGGTGGCCGTTTTACTTTGCGCGCGATTACGAAGGGGCGATGCGCCGCTTCCGCAAGGCATTGGAGCTCGACGAGAATTTCATCCCCGCGCACGGCTGGCTCGGCATGGCCCTCGGGCAGCAGCGGCGCTACTCCGAGGCGATCGATACGTTTCATCGCGCGCTGGACGTCGAGCGCGTTCCGATTCTCGTGGCCATGCTCGCCCATACGCATGCCATTGCCGGAGCGCGCGCACAGGCGGTGCAATTACTGGCCGAGCTGGAGGCGGAAAAGAATCGCCGCTATATCTCGCAATACGACATCGCCGTCGTCCACGCCGGTCTCGGCGATTCGGAAAAGGCATTGGAACATTTGAAGAACGCGGCGGAAGAACGCTCCTCGTGGCTGGTGTTCCTCAATGTCGATCCGCGTCTCGACTCCCTCCGACACGAAGGGGCGTTCGGATCGTTACTTGCGGCTGTCCATTAAACTATCTCTCCATGTCACGCAAAGACCTCCTGGCGCGAGTCCATTCGGAACAAATCATCGGTGTCGTTCGTGAGAACAGTGCCGAAGCAGGAGTGGCCGTCGCCGATACGTACGCGCGCAACGGCATTCGGCTGATCGAGATCACAATGACCACGCCGGATGCAATCGATCTGATCGCGTCGCTCGTGAAACGGCACGGTCCGAACGTCACCGTCGCCGCCGGCACCGTTCGCTCGACGAACGACGCCGCCATCGCCCGCCGCGCCGGCGCGGAGATCATCGTTTCGCCGCATACCGACAACAGCGTCATCGAATACGCGAACGAGCACGACCTGCTCTGCATCGCGGGCGCCGCCACTCCCACCGAAATCATCCGCGCCTGGGAAGCGGGTTGCGACATCGTCAAGATCTATCCCGCGCATCACCTCGGCGGGCCCGATTACATTCGCACCATCCGCGGACCGATTCGCGATGTGCCGATGCTCGCCGGCGGTCCGGTACCGCTGGACATGATCGACACCTATCTCGACGCCGGCTGCGTGGCGGTGAACCTCGGACCATCGCTGGCGGTGCCGGATCTCGTGCGCGATGAGCAGTGGGACGAGATCGGACGCCGGGCCATGCTGGCCGCGTCGATCATTCAATCGCGCCGGAATCTCGAACAAGTCGACGCGCCTTACGTTCACTGATGCCTGGATTTCTGCTCGCGCTGCTCCTCACCGCCTTTCCGTCGAGCCAGCAGACGGCCTGGATGCGCCTCGAATCGTTCCGCCTCGCGATCGGCATGTCGCGCATGCAGACGCTCGAAACCTTGAAAGCGTGGAACCCGAAGGAAGGGAAGGATCGCAACGAGCTGGTGGTCGATTACACCGGCGAGAAGTCGATCACGCTCGAGTTCAGGAACGAGCGGCTGCATTCGGTGCGATTCGAGCTGTTCGTCGTACTGCCGCAGGCGCGCGTCGCATTCGAGGAAGAACGCCAGCACCTGCTCGACGCGATCGGAAAACCGCGGAAAGCAACACCGTCGGTGCTGATTTACGACGGCCAGCTGCCGAACCTCATGGTCGTCGTGCAGGACGATCCGAAATCGGAACAGGGGAAGAAGGGGGTCGGCGTCCTGGCGGTTCGTTATTACGACCCGCGGTAACGCGCGGCGACGAAACCCCTAGTTGCCTCCCGCCGGAATCACGTCTGCATTCACCGCGCGTTGTTGCGAGGCACGGCGGCGCGTCTTTCCTTCGTACACGATCACGCCTTCGCCGAGCGTGCCGACGTAATAGCGCTCGGCAACGAAGGGATCGGGGACGACGGACGTCACTTCGGTGTTGCCGCCGGGGAGCGTCAGTTCGCTCCAGTTCTGTTCCGTCGGCTCGCCGACGAGGATCTCGCGTTGCGCGCGTGAGGTGAGGAACAACATCTGTCCGCTGCTGCGGCTGCCGCCGTAGACCGAGGCGTACTGCGCGTCAGGCGCTTCGGTGGCGACCCATTCATGTGCTTCGTTGATCGCGCCCGCTTTCACGCCTTCGGCGCCGGCGACGAAAATCGTCTCCGTCCCTTCGACCGAACGGATGGCAATGGTTCGTCCTTTCGGTGGCGCGCCGCCGATGGAGATCCAGCGTTCGCCGTCGAACACTTCCATCCCGGCGGCGGTGAGCGCGTAGAGCGCTTTGTTGCCGTCGAGCGCGCCCATCGAGATGTCGACCGCGCGGTTCTTCGCGCCGCCGAGGCGATACCAGTTCTTCCCGCCATCGCGCGTGGTCATCACCCCTTCGACCGTGGCCGCGAATGCGCGGCTGCGATTGAAGCGGACGATTTTCTGCACGCGAATCGGGAAGCTGGCCGGCTCCGACTGCGTCCATTCCTGCCCATCGCTGCTGGTGAAGAAACCCTTCTCCGTGCCGGCGATGAACTTCACGTCCGCATCCGCTTCGCTCGCGATCACGAGCGACAGCACTTCCGGCAGCGGGGTGCGGCTCGCCTTCTCCCATGTATTGCCTGCGTCGTCCGAACGATAGATGCCCGATGCCGCGCCGCCGAACGCCACCGCGGCGAAAACGCGATTCTTCTCGAACGGATCGGGCGCGATGGTGGTGATGCGCAGGTTGTGCAGCCCGTCCGAGCTGCGCGTGAACGTCGCGCCGCGATCGGTCGAGACGTACACACCATCGCCTTCGATGCCGAGGATGATCCGATTCGGACGCGCGGCATGAAGGACGATCGAATTGATCACCAGACCTTCATCGGACACGACGTACCACGACTTGCCGTTGTCATCGGTGCGATAGAGACCTGCCACCGAGCCGGCGTAGACGGTGTTGCGATCGCAGGGATCGACTTCGACGTCGTGAATGCGGCGGTTGTTGAATCCGTCGCGATAGCGCGTCCAGTTGTCGCCGATGTTTTTCGAGTTGTAGACCCAGCCGCACGTCGCCACCCACACGCTGTCCGGCTGCTGCGGATCGATGTGGATCTCGAACATATCGGTATCGAGGACCATCCCCTCGGCGATGTGCTTCCAGTTCTTGCCGCCGTCATCGGTGCGCCAGCCCTGGCGCCACGTACCGACGAAAATGCGGTCATTCGTGCGCGGGTCGATGGCCAGCGACTCGACGTTCACCTGATCGGAAATCTTTTCCCACGTCTTCCCGCCGTCGCGGCTGCGATGCACGCCGGTCAATCCGCCGACGACGACGAAGTTCGAATCGTTCGGATCGACGGCGATCGCGCGTACCGAAAATTCTTCGAGACCTTTGTCGCGGCGCGACCACGTGCGGCCGGCATCGGAGGAAACGGCGATGACGCCGCCGCCCCAGAGGCCCCACGACGCCGCCCAGAGCCGGCCATCGCGGTCGAGCACGAGCGAGTCGACGATGTAGCCGGGGAACGGAATGCCGTTGCGCGGCAGCGTCCACGTCTTCGCGGCATCGCGCGAGACATAGACCTCACCGCTCGATGTTCCGAGGTAAAGCGTGTCCGGATCGCGAGGATCGGCGATCAGCGCGCGAACGTCCGCCCCGAACAACCCCGCCCGCCGCCACTGCGCCGCCACCGGAAGACTCACTACCAGAATCACGAGAAGAATCAGGAGTTTACGCATGTGATTGTCGTTGGCCGTTAGTTGTACCACAGCGAACCTAAGCAAACGGGCTGCCGGGATGGGCGGGAGTCGGTTGTCGGGAGTCGGTTGTCGGGGGAACGCCACCCAGCCACGGCGCATCGTGGGAGTGCGGGGGCCTCCCGACAACCGACTCCCGACAACCGACTCCCGACTCCCGACAACCGCCCCCCTGATATCCTCCGCCGCCATGAGCACTCTCCGCACGTGCGTGTTTCCCTGCGCCGGTTTCGGCACCCGTTTTTTTCCGGCGACGAAGGTGATTCCGAAGGAGATGCTGCCGCTCGTCGACAAGCCGATCCTGCAGTACGGCATCGAGGAAGCGCGCGACTCGGGGATGGACAAGCTCGTCATCGTCACTTCGAAAGGGAAGGAGACGATCCTCGATCACTTCGATCGCTCGGCAGAGCTCGAGCGTTCGTTGCGAGAGCGCGGCAAGAACGATCTCCTCGCGGAGGTCGATGCCGTGAGCATGATGGTCGATCTGATCGCGGTGCGTCAGAAGGAAGCGCTCGGCCTCGGGCACGCGGTGCTCACGGCCAAAGACGCGGTCGGCAACCATCCGTTCGCGGTCGTGTTGCCGGACGACGTCATCCTCGCCGAGGAACCGTGCCTGATGCAGATGCGCCGCGTGTTTGAAGACACCGGACGTCCGGTCGTCGCTCTGATGGAAGTGTCGCGCGAAGAGACATCGCGCTACGGCATCGTCGCGGGCGAGCTCGTCGGCGAACGACGCTTTAAAGTGAACGACATGGTCGAGAAGCCGAAGGTCAATCCACCTTCGCATTACGCGATCATCGGCCGTTACATTCTTCCGCCCGAGATTTTTCCGCTGCTCGAGAAGACGGAACGCGGCGCGGGCGGCGAAATCCAGCTCACCGACGCATTGCGCGAGCTCGTGCGCACCGGCGACTTCTACGGCTACATCTTCGAAGGGCGCCGCTACGACGCCGGTGAGAAGCTCGGCTACCTCAAGGCGACGGTCGATTACGCGCTAAAGCACGCGAAGCTCGGCCCCGAGTTTCGCGAGTACCTGAAGACGGCCATCCAGTGAAGCGCATCGACGTCCTCGACCTGCCGGAAGATTCGCGCGACCTGATCCGCGAGACGGAGGCGAAAGGCGAGCACACGCTCTTCGAGCGCGGCGGGCGTCCGGTCGCGATCCTCGTTTCGTACGACGAGTATCTGGCGATGAAGGAGACGCTCGACATCGCCAATGACGCGCTGCTCTTCGCGAAGCTCGCCGAGGCGGACAACGAAGAGGCGGAGACGCGCGGCAAATACGAGCGGTTGCGCTTCGCGAAGTCGTGCGCTCCGATTTTTCACTCGGCGTTGCGCACCATCGAAAACGATCCGATCGCCGGCTCGCCGCTGTTCGAGCCGCTGAAGGGTTTGTGGAGCCATCGCGTCGACGATCTGCGCATCCTCTACAAGATCGTGGCCGAGGCGAAAATCGTGGTCATCCTCTCGATTGATAGACTGCGCGCGTGAAGTTCATCCTGGCCTCTTCCTCGCCGCGGCGGCGCGAGCTCCTCACGTCGATCGGACTCGACTTCGACGTGCGCCCGAGCAACGTTCCCGAGGTGCATCAGGAAGGGGAGGCGCCCGAGGAGTATGTGGCGCGGTTGTCGCGCGACAAGGCACACGCGCTCGCGTCGCAGAATCCGCATGACTGGGTCATCGCCGCAGACACGACCGTCTATCTCGAAGAGCAGTTGCTCGAGAAGCCGGTCGACACGGCCGATGCGGAGCGGATGCTGGCCACGATCGCGGGACGCACGCACATCGTCTACACCGGCGTCACGCTCGAAAACGTCTCGCGCGACTGGCGGGAAACGCGCGTCGCGGAATCGGAAGTACGCATGCTGCCTTTGTCGCAGGACGACATCGCGTGGTATGTGAAAACCGGCGAGCCGCTGGACAAGGCCGGCGCATACGCGGTGCAGGGCATCGGCGCGATGTTCATCGAATCCATCCACGGCAGCTACACGAACGTAGTCGGACTGCCGCTTGCTACGCTGTTCCAGATGCTCAGAAAGGCGGGGATCGATCCCCTGAGCCGCTGAGCGATTGATTAGGGAGCTTTCGAAATGACCTCTGCAGCAAAAGTCGGCGTCGTGGTGCTGATCGCGCTCGTCGTGCTCGGCTACTTCGTGATCCGCATCGAAGACATCAACCTCAGCCGCTCGCGGACCACGCGCGAGGTGAAGGCGATCTTCGACGACGTCGCGGGTCTCGACAAGGAATCGGCGGTGCGCATCGCCGGCGTGCGCAAGGGTCACGTGAAGAACATTCGCGTCCTGCCCGACGGCCGCGCCGAGGTCACGCTCGAAGTCGATGATGACGTCCCGCTGCATCAGAACGCGCAGGCGAAGGTGGCGAACCTCGGTCTCCTCGGCGAGAAGTACGTCGAGCTCGATCCCGGCTCGCCGAACGCACCACTGCTCATCGGCAACGGCACCGTCACGCTGCAGGGCACGCAGCCGGCGTCGTTCGACCAGGTCACCGATCAGGTCGCGGCCATCGCCACCGACGTGAAAGCGATCACCGAGTCGCTGCGCGCCGTGCTGGCCGGCCCGAACGGACAGCAGCGCCTCGAGGCGATCGTCGCGAATGTCGAAGGCATCACCTCCGACGTGCGGGCGCTCATCGCCGCCAATCGCTCGAACGTCGACGCGACGCTCGAAAACACCCGCGCCATCACCGCGCATCTCCGCAGTGAGATCCCGCAGCTCGCCGATGCGATCGAGCGCGTGGCCAATCAGATGTCCGGCACCGTCGGCGAGAATCGCGAAGACGTGCGCGAAGTCGTGCAGAACCTGCGCGGCCTCTCCGCCGATCTGCGCGTCACCGCGGACAACCTCAACGACATCACCGGCAAGACGCGCAGCGGCGAAGGAACGATCGGGAAGCTGTTCTACAGCGATGAAGCGCACAACAAGCTCACCAGCGCGCTGTCGTCGGTGGAGAGCGGCGTGAACTCCCTGAAAGAGACGCTCGGCCGCGCGAACCGCATCCAGATGGACCTCGGCATCAAGGCCGACTACTACGCCGGCCTCTCGGATTCGCGCACGATCAACGGCGTCGAGACGGAGTTCGGCAAGGGCAACTCGCGCAGCTCGGTCGGCCTGCGGCTGGTGCCGAATCCCGACATCAATCGTTTCTACAACGTCGAGCTCTCCGACGATCCGCGCGGCAAACGCCGCGACAAGGTGAACGTCGAGACGCGCACGAATCCGGCGACGGGACAGTCGGAAACGATCGTCACGGAGACGAGCCGCTACGAGCGCGATTTCCTCATCTCCGGCCAGGTCGGCTGGCAGCTCGACCCGTCGCTCGCGGTACGTCTCGGCCTCTTCGACAACACCGGCGGCATCGGCGCCGATTACCGCATCAACGACCGCATCAAAGTCACGGGCGAAGCCTTCGACTTCGGCCAGCGCCGCGACGACAACCCGCACATCCGCCTCTTCGGCGAATACACGATCCGCCAGGAAAAGCCGCGCACGCCGCGTCTCTTCATCACCGGCGGCGTCGACAACGCGCTCAACGACACGGCCGTCACCTTCGGCGGCGGCGTGCGCTGGCGCGACGAAGATTTGAAATACCTGCTCGGGAGCATTCCCCTGGGTCGGTAGTCGGTCGTCGCCTCGTCCAACCGACAACCGACAACCGACTACCGACTACCGCTAACAATGATCAAAACGATTCTTCTCTTCGGCGGACGTTCCGCCGAGCACGACGTCTCCATCCTTTCGGCACGCTCGGTTGCGAACGCGGCTCCGAAGGAGCGCATTGAGCTCACGCCGATGTGCATCGCCAAAGACGGCCGCTTCTGCACGCCCGAGCGGAGCGCGCGCATCCTGGCGGGCGAAGAGAAAAGCAGCAGCGGCGACGCGGAGTTCTCGTTCGAAGCGTGGTCGCGCGACGCCGGGATCGACATCGTCTTTCCGCTGATTCATGGCACCGGCGGCGAAGACGGCTCGCTGCAGGGCTACCTCGAAATCCTTGGGCTTCCCTACGTCGGCAGCGGCGTGACGTCGTCTGCCGTGGGCATGGACAAGGCGCACATGAAGCAGGCCTTCGCCACCGCGAAGCTGCCGATGGTCGACTACGTGGCCGTGCACGAATACGACTGGAAGAACGAGCGCGAACGTGTAACCAGAGCGGTTACAAATGCGCTGCGCCTGCCGTATTTCGTGAAGCCGGCGAACAGCGGCTCGTCCGTCGGCGTGACGAAGGTGAAGAGCGAACTCGATCTCAGCAGAGCGATGGAGCACGCGCTTCGCTTCGACGAGAAGGTGCTGGTCGAACGAGGGGTCGATGCGCGGGAAATCGAAGTGGCCGTGCTCGGCAATGAAGATCCGAAGGCGTCGGTGCCGGGCGAGATCGTGGCCGGCCGCGAGTTCTACGACTACGCGGACAAATACATCGAAGACCGCTCGTCGCTGGTCATTCCGGCCAGGCTCACGAACGATCGCGTCGCCGAGTTCCAGCGACTGGCCCTGACCGCGTTCCGCGCCGTGAACGCCTCCGGTTTCGCGCGCGTCGATTTCTTTCTCGAGCGCGGCACGAACCGGCTGTACGTGAACGAGATCAACACCATCCCCGGCTTCACGAACATCTCGATGTACCCGAAGCTGTGGGAAGCGACGGAGCTCAAGTACCCGCGACTCATCGAACGGCTGATCACCCTCGGCATCGAACGCGCGAGGACGCGCAACGCCCGAGCTGAGTCGATGATGCGCTGGTTCGACGAAGTGAAAGCGCTGTCGTAGCGCCGTCTGGCATCCCGGCCGGGCGAAGCTGCGTACTATGCTCAGCGCATGTGGGCATTGCGCCTTGCCTTCGCGAAACTTCGTCCGTTCAACGCGGCCACGATCACCCGCACGCTGATCGTGCTGGCGATGGGCGCGCTGTTTCTCATCGGGGATTACGCGCTTTTCGCGCGGCTCTTCCGCGCGCTGGCGGCGGCGGAGGCCGAAACGCCGCTGTTCGCGCTCGGGTTGCTGCGCAATCTGCTCAGCCTGGTCTTCCTCGTGGCCAGCGTGATTCTCTTTTCCTCGTCGATGACGACGGCCATCGGGTCGTACTTTTCGGATCTCGATCTCGATCTCTACCACGGCGCTCCACGCTCGCGGTTGCGGATCGCCGTCGCGCGCTGGATGAAGACGCTGGCGCAGAGCGCGACGGTGGTGTTTCTCTTTCTGATCCCGCTCTTCATCGCCTTCGCGCAGCAGTATCGGAAGCCGTTCGCGTTCTATCCGGTCGTGCTCGTCAATCTCGCGCTGCTGCTGACGATCCCGGTCTCGCTGGCGTCGCTGGTGATCCTGCTGCTGGTGCGATGGTTTCCCGTACGGCGCGTGCATCAGATCGTGGCCACGATCGCGGTGCTGGTGCTGACGCTGGTGGTCGTCGCATTTCGGATGAGCCGGCCGGAGCGCTTCTTCACCGCGATCTCCACGGATGACGTCACGCGCGTGCTGCGCGCGATCGAACTGCCGTCGATGAGCATCTATCCGAGCACGTCGCTGGCGGAGCTGATGACGCGCCCCGATGCGTTTCCGCTCGCGCCGAAGATCGCGCTCATCGCGATCGCGCTCTTCGCTCTGTTCGTGGCGGTGGCCCGCGCGTCGTACTTCACCGCGTTCGTGCGCGCACGCGAGAGCATGGCCCCGGTGGCGATCGGCTCCGCACCGGCCACGCGCCTGTTCGATCGCCTGATCGCGCATGCCGATCCGCCGGTGCGGGCGATGATCGGAAAGGAAGTGCGGACGATCGGCCGCGACGTCGCGCAGTGGTCGCAGATTTTTCTGATGGCCGCGCTGCTGTTCATCTATCTCTACAACATCCGCATGCTGCCGCTCGGCGGCGACGCGCGCGCCACGCTGGTCGCCTACGCGAACCTCGGCATGTCGGGCTTCGTGATTGCCGCGGTCTGTCTGCGCTTCGCGTATCCATCGGTCTCGACGGAAGGAAAAGCGTTCTGGATTCTCCGCACCGCGCCGGTGTCGTACCGGCAGTTCGTGCTGGTGAAGGTGCTGGTTTACGCGACGCCGCTGACGCTCTTCTCGCTGCTGCTCACCGCGTTCGCGAATTTCATCCTCGCGGCGAACGGTGTGGTGTGGACGTTCACGTTGATCGGCGCCTCGCTGCTGGCGATCACGCTGGCGAGTGTCGGCGTCGGCATGGGCGCGCTCGCGCCGAACTTCAACGCCGAAAATCCGATGCAGGTCGGACTGTCGCTCGGCGGCTTCGCGTACATGGCCGTTTCGCTCGGTTACGTCGGCGCGATGATGGTGCTGATGGCGCGTCCGGTGATGGGCTATTTCATGCGTCGCGTGGTGGGAATCAGCGACCCCAGCATTGCCACGATCACACCCGTCGTGATTGCGCTCACGCTATCGACACTGTTGTCGGTGATATTTCTCCTTGTCGCCGAAAGACGGCTCTCCCGCTTCAGCGAAAGTGATTAGAATCGGAGCCGTCCCTTAACGAGCAAGGAGAAGAAATGAGCGAGATTCCTCCGCCCACCGTTCCACCTGCGACTCCCCCGCCTCCGGGTGGTGGGTCATACACTCCGCCGCCCCCGCCACCACCCGGTGGTTCCTACAGCGGCGGACCGACCGGTCCGGCGAGCTCCGATCGCACGCTGTGGGTGGTCCTGTCGTACCTCGGCATCCTCTCGCTGATCCCGTACTTCGCGAAGAAGGACGATCCGGATCAGGAGATTCGCTGGCACGCGAAGAACGGTCTCGGTCTCTTCATCGTCGAGATCATCGTCTGGGCCGTGCTCTTCATCGCCGGCATGGCGCTGCGCAACTCGTGCGCCGGCGCGGTGCTGATCCCGGTCAACTGCATCCTCTGGCTGGGCTTCCTCGTGATCAGCATCATCTGCATCGTCAAAGGCATCAACGGACAGCGTTACCGCATCCCGGTCGTGACCGACTGGGCCGAGAAGACGCTCTAATCCGACGTGACGGAGACTCCCGCCGCAACACCGACTCCGCCGCCTTCGGGCGGCGGAGTTTTTTCAGCGCGCGATCCCGTGCTGATCTTCATCCTCAACCTGCTCGTTTGCGGCTGTGCCGGCTACTGGCTCCTCGGCCAGAAACAGAAGGCGATCGTCGCCGCCGTGCTCTTCTTCGCCGTGGCGTGGCCGACCTGCTTCTCCGTGAGCGGCCTCATCGCGCTGGTCTGTGCGGTGGACGGCTATCTGCAGGCGCAGGCGATCGAGGCAGGACGTCCGATCGGACAATGGACGTTTCTCTGAACGTCACTCACTCGCTGAAGACGTCTTCGAGCTTGTTCACGAACGCTTCGACCGGCGTGTTGCCGACGCGATAGATCTCGGTCGGCAGCAGGTAGCGGAAGACGACACGCCCGTTCTTGCGAATGGTCGCGCTCGCGTAGCGCGTCTTGCGGCCGCGGCCTTTCTGCTCGATGAGTCCGTCGAAGTCGATCACCACCGGCGCGGATGAAACGATCTCGAGCGACGGAAACTCTTCGCGCAACGCGTTCTCGAGCTCTGCCTGCATCGCACCGCCGCGGACGACGACGCGCGACGTCCCGGTCAGCTCCTGCTGCATGCGCGCGAGCAGCGCCTCGTTCGTCGCTTCATCGCCATGCTCGACGAACGTGCCCGCCGGAATGGCCGGCGTCGCCGGCTCCGGCTCCGGCGTCTCGGTTGTCGTCGTCACCGGCGGGGGTGTCTGCTCGGTTTGAGTGAGCACCGGCTTCGGCTCCGGAGTCACCGCCGCGGCTCTCACCGGCGGCAGCGGCGCGGCCGTGGTGCTGGTCGTGGTCACGGGAGCGACCAGCGCCGGCGCGGTCTCGGTCGTCTGCGTCACGACCTCGAGCGTCGTCTGCGAGGGCGGCGTCGTTACCGTCGCGGTCGCGGTCGTGACCGGTGGCGCATCCGCGACCGGTTCTTCGCCGTCGCGCGTGAACCACCAGGCGGCAACGCCGAGCAGCGCGAGCAACACGATCGCGATGGCGAGAAACGGCGCTTTCGATCGCAACGGCGGCGGCGTCTGCGGTGCGACCGGCGGCAGTCGATCGGGCGACGACGTGAGCACGGTCTTCTGTTCGGTGCGCACCGTCTCGCGATGCAGCGTGTCGCTCGCGGGCAGCGGCGTGGTGCGCATCGTCGCCTCGCCATCGAGCGGCAGAGCCATCGTCTTCATCGCGCCGGGATCCGGCAGCGAGCGCTCGACCGCTTCGAGTGCCTCCGCGAATTCACGGGCGCTCTGAAAGCGCCTCGTGCGATCGCGTTGCAGCGCGCGGCGGAGCGCCTGCTGCAACTCCGCACCGCCGGGGAGATCGGCCGGCAGTTCCAGCGGCTTCAGCTCGCGCTCCTCGGAATGCATCATGTAGTACTGATGCGGCGAGGTCGCTTCGAACGGCGGGCGGCCGGCGAGCGTCTCGTACAACACCATGCCGATGGCGTAGAGATCGGTGCGGCCGTCGATCTTCTCCCCCTCCTCGATGAAGCCGAGCTGCTCGGGAGAGGCGTAGCGCAGCTTGCCGACGAAAATGCCGGTGCGCGTCGCGGAGACTTCGCTCGGATCGTCGATCTTGGCGACACCGAGGTCGATGATCTTCAGCGTGTCGGTCTCGCGCGCGATCATCAGATTCTCGGGACTGATGTCGCGATGCACGATGCCGGCGCGATGAATCGCTTCCAGCCCGTGCAGAGCCTGGAGGATCAGGCGCACGGCCGCACGCGGCGACAGCGGGCCGCGGGAGCGCAGTCGCTGCGCGAGATTCTCGCCGTCGATGTACTCCCAGACCATGTAGTGCGAGCCATCGGGCAACGCGGAGAAATCGTGCAGCGTGGCGACGTTGGTGTGCTGCACTTTCGTCGCGACGCGCGCTTCGCGAAGGAAGCGGTCATGCGCTTCGCGGCTGTCGGAGATCTGCGTGCGGATGACCTTGATGACGCGGATCGCGCCGAGGTAGGTGTGCTCGGCTTTGAACACCTCGCCCATGCCGCCGGCACCGAGGCGTTCGAGAATACGGTACTTCCCGTCGAGCAACTCGTCGGTGAACTTGCGGACGAAGTCGGTGATGGGATCGCCGCAATGCGGGCACGCGCGAAACGTGCTCTCGATCTCCTGTTTGCAGCGAAGGCAGTGCATCGCTAAACGAGGTTCCGTCCGATCCAGAAACCGGACATGACGATAACGCTGGTCCAGCCGAACCACGGCCGGCCCATGAACTTCGGCTGTTCGCCGCGCCAGAGGCTCGGCGCCGCACAGACGGCAACCGGAATCAGGAAGAGAAAGAGAATCGGATTGAGCGCGAACGCTTCGGCAAAGTGGCCGTGCAGCAGTTGATGCATCGCGCGCGTGCCGCCGCAGCCGGGACAGTCGAGACCCGTCACCGCGTGGAACACGCAGCCGGGGTACCACGACGACGTCGCCGGCGGGAACGTGTAGACGATCCAGCCGGCGACGAGCACGAGAGCACTACCGGCCCATCTGCGAAAGGATAGCCGCGCCATTGATGAGGAAGCTGATGATGATTGCGGCGATGCCGAGACCGAACGAGATCCAGCAGAACATCTTCGCCTTGCTCGAAGCCTCCTGCGCGCCGGCGATGTCGCCCGCGGCGAGCTTCGTGTTCACCTGCGCCGCAAAGATGATCGCCACGACGCCGAGCGGCAGACAGCAGCAGAGCGTGACGATGATCGACTGCACGAGGTAGTTCGGAACGGCCGGACCGGTGTAGGGCGGCGGGTTCGTGAACGAATTCGGCGGCGGCGGTGGCGGCGTGTACGACGACTGCATCGGTGGCGGCTGCGGCGGTGGTGGCGCCGCGCCGGCGCCCGTCAGCGGACGGCCGCAATTCACGCAGATGCTCGATGTCTCGAGATTGGAGGCTCCGCAATATGGGCAGTTCACGCGCGAGATTGTACGCGGAATGGTTGATGGTTGATTGTTGATGGGAACCGCTTGGTTGGTGGCTGCTTGCTCATGGCGCGCGGATGCAATCTCGCGCGCACCCCAATCAACAATCAACAATCAACAATCAACCATCAACCACCCCTACCACATCATGCCGAGCTGCAGCCTGGCGGCTTCGGACATCATGCTGCGATCCCACACCGGGTCGAAGACCACTTCGACGTCGGCGGCTTTCACGCCGGGAAGCTGTTCGAGCTTCATCTTCACGTCGCTGGCGAGCACCGGTCCCATGCCGCAGCCGGGAGCGGTGAGGGTCATCTTGATGTGCACGTTCTTGCCGCCTGCTTCGTTTTCCTGCAGCTCGCACAGGTAGACGAGGCCGAGGTCGACGATGTTCACCGGGATCTCAGGGTCGTAGCAGGTCTTCAGCGACTCCCACACCATCTCTTCGAGCTTCTCGGCCGTGAGCTCTTCCGGCTTCACGTCCGCGGTCTCGTTCGGCACCTTGCCGATCGCCTCGACTTCCTGACCGGAGACGCGAACCATGAGTCCGCGATCGGTGATGAGCGTGTAGGTGCCGCCGAGGGCCTGCGTGATGGTTGCCTGCGCACCTTTCGGCACCAGGACCTTCTCCCCGCTCGGGATCATGATCGCTTCCGTACTGCGGCTGAACGTGATTTCTTCTCTCATGGGTTGTGGGCTTACTCCGTCGAGACTTTCTCTTCGCTGCCTTCGAGGCTGCTCTTGAGCGTGTGCCAGGCGAGCGTTGCACATTTCACGCGCGCGGGGAACTCGCTCACGCCTGAGAACGCCGCGAGCCGTCCGAGATCGGCGGCGCTGAGGCCGCTCGCATCACCGGTGACGAGCCTGTGGAACGTCTCGAAGAGCTGTTCCGCTTCCTCACGCGACTTCCCCTTCACCGTCGAGCTCATCACCGACGCCGAGGCCTTCGAGATCGCGCAACCGTTGCCGGTGAAGCTGACGTCCTGAATGGTCTCTCCGTCGACTTTGACGAAGACGGTGTAGTGATCGCCGCAGAGCGGGTTGTACCCGTCGACTCTCTTGGTGGCATCCGCCATCTCGTGAAAGTTCCGCGGGTTCTTGTTGTGGTCGAGGATGACCTGCTGATAGAGCTCTCTCAAATCCGACATTGGGCCTTTGACTCCGGTCACCGGAACACGTCGATGACCTTCTTCAGTCCATCGACGAGCATGTCCGCTTCGTCGCGTGTGTTGTAGAGACCGAACGAGGCGCGGCCGGTGGCCGGCACGTTGAAGCGCATCATGAGCGGCTGCGCGCAATGATGTCCGGTCCGAACGGCGATGCCTTCCTGATCGAGCACCGTGCCGATGTCATGCGGATGAACGCCGTCGAGGACGAACGAGATCACCGACGCCTTTTCGCGCGCCGTGCCGATGATGCGCAGACCGTCGATCTCCAGCAGACGACGGGTGGCGTAAACGAGCAGGTCGTGCTCGTGCGCGGAGATCGCTTCGAGACCGATCGCCGCAACATATTCGAGCGCGGCCGCGAGCCCGATCACCCCTTCGATGTTCGGCGTGCCTGCCTCGAATTTGTACGGCAGCGCGTTGTAGGTGGTCTTCTCGTACGAGACCGAGAGGATCATGTCGCCGCCGCCCTGCCACGGCGGCATCGCCTCGAGCAGTTCCTGGCGGCCGTAGAGCACGCCGATGCCGGTGGGGCCGTAAACCTTGTGGCCGGAGAAGGCATAGAAGTCGACCGCCAGGTCCTGCACGTCGACGCGCAGATGCGGCACGCCCTGCGCGCCGTCGACGAGCACCAGCGAGCCGTTCGCATGGGCGGCGGTGATGATCCGCTTCAGCGGATTGATCGTGCCGAGCGCGTTCGACGCGTGGCCGACGGCGACGAGCTTCACGCGCGGATTCAACATCCGCTCGTATGCCTCGATGTCGAGCTCCCCGCTGTCGAAGACCGGGATCACGCGCAGCGTGGCCGCTTTCTCGGCGCAGAGCATCTGCCACGGCACGATGTTCGAGTGATGTTCGATGGCCGAGATGAGGATCTCGTCACCTTCTCTGATGTTCGTTCGGCCCCACGTCTGCGCCACGAGGTTGATCGACTCGGTGGTGCCGCGCGTGAAGATGATCTCCTTGATGTCGCGCGCGTGGATGAAGCGCTGCACGTACTCGCGCGCATTCTCGAACTCGATCGTGGAAAGCTCGCTGAGGTAATGCACTCCGCGATGAACGTTCGAATTTTCAGACGAGTAATAACGGACGATGCGGTCGATCACCGCCTGCGGCTTCTGCGTCGTGGCCGCGTTGTCGAGATAAACGAGACGTTTTCCTCGGGCGTTGCGCGCGAGGATCGGAAAATCGCGGCGGATGCGATCGACGTCGTAGGCGAGGTGTGCGGCAGCTGCGGTCATCGTGTGTTTCCTCTGCGCTCCGGCAACCGTTCCGGCATCGACCGGAACAGCGCGCGGCGGATCTGCTCGCGTACCGGCTCGAGCTTCATCCGGTCCACGATCTCGCTCGCGAAGGCATAGACGAGAAGGCTGCGCGCCTCCGCTTCGCCGATCCCGCGCGAGCGCAAATAGAACATCGGCTCCTCGCCGAGCTGGCCGATCGTCGAGCCGTGGTTGCACTTCACGTCGTCGTTGTGGATCTCGAGCGTCGGTTTCGAATCGACGATCGCGGTCTCGCTGAGCAGGAGATTGCGATTCTCCTGGCGCGAAACGGTTTTCTGCGCGTCGGGACGGACGATGATGCGGCCGTCGAAGATGCCGCGGGCCTGCTGATCGAGCACGCCTTTGTAGAGCTCGACGCTCTCGCAATGCGGCTTCAGATGATCGATGACCGTGCGCGTGTCGTGATGCTGCGTACCGGTCGCGGCGAAGAGCCCATCGAGCGCGATCGACGCCCCTTCCCCTGCCAGCGCGACGTACGTTTCACTGCGCGCGATCGCTCCGCCGATGACGAAGCTGCGCGAGGTGACATTCGCGGCGCGCTCCTGGCGGATGAAGACGTTGCCCACGTGATACGCGTCGAGCGACTCGCACTCGATGCGGCAGTGATCGATGACCGCGGCTTCGCCGGCCACGATCTCGGTCACCGCATTCGTGAAGTAGCGGCCGGTGCCGACGTACGTTTCGACGATCGCGACCTGCGCGTTCGCGCCGACCACGACCACGTTGCGGGGATGCGACCAGATGCCGTCGCCGTTTCCGATGAACAGCAGGTGAATGAACGAGTCGACGACCGTGCCGCTCGCAATTTCGAGCAGCGCGCCGTCCTGCATGTTCGCGGTGTTGAGCGCGACCAGCGCGTTGCGCTCCCAGTCGGCGATCGTCGCTTCATCGCGCGCGGCGAAGCTCTTCACGCCGTCCGGGAGCGTCTCCAGTGCGCTCACGAGCGTGCCGTTGACGAAGACGAACTCCGCGGCGGCGCGTGCGCCGAACGTGGCCGGAGTGTCGATCGCTTTCGGCGCGTCGTCGATTTTCCAGTCGACCTTCTGCAGCGGTGCGAGATTCGTGTAGCGCCACTCTTCGATGCGCGGCGTCGGCCAGCCGAGCTTCGCAAAGGTCTCGGCCGCGCGTTCGCGCAGCCCGGTCAGGACGGTGCTCACGCCACGACCTCACTACCGCTGTTCACGACCTCCTGGTCGACCCAGTCATAGCCCTTCTGCTCGAGCTCTTCGGCGAGCTCCTTGCCGCCCGACTTCACGATGCGGCCGTTCGCCAGCACGTGCACGAAGTCGGGCACGAGGTAGCGAAGAAGGCGCTGGTAATGCGTGATGACGAGCACCGAGTGCGCTTCGCTGCGAAGGTTGTTGACGCCGGTGGCGACGATGCGCAGCGCATCGATGTCGAGTCCGGAATCGGTCTCGTCGAGGATGGCCAGCTTCGGATCGAGCACCGCCATCTGGAAGATCTCGTTGCGTTTCTTCTCGCCGCCCGAGAAGCCTTCGTTGACGCCGCGGTTCATGAACGCCTCGTCGAGCTCGACGACCTTCATCTTCTCGCGCGCGAGCTGCAGGAACTCGATCGCGTCGAGCTCCTCTTCGCCGCGATGTTTGCGCACCGCGTTCACCGCGGCCTTCAGGAAGTAGATGTTGTTGACGCCCGGGATCTCGACCGGATATTGCATCGCCAGGAACACGCCTTCCCGCGCCCGCTCCTCGGTCGGCATCCCCAGCAGTTCCTTCCCTTCGAACAGCACCTCACCGCTGGTGACCTCGTAGCGCGGACGTCCGGCGAGCACGTTCGCCAGCGTCGATTTCCCGGAGCCGTTCGGCCCCATGATGGCGTGCACCTCGCCCGGATTGATCTTCAGATCCAGGCCTTTGAGGATTTCCTTGCCGTCGATACCGGCGTGAAGATTCTTGATTTCGAGCATTAACCGACGCTTCCTTCCAACGAAACTCCGAGCAGCTTCTGCGCTTCGACCGCGAACTCCATCGGGAGCTCGCGGAACACCTCGCGGCAGAAGCCGTTGACGATCATCGACACCGCGTCTTCGGCGCTGATGCCTCTCTGCTGACAGTAGAAGAGCTGGTCTTCGCCGATCTTCGACGTCGACGCTTCGTGCTCCATCGTGGCGGTGGAGTTGCGCACTTCGATGTAAGGAAACGTGTGCGCGCCGCACTTGTCGCCGAGGAGGAGCGAGTCGCATTGCGAGTAATTGCGGGCGTTCTCGGCGTTCTTCATGATCTTCACTTCGCCGCGATAGGTCTGCTGCCCGCGACCGGCGGAGATGCCCTTCGACACGATGGTCGAGCGGGTGTTCTTCCCGATGTGAATCATCTTCGTGCCGGTGTCGGCCTGCTGATAGTTGTTCGTGAGCGCGACCGAGTAGAACTCGCCGACCGAGTCATCGCCCTGGAGGATGCAGCTCGGATACTTCCAGGTGATGGCGGAGCCGGTCTCCACCTGCGTCCAGGCGATCTTCGATTTGTTGAATGCCTTGCCGCGCTTGGTGACGAAGTTGTAGATCCCGCCTTTGCCTTCCTTGTCGCCGGGATACCAGTTCTGCACCGTCGAGTATTTGATCGACGCACCGTCGAGCGCGACGAGCTCGACGACCGCGGCGTGAAGCTGGTTCTCATCGCGCATCGGCGCGGTGCAGCCTTCGAGGTAGCTGACGTACGAGCCTTCGTCCGCAACGATGAGCGTGCGCTCGAACTGGCCGGTGTTGGCGGTGTTGATGCGGAAGTAGGTCGACAGCTCCATCGGACAGCGCACGCCCTTCGGGATGTAGCAGAAGGAGCCGTCGCTGAAGACGGCGCTGTTGAGCGTGGCGAAGAAGTTGTCGGTGTACGGCACGACCGAGCCGAGGTACTTGCGCACCAGCTCCGGATGTTCGCGCACGGCCTCGGAGAACGAACAGAAGATGATGCCGAGCTTGGCCAGCTCGCCGCGGAAGGTCGTGGCGACGGAAACGGAATCGAACACGGCATCGACGGCCACGCCGCTGAGGCGCTTCTGTTCGTCGAGCGAGATGCCGAGCTTGTTGAACGTTTCGCGCAGTTCGGGATCGACTTCGTCGAGCGAGTTCAGTTTCTTCTTCTGCTTCGGCGCGGAGTAGTAGCTGCTGGCCTGATAGTCGATCGGCGGGTAATGCACGTTCGCCCACGTCGGCTCGGTCATCGTCTGCCAGTGGCGAAATGCTTTCAGACGCCACTCGAGCAGCCACTCGGGCTCCTCTTTCTTTGCGGAGATGAAGCGGACGATGTCTTCGCTCAACCCCGGAGGAGCGGTGTCGGCTTCGATGTTCGTGACGAAGCCGTACTTGTATTCCTGTGATGCGATTTCCTGGATTTCTACGTTGCTCATGAAGCTGCCTCTCTGGCCGCCAGTTGCTGCTTGTCGATGACCGGAACGGGCATGCTGCCGCGCGCGAGATCGGCCAGCGTGACCTGTTCGAATGCGCCTTTGATGGCGCGGTTGATGCCGAACATGAAACGACGCGACGGGCACGCGATGCGGATGGCGCAGGTGGCGTGGCCGAGGTCGTCGTACGTTTCGCACTCGGTGAGATCCCAGGGACCTTCGAGCGCTTCGATGAGATGGCCGAGCGTAACGACGTCGGCGTCTCCTTCGAATACATATCCGCCGCCAACGCCACGCTGCGAGCTGATGAGGCCGCCCTGATGAAGGATCTTGAGAACCTTCGTCACCGCCGGCACCGGCAGGTGGTAGAACTCGGCGATCTCGCGCGCAGCAGCAACCTCTCCGCGATGGCGGGCGAGGTAAACGGCCGCGAGAAGACCGTAGTCGGTGAGTCGTGAGATTTTGAGCATTTCGGGCGTTGGCTCCTGAAAGCGCGGAAACCGTACCATGTCGGTCCGGTTTCCTACAACTGCCCGAAAGGGTGGGGGATTCCTCGCTCGCCGCTCAGCTTCCGAAGATCAACGCCGGATCATCGTGGCGAGCATGGTGGCGACGATCGTTTCGTCGGCGAAGACGTCCGCCGCAGTGGTGGTGAGCGTTCTGCCGGCGCGAATCACACGCGCCCGGGCGACGAAACGCGTACCGGCCGCGGGCGCGAGCAGGTTGATCTTGAACTCGACGCTGAGAACGTTCGCACCGGCCGGCATTTTCGTGAGCGCCGCGTAGCCACATGCGCTGTCGGCAATGGCGGCGATGACGCCCGCGTGTATGGTGCCGGTCTGCTGTACGAGATCACCGCGAAACGGCAACGCGATCACGACCTCACCCTCGCCCACATGCTCGAGCGACGCACCGATGAGCGTCATGAAGTGCTGCTTCGAAAAGCTTTCCCGAACGTCTTCCACGCTCACGAAAATCGATTCTACGTGGCAAGAGCCTTGCGATGAATGGAGGGAAAAGACGGAAACCATGAAAACCAAACTCATCCTCTCACTGGTTGTTGTCGCATTGGCGGCGTGTGGCGGGCGTGATGCCAACAAGAGTGCGAGCCAGCAGCAATACGAAACCGTGCAGGAAGGCTCCGCCGCCGGCGTCACGGCGACGATCAACGGCCCCGGCGAAATGCTGCCACCGATCACCGCCACCAACGCGGACACGACGACGGCGTTCGGCATCGCCCCGAACATCTCCCCAGCGCCCGCTCCCGCCGCAGCCGCCGCCACGCTTCCGCCCCCAACCGCGACCACTCCACCTCCAATGACGAGCGCGTCCCCCGCGCCTGTCTACGTACCGCCACAACCACAATCGCAGACACGACCGCAACCCGTGCCGCGCGAGCCGCAACCGGCCACGGCGCCCCCACAACCCGACACGACAGAAACGCAGCCACCAACCACAACCACCACGCCTGCGACCCAGACGGATACACAACCGCCACCCGCGGAGAAGCCGAAGAAGGAAGAACAGCAGCAGGAAGAACCACAGCCGGAACCCACGCAAACCGATACCTCCGCGACGGAGGAACCACCGCCACCTCCGCCTCCTGGCTGGTTGTGAGCGTCTCGATGATGCTGGTGTTGTTGGGTTCGTGAATGCGCCTGCGGAGACGCGGGCGCGGGCGAACGCGCGTTCGAGCGTTGTCTTCATGGCCGGGAGATCCCGTGCTGACGCACGGGATGACACGTCAGGCGCACCGCACTGATTGCCGTGACGCGCACTGGCGGCACGTTCACCCCGCTGAGCGTTGTCACCGTGGCCGGGAGATCCCGTGCTGACGCACGGGATGACACGTCAGGCGTACCGCGCTGATTGCCGTGACGCGCACTGGCGGCACGTTCACCCCGCTGAGCGTTGTCACCGTAGCCGGGAGATCCCGTGCGGACGCACGGGATGACACGTCAGGCCTCGGATGCGCTCCACGCTCCTCTTCCCACCAACCCCAATCACAATCACACGATATCTGCTCTGCGCAGCGCCCGAAGGGCCGCTGCGACGGTTGCAGCAACTATTTCGGCCGCGCAGTCGCGCGAAGCGCGCTGTCGCCGGCTTAAGTCGGCGCTCAACTGCGCAGCACGCGATGCGCGAAGTTCCGAGCCACAAAGGCTCCCGCTGCGCCAGTTGCAGCGCTAGAATGCGCGGCTTATGTCACGGGTGACCTTCCAGTCACTGATCCTCCGGCTCCAGAATTTCTGGGCCGAACGCGGCTGCATGATCGAAACGCCGCTCGACCTCGAGGTCGGCGCCGGCACGATGCATCCAGCCACCTTCCTGCGCGTCCTCGGCCCCGAACCATGGAACGTCGCGTACGTCCAGCCTTCCCGCCGTCCGGCAGACGGGCGTTACGGCGATAACCCGTTCCGTCTCGGCAAGCACTACCAGTTTCAGGTCATCCTGAAACCCTCCCCGCTGAACGTGCAGGAGCTCTACCTCGACTCTCTCCGCGCCATCGGCCTCGATCTCACCAAACACGACATCCGCTTCGAGGAAGACAACTGGGAGTCCCCCACCCTCGGCGCATGGGGCGTCGGCTGGCAGATCCTCCTCGACGGCATGGAGATCACGCAGTTCACCTACTTCCAGCAGGCCGGCGGCATCGACCTCGCTCCCATCTCCGCCGAGATCACCTACGGCCTCGAACGCCTGACCATGTTCCTCGCACGCAAGAGCTCGATCTTCGACATCGAGTGGACCAGCGACGTCCCCTACGGCGCCGTGCGCAAGCAGGATGAGTTCGAGTTCTCGAGCTACTACTTCGAGCACGCCGACGTCGATCTGCACTGGAAGCTCCTCGATGCGTATGAAGCCGAGGCGCGCCGCTGTCTCGACGCGAAACTCGTTCTTCCTGCCTACGACTTCACGCTCAAGTGCTCGCACATGTTCAATACCCTCGACGCCCGCGGCGCCGTCTCCGTGACCGAGCGCGTCGGCGTCATCAAGCGCGTGCGCGATCTCGCCGTGCGCTGCGCCGAGGGCTACCTCGCGGCGCGCAAAGAGCTGGGATTCCCACTGCTGCAGGCGGCCGCGAATGGCTGATTACTTTTTCGAGCTCCTCACCGAAGAAATCCCCGCGTGGATGCATGACGCCGCCGCGGCCACGCTCCGCGAGCGACTCGGCAAACTGGCCGCGGACCTCGGCGGCAAGGGCGACGACGTCACCGTCAACACGACGACGCGCCGCATCGTCTTTCTGCTGAAAAACCTCCCCCTTCGCGAAGAAGATCGCGAGCAGGAAGTGAAAGGTCCGCCGAAGAAAGCGGCCTACGACGCGGATGGCAACCCGACACCGGCACTGCACGGCTTTCTGAAAAAGCAGAACGCGACCCTCGCCGACATCATCGCCGGCGACGACGCATACGTGCAGATCCGCAGGAAGATCACCGGCCGTGAGACCGGCGACGCGCTGCGCGATCGCATCCCCGAGGTCATCGAAGGGATCCGCTGGCCGAAGATGATGACCATCCACGCCGGCGAGACGAGCTACTCGTACATCCGCCCCGTGCACTCGGTCATCTCGATTTTCGATGGGGCGCACCTGCCGCTATCGATTTTCGGCATCGCCTCCGGAACCAGGACGGTCGGCCATCGCACGCTCGCGCCAAAGTCGTTCGAGGTGACGTCGTACAACGACTACGTCTCCAAGCTCGAGCTGGCGCGGGTGGTCGTCGATCCGCTGCGACGCCGCGAGGTGATGGCCGCGCGGGCGCGGACACTCGCGAACGAAGTGAACGGCACCCCTTCCACCGACGCGACGATCTGGTCGCAGTGGCAGTACCTCACCGAGTATCCGGGCGTCGTACGCGCCGAGTTCCGCCGCGATTACCTCGCGTTGCCGGAAGAGGTGCTCGTCACCGTCATGCGCGTGCATCAGAAGCAGCTTCCGATCCGCGATCGCGAGGAGAAGCTGACGAACTCCTTCCTGGCCGTGCTCGACAACGAAGGCGATCCGGAAGGAAACGCGGCCTACGGCAATTCGTTCGTCACCAACGCGCGGTTCGCGGATGCGCAGTTCTTCTACGAGACCGATCGCCGCAAGGCGCTCGAAGAGCGCCTCGAACAACTCGAACATCTGCAATTCCAGGAGAAGCTCGGCAACTACCGCGACAAGACACGTCGCATCGAGCAGATCGCCAACGGCATCTGCGAGCTCGCCGGCATCGACAAGAACGACGTCGCCACCGCCGCACGCCTCTGCAAGACTGACCTCGTCACCGAAATGGTCAAGGAGTTCACTGACCTGCAGGGTCGCGTCGGCGGCATCTACGCGCGCGAAGAAGGGCTCGGCGACAACGTCTGGCAGGCGATCTACGATCACTACCAGCCGGTGAGCATCGACGATGCGCTGCCGCGCACGGCATCGGGCGCGGTGGTCTCGCTGGCCGATCGCATCGACACGCTGGTCGGCTTCTTCTCGATCGGCGCGAAGCCGACCGGTTCGAAAGATCCGTTCGGTCTGCGCCGCGCCGCACAGGGCGTCGTCCAGATCCTCCTGAACCGCGACAAGCGCGAGATCCGCATCGGCATCGAGCAACTCGTCGACCTCGGCATCGCCGCATACGCAAACGCGTCCGTCAGGAGCGATCTCCTCGCCTTCTTCGCCGAGCGCGTGCGCACGATTCTCGAAGCGTCCGCGTGGCAGTTCGCGTACGACGAGATCGCCGCGGCGATGGAGTCCGGCTGGTCTTCCTCGCTGACCGATCTCGTCGATCGCGTCGCCGCGCTGAAAGCGACGCGCGACGACGCGAACTTCCTCTCGATCCTCGACTCGGCGAAGCGCATCGCGAACATCACCGAGGGACATACGTCGACGCGGGTCGACACCGCGAAGCTCGAGCATGCGACGGAGCGTCGCCTCGCCGAGCTGGCCGAGGTCGTCACCGGCCAGATCGATGAACTGATCGCCGGACGGCAGTATCGCGTGGCGCTCGAATCGTTCGCCGCGATGGCGCCGGAACTGGAGACGTTCTTCAAGGACGTGATGGTCAACGTCGAGAATCCGGACGTACGCGCGAATCGGATGTCGCTGCTGCGCAAGGTCGGTGGCGCGGCGACGAAGATCGCCGACGTCACGAAGATCGTCGTCGACCGCCGCGATTACCGCGCCTGATGCGCAACGCCACCGCGCTGCTCGTGTCGCTGCTCGCGTTGATCCCGGGCGCGTGTACGCGCGAGGAGCCGGTGACCACCGCCACGACGAAGCCGGCGGAGATCCCGAAGTACACGACCGCCATCGAGGCGGACTTCGATACCGACAACCTGCTCAATCTCGCGTACGGGGCGTCCGTCGTATCGCGCACCGCCGAGGCGACGATCGACAGCTCGGCGGTCCACGCGATCGACTCGACGATGCGGACCGGCTGGATGTCGCCGCCATCGAGCCCGGAACAAACGATCGTCTTCTCGCTGCTCGTGCCGGCGCGACTCGAGCGCATCGGAGTGTTGAATTCCGACGCTGACATCGACTCACCATCGACGGTGACGTTCGAGACATCGAGCGACGGCGTGCAATGGCGTCTGTTGCAGACGCTGCAGACGAAAGGCGGCGAGGAGCCGCAGCTTTGGGATGTGACGCCGACCGTCGCGCACTACATTCGCGTTTCGACGACCGGCAACAGCACCATCGCGGTTCGCTCGTTTCAGGCTCTCGGCGTGGAACTTCAGCCGCCGGTGCTGCCGCCGCTCGAAGGCTGCTGGCGCATCAACGACGTGCCGGCGCGCTTCGCGCGCGACGGCGCGACGATCACCGGAATCCTCGGCACGACCCCGCCGACACTCATCGACGGCGGCACGAACGGACGCGTCGTCGAATTAATGTGGACGCAGGGGCCGATGTGGGGCTACGGCGTCATCACGCTCGCGCCGAACGCCGCGACGCTTTCGGGTCTGCGCATTCACGAGGAGATCTCGACGCAGCAGTACGGCGAAGGGTGGTTCGGCGATCGCGTGCCGTGCGACGGCATCACGCTCGCGGCGCCGCAGCCCGGCACGCTCACATCGCGCGCGCCGAACGATCGCTGGTCCGCGTACGGCATCGTCTTCGACGCGAATGACGCGATCGTGGCGGAGCCGAGTCGCGCCGCGCTCGACGCGCTCGCAAAACGGATCGCCGCCGCACCGTCGCAGCGTTTCCGCATCACCGCCCACGAGCTTCGCAACGCGGGGGCGGTGGAGAACCGGCGGCAGACGGAGAAGCGCATCGCATCGCTGCGTGCAGCCATGAGCGCGCGAGGCGTCGACGGGTCCCGGCTCGAGTTCGTTTCCGCGGGCGATCAGTGGAGCGAGCCGCCGATTGCGACGGCGCTGCAGCGGCTCATGGCCAGCCGCATCGACCTCGAGCGTTTTGGAAGATAATCGCGCGCGCTATGAGCACTGCGGAGAGCGAGACGTACGTCTACTACTTCGGCGATGGACACGCCGTAGGCAACGCGAAAATGAAGGATGTTCTCGGCGGCAAAGGCGCAGGCCTCGCCGAGATGACCAACATCGGCGTGCCGGTCCCTCCCGGATTCACGATTTCGACCGGTGTGTGCACGTACTTTTACGAGCACGACAAGAATTATCCGCCCGAGCTGAAACAAGCCGTCGCGGACAACCTCGCCAAGGTCGAAGCATCGGTCGGTCGCAAATTCGGCGATCGCGCGAAACCGCTGCTCGTTTCGGTGCGCTCCGGCGCCCGCGCGTCGATGCCCGGCATGATGGACACGATCCTCAACCTCGGGCTCAACGATGAGACCGTGCAGGGGCTCGCGCAATCCTCCGGCGACGAGCGGTTCGCACTCGACTCCTATCGCCGCTTCATCCAGATGTATTCGGACGTCGTGCTCGAGATCGATCGCGAGCACTTCGAGCACGAGCTGCACGCGCTGCGCGACCGCGCGGGCGTGAAAACCGACGCGGAGATTCCGGCCGAATCGCTGCGCGAGCTCGTCGCCACCTACAAGAACATCGTGCGCGAGAAGGGCGGCCGCGACTTCCCGCAGGACGTGCAGGAGCAGCTGTGGGGCGCGATCGGCGCGGTCTTCAACTCGTGGAACAACCAGCGCGCGATCACCTACCGCAAGCTCAATCAGATTCCCGACGACTGGGGCACCGCCGTCAACGTGCAGTCGATGGTCTTCGGCAACATGGGCGATGACTGTGCGACGGGCGTCGCGTTCACGCGCAATCCTTCCACCGGCGAGAAGAAGTTCTTCGGCGAGTACCTGCCGAACGCGCAGGGCGAAGACGTCGTGGCGGGCATTCGCACGCCGCTGCCGATCTCGAAAGCACAGGTGGTCGACCCGACGCAGAAGTCACTCGAGGAAACCCTCCCCGACGTCTACGAACAGCTCGTCGACGTCTACAAGAAACTCGAAGCGCATTACCGCGACATGCAGGACATCGAGTTCACGATCCAGTCGCGAAAGCTGTATCTGCTGCAGACGCGCACCGGCAAACGCACCGGCTTCGCTGCAGTGAAGATCGCGTGCGACATGGTCGACGAAGGGTTGATCACGCACACGGAGGCGGTGGAGCGCGTGGAAGCCGGACAGATCGTGCAGCTGCTCGCACCGGTGTTCGACGCGCAGGAAAAGGCGAAAGTGCTGACGGGCGGGCGCTCGCTCGGCCGCGGTCTTCCGGCCGGTCCCGGTGCCGCGGCAGGACGGATCGCGTTCAGCGCCGATCGCGCCGTGGCGATGGCGAAGGAAGGTCCGGTCATCCTCGTGCGCGTCGAAACCTCGCCCGAGGACATCGCCGGCATGCACAGCGCGGCCGGCATTCTCACGACGCGCGGCGGACTGACGTCGCACGCGGCGGTGGTCGCGCGCGGCATGGGCCGCCCGTGCATCGTCGGCGCCGGCGCGCTCAAGGTCGACTACAGCAAGGGTGAGTTGCGCAGCGAAGGACACGAGCCGCTCGAAGAAGGCGACTGGGTGTCGATCGACGGCACCACCGGCGAGATCATCGGCGGCAAGCTGGCCACTCGCGACTCCGAAGTGATTCAGGTGCTCATCGAAAATTCGATGAAGCCGGAAGATTCGGAGACGTTCCGCAACTTCGATCGCCTGCTCAAGTGGGCCGACGAGATTCGCACGCTCGGCATCCGCACGAACGCCGACACGCCGAACGACGCGCGCGTGGCGCGACTCTTCGGCGCGGCGGGGATCGGTCTCTGCCGCACGGAGCACATGTTTTTCGCGGAAGAGCGGATCCTGCGCGTGCGCGAGATGATCCTGGCGCGCAACGAAGCGGGCCGCCGCAGAGCGCTCGACGAGCTGCTGCCGTTCCAGAAGGCCGACTTCGAAGGCATTTTCAAGGAGCTCGCGGGGATGCCGGTGACGGTGCGCCTGCTCGACCCGCCGCTGCATGAGTTCCTGCCGCAGACCGAGGCGCAGATCTCGGCCGTCGCGCGCGACATGAACTGGGGCTTCGTCGAGCTGCGCAACAAAGTCAGTCAACTGCACGAAACGAATCCGATGCTCGGGCATCGCGGCTGCCGCCTCGGCATCACGTTCCCTGAAATCTACGAGATGCAGGTGCGCGCGATCTTCCAGGCCGCGTGCGACATGAAGCGCCAGGGGGTCGACGTCCATCCCGAGGTCATGATCCCGCTCGTCGGCACGATCAAGGAGCTGCAGCTCAACGTCGACATGACCCGCCGCGTGGCCGCGGAAGTGATGAAGGAAAAAGGGATCGAGGTCGACTTCCTGGTCGGCACGATGATCGAGATTCCGCGCGCGGCGCTGATCGCCGACAAGCTCGGCGAGGTGGCCGAGTTCTTCTCGTTCGGCACCAACGACCTGACGCAGATGACGTTCGGCTACTCACGCGACGACGCCGGCACGTTCCTCCCCGAGTACGTCGACAAGAAGATCCTGCCGAAGGATCCGTTCGAGTCGATCGATCAGGAGGGGGTCGGCCAGCTGGTGCGCCTCGGCACCGAGCGCGGACGCTCCGGCAACCCGAAACTGAAGGTCGGCGTCTGCGGCGAACATGGCGGCGATCCCGATTCGATCCGTTTTTTCCGCACCTGCGACCTTAATTACGTGAGTTGCTCGCCGTACCGCGTCCCGGTCGCACGTCTCGCGGCCGCGCAGGCCGAACTGGCAGCTAAAGCGTACGAGGGATGAGGGTTGGGGGAGTGAATAACTCCCCCTGTCGAGCGTGCGCCACCTCACATTTCGGGCACCCGCTACCAAAATCAGTCGTTTTTCCTTCCATTTTTTCACGCTCTTCTCACGGTGCGGGTCACGCCGGACCCTGACCTCCGGCACTATTTTGTGACGCAGAGCACAAAACAATCGCGGTGTTATCAACACCAACAAAGGGGCGTAGAGCCCCTTTTTTTGTGCTCAGGAGGAGCGCGAACCGGTCACACCGTCATCCGTGACTGAGTCGAATCCGCCGGTTCTCGGAAGTCCGGAGAGAGGGGCGTAACGCCCCTCTCTCCATCTGGTCTCGCCCCCACAAGGAATGTCGCGAAAAACGCCCTCGAGGCGTCACGGGAGAGGTCTGTCCATGCGGGAGACACGGAACAGCGGCGACGACCGCACCGAACGCGAGCCGCAGTTGAGGTTCGCGGAGCCAGCGACGCCGCCGGCCGCACCAGACGGTGAGCGAGGTGCAGCACTCGTCGTCGTCATCTTCGCCGCAACTCTGATCCTGCTGCTGCTCATGACGGCGCTGATCATGACGCGCATGTCCGGCCGGGCGCTGGCCCGGCAGCTGGCCTCGCAGGGGCAGGCAACGAACGCCGCCTCGGCCGGCCTGAACGAAGGGTTGTCGTACTTCGTCCATCAGCCGCCGACCTCCACGGTCTTCGATCCGAAAGTGGACAGCGGCGGCGTCTGCACGCACATCCCTCCGCACTCGCCGCTCGTGTTCGAATCGGAGGAACCGGCCCTCGGGATCGTCCGCTCGTTCGAAGTCTCCGCGCCGGGCCGCGTCTGGGCGCGCTACGAGCTGCGGCGTCCCGCGGCCGGCGTGCCGTGTCCGGTCGTCGACATCAGCGTGCGCCGCGGGAAAACGCAGGCCGGCACGATCTGGCGCCTCGCGTCCGAAGGCATCGTCTACGTGCGCAACAATGCCAGCGTCGCTCCGAACGTCAGCCCGAACTACGTGCTCGCACGCCGTACGATGGCCGTCGACGTCCAGCGCCTCGGGCTGAAGCTTCCGGGCAACGCCGCGATCTCCACACGCGCCGGCAACGCCATCAACATCATCCGCCCCTCGCGCATCCAGGGCGGCAGCGCCACCGGTGCGTTCTATCCGAACAGCACCGGAACGCCGAGCGGCAACGGCACCATCACCGGCAATCCCGCGCGCAGTGCGACGGCGAATCTCGCCGACTATCCGATCGACGCGGTCTTCGGCGTCTCGCAGAGCGAGCTCGTGGCGATGGCCGACCTCGTGGTCGACGACGAGTCCGAGCTTCCCGCGCCGCTCCCCGACATGTCGCTGATCGTCATCCGCGGCAATGCCACGTTCAATGCGACCCGCAAGCTCACCGGCAGCGGCGTGCTGGTAGTGCTCGGCAATCTCATCCTCAATCCGAATTCGGACACGTATTACAGCGGCTTGATCTGGGTGGGCGGCAACTTCGTGCTCACGCCGCCGGGCGTGATCAACGGCGCGGTGATCGCGAACAGCAACGCGCAGATCGCCGGCGGCAGCGAAGTGGCGGAGATCAACTACGACGCGGCCATCCTCAATCAGATCCGGCAGCAGATGGGGAACTTCCTCTTCAGCCGCAGCCCCTGGATCGTGACCCGCCCCGCGGAGGAGTGCGCGCAATGAGACGTATTGAAAAAGGGATGACGCTCGTCGAGGTACTGGTGTCGCTGGCGATCGTGGCGGTGATCATCGCCTTCTCCACGACGATGGTCTCGACCGTTCTCCGAGGCACGCAGGACAACATCAACAAACAGTTCGCCACGCAGAAGGCGATGTCGATGCTGGAAGAGCTGCGTGCGTTGATCCAGACGCAGAGCGGCACGACCACGATCGTGCTCGACGACTACGACGACGGCACCACCAACCAGCCGATCCTCACCACGCAGCGCTCGGTGACCAATCCCGCCGATCCGGCCAGCGGCAACGTGATGGCGGGCGGAGAGTGGCTGTACGAACGCCGCGTCACCGTGCAGCGCGTGCGCGGCGCGAACGATCTGCGCATCGTGAACGTGAAGGTGTTCGTGCGCGAGAAAGGGAGCTCGCGCCTGCTCGCGGAAGTGGCCGGCGTGCTGAGCACCATCGGCCAGAACATGCCGCCGACGCAGGTCTACGACGTCTATCTCATCGCCGTCGAGAACGTTCCGGGCTGGTGGCTGTACATGGACAACGTCGTGCCGTTCGTCGAGAACGCGATGCAGGATCTCGAGGCGCGGCATCCCGGTCTGCAGTTCCGCAAGCACTGGATCACCAAGCTCTCGTACGGCCGCGATTCGTTGTACCGGCCTTACGTCAACAAGGCGCTCGACTCGACGCAGCAGATCGACAAGGTCTACTTCTATCCCGGACTCTTGCCGACCGGCTCGCCCGTCGAGAAGTATTACCCGTTCGATGCGATGAAGGGACGGATGTGGCTCGACAACGACAGGGAAAATGACGCCGCGCCCGCCTATTCGTTCGCCGATCAGTACAACCACTCGATGCGTTTCGAAGACGAGCGTGCGCTGTTCGATGCACGCGTGAGCGCGGGGCTCGAGCGGCGTGACTCGCCGACGCTGCGCCTGCTGCTCGACGACATGGCGCTGCATCCGGGGGATTACCGCAACGCCATCGTGATCAACCTGCACGGCGAGCTCTTCCCGTTTCCGCCGGTGCGCAACTACTCCGATGCGGCGAAGGATCCGGAAGCGTTTCCGTACACGCGCGTGGTCACGCATCCGGAGCGGATCGCGTACGCGAATGGCGATCCGATCAAGCTGCGCGTCTACTCGTACCACAACAACGTGGCCAGCCCGGGGAGCGTGCCGGACAAGCTCACCACACCGATCTCGGTGGTCTTGAAAGGAATCGTCTGGACGCCCGTGCCCGGCGACATCGTGGCCATCAACGGCGGCATCGATCTCGATGGCAACGGCACGGTCGATCCGTACTCGCGCATCAACGCCGGCACGACCTCGTCGACCACTTCGATGTGGTACTCGGTCTCGAACAACGGCACCGACACGACGTTGAAGCTCTACAACTCCCCGCTGAAATCGCCGTGCACGCCGAACGCGAACTGCAGCAACAGCGGCGGACTCCGTTCGAGCAAGCGTCTCTACGCGCTCGAGTACATCCCCTCTCCGGTCGAAGACCTCCCCGATCTCTCGGTGCCGACGCCGTTCTCGGTCGATCTCGCCACGCAGGGCGACGTCGTGAAGAACACGGCGCGCTGGGTGATCACGATTCCGAGCTTCGTGCTCGCGGAGAACAAACCGTACACGTTCGAAACGCGCGTCGGCGACGACCTCACCACCGGCGCGCTCGACAACAAGCCGCTGAACGTCTCGCGCACGTACGTGTGGCGCGGCACCGACGTCTGGAAATTCGGAGACGGCGCGAACGACGGCCACATGCCCTACACGGAGCGCTACCAGTTCCTCGGCGATCCGCGTCATTGTCCGTATGCCGATCTCAAGATGCCGCACGCCGGCTCCGGCCGCGTGAACGCCGACACGCTGGGGATGGGCTACAACCGCTACTTCGACGACTTCGACAACTCTTCGACGAACGCGCTGAACACGTGGCCCGGCTGGTCGTACCGCGCGCCGATCGGCAGCACGCCGTACGGCATCAAGAACAACTCCGGCGACTCGTACGACGACAACGACGGCTGGAGCACCGATCCCGGGAATCCCGACAACGATCCCGGCACGCCCGGCTATCTCGAGATCGACATGCCGCGCATCTTCCAGCTCTACCGCACCGCGCTGGTGCGTCCGCGGGCGATCTACACGACCATGACCGGCTTCTCGTACTTCTACGTCGGCATCGGCGGCGAGATCGGCTACGACTCATCGAACGGATTCGCGAACAGCATCCCGGTCTCTTCGCGCCCGTTCACCGGCAGCAACGGCACGCGCAGCGAGCAGTCGATCACCGACGCGGTCATCAACAGCAACACCGGCGGCGTGAAGTACATCCGCGAGAACACGAGCAGCGGCGGCGACTACTGGTGGTCGATGAACTGGCTGGGGGAGCTCGCGCCCGACTCCGCATGGTCCGACTACGAAGACAACGGCAATCTCACGACCGGCAGCGGAACGGGCCGATTCGTGCGCGTGCTGCGCAGCTCGATCAACACCCGCCTGCCGGGAGGAACGTCGCTCATCAACTCCGTGCGCCGCACGGCGGAGGAAGGAAGCACCGCGTTCTTCTGGAGCGGCTCGAGCGGGTCGACGTTCCATCACCGCTACGAGGACAACACCACCGGCAATCTGCAGTCGCCGGACGGCTCGGCCATCGCCAACACGTACAAGATGCCGCTCCCCGCATCGATGGCGAACAGCCGCCCGTTCGCGACGAACGTGAACGACACGTCGATGAACCCCGATCATTTTCTGCAGCAGCCGTACGGCACGGCGATGACGCTGCAGTCGCTCAACGAGTTCTATCGCCACACGACCGGCGTTCACGGCAGCGCGCTGCTGGCGCTGCGCACCAGCGCGGCCAGCGGCGCGGATGCGGCCTTCGTGGTGGTGAACGGCCTCTCGCCTGCCGGTGAATCGGGCGTCGCGTTCATCTCGCGCTGGTCGTTCCTCAGTCTCATCCAGAGCTTCCTCGCCGGCGGTCTGTACAGCACGTCGGGCTCACCCGATCCGTCGCGCGTGCGCGAGCTGCCGCGCGTCGTGATCTCGACACCGAACGACAACGTCGATCTCGACAATCCGCCCACGATCACCGTGTCGTGGGCCGGACAGTGGCTGCGCTGGGATGGTCTGCCTTACACGCCGGCGTATCCCAACACGTTCACCGAAGACACGACCGTGCGCTACGCGCTGCTGTACAGCCGCGACAACGGGCGGAACTGGCTGTTCATGCGCGACGACACGCCGAACAACACCCCCGGCGTGCGTCCGGCCGCGACGTATCTGCAGACCACGTCGACGTACAACTGGAGCACGCCCGCGGCGAGCTTCCCCAAAGGCAATTACCTGATCCGCATCGAGGCGTACCGCGACGAAGTGCCGCTGCACTACTCCTTCCATCAGTACCGCGCGTTCATCAAGAGGTAAGCGATGAAACGACACAGCCAAAGCGGTTTCTCTCTCATGGAAGTGACGGTCGTTCTCGGCGTGGTGAGCGTGTTGATGATCGTCGTCTACTCGATGATCGAAGAGACGCTGCACACCACGATGTTCAACGAGAGTCACAACGACCTGGCGATGATGTCGCAGCGGGCCGTGAACACGCTGCAGACCGAAGTGCTGCAGACGAAGATCGCCTTTCAGGAAGACACGCTCGGCGCGTCGTATCGCACGGCGTTGCGTCTGCCGGCGCAGTATCCGGTCTGGACCGATTCGTTCCTGCCGGTCATTCAGCCGGAGACGAACATCGGTCCGGACACCACGACGCGCTACACCGGGAACTCGCTGCTGCTCGCGCGGCAGCTCGCGCCGCTGCGCATCACCTACGACCACGACGGCAACAACATGACGCCGGAGATCGAGTTCGTGGCCGATCGCTACGTGTTCGAGTACGTCTATCTGTCGTCGATCTCCAAACCATCGTTCGCCGGCAGCGGCCGCACGATGGAACTGATGATGACCACGAGCATTCCGTACGCGGATTACTTCCAGCTCGATTCGCTCGAAACGACCGCCACCGCGCGCGTCGTGGCGAAGCTCATCGCCACCGGCCTGCAGCGCGCGTGGGATCCGGGACAGCCGGTCGCCAGCGCGTTCTACACGCTCTCCGGCGCGACCGACGGGACGTTCGACTCACCGATCGCGAATGCGCGCATCGATCTGGCGACGGCGAAGAGCCTGCTGCCGGGACTGCGCGGCGGCCGCATTTCCGGGAAGATGGCCTACTCGATCGGATTCAATCCGAGCAGCGGGCCCGCGTATCCGCTGCGCGTTCCGATCCGTCTCTTCGCACCGACGGTGTCGGGACGTCCCGGATTTCCGAGCGGATTCGAAGTGAAGATCGCCGGTCCGTCCGGCAATCGCCAGGTGATGACGCGCATCGTGCTGATGTCGCACTACGGCGTGAAAACCTACGAATCGCAGCAGGGGTTCGTGACCACGGCGGCGAGGTTTTGATGGCGTCTGCACGCGGCAGCGGGCGCGGGCGCTCAGGAAGGCTCGGCGTCTTCGCGCTTCTCTTTCCAGCGATGCCACACCCAGAAGCCGACCGCGATCAGCACGATCACGATGAGGCCGTAGCGCTCGATGTGCTCGACGCGGCCGAGAAGCGTTTCGATGGCGCGGCCGAAGTAGTAGCCGAGGGCCGTGATCGCCACCGCCCACGCCGCGCAGCTCACCGCCTCGTACACCAGGAACTTGATGAGCGAGATGCGCGACATGCCGATGATCACCGCGCAGGTGATGCGCAGTCCGTAGATCCACTGCGTGATGATGATCGCGGCGGCGCCGTAGCGTTCGAAGACGCGAATGCCTTTGCCGAAGTGCCGCTTCATGCTCGGGAACCGATCGAGCAGGCGAACGCCGTGCACGCGGCCGAGCCAGAACCAGAAGAGGTGGCCGAGGTACGCGCCGACGAACGCCACCACCGCCACCGGCGCCACGTGCAGATATCCGCGCGCGGCGAAGAAACCGGCCGCGACGAGGATCGCTTCTCCTTCGAGAAACGTCCCGACGAATACGGCCAGATATCCAAACTGCTCGAGCAGCGTTTCCGGCGTCATTCAGCTCTCACTCGCCGCGAGATGCACAATATTGAGGAAATTGCCGCCGGTGCGCGGCGCCTTATCCAGAACTGGAGGCAATCGATGAAGCGTGCCTGGATTCTCCCGCTGGCGTTCGCCGCCGCACTCCCGCTCGTTGCGCAGGAGCCGAAGAGCGACGCGAACGTTCCACCGAAACCGGAAGAGAAGGCCGCGGCCGCGCAGAGCAGCGCTGCTGCGCCGAAGCCGGCCACGTCCGAGGATTCGCCGCTCGTCGCCGCTGCCAAACGGGCCCGGCGCGGCAAGAGCACGAACAAGGTCGTGATCACGAACGAGACCCTCGCGCAGAGCAACGGCACCGCGCACATCACCACCACCGAAAAGCAGCCGCCTCTGCCGCCGGTCACTTCCGGAACGTACACGAGCGAGGCGCAGCTGATCGAGAATCGCGCGAAGGAAGAGAAGGCGCGTCAGGCTTCCGCGGCGGCCGAATCCGAGAAACGGCAGAAGGCGGCCGAGGCGCAGGAGAAGCACGCCAAGCGGGCCGCTGCCGCGGAAGACGGATACGACGGCGGACAAGGGGATGATGCCGATGAGGTCGTGGGCGGACCCACTCCACCGCCGCAGCACTGAGCGCCTGCACCGCGTTTAGCGGTGCACTCCTTCCCTCGCTTCGACAGAGCGCAGAATTTTCTCGAGCAGCGTCCAGACCTCGTCGAGACGCTGCTCGATTCGTTTCAGGCGTTCATCCAGATCGCCGGTCTCGAGCTCGGAGACGATGTCCCAGAAAATCGGATCGTTCGGGATGTTGCGCGGTGCCGGACTGTTCCGCGCCGTCAGCGTGATGTCGTCCAGCTCTTCGGGATAAATGCGGTCGATCATCGTCGCGATCGAGCTCTCCGGCGCGATCAGCGGCGACACCGTCATTCCGCACGCGAGCTCCACGCGATCGAGATTCTCGATGTCCGTCGGATCGACCATGGCCACTTCGAGCCGGTCGCCTTCGATCCGCACCGGCACTGCCTTGCAGTCCAGCGCCGTGGCGCGGTTCATCTTGCGCAGCACTTTTTTCGGAATGTCGATGTGCAGAAGGCTGATGCAGGGAACGTCGATCTGCTTCGAGAGGAACGCGGCCAGGACGTTTTCGTCGATAAACTTGAGCTCGACCAGCGTCGAGCCGAAGCGGCGGCCGGAGTGCTTCTGCTCGGCCAGGGCGATCTGCATCTGCACCTCGTCAATGAGGTTCGCCGCAACCAGCATGTCACCGAGGTTCCGCCGCTGCATATGCCGGGACATCCTACCCTCTCCCCGGACGACGGGGAGAGGGAAAGAGCGTGGCGAGCTACCGCGCGTGCGCGTGACGCTCGCGCTTGAGCGCGCGATACCCGCCGACCAGTCCGATGATCAGTCCGAGCTTGCCGAAACCGAGCATGCGCGCGGCTCCCTTCGCCGACTTCTGACCGATTCGGAAAACGAGTAGCTGTTTGAGAAAGTGCAACATGCGTTGGCCTCCGTTACGTCTACGGTAGTGCAACGGCGTTGCCACGAAATCGAGCAGCTAAGTGCTTGATCCGTATTCACTTAATCCAAGCACAGCAACGTAGCCGTACCCGGTCACGAAGAGGCTCAGGAACGGCAGCGAGCCCCAGCGGTGCGCGAATGCGAACGCGACCACCACGCACGCGAAAAACAGGGTCAGCACAACCTCGGCGATCGGCAGACGCGTGCCGCGCACGCGCATCGCGCGATCGCCCGCTTTCGGCGTGCGCTTGAAGTAGCCGCCCTTCTGCACGAGCCCTTCGAGCACCGCCGACGCATTCCGCACCGACATCCCGACGCCGACCGGCAGCACCGCCATCAACTCGCGCAGCGCCGGCTTCGGCCGTCCCGCCCACCGCTGCCCTTCGCGATAGAAAAGCAGCACGCTTCCGCTCGATGCCGCGAAGAGCGTGAAATCGATCGCGAACGTCCAGAGCAGATGATGCTCGTAGCGGATCAGCAGAGACGGCACGATGAGGAGCGCGAGCACGAGGCTCAGCAGATACGCGGAGTTGTTCGTGAGATGAAAGAACGCCTCGGTTTTCGTGGCGCGATCGACGTTGCTGCGGGCGATCGCGCCGAGCAGTTTGCGCGCGGTCTGCAGCGAGCCCTTCGCCCAGCGATGCTGCTGATCCTGAAAGCCACTCAGCGCGGCGGGCAGCTCCGCCGGGATCTCGACGTCGTTCACGAACGCGAACTCCCATCCCGCCAGCTGCGCGCGGTACGAGAGATCGAGATCCTCGGTAAGCGTCGACGAAGACCAGCCGCCCGCGTCCTCGATCGCCTCACGCCGCCAGATTCCGGCCGTGCCGTTGAAGTTGAAAAAACGGCCGCTGAAATTGCGCGCCGCCGATTCGACCGCGAAATGCGCGTCGAGAAACAACGCCTGCACGCGCGTGAGCAGCGACTGCTCGCGATTGAGGTGCGTCCAGCGCGCCTGCACCATCCCGACGGCCGGGTCGGCGAAATACGGCACCATGCGCCGCAGCGTGTCGGGATGCGGCACGAAGTCGGCGTCGAAGATCGCGAACAGACGCGCGTCGCTGCGACGCATCCCTTCCGCGAGCGCGCCCGCCTTGTAGCCGTCGCGTGAGCCTCGGCGAACCTGCGTGATGTCGACGCCGCGCGCGCGCCATTCGGCGACTTTGTTCGCGACGAGCTCCGTGGTCTCGTCGTTCGAATCGTCGAGCACCTGAATGTCGAGCGGGCCCGGATACTCGAGCGCGGCGACCGCATCGATCAGACGGGCCGCGACGTTCGGCTCGTTGTAAAGCGGCAGTTGCACGGTCAGCGACGGAAAGAGGTTCGCCGTGATGCGCCGCGGCGGCGGCAGGCGGCGCCGCAATCTGACAAGATGGAATCGATGAACGCTGTAGACGGCGAGGACGCTGAGCACCGCGTAGTACAGCGCCAGAACGGCCGTTTCAGTCGCATTCATGGGGCCGCGCTGATTCTACTCGCGGCCGGGGTGGCACTCGCGCCGATCGCAACAGAACGATTCGGAATGAGCGCGTTCGTCGCGCTGTATGCGGCGATCGCGTGCCTCTGGCTGCTCCTCGTCCGCGTGCAGGTGCCGATCGGGACGGCGGTGCTCATCGCCATCGCACTGCGATTGCTCGTGCTGTTGCCGGCGCCGCTGCTCTCCGGCGACGTCCACCGCTATCTCTCCGACGGGCGAATGCTCGCCGGCGGCGTGAATCCATACACCTACACGCCGGCCGATCCGCGCATCAACCATCCGGAGATCCGCTCGATCTATCCGCCGCACGCACAACTCCTCTTCCTGCTGGTGCACGAGCTGACGTGGTGGCGACTGCTGATCGTCGCGTTCGACGTGCTCGCGATTTTTCTTCTGCGCGAGTTTCGATTCGCCTACGCGACGTGCCCGCTCGTGCTCTTCGAAGGAACGTGGAGCGGACACCTCGACGCCATCGCGGCGGTGTTTCTGCTGATCGCGCTCACGCGACGCAGCGGCGCCGCACTCGCGTTCGCGGGAGGTTTGAAGGTCATCCCGCTGGCCGCGTTTCCAGTGCTCGCGCGCAATGCGAACCGAAGGAGCGCACTCGCATTTCTGGCCACATTCACGCTGCCGATTCTCCCGTTCCTCGGCAAGCCGATCATGCCCGGATTCCGCGAGTACGCCACCCGCTGGATCTTCAACGCGCCGGCGTATGACCTCGTGCGCGCGATCGTTTCGCACATCCCGACGAAAGAGATCTGGACGCGTCACCCGCTGCGTTTCCAGTGGCTCTCCGACTTCGTCTATCAGCGGCTATACGACGACTTTCTCACGCGCGCCGTCCTCGTGACCGTGGCGGTCGGCGGCATTCTCCTCGCGCGTCGCGTGACCACGGCCGTCGGGATCCTGCTGCTCTGCTCACCGGCCATTCACCCCTGGTACTGGCTGACGCTCGTGCCGAGCGCGCTGGTCGAGCGCAGCCGCGGCTGGCTGCTGGTCGCGCTCTGCGCACCGGCGTCGTATCTGCTCTACGCCGGTGAGTCTCCGCTCGCGGTCTACGCGCTCTGCTATCTCACGCCACTTCTGCTTTCAGGGAGCGCGTCATCAGCCGCTGCACGCCTTCGCGCGGCGATTCGTTTTCGTACAGCACCCGATACATTTCGGTCGTGATCGGCATCTCGATGTGATGGCGCTCCGCGAGCGCCTGTGCCGACTTCGCGGTCTTGATCCCCTCGGCGACGAACTTCGCGTCGCGCAGAATCTCGTCGAGCTTCTTTCCTCTGCCGAGCAGTGTGCCGACCGTGCGGTTGCGCGACAGCGCGCCGGTGCAGGTCAGCACGAGATCGCCCATCCCGGCCAGGCCGGCGAACGTCTCCAGTTTCCCGCCGAGAGCGATGCCGAGCCGCGTGATCTCGCGCAGGCCGCGCGTGATCAGCGCCGCATTCGTGTTCGAGCCGAGGCCGAGCCCTTCGAGCACGCCGGCCGCGATGGCGATGACGTTCTTCAGCGAACCGGCGAGCTCGACTCCGACGACGTCGTCGGAGTAGTAGAGGCGAAAGGCCGGCGACGACATCACGTGCTGCACTTCCTGCGCGAAGTCGATGTCCTTCGACGCGATGACCGCGGCCGAGGGATCGCCGCGTGCGGTCTCGATGGCGAACGTCGGCCCGGAGAGAACCGCGAACGCCGCGAGCTGATCGCCGAGAACTTCCCGCGAGATCTCGGACATGCGATCGAGCGATTCGTTCTCGATGCCTTTCGTCCCCGAGATGATTTTCGCGGGGCCGCGCAGATGCGGTTTCAGATTGCCGAGCACTTCGCGGAAGTGATGGCTCGGCGTGACCATGAAGAGCGTTTCGGAGAACGCCGCCGCTTCGGTGAGATCGTTCGTGGCGTACACGCGCTCGCCGAGCTTGAGGCCGCCGAGGTAATCGGCATTTTCGCCGGTGGAACGGATCGCGTTCGCGACTTCCGGATCGTGTGCCCAGAGCGTGACTTCATTGCCCGAGCGCGCGGCGGTGACGGCCATGGCCGTGCCGAACGCGCCGGCACCGATCACAGTGATCTTCATCAGTCTTCTTCCCTCTTCGGCTGCCCGAGCTTGCGCTCCGTCCCGTCGACGATGCGGGCGATGTTGGAGTGATGCTTCACGATCACCGCGATCGCGAGGGCGATGCTCATCACGACGCGCCAGTACGGCGCTCCTTGCACGAGGAACCGGAACAACACCGGCAGAGCGGCGGCCGTCACCATCGACGCGAGCGACACGTAACGGAACACGAGCAGCACGATCGCGAAGACGAGAATCGCCGCCAGCAGCACGAGCGGATCGAGCGCCAGAATCACGCCCGCGGAAGTCGCCACGCCTTTCCCGCCGTGAAAGCGCAGCCAGAGCGGAAACATGTGCGCGAGCACGGCCAGCAGGCCCGCCAGCGCGATCCACATCTCGCGCATCTCCCACGGCTGCGTCCCGACGGAGAACGGCCACGAGGGGGAGCTGACGATCCACCGCGCCACCGCCACCGCCGCCCAGCCCTTCGCGATATCCAGCAGCAACGCCAGAATGCCCGCCATCCGCCCCGCCGTCCGCGCGACGTTCGTCGCGCCCACGTTGCGGCTCCCATGCTCGCGCACGTCCTTTCCCGCCATCAGCTTCACCACGAGGAAACTGAACGGAATCGAGCCGAGGAGATACGCGGCCAGGATCAGCGCTAGGGGCAGCATGAGCGCGCTATTTTATGTGCGCTCCGATCCGCACGCCCGCTGGATCTGCGTCTCACGCACACCGCAGGCATCCCTGCGGAGCGATCAGACGCCGTCGAACGCGTTGTCGAGATCGGCGATGAGATCCTCGATGTCTTCGATGCCGACGCTGATGCGCACGAGACCGGGCGTGATGCCGAGGCGCTTGCGCATTTCGTCCGGAACGGAGCCGTGGGTCATGCTGATCGGGTGCGAGATCAGCGTCTCGACGCCGCCGAGCGACTCGGCGAGCGAGCAGAGGCGCACGCGGTCGAGAAACTTCTTGGCATTCTCGAACGAACCGAGCTCGAACGAGATCATCGAACCGAAACCGTTCATCTGCCGTTTGGCGAGATCGTGCTGCGGGTGATCGGAGAGGCCGGGGTAGTAGACCTTCTTCACCTTCGCGTGATGCGCGAGATAGCTGGCCATGGCCACGCCGTTTTCTTCGTGACGCTTCATGCGCACCGCGAGCGTTTTCACGCCGCGCAGCACGAGCCACGAATCGAACGGAGAAAGGATTGCGCCGACCGCGTTCTGGAGGAAGCCGATCTGCTCGCCGATCTCGTCGGTGTTGGAGATGACGGCGCCGCCGACCGAGTCCGAATGTCCGTTGAGAAACTTCGTCGTCGAATGGACGACGATGTCGGCGCCGAGCTCGATCGGTTTCTGCAGATAGGGGGAGCAGAACGTGTTGTCGACGATCACGAGCGCACCGGCCTTGTGCGCGACGTCGGCGCACGCGGCGATGTCCGTGATGGTCATCATCGGATTCGTCGGCGTCTCGAGGAACACGTACTTCGTGTTCGGCTGCAGCGCGTTGCGCACCGCGTCGACGCTCGAGGTGTCGACGTAGGTGAATTGGAGCCCGTATTTCTCGAGCACGCGGCTGAAGAGACGATACGACCCGCCGTACATGTTCTCGCCGGCGATGACGTGATCGCCCGACTTCAGCATGCGGAAGACCGTATCGGTCGCGCTCATGCCGGAGGCAAAGCAGTGACCGTGCTTGCCGCGTTCGAGCGCCGCGAGATTGGCCTCGAGCGCGGAACGCGTCGGATTCTTCGTGCGCGCGTACTCGTACCCCTTATGCCGCCCGAGCTCGGGCTGCACGTACGTCGAGGTCTGGTAAATCGGAATGGTGACGGCGCCGGTCTCCGCCTCCGGCTCCTGGCCGGCGTGGATGCAGTCAGTGGAGAAAGCCATTTGTCGCTCGCTTCGCTCGCAGATTGAGGATTGAGGATGCAGGATTGAGGATTGATGTCATGCGCTTCCGCAATCCTCAATTCTCAATCCTCAATTCTCAATCCTCAGTCCCGTCTCCACCGCGAATAAATCCCCTTCGACATGTACCGCTCCGAGGCGTCGGGGATGATGGTGACGACGCGTTTGCCGGGGCCGAGGCGTTGGGCGACTTCGAGGGCGGCGGTGACGTTGGCGCCGGCGGAGGAGGCGCCGAGGACTCCTTCTTCGCGGGCCAGCCGGGCCACCATGTCGAAGGCCGGATCGTCATCGACGCGAATGACGTCGGTGGCGAGAGACATGTCGAGCACCGGCGGGATGAACGACGAGGCGCCGATCCCTTCCACTTCGTGCGGTCCGGCTTCGCCCCCTTTCAGAATCGAGCCCTGCGGCTCGACGACGAAGCACTGCACGTCGGGATTCTTCTCCTTCAGATACTTCGCCACGCCGGTGAACGTGCCGCCCGTACCTGCGCCGGCGCAGTAGGCGTCGACGCGCCCTTCCATCTGCTCCCAGATCTCGGGGCCGGTGGTCTCGTAATGCGACTCCGTGTTGAAGGGGTTCGCGAACTGCTGCGGCACGTAGGCCCCTTCGATCGATTCCGCGAGCTCCTGCGCCTTCGCGATCGCGGCCTTCATGCCGAGATCCTTCGGCGTGAGAACCACCTCGCCGCCGAGCGCCTTCATCACTTCCCGTTTCTCGATCGAGAAGTTCTCGGGCACGCAGAGGATCACGCGATAGCCGAGCTGCACGCCGGCCAGTGCGAGACCGACACCGGTGTTGCCCGCGGTCGGCTCGATGATCGTGCCGCCCGGTTTGAGCAGGCCCGCTTCTTCGGCGCGGCGGATCATCCCGACACCGATACGGTCTTTGACCGAGAGGCCGGGATTGAGGAACTCGAGCTTGACGAAGATGTCCGCGGCATCACCGCCACCGATGTGGCGCAGGCGGAGCATCGGCGTCTGGCCGACGAGATCGAGGATGGAATCGACAGTAGCGGGAAGAGGGCGTGTCAAGCGGCGCGGATGATAGCAAACGCGGTCGTCGGTTGTCGGTGTTGGTGGCCGAAACCGCTCGGAAACAAAAAGGCCGGCGCCACGAAGCACCGGCCAGTGAAGGGGCTCGAAACGAAATGAAGGGGGTCGAGTGCGATTACGCCCAGCTCGCGGAGCGGCTGTTCGAGCGGCGCTGGTTATAGCAATCGCGGCAGTAGACCGGCTTTCCGCTCACCGGGGTGAACGGCACTTCGGTCGGGATTCCGCAGCTGTCGCACGTGACGCTCACCATCTGGCGGGAGCGACCCTCGCCACCATTCCCGTCACGGGCGGTCTTCCGCTTGTCGCGGCAGTTCTTGCAACGCTTCGGTTCGTTCGTGAATCCGCGCTCGGCGTAGAACGCCTGTTCGTTACGGCTGAAGATGAAATCTCCGCCGCAATCGGCGCACTGAAGGGTTTTATCGTTGAAAGTGTCCATGAAACCTTGATCTCCTACCTATGTTGCCTTGTGATGAAGTCGTTGCCGCAGCGGAAACACATGCGGGGTGCCGCGACCATGCCCCCGCTTTTCGGGTGAAAACTACGAGTGCGTTAGAAATCGACCCCCTTCCGAGTCACGGGCGCAAAACGCCTCCACCACGAACGTCGCTGTCCGTATCCGGAGGTGTCGATATTGATCCCGATGGCAGGCCTTTTAGCATAGGTTTTGCGCGTAAGGCAACGCGGAAGGATGGAACTGCAAATAAGAAGTCAAGGTGTTGACCGTTGAAAAACACCCGCAAAATCCGCGTCGGACCGGCCGGCTGGAGCTACAAGGACTGGGAAGGAACCGTCTATCCGCCGCACGGCTCGAAGTTCGATCATCTCGCCTATCTCGCGTCCTTCTTCGACACGATCGAGATCAACTCGCCCTTCTATCGCATCCCTCCGCCGACGCATGCGAAGAGCTGGGTGCGGCGCGTCGCGGACAACGCGGAGTTCAAGTTCACGACCAAAGTCTTTCGCGGATTCACCCACGAAAACGCGCCGCTCGATGCGAACGACATCAAGGCCTTTCGCAACTATCTCGATCCGCTGATGGACGCGGACAAGCTCGGCGCGGTGCTGCTGCAATATCCGTGGAGCTTCAAGAATACGGAGGAATCACGCGCGCGCGTGGTGGCGCTGTTCGATGCGCTGCGCGACTATCCGAAAGCACTCGAAGTGCGCCACGCCACCTTCCAGTCGGCGGAGTTCGTCGCGCTGCTCGAAGAGCACGACGTGTCGTGGGTGAACGTCGATCAACCGCTCTTCCATGATTCGGTGAAGCCGGCCGATACGGTCACCGGACCGATCGGCTACGCGCGCTTTCACGGCCGCAATTACGAGAAGTGGTTCGCTCACGACGAATCGTGGGAACGCTACAACTATCTCTATTCGAAGGAAGAGCTCGAGCCGTGGGTGAAGCGTATCGAGTCGATGGCGAAAGAGAAGGAGACGTACGCGATCACGAACAATCACTTCCGCGGCCAGGCGATTCTCAATGCCGGAGACATCAGGGAAGCATTGGGGCAGGAGCACGAGCTGCCGCCGCAGTTGAGCGAGGCGTATCCGGAGCGCCCGGAGCCGCGGAAGCGCAAAGCGAAGCGATCGGAGTGATCTGAATTACGATCCGCGCCGAATGCCTCGGCACAAACGCGTCATCGGCACTGCAGGTCACATCGATCACGGCAAAACCTCGCTCGTCCGCGCACTCACCGGCGTCGATACCGATCGTCTTCCGGAAGAGAAGCGGCGCGGTATCACGATCGACCTCGGATTCGCGTCGTGGTTCACCGATGACTATCAGATCGGCTTCGTCGACGTTCCGGGCCACGAGCGCTTCGTGAAGAACATGCTGGCCGGCATCGGGGGGATCGACTCGGCCCTGCTCGTCGTCGCCGCGGACGAATCGATCAAGCCGCAGACGCGCGAGCATTTCGCGATCTGCCGGTTGCTCGGAATCCCCACCGGTCTCGTGGCCATCACCAAACGCGATCTCGTCGAGCCCGACATCCTCGAGCTCGTGCGCATGGAGATCGAGGAGCTCGTGGCCGGCAGTTTTCTGGAAGGAAAACCGATCGTTCCGGTGAGCAGCACGACCGGCGCCGGGCTCGACGAACTGCGCGCGGCGATTCTCGATTCCGTGGCCGCGGTCGACGATCGCGATGCCACGACGCGCGTCTTCCGCCTGCCGATCGATCGCGTCTTCACGATGAAAGGCTTCGGCTCGGTGATCACCGGCACGACCTACTCCGGCCGCGTGCGGGTGGAAGACGAAGTGGAAGTGCTGCCCGGCGCCAATCGCAGCCGCGCGCGCGCCATTCAGGTGCACGGCGAGCCGCGCGAGGAAGCATCCGCGGGCGAGCGGACGTCGATGAATCTCGCCGACATTCCGCTCGAAGAACTGCATCGCGGACAGCAGGTGCTCCATCCGTCGAGGCTGCGTCCGTCGCAGGTGATCACGGTGAAGCTCGAACTGCTCGCCGACGCGAAACCGCTCAGGGAACAGACGCGCATCCGCTTCCATCACCTCTCCTCCGAGCTCCTCGGCACGCTGCGCTTCGTCGATGAGACGGACGGCGAGTTGCGCGCCGGACAAACCGCGTTCGCGCAGCTGCGCCTCGAATCGCCGGTCGTCGCCGTGGCCGGCGATCGCTTCGTCATCCGCCGCTACTCGCCGGCCTGGACGATCGGCGGAGGAGTCGTTCTCGACGCGCATCTCTCGAAGCTCAGTCGCGGCACGCGTCCCGAGATCCTCGAAACACTCGCCGCCGGCACGCTGCAGGAGCGCGTCGAGTTGACCGCGAAGCTGCAGGGTCTGCGCGGCGTGACGATCGACGAGATCCAGGCGCGCACCGGCATCACCGTCAAGACGCTGACGAAGGAATTGAAGCAGGTCCCGAACGTGATCCTCACGGGCAGCACGTTCCTGCACAACGACTCGCTGACCGATTTCCGCCGCCGGTCGATGGAGTTTCTCGATCGCTACTTCAGGGAATCGAAGATGGCGGTGAACGTCCCGAAGGGCGAGTTCGTGCAGAAGCTGATTCCGAACGGCGCTCCGGTGAACTTCCTTCTGCATCACCTCGCCGCCGAAAAGATCGCCACCGTGCAGGGCGACGCGCTCGACATCCCGGGCCGTTCGAAAACGCTCGGCGGTGCGGAAGGGGAGCTCGCCCGCGCCATCGAACAGAAGTTTCTCGAAGCGGGACTGCAGACCCCGGCGGTCTCCGAAATCATCAGGGCGATTCCGCAGAAACCGAAAGTCATCGAAGGGGTGATCAGCTATCTCGTCAAACAGGGAACGCTGATCCGCCTCGCCGAAGGAGTCTATCTGCAGCGCGAGGTGCTGGCCCGCGCACGCGAAACGCTGGCCGCGAAAAAAGGCCAGACCATCGACGTGGCCGCGTTCAAGGATCTCTTCGGAATCTCCCGCAAAGTCGCGATTCCGCTGCTCGAGCTGTTCGATCGCGAAGGAGCGACCAAACGCGTCGGCGACTCGCGCATCGTGCTGTGAACCGGCGTCATCGCGAGCGCGATGGCGTCACTTCTTCGGCGTCCGATCGCGATATCCCTTCGGCACCGTCACGAGCGACTGCGGCACGTCCTTCTGTGCAATCGCCACCACCGTTCGTTCCACGATGGCCGGCGCACTGCCGAGGGGAATCTCGCTGCGATCGAGGAGCGGGAATCCTTTCTCGTCAAGGAGCGCGGCCTCGACCTCGCGCATGATCGGCGCGAGCGGAGACGAGACGCGCTCGCTGGCCTGCATCATCGCGAAGAGCCCGCGCGGGATCGACGGATGTTCCGCCATCCACAGCTCGCGTTTATAGGCGCCGGCGGTGATGACCCACTGCCGTGCCGTCGCGCCCTGCATCGCCTTCGTCTCGCCGCGCTTCAGGACCGGCCGCGGATGAAAGGCGGCCACCTGCGCGGCCATCGTCACGCTTCGCTGTCTGCGAAGATTCGCGAATGACTCGGTGCGTATGGTCCGGTCGACGTCGTCGATGAACGTCACCGTCTGCGCTTTCGTGTCGTACAGCCGCCACGTGTCCCGCTCGGTCGTGTCGCGGGCGAGGTCTCCGGCCACGACGATGCTCTGCTCGATGGTGCGCTTCTGCGGCTGCAGCGTGGTGCGCACGGTGATGACCGTGGCGCGCACGGCAGGCCCCGCGGCGGCGGCCGGTTTCGTGGACTGCTGGGACGCCGGTTTGCACGCGATGCAAACCGCGATCAGAAGAATGCCTAGGCGTTGCACAATCAGCGCTGCCGGTCTGCCCGGCCTATTCCTTCGCGTCGTACCAGCTTTTTCCCCAGTGCACGTCGACGGCAAGCGGCACCGCCAGCGGGAAGATGTTCTCCATCGTCTCTTTCACGATTCCCGCCACCTCGGTTGCACTCGGCTCGGGCGACTCGAGCACGATTTCGTCGTGCACGGTCAGCAGCATCCGCGCACCACTGTCATGCGATGCGAGCTTTCGCTCCAGCGCGATCATGGCCATCTTCAGAATGTCGGCCGCGGTTCCCTGAATCGGTGCGTTCGTGGCCATCCGCTCCGCGTTGCCGCGGACCGTGAACGAGCGATTGTGAATCTCGGGGATGTAGCGCACCCGGCCGAACAGCGTCGTCACCTTGCCGCTGGCGCGCGCCTCGTCGAGCGTGCGATCGAGATACTCCTGAATCTTCGGATAGCGCGAGAAATACGCTTCGATCCAGTCTTTGGCCTGCGAGCCCGAGATCCCCAGCTCGTTGCTCAGGCGGAATGCCGACATGCCGTACAGCACGCCGAAGTTGATCACCTTCGCCGCGCGTCGCTGTTCCGCGGTGAGATCTTCCGGCGGAATGCTGAACATCTTCGACGCCGTGGCGCGATGAATGTCGTCCCCGCGGCGGAAGGTCTCGATCAGCGATTCGTCGCCGGAGATGTGCGCGAGGATGCGCAGCTCGACCTGCGAATAGTCGGCCGACAGCAATACCCATCCTTCATCCGCGACGAACGCCTTGCGGATCTCGCGGCCGGTCTGCGTGCGAATCGGAATGTTCTGCAGATTCGGATCGGAGGACGAGAGGCGCCCGGTGGCCGCGACGGCCTGATTGAACGACGTGTGCACGCGGCCGTCCGCTCCGACGAGCAGCGGCAGCGCGTCGATGTACGTCCCTTTCAGTTTGTGCAGCTCGCGATGCTGCAGGATGAGACGCGGCACCGCGTAACCATGCTCCGCGAGCTCTTCGAGCACTTCCACGCTCGTCGAGTAGCTCTTGGTGGTTTTCGTTTTCTTGATGACCGGATACTGCAGCTTCTCGAACAACACCTGTCCGAGCTGCAGCGGCGAGTTGATGTTGAACTCCATCCCGGCCTCGGCGTAGATGCTTTTCTCGAGCGCCGCGATCTGCTCGCCCATCGTCTTCGACATCGAGCGCAGCAGAGCGGCGTCGATGCGAATGCCGCGCTCTTCGAGACGGGCCAGCACGGGAAAGAGCGGCATCTCGATGCGCTCGTAGATGTCGGCGAGCGCCGGATCCTTCCGCAGCTCCGGCTCGAGAATGTCGCGCAACGCGAGTGCGAGATCGGACTTCTCGCCGAGGTAATCGAGATAGGGGGAAAGCGGCTGCGAGCCGAGCTCGTGATCGATGGCGAAGAGCGGCGCCGTCTTCTGCACGTCCTTCCGCACGAGTACGTCCTGCTTCAGACGATCGCGCACGATGTTCGCGAAGGCGTGGCTCGGCAGGCCCGGGTTGATGACGTACGACATCAGCATCACGTCCGCCCACTTCGACGGCACCGGCCACTGCAACGCATCGAGGCGGCGCATCTGCGCTTTTGCGTCATACGCAACGAACAAACGATCCTGCTGCAGCAGCTCGCGCAGCGCGGACTTGATTTCGTCCGTGCCGCCGTAGGTCGCGCCGATCGGCACGATCAGCGATTCCGACGCGCGTCGCGAAAGCGAGGCCGCGATCGGCGCATCGAAGCCTTCGATCGTGGCCGGCTCCAGCCAGATGGCGATCGGATCGCTGCCGGCGAGGAACTCGCGCACGTCTTCCGCATTCGCGGCAATGCGGAACTCCTTCGGCACCGCCGGCGCCTCGGGGAGGACCTCCTGCATCAGCGACGCGAATTCGAGCCGCGAGAAAACGTCGTGCAATTTCGCGCGGTCCGGCTCCTGCCGCTTCAGCGTTTCGAAGTCGATCTGCAGATCGAGATCGCATTTGATGCGCGCGAGATCGCGCGAGAGATAGGCCTTGTCCTTGTTGTCTTCGAGCGTCTTCCGCTGCGCCGCCTTCTTGATCTGCTCGATGTTCTCGTACACGCCGTCGAGCGAGCCGAATTGCTGGATCAGCGCCTTCGCCCCTTTCTCGCCGATGCCAGGAACGCCCGGAATGTTGTCGATCGCATCGCCCCAGATGGCCATGACGTCGACGACCTTCTCCGGCGCGAGGCCGAATGCCTCGATCACTCCTTTCTCGTCGTAAATCGTTTCGCGGCCGGTGTGATAGAGCCGGATGCCGTCGCCGACGAGTTGAAAGAAATCCTTGTCCGACGTCGCGATCATGACGTCGTAGCCGCGGTCGCGCGCGGTGCAGGCCAGTGAGCCGATGAAATCGTCCGCCTCCCATTCCGTCGAGCGGATGACCGGGATGTGAAAACCCTCCAGCACCTCGTAAACGAACGGGACCTGGACGACGAGATCGTCCGGCATCGGCTTGCGATCCTTCTTGTAGTCGGCGAACGTCGAGGTGCGCGCCGTCTCCCGCCCTTCATCGAACGCGACGGCGATGCAATCGGGCTCGTGATCCTTGAGCAGCTTGCGCAGCGTGGTCACGAAGCCGTAGACCGCGTTCGTGGAGAAGCCGGCCGAGTTCGTGAGATTGCGGATCGCGTAGTACGAGCGATAGATGTTGTTGGAGCCGTCGATGATGAAGAGGGATGGGCGCTTGGCGGGCATCGCCGGCGAAGTCTATATGGATTGAGGATTGGGGATCCTCAACTCTCAATCCTGCATCCTCAATCCAGTTTCACCTGAAAGCACTAACGGACCCTTTCGGGTCCGTTTGTGGTACATCGGGCTGGACTGCTGCGGCCAGTTGGTAGGGTTCAAGGAAGCTAAGTGAGTAATCGTCCAAAATCGGTCCAATAGTCAAGGAGGGAGCCCGCAGCAGCCACTTGGCGCAGGCAAGTCAGATGGGACCCGCGCAAGTGCGGTTTCGCAATGGTTCTTGTCGAAACCTGTTTCATCGTGCGCTTCTTTACTGCATTCGGCTTGCCAACTTGCGATTGACCCACTGAATAAGTGCTGCATTTCTCATCAACCAGCGGGCGCAAGCGTAGAAGTTCCAGTAAGCAAGCAAGATACGTCGCCTCCTTGTGAAAAAAAGCGCATGCTCGCGTGCGCCTTTTCGGCAGGAAACTTTTTCCACGGCTGGCTCTCCGGTTGCAATTCTGACCACCCGCCATGAAGAAACTTCTGCCACTTGCCGCCGCTCTGCTCGCCTTCACCCTTCCTGCAACCGCTCAGAACTGGAGTCTCGGCGTCGGTTCGGGGCCATTCTTCTTCGGCGATTTCGAAGAACGGCGCATCCGCGTCGGCACGCCCGAGGGCGGCGGCGATCCGGTGACGCTGACGTTGTCGGGGGCAACGCGGGCCGGCGCGCTCGTCGATCTCGAGCGGGCATTCGCCGATCGCTGGGCCGTGCGCCTCGAAGGATCGTTCACGCATTCCGAGCTCTCGATTCGCGATGAGAGCAGCGACGACGGCATCCACCTCGACGCCGGCGACCTCGACGTCACGACGCTCGCGCTGCCGCTGGTGTTCCGCATCAATCCCAACGGCGCGTTCCGCATTCATCTGCACGGCGGCCCGGCCATGGCGATGTACCGCGTCTCGGCGGACGACGAGGACGGAGAGGCGACCGAGACGAGCAACGAGTGGGGCGTGCTCTACGGTGCCGGCGTGGCGTGGTGGCTCAGCGATCGGCTGGCCATCGAAGCGAACGCGTCCGACATCACCACCAGCTCCCCTTTCGAAGAGGATGACGAGCTGCCGGGCGTGACTACGAAGCGCCCGCACAACGTGCACACGACATTAGGAGTGCGCTGGCGTTTCTAGCAGCGAGTTCAGATCGCCGAGAAACTGCTCGAGCGGGATCTGGTATCCGACGGCGAGCTCCTGCAGCGTCTCGCCGCTCGACCGCTCGCACGAATTGCAGCCGCCGACGTGGTACGCCGCGAAGACCCAGCGCGCTTTCGGATGCATGGCCAGCGCATCAGCGACGACGGTCTCGGGAGCGAACATGCGAGGGAGCATTCTAGAATGCGCGCCATGAAGGTGCGACTGCTCTTCTTCGCCGTGCTGCGCGACATCGCCGGCACCGACGAGCGCGAACTGACGCTCCGCGATGGCGCCACCGCCCGCGACGTGTGGAACGCGCTCCGCACCGAGTTCGCCAGACTCACCGACTACATCGACCCACCGATGACCGCGGTCAATGAGGAGTATGCCGAGCCGGACCAGGTGCTGCGCGAAGGCGACGAGCTGGCGTTCATCCCACCGGTAGCGGGTGGGTGAGTGGAATTGAGAAATTGAAAATTGAAATCAGGGCCAGGTGAGTTGAATTGAAAATTGAAAATTGAAAATTGAAATCATGTACGGCCAGTGCCGCAGGCGTCGCACTGGCGACACCTGATTTCAATTTTCAATTTTCAATTTTCAATTCAAACATGTACCTCACCGACGCCCCCATCAACCCCACCGCTCTCGTGCAGAAGGTCCTCCGGCCTTCCGACGGTGCGTATGTTTTGTTCGAAGGGGTGGTGCGCAATCACCATCACGGCAAGGCGGTCGAATCGATTTTCTATGACGCGTATCGTCCGATGGCGGAGCGGGAGCTGGAGAAGATCGTGCGCGAGATCGAGGCGAAGTTTCCGGAGACCGCGCTCGCGGTGGTCCATCGCCTCGGGCATCTCGTGGTCGGCGATTCCTCGATCGCCATCGTCGCCGCGTCCGCGCATCGCGCGGAGGCCTTCGATGCGTGTCGCATGATGATCGACCGCATCAAGGAGACGGTTCCGATCTGGAAGAAGGAGCGCGGACCCGATGGCGAGGAGTGGGTCGGCTGGCAGGGACGACGTTGAATGTCTGACGAAGTCATCGCCGTTCCCGCCGCGAGTGTGATCGTGCTGCGCGACGCGCCGCTCGAAGTGCTGATGATGCGCCGCCATGCGCAAAGCTCGTTCATGCCGGATGCGTGGGTGTTTCCCGGCGGTGTGGCCGAACAGATCGACAACGAGCTCGCGGACGGCGAGTTCCTCTCCGCGATGCGCTACACCGGCGTCCGCGAAACGTTCGAAGAGACAGGCGTGTGGCTCGGCGCGCCGCTCGACGATGCGGAGCACAAACGCAAACGCCTGCTGGCCGGCAGTCTCACGCTGCGGCATCTCGTCAGCGAAGCGCCGGTCGATCTCGAATCGCTGGTCTGGACCTCGCGCTGGATCACGCCGGTCGGCGTGCCGAAGCGCTTCGATACCTATTTTTTTCTCGCGCGCGTCCCCCGCGACGTCGTCGCCAGCGCCGAGCAGCAGGAAGGGGTCGACGTGACGTGGATCCGCGCCGCTGATGCGCTGGCCAGGCATGCCGCGGGGGAGATGAAGATGGTCTTCCCGACGCTGCGGACGCTCGAATCGCTGCGCGCATTCGAGGATGCCGGCTCGCTCATCGACTCGCGTCGCGGCGTCACTATCGAGCCGATCCAGCCGGTCCTCGTGAACGGCAAACCGACGCTGCCATGAAGATCCGCTCGCTCACCGCGCCGAACCCCGGACCTTTCACGCTCGACGGCACACGCACCTATCTCCTCGGCGAAACCGCCGTGATCGATCCCGGTCCGGAGATCGAATCGCACATCGAGGCGATTCATCGCGCGATGCCGCGGCTGCAGACCATTCTCATCACCCATCGTCACGGCGATCATGCACCGGCGGCCGTACCGCTGAAGGAACGCACCGGCGCGAGGATCATCGCTCCACCCGATGTGCTCGAAGTCGTCGACCAGCGCGTGAACGGAGGAGAGAGTCTCGTCATCGAAGAGACGCACATCGCCGTGATCGCCACTCCAGGGCACACGCGCGAACACGTCTGCTATCTGACGGACGACGGCGATCTCTTCACCGGCGACACGATCCTCGGCAGCGGCACGACGGCGATCTTTCCGCCCGACGGCAACATGGCCGACTACCTCCGATCGCTGCGAACGTTGCGCGAACTCGAACCGAAACGCATTCATCCCGCGCACGGTCCCGATCGCGATGACGCCGTCGCACTGATCGACGAGTACCTCGCGCACCGGCTGGAACGCGAGCGCCAGGTGCTCGCCGCAATCGACGCCGGCGCGACGACGCTCACCGAGCTACGCGAGCGCATTTATCCGCGGCTCGACGCGCGCCTGCACCGCGCCGCGGAGATTCAGATGCAGGCGCATGTGATCAAACTGGTCGAGGAAGGCCGCGTCGTGGGATGGTTGATGGTTGATGGTTGATGGTTGATCGGAGCAACTGCACGCGCGCGTCGTGCATCTCTTTCTCCTCGATCAAACATCGACGATCAACCACTACCGCGGAATGACGCTTCGAATGAAGCCTTTGTTCACGTACCACGTCTCGTCATCGCCATCGATGCGCAGGAACAGCTCCGAGTCGTCGTTCAGCACGTCGGAGATGCGTGAGTATTCGCGCGGGCGATCGATCGGAATCGTGCCTTCCAGACGCGAGCCGTCGGACAACTCGATGATCGTGAGGCGGGTGATGATCGTGGCGTCGAGCTCCGCCATCTCCAGCAGCTTCTCGCAGCGCATCCACAGCACCTGATCGCGATTGACCATCTTCGGCGCGCCGGCCACGACCATCGGGAAAAAGCGTCTGCGGCCGTTCAGATAATCGGCCAGCGTTTCCGGACCGTCGCGCCGATCCGAATACGGCGCGAGGAAGAGGTAGTGCTCTTCAGGCTCGAGACCGGCCAGGGCCACGGTCACCCCGACCTCGATCATCGGAACCTGATACGGCGGCATCGGCGAATGATACGTGGAGCGGCGGCCTCCACATACAATGCGGCGCTCTATGGCACACAAAGACTTCATCGAGATTCACGATTACAGCGCGGACGAAGTGCTCGCGATCTTCGAGCTGGCCCGCGACATCAAAGCGAACCCGAAAAAATTCAGGAACACGCTCGAAGGCCAGACCCTGGCGATGATCTTCGAGAAATCGTCCACGCGCACGCGCGTGTCGTTCGAAGTGGGGATGTTCCAGCTCGGCGGTCACGCGCTCTTCCTCTCGTCGCGCGACATCCAGCTCGGCCGCGGCGAGCCGATCACCGACACCGCGCAGGTGCTCTCGCGCTACGTCGACGGCATCATGGCCCGCACGTTCGCGCACTCCACCGTCACCGACCTCGCGCGGTACGGCAGCGTCCCGGTGATCAACGGCCTCACCGATCTCTCGCATCCCTGCCAGTCGATGACCGACTACTTCACGGCGTGGGAGAAGTTCGGCGGCGCATTGAAAGGCCGCAAGCTCGCGTATGTCGGCGACGGCAACAACATGGCCCACTCGCTGATGTTCGGCGCGCCGAAGGTCGGCATGGACATCGCCATCGCCTGCCCCGCCGGCTACATGCCCGATCCGACCGTCATCGAGCAGGCCGGCGCCGATGCGAAGGCGGCGGGCACGAAGATGCTCATCACGACATCGATCGAAGAAGCGGTGAAAGACGCGGACGTCGTCGAAACCGACGTCTGGGCATCGATGGGACAGGAAGCGGAGGCGGAGAAGCGCAAGCAGGACTTCGCCGGCTGGATCGTCGATCCGCACCTCATGTCGCTCGCGCGCAAAGACGCGATCTTCATGCACTGCCTCCCCGCGCATCGTGGCGAGGAAGTTGCGAGCGAGGTCATCGACGGACCGCAGTCCGTGATCTTCGACGAGGCCGAGAATCGCCTGCACATCCAGAAGGCGATCATGGTCACGCTGATGAAGAAGTAGTGACTGGTTGGTTGATGGTTGATGGTTGATGGTTGATAAAGGCAGCGCAACGTCTCCTTCGTCATCGTCCTCGTCACCACCATCAACCATCAACCAGCAACCATCAACCATGTTCGATAACGTCACTCGTCATAAGCGCGGACTGATCGTCGTCATCTTTCTGGCGGTGATCTTCTTCGCGCTGCTCGCCGCGATCGTGTTGAACAGCGGCCAGGACGACGCTCCGAAGGAAGTGGCGCCGACGGAAGAGCTGACCGTGCTGCCGGTGCGGATCCGCATTCGCACCGAACCGCATGCGCGAGCGGCGGTCGTGGCCACGGCCACGAGCGGCGAGCACGTGACGATGCTCGAGGATCGTGGCGCGTGGGTGCGCGTGCAGACGGCCGACGGCCTCTCCGGCTGGGCCGAGCGCGCGAACCTCGAGCGAACCATCGAAGCGCAGCGACGCAAGGCGCGTTACGACGCCATCCGCCGCTTGCCGCCGCTGCAGGGCGAGTCGAGCGAGCGGGCGCAGCTCTACGCGGGACCGGGGATTTTCTATCCGCTGATCGGCGAGCTCGCCGAAGGGACGGACGTCACGGTCTACACGCGCGATCACGAGTTCTATGCCATCGAGCACAACAAACAGATCGCCTACGCGAGCGTCGACGCCATCGACGTGAGCGCCTCCGGCACGCAGCTCGACGTGAAGACCTCCAGCGCCGAGCCGCCCGCATCGGCCACCGACACCGCGTCGACGATGCCGCCGGACGTGGCGCAGACCGACACCACCGTGCCGGAGCCGGTCGAGCCCGCCCCCACGCCGCAGCCCGAACCCGTGGAACGAACGACCGGCGTCTATACGTCTGTCCCTCCGGGTGGAACGCAGCCGCGCGAGCTCGATCGCGCCGTGCCGCGCTATCCCGCCGCCGCCCGCCGCGCCGGCGTGCAGGGACCGGTCGTCGTGCGCGGCATCGTCCGCCGCGACGGAACCATCGACAACGTCGAGATCATCAAAGACCTCCCCTACGGTCTCGGCGAAGAAGCACGCCGCGCCGTCAGCCGCTGGCGCTTCCGCCCGGCCACGGTGAATGGCGAGCCGATCGACGTCTACTACACGGTGACCGTGAATTTCCGATTGCAGTAGGGTCGTGGGCGAAGGGATCCCGTGCTGCGCACGGGATGACACGACAACGTTCGGGATGACGTGTGCGCTTGTTCACGTTCTCCTCATTCCATGTCCCGTTTCTCGTTCCCGGATGCGCCCGGCGATCTCATCGGCGCGCACATCTCGACCAAAGGCGGTCTGCACACCGTCTTCGAGCGCGCGGCCGCCATCGATGCGTCCGCGGTGGCGCTGTTCGCGAAGAACTCGAACCAGTGGAAGGGAAAGGTGATGACGGACGACGACTGCGCGACGTTCTCGTCGCTTCGCAACGTCCAGCCGCTGCTGACGCATGCGTCGTATCTCATCAATCTCGCCACGACCAACGCGGAGTTTCACAGGAAGTCGCTCGAGGCGATGGCGGACGAGCTCGATCGCGCGGAACGCCTCGGCATCCACGCCGTGGTGCTGCATCCCGGCGCGCACCTCGGCGCAGGCGTCGACCAGGCGATCGATCAGATCGCGCGCTCGTTCGATCGCATTCACAGAAAACTGAAATCGCATCGCGTGGTCACGCTGCTCGAAACCGCGGCGGGACAAGGCTCGTGCGTCGGCTGCACGTTCGAAGAGCTCGGGCGGATGCTGAAGCTCGTCGACGATCCGTCGCGCCTCGGCATCTGCATCGACACCTGTCACGTGTTCGCGGCCGGCTACGACCTGCGCACGCGCGAAGGCTACGAACGCGCCATCGCCGAGGTCGAGGAACATGTCGGGATCGAAAACGTCGGCGCATTTCATCTCAACGATTCGAAAAAGCCGCTCGGCTCGCGCGTCGATCGTCACGAGCACATCGGCAAAGGCGAGCTCGGTCTCGAGCCGTTTCGCTTCCTGCTCAACGACGCACGCTTCACGCGCATCCCGAAAGTGCTGGAAACGCCGAAGCCGGTCGAGCACGAATCGGATCGCGAGAATCTGCGCGTACTGCGCTCGCTGATCGACGACGACGCCACGCTCGTCGCGTGATGCAGTGACGGCGCGTATTGCCCGTTGCGTGCGCTTCGTCTAGAGTGCGCGACGCTATGGCAGACCGCATCTCGCACCCCACTTCCGGCACGCGCATCGGCTACGAAAACGGCAGGATCGTCGTTCCCGATGATCCGATCATTCCGTACATCGAAGGGGATGGCACGGGTCCGGACATCTGGCGCGCCACCGCGTTCGTGATCGACGGGGTGGTCGAGAAGGTGTACGGCGCGAAGCGGAAGATTCACTGGCACGAGGTGTTCGCCGGCGAGAAGGCGTTCCAGCAGTTCGGCGACTATCTGCCGCAGGAGACGCTCGATCATCTCGCCCACTACCGCGTCTCGATCAAAGGACCGCTCTCGACGCCGGTCGGCGGCGGCATCCGTTCATTGAACGTGACGCTGCGCCAGGTGCTCGATCTCTACGCGTGCGTCCGCCCGGTGCGTTACTTCGAAGGCGTCCCTTCGCCGGTGCGCGAACCGCAGAAGGTGAACATGGTCATCTTCCGCGAAAACACGGAAGACGTGTATGCCGGCATCGAATGGCCGGCCGCGTCGGAGATGTCGAACAAGGTCATCGAGTTCCTCAACTCGATGGAGCGCCGTACCACCGCGAAGATCCGCGAGAACTCGGCCATCGGCATCAAGCCGATGTCGGAATTCGGCTCGCGCCGCCTGGTGCGCAAGGCGATCGAATACGCGATCGCGACGAAGCGCGACAGCGTCACGCTCGTGCACAAGGGCAACATCATGAAGTTCACGGAAGGGGCGTTCAAGGACTGGGGCTACGCGATCGCGCGCGAAGAGTTCGGGGACGTGACGATCCCGGAATCGGAAGTCGGCAGCAACGGCGCCGGCGGCCGCATCGTGATCAAAGACCGCATCGCCGACTCGATGTTCCAGCAGGTGCTGCTGCGCCCCGCCGAGTACTCGGTCATCGCCACGACGAATCTCAACGGCGATTACCTCTCCGATGCGCTGGCCGCGCAGGTCGGCGGCCTCGGCATCGCGCCGGGCTCGAACGAATCCGATGAAGTGGCCATCTTCGAAGCGACGCACGGCACCGCGCCGAAGTACGCGAATCAGGATGTGATCAATCCGGGCTCGCTCATCCTCAGCGGCGTGATGATGCTGCGTCACATGAACTGGAACGAAGCCGCGGACGCGATCGAGAACGGCATGGCCAGGACCATCCAGCAGAAACGCGTGACGTACGACCTCGAGCGCATGATGCAGGGCGCGACGAAGGTGAAGACGAGCGAGTTCGGAAAAGCGATCGTCGAGAACGCGTAGCCGGCCCGAAGCTCACGATCCGCGCGCCGAAGCGTTCACCTCGCTTCGGCGCGTTTTCGTTTTGCGACTTCGAGATTGAGCTGCCAGCGCTCGTAGCGTTCGTCGGACATCTCGTCCGCCACGATGCGCATCCGCAAACGCTGGTCCGCACGCGCGACGGTAAGCGTCAACGGCTGACGCGGTTTGACGGTCGCGAGCAGTTCCAGCATCGCGAGATCATCGCGTACCTTCAAGGGCTTTCCGTTGATCTCGAAGATGGCATCGCCGACCTTCAAGCCCGCCTTGTCCGCCGGGCCACCCGGCGCGACGATCCGCACTTCGAGCCACTGTTCGGCCGCATTGCGGCGCAGGAGAAATGAGAAGCCGAGCCACCCCGGTCCCGCGTCGGCGAGTGCCGTGACGGCGATGAGCGAGAGCAAGAGGATTCGCTTCATTGCGTCTCCCACAATCCGCGTAAATCGACGAGCGGCGACATGCCCGCGTCCGCACTCGCGGTCACGCAGCGACGGCGTTGCCTGGAGTCGCAGAACTCGTACGTGCCGGGTTCGACGGCGAGGACGATATGGCCAGTGTCGAAATCGAGCCAGTCGGGCGTCATGCCACCGACCGGCATTCGCAGCAGCGAGCTCAATGAGGTTGCTGCGCCACGCGAATAGACGATCGGGTACGGCGGCGCGGAAGCAATGCCGAGCCGCAGCACGGATCGCGCGCTCGCGAGTTCGATGTGCAATCGTTCACCTTTCGACGGGACCGGTACGGCTGTGAGCTTTGCCGGGCGCGATGGTGCGACGACCGCGAGCTCGATCATCGAAACCGCGGATGGCAGCGTGAGCGAGAACTGTCCCGACGGACCGCTCTGCGCCGGCGAGAAGGGCGACTGCGCGGACCAGTACCAAATCTGCGCGCCCGCGATCGGATTTCCTTCCGTGGTCGTAAGCCATCCCTCGACTTTACGCTGCGCATCGACGACCAGGACGACTTCCGCAGCGGATGATTCCGAAACGGACACCGAAATCATCGAGGACCTCGCGGTCTTGCTCTGCGCGCGCACGGAATACGTCCCCGTTTCGAGACCGCCGATTTCGAAGGTGCCATTCTCCGCGGCGGCCATTTCGCGCATCGTGCCGTTTCCTTCGAGCATCGCCAACGCCTGAGTTGGACGGCCGGCGCGATCGACGATTTTTCCGCGTACCGCGCCGCCCGGGATGACGATCTCGACCTCTCCGCTCTCGTCCACGTCGACCGGCTTGCGAATCACGTATTCGACATCCCCTCTGCGCAGATCGACGTACCACCGGCCCGGACGCGGCAACACGCCATCGAAGGTGCCATCGTCGTTCGTCGCGATCGTCGTGCGCTCTCCTTCCCCCGTGTACCACTTGATCGTCACGGCGATCGGTTTCCCGGCCATCGTCACCGCCCCTCGAATCGCAACGGCATCGATTCGAATGTCGACGTGCTCACCCTCCGACGCGAGCTCGACTTCCGCGCGCTGCATCGTGTTGCCGCGTCCATCGAGCACGTTCAAGACGTACTGACCCGCTTCGAGCCCTTCACGCGACCACTGCCCTGCAGCCGTCGCCGCTTCGGTCACGACTTTCCGGCTGTACCGGGAAAGCGGAATCCGCCGCTGCAATTCGATCTGCCACGGCTTCCCGTTGAAATCGACGAGCGGCGTGATGCTCGCGCTCAACGAACCTTTGAGGCGCAGTTCGAGCGGACGCCGGATCGCTTCTTCACGCCCGTCCGCAATTTCGATTTCGAGCGGCTTCGTCGGCGAGAACGAGTCCATCTCCGCGACGAGCGACCACGTCCCGGCATCGATCCCGGTCAACTGAAAGAAGCCGGTCTCGCTCGCGCGAGTTGTGTGCGCGCGCCGTTTCTCATCCGGCGACTCCCACACCGCCGCGGCAGGCGTCAGTCGAATGGTCACCTCGGAGAGCTTCGTCTTTCGCGGCGCCGTCACCCATCCGCTGATCGATGCGCCCTCCACGAGCGTCAGCGGCGGAATGGCCGGCGCATCGAATCGCCACAGATACACCGGCGCAAAACGCTCCGCACTGATGCGCAGGTCGAGCGCCTCGGCGGGAAGACGAACCGCGAAGTTGCGCGCCGCATCGACGGTCGCGATTTCGGTGACCAGCGTGCCGTCTTCGGCACCCGGAGGCCGGAACGCAAACGTCAGTTGACCCGGCGGAGATGCATTCCGGATCGTGCCGCTCACCGTGTGCGCTTTGCGAAGGGTGATCGACGCCGGCTCCTTCGCGAGCTCGACCGGGCCACTCCAGCACGATTGCGGCTCGACGAGGACCATCACACCTTCAGGTGCTTCGAATGCGCTTTCACCCGCGGGAACATCGATCGTGCGATCAGCGATCGCGAACCGCAGCACGCCTTCGCATCCGGATGCTCGCGTGAGGGTGACCTGTGCCGCGAACAGCGGCGCGGCGATGATGACCGAAGCGAGTGCTCGGCTCACACGGAGTAGCACCAGTCACCGTCGCAGTCGGGATAGCACGCCTGGCTATTCGGGAACCGATGGCAGCGCGTGATCGGCTCGCAGTTGGCGATCAAGGGCCACTGTTCCGAATAGACATTGGCGGGCCGGCACCACGCCAGACCATCGCCTCCGATTACGCACCGATCGCAGGCATTCACGTTTGGAGCAAGGACCGCAATGAGGAGAACGAATCCAACCAGCCGATTCCGCATACACACCTCCGCTGCAAAGACAGCAGGATGGTACGCCTTTGTTATATCGATGCGTCAAGACACAAAAAAGGCGCTGACTACGCGATGACGCTTCGGAACTCCAGAAACCACGGCTCGCGTCTGCCGAACTTTGTCGCGAGGGCGGTGCCGACGCCGAAGATGCTCGCCAGTCCCCAGACGATCGTGCCGACGACGGGGATGAGGCGGATGGCGCCGAGGAGCAGCACGCCGATCACGACCATCGCCAGATCGCCGCGCAGCCATTTGCGCGACGTGAGCTGCGAGCGATTGCGCGAGCCGGCGATGAGCGTGCCGAGGGCGTGGAACACGGCGATCATGCCGTAGACCTTCGTCAGCACCGCGAAGACGCCGAGTGCGGCGAGCAGCGGAATGCCGATGACGTACGGCACGAGATAGCTGAAGGCGATGGCGGTGAGCACGAAGCTCGTCATGGCCACGAGGCCGACCACGAAGCAGTGCAGCGCGCTGGTGCGCACTTCCACGGACGAATAGCGGATCTCGCGGCCGCTCATCAGCGTCACCACGATCGCGGCAATGAGCCACACCAGCAGCATCGATGCGACGATCGCGTTCTTCGTGAGCGCCCCCGCCGCTCCTTCGAGCGACGCCAGCGGATAGATGCGGCCGCGCACGCGGCCGTCTGCATTGCGAATGAGACTCGCGGCGTGAATGAGATTGCCGTCGACGCGCCCGTTGCCGGTGAACGTGACACTGCCGCCGATGACCAGCAGATCGCCGCCGATGACGCTGGCGATGGTGAGCTTGCCGCCGTAGGCCTGCACGGTGCCGGCCGTCGGCGTGGTGATCTCCGCGTCGTGATTGAAGACGTAGACATCGGCGGCCGGCTTGCGCTCGGCGCCGGTGGCGCGATTCGGCAGGAAGACGAGAGCGAGCACCGCGATCGCGGCGATGCTCATCAGCGGCATGAGGAGGCGTCTATACATCGGTCGAGACGACTCCCTTCGGGGCCCGGCGCAGCAGGAGGAAGAGCACGGTGTTGATGAGCACGAATGAGACGCCGATGGCGACGTGCCACACGGTCGGCGCGTTGTGCAGCGCGCCGCCGGCGAGCTGCGAGAGGTTGACCATCAGATCGAGCGACGGCACGGCGGAGACGAGCGCTCTGGCGATGCCGCGCAGCGGCGAAGTTCCGGCGGCGATGAAGAGCACCGAGGCGAGGACGAGGACGGCGAGGATTCCGGCGGCGACGAGCGGCCAGGTGCGATGCGAGGCCCCTTCCCAGTTCGCGAGCGGCAGGGCCTCGATGTCGATCGGCCGATGCTGAATCGGCACCTCGATGTTCAACTCCTCGAACATCGCGCGGCAGAGCTCACAGCCCTCGACATGCGCCGCGTGCGTTTCCGGGTCCTGCAGGTAGTCGTCGCAGTTCATAACGGTTCCACGAATGAGCCGAGCGCATCCTTGAGCAGGTTTCGCGCGCGGAACAGCTTGTTTTTCACGGTACCGAGGGGAAGCTTCTTCATCGAAGCGATCTCCTCGTACGAAAGCTCCGCGAAATGCCGGAGCTGGATCAGCTCGCGATAGTCGGTCGGCAATTTCTCGACGGCCTTGTCGATCGCGGCACTGAGCTGTTTGTTCTTCATCGCGCGGTACGGCGAGACGCCGTCGTCCGCGAACTCTCTCTCTTTGCCCGCCGGCTCATCGTCCGAGCCCGGACGCGCCAGCGGAACCTCGCTGATCGATTTCTTGCGCAGTGCGTCGATGGCGCTGTTCTGCGCGATCCGGAAGAGCCAGGTCGAGAACTGGTACTTCGGATCGTACCGATCGAGAGCGAGATAGACCTTCACGAAAATTTCCTGGGCCAGATCGTGAGCCTCTTCGTAGCGATGCGTGATCCGGTACACGTAGTTGATGACGCGCTTCTCGTAGCGCGACACCAGCGTGGTGAACAGGTCTCTGTCGCCGCCGAGGATCCGCTCCACCAGAGTGCGGTCGTCGAGCTGGTCACGTTCTGCCATTCGTTGTACGGGCGGGCTCCATCAAGGTTGCCCGCCGATGATACCCTGCCGCCCGGATGATCGAAATCCGAGATCTGACAAAGAGATACGGCGACTTCACCGCCGTCGACCGGCTCAGCCTCACCGCCGCCGCGGGTCAGATCTTCGGTTTTCTCGGACCCAACGGTGCGGGAAAGACGACCACGATCCGCATCGTCTCCGGTCTTTCGCTTCCGACGAGCGGGACCGTACGCGTGAACGGCATCGACGTCCTCGAAGAGCCGGTGCGCGCCAAGGCGGCGATGGGTTACGTTCCCGACCGCCCGTATCTGTACGAGAAACTCACCGGCCGCGAGCTCCTGCATTTCGTCGCCGATCTTTATCGCCGCGACTGGCGCGAATGCGAGCCGCGCGCGGTCTCGATGCTCCAGATGTTCGGCCTCGGCGACTGGATCGATGCGCGCATCGAGAACCTCTCGCACGGGATGAAGCAGAAGCTCGTCATCGTCTCCGCGCTCGTGCACGATCCGGCCGTGCTGGTGATCGACGAGCCGATGGTCGGACTCGACGCGCTGGCGCAACGCCAGGTGAAGCAGCTGTTTCGCCGCCTCGCCGACGAAGGGAAAACGATCTTCCTGACCACGCACACGCTCTCCGTCGCGGAAGCGGTGTGCGATCAGATCGCGATCATCAATCGCGGCCGCATCGTCGCCAGCGGTACGACCGCGGAACTGAAGAAGGACAGTGCGCTCGAGGATGTGTTCCTGGAGCTGACGTATGACGAAGGTGCGGCTTGATGAAGTGAGGTCGCGGTATCGCGAGCACGCGCTCCAGCGCGGTCTCAATCCGCGCGATGTCGATCTCCTCCTGAGTGATCTCCTCGGCCGCACGCCGGCCTGGCTCTTCGCCCACGGCGACGAGCCGATCGATCCCGCACCGCTGCTGCCGCTGCTCGCGCGCCGCTACGCGGGCGAGCCGCTGCAGTACATCCGCGGCACGACCGAGTTCTATTCGCGCACGTTCGCCGTCGACGATCGCGTGCTGATCCCGCGTCCCGAAACCGAGCTGCTCGTCGAGGCGGCGCTCGAACGCGCACCGCGCAACGGCCGCCTGATCGACATCGGTGCCGGCAGCGGCTGCATCGCCATCACCATCGAGCGCGAGCGGCCCGATCTGTTCGTCGTCAGCGTCGATCGTTCGGTAGCAGCACTCGCCGTCGCCGCGAAGAATCGCCGCGCACTCGAATCACGCGTGCGGCTGGCCTCCTCCGATCTGCTTTCGAGCATCCGCGGCTCGTTCGACGTGATCGTCTCGAACCCACCGTACGTGCCCCTCGGCGAATATGAGCAACTGGCGATCGAGGTGCGCATTCACGAGCCGCGCATGGCGCTCACGCCGGGCCCGAGCGGCACGGAGCTCATCGAGCCATTGCTCGATCAGACGCACGCGCTGCTCGCCCCGCACGGACACGTGCTGCTCGAAGTCGGTTACGGGCAGGAAGAGGCCATCCGCACGATCGCCGCGAACAAGCGCTACCACGTCGACGCGTTCCTTCCCGATCTCGCCGGCATTCCGCGCGTCGTCGTATTATCGGCGCATGCCGAGTAACGATTCCTGCCTCTTCTGCCGCATCGCCGCGGGCGAGATTCCGGCGAAGAAAGTGCACGAAGACGCCGACGTCGTCGCCTTCCACGACATCAACCCGCAGGCCCCGACGCACATCCTGGTCATCCCCCGCAAACACATCCCGATGCTCAACGACCTCTCGGAAGCCGACGCCGCCACGATCGGCACCACGATCGTCCGCGCCTCCGAGATCGCCCGCACCCTGCGCCTGCACGACGACGGCTACCGCCTCGTCGTCAACAACGGCGAAGGCGCCGGCCAGACGGTGTTCCACATCCACGTCCACGTCCTCGGCGGACGGGGGCTGGGGTGGCCGCCGGGGTGATTCGGATTGAGGATTGGAGGATGGATGCTGACGGAATTGAAAATTGAAAATTGAAAATTGAAATCAAGCATCGCAAGAGCCATGGGTGTCGCGCTGGCGACAACTGATTTCAATTTTCAATTTTCAATTTTCAATTCTTCCCGTCCCTCACGCCGGAGGCGGGACGCGGAACCTCGTTCCCTGAAACGTCATCCTTCCGCTCTTTTTCCTCGCCCCTTTGCGTTGGGCGAGGAAGTCTTCTTTTGCTTCTTTGAGCGTCGAGGGGACGTAGGTGGCGCCGGAGGAGAGGGTGCGGCCGCGGTCTCGGGAGAAGGCGGATCCGCCGGCGACGATGCCGAGCTCGGGGAAGTTGGCGGAGAGGAGCTGCAGCATCGCGTAGCCCTGTTCGACGTGATCTTTGTTCGTGCAGGAGACGAACACGGCTTCCGGTTTGACTTCGTTGATGAAGGCGACGAGCTCCTGCTCGGGGAGGTCGGTGAAGTAGTCGGCGGTGTAGCCCTCGCTGCGCAGGAGCTGGGTGAGCATGAGCGTGCCGAGGGAGAGGCGCTCGCCGGCGACCGAAACGGCGACGATGTGCTTCGCCGGATCGGGAGTGCCTGCGTTGCGATCGCCGAAGCGGACGATCAGTTCGCGGATGACGTCTTTGATGAAGTGATCGTGCGCCTGTGTGATGCGGCGGCGATCGAGCTCTTCCTGCGCGAACGTCAGCGTCGGAATGAAGAGCTCCGTGAACATTTCTTCCATCGTCGATGACTCGGCGTAGCGATCGGCGATCGCAATCGCGCCTGTCCGATCGCGCAGCAGCAGCCGGTTGTAGAAACTGAGATAACCCTCGAGCGGATCCTCGCTGCCGAACATGATCGAGAAGATCCGCAGCGCCGGGATGAATTCGCCGCCGACCGTGAGGCAGACGGTGATCGGCGTCGCGAGCAGCAGGCCGACCGGGCCCCACAGCCAGCCCCAGAAAATCGCGGCGAGCAACAGCGCAATCGGTGAGACACCGACGCGATGTCCGACCACGATCGGCTCGACGAAGCCGCCGATGAGTTGATCGGTGAAGACGAACAGACCGAGAACCGCGATGGCGGTGTACCAGTTCGGAAAGATCGCGAACGCGAGAAACGTCGGCGCGGCGGCGCTGAGCACGGCACCGATGTACGGAACGAAACGGAGGAGACCCGCGAGCACGCCCCACAGCGCCGCGTGCGGCACGCGCAGCAGCCACAGGCCGAGACCGATCATCAGGCCGAAGCCGATGTTCAGCAACGCGATCGTGAGGAGGTAGCGCGAGATGCGCTGACCGGTCTCACCGATGGCCTGCGTGGTCACGGTGAGATGGGCGCGGCCCGCCAGCCGCAGGAGCTTGTCGCGCAGTTGCTCGCGATCTCGCAGCAGGAAGAACACGACCACCACGACGAGGAAGATCGCGGCCACCGATTCGACCGTCGGCGCCACTTCCTCGTAGCGTTCCCCGATCGTCTTGCGCTCGGGGATGACGCGCACTTTCATCTCCGCGATCTCGCTCTTCTCTTCGCGCGCGTCGGCCACACGCTGCAGCGTGCGCTCGAGTTTGTCGAGCGTGCCGCCCGCCTGTTTCCGGAGAAACTTCAGCTTTTTCTCGATGTTCTCGTTCGTCGCGGCGCCGGCGATCTGCTGCGCGACGGCGGTGAACTGCTGATAGATCCACCAGCCGCCGATGCCGATCGCGGCGGTCATGAGTCCGAGGGACAAGACGATCGCGCCGGTGCGGCGCAGGAACGTGCGCTCGAGACGCACCACGATCGGCGTCAGCAGGAACGCGAAGAGCACCGCCAGCGCGACCGGAACAACGACCGGCTTCGCGAGATGCAGGATGGCGATGACGATGGTCGTGCCGAAGAGGATGCGGCCGTTCGACTGACGCCGCTCCGCGACCACGCGCTTATCGGCGACAGGATCGGGCTGCGTGCGCGGCGGCAGGCGGCGCATCGAAAGCGTTCGGTCGAACCGGTCGGTATCGTCGTCGTCGTAAATCGGCACGCGCTCGTGAGTCTACTACTGCAAACACATGACCGAAGTTTCGCTGCCGCCTGTAGAAAGCAGAACGGCGGGCCGGGAGCCCGCCGCTTCACTCACTTTTTCCAGCGCAGGACCGGCTGTCTTGCGGCGCGCGCTTCATCGAGCCGGCGCACCGGCGTGGTGTGCGGCGCGCTGCGCACGAGCTCCGGCCGCTCTTCCGTTTCGCGGGCGATGGCGATCATCGCGTCGCAGAAGGCGTCGAGCTCTTCCTTCGGCTCGCTTTCCGTCGGCTCGATCATGAGCGCGCCGGAAACGATCAGCGGGAAGTAGATCGTCGGCGGATGGAAGCCGTAGTCCATGAGGCGCTTGGCGATGTCGAGCGTGTGCACGTCTTTCGGCGTCTGGAACTTGTCCGAGAAGACCACTTCGTGCAGCGACGGCGCGTCGTACGGCAGGTGATAGAACTTCCTGAGGCGCGCGCGAATGTAGTTCGCGTTGAGCACGGCCAGCTGCGCCACGCGGCGCAGGCCGGTCGGACCCATGGCGCGCATGTACGACAGCGCGCGCACGAGCACGTTGAAGTTGCCGTGGAATGCGCGCATGCGGCCGATCGTGTCGGGGTGATTGAACTCGAGATAGAACGTGCCGTCGTCGCGGCGTTCGACCGTCGGCGTCGGAACGTACGGCATCAGCCGCTCGCTGACGCCGACCGGACCGGCCCCGGGACCGCCGCCGCCGTGCGGCGTCGAGAAGGTCTTGTGCAGGTTCGAGTGAATGACGTCGATGCCCATGTCGCCGGGCCGCGCGATGCCGACGAAGGAGTTGAGGTTCGCACCGTCGCAGTAGAGGTAGGCCCCCTTCGCATGAAGGATGTCCGCCATCGCGCGGATCTCGGATTCGAACACGCCGAGGGTGTTCGGCACCGTGATCATCAACGCGGCGACGTCCTCGGTGACCGCTGCTTCGAGCGTCGAGAGATCGACCGTGCCGCGGTTGTTCGACTTCAGTTCCCTGATCTGGTATCCGGCGAACGCGGCCGACGCCGGATTGGTGCCGTGCGCGGAGTCGGGGATCAGGATGTACTTGCGCGCGTTTCCGCTCGTCGACAGCGCCTTGTGCACCATGAGGATGCCGGTGAGCTCGCCATGCGCGCCCGCCACCGGCTGCAGTGTCACGCGCGGCAGCCCGAAGATCTCTTTCAGCGTCTGCTCGAGCACCCAGAGCAGTTCGAGGTTGCCCTGCACCTGATGCTCCGGCTGGAGCGGATGCGAATGCGCGAAGCCGGGCGTGCGCGCGAGCTCTTCGTTGATGCGCGGGTTGTGCTTCATCGTGCACGAGCCGAGGGGATAGAGGCCCGTATCGATGGAGAGATTGAGTTTCGACAGACGGGTGAAATGCCGGATCACGTCGACCTCGGAGACTTCGACCTCGTCTTCGATCGACGCGCGCTGCAACGCCGCGGGGATGAGCGCGTCGAGCGACTCTTCCGGAACGTCGAGCGGCGGCAGCTGATAGCCGCGGCGACCCGGCTTCGAGCGCTCGAAGATCAGCGGCTCGGTGCCCGAACCGGACTTCTGCTGCGCGGGATTCGTTTCGATTGGATCGACGATGGCGGTCATCTGCTCTCCCGGGAAATGGCGGCGCTGAGCGCGGCCGCGAACTGATCGAGCTGCTCGCGCGTGTGCAACTCGGTCACGGCGACGAGGAAGTCGTGGTCATGACCGCCGGCGAACGTCTCGAACTGCGCGAGCGGAATGCCGCCGAGAATCTTTTCGTGCTCGAGATCGGCGAGGATCTCCTGCGCCGGGAACGGCGTGCGCACGACGAACTCGTTGTAGACCGGGCCGTCGAACGGCAGTTCCACACCGTGGATGTTCCGGAGTCTCTTCCTGAGGTATGCGGCCTTCTGCGCGCACTGCGTCGCCACTTCGCGCAGCCCCTCTTTGCCGAGAAGCGAAAGGTACATGTTCGCGGCGAGCGCGATGAGCGCCTGATTGGTGCAGATGTTCGAGGTCGCCTTGCCGCGGCGGATGTGCTGTTCTCTCGTGGCCAGCGTGAGCACGTATGCGCGCTTGCCGTCGACGTCGACGGTCTCGCCGACGAGGCGTCCCGGCATGTGGCGCTTGAGCGCGTCGCGCACGACCATGAAGCCGACGTACGGTCCGCCGAACTGCGTCGGCACTCCCCACGCCTGTCCTTCGCCGACGCAGATGTCGAAGCCGTGATCGCCGGGCGCGGTGAGGAGGCCGAGCGACGTCGCTTCGGCGATGACGGAGATGCGCGTGAGTCCTTCGCTCGCCTTCGCGACCGCGTCGTAGTCTTCGATCACGCCGAGAAAGTTCGGCGACTGCACGGCCACGCCGAAGGCATCGCCGCTCGCCGCCTGCAATGCCTCGAGATCGATCCGGCCATCCGCGCCCCAGCCGATCTCCACGATCTCGATGCCGAGGTTCTGGATGTACGTCCGGACCACTTCCCGGTAGTGCGGATGGATGGACTTCGCGAGGAGGACCTTCTTCTTTCCTTTCGCCACGCGTTCGGCGAGGAGCACCGCTTCACAAAGCGCGGTCGAGCCGTCGTAGAGCGAGGCGTTGGCGACGTCGAGCTTCGTGAGCAGGCACTGGTGGGTCTGGTATTCGAAGATCGACTGCAGCGTCCCCTGCGAGACCTCGGGCTGATACGGCGTGTACGCGGTGAGGAACTCGGCGCGCGTGAGCAGCTGATCGATCATCGCCGGCTGATAGTGCGCATACGCGCCGCCGCCGAGGAACGAGCTGTAGCCGGTGGTGAAGTTCTTCTCCGCGAGCGCGCGGAACCAGCGGCGCGATTCGATCTCCGACCATGGGCCGGGGATGTCGAGCAGCGTGTCGAGCTTCACATCGGCGGGGATCGTCTCGAAGAGATTGTCGATCGAGTCGACGCCGATGGTCGCGAGCATCTCGCGAATGTCTTCGCCGGCGTTAGGGATGAAGCGATGAGAGGAAGAGGCGGCTGTGGGATCAGGGAGACTCATTCGGATCTCGGAGTGACCGGATTGAGGACTGAGGATTGAGGACCGAGGATTCCGCCGCCCGCGGCTCCTCGATTCATCCTCAATTCTCAATCCTCAATCCTCAATCCCGGGCTAGTGGCCCGACTCCTTCTCGACGTACTCGTCGTACTCCTCCGCGGTCATCAGCTCGTCGACTTCCGTCGGATCGCTGACTTTCACGCGGATCATCCAGCCGTCGCCGAACGGATCGGTATTGATGAGCGCGGGGTTGTCCGCCAGCGCTTCGTTCACTTCGACGACTTCACCCGAAACGGGTGCGAACAACTCGGAGACCGCTTTGACGGACTCGATGCTTCCGAGCTCGTCGGCGGCCTCGAGCTGGCTTCCGACCTGCGGCAGCTCGACGAATACGACGTCGCCCAGCTCTTTCTGTGCGTAATCGGTGATGCCGATCGTCGCGATGTCCCCTTCGAGATGAACGTACTCGTGGCTCTTCGCGTAACGGTTGTCTTCAGGAGTGGCCATGCTTAACTCTCCCCGCGCAGGATTGGCTGCGCACCACTATTTCGCTCGTTTGTAGAATGGGGTCGGGACGACGCGCGCCCGAGTTTCCTTACCGCGGATCAGCACCATGAACTCGGTGCCCTGGGCGGCTTTGTCGAGCGGAAGATAAGCGAGTCCGATTGCTTTTTTCAATGTCGGAGAGTGGGTGCCGGATGTGACGACGCCGATCTCGCGGCCGCCTTCGACGATCGGGTATCCGTGGCGCGCGATTCCGCGGTCGACCATCTCGAATCCGACCAGCTTCCGCTTCGGCCCTTCCGCCTTCTCTTTCGCGATGACGTCGCTGCCGGCAAACGCCCCTTTGTCGAGCTTCACGATCCAGCCGAGATCGGCCTGAATCGGAGTCGTGTCCTGATCGATGTCGTTGCCGTAGAGGGCCATTTTCGCTTCGAGGCGCAGCGTGTCTCGCGCGCCGAGGCCGGCCGGTTTGGCACCGGCGTCGACGAGCTTCTTCATGATGCGCGGCGCATGCTCCGGCGCGACGTAGATCTCGAAGCCGTCTTCACCGGTGTATCCGGTGCGCGAGACGATCGCCGGCACGCCGTCGACGTTTCCGTGCGCGAAGCGGTAGTACTTGATGTCCGCGAGGTTCACGTCGGTGAACGGCTGCAGCGTCTTCTCCGCGTTCGGCCCCTGAATGGCGAGCTGCGCGTAATCGGCGCTCACGTTCGCGACCTCGACGTCCATCCCCCGCGCCGCTTCCTTCAACCACGCGAAGTCCTTGTCGGTATTCGAGGCGTTGACCACGACGAAGAAGTCGGTGGGCGTGTTCTGGTAGATCAGGATGTCGTCGACGAAGCCGCCGTTCGGATAGAGCAGGCCGTTGTAATGAATGCGGCCGGCGTCGAGCTTCGAGACGTCGTTGCTCGTCGATTTCTGCAGCAGCTCCAGCGCCTGCGGCCCCTGAACCGTCAGCTCGCCCATGTGCGAGACGTCAAAGATCCCGACGTCATTCCGCACCGCATCGTGCTCTTCGAGGATGCCGCTGAACTGCACCGGCAGGTCCCACCCGCCAAAGTCGACCATCTTCCCGCCAAGCTCGCGATGGAGCGCATTGAGCGGTGTTTTCTTGAGATTTTCGGAGTTCTCCGCCATGGGGGGGCACACTAACATGCGGATTGAGGATTGAGAATTGAGGATTGAGGCTGCGCGCCGCGGTTTGCAAATCCTCAATCCTCAATCCACAATCCTTCATCCGTGGGAGCGTGGGCGTGAAAACAGAGATTGGTGATTTCCTCGATTACCTGACGTTCGAGCGAAATGTTTCGGCGAATACGGTGACGGCGTATCGCGAGGATCTGGAGTCGTTCGTCGGATTTCTCTGCAACGACTACTTCACCATGGCGCGCGATCAGCTCGAGTTCACGCGCGTCGATCACCTCACCATCCGTTCGTATCTCGCCCATCTCTCGCGACGAAAGCTCAGCCGTTCGACGACCGCGCGCCATCTCTCGGCGCTGCGCACCTTCTTCAAGTTTCTCGTGCGCGAAGGGGCGGTCGAGTCGAATCCGGCGCGTACCGTCGCGACGCCGAAGCGCGAGAAGCATCTGCCGCAGGTGATACAGCCGGCCGACGTCGCGCTGCTTCTCGAACAGCCCGACCGCTCGACGACCCTCGGCCTGCGCGACGCGGCGTGGATGGAGCTGCTGTACGCGAGCGGGCTGCGCATCTCGGAGCTGGTCGGCGTCGACATCGACGATCTCGAATTGCGCGCCCGGCTCGTCAAGGTGCACGGCAAAGGCTCGAAGGAGCGGATCGTGCCGTTCGGCACGAAAGCGGAAAGCGCGCTGCGCGCCTGGCTCGCCGTGCGCGGTGAGCTCATTCGCGACGCCGAGGAGCAGGCGGTGTTCGTGAACTATCGCGGCAACCGCATCACCGCCCGCTCCGTGGCCCGCCTCTTCGAGGTCTACCTTCGCCGCGCCGCCATGCGCGCCGGCATCTCGCCGCACACCATGCGCCATTCCTTCGCCACGCACCTCCTCAACGCCGGCGCCGATCTCCGCGGCATCCAGGAGCTCCTCGGCCACGCCTCTCTTTCGACGACGCAAAAGTACACGCATCTGAATGACTGGCAGCTCATGGCCGTGTACAAGAAGGCACATCCGCGCGCCTGACGGCGCGACGCATACAATCCGCTCGTGATCCGCGCGATCGTCCACCATGGGTTCGTCGGGAACCTCATCGAGTACTTCGCGGTCGTGGTTGGACCGGATGTCGACAAACGATTCTTCTTCGAGCAGATCACCGCGCAGCGCGGCGACGTGATTCGCTACTTCGGCGGCAGCTCCGAGATCGTGATGAACCCCGAAGGGGTGCGCTTTCGCGGGAACGGCGGGATTTTCGGCGAGTACATGTTCGGCGGCCATCTGCCGGTCGGCGATCTGCTGAACGAGCAGGTCGTGAACCGGCTGGTGCTGTTCGGCACGACCGTCGAGCAGCACGAGCTGCGCTTCACGCGCAACACGGAAGGCTTCGAGCGCTGGGAGAACCTCTTCCTCCAGGGCAATGCGGTCGCGAACTATCTCTTCTTCATCGACGACCGCAAGCGCTACACCGACGTGCGCGACCGCCAGGAAGCGACGCTGAAAGCGCTCGGCAAGATGCTGAAGCGCTCCACGAAAGTCGGCGCCGGAAGTTTCATCGCGCTCTCCCACGAATTGCTCGATGCCCTCGGCGAACCAGACTCGACGCTGGTCATCGTTCGTCTCGTGCATCGCGCCAATCAGCAGTTCGCCGATCTCTGCCGCCGTTCGTACGCGAGCTCGCGATCGCTCGACGAAGCTGAAGGGCGTCTGCAGGAGCTGGCCATCGAGCCGTACCAACGCCAGCGCATCCAGATCGACGTCATCTATCACCATCCCGACAATCAGGAACTGATCGACGAATACAAACGGATCCTCGCGTCGTGCGCCGGCGCCACGATCGATTCGTCGGCGCGGGCGCGCCTCATGCGCCTGCGCACGCTCTCGCTGCGCAACGAAGTGCCGCTCTCGATCTTCGACACGCTCGAAGAGATCGTGCTGCAGGAGCCGCGCGCGATCTCGCGCAAGGAAGACGAGCCCGACTACATCCAGTCGACTCGCGAAATCCTCGGCGGCTTTCTGCTCGGCCGCAACATCACCCGCAAGCTCTCCTCGCTCGATCTCGTGCAGCTCATGGAGAACAAACAGAAGGCGGCCGCAAATCGCGATCAGACGTTCGAGGAAGTGCTGCTCGAAACCGGCCGCCTCATCGACGAGATCGGCCGCGAGGAAGAAGATTTCGAACGCCTCGAGTCGTTCGGTGAGCTGGTCACGCTGTTCGATCGCATCGACCACACCACGACGCTGCTCAACAAGCTCGCCTTCATGGATGACGTCGAGCTCTCACCCGTCCAGGTTCGCTCGCTTCTCGGCAACATGCAGGTCTTCGAGAAACTGCGTCGCGGCCTGTTCCAGCAGCTGTTCATCGATCCGGTGGTGAACAACGAATACGCGCTCGCCTACGGCCGCAAGAAACTCTACGCACTGACGCTCGGCCTCATCTCGATCGAGAACAACGAAGAGTCGATCGCCGGCGTGGTCGAGTCGATCACGACCCTCAATCGCAACGAGCGCGGCTTCTTCGCCGCCTACAACCTGGCGCGACGCCGCATGGCGAACTTCTATCTCGAGCTCAACACCGCCGAAGGCCGCGAGACGTTCCGCCGCGAGATCCGCGCCGAGATCGCCCACGATCCGGAGCTGCGCGGCCTCCAGGAAATCATGACCGAGGGCCTGCTCGAGGAAGTGATCACCAAGATCCGCCTCGAGGCGTTCTACATCAACCAACTGCTGCCCCGAATCATCGAAGAGCAGGACGCCAAACTGCGAAACGACTTCCTCTCGAACTCCGGCCTCGACCGCTTCCAGGTGGAAGAGCTCGAAAGCGAATACTTCGAAATGCGCGCGTTCCCCCCACAACTGCTCGATGTGATCCAACGCCCCGCGTAGGGGCGGGGGGTGGGGCGTCGCGCGAAGCGAGAGTCGTGCATCCGCAGGGGATCCCGTGCTCACGCACGGGATGACACCCTGGGCACACGCATCCGTGTCGTCCGCAGTCCCGTGCCGTCGCAACCTACCGTGTCATCCCGAGCGAAGCGAGGGATCCCCCGCCCACGAAGCGAGACTCGTGCATCCGCAAGGGGATCCCGTGCTCACGCACGGGATGACACCCTGGACGCACGCATCCGTGGCCATCCAGCAGTCGCAACCCACCGTGTCATCCCGAGCGAAGCGAGGGATCCCCCGCCCACGAAGCGGGACTCGTGCATCCGCAGGGGATCCTGTGCCCCCCTACCCTTGCGCTGATGGCTCCATTGATGCTTCGCTGCGTTCTGCATGAATCGTCTGAGCAACGAAACCTCTCCGTATCTTCTGCAGCACGCGCACAACCCCGTGGACTGGTATCCGTGGGGGGAGGAGGCGTGGCAGAAGGCGCGGGCGGAGGATCGGCCGGTGTTTCTGTCGATCGGGTATTCGGCGTGTCACTGGTGCCACGTGATGGAGCGCGAGTCGTTCGAGGATGCGCAGACCGCGGCGCTGCTCAATGAGCACTTCGTCTCGATCAAAGTCGATCGCGAGGAACGGCCGGACGTCGACTCGATCTACATGCAGGCGGTGCAGATGATGACCGGCCACGGCGGGTGGCCGATGTCGATGTTTCTCACGCCGGACGGCAAGCCGTTCTTCGCCGGCACCTACTTTCCGCCGACGGAGCGGCACGGCATGCCGAGCTTCCGTCGCGTGCTCGAACATGTATCGAACGTCTATCGCTCGAGACGCAGCGACGTCGAGGAAGCATCGACGGAAGTGCGGAACGCGCTCTCTTCGCAGCTGCGCACGAAACGCGCGGATGGCGTGAACATCGATCGGCACGCGCTCGACCACATGGCCGCAAATCTTGCTCGCGCCTACGATCCGATCAACGGAGGGTTCGGCAGCGCACCGAAGTTTCCGCCGTCGATGTCGCTCGACTTTCTGATGATGGTCGCGAATCGCACGAACGATCCGCAGCTGCGCGAGATCGTGGTGAACACGCTCACGAAAATGGCGCGCGGCGGCATGTACGACCAGGTCGGCGGCGGCTTTCACCGTTACTCGGTCGACGCGCGCTGGCTCGTGCCGCACTTCGAGAAGATGCTGTACGACAACGCCCTGCTGGCCCGTCTCTACACGCGCGCGTGGCAGTGGACGAAAGAGCCGCTGTTCGCGCAGATCGCAAACGAGATCCTCGGCTTCGTCCAACGGGAGATGACTTCGCCCGACGGCGCGTTCTACGCGACGCTCGACGCCGACTCCGAAGGGGAGGAAGGAAAGTTCTACGTCTGGACGCGCGACGAGGTGATGGAGCTACTCGGCGCGGAGGACGGCCGAGTTTTCTGCGCGCTCTTCGACATCACGGACGGCGGCAACTGGGAAGGGCACAACATCCTGAACGTGCCGCGTCCGCCCGAAACCGTGGCGGCGGACCTCGGCATCACGCTCGATCAACTCGCCGACGTCGCCTCGCGCGGCAAGTGCAAGCTGTACGGCGTGCGCGCGAAGCGCGTGTGGCCCGGCCGCGATGAGAAGCGGCTCGCCGGCTGGAACGGCTGGATGCTCGCGGCGTTCGCCGAAGCGGCAATCGCCTTTCAGCGTTACGACGACGTCGTCCGCCGCAACGCCGACTTTCTGCTGACGCGCATCGATGCGAGCGGCCGCCTGATGCGACACGCGAAGATCGCCGGGCTGCTCGAAGACTATTCGGGCGTGGCGTGGGGCCTGACGCTCGCGTACGAGGCAACGCACGAACGAAAGTATCTCGACGGCGCACGCACGCTCATCGATGCCATCGTCGATCGCTTCAGCGATCGCGAAAACGGCGGCTTCTACGACACGCCCGTCGATCACGAGAAACTGATCACGCGACCGAAGGATCTCTTCGACAACGCCACGCCCGCGGGTACATCGGTGACGTGCGATGTGCTGTTGCGGCTGGCACTGCTCTACGGAAACGAAGAGTACGCGCGCGCCGCGACCGACGCGCTCGAATCGACGTGGCCGCTCGCGGAGAAGTATCCGAGCGGCTTCGGCTTCCTCCTCGGCGTTGCGGAATGGCGCGCCTCGCAGCCGAAGGAGATCGCGCTCACCGGTGATTTCGCCGCACTGAAGCGCGTCGTCGGCGAAACGTACATTCCGCATCGCGTGCTCGTCGCCGGCGAGCAATCGGCGGATCTGCCGCTCCTGCAGCATCGGCCGAACGACGAAACGCGCGCGTACGTCTGCCTCGGATACGCGTGCGAGGAACCGACCAGCGATCCGGAGAGATTGCGGGCGATGTTGTAGCCCTACGTCTCCTGAATCGCGTACAGCCGGTTGTCGTCCACGTTGTAGAAGAGCGGCGCAACCAGCACCTTCGGATAGCGCGCGCGCAGGCGGACCGCTTCACTGAGCACGAAATCGATTTCGTTGCCGATCTCGAACAGCGGCGCATACGCATCGAAATGCTGTTCGGCGAGCTCGCGATCCCAGCCGGCGTCGACGAGGCCGTCGACGAAATCGGCTCTCCGTCCCGAGAGGCCGACCATGCCGCAGTGGTTGTGCACGATCAGCGCGATCGTGCGCACGCCGCCGACGGCGACGGCGAACGAAACCTTGAACTCGCTCGGGCGCATGTTCGCGCCGCCGGATCGGAGAATGAACGCGAAGTTCTCCGGGATGCGCAGCTTCTTGCGGTTGTCCATGCACATGCCGACGAGCACGTCGGGCTTCGTGACCTGCTCGTCGTCGAGAAAACCGTTGTGCCAGCCGAGGAGTCGTTGGACCGGGGTCCCTCGAAACGATGCCGGAATGTCTTCGACGCGATTGACGGGAATGAGGCGGTTCATCGGGACGCGAACGATAACGCAAGAGCGCGAAAATCGCCCGATTTCACGATGCGCCCGACAATAACTTCGCGCGTGGCGCCGCGCGCCAGCCGCGCCAGCAGATCGCGTTCCTCGACGTCGTTCGGCCGCCGCTCGAGCAGCACGGCGAAGGCGCGATGGAGAAATGCACGATCGTCTTCGCAGTCGCTGCCGTACGCGATCGTCTCCACGACGTCATCGAGATGAATCTCGCCGTTCGCCAGGCGCGGCCACGCCGCCAGCGGATCGAATCCGAGCCGGCCGAGAAGCGCCTCGACATTGCGCCGATGCAGCCGCGCCGCGGGAAACCGCGTCTTCGTGTTGGGCCACATACTCGTCGCATCGAGAAGGCGGTTCGCATCGATGCGCAGCGCCGGCAGCAGCGGACGATCGCGCTTCTCGGAATCATCGACCGCAATCGCCGCGAACGAGGCCGCGAGCGTGCGCTCATCGCGGGTGCCCGGCGCGCGCGTGAACGCGAAGTCGAAGGCGAGCGTATTCAATCCATCGATCCAGGCGGACGCGGGCGCATGAATCTCGATCTCCGTCCATTCATTCTTCAGCGCGAACGCTTCGAGATCGTGGCCGTTGAGTGAAACGCGCATCGATTGCCGCGGCAGCGGCAGCAGCACCACGCGAATCACGCCGTCGCGTCTTCCGCTGCGCGGGATCAACACCGTCGCACGTTTCTCGATCGCCCAGCGGAAATCGGTTTCGGATTGCGCCCATCCGTCGACGAAGAACGGATCGTCGTTCGGCAGGATGGTGCGGAACGACGCCGCGGCCGCGCGCAACGTCGCCGGCCGCGCACGCTGCAGCAGCTCGCGTTGCGAGCCGATGAAATGCAGCCGGAAGTCTTCCAGCCCGCTCGACATCACCAGCGGATAGCGGCACATCCAGGAACGCACCGCGCCGTCATTCGAATAGCCGGCGCTCACGAGCCACGTTGCCTGTCTGCGATCGATGAGCATCTCGGCGAGCTCCACGCGCGGCGTGCTGATCACCTTCATCGTTTCGCCGAGGTAATGCTGCAGCGAGACCTGCGACCATTCTTCTGCCGCGAGCACCGTGTCGCCCGGTTTCGCGTTCTCGCGCAGCGTCATCGCGACGGCCCGCCAGTCGAGTTTGCGAAACGGTTCCGTACGCGCGGCCGGAACGGTTTCGCGCGCGATGGCGAGCACGATCAGCAGCGCGAGCATGTCCCGTCCCGCGCGCGCGATCGTCGAGACCGCGCCGATCCCGGCGGCCACCAGCAGCACGAATCCGATCAAGCCGGCGCAGACGTAACGCGCCGCGAACCAGTGCCCGAACAGACGGAGCGTGATCACGGCGAAGGCGATCGGCAACAGCGTCATGGCGATCACGATCAACGCGTGCCTGCGCTCGCGACGCCAGAGGGCCAGGCCGCCGATCCCCGCGAATGCGAGCATCGCGAAAACCGCCCGGCCGCGAATGTCATCGGCGAACGCGGAGACGGTGAGCGATCGGGCGATGGTCGCAAAGACATCCTCCGGAAACGGCGCATGCGGCGTTGCGCCCGGACCACCACGATAGAAGACGAGAAACGCGATGGCGATGCCGGCGGCGAGGAACGCGAGCCGCTCGCGCTTCACGAGAAACGCGGTGATCGCGAATGCGGCCACCACCGGCGCGGCCGAGGCGTGCGTGAGCAGCATCGCCACGAGCGTGAGCACGATCGGCCAGTCGCGCGTTTCGCGCAGCAGCTGCGCGATCAGCAGCGCGGTGAGGAGCATCAGCAGCGCGTAGGGACGGGCCTCGCGGCTGTAGTAAACGTGCAGCGGCGAAACGGCAAGCAGCAGCGCCGCGAATGGCTGCCGCATCCACGCCAGCACCGCGATTGCGGCCACACCGAAGAGCGCCGGCAGCAGCCGTCCGGTGAACTCATCGCCGACGAGTTGCGTCGCGAAGTAGAGCGGTCCCTGATCGGAGCCGAAGCCGGCGAGCCAGTGCCACCACGGCCCGGCGAGCGCGTTCTGCTTGAATCCCTGCGCGAGGATCTCGTCGAGCCAGTAGCTCGGGACGCCGAGACCGTCGAAACGAAGCCACGCACCGATCGCGACGGCGAGCGCAATCAATGCGAAGTTCGTGATGCGCGCGACCGTCGAATCGGTCAAGGCGCTTTCGGAACGACGACCCACTCTGTCCAGACGCGTTTGCTCTCGTTGCCGCTCTTGTCGATCGAGGCGATGCCGTAGCGATAGGCGATGCCGAGATTGACGTTCGCGTCGGTGATGGTGGTGGTGGTCACGATCTCGTTCACGAGCGGCACGGTGCCCACTTCCTTGATGTTGCTCTCGTGGCCGACCCCCTCGGTGCGATAGACGCGGTAGCCGGCGAGATCGCCCGCTTCCACCGGATCCCACAACAGACGCACCGACTTCGTTTCGAGAAGCGCGGTCACGCTCGCGGGCGCGGGCGGCGCGAGCAGATCCTTGTACGTGGCGCGCACCGGCTGCGAGAGCTCGCTCTGAATGCGCTCTGCCGCAACGGCGGTGATCCGGTATTCATGCTCGCCGTACGGCGGGACGTCCGTATACGACGTCTCCTTCACCGGCGCGTTGTTGATCGGCGCGTCGAACTCACCCGGCGCCTGTCCCGGCGCGGTGCGATAGACGTTGTAGCCGGTGACGACCGGCGCGACTCCCTGCGCGATCGATCCCGAAGGAACGAGCCAGTGCAGCGTCACCCCTTCCGGCTTCACCTCGGCCGTGAGCGGATTCGGCGCAACGGCCACCGGCAGCGGCACGATGCTGATGAGGTTCGAGAGCTCGCTGCGCGCGGTGCCCCCTTCCGTGACGACGGCATACGTCAGCCGCACCGGCCGGCCGTCGGTGCTCGCGAACGGCGGCTCATCCGTGAAGACGAGTTTCGTGCCGGCGGAGGCCGCGGCCATGTTGGCCTTTTCTATGCTGTCTACGCGCTGACTGAGCCTGGCAAATTGCGCGGCAGGGATGGTCGGGATTTTCGAGAACAACGCCACCGGCAGCGGCTCGGTCGGATCGATGTCGCCCGGCAGGAGCGTCTTCGGATCGCGACCGCCCGGTGCCACCGGCAGCTCTTCGGAATAGCGGTAGACGGAAATGCGGCGGATCTCGGTGAGGCTGCGGCCCGCCGTCGTCAGAGACGGATAGCTCCAGGTGAGAATCACGCGATTCGCGCGCTGTGTTACAACGAGGTCGCTGGTTGCCTGAGGAATCACCGGCACCGGCGGACGTGGGTCGCCACGTTTGCCGCAGGCGACGAGCGTCAGCAGGAAAAGCGCGGCCAGGAGTTTTCTCGGCGTCACGCGCGCGATTCTAACGGGGGAAAGACAGTATGTGCGGAATCATTGGGTATGTCGGAACGCGTGACGTCGTTCCGGTTCTCATCGGCGGATTGAAGAAGCTCGAATACCGCGGCTACGACAGCGCCGGCGTGGCGGTAGTGAACGGCCACGGAGTGGACGTCGTGCGCGCCGAAGGGAAGCTCTCGAATCTCGAAGGAAAACTCGCCGACCAGCCGCTGCACGGCACGTTCGGCATGGGCCACACGCGCTGGGCCACGCACGGCAAGCCGAACGAGAACAACGCCCATCCGCATCGCGACTGCACCGGCAACGTGGTCGTCATCCACAACGGCATCATCGAGAACTTCCTCTCGCTCAAACAGCGTCTGAAATCCCAGGGGCACGAGTTCAAGAGCGAGACCGATACGGAAGTGGTCGCGCATCTCATCGAGCAGCATCGCAAGAGCGGCATCTCGTTCGTCGAAGCGGTGAAGAAATCGCTCAAGGAACTGGAGGGACATTACGCGCTGGTGATGATCGCGGCCGACGAGCCGGGAACGATCATCGCCGCGAAACATGGTCCGCCGCTCGTGGTGGGACTCGGCGAAGGGGAGAACATCGTCGCCTCCGACGTCGCACCGCTGCTCAGCTACACCCGCAACATCATCTATCTCGAGGACGGCGAATATGCGATCGCCGACGATCAGAAGGTCGAGCTCTTCACGCGTGACGATCAGAAAGTCGATCGCACGCCGACGCGCATCACGTGGGACGCGGTCATGGCGGAGAAGGAAGGCTACCGCCACTACATGCTCAAGGAGATTCACGAGCAGCCGCGCGCGGTGCGCGACACGTTCACCGGCCGCATGTTCGAAGAATCGGGCGAGGTGTTTTTCAACGACCTCCAGTTCACGCCCGAGGAGTTCGCGCAGTTCAAGCGCATTCACATCGTCGCCTGCGGCACGTCGTGGCATTCCGGTCTGGTCGGCAAGTTCCTTCTGGAGAGCGCCGCCAAGATCCCGGTGGAAGTCGATTACGGCTCGGAGTACCGCTATCGCGATCCGATCGTCGACGCGGAGACGCTGGTGATCGGCGTGACGCAATCGGGCGAGACCGCGGACACGATCGCGGCGATGCAGGAAGCGAAAGGAAAAGGGGCGCGGCTGATCGCGATCTGCAACGTGATCGGCGCGGCCGCGACGCGCATGGCCGACGGCACGATCTACACGAATGCCGGGCCGGAGATCGGCGTGGCGTCGACGAAAGCGTTCACGACGCAGCTCACCGCGTTCTACCTCCTCTCGCTCTACGTGCGGCAGCTACGCGGCGACGATCGCGACGACATCCGTCACGCCATGCACGAGCTGTCGACGATTCCGCACAAGATCGAGCATCTCCTCAAAACGCAAGAGAAACGCATCCAGCAGCTGGCGAACAAGTTTCACACCGCGCAGGACTTTCTCTTCCTCGGCCGCGGCCTGCACTACCCGATCGCGCTCGAAGGAGCGCTGAAGCTGAAAGAGATCTCATACATCCACGCCGAGGGCTATCCCGCCGGCGAGATGAAACACGGACCGATCGCGCTCATCGACGAGAACATGCCGATCGTCTCGATCGCCACGCACACGCCGGTCTACGACAAGGTCGCGTCGAACCTGCAGGAAGTGAAAGCGCGCGACGGCAAGCTGATCGTGATCTGCGACGAAGGCGACGAAGCGATGATCAAGCTCGCCGACGAATCGATCGAGATCCCATGGTCCATTCCGGAACTGCAGCCGATTCTCGCCGTCGTGCCGACGCAGCTGCTCGCGTACTACATCGCGCTGCGCCGCGGATGCGACGTCGATCAACCGAGAAATCTGGCGAAGAGCGTGACGGTGGAGTAGAGGGTTCGATCACGCGCGAGACGCGTGATCAACCCACTTCCAGCGATCGCAGAAACTCTCCGACATCCCAGCCGATCGATTCGCCGCGCGGGACGAACGCGTAGACGATGTAGAGACGTCTCCCTTCGCAGCGGATCTTTCCGCGCATCGTCCCTTCGGACCAGTCCTTTTTCTTCGAGACTTCGGTAATGAAGTTGAGCGCGGAACCGGACCACTCGCTGGTGAGGAGTTTGTCTTTGCCGACGATCTCCTTCAGCACTCCTTCGACGAGCGGACCCTCCTTATCGACCGGCACAACGAACGGCAGATCGATGTACTCGACGACGTAGTGGTGCCGCGCGTGGCGCGTCTTGAGCTGCACGGTGCGCAGTACACCGATCGGCGTGGAGATGAATTCGGTGGAGCGCTCCGGCTTCCCGGCGAATTTGACGCGGAAGCGATTGTCTTCGTGCGTGTACGTCTTCCACGGCACGCTCATGTACGTGTACACGGAAGCGAAGTAGCGGATCCCGATGAAGCCGGCGATCGAGACGATCACGGCGAAGATGACCTTGAAGATCGGGAAGCCTTTCTTCGTCGGAACCGCAACGCGCGTCATCGTCTGTTTCGCGGTTCCGGTGGCCACCTGCGCCCGCTGCAGCGTCGCGGCACTCGGCGGTGCGGGAGCGGGCTGGAACTGCGGCGGCGCGATGTCGAGATCGAACGTGCCGTCGAGCACGCGCTTCAGCTGATAAGCGGTCGATCCGATGAGGAAGACGCGCTCGTGCTCGTCGGAGGCCAGCGGACGAGTGACCATACGGCCGTCGACGCGCACGGCTGTGCGCTGCGCGACTTCATCGGTATCGACGACGATCTGACGCGTGACGCCATCGACGTCGACGTTCCAGCTCTGCGTGGACATGTGAACCCCTCTGTTTGGTGGTGTAGACCCGGCCCAAGGGTATCATTCCGGCGTTTCCGAGGGACCTCCATGTTCGTGATTCCGATCGGCCGTGATGACGCGGAGATTCGCCGTCATGCATGGGTTTCGTACGCCATCATCGCGTTGAACGTCATCGTTTTCGTGGTGCTGGGGCTGGTCGAACGCAGCGCCGAACGAGAGTACGAGCGCCGCTTCCGCGAGACGTACGAGTATCAGATCGAGCACCCGTATCTGCGGACGCCGAAGAATCTCGAGCAACTCCTTGCGCCCTACGCGATCGCGCGCATCAGCGATCTGCGCAGCGACTATGGCTACGTCGCGCCGGCCCGCATGCGCAGGGAGCAGGAGATCCTCGACCGCATGGCAGCAGAGACGTTGCGCGCGCACGAGAATCGCCCGCGCACGGCGCTCGCGTACGTCCCCGCACGCGGCGGCGTACTGACGATGTTCACGTCGATGTTCCTGCACGCGGGCCTCCTGCATCTGCTCGGAAATCTGCTGTTCTTCTTTCTCTCCGGTCCATTCGTCGAAGACGTGTTCGGGCGGCCGCTGTTCGCGTTCCTTTATCTCGCGGGCGGCATCGCGGCGGCGCTCACGTACGCGAGCCAGCATCCCGGCAGCATGGTTCGCGCGATGGGCGCGTCGGGAGCCATCGCGGCGGTGATGGGGGCGTACCTCGTGCGCTTCGCCACGTCGAAGATCGAGTTCCTCTTCATTCCGTTGTGGTGGCGGCCGATGTTCAACTTTCGATTCTGGCTGCCCGCGTTCGTGGTGTTGCCGCTCTGGTTCGGCGAACAGCTGCTGGCGATGATGCGCGAATCCGAAACAGGAGGCGTGGGCTTCTCCGCGCACGTCGGCGGATTCGCGTTCGGCCTGATCCTCGGCGGCATCGTGCGACTGACGAAATTCGAAGAGCGGTTCGTGAATCCGAAAGTCGTGTCCCAGACGACGTGGGCCATCGACGACCGACTGGTAACGGCGATGGAGGCGCGCAAGTTCGGCAACATCGAAGGGGCGCAGAAGGCGCTCGACCTGCTGATGCGCGATCCGAAAGCACCGACCGATGCGTTCGTCGTGGCGATGGACATCGCGCTCGAGGAAAACGATCTCCCGCGTTACGACGCCGCCGCGGCGCGACTGCTGGCACGCCACGCCGAATCGAAAGATCAGGAACTGGCGCTCGAGCTCATTCGCGAAGTCACGACCGATCGCGATGCGCGCGTGCCGAAGTTCCTCGCCCGCGCCGCGCCGATCGTCGAACGCAGCGGCGATCGCGAATGGGCGCTCGCGCTGTACGAGCGTCTTTACGACTCCGATCCGGTGAGCGCCGCCGCGGTCAGCTCGCTCGTGAAGATCGGGACGCTGCTGCGGCTGAACGGCGACAGGAACGGTGCGCGCGAAGCGCTGATGAAAGCGCGTGCGCACCCGGCATGCACGGCGGAGTGGGCACCGGCGATCGAGGCGAAGTTGTCGCAGCTCGGCTGAGCTAACGCGTGATCCAGCCACCGCCGAGACAGAGATCGTCCTGATAGAAGACGACCGCCTGACCGGGCGCGACGGCGCGCAGCTTCTGCGCGAACGTCACACGCGCGCGCTGGCCGTCGAGCGGTGTGACCGTCGCGGCGACGTCGGCCATGCGCGAGCGCACGCGCGCCTGCACTTCGACCGGCCCGGACGGCGCGGTTCCGGAAATCCAGTGCACGCGCTCGGCGATGAGCTCGTCCTTCTCGAGCGCGGATGCAGGCCCGACCACGACGCGCTTCGTGAACGGATTCACGTCGACGACGTACGTGCGATCGGCAGTGCCGCCGATCTGCAGACCGCGACGCTGGCCGATCGTGAAGTGGTAGTAGCCGTCGTGCATCCCGAGCACATTCCCCTCGGTATCGACGAGCTCGCCCGCCCCTTCGCCGGGCGCGAGTCCCGCTTCCTTCTCGACGATCTTCGCGTACCCATCCTTCTCCGGCACGAAGCAGATCTCGTACGACTCCTTTTTGCGCGCGACCGACAATCCCGCCTCTTCGGCGATGTCGCGCACCTCCGGCTTCGTCAGCTCGCCGAGGGGAAAGAGCGCCTCGCGGAGCTGCTCCTGGGAAAGCTCGAAGAGGAAGTACGACTGATCCTTCGCCAGATCGATTGCCTTGCGGAGCTCGAACGTGCCGCCGTTCTCCGTGATGCGCGCGTAATGGCCGGTGGCGATCTTCTGCGCGCCGATGGCGATGGCTTTCTTGTGAAAGAGATCGAACTTCACATGCGTGTTGCAGAGCACGCACGGGCTCGGTGTAGTGCCGGCGAGATATCCCTGCACGAACGGCTTGATGACCTTGTCATGGAAGTTCGTTTCGAGATTGAGCGTGAAGTGCGGGATCTCGAGACGCCACGCCACGCGACGCGCGTCGACGAGATCGTCGATGGTGCAGCAGCCGCCGTAGGTCGTGTCGGCGTTGACGGCCGAATTGCTGAGGTTGTCGTACATCTGCATCGACAATCCGACCACCTCATGCCCCTGCGACTTGAGGATGAATGCGGCCGTCGATGAGTCGACGCCGCCCGACATGGCCACCGCGATTTTCACAGCAGGTTCGCTAACGGCGCACATCGGGCATAATTCCATTGCGGTGGACGTGGTGGCACAGACGTGTAAGGTACTGGTGGTCGACGATGATCCGAACATTCGGAAGCTGATCGTCGTCGCGTTGAAGCGTGATGGCTATTCGTTCCTCGAGGCGGCGAACGGCAAAGACGCGCTCGAGGCGATGCGCGAGCATCATCCCGACGTGGTCGTGCTCGACCTGATGATGCCGGTCGTTTCGGGCTGGGACGTGCTTCGCGAGCGCGCGCACGACACCGACCTGCTCAAGATCCCGGTGATCGTCGTGAGCGCGAACCGCGACCCCGAAGTCGCCACCGCCGTGACGGCGGGCATCTGCGCATTTCTGCCGAAGCCGTTCGACATCGGCGCGCTCAGCGCGCTGGTGCGGAGCTGCATTCCGCTCGCGCACTGACCGCTTGCGGGAAGGATCCCGCGCTTCCGCGCGGAATCCTTCTGAACCGCCCTACTCGCCTTTCAACTTCTGCGCGTCGAGCACCGCGATCGCGGCCATGTTCACGATGTCATTCACGTCGACCCCGCGCTGGAGCACGTGCACCGGTTTGGCGATGCCCTGCAGAATCGGGCCGATCACTTCGGCGCCGCCGAGTCTCCAGAGCAGCTTGTACGCGGCGTTCGCGGCATCGAGATTCGGGAAGACGAGCACGTTCGCGTCGCCCTGAATCGCGCTCCAGGCGTAATCCTGGTGGGCGATGTCGGGCTCGACCGCGGTGTCGGCCTGCATCTCCCCTTCGACGATGAGGTCGGGGCGGCGTTTCTTCAGGATCTCCACCGCATCGCGCATCTTCTCGGCCTCGGGGTGCTGCGTCGAGCCGAAGTTCGAAAACGAGACCATGGCGATGCGCGGCTCCATGTGAAACCGCTTTGCCGTTTCGGCGGTCTGCTCCGCGATCTCCGCGATCGTCTCGCTGTCGGGATTGATGTTCACCGTCGTATCGGCGAGCACCAGCATCTTGTTCTTGAACATCAGCAGGTACGCGCCGGAGACGTGTTTCACCGACGGATGCGTCTTCACGATCTGCAGGGCCGGACGAATCGTGGCCGGGTAGTAGGCGCGCAAGCCGGCGATCACGCCGTCGGCGTCGCCGTTCTCGAGCATCATCATCGCGTAGTAATTGCGGCTGTTGAGAATGCGCCGCGCATCGGCCAGGGTAATGCCGTGGCGCTTGCGCAGTTCGTGGAAGCTGCGCACGTATTCTTCGTATTTTTCGTCGCAGTTGAAGATGTCGATGGTGGTGATCTTCGATTCGTCGATGTTGTACTTCTGCAGGAGCGGCGCGATCTCGTTCTGCCGGCCGAGGAGAATCGGACGGGCCAGATGCTCGTCGATGAGGATCTTCGCGGCGCGAACGATCTTCTCCTGATCGCCTTCCGGGAAGACGATGCGCTTCGGACTCTTGCGCGCCTGGCCGAAGATGTCGTGCATCAGGCCGCGCGAACGTCCGAGCATGCTCTCCAGACGGCGGCGGTATGCGTCGTAATCCTGAATCGGCTGCTGGGCAACGCCAGTCTCCGCCGCTGCCTCGGCCACCGCGACCGGAACGCGCAGGAGCACGCGATAGTCGAACGGCTTCGGAATCAGATACTCACGGCCGAAGGACATGCGATCCATGCCGTACGCGCGCAGCACCGAGTCCGGAACGTCTTCCTTCGCCAGATCGGCCAGCGCCTTCGACGCGGCCAGCTTCATCTCGTCGTTGATCGTGGTGGCGCGGCAATCGAGCGCACCGCGGAAGATGAAAGGGAACCCGAGGACGTTGTTGACCTGATTCGGAAAGTCGCTGCGCCCGGTGGCCATGATCACGTCGGCGCGCGCGGAGGTCGCTTCTTCATAGCCGATCTCCGGATTCGGATTGGCCATCGCGAAGACGATCGGATCGGGCGCCATCGCGCGCACCATGTCCTGCGAGACGATTCCGCCGGCGGAGAGTCCGATGAAGACGTCGGCATCGCGGAACGCGTCCATGAGCGTGCGGCGATCGGTCTCGGCCGCAAACTCCTCCTTGTACGGGGTCATGTCTTCCTTGCGGCCTTTGTAGATCACGCCGTGACGGTCGACGAGGATCACGTTCTCTTTGCTCAGTCCCAGCTTGATGTACAGCCGCAGGCAGGCCATCGCCGCCGCGCCCGCACCGCTGATGACGATGCGCACGTCTCCGATCTTCTTGCCCGCCACTTCGAGCGCGTTGATCAGCGCGGCCGCGGAGATGATCGCCGTTCCATGCTGATCGTCATGGAAGACCGGGATGTTCATCTCCTTCTTGAGCCGCTCTTCGATCTCGAAGCATTCGGGGGCAGCGATGTCCTCGAGGTTGATGCCGCCGAACGTCGGCTCGAGGAGCTTCACGCAGCGAATGAACTCCTCGGTGTCTTTCGTGTTCACTTCGATGTCGAAGACATCGATGTCGGCGAATCTCTTGAAGAGAACGCCCTTTCCTTCCATGACCGGTTTGCCGGCCAGCGCGCCGATGTCGCCGAGCCCGAGTACGGCCGTGCCGTTGCTGATGACGGCAACCAGATTCCCTTTGCTCGTGTATTTGTAGGCGAGCGACGGATCGGCCGCGATCTCGAGACACGGCACCGCCACGCCGGGGGTGTACGCGAGCGAGAGATCGCGTTGTGTCGCCGTCGGTTTCGAGGGGACGACCTCGATTTTTCCCGGGCGTCCGTTGGCGTGGTAGTCGAGCGCGTCGTTGCGCTTGTTCTCAGGCATGGCTTCTCCTTGCGGCGCCGGAGTCTATCGCACGGACCGGAAAACAAAAGACGTGCGGCAGGTCACTCGGGGCGCGTGACGTCGAAACGAAAAAAGCGGGCCGAAGCCCGCTTTTCGTGAAAGGCAGATTGTGTGCGCTCAGCTGGCGCGGCGCGCACGCGGCGCATCGACGACCGCGGCTGCTGCCGGATCGGGACGGCGCTTGTCGGACCACTTGTCCCACGCCACGGCCACGGCCGGAACGATGAGCAGCGTCGAGTAGGTACCGCTGATGACGCCGATGGTGAGAATCCACGAGAAGCCGCGGATGACTTCACCGCCGAAGACGAGCATCGCCACCAGCACGAGGAACACCGAGCCGCTGGTGAGGATCGTGCGGGAGAGGGTCTGGTTCATGCCGAGGTTGAGGTTCTCGGCCAGCGACATCGGACGCTTGATTCTCTTCTTGTTCTCGCGCACGCGGTCGTAGGTGACGACCGTGTCGTTGATCGAGTAACCGACGATCGTGAGCAGCGCGGCCACGACGTTCAGGGAGAACTCGAGGTTCATGAACAGCAGGAAGGCCATGGCGATGAAAACGTCATGGATGATGCAGAGCATGGCCGCGACGCCGAAGATGAAGTCGAAGCGCAGCCAGATGTAGATGCCCATCGCCAGCGACGAGAGCACGATGGCCCAGAACGCCTTCTGCTGGAGCTGGCCGCCGACCTGCGGACCGACCGTCTCCTGATTGAGGACGTTGAACTTGCCGAGGAAGGTTTTCTCGTTGAGCAGCTTGGCGACGTTGGTCGTCACGCCCTGCACGCCCGTAGCCTGGGACATGCTCGAGAAGATGCCGAGCTCGGAGCGCTTGGCGATGATCTTGCGCGCCAGATCTTCGTAATACTGGAGCGCGGCGGGGCTGGTGCCGCGATTGTCCGGATCGTTCTGCTGCAGGAGCGCCGCGAGACGATCGGTGCCGCGATAGTTGAGGTCGTGCTTGGCGGCCGATTCCGGATTCATCTTCGTGGCGAGGTTCTCCACGATCGTGCCGGCGTAGTCGCCTTCGCCCTTCTGCTGCGGCAGGCGGATGAGCACGGAGTGATCGGCCGGCTTGCCGTACTGCTGGATCGTGGCGGCCGGCAGGTCGTTGCGGAGGTCGCTGATCGGCGGCTCGGCGCCGAACTTGAGAATGATGTTCGCGCCGCCGGCGAAGTCGACGCCGAGGTTGATGCCGCGCGTCAGGAAGACGCCCACACCGGCCAGGATGATCAACGTCGAGATGATCACCGCGTGCCAGCGGTATTTGACGAAGTCGTAATTCGGATTATCGAAAATTCGCATGGGTGATTTCCTCGCCGCTTAGATGCTGAGCTCGCGCGGACGCTCGGTCGGCTTGTAGACGATGTCGAAGATCATTCGCGATACGAAGAACGCGGTGAACACCGAGGCGCCGAGACCGATGAGCAGCGTGACCGCGAAGCCCTTGATCGGACCGGTGCCGAACTGGAAGAGGAAGAGGGCCGAGATGATCGTCGTCAGGTGGGTGTCGATGATCGTGGCGAACGCGCGCGAGAAGCCTTGCTCGATGGAGGCGCGAACGGTCTTCCCTTCCTTCAGCTCCTCACGGATGCGCTCGAACACGAGCACGTTCGAGTCGACGGCCATGCCGAGGGTGAGGATGATGCCGGCGATGCCGGGCAGCGTCAGTGTGGCCTTGAAGTAGGCCATCATGCCGAGCAGGATGATGAGGTTGAGCAGCAGCGCGAGAACCGCGTTGACGCCGGCGCCCTTGTAGTAGAGCAGGATGGCCAGCACCAGCACGATGAAGCCGATGACCGAGGCCGTGACACCCTGGCGAATCGAATCGCGGCCGAGCGACGGTCCGACCGTACGCTCTTCGAGCGTCGTCAGCGAAGCCGGGAGCGAACCGCTGCGGAGGACCAGCGCGAGATCGCTCGCCTGCTGCTGCGTGAAGCTGCCTTCGATCACGCCCTGATCGTTGATCTCGCTGTTGATGTTCGGAGCGGAGACCACCTTGTTGTCGAGGACGATCGCCAGGCGGCGGTTGATGTTGTTACGGGTCAGGTTGCCGAACTTCGGCGCGCCTTCCGGCGTGAGCGAGAAACCGATGACCGGCTCGTTCACGCGTCCCTTCTGCACGCGCGCGTTCTTCAGATCGCGCCCGCTGACCGGGACTTCCTTCCGGACGGCGTAGTACTCGGTGCCGACGGTGCGGCCGAGCTCGTCCTCACGGTTGCCCGGGAGGATGTCGACGTCGCTGCGCAGGTTCGCCGGAACCGCTTCGTAGGCCGCCTGCGGCGTCGGTGCCGGGCTGCCTTCCACGAGGCGGAACTGCAGCTGCGCCGTGGTCTTGATGATGTCTTTGACGCGGGCCGGATCGTCGACGCCGGGGAGCTGGATGACGATGCGGTCTTCCCCTTCCGGAACGATGAGCGGCTCGGTGACGCCGAGGGCGTTCACGCGGCGGTCGATCGCTTCCTTGGCCTGCTCGACGGTGTCGCGCTGCAGGTCGCGCGCGGCCTGCGGCTTGAGCGTCATGCGCAGCTCGCTGCCGACTTTCGTCAGCTCGAACGACGGCAGGAAATCGGCGGCGATCTTCTCGTACGGTGCGGTCGACGTGCCGGCCGGCAACGCGGCCATGAACGCCGTATCGCTGATGCGGCGCGTGGTCGGAACCGGGATGTTCTGCTGCTGCGACTGACTCTTGAGCGAATTCATCGCCTGGTCGACTTCGAGACGCGTCGCCTCATTCACGTTGACGCGCATGACCAGGTGAATGCCGCCCTTGAGGTCGAGACCGCGACGGATGGGCTGAGGGTTGTCCGCCGTCGGGATGATGGCGACCGTGAACACCACCAGCACCGCCAGGATCAACACGACTTTCCACAGGATGTTTCTATTCAAGATTTCCTCCGGACCACTACCGCTCTACGATTCGGACTCTCCGGTCACGACGCCGGAGATCGCAGTGCGAGCCACTTTCACCTTCACGTTTTCGGCGATTTTCAGGTAAACGGCGTCCGGCTCAACACCCTGGATCGTCCCGTAAATCCCACCTGACGTAACGACTCGATCGCCCTTCTTCAGCGCGCTCATCATTTCCTGCTGCTTCTTGCGCTGTTTGTTCGCCGGGCCGATGACCAGAAAATAAAAGACCAGGCCGATCGCGACGATCGGCAGGAAATTGACGATCGCCGCAGTGGCGCCGCCGCTACTTTGGAGCAGAGCTATCCCATTCATATTTTTTCACTCGAAGACCGCGACAGGAACTCTTCGCGGAAGGAATTGAACGAGTTGGACGCGATAGCCTGCCGGATCGCCTTCATCAAGTCAAGGTAGAACGAGATGTTGTGGATCGTGTTGTAAACGGACGCGGCTATCTCGTCGTTCACGAAAAGATGGCGCAGATACGCGCGCGAAACGGTGGTGCATGTCACACACGAACAGTGCGGATCGAGCGGCCCGTCATCGGCCGCGTACTTCGCGTTCTTGATGTGAATTTTTCCGAAGCTCGTGAAGAGCGAGCCGTTCCGCGCATTGCGCGTCGGCATCACGCAGTCGAACATGTCGATCCCGGCCGCGACGCCATTCACGAGGTCTTCGGGAGTGCCGACGCCCATGAGGTAGCGCGGACGCTCGACGGGAAGCAGCGGCGCCGTGTAATTCACGACGTCGAACATCTCTTCCTTCGGCTCGCCCACCGACACGCCGCCGATGGCGACGCCGTCGAAGTCCATCGCCGAGATCTCTTCGACGCTGCGCTTGCGCAGGTCGAGATGAATGCCGCCCTGCACGATGCCGAAGAGAGCGGAGGTGGTGCGGCTGGCGAGGGAACGCCTCGCCCACCGGTGCGTGAGCAGCATCGACTTCTCGACCTCCGCGTGCGAGATGCCGTACGACGGACACTCGTCGAAGGCCATGGCGATATCGACACCCATCCGCGTCTGAATCTCTACGGAACCTTCCGGCGTCAGGAAGTACGGCGAGCCGTCGATGTGGCTGCGGAACTCGACCCCCTCCTCGCGGATCTTGCGGATCGACGCGAGCGAGAAGAGCTGAAAGCCACCGGAATCGGTCAACACCGCGCGATCCCACCCCATGAAGCGGTGCACGCCGCCGAGCTTCTCCACGAGGTCGACGCCCGGCCGCAGCATGAGGTGGTAGGTGTTGTTGAGGATGATCTCCGGCGCCAGGCGCTGGAGCTGATCGGTCGTCAGCGACTTCACCGACGCGCGCGTACCCACCGGCATGAACACCGGCGTCTGAATCACGCCATGCGGCGTCGTGATCTCCCCGCGGCGCGCAGGGCCATCCTGATGGAGGAGTTTGAAGGAAAGGCGGGACATCTTGCGGGAGTCGGGAGTCGGAAGTCGGTTGTCGGGAGGCCGCCGCCCATCCACGTCGTTCGGAACGTGGAGGGGTGGTGGTCTCCCGACAACCGATACCCGACTACCGACAACTCTTTCTATTGAATCTTCATCTGCTCGACTTTGACATTTCCGGGGAGCGCGATCGCGAATTTGCTCGGCGGGACCGGTTCGTTCACTTTGATGTTCGTGAACTCGTAGCGGGTGATGTCGCCGTCGCCTTCCACGTACTCGATCCGGCTGGTCAGGTACGTGGTCTTGTCGATCCAGATCTTGATGCGCTGCACGCGCTTCGAAACGGCGCGGGTCTTCGGCGTGAGATCGAGCACGTAGACCGGCTTCGACTTCGAGTCGGTGAACGTGAAGTCGAAATAGCGCGCGAGCTCGTCGATCGCTCCCGAAGCACCCATGTATTTGAAGATGCGGTCTTCGAAGCGCTTCACGTCGATGCGCTCCGCTTTGCCGAGCTCCGGGTAGTACGTCGTCATGACGCCGCTGGCGATGACCATCTGCACCCGCTTCGGAGCGTCGTACGTCCAGAGGACGTTGTTCGGCTTCGAGAAGACGAACGTGCCGGTCGAGACTTCCGGCTTCGAGAGGAGCGCGAGCTCTTTCTCCTGCCTGAAGCTGGCCTGCAGCGTGTTCGTTTTCCGCTGCTGCTCCTGCACCTTCCGGATCACCGTCTCGAGGGTCACGGGACCGGCCGCGCGAGCAACGCTCACGCCGAAGACGGCCGCGCAGACGACGGCCGTGAGAAAGGTGCGCTGGATCGTGCCCTTGGACATGGGCGCCCCAACGGTGCCGGAAGGATCGATATTTCCCGTGTATACTCAGGCGACCGCGAGGTTATTTATGAAAAGACTGATGGTTACGGTTGCGCTCGCGTTGATCGCCCTCCCGGCGTTCGCCGCCATCGAATACGAGTTCGTCCAGAAGAACACCTCGGATGATCCAGTCACCCCCGTCACCGATCTCACGGCCCGCGCGATCCTCGACGGCACCCGCACGCGCGTCGATTTCATCGGCGGCAATCTCTACCCGCCGGGCACCTATGTCGTCTCCACCGACGGCTCCCAGCGCCTCTTCTTCGTCGATCCCGCGCGGCAGTGGTACACGGAGTTCAACACCACGCACGCCGCCACCGCCCTCGCCTCCTCCGACATCAAGATCGCGAATCTCAAATCCGACGTGAAGCGGTTCGACGATCGTCTCGACATCGCCGGCGTGCAGACCGATCACTACCGCCTCTCGATGACGTACGACATCACGCTCACCATCCGCGGCATCGCCCTGCGCCAGCGCGTCTCGACGGACATCGATCGCTGGACGACGCAGCAGTTCGTCGGCGTCGACACGTTTGGCACGACGACGGCCCGCACCGGCAACGCGGCAGTCGATTCCCTCCTCGATGCCGAGAGCGGAAAGATCCCCGGCTTCGTGATGCGCCAGACCGTGACGACCAAGACGGTCTTCGATGCGCCGAAGCGCCGCACGGAACTGAAAGTGCCGACGCAGCGCACGATCGTGCGCGAGATGTGGGTGACGAAGGTGCGCGAGATCGCACCGAACGCAGGCCTGTTCAACGTGCCGGCGTCCTATCGCCGCGCCGATCAGCCCGAGGAAAAGGCAGTGACGCAGGTGACCATGGAGCCAGCCTCCAACTAGTGGAGTGGCGGGCGCTCCGTCCGCCGTTCCACCCCGTGCTACACTCCGCCGCGGAAGCGCAGTACCGGTTCCCCTAACTCTTACTGAATGAAGACACTTCGCGCTCTTGGTGAGCGACTGGGCTGGGTGGCCAGGCGCTCGCGAGTGTACGCGGCCCTGGCTCTGCCGGTCGCGATTCCACTCTTCGTTGCCGCCGTTCGCGTGCAACCGGAGTTCGGCACCACCTCGCAGGCCGCCTCCATCACCCCTCCCGAGCTCCGCTACGACGCACTCGCCGAACCGTATCGCGCCGAGCTTCCCGAACACTCGCTGGTGCTTTCCGTCGAGAAGAACGACACGCTCGATAAAGTCCTGCAGGCGGGCGGTCTTTCCCGCGGCGACGCGAATGTTCTCACCACGCAGCTCTCGAAGACGATCGACGTTCGCAAGCTCCGTCCCGGCAACCTCATTCGCTTCCATCACGACAACGCCGGCACGATCGACGCCGTGCAGATGAAAGTCACCGGCTGGGGCGAGGTGAACGCGGTGCGCACCGCCGGCGGCTTCGACGTGACGTCGAAGCAGGCCGAGATCCACACCGCGCAGCAGGTCGTCTCCGCGACGATCGATTCCTCACTCTACGAAGCCGTTCGCAACATCGGCGAGAACCCCGCGCTCGTGCAGGAGATCGTCGACGTCTTCCAGTGGGACATCGACTTCTTTGAATTGCGCAAAGGCGACGCGTTCAGCCTCGTCGTCGCCAAGCAGTTCTCCGGCAGCGACTTCGCCGGCTACGGTCCGATCCTCGCCGCACGCTTCACGCATCGCGGTACGACCTACGAGGCGTTCCGCCACGAAAACGCCGACGGCACCGCCGGCTACTACGGCGCTTCCGGCTCTCCGCTGCGCAAGCAGTTCCTCAAAGCGCCACTGAAGTTCTCGCGCGTCACCTCCGGGTTCACGCGCAAGCGTTTCCACCCCGTGCTGAAGTACTTCCGCCCGCATTACGGCGTCGATTACGGCGCGCCGACCGGAACGCCGGTGATGTCGACCGCCGACGGCACGGTGATCGAAGCACGCTTCAGCCCGAGCGAAGGAAACTTCATCCGCGTTCGCCACTCGTCGCGCTACGACACCTGCTACCTGCACCTCTCGCGCTTCGCCAAAAACCTGAAGAAGGGAACGCGCGTGCAGCAGGGCGAGATCATCGGCTACGTCGGCTCGACCGGCCTCGCCACCGGTCCGCACCTCGATTACCGAGTGTCGGAAAACGGGAAGTGGCTCGATCCGTTGAAACTGAAATCCATCACTCCCGATCCGCTGCGCGGCGCGTCTCTGGCGCGTTTCCGTGCGAGCGTCGCGCATCTTTCGCCCCGTCTCGCGACCCCCGCCACGGGCGTCGCGTCACAAAAGCAAAAGATGCAACAGCGGGCACTCTTCTAGCAGAATCCGCGCTACCCATATGAACAAGGTCACCGTCCGGGCGCCGGTCCGCGCCGATCTCGCTGGTGGTACTCTCGACCTCTGGCCGCTGTATCTCTTCCACCCCGGCTCGCGCACGGTCAACGTCGCGATCTCGTTCTTCGCTGAATCGGAAGTCTGCGAGACCGGCACCGGTGGCATCGAGATCCATCTCACCGATCAGCAATACCGGCAGCGCTACGAGTCGCTGCAGGAGATGTCGAACGATCCGAAGGCCGCGCTGCTGCATCGCGCGCTCGAGCACTTCAAACTGACCGGCATCCGCATCACCACCCGTACCGACGCACCGCGCGGCTCGGGCCTCGGCGGTTCGTCCGCTCTGGCGATCACGCTCGTGCGCGCGCTCTCGGAGCTGGCGAAGAATCCGATCGAAGGCGAAGAGCTGATCCACCTCGTGCGCGATCTCGAAACCCGTCTCCTCGGCGTCCCCGCCGGCATTCAGGATTACTACCCGCCGGTCTTCGGCGGCCTTAGCTCGCTGCATCTCCATCCCGGAAAGCCGGCCCGTCATCCGCTGCAGATTTCCGTGCACGACCTCGCGTCGCACATGCTGCTGCATTACACCGGCGTCGCGCATTTCTCCGGCACGAACAACTGGGAGCTCTACAAGCGCCAGGTCGAGAAGAAGAAGAAGGTCGATCGCGGACTCGCCTCGATCGCCGAGATCTCGATCGAAATGGAGCGCGCGCTCGACTCCGGAAACTTCGAAGCGGCGGGCGCGGCACTCGGCAAAGAGTGGGACGCGCGCAAGGCGCTCATCGACGGCATTTCGACTCCCGAGATCGACGCGGCCATCGACGCGGCGAAGGGCGCCGGCGCATGGGCCGGCAAAGTCTGCGGCGCAGGCGGCGGCGGTTGCATCGTCTTCCTCTTCCCGCCCGATCGGCGCGAGGCGATCACACGCGCGCTGTCGACCGTGCCGGGACGGGTGCTCGACGCCGTGCCGGTCGCACACGGGATGACCGTCGAACACGACGGTGAAGCGCACGCGACGCCGATCGTCCGCGTGCCGCGTGCACGCCGCGGCGATGATGTCCTCGAGCAGCTCTATGTTTCGGGTGGAACCGGCAATTACCGTCCGTTCGTGCTCGCCGAAGGGATCGTCACGCACACCGAAGGCCGCAGCGGCACGCATCATTCGACGACGCGCTCGTACATCGCTCCGATGTCGGCGGCCGACGGACGCGTGCTGTGGCATCAGGCGTCGCTCGTCGATGCGGAGAAGCTCGAGCTGCGCGCGGTGCCGGATCCCGATCGGCGCATGCAGATCGACATCACGCCCGAAGCTCTGATGCAGAACGCGGCGCAGTCGCAGGAAGGATTCAAGCAGTACCTCGAGCAGAACGAGCGCCTGCAGATCTTCCACAACGCGGCATTCGGTCTCTACTCCGAACCGGCGGAAACGCGCGAGGCGTTCATCGAGCGCTGTCTCGAAGAGGCGAACCGCCGCGTCGAAGAGCAGCAGGAGCGGCTGGAGTCGACGTTCCGCCGCCGCATCGATCAGCTCCGCGAAAAGTCGGAGCGCGAACAGCGCGAGATCGACAAGAACCAGGAGCACTCCCGCTCCGATGCCCCCGAGGTGAACGTCGCCTGGGGCCAGGCGCTCTACAACATCACGAGCGGCCGTCCCGCCTCGGTGGCGTCCGATCCCGGCACCTCCGTGCGCGAAGTGGACTACCTCGAAAACATCGCCCAGATCCAGCGCGCCTGGGACCGCGAGCTGCAGTCGCTGCGCGAAGACCTGCAGTCGAAAGCGCGCTCGATCGAAGAGATCTCCATCACGCCGACGAGCCGCAACATCGAAGTGACCAAGTACCTCATCCTCTGGGCCCCCAACCTCGGCTGAGGAATACGGACCGCCTCAAACCGTTAGCAACCCCGCGCGTGGTACGATCCCGCGCGGCCTCGAGTCGGGCAGTAGCGCAGCCTGGTAGCGTACCTGAATGGGGTTCAGGTGGTCGGGGGTTCAAATCCCCCCTGCCCGACCAATCACAACCCCACCCCCTTCACACCGCAACTCCCACCTCCCTTCCTTTCTTTTCCCTGGCCACTTGTGAGCGGTAGAGCTGCACGAGGTAGTCGTAGAGGACGAGCTCGTGTTCGGGGCCGGCGGAGCGGGTGGCGCGGTTGACGAACATGTGGATGAGGCTGGGGACGATCGAGGCGATGGGGGTTTGCAGGTGGCCTCGGGATTCGCGGGCGCGGAGCTCCTGAATGAGCGGGGCGTTCGATTCGGAGCGGCGGCGCAGCGCGGGGGGCGGGGGTTCGGCGAGGAGGCGGAGCAGCGCGGCGCGATCGCTGCGCAGGCGGTCGGCGATCCTCGTGCGCAGCGGGTCGTAGCGGTAGTTGCGGGCAAAGCCGTCGCGCGCGCGTTCGGCGAGCTCGATCTTCGCCGGAAGGTCGTAGCCGAAATCTTCGAGGAGGCGATCCATTCCGAGAAGAATCGTCCGCCAGCGGACCTCGGCGCCGGCGTCGCTCGTGAACGTTTCGAGCAACGACACCACCGCTTCCGAGTCGAAGAAGAAGAGTTCCTCGCACAGCTCGATTCCTGCCGGGCCGCCGTAGCGCTCGATCTCACGCTCGTAGGTGTCGAGCTGAAACTTCCAGGCGGTGCCGCTGGCCTGCAGCCGTTCGAACAGCGCTTCGAGTTTCGGCAGCACGGCGTCGCGCAGCGCATCCCGCTCTCCGCGAAAGCGCACGCGAAGGTGCCAGGCGGGATCGCCGAAACGGATGAAGAACCAGGCGCGTGCGGCGCCCGATGCGAGCGCGTCGTGTGCGAGCGGCGCGACCTCGTCGCGCAACACGAGATCCGCGCTGCCGCTGCCGACGTAGAGTTTCGCGAAGAGCCATTCGGAGCCGGGAGCGAAGATTCGCGGACGCGGTGGCAGCGGCACGCTCTTCGTGACGAACGGTTTCGCGGGGACCGCTGTCTTCCGGACGAACGGCACGATCAGCTCGTGCACGAAGCGTCCTTCCGCACCGGTGGCGCAGAGCTCATCGGGCGCGGGAAAGACTTCGTGCAGCACCGCCTCCTCGCGGGTTTTGAAGAGCTCCATCACCGCATCGACGTTGAGCGGATTTTCGAAATCGAGCAACAGCTCATTGTCTCCGTCGACGAGCACGACGAAGCGCGGCATGCGATGCCGGGCGCGCCATTCGCGCGCGAGCGCGAAGCGCGCGTCACCGGAGACCGCCGCGAGCGGCTTGATGTCGCGTTCGCGCATCCGCCATCGCGCGCGCGAGAAGACGACGCGGCCGCAACTGACGCGCGGCAGAAACGGTGCGGCCTCGAGCGGTCCCCAGTTCCATTCGATGCCGAGGGCGTTCTGCATCGCGGCGAGGAAGCGGTAGACGCCGAGACTCTCGAACGTGGTGTTGTGGGCGGTCGTGAGGCGGGGGATGACTTCGCGATCGTGCGTCAGCGAGCGAAGGCGGATGCGATCGCCGATGACCGTCACGACGAGATCGCTCACGGCGAGCTGGCGTTCTTCCGGCGCGCCCGATTTGCCGAGGAACGAGATCTCCCATTCCCGGAGAACGGGACGCGCGAGGATGTTTCCCATACGCCCCGCCGGGAGATGCACGAGCTCCGCAAAGATCGCCTCGGGGGCGAGCGCCTCCTCCGCGGCCAGGTGCGCTTTCACGCCCGCGCGGATCCGTTCGTCCGCGTGACAGAAGCGGCCGAACATCCGCGCGCCCGAGGGGCCGGTGGTGCTGTGCAGCAGGATCCGATAGTCGCCGCGCTCGATCGCGTCGATCGACGGCGCCGCGAGCGTCACCACCGCATGAAACGCGTCGGGCATCGGAGGGCGCTCGCGATTTTCGAGATACTTCCAGTCGTCGTCCGTCAGCTCGATCTCCATGCGGCCGCCGGCGACGGCATCCGACAGCAGTCGGATGAGCGTCGCATCGGAGGGCATCCACGAGATCGACGGCGTCGCCTTACCGCTGAACGGGAGACCGGCCAGCAGCGGCGACGCGTCCGCACCGGCCATGCCCGAGCGATCGAAGCCGATGCCGGTCTCTTCGTCGAGCACGGCCAGCAGCGGCACGTCGTTTCCCTCGCCATAACGATCGCGGAACGAGCGGCGAAATTCTTCGAGGATCGGATCGAAGCGGCGTTGCGCGACGGGACGGTGCATCCATTCGACGCCGCGGAGAATCTCCTGAATCACGGCATCGCTGAGACCGACGTCGACCGCCGGCTTGAAGAGATCGAGCTGAAAGAGCCGCGAGAGCTCGACCGGCACGCCGAGCGGTTCGAGCTCGCGGGCGATGTCGAGATACGCGTTTGTTTCGCAGCCGACGCCACGCGCGTCGAGCGCGTCGAGTGCGGAGTCGGTGCGTGCGAGCAGCGCTGCCGCACCGCGCATCGAACGCGTCGCCGCCAGTTGGCGCACCAGTCCGTGCGTGCTCTCTTCGCCGGTGACCGGCAGGCTCAGTTCCGGCAGCAGCAGCTGGTTGTCGACGAGATCGTGCACGAACCCAGCCGCGTCGTCGTACGTGATCTCCCCTTCGGCATCGCTTTCGACGAGTGCGAGCGCCAGCTCGTCGAGTGTCGCACCGTTCGCGGCGCGATCGAGCGCGAGCTGCAGCGCGTCAAACGTATCGACCGCCACGAGGTGATAGGTGCGATGCCGTCCGTTCACGCGCGCTTCGGCGTAGCGCAGGCGTCCCGCGGTTTCGTAGAGACTCGCGTTCGGGCGAAAGCGGATCTCGGCGCGCAGGTCGTGACTGCGCGTGAGGCTTTCGCAGAGCGCGAAGAGGTAATCCATGTCGAGCCGCGTGTGGCGCCGGTAGTCGTCGCGCGACGCGAGCGCGAGGCGTGTCGTGCCGCCGCTGCTGCCGGCGGTGCAGCCGGAGAAGAGTCCGAACGGCGTCGGGCGTGTGGCCATCCGCAGGAAATAGCGCACGAGCCCGAGCTCGGTCCGCTGTCCTTTTTTCGAGAGCGGATCGTGCAGCCAGTTGTCGATGCTGGCCACGAGATCGGGGGATGCGACGAACAACGCTTCCCGCACATCGGGACGGGTGACGATCTGCACGAGGCGCTCGCGCAACTGCGCGCGATCGGGGTTGCCGCTGCTCCACGCTTCGACGGCATCGAACGGCAGCAGCGGCGTGCGCAGCACGATCAGCTCGGAGGCGGCGTACTCGCGTTCGAGGCTCAAGCCGCGAGCTCCTTCGGCGGAACGGCGACGAGCATCACGCGATCCCATTTCGGCTCGACGTCCGTCACCGCCGCGAGCATCGCCAGCGCGAATCCGCTGATGCCGCTGAGAAAGCCGTACTCCCCTTTCCAGAATCCCTCGCGGCCGACAGGATTGATCCACGTCAGCAGGCCGGCCAGACCTTCGCCCGGCCGGCGCATCGCCAGCGCGCGGCGATACCACTCCAGAGCCGCCTCCTTCATCAGCGGCTCGCGCGTGGCCTGATAGAAACGATTGAAGAGATGGGCGTTGCCGACCGCGCCGTGGCAGAGGCCGGGATCGATGGCCAGCGTCCGCTCGGCGGGTCGCGTCGCCGCGGCGCGCGCGACCGACAGCGCTTCGTCTTCCCAATCCTTTCGATCGAATGCGCGCGCGGCGCGCAGCAGTACGGCCGCGACGCCGATGTCTCCGTAGCACCAGGCGGTGCGCGTGGTCTCGAGCGGCTTCCCTGGAACGAGCCAGGCGCCGTACAGCGACGACTGATCGGCCTCGATGCGTTGCGCGCGCAACCAGCGCACCGCACCCGCGGCGAGTGTTTCGATCCGCGCGTCGTCGAATCCCTCCTGTTTTGCAGCGGCGAGAAATCCGATGATGCCGGGGACGCCGTGCGCGACGCCGAGGTTGTAGCAGCCGTGCGGCATCTGCTCGCGCTGCCAGTTCGCGAGCCATTCGGCGGGAGTGAACCAGGTGATGCCGTCGCGCGAATGTTCGGCGCGCATCTCGAGCAGGTCGAGGATGCGTGTGAGTGTTCTCGCGGCGCGCGGATGCGGCAGGCGTTCGATCAGATACGTGCCGATGCCGACCAGACCTCCGACCAGCTCGTACGGCGGCGCATCGTTGACGTCGTGCAGCAGCGTTTCGAGCGCATCGTCGATCGGCGTGGCGAGATCGTCATCGCCTTCGAAGAAGTCGCGGGTGAGATGTTCGACGACCCAGCCGATGCCGCTGTAGCCGATCAGCAGCGCCGGCAGCAGCTGCATGGCGGCGAGGCCGTCGAGACTGCGCGACAACGCCTCGAGCGCGCGGTCCCCGGCCGGTGAATCGGGCCGCGCCGCGGAGAGATAGGCGAAGAAGAGCGCCAGACCGGAGTCGCCGCTGGCGAGCAACGGATCGCGCGACTCATTCGATTCGAGATGGGCGACGAGACACGATTCGATCTCGCCGATCGCGGACCAGCACTCAGCCGCGAGCTCGGCGTCCGTCACGGACTGCCACATGCGGAGATCCTCCAGTTGCGGCAGCCGGTATGCGAGGTGCACACTCGCACACCGACGGCCGCGTTTGCGAAAAGGTTGCGAACCCTTGGTCGTGCCGACCGGACGTCACGCCTCCTTCAGGACCTCAATTCCTGAAGGAGGCCACCGCCGGCCACGCTGATGCGAAACGCATCAGCAGCAGCGCCACGAGCTGCAGCTGCCGTCCGAACAGCTTTCGGTCGGACACGGGTAGCAGTCCGAGACGCCCGTCGGCTGACAGATCGCGGAGATGCCACCGACCGCGCCCTTCAGATCGCGTTCGGAGAGATTGCGCAGCGTTTCCTTCGAGAGTTCGAGCTTGCGGGTGATCTGCTTCTTCATGACTGAATTCCTTTCATCATCGAAGTTCTGCGGGCCGTTCGCGCTTCGACCGGTACCGAGGCGGAGCGGACCGCGGGTGGAAGGGAGTCCGGCTCGTCTGCGCTCTCGAGTTGCGCGGCGACGAGCCGGGGGTACAGACCCTCACGCGCGATCAACTCGCCGTGAGTGCCTGAATCGGTGATCGTTCCTTCTTCGAGCACGACGATGCGGTCGGCATCGCGGATCGTGCTCAGTCGATGTGCGGCAACGATGCGCGTCACGTGCATGCGCAGGAGGTTCCGCTGGATCTTCTCTTCGGTGATGGCATCGAGCGCGCTCGTGGCTTCGTCGAGAATGAGCACGCGCGGCTGACCGACCAGCGCGCGGGCCAGAGCGATGCGCTGCCGCTGGCCGCCCGAAAGCGACGTCCCTCCATCGGCGAGCACGGTCTCGTAGCCGAGCGGCATGCGCGCGATATCGTCGTGAATCTCGGCCAGCTTCGCCGCTTCGATGATCCGTTCGAGCGGCAGCTCCGGATCCTGCAGAGCGATGTTCGCGCGAATCGAGCTCCCGAACAGGTACGAGCGCTGGGGCACGTAGGCGATGCGCGTGCGCAGCCATTCGCGCGGATATTCGTCGAGCGGACGGCCGTCGTAGAGCACGCGTCCCGAGTCGGCGTGCAGGAGGCCGGCGATCAATCCGGCCAGCGTCGACTTCCCCGAGCCCGACGGTCCGACGATGGCGATCAGCCGTCCCGCGTCGACCTCGAACGACGCGCGCGCGATCGCCGGCGGCACGAGCGGGCTGTAGCCGAACGTGACGCCGTCGAGCGCGATGCGTCCTTCGAATGATTTCGGCGGCGCGAGCTCGCGACGCTGCGGCTCCGCGGGCGTCGAGAGCACATCGTCGAGCCGCTCGAGATAGCTGCCGAGCAGCTGGAACTGCGATGCGTTGGAGACGAGCGTCGAGAGCGGTGCGAGGAATCCGGCCGCCAGCGACGCGAGCGCGAGCATCATGCCGAGCGTCAGCTCGCCGCTCATCACCCGCGAGCCGCCGTAAAGCAGCACGGCGATCGGCGAGGCCAGCGCCAGTCCATCCAGCAATGAATTGACGAGCGCGTCGAGGCGGCCGCGCGCAAGAGAGACGTTCAGCTCGCGCACGAAGAGTTGAGACCACGAATCGACGGCGCGACGTTCCGCGCCGCACGCTTTCAGCGCCTCGATTCCGGCCAGCAGCTGTACCTCGAAGCTCTGCGATGCGGCCTGCGCCTGCAGCGCTTCGGACGTGAGCCGACGCCGGCGTTGCAGGGCGCCGACGAGAATGATCACGCGCACCACGGCAAGCAGCGAGACCAGCAACCCGACGCGCCAGTCGGCGAAGAGCAGCAGCGCGAGATACGACAACACCATCAGGCCGTCGAGCGCGCCGGAAAGGACGGCCGAGGTGAGGATCTCGCGAATCGTGGCGTTGCTGCCGAGTCGCATCAGGAGATCGCCAGCCGAGCGGTTCTGGAAAAACGAGAACGGCAGCTGCACGAGATGTTCGAGAAAGTCGTGCGTGAGCTGCGAGTCGAGGCGCGTGCGCAGCGCGAGCAGGATGTGTCCGCGAATGAGCGCGGCGAAGAAGGAGAACGTGACCAGCGCGAACGCGCCGATGCCGAGAATCGTGAACAGCGATCGATCGGCGTGCGGAATCACGCGATCGATCAGCACGCCGGTCACGAGCGGCACGGCCAGCGCGAAGAGCTGCAGCAGAATCGATGCGAGCACGATGCGCACGAGCGCGCCGTCGTGACGGAGCACGCGTTGCAGATAGCGGCGCAGCAACGATTCGCGCTGCAGTCCGCCGCTCTCGAAATCGCCGGCCGGCTCGAAGCTGATGGCCACGCCCGTGAGCGCGCGATCGAGCTCGCCGAGTGTGACGAAGCGCCGTCCCGCTGCAGGATCGACGATCCACGCGCCGCTCTTTTCGAAGCGATCGAGCACGACGAAGTGGCGGAACTCCCAATGCAGAATGCTGCCGCGCTCGAGATACGCCAGCTCCTGCGGCGTGCGCAGTTGCACGCCGCGCCCGCGCAGCCGGAAATGTGCGGCGGCATCGACGAGGATCTGCGCGTCGAGACCGTGCCGCGAGAGGCCGGTCACGCGACGAACGTCTTCGAGCGTCACGTCGCGGCCATGCACGCCGAGCGTCATCGCCAGACAGGCCGCGCCGCAATCGGCGGCGGCGGTCTGCGCGATGTATCGCACCCGCTCAGACACGCGTGGCTCCTTTGAGTTTCGGGAAAATCACGAAGAGCAGCCGCTCGCTCCCCACGCGCACCTCGGCGCGACCATGCGATTCATCGACAAGCGAAGGCACGCGCGCGATGACGATGACGCGCGACCCGATCGCATCGACGCGTTCGACGGTCATCAATTCCTTGCCGTAGCGCAGCGTCATGCCGCGCTCGATCTCGTTCGCGTGCGGAGCGGCAAAGGTCGCGGTCAGTGTGCCGTTGCGCACCATCGCGTCTGCCGCTGCGTACTCCGGCACGCGTACGAAGATCGCGGCGACGATGGCCACCAGCAGCGTCACCACTCCGAGGAGCGTCACCCGCCTGGTCCACGCCGGATCGAGTCGCAGCGGTTCCGCGCCGGCGACCGACGGCGATGCGAGCTCGCGCAACGCCTGCGTACGAAACGGCGAGTCCGTCGGCACATCGGGCGCCGGCAGCCACGCGACGATGTAGGGCGCCACGTGCGCGGCCAGCGTTTCGAGCGCAGCCACATCGCGCGCGTCGAAAGCGCGCTCCTCTTTCGGACGTGAAGCGATCAGCACCGCCACTCCGTCGCCTTTGCGCGCGCGCACCGGCACCGCCAGAAGCCGATCGCTGTCGCGACCCTCGGGATGATCGAGCTCGCGATCGAACCGGGGATCGGCCACCGCACAGCCAGCCAGCACTGCCTCGCCGGTGCGCAGCGCGAAACTGCTCAGCCCCGCGGCGATGCTCTCGCCGTCATCGTCTCCACGCGACGCCGGCCAGAGCACCTGCCGTTCCCGATCGAAGAGCAGACATCGACCGCGCTCCGCGCTCACGGTTCGCACGATCGCCGCCTTCACGGCGGTGGAGAGCTCGACGACGCTCTGCGCCAGCGCGATGCGGCGCAGCACGCCAGCCGTGATCTCATGCGCGGCATCATCGAGCTCGCGCCGTTCCTCGAATTGCCGCGCCGCCGCCTCGACGATCGCCGCGAGGTCGCGCTCTTCGAGCACACCCGCCGCGAGATAGAAGAGTCGATCGCCGTCCAGCAGCTCCGCGAACGCCGCGAGTTGCTCGCGCGCGCCGTGCACGATCACCGCGCAGGCACGGCCCGCCAGCGCGTCCAGCGTTCGTTTCACCAGTGCGCTCGACGCGTGGGGAGCGAAACAGAGCACCGACTGCGCGGCGATGCGCGAGACATCCGCGGCATTGGTGGCCACGCGCCAGCGGAAGCCGTTCGCTTCGAGCCGCTCGCAGGCACCGCGCGGCGGCAGTTGCCAGCCGAGCCAGTACACGAGTCGGCCGCGCGTACAACCAGCCGGTTCTTCCGCTTCCGCATGTACCGCCGCCGAAGCGCCGGCCATCACTGCTTCCCGCGTGAGTCCGTCCACCGTTTCCCGATCTCCTGATGTATGTGCATCTACATTAGAGACGCGGCGGTAACGGTTCAAGTATGTTTGTCCGTCATGACGTAACTAAAGTGTGCCGCTTCAGTGACGCCTGACACGGGATTGCGCAATGAGTGCGCAATCGGCTCACGGAATGCGCAAACGGCGCACATCTTCCGCCGTATCGACATCGTCCGGAAGGTCGAGCGGAATGGTGACGATGTCGCGATCGAGCTCGCGAATCAGCTGCCGTGCCCCGATGTCGCCCCGCAGCGTTTTCAGCGCCGGAAAGAGCGCGGAATGCAGCAGCGCCGGCACGCCCGCCCCTTCGGGATAACGCGAGGCGATGACGGCGGAACGCGTGCCGCGCCAGGCATCGAGCAGACGACGCAGCACATCCGTGGTCACGCCCGGTTGATCGCACAGCATGAGCGTCATCGTCTCGACGGGTTGCGGGCGCTGTTCGATGGCATCAACGGCCGCGCGAATCGAGGAGGCGATCCCCTCCTCCCACGCGTCGTTGACGATCCACTCGACCGGCAGGCCCTCCAGCGCCGCGCGCACGCGAAGAACCTCGGCGCCGACGACGATGTGTACCGAGCCGCTCCCCACCGCCAGTGCCGCTTCCGCCGCGCGACGGATGAGCGACTGGCCGTCGATCTCGACGAGCTGTTTCGGATGGCCCAGTCGTCGCGACCCGCCGGCGGCGAGAATGACGATCGCGTTTTCTTCCGGCGCGTCATGAATGCGGCCGGGGCGATTCCGGAGAGCGGTGGCGGTGGTTCGTTTCAACACGGACTGGATCTCCGCCACGATCGACAACGCGATCTCGGCCGGTGCGTCGGCGCCGAGGTCGAGTCCCGCCGGCGCGTGCACGGCCGATTCGTCGATTCCGGCTTCGGCGATGAGTTTACGCGCCCGCTCCCGCGCACCGATCAGTCCGAGATACGCGAGTCGCATCGGAGCGAGCCGGCGCAGGAGCGCGAGGTCGCGCAGGTAGTGATGCGTCATCACCACCGCGGCCGTCGAGGATGCATAGGAAAATCGCGCGGGCAGTTCTTCGACCGGCGCGATCTCGATCGAGTCGGCGGCGGCGAAACGCGGGTCGTTCGCCACGAACGGCCGATGATCGCCGACACGCACGCACCATCCGAGGCCTTTGGCAAACCGCAGCAGATCCTCGGCGGCCGGTGACGCGCCGAACAACAGCAGCGCCGGCCGCGCCACGATCGGCTGCACGAAGGCGTCGTCCGGCGCATCGACCGTGCGACCGATGGTCGTACCGCGGGTCTCTCCGCGATACATGGTGATCCATGCATCTCCGTCGTTCGCGTCCGGCCCTGCTTCGAGGAGTGAAGGAGGCAGCGGCTCGATGAAGACCACCACTTCGCCCTGACAGCCGCTGCCGAGACCGACCACGAGATCGTCCGCGGCCGGCTTGTAGCGCGCCAGCGCGGCTTCACCGGTTGCGATCGCGCGCAGTGCGCGCTCGATGATGTCTGCTTCGAGACAGCCGCCGCTGATCGCACCCCACGTTCTGCGATCGCCGCGCACGATCAGCCGAGCCCCGGCACGACGGTAGGTCGAGCCGTTGGTCTCGACCACCGTCGCCAGCGCGCAGTCACCACCACCCGCGGCACGCGCCTCTTCGAGGATGCGCAGGAGCTCCATCGTTCACGCGACGACTTTGATGTGCCTGTGGAACGGCATCTCGCGAATGCGCGGCCCACCGGCGGCGACGATCGCATTGGCGAGCGCCGGCGCCACCACCGGAGTGGGAGGCTCGCCGACACCGGTCGGATCGCGATCGCTCTCGACGATGTCGATGATGATCTTCTTCGGGATCTGCGTGATGCGCAGCACCGGGTAATTGTCGAAATTGCGCTGCTGCACCTGTCCGTCCCGCACCGTGATCTCTCCCAGCAGGGCCATGCTCAACCCGTAATTGATGCCCCCTTCGATCTGCGCACGCACGCGATCGGGATTGACGGCCAGACCGCAATCGATCGAAGCGTGCACCTCGTTGATCGTCAGTTCATTCGATTCATTGAGCGATACGTCGAACACCATCGCCACGTACGTGAGGAAGCTGCGATGCGCGGCGATGCCGAGTCCCCGTCCTTTCGGCAGCCGGCCATGGCGATCCTTCCACTGAGCGCTCGCGGCCGCGCGTTCGATGACGTTGCGCAGGCGCCGCGAATCAGGCTCGTATGGCTTGACCACGATGATCGACTCGCCGCGCGGATTGGTGACCACGCCGGGGTTCAACGGAAATTCATTGTTGTTGAAATGCGCGACGCCTTCCTTGTGGAACGTCTTCTCATCCAGCACCGAGCCCTTTCCGATCAGCTCGAGCAGGTAATTCACCGGGTCCTGATTGCCGGCCGCGCGCGCCATTTCGTCGACAAACGAGCCGATGGCGAAGGCGTGATAGACGTTCGCCACGGAACGCATCCAGCCGATGCGGATGTGGTTCTTCGCCGCGCAGCTCTCGAGTTGCAGGTTGGGAAGATCGAACGGCATGTCCTCCAGCCCCTGCGCGCGTTCCGTCGCCGAGGAGTATGGGTACTTGCCGCCGTCGTGAAAATCGGCGCGTTTCTGAATGAAGAACTGTTCGGCCGGAGTCGGATGCTCGGGATCCGCGGGCGGCGGAAACAGCGTCGCAAAAATCGACGGCGCCGCACTGCGCTGCAGAATCGCGGTGGCCCGGCCGGAGCCATCGAGACCAGCCTTCAGGTACTGGCTGGAAACGGCGTTGAAGTAGCTGAAGCGAACGTCGTCTTCGCGCGTCCATTGCACGCGGATGGGCGTGCCTGGTTTCTTCGCCGCGAGAATGGCCGCCTCGACGATGTAGTCGGGTTTCGATTTGCGGCCGAATCCGCCGCCGAGGAGCGGGAGATGCACGGTGACCTTGCGGCGCATTTCCTCGATGGTGCTCGGGAGCTCCCACTGTTCGGGCGGAATGCCGAACGCGGCCACACCGGCCATCTGCTGCGCGCTATCGGGATTCTGGGAAGGCGCCCACACCTCGAGTTTGCCGTTTTCGAATAGCGCCGTCGCCACCGGCGGCTCCATCGGCGCTTGTGCGAGATGCGGCACGTAATACTGCGCCTCGACGATCGTGGCCGCGCCGGCGAATGCCCGGTCGACGTCGCCGCGTACGCGCACCTTCTCGCCCGGCGCCGCAGCCGAGGCTTCGAGCTCCCGCCGATACGCCTCGGTCTCATAACCGTCGTGCGGGCTCTGCGTCCATTTCACCTTCAGCTTCTTGCGGCCCTGCATCGCCGCCCAGGTGTTCTTCGCCAGGACGGCCACACCGCTGTGTGGTGCGAATGCGCCGCCGACGCCGCCAAGACCGAGCGGGCCGGGCAGGCGCACCGGAATGACGTCGACGACGCCATCGACCTTGCGCGTTTCGCTGTCGTCAAAACTCTCGACGTCGCCGTTCGCTACCGGCGATCGCTCGATGACGGCCGTGAGCATGCCGCGCAGACGAATGTCGGCGCCGTATTTCGTCCTGCCCGTCACCATGTCGGGCGCGTCGACGAACGGAATCTTCTCCTTGTTGATGAACGTGCATTTGTCGATCGGCTTCAGCGCGGCCACGATCTCCTCGTAATCGGGAGGAGTTTTCGCCACCGCGCGCGCGTGCAGCAGCAGCTTGCCGTAATCGACATTCCGTTTCGTCCCTTTGACCCACACCTTGTGCTCGCGCGTCTCGAGCTGCGAGGTGTCGGGCATCTTCCACTTCCTCGCGGCCGCGCGCATCATCACCAGCCGGATGGCGGCGCCGAACAGGCGCATCGGCCCGAAATAGGCGGCCATGCTGCGCGAGCTGTCGGTGAATTGCGCGAGATTGCCGTCGACGATGTACTTCGGTTGATCGGCCGGCTGATACGGATAGGCGACGGCGAACGTGACCGAATCCGCATCGGACTGCCGCAGGGTCACGCGTTTCCAGTCCGCATCCATCTCATCGGCGATGACCGCGGCCAGACTGGAGCGGATGCCCTGCCCCATCTCTGCGCGATGGGTGATGATCACGATATCGCCGCTCAACGGCTTGATGGCCACGAACGGCGCCAGCGCGACGCCGTTGGTCACGGCATCGATCAATTTTCCGGCGGCGAAGAGATTCGGCGAAACGGTGAATCCGAGCACCAGTGCGCTCGTGCCGACGCCGGTGTGGCGGAGGAAGTCTCTGCGGGTGATCTCGACGAGCGTGGTCATGACCGCGTGCCTCCGGAGAGTCTGCGGATCGCGTCCTTGATGCGCGGATAGGTGCCGCAGCGGCAGATGTTGCCGCGCATCGCGTCGTCGATTTCGTCGTCGGTGCAATTCGGCTTGTCGTGCAGCAGCGCCGCCGCGCTCATGATCTGGCCGGGCTGGCAGAAGCCGCATTGCGGTACGCCGAGCTCGAGCCACGCGCGCTGACACGGATGGCTGGCGTCGGGCGACAAGCCTTCAATGGTGGTGATCTCGGCGAGCGCGGCGACGCCGACGTCCGTGACGCAGGAGCGCACCGGGTGCCCATTGAGATGCACCGTGCAGGCGCCGCATTGAGCGATACCGCATCCGAATTTCGTTCCGGTCAGTCCGAGCTCGTCGCGCAAGACCCACAGGAGCGGCATGTTGCCGTCGACGTTCACTGTACGCACGCTGCCATTGACGTGGAGCTGAAATACAGGCATCGCATCCTCCTCAGAATTTCCGGCGCAGTTCCAGACGGACGCCATAGACGTCCTTCTGTCCCTGCCGCCATCCGTGCATGGCGTCGGCGCGGACGATCCAGGCGTTGGTGATCGGATGTTGATAGCGGACACCGAGCGCGTATTCGTCGCCGAGCGCGCTGCCGCCGGTACGTTGCACCACTGCTCCTTCGACCACGATCTGCCGGTCGAGCTTGAACAGCCATTCCAGTCCGGCCGCTCCGCCATACGCCTTGTGCGCGCTGGCATCGAGCGTCGGATAGGCGGTGATGCCGTCGGATTCGAAATTGATTCCGGTATTGCGCAGGACGCCGCCGGCATCGGCATTGCGGGCCAGCGACTGCGGCGAGTCGAAGCCGGCGAAGAGATTCACATACGGCACGAGCTTGATCGGATCGCGGCGGAAGAACGAATTCTCGACCAGCAGCAGCACGCCGTCCGCGGTCTTGTTACCGGCGACGCCCTGCTGCCCGAAGTTGCCGATCACGCGCACGCTGTTGGCGAGATGGCCGAAATAGCGGCGCGTGAATGCGGCCGTGACGTTGTGGTAGCTGAGATCGTCATCGTCGGCCGCGACGAACCCGTAGCCGTATTCGATGTAGCCCTTGCGCGCATCCATGAAACCGGCGAAGCCGAACGCTTTCGCATCGTCGCCCGGCGCCGCGGCGGTGGTGACTTTGTCGAACGCCGCGAAGAACGTCAGATCCATGTTGCTGATGTCGTACTTCGGACTGTTGCGCGCCGTGAAGCCGAAGGCGAGGCCGTCGAATGCGTCCTCGACCCAGACGCCGTTCTGCGTCAGGAGAGGCACGCGCCCGAACGCGATCGGATGATCCGGCCCCTGGCGGCGGCCGGTCAGCCCTTCGCGAATCGATCCGAGGTCGCCTTCGAAAAAGAGCGTGTCGAGATCGAAATCGAATTCGTCGATGAATTCGTCGTCCACCGCGCCTTTGAATTGATAGCGCGTGAACGAACCGTTCTTGTCGAGCGGACGAACGAAAGCGTGGATGCGCTCGGTCGACGTGAGCGCGAGATCCATGTCGAGATTGAGACGGACCGCGATCGCCGACTGCTCGGTACCGCTCGCACCCGACACGCCGCGGTCATACAGAGCACCCGCCACGCGCAGATCGCCATACGACATGAAGTGGAAGTAGATCGGATTCTCACGCCCCAGCCACGTCGGCCGCGGCGTGTACTCGCCTCGGTCGTACAGACGCATGCCCCATTCAATGAGCGGCTTCGCCGTCTTGTTGAGGTATTTGCCACTGTAGATTTCGAGTTGCGCCTGGCCGTCGTACTCCGCTTTCGGGTATTGCGGATCGGGACCGAACCATCCCTTGACGTCTTTCAGCTCGCCGAGCATTTTCGCTTCCGGCGACATCAACGGCGGTTCATCATCGGCCCACAGCGGCATCGCCACGGCCATTGTCATTGACAGTGCCACGAGGAGGGTCACAGTGCGTTGGATTACGTTCACGTTCGCCTCCTTTCTCAATGAACTTCGAATTCGACGGCATACGGATGGATGTCATCGGCCCATTCGTTTTCGGCGCGGATCATGTCCTTCGTGGCCTTGACGAAATTCATGAAATAGATCGGCTCCGTGCGGCCGCGTAATCGCACCGCGAGCTTGTAGGTTCCGCGCTGCTGCAGTTTTGCGGCCGGCACTTTGTATTGCGCGACGCGGGTTCCCAATGGCGGGATGCTGCGCTTTTCCATGCGCGCCAGCGGCGGGTGATTGACGAGAGAGGTCGGCGTTCCACCGGGTCGAATGAACGGCCGCTGGTCGACGTCGAGGTTGATCGGCAGGTACATCTCGCGATCGGTCCCCTTGACGTTGGTCGTGATGAATTTCGCCTGCATGCTCACGAGCTGGTCGTCATGCGGAACGCGTCCATGACGAACGTCGTCCGACTGCAGATCGGCAACGTCGCCGACACTGTCGACATACCCCGATTCCCAGACGATCGCTCCGCTCGGATCGAGCAGCGCGACGTTGAGCCACAGCTCCGGCTGCGCGCCGAGAGATCCGGATGGGAGGTTGTGGCCCTTGTTGAGATTGCGGATCCGGTATTCGAACGTGAGCGCCTTCCCCGCCGCCGGCTTGTTCTTGAAGAACGGGCCGTCGAGGTGCGAGGCATTGCTCAGGATTTTCCTGCGCCCTTCGCGTCGCTCATACCAGCGGCCGAGATTCTCCTTCACGATCACCCACGCCTTCCGGCGATCGGCGACGTTCTGCCATTCGGGTGGGAACTTGTCCGCCGGCGGCGAGGTGCTTTCGAACGCCTCGTCGCCCCATTCCTCGCGATAGTTGAAGGTCAGCCATTGCTGCGGCGTGAACGGCGACTCTTCGAGCCGGAACGGAAAGAGGCCGGGATGGCTGATCGGATAGCCCGGACCGACGAATGTGTGATCGGTCATCGGGCGTTTGGAATTGACGACGTTGCCATTGACGAACGCAATCGGCCCCTCGCCGTACCCGCTCGGCGTGCCGGGATTCGTGCTCATGTGGCACTGCTGGCAGGTGATCCCTTCTTTCGCCGCGGGAGAGGCCCGGTATTCTTCCCAGACCGTTTCGAGCTTGATGCCCGGATGCACCTGCACCTGGTGGCAGGCGACGCAGAATTCCGATTTGCGGATCAGATCCGACTGCACGACGGTCTGGTGAATGCGCAGATAGCCGGGCTGATCGGGTTGATCCGGACTGACGAGAATTTTGAAATCGGCGGCGTTGCTGATCGCCTTGACGCCGCCGCTGTTATCGAGCGGGCCGAATACCGGCTCGTGAATGTCGCCCGGTGTAATGCGGCGCGCGGCATTGACTTTCCCATACGCCTCGCCGACGCGGTGGCAGCTCACGCACGTAATGCCTTCCCGCGACGCGGCGCTGCGATCCCACCAGGCGATGTTCCGGAGCTCCCCCAATGCCGTGCCGACGCTGGCGTGGCAGCGGACGCAGAAATGGCCCACTGTGCCCTGCGACAGGTCATTGATGGTCTGCTCGAATTTATTGAACATCGGCGAGAGGTTCGCGTACGCGTGCGACGACACGCTCCACTGCTGATATTGCGAGGGATGGCACTGGCCACAGACCTTCGCCGATGGATACTTCCTGTCTGCATCCGCCCACGCGTGCGGGTTCTTCTCCGGTGGCGGATTCGGAACGATCTGTCCGAACGCCCCCGCATGCGCCAGCAGGACGATGCATAAAAGCCCGGCTTTCCTCATGAGGCCTCCTCTGCCGGCACGTCAGGGACGCGCCTGGGCATTCGTTGCGTCCGCCAGAATCACGTCCGCGGCTTTCTCCGCGATCATGTAGATCGGCGTGACGATGAAAAATCCTGGAATGCGGGGAAATACCGAAGCGTCGACGACGCGCAGATTGCTCGCGCCGATGACCCGAAACCTGCTGTCGACCACCGCCTCCGGATCGCCCGGTTTTCCAATGCGATTCGTACAGGAGGCGTGATGTCCCCACGCGTTGTCCGTAATGAACGACCGCACCTGTTCGTCGGTGGCCACGGCCGGGCCGGGAATCACTTCGCTCTTGATGGCCGTATTGCTCTTCGAAATGCGCCGCGCGAACGAAACTCCCTTGACCAGCGCATCGAGATCGCTCTTTGCGTCGCCCGCATTGTCGAAATAGCGGAAATTGATCTCGGGCCTGTCGCGCGGGTCCGCTGATTTCAGGCGCACGTACCCGGCATTGTTTTTCGTATGCCCTTTGAGAACCATCCAGGTGAGGTAGTTCTTCGTCCGCTCCACCTGCTTCGAATAGCCGGGGAAATAGCCGTGGAAATTGCCGGCCAGTGCAAAGAGGAAGAGATCGGGCTCCGGCACCTGGGGCGATGATTTCTGGATCACCGCCAGAAGCGCACCGTTGGTCGTATAGACGCCTTTCCCGTTCTGCCAGTCGACGTAACACGGGTCGCCGGTGGTATTGGAATCGGGCGGCGGCGCGAACGTCGCGTTCCTGATGATTTTCCAGTCCTGCTTCAATTCGCTGACGACCGCCACTTCATAACGGTCCTGCAGGTTCTTCCCGACGCCCGCGCGATCGACGACGACCGGAATCCTGAATTGCTGCAGATGCGCCGCCGGCCCGATTCCGGAGAGCATCAGCAACTGCGGAGAATTGAACGCGCCGCCGGCGAGAATGACCTCGCGCCGGCAGTAGTAGCTGATTTTCGTCGCATTCGCATTCGCGGCTGCCGCATTCGGATCGGCGCGATAGAGGTGCTGCCCCTGCAGGCATTCCACGCCGACGGCGCGCTTGCCGGCGTCGAAGAGAATGCGCGTGGCCAGGTGGCTTTGTTTGAGGACCAGTTTCTGTGGAAACGTGGCCATCGTGTCCTGCAAGAGCTGGCGCGTGCCGGCCCGGCGCCCTTTGAGCGTCGCCAGCGGCGCGAAGGCCACACCTTCGAATTGCGGCGTGCGCCAGTCATTCGGATCTTTGGGAATGAGATCGGGAAGCGGTCCACTGAAGCCGTCTTTCCACGCCTCCTTCACGGCCCGCAATACCGTCTGCACCACGGCGGGATCTCCAAGGCCGAGGGTCAGGTCGAGTGCGGCGGTACCGAGCCAGCCCTTGTAGCCGTGACGCGTCGGGTTCGGATTTCCGGCACCCGGATCCCTGACGTACGAGCATGCTTCGAGCTTCTCGAAATAGGCGCGCATTTTGTCGGGCGCCCACGAATTGTCACCGGTGAGATCGGCGATGTGCTGCCAGTCGCTGTTGTGCGGATAGACGGTGATCATGGCGTGATGCTGCGTGCATCCGCCGAGGGTTCCGGCGCGCGGATAGAAGACGCCGCCTGGATCGGTCAGATATTTCGGATCGCGCCTGGAGCGTGCCTCGTCTTCGTAATGGCGGATGAAGAATTCCCAGGAGATGTCGGGATGCTCGCTCGCGTAGGCATGCAGGACCGGCACGTTGTACCAGTCCTGTTCCGGTGCGCGGCCGGCCTCGATGAGACCGACCACGTAGCCGGCACGAGCCAGGCGGGCCGCTACCGGCCCGCCACCCGCGCCCGACCCGATCACGATGTAATCGAAATCAGGGTTCTGAGCGGAGTCTGGCATCGAGGCCTCGTCTCAGAACGTCTTGAGAAACTCGACCAGCGCGCGTTTGTCGCCGTCCGGAAGATCGGTCCCGAAATAGTGGCCGCGGTCTTCAATGAAATCAGGACAGGAATTGAGCGCGTAGAGCGCGCGCACGACGTCGGATTCCAGCCATCGCTTCGTGGCGGCGTCGCCGGTGAGCCCCTGCTTCCTGATCTCCTTCATCACCTTGACGGACTCGATCAGCAGCTTGGCCAGATCGCCCGCTTTGTGCACGCCGCCCAGTTCGAGATTGGTGTTGGCGAGAAGATTGACCGGCGTCCCTTTCGGAATCGGGCCGAAGGCGAAATAGCGCGCGCCATCGGACGGATCGATTTCCATGTGCGGCTTGAGGAGGCGGCGCAGCGTTCTCGATTCGAGATACGACTCCGGAACGCGCAGCCAGCTCTCTTCCGTGGTCAGCCACAGTGAGGTCGACTGCCCGGCCGCGCCGTCGTGGTTCCCCGCGGCGCCGGCCCGTTTTTCCGGCCAGAGCATTTTCTCGATGCCGTCATGGAAGGCCTCCATCCGTTCTTCGACGGAGATGCCGTGCACGTGCTTGCCGACGGCATTGTTGTGAAGGAACGGCGCCGCGCTCCAGACGCTCACGAGCGAGGGCGGGCGGTAGTAGCCGCGGCCGGGACTCGGCACGGTCCATTTCGAATCGGTCTTCGAGATCGGATCCCAGACGTCGATCGCGCCGACGGCCGGAAGCTCTTTGTAGGTCTGCGACGAGAAGTTGTCCCAGACGTGTCCCGCGAGCGCGTTCGTCGCCGAGGCGCGCGTGGCGTTCGTCTTCACTTCGGTGATCGGTACGCGCGCTTCACTGGAGAGGAAGTTGCCGTCGAGAAAATCGTTCTGCGCGACCGACTGCTCGAACCACGCGATTCCCTCTTTCGACTTCGGATCGACGCCGCTGGGCGGGCGCTTGCTCGAATGGCAGCGCGCGCAGTTCTGCGCGAAGACCATCTTGCCGTGCTCGAGCGTCTTCGCGTCGGCGGTGAGGTACTTGCTGCCGCCCGGAGCGTCGGCGAGCTTGTGCGGTCTCGCGTATTTGATCAGATAGCCCGCCAGCTTCGGCGCATCGCGCTCGCTCCAGTTCCACGCCGGCGAATTCGCCTGCGACGCCTTGACCGAGATCGGCGTCTGTTTCTTGATGCCGACCAGCGGGCGGAAATGGCGCAACCATTCTTCGTAGTACTCGCCGATGTTGAGATAGACGCGCGACAGCGCCGCATTGAGGCCGACGGAATCGGCTCCCTCTTTGAGCACGCGCGGCGTCGTGACCATGTCGGTCGTACCGGCCGTGTATTCGAGGTTCCTGAGATCGGCCGCGCCGCCGGCGAGCTTTTCCGGAACGGCCACCCCGACGCGTCCCGGAGGGGCGAGGTTGTAGACCGCGTTCATCGTGCCGGGGTTGTTGAGGTAATCGGTGGCGATGAACGACGTGTCGAGCGTGCCGGCCGGGTTGGTCATCAGCAGCTGCTTGATGAAGTTGTCGTTCTTCATGTCGTGGCCGAACACTTCCCACACTTTCATGTAGTGCTGGCCGACGTAGTCGGAGAGATTCGCGAAATCAGGCTCGTTCGGATCCTTCGCCGGATTGGTGGGATCGGGGCCGATGTGGCAGAACGAACAGGCCATGCCGACGCGATACGGCCGCTCCAGCTTCGGATTGGTGTAGTAATTGGGATCGTTCCAGTACTTGTTCGCGTCCCACGTCGCGGCATTGAAGTTCGGGTTCCTGAAGAGCCGCAGGCCCATGATGCCGCTCGACTTCCCGTACGTTTTGAGGTCGAGGCGCTGATCGATGTCGTACTTCGAGCCCGGCTCGCGCGGCACGTCGATGAGCAGTCCGTATTCATCGGGTTGCGCGGCCTGCATGAAGCCCGGCTGATTCACGACGCCGTAGGTCTGGAAGCGCTGATTGCGCGGCGAAGCGACCATCTTCAACAGGTCGCCGGTGCCGAAACCGTATTGCGACAGCCAGTTCCAGAAGCCGGCGTTGTCGCCGGACCAGAGGTTCCAGACCACCCGTCCGTCGATTTCGTCCTGAGTAAGGGTGACGTTCCGCCCCTGCACGTTCATGCCGGGAAACGGATCGAAGCGGACGTACTGATAGTTCTCCACCCAGCTCTGCTTCACCGGCCGCGTCGAAGCGCATCCGGCCAGAGAGGCGATGAGAATGGGAACACAGACGCCGACGAGTACGCGATTACGGAATCGCCGCATGGGGGCACCTCCCGCTGTGACCGAATTTTTATTGGACTGGCTTAATAGGGGAGTGACAGAAGTCGGGAAGTCCCTACCCTAAGGAGTCATGGATGTAGTGACGAAAGAAGTGCCAGCGTTTCAGCGGAGAGCGGGAAAGGTGGGTTAGCATCCCCCTTCCGATGAGCGATCCACGAGCTGTGATCCCCGCGGCAGAAGCAGAGCGGCGCGCGCGCGAAGCGGGCTTCGACGTCGCGGCGCTGATGACGACGCTGCTCGCGGAGGCGGCGGAATTCGCACGGCCGCCGGTGTCGAATTACCGCGTCGGCGTGGTGTCGCGCGGCACGACCACCGGCAATCTCTACCTCGGTGCGAACGTCGAATTCGCCCGCGAGGCGCTCAGCTTCACCGTGCACGCGGAGCAGTCGAGCATCACCAACGCGTGGATGCACGGCGAAGAGGGAATCGACCTGCTGGCGGTGAACGCACCGCCGTGCGGCTACTGCCGGCAGTTTCTCAACGAGCTCACCACCGCGCCGTCGCTGACGATCGCGATGCCGAATGCCACGCTGCCGTTGACGGCCCTGCTGCCGAATGCGTTCGGCCCGCGCGATCTCGGCATCGCCGGCGGATTGCTGCAGCGCGAGAACCATCATCTGGCGATCCTCGATGAGGACGAGCTCGCGGAGGCGGCGCTCGATGCGGCGAACCGCAGCTACGCGCCGTATTCGAAGGCGTATGCCGGCGTGGCGCTGCGCACGCACGACGGCACGATCGTCAGCGGCGCGTACGCGGAGAACGCGGCGTTCAATCCGAGCATGTCGCCGCTCGAGGTGGCGCTGTCGATGCTGAACCTCGGCGGCCGCGCGTGGAGCGACATCGCCGAGGCGGTGCTCGTGCAGTCGGCGGAAATGCATGCGAACGCGACGAAGAGCGTGCTCGGCGCGGTCTCGAAGGCGCCGCTGCGCATCATCGCCGCGACCCACGCGTGACGTTCGCCAGAGGAATTGCCTCCACGGCCACCCCGTTGACGCGTCCGAAATGGACAATCCGCAGCAACAGCCGCCGACCATCCGCATCACTATCGACGAGAACGTCGCCCAGGGCGAGTACGTCAACTTCGCGAACATCATTCACTCGCAGGCCGAGTTCATCATCGATCTCGGGCGCGTCGTTCCGGGCCGTCCGGACGTGAAGATTTACAGCCGCGTGATCCTCACGCCGCTGCACGCCAAACAGTTCCTCGAAGCGATGGCGCAGAACATCACGCTCTTCGAGCAGAAATTCGGCGAGATCCGCGGCGACTCCTCGGTCGCTCCCTTCGGACTCAACGAGCCGTCCAACTAACGCGTGAAGATCCGGATCATCGGCGCCGGTCTGGCCGGCAGTGAATGCGCCTTCGCGCTCGCGCGGCGCGGCCATCAGGTCGAGCTCTTCGAGATGCGCCCGGTGCGCACGACTCCCGCGCACGCGACCTCGAACCTCGCGGAGCTGGTCTGCTCGAATTCGTTCCGCTCCTCCGCGCAGACGAATGCGGTGGGCCTGCTGAAACAGGAGCTGCGGCTCATGGGATCCCTCGTCATCACCGCGGGAGAAGAGGCGCGCGTACCGGCCGGCGATGCATTCGCCGTCGATCGCGATCGCTTCTCCGCCGCGATGACGCGTGTGATCACCAGCGAGCCGAACATCACCGTCACACGCGCCGAAGTGACGTCGCTCGACCGCGGTGACGCCGATTTCCTCGTCGTCGCCACGGGGCCGCTCACGAGCGATCCGCTGTTCGACGCGATCAACGAATTCCTCGGGCGCGACGGTCTCTACTTCTACGACGCCATCGCGCCGATCATCGCCGCCGACTCGCTCGATTTCTCGAAGCTGTACTGGAAATCGCGCTACGGCAAAGGCTCCGCCACCGACTACCTCAACGCGGCGATGAATCAGGAGCAGTACGAGGCGTTCGTCGCCGCGCTGCTTTCCGCGGAGCTCTTCGCGCCGCACGATTTCGAAAACGCCGTGCACTTCGAAGGCTGCCTGCCGGTCGAGGAGATCGCCAGCCGCGGTATCGACACGCTGCGCTTCGGCCCGATGAAACCGGTGGGGCTCGAGCATCCGGAGACGAACGAGCGCCCGCACGCGGTGGTGCAGCTGCGCAAGGAAGATCTCTCCGACGAGTACTTCAACCTGGTCGGCTTCCAGACGAAGATGAAGGTGCACGAGCAGAAACGCGTGCTGGCGATGATCCCGGGCCTGGAGAACGCCACGTTCGCGCGCTTCGGCTCGATGCACCGCAACACGTTCATCAACGGTCCGAAGCATCTGACGCCGACGTTCCGCACGAAGCGCGACGAGCGCATCTTCTTCGCCGGACAGATCACCGGCGTCGAAGGCTACGTCGAGTCGTCGGCCGTCGGTCTGCTCGTGGCGCGCTACATCGACGAGCTCGCACGCACCGGCACCGCGCACGCCCTGCCCTATCACACCGCCCTCGGCTCGCTCGGCCGCCACGTCGCCGAATCGTCTCCCGATCGTTATCAGCCGTCCAACGTGACGTGGGCGATGATCGAAGACGTCGTCGGACGCGTGAAAAAGATCGAGAAACGCGAACGACAGGTTTCACGCGCGCTCTCGTCGATTCACGAATTCATGTCACCCCGAGCGTAGCTCGGGATGGCAGCAGATCGGCGAAGACGAAGCCGTCCCGCTCGACGATCACTCCCGATTCGATGGCGATGCGCTCGCGGAACATCGGTCCCTCGTGGGCGAACGTGTGGAACTCTCCTCGCTCGCCGCAGGGATCGATCGTCGCCGGCAAAGCATCGAGCAACGCCGCATCGAATTCACGTCCGGCGAAGGAGGCGTCGAGCACACGCGGATCGACGCAGGTGATGCGCGCGCGCAGACCGCCCTCGATCATCTCGCGTGCGAGCGTTCTTGTGTCGCTGCCCCACAGCGGAAAGTGCGGACGGATCTTCGTCGGCGCGAGCTTCTCTTCGCGATACGCGCGGATCTCTTCGAGAAAGAGATCGCCGAAGGCGATGCACTCGATCCCTTCCGCTTCGGCGTGGCGGACGGCATCGCCCATCACCCGCTCGTACTCTTCGTTCGAGCAGGGACTCGGGATTGGCACGATCCACAACGGCAGACCCGCGGCTTCCGCCTGACGGCGCAGCAGTTCGGAACGGACGGCGTGCATGGCCACGCGGTCGGCATTGCGATTCACCGTGGTGAGCAATCCGACGACCTCATGTCGATCGTCGGATTGCATGCGATGCAGCGACCACGCGGAGTCTTTGCCGCTACTCCAGGAGAGCAGAGTTTTCACGATGCAGATGAAAGCGGCGCTCCGCAAAAACGAAGGCGCCGAAGAAGATGGTTCACCTCACCTCGAAACGAATGCCGATGAGCGCGCGGCGCGGCGCCGATGCGTAGCCGTACACCTCTTCGTACGACTCGTCGGTGAGGTTCTCGACTTTCAGGTACGGCGAGAGCGATCCCATCCTGTAGTGCACGGTGAAGTCGGCGGTGGTGTTGGCCTCGTTGAGCACGGTGCCGAACGGGAAGAGATCGGTCACGTCATCGCGCTCGCCCTTGTGCGTCACGACGAATTGCGCGTCGTACGCGCCGTGGTGATAGCCGAATGCGATCGATCCCGAATGCTCCGGGCGCCGCAGCAGCCGCTCGCCCGTGGCCTCGTCTTCGGTATCGAGCCATGTGTAGCTCGCGAGCACATCGAATGCGCCGAAACGATGCGAGGCGCCGAGCTCGACGCCGGTCGCATTCGCGGCAGCGATGTTCTCGAACGTCGCCGCGCCGAAGGCGATCAGCTCGTCGTAGTCCGAATGAAAGAGCGTGACCGACGCGCTGCCGTTCGTCGTGAAGCGCTCGTAGCCGATCTCGTAATTCGTGCTCCGCTCCGCATCGAGAGCGGCGTTGCCGAAGTACGGTGAATAGAGCTCGCCGATGGCGGGCGCGCGAAATCCGGCGCCGTACGCGGCGCGGAACTTGTGGCCGTTGTTGAGATACGCGGCGGCGATGCGCGGGGTGGTCTCGCCGCCAAATGAGTCGAAGTCGTCGTAACGCAGACCGGCGGTCACTTCGATCGACGAGGTGGCGCTCCGCGCGAAGGAGAGGCGGTCTTCGACGAAGAGCGACTTGTTGGTGCGATCGCGCTGATCGATGACTGAGAACGCGCTCAGATGATCGACCTCGGCGCGCTCGTATTCGCCGCCGCCGGTGATCGTGCCGAACCCGGTCTTGAAGCGCGCCGAGGCGCGCGCACCGCGAATCGTCGATTCCGTGTCGCTGTCGCCCGAGCCGTCCGGATCGCGGAACGTTTCATCGCGACGCGCTTCCGAGAGGCGCAATTCGTATGCGGTCCCATTCGATTCGTAACGGATCGGCGCGACCAGCTGCGTCTCCGATCCTTCTTCGCGGCGCAGCGGCGAGGCGACGAACGCGTCGTACGAACCGTTCGGGCTGAACGGGATGCCGAGCTCGTAGGAACTGTGCCGGGCGAGCAGGCCGAGGGAAAGTGCGGCGCGCGGCTTCCAGGTCGCGCCGGCGGAGAAGGAATCCGACTGCGAATCGTCGTTCGCGAAGAAGCCGTCGTCTTCACGACGCTCGACGCCGCCGTGCGCCACGAATCGATCGGCCACGTACGCGCCGGCCAGCGAGCCGTTGAGAAGACCGTTCTCGCCGAGCTGCACATCGACAGTCCCACCGCTGACGCGCGGTTCGGTGAGCACCTGCACCACGCCGCTGACCGCTTCCGAACCGTACAACGCGGAGAACGGACCGCGCACGATCTCGACGCGCTCGACGCCGGACGTCGAGAGCTGTCCGAAGTTGTAGCCCGAGAAATACGGATTGTTCATCTCCACGCCGTTCCACAGCACGAGCGCCTGCTTGGAGCTGCCGCCGCGGATGAAGAGCGAGGTCGATTTTCCGGGCGAGCCGGTGCGCGAGATCGCCAGCCCCGGCACTTCGCGCAGCACGTCGGCCACGTCACGCGCGCCGCGCGCTTCGATCTCTTCGCGCGTGATCACCGTGACCGTGGCGGGCGTCTCTTCGACGCTCTCCGGTTGCGCGGATGCGGTGACGACGATCGTCTCCTGCACCGGCGCGGCGTTCTGCTGCGCGGTCAAAGGAAAAAGAGAAAGGGATAGGGAGAAAAAAAGGACGAACGACTTCATGACGACACTTCCCTCCGAAGGTCTCACATGCGGTTCGTCCGACCTGGCCGGTCTCCTGGCTTCCGGGTCATCCTTCTCACGTTCCCTTCCCGCTGTACGCAGTGGGGGCCATCCCTGGCCGAACCGTGAGTCGTCGCCGATTACAGTGGCGGGGGCCGCGCCGGCATCACACCGGCTTCCCGTGCACCACGTCAGACGTCAATTGCGAAAGAACAGGGACGCGGATGATAGCAGCAACGATCACCCGTCAAACAAACACGTAGCGCCGGCTTCCAGCCGGCCGGAGCGCGGGCTTCCAGCCCGCATGACGCCGGCACGATGCCGGCGGTCCGGCCGGCAAGGATACCGGCGCTACGTTCCTGCGTTGCTTCGTTACTGGCGTTGCCGGAACTTCTCGTACAGCAGGGTATGGCGTGAATCCATCGAGATTTCTTCGCCGCCGATGTAGACGCGTTTCACGTTGGTGCGGATCTCGAGCGGATCGCCGTCCGTGAGAATGAGCGTCGCGCTCTTGCCGGTTTCGATCGAGCCGAGGCGGTCGGCGACGCCCCAGATTTGCGCGGGGTAGATCGTGACCGCTTTCAGCGCTTCTTCCTTCGGCAGACCGTACGCCGCCGATGCCGCCGCGTGATACGGAAGATTGCGGGCGTTGTGGGCGTCGCTGGTCTGGAAGGCAAACGGGATCTGGTTGTCGTAGAGCGTCTTCGCATTCGTGAAGAGCACGTCGTACGCATCGTCTTCGCGCTGCGGAAGCGCGAGGATCGGCCCGAGAATCACCGGCACGTTGCGCTTCTTCACTTCGTCGATGACGCGCGCGACGTCGTTCGCGCCGCTGAGAATCGCCTTCAGCTTGAACTCGTCGGCGAACTGCAAGGCCGCCTTGATGTCGCGGGCCTGATTCGCGTGCAGCACCACCGGCGTGCGTCCTTCGACCACCGGCACGAGCGCTTCGAGAATCGGATCGCGATCGAAGCGCTGCACGTTCTTGTCGCTGTTGCGCGCCGAGAGCGCCTTCGCATACGCCTGCGCGTCGCGCATCGTGTTGCGCAGTTGATCGATCGCCCTGGTGTAGCCCTTCTTCGCTTCCTTCTCCGCCTCTTCGTCCTGCGGCACGCCCGCGAGCGGGAAGCCGCGCAGTCGCGGAAAGCGGATGTGCATCGCCACCGACGGCTTGAGGACCATCTCCGGCGGCGTCCAGCCGGACAGCTGAATGAGCGCGCTCTGCCCGGAGATGATGCCGCCTTCCGGAATCGTGATCGCGTTCGTCACGCCGTTCACACGCGTGACCGGCACGACCTCCGAGTGCGGATTGATCGCCACCGCCGCGCGCGCGTTCGGATTGATGTCCCCGAGCTCCGCGGTGTCGACCGTGCCGGGCACGGAGTCGATCTCGACGAGACCGATGTTCGTGCCCGAATCGATCATGCCGGGATAGACGAAGAGACCGGTGCCGTCGATGACCGCCGCGTCGTTCGGAATGGTGATGTTCGGACCGACGGCGGTGATGATGCCGTTCTCGAAGACGATGTTGCCTTTGGCGATCGCCGGCGACGTCACCGGCACGATGGTCACGTTGCGGATGGCGATCTTCGGCTTCTTTCCCGGATTGTTCGGGATGGTCGACTGCGCGAAGAGGCTCGTCGTCAAGAGCAGTGCGGCGGCGATTGCGCTACGCATCCTTCTTCTCCTTCTTCGCCGCATTCGCGTCGTCTTCTTCCTTCTTCAGGCGCTGCTCCTTTTCCTTGCGCAGCTCTTCGCGGCGCAACAGATCCTGCGCGCGATCGAAGTAGACGGTCCCTTCGATCATGGTCGTCTCGGCGCGCGTGTAGGTGGAGAACGGATGGCCGCTCCAGATCACGAGATCGGCGTCCTTGCCGGTTTCGATCGAGCCGAGGCGATGATCGAGACGAAGCTGCTTCGCCGGATTGAGCGTGCAGAGCTTCAGCGCTTCCTCCTCGGTGAGCGCGCCGTACTTCATCGCTTTCGCGGCGTCGAGATTGAGGTGCCGCGCGAGCTCGTCGGAATCGGAGTTCACCGAGACGACGACGTTGTTCCGCGTCATCAGCGCGATGTTGTACGGAATCGCGTCGTACGCCTCCGCCTTGTAGCCCCACCAGTCGATGAACGTGCCGGCGGCGGCACCGTGACGCGCGATCTCCTTCGCCACCTTGTAGCCCTCGAGCACGTGCTGCAGCTCGCGCACCTTGAAGCCTTGCTCGTCGGCCAGGTTCAGGAGCATCACGATCTCATCGGAGCGGTACGAGTGCGCGTGCACGTCGATCCTGCCGTTGAGAATGTCGGCCATCGTCTCCATGAGGAGATCGCGGCGCGGCGGAATGGCGGTCTCTTTCCGTTTGACCCTGGCGTTGTACTCGTCCCACGCGGCGAGGTAATCGCGCGCGTCGTTGAATGACTTGCGGATCACCTCCTCGACGCCCATCCGCGTCGCGGGGTACTGGCGTTCCTGCCCCGCGGGCGGACGGAAGTTCGCGGACTTCGGATTCTCGCCGAGTGCGAATTTGATCGTGCGCGGCGCATCGGGGATGAACCATTCGCCGAGCGGCCGTCCCCATTTCCATTTCAGGATCTGGCTCTGGCCGCCGATCGCGTTCGCGGATCCGTGCAGCACGAGCGCCATGGTCGTGCCGCCGGCGAGCTGGCGATAGACGGAGATGTCGGTGGTATCGATCGCGTCGCCGATGCGCACCATGCCGGTGTTCGGCAGCGAGATCTCGTTGACGCTCCCTTCGACCGCGGTGTGGCTGTGCGTGTCGATGATGCCGGGCGTCACGTACTTGCCGGTGGCGTCGATGACGTTCGCTCCCGCGGGCGCGGCGATGTCTTTCCCGACGGCCGCGATCTTTCCGTTGCGAATGAGCACCGAGCCGTTCTCGATCGTGCCGTTCGTGATCGTGAGCAGCGTGGCGTTGCGAATCAGAGTCACGCGCTCCTGCGCGTGCAGAGTCATCGTCAGAGCGAGTGCAAAGAGGATCTTCTTCATTCGGACTTGCTCCCGCTGAATTCGAATGTGCCGAGGGTCGTACTGACTGTGCCGGTCATGTTCGACTCCGCCAGCGTGCCTTTGAAGAGCCAGTCGGTGGCCTCGGCTTCGTTCTGCGCGTTCGCGGAGATCGTGAACTCGAACGCGGTGCCGTCGATCGAGCCGCCGCGGATCTCGCCGCTGCCGCGATCGCCGCTGAACGTGCCGGCGAGCTTGCCATCGGAGGCTTTGAGCGTGACCGACATCGAGACGTTGCCCTGCGGTGCGCGCACGGTGAGCGCCCACGTGCCGTCGATCGGCGCGGCCGCCGTCGCCGCGGCTTTCTTCTCCTCGGCCGGCAGATGCATTTCGCGCCCGTCGATGAAGACGCGCGTGACCTTCGATGCTTTCTCGAAGATCGGTTTGTCGCTGACGATGACGTTCGCGATCTTGCCGCGCTCGAGTGAGCCGAGCTGGCGCTCGATGCCGAAGATGCGCGCCGGCGCGAGCGTGGTCGCGCGCAGCGCCTGCTCCGCGGTCAGCCCGTTTTCGATGGCCTTGCGGATGCCGCCGAAGTAATCGCCTGCCTTGCCCGGACTGCTGACGAGCGCGAACTCGACCCCCGCTTTCGCGAGCACCGACGGCGTGGTCGGCTGCAGCTGCCGATCGCGGATCACGCGCAGCGGCTGATCCTCGCGATCTTCCTTGTCGGTCGGCGCGGTGTCCCACTTCACGGAGACGAGCAGCGGAACACCTTTCAATTCGTCGGGCATCTGATACGCCTGACGCGCGCCGGCGATGATCAGCTTGAGGTTGAACTCCTTCGCCAGCGTCTGCGCGCGGCGGATCATCGATGCGGAGTCGGCGACGAAGACGACCGGCAGCTGTCGCGTGAGCGCGGGCTGCAGCGCTTCGAGCTGCGCATCATCGGCCGGTCTGCGCAGGCCGGCGGGGCTGCGCTCGTAGAGCGAGCGCGCGGCCTGATGCTGCTGCGCATCCATCAGCTCCTGACGGATGTACGACATGACGCCCATCAGGCTGTCCGGATAGGTCCACGTCGGGCGCGTGTTGAACGCGATCTGCGTCGAGGCCGGGCTTTTGATGACGCGCGATTCGATCGGGCCGCTGCCGAGATTGATGATCGCGGACTGGCCGTTGAAGATGCCGGACGTCGGCGCGGTGAGGACGGTGGTCACGCCGAGATTGCGGCCGGCGCTCGCATCGTCATCGGAGATCTTCGCGTTGCGGACCGCGAGCGCATCGGGCGTCGGCTCCGCGCTCTTGTCGCCGCGCTTCGGCGTGGTGAAGCCGAGGAACGTCTGCGCGTCGATGAGCCCAGGATAGATGTGTGCTCCTTTGACGTCGATGACCGTGGCGTCGCTGGGGATGGAAACGCCGGAGCCGACCGATTCGATCAGACCGTTGCGTATGACCACGGTGCCGTTCGGGATGTCGGGACCGGAGACCGGATGAACGGTGCCTCCGGTGATGGCGTAGACGCCGGGTGCATCAGCAAAGAGGAGCGGTGCGGCGAGGAAGAGCAAAACAATGGCGACGGATCGCCTCAGTATCATGCGTGACCCTCCAGATGGCGCGCGATGATAGCGGCAAAAGCGGGAGTCGGTTGTCGGGAGTCGGTTGTCGGGAGACCACCACCCATCCCACCGTTTCGCTGATCGGAACGTGGTTGGGTGGTGGCCCCCCGACTCCCGACAACCGACAACCGACTCCTGCGAACCAATTGCCGCACTTGCCGAATTCGACTACCCTCATCGCCTCGGAGATCCGATGGTCCTCTTCAACTACGCCACGAAAGAGATCACGGCCAAGATCGTGTATTACGGGCCGGGCCTCTGCGGCAAAACGACGAACCTGCAGTTCGTCTATGACTCGCTGCCGTCGAACAACAAGAGCAAGATGCTCTCGCTCGCGACGAAGACCGACCGCACGCTGTTCTTCGACTTCCTTCCGCTGGACCTCGGCAAGATCCGCGGCATGCGCACGAAGCTGCAGCTCTACACCGTTCCGGGACAGGTCTACTACAACTCGACACGCCAGCTCGTGCTCAAAGGAGCCGACGGCATCGTCTTCGTGGCCGACTCGCAGGACTTCGCGCTCGACGCCAATCACGAGTCGATGCAGAACCTCGAAGACAACCTGAAACGCCAGGGCATCCGCATCAAGGACATGCCTCTCGTGCTTCAGTACAACAAGCGCGATCTGCCGAACGCGCTGCCGACGAGCGAGATCGACGCGGAGATCAACAAGCAGAAAGTTCCGACGTTCGATTCGGTCGCCACGACCGGCCTCGGCGTCGAGGAAACGCTCAAAGGCATCACGCAGCTCGTGCTCGCCCACCTCGTGAAAAAGTACGGGCTCGAAGGCTCCGAGCCGCTCGATCGCGAGATCCAGATTCTCAACGCCCCATCGCAGCCTTCGTCCGCGGCGAGCGATTCGCTCTGGGACGACGACGATGATCCCTTCTCGTCCGCACCACCCGCGCCGGCGGCGAAGCCGGCACCCGCTCCCGCCGCCGCGGTCGCGGCTCCCGCCCGCACGGCGATTCCTCTGAGCACGGTGACGGATGACGAGTTCGAGCTCGATGATGCCGCGGATGAAAGCATTCCGCTCGTGGCGACGGAGCTGGTCGGACAGACACCGGCGCCGGTCACGCTGCAGAATCCGTTCGACGACGTGAGCGAGTACTTCAGCCCCTCGAAATCGAACGAACCGATCGAAGTGCCGACCACCTCGATCGAGATCCCGCTCCCCGCGGGGATCCTCGATTCGCTCCCGGTTCTCGGCAGCGGCGCACCCGCGGCATCCGCGAACCTGCCGTCCACCTCACCGGAACGCCGCAGCACGGACGGACTGGTGAAGGAAGTGAACATCCCGCTCAACCTGACGATGGACGAGTTGCGCCAGCACAAACGGCTGCGGCTGAAAATCACGCTGGATGTGAATCTCATTTAGTTGTGTTGTGCCCCTCACGGAGGAGTGGTCGAGTGGTTTAAGGCAGCGGTCTTGAAAACCGCCGTACCCTCACGGGTACCGTGGGTTCGAATCCCACCTCCTCCGCCAACGGCCGCGTGAACTGCACCGGCATCGTAAAAACCCCGCGTGTCATCCCGTGCGTCAGCACGGATCCCCCCGAAAAGAAGAGCCACGGGGAATTGATCCTCACTCGGAAACCCTTTACCATCTCGCGTTCGGCCGGAGAGATGGGTGAGTGGCTGAAACCAGCGGTTTGCTAAACCGCCGTAGGGCCTTAAAGCTCTACCGAGGGTTCGAATCCCTCTCTCTCCGCCAGCCTTCCTTCTGAACGCGCTTCCCCAAACCCTTCAGTTTGCTTGGCTTCTCGGTCAGCTGCCTCGGCTGGCGCGCTTCGTGCTCGGCTGTTTCCAGCGTTCAACGCGCACGGAAATGGAGAAACCAACCCCGAAGGGAGACACAGATGGCAACCAGTAAGCGCGGTTTTGCATCGATGGATCCGTCCAAGCAGAAGGAGATCGCGAGCAAAGGCGGGCGTGCGGCTCATGCGAAAGGCACGGCGCACGAATTCACCTCCGACGAAGCTCGCGTCGCCGGACGCAAGGGCGGCGAGGCAGTCAGTCGCGATCGGGCACACATGGCCGCGATCGGCCGCGAAGGCGGTCACAGCCGCGGTGCACGCGCCCGCGCTGCATCGACCGGGAACGGCGGCGGCAACGACATCGCCACCGGCTCGCAGCCGTTCGTTCGCCAGGCGAATGAAGAGCGCGGCGGCTTCGAGTCCTCGGGCGGCAATCGCTCGCAGAGCAGCTCGTCGTCGACGTCGAGCAGCAGCTCCTCGCGCGAAGAGCGAGGCGACAACAGCTCGGACGGGCCACTATCGAGCCGTGACCGGATCTGACGCCTTCCCTCTCTCCGCACGTGCGGGGAGAGGGTAAGTCAGCTTTCCTCCTCAAAGTGATCGGCGAGCTTGCTGCCCAGCCAGCCCGTCAACACGCAGAGGAGAACCCCGAGGGCCGACAGCGCAATGGCGACCCCCTCGGGACGTCCCGGCTGGTCACGGCGCACCACCCAACTCGCGGCGAAGAGGAGCGCTACGATCGCGTTCCCTCCGCCGTGCCATGCACCGACCCGCCGCGCCCGCGCTTCCTTCGGAATCGACATCCAGTCGAGCGTCCCGAACAGCGCCGCGATCGCACCGCCGATCACCCCCGCGGCGATCATCCACGACGAGGCGATGCCGAGCTTCGGACTCTCGTGCACGAGATACGCGAGATCGAAGAAGAACGACGTTCCGAGCAGTCCGAGCGGAAAGACGATCAGAACCTGATGCAGCGGATGACCGAGGAGGCGCGCACGCGAGGACATTCAGTGCGTGCAGTGTATCGAATCCCGAGCATCACTCTTCCCACGCCAGGCGCACCACCTCGGCGAGATGCAGAGTCTTCCGCCGCGTTCCCTGTTCGATCTGCTCGCGGCAACTGAACCCGTTGGCGATGATCAGCGTGTCCGACGATGCGTCGCGCACCATCGGCAGGAGCACCCGCTCGCCGATCTTCATCGACAGGTCGTAATGCTTTTCTTCGAAGCCGAACGCGCCGGCCATTCCGCAGCAACCGGAATCGGGATGCGTGAGATCGATGCCGAGCCTGCGCAACACCGCTTCCTCCGCATCGAAGCGCATCACCGACTTGTGATGACAGTGCGCCTGCACGATCGCCTTCGCGTGCACCGCCGGCAACTCCACGTTCTCCCGCAGTAGAAATTCGCTGAGCGTCATCGCCGTCGCCGCGAGCTTCTTCGCCGATTCGTCATTCGGAAAAAGATTCAACAGCTCATCGCGGAACACCGACACGCAACTCGGCTCGAGTCCGACGATCGGCAATCCTTCATCGAGCTCCGGCTTCAGGACGTCGAGCGTTTCGCGCAGTTGCTGCTTCGCGCGATCGAGAAAACCCCAGTCGTACAGCGGCCGCCCGCAGCAGACGCGTTTCCGCGGAACGGTGACGTCGTAGCCGAGTTGCTGCAGCACGTCGAGCGCGGCGCTCGCGGTCTCGGGACGAAAGTGATTGTTGAACGTGTCGGGCCAGAGCACCACGCGGCCACGCGGCTCCTTCTGAATCACCCGTTCCGACGCGTAACGCTGCAGGAACGTCTGCTTCGCGAAGCGCGGCATCTTCCGCTGCTCCGCGACGTGCAGGAAAGGCTTCGAGAGCGACATCATCAGATTCGCGAGACGCGGCATGTGCTGCGCGTAGCCGGCCCACATCTGGATGAGTCCCATCGTGTACGCGGCCAGGGGCCGGCGATGGTTCTCGTAGTAGTGCGACATGAACTCGGCCTTGTACGTGGCCATGTCGACCTGCGTCGGGCAGTCGCCCTTGCAGCCTTTGCACGCGAGGCAGAGATCGAGCGAGTCTTTAACCGCCTGGTTGTCCCACGAGCTCGGAACGGTCTCGCCTTCGAACATCTCGAACAGCAGCCGCGCACGGCCGCGCGTCGAATGCTCTTCTTCGCGCGTGACCTGATAGCTCGGGCACATCGTGCCGCCGTCGAGTCGCCGGCAACGGCCGACACCGACGCAGCGCAGCACCGCATGATTCATCCGCCCGTGATCCTCGGCGTACGCGAAATGGGTCTCCGGATTCCACGGCTTGTACTCCGCGCCGAGGCGGAGGTTCTCGTCCGGCTCGTACGGCGAGATCAGCTTGCCGGGATTCATTTTCCACTCCGGATCCCACACCGCCTTGAACTCGCGGAACGCCTGCATCAGCTCGGGGCCGAACATTTTTTCGAGCAGCGCCGCGCGCGCCTGTCCGTCGCCGTGCTCGCCGGAGAACGAGCCGCCGTACGACGCGACGAGATCGGCCGCGTCGTTGAGAAACGAGCGGAACTTCGCGATTCCCTCGTTCGACGTGAGATCGAAATTCGTGCGCGTGTGCACGCAGCCGTCGCCGAAGTGGCCGTAGAAATCGCCGCCGTACTGATAACGCTCGAGCAGCTTGCGCAGATCGCGCAGATAGCCGCCGAGCTTCTCCGGCGCCACCGCCGCGTCTTCCCACCCTTCCCACATCAGCGGCTTGCCGGGGACGTGTCCGGTGGCGCCGAGTCCCGACTCGCGCACGGCCCAGACGAAACGCGCTTCCTTCGACGCGTTGTCGAACACGCGCGCGTTCGGCACGGTTGCGGCGAAGGCGCCGGCTTTCGCCATCGCTTCCTCGAGCGTGTGGCCGCCGAACTCGACGAGCAGCCAGCCATTGCCCGGAGGCAGCAGCGCGATCCCGTGCGGATTCATCCGCTTGAACTGCTGATCGCGCACGAGCAGATCGTCGAAGCCTTCGAGACCGATCGGCCCGAACGCCAGCACGCGCGTGACGTCATCAGCCGCGTCGTAGACGCTGCCGTATCCCGCCACGACGAGCGCGCGGGATGGGGGCGAGTGCACGAGCTTCGTGGTCGCTTCGAGCACGAGCACGCACGTCGACTCGCTGCCGACGAGCGCGCGCGCGACATGAAAGCCGTTCTCGGGCAGCAGCTCGTCGAGGTTGTAGCCGGAGACGCGGCGCGGGACGCGCGGAAACTTCTCGCGGATGAGGTTCGCGTATTTGTCGCGAATGGTTTTGAGGCTGGCGTAGATCTCGGCGACGCGGCCGCCGCCGTTGATGATCGATTCGAGCTCGTCGTCGGGCGTCGCGCCGACGCGGAAGCGGAAGCCGTCGTAGGTCAGCACTTCGAGCGCCTCGATGTTGTCGACGGTCTTGCCGGACATGATCGAGTGCACGCCGCAGGAGTTGTTGCCGATCATGCCGCCGAGGGTGCACTGCGCGTGCGTGGCCGGATCGGGACCGAACGTGAGCGTGTGTTTCTCCGCCTCGCGGCGCAGATCGTCGAGCACGATTCCCGGTTCCACGCGCGCGTACTTCGCGGCCGGATTCATCTCCACGACGCGGTGCATGTACTTCGACATGTCGAGCACCACGGCGACGTTGCAGCACTGCCCGGCCAGGCTCGTGCCGGCGCCGCGGCCGAGGATCGGCGCGCCATGTTTGCGCGCCAGGGCCACGGTGGCGACGACGTCATCGGCATCGCGGGGGACGACCACGCCAATCGGCGTCTGCCGGTAGTTCGAGGCGTCGGTGGCGTAGAGCGCGCGCGAGCCATCGTCGAAGCGCACTTCGCCGCGGACGTGACGCTTCAATTCGGATGCGAGCGAGGCGGCGTCGATGGAGAGGGTCTGCAGGCGGTCGCGATGCTCGAAGCGTGTCGCGACCGCCCGTTCTTCGTGCGGGAAAGGAACGGCATCCCAGCGTTGAAACTCGCGACTCACGGCCGCGAGTCTACCGGTTCACGAGCTTCGAGAAGCGCGAGTTTCGTTTGTCCTGATAGAGGAACGCGAGTTTGTTGCGGTCGAAGGCATCGAACCACTCATCCCAGTCGATGCGCTCGAGCGATTCGGTGCCGCTGAAGCCGGGATAGTCGATGCGCAGCACACCCGGATCGTTCTTCTTCCGGCCGGTCCGTTTCACGTGCGCCGGGAAGCCGCCGCGCGCCTCGACCCACTCGCGGATCTCGTCGTGATCGGTGGTGATGAGCGAGCCGCCGTTCTTCGCGGTCGATTTTCTCGACTTGGTGGACGTCTTCTTCGACGCTTTCGCCGCCGTCCGTTTCACGCCCGGCGCTTTCTTCGACGAGGCCGCCTTTCTCGCAGGAGCTGCCGCTTTCCTCGCGGAAGTCGCTTTCTTCGAGGTAGCAGCTTTCTTTGAGAAAGCCGCTTTCTTCGACGAGGTCACGCCGCGCTTCTTCGAAGAACCTGCGCTCCGCTTCGCCGCGGTTGCGCTGCGTTTCGAGGAGGCAGCGCTGCGCTTCGACGCGGAGGACGCTTTTCGCGACGCACCGGCTTTCTTCGATGCTGCTTTCCTGGATGCCGCCTTCTTCGAAGCGGTGGAGCCTTTCTTCGAAGACGCCTTTTTCGCCGATGCTTTCTTCGAAGATGTTTTCTTCGAGGAGGCGGAAGCGGCTTTCTTCGACGCGGCTTTCTTCGACGACGCGGACGCGCGCTTCTTCGAAGACGAAGGCGCGCGTCGCTTCGACGACGACTTGCCTCTGGACGCATTGCCGCCAGACGCTTCCCCTTCGACGTTGTCGCGGCTCACGAACTTGTTGAAGCGGTTGTCGTCTTCCTCCGAAAGAAGGAGCGCCAGCCCGTCACGATCGAACCACTCGAAGAACTCGTCCCATTCGATCGCTTCGAGCGTGTCCTCGCCGCTGTAGCCTGGAAAATCGATGCGCAGAATCCCAGGATCGCTGCGCGTCCCCGTCGCCGTCACGCGCGCCGGATTGCCACCGCGCGCTTCCACCCACTGACGAATTGCATCGTGATCGGTCGTCGCTTGTGCTGTTGCCATGCGAGCGCAGCGTGCACAACGATTGCCAGCCGTGTGCGCACGATCATTCGCCGCGCTCCGCTTTCGGAAAAATGGAGGACCGAACTTCGTCTCTCCGGCACCATAGACGAATGCAGAACCGCTCGAACGTTCTGGCCCGTCTCGGCTCGCGCATCGCCGACGCCTGCGAGCGCTGGTTTCCCGACGCCTTCGTCTTCGCACTCGGTGCAATCGTGCTCGTGTTCGCCGGTGGACTCTCGATCGGCGTGGCGCCGTCGAGGCTCGCGCACGAATTCGGGAGCGGCTTCTGGTCGCTCGTGAACTTCACGATGCAGATGGCCCTCGTGATCGTCGGCGGATTCGTCGTCGCCAGCTCGCCGCCGATTGCGCGGCTGACCGCGAAGCTCGCCGCGATTCCGAAAAGCGGTCGCGGTGCGGTGGCATTCGTCGCGGCGTTCGCGATGCTCTCCTCCCTGCTCTCGTGGGGGCTCTCGCTGATCTTCACCGGGCTGCTGGTGCGCGAGATCACGCGGCGCAATCCGCGCGTCGACTATCGCGCCATCGGCGCCGCCGCCTACCTCGGGCTGGGGAGCGTCTGGGCACTCGGTCTCTCATCGTCCGCCGCGCTGCTGCAGGCGACGAAGTCTTCGATCCCGGCGTCGCTGCTGCCGATCACCGGCGTGCTTCCGCTGACGCAGACGATCTTTCTCTGGCAAAGCGTGGTCATGGCGCTGGTGCTGATCGTCGTCTCGATTCTGGTCGCCTACTACTCCGCACCGCGCGATGAAGACGCGCGTCCGATGCCCACGCAGCGCGAGGCCGAAGAACGCGTCGCGCCACCGGCGACGCCGGGCGAACGGGCGGAGAACCATCCGGTGCTCAGCATCCTCGTCGCCGCGCTGATGTTCTGGTTTCTCGGCCAGCAGTTCTTCGAGAAAGGAGGGCTGGCCGCGCTCGATCTCAACAACTTCAATCTCGCGTTCCTCGCGGCAGGCCTCCTGCTGCACTGGCGGCCACGTTCGTTTCTGCGCGCGGTCGGCAGATCGGTTCCGGCCACGGCCGGCGTGTTGATCCAGTTCCCGTTCTACGGCGGCATCTTCGGGATGATCTCGAAGACACCGATCGCCGAACGTCTCGCGGAGCTCTTCGTGCACATCACCACGAAGGAAACGTTTCCGCTCGTGGTCGCGCTCTACTCCGCAATGCTCGGCATGTTCGTCCCGTCGGGCGGCGGCAAGTGGATCATCGAGGCGCCGTACGTCATGGCCGCCGCGAGCTCATGGCACGTGCACCTCGGCTGGACGGTGCAGATCTACAACGCCGCCGAAGCGCTGCCGAACCTCATCAATCCGTTCTGGATGCTTCCGCTCATGGGCATCCTCAACGTCAAGGCGCGCGATCTGGCCGGCTACTCGATCCTGCAACTGCTCTTTCACGCGCCGGTGGTGCTGCTGCTGTGCTGGCTGTTCGCACGCACGTTGCCGTACATTCCGCCGATCGCTGGATGATTTTGCGAAATGTTCGGCCCCGAGGAGCCCGCCGTGAGGCAGGCTTGGCCGGCCACCGCTGACGGCCACGCCGTCGAAACCTAACTGAAGCTCGTTCGTAACCGTATAGACATCAGGACCGTATGAAACGGGTTGCCCTCATTCTGTCGATCGTCCTCTTCGCGGCGATCCCGGCGGACGCTGCACTGGAGCGTCAGATCATCGGCTCGGAGCAGGACCACTCCGCCGACTCGGCGGGCGACTGCGAACACTTCTACAAGACCACCTTCACCACGTTCACGCAGCAGGTCAGCGATTCCGAACAGCGCGAGCTTTCGCTGACCGGCGCAGAGCCGCAGCTCCGTGTGGACGCAAGTCAGGAAGGCGGCGTCTCCATCCGCGGCTGGAACAAGCCGTTTGCGCGGCTGCAGGTCTGCCGCTTCGCCGCCGCCAACTCCCGCGAGCAGGCCCAGCGCGCTCTCGGCGCGATCACCGTCTCTTTCGCCAACGGCCGCATCGAAGCTCTCGGGCCGCAGAACGACAACACGCAGGCGTGGTGGGTGAACATGACCCTCTTCGTGCCGAAGGGAACGTACGTCGACGTGCGCGCGAAAAACGGGGGCGTGGCCATCCGCAACATGAACGGACGCGTGAAAGCCTCCGCCACCGGCGGAGGCATTTCGGTGGTGCAGTCGATCGGCAAGTACGTCATCTCCACCGACAGCGGCGGCATCACTCTCGACCGCATCACCGGCCGCGCCGAAGCCTACTCGCGTGCAGGATCGGTTGCATTGAAGGTGCAGCAAAGTAGCACCACCGCTCCGAAGATCGAGGCGCGTACGGCCTCCGCGCACATCCTCTGTGCCCTCAAGAACTGCGACGCCGGCCTCGGCAAATGGGCGGCGGACAAACGCTCGCTCACCATCGGCACCGCCCCGCCCGACTTCCGCATCACCACCACCGGCTCGCCGATCATGATCGGCGCCGCCGTGAACTAGCAGCCGCACGGGCTCGTCCGTCGCGCCCCATCTGCACGCGTAACTCCCTGCAATCCCACTTCTTACCGCTTCATCACCGCGGCACAGAACCTGCTCTTCTCCCATTCCACGCCATCAGTTATTTGGCGCAAGAAAGAGACAGGGACCACATGGCTGCGACTGAACAGGCCGTCCTCTCCGATGCGAGCATTCGCTTCTACCGGCACGCGCTCGCCATCCTCAAAGATGCCGCGATTCCGCACCTCGTCGGCGGGGCGTATGCGTTCGCCCGCTACACCGGAATCGAGCGTCACACCAAGGACTTCGACGTCTTCATCCGCCGCGAGGATTTCGGCCGCGCGGCGTGGGCATTCCAGAAGCACGGATACAAGGCGGAGCTGACGTTTCCGCACTGGCTCGGCAAGGCTTACAAAGGTGACGATTTCGTCGACCTGATCTACAGCGCCGGCAATGGTGTGGCGGAGGTCGATGACCTCTGGTTCGAGCATGCGGTGGACGAGACGGTCTTCGGCGTGCCGGTGCAGCTCATCCCCGCCGAGGAGATGATCTGGTCGAAAGGTTTGATCATGGAGCGCGAGCGTTTCGACGGCGCGGACGTCGCGCATGTCGTGCGTGCGGTCGGCGATCGACTCGACTGGCAGCGGTTACTCGACCGGTTCGGCCCGTACTGGCGGGCGCTCTACGCACACATCGTGATGTTCGGCTTCATCTATCCGAGCGATCGCGACCAGGTGCCGCGCTGGGTGATCGACGAGCTGACCTCACGTCTGCGCGCGGAGACGCTCTCCGGCAATGCGGAGGAGAAGGTCAACTACGGCACGATCCTCTCGCGCCAGCAGTATCTGAAGGACATTCGCGAATGGGGTTACGACGACGCACGCCTCGTGCACGACACGATGTCGCCCGAAGACATCGAGCTGTGGACGGCGGGCATCGCTGTTGATGGAGCGAAGTGACATGGAACGAGAAACACTCCGGATCGCCGCCGTCGCCGACATTCATGTAAAGAAGAGCTCGGCCGGAATGCTGCAGCCGCTCTTCGCGAAAGCGACCGAAGAGGCCGACGTGATTCTGCTGTGCGGTGACCTCACCGATTACGGCACCTCCGAGGAGGCGAAGATTCTGGCGAAGGAAATCACCTCGTCGCTGCGCATCCCCGCCATCGCCGTGCTCGGCAATCACGACTGTGAGTCGAACAACGAGAAGGAGCTGGTCTCGATCCTCTCCGATGCGGGCGTGGTCATTCTCGACGGCGACTCGTACGAGTTGCACGGCGTCGGCTTCGCCGGGGTGAAAGGCTTCGCGGGCGGCTTCGGCCGTCGCGCGCTCGGCGCATGGGGCGAGCCGATCATCAAAGACTTCGTGCACGAGGCGATCAACGAATCGTTGAAGCTCGAAGCGGCCCTGGCGCGTTTGCGTACGCCGCAAAAGATCGCGGTGCTGCACTACTCGCCGATTCAGGCCACGGTCGAAGGGGAACCGCTCGAGATCGTCGCTTTCCTCGGCTCATCGCGACTCGAAGAGCCGATCGATCGCTATCGCGTCAATGCCGTGTTCCACGGTCATGCGCACCGCGGCGCGCCGCAGGGGCGAACGAAAGGGGCCGCACCGGTTTACAACGTGGCGATGCCGGTGCTGCTGACCAGTTTTCCCGAGCGGCAGCCATTCCGGGTCGTGGAGATTCCGGTGGGAGAAGAGGTGACGGCGTGAGCTGAGGCGCGGCGCGTGCTTCGACTCCACTACCATACGCGACGCAATGAGCGGTCTCCGGCATCACGCCTATCCGAACGGCATCACGCGTGACGATCTGCTGAAGTGGTATCGCGCAAATCGCGAGCGGACGAAGGAGTTGTTCGCGCTCGTGAACGACGCGGCGTATTACGACCGGCCGATCGCGCTGCGCAATCCGATCGTTTTCTACGAGGGCCATTTCCCCGCCTTCAGCTTCAACACTCTCGTGAAGCTCGCGCATAAAGGAGAGAGCGTCGACGCGCGACGCGAAGAGCTGTTCGCGCGCGGCATCGATCCCGAGGATGAAGCGTCGGTCACGAATCCGACGGATCTCTGGCCCGCCCGGGAAGAGGTGCTGCGGCTCGCCGCGGAGTGGGACGCGCGCGTCGAAGAGGCGTTGCTGCACGCGCCGCTCGAAGACGATCGCGTGCCGCAGCTGCGCGGTGGCGAGGCGGTGCTGACCATTCTCGAGCACGAGCAGATGCATCACGAGACGCTGCTCTACATGCTGCACAACCTGCCGTATTCGCAGAAAGCCGCCGGCACGCCGCTCACGATCTCGCGAGCATCGGCCGACAAACGGATGGTCAGGATTCCGCGCGGACGCGCCACCCTCGGACAAGTGCGCGGCGAGGCGTTCGGCTGGGACAACGAGTTCCCTCGCCATTTCGTTGACGTCGATGCGTTCGAGATCGATGCACACAACGTCACGAACGGCGATTACCTCGCGTTCGTCGAAGCGACCGGCGCGAGCGCACCGCATTTCTGGATGCGTGAAAACGGGCAGTGGTGCTATCGCGGACTGCTCGGCGCGACACCGCTGCCGCTCGACGCGCCGGTGTACGTCACGCACGACGAGGCCACCGCGTACGCGAAATGGAAGGGCATGCGGCTGCCGACGGAAGCGGAGTTCGATCGCGCCGCGTACGGTGACGAGGCGCAGCAGGAGCCGCTCGACGCCTCGCGCGGTAATTTCGATTTCGCGCACTACGACCCGGTCGCCATCGGCTCGTACGAACCGAATGTCTTCGGCGTGTACGACCTCATCGGCAACGGCTGGGAGTGGACGTCGACGCTGTTCGCGGGCTTCGACGGATTCGAGCCGATGCCGTCGTATCCGGTGTATTCGGCCGACTTCTTCGACGGCGCGCATTACGTGATGAAAGGCGCCTCGCCGGTGACCGCACGCGAGCTCGTGCGCCGCAGTTTCAGGAACTGGTTCCGGCCGAATTATCCGTACGTTTACGCGACGTTCCGTTGCGTGCGCTGAAAAACAATCCTGTCCTTCCGGACAGCTTGACCCGGGTGTGCGTCATGCAAATGATCCGGTCATGGAACCGAAGACGTACAAAGCCAAAACCTTCAATCTCTCCGACCTCAGCGGCATCTCGAATCAGACCCTGGAGATGCACTTCAAGCTCTACGAGGGCTACGTCACCAACACGAACACGCTGAACGAGAAAATCGCCAGCCTCGTGAAGGAAGGGGGCGTTCCGCCGGCCGACATGCCCGCCTACTCCGAGCTCACCCGCCGTCTCGGCTTCGAGTACAACGGCATGGTCCTGCACGAGTACTACTTCGCGAACATGAAACGGCAGGGCGGCGGCGAGCCGTCGAAGACGTCCGACTTCCGCAAGGCCGTCGAGCGCGTCTTCCCGAGCTTCGATCTCTGGAAAGCGGATTTCTCCAGCATCGGCAAGATGCGCGGTGTGGGCTGGGCGATCTGCTATCTCGATCCGAAGACCGGCTTCGTCTCGAATCACTGGATCGATCTGCACGAGACCGGCAACGTGTCGGGCTTCGTGCCGCTCGTGGTGATGGACGTGTGGGAACACGCGTTCCTGCTCGACTACAAGCCGGCCGAGCGGCCGAAGTACATCGAGGCGTTCCTCTCGAACGTCGACTGGGATGCGGTGGAGTCGCGGCTCAGCGCGGTCAGCGTGACGGCGTAAAAAGAAAACGCCGGCGTCCGCGAGGGCGCCGGCGTTTTGCGAGAGAAGACTTCGTTACCTGGCGGCGGTCTGCTTCGCCATCAGCTCGCGAAGCGCCGCGGCCGGAATCGAGCCTTCGACCTTCACCAGTCCGCGCTTCTGCGAGACTTCGAAGCCGCGCAGCACCGAGACCATCTCCGGCGACTTGTCCTTCACCGCGAGACGCAGCGCGGAGAGCGCACCGCGCACGGTGTCTTCGAGCAGCTGCAGCGTCTCTTCATCGGCAGACGTACCGACGGCGGCGAGCTCGAGCTCATTGCCCTTGTCGGTGGCCCACACCGCAAACGTGGAGAGCGTCTTCAGCGCCTGCTGCAGCGCTTCGCCGGAGTTGCCTTTGCCGGTGTTGACGCTGCCTGCTTTCGCGAGGCGCGCCGCACGCTGCACGTCGACGAGCGCCCAGGCGGTTGCATTCGGATCGACGCGATTGATATCGGCGCCGAGGATCCCGCGGGCGCGGAAACCGGTGCCGCCGTTTGCGCGCGCCGCAAGCGCGGCGACGACCGCACGCTCGGTGCCGGCGATCGCGAGCGACGTGCTCGGGAACGCGACCGCGCCGGTCTCCTTGTCGTTGTCGCCTTCATGCGTGAGCAGAATGTAGTTGTCCTTCTTCGTCGCACCGCGCGAGACGAGCGCGCTGCTGAGGCGCTCCGGATTGAAACGGCCTTCGGCGATCACGACGACATCGGCTTCGGAGCCGAGGGACGTACGCGGAGACGTGGCCACGACGAGGACGTCGACGTCTTTCGTCGGCGAGAGACCGGCCTCGGCGAGAAACTTCGCCGCCTCCCCGTCGACGGTCATCTTGTCGGTGTGCTGAAACAGCATCGACGACAACGGGCTGCTGCGCATTTCGGCCAGCTTGACCATGCCGACCGTGACCGCGTTTGCCGGAACGAGCGAGAGAGCATCGTCCTTCGCGAGTGCCGGCATCGCCAACGCGGCAAACGCCGAGGCTACTGCCATTTGACGGAGGAAAGATTTGACGTTCATGGACTAGAACTCCTTTCGAGTGAACAACCAGGACGCGAGAACGAGACAGACGACGCCGAACGCGGCGGTCGAGACGTAGGGAGCAGGGGTGAAGAGAACGCTTCTGATTTTTTCAGGCATGCCGAGCCCTTCGCCGCCGACGATGGCCACCACCGCCTGCCCGAGCTCGACCGTCTTCGGACAAACCCAGTACAGACCGTCGATGAGCCACGCCTGCCACTCGCGCGACACCGCAGCGGCCATCTTGTCGTGCGCCACCAGAATCGTGGAGAACAGCGTGATGGCGTATGTGGTCATGATCGACACGGCCGTCGACGACGTCACGACACCGATCAGGAATGCGAACGCGAGCAGCGTGGCGATGACGAAGATGATGATGCCGCCGGCCAGGAGAAAGCGGGGATGCGCGACCTGCGTCTTCCAGTAGACGATCAGCCAGATCGAGCTCATGAGATAGATGACGTTGCTCGACGCGAGGATGAGTCCCGCCAGGTACCGCGACATGAGCAGCTTCACGCGGCCGACCGGACGCGAGAGATAGAGATCGATGGTTCCTTTGTCCTGCATGCGGGGCACGAGATGCGCCGTGGCGAAGATCGCCAGCAGCGTGCAGAAGAGGTAGAGCACGCCGGCGAAGACCGATTCGGTGCCCATGACCAGCTTCTCGATCGAGATCGTGTCCCGCATTTGGACTTCCTTGCCAAAGAGCTTTGCGCCGGCAAGTGCGCCGTCCACGATATCAAGATTGATGGCGGAAGCGAAGATGATGATGAACAGCGTGGAGAGAAAGAAGTACGCGATCAGCGTCCACCGCGCCGCGGCTTCGCGCATCACGTCTTCGATGTTGGCTGCCAGAACTTTCATGTCAGTGCGCTCCCACGCTGTCGTGCGCATCGGCGCGGACGAGGTCGACGAACACGTCTTCGAGTGACGAGCGCACCGGCGTGAGCTCGGTGAGCACGCCGCCGCGCGCGCGCAGTTTGTCGACGAGAGCATTGAGATGCTGCACGTCGTCGACGGAGAGAACCATGTGTCCGTTCACCCGCTCGACGCCGGCGCCCGTTTCCTTGAACGCGGCCACGAGCGAGTCGTCGATCGGCGTCGCGCCCATCTTGTAGGTGGCGCTTCTGCGCGTCAGCTCTTCGACGGTGCCGAATGCGGCGACTTTGCCGTTGCGCAGCATGGCCACGCGATCGCACGTGAGCTCGATCTCGGAAAGGAGATGCGAGTTGAGCAGGATGGCGGTGCCGTGGCCGCGTGCTTCCTCGATCAGGAAGTCGCGGATCTCGCGGCGGCCGACCGGATCGACGCCGTCGGTCGGCTCATCGAGGAGCAGGACGTGCGGCGCATGCACGAGCGCGCAGGCGAGACCGAGTCGCTGGGTCATGCCTTTCGAGAACTTCTTGACGCGCACGTCCGCCCAGTTCGTGAGGCGCACGCGATCGAGCAGTTCCGGAATGCGCTTCTTGAGAGCATCCGAGCTCATGCCCGACATGCGGCCGAAGATCGACATCGCCTGGCGCGCCGTCAGGTAGTTCGGAATCTTGTGGCCCTCGGGCAGGTAGCCGACGCGGCGCCGCGATTCTGGATCGCGCACCGGCAGGCCGGAGACCTTTGCATCGCCCGCGGTTGCGTGCGTCAGTCCGAGGAGAATCTTTACGGTCGTCGTCTTGCCGGCGCCGTTGGGACCGAGCAGGCCGAACAGCTCGCCTTCCTGAACCTGGAAGTCGATGCCATCCAGCGCCGTGATCCGGCCCTTGCCGAAGGACGACCGGTATTCCTTGCGGAGGCCGGAGACCTCGATGACGGTAGTCATGAGGTCAATGTACGGCCGGCCGCGGGAAAAGGTTTACAGCGTAAAGCGGGTTTTCTCGTGCATTGCCGGCGGATCCGGCCGGACGCGCTCTCTTACTTCTTCTTCCGATCGGCCCACCCCTCCACCACCCTCTGCGGCGTGCGGCTGAGGGCGAGTGCATGGGGAGGGACATCTTTCGTGATCGTGGAGCCCGCGCCGACGTAGGCGCCGCGGCCGATCGTCACCGGCGCGACGAGCTGGCTGTCCGATCCGATGAATGCGCCATCCTCGATCGTCGTCTTGTGCTTGTTCTTTCCGTCGTAGTTGCAGGTGATCGTGCCGGCGCCGATGTTCACCTCCGCGCCGACCTCGGCGTCGCCGATGTACGAGAGATGCGATGCCTTGGCGCCGGCGCCGAAGATCGCCTTCTTCGTCTCGACGAAGTTGCCGACCTTCACTTTGCGTCCGAGCTTCGTGCCGGGACGAAGGTGCGCGTACGGTCCGACCGCGGCGTCTTCCTCGATGATCGCGCTTTCGGCGACCGTGCCGGTCTTGATGTGCACGTCGTCTCCGATGGTGACGTCGATGAGATGCGCGCCCGGCTCGATCACGCAGTTCCTGCCGATCGTGGTTTTCCCTTCGATCGTGACGAACGGATAGACGACCGTGTCCGCGCCGATCTTCACCGTCGAATCGATGACCACGGTGTTCGGGTTGCGGAACGTCACTCCTTCTTTCATCAGCGAGTCGACGACGCGGCGCTGGATCTCCGCTTCGACCTGCGCGAGCTCTCCGCGCGAATTCACGCCGAGCGCTTCGACCGGATCGTCGACGATCACCGCGCCGACGCGATGGCCGTTGTCGCGCAGCACGCCGAGCACGTCGGTGAGGTAGTACTCGCCCTGCGCGTTGTTCGGCTGGAGATTGCGCAGATTGTCGAAGAGGTGCTCGCCGTCGAAGACGTAGATGCCGGCGTTCACTTCCCTGATTTTCTTTTCGTCGTCGTTCGCATCCTTGAACTCGACGATGCGCGTGACGGAGTTGTCGTCGCTGCGCACGATGCGGCCGTACGACGCCGGCTGTTCGAGCTCCATCGTCAGCAGCGTGAGCGCGTTGCCGGAGCGTTCGTGCTCCTCGAGCAGCCGCTTCAAGGTTTCGGGACGCGTGAGCGGCACGTCGCCGGAGAGAATCAACACCCGTTTGCCCTGCGCCGGCTCGATCGCCTGAGCGGCCTGCAGCACGGCGTGGCCGGTGCCTTTCTGCTCTTCCTGCACCGCGTATCGCGCGCGCGCGCCGATCGCGTTCTGCACCGCATCGCGTTGATGTCCGACGATCAGCACCGGTGCATTCGCGCCGACTCCGGCGGCGAGATCGAGCACGTAATCGATGATCGGCCGGCCGGCGGCGCGGTGAAGGATCTTGATGGTGGAAGACTTCATGCGCGTGCCGAGGCCCGCGGCGAGGATCACTACTTCGAGGTTCTGATTCATGCGTCGCGTCTCATTCTCTTGAGCGTGCGGCCGTAACGGTCGTAGAGCTGAAAGATCGTCTGCGCGAGAGCGTTCGGATCGTGCCGCACGAAGTTGCCCTCTGCAATGATGTCGCCGAAAAACGGCGTGACGCCGAGCGCGCGGATCTCCTCGACGTCGAACGGCACCGGATACTGATTCAGCTTCGCGTACGTTGCCAGGATCGCGTCCGACGGCTTGCGTCCGTTGATGACCATCACGTCGACCACCATCCCGGCGTGCTCGATGATCGTGCGCAGGTGATCCTGCGCCGTGTAGTCATCGGTCTCGTTCGGCTGGGTCATCACGTTGCAGATGTAGACGCGCAGCGCCTTCGCGGTGCGCAGCGCATCGGCGATGTTGCGGATCGCGAGATTCGGCAGCACCGACGTGTAAAGCGATCCGGGGCCGACGATGATGAGATCCGCCGCCGCCAGCGCGTTGAGCGCCTTTTCGGTGGGCTGTACGTCTTCGGGCTCGAGCGCCAGGTGCGTGATGCGCGCGTGGCGCACGCTCGTCCGCGGCTCCTCGCCGATGAACGAGCCGCTGATGGCCACTTCGCCGAGCAGCTCGCTCCCGTCTTCGAGCGTCGCGCGCAGCCGGACGTCGGTGAGCGTCGACGGATAGATCTCGCCGCGGATGTTGAGCACTTCGCTCGCCTTCAGCACCGCGTTGTCGAAGCTGCCGGTGATGTCGGTCATCGCCGTGAGCAGCAGATTGCCGAGCGAATGACCCTTGAACGCGGAGTGCGTGTCGAAGCGATAGGCGAAGAGCTGCGAGAGGAGCTGCTCCTGATCGGCGAGCGCAACGATGCAGTTGCGGATGTCGCCGGGCGGCAGCATTCCGAACTCCTTGCGCAGCTCGCCCGAGCTGCCGCCTTCGTCGGTGACCGTCACGATCGCGCCGAGCGCATCGATCGAGTTCGGCCCATCGGCCTCCACGTACGACTTCAGTCCGCGCAGCAGCGTGGAAAGACCCGTCCCGCCGCCGATCGCGACGATGTTCAGCCCGGGGGCGTTCATCGGGGGCGGATTATGTCATCGGGGAACCTTCAATACCGCTACCGTTTCAGCGCCCGTTCCAGATGAAATCGCAGCGGCTCGATGAGCGTGTATTGCGAGGTCAACCGGCTCTGGCGTTCCTGCTCGCCGAAGAGTTGCCCGAGCGTGCTCACGCGCTCCTCGTACCACCGGTCATCGACTTCGTGATGGGCGCGCTTTTCGTCGAGCACCTGCAGCACGTGCTCGCGGTCCATGATCTCGGGATGGTGGTTGAAGGCGAGAAAGCGCGGCATGCTGCCGCTGGCGTCGCGCGCGATCTCGACCATCGTCAGCGCGCTGCTGCCGGCCGCTTCGAACGCGATCGGCATCGTTTTCCCCGCGTCTTCGAGCATGAGGTCGAAGAGACGATTGTCGACGACGTGAAAGTGCTGGTGATCGGGCAGCTCGCCGGCGAACTGCTCGAACCACGGATGCTGCATCGCCTCGCGCGACAGGCGATTGATGCGCAGGCCGCTGCTCTTTTCGTTGCGCAGCACCGGCTCGGCGATCCCGCTCCAGCGGCAGATCAGTCCGAACGAATGGCAGACGGCGAGCATGGCCGAGTCGGGGTCGCCGAGGATCTCGTCGAAGAGACGAAAGAGCGGGCGCTCCCAGGCGTCCGTTTCGTGCACCCCCTGGCTGAACTCCGACACGCCGTCGTTCAGTCGCGGATCGAGATGTCCGGGGCCGCCGGTCCCGATGAAGAGCCGAAAGCGTCGCGCTTCGGGGACGAGCTGCCGGTAGCGCACGTCGAAGGAGAGCACGCGCACTTTCGCGCCCGTTTTCGCGAGCTCGTCGCGCAGCGACTCGGCGGTCTCGAGCACGATGTGCACGAGCGAATCGTGGCCGAGGTTCGGCCAGAGGTGATTCATGTCGAGCAGCGCGACGTCGATCCGATCCTCTCGCGCCTCCGGCACCGAGTCTTCGAGACGCACGTACTCGAAGAACGGATGCTCCTCATGGATGTCGTAGCGAATCAAGCCGTGCCGAGCTCCGTCTCCGTGATGATCAGATCGACGACGTCCTTCAACTCTTTCCGCTTCGCATACGCGGCGAGCTGGCGATCGGCACCGGTGCCGTTCTTCAGGATCTCGCGCGCGTAGTAGACCTCGTTGCGCGATCCGAGCTCGTCGACCACGTCGTCGATGAACTCGAGCAGCTCATCGAGCAGGGCCGTGTACTCGACCTCTTCTCCTTTGCCGAAGTCGATCAGTTTCCCGCCCGTGCCGAAGCGCGCCGCGCGCTGCTTGTTCTCGTTCAGCAGCATGCGCCGGTAGTGACGCCAGCCCATGTTCTTGCGGTAGATGCGGTAGAGCTTCACCGTCAGCGCCTGAAAGAGCGCGGCCAGGCACAACGTCTCTTCGATGCGCATCGGCACGTCGCAGATGCGGTACTCGAGCGTCGGGAAGAACGGATGCGGACGCACGTCCCACCAGATCTTCTTCGGGTTGTCGATGGTGTTGGTCTTGATGAGCGTCTCGACGTAGGCGTCGTAATCGCTGAGACGATCGAAATGATCGGGCAGTCCGGTGCGCGGAAAACGCTCGAACACCTTCGCGCGATAGCTCTTCCAGCCGGTGTCCTGCCCGCACCAGAACGGCGAGTTCACGCTGAGCGCGAAGATGTGCGGCAGAAAGTAGCGCGTCGCATTCATCACCTGAATGCGCGTCTCGAGATCTTCGACCGCGACGTGCACGTGCAGCCCGAAGATCAGGTTCGCCCGAGCCAGCATCTGCAGCTCGTACACGATCTTGTCGTAGCGCTCGTTCGACGTGATGGGGATGCTGTTCCAGTGCGAGATCGGATGCGTGCCGGCCGCGGCGATGCGCAGGCCGGCATCGTGGGTGAGGTGAATGATCTCCCGCCGGAGACGGGTGATCTCGCGGCGGGCGTGACTGATGTCGCGGCAGATCGGCGTACCGACTTCGATCACCGCGTCGTGCATCTCGCGCTTGATCTCGTCTTTGAGCCGCTTCTCCCCTTCGGCAAAGAGCTCGGAGATGTGGGACTTCAGCTGGCGCGTCTCGGGATCGACGACCTGGAACTCCTCCTCGATCCCGAGGGTGAAGGATGGCTCTGAAGGCATGCGCGAAAGAATACGTTAAGCCACCGGCTTGCTCACATCCTTCTTCACATCCATAACGGTGGGCCAGGAGCCGGTCATCTCGAACTTCTTCTCGCCGCGCACCATCTCGATCAGCACGTCGGCCATGTTGGAGACCATCCAGTCGAAGTTCTCTTCGCCGACGGAATTGCGATCGGCGTCGGGCGCGCAGTTCATGAAGTCGATGGCGTACGGCACGCCGTCGCGTACCGCGAACTCGACGGTATTCATGTCGTAGCCGAGGCCTTCACACAGCGCCAGCGCATCGCGATGAATGCGTTCCATGAGCTCCGGCGACTGTTTGTAGTCGTGCTGGTAGCGGAGGTGATGCGGGTTCTTCGGCTCGTACCCCATGATCTTCACGCGGCTGCGGCCGAGAACGTAGCAGCGCCAGTAGGATTCGAACTCGATCGCTTCCTGCGCCATCATCGTCAGGTCGCGGGTCTGGTCGTACGCGGCGAAGAATTCGTCCGGGTTGTGGACCTTGTAGACGTCCTTCCAGCCGCCGCCATACGCCGGCTTCATGAAGATCGGCCAGCCGAGGTATTCGAAGACCTCGTCCCAGTTCACCCACTGCATGTTGCGGAACGACTTCGCTTCGGTGTTGGGCGGATACTGCTTGTGCGGCAGCAGTACGGTGCGCGGCACGGCGACGTGCTGCGCCTTGGCCACGAGGTTGTCGAAGAACTTGTCGTCCGCCGACCACCACACCGGGTTATTGACGACGCGCACGCCCGAGGCCATCGCACACTTCAGATAGGTGCGATAGAACGGCACCTCGTGACTGATGCGGTCGAGGATCAGATCGTACGGAAAAACGCCGTCGTCTTTGAGATACGAAATCTCGGCGGCCGATGCTTCGATCTCGCCGCCACCGCGCTGATTGATCGTGTCGATCAGCGCCCAGGGGAAGGTGTCTTCCATGCCGAACAGGACGGCAATTCGTTTCTTACGCATATCAGTCTCCAGGGGCGCGCGATCGTATAGAATCCCCGCCCCGGCGGCAACGCCGCTCCCGAAAAATCATGTACCGCGAACACGTAAAGTGGTGGTCTCCCTCCCTCGGCCGTGACATGGAGTTTCTCTGGTTCGGCAAGTTCGGCCGTCCGGCGATCCTCTTCCCGACATCCGCCGGACGCTATTTCGAGAATGAAGACTTTCATCTCGCGGCGTCGGTGCAGGACAAAGTCGATGCCGGCGAGATCCAGCTGATTCTTCCGGACACGGTGAACAGCGAGAGCTGGTACAACAAGAACGTTCATCCCGCCGTGCGCGCCGCGCGCCACGTGCAGTACGACTCGTATCTGCGCCACGAGCTCGTGCCCTACATTCACAATCGCGCCCAACGCGGAGATCTCACCGTGTACGGCGCGAGCTTCGGCGCCTACCACGCATCGAACTTCGCCGCGAAGTATCCCGACATCGTCAGCCGCGCGATCTGTTTCTCCGGCGTGTTCGACATCCACTCGTTCCTCGACGGCCATTGGGATGACAACTGCTATTTCAATTGCCCGACGTCCTACATCCCGAACATGGACGCGGAGTGGGTCGGCAAACTCTCGCGCGTGAACTGGATCATCGCCACCGGCGAACACGATTCGCTCGTGCAGCAGAACCGCGATTTCTCGGGACTGTTGTGGGCGAAAGGAATCCCCAATCACCTCGAGATCTGGCCCGGCCAGTTCGGCCACGACTGGCCCTGGTGGCGCGAACATCTGCGGCGATTCATCTGACGTGGCGATGCGCGTGATTCGCGGCGCCGCGTCGTTCGCGCGCGTGTTCTCCTCTTTACATTAACAACCACTTCCCTTACCCTCCCGCGCCATCCATGAACATGAGAGGTGGTACCCGGCGCGCGCGCCCCGCGGCAGCGCTGTCGGCGCAGGCGTTCGCATGGGGACACGCGACCATCGCCACGCTGCGGCATTCGACGCTTCCGTGGACCGAAGCCGTCCCCGCAAATCCTCTCTCTGAAATCAAAAACCTCGGCGCACGCGATCGCTTGTCGATCGTGGCTCAGTTCGCGGCGCATCAGGCGCTGCTCCAGTTCGCGGGAATCGCCGACGGCGATCTCGCGCTGCACGAATGGTCGGTGGTGCAGAAACGCGCGAGCGACGTGCGGCTCGTTCGCGTCGCGGCGCGCGCGCCCGATCCGACGACCGCGCCTCCCGTGCTCACGCTCGTGCAGGAGCTCGCCGAATTTCTCGGCGTCGAGCTCGAGGTCCTGCAGCAGTCGTGGGCACGCGCCGATGCGATCTACGCCGATGCATTCGCGCGGCTCTCTCATGACGCCGCCGCCGATCTGAAGTGGGCCCGCGCCGCGGCGTGCGGTGCGATGCTTTCGCCGACGGTCGACGGCCTGCTCTCGATCGTCAATGAACCGGCGCGCTACACCTGCCCTGACGAACATTGCCTCGACGCGCTGCTGCGCTTCGCGCAACTCGACGACTCGTTCACGCCGATCGTCTTCAACGGCACTTCACCGTTGGAACGCTATTCGGCGCTCGGCAGCTTCGACGCCTCACTCGCACCGAACGTCGTCGCCGAGCGCATTCTCGCGAAGACGTCGGGTGCGCCGCATGTTTTCCTGGTCACGAACGAAGCGGCCTTCGACGCCGGCTCGCGGGAGGCGATCGCGATTCTCGGACATCACGGCACGTGGCTCCTGCCACGCGACGGAGCACCGCTGCCGCCCACGCGCTGGTTTCTCGTTGCACCGCGGCTGCACGTGCGCGACGCGATGCACGGACCGTTCGATGACTTCGTGCAATCGAGTGCGTTCGATGCCTATCTCGCGAACGGCGACATCCCCTCGGCGCGTTCGACACTTCCACCGTTCGCCGAACCAACCCGTTCCTATCTCGCCGCTCTGGCCCTTCTCGGCACTCGCATCCCTCGTCTCACGGCGCGGCGTTTCCTCGAGCAATTTGTCTTCAGCGGCGCGCTGGAAGAGCTCGCGCATGAAGGCGTCTGCAGCGTCGACGACGACGATTTCGTTTTCGCCGGCGAGGCGATTCGCGAAGAAGCCTCGCGGCTCATTCCGATCGCCTCACGTCCGTCGATTGCGCGCGTCGCCGCAACGCACAGCGACGGAGTGCACGCGGCGCTGCTCTGGCTCGACGCCGGCGACACAGCGAAAGCGATCGAAACGCTCGAAGCAACAACGTTCTCCGATGCGCGTTCGATCATCGACGCGTTGCATCGCATCCCCGCCGGCATCCTCACCCCGTCGCTCGCAAGCCGTTACGCGCACGCGTTGATCGATTGCGGCCGCTATCGCGATGCCCGCGACATCGCACCGGATGATGAGCGGGTGCTCGCACGCGCCGAACGGCGCATGGGCGATTACGCGACCGCCCTCACGCGGCTGGAGCGGTTGCACGAAGCGAGCGTGCTGCGCGCCGAGGTGCTGCGGCTGCTCGATCGGGAAGAGGAGGCGAAGCAGATCCTCGATGCGTGCGATGACTCGGTCGCGGCGCGCTACGAACGCGCGCTGCACGGCGCCGACAACGACCTCGTCGACGACGCGTATCTGCGCGCGCGTGTGGCGACCTATCGCGCGCTCGAACGCGGCGACTTCGAGGCGGCGCGCAATGCGGCCGAGGAGGCGCATCGGGAGGCGCGCGTCCTGACGCAATCGATCGATGCGTCGCTCGATCGCGTCTTCTCGGCCTTCTCCGCCGGCGCGTGGGACGACGCCCGCGCACTCGCGGTCGAGGCGTTGCACGAGGTGGAAGAGACGCAGGGCGATCGCGCCGCCGGCGGCATTCTCTTCACGCTCGCCTATCTCGCCGCCGACGACGGGCAGTGGGCGCACGCGGCCCAGCGCATCTCCCGTCTGCGCCGTTTCTACCAGGCCAACGACGACGTCATTCGCATCGAAGAGCTGCAACTGCTCACCGCGCAGCTCGACTTCTCGCGCGGCCGCTTTGCTGATGCCCGGCGTGCCGCGCATGCGGTCTGGGAACGTCCGCGCCATCACGAGCAGATTCGCGAAGCCGCCGCGCTGATCCTCGACGAGCTCGACTGGCTCGAGAACCTGAACACGCACCTGCGCTCGAAAGGGCGCTCCGGCAACGCCGAGCTGACGCGCAGGCACGAGGCGCTGCGCAACGGCACGAACGCGCGCACGTCCCGCATCCCGGGCGAGCTCGCACAGTTCCGTGCGGCCATCCGAACGGGCGACGACGCCACCGCGCGCGCACTGGCCGCGAAACTCGCGCTGCATTACGACCCGGCGCCCGCACCAGCGGAGATCGAGTTGCGCATCCTCCGCTCCGCGTCGATTCACGAGTTCCCGTTCGCGGCACACGACTTCGACGTGCCATGGTGTTTCGCCACACGCAACCGCCTCGGCCAGTGGAACGCGCACGGCTCGCACCGTCCCGATTCGTACGACGACAAAGGGGAAGACTGGATCGAATGCAGCGAGCGCGAACGCCTCTACATTCAGCACTCGTCGCGCTGGAGCATCGACGGCCGCGACGCCGTCGCGGCGATCTTTCGCACGCGCGCCGAGAACCACCGGCTCAAACGGATTCTCGAGCAGGACGAGCAGGCCAGCGCGCAGGCGAAGAACGCGATCGACGGAATCATCGGACGCTCGCCGCAGATCCGCGAGCTCGAATCCCTCGTCGCACGCATCGCGAAACGCGACGTCCCGGTCTGCATCCTCGGCGACTCCGGCACCGGCAAGGAGCTCGTCGCGCGCGCCATTCATCGCCAGTCGTCGCGACGCCAGAAGCAGTTCACCGCCGTCAACTGCGCGGCCCTTCCGGAGAACCTCATCGAGAGTGAGCTCTTCGGTCACGTGCGCGGCGCATTCACCGGCGCCGATCGCGATCGCGCGGGACTGATCGAGACCACCGACGGCGGCACGCTCTTCCTCGACGAGATCGGCGAGCTGCCGCTGCCCGCGCAGGCGAAACTGCTCCGCTTTCTGCAGGAAGGCGAGTTCCGCCGCGTCGGTGACTCGATGAATCGCTCCGCCGACGTGCGCATCGTCAGCGCCACCAATCGCCGGCTCGCATCGGCCGTCGAAGCGGGACAGTTCCGCGACGATCTCTACTATCGCGTTCGCGGCGTCGAGCTCGCGCTGCCCCCGCTTCGCGAACGCGGCGCCGACATCCTGCTGCTCGCCGAACACTTCCTCGCGAACGAACGCGACAAGCATCGCGGCGGCGCGGCCGCGTTCTCCTCCGACGTCGAAGCGATCTTCACGTCGTACGCGTGGCCCGGCAACGTACGCGAGCTGCAGAACACGATTCGCGGCGCACATGCGATGGCCGGCGAAACGAAGACGATCGACGTCGAGCATCTTCCGGAACGGCTGCGCGGCGTCGTCCCCGCGCGCGCTACCGCGGGCTCGTATCAGGATGCGGTGATGCGTTTCAAACGCGAGCTCATCGAACGCTCGCTCTTCGAATCGCGCGGCAATCAGAATCGCGCCGCCGCCGCATTGAAGATGTCGCGCCAGGCGCTCGCCTACCAGATTCGGGAACTCGGCATCCTCGTGCGAACTGCATAGTGCATCGCGCCGCCTGTAACAGAACCCCGAACCAGCGGGAACGAAATCGCGTCGCGCAGGCAACGCTCCTCGGTACGCCCGTACAATCCGCGCCATCGAGGTCATTAGAGAAATGTTGCGGAAGAGCGTTCCGGTCGCGTTCCTGCTGCTGCTCAGCGGTTGTGCGCTGTACACGGACGTCAGCGTGAGCCCGCTGACGCTGCTGCCGACGAACATCGAGCGCGGTTCCGATCTGCGCTCGATGTACGACAAGGCCGATTATCTGCGGGCCATCGAGCTCGCCTCCACCGTCGACACGCGCAATAAGAAGAACGCCAACGATCTGGCCGCACTCGGCAAGATCTATCTCGCCGCCGGACGGTTCGACGATGCGCGTGCGCGGCTGCGCGCCGCACTCGATCTCGATCCGTTTCGCAGCACCTACGCCGACGTGGCGTGGGATCTCGCGCAGGTCGAGTATCTCGAGAACAACTTCGAGTCGAGTCTCGAATGGGCGCAGATCGCGGCGCAGCACGGGCTGCAGATCCGCCCGTGGCACCTGAAGTACCTCGAGTCGCTCCGGAACGTGCCGGTCTATCGCGTGCGCGGCGCAACGACGCACGCGCTGCCGTTCCGCTTCGGCCGTCCCGACGTGCCGCGCGTGGCGACCAGACTCAATGGCCGGCAGAACATCGACGCGATCATCGATTCCGGAGCGGTGCTGTCGATCATGTCCGAGCGGCTGGCGCGCTCGCTGCCGGTGCGCGGTCTCGGCGAGATGGAGGGAACGTTCTTCGGTCTTCTCGGCGAGCCGATTCAGGTTCGCTTCGGCATTCTCGACACGCTGGAGCTCGGCGACATCGTGATCGAGAACGTGCCGGTGGCGATCATGCCGGACGAGAAGATGAAGTTCCTGATCAACAAGCGCGAGGGGAAGGAGTTCCACATGGACTTCCTCCTCGGCTCGAACCTCCTGAAGGAGTTCCGTCTCGAGCTCGACTACGATCGCAATCGCGCGATCTTCACGCACCTGGTCGAAGCGGAACGCCGTCCCGACGCGAACCAGAATCTCTTCTTCGACGGCTTCCGCCCCCACGTGCGCGGCGCGATCAACCGGCGCGGCTGGTTCCTGTTCGTGCTCGATACCGGCTCCGAGATCACGTTCCTCAACGAAGCGCGCGTGCACAGCCTGCCGGTACAGGTGTTCGGCTCCGGCGCCCACTCGGCAATGCTGCAGGGACTCGGCGGCGCCATGAAACGCGGCGGCAAACTCGAAGACGTACAGATCGGCCTCGACCGCTGGGCCGGCGACTTCCGCACCCTGCCAATGTACGGCGGCGAAGAACGCGATCTCGCCGTCGGCATCATCGGCCAGAACCTGCTTAAACACTTCAACGTCGTCATCGACTTCGGAAGAATGCGCGTCGACCTCAAACGCCGCTAGGCCGACACGGAGGAGCACGCCCACCCTTCGTGTCATCCCGAGCGGAGCGCGCAGCGCGGAGTCGAAGGGATCCCCTGCCGATAGCACGACTCCCGCTCCGTTCGCAGGGGGTCCCGTGTCGTCTTCGCGACACGGGATGACACGGAGGAGCACGCCCACCCTTCGTGTCATCCCGAGCGGAGCGCGCAGCGCGGAGTCGAGGGACCCCCTGCCGATAGCACGACACTCGCTCCGTTCGCAGGGGATCCCGTGTCGTCTTCGCGACACGCGACGACACATGGGAGCACGCCCTCCCTCCGTGTCATCCCGAGCGGAGCGCGCAGCGCGGAGTCGAAGGGATCCCCTGCCGATAGCACGACACTCGCTCCGTTCGCAGGGGGTCCCTCCACTCGCTTCGCTCGGTCGGGATGACACATGGGGCGATGCCCACCCTTCGTGTCATCCCGAGCGGAGCGCGCAGCGCGGAGTCGAGGGACCCCCTGCCGATAGCACGACACTCGCTCCGTCGGCAGGGGGTCCCTCCACTCGCTTCGCTCGGTCGGGATGACACATGGGGCAGTGCCCACCCTTCGTGTCATCCCGAGCGGAGCGCGCAGCGCGGAGTCGAAGGGATCCCCTGCCGATAGCACGACTCCCGCTCCGTCGGCAGGGGATCCCGTGTCGTCTTCGCGACACGGGATGACACGGAGGAGCACGCCCACCCTTAGTGTCATCCCAAGCGAACCCCACCCCCCCTCCACCGTCCTACAATCAACAACAGGAGGTCGTGATGAAGCGTGTACTCGCTCTTGGGACGTTTGGGGCGGTCGTGTTTCTCGTGTTTGTTGGCGCGGATGGTTTCAAGCCGGCGGTTCAGCTCTTCGACTCCGTTCCGGCCGCGGCGCCTGGCGATGAGCCGGTGACGCTGCAGATCTCTGTCAAACCGGCGACGGAACGGGAGTATCAGTTGCTCGGCAAGCGGCAGACCGCCACCGCGTACTTCGCGGAGGTGGTGGTGCTCGACGAGTCGAGTCGCAAGATCTTCGGCGGGGCTTCGGCGCTGGTCGAGCCGGGCACGCGTGAAACCGCGACCGGAAAACTGCGCGATGGCGAGATCGCGTTGAACGTGGCGCTCGACCGCGGTTCGGGGCGCGCGCTTGCGGAAGCGACGGTGAAGAAGAACGGTGTCGTGGTGCAGCGGCAGAAGACCGACGTGATGCTGCGCGTCGCTCCGCCCCAGGGCAACATCCCGATCCAATAGTCGCGGCATACAATCCGCGCCGCATGAACGACATCGAACTGGCGATGACGGCGGCGCGGCGCGGTGCCGAGGTGCTGCTGAAGTATTGGGAGCACCTCGGCAAGGAAGACGCGGATCTGAAAGCGCGCAATGACTGGGTCTCGCGCGCCGACCGCGAGAGCGAAGACGCGATCGTGGCCTGCATTCGCGAGCATGCTCCGCACGACGCGTTTCTCGGCGAAGAGAGCGGCCGCACGGCCGGCTCGAACGCGCGCACGTGGATCATCGATCCGCTCGACGGCACGTCGAATTACCTGCAGCACTTTCCGATGTGGTGCGTTTCGATCGGTCTGCGCAACGCCGACGAAGCGGTGGCCGCGGTGATCTACGAACCGCTGCGCGAGATCTTCTTCACCGCCGAACGCGGCGCCGGCGCCTTTCGCGATGGACGCCGCCTGCAGATCTCCTCGCACGATCGCGTCGAAGGCTCCTTCCTCGCCACCGGCTTTCCGTTTCGCGCGCAGGAGTACATCAAGCCGTACGTCGCGATTTTCGAGGATGTGATCCGCACTTCGAAGGGAGTGCGTCGCGCCGGCTCCGCGGCTCTCGATCTCGCATACACCGCCGCCGGCGTCTTCGACGGCTTCTTCGAAATGCATCTCGCGCCGTGGGACGTCGCCGCCGGTGCGCTGCTCGTCCAGGAAGCGGGCGGCATCGTCAGCGATTTCTCCGGCGGCCAGCGCTGGTTCGAACGCGGCAACATCGTCGGCGCGGCGCCGGGCGTGCATCGCGAACTGATGACCATCATTGCGCGACACGTCTCGGAGGATCAGCTCGATCACAAACGGAAAGGCTGATGCGCAGGCTTCCGCGCTCGTTCTACCTCGGCGACACGGTGAGCATCGCCCGTGCGCTGCTCGGCTGCGTGCTCCATCGCCGTCTCGATGACGGCGTGCTCCTCGCCGCGCGCATCGTCGAAACGGAGGCCTACCTCGGCGCGAACGACATGGCCTCGCACGCGCGTCGCGGCCTGCGCTCGGAACGCAACGCCTCGATGTATCTCGAAGGTGGCCACGCCTACGTCTACTTCACGTACGGCATGCACTGGTGCATGAATGTCGTGACGCAGGAGCGCGATCTCGCCGAAGCGGTGCTGCTGCGTGCCGCCGAACCGGTGCGCGGCATCGAGTCGATGCGCGAGCGCAGGCCGAAGGCGAAGAAGGATCACGAGCTGATGAACGGGCCGGGCAAGATCTGCATGGCGCTCGACATCGATCGCAAGCTCGACGGCGTATCGCTGCGCGGCGACACGCTGTGGCTCGCGCCGCGCGACATCGAGCTTTCGGAAGAAGACATCGCCGTGAGTCCGCGCATCGGCATCGACAACTCCGGTGATGCGGCGGCGTGGCCGCTGCGCTTCTTCATCCGCGGCAATCGTCACGTCTCGGCGTATCGCAATGTCTGACGATCACTATCGAACGCTGAGCGGGCCGGTCGAGTTCCGGCACAAGATCGAGCGCTCGGAGTTTCTCGGCATCGCCTTTCCGGTCACGAGCGAGGAGCAGTTCTTCGAAGAGCTCACGCGCGTGCAGAAGAAGCATTTCGATGCGACGCATCACTGCTGGGCATTTCGCCTCTTCGCCGATGCGCGTTCCCGCAGCTCCGATGCGGGAGAACCTTCCGGTACCGCCGGCAAACCGATTCTCGCCGCGATCGAAGGCGCTTCGCTGCACGACCTCGGTGTGATCGTGGTGCGTTGGTACGGCGGGATCAAGCTCGGCACCGGCGGCCTCTCGCGCGCATATCGCGACACCGCGGCCGAAACACTGAAGCTCGTCACGCCGCTCGATCGTTACCTCTATCAACGCGTGCACGTGATCGTGCCGTTCGATGCGCTGAACACGGTCTACCGGCTCGTGCATCCGCCCGACATCGTGCTCGCCGAGCAGCACTACGGTGACGAAAACGTCTTCACGTTCGATGTGCGCGGATCGCAGGTGCACGCGTTCGCGCAGCGTCTCACCGAGCTGCGGCTGCGCGTCATTCCTCGGTGACGTTCGTACGCGCGAGGCGATCGCCCGTTCGCCGTTTTCCGGCCAGCACGAGAATCACTTCGACGACGTTCCACCCCGGAACGATCAGCGGGAAGTTGCGCACCACCGAGCGTCCGTATCCGCAGCCTTCGCCTTGCGGCGTCAGGAGGCGCAGGCCGAGGAGTTGCTTGCCGGCGGAGGCGCGTCCGCGCCAGCCGTCGCGGAGGAGCATTGCGAACATCAGCACCGCGAGCGCGCCCCACCAGACGAGCTGGATGCCTTTGGGCGAAGAGGCCCAGGTCATGGCGTAGCTTGCGGCCGAGGCCGGAACGACGAGGATGATGGCGATCGACAGGGCGTCGACCAGGAATGCGGCAATCCTGAGGAGCTTGGTCTGGGAACTATCAGTCACGGGGCGCTGAAACCTCTCTCGGCGATTGTCGTACAACCCGCTGCAGGTGTCGTTATGAACAGGTGGAATCGGAATCTTTATTTGCTCCCGGTCGCGGCGACCATGCTTCTGGCCGCAAGCGGATGCGGGCGCGCCGAGGGTAGACATCATCGCGCGAACAGCGCGGTCAAGGCGACCATCACTCGCACCTGGCCGGCGGCGCAGATCAAAGAGCTGGAAGTCTTCGAAGTCGACGGCAGCGTCAAGATCGAAGCGGCCGAGACGAACGAGGTTTCGCTCGTGGCCACGGCGCGTGGTGACTTCGAGCTCAAGAAGGGCGAAGAGAACGACGGCCTGTTCGAAACGAAACTCGAAGGCGACACGCTCCGCATCGGCCGCCGCGAAAAGAAAGACCGCGACTGGAACTTCTTTTTCGATCTCGATGACAAGCGCATCGACTACGTGCTGCGCATCCCGCCGTCGGTCGATCTCGACCTCAAGACCGTGAACGGCCGCATCACCACGCACGGCAGCGACGCCGAAACGCAGATCACCACCGTGAATGGCCCGATCGACATCGAGACCGGCGGCACGAAGGAAGTGCGCGCCACGACCGTGAACGGCTCGGTCACCGCGAAGTTCACGCGCAGCTTCAGCGGCGCGCGCTTCAAGACCGTCAATGGCGGCGTCGAAGCGACGTTGCCGAAGACCGCCTCGTTCAGCGTCGATCTCTCGCAGGTGAACGGTGACTTCGAAGCGTCGTTCCCGCTGAGCATTCACTCGAATCCCGGCAGCCGCCGCGTTTCGGGAGAAGTGAACGGCGGCGAGCACGAGCTGAAGATCGTGACCGTGAACGGCGACGTCGAACTGGCAAACGGCACCGAGTGACGCGCGCGCTCCGCGGCGCGCGCGATCCGCTACCATCGGCCGTGTGACCGAGGCGCAGCGGGACCGTCTTCTTCTCTTCATCGCCATCATCGCCATCGGTCTCGCGGCGATTGGTCCGATCCGCAACTACGACCTCTTCTGGCATCTCGCGACCGGACGGTGGATCGCCGCGCAACACGCATTGCCGCTCGTCGATCCGTTCACCATCGCCAGCGATCGCGTTCCGTGGATCAATGGCGAGTGGCTGTTTCAACTGCTCGCGTACGCTCTGGTGAGCATCGGCGGCCTGACGCTGCCGTCGCTGATGAAAGGCCTTCTCGCCGCGGCGACGTTTGCGCCGCGTGAGGCGCGGCCGGCGACGATCGCGCTGCACGTGCTCGCCTTCGCCGGCGCGATGCGCACGTTCGATTTTCGCCCGTCGAGCGTCGCGGCGCTCTTCGTTGCACTGGCCATCACCGCGCGCTCGTGGATCGCGCACGGCCTCATCGCCATGCTGTGGATCAACATGCATCCTTCGGCGCTGCTCGCGCCGGTGATTGCGCTGCTGGTCACGCGTCGCGTTGCGCCGGTACTCGCCAGCGCGCTCGCGTTGCTGCTCAATCCGCACGGCGTGCACGCGATTCTCGCGCCGCTCGAGCTTCTGTCATTCGTGCAGAGCGGCGCGTTCGTGAATGCGGAATGGCTGCCGAGCCAGCCCGCGCAGTTTCCGCTGCTCTACATCGCCATCGCCATCGCGGCGCTGGTTTTCTTCGCGAACCGGGAACGCAACTGGATGCACGTCGCGCTGCTGGTGCTGTTCGCCGCGCTGGCGATTCGCGGCGTGCGCCATCAGCCGCTCTTCTTCGCCGCCTTTCCGCTGCTGGTCGCGCCGGCCCTGCGGTTCGAGCGCCTTCGTTCTTCGATCGCGTATGCCGCGAGCGCGTTGATGCTCGTGTTCGCCGTGATGACGACGGAGCATGCGCTCGGCGTATCGCCGCGGCGTTTTCCGATCGAAGCGGTGGCGCGGCTGCAGTCGACCGGATTGCACGGGAACATCTACAACCCCGATCAATTCGGCGGCTTTCTGATCTGGTCCTTTCCGAACGAACGTCGCGTGCTCACGGACGGGCGCAATGAGCTCTATCGTTCGTTCATCCCTGAATACGCGGCCGCGCGCGCGGATCAGCGCCAGTGGGTGGCACTGCTGCACAAGTATCGAATCGATCTCGCGGTCGATGAATATCGTCCGCCGCTGCAGCTGCTGAACGGCGTGACGCGCGCGCGGATGTCTCTCCCTGCATCGCTCGCGTACTGGCCGCGCGAACGGTGGGCGCTGATCGGATACGACGAGGCGGCGATGGTGTTTGCGCGTCGCGATGCGTTTCCGCGCGAGGTGCTCGAGATGTGGGAGATTCGGGGAGTGGTGCCGGATGCGGAGCGTTAGTTGACGGTGTCGCAGGGACTCGAGTAACGCAGCTCTTCTTCCGGCCAGCGCTGTCGCAGCACGCGATCAAAGTGCGGTTGCACGACGTGCTCGTAGCGGCGATCGAATCCGGGGAAGAGCTCGAGCACCGCCTTGCGCGCGCATTCGACGAGGCAGCGCGCCTCACGATGCGACGAGGTGCGATCGCTGCTGATGAGGTTCAGCGTCAGCTCGACGATCATCCGAACCCGACGCAGCCGACGGCGTTCGAAGAACGCGGATGGGACATCCGTCTGCGACTCGTATTCGAATTTAGGCATCGTTGTCACCCGGCGCAAACCGCCCTTGCAGAGGGGACATTCCATGCACCGCGTTACAAGTATTGCTTGATCGATCAACCGTGAATCTCCACGGTTTTCCTTGGTTTTTTGGGGAATTTGCAGAACGGGCGTTCGGCAACTACGCGTGCTCGCGATCGCCTTCGGCCCAGATCTCTTCGGCCAGCGAGGCCTCGATGCGCGAGTCGTAGTAGCGGATCGCGGTACGTCCCACCGCATAGACCGCGGCGTAGTTCAACGCACCACCGGAGATCACGCCGACGAACGGCACGAGCTTCGTCAAACGTTCGCGCAGAAAGCGCGCGCCGATCTTTTCGGCGATGACTCCGCCTTCGATCGTGGCCGATCCGAGAACCGCGGCCACGCCCTGTTTGCCGATCCCGACACCGGAGCCGAAGGCGAGACACGACAGCGCCTCATTGAAACGCTCGCGCGACGACGGCTCGTGTCCGTAGATCGTGGCGATGCCGAGAACGAGACGGAATTGCTGATAGACGAGATAGGCGAGATCGGCGCCGAGCGTGCCGATGGCGGCGAGTCCGAGAGGAAGGCCGGTGATGGCTCCGGCGGCCGCGCAGCGAATGGCCGTGCGGCGCGCGAGGATGCGCGCGTGCTTCGCCGGCTCGAACTCCGGCGCCCCCTCGCGCAACGCATCCACTTCCCGGCGCAGCTTCTCCGTATCGATCTCTTCGAAGACGGATCGAAAAAGCTCTTCGAGGACGTGGTCCGCGTGGCGCTTGAGTTCTTTCGCTTTTTCCATCGTCTTCAGAACGATTCTACGGGGCTCGAGCTGTGGGTGTGCGAGGGCCGGCGCGAAGTCCATGTGAAATGTTTTACGGGAAAACTAATCCTTTGATTCGCTTTTGGTCTCGGACTTCGTTTCGGCTTTCGCGGGCTCGCTGCTCTTCGAGGAAGAAGAACCGCCGGACGAGGACGAGGAGCTCGCGTAGTCGGTCTTGTAGAACCCCGAGCCCTTGAATTGAATGGCCGGCGAGGAGATGAGCTTCTTCATCTCGCCACCGCACTTCGGACACACCGTCAGCGGCGCATCCGAGAACTTCTGGATGATCTCGTGACGCTCGCTGCAGGACTGACACTGGTATTCGTAAATCGGCATGGCAATGTCGAGAACGCTCGTTGGGCGAGCCGGGATTTCCGTTCAATGGCTGCGAAGACTGGCGAAGCGTGCGTTCGAAGCTTCTTCTGCTGCGAGAACTCTGCCGTCGCGGAAATAGACGGCGGCCACCGATCCCGAACGGGTGCGGTAGTACCACGCTTCGAAACGCGCCTCGCTGCGATCGGTGCGCGCGGACCAGCCGGGCATCGGCTTGCCGAGAACACCCGAGACCTGGCGCTGCGTCATCCCTTTCTCGAGCAGTTGCAGTTTGTCGCGCGACACGGCCAGGCGTTCGACGGCCGTGGCCAGTCCGCGGCGCGCGGCTTCGTTCGTCGGATCGTGCGTGAGCACGGCGCGGTAGAAACGGATGGAGTCGTGATTGCGGCCCACCGCGGCGAGGTCGCTCGCGAATTCGAGCTGAATGCGCTGCCACACTTCGCGCGCGCGTCCATGATTCGGATGCTTCTGCACGAACGCGCGGACGGAATCGGCGTAGACCTGTTTGTGCTGCGTGGACGCATTGGGGTTGGCGGCCGCTTCCTTGTGGCGGAGGACGGTCCGCCATTCGGCCTGGTGATCAGCCTGCTGATCGGGAGTCGCGCCGCAGGCGATCGCGAGCGTCGCCAGAAGCGCGGAAACAACGGGGAAAACTCGCATTGCACACAACTTAGCACGCCGCCGCGCTTTCTTGACAGCGTGAGAGAGCGAGGCTGATAATCGCCGAGCTTCTGCGGGCGCGTGCACTGCGTGTCAACCTACAGTAGCCGGAGGATTTAATGGCTGTGAGGGGCGAGGAAGTCGCGGGCTCGATCGACGCACAGGTCCGCGAATCGGTCGAGAGAATGGTGGGCGAGATTCGTTCGTCCATCGAAGACGTTCGCGCCGCCGTCGACTCGCAACTCAAAGCCGCGCTCCAGAGCGTGCAGGCGGACGTCAACGCGCTCTCCTTCCTCCCGCAGATCCGTAAATCCATTGAAGAGCTCGAAGCAGGGCTGCACGCCGATCAGCCCGCGCCCGTTGCCGAAGCGCCCGCTGCAGCGAGCGGCGCCGCCGCGCGCAAGGTCAAGGATGCGGTACAGAACATCGAGCGCGGCAAGTCGCAGGTCGACGTGCTCAACTCGCTGCTCGAACAGTGTCTCGCCTTCGGTTCGCGCGCCGCTCTGTTGATCCTGCGCGGCGAAACATTCAGCGGCTGGAAGGGCGTCGGCTTCTCCAATCACGGCGGCAACGACGAGATGGTGAAGCGCTTCAATGCCGCGCCCGGTCTCATTCCCGAGCTCGACCGCGTGCTGCGCGACGAGCAGGTCGTGATCTGGGACGGCGCCAATCTCGCCACGCGCCTCGGCGTGGCCGGCTCCGATCGCGCCGTGCTCGTGCCGATGGTCATCAAAGACAAGGTCGCGGCCGCGGTCTACGTCGATGCCGTCGGCGACGCCACCGCACAATTCGACACCGACGCGATCGAGCTGCTCGTCTTCACGACCGGCTTGCTCGTCGATACGCTCGCGATCCGCAAGAAGATCCCGTCGCCGAGCCTCTCCCTTGCCAACGCAAACGGCGCAGTGAGCGCGGCAGCACCATCTCCCGCCGCGCCGGTTGCAGCGCCTGCCGCTCCCGCACCGAAGCCCGCACCTCCGGCGCCGGCTCCCGCTCCTGCACCCGCGCCACCCGCCGCTCCGCAGTTCACGCTCGATCAGCCGATCCCGAAGCGCACCGACGCCGGTACCGTCGCGATCAACGCGTCGCAGCTGCGCGAGATGATGGCGCAACAGCGCCCGTCATTCAATGTTCCGGGTGCCGACGAATTCACGACGCCGAAGCCGGCCGCCGCGCCTCCGGCTCCCGCGCCAGCGCCCGCTCCGGCACCGGCGCCCCCTGCCGCTGCCGCACCCGCCGCTGCCGGCGATGATCGTCCGTCGACGCAGTACATCCCGCCGTCGAACATCAATCGCTCCTCCGTGCTCGGCGCGCAGAGTGAAGACGCGAAGAAACACGATGAGGCGCGCCGCTTCGCGCGACTGCTCGTGTCGGAGATCAAGCTCTACAACGAGACCAAGGTCGATGCCGGCCGCCGCAACAATGATCTCTACGAGCGGCTGAAGGAAGACATCGATCGCAGCCGCCAGATGTACGACGAGCGCATCGGCGACGACGTGCGGAAAGTCTCGAATTACTTCTACGACGAGCTCGTCCGGATTCTCGCCGACGGCCGCGCTTCCGCGCTCGGCCTCTGATTCGGCACGCGCCACGCAGTAGCGGAGTGCCGTGTTGCAGTGGCTTCGTCGTAAGTGGCTTTTGCTCAGTGTGATGGTGGTGCTGCTGATCGGCGGCATTCTCATCGTCACGTACGTGAAACACGGCGCGGTCGAAGGCTCGGCGGACGAATCCGACGCGCTGCCGAAAGCGGAAGCGCCTCCCGATCTCGAGAAACTGCGCGACGACTACGCCGCCGGCGTGGCCGCACTCGCCCGCAACGACGGGCAGGAGGCGGTGCGGCACTTCGCGTCGTTCACGTTCGGGCCGCGCAAGGTCGAGGAGTACCGTCTCTATTACCTCGCCAACGGACACCAGCTCGCCGGGAACACCGATGCGGCGCGTCTGACGCTCGCGAAATTGTGGCGTCGAAAGCCGCGCATGGCGTACGCGAGCGATGCCGCGTTCAATCTCGCGAATCTCTACGCCACACATGGCGATTTCGCGAGCAGCGCCGACGTGTACGCCGCGCTGGCGACGCGTGGAGAAGTGCCGGCCGTGGCGGCGAGCGCGCGGTGGCAGGCCGCACTGGCGCGCATGCAGAGCGGCGATCTCGCCGGCGCACTCTTCAATGCGCGCCAGATTCTTCTCCACTATCCCTCTGCGGAAGAAGCGAAGCAGGCCAGCCTCTTCGTGCGCGCCGTGAGCGGTACCGACCCGAAAGCACCGCTGCCGATGTCGGCCGAGGAACGGCTCGAGCGCGTCGCCGCACTCCGCGCCCTCGGCGACGCCCAGGACGCGCTCGACGAATTGAATCTCATCGGAAACGCGCCGCATCTCGCGACGCAGATTCAATTGGAAAAAGGACTCTCGCTCAACGCGCTGCGCAAATTCGAAGAGTCGAACAAGGTGCTCGAGCCGCTGACGTCGGGCCCGTACAAGACCGCCATTCCGGCATTGCGCACCGCCGCGCGCAATTACGCGGTGCTCGCATCGGCAATCAATCCCGAAGTGATCAAGACCGTCAAGGAGCGGAAGAAGGTCGGGACGATCAAGGTACGCACCGGCAAAGGGAAAAAGAGAAAAACCGTCACCAGGCCGAAGTACCAGACCGTCTTCCGGCAGATCAAGCTCGTCGATCTCGCGAAGAAGAGCAAAAAGGAAGAATACGAGCGGCTCGCCTCCGAGCGCTTGAAGGATCTGTTGTTGCTGCCGATCGACAATGCGGTGCGGCTCGACGTCCTCGAGGCGCTGCTCGCGCGGGCGCAGACGAAGAATCAGGACGCCTACATGCAGGAGCTCGTCCCGCAGATCATCAAACTCGATGCGCTCGCCGATCCGGCCCTGCAGTATTTCTGGGACAAAGGCTGGGCCGCGTACGCGCGCGGCGATCTGGCGACGGCGAAAACGATTTTTCGCTACATCGTCGACACCTACACGCACACGAACGTCCGACGCCAGTCGGAATACTGGTACGCACGCTGTCTCGACCGCGGCGGACAGAAGAACGAAGCACGCGCGATTTATCAGAAGCTCGCCAACGCGCCATACGCCGACCTCTACGCACAACACTCCGTCACGCGCGGTGCAAAGCGCGCCGAAGTGAAATCGAATCCATTGAGGAAAGCGGGCCCCGACTGGGGAGAGATCGCCGCGAAGCAGATGCCTGAAGAGCTGGAGCTCGCCTATGAGCTGACGGCGTTATCGTCGATGCGTGAGGCGCTCGCGGAAATCCGCCGCAATGCCCGCCGCGACAATACGCGTTTCTCCGAGGCACTGATGGCGGACTACTACGCCTCGGTGGGCAGTGAAGTGCTGATGTACCGCTCGCTGCGCAAAGCGTGGCCGCAACTCGCGACCGTCGATCAGGATCAGGTGCCGGCGTATTTCATTCGCCTGTATTACCCCTTGAAATACGGCGATGAAATCGAAGAGCACGCGAAGGAACGCGGGCTCGACCCGAATCTCGTGCGCGCGCTGATCCTGCAGGAAAGCTATTACAACCCGAAAGCGAAATCATCCGTCGGCGCCACCGGCCTCATGCAGCTCATGCCGCCGACGGCCAAGGAACATGCCGCGCGCCTGCGCGTCCCATTCGCCGTGTCCCGCCTCGAAAACCCCGACGTCAACGTAACCCTCGGGACCTACCACCTGCGCATGCTCGTCAACATGTTCGGCGGCAACACCTACTACGCCGTCGCCTCCTACAACGCAGGACAAGGCAACGTAATGAAGTGGCGCCGCGCCGCCCCCAACAAACCAACCGACGAATTCCTCGAATCCATCCCGTTCCAGGAGACGAGAAATTACGTGAAACGCGTAACGATGCTACGCAGTTCGTATGAGCGGCTCACGCAGTGATTGAAGGGGATCCCTCGACTCCGCGCTGCGCGCTGCGCTCGGGATGACACAGGGCCGCGTGTCATCCCGAGCGGAGCGAAGCGGAGTCGAGGGACCCCCTTCGCAAAACCCCCAAAAATCACCCTTTCCACTTGATCGTGCAGCCGAACGCGCGGGTTTCGGCGGTCTGCACGTCGCGGCCGTTGATGAGGGCGTTGAGGGCGTCGGTGAGGCCGGTGGTTTTGCGCTCTTCCGGTTTTGCGGAGTCGTCGACGTAGCCGCGGTAACGGACCACGCCGGAGCCGTCGACGACGAAGACGTGCGGGGTCACGCGGGCGCCGTAGGCGCGGGCGATGCTGCTGTCACCGTCTTTCAGATACGGGAACGGGTAGTCCTTCGCCGCGGCGCGGGCTTTCATGTTGTCCAGCGATTCTTCGGCGAACTTCGCTTCGTCGTTCGGATTGACGGCGTAGAACGACACGCCCTTGCCTGCGAAGCGGCTGGCGATCTCGATGAGGCGCGGCTCGAAGGCCTTCGCGTACGGGCATTGATTGCAGGTGAAGACCACCACTTTGAGCCGGCCGTCGTCCGGTTTCATGGCCACCGATTTTCCATCGGTGGCATTGACGAGCGAAAACGCCGGCGCCCTGGCACCGACAGCCAGTTCATCGGCAAAGGCCGCCGTGGCGAGCATGAGACTCAGGGCGACGAGTACTTTCTTCATTGTGCGTTCCTCCTACTGCTTCAGTAGCGCGCGTAATTGCGCAATGGTTTTCTCGCGGTCGATTTTCCCCTGATGACGCCACAGTTCTTTTCCTCTGGCGTCATAAACGATGGTGATCGGGATCTCGCCGTTGAAATCGATACGGTCGCCGAGGTCGTCGGCGTTTCCGGTGTAATAGACGTTTGGAAAGGCGATGCGGTATTTGTCGAGGAAATTGACGACCTTGTCCGACGTTGCGCCCGGGATCATGTCGTCGAGCGAAACACCGACCACCGCCACCTCCGCACCGAACGTCTCGTCGATGGTGCGCAGGTCCGGCATCTCGATCACACACGGGATGCACCAGGTAGCCCAGACATTGAGCAACCGTATTTTTGCGCTCTTCGCATAGACGGCGTCGATCTTCGCCGGGTCTTTGAGCGGGCGCAGATCGGCGGCAAACGCGCCGCCGGCGAGAAGAACGCTAAGGAATGTAGCCGCGAATGGTGCGGACTTTTGCATTGGGACGGTCCACCTTCACTTCGACTGTGCGATACGCCTGATCTTTGGTGGAAGCCTCGGCGCTGTACGCCAGCAGATATTGCGTGCGGAGCTCCTTCTCCAGCAGCTTGTACGTTTCGCCGAGCTGCTTCACGTTGCGAATGAAATACGCGACGCCGCCGGTCTCGCCGGCCAGCGATTTCATCCCGCCGTTGCCGAGCGACATCATGCCGATGGCGATGAAGTACAGCGGCACGCGCGACGCGCGCGCGTACGTGAGCATGTCGTCGTACGTCAGACGCGAGGTCGTGTCTTCGCCGTCGCTGATGATGATCAGCGCCTTGCGGCCCTGAATGTTGCGGAAGCGATAAAGGCCGGTGACGATGGCGTCGTACAGCGCGGTTCCGCCCGCGGCGTCGGGAATGGCATTGACCTGCGCTTCGAGCGTCGACACATCGGAGACGAACGGCGCGAATTTCGACGGATCGCTCGCAAACGGCGCAATGAACACCTTGTCATTGGGCCGCATGATGCTCTTGAAGAAATCGATGGCCGCCGACTTGGCGTCGCTCATCCGCTCTTCCATGCTGCCGGAGTGATCGAGCAGCACGCCGACCGAGATCGGCAGATTGGTCGCGTAATTGAAGCTGGTGATGATCTGCGGCTTGCCGTTCTCGAGCACGGTGAAGTTCCGCTGCTTGAGATCGGTGATCGGCAGGCCGGCCGCGTCGCTCACCGAGACCGGCAATTCGACGACGTTCACTTCGATCTGTTCCGTGTAGCGATCGCCATTGAGAAACAACAGATCGCCCGCCTCGTAGCCGGTGTCGTCGAGCACCGATGCGCGCACGAACTCGTACCCGCTCAAGCGCGCGGTCGGTATGTCGAGCGCATACGGCGGGCGCTCGAAGGCGGCGATCTTCCTGTCGCCGGCGAAGAGCTCCACCGATTTGATGGCGTTGTTTTTCGGATTCTGAATGCTGAGCTTGAAGTGCGAGACGCCGTCCGGCGTCTGCGTGCGGGTGATCTTCACTTCGAGCGGCGTGTCGCGTTCATTGACGATGAATGCGTCGGCGTCGACATAGCGATTCCGGTCGTCGTAGCCGACGGCCCGCACTTCGACGCGCTTCGGCAGCTTGCCGAGGTCGAGCTCCGCGCGGAAGGGCGGCGTGTTGCGGGCCATGACTTTCTTTCCGTCGACCCAGAACTCGACCCGCTTCACCGGCGGAAGCACATCGACATCGACGATGAAGAGATTCGGCGCAACGTCGCGGCGCGGCGTTTTGATGCGCACGGCGCCGAGCGAGTCCGGCACGACGCCTTCCGCGAGAAACGCTTCCGCGCCATCCGCGGCGGTGGCGACGTACGGCTTGTTCGTCTTCGCCACCGTGAACGTCTCGTTCACCTTGGCGACGATGATCGGCGTGATGTCGTCCGTCGGAAGGATCAGACGCGCTTCGACTTCCACCTCGCCTGGTGCGAAAGCCTGCACCGCCGTGACGGCGTTGCGCATGTCCGGCGGAATCGTGTAACGGAAATTGCGCAGAACCTGCCCGTTCTGCAGGAACGAGCCCTGGAGGTACAACGCGATCTCTTCGTTGACCTCGGGCGGGGTGGGAAAGCGAAACGAGACGCGCGTGACCACGCCGGTGTCGCTGTCGCCGAGCGGCTCGAGCGCGATCACGATCGGCCTGGCCGGGCTCTGCTGCGCCGCCTCCTGCGCAACGAGCGGAGATGCGAACGCGAGCGCGAGCAGCGCAATCAATGTGTTTCGCATGGCGTGGAGCACGAGGATACAGAACGGCGCCGGGCGATCGGTCGCAAAGGTGAAAAGTTTGGGAGTGCGGCTATGCTCCGCGAATGCACGTGGCCGCCATCGTCGGATTTTCCGGTTCGGGCAAGACCACGATGATCGTGTCGCTGATCCGCTCGTATCTCGCCGAAGGAAAGAGCGTCGGCGCGATCAAGCACACGCACCATCCGATGAACGAAGAGCATCGCGGCGACACGGCGCGCTTCCGCGATGCCGGTGCGAATCCGGTCCTGCTCGCCGGGCACAACGAGGCGGTGATCTTCAGCGACGACGGCATCGCGCGCACGACGTACGAGAAGCCGCGCGATCTCCTTCGGCACTTTCGTTGCGACATCGTGCTGGTGGAGGGGTTCAGGGAGCTGGGCGACTGGCCGAAGGTGACGATCTCGGCCGATGCCCGTCCCACACTCGAAGAGATGCGCACGAATCTCGATAGAATCTGGCGCTTCGTATGAGGCTTCGCTATCGCGCAGTGCTGTTCGATCTCGACGGAACGCTGGTCGATTCGTACAGCGCCCTCACCGAGGCGGTGAATCACGCGCGGCGCACCCACGGGCTCGAAGACCTCAGTGGCGCGCGCATTCGCGAGCTGGTCGGCGACGGTGTCGAGAAGCTGCTGCAGCGTGCGTTCGAGCGTACGGAGATCCCGCGCACGGTCGTGCATGCATTCGAGTCGCGCTACGACGAAGTCTGCTGCGACGAATCGAAAGTGCTCGAAGACGTCGAGGCCACTCTCTCCAAGCTGCACAACCTCGGCGTGCAGATGGCGGTCTGCACGAACAAGCCGACGTTCTTCTCGAAAAAGATTCTCGATTTCCTCGGACTCTCCCACTACTTCCGCGCCATCGTCGGTCCCGACGTCGCCGGCGCGCGCAAACCGGAAGCGCAGCACCTGCTGGTCACGCTGCAGTCGGTCGACTTCGGCGGCGAGCAGGCGCTGTTCGTCGGGGACATGCCGATCGACGTTCGCGCCGCGCGCAACAGCGGCATCGACGTCGCGGTCGTCGCCACCGGCTCGTCGACGCGCGAACAGCTCGAGGCGGCGAAGCCCGATCACTTCCTGGCGCGCTTCTCCGATCTCGTGAAGCTCGTACGGCGCGAGGCGGCCTGACGTGAACGCGAAGTACCGCTTCGTTTTCTTCGACGTCGACTCCACGCTCGTGACCATCGAAGGGATCGACGTGCTCGCGAACGGCCATCCCGAAATCGTGCGGCTCACCGAGGCAGCGATGAACGGCGAGATCGCGCTCGACGAGGTGTACGGACGACGCCTCGAAATCATCCGTCCGACACTCGCCGACGTCGAAGCGCTCGGCGAGCGCTACACGCAATCACTCGTCGACGGCGTGGAAGAGACGATCGCGACGCTGCAATCGCTGCATGTCGACGTGCATCTCGTCACGGCGGGCATTGCGCAGGCCGTTGCGCCGCTCGCGCGGAAGCTCGGCCTCGCACCACGGGCCGTCCACGCCGTGCCGTTGCAGTTCGACGACCAGGGACGCTACGTCGACTTCGACCGGCGTTCGTTTCTGACGAAGGCCGGCGGCAAGGATCTCGTCGTGCGGTCGATTCTTTCGCGTTCGAAAGGACGCTCCGCGTTCATCGGCGATGGCGTGAGCGATCTGGAGACGAAGCCGGCCGTGAGTCTTTTCGTCGGCTTCGGAGGAGTTCACACGCGGGCACGCGTGAAGGAGAATGCCGAGGTGTACGTCAGCGAGCCGACGTTGAAGGCGATCCTGCCGTACCTCGTGGAACCATGAGCGACGACACACGCTGCAAATTCTTTGTTCCCGGTCCGACGTGGGTTCGCCCCGAGCTGATGCAGGAGATGCTGCGCCCGATGATCGGGCATCGCAGCCCCGAGTTCCGCGATCTCTTTCGCGGCATCAACCTCGGGTTGAAAGAGCTCTTCGGCACCGCGCAGACGACGTTCGTCGTCACCAGCTCCGGCACCGGCGTCATGCAGGCCGCGCTCGAAAACTGCGTCGCGCGGCGCGTGCTGGTCACGACCTGCGGCGCGTTCTCGGAGCGCTGGTACAACATCGCCGAATCGCTCGGCTATGAAGTCGATCGCCTCGACGCCGGCTGGGGCAGTGCCATCGACGCCGACGAGCTCGCGGATCACCTCGCCCGACACCATCGCGCGCACTACGACGCGGTGACGATCACGCACAACGAAACCTCCACCGGCGTGACGAACGACGTGAAGAAGCTGGCGGCGGTCGTACGCGAAGAAGCGCCCGATGCGCTCGTGCTCGTCGATTCCGTCTCCTCGCTCGGCGGCATTCCGGTGCAGTTCGATGACTGGAACGTCGACGTCTGTCTCGCCAGCGTGCAGAAATGCCTCGCGCTGCCGCCGGGCATCACCGTGGCCGCGGTCTCGAACGCGGCGCTCACGCGCGCGAAGAAGCATCCGTATCGCGGCACCTACTTCGATTTTCTCGCCTACAAGGAAAAGGCCGATGACGACAGCGTGCCGTCGACGCCGTCGATCCCGCACTTCTACGCGCTCGGCGCGCAGCTCGAGCACATCCTGCACGGCGAAGGTCTGGAGGCGCGGTACGAGCGTCATCGGCGGATGCGCGACCTCGTGCACGAGCGCGCGGCGCGTTACGCGCGGCTGACGTCCGATCCCGCGCATGCATCGGCGACGGTGACGACGCTCGCACCGGTGCTGCCGCCGGAGACGATTCGCACGGAGATGAAGAAGCGCGGCTACACGCTGGGCGGCGGCTATGGTCAGTGGAAGGACACGACGTTCCGCATCGCGCACATGGGCGACATGTCGATCGACGATCTGAACGCGATGCTCGACGTGCTGGCCGAGGTCACGCGCGCATGACGCATCGCGTACTCGTGACCGATACGCTCGCGGAATCGGGCCTCGACATTCTCCGCGCGGCGAACGACGTCGAGCTCGATTATCGTCCCGGACTCAAAGGGCAGGAGCTGCTCGATGCGGTGGCGCAGTCGGACGCGCTGATCACGCGCAGCGGCACTGCCGTGACGCCGGAGCTCGTGAACGCGGGGACGCGGCTGCGCATCGTCGGCCGTGCGGGCGTCGGTCTCGACAACGTCGACGTCGAGGCCGCGACCGCGCGCGGAATCCTGGTCATCAATGCGCCGACGGCGAACATCATGTCGGCCACCGAGCACACGATGGCCATGCTGCTGGCGTTGTGCCGCAACATCCCCGAGGCGCATGCGAGCGTGAAACGCGGCGAGTGGACGCGCTCGAAGTTCATGGGCATCGAGCTCGACGGCAAAACCCTCGGCGTGATCGGACTCGGGCGCATCGGCTCGCGCGTCACCGTGCGCGCCCGCGCCTTCGGCATGCGCGTCATCGCCTACGACCCCTACATCGTCGACGCCGCGTTCGACAGAGTCGGTGCGACGCGCGTGACGCTCCCGCAGCTGCTCGCGCAGGCCGACGTCATCACCGTGCACACGCCGTCGACCGATGAGACGCGCGGCATGCTCGGCGCGGACGAGCTGGCGAAGATGAAAGACGGCGTGGTCGTGCTGAACATCGCACGTGGCGGCATCTACGACGAGCAGGCGCTCGCCGATGCGTTGAACCGCGGCAAGGTGGCCGGCGCCGCGATCGACGTGTATGTCGATGAGCCGCCCGGAAAAGAACACCCGCTCGTCCGTGCGAAGAACATCATTCTCTCGCCGCACATCGGCGCAAACACGATCGAGGCGCAGGATCGCGTGGCCGTGCAGACGTCGGAGATGGTCCTCGAGGCGCTGCGCGGCTCCATCTTCGTCTCGGCGGTGAACCTGCCGTTCGAAGGCGTAGCCGATGCGGACGCCGCGCCGCTCATCGCCCTCGCGGAGAAGCTTGGCTCCTTCACCGCGCAGATCACCGACGGCGCCGTGAAGCGCGCGGCGATCGAATTGTGGGGCGTGTCGGAACGCCTGACCAAGATCCTCTCGGTCGCGGCACTGAAAGGAATGCTCTCGCGGCATCTCGCGGAGTCGGTGAACTTCGTCAACGCCGAGCAGATCGCGCAGGCCCGCGGCATCGAGATCAGTTTCACCGTCAATCCGACTCCGCGCGATTACGCGAACCTGATCACGTTCCGCGTGTCGTCGCAGACCGAAGAGTCGTGCGTCTCCGGCACGGTCTTCCACGAACGCAATCAGCGCATCGTTTCGGTGAACAACTTCCGCGTGGAGTTCAAACCGGAAGGGCACCTGCTCTACATCATCAACAAAGACGTACCCGGCGTCGTCGGCCGCGTCGGCACGACGCTCGGCGATTACGGCGTGAACATCGCCGAATACAACCTCGCGCGCAACGACAGCGGCGGCACCGCGCTCGCGGTGATCACCATCGACTCGCCGCTGACGCCAAACGCCGTCACCGCACTGCGCGTGATCCCGGCGGTGCAGGAGATGCGGCAGATCCGGTTGTGATCTTCGTCTCTGAGAGTGGGCCGATCAGCTGATTTCGCGAGTAAAGAACACCATTTCGGAACCATCATCTGTGGTGGCAACGAGCGTGTTTCCGCGCCGCCGCATCGGCGGAAAATTGCCCCACTCCTCGTACACCGGTGAGTAGAAGCTCTTGAATCGCAGTACGGATCCTTCGTCCCACGCCTCGCCGACATACCGCCGTCGGCCATCAGGATGAAGGATGTACACATCGATTCGGGGGCCGCTCTGTTCGAACAGATACTTCAGGCCGTGGTTGCTCACGAAAGTTCCGTTAAACCCAGCATCCACCGGGGGAGCCGATCCAGGCGTTGAGATTGGCGGAGGTGTTGAGTGCGCCGGAAGCATTGACCCCACGACGACAACCGTGCTCTGGGAAGGCGCCGCCGGCGGAGCGGCGCTCACGGTTGGAGCACTATTCTTCTGCTTCACTTCCAACCATTCCTTGACGATCGTGACCGCTCCACCTAGAACGGCGAGTACGAGAATGATGAGTCGAAGAGCGCGCATATCGCGAGAGTCCTTACTTCTCGGGTAGAACAAAGTGCACGGTGATTACTGCTTGCGACGTGACAGAACGATGGTTGACACGCGCCGACCGGAATCGCCACCGTCGCGCAGCATCCAAGGCCGCAGCTCGAAAAATTGCTGGGCCTTCAATTGCATCCAGGTAGATGACGTCCCCGCGCGCACTCAGGTGAACCATCACCCTGACTACACCTTCCTGTCCGCGTTCTCTCGCGATCCGTGGGTACCTAGGCATTGTCCGTTCGAGCACGCGCGGCTGCTCGATAACCGGTGCACACCTTCGGCGTGACCATGCCTGGCAAGTATCCTGTGCAAAAACAGGCCAGGCCATGAGTAGCAACAGGCCGAAGCCGATCTTCTTCATATCACGCCGCATCCGGTCCAAAGAGCTGCGCGCGACGAATCGGCGTTGTCGTCTTATCGGCTATGGTGAACGTCATGATGGACGGCTTCTTTGCACCAACTCGAGCCATCGTGTTCGCTGGCCGGACATATTCAAGTTCGCACTGACTGAAATCGATGTCGTTGGTATCGTGATATTTGCGGTAGTACTCGAGCGTGGCTTGGTATTGCGCCTCCCAACTTGGATCGAAGCGCGTCCTCTCGCCACAGGGAAACGGAACGGCATCGAACCGGTCGACAATCGCGGGATGAAGGGAACACCGCATTTCGTCGATGGTCACGTCTTTGAATGGCCGTGGCGCGACGTGATCATAATAGACCCAGTTGGCGGCGCGGATGTAGGCGCCGGATCGAACCTGATCGAAGCGCTCGGGCGCCAGTACGATGACGTCCGAAGCGTAGGACGCGTGGAACACGCTCGGTGCATTCGGAAGGGACGAACGCGTCCTGCGGATCGATGCACGTTCGAAATACTTCGCCAGGTCATAGCCCAGGCGCGTGTTCTCACCGACAATCGTCAGAAAATATTGGCGAATTTGCTGGCCGCGCCAATCGTCCACGAGCCTCACCGGGACTTCTGTAAGCGGCGCTCCCATTGCTCCAGCCGCAACCAAACCAACCGTAGCCACCGACGCCGTGCGAATGAATTCCCGCCGCGACGCACTACTTCCTTCGTTCCTTTCCTGTGAGTACTTGCTGCTCATGAGGTGCTCCGCTGAGGGTTCGGACGTTAATACTTGCAGCGTCGCTGACGCTACCTATCTCTTTCGAAACAGCGTGTGCAAAGAACATACCCTTATAGCGAGCTCGCGAGAGCTGTTCGCACGCAAAAACTTGGTTGTTGCTGATGCCATTCAGGCGCTTACCGGGTGTAAGCGATCAACATCATGTTCCTTACATCCCTCTGAAGATAATGGACTCTAACGACAGATTTGCCTTGTTCGATCGCTTCTCAAACGTCCCGGCGGTTCCGAATGTCATTGCCGATGTGGTGTCAAGTTGATGCGTTGTGTTACGCACGGGAGGTGTTCCGCCCGCCGGACGGGCCGCTCGAATAGACCCGGCTCGGATCTAAAGCTTTGGGCGGCATCCTGCTTGGCCTGCCGCGCGGGCTACAATCCGCGCGTGCATTACCGCAAGCTCGGAACGACCGACATCACGGTTTCGGAGATCGGCTTCGGCGCGTGGGCGATCGGCGGTGCGTCCGATGCGGCCGGCACGCCGTTCGGCTGGGGAAAGACCAGCGATGACGACTCGCTGGCGGCCATTCGCCGCGCCCGCGAGCTCGGCGTCACGTTCTTCGATACGTCGGACTCGTATGGCTTCGGCCGCAGCGAGTCGCTCCTCGGCATCGTGCTCTCGCGCCGGCGGCAGGACGTCGTCATCGCCACGAAGGTCGGCGTCGTCCGCGGCGTCGACGGAAAGCTGAGCAAGGACTTTACGGCGCGCCACATCTCGCTGGCGGTCGACGGCTCGCTCAAACGCCTGCGCACCGACTACATCGATCTCTATCAACTGCACAACCCGACGCTCGAAGATCTGCGCCGCGACGAGATTCACGAGGCGATGGACCGTTTGCAGGACGTCGGAAAAATCCGCTACTGGGGCATCTCGGTCAACACGCCGGAAGAAGGAATCGAGATCATCAACAGGAACTGGGGCTACGCGCTCCAGGTGCTCTACAACATTCTCAATCAGGCGCCGGCGAAGGAGCTCTTTCCGCTCGCGAAGCAGAAAGGCTACGGAATCATCGCCCGCGTGCCGCTGGCCTCGGGTCTGCTGAGCGGCAAGTTCCGTCCCGATACCGTCTTCGCCGCCGACGACGTCCGCCAGAACTTCCTGACCCCGAAACGCCTCGAAGAAGTGATTCCGCGCGTCGACGAGGCGAAATCGATCATCGGCGGCAGCGCCCGCTCCCTCGCCGAAGCCGCACTCCGCTTCACGCTCGCCGACGACGCAGTCTCGACCGTGATCCCCGGCGCCCGCAACGTCCGCCAGGTCGAGATGAACGCCGCCTCCGACGAAGTGCGCGTCCCCCAGGAAGTGATCGACAAACTCCGCACCCGCCTCGGCGACTACAACTTCTACCAAAGACACGGAATCAGGATTTAGGCGGATTTCTGCGGGTACGGAGTGCCGTGCCCCGTGCGTGTCATCCCGTGCGTCAGCACGGGATCCCCCAGCTTCGAAGGGGATTCCTCCAAACAGTCGGGCATCAGGGAAGTCCCGCATCGTTCCGCAACGTTCTCAATCCGATGCCCAATCGCACCATCTCCATCCGCGGGGCGCGGACGCACAATCTCAAGAACGTTTCGGTCGAGATTCCTCAGCGGCAGCTGACGGTTTTGACCGGGCCGTCGGGGTCCGGAAAGTCGTCGCTGGCGTTCAACACGCTGTATGCCGAAGGGCAGCGGCGCTTCGTGGAATCGATGTCGACGTACGTGCGCCAGTTTCTGGAGCGTATCGATCGTCCGGACGTCGATCACATCGACGGCATTCTTCCGGCCATCGCCATCGAACAGAAGAACTCGGTGAAGAACGCGCGCTCCACCGTCGCCACCGCCACGGAGCTGGCCGATCACTTCCGCCTGTTCATGACGTACTGCGGCGAGACGTGGTGCTCGGACTGCCACGTGACGGTGCGCAAGGAAAACCCCGAGGGGATCACGAACACGATCGTCGAAACGCTGGGAGGAAAACGTGCGGTCGTGCTCGCTCCGGTGTTCTTCGATCCCGCGCATCGCGAGATCGTCATCGAGCAGCTGGTGAAGGCGGGCTTCTATCGCGTCTGGGTGAACGGCGAGATTCAGGATCTCAACGAGCTCGATACGGGCAACTTCACCTCCTTCGAAGTGGTGATCACCCGGCTGCGCATCGAAGACGAGCGTCGCACGCAGATCACCGAAGCGATCGAGCAGGCCTTCGAGGTCTCGAAGGGCAACGTGAACGTGATGGAGGAATCGAGCGAAGGATGGCTCTCGCATCGCTTCACCTCCCACTTCGCGTGCAATCGCTGCGGCACGGAGTTTCTCGAACCGACGCCGCACATGTTCTCGTTCAACTCTCCCCTCGGCGCCTGCACCGGCTGCCAGGGGTACGGCCGCATCATCGGCATCGACATGGAGAAGGTCATTCCGAATCGCGACCTGCGCCTCGACGAGATGCCGATCGCGCCGTGGAACTCAGCCGGCTACGAAGACTGCTACGACGATCTGAAGAAATACGCCGCGAAATACAAAGTGCGGCTGAACGTGCCGATCAAAGACCTCACGCCCGAAGAGTACGACGTGCTCTACACCGGCCGCGGCAAGTGGTACGGCATCAAGGGCTTCTTCGAGTGGCTGGAAACGAAGAAGTACAAGATCCACGTGCGCGTGAAGCTGGCCAAGTACCGCAGCTACGAGCCATGCCCGCAATGCCGCGGCTCGCGTTTGAAGGAAGTCGTCAACAACGTGAAGTTCCGCGACCTCACGGTCGGGCAGCTCTTCGCGATGAACGTGAAAGACGCGCGCCGCTTCTGGGAGTACCTCGCGCTGTCGAAGTACGAGGAAGGGCTGGCCGGGCATCTGCGCCGTGAGATCGTCAACCGGCTCGTCTATCTCGATGAAGTCGGTCTGTCGTATCTGACTCTCGATCGTCAGACCAGAACGCTCTCGGGCGGCGAGTCGCAGCGCATCAATCTCGCGGCCGCACTCGGCAGCTCGCTCACCGAAACGATGTACGTGATCGACGAGCCGACGGTCGGTCTGCACGCGCGCGACAGCGAGCGCCTGCTCACGGTGCTGCGCCGTTTGAAGAACGCCGGCAACACGGTGGTCGTGGTCGAGCACGATCCGACCATCATCGCCGGCGCCGATCACGTCATCGAGATGGGGCCGGGCGCGGGCGAGCTCGGCGGCCAGGTGATGCACGCGGGTGCGCTTCGTCCCGAGAGCATGCGCATTGCGGATGACGCGATCCCGGCGGCCGGGCCCGAGAACGACGGCGTGATCCGCATCGTGAACGCGCGGCAGAACAATCTGCGCGGCGTCACCGCGGAGATTCCGCTCGGCAAGCTCGTGGCGATCACGGGCGTCAGCGGCTCCGGCAAGTCGACGCTCATTCGCAACTGCCTGTACAACCGCTATCAGAGAGACATCCGCGGCACGGCCGGTCTCGAGACCGGGAAGGTCGATGCGCTCGAAGGAACGAATCTCATTTACGACATGGAGTTCGTCGATCAGTCACCGATCGGACGTTCGTCGCGCTCCAATCCGGCCACGTACATCAAGGCGTGGGACGAAGTGCGCAAGCTGCTCGCGGAGACGACCGGCGCGAAGCTGAACGGCGTCACCCCGGGGATGTTCTCGTTCAACACCGAAGGCGGCCGCTGCGAAACGTGTCAGGGGGCCGGCTTCGTCACGATCGACATGCAGTTTCTCGCCGACGTCGAAGTGATCTGCGACAAATGCGACGGCCGCCGTTTCGGCGAGCAGGTCATGAAGGTCACGTTCAAGGGAAAGAACGTGAACGACATCCTGCAGATGACGGTCGATGAAGCAGCGAAGTTTTTCGTGGCGCGCCGCGCGCTGCTCAAACGGCTCGACACGCTGCGCGCGGTCGGCCTCGGCTATCTGCGCCTCGGGCAATCGACCGACTCGCTTTCCGGCGGCGAAGCGCAGCGACTCAAGCTCGCGTCGTTTCTCGCGGAGACGGCGAACGTCGACAAGCCGCGGCTCTTCCTCTTCGACGAGCCGACCACCGGCCTTCATCACACCGACGTGCAGGTGCTGATCAAGACGTTCCGCGATCTCATCGAGCGCGGCAACTCGGTGCTGGTCATCGAGCACAACACGCAGCTGATCGAGCAGTCGGACTGGGTCATCGACCTCGGCCCCGAGGGCGGCGACCAGGGTGGCGAGATCGTGGCCGTCGGCACGCCCGGACAGATCGCGGCCAACCCGCGCTCCATCACCGGCCGGTATCTGAAGCTGGCGCGCGAGCACGCCATCGCCACGTAGCGCAGTGGTCATGACGCCGCGGCCGGAAATGGCCATTGTGTGAGTACCACTTCGAAGTTCATCGTCACACGCATCATGGCGATGAACTTCGTGGCGAAATCTCTGCTGGCCATCACGACGGCCGTCCTCCTCTTCCCTTCCTCGATCGATGCGCAGGGGACGAAGCGCGATGGCCGGCACGACTTCGATTTCGAGATCGGGACGTGGAAGACGCACGTCCGGCGTCTGGTGCGGCCGCTCACCGGTTCGACGACGTGGGTCGAGATGAACGGCACGACCGTCGTTCGTCCGATCGCGAACGGCCGGGGCAATCTGGTGGAGCTCGTCGCCGAAGGACCGAACGGCCGCTTCGAAGGCATCAGCCTCCGCCTCTACAACCCGGCCGCGCAGCAGTGGAGTCTCCATTTCGCGAACCTGAATGACGGCGTGCTCGCGCTGCCGACGATCGGAGAGTTCCGCGAGTCGCGCGGGGAGTTCTACTCCCAGGAAAAACTCGGCGACCGCGCGATTCTCGTCCGCTTCGTGATCATCAAGACGAGTGCCGATTCATGCCGATTCGAGCAGTCGTTCTCGGATGACGGCGGGAAGACGTGGGAGTTGAACTGGGTGGCGGTCGATACGCGCGTCGACGCCGCATCGGGCCAGTGAGCGCCCTCAACTCGTCAGCGCGATCACGCGTTCACTGATCTCGGACGGATGGCGGTCGAGATAGTCCTCGAGCCATTTCGCCGCCGCGGCCGCGAGCTGCGCTTCATCTGACGAGGCCGGAATGATCTCGCCGAGGACGAGCTCGACGCTCCAGCCGTTCCAGCGCGCGATCATCGGCAGGATCGGCGCGCCGGTGATCCGCGCGAGCGCGAACGGTCCCCTCGCGAGCTGCAGCGTGCGTCCGCGAAACGGTGCGGCCAGGCGCGCCGACTCCTCCGGATCGAGCGGCACGAAGACGAAGTGACCGTCCTGCAGAAACTGAATGGCGCGATGAAAGACGCGCGCGCGATGCTGCTCGTCGCCGCGCGTGGTCTCGATGGTGACGTGCGGCAGCGGCTTCGTGAACTTCGGGGTCGCGCGGAGGACGAGCACGTTCGACGGGAGTTCCGCGAACATCGATCCGACCGCGGCGAGCGCGCCGAGGTGAAACGTACCGATGATCAGTGGATGCGGCAGCTTCGCGATGCGCGCATCGGGCAGCGCGATCGACCGGCGAAGACGCGCGTAGCCGAACGCGCGGAGATGATCGGCGACGATGAGGTTGCGCATGACAACCGTGCGATCGAGCACGCGGCGAAAGACGAACGGCGCCATCACGTCGGCGATCCGGAGCACGAGGCGCGGTGCGCGGTGGAGGTTCTGCGCCAGCGCGCGAACGAGCGCGCGGAAAGCACGCCGGCGCAGCTGACGGATCATCGCGAAGAAGACGCGCGCTCGATCAGCGTGCGCAACGTGATGGTGTTGCCTTCGAGCAGATCGGCGAACGGCACACCGAAGAGGCGCTCGCAATCGAGCAGCACTTCGGCGATGGCGATGGAGTCGAGGCCGAGGCCGTTTGCGCCGAGCGGCGCGTCATCGGTAGCGTGTTCGAGAGAAGCACCGCGCGCACGAACGATTTCGTGCACTTCCGTGGTCGTGGTCACGGCGCGGATTCTAGCTGCTGCCGCAGCGCATCGTGGCGCAGCTTGCCGTTATAGGTGCGCGGCAGCGTGTTGCGTGCAAACGTCAGCACACGCTCCGGCGCAAAGCCGAGCTCGCGTTGAATCGCTTCGACGATCTCCCGCTTCACGCGCTCTTCCTCGGCATCGGCTTCGACCGCGACGACGATCTCTTCCGTCGCAAACTTCGAAGTGACGCCGACGGCCATCGCGATCCTGACGCCGTGCACGCGCTGCGCGATTTCTTCGAGCTCGCGCGGCGCGAGCACCGCCCCACCCCGCTTGAGCATCGCGCGCTTGCGGCCGAGAACGTAGAGGTGGCCGTCCTCGTCGAGATGACCGACGTCGCCGGTATGCAGCCAGCCGTCTTGCAGTACGTTCTCCTGCTCGAAGTAGCCGGCGAAGACGACCGGTCCGCGAAGCACGATCTCGCCGTCGCCGGCGATGCGCAGTTCGAGATGCGGCAGCAGGCGTCCGCACGAAACGTTGCCGCGGGCATCGACGCGCAACGCTTCACCGGCGACGCGGCAGGTCACGCCGAGCGTCGCTTCGGCGAGTCCGTAGCCCGGCAGGATGACGCCCGGCACATCGAACGTCTGCTCGAATGCCTCGATGGTGGTGAGCCGCACCGGCTCGCCGCCGTTCGTCGCGTACTTCAATGACCGCAGATTCACGCTCTTCGGATCGACGAGGCGCGTGGCCAGGCGATAGGCGAAATCGGGTGCGCCGGTGATGGTGCCGCCGACGCGCGAGATCGTGCGCAGCCAATCCGGAATGGTCGCGATCGCGGGCTGCACGATGTGACACGGCGCGCCGAAGTAGACGCTGCCAATCATGAAGCGGATGAGTCCGAGGTCGTGCCACGGCGGCACCCAGCTCACGAGCACGTCGTCGGGCCCGTAGCCGAGCGATTCAACGGCACCGGCCACCGACAACAGGACGTTGCGATGCCGAATCATCGCCGCGCGCGGTTCGCCGGATGTTCCCGACGTCGTCTGCAGGATGGCGATGTCTTCCGGATCGATGTCGTTCCGGGGAAGCGGATCGCGGGAACGCGGCAGATCCTGCAGCAGGAGGGCCGGCACTTCGGCGAGCCGCGCGACCTCTTCGTCATGAGTGACGAGCAGCCGCGGACGGATGCGCATGGCGCGTTTCAGCACGCTCGCCGCCGGTGTGTAGGGATTGAGCGCGCACGTCGTGACGCCGAGGAGTTGCAGCGCCCAGAAGAGCCGCACGAACGCGAGGCCTGCCGGAATCGAGAGTGCGACGCGCTCGCCGCTCGTGCCGGACAGCGCACCGCTCGCGACCAAACCGGCCGCGATCGCCGAAGCATCATCGAACAATGCGCGGTACGACAGCTCCGCATCGCCTTCCGCGAACGCAAGGCGATCGGGATGCGTCTGTGCCCGGGATGCGAGGAGCTCGCGGAGAGTGGCGGGTTCGACTGCGAAAAGGCGCTTTGTCATCGCAACGTGACCGCGGATGGTAGTCGCGCGCGCTGGTCATTGGAAGCGCCCGATGCACAGGTTCTGTTGCGTTTGCTGAGATACAATCCAGCCCGTTTTTCAGGCAATTTCGAAAGAGGGAGACACGCATGAGTGCTGTTCCGCAAGGCCATCCGGACCAGGTCGGATGGAAGCCGGAAGGTCCGGCGTCGTTCACACCGTACATCGCGCCGGAAACGAAACTTCGCGAGCTCACTCCTCGCGCGGTGATCGTCGGCACGGTTCTGGGCATGATCTTCGGCGCGTCGTCGCTGTATCTCGTGCTCAAAGTCGGTCTGACGGTGAGCGCGTCCATTCCGGTCGCCGTCATCTCGATCACGCTCTTCCGCATCCTCTCGAAGATGGGCGCGCGCAACGCGACGATCCTCGAGAACAACATCGTGCAGACCGCGGGCTCCGCCGGCGAGTCGATCGCTTTCGGCGTCGGTGTGACGATGCCCGCGATTCTGATTCTCGGGTTCGATCTCGAGATCTCGCGCGTGATGCTCGTCGCGGTTCTCGGCGGTCTCATCGGCATCCTGATGATGATCCCTCTGCGGCGCGCGCTCATCGTCGCGCAGCACGGCGTGCTGAAGTATCCGGAAGGCACCGCGTGCGCCGAGGTGCTGAAGGCGGGTGCGAGCGAAGAGTCGCGCATGGCCGCGTCCGAAGCGGCGAAGCGCGAGCAGGAAGCGATGGGCGGCGCCGGCACGAGCGCGAAGACGATCTTCACCGGCTTCGGCATCGGCCTCGTCTACAAGACCCTGAACATCGCCTTCCGCGCGTGGAAGGATGCACCGGAGAAGATCTTCGGACGTCCGTTCAACGCGGCCTCGATCTCTGTCGAAGTCTCCCCCGAGCTCCTCGGCGTCGGCTACATCATCGGCCCGCGCATCGCGGCGATCATGTGCGCCGGCGGCGTGCTCGCGTATCTCGTGCTCATTCCGATGATCAAGTTCTTCGGTGAGTCGCTCGGCGCGCCGCTCGCTCCCGAAACGACGGCGCTGATCAAGGACATGTCGCCGGGCGCGATCCGCAACGCGTACGTGCTCTACATCGGCGCGGGCGCGGTCGCCGCGGGCGGCATCATCTCCGTGTTCCGCTCGCTGCCGGTCATCTGGCACGGCATCAAGGGCGGCATGAAGGACATCTCCGGCGCGAAGAACAAGACCGCCGACTCGCCGGCCGTGCCGCGCACCGATCGCGATCTCTCGATCAAGTTCGTGCTCCTCGGCATCATCGCCCTGATCGTCGTCATCGCGTTCGCGAGCCCGCTGTACGTCGGCGGCACCGGCCTCGGCGCACGTCTCGCGGCCGCGCTCCTGATCATCGTCTTCGGCTTCCTCTTCGTGACCGTGTCGTCGCGCCTCACCGGTGAGATCGGCTCTTCGTCGAACCCGATTTCCGGCATGACCGTCGCCACGCTGCTGCTCACCTGCCTCTGCTTCGTCGTCCTCGGATGGACGGGCAGCAACTACTTCGTCACCGCGCTGACGATCGGCGCCGTGGTCTGCATCGCCTCGTCGAACGGCGGCACGACCTCGCAGGATCTCAAGACCGGCTTCCTCGTCGGCGGTACGCCGAGCAGCCAGCAGATCGCGATTCTCGTCGGTGCGCTCGCCTCGGCGCTGATGCTCGGACCGATTCTTCTCAAGCTCAACGATGCCGGCTCCGTCTACGTGCCGGTCGGCACCGCGCCGCAGGGATTCTCGGCCGGCTCGGTGCTGCCGGGAGAAACGGCCAATCCGAAGGATTACCACGGCCGCGATCACGTGAAGGGCTCGATCGCCACCGCGACCAAGAGCACCGACACGAAGGAGTACAACGTCTGGTTCCGCCAGGATCCGTCGGGCGGCAACGCCGAGAAGTATCTCGTCGACGACAACGGCAAACCGGTTTACTACGTCGATCCCGGCATCAACGGCACGTTCCGCAAACTGCCGGACGGCACCGACGTACCGAAGTTCGACGCGCCGAAAGCGACGCTGATGTCGTACATCATCAAAGGCATTCTCGGCGGCGAGCTGCCGTGGGGACTGGTGCTCCTCGGCGTCATGATCGCGATCGTGCTCGAGCTCTCGGGCATTCCGTCGCTCGCCTTCGCGGTCGGCGTCTATCTCCCGCTCTCCTCGTCGTCACCGATTCTCGTGGGCGGCATGGTGCGGTGGGCGGTCGACAAGTGGATCGCGAAGAAGTACGCGGACAAGAACCTCACCGAAGAACAGCTCGTGGCGGAAGGCGACAAGAGCCCCGGCGTGCTGATGGCGTCGGGCTACATCGCCGGCGGCGCGATCGCCGGCATCCTCATCGCATTCCTCGCCGGCGTGCCGTTCATGGCCGGCTTCAACGCGAAGATCGGCGCGTTCGCGGACAAGAATCCGATGCTCAATCACGCGCTCGCCGATCTCTGGTCGCTGATTCCGTTCGCGATCCTGATCGTCCTGCTCTATCTGACCGGACGCGAAAAAATACTGGCGCATCGAGAAAGCGCGTAATCGCGCGACAATGAAGGGCGGCCGCTGAGGCCGCCCTTTTTTTATGCTCGAATTTGCCGCGTTCGTCCTCGCGATCATCGCGCTCGTCATCGCCTCGAAAGCGAGAAAGGAAGCGCGCGAGCTGAAAGACGTCATCGCAAAGATGACGGTCACGCTTCCGCCGCAGGCGGCTCCGCAACCGGCCGCACAAACGGCTCCGCCGGCGCAACCGCAGCCGGTCGATGCGGAGACGGCGCCGCCGGTTGCCGAACCAACCCCCGAACCAATCCCCGCAGCGATTCCCGCTTACGTGGCACCGCAGCAGGCGGCCAATCCTCAGGCAGCAACCAGCAGCCCGCTGCCGCCGTACACGCCGCCACCGCCACGCGTGCAACAGCCGTCGAAACCGATCGACTGGGAATCGCTGGTCGGCATCAAGCTCTTCGGCTGGATCGCCGGCATCGCCCTCGTGCTCGCGGCGGTGTTCCTCTTCAAATACTCGGTCGATCACGGCTGGCTGCGTCCCGCGGTGCGCGCGACGTTCGGCTTCATCACCGGCATCGGCCTTCTGGTGGTCTGCGAGCTGCGCATCGCGCGCAACTACAAGCTCACCGCGAACGCGATGCTCGGCGCCGGTATCGCCATTCTGTACGCGACGCTCTTCGCGCTCTACGGACGCTGGCACCTGTGGCCGGCGACGGCCGCGTTCTTCGGCATGTTCCTCGTGACCGGGGCCGCGGTCTATCTGTCGACGCGACGCGATTCGGTCTTCATCGCGCTGCTCGGGTTGCTCGGCGGCTTCGCCACGCCGGCGCTGCTCTCCTCGGGCGAGAATCGCCCAATCGCGCTTTTCTCGTATCTGCTGCTGCTCAACGGCGGCATCTCGTGGATCGCGTATCGCAAGCGCTGGCCGCTGCTGACGGCGTTGAGCGTCACACTGACGGCGATTTACCAATGGGGCTGGATCGCGAAGTTCCTGACCAGCGGGCAACTGCCGCTCGCCGCATCGATCTTCCTCGTCTTCGCGGTCGTCGCGTCGGTGATGCTCTGGAAGCAGGCCGAGGGCGATCGCTGGCAGAAGATGTTCCGCGCGATTGCGGCCGTCGGCGCGGTACTTCCGCTGCTGTTCGCGTTCTTCACCGCGATCGTTCCGGAGTACGGCGCGCGCTACAACGTGCTGTTCGGATTCCTGCTGCTGCTGGCCGGCGGTCTCGCCGCCATCTCGCTCTGGCGCGGACCGGTGTGGCTGCACTCCCTCGGCGCGCTGGCCTCGCTGCTCACGTTCTACATCTGGCTTGCGGCGTCGTACACCGCGCAGTCGTGGCCGTGGTCGCTCCTCTGGCTCGCCGCGTTCGTGGTGCTCTATCTGCTGGTGCGTCTGAAGCTCGACAGCATCGCGGTCTACGCGGCGCCGCTGCTCTTCTTCACCTTCATCGGACTGGCGCTGCGCGAGCGCGCGCATTCGATGACGATTCTCGGCGCGATGTTCGCGCTGCTGGCGGTGCTCACCGTGACCGCGTCGAAGTGGCCGCGCCTGCGGCTCGTGCCGATCGCGATCGCGCTTTCATCGATCGCGGTGATGGTGATGCGCGACGTCTCGTGGCCCGCGTACGCGATCGCGCAGATCGCTCTCTTCGCGCTGCTCTTCACGCTGGCCTGGCTCTACGAAGAGCACTGGCTGCTGCTTCCGGCCATTCCGTTCTACCTCGCCATCGTGATCGTCGCCGACCAGTTCACCGACGCTCAGCAACTGACGATCGGTGCCGCGTTGTACGCGCTCTTCCTGATCTATCCGGCGGCGATCGGCGCACGGATCCGCGATTCACACTTCCCGCACATCGCCGCATCGCTCACGTCCGCGATCTTCTTCTTCCTCGCATACGAACTGCGCAAGCCGCTCGGCTACGACGCCTGGATGGGAGTGATTCCGGTGCTGCAGGGCGTGCTGCTCTTCGGCTTGCTGCTGTTGCTGCTGCGACTCGAACGACCGCTGGCGTGGCGCGTGGCGATTCTCGCGAACTCGATCCTCGCTCTGTTCACCGCCGCGATTCCGATTCAGCTCGAAGCGCACTGGATCGTGATCGGCTGGTCGATCGAAGCGGTGGCGCTCGCGTGGCTCTGCACGCGCGTTCGCGAACAACTGCTGCTCTTCTGGACCGGCGGCCTGTCGATCGCGGTGTTGATCGGCTTCGCGAGTGATGTGCAGTTCGATCACTACGTTCCGACGTACCTCTTCTGCGCCGCGGCGATGTTCGCGATCGCGTATCTCCTCGAAAAGATCCGGCCGCTCCAGGCGAGCATCGGCACGATCGAGCTGTTCATGCTCGTCAACGTCGCCATTCACGATTACTACGAGCACCGGCCCTCTTCTTCACTCGCGCAGGATCTGACGTACACGTTTGCGTGGGCGCTGTTCGCAATCGCGATGCTCGTCGCCGGAATCGTGCTGAAGACGCGCGCCGGCCGCGTGGCCGCGCTCGGCCTTCTGGTGGTCACGGTGCTGAAGTGCTTCCTGCACGATCTCGGAGAGCTCGGCGGGCTCTATCGGGTGGCGTCGCTGTTCGGCCTCGCGGTGTCGCTCGTGCTGGTCGGAATCGTGCTGCAGAAGTTCGTGATCCTGAAACGCGAGCCGCAGATCAGCGCTTCTGAAACTTCTCCCGCTCCGAACGGCACCACGTAGAGGCGATTCGCATCGCCGACCACTTCGGCAACGCGCGCGTGAGCCAGAGATCGGCAACGGCGAGAGCGTTCACGCCGCGCAGGATCGCGAGCGAATCGGCGCGCCCGAGAAACGGCACGCGTGCTTCGGGCCAGCGCAGAAACAGCCAGTCCACTCCGACCAGAATCGTGAGCTGCCCGATGTCTTTCAACAACGCGCGACGCCGAGCCTTGCGAATGGCCTGATGCGCGTCGCAAACGACGCGCGGCGGGCAGGAGTCGGTGGTGACTCCCGGAAGCAGTTCTCTTGTCGGCATTGCAGAGTATGCGACAAGCAGCTGCGAATAAGTATTTCAGCGAGCTCGAGGATTAAGAGGGGGAGAGAGGAGCGAGAGAGAGGAGCGCCGGCTTCCAAGCCGGCCGGGCCGCCGCGTTCTACGCGGCCGGCAGGATGCCGGCGGCCCGGCCGGCATGAATGCCGGCGCTCCTCTCTCGTGCGCTCTTCTTTTCTTTCCTTACCGGTTCCTGAGTCTCACGGTTTGGGCGATGAGGTTTCCGTTGTCGTCGCGGAACGCCTCGACGACCACGGTGTCATTCACGCGCAGCTGTTCGGCGGTGGTGTAGGTGTTGCCGCGCGTGCGCACGACGAAGTCGTTCGCGATCCACAGGCGGAGCACGCGGTTCGAGTCGCGATCGCGGATCGAAACGGTCGAGGCGTCTTCGAGTGTCTCGGTCACGGTGCCGGTGATGGTCACGAGGCCGTACTGCACGTAGTCGTCGGCCGGCGGCTCGTCGTCGCTGGCCGCGGCGAAGCGGACCGTGGACGCGAGGAAGAGATCGCCGGTGCGATTGAAGCTGCCGCTCACTTCGACGCTGTCGCCGACGCGCACGTCGCTCGCGCGAATGGCATCGCCTCGCGAGTCCTCCGCCTGCCCCATGTCGACGCGGACCGACGTGCGGTTCGCATCGACGTAGATCGCATCGAGACTCGCCTCGACGCGCGTCACGCGGCCGGAGAGCGTCGTCACGAGACCGCCGGTGGGAGGCGCTGTACCGGATTCCTGTACGGAGCGCGTCACTTCGATGCGACGGGCCACCACTTCATCGCCGCTCGTGGTGCGCGGGTCGGTGTCGACGCGGATCACATCGCCGAGCTCGAGGTTCGAGGTGCGATACGTCTCGCCGCGATAGACGACCGGGGTGTTGCGGTAGGTGCGCACGGTCATCATCCGGCGATTGGTGGTCTGCACGACGATTCGGCCGTCGTCGAGATTGAGCTGGCGGATCGTTCCCTCCACGGCGCCGCCGCCGGTGGGGGTCTGCGCAGTGGCGCGATCGTCCATCGGCGTGGCGACGCTCGTGGCCGGATCGCGCGTCTGGCCGACGCCAACGCTGCCGGCACTGACGGTGCGTCCGAGCAGGGTCACGCGATCGGCTTTGATGACTCCTTCGGAGCGCGTCGCACCGTTGATCGAGACGCGATCGCCGAGGCGTACGTTCGAGAGGCCTGAGGAGCCGGTGAAGATTTCGGGCTTGTCGGCGATGACGGTGCCGAAGCCGTAGTAGGTCGTCGAGACCGAATCGGTTTCGACCGTGATGCGCGATTTCGCATCGTCATCCGATTCGATCTGCAGGCGGCCGCGCCCCTCGTCGACATCGATGACCGTCCCGACCAGCGGACTGTATTGCGCAAAAGTGGACACACCCAAGAGCGCGATGAACGCGCAAAGCGCTGAAACCCGGAGCGTTCGGGCCATAAGACCTCCTGTCTTCGTGGCGAATCCGCAAGGCTGATGCCTTGCGCTCACTCAGGTGAGACGATTCGGCCGGCGATGACGCTTCGCTGCACCGCGCGATCGTCACCCATGAAGATGAGACCGGCGAGAAGATCTTCGAGCGAGCTCGCGCGGCCGGTGCGCATCGCCAGCAGCGGCGTGGCCTTGATGTCGAGGATCAGGAAATCCGCCGACTTGCCGGCCTCGAGGCTGCCGGTCTCGCCGTCGAGCGACAGCGCCCGCGCGCCGCCGAGCGTCGAGAGATACCAGAGATGGAACGGGCTGAGAGAGACGCCCTGCACCTGCTGCACCTTGTACGCGTCGGCCATCGCGTTGAAGAGCGACGGCGTCGTCCCGGCGCCGATGTCGGTACCGAGGCCGATGATCACGCCTGATTCGAGCACGCGATGCAGCGGAAAGAGGCCGCTGCCGAGAAAGAGATTCGAGTTCGGACAATGCGCGATGCGCGCACCGCGACGCGCCAGCAGATCCAGCTCCTCCGCGGTCAGCCACACGCCGTGCGCAAGCACCGTACGCTCACCGAGCAGACCGTAGTCGTCGTACACGTCCGCGTACTCAGCCTCGGAAAAGAGCTCCTGCACCCACCGCACTTCATTCCGATTCTCGGAGATGTGCGTGTGCACCCACGCGTCGGGGAACTCTCTCTTGAGACGTCCCGCGAGCTGAAGCTGCTCCGTCGTCGACGTCGGTGCAAAGCGCGGCGTGATCGCGTAGCGCAGCAGCCCGCGCTTGTGCCACTTCTCGAGCAGCGTGCGTGATTCGTCGTACGACTGCTGCGGCGACTTGTCGAGCAGATACTCCGGCGCGTTGCGATCCATCATCGTCTTGCCGATGATTCCGCGGAAGCCGCGACGCTCCGCCTCTTCGAAGAAGATGTCGGTCGCTTCGAAGTGAACGGTCGAAAAGATGAGCGCCGACAACGTGCCGTTGCGCAGCAGGAGGTCATAGAACGCGCGCGCGACGCGGCGGGCGTGCAGCGGATCCTCGAACTGCCGCTCGGTCGGAAACGTGTAGCGCGTGAGCCACTCGAGGAGGTCGCCGCCGTACGAGCCGATCATCTCCAGCTGCGGCGCGTGCAGATGCGTGTCGATGAACCCGGGCGTGATGAGCAGCCCCTGCGTATCGACGACGTCGCCGGCCGGCGCATCCGCCCATTCGCCGACGCTGGCGATGCGGCCATCGTCATCGACGGCGAGATGACCGTCTTCATACCAGCGATACGAGCCGTCGACGCCATGCGCAAACGGATCCGCGACAGGCGTGAAGATGCGCCCTCGAAAGATTTTCACGCCAGCATTTTACTGGCGGACCGCGCGGCGCTTCGTTTGTTCGGCAGCAGCGCGCGCACGACGCCGTCCGCATGGACCTCGATCGTCGCGCTCGGATGCGTGAACGTGGCGATCTTGCCGGCGCGCCGGTCGTACGTCGCTTCGAACTTCGGACCGCACTCGCTGTTGATGGCGTTGCTCGCCGCCTGCACGACCACCGGCCCGTTGCCGGTGAACGTCGTGGCATCGACGATGTAGATCAGCACTCCGCTGTCGCAGAGCCGCGCATCGAACGCGACCGGCTCACGCAGCTCCGCGACGAGCATCGTGTCCGCATCGATCGGCACCAGCGCGGCTTTCACACCGTCGCTCGCCGCGGATGCGTGGAGCGTCACGTCGATCGTTTTCTGCGCGCAGACGACCTGCGACTCGTCGATCCAGCCGAGCTTCCGCTTGTGCCACGCGAGCAGATGCGCGGCGGGGCGCAACCAGCTCATGTGATCCCAGCCGCCGGCATCGAAGAAGGCGTCGGGAAAGCCGAGGCCGAAGCGATAGAGGTCGGGCAGCCCGAGCATGTGCAGCGTTTCGTGCGCGAGGATGCGGCCGCCCCACTGCGGCACACGCACATCGTTGCCGAACGTCACGCCCCACCGCAGCTCCTTCTCGTTCGTGCGAACGCCGCCGCCGGGATACGCGAGAAACGTCGGGCTGTTCGGAATCGCCGCCGCCGGCGGAGACGCGATGAGAATCGTGTCGAACGCGCTGAAGTCGACATCCGCATCGACGAGCTGCACGAGCTCTTCCGCGTACGCGCGCTGCGCGGCGAACGTCGGAATCGCCAGCCCATACGCACTCGACGGCAACGGCATCCGCACCCAGCGATGCACCGGCATGACGTCGAGCGCGAAGCGACCCTGCGAGACCTCGTGCAGCCATTCCTGCGTTTCAGGGGCAATCGTGGCGAGCAGCGCGTCCGTCGATTCGGTTGCGGGAGCGTCAGGAAAATCGGCGAACAACATCACCGCCCGCATCGTCCCGAGCGAAGGCGCATGCAGCGCCTCATCAACCGGACCTTCCGTGAGAAAGTTCGGCCGCGCCGAAACGATCGAGCACGCCGGCAACGTCCCCCGAGCCCCCACCCGCACCGGCGCCTCCCCGCCAACGAAGACATGAGGCGCAAGCGCCAGTGCCGCTGCCACGAGGAACATGAGGAGATTGTAGCGAGCGGTCGACGGTGAGGGTTGTGCTCCGACGATGCCACAACAAACCGTGTCAACAGAGCGCGTCTCGCATGTCGGAGGGAGATCCCGTGCTTACGCACGGGATGACACAAAACCAAACCGTGTCATCCCGAGCGAAGCGCAGCGTAGTCGAGGGATCCCCCGCCTATCGGACCCCCCTAAAACTCCTCTTCCGCCTCCGGCGCCACCGTCAGTTTCTCCAGCACGATGGCCTGATGCTTTGCGGTGACGAGGTTGTCTTCGCTCAGCGGTTCGTCGAGGGCGGAGGTGAGGGTGAGGGACGTCTTCTGGACCGACTCCATGAACGTCGGTTCGGCGGGGTGGGTGATCCGGTTGATGATCGAGAGCTGCTCGGCGGTGCTGCGGCGGCGCTCGGCGCGTTCTTCCGCTTCCTTGAAGGCGGGCTCGAAACGCAGCAGCGTCTTTTCGAGCTTCAGATAGAGCTCGCATGTGGCGCGCACGTCTTCGAGACAGTAGACGGCGATGTCTTCGTGACGGCCCGCGCGGTACATCGTCTCCACCGAGCGGCCATCCATCCCTTCCGCTTTCGAGCTCTGGATGCCGAACGTCTTGCACGCCAGGTCGAGGTTGAAGCGCATCTGCCGCGGATTGATCGTGCCGTTGAAGTTGAGCACCTCGCGCAGATCGCAGTTTGGATGGAAGCGATAACGATTGCCGACCAGCTCGCGTTTCGGCGCGATGCCGTGAATGGCCGAACGGATCATCAGAAACGGCCCGTCGAACTGGCGGCCGTTGAACGAGATGAAGCGATCTTCCTTATCGAGGAAGTCCCAGAATTTCTCGAGGATCTGTTTCTCGGTGCCGCTGATCAGCGTGCGGTTGCCGTCGCGCCGCGTCATCACCTCGGTCTGTCCGGGCATCTCGTACATCGCGCACGAGCGTCCCGTCTCCGCATTCACGACGCCGATGGCGACGATCTTCCCGGTGAACGGCGAGAGCGCGCCGCGGCGCTTCTCTTCCTCCGCTTCCGCTTCGCTCATCCCTTTGATGAGGTACTCGCGAACGTACGGATCGTGTTCTTCCCAGGGAGTGCCGACGGTCTCGATGTCGATGACGAGTTTTTTCATGAGCGCAAAAAAGAAAATGGCGCGGATGACCGCGCCACTTCCGGATCTCCGTCGCAGCAGAACACTACGCGGGCGTTTTTAATTTGTCCACCAGCTCCTTGACGGCGTCTGCCGACTTCTGGAGCGCGGCGGCCTCATCGCTTTCGAGCTTGATCTCGACGATCTGCTCGAGCCCGTTGCGGCCGAGCTTCACCGGCACGCCGACGAAGAGGTCGTTGTAGCCGTACTCGCCCTGCAGGAACGCGGCGCACGGGAGGATCTTGCGCTTGTCCTTCAGGATCGCTTCGACCATCTCGACCGCCGATGCGCCCGGCGCGTACCACGCGGAGGTCTTGAGGAGATTGACGATCTCCGCGCCGCCGTTGCGCGTGCGGTCGACGATCGCGTCGATGCGCTCTTTCGAGATGAGCTCGGTGATCGGAATGCCGGCCACCGTCGAGTAGCGCGGCAGCGGAACCATCGTGTCGCCGTGACCGCCGAGCACGAAGGCGTGCGTGTTCTCGACCGAGACGTTCAGCTCCATGGCGATGAAGGCGCGCATGCGCGCGGAGTCGAGCACGCCGGCCATGCCGAGAACGCGCTCGCGCGGAAACTTCGACACGCGACGCGCCACTTCGCACATGGCGTCGAGCGGATTCGAGACCACGATGATGATCGCGTTCGGCGAGCGTCTGGCCACTTCCGCCGTCACGCCGCCCACGATCTCTTCGTTTTTCCAGAGCAGATCGTCGCGGCTCATGCCCGGCTTTCGGGGCAGGCCGGCCGTGATCACGACCACATCCGAGTCTTCGGTGCCGTCGTAGTTGTTCGTGCCGCGCAGGATCGAGTCATACTTCTCGACCGGCGCCGTTTCCATCAAATCGAGCGATTTGCCCTGCGGAACGCCTTCGACGATATCGACGAGAACGACATCGGCAAGCTCTTTGAGAGCGATTCCCTGGGCGACCGTGGCGCCGACATTGCCCGCACCGACCACCGTGACTTTGGTTTTCATGGGATAACCTCTTTCTCAGGTCCGGCAGCGGGCAGGACGCCCACCGCCTTTTTTTGGCGCGCGGATTCTATCGCCAATGCTTTCCGACTTCACGAAGACAGCCAACACAATCGCAGCAACGACGAAGAAGAGCGAGAAGGAGCGGCTTCTCGCCGAATACCTGCGCTCGCTCGATGACCCCGCGCTCGAGCGCGCGGCGGTGTTCTTCTCCGGCTCTCCGTTTCCGCGGCGCGAGCAGCGCGTCACCGGCGTCGGCGGCGCCACGATCGGCGACGCCGTGTCCGAAGCGACCGGACGCACGGCGGATGAAGTGTGGGAGCCGTGGCCGAGGTATGCCGACCCCGGCGACACGATCGCGGAGTCGTTTCCGAACGACCCCTCGCGCGACATTTCGCTCGTGGAGCTCGGCGAATTCTTCGACCGGCTCGCTGCCACGCAGGGTCCGGCGGCCAAGAAAGATGTTCTGGTCGAGCTCTTTCGCAAAGTCGACGCGCAGGGCGCGCGTTTCGCGGTGAAGATCCTGACGCGCGAGTTGCGCATCGGGCTCGTCGAAGGACTCGTCGAGTCGTCGATCGCGAAGGCCTTCGGGCGCCCGCTCGACGCCGTGCGCCAGGCCAACATGTTCACCGGCGACATTGGCGCAACGGCGCTGCTCGCGAAAGCGAACGCGCTCACGACCGCGAAGATGGAGCTCTTTCAGCCGTTCGCATTCATGCTCGCGCAGCCGGAAGAAGATCCGGCGGAGATCGTCGCGGCACTCGGCGAAGGAGCGATCGCCGACGACAAGTACGACGGCATCCGCGCGCAGATTCACAGCGACGGCGAAGAAGTGCACATCTACTCTCGCACGCTCGACGACGTCACGCACCGCTTTCCGGAGCTCGAAGCGTCCGCGCGGGTGATGAAACGCGGCGTGATTCTCGACGGCGAGATCGTCGCGTTCCGCGATCGCATCCTGCCGTTCGCGACGATTCAGAAACGCCTGGGTCGACGGCAGGTCACCTCGAAGCTCCTCACCGAGGCGCCGGTGGTCTTCTTCGCATTCGATCTTCTGTATCTCGACGGCCAGACTCTTTTCGAAACGCCGCTGCGCGATCGGCTCGCGAAACTGAAAGCGCTCGTGCGCGAAGGAGCACCGATCCGCCTCGGCAACTCGTCACCCGTTCGCGATGCCGCGCACGTCGACCAGCTTTTCGATCAGGCCCGCGCGCGTGCGAACGAAGGTCTGGTGGTAAAGGATCCGAACTCGATCTACACGCCGGGACGTCGCGGCAAGTCGTGGCTCAAATACAAAAAGGCGCTGGCCACGCTCGACTGCGTGGTGACGTATGCGCAGTACGGCAACGGCAAGCGGCGCGCGGTGCTCTCCGACCTCACGTTCGGCGTGAGGCGTGACGACGGCGAGATCGTGAACATCGGCAAGGCCTACTCCGGTCTCACCGACGCGGAGATCGCCACGATGACCGAGCACTTCAAGAACACGACCATCGAGCAGCACGGGCCGGTGCATCGCGTGCAGCCGACGATCGTGCTCGAGATCGCCTTCGATCGCATTCAGGAATCGAAACGCCACAAGGCAGGCTACGCGCTGCGCTTTCCGAGGATCGTGCGCATCCGGGACGACAAGTCGGTGAACGAGATCTCAACCATTGACGACGTTCGCCGTATCTACGAGGGACAACTGCGCCGCGAAGCGCAGCAAGGAGACTAGAAATGCCCCTGTATCGTTCCCGGCGTCATCGCATTCTCGGCGGCATCTGCGGCGGAATCGCGGAGTGGCTCGGCTGGAGCCCGACGTGGGTACGGTTTCTCTACGTGCTCGTCTCGATCCTGAGCGCCGCATTTCCCGGCGCGATCGTCTACGTCATTCTGTGGGTGGTGATGCCGCAGTCCTCGAACTAAAGCGCTCTCGCGTGCCGGCTGCAACGGCTCTTCACATACGCCGCGACGTCGGTCGGCTCGATCGGTTTGGCGAAGATCGCTTTGACGACATGCCGGTCCGCGGGATCGGCGAAGAGGACGCGATCGGGAAAGCCGGTCACGGCGACGACATGAAGATCGGGCGCCACGCGCGCGATGTGCGTGACGACGCTCGATCCGTGCACGGCCGGCAGGAGCATGTCGAGGACGACGGCGCAATACTTTCCGTGCCCCTCGTTGATGGCCTGCACCGCCTCACGGCCGTCGGCCGCTTCATCAACCGCGAACGATGCCCGTTCCAGCGCGACGCGCATCGCGTAGCGCAGTCCCTCGTCGTCTTCGACGAGCAATACCCGATGCTCCTGGTTCATACGCGGCGACTGTAGCACCGCTCATGCCGAAGCTGGTTTTGCTATGCTCGCCCGCCCATGTCGTTTCTTGCCGAGCCGCCGAAAGCGCTCGAACTGCCGGGCGGTTTTCGTTTCACGCACGGGCAGACCATCGCCCCGTTCACGATCGTCTATGAGACGTTCGGCACGCTCAACGCCGATCGCTCCAACGCGATTCTCGTCTGCCACGCGCTCTCGGCCGGAGCCCACGCTGCAGGCCGTTACACCGACGACCCGAACGAAAAGCCGGGCTGGTGGGATGGGCTGGTCGGTTACGGCAAGGCCATCGATCTCGAGAAGTACTTCGTCGTCTGCGTGAATTTTCCGGGCTCGCCGTTCGGCACGACCGCGCCGAAATCGTTGAATCCCGATACAGGCAAACCTTACGGCTCGAAATACCCCTGGCCGACCATCGAAGACATGGTCGAGTCGCAGAAGCTCGTGCTCCAGCACCTCGGCATCGAACATCTCGTGGCCATCGCCGGCGGCTCGCTCGGCGGCATGCAGGTGTTGATGTGGGCGGCGATGTATCCGAACGCCGCTGACGCGATTGTCGTCATGGCCAGCGGCTCCGCGGTCCCGGTGCACGGCATCGCCTGGCACATCCTCGGCCGCAAGATCATCGAGAGCGACACGCGGTTCAACGGCGGCGACTACTACGACAATCACGACGCGCTGCGCGGACTGCAGGTCGCACGCATGCTCGGCCACATGACGTATCTCTCGACGCACGCGCTGCAGCGCAAGTTCGGCCGCAGACGCCGCGGCGACACGCGCCAGTTCGAGATCGATTCGTACTTCGAACATCAGGGAAAGAAATTCGCGTCGCTCTACGATGCGAACTCGTACATCCGCGTACAGGCGGCGATGGACGAGATGGATCTCGAAGAGCAGTACGGGAATCTGCAGTCCGCGTTCGCGCGCTGGCGCGGCCGCACGCTGCTCGTTTCGTTCGACACCGACTGGCTCTTTCCGCCGGCCGAGAGCGAACGCGTGGCCGCCGCAATGCGCTCCCTCGGCACGCCCGTGCATCACGAACTGATCGTCAGCGCGAACGGCCACGACACGTTTCTGATGGACTTCGATCTGATCGATGGATTGACGCGCGACTTTCTCGAAGGAAAGTGAATCGGGGCCGGTGATTTCGGCCCTGCACACGATCTCCCGCTACCGAAAACGTTCGTCCGGCTCCCCCACGAGCTCCACCTCGGCGAACGTCGCGATGCCCATGCCGCCATCGATGAGCCGATAGCCGACGGCGATCGTGCCGTCGTCGAGACGCTCGGCCTGGATGATGATCACCGGCGTCGGCTCACCAACATCTTCTTCGGTCACGATCGCGCAGGCCGGCAGATCGAGCTCCACCGGCTCGCCGCCGACGGCGAACACCGCGTGCCCCGCGGAAACATCCGTGTCGGTTGCAGCGCGGCCTTCCGTTACCGGCGTCTTGCGCCACTGCTTCAGATCGATCGGTCCCCAATGCTCGCTCACCGCAACTCCGTATTCTCGAATTCGCGCAGCCGAAGCTCCAGCCGCAGTTGCTCGCGCGCCTTTGCGCTGGTGACGAGAAACGCCTTGCAGGTGTCGGATTGTTCTCGCGCGCACGCCGGATTGCGCTTCCGATAGTCACGATCGGCCCAGAGACTCGCTCCTTCGAGGAACGAGTACTCGATGCTGTTCCGGGCGATGCGTTTCAATTCGCGGTACGTGAGGCCGTGCTCTTCCACCGCACGTTGCCACTCGTTGGTCATGTCGCGGCGCGAGACGCCGGGATCGTCAGTGGCGAGCACCACCGGAACGTTGCTGCGCAGGTAGAGCCGCAGAGGATGGCGTTTGCCGGTGACGCCGAGGATGACGTCATTGCTCGTGAGACAAACTTCGACGGCGATCGCCTTGCTCGACATCTCGCGCAGCAGCGCGAGCGCGTCGGTCTCGTAGGCGATGTCGACTCCATGACCGATGCGCTCCGCTTTCGCGATCATCACCGTGTCGCGAACGTGATTCTGCAATCCTTCGGGCGTCACCAGTCCCGGCGCGAGCTCGCCCGCATGCGCACTGACGCGCACGTTCGGATAGAGCGGGCGGAGATACGCGAACATGCGCATCAGCTCATCGAACGACGCCATCGACTGATACGAGTCTTCCGGCTGCACCGTGTTCACGCCGACGACGCGCGAGTCGGCACTCGCGAGCTCGAATCCGACCAGCAGCTCCGCGAAGAGCGATTCCCGCGCGAATGCGCGATGCGTTTCGAAGAGATAGCGAACGGTCGATGCGCAGCCGCTTTTCGGCGATGGCGTAGCGCAGCCGAGGGTGTCGCGCATCTTTGCTTCGGCATCGTCGATCGTCGCGCGGGAACGTTTCACGACCTCGGGCACACCGTTCGCGAGCAGCGCGGTGCGCATCTCCTCGAATGACGCTCCCGGTTTGACACTCTTGCCGAGCTCGCGCGCCGCTCCGAGGTCCTGGCTGAAGAGCGACTCGACGTAGTCGACGTTCTCGCGAGAGAACCGCGACACCACTTCGGTGAGCATCTCCGGAACGTGATTGCGCGCGACGGCGCTGAATTTGTTGAACGTGGCGAAGAAATGATCGTGGCCCGATTCGTCGATCTCGCGAAACTGCCGCATCGACATCGAGTCGAGCATCTTTGTGTAGAGACTCGATTCCTTCAGCGCCTGCGACGCCGGCACCTGCGTTTTGCTCTCCGCATCACACTGCGCGAGCGCGAGTCGCTGCGTATCGATGCAGAGCCCATCACTCGCGGCGAGCGTCAGAAACGTTTCGGCGTACGCGGTACCGGAGAGGTGGTTGTGCAGATCGCCGCCCTTCGGCATCTGCTCGAGGAACCGGCGGAGAAGAAGAGGATCCTGCTGCAGCGATTCGAGACGTGCGGCAGTCGTGGCTTCGTCCGCAAAGAGCGCGAACGAGAACAGGAGGATGACAGCGAGACGACGCATTCGCGGGAGTGTACTTGCGAAGAGGAAGCGGAACGTAGCGCCGGCATCCTGCCGGCCGGATCGCAGGCTTCCAGCCTGCGGGCGGGCAGGATGCCCGCCAGCCGGCCGCCTGGAAGGCGGCGCTACGTTACTCGTTTGCGGCGGCGGGGGCGGCGATCGGTGCGCGGTAGTCGCACTCCGCGTTGTTGCAGTACTCGATGTGACCTTCGCGCTTGGTCTCCTTCTCGAGGAGGTACGGCGCGTGGCACTTCGGGCAGGGGCGGGCAACGGGACGATTGTTCAGCGAGAACTCGCACTTCGGGTAACGATTGCAGGCGAAGAAGACGCCGCGGCGGGAGATGCGCTCGACGATGTCGCCTTCATTGCAGTTCGGGCATTTCACGCCCGTCGGCTTCGGCGGCGTGGCCGATTTGCCGCCGCGTCCGATCTTGCGAATCGTCTTGCAGTCGGGATAGCCGGCGCAGGAGTAGAACGGACCGTAACGCCCGCTCTTGAGAATCATTTCCTTCCCGCAGTTCTCGCACGGCGGCTGCGGCTCGCTCGGCAGGTTCGCGGCCTGCTTCATGAGGCGCGGATCCTTCGTGTTCTTGCAGTCGGGATACCCGATGCAGGCGAAGAATTGTCCGAAGCGCGAGCGCTTCAGCTGCATCGGCTTGCCGCACTTGTCGCAGATGATCTGCTCGTCGTCCGACGTCGCTTCCGCCGCGTCGCCTTTCGGCATTTCCTTCGTGGTCTTGCACTCCGGATAGTTCGTGCAGGCGAGGAACTCGCCGAAGCGGCCGAACTTGATGACCATTGGCGAACCGCAGTTCTCGCACTTTTCGTCGGTCTCGAGGCCGGTGCCTTTGACCTGCGTCATCTCCGTACCGGCGCGATCGAGGTCCTTGTTGAACTTGACCGAGAAGGCGCGCAGCGCGTCGGTCCACTCGAGCTTTCCGTCTTCGACCTCGTCGAGCTCCTCTTCGAGGCGCGCGGTGTAGGTCTCGTCGATGATGTCGGCGAAGGACTGCTTGAGCAGCTTCACGACCAGCGAGCCGAGGTGCGTCGGATGGAACTTGCCGTCGTGCTTGTAGGTGTAGTCGCGAGCCTGAATGGTGGTGAGGATCGCGCCGTACGTCGACGGACGGCCGATGCCGTTTTCTTCGAGCGCCTTCACGAGCGTCGCTTCCGTGAAGCGCGGCGGCGGCTGCGTGAAGTTCTGCTTCGTCTCGAGATCGAGAAGCTGCAGGACGTCGCCTTCGTTGAGCGGCGGCAGTGCCTTCTCGTTCTTCTTCTCGGCTTCGTCGTCGTCTTCGTCTTCGCCCGGCGCGTCCTGGAACACGGCCAGGAAGCCGGCGAACTTCTGCACTTCGCCCGACGCGCGGAGAGTGAGATTGCCGACCGCGATGTCGGCGTCGGTGACGTCGAAGAGCGCCGGCTTCATCTGCGAACCGACGAAGCGGTCCCAGATCATTTTGTAGAGGTTGTACTCCTCTTTGGTGAGGAAGTCCTTGATCTTCTCCGGATCGAGCTCCATCGAAGTGGGGCGGATCGCCTCGTGCGCTTCCTGCGCCTGTGCAGCTTTCTTGACACGATAGGTGTTCGGCTTTTCAGGAAGAATATCGTCGCCATATTTCGCGGCGATATACCGTCTTACTTCACCGAGGGCCTCGTCGCTGATGCGCACCGAGTCGGTACGCATGTAGGTGATGAGACCGGCGAAGCCAAAGGAGCCGAGCTCCTTGCCTTCGTACAGTTTCTGCGCGACCTGCATGGTCCGCTTCACCGGCCACTTGAACCGGTTGTACGCGGTGCGCTGCAGCGTCGAGGTGATGAACGGAGGCGCCGCCGACTGCTTGCGCTCCTTGCGGGCCACTTCCGTGACGACGAACTTCCCGCTCTTGAGTGCGGCCTCGATCTTCCGCGCCGTCTCCTCGTTCGGAACCTCGGCCTTCTTGCCATCGACCTTCGTCAACCTGGCGACGAACGGCGGCGGCGTTTTCGCGGACAGCTTCGCGCCGAACGTCCAGTACTCGACCGGCAGGAACGCTTTGATCTCCTCTTCGCGCTCGACGATCATCTTCATCGCCACCGACTGCACGCGTCCCGCGGAGAGACCGCGGCGGACTTTGTCCCAAAGCAGCGGAGAGAGCTTGTAGCCGACCAGGCGGTCGAGGACGCGCCGGGCCTGCTGCGCGTTGACCTTGTTCATGTCGATCGCGGTCGGCTGCTCGATCGCCTTGCGCACCGCGTTCTTCGTGATCTCGTGGAACAGGATGCGCCGGACCTTGCTCTGATCGCCGCCGAGCAGGTTCACGACGTGCCAGCCGATTGCCTCTCCTTCGCGGTCAGGGTCGGACGCGATGTAGATCGTGTCGGCCTTTTTCGCGGCGGCTTTCAGCTCGCTGACGACCTTCTCTTTTCCTTCGAGAACTTCGTACTTCGGAAGGAAGGTCTCTTCGTCGACGCCGAGCTCGCTCTTCGGGAGATCACGTACGTGCCCGACCGACGCTTTGACGACGTAGTCCTTCCCGATGAACTTGTTGATGGTCTTCGCTTTCGCGGGAGACTCGACGATGACGAGATTCTTGGCCATTGCGGAACGCCCCAAACTGACACGCGGACTACGGTTATTCCGCGAGGCAGGCTACCAGAGGAGAGCGATAGCGCCAAAAGCCCCACAGAGAGTAGAAGTTAGGTGAGGCCAGTGATGAGTGATGGATGAGTGATGAATGATGAGGTTCGACTCTCATCGCGAGAACGAACCGCCGTTGCAATGACGTCATGTCGAGCGCGTCACGATCTCACGCTGACGGTCGACCTTCATCATTCATCACTCATCATTCAGGCGCGCGAAGCGCCCCTATTCCTCGTCCTCGTCTTCGCCGCCGGCGCTCTTGTACTTCTTGGTCTTGTTGTAGAGCGTCTTGTAGGAGATGCCGAGGATCTCGGCGGTCTTGCGGCGATCGCCGTCGGTCATGTTGAGCGTTTCTTCGATGACGATGCGCTCGACTTCCTCCATCGGCTGGCCGAGGGGGATGCTCACCGCGTTGCGCGAACGCTTGCGGCGATTGGCGACGAACTTGTCCGGCAGGCAGTCCACCGTCAGCGTGTCGGTGCGGGCCATGATGAAGGCGCGGTTGATGACGTTGCGCAGCTCGCGCACGTTGCCCGGCCATTCATAACCCTGCAGCGCTTCGACGAAGTCGGGGTCGATTTTCTCGACCTTCTTTTCTTCGGTCTCATTGAGCTTCTGCAGAAAGAAGTGCGAGAAGAGCGGGATGTCCTCGAGGCGCTCGCGCAGCGGCGGCACTTCGATCGGGAACACATTCAACCGATAGTAGAGATCCTCGCGCATGCGACCGTCCTGAATCGCTTTCTGCGGATCGCGATTCGAAGCAGCGACGATGCGTGCGTCGATGTTGATTTCTTCGTTGCCGCCGACGCGACGGAACTTTCCTTCTTCGAGCACGCGCAGCAGCTTGACCTGCAGCTCGATCGGCATCTCGGTGATTTCGTCGAGAAACACCGTGCCGCCCTTGGCCATCTCGAAGTAGCCCTCACGACGCTTGATGGCGTTCGTGAACGCACCTTTTTCATGGCCGAAGATTTCGGACTCGATCAGCGTCGGAGAGATCGCGCCGCAGTTGAAAGCGATGAACGGTTTGTTGCGACGGCGCGAGAGGTAGTGAATGGTGTTGGCGACGACTTCCTTGCCGGAGCCCGACTCGCCGACGATGAAGACGTTGGCGTCGGTGTTGGCCACCATCTCCAGCTCTTCGAAGAGGCGCTGCATCTTCGGCGACTTGCCGACGAGATGTCCGAGCGCGCCCATTTTCTGCAGCTGGCGCCGGAGCTCGATGATCTCCTGCTTCATCAGCTGCTTGTCTTCGACCGACTTGAGGATGACCTGCAGTCTCGGCAGGTCGACCGGCTTGGTGACGTAATCCTCGGCGCCGACCTTGAGCGCTTTGACCGCCGAGTCGACGGTGGCGTGTCCCGTCAGGATGATGACGGAGACATCGGGATAGCTTTCCTTGATTCGGTGCAGCAGATCGAGGCCCGAGCCATCGGGGAGTTTCAGATCGACGATCGCAACGTCCGGGATCAGCTTGTTGATCGAAGCCCAGCCGGCTTTGACGGTATCGGCGACTTCCGGCTCGTAGCCCCACTCCTCGACCACATCCGCCATACCAGCGCTGGTGGCGCGATCATCATCGACTATCAGGACTCTTTTCATCGTGCTCCCAGAGGTAGGGACAGCCGCAGCGAGACCTTATCACGTTCCTCGGCAGCATCCAGTCCACCACCATAAGTCTCGGCGATGAGCCGTGCAACGGCCAATGAAAGGTCGGGGTTCCCCTGCGGGTCCGTGTAGTAGAACTTGAATAGTTTGGGCAGTTCGAAATCCGTGGAGCGAGGCGTCCCGTGCACGATCAGGCTGAACGACGCCGCGTCGTGTTCGGTGGAGCACTGCCTCTCTCCGTCGCTGAAGATGCGAGACGCACCCTCGAAGAACAGCTTCAACGCCTGACGGATTCTCGACTCGTGCGCCGTGATCAGCACCGGCGTTCCATTTCCGAGTGTGAAGCCATACGAAGAAGCCGCATCGACGCAGACCGGCGCGATGTCGAACGAGACCGGCGCCCCTTCGTTTTTCGGCGGCGTGGAGAGGAGAAAGAACGCATCGAAGATGCGGCCCATGCGGCGCAGCTCGGTCTCGATCGCGCGCGTGTAGCCGCTGATCTTCGCGTCTTCCTCTTCGCTGTCGGCGAGCTTTCGCAAACGCATGCGCAGCAGCTCGAGATTGAGAACGGCCACATTCAGTGGAGTTTTCAAATCGTGAGCGGTGTCTGCGCTGCGCTGGAAGTTCGCGCGCGCGAATGTCTCGAGCCAGGAATCCATATCGGATGTCGAACCGAGCGCAGCTTAATGCAAGCGTGGGGCCCGCTTTCGGAAACAGGTTTGTAGGAAAAAGAAACGGCGGGCCGAAGCCCGCCGTTCGAGAGTCGTGCAGTTGCGATCAGTCGCGCCCGAGGTTGATGAGCGCGATCGATTCTTCGAGGCGCGCTTCCATCAGGGCGAACTCCGGATCGTGCGACGAGAGATCGGCGATCGCCTTTTCCGCCGCGATGCGCTCCTGCTCCGCGGTGGCGCGATCCACTTCCGTCGGAAGGAAACCGCGCTCGGCGAGCACGATCACACGATCGGGCAGCACTTCGGCGAAACCCCAGGAGATCACGAGCCGGTGAAACGTGTTGCCGTTGCGGTAGCGGAGCTGTCCGATGCGCAGCGACGCGAGCAGCGGCGTGTGTCCGGGGAGAACGCCGATCTCGCCGTCGATGCCGGGCAACACGACTTCGTCGACGTGAACGTCGACGATCTTCCGCTCGCGCGTGACGATCGTGAGATTGATCTTGGTCGGGAGATCGGCCATCGGTCTGTCCTTGCCGGCTCGCCGGTCTTACGCTGCCTCGCGCTTCATCTGTTCGGCGCGCTCGATGACGTCTTCGATCGTTCCCTGCAGCAGGAACGCCTGCTCCGGGATGTCGTCGTGCTTGCCGTCGACGATCTCGCGGAAACCGCGGATCGTGTCGGCGATCTTGACGTACTTGCCCTTGATGCCGGTGAACTGCTCGGCCACGTGGAACGGCTGCGAGAGGAAGCGCTGGATCTTGCGTGCGCGGGCGACGATGACCTTGTCTTCTTCGGAGAGCTCGTCGATGCCGAGAATGGCGATGATGTCCTGGAGGTCCTTGTACTTCTGCAGAACCGCCTGCACCGCGCGGGCGGTGTTGTAGTGCTCGTCACCGAGGATGCGCGGGTCGAGAATCTTCGAGGTCGAGGCGAGCGGGTCGACGGCGGGATAAATGCCGAGCTCCGCGATCTGGCGCGAGAGAACGGTCGTCGCGTCGAGGTGAGCGAAGGCGGTGGCCGGCGCGGGGTCGGTGAGATCGTCGGCGGGAACGTAAATCGCCTGCACCGACGTGATCGAGCCCTTCTTGGTCGAGGTGATGCGCTCCTGCAGCTCGCCCATTTCGGTGGCCAGGTTCGGCTGATAGCCGACGGCGCTCGGCATGCGGCCGAGAAGTGCCGACACTTCGGAACCGGCCTGGGTGAAACGGAAGATGTTGTCGATGAAGAGCAGCACGTCCTGCCCTTCGACGTCGCGGAAGTACTCGGCGACGGTGAGGCCGGTGAGGCCGACGCGCAGGCGCGCTCCCGGCGGCTCGGTCATCTGGCCGTAGATCAGCGCGGCTTTCGATTTCGAAGGATCGCCGGGCGTGATGACGCCGGTCTCTTCGAATTCGAGATAGAGATCGTTCCCCTCGCGGGTGCGCTCGCCGACGCCGGCGAACACCGAGAAGCCGCCGTGCTGCTTGGCGACGTTGGTGATGAGCTCGAGAATCAGAACGGTCTTGCCGACGCCGGCGCCGCCGAAGAGACCGGTCTTTCCACCCTTCGTGTACGGCTCGAGCAGGTCGATGACCTTGATGCCGGTCTCGAACATTTCGATCGAGGTCGACTGGTCTTCGAACTTAGGCGCCTCGCGGTGGATCGACCACGTCTGCTCGGCATTGATCGGGCCACGCTCGTCGACCGGCTCGCCGAGAACGTTCATGATGCGGCCGAGCGTCTGACGGCCGACCGGAACCGAAATCGGCGCGCCGGTGTCGATGGCCTTCATGCCGCGGACCATTCCGTCGGTCGGCTTCATGGCGACGCAGCGCACCTGGTTTTCACCGATGTGGTTCGCGACTTCGACGACAACGTCGATCGGAACCTTTCCGAGCTCGCCGTTGTCGACGATGCGGATCGCGCTCTGCAGCGCGGGAAGATGCCCTTCGCTGAACTCGATGTCGACGGCCGGGCCGATGATCTGGACGACGCGGCCGACCTGTACGTTGGTTGCTTCAGTTGCCATTCGAACGTTCTCCGGTTCGATGTGTGACGATCGTTCCGCTCACCGGAACGCTCCTCGCTCATCGCTGTTTTTTTCCTAATGTCCTGCTGCCGCGGCGCCGCTGACGATCTCGATGATTTCCTTCGTGATCGAAGCCTGGCGGATGCGGTTGTACGTCAGTGTCAGATGGCCGATCATCTCGGAGGCGTTCTTCGTCGCCGCCTCCATGGCGGTCATGCGCGCTCCCTGCTCCGCCGCCGCCGACTCGAGCAGCACGCGATAGAGCTGAAACTCGATGTGCTTCGGCAGGAGGTCGGCAAGGATCGCTTCGGGGCCCGGCTCATAGAGATAGTCGATGGCCGGCGGCTCGTTCGCCTCGACCGTCGGACGCGGCAGCGGCAGCAGCCGCTCGAGCGTGACCCTCTGCGCGATGACCGATTTGAATTCGTTGTAGAGCACGTAGATCGCGTCGAACTCGCCGCTCACGAAATCTTCGATGATGCCGTTCGAAATCTCGCGCGCGGTGTCGAGCGACAGCGCCTGATAGACGTGCGCGCCCTGACGGCGGATCGGAATCGGACGGCGCTTGAAGAAGTCGATCGCCTTGCGGCCGATCGGGAGGAGCTCGACGTGCTGCCAGTTGTGATGTTCGCTGATCGCGTTCTGCGCCGCGCGAAGGATGTTCGCGTTGAACGCGCCGCAGAGTCCGCGGTCGGCCGTGACGACGAGCAGCAGAACTTTGCTCTCGGTTTCACGCTCGCCGAGGAGCGGGTGCTTGGCGAGATCGACGCGCGTCGCCAGCGATGCGAGCACCTGGCGCAGAGCCGCCGAATACGGACGCGCTGCGAGCATGCGCTCCTGCGCACGGCGCAGCTTCGCCGCGGAGACCATCTTCATGGCCTTCGTGATCTGCTGCGTGTTCTTCGTGCTGCGGATCCGTCGTCTGAGATCGATTGTGCTTGGCATGTCGGCTTACGTTTCGCGATTACGCGGCGAGCACGTTGGCGTTGTCCTTCACGTACTGCTCTTTAAAGGACGTGATGGCCGAGCGGATCGCTCCTTCGAGCTCCGCGTCGAACTTCGGCGAAGTCTCGAGCTTCTCGACCAGCTGCGGATGCTCGTCGGTGAGGTGCTGGTGCAGCGCCGCCTCGAACGGACGCACGGCGTGAACCGCGAGGTTGTCGAGGAAGCCCTTCGTGCCGGCATAGATCGACGCGGTCTGAAGACCGACGCGCAGCGGCTGATACTGCCCCTGCTTGAGGATCTCGACGAGACGCTTGCCGCGGTTGAGCTGCGCCTGCGTGGTCTTGTCGAGGTCGGAGCCGAACTGCGCGAACGCCGCGAGCTCGCGATACTGCGCGAGGTCGAGACGGAGCGTGCCCGACACCGAGCGCATCGAGCGCACCTGCGCCGAGCCACCGACGCGCGACACCGAGATGCCGACGTTGATGGCCGGACGCACGCCGGAGTGGAAGAGATCCGTTTCGAGGAAGATCTGGCCGTCGGTGATCGAGATGACGTTCGTCGGGATGTATGCCGAGACGTCGCCGGCCTGGGTCTCGATGATCGGCAGCGCCGTCAGCGAGCCGCCGCCGCGAGCGTCCGAAAGCTTCGACGCGCGCTCGAGCAGGCGGGAATGGAGATAGAAGACGTCGCCCGGGTATGCCTCGCGGCCAGGCGGGCGGCGGAGCAGCAGCGAGATCTCGCGATAGGCGGCCGCGTGCTTGGAGAGATCGTCGTAGATCACCAGCGCGTGCTGGCCGTTGTAGAGAAAGTACTCGCCGATCGCGCAGCCGGCGTACGGCGCCAGGTACTGCAGCGGCGCCGCCTCGGAAGCGGAGGCATTGACGACCACGGTGTAATCCATCGCGCCGTACTGCTCGAGCGTCTTCACGACCTGCGCGACGGTCGACTTCTTCTGACCGATGGCGACGTAAACGCAGATGACGTCCTTGCCCTTCTGGTTGATGATCGTGTCGACCGCGACGGCGGTCTTCCCGGTCTGACGGTCTCCGATGATCAGCTCGCGCTGGCCGCGGCCGATCGGAATCATGGCGTCGATCGCCTTGAGACCGGTCTGGAGCGGCTCCTTGACCGGCTTGCGGTCGATGACGCCGGGCGCCAGGCGCTCGATCGGGTAGAACTCGCTCGAAGCGATCGGGCCTTTGCCGTCGATCGGCACACCGAGCGCGTTGACGACGCGGCCGACGACGGCCGTGCCGACCGGAACCGACATGATGCGGCCCGTGCGCTTGCACTGATCGCCTTCCTTCAGCTCCTGGTAGTCGCCGAGGAGAACGACGCCGACGTTGTCTTCCTCGAGGTTGAGGGCCAGCCCGGTCACGTCGTGCGGAAACTGCACGAGCTCACCGGCCATGACACGCTCGAGGCCGTAAACGCGGGCGATCCCGTCGCCGACGGACGTCACGGTGCCGACTTCCGACACTTCGATGCCGCGGCCGAGTCCCGTTAATTGCTGACGGATAATCTCTGTGATTTCTTCTGCCTTCAAATCGACAGCCATATGTTCTCCGAATCAGGCGTATGAATCGTTCGCGCTATGAGGTCACGCTAATGATTCACGGAATTTGTTGATCTTTCCTGCGACCGACGCGTCCCAGATCTCGCTGCCGATGCGCACCACGAAGCCGCCCAGCAGCGTCGGATCGGTGCGGATGTCGAGCTCCACCTTCTTGCCGACTTTCTTCGACAAGGTGCTGGCGAGTTCCTGGATCTCGTCGGCGTTGAGGCTCTTCGCGCTGCGCACTTCGGCAACCGCCACTCCGAGCTGCGCGTTCACGTAGGACAGCAGCGCGGAGTTGATGGCGTCGATGTCGTTGATGCGGTGATTGTGCACCAGCACATCGAGCGTTCTCACGGCCAGGTCCGAAGCCTTCATCTTCTTCGCGAGCTGGTGCGTGATGTTGACCTTGGTGGCTTCGTCGATGCCCGGATTCGCGTAGAGCTCGCGAAGCTCGCTCGACTTCTGGAGCGCGGAGGCGAAGCTCATCAGCTCTCCGCGAAGCTCGTTCGCTTTGGCCGGCGAGCCGGCGGCGTCCATGATGGCGCGGGCGTACGGACGGGCGAAACGACGGATCATGATCTCACCTCACCGACTTCGCGCAGGCTTTCCTGGAAGAGGTTGCGCTGATCCTGCTCGGTGATCTTCTCGCGGAGGATCTGCTCGGCGCGCTCGGAGGCGAGCTGGCCGGCGAACTCGGTGAGCTCGGTGCGCGCATGCTTCAAACGATTGTCGACTTCGGTGCGCGCGGCGGTGAGGATCTTCTCCCGCTCCGCGTCGGCGGCCGTCATGAGCTCGCGCTTCTGACGTTCCCCTTCGAGCTGCGCACGCTCGTGAATGGCTTTCACTTCCGCTTCGATCGCGGCCAGACGGGCCTGAATCTCGCTCGCCATCTGGTCGGATTTCACGCGGCGTTCTTTCGCTTCGTCGGCCGCGCGGCGGATCGCCGCGCTGCGCTCGGCGAACGCTTTCTTGACCGGGCCGCCGACGAAGTAGGCCAGCACGCCGATGAACAGCAGCATGTTGGCGATCTTGAGAATCCAACCCGGGATCCCGAAGTAGGTCTTCTCGTGATGCTCTCCGGCCGCCTTGCCGTGTTCGGCCGGATGCGCCTGCTCGTGCGCGGCGCTCTCGGCACCATGCGCGGCGGTGCCGCCGGATTTGTCGACCTGCGCGAAAAGCGCGGGGGTGACGAACATCAACAGAATGAAAAGAAGCCGCCGCATTTACACGGCCCTCCCGAGGATGCGCTCCGCGGCGAGCTTCGCGAGTGATTCGGAGTCGCGCACGATGGTCTCGCGCGCCACGGCCACGTCACTCGTCAGCTTTGCATCGGCCTCGGAGACGATCTCACGCGCCTGCCCCTGCGTCTGCTCGACGACCTGCTGGCGGTACGCCGCCGCTTCCCCACGGAAGTGGTCGCGCACCTGCGCGGCATCGCGCTTCGCGCTGTGCAATTGATTCTCCGTCTGCGCGGTCGCTTCGTTGAAGCGGGCCAGCGCATCCTCGTAAAGCTTTTCGGCCGAGCGGGTGTCGGTCTCGCGCTCTTCGAGGATCGCGTTTACCGGCTGCAGGAAGAACTTGCGCACGACCAGGTAATTCAGGATGAAAATCACCATGATCGCGAACAGAGATAGATCGGGCGCCAGATTGATTTGCATACGTTTTTCAGTGGAAGTCAGTGCCTTGGGGTGCGTGGCGAGGAGGGCTCAGCCAGGAGCGCAACGACCCCAAAGCCGTCGCTGTATACCACAACGGAAAGAACGTTGTCACGTGAGCGGTTAGCGCTCATCGTGGCCGACGAAAACTACAAAAGCATCCTCGAGCAGGCGGACCGTCATTTCGCCTCCGTGATGCGGTCGCAACCCCAGAACCTGCAATGCGGAGCGGGCTGTTCCCTCTGCTGCTACGGCCTCTTCGAGATCGGGTCCGGCGATGTACCGTTGATCGCGGAAGGACTCGCGCAACTCCACCCCTCCCGCCGCAGAAAAATCATCCGCCGCGCGCTCGAAATCGTCGCCTCCAGCGAGCATCCGAATCTCCGCGAGTGTTCACCAGAAGAGAAGGAATCGTTCTTCGATCGCACGCAGTCGACTGCGTGCCCGAACCTCGGAAACGACGGCCTCTGCATGATGTACGAGCATCGCCCGCTGGTGTGCCGCACGTTCGGCCTGCCGCTGCGCGAAGGCCGCAAGTACATCGGCGACATCTGTGAGCTCAACTTCACGAACGCCCCGAAGTCGGAGCGCATGAAAGCGGCGTGGGACCTCGAGCGGGAGGACGTCCTCGGCGTGGAGGACGAGTTCACGATCCCCGAGGTGATCGTGATGGTCGCTCGGATGCGCGGCTGGGCCTAGCTCTTCGCGGCGATGTTGGTGACGCTGCCGCCCTTGCGATCGCCCATCGTGCAGTTGCCCTGAAAGAGTGCCCCTTCTTCGATCACGAGCGCCGGCGTGTCGATGTCGCTGTAGACCTTGCCGTTGCGATGGATCTCGACGCGCTGGTCCGCGATGATCTTGCCGACGACGGTGCCGCTGATGGCCACGCGTCCGACGTGGATCTCTCCTTCGATGTGCGCGCTCTCTCCGACGATCAACTCGTTCTTCGAGCGGATGCGGCCGTTGAAGCGGCCGTCGATGCGCATCGTGTCTTCGAACTCGAGCTCGCCCTTGAATGACGACCCGCGATCGAGAAATCCGTTGAGATCACCGCTCTTACCCTTCATTGATCCATCTCCTCGTGTCTACGACGTTTCTGACCTCACCGACGCTACGACTAACGACGTCGGCCCATCAGCTCTTCGACGAGGCGAATGAGCTCTTCTTCGCTGCCGAAGCGAAGGTGAATCACGCCACCGCGGCGCTTGCGGTCAATCTCCACTTTCGTTCGCAGAGTTCTGGCCAGCTTGTCCTCGGCGTCCCGCGTGAAGATGTCTTTCTCTTTTTCCGGCTGCTCCGCTTTCGGCGAGCTCTCGGAGGCGAGCATCTCGGTCTGGCGAACATTGAGGTTGCGCTTTACGACGCGCTCGGCGAGCTGCTCCTGCTTCTTCGCGGAGTCGACCGCGAGGATTGCGCGCGCATGTCCCATCGAGAGCTGTCCCGACGCGAGCAGCTTCTTCACTGAATCCGGGAGCTTGAGGAGCCGAACGAAATTCGCGACCGTGGAGCGCTCCTTGCCGACACGCTTCGAGATCTCCTCCTGCGTGAGCGCGAACTCCTCGTGGAGCTGGTGGTACGCGTAGGCCTCTTCGATCGGGTTCAGGTCTTCGCGCTGGATGTTCTCGATGAGTGCGACCTGCAGGACATCGCCATCGGCCATCGTCTCCTTGACGACGACCGGCACTTTCGTGAGTCCGGCCTTCTGCGCGGCGCGGAAGCGGCGCTCGCCGGCGATCAAGCGGTATTTATTGTCACCCGTTTTCGTGACGACTAACGGCTGAATGATTCCGTGCTCTTTAACGCTACGTGATAGCTCCTCAATAGAAGCATCATTAAACGTCTTGCGTGGTTGATACGGATTTGGCGAGATCTGGTCGAGCGAGACCTCGGCCAGGCCGGTCCCGGCCGGTGCTTCGGGAGTGGCGTTGGCGACGGATGCGGGCGGCTCGACGGGCCGCGACGGGATGAGGGCTCCGAGGCCACGTCCGAGCGCTTTCTTCTGAGTGCTCATGGCAGAACGGTCTCCGCGCGCTGAATGAACTCTTTGGCGAGGTTGATGTAGGCCTCGCTGCCTTTCGAACGGATGTCGTAAAGGATGATCGGCTTGCCGAAGGAGGGCGCCTCCCCGAGCCGGACGTTTCGAGGAATGACCGTCTGGTAGACCTTCTCGCCGAAGTGGCTGCGCACTTCCTCCGAGACCTGCTTGGCGAGATTCATCCGCTCGTCGTACATCGTCAGGGCGATTCCTTCGATTTCCAGTCCGGGGTTGAGGAGATCGCGAACGCGCTCGATCGTGTTGACGAGCTGGGCCACCCCTTCGATGGCGAAGTATTCGCACTGCATCGGCACGAGCACGGCGTTCGCGGCGGTGAGGCCGTTGATGGTGAGCAGGCCGAGCGACGGTGGCGAATCGATGAGGATGTAGTCGTAGTCTTTGACCACGTCCTGCAGAGCGCGCCGGAGGTGGAACTCGCGGCCGATGGCGTCGGAGAGCTCGAGCTCCGCGGCGACGAGGTCGACCGAGGAAGGGGCGACGTGAAAGTTCGGGAGATCGGTCTGACGGATGATCTCGCGAATCGGCATCCCGTCGGTAAGGACGGGATACATCGACTTGTCTTCGTTCTTGTTGATGCCGACGCCTGAGGTGGCGTTCGCCTGCGGATCGAGGTCGATGAGCAGGACGTTCCGCTCGCACGCCGCGAGAGACGCGCTGAGATTGATGGCGGTCGTCGTTTTGCCGACGCCACCCTTCTGATTGACGAGCGAGATGATCTTACCCATTTGACTTATGCCGCCTCTCGGCTTTGTCGGTCAGCCTGCCGGCGTCGTGTGTTCCACGTGGAACGTCAGAACCACGAGGTAGTTGGATTCTCCGCGCGGGAGCGGAACTGCTTTCTCGCGCCGAAATCCCGGGAGCTCCGGAACGTCCGGTGACCCCTGGAAGAGCGCAATGCGTGCTCCCTCTTCCAGATGCTCCTTCAGCGACGGCACCCATTGCTCCGGATATCCGACCGCCTTCGAAACCACGAACGAGAATCGGAGATCCACCGGGAGCCGCGGCAGAAGGCGCGACAATCTATCACCGTACACCTGCGCGCTCAAGCCACACTCGCGCACGATGTGCTTCAAAAACGCCCATTTCTTTTGATCGGCCTCCACCATGTGGAACTTTGCACCCGGCGAGACGATCGCCATCGGAATCGCGGGCAGTCCGCCCCCCGAGCCAAAGTCCATGACATCTCCGGCCGGCTGGAGGATTTCGGCTGCCGCGAGTGCCTCCGCGATGTGCTCGTCGAGGTGTTCCACCGCCTCAGGGCCGATGAGGTTCACCTTCGCCGTCCACTTCAGAAGCTCGGAACGGTAAAGCGCGAGCTTCTCGTCGGTCACTCCGCCACCCTTCCACGCCGCACGTGCATCCGCACGATGGCGATCGCCGCCGGCGTGACACCCGGAATGCGGCTGGCCTGACCGAGGGAGGTCGGCCGGACGCGCGTGAGCTTCTCGGTCATCTCCCGGGAGAGGCCAGGAAGTGCGTAGGACATCTCGGAAGGAATCCGGAGCTCTTCGTCATCTGCCATTCGGGAGGCCTCACGCTGCTGGCGCTCGATGTACCCCGCGTAGCGAAGTTGACTGGCGACGCCTTCGCGCTCTTCCTCATTCAGAGCCCGAAACGCCTCCGCGAACGCCGGTAGCGCCGTCGTGGCGGCGGTAATCAGTCGATCGATGTCGACGTCCGGTCGCTGCAGAAGACGTCCGATCGTCGCCTGCGTCGACAGTTCGATCGCGGCCTCGCGCAGCCAGTTCTGCGTTTCCTTGTCCGGCCGAAGCTCGATCTGGCCGGCTGCAAGAGCCGTCTGCATCCGTTCGATCCGCTCGGAGATCCGCTTGCGACGCGCCTCATCCAGCAGCCCGAGGCGCTCGCCCACGGGGGACAGGCGCTCGTAGACGGAATCGCAACCCAGCAGCAGCCGGTGTTCCGCCCGTGAGGTGAACATCCGGTACGGTTCCTCGGTGCCAAGGGTGACGAGATCGTCGATCATCACGGCCGTGTAGGCCTGATCGCGGCGCAGAATCAGCGGATCGCCGCCGCGGATCGACTGCAGCGCGTTGATTCCGGCGAGCAGGCCCTGCGCCGCCGCCTCCTCGTAGCCAGACGTTCCGTTGATCTGGCCGGCGAGGAAGAGACCGTCGACACCGCGCACCTGAAGCGTCGGGTCGAGCTGCTCCGGATTCACGAAGTCATATTCGACCGCGTACCCGTAACGTGCGATCTTGGCCTGCTCGAAACCCGGAAGCGAGTGAATGACTCCTTCCTGCACGTCCGGCGGGAGCGAGGTCGAAATTCCGTTCATGTAGAGCCAGGGATGCTGGAGCCCTTCCGGTTCGACGAACACCTGATGGCGTTCTTTCTCCGCGAACCGCACGACCTTGTCCTCGATCGACGGGCAATAGCGGGGCCCGGCGGCCTGGATCTGCCCGGAGTACATCGGCGCGCGGTGGAGATTCGCTCGGATCAATTCGTGTGCGACCTCTCCCGTGTAGGTCAGCCAGCAGAGGATCTGCGGCTGTTCAAGGCGGTCGGTGAGGATCGAGAACGGACGCGGATGAACGTCGCCGGGCGCCTCCTCCAGTCTCGAGAAATCGACCGTCGTGCGATCGATGCGGGGCGGCGTTCCGGTCTTGAGCCGGCCGAGGTTCAGACCGAGTGCGCGAAGGGAATCGGAGAGCGTTTCCGCGGACGGCTCGCCGAAACGGCCTCCGACGGTCTTCACCTCGCCGGAGTGCATGAGGGCGCGAAGAAACGTCCCGGTGGTGACGATGACGGCGCGAGCGATCAGCCGGGTCCCGTCACCGAGCACGACTCCCCGAACGGAATCGCCGCCGAGAATCAGCGACGAAACCGAGCCTTCCACGATGGAGAGATTCGGCTCATTCGCCAGAAGGTCCTGGACGGCGCTTGCGTAGAGATCGCGATCGCATTGCGCGCGCGGTCCCTGGACGGCCGGTCCCTTGGAGCGATTGAGGATCTTGAACTGAATCCCGGCCCGGTCCGTCGCCTCGGCCATGAGGCCACCGAGTGCATCGATCTCCTTGACGAGGTTTCCCTTCGCCAGTCCACCGATCGCCGGGTTGCACGACATTCGGCCGATCGCCTCGCGCTGCATGGTGATCATGGCCGTGAGAGCGCCGCCGCGAGCGGCGATGCGCGCCGCCTCCGCACCAGCGTGGCCGCCTCCGATCACCAGGATGTCGAAGTCCACTGACATGTTCCACGTGGAACACTCGTTCCACGGGTTGGTCATTCCCGCGACGCTATTTGCCGATGCAGAACTTCGAGAAGATTTCGTCGAGAATGTCGTCGCGTGTGATCGCACCCGTCAGTGCACCGAGCGCATTTGCCGACCGGTAGAGATCGACGACCACCATCTGTTCGTCGAGACCGAGCGCCAGCGTTTCCATCGCGGCCCGCATGCCGAGAATCGCTTCGTCCACCGCCAGTCGCTGACGTTCGTTGACGAGCGCCCCTTCGGGGGCCGCGAAACGGTTCCGGACCAGCTCGTCGAGCCTGGTGAGCAGCTCGGTCATCCCCGCATCCGATACGGCACTTATGGAAAGTGCCTCCGGTGCGGTGGTCGCCCCCGCGAGATCCGCCTTCGTGTAGATCAGCAGGACATTGTCGACGCCTGCGAGCTCGCACTCATCCTCCGTCGTGAGCCCAACGGTTCCATCGACGAGGTAGAGAACGAGGTCCGCCTGGGCCGCCGCCTGTCTCGCCCGCTCGATCCCGATCCCTTCGACGACGTCGTCGCTCGCCCGCAACCCGGCAGTGTCCGCGAGCGTCACCGGGAGTCCGCCGATCTCGATCGTCTCCCGAACGATGTCGCGCGTCGTCCCCGGAATCGGTGTAACAATCGCCCGGTCGCTGCCGACCAGCCGGTTCAGCAGCGTCGACTTGCCGGCGTTCGGACGTCCAAGGATCACCGCCGACAAACCGGCAGTCGTGGCTCGGCCGCGGCGGTACGTCTCGGCCATCGCCTCCAGCCGTTCGAGCGCACCAGCCACCCGCGTGCGCGCCTCCTCGGGAGTGATGAACTCGTAGCCTTCTTCTGAGAAGTCGAGAGCCGCTTCGAGCCGGGCGATCACTTCGAGCAGCGTCTGTCGCACCGCCGCCGCATTTCGACTGAGCACTCCTTCGAGATTCGAAAGCGACAACTTCGCCTGCAACACCGTGCGCGCGTTGATCAGGTCGGCGATCGACTCCGCCTGGACGAGATCGATCTTGCCGTTCAGCACCGCGCGCTCGGTGAACTCCCCCGGCTCCGCGATGCGCGCTCCGAGCTCCACGCACGTCGCGATCACCCGTTCGACGAGCAGCGGATTGCCGTGCAACGTCAGTTCGACGAGATCGTTGCCGGTGAACGAGTGCGGCGCCTCGTAGCGAATGGCAATGCACTCGTCCAGCGCATCCGCGTCCTTATATATATGCACGAAGGCTGCGTGTCGTACTGGTGGCAAGACGGCCTTCGTGATCGACGTCAGGATGGAGTTGCTTGCCGGACCGTCGATCCGGACGATGGCAAGAGCGCTGCGCCCCGGCGGGGTGGCCGGGGCAACAATCGTATCGAGCTTCACGCCTCCGGCGCGGGCTGCGCCTCCGGTAAGGATTCGCCCGCCGGGCGAAGAATGATGGCCACTCGTTTGTAGAAGCCTTCGCCCCGCGATTCGGTCGTCACCTCGGCATCTTCCTGTAACGCCAGGTGCACGATGCGGCGCTCGATCGGCGTCATCGCCGGCAGCAGTTCTTCGCGCCCGTGCTTTCGCACGCGATCAGCTGCCTCACGCGCGCGCTGTCCGAGGTCTTCGATGCGCCGGTCTTTGAACTCCTCGCAATCGAGTTCAATCTCTTTCTCGACTTTGCGTCCGACCAGCGCCTTGTTCGCCAGAACCTGAACCGCGTCGAGCAGCTCACCATGCTCTTCGACCATGCGGCGCGCATCGGCGCCGTACAGCTTGAGGTGAATCTGCGTGTCGTTCTCGTGCGTGCGCACGATGAGATCGAGGCGCGAAAGAGCGATCACGTCCTCACACCATTCGCGAACGGTACGCGCCTGATCGGACTCCGGCCCCTGCTCCGGGACATCGAGAATGAACGTCTCGAAGTCGCCGACGCGCAGATCGCTGTCGCCACGGCCGCGACCTCTGCCCCGACCGCGGCCGCCACGATCATCCGAGCGACCGCCGCCACCGCCGCGTCCACTCCGCGCGTTGCGACCACCACCACCGCCGCCGCCACGAACTCCGCGTCCGCCTCGCGCTTCGCGAGGCGGCATGCGGGTTTCGGTGGCGGGTGCGGACGGCGCCGGCGCTACGGGCGCGGGTGAAGCAGCGGGCGTGGGCGCGGACGGTGCCGCGGCCTCGTGATTCACGTCCGCTTCGATCACGATACGTTTCACGCCGCCGAGAAAGCCTCGCTTCTCGAGCAGCACGTGATACGTCAACTGCCAGCGCTCGACTCCGAGCGCTTCCGCCGCGCTTTGCAGCGCTTCTTCGACATTCCGACCTTCGTAACGCTGGCTCATCGTTCTCCGCCGCTACGCCTGCTGAATTTCACTCGGGTGCTCTTTCCACCACTTATTCATGATCGACTGTTGAATGATCGTCAAGACGTTTTGTACGAGCCAGTACAGCACGAGGCCGCTCGGGAAGTCCTTGAAGAAGAATCCGAACATGAGCGGCATGATCAGGAAAATGCGCCGCTGCATCGGATCGCCGGTCGACGGCGTGATGTAGGTCTGGATGAACATCGTAGCCGTCATGAGGATCGGCAGCACGTACGTCGGATCCTTTTCCGACAGATCGTGAATCCAGAGCATGAACGGCGCGCCGCGCAATTCGATGGCGCGCGACAGGAGATTGTAGAAGCCCCAGAGAATCGGCAGCTGCAACACGAGCGGCAGGCAGCCGGCCATCGGATTGATGCCCTCTTTCTGATAGAGCTGCATCATCTCCATGTTCATCTTCTGCCGCTGCTCGGCGTCCGTCTTTGCTTTCTTGTAGCGCGCGCGGATCGCCTCCACTTTCGGCTGCACCTTCTGCATCTTCTTCATCGAGACGATGCTCTTGTGCTGCAGCGGATAGAGAACGATTTTGATGAGGATGGTCAGGACGATGATCGCGAAGCCGTAGTTCTTCGTGAATTGATTCAGCCAGACCAGCGCTTCGAGAAAGAAGCGGGCGATGAGACCGAACCAGCCGAACTGCAGCGCGTCGCCCATGCCGTAACGATCGAGCAGCTTCGTTTCCTTCGGCCCGAAAAACGCCTCGCCGGAGACGACGCCGTCACCGGCGGCATTGAGTCCCGCATAGACGTCATCGCGACGAACCTTCTTTTCATTGAAGAACGCCACCTTCTGAAAGACGCCATCGCCGGCGTGATCCGGCCGGAGCGTAGTCATGAAGTAGTTGTCTTCGATGCCGAGGAACTGCACGTTGCCGTGACTCTGCATCGTGGCGGTCTTCTCGCGCGGGACCGTTTTGAACTTTTCGTTCGCTTCGTAAACGGGGTTGCCGGTGATGTGCACGCGCGAATCCGCTTCCGCGGGGCTGAGCGTGCTGATGCCGGGACCGATGGCGATGCGATACGGAACGGGGGGATTCACACTGACGGCGAAGTCGAAGAGGAACGGTTCGTTCGGCGTAAAGCGGAACGTCTTCTTCGCCGACACGCGACCATCCGAGTAGGTGTACTCGACGACGCGCTGTCCTTTTTCCTGCCGCTGGCTCACCGCGTACAACGCGTTGTTCAGGCGCAGCAGATCGGCGTTGCTCTTATGCGGAATGATCGCGAACGGGTAATCGTGACGGTTGCGATCGCGCGCCTTGACCAGATCAACGAGCTCTTTGCTCTGCTTGCGGTTGTAGTTCTTCAGCTGAAACGAGATCAGTTGTGCGCCGCGATTGCTGAATACGGCACGAAACTGCGGGTCATCGATGACGGTGGTCTGCGCCCGTTCGGCCGCGACAGGAGTCGCGGGAACGGCGGCGGCGATCGAAGCCGGCGCTGTCGAGGAGGTCGTCGTCGCTGTTGTCGTCGGTGCTGCGGTCGACGAGGGAGTGCTCGTGCTTGTGGCAGTGGTCGACGTTGCTGCCGGTTTGGTCGGAGCAGGCTTCTTCACAAGCTCCGGAAAGAACTTCGGAATGAGCACGCTCCAGCCGACGAGGAGCGCGATCGAGATCAGAACCGCGAGAAAAATGCGCTTTTCCATTTTCAAGGGACGGGGTCCCAACCTCCAGGATTGAACGGGTGACAGCGTAGGAGCCGGCGTGCGCCGAGCCAGACGCCGCGGATGACGCCGTATTTTTCGACGGCCTGCATCGTATACACAGAGCAGGTCGGCTCGAAACGGCACATGGGGGGGAGCAGAGGCGAGATGAACCGCTTGTAGGAGCGGAGCAGGAACAGCGCGACGCCTCGCATGATCATGAGGAAGACCGCGTTTCAGTGGCGACGCGTTCGAGAACCTTGGCCAGGTCGCGGCTGTAGTCCTGAAACGACGTCGCGGCCGCGCCCGGCTTCACGTTGACGACGATGTCGAGCGACCGGCCGTCGAGGCCGAGAGGTTGACGCTGCCGCCGGTAGGTCTCGCGCGTCCATCGCTTCAGACGATTGCGAACGTTGGCTTTTCCCGCCTTCTTCGTCGCGGTAATACCGATACGCGAATGGGTCAGTCCGTTCGCGGCGAAGAAGATCACGGTGTATTTGGAGAAAAGCTTTCGGCCCGTTTCATAGACCCGAAGAAACTCGCGACGTTTCGCCAGTCTCTTCTCTTTCGGCAGCGCCTCGAGCCGTAGGCGTTCCACCGGGTTACCGCAGGCGCCCGCTTAGACAGCGAGGCGCTTGCGGCCCTTCCGACGGCGGCGGGAAAGAACCGCCTGCCCATCTTTCGTCCGCATACGGACGAGGAAGCCGTGCGTGCGCTTGCGACGACGGTTGTTCGGCTGAAATGTACGCTTCGATGCCATTTGTAACCCTCTGAATAGAAAGCGGTGAGTATAGGCGGCGCGGAATGGACGGTCAACGAGCGTTCGCGGCAGTCCGCAGGCCGAGCGCGCAAACGTGCCTTGGAGAGAGGCTTATTCCAGTTGAGAAGCGGCCATTTTTTCGGTCTTCCCCACCCCATACCCCTGTGCTAGACTCCGTCCCCCTATCCAGATCCAGATTTTCCACAACTGTGGAAAAACTGTGGATTCTCAATAAGATAGCGCGGCTCTCTGCCCCTCATGAGCACCTGGAATCAAGTCCTAACACGCATCGAGCAAGTCGTTGACCGGACGGAGTATGACACCTGGCTCGCTCCCACCCGATTCCTCGGCCAGAAAGGGGACACGCTCGATGTCGCCGTGCCGTCTCAGCGCTATGTCGACGAGATCCGCGAGCGCTTCGGCGCGCAGATCCGTGGCGTGCTGAACGAGCTCACGCCCGAGCACGTGCAGGTCCATTTCGTCGTCGACATGAATTCGAAAGACGATCTCGGTCCGATCATCGCCCCTCCGCGCGAGGAACTGCCGAGCACGACCTTCAGTCCGCGCTACCGCTTCGAGACATTTGTGGTCGGCAGCTCCAACCAGCTCGCCTACGCCGCCTCGAAGTCGATCGCCGAAAATCCGAGCGGCTCCTTCAATCCTCTATTCATCTACGGTGGAGCCGGTCTCGGCAAGACGCACCTCATTCAGGCCATCGGACATCAGCTTCGTGAATCACGCCCGAAGATGAAAGTGGTCTACATGTCCTCCGAGTCGTTCATGACGGAGCTCATCTCCTCGATCCGGTTCGACAAGATGCAGCCGTTTCGCGATCGCTACCGCTCGGTCGACGCGCTCCTTCTCGACGACATCCAATTCATCGCCGGCAAGGAACGAACCCAGGAAGAGTTCTTCCATACCTTCAATGCGCTGTATGAAGCGCAGAAGCAGATCGTCTTCACGTCCGATCGTCCGCCGAAAGAAATCCCGACGCTCGAAGAACGCCTGCGTTCGCGATTCGAGTGGGGACTCACGGCCGACATCCAGCCGCCGGATCTCGAGACGAAGGTCGCGATCATCCGCAAGAAGGCGGAAGACAAAGGGCTCAACATCCCGCAGGAAGTGGCGCTGTTCATCGCCGAGCGCGTGCGCTCGAACGTCCGCGAGCTCGAAGGGCATCTCAACAAGATCGCCGTCTTTGCTTCGCTGGCCGGCAAGCATGTGAACATCGAGCTGGCGAAGGAAGCGCTCAAGGATGTCCTTTCGAAAGAGGACAAACCGATCACGCCGGCCGAGATCCTGCGCGTCGTCGCTGCGCACTACGGGATGAAAGTCACCGACCTGAAAGCGAAGAGCAACGCCAAGACCATCGCCTTCCCGCGGCAGGTGGCGATGTATCTCTGCAAGGAGCTGACGGATCTCTCGTATCCCGAAATCGGAAAGCTCTTCGCCGACAAGCACCACTCGACCGTCATGTACTCGGTCCAGCAGATCAAGAAGATGATGGATGCCGACTCGCAGTTCGCCCGAACGGTCGAGGGACTGGCCAAACAATTCCGGTGATGCTCCTTCCACAGCCCCTGCGGAAAGCATCGCTGAAATCGTGTGGAACGATTTGGCCCTCTTGCGGAGAGCGGCCAAACCTGCGGAAAACGGGCCGATTCTCCTCTGTTTTTCCGCGTGCCGATGCACAGTTCGAAATGGCGAAGACTGCTATACTTTCGAACACTTTGCGTCGGATCCCGACGTTATCCACACCACCTACTACTATCACTACAAGAGAATAAGACTCGGTTTGAAGGAAGAGACCACATGGAGCTGACCGTCGGAAAAGCGGATCTGCAGAAGGAACTCCAGCTTTGCCAGGGCATCGTCGAAAAGCGTTCCACGATCCCGATTCTGTCGAACGTCCTGCTTCGGGCGGCCGACGGACGCCTCCAGATCGCCGCGACCGATCTCGATGTCACGATTCTCAGCTCCTGCGGTGCGCGCATCACCACCTCCGGCGGTGTGACCATCGAGGCCAAGCGTCTCTTCGACGTCGTGCGTTCGATGCCCGACGAAGACGTGCACATCACGCTGCAGGAAAACAACTCGGTGCTCATCGAGTCCGGTACCGCGAAGTTTCGTCTCCTCGGCCTGCCGGCCGAGGACTATCCGACCCTGCCGACCGTGAACTCCACCGACGGCTTCAACATCCCGCTCGATGAGCTGAAGACGATGGTCGGCAAAGTGAAGTTCGCGATCACGCACGAGGAAACGCGCTTTCAGCTCAACGGCGCGCTTCTCAAAGTCCAGCCCAACAAACTCGAGATGGTGGCCACCGATGGCCACCGCATGGCGCTGATCAATTTTCCTTCCGCGATCACCGGCAAAGGCAAGAAGGGCTCGGATCTCACGATCCTGATTCCGCGCAAAGCGCTCGACGAGATTCTCCGTCTCGAAACCGCCGGCGAAGATGGCAACGTTCGATTCGGTGTTTCGGACAACCAGCTCTTCTTCGAGGCCGGTGAGCGCCGTCTGCTCGCGCGCATGATCGACGTCAACTTCCCGAACTACATGGAAGTGATCTCGCGCGACAACGACCGCCGCGTGATGGTCGATCGCGAACGCCTGCTCTCGACGATCAAGCGCGTCTCCCTCGTCGCCAACGAGCGCACGCGCGCGGTGCGATTCGATTTCGCACCCGGCAAGCTCACCGTCTCTTCCACGAATCCCGAGCTCGGTGACGCGCGTGAGACCGTTCCCATCGACTATGCCGGCCAGCCGTTCTTTGTCGGCTTGAACGCCGCGTACGTGATGGATTTCCTCAGCGCGACCGATACGCCGAGCGTGTCGCTCGACCTGAAAGACGAGAACAGCCAGTGCATCGGGCGTCCGGCGACGGCCGCGGAAGACCTTCCGTACGATTACCTGTACGTGGTCATGCCGATGCGATTGGCGTGATCCTCGAAAAAATCACGACCGAAAACTTCCGCAACCTCGCGGCGGCGGAAACCGAGTTCCATCCCCAGTCGAACATCCTGGTCGGTCGCAACGGCCAGGGAAAAACCAATCTCCTCGAGGCGATCTACTTCCTCGCGACGACGAAGTCCTTCCGGACGTCGCGCGTGGCCAGCCTCTTTCGCTTCGCGTCGCAGAACGTCTTCGTCGCCGGTGGCCTGCATCGCGACGGCATCACCCGCACGCTTTCGGTCGGCCTCGAGACCGGAGAGTCGAAGCGGCGCGTGTTGATGATCAACGGCGAGAAAGTCACGCTGCCGAACTTTCTCAATGCCATGAGCGTCTTCGCCTACTCGTCGGCGCGCCTGGAGATCATTCGCGGCACTCCCGAGGAACGGAGGCGCTTCATCGATCGCGGAGTCGCCAGCATTCATCCGTCCTACCTCGAGCAGCTCACCCGATACGCGAGAGTCCTGAAGCAGCGGAACGCGCTGTTGGGAGAGATCGCTTTGCGTCGTCAATTACTTTCCAGTCTCGACGCGTGGGACAACGAGCTGATGGTCGCGGCGAATGTGGTGCATCGCGCCCGCGCCGCGTACGCGGACGATCTCGCCCACGTCTTCCGCGAGATCGTGACCGAGCACCGCTATCACGTCACGAACGTCGAGATGGTCTATCGCCCCAGCCGGACGGACGAGCTCGTGAATCACCGGCGCGAGGAACTGCGCGCGCGCATGTCGCTGGTCGGGCCGCAGCGCGACATCGTCGAGTTTCTCGTCGACGGACGGCCGGCTGCCGAGGTGCTCAGCGGCGGCGAGCAGAAAATGATCGTGCTGTTTCTCAAGTTCGCGAAGCTGGAGCTGTTCCGCAGGCGCTACGACGACGCGCCGCTCTTCCTGCTCGATGACGTCGATGCCGAGCTCGACCTGGAGATTCTTCAGCAGCTCTTGTCGAATTTGCCGGTTTCGACGCAGGTATTCGCCACCAGCGCGAAGGAGTCGTTTCTCGCCGCATTGCAGGCCGGCCCGCACAGACGGCTAAGTCTTGAAAACGGGCGAGTTACTGCCGCCCGCGATTTCTCATAACGCCGCAATTTTTCGGCTACAATTTCACGTTCTTTATCGCGGCGAAAAATCCCTCCCCGCCGCGCCGCGGGAACAAGCCGAACAGAACCTCTGGAAAGCGGATTCGATGGCAGAAAACTACACAGCAGAAGACATCAAAGTCCTCAAGGGACTCGATGCGGTGCGCAAGCGCCCGGGCATGTACATCGGTGACACCGATGACGTCACCGGCCTGCACCACATGGTCTACGAAGTCGTGGACAACGCCATCGACGAGGCGCTGGCCGGTTACGCGAACCGCGTGCAGGTCACGATTCACGTCGACAACTCCGTCAGCGTCCACGACAACGGCCGCGGCATTCCGGTCGACATCCACAAGGAAGAGGGACGTTCCGCGGCCGAGGTCATCATGACCGAGCTGCACGCGGGGGGAAAATTCGACAACAACTCGTACAAGGTCTCGGGCGGTCTGCACGGCGTCGGTGTCTCGGTCGTCAACTTCCTCTCCGAATGGCTCACGCTCGAAATTCACCGCGACGGCAATGTCTATCGCCAGCGCTATGAGCGCGGCGTTCCGGTCGAGTCGCTGCAGAAAGGCGAGGCCACCACGCAGCGCGGCACGCTGGTCACGTTCAAAGCGGACGCCGAGATTTTCTCGGTCACCGAGATGAATTTCGACACGCTCTCGCAACGCCTGCGCGAGCTCTCGTTCCTCAACTCCGGCATCCAGATCGAGATCCGCGACGAACGGTCGGAGAAGCACCACGAGTTCTGCTACGAAGGCGGCATCGTCTCCTTCGTGCGCGATCTCAACAAGAACAAGACGCCGCTGCACGAACAGCCGATCTTCATTCGCGACGAGCGCGATGGCGAGCAGGTCGAAGTGGCCCTGCAGTGGAACGACGGCTACTCCGAGAGCATCTACACGTTCACGAACACGATCAAGAACGCCGACGGCGGCACGCACCTGCAGGGCTTCAAAGGCGCGCTGACGCGTACGGTCAACAAGTACCTCGTCGATTCGGGAGTCCTGGAAAAGCTCAAGCTTTCCCTCGAAGGCGAAGACATTCGCGAAGGCCTCACCGCGATCATCTCGATCAAGATCCGCGACCCGAAATTCTCGTCGCAGACGAAAGACAAGCTCGTGTCGTCGCACGTGAAGACGTGGGTCGAGCAGGTCGTGAACGAGCGGCTCGCCGAATACTTCGAAGAAAACCCGAGAGAAACGCGCCGCATCACCGAAAAAATCATCGACGCTGCGCGTGGCCGTGAGGCGGCGCGCAAAGCGCGCGAGCTGACCCGCCGCAAAGGCGCGCTCGATTCCGCATCACTCCCCGGAAAACTGGCCGACTGCTCCGAACGCGATCCCCGCTTCTGCGAGATCTACTTCGTCGAAGGCGATTCGGCAGGCGGTTCCGCCAAGCAGGGACGCGATCGACGCTATCAGGCCATCCTGCCGCTCAAGGGCAAGATCCTCAACGTCGAGAAAGCGCGTCTCGACAAGATGCTTTCCTCCGAGGAAATCCGCCTGATGATCACGGCCCTCGGCACGGGAATCGGCGCGGACGATTTCGATCTCGGAAAACTGCGCTACCACAAAATCATCATCATGACGGACGCAGACGTCGACGGATCGCACATCCGCACGCTGATCCTGACGTTCTTCTACCGTCACATGAAAGAGATCATCGACCGCGGCCATCTCTACATCGCCCAGCCGCCGCTTTTCAAAGTGACGCAGTCGAAGAAAGACACGTACCTCAAGGACGAAACCGAAAAATCGCGTTTCCTCATGGGTCGCGTGGCCGAGTCGATCGAAGTGACGCCGGAAGGCGGACTGGCCGTGCGCGGCGAAGCGCTCATCAACATGCTTCAGCGGATGGAAGAGTTCCGCAATCATGGGCGCAAAGTCGCAATGCGCGGCGTGCCGCGCGAAGCGCTCGAAATTCTCGCCCGTGAACATTTCGTCGAGAAGAGCGCTCTTACGGATGCGGCCAGAGTTCAGGCGCTCGAAGCAGCGCTCACCGCTGCGAATTTCATCGACGTCAAAACCAATCACGACGAAATCGCCGAATTGACGACCATCTCCTTCCGCGCCGCCAACAACGGCACCGGCAAGACGTACGTCATCAACAGCGATCTGTTCGGCCACTATGACTTCCGCCAGATGCTGAAGTCGTACGAACAGCTCTCCGCGTTCGGGCTGCCGCCGTACAGCGTCACGCACGGCGACGAAACGACCGTCTATACGACGCTCGACGAATTGCTGGACCAGGTCTACAAGCTCGCTGAAAAAGGGTTGACGATTCAGCGCTACAAAGGCCTCGGCGAAATGAACCCCGATCAATTGTGGGAAACCACAATGAACCCCGAGACCCGTCGCCTGCTGCAGGTGACGATTCACGACGCTGTGGTCGCAGACGAGATCTTCACGATTCTGATGGGCGACCAGGTCGAGCCGCGGCGCGTATTCATTCAGGACAACGCGCTCGAAGTCAAAAACCTCGACATTTAGTCGAGCAAAACCTCGACATCTAGAACGAGACTGAATGGCAGATACACCCGATTACTCGAATTTCAACGAGCAGCGCATTCCGGTCAACATCGAAGACGAGATGCGCAAGTCGTATCTCGACTATGCGATGTCGGTCATCATCGGCCGCGCGCTGCCGGATGTCCGCGACGGTCTCAAGCCCGTGCATCGCCGCATCCTTTACGGCATGTACGAGCAGGGGAACACGGCCGGCAAGGCGTACAAGAAATCGGCCCGTATCGTCGGCGACGTCATGGGTAAGTTTCACCCGCACGGCGACTCCGCGATTTACGACACGGTCGTCCGGATGGCGCAGGATTTCTCGATGCGCTATCGCCTGGTCGATGGCCAGGGCAACTTCGGTTCATTGGACGGGGACAACCCCGCCGCAATGCGATACACCGAAGTGCGGCTCACCCGTCTCGCCGAAGAATTGATGCGGGACGACATCGATAAGGAAACGATCGACTGGGTTCCCAATTACGACGGCTCGCTCAGTGAGCCTTCGGTGCTGCCGGCGAAGTTCCCGAACCTGCTCGTCAATGGCTCCAGCGGCATCGCCGTCGGCATGGCGACGAACATCCCGCCGCACAATCTGTCGGAAGTGATCGACGCCTGTCTGATGGTGATCGACAATCCCGGCGTCACCATCAAAGAGCTCATGGAAGTTCTGCCCGGTCCTGATTTCCCGACCGCCGGATACATCCACGGCCTGGAAGGGATCCGCCAGGCGTATTCGACCGGCCGCGGCATCATTCAGGTGCGCGCGAAAGCCGGCATCGAGACGATGAAGAAGAGCGAGCGCCAGCAGATCGTCGTGACGGAGATTCCGTACATGACGAACAAGGCGCGGCTGCTCGAAAAGATCCGCGACCTCGTGCTCGAAAAGCGCATCGAAGGCATTTCGGATCTGCGTGACGAATCGGATCGCGACGGCATCCGCATCGTCATTGAGCTCAAGCGCGACGCCATCGCCGAGATCGTTCTCAATCATCTGTATCGCAACACGCAGATGCAGACGACGTTCGGCATCATCTTCCTGGCCATCGTCAACAACAAACCCGAGGTCATGGACCTCGGCACGATCCTTCGCCACTTCATCGAGCATCGCAAAGAGATCGTCGTGCGACGCACGCGCTTCGAATTGCGCAAGGCGGAAGAACGCGCCCACGTGCTCGAAGGTCTCGTTCGCGCGCTCGACGTGCTCGACGAGTTGATCGCGCTCATCCGCGCCAGCCGCACCGGCCAGGAAGCAAAGGAAGGCCTCATCTCGCGCTGGCAGTTCAGCGAGATTCAGGCGCAGGCGATTCTCGATATGCGCCTGCAGCGACTGACCGGTCTCGAGCGCGAGAAGCTCGTGCAGGAGTACCAGGAAGTGCTCGCGCTGATCGAGCGTCTGCGCGCGATCCTCGCGTCCGAGAAGCTCGTGCTCGAGATCATTGCGGACGAGCTGCGCGGAATCAAGGAAGCGTACGGCGACGCGCGTCGGACCGAGATCCTTCCGGAAGAGAACGAGATCTCGATCGAAGATCTCGTGGCCGACGAAGACATGGTCATCACCGTGTCGCGCGGCGGCTACATCAAGCGCTCGCCGCTCTCTCTCTATCGCGCGCAGCGCCGCGGCGGCAAAGGCCGCATCGGCATGCAGACGAAGGAAGAAGACATCGTCGAGCATCTCTTCGTCGCGTCGACGCATGCGTACGTGCTCGTCTTCACCGATCGCGGCCGCATGTACTGGCTGAAGGCGCATCAGATTCCGGAAGTGGCCTCGAACGCGCGCGGCAAGGCGATCGTGAATCTGCTGCCGATCGAACAGAACGAGAGCGTGCGCGCGCTGCTCACCACGCGCGACTTCACCGAAGGCAAGTACGTGGTCATGGCCACGCGCGCCGGCAAGATCAAGAAGACGGAGCTCGCCGCGTTTTCCAACGTCCGCGCGGCCGGCATCATCGCCATCGACATCGGCGAAGGGGACGATCTCTACGCCGCGCGACTCTCGAGCGGCAACGACGAGATCTTCGTCGGCACGCACGACGGCACCGCCATTCGCTTTCCGGAGGCGCATGTGCGTCCGATGGGCCGCGGCGCTGCCGGCGTGAAAGCGATCTCGCTGCGCGGCGACGACTACGTCGTCGAGATGGACGTGCTCCCCGCCTCGCCGGCCGAACCGCTGCCCCTGCCGCTGCCGGAAGGCGACGAAGTTGCAGAGGGCACCGAAGAGCTCGCGGTGGAAGAAGCGATTGTTGAAGAGAGTGAAGAGTCGGAGGACGAGTCGACGCTCGCGGCCGATGATCGCGGATTCATTCTGACGATCACGGAGAAGGGTTTCGGCAAGCGGACGCCGGTGACGTCGTACCGCCTGCAGCGTCGCGGCGGACTCGGTCTCTCGAATCTCAAAGTTACGGACAAGAACGGCAAGGTTGCGAGCATCGCGCACGTCGGCGTGGACGAACAGATCCTGCTCATCACCGAGCAGGGAATGATGATCCGCACGGACGTGGAGAGCATTCGCATCGCCGGCCGCAAAACACAAGGCGTGCGTGTGATCAACATCGCCGATGACGACACGGTCGTGGCAGCGGTGAAGCTCATCGAGCGCGAACAGCCGGAGGACAACGGTGGCGGTGACGAAGACGGCAGTGAAGGCGATGCAGGAATCGACGAATCGTCGCCCGAGCAGGAATCCTCGTCCGACGACGAAGCGATCCACTAAAGCGTCTAAAATCGTCGAAGCCATGAGCCGTCCCTCCCGGGACCGCCTGAATGAACTGGCGCGCGACATCGTCGACGCGGTGTCGCGCTCGCGCGCGGTCATTCTGCTGAAAGACCGCGAGACCGTTCGTCAGGCTGTGGGGCAAGCGCTCGCCGATGAGCTCACCCGCCAGGAAGCGCGCGAGGAAACCGCGCGCAAACGGATTGCGGCGATGAAGCGCGGACCGAAAGTGCAGACGCCGGAGTACGAAGCGCTCTTCCGCAAATTCGTCGACGAAGAGTATCTGCGCGAAGGCCTCGACTCGTAGAGCGCGCCGCGCGACATGCGCTTCACGCAGCGAACACGCGTCCGACCTAGTCGGGTTGCAGTTCGGCGTTGGCCACGTCGCTGCGCGTATTCAGCGTCACGTCCTCATCGGCGATCATCCGCCGCAGACGCTGCGCCTTCATCCGCTCGAAGATCCCGCCCGCGTGTCCCGCCGGGATCCAGCTGTTGCCCGCACACTTCGGGCAGCGCCCGCGAAAGGCGATGTTCTTTCCGCAGTCCGGACAAATGATGACCAGCGAGTGCGAGAGCTCGAACTTCTGCTCTCCCTCGGCGTCCAGGCTGTTCAGAAATGCGGCCAGATTGCCAAATGTCTCGTCCAGGGGCATTCCAACTCCGGACCGGGCACTAGTGCATGCGACGCGCCAACCGGCTCAGATCCGCATCACGTCGAACTGCTCGTGGTGCAGCGTCTCATCCGGCTTGAAGACGAGATGGATGCCGAGGGTGCGCTCGACCTCTTCGAAAATCGGGTCGCCCGTGTGTAACGTGCCATAAACAATCGGGTTCACGCGCACGATCACATCCTGCCCCTCATGGAAATCGCGGAGCTTCATCAGCTCGCGCCACACTTCGAGCGCGATGGTCGTGTTCGACTTGATCCGGCCGCTGCCGCCGCAATACGGGCAGGCCTGCGTCAGCGAGCGCTCGAGACTCTGCCGCACGCGCTTGCGCGTCATTTCGATCAGCCCGAATTCGGAGATCTGCAGGATCTTCGTCTTCGAACGATCTTTCCGGATCTCGTGCTCGAGCGCCTCGAACAACTTCTGGCGATTGCTGAGATCCTCCATGTCGATGAAGTCGAGCACGATGATGCCGCCGAGATCGCGCAAGCGAATCTGCCGCACGATCTCCTTGGCCGCTTCGAGATTCGTACGAAAAACCGTTTCCTCGAGATTCTTCTTGCCGACGTATTTGCCGGTATTCACATCGATGGCGACGAGCGCCTCGGTTTGATTGATCACGATGTAGCCGCCGGACTTCAGCCACACCTTCGATTTGAGCGCCTTCGCGATCTCGGGCTCGATGCCGAATTCGTCGAAGATCGGCTCCTCGCGACGGAAGAGGCGGACGCGTGATACGAGCTGCGGCTGGATCTGATCGAGGAACTCGACGATGCGCTGGTACTGCTCGACGGAATCGACCCACACGCTCTTGAACTCGGGCGAGAGCACATCGCGAATCGTGCGCAGCACGAGATCGAGATCGTGATGAATCGCCGTTGCGGCCGAGGACTTTTCGGCGCGACGGCGAATCTGTTCCCAGAGATCGGTGAGATAGCGAAGGTCGGCGAGGAACTCTTCCTCGGCGCGGCCCTCACCCGCCGTGCGCGCGATGAAGCCGCCGTGGCCGTGCGGGCGGATCTTCTCGAGGATTTCCTTCAGCCGCGTGCGCTCGTCCTCGTCTTCGATACGCCGCGATACGCCGATGTGATTGACGGTCGGCATGTAGACGAGAAAGCGACCGGGCAGCGTGATGTGCGAGGTGATGCGTGCGCCTTTGCCGGCGATCGAGTCCTTCGACACCTGCACGACGATCTCCTGCCCCTCGCGGAGGAGATCGGAGATCGAGGCTTCGGTGCGGTGCGGCGTCGGCACCTCGTCGAGATGCAACTCGTCCGGCGTCTCGCTCTCGTACTCTTCGAGATCCTCGATCACGTCCGAGACGTAGAGAAACGCATCGCGCTCGAGACCGAGGTCGACGAACGCCGACTGCATTCCGGGAAGCACCTTCGTGACGCGGCCTTTGTAGATGTTGCCGACGATGGTGCGGTGTCGCGTACGCTCGACCCACAGCTCGACGACCTGCCCCTCGTCCAGCACGGCAATGCGCGACTCGTGACGAGTCGCGTTGATCACGATCTCCCGGGACATGCGGCGCGAATTGTAGACTGCCGCGCCGTGGCCACGACCATCTACTTCTCCGGTTCCATCAGCAGTGGACGACAGGACGTCGAAACCTATCGCCGCATTGTGGCGGCGATGGAAGCGGAAGGGCATCGCGTGCACGCCGGTGCCGTCACCGCGGAGCACATCGGCGCGAGTGGCGAAGCGATCGCGCCGCACGAGATCTTCGCGCGCGACGTCGCCTGGATCGATGAATCGGATCTGGTCGTGGCCGAGGTTTCGGTGCCGTCGAACGGCGTCGGATACGAGATCGCGTACGCGCGGCATGCACGCAACATCCCGGTGATCTGCCTCTGGCGCGCCGGCTTCACGACACGCTGCAGCGCGATGATCGCAGGCGATCGCGGAATCGAGCTCATCGCCTACGACGGATTCGGGGCCATGCTGCCGCGACTCCTGGAATCGATCCGCCGCGCCTGGCGTTACCCCGACCGCTTGCCTTGACGGCGCTCAGCGTGGGTGCTATTTTCCGCCCCCGCTGCCGAGGGGCAGGGACAATTTTCCGGCATAGCTCAGTTGGTAGAGCAGCGGACTGTTAATCCGCGGGTCGTAGGTTCGAGTCCTACTGCCGGAGCCATTCGAAACCAAGCAAAGGCGGCGACGAAAGTCGCCGCCTTTTTGTTTTGCCTCGCGGCGAGAGACCGTTTCGGCGGCTGGTGCTACTCTTCCTCCACCGGCCCATGAGCGTTGCCCCTTTTCCGACGACGCGGCGGAGCGTCGTGCTCGCGCTGGCGAGCGCCGATGCCGCGGAGCGCACGCGCGCGTTCGAGACGCTCGTGGCCTGCTACTGGAAGCCGCTCTACAAATATGCGCGCGTCGGCTTTCGACGCACGCGCGAAGACGCGGAAGATCTGACGCAGTCGTTCTTCACGCGCGCGTTCGAGAAGGAGTCGCTGGCCACCTACGATCATGCGAAGGCGAGCTTCCGCACGTTCCTGCGCACGCTTTTCGACCGGTTCGCGGCGAACGAATGGAAAGCAGGGCAGCGCCTCAAGCGCGGCGGCGGCGAAGTCCAGCTCGACTTCGAAGCGGCGGAAGCGGAGATCGGGCGCGAGAGCAGCGTCGAATCGCCGGAGGAGTACTTCCAGCGCGAATGGGTGCGGAGCGTTTTCGCGCTGGCGGTGCAGCGATTGAAAGAGCGCACCGATCGCGAAGAGAAGCGCGTGCAGTTCGCGATCTTCGAAGCGTACGACCTCGATGACGATCGCGGCGTTTCCTATCGCGAGCTCGCCACCCGTTTCGATCTGCCCGAAACACAGGTCACGAACCATCTCGCGGCGATGCGCCGCCGCTTTCGCGAGATCGTGCTCGAAGCATTGCGCGAGGTCACGGCCAGCGAGGCCGAGTTCCGCGCCGAAGCGAAAGCACTCCTCGGAGCGAAGCCGTGAACTGGCTCTCCGATGACGCGGTGGCCCGCCTCCGCGACATCGCCGAGCAGCCGCAACTGACCGGCACCCGTTACGAACTGCTGCGCGAGCTCGGCCGCGGCGGCATGGGCGTCGTCTACGAGTGTCATGACCGCGAGCTCGAACGCAGCGTGGCGATGAAAGTGCTCGACGTCGCCGAAGCGCGCGACGAATGGCGCGCCGAAGCGAAGACGCTGGCTAGGCTCGAACATCCCGGCATCGTGCCGATTCACGACGCGGGACTCCTTCCCGACGGCCGCTTCTACTACACGATGAAACTGGTGCGCGGGCAGCGGCTCGACGAGCTCCGCTCGCTCACCCGCGCCGAAACGCTGCGCCTCTTCGTGCGCATCTGCGAGCCGGTAGCCTTCGCGCATGCGAACGGCGTCGTGCACCGCGATCTCAAACCGCAGAACGTGATGGTCGGCGAATTCGGTGCCGTGCTGGTGATGGACTGGGGTGTCGAGCACATCGCCGGCACGCCCGGCTTCATGCCGCCCGAAAAAGAGCGAAGCGAACGCTCCGATGTCTTTGCCCTCGGCGCGACGCTGAAAGCGATGCTGCACCGCGACGCGATTCCGCGTCCGCTGCAGGCCGTCCTTGCGCGCGCGATGCACGACGAGCCGTCGCAGCGCTACGCCAGCGCGCGTGAGCTCGGCGAAGACGTGCAGCGCTTTCTCGACGGCTTGCCGGTGACCGCGTATCGCGAGAACGTGTTCGAGCTGGCAGGACGCTTTCTCGCGCGCAATCGCGCGCTGGTTGCGGTGATCGCCGCGTATCTGCTCATGCGCGTGATCGTCTTTTTCTGGATGAGGCTTTAAAGAAATTCAACGCCGCGTTGAATCACGTAGCGGAGGACAAAAGAGATGAACAAGATTCTCGTGGGACTGATCGTGGGCGCCATTCTCGGCCTCATCGACGGCGCGACGGCGTGGTTCACGCCGGAGGTGCGCAACCAGATGCTCGGCATCATCATCGGCTCGACGTTCAAGGGCGTGCTGGCCGGAATCGCCGCCGGCTGGTACGCGCGGCGCGTGCAGTCGGTGCCGAAAGGCATCGTCTTCGGCTTCGTGGTCGGGCTCGTGCTCGCCTTCGCCGTCGCCGCCATGCCGGGAGAAAACGGCGAGCATTACTGGTGGCAGATCATGGTCCCGGGCAGCATTCTCGGCGGTGTGATCGGCTGGGCCACGCAGCGCTACGGCCGGCCCGTGGCCTCGAGTCGCGGCACCGCTTCGGCAACGGCGATGATCGCGCTGTCGCTGATCGGCCTCAACGTCTACGCCCACGATCACGGCCAGGCCGGCAAGAGCGACGCGAGCGCGGCGTTCGCGAAGATCAAGGCGCTCGCCGGCAAACACGAAGTGAACCTGATGTCGCCCGATGGTGAGAAGAGCACGATCGAGTACAGAGTCAGCGCGGCGGGCAGCGCGGTGTTCGAGACGATGTTCGCGGGAGAGCCGCACGAGATGATCACCGTCTACACCGTCGATAAAGACTCAGTGCTGGCGACGCACTACTGCGCCGGCGGCAATCAGCCAATCCTGCGCCTCAACGCGGCGAAGTCGAAAGACAACGAGCTCGTCTTCGAGATGGAACGGATCACCGGCAACGTCACGCCCGATCACATCAACGGCGTCACGTTCAAGTTCGGCGACGGCGGAAAGGTCGAGGAATCGTGGTCCTCGACGAAGAGCGAGCACGTCCGCGCGTTCTACACCGCAAAGTGAGTGAATGAAATCCGGCTCCCTTTGCGTTACCCGACGCGGAGGGAGCACGTATTCTCACACTCAATCACCTCCCCGACAGCCGTCGCGCGGTGATCACCGCGCTGAAGCGCCACGGCGCGGCGACGATCGCCCAGCTCGCCGCCGACCTCGCGCTCACCGGTGAAGCCGTTCGCCAGCAGCTGTTGCAGCTGCAGCGCGAAGGGTGGATCGACGCCACGGTCGATCGCGATTCCGTTCGCGGCCGCACCGGCCGTCCTGCGACCCGCTATCGACTCACCGATGCCGGCGATCATCTCTTTCCGAAGCACTACGACGCGCTCGCGGTCGCGGTGATCGATGCGATCGGCGAAGAGCTCGGCCAGGACGCGGCCCTGCGCGTGCTCGCCCGCGTCGCCAACGACAAGGTCGATGCGCTCGCGCCGCTGCTGCACGGCCGCCCGCTCGAAGAGCGGCTCGGCGTCTTCCGGAACTGGTACCTCGAAGACGATCCCTACATGGACGTCGAGATCGTCGACGGCGACGTGCGACTCATCGAACGCAATTGCCCGTTCTACAACACCGCCATGCGACGCCCCGCGCTCTGCAGCGTCTCCGTGAACGCGCTCACCCGCCTCCTCGGCGTACGCGTCGCCCGCGAAGAAAAGTTCCAGAACGGCGACGGCCGATGCGTCTTCCGCGGCTACGCCAACGAGCCGATCGACGCAAACACGTGGCAATTCAAGCTGGAGTAAGCCCAGCAAGTACGTGTCATCCCGACCGAGCGAAGCGAGTGGAGGGACCTCCCGCGGTAGCAGGAGACGCGCTCCGTCACGAGTCCCTACGCCACCCAGACCGTCTTGATGTTCACGAACTCGCGAATTCCGTAAATCCCCAGTTCGCGGCCGAAGCCGGAATGCTTCACGCCGCCGAACGGCATGCGCGGGTCTGAGGCCACCATCGCATTCACGAACACCTGCCCGGACTCGACGTCGCGAATGAACTGCTCTGCTTCGGTGCGGTCGCGCGTCCAGACGCTGGCGCCGAGTCCGAACTCGGTCGCATTCGCCAGCGCGATCGCTTCCTCGCTGCTCTGAATGCGAAACAGCGATGCCACCGGTCCGAACGTTTCCTCCGCATACACGGGGGCATCTTTCGGAATGTGCGTCAGCACGGTCGGCGCGTAGAAGTTGCCTCTCTCGCCGATGCGCCTTCCTCCGGTCAGCAGCTTCGCCCCGGCGTCGACGCTGGCCTGCACCTGCTTCTCGAGATCGTCGACGATCTGTGGCGTCGCCAGCGGACCGACCTCCGTTTTCTCATCGAGCGGATCACCGATCTTCAGCGCTTCCATCGCCGCGACGAAGCGCTGTTGAAATTCATCGGCGATCGCATCGTGCACGATGAAGCGCTTCGCGGCGATGCACGACTGGCCGTTGTTGACAATGCGCGCCTTGATGCCGATCTTCACCGCCTGCTCCAGATCGGCCGACGGCATCACGATGAACGGATCGCTGCCGCCGAGCTCGAGCACGCTCTTCTTGATGCGCGTTGCCGCCGTCGACGCGACGCTCGCGCCGGCGGGCTCGCTGCCGGTGAGCGTGGCCGCTTTCACGCGCTCGTCATCGAGCAGCGCCGCGACCTGTTCACTCGAAATGAGCAGGGTCTGAAACTCTCCCTGATCGAAGCCCGCTTCGCGAAAGATGTCTTCGATCGCCAGCGCCGACTGCGGCACGTTCGACGCGTGCTTCAGCAAGCCGACGTTGCCGGCCATCAGCGCCGGTGCGGCGAAACGGAAGACCTGCCAGAACGGAAAGTTCCACGGCATCACCGCCAGCACCGCTCCGATTGGATCGAAGCGGACATACGACTCTTTCGCGTTCGTGCGGATGTGCTCCGGCGCGAGGTACTGCTCCGCGTGCTCGGCATAGAAGCGACAGACGGTCGCGCACTTTTTCACCTCGGCGACGGCCGCGCCGATCGGCTTGCCCATCTCCAGTGTGATCGTGCGCGCGAGCTCGTTCGCGCGCGTCTCCAGAATCCCGGCTGCTCTCTGCATGCGCTCGGCTCGCTCCGCGAAATTTCGCGCACGATTGACACGAAATGCTTCAGTGGCGCGCTGCAGCTTCTGTTCAATGTCAGCGCTCGTGTGGGCTTCGAACGTCGCGATCGTTTCGCCGGTCGCGGGATTGATACTGGCGATGCTCATACACGGATAATATGCAAATCACCTGCGTCCAACAGGTCTGCCGATTCGTAATTCACGGCAGGTCGCGTCTGTTCAATCGCAATTTCACGTGAAGGGGAAACTCATGAGCGTTCGTCGAACACTCTTCCTGCTCCTGGTCTGTCTACTCATCAGCACCTCGCTGTTCGCACAGAGCAGCACCGGCTCGATCGCCGGCACCGTCACCGATGATTCGGGCGCCGCGCTGCCGGGCGTGACCGTCACGGCCACGAACGCGGCCACGAGCGCGTCGCGCACCGCGGTCACGAACGCCGCCGGTGCGTATCAGCTCGGCCTGCTGCCTCCGGCCACCTATTCCGTCGAAGCGATGCTCGACGGATTCCAGCCGATCCGCCGGCCGAGCGTGGTGGTCAACGTCGGCACCAACGTCGGTCTCGATCTGACGATGAAGGTCGGCGTCGCCGAAACCGTCACCGTCACCGCAGACGCGCCGCTCGTCGAGACCGATCGCACGCAGGTGAGCTCGGTCGTCAATGAGACGGCGATCGAGAACCTGCCGGCGAACGGCCGCAACTTCATCGATTTCGTGCTGACCACGCCCGGCGTCGTGAAGGACGTCCGCGCGGGCGACATCAGCTTCGCCGGCCAGCGCGGCACCTTGAACTCACTGGTCATCGACGGCGCGAACAACGACAACACGTTCTTCGGCCAGTCGCTCGGCCGCACCGGCTCCGGCCGCGCGCCCTACCAGTTCTCGCAGGATGCGGTGAAAGAGTTCCAGGTCAACGCGAACGCCTACTCCGCCGAATACGGCCGCGCCGGTGGAGCGGTGATCAACGTCGTCACGAAGTCGGGCACGAACGACGTCGACGGCACGCTCTTCTACTTCCTGCGCGACAAGCGCTACAACGCAAACGACTACATCAACGTCATCAACAACCGCGCGAAGAGCCCGTATCACTTCGACCAGTACGGCGGCTCGGTCGGTGGTCCGATCATTCGCGACAAGCACTTCTTCTTCGCGAACTACGACGCCCAGCGCAACGATCTCCCGAATCCGGTCGTGCTCGGCGGCGGCCGCGTGCTCGCCATCCGCACGCCGGAAGATCAGGTCGGCTACGACGCGCTTCTCGCGCGCAGCGGCGACTACGTCCGCCGCCAGGATCAGGACGTCTATCTCCTCAAGACCGATCACGAGCTCTTCGCGAACGCGCACCTCGCGCTGCGCTACAACCGCCAGGAGTTCGTCGGCAAGAACTACGAGAACGGCAACATCCAGAACTCGGTCGAGCACACCGGTGACTCGCTCGTGAATACCGACACGTTCTCCGGCGTGTTCACCACTACGACCGGCAGCAGCTTCTTCAACGAAGTGCGCGCGCAGTACGCGAAAGACCGCGAGCCGGGCGAAGCGAACTTCGATGGTCCGGAAGTGGAGGTGTTTCACGACGGCAACCTCGTGGTGCGCGTCGGCCAGAACACCTTCAGCCCGCGCGAGACGACGATCAAACGTCGCCAGATCGCCGATACCGCAACGTATCTCTGGAACGCGCACACGCTCAAAGCGGGCTTCGACTACAGCAACGACGACATCCTCAACTACTTCCCCGGCAACTTCGCCGGCTCATTCCGCTTCAACAGCCTCGGCGATTTCGCGACCGGCAAGCCGGCCCGCTTTCTTCAGGCCTTCGCCGGCCCGGGCACGACCGGTCCGACGACGCATCCCGACATCACCGAGGTCGGACTCTTCCTGCAGGATGAATGGCGTTTCTCGCCGACGCTCACCTTCACCGCCGGCCTGCGTTACGACAAACAGTCGATCGCGCAGCCCGATGTGCAGAACCCCGACGCGCAGCTGCTCGCGGCCGGTCTCGACACCTCCGTCGTTCCGGAAGACAGCAACAACATCGGTCCGCGCCTCGGCTTCGCCTGGACGCCGGGCGACAACGCCCGCACCGTCGTGCGCGGCGGCTACGGCATCTTCTACGGCCGCACGCCGGCGATCATGATCGGTACCGCGCACTCGAACAACGGCATCAACGTCCAGACCATCACCTTCACCGGCAACCTGATTCCGACGTATCCGAATACCTACTCGTCGATTCCGACCGGCGCGGCGATTCCGAAGCCGACCATCTTCGTCTTCGACGAGGACTACGAGAACCCGCAGGTGCATCAGGGCAGCCTCGGCGTCGAGCACGGCCTCACGAACGACCTGCTCGTCGGCGTGACGTATCAGTACGTGAAAGGCGAAGACCTCACGCGCTCGGCGGACATCAACATCAGCCAGCCGACCGTCGTTACGTCGAGCGTGGTTGGTGGGAACAGCGTGACGTACACGAAATACACCGGCCGTCCCTTCACGAACTTCGCGCGCATCATCGAGTTCCAGAGCTCCGCGCGCTCGCGCTACGACGGTCTGACGCTCGATCTGCAGAAGCGCTTCTCGAACAACTGGCAGGCGCGTCTCGCGTATACGTACTCGACGGTCAAGGACGACAAGCCGGATGCGACCGCGGTCGTGCCGGGCACCGATGATGCGAAGTTCGTCTCCGATCCGGGAGATTTCGGTGTCGACTACACGTACGGCGACAACGACGTGCGCCATCGCATCGTGCTCAGCGGCGTCTGGTCGCTCGACTCGTATGCCCAGAGCATTTCGTCCGGCTGGATGCGCACGCTCGCATCGGGATGGACGATCAGCGGCATCGCCAGCTATCAGAGCGGCCAGCCGTTCACCCCGATCGTGAACGCGGATCTCAACAACGACGGCAACGCGTCGAACGACATCGCGCCCGGCTTCACGCGCAACTCGCAGCGACTGCCGTCGCAGCTGTCTATCGATCCGCGCATCTCGCGCGATCTCGCATTCGGCGGCGTGCGCATGCAGCTCATCGCCGAAGCATTCAACGTGCTCAATCGTTCGAACGTGAGCAACGTGAATCGCACGTATTACTCATACAACGCAACCGCGAACGCGCTGACACCGCTCGCGGCATACAACACGCCGACCGTCTCGGCAGGCCCGCGCATCATCCAGCTCGCGGCGAAGTTCATGTTCTAGGCCGGTTGGCAGTTGGCGGTTGGCGGTTGGCGGGGGCGAACGCATCGAAAGGTGCTTCGCTCTCGCGACGACCGCAACCGCCAACCGCCAGCGCGCCGGAAGGCGCGCGAACCGCCAACTAATTCGTGGCGTGGTACTTCACCATCCGCCACTGGTAATACGCGGTCTGGTCCTTCACGCCGAAGTGTCCGTACGGGTAGCTGCTGAACGTCTTTTCGCCGTTCTGTCCCGGAATGCGGCAGGTCGACGTGCCGTAGACGATCGTGCCGTAGCCGATCACCTCGTCCGCGCTCGACCACATCGAATAGACGAACGTTCCTTCGTAGTGACTCGCGTTCGCGAGCTCGACGAGGAACGACGACACGCCGTACGGCCCGAAGCCGCCGACGAGATAGCCGGGATAGAAGCCGTTCGTCGAGCCGCAGGTCGGCGTCGAGGGGCCGGAGAGATAGCAGGTCGTCAGGCCGCGATTCGCACCGGCAATGCCGACGAACGTGTCGACCGATGACGTCAGTGCGCTGCCGAGGTTGTAGCTGCCGCCGTTGAGGGAGTCATTGCCCGGGCCGCCTTTGATGATCTTGCGTCCGAGGGTCTCTCCCATCGAGTGCGTGACGATGTCGACCTTCGTCGCGCCGGTATATGCCTTGACCGCGTTGACGAACGCGCGCAGCCGCGTGAGATACGGCTTCGAGTGATATTGCTGCGACGAGAGCGCCGCATTCGCCGGCCCCCACGTCGTCGCGTACAACTCCGCGGACGTGTAGCCCTGCGATTTGAAGTACTCGATCGATGCACGCCAGCCGGTGGAGCCGGCCGCGCCGGTACCGATCGCGGAATCGGAATTGCCGTGAATGAAGATCACCGGCTGATTCACGACCGTCTGCCCGGCGTACGTGCGGCCGCCGTAGCTGCCGCCCGGAACATCGCTGCGGACGAAGTCATAGGAGCTGTAGCCGTTCGCGCTGAGCCATGAACGGAAATCGGACGAGAGGCCGTACGCGGGATCCGACTCCAGTTGCGCGCTCGCACTGAAGCAGGCGAAAAGCAGGATGGCGGCAAGGGCGGAATGAATTCGCATGACGCATTGTGGCGCGGTTCCTGATTGCATGCGAGTTCCCGTTCAAACCGCCGCGCCACTCGTGCCGCCGCGTCCGACGCTGCCGAAACTGCGCGCCGCCGCCGCCGAATGCACCGCGTGTGATCTGTGGCGGACCGGTACGCAGACCGTCTTCGGCGAAGGGAAATCGTCCTCGACGATGCTCTTCATCGGCGAACAGCCCGGCGACAAGGAGGACCTCGCCGGACGCCCGTTCGTCGGACCGGCCGGCGTGCTCTTCGATCGCGCGCTCGAAGAAGTGGGCATCGATCGCGACACCGTCTACGTCACGAACGTCGTCAAACACTTCAAGTGGGAGCCGCGCGGCAAGCGCCGCATTCACAAGAAACCGAACGCCGTCGAGATCACCGCCTGCAGGCCGTGGCTGGAAGCGGAGATCCGCGTCGTCCACCCGCGCGCCATCATCTGCCTCGGTGCTACGGCCGCACAGGCCGTGATCGGGAGGAGCTTTCGCGTCACCGCGCAACGCGGCGAGTTCGTGGAATCGGACCTCGCCGAATTCGTGACCGCGACCGTCCACCCCTCCTCGATCCTTCGCGCTCCGAGCGACGAAGCGCGCGCGTTGGAGCGCGAGAGATTCGTGGAGGACCTGCGGAAGATCAAAGAAAAAGTCACGGCACGACACCGCTGACACGCCAAACGTCTACGGACACGCGTGCGCGTTCTTCAGCGCGCTCAACGCCTCCGACAACGCCGTCAAATCGTCCGGCATCGGCAGCGGATCATCGATCCACGAGCTCTTCGTCACCGTTCCGGCCGCGTCGTACGACAGCGTGTACTCGATGCGATCGCAGCACCTGTTCTCCGGCGCGTAGCTCTCTTTCCAGTTTCCGGGACGAGCGGCCGCCAGCAACTCGGTGAAGCGGCGCAGCTCGTCTGCGCTCGCCTCGAACGAGCAGCTCTTGTTTGCGATGGTCGTGACCGCGAGCGCGCCGCCGGAATCGAGAGAGACCGAGCCATTGCCGCGGCCGGTGATCCCGCCCGACGTCGTCAGCTCGAGCTTCCATGGAGTGGCCGGTGCCGTCGATTGCGATGCGGCGCACGAGGTGAGTGAAAGGATCAGCATCAAAAACGCGGAAAGCTTCACCGCAATCTCCTTGTTGTAGAAAACTCGCGCAAAAAGGGCTGCAAAAGGGCGTTTTCTTGCGCGTCGCGAAAATCGCATCGTACACTCGCCGCACCACACACGATGAATCACCTCACTTCCTCGTTCTCGCGCCTCTCCTCGGCGCTGCGATCCTGAAACCGATTGAAGGAGCAGGCATGTCCAACATCCCCAACGACAAATTGAAAGCCGCCGAGACCGCACTCACGCAGATTGAGCGCCAGTTCGGCAAGGGCTCGATCATGCGCCTCGGCGCGAAGGAGTTCGCGGCCATCAGCGCGATCTCCACCGGCTCGATCGGCGTCGATGCCGCGCTCGGCGTCGGCGGCGTTCCCCGCGGCCGGATCGTCGAGATCTTCGGTCCGGAATCGTCCGGTAAGACGACGCTCTCGCTGCACATCATCGCCGAGGCCCAGCGCGTCGGTGGCCTGGCGGCGTTCATCGACGCCGAGCATGCGCTCGACGCCGAATACGCGAAGAAGCTCGGCGTCGACGTCGACAACCTCCTCGTCTCCCAGCCGGACTCGGGTGAGCAGGCGCTCGAGATCGCCGAGGTACTGGTGCGGTCCGGTGCGATCGACGTCATCGTCATCGACTCCGTTGCCGCCCTCGTGCCGCGCGCCGAGCTCGAAGGCGAGATGGGTGATTCTCATGTAGGTTTACAGGCACGATTGATGTCGCAGGCGATGCGCAAATTAACAGCCATCCTTGCGAAGTCAAAAACGTGCATGATTTTCATCAACCAGATCCGTGAAAAAATTGGTGTCATGTTCGGGAATCCCGAAACGACCACTGGCGGCCGCGCGCTCAAGTTCTACTCCTCCGTGCGCATCGACATCCGCCGCACCAACCAGATCAAGGAAGGTGAGGAAGTGGTCGGCTCGCGCGTGAAGGTGAAGGTCGTCAAGAACAAGGTGGCCGCACCGTTCCGCCAGGCGGAGTTCGACGTCGGTTACGGCGAAGGCATCTCGAAGACCGGCGAGCTCCTCGACATCGGCATCGAGAACAAACTGATCGAGAAGTCGGGCTCGTGGTTCTCGTACGGCGACGTGCGCCTCGGCCAGGGTCGCGAGAACGCCAAGATGTTCATTCGCGAGAACCCGGATCTCTCTTCCGAGATCGAAGGCAAAGTCCGCCGTCTTCTCGGCATCGGCGGTCCGGACCTGCAGGTCATTCAAGGCGGCGAGCCTGCCACTCCGGCCAAACCGGAACGGATGGTTCGCAAGTAAAACAGGCAGTCCTCACACTCACACACGCAAAGGGCGAGTCCTCACCGGCTCGCCCTTTGTGTTTTGATGCGCACCTCATGCGACTCGATCAGGCCGTCGCCGCGCGCTACCCGGAACTCTCCCGCCGCAAGGCCCGCGAGCTGATCGCGGCGAAGCGCGTCTTTCTCAACGATCGTCCGGTCGGCGTCGCATCGCGCGAGGTGAGCGATCGGGACCGGATCACCATCGCCGAGGAGTTGCCGGAGCTCTCGATCATCCGCGAAACGGATGATTGGGTGGCGGTGAACAAGCCGAGCGGCATCCCGACGCAGCCGGCGCGTGACCGGAAGCAGCGCTCGCTCGAAGAGTTGCTGCGCATACGCTATCGCACGATTCATCTCATCCATCGCATCGACACGCAGACCAGCGGCGTGGTCGTGTTCGCGAAGCACAGAAAATCGGCGGCCGCGCTCTCGCAGCTGTTCGTCGCGCGCGCCATTCGAAAAACGTATCTGGCGGTGATCGAAGGAACGCTCGCGGAAGAGCGGGTCATCGAAACGCCGATCGAAGAAAAAAGCGCGCTCACCCACGTGCGGCCGATTCGCGCGCTCGATGCGCACACGACGCTCATCGAAGCCGACATTCTCACCGGCCGCACCCATCAGATCCGCATTCACATGCAGTCGATCGGACACCCGGTCGTGGGCGATCGGCGGTACGGCTCGACGCGCGCCGGCCGGCTCATGCTGCACGCGTGGAAGCTGGCACACGAAACATTCGGTGGCGAGATCGTCGCGCCGGTGCCGCCGGATTTCCCGGCGCTGGCATCCTGATACGATCCGCCGCGCCATGGAAGAAACAGTCATTCGCGCAACGACGGTGGTTTGCGTGCGCCGCGATGGTCAGGTCGCTCTCGCCGGCGATGGCCAGGTCACGGTCGGCAACACGGTCATGAAGCACGGCGCCGCGAAAGTGCGCCGCCTCTATCACGACAAGATTCTGGCCGGCTTCGCCGGCTCGGCGGCGGACGCGTTCGCGCTCTTCTCCCGTTTCGAGGCGAAGCTCGAGGAGTATCGCGGCAACATGGAGCGGTCGGTGGTCGAGCTCGCGAAAGACTGGCGGATGGACAAGTACCTGCGCCAGCTGCAGGCGATGCTCATCGTGGCGAACGCGGAGCGCGCGTATCTCATCAGCGGAACGGGCGATCTCATTCAGCCCGATGACGGCATTCTGGCGATCGGCAGCGGCGGCGCATTCGCGCTGGCGGCCGCTCGCGCACTCATGAAGCACACCGGCCTGACCGCGGCGCAGATCGCCGAGGAGTCGCTGCGCATCGCCGCGGAAATCTGCATCTACACGAACGACAAAATCACGGTCGAGAGTCTGTAATGGTGATCCAACTCCCTGGTTCTCACGAAGAGTCGCATCTCAACGCCGAACGTCTGACGCCGAAGGAAATCGTGCGCGAGCTCGACAAGTACATCGTCGGCCAGCGCGCGGCCAAGCGCGCGGTGGCGATCGCGCTGCGCAATCGCTGGCGGCGGCAGCAACTCCCCTCCGACATGCGCGACGACATCGCGCCGAAGAACATCATCATGATCGGGCCGACGGGCGTCGGCAAAACGGAGATCGCCCGGCGGCTGGCGAAGCTGACGCGCTCGCCGTTTCTCAAAGTCGAGGCGTCGAAGTTCACCGAAGTCGGCTACGTCGGCCGCGATGTGGAATCGATGGTGCGCGACCTGATCGAGATCGGCGTGAAGCTGGTGAAGGACGAGAAGAATCGCGGCGTGCGCGAACAGGCGGAGCGCAACGCGCGCGAGCGCATTCTCGACATCCTGCTGCCCGACTCCCGCCCGCCCCGCGCGCGGCCGGCGTTCGTCGCCGAGCCGGAGCCGGAGAGCGCGCCGACGGAAACGCGCGAGAAGCTCGGCCGCTGGCTCGACGAAGGAAAGCTCGACGAGCGTGAGATCGAAGTGGAAGTGAAAGAGCAGGGCTTCCCGTCGTTCGAGATCTTCACGCCGCAGGGCGTCGAAGAGATGGGCGTGAACATCAAGGACATGATGGGCGGGATGTTCGGCGGCCGCTCGAAGCAGAAGAAGATGCGCGTCGGCGACGCGCGCGAGATCATCGTGCAGGAGGAAGCGGAGAAGCTCGTCGATCAGCAGAACGTTGCCCGCGAAGCGATCGAGCGCGTCGAGCAAAGCGGCATCGTCTTCCTCGATGAGATCGACAAGATCGCCGGCCGCCAGAACGCGTCGCACGGTCCGGACGTTTCGCGCGAAGGGGTGCAGCGCGACCTGCTGCCGATCGTCGAAGGAACGACGGTGAACACGAAGTACGGGATGGTGAAGACCGATCACATTCTCTTCATCGCCGCCGGTGCGTTTCACGTGTCGAAGCCATCCGATCTGATCCCGGAGCTGCAGGGCCGCTTCCCGATCCGCGTCGAGCTCGAGTCGCTCACGGAAAGCGATTTCGAGCGCATCCTGCATGAGCCGAAGAACGCGCTGACGACGCAGTACGTGGCGCTGCTCAACACCGAAGGAGTGACGCTGACGTTCGCCGAAGACGCGGTGCGCGAGATCGCCCGCTACGCCGCGCTCGTGAACGACAAGACCGAGAACATCGGCGCCCGGCGCCTGCACACGATCCTCGAACGCCTGCTCGACGAACTGTCATTCGAAGCGAGCGACATGAACGGAGTGAGCGTGACGATCGACGCCGCATACGTGGCGCGCGTGCTCGAAGGTGTGGTCAAGGACGAGGATCTGTCGCGCTACGTGTTGTGAGAGACGACGAGGGCGCCTCCGGCGGGCGGGCACGGCCCGCACCGCTTATTGTCCCTGCTAACACGCCTCCTGGAGCACGCGCGCATCTTCCGCGAACGCGTTAGATGGAACAACAAGCGGTGCGGGCCGTGCCCGCCCGCCGGAGGCGCCTTCGTTGCCTCGCTCAACTCGTGATCGACAAACCGACGCTCGACCCCACCCACGTGAACTGCTTGTTGAAGTCGACGCCGAGCATTTTGCCGCGTGAGAGACGAATCAGGTTCTGCGCGAGGATCGGCTTCTCTTCGTCGTCGGGGCGCAGGAACATCATTCGGATTTCGATCTTCACGCCGCCGCCGTCGGCGGCCTGCAGTGCCGGTTCGTATTCGATCTTCTCCTGCAGGCACCAGGCGTGTCGTTCGCTCGCCGGAATCGCCTCGACGTCGGCGCGCGTCGGTTCGACGTTCACGCCGCCGCCGGCGAACGAGAAGAGCGGCTTGAGCACGTAACGCGAGAGATCGTCCGGAATGCGCTTCAGCTCCGAGACGAACGTCGCGTTCGGAACGCTCTCGTGCGCGAGGAACGGCAGCGAATACTTCGACCAGACCCAGTACCAGTTCGGGTGCGGCGTCCATTCGACGTCGAGCTCTTCGCGGTAATCGAACGGCAGCTCGATCCCTTTGCTGATCAGCTCATCGAACACCACGCGGTTGTAGATCCGCCGTACCGGAGTGCCGTCGGCGCGGAAGAGCTGTTTGCCGCGCTTCACGAGCGTGGTCGGATCGATTGCATCGACGTCGAAGAGGAGCTTCGTGGCCGAGAAATCGGGGAACGTCTTCTGTCGAGGCGGATCGATGTCCATGAGGATCACTTCGCGCGGATCCTGCTTGCCGACGATCGTGCGTCGGGCCAGATCGAGAAACGCCTCGCGGTCGTAGCCGGAGAACCAGCAGGACCAGGCGACGTCGAGCCCGTTCATTTTTGCGAGCGTGTCTTTCCACGCATCGCGTTGAATCACCTGCAGTGCGGTGAGCGAGGGGAAGCCCTGCAGCTCGATCAGCTTCGGCACGAGCGTGCCGTTCTCGTTCACGACCGCGAAATCGACCTGCGAGAAATTCGGCAGCGTGTCCATCCCCGGCGTATCCCAGCGTTCCGGAATGGCCGCCTTCATCCGCGCGATGGTGGCGGGATCGGAGAGTTGTTCGACGATCGCCGTCGCGCTCTCGACCGCGCGCTGTTTGAAGTCGTCGGTGAGAAACACCGGAGACTCCGCGAGTCTGAATTCGAACGTCGAATGCAGCCGTGAGGAGAGCTCGCGCTGGTAGAAGTCGTACAGCTCGGGCGTGAACTGCTCGTTGAAGAGCGAACGAAAGCGCTGGTCCATGAACCGCGAAGCTTATTTCTTCTTCAGTTCCGTGAGAACCAGCTTGGCCACGGCCTTCAGCGTGTCGAACACGCCGGTGCCGTTCATGGCCACCGCCTCGAACGTCGGCTCGCCCTTGAAGTTGAGCTGCGAGTACATCTCATCCGGCGGGAGCGCGCTCGGGAGATCGCGCTTGTTGAACTGCAGGACGTACGGGATCTGTCGCAGATCGTAGCCCTGCTCTTTGAGGTTCTTGTCGAGATTGGCGAGCGACTCGATGTTCGCTTCCATGCGTGCGGCCTGCGAGTCAGCCACGAAGACAACGCCGTCGACGCCTTTGAGAATCAGCTTGCGCGACGCGTCATAGAAGACCTGGCCCGGAACGGTGTAGAGGTGAAAGCGGGTCTTGAATCCGCGGACCGTACCGAGGTCGAGGGGGAGGAAATCGAAGAACAGCGTGCGGTCCGTTTCCGTGGCGAGCGAGATCAGCTTCCCTTTCGCCTGCGGATTCGTCTTGTCGTAGATCCACTGCAGATTGGTCGTCTTCCCGCACAGACCGGGACCGTAATAGACGATTTTGCAGTTGATCTCCCGCGCCGCGTAGTTGATGAACGTCATGGACTATTCGCTGAACAGGCTGTCGATGTCTTCGTCCGTGATCTCAGCGAACGGCGAGTCGAAGCGGTTCGCCATCGAGCCGCGGTCTGCCTCCGCCTTCTTCAGGAGCTGTTCGAACGTCCGCTCCAGCTCCTGCGAGGCTTTTTTCACGCGGAGGCGGACCAGTCCGAGCGACGACTTCTCATCGAAGATGACGACGAGAATCACCCGCTGGGCGACCAGCGAGATGTGAATGTTGTCGCGCTCGCCTTCATGAAAGAGGATCGAGAACTCTTTCTCGCCGATGAGCTTCGCCAGGCCATCGGTGGCGGCGACGTTGCCGGCGGTGAGCGACGCGAGCGACGTCGCATCGACGCCGCGCATGTCACCCATGACGGCGATCTGCTGGCCGTTCTTGTCGACCAGGAAAACGATCTTCGAGTTGGAGTCGACCTGCAGACGATGGAGGATGTCCTTGATCTGCTGGTACTCCTCCTCGTACATCACGAGATCAGGAGCGGCCATTTGTCACCATGTTTCAGCCCGTGGACGGGACGGGAATGTATAGCACAGGCGTCACTTAGCGCGCGACTCAAATCTCTCGCCGCCCTTCCAGCGCTTTGGCCATCGTGACCTGATCGGCGTATTCGAGATCGCCGCCCACCGGCAGTCCGAACGCGAGTCGCGTGGTGCGCACCTCGAGCGGGCGAAGCTGCTGCGCGAGATAGAGCGCCGTGGCTTCCCCTTCGACGTTCGGGTTCGTGGCGATGATCACTTCGCGAATGCCTCCCTTCTGCACCCGCTTGATCAAGCCGCCGACGTCGATGTCCTGCGGCCCGATGCCTTTGAGCGGAGAGAGAGCGCCGAGAAGCACGTGATAGACGCCTTTGAAATCGCGCGTCGATTCGATCGTCTGGATGTTGAAGGCTTCCTCGACCACGCAGATGAGCGACGGATCGCGACGCGCGTCATTGCACACCGCGCACGGCTCGACGTCCGTCATGTTGTTGCAGATCGAGCAGCGGAAGATCTTCGTCTTCACCTCGAGAATCGCCGTCGCCAGCGCTTCCGCCTCGGCCGCGGGACGTTTGAGGATGTGATACGCGAGCCGCGCCGCGGACTTGCCGCCCACGCCGGGGAGCTTGGTCAGCTCGTTGATCAGATTCGCGAGAGGAGGGGCGGTCATTGTCGGTAGTCGGTCATCGGGAGTCGGTCGTCGGGAGAACCGAGAAACCCGACACGCATGAGCACCGGTTCTCCCGAAAACCGACTACGGACTGCCGACTCCCGGTCAGAATCCCGGAATCTTCATCCCGCCGGTCATCGCGCCCATGGTCGACTGCATCTGTTCGTCGACTTTGCGGCCGGCTTCGTTGACGGCGGCTTTGACGAGGTCCTGGAGCATGTCGACGTCTTCGGGATCGACCGCTTCCTTGTCGATGACGATCGCGAGCACTTCCTTGCTGCCGTTCATGGTTGCTTTGACCATGCCGCCGCCGGCGGTGCCTTCGACCTGGATGGTCTGCATCTGGCGCTGCATCTGATCCTGCATCTGCTGCGCCTGTTTCATCAGTTGTTTGATGTTCATCGCTTGGTCTCCTTCACCAGCTCCCCGCCGAGGTGCTTGCGAAAGGCGGAGAGCACGGGATCATCTTTGAGCGGGGAGGGTTTGTCTTCGGCGCGTCGTGCCGGCGCTTCGGCGGACGCGCTGCCGACGCGCGTCTCGACGACCATTTTCTCGCCGTACAACTCCGACGCGATCTGCGCGATCTGATCCTTCGCGTCGGAAACGCTGTCTGCCTGGAACGAGTCGTCGAAGACGAACGTCAGCCGGTTGCCGTTGCGTTCGAGCTGCGCCGCGGCGAGATACCCGCCGACGAGCGGCCGTTTCTGACGCACGCGTTCGACGAGGTCCGATGGATTGCCGGCGCCGCCCGCGCTGCTTCCGCGAGCCGGTTCGGCACTCCGCGCCGGTGCGCTCTGCGTCGAACGCGGAGCGGTGGATGCAGATGCGGGACGCGGTGACGGGGAGGGCGATGCGGTTCCGCTGTTGCCGGCGACCACCGCTTCGATCGCCTTCAAACGGGGAAACGTGGCGGCTTTGAGCAGCGCGATCTCGACGGCCAGGCGCTGGTGCTCCGCGCGATTCACGGTTTCGTCGTCGCGCAGCAAAAGGTTCGCGATGCGCAGCAGATCGGTATACGAGAACTTTTCCGCGACGCCGCGAATGGTAGCCAGATCTTCCGGCGACACCGCGAGCATCGCCTCCGGTGCGCCGCCGGCGAGGAGCAGCAGGTTGCGCACGAAGTTCAGCAGATCGCGATACAGCATCTTGAAATCGCGGCCGCTGTCCGACGCCTCCTGCAGTGCCTCGAGCACCGCGGCGTGATCGCCGTCGGCGACGAGCGTGATCACGCGCGCGAAGAAGATAGTTTCGGAGAGGCCGAGAATCGTGGCCACGTCGACCGAGGTGATGGTCCGTCCGCTGAAGGCGATGATCTGATCGAGCAGCGAGAGCGAGTCGCGCACGCTCCCTTCGCCGCGGCGGGCGACGATCTCCAGAGCCTCGCGATCCGCTTCGATCCCTTCCCGCTCGCAGATCACCTGCAGGCGTCCGATGAGATCGTCGAGCGAGACCTTGCGCAGCATGAACTTCTGCACGCGCGAGAGAATGGTCTGCGGGACCTTGTGCATCTCCGTCGTCGCGAACATGAAGATCACGTGCGGCGGCGGTTCTTCGATCAGTTTGAGGAGTGCGTTCCACGAGGCGGTGGAGAGCATGTGCGCCTCGTCGATGATGAAGATGCGGTAGCGGTCGCGGGCGGGCTGGAACTGCGAGACGTCGCGCAGCTCGCGCACGTTGTCGACGCCGGTGTACGTCGCGGCATCGATCTCCCGCACATCCATGTCGATGCCCTCGGTGATCTCGCGGCACATCGTGCATTCGTTGTCCGGCTCCGTGGTCGGACCCTTAATGCAGTTCAGCGCCTTGGCGAGGATGCGCGCGGTGGTCGTCTTGCCGACGCCGCGGACGCCGGAGAAGAGGTACGCATGATGGATGCGATTTCCCTCGATGGCGTTGTGGAGCGTCCGCACCGCCGTCTCCTGACCGATGACATCCTCGAAGGTCTGTGGACGGTACTTGCGCGCGAGAGCTTGATAGGACATTCGGGCGGGAAGTTTACTCGGAGAGGAGCGCGATGAGCTCAGACGTTTGAGAGAGCCCAGGCCTTACTGTGTCACACAGGTTTCGCACCTTATCGCTGCTTCCTTCCGGACCTGACGAGGTTCGGTGCTCCTGCTGCACAGGACCCGGACTCACTCAAACAGCCGAGCCGGCAAAAACGATGAATCAGACTGGCGGAGAGAGTGGGATTCGAACCCACGGTACGCGATTAACGTACACACGCTTTCCAAGCGTGCGCCTTAAGCCACTCGGCCATCTCTCCGTTTCACGGGATTGAGCATTAAGGATTGAGAATTGAGGATGAAAATCAGGCGCGGAAATCGTGTACGACATCCGCAATCCTCAATTCTTAATCCTCAATCCGCGCGAAGCGCGACAAATGGCGGAGAGGGGGGGATTCGAACCCCCGATACCCGTGAAGGTATAACGGTTTTCGAGACCGCCGCGTTCAACCACTCTGCCACCTCTCCGTTTTGTCACGCCTGCGCAGTGTGCGAAAGAAATCCTGGAGCAGCTGGCGCGATCGCTCTTCCATGAAGCCGCCTTCGAGCTGAAGGCGATGGTTGAGACGGGCGTCCTGCACCAGATTGCCGAGGGAACCGCAGAAACCCGCTTTGGGATCGTAGGCGGCGAAGACGAGGCGCTCAACGCGTGCGTTCACGAGCGCGCCGGCGCACATGGCGCACGGCTCGAGCGTGACGAACATCGTCGTCCCCTCGAGACGCCAGTCGCCGATCGTCTGCGCGGCCTCGCGGATCGCGTAGAGCTCGGCATGTCCCAGCGGATCGCCCGACTCGCGCCGGTTGCGTCCGCGTCCGATGATCGTTCCTTCACGATCGACGATCACCGCACCGACCGGGATCTCTCCCTCAGCCGCTGCTTCCTCGGCGAGCGCAAAGGCGGCAATCATCGCTTCCGACTGCCACTGCATCTGATTCATCTGTCAAAGATGCCTACGGCGGGCTGAGGCGCCCGCCGTGTGTTGGGTTGATGATTGGTGCACCCATGAGGACTCGAACCTCAAACCTTCTGATCCGTAGTCAGATGCTCTATCCAATTGAGCTATGGGTGCGAGCACGGAACCTTAACTGCATGACCTTGCGGTTCATTCCGAGCGGGCGCGGATTGTACTCAGCTGCCCAGGCGCGCGCAACGAGAAATGTGCGCTCTACAGATCGTGGGATTCCCGTTGCCGGCTCGTCACTTGCGGCGTATCCTTGTGCCTCCTGGAGCTGTCAGCAAGCTTTCACGGCCTCTACGGTTGGCGAACTGCCTACCCACCCTTCCCCAGCCAACCGTGGAGGCGCGTGAAGTTTTCCGCCACGCTGACTCCCGCAAACAACGCAGACGCACGATGAAGAAAGAAGACCTGTACGCGCGCATGATGCACACCCCCGATGATCCGGCGCGCGCCGAGCTCCGGGCCGCGTTGCGCGACGCGTGGAAGCAGCTTCTGCCGCTGCATCGCGCGCTCATCGACGCTGCCAGCGAGGAGTACCGCGCCGGCGGCGCGATGGTCAACGGACCGACGCATCTGCTCCAGCTCCTGCAGGACGACCCCTTCTTCGACTGGCTCAAGCCGATGACCTCTCTCATCGTCGACATCGACACGATGAGCCGCACCGATTTCGAACGCACCGACGTCGACGCCATCGCCGCGCGTCTGGAGCAGTTCTTCGGTACGAATGCGGACGCCGGCTTCTCCGCGCGCTACATCCCGGTGCTGCAGCGCGACGTCGACGTCGCCATCGGCCACGCGGCGATGCGCCAGATCCTGCGGCGCCTTTCTCCCGCCTCCGAGTAGCGCCAGGCCGCCGGCCGTCACTCCATCAGGGAACCTGTCCGTTCCTCCGGCTGGGCGGAATTGCTGTAAAGTACAGAAAAATCACAATGGAGCTCTTCCCGTTCGACGACGATTACGTGGGGCGTCTGCGAGCCGGAGACCGCGCGACTGAAGAGCATTTTCACGCCTATTTCCGCGAACTCCTGCTCGTAAAACTGCGCCGGCGGCTCCGGTCCATGCAGGCCGTGGACGAGGTGCGCCAGGAGGTTTTCCTGCGCGTCCTCCAGCGTCTCGGGGAGCTGCGGGACGGCCGCAAGCTCGGCGCCTTCGTCAACTCCACCTGCAATCTCGTCCTGATGGAGTACTACCGCGCCGAGTCGCGCACCGAGGCGCTCGATGCGAACACCGACATCGCCCTCGCATCCGACAGTGACGCCCGCATCGATTCCGCCCGCACGCGGACGCGCGTCCGCCGCGCGCTCGAACAACTCGAGCCGCGCGATGCGGAGATCCTGAAAGCCGTGTTCCTGGAAGACGGCGAGAAGGACGAGATCTGCAAACGCTACGGAATCGAACGTTCTTATCTGCGCGTGCTCCTGCATCGCGCCAAGGAAAAGTTCCGCGCGCAGTTCGTCCGCCGCGAGAGCGGGAAACTGCACATCGTTGAAACGTTCGGCGTTCCAACGTCACTACCGAAGTGAGAGACGACGAGGATGGATCATGCCAACGCAGTCGAGACCTATGCCGCCGAGCGCTATCTCCTCGGTGAGCTGACGGATGCCGACGCCGAATCGTTCGAGGAGCACTACTTCGAGTGCGTCCTTTGCGCCGAAGACGTGCGCCACGGCATGCAGCTGATGGAAGGTGGCCGGGAGCTCGCGCGCAACGTGGCCGAAGAGCGGAAGGTCGTCTCCATCGCGGAGCGGCGGCAGAAGCGGATCGGCTGGATGCAGCTCACCGCCGCGGCGGTGCTGGCGGTTGGAATCGCGGTGCCGCAGTTCGTGCAGCGCGACGAAGGCCGCGCCTGGAACGGAACCTATCGACGTTTCGACGTCACCCGTTCCGATCGCTCGCTGCAGACGTTCAAGCGCGGACAGCTCATCGGCGGGATCTACGAGATCCAGTCGCAGCCCGGCGCGGTCCGCTATGACGTTGCCATTCGCGACGCGCGCGGAAGAACCGTCGTCGAGCTCGATCCCGTCACGGCCGAAGCGGCCAACGACACGCAAATGCTCACTGCCGATTCGTTGCCGGTCGGCAAGTACAAACTCTCGATCACCGGCGTCCGGGCGGATGGCAACCGTACGGGGTTCGAGACGTTTGAATTCCAGGTCGTCGAGTAATTCAGCAGACTCAGGGGTCCACGCAAACACGCAAGGAGAGAACCATGAACGACATGGATTACGCATTCAATGCGACGGCGCTCGGGCTGGGAGGGGTGCGGGAGAGCGACGGCGTCACCACGATTTTTCCGAGTCTCGGCTCGGTCGTCCTTTCATCGACCGGCGGAGAAGGATCTTCCGAGATTCTCAACTACAACCGCGACGGCATTTCGTTCGGCGCGATGCAGACGCGCGTGAGCGGTTCACGCGTTTCCGACACACTCTTCTGCACGACGTCCGATGTGCGTCTGAGCTACGTCAATCTCTTCGGAAGGCTGCGCGTCAACCAGATGCGGCTGTCGCTCACGTCGACCCGTCACCTCGATCGCGAAGAAGACGAGGCGCTGTTCGAAGTGCAGGCGTCGTATCGCGGAGTGGTCATCGATGACGAGGAGCTGATTCCGGAGCTCGACGTCGAGATGTGCAGCCTTCAGACGTACGACCAGTTCCTGCAGGAAGCGACCGAGAACGCGGCGCACATCGCCGAAAAACTCGAGCAGGATGAGCAGACGGTTCGCGAGATGGCCACGCGCCGCGTGCCGCCGATCATTCGCGGCTCGATCGTCGCGGACATCCGGAAATCGGAGAACTCGCGGCTGATTCATCGCCGCAACCGCGTGCACGTGCCGGGACTCGGCCAGGTGAAATTCGGCGAGCTGCTGCTCAAACAGGGCCGCCGCCGCATCAACCTGCTGCGGTTCGATTTCGGCGACCACCTTCAGGAAACGCACACCTCCGAACACGGCTCGATGGTGATGGGATCGGGTGAAGGGAATGGAATGCCGATCTGGCCGAACGGCTAGAACACTCGCGATCGCGCTGCTGCTGTTGCTCACGGCAACCTGCAGACGCGAATCGTCGACCGACGCATATCGCGCGGCCCGCGAGCTCGCGGATCGCAACGAAATCAAGGCCGCCTCGGCGAAAGTCGATGCGGCCTTGACGCGCTTTTCGAACGAAGAGAGCGAAGGAGTCTGGTCGCTGAAGATGCTGCGCGGCGAGCTTCTGCTGCGCAGCGGCCGGGAGCGCGAAGGGCTCGCCCTCATCACGCCGCCGCTGCCGGAGCGATACGCGTCGAGTGAAGCGGCCGTGCGCCGACTTTTGATCCTGGCGATGATGGAAAAGACGCCCGCGCGGTTCGACGAGACGCTCGCGCTCGCGCAGCGCAGTCAGCCGCAATTGCTGCCCGAGGTGCATATCGCGATTGCGAATTTCAGCTCGTTTGCCGAAGCCGAACGGCATGCCGGAACCGCGATCGAGCTGGCGCGCGCGCTGCGGAAGGATTTCGTGGTCGCGAATGCGTACGGCGCACTCGCCTACGCGTATCAGAACGCCGGCCGGTGGGCGGAGGCGATCGACGCGAATACACAGGCGCTGCGTCAATACGAACGCTCGGGCGTTCAGGCGCGCATCGCCAGAGTGGCCGGCAACCTCGGATACGAGTACGCGATGATCGGCGACGACGACACGGCCGAGGAGTATTTCAACCGCGCTCTCGCCGCGGCGGAGAAGGCGGAGATTCCGAGCGAGCGGATGACGTGGCTCAACCAGCTCGGCAATGTGGCGTTCGATCGCGGCCAGCTCGATGACGCCGATCGCCGCTACGCCGAGGCGATGAATGTTGCGAACGCGAACGGGGCGAAGGCGGAGGCGCAGTACGCGGCGAATCGCGCGCGCGTTGCGCTGGACCGGCGGCAGATCGAACAGGCCGAACAGTTCAACACGCGCGCGCTGACGTTGAAGCGCGCGCAGCAGGACGAAGAAGCGGAGCTGCTGTCGCTCATCCTCGAAGCGCGCATCGAAGCGGCGCGGGGACAGATCGGACGCGCCGAACAAACGCTGCGCGCCGTTTCGACACGCACCTCGAATCCGCGGACGCGCTGGGAAGCCCAGGCTCGTCTCGCGGAGCTCTATGCCGGCACCGGCCATCACGATCTCGCCGACAAGGAGTTCCGCCGCGCGTTGGAGACCGCCGGTCTCGTGCGCGCGGATCTCGGCACGAACGTCGAGATCACGCTCTCGTTCTTCAATCTCGTCGCCGAGATCTACGACAACTACATCGACTTTCTGGTCGAACGGAATCGCGGTGAAGAAGCGCTGGCGGTGACGGAGCTGAGTCGCGCGCAATCGCTGGAAGACGGCCTCGGGATCGAGACCGGCGCGCGGAAGTTCGATGCGCGCGCGATCGCCAGACAGCGCAATGCGACGATCCTCTGCTACTGGCTCGGCCACCGCCGTGCGTATCTGTGGGTGGTCACGCCGTCGTCGGTGACGATTCATCCGTTGCCGTCTTCGAAATCGATCGAGGCGGAACTGGCCGCGTACCGGCGCGAGCTGCTCGGCGTCGACGGCACGCTCGCGGCGAGCGGCGATCGCGGGCGGGCGCTGTATCGCATGCTCGTCGAACCGGCCAGCGCGATCACGAAAGAGATGCGCGTGATCGTCGTCGCCGATCGGAAGTTGCACGAGCTGAATTTCGAGACGCTCGTGAATGGCGATCATTACTGGATCGAAGACGCCATCATCTCCAGCGCGAGCTCGCTGCAGCTGCTTGCACACCGATCGAAGGATCGCGTGAGCGATGGGTCGATTCTGCTGGTCGGCAATGCGCCGACGGTGGAGGAGAGCTATCCGCATCTCGAGCATGCGGGGAGCGAGATCGCGTCGATTCAGCGGCATTTCGTGAATCCGCGGGTGCTCAACGATCGTGCGGCGACGCCGATGGCGTATCGCGAAGCGCAGCCGGCGCGCTACGAGTACCTGCATTTCGTCGCGCACGGCGTGGCCTCGCGACAACGGCCACTCGAGTCGGCGGTCATCCTCAGCCGCGATCGCAGCGGCTACAAGCTCTTCGCGCGCGACATCATCAAAGAGCCGTTGCGATCGCGGCTGGTCACGATTTCGAGTTGCCACGGCGCCGGAACGCGCACGTACACCGGTGAAGGTCTCGTCGGGCTGGCGTGGGCGTTTCTCGCTGCCGGATCGGAGAACGTCATCGGCGCACTGTGGGAAGTGAAAGACAGCGCGACGCCGAAGCTGATGGAACAGATGTACGTCGAATTGCGTGCCGGCGCCGATCCCGCGGTCGCGCTCCGAAACGCGAAACTCGCACTGGTGCGCAGCCAGGGCATCCAGCGCAAACCGACGTATTGGGCGCCATTCGTTCTTTACACCGGCCGCCGGGATCGCCAGCACTGATCGCGCGATCTGTGCAGCGAAGCAACCCGCGCAGCCGGCCGCGCCGGCCCGGCCCGGCGTCCCCGGCAGGATTCGAACCTGCGACCCACAGCTTAGAAGGCTGTTGCTCTATCCAACTGAGCTACGGGGACAGAAGGGTGGCCGTTGCGCGATGCGTCGTTTGGTCGGGGCGAGAGGATTCGAACCTCCGACCCCCTGCTCCCAAAGCAGGTGCGCTACCAGACTGCGCTACACCCCGACAGACGAACGACGTGCGGCCCGTATGGTGCCGGTCGGCACCGTAATGGTCAACAGCCGCGGTCAACAGGGTGCCGCACGGCCCCATTCCTCTCGCGGATGCGCGCGCGTCAGACCGCGCGCGCCTGCGGAGTCCCGAGCGTGCGGGGCGGAAGAGCTTCCGTCCACTTCGACTGTTCCATCTTGTCGAGCACGAACTCGAATGAACGGCCGTGTGAGCGGAGGCGCAGTACGCGCTGCGTGGCCGGCACATTGCGGCCGGTGGTCAGCTCGTCGTCGTACTCGACCTCGTCGATCCGCGACAGCTCGAACGAGGCTTCGAGATCCGAATTCTCGTAATAGAGCGTATCGGCGGACAGCGACAACGCCACCGGCACCGCTTCGCCGCCTTCCACATAATCGGCGCGGCTCACTACCCGCGATGAGGCTTTGCGTTTCAGCATCAAAGCTCCGAGAAGATCCTTCTGACGGACTTTGACAAACACCACGGTCAAAACCGCGGCAACGGCAATCCCAACGAGAGTCACAGTCGCAAGTCCAGGCATCCCTACCTCCTCCTGCGTGATGAATTGTGCGCTTGCAAGCAATGTACGCCTTTTGTATGGAATCAACCAGCATTGTGTGATTCGAGCAGCAGCCTCATGCGGCGGTAAAGGAACGGCCCGGCTAGAATGTGTGGCAATGCCCGCAGCGAGGAAAAAGACGCGCAATGAGCACTCATCGGGAGGCGCGGTCATCTCCTCGCGTGAGGGACAGCTCCATGTCGCATTGATCGCCACCCGCAACAAAACGCGCTGGGGATTACCGAAAGGCGCAGTGAACGACGGCGAGACGTCTGAAGCGGCGGCCTTGCGCGAAGTCAAAGAAGAAACCGGCATTGACGCGAAGATCGTGCGGCCGCTCGACACCATCGAGTATTACTTCCGCGCCGGCGACACCTTGATTCACAAGCGCGTCGATTTCTATTTGATGGATTACGTCGCGGGAGAGCTCGAGCCGCAGCTCAGCGAAGTCGACGACGTGGAGTGGGTCGAGCTTTCTTCCGCGATCCAGCGGGCGAGCTTCGAGTCCGAGCGGAAGCTGCTCGAGATGGCCTTGCAGTCGCTTTCGCGGACTTCTTAGACGACTTCGCGGAGGAACGTTTTTTCGCCGGAGCGCGCTCCAGCTGCGACGCCACCGTGATCCCTTTCTTCGGTGCCGCCTTTCGATTGGACTCCCATACGTTTTCGCCGCTCACCTCTTCCACGAGCCGATTCGAAACGACCGAGCGCGGCGCGACCGTGGTCACATCCACATCGGCGTTCGCGAATGCGTCGCGATGTTTGAGCAGCAGCCATTCGTTTCCCTTGTCTGAAGACTTCGACGATTTCGACGAACGTCCGCCGATCTTCACCAGAGCCCATTCGCCGAACATTTTTTTACCGAACATCCGGAACGTCAGCTTCCCCGACTTCAGCGCCGCCACCGGATCGTCGCCCGGCTCGAGAAACTCCCATCCCCCTTCGTCCCAGATGATCACGTTCCCCGCGCCGTAGTTCCCCTCGGGGATCACTCCTTCGAACGCCGCGTAATCGTACGGATGGTCCTCCGTCATCATCGCCAGGCGGCGCACGGTCGGATCGTACGAGGGGCCTTTCGGCACCGCCCATGACTTCAACACCCCTTCCATTTCGAGGCGGAAGTCATAGTGCAGATGTGACGCGCGGTGTTTCTGAATGACGAAGATCGGGAGCTTCCCTTTCTTCGGTTTGCCGCCGGACGGTTCCGGCGTTTGCCCGAAGTCGCGCATCCGGCGGTACTTGTTCAGCGGGTCGGCCATCGCATCGCTCCGCGTCGGCTCGTGCACGGCTCATTCCAGCGACTCCGGCCGCAACTAGCTCAGGATTCAACAGCTTACACGGTAGCGGGCGCCGCTTTTGCATCACGCCGGGCGTAGCTCGGTATGTCTCCAGCGATTCGACGAATGTTATGGGTGGCTTTCGGAGGGCTGACGCTTCTCATCGCCGGAGGTGTCGGAACCATTCTTTACATCCTCCATCTCGAGCAGCGTCACGAGTTTCGAGTGGTGCAGGAATCGCGGCCGTTCATCGATGCCATTCGCGAAATGGACAGTGCGCTGGCGGGGATGATCTCGGCCGCGCGCGGCTATGACCTCACCAGCCAGACCTCATTCGTGCAGCAGTACGACGACGCGGAGCGCGCGTTCGAAACGAATCTCGACATCGTCCGCGACCGCGGCCGCGACTCGCGCGACCTCGGCGACGTCAATCGATTCGTCGCGCACTACAAAACCATCAAGGCGCTGACCGACGAAGAGATCGAGAAAACGAGATTAGGGGAGTCTCGCGCCGGACTCAGCGCCGAGATTGCGAGGCAGCGGAGCAACGCGCCCGATTTCGACAACCTGATCGTCACGCGCATCCGGGCCGAGCAGAGCGACACCTTCGACGAGATCAACGCCATGCGTCAGTGGGTGACGCTCGCGCTGGTGCTCGTCGCGGTGGCGGTGCTGATCATCGCCGCGACCTCGGTGGTGCACATCGAGCAACGCCTGCGTGAATCGATCGGCCGCCAGGTGCGTCGCACCGAAGCGATGATCGCCGGCATGGCCGACGGCGTGCAGCTCGTCGACGGCGAAGGGCGGGTCGTCTTCATCAATCCGGCCGGACAACGGCTGCTGGGACGCAGCGACGTCGGCATTCCGATCTTCAAACAGGCCGAGGTGTATCGGCTGCGTGATGAACACAACCGGCTGCTCGATCCGCAGGAACTGCCGGCCGCGCAGGCGTTGTCGACCGGCCGCGCCGTGCACGACGTCACCATCATCATCGCGCGCGAGAACAGCGAGCGCGTGGCCGTGTCGATGAGCGCCACGCCGCTGCATGAAGATGGTCAGATCAGCGGCGTCGTGGTCACGTTTCGCGACATCACCGAGCGCCGCGCCTTCGAAGAACAGACGCACCTGCAGGCCGAGCGCGCGCAGATTCTCGCCGACGCCGGCGCCTTCTTCTCCAGCAACATCGATCCGACGTGGGTCACCCAGGCGATCGCGGAACGCACTGCCGAAGTGCTCGGCGACTGGTCGGCGGTCATCCTGCACTCCGCCGATGCGAAAGAGCTCCGCGTCGCCGCGATCTACCATCGCGACATGGCCTCGCTCGGGCTGGCGTGGTCGTACATTTATCGCCAGCCGCTCGTCGTCGGCGAGGGCATCATCGGCCAGGTCATCGCGACCGGCTATCCATCGCTCACCACGAACGTGCGGCCGTCGCTCGACCGGACGAATCCCGGCACGTATCACCCCTCGTCGGGCAATCTCGCTTCGCTGCTCGTGCTGCCGTTGCGCACGCGACGCGAAATGCTCGGCGCGCTCGTTATCGCCGCGAACAGCGCCGATCGGGCGATGACGGACGACAAACTGCCGCTCGCCGAGATCCTCGCCGAGCGCGCGGCGCTGGCGATCGAGAACGCGAAGCTCTACACCGAGCAGGTCGAAGCGCGGCGCAAGGTCGAAGATCTCTCGCGTCTCAAGGACGAGTTTCTCTCCATCGCCTCGCACGAGCTGCGCACGCCGGTCACCTCGATCAAAGGCTACACGCAGCTCGCAAAGATGCTCATCAAAGAAGGTGATCTCAGCACCTCGGACGAGTATCTCGACATCGCTCTCGATCAGATCGAACGGATGTCGCGCCTGATCCTCGAGCTCCTCGACGTGTCGCGCATCGAAACGGGCCGCCTGGAGATTCGCCGCGATCACATCGCCTGGGCGCATTTCGTCCGCGACGTCGTGCATCGCCATCACACCGCGGTCAGCGATCGGCGCTTTCACGTCAGCGTTCCGGACGACAGTAAGATCGTTGCCGGCGATCGCGATCGACTCGAACAGGTGCTCGGCAATCTGCTCGAGAACGCCGTGAAGTACTCGCCGGACGGCAGCGACATCACCGTGACCGTCGAAGACCGCGGCGACTCGTTCGTGACCGCCGTCTGCGACCGCGGCATCGGCATTCCGGCCGACGAGCTCGGGCAGGTGTTCGAGCGCTTCCATCGCGGCCGCCAGGTGTCGTCGACGAATTACGGCGGTCTCGGCCTCGGCCTCTACATCACCAAACAGATCATCGAGCGCCACGGCGGCACGATCTGGGTGGAGAGCAAGGAAGGCCAGGGCACGACGTTCCACTTCTCGCTGCCGGTGGCGGAACAGGGAGCGATCGCCGCGCTTCCCCCGGCGGAAGTCGGCGCGCAAACGTAAACTCCTTCGTGATGCTCCCATTGCTGCTGGCGCTGCTCGCGCCGCCCGATCTCCGTCTCGAAACCGTTCGCGAATCACTGACCGGGACGCATTGCCGCTACCGCGTCTACGTCGAAGGGCTGCCGAGCGACGACGTCCTCGTTCGTCGCTGTGATGTCTCGACCGCGCGTGTGACCGCTCATGCGATTCCCGAGGAGACGCACGAACGGTGGCTCGATGGACGTCGCGTGCGCCGCAGCATCGTCTACGACTCGCCGCTCGAACCGTACGCCGAGGATGTTGATGTCGCCACGGGCGCGCTCGTGCGGCGCATTCCGTTGTTCTATCGCGCCAAAGCGGCGCGTGTGTTCGACGTGAATCCGGTCGTCGCGACGAACGATCCGACGCTGCAGGATCGCAATGACTCCGCGGCGGCGGTGCCGTCGTTTGCGTATCGCGACGTCGTACTGCAGGACGTCGAGGAGAGCGGCCCCTTGCGCGGTCCGTACGCCTCGCTCATCGATCGGCAGACGCCAACCATCGCGCCGCCCGATGCGAGCGGGCCACTCGTTTTCGATCGCGAGCAGGACGGCTTCGAAGACGTGCACGCCTACTTTCACGTCGACCGCAATCAACGTTACGTCCAATCGCTCGGCTATGTCGGCTCGCGTGCGATTGCGCCGTACGCGATCGAGATCGACGCGCATGCGACATCCGGCACCGACAACTCGTTCTTCCTGCCGTCGCTCATTCAGATCGGACGCGGCACGCTCTTCTTCGGCGAAGGCGGCACCGACGATGCCGAAGACGCCGATCTCCTGATTCACGAATACGGGCATGCGCTGCTCGAATGGATTGCGCCCGGCACCTTCGGAGGCGCGAACGTCAGCGAGGCGCGGGCCCTCGGCGAAGGCTTCGGCGACTACTGGGCTTTCTCCGCTCATGCCGGCGATCGCGTCCTTCGCGGCCGCGATCCGTTTTGCTTCGCCGACTGGGATGCGCGCTGCTGGGAAGATGCTGCATCGCAGCAATGCTCGTATGCGCCCGGCAGCGATTGCCTGCGGCGGCTCGACGGCACCGCCACGATGGCCGACTACGAGCGCGTTTCACGCACCGGCGTCGAACATCAGAACGGCATGATCTGGTCGTCGGCACTGCGCGAGATCCACATGGCCGTCGGCAAGACGGTCGCCGACACGATCATCCTCGAATCGAATTTCGACGTGCCGGCGCAGCCGACCTACGCGACGATGGCCCGGCTGCTCCTGCGCGCCGATCAGCAGCTCTATGGCGGCGCGCATGCGGCGGCGATCTGCAGCGCGATGACGAAGCGCCAGATTCTCACGGAGTGCGGCCGCGAACCGCGCGGCGAGCTGACGCTCTTCACGAGCAACGAGCGCAACATCGACATCGCCGATCTGGCCACCATCACCTCGACCATCACCGTCGCCGATCCGCGCGCGATCGAGCGCGTGCAGGTGCGGATCGATCTGCGGCATGAGGCCCGCGGCGATCTGCAGCTCCAGCTGATCGCGCCCGATGGAACGACGGTGTTGCTGCAGTCGTCATCCAGCGATCGCGGCATCGACATTCATTTCACGTACGACGATCCCGCTCTCGATGTACTGCGCGGCCGCGGCGCTGCCGGCATCTGGACACTGCGCATTTCCGATCAGCGCGCGCGCGACGTCGGCACGCTGCTGTCGTGGAACCTGCAGCTGCAACTCGAAAGCGACGTGCGAGCGGCGGAGCGTCCGCGTGCGCAGAAAACGCAGATGATCCCGGTCGTCGCGCATCTCTTCGGCGCGAACGACACCGCGTTTCGCTCCGACGTGCGCCTCGCGAACACGACGAATGCCGCGGTGCGCGCCACGTTGATCTTCACGCCGAGCGGCAGCGACGGACGAACGACGTTCGCCGCCGTCGACGTGCGTCTCGCGGCGGGACAAACCGCCGCGTTCGACGACATCGTCGACAGCGCCTTCGGCATGAATCGCAGCGGCAGTCTCGAAATCCTCGGCGACGTGGTCGCCACCAGTCGCATGACCACGAACGACGTCATGGGCCAGCAGGTACCGGCGAATCTCACCACGGGGCCGCTGTTGCTGGTGGCGTCATTCAACGATCTCGAATCGCGCGTGAACCTCGGCCTCACTGAAACGAGCGGCGAACGCGCGAGCGTGCGCATCGGCGATCGCAAGATCGTCGTCGAGCCCTATTCACACGTCCAGTTCAACGTGCCGCCCGGCCTCTACGCAATCGAGGCGGACGGAAACCTGCTCGCGTATCTGTCGCAGGTGAACGATCGCACCGGGGACGCCATGTTCATTCCGGCGGAGCGTTCCGCGGCGCGCGGCGGCATCGCACCGGCGATCGCGCGGCAGGGTGCGGATCGCGTGTGGCGCAGCGATCTCTGGCTCGCCGGCACGAGCGAACCGCAGCCGCTCACCGTTCGTGCGATCGCGCTCGGCAGCACGTATGAGGCCGCGGCCGTCGTGCTGCCGCCGTTTCGCGTGCAGAGCTACATCGATGCGCTCGGCCGGCTCTTCGATCACCGCGTCACCTTCGGCACGCTGCAGGTGCCGCTCCAGCCCGGCCTCTTTGCAGCGACGCGCGTCGCCACCGACGGGATGTCGCAATTCATTCCGCTGCAGGATCCGAACGGCCCCGCCGAACAGCAACTCCTGTTCATCGACACCGTCGCGCCGTATCGCACGAACATCGGCATCACCACCGAGCTCGCCGCGCTCGCCGAGGTCACGCTCTTCGATGCCGCCGGGACGGAGCTGGAGCGATTCACCCTGGCCACGGCAGGGGGTGTCTCGCAGACGAGCGTCGCCCGTGCGCTCACGAATGGACGTGCGCGCGTGCGATTCGTGAGCGGAACGGGGCGCGCGTACGCGTCCCTCGTCGACAGCCGCAGCGGAGACGCTACGTTCGTGGCGGGGCAGTGATCGTGTATTCTTCGCCGGCCATGACCGACGAACCGCTCCGGCAGGCGCTGCCGGAAGCGCAGTCGCTCGCGCAGCTCCCGCTCAAGATCCTCGAAGAAGTGATCCGGCAACTGCGCAGCACGCGCAACGACATCATCCGGTACGGCGTCTGGAACATCCGCAACCTCACGGACGACGAGTTCAACAAGACGGACGACCGCAAGCTCCTGGGCTACTTCCGCCAGGACTTACTCGAGACGCGTTTTCTCTCGAAGGGCCGCCGCATCGATCTCATCCAGCTCTGGCAGTGGTTCGATCATCAGATGGCCGGAATCGAGCCGCTGCTGGTCGATCACGAGGAGATCGTGCTCAACGTGCAGGACAAGGATCTCGAGAAGGTGCGCAAGCGCATCGCCGAGATTCACTCGTTCCTGCCGGCGTTGCGCAGCGATGACCTCGAAGGCTTCCGCCGCGTGAAGTACAAGCTGCGGCGCACGGTGATGCGTCTGACGTACGACCTGCATCACCTGTTCAAGCGGCTCGAGAAGTATCGCAAGAACATCTTCATGACCAGCGGCGGTGCGCCGCGCATGGATCGCGTCGCTCTCGAAGTGGTGGTCGAGGTTCCCGAGCCGCCACACCTCGACGATCACGACGAGGAGTGAAACCAACGGCGTCCCGCCACCGCGGCGGAACGCCGTTCGTTTCAGATCTCCACGCGTACGGTCTGCTCGTCCGTCACCACGACCTGCACCTGATCGACGACCGTCATTTCGTCGGCGCCGAGGAGCTGGAGCGTGTAACGGCCCGGCGCGATGCGATCGAGAGGCGTGACCGCGCGCGGAATGAGCGTGTATTTGCGCGCGATCGGGCCGATGCGCGGATAGGCGATGTTGAAGGCATCGAGGAGCTGCGCCTTCACCGGTTCGCCATGCTTCGATTCGATCTCGATGCGGCCGCCGCGCGTGAGCGCGACCGTGCGTGTCGACGGCGCGTTCACGCTGACGTGCACAGGCGCGTAGTTCTGCGTGTAGACCGTGGCGATGTACTGGCCGGGCGACGCCGGAATGTTCAACGAAGAGGCGGCGGAATCGACGCCGAAAAGGAACTGCGAGCCGGCGGTCTGCACTTCATGGCCCGAGAGATCGTAGAGCACCGCCGATGCCGGAAGCGCGCGGCCGTCGCGGCCGTCGACGACCTTCAGCGTCACGCCGTCGCTCTGCGCGAGATGCAACTCGACGTTGTCGATGTTCGACTGGCCGACGGTGAGCTCTTTCGTGTCGGCGCCGAAGCCGCTGAGGCTGGCCGTGATCGCGTACGAGCCCGCCGGAACGGTGTCGATCACGAACACGCCGTTTTCATCGGTCACCGCACTGCGGCCGCGGAACAACTCCACGGCCGAGGTCGCGCGCATGGTCACGTTCACGTTGCCGATCGGCCGGTTGCTGCCCGCTTCGACGACGCGTCCGCGCACGCTGGCCACGGTGTAGTCGATGTCGAACGTCGACGATCCGCGCACCTCGTACGTCGTGCTGTAGCTGGCGATGCGGCCCATATCGATGACGTTGACCATGTAGTTCCCGTCTTCGAGACCGGTGATGCTGTAGTTGCCGCCGGCATCGGTGTTCGCGGAGTTGGTCTGTCCGCCGCTGCGCGGCATGAACATCACCTGGGCATTGCCGAGGGCGGTGCCGTTGCGCGTGACGCGTCCGCGAACGGCCACGTCGGAGCGGAACGCGATGTCGACCTGCATCGACCCGCCCGCGGTGAGGGTCACGGTTTGCGCGGCGGAGCTGCGCCCGCCGGTCATGCCGCGCACGCTCGCGCTCACCGACACGTTTCCGACCGGCGCCCCTTCGATGCGATAGCTGCCGGTCGAATCGACCGGCGTCTGCGCGCCGGCGCCGGAGCCGCGCGCCATCACGAACGTGTTGGCGAGCTCCTGCTCGTTGAGACCGGTGACGCGGCCGTAGATTGTGGAGCCGGTTTTCAACGTGATGCGCAGCTGTCCGCCGTTCGCGACGTCGTAGTCTTCGACGACGCCCTCGGCGTAACCGGTGCGATTCGCGGTGATGCGATAGCGCACCGGTTGCAGCGATTCGAATTCGAACGTGCCGCTTGCATTCGTCGCCACCGACGTCGGGAATCCGGCGCCCGGCGCCATCGCCCGCACTTCGGCATCGGCGACCGGCACGCCCGCCTCGGTGACGACGATGCCGCTGACGCGCGTTCCTCCTTCGAGCTGCACGTCGAGCCGCGTCTCGCGCCCTTTCAGCGTGACCTGCTTCGACGTCGAGAGGTACTTCGAATGCGCGAACGTGATTGTTTCGTCCCCCGCGTTCAGCCCGTCCATCGTGTACTCGCCATTCGAATCGGTGGTCGCACTCTTCTCCGTGCCGCGCATCGCGAAGCCGCCGGTGGTCGAGGGTGCGAGACGCACCGAGACATCGGGCAGCGCCGAGCCGTTCGGTCCGGTCACGCGGCCGGTCAGCTTCACGCCGGTGTCGAGCTCCACGATCACGTCATCGAGCGTCTTTCCTTCTTCGACGGTGAGATTCACGCGGCCGCTGACGAAGCCGGGCGCATTGGCGACGAGCGTGACGGAGCCGCTGGGGACGTTGTCGAGCACGAACGAGCCGTCGTCGCTCGTGAAGGGCTTCGTCTGCGGAGGTCCCATCATCACCATCGGCCCGCCGCCGCGCGAGCGCGAGATGCCGGCCTCGAATGACGTGAGCGGGCGGCGCGTTCCCTTCTCGACGACACGGCCGCTGACGCGACCACCTGCCGGAAACTCGAGCACCACGTCGCGGCTCGGCGCCGTGAGCATGCGCTGCTCCTGAATGAAGTCGCCTTCCTTGGTGACGAAGACGCCGACCTGGCCGGGCGTGAGATTCTCGAGCGTGAACGAGCCGTCCGGCCCGGTGGTGGTGTTGTTTCCGCCGGACCCTCCGCCGAAGACGAAGAGGGAGACGCCTTCGATGCCGGTGCCGCCGCGCGTGACGCGGCCGGTGATCTGCACGGCGGGATCGAGCGTGGCGTTCATCGGCTCGGTGCCGGAGGCCGTCACCGTGAACGCGCGAATCGTCTTCGTCGCGTAGCCGTCGCGATTGGCCGTGAAGTCGTAAACCCCTTCCTTGAGACGCATCGCGAACGTGCCATCGCTCGCGGTCTGCACCGACTCATCGTCGCCGCGCGAGTTGGCGCCGATCATGATCATCGTGCGGCGCACGCCGCCCTCGCTGCCACGACCCTGCGTTTCGGTTGCGCCGATGGTGACGCCGGAGAGCGGCTTGCCGTCGGCGTCGGTGATCTTGCCGCTCACGGCGATGCCGCTCGGCAGCGTCACGACAATTCCGCTCTTGCGTTCTCCCGCGGCGACTTTCATCGCCTCCGTCCGTCCGGAAGGAAGGCCTTTCTTCGAGGCGCGGATCTTGAGTTCACGATCGCCGTTCGTCCGGAGAGAAAACTTTCCGTCCGGACCGCTGGCCACCGCGACGGAGTCGTTGAAGAAGCGCCGGCCGCGCATGCTCATCATCATCATCGGATCGCCGGTCGCTTCGGACGCGACGCTCGCCGCCGCCACCGGCTTGTTTCCTTCATCGACGACGATGCCGCTGATGCGTACCAGCGGCTGCATCGTGACGTCGCGCGAGGCCGTCTGCCCCGAGGCCGCCTCGACGTCCGCGCTTTCGCCGTCGTAGCCGGGGTGCGCCGCGGTCAGCACGTACGAACCTTGAGGAGCGAGAATCGAATACGTCCCTTTCGCATCGACGATCGCGCCGAAGAGCGAGTCGGAACGCGCGAAGCCGCGCGAGCCGAGGCCGACGTAGCTGCCGGCGACCGGCATCTTCGTTTTCGCATCGAGCACGCGGCCGGAGAACGTGGCCGCTTTTTCGAGCTTCAGCGTGAGGTTCGCTTCCTTGCTGAACGTGCGCCGGGCGATGAGCGTGTCCTTGCGTGCGATCAGCGAGCTCCATTTCGCCGGAACGTGCGCGAGCGTGAACGTGCCGTCTTCGCCCGACGTGCCGGAGGGCCAGCCATCGATCGCGATCGCCGCGCCGGCAACCGCGGTCTTGCCGTCGCTCGCGACCACGCGTCCGGTGAGCGTTCCTCCCTTCTGCAGCGTGCGATCGAGCTTCGTGCGGAGCGCGTTCTCGCCGAGATTGAAAAAGAAATCGTTGTCGACCGCGTAGTCGGGATGCAGCACCGTGATCCCGCTCAGCCGCTTCGAGAACGGTGCCTCGTAGCGACCCTCCGCGTCGGTCTTCGTGATCGTGTCGCCGCCGTTGCGCACCACCACGGTGGCGTTCGCGACCGGTTTGCCGCCGGCTTTCACCGTGCCGCTGCGGAGCTCGACCTTTTCGAGAATGAACACGAGGCCGTCTTCCTCGCGCTCGACCGATCGCGTGTCGGGGGCGTAGCCGTGGAGTGAAACGCGCAGGTTCGCCGTGGGCGATTTCGGCGACTCGATCGAGAACGCTCCCTTCGCATCGGTCTGCGTCGTAGCGAGCGGAACGCGCTCCGGCTGGTCCGAAAGGAGACGTGCGAAACGCGCGTCCGGCGATTCGTCGCCGTAGGTCGAGACGCGCGCGCCGGCGACCGGTTTTCCATCCGCGGTCATCACGCTGCCGGTGATGGCGGCGAGCGACGGCAGTGCGAACAGAGCGAGTGCGAGAGAAACCACGGCGATTCGCTTGGTGGGCATGGCGGTAAGTATGACGCTCGGATTCCGGAACAGTTCCATCGTGACCCCTGTTGGCCGTCGCGTGAGAAGGCGCCGGCCCATTCGAAACGAAGCGATGAAAGAGCGGCTCGACACGCTCGTCGCCACGTTCGACGTTTCGACCATCGAGCCCGACCCTCTGCAACTCGTTCTGCGTTACGACCAGCCGCGCGACCAGGAAGTGGCCGGCCTGATCGCGGCCGCGTTTGCGTATGGCCGTGCCGAGACGATCGTCGCCAACATCGGCGTCGTCCTCGCGCGCATGTCCCCTTCACCGTTTCAGTACCTCACTACGTTCCATGAACGCGAAGCGTTGAAACGCTTCGCCGGTTTCGCGCATCGCTTTCACAAAACCCCCGATCTGGTCGCATTTCTCGCGTTGCTCGCAAACGTGATCGAGACGTACGGCTCGATCGGTGCGTTGTGCGAGGAGTGCTACGACGGGAACGATTCCGACATCGGACCGACGCTTGCCCGATTCGTGGAGCGCGTGCTGAGCGAGAAGGCCACGTCTCCGTCGCTTCGCTACCTCCTCACCTCTCCGAACGACGGCTCCGCGTGCAAGCGGATGAATCTCTATCTCCGCTGGATGGTCCGCCGCACCGCGCCCGACCTCGGGCTCTGGACGTTCGTCGATCCGGCGAAACTGCTGATGCCGCTCGATACGCACGTGCATCGCATCGCCACGTTTCTCGGGTTGTCCGACCGCAAATCCGCGGACTGGAAAACCGCGCGCGCTCTCACCGACCAGCTTGCCCGCTTCGACGCGAGCGATCCGGTGCGTTACGACTTTGCGTTGTGCCGCCTCGGCATCCTCGATCTCTGCAGCGTTCGCCAGAAAAAAGAAAACTGCGACGTCTGCCTGCTGCGCGATGTGTGTCGGTTTCCGGTGTTGTGATGGGGGTGTCGTCTGTCGGAGGGGGATCCCGCGCTGACGCGCGGGATGACACAACCGCTCCCACTTCCGCTTCGCCACTTGGCAGCCGCGCGTCCCCCCGGCGAAGCAACCAACGCAGCCGGCCGTGCCGGCCCGGCTCCAAGATTTCGGCGGCCAAAATCCAATCGCTTGGAGAAAACGGCCGTCGATCCGGAAATCCGTTTCACGATTCAACGTTTCGAATCAACGGCTTAGCGCGATTTGGCCTGAGGCAAGGCCATTGAATGGCATCGCGAGGCCGCCATCATGCGCCGCACGGTCCTCACGAACTCGCTGATCGCAATCCTCACTCTCGGAGTGGTGGTGGGCGCGTTCGCTTCCTTTCAGCGCAAGCGTTCTTCGTTCGAGCGCATCGACTTCACCTTCTCGCGCAGCGGTGGGCTCATCGTCGTCAAGAGCGTCGACCCCGGCAGCAACGCCGAACATGCCGGCCTGAAGCCGGGAGACCTCATCTACACGATCGGCGGGACGCCGACCACGGAAGTGGCCGGTCTGCAGAAGACCGTGCGCGGCATCGGCGAGCAGGTGCCGATGATCATTCAGCGCGGCGCGGTGACGAAAACCATCGTCTACGCTCCGCCCGAGCTGAAGGTCGACTACCCCTACCTCATCCTCAGCTTCATCGGGTTTCTCTATCTCGCGATCGGTCTCTTCACGCTCTTCCGCGGTGAAACGCAGGAGAGCATGCTGTTCTACTTCGTCACGCTCTTCTCGTTCATCGTCTACGTCTACACCCCCGCGGGCGACATCGACTGGAGCTACAAGGCGCTGCAGATGGTGGAAGAGCTCGCGCGCATCTTCCTGCCGCCGCTCGCGCTGCACTTCTTCCTCCTCTTCCCGAAGCCGGTCATCCGGGAGAAACGCTGGATCGCGTGGATGTACATCCCGCCGGCGCTGCTCGCGTTGTGGGTGATCGATCTCCTCGTTTTCCACAATGCGTTCGCGATCGCGCAGCCGCGCGTGGCGCTGGAGCTCATCGCCAAGTGGGAGATGATCGATTTCGCGATCTACTTCACGCTGGCCGTGATCGCGCTGGCGTTCACGTATCGCGAGGCCGCGCCGGCCGGCAAGAAGCAGATCAAGTGGATCTACCTCGGCCTTTCCCTCGGCTTCCTGCCGTTCCTCGCGATCTACATCATCCCGTACCTGGTGCGCGGCAGCGTTGCGCCGGTCTACACCACCGTCTCGATCATTCCGCTGGCGTTCATTCCGCTCGCCTTCGCCGTCTCCATCCTCAAATACAAGCTGTGGGACGTCGAGGTGGTGATCAAGGAGATCCTCGCCTACAGCATCACGTTCGTCTTCGGGTTGATCGCCTTCTCGACGGTCAACCTCATCCTTTCGCGCGTGATCGAGGAGCGTTCGGCGATGGAGCGCAACTTCCTCGCCTTCACGTCGGGGCTGCTCATCGCGGGCGTGCTCATTCCGGTCAAGGGGCGCATCGAGTCGATGATCGAAATGATCCTGTATCGCGAGAGCTACCGGCATCGCCGCACGATGACCGACTTCGCGCAGGAGCTGGCGACGTTCCACGACGTGCACGAGCTGATCTCGATGATGCGCGAGCGCCTGCGCGCCACGCTGCACATCGAACGCATGAACCTCTTCACGCGCGAGGCACTGCAGGGCGCGACGACGCTGCTGATCTACGATCCCGAAGAAGGCGTGCCGCGCCGCATCACCGAGGACGAGCTCGGAGTGATGCCGAAGGAAGGGCCGATCGTGCTCAGCACGCCGCGCCTTCCGGATCAATCCGAAACTCCGTGGAAGCTCCTCGGCGCCGGCTATCGCTACGCCTTTCCGTTGCGCAATCGCGGCGAACTGCAGGGCCTCCTGCTCCTCGGCACCGGCCGCGGCGAAGAGCCGTTGTCGCGCGACGATCTGCATCTGGTCGGCACGCTCACCGCGCCGATCGCGCTGGCCATCGAGAACTCGCGTCTCTACGGAAAACTGCGCCGCCAGCTCGAAGAGATCCGCGCGCTCAAGGAGTACAACGAGAACATCATCGAGTCCTCGCTCTCCGCGATCGCCGTCGTTTCGAGCGACGGCACGGTGCTCACCGCCAATCGCGCGTTCTGGGATCTCGTCGGCGCCGATCACACGTATGAATCGGTCGAGGAGCTCTTCCCGCCGTTCATCGAGCTGCGCCGCAACAACGGCCGCACGCTGGCCACGCACTTCATCAACCGGCAGGGGGTGACCAAGGAGGTCACTGTAACGGCCAGCCCGCTCTCGGCGGGTGATGTGACCGACGGCGCGCGCGTGCTCGTCATCGGCGACATCACCGACCGCGTGCGGCTCGAGCGCGAACTGCAGGACAAGGAGCGTCTCGCCTCTCTCGGTCTCCTGGCGGCCGGCGTCGCGCACGAGGTGAACACGCCGCTCACCGGCATCTCGTCCTACGCGCAGCTGCTGCTGGCCGAGACGTCGGAGACCGATCCGAAATACCGGCTCCTGAAAAAGATGGAGCAGCAGACGTTCCGCGCCTCGAACCTCGTCAACAACCTGCTCGATCTGATCGCCAACCGTCCGCGCTCGCGCGAGCTCGTGAACGTCGACGAGCTGGTGCTGGCCACGCTTTCGCTGCACGAGGACCTGTTGAAGGCGAAGCGCATCAGCGTGCACACGCAGCTCGCGCCGATGCCGGTGAAAGTGCGCGGGAACTTCCAGGATCTGCAGCAGGTTGTGACCAACGTCCTGCTGAACGCGCGCGATGCGGTAGCCGAGGATGGGAACATCTGGATCTCGGTGAGCGAGGAAAACGAACAGGTGATGATTCGCATCCGGGACGACGGCAAAGGGATCAGCGCCGAAATGCTCGGCCGCATCTTCGATCCGCTCGTCACGACCAAGCGCGGTCAGGGCGGCACGGGACTCGGCCTGGCCATCAGCCGCCGCATCATGAATGCGAATGATGGCGAGATTTCGGTGAAGAGCGAGCCTGGCAAAGGCGCCGAGTTTTCGATTACGTTGCCCCGTGCGGAGAAACTCGTAGGCAGTATTCAGTAGCTCATGCGAATCCTGATCGTCGATGACGAAGAAGTCCTGCGGGACGTGCTCGAAGTCGTGCTTCGGCGCGAAGGCTTCGACGTGATCACCGCGGCCAGCGGCGAAGAGGCGCTGAGCATCCTCGACTCCACCGAGGAAGTGGACCTCGTGATTCTCGACGTCATGCTGCCGGGCATCAGCGGCATCGACACGCTGCGCGCCACGCGCATCGCCAATCCGAATCTTCCGGTCATCGTCATCACCGCCTCGTCTTCGATCGACGGCGCGATCGAGGCGATGAAACAAGGCGCGTTCCACTACATCCCCAAGCCGTTCAAGAACGAGGAAGTGGTCATCACCGTGAACAAGGCGCTCGAACAACGCCGCCTTGCGCACGAGAACGAACGCCTCAAGAGCGAGCTCTCCGAGAAGTACGCCTACTCGAACATCATCGGCAAGAGCGAGACGATGCGGAAGGTCTTCGACCTCATTCGGCTCGCCGCGCCGTCGCGCTCGAACATTCTGGTGATCGGCGAAAGCGGCACCGGAAAAGAGCTCGTCGCGAAAGCGATCCATCACGCCAGCCCGCGCGCGCGCAATGCGTTCGTGACCGTGAACTCGGGATCGCTGCCGCCGGAGTTGCTCGAGTCTTCCCTCTTCGGGCACATGAAAGGCGCGTTCACCGGCGCCATCGCCACGAAGCGCGGCCTCTTCGAAGTCGCGGACGGCGGCTCGATCTTCCTCGACGAGATCGGCAACATCAATCTGGAGACGCAGGCGAAACTGCTGCGCGTCATTCAGGAAAAGGAATTCATGCGTCTCGGCTCCGTCGATACCGTCAAGGTCGACGTGCGCATCATCGCCGCGACGAACGCGGATCTGCAGAAGCTGATGGCCGAGCAGAGATTCCGCGAGGATCTCTATTACCGCCTGAACGTCATCACCGTGCAGCTTCCGCCGCTGCGCCGCCGCCGCGAAGACATTCCGCTGCTCGTGCAGCACTTCCTGCAGAAGTATTCGGAAGAGAACAAACGCCGCGTGCGCGAGGTGACGCCCGACGCGATGCGCATCCTCCTCGATCACGCATGGCCGGGGAACGTGCGCGAGCTCGAAAACACGATCGAGCGCGCGGTCGTGCTCTGCACCGCCGAACGGATCACGCCCGAGCTGCTGCCCGATTACCTCCGCTATCCGGTGCGCACCGACACGCCGGCCATGGTCGTGCCGCAGGACGGCATTTCGCTGAAGGATGCGGTCTCGAACTACGAGCGCACGATGATCCTGCAGTCGCTGGAGCTCGCGAACGGCGTGCAGAAACGCGCCGCCGAACTGCTGCAGCTCAAACCGTCGACGCTCAACGAGATGATGAAGCGCCTCGGCATTCACGCGAAGTCGAACGCCGCGATCGAAGACGAAGTCGAAGTTCTGTAGCCCGCGAACTCTTCCCGCTCGTCACGACACAAATGCCGCGCCGCTCCACATAGAATTCGTCCAACTATGACCAGACGTGTTGTCGCGATTCTTGCGCTCGTCCTCTGCTCGTCCGTCGCCTTCGCCCAGGTTCCCACTCCCGAAGAGTTTCTCGGATACCGGATGGGCGAGCGATTTACGCCTCACCATCGCATCCTCGATTACTTCGAAGAGCTCACCAGACGTTCGAAGCTCATCACGATGCAGCAGATCGGCGAGACGTATGAAGGCCGCCCGCTCGTGCTTGCGGCCATCACCTCCGAAAAGAATCACAAGCGGCTGCAGGAGATTCAACGCACCGCCGCGGCGCTGGCGCGTGGGGAAGGCGATCCGGCGGCGATGGCCGCGAATCAGCCGGCCATCGTCTGGCTGGCCTTCGGCGTTCACGGCAATGAATCGTCATCCGCCGAAGCAGCGATGTTCGTCGCCTCGTCGCTGCTGCGCGAGCCCGACCTGACGCGACTCCTCGACAATCTCGTCATCCTCATCGACCCGCTCGAGAATCCTGATGGCCGGGAGCGCTACATCACCTGGTTTCATCGCACGCGTGGCGTGAAGGCGAACGTCAATCCCGCCGCCGCCGAACATGCCGAGCCGTGGCCGGGTGGACGCTACAACCACTACCTCATCGACATGAATCGGGACTGGGCGTTTCAGTCGCAGAAGGAAACGCAGGCCCGCGTCGCCGCCTATCAGCAGTGGAACCCGCAGGTGATCGTCGACTTTCACGAGATGAGCTCCGACTCCTCGTACTTCTTCCCACCGGACGCGAAGCCGATCAACGCCAATCTTCCGACAGACGTCGAAGACTGGCTGGAGATCTTCGGCCGGGCCAATGCCGGTGAGTTCTCGAAGCGCGGCTGGACGTTCTTCGTCGGCGAGCGCTACGACCTCTTCTACCCCGGCTACGGCGATTCGTGGCCGTCGCTGCGCGGTGCGATCGGCATGACCTACGAACAGGGTGGCGGCGGCCGCGCCGGCTCCGCGATCGAGCGGGCCGATGGAACGATTCTCACGCTCGCCGATCGCGCGCTGCATCACTACACCACCGCCATCACCACGGTGCGCACCGCCGCGCAGCATCGCGAGGCCTTGCTCCGCTACACGCACGAGGCGGCGCGCGCGCAGATCGATGCAGGGAAGAACACGTTCCTGCTCATGCCCGGCTCGCCGAACTTCCAGCCGCTCGTCGAACTGCTGCAGAAGAACGGCATCCGCGTCGACATGCTCACCGCGCCGGCGGCCATCCGCGCGACGCGTCTCGATCGCGACCTCACCGAGGTGCGCAGCTTTCCCGCCGGCACCGCGGTCGTCTCGACGAAGCAGCAGTACGGCGGCCTCGCCAACACGCTGCTCGAGAAAGCGCCGGTCTTCAGCAAGGGCTTCGTCGAAGAGCAGCGCGCGAAGGCGGAAGCCGATCAGCCGGATGATTTTTATGATCTGACGACCTGGTCGTTGCCGCTGGCGATGAACGTCGAAGGCTATCTCGCCGCGGCGCCGGTGACCAGCACGCGCGAATTCGCCGCGTCGGCGCTTCCGCCGTTCAAGAGCGCCGCGTATGCGTACCTCGTCGACGGCAATGATCCGCAGCTCTATCGTTTTGCCGGACGCCTGCTCGCGAGCGGCATTCGCTTCAGCGTGGCCGACGGCGAGCTCGGTCTGGGCGATCGCAGTTTCGCGCGCGGGTCGCTGATCATCCTCCGCAACAACAACGCGAATGACCTCGACACCAGGCTGCAGAGCATCGTGGCCGAAGCGGGGGTGGCCATCGCGCCGGTCGACTCCGGCTGGATGGGAGCAACGTCGTTCGGCTCCGAGCGCGTTCGCTACGTCAAACAGCCGCGCATTGCACTCGTCGGCGGCGCAGGTACCGATGCGACGTCGTTCGGCATGCTCTGGCACACGCTCGACGTCGATACGCCGATTCCGCACACGGTCGTCTTCGCCGAGTCCCTGCGCAACACCGATTTCTCGAAGTTCGACGTGGTCGTCTTCCCCGATGGCAGCTACGGCGATCGCCTCGGCAAGCGCGCCATCGACAAACTGAAAGCGTTCGTCAGCGACGGCGGCACCGTCATCGCGATCAAAGGCGCCAGCGCGTTTCTGCGCGAGAAGGACGTCGAGATCTCGAAGCTCAAACTGTGGGAGCCGCCGAAGAAGAAAGACGATGAGAAACCGGCCACCGACGAGCGCTACAACGACTTCCGCATCCCCGGCTCCGCGTTCCGCACGTCGATGAACGAGCGCTCGTATCTCACGTACGGCGTGCCGCGCGCACCGGCGGTGCTCGTCGAAGGAAGCAACGCCTTTCTCCCGGTGGCGAAGAAGGTCGACAACATTCTCACCATCGATCCGAAGGAGCCGCTCATCTCCGGCGTCGCCTGGAACGAATCGCTCGAGCGGATCAAAGGGTCGGTCTATGTCGTCAGCGAGCCCTTCGGCCGCGGCCAGGTCATCACGTTCGCGGATGATCCGCATTTCCGCTTGTTCTGGCGCGGAACCCTCCCCATCTTTCTGAATGCGGTGTTGTATTCGCCGAGCTTTCCGCGCTGAATGAACGCCTGAATGAACGCCTGAATGAACGCATGACCACGCGTCTCCCCGCCGTCGCCGGCACGTTCTACGAGGCCGCGCCGCATCGTCTGCGCGCGCAGGTGGATCAGTGCCTGGCGACGAATCCGGGTGTCGCGTCGAAGACGAAATTCATCGGCGCGGTGGTGCCGCACGCGGGGCTCATGTACAGCGGCCATGTCGCGGCGGCGTTCTACGCGCTTGCGGAACTGCCGTCGCGACTGATCATCCTCTGTCCGAATCACACCGGCGCGGGTCACTACGCGGCCATCAATCGCGAAGGGGTGTGGCGCACGCCGTTCGGCGACGCTCCCATCGACACGCCGCTCGCCGACGCGCTGCTGGCGAAATCGAAACTGCTCGCCGAGGACGCGCGTGCGCATGCCCGCGAACATTCGCTGGAAGTGCAGTTGCCGTTTCTGCAGCGACTGCTCGGCGACTTCACGTTTGTGCCGATCTGCCTCGGCGCGCATCGCTACGATTTCGCCGAAGAGATCGGGCGCGCGATCGCCGAGGTCATTCGCGAGTCGCGCGAGCCGGTCGGCATTCTCGCCAGCTCCGATCTCAATCACTACGAAAACCAGACCGAAACGGAGCGCAAGGACAACCTCGCCATCGACGCCGTGCTGCATCGCGATCCGCGCGAGCTCTGGCGCGTCGTCGATGAGTTCGACGTGTCGATGTGCGGCTTCATCCCCACCACGACCATGCTCGTCGCCGCGAACGCGCTGGGCGCGGCGCATGCGAGGCTGATCAAGCACGCCACTTCCGGCGACATCAACGGCGACTACGAACGGGTCGTCGGCTACGCGTCGATCCTCATTCAATGAAAGTCGTATTCGCAACAGCAGAAGTTTCTCCCATCGCAAAAACGGGCGGGCTCGGCGACGTGTGCGGTTCGCTGCCGAAAGCGCTCGCGAAGCTCGGCCACGACGTGGTCGTGTTTCTGCCGTACTACCGTCAGGCGCGGCAGTGGTTCGAGAAGAACGGCGCCACCGTGCATCAGGCGCTGCCGACGCAGACGATCGCCTGGGCCGACTGGAGCGCCGAGGCGACCTTCCTGCGCGCCACGCTTCCGGGCACGAACATCCCGCTGATTCTCGTCGCCAACGATTTCTTCTTCGATCGCGATCAGATTTATCAAAGCGCGCCCGGCGTCGACGATTTTCTGCTGCGCTACACGTTCTTCTGCCGCGCCGTCATTCGCGGTTGCGAGCTGCTCGACATCGCTCCCGACATCCTCCATTGCCACGACTGGCACACCGCGCTGCTGCCGCTCTATCTCCACAGCGGCTTGCGCGGCGGTTCCGCGCAGTTCGCGAACACGCGCTCCGTCTACACGATTCACAACCTCAACTACCAGGGGGCGGCCGCGGCCGCCGCGTTCGGCATCCTCGGCCTGCACAGCCGTTACTGGGCGCCCGACGCGCTCGAGCATTTCGGCACGCTCAATCCGATGAAGGGAGCGATTCTCTTTTCGGATGAGGTGACGACCGTCTCACCGAATTACGCGCGCGAAGTGATGACCGCGGAGCACGGCGCGGGGCTCGATGGCGTGCTGCGCGCGGTCACGCACAAGTTCTCCGGGATCCTCAACGGCATCGACGTCGAGGAGTGGAATCCCGCCACCGATCCGCTGCTGCCGTCGCGCTTCGATGCGACGCAGCTGGAGGGGAAACGCGCGAACAAGCAGGCCCTCGCGCAGGAACTTGGGCTCCCATACGATCCGGAGCTGCCGATGATCGGCGCGGTCTCGCGCCTGGTCGGCCAGAAAGGGTTTCAGCTGTTGATCCCGGTGCTGGAGCGCGTGCTCGGCGCCGGTGCGCAGGTGGTGATTCTCGGTAGCGGCGAGCCGGAGCTCGAGCATGCGTTATCGCTGATCGCGGCCCGGCATCCGGAGCGATGCCGCGTCTGGATCGGGTTCGACAACGCGCTCGCGCATCGCATCTACGGCGGCGCCGACGCGCTGTTCATGCCGTCGATCTACGAGCCATGCGGTCTCAACCAGATGTACGCGCTGCGTTACGGCACGCTGCCGATCGTGCGGCTGACGGGCGGCCTTGCGGACACCGTGACTCCTTTCGATGGCAACAATCGTGGCGAGGCGAACGGCTTCGGCTTCATCGGCCAGCACCCCGAGGCGTTGCTGTGGACGACGATCGTGGCGATGCAGCAGTACCGCGATGCGAGTCTCTGGAGGCAGTTGCAGACGAACGGCATGGCCCACGACTTCTCGTGGGAGCGTTCGGCGCACGACTACGATGCGATCTACCGCCGCGCGATGAAGTAGGCACCACCGCTGCAGTAGGTGCGACCAGGAGGACGGCAAAATGATCGAAGTGCTCGTAGCAGTAATCGCCGGCACTCTCCTGCTGATCGCCGCCGGAACCGGACGCAAACCCGCGCCTGTCCCTGTGCGCATCCGAAAGCGTTAGTGCTCCGATGCGGTGACGAGCCGTCGCCGCATCGCGCGCTGCAGCTGGCGCGGCGCGGTTCGTTCTCGCAAGAAATGGACTGTATTGCGGCCCCGCGCAGCTGAGCACGTGCGTGTCTGACGGTGCGCAGCCGCTGACGAGGAGTTGATTTCCAGGAACCCACTCTCTGACGGTAAGAGATTCAGCGCGGCTATGAGCTAAATACCGGTACGGTTCGCCAGCTCGGCGCCCGGCGCGTTCCACGCAACGAAGCGAGCGGAATGCGCTGAACGCGCGAGCGTCATGACCGCGCCGTTATGAATACCAGCGCACATGTCCAAGGCGCTACGGGCAGAGTGGCCAGATCACGGTCTTCGCCGGAAGGTCGTGATTCTCCGCAGCGCGACGAATGCCTCGGGAATTCGCAACAACAGTGCTCCGGCAGTGAACGCGGTTCCGAACATCACGGCGATCACTGCACCCTGCGTGGCCGGCCCAAGCTGGAAATACAGCCATAAGCGGGAAGCGATGACATCCAGAGCCAAAGCAGCGCATCCCGCGCTCGCAGCCGATAGCCACAATGACAGCTGAAATCGAACCGGCAAAACAATTCTGCCGATCCGTTGGTGTAAGGCACGTCTCAGCAGCAAGAATTCGATCCATCCTGCCACTCCGGCTGAAGCGGTCAGTGCGACGGTCCCCACCATACCTCCTCCGCCTGGCAAATCCGGCAATCGGAGGTGCGTGAGCGAAAACGCCTCGACGACCACCCACCGCAAGGGAAATGCGAAAACGTACCCAAGTGCGCCGGTGAGAATTACCCGAACCACCGCGAACTTGAGCGGCGTGCGGGTGTCACGAAGCGCGTAAAAGGCGGACGAATATAACCGCCCAAGCGTCGCGGCCAGAAGTCCGACGGACGATCCCATTAGGACATACCACACGTAAAGTGTCTGCTCTTGTCCGAAGCTCCCGGTTTGATAGACCGCTGCGACAAGGTGCCGCCCAATCAACAGAATGGCGACGACGGATGGAATTACGAAGAAGGCGACTTGACGCTGCGCCGTTTCGAGGCGATCACGCACAACGGCGTAGATCACATTCGGCACGCCCGTTTGCCGCGACATCTGCGGAAGCTCAGCCGCGGCCACGCTGGCCCCAAAAAGGCTGATGGGAAGTAGATAGATCGTTTGCGCATAAGCAAGCGTGGACACGGCTCCGGCCGGAAGGTAGCTTGCGATTACCTGGTCCACATAAGCACTGAACTGCACAACGCCTCGGCCAAGGACCACTGGCATCAGGTTGCGAAAGACCTCCCGCACCGGCTTCAGACGCAAATCGAACCCGAACGAAATAGGCCGCGCGTAGCGTATGACGAATGGGAGTTGAACGGCGAGTTGGAGCAATGACCCGGCGACCGTGCCCCAGGCGACGGCCCTCACGAGATCGCCCTGTCGCATCCGTGAACCAAAGGCGACCAGCGTGGCGATGATTGCAATGTTCCAGAGGACCGGCGCGACATAGGACAAGAAGAACTTGTGATGACTGTTCAAGACGCCGAGACACCATGCGGACAGAACAAGTAGTCCAACTCCAGGAAAGAGTATTCGCACGATATCAATCGTCAGCCCTCGTACCGGCCCCTCAAACCCCGGTGCGATCGCTCCAATGAGATAGGGAGTTGCAAGCACGCCAAGAAGAACAAATAGACTCACGCCGAACGCCAGGATTGAGGCGAATACGCCTGCCACGCGGCCGGCAAATTCCTGATCCCGTTGTGCGACTAATCGGGCGTAGACCGGAATGAAGGAGGCGGACAAGACGCCTTCGCCGAACAGATTCTGTAGAAAGTTCGGTATCTTCAAAGCGGCTTTGAACGCATCCGCTGCTATAGAGCTTCCAAGGTAGTGTGCGAAAACCCTCTCGCGCACCAATCCTGCAATGCGGCTGAGCAGAATACCGGCGGCGACCAGCACAGCGAATGGCCTGCCGCCGGGCCTGGTAGGCATCGTCGGTTCAGAGAGCGTCTCCGACATGGAGCGACAAGATATCGCGTTTCGACGCATGCGCCGACGTTCCGACGGATTTTGCGCTGGCGGCCGCGGGCCAGGTCTGTGTGTTACGACAAAAGCTGTCGGTTCAGCAAAGTTCTCCTCGACGCGGGTCCGAAGCGACGCCCGGGTCTCGATGGTCACGAACAGATCGGCGCCATCGCCAGTCACCGCGACGACGCGCACGGCGAGCACAAAGCGGTGCGCGGTCTTTCCGCAATCGCTGAGATCTCGCGCAGCACGCCTGCGGCATCACCTTCAGACAAACCGCCCACCCATGATTTCAGAACCCGACCATCGGAGCCGATCGCAATAATCGTAGGAGTTGCTTTAGCACCGGCGGACGCTATCGAACCCTGCCGGATCTCGTCAGGAGTTACCTTCAGTCTGGCGAGATAGGCGCGGCTGTGCGAAAGGTCTTGCGGAAAGATCGCTATCGTTCGTCCGACCTGCTTCGTTCTCAACGTCGAGGCGATCTCGCTGTACAACCCGGCATTCGCAGAGCAGAACCGGCATTCAGTCGATAGCGCCAGAACGATGGTCAGTCCGTTTCCGGCCCAATTCACCTGTTGCAATTGAGTTGCACTTCCCGCGGGCACGACCACGTCACTTCGCCAGTCCGAACGATAACGTCCACACAGAAGGATCGCGGCAAAGATTGCCATAGCGACAATCGAGATATTCGCAATGCGATCGATCCAGATCCAGCGAGTGATTTTCATTCGCGACGCTTCATTGCGACAACGAGCAGCTCTGCGGGAGAGGTCCCGAAAGCACCGGCTAATTGCCGACGCGGCCAGGCGTAGGTACAGGCGTGGGCACAGGTTTTGGTCCGCCTGGTCCGCCCGTATTGTTGTCACAGACGGTGTAGCAGTACGTCAACTGGTCATTGCAGCCGCCGACGCAAAAGAAGTTCCACCACGGACACGTTGCAAGGCATTGGTTCCATGCGGTGTCACACTCCTCCTTGCAGGTCTGCGTCGTGGCGTTGGTCGTGTTTACACAAACGAACGTCAGTAACGACAACAGGATCAAACGAACTACCGTATTTCTTCTCATTCTGAACCATCCTCCTCTATAGACCGGCATTACGGAAAGTGTGAGGAGGCTAACAGAATGACTTCATGATCGATAGATATAGGGACGGCTGGAACACACATGTTCCACTACACTGGAGGCACAAACTCGAGAGCATCATCCGCCGCATCGATGTAGCCGCGGACATAGGCTACGAGTTCCACACTCGCCTGCCGCGCCTCAATTGCGCGGCGCAAGTAGTCGGAAGCGCGCGCGGCGTGTACCGGCGCGCCAGAGGAGATGAACATCGCCGCCAGTTGTTTCGCCAGAGGAATCGCCTCGTCCCACGAACCCCGGATAACGTTCATCTCTAAGACGTCTAGAAGCGCTTGACCGGCTTCGGCGTCCATACCACGCTCGCGGAAGGCTGCGGCAGCCGCAGTGAGCCGCGCAGATGCCTCCGCATACCGACCCTGGCGCATAAAGAGGTTTCCGATTGTGGACTCGACGCGGATACGCTCCGTTGGTTTTCCAACCTCGTCGAAGAGCGCCATCGCCCGATACGCATAGGCATGTGCTTGTTCAGCGTGATCAAGAACTGCTTCGCACGCGGCCATGTTGGCGATCACTCTTGCGACTGTCTCGGTATCTCCAAGGCTTATGAAATACGCGGTCAGGTATTCGTTTATCGCGAGTGCTCCAGCGGCATCTCCCATCTCGAAGAGAATGCCGGCTTGCAGCAGTTCGACCTGCCGGGCGCGCGGGATGTCTCCGAACTGACGGAGTGTCTTTGCAGCGTTCAGCGCGAAGGGCAGAGCGTCGACGTAACGAGTCATGTAGAACAATACCGTGGCGCGGCCCCATTCGATCAGAGCGATGTCGAACGCGCGGATCGGCAATCGATTCATGAACCGCTCGGCCCGATCGAGTTCGTCGAGCGCTTCGGAGTATCGCGATAGCATGCGAAGGGCATTGGCGCGCTCTTTGGCGATTGTGCCGCTCTGCTGTGCCCGCGCCAGGTGGTCGGTCAAAGCACCGGCAATATCCCCTGCGATTCGGAGTAACTCGAGCGCGTGTCTGGCGCGGCGATCGTACTCCGTTCGTGCCTCCGAGACGATACGCTCGATGAGCGCCTCCGTGCGCAGAAGCGGTCGATCGTTGAGATGGGTGACCCATTGCTCAAGCGGTATGGATAAGAGGCCCGCAAACGTCTGGTCCGCCACATGCGACTCTAGTTCCCTGCGACGCACCAGCTCCTGTGCCTCTTTGATTCGCTGTGGGTCGGGCTTCCGCAACCTGGCGTTGGTTCGTATGTGGACGTCTGCGTCGCGCAAGAGAAGAACCAAATTCCGGATCTCATCGAGATGAGTGTGACACTCACTGCACGACAGAAGGTGGATCGCCACGGCCCCGCTATCCACAAACTCGCCGTTCGCATCGTCAAACGCGAGGAGCTCCCAATCCTCGTAGTGATCGCCGATCACCGCGACCTCCGCCGCTCACGCACAAGAAGGCTTCGAGCGGCGCCCACACACTGGTAAACCATTTTGCGCGCATAAGCGATTGTCGTCTCGAAATGGGCCGCAAGCTCCTGTGACGAGTACTCTTCAAAGAACCGGAGCCGTAGAACTTCACGACATCGACGCGGTAGACGTCGCAGCATTGCGCTCACGTCCAGGCGCTGAACGATGTCGTCCGGCGCGCACTTCGCCTCCAGATCGCTGTCGCACTCGACGACGACACCGTGTTCCCTGCTCTGTTCGCGCCAATAGAGGCGCGACACATTACACGCGGCTCCCACAAGCCAGGCACGTTCATCGAAGATCCGCGGTCGCGAACGGATGAACGCAACAACCACCTCGTGAATGACGTCGGGAACGTCGGCGGCCGGGACGTGGAATTTCTGGATCGCCAGAAATTCCAGGAGCGGGTAGTGGGCGCGATATGCCTCGGCGATTTCCGCCTCGGGGTCGGGCAGGGGAGAACTGTCCGAACGTGTCATAGGTTCTCGCTGCCGCGCGAGAGCGGGAACTGACGGAAGTATACCTAACGGTCCATCACTCGATGCGCCACCGCGAACTTCGAGGTCATGCGCCGTCAACATCTGCAACTCCTAGGATGCGAGGGCCGGCCCTCAACCAAAAATGTTGCTGCCTCCGCGGCAAGGCGGCACGAGGAGGGTCTGTCGATGCTCGAAGCCGAGCTTCTTTTGGCGCTGTTGATTCTCGCGTCCCGCATTTCAGTTCCGCACCCGTAGATGTACCGTCGCCGCCGCGTGAGAGGCCGGACCATGGCTTCCGGGCTCTCACGCGGTCTCCGGCGGCGAGAATGGTTCGCCGCGCTCGTCGCCATGATCGAGAAAATGACGAACATGCTTCACGTCGTGCTTATGGAGCCGTTGCGCGGCCGCGGCTTCGCGGAGGTACGCCACGGCTTTGACCGCTTCGCGGCTCGCCCCGGCGCTTCGGAAGAGAGCGGGCAAGCTTTCGCAGACCTTCGCGGCCGCCGATGCCCTTAGCGGCGGAAGGAGCAGAACTTCGACGATATCGAGACTCACCATGCCGGCGTCGATGATGAGGCCAAGTTTTTTGAACGAACTTCGAATCGTTAGAAGGTCCCTCACCCCGGCCGTACGACTCTCAAAGCAAGCCTTGACGCGCGCGAGAGCCCACGCGGTCCGAAGCACCTCGGCATCACACTTCTTCAGACGCCGGAAGGTGTCGGCCGCCTTCTTCAGCCAGATTCGAGCAGACTCGGGTTGATTGAGCTCGATGTCGCACCATCCAACATTCAGCCATGTGATCCCCAGAGAGTAATGTTCTTTTCGCGGCTTCCAGCGTCATCGCCGCGGATAGCCAGCGCTCGCGCGCTCCACTGAAATTTGAACGCTCGAAAAGCACGCCCGCCTCGACCATTCTTACCCGCGCGATGCTGCGGAGATCGTCGACAGCGGCAAAGAGGTTAATGGCCCGCCGAAGGGAACGTTCTGCCGCGGTGAGTTCACCGACCTTGAACAGGACGGTCCCTCGCGAAAGCCAGGCGCGTGCAAGCTGCTTTGTCGCGAATGGCTCCCCCTCAAAACACCGCTCCGCCTCATCGAGAGCTTCGAGTGCATCTCCATACAGCCCGAGCTGCCGGCGCGCGTTTGCAAGCTCCAGCCATGCGCGTCCCAGCAACGTGACCTGATACTCACGCCGGAGATTCGTAAGATGTTTGGTCACGTGTACTGCCGTTTCGAAATACCACTCCGCGCGTCTAGGCTCGGAGTCCAGGAGGGTGCGCCCCTCGAAAATAAGCGCCCTGACGACGGCGTCGGACGCGTTCTGCCGTCGAAGCGTCTCCACCCTTCGCCGGGCGGATGAGAGCGAAGTTCTTGCAGGAGACCAGCAGCCGCGTCACGTTCACGGCGCCATCCATCGACATCGACGGTAATGCGGCTCCGCTTCTCCTTTCTCCATGGACCGGACTCCTCGCGCGAAAGCTCGATGATGTCGTCCGGCTGAATGTCTTCAAGTGTGAGATGTCGGAAGGCTGAGACCAGTGCTGCAATCATGTCCCGACGAGGCTCGATCTCCCCTTTCCGGATGCGCAGCAGGTGTTGGCGACTCTTTCCGAACTCACAGACAAGGTCTGAGACTTCTATGCCGCGTGAGACGCGAAGAACCTCGACTCGCGTCAACACGTTCGCCCTCTCCGGAGATCGTCAGTCATCGCATCGCTTCGATGGACGCGCGGCAACGGCTCGGGCACCGTTCGGGGACAAGAGACCTTGGTTACTCCGCTGCATCTGCCTGAGGAGTGCGATGACGGAAGAAAATCTTACCCCTCGAGGGCTGATGACACATGAATGTGTCAAGCAAGCAATCTGACCAATCCTCCGGGAGATTTTCTTCGATGCGACGCCGCGCAGCTGAGCGCCAGTTCGGATGTGCAGTGCTCGTCATCGCACCGTCGTCTGGGGGTCGTTCCTAATCCCGAAGCATCGCCAGAATCGCGCGCAGTTCCTTCTTCACGCTTCCGAGATCGAGATGCGCAGTGGCGGCGGGTGGCACGGGAGCCGTCGCTTCGACCACCTCGGTCTCCAGCTTCTTCTTCGCTCCCGCGATCGTGAATCCGTCGCGGTAGAGCAGCTCCTTGATGCGCAGGATCGTGTCGATCTCCGCGCGCGTGTACATCCGCTGGCCGCCGCCGCTCTTGTTCGGGGCGAGTTGCGGGAACTCCGTTTCCCAGTAACGGAGGACGTACGGCTGCACATCGGCGAGTTTGCAGACCTCACCGATTTTGTAGAGCTTTTCCTCCGTGGCAGCGCGCGCCATCGTCTGGATTATAGATGTGCGGCGAGTGACGTCGATCACCGGCCCTTGTGCGGCCAGTCAACGCTCCTCGTGCCTCCCCCGCCTACTGTGAAGTGCGATGTCGAAGGTGGGCCGTCACATCGAGATCCGCGGGATCGTGCAGGGCGTCGGATTCCGACCGTGGGTCTATCAGCTCGCGACGAACGCCGGCGTCGCCGGCCGGGTCGGCAACGACTCGCGTGGCGTGGTGATCGACGCGTTCGGCAACGACGCCGATCTCGACATCTTCACGGAACGGCTCGGCCACGATGCACCGCCCGCCGCGAGGATCCACGATCTCGAATGGCGGCCGATCGCGTACGAAACCGTGAGCGGCTTCACCATCGTCGCCAGCGAGCAGGCGTCGGAGCGCAATGTCTCCATTCCTCCCGATCTCGCCACGTGCGACGACTGCCTCGCGGACATCAGCGATCCCTCCAATCGCCGCCATCTCTATCCCTTCACCAACTGCACGAACTGCGGCCCGCGCTACACCATCGTGCGCGGCGTGCCGTACGACCGCGAGCAGACCACCATGGCCCCATTCGCGATGTGCGATCACTGCCGGCGCGAATACGAGAACCCGCTCGATCGCCGCTTTCACGCGCAGCCGAATGCCTGTCCCGCGTGCGGTCCGCGGCTCTTCGCGGCGATGCCGACCGGCCGCACGGTCGAGACCGATCACCCGCTCGCGTTCGCCGCGCGCGCGCTCAAGGCGCAACTGATCGTGGCCGTCAAAGGCCTCGGCGGATTTCACCTCGCCTGCGACGCCACCTCGCCGCTGGCCGTGCAGCGCCTGCGCGATCGCAAACGCCGCGAAGCGAAACCGCTGGCCGTGATGGTGCGGGATCTCGAGGAAGCGGAACGCTTCGCCGCGCTCACGAATGAAGAGCGGACGCTGCTCACCAGCATCGAACGGCCGATCGTGCTCGTTGCACGCCGCGCGAAATCGGCGCTGGCGCGTGAGATCGCCGCCGACACGCCGCTGATCGGCCTCTTCCTTCCGTACACCCCGCTGCATCACCTGCTTCTCCGCGAAGCCGGCATTCCGCTGGTCATGACCTCCGGCAATACCTCTGACGAGCCGATGGCCATCACCAACGAAGATGCGCTCGAGCGGCTGAACGACATTGCCGACGTCTTTCTGATGCACGATCGCGAGATCGAAACGCGCGCCGATGACTCGGTCACGCGCATCATCGCGAACGCGCCGGTGATCCTGCGCCGCGCGCGCGGCTTCGTCCCGCGCGGCATCGCGCTCGAGACCGCGTTCGACGAACCGATTCTCGCCGTCGGCGCGCATCTCAAGAACGCCATCTGCATCGGCACGAATCGCACCGCCTTCCTCGGGCCGCACGTGGGCGATCTCGACACGCTCGAGACCGTGCATTCGTTCGAGAAGAGCATCGATCAGCTGAAGATGTTCGTCGGCGTCGAGCCGCGAATCGTCGCGCACGACCTTCATCCCGAATACGAATCGACGCGCTGGGCGCGCCGCGGCGGACTCGCTTCGTTCGCCGTCCAGCATCATCACGCCCACGTCGTCAGTGCGATGGCGGAGCACGGCCTCACCGGCAACGTTCTCGGCATCGCCTACGACGGCACCGGCTACGGCACCGACGGCACGTCGTGGGGTGGCGAGTTTCTCGTCGCCGGCTTCGCGTCGTTCACGCGCGCGGCGACGTTTCGCGCGATTCCGCTGGCCGGCGCCGATCAGGCCATCCGCCAGGTGTGGCGCATCGCGCTGGCGGTGCTCGACGAAGCGTTCGAAGGCGAGCCGCCGCTGCAGGCATTGCGGCTCTTCGAGACTCTCGATCGCAGCGCCGTCGCCAGCGTGCGCCGCATGATCGCCACGAAGTGCAACGTTCCGCGCGCACGCGGCGTCGGACGCTGGTTCGATGCTTTCGGCGCTCTCGGTCTGGCGATGACGGAGTCGCGCTACGAAGGCGAAGTGGCCACGCGCTGGAACGCGATCGCCGATGCGAACGAGCGCGGCTGCTACGAAATGGTCCTGCGCGATGGCCCCACGCCGTGGGAGATCGATCCGCGCCCGATGGTCAAGGCGGCAACGCTCGATCTCATCCGCGGAGTCGCTCCGGCGATCGTCAGCGCGAGGTTTCACAACACGATCGCGGCCATCACCATCGAAGTGGCGCGCGCGGTCAACAAAGACCATCTTCCGATCGTCCTCAGCGGCGGCTGCTTCGCGAATGCACTGCTCACCGAACGCATCCTCGACGCACTTCCGTCCGCGGTTCTGAATCGCACCATCCCGCCCGGCGACGGCGGTCTCGCCCTCGGGCAAGCCGTCATCGCCAATGCCCTCTCGCAAGCGTCCCGTCCACCAGCAACGATCGACCAGCAACTGGAGCCCACATGTGCCTAGGCGTTCCCGGAAAAATCATCGACATCCACGGCAGCATGGCTACGGTCGACTTCTGGGGGGTGCGCCGGCAGGTCTGCCTCGACATCGTCGATGAGCCCGTGACCGCCGGCGACTACATCCTCAACCACGTCGGCTTCGCCATCCGCCGCATTCCGCCCGAGACCATCTCCGAGACGCTCGCGCTCTACGAGCAGCTGATGGAAGAGAACGACATGGACGTCATGGCCGCGGACGTGCGCGGCGAGATCGAGGCGGCCCGTGAGTGAGCTGAAGTTTCGCGATCCGGCGATGGCCAGGCATCTCGCCGAAACGCTCGTCCACCTGATGGCCGAGATCGGCCGCCCCGTCGCGGTGATGCACGTCTGCGGCAGCCACGAACAGGCCATCGCGAAGTTCGGATTGCGCTCGCTCTTTCCGAAAGGGCTCGACGTGATCATGGGACCCGGTTGTCCCGTTTGCGTCACCGACGTTCCGGAAGTCGATGAAGGGGTCGTGCTCGCGCGTCAGGGCGTACGCATCGCAACATACGGCGACATGCTCAAAGTGCCCGGCACCGTGCAATCGCTGGCCGATGCCCAGGCGGACGGAGCGAGGATCGACGTCATCTACTCGCCGTCGCAGGTCGTCGATCTCGCGCGCGGCACCGACGAGGAGATCGTCTTCTTCGCCACCGGTTTCGAGACCACCGCGGTTGCTACCGCGGCCATCGTCACCAACGATCCGCCGAAGAATCTCTCGATTCTCTCCGCGCACAAATACATCCCGCCGGTGATGGAGATCGTCAGCGAGATGCCGGAGTCGCGCGTGGAAGGATTTCTCGCCGCCGGCCACGCCGCGACCATCACCGGCTCGGCGGTGTTCGAGCCGTTCGTCGCGCGCCACAAACTCCCGGTGGTCGTGGCCGGCTTCGAGCCGCTCGACATTCTCGCGGGTGTCGTCGAGCTCGTGAAACTGATTCGCGACGGCGAGGCGAAAGTGGTGAACACGTTTCCCCGCTGCGTGACGCGTGAAGGCAATCTGCCCGCGCAGGAGCTGCTGTGGCGCGTCTTCCGGCCGATCGGTGGACGGTGGCGCGGCATCGCTCACGTGCCGAACGGCAATCTCCGTTTTCGCGATGAGTTCGCGCACGTCGATGCGCGCAGACGGTTCGACATCGACGTGAAGTCGTTGTGGGACTACGCGCCGCCGCACCTCGCCCATCAGTGCATCTGCGGCGACATCATGGCCGGCATCCGCAACCCGGTCGACTGCAAGCTGTTCAACAAGGAGTGCGTACCGGAGAACCCCGTCGGCGCCTGCATGGTCTCGAACGAAGGGACCTGCAAGATCTGGCATCTCTACGGCGGCGTGCCCGACCTTTCGGAGATCGCGATATGAGCTCGTGTGCGCTGCCTCTTTCGAATGTCGCTCCCGGCCGCGTCACGCTCAAGCAGGGCGGCGGCGGCCGCGCGATGCGCGCGCTGATCGAGAAGCTGTTCATCCGCGAGTTCGCCGCGATGCCGTTCGACGGCGTCGGTCTCGGCGCAATGGACGATGGCGCGGCGATTCCGATCGGCGATCAGTACCTCGTCATCACCACCGACTCGCATGTCATCCATCCGATCTTCTTTCCCGGCGGCGACATCGGCCGCATCTCCATCAGCGGCACGGTCAACGATCTGACGATGATGGGAGTGACGCAGCTCCTCGGCATCACCTGCGCCGTCATCCTCGAAGAAGGGTTTCCGCTCGAACAGCTCGAAGCGATTCAACGCTCCCTCGTCGACACCTGCATCGAGGCCGGGACGGTCGTCGTCACCGGCGACACGAAGGTCATGGGCAAGCGCGAGCTCGACGGCATCGTCATCAACACCACCGGCATCGGCCTCGCCAGAAGGGTCGTGCGCGACAACGCGCTGCGCGTCGGCGACAAGCTCGTGGTCACCGGCACGATGGGCGATCACGGTCTCGCGGTCATGGCCGCGCGCCACGGTCTCGAGCTCGAAGGAAACCTCGTCTCCGATGTCGCACCGATCAACGGCTTGATCGCGAAAGCGCTCGAGGCCATCGGCGAAGGCATCGTGGCGATGAAGGATCCGACGCGCGGCGGGCTTTCGAGCTCGCTGCACGAAATGGCGCAGAAGAGCGGCGTCGGCATCGTGCTCGAAGAACGCAAAGTGCCGCTCACCGACGCCGTCCGTTCGGCGGGAGAGATTCTCGGCATCGATCCGCTGCACGTCGCGAACGAAGGAAAAGCGGTGATCGGCGTCGCCCCCCATCTCGCGGAACAGCTGGTGGCGGTGCTGCGCGAGCACCCGCTCGGCCGCAACGCCGCGATCGTCGGAACCTGCATCGCGGAACGTCCGGGCTCGATCATTCTCGACACCGGATTCGGAAGGAGGCTGCTGGCCGAGCCGGAAGGCGAGCCGCTGCCACGCATATGTTGAAGAACAACGTCGCCGTGCTCTGTTCGAAGCGCGCGCCCGGCATCGAGGCGCTGCTGCCGCATCTCACCTGCATCATCACCACGCACGAGAACGCGGTGCTGCCGGCCGGCGTGCCGGTGATGCATCATCCGATTCGCGCCTACGGCGATCGCCGCACCTACGACGCCATGACCGCACACGTACTGCGCGAGCTCGGGGTCGACACGGTGCTCTGCCTCGGCTACATCTACGTGCTCACCGACGTGATGCTGAACGCGTTTCCGAATCGGATCTTCAACATTCACGACAGCGATCTGACGCTGCGGCACGCCGATGGCGAGCGCAAATACGTCGGCCTCCGTTCGACGCGCGACGCGATCGTCGCCGGGGAGCCGGAGACCCGCAGCACGCTGCATCTCGTCACCGAAAAACTCGACGGCGGTCCGATCCTCGCGCTCAGCCGCGCCTATCCCGTCGCACCGTTCGTGCACGAAGCCGCCGCCGCCGGCCACACCGACATCGTCAAAGCGTACGCGTACGCGCAGCGCGAATGGATGATGCGGGACTGCTGGGGGAAGTTGGGGTTGAGCGTCGTTGGCGGTTGGCGGTTGGCGGTTGGCGGGAGAGACGAATCCCGCGTCATTCCGCTCAACGATCAGCCGTTGCCATTCGCCACGTCCTCCACCGCCAACCGCCAGCCGCCAACCGCCAACCTCTCATGACCCACATCCGTACGGAAGTCATCGACGCGATCGGGATCATCACCATCGATCGCGCACAACGCTTCAACTCGCTCGATGTCGAGACCGCGAGAGATCTGCGCAAGGCCGGGATCCTCTTCGCGCGGGACGCGAAAATCCGCGCGGTCGTGCTGAAGGGAACGAACGGCATCTTCTGCAGCGGCGCCGATCTGAAGTACATCCGCGCCGGCGGCGACGAAGCCGATCTGGCGTACCTCACGAACTCGCGGCAACCGGCCAGCGATCAGCAGCAACCGGCATACGGCGAGATCTTCAAACAGATTCTCGAGTACCTGCACTCGACGATCTCCGAGATCCGTCGTGCGGCGAAGCCGTTCATCGCCGCGGTGGATGGCATTGCGGCGGCCGGTGGCTTCGGCCTGGCGATGTCGTGCGATCTCGTCGTCGCCTCCGATCGTGCCTGCTTCGAATGGGCGTATGCGAAAACGGGGCTGACCGGTGCGGAGAGCTCCACGTTCTTTCTGCCGCGGCTGATCGGGTTGCGTCGTTCGATGGAGATGCTGTTTCTGAATCCGCGGCTCGATGCGAAGAAGGCGCTGGAGTGGGGATTGATCACGAGGATTGTGCCGGCCGCGGCATTCGACGAGAGTGTGCTGGCGATGGCGGAGCAGGTCGCGGCGTTGCCGACGGAAGCGGTCGGGATCGCCAAAGATCTGATGAATCAGGCCGCCGGAGTCGACCGGCTCGACATGCACCTCGATCGCGAGCTCGAGAATCTCGCACGAATTGCGAATGGAATGAACTTCGCCGAGGGGATGAACGCGTTCTTCGAGAAACGCGTGCCTCGGTTTGCGGAAAGATGACCATGGACAACTGGCTCGTTGCTTTGATGATCACGGCGGGCAGCGTCGGCGCGCTGCATTCGCTCGCACCCGATCACTGGGTGCCGTTCGCCGCACTCGCACGCGCGCGCAACTGGACGCCGCTGCGCACCGCGCGCCTCGCGTTCCTCTGCGGCTTCGGTCACGTCACCGTCTCCGCGCTCTTCGGCGTGCTGGCGGTCGTGCTCGGACGTGAAGCCGTCGAGACCTACGGCGCGACGATGCAGTCGATGGCGCCGCTGCTGCTCATCGGGTTCGGTGTGGCGTACATGATCTGGGGCCTGTGGCGCATTTCCCGCCGCCGCCTCATGCATCAGGTCGATCATCTCGAAGGCGTGTCGCACGATCACGGACACGGCCATCATCATCACCATCGACCCGGCATGACCGAGTGGGGTCTGTTCCTCCTCTTCTGCGCCGATCCCTGCATCGCCCTCATTCCGATGATCGTCGCCGCCTCTGCCGGTGGCTGGGTGGCCGTGCTGAGCGTGATCCTCGTCTACGAGCTCGCCACCATCGCCGCGATCAATGTGCTCGTGTACGGCGCGCACGCCGGTGCGCGCCAGGTGCGCTTCGCCTGGGTCGATCGCTACGGGGACGTGCTCGCCGGGGCGATGATTCTCGCGGTCGGAACGTTCGTCACGCTCATCGGCATTTGAGACATTCCGCTCCGTTTCACGATCACAGATCGCGGTTTCTCGCATCACCGGAGTTTCCTTCCTTCTGCCTTTAAAACGAAGGAGTACAGGAGGCGGTGATGCGACCGTTGACGGAGCTTTCAGAACCGGCGCTGGTGTGGTTGGGAAACGTGATGCTGGAGGGGCGCGTTGCGGTGCCGCGCCGTGCCGTCGCTGCCGTCGTCTTCGCGTCCGCGCCGTCGCTGCCGGATGCGTTGCGCGACGAGGAGATCGTCTCCGGCCTGTTCGACGCGAAGATCGCCACCGTCTACGTTCCGCTGCTCACGGATGAGGAGCAGCAGTTCGATGCGCGCACCGCGAACTTCCGCTTCGACGTCGACTTTCTCGCGCAGCGCTTCATCGAGATCGCGCAGTGGACCACGCGCAACCGTTCCACCGCCTCGATGCCCGTCGGCTACATCGCCTCGAGTGGCGCGGCCGCGGCAGCCATCGTCGCCGCGGCGACGCGTCCCGATCTCGTGAGCGCCGTCGCGGCCATCGACGGACGCACCGATCTCGCCGTCGAGTCGCTGCGCGACCTCAAGGCGCCGACGCTGCTGGTCGTGAAAGACATGCCGGTGCTGCGGATGAATCGCGAGGCGCTCACGCGCATCCGCGCCGAACGCCGGCTGGAGATCGTGCACGGCATCGACGGCCACGCCGTCGACTGCGTCGCGCACAAGGCGGTTCACTGGATGGAAGACAGGCTGGCCACGGTTGCCGCGGACGCTTACGGCATCGTTTAGTAAACCGCTTCCGTCGGCGCGATGACGCGCTTCGGCACCGCCGCCTGCATCCGCTCGACGACCAGCTCCGGATGATCGTGGCGGAAGCCTTCGACGACGAAACAGGCCCAGCAGACCGCGTCGCCCTTCGCGAACACACCTTTCAGATCTTCCGCGGCGATGTCCTTCCACTCGGTGCAGCGCCCGTCGGGCATCCGCACCGCCGGCGGACGTTCATGCCAAACGATCTCGCCGATCGCGCGATGGCAGAACGCGCAACGCTTCCCCGCGTACCACGCCGTGACGATCGTGTGCACGAGACACGCGTGCGGATCCGCATTCACCTGCGACAGACACGCTTCATCGCAACCCGCCATCTCCGGCCAGCGCGAGCACGTTCGCAGATGCGGCTCTTTCTCGCCGGAAACCGCGAACCACTTCGCCGTATCGAACGCCGCGACCTGCACTGCCGCCGGCTGCAGATTCTCCGGGCATGTGATCACCCGCACGCCGCGATACGTCCGGTAGGTCTTCAGAAATCCGCTCGCCAGCAGGTACGCGAAGACGGCGATGAGAAAGAGCGCGAGAAACGTCCAGCCGTTCATGCGTCGCAACGTGCACCCGCACCAAACACGCCGCCGTGTGAGGAGTCACGGTTGCGTGTGACGGGGGAGTCGCGGCGTGAAGCTCAGACCTCGTTGACGGTCTCCGCAACCGCTTCCGTTGCGAAGAGGCCCATCGCCGCGTCGAAGACTTCGTTGACCGAGATGTCGTCCATGCAGCGGTGGTGGCGGAGCGGGCATTCGCGCTGGTAGCAGGGAGCGCACTCGAGTTTCTGGCGCACGACGCGCGAGGCGCCGGGAATCACGGTGCGCTCCGGATCGGTGGGGCCGAAGATCGAGACCGACGGAATGGCCAGCGCGGCGGCGACGTGCAGCGGGCCGCTGTCGTTCGTGATCACGGCGGCGCAATGCGACATCGCCGCGGCGAGCTCGAGGACGTCTCCGTCATGGCCGACCATCGGCACACCGTTGCAGGTCGTGGCGATCCGTTCGGCCTGCGCGCGTTCGCCCGGGCTGGTGAGCAGCACGACGTCGAAGCCTTCACCGCGCAGGCGTTTGATGGTCTCGACGTAACGCGCATCGCCCCAGTGTTTCGCGCGGCCATACAGACCTCCGGCGTGCACGCCGAGAAGCGGCCGGTCGAGATGCACCCCGATCGCGAGCAGCTTTCGTTTCCCACGTTCGCGAACCGCGGCGGGAAAGCGGATGGTCGGGATGTCGTCGACGACGCGCGGTGCGCCGAGAGCGGCCAGCAGATCGGCGTAGTCATCGAGTTGATGGCCGCGCGGCCGCGAGTTCGCCACCGGATGATTGAGCAGGATGCGGCGCAGATCGGTCGGATAGCCCCAGCGTTCGTCGATGCCGGCGGCGAACGCGATCATCGCCGCGCGGAACGAGTTCGGGAAGATCACGGCGCGGCGGAAATTGCCTTCGCGCAGAGCGGCGATGCGTTTGCCCATGCCGCGTTCCCACGGGATCACCTGTTTGAACACGCCGGTGGCCTCGAGGAGCGGCGTCACGTTCGGCGGTGCGGCGAGCGCGATGCCGCCTTCGCTGCGAAAGCGGTGCTGCAGGGCCTTGTACGCCGGCAACGCGAGCACGTTGTCGCCGACCCAGTTGAGTCCGATCACCACCGTTTCACACGCCATTCGTTACGTCTCTTTCTCCGGTGCCCTTCCAGCGATCGTGCATCCACAGCCAGAGCTCAGGACGCTCGCGAATCTTCCGCGAGATCACATCGTTGATGCGTCGCGTCAGCGCCTCGGGATCGCGGTCGTCGTCGGCCAACTGGTCCACCCGGATCGACTCTTCGAACACGAGTCGATGCCTGAGCCCGTCCGGCTTGCAAAAAGCGAACACAATCGTCGCGCCGGCCCTGGCGGCCATTCGCGCGGGCGCCGGAGTGGTCCAGGCATCGCGTCCGAGGAACGGCACCAGGATGCCTTCGCGCGGCTGCACCGCCTGATCGGGAAGCAGCACCAGCACCGCGTTCTCGGCCAGCCCGCGCATCAATGCCCGTGCGGCCTTGCGGCGATCGACGACTTCCGCGCCCGTCTTCGCACGCAGCTTCTGCAGATCGGCTTCGAGCAGCTCGTTGTCGAGCGGACGTGCGACCGTGCGGACGTTCCCCACCATCGACATCAGCGCGAGCCCGGCCACTTCCCAGCCGCCCCAGTGCGCGCTGATGAGCAGCGTGCCGCGGCCGCGATCGATCGATTCCTGCAACAGCTCCGCGTTTTCGAACGGGCAGCGCGCCGCGACCTCGTCGAGGGAGAGTTTCTGCAGCTGCAGCGAGATCAGCACCTCGCGGCCGAAGTGCCGCCAGCAATCGTCGAGGATGCGTCGCAATTCGCGGCCGTCGCGCTCGGGGAACGCCGCCACGAGATTGCGCATGGCCAGCCGATCGCGCCCGCGCAGCACGCGTCGCGCGAGATTGCCGAGCCGCGTGCCCCAGCGCTGCACGCTCGCTTCGGAACGCGACGCGACGAAGCGCGCGAAAAAGCGATACACCGCGTACTCGATCCGCTGCAGCAGCGGATTCTTGCGACGCTTCCGCCGCTGCTCGGGGTTCGTCCCCTGCGCGGTCTGCAATGCCTTGTTCAGGACTTCCGGTTCGATGACGGCCTCGGCCTCGGCGACGAAGATCGACGCATCGTCGAGCTTCACCGCATCTTTTCCTGTTGTGACGATCGGCAGCCCATGCGCGTCTCGGCGAATGGCTTCCAGATCCGCGGGCGTGTAGCGATGGTGGTCGCGAAAGCCGCGCGTGCCGGCGAGCGTGACTCCGGCTTCGCGCAGCGACGCGAAGAACTGCTCGTTGTTGGCGAGCCCGGCAAACGCAAACACCGTCTGCCCGCGCAGCTCTTCCGGGATCATCGTTTTCAGGTGCCGGGGGATCACGAAATCGGCGTCGCGCAGCGCCGACCGCCCTTCCCGCGAAAGAGCGGAGGGGACGTCGATGACGATGTCGAGATCGCGCGCGAGCTGCAGATGCTGAAAGCCGTCGTCGAGTAAAAATACATCGGCATCAATATCGCGTGCATTTTCATGACGCTTTGATCCGACGATCACGTCCCCTTTAATTGCACGCTTAATCAGAACCGGTTCATCGCCCCATTTAGCGGCATCCAATTCTGTGACGCGTCCTGAGATCGAATCATCGTGACGTCCGTACCCCCGCGTCAGCACCGCCACGCGCAGGCCGTTCCGTTCGAGATGACGGGCGATGGCGATGACGGTCGGCGTCTTCCCCGCGCCGCCCATGGAGATGTTGCCGATCGAGAGCACCGGCTTCGGCAGCTTCTTCGCGCGCAGGATGCCGGCGCGATAGAGCGCCCGCCGTGTGCGATTCACGAGATGCAGCGGAGCGAGGAGCCAGCTCACGCGAGCAACTCGACGATTCTCCGCGCCGTTCGCTCCGATGCGCCGCGGTTCTGCAGCACCGTCGCCCGCGCCCGTTCCCCCCACGTCTTCTGCAGATATTCGTTGTCCAGCATCGACGAGGCAAAATCGATCGCCTCCGACGCGCTCTCCACCGTCACGGCCGCCTCGCTCTTGAGGAAAACCTGGGCGATCTCACGAAAGTTCGACATCGACGGACCGAAGCAGACCGGCACTCCCGCGGCCGCCGCTTCGATCGGATTGTGTCCGCCGGTCGGCACGAGCGTGCCGCCGATGAACGCGACGTGCGCGAAGCGGTAGACCTTCGCCAGCTCGCCGAACGTATCGAGCAGCAGCACGTCGTACGGCGTTTCGAGCGAGGCTTCTTCGAGCTCGCTGCGCCGCACGAACTTCAGCGGCGACGTGGCCAGCATTCCGGCCACGAGCTCGAAACGCTCCGGCTTGCGCGGCGCGATGATCACGAACGCGCGGTGCTCGTCGACGAAGCGTTCGAGCTCCGGCAGCAGCACCTCGTCTTCCCCTTCCATCGTCGAGCCGAGGACCAGAACCTTGCGGTCGCCGATCAGGTCGCGCAGGCGTGGTGCGACCTCCAGCTCGCTGTCATCGGCGTTGTAGTCGAACTTCACGTTGCCGCTGATCTCGACGACTTCTTCCGGCGCGCCGATGGCGATGAAGCGCTCCCGATCGGTCGCTTCGCGCGCGAGGATGCGGTCGTACTTGCGCAACACGCTGCCCACCACCGCGCGAAACGCGCGATAGCGCGGCAGCGAGCGATCGGAAATGCGCCCATTCGCGAGCAGCAGTTTCAGGCCGCGTGCGCGGGCAATGCGCGTGACGTTCGGCCAGATCTCGGTCTCCATCGTCGCGAAAACGCGAGGCTGGTGATGATCGAGAAACCGGCGCACCGCGAATGCGAAGTCGAACGGAAAGTAGGTGACGGTGGCACTCGGATAGAGCCGCTTCGCCTGCGCCTGCCCGGTGAGCGTCGTGGTGGTGAAAAGGATCGACGTCGACGGCCGCTGCTTCATCACCTCTTCGACGACCGGCCGTGCCGCGAGCGTCTCGCCCACCGACACGGCGTGAATCCAGAGGTCATGCTCCTCGGCGCGATGCCGGAAGAATCCCAGCCGCGCCGGAAAATTCGCCAGGTACTTGCCCCGGAGCACTCCGGTCAGCAGAAAGTACGGAAGGGCGAGGACGAGCACGAGGTAGAGAACGACCTCGTACAGGACGTACATGCGCGCGCATGATAGTTCGGATGGCGGTTCGCGCGGTCTGCGAACCGCCATCCGGAACTCGCGAAGCCCTATGATGGTTCGCACAGAAACCAATGGAAAAAGTCATCGCCGCCGGCCTCATCCTTCCCGAGCTCACGAAATCGATCGCCGAGGAACATCTCGAAGAGCTGACGAAACTCGTCGAGACGGCCGGAGGCTCGGTCGTGGCGACGGTGCTCAGCAAACGGCAGGCGCCGGATGCGTCGACCTACGTCGGCAAAGGGAAGGCCGAAGAGATCAAGTCGCTCGCCGAAGCGAATGAAGTCACGCTGATCGTGTTCGACGATGATCTCTCGCCGGCGCAGGTGCGCAATCTCGAGAAGCTGATCAACATCCGCGTCATCGATCGCAGCGCGCTCATCCTCGACATCTTCGCGAACCGGGCCCGCTCGCGCGAAGCGCGCACGCAGGTCGAGCTTGCACAACTCGAATACATGCTCCCGCGCCTGACGCGGGCGTGGTCGCACCTCGAGCGGCAGGCCGGTGGCGCGGGTGGCGGCGCGAAGCGCGGCGTCGGTGAAACGCAGCTCGAGCTCGACCGCCGCATCGTCCGCACGCGCATCGCGCGATTGAAGGATGAACTGAAGCGCATCGAGAAACAGCGCGACACGCAGCGGAAAGCGCGTGAGTCGGCGTTCACGGTCGCGCTGGTCGGCTACACGAACGCCGGCAAGTCGACGATGTTCAACCGCCTCGCCAAAGGGGCGACCATGGCGATGGACCAGCTCTTCGCCACGCTCGACTCGAAGTCGCAGAAGATGGCGTACGAGATGCCGCGCGACACCGTCGTCATCGACACCGTCGGGTTCATCCGCAAACTTCCGCACCATCTCGTGGCGTCGTTCCGTTCGACGATGGAAGAGGCGGTCTCCGCCGATCTCGTGCTGCACGTCATCGACGCCAGCCATCCGCAATACGCCGAACAGCGCGAGGTCGGTGAACAGGTGCTCGCGGACCTCGGCGTCGACAAAGAGCGCGTCATCGAGGTCTACAACAAATGCGACCGCACCGGCGACAGCGAGATGCGCCGCACGAACGCCGTCGCCGTCTCCGCGCTCACCGGCCTCAATGTCGATCGCCTCGTCGAAATGATTCGCATCCGCGAACGCGCCGGCGGCGAATGGCTGCAGCTCACGATCCCGCACGAAGAATCCCGCCTCATCGCGCGACTGCACGAAGTCGCAGAAGTGCAGGAACAATCCAACAGCGACAGCAACGCCAGCTTCACCGCCTGGGTACCGAAAGACTCCATCCACCTGTTCGAACGCTTCGCAACGCGCGTGCGGAAACGAAGCGCGTGAGGGGGTGGATGAACGTGAGTGGCCTGGACGAGGGGGATCCCTCGCTTCGCTCGGGATGACACGAAGGGGCGACGCGACTCCTCGCAAACGCGCGTCTTGTGGGTTCCCGTGTCGATGAACGTGTCATCCCGGGATCCCCTTCGTCCGGGCCACTCACCCTCCGTAGGCAGGGGATCCCTCGACGCCGCGTGGTGCCACGAGGGGTTCACCCTCTCAGCTACGCCCGCGCCTCTCCGTGTGACGGTGCTCACCAACTCCCGTGATGCCTTGTCCTTCAAACCTGGCGTGGGATCGTTAGGCTTCGGATTGCGATATGGCTCGAACGGCTCGGCAACACTCGTATGATGGACTTCCTCTCGCGATGAAGATCCGTCCGGCCGTCACAGGCGATCGTGCGCGCATCAAGGAGATTCTGATCTCCACGGCGCGGTTCACGCCGCAGGAAGTCGGCTGGGCGATGGAGCTCGTCGGACATCCCGAGTACGCGACGCACGTGCTCGAGGATCCGGACGATCACGTGCAGGGTTACGTCACCTTCGCGCCCACACCGATGACCGACGGGGTGTTCGATCTCTACTGGATCGCGGTCGATCCGCATCGGCAGGGACAGGGGATCGGCCAGGTTCTGCTGCGCTTCGTGGAAAACGAAGTGCGCAGGCGCGATGGCAGGATGTTGCTCATCGAGACCTCGTCGAAGCGCAGTTACGCGCCGACGATCCGCTTTTATCAGCGGGCCGGCTATCACGAGATCTCGCGCATCAAAGACTTCTACAGAATCGAAGACGACAAGGTCGTGTTCTGCAAGCATTTGACGGCTCAGCCATGAGATTCGAACCGACAGACACGCTCTACGTCGCGCTCGCCTGCTACGCGCTGGGAACGATCGCGGCGCTCGTCTCGCTCTTCATCAACGAGAAACGGCTGCAGCACACCGGTCTGATCCTCATGATCGGCGGCTTCGCGGCGCACACGATGTGGATCGGTACGATCTGCGCGCGCACCGGCCACCCTCCCATCACCAACCTGCCCGAGGCGGCGAGCTTCGTGGCCTGGGTGGTGTTCGGCGTCGAGCTGGCGTTGTGGATTCGCTATCGCGTTTACGCCGCCTCGTTCTTCGTCTATCCGCTCGTGCTGCTGCTGCTCACGTTGTCGGCGGTGGTCGGCGAGGATTTTCAGGTGCTCGATCCGGCACTCCGTTCGAACGTTTTCACCGTACATCTTTTGATGTCGACGCTCGGCACGGCCGGACTGTTCATCGGACTCGCGTTCGGACTGCTCGCGTTTCTGCAGGATCGTGCGCTCAAGAACAAGACGCGCGGACGGCTGTGGGAGTGGATCCCCAGCCTCGACGTCTGCAAGAGCGTGAGCTATCGCGCGCTGGCCATCGGCTTCTGCGTCTACACGATCGGTCTGCTCGCGGGCGTGATCTGGTCGTATCGCACCACGGCCGGCCTGATGGACATCCGCGTGAAGCAGATCGGTGCGATCACGGCGTGGATCCTGTTCGGGATCCTGCTGCAGTCCTACGTCAGCAATACCTATCGCCGGAAGAGAATGCTGTTCGTCTCGGCCGGCGCATTCGTGGCGATTCTCGTCGCCATTCTGGGGATTCGGGGGTAAGCGACCATGCCACTGATCCTCGTCGGCCTCAATCACCGTACCGCGCCTGTCGATGTGCGCGAGCGTCTCAGCATTCCCGAGCCGAAGCTCGAGGAGACCACCGAGGCGTTGCGGTCGATCGAAGGTGTCGACGGAGCGGCCGTGCTCTCGACGTGCAATCGCGTCGAAGCGATCATTTCCACCCGCGATGAAGACGTCATCGCGAACATCGTCGAATGGCTGGCCACGCGCGCGAACACCGTGCGGGCCGAGCTCGAAAAGCATCTGTACATCCTGCGTCACGGCGACGTGGTGAAGCATCTCTTCCGCGTCGCTTCCGGTCTCGACTCGATGATCGTCGGCGAGCCGCAGATCGGCGGGCAGGTGAAGAAAGCCTTCGCCGCGGCCGTGGAGCTCGGCACCGCCGACACGCTGCTCATGCAGGTTTACGAGAACACGATGCGCGTGTCGAAGAAGGTTCGTACCGACACCGGCATCGGCGAGCACGCGGTCTCGATTCCGTACGCCGCGGTGGAGCTGGCGAAGAAGATCTTCGGCGATCTGCGCGGCCTGCAGGTGCTGCTCCTCGGCGCCGGCGACATGGGCGAGCTCACCGCCGAGCATCTTCATCAGCAGGACGTGAAGCAGGTCTTCGTCGCCAACCGTTCGTACGATCGCGCGCTCGAGCTGGCCCGCCGTTTCGAAGGCTCGGCCGTGCAGTTCGACGCCATCGACGAGCACCTCGGCAAGTGCGACATCGTCATCGCCTCCACCGCCGCGCCACACTTCGTCATCGAGCCGTTCCAGGTGCGCCGCGCGCTCGACACCCGCCGCAGCCGCAACCTCTTCCTCATCGATCTCTCCGTGCCGCGCAACATCAATCCCGAGGTCGGCAGCGTCGACGGTGCGTATCTCTACAACGTCGACGATCTGCAGCAGGTCGCCGATGCGAATCTCGAGCTGCGGCAGGCGAAAGCGAAAGACGCGGAGCTGATCGTCGTGCGCGAGGTGGAGGCCTTCCGCAAACGCCTCGTGGCGCAGGACGCGGTGCCGACCATTCTCGAACTGCAACAGCGTCTCGAAGCGATTCGCGCCGCGGAGCTCGAGAAATGCCTGCGCAAGGTCGGTCCGATGACCGCCGAGCAGCACGCCGCCATCGAGATGTTCTCGACCCAGCTGGTCAACAAGATCCTTCACTACCCGATCCTGCAGCTCAAGGACGCATCGGACGAGCCGCAGGAACGCGAGTCTCTGCGCAACACGATCCGCAAGATCTTCGGCCTCGCGAAATAGAAAGATCCCGTCATGAAAACAGTCCGCATCGGAACCCGTGGCAGCCAGCTCGCGCTCTGGCAGGCGAACGAGACGTCGCGCCGGTTGCGCGATGCCGGCTATGCACCGGAGCTCGTGATCGTGAAGACCACGGGCGACAAGCGGCACGACGTTTCGCTGGCCACCATCGGCGGCAAGGGTCTCTTCATCAAGGAGCTCGAAGAAGCGCTCGAGCGGAACGAGATCGACATCGCCGTGCACAGCCTGAAAGACGTGCCGTCGCTCATCCCCGATCATTTCGTGCTGGCCGGATTTCTCGAGCGTGCCGATCCGCGCGACGCGTGGATTCACGTCGAAGGAAAGTCGATCGCCGACATGCCCGCGGGCTCGGTGATCGGGACGAGTGCGCCGCGCCGCCGCGCGCAGCTCATCCAGCTTTTCCCGCAGCTGCAGATCGAAGAGATCCGCGGCAACGTCGACACGCGCATCAACAAAGCGCGCGACGGCCGGTACGCCGGAATCATTCTGGCAAGCGCGGGGCTGACGCGGCTCGGACGCGCGGGCGAGATCACGTCGTACTTCAGCGTCGACGAAATGCTGCCCGCTTCGGGGCAGGGCATCGTCGGCATCGAGTGTCTCGCGGAGAGCGCGCTCGGCCGCGAAGCCGCGGCCGCGATCAATCATCCGCCGAGTGCCACGGCCGCGATCATCGAGCGCGGCGTGCTGCAGAAGTTCGGCGAACAGCTCGACTGCTACAGCGCCGTGGCCGTGCATTACGCGAACGGAACCGCGCGCGCGTTCATCTCCGATTACGAAGGCACGCGCGCCATTCGCGTGCGCCGCGATGGCGACAACGCCGTTGCATTGATTGACGCCGTGTTCGACGAGCTCGTCGCGCAGGGCGCCGAGGAGCTCTTGTGCGTCTCCAGGAAAACGTAGGGAAGGTTTATCTCGTCGGCGCCGGACCGGGCGACGCCGGACTGCTCACGCTCAAGGCGGCCGAGCTGATCGCCAAAGCCGATCTCGTCGCGCTCGATGCGCTGGTGTCGAAGGACATCGCCGCGCGCATTCCGCGCACCACCGAGGTCGTGTACGTCGGCAAGCGCGCCAGCGCGCATGCGCTGCCGCAGGATCAGATCAACAGGCTCCTCGTCGAGGAAGCGAAAAAAGGGAAGATCGTCGTGCGCCTGAAAGGCGGCGACCCGTTCGTCTTCGGACGAGGCGGCGAGGAAGCGGAAGAGCTGATCGCGGCCGGTGTGCCGGTCGAGATCGTTCCGGGCATTTCGTCGAGTGTTGCCGGCCCCGCGTACGCGGGCATTCCGGTTACGCATCGCTCGTACGCCACCTCCGTCACGCTGGTCACCGCGCATGAAGCGGACAGCGGCTCCACCGGCATCAAATGGAACGCGCTCGCGCAGCTCGACGGCACGATCGTCTTCATGATGGGCTTCGCGAATCTGCCGAACATCTGCGCGAAGCTGATCGAGAACGGCATGAATCCCGAGCGCGGCTGCGCCGTCATTTCGAAAGCGACGCGCTTCGATCAGCGCACCGTCACCGGCACGCTGCGCACCATCGAGGCGCGTGTGAATGCGGCGAATCTCGAGACGCCGGCGCTCATCGTCGTCGGCGACGTCGTGAAGCTGCACGAGACGCTGAACTGGTTCGAGGCCAAGCCGCTCTTCGGAAAAAAAGTGGTGGTGACGCGTGCGCGGGAGCAGGCCTCGGAGCTCAGGCGGATGCTCGAAGAATCGGGTGCGCAGGTACTGCAGTTTCCGACCATCGAGATCGCGCCGCCCGATTCGTGGGAGTCGCTCGACCGCGTGATCGATGGCCGCTACGACTGGCTCGTCTTCACGTCGGTGAACGGCGTGGGCGCGTTCTACAAACGTCTCTACGCGAAAGGGAAAGACGTTCGTTCCCTCGGCAATGTGAAGGTCGCGGCGGTCGGACAGTCGACCGCGCTCGAGCTCGCACAGCGTGGTCTCCAGCCTGACGTCGTGCCGGAACGCTTCATTTCAACCGAGCTGCTGCCGCTGCTGGCCGAAGATCAGACGGGCATTCGTACCGCGGTGATTCGCGCCGAAGAAGGACGCGATGAGCTGATCCACGAGCTTCGCCGCCGCGGTGGGGAAGTCGACCTCGCCGTCGCGTATCGCACCATCGCCGCGGAGTACGACCTCGCCGAATTGCGCGAGTTGATTGCGAACGATGCGATCGACGTCGTCACCTTCTCCAGCGCATCGACGGTCGATCATTTCCTCGAGCCGCTCACCGCCGAGGAACGCACGAGGATTCTGAAGCGCGCCACGATCGTCTCGATCGGCGAGACGACCAGCGCCGCCGTTCGCAAGTATGGCAAAGAGCCCGATCTCGTCGCCGCGAATGCGACGATTCAGGCGATGCACGATTGTGTCGTGGAGAGTTTCCAGCCAGCCTTCGCTGGATGACGATTCGATGCCTGCTCGTAACGCTCCGTGCCGCCAGCCCGCGCGGGACGCGGGCGGCCCGGCCGGCATGAATGCCGGCGCTCCGATCAACGCCCCGATCTCGCGCCTGCGGAGCGCCGGCTTCCAAGCCGGCCGAGCCGCCGCCATCCATGGCGGCGCGCGGGGAAACGCGACGCTCGGATAATCGCCGCGATCTCGCGCCTGCGGAGCGCCGGCTTTCAAGCCGGCCGGGCCGCCGCCATCCATGGCGGCCCGCGGGGAAACGCGAACGCTCGGATGACCGCCGCGATCTCGCGCCTGCGGAGCGCCGGCTTTCAAGCCGGCCGGGCCGCCGCCATCCATGGCGGCTCGCGGGGAAACGCGACGCTCGGATGACCGCCGCGATCTCGCGCCTGCGGAGCGCCGGCTTCCAAGCCGGCCGAGCCGCCGCCATCCATGGCAGCCCGCGGGGAAACGCGACGCTCGGATGACCGCCGCGATCTCGCGCCTGCGGAGCGCCGGCTTCCAAGCCGGCCGGGCCGCCGCCATCCATGGCGGCTCGCGCTCCGATAAACTCGCCCCGCTTGCGAACCTCAACGCTCCTCGACCGCATCCTCGCGGCCTTCTTCTGGACCGCCGCGTTCGCATTGGCCACCGGTTTTTTCCTTTCGCTCACGCTCCTCTTCGGCGGCCTGCCGCCGACGAAGCCGGTCGCGATCGGCCTCGTCACCATCGAGCGTTACTCGAAACTTCGTGACTACCTCGGCGCCGCGCTCTTCTTCACGCTCGTCCCGCTGCTCACGATTCATCTCGAACGTCTCTTTCATCGCCTGAAGCTGCACGGTGCGGCCGAGAAGTTCCTCTTCACCACGCCGCTCTTTCTCTCGCCGATCTTCTATCTGACCACCGGCAAAGCCGGCTGGATCCTTTTCCTGCCGATCGCGCTCGCGTTCACCGGGCCGCGCCTCCTGCGCGTCTATCGCACACGCACCTGGATTCGCACGCTCTTCCGCGCGGAGCTCGGGCCCTATCACGCGATTCTGTTCTGCGAGGCGCTGTCGTGGCTCTTCTTCCGCTACATCGTCACCGGCCGGCGCATCGCGCACATCCCGACGCTGTTTCTCGAAGTGGTCTTCGTGGCGATGTTTCTGGCGATCTTCTGGTGTGCGGCGCTGCTCATCGCGCGCATCGCGCAACTCGGTTTCGGCCACGATCTCGAACACGCCTTCCGCCGCATCATCCTGGCCGCGCTGCCGCTCGTCGCGCTGCCGTTCCTGGCCGCGGCGTGGGTGCCGTTCCCGTATCCGCGTATCGCCACGATCGTGACGCTCGTGCTGATTGCGTTTGCCGCCCTGCGCATTCGCACCACGCTCACGCCGCGCGGCGCATGGAAGCTCGCGGCTTACGCGATTTTTCCGGCGCTGATCTATCTCTTCAGCTACGTCTCCACCGCGCAGCTCTCGCAGTGGATCGATCTCTTTCATCGCGGGGAAGCGATCGGCCCGGCCAGCGATTACCTGCGCGGCAAGATCCCGTTTCGCGATGTCTTCGTGCTGCACGGCATGATGGAAGACGGCGCACTCGACGCCTGGCTGATGGAGCTGTTCGGCCGCTCGCTCGACGTGGCCATCTGGCGCACCGTGGTCATCGGCGCGTTTCTCGGCGTCGCGATCTGGTACCTCGGCATCGCGGTCTTCGAATCGATTCCGCTGGCGATGCTCTGCGTGGCCATGGGCTCGTGGACGACCGCCGAAAACAACCGCACGTTCTTTCAGGTCGCCGCCGCGGCGCTGTTCTGGAACGCGCTGCGACGACGCAGCAAGGCCTCGGCAATCTGCAGCGGCGTCTTCGCCGGCGTGGCGATCTTCTTCTCGTACGAGATCGGGATGTACTCGATCCTCGGCGCCTTCGCCGCCTCGTTCGCGATCTGGATCGCGTCAAAGCGCGTCGCCTGGAACGGGCTCGCGCCGGCACGCGCGGCGCTGTTTTTCGCGATCGGCGCGGCCATCGGTGCCGCACCGTTCGCGATCTGGCTCGCGCTGCATGGCGCGCTCGATGATTTCGCGCGGATGTCCTTCGTCACCATCCCCGGCATCATCGACGCGGTCTGGTCGCTGCCGTTTCCCGATCTCGTTTCGACGTTCCGCAACGATCTCAATCTGCACACGCTGGCCGACTTCATCCTCTGGGAGAAGTTCCATCTCATCGTCAGCCCGCTGACGATCGCCATCGCGCTGATCTACTGCATCGCGCGCTGGCTGCGCCGCCACTTCGACACGCTCGATTACGCGCTGCTGGTCATGACCGTGTTCGCGATCATCGCGCAGCGCACCGCGTTCGGCCGCGCGTCGTTCCGCCATCAGTACTTCGCCGCGTTTCTGATCGGTCCGCTGATGGTGCTGCTGGCGGTGCTGCTCGTGCGCGCGTTGCGCCAGCTGTGGCGGGAGCACAACATCGCCGCCCGCGCGTTCGTGGTCTCGCTCGCGGTGATGACCGTGCCGATGATCGCGGTGCTGTTCTGGATTCCCGATCTCGTCAACGCGCGCCTGCACGAGTTCATCCGCTACGCCGGACGCATCCAGCGCGTCGAGAAAGACGAGAACGCGGAGGCGGTGCAGCTGCGCATCCGCGACGTCACCCGAGACGTGCAGAAGCTGACGAGGCGCGGTGAGCCGGTGTTCGATTTCTCGAATCAGCCCGCGTTCTACTTTTTCACCGACCGGCCGAACCCGACGCGGTTCTATCAGATCCCCATCGCCTCGCCTGCTGCCTTTCAGGCCGAGATCATTCGCAATCTCGAGAAAGCGAAGCCGAAGGTCATCCTCCGCCGTTCGCCCGAGCTCTTCGATCAGTTCGACGGCGTGACGAACGATCTGCGCGCGCAGGCGCTGGCCGCGTACATCGACGATCTCTACGTCTTCGATCACAACGTGCGCGGCGTGGAGTTGTGGACGCGGCGAAATGACAAAGGTGCGAAACCGCGCGCGGTCGCGGAGTATCTGAAGTTGATTCGCGTGCCGACGATCAAGGAACTGGTGTCGAGCGGCGTCGCGCGGATGGTCTTCCCCGCGGTCGGCAGTCTGGCCGGCGTGAACAACACGTACTGGCAGTCGGATCTCACCGCGCACAATCCGTTTCGCGAGCCGATCCGTCTGTCGCTGCGATTTGTGGGCGGCGCGCGCGCCGTCGATCGTCACGTCACGCTCGGACCGCGTCAGACGCTGCGCTGGGACGACGTCGTGCGCACGCTCTTCAACGTGCAGGGCGCGGTCGGCACGTTGTGGATCGAGCATCGCGAAGGCCGCGCGCCGGTGGTGGTCGTGAAGACGTGGGACGTCGCACACAACGCGCGCGCCTCGCTCGAACATCCGCTGACGAAACAGGACGCCGCGACCGCGAAGAGCAACGTCGGGGAGCTGGTGATCGTCGGCATTCCTCCCGCGCCGCCCGAGGGCCGTCGCGTGAATCTCGGTGTCGTCAATGTCGGCAACGTGCCGGCGTCGTTCCGCGTGACCGCGCGCACGCGCACCGGCCGCATCGCCGCAACGCTCGGCGAGTCGTGGATTCCCGAAGGGCAGGTGTGGCTCACGAACGATCTGGAGGCGGTGCTCGGTGTGAAGCTCGATGAAACGATGACGCTGCGCTTCACCGCCATCGCCGGCACCGGCGTCGGTTTCGCGACCGTCGTCACGAACAACGGCGACTCGCAGTTTCTCGCCGCGATCCCGGCGGAGCAGGAGTGAAAACGCTCGCCACGCCGTGGCCCGAGCGCGTGCTCGTGATCCGCGAGCTCGAGTCGCACGAGGAGTGGTTGACGCGCGACGAGCTGGCGGTCGCGAACGGCTTTCGCCTCGAGAAGCGCCGCGACGAATGGCTGCTCAGCCGCGTCGCCGCGAAGCAGCTGGCGATGGAGCTCGGTCTCGTCCGCGATCCGCGCACGTGCGAGGTGGTGCGTCCGCAACTCGTGATCGAAGGACGTCCGAGCGAATGGTTCGTCTCGCTCTCCCACTCGCAGCCGTACGCCGGAGCGGCGTTGTCACGCGAGCCGCTCGGTCTCGACGTGCAGGTCCTTCGCGAGCTGCCCGAGGCCGCCGCGCACCTCTTTCTGTCGCCTGAAGAGGAAGAAGAAATGCGCAACTGCGCGGTTGCGCATCGCATGCTGCACTTCTGGAGCGCGAAGGAAGCGGCGTGGAAAAAGCGCGGGGGCGCGGTGCCGACGCTCAGGCAGGTGCCGCTGCGACTGGTGAGATCCGGCGAGACGTTCGTGGAGTTCGATGAAGTGGAGAGCGTGCAGCTCGACGACGTGATCGTGGCGTTAGCCGCCGCTACCCACCGAACTTCCTGAGCAACGCCTTCGCATCCTCGGTGGCCGCCGCATCCTCGACGACGTACAGCGGATTGTTCGGCGCACTGATCACGCCCTTCAGCATCTGGATCGCTTTCGGTTTCGTCGACGAATCGTTCGAGACCATCGCCTCGGCGAGAAAGACGAGCGTCAGTTTGTTCGGCGGATCGATCTTCATCGACTCTTCGAGAAAGCGCACCGCTTCCTTCGACGAGGCCCAGCCGGTGAGGAACGGAATGCGCGGCGTTTGATCGTGCAGTCGCCCGAGGACGCGCGCGGGGGCACCCTCTTCGAGACGAGGGTCGACGAGCATCGCGATCGTCGCCTCCCGCTTGATGCGATCCGCCGCACCCTGCCGCGCCGCGGCGAGCTTGCCGTACGCGAGCGCCCACTCGCCCCAGTTCACCGCATCCCACAGATACACCTCGGCCGCGGCGCGGGTCCCGCGAATCGCATCCGCAACCTGCTTCTCCGATGCATTCGCCTTCACGCCTTTCGCTGCCGTCATCCGCTCCACGACTTTGAGCGCCGCGGCGCCGGCCGCTTTCGCCGCTGCGTACACGGCCTTCTTCTCGTCGTTCGTGCGCGTCACGTACGCGCCCTTGTAGCGATACGCGCGCAGCAGTTTGTAGTGCGCCTCGAGATCGTTCGGATTCGCCGCGAGAGCGCGCTGATACGCCGCGATCGCGGCATCGATCTGTCCCGCCACCGCGTGCGCTCCCTGCGCGCCTTGTGCCCGCGCGGCGAAATGCTGATCGCCTTCGGGAACTTGTGCGAAGAGCGGAGCGGCGGTCAGGGCAAGCGCGAGGAGGAGGGTTTTCATCGGAACTCGGATTGTAGCCGCCCCTCATACAATGCCCGCGAATGCGCCTCGTCTTCTTCGGTACTCCCGAGTTCGCCGTCCCCTCCCTCGATGTGGTTGCACAGGAGCATGAGATTGCGCTCGTCGTTGCGCAGCCGGACAAACCGGCGGGGCGCGGAATGAAGCTGCAGGCGCCGCCGGTGGCGGTGCGGGCGAAGGAGCTGGGGTTGCCGCTGTTGCAGCCCGCGAAGATTCGCAACGACGAGTTTCTCGGCGAGATCGCGCGGGTGCAGCCCGATGCGGGAGTGGTCATCGCGTACGGGAAGATTCTCCCCGCAGCATTGCTGGCCATTCCGCGTTTCGGCTTCTTCAACGTGCACGGCTCGATCCTGCCGATGTGGCGCGGCGCGGCACCGATTCAGCGCGCGATTCAGGCGGGCGATCGCGAGACCGGCGTGACGATCATGCGCATCGACGAGGAGCTCGATCACGGACCGATGCTCGAGATCGCCACGACCGAGATCGGTCCCGACGAACGGACGCCGCAGCTCGCGAAACGTTTGTCGATCATCGGCGCCGAGGCGATGGCGCGCGTGCTGCGAAACGTCGAGATGGGAACCGCGATCGAGACGCCGCAGGAACACGCGCGCGCGACGTTCGCGGCAAAGCTCGACAAGAGCGAAGGCGAGACGCGCTTCGACGAACCGGCGCAAACGATCTATGACCGCTTCCGCGCCTTCGATCCCTGGCCCGGGATCTTCACCACCAGCAACGGCGAGCCGCTGAAGCTCACCGACCTGCGGCCGGCGGATGGTTCCGCAAAGCCGCGCACGATTCTTTCGATCGACGACGATGTCGTGATCGCCTGCAGCGAAGGCGCGCTGCGCATCACCGAAATGCAGCGCCCCGGCAAACCGCGCGGTTCCGCGGGAGCGATCGCTCGCGGCCTCGGGTGGCGCGTGCGTGAGGTTCTGCCGTGAGCGAGCGCCAGCGCGCGCTGCAGCTGCTGCAGCGCGTGGAACGCGAGTCTGCCTACGCGTCCCTCCTGCTTCTCGGCGAATCGGGTTTCGTGCGCACGCTCGTGCTCGGTGTGCTGCGGTGGCGCTCGCGGCTCGACTTCGTCATCGCGGCCCTCGCACAACGACCGGTCCACAAGCTCGAGCCTGCCGTGCTCGACGTGCTGCGCGTCGGCGTCTATCAGCTCCTGTTCATGGACGTGGCCAGATACGCGGCCGTCTCCGAAACCGTCGACCTCGCGTCGAAGCGCGCGCGCGGACTGGTCAACGCCATCCTGCGCCGCGTCACCGAAGGAAAAGCGCCGGAACCGGCTGACCTTCCGACGCGCACCGCGCATCCGCGCTGGCTCATCGAACGCTGGTCGCGGCAGTTCGGCGCGGAACGCGCGGAGCGCATCGCCAGCGCGAATCAGGAGCTCTCCTATCCCGACGTGCTCGCATTGAGCGACGCCGCGCCGCCGGAGTCGGCGCCGTCTTCACTCGTGCCGGGGCTCTGGAAATTGCACGGCTCGAGCGCGGAGCTCGATCGCGAACGGTTTCATCCGATGGACGAAGGAAGTGCCGTCATCGCCGCGATCGCGCGTGCGTGCGGCGACGATGTTCTCGATCTCGCCGCGGCACCCGGCGGCAAGACGATCTACATGCGCCACCGCGGCGCGCGCGTCGTCTCCAATGACGTGTCCATCACGCGCTTGCGGCCGCTGGTGGGACGGGCATCGCGCCTCGTCGTCAGCGACGGGCGGCAGGCGCCGTTCCGGCGCCGATTCGACGTCGTTCTGCTCGATGCGCCGTGCAGTGCCACCGGTACGATTCGCAAGAATCCGGAGCTCAAATGGCGTCTGCGCGAGCACGATCTCGCCCGGTTCGCCGTATTGCAGCGCGAATTGCTCGACAGTGCCATGAAACTGGCGGCGAAGTACGTCGTCTATTCGACCTGTTCGCTCGAGCCGGAAGAAAACGACGCCGTGACCGGCCACTACGAACGCGTCGACATCACTCCGTTTGTGCCGGAAGGTGCACGGGCCTGGATCGAGGATGGAATCCTCCGTCTGACTCCGGAATCAGGTGCGGACGGATTTACAGCGTTCGTCCTGAAAGCGACCGTGTAGACTTCCGCGCCTCATGCCACGTGACCTGCCGATCGGCAACGGATCTCTGCTCGTTTCGTTCGATGCGCAATACCGCCTGGCGGACTTTTATTTTCCGCGCGTCGGTATGGAGAACCAGGCCGGCGGCAAATTCCGCATGGGGGTCTGGTGCGACGGACAGCTGCATCCGATCGACGATCATCCGTGGCAGCGCACGCTCGAATATCTCCGCGACACCCTCGTCACCGACGTGCAGCTCGTCAATGAAGCGATCGGCATTCGCATCCGCTTCTATGACGCCGTCGATCCCGACGCCAATGTTCTGGTGCGCAAGATCGTCGTCCGCAATCTCCGCAATGAGGCGCGAAACATCAAATTGTTTCTGCATCACGATTTCGCGCTCTATGGGCATTCCATTGGCGATACGGTGATGTATGACCCGCGCTCGCGCGGGATCCTGCAATACAAGGCGCGTCGCTATGTGCTCATCAATTGCGAGGAGGGCATTCGCGAATATTCGTGCGGCCGCACCGCGATGAACGGGGCGAGCGGAACGTGGCTCGAAGCGGAGACCGGTTCCCTGTCGATGACCGCGATTGCTCAAGGTTATGTCGATACGACCATCGCCATTCCTCTGGAGCTCGATCCGGGCGGCAGCGCCACGACGTTCTACTGGATCTGTGCCGGAAAGAGCGATGCGGAAGTGTGGGGACTGAACGAACGCGTACGCGTGGAAGGGGCAGCGCACGTACTGGCCCGTACCGGCTCGCACTGGTACACGTGGGTCAATAAGCCCGATACCGAACTGGACGATCTGCCGGAAGAGATCGTCGATCTCTATCGGCGCTCGCTGTTGATCATCGCCACACAATGCGATCGCAGCGGGGCCGTGCTCGCCGCGAACGACTCCGACATTCAATGGGGCCACAATGATCATTACTCTTACGTCTGGGCCCGCGACGCCGTATTCGTCTGCGACGCCATGGACCGGGCCGGTTTTCCGGAAATCACACGGCGCTTTCTGAATTTCGCGAACGGCATCATTCGCGAAGACGGCTATTTCCTGCATAAGTACAATCCCGACGGCTCGCCGGCGCCTTTATGGCAGGCGTGGGTGCGCGACGGGAAATTGCAATTACCGATTCAGGAGGACGAGACCGCGCTGGTGATCTGGCTGGTGGCGCGGCATTACGCGCGGACGCGCGATCTCGATCTCTTACGGGCGCTCTATCCCCGCCTGGTCGTGGCCGCGGGCGATTTCCTCGTGCGCTTTCGTGACCCCGAGACCGGCCTGCCGCTGCCGTCGTTCGACATGTGGGAGGAACGTCACGGCGTCTTCACGTTCACCTGTGCGGCGGTCTGGGCCGGTCTGAGCGCCGCGGCCGAACTGGCCAATCTCTTCAATGACCAGGAACGGCGCACGATTTACAGCAAGGCGGCGACGGAAGTGCGCGATGCCGTGCGGAATCGTCTGTGGCTCGAAGACGAAGGGCGTTTCGCGCGCGGACTGGTGACGCGCGACGGGGTGCTGGAGCTCGATCCGACCATTGATGCGTCGACCTTTGCGACGTTTCACCTCGGCATGTTCCCGGCCGGCAGCGCGCTGGTCGAAGGAACGATGCGCGCCATTCAGCAGGGATTGTGGGTGCGCACCGAGGCGGGTGGTGTGGCGCGGTATGAAAATGACGCCTATCACCGGATTTCCGATGAGGCCGACCGCGTGCCCGGCAATCCGTGGATTCTCTGTACGCTCTGGCTCGCCGAGCACGACATCGCCCGCGCCACCGACGCCGAGTCTCTGCAACCTGCACTCGATCATGTGCGCTGGGCGAGAGCGAAGGCGACCGAATCGATGGTGCTGCCGGAACAGATCGATCCTTATGGAGGGCAACATCTCTCCGTGGCCCCGCTCACGTGGAGCCACGCGCAGATCGTGTCGATTGTGCACGGCTACCTCGATGCCCGCCGCAGACTGCGTTGACAATCGACAGGGGCTTGCCTAGATTGTCCTGCATTCGTTCAGATCGAAATTCGCCGGTAATACGTTGAGGAGGGCTGTTCATGGCTGGTAAGGCTGAGATGATCGACGCCATCGCCGAGAAAGCGGGTATCTCCAAGAGAGAAGCGGCGGACGCGTATGAAGCGTTCGTCGAATACATCTCGGACGTCTGCCGCCGCGGTGAACGTTGCGCGATCCCCGGTCTCGGCAGCTTCGCCGTGACGGAACGCAAGGCGCGGGAAGGCCGCAATCCGCGCACCAAGGAAACGATCACCATCCCCGCCTCGAAGAACGTGCGCTTCAAAGCAGGCAAAGACCTGCGCGACGTTCTGAATCTCCCGAAAAAAGCGAAGAAGTAGTTCTCTTACGCACCCGCCTGGCTCATGCCACCCAGGGTCGCGGTAAGAAGAGCGTCGCGTAGAGATTGAGCGCGTAGCGATCGGTCATGCCCGCAATGAAGTCGATGGCGAGCCGCTCGACCGGCTCGGGGCCCGTCGTGTCGAGATATTGCTCCGGATGGGCCACGACATATTCGAATAATGCGCCGAGAATCTTCTGCGCTTTTTCGAATTCGCCCCGCACCTCGGGGATCAGGTACATGTTTTCGAACATGTACCTGCGTAAAGCCTCCAATGCCTCCAGCACCTCGGCGGACATGGAGATGGCCTCGTAATCACCGGCCAGCGTGGCGTCGATGACGTCGCGCACCATCCGGTCGATGCGCTGACTGGCGTCCTTGCCGAGCGTCTGGCGAATGTCGGCCGGGATGTCGTCTTCCCGCAGCAGTCCGGCCCGGATGCCGTCATCGATGTCGTGATTGACGTAGGCGATGATGTCGGAGATCCGCACGATGTCGCCTTCCAGCGTCAATGCGCGTGATTTGGGCCGCTTGCGCAGCAACTCCCCTTTTTCGCCTTTGGAGTGCTTGAGAATGCCGTCGCGTACTTCGACCGTGAGATTGAGGCCGCGGCCGTCGTTTTCCAGCACCTCGACCACGCGCACCGATTGTCTGTAATGATCGAACCCGCCGTGCACGAGCCGATTGAGAGCCGCTTCTCCGGCGTGACCGAACGCCGAGTGGCCGAGGTCATGACCGAGACCGATGGCCTCGGTCAGCACTTCATTGAGACGCAGTGATTTGGCGATCGTGCGCGCGATCTGCGTCACTTCGAGCACGTGCGTGAGGCGCGTCCGGTAATGATCGCCCTCGGGAGCGAGAAACACCTGCGTCTTGTGCTTGAGCCGCCGGAAGGCCTTGCAGTGGATGATGCGGTCGCGGTCCCGCTGGTAGGAAGGACGGATGTCGTCTTCCGGTTCGTGGCGATCCCGCCCCCGCGTCTCCGCGCTGCGCGCGGCACGCGGAACGAGCGTCTCCTGCTCGATGCGCTCGAGCATCTCGCGAATGTTCATGTCGGCGGCGATGCTACAGGATCTGCAGCGCGCGAGTGTGCAGCGCCATCTCTCTACACCACCAGCTCGCCGCGCAATACCGTCACCGCGTTTCCGGCGAGCTTCACGCGATCGCCTTCGAGACGCACGCGCACGACACCGCCGCGCGGCGAGGCCTGGAACGCGGTCATTTCCGTCCTGCCGAGTTTTGCGGACCAGTAGGGCGTGAGGCAGCAGTGGGCGGAGCCGGTGACCGGATCTTCGTCGATGCCGGAGCCGGGGGCGAAGAAGCGCGAGACGAAGTCGAACTCGTTCGAGCGGCTGGTGACGATCACGCCGCGTACGTCGATCCGGCGCAGCCGCGCATGATCGGGAGCGAGTACGCGGACCTCTTCTTCCGAGGCGACTTCGACGAGGTAATCGAATTTGTTGCGTCCGACGTAAATCGCGTTGGCGATGCCGAGCGATTCGAGAAGGTCGGGAGGCGCCTGTGCGGCGACTTCGCGCGTGGCGGGAAAATCGAGCTCGATCCGATCGCCGGCGCGCGTCGCGGTCAGCAGCCCGCTCTTCGTGTGAAAGCGCGCGTGGGGGAGCTGCTCTTCTTCCCACAACGCGTGCGCGCTGGCGAGCGTGGCATGGCCGCAGAGCGCGACTTCGACGGCGGGAGTGAACCAGCGCAGCGAGTAGCCGTCTTCCGCGCGCAGGAGGAACGCGGTTTCGGAGAGGTTCATCTCCGCGGCCACGTTCTGCATCCACGAGTCGGGGCGTTCCCGGTCGAGGAGGCAGACCGCGGCGGGATTGCCGCGGAATGCCTCGCTCGTGAATGCGTCGATCTGCAGTAAGCGCACTAGAAGCCGGAGACTTTCGCCGATTTGCCGTACATCCAGCGGACGGCGGCGAAGCCGAGCACGATCACGCCGAGGAGGCAGAGATCGCGGTAGGTCTGGCCATACATCGTCGGGTAGTGGTTGCTGATCATCGTGAAGATGAGCGGCACCGAGAGGAACGTGTTGTGGCGCGAGCGCAGGCCGGCCTGGGCGACGTCGGTCGCATCGGGCGCGGTGCCGTTCTTGGTGGCGGTGATGATCCGCTTCTGCGCGGGCCAGATCACCATCCAGACGTTCGCGGCCATGATCGTGCCGAAGATCAGACCGGTGTGGATGTAGAGCGAGCGGCCGCCGAATTTCCCGACGTGCTCGAGGAAGAGGTACACGCCGGCGAAGAGCAGCAGCACGATCGTGTTGGCCACGAGCACGTTCTTCACCGACTTCATCACCGCGTTGTAGATCACGAAGCCGACCGCGAGGATCACCAGCACGATCGCCAGCCAGAGCCACGGGTTGTTGTTCGGATCGGTCGGATCGTCAAACACGATTTTCGAGTGGTAGTAAATGAGACCGCCGAGGAGGATGCCGGTGAGCCACGTCCAGGCAGCACCCCAGCGGAACCAGAACAGCGCGCGGGGCATCAGCTCCGGCACCGTGATTTTCTTGGTCGGCCCGTCGAGAGCCTTGGCGAAATGAGCGTTGACCCAGTTGAAAAAGTAGAGGTGGCCGATCCAGATGACCCCTGCTACCACGTGTGCCCAGCGCAGGAAGAGTTGAAGCACGTCATTGACGGTCTGCGGCATGCCGAGTCTCCTCAATCCACAATTGTTGGGATAGCCTGCGCCGGATTATGAGTGAATTCGACGGAAAAGTCGCGATCGTCACCGGCGCATCCTCGGGCATCGGACGTCATGCCGCGGAACTGCTCGCACAACGTGGTGCGAAGGTCGCGATCTGCGCGCGCTCCGCGGACCGGTTGCAGGAGCTCGCGTCGCGACACGGCGACCGCATGCTCGCCGTCGCGGGGGACGTCAGCGATCTCGCCGTGGTCGAACGTCTCTTCTCGATGACCGAGAGCCGCTTCGGCAAGTGCTCGATTCTGATCAACAACGCCGGCATGATCGAGCCCGCGCCGCTCGTCGATACGACACTGGAGATGTGGCAGCGGATGTTCGACGTGAACGTGCATTCGATCTTTCTCGCCTGCCGCCGCGCGCTGCCGTCGATGCTCGATCGCGGCGTGGGAGCGATCGTGAACGTCGCCTCGATCTCGGGCGTGCCGGGGCCGGAGAAGTTTGCCGGCTGGGTTTCGTACTGCGCGAGCAAGGGAGCGGTGATCTCGCTGACCGAGGCGCTGGCGGTGGAGACGAAATCGCGCGGTGTGCGGGTGAACTGTGTCAGTCCCGGCTCCGTAGATACACCGATGTGGGCGGAGGCGAGCGGAGGCGCGCCGGCGTCCATGACTCCCGCGGAAGTCGCGGAAGCGATCCTGTTTCTTGCATCCGATCGCTCCCGGCCGATGAACGGGCAGAATCTGAATGTCTTCTCTTCCTGAGCTCACGCGCTCCATTCGACCGACCTGGGCGGAGATCGACCTGCGTGCGTTCGACGCGAATGTCGACGCGATCGTGTCGCGCCTTCCCGATGGGGTGAGGCTCATTGCGATGCTCAAAGCCGACGCGTACGGACACGGCGCGGTGGAGCTGGCGAGACGTTGCATGACGCGCAACGTGGCCATGATCGGAACCGCGCTGCTCGAAGAGGCGCTCGAGTTGCGGCGCAACGGAATCACGCTGCCGATTCTCGTCCTCGGGCCGCTGAAGGAACCGCAGGTGCGGATCGCGCTCGAGCACGAGCTCACGCTCGGCGTGCCCGGCCCCGAGGAGCTCGAGATCGTGGCGCGGGTAGCGAGGGAAAAGGACATTGCCATCCATCTCAAGATCGACAGCGGCATGGGACGGATGGGCAGCGTCGAGACCGAGTTCCCGCGCGTCGCGGAACTGATTCGCTCCGCACCACGGCTGCGCGTCGATGCGATCTACACGCATTTCGCGAATGCCGGTGACACCGCCGATCCCTTCACGAACGAACAACTGGCCCGCTTCAACACGCTCGTCGAAACGCTGCGCGAAGCAGGCATCGACGCGCCGCAGCATCACGCCGCGAACAGCGCGGCCACGATGCGCGGCATCACGCCCGGCGATTTCGTGCGTACCGGAATCGCGCTCTTCGGCGCGGCTCCGCTCGATCGCGATGCCACGCGCCTCAGGCCGCTCCTGCGCTGGCGCACCGAGATCGCGCGTCTCAAGGAACTGCCGCCGGGCCACGCCATCGGCTACGGCACGACGTTTCGAACGACGCGTGCCAGCCGCATCGCGACGCTGCCGGTCGGATATGCCGACGGCTACGCCCGCGCACTGTCGAACCAGGGGGAAGTGCTCGTGCGCGGAAAACGCGCGCCGGTGGTCGGACGGGTGTCGATGGATCTCGTGACCATCGACGTCACCGACATCGCGGACGCGGCGCTCGGCGACGAAGTGGTGCTGCTCGGCGCGCAGGGAGGCGACGAGATCGCCGTCGAAGAGCTCGCGGCGAAACTTGATACGATCCCTTACGAGGTGTTCTGCAGCGTGAGCGCGCGCGTGCCGCGCCTCTTCACCGACGCTCACGACGCACGCATCCGGACACGCTTCGACGCATGATCAGAATTCTCGACCGCATCGGCACGCGCTTCATCCGCCTCTTCGAGCAAACCGGACTCTGGTTCGATGGGCTGTGGCGCACGCTCCAGTGGGCCTTCCGTCCGCCGTATGACTTCGGCGAATGGTTCCGGCAGATGGTGCGCGTCGGGGTCGACTCCATCCCGGTCGTCTTTCTCACCACGATGTTCACCGGCATGGTGCTCTGCCTGCAGACCTTCAGCGGGTTTCAGCGCGTGCACGCGGAGCAGTTCGTCGCCAGCGTGGTCTCGCTGGCGATGCTGCGGGAGCTTTCGCCGGTGCTGGTCGGCTTGATGGTCACGGGGCGCGTCGGCTCATCGATGGCCGCGGAGATCGGCACGATGCGCGTCACCGAACAGATCGATGCGCTCAAAGCGCTGGCGACGGAGCCGATTCAGTATCTCTTCGTGCCGCGCGTGATCGCCGCCGTGGTGATGCTCCCTTTCCTCACCATCCTCGGCGACGCCCTCGGCGTGTACGGCGGCTACCTCGTGGCCGTGAAGCTCATGCACACCAACCCGGTGGTCTACAAGCTCAACACGTTTCAGTTTCTCGCGCTCAATGACGTCTGGAGTGGTCTCATCAAAGCGGCGGTGTTCGGTCTGATTCTCTCGATCACCGGCTGCGTGCGCGGCTATCACACCACCGGCGGCGCGGAAGGCGTCGGCCGGGCCACGACGTATGCGGTCGTCTCCGCATCGCTGATCATTCTGCTCAGCGACTTCTTTCTGACGAAGATCCTTTTCTAGCCATGCAGCCGATGATCTCTCTGCAGCATCTGTACAAGTCGTTCGACGGCCGGCAGGTGCTGCGCGACCTCACCATCGACGTCGAGCGCGGCGAATCGCTGGTCATCGTCGGCGGCTCCGGCACCGGCAAGAGCGTCACGCTGAAACACATCATCGGACTGCTGCAGCCCGATCGCGGACGCGTCTTCGTCGATGGCGAAGACATGACCAACATGAGCGACGTGGAGCTGAATCACTTCCGCCGCCGCTTCGGCATGGCCTTCCAGGAAGGGGCGCTCTTCGACTCGATGTCGGTGTTCGAGAACATCGCCTTTCCGCTGCGCCGGCACACGAAGATGAGCGAGCAGGAGATTCGCGACCGCGTGCACGAATGTCTCGAGGACGTTCATCTGCACGGCGTCGAGAAGAAGCGCCCGTCGGAGCTCTCGGGCGGCATGCGCCGGCGCGTCGGGTTCGCACGCGCGATCTCGCTGAAGCCGGAGATTCTGCTGTTCGACGAGCCGACGACGGGACTCGATCCGGTCATCAGCGATGTCGTCGCGGAACTGATCACCGAGATGGATCAGAAGCTCGGCACGACCACGGTGACGATCACGCACGACATGAAAGTGGCGTTCAAAATCGCGGACCGCGTGGCCATGCTCTACCACGGCTCGATCATCGAGCAGGGGACGCCGGAAGAGTTTCAGCGCTCGACGGATCCGATCGTCTGTCAGTTCATCGAAGGGCGCGCCGAAGGCCCGCTGACGGCGGAGTAGGGGCGGCGGGACGCCGCGTGCTCAGCCGCCGGGACGGCGGCGCTCCACGGCGGAACGCCAGCGTCCACGCCGGCTGAGCAGTGCGCCGTCTCGGCGCGGGTGGTTGGTGGTTGCGTGTCGCGTGCGTGTGCTCGTGTCTTCCGTCGAGACGCCGCGTGCTCAGCGCCGTCTCGGCGCGGGGGTTGGTGGTTGCGTGTCGTGCGTGTGCTCGTTTCTTCCATCGAGACGCCGCGTGTTCAGCCGCCGGGACGGCGACGTTCCACGGCGGAACGCCGGCGTCCACGCCGGCTGAGCAGTGCGCCGTCTCGGCGCGGCGGTTGGTGGTTGCCTTAATCCTTGCGCAGTCGCGTGCGGGTGGTCGTGGTTGACGTGGTGTCTTCCTGAGCCGACGAGGTCATCGGCACATCGACTGTTTCGGTACGCGTCGTGGTCGTGCTGGTGTTGCTCGGGCTCGACGTGATCGTCGTGGTCGTGGTCGTCTCCAGCGGCTCGACGTCGCGCGCGGTGTCGAGGTCGCGCTCCGTGTCGACCGTGCCGACTTCCGTCGTCGTCGTGACCGAGCTGCTGCTGGTCATCGAGCTGTTGCTGGCGGCGATGTTGTTGACGTTCGTGTTCGTGCCGACGCCCGCGGCATTGCCGCTCCCCGGCGCGGAGCTCGACGAATAGACGTTGCCGTCGCTGTCCGCGATCGCCGGACCAGGCTGCACGCCGCTCGCGCTCGCGTCTTCCGGACGCACTTCGACGACCGTGTTGGTGTTGTCTTCGACCGCGTTGTGATGGGCGCATGCGCCCGAGAGGAGAAGAGCCGCGAAGCCTGCCGCGGCGACCGAGGTGCGCATCAGTTTCTTGATCATTTCTTTGACTCCTGCTGAATTTCTTCGCTCCGCGTCTGAATCGTTGCGGCGCGGCGGAATGAGGCAAGGCAAGGGCGATGCCTGTTATTTGAAGTTGTTGACAGCGCGGAACGTGGAGAATGCGAAACGTGAATCAGGTCCGCGTCTACGGCGTATCCGACCTCATCCGTCAGCTGAATCTCGATCTCTATCGCTACAACGACATCTCGGTCGAAGGCGAAGTGACGAATTTCATGCGCTCGTCGGCGGGGCATCTCTACTTCACGCTGAAAGACGCACGCGCGCAGCTGCGGGTGGTGCTGTTCGCCACGAACGCGCGCCATCTCCGCTTCCGGATCGAGAACGGTCTGCAGCTGATCGTGCGCGGGCGGCTCACGATCTACGAGCAGAAGGGCGAGTTTCAGATGAATGCCGTCGCCGCCGAGCCGGCCGGCCTCGGCGCGCTGCAACTCGCGTTCGAGCAACTGAAGAAACGGCTCGCGGAAGAAGGGCTCTTCGACGCGTCGCGCAAGAAGCCGATTCCGATGCTGCCGCAGCGCATCGCGGTGGTGACCAGCCCCAGCGGCGCCGCCGTGCGCGACATCCTGCACGTGCTCGGGCGCCGCTTCGAGAACATCACGCTGCAGATCTACCCGGTTCGCGTGCAGGGCGCCACCGCCGGCCGCGAGATCGCCGCGGCGCTCAAACATCTGTCGCGCTGGAAGCTGCACGACGTCGTGCTGATCTGCCGCGGCGGAGGTTCGCTCGAGGATCTCTGGGCTTTCAATGAAGAGATCGTCGCGCGCGCCGTGGCGTCGTGCGAGCTGCCGACGATCTCCGGGGTCGGACACGAGACCGACTTCACGATCTGCGACTTCGTCGCCGATCTGCGCGCGCCGACGCCGTCGGCCGCGGCGGAGATCGTCGTGCGCGCCAAGAGCGAGATCTGCCTGCACGTCGACGCGATGACGCGCCGCATCCGCCACGTCGTCGAGGCACGCGTCCGAAACTATCGCCACGAGCTGCGCCATCTCTCATCGAGCGATCGCCTCGGCATCGTCGTGCGCCGCGTGAGCATGCAGCGCGACCGCCTCGAGCGCCGCCGGGTGATGCTCTTCCGCATGCTCGATGCGCGCGCGAAAACCCTGCGCCGGCGCCTCGATGCCTGCGAGGAACCGCTCGCGCAATACCCCGCGCGCATCGCACGCGAGCGCCAGAAGCTGCGCGCCGTCATCTCCACCCTGCAGGCCGTCTCGCCGCTCAGCGTCCTCTCGCGCGGCTACGCCATCGCCTTCTCCCGCACGAAACGCGGCCGCAAACCAATCCTCGATTCGAACCAGGTGCAGGTCGGCGATCCCATCGAAGTGCAATTGAAGAAAGGCCGGCTCAACGCAACCGTCGATTCACAGACCCTCGGAGTGGAGAGCGTTTGGCCCGAAGTACTGGGCGAGAGATGAGGTTGGAGCCAGCGATGAGTGATGAGCGATGAGGTTCGACACGCATCGCGAGAGCCACGTTGTGCGACATGACGTCATCGCAACGAATGGTGGCTCTCGCGAAGCCTGTCGAACCTCATCGCTCATCGCTCATCACTGATTTCCCTACTTCACATCATTCAAAACGATTCTCCCGCTCACGGCGCTGATCACCACCGTGCCGACGTTTCTCTTCGTTTCGGGGTCGCTGTAGTTGAAGTACCACGATGGGCCGGCGACCGGATTGTTGATCAGGCCGACGGTCGGGCGGATGCCGCGGGAGGTGAGTTTCGACGCGCCGGCTTCGTCGGCCATGGCGTTCAGTTTCCTGGTGTCGAAGAGTGTGCTGGCGTTGACGCTGATGACGCCGAGGCGATTGGTGGGGTGATCGAAGGTCGTCACCTTGCCGTCGTCGTAGGTGACCTGAAAGATCTTCTGGGCGCTCGGCGAGTAGAAGCTGGCCAGCCAGTTGTGGGAGCGTCCTTCGACGTCGAGATCGGCGCCGCGCAGCGTGGTCAGCTCGTTGAGATCGGCATCCACTTCCCACTTGCGTGCGAGCGGCAGTGCGAGGTCCCACATCTCTTTCGCCGTCACCCACTTCTTCTTCGACGCCGGCAGCGGCGGCGGCGCTTTCGCGGCGATCGACGTGCCGGCGGCGTTCGCGATCAGTTCGCGAATGCGCGGATTGCCGCTCTCCGCGGCTTGATCGACGATCAGCTTCCTGTTCTTGCCGAGCTTCGCACCGGCAGCGAGAAGCGTTTCCACCGCCTCGGCGCTGCCGCCCTTCACCGCCATCCACAGCACCGGCGTCCCGGCGCTGTTCACCGCATTCACGTTCGCTTTCGCGTCGACGAGCGCCTGCACCATCTCCGCCTTGCCGAACATGCAGGCACTCATCAGCGCATTCATCGCGTACATGTTTCCGGTGTCCGGCTTCGCTCCCGCGTCGAGCAACGCGCGCAGAATCTCGAGCTCGCCCGAATCGACCGCCACCATCACCAGCGTCGCTCCCGATTCGAACTCCGCGCGCACATGCTTGCCGGGATCATTCGGATCGGCGCCGGCGGCCAGGAGCACTCGCACCGTCTCCAGATCCTTGTTCTCGACGGCGTCGTACAGCGGCGGACGTCCGAACGGATCGCGTGCGCTCGTCTTCACACCGGCCGCGATCAGCAGCCCGACCGCGCGTGCATCGTGTGCGCGTACGCGCTCGAACAGCGCCGCCTCGTCCGGTGTATGGATTCCCATCTTTTTCAGCTGCGCGACCGGATCGCCCGCGGGTTTCGGTGGTTTCGCGGGGGCCGCGGCCGGCTTCACGGCTTTCGCGTTTTCGAGGAGGGCGATGCTCTCCGCGTTCTTCTCCTCGCGCGCGACCTGCAGCATCGATTTGCCGTCGTACTTCACCGCCGGATCGGCACCGGCGGCGAGAAGGAGCGGGATGAGCTTCGGATGATTGAAGCGCGTGGCCTCGTAGAGCGGCGTGAATCCCGCGGACGTTTTCGTGTTCGGATTCGCGCCGGCATCGAGCAGCGCTTTCACCGTGGCGGCGCTGTCGCTTTCGATCGCTTCGAAGAGAGGAGTCGCACCACTGCGGTTCTTCGCGTCGAGCTCCGCGCCGGCGGCGATGAGCATCGTCGCGACCGTCGCATCGGAAAGCTCCGCGGCGCGATGCAGCGCCGTCTCGTTCGTGGAGTCGCGCTGATTCACGTCGGCGCCTGCTTTGAGCAGCAGCGTCGTCTTCGCCGCGTCTCCGTCGCCGACCGCTTCGCTCAGGGCCGTGTTTCTGGAGTTGCAGACGGCATTCACGTCGGCGCCTGCTTTGAGCAGCAGCTCGACGTTCTTCACCGTGCCGTCATCGGCCGCATGACAGAGCGGCGTGTCGCCGTTCGCGGCGGCGGCATTCGCATCGCCCCCTGCTTTGAGCAGCATCTCCAGAATCTTCGAGTCGCTGAGCGCCGCCGCTTTGTGAATCGCGCTGAGCCCTTTGTCATTCGCGGCGTCGGCCGGCATGCCGGCTTCGAGATAGAGCGCCACCACCTTCGCCTCACCGAGAAAGATCGCGCTGTGAAAGCGTTCGACGGTGAGCGGGTAGCCGTCGCGCTCCAGCTTCTTCTTCGCTTTTGCCGCGTCGGCGGCGAGCGGCAGGGAGATGCAGCAGAGCAACAGCAGCGAGAGCGTCTTCTTCATGACCAGCTCCTCTTCGTGCGGCGGGGCTAATGCGCGTTCAGCGCGGCCTCGACCTTGATCTTGTCGAACGCCGCTTTCGTCTGGAACGGTCCGAGGCGGCGCTCGCTGCCGAGACGTTTGATCTCGCGATTCGCGCCGGTGAAGTCTTCGCAGCGATAAAGGAAATACGCGTATCCGCTGCGCTCGTACAGCGCATCGGGATGCTCTTTCAGATACGGATCGAACACCGCGCGCACGTCGCGGCAGACCGCCGGATCGTCGAAATGAGAGGGATCGTCATCGGCCAGCTGCTGGTGTGCGAAAACGAGCACGAACGGCACGCGATACGCGAACTGCTTCGTCGCCAGCGCTTCCCGTCCCACCTCGATCATCTCCTCGGCGCTGCCATGCCAGCGCGGCTCGAGATGATGCAGTCGCGCGAACCACGGATCGCTGCTGCCGGGATCGAGCGTCAGCGCATAACGAAACCACGCATCGAGCGTTGCGCGATCGCATTCCGTACCGAGAAGCACGGCCAGCATGAACGGACCGACCACCGCGGAAGTCGGATCGAGCTTCGCAAGCTTCAACGTTTCGGTCTCCGCTTCGCCGAGCCGCGAGGCGAACACCTTCTGCGCGGTGTCGCTGGTCTTGTCGATGGAGCGATTGCCGCGCGCATCCCAGGCGAGATCGATCGCCAGACGCGCGCGCAGCAACTGCTGCAAGGCCGGCTTCTTCGCGAACGCCTCGAGAATCGGGGTGGCGTACGTGCGGCGATCCTGCACGAGATCGCGGCGTGAATCGAGATACGCCTGAAACGCATCGGCGAGATACGTCTGCGGGATGTCCGGATCCTTCGCCGCCTCGAGCCACTGCGTGGCCGCGGCATCGAGCTGCTCCGCCGCACCCGGCGCGCTGTTCGCCTTCTTCGCGCGTGCTTCCGCGATGATGCGCTGCGCCGCGCGCACGTGCCCCATCACTTTCAACATCGCCCGCGCGTCGGAACGATCGAGCGCCGCCGCGGCAGCGCGCGCGAGCCGCGTCGATTCTTCGGCCGTCTCTTTCGCCGCGGAGTCGTACATGCGCGCGTAGACGTAGAGCACGCGCGCGTCGTCGCAACCCGCTTTCACCGCCTTCTTCGACACCTGCCAGGCCCGCTCTTCCTCGTCGCCGCTGCGAGAAGGATCGTCGGACCACGACCGCGCCGCGGCTTCGAGCGCATCGGCCGCCGCGGGGCATTTCGACGATTGGAGCGTGGAGCGGAACCACTGCACGTCATGCGCGATGCGCGCGTTGATCCTGTCGGCGCCCGGCGGATTCGGAGGCGCAGCGGTCACAGTGCCGGCGAGCAGCAGCAGCGCCGCCAGAAACGACCAGCTCGTTCTTGGCATGAGCGACAAGATGTGGTCGTGTTGCCGCCGCACGAAGTGCCTGAAGTGCCTACTGTTCCGCGGCCTTCGCGATCAACGCGATGATCTTCTCGTCGCCGCCTTCGTTCGCGGTGTCGATCACCAGCTGTTTGTACTCGCCGAATCCGGAACCTGCCTTCAGGAGCGCCGCGACGGCGTCGGCACTGCCGCCTTTCACCGCCATCCACAACACCGGCGTGCCGTTCGGGTCGGTGGCGTTGACGTTCGCCTTTCCCTCGATGAGCGCGGAGACCATCGAGGCATTGCCGGCCATGCACGCGATCATCAGCGGGTTCATCCCGTATTGATTGGCGACGTCCGGCTTCGCTCCTTTGGCGAGCAGTGCATCGAGAATCTCGACGTTGCCCGAATCGACCGCCTGCATCAACAGCGTCGCGCCGGAGTCGAAGCTCGGATTCGTATGCTTGCCGGGATCGTTCGGATCGGCGCCGTGCGCGAGCAACAGCTTTACGATCGCGGCATCCTTCTGTTCGATCGCGTTCCACAGCGGCGGACGTCCGAACATGTCACGCGCGTTCGGCTTCGCACCCGCTTTCAACAGCGTCTCGACGCCCGCGGCGTCGTGCGCGCGAATGCGATCGAAGAGCGCATGGGCATCGTCATCGGCGTGAAGAGAAAACGCGAGGAGAACGCAGACCGCAAACGCCGCCAGTTTGTGCATGCGCCGAGGATAGCGCCGCGCGTGCTATAACGCGCGCCGATGGCCACCCGGCGCAATGATTTCGAGAAGTCGTTTCAGCAGCTCGAAAAGATCGTGCATCGGCTCGAAAGCGAGGAACTGCCGCTCGACGAGTCGTTGCAGCTGTTCGAGGAAGGGATTCGTCTCTCGCGTTTCTGCCATCAGCGGCTCGAAGAAGTGGAAAAGAAGATCGAGTTGATTCTCGCGGATGCGAAAGGGCAGCCGGTGACGGAGCCCTTCGAAGACGAAGAGCTCGACGAAGATCACGAGCTCGGCGCCGAGGGCGAGTAAGTGAGCGAGTTCAAAACGCAGCTCAATGCGTGGCGCGAGCTCGTCGACGCGACCATCGATCGTCATCTTCCTCCCGCGAACACGCAGCCCCCTGTGATTCACGAGGCGATGCGTTACGCGGTCCTCGGCGGCGGCAAACGCCTTCGTCCGATTCTCGCCATCGCCGCGGCGGAGGCGTGCGGCGTGTCGGCGTTGCGTGACGGCGATCCGCTGCTCGTGCCGTTCTGTGCGCTCGAGCTCATCCACACCTACTCGCTCGTGCACGACGATCTGCCGGCGCTCGACAACGACGATCTGCGTCGCGGCCGCAAGACCACGCATGTCGTGTACGGCGAGGCGATGGGCGTGCTGGCCGGCGATGCTCTGCTCACCGAGGCGTTCTCCTGGCTGGCCCGGCCGATCGCCGGCGTCGATGCGGCGCGGCAACTGCGTGCGATCGCGGAGGTCGCCACCGCGGTCGACTCGACCGGCATGATCGGCGGTCAGGTCGCTGACATCGTGGCCGAGCGCACGCACGAGAAAAGTGAGGATCGCGACGCGCTGCTGCGCGAGCTGCGGTTCATTCATCGCAACAAGACCGGCAAGCTCTTCACGGCATCGGCGATGCTCGGCGGATTGCTGGCGAACGCGACCGATGCGCAGCTCGTAGCGCTCCGGACGTATGCGGACGCACTCGGCCTGGCCTTTCAGATCGTCGATGATCTGCTCGACATCGAAGAGTCCTCGGCCACGCTCGGAAAGACCGCTGGAAAGGATATTGCGCAGGGAAAGCTGACGTGGCCGGCACTTCTGGGCGCCGAGGCAGCACGCTCCGAGGTGGACCGGCTGCTTCGGGAAGCGCTGAAAAACGCTGCTATCATCGCCGGTCCTGTGAATACCCTCGCACCGATCGCACGTTACATCTGCGAACGCCGCTCCTAGAGAGCGGTCGGGGACCGGACAAAAGATGCCACGACTTCTCGATTCGATCGAAACGCCGCGCGACCTTCGTAAGCTCGATCGCAAACAGCTTCCTCAGGTTGCCCAGGAGATCCGCGACCAGATCGTCGACGTGGTTTCCCGGATGGGCGGTCATTTCGGCGGAAACCTCGGCATCGTCGAGCTGACGCTCGCGCTGCACTACGCATTCGACACGCCGCGCGATCAGATCGTGTTCGACACCGGCCACCAGAGCTATCCGCACAAGCTCATCACCGGCCGGCGGGATACGTTCCACACCATCCGCCAGCACAACGGCATCTCCGGCTTCTGCAAACGCGAGGAATCGGAGTACGACGTCTTCAACGCCGGCCATGCCTCGACCTCGATCTCCGCGGCTCTCGGCATCGCCGTCGCGCGCGATTTCCGGAAAGAGGACTATCGCGTGGTGGCCATCATCGGCGACGGCGCGCTCTCCGGCGGTATCGCCCTGGAAGGCCTCAACCAGGCCGGCCACCTCAAGCGCAAACTGATGATCGTCCTGAACGACAACGACATGTCGATCTCGACGAACGTCGGCGCGATGTCCGGCTATCTCAACCAGATCATCAAGGGGCAGCGCTACAACCAGGCCAAGGAGCTCGCCAAAGGCGTGATGGACCGCGTGCCGCTGATCGGCGGAAAACTGCACGGTCTCGCGCACGACATGGAGCAGGTGCTCAAGAACATGATCGTGCCCGGCACGCTGTTCGAAGAGCTCGGCTTCAAATACCTCGGGCCGTACGACGGCCACGATCTCGACCTGCTGCTCGATCTCTTCGAAGAGCATCGCGACTACGACGGTCCGATCCTCATCCACGTCATCACCAAGAAGGGCAAAGGCTACAAGCCGGCCGAGAACAAGCCGATCTGGTCACACGGCGTCTCGCCGTTCGACATCGTCACCGGCGAGGGGAAGAAATCGGACAAGCCGGCGCCGCCGACGTACACGGCCGTCTTCGCGGACGCGCTCGTCGAGATGGCGAAGCACGATCCGAAGATCATCGCCGTCACGGCCGCGATGCCGGAAGGAACGGGCCTCGACAAGTTCGCGAAGGCCTTCCCGGAGCGGATGTTCGACGTCGGCATCGCCGAAGAGCACGCGGTGACGTTCTGCGGCGGCATGGCCACGCAGGGGATGAAGCCGGTCGCGGCCATCTACTCGACGTTCCTGCAGCGCGCCTTCGACCAGGTCTTTCACGACGTGGCCATCATGGATCTGCCGGTCGTCTTCGCGCTCGATCGCGGCGGCATCGCCGGCGCGGACGGCCCGACCCATCACGGCATCTACGACATGGCCTACCTGCGGATCTTCCCGAACATGATCTGCATGGCCCCGAAAGACGAGAACGAGCTGCGGCACATGGTGAAGACCGCGTTCGAGTGCGGCCATCCGGTCTCGCTGCGCTACCCGCGCGGCAACGGCCAGGGCGTGGCGCTCGACGCCGAGCTGAAGGCGCTGCCGATCGGCAAGGGCGAGGTGCTCCGCGAAGGCACCGATGCCACGATCTTCGCCATCGGCAACGAGGTGTGGCCGTCGCTCGAAGCGGCGGAGCTTCTCGCCAAAGACAACATTAACGTCACGGTAATCAATGGACGATTCATCAAGCCTTTGGATGATGAATTGATTCAGAAATACTGCGTACCGAATTCGTGCGTGATTACCGTGGAAGAAGGTTCGCTGGCCGGCGGCTTCGGCTCCGCGGTGATCGAGCGCTGCGAAGAGCTCGGGATCCAGGACGTCCGCTTCCACCGCATCGGCATTCCCGACGAGTACGTGCACCACGGCGCGCAGGACGTCCTCCGCGCGCAATACGACCTGCACGCGGAAGGGATCGCGAAGCGGGTGCGGGAGTTCGTCGCGCGCGAGCAGTACGGCACGGTCGGTGAGCTGAAGCACGTCGACGAGTTCGTCTACGGAAAACGCGCCACCGCGAAGTGATGAAGAAGCAGCGTCTCGACGTCGCGCTCGTCGAGCGGGGGCTCGTCGACTCGCGGGCGAAGGCACAGTCGCTGATCATGGCCCGGCGCGCTCTGGTGAACGGGCAGTTCGTCGACAAGGCCGGGGCGAACGTCCTCGCTGACGACGAGCTGGCCATCGCGGAGCTCGAGCATCCGTGGGTCGGACGCGGCGGGATGAAACTGGCCGGCGCGCTGAAATCGTTCGCAATTAATGTGAGCGATAAAGTGTGCGCAGATATCGGCGCATCAACGGGTGGCTTTACCGATGTGATGTTAAAGAGTGGTGCAAATAAGGTCTATGCGATCGACGTCGGCCATGGCCAGCTCGATGTCTCGCTGCGCAACGATCCGCGCGTGATCAACCGCGAGAAGACGAACGCGCGCTACCTGCAGGCGGAGAACTTCGACGAGCCGGTCGACTTCGTTTCCATCGACGTGTCGTTCATCTCCCTCAAGCTGATCCTCCCGGCCGTGGTGAACTTTCTGCGCGGCGAGCTGGTCGCGCTGATCAAGCCGCAGTTCGAAGTCGGGAAGCACGAGGTCGGCAAAGGGGGAATCGTGCGTGACGAGGAGAAACGTCAGGCCGCGGTCGACGGGGTGGTGGCGTGCGCGGCCGGCCTGGGGTTCGAGGTGAAGGGCGTGATCGAAAGCCCGATCAAAGGGGCGGAAGGGAACGTCGAGTTCCTCATGTACGCCGTTCTAGATACTCCGCCAGACCTTCCCGCCACGACGCCGCCTTCACTCCCGTGAGCCGCTCGTAGCGCTCCGTCGAGAGCACCGAGTACGCGGGACGGACGGCGGGACGCGGGAACTCGGCCGAGCTCACCGGTTTCACTTCGATGCCCGAGCCTTCCGCGATCGCGGACGCGAAATCGAACCAGGAGCAGGCCTCTTCATCGGCGTAATGCACGATGCCGCGCGCTGCGTCGGATTCGCTTGCGATGCGCCCGAGGCGGACGATGGCGGCGGCGAGATGCGGCGTGTACGTCGGACGGCCGTGCTGATCGTCGACCACGCGCAGCGAATTCGTTCCTTTGCGGATCTGGTTGCGAATGGCCTCGACGAAGTTCGGGCCGTGCGTGCCGAAGAGCCAGGAGGTGCGCACGATGAGGTGTCTGGCCGCGTGCGCGGCGGCGAGCTCGCCGAGGCGCTTCGATTTCCCGTACACCGAGAGCGGATTGGTCGGGTCGGTGACCTCGTACGGCATGCGTTTCGAGCCGTCGAAGACGAAGTCGGTCGAAACCTGGACCAGCAGTGCGTCGACGGAGTTCGCGGCGGAGGCGAGGAGCTCGACGGAAGATCCGTTGATCGCGGTGGCGAGCGACTCTTCCTGTTCGGCGAGGTCGACCTTCGTGTAGGCCGCGCAGTTGACGATGATGGCGGGCGCGTGTTCCGCGACCGCGGCGTTCACGGCGCGGGAGTCGGTGATGTCGAGCTCGGTGCGGGAAAGAGCGACGACCGATTCACCGAGGCTGGTGAGCTCGTCGCGGAGGTCGGCGCCGAGCATGCCGCCGGCACCGGTGAGAAGCCACTTCAGGGACGCCAATCAGGCTTTGTCTTCGGCTTTCGGCAGCGACTTGTCGTCTTTGCCTTTGCTGAGACCATCGCGGAAGTTGGAGATGCCCTCGCCGAGACCGCGGCCAAGCTGAGGCAGCTTGCTCGCGCCGAAGATGACGACGACGATCACGAGAATGACGAGCAATTCAGGCAAACCAAGACCAAACATGAAGCCTCCTGGGCGGACCAGCGGAAGTCTAACCCGAAAGACGGGGTTTCCAGGCAGAACAGCATCACACGGTCATGCGTTCCCGGTCACGGCGGGGCGGTTGTCGGTTGTCGGTAGTCGGTAGTCGGGGGAACCGGTTGGCGGTTGGCAGTTGGCGGTTGGCGGTGGATACGACGGCCGGCGAGATCGCGCTCTAGTCGTCCATCGTCGATGGCTCGAACGCGAACCCCCGAAGCGTTGATCGCCAATCATCACGATCGGCCGCACGACCAGAAGTATCGTTCCACCGCCAACCGCCAACCGCCAACCGCCAACCGGTTCCCCCGACAACCGACTACCGACAACCGACACCCGCAGATAAGATCACCTTCAGGACATGCTCGACCTTTCCACTCTCAATCCTCAGCAGCGTGAAGCCGTGACGCACGGCACCGGGCCGCTCCTCGTTCTGGCGGGGGCGGGCTCGGGGAAAACGCGGGTCATCACGTATCGCATCGCGTATCTCATCGGCGAGATGGGTGTCCGGCCGCAGAACATTCTGGCCGTCACGTTCACCAACAAGGCCGCGGCGGAGATGCTGCACCGCGTCGATCAGATCGTTCCGCCGAGCGGCGGCTACCGGCCGTGGATCGGCACGTTTCACTCGACGTCGCTCAAGATCCTTCGCCGCTACGCCGATCGCCTCGGCTTCACGAAATCGTTTGCCGTCTACGACACCTCGGATCAGCTGACGCTCATCCGCCGCTGCATGCGCGAGCTCAACGTCAATGACGAGGCGTTTCCGCCGCGCTCCGTTCTCTCCCGGATTTCCAATGCGAAGAACGAGTTGATCGGGCCGGTCGAGTACGAGAAATCGAATCACGACTTCTTCGGCGCGCGCGTGGCGGAGATTTATCGCCTCTATCAGAAGCGACTGCGCGAGTTCGACGCCATGGACTTCGACGATCTGATCGGCAAATACGTCGAGCTCCTCGAGCAGCACGAAGACGTACGTCATGAGATCCACGACCGCTTTCAGCATCTGTTGATCGACGAGTACCAGGACACGAACCGTGCGCAGTACGCGCTGGTGAAAGCGCTGGCCGGCGACCGTGCGAACGTCGTCGCGGTCGGCGACGAAGATCAGTCCATCTATCGTTTCCGCGGCGCCGACATCAACAACATCCTCAATTTCGAGCGCGATTTTCCGGGCGCGAAGATCGTCAAGCTCGAACAGAACTACCGCAGCACCGGCAACATCCTCGACGCCGCCACCGGCGTGGTCTCGAACAACATCGCCCGCAAGGGAAAGACGCTCTTCACGAAGGGCGGACAGGGCGATCCGGTACGCATCGTGACGTGCGGCAATGACCGCGAGGAAGCGCAGTTCGTGCTGGAGAAAATCTCGTCGCTGCGCTCGAAGTACAAGCTGACCGACTTCGCGATTCTCTTCCGCACCAACGCGCAGTCGCGACCGTTCGAAGAAGAATTGCTGCGCGCGAACCTGCCGTACATCGTCGTCGGCGGCGTGAAGTTCTACGAGCGCGCCGAGATCAAGGACATCCTCTCGTTCGTGCGCGTGACCGTCCGTCCGCACGATACGCCGTCGATCGAGCGGGTGATCAACGTTCCGTCGCGCGGCATCGGCGACACCACCGTCGCCGCGCTCGATGAACAGGCCAATACCCGCAACGTTTCCTTGTGGACGGTCATCGAAGGAGAGCTCGATTTTCTCCCCGCGCGTGCCTCCAAAGCGGTGCGGGAGTTTCGCGAGATCGTGCACGACCTGCAGCGCGCGGCTTCCAATCCGCTGCCCGATTTCATGGACTACGTGCTGTTGCGCACCGGCTACCGGCGCATGCTGCAGGAGTCGCGCGATCTGCAGGACGAGTCACGGCTCGAGAACCTCGACGAACTGCTCAATTCCGCGCGTGAGTATTACGAGCAGAACCCGAACGCGCCGCTCGCCGAATATCTCGACTCGCTCTCGCTCATGTCCGATCTCGACAAATACGAGGCGGGAAAAGGCGTCACGCTGATGACGCTGCACTCCGCGAAGGGTCTGGAATTCAAGGTCGTGTTTCTGGCGGGAATGGAGGAAGGGATCCTTCCGCACGCGAATTCGCTCGAGCACTCCGACGACATGGAAGAGGAGCGGCGGCTCTGTTACGTCGGCATGACCCGCGCGCGCGAAATGCTGTTCTGTCTCCACGCGCACGAGCGGCGCGTGCACGGCAAATTCCGCGAACAGAATTCGTCGCCGTTTCTCGAGGAAATCCCGGAGAGCGCCAAAGAGCACGTCCGTCTGGCGCGCGCCTATACCTCGCAGGTCGAGAACTGGCGCGAAAAGCCGATGTACGGAGGCGGCTCGGCGAATTACGGATCGAACTACAGTGGGCGTTCGAATTACGGGCAGCCGTACGGAAACCGGCCCAGGCCCTCCGCGCCATCGCGTCCGGCGGCCGCGGCGCCTCGGGCCGCGCAGCCGGTTGCGCCGAAAAAACCCGACAATGTGAACGGCGTGCTTTCGTTTTTTCAGAACACGCCGGTGCAATTCGATCCGACGGCGATTCAGGCGGCCAAAGAACAACAGCAGGCGGGCGCGGCCGGAAATGCAGCCGAGCTCAAGCGGGGACAACGCGTGCGTCATGAGCAGTTTGGCGTCGGAACGATCCTCACCATGGAAGGGAGCGGTCCCGACGCGAAGCTCACGGTTTATTTTGATCGCGCCGGTTCGAAGAAATTCATCGCCAAGTTCGCGAAGTTGACCCGTGCGTAATGCAGGAGCGGGCGCACTGTCCGTGCGTCCCGTTTCAGGCATTACTCCCGCATGCCATGCATGCGGCTTCAGCCGCGGAGGGGTCCGCTCGTGCTCCGGTACATATCCAGTTCGCTGTGCATCGCTCTGTTTGCAGTGTCCCTGCACGCACAGACGACGTTTGTCCGCGACACGTTCACCGGCACCTCCGGCACTCTGCTGGAGTCACACGCGCCCGACACCGGCGGCACATGGACGCGATTGCGCGGCGATGGTCTGCGCCTGCAGTCGAATCACGTCGAGACGATCAAGACCACGTCGTTCGATGTCTACGCCAATGCCGCCACGCCGCCGTCCGCCGAATATGTAGTCGGCATCACCGTCACCTTCACCACGAACTTCGCCGAGAACTACGCGGAGCTCTATGCGCGGATGAGCGGCAGCTCGTATTACGTCGCCTATTTCGACGCGCACGACAATTACGTGCTGGCACGTTCCGTCGGCGGCACCGTCACCGTGCTCGCTTCCGGGACCACCACCGCGACGAATGCACTCGGCGTCGCGAACGAGTTCGTTCTCTCGGTTACCAATGCCTCCAAACGGCTGATCATCAACGGCACGGTCGTCGCGACCAGCACCGACAACAGCGTCACCGTCGCCGGCGTCGCCGGCTTCGGCCTCTCCAAGAAAACCAATGGCGACGCGCCGGCCGACGACTTCTACGGATCGACGCTCGCGCCGACGGCGGTGGAGATGGATTCGATGCGCGCCACCGGCGACGGCCGGCGCACGCTCCTCGAGTGGACCACCGGCCGGCAGTCGCACAATCTCGGCTATCGCGTCTGGCGCGATGGCGTCTGTCTGACCACGACGCCGATCGCCGGCTCCGCGTTCTTCGTGAACAGCCCGCGGCTCGCCGGCGGCACGTCGTACCGCTGGGTCGATGAACAGGCGACACCGAACGCGAGCTACTGGATCGAAGAGCTCGATGTGCGCGGGACGCGCGAATGGCATGGGCCGATCGTGCCGCGCCGCGGCGTCATCGGGTCGCACGTTCTTCCCACACCGCGGCTCAGTGAGCTGACGCGAGGCGTGCGCGCACGCGCGTCGCACGTCGTCTCCCATGCCGCCACCGCCGCCGCCGCGGAGAACAACTTCGATCTGGCCGGCCGCTTCGCCTGGAAGGTCGGCGTTGCGACGGCAGGCATTTACGAAATGGCGATTCCGGCCGGTGCCGATCGCGAACGACTCCGTCTGTTCGAGGACGGCCGCGAAGTGCCGATCGTCGTGACGACGAATGCGATTCGTTTCTACGGCACACCGCTCGACACCGCCACCAGCGGCACGCGCACGTACTGGCTCACGTCCGATGAAGGAGTGGGCGCGCGCATGTCGAATGCGGTGATGACGGCCGCTCCTTTGCACGAGGCGAGCGGTTTCATCGCCACCGTGCAGCTGCGCGACAAACGCATCTTCGATGCGACGCTCGTCAGCGAGCAGGGCGATGGCTTCTTCGGTCCGGTCATCACGGACGATGCGACGCAGCCGGCGAGGCAGGTCCTTCGCCTCGAGCAGCTCGACCGGAACGCCAGCACGGCCGAGGTGACGCTCACGATCCAGGGAGCGACGGAACAGCCCCATCGCGTGGCGGTAGCGCTCAACGGCACGACGATCGGGGAAATCGAATTCGAAGGGCGCGCGAAGAAATCGGCCACGCTCACCGTCGAGGCATCGCTGCTCCGCGAGGGCGACAACGAGATCGCGCTGCTGGCGAAGAACGGCGTCGAAGACGTGAGCGCGATCGAGCTCGTACGGCTCGCCTATTCGCGCCGTTATGCGGCCACGAACGGCGAGCTGCTCTTCACCGCACCGGGCGAGACGCGCGTGCGCGTCGAAGGGATCACCAGCGCCGCCACCGCATTCGACATCACCGATCCCGCGTCGCCGGTGCAGCTCGCGATCGAGAACGACACGATCGCGATGACCGGCAGCGGCATGCGCATCGTCCTCGTCACCACGAGCTTCGCATCACCCGCGCGCCTCGAGGCGAACGTGCCGTCGAATCTTCATGACACGGCGCAGAACGCGTTCGTGATGCTCGCGCCGCGCGCATTTCACGACGCGCTGCAGCCGCTCGCCGCAGCGCGCGCGAACGCGCTGCTCGTCGACATCGAAGACGTCTACGACGAATACAGCTTCGGCGCGAAAGATCCGCAGGCCATTCGTTCGTTCGTTGCGGACGCGCGTCCGCGGGCGGTGCTCTTGGCGGGCGACGGCTCGTACGATCCGCGCGACTTCGTCGGCGGTGCCGCGAGCGACGTGATTCCGGTGCATTTCGTCGAGAGCGCGATGCAGCGCACGCCGTCCGATGCGTGGTTCACCGACTTCGGTGACGACGGTGTTGCCGACATCGGCATCGGCCGTCTTCCCGCGCGCGACGCCACGGAGCTCCAATCGATGGTGGCGAAGATCCTCGACTACGAACGCGACGCGACGCATCCGCGCGACGTCGTCTACGTGCGCGGCAGCGGCGGCTTCGCGGAACAGACCGCGGTCACCGCGACGCACATCGACATCGAGACCGAAGGAGTCGTCGCCGCGCGACAGAACCTGTTGCAGCGGTGGGCGAACGGCGCCGGCATCATTCATTTCGGCGGGCATGGTTCGGTCGAGATCTGGGAAAGCAGCGCGTTCTTCAACAGTGCCGATGCGAAATCGATGACGAATGCGCACCTGCCGCTGGTCGTGGCGATGACGTGCCTCAACGGCTATTTCCACGACCTCATGCAGGACAGCCTCGCCGAGTCGCTGCTGCGCAACGCCAATGGCGGCGCGGCGGCGGTGTGGGCGTTCTCGACGCTCACCGAGCCGGCCGGTCAGCTCGCCGCCAACGAGGCGCTTCTCTCGGCCCTTGCTACCGGCAAATCGCTCGGCGACGCCACGCGGCTCGCGCAGCGGGCCACCGTCGATCCCGACGTGCGCAGCACGCTGCTGCTCTTCGGCGATCCGACCATGCGCATGAACGGCACCGGCGGATCGTCACGACGCCGCGCGGTGCGCTGAATCGCGACGCCCGCTCACCGCGCACGCTGCTTCTCCGCGATCGGTTTCGTATTATTTTTGGCGCGCGATGAGAGCGGTGATCACCGTGGCCGCGGGCCACATCCGGATGCTGATTCAGTTCGGAGCGCGGCGTGGCCTCGACGTGCCGGCATTCGTGAAGTGGCTGGGCATCGATCCGGCGGTCCTCGAGGATGTCGATGCGCGTGTACCGCACGAACGATTCGCCGTGGCGCTGGATGAGGTTTCGCGTCTGATCCAGGCTCCCGACCTCGGGCTCGAGCTCGCGTACGACGCCGTCGAGATGCCGCAGGCGCACCTCGCGTTCCTGAATTACGTCGCCCAGAGCAGCGCGACGATCGGCGCGGCGTACGACACGGTCATCCGTTATCTCCGGATCGTCCATGACGGCCGAGGCATCTGGCTCGATGCGGGCGGCCCCGATGCGCGCATCTACATTCAACCTCCCCTGCCGCTGCCACTTCCGCGGCACGCGCACGACTTCATGCTCGCGAGCATGTATCTGCGCGGGCGCAGGCTGGCCGCCGAATCGTGGTCTCCGCACGTGGTCCGATTCGCGTATGCGAGACCGGCCGACGTCTCGATGCATCGAAGGATTTTCGGTGCGTCGCTGGAGTTCGGCTGCGAGCGAAGTGAGCTCGTGTTCGATCGCGCGGTTCTCGATCGCCCGGTGCTGACGGCCGATCCGATGTTGCATGCGCTGATGCAGCAACATGCGGAGCAACTGATCGCGCGACTTCCGCGGCTCGATTCGCCTGCCGATCGCGTGCGGCAGGCGGTGGCGATGCTCATGTCCCGAGGCGTTCCGGAGCTCGAGGCCGTCGCGCGACACCTTCACACCAGCGCGCGCACGCTGCAGCGCACACTGAACCACGAAGGCTTGACGTTCCGGCAGCTGGTCGACGCCGTTCGGCGCGACCTCGGCGTCCGCTACGTGGCAGATGACCGTCTGCCGCTGCCGGAAGTCGCCTTTCTTCTCGGGTTCTCCGACACGAGCTCGTTTCATCGCGCGTTCCGTCGCTGGACGGGATCCGCACCCGGTGAGTACCGCCGTGCGCAACGCCGCAGCGACGCGCGGGAGCCACACGAGGCGCAAGAGCACACCGCTACCGTCTGACGCAGCCGCCGCGCTTGCGATCCGTTTGTTCCGGAGCACGGCCCGAGAATGCCGCGCTGAGCGAAGAAGGTGCGTGGACGAACGTGCCAAAGAATTGATCTGACGTGCCACGCAGTGAGAGCTGGCGCGCCATGTCATTCGCTGGCGTGTGGCGTCACTGCCGGCTCCATTTCGCGCGGGCACACTGCGCCCGATGAACCGGCGACTCTCTTTCCTCCTTGTGATCTGCGTGTCTGCGTTGCCGTCGTTCGCGGAGAAGGCCATCCAGTTCGATTTCAACGACGGCGAAGGTGCTTACTCGGGAACGAACGCACCGGCGCACGCCGCCGGCACGATCCCGCTGAGCAACACGTCGTGGAACATGGTGACGGCCGAGACGAATGCGGGCCTCGTTTTCGCCGACGGATCCGTCGCGACCGGCGTGGCGTTCGACGTCGGGCAGAGCGCGACGTTCACGGGCGACATCAACTGGGGCGACACGCCGTTCATCGGCACCGATACGAACACGTCCGGCGTTTTCAATACCGCGCTCGCACGCGACAACTTCTACACCGCATCGAGCCGGCAACTCGGCGTCCGCGTTCGCGGTCTCACGCCTGGGACCTACCGCGTGTACAGCATCGGGAGAGGCACCGCCGACGATCAGCTCGACAAATCGTATGTACAGACGATCGGCATCGATCTCGACAATCAGACAGAGGTGACACCGACCATCGGCCCGGCCGCGAATCCGCCGCTCTCCTGGGTCAACGGCCAGACACATCTCGAAGGCATCGTCACGATCACTTCATCGCTTCAGTGGGTGACGGTGATCAGCCGGCTCGACAGCCCGGCCTCGCATCCCGCGCACGCGCTGCAAGGGCTGCAGATCGTGCCGATCTCCGTGGCCGCTCCCGCGCCAGCCGTTCCCGCTCTCGATCCCGCGGGCTTCGCTCTGTTCGTCGCCCTCCTCGGCATCGCCGCAATCGTCACGCTGCGTCGATGAGCGGCGGCTGTCGATCGTTCAGTGTCGCGTCGCGCGCCGCTTCGGATCGGACGGTGCATCAGCGACGTCGATCGTGCGGGCGAAGGCGCGGCCGACGTCTTCGCGCACGTGCGAATAGGCGGCGATCGTTCCGTTCGCCCACGACGCGAGCGCGGGTCCCCACGCGATCGCATCGCTGACTTCGAACGGATCGAATGGAGCGGCGTTGCGGGTCAGACGAGTGCCGCGCAGCGCCGCATGCCCGTAGGACCACGTTGCGACGAACGCCGATCCGTCGAATGCCGCGGCGATGTCCGCGCGCTGCGACCATTGCGTTTCCACTCCGCACTGCAATGAAACGGCGTTGGACATCAGCTGCCCGTCGGGCGTGAGCAGCACGGCGCGGAGGCAGTGCGTCAGATACTGGCTCTGCAGGAAGAGCGCGACCACGCGCCCGGCGCCGGTGGCCAGTGCGATCGACGAGCTCGATCCGTCGAGCGACGCGAGCCGGACCGACGCATCGGTGTCGAGCAGCACTCCCTCGCGCGTCACACGCGCAGCGAACGGCTCGACCTTCGGCGGAAGCGGCGGGGAGATGAGCAGCAGCGGATTGCGTCCATCGAACTGCCACGCCACGACGTAGAGACTGCCGGTCCATACCACCGCCGGCGCGAACCGCGGGTCGAAGTTCGTGGGCGTGCGCGAGATGCGGAACGGCTGCGCCGCGAGCGTGCCGTCGTTCCGGATCAACGCTCCGTACAGCTCCTGTTCGTGACGCCACACGGCCAGAAACGCGCGTCCATCCGTGGCCACGGCGGTGTCATCCACACCATCGGCGAAAAGACCGACATTGGCGTCATCGAGCTGCAGCGGTTGTGGATCGAGCGGCGTTCCATCGGGACGGAGACGCCGCGCGTAAACGCGCGTACGCGCGGAATCGCTCTCACGCCAGACGGTGAGAAACGTCTCGGATGCGGCGGCCACGGACGGTGCGGAGTAGAGCACGTCGGCCCCGCCGGCGAGAGTCCGCGGCGTTTGCGTCTCGAGCGTGGCCGGATCGAACGCTGCCACGACGATGGACGTATGCGCTTCTCCCTCGCGCCATACCGCGAGGCCGCGTTCGCGGATGGCGAGCTTCACACTCGTCTGCAGGTCGGCCGAGCGCGCGACCGTGGACGACGCGGCGAGCGTGTCGATCGCTGCGAAGTTCGCGAGCGCGCGGCCAACCACATCGTCGTGTTCGGACCAGAGCAGGAGCATGTTCGATGCGGTGCGGACGCCGGCGAAGCCGTCGGCCATGTCGTCGCCGAGGACGGTCGGCTGCGCGTCGAGGAGTGCGCCGCTCGCGCTGATCCGTACGCCGCGGTACTGGCTGGGACTGTACGGATCAGGGCCGGGGACTGGAAAACCGAGAAGATGCCGTGAGCCGTCGAACGCGGCGGAGACGCGGGGAACGTTGCCGAGCGAGTGCAGCTCGGTGGTCTGGAACGCGCGCACGATGGGAGCGTTCCGAACGCCCGTGTCATTGACGATCGTGTATTCGGCGAACCGGCCGGCGGTGTAGTCGTCGCTGGCCCACGCGACCAGCGCTCCTTCGTCGCCGCGCTCGATCGTCGCCTGAGTCCAGTAGGTGAGACCGGATGTGATCACGTTGCGCGTCGTGGCGCCGCTCTCTTTGATGAGCATCGTGGACAGCTCGCGCGTGCAGGCATTCACACCGTCGCAACGCACCGTCGACCCGACGGAGAGATAGCCTTCCGTGGTGGCGGTCACCGCGTCGTGACGTTCTTCCTGAAGATCGATCCGGCGGAGCAGACGGCCTTCCGGATCGAGGATGTACACCCAGAAGCGCGATCCGCCGTTGTCGGAGAGCAATGCGCAGTACGTGCTGCCGTTCGAGGCGAGATCGACGACGATGCCGGCGCCGAGAACGGTGGCCTCCCGCGTCGCCTGTCCCGTCGACGTGCGCAGCGCGTACACGTTCGCATCGAGGCGCGTGTACAGCACGAGAAACCCGTCGCCCGCCGATGCGACCGCGCCGGAGTAGACGTCGCGGGCGAGCTCGATTCCACGCGGCGTGAGCGGACGCGCATCGTCATCGAGCCGGGATGCGTACAGCGAGAACGTTCCTTCCTGCGGATCGGGCACCGAACGACGCGCATCGAGCCACACCGCAAGCGTGCGCGATCCGTCGGACGCGACGTCGGGCCGCACCTGCGAGAACGGAGCGGCGACGTCGTTGGATGCCGCGAGCGCGCGTTCGGGACCGAGCCCCGCCGCAACAGCGGAAACGGAGGACAGCAGGACGAGAACAGCGGCAACGGCTCGTTTCATCACCACACCTCCGGTTTGCGTGCATGTGCACGCGTGAAGTGATACGCGGAGTGCGAGGGGAACGTCGCGGAAACATTCCGGCGGGCCGAAACCCGCCGGTCATCCCTTGGCGACTTTGCGTCGTCTCTGGTGGAGACGATCGATGAGCTTCGTCGCGGTGCGCACCTGCTCGAGGATCTTTTCCTCGAGACCGGCGCCTTTGATCTTGAAGCTCTTGGCGCGGCGGAACACCTGGCGGGCGCGCTCCTTCTCGCCGCTTTCCAGAAGCGCCATGCCGAGGTGCATCAGGTTCGTCGCGGTCGGCCCGAGGTCTGCCGACTTGGAGAGGAAATCGACGGCGTTCTTGAAATCCTGACGTTTGAAGTAGACCCAGCCCAATGCGGCCAGAGGAAACTGCCGTAATTCCTTCGGCGAATAGCGCAATGCGAGCTGCGCGCTTTCGAGCGCCTCGTCGAGGCTCTCTTCCATTTCGGCGAGGTTGTACGCCTTCTCGTAATAGGCGATCGATTTCGCGTAATTCGACGTGTAATCGCGCAGCATTTCTTCGAGCGCGCGATTCGCTTCCTTGAAATTGCCCTCGGCGCGCAGCGCTTCGACGAGCGTGGTGTACGCCGCCGCGGCCACGACTTCCGCCGGCCGCTGCTTGAGGATGCGCCGCGCGATCTGGATCGCTTCCGTGTTCATGTCCAGATGCGAGCAGAGGAGCGCGTAAGGCAGGAGGACGTTGACGTTCTCCGGCTCTTCCTGTGCGGCGCGGCGATAGTGATCGATGGCGGCCGTGTAATTGCCTTCGTTGGCGAGCGTTTCGGCCTCGTTCATCACCTGTGCGGCCGGCCCTTCGACCGGCACGTGCCCGGAGACGCCCTCGTAGATCTTGACGGCCTGCTGGTACTCCATCTTGTTCGGATTGAGCTCCAGCGCTTCCTGGAAGCATTCGATCGCCTTGCGATTCCAGTTGCGGTCGAGATAGCAGAGACCGAGGTGATAGATCGCTTCCTCGTAATCGGGATCGAGCTTCAATGCCGCCTGGAACGAGCGGATGGCGCGGTCGAGCTGCCCTTTTTCATAGAAGATCGTGCCGAGCAGGAAATAGGCTTGCGGGATGGCCTCGAGCTGAATGGCCTTTTCGAGAAACTTCTGCGCGCGCAGCAATTTCCCTTTACGCGCGTAAATCGCGCCGAGGGAAAAATACGGCAGGAACGATTCCTGGGAGATTTGAATGGCGCGGCGCAGCCAGCGCTCGGCGCCTTTGAGGTCCTGACGCTCGTGCAGCAGCACGCCGTAGAAGACGGCGGCATCGAAATGATCGGGCTGCACTTCGAGCGTGCGCTCGAGATACGACTTGGCGCGGTCGAGATTTCCGTCATTGAAGAACATCTCGCCGAGGAAGAAGGAGAGCTCGTAATTATCGCGGTCGAGGCGGAATGCCTCTTCGAGATGTTTCATCCCGCGATCGGGATCGAAGCCGTCGAATGCCGCTTCCGAATCGGACACGAGCACGAGAAAGCGGTCGCGTTTCTCGCCGCGGAACAGCGAGACCATGCGGTCTTTGCGCTCGGTGAATCGCTGCTTCTTTTCGAGCGCGAGCATCTGCTCGCCCATCTTCGACTCCCACAATTCGACGACCTCGTCGGACGTGAGAACGTTCTTTTTCTCGAGCAGCTCCTTGACCGAGAGCAGTCCCGTCTGATTGATGAAGATGGCGCGTTCGTGCTTCTGCACCGCCTCGACCAGAGAGCGAATCGTCTCGGCCGAGCGTTTCACGATCTCTTCGATCGCGGAGACGCGTTCGAGCAGGTGCTCGTCGAGAGAAAGGTCTTCTTCCTCTTCGTAATCGTCGAGGTCATCTTCCTCGAACGATTGCACGCCCGAAAGCACGAGCAATTTGTTCTGGCAGCGAAAGCAGAATTCGCGCTCGTCGTCGTTGTACGCGCTGCAGGTTTGACAGAGCATGGTGATTAGACGGATTTAAACAGCGATCCGGCCTTGCGTCATCCCTTCGAGGATTCCGTTCATTTTCTGTAATCGTAGAAGCCGCGTCCGCTCTTGCGGCCGAGCCAGCCGGCGTCGACCATTTTCACGAGCAGCGGACAGGGTCGATATTTCGGATCGCCGAAGCCTTGTTCGAGCACGCGCAGGATGGCCAGACAGACATCGAGACCGATGAAATCGGCGAGGGTCAGCGGTCCCATCGGGTGATTCATGCCGAGCTTCATCACGCCGTCGATGGCCTCGCGCGTGGCCACACCTTCATAGAGCGTGAAGATGGCCTCGTTGATCATCGGCATCAGCACGCGATTGGAGATGAAGCCGGGATAGTCGTTCACCTCGATCGGCGTTTTCCCCATCCGCTTGGCGAGGTCTTCGACGCGCTGCCACGTCTCGTCGGAGGTGGCGATGCCGCGGATCACTTCGACGAGCGTCATCACCGGCACCGGATTCATGAAATGCATGCCGATCACTTTGTCGGGACGCTGTGTGGCGGCGGCGATCTTGGTGATCGAGATCGAGGAGGTATTCGACGCGAGAATGCAATCGGGCCGCGTCACCTGGTCGAGCTGTGCGAACAGCGAGCTCTTGGCCTCGATCGTTTCAATGATCGCTTCGATGACGATGTCGGCGTCTTTCGCCTCTTCGACATTGGCGGTGGTGCGGATGCGGCCGACCACCGCGTCGCGCTCCTCTGCCGTCATTTTTCCCTTGTCCACACCGCGTTGAAGATTGGCGGTGATGGTCGAAACGGCGCGCTCCAGAAAGGCTTCGCTCACGTCGACGAGCAGGACGTCGAACCCGCTCGCGGCAGCCGTGTGCGCGATTCCGTTGCCCATCGTTCCGCCGCCGATCACGACGATGTTTTTCATTTTGATTCCTGCTCCCGATTTACAAAGTGGCCGAACTCTATATCAGTTGGCGTAAGATCATTGGCCGCCGCCACGGGCGGCAGCGCTGATTGTTCCATCGAACATGTTTCGTGGATGTGAGACGGAACAACAGCGGTGCCGCCGGTGAGGGCGCCTTCGGGACTGTCGATATGGCTCGCAAATGCTTCATGTGCGGTGGGGAAGTAGTCGACGGCATCCTCTGCGACAAATGCGATAAGCCGCGGAAGAAGGCCGGACCGAAAGTGAGCGTGGAGGCTGCCGAGCCACACGCCGGCGCGAGCCTCGGCGCCACGCCTGCACCGCAGCCCGTACCGCCGGCCGCGTCACAGACACCATTGCAGGCGGCGCAGCAGACACCGCAGCAGACCGTGTCGCCGGCGCCCGCGCGTCGCGGAGACTCCGGTCGTCATGAAGCGGCGGCTGCCGCCGCGGCGCTGCCGCAGGAAGATCCGTTTCCGAAAGCGCCGGTCGTACCGTTCCCGGTCGAATCGGCATCGCCCGCGATCACGAGCGTCGTCAATCTGCTGGTCGCTTCCGGCGTTCCATCCGTGCTTCTCGGGCCGGACCGGAGCGTGAAGTACGTTTCGGATGATGCGCGCCGGCTCTTCGACGCCACGCATGCGGAGCTCGCGACGCTCGCGGCCATCGAAGCGCGCGCCGGCATCCGCGTCGGCGATCTCACCGTCCCGTCGTCCGCCGGTGTGCGCATCGGCAGCCGCAATTTCATCTATACCGTCGTTCCGATGTCGGGCGGCGCGTCGGGCGCGGTGCTCGTCTTCCGTCACGCCGATCCGATGAACGAAGCGCATGCATCGTTCGTCACGTACGTGCGCGAGACCGTTCTCGGACCGCTGCGCTCGTTGCGGGACTCGATGCAGTCGGCGGCGCGCACGCGCAACGACCACATGCTCGCGGAGCTCAGCGCGACGGTCGAGCAGGTGCTCTCGTCGCTCGAGCTCGCGCCGGAAGTGGAAGAGCCGGCATTCATCGCCCGCCCGGTGCCGACCGTCACCGACGTCGTGCGCCGCGTCGCCGAGCGCTTCCGTGCGTACGCCGATCTCAAAGGCATTCGTCTCGACGTCGACGTGCAGGAGCTCGAAGAGCGCTTCGTCGATCACGAGCAGCTCAGCGATTCGCTGGCGATCATGATGGAGAACGCGCTGCACTACGTGCCGGCCAGCGGACAGGTCGTGATCGGCGTGCGCTGGATGGAGCACAAAGGAAAGCCGCTGCTGCTGTTCTTCGTGATGGACAACGGCCCGGTCGTGCCGGAGACGTTACGACAATCGATTTTCGAACCGTCGTTCGCGTGGAATCCGCAGAGCTCCGATCGAACGGGGCGCGGATTGTTCAAGTGTCGTGAATTCGCGCTCGCGCACGCCGGTTCCGTGTGGGTCGAATCCAAGACGGGCAAAGCGTGCACGTTCTTCCTGCGCGTGCGCCCCGACGGCATTCGGTAAGCGTCCGAGAAAACGGTCCCGCAAATGAAACGCACCCTGGTCGCGCTGCTTCTGCTCGTGTTTGCCACGACGGCATTCGCCGGCGGAAACGACATCACTCCCGAGAACATCGTCGCGTTGATGAACGTCGAGCGCGCCGCGATGGGACTGGGACCGCTGAAGCTCGACGCGCGACTCGCCCGCGCCGCCGAAGATCGGATGCGCGACATGGAAGAAGGCGGCTGGTGGAGCCACGAGTCTCCCGAGGGGCGATCGCCGTTCGTCTGGCTGGCCGTGCGCGCCTATGACTACGAGTTCGCCGGCGAGAATCTCGCCGCCGGGTTCGAGACCGCGAACGTGCTCGTGACCTCGTGGATGGAATCGCGGGGACATCGCGAGAACATCCTCAACGCGAACTACGACGAATGCGGCATCGCCATCATCGACGGCTCGACGATTCACCCGGCGAACGGGAAGTCGATCGTGGTGATGTTCGGAAAGCGCTTCTCGGACGAACAGCGTGCCCTGCGCACGCTGAAATGACGCGCGGCGGCGCGTCATTCAGCAGCGAGCCTGGAACGCGGATCGTGTGCGCCGAGGCGCTTCAGACCACGCGCACGGACGGATCGACGTCCGCCGCCCAGCGCCGCATCCCGCCGATCATGTTCTTCACGCGCGTGTAGCCGCTGCGCGCCAGAAACTGCCGGGCGTTCTCGCTGCGGCCGCCGGAGCGGCAGATCATCACCACGTCCTTGTCGCGCGGGATTTCCGCGAGGCGCTGCGGGATCTCGGAGAGACGGATGTGCGTCGCCACCGCGACGTGTCCCGCTTCCCACTCGTGCGGCTCGCGCACGTCGATGAGCACGACTTCCTGGTTGCTGTCGAGCTGCTGCTTCACTTCCGCTGGGGTGATGTCGGTGTTGTTCACGGGGTTACAAAACTCCTCGTAGTCGATGAGATGGGTGACGGCCGCGTGCTCGCCGCAGCGTTTGCGCAGCTTCACGGTGCGGAACGTCATCCGCAGAGCGTCGAACAGTAACAGACGTCCGGCCAGCGTCTCCCCCACTCCGGCCACGAGCTTCAGTGCCTCGGTGGCCTGCAGCGTTCCGATCACGCCAGGGAGCACGCCGAGAACGCCTCCCTCCGCGCAGGAGGGAACGAGATGCGGCGGCGGCGGCTCCGGCTGCAGACAGCGATAGCACGGGCCGTCGGGCGTGGCGAAGACGGAGACCTGTCCGTCGAAGCGGTAGATCGAGCCGTAAACGTTTGGTATACCAAGCAACAGGCAGGCGTCGTTGACGAGATAGCGCGTGGCGAAGTTGTCGGTGCCGTCGACCACGACGTCGTAACCGCGCAGAATCGCCAGCGCGTTCTCCGACGTAAGCCGTGTTTCGTGCGTCACGATCGTGACCTCGGGGTTCGCGTCGCGCAGTCGCGCCGCGGCGGCGTCGAGCTTCGGCCGTCCGACGTCGGAGGTGGTGTAGAGAATCTGGCGATGCAGGTTCGTCTCGTCGACGCGATCGAAATCGACGAGACCGATGCGGCCGATGCCGGCCGCGGCGAGATAGAGCGCGACCGGGCTGCCGAGACCGCCGGCGCCGACGATCAGCACCGAGCCGGCGGCCAGCTTCGCCTGGCCCGCAGGGCCGAGCTCCGGAAGCGTGATCTGGCGCGTGTAGCGGCTCATCACGGGAGATAACGCTGCACGAGCTCCTGAATCTTCTTCCCCTCGACGCGACCTTTGAAACGTGCAGTCGCTTCCTTCATCACCTTGCCCATGTCTTTCTTCGACTGCGCACCGGTCGACGCGATGATCTCGCGCAGGCCGGCCTCGATCTCTTCTTCCGAAAGATCGGCCGGGAGATAGGTTTTGAGCAGCTCCATCTCCGACTGTTCCTTGTCGGCGAGCTCGGCGCGGCCGGCGTTCGTGTACTGCTCGATCGAATCCTGCCGCTGTTTCACGGCCTTCCGGATCACGGTCAGCGTTTCTTCATCGGAGAGCGGATGTCCGACGTTGATCTGTTCGTTCTTGAGCGCGGTCTGCAGCATGCGCAGCACCGAGAGACGCTCTTTCTCCTGCGCCTTCATCGCCGCGGTCATGTCTTCGCGGACTTTTTCTGCGAGCGTTGCCATCGATCTCACCTCTTTCGCGCGCATGTTATAACTCGCCGCCATGCCGCTGGACGTGCACGCGCTGCTGCGCGAAACAGGCGCTCTGCTCACCGGACACTTCCGTCTCTCCTCCGGCCTGCACAGTGAGAACTACGTGCAGTGCGCGCGGCTGCTCGAGCACCCCCGCAACGCGAAGACGATCGGCGAGGCGCTGGGCGCGCAGATCCGTACCCTCGGCGCACAGAAGATCGTCGCGCCGGCGCTGGGCGGCGTGATCATCGGCTACACCGTTGCCGAAGCGCTCGACGTGCCGATGGTCTTCACCGAGCGGAAGGAAGGGGCGATGACGTTGCGCCGCGGCTTTCGCCTCGACGAAGGCGAGCGCGTGGTGATCGTCGAAGATGTGGTCACGACCGGAAAGTCGACGCGCGAGACCGCGGACGTGATCGCCCGACACGGCGGCGTGGTGACCGGCTTCGCCTCGATTCTCAATCGCAGCGGAAAGCCGAATCCGTTCGATGCGCCGTACGAGGCGCTCCTGGCGCTGAACTTCGAAACGTGGAACGAGAGCGAATGCCCGTTGTGTGCGAAGGGCACGGCGCTCGATGCCCCCGGTTCGCGATTCACGCGTTAGCGCGCATCAGCGCCGGCGGACCGGCACCATGTCCATCAGCCGGAAGTGCACCGTCAGCTCGTGCACCACTTCGCGGCGTTCGCCGTCCTTCACCAGCGGCTTGAACTGCCAGCGGCGAATCGCGTTGAGCGTGCCGCGAACGAAGATTTCATTCTGCGGCGGGCTGATGACCGAGACTTCTTTCACCCGTCCGTTCTTGCCGATCACGTAACGTACGACCAGCGTGTCCTGCAGCCGTTTCGCGACCGCGGAAAACGGATACGGCGGGTCGGGCTGCGAGATGATCGCCAGCCCGAGCTTTTCGTCGCGCTCGATGTGCACGCGGCCGTCATCCGGAACGGCGGGTGGGGGTGGCGGCGTTGCCGGCTCCGGCTCCTCGGCGACGAGAACTCCGCCGACGACTCCTCCGATGATGCCGCCGATCTGGCCACCTTCCACGCCTCCTTCGACGCCCCCCGGCACGCCGGCCGCGCTGGTGACCTGCGGCAGCGATCGCGTGATGACCGGGATCTCGTCCGGGATCACGGTCGGCGCGACGATCTCGGTCGGCGTCTGCACCGGCACCACTTTCTGTACGGGCGATGCGGCGGGTGGCGGTGGCGGCGGCGGAGGTGGTGGAGTGTCGGCGACCGCAAAGGCGAGGAACTGTGCCGGTGCGTCGCTCGGAAAGGCGACCGTCCAGACATTCATGAGGATGAGGCCCGTTGCGGCGAGAGCATGCGCGGCCACCGAGATGGGGAGCATCCCGAAGAAGAAAACGCGTCCGCGGGCGGACGTCTGCGCGCGTGAGGTCTCGAACACAGTAATTTCCTGAAGCGGGGACGCGAGATCGTAGGAGCGCCTTCGAGAGAAATCAATCTTACGGACGGCTTTGCCGAAGGACGGCTTTGCGCCCTTGCGCGCTCGGATACACTCCGCATCCGTGACGGCAAAGATCGTGGTTCTCGGCGGCGAGCAGACGGAGGTCGATCTCGAGCGCGACGGCAATGTCGTGCGCGCGGGAGAGCATGCGATCGAGATCGTGTCGATGACCTCCGAGACGCTGGAAGCGCGCATCGATGGCCGCCTGCATGTCATCCCGTTCGTGATGCAGGGCTCGACGATCTCGTTCGCGTTCGACGGCGATCTCTACTTCGCCGACGTCAGCGACAAAGGAGCGCGCGCGAAGACGCGCCACCGCGACCACTCCACCGCCGCTCCGATGCCCGGCCAGGTTTTGAAAATACTGGTGAAGCCCGGCGACGTTGTTTCGAAAGGAGCGCCGCTGGTGATCCTCGAGGCGATGAAGATGGAGCACCAGATCCTCGCCCCGCACGACGGCAGAGTCGAGGCCGTGCATTGCCGGGAAGGGGAGCTGGTGCAGCCGGGGGGAGAGCTCGTCACGGTGTCGAAGCCAGCCAGCGAATGAACCTATGAAAATCACAGTGGATGCCGTCAAGCTCGTCGAGGTCGGACCTCGCGATGGTCTGCAGAACGAGAAGGTCACGATCCCGACGCAGGCGAAGATCGACTACATCACCGCGCTCGGCGATGCGGGATTGCGCGTCATCGAGGCGGGAGCGTTCGTCAGTCCGAAGTGGGTGCCGCAGATGGCCGATACGGCCGAGGTCTATCGCGACATTCCGAAAGATCCGGGCGTCGAGTATCCGGTGCTCGTGCCGAACATGCGTGGACTGGAGCGCGCCATCGAAGCGGGCGTGAAATCGATTGCCATCTTCACCGCCGCCTCCGAAACCTTCAACAAGCGCAACATCAACATGTCCATCGACGAGAGCTTCGCAAACTACGCTCCCGTCGTCATGCGTGCGCGCGAAGAAGGGATTCGCGTGCGCGGCTACGTCTCCACCGCGTTCGGTTGTCCGTACGAAGGGGAAGTACCTCCCGAGAAAGTGCTCGAGGTCTGCGCCCGTCTGCTCGACCTCGGCTGCTATGAAGTCTCGGTCGGCGACACCATCGGCGTCGGCACGCCGCTGCAGGTGCAGGGCGTCGTCGGCATGCTCCTGCAGGTCATTCCGGCGTCGAAGCTGGCCATGCATTTTCACGACACGCGCGGCACCGCGCTGGCGAACACGCTGGCCGCCTTGGAGCTCGGCATCGCCACGTTCGACGCCTCGTCGGGCGGCCTCGGCGGCTGTCCGTATGCACCCGGCGCGTCAGGCAATCTGGCCACCGAAGATCTCGTCTACATGCTCGACGCGATGAACATCGACACCGGCGTGAATCTCAATCGTCTCGTGCAGGCCTCGGCAATCATCGCGCCGTATCTCGATCATCCGCTGCCGGGTCGTTACCTGCAGGCCTGCAGCAAAGGGTCGATGCCGTTCGCCGTGCCGATCACGAACAGCGCAGCCGTGCAATGAGTGAAACGATCGTTCGCGGCGCATGGCGCGATGGCTGGTACGTCGTGCCCCACCAGGTTCTCTTTCGCGACGTCGATGCGTTCGGCCACGTCAACAACGCCGTCTACTTCACCTACTTCGAATGGGCGCGCACGCTGCTCTGGTTCGAGCTCACGAGCTTCGGCAGCGCCACCGACATCGGCTTCATCGTCGCGCACGCGGAGTGCGATTTCCGCAGACAGATCTCGATGGAGCGCATCGACATCTGCATTCGCGTCGGCGACGTGCGCAACACTTCCTTCGACACCCACTACGAGATCCGTAAGAACGGCGGCGAACTTGCAGCCACCGGCAAAGTCACGGTCGTGCTGTTCGACTGGGAACGCGGCGAGAAAACGGCGATCGGCGCGGAACTGCGGAGGAAGTTGAGTGAATCGACGCGAGACCTCTCCTGAATCATGCATCGCATGTTCGCCAGCATGGCTTGACCAGAATTAGTTGGTAAGATTCGCGCTCACTCGTGATTACCGGCTTCAATACCGATATCAAGCACAACGAAAAGGTCTACCACGTACAGACCGAGGACAAAGGTGTCGGCAATCCGTACATCGAGTCGCTGGTGTATGTGGGCGGCGAGATCCTGGCATCGAAGAAGACCTCGTACGCGGAACAACTGAAGGCCGGCGGCATCGACGAAAAGTGGATCGGCGGGCTGATGGAGCAGCAGCACCGCACCATGATCGCGGCCATCAAGCGCGGCCGCTTCGACCAGCCGGCCGACGTCACGAAGTCCGGCGTTCCGCATCCCGGAACGGCGAGCGGCGTGCTCGAAGAGACGGCCACGTCGACGGCCACACGCTCCGGACCGATCCAGGTCGACGAAGAGAAAACGCTCGATCAGGTGATCATCGATTACCTCGCCTCGGAAGCGGAGAGCGAACACCTCGAGCTCTCGCTCATGAGCCAGACCGACTTTTTCGCGGGAGCGCCGCTCGAACTGCGCGTCGCCGCGCGCAAAAGCCTGTCGCAGTCTCCGATCCCCGCCGCGGCCATCGAGGTCAAAGTGATCTCGACCATCGAGCCACCGCGCGTGATCTTCCGCGGCAAGACCGCCGCCGACGGCACGGCCATGATCCGCTGCAACATCCCCTCGTTCCGCGAAGGCACCGCCGCCGTGATCATCTCCGCGCAAAGCCCGATCGGAAATGACGAAGTCAAACAACTCGTAAAGCGGAAGAAGTAGAAGCGGGCGTCAGGAGTCGGTTGTCGGGAGTCGGGAGACCGCCATCCACCCACGACGCAGAAATCGGGACCGTGGATGGGTGGTGGCCTCCCGACCACCGACAACCGGCTCCCGACCCCCGCCCTTTTTGGCAGCACTCTTTCATAGCGACTCCACCGTGTTCCGTTCGAAGTTTGCGCGCGCCCTTGCTCTGCTCGCCGGCATGACCGGTGTGGTGTACCTCATGGTCAGTCTGTTCCTGCCGTCCTCGCGCAGGCTGATCTTCGGTGTCGACAAGCGGACCGGCCGCGTGCGGCTCGTGCAGAACCGCGTCACGTTCCTGCCGCCGCATCAGTTCTATCGCCTCAGTTTCGAAAAGCGTGAAGGGGCCGCGCAGCGCGACGGTCTGGTGCGCATCCTTTCGAAAGAGCGCGTGCCGGTGACGGTCACGTATCGCCTCCGCTTCAGCGTTCCGGGAGACAAGCTGCCCGATTCGCGCGGTCTGGTGCGGGAAGGCTTCAACGCCTGGATTCGCACGCGCGTGGCGGAAGCGGTCTCGGCGATGACGCAGCAGTTTCCGATCGAGGAGCTCCTCTCGCCGACCGGCCAGTTCGCGCGACGTCGCGACGATCTCCGTCTCGTCGTCTCGCGGCATCTCGCTCAGAGCGGTCTGCAGGTGAAGGCGTTCGAGATCGCGCGCATGGAGCCCGATCGCCAGTCGCTGCTCGAATACAAACGCGCGGAGCTGCGCCGCGGTGCGCGCGGTGTGGCCGGCCGGGTGGTGATGTTCGCCATCGACGGTGCGGACTGGGAGCTTCTTTCCGAGCTCGCGGATGACGGTCGCATTCCGAATCTCAAAGCGCTCACGCAAGGCGGCACGAGCGCGTCGCTGCAGACCATTCAGCCGACCGTTTCTCCGCTGCTCTGGACGACGCTCGCTACCGGCCTCCCCCCCGATCGTCACGGCGTGATCGATTTCGTCGACGGTCCGAACAAGCGTCCTGTCGATGCGCTCACGCGGCGCACGCCGGCGATCTGGGAGATCGCCGAGGCGTTCGGCCGGCAGGCGGAGGTGGTGAACTGGTGGACGGCGTGGCCGCCGCTCGAAGGAGGCGCGGTGACGTACGACGCGCCGGTCACGCTGATGAGCAACGCCGTCTCTCCCGCCAGTCTCGAACCGCGCCTGCGGCAGTTCGTGGTGCCGGTGGACAGCATCGGCTACGCGCAGGTCGGACGGTTTCTCAACATCAGCGCGGCCGAATACCAGACCGCGGTGACGAGCGGCAACGCCGCCGATCCGGTGAACGTCTTCCGCAACGTGCTCGCGAAAACGTGGACCGATCATCGCGTGGCGTTGAATCTCTATCAGCAGCAGGCGCCGCTGCTGACGATGCTGGCCTTCGAGGGAACGGACGAGATCAATCATCTCTTCGCGCCGTATCACCCGCCGTATCGCGAAGGGATCTCGCAGACCGAGTTCCGCAAGTACTGGCCGACGGTGGCGAACTACTACTCCGAAGTGGATCGCCTGATCGGTGAGTGGATGAATGCGCTGAGCGACGACACGACCGTGATCGTCGTTTCCGCGCACGGATTCCGCTGGGGAAAGAATCGCCCGCGCACGCAGCCGATCGGCCGCAGCGCGCTCTCCGATCATCGCAATCCCGGCGTCTTCATTGCCTACGGCAATCACGTCGCGCCGAATCGCGGCACTCATCAGATCTCGCTTTACGACGTGACGCCGACGGTGCTGTCGGTTCTCGGTCTGCCGAAATCGACGGAGATGCCGGGCAATCACGCGGCGTGGGTGTTCCGCGATCTGCAGCCGGTGACGTCGGTGCGCGTCGTCAGTTACGAAGAGTTCTTTGGCGGACGTCCGCGCGGCGGGTCGCAATCGATCGATGCGCAGCGCTACACGCGGCAGCTGCAGGCCACCGGACATCTCTTCGATCCGTCGAAGATGCAGCCGGTCTTCGACGACGAGGACGGACCGATTCAGGCCGCCGCGCCGCTCGCACCGCAGCAGTGGGGCTCATACGCCTGGTACAACAATCAGGGCATCGAGCTGCGCAAGCAGGGGAAGCATCGCGAGGCCGTCGAGGCCTTCCAGAAAGCGATCGATCTCAATCCGTCGCGGCCGACGCCGTATCTCAATATGGCCATGGCCCTTTTCGACCGTCAGCAGTACAGCGCGGCCGATGAGGTATTCGTCATGGCGGTGGCGCGCGGGCTGCCGAATGCGGAGCAGTGGTTCGCCGACTTCGCGGCGCTCTACCGTTCGCGGAACATGACCTCGCGCGCGATCGCGCTGCTCTACAAAGGAAAGCAGATCTTTCCGCAGTCGTATCTCATCGCCGCGAATCTCGGCTCCGCGCTCGCGCAGTCCGACCGCTACACCGAGGGGTTGCCGGAGCTCGAGCGCGCCCTCGGCCTGCAACCGTCGTCGACACTCGCGCTCAACAACATCGGCACCTACTACGCGAGGAAGCAGGACTTCGGACGCGCGCTCGATTTCTGGAACCGATCGCTGACCATCGATCCGCGACAGCCGCAGATCCGCAGTGCGGCCGAGGCGGCGAGAACGCATTTGTAGGAAGTCGAGCGCCGCGCCTCCACCCCCGCGGTCCATCCGCCGCTCCGTGTTAGGCTCACGAGCGGAATGGCCCACTCGATCGATCGCGAGGTCAAACGGTTTCAGGAGTTTCTGCAGCAGCAGGGGTTGAAGCTCACCTCCGAGCGGACGGCGCTCGTGCGTCACATCTTCTCCACCCACTACCACTTCGAAGCGGACGAGCTGCTCTTCAAAATGAAAGAGCAGAACGTGAAGATTTCACGCGCCACCGTCTATCGCACGCTGGAACTGCTGGTGAAGTCGGGGCTCGTACGCCGCGTGCACCTCGGCGAAGATCACTATCACTACGAGCACGTCACCGGAAACTCGCATCACGACCATCTGATCTGCACCACGTGCGGCAACGTGATCGAGTTTCACGACGAACAGCTCGAGCAGCGGCAGCTCGACATCTGCGCGAAGAAGAAATTCAAGCCGACGTTTCACAACCTGCAGATCCTCGGCATCTGCGACGCCTGTCAACGCAAGGGCGAGTTGCCGGATGCGCCGGATCGCGTGAAGATGATTCAGGCCACGCGGCTCAGGAAGTAACGCCGTTGAGGTGCCCGTTGAGGTAATCGATGAGACGCTGCAGACGACGCAGCGATTTCTCTTTTCCGAGCACCACCGCCACGTCGAAGATCGGAGGCGACGCGCCGCGCCCGGTGAGCGCGAGTCGCAGCGGGTGAATCAGTTTCGCCGCCGAGACGCCGCGTGATTCCGCGAGAGCGCGCAAGGCCTGCTCGCTCGTCGTGACGTCGAACGGCTCGACGTTCGCGAGCGTCGCATGCAGCTCCGCCATCCGCGATGCGAGGTCTTCGCCTTTGAGGTGCTTCTTCGCTGCTTCCTCGTCGTAGACGATCGCGTCATCCTCGATGAGGTAAGGATCGAGCTGCGCCGCGATCTCCGCGAGCGTTCGTCCACGCCCCTTGCTCAACTCGATCGCCGCACGCAACTCTTCGAGCGGGCGTACGCGCTCGCCGAGGAACGGCACGAGGTGCGGATGGATCTCGTCGGCCGACATGCGCATCAGGTATTGGCCGTTCATCCACAGCAGCTTCTCGGGGTCGAAGACCGCCGGCGCCTTGTTGACGTCGGAGAGATCGAAGCTCTGCGCCGCCTCGTCGCGCGTGAGGATCTCGCGGTCATCGCCGGGATTCCATCCGAGCAGCAGAAGGAAATTGAACAGTGCCTGCGGGACGATGCCCATGTCCCGATACTCTTCGGCCGAGGTCGCGCCGGTGCGTTTCGAAAGACGTTTGCGATCGCTGCCGAGAATCAGCGGCAGGTGCGCAAACACCGGCACGTTTGCGTCGAACGCGCGGAACAGCAGGATGTGCTTCGGCGTGTTCGAAAGATGATCGTCGCCGCGGGCGACGTGCGTGATCTCCATGTCGACGTCATCGATGACGACGGAGAGGTGATACGTCGGATTGCCGTCGGAGCGCAGGAGGACGAAATCGTCGATCAGCTCTCCTTCGAAATGCACGTCGCCGCGAATGAGATCGTGAAACTCGATCGCACCTGACTGCACTTTGAAGCGAATGACGTGCGGCGCATCGTGCGGCTGCGGCTCGCCTGCTTCGGCCCGCATGCGGCAACGGCCCGAGTAACGATAGTTCACGCTCGCCTGTTCGGCGGCGGTGCGCTCCGCTTCGAGCTCTTCGACCGTGCAGTAACAGCGATACGCCTTATGCGCCTCCACGAGCTCCTCGGCGCGCTCGCGATAGCGATCGAGACGATCGCTCTGGTAGAGCGGACCCTCGTCCCACTCGACGCCGAGCCACCGCAGCGAGCTCACGATCTGTTCCGCGTGATGCTGCTTCGAGCGCTCCACGTCGGTGTCTTCGATGCGCAACAGCATCGTTCCGCCGTGACGTCGGGCGTGGAGCAGATTGAAGATGGCCGTGCGCGCGCCTCCCACGTGGAGGAAGCCGGTCGGCGATGGGGCGAATCGGAGCTTCATCGGGCGCGGAGTCTAGCAAACGTACAATGAAGCTTCATGCGCGGCCAGCGCGGCTATTCACTCGTCGAGATCCTTGTTGCGTTCGTCATCCTGACGGTCGTGATCACACTTTCGCTCACCGCGTTCCTCGAGCGCAACAAACGCCTGCAGCAGGCCAACGAGATCATCCTCGCCTATCAGGCGCTGGCCAACGAGTCCGAATACTGGCGGCGCAAGGATTTCAGCGCGCTGCAGCCGACGGACAAATTCGAGAGCGAGCTGGCGTTGCTCGCGCCGCTCAAACCGTACACGACGAACGTGCTCGTGCAGCAGACGCCGTCCGGCACGAAGAACGTGACCCTGCTCATCAAATGGAAAGATGGACTGCGCGAGGCGAAGCTCACGCTGGTGCGGGTCAACACCTCCAGCGAGGGGGGCTTGTGGTGACGGCGCAACGCCAGCGCGGCTACTCGCTGATGGAGATCGTCGTGGCCATGACGATCTTCCTCATCTTTCTGGCGACGCTCTTCGCGCTCACCGCGGACATGCGCAATTACGAGAAGCGCCTGCCGATCAATTTCCAAAAGCATCCGCAGCTTTCCGCGGTGGTCACGCGTCTGCGTCGCGATGTGATGGATGGTCTCGGCAGCAATCCGTATCGTAACAACGATCCGAAGAACGAGTTCACCGCCGGGGAGAAAGTGCTGATCCTCGAGACGCTCACGGCCAGCGGCGGCGCGCAGACGATCGTCTGGGATTTTCGCGAGCCCGGCACGGTGCGGCGGCGCGCGTACAACGGCCCGATGGCTTCGGACTGGTGGGCGCGCGGTCTTCCGGCCGGCGAGTTCACCATCGGCGCGGTGAAGACCGGGCCGCGCGCGACGTGGGCGACGCACATTCAGATGAAAGACAAAGAGGGACGCCTTGCGATCGATCAGATCCTGCAGCCGCGCGCGGTCGAGTGAAGCCGGCTATGCGCTCATCGCCGCGATCGTGCTGGCGGTGTTGTATTTCGGCCTCGTCGAACTGTTGATGCTCGACTCGGCGCGCGAGCTCGCGGAAGCGCGACGCTTTCGTGCGCGCGTGATCGCGCAGACGCTCGCCGAGAACGGCGCGGAGCTGGCCGCGGTGGAGATGGCCGATCCGAATCGCAGCGGCTTCAGCGCGCGCGCGGAAGACTGGCAGGGAGAGATGTCGGGCCACATGAGCAAGTCGCGCTGCAGCGAATGCCCGACGCCGGAGTGGCCGTTCACGATCGAGGCGCGCGGCAAGACCAAAGGGCTGATGCCGATCGAAACGAAAGTGGCGCTGCGCGGTCGCATCGTGCAGCTCGGCGACGTGTACGAGGTGCGCATCCAGTCGACGCTGCACACGCCGTAAGAGCGGTGCGGCAGACGAAAACGGCGGGCTGAAGCGCCCGCCGTCTCGCATTCATCGTGCTGCACGTCTCCGCATCAGACCGGCGCCGATCGCGAGCGCGGCGAGACCGCCGAGGACGAGACCGCCGTTGTTTTTCGCCACGTCGCGGACCTGGTTGAGACCGCCGCGCACGTTCACGTTGCTGGCCATCGCACCGATTTTGCTCTGGTCGATCCCGAGTTTGTTCAGAATGCCGCCGAGGCCGGTCACGCTCTTCGAGCTTCCGGTCTGCGGCTTGGCATCCTGCGGCTGATACGGATGGAACTGACTGGTAGGATTCACGTTGTCAACCATTCATTTTCCTCCCTAACGAGTTATTTGTATTGCTAAACAGTTGCCAACATATTTAGAAATCAATGAGTTAAAGGCTGAGGTGAGCGATGAGCGGAAACCCGCGCGAGCATGGGAAGGACAAAGGATTCTGGGACGGCGGCGCCGCCGGCCACGGTCAGGACGGACAGGCGGCCGGACGTCCGAGCGGATTTCCGGGAGTACGGAAACCGAAGCGAGTCGGGATCAAGACCGATCTGGACTATCCGCTGGACTATCCGCTGGAGGAGCAGAAGAAGTAGTTGTTGGTTGGCCGTTCGCGCTCCCCCGGCAGCCGCCAAACCAATCCGTTTCCTCGGGATCGCCGTAGACTGTATGCAATCGCGCGAATCTCTCGATGGAAACGAGCTTGACCGCCGCCGGACTTCTTCCCGCCGTCGCGAAGGGAAACGTTGCCGCGTTCGAGGAGCTGTACGACCGGTACGCTTCTACGATCTACGCGCTGCTGTTGCGCATTCTCTCGAACGCCGATGACGCGCAGGAGGTCCTGCAGGAAACCTTCGTCAAGGCGTGGACGAGCGCAAAGATGTTCGACGCAGTCCGTGGCAGTGAGGTGGCCTGGCTGATCTCGATCGCCCGCAGTCGCGGCATCGATCGTCTGCGCTCGCGGAAGATCCGCAACGAGCGCGAAGACGAGGCCGGCCGCGATGTCTCGGTGCGCACCTCATTCTCCGACACCACCACCGGCGCCGACCTGGCCATTCAGTCGCAGGAGCGCAAAGCGGTGCGCAGCGCACTCGCGCAACTTCCCGAAGCGCAACGCGTGGCGCTGGAGCTCGCGTACTTCGAAGGGCTCTCGCAGACCGAGATCGCCACTCGCCTCAGCGAGCCGCTCGGCACCATCAAGACGCGCATGCAGCTCGGCATGAAGAAGCTGCGCGACCATCTCCAGACGTTCCAATGACCCACGAAGAATTCGAATCGCTCGCGGCGCTCGACGCCTTGGGAGTTGCAACCGGCGACGAAGCGGCGGCGCTCCGCGGGCACCTCGGCGGCTGTTTCACCTGCCGGCGCGCGCGCGACGAGTATGGCGAAGCGGCGACGCTGCTCGCACTCGAGCTCACGCCGATTGCGCCGCCGGCCTGGCTCCGCGCACGCACCAGCGCAGAGATTGCGCCCGACTTCGCGGCGTCGCGCCGCAACGGCTGGTGGCTCGCCGCCGCCGCATCGCTGCTCGTGGTCACGCTTGGCTGGCGCGAACGCGAAGTGCGTCTGTCACGCGCGCGCGAAACCGAGCAGCGCGCGATCCTCGCGCAACTCGAGCACGAGAACGCGCGGCTCTCGTCCGAGCTCACCGCACTCGGCTCGTCGACCACACGCACGATCGCACTGGCAGGTCAGGAGATCGCACCTGCCGCCTCGGCAAAAGTGTTTCTGCAGGCCGATCGCCGCCGCGCGCTGGTCTTCTTTCACGACCTTCCGGCGAACCCGGGCGACAAGAGCTATCAGCTCTGGATCATCCGCGCCGATCAGCCGGCGCCGATGAGCGCGGGCGTGTTCGATGTCACGAAGGACGGCAAAGCATCCATCTCGATCGACAACCTTCCGATCGCGACCGAGATCAAAGCGCTGGCCGTGACGCTCGAAACGCGCGGCGGCGTGAAACAGCCGACGAACACCACGTTCTACGTCGCCGGCAGCGCCGGCCTGTGAGGCAACGCCCTCACAAACCGACGATGTTGTAGCCGCAGTCGACGAACATCACTTCGCCGGTGATGCCGCTCGACATCGGCGACAGGAGGAACAGGCCGGCGTTGCCGATTTCGACGAGCTCCACGTTTCTGCGCATCGGTGCGCGTTCGGCGTGGTGCTTGAGCATCGTGGTGAAGCCTTTGATGCCGCGCGCGGCGAGCGTGTTCACGGGGCCGGCGGAGAGCGCGTTGACGCGCACGTTCTTCGGCCCGAGGTTCGCGGCGAGATAGCGAACGCTCGATTCGAGTGATGCTTTCGCGACGCCCATCACGTTGTAGCCCTCGACCGCTTTCGTCGCGCCGAGGTAGGTGAGCGCGAGCACCGAGCCGCCGCCCGATTTCTCGAACAGCGGCAGCGCGGCGCGGCTGAGTGCGACGAGCGAGTATGCGGAGATGTCGTGCGACACCTTGAAGCCTTCGCGCGACGTGTTGATGAAATCGCCTTCGAGCTCTTCCTTCGGTGCGAAGGCGACCGAGTGCAGCAGCGCGTCGAGACGTCCGAACCGGTTGCCGAACTCCTGGAAGACCGCGTCGATCTCCTCGTCTTTCGTGACGTCGCACGGCATGACCACGGCGTTCGGAATCGCCGACGTCAGCTCATCGACATTGTCTTTGAGACGCTCGCCCTGATACGTGAACGCGAGCTGCATTCCTTCGCGTGCGAGAGCCTGCGCGATGGCCCACGCGATCGAGCGCTTGTTGGCCACGCCGAATACGATTCCGGTCTTCCCTTCCAGCATTCCCATGGCGCGGGATGATATCAGCGCACGTGTTTGGCGACTTCCGCGCGCATGCGACCGGTGATCATCTTCCAGACCATCACGTAGTCGGCGGCCAGCGAATAGAACGGATGGCCGAACGTGGCCGGCTTGTTGTGCTCGAGCACGAAGTGTCCGTACCAGGCGAACGAATAGCCGACGAGCGGCGCTGCGAGGAAGAGCCAGCGACTGTAGAGGATGCCGCCGGCGATGCAGGAGAGCGCGAGCAGCGAGCCGATGAAATGCGCGATGCGCGTCGACGGCTTCGAATGCGCGCGGACGTAAAACGGCCAGAACTCCGAGAACGAGCTGATGCGCTGCTCACTCATAGTGCGTGCGGGCGCGATTCTCGCACGACGACAGCCGCTATGGCGCAGGATTTCGAACAGCTCTTCAAGGACATCTTCGGCGAGCCGCTCAGCAAGCTCTCCCAGTTTCAATCCGACCAGCTCGCCAAGCTCACCGCGCGCCTGCAGGACATCGCCCGCGACGCCGTGAAAGACGACCTGACGAAATTGCAGCTGGAAGTGACGGAGCTCCGCTCGCGCCTCGCCCGCATCGAACAGGAACGCGTACAAGCCGCCGCCGACTCGCTGGAGACGAGTTTCTAGTATTTAGACGTAGCGCCGAAAAATGTAGCGCCGAGAAACGTAGCGCCGAGAAACGTAGCGCCGGCATCTTGCCGGCCGGATTGCGGGCTTCCAGCCCGCGCCGGCAGGATGCCGGCGGCCCGGCCGGCAAGATGCCGGCGCTACGTTCCCCTCGCGCTACGTTCCCCTCGCGCTACGTTCCCCTCGCGCTACGTTCCCCTCGCGCTACGTTCCCCTCGCGCT
>DATAJY010000012.1:0-222916 GCA_036261885.1 Thermoanaerobaculia bacterium | reverse complement strand
AGCTCGACACTGCCCGCAACACATTCATTTGATTTGACGCCACGGAAAGGGCTGCCGCCCTCCCGATTCCTATTAACAAACTGGAAAGCATCAACCCAAGCATCTCTGGAAAGGAACATCCAAAGCACTCACGGTTGTCGGTTGTCGGGAGGCCCGCGCCCACCCGCCGCTTCGCTGATTTGCTCGATTACGCCGTGCGAATCAGCAAAGCGGTGGCCGCGCGTCGGTCCCCCGACTCCCGACAACCGACTCCCGACAACCGATCAAGAAAACCTCGCCACTACCGGTGCGTGGTCGCTCGTTCCGACCAGGCGGAGGGAGGGGCACGACACGGCTTTCCTGGCCAGCGATTCGGTGGCGAGGACGTAGTCGAGGCGCCAGCCGATGTTGCGCTCGCGCATCTGGCGCCAGGGGGCCCACCAGGTGAAGTACTGATCGTCGTCGGGGTAGAGCGAGCGGCCGACGTCGACGAGTCCTCCTTCTTCGATCAGCTTCTCGAGCAGCGCCCGCTCCTCGGGCAGTTGTCCGATCGCCTGCGGCTTGCGCTCTTTCGGATGAACGTCACGTTCCGTGCGGGCGATGTTCATGTCGCCGCACAACACCAGCTTCAAACCGCGCGCGCGAAGGCCCGCGGCGTAGGCAATCAGCGAGTGCAGGAAGGCCAGCTTCGCGTCGAAGTCCTTCCCGCCGTTCGGAACGTACACGCTGGTGAACACAGTGTCCTCGATTTGAGCCTGGACGATGCGCGTCTCCATATCGAAGGAAGGGTGTTCGTAGACCGGTTCCGGAGAGAAGCCCTGACGGACATGCAGCGCCACGCCGCTGTAGCCGCCCGCGCCGTGCCAGTAGCACGTATATCCTTCAACCGTACAGGTTTGCGGGATCTGATCGAGCCTCGCCTTGATCTCCTGCAGGCAGATCACATCGGGCTGTTCCTCCTCGACGAAACGCACGAACTGCTCGTGCCGCGCCCGAATCCCGTTCACATTCCACGTCGCAATCTTCATGGTGCGGGGATTGTAAGTGCGGGTTGGCGGTTGACGACCGCCAACCAATTCGGAGGGTTACACCAAATGCGCAAACTGCTGCTCCCCCTGCTGCTTCTTCTCACCCTGCTTCCGACGTCCGTCCTTCTCGCGCAGGATCGCGATGATGACGATGACGACTGGCGCGACCGCCGCTACAGCCGCCGCGCGCCGGGCGACGACGCGTTCGAACTGACGCCGTCGATCGGCTACCGCTGGGGTGGAACCATCTTCGCCTCGCAGTCGTTCGTCTTCGACCAGGACGTCGAAGTGGAGTCGAGCCCCAGCGTCGGACTGAGCCTCGGCATCCCCCTCGGCGACAGCGGCATGAAGCTCGAGCTCATGGCCAATCGCCAGTCGTCGGAGCTCAGCATCGAGCGCGGCATCTTCGAGCCGGAAGGGGAAGTGGCCGACATCGACGTCACCTATCTCCACGCCGGCCTGCAGATTCCGTTCGCGCGCTCGCGCAACGCCACGCCGTACTTCGTCGTCAGCGCCGGCCTGGCCAATCTCGACCCGCAGCTCAGCGGCGTGACCGCGGAGAATCGCTTCTCCGCCTCCGCCGGCATCGGCGTCAAACTGCCGATGAGCGACTTCCTCTCGCTCAAGCTCGAAGGCCGCGGCTACTACACCGCGCTCGAAGAAGACAGCGACTGCACCGTCTGCGATTACTTCTACGACGAGAACTTCTATCAGGGCGAAGTGAATCTCGGATTGACCTTCAGCTTCTAACGCGACACAGTCCCCGCGTGACCAGTCGTTTCCTTGCCGCGCTGGCTTACACCGGCGCGGCATTTTTGTTTGGCGTGGCGTTGGGGGAGCGCGGAGAGCTCGGCTTCGTGCAGACGATCTTCACGATCGTGATTCCCATCGCCGCGATCGTGCTGACCATCGCCGCCCGGCGCAATCGCGCGCTCGTGCTCATCACCGGAATCGTGATGCTGGCCGGCCTGCTCCTCGGCCAACGCCAGTTCGCACGCGCGTGGGAGGTGTGCCGCACCGCCGGCGTGCGCACGCATGTGGAGCTCGAGGCGTATCGTGCGAAGCACGACGGCTACCCGGCGCGGCTCGAAGACCTCGACGGCGACACGCCGTGCGCGTGCGGCTTTCGCGAGACGATCCTGCACTACCTCTCAAACGATCGCGGCTTCCGTCTCTGGATGACGAATGACCGCGAGACGATCGTCTTCACTGCCAGCGGAAGATCTTCAAACCGACGATCGAACTGACGACCGCCCACACCACGAGATTGAGCAGCTGTGGCGCAACGGCGGTGATGCCCGCGGCGTCGTTCATCACCGCGCGCAACGCATCCGTCAGCGCGGTCAGCGGCAACGCGCGGATGACCGGTTTGATCGCGTCGGGGAATCGCTCGTACGAGAAGAAGACGCCCGAGCAGATCCACATAGGCATCATCACGACGTTCATCAAGCCGCTCACCGCTTCGAGCGTCCGGGCCCGCGATGCGATGAGCAGGCCGATCGCCGCGAACGCCGCACCGCCGACGAGACAGGTGATCGCGAACAGCAGCAGCGAGCCGCGCACCTCGACGTCGAACACCAGCCAGGCGAAGATCACGACCACGCTCACTTCCACGACCAGGAAGATCAGCCGCGCCAGGAACTGCGAAAACAGAAAGTGCGTCTTGCGCATCGGCGTGGCGATGAAGCGCTTGAGCAGTTTGCGCAGGCGCGCATTCACGGTCGCGAAGCCGATGCTCCACATGCCGGTGCCCATCAGATTCATGCCGAGGAGACCGGGCACGAGGAAGTCGATGTAGCGCGAGCCCTGCTCGGTCGCGTGCTCTTCTTTCGGCTGGAAGGCATCGCGGCGGCCGGCGCCGCTCTGCAACGCGTCATCGACTTCGACGCGCGCGGTGCGCGATTCGGGGCGGGTGGGATCGAAGCGGTAGACCGGCTGCGTTCCTTCTTCCACGAGCAGCGAGATCTTGCCGCGGCGCAACTCCTCGCGGCCGGCTTCGCCGCTGTAGATGCGCGGCTGCAGCGCCGGCGATTTCTGCATCATCGCCAGCCGCGTCTTCGCATGCGGACCGTCGACGATGCCGACCGGAATGCGCTCGGGCGGTTTTTCACGGAACGCAAATCCGAGCGCCACCGTGAGCAGCAGCGGAAAGACGAACACCCAGAACACCGCATCGGGCTCGCGGAGAAACTCCTTGAGCCGGATGGAGGTCATCTCCAGCAGCGGGTGACGCGTCGGACGTTGCGGGCGTCGCTCCGTCGGCGTGGCCTCAGGCATCGCGCAGCTCCCTTCCGGTCAGCGTGACGAAGAGATCCTCGAGCGTGGCCGCGTGCGTCGAAAGCGAATCGAGCCGCGCACCGCGCGCATCGATTCCGTTGAGCAGAATCGGCACGGAGACGGCCAGCGAATCGACGCGCAACTGCCAGCGGTCGCCGCGCCGCGTGACGCCGTGACAATCGAGCATCGCGCAGACATCTTTCTCTTCCAGCACGGGCGTCGAGGTGAACTCGATGATGTTCTTCGCGTCGAGCTGCGCGATCAAATCCTGCGGCGTGCCGAGGGCGATGCGCTTGCCGTGATCGACGATGGCGATGCGATCGCAGAGGCGCTCGGCCTCTTCCATGTAGTGCGTCGTCAGCAGCACCGTCCCGCCGCGCTCGCGAAAGCGCTGCACCACTTCCCACAGCTGCAGGCGGCTTTGCGGATCGAGGCCGGTGGTCGGCTCATCGAGAAAGAGGATGTCCGGCTCCCCGACGAGCGCGCACGCCACGGCGAGACGCTGCTTCTGTCCGCCCGACAATTTGCCGACGCGCGCGTTGCGTTTCTCGTCGAGGGAAAGATCGCGCAGCAGGTCGTCGGGATCGGGACCGTTGCGATAGAACGAACGAAAGAGACGGAGGGTCTCGATCACCGTGATCTTTTCGGCGAGCTGCGTCTCCTGCAGCGAAACACCGATCCGTTCGCGCAGCTCGCGCTCGTCCTCCTTCCACGTCAGGCCGAGGATGCGCACGTCGCCGCCGTCCGGCGTGTTGAGGCCTTCGAGGATCTCGATGGTCGTGGTCTTGCCGGCGCCGTTCGGTCCGAGCAGACCGAAACACTCGCCGCGCAGTACCTCGAGATCGAGCCCGTCGACCGCTTTCACGTCCGGATAGTGCTTACGCAATCCGATGCAGGAAATCGCAGGTTCCGTCACGCGGCGGAGACGATACCATTCCGCACTTCTGTCATGTATGGCATCGTGGTCAACAATCGTCGTGCACTCGTTCTCGAAGACGTTCCGCGCCCCGAGCTCGGCGCGAACGACCTGCGCATCGCCGTCCGCGCGACGGCGGTGAATCGCGCCGATCTGCTGCAGCGCGCGGGACACTATCCGCCGCCTCCCGGCGCCTCTCCCCTCCTCGGACTCGAATGCGCCGGCATCGTCACCGAGCTCGGCGCGAACGTCGTGAACTGGAAGATCGGCGATCGCGCCATGGCGCTGTTGCCGGGCGGCGGTTACGCGGAGGAAGTGGTCGTGCACGCGGGCTCGGCGATGCATGTGCCGGAGGCGCTCACCGACGAAGAGGCGGCCGCCCTTCCGGAAGTCTTTCTCACCGCGTTTCTGAATCTCTTCCTGCTCGCACGCGTGCGGGAGGGCGAGACCGCGCTCATTCACGGCGGCGGCAGCGGCGTCGGCACCGCGGCCACGACGCTCCTGAAGCTCGCCGGCGTCCGCGTCCTCGTGACCGCGGGCTCGGCCGAAAAATGCGCGCGCTGTCTCGCGCACGGCGCCGACATGGCCATCAACTATCGCGAAGAAGACTTCGTCGAGAAGGCGCGCGGCGCGAACGTGATTCTCGATCACATCGGCGCGCGCTATCTCGCCCGCGATCTCGATGCGCTGGCCGTCGACGGCCGCATCGTGATCATCGGCACGATGGGCGGCGAGCGGATCACCGAGCTCGATGTCTCCCGCGTGCTGATGAAACGCGCACAGATCATCGGCTCCACGCTGCGCGCACGAACGGTCGACGACAAGGCGTCGATCGTCCGCGCATTCGTCGACCGCTTCGGCGAAGACCTCGATGCCGGCCGCATCCGTCCGGTGATTCACGAGATGCTGCCGCTGGCCCGCGCGGAGGATGCGCACGACCTGATGGAAGCGAGCGAGCACTTCGGCAAGATCGTGCTGCGCGCATGAGCGCGGCGCGTCAGTCGTTGCGCGCGGCTCTTCGCTTTTTCACATCGACCTTCGGCGTCGCGGCGATGGCGGCGGCGATGTCGAGACGGCGAAAGGTCAGGCCGTTCCGCAGATCCTGCACCGGCTTGCCGGTGGTCTTCAGAATCGATTCGATCTGATCGGCGGAGACCCTGGTCTTGCTCTGCTGGCGCATGAGTGCGATCGCGCCGGCCACGTGCGGCGCGGCCATCGAGGTGCCGGCCATGTTCGTGAAGCCGCCGTTGCGCATCGCGGAGGTGATCATCGCGCCGGGCGCGACGAGGTCGATCGCTTCGGTGCTGTTGGAGAAGCAGGCCACGTCGTCGCGTTGCGCGTTCGGCGCGGAGCAGACGCCGTTGACGTAGTTCATGTTCGCGTCGAAGGTGGCCGCGATGCCGAGCACCGGCACCATGCACGCGGGCGAGGTGATGCCGCTCGTCGAGGCCTGATTGCCGCTCGATGCGGTGATGAGAATGCCGTGCTCGCGCAGCTTCGCGATCACCGGCTCCATGCCGAGCGTGACCGCGGCATCGGCACACGTGGCCGAGGAGAAGAGCGCGTACGAGCCGAGGGACATGTTGATGACGTCGACCTCGGGATGCTCGGTCAGGATCCATTCGAGCCCGCGATAGATCTGCGTGAACGAGCGGAAGCTGTTCGTCGCATCCATCACCTTCACCGCGATGATGTTCGCTTTCGGCGCGATTCCCTTCGGCGCGACCTTCCCTTCACCGGCGATGATCCCGGCGATGTGCGTGCCGTGCCCGTGATCATCCTCCGCCGCACCCGGACCGCTGCGCATCTTGTCGCCGCCGGGACAGCAGCCGGTGCCGTCGCCGTTATCGCAGAAACATTGCTGCGCGACGATGCGATCGGCGAGGTCCTTGTGATCGGTGTCGACTCCGGTATCGAGAATCGCGACCGTCGTGCCGTTGCCGTCGAGCCCCTGCGCGCGCACGACGTCCATGCCGACGAGCGGCAGACTCTCGAGCATCGCTCCTTCGCCGCCGGTATCGACCGAGACGGCGCGGACGCGCGGATCGCGCTTCAACGCCTCGAGCTCGCTCGCATCGATCTCCGCTTCGAACGCACCGCTCTCGCCCCACTTCTCGACGCGCGTCGCGCTCGCGAGCGACTGCACGACGTCCGTGCGCAGCTTGAGGCGCGCCGGCGCCGAGCGCGTTTCGGGATACCCGACCACGACGACCACACGCACCCGTTCGGCATACGCGGAGAGGGAGGCGAGGAGCGCGAGACACAGCGCGAGAGCGGACCGCATGAGAGCGCGCAAGAATAGCTTATTTGCAGCTAAGAAAGTACAGGCCGCCCCAGATTTTGAGGTCGATCGACACACCTTCTTCCTGCTTTTGTCGCAACCACGACACGAGCTCGCCACGCGGAACCGCGTGCACGGTGATGTCTTCGCCGCCGACCCCGCCACCTTTCCCTTCGCGGCGCACGCGATGCGCACGATAAAGACTGACGCGCTCCGACGTGATGCCGGGCGACGACGGACCGCTCGCGAGCAGCTCGACCGTGTCGCACGTGTACCCCGCTTCTTCCTCGAGCTCTTTCTTCGCCGTGGCGGCAGGAGAGGCGCTCGGATCTTCATCACCGACCAGCCCCGCCGGCCAGTCGATCACACGCGCATCGACCGGACGGCGATACTGCTCGGTGAGCAGCACCCGCCCGTCCTCCGTCTCCGCGATCACCGCCACCGCGGTCTTCCCTTTCCGCCGCTCGACGAACTGCCAGCGATCGCGTTCGAGCACGAGCAGATGATCCCCTTCGAAAACCGTCTTCATGAGAGTGGTGATAGCAAGCAGGGCGCCGGAGGGGAAGGAGCGTGCGTAGAGGAGGAGCGACGTAGAGGAGCGCCGTAAAGGAGCGCCGGCATTCATGCCGGCCGGGGCGCCGGTCTCCAGACCGGCCGACGTGGACGTCGGCGGCCCGGCCGGCTTGGAAGCCGGCGCTCCTCTTTTACGGCGCTCCTCTTTTCCTTTACGGCGCGCCCCCTCCCCCTAAAACAACGTCCCCTGTGCGGTGACCTTTCGGAACGATGCGGTGGAGAGATCGTAGTCGCGCTCGTTGAGGCCGAGTCTGCGGCAGGTCACGTCGAACATGGCGCGGATCTGTTCGGCGAAGATGCCGGTGCCGCGGCCGCGCACGCCCCATTGCGCGTCGTACAACTTGCCGCCGCGGAGATCGCGAATGCGGTTCAGGACCTTTTCCTTTCGATCGGGGAAATGATCTTCGAGCCATTGCTCGAAGAGTGGCGCGACGGCGAAGGGCAGCCGCAGGACCACGAAGCCGGCGTTCTGCGCACCGGCTTCGCGCGCCGCCTTGAGAATGGCCGGCATCTCATGCTCGGTGAGGCCGGGGATCACCGGCGCGACCATGACGTTGACCGGAATGCCCGCGGCCGAGAGTTTCGCGATCGCGTCGAGGCGCAGTTGGGGGGACGACGTGCGCGGCTCCATCGTCCGCTGCAGTTCCGGATCGAGCGTGGTGATCGAGAGCGACACCTGCGCGGCGTCGATGCGCGCGAGCTCCGCGTAGAGATCGGCATCACGCGTGACGAGGTGATTCTTCGTGATCACCGTGACCGGATTGCGGAACTCGGCCAGCACTTCGAGGCAGCCACGCGTCAGCGCGAGCTTGCGCTCGATCGGCTGATAGGGATCGGTGACACCGCTGATGGCCAGCACCTTCGGCTCCCATTTTTTCGCATTCAACTCGTCGCGCAGCAGCGCCGGCGCCTCTTCCTTCACCAGGATGCGCGTCTCGAAATCGAGGCCGGCCGAAAAACCGAGATATTCGTGCGAGGGCCGCGCGTAGCAGTAGATGCAGCCGTGCTCGCAGCCGCGGTACGGATTGATGCTCGCGTCGAAGCCGACGTCCGGGCTGTCGTTCGTGGCGATGATCGAACGCGCCGGATCGCGGAGGTAGATCGTCTTCGGCGCATCGTTTTCTTCGTCGAAGTCGAGTTGCGCTTCCTCGTCGCGCACGTATTCGAGCGTCTCGAAGCGGTTCTGCGGATTCCAGTCGGCGCCGCGGCCTTTGAGGGGGTTCGGTTTCATGGGATCAGGACTGCCGTTCCGGAGAAGCAGAACCGCGCGTCGGCGACGACATATTCGGCATAACCGCCATCGAGCGCGTACGCGGTGAACTTCGCGGCGTCGCAGAGATTCTCGCGCCCGCTTCGGCAATACGTGCAGACGCCGCACGTCCAGCCGAGCCAGGGCACTCCGACGCGCGTACCGCTCGCGACGTCGATGCCGACGATCTGGTGTCCCGGAATGAGCGGCAGCTTCGGCGCGGTGAGCTCGCCGTCGGCGACATGCAGGTCGGTGCGGCAGACCGCGCACGCTTCGACTTCGATCAGCAGTTGATCGTCCGCCGGTTGCGGCAGCGGGAGATCGACCAGCTCGAGTGGCGTCGTCGCACGACGCAGGATCATGGCGCGCATCAGATGGTGCGCAATTTTCGCAGCACCGGCGACCGCCAGGCGGTAATCGCTACGACGAGAAGAGTCATGCAGCCGCCGAAGATGACGGACGGGACCACGCCGAGGAGGCGCGCGGCGACGCCGGATTCGAACGCGCCGATCTCGTTCGACGAGCCGATGAAGATCTGATTGACGGCGCTCACGCGTCCCATCAGATGCTCGGGAGTGCGTGTCTGCAGGAGCGTGGAACGGATGACCACGCTGACGTTGTCGACCACGCCGCTCGTGAAGAGGAGCGCGAACGAGAGCCAGAAATTGCGCGAGAGCGCGAAGAGAATCATGCAGACGCCGAACGCCGCGACGCAGGCGAAGATGGTCACGCCGGCTCTACGCATCGGAGGACGATGCGCGATGACGATGCCCATCAGAATCGAGCCGGCGGCCGGTGCGGCGCGCAGCAGGCCGAGCCCCTGCGGGCCGGCATCGAGCAGCGTCGCGAACGCGGGAAGCAGCGCCACCGCGCCACCGAACAGCACCGCGAAGAGATCGAGCGACATCGCGGCCAGCAGCACCTGCTCGTTCCAGACGAATTTGAGGCCGATCCTCAGACTCTCGCCGAGCGGCATGTCGTTGTCGGGCGCGACCGGTTTGGTGCGACGTTCGACCGACAGGATCGCGCCGAGTGACAGCAGCATCACCAGCACCACCGCGATGTACGCGCCGCGTGCGCCCGCATAGCCGTACAACATGCCGCCGGCGGCCGGTCCGGCCACAGCCGCGAGATGCCACGTCGACGTGCGCCACGCGATCGCGTTCGGATAAAGCTCGCGCGGCACGACCTCGGCCGAGAGCGCAAAGACCGCCGGCCGCATGAAACTGCGCGCGGTGGCACTGAGCGCAATCACGAGATACACCGGCCAGATGCGCGCGACCGAGATCGCGCCCGGCGTGATCGTCAGCAGCAACAACACGATCGCCGAGATCACCAGCGCGAACGTTCCGACGATGGCCAGCCTGCGGCGCTCGGCGCGATCGGCCACATGCCCCGCATACAGCGCAATGGCGATGTACGGCAGCGCCTCGGCCAGACCGATCAGGCCGAGGGTCAGCGGATCCTTCGTCAACGCGAACACCTGCCACGCCACCACCACGATCTGCGCCTCGCGCGCCATCGTCAGCGTGCCGTGCGACAGCAGGAGCTTGCGAAAGTCAGGGATCGAGAGCGACGCGTACGGGGAGTGGATCGTGGGCAAGCGGGTGGAGCTTAGCCGATTCGGGAATGATTGACCGCACCCCGTAAATAGGCTTCACTGCACGCGCCCATGCAGAGAGAGGAAAAGTCAGAACGCTCCCGTCGCGCCGTTCTCGATGCGGCCCTCGACCTCTTCTCGCATCATGGCTATCGCGCAACGACGGTGCGCGACATCGCCGATCGCGCGAAGGTGTCGACCGGCAATCTCTATCACCACTTCCCCGACAAGGAAGCGATCTTCCGCGCGCTGCTCGACGAGTACATCGAGATCGTCGGCTCGCCGCGCTTCCCGTACATGCGCGTGCTGCGCACCGACGCGCGTTTCCCCGACAACCTCGAGGAGCTCGGCTTCGCCGCGCGCGACTCGGTGCGGCAGTACCGCTCGTACCTCGCCCTGGTCTACGTCGACGTCATCGAATTCGGCGGCACGCACATCCAGCAGTTCTACGAAGGGATGAGCGACCGCTTCACGCGCATCTTCCACGAACAGGGCTCCCTCGAAGAAGTGCAGAAACGCCTCCGCCCCGAAGTCTCGCCCGTTTCCGCCCTTCTGCTCACGAGCCGCCTCTTCTTCAACTACTTCTCGCTCGAAATCCTCTTCGGCGTCCGCGAGCCCTTCGGCAAGGACTCGAACGAGACGGTGAAGGAGATCGCGGACATTGTGAGGAATGGGGTGTGCGCGAGGTGAGCGGGTTCAATTGAAAATTGAAAATTGAAAATTGAAAATTGAAAAAGGGGTCGTCGCGAGAGGAGTGTCCTTCGTCGTGGCGATGTGTGATTTTCAATCCTCGGTGTCCGCGGGGGTCTTGCGTGCTCGCAGGGGATCCCGTGCTGACGCACGGGATGACACAGGGGGCATCGTGCGTGAGGCGCCGTGGCTTTGTCGCGAGCGCAACGCACTCGCGATGCGTGATTTCAATTGAAAAAAGGGTCGTCGCGAGAGGGGTGTCCTTCGTCGTGGCGATGCGTGATTTTCAATCCTCGGTGTCCGCGGGGGTCTTGCGTGCTCGCAGGGGATCCCGTGCTGTGAACGTGGCTTTCGTCGCGAGCGCAACGCGCCTCGCACTCGCGAGGCGTGATTTCAATTTTCAATTTTCCATTTTCAATTTACCTTCCCCCCATGCGTTCGCTGGCTGTGCTGCTGCTTCTCGCCACTACTGCTTTTGCTCAGAACAACGACCCTGCTTACACCGAGGCGATTCGGAAGAACACGACCGAGGCTCGGTTTCTCACCGAGCTGGTCGATCACCTTCCCGCGTCGGACACCGTTCCTTCGCCGCTGAAGTTTCATGGCTACATCGCCGGGGCGGAAGGGAAGCTCACGTATGCCGCGGACGTGCATCGCTACATGCGGGCGCTCGAGGCCGCGTCTCCCCGAGTCAAGGTTTTCTCCCTCGGGAAGAGTGAAGAGGGGCGGGAGATGATCGTCGTCGCGATCGCGAACGAAGAGACCATCGCCGCTCTCGACCGCTATCGCGAGATCACGCGCAAGCTCGCCGATCCGCGGAAGCTCACCGACGACGAAGCGCGCGCGCTCATCGCCGCCGGCAAGCCGATGTATCACGCCACCGGCGCGCTGCACTCGACCGAGACCGGCAGCCCGGAGATGCTGATGGAGCTCGCGTATCGCCTGGCGGTCGAAGAGACGCCGTTCATCCGCGACATCCGCGACAACGTCATCACCCTCCTGACGCCGGTGCTCGAAGTCGACGGCCGCGAGCGGATGGTCGATCTCTGGCGCTACCGCGAGAAGAATCCGACCCTGCCGACGCCGCCGCTGGTCTACTGGGGCCACTACGTCGTCCACGACAACAACCGCGATCAGATCTCGATGGGCCTCGCGCTCAGCCGCAACATGATGAAGGCGTACGACGACTTTCATCCGCAGGTGATGCACGACCTCCACGAGTCGGTGCCGTTCATGTACATCTCGACCGGCACCGGTCCGTTCAATCCCGCGCTCGATCCGCTGATGATCGACGAATGGCATCGCATGGGCTTTCATGAGATGGACGAGCTCACGCAGCGCGGCCTTCCCGGCGTCTGGGTGCACGGCTTCTGGGATGGATGGGCTCCCAACTATCTCTTCTGGCTCGGCGCGGGCCGCAACACGGTGGCCCGTTTCTACGAAACGTTCGGCAATCGCTGGCCGACGACCGAAAAGCGCGTCGTGCGCGGCGCGAGCGACCGCACCTGGTTCCGCCAGAATCCGCCGCTGCCGACGGTGAGCTGGTCGCTGCGCAACAACGTGAACTATCAGCAGTCCGGCGTGCTCTTCGCGCTGAACGACATGGCCCGGAACCGCGAGCGCTTCCTGCAGCGCTTCTACGACATGGGGAAACGCTCGATCGCGAAGGCGACCACCGAAGGTCCGGCCGCGTGGGTGATCGACGGCGAGCAGAAACGCCAGGGGCAGGTGCGCGAGCTGCTATCGCTGCTGCAGCGCCAGGGAATCGAAGTGCATCAGGCGGACGAAGCGTTCTCGATGACCACAAACTGGCCGCCGCAGAAATCATCGGCCGCCGCGGACAAGAAAGCAGAGCCGGTGAAGTTCGCGAAAGGCTCCTACATCGTGCGGATGGATCAGCCGTACTCGCGCCTCGCGGACACGCTGCTCGACGTGCAGTACGTGCGCGGCGAAGAGCGCGTGTACGACGACACCGGCTGGACTCTCGGTCTCCTCAAAAACGTCGGCGTGCAGCGCGTCGTCAATCCCGATGTGCTGAAGGTGAAGATGCATCCGTTCACCGCGGCCGCCGGCGATCCGTCGAAGATCGCGGCGCGCATCGTGCGCAACAACGCCGAGACCGATCTGGTGCGCCTCCGCTTCTCGAATCCGAACGCGAAGATGGTCGTGGCCGACGACGAGTTCACGCTCGACAAGGTGAAGTACCCCGCCGGCACGGTCGTCATCGATGACGCCGTCGCGAACGTCCGCTCGCATCCGCTGAAAGCGCCGCGCATCGCCATTCTCCATTCGTGGGTCTCGACGCAGGACGAAGGATGGTGGCGTCTCGCGCTCGACTCGATGTCGGTGCCGTACGCCTACCTCTCGACGCAGGACGTTTCGAGCGAAGCGAACCTGCGCGCGAAGTACGACGTGATTCTCTTCCCGCCGGTTGGACGCACGTCATCGCAGGATCTCGTCAACGGCTACCCGCCCGGTCCCGCGCTGCCGTGGAAATCGACCGAGCTCACGCCGAACCTCGGCGGCATCGACGAGACCGACGACATGCGTCCCGGCCTCGGTCTCCCGGGCGTCGCGAATCTGCAGAAGTTCGTCGAGGACGGAGGCGTGCTCGTGACGTCGCGCGACACGTCGGTATTCGCGATCGAGTACGGACTGGCGCGCTGGGTGCGCGTCGTCGATACGAACAAACTGAAAGCGCCGGGGACGATCGTGCAGGGCGTGGTCACCGACAGGACGCATCCGATCGCGCGCGGCTACGACGAGAAGATCGCGCTCTACTACTCCGGCTCGCCGGTGTTCCGCGTCGGCTATCGCGACGAACCGCCGGCGAATGATTCACGCCCCAGCGGCCGCGGCGGAAAGGACGATCCCGATGTCGTGCAGGGACGTCCGTTCGCGGAACTGCCCGAACGTCCGAAGCCCGCACCCGGCGAGCAGGGATTCCAGTTGCCGGAGGATTCGCCGTGGAACGTCGAGGCGTATCTGCCGAAGCCGGAAGACCGGCCGAAGGTCGTGGTCTCCTTTGCGGAGAAGGATCTGCTGCTCTCCGGAATGCTCGAAGGAGCGGACGAAATCGCCGGCAAGCCGGCCGTGATCGACGCACCGCGCGGCAAGGGCCACGTGATCCTCATGGCCATCAATCCGATGTGGCGCATGAACACGAGCGGCCTCTACGCGCTGGTGATGAACGCGGCGATGGAGCTCGCTCAGTAAAACGAGCGCTCGAGCAGTTCGACCAGCAACTCCGCGCCACGGCCGTCATGGTCGTGGCGCGGATCGTAGATCGTGAGCTCCATGCCGACCGCGCGCGGATGCGTGACCAGCGGCTCGAGAATCCCGGCCAGCGCATCCGCCGACAAGCCGTGAGGTTCCGGCGAATCGACGAACGGCATGATCGAAGGATCGAGCACATCGGCGTCGACGTGCACGAAGAACGGGCGCTCGCCGAGCAGCGACAACGCCTCCCGCGCATCACCGGCCGTGCGAATGCCGCTGTTGCGAAAATCGCCGTCGCGAATCCCGATCGCCGCGACGTGCTCTTCGCGCACGAGCGGGCCGTCGTCACGCAATCGCGCCAGTGGCGTATCGCCGCGTCCCACGGCGAGCGCGAGGTCCATCCCTGCCACACCACCGGTTCCCGACGTCACCGGCGTACCGAAGTCGGAGTGGCCGTCGATGAACACGAGACCGAGCTCGTCGTGCTGCGCGCGCAGGCCGAGCAGCGCGCCGAGGAGCGTGCTGCAGTCGCCGCCGAGGAGAAGGGTGAAGTCGCGCTCCGGCTCGAGGCGACGGGCGATGGCGCGCACGTGATCGAACACGAGATCCTCGTTGCGCACGCCGCCGCGCGGGCGGACGAAATCGCGATACGGCGCCGCGGCGACATCGCCGAGATCGCGCGCCCGCAGTCGCTGCACCACGCCGTGCTCGCGCAGTTTCCCCGGACCACGATCGGTGTGACGCGCGGTGCCGTCGTCTTCGTACGGTCGATTTCCAAGCGAGGTCGGCGCGGTGAGGATGTTCATCGCAAGCATGAACACGCGCGGACACGCGTGCGTTCGTTCAGGCCAGAAACTCGATCACGTCCTTCACCACGCTCTCATCGCGCAACACGCGGCGATGTCCCAGCCCGCGCGTGGTGAGCAGTCGCGCCTCGGGCCACGCCTCGGCCACGGCCGCCCCTTCGTTCCATGACGTCTCGCGATCGTCGCGGTCATGCACGACGAGGAGGCGCGGAGTCGCGGCCACACGCGCCACCGAAGGCACTTCGAGCTCTTCCCATTTGAACTGCAAGCGCTCCTCGGTGGCCGCGGAGAAGCGGGCCATGACGTCGTCGCTCACGCCGAGAGCGGTTTGAAAGATCGCGCGGTACGCGAGCGGACTGCCCATCGGCGCGATGAACACCGCCGCCGGAACGCGCCAGCCGCTGCGAATCGCCCAGCCGACGGCGGTGCATCCGCCGGAGTGCGCGATCACACCCGCGACCTCATCCGCGTCATTCGCGATCGCGATCAGCGCGTCGGCGAAATCGAAGAACGTCGACTGCCTGCGACCGAACCGGCTCGCGCCGGAAGCGCCGTGCGCCGGTGCATCGAACGTGATCACGCGATGTCCGTTCTGCACGAGCGGCGACAGAAAGCTCGACACCTGCGCGGCCGAGCCGCCCCAGCCGTGCACGAACAGAATGGCCGGCCCGCGTCCCCAGCTCCAGGTCACGACCTTCCGGCCATGCACGAACAGTTCGCGGCGCTCGCCGGTGGCGAGGAGGTCGCGCGCGTGCTGCGGCAGCGGCGGACGCGGCGGCGTGAACCACAACCGGCTGGCCGCTTTCGCCGCGACCGCCGGCGACACGGCCGAGAGCGTCCGGAAGACGCCGCGCACCGCGCGGAGGCGAAGGGCGGCCGGATCGAGCACGAGACCACGCGCGTTCATGCTTGGCAATCTGGTGTCACTACTTGGAAAAGTCAAGTGGTAAGATTCGGGGGTCGGGAGTCGGGAGTCGGTTGTCGGGAGGCCGCCACCCATCCACCAGGTACTGAGCAGTAGCGGAGCGGTTCTCCCGACAACCGACAACCGACAACCGACAACCAACCATGCAAAAAACCTACGACCAGTACTGCGCCGTCGCCAAGGCGCTCGATCTCGTCGGCGAGCGCTGGACGCTGCTGCTCGTGCGCGAGCTCACCAGCGGCGCGAAGCGCTACAGCGATCTCCTCGGCGGGACGCCGGGCATCGCCACCGACGTTCTCGCCGCGCGCCTCAGGAAGCTCGAGGAGAGCGGCGTCATCGCCCGGCGCACGCTGCCGCCGCCGGCGGCGTCCGTCGTCTACGAGCTCACCGAATCGGGCCGCGCCCTCACGCCGGTGCTGCGCGAGCTCGCGAAATGGGGCCTGCAGTTCCTCGGCAAACGCAAAGGCGAGGCGTTCCACATCGACTGGCTCGCCCACTGGCTGCACGTCATGTTTCGTTCCGACCGCGCGCAGAACACGACGCTCGTGCTGCAGTTCGAAAGCGGCGGGGAGGCGATGCACGCGCGCATCGAGAATGGCGCGATGGAAACGCATGCCGGCCCCGCCGACGTCGCCGACGTGATCATCGCCGGCGACATGTCGACGCTCGCGCAGGCCGCGCACGATCGCGCTGCTTCCGATGAGGCGCTGGCCAGGGGGCGGATGCGCGTGACCGGCAAGAAGCAGGACGTGAAGAAGGTGCTGGAGGTTCTCGGCCTGAAGGAGCCGCGGTAGCGCTCCGCAACTACCGGCCGCCGAGCTCCTTCAACTTCCCATCGATGCTCCCCTGAATCGCGGCCCGACGCTGCTCGTTCAGCCCCGTCTCCTTCGCCAGCATTTCCGCTGCCTTCTTCGTCAGTTCCAGCGCCTTCGCGCGATTGCCGGCGGCGAGATACGCGTCGGCGAGACTGTCGTACGTGTTCGAGGACCGCGGATACGCTTCGACGTTGAGCTCGAGCACGCGCAACCCTTCGGTTGCACGTCCACCGAAGAGGAGGTTGTAGCCGACGAGGTTCACGACCGCTTCCGCGACCGGCGGCGTGCCGCGCTCCTGCCATGCTTTCCTGAACGCGGCGAGGGCGACGTCCGTCCCCTCATCGACGAAGGCGCCGAGAAACTCCGGCGCGGTGACCGGCGCCGGCAGCGCGGCGAGATGCGTGGCGTTCTGCGGTTCGAACTTCTTCCCTCCTTTCAGGTGCTGATCGAGGAACGCGAGCGTGTTGCGATTCCACTCGACGAAGGTCTGTTCGATGCGCGGCGCGAGCGCGCCGCGTGCGCCGGCCAGCGCGGTGGCGAGGCCGAGCGACTGGAAGTCCCAGTGATCGAGTCCCGGCTCGCAGACGATCTGCGTGCGATCGGCGTAGCGCAGCTCCTTCCACATCGCCGCGCTGTCCTGGTCGGCGAATTCTTTGCGCGTGATGTGCAGCACCGGCACGCGCACCGCGTCGAGGTTGAAGTGCGGCATCGTGCGCCACGCGGCGAGCAGCGGATCGTCGAAGAGCATCACCGAGTCGAGCGACACCACCGCTTTCAGGTCGGGATACTTCATCGCCGCCGCCAACGCCCATCGCCCGCCGGCGCTGAAGCCGAGCGAGGCGAGACTCGTGAGATCGGCCTGCTTCCACGCGCGCACTTCGTTGAGCACGAAATCGACGTCGCGCAGTTTGGTCTCGAGATCGAGCGCGTCGCGGTTGTCCTGCGGCAGCCCCGCGAACGCGCCGAGACGCGGCGACTGCACGACGACGTACCCGTGGCTGGCGAGATACTCGGGCGTGACGTGCGCGATCGCCGCGGAGCCGAGGCTGTAGAGGAGTACCGGAAACTTCGCGTCGACCGGCTTCGCATCGCGAATGGCGCGGCCCGCCAGCGGCCGCATGGCCGCGCGCTGTTCTTTCGTGAGCGTGTTCAGCAGCGGAACGTTGAAGAACGCCTCTTCGGCGCGGCGGCGATCGTCGGCCGTGACCGGTGCGAACGTCTGCTCCTGCGCCACGAGGTCGAGGTAATCGCCGAACGTCAGCGGCGTGCCGCCGGTTTTCTGCGCTGGATACCAGATGCTGATGCGGATCGGCCGCGCGCGGTCGCCGCCGCGCAACGTGCCGTCGAGCCTGCGCGGCGTACGGAACGGGCGTGACGCATCGGAGCGCTCGAGTTGCGTGAAGCCCGCGGTGTACGGACCGGGCTCGAGCGTCGACCAGAGATCGGCGTGCAGTGGGAGAGCGAGCAGCAACGACAGCAGAGCGAGTTTGCGCATGATCATTCGCGCATGAACGTAGGGCGTGGTGCGGCACGCGTGCCGCGCAAACGTCACGAGCGTGCTGCGCGTGGTCACGAGCGGTCCGCGCGCGTCGCGCGGGGCCGCTATCATCGACGGCATGAAGGCACGCATCGTCCTGATCGGCCTCGCGGCGTGGACGCTGGTCGCTTTCTATTTCGCATCGCAGGCGTACTTCAATCCGGCATTTCGCATGCGCCCGCGCTGGGGCGAAGCGGTGGCGATCAACGTCACCTACTACTACCTCTGGGGCGCGGCCACGCCGCTGGTGATCCTGCTCGCGCGGCGGTTTCCGCTGCGACGGCTCTCCGCGTTTTTCGTGCATGTGCTCGCGAGCATCGTTCTGACCGCGATTCAGCTCGTGCTCGCCGAAGCGATTCTCACCACGTTCTCATCGGCCGCCTACCGGCAGGAAGGATTGCTGTACGCGATCAAGACCGCGTTCGGCGTGAACTTCCACAGCAGCCTGCCGACGTACTGGCTGATTCTCGCGGCCACGCTGGCGTGGGATTACTCGCGCAGTGCCTCGCGGCTCGAGGCGCAGCTCTCGCGCGCGCAGCTCGACGCGCTGAAGATGCAGCTCAATCCGCACTTTCTCTTCAACACGCTCAACTCCGTCTCGTCGCTGATGTACACCGACGTCCGGGCCGCCGACGCGATGCTCACGCGGCTTTCGGAACTGCTGCGCATGACCGTCGACCGGCAGCCGGCCGCGGAGATTCCGCTCGACGAAGAGATCGAGCTCGCGCAGCGCTATCTCGCCATCGAGAAGATCCGTTTCGAAGATCGCCTGCGCGTGCAGTTCGACGTCGAGGAGCAGTCCGGCAAGGCGCTGGTGCCGTCGCTGCTGCTGCAGCCGCTCGTCGAGAACGCGATCCATCACGGCATCGCCCGCAGCGCGAGCGGCGGCAACATCGTCATCCGCGCCTCCCGCGACGGCTCGCTGCTGCGCCTCTCGGTGCATGACGACGCGGAGACGAAAGGCGAAGTGCGCGAGCGCGTCGGGCTGTCGAACACGCGTGCGCGCGTGGAGGCGCTGCACGGATCGTTCTGCTACAGCGCCGCGAAGAACGGCTTCGCCGTCGACATCACCCTGCCGTGGAGCGTGGCCTGATGCGCGCGCTGATCGTCGATGACGAACGTCTCGCAAGGGAGAAAGTGCGGCGCTTCTGCGAGGCGCGCGGCGACATCGTCATCGTCGGTGAGGCGGCGAACGTCGCCGATGCGAAGGCGGCCATCGAGCGCGACAAGCCCGACCTCGTGCTGCTCGACATCCAGATGCCCGGCGGCAGCGGCTTCGACGTGCTCGACGCCAGGCCGCCCGCGGTCATCTTCATCACCGCGTACGACGACTACGCCGTCCGCGCGTTCGACGTCGCCGCCGTCGATTACCTGCTCAAGCCGTTCGACAGCGATCGATTCAATCAGGCCATCGAACGGGCGAAGACGCGCAAGCCGCGCGAGCTCGCCTCGGCGTTCTTCACCGTGCGCAAACGAGACCGAACCATTCTCGTGGCGGTCAAAGACGTCGACTGGATCGAGGCCGAGGGAAAGTACGTGCGCGTGCACGTCCGCGAGCAATCGCATCTCGTGCGCGATGCCATGGCCGCCGTCGAGGCACGCCTCGAACAACGCCACTTCATTCGCATCCATCGCCGGATCATCGTGAATCTGCGTCGAATCGCGGAGCTGCGCAACGACTCGACGGTCGTGCTGACCGACGGCACCGAGCTGGTGATGAGCCGGCGATTCCGCGCTGGTGTGAAGGCGAAGATCGCGAAGTGACGCCGCTTGCGGGCGCTAGAACGTGCCCCAGACCAGCACGCGTTTGTACGTGTAGAAGAACGGCCGTTCCTCACCGAGCTCCGCGATCAGTCGTTCGCGGTAGGCCTGCAGATACTCCGCGAAACGCTCTTTCGTCAGCGCCGCTTCGTAGTGCGTGAGCAGTGCGCCGCGCACCCATTCCACGACGTCGGCGGTGGACGGCAGGAGGTGCCCGTAGACCTGCAGCCGCACGTGCTGGCGTTTGTAGCCGAGACGGTGCAACAGTTGCGCGTACCGCTCCGGCGGAAGCACGAAATCGGGCCGGGCCTCGATGCCGAAGTCGCGGGCCAGGCGGGCGGCGATCACGTGCGACGGATGGTCGTCGTTCGCCGGCATCTGGAGGGCGAGCTGGCCGTCGGCGGAGAGAAAGTTCGTGAGGCGCACGAGCAGCCGCTCGTGATCGGGAACCCAGTGCAGCGCGGCGTTGGAGAAGATCAGATCGTACGGATCGTCGGTGACGAATGCCTCGATGCTGTTCTTCTGAAAGTGCAGCATTTCGCCGCCGAAACTGCCGGCCTTGAGCAGCATCGTTTCCGAGTTGTCGATACCGAGGGTCTCGCGCGCTTCGAGCGTGAGATGCAGTTCGCGCGTCGGCTCGCCGGTGCCGCAGCCGAGGTCGAGGAGGCGCATGTGCGGCCGCTTCTCCACGAGCGACAGAAGGTCATGAAACGGTTGCTGACGCTCGGCCTTGAATTTCTCGTACTGATCCGGCGACCACATGGCGTGCAGCGTATCGCAGGACACCTTTCAGCGTATCCTTCTCTCCATATCCGAGGAGGTCCGGGATCATGGCCAGCGAAGTCATTACGACCGCTCCGCCCGAGGAGCGAGTGGAGAGCGTTTCGCTCATCGGCGGCGTGTGGAAACACGCCAAACGGCTGTACCTTTTTCTGTTGCCGCTGCGCTTCAGCTTCATCGCATTGATCGCCGTCGCGTTCGCGTTTCTGATTTCGGCGCAGGGCTACGACATCATTGCCAATCTCGCCGAAGACGATCCGACCGGCGCAACGCCGCCGCATGACGGCCAGCGCATCGGCTACATCATCGGCATCGTCTTCCTGGCCATCCAGACGTGGTTCTGGTCGCGGCAGTTGCTGCACAACGAGCCGGCGCCGGGACGTCCGCGGCCGGAAGAGTTTCCGTGGCTCACGACGTGGCTGCCGCGCATCTGCGGCGTGTCGGCGTTTCTGATCGCGATGGGATCGCTCTGGCGCGTCGCGCGGAACTACGGCGTGCCCGAGCCGGTCGCGGAACTGACGAAGATGGCCATCTGGCTCGGCGTGCTGATGATCGCGTTTCTCGCGTTCACGATCTGGCGCCGCCACTGGCTGCACGTCTCGGCGGCGCTCGTGGTGCCGCGCCGGCAGCGTGCCCGCTCGGTGAAGATCCTCTTCTGGATCAGCATCGCCTTCGCCGCGGCGTTGTTCATCTGGTCGACCTGGTTCGTGCAGAGCATCGTGCTCATCGGCTCGGCGGCCGTCGTGATCTGCGCGTTCGCGCTCTCGGTGCCGGTCGGCTCGCTGCTGGTCGCCCTCGGCATGCGCGCGGGCGTTCCGATCTTCACGTTCCTGCTGGTCTGGGCCGTGCTCATCAGCCCGCTCACCGACAACCATGTCGTGCAGACGATGCCGTTCGATCCGAATGCGCGGCCGACGATCTCGACGACGTTCGATCGCTGGTTCGAACGACTGCAGGCGGAGCACCCGCCCGGTGCGGACGGGAAGTATCCGGTGATCCTCGTGGCCACGGAAGGGGGAGGTATTCGCGCCGCGTACTGGACCGCCGCGGTGCTGACGTCGCTCACCGATACGCTGCCGACGTTCGCCGATCACACGTTCGCGATCAGCGCCGTCTCCGGTGGCGCTCTCGGTGCGACGGTCTATGACGCGCTGCTCATCCGCCGCAATGAAACGCTCGCGAATCTCGAGGAGACGGATTACACGCCGCAGGCCGGCGAGCAATATTCACTGCGCTTCCGCGCCCGTCAGATGCTCTCCGAGGATTCACTCGCGCCGACGCTCGCGGCGATGACGCAGCCCGATCTCGCGCAGCGCTTCATCCCCGCGCCGATTCTTCCCGATCGCGCACGCGCGCTCGAAGGCGGCTGGGAACACGCGTGGCGTTCGACGATTCAACGCCGCAACATGGAAGACGACGACACGTTCGCCGGCGGCTTCCTGGCATTGATGAAAGATCGCGAGAATCACATCCCGTCGCTGTTCCTCAACGGCACGGTCGTGGAGACGGGACAGCGCATCATCGCGTCGAACCTGCGCATCGACAGCGGCTCGTACGGCGAGCTCGCCGATTCGATCGACCTCTTCGGCGCGCTCGGCGCGGACGTGCGCGTCAGCACCGCCGTCGATAACAGCACGCGCTTCACCTACGTCTCGCCGGCCGGCACGCTTCTTCGCGCCAGCGGCGGCACCGGCGGCTCGCCGCTGACGTGCGATCCGGGCGAGCGCTGCGAACACGTCGTCGACGGCGGCTACTTCGAGAACTCCGGCTCCGCGACGGCGTCCGATCTGCTGCGCGTGATCCGTCGCAGCAAGTACGCCGATCGCATCCGTCCGCACGTGATCTTCATTCAGTTCAAGATGCAGACGCCGGCTCCCGTGACATCGGAACGCTTCGCGAACGAGGTGCTCTCTCCGGTGCGCGCGCTGCTCGCGGTGCGCGGCTCACATGCGAATCTCGCGACCGAAGAATTGCAGGAGCTCGTCGGCGCCGAACATCACACGACGTTCTGGCTCGAGCAATCGAACGCCGTCTTCCCCCTCGGCTGGCTGCTCTCCGACCGCACGCGCAACCTCATGGACGCGCAGATGGGACCGAACAGCACGCAGAACGGCGTGAACGTTCGCCGCGTCGCCCAGGTCCTCGGCGAAAAGCAGATCCTCGCCGACAAGATCCACGACCTCGCGATTCGCGGCGAGCGTGCGCCGAAGTTTCAGGAGTGATCCGAGCAGAGCGATGGGAGAGGACCGCGTCCTCTCTCATCGCACACTCACTCTTCCGCCATGATCGTGTGCAGAGCGAGCATCACGGTCATGGAAGCGAGCACGATCACGAAGGCGAGGAACGACATCGAGAGCGATTCCGCGGCGCCGGAGCTTTGCTTCAGCACGATCGCGGTCGGCGTGAGGCTGCGCAGCCACGCTTCGATGGCCTGCCACTTCCAGGTCAGCAGCGCGGCCCAGCCGCCGGCGACGACGAGGTAGGCGATCATCTGCACGATGTCCATCGGGCGCGAGGCGCGGAGGACGTCGACACGCCCCTGCAGCAGCTTCGCTTTGAGATAGACAATCGACGCGTCGGGGAGACGATGCTCGCGATCGCCGAGGTTCGCGAAACGGCTCATCCATGGCGAGACCGTCGCGGCGGCGATGCAGTCGTCGCATCCGGAAAGATGCTCGCGCAACGCCGTGGTCCAGGCGTCGCGCTCGACCGCTTCGAGAATCTGCGCTTCGAATCGGCACGCACTCATCGCGTCACCTCCGGGGCCAGTCCTTTCTTCGTGAGCAGCTCGCCGAGCTTGCGGCGGGCGCGGAACAGCAGCACTTTCACGCTCTTCGTTTTCACGCCGAGGGTGTCGCCGATGTCTTCATGATCCGCCTCTTCGACGTGCGCGAGCCACAGCAGCGCGCGCTCGCGCGGCTTGAGCTCGGCGAACGTTTTCATCATGTCGTGACGCAGCCACTCGCGCGACTCGGGTGGCGCGACCGCTTCGTCGGCCGACTCACCGTGCGCCCGCTCGCGCTTCGTTTCGCGGAAGTGATCGAAGGCGAGATTGGTGGCCGTACGAAACAGCCAGCGCCGCAGGTGCTCGTCGCTTTCGACGAGCGGGTTGGCGCGCAGAAAGCGGAAGAACGCTTTCTGCAACAGGTCGTCCGCCGCCGAGGAATCGCCGGTCAGACGATAGAGATACGACCAGAGCGCTCCCGCGTTGCGGCGATAGAACGTCTCGAATCGCGCTTCATCCATCGGACCGGGCTTCCCCGTGCGCGTGCGCTCTTCTTTCGGGAGCGTCGCGGCGGTCGTCCATGCGGCGGCGAACATGATCAGACACCAGGAGTGAGATCGTTGGTGATGAACTTGCCCGACAGTTTGTACGAGAGAACCGTCGAGATCAGATACCCGATGCCGAGGGAAAGAAGAATGGCCGCCGGAACCGCGAAATTGTCCTCGTATACGAACGTGAGGAGAAGGAACGCGCTGCCGAGACACGTCAGCACGATGGCCCGCGTCATTCCGCCGAGCACGCGCTCGCGCGTGAGAATCGCCGGCGCCGTCTGTACGCCCGCGACGAACTGACGCCCGGCCGGCGAGTGAAGAAACTCGATCAGCTCCGGCGCCGTGCCGAAACGATCGATCAACTTGGCCTGCATCTCCGTCTGCACCTCCACCCGCCGCTGCCGCCCCCGCGTCACAAAAAAGACGACCAGAACGACCATCGCCGAGCTCGAAAGAATGCCGATGATGGGAATCATTTCCATGTGAAAGCCTCCGATTCGGAGCTAATACGGGAGAAGAGCGCTGTTGGTTAACAGGCGGTTGTCGGGAGTCGGTTGTCGGTTGTCGGGGGAACCGACTTTGGTTGGCAGTTGGCGGTTGGCGGTTGGCGAAGCATCGCAATCGCAGGAAATCGTGGGAGGGTGGTGGTCCCCCGACTCCCGACAACCGACTCCCGACAACCGACTACCGACTACCATTCCCCCATGCGTTTCCAGGTTTCCGAATATGTTCGCTGGGAAGACATTGATGCGGCGGGGATCATCAACTATCAGGCGTACCTCCGCTTTTTTGGATTGGCGGAAGTGGAGTTGTTCCGTTCGTGCGGACTGCCGTATCGCACGCTGTTCGAAGAGCTCGGCGTGTGGTTGCCGCGCGTGCACGTCGAGTGCGATTTCCTGAAACCGGTCACGCTCGATGAGCTGCTCGTCGTCGATGCGTTCTTCGGAAAGATCGGCGAGAGCTCCATTCATCTGCACTTCGAGGTGACGCGCAAAGAGCGGCCGGGCGAGGTCGTCGCGACGGGGAAATACATTCTCGTCAGCGTGGAAAAGGGTGCGTTCCGGCCTGTGGCTGTGCCCGCTGTGGTGCGTGAAAAGCTCGCGCCGTACGTCGAAGGCGGTTAAAATCGCCGCGGGTTCCCCACACAATGGAAATCGAAGTCGCAGAAGTTCGCAAAAACGCGCGCTTTGTCCTCGTGCAACCGCTCACCGGCACCTTCGGCCCGCTCGAGGCTTCGATCCTCGACGTCAGCATCGGCGGCGCGAAACTCGAACACGCACAATCGGTGCGCATCGGAACGGCCGGCAAGTTCTCATTCAAAATCGGCGACGTCACCGCGCTCGTGCAGGGCAAAGTGATCTGGAGCCAGATGATTCCGACGCCGGCCGGTCTCGTCTACCGCACCGGCATTCAGCTGCAACCCGATCCGACCTACGCGCTGGCCGTGAACTCGCTCTTCAAGAGCGGCATGGCCGTGAAAGACGCGGAGTCGCTCGAGCGCAAGAAGCAGCGACTGATCGAGCGTGAACAGGAACGGGCGTCGAAGAAGATGCGCATGATCCCGACCGCGGGCGGGATGGAGTAGCCGCCGCGCTAAATGAAATTCGGTTCCGGATGTAACGCGACGCCGAATTTCTCACGCACCGCTCCCTGAATCAACGCCACGAGCATCCGGATCTCCGCGGCCGTTCCTCCGCCGCGATTGATCACCGCCAGCGTGTGTTTCGACGACAGCCCGACGTTGCCGAGCACGAATCCTTTCGCGAACCCGGCATGCTCGATCAGCCACGCCGCCGACAACTTCACTTCGTTTCCTGCCGGATAGTGCGGCGCCTCGGGCGCAACGCGCGCGAACTCTTCGTACTGCTCCAGCGTCAGCACCGGATTCATGAAAAACGAGCCGTCGCTGCGCGTGTCGACATCCTGGGGATCGAGCACCATCCCCTTGCGCTTGCGAATGGCGATCACCGCCTCGCGCACACCATGCAGATCGTCGACCGAGATGCCTCGCTCCTCGACGAACGTCTGCAGCTCGGGATAGCGAATCGTCGCGCAGCCGCCCACCTTCAGGCGGAACGTCACGCCGACGACGATGTAGCGATCGCGCTCGTAATTCTTGAACAGGCTGGAGCGATAGCCGAAGCGGCAATCCCATTTCGTCAGCGTGATCACCCGATCGCGCGTGCGATCGAGCGCCTCGACGCGCACGATCGTTTCACTGACGTCCTGCCCGTACGCGCCGACGTTCTGAATCGGCGTCGCGCCGGTCGATCCCGGGATGCCCGAGAGACACTCGATGCCGGCGTAACGATGCGCGACCGCGAAGGCGACGAAGTCATCCCACGGCTCGCCCGCCGCGACACGCACCATGGCGAACTCGTCTTCGCTCTCCACGACGATGCCGCGCAGATCGATGTGCAGCACGAGGCCGTCGAAGCCCTCATCGCGGATCAGCAGGTTGCTGCCGCCGCCGAGAACGAAGACGTCGAGCCGGCGCTCGTGCGCCCACGCCAGCGCCTCGCGCACTTCATCGACCGTCGTGGCGCGGAAAAAGAATCGCGCCGGACCACCAATCCCGATGGTGGTCAACGGCGCGAGAGGAACGTTCTCTTCGATCGGCAGCGTCATCAAACTCCGGGCATCGCTTTCTTCAGCGGTCGCAGAAGAACGAGCAAGACCACGGCCATCACGAACGCGAGCGACGCGATGATGAGGAAGAAGAAGGAGTGGCTCCAGAGATCCCAGTACTTGGCGATCCCGGTGAGCTTGTTGCCGATGGCGGTGGCCGCGAACCAGCCGCCCATCATCAGGCCGCGCATGCGGATGGGCGCGACCTTCGAGACCAGCGAGAGTCCCATCGGGCTGAGCATCAACTCGCCGAGCGAGAGGATGAAGTAGGCGATCACGAGCCACATCGCCGAGACGCGCGAGGTCGTGGCCACGGTGAGCTCGCTGCCGCTGGTGTTCTCGAGGCGCAGATACTCGCCTTTGGCGACGTTCGGCGCATTGACGCGCCAGACGTTCTTTCCGTCGATCTGCTTGGCCGGCGGAACGGTGATCTTCAGATGCTCGCGCGCTTCCGGCGAAATGGCGATGTAGGAGCCCGTGGCATCGGATTCGAGGACCGGGGCCACCGGTTTCGTGAAGCCGCCGGAGGTGGAGGCGAGGTTGAGCACGACGAAGGCGAGGCCGGTGAGGACCATGCCGAACATCATCTTCATCGGCGTCGACGGCTCGAGGTTCTTCTTGTCGAGCCACGTCCAGAACATCGCCAGCGGAATCGAGAGAATGATGATCCAGAGCGGGTTGATGGCGTTCGAGAGAATGCCCGGCAGCTGGCGCGAATGATCGTTCGCGAAGAAGGTCAGCGAGATGGCGTTCTGGTGGAAGGCCATCCAGAAGACGATGACGATGAGGAAAATGACGATCAGCGCGGCGATGCGCTTCCACTCCGGAACGGCCGCCATGGCCGCCGCTTCCGGCGTCGGCGGAAGGTCTTCGGTGACCGCGACGGCCTTCGCATCGATCTGCGTCTCGAGCTTCGCCTTGGCGCGATCGGCGTGGCGCACGTGCTTCTGGTTCATCCCGAAGACGACGAGAGAGATGAGCATGCCGACGGCGCCGAGAAAGAAGGCGGGATGGAATCCCCACTTCGGCTGCACGAACGCGGCAACGATCGGCGCCAGCGTCGCACCGACGTTGATGCCCATGTAGAAAATCAGGTAGGCCTTGTCTTTGAGATGGCTGCCTTCCCGATAGAGGTTGCCGACCATCGAGGAGACGTTCGGCTTGAAGAAGCCGTTGCCGAGCACGAGGAAGGCGAGCGCGGCGTAGCAGATCCAGAGGTTGTTCGGCACCGCGAGCAGCGCATGGCCGATCATGAAGGCGATGCCGCCGATGACGATGGCCTTGCGATAGCCGGTCAGCCGGTCGGCAATGAGACCGCCGAGCAGCGGCGTGAAGTAGATGAACATGTTGTACGTCGAGTAGATCGACGCCGCCTGCGCGTTGGTCATCGAGAACCCTTGCGTGGTATCGCGCAGGTACAAGGTGAGCATCGCGGCGACGGTGTAGAAGCTGTAGCGCTCCCACATCTCCGTCCCGAACAGCACGTACAGTCCTCGAGGATGTTTCTCGGTGGTCGCAGTGGCCATCAACGTTTCCTTCCGCGTACGGACGTGATTTGTGTTCGGCGGACGATACAAGATGTGCGTGAGGTTTGGTTAGCGATTGGTGGTCATTGTCTGGTGTGATTTCCCGGCGGGTATGCCAGGAGCCGGAAATGCATCGCGATGCAAATCCTGATCAACCATCGTCCGTCGACGGTCCGGCACTCCGCCCTGACGGCCGCCAACGGGCAGCGAGCCTCTCGTGACGGATTCGCGACCGCTCGTGTCTTCCTCCGTCTTGCGTACCGTCGGTTTTCCGGTAAGGTGCGGCCATGCAAACAGTGGCTGAGAGGCAGTGGCTTGGGCATCCGCGTGGTCTGTTCACGCTGTTCGGAACGGAGATGTGGGAGCGCTTCAGCTACTACGGCATGCGTGCGCTGCTCGTGTTGTACATGGTCGGTTCGACGCAGCAGCCGGGCCTCGGATTCAGCACCGCCAAAGCGACGCAGATTTACGGCATCTACACGATGCTCGTCTATCTCTCCGGCATCCCCGGCGGCTTCATCGCCGACATGCTCATCGGTCACTACCGCGCCGTGTTGTACGGCGGCATCATCATCGCGGCCGGCCACTTCTGCATGGCCGTTCCCGGCCTCCCCTTTTTCTTCACCGGCCTCGGGCTGATCGTCATCGGTACCGGACTGCTCAAGCCGAACGTCTCCACGATGGTCGGCACGTTGTATCGCAGAGGCGATCCGCGACGCGACGCCGGCTTCTCGATTTTCTACATGGGCATCAACCTCGGCGCGACGGTCGCGCCGCTCATCTGCGGATGGCTGGGGCAGAAATACAACTGGCACTTCGGCTTCGCCGCCGCCGGCGTCGGCATGTGTCTCGGCCTCGTGCAGTACGTCTTCGGCAAACGCCACCTCACGCCGGTCGAAGAAGAACCGACCGCGCCGACGGTCATCGCGCAGCAGATCGACGCGTCGCGCGTCGCCGAGCCGACCAGCAACGCCTGGGCGCGCATCGGTGCGATCTGCATCCTCACGCTCTTCGCATTGTTGTTCTGGGCCGGGTTCGAACAGGCCGGGTCGAGCCTCACGCTCTTCGCCGATCGCGCCACGCAGCTCGTCATCGGCGGCTTCAGCTATCCGTCGAGCTGGTTCCAGTCCGTCGAGCCGGGCTTCGTCATCATTTTCTCCCCGATTTTCGCGGTGATCTGGCTCGCGCTGGCGCGCCGCAACATGGAACCGTCGAGCCCCTTGAAGTTCACCCTCGGCCTCCTTTTCCTCAGCCTCTCGTTCGGTCTGATCATCCCGGCCGCGAAAGCATTCGAAGCGAGTGGACAGCGCGTCAGTCCGATGTGGCTGGTCGGTCTGTACTTCCTGCAGATGGTCGGTGAGCTCTGTCTCAGCCCGGTCGGTCTGTCGATGGTGACGAAGCTCTCGCCGCCGCGCGTGGTCGGACTGATGATGGGCGTGTGGTTCTTCGCGACGGCGATGGGCAACTACGTCGCGGGCTGGGTGGCGGGATTCCTCGAGAACCGTTCGTACTCGGAGGTCTTCCAGATCGCGTTCATGAATCTCATCATCGCCACGGTGGTGCTGGCGATTCTGATCGTGCCGATCAAGAAGATGATGCGCGGCGTGAAGTAACGCGCCGCGCTCAGAAGCCTTTGAACTGCGCCTCTTCGGCCTCGCTCGCGACGAACATGCGCGAGATGCCGGAGTTGCAGTACGCCCAGTCGTGGCTGATGCCGGTGACCATGAGCGACTCGTCGGGACACAGCTCGCCGAGTGCTTCGCCGAGGGTACGCACGTCGGTGCGGTCATCGCTGGCGATCACGAACGTCGACTCGAACGGCAGTTCGACGATCATGCCGAGGCGTTCGAGTGCATCGTGCAGCTCCGAGTAGTCGGCGCCGGGCGTGAGGCTGTGGCGCACGAGCAGGAAGTCCCGCCTGGTGGTGAACTGCGTGCAGGCCACGAGAAGACGCGAGTCTTCGCGGAGCTGCGAGCGGACGTAGCGGACGAGCGGAGCGGCGTGGCGGCCTTCGGGCAGAAACACCTGCCAGCTCTGGTCGAAATTCGGCTCCGCGCCGAGACGGCGCATCACGTGAGAGACCTCGACGGTGAGATCGCCCTCGTAGCACAACTGGAACAGCCTCATCTCCCCCATCACACCCTCCCCCCGAGACGTTCGCCTGATTGTTGGTGGGATGCGCGGATAGTAAATGGAAAAAAGGCGATCGGGCAACATGAAAGTTGCACAAATTCCGGTCATCCCCTGGAGTGGTGATTGGTGGAACCGGTTACACGCGAGTCATCCCGTGCGTCAGCACGGGATCCCCTGCTTCGTGGGAAGGGGATCCCGCGCCGAAGGCGCGGGATGACACGGGACATCACGAACGCGCGATGAACACGCGAACGCGTTTGTTGCCGTGTCATCCCGTGCGTCAGCACGGGATCCCCTCCCCGCCGAAGGCGCGGGATGACACGGGACACCATGAACGCGCGATGAACCGTGAGCACGTTCGGTTCACGTGTCATCCCGTGCGTCAGCACGGGATCCCCCTGCTTCGTGGGAAGGGGATCCCGCGCCGAAGGCGCGGGATGACACGGGACACCATGAACGCGCGATGAACACGCGAACGCGTTTGTTGCCGTGTCATCCCGTGCGTCAGCACGGGATCCCCTCCCCGCCGAAGGCGCGGGATGACACGGGACACCATGAACGCGCGACGAACCGTGAGCACGTTCGGTTCACGTGTCATCCCGTGCGTCAGCACGGGATCCCCCTGCTTCGTCGGGAGGGGATCCCGCGCCGAAGGCGCGGGATGACACGAAGCGGGACCCCACGAACGCGCGAATGCCCCCTACGCGTAAGCCAGGTGCTTCGTCGTGCGGAGCACGTTTCGCAGGATCAGTTCGCCGCCGCCGAGGCATTCGGTGAGGAGGGTGCGGAGTTCGTCGGGGGCGACTGGTTTGTAGATCACGGCGTCGACGAGGTCGCGGTCGGCGTCGCTGATGCGCTGGTCGGTGAAGCCGGTGACGATGAAGAGGCGGCGGGGACGGATCTCGGTGCGGCCACGGAGGAAATCGAGCACTTCCCAGCCGCTGAGGCGGGGCATGTTCAGGTCGAGCAGCGCCAGATCGTAACGGCGCGCCTTCAGCGCCGTGATCGCTTCGCGCCCGCTGCCGACGATGTCCGCTTCAATGCCGAGGCGCGAGGTGAGGCGCGCGTAGGCATCGCGAAGATCGGCCTCGTCGTCCGCGACCAGAATGCGCCGTCCGGCGTATTCGCGTTTCGCGGTCAGAGCATCGAGCGCGTCGCGCAGCACGGCCGGCGTCGGGTAGCGCGCCGACGGCTCGCGCATCAGGCAACGCTGGATGATCGCGGCGAGCTCGCGCGGCGCATCCGGAGGGAGGTCGAGCGGCGCATCGGTACAGATGGCCATCATGACCTGCGCAGGGGTGTCACCGCGGAAGGGCAGACGTCCGGAAAGCGCGTGAAACAGAATCGCGCCGATCGAAAACACGTCGGATTCATACGTCGCGAGCTTGCCGAGAACGCGCTCCGGCGCGGCGTAGTGTCCATACAGCCAGCGATCCTCGGTGCCGGCCGGACCGATGTCGATGTCGTCGTCGTCGAGGGTGATCGCGCCCGGCCACAACTCGCCGTGCACGGCCATCATCGCCACCGCCTCCGCGATGCGTTTCCCGATCTGCACGACCTCTTCGGCAGGAAGCGGTCCCTCGGCGATCCGGGTGGTCAACGGCTCAGCGTGCGGCATGTGTGATCCTGCGTCTGCAAACGAAACGCCGTGGAGTGTATCAGCGGAACGTCGGCGCTACCGTGCGCCGAGCGTCGTGAGCAGCCACGCGTAGTCGTGCGCGTCCTCGCGCAACTTGTCGTAGCGTCCGGACGCGCCGCCGTGTCCCGCACCCATGTTCACGCGCAGCACGAGCGGATGCGCGTCGGTCTTCATCGCGCGCAGGCGGGCCACCCACTTCACCGCTTCCCAGTATCCGACCTGCGAGTCATTGAGCGAGGTGCGCACGAGCATGGCCGGGTACGACTGCGCGCGCACGTTCGAGTACGGGCAGTAGCTCTTCATGTAGAAGTACGCCTCCCGCTCGTTCGGATTGCCCCACTCGATGTACTCCTGCGTCGTCAGCGGGATCGAGGCGTCGAGCATCGTGTTCATCACGTCGACGAACGGCACGATGGCGATGGCCGCCTTGAAGAGCTCCGGGCGCATGTTCACGACGGCGCCGACCAGCAGGCCGCCGGCACTGCCGCCCATGATCGCGAGCTTCCCGGGCGAGGTCCATTTCTCTTCGATGAGGTGCTCGGCCACGGCGATGAAGTCAGTGAACGTGTTCCGCTTCGACATCATCCGTCCCTGCTCGTGCCACTCCTTCCCCATCTCGCCGCCGCCGCGGATATGCGCGAGCGCATAGACGACGCCGCGGCCGAGGAGAGAAAGGCGGGAGAGGTTGAACGTGGCCGGCATCGACGCGCCGTACGAACCGTATGCGTACAACAGCAGCGGATTCACACCGTGCGGATCGAGATCGCGGCGATAGACGATCGACACCGGCACATCGGCGCCATCGTCCGCGCGCACGAAGATGCGCTCCACCTTGAACAGCGACGGATCGTGACCGCCGACCACTTCGGTCCGTTTGAGCAGCGTCTGCTCGCGCGTATCCATGTCGTAGTCATACGTCGACGGCGGCGTGATGAACGACTGGTAGGTGTAGCGGAGGATGTTGGTCTCGAACTCCGGATTGGCGTTCGCGAACAGTGCGTACGCCGGCTCCGGAAAGCTCACCCGATGCGCATCGCCACCGCGCAGATCGTGAATCTCGAGATGACTGAGACCGTCTTCCCAGAGATGGACGGCCATGTGGTTGGCGAAAAGATCGATCGACTCGATGCGCACCGGCGGACGATGCGGCACGAGCTCGCGCCAGTTCGTTTCATCCGGATCTGTAACCGGAGTGGTTACGACTCGGAAGTTGATGCCGGCGTCGTTGGTCATCACGTAGAACGATTCGCCGCGATGCTCGACGTAGTACTGATGTCCTTCCCGGCGCGGAACGACCACGCGCGGCGCGCTCTCCGGCGCATGCGCATCGATGATGCGGATCTCGCTCGTGGTCTTCGAATCGGAGACGAGAAAGATCCAGTCGCCGCTGCGCGAACGTTCCACCCAGACGTCGAAGAGCTCGTCGTCTTCCTCGTAGATCAGCGTGTGCTCGTCGGTGCCGAGGACGTGGCGATAGACGCGGTACTGCCGCTTGGCGTCGTTCTCGATCGAATAGAAGATCGTCCGATTGTCCGCGGCCCATTCGATCGATTCGGCAGCCTCGGCGATCTTGCCGAGCACTTCTCCGGTGCGGAGATCCTTGACGTAGAGCGTGTATTCGCGATAGCCGGTGTCGTCGGTGGCGTACGCGAGGAGATTCGCGTCGTCGCTCACTTCGAGCGCGCCGATGGACATGTACTCCTGTCCTTCGGCGAGCTCGTTGACGTCGAGGATGATCTCTTCAGGGGCATCGAGGGAGCGTTTGCGCGCCCAGATCTGATACTGCTTGCCCTCTTCCGTCCGCGAGTAATAGAACCAGTCGCCTTTGCGGAACGGGACGTTCATGTCCGTCTGCTTCAGCCGGCCGAGGATCTCGGCGTAGAGCTCCTGCTGCAGCGGCTCGGTCGGCTTCATCAGCGCATCGGCGTACGCGTTTTCGGCCTCGAGATAGGCGAGCACATCGGGGTGCGATTTCTCGCGCAGCCACGCGTAATCGTCGATGCGCTCGTCGCCGTGCAGCACCGCGGTGGTGCGCACCTTCTTCGCGATCGGCGGCGTGAGGACCTGAGTTTCGAGTAAGACACCCATCGTCGGAATGCGGAAATGGGTGAACCTCGAAGGCGCGGGAGGAATTTCTCCGCACGGATGCCGGCGCGGCGTTACGGCTCAGAGCAGGAGGTGCAGATCGCCGAACTCGTGCCACAGATATTTTTCCGCGACGGCGGCGGCATAGGCGCGCTCGATGTGCGTGCGGCCGGCGATCGCCTCGAGCATCGCCAGGTGCGTCGCGCGCGGCTCGTGCAGACCGGTGAGCAACGAGTCGACGACGCGCACGCCGCGTTCCGGTGTGATCACGAGATCGGTCCATCCGCGCGAGGCGATCACGCGGCCATCGCGATCGACGGAGGACTCGAGCGCGCGCACGACCGTCGTGCCGACCGCGATGACGCGCCCGCCGCGCGCTTTCGCACGCCGCACCTCCTCCGCCGTGCGCAACGGCACCTCGTAGTGCTCCTCGTACGGACGCTCGTGCGCTTCGAGACTGGCCACGCCGGCATGCAGCACGAGCTTCGCCAGACGGACGCCGCTGCGCCGCAGGCAGACCAGCATCTCGCGTGTGAACGCGCGGCCGGCGGAGGGCATCTCCGCCGAACCGGGAGCATCGGCGAAGACGGTTTGATAGGCGTCAAGCGGATACGGCCGCTCGATGTACGAGTAGTGAATCGGACGGCCGTAGCGCGCGAGATACGCGCGCATGTCGGCAACGCCGATCGACGCGATCCACAGCCGCTGCGAATCGCGATACGGCGCGAGCAGCGTGCAGGTGAGCTCGTCCGGCAACGCGAATCGTTCCCGCGTCTTCGCCGGCTCGCGTCCGGCGACGCGTGGCTCGACGACGAACAATCCCGCCGCGATCGGCATCGACACATGGAGCGCGATCACGTCGCCGTCGTCGCGAATCGCGGAGAGCGCGGCCGGAAGCGTCGCGGTCGTGTTGAGCACGAGCAGATCGTCTGGCCGCAGGAATCGCGGCAGGTCGCGAAAGTGTGCGTGCACGAGCTCGTCGTCCGCGAGAACGCTGACGAGCAGGCGCACGTCATCGCGCCCCGCGCCGCGCAGCTCCGCCGGCTCGCGCGCTTCCAGCTCGCGCGGGAGCTCGAAGTCGAGCGTCGTCATACCGCCTCCGCGAGCTCGTCGAAGTAGCGAACGATCATCGGCGCGACCTCTTCCGGCATCGGCAGATGCGAGAGATCGGCGCCGACATCGACGCCGAGCGCGAGGCGATGCATCTCCGTGTGCATGTCGCCGGGATCGACCGCGAAGACGCGCACGCCTGTGCCTTCGAGCTCCGCGGCGAGCGTGCGCGAGAGATGGAGCAACGCGGCCTTGCTGGCGCCGTAGCCGCCCCAGCCCGGGTACGCGTTGATGCCGGCATCCGAAATGATGTTGAGGATCGTGCCGGAGCCGCGCTCCTTCATCCGCGGCAGCACGAGTTGCGCGAGATGCAACGGCGCGACGGCGTTGACTTGGAACACGCGCAGCAGCGCGTCCCACGGATACTCCTCGAGGCGCGGCATCGGCAGCGGACCGAGCTCCGAGGCGTTGTTGATGAGGACGTCGATCGCCCCAGCCTTCGCGGCGAGCTCCTCGGCTATTTCGGAAACATCTCCCGGAACCGCGAGCGCATCGAGCTCGCGCGCCAGCGCCTGCAGCGGCTCCGCATTGCGAGCATTGAGAACGAGACGATACCCGCGCCGCGCGAGCAGCCGCGCCACCGCACGACCAAGCCCCTGCGAAGCACCGGTGATGAGAGCAGTAGGTTTCATGAGGAGAAGATGCAGCACGCGCTGCGCTCTCAACCATGTACGGAAGTACAGGTGTGAAGAGTCGGGAGTCGGGAGTCGGGAGTCGGGAGGCCACCACCCGATCACCGCTTCGCTTTCGCGGGTGGGTTGGGGTCTCCCGACTACCGACAACCGACTCCCGACTCCTGCCTCCTCACACCACCCCTTTCTCGATTCCGATGCGTACGGCCTCGGCGCGATTCTCGGCATTCAGCTTGGTCAGGATCGCGGTGACGTGGAACTTGGCCGTGCGTTCGGTGACGCCGAGGTCGGTGGCGATCTCCTTGTTCGATTTGCCGGCGGCGATGCGTCGCAGCACTTCCCGCTCGCGCGGCGAAAGGCGCGGCGCGCTGGTGAGCGCGACCAGTCGCGAGGCGACGCGCGGATCGATGTAGCGCTGGCCGCGCGCGACCGTGCGGAGCGCATGCTCGATCTCCGCGAGTGCCGCGCCTTTCAACAGGTATCCGAGCGCGCCGGCGCGCAGCACCGCATCGATCTGCTCGTCGTTCGCATACGCCGTGAGCACGAGCACCGGCGTGTCGAGCTGCGCCACCGCATCCACGCCGCTCATCCCCGGCAGTTCGAGATCGAGCAGCACGACGTCCGCCGCGACGCGCGACGACAGCAACTCTTCCGCGGAACCGAACTGCGCGACGATCTCGAACTCCTGCTGCCGCGCCAGCGCCGCGGCCAGACCTTCCCGCACGATCGGATGATCATCGACGATCACGATCTTCATCGCGGCACGCGCACGACGATCGTCGTTCCCTGTTTCGTATCGATCTTCATCGTGCCGCCGGCGAGCTTCGCGCGCTCGCGCATGCCGCGGATGCCGTGGCGATCGTCCGGCACGCGGCGCACCTCGAAGCCGCGGCCATCATCCTGAATCGTGAGCGTCACCGCGGTTTTCGTGCAACGCAACGCCACGTCGACGTGCTTCGCATGCGCATGCTGCCGCACGTTCGCGAGGGCCTGTTCGGCGATGCGATAGAGCTCCGCTTCGACGGCGAGCGGCAAGCCGCACGGCGCGGCATCGAGGGAAACGCGCACGCCGGAGGCGGAGGTGAATTCGCGGACGAGCCAGGCCAGCGCCTGCGCGAGCGGCCGTCCGGCCAGCGGCTCCGCGCGCAGATTCATCACGGAGCGGCGCGCTTCGTCGAGCGTGGCGCGCGTGACGCGCAGCGCCTCGTCGAGATTCCCCGACTCGATCTGCAGCGCGATCGCGGTGAGGCTCTGAGCGATGGTGTCGTGAATCTCGCGCGCCAGTCGCGTCCGTTCATCGGCGCGCGCATGCGTGGCGCTTTCCTCGGCGAGTCTTGCGCGCTCGATGGCGACGCCGAGTTGAAAGCCGATCGTGGACAACAGTCGCAGTTCGCGCGCGGAGAGGCGGCGCATCTCGCGCGCCGTGACATTGAGCACGCCGAGGGGCTGGTCCTGGAAGAAGAGCGGCACGGTGGCGTGATGGGCGATGCCGCGCGTGAGATCGTCGCGATGCAGCGCCGGCCGCAAACGGCTGCAGCCCATCACGTCGACGTTCGCGGCACTGAGCTCGCCCGCGCGAAACTGCTCGATGCACCAGCAGGACGAACCGCTCATGCGCATCGGCTCCTGCAGATACGGCGGCAGATTGCGCGCGGCGGCGCTGTAGACGTGGCCGGTCTCCGCGTCGAGCAGCCACACCCAGCCGGTGTCGAGATCGAGCTCGCGCGCAATCACATCGAGCGTCCGCTCCAGCGCCTCCTGCACATCCGGCGCGCTGTTCAACGCCTCGGCGATGGAGGCAATGATCTCGAGATCTCGTTTCATCAGTCGTCAGTCATCGGTTGTCGCTTGTCGGTTGTAGGGCGTACGTAAACGCAACCGCACTCGCTCAGTCCAATTCGCAACTTCCCCAATTCTCATCGTTCCACCGATTACCGACAACCGACTACCGACAACCAAGGAGTCCGAAAATGAAGCGATTTCTCGCAGTGGCCGCGCTTTGTTCACTCGTTCTGGCAGGCGGCGCGGAGGCGCAGGGCCGCAGGCGTGCGGCCGGGCCGCAGACCCCTCCACCGCCCGCGCCACAGCCTCAACCGCAACCGCAGCCGCCAGTCAATTTCGGCGCACCTCTGGCCGGCCTGAATGCCGCACAGACGGCGCGCTTCAATGAAGGCAGAACGGAGTTCGGGAGCGTCGAGGATGTCGACGACGGACTCGGTCCGGTCTTCAACGGGCGCTCGTGCGGCGAATGCCACAATCAGCCCGCGCTCGGCGGCGGGAGCAATCGCCTCGTGACGCGCATCGGCCGGACGACGAACGGCGTCTACGATCCACTCATGAACCTCGGCGGGCAGCTCCTGCAGAATCAGGCCATCGGCCCGCGCGACGGCTCGCCGCATGCGTTCCGTCCGGAGCAGGTGCCGCAACAGGCGAACGTCGTCACGCGGCGCAGATCGACGCCGCTGTTCGGTCTCGGTCTCGTCGACGCGACGCCCGATCAGACGTTCATCAACCTCGCGGCGGCACAGGCCGCACGCAACGACGGCACCGCCGGCCGCGTGGCGCTGGTCGACAACGCCGCGGCGGGCACGCGCACGGTCGGCAAGTTCGGCTGGAAGGCGCAGATCGCGACGCTGCTGCAATTCTCCGGCGACGCGTATCTCAACGAGATGGGGATCACCAGCCCCGCGTTCCCGAATGAAAACTGCCCGGGCGGCAACTGCGCGGAGCTGCAGTTCAACCCGCGCCCGGGATTGAACGACGGCGGCGAAGACGTGACCCTGCTCGCCGATTTCATGGCCATTCTCGCCGCTCCGCCGCGCGGCGCCACGAACGCCGACACGAATGCAGGCGAACAGCTCTTCAATCAGATCGGCTGCAACTCCTGTCACGTCGCGTCGCTGCAGAGCGGCGCGCATGCGATCGCGGCGCTGAATCGCGTCACGTATCAGCCGTACTCCGATTTCCTGCTGCACGACATGGGCAACCTCGGCGACGGCATTCCGCAGGGCGCCGCGAGCGCACGCGAGATCCGCACCGCACCGCTGTGGGGACTGCGCGTGGTCACGCAATTCCTGCACGACGGCCGCGCGAACACGCTCGACGCGGCGATCAATGCGCACGACGGGCAGGGACGCGCGTCACGCGATCGCTTCAATGCATTGAACGCGAACGATCGGAATCGCCTGCTGGCGTTCCTGCGATCGTTGTAGAAGCGCCGCCCACCCGCGCCGGGACGGCGCACTGCTCAGCCGGCGGGACGCCGGCGTTCCGTCAGCATCATCGCGGAGCGCCGGCGTCCCGCCGGCTGAGCACGCGGCTCCCGCCGCCCGCCCTACTCCTTCACCTTCGCCCAGGTGTCTTTGAGCGTCGACGTCCGATTGAACACCAGCGCTCCTTCACGGGAGTCGGCGTCGACGCAGAAGTAGCCGAGCCGCTCGAACTGATAGCGCGTCTGCGGCGCGGCTCCGTCGACGGAGGGCTCGAGCTTCGCGTGCGTGATCACCTCGAGCGAATGCGGATTGAGGTGCTCGAGAAAATCGCCTCCCTCTTCCGGATCCTCGACGCTGAAGAGACGGTCGTACAACCGCACTTCGCAATCGAGCGCGTGCCCGGCCGAAACCCAGTGCAGCGTCGCCTTCGGCCGGCGTCCGTCGGGAGCATCGCCGCCGCGCGTGGCCGGATCGTAGGTCGCGCGCAACTCGACGATGTTGCCGGCGTCATCCTTGATGACGTTCGTGCAGGTGATGAAGTACGCGGAGCGCAGGCGCACTTCGCGCCCCGGCGCCAGACGGAAAAACTTCTTCGGCGGCTCTTCCATGAAGTCGTCGCGCTCGATGTAGATGACCTTCGAGAACGGCACTTTGCGCGAGCCGGCCGACGCATCTTCCGGATTGTTCGGCGACTCGAGCTCTTCGCTCCGGCCTTCCGGATAGTTCTCGATCACGACGCGCAGCGGACGGAGCACGCCCATCACGCGCGGCGCGATCTTGTTGAGATCTTCGCGCACGCAGAATTCGAGCAGGCCGACGTCGATGACGTTCTCGCGCCGCGCCACGCCGACGCGCTCCGCGAAGTTGCGGATCGACGCCGGCGTGTAGCCGCGGCGCCGGTACGCGGCGATGGTCGGCATGCGCGGGTCGTCCCAGCCGCGCACGTGTCCTTCGCTCACCAGCCGCAGCAGCTTGCGCTTCGACATCACCGTGTAATTCAGGTTGAGGCGCGCGAACTCGATCTGCCGCGGCTTCGACGGCACCGGCAGCGTTTCGATGAGCCAGTCGTACAGCGGACGATGGTCTTCGAATTCGAGCGTGCAGAGCGAATGCGTGACGTGCTCGATCGCATCCGACGGCGGATGCGCGTAGTCGTACATCGGATAGATCGGCCACTTGCTGCCGGTGCGGTGATGCTCTTCATGCCGGATGCGATAGAGCACCGGATCGCGCATGTTGATGTTCGGCGAGGCCATGTCGATCTTCGCGCGCAGCACGTGCGCACCATCCGGAAACTCGCCGGCGCGCATGCGACGGAAGAGGTCGAGATTCTCCTCGACGCTGCGATTCCGATACGGCGATTCTTTTCCTGGCTCGGTCAGCGTGCCGCGATACGCGCGCATCTCTTCGGCCGGCAGGCTGTCGACGTAAGCCTTCCCTTCGTGGATGAGGAACTCGGCCCACTGGTAGAGCTGCTCGAAGTAGTCGCTTGCGTGCAGCGGCTCGCTGCCCGCGAACTCGAAGCCGAGCCAGCGTACGTCTTCGACGATCGCGTGCGCGTATTCGGCCTCTTCCTTGACCGGGTTCGTGTCATCGAAACGGAGGTTGCACCTGCCGCCGTATTCGCTCGCAACGCCGAAGTTCAGGCAGATCGATTTCGCGTGGCCGATGTGCAGATAGCCGTTCGGCTCGGGCGGAAAGCGCGTGACGATGGTGGTGTGCTTCCCGGACTGGAGATCTTCCTCGACGATTTCGCGAATGAAGTCGAGGTTGCGCGGCGGAGCTTCGGTGGTCGACATACGGACGGTCTATATACAGCGAAACGCAATTCCATTCCCGCGTCACGACCTCGCGCCGCTCGGGTTACGGAACCGGATCAAGCGTCGCGATGTCCTTGACCCTCCCGCCGACTCGCTTTAGGTTCGGAGCGCGATGAAACGATTCCCGTTGTTCGCGATCGCGCTGATGCTCGTTTCGAGCGTCGCCCTCGCCGATGACCTCGAGGAAATCAAACGGCTGGATGAGGAAATCACCGTGGCCACCTGGACCGGCGACGCGGAGTGGTTCGAGAAAAACCTCGGCGACGACTACGTGCTCATCACTCCCGGCGGCACGCGCCGCTCCAAAGCCGACGTCATCCGCGAGCTCGCCACCACCGGCATGAAGATGGAGCCGTACGATCCGCGCGAAGTCCAGATCCGTCTCTACGGCGACGCCGCCGTCGTCACCGGACGCATGCTCCAGCGCTTCACCCTCGGCGGCATCCGCTATCAAAGCGATCTGCGCTACACCGACGTCTACGTGAAACGCAAAGGAAAGTGGCTGCTGGTGAGCGCACACACATCGAACGTCGCGCAACGGCGATGACGCCGTCTATCGCGCCGCCCGCGTTTTCGCCGGCCTGACGAACTCCGTCGCCAACTTCCCTCTCCCGCCCGTCGCCAATGCGAAATTGCGTTCGACCAGGGCGCGCCACTCATTCATCTTCGCGATCTCGGCCGGTGTGGGATTCGTGCCCGGCTCGGTGACGAGCACGAAGAGCAGGCGGAACTTGCGCTGGCCGAGCTCGTGCGATGGAAAACGGGAGCCCTGCGCGGCGAGAACCTGTTCGATGCCCACCTCTTTGCGCGCGGGGTTGGTCACGACCGCGCCTTCGGCGGGCCAGTACTCCAGCGGCAACGTCGTCCCCGCGAGATAGAACCAGTTCGGCACTTCACCCGGCGCGGCGAGGCCCATCAGATAGAGATCGGTCCAGCTGTAGCCCATGTTCGCGGCGTGCGCCCTGTACGCGCCGTCGCCCTGCTGCGCGAAATACGCGCCGCCCATCACCGACGACTCGTTCTCGCCGTACACCGGAAACGCCGACGGCGTGTGCACGTACGCCGCGGGATGCGAGCTCACCGGATTCAACGACCGCGTCGCGACACCATCCTCGGCGATGGAGATGAAGTAGAGCCAGCGATGCCCGAACTCGTGCAGCAGCACCTTCGAGGCCGTCTCCGGCGCGGCACTGTAGTTGTACGTCAGCTGATTCATGTGCAGCAGCGCGGGAAAACGCGGATCGCGCTGGCGGAACGGCGGCTGCCCCGGCGCAATGCCATCGACCGCCGGATTGCCGCGCGTCGAGTACGCACCGGCGTAGAAGATGATGTCGGTATAGAACGACTGATAGATCGCCACGCCGTCAACGTCGTAGTCGCTGAGCTTCTGCTCGTACTGCAGCCGATCCCACACCGCATTCACATCGAGCGGCGCGAGCTCGAACGTCTCGGCGATCGGCAGCGTCAGCTCGGTTCCATTCGCAACGGCAGAAAGGTCGAGCGACGTCCGCTTCGGCGCGGCATCGAGCCGCATCTGCAACGTGCCCGTCGCATCGATGACGACGGGACGCGGCCGCAGGAACGAGAGCACGCGCACCGAAACGATCGAGGACGATCCCGCGTCGCGCTGCAAGCCGAACAGCTCGATCGTATTGTTCACGAGCTTCGCGGAGATCGCGCTGGCCACCCCTTTCGGCGCACCGAACCCGGTCACGACCACACCGCTCGCGTCGATGTCGACGTAGCCGCTGTCATCCTCCGCGACGAAGAGAAAGCGAAATGACTCGCCTTCACCGAGCTTCGTCACATCCGGCGTCGCCGCGAGCGTGGCGCGAATCGAAAACACATCCGCGTCATTGATGCGATTGGTCTCGACGCCGGTGATGTCGAGCATCGGCCGCAGTTCCACCGGCACAGACGTCGAGATCACATCGATCGGATCGGCCAGACCGGCGATCGGATTGCGGCCGATCGTTCCGGCCGAGATCAACGGCGCGCCCCACAGCAGTGGCGATGCAGCCGGATAGGCCAGCACGATCGTGCCGTCGCCACGCAACTCCGCCTGCACCACATACTCGACGCGCCGCCGCAGCGTCTCCTCGGCATCCACTTCCACCGGCGTCGCGCTCACCCATTGCACGCGAACGGAATTCGCCGTCGCTTCGACGGAGACTTCGGGATTTACGACCAGCCGCGGTTTGCTCGTCGTCAGGACGAGCGGCGAGACGACCGGCTCTGGGGTCGCCGCGACCTCTGCTGCACCGAACTGCACCGCATTCGTTTGCGCGACGGGAGGATCAAAGCGGATCTCGTTGAATTTCGTGATGTAGATCCGCGTCACGTTGCGGCCGAAGATCGGAAACGCGAACGGCAGGTCGTACGCGACGAACCAGGCGTCGTCCGGCTGCGTCTGATCGAAGTCGCGAAGCGCCGGAGCGGAGAGGATTGGCGGCGCCGTTTCGCGACGCATCGCATAGCCGCTGGGCAGCGGCTCGAACACCAGCGACGTCCCTTCGAGATCGAAACGGTGATAGCCCGGCAGGATCAACTCATCGGCCGGCAGATAGAACGCGCCGTCGCGCAGCATCGACGTGTTCTGCGCGAGCGCGGAAACACCGCCGCGCGGACGCGCGTGCAGCGCTTCGAGATAACGATCGTGATCGGCGCTCGTGCCGCACATCGGCTCCTGCGCGGCGGCAAACGGAACGAGGAAAGCGGACAGGACACTGGCAAGAATGTGGACTGGAACGAGCGATCGCATGGGGCTCCCGGATGACGACTTCGCTTACTCTACCCGAGGACGTGACGGAACAAGCTTCACAAGACGGCGCACGCTACGGCGACTACGACGTCGAGTCGTTCCTCGGCAAGGGATCGATCGGCAAGGTCTATCTCGCCCGCCATCGCCGCATCGGCCGCCGTGTCGCGCTGAAGACGGTGCACCTCGAGCATCGTTTCGAAGACGACATCGACGAGCGTGAGTTCTACAAGCGGTTGCAACGCGAGGCCGAGCTCTGCGGCTCGATGCAGCATCCGAACATCGTCACGTTGTACGACGTCGGCTATGACGGCGAGGTGGTCTCGTACTTCGCCACCGAGTACATCGACGGCGAGTCGCTGCTGGCGCGGCTGCGCCGGACGCGCCCGCTGCCGCTCGTCGAAGCGATGTCGATCGCGTGCGACGTGCTGCGCGGGCTGGCGTACGCGCACGCGAAAGGAATCATCCATCGCGACATCAAGCCGGCGAACATCCTGCTCACCTCCGAGGGGCAGGCCAAGATCGCCGATTTCGGCGTCGCGCGTCCGCTGCATTCGAGCCTCACCACGACGCGCACGCTCGTCGGCACGCCGAACTACATGTCGCCGGAGCAGGTACGCACGACGCCGGTGTCCCCGCGCAGCGACCTCTTTTCCACCGGCGTGGTGATGTACGAGCTGCTCACCGGCATCAAGCCGTTCGCCTCCCCGGAGCTCAGCGGCATCCTCTACAACGTCGTCAATCTCGTCCCCTCACCGGTGCATGAGGTGAATCCCGCGGTGCCGCAAGCGGTGTCGCGCGTCGTCCAGAAGCTGCTCGCGAAAACGCCGGAAGAGCGTTACGCCGCGGCGGCCGATGCGCTCGCGGATCTGGAAAGCGGACGCGCGCCGCGCGATGTCGACAACACGATGTTCGGCGACGCGGAGACGGTGATGATCCCGCACGCCGACGATGCCGGCACGCCGCTGCCGACGCTCATCGACGAGATCCCCGGGGAAGCGACGCCGCGCCGCCGCTTCAATCGCGACGTGCCGGCGATCGCGTTCTGGTTGATCGTGCTCCTGCTCGTCGGCGGACTGGCCACGGCGGTGGTCGCACTGCGCAGCGGCATCTCGAAGCAGAAGCCGGTCGCGGTGATCACGCCCGAACAGGTGCGGCTCGACCAGGCAAAGAAGTCGGAGCTCGAACGCGCGCGGGCACTGACGCGCGACGGCAAGTTCGAAGAATCGCTCGCGCTCTATGACGATTTCCTCAAACGCCATCCGCAAAGCCTCGTCGCCCGGACCGAACGCGACGCGACACAGAAGCTGCTCGACGAACAAACCCCGAAAACGGAAGTCGAAGTGGAGCGCACCGCGAGAAAAACGAAACGCGAGAGCGACGAGCCGGCGCCCGAGAAGAAGGAAGCGGAGAAGAAGCCGGGGCGGTGGGAGAGGGTGAAGAGGTGGTTTCGGGGAGGGTGAAACGGGGATTGAGGATTGAGGATTGAGGATTGGGGATTTGTTGAATTGAAAATTGAAAATTGAAAATTGAAATCAGGTGTCGCAAGAGCGACGCGTTTTGCACTGGCGATGAGTGATTTCAATTTTCAATTTTCAATTTTCAATTCTCAATCTCCACCCGCGAGGCGCGATAAACGGCGATCACCAGGGGGACGAGGGAGAAGAACAACAGCCCCTTCGCTACGCCTTCGATCTGGGGTTGCCAGCCGAGCCAGATCTGGAGGTCGAGGGCGACGACTTCGAGGTCGTTCATGATCGCGCCGCCTTTGCCTTCGCGGTACCACTCGAGGAAGCCGGTGTCGTGGATCAGCTTCCAGGCGAAATGCGTGGAGTGGATCTGGACGAAGAAGGCGATGAACGCGCCGAGGGGACGTTCGACGTCGGGATTGCGCCACCCTTCGCCGGTGATCGATTTGTAGAGCATCACGCCCGCGAGCACGAATTCGGCGAGATGGCCCGCGGAGGCGATCGCCAGCTCGCGACGCCATTCGCGCGTCACGAACAGCAGCCACACCGCGGCGACGATGCCGATCACGATCAGCCCTCTGCGATTGTCGCGATTGAGCCAGGCGATGTAGCCGAAGATGCCGGCGACGAGGATGGCGATCGGCAGCTTGAACGTCCCCTGATGCGTGAACCCGCCGCCGTACACGAGATCGAATGCGGGCAGCGACGGATATCCGAGAATCCAGCCCATCACCGCATGACCGAATTCGTGAAAGAGCGTCACCAGCGCGGAGAGCACGAAGCGGGTGAACGGAACGAGATATACGACCAGCGCCACGACGAAGGCGATGGCGAGCATGCGCTGGGTTTCGCGGGTGATGCGCGGCATGGGCGTCGATTATCGCGCGGTCGCGGCGGCGCAGATGCGGTCGAGGCGAAATCCTTCGTTGGCCTCGTAAAACTCGCCGCTGTCGTCGAGCCGTCGCAGACGTCCGCCGCCGTGATGCAGCGCGATGAGCCGCCACTGATCGTCGAACACCGGGCTGCCCGAGCTGCCATGCTCCGTCGGCGCGCGATAGTGCACGCGCTCGTCGTCCCAGCCGGTGACGAGATTGTCGTGCAGTGAAAACGCGAGTCCGCCGCCGTGCGGATGGCCGATCAGATAGACGCGCGCGGTGTCGTCGTCCCCTTCCGGCAGTTCGACCTCGCGTTCGATCGCGATCGGCGTGACGCCGGTGAGCGGCGGATCGAAGCGCGCCAGCGTGGCATCGAGCGCGCGACTGCTCCAGACGATCTCGACGCAGCGCGCGCTCGGTCGCTCCGGCAACGCCTCGAACGTCGCATACGCCTTTCCGGGACGCAGTGCGTCACACGACGTTTCGCTGAGCACGTGCTCGTTGGTCAGCATCATCAACTCGTCGGCGAAGCCGAAATCGGTTCCGCGCACGATGAAGCCGGTGCCCCACGCGTCGCCGCGCTCGTGGCGCACGCAGCAGACCGAGAGGCAACGCTCGAGCCCCTGCCGGTACCACTGGAACGAAACCGCGGCGTCGCTGCCGAACGTTTTCTCCAGCTCCGTCCGCACGCTGTGGCCGTGCAGCTCGAGCAGGCCGCCCTGCTTGCGCAACACCGCTCCGTGCAGGAGCGGCAGAATCCGCGCACCGGGATCGTGCTCGCTGGTGAGCTCCCACACCTCCACGAGCTGGCGCAGCGAGCTCGCAATCTCGAACGCATCGGCGCGTTCGTCATTCGAATTCACGTAAGCCTTGTAGTGCCGGTACGCGAGCTCCGTATCGCCGAGTGCAATCGCTGCCTCACCGGCGATCGCGTGCGACCAGAGCGAGTCCGATTGTTCCGCCGCCGCGAGCAGCACGCGCGCATCGGGCGGAGTCGCGTTGATGCGAATGCCGTCGCGATCCGCACGCGCGAACACCGCCAGCGCATTGATGCCGTGCCAGTGCAGCAGCGGGCTCTCGACGTACGCATCGAAGTACGCATTGAACGAGCGGAGAATGCGATCGGCCCGCAGCTCGGGCTCGCCCGCACCATTGACGTAAAGCTGTTTGTAGATGCGCCCGATGCTGCCGCGCGCGGCCTGCTCCACGCGCGAGCGGCGCACCGCGGTCGTGAGCAACTGCTGCAGAAGAGGAAGCGCCGCGGTCAGACGGCCACTGTCGATGAGCGCCTGCGCATAATCGAGCTTCACACTGGCCGAGCCTTGTCCGCTCTCGAGCACCGCCTCGGCCACGCACAAGGCTTCGGTGAACCAGCGTTTGCGGATCAGCGCCTGAATCACGGGCGAAGCGGTCGAGGAAGGAAACGTCGCGCCCGTCGCGCGGATCTCCTTCGCAAACGATTCGCTCGCGTTTCCCGCGGCCGCGCGATCGAGCTTCGCGCACGCGGAGGTGATCTCCGTGATCTGCGATTCGAATTTCATCGAGGCACTCAGTCTACGCCTCCCTCGCGTACACTCCTCCGCCATGTGGCTTCTGTATGGCGCGAACGGGTATACCGGCGAGTTGATTGCGCGCGAGGCGGTGCGCCGCGGCGACCGGCCGATTCTGGCAGGTCGCGACGCCGCGAAGATCGAGCCGCTGGCGCGCGAGCTCGGCTGCGAGTGGCGCGCCTTCGATCTGACCCGGCCCGATCTTTCCGGAGTGCAGCTCGTCCTGCATTGCGCAGGGCCGTTCCTGCACACGTCCGCACCGATGGTGAATGCCTGTCTCGCGGCCGGCGTGCATTACCTCGACATCACCGGTGAGATCGTGGTGTTCGAGTCGGTGTTCCGCAGACATGACGACGCGGTCGCGCGCGGCGTGGCCCTCATCCCCGGCGTCGGCTTCGACGTCGTGCCGACCGACTGTCTCGCGGCGATGCTGCACAAGCGCATGCCTGATGCGACGGAGCTGTGGCTCGCGTTCTCGTCGAAGAGCGGCGTCAGCCGCGGCACGCTCAAGACGATGCTCGAGGGAATGCCGCACGGCGGCGCCATTCGTGAGAACGGAAAGATCCGCCGCGTGCCGCAGATGTTCGACGTGCGCGAGATTCCTTATGCATCGGGACCGCGCATTTCGATGACCATCCCGTGGGGCGACATCAGCACCGCGTATCGCTCGACGAAGATTCCGAACATTCGCGTGTACTCATCGCAGTCACGCGGTGCACTCAAACAGCTGAAGCGCATCAAACCGCTGCTCCCGCTGCTGAAGTTCAAACCGGTTCAGAAGATCGCCCAGCGCTGGGCGTCGAAGACGGCCGGGCCGTCGGCCGAGACGCGGGCGAGCGCGCGCGTGGAGTTGTGGGGCCGCGCGCGCAACGCGAACAACGACGAGGTGTCGCTGACCATGTCCGTCGCCGAGGGCTATCACTTCACGATGTTGTCCGCGCTGGCCGCGGTCGAGCGCGTGCTGCAATCGGAGCTGAAGGGCGCGCTCACGCCGTCGATGGCGTTCGGCTCGGAGTTCGTGTTGTTTATCGAGGGAACGCAGGCTTAACGGCAATTACCTGGCGTCCGCGGTTTTCGGACCCACGTAGGGAAGCGCGACGCGAGTTTCGTGTCATCCCGACCGAGCGAAGCGAGTGGAGGGACCTCCCGCCTACGGAGCGCCCCTCGTGCTATCGACTGGGGATCCCTCGACTTCGCGCTTCGCGCTCCGCTCGGGATGACACGTCCATGCGCTTGCGCTCGAAGCTTCGCGCGGCGAGCAGCAGATCCTCCCGATCGATCGCGAACTCCGGATTCGCGAGAAAGCGTTCGCGCGCATCCGGATCGACGTAAATCTGCGCCAGTCGCGCAATGACCTCCGGCGTATCCGCGACCGCACGCTTCGTCCGCTCGAGCGCATGCGCCGTGCGCACGCGCGGCACCGCCCGGGCGCGCGCCAGTTCCGCGAGCAGTCCGTCGAACGCCGGATACTCGCCATCGCGCTCGAGGATCACGAAGGCGTCTTCGGCGGGGACGTGCGCGAGCAGCGCGAACACCTCGTCCGGCACGGCGTGCCTGTGATCGTCGAGCAGGCGATTGCGCTCGATCCGCTTTCCGCCGGCGAGATGCACCGCCTTCACGCGATGCATCGGCAGCGACGTGACCACGTCGCGCGCGGAAAAGCCGAAGTTCACGCCGTTCGCATGCACGTTGTGCAGATCGAGCAGGAGGTCGCATCGCGTCGCCTCCAGCACCGCGTGCAGCCAGGCTCCTTCGTCGTACGCGCAGTGCGGCGGCTCGACGAGCGAGGCGACGTTTTCGAGCAGCGGTCTCGCGCCGGCGACGCGCGTCGCCAGCTCGATGTTGCGCACGAGCCCCGCGAGCGTGGCGTCATTGCGCGGCGGCGCCGCGAGATGTCCGACTTCGATCCCGCCGCCGCGCACGAACGCGAGATGCTCGGACCAGACCTCGGGCTCGAGCCAGCCGACCACACGCGCCACGGCATCGAGCTTCTTCCGGTCGACGCATTCAGTCGATGCGAGCCCGAGACACGTCGCGTGCAGCACGAGCGTCACGTGCTCGCCGAGAAAACGCAGCGCGCGCTTCTCGGCCTTCGTCGCCGCGAAGAAATCCTCGGCCATGATCTCGACGACGTCGATCTGTTCGAGGTTCGCGAAGATCGCCGCGCCGATCGGCGCGCGCCAGCCGAGGCCGAACTTCATCGCTGCTGCCTCACGAGCCGCAGCCTCCGCATCCGCCGCCGCAACCACCGCCGCACGAGCTTCCGCAGGAACTGCCACACGAACTGCCGGAGCTGCTTCCGCTGCTGCCGGTCGACGTCGCGCGCGGATAGAGGACGTTGAGGCCGGGGAAATTGCCGAGGGTCATCACGGTCGTGCCGCCGAAGACCGCGGTGAGCATCGCCAGCTCGGACGTCGCGCCGCCGGGCTTCAATTCTTTCGCGCGGAGCTTGAGCGCCTTGAAGAGATTCTGCAGTTCGGCGAGGGTCGCGTTGCCTTTCGCGGTGAGGCGTGGCGCGGCGACGCGCGACGCCAGCCACACCGCCGCGGCGGTGACGATGACGAGAAACGCGATGTTCGTGCGCCCGCGCGAGAGCGCGATCAGAATCTTGGTGACCGAGACCGCGGCGAGAAATCCTCCGCCGACGAGAAAGAGCGCGTAACGCGCGGCTCGCTGCGGGCCGCTCGGCAGCATGCCCAGCCTCTGCAACTCCCCTTCGTACGGCGCGCAGAGGTGCGCGAATTCCTTCTGGTCCGGAAGATCGCCGAGGTCGCGATCGCTGCGACAGTATTCGAGAATTCGCTCTTCGATGTCGCGGCGCGCGCGCATCCTGCTGCCGACGCCGCTCGTGTGCACCTTGCCGTTGGCGGTCTGCTCCAACAATCCGCGATCCAGCAGCGAGACGATCGTCGTGCGCACCATTTCCTTGCGGCCGCCGCGCAGCAGCGCGATGACATACGCGTCCGTCAGTTTCGCATCCGCCGCTTCGGGCACCGCGCGATCGATGAACCGCCGCACGAGCGCCATGACGAGCAGCGTGGAGATCGTCAGCAGAAAATAGAAGACGAGAAACTGCGGGCCGTAGAAATCGAAGGGATTCATTCGGCGATCCGCATGGCCCGCGCGTGCAGCGCCCGCGCGATCTCGAGCGTCGTGAACAGGAGCCGGGCGGCCTCTCCGGCCGGCAACACCCGTTGTTCGCGCGCCTCGGAAAGATGCGGCAGCAGCGCCGCGAACCGGTCGTCGAGCTCGCGCACCACGTGTTCGAGCGCCTCCTTCGGCGGCAGCTTGCGTCCCGCTTCGAGCTCCAGAATCGCCGACGCGGATGTCCGCAACGGGCCGGCGGCCTCGGCCATCGTGATGGCGCACTGCTCCTCGCGCAGGCTCCGCGAGACATACAACTCCCGCAAACGGATCGTGAGATTGAGCAGGACCTGTCGCAGGCGGCGCACCAGCGCGGCCCGCGGAATCGACAGCCGGCCAATGACGTCCGCGCCATGCAGCACGACGTGACGATTGGCGATGTCGGCGAATTTCTGCGCGAACGCCTCCCCCGCTTCCGTCAATTCGTCTTCGAGAAGGAACATCGCATTGACGTTCGCCGCCGCCTGCGCGAATCGGAACGGCTCGCGGAAGGCATCGACGCGCGAGTCGAAGACCGCCAGGATGAAGAGGAGATTGACATCCGACGTGGCGCGCAGGCGCCCCTCGGCCGCGGAGCCATAAAGGATCACCGAGCGCAGCGCATCGCCGAACGATTCACGCGCCGATGCAACGAGATCGTCCACCACCGTGCGGACGGGTGCCGGGACATCCAATGCGACTGTCATGATTGAAATGAGAGTAGCAGAGGTGGCCGCTCATCGGACCGGAGCGTCAGGGCGCACTCAATCGCCGTCCGATTTCCACGACCGCGTCGTGCAGGCCCGCTGCGTACGCGCTTCGCTTGAACGCCGGGACCATCTTTTCCTGAATGATGCGGGCGGCGGTGGCATCGTCGATTTTCTTCTCCACGCCGAGTCCGAGCTCGATGCGGATCTTACGATCGCTCATGAAGACGAAGATCACGACGCCGTCATCGCGCATCCGGTCGCCGACGCCCCAGGCATTCGCCGAGCGCAGCGTCACCTCCTCCATCGTTTCGCCGGGCGGCAAGGCCGGCACGATGTAGATCAGCACCTGCCCGAGCCCGCGCGTTCGTAATGCCTGGAGGTCGGACGTCAGCGACGCGACCTCCTCGTTCGTCAATATGCCCGCACCGTCTGTGACGATGTTCTTCGGTTTCGGCAGAGTGGTCGCGGCGTGTAATGCGGCCGCGTACAGCATTGCGATCAGAACCACGGCGAATTTACGAATCATGGCGAAAATCATACTCCTGCAATGAATTTCCTATTGACAATCACAATGACGGTCCCTATTCTTCGCACCTCAATGATCAATCGCCGCCATCAACTCAGCCCGTTGTCGTGCCCCGGCACGTGCGACGAAAAAGCCGGAGGAGCTCCAGCGCGCTAGCTCTCTATTCATAAGAGCAGCTCGTTTGCGAGCCCCTTCGGAGAATCCGAAGGGGCTTTTTGTTTGCGGCCACAATGAATTTCGGCGACAACACCGTTCACACCGGCGGCGCGGTCCGCTCTGACGTCAGCGTTCCGCGTCCCGCGAACGGGATCAACGGAAGGGTGCTTGTTGCTCCAGGTAAGGGCCTGAACAGCCCTCGAGGTTCGACTCCTCTCACCGTCCATGACGACTGATCGCCGTAAGCGATCACCGGCCGCGGGTCAGAGCCGCGGGCGTGCCTGCCCCGGGTTTTCGGATTCGAGGGCGAGCGTAATCGAGGCCCTGCAGCATGCGCCGTATGGCGCGACGGACTCACTGTGCCGTGCGAGCTCACAGTGACGACGCGCGACCACCCGCAATGCTCCGCATCGAGAGCGTGGCAGACGTGTGTCTTCCGATTCGCGGCCGGTTCCATTGAAGGAGGTACAGCATGTTTCGACACGTCCATATTCGTCCGCATACGCGCGGTCTTCTGTTTCGCGACGGCGAGTTCGCCGGCGTCCTGAAGCCGGGCTCGCACTGGATTTACGCACCGCTTTTCAAGACGCGTGTCGACGTCGTCTCGATGGACAACGCCTGGCTGCATCACGAACAGCTCGAGCGCATTGCGCGCTCCGGCCGGCTCGGCGATGAAGGGATCGTGCTGCAGCTGCGCGATCACGAGCGTGCAGTGGTCTGGGTCGAGGAGCGCTTCAATGCGATCGTCGGGCCGGGTACGTACGTGCTCTGGACCACCGAGTACCAGGTGCGCGTCGAGGTGCTCGACGCACGCAACATGCAGTTCGTTCATGAGGATCTGGCGGTCATTCTCGCGTCGCCGCGCGCCGCGAATCACCTGCAGATCCTCAATGTCGAGCCGGGTCACGCCGGGCTCTGGTTTCGCGACGGCGCATTCCAGGCCACGCTCGCCCCGGGCACGTACGCGTTCTGGAAGGGCACCGGCACATTGAAGCTGATGACCGTCGATCTGCGCGAGCAGGTGCTCGACATCAGCGGCCAGGAAATCATGACCGCCGACAAGGTCACGCTGCGCCTCAATGCCATGGTTTCGTACCGCATTGTGGATGCACTGCGCAGCGTGATGGAAGTCGACGGTGCCGGTCAGGCGCTGTACCGCGCCGCGCAGCTCGCGCTGCGGGAAGCGGTCGGCGCAAAAGAGCTCGACGCACTGCTCCAGGCGAAAGACGCACTGGGGCGTGAGCTCGCGGAGCGCATTGCACCGCGCGCCATCGAGCTCGGTCTGGCGCTCGTCTCGGCGGGCGTCAAGGACGTGATTCTGCCGGGCGACATGAAGGATCTGATGAACAAGGTCACGGAAGCAAAGAAGGCCGCGGAAGCATCGCTGATCACGCGCCGCGAGGAAACGGCGGCGATGCGCATGCAGGCCAATACGGCAAAGATTCTCGAATCCTCTCCGACGCTGATGAAGCTCAAGGAGCTGGAAGTGCTCGAGAAGGTTGCCGGAAAGGCGAACCTGACGGTGGTTCTCGGTGACGAGGGACTCACCAGCCGGGTCGTGAAGCTGCTGTAAGCGGCAGGCACGAGGGCGGGCGTATCAAGCGGCGCCCGCCCTCCATGGAAACGAAGAACGTATGAGAAAGGAAGTCTCCCCCGAAAAGCTGCTCGACATGACGCGCAGCATTCTTCCCTCGAAGGCGCGCAAGAGCGCCCGTAAACACAAAGCAGCCGTAAAGCGCGCCGCCCGTCGCGGCGTGCGACAGGACATCCCGCTTCACGACGAATACTCGCCGATCGATCTGACACGCACGGTTTCGATGCGATGGGTCGTCCGGAGCCGCCAGGGCGCCGACAAGCTCAACCACTTCATGCACTGGTGCGACAAGCTCACGCGCGGCCTGCCCCTGACGCTGAAACTGCAACGAGTGCGGGCGCTTCTTCCCAATACCGTGGTCGGCAATCACGCCTATGGCCATTGGAAGGCGCATTGTGAATACCGTCCCGCGCGCACGTCTCACAAGGAAACGTACCAGCGGACCGTACGAAGCCGTTTCGACCGCACGCGGCACGCATTAACGGTCGCGCTGGCGAAGGACCCGACTCTCCTCGGCGCACTCAATGCGGACATCAAACGCCGCAAGCTGCTGGCCGATCCTCGGAACGAACTGCGCCGCCGCCTGCTCCACGGCATGCACGACGTCGATGCCTTCGTGCACGACGTACTGTTCGACGCAAACGGCTGCCACAAAATCGAGCGCGTCGCGCTCGCTTCCTTTAGATTGCTCGCATGAAGCGACTCTCCCTGCTCGCCGTCTTTCTGCTGATCGGCTGCGCGACCTCGCGCGATCTGCCGTCGGACGTCGACCGCATCCTGGCGCGGCATCCGCGGCAGACCATCGCCGTCGCATACGTCGATCTGCAGAGCGGCGCGAGCCTCTATCGGAACGAGCGGACCGTGTTCCACGCCGCCAGCACGATGAAGGTGCCGGTCATGCTCGGCATCTTCGAGGCGGTCACCCGCGGCGAGCTGCGCCTCGACCAGCCGGTGCGCGTGCGCAACGAATTCAAGAGCATCCTCGACGGCTCGTCCTACACGCTCGATCCGAAGGAAGACTCCGATGCGGAGCTCTACGAAAAGATCGGTACCGACGTGCCGCTCGAAGAGCTGGTGCGCCGGATGATCGTGCGCAGCTCGAACCTGGCCACGAACCTCGTGATCGAGTTGATCGGCGCGCCGCGCGTGATGACGCTGATGCGGTCGATCGGCGCGAACGACGTGCAGGTGCTGCGGGGCGTCGAAGACGACAAGGCGTACCACGCGGGGATGAACAACACCACCACCGCGTACGACCTGGCGGTGATTTTCAGAACGCTCGCGGAACATCACGCCGTCTCACCGGAGGCGTCGGAGGCGATGGTGCGCATCCTCGAGGCGCAGGAGCACAACAACGGCATTCCGGCCGGATTGCCGAAAGGAACGCGCGTCGCTCACAAGACCGGTTCGATCACGAAGATCGCGCACGACGGCGGGGTGATCCTCAGCGACGACGGCTCGAAACGCGTGCTGGTCGTGCTGACGAAGGATTTCGAAAAACACGAGCAGGCGGAGCGCGTGATCGCCGAGATCGCGCGCTCCGTCTGGACTCACGCGAACGCGCCGGCGCGGTAGAGCAGGTACAACACCAGCGCGAGCACGATCAGGAACACCCCTTCCGCGATCACGCAGCCCGGCAGCACGCGGCCGCCGGCCAGAAACGCCTGCTGTTGTGCGAGCGGCCTGCGGAGAAAGATGACCGTCACCCCGACGATCGCCACGAATACGAGAGACCACAACATGCGCGGAGTATGACATCGCGCATACCGCCCGGCCTCCCTCCGCGCGCACCATCGGCGCATGAACAACACCGCCTGCCTCGTCTGCCAGAGCGATTCCGACCGCGTGCCGCTGATCTCCATGCAGTATCGCGGCGGCACGTTTCACATCTGCCCGCAGCACCTGCCGATCATCATCCATCAGCCCGACCTGCTGATCGGCGTGCTCGAAGGGGCCGAGACCCTGCAGCCGAGCGCACATCACGACTGAACATCTTTACGCAAAGTTCATCGCCGCGTTCCTCCCGATCCGTTCTGATACGCGCACCGAACAAGGAGGACGTGATGGATACGAAGAAGGTGGGCGATCGGCTGGTCGAGCTCTGTCGCGAGGGACGCAACCTCGATGCGATCGAGGAGCTCTACAGCCCCGACATCGCCAGTGTCGAAGCGATGGACGACGGCACGATGCCGCGCGAGATGAACGGCATCGACGCCATTCGCGGAAAGAATCAGTGGTGGCTGAACAACCACGAAGTGCACGCCGCGACGGTCGAGGGTCCCTACCCGAACGGCGATCGCTTCACCGTGAAGTACCACTACGAGGTCACGCCGAAAGAAGGACCGATGGCGGGAAATCGTTACGCAATGGACGAAGTCGCGCTCTACACCGTGAAGGACGGCCGGATCGTGCGCGAAGAATTCTTCTACGCGATGTGACGTCGTGACGCGGGCGCGCGGCATGTTTTCCGCGGCGCCCGCGTTCTTCCCGCCAACATGGACTCCGACGAGACGAAGTTCCTGCCGACCCATCGCCCCGCCCCCGCTCCGGAGCGGAAGAAGACCGAGAACGAGCCGTTCGAGTTCGGCGATCGCACGATCTTTCAGCTGCGGAACCAGGACTTCGAACCGCAGGATCTCGAATCGGCGAAACCGGAGGCCGAGCCCGCAAGCGATGAGTTCGGCACCGTCGTCCTGAAGCCGGGCCAGGCACTCGAGCCGGTTCCGGCACAGGCCGAACCCGCAACAACGATCTCCGACGATCCGATGGTGCGCATCGAACAGAAGCTCGATGCGGCGCTGCGACAACTCCACTCCCTGCAGCAGCGCCTCGAATCGCTCGACGCCACGATCGCAAAAGTGCTAATGCGCTGATTCGTTCAGCGCGGCGATCGAATTGCCTCCGATCGTCTTCGACGCATCGGCGGCGGTCAGCGCGGTCTGCGGCCCTTCGCGGCCCTCGGTGAGCACGGCGCAATGGCCGACTGCGAATTCGTCACGCATGCGCGCTACAGCACGCAGACCGATGGCGCCGTTCGCATAAAATCTCCCCATTCACACGGAGCCCCCGATGCCCCTCGACTCTTTTCATGAAGTGACGCGCCGCTGGTTCACCGAGACCCTCGGCGAACCGACTCCGCCGCAACGCCGCGGCTGGGCCGCGATCCGCGACAAACGACACACCCTCATCGCCGCGCCGACCGGCTCCGGCAAAACGCTCGCCGCCTTTCTCACCGCCCTCGACGAACTGTTCGTCGAAGGGCTCGCCGCTCCTCTTCGCGATGAAGTGCGCGTGGTCTACGTCTCGCCGCTCAAAGCGCTCAGCACCGACATTCACAAGAACCTCGCCGAGCCCCGCCTCGGCATGATGCGCATCGCCGAATCGATCGGCCTGCGCGCTCCTGAGATCACCACCGGCGTCCGCACCGGCGACACCAGCACGCAGGAACGCGCGGCGATGTTGCGCAAGCCGCCGCACATCCTCGTCACCACCCCGGAATCGCTTTACCTCCTGCTGACGGCAGAACGCAGCCGCGAGATGTTGCGCACGGTGCAGACCGTGATCGTCGACGAAATCCACGCCGTGATCGGCACGCGACGCGGCGCACACCTCGCCCTGACGCTCGAACGATTGCAGACCGTGGCGGAACGCCCGCTCCTGCGCATCGGCTTGAGCGCGACGCAGAAACCGATCGAGGACGTGGCGGCGTATCTGCGCGGAACGCCCGCCGCTCGTCAGCCGGATGCGCCGCTCCACGACGGAGTGACGATCATCGATGAAGGCCATCGCCGCGCGATGGATCTCAATCTCGAGCTCCCCGGATCGCCGCTCGACGCGGTGATGTCCGCGGAGGTGTGGGGCGAGTATTACGACCGCCTCACGCAGCTCATCGAGCAGCACAGGACCACGCTCGTCTTCGTGAACACACGACGCATGGCGGAGCGGCTCGCCCGCCATCTTTCCGAGCGGCTCGGCGAAACCGCCGTCACCGCACATCACGGGAGCTTGTCGAAAGAGAATCGGCTCGATGCGGAGACGCGGCTCAAGAGCGGACAACTGAAAGCGCTCGTCGCCACCGCATCGCTGGAGCTCGGCATCGACATCGGTCACGTCGATCTCGTCTGCCAGATCGGCTCGCCGCATCGCATCGCCACGCTGCTCCAGCGCGTCGGGCGTTCCGGCCACACGGTGAGCGGGTTGCCGAAGGGACGCCTCTTCCCGGTGTCGCTCGACGATCTCGTCGAATGCACGGCGATGTTGCGTGCGGTGAAACAGGGGGAGCTCGACCGGATCGTGCAGCACGACGCGCCGCTCGATGTGCTCGCGCAGCAGCTCGTCGCCGAGGCCGCGTGTGACGACTTCAGTGAAAACGAATTGTTCGCGCTCGTGCGCGGCGCGCATCCGTATCGCGACCTCGCGCGCAAGGACTTCGATGACGTCGTGAAGATGACGGCCGACGGCTTCGCCACGAAACGCGGCCGGCGCGGTGCGCTCGTCCATCGCGACGAAGTGAACGCGCGGGTGAAGGGACGACGCGGCTCGCGATCGACCGCGATCACCAACGGCGGCGCCATCCCCGAAGTCGCCGATTACCGGGTCGTGCTCGAGCCGGAAGAGACCTTCATCGGCACGCTCAACGAAGACTTCGCGATCGAGAGCAATGTCGGCGACATCTTCCAGCTCGGCAATGCGTCGTGGCAGGTCACGCAGGTCACGGCCGGTACGGTGCGCGTTGCCGATGCACACGGCCAGCCGCCCAGCATCCCGTTCTGGTTCGGCGAGGCGCCCGCGCGCAGCGACGAGCTTTCGCGCGCGGTGAGTGAGTTCCGCCGCGACTTCGTCGATGCCGAATGGATCGTGCGCGAAGCAGGCGTGCCGCGCGATGCCGCCGATGAGATCGTGGCGTATCTCGAAGAAGCGCGCAAAGTGCTCGGCGTGCTGCCGACGCAGGAGACGCTCGTGCTCGAGCGCTTCTTCGACGAGTCAGGCGGCATGCAGCTGGTCGTGCATTCACCGTTCGGCAGCCGCATCAACAAAGCGTGGGGGCTCGCGTTGCGCAAGCGCTTCTGCCGCCAGTTCAACGTCGAGCTGCAGGCCGCGGCCACCGAAGACGCCATCCTGCTCTCCCTCGGGCCGCAGCATTCGTTTCCGCTCGCCGACGTCTTCCGCTACCTCCATCCGAACACCGCGAAGGACGTGCTCGTGCAGGCGTTCCTCGACGCGCCGGTCTTTCAAACGCGCTGGCGCTGGAACACCACCATCTCGCTGGCCATCCCGCGCAATCGGCACGGCCGGAAAGTGCCGCCGCAACTGCAGCGGATGATGGCCGACGACCTCATGGCCGCGGTCTTCCCCGATGCAGCCGCATGCTTCGAGAACATCCCGGGCGATCGGCAGATCCCCGATCATCCGCTCGTCAGTCAGGTCGTACGCGACTGCCTCGAGGAAGCGATGGACTTCGATGGACTGGCGCGCCTCCTCACGAAGATTCACGCGAACGAGCTCGAGCTCGTCGCGCGCGACACCGTCGAACCGTCGCCGCTCGCGCATGAGATTCTCAACGCGAAGCCATACGCGTTTCTCGACGACGCGCCGCTCGAAGAACGACGCACGCAGGCGGTCTACACGCGACGCGCCGGCGAATCCCACGAGCCCGGAATCCTCGATCTCGCCGCGATCGAGCGCGTGCAGGATGAAGAGCGTCCCGATCCGCGCGATGCCGATGAACTGCACGACGCGCTCATGACCGCGGGGTTCCTCCTCGACGGGGAAGTGGATGCGGAGCTGTTCGCGGAGCTGATGCGAACGCGACGCGCGACTCGGGTTTCGTGCGAAGGCTCCCGCAGCCTCCTCATCGCGGCCGAACGTCTTCCCGAGCTCCTCGCCATTCACGACGCCGACGTTTCCATCACCGCGCCCGCATCGCGCAGGAAGGTGTGGTCGCGCGAAGAGGCGACCGTCGAATTCCTGCGCGGCCGCATCTCGATCCTCGGCCCCGTCACCGCGAGCGAGCTGGCCTCGCAGCTCGGCATTCATGAGAACGAAGTCGAGCTGGCGCTCATCCAGCTCGAATCAGAAGGCGTCATTCTGCGCGGCGCGTTCAGCGCGCCGAAACAGTGGTGCGAGCGGCGCTTGCTGGCCCGCATTCATCGCTACACGCTCAACCGGCTGCGCGCGGAGATCGAGCCGGTCGGTGCCGCCGATTTCATGCGCTTCCTTTTCGCGTGGCAGCACGTCGCTCCGTCGTCGCGACTCATCGGAGTCGATGGACTGCAGGCGGTGCTCGCGCAGCTCGATGGATTCGAAGTCGCCGCCAGCGCATGGGAACGCGCCGTGTTGCCGTCGCGCATCAGCGGCTACGACGCCACGCTGCTCGACACGCTCTGCCTTTCGGGCGAGATCGGCTGGGCGAGACTCTCGGGTGCCGAGACCAACGTCGTCAGCGCCACGCCGATCGCGCTTTTCCTGCGCGAGCACGCCGACGTCTGGCAGACGCTGCGACCGCTCGCGAATGACATCGCGCTCAGCGACTCCGCGAAACGCGTGCTCGAACAGCTGCAGGCGCGCGGCGCCTCGTTCGCACGCGATCTCGGCGAGGACGACGACGTCCAGCGCGCGCTCGCGGAGCTCGTTTCCGCGGGACTCGTTTCCTCCGACGGCTACGCCGGATTGCGCGCGCTCGTCGCGTCATTCGCGCGCGACAAGCAGCGCGCCGGCCGCTGGTCACTGCTCGCACGTGCCGAAACCGATGCCGGCAACGATGCCGCGATCGAGATCCAGGCGCGCGTCCTGTTGCGTCGCTACGGCATCGTCTTCCGACGCCTCCTCTCGCGCGAAACGAACATCGCGCCGTGGCGCGAGCTCGCGCGCGTCTACCGGCGGCTCGAAGCCCGAGGAGAGATTCGCGGCGGACGTTTCGTGCGAGGGATGAGCGGCGAACAGTTCGCGTTGCCGGAGGCAATCGAACGGATGCGCGAGATCCGCCGCGAACCGCACGACGAAACGATTCTCGTCATCAGCGCCGCCGATCCGCTCAACCTCACCGGCATCCTCACGAGCGATGAAAGAATCCGCGCGGTGGCGGGCACGCGCATCGCGTATCGCAACGGCGTCGCGGTGTCGGTGCTCGAAGGGGAGTACCTCCGGCCGCTGACGGAATCGACTCCGCTCGTCAACGAAACGGCGGCGGCGCTGCTCGCCGGACGCCGAGTGCCGGTCAGCGCGGGGTGGGTCGGACGAAGCGCGTTTCAGTAACGAATGCGCGTCATCGACGGCGCCGCGCTGTCCGCGAGCGTGACGATGAAGAGATTGTCGAACTCGGTCTTGTCGTCGATGCTCGGCGCGTTGGCGATGCCGAGGGCTTTCATGATGTTCGGCGTCGTATTCGAGTGCCCGACCACGAGCAGCGTCGCCCCTTTGTGCGCGCGGATTTTGTCCGCGATCATCGCCGGCGTATCGGTTTTCTCGAGCTCTTTCGCCTCGAGGTGCAACGCCTCGGCGAGCGGGCCGGCCGTCGTGCGCGTGCGCGTCGTCTTCGTCGTATAGATCACGGAAACGCCGCTGTCGATGAGCATCCGTTTCAGCCGCTGCGCGCGCTCCGCCCCTTCTTTCGAGAGCGGCGTGTTGTCGTCCTGCGCCACGGTCAGATCTTTTTCGGCATGCCGCACGAGGATCACCGTCGTCACCGGCGACGGTTCCTCCGCAAGCGCAACAAATGCGAAAACGAGAACGGCGAGGAGCGCGACGGTGCGTTTCATGGGGGGCAAGTATGCGACAGAATGCCGGGCATGATCGATCGCCGCGGGTTCGCCCGACTCGTCACGCTCGCCACCGCCGCTTCGACGCTCAGTGCCGCCCCGGTTTCACGCACGATCGTGAAGCCGATCGTCAAACCGAAGCGCCTCAGTGAAGGCGATACCGTCGGTCTCGTCCTGCCCGCATCGGCCGTGTTCGAAGCGGATCGCATCTCGGTCGCGAAAGAGCAGCTCGAAGCGATGGGGCTGAACGTGGTGATCGGACCGCACGCGTACGATCGCCATGGCTACTTCGCCGGCAAGGATCGCGATCGCGCCGACGATCTCAATCGCATGTTCGCCGACGACGGCATCGCCGGCGTCGTCTGCTACACCGGCGGCTGGGGCTCGCCGCGCGTGCTGCCGTATCTCGACTACGATCTCATCGCGCGCAAGCCGAAAGTGCTGATCGGCTACAGCGACATCACCGCGCTGCTCAACGCCATTCATCAGCGCACCGGCCTGATCACGTTTCACGGGCCGGTCGCGAGCTCGTCGTTCGATCCGTATTCGCTCGACAACTTCAGGCGGATGCTGATGTCGCCCGAGCCGTTCGGTCTTCTCGCCTCACCGGAAAAGAAGCCGACGGAGCTCATCGATCGCACGAACCGCGTGCTGAAACTCGCTCCCGGAAAAGCGACGGGCCGCCTCGCGGGGGGAAACCTCACGCTGCTCGCGTCGCTGATGGGAACACCGTACGAGATCGAAACGGAAGGACGTCTGCTGTTCACCGAAGACGTGCGCGAACAGCTCTACCGCATCGACCGCATGCTCACGCAGCTGGCCCTCGGCGGGAAGTTCGATCGCATGGCCGGCTTCATCTTCGGCCGCTGCAGCGAATGCAATTACGACGGCCCCTCCTTCAGCCTCGAAGACATCCTGCGCGACCGCTTCGGCAGCGGTCCGAAGCCGGCAATTTCCGGATTGTCGTTCGGGCACATCGAACAGAAGCTGACCATTCCGGTCGGCGCGATGGCCACGCTCGATGCCGATGCCGGAACGCTGAGCGTCGATGAAGGCGCGGTGAGCTGACGGCGTAACGCGACAACAATGGCAGGGCTCGGAGCGCCTGGAGCGCGGGTGGCGGCGCGACGCGCGCGCGCCGCACCACCTTCTGCCTCTCGAAATGCTCGCGCGCCTGGCGCGCTCACTCGCTGTCGGCGGATGGTCCGTAAATCGCCGGCACTTTGCCGCCCATCGGACGGATGTAGCTGCTCAGCTGTCCGCGGTGATGCACCATGTCGAAGAGGAAGCCCCACAACATGTCGCGCAGTTTCGTCGTCCAGACCGGTGCGCCCTTCATGATGAATTGCGCATCCTGATCCCACTTCGCATCGTCTCTCGACTTGAGCGTTTCGCGCATCTCTTCGGTGGCGCGATCCCATACGGTCAGGATCTCGTCGAGCGTCCCCGGTCGCGCACCGCCGTCCCACTCGGTCTGGCTCGACTTCGCGAGATCGGCCATGCCGCGCTGCTCGATGGCGAGCTGCCACGCGAGATCGCCCGCGGACGTACTGCGCTCATGCGGTCTGTAGTCGAGCTTGTCGGCCGGCAGGGCCGCGAGCACTCTGCGGAACGCGCCCTGTTCCGCTTCCCACTTCTCGGCGAAAAAATCGGCATTGGTGGTCATCAGGGATCCTCCTCGACGCGGATCAGATCGGCGTTGAGGGATGCGCGTCAACAGAAACGTGAAAAGTCGCCGTAAAAACGGTGATTTACGGCGCTTGCGCTACGAATCGTGGAGCTCAGTATTCGGCGAAGGCATCATCCGGATAGCAGTAGAGCCAGCGCTCGCCCGGCTCCGCGGAGGCGACGACCGGATGCTTCGTCGCGCGTACGTGTTTGGTGGTGTGGCGATTCGGCGAGCTGTCGCAGCAGAGCGTCACACCGCACTCCTGACAGGTGCGCAGATGCACCCAGCGCGATCCGATCTTCACGCACTCTTCGCATTCGCGCTTCTCTGCGTGCCGGATCGACGTGATCGCTTCGATGTGCGTGCAGGGACCTTCGGCCATCGTTCCTCCTCGCCCGCCCGGTGGCGAACGAGGAAGGATAACGACTAGAGGATGCCCTCTGTAAAGTCGGTGTTTCGCAGCGCGCCGTTTTCATAGAAGACATACCTGGACGAGAGCATCGCCAGCACGCCTTTCACTTCGGGCTGCGTGTACTGCACGCGCACGAAGGCCGCGGCCGCCACTCCGGAGGTCTTGTTCACGTCACCCGGATTTGCCAGCCCGAAGAAGAAGTCGATCGGGTCGGCATCGTTCGGCGGCATCCGCATGTCCCACACGACGACGACCCCGCTGCCGGCGCTGCCGGGCGGATTTCCGATCGTCACCGGATTCGTCGAGACGATGCTGCCATTGGTGTCGAAGTAACAGTCGCGGCCGGACGTGAAGATCTGCAACAGAGCGGCACCGCGGGCGAGCGGGTACGTCGCCGGCAGTGGCTGCGACACGCCCGGTCCTTTCAGGTTGATCCGCAGGACACCAGCGTTCATTCGCGCGCGCACGTCGGTGATTCGGAAAATGGCCATCAAACCCTCCCCTGCCTGGGAGTGATTCAACGACCGCCAATGCCCCGCGTCAGGCGTCTTTGTTGCGCCCTGGAGCGTTCCGAAGCAGGCGAGCTCGTGCGGAGTACACTACGCGCCCGGAGGTGGCACGATGGCATTCACGATCTGCATCCCCATCGTTGCGGATTTCGACATGATGGACGTCGCAAATCCGTACGAGATTTTCTCCTGGATGAAGCCGTACTGGAAACCGGCGGACGGCGATTTGAACGTGCTGCTGGCCGGCCATGAGGCGAAAGCGCCGGTGACCGCCTTCAATGGCGCGACGCTGCTGACGCACGCGTCGTTTCAGGAACTGCAGGAGACGCCGGTCGACGTTCTCTTCGTCCCCGGCGGCGGCGGAACGTACATCAGGAATGCGTGCAGCGATCAGGACCTGCTGAATTTCGTGTCGGCGAAAGGTGCCACCGCCCGCTTCGTCGCATCGGTCTGCACCGGCGCCTTCGTGCTCGCCACCGCGAAGTTGCTCGGGACTCTGCAGGCCACGACGCACTGGATGTATCTGGCGCAATTCCAACAGCAGTTCCCGGACGTACAGGTCGTCAATGGCTATCCGCGTTATGTGACGGACGGAAAATTCACGACCGGCGGCGGGATTTCGTCGGGAATCGACGAGGCATTACACCTGGTGGGGCAGATTGCCGGCGATCAGGTGGCGCGCGACATTCAATTGTCGATTCAATACCGTCCGAATCCCCCTTATGACGACGGCGATCCGTCCGTGGCCGATTACACGACCTACAAGCAGGTGACGGCGGCTCTCTCCTGAGCCGCCGCCACTGTTCGTTCTATTTGAGCTCGGCGAGCCACGCCTTTGCAAAGGCGCGGGCCTTTTCGGTCGGCTCTTTGCCGGCGCGATAGGCGAGCTTCCACTCCGAGCCTTTGCTTTCGTATTCGCCGTCGACGAAACGCAGCTTGTTGTACTTCTGAACGGTCCTGGCTTCGTAATCGACGTCTTCCGTCGCCTCGAGAAACTCTTCGAGGCGCTTTTTCACCAGCGATTTCGGATCGGCCGGATAACTCTCCTCCCAATCGGCGACCTGCTGCTCATACGCCTCCTGGTTCGATTTCCGTTCCATCTCGATTCCCTGACGCTCCATCTTGCGGAATTCCGGTGTATCCAGCTGTTTCATCGACTCGGCCGCGGCCTTGTAGCCTTCTTCCGCCGCCTTACGATATTCCGCCGGCATTTCCGCAATGCTCTTCTTCGCCTCTTCGAGCTCCGCCTTCCGCTGCTGGCGGCGCTGCTCCAGCTCCTCGTCGACGGAGACCTGCTCCTCCGGCGGCTCCGGCTTCGCCTCCTCGCGCGTCTGCGCATACGCTTTCGCAAATGCCGGCGAATTCACGTACGCCCTGGTCCAGACCAGCACCTGCTCCACGAGCGCTGTGCGTACGGCCGGACTCGCGTTCCGGAACACGTCCCGCACGCGATACGTGCTCACATTGCCATACGCGAACGACGAAACCACTTCCTTCGCGGCCACCTCTTTCCCTAATTTCAGCTCCTGCCAGACATCCCCCGCCCCCACCGCATTGAAGCCGATTGCAGAGAGAAGAAGCACCACCACAACGATACGTTTCATGTCTACCTTTCCAGACCGACGAAATGGGACGCGGATGATCGCATCGGCGTGCCGCGGTGTTCGTGAGCTGGCTCACGAGTTCGCCTGAACGACACAGTGCCTTTCCGCGGACGGAGCTCGCCGTCAGAGACTCGCTCTGCTGTCGCCTGCTCCGATGGCCGCGCCGGCGATCTGTCCGCAGACATTCGCTGCAATGAGGATCGCCACACAGAGGGCATCGGCCATCGACGGACGTCGTCCTGCCGCGCCGGCACGCAGATCGGGCCAGATCATGCTCGCGAGGCGCAATGGGAGGAGCGGCAATGACGACCACCACTGCAGGCGGTGCCGCAATGGGGCTTCTCGGACCGAGGCACCGAACGACCGGCCGCTCGCGAAGTGAATGCGCGGCGCGGATCGCCCCCAGCATTGCCGATGGTGCAATACGACCGATTTTGCGACGCCGACGGCTCCCGCGTGGCTCAACGTCGCGAGCCAGCGATATTCGAGCTCACCGGCCCCGAGCTCGCCTGCCGGCGCGGCGTGGCGCTTGAAGGACAGATTGGTCGGTACCGGCAGACGGCGGACCGCCAGATCGAGGCGCATGTGATTCTGCCCTGCAAAGGTCAGAAGGAAATTCGCGCGATCCATCGCAGAGCCGGCCGAATCGGGATGATTCATCGTGGCACCGACAATGGCTGCTGCCGGATCGGCACAATGCGCCGCGGCAATGGACGCAATCCACGTCGGCGGAGCGATGCAGTGATCCTCGCTCACCGCGATGATCTCGCCCCGCGCTCCGGCGACACCGGCCGCGCGTAAAGCGAAGGGATCGTTTCCCGGCAAGCGCAGCCAGCGAATCATCGGGGACGGCGGCGGCGGCGACGGCAGCGCCCGGCCATGACCGTCGAGCACGAGAATCTCGAACGGCGGCGCGTCCGCCTGCGCCAGCAATGCGTCCAATGCGCTCGCGATTTCCGGCCACGCCTTCGTCGTCGGCAGCAGCACCGTAATGACCGGCGTCCCGACGCCGGCTCTCGTGCGCGGCTCCGGCTCCGCGTTTGATTCGCATTGCTCCGGGAGCATTTGTGGGATCGCCGTCACCGCCGCAAGCTCACGCGTAAGAAAAAGGCCGCGGCTTGCACCGCGGCCTTTCCGGGAATTCAGGACTCGTGTTTCTTACGAGCAGCCGCTCGTGCTGCCGCAATTGAGGCATTTATAGCAGGCGCCGTTGCGGACCATGATCTCGCCGCAGTCGGAGCAGCTCGGCGCGTCCTGCTGATAGAGGAACGTACCGTGCTTCGAACCGGGATTCACGGCATCGGCGTTCTTGGCCGGCATGACGAAGCCCATCACTTTCGGCGGCTCGACGGTCACCGGAGCGGCCGTCGAAACGCGATCGATGAAGGCGAGGTCGCTCGCCGACGGGGTGGTGATGTTGGACGGCCCTTTCGCGGACGGAACGTCGAGGTCATCGCGGAGGATGACGCCGGCGTGCTCCTGCGCATCGCGGCTGAGGAACTTGATGGCCAGCCACTTGAAGATGTAATCCATGATGGATTTGGCCATCGGGATTTCCGGATTCTTCGTGAAGCCGCTCGGCTCGAAGCGCGTGTGCGTGAATTTATCGACGAGCAGCTGAAGAGGCACACCATGCTGCAGCGACAGCGACGTCATCGTGGCGAAGCTGTCCATGAGACCCGAGATCGTCGAGCCTTCCTTCGCCATGGTGATGAACATCTCGCCGGGCGTGCCGTCCTCGTACTTGCCGACGATGATGTAGCCCTCGTGGCCGCCGATGTTGAACTTGTGGGTGATCGACTCCCGCTCGTCCGGCAGCTTGCGGCGGACGGCGGTGGGGCCGACGCCGAGCGCTTCGAGAACCTGCTTCTCCTTGCCGGTGGAAAGCGGCTGGGAGCGCTTGCAACCATCGCGGTACACGGCCACGGCCTTGAGGCCGAGTTTCCATGCCTCGTAATAGGCCGTTTCAATTTCCTCGATCGTGGCGCTATTGGGCATGTTGATGGTCTTGGAGATCGCACCGCTGATGAACGGCTGCACGGCGCCCATCATCTTGAGGTGTCCCATGTAATGAATGGAACGGGTGCCGTTGGCGGGCTTGAACGCGCAATCGAAGACCGTGTAGTGCTGCTCGAGCATGTGCGGCGCGCCTTCGATGGTGTCGTTCTCGTCGATGTACTGAACGATTTCCTTCACCTGCTTGGCGTCGTAGCCGAGGCGCTTGAGCGCGGTCGGGACGGTATTGTTGACGATCTTGAGCATGCCGCCGCCGACGAGCTTCTTGTACTTCACGAGAGCGATGTCGGGCTCGATGCCGGTGGTGTCGCAATCCATCATGAAGGCGATGGTTCCGGTCGGCGCGAGGACGGAGATCTGTGCATTGCGATAGCCGTGCTGCTGGCCGAGGGCATAGGCCTCGTCCCACACCTTGCAGGCGGCGTCGGCGAGATCGGCCGGCAGGGAGCGGACGTCGATGCGATACGCGGAACGGCGATGCTTGTCGATCACGCGCAGGAACGGCTCTTCATTGACGGCATAGCCGTCGAACGTACCGAGCTTCGCGGCGATTTTCGACGACTGCGCGTACGACTCGCCCGAGAGAATGGACGTGATGGCAGCGGCGTACTGGCGGCCATCCTCCGAGTCGTAAGGAACGCCGCGGGCCATGAGCAGCGCGCCGAGATTCGCGTAGCCGATGCCGAGCGGGCGGAAGGCATGCGAATTCTTCTCGATGGCCGGCGTCGGATACGACGCGTAATCGACCACGATTTCCTGCGCCGTGATGACCACGCGCAGCGCCGCGCGGTACGACTCGACGTCGAAGCCCTTCGCGTCGCTGTAGAACTTCATGAGATTCAGCGAGGCGAGATTGCAGGCGGAGTCGTCGAGGAACATGTACTCCGAGCACGGATTGGACGCATTGATGCGATCCGTGTTCGGGCAGGGATGCCATTCGTTGACGGTGGTGTCGAACTGCAGGCCCGGATCGCCGCAGACCCACGCGCTCTCGGCCATGCGGTGCATGAGATCGCGAGCCTTGTAGGTGTCCATGACCTTGGTCTTGTCGGTCACGGCGCGCGTCGACCAGTCGTTGTCGCGCTCGTAGGCGCGCATGAACTCGTCGGTCACGCGGACGGAGTGGTTGGCGTTCTGGAACTGCACCGAGTCGTATGCGCCGCCGGGGGCATTGAACGCGCCGTCGTAGCCGGCTTCGATCAGGGCCCAGGCCTTGCGCTCTTCCTTCTCCTTCGACTCGATGAAATCGACGATGTCCGGATGGTCGGCATTGAGGATGACCATCTTTGCTGCGCGGCGCGTTTTGCCGCCGCTCTTTATGACACCGGCGAACGAGTCGTAGCCTTTCATGAAGGAGACCGGACCTGAGGCCGTGCCGCCGCCGGCGAGGAGCTCGCGCGATGACCGAATGTTCGAGAGGTTGGAGCCGGTACCGGAGCCGTACTTGAAGAGCATGCCCTCGGTCTTGGCGAGCGAGAGGATCGAGTCCATCGTGTCCTTGACGGAGTTGATGAAACAGGCCGAGCACTGCGGCTTCTCTTCGATTCCGACGTTGAACCACACCGGAGAGTTGAACGACGCCATCTGGTACAGCAGGATGTGTGTGAGCTCGTCGCGGAACGTATCGCCGTCCGCCTCGGTGGCGAAGTAGCCGCCTTCGCGGCCCCACTGCGTGATCGTGCGCACGACGCGGCCGATCAGCTGGCGCACCGATGTTTCGCGGTCGGCGGTGCCGATGTGTCCGCGGAAATACTTCGAAACGACGACGTTCGTGGCCATCTGCGACCAGAACTTCGGCATCTCGACGTCCTTCTGTTCGAAGACCACGCCGCCGCTTTCATTGGAAATGGCGGCGTTGCGCAGTTCCCACTCGCAGGTGTCGTACACGTCGACGCCTGCCTTGGTGAACCAGCGCTGCACTTCGATCCCGCCGGTCTTCGTCTCCTTCTTCGCCGCTTTACGCGGTGGTGCCGTACGCGAGCGGACCGACAAATCGATGGATGTCATGACTCAACTCTCCTCTCAATCACACACACATTCAGAAAAAAAAAGCAGAGGAGGGCAGTTCGACCTGCGTGGAAGGAAACCGAACGGCAGGAGCTCTGTGGATCCTTTTCAGAGCGCCGCCGGGACTCCGGTGTCCCTCGACCGAACTTCCATCCCCTACCTCCCCCGACACTGCCATCGCACCAAAATTGGTGGGTGCGATGGCGCAACCTTCATGGCTTCAAACGATCAACGAAACGACGCGCGAACGGAGCGAGAACCCTGGATTTGCGGCACCGACGACCTGACCTTCACCGTCACCTGATAATCGCGGATCTGCAGCGAAACGGAGCGGACGGGGGCATGGTTCACAGGACGAGTCGACTGCTTCAAATCCTTCATACGCCTCCCTCACATCAGCACGTTGTTTTGATGCTCGACAACGTACGCTTCGGCCCTCGGCGTGTCAAGACGAAGACCACAAGATCTTGTGGTCTTACTCCGGGCAAACACAATATAGCGCGTAAATATTCGTGTTTCCAAGTAGTTACGCATTCCATGGCTGAGGCCGCATCGGCCTCCTTTTCCACCGGAGATCCGCTGGTGTTCCGCTGCTTCTCGACAGGTTTTCCGCAGGGTTATTCACAGGTCTGAAATCCGTGAATCCTCAGTAAATCCGCCCGTTCTCCGCAGCTTTTGCGCATGTTTTCCGTGCGAATTATCAGCAACGGACGTCGTTCTCTTTTCAGCAGCTTTTTCGAGGTGAATTCCGCGCCGGAGAAGCGGACCCGGCCACTGAAAAAAGGGCGAAAGGAAGGCGGTAGCCGAAATCTGTGGAAAACGAGTTTTCCGCGATTCAGAACCACAAGGGATGGTGGTCTGTGAGGGGACTGCACACAAATTGTGGCACGTGGAACATCTTCAATACCCGTCGCTTGCGCCCGCGCCGCCGAAACGGCCGTCCCCGGCCGGCCTCGCTTCGCCCGCGGCCGGCGAATCGATCGACTGTGTCGCATGACCGGCTACAAAGCCGCCCGCCGACTCGAAAACTTCGTCCACCGGCGTGAGCTTCGCGGGCGTCACGACGATACCGGTCGTTCGCCCGCGCAGCGTCCGCGAAACCCGGTACGAGCCGGCCAGAAGCAACGCGCCGGCGACCAGCAGCTCCGACTCCAGCGGCGCATCGAGCAGCGCCCCGAAATCCGCGACCCCGACGGCCAGCGCCAGAAGCCCGGACACGAGCAGCGCGTGATGACGCTTCACCACGCCGAGCGTCAGCAGCAGCGCACCGAAGACGCCGTAAAGCGTGATGGTCGTGGTCCGCCATTGCGGGTCTGCTGTGATGCGGCCGAAGAGCGGCAGCAGCACGACGAGGGCGATGAAGAGCCACTCCGTCGACGGCCGCTTCCACTCGCGCAGCAGGAGCAGCCCCGCCGCGAGCGCGATCGCGAGCGCGCAGACGACGCCGAGGTCGGCCCGCTTCTCCGCGTACTCGGCCACGAACATCGCGGCAACGGCGCCGAACAACGGATTGCGCACGCGCCACCCCGCGAGCGCCGCGGCGGCGCCGAGCACCAGCATCGCCTCCGGTGCACCGCTGCTCGGCAGCTCGCTGATGATCGAAACGAGACCGCCGAGCCACAGCGCCGCTTCGACACCGGTGCCGAACCAGCGGCGCACGCGAATCAGCACCTCGCCGATGGCGATCGCGATCACGCCGGTGATGACACCCGCGCTGTCATCGAAATCGAGAGCTTCGAGAAACGCGTACATCGCGCCGATGCCGACGCACGTCAGGAGAAAAAAAACGACCTGCACCACCACGCCGTTGGCGCGGTACTTCGCTTCGCCGAATGCTTCCTTCGCCTCGCGCGGAAAGCGCGACCGCGCAGCCTGTTCGCGTTCCTCGATCACGTTCATGCGTGCAGTTCCTTGAATTTCGCATGAATGGCGAAGAGGCCGATGATCGAGCCGACGATCGAAACGATGATCAGCAGGAACGCCGCCGCCTCGAAGTGCATCGCGTCGATGATGAGGATGTTCAGCGCGATCACGGCGTAGAGAAACGCATAGAGCACGAACCACTCGCTGCGCGAGCCGAAGCCCCAGTAGATGACCACCGCCGCAACGACGATGGTGATCAGGCAGCCGGCGGCGACGTTCGTATCGATGAACGCGAGCCCGCCGAGCAGCGCGAAGTTCGCGGCGAAGTGTTCGAGCGTGCGCGCGAAATCGCTCTTCGCGAAACGCTGATCGAGCGCGCGCCACACCAGCAGCAGCGCGACCATGACGTACGCGGCGACGCCGAACTGGTACGGCCGCGCGATGCGATGATCGGCTCCGACCCACGCGGCCAGCGACGAGATCGCGAGCGACAGAATCACGCGCGATCGAAAGCGATACGCGGTGATGGCGTGCAGGATCGCGATGAGCAACAGATGCTGTCGCCACTGCTGGCCGAGAACGTGGAACTGCGTCTCGATGAACGCGACGTCGGCGCTGAGGAGCAGTGCCCCAAGGAGCAGAACGTAATCATCGACGAGCGTGGCGCGGTCGCGGCGCCAAGTGACGAAGGCATAGCACGCGGCGGCGAGCACGGCGATGCCGGTGGCGAGAGCGACCGGTCCGATGCGCTCGAGATTGTTTTTCAACAGAACGCCGGCGGCGCCGGCGAGGAGCATCACGCCAGCCCACGCGGCGAGGCGCACTTCCGGGTAGATCGAAAAGATTTCGCGCCGCTCGCGGGCGATCAGCGCGTCGGTGCGTGACTCGCCGAGCAGCGGCCGCAATCGTTCGAGCTCGGGCCGGAGGGAGAACATCGGGCTATCGTCGCACAGCCTGCTATTTTTGATTGTTGACTTCCTGCCGTTTGGACACTAATCATTTCTTCCTTCCCATAAACATCCGTTGTCCCACGGAAAAAAGGAGGCAGCTATGGCAGGCTATGGTTCCCGTCCGCGTCCCTTGTATGGAGTCTGGATCGACGAAGCGCTGAGCAGCGGCGATGCGAATCAGATGAAAGAGGTCTTGCAGGCCGCAAAGGGGTATTTCAATGACGGCGGTCTTCACACGCTGTACGGCGTGATCATCCAGCAGCGGATCTCCGCCGGCGCATCGAAGGAAGAGCTGCAGTCGCTGCTCGAATCGGCGCGTGCGACCGGGCGTGCCGATCTCTCGGCGGCGATCAGCACACTCGAACAGCATCTCGGATCGACCCAGACCTCATGACCGCCGAGGCGCTTCCCCGCCGTGCGTTGCGTGAAGACGATTTCATGCACGCCCATCCCGTGCACGTGGTGTGGGAGATCACGCTCGCGTGCAATCTGAAGTGCGCGCATTGCGGCTCGCGCGCGGGGAAGCGTCGTCCCTCGGAGCTGTCGACCGAGGAGTGTTTCGACGTCGTCGATCAGCTCGCCGCACTCGGCACGCGCGAGATCACGATCATCGGCGGCGAAGCGTATCTGCGCCGCGACTGGACCGACATCATCGCCCGCATCACCAGTCACGGGATGCTGGCGTCGATGCAGACCGGCGGACGCGCGCTCACCGAGGAGCGCATTGCGGCGGCGAAGAAAGCAGGCCTCGGCACGTGCGGCGTGTCGGTCGACGGGCTCGAGGAGCTGCACGACGAGATCCGGGGTGTGAAGGGCTCGTTCCGCTCCGCGATGCACGCGCTCGAGCTGCTGCGCCAGTACGAGATTCCGGCCGGCTGCAACACGCAGATCCACAGCCGGACCATGCCGCAGATGCGCGGCATCCTGCACGAGATCGCGAGCCGCGGTGCGCGCGGCTGGCAGATCCAGCTGACGGTGGCAATGGGGAATGCCGTCGACAACGACTCGCTGCTCCTGCAGCCGTATGAACTGCTCGACCTGATGCCGCTCCTCGGCGAGTTGTACGACGAGGCGCGCGCGCTCGGCGTGGCCATGCAGCCCGGCAACAACGTCGGCTACTTCGGACCGTACGAGCACAAGTGGCGCCTCGGCAACAACGAAAAGCACTGGAGCGGATGCGCGGCCGGTCACGGCGTGATGGGCATCGAGGCCGATGGTGTGATCAAAGGATGTCCGTCGCTGCCGACCGTCGGCTTCAGCGGCGGCAACGTTCGCGACATGACCATCGAAGACATCTGGCGCTACAGCCGCGAGATCCGCTTCTCGCGCGATCGCCAGATCTCCGAACTGTGGGGGCGTTGCGGCACGTGCTACTACGCCGACGTCTGCCGCGGCGGCTGCACGTGGACTTCGACCGTGTTGTTCGGACGTCCGGGCAACAATCCGTACTGTCATTACCGCGCCACGCAGCTGGCGAAGGAAGGCCTGCGCGAGCGGATCGTGAAGACGCAGGAAGCGCCCGGCACGCCGTTCGATCAGGGACGCTTCGATCTCATCACCGAGCCGCTCGATGGGGGCGAGGGTCCGCGCACGGTCGCCGTGCCGCCGCGGTGGGAGATGAAGGAACCGGAGCAGCGCGACGAAGATCGGCTGCCGCCGACGCTCGATCTCTGCTTCGGCTGCATGCAGTACATCCAGCCGATGACGCAGATCTGCCCGCACTGCGGCGGCGACGTCCGGGCGATCGCGCTGGAGCGCCATCAGCTCGAATCGGCGATCGCGTTTCTGCGGAAGGAGCTGGCGGCGAGCGTTTGAGTGAAGGGGATCCCGTGTTTACGCCTGGGATGACGCCGGAGCGAGGCGCGCTCTCAGCTTGCGCGCGACGAAGCGCATCAGCGATGCGTCCTGCGGCAGGCGGAAGTAGAAGCGCACGTATTTCGGCAGCAGCGCGACGCGGCGCGGGATGCCGCGATACGGCTTCGCGAATGCGAGTCGCAGCCACACCGATAGCACGTACGCGTAGATCGCGGGACCGTAGCTGTTGCGCAGCTTCAGCGACACGCGACTGGCGATGCCGGAGTCGCGTTCGAGCTCGAGCAGAACCGTGAGCGGGATGTTGGCGCCGAGGCCGACATGGAGGTATTCGAGGCACCGGAGCGCGGCGAAGGAGAGGTCGCGATCGCGCGCGCCGCTCACGACGCGTTGCCAGTCGAACGCGTCGCCGTGTTTCGCGAGGAGGAACCAGACGTCCGCGACCCAGCGGATCGGCGCGACGTCGACGTTGCGTGCGCTCGCGTGTCCGCACGCCTGCAGCAACTGATCGGGCGGCGCCAGCACGCGCACGTCCTCGCCCAGCAGCTTCGCATCGACGGACGCGCGACGAAATGCATCGTCGCCGTGGAAGCGATCGCGAATCGACGCCCAGTGCAGATCGAGCTCGCCGCTGCCGTTGCGAAACGCGACCGCGTGGCGATACGGCAGGTACCACTCGGCCTCGACGGACGCCGGATGAAAGTTCCAGCCGCCATCGCGCAGCACATCGACCGCGCGACGAAATTCGTCCGGCGCGACGAGGAGATCGAAGTCTTCCATCGGACGCAATGCGAGCTCCGCGTACGAACCATCGGCGACCAACGACGCGCCCTTGAGCACGATCGACGCGATGCCTTGCTCGCGCAGTGCGCGCATCGCGCGGAGTCCGTGTTGGACGACGAGCTGATTGCGCACCCACGCGTTGCGATAGATGCCTTTGAGGCGCGGCATCACCGCGTCGTCGATGCCGTGTTTCTGCAGGTTGCGATACAGCAGCGGCAACAGACGCAGCGATCCGTACTCGACGTCGTTCAAATCGACGGATGCCTTCCACTCATCGAACGACGCGCGCACCGCGACGGCGTCCGCCGACAGCGACGCGCGCAGCAGATGATGCTCGACGCGGGTCGGCATGAACGTGCCGGAGCGATGCGCGAAGTAGATCAACCGTTCTTCTCCGTGCGACGGCGATCGAGCGTCGCCTTGAGCACACGCAGGTAATTGCTGTCGAGCGTGGAGCGCTCGCGGCGAACGGTGTTGTTGTCGTGCACGCGCCGCTCGTAAATGACCTCGGGGATCGTGTGCATCGTCACGCCCGCATCGACGGCGCGCGCGTACCAGCCGACGAACTCGCCGGCGGAGATCTTCGTATCGAACTCGCCGACGCGATCCCACACCTCGCGACGCATGAGCATGCAGCCGCGATGCAGGCCGGGCACGGGCTCATCGGAGATCGCGAAACGCCAGCGCTGATCGGCGAGCTCGGGAGAAACGAACTGGCGCACGAAGCCGAACACGACGTCGATGGAAGGATCCGCATCGAGCGCGGCGAACTGGCGCTCGAGCTTGTGCGGCAGCCAGCGATCGTCGGCGTCGATCGATGCAACCCATTTGCCGCGCGCCTCCTGCATGCCGCGGTTGAACGTGCGCGCGATGCCGGCGTGTGGCGCGCGCACGATGCGCACGAGGTAGCCGAATCCTTCCGCGACCGCGACCGTGCCGTCGGTCGAGCCGTCATCGACGATGATCACTTCGGTTTCGCGCGGGGTCTGCGCGAGCACGCTTTCGAGCGCCTCCGCGATGGTGCGCTCGGAGTTGTACGCCGGGACGACGACGCTGAGAAAAGGCTGATTCATGGGCGTCATTTCCGTCGTTGCGCCACCGCGCGACGCACCACCTGCAGCAGTTCGCGATGCGCGCTCACCGCGCCTGACTCGTTGGAATCATGAAGGCGATGCCGCACGAGCGACTCCTCGATCGTTTCAAAGAGGACGCCCTTCGCTTTGGCGCGGGCGAACCAGTCCGAATCGCTGCCCTGCGCGTAGCTCGGATCGAACTCGCCGACATACTCGAACGTCGATCGCGTGAATGCGATGCAGCTCGGCATCCATCCCGGACTCGGCGCGTCCATCAACTCCGGCCGCATCCAGACCGGCCGCTCCGCGATCGATGCGTCGAGGAAAAACTCCTGCAGCGTCAGACAGACGCGATCGGGATGCGCGAGCAACACGTCGACCTGCTTGCGCGCCTTGCCGGGCCGCCAGAGGTCGTCCTGATCGATCAGCATGAGGATCGGCGCGGTCGCCGCGGCGATGCCGACGTTGCGCGCCGTCGCGACGCCGCGACGTTCCTGGCGGATGACGAGGACTTCGCGCGTCGCTGCGATCTCCGCACTGCCGTCGGTCGAGCCATCGTCGACGACGATGATCTCCAGCGGCCGATAGTCCTGCGCCAGCACGCTGTCCAGCGCCTCGGCAAGAAAGCGCGCACCGTTGAACACCGGCACGATCACCGCGACGGGCGGTTGCTGCGTCATGCGCCCACCTTCCTCCGCCGCGCGATGGAGCGCTGCAGCACCGTGTGCATGTCGAGCTCGCGCAGATCTTTGCCGCGCGTCATGTTCTCGCCGGTTCTGCGCACGAGCTGCACGAGATCGCGCGTGATCAGCGGACCGAGTCCGGCGTCGCGCAGTCGGAGATACCAGTCGACGTCTTCGCTGCCCGTGAGTGTCGGATCGAACGCGCCGATGCGATCGAAGGCCTCGCGACGCACGAGCGCTGCGCCCATGTTCGCGAAGAGATGCGGTTCGGTCGGCTCGCCCATCGCATCGCCGTTCGCATCACACGCGACGAACGCGGAGTAGCCGATCGTCGCGAACACCTCCGGATGCGCTTCGAGAATCGCGAGCTGCGTGGCGAGGCGGCGCGGCATCCAGATGTCGTCGTCGTCGATGAACGCGACGTACGCCGCGGTCGCATGCGCGAGTCCCGTGTTGCGCGCGGCCGCGGGGCCGGCATTTTCCTGACGAATCGTGAGGACGCCGAGGTCGCGAAGGAGGCGCGGCGTGTCGTCGGTGGAGCCGTCGTCGACGACGAGAATCTCGACGGGCATCGACTGCGCGCGCACGCTTTCCACCGCCTCGACGATCGTCGCGGCGCCGTTGAATGTCGGAACGATCACGCTCACGACGCTCATGCGCTCTCCTCGATCGCGCGCTGCACGAGCGCGGGGATCTGCTCGCGATCGTCGCCGAGGTCGAGCGCGAACGCGGGGATCGTACGTGCGAGCGTGGCCATCCACGCGAACGTCGCGCCGTCATTGCCGGGCAGTTGGAACACCGTCGTCGGCGCAAGCGCCCGCAACGCCTCGGCACCACTCGCCCGCCGAAGTCGCGACGTGCCGCCGGTGACCCGCGGCAACACGAGCGCGCGAATCGGAAAGGAATCGGCGACTTCGGTCAGCAACGCCACACCTTTTTCATTCTCCCGCGGGTCGATGTGCAGCGCGACGCCGGGCAGCAACGCCGCGGACGTCGCATCGATCTTCGCGCTCGAGTACAGCGCGTGCGCGGTCGCGGGAGCGGCCGTGATGCCGACGTAGTCGTCGCCGGCGTAACGCAGTCCGGCAGTCGCGCAGAGGAGCGCCGTCGTCGATTTGCCCGAGCCGCCGCGACCCGCGAGCAACGCACCGCCGCGATCCGTCGCGACGGCGGCCGCGTGTGCGAGCCTGCAATTTCGCGATTCGAGCAGCCAGTGCAGCAACGTGCGGAACGGTGCCGCGCGTTCGTATGACGGCAGTCCGATGGCGTCGCCGACGGTGAAGATCCCGAGATTGCGCGACGCGTCGAACACACTCAGCGCGCCCGACGGTGCGAAGAGCGAGACGCGCAGCGCGTCGTCGAGCTGAACCTCGCCGCGCACGCCAACGTCTTCGGCGCGCCACGGAACGGCGGGCTTCTCGATGCGCGCGGACGCGCAGTCGTAAATCAGGATCGTCGCGTCGGGATCGCGCGGAACGGTGATGCGATGCGTGAGTGCGGGCAGGAGTCGCGTGCGCAGACGATCGCCGGCGAATCGGAGCTGGACGTGCAGTCCGGCGATCGAGAGATGATCTTCGTAAACGCCGAGGCGCGCCGCGGCGACGGCGAAGACATCTTCGATCTCGAGCTGCTGCGTAAGCGGCACCGTCAGCTCTTGTGGGGCCAGCCTGCGGCGTCGACTTCGTGAATCGGGTCGAGCATCAGCAGTTCCTGAAGGTCCGTGAATCTCTCGACGCGCGGAGTGCTGTACGCCGGCAGTGCGATCTCTTCACCGATCTGCGCGGGCTCCGCGTCGAGATCGACGAGGCGGTCCTGTGCGAGCTCGTGGAGAAACGCGCTGACTTCAGGCTGCACGTCCCCGTCGAAGCGGGCGAGCAGCCGGTCGTAAGTCGTTCCCGCGACGATGTTCTGCCAGAGCGTCGACGCGAGACCGAGCAGGCTGTAGTACGTGCCCGTCTCCATGTTGATGATGACGACTTCGCCGTCGATACACTCGTGGCTCACGGGCGGCTGCGGAATTCTCATGATTGACCTGCGGACCGATGCGAACTGAACGAGCGAGTTTAGCAGACGCGACGGCGATCAAACGAGATAGGCTGCGGCAAAGCCGACCTGCGCGGCCATCATCATCAGATACATGTGCCGCCACGACGGGTGATTCTCCGTCGCGGTGAGTTCGTCGGGATTGCGCACGATCAACCAGACCGTGTAGACGCCCCACAGCGCGAGGACGATCCCGAGAATCGTGATGAACGTCGCGTTCCCGGTGAGGATGCCGAGACGGGCCCCGAGCGGCATCAGCAACCACGGCAGCACGAAGAACGGCGCGATCATCCACGCGGCTCTGCGCACGCCGAATGCGATCGGCAGCGTACGGCAGCCGCCGGCGCGATCGCCATCCATGTCGCTGAAGTCTTTCGTCGACGCCGCGCCGAGGAGGAAGGTCATGAAGATCAGACCGATGAACCACGGCTCGGCGAACGACGCGCGCGCGACCATCGTCCAGCCGGCCACTTTCAGGAGACAGCCGCGGGGAATGGCGATGGTGAGGTTCGCACCGATCGGATGCGCTTTCGTGCGGCCGAGCGCCGGGACCGAATAGACGAACGTCGAGAGCAGCGCCACGGCGTAGATGAAAAAGCACTCGTGCCACGAGAGCGGAGCGAAGAGCTTCCGCGTGAACGTGGTGTACGGATAGACGACCACGAGCCAGGTCGGGATGGTGCCGACGGCGTAGCAGATCCAGGTGAAGACCCAGGCGTCGCGGATCGAGACCTCGCCGGTCACGAGCGGACGATTCGGCTTGTTGATGCGATCGATCTCGAGGTCGTAGATCTGATTGAGCGTGTTGTTCGCGGCGTTGAGAAACGCGGCGCAGAGCGAGCCGAGCGCGACGGTCAGAATCACCGAGACCGTCACCGCGCGCGACGGATCGGGGTTGTGCGCCGATCCCCACGCGCAGACCGCGCCGGAGATGATTCCGAGCAGCGGCGGGAGCAGCGTGAATGGCCGGGCCAGGGTGAGGAAGCGCTTCACGGCGCGTAGTGTACTGGTAGACTTCCGCCGTGCCTCGCAAGCCTTCCTACGACAACGACGACAACGATTACGGCTCCGCCCCCACGCAGCGACTCAGCGAACGACGAATCGCGCTGTTCATCGATTTCGAGAACATCGCCATCGGCGTGATCGACGCGAAATACAAGAAATTCGAGATCAATCTCCTGCTCGAGCGCCTGCTCGAAAAGGGAAAGATCGTCGTCAAGCGCGCCTACTCGGACTGGGACAAGTTTCCCGACTACAAACGCGAGCTGCACGAGGCGGCGATCGAGCTGATCGAGATTCCGGGCCGCGGCTATTCGGGAAAGAACTCGGCCGACATCCGCCTGGCCGTCGACGCGATGGACATGTCGTGGTCGAAAGAGCACATCGATCTCTTCGTCATCGCCTCGGGCGACTCCGATTTCTCGCCGCTCGTCTCGAAGCTGAAAGAGAACGACAAGTACGTGATCGGCTGCGGCGTGAAGAACTCGTCGAGCGATCTGCTGATCGACAACTGCGACGAGTTCATCTTCTACGAGGACCTCGTGCGCGGCGTGCAGAAAGCGCCGACCGTCGCCTTCCAGGACAAGAAGAAGTCGGAAGTGTTCAAGCTGCTCATCGACTCGATCAAAGCGCTGATGCGTGAGAACAAAGAGATCCTCTGGGGCTCGATGGTCAAACAGACCATGCAGCGCAAGAAGCCGACCTTCAACGAGGAGTACTACGGCTACAACACCTTCAGCGATCTCCTCGAAGACGCGCAGGAAAACAACATCATCAAGATCAAGAAGGACGTGAAGTCGGGTTCTTACGTGATCACCGGATTCGCGCAACCGGCAGCGTGAACCGGATTGAGGATGCAGGATTGAGGATTGGATGAACGCTCGAAACCATCCGCAATTCTCAATCCTCAATCCTCAATCCGCATAGAATCGCCCTCCGTGCCGAATCTCCAGAACCGCGCCCACTATCCCGTGCTCGTGATTGGCACCGGCATCGCCGGGCTGACGACGGCGTTCGCGCTTGCGGGCGCGGGCGTTCGCGTGCTGCTCGTGACGAAGGCGAGCGATCCGGCTGACTGCAATACGTCGTGGGCGCAGGGCGGAATCATTTATCAGGGAGAAGGCGATTCGCCCGCCAAGCTCGTGGCCGACATCGTCCGCGCCGGGGCCGGCATCTCGAATGAGACGGCGGTGAATTTCCTCGCCGAGGAGGGGCCGAAGGTCGTCAAGCAACTGCTGCTGGACGACATCCACGTGCCGTTCTCGATGACGCTCGAAGGCGAGCTCGATCTGACGCAGGAAGGGGCTCACTCGGTCTCGCGCATCATCCACGCGGGCGATGCCACCGGCCGCGCGATCGAAACGTCGCTGCTCAATCGCGTGAAGTCGGAGCCGAACATCACCCTCGCCAGCGACGTCACCGCCATCGATCTGCTGACGACGTATCACCATCCGCTGGACATGCAGGTGCGTTACCGGCTCACGAACGAATGCGCCGGCGCGTATCTGCTCGACAACCGCACCAACGACGTCTACACGATCTTCGCCGACTTCACCGTCCTGGCCACCGGCGGCATCGGGCAGATGTACCTCCACACGACGAACACGCGCAATGCCATCGGCGACGGCGTGGTCATGGCGCACCGCGCCGGCGCGCGCATCATGAACGCGGAGTACGTGCAGTTCCACCCGACGGCGCTCGCGGACAAGAAAGCCAATCACTTCCTGATCTCCGAGGCGCTGCGCGGCGAAGGGGCGCGCCTGCGCAATCAACGCGGCGAGTACTTCATGGAAAAGTATTCGCCCGAGCTGAAGGATCTCGCGCCGCGCGACGTCGTGGCCCGCGCCATCGTCGAGGAGATGACCCGCAACAAAGAGGAGTTCGTCTACCTCGACCTGGCGAATTTCTACAACGGACATCAGCCGATTCACGAGCGCTTCCCGAACATCGGTGCGGCCTGCGCGGCGATCGGCGTCGACATCGCGAAGGATCCGATTCCGGTCGTGCCTGCCGCGCACTATTTCTGCGGTGGCGTGCTGGTGAACACGTTCGGCGAGACGACGCTCAGCCGGCTCTACGCGATCGGCGAGACGTCGTGCTCGGGCCTGCATGGCGCGAATCGTCTGGCCTCGACGTCGCTGCTCGAAGGGCTGACGTGGGGGTATTACGCGGCCCAGTCGATTCGCGAGAAGCTGGAGACTCCGGCGTCGAGCGCCTCCCCCGCGGTGCATCGCGCGTTCTCTTCGCTGCCGGCGGGAAACGGCTCGATTCCGAACGATCTCCTGAGCTCCGTCCCCGACTGGCAACCGCCCGGAAAAGAGAATCTCGAGGACCCCGCGCTGATCCTGCAGGACTGGACGATCATCCAGCACACGATGTGGAACTACGTCGGCATCGTCCGCTCCTACGAGCGCCTGAAGCGCGCGCTCGCGGACATGCAGCACCTCGGATCGCGACTGACGAAGTACTACCACGAGTCGATGATCAGCAAATCGATCGTGGAGTTGTTCCACGGCCAGCAGATGGCGTCGATCGTCGCGGCGGCGGCCATCCGCAATCCGCGCTCGATCGGAGCCCACTTCCGCAAAGACTGACGCCGGCTCGGCCGGCTGCGCTGGTTGCTGCGCTGGTTGCTGCGCTGGTTGGACGTACCTGCTGCCGAGTGGGAGGCGCTTCGCGATCGCAATGGGGCACGCGACGAACTGCGCACCTTCTGCGCACTTTCGTGACGACGGGGTGACTTCTGCATTCGCTGCTGGCGTAGATACACGGCTGCGCGTTACGGTGTTCACCGCAATCGCAGGAGGGATCCGATGCCGCGTCGTTTCGTAGTGATCCTCTTCGTGTTTCTGTCGCTTCCGCTGTTCGCGTACACGATCGCCCCCGCTTCCGGTCCGACCACCGGAGGAACGGAGGTCACAATCACGGGCGACCTTCCGGAGCTCGCGTACGGCGTTCTGTTCGGCAGCAGTTCCGCGCTGACGCAGCGCATCGACGCACACACGCTGCTCGCCATCACACCCGCGCATCTTCCCGGGACCGTCGAGGTCGAGATCTTCTCCCTCGGCCGCATTCTCACGACCGATCTGAAATTCACGTTCGTCGGCGACGTCCCGTCGGATCTCGAGCGCGTGCTGCTGCCGATTTTCATCAATCCTGTGAAAGGGCAGTTCGGCTCCGAGTTCGTGACCGCGTTCGCCGTGCAGCTCGTACGCGGCAACAGCGCGAAGATTCACGGCCTCCGCTTCCGCTGCACGTTCATTTGTCCGCCCATTCCGGTCGACGATCTCGCCGTGCTGCTGACCCCACAAGGTCCGCGCGCCGAGGTCGGGATCACGCCGGGCAACATCCTCGGCGGTGATCTCGTCACGAACGGCAATCCCGGCCGGTTCCTCTATCTCCCCAGATCCGAAGTCGCGAACGTGGCCATGAACCTGCGCGTGTTCGATCGCTCGCGTGCGGCGCAGAACTACGGCACCGAGATTCCGATCGTGGCGTCGAGCCGCTTCGTCGATGGCGAAGACCTCACGCTGCTGAACGTGCCCACCGACTCCCGCTTTCGCAGCACGCTGCGCATCTACGGAACCGCGTCCGGAAGCGTGAGGATTCGCCTGCAGCCGGACAAAGGCGCGCCGCTCGATGCGACCGCGACGCTCACCGCCGGAACGAATCTCTACGAGCCGGCCGTCGCGACCTTCACCGACTTCCCGGCGAACGCCGGTCTCGTCACCGTCACGATCCGCCGCCTCGACGGCGACGCTCAGCTCTGGGCGTTCGTATCAACGACGAACAACGACACGCAGCTGATCACCACCGTGACACCGCAACCGTGAGAGTGCGCGCTAGAACAGCTCGCGCTGATTCCTGGCCGCGCTGAGCGGATAGCCGAGGTGGTGAAAAGCCGTGCGGCTGACGACACGGCCGCGCGGCGTTCGCTGCATGAAGCCGATCTGAATCAGGTACGGCTCGTAGAGGTCTTCGATCGTGCCGCGATCTTCGCCGATCGACGACGCCAGCGCATTGAGGCCGACCGGACCGCCGCCGAAGCGTTCGATGACCGTCGTGAGAAGTTTGCGGTCGATTTCGTCCAGGCCGTATTCGTCGACCTCGAGCATGCTCAACGCTTCGCGGGCAATCGCGACGTCGACGCTCCCTTCGTAACGCACCTCGGCGAAATCGCGGACGCGGCGCAGCAGGCGGTTCGCGATGCGTGGCGTGCCGCGCGCGCGACGGGCGATCTCGACGGCTGCCTCTTTGTCGATCGGAATGCCGAGGATGTCGGACGAGCGGCGGACGATGATCGTGAGCGAGTCGACGTCGTAGAAGTCGAGACGATGCACGATGCCGAAGCGCGCGCGCAGCGGCGCGGTGAGCAGGCCGGCGCGCGTCGTTGCGCCGACCAGCGTGAAACGCGGAAGCTCGACCTTCAGCGTGCGCGCGGCGGGACCTTGTCCGATCACGACGTCGACGTGAAAGTCTTCCATCGCGGAGTAGAGGACTTCTTCGACGATCGCCGGAAGACGATGAATCTCGTCGATGAACAGCACGTCGCCGGCTTCGAGATTCGTGACGATGGCGACGAGATCACCCGCTTTTTCGAGCGCGGGACCGGACGTGGTCCGGAGGCTTGCGTTCATCTCGTTGGCGACGATGTTCGCGAGTGTGGTCTTGCCGAGGCCGGGAGGCCCGAAGAGAAGCACGTGATCGAGCGCCTCTCCCCGCTTGCGCGCGGCGGTCAGGGAGATCTCGAGGTTGGCCTTCACTTTCTGCTGGCCGATGTATTCGCGAAGGTACTTCGGGCGCAGCGAGAGCTCGGTCTGGAGATCGTCCTGGTCGGGCGTGGCAGCGAGAAGCCGGTCGTCGGTCACTGCGCGCCAGTCTACCCGAGGAGAGAGGCGTGCTGACTGCTGCGCAGAACGCTCGGATGCGCGGGAAGCGAGACCGCGATCGCCGTCCCTTCGCCCTGCTGGGACGTCACGTCGATGCGGCCGCCGTGCTCCTGAATGATGCGGTACGAAATCGCCATGCCGAGGCCGGTGCCGGAGGGAAAATTCGTGCGGAACGGCTGGAAGAGGCGCTGCAGATCGGCCGCGGACATGCCGCGTCCGCTGTCGGTGAAGACGATGCGATACGCGCCGTCTTCGGCGGTGGTGCGCACGGTGAGCGTGCCGCCCTTCGGCATCGCCTGCACCGCGTTGCGGGCGATGTTCCAGAACACCTGGCGGATCTGATCGGGATCGCCGACGATGAAGTACGACGGCGGTGCGATGTCGCGGATCAGCGCGTGCGTATCCTGCAGCTCCGGTGAGTTCTGCAGCAGATCGAGCGTCTCCGCGAGACTCACGGCCACGTCGAACTCGACGGCGTGCTTTTCCTGCGGACGCACGAAGCGCAGAAAATCGGAAATCGATTTGTTCAGCCGCTCCGACTCCTTCAGCACGATCGACATCAGTCGCTGCTCCTGCGGCGTGAGCGACTTCGAGTTCTTCAGCACCTGCACCGAGCCGGCGATCGCCGCGAGCGGATTTCGAATCTCATGCGCGATGCCGGCGCTCAACTCGCCCACCGCGGCCATGCGATCCTTCAGTCGCACCTCGGACTCGAGCTTCTTCATCTCGGTGAGATCCTGAAAAATCACCGTGTAGCCGGCGGAGACGCCTTCCAGTGTGCTGAGCGGCGTGACCGCGAATCCGATCATGCGAGGCTCGTCGGAGGCGGGCAGATCATCGAGCTCGCGGCGCACGACAACTCCGGCGGCGAGCTCCTCGCGCGTCGCGTTCCAGCCATCGACGGTGAAGAAGCCGAGCTCCGTCACGTGACGGCCGAGGATCTCCGCCGGCGCGCGACGGAGGATTTCGGCGCCGGCCGGATTAACGAACGACGCGGTGCCGAACGACGAGAGCGTGATCAGGCCCGACGGAATCGACTCGACGACGTTCTGATTGAGCGCGCGCAACTCGGCGAGGTTCTGGCGATTCGCGTCGAGCTCACGCGAGGTGCGCTTGAGTTGTTCGGAGAGATACGACGTGAGCAGCGCGGTCGCGTAGAAGCCGGAGAAGTTCGCGGCCATGTTGAAGTAGACGCGCGACGAGGTCCACGTGCTCGCGGAGAAGAGCGCCTGCTCCGGCGTCGGCACGATGCCGTAGTACATGAGATCGACGAGAAACCCGTAGAGGATCGCCGCGCCCGATGCCGCGAGCAGGCCGCCGCGTCGATAGAGCAGCATCGACGCGGTGATGATCGAAACGAGGTAGAGAAACGAGAACGGCGAATCGAGTCCGCCGGTGAAGTAGACGAGCAGCGTCTCGACCACGAGATCGCCGCCGGTCTGAATCATGAGGTTGATGTCGCGGGAGGGAACGGTGAACGCGAGCGCGATGTAGAAGAGCGTCAGCGCGTACGTGACGCCGGCGGCGGAGTAGAGGTAATTGAGAGGAAGGACTTCGCGGACGGTGTACTGAATGATGAGCGACGCCAGCAGCAGCGTCGTGACGACCACGACGCGCACGGCGATCAGCATGCGGGTGTCGCTCGACATGGCGGATTGAGGATCGAGGTTGAGGATTGAGGATCGGAGCCGGGCGGCTCAGTCCTCAATCCTCGATCCTCAATCCTTCAGAAACTAACCGATCTGCGAAATGAGCGAGAACATCGGCATGTACATCGCGATGACGATGCCGCCGATGGCGACGCCGAGGAAGGCGATGAGAATCGGCTCGAGGAGCTTCATCAGGCCGGCCACGGCGACGTCGACTTCTTCTTCGTAGAAGTCGGCGATTTTCGAAAGCATGGTGTCGAGCGCGCCGGTCTGCTCACCGACCGCGATCATCTGCACGACCATCGGCGGAAAGACTTCCGTATCTCCGAGCGGCTCGCTGATGGTCTTTCCTTCTTCGACCGACTTGCGCGTGGCCATGATCGCGTCTTCGATGACGGCGTTGCCGGCGGTGCGCGCGGTGATCTGCAGGCCGTCGAGAATCGGAACGCCGGAGGACGTGAGCGTCGCCAGCGTGCGGCAGAAACGGGCCACCGCGATCTTGCGGAGCAGGATGCCGATGACCGGTGCCCTGAGCAGCAGGCCGTCGAGCACACGCTTGCCTTTGTAGGTCTGGTGATAGCGCTTCGTCGCGTACGCTCCGGCAACGCCGAGGATCAGGATCAGCCACCAGAAGTCGGCGATGAAATTCGAGAGCGCGATGACGATGCGGGTGGGCATCGGCAGTTCGGCGCCGAGGGATTCGAACAGGGCCGCGAAGACCGGAATGACCTTCCAGAGAATGATCGCCACGACGATGCAGGCGATGGAGATGACGGCGACCGGGTAGATCATCGCCGACTTCACCTGCGCGTTCAGCTTGACCGACTTTTCGATGTAGGTCGCGAGACGCTGAAGAATCGTGTCGAGAATACCGCCGGCCTCACCGGCGGCGATCATGTTGGTGAAGAGATCGCTGAAGACTTTCGGGTGACGGCGCATGGCGTCGGCAAGGCTGGAGCCCGACTCGACGTCCTGGCGCAACTGGATGATCGTGCGTTTGAAGACCTTGTGCTCCTGCTGCGAGCCGAGGATCTCCAGACACTGCACGAGAGGAAGACCGGCGTCGATCATGACCGAGAACTGCCGGGTGAAGATGGCGATCGACTGCGCCGGAACGCCGCCTCCGAATTTCGGAAGCGCGATCTCCTTCCCCTTCTCCTTGACCGCGGTGACGACGATCTGCTGCCGCCGCATCATGTTGATGACGGCGTCTTTGGAATCGGCGACGAGCACGCCCGTCTGCGTCTGTCCGTTTCTCGATGTGCCTTTCCACTCGAATGTTGGCATTGCGCGCCTCTTTCAGCCCCTCACATCACGCCCACGTATGTTGCCACGTTACGCCGGTCTCGGTCTCGCTCCGCCTGCCGCCGGGGCGGGAGAGCCCTGCGGAAAGAGAGAGCCGGCGCCGCGGGAGATCATCTCCTGCAGTTCGTCGGGATTCGACGAGCGCGACAGCGCGGTCTGCAGCGTGATGACCTTGCGGAAGTACAACGTCGCCAGCGATTGATTGAATGTCTGCATGCCGTACTTGGCCTGCCCGGTCTGCATCATCGAGTAGATCTGGTGGACCTTGTCCTCGCGGATGAGATTGCGGATGGCGGCGTTCGGCACGAGGATCTCCATCGCCATCGCCCGCCCCTTGCCGTTCGCTTTCGGAAGCAGCGCCTGGCAGAGGATGCCTTCGAGCACGAACGACAGCTGCGCGCGAATCTGCGGCTGCTGGTGCGCGGGGAAGACGTCGACGATGCGGTTGATGGTCTGGGCCGCGGAGTTCGTGTGCAGCGTGCCGAACGTGAGGTGGCCCGTTTCGGCGATGCGCAGCGCGGACTCGATGGTCTCGAGGTCGCGCATCTCACCGATCAGCACGACGTCGGGATCCTGGCGCAGCGCCGACTTGAGCGAGTTCGCGAACGAATGCGTATCCGCGTGCAGCTCGCGCTGATTGACGATGCAGTTCTTGTGTTGATGGAGGAACTCGACCGGATCTTCGATGGTGATGATGTGCTCGTGGCGCTCGCGGTTGATCTTGTCGATCATCGCCGCCAGCGTCGTCGATTTTCCGGAACCGGTCGGACCGGTGACGAGCACGAGGCCGCGCGGCTTGTTGCAGATCTCTTCGACCACCGGCGGCAGCCCGAGCTCCTTGAAGCCGAGGATCTCGTAGGGGATCTGCCGGTAGACCGCGGCGGTGGCACCGCGCTGGTTGAAGATGTTCGCGCGGAAACGCGCCAGACCTTTGATGCCGAACGAGAGGTCGAGCTCGAGCGCCTCTTCGAAGCGGTGCTTCTGCGCATCCGTGAGCACCGAGTAGGCGAGCTGTTTGGTTTCCGGCGCCGACAGCGGCGGCATGTCCAGCGGCACGAGCTTGCCGTCGATGCGGATCTGCGGCGGCGAGTTGGTCGTGACGTGAAGGTCGGAGCCTCCGCGTTCGACCATGGTTTTCAGCAACTGATGCAGAGTAACGGCCATTGGTTCTCCCGAGTGGCTTCGTCGATCGCGAGGGGAATTGAAAATTGAAAATGGAAAATTGAAAATGCGGCCGCGCGTCTCGCCAGCGTCGCGTTTCAATTTTCAATTTTCAATTTTCAATTCGCCCTCGCGCATCCTACGCGACGGTCTCGCGTACCACTTCCTCGACCGTCGTAATGCCTTCTTTGATTTTAACCAGCCCGGAACGGCGCAGGGTGATCATGCCGTTCTCGATCGCTTTGCGTTTGATGTCGACGGCGGTGCCGCCGGACAGGATCAGCTCGCGGATGTCGTCGTCGATGACCATGACTTCGACCAGGCCGACGCGGCCTTTGTAGCCGGTGTTGTTGCACTTCTCGCAGCCGCGGCCTTTGTAGACCGAGAACGTCCCGATCTCTTCTTTCTTGTAGCCGAGGTTGCTGATCGCCTGCGGGGCCATCTCCACCGTCTCCTTGCAGTTGCCGCAGATGCGGCGCACGAGACGCTGCGCGGCGATGAGCTGCGTGGCGGTGGCCACGAGGAACGGCTCGATGCCCATGTTCATGAGGCGGTTGATCGTCGACGGGGCATCGTTGGTGTGCAGCGTCGAGAGCACGAGGTGGCCGGTGAGCGCGGCTTTGATCGCGATTTCCGCGGTTTCGAAGTCACGGATCTCGCCGACCAGGATGATGTTCGGATCCTGCCGGAGGAAGGAGCGCAGCGTCGCGGCGAAATTCAGCCCGATCGCCTCCTTCATCTGTACCTGATTGATCCCGGGCAGATTGAACTCCACCGGATCCTCGGCGGTCATGATGTTCACTTCCGGCGAGTTGACCTTCGACAGCGCCGAGTAGAGCGTGTTCGTCTTTCCGGAACCGGTCGGCCCGGTGACCAGCACCATCCCCCACGGCTTGAAGATCGCCTCCTCGAACCTTGCCAGCGACTCCGGCTCGAAGCCGAGCTTGGTCATGTCGAGGCGGAGATTGTCCTTGTCGAGAAGACGCATGACGATCTTCTCGCCGAAGAGCGTCGGCAGAATCGAGACGCGGAAGTCGAGCTCCTTGTTCTTGTCTTCGAGCTTGATCTTCAGCTTGATGCGGCCGTCCTGCGGAAGACGCTTCTCGGAGATGTCGAGCTTGGCCAGAATCTTCATGCGCGAGGTCATGGCATCCCGCAGCTTGAGCGGCGGATTCATGATCTCGTACAGGATTCCGTCGATCCGGAAGCGGACGCGGTACTCCTTCTCGTACGGCTCGATGTGGATGTCGGACGCGCCGCGTTTGATGGCGTCGGTGAGGATCAGGTTGCACAGCTTGACGACCGGCGCTTCCTCCGCCGAATCCGCCAGTGCATTGACGTCCATCTCCTCTTCGTCCTCGAGAACCTCGAGGTCGGCGCTCTCCTGCGTCTGAAGGTCTTCCATGACCTTCTTCAGCTCGAGCGAGGAGGTGGTTCCGTAATAGTTGTCGATGGCCGCCTTGATCCCCAGCTCGGAGGCCACGACCGGCTCGACGTTGTAGCCGGTCATGAACTTGATGTCGTCCATGGCGAAGACGTTCGTCGGATCGGCCATGGCGATGGTGATCGTGGCGCCGGTCTTGTTGACCGGGAGGATGTTGTATTTGCGGGCCACGTCGCCCGGGATGAGCTTGATGACGCTGGCGTCGATCTCGAAATGCTGGAGGTTGATCGACGGCACCCCGAACTGCTGGGAGAGGCACTCGGTGATGTCTTCTTCGGAAACGAATCCGAGCTTGATCAGAGTCTCGCCGAGTTTGCCGCCCGTCTCCTTCTGGACACGGAGCGCTTCCTTCAACTGATCCTGGGTGATCAGGCTCGCTTTGGTGAGCAACTCACCGAGACGAACGCTCATAGTTACTTTCTGTGGGCTCCTGACAGGCCGCTTACGCCGCTCGCTTGAATCGAGGCAGGCGAGTTTACCATCCGCGTGAAACACGAGGACGGCAGCAGGTTATTTTGGGTTGAACGTCTGGACTTACTTCGACAAAACCGGCGGATCGATGGAACTGACGCCGCTCTGAATTCCGCGGAGCGTGGCCGTCACGCTGCCGAACTTCACTTCCGTACGAATGCGCACCGGGATGTGCCGCTCGTCTTCCGAATACCAGACGTGCAGCTTCTCTTCGCGCTCGACGCCGCCGCTGGTCATGCGCGGCTCCACCACCACCGCGTCGTACGTGCCGACCTGCGTCTGCACCTTCTCCCGGCGCAGCACCTTCGCGTGCACCGTGTAGACCTTGCCGTCTGAGATCAGCGTGAAGTCGTACGCCTTCCCGGGAGCGAGATCGAGCGTGCGCATGTAATAAATGACCGAGAAGGGGTCGTACACCGGCCGCGGCACCGCGACCTTCTTGATCTTCTTGCGCTTGCGCGTGGCCACGCCTTCTTCGACGGTGGTCACCTCTTCCATCTTGTCGCCCTTTTCGTCGAGGCGCTTGACGTAGCGGAGCGTCGAGAAATCGGAGCGGGCCACGAAGGTCTCGATCTCGTCGCGCACTTTGACGAGGCGAGAAAACCCGCCGCTCGATTTCGCGACGGAGGTGATGCGGTACATGTCTTCGCCGTGCGGAGCGATGGTCATCCGCGCCGTTCCGGCGGTGATCTTCGTCCACTGGACCGTGTAATCGAGAGTCTCCCCTTCGCTGTACGCCTGCTCCACCGCCGGCGGCAGCGTGAGCGTGGCCGCGAGCAGCGCGGCGAGAAGGACCTTCACTCGGCGAGCACCCTTTCGAGGGTAGTCATGACCTCTTCAACAGAAATCGATTCCATTGATTTCGTCGTAACAAAGTGGTTGAGGCAGCGTTCCAGCTGTCCATAGGGACCGTTGCGACGCGGGTCCGTCGGTCCGTACATCCCGATCACCTTCGTGCCGAGCGCATCCGCGAGATGCAGCGGACCGGTGTCGGCGCCGACGACGGCGCGCGCGTGCTGCAGCAGGAACGCGAGCTCCCGCAGGTTCGTCGGCGGCGCGAGACGCGCACCGATCTGTTCGGCAAGGTCTTTCTCTCCCGGTCCCCAGACCGCGAGCGCGCGCGCGCCGATCCGTTGCGCGAGCGCACGAAAGCGTTCGATCGGCCAGAGCTTGTTTGCCTTCCCCGCGCCCGGAAGGAGGACGATTGCGTCGCGGTATTCGTCGAGGTCGTTGTTCTGCGGCAGGTTCGCCCATGCCGCGGTGACCGGCGCCGCGTTCGGTGACGCGGCGCGCGCAAGCGCGAGATTCTGGTCGACGACGTGCTGCGCGGTATCGACGGCGACGTGCCGGTTGGCAAACCAGGTGGCCTGCTTCTCCCGAATGGCCTCGTGCGCGAACCCATACCGCACCGGAGCGCCGGAGATGCGCATCAGCGCCGCCGATTTGATCAGCCCCTGAAAATCGATCGCTTCCTCGAAGCCGCCGCGCAAGGCGCGATAGGCGTCGCGGACGGCGCGGCGATGCTCGAATGGCGACTTTCCCCATTTCTTCAGCCGCACCGGGATGGTGTCGACGCCGGCGACGACCTCCACGAGCTCACGATACGGTGCTTCGACCACCCAGGTGAGATGCGCGTGCGCGCGCAGGGAAACGACCGCCGGAATCGTGTGAATGACATCGCCGAGTGCCGACAGGCGCAGCACGACGACGTTCTTCATTCCTCGGCCTTCATCCGCCGCAGCATCTCGGTCGTCGAGTGATCCTTCGGATCGCCGACGATCACCACCCGGCCGCCGTACGACTTCACGATCTCCGCCTCCGGCACCGAGTCGGGTGTGTAATCCGTCCCCTTGCACTGAAAGTCGGGCCGCAGCGTCTGCAACAGGCGCGACGGCGAGTGCTCGTGAAAGATCGTGACGTAGCCGACGCCGCGAATGGCGCTGATCAGCTCCGCGCGCTCCTGCTCCGGCATCACCGGACGGCCCGCGCCTTTGAGCTCGCGTACCGACTCGTCTCCATTGACGCCCACGACGAGCACATCCGCGACTTTCGCGGCGTCCTGCAGGTAGCGAACGTGACCGACGTGCAGCACGTCGAAACAGCCGTTCGCGAACGCGATCGATCTGCCGCTCGCGCGCTCGCGTTCGAGTGCGCGTTCGAGCGCTTCGCCGTCGAGGATGGGCGCGTTGCTCAAATCAGCAGGCCCTCGTCTCGCTCGATCGCGTGGCGCAGCTCCTCGTTCGAAACCGTGGCCGTCCCCATCTTCATCACCACGATGCCGCCCGCGTAGTTCGCGAGCTTCGCCGCTTCCGCGAACGATGCCTGTGCAGCCAGCGCCAGCGTGAACGTGGCGATGACGGTGTCGCCGGCGCCGGTGACATCGGCAACCTGGTCGGTTCCGTACACCGGAATCAGCAGCGGCTCGGGGCGATCGCGTTCGAGCAGCGCCATACCGCGGCTGCCGCGCGTGATGAGCATCGCCTCGCAATCGAGTCCCTGCTGCAGCGTGATCGCCACCTCGTTGATCTTCGCTTCCTCGCCGTTCCAGAGCGAGGTTCCGGCCGCGGCGGCGGCTTCTTCTTCATTCGGCGTCGCGGCGGTGACGCCGGGGTAGTCGAGCAGGTTGTAGCGCGAGTCGAGCGTGACCGGTTTGCCGTGCGCGAACTGCGTCAGCGTCTCCACGACGCGCGGCCGCACGACGCCGTAGCCGTAATCACTGATGAGCGCCGCATGACAGACCGTGATCGCGTCGCGCAGCACGTTCGAAAACGCCTGCGCTTCCTCGGGACGCATCTCGAATTTGTCTTCGATGTCGTAGCGCACGATCTGCTGCCTGCTGGCGTGCGGCATGCCGCCGAGGATGCGGACTTTCGTCGGCGTGTTGTAGCGCTCGGCCCGGAGCACGCCACCACATTCGATGCCGCACGATTGCAGCCGGTCGAGCAGCGCCTGCGCCGCGCTGTCGTTGCCGACCACCGAAACCGGAACCGGCAGACCACCGAGGGCGAAGATGTTGTTGATAGCGTTTCCGGCGCCACCGAGAAGGATGTCGTCGCGATACTGACGAAGGATGAGCACCGGCGCCTCGCGCGAGATCCGCTTGGGCGTGCCGTAGATGAAGCGGTCCGCCACGATGTCGCCGTAGACGACCACGAGCTTCCCCTTCATCGCTTCCGTCAGTTGCAGGAGGCGGGAGCGGCTGAACACGGAGGCGGACTATAAACGAATCTGGTTGTTGGGACGGCGGTGGGTTATCGGCGCGTTTTTTCGCCGTACGAGTGATGAGTGATGAGCGATGAGGTTCGACAGGCATCGCGAGCGCTCATCACTCGTCACTCGCCTCACTCTCGTCCGGCTGATCCCCGCGACGCCGGTTCAAGTACCCGTACGGACAATGCCGGCAGCCGTTTTCACAGCAGTAGCCACGATCGCGAAGGTATTTTTCGGTGAAGACGAGGAACTGCCCTTCGAAGTAGTAGTCCTCGCCCTCCACGAGCGGGCGGCGCTCGCCGGACATCAGGAGGCCGTGGCAACGCCGGAGAAGTCGGTGTCGCGCAGCTCGACCTTCTCCGGCTCGGTCAGCACGTTCTCGACGTCGATCAACAGGTAGACATCCTCGACGTGCGGAACGACCGCGATGAGCAGCTCGCCACGGATGCCGCGCACGATCGGCGGCGGCGGGAGAAAGGCGTCGGTGGAGATGGTGACGATCCGCCGCACTTCATCCACCTTCAACCCGATCATGCCGGCGCTCGTATGCGTGATGAGCACGAGCGGCTGGTCCGATTTGTCGTCGCGTTTCGGATAGAGGCGGTCGTGAAGATCGACGATCGGGATCACCTCGTTGCGCAGCACGATGATCCCTTCGATGAACGACGGCGCGGTCGGCACGGTGGTGGTGCCGGTGTACGGCACGATCTGGCGCACGGCCATGATGTCGAGGACGAAGGTCTCGGGGCCGACGCGGAAGGTGATCAGACGAAGGTCGCTCATGGTCGTGGTGGTTACGACCGCACGCGGAAGTTGCGGACTTCATCCTCGAGACCGCGGATGGCGTCATTGAGCAGACCGAGAGCCGAGGTCATGTCGGCGGCGGTGGTGCGGTTGCCGTCGGCGATTGCACGCACCTGCTGCATCGTGGCGACGATCTTCTCGCTCTCCGCGGCCTGATCGGCGGCGACCTGGAAGATCTCGTGAATCATCTCGATCATCCGCTCGGCCGCGGCCGAGATCATCGACGAGCCCGACTTCTGTTCGACCATCGCCTGGCGGACGTACTTCGTCACCTCGCGCATCGACTCGACCGCACGCATGATGTGCTCCGAGCCCTGTGCCTGCTGCCGCGTCGCACCGTTGATCTGGCCGACCATCGACTGCAGTTTTTCCACCGACCGGGTGATCGTTTCGCTGCCGGTCGCCTGTTCGCGCGTGGCGGAGGCGATTTCTTTTCCCATCGACGACGACTTGGTCGCCGATTCGAGAATGTTGTTCAGCGCGCGGCCGGCCTGATGCGACAGCGACACACCGTTCTCGACGAGCGACGAGCCGGACGACGTCACGCGCAGCGCGTTCTCGACTTCGTCCTGAACGCTGCGAATGAGGTTTGCGATGTCGCGCGTCGACGAAGCAGTGCGCTCCGACAGCTCGCGAATTTCGGCGGCGACGACCGAGAAGCCTTTGCCGTACTCGCCCGCCTGCGCGGCGAGAATCGCGGCATTCAGCGCGAGGAGGTTGGTCTGCTCGGCGACGTCTTCGATGACGTTGAGAATCTTGCCGATGGCGATCGAGCGGTCGCCGAGGCGCGCCACGACGGAGTTGGTCTCGATGACCGACTGACGGATCTGCTCCATCCCTTCGATCGTCTCGCGCACCGCCTTCATCCCCGATTCCGCCGCGTCGGCCACCGCGAGCGCGAGGTCGTACGAGCGCGCGGCATTCGCCTCGACTTCCGCGATCGAGGCCGACATCTCCACCATCGAAGAGGAGGTATCGGTGACGAAGTTCGTGAGGTAGACGACGTTCGTGTCGACCTCGCTGATCGAAGAGACCATCTGATGCGTGGCCGATGCGGTTTCTTCGACCGACGAGAAGAGCGTGTCGGTGTGGCGGCTCACCTCTTCCATCGACGCAACCATCTCGAGCATCGACGACGACGTTTCCTCGGATGACGCCGAAAGAGCTTCGACGTTGTCCGTGATCTTGCGGACGCCGCTGTTGAGCTGATCGATCGACTGGTACGTGTCGTCGATGATCTTCCGCTGTTCATCGACGCGCTGGATCACGGTGTGGGAACGCGAGTCGACCGTTTCGACGACGCTCTTGAGCTTCGACTGCGCGCCGACGAGGTTCTTGACCGTCTTCTCGAGGTTCGCGGCCATGGCGTTGAACGCCTCGGCGAGACTGCCGATCTCGTCCTTCGTCTGCACCTCGGCGCGCTGCGTCAGGTCGCCCTTCGCGATCTGTTTCGCGGTATCCACCAGCGCGAGAATCGGACGCACGAGATAGCGCGACGCGAACCACGCCAGAAGCGTGGCGGTGACCAGCACGACGCCCGTCGCGACCGCGTTCCAGCCGCGCATCTGCCGCACCGCCGCCTCGGCCTGCGATTCGTTGAGCAGCAGACGGAAATAGCCCTTCGGCCGCGCATTGACGTTGGCCGCACCGTCCGTTGCCCCTTCGAAAAACTGACTGGTGTAGAGGTGGAGACCGTCGCCGATCTGCGTGCCCGCTTCGCGATCGAACTTGCGATTGAGCAGCACCGCCGGCTGCGTCGTCGCCGTCGACGCCAGGATCTTGCCGTTCGCGTCGAGGAACTCGGCGTAGGCCACCGACGGAGTGCGCCCGAGATCGCCGGTGATCTTTCGCAGGTTCTCGCTCATGCCGAAGATCACGAATTCGCCGGCAGTGATGTCCACCATGCGCGTGATCGCGGCGCCCTGTTCGACGGTCTGCTGAATCATGGCGCGGCGCACGAGCAACTGCTGGATGCCGACCAGCAGCAGCGCGATGACGATCGCCTGAAGCGCGAACGCGGTCACGACCTTGGCGCGCAATCCGCCGCGAACTTCGAGGGCGTTTCTCTTTTTCAGCGACATAAGGACCGCGGCGAAGTGTAGTCGCATCGTCGCGGAGTCTCCAAGCATCAACGGGACTTCGCGCGCCGCTGCTATCATCGCCGCCATGCCGCTGATCCGCTGCCCGAAGTGCGGGCAGGCGTATGACGTGCCGGGGGTCGTCGCCGTTCGCTTGCCGAACTCCATCGCCACCTGCCAATGCGGCGAGTGGCTGTCGGGATCGAAGGCGGCCGTGCTGGCCCGGCTCGTCGACGCCAACGAAATTCGCGAGATCGATCTGAAGCCCTACCGCGTCGATGCCGCAGCGGCGCAGCAGGCGCTTTCCAGCCAGCCGATGATCGCGCCGGCACGGCCGCGATCGCTGCGCGTCGTCGCCAGCGGCGCGAGTGCATCCGTGAATACGGTCTTCACGATTCACGAGCATCCACTCTGGATCGGCCGCAAAGGCTCACATGTCGAGCTCGCGGAAGCGGAGCTCTCGATTCGGCACTGCTCGATCTCCGTGCGCGGCGAGAACCTCATCGTGCGCGACGCGGATTCGCACACCGGCACCTTTCTCGACGGACAGCCGGTCGACGAGGCGGTGCTCGAAGACGGCGTGCATCTGCTGCGCGTCGGCACGGCGCTCGTGAGCGTCGAGCCGGTGAACGAGCCGGGCCTGCCGGTCGAGCCGATCGCGCTCGACGACTCCGGCATCGACGAATCGTTGCTCGCGCAGAAATTGAGGAACGCGCGCGCGACCCGGCCGGCCGACGCACGTGCGGTGCTCGTCTGCGTCGAGGGGCCGCTCGCCGGTCAGGAGTTCGAGATTCCAGCCACCGGTCTCGTGGTCGGGCGCGAAGGTCACGTGCGCGTGCCCGACGAATATCTTTCGCGCCGTCACTTCGAGATTCATCGCGACGATGACGGCACCGTCCGCGTCAAAGACCTCGGCAGCCGCAACGGCACGTTCCTCAACACGCTCCCGGCGAAAAACACCAAGGTGCACACCGGCGACGAGATTCGCGCCGGCGTGAATCGCTTCCGCATCGAACAACGCGCCTGAGCCGTCGCGCCGGGCAATCGCGACGACCGCAGCCTCGTACCAGCCGCACGTGCCAAAGCGAAGCAATCGGCGCCGCGGTCGCACCGGCCGGCTCCATAGTTGGGCGGTTCGGCGTGTCGATCGCGGCGCTATACTCCTGCGCACTCTCTCAGCAGGACAATTCTCGATGCAATCGTTTGAATCCGCAGCAGGCCGGATTCTGGCGCCCCTGTCCGAACTGCTGCACAGGCCTCTTCATCTCGTCGACACGCAATCGCCCGAGGCCGCGAAGACCTTCGCGGTGCGACTGCCGTCGCCACGAATCGCCGTCGTCTCGTCGGACGGAACGCCGTTCGCCGAACCGGAGCGCCGGCTCATTCACGAGCTCTTCGACGGTTTGCGCGTCGCCAGCGAAAGCGAGGCGCGCTACCAGGAGCTCGAGCAGCGCATGCTCAGCATGCAGCGCGAGAACCTCGATCTGATCGTGCGCAACCGCACGCTCTCCGAGGTCTCCTCGCGCGACTCGCTGACCGGCTTGTACAACCGCTGGTTCGTCATCGAGAAGCTCGACACCGAGTTGAATCGCGCGCTGCGGCACGGCTCGCCGATGTCGCTGCTGATGCTCGACGTCGATCACTTCAAGCGCATCAACGACACGTTCGGTCACTCGGCGGGAGACCAGGTGCTGCAAGGCATCGGCAAGCTCCTGCGCGACAGCTGCCGCGTCTACGACGTACCGGGACGATATGGCGGCGAAGAGTTCTGCATCGTGCTGCCGGAAACAAAACCGGGGAACACCTCGGTTGTCGCGGAGCGAATTCGCAGCAGACTCGAGTCGACGGAGATTCCGTGCGGAGAGACGTCGATCGTCGTGACCGCTTCGATCGGCATCGCCGGAATGGATACGCCCGCCGAGAGTGAAGTCCTCAGTCCTGCCGCGCTCATCGATCGTGCCGATCGCGCGTTGTATTCGGCCAAGAATCGTGGGCGAAATCGGGTGGAAATGTGGGATTCTGAGCTGCTTCAAGGAGTGGAAGACGCGACCGGCCACTGATCGTGAGCCGGATCACGGCCGTGGCTGTAGCAGCACCCTAGATTGGGCAGCACAAAATCGGACACGAAACACGAGAGGACACATGCGAACCAAATTTGCTTTCGGCATTCTTCTGCTCTTCATCGCCAGCGTCGCCAGCGCGGCCGGCAAGCCGGTCATGGCGGTGTCGGAGTTCCGCAACGACACTTCGGCAGCGTGGTGGTACGGCGGCGTCGGCAGCGATCTCGCGGGCATGCTCACCAATGAGCTGGCCGGCACCGGCAACTTCAAGATGGTCGAGCGCGACAAGCTCGACGCCGTTCTCGACGAACAGGACCTCGCGGACTCCGGCCGCGTCAGCAAGAAGACCGGTGCCAAGATCGGCAAGCTCACCGGCGCGCAGTACCTCGTCGTGGCGACGCTCACCGCATTCGAGAGCGACGTCAAGGGCACCGGCGGCGGCCTCAGCTTCCGCGGCATCAGCGTCGGCGGCAAAAAGGAAGATGCCTACATGGCCGTCGACCTCCGCGTCATCGACACCACCACGGGTGAGATCGAGTTCACGCGCACGATCGAAGCACGCGCCAGCAGCGGCGGCCTCGCGGTCGGCGTCTACCGCGGCGGCTTCGGCGGCAACCTCTCGAAATACGAGAAGACCCCGACCGGCAAGGCGATCCGCGCCGTCATCATGGAAATCAGCGAGTACCTGAGCTGCGCGATGGTCGAGAAGGGTGATTGCATGGCCGAGTACCAGGCCAAGGAATCGTCGCGTCGCGAGAAGACGAAGAAAGCCATCAAGCTCGACTGATTCATCCCACAACAAATCTTTGAAAGGCCAGCCTCACGGCTGGCCTTTTCTTTTGTATCGTTCGCGGCCGGAGGCGAAAGTATGTCTGCGAAACAAACCTTCCTCGATACGTTCGATCGCGAGTTCCAAACCACCCTACGCGTCCTGCGCGCGTTTCCGCCCGATCAACTCGACCTCAAGCCGTCGGAGCGCTCGAACACCGCCCGCCAGCTCGCCTGGACGTTCGTGCTCGAGCGCGGCCTCGGCGTCCGCGTCTGGCACGACCAGCTCGCGAAAGGCATCCCCGCGGGGAGCAAGCCGGCCGCGCCGCCGGAGACATTGGAAGAGATCCTCGCCGCGCTCGAAAAAGCGAACGCCGAATACCGCGCCGTGATCGCCGCCGCGACCGACGAAGAGCTCCACCAGAAAGTGCACTTCTTCACCGCGCCGAAAACGATGGGCGAGTACACGCGGCACGACTGGATCTGGTTTCTCCTCCACGACGAGATCCACCACCGCGGCCAGTTCTCCGTCTACGTCCGCATCGCCGGCGGCAAGCTGCCCTCGATCTACGGACCGACGGCCGACGAACCGTGGAACTGAGTGCGCACCCGCGCTGATCGCAAAAGGGCGCCGCATCTCGCGGCGCCCTTCGTGTTTGTGGTGGCTACGGCAGGTTTTCGAGAATCCCACCGAAGGTTGATGGACTTCAACTCGCGCTGCTCGTTTCGCGTTTCAGGCCGCTGAAAAAATTACGCCTCATTCTCGCTACTTACGCTTGACTTTCGCCACATTACCGCCCATATTGCTCTTCGTGAGGGCGGAATGAGATATCTGACGGAACGACAGCGGGACATTCTCAACTTCATTCGCGATTTCCAGAAGGAACGCGGGGTGGCACCGACGCACCGGGAAATCTGCGATCACTTCGGCTTCTCGTCTTACGGAACGGTCTACAAGCACCTTTCCCTGCTCGAGAAGAAGGGGTTGATCCGGAGAGACTGGAACCAGAAGCGCGGTGTGGAAGTGATCGATCCCCCGGTCACACTCGGTGAAGCCCGCGACGCAGCAAAGGATGTGAGGCCGGAGCCGCGGCCGTCCTCCGCCAGAGACCTTCCCCTCTTCGGCTACATCGCCGCCGGTCGTCCTCTCGATGTGGAAGTCGGCGACGAGACCATCACCGTTCCGGAGCACCTCACGTCGCGCGGCGACAACTATGTGCTGAAGGTGCGCGGAGACTCGATGGTCGATGACGGCATTCTCGACGGAGACCTGGTGATCATCGCCCGCCGCGAGCGCGCGGACAACGGCGAGATGGTGGTCGCCAACGTCAATGGTGAAGTGACGCTCAAGCGACTCTATCAGGAGGGAGAACGCGTCCGGCTGCAGCCCGCGAACTCTCTCATGAGCCCGATCTACGCCTCGGCCCGCGAAGTCGCGGTTCAGGGTGTGGTGGTCGGCCTGATGCGTCGGTTTTAGCTCTCGTGTTTCGTGTGTGTGGTTCGGATCGCAGTTCTGATCGTTGTGTGAGAGAAGCAAGGTGAGGAAGCCATGGATCTCGTACTGAAACTTCGTGAAATCCGCAGGCTCCGCGGGCTGAGCCAGAAAGATGTTGCCCGCCTCTCCGGTGTCGGAGAGAAGACGATCAGCTCCTTTGAAACGGGGCAGAGGATCGGCTCTCTCAAGCTCGCGCAGCTCAAGCGCCTCCTCGGTGTCTACGGTTTGACGGAAGCCGAATTCTTCGGCGGCTCGGTCGAACGGCAGATCGCGCCGTGGGAGCTCGATGAAGACGAGTGCGCCGCACAGCGGCTCGTCGATGACCTTCGCGTGCTGCCGAAGCAGGTGCAGCGGACGATGGTCGGAAAGTTCCGCCTGATGGTCGAGACGGCGACAGATCTGAACACGATCTCGGATCGCCGTCCCGCGTTCCTTCGCGAAGACAGCAAGGATCGCGACTGGAAAATGCTCAACTCCAATAACTGAAGCTCGCGCGCTCACCCCGCGACGACGACCCCCAAAGAAGTCGCCCCCGATGCAGGACTCGGGTGGCGCAACGACATCGCGGCCCCGCGACGTCGTTAGAAAAGACAGGAGGGCAGGCCTCATCGGCCTGCCCTCCGCGTCTACAGCAACATCCGTTGAAAATCAGAACGAGAAGCGGACGCCGAGCTCGTAACGGCGCGGCGACTGCCAGTCCGTGTCCGTTCCGAAGTCGCCGGTGATCGCCAGTTGCGCCGGCTGACCGTCGGTTCCCGCGAGCGGGTTCGCGATGCAGTCCGTCGTGCCGTCGCACTCGGCGTATTCGCCGATGCTGCCGGAACGGCCGGTGACGATCTCCGTGCCAAGCACGTTGTAGACCGCCGCAATCACGCTCGGGCGGAAACGGCCGACGTGGAAGTCGTGCTGAATCTGCAGGTCGAGCTGCTGAAAATCCGGCAGCCGGCGCGAGCCGCGCGGTTCGACGTACAACGTGCCGTAGCCCGAGTTCGGCGGGACCGACGTCGTCACCGAATACGCCTGTCCGCTGTCCCACGTGTAGTCGATGCCGAACGTCGTACCGAACGGCGCACGAACGAAGCCGCTCGCCTTCACGCGATGACGCGCGTCGTCATCGAGATAGCCATAACGATTGATGAAGTGATCCGGGAAGACGTCGAAGTCCGCGCCCGCGTTCTGCGTGTAACCGACCGAGCCCTGTGACTTCGACCAGGTGTAGCTCACGAGTCCGTTCAGCCACTCGTACGGACGCGTTTCGAGACGCGCGATCACGCCGGTGTACTTGCTCTTCAGAATGTCGTCCTCACCAGCCGGCGAGTTCGTCATCCAGTAGTACGTGCAATCCGCCTGATCGAAGCAGGTGTCTTCGAACAGGTTCTTCGTGTCGCGCCACACGGCCGTGAGGTCGACGCTGTTGCGCGAGCCGATACGGCGGGTGATGCCGATGTTGGCCTCGTTCGAATACGTTGCCTTGAGGTTCGGATCGTAGGTGTTGCCGCTGGCGCCGCCGTACGTCGTGTAGTAGCGGTCGTACGCCTGCGTGGCGTTGTTGTAGAGCATGATCGTGGAGACCGAGCCGGTCGTGCTGCCGAAGCTGGCCAGCGTCAGGCCGTTGTCGTCCATGACCTGACCCCAGAAGCCATGCAGCACGGTCGAGGCGTCGTTGAAGACATCCCACGCCAGACCGACTCGCGGCTGCAGTTTGCTCAGCTCGGGCACGTCATCGCGACCCGGCACTTCGAAGTCGATCGTTTCGTAGCGCAGACCGAGGCGCGCGGTCACGGCGGAGACCGGGTGCCATTCGTCCTGCACGTAGAACGCGGAGAGATTGCTCTTGAAAGTCTCTTCCGGCGTAAGCGTGGAGATCGTCACGTAATACGGTGCACCGTCGCGCGTCGAGTAGACCGCGCCACACTGCGAGCCGGCCGGCAGATGCGCTGCTGCACCGCAGAGTCCCGCCGGCGCCGTGCCGGTGACGTTGTTCGAGCGGAGGAACTCCGAGCGATCGATGTTCGTGCCCGCCTTGAACGTATGGGATCCCAACAGATTGTCGACGAAGTACGTCGTCGAGGCGATGAGCTCGACGCGGTCGCGATCGGAGTACTGCCAGTTGTCGTAGTTGCCGGTCTGAAAGCCGGTGCGCAGATCGATGATCGCGCTGTCGGTCGAGCTGCCGCTCATCGGACGGGTCTCGAGGAAGCCGGTGCGATAGCCGACCTGCGCGCTCGCCAGCCAGTTGTTGCTCAGCGTCGTGTCGTAGCCGAGGTTCCAGATCGTCGAACGCTGCGTCTGGAAGCTGTCCGCTTCCGGTGCGTAGTACGCGCTCCCCTCGGAGTGCTCGATGTCCGCCTGGTTGTCGGTGTAACGCAGCGAGAGGGTGTTGCCTTCGCCGAGCGCCGCGGTCAGCTTCGCGAGCGAGTCGAAGCCCTGGAACGTGCGCGCACCCGGCGTGAAGTCGGAGCCTGCGATCGGCGCATTGATGCGCGTCGTGTCAGGACGCTGCGCCGAGGCGAAGAACCAGATCTTGTCGCGCTGAATCGGTCCGCCGAACGTCACGGCCGGACGGATTTCTTCGTAGTCCTGATCGCGCAGCCGCGTGTGATCGCCATTCTCCGCGAGATCGTTGCCGGTGTAGCGGACGTCCGCGGTGCCGGAGAACGTATTGCCGCCGGTCTTGGTGACGACGTTGATCACGCCGCCGACCGCCCGTCCGTACTCGGCGTCTTTGCCGAGCGTCTGCACGGAGACTTCCTGAATGGCGTCGAACGGTAGGTTCGAGCCGAAGGTGTGCGTGACCGGGTCGGTGGTATTGACGCCGTCGAGCATGAAGTTGTTCTGCCCGAGGTTCGCACCCATGACCTGCGGATTCGCGCCGCCGGCGACACCCGGCGCCTGCTGAACCACACTCTGATAGGAGCGGCCCGCGGAGCCGATCGACGCGTACTCGAGATGTTCGGTGCCGAAGTTCTGCTGCACCGTCGTCTGCGTCGGATCGACGACGACTGCATCCGCGGTGACCGTGATCGCTTCGGTCACGGCGCCCATCGAAAGCGTGGCGTTGATCTTCGTGGTCTGATCGAGCTGCACCTGCACGCCTTCGCGCGTGACCGTATTCAGACCTTCGAGCGTGAACTCGACGGTGTACGTGCCGGGAGGAAGCAACTGCAGGTTGTACTCGCCCTGCGCGTTCGTGACCGTGTCACGCGTGCCCTGCAACTGCGGGCTGCGCACCGTGACCGTCACGCCCGGGAGGACGGCTCCGGAATCGTCGGTGACGACGCCGAAGAGATTGCCGGTGACGGCCGCGAATGCGCTCAGCGGAGAGAGCAGAAGCAGCACCGCCAGACCGACGATGAGACGGTGGAAAGACATTGAATGAGCTCCTTTGGACGTCTTCGAATTGCTGCGACGGAACTGCAGTTCGCGAAGGAGGGGCGTGCCGCGAATTCGGCTTGGGTCAAGCGGCTTCCGGAGGGGATTGGCGGACGCCGGCTCTTTTGCAACGCAGACAAACCGAACGGCCGTTCGGCCAAATTTCCGTTTTCGTGTCCGTTTGCGTTACGGCTGAGTCACAGGTGACGTGCGAACGACTCTTCGAGCGACGTTGCGTTGCACCCGAACCCTTCCTGCTGCGCGCGTTTTGGAATGGCACGTTGTCCGCCGAGGAGCATCTCGTCCGCCATCTCGCCGAATGCGAGGCGCAGCGCGAACGCCGGCGCCGGCAGGATCGCGGGACGATGGAGCGCGCGACCGAGGGCTCGCGTGAAGTCGCGATTCCGCACGGGACTCGGCGCGGTGACGTTGTAGACGCCGCGCGCTCGCTCGTGCTCGATCGCCCATTCTACGAAGCGAATCGCGTCGTCGCGATCGATCCACGACATCCATTGATCGCCGGTTCCGATCGGACCGCCGGCGCCGAGCTTGAACGGCAGCACCATCTTTTTCAGCGCGCCGCCATCGGGCGCGAGCACAACGCCGAATCGCAGCAACACGACGCGCGCGATCGGTTCTGCAACCCGCGCGGCGGTCTCCCACTTTTCGACGAGCTCCGCGAGAAAGCCGTTGCCCCGCGAGCCGTTCTCGTCGAGCTCTTCGTCTCCGCGGACGCCGTAGTAGCCGACCGCCGAGGCATTGATGAGCGTGCGCTGCTGCGCGGGCGCGCGGCGCATCGCCTCGATGATGGCATTCGTCGCATCGAGCCGGCTCGCCACGAGTCGCTTCTTGCGCGGATCGGTCCAGCGACCTTCGCCCACATTCTCGCCGGCAAGATTGATGATCACGTCGGCCTTCGCAACTTCGTCGGCCCAGGAGCCTTGCGTCTTTCCATCCCACGACACGCCCCGCCCGGCGCGCACCTTCGCGGGATTGCGACTCAAGACCGCCACCTCATCGCCGCGCGCGAGAAGACGTCGGACGAGAGGCTCGCCCAGGAAACCCGTTCCGCCGGCAATCACGATTCGCATGCTGTGATTAAAGCACCGGAAGCACGAACCGGACCGTGCGGCGATGCGGACGGCGGAAGCGCATCCCACCCTGCTGCTGTTCTCCCTCCGCATGATTCTCGGAATCGAAACGTCCTGCGATGAAACGTCGGTCTCGCTGCTCGAGCGAGACGGCCACGTGAAGGCGAATCTCATCGCCTCGCAGATCGAGCGCCATCAGCCGTTCGGCGGCGTGGTGCCGGAGATCGCCTCGCGCGAACATCTGGCGCATCTCTTCCCGCTCGTGGAGCAGGCGCTCGACGCGGCCAGCGCGCGGTGGAGTGATGTCGAGTCGATCGCGGTCACCTCCGGGCCCGGCCTGATCGGAGCACTGCTGGTCGGCGTCGCCGGCGCGCAGGGGCTCGCCTACGGACTCGGGGTTCCCATCGTTCCGGTAAACCATCTGGAAGGACACATCTACTCGCCATACCTGCAGAAGGACGGGCCCGCGACGCCGCTGCCGGAGCGCTTTCTTTCGCTGGTGATCTCCGGCGGCCACTCGGCGCTCTACGACGTGCGCGGCAGCGACGTGCGCCAGCTCAACCGCACGCGCGATGACGCCATCGGCGAGACGTTCGACAAGGTGGCGAAATTCATCGGGCTGCCGTATCCCGGCGGGCCGCAGATCGAGAAGCATGCGCGCCAGGGAAACGCCGATCCGAAACGGTTCCCGTTTCCGATTCCGCGCTTCTCCGAGGAGTCGCTCGATTTCTCGTACAGCGGAATCAAAGCGGGCGCGATCCGTCTGGCGCGCGAGCATCAGATCTCGATCGACGGCGATCCGCACGCGCTGGCCGATTTCTGCGCGACGTTTCAGAACGCGCTCTTCGCGCAGCTGTTCGACCGCATCGAAATCGTATGGGAGCGCATCGATTCGCCGAAGCCGACCGAGCTGGCGATGGCCGGCGGCGTCGCCGCGAACGGCGTGCTCCGCGTGCGCGTCCTCGCCTGGGGCGAGCAGCACGGGGTCATCGTGCGCGTTCCCGAAAAGAAGTACTGCACCGATAACGCGGCCATGATCGCGTTCGCCGGACTGAAGAAGGGAACGGAGTCGGATCCGCGGCGCGTGGCCGCCCGGTCACGAATCGGTTGACGATTCGATTTCGCCGAAACCGAAGAAACTTTTTTTTCGGAGCATCGTCTGACTCACTGAAGGGCACGAACGAACGAACCGGACCCCTAATCTCCTACTCTCCTCCTGATCCGAACACCAACAGCCGGCCGCGTAGGCCGGCTGTTGGTGTATTTAGCCGGCTCGGCCGGCGGCGCTGGTTGCTGCGCTCCGGCACGTGCGGCTGCCGAGTGGGGTTCGTCTTCGCGGGGGTTCGGGCGTCGTGAGAGGTTTGTCCGGGCTGGCGAGACAGTTGTGTACGTCAACTGACGACCGCACCTCCCGCGAAGCCCACTCCCACTCGGCAGCCGCACGTGCCGGAGCGCAGCAATCAGCGCAGCCGGCCGTGCCGGGCCGGCTGGGCCGGACGCGCACCCTATAATGGGCGTCTTTTGCTATGAGAGAAGAACTCGCCAAGCGTTACGAGCCTGCTTCCTTTGAGGAGCGGCTGTACAAGAAATGGGAAGTCGAAGGCTACTTCACTCCGGTCGAGGATCCGGAGCGGCCGAAGTTTTCGATCGTCATTCCGCCGCCGAACGTCACCGGGCGCCTGCACATCGGCCACGCGCTCGTGAACACCCTGCAGGACATCATCGTGCGCTGGAAGCGCATGTCCGGCTTCAACACCCTCTGGGTTCCGGGCACCGACCACGCCGGCATCGCCACGCAGATGGTGGTCGAGCGCAACCTCGCCAGCAAAGGCATCAACCGTCTCGAGATGGGGCGCGACGCCTTCGTCGAGAAGGTGTGGGAGTGGAAGGAACAGCACTCCACCGAAATCAAAGACCAGCTCACGCGCCTCGGCGCGTCGTGCGACTGGACGCGCGAGCGTTTCACCCTCGACGACCGTCTCTCGCGCGCCGTCCGCTACGTCTTCGTGAAGCTCTATGAGGACGGCCTGATCTATCGCGGCATCGCGATGATCAACTGGTGTCCGCAGTGCCGCACCGCCATCTCCGACGTCGAGGTCGAGTTCGACGAGAAACAGTCGAAGCTGTGGCACATCGCCTATCCGGTCGAAGGTACCGATCGCCGGCTCACCGTCGCCACGACGCGGCCCGAAACGATGCTCGGTGACACCGCGGTGGCGGTGCATCCGGACGACGCGCGCTACAAAGACCTCATCGGCAAGTTCGCCATTCTTCCGATCGTCAACCGCCGCATTCCGATCATCGGCGACGCGGAGCTCGTCGATCCGGAGTTCGGCACCGGCGTGGTCAAAGTCACCCCGGCGCACGACAAGAACGATTACGAGACCGGCAAGCGGCACAACCTCGAACAGATTCAGGTCATCGGCGAAGACGGTCGCATGACCGCCGCGGCCGGCGCCGAGTTCGAAACACTCGATCGATTCGAAGCGCGCAACAAAGTCGTCGAGCGGCTGCGCGATGACGGCTTCCTCGTCAAGATCGAGGACTACGTCAACAACGTCGGCTCCCATGGCAAGTGCGGCACGATCATCGAGCCGATGGTCTCGCGGCAGTGGTTCGTGAAGATCGAGCCGCTGGCCCGGCCGGCCATCGAAGCGGTGCGCAGCGGCGCGGTGCAGATCGTGCCGCAGAGCTGGGAAGCGACGTACTTCAACTGGATGGAGAACATCCACGACTGGACGATCTCGCGCCAGCTCTGGTGGGGCCATCGCATCCCCGCGTTCCATTGTCCGAACGGCCACACCACCGTGACGATGGCGGAGCCGACGGATTGCCCGCAGTGCGGTGCGCCGGTGGAGCAGGAGACCGACGTCCTCGACACCTGGTTCTCTTCCGGTCTCTGGCCGTTTTCGACCCTCGGCTGGCCCGACGAAACACCCGACTACAAGATCTTCTATCCCACCGACACGCTCATCACCGGCTTCGACATCCTCTTCTTCTGGGTGGCGCGGATGATCATGTTCGGTCTGCGTTTCACCGGCAAAGCGCCCTTCTCGCAGGTCTTTCTCAACGGCCTCGTGCGCGACGAACAGGGCCGCAAGATGTCGAAGACGATCGGCAACGTCATCGATCCGCTCGACGTCGTGAACGAAGTCGGCGCCGACGCGTTGCGCTTCACGCTCGCCGTGAGCTGCTCGGGCCGCGACATTCCCCTCGGCAAGTCGCGCATCCAGGGCTACTCGGCGTTCGTGAACAAGATCTGGAACGCATCGCGATTCGCGCTGATGCACATCGACGTCGAATTGAAAGACGCCGAGCCGATCGAGCGCGAGAACCTGCGCACCGTCGAGCGGTGGATTCTCTCGCGACTGAACAGCACCGTCGCCGAGGTGAACAAGCAGCTGTCGGTGTTCCGCTATGACGAGGCTTCGACCGCGCTCTACAAATTCTTCTGGCACGAGTTCTGTGACTGGTACATCGAGATGGCCAAGCCGGTGCTGCTCGGCAAGCACGGCACCGATGGCGATCGCTCGCTCGCGAAGCGCGTGCTGCTCGAGGTGCTGGACGGCTCGCTGCGCCTGCTCCATCCGTTCATGCCGTTCGTCACCGAAGAGATCTGGCAGAAGCTTGGCGGCGTCGAGCCGTCGATCATGATCGCGCCGTATCCGATCAGCGAAGAAGTGCTCGAAGATCCGGAGGCGGAGCGTCTGATGACCGCGGTGAAGGCGATCATCACCACCGTGCGCAACGTCCGTGCGGAGCGCGGCTTCACGCCGAAGGATCGCTTCCGCCTCTTCATCAGCGGCGTCGATGCACGCGAGTCCGCGTTCTTCACCGACAGCGCGTACCTGCTCATCGAGCTGGCGCGCCTCACGGAAGTGATCGTCGGCGGAGAGCCGCCGGCCGGCACGCACAAGGACGTCGTCGAAGGGGTGCACATCGCCGTCGAGTTTCCGGAGAAGGAGATCTCGCCGGAGCAGATCGAGCGCACGCGCCGCGAGATCGAGAAGAGCAGAGCGGAGCTGGCCGGTCTCGATGCGAAGCTCGCCAACGAACAGTTCCTGCGCAATGCGCCTCCGCAGATCGTCGCCGGCGCGCAGGCGCGGCAGGCCGAGTTGCGCGAGCGTCTCGAAAAGCTGCAGCAGAATCAGTGAACCGGCGTGGGAGAGCAGTCCCGTCGATTGCTCTCCACCGCCGGGCCTCATAGACTGTCCGCTCCGCTTTGATGATCGACACTCGCGCCATCGTTCCGCGGCTACGCGTACTCGAATCGCTCGCGATCATTCCGCGCGTGGCGTCGACGAACCTGATCGCGCGGCGCATCGTCACGGAGTGCATCGAGAACGAGCTCTCGCTGCCGCAGGCGATGATCGTGGCCGGCGAACAGTTCGCCGGCCGCGGACGCAACGATCGCAGCTGGTCGTCGCCCGCCGGCAAAGGCATCTACGCGACGACGCTGCTGACGAAATCGGCGCAGGAGTTGCCGCTCGTGCCGCTGGCGATGGCGAACCTGCTGGCGACGTATCTGCGCGAGACCTATTCGATCGACGCGCGCATCAAGTGGCCGAACGACATCCTCGTCGGCGGCAGGAAGATCGCCGGTATCCTCATCGAGGCACGCATGCAGGACGACCGCGTCTATCTGCTGATCGGAATCGGCGTGAACGTCGAGCCGGCCGCGGATGAGAAACGGCCGAACGCGATCACCATCCGCGAGGCGGTGAGCGGTCCGTTCGCCGGCATCGAGACCGCGACCGTCGCGTTCATCGAGCATGTCGATGAGCATCTTTCGCGCACGCTCGTGCACGACGAGGTGCTCGAACAGTGGCGCCGGCTTTCGGTGCACAAGGCGGGCGACCGCATCCACTGCGTCCTCGGCGATCGCACCATCGAAGGGACCTGGGCCGGCATCGACGAGCATGGCCGTGCTCTCGTGCAGAGCGGTGGAAACGTGGTACCCATCAGCGCAGCCGATATCGTGCTGGTCTGATCGGCGCGAGATCGTCACCGAGCTTTCGAAGCAGCGCGCCGCGAAAATCCGAAAGAGCTGACCATGCTGAATGCACTCGTTCTCGCCGCAGCGATCGACGTCGCGCAGATTTGCGCGAAGGTCGAGCGCGTGAAGGTGCCGGCCGTCGCGCAGGAGGATTACGACATCTGCGCCGGCGACGGCTATTGCCTCGTCGACATCGCCGAGACGTTCGCGAATGGCAACGGCGTTCCGCGCGATTACGACGTCGCCACGTTCCTCCTCTGCCGCGCCGCCGACGGCATTGCGCCGGCCGAATCGGAGGGGATGATCGAGCACATCGAGGCGATGCGCAGCGGCGAAACGGACGAGCCCTTCGTCCTGTGCGAGCACATCACGAGCGGCATCGGGCAGTCGCGCTGCGCGAGTATTTCGTACAGCGAGCGAATGCCGGAGCTCGAAGCGCGGCGCGATGCCATGCGCGCCGCATCCGCGACGCCGAGGCTTTTCGGCGCGCTCGATCAGGCGGCGCAGACGTACAGGGACGCGGAGGTCGAGCGTGTCGGCGAGCTGAGTCGCGGCGGCACCGCGCATGCGGCGCTGGTCACCGAGGCGGAGATGGACGAGATGCAGCACTACGTCGATGCGCTGACGGCGTGGACCACGAGACGCGCGGCGGCGGCGACCGCCGCGGAGCTCGCGACCGCGGACAAAGCATTGAATACCAACTATCGCGCCGAGATCGCGGCCTGGGCGGAATTCAGCGACGAGCCGGGACGGTACGAGGGCTTGTGCCGCGACGCGCAACGCGCGTGGATCAAGTATCGCGATGCCTTCGCGGCCTTCTACGTCGCGAAATGGAAAGGCTCGGCGAGCGACGAGGTGCTGCGCCGCGAGATCGTGACGGAGCTGACCAGGACGAGGGCTCGGGAGCTCGGGGACGAGTAGGCGGCCAGGCCGCTTCACATGCTTCGCGCTCGCGGGGAGCAAACCCCGCCCGCGGAGCCAATCACCGGCTCTGCTAATCTTTCGCGCGTGTCGTCCAACATCCTCGTCGTCGATCTCGGCAACACGAACATCGTGCTCGGTGTGTACCGCGGCGAAGAGCTCGTGAACTCGTGGCGTCTCGCCACGGCGCGCGAACGCACGGCCGATGAATACGGCATCCTCGCGCGGCAGCTCGTCGGCGATCCGAAAGTGCTCTCGCTCGAAGGAGCCATCGTCGCCTCCGTCGTGCCGCCGCTCAACAGCGCGATGACGTTCATGATCCAGAAGTACTTCGGGATCGAGCCGCTGTTCGTCGAGCCGGGAGTGAAGACCGGCATCGCCATTCACGTCGACAACCCACTCGAAGTCGGCGCCGACCGCATCGTCAACTGCGCGGCCGCGCATCACGCGTATGGCGGCCCCACCGTCATCGTCGATTTCGGCACCGCCACCACATTCGACGTCGTCACCGAGAACGCGGAGTTCATCGGCGGCGTGATCGCGCCGGGTCTCAACATCTCCGCGGAAGCGTTGTTCGCGCGCGCGGCGCGTCTGCCGCGCGTCGATCTGCGCAAACCCGATCACGTCATCGGCACGAACACCGTTGTGAACATGCAGTCCGGCATCTACTTCGGCTACCTCGGACTCGTCGACGGCATTCTGGCGCGCATCAAACGCGAGGTGCCGGTGCTGAAGCGCGTCGTCGCCACCGGCGGCCTGGCCGCCATCTTCGCCGAAGACAGCGAGCACATCGACGAAGTGAATCCCGAGCTCACGCTCAAGGGTCTGAAGATCATCTACGACAGGAACCGCGCGCCGCGCCGCGGACGAAAGTGATCCGCGCTCCGTTTCTCGCCGCAACCCTTCTCATCGCAACGTCCACGTTCGCCGGCGGCAGCGTCACGGCGAAGAAAGCGGCACTCTCCACCGCACATCCGCTGGCGACGAAGGCAGGACTGGCGGTTTTGCAGAAGGGCGGCACCGCGGCCGACGCGGCGGTCGCCGTCGCGTTCGCGCTGAGCGTCGTCCATCCGCAAGCGGGCGGACTCGGCGGCGGCGGCTTTCTCGTCTACTACGACGCGCAGACACGCGGCGTCTGGACGCTCGACTTTCGCGAGCTCTCGCCGCGCGGCGTCACGCGCGACGCATTCGCAAAGCCGGCTGCCGGTGCGATGAGCGCGGGGGTGCCCGGCACCGTGGCGGGACTGGCGGCATTGCACGAGAGGTTCGGCAGGCGGACGTGGAAGGAGCTCGTCGAACCGTCCGCCGCGATGGCGCGGCAGGGCTTCGTCGCCGACGCGGAGTTGCTGACCGACATCGCCTCCGCGCGCGAGCGCAAGCTCAACGTGCTCTCCGAGGCGACGCTCGGCAAGCCGCTTCCGCAGAGCGAGCTCGCAGCGACGCTCCAGAAAATCGCGGAGGACGGTCCGAAGGCGTTCTACGACGGCGATCTCTCGAAGAAATTCGTCGAGTTCGTGCAGGATGCCGGCGGCCTGATCGGCTATCGCGATTTACGCGAATACCAGCCGGTCTGGCGCGCGCCGATCATGCTGCGCTACGGCGCGTACGAGCTCTACACCGTCTCGCCTCCTTCGAGCGGCGGCGTGGTGATGGGCGAAACGCTGAACATTCTCGCGAACGACGATCTCGCCGCGGCCGGGTTTCAGACGACGAAAGCGGTCCACCTCTTCGCCGAGGCGACGCGACGCGCATCGATCGACGCGAGCCGCTATGTCGCCGATCCGCAGACCGCGCGCATTCCGTATCGCGATCTTCTCTCGCATGCCCGCGCGGCGCAGTGGCGGAAGACGATCGACACGACGCGCGCCATCGCCACGGCCGGCCTGACGGAGCCGACCGAGCTCGCTCCCGAGGGAGAGCACACCACGCACTTCACCATCGCTGATGCGGAGGGCAACGTGATCGCGCTGACGATGAGTCTCGGCGATCTGTTCGGCAGCGGCTTTCACGTCGCGCCGCTCGGCTTCTTTCTCAACAGCGCGATGAACGACTTCACACCCGGCCCCGGCCCGAACATCGTCGATCCGAACAAACGCGCCGCGTCGCCGCTGGCGCCGACGATCATCCTCCGCGACCACCGCCCGTTTCTCGCCCTCGGCACGCGTGGAGGGCCAGCCATTCCGAGCACGATCCTGCAGGTGTTCCTGAACATGGTCGTGTATCGCAAGCCACTCGCGGCGGCGATTGCCGCACCGCGCTATCACCAGCAGGACATGCCCGATCAGCTGTTGTACGAGCGCAGGCTCGCGCCGAAAGCGATCGTCGATGCGTTGAACGCGATGGGCCACGGCGTCGGCGCGCGCGATTCGATTGGTGACGTGCACGCGATCCTGTTCGAGAATGGCCGACTCATTGCCGTCGCCGATTCGCGACGCGGCGGCGCCGCCGGAGGATATTGACCCGCATGAACCTGAAAATCGAAGCCGCACGCGCCGCGTTGCACGAGGTGCGCTCCGGCATGACCCTGGGCCTCGGTACCGGCACCACCGCCGCCGAATTCGTGAAGCTCCTCGGCGCCGCGCTGCGAAGCGGCACGCTTGCGAACATCCGCTGCACGACCACTTCCGAACAGACCGAAGCGCAGGCCCGCGACGAACAGATCCCGCTCTTCAGGCTCGCCGACGTTTCGCCGCTGGATCTCGCCGTCGACGGCACCGATGAAATCGATGCGCGCCTGCGCCTGATCAAAGGCCGGGGCGGCGCGCTGCTGCGCGAGAAGATCGTGGAACAGCAGGCCCTGCGATTCATCGTCATCGCCGACGAGTCGAAGATCGTCGAACGCCTCGGCACCGGTGTGCTGCCGGTCGAAGTGACGCCGTTCGCGCTCGACGTGCTGCAGCGCCGCTTCGACGAGATGGGATTGAAACCGGTGCTGCGCATGCGCGACGGCGCGGTGCGCATCACCGATGAAGGGAATCGCATCGTCGACGTGACGGTGCCGTCCAACGCCGACATCGCCGACGTCGTCGCGCGCATTCGCGAGCATGCCGGCGTCGTCGAGACCGGCTTCTTCCCGAACGAAGCGACCGACGCGATCATCGCCGCGGCAAGCGGGATCCGGTGGATGAAGAGAACGTGACGGCGCGGTCGACACCGACGCGCCCAGGTGCCATCCCGTGCGTAAGCACGGGATCCCCTGATTGAAGACTCCGCGCATTGCAGAGGATCCCTCGACTTCGCTTCGCTCGGGATGACGCTAGCTCGCTTGTGCCTTCTTCACGTTCACGGCGAATTTCCAGTCGTGCTTTTCGTACCAGAACGAGATGTGCGAGGCGAACGGCGTGTCGAGCGGCTTGTTGATCTTCGTTTCGAACAGTGGATAGAGGTTCGTCGGATTCGTGTAGTGCCAGACGAGCTCGGCGTGACCGACGGTCGGCTCGGTCGGGTGGCGCACGAAGTTTCGCAAGCCGTCGTACCACTTCTGACAGATCAATCCGCGATAGACCGGGCCGCGGTAGCTCGGCGCGGTGCCGAGAATCGGAAAGCCTTTCTTCGTCACCGTGGCCACGTACGTCGCTGAATCCGCGGTGATATCCGATTCCGCGACCGTCACCAGTCCCGCGCGCTCGAGATTGCGCAGCGTGCGCAGCGCCTTCTCGTCGTAATCATCCTTCGGCGATTTCGGGGACCACCAGACCTTCTGCGGCACCTCGGCGTAAACCGGTTCGCTCTTGAACGAACCGCCGCGCACGATCTCGTCCGCCTTCTCTGCCGTGAGCGGTTCCGGTTTCTGACACGCCACCGCCACCAGCAGCACCAGGAACACGATTGCCTGACTCGATTTCTTCCGCATGTTCATCCTGCCCGCCTGTCGAGGATCGCCGCTTCGACGCACTGGCGATCTCTGCCCGCGACACAGCAAACCAACCGCCATCGTCGCCCGACCGCACTCCATAGGACGCGCGGATCGGGAAAATCGCAACCGGTCGACGATGCTCGCCGTCAGCCGCGACACTACCGGCGCCGCGGTTGATTGAGTATGCTTCGCTCTTCGGCATCTTCTTCAATCTGATGTTGTCACGGAGAGAAAACGGAATGACTGAGAAAGCGACATCCATCCCCGCGGTCGTGCTCGAGCGTCTGGTTCGCGGACGCGTGGCGGCCGACATGCTGCTCGTCGTCGGCGCCAGCATGATCATTGCGCTGGCCGCGCAGATCGCGATCCCGTTGCCGTTCACTCCGGTGCCTCTCACGCTGCAGCCACTGGCCGTCATTCTCGTCGGCATCACCCTTGGCTCCACGCGCGGCGCGGCCGCCGCGGCGCTCTACCTGCTCGAAGGGGCGAGCGGCCTGCCGGTCTTCGCCGAAGGTCACGGCGGCGCGATCTGGCTGGCCGGCTTCACCGGCGGCTACCTGCTGTCGTATCCGTTCGCCGCGTGGGTGGCGGGCTTCATCTCCGAGCGCGGCTGGGGCAACTCGATTCTCCGCGCCATCACCGGCATGCTCCTCTCCCTCGGCGTGATCTACCTCGGCGGCTGGTCGTGGTTCGCCGTGCTCACCGATGCGAAGACCGCCTTCGCAAACGGCGTCGCCCCGTTCGTGATCGCCGACATCGTGAAGGTGGCTCTCGGCGCCGCGTTGCTGCCGAAGGCACAGAAGCTGGTCGCGTCGCTGTAGCCGGCGGCGCGAGGAGCTCGCGCATCACAACTGCGGTTTGAGCCAGCCGGCCACCCGCTCTTTCACGCGGTCGAACCACGGGCGCTTGAGCCACCGCTTGCGCGTGACCTCTTCGCTGCGCGCGAGGTCTTCGAAGAACATCTGCTCCATCGTCGCGGCCACGGTCTCGTCGTAGATGTTCACGTTCACCTCGTCATTCAGACGAAAGGAACGATCATCGAAATTCGACGAGCCGACCGTCGTCCAGATGCCGTCGACGACCATCGTCTTCGCGTGCATCATCGTCGGCTGATACTCGAAGATGCGCACGCCGCGCCGGAGCATGCCGCCGTAATAGAAGCGGCTGGCGTGACGTACGACCGGCACGTCGGTGAACTCGCCCGGCACGATCACGCGCACATCGACGCCGCGGCGCACCGCCCCTTCGAGCGCACGCGTCGTATCGCGGTCGGGCACGAAGTAGGCGCTGTTGATGTAGATCGACTTCGTGGCGCTGACGATCGAGACGATGTACAGCAGCTTCACCGCCGACGAGCCTTCGCTCGGCGATGACTTCATCACCTGCACCAGCTGCGTGCCGCGTCCTTCGACTTTGGGAAAGTAATCGAGCCCCGTCAGCAGCTCTCCGCGGCTCTTCACCCAGTTGTCCATGAACGCGAACTGCATCTGCGTGACCACCGGGCCTTCGACGCGCACGACGGTTTCGCGCCAGTGACCCATGCGGTCCGCGTCACCGAGCCAGTCGTCCGCGATGCCGACTCCGCCGGAAAAACCGATCTCGCCGTCGACGATCAGCAGCTTGCGATGGGTGCGGTGATTGACGGTCGACAGCGTGTACCACCGCAGCGGGTGATACCACTCGACGGCGATGCCGTTGCGCTGCAGGAAATCGACCAGATCCTGCGACATCTCCGCCGAGCCGACGGCGTCGAGAATGACGTTGACCTTCACGCCCGCGCGCGATCGCTCCGCCAGGGCCTGGGCAAATTCGCGGCCGATCTGGCCGTCCCAGTAAATGTAGAACTCGAGATTGATGGTCTTCTTCGCGTTGCGGATCGCGGAGAGCATCGACGGGAAAATGCGGATGCCGTTGCGCAGGATCTCGACGCGATTGTTCCCGGCCAGCGGCGCTCCGGTGAGCGCGTGCATGGTCTGCTGGAACGCCACGTCGCGGATGCCGAACTGATGGCGCATGTGATAGCGCATCGGGATGCGGCGGCGCACCACCGGCAAGGGCGGCCGCCCCGGGTAACGCGGATGCCGCTTGCGGCGAAAGAGACTCAGAACCACGGCCGCTGTCCGATGAGCATGACGATGAGCGCGACCAGGCCCGCGACGATACCGGCCGCGAAGAGGAACATGAAGACGAAGAGCAGGATCGCGAAGAATGCGATCGCGGCGAACGAGCGCGGCGGCTTGCGGCGGTCCCGATGCTTCTCGAGCAGCCGCATGTTCTTCATGTTCTCTTCGTAGAGAAAGTCGAACACGTCGCCCGCGACCGGAATCGAGCCGAAGAGCAGATCGATGGCGATGTTGCCCATCATCCGCGCGATCACCCACGCTGACACGCGATGCCGCATCGCCCCGACGAGAATCCACGTCGAGAGCAGCGCGCCGGCGACGTCGCCGATGCCGGGGACCAGTCCGATCAGCGCATCGAGTCCGACGCGGATGTTCGTGCCCGGCAACACGAACGCTTCGTCCATCCAGTAGGCGAAACGCCGCAATGCCACCAGATCCTGCGGCAGCTTCTCATCCGGCTCGACGACGTCAGGGATGTGAATCTTCTCGGGAGGCACGCTCATCATTATGCAGAAAGAAGGCCGAGGAGCGGCGCCGGTGCGTGGTGTGCGCCCACCCGGCGCAACCATTGCGTTTATCCTTTGCCCGAACATGGGTGAACCTCCCATCGAACGACGCCCCAGCCGCTGGGTCCGCATCGCGGCGCAGTTCGTCCGGGCGAAGGATCTGACCTGGTCGTGGCTCACCGATCCGGCGGTGCTCGTCTACCGGCGTCACGGCTTCGGGCAGAAACGCCTGCGCGCGACGATCGTCGAGTCGGCGCTCTTCGTGCGCGAGGTCATTCGCGAGTTCTGGGCCATCGAAGGGTCGTCGCGCGCGGCGTCGCTCGCCTACACCACGCTGCTCTCGCTCATCCCGCTGCTCGTGGCCTTCACGACGTACGTGAAGCGCTACTTCACGACTCTCTTTCCCGGCTTCTACGCGCAGATCGACGTGATTCTCAACGCGGTGATGCCGTATCGCTCGCCGCAGATCACGTATCACCTGGCCCGCTTCACCGAGAACGCCGCCACCGCGTCGATGTTCGGCGCGATCGCGTTCATGTTCATCGCCTTCCGGCTCTTCCTCGCGGTCGAAGGTGCCATCAATCAGATCTGGAAGGTGCGCAGCGTGCGCGGCTATCGCCAGAAGATCATCGCCTTCACGATGCTCTTCTTCTGGGGCCCGCTGCTGATGACGCTCTCGTTCACGACGACGAGCATGCTCGAGCGCAATCGCTATCTGCGCGTGCTGTTCGAAGGAAACTTCATCTTCGTCGTCGTGCCGATCTTCGTGCTGTTCGTCGGCTTCACGATGCTCTTCTGGCTCGTCCCCTCCGCGCGCGTGCGATTGCCGGCCGCGATGGTGGGCGCCGTGGTGACGACCGGGCTCTTCTCGCTGGTGCGTTACCTGTTCGGCATCTACGCGCAGCATTTGATGAGCGGCCGTTTCAACTTCATCTACGGCGCGGTCGGTCTCGCGCTGATCTTCCTGATCTCGATCGAAGTGATGTGGCTGGTCATCCTCCTCGGCGTGCAGATCAGTTACGTCTGGCAGAACCTCTACGGCGTGCTGCGCGCGACCGAGCAGCAGGTCGAGGACCGGCCGCAGTTCGATCTCTACTTCGCCATGCGCAGCCTGATCGAGATCGCGCGACGCTTCGATCGCCGCGAGCAGCCACCATCCACCTATCGCCTCGCCGAACAGTTCGGCACCACCGACTCGCAGATGATGCGGATCATGCGCAAGCTCGAAGACGGCAAGCTCGTCGCGCAGACCGGCGGCGAGTGGATCGGCTTCGTTCCGGCGTGCGATCCCGATCGCATCTCGGTCGAAGAGATCATCACCCGCATGGAAGGGACGCTCCGCCTCGTGCCCGACATCGGTCCCGACGATCACGAGCGCCAGGCCGTCGGCGCGATCTTCGCGCGGCTCAATGCCTCGACCGCCGAAACGCTCGATCGCCTGTCGATCGGCCGCCTCGTGCGCGAGCTCTATTCACCGCGGGAAGTGCGCGAAGAGGATGTGAGCTGATTGTTGGTCCCGTGCTGACGCACGCGATGACACCGCTTCATTTCCGTTTCGCGCGTAACGAGCGCACCAGCCGGATCCTGCGCGTCGCCTCGTAGCCGACGGTGGCGGTCGTGAGCCAGATCGCGCCGGCGGCGATACCGGCGCCGACGTCCGAGATCCAGTGCACGCCGAGGTAGATGCGCGATGCGGCGATCGCCACGATCATGCAGCAGGCGAACGAGAGTGCGACCGCACGCCAGCGCCAGCGGGGCAGCAGACGGAACGCGAGATACGCAAGCGCGCCGAAGACGATCGTCGAGCCCATCGCGTGCCCGCTCGGAAATGAGTAACCGTGCGCGTTACGCAATGCCTCGGCCAGATCGGGACGCGCACGCGCGAACCACGCTTTCAGCTGCAGGTTCAGCAGCCCGCCGACGACGGTCGTGATCGCGAAGTACGCAATCCAGCGCCAGCGCTTGCGCATCGCCAGAAACGCGCAGACGATCGCGCCGAGGATGCCGAGTCCGACCGGCGTGCCGATCAGCGTGAAGGCGGTGAAGAACAGCGTCGACCCATCCGTGTGCGTGTAGCGCGCCCACTGATGCACCTCGCGATCGAGCTGCACCAGCCGCGGCGAGTTCTCATGCACCCGTTCGGCGATGTCGAGGAACGCGTCGCCGGCCACCATCGCCGCGCCGAGGCCGATCGCCACCACCACGAAGACCGGCAGGTAATCGCGATAGCGAAAACGGGCCGTGAAGTTCGCGCTCTTCGCGAGCAGCCGCTCCAGCAGGGGGCCGGTGACGAAGAAGAACGCCCAGAGGAGCGCGAAGAGAGTCACGAAGGCGAGAGCGAACGTCATGCGCCGCCACCGCGGTGCAAACTCAGAACCCGCCGCTCATGTATTTCCACTGCACGATCTTGTCGTTGATCTCGCGCAGACGGCGGCTGATCATGCGGCAGAGCAGGTTCAGGAACTGCAGCGACGCGTGCGGATCCATCGACAGGATCTCGTTCAGCGTCGCGCGGTCGATCGAGAGCACGGTCGCATCCGACTCGTGGGCCTTGCCGTCGGCGCTGCGCGGCTTGTCGTCGATCAGCGCCATCTCGCCGAAGAAATCACCGCGATCGAGCACCGTCAACGCTTCCTCCCCGACGCCCGGAATGAACTTCGAGATGCGCACGCGGCCGTCGAGGACGATGTACAGCTTGTCGCCCCGCTCGCCTTCACGAAAGATCATGCTTCCTTCGCGGAAGCGCTCTTCGGTCGAGAACGTGGCCAGCAGCTTCATTTCCGCCGCGGAGAGACCGCGCTCGCGGAACAGGTCGACCTTGTCTTCCGACTTGACCGTCACCTGCTGCACTTCGCGCTTGCCGCCCTCGCGTTTGCGGCCCGAGCCGCGCTTCGCGTCTTCCTGGAAGAAGAGCTTGAGCTGCTCGTTCGCGTCGCGGACCTTTTCCGTCAGCGAACGCCAGAACGCCCAGTGCAACCCGACGGCGAGCTCCTTGTCTTCGTCCATCAGCTGATCGAGCGCGCTGAAGGAGAAGCTGTAGCAGGCCGAGGCATCGGAGATCGAGAGCGCATCGCTGCTGCGGTGCGTGCGGTCGATGAAATTCATCTCGCCGAAGATCGTGTCGCCTTCAAGCGTGCCGAGGATCTGCGGACCGAACGGCGTTTCCTTGCGGATCTCGATGCGCCCTTCCTTGACCACGTAGAAGTCCATCGACCGATCTTCTTCGCGGAAGACGTACTCGCCGCTGCTGTAGCCGGTGACGCGCACGAGCTTCGAGAGGCGGAAGATCTGCTCGTCTTTCATGTGCGTGAAGACGCCGAGCTTCCGCAGCTCGTGAGAGGTGGTGATCAGATCCTCGCGCTTCTCCGCGGCGCGCGTGATCTTGAGCATGATGTCCTTGAGATCCTTGCGCGAATCGAGGCGGAAGAGGTTTTCCTTGCGGAACTCGAGACGCTCGGTGGCCAGTTGCAGCTGCTCGACCCGTTCCTTGATGCGGGCGTTGAGATCCTTCGGCTCGATGTTGTGAATGCGCTTGAGCGTGTTGATCATGCGCCGCACCGGCTCGGTCGACTCCCCCTTCTGATCGGTGGCCAGAAGAAACGCGTCGATGAAGTCTTCGAGCGAGCGGTCAAAATTCTTCAGCTCGAATTCGATACGGCCGGAGATCTCGGCCAGGCCGCGGTCGAACGGATTGAGCTTGCGCGCATTGCCGATCTCCTCGTGCGCGAGCTCCCACTCGCCCTGCGAGTAATAGAGCCGGCCGAGGATTTCGAAGGGGCGGTAATTGTTCGGCGTCTTGAGCTTCGCGATCTCGAGCAGCTCGATGGCTTTCGAGGTCTGATCCTTGGCCATGTAGTACTGCGCGAGCCCGACGTATTGCGAGGAATCGATCTCGTCGCGCGCGCTCTCGGCCACCACTTCCGCTTTCACGCTCGCGTAGCGGCTCTCTTCCGCGGCCTTCTTCATGTCCCGCACGCGCGCCAGGTTGATGCGCAGTGAGACCGAGCCCGGCTTGAGCTTCTCCGCCATCTCGTAGAGATGGATCGACTCGTCGAACATCCCCTGGTCGGAATAGCGCCGCGCGAGAACGAGCAGGTCGTCCGCTTCGATGGCAATGCTCGTTTCAGTGGCCAGCGTCCGGAAACGTGCGCGGGCGCCGACGGGTTGTTCGGCCATGGGACCTGACATTATAGGGACATGCATCGCGCCGCGGCACTCGCGCTCCTGTTCGTCACATTCAAGTTTGCGACGCCGGGCTACGAATACGTTTTCCCGCGCGATCACGGCTCGCATCCCGAATACAAGACCGAATGGTGGTATTACACCGGCCACTTCACCACCGAACAGGGCCGCCGCTACGGCTTCGAGCTCACGTTCTTCCGCGCCGCGCTCACTCCGCCGCAGCCGAAGGAAACGAACTGGGATCTGCAGAACGTGATGCCGGCGCACTTCGCCATCACCGACGTTCAGGCGAAGGATTTCCGCTACTACGAGAAGCTGAATCGCGCATCGCCGTACACCGCCGACGCCGCCGAAGGGCGCCTCGACGTCTTCAATGAAGGGTGGCGCGCGACCACGAATCCCGACGGCTCCTGGCGCCTCATCGCGAAAGAAGGAAAAGATTCGCTCGAGCTCACGCTGCGCGCAAACAAGCCCCCGGCGATTCATGGAGAGAACGGCATCAGCCTCAAAGCGCCGGCGTCGGGATACGCATCGCATTACTACTCGATGACCAGCATGGCCGCGACCGGCACCATCAACGGACAGCGCGGCAGCGGCCAGGCCTGGATGGACCACGAGTTCGGCAGCTCCGTGCTTCGCGAGAATCAGCAGGGCTGGGACTGGTACTCGATCCAGCTCGACAACGACGCGGAGATCATGCTGTACGTGATCCGCCGCAAGGACGGCACTCCCGATGTGACCTCTTCCGGATCGCTCATCGCCAGCGACGGCCGCGTCATCCACATCCGCCGCGAACAGATGCGCATCACCCCGCTCGCCCGCTGGAAATCGCCCAAGAGCGGCGCAACGTATCCGGTGGCGTGGCGCGTCGAGCTCCCGTCTTTCAACGTGAAGCTCACGGTGCGTCCGCTGATGAACGCACAGGAACTGGTCACGCGCGGCTCGACGAACATCACCTACTGGGAAGGCGCCTGCGATGTGACCGGCTCATTCGGCGGCACGCCGGTGCAGGGCGATGCGTATGTCGAGATGACCGGATATGACCGCGCGTTCCGGCTCGGGCAGTAACTTCTTCTCGACCTTTCCTCATCACCGCCACAATCACCCTTTATCTTCGCGCCCATGTTGACGACGCTCCTCCTCGCCGCCACCTTCTCGCTTCCGCCGCAGAAATCCGACGCGGTCCTCGGCGTCACGGCCGTGCATCTCGAAACCGGCAAACGCATCAGCGTGCGCGGGGACGAGCGTTTCCCGATGGGAAGCGTCTACAAGTTCCCGATCGCGCTCGCGGTGTTGAAGCAGGTCGACGAAGGAAAGCTCTCGCTGGCACAGGACGTCCTCGTCGAGCCGAAGGATTTCGGACCGGGGTGGAGTCCGCTGCGCGACGCCGCGAACGGCAAGGCATTCCACGCGAGCGTCGGCCGCCTCGTCGAAGCGATGGTGGTGACGAGTGACAACACGGCATGCGATGTGTTGCTCAAACTCGCCGGCGGTCCGTCCGTCGTGACGAAACGTCTGCGCGACCTCGGCGTCAGCGACATTCGCGTCGATCGCTCCGAGGGCGGGATCTCGCACGATCTGCAGAAGGAAGGGGGACGGGCGCAGTACGCGATCGATCCGCGCGACACGTCGACGCCGAACGCGATGGTCGAGTTGCTGCTCGCGCTGTGGAACAAACGCGATGGCCTGAGCGCGGAGAGTCATGCGCTGCTCGTTCAGCACATGGTCGACAGCCCGACCGGTCCGCGAAAGCTCCGCGCCGCGCTGCCGCAGGGATGGACGGTCGCACACAAGACCGGCTCGATGCCCGGCGTCTCGAACGACGTCGGCATCCTGATCTCGCCGGACGGCAAGACGCACATCGCCATCGCGATCTTCACGAAGGGGCGCACGAGCGCGGAGGAAGTGGCCGACGGCGACATCGCCGAGGTGACCCGCGCGGTGTTGAAGGAATTCACGACGCAGCAGTGACGCGACGGATCTCGCGCACGAGCTGCTCGCGCGCGGAGTTTCCTTTCGGCACGAGCGTCGACACCTTCGAATTCAGCTGATCGCGATCCTCGCTGGTGATCTCTTTCGACGTGAGCACCACGATCGGCACGTTCGCCGTGCGCGGGTTCTGCTTCAACGCGCCCGCCACTTCCAGTCCGCTCATGCCGGGCATCATGAGATCGAGAATCACGACGTCCGGCACCTGCTCCTCCGCTTTCCGCAGCCCCTCGGCGCCGTTGTAGGCGCGCGCGATCTCGAACCCGAGTCCGGCCAGATCCTCATCGAGCAGCGCGTGCACGGCGGGATCGTCATCGATGATCAGCAATCGCTTCATCCCCGGCTCGCCGCGCGCGATCTCGCGCAGTCGCGCCAGCAATCGTTCGCGATCGACCGGTTTCACGAAATAGTCGTCGGCTCCGAGGGCGATGCCGAGATCGCGGTTCTCGACCATCGAGATGATCACCACCGGCAGCGCGCGCGTTTCGACGTCGTTCTTCAAGCGCTTCAGCACTTCCCATCCGTCGACACCCGGCAGCACGAGATCGAGTGTGACCGCGACCGGCCGCGTCTCTTTCGCCAGGCGCAGCGCTTCATCGCCGTGATGCGCGCGAATCGGCAGGAAGCCGGCGGAGCTGATCGCCGAGGCGAGGAGGTCATATGCGTGCGGATCGTCCTCGACGACCAGGACGCGCTCCGCGCGCGGCTGCGGCGGTTCGGGTTGCCGCGTCACCACCGCCGCGCGCGAGCGCACCGGCAGCGTGAAAGAGAACGTGCTGCCCTCTCCCAGCCTGCTCTCCAGCGCAACGCGGCCGCCCTGGAGCTCGACGAATTTCTTCACCAGCGCGAGCCCGAGCCCGGTGCCGCCGAACTCGCGCCGCGCGGTGCCGTCCACCTGGCGGAACTCTTCGAAGATCACCTGATGGTGCTGCGGATCGATGCCGATGCCGCGGTCGCGCACCGCCACCGTGATCGCGCCGTCATGCAGCGTAGCAGAGACATGAATCGGTGCGCCGGCGGGCGAGAACTTCACCGCGTTCGACAGCAGGTTGAAGAGCACCTGTTTGAATTTCGCGAGATCCGTTTCGATCTGCGGCAGTCCGTCCGCGATGTCGACGACGAAGTTCGGACTGGCCTTCGTCATGCCGCGCATCATCTGGCAGACGCTCTCGATCACCGGCGCAGTCGAAAAGAACTCGGCATAGACCTCCATCTTGCCGGCTTCGATTTTCGAGAGATCGAGAATGTCATTGATGATGCCGAGGAGATGCTGCCCCGATGAATGAATGTGGCGCAGGAAGCCGACGTGCTTCGCGTCGATCTTTCCTTCCAGGCGCTCGGAGAGAATCTCCGAAAAGCCGATGATCGAATTCATCGGCGTGCGCAGCTCGTGCGACATGTTCGCCAGAAACTGGCTCTTGAGACGATCCGCTTCCTGAATGCGGCGGTTCGCATCGGCGAGCTCCTGCGTCAGGCGGGTGAGCTCCTCGATTTTCCGGCTGCGCTCCATTTCGAGCTGGCGGATGACATGACGCTTCTCCTGCAGATTCGCCACGCCGATCAGAAAGAAATACGACGCGCCGCTCAAAAAAATCATCCGCCCCAGCGCGGCGAAGGCGATGCCGTTCGTGAGCGTCGCCTGCCCCATCAGCATCAGCACGCTGATGTAGGCGACGACGTTCATGACGCTCGCATAAAGCGCGGCCCGCTTCCCGGCCGCGAATGCCGCGGCCGATGCCGTGGCCGCGTACCAGACGTACACGCTGCTCTCGAATCCGCCGCTCGCGTAGACGCCCATGGTCACGAAGAAAATGTCGCTGGTGATCCAGACCGGCGCGAGATACCGGCGATCGATGCCGCGCCGATAGAGGTAATACAGCAATGCCGAACTGAGGGACGCCAGAATGGCCAGCAGGATCGCCACGTCGATGCGCATCTCGAACGCACCGAGCGCTTTCCCGGCGAGGCCGGTCAATAACGCCAGCGTGTAGACGAGGATGTGGTTCCGCTGGATCGCGAGATCGAAGCGGAGGACGCTCGAGACCTCGGGGCGGGACGAAGACATTGGGGTTGTGCGCTGATTGTACTCGGCGCGACGCTCACTCGATCGTCACACCAAGAAATGCAATGCACATCTCGTCCGTGGTCGCTTCTCCCCAGGACACCGATTTCGGTGGATCGTTGGGATTCAATGGGTTCGCAGACGAATTGTCATAGAACGCTTTGAGAGACATGCGCGTGCCGACCGGCACATCGATCGGCTGTCGAAACGCGTACGAGCCCTGCCAGTTGAAATTCCAATCGTCGATCTGGATCAGACACTGCGCATCTTTGCCGGGCGCTTTCATCTCGACGGTCATCTTCTTTCCGAGGAGATGCATGTGCGGCGCAACGAACCAGACCTTCAAACGCAGCGGCGTCAGAATCGGCCACACCGCGTCGACCTGATAATTCGCGTCGTTCGGCGGAATCGTGAAGCTCTGATTGATGATCGGCAGCACCTGCATCACTTTGTCCGGGGCCTGCTTCGCGAAATAAAGACCGAGCTCGGTCTGATCCTCCGCCGGCTCGCCGTGATGCGGGTGATAGTGAACCTGCATGACCACGCGCGACGAGGCCGGTAATTCGAAGGCGACGTTCTCCGGCATTTCCAACACGCGCGTTCCCGGCGCCCAGCCGCCGAGAGTGCCGGTGAGGGCGAAGCCGGGGCCGCCGAAACAGGTGTACCCCGGACCCGGATCCGCTTCGTCGAGCTTCACCGATTCGCCGGTCGTGTCGATGAACGTGAGCACGTGATGCACGGTCTCGCGATCGCCCGGATGCGTGTCCACCGCCGAAACCCACGCTTTTTCCGTGAGATTCGTCGGCATCGTGAAACAGCGATAGGTGTCCGTGCCGGCCGGCGGCCTGTACGCGACGGCGTTCTTCAACACGAGATCGGGCGGTCCTTTTTCCCAGCCGCTCGTGAATTCCAGCGGTGGCGGCAGTTGCGCGCGATCGCCCTCGGGCGCACCCGCTTCGACCCACTTGCGAATCGTCGCGATCTGAGCGTCCGATAGACGACGCTCATCGCGAAACTCGCCGCATCCCTGCACCGGCTTCCACGGCGGCATCTGCCGCGACTCGGTCATGAAGCGAATGAGCGGCGCGCGCGATTTCGCATCGGCAAACGACACCAGCGGAAACGGCGCGATGTCTCCCTCGTGATGACAAGTCTGGCAATGCTGCTGAAAGATCCGCACGACCTCATTGCTGAACGTCGGCGTGCCGGGAGGAACGGGCGGCGCGGGCGGAGTGGCCCGCACGGACCGCGTTTTCGCTGCATACAGCGGAACCGCCAGCAATAGCAGCAGAAGGAGCACCCGGGATTTCATAGACTGACGACTATGCCCCTGCACGTCGTTCTCGTCCATCCCGAAATTCACTGGAACACCGGCAATGCCGGCCGCAGTTGCCTCGCCGCCGGCGCCACACTGCATCTCATCGAGCCGCTTGGCTTCTCTCTCGACGAACGCGAAGTGCGCCGCGCCGGACTCGACTACTGGGAACACGTCGACCTGCGCACCTGGCCCTCCTGGGAAGCATTCGCACGCGAGCTCCCATCTCTCGGCGACCCGATTTTCTTTTCGACGAAATCGACGCGCATGTACTGGGATGCCCCACTCACCGCCGAAAACATCGTGCTCATCTTCGGCCGCGAAACCGGCGGCCTCGCCCCCGAAATCCACACGCAATACCACGACCGCATGTACGCCATGCCGATCCACTCCCCGCACGTCCGGTCTTTGAATTTGTCGACGACGGTAGGGATTGCGTTGTACGAGTGCCTGAGGCAGAGAGCAGGCGGGATTTGAGAGGGCTGTCGCGCGGGCAGCGGATTCCGAATCCCGACATGTGTCATCCCGTGCGTAAGCACGGGATCCCTGATTCAAGAGGTTGTCCCCATCCCTACTCGCTCTTCATCGCCGTTGCCACATGAATGCGTGTGGCCAGTCTCGCGGGGACGAGGCCCGCCAGGGCGCTGGCGAGGAGGGTGACGGCGAGGGAGGCGACGATCAGCGACGTTGGCGTGTAGAAATTGATCGTCCAGCCGAAGGATTGTTTGTTGATCACGTAGATCAGAATCCAGGACAGTGCGTAGCCCATGACCAGTCCGGCGGCGATGGAGGCGACGCCGAGGAGCGTGGACTCGAGGACGATCATGGTGCGCAGTTCGCGCGCAGACAATCCACTGACACGCAGCAGCGCCAGCTCGCGCGTGCGCTCGAGGATCAGCGCGGACATCGTGTTGATGATGCCCATCACCGCGACCACGATGGCCACGCCGAGGAGCGCGTACGTGATCATGAAGGTCTGATCGAAGATGCGCATCACTTCGGTTTTCACTTCGGCGTTCGTCACCACGAAGGCACTGAAGCGCGGCCCGATCGTCCGTTCGAGTTGCCTGCGCGCGTAGTCGGTGGTGATGCCCGGCTTGAGATAGACGACGATCGTATTCACGCGGTCGTCATGGAACGTCTGCGCGAAGAGCTTGCGATCCATCACGATCACGCCGCGGTCGCTCGAGTAGTCGCGATAGATGCCGACGATCGGAAACGGGCGATCCGCAAGCGTGACCACATCGCCGACTCCCTTATCGAACTTCAGCGAGAAGCTCTCGGAAACGAAGACGCCGTTCGTCCGCACGGCGTTCTCCAGCGCCTTGCGCGCGGAGCGCGGCGAGATCATCGGCAGGTCTCCGTATTTCGATGCGATCGAAAAATCGCCGCTGCCGACGGCGATGATCGTCTCTTCGTACAGCACGTCCCGCCCGCGAATGCGATCGACCGCCGCGATGAACGGCAGCTTCAACACTTCATCCGCGACGTGCGGCGGAAAGAGCGCGATCTGCGCGTTCGAGAATCCTTTCGACGGCCGCAGCCACAGATCGCTGCTGACGGTCTGATCGACCCAGATGCGTACCGTTTCGCGAAAGCTGCCGACCATCAAGGCGACGGCGATCATCATGCCGGTGGCGAGCGACAGAGCCGCACTGGCGACGGAAGTGCGTCGCAACGACGCCGGAAGCGAAGCCGCCGCGAGTTTCCCGACGATGCCGAACAGCCGCTCGAAGAGCGGCGCAAAAAGCCGCGAGGTGGCGCGCACGATCGCCGGCGCGAGCAGCGAGAATCCCGCCACGACGCACAACACGGCGATGTATCCCGCCACGGCAATCCCGCCGATCGGCGGCAGCCGCGAAATGAACGCGGCGGCGATGAAGAACGCGATGGCAAGCAGGATCAGCGCGCCCGAATGCCGCACGCGCTGCTGCAGTCCGGGCCGGATCATCGCGTTCGGGCGCACGCGCGACGCTTCGAGCGCCGGCTGTACTGCCGAGAGAAGCGACAACAGCGTTCCCACTGCAATGCCGAGGGCGATGACGACGGGCGTCATCTCCACCGCTTCCGGCTGCGTGGCGACATAAAGCGTGTTGATGGTGTTGCCGACCGTGCGCAGGATGCCGATGGCCAGGACGTGCCCGAGGACGATGCCCAGCAGCGAGCCGATCACGCCGAAGAACAAACCCTCGGCGAGAAACGCCAGAAAGATCTGTCGCGGTGCGGTGCCGAGAGTCTTGAGCACACCCACCTCGCGGCGGCGGCGCAGGATCGAGATCAGCACGGTGTTGTAGACCAGGAACATCCCGACCAGCAGCGCCACGCCCGCCAGGGCGAAGAGATTCACGCGGAATGCGCGCAGCATCCGCTCGACGCGTTCATTGCGGCGCGTCGGCCGCTCGATGCGCGTGCCCGGGGGCAGTTTCAATTTCGACAGCAGACGTTCGTCCGGAACGAGCATGTCGATGCGCGACAGTTTCCCGCGCATGCCGAACGCGCGCTGGGCGACGGCGATGTCGCAGACGGCGATATTGCCGTTGAAGGCCGTGGCCGGACCTTCGGATTCGAGCAGCCCGCGCACGGTCAGCGTGCTGCGCTGCCCGAGCAGGTTGATCGTGACCCGCGAGCCGATCGTGAGCTTGTGCTCGCGTGCATAGGGCGCCGGCACGACGAGCGAGTCGCGCTCGAACAGGCGCAGAAAGTCGCCGAGTGCCTCGTGCTTCGCGCCGGTCTCGATGCGCGCGTATTTGTAGTCGCGAAAATGGAGATCGCTCAGCAGGTCGACCGCAAGAATGCGGATCGGCGTCTGCTCGGGCTCGACGATGCCCTCGACGTCGATGACCGGCGCGAAGCGAACCCCGTCGCTCCACAATGGCCGCAATTGCAGCAGCACGCGCTCGTCGAGCGGACCGAGGTCATTGATGACCTGGTAATTCGCCCGTCCGGCGATCGCATCGACCGACTCGCGGAACGCGCGTAATGCACTCTGGTTGGCCAGTTGAATGGCCACGACCACCGCGACGCCGACCGCGATTCCCACAATGGTCAGGGCCGTGCGGATTTTCTCGCGCACCATGGGCCGGAGAACGAGCGCCTTCAGAATCGAAAATTGAAAATCGAACATCGAAGTGCGCATTTCGCCGGCCGTTCCTTTTCAATTTTCGATGGCGATGTTCAATTGCGGGCAATGCGTCCGTCGGCGAGGCGAACGACATAATCGCCATAGTCCGCCGCGGTGTCGGAGTGCGTGGCCATGACGATGGTCGGCTTGAAGGAATCGTGTACCTCGCGCAGGAGGTCGAGAATCATCAGGCCGTTCTTTGAATCGAGATTGCCGGTGGGCTCGTCGGCGAGGATGAGCGGCGGGCGATGAATGATGGCCCGGCCGATGGCCACGCGCTGCATTTCACCGCCCGATAATTCGTTCGGGAAATGCGTGGCGCGGTTTTCGAGACCGACGCGCTGCAGTACCTCCATCGCCCGCTCGTGCGTCTCTTTCTTCGGCCGCTTTGCGAGCGACAGCGGGAACGAAACGTTCTCCAGGACATTGAGCGTCGGAATGAGATGAAAGAACTGGAAGATGAACCCGATAGTGGTGCGCCGCAGGTTCGTCAGTTGCGACTCATTGAGCCGCGACGTTTCGACGTCGCCGAGGAACAGTTGACCGGAGGTCGGCTGATCGACGGCCCCGATGAGATTGAGCAGCGTCGACTTCCCGCTCCCCGACGCGCCCATGAGCACCGCGAAATCGCCCGACGGAATCTCCAGGGAAACATCATCGAGCACATGCACCGGCGCCGACTCATCGCTCGCGCCGTAATCATGGGAAACGTTGCGAAGAGAAATGCGCATCGGAACCGCATTGTAGTTTGGGGCGGGAGTCGGTAGTCGGGAGTCGGTAGTCGGGGGACCGCCGCCCACCCACGATGGAATTCGTGGCGGGGCGGGGGACTCCCGACAACCGACTCCCGACAACCGACAACCGACTCAAACGGCACGCCCACTGCACTCGTGTCCCGTGCTGGTGATATTGTCGGCGCGCAACAGGAGGAAACGATGGACGAAAGCACCAATCCCAACGCTGTTCCGGGAGGCGACGCGGGCTCGGACGAGAACGCGGGCCGGTTCGGACGGGCGCGCGATTTCGTCAGCGATCAGTACCAGTCGGCATCGGGGAAGGTCCGCGACGGATACAACGCAATGCGCGAGCGGGTGGAGGACGTCGATTTCGGCGCGATTACCGATCAGGTCCGCACGTATGTCCGGTCGAATCCCGGCAAGGCGCTGCTGATCTCGGTCGGCGTCGGATTTCTCATCGGTCTTCTGCTTCGCCGCGACGACGACGAGGAGTAAGAGCGATGGCACAACGTTCCGCTGAGGATTACGAGCGTTCGGCGGCTGGCCTCGATTTCGACGAGGGCGCGATCCGCGAGAACGCCGCGGCATTAGGAGCAAAGATGGTCGAGGAAGGACCGGAAGCATTGTTCGACGAGCTCGAGAATCTTCTTCCCGAGGCATGGCGCCAGCAGATCAGCGCATTCCCGATCGCGGCGGTCGCGCTCGGTGTAGGCGTCGGAATCTGGCTCGGCCTCAAGAAAAGCGACGAGGTCATTGCGGCCGGAACGTCGCTCGTGTCCGCCGCGGCGATGGCGAACGTCTCTCAGGTGATGGATAAGTTCAAAGGGTAGGCGCAAAGAGGCGTCTACCCTTTACAATCATTCCCAGAGATGCCGGTTCGAACCGCCGACACCCTGTTCCCGATCGTCGAGGCTTCCCACAACCTCCAGTCGCTCGCTGACGAGGTGCATCGCACGTACTTCTACAAGTACCCGCCGCTTCCGGTGCAGTGGGGTCAGCAGATCTCGCGCAAGAAGCGCCGCAGTATCCGCCTCGGCTCCTACAACCACTACACCACCGAGGTGCGCATCCATCCGATGCTCAACTCCCCCAATGTCCCGGCATTCTTCATCCAGTCGGTGATTCACCACGAATACCTGCACCACGTTCTCGGCGCCCCGCACAATCGCCGCTTCCATCAGCAGGAGCGGACGTTTCGCTATTTCCGCGAATCGCAGGAGTGGATCCGCCGCAATCTCGCCTTTCTCCTTGGACGCAAGAAGAACGAGATCCGTGCCCGCGGCGCCGCTCCGGCCGTGGCGGCCAAAGTGAAACCGCCACAGGCCGTGCAGGTCTTGTTGTTCTGAGCGCAGCGCGTTTCGCCGCTCACCTTCCCATCGGGAACGTCAGCGCGTAGACGTATCTCCCACGCGCCACCGACAAGACGATCGACGAACGATCGGCTCCGCGCATCAGCTCCGAGTTCGCGCTCTTGGTGTCCTTCACTTCGACGTTGTTCACCGCCACGATCACGTCGCCCGGCTGAATGCCGATGTCTTCGGCGCGGCTGCCGCGCACGACGTCGTCGACCACGACTGAACGCCGTTCATCCGCCACGCGCAATCCGGCCACTTCCTCGAGAATGCGCAGACCGAGACCGCTCGGCGGATCGATGCCGCGCAGCGACGCGCGACGCTTCGCGCCGTCACGCTCGTAGGCGAGCTCCACCTGTTGTCCGGGCGCCACGGTCGCGGTGAGCGTCGAGAACGCTTCGCGCGAATCGATGGCCTTGCCGTCGACGCCCGTGATGATGTCGCCCGGCTGCAGACCGGCCTCGGCCGCGGGAGAGTTCGCGAAGACGCGCACGACGATCGCGCCGTCGACCACTTCATGTCCGCGCCGCTTCGCCTCCTCCGGCGTCAGCGTCGCCGTGACGGCGCCGAGCCAGGCCGAATGCACCTCTCCGTACTTGAGCAGATCCTGAATGACTTTGTTCGCGCGATCCACCGGGATGGCGAAGCCGATGCCCTGCGCGTTCTGGTAGATCGCGACGTTGATGCCGATGACCTTTCCTTCGATGTTCAGCAGCGGACCGCCGGAGTTGCCGGGATTGATCGAAGCGTCGGTCTGCAGGAAATCGGTGTAGGTGCGGCCCTGCGTCTCCGAGGGAACGCTGCGGCCGAGCGCCGAGAGCACGCCGGTCGTCACGGTGCCGCTTAGGCCGAACGGGTTGCCGACGGCGATGACGGTCTCGCCGATCATCAGATCCGACGACGTGCCGATCGGCGCGGCCGCGAGCTTCTTGCCGTCGACTTTCAACACGGCGAGATCGCTGTCGGGATCGACGCCGAGAAGCTTGGCCGGGACCTTCGTGCCGTCGTTGAAGTTGACGGTGATGGTCGACGCCCCTTCGACGACGTGATTGTTAGTGACGATGATGCCGTCGCTCGACCAGACGAAGCCGGAGCCGAGGCTCTGCGAGGTGTACGCGCGCTCGCGGCCACCGCCGAAGATGCCGAACGGATCGAAGAACGGATCGACCGCGCGGCGACGGATCGTCGCCTCGGTCTGAATGTTCACGACGGAAGGGAGCACGTTGTGCGCGACGACGACGATCGGCGTTCGCCGCGCAGCGCTGACGGTCGGGGGAATGGTCGCCGGCGACTGCGGACGCGGCGCGGGCTGCGACTCCGCGGCCGGCTTGCACGCGATCCCGAGGGCGAAGAGCAGGACGAGGGTTCTCCACTTCATGGCTGAAAATTCTACGTTCGAGCGCGACTCAGGTTCCGATTACACTGTCGCCTCGGTCGTGCATCTCAAACTCATCTACAACCCCACCGCCGGTCGCGGGCGTGCGCGGCGCCACGTGCGCGAGGTCGAGGAGTACCTTCGTGCAAAGGGCGCGCGCGTCGATTGCGAGCCGAGCACCGGCCCCGATGATCTCGTCCGCATCGCCGCCGAAAGCTCGCGTTCGGACGTCTACGACCGCGTCGTGGTCGCCGGCGGCGACGGCACGCTCAACCTCGCCATTCGCGAATTCGATCTCACGCGCGGAACGCTCGGCCTGATTCCCACCGGCTCGGGCGACGATTTCGCGCGCGTCGCCGGCATCCCCCGCGACATTCGCGGCGCCTGCGACACGGTGCTTCACGGCCGCGTGCGCGAGTTCGATGTCGCACTGGCGAACAACCTTCGTTACCTCGGCGTGGCGGGACTCGGCTTCGACTCCGAGGTCGCGGATTACGCGAATCGCAACGTCAGGTTCCTCCGCGGCTCGGCGGTCTACTTCTACGCGATCCTGCGCGTGCTCCCGAAATTCAAGCCGCGCCCCGTGCACATCAAAACCGAGTACGGCGATCGCGACGAACAGATCATGTTCGCCGCCATCGGCAACACGCGCCAGTACGGCGGCGGCATTCGCATCACTCCCGATGCGCAGCCGGACGACGGTCTGCTCGACATCTGCATCGTGCACAAAACCACGCGCGTGCAGCTGCTCAAGACCCTGCCGAAGGCCTACAGCGGCGCGCATTGCAAGAGCGAGTTCGTGGAGATGGGACGCGGGCGCGAGTTCTCGTTCACGAGCGAGACCTCGCTCGCGGTTTATGCGGATGGCGAGCCGCTCACGCGGACCCCGGTCTCGTTCGGACTGGCGCCATCGCGACTGCGCGTGATCGTGCCCATCTAGACGTTGCGTTGCAATGGTCGTTGTGCGGCGGAACGCCCTATGCGAGCACAACCGGGTGAAGGAGAATGACCATGCGTCAGAGAATGACGATCCTCATCGCGATTCTCGTTTCGACCACCACGCTTCTGCTCGCGCATCACGGCCCGGCCACAGTGAAAATCAACGCGGCGGCGAAGAAGCAGCCCGCCGTCACGTTCTCGCACGAGAAGCACACGAAGCTCGCCGCGAAATGCGACACGTGTCATCACACGCAGAAAGGACTGGCCGCACAACAGGACACGAAGGTCGTCAAGTGCACGACGTGTCACCTCGATCCGGAGGACGCGAAGACGCCGGGCATGCGCGAGATGTCCCTGGCGAAGAATCCGTTTCACATCCGCTGCATCGCCTGCCACAAGGAGCAGAAGAAGGGGCCGGTGGCCTGCGCCGGCTGTCACGTCAAGGCGTAGGTTCGAACTCGCGCAGGCGTTCGTACGTCCAGATGCCGTACGTGTGACCGTCTGCCCAGTTCGGCTGCAACGCGTAGTTTCCGACCGGCTCGACCGATTCGAGAACGAACGACTCGGGCCGGTAGCGTTGCGGTGCGCCGCCGTAAATGCGGCCGAACAGATCGGGCTCGCCGGAGCAGACCGCGCAGGGGCACGCGCGGCGCAGCGCCTCGAGCGGATAGTAGGATTCGTGACCGTCATCCCAGACGACTACGAAGAAATCACCAAGAACCTGATATGAATTCGGGCGCATGCCGACTTATAAACTGACACTCGAGTACGAAGGCACTCGGTATTCCGGTTGGCAGGCGCAGGGTAACACGCAGAAGACGGTCCAGGGTCATCTGCTCCGCGCCGCGAATCAGGTCCTCGGCGACGTCGACATCGGCGGCGCCGGCCGCACCGATGCGGGCGTTCACGCGTCCGCTCAGGTCGCCCATCTGCGCACGCACCGATCGCACGAGCCGCGCGATCTGATGCGCAAGCTCAACGATCTTCTGCCGCACGACATCAGCATCCTCGACGCGGTGAAGGCGGCCGACAACTTTCACGCGCGGCACGATGCAACGTCGCGCGTGTACCTCTACCAGATCTGCACGCGCCGCACCGCGTTCGCGAAGTCATTCGTCTGGTGGATCAAAGACCGGCTCGATTTCGAGGCGATGCAGCAGGCGGCCTCGCAACTCGCGGGACGTCACGACTTCAGCGCGTTCACCGACAAGCGTCTCGCGCAGGACGAGTCGCGCATCGTGGTGGTCGAGCGCGCGGAGCTCGTGCGGGACGGCGAGTTGATTCTCTTCCGCATCGCCGCATCGCATTACCTCTGGAAGATGGTGCGCAAGCTGACGTCGTTTCTCGTGGAAGTCGGCCGCGGCAACGAGCGCGAGCTCGCGCCGCGCCTGCACAGGAAGGCGGAGGCGTGGCAACCGACCGCACCGCCGTCCGGTCTGTTTCTCGAAGCGATCGTCTACAAAGGCGAAACGTTCGATCGTCCGCTCGCGCCGATCGTTCCGGTCGAGCGCTTCACGAGGAAGAAGCCGTGAACGAAGCACAACTCGTGGCGCGGGTGCGCGAGCTCTTCTCGACGCGCATCGGCGACGATGCGGCGCTCGTCGATGATCGCGTCTACACGACCGACCTCCTGGTCGAAGACGTCGACTTCACGCGCGCGACCGCGCCGCGGTTCATCGCGCGCAAATCGCTGGCCGTGAATCTCTCCGACCTCGCGGCCATGGGGGCGAAGCCGGCGTATGCACTGCTCGCACTCGCCATTCCGGAGTGGGCGGAGCCGCGGCTCGACGAAATGCTCGTCGCCTACAGCGAGGCATCGAAGGAGTGGGGCGTCGAGATCATCGGCGGCGATTTTTCGCGCGCGGAGAAGCTGACGATCGCCATCACCGCCGTCGGCACGATCGTCACGCGCCCGTTGCTGCGCAGCGGCGCGAAGCCGGGCGATCGCGTCTATCTCTCGCGTCCCATCGGCGGCAGCGCGGCCGGACTCACGCTCCTCGGCAAGGAGGCCGCGAGCTACGCGGTGCGCGAATTCATCGACTCCGCAATTCGCAGACAGATCGATCCCGAGCCGGAGCTCGAGCTCGGAGTGGCGCTCGCGCGCATCGCCGAGGTCACGTCCTGCATCGACATCTCCGACGGGCTGTCGACCGATCTGCATCATCTCTGCGATGCGTCGCACGTCGGCGCGGAGATCGAAAAGGAGCGCATCCCGGTCTTTCCCGATCTGATGGCCCACGCGCGTGCGCTGCAGATCAACGTGCGCGACGCGGTGCTGCACGGCGGCGAGGAGTACGCGCTGTTGTTCACCTCTTCCCTCCGCGAGTTCGATCTGAGCCGCGCCCTCGGACGCCCGGTGTATTCGATCGGACGGATCACGCGCGATCGCGAGGTGCTGCTCAAGGAAAACGGCGTGACGCGCCCGCTCGAGGCGCGCGGGTGGGATCACTTCACTTCGACGAAGACGTCTTCGTGAGGATGTTCGACGCCGCGACGGCGCACATGAAGGCGCTGATGCCGAGGGTCGTGCGAACGGCGTGGGCGCGGCTCCAGTTCTTCACGAGCTCCTGCGAACGATCGCTCGGATAGTCGGTCGCGGGCTGCGCCTCGAGCTCTTTGTTGATCGGCACGGTGACCATGATCGTCGCGGCAAGCACCCCCGCAAGCGCGACGGCCGACGCCGAATCGAGCATCCGCCGGGTGGAGTTGCCGCGCGGCGCCGCAATGGCCAGCGTGACCGCGGTTCCAAGAGCGACAGGGCCGATGGCGTTGAAGTAACTGGCCGCCTTCTGCGGCTCATTGCTGCGATCCAGCGTCCGCGGCAGCTCGTCCGTCCAACCGGGGACGAGCGCAGCGTTTCCAAAGCCGAGAGACCCCGCGAGCAGTCCCGCCGTCGTGAGGTTCACAAAACGAAGTGCCGATTCGATCGTGCGATTCACAAAGGTAAGTATACGAAACGATTGGAGGGGATCCCGTGCTTCGCACGGGATGACACGAAAACATTCGACCCTCGCGGGGTGTACAAATTGCGTGTCATCCCGCGCGCCAGCGCGGGATCCCCTCCCCTCCCGCACCCAACTTCACTTCTGCAGTTTCTTCTCGAGATCCTTCAAACGTCCTTCGAGATCGCGGATGCGGGCGCGGAGGTCTTCGCAGTCTCCGCCCATGCTTTCGACGCGGGCGCGCCATTCGCCGCCGCCGAGTCGTTTCGAGAGATCTTCGAGATCGCCGGGGACGAGGAAACGGGGACCTTCTTTTTCGATCAGCGTGGCGACGAGGGCCTGGCGTCCGCGGCCGCGCTGTACTTCGACGCGCACGCTGTCGCCTTCTTTCTTGTCGCGCAGTGCGGCGCGCAGCTCGCCGCTGCTCTTCACGTCTTTGCCGTCGATGCCGACGATGATGTCGCCGACTTTGACGCCCGCTTTTTCGGCGGGGCTGCCGTCGGCAACCGACTCGACGAGCACGCCGGCATCTTTCGTGGCGCCGAGGTGCTCGCGCAGCTCGGAGGAGATATCGACGAGACTCACGCCGAGGTAGGCGCGTTTGCCGCCGAGAACTTCACCGAGCTCCAGCACCTGCGTGCCGTCGGTGATGACTTTGCCGTCCTTGATGACCACGGTGCGGCGGATCGGTTTGTCGGCGAATGCGGAAGCAGTCACGAGAACTGCCATGGCCAGTGCGAACAGACGGGATTTCATGACGGGGGTTCCTCTCAATCGTAGGTTCTCAGAGACGCGGGCTGGACGGCGGTATCGAGATCCATGATCACGCGCGTGCCGCGGTCGTCCTCGAGGACGACGACCGGCTCCGCGTCATCGGCGATCTTCTTCACCGCTGCGAGCTCCGCTTCGATGCGTTGTTGTTCGGCGCGCAGCGTTTCCATGCGTGCGCGCTGCTTCTGCTGCACGATCGCGAACTGCACGACGGCCACGAGACAGACCACCATCGCGAATGCCGCGGCCATACGCCAGACCATCGGCGTGCGGCGTGGTGTGCCGGCGTGCAGCGCACGCATCACGTCACGTGTGAATGCGGGCGACGCTTTCGTTCGAGGCTGCGCTCGCAACGAGTCGCCGATCTGTGTGTCGTTCATGTTCCGATCCTCCGGTCCACCAGGGTGCGAGCTGCCTGCGCAGCAGGTCCCGCGCGCGTGAGATTCTCGACTTCACCGTGCCGCCGCGAATGTCCAGCGCGCGCGCGATCTCGTCGTACGACCACTCCTCGATCTCGAACAGCACCAGCGGCGCACGGTACTTGAGCGGCAACCGCTCGAGCGCCGCCGACACCTGCCGCTGAATCTCGGTCGTGAAGAGGTTCGTGTCGGGTGCGGGCTCGGTCGTACGCGAGCTCGCGTGAAGCCGCGGCAACAACAGCGACCAGCGTTTCTCTCTCCGCGCCTCGGTCACGACGAGATTCGTGGCGATGCGGAAGAGATACGGCCCCAGCCGCTCCTGTGCCTTGTATTGACTGGCATTGCGATACAGACGAACGAACGCGTCCTGCGCGATCTCCTCGGCGCGGTCCCGGGACCGGACGAGGTGCGTCACGTAGTTCACCAGCGAATCCTTGTAGCGATCGACGATCTCGCCGAAGGCGTCGTCGTCGCCCTCGCAGACCCGCTGCATCAATGCGTCGTCGTTCATTCGTATGAAGAACGACGGTGCCGAGAAAAGGTTCCGGAGAGACGCAGCGCGTGAGTGGAGGGGATCCGTGCTGGCGCACGGGATGACTCCTCGCGCTACCTTCGCGAGTCTTCGAGCGCTTTGATCCGCGTCACGATGTCGCGGTAGTTGGAGTTCATGCCGTAGACCTCCATGAACGCCTTCTGCGCGGCGTCGGTGTCGCCGACTTCCTGGTACGCGGAGCCGAGGTCGTAGAGGAGGCCGATGTGCTCCTCCTCGGTGATCTCCGGCATTTCGAGACCTTTGCGGTACCACTTGATGGCCAGCTGCGGCATTCCTTTTTCGAGGAAGCAAAGGCCGAGCATCGAGGCGCACTCGACGGCGCGCTTCGGATCCTTCGAGGCGAGCTGGAACTCGCCGATGGCCTCGTCGATGAGACCCATCTCCTTGTAGGCGATGCCGAGGTTGTAGTGCGTGTCGTAGTCCTCGGAATCGAGCTGCTGTTCGACGCCCTTCTTGAATTCCTTGAAGATCTCTTCGAGCGACTGCTCTTCTTCGGAGAGCGAGATCGGCTCCTCGTCTTCCGCGAGCTCCGACTCCAGCTCGGCGGCGAGATCGAAAAAGTTGTCTTCGTCGGCGAAGAGATTCTCTTCCTGCACCAGCGCGGCAGTGACCGCCATGGGCGGTGCGGGCGCGGCGGCGGCAGGCGGTGCCGGAATGACCGGCGCCGGCGCGACGAAATCATCTTCGTCTTCGTCCGGAATCGCGGAGAGCAACTCGCTCTCGATCTCGTCGCGTGAAAGAAGCGGAGGACGCGGCGCGGAGGCGGCCTGTGCCGCGGCCGTGGCGGTCGCGGCCGCTTCGATGCGGTCGCGACGCAGCTCGAGATCGTGATTCCCGGGAAAACGCGCCTGCAGCGCTTCGAGCTTGCCGCGCGCTTCGTCGAACAGCTCCTGCTCGATGTAGAAGTCGATCTCGCCGACCTCTTCGAGCGGCAGCTGCTCGAGGTCCATCCCGCCGAATTCATCGCCACCGAAGAACACCTCTTCGGACGGCGCCGCGGCAACCGGCTCTGGCTCCGGCTCGAATTCGATCGCGGGCGCCGGCTCATCGAAGGAAAGTGCATCTTCGAACGTCGAGGTCCCGGCCGTCGACGCAAACTCGTTCGCGAATTCGGGCGCGGGCTCGGACGAGAAATCGGTGAGCAGTTCCGCGTCTTCTTCGAGCTCGAGCGGCGACGGTGCGAGCTCGAGCTCTTCCTCGGGTGCCAGCTCGATCGCTTCGTCGAGCATCTCGATCGGTGCTTCCGCGACCACCTCTTCCGACGCGGTCTCGATCACCGGCTCCGGCTCTTCGATGTCGAACTCGATCTCGGGCGACGCCGCGTCGAGATCGAACGAGAGCTCATCGCTCGGCGCGGTGATGTCGTCGAGCGAGATCGGCGCGACCGGCGGAGGCGCCGGCGCCGCCGCGGGCATCGGACGCTCGGTCGTCTGCGCGCGCACCGGTCCGGTCTTCGCGCCGGTCCGCGGCTCGAACGCATGGCCGCGCGTGACGAATTCGCCGCGCACCGCATCGATGGTCGCGGTATCGCCGCTCGCATCGAGCACCGCCACATAGGCCTGCGCCGCGGTGGTTGCGGCGGCGACGTCGCCTTCCTCGAGCAGAATGCGGAAGAGGCGCTCGTGCGCGGTGACGTTCTTCGGCGCGCGTTCGAGCACCGCGCGGAGGTGTTCGGCCGCTTTTTCGGCCAGTCCGTATTTGGCGAAGACTTCGGCCTCGGTGAGATGCTCGGTGATGAAGTCGAGATCGTCGCCTGATTCGTCGCTCTCCGCGGCGAGCTCCACGGCCGGACGCAACGCCTGCATCGGCGGCGGGGGCTGCGGCTGCGTCCGTTCGACCGGAGCCGGCGGCGGCGTACGCTGGGGAGGGGCCGGCGGCACGTCGAGCGAGAAATCGAGCTCCAGCGGCGGCGAGGCATCGAGATCGAGCGAGATCGAATCATCGACTTCCTCCGCCACGTCGAACGACGGCGTCGGCTCTTCGATCTCCATCGGCGGCAGCGGCGCATCGAGCGAGCGCGTGCGCGGCGGCAGCGTTTCGTTGCCGCCCATCTGCGTCCGCACAAACTGGAGCTTGGTCCGGTGCTGCGAGTTCTGCGGCTCTTTCGCGATGAGCCGCTCCAGCACCTTCGCCGCTTCCTCGTACCGGCCGCGTCCCATGTGCGCCTCGGCGAGGCTGTTCATCGACGCGAGCACGTTCGTCTCTTCGTTGAGCCGCGTGTACAACGCCACCAGACGCTCCAGCGTCGGCGCGTGGCCGGCGTCGATGCGCAGAATGCGGTTCAGCATTTCGATGGCGACGTGTCGCTCGCCGCGACCGAGCGCCTTCTCGACGATCGGCGCGATCATCTCCAGCGCCTTGTCGGCGTTGTTCTGGCGCAGATACAACTCCGCGAGCGCATCGCGCACCGAGTTTTCGTTCGGATCCGAGGCGAGCGCGCGCTCGAGCGTCGTGCGCGCTCCATTCGCATCGCCCTTGCCGAGCTGGATCTTTCCCAGCATCGCCAGAAGGCGCGGGTGATTCGCGTTCTGTTCGAGCGCCGCCTCGACGATCTGCTGCGCGTTCGCGAAGTCCTTCGCTTCGAGCAGCGCGGTGACGAGCGAGTCGACCAGATCGGTGTTCTTCGGATCGATCTTCAGCGCCTTGCGGAAGACCTGCACCGCCTCGTCGAGCATGCCGCGCTTGAGCAGCATCCGGCCGACGCGGTCGTACTCCTTCAGCGCTTCGGCGGTCTGATTGTTCTGCGAGTAGAGATCGGCGAGCTTGACGTGAACGTTGATCGAGTTCGGGTCGAGCTCCGAGATCTTTTTGTAAATGCCGAGCGCGTTTCCGGGCTCGCCGTGCTTGAGATAGAAATCGGCGAGAACCTGATACTGGCTCTTCGCCTCCATCGCCAGACCCTGTTTCGCGTACAGATCGGCGAGACGGGCGTAGATGTCGAGCTTCGACGGATCGAGCTTGTTGATCTTCTTGTAGATGGCGATGGCTTTGAGGAAGAAGCCATCCTTCGAATAGTGCTCGGCGATCTTGCTGAACACCTTCACCGCTTCGTCGTTGCGGTTGATGCGCACCCACAGATCGCCGATGCGATTGAGTGTGTTGACGTCGTTCGGGTTGTCTTCGAGGAGCCGCTCGTACTCCTTGATCGCCGGTTCGATCTTGCCTTTGGCGACCAGCTTTTCCGCGCTGGCGATGACTTTATCGCGTTGAACCGCCATCTTCCTCGCTGATGCCGAAAAGCAGCCTCGGCTCCTCCACCCCTTCAAACGACTTGCGATGAATCGGACTAGGACCGTACGTCTTCAGTGCGGCCTGGTGAGACTCTGTCGCGTAGCCCCGATTGTGCTTGAAATCGTAAACGGGGTAGCGCTCATGATACGACTCCATCAACAGATCGCGATAGACCTTGGCCACGATCGATGCGGCGGCGATCGAAACGCTGCGACGATCGCCTTTGATCAGCGGAATCTGAGGCATCTCCACATGCTCGAGCGTCACCGCATCCAGCAGCAGCACATCGGGACGGACGGGCAGATCGTGCACCGACTGCTCCATCGCCAGTTTGCTCGCGCGCAGAATGTTGATGCGATCGATCGTCGAAGCCTCGACCACACCGACCGTGACGGCGCGCGCACGCGAGAGGATCAGCCGGCAGATGGACGTGCGATTCTCGTGCTCGACGAGCTTCGAGTCATTGACGCCGAAGAGCGTCGGATCGGAATCGAGAATCACGCACGCGGCGACGACCGGTCCGGCCAGACACCCGCGTCCCACTTCATCGGTGCCGGCGATGCAGCGAAAACCGAAGTCGCGCAGCTGACGCTCGACCGTCGACATCTCCGCCACGCGCGCGAGCTCGGTGAAGATCGAGTCGTACAGACGCTCGTTGGGCTCGCGTTTTCGGGGGCGCGCCTTCGGGCGCGATCTGGTGGTCGAGGCGGTTGGGGGCATCGGGCGACGAGATTCTCGCGCAAAAACAAATCGGCCGCCTCACGAAGAAGCGGCCGACCTCGGAACGCGTGTGAAGATGGCCCGCGCCTAGCGGCTGCGCTTCTCTTCGATACGGGCCGCTTTGCCGCGAAGCTCGCGGAGGTAGTACAGCTTGGCGCGACGAACGCGGCCGTGACGCTCGACCTCGATCTTGTCGATCGACGGCGAGTACAGCGGGAACATGCGCTCCACGCCGATGCCGCCCGAGATCTTGCGGACCGTGAACATCTGGCGGGCACCGCCGCCGCGACGGGAGATGACCACACCCTGGAACACCTGGATGCGCTCTTTGTCGCCTTCTTTGACTTTGACGTGAACCTTGATGGTGTCGCCGGGGGAGAACGCCGGAAGGTCCGTGCGCTTGATCTCCTGCGACTCGACGAGTTTCATGATGTCTGGCATGACTAGACTCCGTTTTCTAAAAAGCGGGTAAGTATAAACGTTTGCCGGTTGCCAGTAACCAGTTTCGAGAGCAGGACAAACTGGTGACAGGGAACAGGCAACCCGTAGCTCGGCCTAGAACTCACGAAGCCTGCGGAGAATTTCCCGCGCCTCGTCATCGAGCTCCGCCCTCTCCAGAAGATCGGGCCGCTTCGCCAGCGTCGCACGCAACGCCTGCTCTTTTCTCCACTTCCGGATCTTCTCGTGATGTCCGGAGAGCAGCACCTCCGGAATGCGCATTCCCCGCACGTCCTCCGGCCGCGTGTAGTGCGGGTAATCGAGCAGCCCGCGGAAGAACGAGTCCTCCTCCACCGACCCGCTGTTCCCGACCACGCCCGGAATCATCCGCCCCATCGCATCCGCCATCAGCATGGCCGGCAACTCCCCACCCGAAACGACGAAATCGCCGATCGAGATCTCATCCGGCTGCAAAGCCTCATGCACCCGATGATCGAAGCCCTCGTACCGCCCGCAGAGAAACACGACATGCCGTTTTTCGGCGAGCTCGCGCGCCACGGATTGCGTGAAAGGACGGCCCTGAGGGGAGGTGAGGACGACGTGCGGAGACGTGTCATTCCGACCGGAGCGCAGCGAAGTGGAGGGATCCCCATCCGAAGCAGGGGGTCCCTCGACTCGCTGCGCTCGCTCGGGAGGACACGCCTTCGCTTCTTCCAACCCCCGTATCGCCTCCACGCAGCGCAACACCGGCTCGGCCAGCATGACCATGCCTGGTCCGCCGCCGTACGCTTCGTCGTCGGTCGAGCGGTGTTTGTCGCTCGTGTAATCGCGGAGGTCCCACGTGCGGACGTCGAGCAGTCCCTGCCTGATGCCGCGCGCGATCACCCCTTCGGCCGTGAAGGACGTGAACATCGACGGGAAGATGGTGACGAAATCAATCCGCAACGGAATCAAGATCGTCCAAACCTTCCGGCAGCGCCACGATCATCTTCTTCGCCGGCACATCGATCTCCGTGCAGAGATCGGCGGCGAAGGGGAGCTCGAACACTTTTCCATCCGAGCGTTTCACGCGCAGCAGGAGGCCACCGCCGCCTTCGAGCACATCGATGACGACGCCGCGATTCGTGCCTTCCGCGTCAAACAGCGTGAGGCCGATGAGATCGTGAATGAAGTACTCGTCTTCTTCGAGCTCGCGCGCCTCGTCCTCGGGGATCTCGAGCGTCCAGTTCTGCAGGCGCTGCACCGCTTCCGGGGAGTCGAGGCCGGCGAACTTCACGAGCGCGCGGCCGGCATGCGTGCGCGAGCTTTCGATCGCCACTTCGCGCGTTTCCTTTTCGTCGGGAGAGACCAGCGTGACCGATTCGAGCTCCGCGAAGCGTTCCGGAGAGTCGGTCCACGGTTCGATGCTCGCTTCGCCGCGAACCCCGTGCGCCTTGCGGAGAATGCCGATGGCGATGCGCGACATCGCCGTCAGTCGAGGATGTCGAGCGAGTAGCGGCGACGCGACTTCTGTCCCGCCGCCGCGATGACCGTGCGGATAGCCCGCGCGGTACGGCCCTGCCGCCCGATCACTTTTCCGAGATCGGCGGGAGCCACTTCCAGCTCGAGCACCGTGCCCTGGTCGCCGCGCTCGTACGAACGCACGCTCACCTCGTCGGGATTGTCGACGAGGGATTTCGCAAGAAACTCGACCAGCTCTTTCATCGCGGAGGTTGCGACGGTGAGGCTTACTTCAGCTTCTTGATGAGCGACTTCACGGTCGGCGAGAGCTGCGCGCCCTTGCTCACCCAGTAGTCGACACGCTCGCGGTCGATCTTCACGTCCGCCGGGTTCTTCTTCGGGTCATAGTGACCGATCTGCTCGACCGTCGCAGCGGACGGCGTCTTCAGCGAGTCGGAAACGACAACGCGGTAGAACGGAGCGTGAGTGGCGCCCTGGCGGCGCAGACGAATCTTCAACATGCGGTGTAACTCCTTGGTTTTTAGGGCCGAAGGCCGAAGGCCGAGGGCCGAAGGAACGACGGGTCGTGAATCCTACCCGAGCCCGCGCCGGAACAGCAACAGCAGAAGACGAATTCCGGTGCCGGCGGAGCGCGAGCTCTACTGCATGAACCCCGGAGGAAGTCCCTTCATCATCTTTCCGAACTTTCTCGCGCCGAAGCCCTTCGAGAACGTTCGCATCATCTTCTTCATCTGCAGATACTGCTTGAGCAGGCGGTTGATCTCCTGCACGGAGGTGCCGGAGCCTTTCGCGATGCGCTTCTTCCGCTGACCGTTGATGATCTGCGGGAACTCGCGCTCCTTCTTCGTCATCGAGTCGAGGATCGCTTCCATCCGGCGCACCGAGCCCTCGTCGATGTCTTCCTCGTTGATCTTGCCGGCGCCCGGAATCATCGAGACGAGCTGCGAGAGCGGCCCCATCTTCTTGACCTGCTGCAATTGCGAGCGAAGGTCTTCGAGCGTGAACTTGTCCTTCGCGACTTTCTCCGCGAGGCGCGCCGCTTCCTTCTGATCGACCTCCGCTTCGACTTTCTCGATGAGCGAGAGCACGTCGCCCATGCCGAGGATGCGCGAGGCCATGCGGTCGGGATAGAAGACGTCGAGATCGGCGTACTTTTCGCCGACGCCGACGAATTTGATCGGACGGTTGACGACGCTCTTGATCGAGAGCGCCGCGCCGCCGCGCGCATCACCGTCGAGCTTGGTGAGCACGATGCCGGTGACGCCGAGACGATCGTCGAACTCCTTGGCCGACTTCACGGCGTCCTGGCCGGTCATCGCGTCGGCGACGAAGAGGATCTCCGACGGCCGCGTGTCGTCGCGAATCGTGTGGAGCTCTTTCATCAGCTCGTCATCGATGTGCAGACGGCCGGCGGTGTCGAGGATGACGGTGTCGTAGAGGAGCGTCTTCGCTTCGGAAAGCGCCTTGCGGGCGATGTCGATCGGATTGCGGTTCTCGCCGATCTCGTAGAACGGCACCTTCACGCCGTTCGCGACGATGCGCAGCTGATCGATTGCGGCCGGACGATAGACGTCGCACGGCACGAGCAGCGGACGACGTCCGCGACTCTTGAGCTGCATGGCGAGCTTGCCCGACGTGGTCGTCTTACCGGAGCCCTGCAGGCCGACCATCATGATCACGGCCGGGCTGCCGACGAGCGCGAGACCGACTTCGTTGCCGCCGAGGAGGCTCTGGAGCTCGTCCCGGACGATCTTCGTGACCTGCTGCGCCGGCGAGAACGCGCTGAGCACTTCGCCGCCGACCGCTTTCTCACGAACGCGATTCGTGAAGTCCTTGACGGTCTTGAAGTGCACGTCGGCCTCGAGGAGGGCGACGCGAATTTCCTTCAGAGCGTTGTCGATGTGCCACTCGTTGAGGGTGGCCTCGCCACGCAGGGTCTTGAAGACCCGATCCATTTTTTCTTGCAGGTTGTCGAACATGCCGGCACGGCCGGCAGCACTTGTCGCCAAGGCTGCGGCACGCTCCTTTTCCTATGCGCTGGTTGCGCGGATGCCAAGCTTAGAATGCCCGCGCCGTGTCCAGCCATTCCTTTCGCGACCTCAGGCGCTGGACGCCGGACGGCGATCCCTTCGCCCAACGCATCACCGTGTCGGGCCGCGACAATCGAGGCGGCCGCTACATTCTGTATTGGGCGCAGTCCGCGCGGCGGCTCCGCAACAACCTCGCTCTGGAGTACGCGATTCACTGCGCGAACGAACTGCAGCTGCCCGTGGTGGTCTACGAAAGCATCCGCCCCGACTACCCGTTTGCGAATGACCGCATTCACTCCTTCGTGCTGGAAGGCGTTCGGCAGAACCGGATCGACGCCGGGACGCGCGGCCTGCACTACCACTTCTTCCTGCCGAAAACCGCGAGCGAAGCGCGCGGCGTCGTGAGCACGCTCGCCGCCGAGGCGCGTCGCGTGGTCACCGACGAATACCCGACGTCGATCATCGCGACGCAGACGAAGCGGTTCCTCGCGCGCAGCGCCGTCGCGGTTCACCTCGTCGATGGCAACGGCATCCTGCCGATGCGCGTCTTCGGCAAGGAGCTCTACTCCGCACGGTTTCTGCGCGATCGCGCGCACGCGCTTTTCCGCGATCTCTGGCCGGCGCTCGAGGAACGCGAGCCGAAGAAGCGCTTTCGCGGCGAGCTCGCGCTGCCTTCGTATGGCGGCGAGAATCCTCGACGAGCCGCGGGCGAATGCGCCATCGATCACGCGATCGCGCCGGTACCGGCGATCGGCGGCCGCGACGCCGCACTCGCCCGCTTCGAAACGTTCCGCCGCGACGGCCTTCGCGGCTACGCGCACGAACGCAACAAGGCGACAAAACATCTCAGCGGCCTCTCGCCGTATCTGCACTTCGGCCACGTCGGCATTCACGAGATCGCCGAGCGCGTGCTGCAGAGCGATGCGCCGGACGAAGACGTCGACTCGTTTCTCGAAGAGGCGATCATCCGCCGCGAGCTGTCGTTCAACTTCTGTTTTTATCAGTCACGCTTCGATTCGCTCGACGCGCTGCCGTCCTGGGCGAAACAGACGCTCGACAAACATCGCCGCGATCGGCGCCACCCGTCCTACGCGTACGAGGAATTGCGCGACGCGCAGACACACGACGACGTCTGGAATCTCGCGCAGCGGCAACTGCTCGCCACCGGCACGATGCACGGCTACCTGCGCATGCTGTGGGGAAAGAAGATCATCGAGTGGAGCGACACGCCCGAAGCAGCGCTCGAAACGATGCTCCGCCTGCACGACATCTACGCGATCGACGGCCGCGACCCGAACACCTACGCCGGCGTGCAATGGTGCTTCGGCAAACACGATCGCCCCTGGGCACCGGAACGCCCGATCTTCGGCACGATCCGCTGGATGTCCTCCGAGCAGACCGCAAAGAAGGTGCGCCTGAAAGAGATCGAGGCGCAGTTGGAGCGGTAGTCGGTTGTCGGGAGTGGTTGTCGGGGAGACCGCACCGGAACAAGCAGTGTCATCCCGCGCGATCGCGCGGGATCCCCCTCTTGAATCACGTGCGCCGGCCCCAGGCGTCCAACCTCGAGTCACCTCTCCGCAACCTTCCCTGCGCATCCTCGCGCTGCAACAGAAATACGGAGGGCACTTCATGGAAACACTGCAGGAGCTGGAAGAGATCGGGCGCATGTCGGCGGAGGAGCTCGATGGGTTGCCGTTCGGGGCGATTCGGCTCGACAACGACGGCACGATCCTCAACTACAACCGGACCGAGTCGCAGCTCACCGGGCGCGATCCGAAGCGCGTGGTCGGTCGCAATTTCTTCACGGACGTCGCGCCGTGCACGAACGTGCAGGAGTTTGCGGGCCGCTTTCGCGCCGGCGTGGCGAAGGGCGATCTGCACACGATCTTTCCCTATCGCTTCGACTTCGAAATGGCGCCGCGCGACGTGACCGTCACGTTGTTCTATTCGAAGCAGACCAACACCTCGTGGGTGTTCGTGCGGGACAACCCGGCGTCGTGACTGGATTTTCGCGGCGCCGGTGACTCGTTTCCGGAGGCGTGGCACAACTCGCACTGCGGCTCGAAGCGAATGTCGATGGGGATTTCTTCGTCGACTCGAGCTGCATCGACTGCGATGCCTGCCGGATCTTCGCCCCGTCGGTCTTTCACGATGCCGGCGGTCAGTCGGCGGTGCATCATCAGCCCGCGTCGAGGGAAGAGCTCCTCGCCGCGCAGAAGGCGCTGGTCTCCTGTCCGACCGCTTCGATCGGCAGCGTCGGGAAGCACGATGTGAAGCCGGCGCTGGCCGCGCTCCCCGAGCTCGTCGCCGAAGATGTCTATCGCTGCGGCTACACGAGCGAGAGCTCCTTCGGCGCGATCAGTTACTTCGTCCAGCGGGAGGACGGCAACATCCTGATCGATTCGCCGCGTTTCGCGACGCAGCTTGTGCAAAATATTGCCGCTCGCGGCAAATTGCGCACAATGCTGCTCACGCATCGCGATGACGTAGCCGATCACGAGCAGTATTTCGCACGCTTCGGCTGCGTGCGAGTGCTACATCACGACGACGTGACCGCGAATACGCGCGCGGTGGAGCTGCAGCCCGCCGGGCTCGAGCCGATCGATCTCGGAAGGCAGATGGTGATGATTCCGACGCCCGGTCACACGCCCGGACACGCTGTTTTTCTCTATCGGAACCGGTTCCTCTTCACCGGGGACCATCTCGCGTGGAGCGAGCGCCACGGCCATCTCTACGCCTTTCGCAGCGCGTGCTGGTATTCGTGGAGCGAGCAGATCCTGTCGATGGAGCGGCTGCTCGACTACGAATTCGAGTGGGTGCTGCCGGGACACGGCCGGCCGATGCACCTGCCGGCGGACGAAATGCGCGCGTCGCTCATTCGCTGCATCGCCTGGATGAAGACGACGCAGGCGAAATCGAAGTAGGAACAGCGGTTGCTCAACGGAAGGCCGGGGAAACCGACCGCGATGGGCAAATACCTCACCGTTCTCAAAGAAACGTTCAAGGAATTCGGGCAGGACAAAGCGCCGCGGCTCGGCGCCGCGCTCGCGTATTACACGATCTTCTCGATCGGCCCGCTCCTCCTGATCGCGGTGGCGATGGCGGGCATCTTCTTCGGCCACGAAGCGGCGCAGGGAAAGATCTCGGCGGAGCTGGCGAAGATCTTCGGCTCGCAGATGTCGGAATCGCTCGAGCAGATGGTGCAGGCGGCGGCGAAACCGCAAAGCGGCACGATCGCCACAATCATCGGAATCGTGACCTTGTTCTTCGGTGCATCCGGTGTCTTCGGTCAATTGAAGGATGCGCTGAACACGATCTGGAACGTGGAGACGAAGAAAGCCTCGGGGATCCAGGCGTTCGTCAAGGAGCGCTTTCTCTCGATGGCCATGGTTCTCGGCATCGGCTTCCTGCTGCTCATCACGCTCGTGTTCGACGCGGCGATCTCGGCGATGGGGCCGATGCTCGGACGCTTCGTCGGCGGCGAGCCGCTGATGCAGGCCATCCAGCTGCTGCTCTCGTTCGCCATCGCGGTGGTGCTCTTCGCCGCGATCTTCAAGGTGCTGCCCGATCTGAAGATCTCGTGGCACGACGTCTGGATCGGTTCGATCCTCACGGGCATTCTTTTCGTGCTCGGCAAATTCGGCCTCGGAATCTACCTCGGCAAAGCGGCGATCGGCTCGGCCTACGGCGCCGCCGGATCTCTCGTGATTCTGCTGGTCTGGGTTTACTGGTCGGCGCAGATTCTCTTCCTCGGCGCGGAGTTCACGCAGGTCTACGCGCGCCGCTTCGGCAGTCTCGAAGGCGACACCTCGAAGCAGGAAGCACGCGCGCAGGCGAAGAAACCGGAAGATCGTCCGAAAGTCGCGGAGCCGCTTCCCGCCCGGGCACCGATTCCGGCGCCGCTGTATGGCAAACCGAAAGCGAGCGGAGGTCTCGCGAAAGTGGCGGCCGGAGGAGCGGCAGGACTGCTCATCGGCGCGTTGCTCGGCGGCGTCAGTGCGCTGGGACTCGTCTTCAAGGCCATCCGGAAAACACTCGTGCCGTTCAAGTGATGGTGTAGCGCCCCTCGCGCTCCCTTTACAATCCCGCGCGAGTGAAAGTCGTCAAAGTGATCGTGGCGATCGCGATTCTGGTTGCGTTCGTCGTTCTCGTTCGCACGCTTCCGGTCGCGGAGTGGCTGGAAGAATTCAAGCAGTGGGTGCAGGGACAGGGGGCCATCGGGTACGTGCTGTACGCGCTGGTCTACGTCGTCTGCTGCGTGCTCATCATTCCGGCGCTGGCGCTGACGCTCGGCTCCGGAGCGATCTTCGGATTCGTCGCCGGCGCGATCGTGAACGTGATCGCGGCCACGATCGGCGCGACGATCGCGTTCCTGCTCGCGCGCAGCGTGCTCCGCCATCGCGTGGAACGGATGACCGCGAACAACAGGAAGTTCCGCGCGCTCGACCGTGCCATCACCACCGAGGGCACGAAGATCATGTGGCTCGTCCGCCTGTCGGGTTTTCCGCCATTCACGTGGGTGAATTACGCGTTCGGTCTCACCGGCATCGGCCTCGGCGCGTTCGTCATGACCACGTTCTTCGGCATCATCCCCGGCACGCTCGCCTTCACGTACGCCGGCGCCGCGGGGGCGCAGGCACTGACCGGCGACGGGAATCGCATCGTCCTCATCGTCACCGCCGTCGGAGCCGTGCTCGTCAGCGTCTTCATCGCGCACGTGGCCACGAAAGCGATCCGTCGCGCGGGCGTGGAAGACGAGGGGATCGCGGATTGAGGATCGGGGATTGAGGATTGGGGACAGCCGAGCGCGCTCAGCAATCCTCAATCCTCAATTCTCAATCCTCAATCCAATATGCTTACCGGCCGGAGGCACCTGTCATGACCAACCCCCTCGCCCAACTCCCCAAAGCCGGCCAGAGCGTCTGGTTCGATCAGATGGAACGGAAGCTCGTGAGCTCCGGAAAGCTCGCGAAGCTGATCGAAGAAGACGATCTTCGCGGACTGACGTCGAATCCGACGATCTTCGAGAAAGCGATCGGCGGCAGCGAGGATTACGACGCGCAGTTGCGCACGCTCGCCTCGGAGGGAAAGTCGCGCGACGACATCTACGACGAGCTGGTGATCGAAGACATCAGCAACGCCGCCGACGTTTTTCTCCCGGTCTACGAAAAGACGAACGGCGAAGACGGTTACGTCAGTCTCGAAGTCTCGCCGCTGCTCGCCAGTGACACCGCCAAAACGGTTTCCGAAGCGAAGCGTCTCTTCACGCGGCTCGGGCGGCCGAACGTGATGATCAAGATTCCGGCGACGCCCGAGGGCATCCCGGCGATCGAACAGGCCATCGCCACCGGCATCAACATCAACGTCACGCTGATCTTCTCGAACGAGGTCTACGCGCAGGTGATCGAAGCGTATCTGCGCGGGCTCGAGAAGCGCGCCGCGCAGGGGCTGCCGATCGGCCACATCGCGTCGGTCGCGAGCTTCTTCGTTAGCCGCATCGACGCGCAGGCGGACAAGCAGCTCGACGCGAAGATCAAAGACGATCCGTCGCTCGCCGAGCTCAAAGGCAAGGTCGCGATCGCGAACGCGAAGATGGCGTACGCGCTCTTCAAAAAGATCTTCACCTCCGAGCGCTTCCTCAAACTGCGCGACCAGGGCGCGCGCGTGCAGCGGCCGCTATGGGCGTCGACCGGGACGAAGAATCCGCAGTACAGCGACGTGTTGTACGTCGAGTCGCTGATCGGACCCGACACCGTGAACACGGTGCCGCCGGCGACTTACGACGCGTTCAAGGACCACGGCAAAGTCGAGCTGACGCTCGAAGAGAATCTCGACAACGCGCGACGCGTGCTCGACACGTTCGAGGCGAAGGGTTTCTCGCTGAACGCCATCACCACGAAGCTCACCGCCGAGGGGGTGACGTCGTTCAATGAATCCTTCGAGCAGTTGATGATGACCATCGAAGCGCGCCGCGATCTGGCCATGCGCGCGCTGCCGGACCGGGTCTCGTTCCACAACATCCAGATCGACGACACGCTCGCGCGCGCGGACAAGGAGAAGTTCGTCACGCGCATCTGGGCGAAAGACGCGACGCTCTGGAAGAGCGACGACGCGCATAAGAAGATCATCGAGAACGCGCTCGGCTGGCTCTTCGTCGTCGAAGGGATGCATCACAACGCGAAGCAACTCGTGGCCATGACGGACGAACTGCGCCACGGCTTCGAGCACGTGGTGGTGCTCGGCATGGGCGGATCGAGCCTCTGCTCCGAGGTCGTGCGGCGGTTGTTCGGAAATCGCGAAGGGTATCCGGAGCTGCTCGTGCTCGACTCGACGGTGCCGGAAGCAGTGTCGATGCTCGAAGCGCAACTCGACCTCGCGAAGACCTTGTTCATCGTCGCGTCGAAGTCCGGCACGACCACCGAGCCGATGATGTTTCATCGCTACTTCTACGATCGCGTGCGGCAGGTGAAAGGGGAGCGTGCGGGCGAGAACTTCATCGCCGTCACCGATCCCGACACGCAGCTCGTGAAGGACGCGCAGCGCGACAAGTTCCGCCATGTCTTCGTCAATCCCGCCGACATCGGCGGACGCTACTCGGCGCTCTCGTTTTTCGGACTCGTGCCGATGGCGCTGACCGGCGTCGATGTCGCCGAGTTGCTCGATCGCGCGTGGCACGCGACGCACGTCGCGTCGATTCCGAACGTGAAGAAGAACGTTCCGGCGATGCTCGGCGCGGCCATCGGTGCGCTCGCCGCGCAGGGCCGCGACAAGCTCACGCTCATCACGCCGCGGCCGCTCGACACCCTCGGCCTGTGGGTCGAGCAGCTCATCGCGGAGAGCACCGGCAAGGAAGGCAAAGGCATCGTGCCGATCGCCGGCGAGCCGCAGCTCGAAGTCGCAGCCTACGGCAACGATCGCGTGTTCGTGGCGGTGCGCTTGCGAAGCAATCGAGAGACAGCTGGCAGCGATGAAACGCTCGACCGTCTGCGCGAGCTCACCGCCGCGGGACATCCGGTCATCGACATCGTGCTCGACGATCCGCTCGACCTCGGCGAAACGTTTTTCCTCTGGGAGTTCGCGACCGCCGTGGCGGGCGCGGTGCTCGGCGTCGATTCGTTCGATCAGCCGAACGTGCAGGAATCGAAAGACAACACCAAACGCCTGCTCGCCGAGTTCACCGAGAAGGGAACGATGACGCCGAAGGCCACCGGCATTCCGCGCGTCGAGTCGATCGATGCCGACGCGATCGCGTCGCTGCTCGCGAAGGTGAAAAAGGGCGACTACGTCGCGCTCACGCAGTACTTCGGTCAGACCATCGAGCGCGATCAGCTGCTCGGTGAGATTCGCAACCTGATCGCGCGCGAGCTGCACGTCGCCACCACCAGCGGCTACGGTCCGCGCTTTCTCCACTCCACCGGCCAGCTGCACAAAGGCGGCGGCGACAACGGCGTCTTCCTGCAGCTCACCGGCGGACCGAAACGCGACGTCGCGATTCCGAACGAGACGTTCGGCTTCGGTGCGCTCGTGCGCGCGCAGGCAATCGGCGATCTCGAATCGCTGGCCTCGCGCAACCGCCGCGGCATCAGCATCGACCTCGGCGAGCAGATCGAAGACGGCCTGCGTCAGTTGCGAGACGCGGTGCAGGCGGCGGTGGTGCGCGCGTGAGCCAGTCCGATTTCGGCATGATCGGGCTGGGAGTGATGGGCTCGAATCTCGCGCTCAACATCGAGGATCACGGCTTCTCCGTGGCGGTGTGGAATCGCGAGGCCGAGACCGCGAAGCGTTTCCGCGATCAGAATCCCGGCAAGAAGTTCGTCTGGGCGAAGACGCTCGAAGAGCTGGTCGGCGCGCTCGTCCGTCCGCGCCGGATCATGCTCATGATCAAAGCGGGTGCGCCGGTCGACGAGATGCTCGACAAGCTGCTGCCGCTGCTCGAAGAAGGCGACGTCGTCATCGACGGCGGCAACTCGTGGTTCAAAGAAACGCAGGCACGCGCGCAGCGGCTGCTCGATCGCAAACTGCACTTCGTCGGCTCCGGTGTCTCGGGTGGCGAAGAAGGGGCGCGCCGCGGGCCGTCGCTCATGCCCGGCGGCACGCCGGAGTCGTGGGCGGCGATCCGGGACGTCTTCGAAGCGATCGCCGCTCGCAGCGATTCCGGTCCGTGCGTCACGTACTGCGGCACGGACGGCGCGGGCCACTTCGTGAAGATGGTGCACAACGGCATCGAATACGGCGACATGCAGCTCATCGCCGAGGCGTATGACCTCTTGCGTCGCGGGCTGAATTGCAGTGCCGACGAGCTCGCGGACATCTTCGACGAATGGAATCGCGGTCCGCTGCAGTCGTTCCTCATCGAGATCACGGCGAAGATTTTCCGCGTGCGCGATCCGGAGAGCGGCGCGCCGCTCGTCGACCGCATTCTCGACAAGGCAGGCCAGAAAGGCACCGGCAAGTGGACCGCGCAGGTAGCGCTCGACGTCGGCGTCCCGATTCCGACGATCGCCGCCGCCATCGACGCGCGCGTGCTCTCTTCGATGAAAGACGAACGCGTGCACGCCTCATCGTTGTTCGACGCGCCGGCCGCCACGCCGATCAGCGATCGCCGGCAGTTCATCCAGGACGTGCACGACGCGTTGTACGCCGCGAAGATCTGTTCGTACGCGCAGGGCTTCGCGCTCATTCAGGCCGGCGCGCGTGAATTCAAATGGACGATCGACCTGCAGGAGATCGCGCGCATCTGGAAGGCGGGCTGCATCATCCGCGCAAAGTTCCTCGACTCGATCATGCGCGCCTTTCAGCGCAACGCGGCGCTGCCGAATCTGCTGATGGACGACGCGTTCCGCGCCGACATCCGCAACGTCAGTGACGCCTGGCGCCGCTCTGTCGCGTTCGCGCAATCGAACGGCATCGCCGCCCCGGCGTTCAGCGGCTCGCTCGCCTACTTCGATTCGTATCGAACCGCGAACCTCCCGCAGAACCTCACTCAGGCGCAGCGCGACTTCTTCGGCGCACACACGTACCAGCGCAACGATCGAGGCGCAGACGCGCCGTTCGTGCACACGGACTGGGAGTGACCGGCGGCGAGACGCCGCGTGCTCAGCCGCCGGGACGGCGGCGCTCCGAGTAGCGGAACGCCGGCGTCCTCGCCGGCTGAGCAATGCGCCGTCCCGGCGCGGGCGGGTCTACATGCCCGCGTGTTCGTGCGTGGCAGGCTCGGGTTCGGGTAAGGGATGCGATTCGCGTCCGGCGCGGTCCGTCGTCTTCTGTTCCGCGGCGGCACGCTCGAGCAGGGCGATGCTCAGCACATCTTCCACGTGCTCGACGAAGTGGAAGCTCATGTCGCGCTTGATCGGTTCGGGGACGTCGATCAGATCGCGTTCGTTCAGTTTCGGCAGAATGACGGTGTTCAGTTTCGCCGCACGTGCGGCCAGCACCTTCTCCTTCACTCCGCCGATCGGCAGCACGTCGCCGCGCAGCGTCACTTCGCCGGTCATGGCCACGTTGCGGCGAATCGGCCGGCCGGTGAGCACGGAGATGATGGCGGTGGTGATGGTGATGCCGGCGGACGGCCCGTCTTTCGGAATGGCGCCGGCCGGAACGTGAATGTGGATGTCGTGGGTCTCGAAGTAATCGGCCGGGATGCCGTTTTCGTCGGCGTGCGCGCGTGCATACGTGAGCGCCGCCTGCGCCGACTCTTTCATCACGTCACCGAGCTGGCCGGTCAGGGAGAGCTTCCCTTTGCCGCGCACGGCCGTTGCCTCGATGAAGAGGATGTCGCCGCCGACCGCGGTCCACGCCAGCCCTGTGGCCACACCGACCTGATCGCGTTCGAGCAACTCCTCGGCGAAGTGCTTCATCGGTCCGAGGTACTTGTCGACGTTCGCGTCGGTGATGCGGTAGTTCTCCGCGATCTTTCCTTCCGCGACCTGCACCGCGATCTTGCGGCAGATCGTGCCGATCTCGCGCTCCATGTTGCGCAGGCCCGCTTCCTTCGTGTAGCCGGTGATGACGCGCATGATCCCGGAGTCGGTCCAGACCACCGGCGTATCGGTGATGCCGTTCTCTTCCATCTGCTTCGGGATGATGTGCTGCTTGGCGATGGTCAGCTTTTCTTCGTCCGTGTAGCCGGAGAGACGGATGACCTCCATGCGATCGAGGAACGCCGGCTGGATCGTGTCGAGGACGTTCGCCGTGACGATGAACATCACGTTCGAGAGGTCGTACGCCACGCCGAGGTAGTGATCGCGGAACGAGAAGTTCTGTTCGGGGTCGAGCACTTCGAGCAGGGCCGATGACGGATCGCCGCGATAGTCGGCACCGATCTTGTCGACCTCGTCGAGCATGAATACCGGGTTGCCGGTCTGGGCTTGATTGATGCCTTGAATGATGCGGCCCGGTAGCGCGCCGACGTACGTGCGGCGATGTCCGCGGATTTCGGCCTCATCGCGTACGCCGCCGAGCGAAATGCGCACGAACTTGCGATCGAGTGCACGCGCGACCGAGCGGCCGAGCGACGTCTTGCCGACGCCCGGAGGTCCGACGAAGCAGAGGATCGGACCTTTCATCTTCGCGCCGCGCAGCTTGCGCACGGCGAGATATTCGAGGATGCGCTCCTTGATTTTCTCGAGGCCGTAGTGATCCTCGTCGAGGATCTGCCGCGCGCGGGAGAGATCGTGATTGTCCGCGGACATCACGCCCCACGGCAGGCCGGTCATCCAGTCGAGATAGGTGCGGATGATCGAGGTTTCGGCGGAATCGGGATGCGAGCGTTCGAGACGCTTGACCTGCTTCTCGATCTCTTCGCGCGCTTCCTGCGGGATGGCCTTTTCCTCGATTTTCTTGCGATAGTTCTCGACTTCTTCCGCGAGCTCTTCCCCTTCGCCGAGCTCCGACTGAATGGCTTTGAGCTGCTGGCGCAGGAAGTACTCGCGCTGCGACTTGTTCATCTCGCCCTGTGCCGCGGAGGAGATCTCCTGCTGCATGGTGAGCAGATTGATCTCGCGCGTCAGGAGCTCGTTGACGCGCTTGAGGCGCTCGACCGGATCGATGGTCTCGAGAATGCCCTGCGCTTCTTCGAGCTTCAGATCGAGATTCGAGGCGGCGAGATCGGTGAGTCTCGCGGGGTCATCGAGATTCGCGGCGATGACCATGACCTCGGGGGAAATGTTCTTGCCGAGGGAGACGGCGCGATCGAGATTCTGTTTGACCGCGCGGATCAGCGCTTCGACTTCCAGCCCCTTGTCTTTGGTGACCGGTTCTTCGATGCGCGTGATTTTCGCTTTGAAAAACGGCGCGGTCTGGATGAAGTAATCGATGCGCGCGCGCGACAGCCCCTGCACCAGGATGCGGATGCGGCCGTCGGGCAGCTTCAGCATGCGCATGATGATCGCCACCGTTCCGGTGCGATAGAGGTCTTCCTCGCCGGGATCCTCGTTCTGAAAATCCTTCTGCGCCGTGAGCATGATGACGCGGTTTTCCGCGAGCGCCTGATCGACGGCATTGATCGACTTCTCCCGCGAGACCGACAGCGGGACGATGATGAACGGAAAGATCACCAGATCCTTGAGCGGCAGTACCGGCAGGACATCGGGAATCTTGATTGCTTCTTCTTTCGCGGTTTCGTTCGCGTCAGTCATCTCTGCACTCTCCGGAAGCGGGCCAGGTGTCCTGCTGCAATGGCTGTTCCCGCCATCCATTACTTCAATTTGTGAAGCTCTTTGACAAAGGCATCGACGTCCTCGAAGCGGCGATAGACGCTCGCAAATCGGACATAAGCGACCGGATCGAGGTCGCGCAGTCGTTCCATCACCATCGTTCCGAGCGATTGCGATGAGATTTCGCGCTCGGACGTATCAGCCATTACCGACTCGATGTTGTCGGCGATTCGTTCCAATTCGGCCTGCGGCACGGGACGTTTTCTGCAGGCGATCTGCAGCCCGCGCATGAGCTTCGTACGGTCGTAGGGCTCGCGACGTTGATCGCGTTTGACGACCTGAAACGTCGGCAGCTCGATCTTTTCGTACGAGGTGAAGCGGCGCTCGCACCGCGCACACTCGCGGCGGCGGCGAATGACATCGCCTTCACGACTCTCGCGCGAGTCGACCACGCGGTCTTCGAGATTCGCGCAGTAAGGACACCGCATACGCGGCGCGGTATATCACAGCCGGCGAAGCGCCGACGTGTCATCCCGTGCGGAGCGCGAATGTGTCATCCCGTGCGTCAGCACGGGATCCCCCGCCGATGCACGAGACTCGCTCCGTTGGAAGGGGATCCCGCGCTCATGCGCGGGATGACACGGCATCACTCCTCGGCGCTTTCCTCGGCCCGCACTTCGCCGCGCATCTCTTTCAATCGAATCCCGCTCGTCGCGAACAAAAACAATCCGAAACACAACACCGGCAGCGTTCCGATGATGTGGAAGAGCACGGCCACGGCCACGGACGAATCGACGTCAAACCCGTAGAAACGGGTCAGGACGAGTTGACAGGCTTTGTGAAATCCGCCGACGCCTCCGGGAGTGGGAATGGCCAGCCCGACGGTGGTGACGCCGGTGACGAAGAAGCTCGAATCGAATGGCAGCGGGTGAGCGACCGCCTTCGTGGCGAACCAGAATTGCGACGTGAGGCAGATCCAGACGCCGACGGTGCAGAACAGCACTTTCAGTAATGCACTGGGGTGACGGGCGATGGCCAGCGTCTCGGTGAACGTGTCGAAGAAATGCATCCACGATTCGCGAAAACGCTTCGGCACGAAGCGTCCGAGCCATTCGTGCATCCGGCGCACGCGCTCGCGAAAGAAGTACAAGCCGATGATGAAGCAGATCAGCGCGACGAGGATCAATGCCGAGGCAATCGCACCGGCGCGAACGATGTAGAACCAGCGGGCCACGGCGGGATCGTGCGAGAACTCGTTCCAGCGCAGCACGGCGAAAATCACGAACATCGTGAGGATGCTGGCCAGATCGAGCACCCGCTCCGTGAGCACCGTGCCGAGAGCGCCGGAAAAACGATGATTGGTCCGACGGGCCAGAAGAGCGGGACGCGCGAAATCAGCGGCCCGGATCGGCAGCACGATCGACAGCATGTAGCCGACCGTATTGGCGAACAGCGTGGCGAAGAATGGCGGCGGATGGTCGGGATCGAGAATCGTGCGCCAGCGTGCCGTGCGCAACAGCAATGCCCCGAAATTCACTGCGAACCCGATCACCACCCAGCCGAGCGAAGCGCGGCGCAGAATCGCCCCGACCTGAGAGAGGTTCGCGTTTCGCAGGAAGAGCCAGAGGAAGAAAACGGTGAGGGCGGCAACGGCCGTGAGTTGTAGGATGCGCTTCAATCGAAAGTCATCATAGTCGCGATCTCCCGATGTTGAAGATTTACACGAACTCCGTTTTTCACCGGCACAACACCGGTTTCGATCATCCCGAACGCCCTGCCCGCATGGATGCGGCGGTCGAGGGCGTGCGCCGCGCGGGACAGGACGGCGCGCTCATCCACGACGTCGACGTCCATCCCGAAACGAGCCGCATCATCGCCAAGGTGCACTCGGCCGGATACGACCGCGAATTCGAAGACACGGTGCGCGCCGGCCATCGCTACTTTCATTCGCTCGACAATCCGATCTCTTCCGCGACCTACGCCGCCGCGAAAGCGGCCGTGGCGACGTCGCTGGCAGCGGCCGAAGACATCTGGCAGCGCGGCGCCTCCGATCGCGCGTTCGTGATCGCGCGTCCCCCCGGACATCACGCGGAACGGGCGAATGCGATGGGCTTCTGTTTCTTCAACACCATCGCCTGCGTGGCCGAATGGCTGCGCGAACAGCCGGGCATCGAGCGCGTCTTCATCTACGACTTCGACGTCCATCACGGCAACGGCACGCAGCATCTCTTCGAATCACGCGACGACGTCTATTACGCGTCGATCCACCGCTTTCCGTTTTATCCCGGCACCGGCGCGGAGAGCGAGATCGGCGAAGGGAAAGGCCGCGGCTTCACGAAGAACATTCCGGTCTCCGCCGGCGAAGGCGACGCGGCGTTTCTGCGCGCCACGGAAGACGAGATCGTGCGCATCATCGACGACTACGAGCCGCACGCGATTCTGCTGTCGTCCGGCTTCGATGCGCACCAGCGCGATCCTCTGGGCGGCATGCGCGTCACCGAGGGAGGCTACCGCGAGCTCACGCAGCGCATGGTCGAAGCAGCCGGGCGCTGGTGTCACGGACGTCTGTTCTCGCTGCTCGAAGGGGGTTACGATCTCGAAGGGCTCAGCGCGAGTGTCGCCGAGCACGTGGATGTTCTTTCCTCCTGAGTCTCGATCATGAGCACACTGCCGCCATACCAGCCGCCGCCGCCGATCAAGGAAGGTCGTGGGGTGTTGTTCTGGGTGGCGATGGGATGCAGCGGCTGCCTCACGCTGCTCGTGCTGTTCGTGATCGTGGTCTACGCGATGGTGGTCGGCTTCATGAAAAGCTCGACGCCGGTGAAGGAAACCCTGAAACGCGCGAACGCGAATCCGCAGCTCGTCGCCGCGCTCGGCCGGCCGATCGAGGCCGGTCTCTTCTTCACCGGCAACCTCAACGCCGAAAACAATGCCGGCAGCATCGATCTCTCGTTCTCGATCAAAGGGCCGAGCGGCAAAGGGCGTGCGTACGTTCGCGGCATGAAGGATCGCGGTACGTGGAGCTATGAAGAGATGCGGGTGACGCTTCCGAACGGAACCGTCGTCGACTTACTTGCCGCGCAGGATGGAGCGGTACAGCTCCTCCAGCCGGGAGATCCGCAATTCCTTCGAGTAGCCGTTCACGACGTGCATCCGTGCGTTCTTCGCGACCTCCGCACGCCGCTCCGGGTGCTCGATCACATCGAGCAGCGCGTTCGTGAGCGCCGCACGATCCTTCATCGGAATCAACCAGCCGACCTCGGGTGAGCTCACCAGCTCGCGATTGCCGCCGGCATCGGTGGCGATGACCGGCTTCTCCATCGACATCGCTTCCCGCACGGTTCCGGTGATCCCGGTGCCGGCCCACGAGGCGTCGACGATGACGTCGCACGACGCGAAGACGTTCGGCATGTCGGTGCGGTATTCGATCGCGCTGACCGAATCGGCGATGCCGGCCGCGCGCGCGTACGTCAGCACTTCATTCTTCTCGTGCTCGTTGCGGCAACCGATCAGCAGCAGGTGCACGTGCGGATGTTTCGGAAGCACGTCGCTCACCGAATCGATGAGCTCCTTCCACCCTTTCCAGTCGCGCACGCCGACCTGCGCGACGACGAAACGCTTTCTGTTTTCGGTATCGGCGACGTTCTTCTCGCGGCGAAACGCACGCGGGTCCCACTTCGCGGGATCGAACTGCGCGACGTCCGTTCCGGCGAAAACGACCTGCACTTTTTCCTCCGGAAGACGGCCGCTTTCGACGATCACGTCCTTGATCTGCTGGCAGACGGTGACGACGCGATCGACGCGTTTCGTGCGGTACTTGCCGCGATTCCAGAGATCGAGCGGAAACGAAACGCCGCGATTGACGACGAAGGCACCGACGGGATCGCGAAACGTGGCCGCGAGCGCGAGCGCATGCGAGATGCCTTTGTGCACGTGAATGACGTCCGGGCGCTGCTCGCGAACCAGGCGATGCAGGCCGCGGATGGTGGCGAGATCGAACTGGTTGCGAAACGGAAAGCCGTGAAAGGCGACGCCGTTCTCGCGCGCCTTCGCCTCGAGCACCGGATCAGGCCGGCTGATGACGGTGACATCGTGTCCGCGCTCGCGCAGACCGACTGCCGCCTGGAACATCTGATGGACCGAGCCGGTGTTGAATTGGTTGAACTCGAGGATCTGAAAAATCTTCATCGGCGCGGCGCACTCTAACAGGGCGTCGCGGTCCTCTGGTATCGTTTGGAGCCCATGCGCCGACGCGGTCCCGTCGCACATTTTTCGACGGAAACTAGGCTAAGATCTCAAGCTCTTGATTTCACACGACATCGGGCGGGAGGCGGTCTTGTCGACTGACAAAAAGGCGCCGAAGGAGCTGAAGGTCACGGACAAGAGGATCTTCACAGCCGACGGCGAGATCAAAGACGAATTCAAAAACGACATCCACGCGGCAGAACCATCGGCCGCAACAGCAGCGGCAGAAGCACCGAAAGCCGAAGCCGCGCCATCACAGGCGGAGCGCCGCCAGGAAACTCCGAAAGCAGAAACGCGCCAGCGCACCGAGGAAGAGCGCGGCACGAATCCCGGGACTCCGTTCGCTCATTTTCTCGAGTCGCTGATCATGCAGGCGTACATGTCGCTCGGCATGCTGCGCAATCCGTACGCGCCGCAGGCGAAGCCGGAGCCCGCCGCCGCGCGTCAGATGATCGACATCCTGACCATGCTCAAAGAAAAGACGGCCGGCAATCTCACCCCCGAAGAGGAAGATTTTCTCGATACGCACCTCGGCGAGTTGAAGCTCGCGTACGTGCAGCGCACGAAAAACATCTGATGAGACTGTTCGCGGTTGCCGCCCTCGTCACCAGCATCGTTTTGTCGATGGCCGGTGACGTGTCTGCGCAGCAACAGCTGTCGCCGCGCGAGCTCTGGCCGCAGGCCACCACCGCCGCGCGCGAGAACGACTACAAAGGGGCCGACGAACAGATCACGTCGATCAACACCGCCGCGAAGGCGTTCGGCATCCGCACGTTCCCGCAATACGCGAGCGCCGCGGCCGCGATGGCCAGCGAATCGGCCAAGAGCGATCCGGAGCTCGCCAAATGGGCCGCGCGCACCGCGACGCGACTCGATGGCCGCTCCCCCGCCGTCGCCTTCAGCGAAGCCGATCGCGCCATGCGCGCCAACGACTGGCCGACGGCCATCAAGCTCGCCCTCGGCGGTTTCGCAAAACTCTTCTCCAACTATCGGTCGCGCGTGTTGAGCCGCGCCGACCTGGCCATCGTGGCCGGCATCGCGATCGCCATCACCACACTGCTGCTCGCGATCGCACTCTTCATCCGCTACGGTCGTTCGATGGCGCACGATTTCCGCGAGGTGCTCAGCGCCTGGATGAGCGGCGGCACGGTCTCGGTGCTCGCATTCGCGTTGCTCTTCCTGCCGGTCTTTCTCTGGCTCGGACCGACCTGGCTCGTCTTCTACTGGCTGGCGATCTTCTTCGGCTACGCCGGCGCGGGCGAGCGCATCGCAACGCTGCTCCTGCTTCTGCTCGTGGCACTGACGCCGATGGCCATCGACTGGGCCGCGCATTCGGCCGCGGCCGTCGACAGTCCGGTGGTGCTCGCGTCCATCTCGAGCGAGACGCAGGCATACAACCCCGAGGCGCTGCGACGGCTGCAGGAGCTGATCGCGGTCGTTCCCGATCACCCGATGCTGCACGTGCTGGTCGGCAATCTGCAGGTGTTCGAAGGGCTCGACGATCAGGCCAGTCTGCATTACCGCCGGGCCATCGAGCTGCGTCCGAATTACGCGGGCGCACACGTCAACCTCGGCAATCTCTTCGCGTTCAACAACGAGTGGTCGGCGGCGATCACCGAGTACGAGAAAGCGCAGTCGGCCGATCCGAAGCTCGGCACCGCGTTCTACAACCACTCCGTCGCCGCCGGTGAGACGTACAACTACCGCGTGCAGGGCAACATGCTCGAAAAGGCGCGCGGCGTCGATGCCTCCTTCGTCGAGCGCTACACGCGCACGCCGCCGTCGCAGAAAGTCGTGATGTACAGCCCGCCGATTTCCGAAGCGTGGGCGGTCACGGAAGAGATGTCGAAGCGGCCGGCGGCACGCGCGCTCTTCGGCAATTACTCCTCGTTCGATCCGCTCGGCGCGGCCGCGAACCCGCTCACCGTCGGCGCGCTGGCGGCGATGCTGCTCGCGCTCGCGATCTGGTCCTTCCGCCGCCGCACCGGCTTCGCCAATGCGTGCATCAAGTGCGGCCGCACGTTCTGCCATCGCTGCAAGTCGTCGCGCGAGAGCACGACGTACTGCACGCAGTGCATTCACATCTATCTCAAGCGTGACGGTGTTTCGCTCGACACGAAACGCAAGAAGCTCGAAGAAGTCAGCGACCACCATTCGGCGATGATTCGCCGGAACAAGTTCTTCGCCACGTTCCTCCCCGGCTCCGCGCAGATGCTCGAAGGACGGACGACGTCCGGCATGATCGGAGTCTTCCTCTTCTCGCTGTTCGTGGCCACGGCGATTCTGGTCGGACGTCTCGCACCGGCGATCGGACCAGCCGCGGACGTCGCGCAACTGCTCGTGCGCATCGGCGCCATCCTCGTGGCAATCATCATCTGGGTCACGCTCTCGCTCCCGGTTTATCGCCGGAGGTCGGCGGCATAAATGGCACTCGAAGGCACACTCCGCGACTTCAGTCTGGCCGACATCTTTCAGCTGATCGGTCTGCAGCGAAAGACCGGCGTGCTGACGCTGCGCGGCAAGGACGACACCGTGACGGTGACGTTCCTCGACGGCAAAGTGGTCGGCGCCGACTCGCTCAATCGCCGCCTCGAGAATCGCCTCGGCACGGTGCTGATCCGCACCGGCTTCCTGACCCAGGACCAGCTCAACCGTGCGCTGGAGATCCAGAAAGAGACGCTGCAGCGCCTCGGCTTCATCCTCACGCACTACGGAATCATTTCGCAGGACTCGCTGCGCGAGGCGATTCAGCTGCAGATCATGCAGATCGTCTATCGCCTCTTCCGCTGGAAAGACGGCGACTACCACTTCTCGCAGGAAACGACCATCGAGTACGACCGCGACAACGTCGTGCCGATCACCGCCGAGTCGATCCTGATGGAAGGCGCGCGGATGATCGACGAATGGCCGATCATCGAGAAGCGCATCCGCTCGTACGACATGGTCTTCCGCAAGAAGCTGACGGACCAGGAGATCGTGGTCGTCGGTGCGGACGAAGCGGACGAGATCGATTTCGACGGCGGCTCCGCCCGCAAGCGCAAAGGCTTCAGCGACACGATCCGCATCTCGCAGGAAGAGAAGTCGATCTACGATCTCGTCGACGGCACGATGACCGTCAACGACATCGTCGAAGCGGCGCGGCTCTCCGAGTTCGATACGAACAAAGCGCTGTACGAGCTGCTCACGCGCGATCTCATCGAAGAGGTGCGCGGGCAGAGCGCCGCTGCAGTGGTCTCGCAGGCGACACCGGTCGATGAAACGGAAGTGGCCGAAACTCCGGTGCCGCTGCCGCTCGTGATCGTGGTGATGGCCCTGGCCATCGCCTCGCTCGTGACGTCGATCAAGAATCCGCTCAACGGATTGCGGCCGCTCACCGGCGGCCTCTCCTCCGTCTCCGAAATGCGCAAGGCGATTTCGATGCAGCGCATTCAGGCCATCGGCATGGCCGTGGAACGCTTCAACGATGCGCACGGCCGCACGCCGCGCGATCTCAGCGAGCTCGCACCGCACTACATTGACGCGTCGCTGCTGAAAGACCCGTGGGGCCAGCCGTACTCGTACGTGCAGCCGCCGAGTCGCGTGCTCGTGATCGGATTCACCGCCGATCGCCGAACCGATACCGACCTGCTGCTGTCCCTTCCGATCGGCGCACCGCCGTCGACCGCGCCGACGCAGCCGCAGACGGGCGGCATCAAGCTGGTCGACTGATCCGGGCCGCGCTCACGGCACGATCAGCGTTCCGTCTTTCCCTTCCAACGCTTCGCGCAGCACTTCGACGTCCGTCACCAGCACTTCCTTCTTTGCCGTTTTCACGAACTGCACGGCGCTCTCGACCTTCGGCCCCATCGAGCCGGGAGGAAACTGGCCGTCGGCCAGATACTTCTCCGCTTCGGCAACGGTCATGCGCGGAAGGAATTGCTGCGTCGGTTTTCCGAAGTCGATGGCGATCTTCGGAACGCCGGTGAGGATGATGAAGAGATCGGCTTCGAGATCGCCGGCCAGCTTCGCCGAGGCAAAGTCTTTGTCGATCACCGCCTCGATGCCGCGCCACTGACCATCGCGCCCCTTCACGACCGGGATGCCGCCGCCACCGGCCGCGATCACGACGGTGGCGGTGTCGAGCATGTGCGAGATCGTCTGCAGATTGAGAATGCGCAGCGGGCGCGGCGACGGAACGACGTGCCGCCATCCGCGTCCGGCGTCTTCACGCATCGTCCAGCCGAGATCGCGTTCGAGCGCTTCGGCGCGATAGCGCGTGAAGAAGGGACCGATCGGTTTCGTCGGCCGCTTGAACGCGGGATCGTTCGCGTCGACTTCGACCTCGGTCAACACCGTCGCCACTTCCGCGCTGATGCCGATCGACTCCAGCCGATTGCGAATGGCCTGCTGCAGCAGAAATCCGATCGAGCCCTGCGTCTGGGCGCCGCACACATCGAGCGTCTGCGGCGGAATCTTCGTCGAGGCCTCTTCCGCCTGGATGAGGATGTTGCCGACCTGCGGTCCGTTGCCGTGGACGACGATCAGCTTGTAGCCGTAGCGCACGATCTCCGCGAGCCAGCGCGCGGCCTGTTTCGCGCGCGCGATCTGTTCTTCCTGGGTTCCACGATCTTCCGGGCGCAGCAGCGCATTGCCGCCGAATGCAACGACGGCCAGTTTCTGTCGACTCAATCAAAGCTCCTCGCGCTGCAGCGGCATGGTCATGCAGCGCGGCCCGCCGCGCGCGCGCGAAAGCTCGTTGCCGGCGATCTGCAGCGCGTACTTCTTGTCGGTCCACGTCTCGAGCTCCGTGCGCCCGAGCAGGAGATCGTCTTCGTAAACGATGTGATAGCCCTGCTTCGCCAGCGCCTCGGCGGTGCGCACGTTGCGCTCGTAGAGCAGGATGATTCCGGGCGCGAGCGCGAAGGCATTCGCCCCGTCGGTCCACTGCTCGCGCTGCTGATCGACGGCGCTGTTGCCGCCGCAGTAGATCGGCTCGAGATCGAACCCTTTCTTCTTCAGCGCCGCGAGGAGCGACTTCTGCTCCGAATACGCCTCGGCGCGCTTCTTCGTCAGATCGACCGTCGTCACTTTCGCCGCCTGGCTGCCGCTCGGCAGCAGCACCGGCGGATACATCAGGCATTCGTGGTGATTGATGAACGTGAAAATCGTGTCGAGATGCATGAACGAGCGATGCCGCGGGATCTCGACGATGATCACGCTCGTCACGCCGGCATTGGCTGCCTTCAGCGAGCGGATCAGCGCTTCGACGCCGGCCTTGTTCGTTCGTTCCGTGACGCCGACGAGCAGCAGATCGCGTCGCGGCACGAGCACGTCGCCGCCTTCGAGCGTCGGCACGTTGCGGGCCATCGGACGTTCCGGCTCCGTGGCCATGAAGTCGACCCAGAACGGATTCTCGTTCGCGAACATCGGATGGTTCTCGAAGACGTACTTCGAGAGCAGCGACTCGCGGCGCCGCGCCTGGGTGGCCATCGACGACACGACCACGCGATCGCCGAGGACGATCTGCGGATCGCGCATGAAGAAGAGATTCGGAATCGGGAAGAGATCGAACTGCGGCAACTCGCCGGACTTCGTCTCTTTCGCAATTCCGGCGATGAGCACTTCCGCAAGAGCGGCGGCCGGCTGTTCGAGCAGCCACCCCACGAGCTTGCGGCCGAGGCCGTTGCGCTTCGCCAGATCGCGCACGATGCGCGTCTTCGTTTCCGGATTCTCGAGGACCTCCTCGAGCAGATCCTGCAGGTCGTACACCTCGTCCGCGATGAAGCGGATGAGCTGCTGAAAGCGACGATGTTCCTCGCGCGCGACCTGTCCGTAGAGAATGTCGTCGAACAGAAGCTGCGCCATCATCGGCGGGATCATCAGATCGATTTCACGGCCGGGAAGATGAACGAGAACGCTCTTCAGGCGGCCGATCTCGCTGGTGACGTTCAATTGCATGCGGGGCGGATTCTACTCGGGCCCCGATTCGCGCAAGCGTCTCGCTCCCCGAAACGTCGTAAGATTCGCGCCGGGCCCATGCGCTTCGTTCCACGTATGTCTCGTCTCATCCTCACCGCGCTCGCTCTGCTCCTCGCTTCCCCGATGCTGGCGGTCTCGCCTCGCATCACGTTCCTGCGCATCGTTCCCGCGTCGCACAGTCTCGGCAAAGCGGAGAAGGTGGCGGTCGTGCAGGCTATCGGCGATCACGCCTCGATCGAGACGTTCGTCGACGTCCTCACGAACGAGCTCAATCACTCCGGCTTCTTCCACGCGCGCGATCTGCGCCAGGAGAGCGGCCCGTCCGACGTGTACCTGGCGATCAAGAACTACAAGTGCGAGGCGAGCGAGCGCAGCGGCGAAGGAAGCACGCGCGACGTCGACGGCAATCGCGTCAAACGCAAGCACGTCTGGATCGATGTGATGTGCACGGCGCGGATCGACGCGCTGTCGAACGTGATGAAGTATCAATCGACGTTCTACGCGAAGGGCGAAGGGACGTCCCCGCGCGTCGAATCGCTGACCAATGCCGAGCGCGAGATCGCGTACAACCAGGCGGCGCGCTACGCGGCGCTCGACGCGGCGGAGAAGATCACGCCGCGAAAAGTGCGGGAGTCGATCGCGCTCGACGAAACCGCGCCGTCGTTCGAGGAAGGCTTCGCCATGATCGCCGCCGACCGCCTCGCCGATGCGCGAAAGATCTGGGAAAAAGCGCTCGGCACGCAGCCGCGAAACGCTCCCTTGCGCTACAACCTCGCCGCCGTCTGCGAAGCCCTCGGAGACCGGCGCGCCGCCGCCGTGCACTACGCCACGGCCCGCGATCTCGCGCCGGCCGAGCCGCGCTACGCGAGTGAGATGAAGTTGTTCGTGAAGCGAAATCCGTGAAACGGCGCGGAGATCCCGCGCATGAACACGGGATCTCCGGCCGGACGAAGTCTCACGCTTCGATCTGCTTGTTGGCGTTCACGTTGATCTGGATCTGCTTCGGACGCGACTCTTCCTTCTTCGGGATCTCGACCTCGAGGACGCCGTTGCGGTAGTTCGCGGCGATCTGAGTGCCGTCGACGCTGCGCGGGAGCGTGAACGAGCGGGTGAACGAGCCGTACGAACGCTCGATGCGGTGATAGTTGCGGTCATCGCGGCGCTCGAACTGACGCTCGCCCGAGATCGTCAGGAGTCCGTCCTCGAACGTCACGCGAAGATCCTTCTCCTCGACGCCCGGAGCCTCGACTTTCACGACGATCTTGTCGGTCTCCTCGAGAACGTCCACGGCCGGAGTCCACGCGCTCGCCTGCACTTCCTCGGAGAGGAACGGGAAGCGGAAGAACGGCTCCATCAAGCGCGCCTCCATGCGGCGGAGGTCACCAAACGGGTTGTAACGAACGATACGAGTCATGTTTCAGCCTCCTATCTTAGTTTTAACGACTCAACTCGATTAACCGCCGCTTCATAAAATCTTATTCCTAAACGCTCATATATCACTCCCGCCGCGCCCAGGGATTGCCTTACTCTCCCGCGCTGTTCCTTTCGCCGCATGACAGCAGCGGTCGACATTCAGGAAGAGCTCCCTCGCGAAGTGGCCCGGCGGCGGACGTTCGCGATCATTTCGCATCCGGACGCGGGCAAGACCACGCTCACCGAGAAGCTTCTGCTCTACGGCGGGGCCATCGAAGAGGCCGGTTCGGTTCGCGCGCGCAAACAGCAGCGCCACACCACGTCTGACTGGATGGCCATCGAGCAGAGCCGCGGCATCTCCATCACCTCGACCGTGCTGCAGTTCGAATATCAGGGCGCCGTTCTCAACCTGCTCGACACGCCTGGCCACCAGGATTTCTCCGAGGACACGTATCGCACGCTCGCGGCCACCGACAGCGCCGTGATGGTGCTCGACGGCGCCAAGGGCATCGAGCCGCAGACCCGCAAGCTCTTCGAGGTCTGCCGCATGCGGCACATCCCGATCCTCTGCTTCGTCAACAAGCTCGACCAGCCGGCCAAAGATCCCTTCGAGCTGCTGAGCGAAATCGAGCGCGAGCTCAACGTCTCGGCGGTGCCGATGAACTGGCCGATCGGCGACGGGCCGACGTTCCAGGGCGTCTTCGATCTGCGTCATCAGCAGGTGCTGCGTTTCGAGCGCACCAAGCATGGCGCGTCGGTCGCGCCGGTGACGGTCAGCGGTCTGGACGATCCGAATCTCGAAGAAGCCATCGGCCCGACCGCCTGGCGCGATCTGCGCGATGCCGCGGAGTTGCTCGAAGGCGCGGGGGCCGCGTTCGATCGCAAGCAGTTCGAGTACGGCCGCGTGATTCCGGTGTTCTACGGCAGCGCCGTCAACAACTTCGGCGTCGAGCCGTTTCTGCGCGCCGTGATCGAGCTCGCGCCGCCGCCGTCGCCGCGACATGCGAAAGCGAAAGGCGAAGAGTTCGAGCTCTCGCCCGTCGACGAGACCTTCACCGGCTTCGTCTTCAAGATCCAGGCGAACATGGACAAGCGGCATCGCGATCGCCTCGCGTTCATGCGCATCACCTCCGGCGTGTTCGAGAAGGACATGGCCGTCCATCACGCGCGGCTCGGACGCGAAGTGCGCATGACCCGTCCGCATCGCCTCTTCGCCCAGGAACGCGAGACCATCGATCGCGCCTATCCCGGTGATGTGATCGGCTTCGTCAATCCCGGCCTCTTTCAAATCGGCGATGCCGTTTCATCCGCCGATCCGATCGAGTTCGATCGCATCCCGCGCTTCGCGCCCGAGCATTTCGCGACGCTGCGCGCGAAACAGGTCACGCGGCAGAAGCAGTTTCAGAAGGGTCTGGAACAGCTCGAGGAAGAAGGGGCCATGCAGGTGTTCGTGGTGCACGACGGCCTGCGCAGCGAGCCGATTCTCGCGGTGGTCGGCGAGCTGCAGTTCGACGTGCTGCAGTCGCGGCTGGAGACCGAGTACAACGTCGAGACGACGCTCACGAATCTCTCCTACAAGCTGGCGCGCTGGGTCGATCGCGATGTCGACGAAGTGGCGCGCATGACCCTGCCGTCCCGCGCGCGCGTCGCCACCGACAGCAACGATCGCGCGGTCGTGCTGTTCTCTTCCGAATGGGAGCTCGAATACGCGCAGAAGGAAAATCCGGGCGTCACGTTCAGCGCGGCGTCGTGATCACTTTTCCTTCGTCGTTTCGCGCAGACACTCCGCGGCCGTCTCGGTGAGCTGACGCAGATGTCCGGCGATCAGCTCCTGTGCGGTGAGCCACGCCAGCGAATCCTCAGTGAGCTTCGCGCCAAGCTGCGCAACGACGCGCGCGGCCGGCCGGATCGCCTCGCCCTGCAGAGTCGTGCGTAAGCGTCCGAAATCGGCGGACGCGGGGCTGCGGTTCGCCGCTTCGAGTTGCTGACGAATGCGGACGATGCCCTGCCGCGTCGGGAAGTCCGAGACGAATGTCTCCGCCTTCGAGATGTGATCGAGTGCCTTCTGCAGCGCGACCGACGGCTGCATCGGATCGGTGAGCGCGTCATCGGCAGTGCGCAACTCGGAGAGCACATGCAGGTCGCGGTCGATCTCTTTTTTCTGATCTCCGAGCCACAGCGTCGCCTGCTTGACCTGAGTCTCGACGCTGGCCGCCTGCGGGTTGTGGAACGTCGCCCGCCGGTCGCGCGGCTGTGCGGACAGACAGACGGAAGTCAGGATCAACAGAGTGATGGCCGTTGCTCGCATGCACACTCAGACGAGCGGCAGCGCGCACAGGTCACGGCTTCTCGCGCATCTCGTCCGCGTCGACGCCGCGCGATGCGCACCACGCGCGGTACTCGAATGGCGAGATCTCGCTCGGCTTGATCTCGCTGCGGCCGCCCCAGAAGACGTTCGTGTACGTCACCGGAATGCCAACGCTCGCCAGATGCGCATCGATCGCCGCCTTGTGCGCGAGCACGGTGTCGCGCTCGGTGCCGTGCGCCACGGCCATGATGTTCACGTCTCTGAACTCGGCGCCCCCTTCGCGCCAGTAGCAGTGCGTGAGGATGTGAAAGCGGCCCACCTCGCGTCCCGCCTCGAGCTCGCGTCCCGGCGGCACCGCCCAATGAAACAGCGCATTGAAGCGGGTCACCCGCTCGCCCGTGGCCAGCGGTTTCACATGCTCGAGAAACGTCGAGAATCGTCCGATCACGCGGCGCGCATTGAGACTCTCGGCCACTGCGAAGAACGTCTCCAGCGGCACGCCCGCTTCGGCGGCGCGCGTCTGCCACAGCTCGCGCGAGACCTCGTCCGGCGTGAGCTCGCGTTTCAGCGCCGTCAGCACCTGCCATTCGAGCTCGGTCAGCTCGACCTTCGCGGTGTCTTTCACCTCCGCGAGCTCGTCTGACTTCGAGCCCGGCTCCATTCCTTTGCGCCGGACGTGGCCGACGCCGAGGGCGAAGATTCGCTTCGCGGGCATCACGCGGAAAGGCTCGGCGCCGGTGAGCGTCGCCAGAAACGCGCAATGACGCTCGACCGAAAACCCCTGCGGCACCTTCACCGTCGTCCAGAGGCGATAGTTCGAACCGGGCGTAGCCGCATCGGTCGAGCGGATGACGACATGCCCGGAGAACGGATCCTGCTGAAACATGAAATCGAACGCGGCATCGAGCTTCTCCGCGGGAAACTGCCACGCCACGAGCGCCCCTTCGGCGAGGTTCGTGGCCATGAGCGTCTGCCGCACGCGGCGAATCGTGCCGCCGCGCAGCATCGCGCGCACACGCTCCATCACCAGCTCGGGATCGAGTCCGGCCAGCGCCGCGATCTCACCGAACGGATCGCGCACGAATCCCTGAATGCGATCCTCGGAGATCGCGAGAATCTGCGCATTGATCGGATCGGTGTGGGCGATGGGCGTTTCGGTGACGGAGGTCATGACTGGCGATCATAGTGCAGACGCGAATCACTGCACCGCCTGCTCCTTCGCCACCTCGCGCACCCCGTCCATCAAGTCCTTGTTGAACGGCTCGATGTTGCGCATCACGAACATCTGCCAGTGCGCGAGCAGCGCATCGATCTTCGCTTTGTTCAGCAGCGCCTCGCGTTCGGCCGGATGCACGAACTCGTGATGCAGGCGTTCGCGCAGGGCGACGTTCGCATACGGCGGCTGCTGCAGCTCGAGCTCCTTGCGCACGCTCATCAGCGTGACGAGATTCTCGCGCGACAGCGGACGCGACCCGCGCTCGCGACGCTCGAGGTAATCGTCGATCAGCTTCAGTCCGAACGCGATCTCTTCGGCCTGCTTGAGGCCGGCCAGGCGATTCGCGACTTTGGCCATCAACGTCAGCACCGCGGCCTGATCGCGTGCTTCGAGCACGGCCGGCTCGATCTGCCGTGAGATCTCGCGCACGAAGAACGACGCCTCCTCGAGATCCTTCGCCGGCGGACCATACTGCGCAAACAGCGGAGCACTTCCCAGCAGCACGAGCAGCGCGAGCATGATCTTCATCCGTTCCTCCTGTTTTGCTCTGATACGAATCAGCATGCCGAAAGGCACGCCCCGCCGCGTTTGACATCGGCGGCGCGTCGAGCGTAACCTCGCCGCACCTGGAGTGATTTGCGGGCCGCTTGCAACCAGGATAAAAAAAGCTAAAGACGCCGGCATTCGTCACGCTTTGTTCATCGAGCGGCCCCGCACTTTGTGGCGGGGCTTTTTGTTTTTCCGGAGATCGCGCAATGGCACAACCGAATCGAACCGCGGAACTGAAGAGAATTCTCGATCAACGCATCCTCGTGCTCGACGGCGCGATGGGCACGCAGATCCAGACGTATGGGCTCGACGAGGCGAAGTTCCGCGGCGAGCGCTTCCGGAATCATCCGCGCGATCTCAAAGGCGCCAGCGACGTGCTGTCGATTACCGCACCCGAGGTGCTCGATGAGATTCATCGAAAGTATCTCGCGGCCGGCGCCGACATCATCGAGACCAACACGTTCAACGCGCAGGCGATCTCGTTCGCTGATTACGACCTGCAGCCGTACGTCTACGAGATCAACAAAGCGTGCGCGGAGATCTGTCGCAAAGCGGCAGACGATTACTCGACGCCCGAAAGGCCGCGCTTCGTCGCCGGCGCGATGGGACCGACGAACCGCACCGCATCGCTCTCGCCCGACGTCAATCGTCCCGGCTTCCGCGGCGTCACGTTCGATGAGCTGGTCGACGCGTACTACGAACAGGTGCGCGGTCTCGTCGACGGCGGCGTCGACATCCTTCTCCCCGAAACGACCTTCGATACGCTCAATCTCAAAGCGGCGCTCTTCGCGATTCAGAAGTATTTCGCCGACACCGGCATCACGCTGCCGGTGATCGCCTCGATCACCATCACCGACGCCGCCGGCCGCACGCTCAGCGGACAGACGGTCGAGGCGTGCTGGAACTCGATCTCGCACGCGCCGCTGCTCGCGGTCGGCGTGAACTGCGCCCTCGGCGCGGAAGAGATGCGCGCGCACGTCGAAGAGCTCGCCAAGCTCGCACCGATCTACATCTCCTGCTATCCGAACGCCGGCCTGCCGAACGCCCTCGGCGGCTACGATGAGACGCCCGACATGATGGCCGCCGTGCTGCGCGATTTCGCGGAGAACGGCTGGCTGAACATCGTGGGCGGCTGTTGCGGCACCGGCTTCGACCACGTGAAACGCATCAGCGAGCTCGTGGCGACGCTTCCACCGCGCAAGCCGCATCCGATCGAACCGCATCTGCGTCTGAGCGGACTCGAACCGCTCACCGTGGCTTCGCGTGACGACAGCAGCCCCGCCGGCGCCGGCTTCATCATGGTCGGCGAGCGCACGAACGTCACCGGCTCGCCGAAGTTCGCGAAGCTGATCAAGGAAGGCAACCTCGATGAGGCGCTGCGCGTCGCCAAACAACAGATCGACGGCGGCGCGAACATCCTCGACGTCAACATGGACGAGGGGCTGCTCGACTCCGAAACGATGATGACCGAGTTCCTCAACCTCATCGCCTCGGAGCCCGACATCGCCAAGGTCCCGATCATGATCGACTCGTCGAAATGGTCGGTGCTCGAAGCAGGACTCAAATGCCTGCAGGGAAAATCGGTCGTCAATTCGATCTCGCTCAAGGAAGGCGAAGAAGTCTTCAAACAACACGCGCGCCTCTGCAGGCGCTACGGCGCCGCGGTGGTGGTGATGGCTTTCGACGAGCAGGGACAGGCGGACTCGATCGAGCGCAAGGTGGCGATCTCGTCGCGCGCGTATCGCATCCTGGTCGACGAAGTCGGCTTCGATCCGACCGACATCATCTTCGATCCGAACGTGCTCACCGTCGCCACCGGCATCGAAGAGCACAACGGGTATGGGATTGCTTTCATCGAGGCCGTGCGCCAGTTGCGCGAGAAGTTCCCGCTCACGAACGCCAGCGGCGGCATCTCGAACGTCTCGTTCTCCTTCCGCGGCAACAACGTCGTGCGGGAGGCGATGCACGCGGCCTTTCTCTATCACGCCATCCGCGCCGGCCTGACCCTCGGCATCGTCAACGCCGGCCAGCTCGGCATCTACGAAGAAATCCCGAAGGATCTCCTCGAGCTCGTCGAAGACGTGCTGCTCGACCGCCGTCCCGACGCCACCGAACGCCTGGTCGCCTTCGCCGATACGGTCAAAGGCAAATCGACCGCGACGGCGAAGGAAGAAGAAGCGTGGCGCCAGGGCAGCGTCGAAGAACGCCTCTCGCACGCGCTGGTGAAAGGGATCGTCGATCACATCGACGCCGACGTCGAAGAAGCGCGGCAGAAGTATCCGAGTGGTCTCTCGATCATCGAAGGCCCGCTCATGGACGGCATGAACGTGGTCGGCAATCTCTTCGGCGCCGGCAAGATGTTCCTGCCGCAGGTCGTGAAGAGCGCGCGCGTCATGAAGAAGGCGGTCGCGTATCTGCTGCCGTTCATGGAAGCGGAGAAAGCGGCGTCGGGGGACACCCGCGCACGCGGCAAAATCCTGATGGCCACGGTCAAAGGCGACGTGCACGACATCGGCAAGAACATCGTCGGCGTCGTTCTCGGCTGCAACAACTACGAGGTCATCGACCTCGGCGTCATGGTTGCGGCAGACAAGATCCTCGATGCGGCGGAAGCACAGAACGTCGATGCCATCGGCCTCTCCGGCCTCATCACGCCATCGCTCGACGAGATGGTGCACGTCGCACGCGAGATGGAGCGCCGCCACTTCCGCGTCCCGCTGCTCATCGGCGGTGCGACGACCTCGAAGCTGCACACCGCGGTGAGGATCGCTCCGAAGTATCGCCACCCCACCGTGCACGTGCTCGACGCGTCGCGCGCGGTCAGCGTCGTCAGCGCGCTCCTCTCGGATCGCGCGAATGAATTCGCCTCGAACGTCGCAGCCGAATACGCGAAGCTGCGCGACGGCATCGAGAAACGCGAGCTCAAGATTCTCTCGATCGACGAAGCGCGAAAGCGCGCACCGAAGATCGAGCACGGGACCATCGCTCCGCCGCCATTCACCGGCGTGCGGGTGCTCGAAGACGTGCCGCTCGATTCGATCGAGCCGTACATCGACTGGACGCCGTTCTTCACGACGTGGGAACTGCGCGGGCGCTATCCGCAGATTCTCGAAGAGCCGCGCGCGAAGGAGCTCTACGACGACGCGCGCAAGCTGCTGGCCGAGATCATCGAGAAGCGTCTGCTCAAAGCGCGCGCGGTATACGGCATCTGGCCGGCGCGCCGCGAAGGCGACGACATCGTTCTCGCTGATGCCCGCTTCCACACGCTGCGCCAGCAACAGGAGACGACCACCGGCGAAAATCTCGCGCTCGCCGATTTCATCGCGCCCGGCGGCGATTACGTCGGCGGCTTCGCGGTGACGGCCGGCATCGGAGTCGAGGAGCTCGTGGCCGAGTTTCAGAAGGATCACGACGACTACAACTCGATCATGACCAAAGCCCTGGCCGATCGCCTCGCGGAAGCGCTCGCGGAGAAACTGCATCGCGAGCTGCGGACGTCGTGGTACGCACACGATGAGCAGCTGTCGAACGCGGAGCTGATCGCCGAGAAGTATCGCGGCATCCGGCCCGCGCCCGGCTATCCCGCATCGCCCGATCACACGGAAAAGGAGACGCTGTTCCGATTGCTCGGCGCCGAGGAGCTCGGCATCCAGCTTACCGAGTCCTTCGCGATGATGCCGGCGGCGTCAGTGAGCGGTCTCTATTTCGCGCACCCGCAGTCGAAGTACTTCGCCGTCGGGAAGCTCGGGCGCGATCAGATCGAGGATTACGCGCGACGCAAAGGGATGAGCGTGAGCGAAGTGGAACGGTGGCTCGCGCCGAATCTCGCGTACGAACCGGAAGCGGTGCCGGCGCTGGCGTAGGCGCTACGGTTCCTGTCTGGAGCCGAGCGCGTTCACCTGCTGCACGACGATCTCGTCGAACTCACCTTTCGGGGAGTCGAAGTGCACGATCAGGCGAATGGTGACCGGCCCGTTTGCGCCGAGGATCGTCGGATCGGCGACGAACCCGCTGGCCCAGAATTCGACGTCGCGACGTCCTTCGGCGGCGATCTCGTCGTTGAACGGCTTCGATTGCGAGCGTAACTCGTATGCACCCGAGCCGATCGACTGCGCGGTGACGCGCTTGAGCGTGATCGGCTCCTTCGCGCGGTTCGTCACGCGCACCGCGTAGCGCAGCGGAATCGGACCGGACATGTTGCGCGCCGCGGGCGGCACACCGCTCGTCTGGACGATGCGGATCTCCGGCGACGTCACCGGAGCGGTGGCGCGCGTCGACGTGCAGGCGGCGAGAAGGAGAACGGCCGAGGCCAGCAGTTTGCGCATGAATACAAAAAGGGCGGACAGGCGAGAACCACGCCCATCCGCCCGAGAGACGAATCTTACTTCACGTAGTTGAGCATTTCTTTCGCGGTCGCCGCATCCTTGCCGGCCGGCTCGAGCTCGAGATACTTCGTGAGCATCGCCTTCGCGTCGGCATTCTTGCTGGTGCGCACGTAGATCATGCCGAGCTCGTAGTACGCCTGAGCGAACTTCTCGTCGGCCGCAACGGCCTGCTTGAGCAGCGCCTCGGCGCCGGTGTCGTTGCCGGCATTGATCAGACGCGCCGCTTCATTGAACAGCCCGCCCGCGTTCTTCGGCATCTTCGCTTCCGCTTTGGCGGCCGCGGCTTTGTCGCCGGTGGCGGTGTAGGAGTGATAGAGCACCGTGTACAGATCGGGCTGCTCGTCGTCGACCTCGAGCGCCTTATTGGCGGCCTCGATCGCACGCGGATAGTTCTTCGTCTTGTACGCGGTCTTCGCAAGCGCGATCCACGCGGCGGTCAGATCGGGATTGCCCTTCACCGCCTCTTCGAATTTCAGGAGCGCGCCGGCCAGATCGCCGCCATTCGCGAGATCCGCCCCTTCGTTGTACGCCACCGCGCCGGGATCGATGACCGTCTTGGTCTCCATCGTTCCCTGCTTCGGAGCGGCCGTGCCGACCTTGTCGAGCGCGAACTTCTTCTCGGTCGTCGCGCCGATCTGCAGCTTCAGCGTTTCCTCGTAGGGCGTGTAGCCCGGAGCCACGATGGTGAATTTGTAGCGGATCGTGCCGTCCAGAATGAAGATCGCATAGCTGCCGTCGGCCTTGGCCTTCGTGTCCTGCTTGACCTTCTTCATTTCGGTCGCTTCGTACGTGATGACGGCATTCGCCACCGGCTCGCCCGTGGCAGCGTCGACGATCTTCCCCGACATGCGCGCCTCGGCACCGGCGAAGGCGTTCGCCGCCGAAAGGCAGAGCACGATGATGCTGAGCGCGAAAAATCTACGCATGAGTCTGTTTCTCCTGTTCGTTGTAAGCACGCACTGTAACGAAGCGTTACAAAACTCGATTCCGCGCAGCGGTGACAGCCGACACACCTACTCGAACGTCAGATAGGTCTGGTCCTTGAGGCCGCGTTCGAAGTCCTGCAGCAGCCTCATCCCCTCGTTCGGTTTGACCCGGTCCTGCTTGATGGCGACGTCGATCTGCTGCTTCATCCGCTTCTCCAGATCGCGCCAGTCCCACTGGGTCATGGCCAGCACTTCCCCGATCGGCTGGCCGGGGATCTCTTCTTCGATGTAGAAGCCGGACTCCTCGTCAGGATCGAGGAAGACATGCACCTCGTTCACGCGGCCGAAGAGGTTGTGGATGTCGCCCATGATGTCCTGGTAGGCGCCGGTGAGGAAGATGCCGAGGTAGTACGGCTCGTCCGAACGGATCTCGTGGAGCGGCAGCGTTTCGCGCACATCGTTCAGATCGATGTATTTCGATACTTTGCCGTCCGAGTCGCAGGTGATGTCGACGAGCGTCGAGTCGAGCTGCGGGCGCTCGTTCAGACGATGGATCGGGACGATCGGGAACAGCTGTCCCAGCGCCCAGTGATCGAGCAGCGACTGGAAGACGCTGAAGTTGCAGATGTGCTGATCGGCGAGCTCGTTGCTCAGGTTGCGCAGATCCTCCGGCACTTCCTCGGAGTCCATGCCGCGCACGATGAGCTGCATCCGCTCGGCCGTCTGCCAGTAGAGCGACTCGACGCGCGCTTTCACATCGAGATCGAGCAGGCCGAGCTCGAACATCGTCTGCGCCTGCTCCTTGATCTGCTGCAGGTCGTGCCAGGCCGACTGCATGCCGTCCGCGCTGAGAGAGCTGTCGATCTCGATCAGCTCGCGCACCAGCTTGTGGTCTTTCGCCTGAATCGTGCGTGACTCCTGCGGCGTCTTTTCGATCGCGCCGAACGCCTGCACGACCAGCACGGAATGATGCGCCACGGTGGCCCGTCCCGATTCCGAAACGATGATCGGATGCGGCACCTTCTCGTCGTCGCACACATCCATGATGTTGTAGACGATGTCGCTCGCGTACTCCTCGACGGAGTAGTTCATCGAGCTGTGAAACGTGGAGCGCGAACCGTCGTAGTCGATGGCCAGACCGCCGCCGACGTCGACGTACTCGAGCTTGTGGCCGCTCTTGTAGAGCTTTGCGTAGTACATCGCCGCTTCGCGCACGGCGCGCTTGATGGTGAGGATGTCCGGAATCTGCGAGCCGATGTGGAAGTGCAGGAGCTTGAACGACGACGACATGTTCGCCTCGCTCATGATCTCCATCGCTTCGAGCATCTCCGCCGTGGAGAGGCCGAATTTCGCATGCTCGCCGCCGGAAGTGGCCCACTTGCCGGCGCCCTTCGACAGCAGCCGCACGCGCAATCCGATCCACGGCTCGACGCCCATCTCCGCGGCGATGCGCGTGATCAGCGCCACCTCGCTCACCTTCTCGGCGACGAGGATCACCTTCTTGCCGAGCTTGCGGCCGGTGAGCGCGGTCTTGATGTACGTGCGGTCCTTGTAGCCGTTGCAGATGAGGATCGATTCGGGATCGGTGTGTACCGCCAGCCCCGCGAAGATCTCCGGCTTCGAGCCGACTTCGATGCCGTGATGAAACGGCCGGCCGGCGTCGAGGATCTCCTCGACCACCTCACGCAGCTGATTCACTTTGATCGGAAAGACGCCACGGTACGAGCCGCGGTAGTTGTGCTCCGAAATCGCCGAAGCGAACGCACGATTGAGGGTCTCCACGCGATGGCGCAACAGATCCTGAAAGCGGATGAGCAGCGGCGTGGCCAGATTCATCGACTGCGCTTCGCGCACCACGTCGATGATCGGCACCGTACTCCCCTTCGACTGGAGCGGCGCCACGGTCATTTCGCCGCTGGACGCCACATCGAAATACCCCGCTCCCCAGCGGTCGATCATATAGAGCGAGCTCGCGTCGTCGACCGTCCACTCGTTCGCCTGCTGCCGTTGCGCTTCCATGAGCTCCTGCGTGGTCAATTCCTGTCGTGCGCCCCCTTTCGCGGCGAAGAATAGAACAAAAGTGTTGGACTCGATGCGAGATGTGCGCCGGTTGCGAAGGAATGGGGGCGAGCGTATGTTCAGCAGAGCATGAGCAAGGTGGTCATCACGGCGGAGTACGACAGCGAAACGAAGACGATCACGGTGCGCGAGCCGCTGGAAGGTGTGAGACTCGGAACCGAAGTCCGCGTCGAGGTACCGCCTGCCAGCTTCAGTCGCGAAGAGCGTCAGGCGCACCTCCAGAAATTGCGCGGAGCCATCACCGATCCTTCGTTTCACGAGGCGATCGAATCCATGTTCCCTCCCTGGAACGATCCGGACGACGTTTGATTCGCATCGCAGTCGATACGAACGCGATCGCCGATTTCACTCGCGATCTGCGCGATGAGCCGCCGCACCTTCGCGATGCGGAGATCCTGCTGCCGCTGCCGGTCGTAGGAGAACTGTTGAGCGGCGCGCATCAATCACGGCAGGTCGCACGCAATCTCGCCCTCGTGGACGACCTGCTGACGCTTTGGACCGTGCTGCATCCGACGCTCGAGACGGCACGCATTTATGGGCGTGTTCGCGCACATCTGGCCGCCGAGCTCAAGTCTTCGCGCATCAACGATCTCTGGATCGCCGCGCTCTGCCTGCAACACGACCTGCCTCTCCTCACCAATGATCGCGGCTTCGACTCCATCGAAGGGCTCACCGTCATTCACTGGTAGAAATCCCTTCCGCCGATCGCTCGTTATAGACTCCCGTCCGGGAGAACCCGCCGCATGAGCGCCACCGCACCTCTTCATTCCGTTCAGCCGCAGTCCGCCCTTTTCGACTCGATCCTCGAGCTCATCCGCCGCACGTCGACCCAGCTGCCACAGGACGTCGTGAGCGCCGTCACCGGCGCGCGTCAGCAGGAAGTGCAGGGCTCGAATGCAGACGTTGCACTCGATGTCATCGGCTGCAACATCGTCCTCGCACGCGACAACTCGCTGCCGCTCTGCCAGGACACCGGCACGATCCTTTTCTACGTGCATACGCCGGTCGGCTACGACCAGCTAGAGTTCGAAGAGGTGGCCACCGAAGCCGTGCGCGCCGCGACCAAAAAGGGGTACCTGCGACAGAACAGCGTCGACAGCGTCACCGGCAAAAACACCGGCGACAACACCGGCCCCGGCTCTCCGGTCTTTCACTTCCATCAATGGCGCGAGCCGCATGTCGAAGTGAAGCTCATGCTCAAAGGCGGCGGCTGCGAGAACATGAACGCGCAGTACTCCCTCCCGCATCCGAACCTCGGCGGACGAGACCTCAAAGGCGTGGAGAACGCGATCCTCGATTGCATCCTCCAGGCGCAGGGACAGGGCTGCGGCCCAGGCATCCTCGGCGTCTGCATCGGCGGCGATCGCGGCACCGGCTACGGCCACGCGAAGGAACAACTGCTCCGCACGATGGAAGACGAGAATCCCGACCCCGAGCTCGCGGCACTCGAGGCCCGCGTCGTCGAGAAGGCGAATCAATCCGGCATCGGCCCGATGGGCTTCGGCGGCAAGACCACGCTCCTCGCCTGCAAGATCGGCAAACTCAACCGCCTGCCCGCATCGTTCTTCGTATCGATCGCATACATGTGCTGGGCGTTCCGCAGACGCGGCGCCGAGCTCGATCTCGAAGGCAACGTACAGGAATGGCTGTACTGAAGGATTGAGGATTGAGGATGCAGAATTGAGGAACGAAGGATCGAGGCATCCTCAATCCTCAATTCTCAATCCTCACTCCCCGAAGGGAACGTATGGCTCTCGTCAGACTCACCACTCCGATCGATGAAGCAACCATCCGCTCGCTGCACGTCGGCGACACCGTGGCCATCACCGGCCGTCTCTACACCGGCCGCGATGCCGTGCATCACCGGATTCACGAAGGGGTGAGACCGCCGGTCCCTCTCGAAGGGCAGATCATCTACCACTGCGGACCGGTGATGGTGAAAGAAGGCGATCAATGGGTCTGCAAGGCCGCCGGCCCGACCACCTCCTCGCGTGAAGAGCCCTATCAACATGAGGTGATTCGCGACTACAAGATCCGCGGCGTCATCGGCAAAGGCGGCATGGGCGAAAAGACGCTCGCCGCGTGCAAGGAATATGGAGCGGTCTACATGCACGCCATCGGCGGCGCCGCGCAGGTCTGCGCCGCCTCGATCAAGCGCGTCGACGGTGTCGACTGGATGGACCTCGGTTCCCCCGAAGCGATCTGGCACCTCTGGGTCGAAGACTTCATGGCCATCGTCACGATGGACGCCCACGGCCAGTCGCTCCACAAACAGGTCTTCGAAGAATCGCGCGAAAAGCTCGCGGCGCTGAAAGCGTAGCCTCAGCGCCGCGCTCGTTCGTCTATTCGAGCATCCGCTCAATCGCGGGCGCGACGTAGAGGTTGCTGAGAAACATCAGCACGCTCCAGACAATCGCCCATTTCCAGAAGGGCGTCGAGAACTCGATCCGGCGCATCACCGCACGTACCTTGAGAACCGGATAGATCCCCAGAGGGATGATCGGAAACGTAATGGCGCGACTGAGTGGCGCACTCATTCCGCCGGCGCGCACGAGAATGGTTGCAACGAACGCCGCGATCAACGCTCCCGCCACTACCGTTCCCGCAAGCAGCACGAGCAGCAACCCACGCGAAATCGCCACGTCCTGTACGTCCGTATTGATCGTCATCGCAGCCTCACAAATATGTCAGGATAATCTGAACCGTGCAGCCAAGCTTCACGGCAGCACACACAAGCACGACGCATTCAGGGTACGCGGGCCCCGAAAACGCACACGCGATCGCGCCGACAAGACAACCGTTCACCACGCAACCAAGCCATTCTCGCGCCGGTCGAGGCATCGACGTGGCGAGCTCGATCTGAGGTGTGGCGGTTGCACCACGAAGTGACGCCATCAACACCGGCGATCCTTGCACGTTTGGATCGTCGCCGGCGGCATATTCGAGACCCGGCAGATGCTTCCAAATCGTCGACTCGAACATCACCGATGGTGTCGCCGTCGCAATGTCGAACTGCGCCTCCTGAAGCATCTCCGCACCATTCGAATAGCGCGAGATGTACATCGTTCCTTCCCAGGTGGAATCGTCACCGTCATCCCACGACCAGAAGACGATCTCGCCCTCTGAGGTTGGAATGCTTTGCGTCGGCTGATAGAGCGACGGCTCCGTTCGCGCAGTGCGCAGAACCACGACTTGTTCAGTCGGCCGATACCCGCGCGCCGACATCCGTCGCTCGGCCATCCTGAAAACGGAAGGCCTTTTGCTTTTCAGCTCGGCAAGATGCGCTTTCGCTTCGGCTCCGCGAAGAATCTGCACGGGCTCGGCATGGCTGCTCTCACCGCTGATTCGATCAATCGCCACCTTCGCGTCTGCCGGCCGCGTAGGATGAGCACGGAGGGGAACAGCACCATGAAACAACACCACCACGGCGGTGGCAAAGAGCACAACCCTCATCCGCATACTTACTCCTGCAATCGAAATAGAACCACAGAACACCACCCGTCCGTCAAGACACCTATAAGTGCATGCGTCAGGATGGACATCTGTAATCGTTAAGGAGTGGCAATGCGAATCGAAAATGACACGCTCGGTCCCGTTTCTGTTCCGGATGACGCGCTGTACGGCGCGCAGACGCAGCGGGCGGTGGAGAACTATCCCATCAGCGGATTGCGCGAGCATCCCGCATTCATTCGCGCGTTCATTCTGCTGAAGCGGAGTGCGGCGCTGGCGAATCGGGAGCTGGGGTCGATGGATGAGGAGCGGGCGGGGGCGATCGTCGCGGCGTGCGACCGGATCCTCGGCGATTTCGAGAATCATCGGAAGCACTTCGTCGTCGATGTCTTTCAGGCCGGCGCCGGCACGTCGTTCAACATGAACTGCAACGAGGTGCTCGCGAACCTCGCGAACATTTCGCTGGGCGGGCAGCTCGGGATCTACAAGCCGGTCAATCCGAACGACCACGTAAACATGGCGCAGTCGACGAACGACGTCTTTCCGACGGCCATCCGCATCGCGACGCTGCTGCTGCTGCGCGAGCTCGTTCCGGAGTTGCAGCGCCTCATCGAGGTGCTCGACGGGAAAGGCAACGAGTTCGCCGATGTGATCAAGTCGGGGCGCACGCATCTCGCCGACGCGGTACCGGTGACGCTCGGGCAGGAGTTCAAGGCGTATGCGTCAGCGACGCGCCGCGCGACGCAGCTCCTGCGCGATGCCGCAAAGGAACTGCAGACGCTCGGCATCGGCGGCACCGCCACCGGCACGGGGATGAACACGCCGCGCGGCTATCGGTTCACGGTGGTGAAGCACCTGAATGAAGCGACGGGTCTCGACCTCAACGCCACCGACGATCTGCGCGAAGCGATGCAATCGCAGCTCCCGGTCGTAGCCGTTTCCGCGGCGTTGCGCAACCTCGCGCTCGAGCTGACGCGCGTCACGAACGACCTCCGCCTGCTCTCCTCCGGGCCGCTCACCGGCCTCGCCGAGATCGTGCCGCCGGCGGTGCAGCCCGGCTCGTCGATCATGCCCGGCAAGGTCAATCCCTCGCTGCTCGAGTGCATGAACCAGGTGCTGTTCCACATCATCGGCGCCGACACCGCCATCGCCTACGCATCGCAAGCCGGCCAGCTCGAGCTCAACGTGATGATGCCGCTGATGGCGTTCGAGATCACGTTCTCGATCGAGATCCTCAAGAACTTCCTGCCGGTGTACGTGGAGAAATGCATCCGCGGAATCGCCGCGAATCGCGAGCGCTGCGAGGCGTACTACATCAGCTCACCCTCACTGGCGACGGCGCTCAATCCGATCATCGGATACGCGGCCGCGGCGGAGCTGGCGAAGGAGTCGGCGAAGAGCGGAAGGCCGATCCCCGAGCTGCTGCGCGAAAAGAAGCTGCTCGCCGAGGAGAGGATCGCGGAGATCTTCACCCCGGAGTTTCTCGCCGGACAGGCGGATTGAGGGGAGTTCTATAATGCCGCCACTCGTCCCGCTGCATGCGCCTTTTCATCGCTACCCATTTTCCGGCGGAGGTCCTGCGCGACCTCGATGAGCGCGTCTCGCGCTTTCGCACGCGCCTGCCGGCCGCGGCGTGGGTGAAGCCCGAGTCGCAGCATCTGACGTTCGCATTTCTCGGCGATCAACCCGAGACGCTCCTGCCGAAAATCACACCGCCACTCACCGCCGAGCTCGCGGCACTCCCGAAATTCGAGGCGCGCCTGCGCGGCTGCGGCTTCTTTCCGAACCCGCGCCACGCGCGCGTCGGCTGGGTCGGCATTGCACCGGAGCCGCCATTCGGCGCGATCGCGCGCATCGTGCGCGACGTCGTCACCCGCAACGGCGTGACCCTCGATCGCGGCGATTTCAAAGCGCATCTCACGTTGATGCGCATGCGCGAGGGCTGGCCTCCCTCCTCCATCGAGCTCTTCACGAAATCGCTGCGCGATTACGAGTCGGCGCCATTCATCGTCGACGCGGTCACGCTCTTCCACAGCCAGCTCAATCCGCAAGGCGCGTTGCACACCGCGCTGGAGCGATACCGATTGTCATGAGCATCGCCACGCATCCCGACTTCGCCGAAGGAGCGTACGACGAGCTCTCCTTCTGGAGCTCGCGCTTCGGCGCGCTGCTCTTCGATAACCTCGAATTACGCACGAACATCCAGGGACTCGACGTCGCGTGCGGCACCGGCTTCCCGCTGATCGAGCTGGCACATGCGCACGGCCCGTCGTCGCACTTCACCGGTCTCGATCCATGGGCACCGGCGCTCACGCGCGCGCGGCGCAAGCTCAACGTCTTCGGCATCACGAACGTCGCGCTGGTCGAGGGCGATGCTCACGAGATGACGTTCGCCGACGAGTCCTTCGACCTCATCACCTCGAACCTCGGCATCAACAACTTCGACGACCCGCCGAAGGCGATGAAGGAGTGTCACCGCGTCGCCAGAAAGAACGCACGCATCGCCGTGACGACGAATCTCAAAGGGCACATGGCGGCGTTCTACGATCTCTTCCGCGCGAGCGTGCCGTCGACGCTCGTCGACGCCGTGAACGCGCAGGAGGCGCATCGCGGGACGCGCGAGAGCATCGAGGCGCTGATCACCGACGCCGGCTTCACGCTTCGCAACGTCGTCGAAAGCGAGTTCCATCTTCACTTCGCCGATGGAACGGCGATGCTGCGACATCCGCTGATCGGGTTCTTCAAGGACGGCTGGATGGGCGTGACCAGCGACGAGCGTGTCTGGCGCGAGCTCGAGGAAAAGCTCAACGCCGGTGCGAAGCCGCTTCGCTTTCGGATTCCGATGTTGTACGCGGAAGGCGTGAAGACTTAGCCTGCTCGCGCGTGGCGCGGCTCTTCGCCACCTCTTTCCCGCGAAGCTGGCCGCACGCCGCGGCGATGTCGCGACCCTTCGAGCGCCGCACCGTCACGCGCACGCCGTTGCGCACGAGCGTGTCGACGAAGCGATCGATTTCCCTGTCCGACGGCCGGCGCATCCACGGCGGCAGATTCGCATCCTCGTTGAACGGGATTGCGTTCACTTTCGCGTGAATGCCGCGAATCAGTTTCGCGAGCGCGATCGCATCGGCCGGTGAATCATTGAAGCCGGCCAGCAGCACGTACTCGATGGTGATGTCGCGTCCCTTCTCGAGCGGGAAGGTGCGCAGCACGGCCATCAACTCTTCGAGCGGGTACTTCGACGTGATCGGCATGATCTCTTCGCGCCGTTTGCGATCGGGCGCGTTGATGGAAATCGCCAGATTCGGGCGCCGCTCGAGTTTCGCCAACTCCTGAATGCCGGGGATGATGCCCGACGTCGAGACGGTGATCCGCCGCGGTGCCATGTTGCGGTAGAGCACGTCGAGCGTGGTGACGAGATGGTCGAAGTTCAGCAGCGGCTCGCCCATCCCCATGAACACGACGTTCATCTGTTCGGCCGGAATCTGCTTCTCATGCCGGATGACGAAGAACTGGCCGAGCATCTCGGCCGGAGTGAGATTGCGGCCGGCGCCGAAGAAGCCGGTCACGCAGAAGGTGCAACCGACCGCGCAGCCGGCCTGCGAGGAAAGGCAGATGCTCGTGCGATCGCCCATCGGCATGTAGACCGATTCGATGCGCTGGCCATCGGCGAGACGAAACAGATATTTCTGGCTGCCGTCGCCCGCCGGCTCGGTGCGCGTGAGCACTTCGGGTTGCGCGAGCGTGAACTGCCCGGCAAGCCTCGCGCGCGTTTCCTTCGGAATGTTCGACATTTCGTCGAACGAAGCAACGCCGCGCGTGTGCATCCACTCCTCCACCTGGCGCGCGCGGAACGGCGGAGAGACGATCGCGCCCAGCGTGCGTTCGAGCTCCGCGGGCGACAGATCGTAGAGGTTGGATGCAGTCACTGTTCTTCCGGAGCGGGTGCGAGCGGCTCGACGCGGCGCGCGCCGCGAACTTTGCGCGTCGGATCGATGCCGAGGGCACGAAGCAGCGCGAGGTCGTTGACGTTGATGCGGAACTGCACTTCGCGCAGCGGCTCGGCCGGCGTGACCGGCGTCTCGTCAGCGGAGGTGCCGTCCTGCTTGTTGAGGCCAATGGTGGCGTCGAGGACGACGTAGAGGTCGTAGCCCTCATCGCGGATTTTCTGGATGTGACGGTTCACATCCTCGGAGCCGGAGATCGACTCATTGATCGCCGTGCCGAGGTCCTGCAGGAGCTGCTTGATCTTTTCGTCCACGCGGTCTCCGATTAAGAGCACGTAAACTATTGAAAAACAAGCAACTTAAGTTTTACGTGCGCAAAACAGATTATGCAAACGGCCGCCCCTCCGGTCAATATTTCACTCGCCGCCCGACCGGAGTACACTGTTTGCCCGTCCGTTCTCGGGCCCGCGGCTGCAAACGCGCCGCCACAGCTCAGCTGCTCCAGAGCTCCGACCAGTAGCCGAGATACTTCCAGCGACCCCAGCGTGCATAGCGGCGCAGCATCGCCTTGTCCGTGACCTTGCGGCCGGCGTGATAGGTGTCGCGCACGTGGCGGCGGAACTCGGTATCGACGGCGATGAAGTCGTGGCGGCCGTCCATCGCCAGAAGGTGCGCGGCGCCGTACGGTCCAATGCCGGGCAACTGCAGATAGCTCTTGAAGAGCGCCGGCGTGTCGAGCGTTCGATCGCCGACGGTGGTGAGATCGAATGACGCGAGTTGATGAATCGTCTTCGCACGATAGCCGAGGCGACACACTTCCTGCAGTTCGTCCGGCGTGAAGCGAAGCACGTCGCGCTGCGAGGGAAACGCGCCGTCGCGGCCGCACGTTTCGACGAGCAGTTCCACCATCCGCTTCGTCTGCCGCCACATCGTGTTCGTGGTGGTGATGACCTTCACCGCGTCTTCCCACAACGTCGAGCCGCAGAGCAGCCGGCCGAATCCACTCTCGACGACCCACGCGTGTCGCTCCGACTCCCGCGCCAGCTCGTGAAACTCGGTGAGATCGACATCCAGTTGAAACATGCGCGTCATGCGCGCGCGCAGTTCATCGGAGTCGCGTGCACCGGCGACGCGCAGCTTGCCGTTGCGGAACGTGATCGCGAGCTCGACGACTTCGCCGTCGAGCACTTCCTTCCGGCGCAGGATCTGTTCTTCCGGCGACCAGCGAAACGGCGCGAGCTGATACCAGCCGTGCGAGGTGACGGTGGAGACGAAGGAGAATCGGGGAGGGGTCGAGAGATTGGAGGCGACGGCCGGAATCGAACCGGCGGATGAAGGTTTTGCAGACCTCTGCCTTACCACTTGGCTACGTCGCCTCATCTCGAACGGCAGGCGAAAGGATCGCGAGTGTAGTGAACCGGCGCGGGAGCGTCAATATTCGACGTCACGGCGGCATCGTAGCGCGATTCCGCCGGCGGCGCGCGAACCGCCGCACAACCTCTTCCCTACGCGCTGATGCCGGTGTATTCGCGCTTTCCTGATCCCGGTGTGTAGAGCGGCGCGAGTGTGCGGTGCGCCTCGAAGACGCTCTCCGGAAGTCGCGTGATGCGCGGCTCGCGTGCGGCCGCGAGCACGCGTTCGATGCGCGCGCGCGACACTTCGAGAGTCGCGGCCAGTGAGGCATCGCGCGACGCGGCTTCGCTCACCGCAAGCGCGAGATCGTAGGCGCGCGTGGTGTCGGTCCAGTGCGCGCAGACGGCGAGGATGTCGCAGCCGGCGGCGATGGCGCGCGGCGCGGCGGCTGGATCGTCGAAGTAGGGCGAGATCGCCTTCATCCCGAGGTCGTCGGAAATGACGGCGCCGCCGAACTGCAGCTCGTCGCGAAGAACGCCGGTGAGAATGCGGGACGAGATCGTGCCCGGATGTTCGGGATCGATGTTGTCGTAGATCACGTGCGCCGACATCGCCAGCTGCACGCGCGAGAGCACCGCCGCGTACGGCTGCAACTCGCGGGCACGCAGCTCTTCGATCGTTTCGTCGACGTGCGGCAGAGCGAAGTGCGAGTCCGCATCGGTGTCGCCGTGTCCCGGAAAATGTTTGGGGCAGGCGAGCACCCCTTCGGCCTGCATCGCCTCGAGAAACGCGACCGCGGCGCGCGTCACGATCTTCGGATCGCTGCTGAACGCGCGCTCGGCGATGACCGGATTCGTCGGATTCGTATCGATGTCGACCACCGGCGCGAAATTCACGTTCACGCCGAGCGACGACAACTCGATGCCCACGGCCCGTCCGACGGCCGCGGCCTCATCGACCCAGTTGCACGGGAAGTCGTACACGGTGATCGGGCGCGGCGGACGGACGACGCGACCGCCTTCGTGATCGATGCCGATGAGGAACTTCTCGCGGCCGATGTACCGGCGCACGTCCTCGATCAGCCTCGCGTATTCGGCCAGCCAGTCGTCGTACGGCGCGTCCTGCCGGAAATTCGATTTGAACAGAATGATCGCGGCGGGATGGATCGCATCGAGCAGGCGCTTGTCGTGATCGGTGAGCACCGGCGACGCCTGCAGTCCGAGAGCGAAGTTGTGGCCGTACTGCGAAGTGGATGGAGAAGACATCACCGTCGAAGTGTAGCGGACTGCAGAGTCGCTGCCATGCATCGACCAAAAAACAAAGAGCTCCCATCGTGCGATGGGAGCTCTCTGCAACAGGAACTGCCGTTGGTTAGTTGACGTTGATCCCGGAGTAGGCCGAAGCGACGGCGTTGTACTCGGCCGAGCCCGCGCCATACAGCTTCGCGGCCGCGTTGAGAGCGGCGGCGCGCGCGCCGGCGTAGTTCGTCGACGAGGTCATCCAGTTCGTGATGGCGTCGTACCAGATCGCCGCGGCTTTCGCGCGGCCGAGACCCGTCACCACGCGGCCGTTGCACGCGCTGGTGCCGCCTTCGGCGAGCAGGTAGAAGAAGTGATTGTTCGGACCCGACGAGTAGTGCACGTCGAGGCTCTTGATCTGCTTGCTCCAGCAGGCCGGGCTCGCGCCGTCTTTGCGAGGATCGTCCATGTAGCGGAGCGCCTTCGTCTGCGTGTACGTGCCGTTGGCCGCGTAGTTGGAGCGGTAGATGCGCTCGCCGATCCAGTAGTCGCCCGGATCCGCCGCGCTGTTCATGCTGTACTCGATGAGCGTGCCGAAGATGTCGGAGTTCGACTCGTTCAGGCCGCCCGACTCACCGCGGTAGGTGAGGTTCGCCTCGGTGGACATGACGCCGTGCGACATCTCGTGACCGGCCACGTCGATCGAGGTGAGCGGGTAGAAGGTCGAGCCGCCATCACCGTAGGTCATGCAGAAACAGCTGTCGTTCCAGAACGCGTTCTGGTAGCAGTTCGAGTAGTGCACGCGCGAGTAGGCCTGCTTGCCGGCGCCGTTGATTCCGTTCCGGCCGAACGTGTTCTTGTAGTAGTCCCAGCTCGCGGCCATGCCGAAGTGCACTTCGGCGGCGGCGGTGACGTCATTCGGGCCGCCACTGCAATCGGTCTTGATGCCGTCGCCGAACGTCGACGTGGTGGACGAAACGATCGTGCCGCCCGAGGTGCCGCCGTTGAGGTCGACCGTGTAGTTGCCGCCGCCGCGGGTGAGATCGCGGAGGTAGTACTTGTCGGTGAGATCGACGTTGATGGTCTGGTCGCCGACGTACATCGTCTTCGCCGTACCGGTGGTGTTGGACGTTTCGAGCGCGTCGTACGCGAGCGCGACTTTTCCGTCGCGCGCATTCACGAAGTACTCGAACTTCCCGGTCTGATCGACGTCGTTCTCGACGTAGAGCGTCACGTGCCACACGAGCTGCGTCGTGTTGCTGTGCTCCCCTTTCGGGAGGACCTGGAGCTCGCTCCTGACGTCGTACCGGCCGCGAGGATTGACCGCGTTGACCGCGGTGGCGATCGCCGTCGCCTCGGCGATGCGCGGGTTGGTATCGACCTGCAGGTTGCCGCGGAGCGCGTTCGTCACCGTGACTTTGCCCTTCGGATCGACGTGCGCAATCGCTTCCCCTTCGAACACGCGAACGCCATTGACGTTCTGATCGAAGCGGACGTGCGTCCAGCCCTGTTTGTCGGTGCGCGCGCTGCGCTGATGAAGCTCGCGATCGGCGTCCGTCAGACCGTACGCCGCACGATTACCGCGGAAATGCTCCTGTGCCGCCGCAACCGCGCTGGCATTCGCGCTCTGCGCGAGCGTCGAGCCCGCCACGAGCACACTGACCGCAAGATAGTGGATGTACCGTTTCAAGATAGGAAGTCCTCCCTCAAAGTGATGGACGACCCCTAGAGCGGATCTGGTGCCGCGATGCCAGAAGCGCGTAAGTGATTGAAAACACTCAAAGCGAGTTTGTCATGCAGCTGCACGGGGATCGAACGTGGACCCATAATCCCCTTGATTGACGGGTCAACTATCTCGCAAAGGGTTCAGACTTGACCATGATCGGATAGCAGGAGGGAAGGTTTTCCTGACAACCGGCAAAAATCGTGAGCCCGCTTCACTGTTCGAGAATCTCGATCGCCTTCTCCAGCTGCTCGTCGCGGCCCGCGCGTATGCCGGCCAGCGTGCGCTCGACCGGCACGTTCGGTGCGATTCCGACGCCGTGATGCCGCGAGCCGTCGTGCTTCAACACCTTCATGCCGGTGAACGTCACGCGATAGCCGCCGGGAAGCCGGATCGCGTTGTAGTTGCCGTTCGTGCCGGCCGTCGTCTCGCCGACGATCGTCGCCAGCTTGTACGCCTCGATGATGCCGAGCCACGACTCGGCGTAACTCGCCGACTGCCCTTCGGCGAGAAAGACGAGGTTCTTCGTCAGCCGCGGCGCGAGTGGTTCGAGATTCCAGCGGCCGCTCGTGTCCCACTCGACATTCTCATGGCCCGGCTTCCGTACGAGCGGTACGTTCCAGCGCGCCGACTCGATGTTCGTGTCGCTCAAGTGGCGGAGCCCCGCGGTCGAAGAACGCGGATATCCGCGCAGATCGAACACGATTCCGCGCGCGTTCGCGAGCTTCGGCAGTGCTGCTTCGAATTCGCTGTCGGTGAAGCGATCGACGTCGACGTACCAGAGGCCAGGCTTCAGTTCCATGATGGTTTCGGGCTTCGGTTCGCGCACCGGCTCCTTGCGAACCTCGGGCGAGAGCGTCACGTCGCGTTTCGCGCCCGCAGCATCGCGAATGGTGAGCACGACTCTCGATCCCGCTACGCCGGACGAGAGATCGCGCAACGCGACGTACCGCCGGTACTGCGGCGTCGCCGCGGAGACGAGCGACTCCGCTTCCTGAATGGCCTGCATCGCCGACTTGCCGCCGATGGCAACCACTTCCTCACCGATGTGCACGCTGTCGATCTGCGGATCGACGCCGGTGATCACCAGCGTGTTCTCGATCGTGCGCCAGAGAAGCGGCAGGGTGGCGCGCGGTGGAACAGTGGTCGAGATCTGCGCGCCGCCATGCCCATCGTGGAGTGAGGCCATCATGCGCTGCAATGTCCTGAGGAACGCATGTTCATCGCGATCCGAGCCGGCCGCGCGCAGGAGCGTCTTCAACTGCGCAGACCAGTCGACGTCGACGACATCGAAGTACGGGAAGAAATGTTCGAGCGCGTTCCAGACGATCACCGCCACGCCGATGCGCGTGGCGCGATCGTTTCCGCTGTACGACGACGGCGCGTAATCGAGGCTCTTCTTCGTGGCATGCGGCAGCGTGTGCGAGGCATCGGCGAAGACCGCGAGCGGGAGCGACGCGAAAACGCCGCCGCCGAGGTTCATCGTGTACGGCTGCCGCGGATCGGGAATGCGTGGATCGGCGGGCACATCGAGCGCGCGGCGCAGGCGATCACTCGTGTACGTGGTGTCCTGCCGCGACTGGCCGAAGCCGTAATGCTCCCAATAGACGAAGGCGGTTGCATGCTCGGGTTGCAGCACCGTCGCATGCGGCGCGGTCTTCTGCGCAACGACGCGGAGCGTCGGCGCGATCGGAAGAAACACCTCCGACAGGCGCGCCGCCAGTTCGTTCGCATCCTTCGCCGTTTCGACGTACTCCGCGCCGTTCACGGCGATCGCTTCCCAGTCCGCGGCCATCGCCTCATCGGTCGGATGGAAATGGCGCACTATGCCGAAGAGGCGTGTGAATGCGATCAGGTTCTCCATGCCGCGCGACGTGATCGCGCGCGGCGGTGCGTGGCGCAGCGGCGGCGTGGGGATCGTTTCGAGTGAGAGATCATCGAAGCTCGTGCTGCCGCGTCTGCGCTGCGTCATGCCGATGCGCAACGCCACGGCGTCCGCCGGCACGTCGCCGACGATGTCGTAGTACGTCCAGGTCGAAGTGGTGATCGGACGATCGCCCATGTTGTCGAGAAAGCCGATGCGCCGCCCAGGCCGATCGACGCGCATCCAGAGCCCGGCCACCGCGTCGCCTTCCACGCGCACGGCCGCACGCAGTCGCAGGCGCTTGCCGCGGTACGGCGTGACGTCGATCTCCTGCATCACGTCGCCGTAGGTTTCGCGAGCGCCGGGCGGCGGCGCGCCATTCATGCGCAGGCTCTGCTTCCCGCTCTTCTGCGCTTCGGCCGTGAGCACGGCCGTAAAGCCATCGGCCGGCGCCGACCAACCGGTCGGCAGCTCTCCCGGCGCACCGCTCTCGAAGTCGAGATTCACCGGCAGGCCGGCAGCGAACAGCGTCGACGCAAACGCCAGAGCGGCGGCAAACAGAAATTTGCGGTGCATGCGCACGCCATTGTCGGGGACTGCATCACGCCATGCGTCATCGTGCCGGAGGAATGTCGCCATTCGTTTGCCGGGTCGTCCCGGTACCATGCGCCGATGTCTTACGCGTTCTCCGATCTCACACTTTCCCGCCGGCTCGAGCGATGTGAAGCGAAGTCGAACGCTGCATTCGTCGAAGCGCGCGCGCGGCTCACGCCGGAGAGCGGCGCGGCGTGGATCGAACGCGCCGGTGCGTACGCGATGTTCGACGGCGTCGGCTCGCCGCTCACGCAGACGTTCGGACTCGGCGTCTTCGCGACACCGGCCGCGGACGATCTCGATCACATCGAAACGTTCTTTCGCGAGCGCGGCTCCGCCGTCTTTCACGAGGTCTCGCCGATCGCGCCGGTCGAGACGATGCAGTTGCTCGTCGACCGCGGGTATCACCCGATCGAGCTCACCTCGGTGATGCATCGCCCGCTCACGCGCGAAGCGATCGCCGCGAGCGACATTCGCACGCGCATCGTCGGCCCCGATGAGATCGAGTTGTGGGCCGAGACCGCGGCGCGCGGCTGGAGCCACAGCGAGACGCTCGCCTCCTACATGCGCGACCTCGGCCGCATCACCGCGACCGCGAACGGCGTCTCGCCGTTTCTCGCGGAGCTCGATGGCCGCGCCATCGCCGCCGGCACGCTCTCGATTCACGACGGCGTCGCGCTCTTCGCCGGCGCGAGCACGATTCCTGATGCGCGCAATCGCGGTGCGCAGCGCGCGCTGCTCGAGGCGCGTCTGCAGTACGCCGCGGAGCGCGGCTGCGATCTGGCGATGATGTGCGCCGCGCCCGGAAGCACCTCGCAGCGCAACGCCGAGCGACGCGGATTCCGCATCGCGTACACGCGCATCAAATGGGGAACGGCGGGCTGAGCACCCGCCGTTCCGGGCGCGTTAGAGATACGGACGATACGTCGACGCGTAATTCACCATGCGGTTGGCCTGTCCGCTGGTGAAGAGATACATGCACGAGTCGTAGGTGTAGTCCATGAAGTTCTCGATCGGATCGTTGCCGGCGATCGAGGTGCAGGTGTTGCGGCCGGTCGGGCAGCCGGAGGCGGCCGACGCTTCGGCGTAGGTGTCGGCGACGTAGTCGCCGCTGGTGGTGTTGTTGCCGGTGCCGCAGCCACCCTGGAACGTGTGATAGAGGCCGAGCCAGTGGCCGACTTCATGAACGGCCGTGTCGCCGAGGTTGTAGGGCGAGGCGCTGCCGCCATTGATGGACGAATGGAGAATGACCACGCCGTCCATGCGCGGATTCGACGCGCGGTTCCATGGGAACGTCGCCCAGCCGAGGAGACCGCCGCCCGGCGCCGCGGTGTAGAAGTTCAACACGTAACGCGAGTCGTTGGCGTTGCCGTTGTCGCCGGTGTTGTAGTTGTACTTCGCCTGCTGCTCGGCCGTGGTGCCGGGCTGCATCGTGTACCAGGTGCCGTTGTTGATTCGCGAGGTCGTGCCGCGCACGAACGTGAAGCCCCTGCCGCTGTACGCAGCGTTGAGCGTCGAGATCTGCGAGTTGAGACGCGTGTCGGAGACGTCGCCCGCACCGGTGGAGCTGCGGATGACGTGGAAGTTGACGGTGATCGAGACCGGGCTGGAGATCGACTGCACGCTCACCAGCGGCGACAGGATCGCGTCTTCACGAAACTGCGATTCGATGCGCGCCGCTTCGATCGGATCGACGTCCGGCGTCACGCAGCGCGGCACGTTGCGCAGGAACGCATCTTCGTCGGTGTAATGAACCCCCTCGAACGTGAACTCGCCGCGGTTCGCGCCGCGATCTTCACGCTGGAACGGGCTGTCCTGGGCAACGGCGATGGAGGCAACGAGGAGGACCAACAGCAGGAACGTGAGCTTCTTCATTCAATTCTCCTTCTTCCGGTCGGGGCGGGCGGAAGAGCGAGCGCAGTGCCATGTGCGGCCTGCTCGAAGAATCAACGACTTGCATGCATCCGACGCGACGAGCGGGTCACGAGCTGAACCAGAAACACGCCAGCCCATGGGTCAACGTCACGCTCCCGGGTCATAAACGGACCTACGGATCGAAGTACGGATGGACTGACGGCCATCCGTACATGCCGAATCAGTCGATCTTTGCGTTTCGCAGACGGAGCGCGTTGCCGATCACCGAGACAGAGCTGAAACTCATCGCGGCCGCGGCGATCATCGGGCTGAGCAGAAGTCCGAAGAACGGATAGAGCACGCCGCCGGCGATCGGCACTCCGAGGGCGTTGTAGAGGAAGGCGAAGAAGAGATTCTGGCGGATGTTCTTCATCGCGGCGGTGCTGAGCCTTCGCGCGCGCACGATGCCGCGAAGGTCGCCGCGCACAAGCGTGACGTCCGCGCTCTCCATCGCCACGTCGGCGCCGGTGCCCATGGCGATGCCGACACTCGCCGCGGCGAGCGCAGGGGCGTCGTTGATGCCGTCACCCGCCATCGCCACCACGCGTTTCTCCGACATCAGCTTCTTCACCGCATCCGCTTTCTGCGCCGGCAGCACGTCGGCGAGCACCTCGTCGATGCCGAGCTTGCGCGCCACCGCCTCGGCGGTGGTTCTGCTGTCTCCGGTGAGCATGACGATGCGCAGCCCTTCCTCGTGCAACGCCTGGATCGCCTCGGCGGTCGTCTCTTTGATCGGGTCGGCCACGCCGAGCAGGCCCGCCACCTTGCCGTCGATTACCGCGAACATCACCGTCTGCCCATCCTTGCGCAGTTGTTCGGAGAACGCCTCGCTCTCCTGCGCGGAGACGTGCAGTTCCTCGAGCATCGCGCGATTGCCGAGCGACACGCGCTTCCCTTCGACGACGCCGTAGACCCCTTTGCCCGGAATCGACTCGAAGTGCTCGGCACGCGGAATCGCGAGGCCGCGTTGCTGCGCGCCGCCGACGATCGCCGCCGCGAGCGGATGCTCGCTGGCCTGCTCCACGCTCGCCGCCATCCGCAACAGTTCTCCTTCGTCGACGCCGTTGGAGATCACGGCCAGCAGTCGCGGCTTGCCGAGCGTGAGCGTGCCGGTCTTGTCGATCACGATCGTGTCGACCTTGCGCATCACTTCGATCGCCTCGGCATTGCGGAACAGCACCCCTTCGCGCGCCGCCTTCCCCACCGCGACCATCACCGACATCGGCGTGGCCAGGCCGAGCGCGCACGGACAGGCGATGATCAACACCGCCACCGCGTTCACGGTCGCGAAGACGAGGCGCGGGCTCGGGCCGTAGATCGACCACAGCACGAACGTCGCAATCGCCGCGAGCACGACCGCCGGCACGAAGAACGCCGACACGCGATCGGCCAGTTTCTGAATCGGCGCGCGGCTGCGCTGCGCCTGCGCCACGAGCTGCACGATCTGCGACAACAACGTCTCGCGGCCAACGCGCTCCGCACGCATCACGAAGGATCCGGTGGTATTGATCGTGGCGCCGATCACGCGATCGTTCGCGCGCTTCTCCACCGGCATCGATTCGCCCGTGACCATCGACTCATCGACGCTGCTCGTTCCTTCGATGACCACACCGTCGACCGGCACCTTCTCGCCGGGCCGCACGCGCAGCAGGTCCCCGGCGCGGAGTTGTTCGAGCGGCACATCGACCTCGCGCTGCTTCTCGTCGATGCGGCGCGCGGTCTTCGGTGCGAGCTCGAGCAGCGCGCGAATGGCCGCGCCGGTGCGTCCGCGTGCGCCGAGCTCGAGCATCTGGCCGAGGAGCACCAGCGTCACGATCGCCGCGGCGGCTTCGTAGTAGACGGCAACGTGTCCCATCGCATCGCGGAACACCGGCGGGAAGAGCCGGGGCACGAGCGTCGCGACGAGACTGTAGAGATACGCGACGCCGACGCCGAGCCCGATCAGCGTGAACATGTTCAGGTGGAACGTGCGTACCGACGCCCACGCTCGCTCGAAGAACGGCTTGCCGCACCAGAGCACGACCGGCGTGGCCAGCGCGAGCTCGATCCACGGCGCCCACAGCAGCAGCGAGTGACTGAAGATCTCGTGCGCGCGCGACGTGTGTCGCAGCATCGCGAAGGCGACGAGCGGCAGTGAGAAGACGAGGCTGATCCAGAACCGCCGCGACATGTCGGTGAGCTCGGGATTCTTCGCATCCTCGAGCGTGACGGTCTCGGGCTCGAGCGCCATCCCGCAGATCGGACACGCCCCCGGCCCCTCCTGCCGCACTTCGGGATGCATCGGGCAGACGAAGATCGTCCCCTCCGGCATCGGCGCGGACGGCGCTGCTGCTTTCGGGTCGAGAAACGCGCGCGGGTTCGCATCGAACTTCTGTTTGCACGAGAGCGCGCAGAAGAAATACGTCTTCCCTTCGTGCACCGATTTTCCCGCTGCATGCGCGGGATCGACCTTCATCCCGCACACGGGATCGACTTCAGGCTTCATGACGCGAAGCATATGTTGGAAGGGATGCGGCGGTGGGACGGCAGGTTTCATCCCGTGCGTGCGACCGAGCGGCTGACGCACGGGACGAGGAGGTTCGGGGAACGGAGGCACTCACCCGCGGATGAGCGAGCGCCTCCGTTCTGGAGGTGTCAGTTTTTCGTAGTCGAATCGGGTCCGGTCGATTGCCACTGCTCGAGCGCCTCATCGACGAGGCGTTTCACGGCCTCGACAGTGGGACGTGCATCGATGCCAAGGCTGGCGAGGCGCGCATCGATCTCCTCGATCGGCATCGACTCGAACTCCGCGATTTCCGCATCATGTTCGTCGTTGCTGATGAGATCGGCCGGTGTCTTTTCGACGTTGTTCGTTGGTTTTCTCATTTTTCAGATGTCATGATGATCTTCCGGGATGTGCGGGTGAAGCGTTCATTGGCGTTTTCCTTTGTTTTCGACGCAGGGACAGCCATCGAGGACACCCGCACTCGACACACGGGCAGATGTCCATTCGATTTTGGTGCCTGTCGATCGAATTGATGTTGGACCGGTGACTTTCTCTACGTCGCGGCTGAGTGACGTCAACCACGGCGCACAAATAGCCGATCGGCGCCGGACCGATTTGCACCACCTCCTTTCTATGCCCGCCTTCAGCCGCGAATTTGCCATCGCGTGGGCGGCGGCCCAAGATTTTTCCTGAAGCTACAGACCGATGACCCGTCAATGACCCTTCGGTTTGCCTGTCTCCGCGATCCGGAGGAGCGCGAGGGCGAGAAAACCGAAGAGGGACTGCTTCCTGTCCGAGTAGTGTTCGCGGAGCCGCCCGTCGAGGGCGCGGCGGATCGTCGCCTCGACGATCTCCCCCTCTCCCCACTCGGGCTCGTGTCCCAGCGCCCTGAGGCGCTGGAAATGATCGTGGGCGAGGAGGCGCAGCCGGCGCGTCACCTCATCCATCTGTTTTTCTTCGGCAGCAAAGGCTGCCCTGAGGTCATGGTCTGAGCTCATCGGGTCTCTCCTTCAAATACAAGCCACCAAACGGGTCAGATGCGCGGCCGGGCCGCAGAAGCAGACGATCAGGTTCCAGGAGCGCTGCGTGACGCTCTTCAGTCCTTCTTTGAAGGCATGAAGAGCCCTCCTGCCCGAGTGTCCGGGCCCGCTCTTGGCCCATTCCTCCAGCTTTTCGTGCACCAGCCGCTTCACGGTGCGGACGATTTCTTCGGCGTCGACCTTCGCTTCGGCCAGTCTGGCGTTGACTTCCTCGAGGGGCATCGTGGCGTACGTCTCCACGTCGATCTCGACATCACGCGTCCTGGAGTTTCGATTCGGCAGGGGGGGCCTCTTCTCTTTCTTCATGGTTCCTCCGTAATTCGTTTCGGTGCTGGGATTCAGCTCCATGTCGCTCTCCTTCGTCTCAGTCGTTTGTCGAAGTTGCGGATGACGGCGACGGACACTCCGAGCGCATCCGCATGCTCTTCTGCGGTTTTCCCTTCATCGGCGAGTCGCGCCAGCGCGTAGACGCGCAGTTCGGGATCGAGTGAATTCAGAAAATGCTCGAGGTGCTCGGCGAGCTCGAAGCTCATCACTCCCGAGTCATCCGCCATGAGGTGATCCTCGGCGATGGTGTCGTCCTCCGCATCGCCCGTGTCGATCGGAAGATGCACGCCGCGGCGCGCCAGCCGGCCGACGTCGTGACTGACCAGGCTGTCGACGACGCCGCAAAGCCCGTAGAACAGCGAACGGTCGTCCACCACGCGAAGCTGGCGGACGCGCTGCAGGTAGCGGCGAATGGCCTCGACCGCGTAATCCTCGGGGCGATCGAGCCGTCCGGCGTACCTGCCGAACGGCGCCACGACGCGCGAGCTGTAGACGATCAGGCGACGCATCATCTCGTCCCAGTTCGTCTCGCGGATGACCTGCTCGACATCGCGCGCGCCGGTAGGAAGGCCACTCATCGCTCCCTCCGGTTCGTCCGCCGTTCGCAGTGGCGCGTCATACCTCTTTACTGCCCGCGCGCGATGCCGAATTTGCCGTGGCCGTCCGAAAAAATATTTTTTCTGGCGAATGGCAAATCCACCGTCCCAGAGCGGCATATCGCTACGAACACAGAAATGAGGACGATGAAAATGAACACAATCCGAACCGCACTCCTGATCACGCTGTCGCTCCTCGGCCTCACCGCATTGAGCGACCACAATCACAATGGCTCATCCCACAATGACGGGCACCACAATCACGCCATTACGCACACGGTCGCGGCGCACGACCACGAGGCCCAGGAACACGTGGCCGATCACGTGGCCGATCACGAGGCCGATCACGAGGCCGTCAATGCCGTAGCCCACGCCGATCTCGAAGCACACGCGCTTCTGCACCTCGGCCCGGGCGTCATTCACGACGAAACGTTCGGAGAGCTCGTGCACTGGATCGACGACTGGGAGCTCCGCTGGGTCAATTACGAAGTCGACGGCCACCGCGTCACGCTCTATCACGCCACCAATCACGAACACACGCATCGCTGCACATCGCACTGGGACGAAGCGGGCGCGCACTACACCAACTGGGATTGCGCGCACTGAAGAAAGGAGGTGATGGAAAGCACGGGTCGCCACATCCACGCAATCGGTAGTGGCGACCCCGGAGAAATCGCAACCGGCGATGGTGCATGGCAAATCACGACTCTGCAGCGGGCTCATTACAAACGAGAGCAACAAACGAAAAATCAATCGGACAAAGGAGGAACAAACACCATGTCACACCATCGCTTCCATACCACGCGTTTCAACCTCGTCGGAGGAACCCTGCTGCTCGGCGCCACCATCGCGCTTGCGCCCGCCCTGCGCACCGCCGAGAGCACCGCAACGAACAATACCGTCTCTCTCTCCTCACACACGCATGACGTCGTCGCCCATCACGTTCCGGACGCACACCAGGCCCTCACGGAGATCCACGCCTATGCGGCCACGCATCTCGACGAATTCGAAGTGCTTCCCGAAACGCTGACGCTCGACGAAGCCTGGTCGTCCGACTGGCACCTGCACTCCGTCGCCGTCGTGCACCACGGCTCGACTGTCTACCTCTATCACGCCACGCACAAACAGCACCCCGAGGTCCGCTACGTCGCCATGTGGCTGGCCGGTGGTGCAACGGACTGGGAGCCGGCGCACTGACGCGCCGCTCCCACTTTTCGAAAAAACTCCGCCGGAATCGTTCAGTTGGCCAGGACATCTGACTGTGCATCAGACGACGTCGGTTCGAGCCCGACTTCCGGTACCAACCCCACAGGAAGCATCAGGAGATCCACAATGGCACTGCCGGAAATTCACAATGAGCTCACCCACAATGTGAAGGCGCGTCTCTCCCGGGGCCTCGCCGATCTTTCGGCGGAGCACATGATCCGCCTGCACGCGATGGTGGAAACGATCCGCAAGGTCTATGAGGTCTACGGCTTCACTCCGCTCAGCACCCCGGCCATCGAATACCTCGACGTGCTCGGCGACAGCAGCGGAGAGGAGGCGCGCTCCTCGATCTTCAGCGTGATCAGCCGGGAAAAGGAAAATCTCGGCCTCCGTTTCGACCTGACCGTCCCGCTCGCGCGCTTTGTCGCTCAGCACTACAACGAGCTGCCCCGTCCGTTCCGCCGGTACCAGATCGCGCCGGTATGGCGCTGCGACAAACCGGGGAAGGGGCGCCTGCGCGAGTTTCTTCAATTCGACATCGATTCCGTCGGCGTGCCCTCCGAGCTCGCCGATACCGAGATCATCGCCGCCATGTGCGACTCGCTCGACGCTCTGCGGGTCGGACCGTACAAGATCCGGCTTTCGAGCCGCGGCATTCTGAACGTGCTCATCGACTATGCGGGAATCCCGCACACGCTCGCCACGGACGTGTTCCGCGTATTGGACAAACTCGATAAGAACGGGCGCGAGAAAGTGCGCCTCGAACTGACCACCGGCTACAAGGACGAATCGGGCGCGCCGATCGAAGGGCTGCGACTGACCCCCTCGCAGGTGGAACGGGTCGACGCATTTCTCGACATCCCGTCCCAGGACCGCAATGAAACCCTTCATCACCTGCGCCGGCTCTTCAAACACACGCATGGGGCGTCGGACGAGATCGACGAGCTGCACAAACTCTCCGACCATCTCGCGGCGATCCGCTATTACAGCGATCGCGTAGCGATCGACGTCTCCATCGCCCGCGGACTCGCGTATTACACCGGTCCGATTTTCGAAGCGGTGGTCCTGCAGGCCGAACACGTCGGCGCGGTCATGGGCGGCGGGAGGTACGACAATCTATTGATGCGTTTTCTCGGCGAGCGGGTGCCGGCGGTCGGCGCATCGATCGGCGTGAGCCGGCTGCTGTCCGTCCTCGACGAACTGCACCCGCGCGAACAGCGGAAATCGACCGCGCGCGTCCTGGTCGCGAATCTCGACGAGGCGCTCACACCCGACTATCTGCAATTGACGTGGGAGCTCCGCCGGGCCGGAATTCCGACGGAGTTGTTTCTCGGTTCGACGCACTCGATGCAGAAACAATTGCGGCACGCCGACCGGGCCCGCATTCCGATCGTTGCGCTCCTCGGCGCGCACGAAAAGGCCAGCGACATCGTCACCATCAAGGACATGGACGCCGGCCGCGCCAATGCGGTGGCCGCGCCGGAAATGCAGCGGCACCCCGAAGCGATCGGAGTTCAACAGCCGGTACCGCGCGCGCATGTCGTTGCCACGATCCGGCACATGCTCCAGGAAATGGACTCGCACGATGCGTAACGAGCTCCGTTGCACGGCTGGTGAGGCGGCGACGTTCATCGTCGTCGCCTCCGGTCCGCTCGGGCGAAGCATCGCCGCGCTGGCGGAGGAGCGAGCCTCTTATGACCCGGAGCGTCGCCGCGTGCTCAAGCCGGGCGACGCGCTCTATCCGGCCCACGAGCGGCTCGCGCGCTGGCGCGGCGACACCGGCGCCGCCGCGCTCGTCCTCAACGTACGCGGCGAGCTCTGTCAGCGCCTCGACGGCGTGCGCGCGCTCATTGCGGCGTGGATCGAGGATGCATTTCTCCGCGCCCGGCGCTGATCAGGCGCCGGCGCGCCCCCGCTTGCGGAAGAACGGCCCGACGACCACATCGAGATCGGCCGGCTCCTCATCCACGAGCTCGAACGTCAGGTCGAAGACCTCCTGAATCTGCTGCATGTTCGCGGCGATCTCGGTGCGAATGGCGGCATCGCGTACGCCGATGCAGATCGGCCGGCCCTTCATCGACAGCACCTCGATGAAATCGTCCGCCCACGAATGAAACGACGCATCGCCGGCCCAGCCGCGCACTTCCTGTGCGAAATAGCCGAGCAGGAACGGGGTCATCGGCGAAAAGCCGCGCTGCAATTCATCGACAAGAGAGACGAGCGTCACCCGCGCGGCGGAACGATCGCGCACCTGATCCTCGGGGGCGACCACGCGGCCCCATCGGGCGACGTGTTCCACCGCTTCGAGAAATGCACGCGCCGCGCGTTCGTACGCATGCTCGGGATAGGCATTGCGCGCGGCGATTGCGAGCTCACGCACCTTTCCCACAATGAGGCTGTCGAGGACCTGCGGTTGCGGCTTTCCGGAATCGCCGCGCGTCGCATCGAGAAAGAACGACAGCACGGTATTGAGGCGATGCACCTGCGTGCGCGCCGCAAGCCCGAGCTCTTCCCGCAGGACCGTTCTTGGACTGCCGGGCTGCAATGCGAGCAGGTACCAGAGCCGTAAGGCATCGGCGCCGAACCGCTGGACGAGCGTCGCCGGCTCGATGGCATTGCCGGCGCGCAGGCGCATCGACGTCTCGCGCGTGCGGTAGAGATATCGCTCCTCGTCGCGAGTCTCGTTCGGATTTGCATCGGCATTGGCCCGCTCCACGATGTGCACCGATCCGTGTACGACGACATGCCGGAACAAAGGGCGCCCGTAAATGGCCAGCGCAATCAATTGCGCCGGCACGACCCACCGTCCAAGAAACGCGGGAGTCGTGAATACCGTATCGATCGGCTCCGGCGCGCCGTTTCGCGGCCAGCCGGCGGCATACAGGGACAATGCGGCCATGGAGAAGAACGGCGAGAGCACGTCTTCACTCCCGTCCAGGAGGTCATTGCCCCAGACGCTCTGTCGCGAGATGTAAATCGGCTTCTGCTCTTTGAGCAGGCCGAGCACGGTTTTCGCGGCACCGGGCGTGGTGAACGTCACTCCGCCGGTTTCGATCAGGCGGGCAAGCTCTTTCGACTCGGGTGCCAGATCGAGCGAGACCTGGGCCGACTCGTCGGGATCGACCGGGCCCTCGCACTCGCGACAACGAAGGACCTCCCCGTCGCGCGTCACGATGCGAATGGCCTGGTTGAATTCCGAGGCCACATCGCGCGCAGCACTCTTGCGATCCTTCAATTCTCCATGCACGCGAACCGCGCCCGCCGCATAAATGCGTTGCTGCACCGGCAGGCCATGTTCGGCGGAGAAGCGCGCGTGATCGAGAGACGAGCCCGGCACGATGAGCTCGGCGTCGACGCCGTCGCGCATCGGCTCCGCACTCGCAAAAATCGGCAACTGGTGTCCGGCCGGATGGATCGCATAGCCGCGCGTCGCATCCGCAAACGGCTCATCCGCGCGAACCGCAATGGCCACCGCGAACGGCACGTACTCGAGGCGGTTCACCTGTGCCTCGACCGGTTTCCCGGAAGTCGTCTGGAACGTCAGGAAGTAATCGGCGATACGGCTGGATACGAGCTCCGTGTCGCCGGTGACGACCGTGGCACAGGCGCGACAGCGCCATTGCACGCGCCCCTGCTCCCAGGCGCGGCGGACTTTTCCGAGGTCCTTGAGGCGAAGATACGTCCGATGCACGGCCTCTTTTTCGTCGGGGTTCATCGGGTCGAGCCATTCGCGCGCATCGAATCCGACGCCCGCCTGGCCGAGCTGATGCCGCACTTCCGCTCCATGGCGCGCGTGCAGGTCGGCGCATTCGAGTCGGAGATGATCGAGCATGCCGGGGTGGCGCGAGACATAAGGCCGCGACGCCTCGACGGCGTTCTGCAACGCGATTCCACCGTGATCGAGCGTGACGATGCGGCGAGCCTCGTCATTTCGCGCACGCGCGGCGACATCCATGAGCACAGACGAGAGAAAACGCCCGAGGTGCGGACGCCCGGCAGTCGAGATCGGATTGGCCGCCAGCGCCGGACCGCGTCCGGAGAACGCTCCGTTCCGTTCGGCCTCGCGGTGCAGTAAGGGCTCGTGCGCCCGCGGCAGGAAATGCACTTTGCGATTCACCTGCGGCGATTCCGACTCCCACCATTTTCGCGACGCGCGCCTGGCGCGATCGTCGAGATCGAGCGTGTCCCAATGCATGTCGCGCAGGTGATCCTCGATCCGCCGTCCACGGTGAAGCATCAATGGATGCAATTGTGCGGCGGCGACGTCGGCGAGCCGGTCCGCGGCGCGCGCGGTCGAAATCTCCGCAACCTCGGCGAACCGGAAAACGCGCAACGTATCGTGATAGACGCGCTCCGTGGCGAGCTGCACGTCCTGCTGCAGATATCCCATCCACTCGTCGGCGCAATTGGTGATGCCCATGCGATTGCAGAGGTAATCCGGCACATAGGCGATGCCCGCCGCGTCGAGACGCTCGGCGTCGTGCGGCTCTCCGAGCTGATTGTTCGCCGCGCCGCAGACGAGGCGTACGCCCATCTGCTGTAAACGGGGAATCGTGTCGCGATTCACGACATTGCCCAATGCACACGGAGCGAAGATGTCCGCCTGTACCGCATGAACGTCGGGAACGATGGTGACGTCGGGATAGTGCTTCCGGAGCGCATCGAGCGGCGCGACGGCGACATCCGCGACGATGAGCCGTGCGCCGGCGCGATGGAGATACTGAATCAGCGGGCCGCCGACGTTCCCCGCGCCCTGCACCGCCACAGTGACCCCCTGCAGCGTTTTGCTATGGCCGATCATTTCCCACGCCGCCACCATGGCCCGATAAACGCCCCATGCCGTATGAGCCGAGGGATTGCCGCTGCCGCCGCGATCGACGGCGATGCAGGTGGTGAAGCGATTCGCGGCGAGCAGTTGATTCATGTCCGCGGTCACGGTCCCGACGTCTTCCGCCGTGTAATAGACGCCGTCGAGACTGGCCACGAATTCGCCGTAAGCGCTGAAGAGCTCCTTACGCTCCTCATTGCCGTAATAGTCGGCGACTTTCTCCACATACGGCGGGAGGGAAATGATGCCTTTGCCGCCACCCCAGTCGAGACCGGCCAGCGCATTCTTGCGAGTCATGCCCTGGGAGAGGCGGAGACCGTCGGCGAGAAGGTCGGCCACGGTCTTGTAGGGCCAGAGGCGCAAGCCTCCCTGCGCGAGACCGCGTCGCGTGTCGTGCACGAACGCGGCGAACACGGTCCGGAACCTTTCCGGCGAAGGGGCCAGGAAAACGGCCTCGTGATTCGAGAAATCGTGCGACAGCTCGAGAAACGCCTCAATGGGACGGAGCGCCTCGTGAGAGAGGTGAAAGCGTCCGTTCTCGTACATCACGTACGCGCGGGAAATGTTCTTCTCGCGCAACAGCTGAAAGAGATTCTCGACGCTCCATTGCCGCACACGGCGGGCGCGCTCGAGACGCATCGCATCGGACGCTTTGTGAGCGTCGCCGGAACGTGGCATGTCTGTCTCCGTCTCTGGACCGAAATTGTTGCCGAAGGACGGAAAGTATAGATCAGAGCGCGTCAGTCGGTCGTGCCGACCGGCACGGTCAACGGAAACGTACCGAGCCGGTAGCCGGCGCCCCAGACGTTCTCCACGATTTCCTCGTAGCCACCGCGCTGAATTTCAGACTTGAGGCGCTGTAATATCGAGCGCACGGCGGCGGTCTCGACGCCGGTCTTTTTCTCCAGCGTCTGCAGCGTCACGAAATCCGATTTTGCATCGCGCAGTGTCTTCAGCAGACGCCAACTGGCCGCGCGCAGCGGAACGGTGCGCCGCTCATTGCCGATGGTAATGACGAGCTCCCCACGTTCGGAGTCACTGCCGACCGCGTCGATCGACGGCTGCCGTGTTTCCGAATCTTCCGCCAGATACCGGCGCAACATTTCGCCCGCGATCACGAACGGCTGCGCAACGGTGCGATACGCAAGACCGCTCACGAGCAGCGACCGTTTCGCGGCCGTGCTTTGATTTTTCAGATCTTCCGCGCTGTCGCGGCTGAGCGTGCGCAACGCTTCGACGGTGCCGGCATTGCGCTCCTGGAGATCGCGAATGCCGCGCCGGAGGCGGCGAAAGCCGCTCGGGAAAATGTCGTCTTCGAGTTGCAGCACCCGCCGCTGCCATTCGGCGGCCGGAACATCGGTCTCGGCGAGATTCTCCACCCCGCGCTTGACCTTTTCGATCTCGAGGGCCTCCAGCGCCGCGCTCAGAAGCGCCGGATGTCCGCCGGTGACATGCAGAACGACCGTCGACCAGCCCGACGCGCTCGTCTCCCCCGTCACGCGCACGACGTAATCGACCAGGCGCCGGTGCCATCCGGCGGTCCACGGATCGACGCTGCGCGTCGTGAACGACATCGTCACCTCGGACCATGCCGTGAACGTGGGCTGATCCCACTTCACGCCCGCGAACGTATCGCCCGAATGAAGACTGGCCACGTCGGGCGGCAGCGTGGAGGTGAGAATCGTTTTCTGTTTGCGGCTGACCGCTTCGGCCCGGCGCAGCGCCTCGGCGACATCGCGGTCGAAGAAGCGGTCGAGGTCATCGATCAGCAGCGGGCGATCTTCGGCAAATGCACGCTCCATCGCGGAGATCGCAGCGTTCTTGTGCGCGGCGCGCTCTTCCTCGTTCGCCGTGGCTGGCGGCGCGGCGATCAGCGTCGGCTCCGCGATGCCGCGAAATTCCTCGCACAATCGCTCCAGCACGGTCGTTTTGCCCGTGCTGGTGCCACCCGAGAGCAGCATCGTTTTCGCGCTGCGAGGACTGATGACCTCGTGCACGATCGGCTCATAGAGGAAAATTGCGTTCGTTTCCGTAACGGTACTCATGACTCGCGGGCTCGAATTTCGTCGGAATAGCGGAGGTACTCGGCAAGCAGCGGGGCCTGAATGGTGTAAGCGAGATCGGAGCGCACCGCCAGCGTGCCGCCGAGCCGCAAATCCTCCAATGCGTCATTGAAGGTCTTGCGGTGCGGATCGCGGATCTGCAGGCGCTCACACAATGCCTCGGCCGGCAGTTCCACCTGGCCATGCACGAGGTGGTGCAGAATCGTCTTCTTCAGCGAACGAATGTCGTCGTGATGGGCATCGTGAGGCGGAAACACGCGATCGAGAAATACGCGCTCGCGGCTGAACATGGTCTGCTTCGCCTGTTCCAGAGCGGCGTCGTCGAATGAAATACTGCCATTCGGCTTGCGGCGCGCGCCGGCGTACATGATCGAAGCCAGCTCGGTGATCCAGTAAGGATTCCCACCGGTCAGTCGCCAGATGTCCCGCGAGAGGCGCGACGAAACCTCGATGCGATGCGCAACGCCGAGCCGCGAAGCCTGCAGGAGACTTGCGGTTTCTTCTTCCGTCAGCGGCGGCGCAACGAGCTCCAATCCCTGCAGAACATTGGAGAGCCGCGGATCGAGACGCCGCGCCGGTGCCTGCGGCCCGATCCAGATGGCCATGCATTTCGGCGTATGACGGATCACGTCGTGAAAACGAAGAATGGCCCCGATCTGCGCGTCGTCATCGGTGTTCTCACGCAACAGACCGACCATTTCGTCGATCACCAGCACAATGGGCTTATCGGTCGCGCGGCGTACTGCTGTAATTGCGTCTTCGAGCGTCGGGCCCGGATCCCGCGGTTCAATTCCGGCCGCGGCGGCGCTCTCCAGAAATTGATCGCGCACCACTCGCGAGGCAATGTGCCATTCGGCGCGTTCCGCATACGAATAATGCGTCAATACGGCCGTGCTCGTATTGACATCACAAGAGCGTAGAAATGCGAACACCAGGCTCGTCTTTCCCGTCTTGAGCGGACCTGTAACGAAGACGAAGCGTCCGTATCTCGCCGTTTGCGCGAATTCGAATTCCCTGCGCAGGTTCTGAAGCTGCTGCCCCATCCCGTAAAACATCCGATCGTCTTCGACCGGAGAGCCGGCCTGGAATGGGGATGCTTTCCCATGGAACGGCAGCGACGCGAGTGGACGCGCCGGCAGCACATGTTCGAAATACGGAGGCACGCGCGTGCCCGGCCCCACCGCCTTCACCACCTCGGGCATTTCATTGAGCTCGCGCAGGATCTCGTCACGCCGCTGCACGCCGGAGAAGTCGACGCCGATGCGCACAACGATCCAGCCCGCGCTCATGCGTCGCGCGGCTACATCGCAGATGTCCATGAGGTGCCTGCGAAATACGCCGAGGATGTCGGCGACGATGCCGTTTCGATTGATGGCATCGACGACGAAGAATTGATTCTGCGTACGGCGCGAAACGCGGCCGATCGGAAAACGTTTGCCGGGGCAAAGGCTGCCGGCCCGATGCACGGTGAGCATGCCGTCGCGCAACGTTCCTTCGATGTCGCCGAGGCCGGCATTGCACGACGTGCAGAGAAGCGCGGAGGAGACGTGGCGCCGCAGCGAGGGAGGAAGATCGAGCTCGTCGCGCACGGCCACTCTCGAACAGCGATCGGCGATGGCGCGCAGGAAGGCCTCGATCGTGTCTTCGTCGAGCATCGCCGCGCGCGTTTCGAGAGCGCGCTCGCGCAACGCATGAATGCCGAACGCGCGCAACATCCAGTCGCTGCCGCGCGGCTTCGCGTGACGCTCTTCCTCCACCTCTTCAAGGACTGCATCGAGATTGTCGTCGAGCAACGCGCGCTGCCCGAGGCGCTCGCGCAGCCACTCGCGTCCAATCGCGATCAAGGTCGGCCGGTAGGCCTGCCGGAATGCTGCACGAATGCGGCGGCGCGTCGACGGCGGCACATGCTGTTCCCAGTCCTCGGGAAGCGGGCGCGGATCGCTGCGATCGACTTCGAGCCACACCACATCGCCGTCGACGAGCCGGTGTGTGAGCGGCACGGGCCGGCGATTCACCGTCGCGCTGCGCAGATACGGCAGGAAGCTCTGATGCACTTTGAGCGCGAAATTGAGCACTGTTGATCCCGGCACGAGATCGATCTGGCGCCCGTCCGGCGCATAGGCGCGCAGCGTGCCGAGCGCGGTTCGCCGATGCCGCGCCACGCGCTGCAGCTGTTCTCGCGATGACGGTTGCAGATGCTCGTCGGCGGCCGCCTGCGTGAAGAGATGCACGGGCGTGAGCTCGTCGAGCTCGCGCCGGTCGGCGGACGGATGCGTGAGCACGGTGTGCAGCGCGCGGTATCCGGAGAGCCGCGGCGCGCCGATGAAATCGCGAATGGCATCGCGCTGAAACGCCGCCTTCGCATGCAGGCGTCCGAGGATCGCATAACAATCGGATTCGTCTCTGCAGGTGATCGCGACATAGCCGGTGCGATCGAACCGGCGCCGCACGAGCGTGTGATTCCACTGTGCACCGAGCTCCGTTGCGATCGCGGCGGGGTTGTGCCACTCCCAGACCATGCGCACCGCGGGCGCATCGCCGATGATTTCGCGCACGCGCTGCACGCGTCCTTCGGCGAGCTCGAGCCAGGCGGGGTCGCTGGTCGCACAGTTCGCGATCGCGGCGAGCGCCTGCGCGTTCTCCATCATCAACGCGAGGTTCTGTGCCGCCATCGCCTCCTGCCAGAGGCCGATGTGCTCCGCGACCGGACCGACGACATACCGCAGAAACGCGACGCGCAGCGGACCATCGAGTGACGTGTTGCGCATCGCCTCGATTTCTTCCGCGTCGCGCAGCGAGACGCGCGGCACCGCACCCGGCGTGGCCGCGAACGCGCGCGTGTACGCGACCATGACCTCGCGAGGATCGACGTGATCGAGTTGCTCGAGCACGAAGATCAGCGCCGCGTGCACCTCGGTGATCCCGGGAAGAACGTTCGCAACGATCAGTCGCGAGATCTCGCCTCCCTCCGATGCGGCGATGGCGCGGCGGGTCTCGTCCATCGACGCCATCGAGCGGATGCGATTGCGCTCCGCGAGCAGACGAAGCGTACGCGGCGTGACGCCAGGGAAGTCGGCCAGCAGTTCGTGCTCTTGCGGGCGGACGCCGTGGAGGAACGCGGCGCACGACGCATCTTCATCCTGAAAACGCAGCCAGAGGCGCCGCGCCACTCGCGTGTAGTGAGCGAGCATCGGCGAACCGGCGGCATAACGCGCCGCGCTCTGGGCACACGTCGGGAGGAGTACCCGAGTGGACTCGATCCACGAGTCGAGCCAGGCAGACGCGGAGAGCACGGTCACGAAAGCATACACCCGTCGATATTGAAACGAACCAGCTTGGCAGGCTTCTCGCAATTTGTTCGTGGATTCATCGAATCAGAATTAATTTGTATTCGGTCGAATCGTGGCGTCATCGATCTTGTTGACAAATCGTTCAGGCGCGTGGCAGACTCGGCACCTTCCACAGGTAGGTAGTTCCACGGCGCCTCACGACACGCGAAGGGAGGACCAGATGTAGATGAGCGACCAAAGGCAAATGATCCGAGCCCGTTTACCGGGCGGCGATCCAGCCAACGCCGCATCATCCAGAGCAGGATGAGCGACGCTCCGCTCCGAACGCCGCACGGGATCCTTAGAGCAAAAGGAACCCCGTCATGAAGGACGACAACGATCGCACAGCGATCCCGGAAACGCCACCCGCCCAGTCCCGGCAGAACGAGAGAGCCGAGCGGCCTTCGGCACCCGTTCTGCCCACGCACTCACCGACCTACACACGCGCCGCGTTCGAAACGCTTCGGCGGAAGAACGGCGAAGAGGAGCTCGCCAAGCGCCTGACGCTGTTCGGCCTTACGAAGTGCGGCATGCGCGATCTCGACCGACTCCGCAAGCTCGTCGAAAGCGTCATCATCGAGCTCCGCGCGGCGCGTTATGAGCTCCTCCTCCGCGAGCGGTCGCTCACGGTCGTCGCGCTCGAGGTCCTCAAAAGGAAGATCGCGGAGGGGGAATGAGCGTCATGTCCCCCCGCGACTTCGCACGCTACGCGAACGAGCCGGAGTTCGAGTGGATGGTGCGCCGCCTGGCCGCCTACACCGCACACCGGCTCGAGCGCCACGGCCGCGCACGCCTGGCGATGGACGAGCCGCTCGACTTCGTGCACGAGGCCATCCGTCTCGTGCTCGACGGCTCCCGCCACGTCGCGGCAGCAGATGACCGCGCGATCTTCCGCGCCCTCGCGGGGATCGTCGATTCGCTCACGATTCACGCGAGAGAAAAACTCGAGCGCCGCGGCCGACGCCTGTCGATCGCGACGCCCGGCGCCGAGCCCCACGAAGGCGAGCTCGGCGAAGATCAGCTCGCGCACCTCGACCCGGTGGAAGACGAAACGATCGCGCGCGAAACGCTCGATCACTTCGTGAAGAAACTCGATCCGCAGCTGCGCCGCTACGTGCGCACGCGCGTCGAGCACGACGACTTCACCGCCGAGGATCACGCCCGGCAGCTGAACGTCGAGGTCTCCGACATCCGCAATCTCGACCGCCGCCTCAACCGGCGCCGCCCGTTCTGGCTCGCCGCGGCAAGCGCGTAATCCCACCGGCGCCGGCATCCGTCACGATGCCGGCGCTTTTTTCGTCGCGTTCGTGCTATTCGCCCGCCGCTCCGGTGGTGTTCGCATTGCCGCGATTGAAGAAGTCGTGGTCGACCTTCAGATGATTGTGGACGTCGCGCACACCGCCCACCGACTCCACGACATCTTCGGCGAGCCGCTTCGTGCGGCGATCGTCGACCGTTCCCTGCAGCGTCACTTCGCCGTTCGACACCGTCACCTCGATGTCCGACGCATCGATGTCGTGATGATCGGCGAGGCGCTCCGATACGAGCTCGCGCAGACGATCGTCGCTGCGCTGAAATCCTTTCGGCCCGCGGCCGCGATAACTCCGCGGCTGCATCGACGCCGAATCCGAGCCGCGCTCATATCCGCCGCGGGTCTCGAAGTCGCGGTTCAGCGTGTTGAATCCGCTGCCGCCGAATCCAGCGCCGGCGCCCGTCTCACTGCCGCGGGAGTCGTGTCGGGAGTCGTGCCGATAGCTGCCCCGATCCTCCGTGAAGTAATCGTCCCGGGTCTCGCCGCGTCCGAAGTGCCGATCGTAATTGCGTTCGGGATCGCGAGCAGGGCCGCGGTCGATGCCTCGGCCGCCATAGCGGTCCCAGCGATCCCGTTCCCAGTTGTCCGCCATACGATTCCTCCTTCGGAACCCGGCGCTGCAACAGGCGTTCCGCGCTCAGGTGATCGCTTTTTTGCGGAACTGCCGCAGCCCGAAAAGGAGAAACGCCGCATCGAACGCCACCAGCGCCGCGAGAATCACGTAGAGGTGGAGATGCGGCGAGCGCGGCACGAGCGCGCTGCGAAACCCTTCGCTCGCATACACGAGCGGATTGATCAGCACCACTCGCTTGAGGATCGGAAACTTCGCCAGCGCCGCCCAGGGGTAATACGTGCAGCCGAAGAAGATCATCGGCGCCATGACCATGCTGAACATCAGGCCGACATGCTGCTGGCCGACGCTGCAGCCGAGGACGAGCCCGAGCGTGGCCGAGAGCGCGGCCACGAGCAGCGCGATCGCGAAAAACAACGGCAGGCGCGCTCCTTCGAACACGACGCCTCCCATCAGAAACCACGCCGCCGGGATGACCACGAATCCGGCCACGAGCGCCTGGATCATCCCCGCCACGACCTTCTCGATCGCCAGCCACTCGATGTTCATCGGCGCGAGCAGCCGATCTTCGATCTCTTTGGTGAATTGAAACTCGGAGATGAGCGGCATGGTCACCGCCCACGTGCCGGTCATGACCATGCTCAGCGCGATGATGCCCGGCAGCAGCAGTGCCTTGTACTGCGGCGCCATGAGTCCGCTCGTGGTCATGACCCGGCCGAAGACGAAGACGAACATCATCGGCTGCATGAGCGTTTGAAAGGCGAGCGTGACGATATTGCGGCGGGCCACGTGCGCATCGCGCGCGAGCATCGCCAGGAACGTGCGGAGATTCATTCGCGCAGACTCCGTCCGGTGTGATGGAGAAAGAGATTCTCGAGACTCGGCTCGGCGATGTGCAGGTCGCGGATGTTCGCGCCGGCCTGCACCGCCGCGGCGACGACCTCGGGAATCAGCGTGCCGCCGCGATCGGCGTAGACATCGAGTTGCCCCGGCGTCGTGCTGCGCACCTCGCTCACGCCGCGCAGCGCGCGCAGCGCATCGGCGAGTGCATCGCGCGTCTCGTCGAGCTGCACGCGCACGACGAAGCCGCCCGGGATCGAATGCTTCAACTCCTGCGGCGTGCCGAGCGCGATCACTTTGCCGTGATCGACGATGGCCAGGCGATGGCAGAGCGCGTCCGCCTCTTCCATGTTGTGCGTGGTCAGCAGAATCGTTTTTCCGCGCGCGTTGTAATCGCGCACCATCTCGATGAGCAGCAGTCGCGTCTGCGGATCGAGGCCCGCGCTCGGCTCGTCGAGAAACAGGACCTCGGGGTCGTGCATCATCGCCCGCGCGATCGAGAGACGCTGCATCATCCCGCCCGAGAATCCGAGCACGCGCTGCGACGCGCGATCGGTGAGCTTGAACTGCTCGAGCAACGCATCGGCGCGACGATCGCGCTCCGCTTTCGGGATGCCGAAGTAGGCACCATGAAACGTGAGGATCTCGCGCGCGGTGAGTGCGAAATCGAGGTTCGGCCGCTGCGGCACCACGCCGATGAGCCGCTTCACCGCGACGCCGTTCATCCAGACGTCGTGCTCGCCGATCCAGGCACGACCGGCCGTGGGCCGCACGCGTGTGGTGAGCACACCGACCGTGGTCGACTTCCCGGCGCCGTTCGGTCCGAGAAGACCGAAGATCTCGCCGGGACGCACCTCGAGCGTGAGGTCGTCGAGCGCGACGACCGGCCCGAAGACCTTGCGTAGCCCTTCCGTCCGGATTCCGACTGGCATGGAGACGCGCGATTGTACGCGGAGCGCACGATTCTTGGTGCTGCCGCGGAGGCTGGTTTACGCTGCGCGCTTCACAAGGAGAACCGCGCATGACGAACGGCGTCCCCACGACGCGCACGGAGTATCCCGTCCGCCGCATCATCTTCGCCTCCGGCCTCGGCACGATGATCGAGTGGTACGACTTCTACATCTTCGGCAGCCTGGCCGTGATCATGTCCGAGCTCATGTTCCCCGCGGGCAATCCCGCGTGGGCCTTGATCAAGACCTGGGCGCTCTTCGCCACCGGCTTCATCGTGCGACCGTTCGGCGCGATCGTGTTCGGCCGCGTCGGTGATCTCATCGGACGCAAATACGCATTCCTGGTGACGCTCACGATCATGGGCCTCTCCACGTTTCTGATCGGTCTGTTGCCGACGTACGCGCAGATCGGTCCGCTCGCGCCATCGATCCTGCTGGTGCTGCGTCTTTTGCAGGGTCTCGCGCTCGGCGGCGAATACGGCGGCGCCGCGGTGTACGTGGCCGAGCATGTTCCCGATCACCGGCGTGGCTATTACACGAGCTTCATTCAGATCACCGCCACACTCGGCCTCTTCGTTTCCCTCGGCGTGGTTCTCGGCGTGAAGAACATGATGTCCGCCGAAGACTTCAAAGCGTGGGGCTGGCGCGTGCCGTTCCTGCTCTCGATCCTGCTCGTGGCGATGTCGCTCTACATCCGCATGAAGATGAGCGAGTCCCCGCTCTTCGCCGCGCTGAAGAGCCAGGGCAAGACCTCGATCGCGCCGCTGCGCGAGAGCTTCGGCCAGTGGTCGAATCTCAAGATCGTGCTGCTCGTGCTCCTCGGCGCGACCGCGGGGCAGGGCATCGTCTGGTACACGGGGCAGTTCTACGCGCTCTCGTTTCTGCAGAGCGTCCTCAAAGTCGACATGACGAAATCGAGCATCATCGTCGCCGTCGCACTGCTCCTCGGCATGCCGTTCTTCGTCCTCTTCGGCGCGCTCTCGGACAAGATCGGCCGGCTCAAGATCATGATGGCCGGCAACCTCATCGCCGCGCTCACCTACATCCCGATCTACAAAGCCATCACGCACTACAGTGCCGATCCCGCGAACCCGAACATGGTCATGCTCACGCTGCTCGTTTTCGTGCAGGTGCTCTACGTGACGATGGTCTATGGCCCGATCGCCGCGTTCCTCATCGAAGCGTTCCCGGCGCGCATCCGCTACACGTCGTTCTCGCTTCCCTATCACCTCGGCAATGGCTGGTTCGGCGGCACGCTGCCGCTGATCGCAGGATTACTGGTCGAGGAAACGGGCAACAAATTCGCCGGGCTTTACTGGGTGATCGGCGTCGCGCTGATGACGTTCTTCGTCGGCACGTTCGCGCTCAATGAAAGCCATCGCGTGGAGATCTGGAAAGAAGCAGAGCACGCGCGTCCGAGCTGAGCGCGCGGAAAATCTCACCCGGCGTTTCGCAGCGTTCGCCATCGACCTCTCGCAACGCTGCGACGCCGGTGAGGCTGCCGGTCAGAAACGCACCCCCGCGGACTTCGTCGCGCGACGGTGCGCGTTCTTCGACGGCGATGCCGAGGACGCGCGCGCGATCGAGCACCCACGCGCGCACGACGCCGGGCAGCACGTTCGCGTGCGCGGTGATCAGCGAGTGCTGCGTCACCGCGAAGAGATTCGTCGCCGTTCCTTCGAGCACGTCTTCCCCGCGAACGAACAACCCTTCGTTCGCATGCGATGCGACCGCGTTGCGCAGCCCGATCACGCACGACGCGTACGACGTCATCTTGTGCGCGGGCAATGCGCGAGTGAGCGAGGCATCGAGCGTGATCGCGCGCGCATCGTCGCGACGCTGCAACGTCAGCGGCGGAATCGCATGCACCTCGGCGAACAGCGTCCATTCGTTCGCCGCCGACGCGACGTAGATCACGCGCAGCGCCGCTTCGTCATTCACGGACTCGGCGACGCGCAATGCATCGCGGCGAAATGCATCCGCGTCCGGCTCCGGAAAGCCAAGCGCCGCCGCGGATCGCGTCATCCGGGCGAGGTGCTCGTCGAGCAGAACGATCGCACCGCGCACGACGAGCATCGTCTCGAACAATCCCAGCCCGTGCGCCACGGCCGGCGAGTCGATCGCGATCTGTTTCACGGTCGCACTCCCGCGTAGCGAAGAAACGCCGCCGATTTCGCACGCGTCTCGTCATCTTCATCGTCCGCACGTGAGTCCCACACGATGCCGCCGCCGGCGTGATAGCGCATCTCGTTCTCCGTCAGCACGGCCGTGCGAATGGCGACGCTCAACTCGACGAAGCGCGGTCCAATGAATCCGATCGAGCCGCAATAGACGCCGCGCGGCACCGGCTCGATCTCGCGAATGAGCTGCACCGCCGCGCGCTTCGGCGCGCCGGTGATCGAAGCCGCGGGCGAGAGCGCGCCGACGATTTCGGAGAGTCTGCGATCGCGCAGGCCGGTCGCTTCGATCGTCGACTCGAGGTGATGCACGTGTTCGAGCGTACGCACGCGACGGTAGTCGGTCACGCGCACCTCTCCCGGCGGCGCGATCTTCCCGAGATCGTTGCGCGAGACGTCGACGATCATCAGATGCTCGGCCGCGTCTTTCTCCGAGCCGAGGAGTGTGGCGATCTCGCGCGCGTCATCGCCTTCGCGGCGGATCGTTCCCTTGATCGGCCGCGTCTCCGCAACACCGCTCACGCGATCGAGCTTCAACAACACCTCGGGCGAGGCGCTCGCGATCACGCAACGCGGCCCGCGAATCAACGCCGACATCCGCGGCGGCAACGAACCGGTGAGCGCGAGATACAACTCCTGCGCGTCGCCGCGCCGCGCCGTCGAAAACGCGCGCGTGAGATTCACCTGGTACACGTCACCATCACGGATCGCATCGCGAATGCGCTCCACCGTCCGCGCATACGCGCCGCCGCCGAGAGAATCGCGGATCTCACTCGTCCCATCGAAAGCGACGGACACCTCGCCCCGCGGATCGATCACGATTCCCTTCCGATGCCGGGCAAAAAACATCGCCGGCTCCGGAGGATTTTCGTCGCGCGGCGCCGCGTCCTCCTCCGTCGCCATCGCCTCGTAGGTGATGAATCCCACCCAGCAATCGTCAAAGAACGGCGCATCCCGAACCGCGATGGAAGCTTCGAGCAGATCGAGCTCGCGTTTCCACGTCGGCGCATCGCTCCACGCGAGCTCCCGCACCTCCTCCGGCCACGGCAACAGCACCCGCCACGCCCCCTCGTCGCTCCACCCTTCGAGCAACGCGGCACCAACCTCCTCGAGATCGAAACCCACGCCTAATCGTAGTGGGAATGAAGCGCGACCACGCCCGCCGATTTCATTCACACCCTCCAGCCACCACGCGCAGTTCATCGGCCGTCATCGGAACATCGGAAAGCAGCACGACGCCAGGAGCGATGACTTCGTAAAGAAAGCGATCGAACTCGCGCTGGCCCAGCGCGGCATGCGCATGGTCGAGGGCGTGCGTTCGTGCGCGGCAGTAGCGATTGCGCAGCTCGACTGGATCCGGAAGCGACTCCGCAACTTCAGCGGTGGGCGCCGGCACGTTGCATCCTTCCTTCCAATCGAGCCCGGATCGCCGCCGTCGCCTCGCGACCAGGCTGGACGCGATTGAGAAAACGCTCCATCAACTCCCACGGCAGGAAGAGCTCGGGATTGCGTTGGCCGTCGATCACGAAGGTTGCGTTTTCGATGATACGACTCGTGCTCGAAACTCTTCGGCTTTCCTCCTCGCGATAGAGCCGCAGCCGTTCCCGCACCGACACGGAATCGAGGCGCATCGCGATCCGATCGTCATCGCTCCAGTTCCAGGCATGTTTCGACGTACTCCCGCCCGGCTCCGCCGCAAAGAGGCCGATTGCCAGAAACGCCGAGATCACGATGTGTCGAATCGTGCGCATGACTCACTCCACAAAAGAACGATAAATGTACTCCCGCGCGGTTTGACAAATCCCCGCCGCTGCGCGACTATCGCCGATCCTTCCGGCATGCTGTGGTGTAGCTCAGCTGGTAGAGCGGCGGATTGTTAATCCGTTGGTCGTAGGTTCGAGCCCTACCGCCACAGCCAGTTTGTTTTCAAGCACTTAGCCGTGATCGGCGACGCCGAAAACGGCCGAAATCGAACCTGCGACGTTCTGCAAAGTTTCTATTTTTCCCGAGCGTCGCGTTTAAATTCGCTCGCAAATCGCCCAAACAGATCCCTACGGTGCATCGCAGGAACGGAGATTCTTGCGATGGCAGACACTTTCATCTCGGCTCACGAGGCGGCGCGGCGGACGAGACTCTCGACCGGTGCGCTCGCGAAACGCCGCTACCTCAAAGAAGGCCAACAGCGGCTGGGTCCAAAACTCGTCGAACCCCAAAAATCCACACCGCACGCTTCTCTCTCTAGCTCCGGTGCGAAGTTCCGCCTCTGACTGGGGCAAGCGCACTGCGGGCCTGATTCTCGGATCGCTCGTCTTCTTCATCGCGCCGACGACGCAGGGCGTCCACGCCGACAAGCGCCCTAGCTCGATGCGCGCCGCGACGCGCTCGCCTCCATTGCCGAGAGCCTTTCCGCCCTGGACCAACCCGGCAAACAGATGGCCGCCGTGAAGCAGCGCCTAGCGGGGACTGGTCGGCCCCCCGCTCATGGAACGCTCAGCTCGGACCGTTTGCGCATGGCTATTGGGACATCCGGCCATGAAGCTCTCGCCGGTGATCAACCTCATTGCCGTCTCCGCCTACCTGCTGGCGCTCGAATACCAGCGCTAGTCCAGCCAGGTGGTGGCCATGCTCGGCGGCAAGACCCCTCACATCCAGAACGTCGCCGTCGGCAGCGTCGCCAACGCCATCAACCTCGAGAGCGAGGCGCGCTGAAGTCGATCGCCTCTTCCAGATGAAATCGCTGCGCTCGTTCGTGCAGAACGTCGACGTCCCCGACGTCTCCGGTGGCGGTGGGCTCCGGAGACGCTGGAGGGAGGGTGGCGTCGTCCGCGCGGGTGGCGGGGCGGTGGGCGGGCGGGGAGATGGGGCGGAGGGAAGTCGCTAGGATCCTCACCTCGAGGGGCGCTAACGCCTTCAAGGTGACCATGCCGAACTTGCTCCCCGCGTGCCTTCAGTGACTCGGCCCCCGCCGGATGAGATGAGAAGGCCCACCTCCTAAAGGCAGTCGCAACATGTGCGCTGCAATTCATGACGTGCTCGAGGCACAAAGAAGAAAGGAGATGGGCCGTGAAGAAGTCTACCAAGGTAGCCACGACGCAAGCGAGGACA
>DATAJY010000005.1:0-234135 GCA_036261885.1 Thermoanaerobaculia bacterium | reverse complement strand
TGGCCGGAATCGGATTCACCGTCACGACCGTGGCCGCGGACGGCGCGCTGGGGCAGCCGCTCGCCGTGACGATCACCGTGTAGCTGCCGGAGGTGGTGACGGCCAGCGCCTGGTTCGTCTCCCCGCCGATCGGATTGCCGTCGAGATACCACTGATTGCCGCTCGCGCTGCTCGAGGTCAGCGTCACGCTGCCGCCCGTGCAGAACGTCGTCGGACCGCTCGGCGTGATTGTCGGTGTGGCCGGAGCCGGATTCACCGTCACGACCGTCGCGCTCGACGGGACGCTGCTGCATCCGCCGTTGGAAACGATGACCGTGTAGCTGCCGGAGGCGGTGGCGACCAGAGCCTGGTTCGTCTCCCCGCCGATCGGATTGCCGTCGAGATACCACTGATTGCCGGTCGCGCTGCTCGAGGTCAGCGTCACGCTGCCGCCCGCGCAGAACGTCGTCGGGCCGCCCGGCGTGATCGTCGGCTGGGCCGGTGTGATGGTGATCGGAACGTTGAGGGAGCCGGTGTGGCGGCAGCCGCTCGCCGCAACCACCGTCAGCGTCAACTGGACGTTGCCCGAGGCGCCGGCGGTGTAGGTGATCGACTGCGTGTTCGTGGCGCTGGTGATTGTGCCGTTGGTGATCGACCAGGAGTAGCTGGTCATGCCCGCGGGACCGGAGGCGGTGTTGCCGGTCGAGTTGTCACAGACCGACGCCGGCGTCGGCGTGATCGTGGCGACGACGCTGCTGCAGTCGACGTTGTTCATGCAGAGCGTGACGTCGCTGAGCACCGGCGTCACGGCGTTGCTGGTCGTCGCCAGATACGCTTTGTACTTCGCGTAACGGAGGTTGTAGAGCGGGTCGAGCGTGCCGGGCGAGGTCGTGTAGAACGTTCCCGCGGTTCCGTCGGGACCGACGAAGTTGAACGGACCGCCCGGGTTGTTCGATCCGGCGACCTGGAACTGCAGGCTCGTGTTCGCCGGCGTCGTTCCGTTCCACGAGAGGCTCGACCAGATCGCGGTCAGTCCGCCGGCCGGGTTGCTGTCCTTCGTGCTGGAGACGACGTTGCCGCTGGTCGGGTTGTAGGGACCGGCCATGATGGCTTTGAAGTTGTAGTCTCGGGTCGAATCGGCGGTCCACGTTCCGCCGCTGTTGGCGGAGAGAACGCGCTGGCCGCTGGCGTAGGTGCTCGGCGAGGAACGGATCCAGAAGTAGCCGCTGCCGGCGGGGGCCGACACCGGACGCATCACCAGCGCGTATTGCGTTCCGGCGGTGAGCGTGGCCGGCGCGCCGAAGGTGGCCATGAAGGTCACGGTTGCGCCGCTGCCGTAGTTCGCCCCAGGGATCGTCACGCTGGCGAGGTCGGCGCCGGTGGGGAGACCTGCAGCCGTGGCGCGGACGGAAAGCGTGAGGTCGGGAGGCGTCGCGCCGCAACCGTTGCAGAAGATCGTCGACTCGACGCGGAGGAGCTGGCCGGTCACCGAGGGGATGAAGGTCTGGCCGGTCCAGGCGGGAGTGCCGAAGCCGGTGCCGGTCGTCGTGCCGGCCGTGTTCTGCTGGTCGACGGCGATATTCACCAGCGTTACGTCACCGGCGGCCGTCGTGACGTCGACGTTGGTGAGAACGCCCGTCTGAAAGTCCGCCTGACTCGTGTCGGTGAGGCAAGCGCTCGTCGGCGCAACGGTCAGGGCGAAGTCCTCGACCGTCGTTCCGCCGTCGGTGACGACGATGCTCGACGCGCTGGCGGTGCTGTATCCGGGCTTGGTGGCGCTGATCGACGGATACGTTCCGGCCGGAATGTTCAGGAACGAGTAGACGCCCGAGCCGTTCGTGGTGGTGCTGCGCGCGCCGAACGTGATCGTCGCGCCGCTGATCGGCGTGCCGCCGGGCGTGACGGTGACGGTTCCGGTGACGGTGCCGCCGGCTCCGACCGGCGTGCACGAGGGATACTGGAACGAGCCGATCTTCGTTTTCCAGCGCTTCGCCGCGGTCTGGTCGGCGGGGTTTGCATACTCGTTCGTGTACCAGAACGTGCAGCCGTTCGGATCGAGCGTCATCGTGGTGTAGTCGCCCCAGCGCGAGCTGGTCGTCTGCGACGCCGTCCCGGTAAACATCATCGTTTCGGTCTGGCTGAAGGTGTTGACCGGATCGCCGGCCAGACGGCCCGCGTAAGCGATCGACGGAAACATCGTCGTGGCGTTGGAGATGCTGTAGCCCATCGCCAGGTTGCCGGCGCGGTCGAGCGCGAGGCTGGGCATGAACCGGTGCATCACGTTCGCGCCGTCGGGATCCCAGGTCGCGGCCTGGGGGACGGTGAGATTCACGTTGCCGCCGGAGACGTCGACCTGATACCAGCGCGGCGCCGCGAATCCGGTGGTGTTGGCACGCCGCACGGTGTGCGGAATCCACAACGACTCCGTTCCGCCGAAGTTGGTGTACTGGTTCTGAATCATCGCGCGAATCTGCAGAACGTCGAGCAGCGTCGCGGTGCCGGGCTGCGGTGCGTTCGCCACCGCGGCATTTGGCCAGCTCGTCGCGGCGATCGGAGTGTCCGGTCCGGTGAACGTCGACAACGAAACGCTGTTCCAGTCGACGTGGAACTTGTAGACCGTGAGCGCGTTCGTGAAGAGCCAGGAGGAGATGAAGAGATTCGGGCGTCCCGGAGGCGGCGTGCCGGTCTGCAGGCGCGCGTTGCTGGGCATGACCGCGAAATCACCGCCGGGGATGTTGAACGCCACCACCTGCACGGTCGGACTGCCGGCGTACATCTGCGCCTTGTTGAATGCCCACGCTCTGGCGGTCGAGAAGGTTCCGCCCGGGCCGAAGCCGAACATGTTCGCCGACATGTAGATGCCGTCCGGCCAGATGGCGAGCTTCTCGTAGTCGTTGAGGAAATCGTTGATCTGGATCGAATAGAAGTGCCAGCCGCCGGTGAGCGGGTTGCTGGTCTGCGAGACGGCGAAGCACTGAAACGCCGGGGCGATCGGGTTGCCGCCGCCGTCGGTCTGGAATGCGAAGTCGGTCAGGACCCAGCGGTCTTCGAAGGAGTCGTACAGAACGACCGGATCGCCGAAGTTGTCGGTATCGCAAAGGTTGCCGAAGTTGCCCTGGCTCATCAGCGTGTCGAACGTGAACGCGGCCTGCTGATTGCCGGACTTGTCGTAGACGCCGACCGAGGTGTTGACCGCCTGGATGTAGTACTGCGGTCCGACGTCGCCCGTGGTGTCGGGCGGACTTCCGGCGCCCCAGAACTCGCGATCGAGACCCTCGAACACGACGTTCGGTGCCGGCGCCGGCGGGTTGGGCGTCGGCACGACGTCCGGAGTGCCGACCGGCGGCGTCTCGAAGCGGCTGCCTTCGATCTCGACGGGCGTGTGATCCGGCGGCTCGAGCTCGGGCCGTTCGCGGGGAGCGGGCCGGCGCGCCGGCAACGCGCGCAGGTCGAAACGCCTGCTCGCGCCGCGCTTCAACTGCATCTCGATCGGCCGCAGGGCCGGAATCGGTCCGCCAGGCCTTACGGCCTCGACGTCTTCCGACGACTTCTTCTCCTTCTCGACGTTCGGACCCCGCCGCGGACGCTCTTTGTCCGCGTCCGCGTCGCGATCGATCGTTTGCTCCGCAGCGGCTTTCGGCTGCTTCGCGGGAGGTTTCCTCCGCGGCGTTGCGCCGTTGGTCTCGGGAAGGATGAAGAACGCGAGAATCAGAGCGATGAGGGCACGTTTCATTCTGGATGTCCTTTGCGCGACGAGCCGAGCGTGCGCAACAGCAGTCATTTTTCAGGGGTAAGGGACGAAGAGAGTTGCATCATCCGCTGTGCGGCAGATCGCGCACATCAGTCAAAGGCTGGTTTCCTTGTCGGCAAATTACCGATGACGTTCTCGTATCGGATCGTACTCGATCGCGTCTCGCACCGCTCTCGTTTGTTCCGAATGCCTTTTTTTTGCGGCAGCTCGGCGGCAGGCCCGATCAGGGCATGGCCTCCGGAACGATGAATGACGGGTCCTGCGTGGTGTTGTCGACCGAAGAGCCGTAGACGACCGCTGCGCCTTTGGTCACAGCGACTTCGATGGCGTCGTTGTTTTCGATCGGGGCCTCGAACAGTGCGGATGCCGCGATCTGGACGAGCATGTTTGCGTCGAGCGATTGCGTGGCATGAGCGACGATGTCGCCGTTGCTGCGGCGCAGGAGGAACGTGAGTGTCGCGCCGTCTTCGAGTGCGCGCATTCCGACATTCATGCGGGTGGTGCCGACGAGGTCGGGGGCGATGAGAATCGCGCGTTTGCCGGCGACGATCGCCTTCGACACCGGAACGAACGTCGCGGTGAAGCCGCTTCTCCCCTTTTCGCCGCCGTCGTTGAACACGCGCACGGACGTCTGCGGAATCGCGCCGGTGAGCGTGACGAGATCGGCGGTGACGAAGCCGTTGACGTCGAGCGTGGCGGTGAGGTCGCGCGTCTCGTGCGCGTCGAGCGCATAACCGAACGTGCGCGGTTCGCCGCCGCCGATCGGTCGGACGATCAGGTTGCCGGAGCTCGGCAGATCGCCGGCGTTGTGCATCTGGACGACGGTTCTGAAGAACGAGCCGCCGTTGCCGGGACCGGCGCCGCCGATGACCAGGATCGCCGCGACGCCGCCGTCGTCATCATGAATGACGGCGGTGCCGCGCGTGCCGGTGGAGAGTACGACGGCAAACGTTTCGTCGGCCTCGACGACGGCATCGTCGACCAGCGGCACCTCGATCGTCTGCCGCGTCTCCCCTGCCGCGAACGTGATCGCGCCGCTCGCGCCGAGGTAGTCGGCGCCGGACTTCGCGCTCTCGTCGCTGGTCGCGTACGTGACATGCGTCGCCTGCGGAGCAGCTGCATTCAGGCGGATGGTGAAGACGGCCTTCGCGTCGCGTTCATTCACATCGACGTCTTCGATGCTGATGGACAGTGTCGAGTCGTGGTCGTCGTTGACGATCGTGCCGCGACCGCTCGCATCGCCGAGGGTCGCGTTGATGGCGTTGCTGAGACGCACAGTGAAGGTCTCGTTCGACTCGACGACGGTGTCGCCGATGATGCCGACCGGGATCGTCTGCGAGGTTGCTCCGGGAACAAATGTGAGCGTGCCGCTCGCCGCCGTGAAGTCCTCCCCAGCCCGCGCCGATCCCGCTTCGGTGGCGTAGCTCACCTGCACGATCGACGTGCTCGCGGCATCGAGCATGACGGTGAACATCGCGGCGCGCGAGCCGCTGTCGCCTTCGGTCTCGCTCGCATTGCTGATCGAGATCGCGGGCACGACGGGCGCGGTGTCGTCGTCGACGATCGTGCCGAGCGCCTGCGCGTCGAACAGCGTGGCATTCGTCGCGCCACTCAAATTCACGAGCAGGGTCTCGTTCCCTTCGACGTTCGTGTCGCCCGCGACGGCGACGACGATCGACTGCGACGTCACGCCGGGCGCGAACACCAGCGAGCCGCTGTGGCTCGCGTAATCGCTCCCCGCGATCGCGGTGCCGTCCGCCGTCGTGTAGCCCACGGTCACGCTGTTCGTCGTCGCGGCCGAAAGCGTCACGGTGAAGGTCATGTTGGCCGTGCCGCTGTTGCCTTCGGTGAGGTTCGTATCGTTGATCGATACCGAAGGCACCACGGCCGCGACGTCGTCGTCGACGATCGTGCCGGTGCCCTGCGCATCGAGCAGCGTCGCGCTGGTCGCATTCGCCAGCTGCACCGTGAGCGCTTCGTTGCCTTCCACGGCGACGTCGCCGACGACCGCAATCGAAATCGTGCGCGTCGTGCTGCCGGGCGAAAACACCAGTGTCCCCGCCACCGCACCAAAGTCGCTGCCCGAGGCCGCGGTCCCGCCGGCGCTCGCATAGTCGACGGTCACGGTGGTGGTCGTGGCACTGGAGAGCGTCACGTCGAACATCAGCGTGGCCGTACCACCGTTCCCTTCGACGACGCTCGCGTCGCCGATGAGGATGTCGGGGACGACCGGCGCGACGTCGTCGTTGGTGATCGTGCCGAGGGCCTGGTTGTCGGAGATGGTGGCGTTCGTGGCGTTCGTGAGGTTGAGGAAGAACGTCTCGTCCGGCTCGACGAGCACGTCGCCGACAACCGGCACGGAGATGGTGTGAGACGTGATGCCCGGCGTGAAGACGAGCGTGCCGTTCGTCGCGGCGTAATCGGTTCCGTCGATCGCGGTGCCGTTCGCGGTCGCGTAATCGACCGTGACGGTCTGCGCCGCATTGCCGGCCAGCGTCACGGTGAACGACGTCGCCGTGGTGCCGGAATCGCCTTCGACCACCGTCGCGTCGCCGATCAGCAGCGCGGGCGTGCCGTCGTCGTCGGTGATCGTCGCGGTCGCGCGAGGACGCGTGATCGTGGCGTTCGCCGCGCCGGTGAGATCAAAGAAGAACGTCTCGTCCGGCTCCTGCAGCGTGTCGGCGAAGGTCGTCACGTCGATGGTCTCGAGTGTCTCGCCGGGCGCGAACGTGACGATGCCGCTGGTCGATCCGTAGTCGGCCGCGCCGGCGGTTCCGGACGTCGTCAAGTAGTTGACGTTTACTGTCGAGGCGCTCGGATTGGAGAGGCCGATGGTGAACGTCGCCGTTCCGCTTTCGACAACGCTGACGTCGCCGACGACGACCTGCGGCGTCGGGTCGTCGTCGATGATCGTAACCGCGGCATCGCCATCCGCCACCGCCGCATTCACCGCCCCGCTGAGCGCAATCGCAAACTCCTCGGCAGGCTCGCTCACGGTGTCGCTGGTAATGGCGATGTCGATCGTCTGCGCCGTCTGTCCCGGCGCGAACGTGAGCGTGCCGTTCGATGCCGTGAAGTCGCTGCCGGCGCTCGCGGTGCCCACGACGGTCGTCCACTCGACCGTCACCGTCTGCGCGCTGCCTGGTGCGAGCAGCACCGTGACCGTCGCGGTACCGACCGCCTCGTGCACCGCGAGATCGCTGATCGTCAATGCAGGCGAGCCGTCGTCGTCGACGATCGTCACGGTTGCCTGTGCATCGGCGACGGTTGCGTTCGAAGGATTCGCCAGATTGACGAAGAACGATTCATTGCCTTCGACGATCGTGTCGCCGTGGATCGGGATGGTGATGGTCTGCGTGGTGACACCCGGCGCGAAGGTCACCGCGCCGCTCGACGCGGTGAAGTCGGAGCCGCTCGTGGCGGAGTTGCCGTTCGTCGCCCAGTCGACCGTGATCGTGGTGCTGCTCGGATTCGAGAGGGTGAGCACGAGCGTCGCGTTCGACGCGCCGCTGCTGCCTTCGATGACCGTCGTGTCCGCGATCACAATCGCCGGATCGCCGTCATCGTTCGTGATCGTGCCGATGCCGCTGCTCGTCGCGAGCGTCGCATGGACCGCGCTCGAGAGCAGGAACTGCAACGTCTCGTCGGCTTCCGCGATCCCGTCGCCGTTGACCGTGATGGCGACGCTGCGTGCGGTCTGTCCCGGTGCGAACGTCAGCGTGCCGAAGCGCGCACCGTAATCGGAGCCGCTCGTCGCGGTGCCGTCCGCGGTCGTGTAATCGACGCTCACCGGTTGTCCGCTCGCAGCCGACAACGTCACGTTGAACGTCATCGTCGTCGTGCCGCTGTTCGTCTCGACGACCGACGCGTCCGACACCGAGATCGACGGCGCGCTGTCGTCGTCGGTGATCGTGATCGTCTCCGTGGCAGGCGATCCGAGGTTGCCGCCGCTGACGTTCGCGAGCGTCACGGTGAATGTTTCGTCGCTCTCATCGAGCGCGTCGGTCGTGATCGGGATGACGATCGTTTGCGACGTGTCGCTCGGTCCGAACGTGAGCGTGCCGGAGACCGCGACGTAGTCGCTGCCCGCGGTCGCGGTGGCGTCGGCGGAGGTATAGGCGACCGACGTCGTCGAACCGTTCCCGCCGGTGCGCGTCACGGTGAGCGTGATCGACGTGCCGGACTCGCTCACGCTGGCGGTGGCAGCGGAGAACTGCACCACGCCGGCGGCGACGATCACATCGTTCGACAGCTCGCTCGTGTCGTTCGTGGTCATGTTCGTCGCCGTCGCACTGATCGCCGCGCCGGCGGCGACCGGCGCAATGACGGAACTGATGGACGCGTTGCCGCTCGCGTCGGTGGTCAGGAGAAAGCGCGTGAGCAGCGTCTCGGCCTCGCCGAAGTTGAGTGGATCGGCCGCGCTGTTCGCGTAGAGCTCGATCGTGAATGTCGTGTTCGGTGTCGAGTCGAGCGTGCCGAGGATCGTGGTCATGCCGGCGCCGGTGACCGCGGAAGTGAGGAACGGCGCGTTCTGCAGGTTGTTCGCGCCGTTGTCAGGATCGCCCGGATCGTTTCCGGTGACGCCGTCGGCGCCGAGGTCGATCGCCAGTCCGGTGTTCGCGACGATCGAGTTGTGGACGATCGTGGTGCCGGTGCCGCCGATGATGCTGACGCCGTTGCCGCCGTTGTTCGCGATCGTGTTGATCGTCCCGACGGACGTGCCGATGCTCTTGAGCGCGGTGCCGCTGGTGACGCGAACGCCGTCACCGCCATTCGGCAGCGAGGTGCCGCTGGCACTCACGCCGATGCGGTTGCCGGTCAGCGTCACCGGCATCGTGGTCGTCGCGATCACGACCCCGTGCGAGGTGTTGCCGGAAATGAGATTGTTCGTGACGATCGCGCGGCCGGCCGCGCCGGCGAGCTGCAGACCGACGGAGTTCGGACGCGCGAGATTCCCACCGGCATCCGTGCCGACGTAATTGCCGTCGATGGTGACGAGCGCCTCACTGCCGATGTCGATGCCGGTGGTGTAGCCGGCCACTCTGTTGTCGCGAATGAATACGCCCGGCTCGGTGCGCGCGAAGCTGCTCTGGATGCCGCGCGTGCCGCTGCCGACGCTGTTCGCGCCGGTGGGATCGAGACCGATCAGATTGCCCTGCACGAGTGCGCCCGGCGAGTTGACGGAGATCGCCGTCGAGTAGTTGACGATCACGTTGCCGTCGCCGGGGTTCGGTCCGCCGATCGTGTAGCCGGTCGCGCTGCTGAAGTCATTGATCGCCGACGCGCTGACCGGAGGAAATGGTCCGCTGCCGTCCGCCTTGTAGTTGATCCAGTTGCCTTGCACCGTGACCGCGCCCGTGGTGGTCACGCCGCGGCTGATCGCGGTGTTGCCCGCCGTGATCACGTTGTTGCGAACGAGTCCCTGCCCTTCGCCGAAAAACCAGATCGCGAAGTTCGTGGCGCGGCGCGGAGTGGTGCCGGTAGGATCGGTACCGAAGTAGTTGCCTTCGATGCGCAGGTTCGTGTGGCGCGAATCGATCTTGACGTTGATCTGCGAACCGCCGCCGCTGCCGAAGACGTTGCGCGTGCCGATGGTGGAGCCACCGATGGTGATGTTGCTGCTGCTCGCGGAGCCGTAGATCCCGACGTCGCTGATGAATCGCGTCGCGGTGAGCAGCGGTGTGCCGTCATCCGCCAGACCGAAGTAGTTGCCCGCGACGGTGACGTTGCTGGTGTTGCCGCCGATGTAGAGCGAGTCGGCGACGAATCCGAATGTGCAGAGAAGATTCCGCCCCGCCGGCGTCGCATTGCCGACGTTGACGCCGCTGATGGTGCCGGTCCCGGCGGTATCGAGCGAGATCGCGCGGCGGTTGATCGGAGCCGTGCCGAGGCGCGTGCCGAGAAAGTTGCGCTCGAACGTGAGGTTGGTGAGCGCCACGTTGTCGGCGATCACGGAGATCGCGTCCTCGCAGTTGCCGATGTCGAGTCCGCGGACGGTCGTATCACTCGACCGAATCGTGAGACCGTGAGACCCGGCTACGCCGTTGATCTTCACGAGCGGACTGCCCGCGTAGCCGGGCTGCGTCGTGCCGTCGATGACGATCGGCGTGGTCAGGTCCGGCAATGCCGAGGCGAGCGCGATCGTGACCGGGCCACTGCCAATGCCGAACGCGATCGTGCCGCCAGCCGCGCCGTTCGCAGCGTTGATGGCCTCACGCAGCGTGCAGTTCGCGACGTTACAGGTGCCATCGTCCGTGTCCGCGACCGTATTGACGGTGTACGTCGCGGCAACGGCATTCGTGGCGAGGAAGAGGCAAAAGATGACGTGACGTGCGATCGTGGACATGATTCCGGCTGCTTTGAAACCGAGCAATCATGGAAGTATGCCTGAAGCGCACAGGGCAAAAAAGGCAGGCTCGACGTCACTCGTCACGGACTGCGCAAACGAAGCGGCGGCGGAGCCCACGCCCAACGCGGGCTCCGCGCAATCAGCAGGCACGAAACCTAGCGCAGTCCGCCTCGCACCTGAGGCGCCACGCAGACGGAAACGGTCAGCTCTCCCGCGAGCGGCTTCAGCGTGTCATCCGAGGCGTCGCGGTACATCAGGATCGAATCGCCGCCGCGTCCCGCGTCGGTGGTCACGATCACGTGGCTGTTGTAGGTGAACGGACCGTACAACACGGTCTGCTCCGCATCCGCGAATCCCACTTCGACCGACGGATAGCTCGCGTCGGCATCGACGGCGTACGGCGTGGGCATGTTCAGCAGCCGTCCGTTCGCGATGCAGCCGATCGGAAGCATGCCGTTTCCCCAGCGCTGCTTGCGCGGCGGATCCTCGGGGTTCGGCTCAGGCTGCACTTCGGGAATCGAAGGATCGATCGAGCGCAGGCAGAATGCGTCCTCCCCCGTAGCACCCGATCGCTGATCCGGAAGGCGCGGATCGTAAAAGCCTCCGCTCATCAGTACGCGCGAGATGTACTGCCCCTCGCCGATCGGCAGAGAAATGGGCGCCGTCTGCTTGCGCGCCCACACGTTCAATGTGAAATCGGTGCTCTTGAACGTGCCGAGTTGCACGAGCTTCCCTTTGCACTCGGCCTCCGGCTTCTTCTCTTTCACCCACTCTCCCGCGGGATAAGGAGTCCGCGTCCGCCAGACGCCGCCTTCGGTGTCCACCCGCGTATCGCCCGTCCTCGGGTTGAAACAGGTCTCCGTGCCGGGCAGGTAGAAGAACCCCGAGCCGAACTGGCTGCAGACCCTCACGTACTCGACGGGCGCCGCGGATGCGGCGGCTCCAGCGGACAGAGCGATAGAGAGGAGGAGCGTGCGGATTACAACCTTCATCGATTTCTCCGTTCTCGTAATTCAGCGGATTGTGGAATGTGAGCATGCCTGTGCGTCCTGCGCGATGTCAATCGTGCCGAGCAAAATAAAGCCAGTCACGTCAACGACATGGCCGCCTGTGTCAACGCGGCTTCGTCGAAGTCCGGGCGCGAGGAGCAGTCGTCGATTTCGAAGGGGTGCCTGCGCAGAGTTTTCACCCCACCGGCAACAACCGCGGCGTTGCCTCGTACCTGTGCTCGATGACCGCTCACCTTTCCATTCGTGACCTATCGAAAACGTATCCGAACGGCACCCGCGCACTGAAAGGGATTTCCCTCGACGTGCCGCCGGGGATGTTCGGATTGCTCGGACGCAACGGTGCCGGCAAGTCGACGCTGATGCGCATCCTGGCCACGTTGCAGGATCCGGATGACGGAACGATTCAACTCGGAGAGCTCGATGTCATCCGCCAGAAGGAGCGCGTGCGCGAGACGCTCGGCTACCTCCCCCAGTCGTTTGGCTTCCATCCACGCGTACGCGCGGAACGGCTGCTCGATCACTTCGCGGTTCTGAAAGGACTCGTCGACACGAGGGCGAGGCGTGACGTGGTCGCGGAGTTGCTGCGGCGGACGAACCTGTGGGATGTGCGCAATCAGCGCGTCGGCACGTTCTCGGGCGGCATGCGCCAGCGCCTCGGTGTCGCGGTTGCGCTGCTCGGAAATCCGAAGCTGATCATCGTCGACGAGCCGACGGCCGGACTCGACCCCGAGGAGCGCGTGCGGTTCCTGAACCTCTTGAGCGAGATCGGAGAAGCGAGCGCGGTCCTTCTTTCGACGCACATCGTCGAAGACGTCGAGGAGCTCTGCAGCAATCTCGCGATCATCGATCGCGGCGAGATCCTCCTCGCCGGCGCGCCGGCGCAGGTCATCGGCGAGATGCGAGGGCGGGTCTGGCGCCGCTCCGTGACGCGAGCGGAACTTCCCGTTCTCGAGCAGGAGCATGCGGTGATCTCGACGAAACTGCTGGCGGGACAGACGATCGCGCATGTCTTTGCCGAGGAGTCTCCGGGAACCGGTTTCGAAGCGGTCGAGCCGGATCTCAAGGACGTCTACTTCGCGGTCATGAGTGGTCATCGCGGCGCGCGGGCGGCCGCGGCATGAGATTCGGCGAAGTCTTTCGATACGAACTCTCGCATCGACTCCGCTCCGTCTCGACGTGGCTTTACGCAGGATTCCTGTTTCTCATCGGATTCTGGGTGATTCATGTCGCGGCCACCGGCACGAACCCGACTCACGTCAACGCGCCGCAAGCGCTGGCGGAAACGACGGCGCTCTTCTGCGGATTGTTCGGCATCCTCGTCACGGCCGGCCTCTTTTCCGATGCCGCCATCCGCGACCGCGCGGCCGGCATGGATCCGCTCCTCTTCACCACGCGCCTCCGCCCCGCCGAATACCTCGGCGGTCGTTTCCTGGCAGCGCTGGCGATCAACGGCATCCTCGCCCTCGCGAGTCCGCTCGGGCTCGCGGTCGCCACGCTGATGCCGTATCTCCAGCGCGACGCGATCGGCCCGAATCAGCTCGCGGCGTACCTGCAGCCGGTGCTGCTCTTCCTGCTGCCGAACCTCGTCCTGATCGGTGCGATCCTTTTCACCATCGCGGCCCTCACCCGGCAGGCGATCCCCGTTTACCTCGGCGCGATTGCGATCTTCATCGGCTACCTCGTGGCCGCGAACTACTGGAGCGGCATCACCAACCCGATGCTCTCCGCGCTCGCGGACCCGCTGGGCATCAACGCGCTCAAGGCGATGACGGCGTACTGGACGACATCGGAGCGGAACACGCGCCTGATCGGCTTTCCGTCGATGCTGTTGTGGAACCGCGTTCTGTGGCTCGCGATCGCGGCGGCGCTGCTCGCCGTTCTGCAGCGCACGTTCCGATTCACACAACGCGACGTCAAGCAGCGCAAAGAACGCCGTCCCGGGAGCGTCGACGCGCCCCGGCAAGTGCGACCCGCGGGAGCGGTTCCGCAGGTGCGCGACGTCTTCGGTTCACGCACGCGCATGCGTCAGACCCTGGCCGTGATGCGCCAGTCGCTCGCGGAAGCGATGTCGGGCTTCGCGTTTCCCCTCGCATTCCTCGCGACGATCGGACTGGTCGTGCTGTGGGGCTGGAACCTCGGCGAATCCGTCTTCGATACGATCACGTGGCCGGTCACGCATCTCGTCGCGCAGGTCGTCCTCTCGGAGCGCGCCATCGTCATCCCGTGGCTGGTCATCGCGCTCTTCGCCGGTGAGCTGGTCTGGAAGGATCGCGAGACGGGAGCCGCGCAGATCGCCGACGCCGCCCCCGTGCGCACGAGCATCGTTCTCCTCGGGCGTTTCCTGGCGCTCGTCGCGCTCATCGCACTGTTTCAGCTCGCGTTCCTGCTTGGCGGCATCCTGCTCCAGGCGCTGCAGGGCTACTACGCTTTCGAGCTCGGCCTGTACGTGCGCATCCTGTTCGGCTGGCACTGCGTCGAGTACGTGCTGCTCGCGGCATTCGCGATGACGGTGCACGTCCTCGTCAACCACAAATACGTCGGACACGTGGTCGTGCTGCTGGCCACGTTCTTCAATCATTCGGCGCTGTACGGAATCCATCACCTGCTCATCTACAACGGTGGTCCAGCGCTCACCTACTCGGAGATGAACGGCTTCGGACCCTTCGTCACGCCGTTCGTCTGGTTCAAGCTCTACTGGGCGGCGTGGGCGCTGTTGTTCGCCGTCGTGACGATGCTCTTCTGGGTCCGCGGACCGGAGCTCGGGCTGCGTCAACGGCTCGCGACCGCACGTGCGCGCTTCACCGCACGAGCCGCGCGTATCGCCGGACTCGCGGTTGCACTCATCCTCGCGTTCGGAGGATTCATTTTCTACAACACGAACGTATTGAACGCGTACCTCCCGCCGCAGAAGGCGGGCTTGCCGCAGGCGGAGTACGAGCGTCGTTACGCGCGATACAGGAATCTGCCGCAGCCGGTCATCGATGGCGCCGAGCTGCGCTTCGAGATCGATCCCGAGCAAGGAGCTGTCGACATGCGCGGCGCCTACCGGCTCGTGAACCGGAGCGGCGCGCCGATCCGCTCCGTGCACGTCGAGACCCCCAGCGGCCGCGATTACGAAGTGCGCTCGATGAAGTTCGATCGCGGCGCGAAGGCCGAGCTGGTCGATGCGGAGCACGGGTACCGGATCTTCGCGCTCGCACGCGCGCTGGCACCGGGCGAGTCGATGCGATTCTCATTCGAAGTTGCATTCCGCCCGCACGGCTTCCGCCACGGCGGCTCGCAGACGACCGTCGTCCGCAATGGTTCTTATTTCGACAGGCGGCTGCTTCCGTTCATCGGCTATCAGCCGGGGTTCGAAGTGTCGGGCGATTCCGAGCGGAAGCGCTACGGCCTGCCGTCGCGGCCATCGATGCCCGGCCCCGGCGACGCAACGGCACGTCGATACCAGAGCGGATTTCGCGATGGCGATCGCATGCAGATCGAGACGATCGTCGGCACCGCTCCGGATCAGATCGCGGTCGTTCCCGGCATGCTGCGGCGCAGCTGGATGGAGAACGGCCGCCGCTATGTTCACTACAGCTCTCGCATCCCGGAGACGTTCGGCACAGCTGTCTTTTCCGCGAGGTACGCGGTGAAGAAGGGTCAATGGAAAGATGTCGCACTCGAAATCTTCCATCACCCGCCGCATCGCGCGAATCTCGATCGGATGATGTCGGGCATGCAGGCGTCGCTCGATTACTACACGTCGACGTTCGGGCCGTATCCGTATCGTGAGCTGCGCATCGTCGAAGTGCCGCCGTACAGCATCAATGCTCGCGCGTTTCCGTCCGCGCTCGCCCTCGCGGAGCAGAACTTCATCACCCGCACCGAACCCGGCCTCGTCGACCTGACGTTCTTCGGAACCACTCACGAGGTCGCGCATCAGTGGTGGGGCGGACAGATCCGGCCGGCCTACGCGAAGGGACGCCGCTTCGTGTCCGAATCACTCGCGAACTACAGCGCTATGCTCGTCACGGAGAAGGTCCTCGGACCCGCCGAAGCGCGTCGCGTCTATGACTTCCAGATGAACCGCTACCTCCAGCGCCGCGGCGAAACCGGCAAAGACGTTCCACTGCTCAAAGTCGACGACGACATGCCTCACGTCTCTTACGGCAAGGGCGCCGTGGCGATGTACACGCTGCGCGAACAGATCGGAGCCGACACGATGAATGTCGCGTTGCGCCGCTTTCTCGAGAAATACCGCGGATCGGGACCTCCGTATCCGACCTCACTCGATCTCTACGCGGAATTGCGCGCCGTGACTCCTCCCTCGATGCACTCTCTGCTCACCGATCTCTTCGAAACGATCACGCTCTGGGACATCAAGACGCAGTGCGCCGCCAGTCGCCGGCTCGCTGACGGAACGTACGAGGTGACGCTCGAGGTGATGGCGCAGAAGTTGAGAGCCGACAGCGCAGGCGCCGAGACCGCAACCCCGATGAACGACCTCCTCGAAGTCGGCGTCTTCGCACCAGGAAAAGACGAGCCGAGCTCTCTGACCCGACATCGCATCCGCAGCGGCCCGCAGACCATTCGCATCATCGTCCCACACGAGCCATCACGCGCCGGCGTCGATCCCTACCGCAAGCTGATCGAGCGCGAACGCGACGACAACGTCGTCGACGTGAAAACCGGAGGGTGAAGGATGCGGCCGCGGCGGAAATCGCCTGCATCGTCGCTGAGCGCCGCGTTTGCCTGCCACGGACCTTTTGGCTACCCTCTGACCAATCGCCTTCGTCAGGTTGAAGAGGTCCATCGTGTCAAACACTCGCATGTGGTGGCGGGTCATCGCCTGTGTCATTGCATTGGGAATCCTCGTGCGCGCGGAGGGGCAGGAGCGGCGCTATCACCGCTTCCTTCAGGCGGAGGAGCAGGAGAACGTCTCCCTCGCCTACAAGTGGCTCGACATCGCCGAAGAAGCGACGGCGCGCGAGGTCGATCTGCATGCGGCGCGGCCGACCGTCATTTCGCGCACCCTCGCCGTCTGGGCCACGGCGATGTACGACGCCTGGGCCGCGTATGACGAAAAAGCGGTCGGCTCGCGACTCGGCGGAAAGCTTCGCCGGCCGAAGGAAGAGCACACGCTGGCGAACAAGAAGAAAGCCATCAGCTACGCGTCGTATCGCTCGCTCGTGTTCGTTTATCCGGAATCGAAGGAGTACCTCGCCGGCGAGCTGAGGAAGTTCGGATACGACCCGGCGAATGAGTCGATGGATCCGACGACGCCCGAGGGCATCGGCAATGTGGCGGCGCAGGCGGTGATCGACTATCGGAGAAATGACGGCGCGAATCAGTTCGGGAACGAGGCCGGCGGCAACGGCACGCCTTACGGCGACTACACGTACTACGTCCCGGTGAATCCGCCCGATCGGATCGTCGATCCCGATCGCTGGCAGCCGATCACGTTCACGCTGGCGAACGGGAAGAAGGTTACACCCGGATTTCTGACCCCGCACTGGTATCGCGTCACGCCGTTCGCGCTCGAGCGCAGCTCGCAATTCCGGCCGGAGCCTCCGCCGAAAACCACCACCGACAACGACCGGCTGTGGCGCGAAGCCGACCAGGTCCTCGCGTACAACAACTCACTCACCAACCAGCAGAAGGCGGTGGTCGAGTTCATGCGCGACGGTCCGCGTTCCACCGGCCAGAGCGGCCACTGGCTTCGCTTTGCGCAGGATCTCTCGCGCCGCGACCGTCACGATCTCGATACCGACGTGAAGCTCTACTTCGTCATCGCCAACGTCGCCTTCGACGCCTTCATCTCCTGCTGGGAAACGAAGCGCTTCTACGACTCCTCGCGGCCGTGGACGCTCATCCGCTACTACCACAAAGGCGAGCTGGTGAAAGGGTGGGCCGGCACCGGCGGCGGAGTGAAAGAGATGCCGGCGGAGGAATGGCATCCGTACTCGCCGGACAGTTTCATCACTCCTCCGTTCCCCGGATACACGAGCGGTCACGCCACCGTCAGCGGCGCCTGCGCGAAAGCACTCGAGCTCTTCACCGGCAGCGATACGTTCGGCTTTGCCGAACGGCGCGCGCACTGCGAGCTGACCGAGAGCGTTCCGGGCGAGATGATGACGCTCGACCTGCCGACGTGGAGCGGTACCGCGGAGATGGCGGCCCTCTCGCGGGCCCTCGGCGGATATCACATCCCCGTCGACAACGAGGTCGGTCTGCGCGTGGGACGCGAGCTCGCGACCTGGAGCTGGCCCAAGTATCAGCAGTACTTCGACGGCACCGCCACGGTTCGCGAGTAATCACAAGAGCCGCTCACAGATCGTCTATTGGGTAACGCTTCGCGCCAACGCAACGGGCGGTGAGGCGATGTCCCACAGACATGTCTGCCTCCATCTCAGCGGTGAAGAATCACGCGTCGCCGGCATCCCGCGCGGCGATCGCGTTGCACGACGTGACCGCGCGCCGCGGCGCGGCCGACGTGCTGCGCGGCATTTCGTTCGACATCCACGACGGACAAATCACCGCCGTGGTCGGACGATCCGGCGTCGGCAAGACCACGCTTCTCTGTCTGCTCAACGGCCTGCTCCGTCCCGCCTCGGGCGCGATCTCCGTCGAGGGCATCGGAGCGCTCGACAACAGTGCCGCGCTGCGGGCGCATCGCTCGCGCATCGGAACGGTTTTTCAGGAGCACGCGCTGATCGATCGGCTGCCTGCCATCGACAACGTGTTGCTCGGCCTCGCCGACATGCGCCATCCGCTCTCGCCGCTCGCGTGGCCGGAGGAGATGGTGATCCGCGCCGCAGAGGCGCTCGATGAAGTCGGCTTGCTGCATCGCGCCAACACGCGCGTGTCGAAGCTCAGCGGCGGCGAGCGCCAGCGCGTCGGAATCGCGCGTGCCTTCGTGCGCCGCCCCCGGCTGCTGCTCGCCGACGAGCCGTTCGCGTCGGTCGATCGCGCCCTCGTGCGACAACTGAGCGACGAGCTGCGGAGCGCCGTGGCACGCACCGGCATGACCGTCGTGATCGTGCTGCATCAGATCGAAACGGCGCTGCGGATGGCCGATCGCGTCATCGGTCTCTGTTCCGGCGGCGTGGCGTTCGACGGTCTCGCAGAAGACTTCGACGACGATGCGCAGGCCTCTGTTTTCGGCGAGGGGACTCGATGAACGCGATCGCGCGAAAGCTGGTCCTCTTCGCCGCGCTGACCGTGATCGTCACGACGTCCGGCCAGACGAAACGCCCCTCCGCGTTGACGATCGGGCTCCTGCCCGGTGAGTCGGCGCCGACCGTGATCCGTCTGAACGAACCGATGCGCGCGTACCTGGAAAAGCGGCTCGGCCTTCCGGTGCGGCTGATGGTCGGCGCGAACTACGCGGCGACCGGCGAAGCACTCCGCTTCGGACGAATCGACATCGCGTACCTCGGGCCCGTCACCTACATCAAGCAAAGCCGCAACGTGAAGCTCGTTCCGTTCGCACGGCCGACGCACGCCGGTGTCGGCGCCACGTTTCAGGCGGTCCTCATCGTGCCGGCGGACAGCACCGCGAAGACGTTGGCCGATCTGAAAGGAAAAGAGATCGCGTTCGGCGATCCCGCTTCCACCTCCGGCACATGGGTTCCGCAATATCAGCTGGTCGCAGCCGGATTGATGCCGCGACGCGACTTCACCCCGCGCATTCTCGGCGCGCACGATGCGGTCGCGCTCGCGGTGGCGAATCACCGCGTCGCCGCGGGTGGACTGAGCCTGCCGATCTATCAGCGGTTGATCCGCGAAAAGAAGATCGCTGCCGGCGCGGTGCGCGTGCTCGCCGAATCGCCGCCGATTCCCGAATACATGTGGACGTTCCGCGACGGTCTCGATCCCGCGTTCCGCGACGAAGTGCGCAATGCGTTTCTCAACGTGCGCGATCCGGCGGCGCTGAACGTCTTCCGCGCCGACGCATTCGTGCCGGCCACGGACAGCGACGTCGACGTCGTACGCCGCTGGGTGGCCGCGGTGGAGGCGGCGACGCGATGACCACCGTGCCGCTGCGACGACCCGGCTCGGCCGACGCCATCGGTCTTGGAGAGATCCTCGTCTCGCGTCGTCGCGGCCGTTTCGGAAAACGCGCGCTGACCATCAGCATCCTCGCCGTAATCGCGCTGGCGCTCTACGTGGCCGATCTCTTTCATCTCGCGCGCTACAGCGATGCCTCGCGCACGATCTTCACGCTGCTGCGCGATGCACTCCCTCCCGATTTCAGCCGCTGGCGGAACTGGGGCCAGCCGCTTCTCGATACGCTGGCCATGAGCGTGGCCGGAACCGTCATCGCCTCCCTCGCCGCGATTCCCCTCGGCGCGCTCGCCTCCGGCCGTGCCGGTCTGCCGTCGCTCGCCGGCGTCGTCCGCACGATCCTCAACATCTTCCGCTCCATTCCGCTCGTGGTCTGGGGCATCGCCTGCGTCGCGGCAGTCGGATTCGGCGCGCTCCCCGGCGCGCTGGCGCTGGCCATTCATTCGACCGGAATGCTCGGCGAGTTCTACGCCGAGATTCTCGAACACGTCGATCCCGTGCCCGGCGATGCGTTGAAGAGCCAGGGCGTTTCGAGTCTCGGCGTGATGCGATTCGCCGTGCTGCCGCAGATCCTTCCGCGCGCCGTCGACGTCACGCTCTACCGCTGGGAACACAACGTGCGCGCGGCCACGGTCATGGGCGTGATCGGCGCCGGCGGAATCGGCCTCGAGATCATGAGCGCGTTCCAGCTCTTCGAATACCGCGAGGCCCTGGCGCTCATCCTCCTGCTCTTCGTACTGGTCACGGGGATCAACGCCATCAGCAAGCGCGCGCGCAGCCGGTTCCTCGACCGCACCACGTAGACCGTGGTCATCCGGACGTTGCTCGTCGCGCCCTCGTCATTACTCAAGTCATTACTTGATTAATATTCAACCAACGACTAGATTACCGCCGTGACCGAACCGAAGGAAACACTCTTCGCGCAGCTGGCCCGGCTCGGAAAAGCGTTTGCCGCACCGAAGCGGGTGGAGATGCTCGATGCGCTGTCGCAGGGGCCGCGAACGGTGGAACGGCTGGCCGTGGCTACGGGACAGACCGTCGCCAACGCCTCGCAACATCTGCAGCTGCTCCGGCAGGCCCAACTCGTCGTCTCCGAAAAGCAGGGACTGTTCGTGACGTATCGCCTGGCCAATGACGGCGTTGGCGATCTGCTCGTGCGATTGCGCGAGCTCGGCGAATCCCAGCTCGAAGAACTGCAGGAGGCGCGCGCGGCGCTGCTCGCGAAAACGAAAGGGATCGAAAGCGTCGACCGGCAGGCGCTCGTCTCCCGGCTGCGCTCGAGCGAAGCGATGCTCATCGACGTCCGTCCGCGCGAGGAATACATCGCCGGCCACCTCTCCGGCGCGGTTTCGATTCCGCTCGAGGAACTTGCGGCGCGCCTCAAAGAGCTGCCGAAGGATCAGGAGGTCGTGGCGTATTGCCGCGGTCCGTATTGCATGCTCTCGGCCGACGCCGTGCGGCTGCTGTCGCGGCGCGGCTTCCGCGCAAAGCGGCTCGAAGAAGGCGTGCTCGAATGGCGAGCGGCGGGATTGAAGGTCGTGGCCGGCGACAAGCCGGCGGCGAGGCGCGGATGAACGGCTGGCTCGAAGGCGACGCCGCGATGTTGCGCGCCGGATCGTGCGTCGCCGTATTCGTCGTCATGGCCGTCGCGGAAACGGTGTTCGAGGAGCGGCCGCGCCGCGTCGCACGCCGCAGCCGCTGGGTTTCCAACCTTGGCCTGACGCTGCTGAATACGGCCGTCCTGCGCTTGCTCTTCCCGATCGGCGCCGTCAGTGCGGCGCTCTGGTCGGCGACGAACGGCGCCGGTTTGCTGCAGGTGGCGAACTGGCCCGCGGCGATGGAATTCGTACTGGCGATCGTGTTGCTCGATCTCGTGATTTACGCGCAGCACGTGCTCTTTCATTCCGTTCCGCTCCTCTTCGCCATCCACAAGGTGCACCACACCGACATCGATTTCGACGTGACCCTCGGCTCGCGTTTTCATCCGCTCGAACTGCTGTTATCGATGGGCATCAAGCTCGCCGCGGTCTCGGTGATCGGCGCCAGCGTGCCGGCCGTGATCGTGTTCGAAACGCTGCTGGCGGTGACGTCGCTGTTCAATCACGCGAACGTCCACCTTCCCCGCCGCATCGATCGCGCGCTGCGCTGGTTGATCGTGACGCCGGCCATGCACTCGATCCACCATTCGGCGGAGCGCCGCGATCGCGATACGAATTTCGGCTTCAGCATTCCGTGGTGGGACCGGCTGTTCGGCACGTATCGCGTCGAAGCGAGCAGCGAGCATCCCGGAATCGGGTTGCCGGATCTGCAAAATCAGACGCGGCAAACGCTGCGCTGGCTCCTCACGCTGCCGTTTCGCTCCGCGCCATCGGCGATCGTGACCGGGAGGAGTCGCACGCGACGGAATGCAGCGTGACGACGGCCGTCATTCGCGTCCGTCGTCACGCATGCGGTCTCTAGAAGCAGTCTTTGCATTCCGTGTATGCGCCGCCCATGCAGGCGATGCAGAGCGGAGACAGGAGGCAGAGGCCGGAGCAGCAGGCGCCGAGGCACGCGAGGATGGTGCCGGCGCAGAGGAAGCCCTGGCCGACGGAGCAGCCTTGTGCGAGCACGGCCGGCGGGATGCTCGTTGCGGCGCCGGACCTGGCGACAGAGGGGACTTGATTGGGAAGATTCATCGTTGCCTCCTTCAGCAGAACGACGGCACCGGGATGGTGTTGGGCGCGATGCTGTTGATGATGTCGACCCAGCCACAGACGCTCGCGCGCAGCGGCTCGCCACACGCGCAGTCTTCGCAATCGGAGCCGACGTAGCCACCGATGGCGGCCGCGCAGGCGATGATGCCGATGCCGGTTCCGACGGAGGCGCACGCGGCGACGAGACCCGCCGCCAGCGCACAACAGCTGATCTGCTCGGACAGACTGCATGCGGCCAGAACGGCCGCGTCGTCGTGGAGAGGAATGCGCTGCATCGTGCCGCGCCGCGCGGGTGACGCTTGAATCGGGATGTCCATGATCGCTCCTTTCGTTTGTCGGGAAAATTCTCAGTAGACGTGCCAGCTCCGCACGGGGCCGACCGTCACGGGAACGACGTCGCTCACATCGACGGTCACGCGGAACACTTCTCTCGCCTGTTCCAGCCGCCGCGCGGGATGGAAGAACGTCAGCTTCACGTCCCAGCAGTCGGACTCCGGTCTGCAGATCGGGCTGCGCTCGGCGCCGATGACGTCGAGCTTGAGGCCCGCTTTCGCATTGCGGGTGTAGACCTCGCCGAGCTGGAACGCGTTCGTGGCGGCGTAATTGATGGCCCGCTCCTGCGGCAGCAGGCCGAGGTTGCGCACTTCGAAGTAGATGCGATCGAGAAAGTTCGCCAGTTCGCTGGCGCGCTCGCGCGAGCTCTCCTCGTCTTCGCGCGAACCGAGCACCGCTTCGAGCAGCGCGCGCGTCGTCCAGCTGAACATACCGCGCGGGTCCGGCACGATTACCGGCAGGATCTGCCCATTGGACAGCGCGCCTTTTCCGCCGACCCACCCCGGCACCGAAATCCGTTCGACGCCTTCGTGCAGCTGCTGTCCGAGAAATTTGCGCAGCAGTGCATACGTCTCCGCCGCAAACGGTCCCACCGGTTGAATCGCGTAAATCGGCGTCGAATCCTGCACGAGCGTCCAGGTGACGGCGGCGGCCGCGGCGGGATTGGACTCCAGATGATTGAGCAGTTGCACCGGATCGTAGGGATTGTGGAGCCCCTGCTGGATCAGTGAGTCGCGCCGCGCTTCGCTCGCGAAATCGTAGCCGAGCTGGCCGAGCGCATAGACGAGCGGAGGGGGAGCTTTCTTCGACGCACAGCTGCTCTCCGGCGCCGGTTTTTCCTTGTCGCGGCAACTGCAGGAGTCGGCACTTCCTCCGCCGCATCCGCAGCTCGGCGTGACGCGTGGCGGCGGCGCCGGGCCCGCGGCCACCTCAAAAGTGGAAATCGGTACGGCCATTGCGGCCGGTACGACAGACTGCATCTCCTCGATCATCGGTGTCCTCCTTCTCTCCCTGATTCGTCTCCAGGCGGCGGCTGCATTGAGCCGTCCCTCGAGCAAGCGTTGACAGTCGTGGTCCGTCTCTTCATGACAGCGGTCCGCGGTCTCGAGAATGGCCTCGCGCACGCGACGCACGTCCGGCTCATCGCCGCACTGCAGTTGCTCGCACAAGAGCAGCGCAGCGAAGCCGGAGACGACGGCGGTGGCCCAGCTCGTGCCGGTGTGTACAGCCGCTCCACCGCCGGTCTGGGCACTGAGAACGCTTCCCGGTGCGACGATGCCGTGGTCGCGATAGGCCGCGCCCCAGTTGCTCATCGGCAGCGGACGTCCACTGTCGTCGATCGCTCCGACCGCCAGCACCGACGGATCCGCGGCCGGCACGTGCAGACAATGGCAGCCGTCGTTTCCGGCCGCCGCGATCACGAGCGCGCCCTGTTCCCGCGCGTGACGAAGCGCGTCGGCGAGATAAGGATGCGCTTCGCCGCCGGGGTCGAATTGTCCGGCGCTGATGTTGATGATCGACGCGCGATGAGCCAGCGCCAGCACGATGCCGCGCGCCAGATCGAGTTGGGAGGCGGCGAGCATTCCATTGCTCTCGCGAAGAACCGGAACGATCAGACCGTGACAGTGCGGAACGATGCCGTGAATCGCGCTTCCCGGCTGGCCGAACAGCACGCTGGCGACCGACGTTCCGTGCGACGCGGAGGCGTTCGGTGCAGGAGACTCGAGAAATTCGAGCGTGGCGCCCTGTAATGCCGGATGGGTCCGATCGACCGGCCCGTCGATCATCGCCACACGCACGCGCGCGTCGCCCCTCGCACCGGCCGAGATTCGTTCGAGCTCCGCACGCCACGCCGAATGCGTGACCGTTGTTTCTGAGGGATTCATGAGCGATCGCCTGCGAGCCTCAGCTCACACCGTTCACCGCGTTGATGCCGGCGATGAGTGCATTCGCGTAATCGGCGGTCGCATTGTCGTCAGGGCAGCTCCCGTCCTGCTGAATGGTCTGGATGTTGGCGTAATTGAACAGATAGGCGGCGCTGATGCCCTTCCGGGCGAACCCTTGCGCCGTCAATGCCTGTTGAATGACGTTCGGGCATTGTGGCTGCCCCGACGACAGCACACCGAATCCGGGAACGACGAACGAGGCCGGATCGCTGATGCCGAACGTCTCTTCCACCGTTCCGGCCATTCCGATTCCGAGCGAGGGAAAGCGTTTCAGCGCCTCGATCCATCCGCTCTGTGTATTGCCGGCGCCTCCGGAATAGCACTGCACGTTCATCGACTGCACCGGCTGCGCGCCGTCGTTCTGTGCACAGACGGCGGCGAGGAGCACCAGCCAGAAATTCTCGTTCTGGTACGGACAGAACGTCGTGCTCAGGCCGAGCTCCGCAATCATGGTGATCAATTGCGCGAGCGGGCCGATGTAATACGGATAGTCGTGAATCACCTCTCCGCCGGCCGGCTCGAGATCGAGATCGATGCCGCTGATGCCGAGCGCCTTCAATGCCACGAAGTTCTGATAGAGCGGATTCGCGGGTCCGGTGCCGAATTGATTGATCAGCTGCACCATGTTGTTGAACGTGTTGTCGAGTCCCCAGCCGCCGATCGTGGCCCGGATGGTCGTCACCTTGCCGCCGGCTGCAGTGAGGGCGGCGATGACTTCCGGAACGTACGAAAACCCGCTCTGCAGCGAGCCGCCGGAAATCAGCGCCGGGCCGGGTGCGGCGGCATTGACGAGCAGGTTGCCGGAGCCGTCGACGTGAAACTGCCACACGTTCACGGTTGCGAATCCCGACTCCGCGAGATCGGTCGCGGCGGCGATGTAAGACGCAATTGTGGAATCGTTGGGATTGCAGGTGCCGAACAACGACGCATAAATCATCGGTGCGGGGGTGATGGGCGTATTGGACGTTTTAGCGGGCATTGTTCTCTCCTCCATCACCACGACTGACGAAGGCCCGCGTTTTTCCATCGGCTCCCGTACAAGACGATTCCGCCACGCCGTTTTTGTGGAAGGCGGCGTATCATTTTCTCGGTACTTCCCTTCAGCAATGGATCCGGAACGCCTGTTCAGGGACAACCTGACGGTCATCGACCGCGTCATCCGCGAGGTCTGTCGATCGGCTCGCCTGCGCGATGCCGAGGCGGAGGATTTCTCCTCTTCGGCGCGACTGGCGTTGATGGAGAACGACTACGTCGTTCTTCGCCGCTGGGAAGGGCGCTCCTCACTGGCCGGCTATCTGAGCGTCGTCATCCGGCGGCTGCTCTCCGATCAACGCAATGAGGAATTCGGGCGTTGGCGTCCCTCCGCGGAGGCGACGCGATTCGGACCCGGCGGTGTCCTGCTCGAGAAACTGCTCGTGCGCGACGGCCGCCCGCTCGAGGGAGTGATCCCGATCGTTCAGGCCCGCTACGCGCTGACGCATGAGGAAATCGCGGCCATGGCGCGACAACTGCCGCAGCGGCCCGGCCGGTTGCGCGCCGTCGCACTGGAGGACACCGATGAACAAGCGCTGCCGAGCCGCGAGCGAGCCGATGGACGCGCGCTATCCGCCGAGGCGCGCCGGCTGTCGGCGCGTGCGAGCGAGATCGTGCGGCGCACCATCGACACGTGGGCGGACGAAGACGCGATGATCCTTCGCTTCCATTACGGCTCGTCCATGAGCATCGCCGACATCTCGCGCATGCTGCGCCTCCCCCAGCGTCCGCTCTATCGCCGCATTCAGACGCTGCTCGCGAAACTGCGCGCCGCGCTCATCGCCGCGGAGCTCGACGCGAATGCACTCTCGAGCGTCATCGGCGAGGCATCGCAGGAGATGGACTTCGGACTCGAGAGCGGGAAAGCGGAGCCGTTCCGGCAGTCGGTAGAAGAAGACCGGACCGCTCCGGCCGAGGATCGGCAATGAGTCGCGACAGGAATCAGCGGTCGTGCCTCGATGCGGAAACGCTGGCGGCGTTCGCGGAGGGCAAGTTGACGCGGCAGGAGATCGCACCGGTGCTCGCGCACCTGAGGCACTGCAATGACTGCACGGCAGACGTCGAGGCCATTCGTTCGCCGGCGTCGCGCCGTTTGCCGCTGCAATTGCTCGCCGCGGCGGCGGTGCTGGCGATTGCGATCGCCGGTCTGCTGCTGTTTCGCGATCGCCTGTCGCAGCGCGATCCGATTCGACGACTCGTGTCGCTGTCGCCGCGATCCGAGCGGCTCATCGAGCCGCGCGTAACCGGCGGTTTTCCCTGGACGCCGTTCCGCGGTCCGATGCGCGCGACCGAGGGCGCCATCGATCCGGAACAGATGAAGCTCGTCGGCGCGGCGGGCGAGATTCTCGATCAGGCCGCGCACGATCCATCCGCATCCGCACAACAGGGCGCCGGTCTCGCGCTCCTGTTGACGGGGCGGCCAAAGGATGCGGTGGAAAAACTTCGCGCCGCGGCGGAAGCGTCGCCGAACGATGCGAAGGTGCGCAGCGATCTTGCCGCGGCACGACTGGCGGCGGCGGAACGCGGGCGCGCGCCCTCGCTCATTCCGATGGCACTGGCGGACGTCGACGCCGCCTTGCGCATCGATCCGCGTCTCCCCGAGGCGCGCTTCAATCGCGCGCTGATCCTCGAGCGCCTCGGCCTCCTGCAGGCCGCTCGGGAGGCGTGGCAGCAGTACCTCGAGCTCGACGCGTCGTCGAAGTGGGCGGAAGAAGCGCGTCAGCATCTCGCGCGGCTTCCGGCGACGACCGGAGAATCGCAGTTCCGCTCGGAACGGCCGCGGCTCGAACGCGCGGTCGCGGCAGGCGACGTCGCCACGATCTCCTCGATCGTGCAGCAGTTCCGCCAGCAGAGTCGCGCGTTCGGCGAAGGCGAGTACCTCGGCTTCTGGGGCGAGGCCGCGTTGCACGCCGATGCGGCCGAGGCTTCGCGGCAGTTGACGATTGCACGCGCCATCGGCGACGCGCTCCTGCGCATCTCCGGCGAGTCGCTGTTGCGCGACGCCGTACGCGCGATCGATGACGCCGCGCCCGAACGACGACGCGAGATCGCCGAGGCGCACGTCGCCTATCGACGCGGACGCATCGCCTACAGCCGGCAAGCTCCCGCGGAAGCGGAGAGCGAGTTGCGCCGCGCGGCCCAGCTCTTCGCAAACGATCCGATGGCGCTCGTGGCGCGTTACTACGCCGCGAACACGCGCTTCGATCGCGGCGACATCCGCGGCGCGCGCACGGAGCTCGAAGCGCTGCTGCACGAACGCCGCTTCCCCGCTCTCGCCGCGCACGTACGCTGGGAGCTCGCGCTCTGTCTGATGAACGACGACGACTGGAGCGGCGCGCTGCCGCTGGTGCGCGATGCGGCGCGCGCGTTCTGCGATCTCGGCGAATCGAGCAACTGCGGCTTCCTCGAAACGCTGCAGGCCGACGTGCTCAACGCGCTCGGCCGCCCCGATGACGCGTGGGCCGCGCGCATCCGCTCGTTCACGATGTTGAGCACGAGCGGACGCGGCGACCGCCTGCCGGTGAGCCTCGGCGGAGCGGTGCAGGTGGAATTGCGCAACGGCCAGCTCGCGGTGGCGCGCTCGCTCGCGCAACTCGAACGCGCGGCACAGAGCCGCACCGCGAACGACGTGATGAGCACCAACACGCTCGTGCGCGCGGCCGTGCTCGACGCGCAACTCGGTGACCCTCGCGCCGCGGCCGTTGCCGCACGCGAGGCGGCACAAAGGGCGGCGAAGATCTCCGATGCCGGGCTGCGCGCCAGAGCGCTCACCGATGTCGACTTCGCCACCGGTGCAGCGCTGCTCGCGGACGATCCGCGGCGTGCCGCCGAGTTCCTCGGCAAAGCGATCGACGGCTATCGCACGCTCGAAGCCGCGCCGTTCATCGCCGAATGTCATCTTCTGCGAGCGCGCGCGCGATTGCGTGTCGAAGATCGAATCGGCGCGCGACGGGATCTCGACGACGGCATTGCCGCGTACGAACGACAGCCGGTCCGTTTCAGCGACGCGGTCAGCGGCACCGGCGTGCTCGACGCCGGCTCGGCGCTGTATCGCGAGGCCATCGAGCTCGCGCTCGCGCGCGGCGATCACGATGCTGCATTCGCGTATGCCGATCGTTCGCTCGCGCAGATCGGTCCTGCGACGCCGCCCGCCACGCGGCTCGCCCTTCAAGAACGCCTCGCGGACAGCGGAAACGCGCTGCTCGAACTGGTGGTGTTGCCGCACGAGGTGATCGCGTTCTGCATCACGTCCGATCGGATGGAGGTGCACAGGCAGCCGGTCGCGGAAGAGACGTTGCCCGCGCTTGCCGACGCCGCGGTTCAGGGCGATCGAAACGCATCGACGTCGCTCTACGACCTTCTCATTCGCCCCGCGGCGCCGCTGCTGGCGCGCGCAAACGAAGTCATCGTCATCGCCGATCCGCGACTGGCGCGCGTTCCGTTCGCGGCGCTCACCGACTCGGTGACGCGGCGGATGTTCGTCGAACAGATGCCGCTCTCCGTCGCTCCGTCGGCGAGCGCGTTGCGCGCGGAGACGCAGCGCCGCACACCGCGCTCGATGCTCGGCGTCGAGCTGGCGTCGGAGGACGTCGGTCTTCCGGGCAGTGTCGAAGAGCTGGCGGAGATCCGCCGTCTGTACGCGAGCGGAGCGGACCTCGCCGGCGAGCGAAGCACGCTGCCGGTTTTCCTCGAGCGCGCGCGGAATGCGGACGTCATTCATCTGTCCGGTCACAGCGCGAACGATGCGATCGCGGAGACGGTGCTGTTGCTCGGGCCGGCCGAACGACGCGATCGCGTTTCGTGGCGGCGGCTTTCCGGTGCCTCACTCCGGCACGCGCCGGTAGTCGTGCTCGCGGCGTGCGACACGTTGCGCGCGCCGCATGCGGGCCCGACGCGCGCACTCAGCCTCGGCGGCGCATTTCTCGCCGCCGGAGCGGGAGACGTGATCGGGACGCTCACGCCGGTGGCGGACAGCGATGCCCGGCTGTTCTTTCTGACCGTTCATCGCCATCTCGCCGCGGGAGCGGGCGCGGCCGAGGCGGTGCGCCGCGCGCAACTCGAATCGATGCGCGATCCGCATCGCACGGCGTGGAGGTCCGTCGCTGTACTCACCACGCGCATTCGCCGGCTGTGAGAAAGGAGCAACACCGATGGGAAACGTGACCGTTCAATTCCAGGGCATCTGCACGCATTTCTCCAGGGAGGCCAACTCGCGACTCGACGTGAACCATCGCGTCGTGCTGGTGAACGCGAGTGGTCTCAACATCATCAACGACATTCTGATCCCGCCTCACATCGCCACGATGAGCGTCTCCTCGACGGTCGATCACGACGGCCCGCAGACCTTCACGCTGCAGGGCGTTCGGATTCGCGTCGAGACGCCGGGAACGGGACTGGATCTGACGCAGGACTTCATCAATCTCACTCCGAACCTCACGCAGCTGATGAATCCGATCCTCACGCTGGGAGTTCCATCGACGAATGTGTTCGACGGATCGTGGCCGGCCATCGGTGCGTTCTTCGACACCGATCAGGGAGTGCTCTCGTCGTTCATCGATGAAGATGGCGCGGTGGCGTCGCAACTGGAGATGGATGCCGTCGAAGTGATCGGCCCGCCGACGCCGACGCACATCCGACTGCACATCGAGCCGTTGCCCGGGGCCACGAATCCGGTGGTGCCGCCGGTTTCCTCGCCGCTGCGCGTGCTCGTGCCGGCGACGATCACGATCAGCAATCGCGATCCGAACGAGACCATCGAGACCGAGCACACGGGCAGTCACTTTCTGCTTCACTACATCCTCGCCGCGGTCTTCCCTCCCGCTCCTCAGATTCCGAAGGCTTCCGTTGTGCTGGACGAGACGTTCGGTTCCGGCTGCTCCGATTCGAACTATCCGTGAGGATGCGGCGCCGATGGATGAGCTCGCACGAAATCGACCGGCGGTCTCAAAACCGCGGTTCGCGTCACACCCTCATGTGAGAGAGCGCCGGTCCGGTCGGGCGTCATGAGCGTCGCTGCGCACAGCGATCCGGTCCCGCCGCGTGCAATCGGTCCGTACGAGATCGAGTACGAGATCGGGCGCGGCGGAATGGGAGTCGTGTATCGCGCGCTGCGTCTTTACGACGGCGCGGCGGTGGCGCTCAAGATCGCGTCGGCGGAGATGGCCGATCTGTTCGGATTCATCCGCCGCGAGATTCAGACGCTGCGCCGGCTGCAGCATCCCGGCGTCGTGCGGATTCTCGACGAGGGCACCGAAAAGGGTGTGCCGTGGTACGTCATGGAACTGCTCGAGGCGCACTCCCTCGGCGAGCTGCTCGGCCTCGCCGAGTACGACCGCGCGGTCACCGAGCAGGTGCATCCGTTCATTCCGGTGTCGGGCGTGCTGCCGTCCTCCGTGCATGCGCGCACGGAAGTGCGCAGCGATCTGCCGCGTGTGCTGACGCTCATGTACCGGCTCGCGCGCGTGCTCGCGCACATTCACGCGCACGGCATCATTCATCGCGACATCAAGCCGGAGAACGTGCTCGTGCGCGCGGGCGATCGACCGGTGCTCGTCGACTTCGGTCTGGTCGGCCGCCATCACGATCACAGCGGCCGCGAGGTGCTCGAGATCGCCGGACAGATGCTCGGCACCGCGTTGTACGCATCGCCCGAACAGGCCAGCGGCGAGCTCGTCGACGCGCGCTCCGATCTCTATTCCTTCGGTGTGATGCTCTACGAGATCGTCACCGGCGTGCCGCCGTTCGACGGCACCTCCGCGGGCGACGTGCTGTTCCAGCATCTGACGCGCAACGCGCAGCGCCCGTCCGAGGTCGTGCGAAACGTGCCGCCGGCGCTCGACAACCTCATCATGCATCTGCTCGAGAAGCGGCGCGCCGACCGGCTCGGATACGCCGACGACGTCGCGGCGCTGCTCGTCGATGCAGGCGCGCAGTACGACGCCGACTTCGGCAGCGAGCCGGCCACGTATCTGTATCGGCCTGAAATCGTCGGCAGACGGGAGACCGTCGAAGCGCTTCGCGCATGTCTCCCCGATCGACGCAAACGCAGCGGTGCGTTCGTCGTCATCGGCGGAGAGAGCGGGATCGGAAAGACCTCCGTCGCCTCGGTGTTCGGACGCGAGGCCACACTCGCCGGCTTCGGCGTCATCGCCGGAGAATGCATGGCTCTCGCGACGAGCGGCGATGTGATCGGCGGACAGGCACTGCATCCCCTGCGGCCGCTGTTCCGCGCCATCGCCGATCATTGCCGCGGCGATGCGCCTCGCGCCGTCGAGTCGATTCTCGGTCCGCGCCTGGCAGTCCTTCGCGATCACGACCCCGCCTTCGAAGCGCTCGTCGAATTGCGCAGCGAAGAAACGCCGCGCATCCCTCCCGAGATCGCCTGCCGCCGGCTCTTCTCCGACGTCGCCGAAACGCTGCATGCGTTCGCGCGCGAACGACCGCACGTGCTGGTCATCGACGACCTGCAGTGGGCCGACGAGGTGACGCTGCGTTTCCTCTCCACGCTCGACGCCGACTTCTTCGCAAACACGCCGCTGATGCTGCTCGGCACGTATCGCGCCGACGAAGCAGGTCCCGATCTGCGCGCGCTGCTGGCGCGGCCGCACGTCGTGAAGATGCCTCTCAAACGACTGGCCGAGACCTGCGTGCACGACATCGTCCGCTCGATGCTCGCGGCGCCCGGTGCACCGGAGAGTTTTCTTCGCTTCGTCGCGAATCAGTGCGAAGGCAATCCGTTCTTCGTCGCCGAATATCTGCGCGCCGCCGTCGCCGAGCGACTGCTCTACCGCGAAGGGGGTCACTGGCACGTGCAGAGCGCGCGGTCGCATTCCTTCAGCGATCTCGGACTGCCGCGCACCCTGCGCAATCTCGTCGCCCGGCGACTCGGCTCCATCTCCGCGAGCGCGGGCCGCGTCGTCGAAGCGGCGGCGGTGCTCGGCCGCGAGGTCGACGAAGCGCTGCTGATCGCCACCTGCGGGGAAAACGCCTGCGATGCGCAGAGCGCCATCGCCGAGCTGCTCGAGCTGTACGTGATGGATCCGGCCGATCGCGGGATTCGCTTCGCCCACGACAAGCTTCGCGAAGCGGCCTACGACCGCATCGCGCCGGAACGGCTGGCCACGTTGCACGCGCGCGCCGCGCAGGCGATCGAGAGCGCCTGCACGGACGACGATTCGCTTCGCGCGAATGCGGCCGCGCTCGCGCATCACTGGGATGTGGCCGGCCAGCACGGCAAAGCGATTCACTACTACTCGACGGCCGGAGAGCTCGCCATCACGAGAGGTGCATGCCGCGACGCGAGAGATCTTCTGCGGCGCGCCATCTCGCTCGACAAACGGAACGCCGATGCGGAGCCGGTGCTCGCACGGCGCATCCGCCACGCGCGCTGGCATCGTCTGCTCGGCCGGGCCGGAATCGGCCTCGGCGATCTCGACAGCACCGCCGAACACCTGAACACCAGCCTCGAATTGCTCGGCGTGAAACTACCGCGCGGCACTCGGGCCTGGCAGGCGCTCATGCTGCTCGAGATCACGAGACAGGCCATGCATCTCCTCCTGCCGCGCGCGTTCTATCGCGCGCGCAGCACGAAGACGCTGGTGCTGAAAGAGCTCTCCGATTCGGCGGTGGTCGTCGCGGAGCTGTCGTATTACCTCACCAACGAAACGGCGATGGTGGCGAGCGCACTGATCGGCGTGAACATCGGCGAGCGTCTGACCGGCACGCCGGCCAACGCCTTCGGCTACTTCATTCTCGGCTTTGCCTGCGGAATGATGGGGCTGCACCGGCTCTCGAACCGCTACCTGACGATCGCCCGCGACACCGCCGCAACGGAGAACGATCTCTTCGTGCTGGCCAATGTCGCGCAGGCCCGCCTCCACTTCCACACCGCGCGCTGCGACTGGAAAGAAGCGCCTGCCGCCGCGGAGGAGGCGACGCTGCTTTCACATCGTTGCGGCGATCCGCAGGCGCTCGAATTACTCGAAACGCATCTCGGTCATTGGGAGTTCTACACCGGAAAACTCTCTGCATCCGCCGACCGGTTCGCCCGCCTCGCCGAGTTCGCGCGCAAGCGCAACAATCAGCAGCACGAGGCGTGGGGACACATCGACCGCGCGCGGGCGCTCATCTTCATGGGCGATCTCGAAACGGCGCTCGATCTCCTCGACGCCTCGCGCCGTCTCGTCGGGATCAACGACGCGCTCTCGATGGTGGTGATGGACGCGTTGCGCGCGCTGACGCTGCTGCATCTCAATCAACTCGACGCCGCGGTCGAAGCGGCAGACACGGCGTACGCCAGCGCATCGAAGAACCGTCCCACATTTTTCGAAATGCTGCGCGGCTTCTCGAGTCCCGCGGAGGTGTATCTCGAAGTGTGGGTGCGCGCGCGCTATCGCGATCCGCTGGAGGCCGCGCGGATGCGCCGCACGGTGAGCGCGCTGCTGCGAAAGCTTCGCCATTACGCGGCGCGCGCGCCGATCCTCGCGCCGAGCACGCTGCGGCTGGCCGGCGTCGCGCAATGCCTCGACGGCAGCGAACGCCGCGGCACGAGTCTGCTGCGCAAAGCCGCCGCCACCGCGGCACGGCTCGGGCTGCTGATGGAAGAAGGAATCGCGTTGTATGAGCTGACGCGCCACGCAGTCGATCCGCGCGAGCGCGCCGACTGCCGCGAGCGCGCGCGCACGATCTTCCACTCCATCGGCTGCGAGCTCTATCTCCGCAAGATGGCCGAGCGCGCGAACCGCAGCACGGGCGGCACGCGGCAACGCGCAACCGCCGACGCCTCCGAGTGAGCATCGTCACGCTCGCGCGTTCACGCACCTCCTACAATTGCCTCCTCGCGAATATCAAACCTCCCTGGGCGGGCATCCGACGGTGCCTGCAAGCATCACCTCTCTCTTCCTTCGACCAATGGAGGCAACATGCGCATTCGCTCCCGGTTCTCGATCTCGCTTTTCACCCTGTTCATCGCGTCACTCCTGCCCCTCTCCGTTCTCGCCGCTCCAGCGATGCACGAGCCGGTCGGTCATCTCGTCACGACGGCCACGACCGTCGAGTGGCAGCCCACCGGCGACCACGCGGCCACGGTGCTCTCCCTGCAGCGTCCCGATGGACAGGTGACCACCGAGACGTTCGCTCCCGGCCGCACTCCGCTGCTGCGCGTGGAGAATCTCAGCGACGGTCTCTACTCGTACGAGTTGCGTACCGCGGCGCGCGCGACGCGCGAAATCTCACGCGTCTCGGAAGACGTCACCGCCGATGCGTTGCTCGTGCAGACCGGATCGTTCACCGTGCTGAACGGCGCCGTTGTTCCGATGACGGCTCGTGAGACCGCACGCCCTTCACTCAAAGCATCGACCGATACGTTCTTCGCCGATGATGTCGCCGCCGCGGGCGGCGTCTGCGCCGGCTCCGATTGCACGAACGCCGAGTCCTACGGCTTCGCGTCGATCAAGATGAAGGAGAACAACACCCGTCTCAAGTTCGAGGACACGTCGGCGAGCGCCGGCTTCGCGACCACCGACTGGCAGCTCAGCGCGAACGACACGTTCAGCGGCGGCGCGAACAAGTTGTTCGTCGAAGATCTCACCGCCGCGACGGTGCCGTTCCTGATCGAAGGAGGCACACCGAACAACGCGCTCTACGTCGACAGCACCGGCCGCATCGGGCTGCGCACCTCCACTCCCGCGAAAGACCTGACCATCAGCGTGCCGCTCTCCCCGACCATCCGCATGGAGCAGAGCGCCTCGCCGTTCCAGACGTGGGACATCGTCGCCAACAACAACAACTTCTACGTGCGCGACGTGAATCACGAGCAGAACCCGTTCATCATCCTTCCCTCGGCTCCCTACTACTCGCTCGTCATCGACAGCACCGGCCGCATCGGCCTCGGCGTTGCCGCACCGTCGTACCAGATCCATCACAGCAGCGGCGCCCGGCTCGACGCCGGTGTGTGGGTCGATGCATCGAGCCGCAAGGTCAAACAGGACATTCACCAGCTCGAATCCGGCGCCGCGTTCGATGCGCTGCAGTCGCTGCAGCCGGTCACGTTCGCGTACAAGGCGAATCCGAGCGACACGCACGTCGGCTTCATCGCCGAGGATGTGCCGGAGCTCGTGGCGACTCCCGATCGCACCGGACTCGCGCCGATGGACGTGGTGGCCGTGCTGACGAAGATCGTGCAGGAGCAGCAGAAGACGATCACCGATCTGCGCGCACGAATGGAGCGTCTCGAAAAGCAGTGAGGCTTCCGACGCGGCGGATCGCTGCGCGATTCGCCGCGTCGTGCGTGTCGTCCCCTGCCTACTTCGCCTTCACCCGCAGCAGCACCTCGCCGATCGTCAGCTTCGCATCGGCGTCGAAGTGCGCGCGCGCGTTCGCGCCGCCGCGTCCGGAGGTCGCCTCGAAGACGACGTCGATCTGTTCGAGATCGGCCGGCGTGCGTGCGAGTTGGCGCAGCTCATCGGTGACATCGAACGTGCGCGTCGTCGTCTGTTTCGTATTCGACTGCAGGTAGAAGCTGAGCGTTCCGACGCGCACGCGTCGGGCGGGCTGATCGCGCCGCGCGAGAAGAACGTGAAACTGCGTTCCCGGATGGTTCTCGAAATGAATGTCGCGCAGGACGAGCTCCGTGTTCGCGTCGAGCGCGCTCTTCGCGATCGGCAGGTGCGCGCGTGTGACGTCCGACTCGATGACGATCGCTTTCGCGCTGGCGGAAATGGTCGGCGGCTCGCAGGCGCTGGCGGAGAACGCACACCAGGTGATGGCCGCGACGATCGAGAGAACCGTGGTGCGCTTGTTCATCCGAACGATGCAACGGAAGGCTTGCACCCGTTCTTCCGCAAGTGTGGCGCGTTCCGCAAGTGTGGCGCGCCCAAGGGGCGCGCCACACTCAGCCGTTACTCCGTTGCCTTCACGCGCAGCTCGATCTCGCCGATCGTGACCTTCGCGTCGTTCGCGTCGAAGGACGACTCGGTCGCGCCCGCGCGTCCGGTCGTCGCCTCGAAGACGACGTTGAGGTCCTTGAGATCGGCGGACGACGCGCCGATCTGGCGCAGCTCATCCGTGACGTCGAACGTGCGGTTGATCGCGCCGCTGTGCCCTTCGTGCGGGTTCGTCGAAACGAAGAAGCTCAGCGTGCCGACGCGAACGCGTTTCGTCGCATCGTCGCGCCGTTCGAGAATGACGTTGAACTGCGAGCCGGGATGCGAGTCGAACTGGATGTTGCGCAGCACGAGCTCGGTCTCGACCGGCAGGGCGTCGTTGCCGCGCACCGCCACCGAGCGGACCGATTCCAGCTGCCCGCCCGCGAGCGTCAGCTTCCTGCGCGTCACTTCCGCGTTGATCACGTGATTCTTCACCGCCGCGAGCACGGCCGGCTCGGCGAGTTTCGTGCGCGCCGCTTCCAGCGCGCTCGGCGAGAGATTCGCCGACGGCGCCGGCACCGCTTCGAGCGTCGTGACCGGACGCGCGCAGTTGCTGGCCTGCTGGTAGACGTAGGTGAACTTGATCTTGCCGTTGAACAGATCGGCCACCGCATTCGTGACCAGGTTGCCGTCGGCGTCGACGAACGAGAAGGTCTTGTTCAGATACGACGCATCGGTCGGGTTCTTGTTGCCGAGACTCGTCCAGCAGTCCCACATGCGATCGATGTTCGCGTGATGCGCCCAGAAGATCGGATCGTTCGCGGAGTAGCCGACCGCGCCCATGTCCGGCCCGGGACACGGCACCACGGTGCAGTGCACATATCCGTGTACATTCCCTTCGATGTCGCTCTGGTAGCCGGTGCCGGTCGGAGTGTCGAAGAAGGTCTTGTCCTTCAGCGCGTCATTGATGTTCGTCGACGTCGCGTCGAGCAGGTTGCCGCCGGGCGGGTTCCAGCCGGGCGTGCGCCGCGGCTCGTTGAGCGCATTGGCCTCGATGTGGCCCTGGCCGTCGAAATACGTCGGCGTGCTGTACGGCGCCGGCATCGCCAGATTGGCCGGATCGGTGTAGTCCCAGTACGGCAGGCGGAGATTCGGATCGTTGGCCGCCTTCTGCAGCACCTGTTCGAAGTAGTAGAGGTAGAGGCGATGCCACGCGAAGAACCAAGGCGTGCCGTGCTGGCACTGGCCCCATACCTGCTGCGCGATCGCGTCGGGCGGCGCCGTGTCCTTGATGCCGTTGTACAGCGGAAGGAGCAGCGGATCGCCGCCGCTGGAGTTGTACTGCGCGATGGCCTGCTCGACGGTGCCGAAGACCGAGCCGGGACCGAAGTAGCCGTGCATGGCCCCCCAGTACTCCCAGCTGGTCCGATACACGGCGCTCTTCGGATCGGCGCTGTTGCGCGATTTCATCACCGCAACGGCGTTGCGCAGACTCTGCACGCGCGCCGGATCCTGGATGAACGTCTGCCAGTTCATGCGCACACCCTGCTGCTGCGCGAACAACGGAACGGAAATGGCCGTGACGAGGATCGCCAGGACGATCGTCCTCAACCGAGGTCTCATGGATGCCTCCCTTTTTCGATTCTTGAATTGTGAGCGGGACCGGAACGCACTAAAGCACGGATGGAAGGAAGAAAGCAACGAGCACCGGGCGGGAGGGAATCAAAGCAGCACATCGGGAAAAACCGAAGCCCGCTTCGGCGCTCCACGATCACGGCCGAAGGGGGTTCGGTCCACGCAGCCGCTCAATGACCGCGCTTCACCTGCGCCCTTTACCGAAAACCGCGACGCACGATGTCGAGAATCGTGGTGTCGGCGGCGTTTTGCTCCATTGCCGTTTCGACGGCGAGGCTGATGTCGTCGCGGAAGAGTGTGGCGACGGCGGCGATGCGGTTTGCATCGCGGTAGAGGATCGCGGCGTCGTGCTTGGCGAGTGAGCCGAAAATTTCGACGTCGTCGACGTGCTCCGTGTAGCCGACGTAGGAGAGCACGAGGTCGTAATGCTGACTCCAGAAGAACGGCACCGTCGTGAAGCGGTCGCGACGGCCGGCGGCGTTGCGCGCGGCGAGTTGTCCCTGCTTCGCGGCGGCGGCCCAGTGCTCCACGCGAATCGACTGGCCGGTACGCGCGAGTGGAAATCGGGCGGCGTCGCCGCAGGCGAAGATGTCGGCATCGTCGGTTTGCAGGTGTGCATCGACGACGATGCCGCGATCGATCGTCAGGCCTGCGCGCTCGGCCAGTGCGAGGTCGGGGGTGACGCCGATCCCTGCGACGACGAAATCGCAAGGTTCGACGCTGCCGTCGTCGAGAACGACGCCATCGCCGCGCACCGCGGTGGGACGGCGGCCGAGACGGAATCGGACGCCGCGCGATTCGTGAACGCTGCGCACGAAGTCACCCACCTCCTGTCCCATCGCCGCGAGCGGCCGTTCGGCGGGACCGACCACCGTCACCTCCAGCCCACGTTCGCGCAGAGAGGCCGCAACCTCGAGACCGATGAAGCTCGTGCCGATGACGACGACGCGTCGAACCGATCCGGCGATCGCGAGCACCGCATCCGCATCACCCCACGTCCGCAGATAAGAGACGCGCGCCTCCGGCGCCGTCGGGAGTTCGAGCCGTCGTGGCTGCGCACCGGTGGCGAGAATGAGCCGGTCGTATCGGATCGTCTCGCCGCCCGACAACGCGACGACGTGCCGAGCACGATCGATCCGTTCGACATTCGCGCGCAGCCGCAGTTCGACGCGATCTTCCGCGTACTCCCCCTCCGACCGGAGAGGAATCCACTCCTGCGGCGCACGCCCGGCGAGATAGTCCTTCGAAAGATTCGGCTTGTCGTACGGCAGACGATCCTCACGCGTGAGAAGCGTCACTCGCCCGCCGAAACCGATCCGGCGCAACTCCGATGCGGCAAACGATCCTGCGGCGCCCGCGCCGACGATCACGACATGCGTCGGATCGGATGCCGCCGCGGGCGCATGCACGACCACCGGGTTCGGAAGCACGCGCACCACACCATCCGTTCTCTCGGTGCGCCAGGTGCGCAGGGGACGCATCGCCGGCGCACCAATCGCACTTCCGGAGCGAAGATCGAAACAGGCGTGATGCCATGGGCAATGAACCGCCTCGCCGACCAGCGCTCCCTCCGCGAGTGGCCCGTGATAGTGCGTGCAGAATGCATCGAGCGCGAAGAACTCGTCGCCGCGCCGTGCAAGGAGAACGTCGTCCTCACCAACGCGGCCGGCGAGCATGCCGCCATCGGCGAGCTCATTCACGGGCACGCCTTCCTGCAGATCGCGAGTGCTGTTCGGCTCTGTCATGCGAAATGGTGTACCTCGGTCAAGCGAAAGTCGATGCAGCCGTCCCGATTACGCCGGAGCCGCGACTCTCTGCGGAACGCGTTCGCGCGCCTCGCTGAGGCGGGCCAGAGTGAAGGCGGCGATGGCCATCTCGACGTCGCGGACGGCAACGTCGAAGAACCTGCCGGTGGTCACGAGGCTGAGAGCGATGAGGACGAGCCAGGCGGCGATGACGTAGCCGCCGAGGCGCGTGAGACCGGCCAGCACGACGAGGCCGGCGATCATTTCGATCACGCCGACGATGCGCATGAACGTGGCGGGCGTGAGTGGAATCAGGTTCGTGACCAGCGGACTGAGGTACGACTCCCACTGCGTCAGAAGGTTGAAGAATTTGTCGAGGCCGGCGAGAAAGGCGCCCGCGCCGAGGCCGATGCGCAGGGCACGGAACGGAAGTTCGAGTTGTGGATTCATGTGTGCTGTCTCCTTTCCCGATTAGAGCGAGCGCACCGGCAATCGGTGACACCGCAATTTCGTTGTCACCCCGGCGCGGTCCGGGCCCTCTAATGCAGAAAGGACGAGAATCACTCATGACCATTGCCGAGGTTGCCGCGCGCCCGATGGAGCTCACCGATGACGAAGTGGTCCGGCGGGTGGTGGCGGGCGAGCGCGAGTTGTTCGAGCTGCTGCTGCGGCGCTACAACCAGCGCATCTACCGCGCGGTGCGGGCCGTGCTCCGCAATGACGCCGATGCGGAGGATGTCATGCAGCAGGCGTACGTGAATGCGTATCGCCACCTCCATCAATTCGAAGGACGCGCGAGCTTCGCCACGTGGCTGACGAAGATCGCGTTGCGCGAAGCTTCCGCGAGAAACAGGAAATCCGCGCATTCCCCCATCGAGGAAGAGATGACCAACTTTCCAGAGCCCGGTCCCGATCCGGAAACGCGCGCGGTTGCCGCCGATCTGATGCATCACGTCGAAGCAGAAGTGGCGGCGCTTCCGGAGGCTTACCGTTCCGTGCTGCTGCTTCGCGAGGTGGAAGGGTTGAGCACCGAGGAGACGGCGGCGTGTCTCGAGGTGAGCGCCGACGTCGTGAAGACGCGCCTGCATCGCGCACGCACGATGCTGCGCGACGCGGTCGATCGGCGCGCCGGCGCAGGACTGCACAGCATCTTCAGTTTCGGTGCGTCGCGCTGCGATCGCGTCGTGGCGCGGGTGATGGAGGAGATCTCGGCGCGGTGACCGCGAGCGAAAGGAAACGCGTGGAGCGGCCCACCACTCCACGCGTTCCGGATCATCACGACGCCAGGGCCTGCACCTCGGCGAGCTCCGTTCCCGGATTGAAGATCAGCGATCCCTGCACGGCCATGTAGATGATGGCCAGTGCCACCGACAGCGCCCAGCCGATGCCGGCCAGCACGATCAGGCAGACGCTGATCACGATCATCGCCGGTGCGGCGGGCGGGAACGCGACCGCGATGGTCACGGCCGTGCCGATGACGGTGATGATCATTCCGATGGCACTGACGGTCGCGGCGACGACGATGCCGAGGCCGAGGGCGATGAGCGCGACGAGCTCGCGAATGCGCGGATCGTCGAGCTCGGCGACATCCATCCGCTGCGCGGTGGACGGCATCGGACCGACGCCGCCGAAGTAGCGGCACCATTTCGCCCAGTCCGGCCGCAGGTCGATGAAGCGGTGGTCGCTGCCGAGGGTGGCGAAGAACTGCCGCCACGAACCGATGTCGTTGCGGACGAACTGCCGCGCCGTCTCCTGCGACAGCCCGCCGTTGTCGATCACGGCGCGGAAGAACTCGTAGACCGCTTTCGGCGCGCTGGCCAGCACCGGGAGAAATCCTCCCGGCACGTTCCAGAGGAACGAAACGATCTCGTGCGGCCAGACCCACTGCACGTCGTTGTCGCTGCGCGCCGGCAGCGGTTCGCCGGCGCGCACGCCGGGAAAGACTTCGTTCGAGATGCCGAACGTCGCCCAGTTGTGCTTGAGCGCGAAGTGCGCGTACTTCTCGTGGCTCGGGCCGTACAGCGTCACGTCGGGGTGCATGAGAATCTGTTCCTGGAACTCACTCAGTGTCGTCATTACGCATCTCCTTCGTCGTTGGTGATGCGCGCAATGTGCGCCGCAGGGAGGCGGGCCACATCACCCGATCGGGTTAGCAGACCGGGCAACCGCTCTCCAGTTCCACCGGCTTGAGCACCACCAGCTCGCGTTTCGTGGCGTCGTCGAGGTTTTCGAGCATGGCCAGCCGGATCGGATTCTGTTCCGCGCAGGGAGGCGGATACTTCAGGTCGTACACGAGATGCGCGAGGTTCGCGGCCCACCAGCCGAAGGCTTCGCGCGCCCACTGCAGATGCAGAAACGAGAAGACGCGATCGGGCTTCGGCTTCGGGTACTCCCCCAGCTCTCCCCGCTCGAGCTTCCAGACGTTGATGGTCAGCTCCGCGAGGATGCGGCTGACGGCGATGAGGATCAGGTAGTACGGACACGCATCCTTCTCGTCCGGCGGATAGAGATCGAAGTAGCGCTCGGAGTAGACGCCTTCCAGATCGCCGCGGAACGTGAGCGGATACGGAACGCCTCTCGTCTCGAGCACGGCCAGAAAATCGTTGAGCAGCCAGTCGAATCGCTGCTGCGCCGACGCCTCCTTGCACCAGGTGTCGGCGGACAGGCTCGCGGAATCGATGTATTGCCCGACGAGTGCACGGGTGAGCCGTGCTCCGGCTTCGCTTCGTAAAAACTCCAGACTGGTCGTATTCGGTCTTCTCATCTCTGCCTCCGTTTTGTTGATGCGAGGAGTGTCGCGTTCGCGCGAGCGTGCGACATCACCCGAGCGGGTTACATCAGATCGAGCGGCGGACGCGCGCCGAAGCGCGCGCCATAGGCGAGCGCAACGACACCGGCGCGATTGGGAACGCCGGTCTTCTGATACGCGGCGGCGAGATGTTTGCGCACGGTCTCGATCGACAGACCGAGGCGCTCGCCCACTTCGCGATTCGAGAGTCCGCGCGCGACGAGCGAGACCACGCGGGCCTGCATCGGAGTCAGCCGCAGACGCTGCGCCACTTCGTCTTCATCGACGCCGCCGTCTCCTTCCGGTGCGACCAGAAACACGACGCCGGGTCCGGACTCGCGCCGTTCCACGTCCGCCGGCACGACGCGCAGCGAACTGCCGGAGCGGCGCGGGTGCGCGACAGCATCGCATTCGCGTTCTTCTCCGGAACGCAACGCGCGCGACGCGACCTCGACGATCGACAGCGGAATGGCCGGACCGCCGAAGAGCGCCTTGGCCGCATCGTTGGAGGAGAACAGCCGTCCCTGTTCGTCGACGACGAGCGCGGCGGAAGGGACGAGACGCAGCAGCGCATCGATGGCCAGCGCCTTCTCCGTGAGATCGGCGATGGTCTGCCGCGCGCTCTCGAGATCGGCGATGAGCGGCAGCACCATCCGCCCGACGGCGCGCTCGCTTTCGGTGAATGAGTCACTGTCGAGCACGTGCGCGCTGCCGCCGCTCGCACGAAGCCGTTCCCACAAACGACGGAGCGCGTCCAATCTCATGAAGGCAGCTAGTATAGAAAGCAGCATTTCAATTCCAGCACAAATGACTTCCCTGCGGCCTGCAGTCATTCGGCTGTTCTGCATCTGCTGTGCGCTCGTGGTGCTGCCGCTCGCACCGATGGCCATCGGCACGATCGCCACGATGCGCGTGCATCCGCTGCCGTTTCCCGCGCGCGACGCGGGCGTCGTGGCCATTCGTTTCGGCAATGCGCCGTTCGTCGCGGCGGCGTCGCCGGAGGCCCGACGGCGATTTCGCAATGCGCCGGTAGGAAGCGAGATCGCCTATCGGCTGCGCGACGGACGCATCGTGCGCGGCCCGGTGCGCAACGTCGCCGCCGACCGCGCCACGCTCGTGCGTCGCGCGGTGCTCGCGTTGCTCGCGCTCGTCTCGCTCGTGGCCGGCCTGGCCCTCGGCCTCGCGGGACAGAATCGCGCGGCGCTGCACGCGGGAGGCTTTCTCGCCGGCGCCGGCGCGACGCTCGGCTTCGGGTTTCTCGAGCCGAACCTCGTGCTCATCGACTCGCGCGCACTGCGCGACGCGATCATCGTGCTCTACGCGCTCGTGCCGGCCGCGCTCTGGTGCCGCTACCTGCTGCTCCTCGCGGCCGATCTGCCGCACGCGCTGCCGATCGGCCGCGTGATGCGCGCGATTCTCGGCGCCGTATCGTTCCTCGCCATCGCGCGGTCGATTCTTTTCGCGTGGTCGCAGATCGGTGTGCTGTTCGATCGCGTTCCCGGCGCCACCGCGATCGCCTCGCTCGTCGAAGGTGCGCTGCTGCAGAGCGTGCCGTATCTCGCGACCGTCGTGGCCGCGCTGCTGCTCGTCGTACGGCAACTGCGCACGCGGGGGGCCGCCGAGATGCGCGACCGCGCGCGCCTCGTCGCCCTCGGCCTGCTCCTCGGCATCGGCATTCCGCTGGCCGGCATGCTCGTGCAGTTCCTCTCGCTCGCCGTCACGTCACGGCTGGCGATGCCGCGCGAGCTCATGGCGTTGCTGCTGTTGCCGCTGCTGCTCGTTCCGCTCTCCCTCGCCTACGCGCTGCTGGCACGCCGCGTCGAACGTGCCGGCGTTCTCACCCGCCGCGCGGTCGTCTTCGCCGTCGCCGATCGCACGCTGCTGGCGGTGATGCTGGTCGTCGTGGCAGTGCTGCTCGTGACGCGCAGCTTCCTCGCGCTGCTCGCGATCGCGCTGATCGCGCTCGCACGCCTCGCGCGCAGATCGCTGGAGCGCACGTTTCTCCGCGACACGGCCGACGCGCGGCGCGTACTGCACGACTTCACACAGCGCGTGCACTCCGTGACCACCACGGAGGCACTCGCCCGCGACGTCGCCGAAACGCTGACCGCGGCGCTGCGACTCGAATCGGCGACGCTGGTCACGCCTGAACCCTCGTGGCGCATGAGCACGATCGACGCGATCGCCGACGTCGATGCGCGGTTCCTGGCCACACTCTCGACGATCGAACGCCAGTGGCTCGAACAGCGTCAGATCCGGCTGCTCGTGCCGGCCGGCTCCGCGGTGCTCGCGGCGGGAGAGAAGATGAGCGGCCTGCCGTTCGATGAGAACGATCGCCTGCTGGCGGGCACGATCGGCAGCGCGACCGCCCTCGCGCTCGAGACCATTCGATTGCGCGAGGCGAGACCGGCGCCCGTCGTCCTCGACGATCCCGAGCTCGCGCGGATCTGTCCCGCGTGCGCGCGGGTGACCGACCCGCTCGCCGCCACACGCTGCGCGCAGGACGACATGCCGCTCGTTGCGGCGAACGTCCCGCACGTGCTGCATGCGAAGTTCCGCTTCGAGCGCCGTATCGGCAGCGGTGCGATGGGCGTCGTCTATCAGGTGCGCGATCTCGCCCTCGGCCGCGACATCGCCGTCAAGATGCTGCCGGCCGTCGGAGCCGATGCGATCGCGCGCTTCGAACGGGAGGCTCACGCGGCAGCGGCGCTGTCGCATCCATCGATCGCCACGATCCACGCGGCCGACAGCTGGCGCGGACAACCGCTGCTGCTCTTCGAACTGCTCGACGGAGGCACGCTGGCGGAACGCCTGGAGCGCGGCCCGCTCGCGGCCGGCGAAGTGCTGCGCATCGGCATCGCGCTCTGCGATGCGCTGGCGCATGCGCACGCGGCGGGCGTGCTGCATCGCGACGTGAAGCCGTCGAACATCGGCTTCGATCGAAACGACACCCCGAAGCTGCTCGACTTCGGGCTGGCCGCGTTCGCACGCGAGACAGGCACGACGAACATCGCCGGCACGCCGCGTTATCTCGCGCCGGAGGTGGCGATCGGAGAGGTGGCGAGCCCGGCGGCGGACGTCTGGAGCATCGGCGTGACGCTCTACGAAGCGCTGACCGGCGCGAATCCGTTCGCGGCCGGCACTGCCGTCCTGACCATGAATCGCATCCTCGGCGAAGACGTCGCCGATCCGCGGACGCTGCAGCCACTCGTTCCCGCCGCACTCGCGGACGTGCTCCTCACCTCGCTGCGGCGCGCGCCGCGCGACCGCTTCGCCAGCGCGGCCGCGATGCGCGATGCGCTCCGGAACTGCGGAGGGACGGCGTGAGCTACCTCACTCTTTTACGCCCCTCCATTGTTGCAGAATGCTTTCAGGCGATCTTTCTCGAATGAAGGAGAAGACGATGAAAGTCCGAATCATCCTGGTCTGTACGCTGTTGCTGCTCGCGGCGGCCCCGACGTTTGCCGCGCCGCAGTGTGAAGCGTGTGATTACTACTGGAACGAGTGCTACAACGAACCGTACAGCGGATTCCGTTGCCGATACACCGAGACGGGATGCGAGGAATACTACGGCTACTGCATCGGCCGCGCGCAGGCGCCTGTGCTGTCGGAATGGAAGGTCTCCTCGATCGAGATCAGCCGTCCGTCGCTCGACTCGAAGACGGTCACCGCTCCGGCCCAGGTGGCCGAAGTCCGGACGCCTCAGCCGGCCGAACTGAAATAACTCACTCCGCCCATCACGAATGCGGGAGAGATCGCCCCTTCCGGAGGTCGTGAGATGCGTGCGTCGTTCGTTTTCGCGTTCATCCTGCTCTTCGCTCAGACCGCATCGGCCGCCACGCTGAACGTGGAGGTGAATCGTCACGGGTTCACCGGCCCGATCGACGTGGCCGTCGCCTCTCGCGTCGAGGGCCGGCCGCCGGAGTGGTCGTCGGCGAAAACGCTGGCCGCGCGACAGTCGTCCGTCCGCTTCGACGGCTTGTCCGAAGGGTTGTATGTCGTGCTGGTGAGCGGACCGCGTCCGCTGCAACGTCTCAGCGCAAAAGCAAACCTCGGCCCGAGCGGCAACAGCGTTCGTCTCGACATCCCGAAAGGGAAGACCATCCTGCGCGCGACGCTGGCAGGCGCGCCGATCCCGCACGCGGCCATCGCCCTGACGCACGACGAGCTGCGCTGGGACACGAGAGTCGAGACCGGCGAAGACGGACAGTTCGCGGGTGAGCTGTGGGAGCCGGCCGTCTACACCGCGAGCGTCAGTCGCAATCCTCTCTCCGCGCCGCATCGCGCGGACGTGTATGTCGCTCCGCAACTGGTGACGATCGATGTGCCCGACCGCCATGTGCGCGGCCACGTCGTCGATCGCGACCGAGTGCCGATCGCCGGCGCGGTGGTGAATCTCCGCTCCGAAGCGAGCCAGTCGGCGCTGACGGTGCGCGCGCGCTCCGGACCCGACGGCGCCTTCGAATTCTTCGGCGTGCGCGAGGGCGCACAGACGCTGACCGCGCGCATGCCTTCGTATGTCGACAGCGACGCGGCGCGCTTCGAGCTCAACGGACCGAGCGGAGAGCATTCCGTCGACCTGACGCTCACGCACGGAGAGCCGCGCGTCGTCCGGGTCGTCGATGCGCGCGGAGCGGCGATCGCCGGCGCCACACTGCTCACCTCGTGCAACGGCCACGTGAAATCGACGGCGACCTCGAATGCCGAAGGACGTGCCGACGTGGCGCTGCCGGCGGATGCGGTCTGCGCGATCTACGTCGTGCCGCAGGGCGGGTCGATCGCGCTGGTACGCGCGGAAGGCGCCGGCCCGCTGACCGTTCGTGTCCCGGAAGGGACATCGTCGCTGCAGTTGGCGTTGAAGACCGATGCCGGTGAGGCGTTCTCCGATCTGCGGCTGCTGATGCGCATCGACGGCATGGTCGTGCCGCCGGAGATCGCGCGCCTGCTCAGCAGCCGCGGGTTCTCGCTCATGACCAACGCCGAGGGAAACATCTCCCTGCAGCACGTGCCGCCCGGAACCTACGAGTTCTGGCCGTACCGCACCGCGGCGGAGGGACAGATGCTCTACGAGATCGCCTCGGAGTTCGCGGCGCCGATCTCGGTGCGCGTGCTGACCGGCGAAAACATCGCCACGATCCGGTTCCAGGCTCGCTGAACGCGGACCGTTCGCGCTTCCTTCTCCCCTGCCAACCCTCAAAAACGGCAGTCGCTAAAAATTTACCTATTCGGATGGGTAGGGATTTATTTCGGGACTGCACTCCTAAGACATAGCTTCAGTTTTCGCCTCGGTCTTGCCTTCGAGAGAAAGGATGAGGACATGTCTGCTCGAATCTCCCGCAGGGAGGAGGATTGGGGCGCCGGCTCGCGGGCCGTCGCCGATGTCGAGACCCCCGAACGCACGCTGCTGGAGGCGCTGGACGGCGGCGACGCCGATGCCTTCTGGCAGCTCTGGCTGCGCCATCACCGCCATCTCTACAACGTTTGTCTGCGGCGCATGAACGGGCTGTCGTGCGATGCGGCCGATGCGATGAGCCGGTCGATGATGGTGGCCTGCTCGAAGATGCCGCAGTACGCGAACGGCATCAACAACGTGCAGGCGTGGCTCACGCGGATCGTGCTGAACGTCTGCACCGACATCCAGCGCGAGCAGCGGCGGATGGCCATCGGCGTGGGGATGGCGGAGGAGCTCGTGCAGATCGAGCAGGAACATCCGCAGGAACAGCCGCTCTCGCCGGAAGACGTGACGCTGACGCATGAGGGGTACGCGTGCATCGTGCGCGCGATCACGGAACTGCCGCCGCGGCTGCGGGACGTGGCGCAACTCCATTTCCTCGCCGAGGCGCCGTACGAAAGCATTTCGCAGAAGCTCTCGATCACGCAGGCCAACGTGCGCAAGCGCGTGCAGCTGGCGCGGGAAATTCTGCGCCGCAACCTGCCGCCGCGAACGAAACGCAACTCCACGCCGTAGCCGTTTCACACGCGGCACGCGCCGGTCGTCTACGAGATACAACCATGTTCACCTCGCTGATCATGGCGGCGCTCTCGCGCGACCGCCTCATGGAGGAGTTGTCCGCTCTGCCGCCGGAAACCGGGCTGCTGGAAGTACCGGAGGGCATCGATCCGGAGCTGGTGCGCTCGCGATTCGATGGTCCGCTCGTCTATTCGACGCGGGAACGGGGGCCGGCACGCCGCGCCTGCCTGCTCGAGGCCGCGGCGCGCTTCGATTTCGTACTGCTGGAAAAGAGCGACCTCACCGCCGCGGTGCTGCGCGCGATTCCGGCCGAGCGCCGCATCATCACCTGGCGCGGCCGCGCGTACTCGCTCGACGAATTGCGCGAGCGTCTTTATCAGATCACTTTCACTCCGGCGCGCTGGTACCGCCTCGAGGCGGAGGTCCGCAATTCGGGAGAAGAGCTGTTCCCGCTGCAGCTGATGCGCGAGTGCGGCCGCAATGACGTGGCCGCGTATGCCACCGGCGCGATCGGCTTCTGGACGCGCCTCGTCTCGCCATTCGTTGGTGCACCATTCATTACGGCCACGCTCACCAGGAGCGAAGAGCCCGGCCTGCCGACCGTCGAGCAGCTCGTCACCGACTACGGCTTTCCGCACCGGCGCGAGATCCGGGAGCTGTTCGGCATCGTCGGCAGTCCGGTGCTGCAGTCGCTTTCGCCGCGCCTCCACAACGCCGCCTTCGAAGCGATCGGCCGGCCGGCGCTCTATCTCCCCTTCCACGTCGATCGGTTCGATCTCTTCTGGCAGAACGTGGTCGAGCAGAACGCCATCGAGAAGCTCGGCTTCGACGCCGGCGCGTTCTGCATCGTCTCGCCGCACAAAGAGGTGGCGCTCGCGGCGACGAAGGTGCGCTCGCGAATCGTCGAGCGCGCGTGGTCGAGCAACTTCTTCATCAAGGAAGGCGATCAGTGGACCGCCGACACAACCGATCCCGAAGGGGTGCTGGTCACGCTGCGCGAGCGCGGCATCGATCCGGGACAGCAGCGCATCGCCGTGATCGGATGCGGCGGCTCGGGACGGGCGGTCGCGGCGGCGCTGCATCAGGCGGGCGCCGACGTGACCATGGTCAATCGCGGCTTCGATCGGGCGTCGTTCGCGCTGCATCTTCTGAAACTGCCATTCCGTCCGCTCGCCGGCTTCTCCGCCGGCGGCTACTCGGTGATCGTCAACGCCACGCCGGTGGGCCGCGATGGAACGGCCACGCCGTTCAACGTCGACAGCCTCAGCTCGAACGCGGTGGTCATCGACTTCGCGTACGGCGAGAGCGCCACGCCTCTGGTGGCCTCGATGCGCGAGCGCGGACAGCTGACCATCGACGGCCGCGACGTGCTGATGACGCAGGCGATGACGCAGTTCCGCCTCATGACCGGCCAGGAGATGCCGGCCGCGGTGACAAAACGAATTCTCGGCCGCGAGCCGGTCGCGGACGTGGCCCTCAGTGCGTAGTGCGTGAAGGAGAGCAGACGAGATGGAGTATCTGCGCGACAACGAGAACCGCACGTTTCCGATGCCCCGGCCGCCGATCGACCTCGCGCCGTTCGTCGGGACGTGGCGCAACACGAACGAGCGGCCGTTCTGGGTCACCTCCGTTCGCGTCGACGAACTCGATGGCGCGCTCGCCGTCAGCGTTAGCGGCGGCGTGCACGGCTCGCCCGACGAATGGGGAATCACGCGGTCGACCTTCCTTTACGGCGCGTCGCTCGATTCCGCCGCCGGCGGTGCCTGGCGCGCGTCGTTCGATCTCGGCTTCTGCGTGACCGACCTCGAGGCGAATCTCAATCAGGGTTTGCTCGTGGTCGTGTCGTTCGTGCGGATGAAAGACGGCAGCAGTCGCGCCGACCGCGCGGTGCGTGAGTTTTTCCATCAGGTGTGAGGTGAGGCGATGACGACGGCGGCAACACACGAACAGGTAGTCACGCACGGCAGCGCGACGGAGCTCGATGCCTCGGGCCTGACCGGCACGTGGCGCTGCACGAATCGCAATTCCACCGGCATTCCGCGATTCACGCTTCGCGCCGCGGACGGCAAACTGCTGCTGAACGTCTTCTCGCGCCGCGACGGCGGCGAATTCGAATGGGGCGAGACCGCGGCCACGCCCTACGCGACGACGTTCGAGTCACGCGAGATCTTCGCCTTCACCGCCGACTACGATTTCGGATTCCAGCGCGTGCACGTGCAGGCCATGCCGCGACGCGGCGTGATGGTGTTCGGCACGCAGAGCGAGTTCACCGACGACAGCGGCCGCATCGGCGCCTTCGTCCGCGAGTTCTTCTATCGGGAGCGGCCATGACCGCGCTCGATCCGCTCACGGCCACCGGTGAAGACCTCGGCATCGCGGCGGTCTATCTCGATCGCGCGCAGCAGGAGCTCGTCGCGCAGACGCGGCGTCTGGCGAAGGAAAAGCTCGCGCCCCGCGCCGCACACTACGACGCCACGGCCACGTTTCCGCGCGAGAGCGTCGACGACCTCTTCGCGGCCGGGCTCCTCGGCGCCTGCGTCCCGCGCACGCACGGCGGCTACGGGCTCGGTCCGTATCGCGGCGACGTCTTCACGCTCTGGATGCTGACCAAGGAGATCGCCAAAGCCGATCTCTCCCTCGCCCGCTGCTGGGAAGGGCACATGAACTCGCTCGTGCTGATCGACGGCGCGGGCAACGACGAACAGAAAGATCGCTGGTTCCGCGGCGTGATCGAACGCGGCGAAACGTGGGTGGCGTGGAGCGGTGAGCCGCAATCGCGCGCACCGGAAGAAAAGACGCGTTTCGGCACCTATGCCGAACGCATCGAAGGCGGCTGGCGTCTGACCGGCGTGAAGGCATTCGCCACCAGCGCCGGCGGCGCCGACTGGGCCATCCTGCTCGTCAACACCTCCGGCCCCGGCGGTGCGCGTCATGCGGGCGGCAACGTCGACGACCTGTTGCTGATGGCGTGCGATCTGCGCGATCCGTCGGTATCGGTCGACGGCTCGTGGTGGGATCCGATCGGCATGCGCGGCACGGTGAGCCACGCCGTGAAGTTCGACGGCACGTTCATCCCGGACGCGAATCTCATCGGCTATCCCGGCCAGTACCTCCGCGAAGGATGGCAGACCTGTTTCGCACCGCATTACGCGGCGTCGTTCACCGGCGCGGCGGAGGCGGCGCTCGACTACGCGCTCGATTGCATCCGCGTGCAGAACAAGTCCGACGATCCGTACGTGCAGCATCACGTCGCGAAGATGACGGTGAATGTCTCGACCGCGCATCTCTGGCTGCGTCACGTCGCGACGTTGTGGGAGACGGGACGGTACGCGGAGGCGCAGGTGGCCGGCAGCCGCGTGCGTCATGTCGCGGAGCATGCGGCCGAGGAAACGGTGCAGCACTGCGTTCGCGCGTGCGGGGCGCGCTGTCTCAATCGTCCCAGCCCGATCGAACGAATCCTTCGCGATCTCGCGCTCTACATCCGTCACGACAACGACGACCAGGTTCTGGCGACCATCGGACGCGCCGCTCTCGGCAAGCCCTTCGACGCGTCTTTCTACAAACCGTGAGGAAACGACCATGGTGCCGCGGACGAATCGCATCGTCTGGTTTTTCGCGTTCGGCTACTTCGTCTGTTACGCGTTCTACTCCGCGCTGGTGAAGCAGGTCACGGACGGCGCGCAGGTACCGGGGCTGTCGTTATTGCCGGCGGTCACGCTCGGAACCGCCATCACGCTGCCGCTGCTCGTAGCCTCGCTCGGATGGTGGCGCGTCGCACCGCGCTTCGATGCCGACACCATCATCGCCGGCCTCGCCACCGGCGTGATCATCGTGACCACCACGCTCGCCTACACGTTCGACGGCGTGTCGATCGTGTTCGCGCTGCTGCTGTTGCGCGGCGGCGTATTGATCCTCGCGCCGGTCGTCGACACGCTGACCGGCCGCGGCGTGCGCTGGTTCTGCTGGGCCGCGCTGCTGGCGAGCATGAGCGGTCTCTTCATCGCACTCGCCAATGCGGGCGACACGCGCATGACGTTCGTGGCCGTGTTGAACACATCCGCGTATCTCGCGGCGTACGCGGTGCGTCTGCCGCGCATGACGAAATCGGCGAAGGTTTCGGATCCCGAGCTCACCCGCCGCTGGTTCCTCGGCGAGATGATCATCGCGCTGGCGGTGCAGTTGCTGCTGCCGCTGCTGGCGGCGCTCACTCCGGCGGGTGCAGCGATCCGCGGCGGCATCGTCTCGCTGCGGCCGGCCGGGCTGCTCGTCGGCGTGATGTACGGCTTCCTCTATTTCTTCGGCACGAGCGTCTATCTCGATCGTCGCGAGAACACGTTCTGCGTCCCGCTGAATCGCGGCGCGAGCCTGCTCGCCGGCATCGTGGCGACGATCGCCATCGGGGGCACCTTGCGAGCATCCGATCTCGCCGGCGCCTCGCTGGTGATCGGCGCGCTGCTGTTCCTCTCTCCCGTCCATCACCTTCCCGAGACCTTCTTCGCGCGGATCGCGCGCGCGGCGAGGAACAAGGAGCTCTTGCCATGAACGACGCACCCCTGCGCTTTCACTGGAGCATGTCGTCGGCGGCCGATCCGAAGCGTCGCACGCAGGCGCGCGCGGCGATGTCGGCCGTACCCGATTTCAAAGTGCTGCTGAACTTCTGTCTGATGGCCGAGGAGTGCGGAATCGACTCGCTGCTCACCGCGTATGGCTCGTATCGTCCCGACCCGATCGCGATGGCGGCCTCTCTCGGCGTGATGACGTCGAAGATCAAATTCATGATCGCCATCCGCTCGGGCGTGAACGTGCCCGCGCAGTTCGTGCAGCAGATCAACACCGTCTCCGCGCTGACGAACGGGCGCGTCTGCCTGAACATCGTCAACGGACACACTCCCGAAGAGCTGGCCAGCTTCGGAGACTTCCTCGACCACGAAGGACGCTACGGCCGCACCGACGAGTTCCTCGCCGTCTGCAACGCGTTCTGGCATCGCGGCGAGAACACGGTCAACTTCGAAGGGCAGCACTTCCGCGTCGCGAACGGACGGCTGGGCAGCCGGTACATCGCCCCGGACGGACGCGTCGCGCCGGAGATTTTCGTCGGCGGCAATTCACGCACGGCCGAAGAGACGGTGATCCGTCACGCCGATTGTCTCTGGCGTTTCCCCGACGTCCTTTCGGTGGTCGGAGGAACGGCCTCGCGCCTGGCGGCGGCCGGAAAAGAGACCGGGCTGATCGCCTCCGTGATCGCGCGCGCCACGCGCGAGGAAGCGATCGCCGAAGCGGAGGCGCTGACGGCGTCGTTCGACGACAGCGCGCGCAAGGTGCATGAACAGGCTCTCGCGCGCACCGATTCGGTGGCCAGCCGCAATGTGTACGGACTGGCGCGACAGGCCGAGTGGCTGACGCCGACGCTCTGGACCGGCGCGGTGCCGTTCATGGGACCGGCCTCGGTGGCCTTCGTCGGCTCGTACGACGAGATCGCCGACTCCTTCCTCGATTACAAAGCGGCCGGCGTCTCCCAATTCCTCCTCCTCGGCTGGCCGGACATCGAGGAGATGCAGATCTTCGCGCGTGAAGTCGCACCGCGCGTGCGCGATCGCGAAGCCTCCGCCGCCGCGATGACGGTGAAAGCGAGCTGACATGCAACCGCGCTTTCACTGGCGTTTACCGCAGGGCGACGACCGGCCGGGCGACATGCGCGACTGTTCCGCACCTCATCTCGAAGAACAGATCCCGTTCTGCCGCGATGCAGAGCGGCTCGGCTTCGACTCACTGCTCGTCGACTTCGGCATCGACAAAGCCGACTCGATCGTCCTCTCGACCGCCCTCGGCATGGCCACGTCGAAGATCCGTTTCCTCATCGCCTATCGTTCCGGGCTGCTCGCTCCGACCTCGTTCGTGCAGCAGCTGAACACGCTCTCCTCGCTCATCGACGGGCGGATCTCGCTGAACATCGTCGCCGGCAGCACGCCTGACGAACAGCGCGCGTACGGCGATTACCTCGAGCACGACGACCGCTGGGCGCGCACCGATGAATTCCTCACCATCGCGCGCGGCATCTGGCGCGACGGCGTGGTCGATTTCGACGGCGCGTACTACCGCGTCGAACAGGCGCGCGTGCGCACCGCGTACGTCGCCAGCGATGGCAGTCGTGCGCCGCAGATCTACGTCGGCGGCGCGTCGGAAGGAGCGCGCATGGTGGCGGGCAAGCATGCGAACTGCCTGCTCCTGCCGGCCGACGTCCCGTCGAAGATCGCGCCGCGCATCGCACCGATCGTCGCGCGCGGCGTCGAAGCCGGCTTGCGCGTGATGGTCATCGCGCGGCGCACGCACCACGAAGCAGTGGAGGCGGCGCACGCGTTTCGCGATTTCGGCCCGGCCCGCGTGCACGGCTCGTTCGGATCGTTCGCGTCGCGCAGCGATTCGCAGATGGTGCAGAGCGCGATGGAGAACAGCGCGCGCGAATGGCTGACGCCGTGGCTCTGGACCGGCGCGGTGGCGACGCAGGGAATGATGGCCACGGCCATCGTCGGCTCGTACGACGAAGTGGCGACCGCGATCCTCGAATATCAGGCCGCCGGCATCACGCAGTTCATTCTCTCCGGCTGGCCGAAGCGCGAAGAGATGCACATCTTCGGCAGCGAAGTGATGGGCCGCGTGCTGCAGCGGGAGGCGGTGGCATGACGTTCCGCGTGATCACGAATTGCGGCGCGGCGGAAGCGTACATCGACGGATGCATCGCCTCGTTGCGCCGCCAGACGGTGCGCGACTGGACCTGCACGCTGACGATCGATCCGTGCGGCGACGCGACGTACGAGCGGGCGCTCGCGGCGATCGCCGGAGACTCGCGCTTTCACGTGCGGCAGAACGACGAGCGTCGGTGGGCGATGCACAACCTCGTCGACGCGATCGAGCGCGGAAGCGCCGATCCGGAGGATGTGATCGTGGTGCTCGACGGGGACGACCGCTTCGCCACGCCGCACGCGCTGGAGATCATCGACCAGTCGTATCGCCGCTTCGACTGCTGGATGACGTACGGCTCGTGGATCGCCGAAGGACTGAATGAAGACGATCCTCCACACGCGCAAGGGAGGTGGCCGGCGTATCCCGACGACACCACCGATTTCCGCAGCGGCTTCTGGCTCGGCACCGCCGTGCGCACGTTCAGGAAGTGGCTGTGGGATCTGATCGACGACAGCGACCTTCGCGACGACGACGGCCGCTATTTCCGCATCGTCGAAGACCAGGCCTGCATGATCCCGATGCTGGAGATGGCCACGACGCGCCGCGCCCGGCACATCGCCGACGTCCTGATGATCTACAACCGCGCCAATCCACATTCCGTGGGACGGCTGATGCACGAGGAGATGCGCGACACGACGCTGCGCATCCGCGCGCGGCGGCCGTATCCACCCATCGATGAACGCTCTCTCCGTCGCGGCGTCTCCGTCGCGTGAACCGACCAACCATCGTCCCGAAGAAAGGGGAAGAAAACATGGCTACTGGAAAATCGACGACAGGCAGTACCAAAGGAAAAGCGGTCGACAACGTGACGGTCATCGTCTCGCGAACGGTCGCTGAGCAGATGTTTCTTGCGCTCTCGAAAGCACTCGCCGGCGGCGGCGGGAAGAAGAAGAAAAAAGGCGCGAAGAAGACCACCGGCAAGACCGCGGGCGGCGGCAAGAGCAGCAAAGGCGGGAAGAGCAGCAAGGGTGGCAAGAGCACGAGCGGTCGCAAGGGCGGCAAGCGCTGAGCCGTGAACGCGGTGAAAAAGGAGCGGCGCCGTTCGGCGCCGTTCCTCGTTAGTACGGGCTCGGAGCGCCTGCGACGGATCGTGCGCGCATCCCTCGGCGCGGAGTGCGCGGACCGCGGTGCGGAGCTGCTCGCGCCGTTTCTCGTGCGCAACACGCACGATCGCGCCTACGCGGCGGAGCTGATGGAGGTCGCCCGCGGCACACGCGGCGACGAGTGGGGCGTGCGGCGCCTGGCCTGTCTCGCGCTCGAACACGAGTTCCTGCGCATCGCCCGCCCCGACGATCTGCTCGCCTTTCTCCACGGCCTGCAACTCCTCACCGACTCGCTCGAGCAGGTGCGGCGCGTCGTACTGCAGGAAGGCTACTCGTCGGTGGCCGTGCTGCACTTCGCCGGCGAACTGCGCCGCCGCATCGGACGATTCGATCACGTGCATGCGGCGCTCGAACGCGACACTCTTCGCGGCGCACCCGATTTCGTGGATCACTCGCGGCACGAGTGCCGTCTCGTTTTCTCGCGCTATCTGCTTTCGCCCGAAGACGTCGTCGCCCGGATCATGCAAGTCGTGCGCACGAGCTCCGGAATGCCGGAGATGCCGAAGACCGATCCCTACAATCTCGATGAGGCACGCCGCGCGAAGCAGGGCCTGCCGCCGTACGAGCGCGAGATACTCGAACTGCTGATGAGCGAGCCGGTGATCTACTGGGTCGCGGACGAAACACCGTCAACCATTCATTCGCTCGTCGAATATCCGCTCGGCACCGTGGCGCTGGTGATCAAGCCGCCAGGCAGCGACGTCGAGCTCGAGCTCAAGCGCGCCGGCGCGCGCGGGGACCGCGTCATCGACTGCGTTTATCAGCATGAGAACCAGAAGCATCCGGTGCCGGTGCACCATCACTTCTGGGGCGGCTCGACCGGACGCCTCGTGCGCTGGGAGCTGTCGTCGGCGAGCTTTCTCGCGCGCCTGCATCGCCTCGCGTACGGAGTGGAAGGACCGGGCTCGCGCATCGTCGGGCTCTCCGCGATTCTCGAGATCCCGACACCGCGCGGCGACGTGTCGCTGGTCTCGTATTTCGGAAACGCGCAGACGTACGGCCCGGGCTTCGGCGCGATGCGCGAGGCGATGAAGAAGGCGCTGCCGCGTCTCGAAAGCGATCGCCTGCACGCCACGGCCGGAGATCACGGCGGCTACGAAACGCTCGGCCGCTGGCTGGCCGTCACTTCACCCGAGCAGGCGTTCGTGATCGGATCGAGCTCGTTTCGCTTCGATCGGCTGGCCGCGTACCTGGCGCCCGACGGCGACGAGCAGTACTTCACGAAGGGATTACAGCTCGAAGCAACGGATGACGACCGCCGCCGTTTCGCGGATGCGCTTTTCGGTGAGATCGTCCCGCACTATCTCCCGCCGCGCACCTCTTCCGGCGCGACGTACGCGCAGTATCTCGATGAGGCCTATGCGCTCAATCGCCCGGAGCTCGACGCGACGTTCTGCGATGTGCTCTCCCAGATCGGCCACTACTTCGCGTTCTACACCGCGCTGCGGATGTGGAGCGAAGGGGAATCGTTCGTCACGCGCAACGTCGGCCTGCGCAATGTCTTTCGCAACGGCGACTGGTGCGTGCGCGTGCACTTCGTCGATCACGACTCGGTCTCGATTCCAGGGCGCGACTACGATCAATGGACCGCCAATCACGGCTTCCGCGGCATGCGTCACGATCTCGTGCACGTCCTCGGCGGCACGGCCGGCCGTCGCCGCGTGCCCGGCGAAGTCGCCGCGCTGCGCAGCATCTATCGCGTCAGCGACGAAACGGCGGAAGAGGGAATGCGGGCGTTCCGGCAGTCCTATCGCGAGGCGTACTTTCAGGCCCACGACGCGGTCGAGAAAAACGAAGCGCTCCGCAAGATGGTCACGCGCGGCTACGTACGCGAACTGCGCGACTGGGATGAGCTCGTGCGCGCATGGATGGAGAAGCGTCCGGAGGGAGATGCGGAGATCGCGCGGTGGCGCGCGGAAGCGGCGACGATGTTGCGCGCACGCGGCTACAAGGACGAACGGATCGAGCTGCTCATCGTGAGCGTGCTCAATCACGTGGACGATGTGGAGCGCTACGCGCTGCTCTCCCGCCCAGAACTCGTTCGATGAGCTGCGCGTACAACGTTCCTTCCGGAACGTCGTCCTTGCTCGCTCCGCCGCGCCGCCACATGTCGTTCCAGAGATGCACCGCCCGCGTCGGCGCGTCGAATGACGGCGGCGGACCTTCGACGATCGTGCGCCAGGCGAAGAACGGCAGCGGACAGAAAACCTCCGGCGGCTGCACGAACGATTCGAGCCCGCATTCCGCGACGATCTCCTTCACCAGCCGCGGTCCGGTTTCGCCCCAGCGCAACGATGAGGCATCGCGCGCATCGCAGCGTTCCCAGGCGAGTTGCATGGCGGCGCCGCCGGCCGGCGCGCGGATCACACACGATGCCGGCGTGCTGCCGTCGCGCGTCGGCTCGCTCGCGAACACATGGTCATCCGCGAAATCGAACGCGCGCAGACAGACGACATCCGTATCGACCCACCACCCGCCGCGCTCGAGCAGCAGGCGATAGCGGAAGAAGTTCGAAAAGCCGGAGACGGTGTCGTGCTCGCGATAGCGAAAGATCCGCTCGCGCGGAAGGATCTCGTTCGCATCGCGCAGCGTCGTCCCGGCCGGGACGTGCCGCACTTCGTCGTACACGTAGAGATCGACGCGATGGCCGTGATGAAGAAACGACGCGAGCGCGAGCTGCTCCATCGGCGAGAGCGCGCCGCCGATCCAGAGCGATTGAATCGTGTCGTTCATCACGCCACGCGAACGAGCGTCACTGCACGGAGACCGAGCCGACGAACGTGTAGGAGAGTCCCTGCGAGGCGGCGTTGAGATACATCGCGTAGTTGCCGGGTGCGGGGGGCGTGAAGTCGACGGCGAACGTACCGTCGCCCAAGGGGCGCGGTTGTTCTCTCCCCTGCCAGATGCCGGGCGCGAAGATGAGCACGAGCGAATCGCCGAGCGTTTCGATCGGCGCGCCTGCTTCGTTGGTCAGACGGAATCGCAGAGACGATTTCGCGCCGCTCCTGCGGGCACCATCATCGACGAGCGCCGCATGCACGACCGGCCGCGTCGATTTCGTACGCGGTGCTTCGGCCACGGCGACATTGAAACAATCGACGGCGCGCGGCACGTCCAGGAGGAACGCGACGTCATAGCGGCCGGCATCGGCCAGACGCGCCGACGTTTCATACACGCCGGGACGCCGCTCGCGCAGGCTGCGATCGACGACCATCACCGCACGCGGCCGCCGGCCGTAGTTGTTGAAGTTTCCCATCGGCGCGGCCATCCCTTCCTGGTAGTAGTAGATGACCCGGTCGGGACCGTTCGCGAAGAGCACCGAGTCTCCGCCGACGGCCTGCACGACCGACGGTGCGAAAGAGGTGGCATCGGTCTCGAACGCGCGCCGTCCGCCGCCGACGTCGGCGATCGCGATCGGCGCGTCTTTGTGACCGAGCTCGGAGAGCACGATCATCTGTACCTGTTCGGAATCGCGCAGCAGGACGTACGCGATCGTGCGCGAGAACGCGATCTGATCCGGAACGCCAGGCAGCTCGCCGCTCTGCATCAAACGATTCGTGGAGACGTCGATCACATCGATCGAGCTCTCGAGCGGATTGATGGCCAGCGCCAGCCGCGCGTCGGGAGTGACGCGAACCATCGAGACGCCCGCGCCGACGTCGATGGTCGCGAGCACACCGCGCGTCCCCACCGCGACGATCGCCCCTTTCTCGCTCGCGACGTACGCGGTGTTCGCGAGCGAGGACCAGGCGATCGAGACCGGCCGCGCAACCTTCACCTCCCGTACGACCGCGAGCTTCGCGACGTCGACCACCGTCACGCGATCGCCCTCGGCGCTGGTGGCGAAGACGAAACGATTGTCGTGCGAGACGACGACGTCGTGCGCGCCGCTCGGCAGCGGCAGCGATGCGGCGATGCCGAGGTCTTTCGTGCGCAACGCCACGAGCGCGTCTTCGGTTGCGACCCAGAGATACCCTTCATCGCGTTGCAGCACGATGCGGCCCGGAGAAGTGCGGAACGAAACGCTCTTCGCCACCCGCCAGGCCGCGGTATCGACGAGCGCGACCTGCTTCGCTTTCGCCATCGACACGAACAACTGGTTGCTGTCATCGGTGAGCACCCAGTCGTTGGCGGGACTCGGCAGCTCCACCAGTGCGAGCAGTTTCGTGCCGCCGAATCCGAACAGCGGATCGACGACCGTCAACGTCGCGTCGTCATTCATCGCCAGCACGTGAAACGTATTGAGATTCACATCGGCGCGCCCGAGAAAACCGCCGCCCGCGTAGATGTTGATGCGGTCGCGGCAGCCGGACGGGCGATCGTGACCGCCGTCCATCCACGCCGCCGGTTTCGCGCCGCGCAACGGCGCGCCGGTGGCGGCGTCGGTGATCTCGAAACGCACCACCACGTCATCCCCCCCGCGCAACGGTTGCGCCTCGGCGGCCGCGGCGTGATCGATGGTCATCTTCACCGCGACGCCGTCGTGCACGGCTTTGCGCACGACCGGCGCGGTCTCGACGGACTCCTCGCCGCGCGCGAAGGTCGCGGCGGCGAGGAGCAGAAACGTGGCAGCGAGTGCTTTGTGCCTCATGCGGGTTCAGTGTTCGGGCGGATGCTCGTGCGTCGGAGTGGTCGTCGGCTGCGGCTGCACGATCGTGTCAGGACGCGCCGGCTTGAACAGATCGATCGGTGACGGCGGCAGCTGGATCATCGGCTGCGCAATGCTGCCGGCCGGAATGGTCGTGGTCGGGATGTACGTCTCCATCACGCGCGAGCCCCACGGCGTCTTCGACGTGCAGTTCGCATCGGAGCACGACACCGACTGCACGAAGAGCGGCGGATTCGGCATCGTCTTCGTCGACGACCAGAAGCCGGTCGACTTGTCGATGCGCACCGTGTCGAACGGCGTGCCGCTGGCCGAAGAGCCGGCGTAGATCTCGATGCGATCGGCCATGCGGCCGGTCGACGTGTTGACGGTGGTCGTGCCGCGCAGGCCGGCCGGGAAATTCGAGCCGGCGCTCGGCGGCGGGAAGTAGTTCACGGTGACGACGTCGCGATTCGCATGGCCGACCCGCAGGATGCCCCAGAGGCCGAAGAGGAAGTCGGTGCCGATGAAGGTGCGGAAGATGTAATCGCCCTTCGTCTGCGCGCGCCCGCCCGCCTCGTCGATCACGAGGTCCCACGAGACGTTCGGACCGAACGCATCGCGCGAGCCGAGGTATTGCGAGAACTTGTTGTGCCCGATGACGGAAGACTGCGTACCGTTCTCGTACGGCTCTTCCTGCCACGCGTGACCGTGCAGCGTCAGCACCTGTTCGTCGAGGCCGGCCGGATGGAGCATGCGAATGCGCACCGGCTCCCCTGCCGCGGCCGCGAACACCGGAGTCTGCGGATCGGCCAGCACGAGCTGGTTCGAGACCGCGCGCATGATGCCGAGCGGATACGAGGCGGGGTTGAGGAACGCGTTCTGATCGACGTAGCGATACTGCAGCGGCTCGGTCTTGTAGTTGAACGCGCGCGTGAACTGCGTCGGCACCGCGGTGAGCGTCGGCACGCCGCCGTTCACCTTGAACGTACCGGCCATGTTCGCCTTGTGCTGCGTGCACCAGAACGGCAGGTTCGTCGGCGCGACATTCGGCTTCACTTTCACCGTGATCAGCGCCTGCGGTCCGTTGAAGGCATCGGTGCCGTAAGAGCCGGCGATGCCGTTCGGGTTGTCTTTCAGCGGCGCGGTGCTCGAGACGACGTCGAAGACGTTGTCGAACGCCGCACGGCCGGTGATGAACGCCACGCCGTGACGGCCGGTGGCGACGGAGAAGACCACCGTGTCGCCGGAGCTGATCGGATACGAGGCGTTGTTGGACTGCACTGCATCATTGAGCTTCCACACCGGACCGGGCGCGTTGTCGCCGGTGACGTTCCACGTCTGCGGACCGGCCGAGAACGTGCCGGCCATGTTCTGCTTGTGCTGCGTGCACCAGAAGATGAGCGTCCCCTTGGCGCTCGCTTTCACCTGAATGGTGATCAGCGTGGCCGGTCCCGCGACCGCGGGCGTGCCCCAGCCGCCGGTGATGCCGTTCGGATTCGCGATCAACTTGCTCGCGCCGTCGAGGACGTTGAAGAAGTTGTTGAAGGCCGTCTGTCCCTGCGTGAACGTCACGCCGTGCGTGCCGCTCTTCACGTCGAACAGGATGATGTCGCCCGGCTTCATCGGATAGGAGCTGTTGTTCGGCATCGCCTTCCCGTCGAGCAGCCAGGTCGGCGTGCCGTTGACGAGATCGCCGGTGATGGTGTGCGTCGGCGTGGGCGCCCCGCTGATCTGGAACGTGCCGGCCATGTTCTGCTTGTGCTGCGAGCATTCGAACGGCAGCTTGCCGGTGGCCGTCGCCTTCACCTGCAGCGTGAGCAGCGTGACCGGACCGTTCTGCGGCAGCGTGCCCCACGAGCCGGTGATGCCGTTCGGATTCGGGATCAGCAGGCTCCCGCCCGACAGCACGTCGAAGAATGCTTCGAATGCGGTCTGCCCCTGCAGGAAGGCGATGCCGTGCAGACCGTTCTGCGACGTCACCGTGATGATGTCGCCCGCCTTCACGTTGTACGTCGAGTTGTTCGCCTTCGGAACGCCGTTGAACGCCCACACCACCTGGCTGTTGACGATGTCGCCGGCGAGCGTGCTGCCGCTGCTCGAAACGACGCGCAGCGTGCCGGCCATGTTCGTCTTGTGCTGCGTGCATTCGAACGGCAGGTTGCCGGTGGCGGTCGATTTCACGCGCAGCGTGACCAGAGACGCCGGTCCGTTGAACGCGTCGGTGCCCCATGAACCGGTGATGCCGTTCGGGCTGGCCTTCAGGAGATTGCCGCCGGAGACGACATCGAAGAAGGCGTCGAACGCCGGCTGTCCCGGCAGGAACGCCACGCCGTGCTTCCCGTTCGTCACGTTGAAGACGACGGTGTCGCCGGGCGAAACGTCGTACGTGGTGTTGTTCGGCTTCTGCGTGCCGTCGAGCGCCCAGGCGATCGTGCCGTTGATGACCACGCCGGAGATGGTGATGGTCTTGCCGGCATCGGCCGTGCCGCTGCTGCCGCTGTCGACCGGATTGTCCACACCGCCACTGCCATCGTCGACGGTCACCGCCGGCGCGGCCTGCACCGGCTGGCCGCCGGTCTTCTGCATGCCGATGATGTCGTCGGAGATGATGGCCACGAATTCGCGGAACGACTTCGCCGCGCCGTCTTCGGTGTACTCGACGCGCGCGGAGGCGTTCGAGTTCTCGTCGACGGTCCACTTCGTCGTGGTCCGCGGCTCGATGATCAGCGCGCCGATGAGTCCCTTCGGATGCTGCATCAGCGGATCGGAGGGGTTGAGATTGACCGAGCCGTACTCAACCGGCCGCGGCGTCCAGACGTCGTTTTCGAGGAAGTACTGCCCCGCGTACCACTTGTAGGTGCGCGACTGGCCGGGCGTGAGCGTCTGCGTCGGATTCGCGCCAACGTTCATGCCGTCGTTGCTGCGCACGTCATACGCGAGCAGCGATGCATGCAGGCCGACGTTTTTCGACGTGCTGATCGCGACCGGCTGCGCCACCGTGACGTTGAGCGTGGTGTTGCTCGTGCGCGAAACGATGTACGTGTTGCCGGAGACGATGGTGTAGGTGTTGTTGCCGTTGTTCGTGGTGCTGCTGCCGACACCCGAGGGCGGAAGCTGATAGCCGAACGTGTTGGTGTTGAAGAGCAGCTGGAACTCGGTGCTGTACGAGCTCTGGCGCGGCGTGGTCGAACCGGCGCCGACGAAGAAGACCAGCATGTCGTCGATGGCGTTCTGCGTCGCGGTGAGCGTGAACTGCGTCGGCCACGGCGGCGTCGTCGTCACCGTTGCACCGACGGTATCGCCCGGCAGTGAGTTCGTGAGCGTCACCGAAACACACTCGCCCGCTTTCGCGCGGAGAATCAGCGGCTCGACGCGGTTCGGGTTCTTCAGCTTCCCGTCCACGAGATCCGCTTCATCGACATAGATGATCGCGTTCGGATCGACGAGCTGTTCGCCGCCGTTCTTGCCGGCCGCACCACGCGCGTTGTACGTGAGCCAGTTCGCGCCGGTGGCCTGCTGGATGGTCATCGCCCGCACGCGGTACTCGCGCGCCGGAGCGACGTCGGGCCCCGGACATCCCGCCGGCGGTCCGGCCGTGGCCGGTGCGGTGGCCGGATTGTTCGGCAGGCGCTGCAGGTCGGTCTGATCCTGGCTGTACGCGCGCAGCAGACCCCAGTTGCCGTTCTTCCGGCCGGTGGTGTCGGAGCTCGCTTCATAGAGATAGTCCGACGTCGGGCCGCCGGTGCGCGGCATGGTGAAGATCATTTCGTAGTGCTCGGAGATGCCCATCCCCTGCGCCGATCTCCACCCCGAGTCCTCCTCGGCCGGCTCGAAGAGCCAGTTCACGCCGTGCACGTTGAAGAAGTGCGGCGACATGTGCGCGCCGACGAGCGTGCGCAGCTGTACGTTGTCTCCGTCATACGCGCGCAGCAGCGGCGTGTACGGATCGTTCGCACCGGCGCCGCGGAACGGCGGCGGGAACGTGAACGCATTCGCGCCGGTCGTGGTGATCGGTGAGCCGGCGGCCGGTTGCGTGTTCAGTTGCGGATCGAGCCGCGGAATCGAGGCAAAGGCATTCGAGAGATCCGAGCCGGCGGCGTTCGGCGTCTGGTTCGGCGTGCCGCCGAACGCGCGGAACGTCAGCGGCTCGTTGCGATAGTTGACCGAGTACGAGCCGGTGGCGAAGGAGTTCGTGACCAGCACCGGCCACGGCGGACGCGGCCCGGTGCCGGTGGCCGGCGGCGAGATCGCGAACTGCGGATCGGACCAGCCGGTGTACGCCGAGGTGCCTCCGTCGTACGGCACGGCCTTGCCGATGCTGCTCGAGGTGTAGGCGAGCTGCCGGTCCTGGAACTCGAGCACGAACTCGCGATAGTCATCGCTCGGCTTGTTGGGATGCAGGATCGTCGCGTGCCATCCGGTCGGACCGCCGTCGAACGGCGCCAGTCCGTTTGCACCGATGGGGCGATTCTGGTTCGAGCCGTAATGCTCGCCGGTTTCGCCGTCGAGCCAGTAGGTGTGCTTCGGCTCGACCACCAGGCCGGCGTAGAGCCCGACCTGCTGATGCGTCGACGGACCGAAGTGATCGTGCGTGAAGACCGTGCGCAGCGTGCGATCGATGCGGCGCTCGCCTTTCGGATATTCGATGAGACTGTCGGCCTGCTTCTCGCCGAACACCGGATCGGCGGCCCAGCGCTGAATCGTCGCCTGCGCCCCGACCCAGCGTCCATCCGGACCGTCGCCGAAATACGGAATCGCCTTCGGTTTCAGGCAGGTGCGCGTGCCGCCCGGCTTCGCGCCGCTGCCGGTGATCGAGAGCATCGGGAACAGACCGGCCGGGCACTGTGCGCACGGCTGATGGTCCGGACACTGATTGATGGCCTCGATGGTCTCCCGCACTTCATCGGGGCTGAACGTGCCGTCTTCGTAGTTGTAGCCGTTGCCCGCGCCGTCGGACGACGTCACGTCGAACTTCACGAGGTGAATGTGCTGGCCGATGACGTCGGTCGGCGTACGCACCTGGAAGTCGTCGAGCTCGTAGTAGTTCGGAACGAGATTGGCGTGCCAGTACTCGATGATCTGATCGCTGTTCGCGCGGAAGAAGAATGGCTGCGGAATCCGCTTGTTGGCCATCGTGTCCTTCACGTCGCCCCACAGCGAGAGGATGCGCGACTGCGGGTAATGCCATCCTTTCTTGTTGAAGACCGCGTCGATCTGAATGGCCGCCGCCTTGTAGCGGATCAGGCATGGCTGCTCGCCGTCCTTCGGATCGAGCACCATCGCCGGCGGCACGTCGTCATTGCAGTGCGGCGTGCCGTCGAGATTGACGTTCGGGTTCGCGTACGGCGCGCCGTGCTTGCGCTTCATGCCGTTGAGCACGAACGAGGCGGGCTTCCCTTCCGGCGTGAACGACGGATGGTTGCGCTGCTCGTGCACGGTCATGGCCTGCCGCTCGCTCGCGGTGCCATCCTCCGGCAGCTGCACGGCCGTGATCGCGCCGTTGTCTTTGGTGAAGTCCCAGCGCGTGTGCTTCTCGGTGATGTCGGTATCGAAGAGCGAGATGTGCCGCGGCAATCCGCCGTCGAGATAAATCGTGTTGCCCTTCGAATCCTTGCGCGGCTTGCCGTTGCCGTCTTCGTCCCAGGCGAGATCGAGCGGCGGATGCGGCGCGCGCTGTCCGGCCACGCCGGGAATGAAGAACGGATAGCCCGGAGTCGCGGTCTTGTCGTCGGGATGGACCTGCACCGTGTAACCGACCGGCTTGGTCTGCCCCGGAATCGTGACGTCGACGATCTGCGTGCGCGCCGGCGGCAGCGCCATCGGAATCGTCGGCAGCGGCACGAGGCCCGGCGTCGGCGTTCCGCTGGCGATCTCGCCGTCCGGAAGTGCGCGGTTCCATCCCTTGCGCACCGTGCCGTCGGCATTGAGGATCGTGCCGGCTTCGAACGCATCGTGCACGCGCCACATCGACCACATGCCCTGCGCGAAGTGCGGATAGAAGTGGCAGTGGAAGATCGAGTCGCCGACCGTTTTGTTGACGTTGCCGCTGCCGTTGTACACGTGGTTGAGCGTGTACGACGCGCCCGGGCTGATCATCTGGCTGTCGCGATACGCGCTGTTCGCATTGCGCGGCGAATGCAGCCACTGCTGCGCGTGCAGGTGATGCACGTGGGTGATGTTCGTGCCGGCGTGCAGGATCTGGAAGATCACGTGATCGCCGACGTAGCTGTGGTAGACGTTCGACGGATCATCCGGAAAGAGCGCCTTGGTCGCTTTCGGTCCGGTGCCGGTGCCGTTGTTGGCCGGGACGTCGACCACCATGGCCGGGTCGCCGACGGTCCAGGAGCTGAGAAAGAACTCTTCGAACTTGCACGTCGCGCACTGATACATCGGGCCGACGCCGAGCCGATTGGCCAGCACCTCCGCGGCGATGCCGCCGATGCCGTAGTTGATCGCGAAGTAATCGCGGCCGGCGTTCAGCGTGCCGGCCAGACTGTTGCCCGGCTGCTGTTGCGGGAACGCCTGCGTGACGAGGAAATCGTCGTGATAGTGGATGGCGAACTCGCGCCACGGCTCGCGTGGATTCGGCGTCGACGGCACGCCCGCGTACGGCGGATCGATCACCAGACCCGCGTTCGGGCCGGTGATGATCGCGGTGAGATCGCTGTGGCAGATCTCGCCCTTTCCGTTCGTCATCTTCAGCACCGGCAGCGGCTCGCCGCCGCATTGCCGCGTCGAATCGGTGGCGCCGTAGTTGATGTATGGCTGTCCTTTCGTGGTGTGGAGGTAGGCGCTGCTGCTGCCGGAAACCGGATCGCCGTCCGCATTCAGCAGGACCGCTTCCCGCGTGTCGGTGGCCGACACCTTCCAGTTCCACACTTTCGCGCTCTTGCCGTTGATCTTCACCGGCGCTTTGCTGCTCGGCGTGAGCGTCTGTCCCGCCGCGGTGTACGTCGCCTTGAGCAGTTCATCGCGCGTGACCTGGCTGCGATACCACTCCGATCTTCCCGGCTGCACGGTGACGGAGCCGAAGAGGCCCTGCATCAACTGCCCGCCGAAATCCTGCGACGCACCATTCGTCGCGCCGGTGCTGTAGAGCAGATACGAGCCTTCGGAGTTCTCGCGGGCGAACAGCGTATACGTGATCTTCTCGCCTGGTGCGACGAGACCGCTGGCCCGCGGGCCGCGCGCGTTCGCGGTGATGTCGTTCGCACCGGTCCAGGAGCCGTCGGCGGCGATCGCCTCGATCGGCGCGCCGCTGCCGTCTTTCGCACTGACGAGGTTCAAGCCCATCACGTGCACGCCGGCGTAGCGCGTCGGTCCCTGGGTGGTCTGCGTTCCCCATTTCTGCAGATCGGTCGACGCGCCGCCGGTCGAGGTGTAGGCGTTCGACATCGTGCTCTGGTTTTCCCACGGTGAGGCGGCGGGAAAGACCGAGACCTGCGGCACGGGAGCGAGGAGGTTCTGGAACGCGATCTCGAGGCAGCTCCCTTCGTTGACGCGCAGCACGATCGGGCGCGGACGCTTGTCCGGACGCAGCATCACCTTGCCGGCCGTGAGCGCGCTCGCTCCACCGGCGTTGCTGACCACGTCGCGGCGCAGCGCGTAGATCGTGCCTCCCGATTGGAAGGCACCGAGGCGATTGTTGTAGAACGCCTGATCGAGCGCGACCACGTCGGCTCGCGTGGTGTTCTGGGGCGTGCAGGGATTGTCTGCCTGCGCCACCAGCGGCACGAGCGCGCCGAGGATCAACAGGAACAAGGCCGGGCGACGGAGCATCGTTTCCTCCTCGAAAATCGAACGGGACGAAGTCCTCGCGTACGCACGAACGAAGGCGCGCCGCGACGATTGGTCAGGAAAAAAGGCTGTTACTCAGTTGACGGATGAGCGCCCGCAGTTGTGAACGCGCCGATGGCGGTTTCGTACTCGCGCAGGTATCCGGCCACCATGCGCCGGTAGTGAAATCGGGCCAGCGCGTGGTCGCGGCACGCGCGCGGCGCGATCTCGCCGAGACGCGCGAATGCATCGACATAATCGCTCTCGTCGCGGCAGAGAAAGCCGGCGTCACGCGTCATCAACTCGGCCGATGCGCCCCACGGCGTCGTGATCACCGGCGTGCCCGACATCAGGGCCTCGATGATCGAGAGCGGACACGCTTCCTGATAGCGCGAAGGGTGGAGTAACGCCCGTGCACCCGCGAGCAGTTCCGCCTTTTCGTTTCCCTGCACGTCGCCGACGTACTCGGCTCCCCCCTCGGCACACAACGCCATCGCCGCAGCGAGCCGCTCTTCGGTTCGCGCGCTGCCGGCGACGACGAGGCGGAAGCCGATCCGCTTCGAGAGCGCGATGGCGACGTCGAGCCCTTTCTCCACGCACCAGTCCATCGACGAGAGGAAGAGCACGTAGTCGTCCTTCGCCTCGGAGTACGCGTAGTCGGCCGGATCGACGCCGTTGTGCACGAAACGCGTGCCGCCGAGCGCTTCGGCGAGAAAACGGGAGACATACACCCACTCCTCGCGCGGCTCCGGCATCGCCGCCGGACGCGAGCTCGGGTGGAGATGCAGCACGGAGATGAACGGCAGTTGCAGCGCGCGCGCTTCGTCTTCGAACTCTTCGCGCTGCACGTGCGTGTGCACGACGTCGACGTTCGTGATCCAGCGATCGACGACGGTCACGCCGCGCGGCGGACGGCCCGCCGGCGGTTTGGTCAAGTAGTAGACCACTTCGTGTCCGGCCTCGACCAGCCCGCGCGCGGTCAGATCCTGCAGCCGCTGCGCGGAGCCGGACGGCAGCTCCGTCACCCTGCGCCCGGCGCTCTTCTGCGCGGCGGCGGGATAGACGTGATTGCCGGTCAGCAACACCTTCATGCGGCGGTGACCGTTCCGGGAATCACGAGCGGGCACTCGGTCCACGTCAGGCCGTACTTCATGAAGCGGACGATGAAGCCGATGCGCGCGCGGTCGGAGGTGTTCGGCTGCGAGCCGTGCACGATGTCGTTGTGATGCAGCGACATCTCGCCGGCGCGCAACACGACGTCGGTAATCATCGCCGGATCGATCTCCGATTCGATGTGCTTGCCGAGGCGGATCATGTTGTCCGGCTCCGGCTGATCGAAGTGCGGCAGGCGCGCGTGATGCGAGCCGCGGATGACCTGCATGCAGCCGTTCTCCGGCACGCTGTCGGCCAGCGCGATCCACGCGGTCACGCAGTCGCCCGGCTTGAACTCGCGATACGCGCCGTCCTGATGCCACGAGACGAAGCTGCGGCTGTGCGGCTCCTTGCGCAACACCATCGCGCCCCAGATGGCGGTTCTGCCGAGCACTGATTCCGCGGCCGCGACGACGAAGGGATGCGTGGCCAGCTCGAGCGCCCAGTCGTATTTGAGGTGCGGCAGCTTCGCGTTCTCGGGATCGCTGGCGAGCGACTGCTCGACCTTGGCCCGATAGCGCGCGATCTCTCCCTCGCGCAACACGTGAATCGGGAAAAGCACACCGTCCTGCGTGTAAGCCGCTTTCTCTGCTGAGGTCAACATGCGTAGGCCACCTTTCCGGAGATGAGAAGCTCGTCCCACTCTGCTGCAATGCGATCGATCGCGAAGCGTTCGACTACTTCCGGCGCGCGGCTCGCCAGACGCGCGCGTCGTTCGTCGTCCCGCATCAGCGCGTCGAGGGCGCCGGCGACGGCCACGCGACGAGGTGCCACCAGCACGCCGTCGATGCCATCGCGAACGATGGTGCGCACGCCCGCGCCACAATCGGCGACCACCGCCGGAACTCCCGCGGCCATCGCTTCACACAACGCGTTCGGCAGCCCCTCGGTGCGCGAGGTCATCGCGAACAACGCCGCGCGTTCGAGCAGCTCATAAACGTCGTGCGTCACGCCGGGCAGACGAACGCGGTCCTGCAACTGCAACGACGCCACGAGTCCTTCGAGCTCGCGTCGCATCGGACCGTTGCCCCACAGTTCGAGCCGCCACTCCGGATGCCGCGGCGCGACGTCGGAGAACGCCTGCAGCAGAAGAGGGAGGTTCTTCTCCCACGCGAGCCGTCCGATCGAAACGATCAGCTGCTCGCGCCGTTTTTCGTGGCGCGGCGGCGCGGGCAGCACCGGGCTGGCGATCGCATGCACGCGCTCGATGCCTCGCCGGCGGAAGTACTCCGTGAACTCCGCGGCCAGACAGACCACCGCCTCGGCGTGAGGATAGGTGCGTCTCCGCAGCAGTTCCCAATCGAGAATCGAATACCCGCCGGGATCGGCCATCTCGGCGACGATCACGCGAACCGGCAGGTGGCGCGCGGCGACGAGCAGGCGGATGTTCGTGACATCACCGATGCCGATGGCGACGTCGCAGGTGCGTTCGAGCAATGCATCGCGCAACCGCGCGATCACCGGCGCATGCGCGATCACCGCCGGCGAAGGGTAGTGCTGCATGAATCGCGCGAGCACCGCCGACATCGACGCGGCGCTCGGTGCTTCTTCGCCGAGGTCACGGCGTTCGATGGAAGGATGGAGCGGATAGACGTCGGGCCGCTGCGGCTGATGCAGAGTGAGGATCTGCACCGATTCGCCGCAGGCAGCCTGGTGATTGGCGAGGTTCGCCGTGGTGCGTGCCGCTCCCCCGCCCGTCATCGACGAGATGACGAACATCCTGCGCATGTCGATCTGCAGGGAAGACGAACGGCGGACGCACCGCGTGAAGGGCGATGCCTACTGCGTCAGCCGCGAGCGCCGCATCACCAGTTTCGACATCGGAATCAGACGATGCGTGAGGCGCTCGCCTTTCTCGGTGGTGAAGCGCGCGAAGTCGACGTAGTCCTGGCCGACGAACACGATCACCATCTCGCCTTTGTCTTCGACCGTGTAGACGTACTCGCACGAACCGTCGGTGTGCTGGATCGTGCCGCGTTTGCCGACGGCGTGCTTCCAGACATCGGCCATCGTCGGCTCGGCCACGGGCGGCTGCTGTGCCGAAAGAGTCGCGGCAAACGTCAGGGCGAGAATCACCACCATCGCGTACAACGATTTTTTCTGCATGATGGACACGGGAAGCAGAAACCGCGCCTCGTGAATTTCACGACTCTCCATCTTCGATCGTCTTTCCGGTAAGGGATCATGCGCCACTTCAAACGATCGCTGCTCGCTGCCACGCTGCTCGCCTGCGCACCGCTCGCCTTCGGCGATTCCGTCGATTCGCCGATGCGCATCGCCGACGTCTCCGTCGTCGATCAGGGCGGAGCCTCGAAGCGTTTCTACACCGAGCTGGTGAAGGATCGCATCGTCGCCATCAACTTCATCTTCACCAGCTGCACGACGATCTGCCCGACCCTCGGTGCGACGTTCGCGAAGGTGCAGTCTCTCCTCGGCGACTCCGCGAAAGACATCACGCTGCTCTCGATCACGCTCGACGCACCGAACGACACGCCGGCGCGGCTCGAAGCGTGGCGCACGCGTCTCGGCGGCCAACCCGGCTGGACGCTCGTCACCGGCGAGCCGAACGAGATCGACACGCTGCTCAAATCGGTCGGCGCGTTCACTCCCGACAAGACCGATCACGGGCCGCTCATCGTCATCGGCGACGATCGCACCGGCCGCTGGCAGCGGATGGACGGCTTCACCGCGCCGGCGAAAATCGCGGAGGCGCTGCAGTCGCTCGAAAAGGAACGCACCGCCTCGAGTGTTGCGGCGACCGCCGCGTCGAGCAACGCGCAGAGTCCCGCCGCGCAGTACTTCGGCACGTTGCCGCTCGTCGATCAAAACGGCAAGACGGTCGATCTCTATCGCGATCTCCTGCACGGACGCACGGTGGTGATGAACGCGTTCTTCGCCGAATGCAAAGCCACCTGCCCGATCATGGCCAGCGCCTATCGCGCGATGCAGAACCGCTTCGCCGATCGCCTCGGCCGCGACCTCGTGCTGATCTCCATCACCGTCGATCCCGAGAACGACACCCCGCCGAAACTCAAAGCGCTGGCCACGCAGCTCGAAGCGAAGAACGGCTGGTATTTCCTCAGCGGAACGCCCGACCAGGTGAACGCCGCACTCCGCCGCGTCGGCCTCTTCGCCGAAAATCGCGACGGCCACTCGAATCTCTTCCTCATCGGCAACGATCGCACCGGTCTCTGGAAAAAAGCCCTCGGCGTGGCCGGCATCGATGCCGTGATCGACGTCGTGAAATCGGTGGTCGACGATCCCGCGCCTGCACCGGCCGTTCCGGCCTCGCCATGAAGCGCCTTGCGGCCGTGCTGCTGACGTCGACGCTGGCGCTGGCGCTGACGGCCACCGCTGCCGATGCGCGGAACGGCAAGAAGATCTACGTGCGCGGCGAAGGCTCCTCGGCCATCGACGCGGTCACCGACGCGGAAGGAACGATGGTCATTCCGGCGACGGTCCTGCGCTGCGTGAACTGCCACGACTACGACGGACGCGGAAACGCGGAAGGAGGCGTGAAGCCTTCGAATCTGCAGTGGAGCGAGCTGACGAAAACGTATGCGATCGGGTCGCGCACGCACCCGCCGTACACGCCGTCGACCCTGAAGCGCGCCATCACCATGGGCATCGATCCGGCCGGCAACGAGCTCGATCGCGTCATGCCGCGCTATCGGATGTCGGCGCGCGATGCCGACGATCTCGTCGCCTACCTGCAGACGCTCGGCATCGTCAGCGATCCCGGTTTGTCCGACGACGCGATCCGCATCGGCGTGCTGCTCTCCCCCGACCGCACGCGCGCCGCCGTCGTGCGCGACGTCGTCTCCGGTTTCTTCGAAAGCATCAATCGCGCGGGCGGCCTGTACGGCCGCCGCATCGACCTCTGCTTCACGGAGCTTCCCGCAGCGACGACTCAGCGCCGCGACGCCGCGCAGACGTTTCTCGACACCGAGCAGCCGTTCGCACTCACGGCCAGCTCGCTCCTCGGCGCGGAAGAGTCGCTCGCGCCGTGGCTCGAATCGCGCGAGCTTCCGACGATCGCCGCCTTCTCCGGCGACGCGGCAGAGCAGCGATATCTCTTTCGTCTCCTCGGCAGTTCCGCGCAGGAGCTCGCGGCCTTGCGCGCGTTCGCGGAAAACGACGTGCTCGAAGTGCAGAGCACCACGCCGCTCGATGCGATGCGCAACGCGAAGAACGTGCTGCTCGCGTCCAATCGTCTCGACGAAGTGCTGCGCGCCGCGGCCACGTTTCCGGATCCGCCGCGCATCCTCGTGCCGTCGTCATTCGCCGGCGAGGCGCTCTTCTCCGCTCCCGCCGCGCTCGATCGACGGCTCGTCGTCGCGCTTCCTTCCGCGCCGTCGCATCTCACCGCCGCCGGCATTCGCGAGTTGCAGACGCTCACGCCGCGCGCCGATGCGAATCCGCAGACCGCCGCGGCGGCGCTGACGGCCGCGAAAGTTCTGGCCGAGGCATTGCGCCGCGCCGGCCGCGATCTCTCGCGCGAGAAACTCGTCGAGACGCTGGAGGGTTTCTACAACGTCCCGACGGCCCTGACGCCGCCGATCTCATTCGGCCCGCTGAGCCGCGTCGGTACGCGCGGCGCGTGGCTGGCCGAAGTCGATCTGCACGCCAGGGCGCTGGTGAACGGGCGGTGGCAGGCGCCGTGACGCAGTCCGCTACGAAACGACCAGCGTGAAGCCGGCGTCGTTGTCGTCCTGACGCACGGTCACGGTCGCATTCGGATCGGTGATCGTGACGTTCGGCGTGGTGATGCCGTTGACGATCGCATAGACCGACCACTCCTGCGCCGTGATGACGATCGTGTTGTTGTGTTCGTCGACGACCTGCACGATCTGCGTCGGCGTGCCCGGCTGCGTGAGCTGGAACTGCACCGGATTCCGCCACGTGTTCTCGAGCACGATGGCCGACGGGTGCGTGCCGGGCGACTGGACGATCTGAAAGTCGTAATACCCTTCCTGGCTCAACACCTGCGCGAGGATGCCCGCCGACGGGCCGGTGAACACCAGCACGTTCGAGGTCAGCGCGAAATCTCCCATCGTGGTCGAGGCTTGCACCTGCCACGAGCTCGTCGTCGGGAGCGAGGCCATCCCTCCGCTGTGCACACCGATGCGCGCGATCTGATTGCTCCCCTGCGACACGCGAAACTCCGCGGAGGCCGCGGCCGACGCGGGAACTTCATTCACCAGACGAATTGCAGACATCCTGTACTCCTCCATTCCGGCTTCACGTAATCAGTCACGTCGTTCCATCTCTCGAGCGGGCGCGCGCAGATGCGAACGGACATGGACGATCTCCTTTCGTCGCGGGCAAAACTCGAATTGTGGGGATCGGTGCGAACCGGCGAAACGGTAACACACCCCTTTCGCCGGAGCACCGCTTCGCGTCGACGCGCGCGTTACTGCGATGCCCACCACCGCGTCAGCCGCGACGGCATCCCTCGAAGTAACGATCGATGAGCGCGCGATTCGTGGTCTGGAAGAACAGGTGCGCTCACGCGCGCGCGGGCGTAGGTGTTCTCCTGTTACGCGGCTGAACCTTTTCTGTTACCGTGCCGGCGCGGTCCGAAAACACAATTCGAGAGGTGCCCGGTGAAAACCTTCACGCTGCGTCAGCGTTTGCGCTACGCATTCGACAACACGTTGTCCAAAGGCACGCCGGCGCTCATCGCCTGGCTGGCCATTCTCACCATCGCCTTTCTCGCGCTCGCGTCGATTCTCCTGACGCTGATCGGCGCGGTGCCGGCCGGCGAAAACGGCGCGGCTCTCTCGTTCCCCGATCTGATGTGGCACAACCTGATGCGCACGCTCGACGCGGGGACGATGGGCGGTGACACCGGTTCGGCGGCGTATCTGGTGATGATGCTGCTCGTCACGCTCGGCGGTGTGTTCATCGTCGGCACGCTGATCGGTCTCATCTCGAACGGCGTCGGCAATCAGATCGAAGAGCTGCGCAAAGGGCGCTCCGTCGTCGCAGAAACCGATCACGTGGTCATCCTCGGCTGGAACGACCGCATCTTCTCGATCGTCGGGGAGCTGATTCTCGGCAATGAACATCGCAAGCGGAACGTGATCGTGATCATGGCCGACCGCGACAAGGTGTCGATGGACGATGAAGTGCGCGAGCGCATCGCCGACACGAAGACGACGCGCATCGTCTGCCGCCGCGGCACGCCGATCGATCTCGGCGATCTGAAGATCGTCAACTTCAACGCCGCGCGCGCCATCGTCGTGCTCTCCCCGGACGGCGACGACCCCGATGCCGAAGTGATCAAGACCATCCTCGCCGTGACGAATCATCCGGAACGGCGCGAAGAGAAGTTCCACATCGTCGCGGAGATCCGCGAGCGCCGCAACATGGAGCCGGCCCGCCTGGTCGGCCGCGACGAAGCGCAGCTCATCGAGACCGGCGAGACCATCGCCCGCGTCGTGGCCCAGACCTGCCGCCAGACCGGTTTGTCGGGCGTCTACACGGAGCTCCTCGATTACGGCGGCGACGAGATCTACTTCAAGCGCGACGCCGCGCTCGACAACCTCTCGTTCGCCGATTCACTGTTCGCCTTCGACAGCTGCTCGATCATCGGCGTGAAGACGGCCGACGGCATCGTGCAGCTCAATCCGCCGATGGATCGTCGCTTCGCGCCGGGCGACGAGGCGATCGTCATCGCCGCCGACGCGGCCGCGATTCAGATCACCAGACACACCCCGTCGATCGACGCATCGCTCATGGTCGAGAAACGCAACTCCGTCGAGACGCCGGAGAAGACTCTGCTCCTCGGCTGGAGCGCACGCGCACCGATCATCATTCGGGAGCTCGACAACTACGTCGCCCCCGGCTCGCTCATGACCGTGGTGGCCGATGCGCCCGGAATCGAGGAAGGAATCGAGGCGCTGCGGCCGCGCCTGTCGCGGCAGTCGCTCGACTTCCGCCGCGGCGACTCCAGCGATCGCGAGACGATCGAGAGCGTCGATCCGGAGCAGTATCAGCACATCGTCGTGCTCTGCTACGCCGACGACCTGCCGGTGCAGAAAGCGGACGCGCGCACGCTCGTGACGCTGCTGCACCTGCGCGACATCGAAGCGAAGAGCGGCACGAACCGCTATTCGATCGTCAGCGAAATGCTCGATGCCCGCAATCGCGAGCTCGCCGAAGTCACGCAGGCCGACGACTTCATCGTCAGCGAGAACCTCACCAGCCTTCTCGTCGCCCAGGTCACCGAGAACCGTGATCTGCGCGCGGTGTTCGACGACATCTTCGACTCCGACGGTTCGGAGATCTACCTGCGGCCGATGTCGGACTACGTCGTCCTCGGCAAACCGGTGTCGTACTGGCACGTCGTGGAAGCGGCCCGCCGCCGCGGCGAAGTGGCCATCGGCTACCGCGTGGCCAGCGGGAACAACGGCAGCACCGACGGCGTGCGCGTGAATCCGCGCAAGAGCGACACGGTGTCGTTCGGAGCGGAAGACCGCGTCATCGTCGTCGCGGAAGACTGAAGCAATCCATGAGATTTCGTCGCGGCGCGACCGCGACGAATGCTGTACAGAGAGAAAGGAAAATCAAATGAAAATCAAAGGTCTCGTTCTCGCCGCCGCCGCCACGCTCCTGCTGAGCGCCACCGCCTCGGCCGAGGAGTATTCGTTCACCGTCACGAACAACACCGACACCCCGATCAAGAAGATCCTCGTCTCGGAAGACGGCAACAAGTACGGCTTCTTCGACATCGGCGCCGGCATCGCGCCGGGCAAGACGGTCAAGCTCGTGTGGGACTCGTCGACGAACGGCGAAAGCTGCGACCAGTTCTTCAAGGCCGTCTTCGCGAACGGCGAAGAGTCGGAACCGCAGGAATTCGATTTCTGCGAAGACGAAGTGGCCATCGAGTTCGAATAGAGACGAATCGTTCGAACTGAGGCTGCCCGTTTCGGGCAGCCTCTTATTGTTTCGGTTGGAGTCGCTCAGCGCAGATCGAGTGTCACGGAACCACGAGGCACCAGCAATGCGTCCCTGCAGACTTCGCCGCGCGCTTTCGTCGGTGCACACGCGCGAATCGTTCCGCGTGCGACGTTCGCAATCGTGAGATTGCCATCGCGATCAAAGAGATCGCGGCCGTTCGCGCGATTCCATCGCAACACTTCCTGCAGCGGAATCCGGGCGCCGTTGTGCAACAGCGTGATCTGATCGGATTCGCCGGGGAGCACGAGGACTTCACCGCCGGCGGCGTCGAGCGCGAGCGTCGCCTCTTCACCCGCGGGACGCCGGAACGCGGCGATCGTTCGTCCGGCCGCGGCCACGACGTACGTGACGAACGACTCCTGATCGCGCACGGTCACGCGGAAGCGTCCTTCGAGATCGGTCGTCGCGCGCATCACCGCACCACCACTCTCGGGATAAACCGATACGGCGGCGCCGGGAAGCGATTGACCGTCGACGACGACACGCCCCTGCACGTCACGACGTCCGTCGAGACGCAACGTCAGGTCGTCGACGTGCTTGTTGCCGGTGACGTCGACGATCAGCGCCGCGCTCTCCCGATCGCGTGAGGCATTCGCTTTCAAACGCACGCTTCCTGCGAGACCGCCGATGCGAAACGCACCCCCGGCATCAGTCTGGTGCGTCTCGGCAATTGGTCCGTTCGACACGACGATCGTCGCCCTGACGGGCTTGCCCTCTTCGTCGACGACGTGTCCGGCGATCTGTCCGTCTTCGAGTCGAAGCATCACCGGCTCGTCTTTGACGAGTGTGACGGTACGAATGGTGCGAATCGCGCGGTCGGGCGCACGAATCTCCACCATCCACCTGCCGAGGCGGCTGATCGCGCCGGTGAATTTGCCTTCGTCGTCGGAGGTGAGCGTGAGCCTTTCGGCACCGTCGGCGGTGCCGAAAATGACCTCCGCGGCGAGTGGCCGCTCGCCGAGCATCACCGTCCCTTCGACGGGATGTCGTTCGAGCGTGAGCTCCTGGCGCGCATCGATCGCGCTCGTGACCTGGAACTCATGCGACACCAGCCGGTTCCCGTCAGCGTCCGAAACCGTGGCCCGAAATCGTCCCGGTGACTCCCCTTCGATCGCGACCTCGCCGCTTTCGTCGGCGCGCAATTCGCGCCTGTTGCCGGACATCGGAGACGCCGCATCGGGCAATCTCCGGAACGAGACGCGCCAGCGTTCGCCCTGAAAATCCAACGCGGGATGCAGCGCGAGCGTGATGCGAACCGGCGGTTCGAGCACGATCGGCTTGCGCAGCACGCTCTCGCTTCCCTCGAACACTTCGATCGGCGAAATGCTCGCGCGCGCGAACCCGGGCGCCGCCACTTCGAGGCGATAGAGTCCGGCGCTGAGCGGTGCGAGTTGCGCGTGGCCACGCACATCGAAAGCCGCTTCCGCGACCGGCACGGCCAGATTCGCACTCGTCGCCGAAGGATCGCCGCTCGTCATGCGCGTGAGAATCGCCCTGGCTCCTTTTTCCGCCGCGGCCTTCGCCGAATCGCGTTCGAGCCAGACGACGATCGAAGCGCCCGGCTGCCAGCGCACGGTTCCGACGTCGCGCGTGGCGCCGGAAGGAATCTCGACCTTCCACCGATACTGCGGCGTCAGGCCCTTCGAACGAAAGACGAGATCGAGCGTCGTCGCCGGCAGTTCGCACGAGAAGTGATCGTCCGCCGTCATCGCGCAATCGAACTTCGTCCCCCGCGGCAACGAAGACGTCGTCCCGGCATGCGGCGGCACTTCGACGACTGCCTGAAACGTCGCCGGTCGCTGCGCACCCGTCGCCACGACGGCCCGTCCGGTCAGCGTGCCGCTTTTCCAGACCCGCAACTCCGTGCCGGCCACGCTCACGGACGCGGGGAGGGCCCACCATCCTTTCGCCACGAGCCGCACGTCCACCGGCGGTCCATCAACCGGCACGTCCGCCTCGCCCGCGCGAACTTCGATGACGCCGGAAGTCGTCACGAGCTGGCCATCGATGACGACGCGCGTTCCTTCTGCGTCGACCAAACGAACCGGCGCGGCGTGAGCCGCGCCGGTGAGGAGCAGGAGCGCCAGGAGCGACCGGGAAATCACGGATTGACTTCCACCACCAGAACCGTGCAGAAGTCGCTGGTGTTGCAGTCGACGATCGTTCCACCTCGCGGCGTCTGGCGCGTAATGACTTCACATTGCAGACCGCCGAATTCGCCGTTCTCCGCCACTTTGCAGTAAAGCTCGATGCCATCTCCGCCTTGATTCTCATAGCGGCACGTACGGCATTCGGGATCAGCAAGCAGGGGAAGAGCACCGAGAACCAAGGCTCCGAGGAAACCAAGTCGAACCTTCTTCATGCGAGTTTCTCCTTGGGTTCATTTTACGGACCAGGTCCACCCGTCCGTCCAACCACCCAAGCCGAAAGGTGCCTCGCCGTCGGAACGCCTCTCCCTCCTCTCACCCTTCCGTCAAATACTTGTACGTCTTGCGGAGCGTTCCATCGAAGGACTGCGACGCCGCCTTCCACAATGCCAGCGGTGCGTAGTGATGTTCGATGCCGTGCGGCGGTAGTTGGGCCGGGACGTTGCCTTCCTTCGGCCAGACCACGTCGCCCGTGGCCGAGCGCGCCGGGATGAGCCAGTAGTCGCCGGTGCGATAGCGCGGCGTATCTTTCGGCGCCGAGAACTGCACGCTCACGCCGTCGGAGAGATCGAACCACTCCTGCGTCGGATCGGTGGCCAGATCGATCTCGATCGGCTTCGTGGCCCAGCGGCGGAGAATGGTCCGCCGCGACGTGGCCGGCTCGACCGGATTCTGCAGCGGCGCGTCGACGGTGATCTCGAGACGCGAGCGATCGACGGCGACGACCTGCGCGAGCTCGTACGCGCGGGAGAGCAGCGACGATTCTTCATCGACCACTTCGACCCAGTCGCCGATCGAGATCGCGGTGCGATTGTCGCGTCCGAGGGAGTCGAGCTCGATGGTGGTGCCCTCGATGTTGCGGACGGGATACGAGATCGACGCGTTGTCGGACGACCATTTGAACGTCCCCTTCTGCGCGTCGTGAATCTCGACGCGATAGAGACGGTTGTCGCCGCGATAGCGCGACTCGGGCGAGATGATGCAGGGATCGGTGTCGGTGTTCTTCACCGCCTGCGCGCGCAGCGTCACACGCGCATCGAGAATCTCGTGCAGTGCATCGTACGGATCGTTCTGTTGAAAGACCGCGTCGCGATTGGTCAGGTCGAGCACGCGCACCTGCCAGACGATTTCCGCGCGGCTGGCGGTATCCGGACCGAGCAGCGCCACTTCGCGCAGCGAGTCCTCTTCGGCCGCGGAGACGTGACGCTCCCACACATCGAGATAGACGAGTTGATCGACGGTCGTATCGAAGTGCGGCGCATTCGGCGCGACGCCGGGGAAGAAGGGCTGCTCCGAATAGAGAATGCCATTCGCGGTGGCGGGGGGAGGCGGTGTACCCGCGCCTCCGCCGGTGGCCGGACCGCCGCCGCGCGTGCGCACGGGCACGGCCTGGCCGTTATCGGCGAGCAGACCATCGACGTAGTAATGCCCATGTCCGATGCGGAAGCGGAACTGCTGCCCCGGATCGACGCTGATCTCGAACGCGGTTCCGGCGCCGCCGTGCGGGCCGATGAGATCGCGGACGGCCGTGCGCAGCGCGCGCAGCGTCAGTTCGGTCTGCTCGTTCCAGTCGGAGTCGAGCTGAACGCGTCCCTGCTGCATCAGAACGCGCGACATCGCGCCGCGGGCGAAGAGAGGGTTGCGTGAAAAATCGCCATGCATGATCGGTCTCCTGCAATCGTGATTCGCTAATCGGCGAAGATGATTCCGGTCTCCATTCCGGCGGGGGTCGAGTCCTCGAGCCGCGCGCGCAGGTTGGCGATGCGCTGCGGCAGATGGACTTCGTGAAACGCGCCGAGCTCCGACTCGTCCTCGGCACCGCGCGCGATCTCCTCGGCGCAGTCGAATGCGAGCTGGCAGTAGTCGGGCGCTCCGTAACGCGTGCTGCTGAATCGCGGCGCCACGCGGCGTCGCTCCTGTGCGACGAGCGCATGCGCGTCGTCGCCGTTCTTCTTCGCGAGCTCGCGCGCTTTCCGGTCGACGAGATCGGGCTGGCAGTGATAGCGCCGCGGCGTGCGCGAGCCGGGCGGCACGTAGCAGAACCGGATGCAGCCGAGCTGCCGCCGCGCCACCCGCACCTCGCCACCGAAGATCGAATTCTCCGCGAGCTCGATCGCATGCGTCAGCACGCGTCCGAACACCGTACAGCGCAGGATGCGCATCGTCGCCCAGGCAAAACCTCCGCCCGGTCCCAGCACCGCCTCGAGAGCATTCGACGTCGCATCGAGAATCGTGTCGCGCAGCTCGATCGACATCGGCTCCGATTCCGCGGTCTCGTTCATCACCGCGATCGAGCCGGTGATCGTGTGATCGATGACGACGCTTCCCGCGAGATTGCGCAGATCGATGCTCGCCTCGGCCGGGCGCGTCGGATCGCAATTCGGTCCGAGCATCCATCCCGGCACGAGCGTGCAGCGGCGAATCAACACGCGCGCGGCCGGCGGCGTCTCCCCTGCCCCTTCGAGCTGCAGCGGCCGTCCCGCGAGCAGAATGCCGTCGAGCGTGAAGCGCGATTTGTGACGCACCGTGACGTGCAGCGCTTCGCCGCGCGACGGATGCGAGTCGAGCACCGCAATGACGGGACGGGTGCGATTCGCGGCGCGCAGCTGCAGCGTCGCATGCTCCGGCACGTCGAACTCGACGTTCTCGGAGTAGACGCCGCTGTCGGCGATCTCGATGACCGCGTGCGGATGGTTTTCCTTCTCTTCGTTCCAGCGATCGCGCGCCGCTTCGATGGTCGTGAACTGCTCCCCCGCGCCGACGCGATAGAGCACGGCGTGGCGCGGCTGCGTCAAACGCCGCGCCGCTTCGCTCGCGCCGATGTCGGCGGTGAAGCCGTGATGGAACGTCACGGTCACGCCGGTGTCGCGATCGCGCGCCATCGCGAAGCGGCCGAGCTTCGGATCGACGGCGATCTTTCCCGCGGGCGGGCGATAGCGCCAGTCCGAGAGATCGGCGGCGATGATGTCGGACGCCGGCACCGGCTCCTCCTGATCGTCGAACCAGATCGCGACGCTCTTCGCCGAGCCGTCGGCGTTGAGACCGTAGTAGTCGTCGAGGTGCCGTTCGAACGCGCGGCGGCGAATGGCCTTCGGCACGTTGAGCTCACCGGCGATCGAGGTCGGATCGCTTTCGCGAATCGGCTTCGTGAACAGCGGCGCGTCGTTGCCGAGCACGCTGAACGTGTAGAAGAAGTAGCCGCCGCCGCGCTGCAGGTAGTACGCCGGCGCGCGCGTGACGGAGTAGGAACGGAGACGCCAGAGATGCGCTCCGGCGTTCGGAATGTTGTGCCATCCCGCATGCCGCTTCGCGTTGACGCCGCGGAGATCGACGGTATGCGCGGAGACGTCGAAGGGAGAGTCGATGAGATCGAGCGCATCGAGCTCGCGCAGATCGATGAAGCGTCCGCGATCGGCGCGCTGATGATTCAGCGACTGGCTGCGCGCGAGGATGGTGAAGAACTCGACGGCGCGCGCGGGAAAGCCGGCCGAGTCGTTGGCCAGCGATTCGAGCGCGGCCAGTGTGCCGCGCCTCCGTTTCGCGCGCACGTAGTTGGCAACGTCGCCGCGCGGCGTGAGCCCGGCCGCCGGAACGATCTCGTAGCCGACCAGATCGCCGAGGTACGGCAACAGCCATTCCTCCGCCGTTTCGATGAACCAGTTTTCGTAAAGCTGCGCGATGTCGTCTTCGACGAGCTGCACCTGCTCGGCGATGGCGCGCAGCAGGTCGCGCAGCGGCGAGCCCTGCTCGACGTCTTTCTGCCGGTAGTAAACGGGCAGCAGCTCGTACAGACGATCGCTCGGAATCACGGCACTCATCGCGGAATCTCCGTCAGGATGAAGAGCTCGGCCAGGGTGTCGGGCAGATACGCGAGCTGCGCCGGCACTACCTCACCGGTGTTGTCGTCGAGATGGGCGAGCCGCGGCAGGATCGGCTCGACGCTCTCGATCTTCGGCAGGTTTTTCCAGAAGCCATCCGGTTGCGGATCGTCGGGATCCTGCGAGGGCGGCGGGTCGGCGAAGATGTGCTCCGCGGAGATCGCGCCGAGGCCCTGCAGCTGCACGAACTCGACCCCCTCGACGTTCTGGATCACGGCAATCACTTCGCTCGGGAAGATGCGCTGGCCGAACGCGCGGCGATCGTAAGAGAACGCGTCGAGCAGCGCGGCGCGGATCTTCGGCTGCACGGAAGACCAGAGATAGTCGGGATGAATGCGCACCGCCGCGCTGCCGGCCAGGACGAGCTTCTCGCGCATTTCGACGACGAACGGCTGATACGGATCGCCGTACGTGCGGAGGGCGATCAGGAGGTTTCGGTAGAGATCGGACGTTCCGTCGATCTCGATGTCCGCCGTTCCACCGATCGTGATGTGCACGACGCGGCGGACGCCATCGGAGAGCGCGACGGCGCTGGCCTTGGCGATGCCGGCGAACGTACGCGCGAAATCGGCGTAGTCGCGCACGGAGACGACGCGGCCGAGGGCCTGCAACGCGACCGGCACGTTGCGCCGCGCATCGTCGCGCGATTCGGGATCGGCGCCGCCGCTGGCGGGGAGCGGATTGACCACTTCCTTCACGCCGAGCGGGCGCGAGATCGCGGTGGCGATCTGTCCGGCGCGGACGTTGCCAGGCTTGCCGATGCCGCTGCGATAGATCGCACGCACGTTGTCCGGCGCGGTCGGAAGGCGCGACCCTTCGCGGCCGTTGCCGAAGATCAGCGACGTCTTTCCCTCGTCATCGCTCTTCGTGACGAAGACGCGATCGGTGGCGGTGGTGCCGGCCAGCGAGTCGACCTCGTGCCACAGCACGTCGTTGACGCGCACGGCCAGCGTCGAGGCGGCACCGCTCGGCGTCGGCGACGGCACGAACGTGAGCGGCTTCTGATGGAGATCGAACGTCTGCAGCGGCGTGGCGGCGTTGCCGCCGCCGAGAATCTCGCTGCGCGTTTCACCGTGCGTCGCTTTGACGACGTTCGCGAAGATCTTCACCGTCTCGCGCACGTAGCGATAGTTCAGCCCTTTCGGCGCGAGATGCAGAATCGAGTACGACTTCTCGTCGCCGCCCGGCACGATCTTCTGTTCGACCGACGCGACCATGGCCAGCTCCGCGGCGGTCACTTTCGTGCCGGTCAGATCGGCGCGCTCGCCGGTGACGATCACCCACCGTCCCGGCTGAAAGCCGTCGAGAAACGACTCGACCTCGATGCGCGTGGCGCCGCTTTCCTCGTTGCGCGCCACCTCGGTGACGATGGGCTCTTCGGCCAGCGTCAGCTCTTCCGACTCGGCCAGCACGATCGTGTGCCGCAGCACCGGCATCGACAACGTATCGTTCGGCCACCACTGCGTGTCGAGCGTGAGGTGCGTCGATTTCGCGCTGAGCAGATAGTCGGTGCGCGGGCGCGTTTCGACGGCATGGATCCGCGCGACGACCGGCGTGCCGGAATCGACGACCGCGAAGCCGCCGGCGACGATCTTCTCCGCCGGCTCCGCAAGCCAGAGCTCATCGCTCTTCTCGACGCTCGAGATGATGTCGTTCGGTGTCGAAGTGGCGGAGCCTTCGTCGAGCGTCACGTGGTCCGCCGGTGCGTTGTGGCCGAAGAGCGGCACGCGGCGGCGGAAGACGTGCACGCTCTGCAGCGCCCCTTTCGAAGAGAACTGCAGATTGCCGAGCGCCTTGTAGATGACGTTCGCGAGCTGCGGGCGAAACGTGCCGGCCAGCACCGCGCCGAAGTCGGAATTGCGCGACAGCACCGCGTTCAACGACTGCGGCATCGACTCCTTCCCCGCCGGCGGGAGGGCCGCCGGATCGGAGAGCAGGTCGAAGAAGCCGCGCGCTTTCGTCGACACCGCTTCCGGAGTGATCACCGGTTGCGCGCTCACCGACTCGGGCACGATTTCCTGCGCATGCTTCTGCTTCTTGCGCGAGACGCGTTTCGTCGACGCGGAAACGGCAACCGCTTCATTCACGATCGCCGATGCTTCGAGTGTCACGGCGAGGCGGTCGTTCGCGCGGTCGGCGACGACCGATTGCACGCGCCGCAGCGTGTAGGGATCGGCGCCGCTGAAGACGAACAGCAGCGTGTCGCCCGGATCGAGCCGCGTGTTCGCACCCGCCAGCCACACCTTCGGCGACACGGCCGTGACCAGCTGCGGCTTCGTCAGCCGCGGACGCAATGCGTTCCAGGCGCCGCGTGCCTCGATGTCTTCGGACGTCTCGAACGTCTGCGGCTTCTCTTCCGCCCCCGGAATGCTCTGCGATTTCGAACCGGCCGGAATGATCGTCTTCGCGTCGTTCTCGACCGTGTACGCGACGTACACCGTCGAAGCCACACCCGGCTTCAGTTGATAGCCGACCAGGCGCGCCAGCTCGAGGATCGAGCGCCGCTCGGTCGCGGTACGCAGATAGCCTTCGTTGAGAATGCGCTCCTGATAGAACGTGAGCACGTCGCCGACGGTGGCCCACGCATCGAGGAACGCCAGCGCGGGATCGTCACTCTCGCGCGTGGTCAGCTTGTGCAGGGAATACGGGCTGGCCTCGCCGATCGGAATGGTCAGCCGGCGAATCATCGCCTCGAGCATCGAGGCGTGTGTGCCGGCGCGATAGCGCAGCATCGAGAGTCCGGCGCGATTTTCGGTCGCGAGATGCGGACCCGCTTCGGTGAGGCACGCGCAGCAGCCGCAGTTCCGGCTCATCGTCCACCTCGCGCATCGATGCGCAGAATGCCGTTCTCGGGAATGACCGGATCGTGATCGAGCCGCGCCACTTCGTTCGGCCCGAGCAGCACGGCCGTCGCTGGCGATGCAGGCGCGTCGTCGAACGTGCGCGCGTCGAGCCGCTCCAGCCGCTCCACGCGCACCGCGGTGACGCCCTCGATGTTCTGGACGACGGCGATGATGCGGCTGGCGTGAATGGACTGGCCGAACGTGAGGTTGTCGGGCTGGAAGAACGCGCGCAATGCGTCGCGCACCGCGGCGAGGACGTGCGCGCGGAGATGGCGCGGATCGATGCAGATCTCGAGGTCGATCAGCAGCGGCACGTAGGCCGCCTCGCCGAGGCGAAGATCGTGGCCCATGCGCCGCACGCGATGCATCGAGCCGGTGATGGTGTCGGCGAGCTCACCGCGCAAGGCCGGACCACCGCTCGGATCGATGGCCACGTTCGCTTCGTACCAGCTGCCGTTCCATCGCAACTCGGCCGATGCCGATTGCACGTCCGGATTGCGCGTCGGATAGCGCAGGTATTGCGCGAGCGCGCCGTAATCCTCGGCGATGACGGCGCGCTGCAGATCCTTGCGGAACGCGAACGGCGCGTACATCCGCACTTCCGAGACCGGCTCCGGATCGATCGCCCCGCCGGACGGCAACGGATTGCGCACCGAGGCGATGGCATCGAGGAAATCGCCCGGAAAGACGATGTGCACGATCGACTCGCGGCCGACCAGACCGGCCCGCCCGTTGCCGGCGCGGTACGTCGCCAGAAACGTCGTGCCGACTTCCACCGCCCGTCCGTGCACGCCGTCGCCGAAGCGCAGATGCGCGCGGCCGTCATCATCGATCTCGGCGACGAGCTCCGCGTCATCGCGGCCGCTGTCGAGCAGATCGGGACGCGGTTTCCATGCTTCGAGCAGCGCGCGCAGATTCTTTGCGAGCGCCGCCAGCAACGCCGGATCTTCGGCATCGCCCCCTTCGAACAGTTGCGCGACGTCGGGACGGAGTCGATTGCGCAACGAGATGCGCGCCGGCTCGCTCGCTTCGAGCAGTTCCTTCGCCAGGAACCGCGGATCGCGCAGATCGTCGGGCGTGAAGAGCGACGATGCGCCATCGAACGCCGCGGGAATGCTCCACGCCGTGAGCGCCGGCAACGCCGCGCGCGGATTCTGCCGGACGATCTCGGTCGCCGGAGCGTTCTTCACCAGCGGCTGCGCGAACGTGAGCGGCACATGCTGCAGCGCGGGACGATAGCGGCCCGCGGTGAACGCGATCTCCGCGAGCTCGTCCTCTCCATCGCACGTTTCCGCCGGCGTTCGATCGGGAATCGCCGCGAGCGTCTCGTCGCGAATCGTCAGCCCGTGATCAGCGAGCACGAGATTCGCGCGCGCGACCGCGAGCCCTTCGACATAGTCGCACTCGTCCGCCTTCCCGATCGCCGAAACGCAGAGCGTGAACGGCATCGCGTCCTCGCGACTCCACTCCGCTTCGACGAGCGGCAGATCGAAAAGCGGATCGACGATCGGCGTGACCTTCGTCAACCGCACCACGTGACGATGGGTCGGATCGGCATCCGGCTCCGGCGTCTTCCCGTCGAAGTTTTCCTTCGATACCGTGCCGGCGCACGCGAGCTCCTCGAACAACAGGAAATCACCGACTCGCAAATCGAGCGTGCGCTTGCGCGGCTTCGGCGGCGGCTCGCAGTCCTCGTCGTATTTCTTCTTTTTCTTCTTCGCCTTCGGATGTTCGAGCTGCACCTCGTACGAATCGTCGTATTGCGGTTGCGGCTCTTCTTCGATCCACGCATCGACGAGCGTGGCGCGGGTCGCGCCTCTCGGAATGCAGCACTCCTGATTGCCCCACGTGTAGATGGCGATGAGGTTGTGCGCGAGGCGCAGACGAATCGCCGGCGCATCGGTGAGCGGCTCGAAGGGAATCCAGCCGCGCTTCAGGACCGCGAGCTCGTGCAGCCGCAAGGCCACCGCCTCGTCGCTCTCGGGCGGCCGGGTGATGAAGAAGAAATCGAACGGCGGCGCGAGCTCGGCATCGGCGGCCGCTTCGAGAAAGAGGAACACGCGCGCGTTGCAGCCCTCGTGCATCGCGTAGTCGACGAGCCGCACGTGACGCCGCACCGAAATGCGTTGCCGCGCGGTGTCGAGATACGCCTCGGTGGCCACCGCATCCTGGTAGTAGCTCAGAAAATCGCCGACGTACGCGAGCACTTCGACGATGGCGATGCCGATGTCCGGCACATGCCGCTCGCGCCAGTCGGGCATGAGCAGCGAGAGGCGATCGAGAATGAGCTGCCGGAAGCTGGCGTAATCCTTCGCCAGGTAATTGATCGTGCGCGGCGGCCGCGGTTCCGGCGGACAGCTCGTGTCCGCTTTGCAGTCGATCTCCGCGGGGCAGTCGATTTTGAACGAGAGCTCGACACATGAGTAGCGCGGATCGAGCAGCGGCTCGTCGGTGGGCCGCCCCTGCTCGTCGAGTTTCACGAAACACAACGTGTAGGTCGACCAGTCGCCGGTGCGATCGACTTCGAGTCCAAGGCAGTCTTCATCGAAGACGTCGTCGGTAGCGTCGGCATCGAAGTCGAGCACCTGGATGCCGGTGATGCGCCGCCCTCCCTTGATCACGATGTGGCGCGCCACGCGTTCCTTCTGATCTTCGGCGACGTTCAGAAACACGTCCGGAATGCCGTTGAGGAAGTGGACGCAGAGATGCTTGCCGGTGACGTCGACGTAATCGACGCCGTTGTGCGGATCGCGTTCGCGGATGTGCTGGCGGCGACGCTCGTCGCGGCAGGTCAGCTCTTTCATGACACGCTCCGGACGAATGACTCGGTGCGCACTTCGCCGCTCGGTCGCAACGCGTAAGTGATGGAGATGCGCAAGGCCGCGTCGTCGGAAATGACGTCGAGGGCCTGCAGCTCGAGCACATCGCTGAGCCACTGCTGGATCGCGGCGCGCGTGGTGAATTGAATCACCGCCGCAAGCTCGGGACTGTTCGGCGCGAAGACGAGTTGCTGCAGGCCGCTGCCGAAATCGGGACGATTCACCCGCTCGCCCGCATTCGTGAAGAGCAGTTGTTCGAGCATGTTCCGCACGTGCGCCGCGTCATTGCATTCAGCGGTGCGGCCGCGGGAGTCGAAGTGCAGAGGGAAGTCGATGTTCATCGCATCCTCAAATCGCGGTCACGCGCGTCTGTCCCGGCGCGATGAGCACGCCCACGCCGTTCGGCACGGTCGTGGCCTGGCTGTCGACGAGCAGAAGGAATTGACCGAGCGACGTCACGCGCGTTGCAGCGGTGGTGAATGTGGCGGTGAGGCACGGTTGCGGCGACGAGCCGTTCGTGAAGGGACAGGCGGCCACGCTGTACTGCGACGCGATCGTGACCGCGGAGTCGAGCATGATCTTCACGCGCGGGCTCGGCGCGACCGGCCTGGCGGTCCCGCCGTGCAGGCAGGTGACGGTGGTGCTGTTGGCAGTGACGGCGAATCCGGGCATGCATTCCTCCGCGTCAGGTGATCGAGAGCGCTCCCTGATTGATGTCCACCTTCGGGCCGAGGAGCGTGATGCTCGCCTGGCCGTTGCTGATCGTGATGCCGAGGGTGTTGATCTTGATCGAGGCGCCGGTGCTGGTCTCGAGGATGATTCCGCCGGTCGGACCGGGGACGTCGCTGATGACGAGCTTGTTCATCAGCGTGGTCTGCAACACGATGCTCGGCGTGGCCGGATTGTTCGAAGGAGACGGCGGCATCGCGTCGGCCGGCACTTCCGCGGCGATGCCCCAGAAGCAGCCGGACCAGATCGGATAGTCGGGATCGCCCCCTTCGAACTCGATCCAGACGCCGGCGCCGACCTGCGGCATCGCGCAGAGTCCCATCAGTTTCCCGGCCGCCGGAAAACACGGCAGGCACCAACTGGTCGGCAGCAAGCCCGACACCGCGGGAACGGACGCCTGAATGCGGCCGAGACCGAGCGGATCGATGTTGTTGAGCACCGTGCCGCGAAACTTCCCAAAGAATTTCTGCACGCTCATGCCGGTACCCTCGGTGTGATCGAAACGAAGCCGTTGCGTACCAGCGAGAAATCCTGCTTGTACTCGCCGCGGCTGATCTTGTGCGTAACGCTGCGGACGAAATAGAGGCCGTCGTACGCGAGCCCGGCACCGCGCACGCCGACGAGCTTCCGCGCGCGCAGCACGCGTCCGTAGCGCGCCACGTCGAGCGTGCCGCTCACGCTCACCGCATCGGCGCTCTGCGCCGCCCGTCCGAGCGCGGCCATGATCGCGGCGCCGGGCGTGCGCCGTGCGGAGTCGCGATCGATCTCGATGTTCTTCGGAATCGGAGGCACCACGCCGAGCGGCGGAGCCAGCGGATTCACGTTCGGGATCGGGATCGGCACGCCGACCTTCGTCTCCTTCGGATAGATCATCACGATCGGCAGCGTCGTCGACTCCGGATCGAAGTTGACGCTCATCGACTCGACGTTCGTCTGCGCATCCATGTTCGTGTTGAGCGCCGGCTGCGGCACGCCGACGCGAACGGTGGGACCCCAGTACGCCGTGCTCTGGAGCGGCAACGGCCCGGGATCGACATAGAACTCGTAGCCGCAGAGCTCCGCGAGGTAGCGGATGTATTCGATGTCCGTCCCCTGCTGCCGCGGAATCTCATCGGTCGGAATCGGGACATCCGGCACGAGGGCGGGAAGGACGACCGGAACGATGCCGAACACGAGGTACTTCGCGAGCATCGCCAGAATGCGCACGTTCGCCGGCTGCGCCGGATACGGCACACCGTCGAGCGGCAGATAGCCCATCAATTTCGAAAGATCCTCGCCGGTGATCGTCAGCGTCGACAGGCCGCCTTCGCCCGGCTGCACCTGATAGTGCGTGATCACGCCGTCCATCAGCACCTCGGGCATGCCGCGCACGATGACCACGATGCAGACGCGCACGATCGGCAACTGCGCGCCGCTGCCGAGAAGAAAAAGCGTGTGCAGCGGCGAGCGTGACGAGAGATTGAAGGTGAGCTGAAAGATGCTCGCCGACTGCGTGTTGTTCGTGACGCTGACGGAAACGAGGGCATCCATGATGTCGCGCCCCACCGGCACGGGCACGCCGGGACCGATCATCAGCTGGAGGAGATACGGTGCGCTCACGACTCCTCCTCGCACGGAAAGTCTTCGAAGTCGGTCTCCGGCTCGATGAAGCCGTCGACGAACTCCTGCACTTCCTGATCGTTGAAGACCCAGAGCAGGCGATAGCCGCACGCATGGGCGATGCGCTGCTGCCGCGCGGACTGATCCTGAAGTTTGCCGAGCATGCGCTGACGGATCGGCAGCGTTTCGGGCCTGTGATCGAGCAGCAGGCGATAGCCGGTCTTGACGTCGTACAGCGTGCGCAGGTGATCGACACCGTCGAAGCTCGCCCGCTCGCCGGTACGCGAGACGACATCCCAGTCGCGATTCGTGCCGGTGACGTGCAGCGCGAAATCGTTGTGGCAGTTGTGCCCTCCACGCGCCGCGCCGGGACGCCCGACGCATCCTTTGCGACGATCCTCATCGACATCCGGATCGGGATGCGCAACCGGCGGTGCGACCGGATCGAGCTTCGGTCCCGTCCCGGTCTTCGGCGCCGGTTTCGGCGCCGGTGCCGGCGCGGGTTTCGGCGCCGGTGCGGCGGGTTTCGGCGTCGTGCCCGGCGGAAACTTCGCGGTCTCGGGCGGTGCTTCGTTCACCGGAGGGGCCACCGGTTTCGGACGCGTGACGGCGCGCTGCAGCGTGTGGCCGAGCGATTCGAGCGTGTTCGCGAGATCGCGGATGACGACGTTCTTTCGCGAGCGCCCACTGCTGCTCGTGGCGATGACGGCCACCGCGAGCAGCAAGAGTCCGGCGCCGATCGTCCAGGGGCTCGGCTTCGTGACCAGCTGCGTTCCGGCGGTGCGCGTGATTCCGGCGAATCCGACCGTGCCGAGGGCCGCGGCCGAAGATCCATGCCCGGCCTCCGCTTCGTCGCCGCGCTGCAGACTGGCCAGCTGGCGTTCCGCCTGGGCGATGAGCGTGCGCAATTCTTCACGCGTCGCATCGTCGAGTGTCGGATCGTCGACGAGCTTCTTCGCCTCGTGCAGATACTTCGCGCTCTCGACGATCGGCCGCAGCTCCTCGCCGATCGGATCGAACCAGCCGCCGCGCTGCACCGCGTGTGCGGTGCCCTCGACGCGCGCGTAGCCGCCGCGCAGCACCGCGGCCGCGGCGCGATCGGCGCCACGCTCGCCCGCATCGCCGCGCGTGCTGATGCCCGGTACGACCGGACCTTCGCGCTGCTGCACGACATGCGAGAGCTCGTGCGCGAGCAGCGAACGCTGTCGCGATGACGCCTCGTCACGGAAGACGATGTGATCGCCCGACGTGAATGCCGCGGCGTCGATCGAGCGCGTCGCATGCGCATCGCTGTGCACGCGCACGCTGCTGAAATCGTGGCCGAAGCGGGGCTCGAAGAATGCGCGCGCCGCCGCATCGAGCGGCTTGCCGCCCGATCGAGCGGGTGCGTTCGACACCGGCTCGTTTCTCCGCACCTCCTGCGCACAATCACGCATTCGGAATCCCCGGCACGCCTTCCGGCAGCGTGATGGCCAGACGTCGTCCCGGCGTCTCGGTCAGCTCCTCGGGACGCATGGCGCGATTCGCATCGCAGATGCGCCAGAACAATTCCGGATCTCCGAGCGTGCGGCCGGCGATCGGATCGAGCCGGTCGCCCTGCACCACCGTGTGCTCGCCGATGACCGCCAGCCGTTCCGGATGCGGTACGAAACGGCGCCGCACGTAACTGAGCGGCTCGCCGTCGATGGTCACGGTCGCCAGCTCGATCCCGGCGTAGCGGCTGGTCGGACCGAACGGCGCGATGCGCAGACCGAAATGCAATGCCAGAACGTCGCTCATGGAATCGCTCCGATGCCGAGCTGTCCGACGCTGCCGGTCGGAAGCGTGGCGAAGGTTTCTTTGACCCGCTGGTAGGCGAGATAGATCGAGCTGCCGCGATGCTGGAAGCCGAGATCGCTCACGCTGAGCACACGCATGCCGAGACTCACCTTCGCGCGGATCGGATTGAGCTTCGTGTCGAACGCTTCTTCCGTGATCGAGAACTCGGTGATGCGCACCGGCACGATGCGCGACGGGCTCCAGACGAAGAGCGTGAGCGGCGCTTCCATCGGCAGGATCTCGAGCATCCCCGCTCCCGCCAGCGCATTGTTCGCCAGCAGCTGGCGCGTGGTCGGATAGACGATCGTCTCGAGCGCAGCGAGCTCGGGAAAAATCCCCGACTGCAAAACCGTGGCGCCCGATTTCGCGGATTCGAGTTGATCGGTCGCATCGATCTCGGCCTCGAGCTTCAACGTCTCGATGGCCGGACCTTTCAATCGCAGCACTTCCGAGCGATCGCCCTGCTCGTTGCCGGTGCCCTGCACCTGCAACGTGCGGCTGAGCGTGTCCGGCGCGTACTGCAACACCACCACGCGCGTGACGATCGAGGTGACCGGATCGAGCAGCACGATGCCGCCTTTGAGCGTGGGAGGAGAAACGGGCGTGTTGGTCATATCGATGGTGCTCCTCCGACCTGGCGGCAGATGGTTGCGGTGGCTCCTTCGAGATCGAAATGCGCATCCGGCGGACGGGTGCCGACGCAGTCGCTGCGCCGGATCGAAAACTCGACGGCGCGGCGGTTGTAGGCCGTGATCTCCGTGCCCCACGCGTCGATCGCGCGCTGATAGTCGGCCTTCGTCATCCCGACGGCGCCGGTGAATACGGGCGGCGGGTTCTGGCGAAGGAACTCGAACCAGTCCTCGCCGTGACGGCTCTCATGAAAACGGAAGGTGGTGTTGCTCTCGTACTTGTCCTCATCGGTCGTGCCGCGGCCGTACTTCGCATCGAGCTCGGGACGCGCGCCCGGACCCCACGTGGTCTGGATGACCGCTTCCACGCGCGGCGGAACGAATTGCCGCACGATGTCCTGCGCGTCGGTGCCGAACGTGCCGAAGTCGGCGGGCTGCAGACCGAAGGAGGTGAACGCGTCGTTGATGAAACGCGGATCGTTCGAGCGGATGTCGGGCCGGGCCACGACCGCAATTCCGTTGATCGCGAACGTCGCCTCTCCGCCGCGGGCGACGGTCGCGCCGACCGGCACCGGTGCCGTGATCTTCTGCAGCGACGCCGCCTTCATTGCGGACGCACGGACGGAGGGATCGGTGGCGTTGCTCACATAATCCTGAATCTCGTCCGCGGAGAGATCGCGCAGCCGCGTCACCAGCGCGTCTCCCGCATCGGCCGCAGTGAGCGTGATGGCGTCGAGAACGCGGCGATTGCGGCCGTCGAATTTCGCGAGCAGCCGATTGCGGCCGACGCGCGCGACGATCAGCGCCGGCTCGCCCGGCCGTGCGGCACGCAGCGTCGCCAGGATGCCGCCTTCGTCCGCGCTGAGCACGCGGCCGTCGAGCATCTCCTCGATCAGCAGCGCGCGATCGTCGACTGAATACGGCCCGAGCTCCTGCTCGCGTGCCGCACAGGCGCGGGCCTTGTTGTCGCTGCGCCACTCCCCTTCGATCTTCTTGCGGCTGCGCAGACCTTTGAGATACGCCTCGAGAGTCGACTTCGAGAACGAGTCGCTGAGCTGCCGCCACAGGCCCCACACACTCAAACCGAGGGCGACGAGCCCGCCGCCAATGGCGAGGAGAAGCGGCCAGAGGCCCTGCAGCCGAGGAGTCGAGGCGCGCAACCGCGGCTGCGGGTTCTCCGCGTCGCGTTCGAACGCATCGCCGGGATGGCCCGCCTCGATCGGCGCATGCCGCGGAACGTCGCTCTGCTGCACGACATGCGAGAGCTCGTGTTCGAGCACGCGCGGTGACTCCATGCCGCGCGCGAACGCGATGTCGTTGCCGACGGTCCACGCATGCGCGCCGATCTCGTTCGCCGACTGCGCGGCGCGCTCGTCGGTGTGCACGCGCACGCGGCTGAAGTCGTGGTCGAAGCGCGACTCGAAGTACGCGCGCGACGGCGGGTCGAGCGGACGGCCCGGCGTGCCGAGAACGTCGCGCACCGCCCGCGGCGCGGTGTCGCGCTTCTCCTGCTCCATCACGCCGCACCTCCGACGATGATGTGCAGCAGGCCGCCGTCGCGCGTGACGCATTGCACGCGCCGGTCGGGATGCGCGAGATCGCGCACCAGTTCCGCCAGCGCGCGCGCCCTTTCCGGTGCGACCGAGGACAGCGTGTAGAACTCCGCCTCACCCGTGCGTCCGTGCGAGATACGCAGCCCGTGCACCCGTTCGAGCTCGTTCGTTTCGCGTACCGCGTGCAGCGCGCGCGCAAAGGCATCGACGTCGATTCGCCGCATGCGCATCACCACGACGGCCGCGAGCGCGAGCAGCAGCTTGATCGCGACCGGCGCGAAGACGATGGCCGTGACGACGCAGATCCACTGCGCTTCCGAAAGCCCGGCGAAATGCGGACGACGATCGCCGCGCAGCAGCTCGAGCGCGAAGCGCAGCACGGCATACGAGGAGACGTAGACGACGAACGCCCCGCGCCCGATCGTCAGCGCCACGGCCGTCGCGAGCAGCAGCAGCGCGACCGATTCGAGCCACTGCACCGGCACGAGCCGCGCGCCGGCGAAGTGCGCCGCGACGCGTCCCCGTTCGTAGCGCAGTCCGACGCGGAATGGACGGCCATGACAGCAGCCCGCGTATGCGCAGCCGATCCGTCCGATGCCCTGCGCGATCGCCAGCGCCAGCGCGAGCAACTCCATCGCCGGCAGCACCGGCGCGTGCATCGCGGAGAGCAGCGCCGCGGTCGAAGCGAGCGTCGCAGCCTGATAGTGCAGAAACGAGAAGCGCTCGATGCCGAACAGCACTTTCGTCAGCGCCGCCAGCAGCAGCGCCATCGCGATCGCAAACGCGGCGATGGCGATCCAGAGCAACAGCGATTCGGCGAAGAATGCCGCGGCGCTCACGCCGGCGATGACGCCTCCGAAGACAGCGGTGCGATAGCTCATTTGCACTTCGCTCCCGTCTCCTTGAGCGTGCTGTCGCGCAGAATGGCCGTGGCGGCGGCGCCGTTGCCGCGATCCTGCATGGCCTTGTTCCAGGCGTCGAAGCGGGTCTTCCCGACCTTGTTGCAGAGCTCCGTGACCGCGCCGCGGAAATGAACGCGCGCCAGCAGCTCTTCGCCGGCCAGCACCGCCAGTTCCTGCACGGCGTCGTACGCGTCGTCGTAGTGGCCGCCGACGTACAGCGGCTTTTCGTTGCCGGTGTGTTTGTGCCGCAGGATGACGCGGCGCGTGAGCATCTCGGTCAATCCTTCGCGCGCGAATTTCGAGAGCTCGAACACCCGCTCGTTCGCGAACGCGTGCAGCACCTCGTGCACCATCGTCTCCGGCGTCTCCCGCTCCTGCGAGACGGTGATGGTGTGATCGCCCGAATCGTGAAACGCCGACGTCTGCGATTCCTCGAAGACGCAGACCGCCTCGGCCTGTTTCTTGTTCTCCGGCTTGTCGCGCTCCGCCTGCGTCTCGAAGTGCTCGTTCAGAAAATCGCGCTGGCAGAGCGGCACGAACGCCTCGAAGAAGCTCGGCGGGTCGTAGTACGTGACGCGTGTCGATTGCACGGTCTTCTGCTGATCGGCGTTGATCAGGCTCCCGTACTCCTGGGTGATCCACGCCGCCGCTTCGTTGCGATCGAGCTTGTTGAAGCTGCGCTTCGTCCCCACACGATGGGTCTGCGTCGTCGAAGGAAGGTCGTCGCCGAACTGCACCATCCGATTGGGATCGGCGCTCGGATCCGTCGCATCGAGCTTCGCGAGATCGGGCGGCGGTTGCGCCGCCGGCGCGTCATCGGCGAACAGCAGCCGGTTCTGCACCTCATCGGGATACGCACCGGGATAGCGGCGCATGTAGAACCGCCACAGCTGTTCCTTGTACGCACCGAATTCGTCGAGCAGCTTCTTGTGCGACACGAGCCCCGGCCCGAGCATCAGCTTCAGGTCCGCCGACCACGAACGCTCCAGGAGATTGAGGATCTGTTCCTGATCGCTGCCCGAGACGTAGCCGTCGAGCATTTCTTCAATGAGCAGTTTCTTGCGGCGCGCGGTGAGGATGTATTGCGTGTCGCCGCTGCTCCACGCTTCGGCGATCTGCCGGGCCTTGCCGTCGCTGCTGTTCGCCTTCTCGATGCCGCTCTTGTCGAGCGCACGCAGATACTCCTGCAACTCCGACGGGCTGGCGTCGCAGCGCTGCAGCTTCAGACTCGACTTGAGCCGCGGCATCGCGTTCGTGCGCAGGTCGCGCGTGAAGCGCCGGAGACTCGGCCAGAGCAACGCCACCGCATGCACGGCGACGGCATCGGCATCCTCTTCCAGCACACCGGTCGCGGCTTCGCTCTTCGGCAGCGCCTCGGTGGCTCCATCCTGCTGCGCGACATGCGCGAGCTCGTGCGCGAGCAGCGCATCTCCGATGATCGTGCCGGGCGCGTACTCACCGCCGGCGAAGGCGATGTCGTGGCCGAACGTGAAGGCGCGCGCGTTCATCCGCGTCGCGGCCGAGGCGGCGTTCGCATCGGTGTGAATGCGCACGTCCGAAAAATCGCGGCCCAGCGCCTGCCCCATGCGCGAGGCGACGCCGTTGTCGAGCGGACGTCCGCCCTCCGCCGGCAGCGGAACCTCCGTCGCCGGCGCCGCCGCCCCATCGCGTGATTTGCGGAAGAGCCGTCCGACGGCGCCGCGAATCAGACTGCCGACGCCGAGGCGAATCGTGCCGCCGCCGTCGAACAATGCGAGGAGATCGGGAGGAACGCCGCTGATGTCGCCGGTGGCGCCCCAGGCGCGAATCGATTCGGCGAGCTTCGCCGCGACGCGCGGGATGTAGTCGTATGCGCCGCGCACGGAGGCATCGCCGCCGATCCAGCGTCGCATCGACACTTCGAGCTCGCGCGCGTCCATCGTGCGAATGCGCGGACGCCACTTCGCGAGCAGCGGACAGTTGTCGGTCGATTGTCCGAGGCGCGCCATCTCGCGATCGGAGGTCGCGCAGACCACGGCATCGAGCTCTTCGACGAATTCCTTCCGGCGCATCTGCCCCGGCGCGGGCGTCACCGCATCCTCGACGATGAATCGCGGCTCTTCTTCGACGGCCGGCTCGCTCTCCTCCCGCTTGCGCCGCACGAGCCGCTCGCCCACCGGGGCGATCGGCGGTGGCGGCGTGAAGGCCGGTCCCTGCGCGACGACCGCATCGGCGACGCGATCGGCCGCGCGCTCGTGCCGGTCGTCCGCGGGGCCGATGCCTTCCGCGATCGACGAGGCGCCGCCCGCCGGCTGTGTCGCCTGTTGCAGCACGTGCGCGAGCTCGTGAGCGAGCAGGCGCCGTCCCGGCAGCGTGTCGGGTTCGAAGCGTCCCGTGCCGAACACGATGTGCGTTCCCGCGGTATACGCGGCGGCGCTGATGTCGTGCGCGGATGCGGCGGCGTGCGAGTCGGTATGCACGCGCACGTCGGCGAAGGAACGGCCGAAGCGGCTCTCCATCATCGCGCGCGTCTCCGCGTCGAGCGGACGCCCGGCCGAGCCGAGCACGTTCTGCACGCTGCGCGGAATCTCGCTCGCCACCTCGCCGATCGCGCGCCGCTGTACCTTCTTCTTCTTTTCTTCCTCGGAGCAGCTGCCGCACGATCCGTTGCAGCCGCACTTGCGCTGCACGCGCACCTTGTTGTTCGTATCGGGCGTGCGGAGCGCGTGCGTGAGCCCTGGCGCGACCGTCGTCATGGCGCCGCCTCTCCGCCGCCGCACGTCGCCGGATCGATCGTGTTGCACGGCTCCGGCGCATCGCTCTTGCGCGTGATGCCGCGTTTCGCGAGCAGCTCACAACACGGCTGCGCCAGTGCGTCGGGCGTGTAGTCGACGTTCACCAGCGTCCGGCCGCGCACCGAGTGGTAGTTGATCTGCCGCAGCTTCTCCCACTCTTCGGCGTGCACGCACGCGTGCGATCCCGCGGTCAGGCTGCCGCCGTGCAACGCCTGGCCGCCCTTGAAAAAAATCGCGTAGTGCATGCTCGCCTCGTACTTGCCGCTGGCGGCATTCAACTTCGCGTACTTGTTGCGCGGCCCCTGCCCTTTGCCCTTCGCGAACGGCACGTCGTTGTAGCCGAAGCCTTCGATGCGCGTGACCTTGCGGCCCTTCACCACATGCGTGAGGTCGTACTCGGGAGAGCCGCCGGAGATGGCCATGCTGATCGGCGCGCGCGTCACGGCATTCGCGAAATAGGTTGCGGTGACAGTGCCGGTCGGAATCGTGTTGAACGAGTCGTCGATGGTCGTGCCGTTGAAGTGGATGTCGATCGTCTCGATCCATGGCTGCGTCTCCGGATCCTTGAACGACTCTTCGACGAGACCGCCGTCCGTGATCTTCGCGGAGCTGAAGGAGCCCTTCCTGCGATAGAGATGCAGCGCGCTGCCGTCGTGCGTGACGTGCGACGTGCCGCGATGTGCGTCGGCCTCGGCCGGTGCATCCGCGGGCGCGATGCGTTGCGGCAGCACGTCGCCGCCGCGATGCTGCGCGACATGCGCGAGCTCGTGGGCCAGCACCTCGCGCGGCAAGGACGGCTCGCCGAGCACGACGTGATGGCCGGCCGCGTACGCAAGCGCGCCCATCGACAGCGCCGACTCCTGCTCGCGCGGGCCCGCATGGACGCGAACGTTCGAAAAGTCGTGATGAAAGCGAGGCTCGTACACACGACGCGTCTCCGCATCGAGCGGCTTGCCAGGCGAGCGCAGCACGTCGCGCACCGCCGGCGGAACGGAATGACGCTGAAGAGACTCGCGCATCACGGTGTCCTCAGTCGCGGCGCGTTCTCGCGCTTGCTCGCGAGTCCTTCGTTCCACTCGTTCCACTTCGTCGCCGCGGCGGTGAACTTCGGCGACGGCTTCATGGCGAACGAACGCGGATGCAGCGTCACGCTGCTGTCGTCCTGAACGGTGAAGCCCCACATCGCGCAGCCGAAGACGCGGCCGGCGTCGGCGCCGCTGCGGCAGACGGCGCAGGTCTCGAACTTCGCGACCATCGACGGCTGGATGGTCGGGAAATCCTTGAGGATCGCACCGGGATCGGCCTGCCCCACTCCACCGCGTTTCGTCTGTCTGTCGTCGGGAACCAACGCGCCGGCAGCATCTTTCGTGAAGCCGTAGAACGGACTCGGCGCGCCGTCTTTCCGATCGATGGTCCACTGCAGAGGCGTTTTGCGCGCGTCCCCTTCGACGTTGCTCGTGTAGCGGTAAATGCTCTCGCCCTCGGAATCGACCGCCTGCACGGCCTGCATCCAGCCGATGTCCGGACAGGTGACCTTCGCATTCGGTACGAAGGCGAGCTGGACGCGCACACCGCCGTCCTTGACCTCGTATTCGAAAAACGCAAACTGCCCTTCGGTGGCGCTGAACACCGCGTCGTTGCTGGCGACGACCCGAAAGTCGCGGAAGGCGACGAGCTGCAACGTGCCCGACGCGTTGTAGCCGACGCACGAGAGCATGTAGCTCCCGGTCATCGTCAGGTCTTTTTTCCGCAGAGGAAACGCGCGCGTCGTGGCATCGCGATCGCCTGCTTTCGTCCGCACCTTCGACGGCACCACGCGACCGTCGGGTTTCGTGAGCGACCACTCGATGGAACGAATCGAGGGATCGTTCACCGTGATCCCGACGCTCCGATCCTCCACCGCGGAGGCGAGAACATCGGGCAGCGCCTCGATGCGAAACCGGGTGTCGTCATCGCGCCGCCGCGTGCGGTAGCGCGTCTCCGGATCGTCCCCTTCATGAATCGACGGGAAGAACGAATCGCTTTGTCCGGGCGTCTTGCGCAGTTGCTGCTCCTGCATCAGCGCTTCCCTCCCACGCCGCCGAACACTGCGCCGGCGATCGACGTCCCGAGCTGCGAAGGTTTTGCGTCTGGTGCAACGGTGATCTGCGGCGTGCGGATCGACGGCAGAGCCACCGCATCGCGGAACGCGAGACCTCGCGCGCCGATCAGACGCGCGAGCTCCTGCTCGATCGCCAGCTGCAAACGCGGACGATCGGCGCTGCTCAGGTCGATGCCGTCGAGCACGAGGCGGTCGATGTGGAGGCACACGTTCATACCGCGCTCAGCCCTCCCGGTTCCCGCCATTTGAAATCGGCTTCGCTGATCGGCTTCTGCAGCTTGCGCATCTCGGTCTTCGCCGCTTCGAGCACGATCGGCATCGTCACGGACGTGCCGCGGTCGGCGGCCAGGAACGCGGCCGAAAGCACGATGTTGTGCACGCTGCCGCCGGTGACGTTGAGCTTCGCCAGGCGATCGAAATCGAGTCCGGAGGTCGGCGTCTCGCGCGGGAAGGCACGCTCCCAGATCGCCCGCCGCTCGTCCGGTCCCGGAAACGGGAACGAGACGATGAATCGCAACCGGCGCAGGAACGCGGGATCGAGCGCGTCTTTGAGATTCGTCGCGAGAATCGCGAGACCGCGATACGACTCCAGTCGTTGCAGGAGGAAGTTGATCTCGATGTTCGCGAAACGATCCTGGCTGTGCTGCACCTGCGTGCGCTTGCCGAAGAGCGCGTCCGCCTCATCGAAGAAGAGGATGCCGTTTGAATCGTCCGCGGCGTTGAAGAGCTGCTGCAGATTCTTCTCCGTCTCGCCGACCCACTTGCTCACGACGCTCGATAAATCAATGCGATGCAGCGCCAGCCCGAGCTCATTGGCGATGACCTCGGCGGCCATGGTCTTGCCGGTGCCGCTCTCGCCGGCGAACAGCGCGCTGATGCCGAAACCGCGATTCATCCGCGCCCGGAATCCCCACTCGTCGTACACGCGGCTGCGTCCGGCGACATGCGTCGCGATCTGCCGCAGCAGTTCCTTTTCGGATTCCGGAAGGATCAGATCCTCCCACCGCGCCTTCGCATCGATGCGCTGTGCGAGGGCGTCGATGTGCATGCGGGTCTGTTGTCCCGCGCGGGCCCAAAGACGCGTTCCGAGCGGCGTCTCCGGGCCGTCGTCCTGCGCATCACCGGCGATGCGGCGAATCGATTCGGCGCTGAGATTGAACTGCCCGGAGAGACGCGCCGCCTCTTCGGCGTGCTCCTCGCCGAGGGCTTCGAGCCACGTTTCGTGCTGCTCCGCGGGAGTGGGTTTCTCCACGTCGAACGCGCGCGTGCCGGAAGGCACCGGCCACGTTTCCCGCGCATCGACGAAGATCACGCCGCCGCCGCGCGCGAGCAGCCGTTTGAGCGGCGTGCCGTGCGTGTCGGAGTTCCTGTCGACGTCGCGCGCATCGAGATACAGCGCGACCGGGAGGAGCAGCGTCTCGCGCTGCCACAGCCGCGACAGCGTTTCGAGATCGGCGGCCTGCGACGGCAGCATGTCGCCGGCCATGCGGTAAAGCGTCAGGCCGAGACGATGGGCGGCCGCGCGCGCGACGAGCTGCTTGCTCTCGGAATCACGTCCGAGAAGTTGCAGCGGACGCAAATGCGGCTGATCGCGGTCGAGCACGCGCAGAATCGCCTCGACCACCGTGCGTTGCGACGCCGGCAGGTCGTCGTCATGTACCGGTTCGGCGAACGGAGAGACGAACGGCGCGATGCGATCGTCGAGATGGCTCAGACCTTTCACGTAGTTGACGATCCGCTCGTCCGCGCGCATCGCGCTCGTGGTGAGCGGCTGCATACCCGGCTGCGAGATCTCGATCAGGCGCCAGTACCGCAGCGGACGATCGGGCGACAACGCATCCCAGCTCGCCGCGTCGAAAATCGCCATCGCCAGCGCGTACGTCGGATACGGGCGCGAGGCGTCGTCATGCGCGCGCGCACAGAGTCCGGCGATGCGCGTATCGAGCTCCATCGCCACGCAGAGCAACAGCAGCTCCCGCTCGAACTGCGTGAGCCCGGCCCGCCGCGCCAGCAGCAACATCGCCGGCGGCGGATCGCTGCGCTCCGCGGCACGCATCTTCTTCTCCGCGTCCGCGAGCTGCTCCGGCGTCACTTCATGCGCGGCCGGAGGCAGCGCGCGCTGCGGCTGCGGCGTCGGCGTCGTGCCGGTGGCGGTACGGCGGAAGCTCCACCACGAGGGGTTGTTCTGCGCCTCGGATGATTGCGGCGGCGCCTCATTCGAGCTCGTGACGATCGGCTGCGGCGGCGCCGGCACGTTGCGCAGCAGCAATAGCCGCAGCCACTCCACCGCCGCGGCGAGATAGGCATCGTTCGATTGATGCCACGTCGAGAGATCGGCGCTGCTCATGGGTTCTTCACCTCGACGCTTTGTGCGGCGTCGAACGTCATCACTCCGTTCGTTTTCACGATCGGAATCGAATCGACGCCGTCGACGCGCAGACGCACGCGATGCACGCCCGGCTCGCCCGGCGCGTCGAACGTGATCGTGGTCGGGGCATCGGGATCGTTCGGCGTGACGACCGACGCGGGCGTGAACTGCTTCGATCCGAAGATCGCCAGCACGATCTGCTCCTCGCGCACCTGCGGCGTCGCTTCGAGCGTGATCGTGAAATCGGAGCCGGGATTGGTGTTCGTCTGCGGATCGACGGTGATCGACGGCGCGAGCGCGAACGCCACTTCGTTCGTCGGCCACGGCGGGAGGTTCGGATAGTTCACCACCAGCGAGAGCGTGTAGAAGCCGGCCGGCCACGCTGCCGCGACACCACCGCCCGCCGCCGGGAGCGTGATCTGCACGCGCTGCGGATCGATGAACGTGACCGGCAGTTCGACCGGCGCGCTCATGAGCGGATGGCGCACGCGCGCGGTGAGCTCGCCGATGTCGAAGCGCTCCCCGCTGACGATCAGCTCTTCGCCGAGCCGCACCGCCGCGAATCCGCCGGCCGCACGCGCGGAGTCGAGCACCGGCGGCGGCGAGGCGATGGCCGTGAAGCCGCGATCCTCGGGACCGCGCGTGAGCACCGGCGGCGCGCTCTTCGTCGCCGTGCGGCTGTCGATGAGCAGCACCGTCACGAGGTACGCCGCCGAGATGCGGAACTGCGTCTGGAAGATGCTCCAGAGTTTCGACATCTCTTCGATCGACAGCGGCTTCGGCGTGATCGTGACCTGCTCGATCTGCAGATGCACGCGCGCCTGCGGCAGCACGGTCTTGAAGGACTGGCGCGGAAGAATGCCGCGGTCGTGCAGCACGCGCATCGCCTGTGCGAGAAAGAAATGCGCGGCGTCCTCGCGATCGTCTTCGCCGTACGCGGTGACGAGATATTCGAGATTGAGTGCCAGCGGCGGCGGTCCGCTCTCCCCCGGCTTCGTCTGTGACGGCAGCGGCATGTTGCGCCAGCCGGCGTTGAGATCGGTCCGATAGAGAAAGACGTTGACGACGTTCTGCGACGGATGCTGATCGCGCACTTTGTGCGGCGGCAGATTCACGACCACGAACTGTTTCGTGAGGTCACCGCCGAGCACGTCGACGCCCCACTTGTCGGCCACCTCGTCGTCGAGGATCTGGCGCAGCGTGCGCGTGACCGCGGTGATGGCCAGGTCGGTGCTCATCTCCGCTCCTTCGCGTTCTTGCGCGCGACGTAGTCATCGATGGTCATGGCCGCATTGCGTCGCGACGCACGTTGCGGCGCCTGCTGCGCGACGGCGCGCACTTCGACGCGTCCGATCGAGACCTGAATGACCGGCTCGGCCGAGGCAGGCGTGCCGGGCGGCGTCGGAATGCGCGCGTTCGTACGCGCGGGTGCCGGTCGCGGCGATTGCGGCACGAGCTCGCGCTGCCGCGTTTCGATGCGCGTCTCGCGCGTGCGCTCGTCGCTTCGCGGCGCACGCGTTTCGACGTCGGCATTTTTCTGAATCACCGGATCGGCGCGGCGTTCGGGTGCCGCGGCGCGTGATCCTTCGCGCGCGACGTCCACGCGCACGTCACGCACTTCGCCGTGATGCTCGACGATGCGCGTCGTCGATTCGCGCACCACCTCGCGAGTGTGCTCGTGATGGAGCTCTTTCCCGGGAACGCCCGCGTTCGCACGCGGCGTCAATTCTTCGGCGACCGAAGGATCGCGGCGCGCTTTCGCTGCGATCCGCGGCACTTCCCTTTCTTCGCTGCCCGGCTCGACTCCCTCCGGCGCGTTCGCCGATTCGAATCGAGACGGCGTTCGCGGGCGAAGCGTCGGAGGCGCGAGGGCACGCGCGGCGAGGTGCGTGAAGAAGTCGCTCATCGCAGCATCTCGAGATAGGCGTTTCGTCTTGCGGGGGAGAGCTCGAGGATGTCGCGCTCGCTCCAGCCGTATGCCGCGGCCAGCGTGTGCACCTCCGCGATGACGCGCTTCGCCATCACCGACAGCTCGGTCCAGAGAAACGTGACGATGTCGAACGGCTCGCGCCACGCATGACCGCAGGCGGGGCATGCGGCATCGAGCGTCACATCCGCCTGCGGATCGACGCTCGCCAGCGCGGCGATGACCGTCTCCTCCACCTGCGGCGGCAGTTCCTCCGGCGCGACCTGTTTTCCGGCGTGACGCGCTCGCGTGATGCAGCGCGAGAAGAGCAGCCGTCGCGCGGAGTCGAGATCGTCCGCCCGCTCGATCGCGGCGAGATCGGCGGTGTTCGGCAGCCGCACATCCACGTCGTAGCCGCCGGCGCTCATCGACAGCGGTCCGTCGCTCCCCTGTGCCCGGCGCACCTCCGCGGCGTCGAACGAGAGCTCGATCGCCTCACCGCATGCGGGACAGTTGGTGATGCCGGTGAAGGCTTCGCCGAACAGGCGCGCGCGCAGCTCGACCAGCGTCGCGTCGCGACGGCCGATCGGCATCGCCGCCAGCTCGTCTGCCGGCGCGTGTGGAGCGGTGCCCGCGAGCAATGCGAGCGCGCGGCGCCACGGGCGCTGCCCTTCCCCGCGCTCCCAGATCGCGAGCAGCTCCGACGGTGTCAGAGCGCTCCCGTTCATCAGATCGTCTCGCCTGCGAATTCAGGTTCCGGCTCGATGCTCAGCGACGGATCGCGTTTCCATCCTTCGTTCTCGAGCTTCATCGTCTCGATGGCGATCGCATTCGCGTTCGCATCGAGATCCGGCAACGCCTGATACTCCGAGACCCAGCAGCGATAGACGAAGTACCGCAGCACGGTCTGCCCCGCTTCGTTGCGCAGCTCGATGGTGATGTCGCGGCGGAAGTTGCCGAGCGCCGATTCCCCCGGCGCCTGCCCCTGGAAGAACCAGACCTGGTTCGCCCACTGTTCGAACTCGCGGTCGGCGGTGAGGCCGCGCTCGAGCGAAATGGCCTCGAATTCGGTGCGTCCCGGCGATTTGCGGCTGGTGCTCGGATCGCCTCCCTCGCGATGCTTCACCACCTCGGTGGTCTTCTTGAGACCGCCGACCTTGCTGACGCCGGCGACGATCTTCGGGCCGAATTTCACGACGAATTTGAAGTTCTTGTACGGATCGAAACGGTTCGATGCGGCCATGATTTTCTTCCCCTCTTACGCCTGGATCTGACCCGCGATCTGCTGGATCTTGAGGACGACGAACTCGGCCGGCTTGAGCGGCGCGAAGGCGACGATCACATTCACGATGCCGAGGTTGATGTCGTTCTGCGTGGTCGTCTCCTTGTCGCACTTGACGAAGTACGCATCGCGCGGCGACGCCCCCTGGAACGCTCCCTGACGAAACAGGTTGTGCATGAACGCGCCGCCCGCGAGGCGGATCTGCGCCCACAGCGGCTCGTCGTTCGGCTCGAACACGGCCCAGTGCATGCCGCGATAGAGGCTCTCTTCGATGAAGAGCGCCAGGCGCCGCACCGGAACGTATTTGTAGTCGTCGGCGAGCATGTCCGCGCCGCGCAGCGTGCGCGCGCCCCAGATCACCGTGCCGATGATCGGAAACGTGCGGAGGCAGTTGATGCCGACCGGATTGAGCAGACCGTTTTCGAGATCGGTGAGCGTGACCGTCAGTCCCTGTGCGCCGCTGAGCGATGCCTCGATGCCGGCCGGCGCTTTCCAGACGCCGCGCGTGACATCGGTGCGGGCCATGACGCCGGCGACCATGCCGCTCGGCACGAATGCGCCGGTCTGGCCGCCGAGCAGCGGATCGGCTTCGAGCACGCGTGGGAAGTAAACCGCCGCGTTGCGCGCCGCGGAGCCCGACAGTCCGAGGTCGGAGACCGCGGTGCTCGGGTTGGCGATGTTCATGCCGGAGTTTTTGGTCCAGGCGTTCGGCGGATCGACGAGCAGCATCGCCCTCCGCTTCACGCAGTACGCGAGCGCTTTCACGTAGACGTCTTCGAGCGTGTCGCCGTCCAGCGTCTCGGGCGGAATCACCAGCAGATTGAAGAGATCGGTTTTCTCGAGCGCCTCGAGGCCGGTCTTCGGAATGACGTTGTCGCTCTCGTCTTTCTGCAGCGCGAAGGCGTTCGCATCGAGCACGTCGCCTTCATCGCCGCCGGTGAATTTCACAGGGTCGGTGATCGTCGCCGGAGCGGCTTTGTCGGGAACGGCGCCGTCGAGCGCCACGAGGCCCGACTGACTGGCGAGCACGCGGTCGAGGCGACGGGCGCCCCCCGCGGTGCGCAAGGTGACGCCGAGGAATGTCTCGTTCGGGCCGGCCGGTCCGCCGGAGACGGTGAGATTGAAGAAGTCGGCCTTGGCCAGCGCGGGATCGACGGCATCGGCCATCTCTTCGGTGATGCCGTCGTCATCAATGAGGAAGCTGATCTTGTCGCCCCACCTGCCGGCGCTGAGCGCCTGCAGCTTGAGATCGCCCGAGGCTCCCTTCGCCACGCCGGCGTTGTCTTCTTTCTTTTTGAAGAGGCGCACGATGACGGCGGTGGTGCCGCCGTTCTGATAGAAGTCACGCACGGCGTAACCGAGGGGGTAATTGCGATCGAGGCTGCCGAAGACGCGCTCGAAATCGGCGTAGCTGGTGATCGTTCGCGGCTCCTGCACGGGGCCGCGCGGCGTGCGTCCGACGAATGCGGCGATCGACGTCGCCACGCCGGTAATCGTGCGCACTCCACTCGGAATCTCCTCGACATATACCCCGGGATAGGTCAGCGCAGCGGGCATACGTTCTCCTTTCGATCGATGAATCGACCTCGGCGTTTGGGAACACGAAGGACAAATCGGGCGGGGTACGCCGGCCGATCCGTCAGTACTTCATGAGAGTCAGCGGATGCCCGCGATCATGCCGGACGGAAAGAGGGCAGGCAATCCAAAATACTTGGTCTTTTCTGCATTCACTTGGTCACTTCTGCTATTCGTTCGGCACGGTAGGCGCGCGGCGAAACGCCGAACCGTTTCTTGAAGGCGTGATTGAAATTGGCAACGTGCTGGAAGCCGACCTGGAAGCTGATCACCGAGATCCGCTCCACCGAGCGCTCCAGCAGCTCCGCCGCCGCGGTGAGCCGCCGCTCGCGAATGAAGTCGCGAATCGAGATCCGCGCCTCCTGCTTGAACAGATGCTCCAGCCGCGACGTCCCCAGCCCGACGAACGTCGCCAGCTCCGACACCCGCACCGGCGAGTGCCACCGCTCCTCGAGTGCCTGTACGACCAGCCTCACCCGCGTGTCCACATCACCACTCCATCTTTCCTGAGTTCGGGAGGTAGTGAATTGTGCAGGCGAAACGTTACAGTGAATGAGAGCCGGATCACGCTCCGGTCAGGAGAGAACGTGCCCCGCAAAACACTTCCATCCCAATGGGTCCTGCTCTTCGACGATCGCAAGGCCGCGTTCACGGTTCGCGGACCGCTGCAGGACGACACCGAGATCACGTTCCGTGTGGTCGAGATGCAGAAGCGCGGGCGGGCCATCCGCTGCCAGACGGTGCCGCTTTCGGAGTACCCGACCCGTGAGGCGATGATCGACGGAGTCGCACGCGAGCTCGAGCGGCAGTTCCGACTCGACGACGCCGCGTTCGCCGACGTCTGAGCGTGGCGCAGTCCGTCTTACACGGCCGTCGAAGTTTCTTCGCTTTTTTCTTCGCTACAATGCGCCCCTTTGCGACGGCGCGTGCCTTTGGCTCGGCGTCGTCAGAATCGAGATCGTATGGCCTCCATCCCCACGGGCAGTCTTCTCTCCAGACTCACGCGCATCGTCGGTGACGCGTTTGCGGCATCGGGCGCCGATCCGGCGCTCGGGCGCGTGGTCGTCTCCAACCGGCCGGATCTGTGCGACGTGCAGAGCAACGGCGCGTTCGCCGCGGCGAAGGCGCTGCAGAAGGCGCCGCCGGAATTCGCGAACGAAGTCGCGGAACGGTTGCGCGGAAACGCCGCCTTTCGCGACGTGTCGGTCGCCGGCGCCTACCTGAACATGACCCTCTCCGACGCGTTGCTGATGGAAGAATCGGGAGAGCGTCTCGAGGCCATTCGCGCCGAGTCGCCGCTGAAGATCATCATTGATTATGGCGGCGCGAACGTCGCCAAGCCGCTGCACGTCGGGCACCTCCGTTCCGCGATCATCGGCGAGAGCCTCAAACGGATCTGCCGCTCCCTCGGTCACGAGGTGATCGGCGACGTGCATCTCGGCGACTGGGGTCTGCAGATGGGCATGATCCTGCACGAGCTTTCGCTGCGGCAGCCCGGCCTGCCCTACTTCGCTCCCGGCGCCACCGGGCCCTTTCCGGAAGAAGCGCCGGTGACCCTCGATGAGCTTGACGAGCTCTATCCCTCGGCTTCCGCGAAATCGAAGAGCGATCCTGAGTTTCTCGCCGCGTCGCGCCAGGCCACCGCGCTGCTGCAGCAGGGACATCCCGGCTATCGCGCGCTCTGGCAGAACATCGTCAACCTCTCCGTCTCCGACCTGCGCGTCGACTACGGCACGCTCGATGTCTTCTTCGATCTCTGGTACGGCGAGAGCACGGTCAACGACCTCCTCGCGCCGATGGTGCAGAAGATCATCGACGACGGCTTCGCGTACGAGAGCAACGGCGCACTCGTCGTCGACGTCGCCGAGGCGAGCGACAAGAGCGAGATCCCGCCGCTCATTCTGCAGAAGTCCGACGGCGCGGTGCTTTACTCGACGACCGATCTCGCCACGATCGTGCTTCGCGTCAAAGAGACGAATCCCGATCTCATTCTCTACGTCATCGACAAGCGGCAGTCGCTGCATCTCGTGCAGGTCTACCGCGCCGCATGGAAAACCGGCATCGCGCCGCGAACGCTGCAGATGGAGCACATCGGCTTCGGCACGATGAACGGCACCGACGGCAAGCCGTTCAAGACGCGCGCGGGCGGCACGATGAAGCTGAAGGATCTGATCCAGCTCGTCACCGAACGCGCCTCGGCGCGCATCGCCGAGGCGGAAGTGGCGCAGGATCTCTCCGAAAGCGAGCGCGCCGAAATCGCGCGCATGGTCGGCATCGCCACGCTCAAGTTCGCTGACCTCTCGAACACACGCATCAAAGACTACGTCTTCGACGTCGACCGCTTCTCGTCGTTCGAAGGACGCACCGGTCCGTATCTGCTCTACACCGCGGTACGCGCGAAATCGATTCTGCGCAAGGCGGCCGAGCGCGGCTTCACCGCGGGTGCGTTGATCGCCCCGCGCGACGAAGTGGAGCGCAACGTGCTGCTGTCGCTCGCGCTGCTTCGCGATCGCGTGCTCGCGGCGTTTGCGTCGCGCGGCCCGAACGAAATCGCCGACTACGCGTACGACCTGGCCAGCCTCTTCGCGCGCTACTACCACGAGCACCACATCCTCCGCGAAGAAGACGAAGCGGTGCGCGCGTCGTCGCTGGAGCTCGTGCAGCGCGCCGTGACGACGCTCGAGCTCGCGCTCGATCTCCTCGGCATCGAGGTGCCGGAGAGGATGTAGCGCCTCGATGTCGACGACCTACACGCTCGGATCGACGGACGCCGAACTGCGGCGACTGATCTCGCTCGCCTCGCACGAAGAAGATCGCGTCGCCGACGCGTGCCGTCGCGCGGGCATCGGCGCCGGAGCGGTGGTCGCGGACTTCGGATGCGGGCCGCTCGGCGCGCTGCATGCGCTCTCGCAGATCGTCGGAGGCAGCGGACGCGTGATCGGCATCGACGCCAGCGCGCACGCGCTCGAAAAGGCGCGGCTGCTGCTCGCAAACGCGGCGAACGTGCAGCTCGTGCACGCCGATGTCCACGACGTTGCCCCGACACACCTCGGCCTCGCAGCGCTCGATGCGGCCTATTGCCGGCTGATGCTCCTGCACCAGCCCGATCCCGCGCGCGTGCTGTCGCGCATGCATGCGCTGCTGAAGCCGGGCGGCGTGGTGATCGCGCACGAGCCTTCCGATCAACTCGCCGACGCACCGGCGTCTGAACCGCACGCGCCGTCGATGATGCGCGTGTGGGAACTGGTGATCGGCGCCGCGCGCAGTCGCGGGGCACATACCGATTTCGGCCGTCGCGGCCGCGCGTATCTCGAAGCGGCAGGATTCACGGTCGAGCAGACGCGCGCGTACGTCGTGCATTACGCGCCCGAGATCGGCTACGAGATTCCGCGCGTCGCGCTCGCGTCGTTGCGGCCGGTTCTCGCGGAGCATCGCCTTGCATCGAATGACGAGATCGAGCGACTCGACTCCGACCTGCGCGAGCGGCAGACCGGCGCCGGCGTGCAATGGGTTTCGAGCCCGCTGATGTTCGAGTGGATCGCGCGCAGGCGCGGTTGACTGCGATTGAGGCTTTGCACGCCTCTGCAAACATCCCGTGCCTTCCTCGCAAGCACCACTCCGTACCTCCGTATCTGTGTGGTTAAGTGGAGCCACAGAGACAGAGAGGAGTCGGGCCCATGTCGGTCAGCCCAGTTCAGGATGTTGCCGGCGATCGCGAGGTCGTCGGTGTGGAACCGTTGTTTCATCGAAATGGATTGACGGTCAGCCGCTGGCGGTGCCGCATTCGCGAAGTGGGCGGACGGGGAACGCTCGAGCATCGGCGGCAGGTCGTGACGTTCGTGCATACCGGCGCGTTTCGCGCGCGCCTGAGCGACGGACCGGTGATGGTCGACGCCACGCGCACGTTGCTCGCGTCCTCACGCGAGCCGTTCGAAGTGACGAAGCAGTTCGGACCGACCGTCACCGGCAGCGCCATCGCCATCAGTGACGATGCGATGCGGGCGCTCTTTCCGCAGTGGAGCGGCCGTACGCGGCTGCTGCGCGTGGAAGGCACCGCGCGAGCGGCGCTGCTGCAGCACGTGATCCTCCGTCAGATCGAAGAAGGCGCCGCTGACGATGCCATCGAAGAGCTCGTGATCGCGCTGGCGAAGGACGTCTTTCAGCAGCAGCGCGTCGTGCCGATCGTCGCACGGCGGCAGACGCTCGAGCCGCGCCGCGACATCGTCGAGATGGCGCAAGCCATCCTGGCCGCGCACTACGATCAGCCGGTCCGCCTCGACGACGTCGCCCGCGCCGTCGACGTTTCGCAGTTTCATCTCTGCCGCGCCTTCAAACGCATCACCGGCGTGCACATGCGCGAATACATCACCCGTCTGCGTCTGCGCGCCGCACTCACCGAGGTGGTCGACCCGCGCCATCTCTCGCTCGCGCAGATCGCGCACGAACACGGCTTCTCCAGCCACAGCCACTTCGCCGCCGCGTTCCGCAAGGAGTTCTGCGTAACCCCTTCCGAAGTGCGCCAGCTGACCCACCAGCCCGCCCACCAACTGCGGATGTCCCTCGGGTTCAGCGGCGAATCACCAAACTAGCGCGTCAGAAGAAATCCTCCCGCACGATAGACGGCGGCTTCGAGACCTTTCTCGTTCCGCCATCGAATCAACTCGGAGAGCTGTGCCTCGTGAAACGCCGCGGGTGGCTCGTTGGTGCGAAAGAGATCGCCATAAAACGCCTCCATGAACTGCGCGGTGGAGTCATCCGCAATCGGCCAGAGTGAAAAGAGGAGATGCTGCGTTCCTGCCAGCGCAAAACCACGCCGCAAGCCCATGACCCCTTCACCGGCTCGCGCATCGCCGATCCCGGTCTCGCATCCTGAAAGCACAGTCAGCCACGTGGCATTCAGTTCGAGTGCGCCTGCCTCTTCGGCGGTCAGAATTCCATCGTCGGCGGCGGAGACGTTCGCACCTTTGTTCCATAGCGCGAGCGTCTTCTTCGCGCCGCCGAGGAGCAGCACTCCCCGGTACATCGGATTGCGGCTGAGACGCGTCTGCACGGTTTCCGTCATCTCGCCGGAGAGACGCCCCGCGTGCGTGGCCACGTGCAGGATGCGTGGAGCGGGTCCTCTCAATGAGCTTTCCTTCGCGTTTCCCTGCAGGAGCTTCGTCGTTTGCCAGCCATGGCGCTGGGCGGCGTTGCAGATGACGTCGACCTCTTTGCGGCTGTACGAGAGATCACCGGAGCTGTCGCCCAGGGCGAGAAGCGTTCGCACGCCGGCCGGAGGGGGTGGATGAAGAAGATCGCGGCCGGAACCGATCTGCATCAGCGGCCAGCGTTCCGCAATGAAGCGATTGCGATCATCGAGCAGCACTGCCCACGGAAGAAAGCTCGCCACGCCGTCGGGACTGACGATGACCTTCTTCGTTCCGCGCGGAAATGAACGTTCCAGCGGCAGCCACACGCGCTGATAGAGATTTTTCAGAACGACCGCGACCTCGGCGTCGGCGTTCGCCTGGGCCGCAACGTCCGCTGCTGTCTGCGGAGTCGCGGCGCCCATGCTGCGATCTCCGCCGAATCGCCGCATCAGATCGTAAACATCGTCTTCCACCGGTCTCGCTTTACCGAGCGGGATCCATTGAGGGTCGCCTTCCCGGGCGATCACGATGGCGCCATAGGCATCCGACAGTTCGTACGGTGCATCGGTGCGACGGAATCGGACAATTTCCACCAGCACCTCGCCGCGGTCGAGTTTCCCTTGTATTTGCCGCGACGTGATCCGGCCACGCGACGGGCGCAGCCGCGCGGCCAGAGTCCGCGCCAGAGCCGTCTCCTCGCTCTTCAGAGCGTCTTCGAACGTCTCGAATGATTTGCCCTGCGCGATCGCATTCATGATCTGCAATTTCGTTTGATTGATCCGCAGCAGCCGCGCGCGTTCTTCCTTCGTACCGAAGCGGGCAATGGCGCGCTCGGCAAGGAGAGAATCGAGCACCGCACCTTTCATGGTGAGCACCGCTTCGGCGAGCAGCTCCGCGTCTCCCACCGTTGCCAGCTGATCGAACGGCGCCGATTCCTTCTGGTACGCGAGACGCTGTGCCTCGGAGCCGAATCCGAGGATGCGATCGAACTGGGTTTCCGCGTAATCGAGTGCTTCGCGACTCAGTCGGCGCGCCTGTGCATGATTTCCTCTTCGTTGCGCCACGACGGCGGAGGCTCGTCTCACAACTGCTTTCGCGTCGACATCCTTCTGTTTGCTCAGAATCGCATCGGCCGATTCCAGCAAACGTTCCGCTTCGGCGAGCCTGCCCTGCTCCAATGCCGACATCCCGAGCACGGCCATGATGACTGCGGCGATGCCGCTGTTCTCGGCGTTCATGGCGCGAAGCGCCTTCAACGCACGCTGCGCGAGCTCCGCGGCACGCTTCGTATCGCCCGCCCGACGGTACATCTCGATTTGATTGATGAGGATCCCGGTATGGAGCGAGGTCCCATTCCGCGTGAGCACGAGAGCCCTGGAGAATGCCGCCTCCGCTTTGACGAATTCACGCTGGGAGTAGAGAACATGTCCGAGATGGGTCAGGACGATCGCCCGGTCGGAGACACCCAGCGCACGGTCCGCAACGAGCGTCTCGAGCATCGTTCGCGCCGTGGCGAGATCGCCGATCTGCGCGTAGAGCATGGCCAGATTGCCGCGTACGGCGCGATCGAGCTCCGCTCGTGCCTTGCCGGTCGTCTTTGCGATCGCCCGCGCTTCGAGAAATGATTGTTCGGCACGATCGAGATCGCCGAGAACCATGTACGCGGCAGCACGGTTCTGCAGTGCCGCCACACGAAACTCCGCCAGCCGTTTCGAGCGACTTCGCGGCGGCTTTGCAACCGTGTCGAAGACCTCGATCGCGCGCGTCAGTTCGCCGCGATCCATCAACAGCGATCCATGCAGCGTACTGAACGAGGCGAAATCACCGCCGTCTCGATCGACTCGATTCAGGACGAGCCTGCCTTCGTCGAAGAGGCGATCCGATTGCTCGTATTCACCGAGCGAATCGTGAAGCAGACCGACGAATCCGCAGGTTCTCCCCAATACAAGGCTCGGTTTCTGTTTGCGCAGCGATTCGAGCAGTGGCGTAAAGAGCGCGATCGTGTTCCGCACAACCTCGGGAGGCACCGGAGGCAAGGGCGTCATCTTGATCCTGATGAACCGCTCCCCTTCCATTGGCGGTGTCAACCCGATGAGCGGCCGCGAGATCAACTCGCCGTTCGTGCCATAAAGAACCAGCGGGTCATTGACGACCTGCGCGGCGATCGTGCCAATCGCTATGTGGAGCTGTGAGTAGAGGACGATCCACACAAGAAACGCCACAGTGACCACGAGTACGTTGCACCCCAGACGACGAGCGCGCATCGCCACCTCCGTATCGCTGCCGTAGACACGCGAAGGAGCGTTTTGTGTCCGCCCCACCTTTGCCGGTGCGAGGTGTCCGAGAGGGAAACGAGTCCTCGAATGTCGAAGGGCGTGCGAAGCTTCTCTCAGGACCGCGCGCTGGAATCGGTGCCGTACGCGGTCGACGACGCCATCGATCTGGCCTACGCGTTTGCGCTCGATAAAACGCGTCAGTCTCGTACCGGCATCACGCGTCGTTCTCGCGCTCTCCGATCCGATCGATGGATCTGACGCAGGGGACAGGCGGTGCTGCACCGCGACGAAACCGGCCTTCGTCACGGGATGCGTGCAGTTCTACAACGGCCGGTACACGCGGGAGGAGTGCCAGTGCATCGCGGACACCTTGCAGTCGGTTCGTCCGAACGTGCATGGTTCCTCGTATCACCCCAGATCCTCGCGGACGCGATGCAGAACCCGCCACTGGTGGGCATCCCGTTGATGGTGAACTGTCAGCTCGGGGACTACTGAAAACGTCGCGCGAGTGCTCACCAACTGCGCACTTCGCGCGGGTTCACCGAAGCGTAGCGTTGGCACTGCATGACAAAACAGTGAGCGCCGCGTGACAAGCCTGCGGAACCGCAATTTTCTGTTAGCGATCCCGTCCATTCACGCCGCACTGTGCTCGCAAGAGGAGCTCAGTGATGATCACGATTGCGGCGGTCGTTCTACTTGCGCAGGCGGTGCTGTTTCCGCAGCCCGTTCATCTCACGCGGCAGATCACCGATCCGTTTTCGCCCACGCCGATCGTGGTCGAACAGTATTGTTACGGCAATCGCCTGGTGACGGTGCGCGGGGCGCGCACGACCATCGCCGACTACGAGCGCAATGAGCTGACGGAGATCGATCGCGACGCCGGGACGTACAGCATCACGTCCTTCGAAGACGTCGCCAGGGCCACGGCCGGGCCGTACACCGCGGCCACGAAAGCGTCGGCGAAGCAGAAGCAGTGGACGGTGAACCCGAAGACCGCGCGCGCGTCGAAGCTCGGGCGCAACGCGGAGGTGTTCGAGCTTTCGCAGGAAACGGCGATGCAGAGCGAGACCATCGAGGTCTCGATCGATCGCACCATCGAGCTTTCCCCCGCCGCCGCCGACGTGCTCCTCGGCGTCGCCTACCCGTCGCAGAAAAACGGCAGCACCGACGCGGTCCTGAATGTCGCGCGGGCGCGGCGCGGACTCGATGTGGCCAGCAGTTCGACGACCGGCGCCACCGCGAATGCGAACGATCCGATCGGGTTGCCGATCGAACAGATCACGCGCATCGAGGTGGAAGGCGAACGCCTCGAGCATCGCGACGTCGTCGTGCATGTCGGCCGCGAGCTCCCCGATCCCACGCTCATTGCACTGCCGCCGAATGCCACGCGCGTCGAGTCGCAGCTGACGCTGCGCGCGCGCGTGCTCGAAGAGATCGACCGCCCCCTCCCGCCTGCCGCCGCCAAGCCGTAAAGGGACCCGGACATGACACGCCGAATCACACTCCTCGCGTTGACGCTCTTCCTCGCATTCGCGCGGAACACACAGGCGCAGATCGCTGCCGCCGATCTGCAGATTCAGGGCGTCGGCCTGCGCGTCGTCGATCGCGCGGTCAGCACCGGTCTCGACATCCCTTCGTTCGTGCAGACCGAGTTCGGCGGCAGGCAGAATGACGAGGCCCCGCATGTCGAAGATCTCCTCGCCGCCGGTGAGCTCACCGGCCCGGGCATCGACACGCCGATCCGGCTCGAGACCGCGCCGGGGCACAAGTTCGAGATTCCGGCGCTCTCGCGGGAAGGCGTCTACTTTCTGCAGAACATCCGTCTGATGAAAGGACGCGAGTTCCTGCAGGAAGCAACGCCGTCGATCGTCGCCATCACCGTTTCGAATCTGCTGCAGACGACGTTGCGCGTGCGCCAGCTCTCGCCCGAGGAACTACGCGCGCGCGGGATCCCGGTCGACGGCCGCAACTACGAAGTCTACGAGTACACCTTCTCGTTCATCGTGAACGGGGAAGTGGTCGAGATCCCGTTCCCGGTGATCATCGATCCGCGCACGCACGAGGTGCGGCAGTACACGCCGGAGCAGGAATACAACCTTCCGCCGGTCGGCCAGGTCACGCCGCCGCGATGGAGTCCACCGGGCGTCGTCCCGTTCGAGCTCGGGCCGGGAGGCGAGTTCCCGGTACAGAAGCAGGATCCGGAACGCGGCGCGAAACGGCCGAGCATTCCGGCCGCGCTCGTGATTCCGAACGAGCTCGCGGTGCTGCACCAGTTCTTCGCCGTGGCGCTGGTGGTGACGAACGGTGCGCCGGATGGATCGCAGGTCGTGCTCGACAGCGTGACCGCGCTCTTCAAACCGCCGGCGACGTTGCGCACCGTCAAATCGACGCCCGCCATTCCGTTCAATCAGCCGGTACCGATCGTCGATGCGTCGACCGGTGCGACGTTCCTCATCGCGCAGGCCAAAGGCGAAGCGGAATGGGTGATGGAGGGGCTGCGGCCCGGCACGCACAAGATCGACGTCGAGGTGCGCGCGACGTACAAGTCGCCGGGACAGCCCGACTTTCCGCTCAAGGGTCTCGCATCGACGTCGGTGATCGTGCACGACCCGCGCTTCAACATCACCTTCTCGCATCCCGACACGGTGCGCAAAGACGAGCCGTACTCCACGTTCTCCTTCATCACGAACATGACCGCGGTCTCGCAGACGATCCGCGCCGGTAACGAGGTGCCGTCCTGCGAAGAGGCGCCGAACGCGAACGTCTGCAGGTTGCCCGGCACGCCCGAGTTTCACGAGATGACGCTCGGTCCGGGCGACACGCAGACGGTCGAGTATCGCCTCAAGCCGAACATCACCGGCCACGTCTTCGCCACCGCCGGCGAAGTGAGTCCGAACATTTCCGCCGCGGTCGTGCTGCGCATGGGCGTGAGTGAGAGCGGCATTCCGCTCTCTCCCGCCACGCTGGTGATGCCGCACTACGCGAAGTACGTCGATCAGGATCTCGTCTCCGCGAATCTGCATCTGCTCGGCCTCGGCTACAGCCTGGCCACGGCGCCGCTCACGCCATCGCTCGCGAAACATCCGCGCGTCATCCGCACGGACGTCTTCCGCCGCGCGGTCGACATCGCGCGCGCCGGGCAGCGGATGTTCCTCTTCGAAGACGCCGCCGATTCGTACGCGCACATGGCTCTCGATCTTCTCGGCAATGACGTCGAGCTGCGTGAATGGGACGAGCTGCGCAGAAAAGAAAAGAGCGGCCGCCGCGCCGGCGCCGCCGTCACGCGCGTGCTCGAAACCGGCGTGACGTCCGAGACCATCGACGACTTCGTTGCGAACTTCGCGTCCGCCACCGCCTGGCGGCAACCGTACGCATCGATCCTCGTGCATGGACCGCCAGCCAGCGAGCCCCGTCCTTACGCGCTCTCCCTCACCGGTCTCTCCGGCCGGAAGCTCGACATCCCGAATGAAGCCGAAAGCGGCTGGATCCGCAACCTTCCCTTCGCCGATCTTTCGCGCTTTGCACCAGACGCAAATTCCACCGGCGAGCTGGCGCTGGTGGGACGCTGGACCGAAGACTTCACTGCCACGATCACGCCCGCGGTTTCGGGTCCGCTCGCGGTCGAGCTGATTCTGCCGGCGACGGAGACCGGCTCCGTGTTGCGCGCGCATCTCGAGCTGGCCGGCGTGGCCGGACAGCCGCTCACGATCGCGCTGCAGAAAGGACTCGACACCATCACCGTGCTCGATGCCTCCGGCGGCATCGCCATGACCGCGAATGCGACGAGCGTGGCCGCGGAGCCGCTGCGCGCGATCGCCGCGCGGCAGGATCTGCATCTCGACGACAACGGCCATCGCGTTTCGGTGCTCTTCAGCCGTCCGATCGAAATGACCACCGGGCCGGACGACGACATCGTCGACAAGTTCAGCGCGCGGGCGCATGTCGCCAAAGACGGCATCGACGTCCGTGCGAATCGTCCCATCCCCGGTGCGGCGCTGCAGGAAGGGGGACGCATCGTCAACGTGAACTTCGATCACGCGCTCTCGGTGAACGCCGAGTACGAGATGGACATCACCACGTTCCTCGACCCGCTGACGAAGCAGCCGGTCACGTTCGGCCGCGTGCCGCAATTCAAGATCGACAACGACAAACCGGGAGCGATCCTCTACGGACAGGTTCTGCAGGGGAACAACGAGCCGCTGTTCAACGCTGACGTGCGGCTCTACGCGCACGGCGCGCCGCAGTACGACTACTCGTCGCGCGAAGACGGCAGCTATCTCTTCGAATACGTCCCGCGCGACGTCGACGAGAACATCAGCGGGCAGTACCGCCTCGAAGCGGTCACCGATGCGGCGACGCCGGCGGAGCGGAAGCAGACCTACGTCGAAGGAGCGGTGCGTCTCCCCGGCCGTGTGCATCGCGTGAATCTCGTGTTCCTCGGACGCGGCAGCGCCGAGGGATTCGTGAAGTACACGACCGGTGAAAAGGTCGCCAACGCGAGCGTGACCATCGGCAGCACGATGTTCAATCAGTTCCGTTCGACGCAGACCGACGCGAACGGCTTCTATCACGTCGACGATCTTCCGGTCGGCCCGCTCACCTTCAGCGCGCAGGATGCGGACGGCAACGTCACGTATGCCGCGGCGGAATTGAAGACGCCGGGGCAGCTCGTCACACAGGACCTGAACATCTTCAGGCAGCCGTTCCCAGGCACCGGATCGATTCGCGTGGTCGTGAAGCGATCCGACACCAGCGGACCGGTGGCCGGCGCGCGCGTCGGCGTCTTCAGCCAGGGCTACGGACTGCAGGAAGGGCTCTCCGACGAACAGGGGCGCTACGAATTCACGAAAGTGCCGGCCGGCTTCATCACCGTGCTCGCGGCGGAGTGGAACGTCTCGCTCGAAAGCGCGGCCGTCGATTTCGATCTCACCGCCGATCAGACGCGCGACGTCACGCTCACGCTCAACGTCACGCCGCCCGATCAGCTCGTGCCGATTCACGGTCAGGTCATTCGCGAGAACCCGCTGTTCCCCGGCGATCAAAGCAGGTACGAACCGGTCGCCGGCGCGCTCGTGAAAGTCGAGAAAGGTCCGATCGTCGTCGCCGATGAAAACGGCAACTACAGCTATCAGGCCATTCCGGTGTCGTGGGGCGGCAACAAGAATCTGCAGGCCTACGATCCGTCCACCAGCCGTTCCGCATCCGCGCAGATCCCGCAGTTGAATGCGAGCGGCGAAAACGTCGTCAACATCTTCATTCGCACGTCGGATGGATTCGGCACCGGCGACATCCGCGTGCGTCTGCTCGACGCGGCGGGCAATCCGGTGAACGGCTATCGCGTCATCGAGAAAGGCATCCCGACGCCGCTCGTCTATCCCATGGAAGCGCCCGGCGTTTATGTCCGTCGCGGCGTGCCGGTCGGTCCGACGTTCGAAGTGTGGGCCGTGCCGCCGGGCTCGAACGGACCGTATGGGGACCAATTCGTTTCGGGCAGCACGAAGGTCGAATTCAACGGCCACACCGCCGCGCTGACGCTGCGCCTGCCGGGACAGGGCATCGTTCGCGCGCAACTGAAGCAGGGCGAGTTCAAGGTCATCGGCGACGTCAAGCTCTCGTACAGCGTCTGGGACGAAGCGGAGCAGGAGCCGGGGCCGAAGGAAGTCACGGTCTCGACGAACGTCAACGGCGAGGCCGATTTCGCGGTCTTCAACAAGGTTCCGGCGAATCAGCCGATCGTGATCGCCAGCGCGCATCCGACGTACGGGCATGCGGCCGAGGATGCGAAGCTCGCGTTCGACGGCGACGTGCAGAGTGTGACGCTGCTCCTGAGCCGTCTGTCGAGCGTCAGCGGCACCGTGTATGAGATCGACGGCCGCACGCCGGTGCCGGGAGCATCGGTGCGTCTCAGGAATGATCGCGTCGACTACGGGATCGTCACCTCGAAGCCCGACGGCACGTTCATCTTCAAGAACGTTCCGCCGAGCATCGGCTTCACCATCACCGCCGATCTCACGCGCGACGGCATCTATCGCACCGGAGCGATCAACGGCAGCACGCCGGCCCTCGGGGGTCCGGTCGAAGGGATGGGCGTCATCTTCCGTACGCGCGGCAGCGTCGAAGGAACGATCGTCTACGCCGCGTACAAGGTGTACGACCCGCAGAACCCGCAGAACAACGTTCCGGACGACACGCCGAACGATTACAGCGACAACGCGCCGGTGCCGCTCGCGAACTTCGCGCTGCGCGAATTCGAATACCCGTCGCGCAACTTCGGCACGCTCGAGAATCCGATCACCGCCGACATCCGGGGACGGTTCCTCATCAACAACGTCTTCACCGGGGCTCTGCGTCTCACCGCATCGGCCGCGCACAACCAGGAAATCCGCGGCACGTGGACCGGCACGCTCGAAAACGAAGGACAGGAACTGAAGATCTACGTCCCGATCGGGGCGGACGGCTACGGCCCGGTCAACGTCACGGTCGTCGATCCGAACACGAACAACACTCCGGTGCTCAATGCCGAAGTGGCGCTCTTCCGCGGAAGAGACGTCTTCGATTTCGGCACTACCGACGCGGCCGGACGGATCGTCTTCCAGGAAGTTCCGATCGGCACGTACTCGATCCGCGCGTTCTCGAAAGCGCTCGGACGTTCGGGCGGCATCGCCTCCTTCAGCTTCAGCGGATTCGACGGCGTGCAATTGCGCGTCTCGCTCGAATTCAGCGGCAAGGTGCGCGGGATCCTCATCGATCCCGAGGACGGAGGGAGAGGTGTGCCCGGATCGCACGTCACTCTCAGTGCATCGAACTACCAGACTCGCGCGACGACCGCGCTCGACGGCACGTTCCTTTTCGACGGCGTGCGCGAAGGCTTCTTCCGTCTCGATGCGAAAGCGACGCTGAACAATCGGCGCGCATTCGCCACGCGCACGCTCTCGCAGGCCGATCCCGAGCCGTATGTCGAGCTCGAGCTCGAGCCGACCGAGACGCTGTACGCCAGGGTCTACTTCCCCGCCGACGACGGCAGCAACTCGAACGTGCTCGTGCCGGTCGTCAACTTCGACGTGCGCCAGCGCTGCACGCCGGGCTGCGATTTCTTCCGCACGCTGCAGGGCAATGATTTCGAAATGCCGCAGCTGCTCGAGCGCGAGCCGTACGGCATCACCATCCGCGAAGTGGGCGGGCTGCAGCGCGAGCTCCGCTTCAGCGGCACGTTCCCGAACGGCAGCTCGGCGCAGCCGCTCGTCTTCGTGCTGCAGGCGTTCGGCGACGTGCGCATCACGGTCCTGCAGGCCGGTGCGCCGGCGGTGAATGCGAAGGTCACGGTGTCGGGCGGCGGCAAGTCGGTGCTCGTGCAGACCGACGGCACCGGTACGGCCATCGCCCGCGGCCTCCCGCTCGGCCCCGTCTACATTCAGGCGCGCTCCTTCGACAACAGCTTCTCCGGTTCCGGCTCGGCGACGATCAACAGCCAGAGCAATGCCGCGCAGACCACGATCGAGCTCGGTGCCTACGCGGCGCTGACCGGCATCGTGAACGCGGAGCTCGGCGGTCCGTCCGCCGGCACGCGCGTCATCGCGCTCTTCAACAACCGCCGGCTCGAAGTGTTCACCGATGCCGAAGGGCGCTACACGTTCCAGGGCGTGCACACCGGATTCACCACCAGCCTCACCTACATGGAAGCGGACGACAGCACCGTCGGCGCACGCCAGTCGGTGAACGTCACGGCCGGCGATGCACTGAAGACGCTCACGCTGCCGGCCGTCCGTCTCGACGGCACGCCGCCCCGCCTCCTCTCCATCACTCCGGAAGACAACGCGCAGAACGTTTCGCCCGACTCGGTGTTGCGGTTCGTCTTCTCCGAGGCCATTCGTGCGGATCAACTGAACACGAATTACTTCCAGCTCATCCCGGTCGACTCCTCGAGCGCGGTGAGCGGCACGTTCAACGGCAGCACGCAGGCGGACGGCACGTACGTCGTGACGTTCACGCTGCCGCCGGCACCGGCGGGACAACGCTTCCCGCTGCGCAGCAACACGCTCTATCGCATCATCGTGCAGAAGGCGGTCAGCGATCCGACCGGCAACACCATGGTCGCGACGCGCGGCGCGAGCTTCACCACCTCCGACTACGCAGAGCCGCGCGTGCTCAAGACCGTGCCGTCGGTGACGACACCGCTGCAGCCGGCCACCACGTTCGAGCTGCACTTCAACGAGCCGATCCATCCGGCCGCGTGGCAGCAGGGCGGCAACGGCAGCATTCACCTCTACAAGATCAGCGCGCCGGGTGCGGCGGGGACGATCGTCAGCGAAACGCCGGGCGGCCCGTTCCTCGACGCCGCGCGTCCGACCATTCTCTTCTTCGCGCCGAGCGTGGCCATCGAGGCGGAGTCGTTCTATCGCCTCACCTTCAGCGGCGTGGCCGACCTGCAGGGCAACGTCCTCGAACCGCAGACGCTGCACTTCGTCTCGTACGACAGCACGAAGCCGTTCATCCGCTTCCTCTCACCGGTGCCCGATGGACTGCCGCTCATCACCGGCGTCGAGTACACGCTGAAGCTCGACATCCGCAACGGCAGCGCCGATGCGCCGCCGGCCACGGACGTCGCGAAAGTCGACTACTTCAAGGTCACGAACGGAGAGCCCGTTTATCTGACCACCAGCACCAAGGCGCCGTTCTCCTACACGTTCGTCGGGCCGGAAGGCAGCGAAGCGGGAACGCCGTTCGCGCTGCAGGCGGTGGCGCACGACCTCTCGCTCAACGAGGGCGCGCCGTCGACGATCGAATGGCTGGTCAAGCCGAACAAGCCGCCGCAGAACGTGGTGCTGACGCTGACGCCGGCCGACGTGATCTACGCCGGCAACACCCTCGGCACCCGAGTCACGTTCGATGACGAAGGGACCTTCGCGTCCATCTCCGCGCGCGTCAAGGCCATGCGCGCCGACGGCATCGAATACGACGAGGCGAAATCGAAGGAAGTGCGCCGCAACAGCGTCGGCGACGCCTGGGCCTTCCCGACGTTCGACTTCAACCTCCCGGCCACGCTGCTCGAGGGCGGCACCGCAACTGTAACCGCGAAGGTTACAGATGTCCGCGGCCAGGAAGTCAGCGATCAGAAGACGATCGTCATCCAGCCCGACGTCGTCGCGCCGCAGTTCATCTCCTCCTCGCCGGAAAACAACACGTCGTATCAGCAGGACCAGCAATACGAGATCGCCACGGTCATCACCGACCTCGAGTCCGGCCTGGCCGCGGTGACGTTCACCGTCGACGGCAAGACCATCGTCGTCACTCCGGCCGACACGGTGCGCTTCAAGCCGCAGACGCAGCCGCGCACGTGGCGCGTCACCTCCGGCACGATCACGGTCTCGCCGAAGAACGTCGACACGCGCATTCCGATCGTGATCTCGGCGCGCGACTACCACGGCAACGTGCAGACCCGCACGATCGAAGTGCTCTACCAGGGCAACAACGATCCGAACGCGCCAAAGGCCGCGTGGGTCTGCCCCGTGCCGTCGGCCGCGCTGCCGGCATCGACCACGACACCGCTCACGCTGCAGGTGTACGCGTTCGACAACATCACCACGGTGCAGTTCACGATTCCGGGCATCACCAGCCCGATCAGCGCCACGCGCGTCGGCACGACCGACATCTGGTCGGCGACCGCGAACGTCACCACGCCGGCCGTCGGCGAGCCGTTCATCATCCTGGCCACCGTGCGTGATGCCGATCCGGCGCACACGGTCGAGCTCTCGGCGTCGATCGATCTCGTCGCCGCCGACTTCATCTTCGACGATCTGCAGAAGGCCATTCTCGCCAGCGACGTGGCCACGTTCGAGAACAAGACCATCGTCATGCGCGGCAGCGGTTCGGTGCTGACGCCGCACGTGCCGTTGCGCCTCAGGAACCTGATTCTCCTGAACGGCGCGCGCGTGCAAACGCTCGAGACCACGACCACGACCGAACATCGCGTCGACTTCACCGTCACCGATCACCTCTACGTCGACTGCACGTCGTCGATCGATACGACCGCGCGCGGCTACCTCGGCGGCTGGAGCATGCCCGCCAACGGCAGCAACATCCGCAACGAAAGCTCCACCGGCCGCACCGTCGGCAACACCATCACCGGCGGTCCGACGCGTGGTGCCTCGGCATCGCACGGCGGTCTCGGCGGCGTCGAAGCGGCCGGCGTGACGAACGCGCTCTACGACTCCATCACTCATCCGACGAACCTCGGCACGGGCGGCTCGGGCGATACGACCTGCTGCACGTTCCCCGGCTCGAACGGGGGCGGTGCGATCCGCATCGTCGGCGGCACCGGCGAAAACGACCTGGCCCGCTTCGCCATCTCCGGCGCAATCAAGGCCGACGGCGGCGGCGCGCAGACGAACAAGGGCTGGGCCGGCTCGGGCGGCAGCATTCTGCTCGACGCGAAACACATCATCCTCGGCAAGAGCGCGCGCATCTCCGCGAACGGCGGCGATGACGATGCACTCGATCCGGGTGCGCGCGGCGGCGGCGGCGGACGCGTGTCTCTCATCGCCAGCGAGCGTCTCGAATTCGAGAAGCTCGGGACGCAGCTGAAGGCGACCGGCGGCCGCAACCTCGCCGGCGACACCGCCACCGCGCTCGACGGCGCGCCCGGCACGGTCTATCTCCGCCGTCCGGAACAGACGCTCGGCGAGCTGTTCGTCGGCGCGTTCCTCGAAACCGTCCCGGCCTCGAAGCACCAGACCCGCGTCACGAACATCGGCTGGGTCGGCAGCGGCACCTCATCCGCGTTGACGAGCGATTCGCTCACCGATGCCACGCGCACGTTCGATCGCCTGAGCATCGGCGAAGAGCTCGTGCTCGCGGGCAACGACGCGCAGACCTTCACCATCATCGAAGTCTCCGCCGATCGGAAGACGCTGCTCACCGATCCCGCGGACGGCGACCTGCTCGCCGCCGCCGGCTCCGGCACCATCGCCTACACCGGCCTGCTGCGCTTCGACGCGGTGACGGTCGGTGCGCGCGCGCTCCTCCGTCTCGACGACAGCTTCGCCATTGGTCAGGATGTTGACGATCGGACGAAGATCACCGTCGAGCCGACCGGGGCGGTGCTGCTGCGCAGCGACAAACCGTCCGTGACCGTGACGTCGACTCCGGCGCCGGGCGCCGAGGTGCGGCAAAGCACGAATATCTCGTTCAACTACACCGTCACGTCGCCGGCCGGCATCGCTTCGATCGCCATCCAGTGGCCGTTCGCGACGACGCAGACCACGAACTACACGAACTTCCCGCAGAGCGTGACCCCCTCGCAGCCGCTCACCCTGCAGGTGCCGGTCAACGCCGCGGCCGGTCCGGCGACCGTGAAATTCACGGTCGCCGACCGCGCCGGCCGCTCGATCACCGACTCCGTCGTCGCGACCTACAACGTCGTCGCCGACATCGTGCCGGTCATCGATCGCTTCGATGTCGAACCGGCCTCGCTGGCCATCTATCCGGGCCATCCGGTCGTGAGCACGGTCTCGGTGCACGACGACGTCGCCGTCAAGACACTGAAGTTCACGAGCAAGCTCGGCACCGCGGCCGCGGTGGTCGACACGAAGTCGCCGAACGTTCCGGCCGTCGTCAATCAGCCGTACACGATCAACGTTCCGATCGAGACGCCGGCGAACACCACGCTGACGCTCGAAGTCTCCGCGGACGACGGCTACGCCGGACATACGCCGACGGTGCAGTCGAAGAGCGTCACCGTGCTCGCGGACACGATCCCGCCGCAGGTCACGATTCTCGAGCCGGTGGCCGATCAGCAGTTCAACGAAGGTGCGGGCCAGTCGATCCACGTGCGCGCGACGATCGTCGACGCCGAGATGACCGTCAAGACCGCAAGCGTGCGCATCGACGGCAACACCACCACGCTCACCCGCCTCGGCAGCACGAACGAATACACGGCCACGATTCCGGTGCCGCTCGTCGACGGCTCGGCCGTCGTCACGCGTGCGCTCGAGATCATCGCCACCGACTACAACGGCAACACGCAGACGCCGGCCCCCTCGGTGCTCATTCAGATTCAGCCGGTCGACGATGCGAACGTGCCGACGCTGGCGTGGGACTGCCCGACCACGAATGCGATCGTGCCTCCGGGCTACTCGCAGAAACTGCGCGTGCGCGCGGCCGGCAACTCGCCGTCGAACTCGATCCAGAAGGTCGAGCTCTTCGTCGACGCCGCCACCACGCCGCTCGTCGCGCTGCCGGTCAACGGCTCGCCGGATCTCTACGAAGTCACCTGGATCGCGCCGCAGGCCGTGGGCATCAAGCACATCAAGGCCGTCGCGACGAACTACGCCGGGCACACCACCGACGCGTCGATCGACGTCGACGTCGCGCAGGGAACGGTCTTCACCACCAACACCACCATCAGCGCGACCGAGCTGGCGACGGAGAATCAGACCGTCATCGTCCAGAGCGGCACGCTGACGATCGAAGGGAAACACAAGTTCGCGAAGCTGGCCGTGCTCGACGGCGCGAAGCTCACGCACGCCGCGTCCGACGCGACGACCATCCGTTCGTTCGACCTCGAAGTGACCGGCGATGTCTACGTCGCCTGCAGCGGCAGCATCGACACGTCGGGCCGCGGTTTCAGCGGCACGCGCACCTGGCCGGGTGCCACCGCGAGCAGCGGCTCCGCGGGCGGCAGTCACGGCGGACGCGGCGGACGCTTCGACGCGAGCAACGAATCGGGCTCGACGTACGGCTCGGTGTTCGAACCGAATGCACCGGGCGCCGCGAGCGCGAACGGCGGCGTGGGCGGCGGCGTGGTGCGCATCAGTGCGGCCAGCCTCACGCTCGACGGCAACGTTCTCGCGAACGGTACGGCCTCGAACAACACGCCGGGCGCCGGCGGCAGCATCGCCTTGCGCGCCAGCGGCACGATCCGCGGCAAAGGGCAGATCCGTGCAGACGGCGCCAGCGCCACCACCGGCGCGGGCGGCGGCCGCATCGCGCTCTACTTCGACACGCTGTCGCTCGACCGCAACGGCATCACCGCGAAAGGCGGCGCCATCGCGAACGATACGAATCGCAGCGGTGCGGCCGGCACGATCTACTTCAAACAGACCGCGCAGCCGAACGGCGACCTCGTCGTCGACAACGGCACCACCGCCACGACGCGCACGACCACGCTGATCGGCGTCGGCTTCGCGGAAGCGACGAGCATCGGCAGCAACTTCGTCACCGATACCAACGCCGCGTTCCTCGCTCCCGATCAGCTGCGCGGCATCCGCGTCATCGCGAACGGCAATCGCACCACCACGTGGCCGATCGTCTCGAACGATGCCACGAAGCTGACACTCGATGTCACCGGGAACGCGCTCGCCGCGCAGAGCGGCACCCTCCTGCGCGGCCTCTATCGCTTCGACACGATCCAGCTGCGCAACGCGACGCTCGACAGCGCCGACTTCATCGAGCCGCTCGCGCCGCCCGACGCCGACGCGAGCTCCACCGTGATCGCCGCGAACGACGGCGCACCGCTGCTCGATCGCACGAAGATCGCGCTGCAGTCGACCGCCGGCGGCTTCTCGATCAACGGTACGGCCGGCGCGGTCTCCGATCCCGATGCGCCGATCACGCTGACGGCCCGCAACGAGCGCACCGCGCTGCAATTCACGAAGACCCCGAATGCCGACGGCTCGTTCGTCATCGCCGTGCAGGGCGATCAGGGAGATGCGATCACGCTGCGCGCGAAAGACTCGGGACGCTTCCCTGCCGAGACCCGTCCGTACGTCGTCGGTACGCTCGACAGCGGCACCGCCGCGCCGACGCAGATCGCCCGCAGCGAGTGGACCACCGACACGACATTCAAGCCGCGCACGATCGCCCGGGAAGGACGTTTCCTCGGCCTGACCACCGGCACGGCGAGCAACTCGAGCACCATCGCCATCCTCGACGTCTCCGATTCCGCGCGTCCGACGCTCGTGCGCGCGTTCAATCCGGGAGTCGGTACGGTGCGCGACCTGGCGATCTCGAACGGCTGGGCCTTCACCGCCAGCGATCGTTTCGCCGCGATCGATCTGAACAACAGCAACACTCCGGTCTCGCTCACGCTCGACTTCAACGGCGTCGAGCGCGCGGTGGCCGTCGGCGGCGGTTACGCCTACGTCGCGGAGGCGGGCTATCACTTCGATGGTCTGGTCCGCGTGTACGACGTCTCTTCGCCCGCAAACATCCGGCACCTGCGCGACTTCAAGATCTACGACGGCGCGGACATCGACATGACCGGCCTCGTGCTCTACGGCAACGACTATCTCGTGGCCATCACGCCGACGCACGACGTGACGGTGATCGATCGCCGCGACGTAACGAACCTGCGCAGCATCGGCACCATCGAGGTGGCCGGCTTCAACGGCTTCCGCGGCGAGATCGCCGGCCAGCGGCTCTACGTCGCCAACAACACGAACACCGAGTTCGCGATCTTCGATCTGACGAATCCGGCCGCGCCGGCGCTGATCAGCCGCACCACCACGCCGCAGACGACGTCCGGCTTCGCCATCGCGCAGCACGATCTCTTCGTCGCCACGAACGGCACCGCCGTGACCACCGTCGATGTGAGCAACCCCGCCTCGCCGGCGATCAACGGCTCCATCCCGGTCGGCGGCGCGGTGTGGGACGTCGATCTCTACTCGAACTATCTCTACGCCGCGAATGAGACCGGCCTGGCGGTGGTGCGCGTCAACGTCGCGCCGCAGATCGCCGCGAACCGCATCTCGCTCGCGCTCTCCGGCGTCACCGCCACGATCACCGGCGCGGCGCAATCGATCAGCGGCGCCGCACCGATCACGGTCGACGTGAAGAACGAAACCACCGGCAGCACGACCGCGAACGTCGCCGTCGCCGCGGCCGGCAGCTTCACCGCGTCATTCGCGGCCTCGCCGAACGATCGCATCACCATCACCGCGCGCGACAGCGCGAACCGCGTGGCCGGTCCGGTCGACGTCGGCCACGTGCCGTTCGGCGCGTCCGTCACCTCGATGCCGCTCACGACGCAGACCGTCGATGACGCGTTCCGCGCGCGGCGCGTCGAAGCGGAAGGCGATCTGCTGGCCGTGCACTCGTATCCGGTCACCGACAACTTCGGCAGTTCCGATGACCTCGTGGTGTACGACATCAGCACGCCGGCGCAACCGGTGTTGCGCGGCCGCATCGCCACGAACCTCGGCACGTTGTGGGACGTCGCGCTGCAGGACGGCTGGGCATATCTCGCCGGCGATCGTCTCGGGACGATCGATCTGCGCGCCACGACGCCCGCGGTGACGCTCGCCAACCTCGACTTCAACGGCGTCGAACGCGCCATCGCCGTTCGCGGACCGTATGCCTTCGCCGCGGAAGCTGGATATCACTACGATGGATTGATCCGCATCTACGACGTGTCGGTGCCGGGCTCGCCGCGGCACATGCGCGATCAGAAGATGTACGACGGCGCCGATTTCGACTTCACCGATCTCGTGCTCTTCGGGGACGACTACATCGTGGCCATCACGCCGTTCGGCACGAACGACGTCACGGTCATCGATCGCCGCAATCTCAGCAACATGGAGATCGTGGCCCGGCTGCCGATCCCGCAGATCAAAGGCTTCCGCGCGGTGCTCGACGGCACGACGTTGTGGGTTGCGGGCGATGACGGCGGCGTGGCCGCGGTCGATCTCACGAATCCCGCCGCGCCGGCGTACGTCGTTTACAACACGCCGGGCGTGGCTCGCGCGGCCGATGCCGCCGGCTCGACCGTCGTCGTCGCCGACGCCAGCGGCGTCACGTTCATCGATCCGATCGCCGGCATCACCGGCACGCAGGCGGTGGGCGGCTCGGTGTGGGACGTCGCACTGCATCGCGGCGTCGTCTACGCGGCCAACGAGCAGGGGCTCGCCGTGATCAGCGGCGTGGCCACGGCACCGATCGTCAACACCACGCTCATCACGCTCACGACCGATCGCGCCACGATGGCCACGGCCACCGGCCGCGCGCAGGCGATCACCGGTCTCGCGCCGCTGCGGTACGAACTGAAGAACGTCACCAGCGGCGCATCGATCGCGGACGTCAGCGTGCAGGCCGACGGCGGATTCGCCTCGACGCTTCCCGCCGCCTCGGGCGATCGCATGACGCTCACCGTCACCGACGCCGCCGGCCGCATCACCGGTCCGGTCAGTCTCGGCCAGGTTCCGTTCGGCGCGCCCGCGGCATTCCTCCCGACCGCGCCGTCGCAGGCCGACGATCCGTATCGCGCACGCACGCTCGCTCTCGGCGGCAACACGCTGGCGATGGCTTCCTACCCGTCGGCGAACAACGCCGGCTCGTCGAATCGCGTGCTGCTCTTCGACGTCTCCAACCCGAACACGCCCGTCTACCAGCGCACCGTCAGCATGAATGCCGGCGCGCTGCGCGATCTCGCCATCGTCGACCACTACCTCTACGGCATGGGCGACGCCTTCACGATGCTCGACCTCACGAATCCGAACGCCACCGTGAGCACCGTTCGCGATGCCAACGGCAGCGAGCGCGCGCTCGCCGTCGACGGCGGCTACGCGTACGTCGCCGAATCGGACTACCACTTCGACTGCATGATCCGGATCTACGACGTCTCCGTGCCGGGCCAGCCGGTCTGGTTGCGCGATCAGAAGATCTACGACGGCTCGGACATCGACTTCACCGACGTGCTCGCGTTCGGCAGCGACTACCTCATCGGCATCACGCCGTCGAAAGACGTCACCGTCATCGATCGTCGCGACGTCAACAACCTCGATGACATCGCGCTGTTGAACATTCCGAACTTCGAAGCGTTCCGCGGCCGCATCGACGGCAACACGCTCTACATCGCCGGACTGGAAGGCGGACTGGCGATCGTCGATCTGTCGAACCCCGTCTCTCCGCAGCTGCGTCTCGTCAACACGCAGGGGTACTCGCGCGGTGTCGACTCGGCGGGCGCGATGGTCGCGGTCGCGGATGGCTTCACCGGCGTCTCGTTCGTCGACGTCAGCGGCACCACGCCGCGCATCGCGGGCGTGCAGTCGACCGGCGGCAACGCGTGGGACGTGCTCATGCATCGCTCCGCGCTCTACATCGCCAACGAGACCGGTCTCTCCGTGATCGCCGATCTCGCCACGCCGCCGACGGTGAAGCAATCGCTGCTCACCATCACCACGAACGGCGCCGGCACGGCCACCGTGACCGGCGCAGCGCAATCGATCGCGGGCCTCGGGCCGCTGAGCGTCGAAGTGCGCAACGCGGACAGCAGCGCCTCCGAAACCGCGGCTGTGGCATCGAACGGCAGCTTCACGCTCGACGTCGCCGCCGAATCGGGAGACGTGCTCACGCTCACCGCCACGGACGGCGCCGGCCGCACCGCCGGACCGATCGTCCTCGGCGAAGTGCCGTTCGGCAGCAACGCCGTCGCCATTCCGATCACGGCGGCGAAGAGTGACAGCGCGTTCCGCGCGCGTACGCTCGCCGCCGAAGGAGACTGGCTCGCCGTCACGGGACACGACCAGAACAACGGCTCCGACAAGATCGTCGTCTTCGACGTCGCCAACGGTGCGCCGTCCTACGTGCGCACGCTCGATCACGACGCCGGCACGCTGCGCGATGTCGCGATCTCCGACGGCTGGGTTTACGCGGTCGGCGAGCGTTTCTCCATCACCAGGCTCTCGGATCCGACGCAGACCGTTCTGGCCCGCGACTTCAACGGATCCGAACGCGCGGTGGCGGTGTCGGGCGGCTTCGCGTTCGTCGCGGAAGGCGACTACCACTACGACGGTCTGATCCGCATCTACGACGTCTCCACGCCGCGCCAGCCGCTCTGGCTGCGCGACCAGAAGATGTACGACGGTGCCGACTTCGACTTCACCGATCTCATCACCATGGGCGACAACTACCTCATCGCGTTGTCGCCGACGCGTCCCGGCGGGACCGACTACGACGTCACCATCGTCGATCGTCGCGACATCAACAATCTCGTCTCCGTCAAACGGATTCAGATTCCGCAGCTCGATGCGTTCCGCGGCCACGTCTCCGGCACGACGCTGTACGTCGCCGGCCGCGATGGTGGCATCGCCGTCATCGATCTCGCGAACGTCAATGCGCCGGTTGTGAAACTGTTCAACACGCAGGGCATCGCCCGCGGCATCGACGTCGCCGGCACGCTGGCCGTCGTCGCCGACGGCAGCACCGGTCTCACGTTCGTCGACACCGCCGATCCCGACAACCTCACGCTCACCGGCGCGCAGAACGTGTTCGGCACGGCCTGGGATGTCGTGCTGCATCACGGCACGATCTACGCCGCGAACGAACAGGGGCTCGCCTACATCGAGCAGGCCGCCGTTCCGCCGATGATCGACGCGAAACGCATCGTCCTCACGACCGACGGCACTACCACCGCGACCATCACCGCGGCCGCCGATGCGGTGCGCGGTCTCGATCCGGTGAGCGTCGTCGTGCGCAACACGGTCACCAACGACGTCAGCGCGACTCAGACCGTCAGCGGCGGCACCTTCACCGCCACCGTCGCGGCCACGCCGGGACAACCGCTCGAGCTGCGCAGCACCGACAAACACGGGCGCGTCTCTCTGCGCGCTCTCGGCCAGGTGCCGTTCGCGAATCTCATCTACACCTCCGTCGCGTCGTACACGCAGGCGCTGAACGATGAAAACTACCGCTCGCGCCGCGTGGCCACCGACGGCGTGCGCACGGTCGTCAGCAGCGGCTCGACGTATCCGGGCGTGCCGCGCTCCGACAAGCTGCTCGTCTTCACGCAGACCTCGCCGGCGTCGGCTCCGACGCTCGTGGCCACGAATCCCGGCACCGGCGGCATCGAGCAGACGGTCATCAAAGGCGACTACACCTACACCGCGGCCGAGAGGCTCGCCGCGGTGAACCTCGCGACCACGCCGCACACCACGACGCTCGCGACCGATTTCAACGGCCGCGAAAACGCGCTGGCCGTGGTCGGGAACCGGCTCTTCGCGGCGGAAGCGGGCTACCACTACGACGGCATGGTCCGCATCTACGACCTCGCCTCACCGGCCCAGCCGCAGTGGGTGCGCGAACAGAAGATGTACGACGGCGCCGACTTCGATTTCGCGGAGCTCGTGCCGATCGGCGCCGACTACCTCGCCGCCATCAGCGTGTCGAAGGACGTCAGCATCCTCGACATCCGCAACGTGAACGCGATCAGCATCGCCGGCAATCTGCCGATCGCGAACTTCGACAGCTTCAACGGCGCGGTGCAGGGCAACACGCTCTACGTCGTCGGCGGCACCAAAGGGATCGCCGTCGTCGACATCACCAATCCCGCCGCGCCGGTGTTGAAGTCGATCGTGCAGACGCCCGGCATCGCCCGCGCCGTGGCGATCTCCGGCCCGAACGAGATCGTCGTCGCCGACGCCGGCGGCCCCGGTCTGACGTTCATCGACACGTCGAACAAACAACAGCCGGTGATTCTCGGCAGCCAGCGGCTGCCGGGGAATGCCACCGACGTGAAGGCCATCGGCAAGACGCTCTACGTCGCCGGCGAAACCTTCTTCCACATCGTCAATCGCCCGTGAGCGGGCCGCATCGCGGCCCGCTCACTCCTCCCGCCGCCGTCGCAACGGAGAAGATCCAGATGACCAACAGACCAGCTCGACTCATCGTTCTCGCACTCCTGCTCTGCGCGACTTTCTTTGCGCACGCGCAGAGCGAGGTCACGTACACCGACGACTTCCAGTCGTACGGAATGCCGGGCAATCCTCCGGGCTGGATCGATACGTCGATCGGAAAACCGAAGCCGACGGCGAGCGGTTTGTACAAAAGCTGGTCCGATCCGCTGCAGGGCAACCAGGGACCGAACATCGTCTACGGCACGAAGCAGTCCTCGGGCAAACCGGAAGGCAGCAACCCCCGCATCGGCACGTTCTCGACGCTGTCGACGAAGGAGTTCGACGCCAAAGGCCGCTTCGGGCTCAGCGGCCGGCTCATTCGCACCGGCGAGACGTCGCGCATCGGCCTGACCGTGCTCTCCGCGTATCCGGAAAAAGATCAGTACTACCTCATCGGACTCTGGTCGCAGAACGCCACCAGCACGCTGACGATGCAGGTGTTCGCCTTCGGCGCCGGCGCACTGGCCGGGACGCTCGACTCGAACTTCACGCCGCTGCCGAACCAGTGGTACCGCTTTGCGATCGAAGCGGACGACGTCGATGGCGCCACGCGTCTGCGCGCGCGCTTCTGGCGCGACGGCACGACCGAGCCGGCCACCTGGATGATCGACGCAGTCGACGCCTCGGCCACGCGGTTGACGAAAGGCCGCATCGGCATGTGGGCCGCGGTCAAAGGCGACGCCTACATCGACGACATCGCGGCGAAGAGCCCCGTCGATCACACCCCGCCACGCATCGAGTTCGTCGATCTCGACCGCAACGTCGTGCTCGATCCCGCCGTGCGCGCGCTGTTCAAGGCGCCGGCGAGAATTCAGGTCCGCGTCATCGACGATCTCTCGACCGCGCCCACCGTCGAGGCGAAGCTCGACGGCAATCCGTTCGTCAGCGGCACGCCGATCGACGCCGACGGCCCGCATCGCATCACCGTCGTCGCCACGGACGTGGTCGGCAATCGCAGCGAAGGGGCCCTCGATCTGCTCGTCGATCAGGTGCCGCCCGCGATCGCGCTCTTCGGCAACGGCGCCGCGCTCACCGAAGATGCGGTCTTCTCGCAGGACGTCACGCTCAGCGCGACCATCACCGACATCACGTCCGTCGAATCGACCGCGACTCTCGGCACGAGCGCGATCGACCTGCCGTGGTCTGTCGCCGAAGAAGCGCGGCACACGTTCACCGTCTCGGCGATCGATCAGCTGCAGTGGACGAACAGCGTCACGCGGCACTTCTACCTCGACAAGTCCGCGCCGGTGATCGCGATTCTCGCGAACGGCGTCCCGCTCGGGGAAGGGGAATCGTTCCGCGACAACGTCACCCTCACCTGGAGCGCCACCGACCTCACGCTGCGCAACGTCACCGCAAAGCTCAACGGCGAGATCGTGCAGTCGCCGCTCGAGATCGTCGCCGAGCGCGCGCATCTGCTCGAGATCACGGCCGACGATCGCGCCGGCCACACCAGCAGCGAGACGCGCCACTTCGTCTTCGACAAGACGAAACCCGAGGTCACGCTCTTCGGCAATGACGTCCCGTTCCAGGGAGGTGAGTTCTACAAGGTCGCGGTGTCGTTCCGGCTCGACGTCGTCGACACGACGCAGACGACGCGGGAGCTCTTCATCGACGACGCGCCGTACACCGAGAACACGCCGTACAGCACGCAGGGGCCGCACAACATCCGCGTGGTGGTGCGCAACGCGGCCGGGCTCGAAACGATCATCGGCCCGCTGCCGTTCACCGTCGATCTGACGCCGCCGGCGATCACGCTCACCGAGGGCGGGCAGCCGTTCACCGACGGGATGAAATTCAATCGGGATGTGAACCCGGTCGTCACCGCGACCGACAACATCACCACCACTCCCGAGCGCTCGCTGTTCGTCGATGGTCTCGAGTACGGACTCGGCACGCCGATCACCGCCGAGGCCGCGGAGCACACCATTCGGGCGACGGCGCGCGATGAAGCGGGCAACACGAACGAAGCCGGTCCGTTCCGCTTCATGCTCGACAAGACGAAACCTGTGGTCACGATCGTCGAGGCGGAAAGCAACGCGCCGTTCGAGGCGGATGCGCTTTTCGCGCGCGCGGTTTCATTCAAAGTCACGGTCGACGATCGGACGAAAACGACCATCGCCGCGACGTTGAACGGCAATGTGTTCGACCTCGGCGCGCCTTCGCCGCAGAGCGACGGCAGCGTCGTCTACACGCCTCTTCCGGTGACCAATGACGGCACGTTCGCGCTCTCGATCGTCGCCACCGACGAAGTGGGCTGGCAGAACGATCCCGCCACCGCGGCGTTCACCATCGACACCACCGCGCCGGCGCTCGTCTTCACGTCGCATCCGAACGACAAAGTCGTCTCCACGCCGATCGTGATCACCGCCGGGACGTCGGATGACGCGGTGACGATGACCGTCAATGCCGCCGCGGCCGTCATCGACGCCACCACGAAGACCTTCACAAGCGCGCAGCTGCAGCTCGTCGAAGGACCGAACACGATCCGGGCGATCGGCAGAGATCTCGCCGGCAACAGCGGCGAGGCGACGATCACGATCATTCTCGACACCCGCGCGCCGCAGCTGACGATCACGGCGCCCGCGGCCGACGCCTGCCTCGACACGCAACAACTCGAAGTGAACGGCACCGTCAGCGACGATCGTCTCGACACGATCACCGTCACCATCGGCACGAACAGCGTTCCGGCCACGATCAGCGGAAACAGCTGGACCGCCACGCTGCCGGTCAGCGAAGGTTCCGTGCTGTTCTCCGTGCGGGCTACCGATTCCCTCGGTCACGAGGAAACGCTCACCCGCGCGGTCACGATCGACCGCACCGCGCCGGTCATCGAGGTCATCGAGTCGGGCGCTCCGTTCACGGCGACGCTGCTCAATCGTCCGGTGGCGTTGCTCGTGCGCGGCGCGGACGCAACCGTGACCACGAAGCTCGACGGACAACCGTACGCATCGGGCACGGCGATCGCCGCCGAAGGCTCGCACACGCTGACCGTGGAGGCGAGCGATTGCGCGGGACACACGAGCTCGCGCTCGCTCACGTTCGTGCTCGACTTCACGCCGCCGGCGATTCGCAATCTGAATCCGGCGAACGGCAATACCGTCAGCACGCTGCCGAACAGCATCACCGGCGCGACCGATCCTGATGCCACACGCGTCGAGATCGCGGCGTTGAACCTCGCGGTCACGCCGGGGGCGGATGGTTCGTTCCAGCTCGCGACCGTCCCGTTCGCCGAAGGGACCAATCGCTTCACGCTGCGCGCCACCGATCGCGCCGGCAACAGCGCGGAGCATGCGTACAGCGTCATCGTGCGCACGGCCGCGCCGGTCGTCGAGATTCTCGAAGGAGGTGCGCCGATCGCGGCGAACGCGCTCTTCGCCCGCGCGATCACGCCGGTCATCCGTGCGAATGATCCTTCGGCCACGATCACCGCATCACTCAACGGCGGGAACTTCACGCCGGGCACGACCATCGCGAACGACGGCGCGTACACACTCACCGCGCACGCGGAAGATGCGCTGCAGCACACCGGCGACGCCACCGCGACGTTCACCATCGACACCACGCCGCCGGTAGTCACGATTCAGACGCCGGCCGACCACGCGCTCTTCGATGACGACACGATCGAGATCCGCGGCAACGCCGGCGACAGCGTCAGCGCGACCGTCAACGGCATCGCCGTGACGCTGGCCGCGAACGGCGACTTCGTGCTCCCGTCGTTCGCGCTGGAGCTCGGCGAAAACGTGCTTGTGGCCATCGGCCGCGACCGCGCGGGCAACGCCGGCCGCGACGACGCCACGGTCACGCGCCGCAGCGCCGGCCCCGGCATCGTGCTCACCTATCCGCCCGACCACTCGACGACGAATCGTCCGGCCACGGAAGTGCTCGGGCGCGTGCTCACGCCGGCATCGGTCAAGACGTTGACCATCGGCACGCAGACCGTGCCGGTCGATCCGACCGGCGCCTTCCGCCTCAGCGGCCATCCGCTCGTCGAAGGTCCGAACGCCATCACCGCGACCGCCACCGGTCACGACGACGCGAAGGTCACGGCCAGCGTCGAGGTCACCGCCGATTTCACTCCCCCGTCGCTGACGATCCTCGAATCGAATCAGCCGCTTTCCGACGGCGCACGCTTCCCGCAGCAGGCCGCGATCTCATTCGCGGCCGACGACGGCGGACGTACCGTCACCACCGAGTCGTCGATCGACGGCACGAAGACCACTGCCGCCACCACCACCATCACCGCCGCCGGCGGCCACATCGTCACCGCCGTCGCCCGCGATCTGGCCGGCAACGAGACCCGCGCGGAACGGACGTTCTTCATCGGCTCCACCGGTACGAGCAGCGGCCGTTGCGAGCTGTCGAACTTCGATCCCGCCGACAACGCCGTGATCCTCGGCTCGTCGACCACGCTCGTCGGCCGCTTCGTGAACGGCGTCGGCGTGCGGGTCAACGATCACGACGCCACCGTCTTCGATGGCTCGTTCCTCGCCACCGTCGAGCTTCCGCTCGAAGGGGCGAACGTGGTGCGGCTCACCTGCACCGACGCCAGCGGCGCGGCCAGCGGCGATCCGGTCACGCTCACGCTGCATCGCATCACCGGCCAGCTCTCGATCACGATCGACACGCCGGCCGAAGGCTTCGTCACGGCCGAAGAAACGATCACCGTCACCGGTACCGTCGGCCCCGGCGTGACCAGCGCCGAAGTCAACGGACAGCAGGCCGTCATCCACGGCACCGACGCCGGCACGACGCGCACGTACACCGCCACCGGCATGCGCATGGCCAGCGGGCTGAACGTGCTGGTCGCGCGCGGGCGCGACGGCGCGGGCCGCGTGGCCATCGCCTCGCGTCGCGGCACGTATCTGAAGAACCTCCCGTCGATCGCGATTGCAACGCCGGCTCCCGGCACGCTCACCGGTGCGGCCACGATCCACGTCGCCGGCACGTACACCTGGCTCGATCCTGCAACCATCACGGTTACGAATTCGACCGCGAATGCTTCGCCGGTCAGCGCGGAAGCGCATGCATGGAGTGACTCGACCGGCGCGTACTCCGCGACCGTCTCGCTCCTCTCCGGCAAACAGACGCTGCGCGTGAAAGGCCGCGACGCCGCGGGGCGCGAAGCGACCGCGGACGTGGAAGTGACGCGCGATGCCTCGCTGCCGTCGATCACCATCACCGCGCCGCTCGACCACACCTACTTCGGTGCGAATGACGGCGACACGTTCCGCGTCAGCGGCTCCTTCACCGCCGCCGAAGGAGCGCGCGTCGAAGTGAACGGCACTCAGGCCACGGTCAGCGGCACGACGTACGAGGCCGCCGCGATTCCGTTCCTCACACTCGGCAACGGCGTCACGCCGGTCGTCGCGCGCGTCACCGATCCGGACGGCAAGAGCGCGTCGGCGACGATCCTCGTCACGAAGCTCAGCACTGCACCGAAAGTGCTCGAGGCATTCCCCGCGCAGGAAGCAACCGAGGTCGACGCCGGCGCGCTCGTGCTCGTCCTCTTCTCCGCACCGATGGATCGCGCCTCGACCGCCTCCGCGTTCAGGCTCGAAGCGATCGGCGGCGGCGTCATCACCGGAGTGACGCATCTCGACAAGGACGTGCTCACGTTCGCCCCCGCGGCGCTGCTCGAGCGCGGCCAGTCGTATCGCATCGTCGTGGCGACGACGGCGAAAGATCTCGCCGGCACCGCGCTGCAATCGGAGTTCAGCAGCACGTTCACGATCGCCGCGAACGTCTCCGCCACCGCACCGTCGCTCGATGCGATCGGCGACGTCATCTGCGGCGAATCCCTCGAGGTGAGCGGCACCGCCACGGCGGGCGCACGCGTGCGTCTCGAAGCAGGCAGCATCACCATGCCCGCGGTCGCCGATGCAAACGGCAAGTTCCGCTTCACACTGCCGGTGAGCGGGCAGTCGGGCTATCTGCTGTTGCGCGTGCGCACCGTCGCCGCGGACGGCAGCGTCTCGCCCGCGGCCGAACTGCAGGCGCGCATCGACTGCTCGGGCCCGCGCGTCATCGCGAGCGCATTCGATCGCAGCACGAACCTCCTGACCATCCACTTCTCGGAAAGCATTCTCGCGCCGATCGTGACGGGCGGCTCGATTCTGCTCACGCATTCCGACGGACACGCGGTCCCGGCGACGTTCGCCACGAACGCGAATGTCGTCACCGTCACGCCCGCCGAGGATTTGAAGACGACCTCCTTCACCCTCGGTGTGACCACCGCGATCACCGACACCATCGGCAACCGTCTCGTCGCGCCGTACGCGCAGGCCTTCGACGTCGCCACCGGCGAACCGCAACCGGGCGATGGCTCCGGCTTCCTCTCCGGCGAGGTGTACGACGCCACGACCGGACGTCCGCTCGCTTCCGCGACGATCCGCGTCGAAGTCGGCGGCACGCCGTTCACCACCAGCAGCGATGCGCGCGGACGCTACGTGCTGCGGCTCCCCGAAGGAGCGCACACGATCGCCGTTTCGCGCACCGCGTACAGCACCGTCTGGCGGCAGATCCTCGTGCCGGCCGGTGCCGGTGTGGTGCCGATCGACATCCGGCTCACGAAGCGCGGCGACGCGAAGACGTCGACCGGCGCGGCGCTGACGCTCACGCAGGGTGGCGACACCGCGATCACGCGCAGCGTCACGCTCACGATTCCTGCCGGCGCGCTTGCGAACGGCCGCAGCGTCACCGCGACGTCGATGGGCGCGCAGGCGCTCACCGGCCTCCTGCCGATCGGCTGGTCACCGCTGGCCGCGGCCGAAGTGTCGGTCGACGGCGCGCTCGACGAAGCGTTGAACGGCGCCACGCTGACGTTCACGGTTCCGGCGAACGACATCACCGCGGCGGCGCAGAACATCACCGCCGTGCGCTACGACGACGTCCGCGACGAATGGCTCGTGCTCGATGCGGCCGTGAACATCGCCGCGAACGGCACGGCCTCGGTGGCGATTCAGAGCGCCGGTGCATACGCGCTCGTCTACGGCGATCGCGCGCCGCTGGCCGTTCCGCCGCTCGCGTCCAACGGCTCCGCCCTGCGCGGCGTGTCGGTGCCGCCGGCCACGACTCTCGTGAAGCGCGACTTCACGCTCGATCCGCCGATCGTGCTGCCGAGCGGCCGCACGGTCGCCAGACTCGAAGTCGAAGGAGCGGTCGACGCGACCTACCCCAGTGGTACCGCGGTACAAGCGTACATTGATGAAGAGCTGCATCTGGCCGACGGCTCGCGGCTGCTCGATCCGCCGTTCGCCACCGACCTGCTGCTCTATCGCACGCTGAACGGCTCGATCAGCGTGGCCGACTTCCATCTCGCGCCGAGTCCGCGCGCCGCGGAAGTGATTCTCGAGATCGGCTTCGATCACATCCGCATCCTCCCCTACGCCGGCCGCCTCGATCGCGGCACGCTCATCGGCGCGGAAGGGGGCCGGGTGCCGGGCGACGAACGGGTGTCGATCGACATCCCCACCGGCGCCGCGCCCGAAGCGCTGCGCGCCACCGCAACCTCGCTCGGACCATCCGAGCTCGATGCGATCGGCAGCATTCAGGGCTTCCGCATCCTCGGGGGCGTGCACTTCACCCTGCAGCGCGCCACCGAGCCCGCGCCGCAGGACGTCGACGGTGACGGCGTGAATGACGCCGTCTCCCCACTCGCGCTCTTCGCGCCGGCGCGAGCCACGTTCACCGTCGATGCCAACGGCATCACCGCGAACAGTCCGCTCATCCTCGCCGAAGTGCTCGACGACACGCCGTACGGCAAGGCGGTACGTCTCGCCGCGCGCATGACCTCGATCGGCAGCAATCGCTTCACCACGCAGACCATCGATCGTTCGCAGTTGCCGCTCGACGGCATCATCCGCGAAGGACGTTATGTGCTGCTCGCGGCCGAGCATCCGATCGCGATCGCCACCGGCACGCTGCGCCTCGGCGACGGCGGCCGCTTCCTCGAGCGCGCGCACATCACTCCGAACAACCTCGGCGTCACCGATCTCACGCGCGGCGACGGCATCTACAACGTGCCGGTCCTTGCCGCGCCCGACGCTCCGTTCCGCCTCGTGCCGCGACACACGTCCACCGGCGACGGCGCGACCTACACGCATCCGGCCGCGCCTGCGGCGGACGCGATTCTCCGCGTCGATCTCGTGCTCGCGCCGCAGCCGCCGCAGATCGTCTCCGCAAACGCGCTCGACGCCAACAACAACAACGCCGCGCTCTCCCACGCGACCCTGGCCACGAACATCTCCCTCGCCTCGACGATTCGCATCTCCTTCGATCGCGATCTCGACGCGAGCTCCATCACTGCCTCGACCATCAGCGTCACCAACGCCGACGGCGTCACCACGTTCGACGGTGCGCGCGGTCTCACCTGGACGCTCAAGCCGGGCGCGCGTCTGCAGCCGAAGACCACCTATCCGATTCGCATCGCGCCGGTGCGGGCCACGAATGGTTCGTCGAGCATCGCCGCGACGTACGCGATCGAAACGGTCGAAGTGCTGCTGAGCGGCGACGTGCATGCCGATCGCATTCACATCACCATCCCCGACGCGAACGGCAGGTCGCGCGTCTTCGGCACGAGCGGCGCGCTTCCCTCCGGCTGGCAGGCGGTCTCGATCCGTCGCGGCGTCGATTTCATTGAACGCTATCAGGCCACCGCCGCGGCCGACGGCTCGTTCTCCTTCGACCTCGGGCACGGCGCTCCGCGCGACCGCATCACCATCAACGACCTCATCGACCTGCAGGCCGTGAACACGGCCGGCAACGTCGCGGCGATCGTGCCGCTGACGCCGTTCGTTTCCGAGGATGGCCGTTCCTTCGTGGCCCGCACGGATGTGGCGTCGCGCTTCGTCAGCGTCGACGGCATCGCCCTCGAGCTCGAAGCCGGTACGTTCGACAGGCCCACCGTGATCACGCTCGCGCTCGAAGCGAAGAGCGCGTTCGCCGGAGTTCCGCATCTCGATGAAGACGTGAACTTCGTCTCCGCGGCGCGCGTCGATTTCGAAGGCACCGCGCTCAAGCGGATGCAGCTCTCGATGCCGCTGCCGAATGGCACGAGCATCGACGGCCGCAACTTCATTCTCTCGACGCTCGGCGAATCGACGCGTGGTCCTCGCCTCTTCGCGATCGACACCGTGCGTGTCGACGGCTCGACGCTGACCACCACGCCGTCGCCCTCGCAGCTGCGCGTCGCCGCGAATGCGTTCCACGTCACGACGAACGCCACGCTCACCGGCGATCAGGTGAAGAAGTACCTCTACGGGCTCGCGCGCAGAGGTCTGTTCCTGTTCCACGACATCCGCGTGCGCGACGGCGCCGGCGTCGGCTGGGCGGCGATGGACGCCTTCCAGTTCGGCTACGAGCTGCACTGGAACACGCTCGCGTCGTTCTACATCCCGGCGACCTACATGACCGAGCGCGGCGGACGCGTGATCATTCCGGTGCTCACCGGCAAGCCGTTCACGGTCGTCGGCGTCGACTCGTCGACCGGCCTCACCGCGTTCACGAAGGCATACAACCCGATTCCGATCGGCGATCCGGGTGCGGCGGTGATCGTCGACAACCCGCAGAAAAATGCGGCTGGTCCGTATCCGGTGTTCGCGACGCCGTTCCGCATCGAGACGGCCGATCTCACCGCCGAGGAGACGGACATCGAGTCGATCCGCAACTTCAAACTGCGCCTCGACAACGAGCGGGTGACGCTCTCTCCCGGAGACGACCCGCTCACCGGCGACATCGCCATCGAGATGCTGAACGTCACCAACGGCACGTTCACGTCCGGCAAGGCGAACGAGACGCACGCGCTGGCGGCGAAGCTCGGCGATCGCATCGTCCTGCTCGTCGCGCAGGAAAACATCGATCCGTACACCTCGCTCTCGGTCGTGTTCAGCGAGGCGATCTACGTCGACGGCCAGACCGCCGATCAGATCGACACGTTCCTGCACAACCACTTCGTGCTCAACCGCGCGCCGATTCCGACGCAGGGGGCGCCGCTCTTCACCGACATCACGAAGCAGGCCCGCTTCGAGGTCGACTCCGGCGGACGCCGCGTCACGATCACGCTGCCGTCGTCGCTTGCACGCGATTCGATCTATCGGCTCACGCTCAAACAGACTCTCGCCGATCGCGCCGGCTCACCCGACGCACCACAGCCCGGACTCCGTCTCGGCGAATCGACCGAAGAGCGCAACGGCGAGCGCGTCGTCATCGGCGGCGGCAGCGATCTCCATCTCGAAATGAGCGTCCGCAAGCCGGGCGGCAACATCGCGTCGTTCGACATCCGCCAGGGGCCCGACGCGAGCTTCGGCATGGTGCGCGACCTCGCGCTCAACGGAAACCTTCTCTTCGTCACCGCGCTCGACGGCGGCGTGCTCGCGTACGACGCGGCCGATCCTGCCTCGCTCGACGGTTCCGACGGCACGCAGCCGCTCCCGGTGGCCATCGTCCGTGGCCGCGAGAGCGAAGACTCCGGCTCGAATGAATACTGGGGTATTGCCAGCGATCCGCATGGACGCGTGTACGTCACCGGGCAGACCGCGGCGACGGGGTTCCTCCGTTCTTACCGCATTGAAGACTTCCTGAAGGCCGGAGAGTCGGCGTCGTCCGATTGCTCGTCGCTGCCGCACGTCGTCTGCAAGGCGAAGTCGAGCGCGCTGATCTCGTGGCGTCTCGGCTACAGCTCCAGCCTCGGCATCACCAGCGAGACGTTCCTTTCCGATCGTCCGGAGTCGATCCCGCGCAAGGTGCAGCTCCTGCTGCAGGACGACGAGGTTTCGTACGACGGACTGGCGGCGTTCAAGAACGCCACCGGCGCCATCGAAGGACGCTCGTTCCCGAACGGCGTGAAAGAGCTGTCGCTCAATCTGCCGCACGACGGAAACAACCCGTACCTCGTGCAGCGCGTCACCGTCGAGAACGTGACGCTCGATCTGCGCTGGTCCGCGGATGCGACGCCCTCCTCACCGGCCTCGCTGCAGAACGTCATCGCCCGCGCCGATGACCGGCTGGTCGTGAAGCGCAACCGCACGACGTACGGCGTCGTGTCGCACTACGGATTCGGGATCGGCGTGTACGACCTCAACGCGATGGAGTCGAACGACTTCGATCCGTTGCCGGAGGACTGGACGCCGATGCGCGAGCAGATCGCGCTCACCTCCGCCGAAAACGACAAGACCTGCTTCGTTCCGTACACGAATACGCCGGAGCCGCCGACGTGGTCGATTCGCGATCTCTCGCTCAGCGCCGAGGCCGCGATTCGCGTCGATCCGGAAACGAACGACATTCGCGTCTACGCGCCCGATTCGCGCCAGGGTCTGCTCGATCTGCGCATCACGCCGCCGACCGAAGGACATCTCCAGCCGCTGCAGGAAAACGAAGACGCGCGTTGCCACATCCGTCCCGACGAAGGATTGATCTTCGTCTCGCCGTTCGAGCCGGAAGGCGTGGCCAGGCGCATGCGTACGCTGCATGACGCGTTCGTCGGCGCCGCCCAGCGCGAGCCGGCCGCACGCTTCAACTCGATCGCGAACTACTCGTGGCGCATCGAAGCGCAGGACAACGCGAAAGGCGCGCGTCTCTCGCATCCGAATCAGGAAGCGACGCGCGACTACGAGCTCATCGCCGGCGGCGACTACGGCGTGATCGTCGTCGAAGTGAGCGGCTCGCCACAGTCGACGATCCTCGGCTACGACCCGCTCATCGGCATCCACATCGTCGACATCATTCACATCTCCACCGGCGCCGTGGCCGTGCGGGCCGTGCCGCGCACCGATCTCGCCGTCGTCGTCGATCGCGAAGGCCGCGTGCTGCTGGTCGACATCGCCCGCCTCGACGAGCGCGTCGACGAGTTCGGCAGGACCCTCGCGCCCGACGAGCTCTTCTCCAGCGTCAAGAAGGCGCTGGCCGGAAAACCGAGCAGCCCCGGAGCGGTCGGCGCCGATGATCCGCGCGTCGTCTGGCGCTCCGAGCCGGGTGTCGTCAGCGGCACGCTCGCACCGGTCTTCGATCCCGACACCGGCATCGTTTACGCCGGCCAGTTGCAGAAGCAGAAGGTCAATGTCGTTGCGGCCATCGATCCGTCGATCCGCATGAAGGTCGATCTCGGCGACGAGAGCGGACTCTCCGAAGTGAGCGGCATCGTTCCGCTCGGCGTCGAGCCGCCGCAATCGATCCAGGAGCGCATCAGGAAACTGCCGCCGTGCAACGGCACCATCGCGCGCTGCCGCGAAAACGCTTCGCTCGGCACGTTCCGTCTCGAAGTGTCGCTCCCCGGCGCGATCGTCGAAGCGCTCACGAAATCGAATCAGGAACTGCAGGTCGCGATCGAGAGCGAACGCGTCTTCGATGCGCCGGCGGAACAGACGCCGGAAGGATTCCCGCGCGCACACCTGCGCCGCACGCTGCGCGACGGCTCCGACGAAAAGGAGAACCGCGCCGCGCCGAAGTTCCGCCTGCAGCGCATCATCCCCGACGATCCGCTGCTGAAGAAGAAGCTTCGCCACCTGCGCGGCTTCAACAAGTTCGTCTCGCCGTGGGTGATCGCCCTCGCCGATCCGCGCGCCAGCGCGAAGTGGGATTGGGAGAACGCGGACGACGAGGCGAAGAAGAAGGCCGGCTGCAGGTTCTGCGAACGGCCGCAGTACCTCGACGACGCCACCGAGAACGACGGCGTGTACGAGCTCTGGACCAATGGTCCGCTGCTCGCGGTACGTCCCGAGCTCATCGAGCAGGATCCGAACAAGACCATCTTCAAAGGCACGAAGTACGAGTGGCTCGGCGAGAAGGATCGCCTGCTCACCCGCTTCGCGACCGTGACCGCGGACGTGGTGCGTCCGACCGAAGTGCTCGTCGCCGCGCAGAACGCGCCGATCGCACGCGGTGCGCTGCAGGAAACGCTGTACGTGCAATCAGGCGAGCTCGGAACGACGGCCCTCGATCTCGACGCCGGCGGTCGCGCCGGTGCGAACGTGGTCATCGATCGCAGCTATCGCTCGCGCACCCTCGGCACCGGACTCCTCGGACAAGGGTGGACGTCGTCGATCTTCCAGCGCCTGCGCGCACTGCCGAACGGCAGTGTGGAATGGCGCGACGGCGCCGGCGAAGTGTGGCTGTTCGAACAGAAGCAGGGCGATCGTGAATACAAATCGCCGAAAGGTCTCAACCTCAAGCTCGTGCGCGCCGCGAGCGGCGGCTGGACGCTGCAGGATCAGCAGTGGCGCATCACCACGTTCGACGAGCTCGGACGGCTGATCTCGCAGTCCGACGAATTCGTCTCGTACGAAGCGGAAGCGGTCGCCGCCGGCAACGCGAACGGCAACACCATTCGCTATCTCTACGATCGTCAGGGCCGCCTCGCGCAGATCGTCGACTCCGTGAGTCGCACCACGAAGCTCGAGTACTGGAAAGAGGAAGAGAGCGACGAGACCGGCGCCTATCCGGGACTGCTGAAGGAAGTGAAAGACTGGCGCGAGCGGACGGTGCGCTACGAATACGACGCCAGGGCGCGACTGACGCAGGTCGAGCTCCCCGAGGTGTCCGCGGCGTCCGGCGCTCCCGCCGACTACACGTTCACCGGTTCGAATCGCCCGACCATCAAGTACGAATACCTCGACGCGGCGATGCCCACCAGCACCGCCCCCGGCGTCGATGCGCAATTCAAACCCTACCTCGAGCGCAGCGGCAACCTGACCGCCATCAAAGACCCCGATGAAGTGGCGAACACGAACAAAGCGCGCGTGAAATTCACCTACGGCGGCCCCGGCAACGACCGCGTCGCCGATCAGACCTGGGCCACCGGCGAACACGCCACGGTCGAGTACACAGAGAACAGCACCACCGTGACGGACGTGCTCGGGGCGGAGTGGGTGTACGCGTTGACCGCACCGGAAGATCCGGATCTCCCCGCGCAGGTTCAATCGGTGAAAACCACGTTCGAGGGACGGAGCTCGGATTCGATCGAGCGCATCGAAAACATTCAACGCAGGAAAACCGACCAGGAGACGAAGTTCACCTACGACGCCGAAGGGCAGTTGAAGACCGCGACGTATCCGAACGGTCTCGTCGATGCCTTCACGTTCAAGAAGGCCGAAGGCGGCGCGCCCGGCATGGTGCTCGTCGAGGTGAAAGCGGGCGGAGCGGAGATCACGCGCCTCGTCTACGACACCGAGCATCCGAACGCCGCGGCCACGCCGGTGGCCATCGAGCGCGGTCTCGACATCGAAGAGCTCCAGCGCCGCGACATCCAGCTGCCGAATCACGAGCGGCTGCAGGTTCGCAAGACCGATGACGGCGCCACGACGACCACCACGTACAACACGATGGGGCTGATCGAGAAGACCGAGGCTGGTGGCGAAAGCGGCAATGCCTCGCGCGCCACGACGATGGAGTACGTCGAAGCATCGCATGCCGATCTTTTCTCGCGCGGCACGTTGCAGACGATGCGCATCGGCGGGGAGCCGACCACCTACAAATACACCCGCGGCGCGAACGGCGGATTCCGCGTCACCGAAACCGACTCCCGCGGAACGGTCACCGAGGTCGAGTACGACTCCTTCGACCGCGAGATTCATCGCACCGTGAAGGGACACGACGGCGAAACGCTCGCCGACGTCACCACCGCGTACGACGCCAGCGGCCGCACGGTCTACAACTCCCGTCAGCAGGAAGGCATCGGTGCGGTGATCACGCGCATGGAGTACGACGCCGTGCATCGCGTCACCGAGACCTCGCTCAGCGGTGCGGCGGTCAACGACTCGCTCACCACGCTCACCACCACCACGTCTTACGATCTCAATCACGAGGTCAGCACGGTGACGCGCACCGATCCTTCGGTCGGTGGCAGCGGCGGCGCCACGGAAAAAACGACGCTCGATCAACTCGGGCGTCCCGAGGTCGTGGAACGCAGCAGCGGCACCGACTCCATCGTGCACAGCTACGCCTACGATCCGATCGGAAAGATCGGCTGGCAGAGCGACGGCGAACGCCAGCTCTGGATTCAGTACGACGTCTACGGCCGTCCGTACAAATCGAGCACCAACGATCTGCGGAGCAGCCTCACCGAATTCAACGTCTGGAACGACCCGACCCATCGCTCTCAGGTCGGCACCGACGGCGTCACTCACTTCCAGGAACGCTTCCGCTATTCGCGCAACGGGCGGCTCCGCGCGATCAACGAGAGCGTGAGTGAAGGGGTCGTGCGCCAGACCTACTTCGACTGGCTGGACGACGATCGCAAACGGAGCGTGACCGTCTCGAGGACCGGAAACATCGAGGCCAGCGAACGGTCGACCGAGGAGATCCGCGGCAGCGTCACGACGCTCGATGCAGCGGGACGCACCGCGGAAGTGCGCAGCGGCGTGCCTTCGCCCGACGGCGACATAGCCGACTCCGACACGTTCGCAAAGACACGCTACGCGTACATCGGTTTCGATCCGGCCACCACATTCAGCGAAGAACCGCGCAGCGGCGCGATCTCGACGATCGCGACTCTCTTCGACGGTCTGCACCGCCCCGTGGAGCTCATCCAGAGCGGCGGCAGCGACACCACCCGCCGCGAGTACGACGAAGCCGGCAACATCACGCTGCACAAGGCCGAAGGCATGGCTGCCGAGACGATGACGTACGACAGCCGCGGGCTCATGCGCTCGCGCACGCTCGCCGACGGCCGGCAACAGCACTTCCTCTACGACGCCCTCGGCAATCTGATCGAGCGCCGCGACGAAAGCGGTGAAACGACGACGTACGTCAACGACGGCATCGGCCGCGTGAAACGGATCGAATATCCGGACAACACCACGGAGGAACTGAAGTACACGGCCAGCGGACGCGTGGCCGCGAAGAAGGATCGCGCCGGACGGTGGCAATCGTATCGGTACGACTCCGTCGGACGCCCGCTCGACGTCTACGCCGGTGAAGGCGAAGGCGCGCAGCTCATCCTGCAATATCACTACGATCCGGCCGGCCGGCTCTCGAGCGTCATGAATCGCGATGCCGAAATCCAGTACGGCGATTACGACGATCTCGGCCGCGCCCGCACGACACGCACGCGGCGCTTCGCGAAACGCGCCTCACTCGACGAGCCGCCGGTCGTGATCGACGTCCATACGCAGAAGCACACGTTCACCGTCCACGATGAGCGCAGCAACTGGACCATGCCGGCCGCGGGCGTCACTGCATCCGAGGTCGTGCCGGGCGGCTGGCTCTCGACCATCATCGAAACCCACGACGCCGGCTCGAACCTGCTCACGCAGATCACGGCCAGCGGCAACATCCTCACGCAGGCCACGGGACGCGCGATCGGAAAGATCTCGCAGCGAGAGCGCCATCCGCTCTTCAGCAGTCAGACGCTGCAGACGCGCTACGGCTATTTCGACGGCGTCACCGACACCGAGACCGTTTCCCTGCCGGGCGGCGGCGGCAACCAGAAATCGTTCCTGCCGCTGTACGCGGTCTCGACGATGGACGGCACCGTCGTCGGCGGCAGCGCCGTCGCACGCGACGCGGCGAATCGCGTCACCGCCATTCGCGGCCAGGGCCTCGGCGACCGCGGGGCGTCGTATCGCTACGATGCCCGCGGACGTCTCGAGCTCTCGTTTCTCGACATGGCCGGCGCCACCGCCTCGGCCACGCCGACCGTCGACACGATCATCGATGCCGACTTCCGCTCCGCGCGCGAGACCGCAACGTCTTTGAGCGCGAGCCAGCGCGAAGCTCTCGGTTCGTTCGCGAGCGCGATCGAGCCGCAGTCGTGGACCGCAACGCGTTTCCCCGCGCAGCAGCTCGGCACGCGCACCATCGCGACGACGCCGTCGACCGCGCTCCAGTACCAGTTCCTCGGCGGCGAACGCACCTCCGACGGCGTCTGGCACACCGAGTTCGATGCCTTCGGCCATCTCGTCTCCGCATCTTCCGGCGATCGAAAGATCGAATATGCATGGGATCCCAACGATCGTCTCGTCGGGCGCCGTGCGTTGCGCCGCGAAGGGACGCAGTGGGTGACCGAGGATCGTCCGAGCGTGCTCGCGACCGATGCGCTCCCCGCGTCGACGACGTTCACGTGGGATCCGGTCGCCGATCGACTGGTCGCGATCTTCGTGGAAGGCGCGAGCCTCCTCAACGGCGCCGGTGAGCACTCCGGTCTGCTGCGCCAGTACCTGCACGGCGATCAGGCCTACGACGATCCGCTGCAGGTTCTCGTCGAAGAAGGGCAATTCATTCAGACCTATCTGCCGCTGATCGACGAAGCCGGAACCGGCTCGCTCGAAGCGGTGCTCGACCGCAACGGCAATCTCGCCGAGCGCGTGATCTACGCCGATGCGTACGGCGACGCGCCGCGATATCTGCACGGCCCTGTCGTCGATCGCATCTCCGCGAGCGGGAACGGCAGCGGCGGGATCAAAGTGTCGGTGCATCTCAGCGAGCGCATCGACGCCGCGAGCATCGCCAACTCGGTGAACCTCGTCTTCCGTCACACGAACGGTTCGGAGGGGGCGTATCCGTTCCCGCCGACGCTTTCCGCGGACGGCTACGCGCTGGAGTGGAACCTCGATCAGGCCGGCTGGCAGTCGCGCGCGGCCGAGTCGACGTCCGTCGAGATCGTCGTCAGCCGTTTCCTCCGCGCCACGCGCTGGGGCGACGTGCCGGTGATGAACGCTCCGTCGTGGGCCGTCGATCTCTACGGCGTGCACTCCGAGGCCGACTACCCGGTCGTGAAACGCGAGTCGATCGCCACGCTGCTGCAGATCGTGGCCTCGGGCCAGACGTACTCGCTCTACAACATTCCGAGTCTCTACGCCGCCGCATCCACGGAATCGAAGACCGCCTTGCTCTTCGACTTCCACTCGCTCCCCTTCCGCGACCCGGCCACCGGCCTCGCCTACGCGCGCGCCCGCTGGTACGACCCCGCCACCGGCACGTTCCTGACTCCCGATCCGTACGGTTACGACTCCTCGTCGAACCTCTACGCCGGCTTCGCGAACGATCCGGTCAATAACAAGGATCCGAACGGCGAGATCGTCAGCGGAATCATCGACGCGGGCTTCTTCCTGTGGGATGGATACCAGTGCGTCACCGGCGGTATCGACAGCACGGAGTGCGCGATCCGCATGACGCTGAACGTGGCCGCGCTGACCGCCGACGTGTTCACCGGCGGATTCGGCGGCGGGCTTGCGGTGCGCGCGGTCGGCCTGGCCGCAAGAGCCGGAAGAGCCGGTGAGATCGTCGTGCGCGGCGCCATCCTCATCGATCGCGCCAACACGGTCGTCACCACCGCACAAGCGGCGATCTCCGCGTACGACGCTTATGAAACCGGAGAGTACGGGCGAGCCGTGCTTTCGGCCGTGCAGGTCGGTCTGTCGCTGCACAGCATGCGCAATACGCAGGACATCACCGAGATCACCAGCAGGATGAGGGCCTACGATTGGAGCCCCTCGTACAACCAGGCGCGCAGCCTGAAAGATCCGCTGGCCGATCCGGCGCAACAGTCGCATCACATCATCCATGAGGGGGCGGCGAGCACAGGACCGACGATGCAGAATCACCAGCCGTACTCGCACAGCACGGCGCCCGCCGTGAACCTGCAGGGCGGCTGGGGCCACCCCGGCAGCGAACACGAACTGGCGAACAGAATGCAGAGGGCCGCGCCCCTCGGCGGAACCTATGGCGACGAGTGGCAGGTTGGCTGGCTGGCCTTGCGCGCCGCCGGCTTCACGCGAGGCTCGACGCGTTCCGCACTCTCCCGTGCCGACAGTTACTTCATCGGCTTCCTCGGCTGGACGAAGAAGACCGCATTGACGATCCCGGGAGACCGCGTAGGAGCACGATGAAATTCATCCGTTCGACCAGCAGCCACGACCTCCGCGAATTCGTTCGCGACTGGGTCGCCCTGCTCGCGAACGGGCAGTTCGAGGACGCTCGGAGCTGGCTGTATCGCTCCGAGCGTTTCTCCGCCGCGGACCTTCAACGGGCAATTCAGGAAAACAGCACGCGCGAAGATCAGGCCCACGGCATTCAGGTCACCGATCCCCGACTCCTCTCTCCCGACGGAGAGCGGTTTTCTGTCGTCGAGCTCATCAAACGGGACGCGCATGGCCGCACCGTTCATGACATCGACTATTACCTGCCGATCAACGAACGCTGGTCTTCGACCCGCATGACGTTCTTTGTGCGGGAAATCGAAACGGGGAAATTCGTTCTGGAATTGACCGGAATTTCGAGCTCATGACGCGGTGACGGCGCCGGCGCCGTTCCAAACTTGTCCGAAACGCTCGCCCGCTGCGAATCACTATCCGAGCGAGAGGAGAGGTCATGAAAAAGAACATCCTGCTTACGATCATCGTTCTGGCGCTCGTTTTCGGTGGTGCGCTGCAGTCACAGGAAAGGGCGATCTCCGAGGCGAACACCGCGGAGTCGCTGGTGACCGTGAAGAGTCTCAGCGGAAAGGTGATCGAGCGTCAGGACACGGGCATCACTGTCTCGACCGCGGCTGTCCGGCCCATCACGATCCACGTGCGGACCGGTGCACAAACGAAAGTCCTGCTCAATGGCACGGCCTCGACACTGAGCCGCATTCAGACCGGCGATTCGGTGGTGATTCAATACAGCGAACGCGCGGCGACCACGATCAGCAGTCGCCCTGTCAGCGAAACGTACGCCGCAACCATCGACGCGCTCACCGTCGAGGTACACCGGCATCGCGCCGGCAAAATCGAAGTGGTGCTCGAGCCGCTGCCGCCTCCGGCCGGCTATGCGTACTGTCCGAACGTCGGATCCGGCGGAACCATCCCCGCATCGAAGACTCCCTGCTACTGCAATGCGTGCGGCGGCGCCGGCAGCGGCATGGTGTGGTGATTCGGCTCGGAGACAGACGAAACAACGCTCGCACGTTTCCTCTTCGTGTCATCCCGTGCCGAAGGCACGGGATCCCCTGCCGATAGCACGAGCACCGCTCCGTAGGCAGGGGATCCCGTGCTGTCGCACGGGATGACACCCGACGAGGAGGCGGAGGAAAGCAACGCTCGCACGTTTGCCCATTCTTTCGTGTCATCCCGTGCCGAAGGCACGGGATCCCCTGCCGATAGCACGAGCGCTGCTCCGTAGGCAGGGGATCCCGTGCTGTCGCACGGGATGACACCCGACGAGGAGCGGAGGAAAGCAACGCTCGCACGTTTGCCCATTCTTTCGTGTCATCCCGTGCTGTCGCACGGGATGACACGCCCGCGTGACACTCCTCCTCCCACCACTTATTGAAACGCTTCTCCTCCTCGTCTCACTACATCCGGAAAGGAGGAAACGTGTTCCGGAGAATCGTGCTCTCTCTCTTCACCTGTCTCTTCATCTCTCTGTTCTCGATTCCATTGTTCGCGGCCGCGATCAGTCCCGTCGGGACCAATCAGCGGACGCTGGTCATCTGCGTGCGTTATACCGATGCGCTCTCGACGCGGCTGGCCAATTGCAGTGACTGGGTGGCGCTGCTCAACAGCGAGACGAATCAGTTCTACAACCGCGCCACGTTCAATCAGACCAATTTTCAATTCGAAACGATTTCCGGCGCCGGCGCACCGGCCAATGGCTGGCTCGATCTGTCGCTGGCCAGCAGCGATTACGAGTTCTATCGAATCGGCCAGGCGGCTATCGATCTCGCCGATCCGTTCGCGAATTTCAACAATTACAACCGCGTACTGGTCATTACGAGCTGGCCCGATTTCGGCGGCCAGGGCGGCGGACCGTGGTGGTGGAAAGTCAATGAAGGCGCAGAGGCCACTGTCACGCCGGCCGTCGGCGGAGCGGCGGCGCCGAGCCGATTGATGACGCTCGCCAACACGAACGAATGGCTCGCCCACAGTTTCGGCAATCCCTTCGACGAGGCGGCCTCGGTCATGGCGCACGAGCTCGGACATCAATTGGGCGCGCCGACGCATTACGGCGATCTCACGTTCGCCCCCGGCGTCGTTCGCGACACCGTTTCCCCGTGGGACATCATGGGCTTCAGCCCCACCCTCAATCATTTTCTCGGCTATGTGAAAACGCATCGCGGCTGGATTCCGTCGGGACCGCGCATCGTCACGGTCGGGCCGCCGAGCGGCTCTCCCATCGACACCACCATCCTGCTGCGGCCGCTCGAATCGAGCACCACCTCGCCGCAGGTGATTCGCGTGCCGCTCAGTTCCTCCGGACCATTCGTCGGCTACGTGATCGAAAATCGACGCCAGATCAACGGCGATGAAGCACTGCCCGCACAAGGCGTGCTGCTCAGCGCCGTCAATGAAGCGCCGGGGAATCTCTTTCCCGCGTACGTCATGGACGATCCGAGCGCGCCGCTCGATCTCAATCAGGCCCCTCTGGAAATCGGCGAGTCGTTTACGGACGCCGGGCACAATCTCACCATCACGGCCGTCAGCGACAGCGGCAACAACACCAACGTGCGCATTCAATACGCACCGCCGGTGACGACGTTCGATCCGTTCGTGACGCCGTGGGGCGCGCCGCCGTGGGAAACCCCCGACATCTGGATCGACAGCCAGCGGAACATGTTCGACAACTATCTCTATACCGACGGCAGCGGCAACCCGGCCGGCAACGGCGATGATGCGTGGGTCGATCACGACAATCGCGTGCACGTCCGCGTCCACAATGCCGGCGGCGGTGCCGCCACGAACGTCCGCGCACAGGTGTTCGTCAACAGCCCTCCGGGCATGGGCGACGCCGGTCCGAACTGGGATTTCATCGGCACAATCGTCTATCCGACCATCGCCGGCGGCGGAAACGCGGACGGCTTCGTCCTCTGGCGTCCGACCGTCGGCGCGCACACGTGCATCAAAGTGGTGCTCATCGATTCCCCCGGTGAATTGCTGACGTCCAACAACCTGGCGCAGGAAAACGTCACCCATTTCGATACCAGTCCGGGCAGCCCGTTCCACGCCGTACATCTGTCGTCGATGGTCAATAACCCGTTCGACAGGGAACTGCCGGTGCGCATTCACGTGCGCGACGTACCGTACGGCTGGGCCGTGACCACCGAGCCCCCACAGATGGTGCTCCCTCCGGGTGGGCGTCATCCCGTCGAGATCACCGTTTATCCGTCCGGACTGCCGGCGCACGAAATCGATGGCACACCATCCAATCCGCCCTCGCAGGATCCGCGCAAGGATTGCCCGCCGGCGGTGAAGTGGGACCGCGAACAACTCGCGAAAACCAACGCCATCGGATTCATCGGCAAGCCGAAGGTCGAAGCGCAGATGCCGTTCTATGACACGTGGGTCCCTATCGGTGGCATCGACGTCTGGACGCAGCTGACCCGCCGCACGCGGCTCGATTGCCGCGTGGCCGGAACACGCGTGGTCGATACCGGCCTCACCACCGCGCTCACGAATGCGCTCGATGCGAATCGCGCGCGGCTGTTGCCGAAGCGCAATCCGAAACAACAGCAGACGCCGAAGCTGACCCAGCGGACGACGCTCACTCCCGACACGCTCTACTTCCAGGGAGCGATCGTCCGTCCGCAGCCGGCAGAACCGCGCGTCGCGGCGGGACGCGTGACCATCGAGGGAACGCTCACGCCGGCGCTCCCGGGCGCATTGATCGCCGTCGAGTTCACGCAGGATGGGCAGCGCGAGCTGCAATTCACGAAGACCGATGACAAAGGGAATTACAGCGCCACCACCAACGCCCGCGGCGGACGCGTGGTCGCGCAGGCGTTCTTCTCCGGCGACCGCGAAAACGGAGAAGCGCAGTCGGGACAGTGCGGCTTCATCGTCAACACATTGACCAACAACCTCACCAACAGGAAGTAAGAAGCGCCCATCCGGAGCGGCAGCTGCATTCCGCCGCTCCGGATGGCTCGGGAATCGCGCCGCTCACGTATCATCGAGCGCATGCGCCGCTGGTGGTTCCTCGCGTTCGGCATCGCCTGCCTGATCCTGTTGATCTTCGTGATCGCGACCGCCAGCGACGTGCCGTTGCTCAACGATCCGAAGCCGCTCATGCGCGCCGCCAGACCGGCCGCGGCGATCGCCGGCGTCGCGCTGCTCATCGCCGATGTTTTTCTCCCCGTGCCGTCGATTCCGATCATGGTCGCGAACGGCGCGCTGTTCGGCACGTGGACCGGCACGCTGCTCTCGCTGGCCGGCTGCATCGGTGCGGCGCTCACCGGCTTCGGCGTCGGTCGCGCCGGCAATGACCTCATCCGCCGCTTCGTCACGCCGCGCGAGCACGAACGCGCCGGCGCACTCCTGAAGCGCTGGGGCGTGCTCGCCATCGCGGTCAGCAGGCCGATTCCGATCGTCGCCGAAACGGTGGCCATTCTCGCCGGCAGCTCCCCCATGACCTGGACGCAGGCGCTGCTCGCCTCGCTGGCCGGTTCGATCGTGCCGTGCGTCGCGTATGCGTGGGCCGGCGCATCGGCGCTCGCCTTCGGGATGCAGACGCTCATCTTCGCCGGCGTGATGGTCATGGCCGCGCTGCTGTTCCTCGCCGGACGCCGCCTCGCCCCTCCGCAAATCGATTGATCCACAGGTAGGGATTTCCTCCCGTGCGACTCTCCTAGGCGGGAGGATCCCGTCCAGCATGCACGTTTGGGGAACCACGTTCCTTTGGCTTTCGCTTGTCGCGTCGACGCCGGCTGTCGCGCCGCCCGCGAAGCCGGCGCTCCGTCAGGAAATCGTCGTCACCGCCGCGCGCGACGAACAGCCGCGCGATCAGGCCGCGGCGGCCATCACGGTCTTTCACGCCGACGATCTGGAACGCCTGCCCGCCACGTCGCTGGCCGAGGTGCTGGCGACGACGGCGGGGATCACGATGATGTTCGACAGCGGCGCGAGCGGCATTCCGATGATGACCTCGCGCGGCTTCTTCGGCGGCGGTGAAGTCGAGTACGTGAAACTGCTCGTCGACGGCGTTCCGGTCGGCGACGCCGAATCGGGCAACGTCGACTGGCAGCGCTTCCGGGTCTCGGGCATCGACCGCATCGAAATCCTCCACGGTCCCGGGTCCGCGCTCTACGGCGACACCGCCCTCGGCGGCGTCATCCAGGTGTTCAGCGCGAGCGACACCTTCCGGTCGGACGTGCAGTTGAACGCCGGCAGTCTCGGCGAGCGCGAGCTCGGCGTGACGTTTCGCACGCCGCTTCCGAACGGCGATCGTCTCACCGCAAACGCGAACGACTGGACGATGGGCAGCTTTCGCGATCACGCCAATGCCGATGGCCGCGAAGGGCACGTCGCGCTCGAGCACCTCGACGAACGCGCGCGGTGGCGCATCGACGGCGAGGCCGGACGCCATCAGCGCGAGAACGCGGGCGCATTGACGCGGCGCGAAATCGACGACGATCGCGAGCAATCGAATGCGCTCTTCCGCTTCGACGAACAAACGACCACGCGCGGCCGGATCGGTGCAGCGTTCGATTCGTTCGGCAGCACCCCGCTGCACGCCACGCTCTACGGCATGCGGCGCGATGACGACAATCTCCGCACGCTGCTTCTCGCGCCCGGCTTCGGCGCCAGCGCGTTTCGCGCATTGCGCACGAACGTCGGCGGGGGCACGTTCGAAGCCTCGCGCGAATCGACCCGCGCCGTGCTCCGCGCCGGCACCGATCTCGAGCGCGCGACGCTCGACGGCTCGTATGCGTTCGTCGATGACGACGGTGCGACCGGCGATGCGGTCGCGCGCGCCGAAGGACGACGCGATCGCCTCGGCCTCTTCGTCACCGGCGCCTGGTCGATCCGCAACGTTCATCTCACCGCCGGTCTCCGTCGCGACGACATTCGCGACGAGCTCACCTCCGCAACGACCGGCGGCGAACGTCGCCGGGAGTCATCGTCGGCCTGGTCGCCACGCGCCGGACTGAACGTGCACCTCGGCGGCGTCGCGCTCTTCATGCAGTACGCACACGCGTTCAAGGCGCCGACCCTCGATCAACTCTTCGATCCCCGGCCGTATCCCGACGGCGCCGGCGGCACGTTCACGATTTCCAACCCGGAGCTCCGGCCGCAACGGGCCCGCAACCTCGAAGCAGGTCTCTCGCAATCGACGGCATCGCACGACTGGTCCGTCGTCGCCTATCGCATGAACGTTCGCGACGAGATCGACTTCGATCCCCAGACCTTCACCTATCGCAACATCGGCACGAGCATGCATCGCGGCATCGAGGCGAGTGCAGCGTTCGCGAAAACAGCGCGCCTCTCGCCGCGCATCACCTATGCCTGGTCCCGCGTCGCCGATCGGGAGGATCCCGATCGGCAGCTCAAGAACATACCCGAGCATGTCGCGCAGCTCCTGCTGCACTACCGCATTGCGACGCACACGAACGCCGACCTCATTTATCGCTGGCGCGATGCCGTCTCTCTCGATGATGCGGCGACGTTCCGCGAGCCGTCCGTTTCCCGCGTGGACGTACGCATCGCCCACGAGATCCGCAACGTGCGTCTGCACGCGGACCTGCTCAATGCGTTCGATGCGACGTACAACGAGCTCGGGTACGTGCTCTTCGATTTCACCGGAAACCCGCAGGCATTGGCATACCCCGCGCCCGGCCGCTCCATCAGGCTCGGCGTCACATGGAAATTCGCAGAAGGGAATTGAAATGAGCGAACAACAAACAATCGTCGGTTGCTGGCAAATGGTCGAAGCATGGAACATCAACAATCCCGGGGATCCCAGGACCTATCCGTGGGGCCAGCCGCCCCTCGGCTACTGGGTCTATGACCCGGCCGGCAACGTCTCCGTACAGATCTCGATCAATCCGCCCCTCCCGAACGTCACCGCGAACTGGTGGGACCTCGGCACGCAGGCCAATCCGGCCATGGTCGAGTCCTTCGACAATTACATGGCCTATTTCGGTACGTACACGGTCGATTACGCGACCAACACCGTCACGCACAACGTCACTACCGACGTCCTCCGCTCCTACACCGGCACCGCCCAGCCCCGCCCGTTCAAGATCGTCGACGGCGAATTACTCATCGGCGACGACAGCACGTATCTGCGGCGCTTCAAACGCGTCGCCTCCTTCGGGAATTAGCGCGCCGATTCGCATGGCTCCGGCGTGCACGACGCCGGAGCTCGTCCGCCTCCCGGCCTTGCCATCACTCGCCGGTCAACGTACTCTCCGGCCCATGGGCGTCCGATTGCGCGTGCTCGCCGTTCTCATTCTGGTCGTCGCGGTCGGCATCGCGCCGCCGCTCGTCGCGAAATGCGTACCGAAGCACACGCTGCGGATCGTGATGCGTTATGACGGACCGGACGTGCCGAAGGATCACTTCATTCGCCAGCCGAAGACGCTCTATCGCTCGGGCGAGACCCTCGGACGGATGGAGGAGGAGGCGAATCGCGAGACCGGCATTCGCCTGCTCGTCGTCGTAAACGGTGCCGACCTCTGGATGGTCAACTTGATGACCAATACCGGCGAGCACGCCATCGATCCCGATCCGACCCCCGCCTTTCGCGCGCCGATCATCGGGGACATGAAATCGGACTACTGGAACAATTTCGAATTCGGATGCGAAGTGCCCTTCATGGAATCGGCCGGCGCAACGAAAACGAAAATCGACGGCGGCACGCTGTACGAGCACACGCACGACGGCGCCACGGCACGCCTGACCGTTTCGGAGCGCGGCCTGCCGAAACACGTCTCGGTCACCAAGGGCGACACCGAATTCTCATTCGTCTACGACGCCTACGAACAGATCGTCGAGCCGAATCCGACTCTGTTCGCGAAACCGGCCGGCGTGAGATTCACCGAGGCGCCGGTCCAGCAGTGATCCCCAGGTAATGGCGGATTCCCGCCTCACGGCGGATAGCCGTCCTGCACCCACTGCTGAAACGTGGCGATCTGCTGCGCGGAGAGCGGCGGTCCGTAATTCGCGGGCGGCATCCGGCTGTCCGGATCGGCCGTAATGAAAACCTGGATGATTGCGGCGTTCGCCTTGACCTGATCGTAATCGGTCAAATCGAACCGCCACAGCATGTTTCCGCGGAAGGGGCCGAAGATCGGGGCGATGTCGTTCGCGAATGACGTGGGCATGTCGTTCCTCCGTTCGCTAACTACGGATCCACATCGAGGCTGCAATGACGATGAGCGCGAGCCCGCTGACCACTTCGGCGCGCTCGGGAATCAGACGGGAAATGCGCGCGCCGGCGATCACGCCGATGGCGCACAACGTGGCACTGGTCACACCGATCACCAATGCGGCGAGCGCCGGCGCATAGCCGAGGGTCGTGGCACTGACGCCGATGAGCAGGTTGTCGACCGAGAGCGTGACCGGCACGCCGATCAGCGTCCAGCGGCTGTTGACGAGCGCTTCCGCATCGTCTTTTTCACGCAGCGCCAGCACCAGAATCGCAATACCGCACGCGACGACGACGAACGGTCCGATGCCGTCGAACGAAATGTCGAATCGCGTCCGCAGCACGTGCGCGAGAAATACGCCGAGCACCGGCGATGCGATCTCGCACGTGGCGAATGCCGCCAGGAGCAGCATCCGCCGCGAGCGGGCCATCGGCGCGACGCTCATCGCGGCGGCGACCTGCAGATTATCGATCCCGGCCAGTAAACCGAGCAGCAGTAGGCGCGTCATGGTGCGTCAGGATTTGCGCGTCACGAACCGAGCTTGTAGATGTTCAACACACCGCCGCCGGTGCCTCCGGCCACGAGCGCGCCGGCCACGACGTAATTGCCCCAGATGGCAGGCCCGAGACAATAGCCGTAACCGCCCATGAACCCGCCGGTCTGTCCGCCGAAATTCACCATGTCGCTCCAGAGCAGAGTTCCGTCCGTGGCGCTGAACGCATAGAGCGCCACCTGCGTCGTGGCCATGAAGACCACGTCATTGACCACTGCCGGCACGCTGATGCCGCTCTCGCCCGCGTTCATGTACATCGCGGCAGCCGCTTTGGTGTATTTGGCGGGATCGCCCGCGGTCGGCCAGGCATCGGCGAGCGTTTCCCAATCCATCGCCCGCATGAAGGGCGTCGTTTGATAGTCGATACCGGAGGCGATGAAGTGATAGTTGTTGCCGCCGAGGCCGATGAACAGCTTCTGCTGCGGCGTGCAGATCGCGGCCGTGCTGTACGTGCCGTGGAAATTCTCGGCCTTCGTGACGTTCGATTGTTCGTTCGTGACCACCGGACTCGGATCGGAGGACGTATCGGGGCCGTGCGGGTCGACGGTCGAGATCTGTGTGCCATCGTTCATATACGGCAGCATCTGGCGCCACTTGAGGATCTCCAGCGTCTGCGCATCGCAGATCATGTAGCTGCCGTTCTTGCAACCGATGCCGACCACTTTGCGGCCGTTGATCGCATAGAGCGTCGGTGCACCACCGACGTCGACGTCGATGTCGGAGACGCGATAACTCGACTCGGCCGGGAACTGGACGAAGGCGACGAAATCGCCGGTCGTTCCCTTGAGCGCGAGCAGCCCGACCGAATAGCCGGCGCTCGGCAATTCGCCGTCCGGCACGGGATTCCCGGTCGAGCAATAAAGAATGTCCAGCTCCGGGTCATACGCGGGCGAGGACCAGACCGAGCAGCCGAGAGTGACCGGCTGCGTCGGCGTGCTCGAAAACGGAGGATGGAGCGGGCCGACCACGATCGACGCCGGCAGCACGTTCACCTGATTGGCCGTCCCCTTCACGAATTGATTCGTGCAGAAGATCCAGAGCACGTTGCCCGTACTCGCATCCAGACAGAAGACGAACGAATAGAGCGCGTCGTTTTCCCCTTCGCCGATGCCGACCCATACTTTTCCGTCGTAAATGCACGGCGACGACCAGCCGGCCGCCTGCGGCGTCGGCGGTTCCTGTCCGTAATTCGCAACGTTGTTGACCGGCTGATTTTTCGGCAGATCGGCCCAGCGGAGATTCGTGCTCCAGTCCAGCGACATGTCCGACGCATTGAGGCAATAGAGCACGCCATTGAAGGCGATGAAATAGACCTTCCCGTTCACGACGGCCGGAGTACAGCCCATGCCGGCGAAGCCGTGCGAGTCGCGTTCGTTCTTATCGACGCTCCAGCTGTAGCTCGCCTCCGTCACGCCGGTATCGATGTTCACCTTCAACATCGTTCCGCCGATTCCGGTCGGCACCGCCTGGGAGGCGGAGGCGTTCGCCAGACCGACGTAGACATAGCCGTCGGCGACTGCCGGCGTCGAGAGAATCGAGCCCGGCACGTTCAGGGAAAACGTATTCTTCAATTGCGCGACCGAGCCGCTGTTGATCGTGCTGTCGGTAACCTCGCCCGTGTGCGCGGTGTCGCCGTGAAACATCCACCAGTTCGTCGTGGCCATCTTTACGATTCCTTTCAAGCGTGCGGGCGCCGTTTGAGGCCCCAGCTGAAATCGGTGTACGCGGCGCCGAAGTGACAGGCCATGCAGCTGTTGCCGGATCCGGCCGCGCTGTCCGGCGATTGGAAATACGTTTCCATCGTCAGATTCACCGCTCCGGTGACCGGGAACGGCAGTCCCGAGGTGCACGGATACGTCCCACGCTGCTCCGGTGGCTTGTATTGCGTCATGTCATTGGCGGCGAACGGCCATTGGGTGACCACGAGCTGATAATTCGCCCACGGCGTTCCGGCCAGTGCCGTTTGAAAGGCGGTATTGGCGTCGACCGTCGACGCGCCTTGCGGCGTCGTCGGAATGGCATTGAGGCGCAGCACCTGCACCGGCACGCGCGCGCTCTTGTCGGGATTCAGGTTCGTCGAATCGGGACGGTTCTTGAAACCGTTCTGGGTGCAGGCGGTGTCGCCGCTCGGGCATTGCTGCAAGAGCGTGTTCTGCGGATTCGACGACACCACGTCGACATGCTCGAACGTCGACCAGACCCATTCCGGGAACAGATCGAGCTTCTGCACGATGTGCAGGCCGACCAGTCCGACGCTCGTGTCGGTGCATTTCTGCGTCGACGGATCGAACACCTCCGCCTCGACGACGTAATACCGCGTCCATTGATCTTTCGGCACCGCGGCCATGTCCCGCCACGCCGCCTTGATCATGATCGAGCCGAGCTGGTCGGTCTGCGACGCGCCGTGCGTCGACTGCGTCGGCGGCATGGTGATCTGCGACGGCGGAATGAGATTCTTGGCGAGATACAGCCACGATTTCGGATTGTTGTCCGTACCGCGCATGAATTCGTACGGCTGGCGGCCGTAGCGCACCTCGTACATCACATAGTCCTGCGCGTTGTCGACCAGCGGGAACGAGAAGGCCTGGACGCCGTCATTGAGAACCGAATTTCCCTTCGACGTCATCACCAGCGTCTTCTTCTGCCCCGCGCCCGGAACGGTGCCGGTGCCGCAGGTCGGCGAAACCGGTACGTCGTAAGAGTCGAACGGCGTGGGACGCTGATTGCCCTGGTCGAACAATTCCCAATTGGCCTTGTAGGTGCTCCAGACCGTCGTCGTTCCGGGTGCCGCGTTCTTGAAGACGCTCGGATCATCCGGCGATTGCGGATTGCCGCGACCGGTCGTCGACGCCGGCCAGTTGAGGGCGATGAACTCCTGCCACGAGAACCAGTCGAAATACGGCCGGATCTGCGTTGGCGAATTGATCGTCGACGGCAACGGCACGAACAGCGGAATGTTGCCGCTGATCGCCGCCGGCGGCAGAACGGACGGCCCGCCCGCCGTGACCGCGGGATAGCACGCCGGCAACTGCTCGGGCGGCGCGGTCGACGTAGTCGCGGTAGTGGCCGTCGGTACGGTGTTCGTGGCGACGGTGTCGGTCGTCGTCATTTCGCGGCGGCAGGCTGCAAGAAGGACCAGGGACACGACCAGCGCTCTCTTCGATGGCATCGCGACTCCTTTTCCGCTGAATGAGGGGACCCATTCGAAGGAGTGACGGAGATTGGTAAATCCCTACCCCCGGAGTTGCGACTTTCGCGTTGCGGCCAGCGGCCGGCCCGATCGCGGCGCCGTCACGCACGCTCCACATGACGCTCGCGCGCGTTCATCACTCCTTTCCGCGTCTTCGGCCCATTTGGGAATCCCTCTTTTCTCCCGCGTGCTACGGTCGGGCCCGAGACGCTCATGAACGAACATGCCCCGGAAGCGTTGCTCGAGCAGTACCTCGGCGTGGCTACCGAGACCGAGGCCGATCGTTGTCTGGCCGTGCTGCTCGAGGATGTCGCCACGCCTCTCGTGCGACGCATCGTGCTCTCCTCCGTGCGCGACCTGCAGGAGAGCGACGATCTCGTCGCCGACACGCTGCTCGACCTCCTGCGCCGCCTTCGCGATCTGCGCGGCGACGTCGTGCATCCGATCCAGGATCTGCAGCGCTACATCGTCACCTGCGCCTACAACCGCTGCCACGAGCGGATGCGCGACCGCTACCCGGCGCTGACGCGATTGCGCAATCAACTGCGCTACCTCTTTGCGCACGATCGTGAGCTGGCGTCGTGGCGCGACGGAGAGGGAGAGCTCGTCTGTGGTCTGCGCGAATGGGCCGGACGCAAGGTCGCAAGCACGGACGCAGCAGAGCGCGTGCGCCTCGCCGCCACGAGCGATCCGGCCGCGGAGAATCGTGCGCAGGTCACACTGCTCGTCCACGAATTGCTGCACGCGCTCCGCGCGCCTCTGCCCCTCGGCGTGCTCACCGCCACCATCGCCCGCGGCATCGGCGTCGAGCACCTGCGCGTCGAACGTCCGCTCACGAATTTCGAGCAGGCGGACGTCCCCTCGCCCGAGGAAACGCTCGCACATCGGATGTCCCTGCGGCAGTTGTGGGACGACGTGCGCAAGCTCGCGTGGAAACAGCGCGTCGCGCTCCTGCTCAACCTCCGCGACGTGCAGGGTCGCGAATGCCTGACGCTGCTCCCGCTCACGCGCACCGCGACCATCGCGGAGATCGCGGCCGTGGTCGGCATGCCCGCCGAGAAATTCGCGGCACTCTGGAACCGGCTCCCGTTGAGCGATGCCGAGATCGCGGAGCTGCTCGACGCCACGCCGCGTCAGGTCATCAAGTTTCGTCGACTGGCGCGGGAACGGCTGCGCCGGCTCGCGAAAAAGCAGCACGATCAGAACCTCGCGCCCGAGATCGACTCTTCACAGAGTGGGATTACTCTTGTGACGAGACGATGAGCGAGACGACGCGCGACGACGAAACGCATCTCGACGAAGCGGCGCTCGACCGGTATCGCCGCCGCGCCGCGGATCCCGCCGAGCTCCTCGCCGCCGACGCGCATCTCGCCACCTGCGATCGCTGCTTCGCAGCGGTGCGCGTCGACGTCGAGTCGCTGCAGCTTGAAGAGACGCATCTCCGCTACGAAGAGCTGGAGGCGTTCGTCGACGACCGCGCCGGCGCGATCGATCGCGAGCTCGTCGCCGCGCACACGACGCAGTGCGAACGCTGCCGTCGCGAGCTCACCGATCTCGCCGCCGCGCGGGACGCGCTCCGAGCGCAGAAGCCGTCCCCGTACGAGGTCCGCGTCTCCCGCATCCGCACGTAAGGCGCTCCGCTTCGCCGGAGGTCCGTCGAAACATTTCCCCTTTTGTCATGAGGTCCACAGAAACCGCGCGGTACCCTCGCGCGTACTACCGCTGATCCAAAAATGACCTCCACGGAACGGCCTCGTCCCGATCTACGGCGACTGGCGTTGATCGCGCTGTCGATCACCGCGTCGTGGATCATCGCCGGCATCTTCTTCGGCACGCAGCACACGCTGATGATCGAGGCCCGCGGGCAGCAGGACAATCTCACCGACCGCCTGACCGCGATGACCATCTCCATGCTGGTCTGGGCGTGTCTCACGCCGTTCGTGCTGCAGCTCGCCGATCTCTTTCCCCTGCGCAAGACGCGGCGGCTGCGCTCCATCGCCATTCTCGTTCCGATCGTCACCGCGATCGCGGCCGCACGCGCATCGCTCGACAGTTTTCTGCCGATGATGCTCGAAGGGATGCCGATGACGGTGGCCGACTATCGGAGCTCGGTGCTGTCGCTCTTCCACACGCATTTCTTCTTTGCCGTGCTGCTGGTCGGCATCGGCAACTTCGTACGCCTGCAGCGTGAAGAAGCGGACCGCCGTCACGCGGAGATCCGCTTCCAGGCGGAGCTCGCGCAGGCGAGGTTGTGGCGATTGCGCGCCGACCTGCATCCGCATTTCCTCTTCAATGCCCTGAACTCCGTGGCGGCGGTGGTGCACACGAATTCGAACGCCGCACGGGCGATGCTGCAGCAGCTGACGGAGTTGCTGGTGCGCTCGCTCGCCTCTCACGACGTGCGCGAAGTGGCGCTCTCCGAGGAGCTGGAGCTGACCGAGTGTTACTTCGGCGTCGTCCGGATGCGCTTCGGCGAGCGGCTCCTTGCCACCATCACGCTCGCGGATGAAGCCCTGCGCAACGCGGCCATGCCGCCGCTGCTCCTGCAGCCGCTCGTCGAAAACGCGATCGTGCACGGCGTCGGGCATCGGCTCGACGCCCGCGTGCAGGTGAGCATCGATGCCGTCGATCACTCGTTACGCGTGCAGGTCCGCGACAACGGGCCCGGTTGTGCGCCCGACGCCGTGTTCCGCCGCGAAGGCGTCGGCGTTCCCAACGTGCGCGCGCGGCTGGAATCTCTTTATGGAAGGCAGCAGTCGCTCAGCTTCTTTCGCGACGCGGAGCAGTTCGTCGCCGAGATTCGGATTCCGTTGAAGCGACTCCCCGAGCAGGAGCTGTCACGAACGGCATGACCATGAACGACTCCGGCCGCAGCACGCGCTCCTTTGCCGACCTGTTCGGCATCGCCATGCTCATCGTCGCCATCTGGCTGATCCTCGCGTTCTTCAACGCCAGCGAGTTCTATCGCCGCAGCATGGCCATCGGCGGCGACTCGCGCTGGAACGAGATCATCGCCGTGCAGCTCACCACCAGTCTGATCTGGGCCATCTTCACGCCGATCGTGTTCGCGGTGGCGGAACGCTTTCCTCTCCACACGCGCCGCGAATCGTTCCGCAATTTCCTCATCCTCGGCGCGTTCACGCCGGTCTTCGCGGTCATCCGCGCCATCGTCGGCGGCGCGTGGCATCAGATTGCGGAAGGGAACGCACCGACGCTCTACTTCGCGCGGCTCTCCATCGCCGTCCGTTTTCATCGCTACGTCTTTCTCACGATCGTGATCATCGGGCTGACGAACATCATCCTCGCCTATCGCCGTTCTGTGATGCGCGAGCAGGACACGTTCGCGCTGCAGGCGGCGCTGACGAATGCCGCGCTCGCGCAGCTGCGCGCGCGCATGCTGCCGCGGGTGATGTTCGAGACGCTGCGCAACATCTCGGAGCGCGTCGACACCGATCCGAACGGTGCGGACGAATTGATCGTCGGCCTCAGCGACCTGTTGCGCTCGACGCTCGATCTCGATCGCCGCGCCGAGATCACCGTGGCCGAGGAGCTGGAGCACATCGATCGGTATCTCGATCTCGAGAAGGCGCGCACGGCGGGACGGCTCACCACGCGCATCGATTTCGACGAGCCGCTGCTCGCCGCGCGCGTCCCGCCGCTCGTGCTGCACACGCTGGTCGAGCATGCGCTCGATGGCGGCAGCGGCGAACGCACGCTGGAAATCCGCGGCCGCGAGATCGACGGCCTGCTCAGCATCGAGATCGAAAAAGAAGGAGACGCGGCCGCGGACGTGACCCCGCCCCGCCTCGAGCAACTGCTCACCGATCAGTTCTCGCTCGACCGGCGTCGCGAGGGAGCGAAAGACATCGTGGCCATCGAACTGCCGCTGCGCCTGGTGGAGGTGGCCTCGTGACCCTGCGCGCATTGATCGTCGACGACGAGCCGCCTGCCCGTTCGCGACTCCGCCGGCTGCTCGACGCGCATGCGGAAGTGGACATCGTCGCGGAGGCCGGGAGCGCGCGCGAGGCGATGGAATTGATCGAAGAACATCATCCCGACGTCATGTTTCTCGACGTCGGCATGCCGGAAGAGACCGGTCTCGATCTCCTGCGCTCGCTCGCGTCGGAAAAGCAGCCGGTGGTGGTGTTCACCACGGCGCACACCGATCACGCCCTGAGCGCGTTCAACTTCAACACCGCCGACTACCTCGTGAAGCCGTTCGACGTCGATCGCCTCTCCCGCGCGCTCGAGCGCGCGCGCCGGCTGGCCTCGGGCGAATTGCGCTCCATCCCGGCGCGCCGCACCACGCGCCATCGGGAACGGATCGCCGTCCGCGCCCGCGGCGAGATCCTCTTCATCAAGGCGACGCTCGTCGACTGGATTTCCGCCGAGGGCAACTACGCACGTCTGCATTGCGGCAATGCGTCGTATCAATTGCGCGAATCGCTGCAGAACCTCGAAGAGAGCCTCGACGCCTCGACGTTCATCCGCGTGCACCGCTCCGCCATCGTGAATGTCGATCGCATCCGCAAACTCGTCAGCGCGGTCGATGGCTCACCATCGATCGTGCTGGCCTCGGGAGAGCTCGTGCCGCTGGGGCCGACGTATCGCGCGCGACTGGAGGAGATGCTCGGGCAGAAGTTGTAGCGGGCGAATGCTCCTGCCTGGCGCGTGCGCGGTCACTGCAATGCGCACGCGGAGACGGTTTTCATCAAATCCTCCGGACGGAACGGCTTCGACATCACGCCCCAGATCGAACGATTCACCCACGGCACGAAGACGATGGTGCGGCTCAGCAGCTGCGGCATCGACTGGCCGAGGTAATCGAGGAACGCGATCCCGTTATGAGGCATTTTCAGATCGAGCAGAATGACGGCGAACGAACGCAATGCGAGCGCTTCGACGGCGGCGGATGCGTCATGCGCCTGGACCACCTCATAGCCCTGGGTGGCGAGAATCGCCGTGAAAACCGTTCGATATTCGGCACTGCCGTCGATGATGAGAACTCCCGGGCGATCCGTCATGGAGCTTCCCCCTTCTTTCCAGATTGGGCAAGCTGAACTGCCTGACGGTTCAGGAGTCGCAGCGGGTCCGCTCAGTACACTTCAGTAGATTCGGTGGCGACACCAACGGTCGGGGGACGAGTCAGGCCCACGCACAGTCGAATGATCGCCGCGATGTCGGCCACGTCGAACGGCTTCTGCAGAATGGCCTGGACGACGTCGCCATCGATGGGCAGCCGGTTGCCAGTATCCAGGCCGGTCATCATCAGAACGATGGGGCGCGTCGGCTGTTGCTTGAGTTGCGCAATGACGGCCAATCCGTTCACTTCCGGCATTTCATAATCGAGCAGCATCAGTGCGTAATCGGTACGCGCCAGATACTCCAGAGCCTCCCGTCCGTCGGCAGCCGCATCGACGGTCAGATCGACGTGACGGAGAAACTCGACAATGGCGACGCGCAACTCCTCGTTGTCGTCTACAACCAGTACGTCACGGCGCTCAGAATGATCCATGCGGTCCAACCCATCTTTCCGTGATCAGGGGAGTCAGCGGCAGCCAGGGTTCAATGGAAGGCAGATGCGGCGAGAACCAAACATCAAAGTAGCGGTCGAACAAGCGTACACCCGATTGAAGAAACCGCGCGTTTTCTTTTGTGCATCATTATGGCAGGCGGGACGGGGGGATCGGCGGCCGGGCATAGCTCATCTCATCGTGCAGCAACTCGTGCGAGCTTTTCCGGCAATCCGGACCTATATTGAGAATACAGCTTCGGTCGAGCCAATCGTGGAGCAGGAAAGCGCGGATTCGCGCCAGATCCTCATCGAAGGCTTCGACACCGGCCGCATCCTCCGTCCCTCAGTGATGCGAAGCGCGCTGCAATCGTTTCAGAGCTGCAATCTCTACAAATCGATGAATCACCTCCTGGCGAGAAGACCCATTGTGTGGGGCTCGACAAGAGACGGTGGGCCTGCGACCTTTCCAGCAGGGGTACGCACAACATGAAAGGCCTTACAACAATGAGCACCTTCCTTCCCCCGGGCAGCTATGCAAAAACCACCCAGCACGTGACGGCCACGCTCTTCTGTGAAGCGCAGAAGCGCGACCAGGCCTGGATCGGCGCCGGGATGGAGCTCACCAAACTCTCCTCCGCGAACATCGAAAACCTCGACGGCTTTCTCGTCAATCAGAGCGGCGGCACGCACAGCGGCTATGTTCCGACCGGCAGCTACACCGCGACCTCGCGCGGCATGCAGGTCATCCTGGCCGGCAACGCGCAGAAGCGCGATCAGTCCTTCCAGTGGTCGACGCTCGACATCACCAAGCTTCCCGCCGGACGCACCGTCTCGAACATCGACGGCGTCCTGACGGCCGACTGAGCCGCACGTTCCTGATCCGCAGACAACAAAACGACAGCCGCGAGGCTGTCGTTTTGTTTGTGCGGAATCACTCCATTTCCGCGGCGCCTGGCGACGCGCAGTCGATGGAAACGCGCGGCATCAGCTCGTGCGGCCGGCTTCCGCCGGTCGTGCCTCCGACGGACGGCGTGTCCAATACGACACCGCCAGCAGAAAATCGGCCACCTCGGCGGACGCAAACGTCGGCGCCAGATCGGACGGCGAGATGATTCCGACCACCTGATCGTCGGCATTCACCACCGGAAGCCGTCGCACCTGATGCGTTTTCATCCCGTCGATCGCCACCTCGATTTCCGCATCCGCGGCCACCGTGTAGATCGTCCGGCTCATGATCTCGCTCGCGGCGAGACGGGCCGGCGGCTTCCCGGCGGCGACGACGCGGCAGGTCACGTCGCGATCCGTAATCATGCCGATCACTTTGCCGTCGACACAGACCGGAATCGCGCCGCAATCGTGTTCGGCCATCAGCCTTGCGACCTGCTCCACATTGTCATCGGGACGGCAGCAGATCGGAGAAGGGGTCATTACATCCTGGACAAGCATCTTCAAAACCTCGCCTCACCGTAACGCCTTATGCCCGGAATGCCCGGCGATCCGGCCTACAGAGAGGCGTGATTGTCATCACAATGAGCTCCCGCAATGAGACGCCGTCACAAAAAGCATCGATAACGACACATAAGAGGCGTTAATGGAACAATTCGCAGGACGTGCGCCACAATTGGTGGCGGCTATCCGGAATTAATTGCATTAGCATGCCTGCGGAGGGGCTTCAACATGACTGAATTCATCCGCAGTAAATCGGGTTGCGCATTCTCTGAACCGACTCCCGAGTGGTGCCCGCCGCTCGCGGACAATCTCGGTACCGCCGATGGAAATCCGCGGCCCGGGCACTTTGGAACACCGGCCCGATTCTTCGAGTGGGTCACCGACATCTGGGATTACAAGGTCGATCCTTCCAAGAGCTTCCCGCCGACCGACTTCACGCCGAACTGCCTGCTCACCGACTCCTTTGCCACGATCTGTGGCGCCATTCACGGGTCGATCTATTTCCAACTGATCTTCGGCTTCTTCCCCGATCTCAGTGGAAAACACTTCACCTACTCCGCAAACGACAACACCATCTTCATCAACTGGGGCTTCTTCACGTCCAACGGCAAGAAGGAAATTCTCGTCCCGTCGATCGACATCTTCGGATTCCGCAAGGGATTCGTGAATTATCGATTGTCGACGTTCGACGTCCCGACACTCATCCGCGCACTGCTCATCGCCTACGGCGGCAATCAGGATCCGGTGTTCGAAGGAAACCTGCAGGAAAGAATGTGGCTCTGGCACGTCGATCCGGAGTTCGCACAAGCCGAATACGCGAGCCTGCAAGCACAACGCGCGTTACCGCCTCAATGACCCTTCCCTGAACCTTCCCTGAACGGCGCGTGAGGTCCTGCGCTGGTCACGCATTGCCGGTGGCCAGCGCCCGTGGACGCTCAATGACCTCGTGATGCTGGAAAAATCAGTGCGCCCACCGCGCGCCGAACAGAATGACGCCCGCGCCGCCGAGGCAGAGCATCGCACCGGCGAAGTCGGTGAGGCGCGGGGTGGTGCGCTCGACGGCGATCATCCAGAGCAGCGAGGCAATGATGTAGATGCCGCCGTACGCGGCGAAGGCGCGTCCCGCGATTGCAGTATCGATGCGCGTGAGAGCGATCGCGAAGAGGAGGAGGCTCACGATGCCGGGGGCGAGCCAGAGCGCGCTGCGGCCGAGGCGGAGCCACATCCATGCCGCGTAGCAGCCGGCGATCTCGCAGACGGCGGCGAGCGCGAACCAGAGAAAATTCTGCATGAACGGATTATGCGTGCGTTACGCGAATCGCTGCAGCGGCAGCGACGCTCCGTCGAGCGCATCCCGGATCGACCACGCGTTCGCGAGCGATTCCATCTCTTCGATCATCGCCGCCGCATCACACGCCCGTTCCGCCGGCATCGTCTCGATGGCGGCATCGACGAATTTCCGGCGCAGGAGCGGGCGCACCGGCTCGTCGTGTCCGGCAAACCCTCGGGGAATCGAAACGCTCCGTTCGACCTCGCGGCCATCGCGCAGACGAATCGACACGCGTGCGCCCATCGGCTTCGTCGCGTTCGTGAAGTCGAGCGGTTTCGTCTCCCCTGCCACGCGCGCCAGCCCGGTGACGAGTCGCAGCGAATCGCGCCACTGTTTCCACCGTCCGCCGCGGCCGAACGCCTGCGTGGCCAGATGCCAGCCGAAGCCGGCGGCCTGCCATCGCTTCGTGCGTCGCAGCGCGGCGCCGATCGGAATGTCCGCGGTCAGCGCCGTGAGCGTCAGCCCGACGTCGTGCCGGCTGCGGATGCGCGCGGCGAGCTCCCACACGCGCGGCTCTTCGATCCATTCGCGTCTCAGTTGCCGCGGCGTGAAGTCGCGCGCGAGCACGCACGACGCCAGCACGAACGGCGTCGAGAACGTGAGCGTCGCGATGCGCCGTCCCTCCAGATACGGCGAAGAATGTCCATCCATCCCGACGGTGAAGATGGAAGCCCACACATCGATCGACGCCACGTCATCCGCGCGGAGATCGTGCTCGTGCACGAGCGCGAGCGTCGCCTCGACCGCGGAGCTGAGATAGCCGCATACCGGATGCAGCTTGAAGCTGTTCGTCTCCGTGTGCCAGCGCGTGCCGAGGCCGCCGAGAAATTCGCGCACCGGGACCTTCGCATTGACGGCGAAGAAGCCACGCCGGTCGTCGACCGGATCGGCGGCGGCGACGAGCCCCGCCCGGACCGCGTCGACCGCTTCCATGCCCATCCGCACCGGCCACGCGGCGCAGAGCATCTTCGCATCCGATCCGAGAAACGACGGGAACAGCGCGGCGGCCGGATACGACATCGCCAGCGCCAGCGCCTGCGCGAACGAATCGGCCGGGAGGGCTTCGAGCTTCGCGCGCGCGGCGGCAGCCGCGAGGAGATGAACGTGCGTGGCCATCTGGCCGCGCGTCGTCCCCACGGCACAGACCATGTTGATGCGCGCGGCGATCTCATTGGCGACGATCTGCGCGAGCAGCAAGTCGTTTCCGGAGTGGCCGCGCGCGAGTGCGAGCGGGACGAGCACCGCGGAGTGGCCCGTGTGACCGCCGAGCATCACGTCGTCGTAGTCGAGCACCATCGACCACGCCGCCATGCGCATCGCGTCGTGCGTGACGCCGTCTCCGTGCAGCATGCGCGCGAGCGGCTCGCCGAGATCGCTGGCCCGTCCGCTCAGCATCGCGCCGAGGGTCGACAGCACCTGGTCGATCGCGGCCTCGCGCACGCGCGGCGGAACCTCATCGAGCGTGAGCGACGCGCCCCATTTCGCAAGCGTCTGGAGCGTCGAACCGAGCATCACGTCGACAGGGATGGAGCCCCCTCGAGGACTTGCACCTCGTTCTCCTCCATACGATGGAGGCGCATCGCTATCAATGCTTCGGGGGCGTGCCGGTTGCGATCGAAATCGACGACGCGCTCGTCGCGCGCATCGCATTCCGCTTTCTCGAGCAGCACGCGGAATCCGAGTTCCTCCGCGAGCCGCTCCATTTCGAGCACATGTTCCAGGGAGAGGTCGTAGCCGAGACTGGCGTCGTGATAGCGCTGCTCCATGGCCAGCATCATCGTCTCGGCCATGCAGGCGTAGGCGTTGCCTTTTCCGATCGACGCGTTGAAGCCGAGGGTGGCGTTGCCCGGCATGCGCACGATGCCGCCGTCGAGAATCGTGACGTCGGGACGCCGTTCGCGCACGGAGGTCGCGACGTTCGACGGCCGCGACACGTCGCAGATGACCGCATTCGCACGAAGATGTTCTTCCCGAAGAATGCGCTCGGTCGTGCTCGTGCAGCAGACGATCACGTCGACCTCGGGAAGGAGCGCACTCGCATCGACGGCGATTTCAACCGCATGCGTTCGCTTGATGAGTTGTTCGCCGAGATGCGTGAGCGTTGCGCGATCGGCACGCGGCGGCACGTCGAAGCCGAGCTCCGCGATCCAGCTCGCGACCGAGCCCGGCGCAAATGCCGCGGCCTGCTTCAAATGTGCAAGCGACCAGACCATTCGTCCCGCCACCTGCAGCAACCGCTCGCGACTCTCGTTCGGATGCTCGGGATTGCCGACCAGCACGAGGCGTCCCGCATCGCGTGCGAGCAGCACCGACAAGGCCGAGCCGATCGCCCCGCCCGCGCCGAGAATGCCGATGGCGCGGCGCTGCAGCGACCATCCGCGATCGATGGCCGCGAGCCGCACCGATTGCCGAGCGGCAACCACGGTGTACGAGTTGCCGCTCGTCATCGGCGGAAGATCGCGGCCTCTCAGCGCAAGGCCGCCCTGTGTCACGACCGAAGTGTACGCACCGAGGCCGACGATCTTCGCGCCTCTCTTTTTCGCAACTTTCGCCGCCTCCAACACTTCATTGAGTGCCTGGCGCGGCGTCATCGTCTTCAATTCTTCAGCGCGGCGCGGCAGGAGAATGAACTCGCCATACGCCGACTTGCCGTTGTTGCCCACCACGCGCGTCTCGCCGATCACGATCGGATCGAAGTTGTCGCCCAGCGCCGTCGACAGCGCTCCGAGCTGCTCCTCGGACAACACGCGCAACGTGCTGTCGATGTCGCCGAAATCTCTCCAGGCCAGCGGATGCGCGAGGAACGCGAAACGTCCTTCGTTCTCATCGCGTTCGAGACGCGCCCGTCCGCCGCTCTTCGGCCGCACGCGCGGCAGCTCCTCGTCGATGTCGAACCCGGTCACCGACGCGGTGAGCACCGCCAGATTGCGCCGCTCGATTCGCGCCAGCACGCGATCGAACGCGGCCAGGAAATGCTCGCACTCGTCCCACGTCGCGGTGAGCGCGGGCTCGATGCGCAGCACCCCTCCCTGATTGAGCGTGTACCCGACCCGGATGCCTTCGACATGCAACAGGTGGCTGACCACGATCGCCGTGAGCGCTTCCTGTTCGCCGAGGTAGCCGAGCAGTCCGTCGTCGACGGAATGACGATCGAGCGCGAAGGTGACGCCGAGAAAATATCCGCGACCACGCACCTCGCCGAGAATGCCGGGATAGCGGCGGCTCAATGCGAGCAGCGCTTCCTTGAGGCGTGCACCGTTTTCCGCGACTCGCGAGATCAATGCGCCGCCGTTTTCTTCGAGCAGGTCGAGCGTCGCCAGACCGGCCCGGCAGGCGAGCGTATTTCCCGCGAACGTGGACGTGTGCTTGAGCGCGAAATCGTCGTTGTAGGCACCGGCCGTCGCGAGGCACGCGCCGATCGGCATGAGGCCGCCGCCCAGTGCCTTGGCGACCGTCAGAATGTCGGGCGTGATGCCGAGGTCACGACAGACGAACATCGCGCCGGTGCGGCCGAGCCCCGTTTGAATCTCGTCCGCAACGAAGAGCGTCCCTGCTTCGCGACACGCTTTGCGGGCCAGACGGAGATAGCCGGCCGGCGGCTCGATGATTCCTCCCTCGCCCTGTAAAGGCTCGACGAGAAATCCCGCATAACGATTGGTCGAAAGCGCCAGCCGCAATGCGTCGATGTCGCCGTATTTCACATAATGAAAACCGGCCACCGGCGCACCGAATCCGTGTTGATATTTTTCCTTGTCCGTGGCGGAAAGCGCGCCGAGCGTCTTTCCGTGAAAGCCATTGCTGGCCGCCAGAATGTCCATCCGGCCGGTCGTCGAGCGGCAGAGCTTGATGGCCGCCTCGATTGCTTCCGCGCCGCTGTTGCCGAACGTTACGTACGCCATGCCCGGAGGGGCGACGGCGAGCAGACGTTTGGCGAGTTCGCCGGCCGCATTGAGAAACGACGGCTGCACGAAACTCGGCTCATGACTCTCGCATACCGCCTGCAACGCGGCCCAGATGCGCGGCGGATTGAAGCCGAACGGCAGGGCGCCGTATTGCGCGAGAAAATCGAGATAACGACGGCCGTCGATGTCCCAGAGCCAGCTGCCCTCGCCGCGCACGAACGTCTTGTCCATTCCCATCTGCTGCAATGCGCGGCCGAGCTCGGGATTGACGAAACGGCGGAAATTGCGGTCGCCGTTCTGTGGCGGCGGCAGCAATTCTTTTTGTACCGGAATCGGAGTCGGATGATCGAACCCGCGGAGCGACAGACGGCGCGGACCGCCGAGGGACGGCATGCCGACGAGTGTGCCGGTCGCGGCCGGAACGACCGCGGGGGTCCGCTCGCGTTCCGCGACCATCGGCGCGGGATCGGGCAATCCCTGAATGCGGCGCACCAGTTGTCGCACCGTCGGATCGCCTTGTAATGCCGTGTCGACGTCGACTTCGACGAGGAACGTCTGTTCGATTCCGCCGAGAATCGACATCACCACGACGGAGTCGAGCCCGAACGAGGACACCGCGCGCTCGGGCGAGACTTGCGGAACCTGCAATTTCGCTTCGGCGGCAATGCGCTGCACGAGCCACGGCTCGAGGCGTTCGAGATCCGTGCCCTTCTTTGCGAACGCGCGGTCATCGCGCCATTCCCCGAGCGTCTCGAATGTGCCGTCGAGAAAGTTCTTCTTCACCAGGGCGCGCTGCGTCTTGCCGCTGGAGGTCTTCGGCAGGTCGTTCGGCTTCAGCAGCGTCACGGCCGAAACTTCGACCTGATGTTCGGCGGTCACGGCGTTGCGAATCCGCTCCACGAGCTCGTTCTTGTCGAATGCGCGCCGCGCTTCGCGTCGAATCTCCGCGACGATCACCAGTCGTTCCGCGCCCCCCGCCTCCACTGAGATCGCGGCGACGAATGCGGGACGGATGATCGGATCGGCCGCTTCGACCGTCTGTTCGATGTCCTGCGGACTGAGATTGCGTCCGCGAATGATGATCAGATCTTTCATGCGCCCGGTGACGAACAGCTCGCCGTTCTGGAGAAAGCCGAGATCGCCGGTCCGCAGGAACGGACCATCGCCATCGGTCAGCCGCGCGCGGAATGTCTCTTCCGAGAGTTGCGGCTGGTTCCAGTAGCCGTGCGCGACGCTTTCACTGCCGAGCCAGATCTCGCCGACCTGCCCGTCGTTCAATCGCCGCTTCGTCTTCGCATCCGCAATGACCACTTTCGTATCGAGCAGCGCTCGTCCGCACGTGGCCACCTCGGCCTGGTGATCGTCCCGCGCGGCCGCGATCGGCCGGTGTTGTTCGAGACTGCGCCGTGAAAACACGTGCGGCGCGGCGTGGCTCGAGCTCACGTAAAGCGTGTTCTCGGCCAGGCCATAGGCCGGCATCAGCGCATCCGGCCGCAGTCCGTGCGGCACGAAGGCGCGATTGAAATTGCGAATGGTCTCGGCGCGCACCGGCTCGGAGCCATTGAAGGCCACTTCCCAGCTCGACAGATCGAGAGCGGCCCGTTCCTCCGGAGCAATCGCATCGGCGCACAGCTGAAACGCGAAATCGGGTCCGCCGCTGAACGTGCCGCGATATTTCGTAATCGCGTCGAGCCACAGTTTCGGCCGCTTGAGGAAATCGAGCGCCGAAAGGAGATAACAGGGCACGCCGTTGTACAGCGAGGCCAGCACCACGCCGATGAGGCCCATGTCGTGGAAGAGCGGCAGCCACGAAATGATCACCGACCGGTCGTGATGGCGGCAGCCGACGCGCATCAATGCCTGATTGTGAAGAAGATTTCCGTGCGTGACCATCACGCCTTTCGGCGCGGAGGTCGACGCGGAGGTGTATTGCAGGAACGCGAGCGTCTCTTTCCGGACGTTCGGATGCACCCACTGTGCGGCCTCGTCGTCACCAACCTCGCTGACGATCAGCCATTTCAAGGATGCGAGACCCGGATTCTCGTCGAATTTCTCGCTGATCTGGCGGTAGACAGTTTCCGTAGTCAGTGCGACTTTTGGAGTGGCGTCGGCGACGATGGTCTCGAATCGTTTCAAATTTCGATTACTGCGCGGCGGATAGCTCGGCACGGCTACGGTCCCGGCCGCAATACAGCCATAGAAGGCCACGATGTAGTCGATTCCCTGCGGGAACAACAATAACGCGCGCTCTCCTTCTGCACCGAGCTCCTGCAATCGCGCGGCAATGGCCCGGGCGCGGGTATCCAATTGCACAAAGGTGAGCGATTCGGTCTCTTCGTTCGCCGAAAGGAACGTATATGCCCGCCCCTGCCCCGCTTCCGCGGCGCGGCACAGCAATAGATCCAGTAGCGACGAATTCGCCATTCCTTCTCCCTCGAATGGAATCAGACCACAACGATTTTTGGGGTATGCGCCGCAATATCGGGTCGTAATCCCCCTTTGTCAATTACGTGTTTATGTAATTTTTCCGTTTTTTATGGATGTACATTAATTTCAACTTCAGTTATAAAGCTGATTCAATCCGGACAATTCACTTCATGACGAACCGGGTCGGTCGCGGTAAAGCCGTGCGCCGGTGAGGGGGACGCTATGAATTTTCTGAAGCGGGATCGAGAGACGCTGCAGCAATTTCTCCCTGGACTCGACGAGAGGCTCGTCGGCATTCCGATGATCGAGCTGGAGCAGCCCGGCAATCCCGGCCTGACCATCCTGCGCGATCTGGAAGGGGTCGGCTTACTGGTTCCGTCCGAGCACGGAGGCAAGGGAGCGACGGCCGTCGACGCCATTCACATCCAACGGGCCGTGGCCACGCGCTCGCCGTCTCTGGCCATCGCCATGACCATGCACAATTTCTCCGTCGCCACCTTGTGCGAATACCTGTTCTACGGCGATTACACCGTCGGCCTGCTCAAGGACATCGCCGCCGGACAATTGCTGGTGGCCTCGGGTTTCGCCGAGGGGCGCACCGGCACGAGCATTCTCGATCCGGTGATGAAAGCGACCCCGCAGGAAGGCGGCGGCTATTGCATCAACGGCAGCAAGAAGCCGTGCAGCCTTTCGAGCTCGATGCACATTCTCACCGCCAGCGTGGCTGTGCCCGCCAATGGCAATGGACACACGCGCCGCGCGGTAGCGGTCGTTCCCGCCGATGCCGAAGGCATTTCCCGCAAGCCGTTCTGGAGCAGCACGGTCCTGCGCGGCGCGGAGAGCGAGGAGCTTTGTCTGACCGACGTCCGTATTACGGACGAACAACTCTTCTACCCGGAGGTCGAAGAGAGTCTCGATGCAGTGGAAGCGGGCGGATTTCTCTGGTTCGAGCTCCTCGTTTCCGCCTCGTATCTCGGCGTCGCCTCGGCGCTCGTCGAAAAAGTCATTACGGGCAAACGCGGCGATGCGAACGAGCGGATGCAGCTCGTGACCGACATCGAAGGGGCGATGTCCGCGCTCGAAGGAATTGCGCGAGCGATGCTCGGCGGAGACCGCGGCGAGCGCATTCTCGTCCAGTCCCTGCTGGTGCGCTTCGCCGTGCAACAGGCCATCGAGCGTACCAGTGGGCGCGCGGCCGAGCTGCTGGGCGGCATGGCATTCATCAAGTCCCCCGATGTGGCGTATCTCCTGGCCGCCGGCCGCGCGCTGGCGTTCCATCCGCCGTCGCGTCTGAGCATTGCGCCGGCCATCGATGACTACCTCATGGGGAAGGCGATGCGGGTGGCCTGACATGGATAAATACAATCGTTTCCACACTCCCACCATTTACACGCTGGTCCGCCTCGACTGGGCGGTGATCATGATCGCCGCGCTCGTGCCCGTCGTCATGCACTGGCGCGAGGTGCATTGGTGGCGCTTCTTCTGGGCCTTCGCCCTTCCGGACGTCATCGGCACATTTCCCGGTCTCTATTACTACTATGCGAAACGAAGCGGCCAGCGCCGCTCGATTCCCGCGATCATCCATAAGCTCTACAACTTCGGGCACAGCTTCGTCACCGTCACCGCCTTCTGTGCCATCTGGTATCTCGTGACCGGCGCACTGGAGTGGGCGATGCTGGCCTTCGTCATCCACCTGGCCGGCGACCGTTCGGTGTTCGGCAATATCTATAAGCCGCTCGGCACCGCGTTCGAACCGGTTCCACACGAGGCCTTCCGCCGTTTCGAAGCGGAATACGACGCCGCGGGCGTCTGGTGATCCGATGACCGCCACCGTTCCTCGCGAAGCAGACTGGCTGGAGGCACCGAGTCTCCTCGAAGGGGCAAACCGCCTCCAGCTCACACCGCAGGAGTGTCATCTCGACTACTGGTTCAGCGCCGTCGCACAAGGGACGCTCGCCGGAATGGTGAACGGGCACTCCCCCTCGGCGCGCGTACCGCATTACATGTTCGACAGCGGCGGGCTGCGCGACGCCATCATGAGCGAATTCGCCTTCCGCGCCATCGCCGAGGAAAAGGCGACCCGCGCCATCGCCTACATCAGCTCCAATGCGCCCGATCTCGACACAATGGAGTTTTACGCAACGCAGATGATCGACGAGGCGCGCCACGCGCGCGTCTTTCGCGGACACCTGCTCGAGCTCGGCGTGCCGGCGGACGAACTGGCATCGACCATCGAGCGCATCGCCGCGGCCGACGCACGCGCCATTCTCGAACCGCTCGAGGCATTCGCCCTGCCGATGCTGCGCGATCAACGCGATTTCATCGCCGGGGCGGTGATCCTGACGATCATCGTCGAGGGAGTGCTCGCGCCGTCGGCCGAATTGTCGGAGCGCAAATGGCGCATTCTCAATCCGGCCGGCGCCGAGATCGAACGCTGCGCCGGCATTGACGAAATTCGCCATCTCACCGTCGGCGCATCGGTCGTGCGCCAGTATCTGGCCGCGCATCCCAATGAGCGGACGCGCGTGCTCGACATCATCATCCAGGGCCGTCAGCTCTGGACCACGCTCCCGACCATGGATGTGGTTCTCAAACGCGAGCTCTCCTTTCAGTCCGGACTGGAGGCGCACGCCGACGTCGTCGGCGACTACGAGATCTGGCCCGGACGCCGGCTCATCGATACCTCGGCCGAAGAGCGTCTCGGCGCCGCGCACGAGTGGTCGATGGACATGCAGAACAACCGCCTGCGGTACATGGGCCTGCCGGAGGCAATCGTATGACGCAGCTTCCCAATGAGCCGTCCGTCGAACGTCTGGCGGCCGTGGTTCGCCGCCATCTGCTCGAAGAGCCGACCTCCATTACCGAGGTCGGCGCGTTGTCGAACATCAATTACGTCTATCGGGTGGAAACGCCCGATCGTGATTTCTATCTGAAGGTCGTCCCCGAGGAGCCGAAGCGGCTGCCGATCAAGCTGCCGCGCGAGCGCGTCTTCTCCGAGGCGGCCGGCTTGCGGGTATATCGCGAATTCGCCGGAGCCGACCTCATCGTGCCGGAAGTGTTGTTCGTCGACGGCGATGAAATGGCGCTGGCCATGAGCGACGTCGGGAGCGGCCGCGAGATTCTGTTCAATGTGCTCTCGGATGACTTCGAATTACTCGCCGAACAGGGTGACGCCATTGGCCGCGCCCTCGGCCGCATCCACGCCGCCACGCGCGGCCACGGTACACCTCGCCCTCCGCAGGAGGAATTCATCATTCGTAAGGTCGTCTTCGACGGCCTTCTCGCACCAGGCGCCAGAGCGGTTTTTCCGGAACTGTGGGACGCCGTCAGCGCGGAAATGCAGGGGCACAATGAATGCCTCATCCATGCGGATCTCTGGAGCAAGAATCTTCTGGTCGCGCATGGCCAGCCGATGGCGGTCGTCGATTTCGAAGGGATCCTCTATGGCGATCCCGCCTTCGACCTCGGCACACTGAACGCCGTCGCGCTCGTTCCCGCGCTCGACCGCGCACCGCTCCTCCCGTCGGCGCTCGATTTCATCGAACACCTCACGTCCGCCTGGAGCCGGAGCTGCGGCGACGCGCTCTGGGCGCGTGGCGTGCTGCCGCGTGCGTTCCGGGCCACGGCGACCTTTCTCGCCGCGCGCGGCTTTGGCCCGTTCGCCTACGTGATGAGCGATGCGGCGCGCGACGAGGTGCGCACCATTGCCCGCTCGCTCGCGGCCACACCCCCTCGCGATTTCCACGCATTTCGCGATCGCGTCCTCACCCTCCTCGGCATTACGGACGATCCGAATTGACATGCGCGCACGAGCTCACTCCTCGATCGACGACATCGGCGCAGAGGCCCTGGCCGAGTTGCCCACCGGACTCGATTTCGCGTTCGGCATCCTCCGGGCCATGGAGAAGACCCTGTGGGGTGAACTGCTCGTCCGCTATGTGACCGTCGAGGATGAGCACGGCACCGTACTCGCCTTTACGCCGGTCTACGTCGGCAGCAATCTCAATTTCAATGCCCTGCTGCCGAAAGCGATCCAGTCGGGATACAACGCCATGGTGGCCGGACTCGGGATGGCCATGGCCACACGCGTGGCCGTCGTCGGAGCGTTGATTTCCGACAAGGGCGGAATCCCGATGCATTCGCGACTCGCCGATCGCTCCGGAGCGGTGAAGCTGATGCTCGAAGAAATCGACCGCATCGCGAAAGAGCATCACGCCCAGCTGACGATGCTCAAGGACATTCATCAGGATTTCCCGGCCGCCGATCGTGCGGTCATGGTCGCCGGCGGATACACGGAGGGATATTCGCTGCCGACCATCCGCATCAATACCGACTATCCGTCGTTCGAGGACTATCTCAACAAACAGGTCAGCAAGAACGGCCGCAAACATGCACGCAAGCAGTTCGCGAAAGCCGAAGGCCTCTACACGCTGACCGCCCACGACGATTACGACGCGTGGATTCCGCGCGTCTTCGGATTGCACCGGGCCGTGTTCCTCAAGGCCAAATACCAGTTCGAGGAATTGCCGCCGTCGTTCTTCGCCGAATGTGCGAAATCGACGAATCCGAAAACCGAGTTGCTGGTCTGCGAGCGCAACGACGGCCGCATCGTCGGCTCGATGCTCATCTTCTACAGCGAGTCCGAGCAGCAGAACAAACGCATCGGCATCGACTACGACATCGCCGACAGCGGTCTCATTTACAACCTCCTGAATTACGTCGGCATTCAGCGGGCGATCGCCCGCGGCATCAAGACGCTGTGGCTCGGGCAGAGCTCGTATCTCGTCAAAACGCGCATGGGCGGCGATCTCGAAGATCAATACCTGCTGCTCAAGGCGCACGATCCTCTGCTCAAGCCGACGCTGCCGCTGCAGCGCTGGTGGATGAACCGCTACTCGGCCGCCAGCATCCGGGCCGGCCTCGAACAAGGGACGCAGATATGAGGATCGTACTCACAGGCGCGGCCTCGCTGGCCGGCGCGGAAGTGCTGAAGTCCCTCTTGCAGCGGCGGGAGGCGACCTCGATCCGCCTGCTTCTGCCTACGGATGAAGCATTGCGCCGCCAGGAGCTGCACCGTCTCGAGTCGTACGTCGGTCTTTTTCCGGCGGCACTGTCGGTGTTCGAAGCCGAGCTCACCGCGCCGCGATTCGGTTTGTCCGTCAACGCCTGGGAGCAATTTGCCGGGTCGTTCGACGTGGCCATCCATTGTGCACAACGCGAGAACCGCGATCACGATCTCGCCGCGGCGCGCAGCGCGAATCTCCTGCCGATCGAAACGTGGATTGCGCTTCTCCAGCACAATCCGGCCCTGACGCTCCATCACCTCTCGACGGCCTTCACCGCGGGAACCCGTCATGGTCTCTATACCGAATTCGATCTCGAATGCGGGCAGGGCTTCCATGACGCGTACGAGCGCAGTAAATACGAGGCGGAGGTGCGACTGCGCGAGTCCCGCGTCAGCGACCGCGTCACGATTCATCGTCCGAGCCACACACTCGGACATGCGTCGACCGGCGCGGCGTTCGAGCTCAGCGGCGCGTATCCGCTGGCCGCCACGCTCGCCTCGGCGTCGCTGCTCCCCGGCGATGGTCGCGCGCGCGTCGACTTCGTGCCTGCCGATTATGTCGGCGCGTCGATCGCCGCACTTGCACTGGCCGGTGCGAGCGGAACGTTCCACCTCGCCTGCGGCTGGCACGCGTCGCTCTCCGTCAAGAGCGCGGCCGCAATCGCGGCCGGAGGACTCGGCCGCCGCAAAGGCGCATTCCTGCTGCCGCGCATCATTGCACCAGCGCTGCGCATCGCCGGCGCGTCGAGCCCCGGAAAACTCGCCACACGACAACAGGCCTTCGCCAATGCACGCGATCTCCTCAACCAGGGCCCGGTCTTCGATACGTTCCTGGCCGACCGCGCACTGTCCGCGCAGGGCATTACACGCCCGGCCCCGGAACGCTGGCTCGAAACCGCCGTTCGTGTGGCGGCGGCACGCTCCTGGGCCAGCAGCGAAAACCCTCGTGCGAAATCGATCAACGTCCACCTTCCGGCGTCTCCAGTACCGGTCGCGGATGTCTCGGCGATGAACGGCCGTCTCTATCAGCGCATCGGCGACATCAATGTCGCGTATCACGTGGCCGGCGATGGTGAGCCGGTGATTTTCCTGCACGGAGTTTCCGGTCCGCACGCCTGGGACGGCGTGGTCGAACGAATTGCCGTCAAACGACGCGCGGTCGTGATCGAAACCCTCGGCCTCAGCGATACCGAAGGACCGGAGACGGCCGATTACGGCCCTTCCGCCCAGGCGGCACTCGTGCGCGGGCTCTTATCGCGCCTCGACATTTCGTCCGCGCACATCATTGGAAATGACGTCGGCGGTGTGATTGCACAATTCTTCGCCGTGCGCTGGCCGCATTGCGTCAAGAGCCTCGTGCTTTCCGATTGCGATGCGCAGGGAACCTGGCCGCCGCAGCATTTGTCCGCGCTCACGAAACTCGCCCGGTTGCCGGGTGGAACGTCGGCGTTGAAGCTCCCGATCGTGGCCAGAGCCGCATTCCGGGAGCTTGCTTATGATCGCCGGTTCCTGACCAGCGCGCGCGTGGAGCGCTACCGCGAAACGGTGGCCGGCAGCCCGGAGAAGCGGATGCGGTTGCGCCAGTTCATCCGGTCGCTGCAGAAAACCGACCTGGCCACACTGCAGCACATGCTCGGGCAGCTCGAGGTTCCGACCATGATCGTCTGGGGCGCCGATCATGGCTCGGCTTCGTGGGCCCGCGCGCTTTATGACTCGATCCCGGGAGCGAGGCGCCTCGAGCTCATTCCCTTCGCCGGAATTTCGTGTCACGAAGAACGGCCGGACCTCTTCGCGAAATCGGTCACCGACTTTATCGACGACGTTTCGCGCTGAGCCTCACCACAAGAGCGGCATGAGCGCGCGCACTTCGCGGCGGTACACCTGATACGGCTCACCGAGACGCTCGATCATCATCGCCTCTTCATAGCGGATCCGCCGGACGTACGCGAAGAGCTGGAACACGAGCGACAATGCCGCTCCGATCCAGGCATGCAGGAACAGCAGCGTCCCGACGAACAACAGCAGGGCGCCGCAATACGCCGGGTGGCGGATGAAACGGAATGGTCCGCTGCGAATGACCTTATGGTCCTCATAGACCGTGATGAACCAGGTGAAATAGCGGCCGAGCGTGACCACCGCCCACACGCGCAAGCCGAGACCGACGGCCATGAGCACGAGTGCGGCCGACGTAATGGCGTCCCAGCGGAATCCATCCGGATAACGAAGGGTCACCGCCTCGACCACGCCGATGAGCTGGGTCAGATAGACGGACCAGACGATCTGCGTGGCCGTGCCGCGATCGTGCACCGGCGCCGAATCGTCGATCGGCTTGTAGGTCGGCTGGAACACCGATAACGCCATGCCGAACGCGACCAGAATCCACAGTTGGGGATAGCGGATCGCTTCCGGTTGCAGAAATGCCGGCAGCAGATAGATCGCGGCCGCGGCGATGGTCGCGGTGAGCACTTTGCGAATCACAATTGCACCGCCTTCCGGATGTCACGCATGATCGAGAGGTGATGGCGATGATGAATGTCGGCAAAAAACATCCATTGTCCGGAATTGAGCCATTTCATCCGCGGGTGCCGGCTCTTCCCGGGACTCGCCTTCACGTCGCCGAGGCCCCAGTCGATCCGGAGCAGCCGCTCGTGAAGCATCTGCTGCAGCGGCTCGATTTGCTGTAATGAGCCTCCCTGCGGCTCGAGCGGCGGAATGGTCGGGAACGCCCGGCGCGGAATGAATCCGCCGACCATCAGACCGACGCCCCAGAAGCCCATGTGCTCCCGCGAATTTTCCTTCCCGAGCGCTTCCTCGAGCCGGTCGAGCACGTAATGGCTGCTCAGGTAGAGGTGCTCGAGATGATGGCCATAGGACCATTTGCTCACGGCCTCGGAATGCAGCGTGAGATCGTCTTTACAGCGATCCTGCAATTCGAGGGCAAATCGGGCGGTGGGGGGAAGGGAACCGTTGCCGGTCGATCCCCAGAGACGAGTGACAGCTCTCGCAACGCGATCCATGACGAAGCTCCTGGAGACGCAAAAGGACGGGCTGCATCGAGCCCGCCCTCATCGTGCGTGCAGAATCAGAACGGCGTGGCCACGCGGATCATGCGCCATCCGCGGCGGGTATTGAAGCGCTTGCTGATCTCTTCCGGCGCCTTGGCGATTTTCCGGCCGCCTTTGCTGATCGCTCGCGTGGCATTGGAGAAGGCGTCGCGAATCAGACCGTCCTTCTTCTTGCGCGACGACCTCTTGCTGCGGCGAACCCACGTCCGGGCGCCGTCTCTGACGCCCTTGCTCCCCTGTTCGATCGCCGAGGCGAAGCCGAGGAACAGGCGCTGGAATCCCTTGGTCCCGCGGCTGTATTTCTTCCGCTTCTTGCGCTTCTTTTCGCGCTCCATGCGGATGGGCGACGACCACAAGGGCGGCGGTGTCGCCGCTGTTGCTTCGGCGGCCGCCGCGTCTGTCGTTTTCTTCTCTGTTGCCATGCGTGCCTCCTTGTTCAAAAAAGGACCGGGAGACGCAATCCGCCTCGCCGTTTCGAACGCTTTTTCTTCTTGTAGACGAGCACCACCGGCACGAGCTGTTTCCCGTCCGCCTGCTCACCCAGTTCACTCGTGACCTCGGCCATCGCTTCCTGGAGATCACTCATGATCTTCCCCTGTCCGCGGGCGACGTCGCGAATGTCTTTCTTTTTCGTTTTTCCGATCTCCATGATGATCGGGGCGTTGACGATCGGTCCGGCCATGCGCGTCTCCTTCTCGCTCTTCTCGCTGCCTGTCGGTACTGCCTGTCCGTACTGCGAAATTCGGAACCTCGACACGGCGTGCATGGCATCGTCACGCACTCCGGCCACGGTCATCGTTCATTGTGGATGGACTGAGAGAAATGTAGGTCCTTTCTTGCCGTACGTCAACCATTCCATATTCAAGTAATTGCACGAAATCCTTCAATGTTTCACAATGAACGGCACTCCTTACCATTTGTATGCGTCGAGATTGGAGCGGCCATGATTCTGCCGTTCGAGAACCGTATTTCCAGAAAAGACGACAAACGCGCGCACGACGTGGCCATCACGATCGGTGACCTTCCACAATCCCCCATTCCGGCACCGGAACGCGGCAGCCGCGAATGGCGCGCACAAATGCGCCGGCGCGAGCGAATCCAGAACGCCACCGGCTCGGCCATTCATCGCTGGCAGCGCCTGACCAATCAGGAACCCGATCCCCAGCCGGTCTTCCGCGAACTGCCGCGCCCGAAGGGGCTGGATGTCAAAGCGAGCGTCGAACGCGCATTACCGCCGCGGCGTCATGAAGAGATTTTCCGCGCCGGACTCATTCGTACGATCGCGCGCCTCTTCGTCTGGATTTTCGCCGCCTTGCGATTCGGGTTCGGGACACTGGTCGACATCGTGCGCGACCGGGACAGCGAAGGACGCCGCGCCGTGCGGCTCCGCGAGACGTTCGAATCCCTCGGTACGACGTTCATCAAGCTCGGCCAGCAGCTGTCGATGCGCCTCGACATCCTTCCCTACGCCTATACGCGCGAGCTCGAGAGCATGCTCGATCGCGTTCCGCCCATGGCCAACGAGCAGGCCGTCGCCGCCATCGAGAGTGCGACCGGAAGAACGATCGACGAAATCTTCCTTCAGTTCGATCGCCAGCCCATCGGCTCCGCCTCGGTGGCCTGTGTGTATCAGGCCATCCTGCGCACCGGCGAGCACGTGGCCGTCAAAGTGCGCCGCCCCGGCATCGGCGAGGCTCTGGCCGCCGACATGCGCGCACTGGCCTGGCTCATGACCTGGGCCGAGTTCTACACCATGCCTCCCGGCTTCACCGCCAATTTCATGTTCGAGCTGAAATCGATGCTCTTCGAGGAGCTCGATTTCATCCGCGAGGCGCGCTTCACCCATCTGTTCCGCAAGAAGATGCGCAAGACGCGGCAGCTCCATTTCGCGACCGCGCCGAAGGTATTCGTCGAATTCTGCCGCCCGAATGTGCTGGTCACCGAATTCGTGAGCGGCGTCTGGATGCGGGACGTCATCACCGCGTTCGAGACCAAAGATCCCGATGCTCTCAAAACCCTCGGCGAGATGAACATCGAGCCGGTCATTCTCGCCCGCCGCATCCAGCTCATCGCCCGCTTCAATAATTTCGAGAACATCTTCTTTCACGCCGACATCCATCCGGCCAATCTGCTGGTGCGCCCGAACAATGAGATCGTGCTCATCGACTTCGGCTCCTGCGGTTCGTTCAGCAAGAAGGAGCTCAATTCGTGGCGACGTTGGTTCGACGCACAGAGCGTCAACGACGTCGGCGGCATGGTGCAGGCGGCGCTCGGCATCATCGAGCCCGTTCCGCCGATCGACAAAGACGAATTCGCATTACGGCTGGAGACCATGTTCTGGAACGATCTCTATGCCATCAAGGACAAACGCTCCGACTGGTCCGAGCGCATCTCGGCGCGCCTCTGGCTGGGATTCCTGAAATTGTCGCGGGAATACCGCATTCCGATGCGCCTCAACACGCTGCGCATGATCCGCGCCTCGATGCTGGCCGACACGATCGCCGCGCGGCTCGACAACGATCAGGATCCCTATCGCGAATTCCGCTATTACGCCAAGGGGGCCGGACGCCGCTCCCGCAAACGGGTCTTCAAGCGGTTCCAGGCGCTCTGCGGTCCGGGGAAGTGGACGCGCCTCGAGAACAGCGTGGAGGCGGGGCTGAAACTGGTCTATCAGGTCCAGAAGACCGTCGACTCACTGCAGAGCATCGGACTCATTCCGCTGATCGGCAAAGGGGCGACTTTCTTGATCATCCTCATGCGTCTGCTGGCGAAGATGAGCCTCATCACCGGACTCTTCGCGCTCTATTACCTGCCGCGCTATGCGTTTCGCATGGACGACCATTTCCTTCAGTGGATCGGACTCCTGCTGCAGGAGGTGCTGCAGAATCCGCTGTACCACCTCTGCTGGCTCGCGAATCTCCTCATCGCCGCGCACGCATTGCGGTGCCGGCTTCGCCACCGCGACTGAAGCTCATGCCGCGGATGGCTGGTGGTCGAGGTGCACCTCATCCACCTGCGTCCGCTGCGTGAGTCGTGGCAGCAGGCCTTGCGTCCGGCGGTCGAGCTCCACCCGCACCAGTCGCATCGCGTCGGCCAGCGCGCCCTCACGGCGAGCGGGATTTGCGAGCAGCCGGCCGGTTGCGCCGACCAGAGCGCGCAATCCGAAGAGATTCCGCGGCCACTGCCGATGAATGAAGATGTCGAGGAAGTCTTTACGAGTCTCGTCATTGCGGGCAATGCCGCGCAGGATCTCGACCATGACCGGCGATAATGGCCCGCCTTTACCGACGTCGAACGAGAACCAGTGATGCTGGATGCCGTCGTGATCGCGCCAGCGCCACCAGTCATTCAATTCGCGATCGAGCGTCCCTGGTTTCGCAAGACCACGCACAATGGCCTGCGACAATTTCTTCACCTGCCGGAGGGCATCGGAAATCCCCTGTCCGGGGGTCGGGTCCTTGAAATGACCGGCGTCCCCTGCCAGAACCCAGCCCGCACCTGTGGCCTCGCGGAAAAATCCCTCGAACCGCGTCAGGCCGCGGAATTTCGTCACCCGCTCCGCCCCCGCGAGTAGATCGCCGACCGGCTGGCAACGTGCCATCGTGCGCATGAACCACCGTTCGCTGTCGGTCCGGTATTCCGAATCGAGACGATCGAGCGACGGGCAGGCGACGGCGATGAAGTGTCCGTCGTCGGCCGGAGCCGCAACGATGAAATCGTCGTCCTTGCGGTAATAGAACACGCGCGCCACCGGCTCGCGCGGGACGTTGCGGAAATAGGCCCAGGTGCTGATCCGCTCGCTCGGAACGACGTGATAGCGCCGCGCCCCTGTAAGACGGGCCACGGTCGAGGCACGCCCGTCCGCACCGACCACGAGGTCGGCCTCGATGTTCGAGGTCTTCCCATCGCGGCTCTGCACCGTCACCCCGCGCACGCGGCCGTCGCGTTCGATGAGACCGGTCACGCGACGGTGCAACCGCAGATCGATTCCCGCCTCCCGGACCGCCTCCACGAGATTGACGTCGAGCGAAATGCGGCGCACGCAGAGCATCGGAATCTGAATGTCGTTCGGAAGAAGGCGCGGCGCTCCGGAGAGATCGGCGTCTTCGAATTTCATGTACGTATCGAGAATCGGTGGCGCGCCGCAGGCGAGCACCGCGTCGAGAACGCCGAGCTCTTTCATCACCTCGATGCCGCTCAGCTGAAACATGTGCGTCGATAACGTATCGCTCGGAAAACCGGCCTGATCGACGACACAGACCGACAGTCCCGCGCGCGCAAGAAACAACGCCAACGGCGAGCCGGCGCAACGGGCGCCGACGATCACGACATCGAAACGATCACTCATATTGGAGACAGACATGGCTCCCCCTCACGTCAGGACCTCGAGTTTGTCGGGCACACCGACAGGCGCAGAATGCAGCAGCCGGTCGACGAACGGTGTGGTCATGGCCGTGGTCACCAGAGCCATGAGCACGCACATCGTGAACAGCGGCCGCGAGACGACGCCGATGTCGAGGCCGATATTGAGCACCACCATTTCCATCAGGCCGCGCGTGTTCATCAACGCGCCGATGGCCGTGGCATCGCGCCACGAGAATCCGACGGCCACGGCACTGATCATGGCGCCGCCGAACTTGCCCACGATGGCCACGAAAAGGACCAGCGCAAAGCAAGTCCACATCACCGATCCCTGCAGGAGGCCGAAATTCGTGCGCAATCCCGTAATGGCGAAAAACAGCGGCAGAAAAAGAATCGTCGTCAGGCCGCGGGTATGGCCGACGAGCATCTCCACGAGACGTCCCTCGCGCGGCAGGATCGCCCCGACCAGAAAGGCACCGAACAGTGCGTGGATGCCGAGGGCCTCCGTCACGCTCGCCGAAGCCAGCACGACCAGCAGCACGAACGTCAATACCCCTTCGTGAGCGGCTTCGCTGCGCAGCCGCGGCATGAGCCGATGCAGCAGCGGCCGGATCGTGTAGAGCATCAACAGCACATAGAGCAGCAGCAGCAGGATGCGAACCGCGAAATGCGCCGGACTGGTGGACCGCACGATCATGACGACGAACGCCAGGATGCTCCACGCGGTAACGTCGTCGACCGCCGCGCAGGCGATCACGGTATTGCCGATTTTCGTGCGGAGGAGATTGCGCTCCGTGAGAATGCGCGCGAGCACCGGAAAGGCCGTAATGCTCATCGAAATCCCGAGGAATAGCGCGAACCCGCGAAAAGCAACGCCGGGCGTCGAAACGCGGGGATAGAGATAGAGCGCGAGGGCCGTACCGAGAATGAACGGCACGACGATGCTGGTATGGCTGATGACCACGATGTCGTGCCGGCGCTCGCGCATCCATTCCGGTGCGAATTCGAGCCCGACCAGAAACATGAAGAGAACCAGTCCGATCTGGCTGAGCGAGGTCAGCGTCGGAATGCTCTGCGGTGGAAAGAGACGTGTAAAGAGCTCCGGCGCAAAGACGCCGAGCGCGGACGGCCCGAGGAGAATTCCGGCGGTGACTTCGCCGATGACGGAAGGCTGGCCGAAGAGACGGAGCAGCGCCGCGACCGCGCGTCCGGAAACGACGATCACGATGATCTGCAGCAGCGTCAGGGCCAGTTCGTGCATCAGCGTCCCCGCGTCACGCCCGGCCGGCCGGCATACAGAGCTTCGCCCACCACCAGCAGCGCCGCTTCAATGACGCAGCTGAGCAGGAGCATCCCGAGATAGAGCGCCACCCGACGCATCGTCACCCTCTCGCGGCCGACGGAACTGCAGCAACCGGCGCCGTCTCGGTGGGAGCAACGTCTTCACTCTGCGAGAGGGCGGCCGTCCGTCCGGCGAATCCATTGACGATGAAGAAGGCCACGATGCCGGTTCCCGGAAATGCGAACATCAGGAAAAGCAGCGGCAGCAGATACATGTACGGCATCCGCATCTGCACGGCCTTGCGGGTGACCCACGCTCCCGCGATGAGCGACAGCAGCAGGATGTCGGTCCAGGCGGCCAGCAGCAGGCCCTGATTCGCGAACATCTCATAGACGTTATCGAGCTGAATGAAGCCCCTCCAGCCCGACGAGGGAGGATAGAACCAGTAGACGAGCATGAGGCCGGTGTAAATCGTGCCGAGAATCGAAGGGATGACCACACCGGCCACCCAGTAATTCGCCCAATGACGCCGCGGGAAAAAGATGAGCGAGAACCAGCCCACACCGCCGATCGCGGTCACGACATAGAAAAGATAGGTCGGAAGAATCGCCAGCACGTTGTTCGTCATTTGGCCACCTGCGGTAATCCGGCCACGATCGCAGCCACCGGCTGCGACTCGACGGCCGGCACCTGTTCCACGTTCGAAATCAGGGCCCACCGGCCGCGAATCGACGCAACGATCGCAAAGAGCAGAAATCCGATTCCGGGAAATACGACGGTCGCCACCAGACAGATCGTCAGCAGAAATCGCGGCATCCCGCTCTGTGCGGCCTTGCGGGTCATCCACGCGCCGGCGGCCAGCGTCATTGCAATGATGTTCAGGACCGCCACGAACAGCAGTCCCTGATTGTCGAAGAGCCGATAAACGCCCTCGAGCGTGAGGAAATCGCGGAAACTTCCGTGCCGCGGCAGGAACCAGAATGTGATCAGGCTATAGATGTAGAACAGCGCGAGCGTCTGTGGAATGGCCACACCGGCGAGCCAGAAGTTCGCCCACCGCTGCCATGGAAACGCGAGCAGCGCGACCCAGCCGATGAGTTCCAGCGCCAGTGCAATCTGATAGAGAATCGGCGGCAGATCGAACGGATTCATGACACCTTCCCTGCACCTTCCGGCGCGATGGCGAAGGCATTTGCCTTCACCCCCTTCATCTGTTCGAGCGCCGCGATGGCCGGCCACCGTTCGCCGAAGGCCATGGCCACCGCGAACATCGTGAAGCCGATGCCGGCGAAGATGAAGGTCATGACCAGGCACGGCAGCAGATAGACGTAGGGCATGCGGGTCTGTGAGGCTTTCCGGGCCATCCATGCGCCGATCACGAGATCCATGGTCAGGATGTTCACCCACGCGACGAGCAGCAGTCCTCGATTGCCGAACGTTCGATAGACGCCGTCCAGCGTGAAGATGTCGCCGTAATCGGCCTGGGGCGGTTGAAACCAGAAAAGAATCAGCAGAATGACGTAGCCGAGGGAGAGGAGCGTCGGTACGGCGACACCGGCAAACCAGAAATTCGCCCAGTGCCGGCGCGGAAAGAGCAGGAGCATCAGCCATCCCACTCCGACGACGGCCATGATCACGAAGTAGAGAATCGGCGGAAATTTCAAGGGATCCATGGCATCTCCCTCTCAGACCGACAGACGGGCGGCGGTCGGTGGCGTGACATCCGGCGGAGGCGGCGTCTGAATCGGCGCGACGGTATTGTGCGAGCTGATGCGATAAAAATATTGCGTGCCCGGGACCACGCCGATGTCGCTGTACTGTGTCTCGGTGGTCTGCTTGATCCAGGTGAATGGACCACTCGGGGACGTGGCGCGGCTGACGCGGTACCAGACCGCGTTCCATACCGGCTCCCATTGCAGGTCGACGGCGTGCTTGCGCGGTGTGGCGGCGAGCCCTTTCGGCGGCAGCGGCGGAATGTCGGACCAGACGAACAATCCTTTGATGAACGTCCAGGCGAGCGACGGCAGGAACAACACGCCGGTTCCGCCCTCCGCGCTCGTGAAACGATCGACGAAATAATCGACCACCGGGCCGGAGCCATAATTCTCGGCCAGGTATCCGAGCAGCATGACGGTATCGAAATACGCCTGGCGATAACTGACCAGCCCTTTGAAGAAGGAAAATTTATCGATGACCGGGCACTGGCGATTTTTCCGCACGACGAATCGCCAATTGATCATGATTTCTGTGTCATTTCTCGCCCAACTGATCACTTCCCCGCGCAAATCGGGAAAATACTTGAAGAGCAGAAGAAAATCGGAGGCGGCTGCTTCCGCGCCGAACGAGAGCCCGGCCGCATCGAGCATCACCGCATCGGACGTGAAGACCTCGGGGCCCCAGCGCGACGGATCTCCCTCGTGCCACAGGCCGTCGAACCACTCCACATAGTCCTTCGGCGTACGCCCCCAGATCGCCTCATTGACGACGTTTTCGTCGAGAGGAGCGGCCTGGTCGGTACTGGGAGTGAACGGATCGGACAATCCGACCGTATAGTCGGAGCCGGTACTGAGGTCTCTCCGCCGTGGATATCGCTCTACGTTCATCGGCGCTCCTTTTCTCGTCGTCATTTCCGGCAATTGCATCGGCCAATGCACCCAAAGCCGCCGCCGTCTTGGCAGCAAAACGCGCGACAAACCGTCGAACTGGTCCTTATGCATGAGCACACGTCGACCGCAAGCCCGATCACTCAGATATTGATGGATTGTTATGGATATATAGGTTTCCGCATGGCCATCGTCAACCGTCAGGGATGGTGAGTGTGACCATTAACGCGTGCAATTCCGGGAAAAACCAGGAAAAGAGGGATGAGGGATGCGTGCGGCGAGGGCGAAGAGGAACAGTGGAGCCAGCGATGAGTGATGAGTGATGAGGGTCGACATTTGTCGCGAGTGCCGTGCCTGCCGTTTCGGCGTCATATCAACAACCGCTGCTTTCGCGAAGCGTGTCGTTCTGTGGCACTCGCGACACCTGTCGAACCTCATCACTCATCACTCATCGCTGGCTCCACTCATCGCTGGCCTCACGCTCCTGTGCGAAGTGCGCGACAATCCTTCTCTGTGTCTGCGCCACGAACGCTCGCCGTCCTTCTGCTCGCTCTGCTGATGTCGGCGGCGTGCCGGGAGGCGCCGGCTCCCGCACCGCCGCCAAAACCGATCGTTGCGGCACCTCCCGCTCAGGTTGCGCCGTCCATTCAGGCGTTTGCCGGCTGCTATGAAGCGGAATGGACGCCGGCGAATCCTTTTTCGACGCATTTCGGCAACGCTCTGAAGCCGCCCATGAAATTCGTGCTCACCAGTGCGCCGGTCGAAGCAGGTGCAAAAGAATTCGCGCTGGAGGGGGCAGACGGCTGGAATGCGACATTTACCAGCTGGGAGCGCGTCGACGACTCCCACGTGCGCCTCACCTGGGGCACCGGGTTCGTCGGCATCACCGTGCTGCTCTCGCGCGGTGCGGACGGTTCGCTCGAAGGGGTCGCCAATACGTTCAGCGATGTTCCGGAGAAACCTGCCACGGCCCGCGTGCGCGCTCGGCGCATCGACTGCGGGCGCTGACTGGCAGCATCGCGTGCAGCCGCCGGATCGCTCGACCCGGCGGCGTCACGACTCACGGTCTCATGGGCAACCGAGGCAGGTGCAGGTCGCTTCGCAACCGGAACCGGTATCGGTGCACGAATACTGCGCGGAGGTACAGCTCATGAGAAAACAGCTGTTGTTGCATTCGATGCGCGTCGGACTGCACTGTCCGGTACAGCTCATCGGCGTGGCATTGAGGCGTCCGGTGTCGAAGGCCAGCTGGCGCTCGGTCACCCCTGTAATGCGCACCGAGCTCACTTGACCGACCGCCGGCGTGAACGCGAAATTGAGCTCGGTCGCATAGCGATTGCCCTGCCGCGGCCGGAAGTCATACGTCTCGAGCGTATTTCCCTCGGCGTCGAAGAGCTCGACCTGAATCTCACGCACGTCCCCCCGCGCCAGCGAGACGTGCACGTGCCCGTCGGCATTCTCCGCTTCTCCCCTCGCGAAATGCGCCGACACCCCCTCGAGCGGTACGGCCTCGGACGATTCAGCAAAGAGCGCTAACGTCGAAAGAGCGAGACACAGCACGAACGAAACCCTCACCAATGAACGCATCCTTCACTCCTTTTCGACGTTCATGCATACATCCGGAGTGCCGTTTTCGCCAGAGGTGAGGGAGTCGTTCAGCCGAAGATCTGTTCGTCCGCCGTCGGGCCGTAAACGGAAGGCAGCGGAATGTCGAGCATGCGCAGGTAGACGGTGAGCTGTCCGCGGTGGTGGTACCAGTGGTTGAGCATCACCGAACGGAACATCGCCAGGCGCGGCAGTTCGAGCAGCGTGCGGCCCTGCATGGTCATGCGCCAGATCGCGCGCATCCCGTCGTCGCCGAAGGAGCGCAGCATCTCGATGGCGTGCGGAACGCTCTGATCGATCGTCGAAACGAGCTCCTCGCGCGACACCGCCTCGTGCCGCGGCACGTTCGGGACTTCGACGACGAGCTCCGTGAGGAGATCGGCGATGCCGCGCGGAAGGAAGGCGATGTGATAGGCGAGCTCGCCGAGGGACATCGACTTCTCGTGAGGCTTCCAGGAGAGCCGCTCGTCCGGCACGCGTTCGAACAGACGGCGCGTGGTCGCGGCCTCCCCTTCCAATTCGGCGATGAATGCTTCGACGATGCTCATTACTGCACCGCCTTTGGATCCATCCAGAGCACTTCCCAATGGTGACCGTCGAGGTCGTAGAAGCTCCAGCCGTACATGAATCCGTGATCCTGCGGATCCATGGCGTGGCGGCCGCCGGCATCGATCGCCTTACGGACGATGGCATCGACTTCCGCGCGGCTCTCGCACGACAGCGCGATCAGCGTTTCCGTGGCGCGGGTGGTGTCGCAGATCTCGTTCTTCATGAATCCTTTGAAGAATGGCTCGCTCAGGAGCATGACCCACGCCTTGTCGCTGATGATCATGCAGGCCGCTTTTTCATCGGTGAACTGCGCGTTGTAGGTGAAGCCGAGGGCACTGAAGAATGCTTTCGATTTCTCGAGATCGCGGACCGGGAGGTTGACGAAGATTTCGCGGGACATGGATGGTTTCTCCTTTTCAGTTCGTGCGGCGCAGCGGCAGCAGGTCGCGAAGGCGGCGGTCGCGGAACCAGAGTCCGCCCCACAGCAGCGCGCCGAGATAGGTGGGAAAGAGGATGTGGCTGAAGAGCGGATTTCCGAGACGGAGGTGCGTGGCCACCGCGCCGCCGAGATATCCGGTCCAGAGAATGGCGCCGAGCACCGACGTGCGCGGAACGAGATACGCGAGCAGGCAGATCACCTGAATCACGCCGAGCGTCAGCAGTGCGCTGACCGGCCAGCCGAGATCGCTCGTCCCCTGGATGACGGCGTCCGGGCGCAGCAGCTTACCGATCGCGTCGAATAGCAGGAACAGCACCGCCAGCCCACTCAGCACGCGGCCGATCCATTGTTGTTTGATGCTGATCGCCACCGGCGTGTTCAGTTCGACAGGAATGCTCATCGGGTCCTCCTCGAATGTGTTTTCGAAGAGATAGACCGCGACCTTCAGCGGAAATCATCGGTGGCCGCAAAAAAAATCACGACGCGATGGAGAGCGGCAGTCCGAACATCGGGAACAGCGTCTCGACGTCGAGAAACGAGTTCCAGCCGGTGATGCGCCCCCCTTCGATTTCGAGAACGATCAGCGCCCACGCCTGATGCGTTCCCTCGAGATCGCCGCGGCGATATTGCGCGAACGCCGGCGAGGCCGACGCTTCGACGCGCACGAGCTTCGAGCCTTCGCATTTCAAACCGGGGCCGAGAAGCCAGGCGCGCGCGGCTTCGGGGCCCTGCAGCCACAGCGTGAACGGCGGCATCGAGAACGTCGCGTCTTCGCGCATGAGCGAGACCAGCGCGTCGACGTCGTAGCTGTGAAACGCATCGACGTACCGGTCGAGCAGCGCCGACTGATCTTCGTCGAGCACCTCCGGCGAGATCGTCGCGTTGCGCGCGGCCATCGTCGCGCGGGCGCGCTGCAAGCCGCTGTTCACCGCGGCGACCGTCATCTCCAGACACTCCGCGACTTCGGCGGCCGACCACCCGAGCACTTCGGTCAGCAACAGCGCGGCGCGCTGGCGCGGCGGCAGGTGCTGCAACGCGGCGACGAAGGCGAGGCGAATGCTCTGTTTGAGCACCGCCTGCTCGAACGGATTCGCATCCGACGGAATCGCGCGCGCGTCGGGGATCGGCTCGAGCCAGTGCATGCGGTCGCGCGTTTCGAGCGTCGCGGTCTCGACCGTCGACGACTCCCCCTCCTCGAACGGCCGCAGCCGGCGCGATTTCTCGGAGAGATGATCGAGGCAGACGTTCGTGGCGATGCGATGCAGCCACGTCTTGAGGGAGGCCCGCCCTTCGAAACGATCGAGACTGCGCCATGCGCGCACGATCGTCTCCTGCACTGCATCATCGGCGTCGGCCGCGGAGCCGAGCATGCGGTAGCAGTGGCCGGTGAGAGAGGAGCGATGCTCCTCGAGCGCGCTGACGTCGACGTGCATGCGGTTCTACTAGCACCCCGCATCTCGCGCGGTCAACGACGTCACGCGAAGTTCACGCCGCGTTTTTTTACACCGGCCCCGTCCCTGCCCCGGTCCTCGTCAACGCGTCACGAATGGCGGCGAGATCGTCTTCGCTCAAACGCAGTTCATTGGCGGCGATCCAGCCGTCGACCTGCTCGGGCGAGCGCGCTCCGACGATGGCGCCGGTGACCCCGTCATGCGAGAGCGTCCACGCCACCGCAACCGCGCCGGTGGTGACGCCGTAGCGTTGCGCGATCGGCACGAGTGCATCACGAAGCTCGAGATTGCGCTCGACGTTCGGCCGCTTGAACTCGCCCGACTGCCGGCGCCAGTCATCCTTCGCCAGCGCATCGATGCGATCGAGCGTCCACTTCTCGGTGAGCAGTCCCGACTGCATCGGGCTGTAGACGATCACGCCGGTGCCATGAGCGCGGCACCACGGGAGCGTCGTCTGCGCGAAGTCGCGGCGGATGAGCGAGAACGGCGGCTGCAGCGAATCGACATGACGGATCGGCTCGCAGCGCTCGAGCAGTGCGACGTTGAAATTCGAGACGCCGATCCAGCGCACCTTCCCTTCCTCAGCGAGGCGCGCCATCTCGCCCCACGATTCCTCGACCGGCGTGCCCGATTCGTCGGGCCAGTGGAATTGATAGAGATCGATGGTGTCGACGCCGAGGCGGCGCAGCGAGGCTTCGCATTCACGGCGAATCGTTTCCGGCTTGAGATCGCGGCGCGGCGGGGCCATGCGGTTCGCGTCGTCCCAGCTGAGGCCGCACTTCGTGAAAACGAGAGGCCGTGCGCTCGAGCCGGATTCGCGCAGCAGGCGGCCGACGAGCTCTTCGGAATGGCCGAGACCGTAGACGGCGGCGGTATCGATCCAGTTCACGCCGCGCTGCACCGCGTGTCGCATCGCCTCGATCGCGGCATCGTCGTCCTGCGGTCCCCAGCCGAACGACCACCCTCCGCCGCCGATGGCCCATGCGCCGAAGCCGGCGCGCGTGATGTCCGGTCCGGAGCGGCCGAGTTTCTCTGTTGCCAGGGTCATGGGTGTTTCCTCCGCAGTGCATCGTATCGAAAGCGCGTGCCGGCCTTGACACATCCCGCACGCGGACGTATAACCATATCGTTCTATAACTGATTGGTTATCGATATGAACATCTCCGAACGACTCGACGCTACCTTCGCCGCGCTCGCCGATCCGACGCGACGGGCCATCCTGGCCCGCCTGGCGAGCGGCGATCTCTCCGTGAACGAGCTCGCCGAGCCGTTCGACATGAGCCAGCCGGCGATCTCGAAGCACCTCAAGGTGCTGGAGCGGGCCGGTCTCGTGTCGCGCACGGTCGACGGGCAGCGCCGCCCCTGCCACATGGAGCCGAAGCCGCTCGAAGAAGCGAACCGCTGGCTCGAGAAATACCGCCACTACTGGGAACCGAGTTTCCAGCGCCTCGACTCACTGCTCGAGGGGCTGCAAAGCAAAGCCGTGCACGCAAACGTGCAGGCGAAAGGAAAGAAACGATGAAGAAGCCCGACCCGCTCCAGGTGAATGCCCACGGCGATCGCGAGATCGTCATCACCCGCCACTTCAACGCCCCGCGCGAGCTCGTGTTCGACGCGTGGACCACACCGGACCTCGTGGTGCAATGGTTCGGCCCGCCCGACTGGAAGGTGACGACGTGCGAGATGGACGCGCGCGCCGGCGGCGGCTACCGCTTCGTGATGGAGCACGACAGCGGAGCGCGCATGGGCATCACCGGCAGGTTCCGTGAGGTCGAACGCCCGTACCGGATGGTGTCGACGGAGATCTTCGACGAAGACTGGACCGGAGGCGAAACGCTGATCACGAACGAGCTCGAAGAACGCAACGGCCGCACGATCATGACCATGACCATTCTCTACGGCTCGACCGAGGCCCGCGACATGGTGATGACCTCCCCGATGGCGCAGGGGATGGAGCTCGGCTTCGGACGGCTGGATGACGTGCTGGAGACGACCGCGCTTTAGTGGGTCCGTCTTGCAAGTGCCGAAGCGCGAGATGACTGACACTCACGCTTCGCACGGGATCGTCACTCGGCATCAGGACCGGCGTCGATTCGGCACGCACACGATCCACGCATGACGACTCGATGACCACGCTCACCTGCCGCGCGCATCGCGCGCGGTCAGGTGCAGCGCGTTCCCCTCACCGCCGGTTCTTGTCGATGATCGCAAACGCGATCATCAGAAACGCCAGCAGCCGCACGAGGTACAGCGGCGCCTGATGCTCGAGCACTTCGCGCGTCAGCGCGATCGCGAGCCGTTGCCCGGCGAGCACGACGAATGCGGCCGCAAAGAGCACGAAGAGGCGGTCTTTCGCACGATTCCAGAACCGCAGGAAGAACAGCGCGATCACCAGGTATTCGGCGAGGAGCACCCCGGAAAGAAGCGCCGTGATCACGACGACGACTCCCACACCAGCCCATAGATCAGCGCGCCCGCGCCGATCACCGCCGGCAGCAGGCGCCACGCGGAGAGATCGACTGTCTCCACGATGCGCAGGTCGACGATCAAAAGAATATTGTTGAGCGCCAGACCGAGAAAGCAGAGCGCGCTCCAGAAAAGGAGGCGCGCCCGCGATCGGCGGTAGCCGCGCAGCAGCAGGATCGCGCAAAGCGCGCTCGTCGCGGCGCAGAGAACGTAGACGATGTCACCCGGCTCGAACATGCGTCATTTCTTCAGTCGAAACGCATCCGCAAAGCTGCGCAGCGGATCGCGCGGCCCGTTCTCGACCGCGTCCGCGATGGCCCTCCGGTCTTCCGCATAGAGCTGCGCGAGCTCGCGCAACAGACGGTCCTGTTCGCGATCCCGCGATGTATACCGATACCGCGGCACGGCCGCGGCTTCGAACATGATCAACGCCGACGACGCGAGCAGAAACAGCCGCATGGCCACCGCTTCCGGCGCCGCACCCAGCGCCTCGGCCACCTCCGGGGCGGTCCAGGACCGGTTCGGATCTTTCATGAGCAGCAGCACGACCTCGATCTGATCGACCGAGGCCAGGCGCTGCTGAAGAAACGACCGAAGCTCCGAGGAAAGAGGCACGCTCAACGCGGCGAAGAATAGGAGCCCATTGGATGGGAGTCCATCCAGTAAAGGGGGGAGGATGGGCGGGATTGAGGATTGAGGATTTGGGGATTGAGGATTTCGGCGGCGTCGCGCTAGACGATGAGGCGTTTTCTTACAGCGTAGAGAACGATCTCTGCGGTGCTGTGGAGGTTGAGTTTCTGCATCAGGTTGGCACGATGCGTCTCTACCGTCGAGACACTCACGTCGAGCAGTGCCGCGACCTCTTTGTTCGAGCGGCCCTCCGCGAGCAGTTGCAGCACCTCGCGTTCCCGGTCGGTCAGCAGATCGTACGAATCGTCGAGTCCGCGTTCCTGCAGCTGCTGCATGTACTCCTCGGCCAGCACGCCGCTCACGGCCGGGCTGAAGAACGACTTCCCCGCCGCCACCGCGCGAATGGCCGGCAGCAGATCCTCGTCGGTCGCGTCTTTCAGAAGATAGGCGCGCGCCCCGGCGTTGATCGAGCGCATCACATACGACTCGTCGAGATACATGCTGAGCATGATTGCCGTCGGCGGCGGTTGCATCTTCTGCGAGCGCGCGGCGACGTCGATGCCGTTGAGCCGCGGCATCGCCACGTCGAGGATCAGCACATCGGGATGATGTTCCTCGCACAGGCGCAGCGCTTCCAATCCGTCCGCCGCCTCGGCGACGACTTCGATGGACGGCTCGGTTTCGAGCAGCGAGCGCATTCCTCGCCGCACGATCGAATGGTCATCAGCCAGCAGCACGCGCAAGCGATACCTCCTCATTGGTTTCGATGCTCGCCGTTCCGTTGATCGGCAGCGTCACATGCACCTCGGTTCCGCGCGGCAGGCGTGGACCGACATGAAACGATCCGCGCAGTTCGCGCGCACGCTCCTCGATGCCGAGGAGTCCGACCCCGCGCGTGCGCTTCGGATCGATCCCGATGCCGTCGTCGGCGACGCGGAGGTCGAGCATGTTGCGTTCGTGCACGAGGGTCACGTCGACGTGCGTCGCATGCGCGTGCCGCGCGCAGTTCGTGAGCGCCTCCTGCACGATGCGATAGGCCGCGGTCCGGTACGCGTCGGGCAGCGAGTCGAGCTCGCCGGAGATCAGCAGATTCACCGGAATGCCGAAGCGGCGGCGGAAGTCACGCACGTGCCATTCGAGCGCGGGCTGCAGGCCGAAATCATCGAGCATGCTCGGCCGCAACCCCATGACCAGATCGCGCACGGAGCGGAGGATCGTGTCGAGCAGACGACGCGCCTCCGTGATCGCCGATTGCGATTCGTCGCCGCCGCGCGCGCGATCGGCGCGGCCGATCTCCATGCGCAGCGCCGTCAGCATCTGCCCGACGTGATCGTGCAGCTCGCGGGTGATCTTCTTCCGCTCTTCTTCCTGCGCCGCCACGAGCTGCTGCGAGAGCAGCCGCATCTCGTGCTCCGCATGCTCCGCGTGAATGCGCTGGCGTTCGGAACGCCGTTCGAGCGCGCGCAGCCGCAACACCGCGGTCAGGGCGACGAAGAATCCCAGCAGCAGCGCACGGGAGAGGCGGCGGCTGTGATCTTCGCGAAACGCCTCCAGCCGCCGTGCGACCTCGGCGCGCTGCGCGGCGAGGTTCGCATTGTTGAGCTGTTCGACGTCGCGCGTGATCGCCAGCACCGCCTCGCGACGCGGCAGCACCTCGCGGCGCAGAAAACGTCCGCTGCGCATCAGCTTCTCCACCACCGTCCATTCGAACAGCGGCTCGAACGCTTCCCAGTAATCATCGAGTCGCGATTCGAGCGCGTCCATGCGCGGCGCGGCCGGCGGCGGCAGAATCGCCCGCAACTCCTTCACCGTCTGCGCGTGCGCCTGGCGCAACTCCGTGAGTCGCTGGCGATACGCCGGCGCTTCGTCGCGATCGGTGTCGAGCAGGTAATCGCGAATGTAGATGCCGGAGAGATGCACGTCGCCGCGCAGACGGCGCAGCTTGTTCTCGACTTCGCGATGGTGCGTGTTCAGTTGATCGAGCTGCGCGTAAATCTCCTCCGCCTTGCGCGAAGTCGTCGACAGCGACGTGTAGACGAGCAGCAGCAATCCGCCGAGCGCGGCCGCCGCGACAGGCCACGTGCGGAAGAACCGCTTTTGCCAGCGTTTCAGAAAATGCATGACGGTCAGACGCGCACTTCCTCCCGAATGCAGCGGAAGAGCTCGCGAAACGATGCAACAACCGTGACGCCAGGCGGCGGCTCGCGCTCTTCACTGGCGATGAACAATGCCCGCCCCCGGTCGGCCGCGAATCGCAGGGCACCGAAGTCGGTCACATCGTCGCCGGCGTAGATCACGCGGGTCGCGCCGATGGCGCGGGTGAGCCAGCGCAGAGCCTCTTCCTTTCCGATGCCGCGGCAGCGCGCTTCAACGACGCAGCGGCCTTCGATCAGCTCGAGACCATTCACTCTCGCCCAGATCCGGAACATCTCCGTCACCGGCGCGATTGCCTCGTACGGAATTCCCCGCCAGTGCAGCGCGAGCGCATGTTTTTTCGTTTCGAGACGCAGGCCGCTCGCGTGGATCTCCTCGCGCAGATCGCGGTCGAGTGCGGTTTCGAGCAGCGGCGTTTCGCGAATGACCACGCCGCCGGGCCCGCGAATCTCGAGGCCGTGCGATCCGATGATGTACGCGCCCGGCGCATTCACGCGCGCGCTCAGATCGTCGGCATCACGGCCGGAGACGATGGCCACGACGACCCCTTCGAGTTGCGTGGTCTGTTCGAGCAGCGCCACCGCCGCGCGCTCCAGCTGCACCTCGGATGGATTCTCGCGAATGGGTGCAAGCGTGCCGTCGAAGTCGAACGCGAGAAGCGTCGTTCCCGGCGTCATCGAATGGCGACCTCGCGCGGCTGCACGCTCCCCGATGATCGCCGCGGCCAGAACTTCGTCCGTTCGTGACGAAGCGCCAGCATGTCGCGCAGCAGCGATTCCGACCAGTCGAAAATCGAATGGGACTCAATCTGTTCGCGCATCGACTGCATGCGCGCGCGGCGCTCGGCGAGCGGCATGAGGATCGCGCGCAGAATCGACTGGGCCACCTGCTGTGTGTCGTAGGGATTCACGAGCAGCGCGCCGCCGAGCTCCTTCGCGGCGCCGGCGAACTGGCTGAGCACGAGCACGCCGTCATCGTCGTTGCAGGCGGCGACGTACTCCTTCGCCACGAGATTCATCCCGTCATGCAGCGGCGTGACGAGCGCGCTGTCGGCCATCGCGTAATAGGCCCGCACTTCCTCCGGCGAAAACGTGCGCATCTGCAGCAGCACCGGCTTCCACGCTTCAGTACCGAAGCGTGCGTTCACACGATCGACGCTCTCCTGCACCTCTTCGGCGAGTTGCTGATAGCGGCGGATGCGCGTGCGCGTCGGCGAGGCGAGTTGCACGAGCGTGTACCTGCCGAGGAGCGACGGATTCTCTTCGAGGAGCGCCTCCACGGCGGCGACGCGTTCGACGAGACCCTTGGTGTAGTCCGCACGATCGACGCCGACGCTGACGTGCGCCTCATCGGGGATGTGCAGCATTCTTCGCAACGCGCGCCCTTCGGCACGCGTCGCCGAGGCGTAAGGCCACTCGACGCTGATCGGATAGACGCGGACGAGCGTGCGATGTCCGCCGTACGACACCGACATTTCTTCGAAGTCGACGCGACATTCGAGATAGCGCTGCACGGTCTCGAGAAAGTTGAGGCAGTACTGGCGCGTGTGAAACCCGATCACGTCGGCACCGATCATTCCTTCGAGCAGCGCTTCCTTCCACGGGCAGATCGCGATGACCTCGGAATGCGGCCAGGGGATGTGCCAGAAAAGGCTCGTCACGACGTGGGGTGCGTGTTCGCGCACGTACCGCGGCACGAGCGCGAAGTGGTAATCCTGAATGAGCATCACGCCGCCCGCGGGCGTTTCATCGATGGCCGCGCGCGCGAATGTTTCATTCACGCTCTGATACGCCGACCAGTCCTGCGCGCGGAACGACGGCTGTGCATGGGCCATGTGACAGAGCGGCCAGAGCCCTTCATTCGCCAGTCCGCAGTAATAACGGTCATAGGTTTCTTCGCCGATGAACATGCGGCGCAGCGTGTATTCGGGATCGTCGGGCGGCACAGCCACGCGCCCCTCGCGATCGCAATGCTCGTGATCGGCGGAACCGCCGCCATACGCGATCCACGTCCCCCCGCTGGCACGCAGCATCGGCTCGATTCCGGTGACGAGTCCGCTGGCGGGACGCTGCACGACGATGCCGCGATCGCTCCACTCGTGCGCATACGGCTCACGATTGGCGACCACAACCAGACCGCCCCCCGCAATCTCCGCTTCGACCAGCGCGCGCAACCGCTCCGCGCCCGGCACTCCCTCTCGACTCGGCATTCGCAACCTCCGACCCTCACGGTACGTTGCCAACGCCCCAATGAACATCGGGTGGATCGGGGAGGGGGATTGGGCGGTTGTCGGTTGTCGGTTGTCGGTTGTCGGGGGAACGGGCGCATGCATTGACGGCACCACCCAGTGTCATCCCGAGCGAAGCGAAGCGAAGTCGAGGGATCCCCCTCGTCAATGAAACGCAGTGGCCAATCCCCCGCTAAGTGTCATCCCGTGCGCCAGCACGGGATCCCCTTCGCCAATGAACCCACCACCAACCGTGTCATCCCGAGCGAAGCGAAGCGAAGTCGAGGGATCCCCCCTCGTCAACGAAACGCAGTGGCCAATCCCCCGCTAAGTGTCATCCGTGCGCGCCAGCACGGGATCCCCTTCGCCAATGCACCCACCACCAACCGTGTCATCCCGTGCGAAGCGAAGCAAATGAAACGAGTGGAAAGACCCCAGTGTCATCCCGTGCGCCAGCACGGGATCCCCTTCGCCAATGCACCCACCAACCGTGTCATCCCGAGCGAAGCGAAGCGAAGTCGAGGCCCCCCCTCGTCAATGAAACACAGTGGCCAATCCCCCGCTAAGTGTCATCCCGTGCGCCAGCACGGGATCCCCCTCGCCAATGCACCCACCACCAACCGGCGAAGCGAAGCGAAGTCGAGGGACCCCCTCCTCAATGAAACGCAATACGCCACCAAGCCCTCCCCCCTCCACCCGATACCGTTCCCTCGCGCGGCGGCCTATCTTCAGCGTCATGACAGGCGAAGTGTTGTTTGACGCAATTCGAGAGATTGAGGATCGGTCGGGGGCGCGGTTGGATGTGGAGTGTTCGCGCTTCGAGGCACCGTTCGTGATCGAAGCGGGCTCACGTGCGGCGGTGGAGCGGGCGGCGCGCGGGCTCGGCTTTTCGCTGGCGGAGCGGGACGGGCTTCTCTTTCTTCAAAAACGATCGCACGTTCATCGCGACCTCGCGTAACGGTTCTCGCAGCGGCGAGCGCTTCCTCCACACGAGGACGATGGTGCGGTGCGGTTGCGGGTCCGCGAACCGGCGGACCCGCAGCCCGGCGCGTTCCGCCTCGACCTCGACAGCCATCTCCGGCAGGAGCGTCACACCTGCCCCGCCCGCCACGATCTGCGCGAGCGTCGACAGGCTCGTCGCGCGAAACTCCAGCTCGCGCGCCTTCGCACGCGCGCAGAACGCGAGGGCCTGCTCGCGAAAACAGTGACCGTCGTCGAGCAGCAGCACGTTCTCTTCCTGAAGATCGTGCGCGCGCGCCGGCTGCGCACTCTTGGCGAGCGGATGGGAGCGCGACGCGGCGAGCACGAACGGGTCGCGCAGTAGCACGTCCTGCTCGACGTCGCCGAGGTCTGCTTCGCGCGCGACGATCGCGGCATCGAGTTGTCCGGCATCGAGCTTCTGCCGCAACACCTCCGTCCGCTCTTCGGTCCAGAGCAGCGTCAGCCGCGGATAGAGTCTGCGCAGCCAGGGCGCAATGCGCGGAATCAGATACGGCGAGATCGTCGGAATCACGCCGATACGCAGGCTCCCGTCGAACGGATCGCCCGCGCGCTTTGCCGCTTCGGCGAGATCGCCGGCCTGCTGCAACACGCCCCGCATCCGTTCGAGCAGATCGTGCCCGGCGGAGGTGACCAGGACGCGACGGCGGTCGCGCTCGAAGAGCCGGATGCCCAGCGCCTCTTCCATCTGGATCAACTGCGCGCTCAATGACGGCTGTGACACGTGGCACTGCTCGGCCGCTCTGCGAAAGCTCAGCGTGTCGGCAACGGCGACGGCGTATTCGAGTTGCCGCAGGGAAAACGGATGGCTCATAGCCACAGGCTATCAAAGTCATCGAAACGATGTCTTGGACCGATCAGCGATTCGCGGGCATTCTCACCGCACTGGAGGCGAAACAATCATGACCAACCGTCCTACCCTGACCACGGAAGCCGGCGCGCCGGTCGGCGACAATCAGCATTCGCAACGCGCGGGCGCCGGCGGTCCGACGCTGCTGCAGGATCACCATCTCATCGAGAAGCTGGCGCGCTTCAATCGCGAGCGCATTCCGGAGCGTGTGGTGCACGCGGTCGGCTCCGGCGCTTACGGCTACCTCGAATGCACGAGCGCCGATGTGCCGCGGTGGACGAAGATGAGCGTCTTCTCCGCGGTCGGCAAGCGCACTCCCCTCTTCCTCCGCTTTTCCACCGTCGCCGGTTCGAAAGGGGCGGCCGACACGGCGCGCGATCCGCGTGGCTTCGCGTTGAAGTTCTACACGGAGGAAGGCAACTGGGATCTGGTCGGCAACAACACGCCGATCTTCTTCATCCGCGACGGCATCAAGTTCCCCGATTTCATTCACTCGCAGAAATACGATCCGTTCACGAACCGGCAGGAGCCGGACAATATCTGGGATTTCTTTTCCCACTCCCCCGAGGCGACGCATCAGTTCACGTGGCTCTTCGGCGATCGCGGCATCCCCGCCACGCTGCGGCACATGGACGGCTTCGGCTCGCACACGTTCCAGTGGGTGAATGCGGAGGGCGAGCGGTTCTGGGTGAAGTTTCACTTCAAGACCGAGCAGGGCATTCAGTGCCTGACCAGCGAGCAGGCGGAACTGCTCGCCGGAAAGGATCCTTCGCATCATCACAAAGATCTGTACGACGCGATCGCACGCGAGGAGTTTCCGGCGTGGACGCTGAAGGTGCAGGTGATGCCGGAGAAGGATGCGGCCACCTATCGCTTCAATCCGTTCGATCTGACGAAGGTCTGGCCGTACGCCGACTATCCGCTGATCACGATCGGCCGCATGGTGCTCGATCGTGTGCCCGACAACTACTTCGCGGAGACGGAGCAGGTGGCCTTCGATCCATCGAACTTCGTGCCGGGCATCGGCCCGTCGCCCGATCCGATGCTGCAGGCGCGTCTCTTCGGATACGGCGACGCGCACCGCTACCGCCTCGGCATCAATCACACGCGCCTGCCGATCAACGAGGCCAAAGGCGTTCACGGCGGCGCGCGCAACTACGGACGCGATGGCACGATGCGCTTCGATGCGAACGGCGGCCGCGCGAAGAACTACGAGCCGAACAGCTACGACGGTCCGGCGCAGACCGGTGTGGACGACTCGCATGGATACGACGTCTCGGGCTCGATCGGCCGGCACGGGTTGATCCGCCACGCCGAGGATGACGATTTCGTGCAGGCCGGCGCGCTGTATCGGGTGATGAGGGATGACGCGCGACTGCGCCTGATCGGGAACATCGCCGGCAGTCTGGCGCAGGTGTCACGCGAAGACGTGATCGAGCGAGCGATCGGACACTTCGCGAGCGCGGATGCAGAGTTCGGCGCGCGATTGCAGGATGCGGTCTTCGCAAAACGCGCGGTGGCGATCGGAAGCGAGCGATTGACCATCAAGGAGAGCGAAACGCCGGCGACGACGAGTGCGGCGCGCGCAACGTCGACAACCGTACAAGCGACATGAGACGAACGTAGCGAACGGTGGCCGTGCGCTTGCAAAGTGGCCCCACGGGTTACCGAGGGGTGGATGACAGAACATGTGCGGTTCGCCGCGCTGCCGGAAATGGAACGGCGGCGGCGTCAGCAGCAGGCTGTTGCGGAACTGGGGCAGGCGGCGCTTGCGCGTGTGGACCCGGAGATTCTCCTCGGACAGACATGCGCACTCGTCGAGGCTGTGCTGCAAGTTGCTCATTGCAGCATCGTCGAGCGCAAAGGCTCCGAGTGGCGGACCAGTTTCGCGATCGGCGAGAACGAGTGCGGCGATGCGCATCCGGCGCACGTCGCACTCTTTCTTTATGCGCTCGTCTCCGACGAGGCGGTCGCGTTCAACAATCTCGTCGCCGATCCACGTGCCGACGGTGCGCACTTCGCGAACGTGCATGACCTGCACGCCGGCGTCGTCACGCGCATCGGCGAGCCGGAACACCCATTCGGCGTGCTGGTCGCACTCGACGATCGCGATCGCGAATTCGCGCTCGATGAAGTCGAGTTCCTCGAAGCGATCGCCAATCTCACGGCGGCCATGCTCGAGCGCGGGCGCGTCGACCGCGAGCTCGCACAGACGCAGCAGCGCTTCCGCTCGCTGGTCGAGAACAGCAGCGACGGAATCCTGCTCGTCAACGATCGCGGCGTCATCGAGTACGCCAGTCCGTCCACCGTGCGGCTCCTCGGCAGGCCCGACTCCGAGCTCGTCGCCGCGAAGCTCACCTCGCTGCTCCATCCCGACGACGTCGTAAAGGTGAATCGCAATCACTCGCAGCTGCTGACCGCGTTCGCCACGTCGGTGCACGACGAGATCCGCGTCAAACATGCGAACGGCTCCTTCCGCTACATGGAAGCGGTCGCGCAGAACCTGCTCAACGACACGGCGGTGAACGCGATCGTCATCAACTATCGCGACATCACCGAGCGCCGCCAGGCGGAGCAGCAACTGGAGCATCTCGCCTATCACGACACGCTCACCGATCTGCCGAATCGTTTTCTTTTCGGCGATCGCCTGCGCCATGCCGTCGATCAGGCCCGTCGCCGGCAACGCGGGCTGGCGGTGCTGTACCTCGATCTCGATCGCTTCAAACTCGTCAACGACACGCTCGGACATGCGACCGGCGACCACCTGCTGCAGGCGGTAGCGCGGCGATTGTGCGACGTCGTGCGGACGGACGACACGGTGGCGCGGCTCGGCGGCGACGAGTTCGCGCTGCTGCTGGTCGATATCGAACAGCCGGAAGACGCCGGACGCGTCGGCACGAAGCTCCTCGAATCGCTGCGCGCGCCGCTGGCGGTCGGTGAGCATCAGCTCTACGCCACCGGCAGCGTCGGCATCAGCATCTTTCCGACCGATGCCGAAGATGCCGCCGGCCTGCTGCGCAACGCGGACGCGGCGCTCTATCGTGCGAAGGAGCTGGGCCGCAACAACGTGCAGCTCTTCGCCACGTCGATGAACGAGCGATATCGCAAGCGTCTGGACATCGAACAGCGCCTGCGCCGCGCGATCGAGTGCGACGAGTTCGTGCTGCACTATCAGCCGATCGTCGATTCGAGCTCGGAAACGATTCGCACCGTCGAAGCGCTGGTGCGCTGGCGATTGCCCGACGGGCGCATCGCGCCGCCGGGTGAATTCATTTCGGTGGCCGAAGAAACCGGACTGATTCTGCCGATCGGCGAATGGGTGCTGGCGCGGGCCTGTGCCGATCTTGCGGAATGGCGTCGGAGCGGAATGCCGGAGTTGCGCGTGGCCGTCAATCTGTCGGCGCATCAGATTCAGCAGCGGCAGTTCGTCAGCTTCGTCGCCGACACGATCACGCACGCCGGGCTGCCGCCGCAGGCCATCGAGCTGGAAGTGACGGAGTCGACGGCGATGCAGAATCTGCAGTGGTCGCTGAGCGTGCTCGATCAGTTGCATTCGTTCGGCGTGCGCATCGCCGTCGACGACTTCGGTACCGGACAGTCGTCGCTCGCCTATCTGAAACGCTTTCCGCTGCACACGCTGAAGATCGATCGCGAGTTCCTGCACGACATGCGCGGTCCGTCGGACGCGGCGATTCTCGGTTCGATCATCGCGCTGGGACGGAGTCTCGGCTTGTACGTGGTGGCCGAGGGAATCGAAACTGCCGAGGAGCTCGAGCTTCTGCGTCATGATTCGTGCGACGGGCTGCAGGGATATCTCCTCGGAGTGCCGATGCCCGCCACGGAAGTGCCGGCGTTCCTGCGGAACTTCCGGTTCCCCGCGGATGGAGTGATGAATGGAAATGTCCGCGCTGCCGCGGCTGCTCATCGTTGATGACGATCCCGCGATCCGCGACATCCTCTGCGCGGTGCTTCGCCGCGACGGATGGGATCCCGACTCGGTCGCCGACGGCGAGGCCGCGATGCAGCGTCTGCGCACCGATCGGTATGACCTGGTCGTGCTCGATCTGGTGATGCCACGCTACAGTGGCGAAGACGTGATCCGCTTCATCAAGGAACACTCCATCGACACTCGCGTCATCGTCGTCTCCGCCGTTTCGGGCGAGCGGAGTCACGACCTCGATCCGCAGATCGTGACGCTGACGCTGCAGAAGCCGATCGAGCTCAACGATCTGCGGATGGTGATTCGCGCCGTCCGCGAAACGGGCAGTCAGGCCGCCGCGGCGCGCGGCCGTGCCGGCTGATCGAGCAGACCGTCACGCGCAGACCGTCAACTGCGGACTGTCAATCAGTGCGCGCAGGTGCAGTCGGCGCAGCCGTCCTCGGCACATGCGCCGCACGTGGTCTGCACTTTTCTGCGCAGTGCCTCGCGCGCGCGGAAGGCGCGCACGGACGCATTGTTCGGCGTGATCCCGCTCTCGTGTGCGAAATCGTGCACGGCCACGCCGTCGATTTCGATCCGGCGAATCGCCTCCGCGTATTCAGGCTTGAGCTCGTTCGCGAGCCGGGAAACGCAACTGCAGATCGCGCCGTGAATCTCCGGCGGCGGCTCGACCGCATCCTGCAGCTCGCGCGCGAGCAGTTCCAGCGCGCGGTTGCGCGCACCGCTCCGGCGGAAGTGATCGATGACGGCGTTGCGCAGCAGACGATAGAACCAGGCCACCGACGATTCGTCGTCGCGTACCGACTCCTCCTTTTCGATGCTCTTGATGAACGCATCCTGAAGGATGTCCTCGGCGAGTGCGCGATCGCCGAGACGGCGTTCGAGGAAGCCGAGGAATTCGTCCTGCTTTTCGACGAGCTGAGCGGCCAGGCTCATGACTGTAAGAGTTCCATCGATGGTGCGTCTGCAAGGAGGAAAGGAGATGCAGATGACCACCACCTTCCTCGTCACCGACCCCGTCTGCGGGATGAACGTCGAGCCCCGGACGGCGGCAGGCAGCTCACTGTACAACGGTGAGACCTACCACTTTTGCTCCCGCGGTTGCGAAGCGAAGTTCGACGACGCACCCGAACAGTTCGTTTCCGGCACACGGGAAAACGCTTCGTGCTGCTCCGGCAACGGCCACTGCCATTGAGGATCCCATGCAACAGGCACACGCACACAAGCACACTCACGTCGCGCACTCCGGTATGAGCGAAATCGATCCGGTCTGCGGGATGAACGTCGATCATGCCGCGGGATCGACTCGCGTCGGAGACCGCACGTTCTACTTCTGTTCATCGTCGTGCAAGAAAACGTTCAATGAACCACGGCGCGCCGCACCCGCCGCGGCAGCCGCGGAGTGGACGTGTCCGATGCATCCGGAGATCGTGCAGGACCATCCCGGGTCGTGCCCGATCTGCGGGATGGCGCTCGAGCCGCGCACGATCAGCGCGAACGCCGAAGAGAATCCCGAGCTCGAAGAGATGTCGCGACGCTTCTGGATCAGCAGCGCGCTGACGATTCCTCTCGTGATCGTCGCCATGCTGTGGCATGACAGCGCGTGGATCCAACTCGTGCTGGCCGCGCCGGTGGTGTTGTGGGGCGGCCGGCCGTTCTTCGAACGAGCGTGGACGTCGCTGCTCACTCGACAGCTGAACATGTTCACGCTCATCGGTCTCGGCGTCGCGGTCGCGTTCCTCTACAGCGTGATCACGACGATCGTCGACGGTCAGGCCGGCGTCTACTTCGAAGCCGCGGCGGCGATCGTGACGCTCACGCTCCTCGGCCAGGTGCTCGAGCTGCGTGCACGAAGCCGTACCGGCGCGGCGATTCGGGCGCTGCTCGGACTGGCACCGAAGACGGCACGGCGCGTCGCGGCGAATGGTCAAGAAATTGACGTTCCGCTCGAGATCGTTCAGGCAGGCGATCTGCTGCGTGTCCGCCCCGGCGAGAAAGTGCCGGTCGACGGTGTGGTCGTCGAAGGAAAAACGTCGATCGATGAAGCGATGGTCACCGGCGAACCGTTGCCGGTCGTGAAGAGCATCGGCGATCGCGTCATCGGCGCGACGCTCAACACCACCGGCTCGATTCTCGTTCGTGCCGAACGCGTCGGCTCCGACACGCTGCTCGCGCGGATCGTCCAGCTCGTCGCCGAGGCTCAACGCAGCCGCGCCCCGATTCAGAAGCTCGCCGACCAGGTGTCGGCGTGGTTCGTTCCCGCGGTCATCGTCTCCGCGCTCCTCACGTTCGGCGTCTGGGCCATGCTCGGATCGTGGACGTTCGCGATCACGAATGCCGTCGCGGTCCTGATCATCGCCTGCCCGTGTGCACTCGGCCTGGCGACGCCGATGTCGGTGATGGTCGCGACCGGAAAGGGGGCGACGGCGGGCGTGCTGTTCCGCAACGCCGAGGCGATCGAATTGTTGCGCACGGTCGATACGCTCGTCGTCGACAAGACCGGGACACTCACGGCCGGCAAGCCGGTACTCGAAGCGGTGCAGGCGCGGAACGGGTTCGAGGAAAACGACGTGCTGCGTCTTGCGGCGAGCATCGAGCGTGCGAGCGAGCATCCACTCGCCGCCGCGATCGTCGCCGGCGCGGAACGGCGCGGGCTCGACATCCCGAAAGCAGAACACTTCGAGTCGATCCCCGGCATGGGAGTCGAGGGGGTCGTCGAAGGACGTCGGGTGATGCTCGGCAACCGCGCTTTGTTCGCGAACCGAGGGCTCGTCATCGATGCGGAGGGAATCCTCGTCGCCATCGACGGCAACGCAGCAGGCGCGATTCGCGTCGCCGATCCGATCAAGGAGACGACGCCTGCCGCGATTCGCGAGCTCCACGCGGCAGGCTTGCGCATCGTCATGCTCACCGGCGACAGCGCCACCACGGCCCGCAGCGTTGCCACCGCACTGGGCATCGACGAGGTGATCGCGGAAGTGCTGCCCGATCAGAAAGCGCACTCGATTCGCAAACTGCAGCAGGAAGGACGCATCGTGGCGATGGCCGGCGACGGCATCAACGACGCACCCGCACTGGCGCAGGCGCAAGTCGGCATCGCCATGGGCACCGGCACGGATGTGGCGATGGAAAGCGCCGGCGTCACTCTCGTGAAAGGCGATCTCCGCGGCATCGTTCGCGCGTTGCGATTGAGCCGGGCCACGATGGCAAACATCCGCCAGAACCTCTTCTTCGCGTTTCTTTACAACGCCCTCGGCGTACCGATCGCGGCGGGCTTGTTGTACCCGATCTTCGGACTCCTCCTCAGCCCGATGCTCGCGGCCGCGGCGATGAGCTTCAGCTCGGTCTCGGTCATCGGCAACGCGTTGCGATTGCGCGCCGCGCGCATTTGAACGGATACGATGCAGCTCTATGAAACTGACCGCGCTCCTGGCTCTGCTGCTGTTCGTGCCGGCGGCCGATGCCGCAACGATTCGCGAGATCCCCTCCCCCGCCGGTGCGAATGCCGCGGAGCCGTTTCTTCATGCGACGCGTGACGGCGGCGCGCTGCTCAGCTGGCTCGAGCCGAACGCGAAGAAGACGGCGCTGAAATTTGCGCGCTACACGAACGGCAACTGGACGAAGCCGCGCACGATCGTCGAGCGCGACGATCTCTTCGTGAACTGGGCCGATTTCCCATCGGTGATCGAAGACGCGAAAGGCGCGTTGTTCGCGCACTGGCTGCAGAAGAGCGGCAAGGGGACGTATGCGTACGACGTGATGCTGGCGACGTCGATCGACGGCGGCGCGACGTGGAGCGCACCGTTCGTGCTGAATCGCGACGGCAAGGAAGCGGAGCATGGCTTCGCGACGATGGTCGCGCTCCCCGGAAGCGGCATCGGAATCACCTGGCTCGATGGCCGGGCCATGACCGGCGGCGATCACGACGAGCACGAAGGCGGCGGAGACATGATGCTCCGTTACGCCACCGTCGATGCCGACGGCAACGTCGCGAACGAAGTCATGCTCGACGACCGGACCTGCGAGTGCTGCACGACCGGCATGGCCATGATGGACAACGGACCGCTGGTGGTCTATCGCGATCGCTCCGCGGACGAGATCCGCGACATCGCCTGGGTGCGCACGCAGGGAAAGAAGTGGGATGCGCCGCAGCCGCTGCGCAAAGACGGTTGGAAGATCAACGGCTGTCCGGTGAATGGTCCGCAGATCGATGCGCTCGGCAATCGCGTGGCGACCGCGTGGTTCACCGCCGCGAACGATCAGCCGCGCGTGTACGTCACGTTCCTGCACGGGCAGGCGTACGTGGTCGACGACGGCAAGCCCCTCGGCCGCGTCGACGTGGTGCTGCTCGACGAGCACACCGCTCTCGTCTCGTGGCTCGAACAGACAGCGGACAACGCCGAGATTCGCGCGCGCATCATCACGCGCGCAGGAAAGCGCGGCCCCTCCCTCAGGATCGCGGACTCCGGTGCGGCGCGCGGTACCGGATTCACTCGCATGGCGCGCGTCGGAAAGGATGTGTGGTTCACGTGGACGGAAACGAAGGACGGCGGAAAACGCGTGCGCGTCGCGCGCTACGCGGATCGTTGAGAAAGCTTCCCGGCGCGTTGCTCGGAACACTGCTCGTCTCCTGCGTCAGCGTGCCGCGCGATGCCGGTCTCTCCGAGGTGCAGGCGCGCACGAGCGCGAATGTCGCGTGGAGCGCGGCGCCGGCGACCACCGATCACGAGCGGGTACGCACGCTACTCGAGAACGAGCTCACCGCCGACAACGCCGTCGCCATCGCGACGCTGAACAATCCGAGGCTGCAGGTGACGCTCGCGGAGCTCGGGATCGCGCGCGCCGACCTGATCGAGGCGAGCACGATCGCCAATCCGCTGTTCGAAGTCGAGCTGCGCTTTCCCAGTGAACCGTATCGCCCGTTCGAGCTGCGGCTCGCGCAGTCGCTCGTCGAGTTGATCCAGTTGCCGCGGCGTCGCGCGATCGGCCGCGCGGCATTCGATGCGGCGCAGATGCGCGTCTCTTCCGAAGTGCTCCGCTTCGGTGCGGACGTGCGCGTGACGTATTTCGAGTTGCTCGCAGCATCGTTGCAGCTCGCGCAAAGGCGGACTCTCTTCGCGTCGGCGCAGACCGCCGTCGACGTCGCGCAACGGCAACACGCCGCCGGCAACATCACCGATCTCGACTACGAAAACGAGCAGGCGCGCTACGAACAGGCCAAGCTCTCGCTCGCGCGCGGCGAGCGCGACGTGCTGGTGGCCCGTGAAGCGTTGCTGCGGGCGATGAGCTTGCGCGATCCGTCGATCGAGTGGCGCCTCCCGGCGGCCTTCCCGGAATTGCCCGCGGACGAAGCGACGCAGGAACAGCTCGAACAGCTGGCGGCCACGCAGCGGCTCGATCTCGCCATCGCCCGCCGCGAGCTGGAGATTGCGGAGAAGCGCATCCCGCTGGCGCGCCTGGCCGTTCTCGGCGAAACCGAGATCGACGTTCACTACGAACGGGAGCCGAGTGGCGAGCACACCGTCGGGCCGGGACTCGTGCTGCCGATTCCGATCTTCAACACCGGCCGTGCGGGCCGCACGCGTGCGGAGGCGGAGTATCTGCGCGCCCGTCACATGGTCAACGTGTTGACGACGGAGTCCGCATCGAGCCTGCGCACGGTCTCGGCCACGCTGGCCGAGGCGCGAGCGCGCGCCGAGTATTACCGCGATGTCGTGCTGCCGCGTCGAAAACGGATCGTCGAGCTGACCAAGCTCGAACACAACGCGATGCTGATCGGCGTGTTTCAGCTGCTGCAGGCGCGCGAGAACGAGGCGCAGGCGGAGCGCGAGCTCATCGACGCGCAACGCGACTACTGGTCCGCACGCATCGATCTCGATCGCGCGCTGCAGGGCATCGCGAACGATGCATCGTTCGACGCCGCAACCGAACCGGGCAGCGGCAAGAGCGCGAACAGACGAAACCAGGGAGGTCACTGATGGCGATCAGCCGCCGCAATATTTTGTTCTCGAGCGTGGCCGGCGCGGTCGGCGGACTTCTCGGCGGCAGGCGCGCCGAAGCGCAGCAGGCCGCGGCATCGCATCTCGCAGCGGCGCGGAAGAAGAGCGGTCGAGCGCCGGTCATCACGCCGAATGTCGGACCGTCGCTTCCCTGGCGGATGGTCGACGGCGTCAAGGAATTCAGGCTGACCGCCGAGCCGGTCAAGCGCGAATTCGTCGACGGCCTGGTCGTGAATTGCTGGGGCTACAACGGCATGACGCCCGGACCGACCATCGAGGCCTTCGAAGGCGATCGCGTGCGCATGATCGTCACGAACAAACTCCCCGAAGGAACGAGCGTGCACTGGCACGGCTTCATTCTCCCGAACGGCATGGACGGCGTGAGCGGTCTCAATCAGCCGAAGATCGAGCCGGGCGAAACGTACGCGTACGAGTTCACGCTGAAGCAGACCGGCACACTGATGTATCACCCGCATTTCGACGAGATGGTGCAGATCGCCCTCGGCATGCACGGCTTCTTCATCGTGCATCCGCGCGAGGCGAGCGTGCGCCGCGTCGACCGCGATTTCGCGATTTTCCTCAACGAATGGTTCATCAAACCGGGAACCGCCACACCCGATCCGACGGTGATGCTCGACTTCAACACCTTCACCTTCAACTCGCGCGTTTTCCCCGGCACCGATCCGCTGCTCGTGCGCACCGGCGATCGCGTGCGCATCCGCATCGCCAATCTATCGATGGACTCCCATCCGATTCACTTTCACGGACACAAGTTCTGGGTCACCGGCACCGACGCCGGCCCGATCCCGCAGCCGGCCTGGTGGCCGGAGAACACCGTCAACGTGCCGGTCGGCACGTCGCGCGACGTCGAGTTCATCGCCGATAACCCCGGCGACTGGGCGCTGCACTGCCACAAGACGCATCACGTGATGAATCAGATGGGGCACGATCTTCCGAATCTCCTCGGCATCGATCCGGCGAGCACGCAGCAGCGCCTCGATGCGCTCACGCCGGGCACGATGGTCATGGGCGCGAACGGCATGGGCGACATGGCCGAACATCAGCAGATGATGGCCATGCCCCGCAACAGCGTGCCGATGCGCGGCGGCGAGGGACCGTACGGAGCGATCGACATGGGCGGCATGTTCACGATTCTGAAGATCCGCGACGACCTCGATTACGACCGGGATCCGGGATGGTATCGGCAGCCGGACGGCACGTCGGCGTGGAAATTGGAGTAGCGCTACAATCCCGCCTCTTATTCGAGCGCTATGAGCAAGTTCAACATAACCACCGCGATTCATTACGTCAACGACGATCCTCACATCGGCCACATGTACGAGAACATCGTCGCCGACGTGATCGCGCGCCATCGCCGGCGCATGGGCGACGACGTCCGTTTTCTCACCGGAACCGACGAGCACGGCCAGAAGATCGAACGGGCCGCGGCGAAAGAAGGGATCTCGCCGATCGAGCTCGCCGATCGCGTGGTGCGCACGCATCACGAGCTCTGGAAAAAGCTGAACATCAGCCACGACGACTTCATCCGCACCACTGAACCGCGTCATCACATCGGCGTGCTCGAACTGATCCGCCGCATTCAGCAGCACAATCCGGAGGACATCTATCTCGGCGAGCACTCCGGCTGGTATTGCCAGAACGAAGAGACGTTCATCCCCGAGAACCAGGTGAAGAACGGCGTCGACACCGACGGCCACAAAGTCGAGTGGACGACCGAGCAGAACTACTTCTTCAAGCTCTCCGCCTACACCCATCGCCTGCTCGCCCACTATCGCGAGCACCCGGAATTCATCTGGCCGGAAACGCGCCTCAATGAAGTGCGCTCGTTCGTCGAGCAGGGCCTCAGGGATCTTTCGATCTCGCGCAGTTCCATCAAGTGGGGCATCCCCTTCCCCGGCAATCCGGAGCACGTGATCTACGTCTGGATGGACGCGCTGACGAATTACATCGCGGCCCTCGGCTTCGGCAGCAGCGATACGACGCTGCTCGAAAAATACTGGCCCGCGGACATTCATCTCATCGGCAAGGACATCGTCCGCTTCCACTCCGTCTACTGGCCCGCCTTCCTCATGGCCGCGGGCGTGGAACTGCCGAAGCGCGTGGTCGGGCACGGCTTCTGGCTGCGCGATCACGAGAAGATCTCGAAATCGCTCGGCAACGTGGTGCGGCCCTACAACATCATCGAAGACTTCGGCGCCGATGCCCTGCGCTATTACGTCGTGCGCGAGATGGTGTTCGGGCAGGATCAGGATTACTCCGATCAGTCGCTGCTCGGACGCTACAACGCCGATCTCGCAAACGACCTCGGCAACACGCTCTCGCGCGCCATCAAGATGGCGGCGAGTTACTTCGACGGCAAGACGCCGCCGGAGCGCTGCTTCGTCAACGAGCTCATGGACAAAGCCAATGAGGTCGTGCCGAAGTATCTGAAGCACATGGACGAGCTCGCGTTCCAACGCGCACTCGAAGTCGCGTGGGAACTGCTGGTGGCCATCAACAGCTACATCGTCAGCCGCGAGCCGTGGAAGCACTTCAAGGAAAACGGCCCCGACAGCGCGCTGGCGCGCATTCTCTGGAACACGCTCGAGGCGCTGCGCATCGTGTGGGTGATGGTCGCGCCCGTGATGCCGGCGTCGACGCGCATCGCACTGGAACGACTCGGCGCAAATCCGGACGCGATCGATCGCAACGCGCTGCAATGGGGCGGCCTCGCCACCAGTCAGCCGCTGCAGGTCACCGATCCGATCTTCCCGCGCATCGACGTCGCTCAATACATCGGAGGTTCGAAACCCATGGACGAAACAAAAGCACCCGCGGCCGCGACGGAAGCTCCGGCCGCACCCGCAACTCCGGCACCACCCGCACCTGCTGCCGAAACGACGCAGGCCGTCTCGCCGGGCGCGGAGAAGATCTCGATCGATCAATTCATGGCCGTCGATCTGCGCGTCGCGGAAATTCGCGCGGCCGAACGCGTGCCGAAATCAAAGAAGCTGATCAAGATGTCGGTGTTCACCGGCGATGACGAACGAACGATCGTGGCCGGCATCGGCACGAAGTACGCGCCCGAGGAACTGGTTGGACGGAAAGTCGTCATCGTGGCCAATCTGCAGCCGGCGAAGCTGATGGGCATCGAGTCGAACGGCATGGTTCTGGCCGCGTCGATCGATGGCGAGCCGAGCCTGCTCAGCGTCGACGCCGCGGTTCCGGCCGGAACGAAAGTGAAGTAGCTGAGCTTTCCATAAATCTAGAGCCACACGGCGGCCGGCGACATACTTTGTGTGTGTCGCTGATCCGCCGGACAGCACGGAAGCCAGCGACCCAGCCGCCGCGCTCGTGCGCGATGCCCCGCTTCCCCCGGCCAGGGAAGCGGGATTTTTTTTGCGCGCGTGATCCGTATCAATACCCGCCGCCGAGCTCGTGCTTACGTTGGAAGCTCATGCGCTCCCTGTTGCTCCTGCTCGCGTTCACCGCGCCGCTGTTCGCCGACTGCACGTCGTCGATGTATCCCGCACAAACGAAGTCGATGGAGTTTCGCCAGACCACCAAATCGTTCCTCGGCGAATCGGTGTTCCGCCTGGCGTGGAGCGACCGCCGCGTCTCCGGCAACGTCCTCACCTTCGCCGAGACATTCACGCCGGAGGAAGGTGAACCGCGTCAATCGATCGCGAAGTACCGCTGCAAAACGGAAGGCGTTCAGCCGATCGAGGCGAGAGGCACAGGCGTGCAATACGGCAACGACCTGACGCCCGGCAGCGAGTGGAAGTGGTCGTGGGATGGCGACGGCATCTCCGCGTCGTACGTCTACCACGTCATGAAAATCGAGACGGTGACGGTGCCGGCCGGCACCTACGACGCGGTTCGCATCGATTACACGGGAAAAGCGCTCTCCGAAACACGCGGCGCCTTGCCGGAGATCACCGGCACGCTCTGGATCGTCGAGGGCATCGGGCTCGTCAAGCAATACGACAATGATCCGGCCCTCGGACTCTTTCCCGATGAAACGACTCTCGAGTTGATTGCCATCGAGTGACGCGTTTCGTTGACCGTTCTCGCGACACTGTGCTTTCATCGCCGCGCTTGTCCCGCAATGCCATTCTGCTCGGTCTGAGCCTCTGGCTCGCGCTGCTGCTCGTGACGCATCGGGGACCGCACTCGCCGTATTCGTACGCGCTGCAGCCGGAGGGCGTGCCGAATCCGCGCTATGTCGGCGGCGACGCGCCATCGGTCGTGCCGGTCACGCGCTTTCTCTATGACGGGACCATTCCGTCGTTCGCGCGTGCGCACAATCTGCACCTGCCGATGCATTCGTTCAGCGCGTCCGTCGTGACGGCGTTCATTCGCAAATACGACGTTGCGAACGACATCACCAATCTGCTGTTCCTCCTGCTGCTCGCCGCCGCCGCATTGAGAGCGGCCGACAAGGCCGGCTTGAATCGGGGTGCGCAGTTCTTCGGCATGGCGACCATGCTCGTCCTGCCGCCGGTGGTCGGATTCATCGGCCAGCCGATGCATTACATCGTCGGACCGGTCGTCAACTACTTGATCATTCTCGCGGCCATGACCGCGGACGACGAACAACTGCGCAATCCGTGGTTCGCCGGTGCATTGACCGCCATCCTCTCCCTCAGCTACGACTGGTATGTCCTCGGCGCGGCGCTTCTCGTCTACATCCTCTTCGTCGTGCGCCTCCCCGATTTCCGGCGCATCGGGATGTTTCTCGTCATCGCACTCCTGCCCGCCGCGTCATGGGGCCGCTTCCTCGACTGGATCAGCCGCGGGGAAGTGTCGAATACCATTCGCGTGACGTTCGTCGGCGCGGTCATCGCGGAATGGATCAATTTCCTGCGCGAGCCGTTTCACAAGCCGGTCTTCCCGCTGGTGGCCACGCAGATCGGCGCTACGATCGCGTTCGACCAGATTCTGGCGTTGATCTACTGGCCGCTGATCCTCGTCTGCGGCATCGTGCTGTGGCGCAATCGAGGTTCGGAAACGCGAACGCGCGCCTGGATTCTGCTCGCGCTGCTGGCGGTCTTCTTTTTTCTCGAGCAGATGTTCACGGCCGTCGGCGATTGGGAAAACAATCCGCGCCGCGCGTTTCCGTTCTTCTTTGCCTTCGCCGTCGTTTATTGCTGGGCCGCCCACGTGATGTGGGCGAAGAAGGCGTGGCGAATCACATTCATTGCGCTGTTCGTATCGACGTCACTGTTCTCGTTCGCCGATGCGATCTCCGGCGCGTCCGGAATTGCACCGCTGTACACCGGCGAGACCATTCGCGGCAGCGCGAAGTTTCCGATGCAGTTTCAGGGATCGAAGATCATCGTGGCCGCGAAACCGCTTCCGGAGCAGGAAGTGATCGGCCAGTCGTTTCCACGCGCCGATGTTTCGAACATCGGCTGGGAATGGGCGGTCGCGAATCTCTTTTCCGCGACCATGCTGCTCGTGTTGCTGCTGCTGCTCGTGCACGCCGGCCTGCTGCCACGCGCCGTCCCGTATGCAACCGCCGCCGTCCTCGTGGTGAGTGCAGCAGTGAGATTCGTGGTCTGAATCGTCGAACGCCCTCGATTGCTCGAGGGCGTTCTGCAATGCTCACTCTTCATCGCCCGACATGGCCACGAAGAGCATCAGAAACACAGCCATCACTCCGATTCCGGTCACGAATTCACCCCATTGATGGATGCGCGGCGCCGCGGCGGATGCCGGCGCGCGTCAGACGGCCCCAGGCAACGAACGCGGAGAGCGCGCCGAGGCCGATCGTGATGGGAAACGATTGGAATTCGCCGCGCATTGCGTGGTAGCCGGTGGCCAGCACCATCACCACCGCGAGCGCGATTCCGGCGATCGGTGTGAGCACCGGCAGGATGCGCGTCCACGCCGGCAGCAGCAGGCCGAGTGCGCCGGCGAGCTCGCTGATGCCGATGAAGCGCGTCAGGAATGGGAGGCTGCCGGCGAGCGGGATGGTCTTCGCGAGCTCGTCGATCGGCGTCATCGTTTTCATCAGGCCCACTGCTCCGAAAAAGAGGGCCAGAAGAATCTGCGCGGCCCAGAGCGCGATGTTCAGTCCGCGGGATGGATGGTTGTTCGTCATTGCGATCCTCCGTATCGAGAGCCACGATACGTCCGCGCGGATGGACGAATCAGCATCGATCATCTATGGTTATGTACTGATCGTCTACGGTATCGATCGTACGGAGTGCACAAATGGATCCGATCTCTGACGTCTTTACATCCTTTCGCGTCCAGAATGTCGTCTACGGCCGTCTGGAGTTGACCGCGCCCTGGGGACTGGCCTTCCCGGAGGGGCATGCTCTGTTCGGCATGGTGGCCAGAGGCGGCTGCTGGTTGAGCACCGACTCGCTCGAAACACCGATCTCCCTCAGCGGCGGCGACTGTTTCCTGCTGCCGCGCGGTGCGCGTTACGAGATCCGCGACCAGCCGCGTGGACGCACGCGCCTGATCACGGAGGTTGGTCGCCGCGATGACGGAACGCCGATCCCGCGCTTTCAGTACGGCGGCGGCGGTGCCATGACCTTGATGATCGCCGGCTGTTTCACGTTCGACGCGCCGGCCACGAAGCCGGTGCTCGATCTTCTCCCATCGCTCATTCACATCCGCGCCGACGAGCCGCAGTCAGCCTCGCTGCAGTCGACGCTCCGTCTCCTCTGCTCCGAAAGCGAGGCCGCCGACCTCGGGTCACGCATCGTCATCAACCGCCTCGTCGACGTCTTTTTCGTGCAGGCCGTCCGCTACTACATGGCCAACCACTCGGCGTGCAATTCGAAATGGCTGCGCGCCGTCGCCGACCCGCAGATCGGCACAGCGTTGCGGGCCGTGCACGAAGCGATCGAATCGCCCTGGACCGTCGAAGAGCTTGCCCGCATCGCCGGCATGTCGCGCGCCGCCTTCGCCCTGCGATTCAAACAACTCGCCGGCGAAGCGCCGCTCGAATACGTCACCCGCTGGCGCATGTACAAAGCGAGCCAGTTGCTGAAAGACCGCGGTCGCAAGCTCGTGCAGATCGCGAACGAGGTCGGCTATGAGACGGACGGCGCATTCAATCGCGCCTTCAAGCGGATCCTGGGAGTGACGCCGGGAGAATTTCGCAGAAATGCAGGCGCACAACCGGCACCGTGAGGAGGTGCGGCCCGGAGCGGCAAATTCCTTGACAGCCATTTATTGAAGCGCTACTTTAATAATCGTGAGAGGGCGGCCCAGAAGCATTCGCGAGGAAACGATCCTCGACGCCGCGCGCGACGTGTTCCGCGCGGAGGGACATGCCGCCACCACCGCCGAGATCGCGCGGCGCGCAGGGGTATCGGAAGGCATCCTCTTCTACCGATACAAAACCAAGGAAGCACTGCTCGCGGCAGCCATCGCTCGTGAGAGCGCCCCTTCGCCGGAGTTGTTGGCCATGTGGGAACGAGCCGGCAAGGGCAGTCTCGCCGAGAATCTCGAGATGCTCATCGAGAGCGTTCTCGAAACGGTCGAGCGCGTCCATCCGCTGTTCGAGCTCGCCATCAGCAGCCCTGCCTCTCAGTTGATCCGTGATGCGCTCCTGACGACGGCACCGAAGCCCGCGCCGGAGCGAATGGTCGACGCGATCGCTCATTTTCTCGACGCCGAAACGAAACACGGGCGCCTGCGGGCGATCGACACGCGCGTGACGGGAGCCACGCTCTTCGGCGCTGTGGTCGAGTTCGTCCGTTCCCGCCAGTTCGCGGCCGTGCGCATCGGACGCACCGCCTTTGTCCGCGGCTTCGCCGATCTGCTGATGAACGGCATGGCCATCCACACTCCCCGGAAGAAGCGAGGGTAATTTCCATGACGGAATCTCGAACACCGCCCCGTTGCGTTCATTTATTGAGTAGTAACTCACAAATCTGCGACCTGCTGCGCATCGCTGCCGTGTTGGTCGTCATCTTCACTGCTGCGAGCGCACAGGCACTGCAGCCGCTGGCGCAATTCTTCGCGGCCGCGCGGAACGCGAATACCGATGCGCGCCGCGCGGCGCTGACGACGGTCCGGCGCGAAGCCGATGCGCTTGCGGCTCGCGGCGAACTCCTGCCGTCGCTCGCCGTGAATGGCACGTACACGCGCAATCAATACGCGTCGTCGCTCAGCACGCCGGCCGGAACGGTCGACGTGCAACCGGAGACCGCGATCGACGGTTCGGCACAGTTCAGCGTTCCACTGCTCGACCTCTCCACGCTTTCGAAGGCACGGGCCGCAAACGCCGAGGTGTCGGTCGCGAAGTTGTCGGAGCAGGAAATGCTGCTCGAGGTCGATCGGCAGATCGCTCGGTCCTACTTCGAACTCATCGGCGCCGAGGCGCTCCGCCGCTCCGCGTGCGTCAGCCTCGACGCGGCGGAACAGAGTCTCGCCACGGCGGAGATCAGACGCGATGCCGGATCTGCAACCGATCTCGATGTTGCACGTGCCGCGGTCGAGGTCGAACGAGCGAAAGGCAACATCGCGGCGGAAGCGTTGGCCATCGCACTCGCACGCCGTTCCCTGCAGACGTTGAGCTGTCTGGTGCCGGAAGAGAACGTCCCCGAGCTCGAGGCGGACGATCTCCGCGACGAATTACCGCTTGCCGGCTGGGAGGAGCGCGTATCGACACTTCCAAGCGTGCTCGTTGCCGCCGAGAGCACGCGGGCCCGCGAGCACGAAGCGAGCGCCGCGCGTTTCGCACTCGCGCCGAAGGTCGGAATGACGGTCTCGCAGAACGTGACCAACCCCGCAGGGCTGGTCGGACACTCGGGCTACTTCACGGGACTGGTGACGCTTTCCTGGCGTTTCGACGTGCCGGCGCGAGCGCGCATCCGCAGTCAGGATGCCGCGGTCGCCGTGGCTCGTGTCGAACAGGAAGCAGCGGCGAATCGAGCGCGCGACGACGTTCACGAGGCGTGGCAGCGCGTCTTCAACGGAATCGTCACGAGCCGCGTCGCACGCAGCCAGACCGCGGCCGCACAACTCGCCGCAAAGACGGCCCGGGAACGCTACGAGGCGGGGGCCGGAACACAGCTCGAGCTCATTCAGGCGCAGCGCGATCTCTCCTCGACCGAGGCCTCGCGCATTCAGGCAGACGCAAACCTCGCCCTGGCGCGGACGCTCCTTCGTCTCGCGGTTGGAGACTACTGATGAACCTCAAGAACATCGCCCTCCTGTTGCCGCTCATCGCGATCGTCTTCGTCTCCTGCGCCCGGCCGGAAGAAATGACCGCGAGCGCGGCCCCGAAAAGCGCGGCACCTCTCTCGGTCGCAACAGTCACCGCCGCACCCGAAGCGGTGGCGCAGCAATTGGCGCTCACCGGAACGCTGGAGGCGAACGAGGAATCCGCCGTCGCCGCCAACACCTCGGGCCAGGTGACCCGCATCTTCGTCGAGCGAGGCAGCTACGTGACGAAAGGCGCGCCGCTGATCCAGCTCGATACACGCAAGGCCTCGCTCTCGGCCACCGAGGCCCAGGCGCAGTTGGAGAGCGCGAGAACGCAGAAGCAACTCGCCGACAGCGAGTGCGAGCGCAACCGCCGTCTCTTCGAGCGGCACGTCATCACGGTCGAGGAGTACGAGAAGATCACCGCTTCGTGCAAGGCGGAGAACCAATCGCTCGCTGCCGCCGAATCGCGGCAGCGCCAGGCGGTCGTCACCGTCGCCGATGCGACCGTGCGCGCTCCATTCAGCGGGATCGTCAGCGAGCGCTTCGTCAACGTCGGCGAATACGTCACCACGAGCACGAAGGTCGTGCACCTCGTCGAGAGCGATCCAGTCCGCGTCGAGCTTGCCGCCGGCGAACGAGACGCCTCCGCCATCCGCGTCGGACAGACGCTCACCTTCAGCGTGAAGGGCCGGCCTGGAAAAACCTACGAGGCAACGGTTCGATACGTCGCACCGGCGCTGCGCGCGAGCACCCGAGACCTCGTCTTCGAAGCAGTTGCTCCGAATGCAAGCGGTGAGCTGAAGCCGGGGATGTTTGCGACGGCGAAGCTCGACACCGGCAGCCAAACACTCGTCGTCGTTCCGCGGTCCGCGTTGCGCACCGATGGGCAGACGGCACACGCCTTCGTCGTCACGAACGGACGGCTGGAAGAACGGATCGTCCACGTGGCGCGCGAGCTCGGAGATCGCGTGGCGGTTGCGTCGGGCATCGCGTCCGGGGAACGGGTCGCGATCGGGATCGACGACCGTTTCAAAGACGGCCTCGCCGTCGCTGAATGAAAAGGAGACGTCATGCAGTGGCTTGCCGAGATCTGCGTCAAGCGGCCCGTGTTCGCGGCCGTGCTCATGTTGACGATCGTGGTGGTCGGACTGGCCGGGTATTCTCAACTCGGTCTCGAACAATTTCCGAACATCGACGCGCCGACCATCACGATCACCACGAACCTCGAAGGCGCGGCGCCCGAAGAGGTCGAGAGCGACATCACCGAGAGAATCGAACAGGCGGTGAGTACGATCGCCGGCCTCGACACGCTCTCCTCCACTTCGAGCGAAGGACGCTCCGTCGTCACGGCCGAATTCGCGCTCGAGAAGAACGGAGACGTCGCGGCGCAGGAAGTACGCGATCAGGTCAATCGCATTCTGTCGGATCTGCCGGAAGGAACGGAAAGTCCGGAGATCCAGAAGATGGATCCCGCCGCCAGCCCGATTCTCTACATCGCCGTCCGCACAAGCGCACCTCTCGTGACCGCGACCGAATTCGCGGACAAGAAAATTCGCCGTCAGCTCGAGGGAATCTCCGGCGTCGGCCAGGTGAGCGTCGTCGGGGGCCGGAAGCGGCAGATCAACGTCTGGCTCGATCCGGAGGCACTGCGGGCGTACGGACTGACTGCTAAAGATGTGCAGAACGCCATCTCGTCGCAGAACTCCTCCGTACCGGGAGGCGTGGTCAGCTCCGGTCCGGTCGATCACACGCTGCGCGTGCAGGGACGCGTCGGATCGGTCGAGGAGCTCGCATCGATCGTCGTCAAACAGTTTGGTGCACGCTCCCTTCATGTCTCGGACCTCGCGCGTGTCGACGACAGCGGGGAGGAAGAAACGACGATCGCGACGGTGAACGGTGAGCGCACGCTGCTGCTCACCGTTCGTAAGCAGGCCGGAGAGAACACCGTGGCCGTCGTCGACGCCGTTCGCCGGCGTCTTCGCGAGATCGAGAAGAACCTCCCCTCCGGCTACAAGCTCGAGGTCATTCGCGACGACTCCGGTGTTGTGCGAACGAGCGTCTCCACGGTGAAGGAGCACCTCGTCCTCGGCGCCATCTTCGCCTCACTGGTGGTGCTGCTGTTCCTCGGCAACCTGCGCAGCGCGATCGTCTCCGCACTCGCCATTCCAGTGTCGATCATCGGCACGTTTGCGCTGATGTGGTGGCAAGGCTTCACCCTGAACATGATCACGCTGCTCGCACTCGCGTTGGCGATCGGCATCGTGATTGACGATGCCATCGTCGTGCTCGAGAACATCTTCCGCTTCGTCCAGGAGAAGGGCATGAAGCCGTTTCCGGCGGCGATCGCGGCCACGAAGGACATCGGGCTGGCGGTACTCGCAACGACGTTCTCGCTCATGGCCGTTTTTCTGCCGGTGGCGTTCATGTCCGGCATGGCGGGACGGTTCATGCGTGGGTTCGGCGTGACCATGGCGTTCGCAATCGCGATTTCACTCATCGTCGCCTTCACGCTCACGCCGAGCCTCACCGCACGAATCATCGATCCGCCTCAGCTGGACGATGAGGGCAAGCGAATCGCCACAAAACGATCGCGGCTCGAACGTCTCGTCGACCGCCTTTACCGCCCGGTCGAACGCGTCTATATGGTGATGCTGCGCTGGTCGATGGCGCATCGATGGGTCATCGTCGTAGCGTCGGTCGTGGCACTCCTCTCCACTGTCCCGTTGCTGATGGTCGTCCGCACGAGCTTCATGCCGGACAATGACGAAGGTCAGTTCCAGGTCACGGTGCGCGCCCCCGAGGGGACCAGTCGAGCCAGCACGTCACTCATTGCGGAGCGCATCGCCACCGGAGTCCGGCAATTGCCGGGCGTCGTGCTCACGAGCACGACGATCGGCAACGATAGCCAGGGAAGCGCGAACGAGGCGACGATCTACGTTCTGCTCACCGATCCGGAAACAAGGAAAGAAACCGCCGCGGAACTCGTCGCGAAGGCCCGCAGAGAGGTTCTCGCCAAACAACCGAAAGACGTTCGCATCACGCTTTCGGAATCGACGGGTCCCGGCAACGGTATCGAGTACGACATTTCCGGTCCCGATCTCGCGCAGTTGGGAGCGTATTCGCGGCAAATCGTAAACGAGCTGCGGAAAACGCCGGCTGCGGCGGACGTGAACACGAGTTATATCGAAGGAAAACCGGAGCTCGTGGCGCACCTCGACCGCGCGAAAGCCGCCGACCTCGGCGTCGCGGTCACTGACGTCGCCGAGACGCTGCGACTCTTCGTCGGAGGACGCAAAGTCTCGACCTACGCGGAGCGCGGCGAAGAGTACGAAGTCCACGTCCGTGCCGACCAGCGCTACCGCGGGGACGCCGAAGGACTGTCGCTATTGACGGTTCCGTCGTCGATTCACGGATCGGTGCCGCTCCGTGATGTGGTCGAGCTGGTGGAGTCGTCCGGCCCGGCAAACATCAACCGCGAGCGCCGCCAGCGTCAGGTCACGATTTCCGCGAACGTGACGCTCGGTTACGGCCAGAACGATGTTCAGGCAGCCATCAAGAAGATCGGAGCAGGCCTGCACATGCGCGACGGCTATCAGTTCGAGGCTGCCGGCGTCACGAAGGAAGGTGGCCGGACCGCAAGTGCGTTCATCGGCGCGCTGCTCCTGTCGATCGTCTTCATGTATCTCGTGCTCGCAGCGCAGTTCGAATCGTGGCTGCATCCCTTCACGATCATGCTGGCGCTTCCGCTCACCGTTCCGTTCGCGCTGCTCTCGGTCATCGTGTTCAATGGCTCACTCAACATCTTTTCAGGATTGGGTCTGTTCGTCCTCTTCGGAATCGTGAAGAAGAACTCCATTCTGCAGGTCGATCACACGAACCACCTGCGCGATGAGGGACTGTCGCGCCTCGACGCGGTTCTGCAGGCGAACCGCGACCGGCTACGGCCGATCCTGATGACGACGATTGCGTTCGTGGCCGGCATGTTGCCGCTCGTCATCGCACGCGGGATCGGCGCCGGTCAGAGCAAGGCGATCGCCAGCATCGTGATTGGCGGTCAGACCTTCTCGCTTCTTCTGACGCTGCTCGCAGTGCCGGTGGCCTACACGCTCTTCGACGATCTCGCGACGTGGACGAAACGCCGCTTCTTCGCGGGAACGAAGGCCGACCGCGGAGAAGCAGAGTTGGAAGGGGTGGCGTCGTGATGCGAGTGGGAGCGGAGTGCTCGTGAACGCAAACATCGCCCCAAAAAGCGAAACGCCCTCGATATCTCGAGGGCGTTTCATAAATATCCTGGCGGCGTCCTACTTTCCCACGCAGTTGCCCACGCAGTATCATCGGCGATGCAGAGCTTAACTGCCGTGTTCGGAATGGGAACGGGTGTG
>DATAJY010000007.1:0-333326 GCA_036261885.1 Thermoanaerobaculia bacterium | reverse complement strand
AGCTCGACACTGCCCGCAACACATTCATTTGATTTGACGCCACGGAAAGGGCTGCCGCCCTCCCGATTCCTATTAACAAACTGGAAAGCATCAACCCAAGCATCTCTGGAAAGGAACATCCAAAGCACTCACGGTTGTCGGGAGGCCGCCGCCCCACCACGGCTTCGCTTCTCACTCGTGGACGGGTGGGGGCTCCCCGACAAACCGACAACCGACATCCGACCCCCGCGTCAACATGCTTCTCTCTCTTTTCTTTGCGTTGCTCACTCTCGCGCTCATCGGCGATGCGCGCGTGTTTTTCTTCGTCGCCAATCGCATCGTCTTCGGGAGTCATCTCGAGGAGAAGCCGCCCTTCGAGTGGCTGCTGAAATTCGTTCCGCCGCTGCTTCTCTTTCTGACGCTGCTCTTCTGGCCATTGCATTCGTGGATTCGCGCGATCGCGGAGAACCGCCTCGTGGAGCGCATCACGCCGCAGCGCATCGAGACGTTCATCGGCTCCATTTTTCTGGCGAAGCTCGGCGCGGCGTGGCTGTTTCTCGCGGCCGGAATCGGCGCGTACTGGATCGTCGACCGCTTTCGCATGCGGCTGCGGCGCGACGATCGCGTCGACGGCACGCGCACGTACGAATCGGAAGTCATTCGCCTGCGCAGGGCGCACATCCCGTTCGCCTGGCTGCGCAGGCTCGGCGCACACAACGACGTCTACGATCTCGAGATCACGAAGCACGACGTCTTCATCGACGCGCTGCCGCCGTCCTTCGACGGCTATCGCATCGCCTTTCTCACCGACACGCACGTGGCGTCGTTCGTACGGCGCGGCTGGTATCGCGAGATCGTCGCGCGGACGAATCTCTTCGAGCCCGATCTCATTCTCTTCGGCGGTGACTTCGTGCACTGGGAGCGGCACATTCCGCTGATGGCCGAGCTGCTGACGAACGGGCTCCGCGCGCGCGACGGCATCTTTGCGGTGCTCGGCAACCACGACTACTGGGCCAATGCCGACGGCGTCGTCGCGGCGCTCACCGCCCGCGGAGTCCGTTTCATCATGAATCGCAACGTCACCCTCGTGCGCAATCGCGACTCGATCTCGCTGCTCGGCATCGACGAGATCTATCGCGGCAAGCCCGACATCGACGGCGTGTTCCAGAACGCCCGGCCGGTGCGCATCGCCCTCAGTCATCATCCCGACGTCATCGATCTGCTGCGCGGACGCAGGCTCGATCTCCTCCTCTGCGGGCACACGCATGGCGGGCAGATCCGCTTTCCCTTCTTCGGCTCCGTGGTCGTGCCGTCGAAGCATGAGGCGCGGTACGCGAGCGGATTTCACCGCGTCGAGGATGTGTTGCTCTACGTCAGCCGCGGCCTCGGCGCGATTCCTCCGGTGCGCATCCTCTGCAAACCGGAGCTCGCGACCTTCACGCTGCGCGCGACTTCGCATGCCGGCAAAACTCTCTGAGGTGTGGCCCGCGCTCGAGCGCATTGCGCGCGAGGAAGGCGTGCTGCGCCTCGGCGCCAGCGAGCTCGAAGACGCACACGCGTCGCTGTTCGCCTCCTGGGTCGAGCGCGGCCATCACGCGTCGATGCACTACCTCGCGAAGAACGCCGCCATTCGAAGCAATCCGCGCGAACGGTTTCCGTGGGCGCAGTCGGTGATCTCGATCCTCGTGCCGTACTCCCCGTCGCGCCCCGAGGCTCCCGAGGATGCGCTCAGCCAGCACCTTGCGCGATACGCGCTGGGCGATGACTATCACGACGTCCTCGATCGCATCCTGCGCAGATTCGAAGAGGTGCTGCCCGGCGTGAAGAGCTGGCGCTACGTCGACACCGGGCCGCTCTCCGATCGCGCCTATGCCGTCCAGGCCGGCCTCGGCTGGATCGGCAGGAACGGCATGCTGATCAGCGACGAGATCGGCTCGTACTTTTTCATCGGCACGCTCGTCACCGCACTCGAAAACGATCTCGCCCCGGAGCTCGTCACCGATCGCTGCGGAACGTGCACCCGCTGTCTCGACGCCTGCCCGACCGACGCGATCCTTCCCGATCGCACGCTCGACTCCGCACGCTGCATCAGCTACGCGACGATCGAACATCGCGGCGCGCTCGAGGTCGACGTGGCCGGCAACGCCTTCGGCTGCGACATCTGCCAGGAAGTCTGCCCCTGGAACAAACGCGCCCCCGAATCCCACCCCGCGTTTCTCGCGCGCGACGAATACCGCGCTACTCCGATCAGCGACCTGCTGCGCATGCAGCAGGAAGACTTCTCGATGCTGTTTCGAAAGAGCGCGGTGAAGCGCGCGAAACTCGCCGGCATGCAGCGCAACGTCGAGGCGCTGACCGCGCAGCGATCTTCCGGCGACGGCGATCGCGAGTGAGCCGCCCGCGCGATCAGGTCAACGCGAAGGCCAGCCCGACGATCGTCGGATCGATCGAGCGGTCGAGGTACTCCCAGACCGCCAGCGCATCGGGGTGATGCGCGATCGGCGGCGCGGCGATGCGCGTCGCGGGATCGTTGATGATCAGCCGCGCGCGGCGATACCAGTGCATCGCCTCTTCGGGATTGAGACGCAACTCTTCGCGCACGCCCTGAATGAGCAGGTACTGCTCGGCAGGAATGCCCGACGCTTCGAGCTCCGGATGCGACGGCGCGAGCTGGCGCGCGCGCGCCCGGATGATCTTCAGTTTCAATCGCAATGAGTGCGTGTCGAGCGCCGCGCGGCCGGCATCGCAGAGCGAGCCGATCGCCAGGCGCATCAACTCCGGCTTCTCGCTGATCAGCAGTCCGGCGCGAAAACTGCGCGACGTGCCGCCGGTGATCGATTTCACCGCCGTCCACATCACCTGCCCGGCGAGGCTCACTTCGATCGGCGCGTCGGGCACGGCGAACTGCAGCGTCGCCACCGAACCGCGCAACGGTTCGAACAGCAACTCGATGCGTGCGCCGCGTGCCGAGAGGTTCTCAACCTGCACCGGCTGCGAATCGAATGCACCGGCGATGGACGGCGAGAGGTAGAAGCGATCGGTCGAACGCAGCTCTTCGACGCGCCGCGTGCGGTGGGAGGTCTGGAGCTGCGTCAGGAGGGATTGCAGCACCTCCGGCGCTCCGTACGTCCGCGCACCCGACATGAACTTGCCCGGCACCGAGGGATCGGGCTGCGTCCAGACCACCGACGCCTCGAGACTCACCGGCGAGCCACCGGTGGCGATGCGCAGCACTTCCTTCGTGCCGTTCTCGATGGCCCGGTCATGCCGGAATCTCGCTCCTCTCGCGGAGATGTCGCACACCGAGACCGCCGCGCCGCCGAAGGTGGCGGCCAGAGGAGGGGTGAGCAGATACCGCTCCGCGGTTCTGAGATTCCGTACGGCGTCGTGCATGAATGAAGGACCTTATCCCGTGCATTCGCACGTGTAGCACCGGCCTCCACGGCATTGTGTGATATGGCTCACGACATGCCGAATTACGACGTCGTCACCTTCGATTGCTACGGAACGCTCATCGACTGGGAGAGCGGAATCAGCGAAGCCTTCCAGCGCGCCGCGCGCGAAGACGGCCTGGAGCTGAAACGTGAAGACGTGCTGCGCGCCTACGAGGTGATCGAGCCGGTGGTCGAGCGGGAACGCTACCGTTTGTATCGCGACGTGCTCACCGAAACCGCCGCCCGCGTCGCCCACGCGCTCGGCTGGCGCCTGCCGCACGAACGAGGCACGTTCCTCGCCGATTCGCTCGCGCAATGGAAACCGTTCGCCGACACCAATCCCGCCCTCGAACGCCTGCGCGCCGCCGGCTACCGCCTCGGCATCCTCTCGAACACCGATGACGATCTCCTCGCCGCCACCCGCAAACACTTCACCGTCGAATTCGATCTCGTGATCACCGCCGAGCAGGTGCATTCGTACAAACCGGCCCATGGCCATTTCCTCGAGGCCAGAAAACGCATCGGAACCGCACGCTGGCTCCACGCCGCCCAAAGCAACATGCACGACATCGTCCCCTGCAACGCCCTCGACATCCCCAACGCCTGGGTCAATCGCAAAAACGAACCCGCCCTGCCAGGAGGAGCACCAAGTTTCGAAGTGCGGGACATGGCCGGGTTGGCGATGGCGTTGAGTTAGGGGGGAGCGGAGACGGGATGACACGACAGCGCGGGCTCACCCCACGTGTCATCCCGTGCGTCAGCACGGGATCCCCTTCGACACGACCACACTCGCTTCGTAGGAGGGGGATCCCGTGTCGTCTTCGCGACACGGGATGACACGACAGCGTGCTCAATCCACGTGTCATCCCGTGCGTCAGCACGGGATGACACTACCCCTCACATCACTTCAACGATCATCGCGGCGGCTTCGCCGCCGCCGATGCAGATGGCGGCGAGGCCGCGCTTGAGGCCGCGGTCGTGCAGTGCGTGGATGAGGGTGACGAGGATGCGGGCGCCGCTGGCGCCGATCGGGTGGCCGAGGGCGACGGCGCCGCCGTTTACGTTGATCTTGTCGTGCGAAATGTTGGCGTCTTTCATTGCCGCGAGTGCGACCGCCGCGAACGCTTCATTGATCTCCACGAGATCCATATCGTTCATGGTCAGGTTCGCGCGCTTGAGCACGATGTCGATCGCTTTGCCGGGGGCGGTGGTGAACCATTCCGGCTCGTGTGCAGCGGAGGCCTGGGCGACGATGCGCGCGATTGGCTTGAGACCGTTCTGCGCCGCGTAGTCGGCGGACGTCACGACCAGCGCGGCCGCGCCGTCGTTGATCTTCGACGAGTTCGCCGCGGTGACCGAGCCTTCCTTCTGGAACGCCGGCTTGAGACCGCGCATCTTCTCGAGCGGTGCGGCGAACGGCTCCTCGTCATCGACGATGACCGACTTCCCCTTCTTCCCCTCGATCTCGACGACGGCGATCTCTTTCTTGAACTTGCCGTTCTTCGTCGCGTCCTGCGCGCGGCGGTACGACTCGAGCGAGAAGTCGTCCTGCTCTTCGCGCGAGAACGTGTACTTCGTCACGCACGTCTCGGCGCAGTTGCCCATGTGCTTGTCGCCGTACGGATCCCACAGACCGTCGTGGATCATGAGATCGACCATCTTGCCGTTGCCCATGCGATAGCCGCCGCGTGCGTTCGGCAGCGCGTACGGAGCGTTGGACATCGATTCCATGCCGCCGGCGATGGCGATGTCGTATTCGCCGCAGCGGATGTCGTTGGCGGCGTACATCACCGACTTCATGCCGGAGCCGCAGACTTTGTTCACGGTGACGGCGCCGGCCTCGACGGGGATGCCCGCGTAGATACCGGCCTGGCGCGCGGGCGCCTGACCGATGCCGGCCTGGAGCACGTTGCCCATGATGACCTGCTGGATCGTCTCGGCCGAAACGCCGGCGTTCTCGAGCGCGCACTTGATGGCGATGGCGCCGAGGCGCGGCGCCGGAAGCGCGGACAACGTGCCCATGAACGATCCGATCGGCGTACGAGCAGCGCCGAGAATCACGATTTCTTTCATTGGGAGGACTCCTTTGAGGGCATTCGAAAGGTTGAGATAAGATGCAGCGGCTCGCAATCAGACAACGACGCCGAACGGCTGTCAACCTTCACCGAAACACGTCAGGAGTCACTCTGTATGTCCATCTCCGCCATTACGGACCGCCGGATCCACGTACAGCCGGCCGAGGTCCACAACGTGCTGTCGCGGCACATGCTCGCCGACGGTTACGACATCGTCATGGATCTGAAGAAATCGAAGGGCTCGTGGGTCTTCGACTCGCGTCGGGGCCGCAACGTGCTCGATTTCTTCACGAACTTCGCTTCCGTTCCCATCGGCTACAACCACCCCAAGATGAGCACGCCGGAGTTCCGCGATCGCATCGCTGATGCCGCCGTGAACAAGCCCGCGAACTCCGACATCTACACGACCTACATGGCCGAGTTCGTCGAGACGTTCGGCCGCCTGGCGATTCCTCCCGCGTTCGCCAAGCACATGTTCTTCGTCGAGGGCGGCTCCCTCGGCATCGAGAACGCCATCAAGTCGGCGATGGACTGGAAAGTCCGCAAGAACTTCCGGAAGGGCTACACCGAGGAGAAGGGGACGCAGATCATGCATCTGCGCGAATGCTTCCACGGCCGCTCCGGCTACACGCTCTCGCTCACGAACACGGCCGACCCGCGCAAGACGCAGTACTTCCCGAAATTCGACTGGCCGCGCGTCGAGAATCCAAAGCTCACGTTCCCGCTGACGGAAGAGAATCTCGCCGATGCCGCGCGCCGCGAAGACGCAGCGATCGCGCAGGCGAAGGAATTCATCAGCGCGCGCAAGGACGACATCGCGGCGTTCATCATGGAGCCGATCCAGGGCGAAGGCGGCGACAACCACTTCCGTCCGGAATTCTTCCGCGCCATCCGCCAGCTCTGCGATGAGAACGAGATCGTGCTCATCTTCGACGAAGTGCAGGCCGGCGTCGGTCTCACCGGGAAGATGTGGGCGTTCCAGCACTACGGCATCGAGCCGGACATGTTCTGCTTCGGCAAGAAGACGCAGGTGTGCGGCTTCGTCTCGAACGACCGCATCTTCGACATCGACGAGAACGTCTTCACGGTGTCGTCGCGCATCAACTCGACGTGGGGCGGCAACCTGACGGACATGGTTCGCTCGCAGCGCTACTTCGAGATCATCGACGAGGAGAAGCTGGTCGAGAATGCCGCCACGGTCGGCGCGTACTTCCTCGGCGAGCTCGAACGCTTCTCGCAGGAGTTCCCGAACCTCGTGAGCAACGTGCGCGGCAGAGGTCTCATGTGCGCGTTCGATCTTCCGAGCGGCGATGTGCGCGACGCGGCCCTGACCGCGTTCATGGCCCACGACGTGATGGTGCTCTCGTCCGGACACCGCTCCGCCCGCTTCCGCCCGCCTCTCAATCTCTCGATGGATGAGGCCGGCGAAGGGATCCGGAGAATGGAAAAAGCCCTCAAGGATCTCGCGTAATCAAAAAGACGCCGGCGTTCCACGGAACGTCGGCGTCTCTGTCACCTGGCCGGGGGCGAGACGCTCCTTACTCAGCCGCCGGGACCGCGTCGCTTCGCACACCATCCTCCCACAGCGTGTGCGGCTTCCGATTCAGCACCAGATATCCCCACACCAGCTCGCCGTAAGAATGCGCGACGATGCCGCGCTTTTCATAGAACGGCAGCAGCAGCCGCTGCAGTCGCCGCAGGTTATAGAACGGCACGCCGGGAAAGTAGTGGTGCTCGAGGTGGTAGTTGGAAAAGAGGTACGCGTAGTCCCAGAACCACGAGCCGCGCATGAGCGTCGACCATTTCGCGGGATCGGCGGGATCGATGTCGTAATGCTGGCCGAGGCGGTTGAGCGCGAAGGCGATCGGAAAGACGAAGACGATCGGCACGAGGTACAGCTTCCACGCCACGAACCAGCCGCCGAGCCCCGCGATCGCGCCGAGCACGGACAGCTGAAAGACGATCGTGCCGAGCCGTTCGCGCGCGATCCGCCGGCGCAGCTCCGGTTCGTACGACGCCGTCTCTTTCGCGGCGGCGCGGAAGTAGATCGGGAAGAGCGCGGGGGTGAAGTAGAGAAACTTCAGCCAGCGCGCGTTGATCTTCGGCGAGAGGTAATGACGCTTCGGGTCTTCTTCGTTCGAGCCGAGGCCGGCGTGGTGATCGAGATGCCAGCGCGTGAACTGCGCGGAGGAGATGCCGCTCGGAATCGCGTAGAGCAGGCCGAGGAATCGATAGCCGGGCTCGGAGGCCTTCTCCAGGACCGCGCGATGGACGACCTCATGCAGCAGCACGGTGCAGTTGAACACCGCGAAGCCGGCCACGAACGCACACGGCAGCCAGAAGTACCAGCGGTCGAGGTGGTAGCTCGCGATCGAGGCGAGCACCAGCGCGGCGAAGTTCGCGAATGCGATCGCGGCGTGCAGCAGCGGCCTCTTCTGATGCAGATCGCGCAGCGCCTCGATCGGAATCTCGCGTGCGAGATCCTGCTTGAGTTGCTGCGCGTGTTCCGCGTAGTAAGTAGCCATCGGGTCTAGTGATGTTGAAGCGAATCTACACGATCGGCCATTCCACCCGCACTCTGGCCGAGCTCGTATCGTTGCTGCGCGAACACCATGTGCGCCGCCTCGCCGACGTGCGCCGGTTTCCCGCCTCGCAGCGCCATCCGCATTTCTCGCGCGAGTCGCTGCAGCATTCGCTGCCAGAGCATCGGATCGAGTACGTCCACTTCGAAGATCTCGGCGGACGCCGCAGCCCCGCGAAGGAATCGCGCAACACCGCGCTCGAGAGCGATGCCTTTCGCGGCTATGCCGATCACATGGGCACACCGGTCTTCGCGGCGGCGATCGAGCGTCTGCTCGATACGGAGCTGCGCACCGCGATCATGTGCGCCGAGGCGAAACCGTCGAACTGTCATCGCCAGCTGTTGTCGGACGATCTGGTGCGACGCAACGTCGAAGTAGTGCACATCCTCGGCGCGGGAAGATGGGAGCGGCATCAGCTCCACACGCTCGCGCGGATCGAGCCCGATCGCGTGATCTATCCCGCCGCGCAATCGCACCTGTTTTCTTAGGCTTATAATCGGCGCCTCGAAATCAGGTCCATCTGTCCATGTCAAACGCCGCGGTACAGCCGTCAGCGCTAGAACGGGATGTCGTCCTCGCCGTGGACGACAACGAGCAGAATCTGCAGTTACTCGAGGAGTATCTGTGGAGCTGGGGATACGACGTCGTGCTCGCGCGCGACGGCGCGGAAGCGGTGGAGCTCTACCCGCGCCACAACCCGGCGATCATCATTCTCGACGTGATGATGCCGAACATGGATGGCTACGAGGCGTGCGCGCTCATCAAGGGCTCGCCCGCGGGACGGACCATCCCGATCCTCATGCTCACCGCGCTCACCGGCACCGAGGACAAGATCCGCGCGCTCGAAGCCGGCGCGGATGATTTCCTCAACAAGCCGATCAATCGCGAAGAGCTGCGCACGCGCATCCGCTCGCTCATCAAGATCCGCAATCTCCGCAAGGAGCTGGACTCGAGCGAGAACATCATCATGACGCTGACCTCGGCGCTGGAATCGAAAGATCCGCGCACGATCGGGCACGTACATCGCGTGGCGTCGTACGCCTCGCATCTTTGCGACAAGCTCGGCATGTCGGCCGAGGAGAAGGAGATCGTGATCAAAGGCGCGATGCTCCACGACCTCGGCATGATCGGCGTTCCCGATCATCTCCTCACCACCACTCCGGCCAACGACGAAGAACGCGGGCGCGTCGCCGATCACACGCGCATGGGCGCATCGATTCTCGAGCCGATGATGACGTTCCGCCAGTTCGTGCCGATCGTGCGCTGGCATCACGAGCGCTGGGACGGACACGGCTATCCGGACGGCCTGCGCGGCGACGCCATTCCGCTCGAAGCGCAGGTGGTCGGCATCGCCAACCGCTTCGACGAGATTCATCACGAGCGCCCGATCACCGAGCACGAGGCGATGCAGCAACTGATCGCCGAGGGGGAGCAGGGGGCGTTCGACATGGAGCTCGTCAAGCTCTTCGCCACCGCGCTCGATGAAGACATGCCGCGCGCGGTGACGTCGATGCACATGCGTCCGCGCAGCGAACGCCGCGCGCGCCTGTTGTGCGTCGACGACAACCGGATGAATCGCGAGCTCGTCGCGGCGACGCTGGCCGACGCGAACATGGACGTCGTCACCGCGGAGAACGGCCGCGAGGCGATGGAGGTGCTCGAACGCGAGTCGATCGACGCGGTCCTGCTCGATCTGGTGATGCCGGTGCAGGATGGAACGTCGACGCTGAAACTGCTGCGCGCCGATGCGCGCTTCGAGTTCCTGCCGGTGATCGTGCTGACCTCGCACCGCAACAGCGGCATGCGCCAGGAAGCGATCGTCGCCGGCGCGGACGACTTCATCAACTATCCGCTGAACCGCCTCGAGCTCGTGACGCGCATTCACTCGCTGCTGCGCATCAAGGAGTACCACTCCGATCTCGAACAGACGCAGAACGTGATCTGCGCGCTCGCGCTCGCCCTCGAAGCGAAAGACCGCTACACGCGCGGGCACTCGCAACGCGTCGGCGATCTCGCGCGCACGTTCGCACTGCACGTCGGATTGAACGGGGACCTCGCCGAACGCATCCGCATCGCCGGCCTGCTGCACGACATCGGCAAGATCGCGGTGCCGGAAGCGCTGCTCAACAAACAGGGGCCGCTCACGCGCGAAGAGTTCATGCGCGTCATCGATCACCCGGCCATCGGCGAAGAAATGGTGCGGCCGCTGACGACGCTGACGGCGGTGCTCGGCCTCATCCGCCACCATCATGAGCGCTACGACGGCCGCGGCTATCCGGACGGCCTGCGCGGCGACACGATCCCGTACGAAGTGCGCCTGCTCTCGATCGTCGATGCCTACGATGCCCTGACCTCGCACCGCGCCTATCGCCCCGCGCCGCTCTCGCACGACGCCGCGATCGCAACGCTGCGACGCGAAGCCGCCGGCGGCAAATGGGACCCGGTCATGGTCGAGCAATTCGCGACCATGCTCGGCACGAGCGCCCCCGCCTGGGACACGATCTCCGTTCCCGCCCCGATGCTGAGATTGGCGTGAAACGTCGGGGATCGTGAGTCGGTAGTCGGTAGTCGGGGGACCGCCACCCGACCACGGCTCCGCGAAGGTCGGGGATCCGGAGTCGGTTGTCAGGAGGCACACACCCCGACGACACGAGCCATTCGCGGAGCCGTGGGTGGGTGGCGGTCCCCCGACTACCGACTACCGACTACCGATCCCCGACTACCGATTCCAACGGCAACGCCTTCACGTCTTTCACGTCCGTCGCTTTGAACAGCGAGTTGTAGATCGCTTCCTCGGTTGCTTCGATGGTGGCGAGAAAGAGCGGCGAGAGGTCCTCGTTCGGCACCAGCGTCGTGGCGGTGCGGGCGGTGCTGAAGGCGATCGCGTAATCGCCGCTGCCGTTCGTGCCGGCGGCTCCGGTGCGCGCCAGGCCCATCATCGCCCGTGCGCCCATCCGCTTCAGGTTGCGCGCGTCGACCGGCGCGTCGGTGGCGATGACGATCATGATCGAGCCGTCGGCGTTTTCGAGCTCGTTCTTCAGGTAGTACTGCCCGAGCTGCTCGCCGACCGGCTTGCCGTCGATCGTCAGAACGCCGCCGTAATTCGTCTGCACCAGCACGCCCACCGTCCACCCGCCCAGCTTCGCCGGCAGCTTGCGCGACGAGGTGCCGATACCGCCTTTCCAGCCGAAGGCGACGGTGCCGGTGCCCGCGCCGACGCTTCCTTCTTCGACGGCGCCGCTCTTCGCGTTTTTCAACGCCGCGAACACTTCGTCGCGACCGACGTGACGTCCGCGAATGTCATTGAGGCGTCCGTCATTCGTCTCGCCGACGACGACGTTGATCGATTTCACCTCTTCATTTCCCGGCAGCGCAAGCATCCAGTCGATCAGCGCATCGGCGACGCGCGGCACGTTGAGTGTCGACGTCAGCGCGATCGGTGATTCGAGCTCCCCCAGTTCATCGATCTGCGTCGAGCCCATCAACTTGCCGAAGCCGTTCCCGACGAATACGGCCGCCGGCACCTTCTCGCGGAAAAGGTTTCCGCCGTGCGGGAGGATGACCGTCACGCCTGTGCGGACGTTCTCGCCGCGGATGAGCGTCGTCTGCCCCACGCGCACGCCGGCGACATCGGTGATGGCGTTGAGCGTGCCGGGCGGCAGAATGCCGGGCGTAATGCCTGCCTCGCGGGCGCGCGGACGCTCCGCGGCCGAAAGAGCGACGGTGAAGGCGAGCAGCAGAGCGAACGTTCGCATGTCGCTATCATGCCGCAGCCGTACGCCCGATACCGACAACCGGCTACCGCCAACCGACTGATACACTCCCCCGCCCCGATGCTGGTTTTCAATGACCCTTTACGACAGACCGATCTGCCGAGCGGATGCGTGGCCACGATCGGAAACTTCGACGGCATGCACGTCGGACATCAGCAGATCGTCCGCGGAATCGTCGAACGTGCCCGCGAGCTCGGCAAGCCGTCCGCGGTGATCACGTTTCATCCGCATCCGCTTTCGATCGTCGCTCCTGACCGCGTGCCGAAACAGATCCTCACGCTCGCGCAGAAGGAAGAGCTGCTGCGCGAGCTCGGTGTCGACGCGCTGCTGATCGTGCCGTTCACGCACGAGTTCTCGCGGCTCACCGCCGATCGGTTCATCGAGGACTTCCTCGTCAATGCGCTGAAGGTCACGGAAGTGCGGATCGGCCGCGACTTCTGTTTCGGCGCGGGACGCGAGGGAAATCTCGCGAAGCTGACCGAGGCGGGAGAGCAGTTCGGCTTCGACGTGCTGGGCGTCGACGACGTGAAGGTTCGCGGGATGCGCGTCTCGAGCTCGATCGTGCGCGATGCCATCGCCAAAGGGGCACTGCGCATCGTCTCGCTCGCACTCGGCCGCACCTATTTCGTCGATGGCCGCGTCGCCACCGGACGCCGCCTCGGACGCAAGATGGGCTTCCCGACCGTCAACGTCGACTCCGCGAACGAGCTCTTTCCGGACGGCGGTGTGTTCGTGACCACCTGCCGCTTCGAGAGTTTCTCGCGCTCGTTCGAAGGGGTCACGAACATCGGCGTACGGCCGACGTTGTACGAAAACTACGCGACCACGATCGAGAGTCACATCCTCGACTTCGATTCGAACGTCTATGGCGACACGGTGCGGCTCTACTTCCACAAGCTGCTGCGCCGCGAGCAGCAGTTCCGCTCGGCGCTGGAGCTGACGAATCAGATTCGCACCGACATCCAGCGCTCGCGTCTCTGGTTCCTGCGGCATCCCGATCCGATTGAGCCGCGGCCCGCGCCGCCCGCCGATCCGTACGACGATCTCACGTAAGATACGCGCGCTCAGCATGTCGGATCCGGTTCTGGCGCTCATCCTCATCGCCTCTTTTTTCCTGGTCATCACCGCGGCGTCGTGGTTCAAAACGCTGGAGCGCGGCCTTTGGCGCGAGGCGCGCGTTCCGATCATTGCCGGCGTGATCGCGGGGATCGTGATGCGCTTCGTTCCGCAGGCACACGTGATCGTCGCCGGCATCCTGCTCACACTGGCCGCGCTCTACGTGCGCCTCACCGGCCGCGAGAGCGAGCCGTCGGACGGCATGGTTCTCGGTGCGATGACCGGTGCCGCGTCCGCCATTCCGTTCGTGGTGATGAACGACCCCGCGCCGCTGCTCCGCTTCTCCGAATGCATCCTCGCCGGCGCGGTGGCCGGCTACGGCATCACGTTCGGCCTCTCGCACGTGCGCGAGAAGCTGCGCCAGTTCATCGTCGATGCGATCACCGCGGCGCTGGCCGTCGCCGCCGCCGCCACTCCGTCGTTCGCGTTGAAAGCGCGCGTGCCGGAGCGCGAGCTGGCCCTCATCGCCGCCGCGCTCGTGCCGGTCCTGCTCGTGGCCACGGTGTTCAAGCAGTGGGGCGTCGTGCGCGCGGAGCTGCGCCACGAGGCGGTGCTCGGCGTGATCGATGAAGAAGACGTCCGCTCGACCGCGCATCCGTTTCTGCGTCTCGGGCGCGGCGGCTGGCACGACTCGGCCGCGCATCGCGAGTTCGTGCGCATCGCCAACAAGATTGCCTTGCGCAAGCGGCAGCAGCGCCATCGTCCCGACGAGATCGCCCGCCTCTATCAACTGGAAGTGATCAAGCTGCGCATGGAACTGCAGGAGATGACGCAGATCGATCGCGCGATGCGGTTCCAGGCCAGAGAGAACGCGGCACTCGATCGCCCGTCGTGACGCGCGCCGCACGCCGTGCGCGCCGCCCGTCCACTACAATGCCGCACGAATGCGCAGAATCGTCTGCCTCCTGACACTCGTCCTTTCCGCGGTCCCGGTTGCGGCCCAGTTTCCGACGCAGCAACAGCAGCCGCGCCCGAAGTTTCAGTTCATGCCCGGACCGAAGCCCGGCGGCGGCGAAGTGAAGGTCACGCTCGACCGCGGTGGCGTGGCCGAGGCGCAGAAAGACGAGTATTCAATCTTCACCGGCGGCGTGACCATCGAGTATCAGGACATCAAGCTCCGCGCCGACAAGCTCACGCACAACCTCAAGACCGCCGACGTCGTCGCCGAAGGCAACGTCATCATCGATCAGGGTCCGACGCGCGTCACCGCCACGCAGGCCGTCTACAACCTCAACAGCAAAACCGGCACGTTCTTCAACGCCACCGGCACGATGGATCCGTCGATGTATTTCTCGGGCGAGCGCATCGAGAAAGTCGACGACGACACCTACAAGCTGACGAACGGCGTCTTCACGTCGTGCGAGCTCGACAACCCCGCATGGTCGTTTCACGTCGGCGAAGCCGAGGTGACGATGGACGACTACGCGCGCATGAAGAACATCTCCTTTCGCGCGAACGGCGTGCCGGTCTTCTGGACGCCGCGGCTGATCTGGCCGACCAAACGCGATCGCTCGCAGGGCCTGCTCATCCCGCGCCTGCGCTTCACCGATCAATTCGGCGCGCGCCTGCAGAACGGCTACTTCATTCCGTTCGGCGATTCGGTCGACGCCACGCTGTACGCCGACGTCAGCTCGTCGAACTACTACGGCGCCGGCGTCGATCTCCGGTACGTCCCCTCGGAGAACGTCAAGATCGGCGATCTGCGCGCGTACACCGTGAACAACAGCGAAGACGGCCGCATCGAGTGGAAGTACCAGTATCAGCACGCGCAGGAAAATCTCCCCGGCGGCTTCCGCGGCGTCGTCGACATCCAGGATTACTCGAACCTCGACTTCTTTCGCGAGTATGACGATGACCCGCGCCTGCACACGCTGTCGAACATCTACTCGTCGGCGTACCTGACCAAGAACCGCCCCACGTATTCGCTGAACATCCTCAGCGACCGGCGCGACTACGAGCTGCTGGTCTTCAACTCCGATACGAATCGGCTGGAGAGCGCACGGCAGCGCTTCGAACAGTTGCCGTCGCTGCAGCTGCGCATGTATCCGCAGCGCGTCGGCCGCTCGCCGTTCTATTTCGCGCTCGAATCGTCGGCCTCACGCCTGCGCTCCGGCGGCGTCAGCCCGGAGAACGTGCGCACCGTCGACGCCGACTACTTCCGCACCGATCTCTTCCCGACCATCTCGATGCAGCTGCGGACGCCGCAGTGGTTCTCGGTGAAGCCGCAGCTCTCGCTGCGCCAGACGTGGTATTCGGCCTCGCGCGATCCGCTCACGAACGAAGTGGTGGATGACGAATCGATCTCGCGCTTCTACGCGCAGGGACAGGTCGAAGTGGTCGGCCCGTCGTTCTCGCGCGTGTTCAATCGCAGCATGGGCGGCTTCTCGAAATTCAAGCACGTCATCGAGCCGCGCATCCGCTACGTCTACACCACCGACGTCGAAGATCAGAACCGCATCATCGGTTTCGACACGATCGACACGCCGTTTCTGCCGATCGTGCAGGACACGGTGCGTTACGCGCTCACGCAGCGCATCATCGGCAAGGAAGCAGGACCGGACGGCAACGCCCGCGAGGTGATGTCGTTCTCGCTCGAACAGAGCGTTTCGCTTTCCGACCCGTTCCCCGGCCGCACCGCGGAGCATTCCTTCTCGCCGCTGCTCGCCAATCTGCGCGTCAATCCGTATCAGTCGATCACCATCGACGCGAACGCGATCTTCGGCAACGTGTCGCATCAGGTCGATCAGGTGAGCTTCTCGGCGAACCTGGTCGGCACCGGGGATCGCGCCGACAAGTACCTCGGCCTCACGTACTTCACGACGTTCGAACAGCCCGGAGGGAACGGCGGCGGCGCGAGCCAGATCCGCATCAACACCGGCTCGTCGCTCATCCGCGATCGCGTGCGCGCCGACGTGCAGCTCAACTTCGATGCGAACGAAGGGAAGTTCCTCGAACAGCGCTACCTCACCGGCTGGACGGGGTCGTGCTATGGTGTCGCGCTCGAATACCGGCGATATCTCGTGTTCGGCGGCACGGAGGAGAATTTCTCCAGCTACGGCATCGCCGTCACGCTGAAGAACGTCGGCACCATCGGTTCCCATTGATCGAACGAATCTCTGCTCATCCGGTGCGTCGATGACCGGCCGCATCCTCGCGATCGGCCTCGGCCTCATCGTGCTTCTCGGCGGCATGTACGCGTGGTGGACGCTGCGCAACGACCGCATGGTGCACGACTCGAAAGAGGAAGCATTGCGCAGCCATCTCTCCTCGATGCGCACCGCCATTCGCAAGTTCAAGGACGAGAACGGACGCTATCCGCACTCGCTCGAGGAGTTGGTTCCCACGTATCTGCGCCGCGTCCCCGCCGACCCGTTCACGCAGAAACCGGACTGGAAGCTCGACACCGAAGAAACGGTCGTGCCGACGAATGACTTCGGCGCGGCCCCGACCGAAAAACCTCAGACCTTCGTCCTCGACGTGCACAGCGTCGCCGGACCACCGTACTCCGACTACTGATGCCGAACGTCTACACGTTCAAGGATTTCGAGGGGAGCAGCCACCGCATCCTCATCGAGTTGATCCGGCGGCACGCGCGCCGTCATCGGACGCTGCTCGACCTCGGCGCGGCCGGCGGGGAGCTCGGCTCCGCGCTCCGGCCGTTCTTCGAGCGAACGATCGGCTTCGAATACAACGTCGATTGCGTCGGCCAGCTCATCGGCCACTTCGATTCGATCGTCATCGCCGATCTCGAACGCGTGAAGACGCTGCCGCGCGACGTCGATGCCATCGTGCTCGCCGACGTGCTCGAACACCTGCGCAGCCCCGCCACCGCACTGAAGCTCGTGCACGACGCGCTCAGCGAAGAAGGACGCGCGTTCATCTCCGTTCCGAACATCGCCAACATCACCATCCGCCTCGGCCTCCTGTTCGGCATCTTCGAATACCGCGACCGCGGCATCCTCGATCACACACACCTTCGTTTCTATACGAAGCGCACCATCCGCCGCGAAATCGAGAAAGCCGGCTTCCGCATCATCGACATGAGCGGCTCCTCGGTGCCGGTGCGCCTGATCATCGGCCGCTTCACGCCGGAGTGGATCCTGCGCATCGGCGAACGGATGCTGACGTGGATCACGCGCATGTGGCGCGGGCTGTTCGCCTACCAGATCATTCTCGTGGCCGAACGCGATTCGTAAACGTCACCGTCTCCGAAAAAACAACGACCGCCGCTCCACGATCACCGCCAGCAGCCACCCGGCCAGGCCCACGACCGCCGCCCACCACCACCCTCGCGCGATGCGCCGCGAGAAGACGACTTCGTGGCGCCCCTCGGGAACGACCACGCCCGCGAAGATCATGTCCGATTCGATCGCCCGCGCATTCTTCCCGTCGATGGTGATACGCAATTCCGGCGTGAGCTTTTCCGATGAGGCGAGAAAGAACGGCGCATCGGCAGACGTCGTGATGCGCTGCTCGTCCGGCGAATACTTCGTCATCGTCACCGCCTCGTTCGTCGGCGTGAGCTCGGGCGGCATGACCGGATCGTCGGTGATCACCGCCTCGGCCGCGAAGTCGACGTCGCGCGCGGCGAGGAACTCGTCGTCATTCAACTTGCGCAGCTTCGAGACGCCGCGGAATCGCGGCACTTCCGCGAGATTGCGGAACAGACGGCCGTCCGGCAGTTCACGATCGAAGATCACCGGCGTCGTCACCCGTCCGTAAAAGAGCGGCGCCTCGTTCGGATTGTCGTTCGCGCCGCTGAGGAACCGGCCGCTCGCACCGACCGAGCGGATGCGCAATGTCAGCACGTCACCGAGCCGCGCGTACGGACGCACCGGCACGTAGAGCTTGCCCATCACATCCGTGTCGCGCTTCGTGAAGTTGCGCGTCCAGAGCACGTTCCCGTCTCTCATGAGCGTGAACTCGAGATGGGGAATCGCACCGCGCTCCTGCTCGATGCCGACCGGCACCTCGATGGCCCAGAACGGCTCGGCGTCGATGCGAACCGTGCGTTGTGTGATCGAGCCCGGCTCGTACGGCAGGCCGCTGATCTCTTTCACGCCCGGCTTCGTCGCTTTGAAGATGCCCCACTTGATGATGTCGATGCTTTTGGGCTCGACGTACCAGCGGATGCCGAGCAGCCCCGTCAGCGGATCGTCAAAATTGAACTGCAGGCTGTTGAACGTCAGCACCGTCGACGAGCCGCCCCACACGCTTGGATCGAGGCGCATGAGCATCCGTCGATACGCACCCTCGGAGCCGAAGTGCGAGCGCACGTCTTCGACGCGCACGTACTCCGCCGAATTCGGCCAGAGGTAGTTGAAGAACGGCGCGATGCGGAACGGCTCGCGATCCCTGCGCAGAAACTCGGTGGTCGGCGTCTGCGGCACGCGCGCCTGTTCGAACGTGAGGTACGGATGAAAGCGGCCCGCGAGCAACGCCAGATCGAACGCGAGGATCACGGCCGCCGCGTCGAAGAGCAGTCCCCTGCGCAGACGCGCGGCGGCGACGAAGTATCCGACCGGCAACGGCAGCAGCAGACCGACGCGCGCCAGCGCGGAGTATTTGAAGCCCGGCAACTTCGCGGCGAGTGGCGCGAGGAGCGGCGCGCCGAACATGCAGCCGAGCACGAACACCGCGATCGCCAGCCAGAACGAGCGCATCCGCGCGCGTTTGTTGAACACGCCGAAGAGCGCCAGCGGAATCGTGAGCAGGCCGAGGTAGATCGTCGTCTCGACGTAGTTGTTGAGGAAGCGCAGCGAATGATCGCCGCGCCAGTCTTTGTACGCCGGATTGCCGAGACGATCGCGCTGGAGAAAGCTCATCCAGTGAGACTTCGGATACGTTGCTTCGATCGCCGTGCCTTGTCGCGCTTCGAGATAGCCGGAACGTTTGAGCAGCTGCACGAACGGCACGAGCGTCGGCAACGCGATCAGCAGGGCGAGCGCGACGCCGAAAGCGCAGCGCAACGCCGGCTTCCAAGCGGCGCGGACGTTCGAGAAAAACAACAGCGCCGCGTACACGCCGATCACCCATGCGCCGTACGCCATCGCCGCGGGAAATCCCGCCAGTGCGTAGCTCAGCGCGACCAATGCGATCAGCGCGACCGGCGTGCGCTTTCCCTGGAACGTGCGCCGCACGATCCAGAGCAGCGCGGGATAGAGCGCGGTGGCGTTGGTGATCTGCCACAGCCAGCGCACGGCGTACACACCCGCGCCGGCGATGACGATCGCGCCGAGGGCCGCGCCGCGGCGGCCGAGCTTCTCTTCGCGCAGCCAGAGATACGCGAAGAGATACGACAGATTCAGCTTCAGAAAAACGATCGCCGTGAAGACCCACGCCTGCGGGATCAGCAGCGCGGGCAGCAGGATGAACGGAGACAGCACCGCCGCCGCGGACGAGCCCCAGCCGGGGATGCCGCTGCCGACGTATGGGTTCCAATGGAATGTGCGCCAGTCGTCCTTCACCATCGACATCAGCGTGAAGTACGCGGTGGGGGGATCGTTGAGCAGCGAGTTCTGCGCCTGCTGCACGTCCGCGGGGCGCATGAGGTTCCAGGGATCGAAGTTGAAGAAGACGTCGTTCGGCGACAGCACGCGCCCCATGAAGAGCACGGGAAAGAAGACCACGATGTTGTAAACCGCGAGCGCGACGAGCGCGGTGCGGTGTTTTTTCAATCGGCGGCGCAAGCGGCCTCAGTCTATCCTGCCGGCATGAAGAAGGTCCTGATCGCGGCCGACGTCGACCGCTCGTTCGAAGCGCGTGCGAACGGGGATCCGCGCTTCGAAATCGTGCGGCGTCCGGTGCGCACGGAAGACGAGCTGGCGCACGCGATCGGCGATGCGCACGTGCTGGTCACGCGCGCCTACAACAAGGTCACCCGACGCGTGCTCGACGCCGCGCCGCAGCTCGAATTGATCGCCCAGGGCACGAGCGGCATCGACAACGTCGATCTCGACGCCGCGCGCGAACGCGGCATCCGCGTGATCCACATGCCGGGCGTGAATGCGAACGCCGTCGCGGAGCTGGTCCTCGGCTTCATGATCTCGATGACCCGCACCGTGCCGTTCTACACGCGCGAAGTGGTCCGCGGAAACTTCAACCGCGACGACTGTGCGGAGCGCCACGAGCTCGCGCATTTCCGCGTCGGCATCGTGGGGCTCGGCCACGTCGGCTCGCTGGTGGCGAAGTACGCATCGCTCTTCGGCATGCGCGTTTTCGCGTACGACCCGTACATCGACGACTTCGGCTCCGTGACGCGCTGTGCGTCACTCGATGCGCTCCTCGCGACGACCGACATCCTCACCCTGCACGTACCGCTCACGACCGAAACGCGGCGCATGATCGGCGCACGCGAGATTGCGATGCTTGCGAATGGCTCGTATCTCATCAACGCCTCGCGCGGCGAAGTGCTCGACCAGCAGGCCGCGCTCGCGGCCCTCGCCTCGCATCAGCTCTCCGGCCTCGCGCTCGACGTCTTCGATCCCGAGCCGCCCACCGCACCCCTCCCGGACGATCCGCGACTGATCCTCACCCCGCACGTCGGCGGATGTTCGTACGAGGTGAAGACGACGGTAGGCGGGAGGTTGTTCGAGCGGATCGCAGCGCATTACGACCACGATTGAACGCATGTCATCTCGTGCACAGCACGGGATCCCCTGATTGAAGTCTCGTGCATTGCAGGGGATCCCGTGCTGACGCACGGGATGACACGGAAGCGCGGCTACTCGATCCTCGGCAGTTCGTCGCGGCATTGCGTGCGCGCTTTTAGACCACGCGCTTGCCGTCGCGCCAGACGCCGGTCACGAGGTTCACGCCGAAGTGATAGACGAGGTGCAGGTAACTCGGCGCATCGAGCAATACGAAATCGGCGCGTTTGCCTGCTTCGATCGAGCCGGTTTCGTGGGAGATGCGCAGCGAGTGCGCGCCGTTGAGCGTGGCCGCGGTCAGTGATTCCTCGACGGTCATCTTCATCCGCAGCGTGGCCAGCTGCATCACCATCTGCATCGACTCGGTCATCGACGAGCCGGGATTGCAGTCGGTGGAGAGCGAGACCATGCCTCCTTTGTCGATCAGCGCGCGCGCGGGGGCGTAGCGTTCGGACATGAGGAAGAAGCTCGTCGCCGGCAGGAGATTCGCGACCGTGCTCGATGCGGCCAGCGCGTCGATGCCGCGTTCGCTGATGTACATCAGGTGATCGGCGCTGGCGGCGCCGAGGTCCGCGGCGAGGTACGCGCCGTCGGTGTCGGAAAGCTCGTCCGCGTGCAGACGCGGCATCATGCCGAGGGCGAGACCGGCGCGCAGCACGCGCTCTCCCTGCTCGCGCGTGAAGACGCCGCGCTCGATGAACGCGTCGCAGAACACCGCCAGCTGCTCCTCGGCCACCGCGGGAAGAATCTCGCCGATGATCGTCGAGAGGTACGCCTCGCGCGCGGCGTCGCTGCCGCGGCTCTCGGGCGGAAACTCGTGCGCGGCGAGGCAGGTCGGCACGAGCCGCACCGGCGAGATCGCGTTCGCTCCTTTGATCGCGCGCAACTGTTTCAGCTCGCACTCGACGTCGAGTCCGTAGCCGCTCTTCGCCTCGGCGGTGGTCGTGCCGTAACGCGCCATCGTCGCGGTACGCGCGAGCACGTTGCTGATCAGCTCTTCGAGCGAGGCCGCGCGCGTGGCGCGCACCGTCGAAGCGATGCCACCACCCGAAGCCGCGATCTGTTCGTACGTCTCCCCCTGCAGGCGGCGATTGAACTCCGATTCGCGAAACCCGGCGAACGGGATGTGTGTGTGCGTGTCGACGAAGCCGGGGACCGCCGTCGCGCCGCGCGCATCGACGTCGTCATCGATGCGGAGCGTGTCCGGCCTGTCGCTCTCCGCGCCGACGTACGCGATGCGCTCGCCATCGATCACGATGACGGCGTTCTCGAGCACGCGCAGCTCGCGCATGGCCCGGCCGCGTTTCGCGGCACGCCCGTTGGGCGTGGCGATCTGCGACAGATTGCGAACGAGCGTGGCCATTAATTCTGTCGCTGACGAAACAGCGCCGTCAGCGGCTGATCGTTTGCCTCTTCCTCGGCGTCGAGCAGCACCATGTGCTGGATCGTGTCGAGCGTCGCCTGCAGCCGATTGCGCGCGGCGCGGCGCTCGATCTTCAGATCCTGAATCGCCTTCTCCAGATCGCCGACGCGCTGCGTCGCCTGCGCGATCAGTCGCTCAGACAACAGCTCCGCGTCTTTGACGATCAGCTCCGCCTCTTTGCGCGCGTTGGCCGTCAGATCCTCGGCCACTTTCTGGGCCGAGAGCAGCGTGTCCTTCAGGATTCGCTCGCGGTTCGAGTGATCTTCGAGATCCTCGCGCAGGTTCAGGAGATCGCGCGTCAGCCGGTCGTTCTCGCGCAGCAGGCGCTCGATCTCTTCCGCGACGAGGTGCAGGTACGCGCGCACATCATCCGGGTTGTAGCCTTTGAGTCCGCGAGAAAACGTCTGCTTCTGAATCTCGAGCGGCGTCAGGTTCTGCATCCTCGCCCTCCCACCACCAAAAAGTTATCCGGGCGTATTAAGCCGCGTTGTGAGCACAAAAAGCAATTGTCGGACGATCCAGATGAGCACGACGAGGATCAGCGGAGACCAGTCGATCCCAGCCGTATCGACCTTGCGCAGCATGCGCCGGATGGGCCGCAGAAACGGCCGGGTCATGCGCTCGAAGATGTCGTTGAGCTGTTCGAGAACGCCGTAGAACTGCTTGTGACGCCACCGGAACTTCGACTGCCGCAGGAAAAACAACACCCACGACAACACCACCCACGCGAAGATCAGCCACTGAAGGATGTCGAGGATCAGGTCCAGCGCCCGAAGGAAGACCAGGAGAAAATCCATGCGAGGCGCAGTGTAACGGAGCGGGGCCCGCTGCGTCGGCGGGGGATCCCTCGACTCCGCGCTGCGCGCTCCGCTCGGGATGACACACGCCGTCCAGGGTTACCCCCGCAAACCGAAAATCGCGCGCCCGACGCGGATGATCGTGGCGCCTTCTTCGATGGCGATCTCGAAGTCGTCGGTCATCCCCATCGAGAGCTCGGGGAGGCTCGCGGCGTCGCGCAGGGCGCGCAACTCGCGGAAGTAGAAACGGGGGTCGTCGTGCGCGGGTGGAATGGCCATCAGGCCGCGCAGGTCGAGCGATGGAATCTCCCGAATGCGGGAGACGAGGTTCGGCACGTCGTCGATCCACGCACCGCTCTTCTGATCTTCGTTGCCGATGTTCACCTGCAGCAGGATCTGCTGGCGTTTGCGCATGGCATCGGCGATGCGCGCGAGGCGCACCGCGAGATCGAGCGAGTCGACGCTCTGAATCACGTCGAACAGCTTCACGGCATCTTTCGCCTTGTTCGACTGCAGATGACCGATGAGGTGCCACTGCGCAGGCGACGCGACGTCCGGCCGCTTGTCGCGCCCTTCCTGCACCTTGTTCTCGCCGACGTGCGTCGCGCCGCACTGAATCGCGAGCTCGACGTCGGATGCCGGAAAGGTTTTCGTCACCGCGACGAGCGTGACCTCTTCGCGTTTGCGTCCCGCCCGCGCGCACGCGGCCTGAATGCGCGATTCGACCGCGTCGAAATTCGCGCGGATTTCGTCAGCCCGGGACATTCGCGCGCTTCCGTTCGAGGAACCGGCCGTCGCCGTTGTCGACCGCGCGGTTGGCGATGCGGTCCGCATCCTTATTGCCGGCGCGCAGGGTGTGTCGAATGGCGAAGCGCGAGAAGCGGCGCACCATCGATTTCGCTTTCTCGTACATCGGCACGAGGTTGGGGTGTTTGACGCGGTAGATGCCGAGCATCTGCTTCACGAGCAGTTCGGAGTCGGAGACGATCTCGACTTCCGTCGCTCCCTCGGCGTGCGCGGTCTCGAGTGCTTCGAGCAGGCCCGCGTATTCGGCAACGTTGTTGGTCGTGCGTCCGAGGTATCCGCCGATTTCGAGGATCTCGCCGCCGTCCGTCTTCATGAAAACGCCGTAACCGGCCGGCCCGGGATTTCCGCGGGCCGCTCCGTCGATGAATGCCGTGATCTTCAGGGTACTGGGCTCCCGAGGTAGAGAATTCGATGACAACCCTCGCAGCGTACCATCTCGCCGCGCTTGAGCTGCTGCATCACCTGCGGACGGACGCGCGTGCGGCAGGCCGAGCAGCTGTCGTTGGCCACGCGTGCCACCGCGAGCTGTGCGCGCAGCTTGTAGATCTTGTAGAACTCGTTGCGCAGCCGCTCCGGAATGCCGGGATCGAGCTGTGCCACTTTGGCGCGCAACTGCTCGGCTTCCTTTTTCAGATCGCCGAGTGAGCTCTGCCACTCCGCGTGCGCCTCGTCGTAGCGCGCCTGCAGCGCTTCATGACCTTCTTTCCGTTCGTCGAGCTGCTTCTGCAGCGCCTCGGCCTCGGTCATGTTCTTCAGCACCGACTCTTCGAGATCCTTCACGCCTTTGCGCGTGGCGTCGATCTCTTTCCAGGCGGCGGCGTACTGCTGCTGATTCTTCACCTGCATGAGCTGCCCCTGATATTTCTTGAGCACCTCCTGCTGGTCCGACAGCTCGCCGTCGACGCGCCGGCGTTCCTTCGCGAGTTGATCCAGCTGCGCCTGCAGCCGGGTCATCTCTTCGTTCGCGGTCTGCCATTCGCGATCGATGGCGGCGAAACTCTCCGGTTTCACGGCCATCTGTTTTTCCCGCTCGTTCAGTGCGGTGAGCACGGTCTGCAACTCCCACAGTTTGTCGACGTCGCTCAACGATTCCTCCAGAAACAAAAAAGGCGTTCCTCCTGCGGAACGCCTGTATGGACGAAGTCCTCTCCAACTCGGATCGGACAGATTTTTGAAAGTTCTCTCAGCATCACGCTTGCTGGTGGGTCCACCAGGATTCGAACCTGGGACCTGCCGGTTATGAGCCGGTAGCTCTAACCGCTGAGCTATGGACCCGGACGCGCGATTCTAACAGACGAGAATCGCGCGTCGCGGAGAATCAACGCACTTCGACCTGATCGCCGACCACAATCTCCTTGCGTGACTGCACGATGACCGCGGTGGCGGTGTCGGCCTGCGTGGTGAGGATGCCGATCTGGCCGATGACCTGGCGCGGCTGATCGGTGCGCTCGCTCGGGCGGAAGACGGTCAGGAAATCGCCCGGCTCGATCTGGTCATTGCTGCCGAGGTCGATTTGCACGAGATGACCGTCTCCGGTGCCGAGCGCCCAGCCGCGCATATCGACGATCCAGCCGTTCGTCCGTCCGCTCGGGGGATCGCACCACTGCGGCAGCGGCGGTACGCGCGCGATCGGGATCGGCAGCTGCGGGAGCGGCTTGAGACGCGCGCCGACCGGAATCTCGCGGCACGACTGCACGACCATCGCGCGGGCGCGATTGCCTTCGAGGCAGAGGATGCGGATCTGTCCGGCGTACTGGTAGTGACGGCCGAGAATCTCGCCCGTCGCGGGATGTTTGATGATCGCGCCTGGCACGACGGCGAGATAGGTCTCACCCGCGGTGAGCCCGGTCTCGGCGCTGCCGGCGACGTAGATCAGATCGCCCTCGGCGGCACTGCCGGGACGTTCCGGATTGTTCTGGCGCGGCACGTACTTGATGTCGACCGCTTCGTGCGACTGCACGTAATTCGGCATCGGCTCCTGCGGATGACCGATGTAGCCGTAGCAATAGATGTCGGATTCGGTGGCCAGCGGCAGCGGACGCGTTTCGGCTTCGAGACGCGCGATGGGGATGCCGCTGTCGGTGGTCTGTTCGGCGCCGAACTCGCCGCCGAGCAGGCCGCCGCTCTTCGGGCTGACGGCGGAGAGGGCGCCGCTGTCGCCTTCAGCAGTGGCAGTGCCCGTGGTCGCGCCACCGGCGGCCGCGGCGGCATCGCCCGCTTCACCGGTCACGAGGAGCACGTCGCCGGGATAGATCCAGTGCGCATCGGTGATCCACGTGTTCGCTTCCCACAGCTGCGGCCAGAGATAGGCATTGCCGTAGTACTGCTGCGCGAGCGTCCAGAGCGTATCGCCCGCCTTGATCTCATGCGTACGCGAGCCCGCGGGATAGGTCGCCGGATCGGGCGGCTCATACGCCGTCCAGTGATCGCCGTAGCGATGCAGATTCTTCGGCGGAACCGACGACTGCTTTTGCGCGAACGCACTCGTCGCCGGGATCGCGAGGGCGATCACGAGAAAGAGAAAGGGAGCCACCCTACGCACACTGACCATTGTCCCCTCCCTGGTCTTTTCACCAGTTCGGCGGAAAAGTTAGCGCGAATGTGGGACTTACGTCAATTCACCCGCAGCCGCGCGCGGATCAGAATGCCGCTTTCGCCCTCCACGCGATGCGCCTGTAGCGCGCTGCCCGGCAGGCCGTGGGCGATCAACGTCTCGCGGATGTCGAGCGCGGAGTCGTCGCTGCTCTCGATGTCGATGGTCCGTTCTTCGCGTCCGAGGAAGACGGCCGCGACCTGTGTGAGCGTGTCGTCGTTCGGCGCGCCGGGGAAGCGAATGTCGATCTGATCGGGGAACGGCCGCGTCGCAGCGATGCCCTTGATTTTCAGCAGCTCGGCGAACTGCACGTCCAGCTCGTAGCCGCGCTTCGCTCCTTCGATGGCACCCCTGGTCGTGCCAATCGCGGTGGCGGTGACGATGGTGGCGTCGCGGGTGATGCGGTAGCGCTCGATCATGTCGTCGAGCGATTCGCGCTCCGGACCGCCGAGCACCGCCGCGAGCACGCCGGCCACGCGGCCGATACGAACCCCACGTTCCATCGCCTCCTCCCCTTGCGCGAGCCCTTCGGTCACCGCTTCATCCGCGGCGCCGACGATCGTCGCCTCCGTTTCAGGATCGGGAGCAGGTTCGGGAGCAGGTCTGGTGGAAGCACAGGCAACGAGAAACACGGAAGTGAGCGCGAGAACCGAAAGTGTCCGAGTCATGACCAATCGTCCTTTCATCGTGCCGGGACCAGCGGCTGCCTCGGCCATTCGCAACGGCGCTGCCAGCAGGCTGTAGAGAGGACCGAGCTGCGGAACGCACGCGAGTGGCGCGTCGGGAGGGCAGGAATGTGCTCCCGGAAGGACGGGTAGAACCCCGAATCGCTGACGTGAGGATCGCGATCGGGGCGAAAAAAAACAGGCGGCGAAGAATCGCCGCCTGTCGAACCTAGCGCAGAGTCACGACGCCGTCGGCGTCCGGCACCGAGCCGCCGAGCTGTTTCTTCTCGTACTTTTCCAGCTTCTTTGTGTGCTTGTCGTAGTTCTTGAGCACTTTCTTCACGTACTGGCGGGTCTCGCGGAACGGGGGGACGCCGCGGTACCGCATGACGTTGCCTTCGCCGCCGTTGTACGCCGCGATCGTTTTCTTGAGATCGCCGTTGAAGCGCTGGTTGAGGTACTTGATGTACTTCACGCCGGCATCGATGTTCTGTTCGGGATCGTAGAGATCGCGCGCGCCCATCCAGCGGCCGGTGCGCGGCATGAGCTGCATGAGCCCTTTGGCGCCGACGTGCGAGCGTGCGCGCGGCTTGAAGCGCGATTCCTGTTCGATCACCGCCGCGACGAGCGCGGGATCGACATCGTATTTCTTCGCCTTCTCGTAAATCAGATCGCCGTACGGAATCTCTTCGGCGAAGAACTCCGCGCGGATGGTGTCGTTGATGCGGCGCATCTCTTCGACGAAGACGTCGCGCTTGCTTTGCGGCGCGTGATTGCCGGCCGCCCACTCGCGCGTATCGATCCAGTTCTGATCGAACATCGCCAGCTCGCGCGAGACGTAGCGGTCAGGCAGCACCTGGGCGAGCTTGAAGACGGTGTTGCCGGTGAAGTTTCCCTGGAGGTCGGCCACCACCTTCTGGTGGTCGTTCTTCACCCGTACGACGCGTACGGCGTCGAGATCCTTCTGCACGAGAAACTGCACGTTGTCGAACGTCTCGGCGATTCCGCCGATCGAGAGTGCCGTTCCGAGGAGCAGCGCGGCCGCGCCGCGTCCACCGAGCAGGCGGGCGGTGCGGTGTCGTTCAGCCGATTTGTGAAGTCGGGCAAAACGAATCGAGAGGGAGTCCGTCATGGGGCGTTTTTTGGGCATTCGCTTTCCGATGGGGTCTTCTTATTTCGATTCAAATAATTTGGATTACCCGGAACGCGACTTCAAACGCCCTGCCGGACGAGGAATATTGCTGGACGAGCCCGGCACCAAAGACAAGCGCTGTGGAATCAGCGAGTTACTCGCTGAAAACTTCTGCGCTGAAACGCTCGATCCGGCACTCGGGAGAGCGCCAGGCATCGTGCGGAAGGCCCGCTTTCGTGCAGGTGTGCCGCAGAAATGTCTCCCGATCCCACCCGTACTCGGTCGCCACCTGCGGAAGAAGCAGACCGGCGCGGCTGCCGCGCGAGACGATCAAGCCATCACGCCCCACGGCGATGTCGTCGACGTTCGTGACCGTCTCGATCGGGCTCATGACCGAGATCTCGATGTGCAGCGACGCCAGCTCCTCGGCGCGGACGGGATGGAAGCGAGGGTCGCGCATCGCGGCGTTGACGGCATTCGATGCCACCGACTGCACGAGCGGAGCGACCGCCTGAATCGACCCGATGCAGCCGCGCAGCTCGCCCCCTTTCGTGGAGTGGAGGGAAACGAACGCGCCGGCCGGGCGCGTCAGCGGCTCATCGAACGATTCGAGCTGCAGCGCGAGGCGGCGGCCAGCGACGACGATCGCTTCGATCGACTCACGGGCGATCCGCAGGAGTTGGGTCCGCTGGGGCTGGCTGAGCATCGTGCTTTCGATAGATGAGCACGAGATTGCGGATGTAGACCAGCAATCCCGCGCACTGCGCGATCGTGAACACGGTGTCCCGAATGTGAATTGCGTAGATGGCGGTGATGATCCCGCCGGAGAGCGAGAGATACCAGAACACCACCGGGATGTAGCTGACCTTCTTCTTCTCCGAGGCGATCCACTGGACGATGAACCGCGAACCGAACAGGATCTGTCCGACCAAGCCGAAGACGACCCAGAGATTGAACTGGAACGCCTTCACGACGAGCGGTCCTCGACGTCGTAGTTGAGCATGCGTTTTCCCATCCATCGCACGGCGAAGCAATCGGCCAGGCCGCGGAATGCGCGATTCATCGCGCCGTACTTCGATTGTCCGAATTGCCGCGGCCGGTGATGGACCGGCATCTCGATCACGCGATAGCCGGCGTATCGCACGAGGGTCGGCAGAAAGCGATGCATCCCGGTGAAGAGGCGCACGCGATCGACCGCTTCTTTTTTCACGAGCTTGAGCGAGCAGCCGGTGTCGGTGATCTGATCGCCGGTGATCATATTGCGGACGCCGTTGCCGATCTTCGACTGCATCTTCCGGCTCCAGGTGTCCTGCCGGTTGACGCGCACGCCGATGACCATGTCGACGCCGCTCTCCTCGAGCTTCTGCATCATGCGCGGGATGTCGGCCGGATCGTTCTGCAGGTCGGCATCGAGCGAGACCACCAGCCGTCCGCGCGCGTTGCGCCAGGCGGCATCGAGGGCCGCGGTCTGGCCGCTGTTTTTCTTCAGCGCCAGCACGCGCAGCATCGGGTACTGCTCGCGCGCGGCCCGCAGCACGTCCAGGCTGCGATCGGTCGAGCCGTCGTCGACGGCCACGATCTCGTAGGTCCAGCCGCGTCCCTCCAATGCCTGCGCGATCTCGCGCAGCAGGAGCGGGACGTTCTCTTCCTCGTTGTAGACGGGGAAGACGACGGAGAGGTCGGGCTGGCTCATTACGAACGGCTCGCGAGTTTAACCGAGAAGGCGCGCTCGAAATTTGCGGTGGTCTGTTCCGCGACGCGCTCGACCGGCACGGCCCACAACTTCGCCAGGAGCTCGGCGATCGCCACGACATAGGCCGGCTCGTTGTCGCGGCCGCGGTACGGCACCGGCGCGAGATACGGCGTGTCGGTCTCGATCAGCACGCGATCGTGCGGCAGCGAGCGCGCCACCTCGCGCAGCAGATCGGCGTTGCGGAACGTGACGATGCCGGAGAACGAGATGAAGAACCCGGCGTCGACGAGCGTGCGCGCGACGTCGAGCGACTCGGTGTACGAATGCAGAATCCCGCGCGCGCCGCTGCGCGTCAGCGTCTCGACCATGTCGCCCGTCGACTCGCGGTTGTGAACGATGATCGGCTTGTCGAGCTGTTTCGCCAGCGCGATGTGGCGCTCGAACACGGCGCGCTGCGTTTCACGCGGCGAATGATCGTAGTGATAGTCGAGACCGACCTCGCCGATGGCCACGACTTTCGGTGCGCGCGCCAGCCGTTCGATCTCGGCGAACGCCGCGTCGTCGCAATGCTTCGCGTCGTGCGGATGAAAGCCGACCGCGGCCCAGCAGTCGTTGCTCGCGCTGGCGATGTCGATGGCCTGCTGCGCGTCGTCGAGCTTCGTGGCCGGAATGACGAATCCCTGCACGCCCGCGGCACGCGCGGCCGCGAGATTCGCCTCCGCGTTGGACATCGTGAGATGGCAATGCGAGTCGGTGAAGATCATCACGCGCGCTCCACGAGCAGCGAGAGTCCCATCCCACCGCTGATGCAGAGCGTGGCCAGGCCGCGTTTCTTCTCGTGCGATTGCAGCGCATGCAGCAGCGTGGTGGTGATGCGCGCGCCGGTTGCGCCGATCGGATGGCCGAGGGAGATCGCGCCGCCGTGCACGTTGAGTTTCGCCGGATCGAGATGCAGTTCGCGATCGCAGGCGATCACCTGCGCGGCGAACGCTTCATTCAGTTCGATGAGATCGATGTCTTCGAGCTTCGCGCTCAGATGCTCGAGCAGCTTCCGCGTCGCCGGCACCGGGCCGAGGCCCATCACTTTCGGATCGACGCCCGCCTGCGCATAGCCGGCGATGCGCGCCATCGGCGTGAGGCCGTGCCGCCGCACCGCCGCACCGCTGGCCACGAGCATCGTCGATGCGCCGTCGGTGAGGCCGGAGGAGTTGCCGGCGTGCACGCTGCCGTTCCTGCGAAAGACCGGCGGCAGTTTGGCCATGCTTCCGAGCTCGACGTCGAAGCGTGGATGTTCGTCCCGGTCGACGACGACGTTTCCTTTGCGTCCTTCGACGGTGACCGGCACGATCTCGTTCGCGAAACGATTCTCGTCGTACGCGCGTCCCGCTTTCCGCTGCGACTCGACGGCGTAGCGATCCTGTTCGTCGCGCGAGATGCCGTAACGCTCGGCGAGCGTCTCGGCGGTCGAGCCCATCATCTCGTCGGCCAGCGGACAGAAGAAGCCGTCGCGGGTCATGCCGTCGATCACTTCGTCGTGGCCCATGCGATAGCCCCACCGCGCGCGCGGCAGGAGGTAGGGCGTGTTCGACATCGACTCGGTGCCGCCGGCGAGAATCACCTTCGCGTTCCCGAGTCGAATTTCGTTGTACGCGTTGAGGATCGCGCGGAGGCCGGAGCCGCAGGCCTGATTGACGGTGTATGCCGGCGTTTCGTGAGGAAGGCCGCTGCGGATCGCGATCTGGCGCGCCGCATTCGGGCCGACGCCCGCCTGGCGCGCGTTGCCGATGATCACTTCATCGATCACGGCCGGATCGATGCCGCTGCGCTCCAGCGTCGCCTTCGCGCTGGCGGTGCCGAGCTCCGGTGCGGTGAGCGACGAGAGGCCGCCGCCGAATTTTCCGATCGGCGTGCGCACCGCGGCAATCAGATAGATGTCCATGCGTTTCGATGTCCTTACGACTCAGGAGACTCGCCCTTCGAGCAGGGCCACGACCATTTCCTCGTACGTGGTGACGGCCGCGAGCAGGTCGCGCCTGGCGATCTTCTCGTTCGCGCCGTGCGCGTCGAGGATCGATCCCGGCCCGAACAACAACGGCCTGCCGAGATTCCCGAGCCACGGCACGTCGGTGTTGAACGAGACGACCTGAGACTCCTCCCCTTCCGGCACGATCATGAACTGCGGCGGATTGCCGCGCGACATGGTGATGGTGCCGCCGTGCGCGGAGATCAGATCCGCGAGGCGTTCGCGCGTTTCTTCGAGCGGCGTCGCCAGGCGGAAGATCAACTCGCACTCCGCCTCGGCGGCGATGATGTTCGGACGCTGACCGCCGCGCACGACCCCGACGTTCACGGTCGTCTTTCCGAGGATCTCGTGCGAGCCCCAGTCGGTGCGATTGATCTCGGCGATGGCCGCGACCATCTTGTTGATCGCGCTGTCGCCGAGGTGCGGATATGCCGAATGTGCGGCCACGCCTTCGAAGCGGAGAAAACAGGTCAGCGCCCCTTTCGAGGCCCGCGCGAATTTCGATTCGGTCGGCTCGCCGACGACGCAGTATTCGGAGCCGAGATCGGCGAAATGCGCATTCGCTTCCTTCGCGCCGATCGAGTCGGTCTCTTCGCCGACCACGAAGAGAAACGCGAAGTCTTCGATGCCGCGCGCTTTCAGCCGCTCGCCCGCGGCCAGCATCGCCGCCACGATCCCTTTCGTGTCGCACGCGCCGCGGCCGTAAATGTGGGTTTCGTCTTCGCGCGCGGCGAACCACGGCGGCACGGTGTCGAGGTGCGAGTTGAGCACGACGCGCGGACGGCCGCCGGCGCTCGCGTAGAGATTGAAGCGCGACTCGCTCACGGCATGGCGCCGCGTGGCGAAGCCGAGCTGCTGCAGCTCGCGCTCGAGGAGCTCGCCGATGGCGAATTCGCTCTCGGTCGGAGACGGAACGTCGATGAGCTTTTTCGCGAGGGCAATTGCGTCGATGGGCATCGGGCCGGCGATTCTATAGAAAACGAAAAAACCGCCGGGGAGCTGGTGCTCCCCGGCGGCTCCGCGCGCCCACCTCGGATTGTCTGCGCGCTCGCAACTCAGTTGTGATTCGGAGTGACCACGATGTACCTGAACGGCTTGTTCGGAGAGCCGGTCGCCACGAAGCCGCCGTTGCGGACCGAGGCGATGCCGATGGCGTTTCCGTTCGAGACTTCCGTGTAGATCGGGATGATGAAGCTGTCGGATTTGATGTTGGGGTCGTTGATCGAAATCTCGCCCGGGGGCGGGAAGACGTAGGAGCGGGAGCTGAAGGTGATGGCCACCGGCATCACGCCCATCGGACCCTGCGGGCCTTGCGGACCCTGCGGACCCTGGAGACCCTGCGCGCCGGCGTCACCCTTGTCGCCCTTGTCGCCTTTCGCGCCCTGTGCACCGGTGTCGCCCTTGTCGCCTTTCGCGCCCTGCGCACCGGTATCGCCCTTGTCGCCCTTCGCGCCCTGCGCACCGGTATCGCCCTTGTCGCCCTTCGCTCCCTGCGCACCGGTGTCGCCCTTGTCGCCCTTCGCTCCCTGCGCACCGTCAGCACCCTTTTCACCCTGAGCTCCCTGCGCGCCGGTGTCGCCCTTGTCGCCCTTGTCGCCTTTCGGTCCCTGCGCACCGTCCGCACCTTTTTCGCCCTGCGGTCCCTGCGCACCGACTTCGCCGCGGTCGCCTTTGTCGCCCTTCGGGCCAACTTCGCCCTGCGCGCCCTGCCGCCCTTCGGCGCCGTCATTGCCTTTCTCACCCTGCAGTCCCTGCGGTCCCTGCACGCCATCGGCGCCGCGCTCGCCCTGATCGCCTTTCTCACCCTTTTCGCCACGATCGCCCTTCTGCCCGTACGCATTCGGATCGGGCAGGAAGAAACCGATCACGTCGACCGTGAGATCGGTCGCGGCATCGGCGGCCATCAGGCCGAAGCGGTGATTGACGAGCATGACGTTCGCTTCGTCCATCGCATCGGTCGATTGGGCGTAAGGCAGCGCCGGCTGCGCGCCGAACGCCGTCACGTCGCCGCCGGCGAGCCACATGATTCCGGCGCCGAGCGGTCCCTTCGATGTGATGCGCAGCGAAACGCCGATCGCGGTGGTCGGAATCTGGTCGGAGCAGGGATTCGTGAACAATCCTTCGACGAGCGTTCCGGTCGGCTTGTACGTCCGGCGTTCGTTCGGCTGGAATGCCCCGCCGCCCCAGCTCTGCGGATAGTGATCGGCTTCGAGCGTGCTGATGAAGCGGCAGGGGACGATTTCCTGGAAGAGCGTCGGGACGATCGTCGAGTTCCCCGGTGTGCCGCTCCATTCCTGCGCCGAGACATCGAGCGACGGGGTGATGAGATTCGCCCGCAGCTGCATGCCGTCGACGGTGTACGGGTTGTGGCGCTCGAGCGCCGCCTGTGCATTGAGGTTGGTCGTGAACATCGCCGCGCTGACGAGCGCCGCACCAAAGATTGCCTGGATCCGATTGCTGTGCTGGTTCATTTGCTGCCTCCTCGATGCGCCCAATCTGCGGCGCAGGGGCAGATCCGCACAGGACGAACGGACTGTGCGAACGGTCACCTCGAGGGGTGATCGTTGTGACGGACGTCACACGACGCGGGGTACGGCTTCACGCCGCTCCCTCACGGCAGCAGGAGGTCTTCGAGCTCGGACTTGTTGTGCACCGTCATCGATGCGCGTCGCACCGAGATGAGCTTCTTCTCGCGGAAGCTCTTCAAAAGGCGGGTCACGGTCTCGCGGGAGGTGCCGATCATCTGCGAGATTTCCTCGTGCGTCATCGGCACCGGAATGCGCATGCCGCTCGCGGAGGGGCGTCCCGATTCATCGCACCAGAGCAGAAGCAATTGGGCGAGACGCTCGGCGGCGGTGTTGGTCAGGCCGAGGGCGCGGATCTGATCGGCGTCGGACTCGCAGTCATCGACGAGCTGCCGGGCGATGTTGAACGACACCGCGCGATGCTCCTCGGCGAAGCGGAGAAAGTCATCGCGCCGGACGAACTTCAGTTGCGAATGCGCCGTCGTCTCCGCGCTCGTCTTGTACGCCGTCCCTTTGAGCACGCTCGGCAGACCGAGGGCATCGCCCGGCTGCACCATGCGCACGATCAGCGTCTTGCCGGTGCCGGACGAGATGGTGAGCTTCGCCGCCCCTTCACAGAGGATGAACAGGCCGCGCGGCTGTTCGCCCTCCGCGTAGAGCAACGTGCCGGACGGATAGACGTTCGTGTAGGTGACGCCATTGAACGCCTCAAGTATTTTTTCGTCGAACTGACAGAAGAAACTGTCGCCGCGCCACTTGCAGTCGCCGCAACGATCACAGATCTCGATTCCGTAGCGGGTGACGGGGCGCGCTGGGTTCATGGGATATGGAAGTATACCGCTCCACGTTCCGGAGCTCCGGCATGAACCGCTGCAAATGCTCGCAATTGCAGGAGATCACCACACACAAACCGGCGTGATGGACGTCGTCGCGCCGCCCGTTCGCGGAGCCGAGATTGCTCGATGCAGAGAGCGCGAACTCGCACGAGAGATCGTATGGCCGCGAGTCGCCACGATGCCGCAGATCCCGAATCCTCACCGCGACACCGCCGATCCCTCGAAAGCAGAAGCCGTGTCTCGCAGAAGGAGGAATCGTCATGCTCCGGCATCTCAAACCGACCAGACTCCCCCCACTCCTCTTCATCCTGCTGTTCGCCTTCGCGGCGCTCGCGCAGAACGCGGCCCAGAGCAGTCCGCACGAGCCGTACACGTTCCCGGGCATGCGCGTGCGCACCGACATCGCGCTCGTCCTGCCGGATTCGCAGTACGTCGAGTCGATGGGGCCGGCCCTGTTCCAGGAAATCGCGCCCTGCAAGCTCGTGAGCACGCTCGCCGGCGATGCGTATCCCGCGCCGTGGGGCGGCCCACCGTTCGAGGTGTTCGAATCGCGGAAGTACACCGTCACCGGTTCCTTGAAAAGCGGCGACTGGGTGAACCCTTGCTCCAACAAGATCCCAGCCAACGCTCTGGCAGTGGCCACGCGCGTTTACACGCGCGACGGCACCGGTGACGGCACGATCTATCTTACGCCGGGCGACTGGGCCCCGCTGCAGGGCTACCCGGCCATTCAGTTTCACAAGGATGCCGAGCTGCGGATCGAGGAAACCGCGATCATGCTGCGCGGCGGCATTCAGATCCACGCCTTCAACGCCGGCGCGAACGTCGTGCTCGAGCTCCTCGGCTACTTCCTCCCCGACCTCACCGTCGCCCGCGGCGGACCGAAAGGCGATACCGGTCCGGCCGGTCCGCGAGGACTGACCGGCGAGATCGGTCCGGCCGGCCCGCAGGGCGAACCCGGTTTGACGGGTCCGCAAGGCCTGAAAGGCGACACCGGTGCGCAGGGTCCGCAGGGCCTGAAAGGCGACATTGGCGCGCAGGGTCCGCAGGGACTCACTGGTGCTGCCGGCCCCGAGGGCGAACCTGGTCCGATCGGTCCGCAAGGGCTGAAAGGCGAGACCGGAGCGCAGGGTCCGCAGGGGCTCGTTGGTCCGATTGGTCCGCAAGGCGAAACGGGTCCAATGGGTCCGCAGGGACTTCCGGGTGAGATCGGTCCGCAGGGGCCGAAAGGCGACAGCGGCGAAATCGGTCCGGCCGGCCCGCAGGGCGCGACCGGAGCGCAGGGCGAAAGCGGCTCCCCGGGACCGATCGGACCCGCCGGACCGCAGGGTGAAATCGGTCCGATGGGGCTTCAGGGCATCCCGGGACCGATGGGACCTGCCGGTCCGCAGGGACCGCAGGGGCCGCGCGGCGCTGCTGGTGCGAACGGCGAATCGCTCGTCCTCTCGATGGGTGGCGGCACCTTCCCGTCCGGCACGCTGCGCATCTACGACTCCAACTGCACCGAAGACAGCTATGTCTTCCTGCAGTACAGCCATCACGGCTCGCCCGGGAACGCCTGCTCCGTGGAGCGGATCGAGAACGGCTGGTTCGAAGTCTCCGGCAGCACCAACAAGAAGTTCATGTACATGGTGGTGAACCCGGTGCCTGCGCCGTGACCTTCCACGTCATCGGGAGCGGACGCATCGTCCGCTCCCGGTGGCAAACTCCAGAATAGAAATAACTTATGCGCGCCGCCGAGTTGCCATCCGCGTGCAGCGCCTCGCCGTTCTCGCCACGCTCCTCCTCGCCGTCCGCGCGTCGGCCGGGGTGACGTTCGTTTCCCCCCTGCCCGGCTCGCAGGCCATCGGCACGCAGGTGCTGGAGATCCGCACCGGCACGCCGAACGTGAACCGCGTCGATTTTTTCGTCGACGGCAATCTCGCCGGTATCGCGCGCAGCGCGCCGTACCGCATCGCATTCGATTTCGGCACGTCGCTGACCGCGCGCACGATCACGGCGAAGGTGTTCTCGAACGGCTACAAGAGCGTCGAGAGCGCGAGCGTCACCACCGCGGCGCTCACCGCCAACGAGACGCTCGACGTCGACCTGGTGGAGGTGCCGGTGCGCGTCCGTTCGTCGTCGCCGCTCAAAACGAGCGATCTGCGCATCCGGGAAAACGGTGTCGCACAGACGGTTCGCGACGTACGCCGCGAACGCCCGCCCGCACATTTCGCGTTCATCGTCGATCGTTCGCTGAGCATGAACGGCGGCAGGCTCGACGCCGCGCTCGCGGCGATTCAGTCGGAGCTGAAGCAGCTGCGCGACGGCGACACGGCCTCACTCGTGCTCTTCAACCACACCGTGGCCAAACCGCGTCCGCTCGCGAAAGGAATGACGCTCACGACCGAGCTCGCGCCGTCCGGCGGCACGTCGCTGCGCGATGCGCTGGCCTCGGTGGCATCGGACGCGCGGACGTACGCAATCGTCATCACCGATGGCGGCGATCGCAACAGCCAGCTCACCGACGAAGCAGCGCTGCGCGCGATCAGCGGCACACGCACGATCGTCAGCGCGATCGTCCTCGGCAGCTCGCACACGAAGTTCCTCGACCAAGCGGCGCAGAACACCGGCGGCGCGGTCGTCTCCGCCTCGCGCGACGACGTGCGAAACGAGCTCGCACGCCTGCTGGCCGACATCAACAGCCGCTATCTCGTCATCTACCAGAGCCACGGCACGAAGCGCGGCTGGCGCAGCATCGACGTGACGACGAAGCGTCGCGGCGTCGAGCTCGTGAACGCGCGCAAGGGGTATTTCGCGCGATGAAGCGGTTCGCGCTCGCGCTGCTGCTCGCCCTGCCGGCCGTTGCACAAACGACGCGCATCGCCAGCGATTTCGAGCTCGCGCAGATGCAGAAGCAGCTCGAGAGTTCGCGCAGCTTCGAGGCCCAGCTCTCCGGCCGGCTGAATCTCGGCGACGTGCGCACCGCGCGCAACGAGCTCTCGCTGGCGCGCATCGAATACCAGAAGGCGCTGGAGCTTTCGGAGAAGGAACGCCGCGCCGCGCGACTCGATTCGCATCTCACCCGCTACGCCGTGGCCACGTCGTACGCCGCGCTGGCGCGCGCGAAACTCCATCGTCCCGCCGAGGCGATGCAACTGCTGGAAGAAGCGCTGCGCTACGCCAGCGACGATCCCGAAACGTGGAACCTCTACGCCTCCGCGATGCGCATCCTCGGCAAATCGCAGAAAGCCGTCAGCGCGGCGCGCAATGCCGTCGCCGTCGTCGATCCGGCGAAAAAGCTCGATCTCGCGATCTACCAGCACGCGCTGGCGACGTCGCTGCTCGAAGCGGGAGACGAGCGCGAAGCGGAGACGCTGCTCGTCACCGTGACCGAATCGCTTCGTTCGAAAGAATTCGAACGATTGCAGCGGGATGCCGCCGAGCAGGAAGCGTTCGAGATCTACAGCTCCGCGCGCGGCGACGTGGCCGCGTACGTCTCGCTGCTCAATCGCGCCCAACTGCGACTGGCGTCGCTTTACGAGAGTCGCAATGATCTGGCGAAGGCGCGGAAGCAGTACGAACGCGTGCTCGCCGGCCGCAGCGATGACGTGATGGCGCTGACTGCGCTGGCGCGTCTCGCGCCGAACGACGCCGAACGCGAGCGCCTCTACGCCGACGCCTTTGCGGCCAATCCATTCTCGCTGCCGCTCATCCGCGAGTATCGCCGGTACGTTCGCGAGCATCCGCGCACCACCGGCGGCACGGCGATGCAGCGCGCACTGCAGCAACTCGAACACGGCGAGATGCGTGCCGCACGCGAGACGCTCGACGCGCTGCTCGCCACGTTTCCGCAGAACGAAACGCTGCGGAAACTGCGCATCGAAGCCGAAAGCGTCACCACGATCGCGTTGCCCTCCGCGACACCGACGGCAACCGAGTTGCGCGTGCTGCTCGATGCCTTCGAGCGATTGACGCCCGAGCAACGCGTGACACTCGACGAGACCGGGTTCACGAGCGAAGTGCAATTCGACGGCGAACCCGGGTCGACGTTCGAATCCGGCACGATCGAGATGATTCCGTTCCGCTTCGCGCAGCCGGCGCAATTCAACGGCACGTTCGAGACCCGCGCGCGGCTCACGTACCGCATCCTCGGCGTGACGAGAGCCGGCGATCGCGACGCGCTTCTGGTCGAGCCGCTGCGGCTGGAGCCGAACCGATGAAACGCATCCTGCTGCTCCTCGCGATCGCGCTCACCGCGCGCGCCGAGAAGATCGTCACGCTCGACGCGCTCAACGACACCGCCGAAATCTTCGACACGAAAACGAAAACCGCCACGCGCATCGCCACGAAAGCGACGCCGGTCGCATCGGCGTTCGTCGGCAACGAGCTGTACATCCTCGCGCGCGACGCCCGTGTGCTGCAGCACATTGGCGGCGCCAACATCGCGGTCGCACAGGATCCGGCGTTCCTCGGACAGTCCGAAGGAAAGCTCTACGTTTATTCACGCTCGCTCGGGATGCTGGAAGAGATCGCACACGATCGCGTCACACGGCGCGCGTCGATCCCTCGTTTCGCCTCCGATCTCGAGATCGCCGGCACCTCCGCCTACCTCGTCTACCCGCGCGAAGGACGCATTCGCATCGTCGATCTCAAGACGATGGGCGTCCGCGGCGAAGTGACGGTCGGCGCCGTCCCGGTCGACCTCGCCGTCGCCGGTGGCGGCACCGCGCTCACCGCGCGCATCCTCGCGGTCGCCGATCCCTCGGCGAAACGCGTGTGGCTCACCGAGGAGACCCAGTCGACCGCGAAAGCCGTCGCGCGCGGATTCCTGCGTGGCTTCCTCGGCCTCGGACTCTTCGGCAACCGCTCCTCGCAGTTTCCGACCGGCGTCGATCGCGTCTGGATCCGCGGCAAGCGCTGGTTCGCATACGACACCAGCAGCGGCACGCTCTATTCGTTCACGCGAAAAAAGAGTTCCGTCCTCGCGCGAAACGTGACGCTGAACGATTTCTACTTCACGGATGAGGGCGTCACGCTCCGGAGCGGTACGTCGGTTGCACAAACGACCTCCGATGAGTGAATCGAAGAAATGTCGAAAGTGCGAGCGCGCAATCGACCAATGGGCGACGATCTGCCCGTTCTGTAACTGGGATCAGCACCAGACGCCGTCGGCCGAGGCCCAGGCTCCGTCTCCGGCCGCGTCGTACGTTCCACCGGAAGAAGGCGGCCTGAAGCGCAAGATCATCATGATCGCCGCCGGTGCGATGCTGCTCTTCGCCTCCTTCGGCATCGGCATGGTCATCAATCGCGATGGCGCTCCCGAGCGCGCACCCGAAACGCTCGAAGAGCAGGCGGCCGAGCACAACAGCGAGATTCAGCAGAAGCCGCGTCGCGCCGACACGCCGCTCATCCCGGCCGGGGCCGGCGGCATCGAACAGCCGATCACCAGCGCACCGTCGGCGGCCGTTGCGTCGACGACGAATCCGAACGGATTGCCGAGCCAGTACGACCGCACCGATGCGACCGCGGTTTCGGCAGTCGAATATTCAGAGATGGCGAAACGCGCGAAGGCGGAGAAAGACCGCATGGCCGCGCTCGTCGATCCTCGTACGCTCACCGGCCCCGCGTATGCGCAGGCGCCGCGACGGGCGGTCGCGCCGCGCCCGGCAACACCAGTCACCGCCGCGCAGCAGAGTGCGAATGGCGATCTGCCCGACGCGGTGCGCGCGCCGCAGCAGGCGCGCCGCACCGTGCGCACGCGCCCCATCGCGGAGTACCAGCCGCTTCCGTCGATCGACGGCAAGGGCACCGCCCGTCTGACGATGCTGATCGGACCGGACGGTCACGTGCGCCAGGTGAGCATCGAACAGCCGCTCCAGCGCGGCAACACCGCGGCGTTGCTCGCGGCCGTGCAGCGCTGGCGCTTCAAACCGGCAACGGAGAATGGCGAGCCGGTCGCCGCGCCTTACAGCGTTGAAATAAACTTCCGGTGATGAGTCAGGGCGTTTGCGCCGCATGTAACCGCGCGATCGATGCCTCGGCGAAGCTCTGCCCGTACTGCGGCGCGAATCCGGCGACGGGCGATCGACTCGACACGCAGGCCATCCTGCAGGAGGTCTTTCGTCCGAAAGAGACCACGACCTCGCAGAACGTGCTCGAGTACGCGCGTCAGCGACAGGGCGTGGTGGTCACGATCTCGGCGATTCTCGGCTTTCTGCTGCTGGCGGCGCTGCACGCGTTCGTCACGCGGCGCAATGATTCGGATGTCTCCGGTGCGCCGGCGGTTCCGCTCTCCGAGGTCACCGACATCGCCAACAAACCCGACGAGACCACGCCGCAGACGATGCCGAATCTCGATTTCCAGTACGACGGCAAACCGCAGGCGATGCGCACGTTCATCGTCGAGCCGAATGCGGTCACGCCGCCGGAAGTACTCGCCGCGCAACAGGCCGAGGCGCTCGCGAAAGCAGCGGCCGCGGCAGCGAAGAATCCGGCCGCAACACCGCCCGGAGCTCCGCCGCAACAGCGACCCGCAGTTGCGCCGCAACCCTCTCGTCCCACACCATCGTTGCGATGAGCGTGTGGTTCTGGGTTCTGATTCTCTCGATCGCGGCGGTCGGCTGGCTCGTCGCGTACATGCTTTCGCAGCGGCCGATCACGAGCGCGCAGCAGCTCATTCAGCAGCAGCGCTACGAAGACGCGGTGATGGAAGCGGCGCGCACGAACGACGCACTGCATCGCGCCGAAGCGCTCAAACTCCTCGGCCGCTTCGATGATGCGATCGCCGCCTATCGCGAGTCGACCGATCCCGCCGCGCGCGAAGGCATCGCGCTCTCGCTCGCACACCTCGGCCGCGATCTCGACGAGGCGCGTTCGCTGATGGAACAGCAGATCGCGCAGCATCCGCAGATTCAGGAGTTCCAGGCCCTCGGCCTCGCGTACATCCTTCTGCGCGCCGGCGATCGCGACGGAGCGTTGCGCCTGTATCGCGACAACGTCGAGCTGCTCGAGACACGCTTTCGCGACGACTACACCGATCGCGACCCGCTGCTTTCCGAGACGCTCTACCTGTTCAGCGAGCTCGCCGAAGCGAACGGCGAAGAAGCACGCGCCGACTCATTGCGCAAACAAGCCGAAGAGTGGGGCTGGCGCGCGCTTTAACGCCGCGGGAGCGAGACGCTCCCTGCTCAGCCGCCGAGACGGCGGCGTTCCGCAAAAACGCCGAGCTTTGCGGAACGCCGGCGTCCCCGCCGGCTGAGCACGCGGCGTCCCGCCGCCTTACGTTGCGAATCGATGAAACCGTTCCCGGATTCGCTGCATCGCGATCGGCGCCGCGCATGGATGGACGCGATTCGTGAGCAACACGCTCACGCGCGAGCCGATCACCCACACCGAGGTGCCGGTGAATCCGGTGTGCCCGTAGCCGCCGAACGCGAGTTGCCAGCCCAGCCCCCGCCCTTCGGCTTGTTCGCGCGTCGCCTCCTGCACGAGCGGCAACGGCACAAGCACCCCGGTTGCGAATGCGCGCGCGATCGTGAAGACATCCGTCGCCGTCGCGAAGAGCCCCGCGTTTCCGCACGTGCCGCCGTAGTGGAACGAGTTGCCGTCGTTGGTCTCGCCCCACATCAGGCCCTGACGAAACCCGGTGAACGCGATCGAGCGCGCCGCACACATCCCCTGTTCGAATCGCTGTCCCCACTCGGTCGCGGCGATGCGCGGCAACAGCGATGTGGCGGGATGAAAAAAAGATGATTGCAGCCCGAGCGGCTCGAAGATGCGCGTGCGTGCGGCGGCCGCGTAATCGCCGAAGATTTCTTCGAGCGCGAAGAATAGCAGCACGAAGTTGAGATCCGAGTAGATCACCGCGGTGCCGCGCGGCCGCTCCGGCCCATGCTCCTCGATCGCGCGCAGGTAATCGCCCATCGCGTAGAGCGGCAGCCACGCTTTCAATCCGCTCGCATGCGACAGCAGCTCGCGATAGGTGTAGCCGCGATACTCGTCGTCGAGCGCGATTCGCCCTTCGGCCACCGCCTGCAGCACGAGCGTCGTGGTGATGAGCGGCTTCGTGATCGACGCGCAGTCGTAGATCGTCTCCGCGTTCGCGGCGAGGCGCAGCGGAACGGCGACGGCGCTTCCAAGAGCGTGCGCACGCTCCAGCCCGCCGACGGAGCCAATCGCGTACGACGCGCCCGGAAACGATCCGAGATCGATCTCGTTCCGCAGGAAATCATCGACGTCCATCCGTGTTGGGATCATTGCACAGGAACCGCTGCGCTCCTTTCCGTCAATCGTGAAGTTGGGAACCGACCCTGCTACGATCCGCGCGAAATCGGGAGCCCCTCCAGAAGAAATGTTTCGTTTAACTCAACTCGACATTCACGGCTTCAAGTCGTTCTATGACCCCGCCAAGCTCACCTTCCCGGCCGCGATGACGGCCGTCGTCGGCCCGAACGGATGCGGTAAATCGAACATCTGCGACGCGCTGATCTGGGTGCTTGGCGAAAACCGCGCCTCCCACATCCGCGGCGAAACGATGGAAGACGTCATCTTCCAGGGCTCCGCGCGCCGCCGCCCGCTTTCGATGGGCGAAGTCACGCTCACCCTCGGCACCGCGAACGGCGACAGCAATCACCCGATGGCCGATGACGGCAAGATCGTCATCAACCGGCGCGTGTTCCGCGACGGGCAGTCCGAGTTCCGCCTGAACGGCAAGCGCGTCCGGATGAAAGACATCTCGGACATCCTCATGGACACCGGTCTCGGCATCCGCAATTACTCGGTGATGGAGCAGGGAAAGATCGATCTGATCCTCTCCAACAAGCCGCAGGATCGCCGCCGCCTGATCGAGGAAGCCGCGGGCATCACGAAGTACAAGACGAAGCGCCGCGCCGCGGAGCTGAAGCTCGAAGAGACGCAGCAGAACCTGCTGCGCATCGACGACACGCTCTCCGAGGTCACGCGCAATCTCAATTCCCTCAAGCGGCAGGCGTCGAAAGCGCGCCGTCACAAAGAGCTGGCCGATCAACTCTCGAGCGCGAAGCGCGCCCTCTACAAGGGCCGCATCATGCTCGCGCAGATCGAAGAGGAAGCGGCCACCGCGGCGCTCGTGGAAGCGGAGAATCGCGAGAGCGAGCTCTCCGCGCAGCTCGGCACCTCCGAATCGCAGCTTGCCGAAACGCGCACGGTGCATACCGATCGCGCGCATCGCGCCTCGAAAGTGCGTGAGGAGATTGCGCTGCTCTCCGGTGAAGTGGAGCGCCTGCGCTCGTTTCTGCAGCAGTCCGAAACGAACCTCGGCGATCTGGTGCAGCGCATCGAGAACGCGCGCGGCCAGATCTCCTCGCTCGAAACCGAAGGGGCCGAGCAGCAGGCGGCGCTCGACGAGAAGACGCAGCAGCTCGAAGTCGCGCGCGCCGAGCGCAATCGCGTTCGCGAGATCGCCGATCAGGTCGAGCGCGAGCGTCAGGAAAAAGGCGACTCCGTGCGCCAGCACGAAAAGGCGCTCGCCGATTCGCGCGAAACGCTGATGCGCACCATCGCCAAGATCTCCGAGGCGCGCAATCAGGTGCACCAGATCGAGATCGCGGTCGAGAAGTGCGAGTTCTATCTCTCCAAGCTCACCGAGAGCGCACGCAAAGCAGCCGAGAGCCGTGACGGCGCGCTCGCCTCGATGTACGAGTGGGAGCAGTCGGTGCGCGATGCGGAGCAGGCACTGCTCGTCGCACAGCAGACGGCACGCGATGCCGTGGCCCGTCGCGACGAACTGACCGCGAGGCGCGAAGCGACGCGGCAGTCGCTCTCCTCGGCGCGCGACACCATTTCGCAGACCACCTATAAAGTCGATTCCCTCCGCGCGCTGCTCGCGTCTCTCGAAGCACAGGACGAAGACGTGCGCCGCGCGATCATGGAGCTCATCCCGAATGCCATGAGCGCGGCCGAGGCCGTGCGTGCGGCGCAGGGCTTCGAAGCGGCGCTCGACACGCTGCTGCGCGAAGTCTCGAAAGCGGTGGTGGTCGACACGACCGAAACCGCGAACGAGGCGATCCGCAGACTGCGCGAGCGCGGTGCCGGACGCGGTGCATTCATCACGCTCGATTTCGCCCCGAAAGGCGAAGGCTCGCGGCGCGGCGATGCGGCGCACTCGGTGCTCGGTGAAGGTCCGATCGCCGATGCGGTGCGTCATGCGATTCCCGAGGCCTACATCGTCGGCTCGCTGAACGAAGCGTTCGATCGCGCGCAGGAACGTCCCAACGCCACGTTCGTCACGCTCGAAGGCGACATCGTGCGCGGGCCGCTGGTCATCGGCGGCAAGACCGAAGGGGCCACGCCGGGCGTCTTCTCGATCAAACGCGAGATCGCCGATCTCGAAGCGTTGCTCGGCAGCGAGGAATCGCGCGCCAGCGGCATCGCCGCGGAGTTGCAGCAGCTCGAAGAAGAACTGCGCGCCGCGGACGACGCACGGATCATCGCCGACGAACGCGCCCGCACCGCCGACCAGGAACTGCGCGAGAAAAAGAACTCGCGCGAACGCGCCGGCGCCGAGCTGTCGCGTTTCGAGAAAGACCTCGCCGTCGCCAGCGAAGAGCAGACGCTCTACGTCGAAGAAAAAACGCAGCTCATCGCGCGGAAGAACGCCGCCATCGCCGAAGTCGACGCGCTGCAGGCGCGCGAGCAGGAGCTCCACGAAAGCATCCGCGCGGCCGAGGAGCGGCTGGCCGATTCGCGCACCTCGTTCGAACAGATCACCGAAGTGGCGTCGAAAGCACGCGTCGACGTCGAAAGCGCGTCCGGCAACGTGAACGCGCATGCACGCGAGCACGAGAATCTCTCGCGCATCGTCGTCTCCCTCGGCTCGCGCGTCACGCAGTTGCAGCAGGAGATCGAGAACCTTCTCCGCCGCCAGCAGGACACCGACGTCGCCGTCGAGAACTCGCGCGGCCAGCTCGAGATCTCGCTCACGAAACTGCACGAGCTCTCCGAGATGCGCGTCGCGCTCGAAGCCGAAGTGGCCGACCTCGACGTGAAGGTCACCGAGCTTTCGACGAACGCAACGTCGTCCCGCGAACAGTGGAACGCCGCGAAGAACGCGTTGTTCGAAGCGGAGCGCCGCGTCGACCGCGCCAAATCGGCGTTCGACCTGCTGCGCGAACAGATCTCGCTCGATCTCCACGCCGGCATCGACGCGCTCGCCGACGTCGAGCCGCCGGGCGATGACGAGTCGCGCGCCACGCTGGAAGCCGACGTCGCGAAGCTCTCCGACCAGCTCGAGAAAATCGGCCCGGTCAACGTCCTGGCCATCGAAGAGCATCAGGAGCTCGAAACGCGCGAGTCGTTCCTGCGCACGCAGCGCGACGATCTCGTGCAGTCGATCGAGTCGCTGCGCCAGACCATCCGCAAGATCAATCTGACGTCGCGCGAGCTCTTCCGCGACGCGTTCACCGCGGTCAACACTTCATTCACCGAGATCTTCACCTCGCTCTTCGGCGGCGGCACCGCGCGCATGCAGCTGCTCGACGAAGAAGACGTGCTGGAATCGGGCATCGAGCTCGTGGCCCAGCCGCCGGGAAAGAAGAATCAGTCGATTGCGCTCCTCTCCGGCGGCGAGCGCGCGCTGACCGCGATCGCGCTGCTGTTCGCGATCTTCCGCTACAAACCGTCGCCGTTCTGCATCCTCGACGAGGTCGACGCGCCGCTCGACGAAGTGAACACCGAGCGCTTCGTCCGCCTCGTGCGCGACTTCTCCCGCGACACGCAGTTCATCGTCATCACCCACTCGCGCCGCACCATGGAAGCAGCCGACGTGCTGTACGGCGTGACGATGGAAGAAGCGGGCTGCTCACGGCTCGTTTCCGTCAATTTCGCGGAGATGGAATCGTAAAAAACGCGACGCCGGCCGAAATCCCCGAGGCGATGTGCTCTTGCACGTCGCCTTTTTATTGTCATCGACGACAATGGCGCCGGTCCGAAATGCGTATCTCCACCCTGCTCCTGCTCTGCTCGCTCGCGCTCTCTTCGTTTGCCGCTCCGTCATTGGTCCGCAATCCGAAGCGGCTGATCACGTATGCCGATGGCTCCTATTCGTCCCGCGGCATGGTCATCGGCAATTTCGGTGGAGACAGTGGGCCTGACATCCTGACCGCCATTTCCGGCCACTCCTTTCAGGTGCTGGTCAGCGATGCGACGAATGGAGTGATGGGCGAACCGTGGGTCACACCGAACCCGCAAACCTTTGCCTCCATGGCCGTCGGCGATCTCGACAAGGATGGCGATGCGGACATCGCGGTCAGCGACTACTACGGCACGATCACGATCTACACGTGCAATGGCAGTGGCACGTTCAGCAAAACCACGGAACTGACGACGGAGATTTACGGACCGCAGCTGGTCATCGCCGAGTTCACCGGCGATGGTCGCGGCGACCTCGCGGTGTCGGCCGGATACCCCGGCTCGCTCACGGTGTTTCCGTCGAACGGGAACGGCACGTTCGGCACCGCAATCGTCAGCACGCTCCCGACGTCGAACAGCGGCGAGCTGATGCCGTTCGACGTGAATCTCGACGGCAAGACCGACCTCCTGCTGCGCGACTACTACTCCGGCATGTTCATCGGAGTCGGCAACGCCACGGGAGCATTCACCTTCACTAAGATCACGAGCGACTGGACCACGGGCGACGTCGCCTTCGGTGACTTCGACAAGAACGGCACTACTGATTTCGCAGCGGTGCTCGACTCCACCAGCGACTCCGCGATCCGGGTCTACAAAACAGCGAGCAACGGCACCGCGACCGCATTCGCGTCCTACGGCAACATGCGCTATGGCTGCATCACGGTCGCGGATGCCGATGGCGACGGAACCCTCGACCTCCTGGCCACCGCCGCGTCGGCGGGCGGCATGATCGCTGTCCTTCACGGCAACGGCGACGGCTCGTTCCTGCAACCGGCCATCTGGCATACCGGCGGCGCATCGCGTCTCGCCGCCAATGATTTCAACCGCGACGGCAAGATCGACGTCGTGCTCAACAACCCCGGCTCGACGCCGGCACTGCAGTTCGTCGCCGGCACGGGTGGCGGCGCATTCGACACGTATCGCTCGTACAACGCCAACGGCACCATCCTTCTCGGCGCGTACGACGGCACGAGGCTGATCGGGGCGAACGACATGAACCACGACGGCGCACCCGACCTCGTGGTCATGGTCGAGCCGGCGTTTTCCGTCAACACGCAGCTGGCAGTCCTGCTCAACGACGGCACGGGCGGCATGCCGCTCACGCCAACGACGACGGTCGATACCGGTTCATGGTTGACGCAATCCTTCGCCCTCGGCGACGTGAACAACGATGGCCACGCGGACGTCGTCGGCTTCGGGTCGCTGTACATGCAGGGGCGGACCTGGCTCGGCCGCGGCGACGGAACCTTCCAGACTCCGGTCTCGTTCCCGATTCTCTATGAAGATTCCGGAGCGCGTCCGAGCCTCGCCGATGTGACCGGCGACGGCGTCGTCGATCTGCTGACGTTGCGCGAGTGGACGCCCGGGACCGCGACCGTGATTTACACCGGAAACAACGACGGTACGTTCACCACCGGCGCTCCTCCATCGCTGAACGAATTTCTCGCCTACGCGAGCGGCGACGCGAATGGCGACGGCAAGATCGACTTCGTGGGCCAGAGATGGAACCCGCGGGTGGCGATCAACAAAGGCGACGGCACCTTCACCCTCACGTCATTCGGCGAGAACTCGATCGAAACGGTCGGTGGTCTCATCGACATGAATGAAGACGGCTTCGATGACCTGCTGCTTTCGGATTCGAGCGGCAGCGTGCTGCGCCTCAGCAACGGCGACGGCACGTTCGGCGCACGCAAGACCTTCACCATCGATCCGACGTTCGGCAATGAGTACTACGCGTTGACCGCGTTGGAAGGCGATTTCAATGGCGATGGCCACACCGATCTCGCCTACGGCCCGAACTTCTACCTCGGGAACGGCGACACGACCTTCCGCTCGTACGCGAAAGTGCTCGCCAGCGGCAACGCGCATGACTTCGCGGTCGCCGACTTCGACGGCAACGGCACCGACGATGTGGCTCTGCAGACGTCTGCCGGAACGGTCTCGCTGCTGCTCACCAATACAGGACCAGAGCCGGCGGAAACGCCGACCATCTCGATCAACACGCAGACGCTCTCGCCGAGGTACGGCACGCCCGTGACGTACACCGCGCACCTCGAGACGAACACCGCGCGGACTCTCACCGGCATGGTCTCCTTCGCCCGCAACGGCGTACCGTTCGCGCTCGTCGCGCCGAACGGATTCAACGCGTCTGCAAGCGTCGAGCTCCCGACCGGCAACTCCGTCATCAGCGCGACGTACATGGGCGACGATTTTTATGCGCCGTCGAATACGTCATCGATGGAACAGGCCGTGACGAAAGCGGCGACGACCCTCTCCGCAAATCCGACGTATACCGGGCAGACACCCGCCTGCGGCATGAGCATCCCGGTGTTCGTGCGGGTGCAGCCGCAGCCACTCTCGCTGCCGGCTCCCACCGTCGACGTGACGTTCCAGGAAGGCAACACGTCGATCCAGGCGGTGAAACTGCCGGGCAGTGGCAGCTACGGCGAGGCGACCCATTCGCTGCTCGGACTCGGCGCCGGCCCACACGTGATCACGGTCGACTTTGCCGGCGATGCGAACTACGCGGCCGCGACCACGAACTTCTATGTCTCGCTCGCCGCCGCGACGAAACCGGTGATCACCGCGACGAACGCCGTGCACGCGAACGGCATCGGATACGCGACCGTTGCACTCCCCTATGACGCGCCAGTCCAGTGGACGATCACGAACGGCACGATCACGCAGGGACAAGGGACGAAACGCATCAAGTACACCGCCGGCGCCAGCGGTCAGGTCACGCTCGGCGTCTCCTACGGCAACGGCATATGCGGAGTCGATGGCAGTGCGAGCGTCAACGTGCCGATCGTCACGCGTGCTGCCGGGGCGTCGATGCTGTACCTCATCGACACTCCCTGCCGCGCGCTCGACACCCGTTACGGCACGATCCTCGGCGCAAACGAAACGCGTCCGCTCAACTTCGCCAATGTCTGCGGCATCCCGAGCGATGCGAAAGCGGTGGCCGTGACGATCACCACCGTCGCGCCGACTGCCAGCGGCTGGCTCTCGTTTTATCCGACCGATCTTCCCTGGCCGAACACGAGCGTCGTCAGCTACCGCACCGGCCGCACCCGCGCCAACAACTCCGTCGTCGCGCTCAGCCCCGGCGCGCGCGCCACGGTGAAGAACGGCGGCCCCGCCGTGCACTTCATCATCGACGTGGCGGGGTACTTCCAGTGAGGCGGAGTTCGGGGGATCCGGAGTGACGGCTACGCCGTTTTCGGCGCGATCATCGGCACCACCACCACGTCGCCGTTGGCGTGCGTGATCAGGCGCCAGATGGAGGTGTCGCTCACGTCGGCGAGCTTCGATTCTTCGCCACAGTTCCGGCAGGGACCGGTCGCGGGTTCGGCGCCGAGGGGGACGAAATGAAATCGCTCCTTGCGGCAGTGATCGCACAGCTCGCGCAGAACGTCGTAGTTGATCAGTGATAGTCGCTGCATACGCACACCTCTCTCAGGTCGGCGGCGCGGATTGTAGGGACGGATCTCAGGAAGTTTTGTGAGCCGGATCACGAAGAACCACCCGGGTGACGATCCAGGCGGTGACTAAACCGACAACAGCGCTGGCCGTGACGTCGGACGTCCAGTGACGGAACGCGAGGATGCGCGAGAGCCCGACGCCGGCCGCGAGGGCGAATGCGATCACGCGCAGCGTCCAGCTGCGTGACCCGAAGACCAGCACACCGGCCAACGCGAATGCGCCGACGGTGTGACCGCTCGGAAAGGAAGTCGAAGATCCGGGCGCGTAATGCGACGGGCCGAGCCACAGTTCCGGACGGGCACGGCCGACAAGGTGTTTGATGATCTGGGCCGCAATGCCGGCGCCGAGGCCGGCGATGGCCATCGAGATCGCATAGCCGACCCAGCGCCGCTCCAGATACGCGATGCCGGCCACGAGAAAGAACGCCACGATCATCACCGGATTCATCCCGCCGCCGAGGCGATTGAGCAGGCGAATGACATCCTCGGTGGTCTCGGATTGAATGCGCTCCGCCCACGCCAGCACCGGCGAATCGAAGACGAGCCACGCCGTGGCGGTCAACGCGATTCCGGCCGCGAGCCCGATGACCGCATCGCGCCACAACGTGCGCTCGAAACGCAATGCGCGGAGTTGCGTCAACGGCTCGCGCGGATTCGCGTCGAGCGAAGCGCTCTGCAGGACCGCAAGCAACAGCACGCCGGCGAAAAACCAGAAGACGACGTCCCACTGCGGCGCCTCGCGTCCGAGAAACGAAAGCTCGTCGACGTCGACCGGTTGATGCAGCCAGAGGCGATTCGCCGACACCACCGGAGACGGCCAGAGCACCGACAGCAGCAGCAGCACGACGAACGCCGCCGCGGCGAGATGACGCCGGCGCGCGAGATCACCGTTCATACACGTCGAACCACTTCCCGATCATGCGCAGTTCGGCCACTTTGCGATAGCCGCGCAACGACGCTTCGATCTTCGCTGCGTCCTTGCGCCGCGTCACGATCACGCGCGGCGGAGCCGGCAGCGCGCGCAGCGAATCCTCATCGACATGTTTCGCGCGCCACAACTCGGGGTCCATGCCGCGCACCCACAGATGCGGCGTGACGAACAACGCGATCTGCTCGCGCGGCACGTCGAGCGTGCCGAGGGCGCGCACGAGCGGCCGCGTCGACGCGAGCTCGTTCGCCACCGGCACGAGTGCGATGCCCGCGTACGACAACGCCGCCACGGCCACGAAGCCGGTGGCCAGCACGGCCGGCGCGAGCCGGCCACGCAGTGAAACGACGATCGCGATCAACGCCGCGAGCAGCAGTACGACGAACAGCATCCGCACGTCGGTTCGCGCGATCAGCGCCGCATCGTCTCCTTTGAGTTGAGACGGCTGCACGATGAGGCCCGCGACGCCGGCGAGCGCGAACAACGCCAGCAGCACGAGATTCGCACGTCGCGCAATCGACGACCAGCGATCTTCGATTTCGACGAGCCGCGCGATGACGAGGCCGACCGCGGGCAGCAGCGCGATCATGTAGACGTCGAGCTTCGACGAGAGCAGCGTGTACGGAACGAGCACGGCGAGCAGATACGACACCGCGAATTTCGCGCGGTCATCATTGCGCTTGTACGCCGCGATGATGGCCGGCACGGCGATGAAGAACCACGGCAGGAACGTGAGCGGCGCGCGCACGAGATAGAACCACGGCGGCGACTTGTGCACCCACGCGCCGACCGCGCGGCCGACGGTCTGCTTGTAGAAGATCTCGCGCCAGAACGCCTCACCCCCGATCATCACCGCCGGCACCAGCCAGAGGAGCGGCATCAGCAACATCGGCACGAGCATCCACGCATCGCTGCCCCGCGGTCTGCGTTTCCGGCGGATCGCTTCGAAGACGTACAGCGCGAGAAGGATCACCGGCGCCATCGGCCCCTTCACCAGAAACGCGAGTCCGGCAAAAAAGCCGGCCGCCGGAAATCGCTGCCGGTAGAGGCACCACGCGCCTACGGCGAGCAGCGCCGCGAATTCGACGTCCATTCGCGCCGTCTGCGCCGAGCCCCACAGCATCAGCGACGTGCCGGCGACGAATGCCGCGAACGGTCCGCCGATGCGATGCAGAAAGAAGAGCAGCAGCGCGAAAGCGATCAGCGACGGCAGGACATACGGCCAGATCGAATACGTTCCGAAGACGTACGTCAGCCCATCCATCAGCCAGAAATGCAACGGCGGCTTGTGCGTGAACGGCGAGCCCTCGAGCGTCGGCAGAAAAAACGAGCCGGTGCGCATCTCACGCACGACCTGGCTGTATTTCGTCTCATCGCCCACATACAGCTCGCGCTGCAGCGGAGAGAGAAGCACCGTGAGAACCACGATCGCTGCGGCAACCGCCGCCGTGCGAGACATGGAGCGCATTGTAGTGGGCGGTTGTCGGGAGTCGGTTGTCGGTTGTCGGGAGGCCACCACCCACTCCCCGTGCGTTCAGCGGAGCGGTTCTCCCGACTACCGACTCCCGACAACCGACAACCGCCCCTGTCAACCTCGACCGTCACTCCTGTTGGCAGGGCGAGTGCTAGAATCCTGCTCGCGGATAGGTACTTCGAAGGAGGACAGACGATGTCGAATCGTACCGCTGACATTCAACAGATTCTCACCAGTGAAGACGCCGAGTTCCGGCAGTGGATTGAAGAGCATCACCGCTGCGAGGAACGACTGAACGAGTTGACGGCGAAACACGAGATATCCCCGGACGAAGAGTTCGAAGAGAAGACGTTGAAGAAGCGGAAGCTCCACCTGAAGGACCAGATGGCGGATCGTATTCGTAGTTACGAGCACAATCACGCAGTCGCCTGAGCCGCGGTAGTACATCAACAACCTGCCTTCCGCCTGAGGGGGTTCCAAACGGAACCCCCTTTGCATAACATCCCGCGACCGCGATGCCTTTGAAACCGGTGCGACCGAACTTCCGCCGCGGCGTGTACGTCATCCCGACGTCGCTGACGATTCTCAATCTGTTCTTCGGCTTCCGCGCGATCATCTACGCCACGCGCGCCATCGAAGCGACGACCCTCGGTCGCAGCCAGGCCGCCATCGATTTCCTCGAAACCGCCTGCCTCTCGCTCCTCTTCGCCGCCGTCTTCGATACGTTCGACGGCCTCGTCGCCCGCGCCATTCACGCCACCTCCGAATTCGGCAAGGAGTACGACTCGCTCGCCGACGTCGTCACGTTCGGTTGTGCACCGGCGGTGCTCGTCTATGCGTGGGGACTGCACGGCTTCGAGAAACTCGGCGGCGGGATCGCCTTCATCTTCCTCGCTGCCGTGTCGTTGCGCCTCGCGCGCTTCAACGTGCAGACCGGCAAGACCGACTATCGCTACTTCGTCGGACTCCCCAGTCCGGCCGGCGCACTGACGCTGGCCTCGATGATCTTCTACGCGCCCGCACCGGTCACCGATCGCCGCTTCGCGATGGTCGTGATGGTCCTCACCATCGCCACCGCTTTCGCGATGGTCTCGCCGATCAAGTACCGCAGCCAGAAGGGGCTCGCGCTGCAGAAAGAGCGCTCGCTCATCTACTTCCTGATTCTCGCGGTGATCCTCGGCGTCGCCTTCAAATGGCCGCGCGAGTTCTGGTTCGCCGGCTCGATCTGCTACCTCTTCTCCGGCCCATTCGTGAAGCTCTGGTCGATCGCGTTCCCGTCGGCGAACCCTCCGATCGTGCCGCCGGCGGCCGATCCGGACGACACCGTTCCCGAGCTTCCGCCGCAGGAGACGCCGGCCGCCGAAACTCCGGCCCCGTGATAAAACGCGCCGCATGGCGCACCTCAAATCAGAAGCCGGCTACCGGCTCGGCATCATCAATCCGACCACGCTCGTCGGCAACGAGATCAAGACCATTCTTCGCGAGCGCGCGTTTCCGTTTGCGAAAGTCGCGCTGCTCGATGCATCCGGCAAAGCAGAAGGAGCACTGACCGACGTCGGCGACGAGCCGGCGATCGTCGCCGCCGTCGCTCAGGAAGGGCTCGACGATCTCGATCTCGTCTTCTTCTGCGGACCGGCCGCATCCAATCGCGACTGGATCGCGCGCAGCGGAACAGACGACTTCATCGCCATCGATCTCTCGCAACCGACCACGGCGGAAGACGGCAAGCTGGCCATTGCAGGCCTCAACCTCGAGCAATTGCACGGCGAGCACGTGCTCGTTTCGCCGCATCCCGTGGCCATTCCGATCGCATTGATCCTCCATCAGATTGCCACGGTCAGCCGCGTCGAGAGCTGCACCGCCACGGTCGTGCAGCCGGCTTCGGAGTTCGAACAGGAAGGCGTCGAGGAGCTCGCGACGCAGACGATCAGCGTGATGAACGTGCAATCGGTGCCGAAGACGGTGTTCGATCGCCAGGTGGCGTTCAATCTCTTCCCCGCCGCCGGGCACCACGAAGAATTCATCGTCTCGCAGATCCGCAGCGTCACCGATGCGCGCACGCAGATCGCGCTGATGATCACGCAGGGGACGATTTTTCACAGCCACACCTTCTCGCTCTTCATCAAAACCGCGGAGGAGCTTTCGGCCGATCGCATCCTCGAGGCGCTGCGCGCGAATCCGGCGCTGGCGTTACCGGAAGGCGACCAGGAATTCGGCACGATTGATGCGGCAGGAAAGGACGAAGTCCTCATCGCCGAAGTGCGCCCGGATCCGTCGATCCGCGGCGGATTCTGGGTCTGGGCGGTCTGCGATAATCTGCGCCGCAGTTCGGCACTGAATGCCGTGCTGGTCGCGGAGAACGTGCTCTTCGGCACGAGCGCGGCGAACTAAGGAGTCAATCGATGCAGGATTTCTACGAGCCCAAAGTCGGTGACGTCGCTCCCGACTTCCGTCTTCCGTCGACGCGTGGAAAAGAGACCACGCTGAAGGAGTTTCACGGGAAAGACGTGATTCTCTACTTCTACCCGAAGGACGACACGCCGGGATGCACCGCCGAGGCGTGCTCTTTTCGCGATCACGAATCGGATTTGACGAAGGAACACGCGGTGGTCCTCGGCGTCTCGACCGACCCGATCGCGAGCCACGACAAATTCACCGACAAGCACAATCTGAATTTCCCGCTGCTCTCCGACCAGACCGCGGACGTGGCCAAGATGTACGGCGTCTGGAAAGAGAAGAACATGTACGGCCGCCGCACCTGGGGCGTGGCGCGCACGACGTTCTGGATCGGCGGCGACGGCCGCATCAAGAAGATCTACAAGAAAGTCGACACGTCGAAACACGCCGAAGACATCCTGGTGGATCTCCGCGCCGCGCATAAGAAGTAACGCGTTCTCTTACGTAGCGCCGGCATCCTGGCGGCCGGCCCGCCGGCTTCCAGCCGGCGTTTTCGACGTGCCGGCGCTACGTATCTGGGCGCTACGTCTCTCTCTACGCGACGACGGCGGCGCTCCGCAGTCTCCGCGCGGCCTCTTCGAGCGCCGCGAAATCTTTGGCGAAGCAGAAGCGCAGCAGGCGATCGCCCGCGTTGCTCGCGTAGAACGACGGTCCCGGCACGCTTGCCACTTTCGCGTCTTCGATCAGCGCCATCGCCGCTTCGCCGGCATTCGCGAAACGCTCCGGAATCTCGGCCAGCATGTAGTACGCGCCCTGCGGCACGAACGGCGTGAAGCCGCCTTCGCGTAACGCATCGGCGAGCAGATCGCGCTTCTTCTGATAATCGCTGGCGAGATTGCGGTAGTACTCCTCGCCGATCTCCAGCGCCCGCGCGATGCCCCACTGCAGCGGCGTCGGCGCGCAGACGTAGAAGAGATCGTTCACGAGACCGATCGATGATGCGACGCGACGATCGGCCGCGACGTAGCCGATGCGCCAGCCGGTGACGCTGAACGTTTTCGAGAAGCCGCTGATGGTGATGGCGATGTCGCGATCGACGGCGGCCATCGAGAGATGCTCGCGGCCGTCGTAGACGATGTACTCGTAGATCTCGTCGGTGAAGCACCAGGTGTTGAATTCGTGGCAGAGCGCCGCGATTTTTTCGAGCTCGTCGCGCGTGAAGACTTTTCCGCACGGATTGGACGGCGTGCAGACGACGATGCCGCGCGTCTTCGGTCCGAACGCCGCGCGCAGCTGATCGAAATCGATCGACCAGTCGGGCAGCTGCAGCGGCACGAACTTCGTTTCCACGCCGAGGACTTTCAGCGTGTTGAGGTGATAGCCGTAGTACGGCTCGAAGAGGATCACCTCGTCGCCGGGATTGAGCGTGGCCATCGCCGCGGCGGCAAAGCCACCGGTCGAGCCGACCGTGACGACGAGCTCGGTGACGGGGTCGACGGTGAAGCCGTTGAAGTGCGCGATCTTCTTCGCGATTCGTTCGCGCAGAAGATCGATCCCTTCGAATTTCGAGTAGGTCGCCCGCGAGCTCTGAATGGCTTCGCAGGCGCCGTCGACGAGTTCGGGAATCGTCGGAAGGTCGCAGATGCCCTGGCCGAGGTTGATACCGCCGACGCGCTCGCACTCGCGAGACATGCGCCGGATGTCGGACTGCACCAGTCCGCGCAGACGATCGCTGATCTGATTCATGGACGGTAGTGTAGCCCGCGGACGCCAACCGCTCGCGCGCGTCTGCCGCGTCGTTCGCGCAAGTCCTTTGTTTTCAGCACGGAATACTCAACCGTGCGTCGGCACCACCGTCGCAATCGCTGCGCGGCGACGGTAGTGCTTCGAAAGGAATGGTCCCGTGAGAACCAAACAGATTCTACTCCTCGCTCTTCTCTGTCTCGCGTCGCTTCCCGCGCTCGCGCAAGTCAATGACACCTACGTCATCCCGGTTTCCGGCAACGTGCCGGGCGCATTCGGCACGCGCTGGATGACGCAGTTCAGCATCATGAATCCGCATCTCGATTACAGCCTCAAGGTCAGCATCACGTATCTGCCGACCGGCGGCGGAGTCGGCATCGAGGAGCTCGTGACGCTGCCGCCGAATGCAGTGGCCTACTCGGATAACATCCTCGGCGATCTCTTCGAGCGCTCCGGCAGCGGCGCGCTGCTCGTGGCCACGTTCGCGGAAGACAATCCCGGCGTCGAGAACTCGGTGCTCGCGCGCTCGTTCCTCGTCACGACCAACACCTACAACAACGCCGCGAGCGGCACGTACGGCCAGACCATCCCCGGCGTGTGGGCGGGCCTGCTCGATTTCGATTACGACGGCATTTCGTCGATCGCACACGGCATCCGCAATCTCGCCAGCGAAGGGTGGCGCACGAACGTCGGCGCCGTGAACCTCGGTCGCTGCACCGCGACGATCAACGTCTCGCTCTACGACGTCGACGGCCATCGCATCAGCGATCGCCAGTTCCTCGTGCCGCCCCTCGGCCACATCCAGGATCGCCTCCCCGATGAGGTGGACATGGGCTCGGTCGAGTTCTCGGTCGACGATCCCTGCGCGACCGACGAAGACCGCTACGCGGTGGTCTTCCCCTACACCTCGACGATCGACGCGCTCTCCGGGGACCCGACCTATCAGTCGCCGACCTTGCTGGCCAGCCCGAGCGCGCTCTACGCGAAGGGTAAGAAGATCGCGTCGACCACCGATCTCGGCAAGAAGATCGATTCCACCATCGCCGCGAAGGTGCGCTCGCAGGTCGAGCGTCGCGGCGAAGCGCAGCTCATCCGCAACAAAGGACGCTGGCAGATCATGAAATAAGGGCAGCCATCTGTGACGCCGGCGGAAAGGGGCAGAGGTTCACTCTGCCCCTTTCTTTTTCGCGGATAGAATCGCGCGCCATGAGCGCAGTGCAACAGACGAATCTTCCGTTCCCACTCGCGCGGCGCGGCAAAGTCCGCGACGTCTACGACCTCGGCGATCGTTATCTCTTCGTCGCCACCGACCGCATCTCCGCGTTCGACGTGGTGCTCTCGCCCGGCATCCCGGACAAGGGGACGATCCTCACCCAGATCTCGAACTTCTGGTTCCGCAGATTCACGCAGCTCGAAAACCATCTGCTCGAAACCGATTTCGAGAAGTTTCCGGATGCGGTGAAGCAGCATGCGGAATTGCGCGGCCGCAGCGTTCTCGTGAAGAAGTGCGACGTCGTGCCGGTGGAGTGCGTCGCGCGCGGCTATCTCGTCGGCTCCGGTCTCAAGGAGTACAAGGAAACGGGCGAAGTCTGCGGCATCCAGCTGCCGGCCGGACTGACCACCGCCAGCAAACTTCCGGAGCCGATCTTCACGCCGGCGACGAAGGAAGACACCGGCCACGACATCAACATCTCGTTCGAGCGGATGGCGGAGATCGTCGGCACCGACCTCGCGACCCAGCTGCGCGATCTCACGCTCGAGTTGTACTCGAAAGCGGCGGAGTACGCGCTCACGCGCGGCATCATCATCGCCGACACGAAATTCGAGTTCGGACTGATGGACGGACGCGTCATCTGGATCGATGAAGCGCTCACTCCCGATTCCTCGCGATTCTGGCCCGCGAACGAATACGTCGTGGGGAAGAATCCGCCTTCCTACGACAAGCAGTTCGTGCGCGACTGGCTCGAAACGACCGGATGGGACAAGAACCCGCCGGCACCCGAATTGCCCGACGATGTAGTGGAGAAAACGCGCGAGAAATACCTGCAGGCGTATCGTGAGCTGACTGGAGAAGCGCTCCGCGTTTGAGAGGGGCGAAGCCGGAGGGTCCGCCGCGGGCCGCTTGGACGCTTCCTTGAACCTTACCGGGAGGCGGAGAGACTAGCACAGGAATTGGTAGAAGTGCCACTACTGGTTGAAACGACATGAATCGCCGCACGCTCGGATTCGTTCTCGGCGGTCTGCTCATCGCGGCCGCCATCACCATCACCACCACGATGGTGGTCTGGCGCATGGCCAAACGAACGGTGATGGAGGAAATCCTCGCGCCGCAGGAGAAGACCGTCGACGTCGCCGCGCTGATCACGCAGGTGAAGGAACTGAACCGCCTGGAGACCGCGTCGATGCGCGTGATGCACGTCGGCACGATCACGCAGAGCTACAAGATGGTGCCGAACGCGATCGCCGGCGACGAGATCACGTTCCTCGCCACCGGCGACGTGATCGCCGGCATCGATCTCTCGAAGATTCAGAAGGACGACGTCTGGCGCTCTCCCGACGGCACCATCAACCTCCGCCTCCCCGCTCCCGAAGTGCTGGTGACCCGCGTCGATAACGCAAAATCGCGCGTACTGACGCGCAAGACCGGCATGCTCCGCCGCGGCGACGTCGATCTCGAGACGCGCGCCAGACAACACGCGGAAGCAAACATCCGCAACGAAGCGATCAGGAACGGCGTGCTGCGCGTCGCGGAAGAAACCGGAGAGAAAAAGCTCGCGGGCTTCCTGAACACGCTCGGGTTTCAGAAGGTGAACTTCGTGAACACGAAAATCTCCCCTGAATCGCTTCGCTAAATCAGCACCTTCGCCAGCGCGATCGCCCTGCGCAACGCGGCGCTCTTGTTCTCCGTCTCCTCGTACTCCCTCCCCGGATCGGAATCGAAGACGATCCCCGCTCCCGCCTGCACGTAGGCGCGATCGTTGGCCAGGGTGATGGTGCGGATGGTGATGCACGAGTCGAGATTTCCGTTGAAGCTGAAGTACGCGACCGCTCCGGCGTACGGTCCGCGTCGCGTCGGCTCGAATCGATCGATGAGCTCCATCGCGCGGATCTTCGGCGCGCCGCTGACGGTGCCGGCCGGAAAACACGAAAGGAACGCGTCGACCGGCGTGTGGTCATCGCGCAGCTGCCCTTCCACTTCCGTGACGATGTGCATGACGTGGCTGTAGCGTTCCACGTGTTTGAAGTTTTTCACTTCGACCGTGCCGCTCGCGCAGACGCGGCCGAGGTCGTTGCGGCCGAGATCGACGAGCATCAGATGCTCGGCGTTTTCTTTCGGATCGGCGAGCAATTCCTGCTCGAGCGCCGCATCCTCCTCGACCGTCGCGCCGCGCCATCTCGTGCCTGCGATCGGGCGCGTTTCGGCGATGCCGTTCGTGACACGCACGAGCATTTCGGGTGACGCGCCGACCAGCGTGCAGTCGCTGGTGCGCAGCAGAAACATGTACGGCGACGGATTGATCGTGCGCAACGCGCGATAGAGCGTGAGCGCCTCGGACGTCGGGAAGTCGGTTTCCCACCGCTGCGACAGGACGATCTGAAAGATCTCGCCGGCGACGATCTCTTCCTTCGCGTCGCGAATCATCTGCTCGAACGACGCGCGCGTGTGATTCGACGTGAACTCGGCCGGCGGCACGTCCGTCGGAAAGACGATCGGCTCGACGCTCGCGCGACGCAGGCGCGCGACGGCGCGGTCGAGTCGCGCGTTCGCGTCTTCAATCGTTTCGCTCTTCGTGAAGATGTTCGCCACGACGTAGAGCCGCTGCCGCACGTGATCGAAGACGACGACGTTGTTGAAGAAAATCAGATGCGCGTCGGGGATGCCGAGATCGTTCGCGTGCGTGTCGGGGATCTTCTCGGTCCAGCGATTGATGCCGTAGCTGAAGTAGCCGACCGCGCCGCCGAAGAACGGCGGAAGCTTCTCCTCCCCTTCCACGAGCAGCGGCACGAGCTCTTCGTTGAGCACGCGCACCGGATCGGCAACGGTGGCGTCGAAGCGCAGCGAGCGGCGCGGATCGAAGCCGACGAACGAGTAGCGGCCGACGTTCTCGCCGCGCTCGACACTTTCGAACAGGAATGCTTCTTCGCCTTCGTTGGCGAGTGCGGCGAATGCGACGAGCGGGGTGAGCGTATCGGCGCTCAGCTCGCGCACCACCGGGAGAACATCGAAATTCATTCGAACACCTTCATGAAGAGTTGATGCTGCCGCACCGCCTGCGCGTGCAGCAGTTCGAGACCGCCGATGCGTTGTTCGGCATCGACCTCGCGCGGGGTCGCGGTGTACGCGGCCTCGATGTAGAAACGACACGGCGGGATGGCCACGTCGACGCCGCCCGGCAGTGTATTGATGATCAGATCTCCGTCGAATTCGGGCAGCGCATCGAGCGGCGCATCGGCTTTCGACACCGTGCGATTGAACTGCACGTACGGGATGTGCGCGTTCTCGAGCGCCACGCGCGCGGCCCGAGCGGTGCCGCCTGCGCCGAGGATGGCCGCCTTCGTGGCGTGCGGCAGGAGCGCGGCGAACCCGTCGACGTCGGTGTTGTCCGCGAGGATGTGGCCGCCGCGGTTGACGAGCGTGTTCACCGCGCCGGCCCGGCGCGCGTTGCTGCCGAGTTCCGCGTGGATGCGCCGCGCGAAGGCAAACGCTTCGTCTTTGAACGGCGTCGTCACGCTGAGGCCGCACGGCTCGCCGCCGAGAAACGCATTCGCCACCTCGTCGAACGTTTCGAACGAGGCGATGGTGTAGACGGCCGGCACACGTTTCTCGCGAAACAGACGGTTGTGAATCGACGGCGAGAGGCTGTGTCCCGACGGATTGCCGAGGATGGCGAAGACTTTGTCGCCGCGCTGCGGCTCGCGCGAGTAGATGTCGAGTGCGCGCGCGAGCGTGAGCTGGCCGGGTGCGGCGATGTTCGTGCCCGCGACGAACGCGAGCGCCGAGCCGCGAAACGGTGCGAGCACGCGCGCGTAGAGACCGCGCTCGCTCATCCCGATGACGGTCGATGCCGTGGTCCCTGCTCCGTGGTCGAGATTCGGGAGCAACCGAAGCAATCGCTCGTTGTCCGCAAAGTCGTGCGGTGTGGCCGCGAGCTTCGTGTGCGCGCAGTTTCTGGCGAGCATCTGCATCCAGATCGATTCGACGTCGTGCATTCCGTCGTAGTCGTGATGCGAGAGCACGGTTCGTTCGGGGACGTCGATGACGACGTCGTCGCGCCATTCGAGATCGACGAAGTCGATCCCGGACTCCAGCGCTTCCGTGGCGTTCGGGATGCGCGTGTTGCGATACGTGAGGATGATCGGCTTCGTCGTCGCGGCGCGAACGGCGGAGAGATCGATCCACGGAAAGCGTTCGGCGCGCACTTCCACGAGGTCGTGCTCGCGCGGCAGCGCGCGGATCGCTTCGATGGCGGCTTCCATCGTCTCTTCCAGAATCGTGACGGCGAGCTTCATGCGCGAAGGATCTCCAGCCTCTCCTTCGCGGCCTGGACGCGGCGCGGGTCGCCGCTGCGCGTCCACATGTTCTGCAGGTTGCCGAGCACGCGCACGAGCGTTTCGCGGCCGCTCCAGGCGCGGAGATGCTCGCTGCTCAGCGGACCGCCGCCGAGGTGTTTCACCATTTCGGCGATCTCCGGAACGGTGAGGGTCGTGCCGTCGTGGAACGGATCGACGTAGACCTCGTTCAGCTCGAAGTGCACTTTGACGACGTAGTGGCCGGGCAGACCGACCCCCGAGGCATTGAGGCCGAGCTTCGTGGCCACGTGCAGAAAGACGATCGACAGCGTGATCGGGATGCCGACTTTGCGATCGATCACCTCGTTGAGGTAGCCGTTGCGGGTGTCGTAATAGTTGCGCGTGTCTCCGGTGTAGTGATCGACGTCGAACATTTCCGCGTGCAGATGGCCGAGGCGGAAGATCGGCGGCTCGCCCGGAACACAGCGGCGTTCGACGCGCGCGGCCAGCGCATCGAGCTCGTCGAGATAGCTCTCGACGTCGATGCGCGGGTAATCCTCGAGCGCGATGAGCAGCGCGCCGCGGGCGAGGTTTTCGTTCGTGATCTCGCCCGCGGCGTAATCACGGAACTGGCGGCGCGCTTCGGCAGGATGAATGAGCATTTCGACTGGCGCGCCAGTGTAACCTTCGCTCGCTCACGGCATGAAGATCGAGCGCACCGAAGCCATCATCCTGCACACTTTTCCCGCGCGCGAGCGGGACAAGATGGTCATTTTCCTGACGCCCGATCACGGCAAGCGCAAAGGGTGGGCGTACGGCGCGCGCGCGATTCGCAGCCGCTTCGGCGCCGCGCTCGAGCCTCTCGCAAAAGTGCGCATCGGATACGCCGAGCGGGAGCAGGACGAAGTCGTGCGCATCGAGTCGGTCGATCTGGTCCGCTCGCTCTTTCCCGCGCAGCAGCAGCTGGCCAGCAGCGTGGCCGCCACCTACATCGCCGAGCTCGTCGACACGTTTGCGCCGGCGAACGATCCGGCCGAGCTGCTCTATCGCCTGCTCGACAAGTCGAGTGAAGCGCTGCTCGAACGCCATCCGCCACTGACCGTGGTTGCGTACGCGGAGATCTGGACGCTGCGCCTGGCCGGCATCTTTCCGTCGACCCGCGCCTGCATGCAGTGCGGCGAATCGATCGGCAGACCGCTGCGCTTCGACGACCGCCTGCAGGGATTCGTCTGCGAACACTGCGCGACCCGCGACGCGTTCGTGATCTCGAACGACGTCGCGGACGCACTCGATGCGCTGCAACGCATGCCGGTCGCCGACTTCCACGCACCACCCGACCTGCTGATGGAAATCCGCTCCCTCGCCGGCACCGTCCGCCGCAACTTCCTCGGCCACGAATTGAAGTCGTTCGAAGTACTGGCGAGTGTGTTGGCGGTCGGGAGTCGGTAGTCGGGAGTCGGTTGTCGGTTCGCACGCCTGCGGCGTGCTGGCAGTTGGCGGTTGGCGGGAGTGAGTTATGGCGAGAAGCAAGCCTCTCGCGACGACCGGAACCGCCAACCGCCAACTGCCAGCGCGCCAACCGCGCGCGAACCGCCAACGATCTAATTCCTCGGCACCACCGTATAGAAATGCTGCGTCACGTTGTTGGTCACGGAGACGAAGCCCCAGATTCGTTTGCCGGGGGTCATCGATTCGATTTCGACGCGCACCGGATGTTCGTAGTTGCCGACGTAGTCGGAGAGATCGCATTCCATGTTGAACGTGGGTGAGATCTCGTGGCCGTTTGCGTCGAGGCCGGCCTGCGGCATCATCGAGTACTCGTGCTCGTAGGCGGGGATCGATGAAGTCAAATCGAAGACGCGTACGCGGACGGCGGTCGGCGTCGAGCCGTCGAGACCGTAGAGGCGCAGCGTCTTGCGGAAGCCGTCGTCCATGCGCACGCCGACGATCTGGATCTTTCCCTCGCGGAAATCGCGCTCGCGCACGACCGGCAGCTCCGTGTACGAACGCGCTTCCGGCATCGTCAGCTCGCTGCTTTCGACGACGAGCGTCATCTCCATGTTGTCGACCACTTCTTTCGGAACGTACAGGAAGCGCGGAATCGGCACCGGCACGTGCTGTCCTTCGACGACCGTTCCGGTGTCGGCCGCGAGCCCGCTGCATGACTCATCGGAACAGAACTTGTCGATCGCGCGGCCGCTGGCGTTGTAGACCACGAGGCGCGTGTCGTACTTCGAATGGAGTGCGCAATGCACGACGGACGGCGCGATGGGCAGCAGCAGTTTCTCGTATTCGGCGGCGGCGAGTGGAAGAGCGAAGAGAGCCGCCAGGAGCAGGGAGAAAACGACGAGACCGGTACGCTTCATAGACCATTCCTCCTTTTTCGTTGCGGAGGAAAGCGCGTGCAGTGTTCGTTCCCGCTCTTCGCGTTACCGCGTCATCCAGGCCGCGATCAACGTCGCGAGCTCTTCCTCGAATCCGCCGAATCCGTGGCCCGCATCCTTCACGATCGCGAGCTCGAAGTTCGTCTTCGGGCCGATGGCGTCGGCGAGGATGTCCACGCAGCGCGGCACGTCGCCGTAGCAGAACTCATCGTTCTCGCCGTACAGCACGAGGGCCGGTTTGCGGATGCCGCGCACGAAGCGAAAGCGCGGCTTGCGCGACAAACGCACGTTGCGCATCACTTCGAGAAACGGGAAGACGTTGTAGTCGCCGTCGGGATTGGCCATGTCCAGCCACGCCTTCCAGCTGATCGGCTCCATCGGCGAGAGGCCGGCCGGCAACAGCTCGTCGCCGCGTTTCGCCTTGATCTTCGCGCGCGCTTTCGCGAGCGTGGCGGTGAAACGGCGCAGACCGAGGTGCGCGAACGCGAGACCGGTGTCATCGCCGCCGGCGAGGAGCACGTAGCTTTTGATGAAGTTGCGCGGCTTGTAGTGATCGTAGACGGCGACCTTGTTCGCGCCGGTCGAATGTCCGATGAGCGTGAGATCGCGATAGCCGCGTCTGCGCAGCATGCGCACCGCACCGTCGATGTCGAACTCGCAGTCGCGAATGCGCTCGTAGGCGCTGCCGCCCCATTCGCTGCCGTAGCGTTTCATCACGCCGGCGCCGCGATTGTTGAACGCGAAGTAGGCGCTGCCGCCGCGCGTGAAGAGCTCGGCGAGCACGTTGGTCCGCTTCGATTCGAAGACGGACGCGCCGCCGGTGCCGTGCAGAAAAATCACGGCCCGCTGCGAGGCGCGCTTCGGTTCGTACAGCAGACCGGCGAGGTCGAGACCATCGCCGGCCTCGAACCTCACGACTCGGCAGAGCGGCTCAGGTGCGATCCGTCCCAGCGCCACAGGTGTCCTCTCGTGAGATGCGTTCCGCCGAGCCAGAGATCGGGATCGTTGATGGTGGTGTCGTCGACTTCCGCCGCCAGCACGTTCTCGCCCGCCGGGGTGATCGAGAAAATGGCTTTCGGCAATTCGCCCGTGACCGTGATGAGCGGCACCGCACGCCACGCCATCCACCGCAGCAGGCGAAACACCTCGGAATCGCCGAAGCCGAATCGCGGCAGGCCCGCGTTGATGCGATCGAAGAGCGTCGGGAAATCGGTGGTGCCGGTGGCGATGGTGTGCAGCGCCTGCTGTTCGATCGCGCCGAGGCCGTTGTACATCGACGGAAACCGCGACGCGTGCAGCGTGATCCCTTCGCGAAGAAACGGAAAATCGGCGCGCTCGCGATCGAGGTAGACGTTGAGCGACGTCGGATCGGCGGAGGTGTAGGCCTTCCACACGTCGCGCGCCACCGCGATCATCGACGGCGTGACCGCGGCACGCGAATCGAACAGGAGATGCAGCGAACGTTCGTCGTTCTCGCCGATCGGCTTCGAACACCACACCAGCGAGAGGCGCGCGCGTTTGAAGCGCTGCAGGAGATAAAGCAGATGCACGAGGCAGAAGAGGTCGTGCTCGAACCAGAGCACCACTTCATCCTGCGATGCCGCGGCATCGAGGAGCTGTTCCTGTTCGACGAGGTCGGTGCGCACGCGAAGCAGATCGTTCTGATGTGCCTCCGCCAGCGCCTGCGCGCGCATCTCGATCCAGTCTTCGGTCTCGCCGACCGGTCCGGTGATGAGCGACTCGCGAAACGCGATGTGATCGCCCGGAATGTTGCTGCGCTTCGCGAGTGCGAGCGCGACGTCTCCGTTGTGAATGTGAATCATGGCCGCCAACGCATTCCAATCCAGACCTTCGTGTCGCCCTTCAGCGCTGCAGGCGGCGGTGCGTCGAGAACGCGCGCCACGCCGAGGGTGAGATCGAGGCCCGGAACCTTCACGATCGGATTTGGCGCGGAGTGCACTTCGATTTCCGCGCCGGCAAGTGCGATGTGCGCGCCGTCGAATTCATGTCGCTGATAGAACGCGGTCAACGGCAGCCTCGGCACACTCGACTCGATCCGCCAGCCATCGTATTCATCGCCGCGCGCGATTGCTACAGGAAGCGCGGGATCGAGCACGCGATGCGCGTACGCCGATCGCGGCAGCACGGATGAGGAAAGGCCGCCGAGCACGACGTTCGTACCGTCGTCGTGCTGATAGCGCGCGCCGACGCGAAACGTCCCCAGCCGCAACGATGCCGATGCGGCCGCACGCCAGTGCTCGTCATCGATGTCGATGCGCATCGCCTCGTCCAGACGCGCTTCGCCAACGCGCTGGAACGTCGTGACGCGCGCGTTCGCGAAGGCGAGCTCGTCGCTCGCGCCCCCTTCGATCGTGAATCGCGATCGGGGGAAACGACGCGAGTAGCTCGCGCGGACCTCGCCGCCCGACTCGTCGCCGACGTGGAACGCGTGCGCGTGCAACTCGACCGGCCAGCCGCGCCACGCGCTCGCGATCGCCACGCCAGCGACGCCCTCTTCGCGCGCGAACGATCCGATGAGCAGCGTATCGAGACGGCCGACGACATCGCCCAACCGTACGCCCACTTCGACGGCCTGCTGCTCCGGTGCGAGCTCGAGCGACGTGAACCAGCCGAGCTCCTGACGACCGATGCCGTACGGCCTCGATGCAGCCGGCAGTTCACCGCGGATCGCCGATTGCGCGAGCGTCGCCCGCGGCGCGGCCGGCGGAATCGCGGGAACGAGCGTCGTGTCGAGCATCGGCGACGGCGGTGCTTCTTCGAGTTGGTCGAGCACCCGCACGACGTACCCGTCGGGCTCGAGCGACATGAAGAACACGCGCCCATCGCTCGACGGTGCGGGCTCGAACGCACCGCCATCCGTGCGCGTGATCGCGGTGGCACTCGTGCCGTTCACGCGATAGAGCTCGGCGAATCCGCGCTCGAACACGGTGACGAGCAGTTCGTCATTCGAGATCCACGCCGGTGTGGCCGCGTCGCCGGGAAGCGCGACCGGTTGCTCATCGATGAAGAGCGTCCAGCGCGCACCGTGATGCGCGACGTACGCGACGCGGCCGTTCGAGGAGACGCGCGGGGACGTGATCACGCGTTCGAGATCCCTCGCCTCGCTGCCGCTCGCTCGGGAGGAGACGTTGCCGGTGGACAGATCGACCGTCACCAACTCCGTCACGCCGAAGCGGCTGCGCACCGCGAGCATCGTTCGATCGTCGAGGAAATCCGCATCGCGGACATCGGCGAGTGTCGTGATGCGCGCGAGCGATTCGAAGTCCCATCGATAGAGATCGAAATGGAGCACGCCTTCGCCATCGGGAACGCGATGCGCGAAGACGATCGCTTTGCCGTCGCGCGTCCAGCGCGGGTTCTGGATATCGCCGCCGTCGGGCATCACCAGCTCGTGCTTCGGCTCGCGCGGCAGCGGTTTGCTGCGCAGCGGCGCGACGTCCTCGGGATCGCGGCCGAGGATCTTCTCCAGCCGCTCCCGGAACTTTTTTTCTCCTTCGTCATTCGCATCGGTGGCCCACACCACGAGCCTTTCGGGTTTGTCGCGATTGCGCAGCACCACCGCGAGCTGCGCCCCATCCGGCGATACCGCGGGATTGCCGCTGGCGCGCGGCGTTTCCTGAAAGAGCGTTCCCTGCTGAAGCGTGCGCACCCGTTTCACCGCGATCGCGGAGGCCGTGACCTCGGCGAGAAACTGTCCGTACAGACGATCGGGTCGTTCGCCGAAAACGCCGGTGAACGCGCTGTCGAACGAGCGCCGCTGGCGCGCGGTCATGCGCGCCCAGAGGTTGCGCAGCGAGTCGGGACCGTTGCGCGCTTCGAGCCATTCGAGAAATGCGGAGCCCATCAGGTAGGCCATCGACATCCCGAGGAAACGCTGATCGGAATCGAGTTGGCCGTAGGTCGGCAGGCGACCGTTCTCGGCGAGTTGTCGCAGGATCAGCGCGCGAATGGTGCTGCTCGGACGTCCGGCACCGGTGAGTCTTCCTTCGACGACGGTCGCGTAGCCCTCGAGCACCCAGCGCGGCGCGCCGAGCGTGATGCGATTCAGCGGAAGAACGGTGCGTTCGAGAACGCGCTGCAGCGGATTGCGCGACGGCCGCAGCATGTGCACGACGTGCGCGACTTCATGCACCGCCAGCAGATCGATCCAGGTGCCGTACGCGCCGAGCTGTTCGTCCGGGCCGGGAGGCTCGGTCCAGAAGAGGATGCGCGGCGTGTCGAGGAACGTCCACGCGCTGCCGTTCGGCTCCGCGACCGGGTTCGTCACCAGCACATCGATGCGTTGCCGCGGCGTGTAGCCGACCTCCTGCGACACGGCGGCGTGGATCGGCTCGAGCCGCTCCGCCGCGCGCATGGCCCACGCTTCGAACTCCCGCGGATAGTGGACGCGGAAGTGGCGCGTTTCGATCGTCCGCCAGTCGTGCGCCGGACCTTGCGCGCGTGCTCCGAGGGCGACCGCCGCGAGCAGCACGGCGAGGAGCAAAAGGCGTTTCATGCGGCGTGGTAGTGTACGAGTCATGCTGCGATTCGCGATTCTCACTGCAACAATCATGTTCGCCGCCGGCTCGCTCGCGCCGGCGAAACCGGCCGGCAAATTCATGCTCGTGGTGCACGGCGGCGCCGGCACGATCACGCGCAAGAGCATGACTCCGGAGATGGAGAAGCAATACCGCGAGACGCTCGAGCAGGCGCTGCGCACCGGCCACGGCGTGCTCGCCAAAGGCGGCTCGTCGCTCGACGCCGTCGAAGCGACCATTCGCGTGCTCGAAGACTCGCCGCTCTTCAACGCCGGCAAAGGCTCGGTCTTCACGCACGACGGCAAGAACGAGATGGACGCCGCGATCATGGACGGCAGCACGAAAGGCGCCGGCTCGATCGCCGGTGTGACGATCATCCGCAACCCGATCTCCGCCGCGCGCGCGGTGATGGAGAAATCGCCGCACGTGATGATGACCGGCCGCGGCGCGGAGCTCTTCGCCACGAAGATGGGGCTCGAGATCGTCGACCCGTCGTACTTCTGGACCGAGCGGCGCTGGAAATCGCTGCAACAGGAATTGCAGAAAGAACAGCAGAAGCCGCAGGCCGCGCTCGAACTGCCGGAAGGCGAAAGGAAATTCGGCACGGTCGGCGCGGTGGCGCTCGATCAGTCGGGAAATCTCGCCGCCGGAACATCGACGGGCGGAATGACCAACAAGCAGTACGGACGCGTCGGCGACGCGCCGATCATCGGCGCCGGAACGTACGCCGAGAACGAGTCATGCGCCGTCTCCGCCACCGGCCACGGCGAGTTTTTCATCCGCTGGACCGTCGCCCACGACATCGCCGCGCTGGTGAAATACAAAGGGCTGACCGTGCAGCAGGCGGGCGATGAAGTGATCCACAAGAAGCTCGCACCGGTGAAAGGCGAAGGGGGCGTGATCATCCTCGACCGCAACGGCAACTACGCGATGCCGTTCAACAGCGAAGGGATGTACCGCGGCTGGATCGGGATGGATGGAGAGCCGCACGTCCTGATCTACAAGGACTAGCAAAAACAACAACAAACGTAGCGCCGGCTTCCAGCCGGCCGGCCCGCCGGCTTCCAGCCGGCGTTTTTGTTTCGTGGGGGCCGGCAGGATGCCGGCGCAACGGCCGGCTGGAAGCCGGCGCTACGTATACACGCTACGTTTCTGCACGCTTGACAAAAACGAACGTTCGTACTATTTTATCCTCCGTAACTAGGAGGCACGACCATGACTCTCGCCACTTGCGACGACTTCCTCAATCCGAAATTCGTCTTCTTCTCGCCGGTTCAGGACATTCCGCCCGGCACACGCCAGCTCGAAGAGCATGTGGATCGTGCGATCATCGCGCTCGACGGCCTCGCTCCGATCGGCGGAGACTGGTCGATCGAGCAGCTCAACCCGGTCCTGGCCGGGCGCGCCATCCGCGTGGAGCTGTGGGTCAATGACATCGATGACTACACCTGCACGTACGGCTTTCTCGCCTCGAGCGAAGATGGGCGCGTCCCTTACGCGCGCGGCGAGCGTGTCGTCGTCTGCATCGATCCCTCCTCGCGCAACCCGTCGAAGTGGAGCAACGCGTTCCGCATCTCGCATGCGGAGCTTTTGAAGGATCTGCCGGCTTACGCATGAAAGGGGAACGCACTCGCCAGAGCATTCTCGATCGCGCCGTCGACCTGGCGTCGCTCGAGGGGCTCGAAGGCCTGACGATCGGCCGGCTGGCCGATGAGCTGAAGATGTCGAAGAGCGGTCTCTTCGCGCACTTCGGCTCGAAGGAAGAGTTGCAGATCGCCACCGTGCAGGCCGCGTCGCAGCGTTACATCAGCGAGATCTTTTCCCCCGCGCTGCAGGTGCCGCGCGGGTATCCGCGCCTCCTCGCCATCTGCGATTCGTGGCTTTCGTACGTGCGCCGCGGCGTATTTCCCGGCGGCTGTTTCTTCGCCGCGGCATCGTTCGAATTCGACAGCCGTCCCGGTGCGGTACGCGAGCTCGTGCGCCGGCTGATGGATGACTGGATCGGCGCCCTGGAGAAAGCGATCCGCATGGCCCGCGACGAAGGGCACATCGATCCGAACGTCGATCCGGCGCAGCTCGCGTTCGAGTTGAACGCGCTCTTTTTCGGCGCGAACTTCTCGTTCTATCTGCGCGGCGACGATCAGGCGATCCAGCGCGCCGATCGCGCCATCCGCTCGCGGCTCGAAGCGCTGCGCACGCCGGTAGCCGTGGCCTCCTGACTCACGGCAACGGGACGGCTTCGCTGAGCTCCGACGTCCCCGTCGCGGGATCATCCCAGTTGTAGACGGCGTAGAGAAACGTCGACGCCTGAATGGCGCGGCCGCGCAGATCGCGCGCGATCTTCACGGTGAACGCCGATTCCTCCGATGCCGCCAGCGTCGTCTCGCCTGCAAATTCGCCGTCCGCGTAGATGCGGATCGTCTGCCGGATGAAGAAGCCGCCGGGAAACGGCGCGGTCGATCCGGTCACGATCGTGGCGCCCTCTTCGTAGCGCACCGAGGAAATCGCCGGCGCGCCGACGACTCCCCCCTGCCCCGGCAGACCGGGACGGAGGTCGCGCGAGACTCCATCGAGAGCGATGTCGATCGGCTGTCCGGCGTTGTGAAAGAAGTTGTTCTTCCCGACGTCACCCATCGCCAGCAGCGAGAGCGCGATGCCGGCGTGGGCGTTGTGCGCGAACGTGTTCTGCTCGATCGAGAACATGCCCCAGCTCGAGCCGCTGCGATCGAGGAAGAAGCCGCTCGCGCCGTTGCCGAGAGCGGTCACGCCGTCGGCGCCGACTCCGACGAGATTGAAGCGGGCGGCCAGCGCGCCCTTCGGATCGATGACGAAGAAGCCGCCGGCGCGCTTGTTGCCGCTGAAGACGTTCGCGCCGAGGGCGCCGCCCCACGCGTTGCTGAGCTGAATGCCGCGCAGACCGTTCGGCGCGGCGCGCACGCCGGTCGGATCGGTGCCGAGCCAGGAGTGATAAAGATCGATGTAGCCGCCCGCGCCGATCTCGATTCCGTTGCCGGCGAAGTTGCCGATCACGAGATCGTCGATGTGAATCCAGCGCGTCGTGAAGAGACCGTTCCCTTCGCCGGCGTCGCTGCCGTCGAGAAACACTTCCGGGCCGCCGTGCGGATTCGTGTCGCCGGTGAACTTCGTCTGCATCCGGCCGTCGAGAAACACGTCGCCGCCCGTGATCTCCGGCAACGGCGTCCGCGGACGGAACGTGAACCAGCCTTCCTCCGGGACCGGAGGAGGAACATGAAACACCGCCGCGCACGGCTCGAACCGCGTCGAGCATTCGGCGTTGATGTCGAGCAATGCCTGCCGCAGCGAGCCGGGACCGGCATCGTTCGTGTTCGTGACGAAATACTCGTGCGCGAAGACCGCCACCTTGCGCACCGGCTGCTGGCCGGAGATCGTCACCGAACCGAGATGATGGTCGTATTTCCTCGCCACCTCGACGACGAACACGAGCTCGCGCGTCACGCCGGCCTGCAGTTCGAGCGTGCAGTCGACGCGATCGAGGAATTCCTGCGTGCAGCCTTCGGGATGGCTGACGATCCGCTCGAATGACGTCTCGAAGATCATCGGCACGCTCACCGCGACGGCGCTGGTCGCCACGACGCGCCAGGTGATGCGGTTCTGCGCGTCGACATCGCCCGGCTGCAGGAGCTCCACCGACACGTCGGCAAAGAGCGGAACGGCGGCGCAACAGACGAGCAGCAGCGCGAGCAGATGTTTCATCGTCATGCCGCAGTGTACGGAGCGGCGGCACGCTCCGTCGGATTTTTGGGACGAACCGTTCAGAAGAGCGGGACGAAGCCGCTGCGCTCCGATGCGGCGCGCGCCCGCCACAGAACGTTCACCTCTCCGTAACCGCGGTTCGCGCGCTTCGCTCGTTCAATCACAAGCAACCGAATTCAGGAGGATTTTGCGCATGGCCGAAGACTCAGGCCTCACCCGCCGTACGGTGATTGGCGCGGGCGCCGCGGCATTGGCGACGATCGCGGCATCCGATCTCTTTCACGTTTCACACGCGTTCGCGGAAACAGGACCGACCAGCGGTGTCGGCTACTTCGCGCGGTTCGGCGTGACGCAGAAGTTGTTGCGCGACACGCTCGCGTCGGCGATGTCGAAAGGCGGCGACTACGCGGACGTCTACTTTCAGCATCGGGTCACGAACTCGCTCGCGCTCGAAGACGGCGCGGTGAATCGCGCCTTCGCGAACGTCGGCCTCGGCGTCGGCGTGCGCGTGGTGAAAGGCGACCAGACCGGCTACGGCTTCACCGAGGACATCACCGCGGAAGGGTTGAAACGCGCGGCCCTCACCGCCGCGGCGATTGCCGACGGTCCGGCCAAAGCAGCCCCCACCGAATTCAGGGTCATGCAGGAAAAGCCGAACCGTTATCCCATCAAGACGAAATGGGAAGACGTTCGTCCGCAGCAGAAGCTCGGCATCCTCAACGGTCTCAACGAAAAAACATTCAAGGCCGATGAGCGCGTCAAGAAAGTGACGATGAACTTCATGGATCAGGGAAGCGTGATCCTGATCGCCGACTCGAACGGCCGGATCGTCGAAGACGCGCAGCCGATGACCACGCTCGCGCTCTCGATCGTCGCCGAACAGAACGGACGCCGCGAGAACAACTCCGTCAACCGCGCCGCGCGCGGCGACATCAACTTCTATTCGCCGGAACGTCTCGACAAGATGGTCTCGTCGGTGATCGACAAGACCATGGTCCTCTTCGATGCCGTGCAGCCACCAGCTGGTGAAATGCCGGTGGTGATGGCCGCGGGCGCCGCCGGCATCCTCCTGCACGAAGCGATCGGTCACGGCATGGAAGCCGACTTCAATCGCAAGAACGTCTCGATCTATTCGGACAAGATCGGCAAGCCGGTGGCGAACAAGTTCGTCTCCATCGTCGACGAGGGAACGCAGGACAACGCGCGCGGCGCGATCAACGTCGACGACGAAGGGAACGCCGTCGGCCGCACCATGCTCGTCGAGAACGGCACGCTCACCAGCTACCTGCACGATTCGATCTCCGCAAAACACTACGGCGTGAAACCGACCGGCAACGGTCGCCGCCAGGGGTACGAGTTCGCGCCGATTCCGCGCATGCGCTCCACCTACATGCTGCCCGGCCCGCACAAACACGATGAGATCGTCGCCTCGGTGAAGAAAGGGATCTACTGCGATCTCTTCCAGAACGGCCAGGTCAACATCGGCGCCGGCGACTTCACGTTCTACGTGAAGAACGGCTACCTCATCGAAGACGGAAAGATCACCAGCCCGATCAAGGACGTGAACATCATCGGCAACGGACCGAAGGTGCTGGAGAAGATCGACATGGTGGCGGACGATCTGAAGATCGACGAAGGCGGCTGGACGTGCGGCAAGGACGGCCAGATGGTGCCGGTGTCGCAGGGACTGCCGACGGTGCGTGTCTCCTCCATCACGGTCGGCGGTCGCGCGGAGAAGAAGGGCTGAACGCATGTCGAAGACCAACGATCAGGACATGCTCTCCATCGCCCAGGCCTGCATCGGCATCGCGAAGAACGCCGGTGCGAAAGATGCCGCCGCGCGCGCGTATCGCGTGCGCGACGTCTCGCTCGACTACCGCGACGACAAGGTCGAACGGATCTCGGAGTCAACCACGCGCGGCGTGAACATTCAGCTTTACGTCGACGGCCGTTTCTCCAGCGCGTCGACGAGCGATCTTCGTCCGGACGCGCTGAAGACGTTCATCACCGATGCCGTGGCACTCGCGAAGACGATCTCCGCCGATCCATTCCGCGCGCTCCCCGACCCCGCCTTGTACAAAGGTCAGCCGGCGGTCGATCTGCAACTCGAAGATCCGAAGTACGCCACGGTCACGGCCGACGAAGGGCGCAAGATCGCGAAGGTGATGCACGACGCGGCGAAGACGGTCAAAGGGGCCGACTCGTTTCTCAGCATCTCGTCGTCGTTCTCGTCGAACCTCGTCGAAAACTGGATGGTCACGTCGAACGGCTTCTCCGGCGCGACGCGCGGCACGTCGTTCTTCCTCTCCGCCGACATGAGCGCGAAGGATGCAGACGGACGTCGTCCCGAAGAGTCGGCGTACGGCGGATCGCGCTTCTGGGGCAGCGTTCCCGATGCCGCGACCATCGGCAAAGAGGCCGCGCGACGCACGCTCAGCCGCCTCGGCTCGAAGAAGGGCGAGACGGCGGAGATGACGGTGGTGATCGACAACCGCGCCGGCGGCCGCCTGGTCGGCATGCTCAATCAGGCGCTGAGCGGCGCGAGCCTGCAGCAGAAACGCTCGTTTCTCGAAGGAAAACTGGGGCAGCAGATCGTCAGCCCGCTGGTCTCGATCACCGACGATCCGCTGATCGCGAAAGGCTTCGGCTCGCGCAAATTCGACGGCGAAGGCATCGCCGCGAAGCCGCGCCCGATCGTCGAGAACGGCGTGCTGAAGTCGTACTACATCGATACCTACTACGGCCGCAAACTGAAGATGGAGCCGACCACCGGGTCGCCTTCGAACCTCACCTGGAAGCTCGGCCAGAAATCGCAGCAGGCGCTGCTCGGCGACATCAGGAACGGCCTGCTCATCACGAGCTTCATCGGCGGCAATTCGAACAGCGGTACCGGCGACTTCTCGGTCGGCGTGGTCGGCTTCATGATCCGCGACGGCGTCATCGCGGAGCCGGTCTCGGAGATGAATCTCTCCGGCAATCACCTCGATTTCTGGAAGAAGCTCGTGGCCATCGGCAACGATCCGTTCCCCTACTCCGCGCTGCGCACACCGACGCTGGTGTTCGACGCGGTGTCGGTGGCAGGAACATGAACCTCGCGAAGTGACATCGCACCTCGACGGGCATCGTGCGCGGACGTACGATGCCCGTCATGAGCACACGCATTCCCGAAATCAACATCGGCATCAGCGCCGACGATCGCACCGAGATCGCCAACGCGCTCTCCCGCCTGCTCGCCGACACCTACACGCTTTATCTCAAGACGCACAACTTCCACTGGAACGTCACCGGCCCGATGTTCCAGACGCTGCATCTGATGTTCGAGCAGCAGTACAACGAGCTGGCGCTGGCCGTCGATCTGATCGCCGAACGCATCCGCGCCCTCGGCGCCGTCGCACCCGGTTCGTACCGCGACTTCGCACGACTCTCGAGCGTACAGGAAGCGGAAGGCGTTCCGGCCGCCGTCGAGATGATTCGCCAGCTGGTACAGGGCCAGGAAACCGTCGCCCGCACCGCACGCGAAGCCTTCGTCATCGCCGACCGCGCCAACGACCAGCCAACCGCCGACCTCCTCACCCAACGCATGCAAATCCACGAAAAAACCGCCTGGATGCTCCGCTCCCTGCTGGAGTAACCCACGCCGAAAAACGTAGCGCCCAAAAAACGTAGCGCCGGCATCCTGCCGGCCGGGCCGCCGGCATCCTGCCGGCGTAAATCCAATGCGGGCTGGAAGCCCGCATTGCCGGCCGGCTGGAAGCCGGCGCTACGCTACCGTTTCGCAGCGTTCGATGTGTACGTCCGCAAACGCCGTTGCCGCGCGATCGCGTGTGGGGGCGTCCTCGAATGCGCCGACGATCGTCGAGCCGCTGCCGCTCATCCCCGCCCAGAACGCCCCGGCCTCGAGCAGGCGCGTCCTGTATCGCCGCAGTTGCGGCAGCAGCGAGAACACCGGCTCCTCGAAATCGTTCGTGAAGTTTGTGAAGTCGCGATAGGCATCGATGCCGAGCGGTGGGGAGTAGCGTGTGATGCGCGCAAACGCGTCTTTCGTGAGCACGCGCTCTTCGGGTAGCACGAGCAGCAGCGGAATGCCGGCCCTCGATTGCATGGGAGTCAATACTTCGCCGCGGCCGGTGGCGTAGGCCGTTCCGCCGACGAGGAAGAACGGCACGTCCGAACCGAGCTGCAGCGCGATCGACGCGAGATCGTCGCGCGCGGCACCGAGTGCGCGCAGCGTCGTCGCCGCATTCGACGAGCCGCCGCCGAGGCCACCGCCGGCGGGGATTCGCTTCTCGAGCTGAATCGCCGTCGGCGGCGCGGCGACGGCGCGCGCGGCGCGCAGCACGAGATTCGATTCGTCGACGGGAATCGTCGGATCGGAGCACGTGAGCGACATCGAATCCGCCGGTGTGAAGGTCAGCTCGTCGTGCAGCGAGATCGCCTGAAAGACGGTTTCGAGATCATGAAACCCGTCGGGTCGTCTGCCGGTGATGCGCAGCGCCCAGTTGATCTTCGCGTATGACTTCACTCGCTGACGACCTCGAGGTGCTCGATCTCGATGCGATCGTCGCCGCGCGTGATGACCACGCTCTTCGCCGGAAACGACGGCGGCTCGTAACGCACGACGATCGCTCCCGCGGTCGCCGCCGAGATCCCGCCCGGCGCGATCTCCACCCAGACGTCATCGCGCGGCGGAATGCCGAGCAGCAGCATCCCGGTCTCCGCGGGCGTCAAGCCGGTCGCGCGCAGGAAGTTGAACGACGCCGGCGCGACCTCGGGATCGGTCGTGATCGAGTTGCCGTTCGCCTTCATCGTCATCGCCGTCGTGCCGACCGGCGTGTACGCGATGAGCTCCATCCGCTGCGCGTCGTGCACGGCGAGCTGGGCGCGGAAGGACTGTGTCTTTCCGTTCGTGGTCGCACGCACGCGCATGAGACTGCGCATGCCGTGAAAGCGCACGCGGCGCTCGCGCAGCTGCTGCGTCGTCTCCACGATCGTCGTCGAGGTCAGCGGCGCGACCGGCGAGCCGCTCGGCCGCGTGGAAACGCACGAGCAAAGAAACGCCGTGGCCAACAGCACCACGGCGATTCGGGAAGTCGCTTGCAATTGCATCATCGCTGGCTCGTCTGGCCGCTCCGCTCGATCTCCGCGATCTTGGTGCGAAGTTTCTCGAGCTCGTCCTGTTCCGGATCGAGACCGATCGCGGTCTTGTAGACCTGGAGCGCGCGCGCCATGTCGCCGCGTTTGGCCAGCACGTCGCCGAGGTGCTCGTGCACCGTGGCATCGCGCGGCATGAGACGCACGGCGTCGGTGAGGTACTTCTCGGCGAGATCGAGATTGCCGAGGCGGAAGTAGACCCAGCCGAGCGAATCGACGTACGCGCCGTTCTGCGGCTCCTGGCCGACGGCGCGCGTCAGCATCTCGTGCGCCTTGTCGAGATTCACGTTGCGCTCGGCGTACATGTAGCCGAGGTAATTGAGCGTCGGCGCGTGTTGCGGATTCTTCTCCAGCACCGAGAGGAACGACTGCTCGGCGAGGTTGAAGTCGTTGGCCCGCTCGTAGATCGAGCCGAGCTGGAAGCGAAGATCGAGATCTTCCGGCTTCGCCGCGACCGCCGACTTCATCAGGTCGATCGCCGACTTCAGATCTTTCGCCGACGCATACGCTTCCGCGGCGGCGATGGCATTGCGCGAGCCGAGCTTGATCTGCGTATCGGCGATCTGTTTGGCCCTCGTTTTGTCGCCGCTGCGAATGAGCGACTCGACGTAACGCGCGTTGAGGAACGGATCGTCGGGATACTTTGTGACCAGAGGCTCGAGCAGTGCCACGACGTCCGCGTTCTTCTCCTGCTTGCGGAGCGCCTCGACGGCGATGTTGATGGCCTGCGCGTTCGGCTTGTTCCGGAAGACGAGAATCGATTTCGCAGTCTCCGCCGCCGCCGCGTAATTGCCTTTCTGCAGATCGATGAACGAAAGCTGCGTGCGTGCCAGCGCGTTCAGGTTTTCCGGCACATCGCTCATGGTCAGCAGCTGATTGAACCGCGTCGATGCCTCATCCCATTTTTTCTGGCCGGCGAGGCTGAGCGCGTAGCTGGCGACGAAATCGGGATCCTTCGGTTCGGCCGCAATGAGCTGCTTGAAGATCTTCTCGGCCTCGGCGTACTCCTCGAGGTCATTGAGCGATTCGGCGTAGTAGTAGAGAACGCGCGTGTCTTTCGGATCGGCGGCGACCAGCGCCTTGAAGCGATCGCGCGCCGCGCGCGCATTGCCGGCGCGCAGATAGAAGAACGCCTGCTGGCGCTGCATCTCGACGTTCAGCGGATCGTCTTCGACGAGCGGCTGCAGCAGGTCCGCCGCTTTCTGAAATTCGTTCGCCTGCTGATAGATCTCGAGGAGCTGCATGATCGCCGGAGTGAACGTCGGATCGATCTGCACGGCCCGCTCGAGATATTGACGCGCCTCGGCGCCGCGGCCGAGTTTGGTCAGGACCTGCGCATAGCTGTAGTTGAGCGCGCGCTGATCGGGAGCGCGTTCGACCATCTGCGCGAGGATGCGCTCGGCGTCATTGGTGCGATTGAGCGACGTCAGCAGCTGCGAGACCGCGATCCCGGTCGAGAGATCGTCGGGATACGCCTTGAACGCGGCCTCGAGATACTTCAATGCTTCTTCGACCGCGGCGCGGCTGGTACCGGCGCGATCGAGCAGCAGACGGCCGAGCACGCGATTGGCGTCATAGAAGTCAGGCGTTTTCGCGACGACCGCGCGAAGCTCGCTCTCCGCTTTCTCGACGCGCCCTGCTTCGAGCAACAACATCGCATGCTCGTATTGCAGAACGGAATTGGTCGGATCTTTCTGAAGGACCTTGTCGAGATGGCCGAGCGCCTCGTCGTACTTCCCTTCGTTCGCCAGGAGTTTCGCGAGGACGAACTCATACGGCTCGTTCGAATCAATCTCCTGTGCGCCTGCCGCAGCGCTGAAGGAGAGAACTGCCAGCAGGACCAGCGACCACTTCATCATTTTTTTCATCGTAGCACTCGGTTTGACAACAGCGCGGCTCCTGCCGCGCATTCTGGAGCGTTGAGCCTGAAGCGTGCCATGTTGGGGCGGGTGTCGGTAGTCGGTTGTCGGGAGTCGGGAGGCCACCACGCACCCACGTGCACATTGCGGAGCTCGTGGAAGGGTGGGGGATCTCCCGACAACCGACTACCGACTACCGACACCCGAGTAAGACTCCAACTCTCCACTTTCGGTATCGGTTGTTTCCTCATTCCTCACCACCTGGTCACGATTGTGCTAAAAGCAGCTTGGGAAACGGCCCGGGCGGGGCTGTTCCCTGTTCACAATCGAGTCGAGCGCGCGTGAGTCTGGAGCGGATCGAGATCACACCCTTCGCGGTGATCGCAGGAGACATCCTGCAGAGCCGGAAGACCGGCTATCTGACGATTCTCAAGCCACCGCTGCGTCAGGTGCTCTACTGGTCGCAGGGCGAGCTCGTCATGGCCGCTTCCGCTGCACCCGAGGACTCGCTCGCGAGTTTCCTCGTGCGTCGCGGCGCGATGCCGGCCGACAAGGCCTTTCAGCTGCTCGGCGACGATCCCAATGACGCCGTGGCGCGTATGCACGAAGCCGGCTTGCTCGATCTCTCGACGCGCCAGATGCTGCTTCGCGAATGGCTGAGCGCGCAACTCGTCCCCTTGTTCTCGCTCGATGAAGGCACCGCGGCCTTCACCGACGACGAGCCGCTGCCGCCGGAGAAGCGGGTCTTCCTCCCGTCGACCCCTTCGCTGATCGTGGAAGGCATTCGCGCGATCACGAACGGCCTGGTGCTGCGACGTTCCCTCGGCGATCTCAAGCGCCGCATCCAGCACGCGCGCGACTCGCGCTTCACCATCGAGTCTCTGCCGCTCACCGAGGGCGAGCGTTCGATCGCGTCGGCACTCACCGAGCCGGTATCGATCGAAGTCTTTCTCAAGCGTTTCGCGGCGCAATCGGTGACGGCCGCGAAAGTCGCCATCGCCATGCTGACGCTCGGCGTCTTCACCGTTTACGAAGAGCGGCAGAACGTGCCGGCCGTCGATCTGGCCGACATGCAGCGCGATCTCGAACTGCTCGCGGCCATCGGCTCGACCGATCAACGCTCGCTGCGCGCGGTCGCGTTCTCGCGACAACTGCCGTCGCTCGATCACTACCAGGTGCTCGACGTCGCGCGCGCCGCCACGCGGCAGCAGGTCGTCACGGCGGCGGAGCTAATGCACAAACGCTACGACGCGACGACCTATCCGCCGATCGTGCGCGAGGCGCTGACCACCATTCATCGCCGCGTCGACGAGGCGGTCGAAGTGTTGCGCGATCCCGTTCGCCGCGGTGCCTACGACAAGCTCATTCAGGCGCGCGGCGGAGAGGGATCGTCGTCGATTCAGCAACGCCTCACGCAGCGCAACATCGCCGAACAGAACTACGTGCGGGCGAAGGAGCTGACCGCGCAGGGCGATTACTACGGCGCGATCGTGCTCCTCAAACAGGCCGTGCAATTCGTTCCCGATCACGCCGAGGCGTGGGCGCTCCTCGGCGCCTGTCAGGAACGCAATCCGAAATGGCGCCGCGAAGCGGCGGAGAGTTTTCAACGCGCGCTGTCGATCGATCCGAGCAACGTCGAAGCAATGATCTCCCTCGGCGATCTGTACAAGAGCGAAGGGATGATCAGCCGCGCGCAAACCTGCTACGAGGACGTGCTGAAGATCGCGCCGCAGAATCAGCAGGCGGAGTCGCGACTGCAGGCGTTGAAGAAACGCTAGCGAACCGCGCGGGGTCGGGCCGGAAACGAAAACGGCGGGCCGAAGCCCGCCGTTCTGTTCGATCCGATCGAGATCACATCAGCTCGCGCATGATCCTGTCGAGCGCTTCCTTCGGTGGCCGCGTTTTTTCGAGCGGCAGCGTCGCCAGCGGCTGGTCGACGAGATTCAACAGCGACGTGAAGCTCTTCTTTTCCGGCCGCAGGTGCACGATGCCGGTGAGCATCTGGCCTTCCTTCGTGGCGCGGTGGAGGCGCTGCAGCGCCATGAGGTCGTCACTCGGGTCGTAGTCTTCTTCGAGCTTGCGCAGCACGATGTGCGAGCCGTCGTGCAGTTCGACGCTGCGCGTGGTCCCCGCTTCCATCTCGATCTCGATCTGCTCGTACTCCTGCACGAAACCGATCTGGTGCAGCAGTTCCTGATGTTCCTTCGCGTACTTGAAGCCCTTCGTCGATCCATCGTGATTGTTGAACGTCACGCAAGGGGAGATCACGTCGATGACGGCGGTGCCGTCGTGAGCGATCGCCGCCTTGAGGATGTTGATCATCTGCTTCGGATCGCCGGCGAAGCCACGCGCGACGAACCCGCAGCCGAGCTCCACGGCCAGGGCGCAGAGATCCATCGGCGGCAGATCGTTGATCACGCCGGTCTTCAGCTTCGAGCCTTCGTCGGCGGTCGCGGAGAATTGCCCTTTGGTGAGGCCGTACACGCCGTTGTTCTCGATGATGTAGATGATCGGGATGTTGCGGCGGACGAGGTGCATGAACTGCCCGAGTCCGATCGATGCGGTGTCGCCGTCACCGGAGACGCCGATGGAGAGCAGCTTGTGATTGGCGAGCATGGCGCCGGTGGCGACGGCCGGCATGCGGCCGTGCACGGAGTTGAAGCCGTGCGAGCGCTGCAGAAAATACGCGGGCGTTTTCGACGAGCAGCCGATGCCGGAGAACTTCGCCACGTTCTCCGCCTTCACGTTCATCTCGAAGAACGCGCGGACGATCTGATTGGAGATCGCGTCGTGGCCGCAGCCGGCGCACAGCGTCGACTTGCCGCCCTGGTAATCAGTGGCCTTGAGACCGAGACGATTCTCTTTGATCGCTTCGCCGGTGCCGAGCTTCAGTGTGCTTTCCGCCATGACTTAATCCTCCACCCGCGCTTCGCGCTCTGACGGGACCGCCGGCATCATCGGGATCGTTCCGGCGGTGAGCCTGGCCTCGGCGCGCACGAGCAGCAGCGGCTCGGGGAGCGAGGCGGTCGCTTCCATCTTCAACACTGCGTCCGTGATCGTGCGTGCATCGCACGGCAGGCCGGTGTAGTGGAGGATCTTGCGGACTTTGTGCTGCGCGGTGCCGAGCTCGAGACGGATGAGGTCCGCCATCTGGCCGTCGCGATTCTGTTCGACGACATAGACGCGATCGTGCGCGGCGACGAATGCTTTCAGGTCATCGGTGAACGGGAGAGCGCGCAGGCGGAAGTACGACGTCTCGATGCCGCGCTCGCGCCGCAGTTGATCGCGCGATTCCTCGAGCGCCCAGTGCGTCGTGCCGTAGGCGATGAAACCGATCTTCGCATCGCGCTGATCGACGATCGGCTGCGGCACGTACTGCTTCGCGGTCTCGTACTTCTTCGCCAGGCGATCGACGGTGTCTTTGTAGTCCTGCGGTTTCTCGGAATAGCGCGCCTGCGCGTCGTGGCCCGAGCCGCGCGTGAAGTACGACGCGAACGGATGATCGGTGCCGGGCAGCGTGCGATACGGGATGCCGTCGCCATCGACGTCGGCGTAGCGTCCCCACTTGCCATCGAGCGCGGAGAGCTGTTCGGCGGTGAGCACTTTGCCGCGCGTGATGCCCCTGGTCGGATATTCGAATGGATCGGACATCCAGTTGTTCATGCCGAGGTCGAGATCGCTGAGGCAGAAGACCGGAGTCTGGAACTGCTCCGCGAGATCGAGCGCCTCGCTGGCGAATTCGAAGCACTCGCCGACGCTGTTCGGGATGAGGGTGATGTGCTGCGTGTCGCCGTGCGACAGAGAGGCGACCTGATTGACATCGCCCTGCGCGGTGCGCGTGGGAAGACCGGTCGACGGGCCGACGCGCTGGATGTCCCAGATCACGCCCGGGAGCTCGGCGAAGTAGCCGAGGCCGATGAACTCGGACATGAGCGAGATGCCGGGGCCGGCGGTCGAGGTCATCGAGCGCGCACCGGCCCAGCCGGCGCCGAGAACCATGCCGACGGCCGCGAGCTCGTCTTCCGCCTGCACGATCGCGAACGTCGCTTTGCCGTCCGCGTCGATGCGGTACTGTTTCATGTAGTCGATGAGCGATTCGCACAGCGACGACGAAGGCGTGATCGGATACCACGTCACGACGGTGACGCCGCCGAACATCGCGCCGATGGCCGCCGCGGCGTTGCCGTCGATGATGATCTTCCCTTGCGTGGCGTTCATCCGCTCCACGCGCCAGCGATTCTGCCGTGGGAGATTCGCTTTCGCGTACTCGATCCCCTTGTCGACGGCGGCGACGTTCGGATCGATGGCTTTCTGCTTTCCTTTGAACTGCTTGGTGATCGCCGTGAGGATCTCCTGGCGATCGATGCCGATCAGCTCCGCGATGATCCCCACGTAGACCATGTTCGTGAGGAGCTTGCGCAGCTTCGAGTCTTCGCTGAGATCGGCGGCCAGCTTCGCGAACGGCACTTCGAAGAATTCGATGTCGTTGCGAATGGCCTTGCAGTTGAGCGGCGCGTCATAGATGCAGAGCGAGCCGGCGGTGAGCCCTTCCACGTCTTCGCGCGCGGTCTGCGCGTTCATGCAGACCATCAGGTCCACTTCTTTTTTCCGGCCGATCCAGCCGTGCTTGTTCGCGCGGATGGTGAACCAGGTCGGCAGTCCCGCGATGTTGGACGGGAACATGTTCTTCCCGCTCACCGGCACGCCCATCTGAAAGATGGAGCGCATGAGGACATTGTTCGAAGATTGCGAGCCGGAGCCGTTGACGGTTGCAACATGGATCGTCAAATCGTTGACGATCGGCTCCGCGCCCGCGCCCACAGCTTCAGCGGCATCAGCCGCGATCAGGGTCTCGGACACAGCGTTCTCCTTCGTGGCGGGGATTTCCATTAGTGATTGTGAGAATGCCGGATTGTAACCCGCGATTTCACGGAAAGGAGCGAGGTCGACGGTTCGGTTCGGACTCTGCAAGAACGCGCGCTCACAAAAACTAGCGCGTCCAGAGCAGCAGCGCGGCGTAGGCGCGGTACGGACGCCAGCGTTCCGCGCGATTCCGCAATTCACGTTCGGTGAGATCGCCCGCGTTTCTGCGCAGGATGAGATCGCCGGCCGGGAACGCGTCGGCATTGCCGAGGCGCATGGCGATGTATTCGGCGGTCCAGGGACCGATGCCGGGGAGTTGGGTGAGGTCGTCGCGTTCGAGATCGAGCTGCCCCGAGGCCACCGCACGCGCGAGGATGCGAATCGTCTCCGCCCGTTTGCGCGGCATCCCCTGCACGTCCGCCTCCGCCAGCGCGTTCGCGGTCAGGCCATGTGTCGCGGCGATGCGGCCGAGAACGGTGCGCGCGCCGGCCACACTCACCTGCTGGCCGACGATGGCGCGCACGGCGAGCTCGAAGGGATCCCACGCGCCGGGCACGCGGATGCCCGGCCTCTTTCGCAACAGCGGGGCGAGCATGCGATCGCGCGAAAGCGTCTTCGCGATCGCGGCGGGATCGGCATCGAGATCGAACAGCCGTCGCACGCGCGCCGCATCGCCGATCGCATGCACGACGCCGTCGTGATGCCACGCGCGCACCGCACCGCGTTCGTAGACGCCGTCCTCCACGCGCTCGATTCCCGGAATCGCGCGGGCGGCCAGCCACGCGAGGAGCGCATTCCAGTCAAAGGGCAGCCGATATGTATGAGAATCGGGCACATGCACGAAACACTGGAACTGCTCGGCGCGTTTCCGGCGCGCCTCGACGAAATCACCGCCGGCTTATCCGAGACCGAACTGCGCCAGCCCGAGAAGGAAGGAAAGTGGTCGGTGCACGACGTCGTCGCGCATCTGGCCGATCTCGAGCTCGTCTACGCGGTGCGCATCCGCACGATTCTCTCCGGCGCGGCCGGCGATGCGCCGCTGCCGGCGCTGGCGCAGGATGCGTGGGTGCAGAACGTTCATCGGCGCGAACCCCTCGGCGAACTGCTCGAGCAATTCGTCTTCGATCGCGCGCGCAACCTCGCGCTGGTGCGAAGACTCACGGATGCGGAGCTCGCGCGCACCGGCCGCCATCCGCAGTACGGCGAGATCACCATTCCGATGGCACTGGACCGGCTGAAGAATCACGACGCGAAGCACTTCGCACAGATCGAGCGCATCCGGCGATCGATCTGACTATCATGTGCGCCCTATGTTGCGGACCGCGTGGCTGGCCTTCGTCGCAATCCTCGTCACGATTCCGTGCGCGATGGCGACGATCGCCGTGGCCGCGATTCGTTCAACCTCGCCGCTGATCGACAAGATCGTCCGCACCTGGGCGCGTTCGCTGGTGTGGGCCGCGGGAATCGACCTGAAGGCGATCAACACCGAGAACCTCGACCGCACGCGACGCTACATCCTGGTAGCGAATCACTACAGCTATCTCGACATCCCGTGCGTGCTGGCGGCAATCGATCAGCCGATCCGCTTCATGGCCAAGGTCAGCCTCTTCAAGATCCCGATCTTCGGCTGGTCTCTTTCGCGCGCCGGCTTCATTCCGATCGATCGCAAGAACCGCCGCACGGCCGTCAAATCGCTCGACCTCGCGGCCGACCGCATTCGCAAAGGCAACACGATCGTCATCTTCCCGGAGGAAGGACGTTCGCGCCATCGCGAGATGAGGCCGTTCCAGCGCGGCGCATTTCTGCTGGCCATGAAATCGGAACAGGCAATCGTGCCGATGGCGATCGACGGCACGTTCGACGTGTTTCCGGTCGGACGCTGGGCCATCCATCCCGGCCCGGTGACGATCAAGGTCGGCACGCCGATCCCGACCGAGGGCCTGACTCTCAAAGCGAAAGATCGTCTGCTCACCGAATCACGCTCCCAGATCGAAACGATGCTCTACGGACGGATCACGTCAGTGCCGGACGCCGCGCCGGGTGATCGAGGCGAGGAACCGGCCGTATAGCTGCGGCGTGAAGCCGGCATCGGGAGCCTGGAAGATGAGGAACGGCACCGGCGCGGCGACGTACCCGGCATCCGCGTTCAGAGGCACGAAGGGAAAGCGCGTCTGACGCGCTCCGACGTCTCCGTTGCGCGCGACCGTCCACGCGTAAGGGCCGCTGACGACGACGAAGTTCTCTCCTTCGGCGTAGACGTCGGAAATCTTCGATGCTTCGCCGACGGTGAGCGCCGCGGAATCGAGAATGGTGCCGAGCGCGGTGATGCGCTTCGCCTTCAGCGTGTACGGCGCCTCGAATCCTTCGCGCCAGACGATGAGCGTGCGATCGCCGGCGACGGCGAGCCGCGGCTCGCTGGTGACGTCCGGATACGCGAGACGCACGGCGCCGCCGAGCGGCGTCAGATCTTTCGAGACCGCCTGCGCCCAGAGCCCGGTCGGAGGAAAGCAGATCGGAAAGCAGATGTCGGTCGTGGTCCAGCTCAACACGTACTGCTGGCCGCTCCAGGCGAGATGGCATTCACCGCCGTTGAACTGCGGCACGCTGGAGATCTGCTTGGTCGTGCCGTCGGTGCCGAGGCGAACGAGGGTGCCGGCGGCGCAGGCGGCGTAGTCCTCCCCGTTGAAGACGACGTCGACGTTCGACACGGAGTTGTTGGTCGAGATCTGGCGCGGCGTGAGGATGCCGCTCGCACTCACGTGCGCAACGTACCCACCATCGGGCTGCGCCCAGCCGACCAGCGCATCGTGGCCGTCGGTGGCGAGTGACGGAGAGTGTGCGTCGGCGCCGCCGAGAAGAATGCCTGCGCCGTCGAGCGACGGGCCGGTGGGCGCAAAACGCGCCACCGCCACGCGACTGACATCGCTCTGCTCCCGCCACGCCGCGAAGAAATGCGAGCCGCGCCACACGGCCACCGGCTCGCTGCGCGTTGCGGCCGCGCGCGAAACGAGCAGCGGGTTCGCACCGAGCTTGAAGGTGAACGAGGAGTCGTAGATGTCCGCGCGGATCTTGTCGCGATCGAGTTGCGAGTCACCCCACCCTTCCCACGCGATCAGAGAGTCGCCGCCGATCGCATCGATGGCCAGTTGCGTCGACACCTGCAGGTTCGGCGTGGCGTCGAACGCGCGCACGCCGTTCGGAGTGAACTCGGAGACGCGGAGGTAGCGCTTGAACTGCTCGGCCACGCCGCTGTACGCGGCCACGAAGCGCGCGCCGTTCCACGACGCCTCGATCTCCATCGGCTGCTGATCGGTGGCGACGATGATCACCGAGCCGATCGCCGAGCCGCCGCTGCTGATCACGCGGCCGCGATACTCGGTTCCCTGGATCCAGGTGACGAAGTAGCGGTCACCGCCGCTGACGATCGAGACGCCGCGCGCCTGCGGATTGGCCGGCGTCGGCTCGATCTCCGACGTCACACTCACGCTGCCGGCGCGCAACGCGGCGGGAGAGATCGTCCGCGCGTGCACGCGGCCGTCAGCCGTGTCTTTCCACACCATCAGCATCGACGTGCCGTCGGCGCTCATCGCCGCCGTGAGGTCCCACACCTGGCCCGATGACGCGACGACATCAACCGAAGCCGTCACCACGCGTCCATCGCGATCGACGATCACGACCTTGCCGCGCGTGGAGACGGTCGGCGCCGGCGAGATGCTGAGGTTCTCGTTGTAGAAGAGCGCATAGCCGTCGCCGAGGGAGACGAGATTCGCGTAGAAGGCGGTGACCGGGAGCGCCGGCGCGTTCTGCACGACGCCGTCGCGCGTCACTTTCGTGAGCTGCACGCCATCCGCCCCGCGGCGCGTGGCGACGAGGAAGTCGATGCCGTTCGACGCGACCGAGAGCACGCTCGACGCGCCATGGAACGGAACGGCTTCGCCGATCGGGAGGCCGGTCGGATCGAGCAGCCCACCGGCGCGCGAGACACGCGCCGCAAAGGCGCGCCCTTCGCCGTTGCGCCACTGTTCCCGCCCGTCATGCCAGACGACGAGGAACTGCTCGGAGCTGGCCGCGACTTCGGGGTGGTTTCGCTGATACGGTGCCGGTCCTACCCGCGGAGGAGCGATCGGGAAGGTCTGCGCGGCAGCGGTGCTGAGGGCGAAAACGAGGAGAACGGCCAGTCGAAGGGCTCGCATATGCGGTTACAGCATATGTCCGTTCTTTCGGCGCGCAACAATTATCTGCAACGAGGCGTCACGCGCAATGTCCGTTCAGCCGAGGCCTCGCAGCGCCGCGGCGACGGTCGTCAGGTCACTTTCGAGGAGCGTCCGCACATCGAGCGTGTAGCGCCCCTCGTGAATGCGGCCGGCGATCGGCGTCGCATGCTGCAGGAGGCGGGTCTGCGTTTCGTTCGGGTCGCCCGGGACGGCGATGGCGATCGACGGAATGGTTTCCGTCGGCGTGGTGCCGCCGCCGAGGGCTGCACGGCTTTCGACGAGCTCGCAGCGGGTGCCGCGGACGATCTCCTCGCCGCGCGCGCGCAACAGCTCGAGCGGCGCGGCAAGCATGCGATAGATCGGGATGCGCTCCTCGTGCTTCTGCGTCGCGAATGCGCGCAGCGTCGCGGCGACGATGGCGTACGACTCCTTGCCGACGCGCAGCGCGCGCATCAGCGGATGGCGCCGGCACTTCGCGATGACCTCCTCGCTGCCGAGAATCAGACCGCCCTGCGTGGCGCCGATCAATTTGTCGGTCGAACAGGAGATGGCGTCGACGCCCTGCCGGATCAATTCGGCGATGGTGCTGTGCGGCGAGAAACCGTAGCGATGCAGGTCGACCACGCGGCCGGTGCCCTCGTCGTACAGCAGCGGGATCTTTTTCCTGCGCGCGCAGTCGAGCAGCTCGGCGATGGCCGGCGTTTCAGTGAAGCCGACGATGTTGAAGTTCGAGCGGTGCACGCGCAGGATCGCCGCGGTGCGGCGGGAGATCGCATCGGCGTAATCGCGCGCGCGCGTTCGATTCGTCGTTCCGACTTCGCGCAGTTTCGCGCCGCCCTGTTGAATGACGTCGGGAACGCGGAAGGCGCCGCCGATCTCGACGAGCTCGCCGCGCGAGACGATCACTTCCTTCCCCGCCGCACTGGCCGCCAGGAGGAGCATCGTTCCGGCGGCGTTGTTGTTGGTGAGGATGGCCGCTTCGCAGCCGAACAGCGCGCGGCAGAGACCGGTGAGATGTTCGTCGCGCGCGCCACGCTCGCCGCTGTCGACATCGAACTCGAGATTCGAGTAGGCGGTGACGATGTCGGCGGCGTCATTCCAGATCGAGCGATCGATCGGCGCGCGGCCGAGGTTCGTGTGGATCAGGATGCCGGTCCCGTTGATGGTGCGGCGAAGCGTCGAGCGCATCGTGCTGGCAAGAGCTTCGCGGACGCTGCTCGCCGCCTCCGGCTCGCTGTAGGCGGTGCGGGTGGCGCGGAGGGTGGTGAGGTGCTCGACCAGACCGTCTTTCACGCGGTCACGGCCGAACTCGGCCAGAAGCGGACCGAAGGCGGGCGTGGTAAGAATTCGCTCGACCGAAGGGATCGCGCGGAGCACACTGGAATCTGCCGCCGCGGCGGACGCTTTTGCCATTGCCTGACGTAGTCTAGTTGAACCACTCGCGTGATTAAGCAGGACGACGAACTCGACAAGCTCGAGGAAGACATCCGGAAACTGAAGAACAAGTACGACCAGTTCTTCGCCGGAATCGTGAAGATGGTGCCGAGCTTCGAGCGCCATCAGGTGGAGACGTTCATCCACGAGTTGAACAGGCAGCGGATGCGGGACAACAGCCGCCGTTTCCGCTTCAACACGCTCCAGTCCCGCTACAACCAGTACCGCGAAATGTGGGGCCGGCGGATGCGCGAGCGCGAGGAAGGTCCGCTCGACTTTCGCCGCCGTCAGGCCGCGATGTCGGCGCCGCACGAAGCCGCACCGGCCGCGCCTCCGCAGCCGCGCGTAACGTCGAACGCGGCCGATCCGTATGTAAGGATGACTCCCGGCTCGAACGGCGAGCAGCTCCGCAGGTTGTACGCCGAAATCGAACGCGAACACAGCAAACTCGGCAAACCGCCCTCGGTCTCGTACGAACAGATGGCGGCGATGGTGGAAAAACAGACCGAGCTGGTGCGGGAGAAGTATCACGTCAGCACCGTCGCCTTCCGCGTCGAGACGATCGACGGGAAAGTGAAGTTGAAAGCGAAACCACTTCAGGATTGAGATCGATCGAATGAACCGAATGCTGATCCTTGCCGTTGCCGCGCTGACGGCCACCAGCTGCGCCCAGATGCGCGAGCTGACCCATCGCGACGAAAATCCGTACGCGAAGCCGTTCTACGCGAAGTACCTCAACACCGGCAGCGCACTCGACGCCGAGATGCAGCGCGTGCTCGACGAGCTGCGCGCAAATCCGAGCTCCGCCGAACTGCACAACGACCTCGGGGCCATGCTCGTCGAGAAAGGCTTTCCGAAGGATGCCGCGCGCGAGTTCGAGCGCGCCGTCGATGCCGACGGCAAGTATTACCCGGCCTGGTACAACCTCGGCCTGGTGCGCGCCGCGAACGGCGACGAGCTCGGCGCGCGACGCGCGCTGCAGCGCACCGTCAGCCTCAAGCCCGGCCACTCCGCCGCGCTCTTCCAGCTCGGCCTGATCGAAGAGAAGCGCTTCCACAGCGATCGCGCCATCGAGCTCTATGCGAAGGCCTACTCGATCAATCCGAAGCTGCTCGACGTGGCCGTCAATCCGCGCGTGCTCGACAGCTCCCTCACCGACCTCGCGCTCATCCGCATGTACAAAGCGGAGCACACGAAAGAGAGCCTCCAGTTCCAGGACGCGCCGGTCTTCGCCGGAGTGACGATCGTGCCGCCGGCGCCGAATGGCACGAGCGCGCCGCGCATGAACGACGCGCCGTCGCCGCAGCCGGCTCCGCGCACGATCGTGACGCCATCCGCACCGCCGACCGATCCGGGCGCGCAAACGCAGCCGCAGAGCAACACCGCGCAGCCGAATCGCCGCCGCCGTCCGCGCAATCAGGCGCTCGAGCCGCAGCCCGCACCGGCGCCGGAGAACGCCACGCCGCCGCCGTCGAATCCGCCGCTGTAGTGTTTCGCCATCGGCACGTTGGTCGTCGGTTGTCGGCGGCCAACAACCGATCCGCTCGCAGGAAGCGAAGCGGTCCCCCCGACTCCCGACTTCCGACAACCGGCTCCCGACAACCTATACAATCCGCGCCGCTTGAAAGTCGCCGACCGTTCCCACCTTCTCGGTTTCTCCGACATCGTCAAGATCCGCAACCGCGTGCTGGCCATGCGCGAGAGCGGACACCGCGTGCTGCAGCTCGAAGGCGGTGAGCCGTTCATGAACACGCCGGACTTCGTCAAGGAAGCGATGAAGGCCGCCGTCGATGCGAACCAGACGCGCTACGCCCCCTCCTCCGGCATCCCGACGCTGCTCGAGGCGCTCGAGGCGAAGCTCGCGCGCAAGAACGGGATCGCGGTCTCGACGAACGACATCATCATGACCTCCGGCGGCGCGCACGGTCTCTTCTGCGCGTTCCAGGCGAGCGTGAATCCGGGCGACGAGGTGATGTTCCTCGCGCCGTACTGGACGCCGATCAAGGACCAGGTCTCGTTCTCCGGCGGCATCGCGGTGCGCGTGCCGTGGGACGAAGTGCGCCAGCGCGGCGATTTGCGCGAGCTCCTCGAATCACGTGCAACCGAACGGTTGCGCGTCATCTACATCAACACGCCCGCGAATCCGACCGGCGACATGCTCACGCGCGAACAGCTCGCGCAGATCGCCGACTTCGCGAAAGCACACGACCTGACCGTGATCGCCGACGAGGCGTACGAGGATCTGATCTACGACGGCGAGCACGTGTCGATCGCCTCGATGCCGGGGATGCTCGAGCGCACGCTCACCGTCTACACGTTCTCGAAGTCGTTCTCGATGACCGGCTGGCGCATCGGCTACGTCGTCGCCCCCGAGACGTTCATGGGGTTCCTGCGCAAGCTCGTGCTCAACACCGTGAATGGCGTGTCGACTCCGACGCAGCACGCCGCGCTCGCCGCCATCACCCACGATCCGCATTTCTTCGACACGCTGCGCGAGCAATACCGCCAGCGCCGCGATCTCCTCGTCGGCGGCTTCCGCAACGCCGGCTTCGACTGCCTCACCCCTCCCGGCGCGTTCTATGCCTTCCCCGACGTGCGCACCCGCCTCGGCGGCGATTCGTGGCAGGCGATGGAAACGCTGCTCGACCGCACCTCGATCGCCTCCGTCCCCGGCGTCGTCTTCGGCCCGGAAGGCGAAGGACACCTTCGGATGTCCTTCTCCCTGCAGATGGAAACGATCGAAGCCGCGGTCGAAGCGCTGAAGAAGCTGTAGAACAGTTGGCAGTTGGCGGTTGGCGGTTGGCAGGAGAGACCGAGTAATCTAACGACCCGTTGGCCTGACGGTTGCGGTGCTCCCGCCAACCGCCAACCGCCAACCGCCAACTGATGTCCATCGAATTCAAGATCGCCCGCCGTTACTTCTCGACCGCGCGCAAGCGGGCGCATACGGCGTTTCTCTCGTTCATGAGCATGCTCGGGCTGATGGTGGCGGTGGCGGTGCTGCTGATCTCCATTGCGCTCCTGTCGGGATTGCAGGGAGAGATCAAGGGGCGGCTCATTCAATCGAGCCCGATGCTGCTCGTCGAGCCGGCCGGCCGCAACACCATCGAACATGCAGAGGCGATCGTCGCCGCCGCGAAAGCGAACGGCGTTTTGGATGTGCGGCCTTACGTCACCGGAATCGGCTACGGCGCCAACGAAGACCAGGGGACCGGCCGGCCGATGCGCGTCCGCTCGCTCACGCCGGGACACGAGCCGGTGGCGGATCTGCGTGGTTCCGGAGGTCCGCGGGTGTGGGATGCGGGAGAGCCGGAGATCTATCTCACGCGCGGGTTCGCGGCCGGGCTGTCGCTCGACAACGGCGACACCATCACCGTCGTCGCGCCGCGTACGCGGCTCACGCCGTTCGGTCCTGCGCCGGTGATGCGGCGCTATCGCATCACGCGCATCCTCATGCCGTCGCAGGAAGAGTCGTCGGTCGACGCCTGGCTCTCGCACGAGGACGCCGCGGCGCTCTTCGGCACGACCGGCCTGCCGACCGGCATCGAGATGTTCGGCCCGGTCGCGCGCGCCGAGGAGGTGCAGGCGGCGCTGGCGGCAAAGTTTCCGAACGTGCAGTTCAAGACGTGGAAGGAAATCAACCGGCCGCTCTTCCTCGCGCTGCGGCTCGAGAAGACGGTGATGTTCGCGACGATCTCCCTGATCATCCTCGTCGCGGCGCTGAACCTCGTCTCGTCGCTGTCGATGCTGATCCTCGAGAAGCGCCCGTCGGTCGGCATTCTGCGCACGCTCGGAGCCACCAATCGCAACATCCTCACGCTCTTCATGCAGCTCGGCCTGATCATCGGTCTGACCGGCACGCTCCTCGGCAACATCATCGGCATCGGCTTCGCGTGGCTCGCCAATCGCTACCATCTCGTGCCGCTGCCGCCCGACGTCTACTTCGTCAGTTACCTCCCGTTCTCCCTCGACGTCCAAGACGTCGTCGGTGTGAACATCGTGGCCGTGCTGCTGTCCGTGCTCGCAACGTGGTATCCCGCGCGCATCGCCTCGCGCCTCGATCCGATCGCCGCGATCAAGGAGGAGTAACGATGCGACTGCGCTTCGCGGCGCTCTGCCTGCTGCTCGCCACCGCGGCCTGCCGCAGGCCGCCCACCGATGAGCTGACGATCGATTTTCGTGGCGCAGGCGACACCGTCGTCGTGACCGCGGTGACGGCGATTCCGGCCAATCCCTCCAGCGAAGCGATGCACCGGCGCTACGAATCCGCACGCGCCGCCGCGCTCGCGAACACCGATCCGTGGGCGGTGCGCTTCGCGCGCGTCCGCGCCGCCGAAGACAGCGCGACGTTTCATCGCGAGCGCGGCACGCTCACGCGCGTCACTCGGATCGCCACGATTCCTCCCGACGATCTGCAACTCCTCTTCGCCGACGCGAACATCACCGTGAAAACCTTTCAGGGCGAGGGCTGGCGCGAGCTCGCGTTCTTCCCCGGCAGCAGCACGCGCGCCACGCGCGAACAGCAACGACAGTTCGACGCGGAGCTTCTGGGCTGGAGCCGCGACGCCGGCACGTACTTCCGCGCCGTGCACGATCTCTATCGCTACCTCGACCACAACCCACAACGCGCGCAATGGCTCTTCGCGGCGCTGTTCAGCGAAAAGAACGAAGACGGCACGCCGGTAACCGTGCTCGAAGAAGAGACGCCGCTCGTGGAAGCGGTGCAGCTCGCGATGGGCAACATCGCCGATCGGATGGACGCGCGCGAAGGGGTGGCCGAAACGATCGACAAGGAAGCGGATCTGATCTTCAATCCGTTTCCCGCGCGCATCGTCGTCCGCACGCCCGGCAGCGTGCTTTCGAGCGAAGGCTTCACCGCGACGAACGACGGCGCACCGGCCATCGAGCCGATCGATCTCTACGCGATGCTCACCGCGCTCGAAGGAAAATGGATCTCCCCCGATCCGCTCGCGGCATTGCTGCGCGACGAAAAGACGGCGTCGTCCGAACTGGCCGACGCCGAACGCCGCTCGACCGCTCTCGTCACCGACACCGACGTCGCGAACGAGTTGCGGGCGCGGTTGCAGCGGCCGAAGTCGTACGTCGTCCGCTGGCGCGAGTGATCAGAGCTCGCGAATCATCACCACCGCCGCCTCGCCGTCGGGGTAGTAACGCGGGCGGATGTAAGACGACTTGAACTCGAGATGCCTGTAAAACTCCTGCGCGCCGCGATTCGACTTGCGCACCTCGAGCGCGATCGTCTTCACGCCGCGCTCGCGCGCGTGGTGGAAGCAGGCATCCATCAGCATGTCGGCGATCCCCTTGCGCCGCTCTTCTTCCACGACCGCGATCTTGTTGACGTGCATCTCGTCAAAGATCCACATCGCGAAGAGGTAGGCGATGACGACGCCGTCGCGTTTCGCGACGACGTTGAACCGGCCGTCGGACATCAGCTCGCCGATGAAAAACTCGCGGCGCCACGGCGCGAGAAAAGAGGCTTCTTCGATCCTGTGGATGGCCTCGACGTCGGCGCGTGTGGCCTTTGCGATCTGCACCGCTTCAGGCATTTTGTTTCTGCCGCAGCTTGACCTCGGCCTCTGCCAGCCGGACATAGATCGGCGTCACGTCGCGATAGCGATCGCCGTCTCCCGAACGCTCGAGCTCCAACGCACGCCGCGCACATCGGAGCGCGACGTTTCCGTTCTGCAGAAACTCGTCGACGCGGATCACGCGCCCTTCGACCTCGCCGGCGAGCCGCGGCGCCACGAGCTCGCGGCCGTCTTCGAACGTCGAGACATACAGCTCGCCGCGGCCGGCGTCGTCGGCGATCGTCACGCGCCCGCTCTCGCCGAATGCGATCGCCTCGTGCGTCGACATCGCGCAGACCGGCTTGCGCAGCGCCATCGCCAGACCCTGAATCGTGGCCAGGCCGATGCGCACACCGGTGAACGAGCCGGGACCGCGCGTCACCGCGAACAGCGCGATCGCGGTCCGCTCGATCGCGTTCTCGGCGAGCAGCCAGTCGATGGCCGGCAGCAGCTTCTCGTTGCGCGAGCCGCGCCCTTCGAGCGCCATCGCGCCGATCAGCGTGCCGTCGTCGATGACGGCCACGGAGAGAATCGGGAGTGACGTATCGGCGGCGAGAATGAGCATCGGCGGGCGCCGACTATTTCAGAGCCGGGATGCCCAGGTCAACGAGGTCGATCCCGATCTTTGCTGCCGTCTCGCGGGAACGCTCATCGCGATAGAACTCGCCGTAGTAGATCTTCCGGATCCCGGCGTTCGCGATCAGCTTGAAGCAGTTCCAGCACGGCGAGGCGGTGGTGTAGAGCTCCGCCCCATCGACCGACACTCCATTCTTTGCCGCCTGCAGAATCGCGTTGGCCTCTGCGTGCACGGTGGTGACGCAGTGCCCATCCTCGACGACGCAGCCCTGATCCTCGCAATGCGGCAGTCCGCGGATCGAGCCGTTGTACCCGGTGGAGAGGACCGTGCGATCGCGGACGATCACGGCCCCGACGTGCTTGCGTTGGCAGGTCGCGCGGGTCGCGGCCTGGTGGGCGATGCCCATGAAGTAGGTGTGCCAGTCTGCTCGCATGTTTCGGATTGGACCTCGCCGTAGCCGAATGTTCGGAAAACCGTATCGCCGGAACGGCGCGGCGGATTCTAGCATTCGTAGAAACAGGTGATGGGAAACACCAGGGCAAGTGCGCATGATGATGCGCCAGTTTCGGCAGGGTGTGATGTTATTTGCGATTATGCACGGGGACATCACAGCATCCCGGCCGAATATGCGGTTTCACCATAATCAGGGGTTGCAAGTGCTTAATTTATGAGGGTTTAGCTGTGACACGGTATCTTCCAAAAGTGATGCGTTTGAGGCGAGTTTTTCGTTGACTCCCCGTCCTTCCTTCACCAGAATACGCGCTCACGAACGGCCCAGTTCACTTTTCATTAACACGGGGAGCTCGCATGGATCAGCGTTATTCAACGATCATTTTTGTCCCGCACGCCCGGGCCAAGTTCAGAAAGTTGAAGGTCTCGCACCGCCTGCTCTTCTCCATTCTGTCTCTCGTCACGTCGTCGCTCTGTCTTTCGACGTTCTTCTCGGTGCAGTACTTCACCTCTCTTTCGCAGACGCACGAGCTTTCGAAGCTCCGTCACGAGAACAAAGAGCTTCAGGCGGCCAACGAGCAGTTCGGGAAGTCGGTCGATTCTCTTCGCACGCAACTCCGTACGGTGGAAGACCGTACGCGCAAGCTGGCCATCATCGCCGGCATCACCACGCTCGATGAGTCGGCCCAGGGTGGCTCGGGTGGTCTTCGCAACGATGAAGCCGCCGCCAGCCCGTACCGCGACGACATCGACAAGATGAGCTTCCGTTCGCACAATCTCACCAAAGATCTGAACGAGCTCGAACAGAAGTTCACGGCGCAGTCGCGCCTCCTCTCCTCGACTCCCTCCATCGCCCCCGTTCGCGGCATCCTCACGGACGGGTTCGGCGGTCGCTCCGACCCCTTCACCGGTGAGTCGGGCCAGCACAACGCCATCGACATCTCCTCCGCGGTCGGCCAGCCCGTCCGCTCTCCCGCCGACGGAATCGTGGTCAAGGCCGAATGGGCCAACGGCTACGGCAACGTGGTCTACGTCTCCCACGGCTACGGATACTCGACCCGCTACGGCCACCTCTCCGGCTTCGCCGTTCGTCCCGGCGCCCGCATCAACCGCGGCGACGTGATCGGCTACGTCGGCTCCACCGGCCGCTCGACCGGCCCGCATCTGCACTACGAGGTGCGCGTGAACAACAATCCCGTCAACCCGCTCGAGTACATCCTCAACGCGTTCTAACGTTCGCTTCACGCAAGGAGCGAAGCCGCGCGCAAGCGCGGCTTTTTTTATTGGCGCGAGAGACGACCGGAGGCCTCCGGCGGGCGGGCACCGCCCGCACCGCTGCTTGTTCCTGCGAACGCGTTTCCGGACGCCGCGCGCAAACACCGCGAACGCGTTAGAAGGGACAACAAGCGGTGCGGGCCGTGCCCGCCCGCCGGAGGCCCCTCGTCGTTCCCCTCGCTCAAACGCGGTCGCGCGCTTCGTGGTGGCCGGCGTTCCGCGCGCAGTTCGCGCAGCAGTAGAACTTTCCGTCCGCTTCGATTCCGTGGCCGATCACCATGCAGCCGCAGTGTTCGCATTTCGGCGCGAGCTTGTGGATCGCGCATTCGAAGCTGTCGAACGTCCCGCGCCCGCGCGGACCGTTCACCTCGAAACTCTTGTCGTAGTCGTTTCCGCAGACATCACACTTCGCCATGAAGAACCTCCATGGCGAAGCAGAGCACGTTGCGTGCGCATCCAGATCACGAACGCGTCAGCAGGAACGACAAGCGTCGCGAGCCGAGCCCGCGCTCAGACTCGTTCTTCTTCGCCTCTCGGAAGATCCCAGCGCTCGGTGATCCGTTCGTGCGTCAGCCAGCGTTCGCAGTCGAGCGCGGCCTGGCAGCCGGAGCCGGCGGCCGTGATGGCCTGGCGATAGATGTGATCGACCACATCGCCGCAGGCGAAGACGCCATGAATGTTCGTCTGCGTCGAGTTGCGATGCGGCAGCGAGATGTAGCCTGCCTGATCGAGCTCCAGCTGTCCGGCGTACGGTGCGGTGTTCGGCGTGTGTCCGATGGCCACGAACAGGCCCTGGGCGAACAGTTCGCTCGTCTCGTTCGTCACGAGATTGCGCAGCTTCAGCGCTTTCACGCCTTCCTCTTTCGACCCGATGACCTCGTCCACCGTCGTATTGAAGATGAACTCGATTTTCGGATTCGCGAGTGCGCGCTCCTGCATGATCTTCGAGGCGCGGAGCTCCTCGCGGCGATGCACCACCGTGACCTTCTTCGCGAATTTCGTGAGGAAGTTCGCTTCCTCCATCGCCGAATCGCCGCCGCCCACGACCACGATCTCCTTCTCCTTGAAGAAGAACCCGTCGCACGTCGCGCAGTACGAGACGCCGAAGCCCTGCAGCGCCTGCTCGCTCGGCAGACCGATCTGCTTCGCCGAGGCGCCGGAGGCGACGATCACCGCCGGTGCGATGAACAGCTTCGAGTCTGTCTGCACTTCGAACGGATGCGTCCGGAAGTTCACCCTCTCGACCGGCTCGAGCGGCATGAACGTCGCGCCGAACCGCTCGGCCTGCTGCCGCATCAACTCCATCAGCTTCGGTCCCATGATCCCCTCGGGGAATCCGGGATAGTTTTCGACGTCCGTCGTGATCGTCAGCTGGCCGCCGGGCTGCAGCCCTTCGAGCACCAGCGCCTTGATGTTCGCGCGGGAGAGATAGAGCGCGGCGGTGCAGCCGGCCGGGCCCGATCCGATGATGATGACCTGATAATCGGTAACGCGTTCCATGAGGCGGGGGATTGTATCGCGGCGCGAAAGCACGGCCGCGCGACCGAACGTCAGAAGAGCTTCTTGTCGCCTTCCGCCGCCTTCAACAGTTCCTCGCCCATCAGCTTCTTCTGCCACTCGCGCATCGCCGGTACGTCGAGCGAGTTGCTCGTGGCGACGGCCGACAGCACGTGCCGCGGAGCGAGCACCGAGCCGTCGATCTTCAGCTCGCGCGCGTACTTGTCGCGCACGCGCTTGAGACGGTCGACCTTCGCTTCGAGCGCCTTGTCGCGGATCCACGGCCGCGGCTCGTTCTTCTCCGGCAGCTCGTTCTCGGCGATTTCCATTGCCCGGCGGACGATGCCGGCGAGATCGCGACCGTAGCGATCGGAGTGATAGCGCGACACCGTTTTGATCTGCGCGAGATCGCGCACCGTGGGCGGTTTTTCCTTCGCGATGTCGACCAGCGCGTCATTGCCGAGCACTTTGAACGGCGGACGGTCGGCCTTGCGGGCCAGCACATCGCGCCAGGCGTAGAGATCGCGCACGATCGCCAGCGAGCGGCGATCGAGATTGCCGATGTTCTTCACTTTGCGCCACGGCTCGCCGTCTTCCTCGGTTGCCTCACGGAAGCGGATGCTCTCCATTCGCGAGAACTCCTCGAGTGCCCACTCCCAGCGGCCGAGGGCGGTCAGCTCTTCGCGCAGCTTCGCGGCGAGCGCGACGAGATAGTGCGTATCCATCGCCGCGTACTCGAGCATGTCCGGCGGCAGCGGGCGCATCGACCAGTCGGCGCGCTGATGGGCCTTGTTGAGCTTGACACCGAAGTGCCGGTCGAGCAGCGCGGCCAGGCCGATGCCCTCGTAACCGAGGAGCTGGGCGCAGACCGATGTGTCGATGAGATTGCGAACCGTGAATCCGAAATCGCGATTCATGATGCGCAGGTCGTAATCGCCGCCGTGGAAGACCTTCGTCACCGACGGATTCGCGAGAATCTCGCCGAATGTCTTGAGGCTCACGCCGTTCAACGGATCGACGACCAGATCTTCATTCGGAATCGAGATCTGGATCAGACAGACCTTGTCGAAGTACGAGTGCAGTGAATCCGCCTCGGTATCGATGGCGATCTGATCGTGTGCGCCGACGCGATGGAGAACTTCTTCGAGCTCGTCCTGCCGATCGATCCACTTCATCGTTCGTTCACCATCCCGCTCAGGCCGATCGATGACAGCCGCTCGCGAAACGCGGCGAGATCGAACTCCGGCAACGTGGTGAGATGCGCCACCGCTTCCTGATCCTCGGACATGAGCAGCAGCAGCGCCAGATCCTCCGCGCGCGGCACCTTGATCTCGCGGTCGTCGAGCGTCGTGCCGACGCCGGCCGACACCATCCGTCCGTACAACGCATTGCTCGCGAGCAGCACGTGCACGCGAACCTCTCCATCCTCGAGGAGGTAGTTCAGCGGAATCAGATCGAGCTCGTCGGTCTGTTCCAGCTCCTCGCGATCGACGCGAAAGCCGCGGTTGCTGGCCATCATGGCCACCTGATTCTTCTGCGGCGCATTCATGAGGGCGAGCACATCGACGGCGCCGCCTTCGATCTCGCTTCCGACCCAGGCCGCGCGGGCGACGCCGCCGACGAACATCGCATCGATACGCAACTTCGTGAGGAGCTCGGCGGTCGCTCGAATCGCCTGAGAGTAACGCGCGGACGCGCGGATCGCGTGCATGGCCGGCGATGAATAGCACAATGCGATAATTCACACCAGCACGTCCGGCCCGCCGCCTCGCCTATGAAAGCCCGTCTCCTCGAAATCATTCAGAAGCATTGGGGTTACTCCTCGCTCCGTCCACTGCAGGAAGAAGCGATGCTGGCCGCGCTGTCGAGCCGCGACTCGCTCGTGGTCATGCCGACCGGCGGCGGCAAATCGCTCTGCTACCAGGCGCCGGCGATTCTCAGCGACGGCGTCACGGTGGTCGTTTCCCCCCTGATTTCATTGATGAAAGATCAGGTCGACGGGTTGCGCGAGAACGGCATCGCGGCGGCGCAGGTCAACAGCTCGATGAGTCTCGATTCGATTCGCGGCACCGAGCGGGAGCTCTTCGCGAAGCGGCTCAAGCTGCTGTTCGTCTCGCCCGAGCGCCTGTCGATGCCGCAGTTTCGGGAAATGCTGCGCCGCACCGGCGTGAAAACGTTCGCCATCGACGAGGCGCACTGCATCAGCCACTGGGGTCACGATTTCCGTCCGGAGTATCGGCAGCTGCGTCTACTGCGGGAAGAGTTCCCCGAGGCGTCGATGCATGCCTACACCGCGACCGCGACCCCCGAGGTGCGCAACGACATCGCCCACCAGCTCGGGTTGCGCGAGCCGCTGATGCTCGTCGGCGATTTCGATCGTCCGAACCTCACCTATCGCGTGCTGCCGCGCCAGGACGAGTCGAAACAGGTGCTCGACGTCCTCGAGCGCCACAAGGACGAAGCCGGGATCATCTACTGCACGCGCCGCAAGGACGTCGACTCGCTGGCCGAGAAACTGCGCAAGCGCGGACAGAACGTCGTCGCGTACCACGCCGGACTGACTCCGGAAGAGCGTCACGACGCGCAGGAGAAATTCTCGACCGAGCGGTGCGACATCGTCGTCGCCACCGTTGCCTTCGGCATGGGCATCGATCGCTCCAACGTCCGCTTCGTGCTGCACACCGGCATGCCGAAGTCGATCGAGCACTACCAGCAGGAATCAGGACGCGCGGGACGCGACGGGCTCGAAGCGGAATGCGTGCTGCTCTACTCCGGCGCCGATCTGATGCTCTGGAAATCGATGATCGTCGACAACGCGACCGATCGCGAATACGCCGACTCCGCCATCCGGCATCTCAACGACATGGATCGCTATTGCTCGGGTGCGAAGTGCCGGCATCGCGCGCTGGTCGAGTATTTCGGCCAGTCGTTCGCCTCCGGGAACTGCAACGCCTGCGACATCTGCCTCGGCGAAACCGAAGAGGTCGAGGATGCGCTGATCGTGGCGCAGAAGATCGTCTCCTGCGTCGTCCGCGTTCGCGAGTCGTTCGGCGTCGCGCATGTCGTCGGCGTGCTGCGCGGGGAAGACACCGATCGCATCCGCCAGCGACAGCACGATCAACTCTCGACCTACGGCCTGCTGAAAGGGCAGTCGCGCCACGACGTGCGCGAGTGGGTCTATCAACTCATCGCCCAGGGATTTCTCGAGCAGACCGGCGACGAGTATCCGGTGCTGCGCTGCGGATCCCGCGCACGCGAAGTGCTGCGCGGTTACGCCGAGGTGAAACTGCGGCAGCCGGCCATTCGCAAACGCGACGCCGGAGTCGCGGCCGCTGCACCCTCGCGGCGCGGCATCGTCGACGACGGTCCGTACGATCGCCAGCTCTTCGAGGCCTTGCGCGCGTGGCGTCGCGAGGAAGCGCAGGAGCGCGGCGTTCCGCCGTACGTCATCTTCAGCGATCGCACGTTGCGCGAGCTCGCACGCCAGCGTCCGGCCACGCTTTACGAATTGCGCGGCGTCTACGGCATCGGCGACGCGAAGCTCGAAGCGTTCGGCAGCGCGCTCGTGGAGTTGTTGAACTCGCAGGACGCCACGTAACTCGCGTTACAGCCCTTCGAGGATCGCCGCGACGTGACGCCACTCCGTCGCGCCGTTCCCGATGGCCACACGAATCACGTAGTGCCCGCGCAGCTTCGAGTGCGAGACGAAGATCCTGCCGCTCTCGTTCATCCGCTCCAGCGCGGCCATCGTTTCGTCGTCGCTGCGCAGTTTGAACACGACCACGCTGAACGACTGCGACAACACCTCCACGCCGTCGCGTTGCCGCAGCTCGTTCGCGAGACGCTCGGCCATCATCACGTGTCCGCGGATCACCTCGCGCAGATGATCGAGGCCGTAGTGCTCGAGCACCATCCACAACTTCAGGGCGCGGAAACGGCGCCCGAGCTGGATGCCGTAATCCATGTAATTGATCTCGGCGGTGTCGGTGGTCTTCAGATACTCGGGCACGAGCGAGAACGTTTCGCGCAGCACGTCGGGCCGCTTCGTGTACAGCACGCTGCAATCGATCGGCGTGAAGAGCCACTTGTGCGGATTCGTGACGATCGAGTCGGCGAGCTCGATGCCGTCCCAGATCCAGCGGTACTCCGGCACGATCGTGGCGGAGCCGGCGTACGCGGCGTCGACGTGAAACCAGCAGCCTTCGCGCTTCGCGATGTGGCCGATGGCGCGTACCGGATCGACCGCCGCGGTCGACGTGGTGCCGGTCGTGGCGACGACGATGCACGGCAGAAACCCTTCGGCGCGATCGTGTGCGATCGCCGCCTCGAGCAGATCGGGACGCATCGCGAAATGTTCGTCGGCCGGAATCTTGACGATGTTCTTCTGTCCGAAACCGAGGGCCAGCGCACCTTTGTCGACGGACGAATGCGCGTGCTCGGAACAGTAGAGACGCAGCACCGGCAGATCGCGGCCGGTCATCCCCTCGCCCCGGATGTTGAGACCGGTCGCTTCGCGCGCGGCGGCGATCGCGAGAAAGACGTTCACGGAGGCGGTGTCATTGATGATGCCGAAGAGATCGCCCGGCAGCCCGAGAGCGTCCCGCAGCCAGCGCAGTGCGAGCGTTTCGAGCTCGGTCAGCGCGGGCGACGTTTTCCAGAGCATCCCGTTCGCGTTGATCGCGGCGGAGAGAAACTCCGCGAGCACGCCCGCCTGCGAGCCGGTGATGCTGAAGTACGCGAAGAACGACGGGTGATTCCAGTGCGTGATGCCGGGAAGAATCTTCTCCTGGAACTCGGCCAGCAGCGCGTCGTACGACTTTCCCTGCGCGCCCGGCGCCGCGGCGAATCGCTTTTCGATCTCGCCCGGCTGCACGCGCGAGAGCGCCGGATACGATTCGATGTTCTCGAAGTAGTCCGCGATCCAGTCGACGAGCTTGTGCCCGGCATCGCGGAATTCGGTGGTCGTGGCGTCGAGCCTGGTCATGGCGCGAAAGTCTAGTTCAGTTCGCCCGCGCGAATCCCCTCGGTATCCCCAGATTCAATTGTTAGCTGCGTCACGTCTTCGCCACCGCGGCGTGCACATATTGACGTTCGTTTCAACAACACAGGAGGATCGAAAAGTGAAGGGTGTAACTCTTTCTCTGCGTCTGTTCGTTCTCATGACCGTGATGCTCGCCGCGGGCGCGATGTTCGCGCAGCCGTATGGCGCCTGGCTCACCAACACATCCGGACACGGCTACATCCAGCTGCCGAACTCGAGCAGCCTCAATTTCGCCGGCGGTTCGTTCACGTTCGAAGCGTGGATCTCGATGGGCACCACCACCGGCTGCACGTCGCTGGCCGGCAACGATTACCTGCAGTCGAGCTGGATCGGCATCTGCGAAGGTTCGATCCGTTCGTACGTGCGCGGCGGTTCCTCCGCGTACACCATCGGTGCCGTTCCGGCGAACGACTGGACGCACGTCGCCGTGACGTTCGACAACGCCACGAAAAAGCTGTCGCACTACGTCGACGGCGAGCTCGCGGGCGAGCGCGTCGAGCCGGGACCGATCACGGCGAGCACCGCCGCGTGGCGCATCTGGAGCGACCCCTCGTGGACGTTCACGCCGACCAACAGCGCCATCGATGAAGTGCGCTTCTGGAACGTGGCCCGCACGAAGGACCAGATTCGCGCGACGATCAATCGCGAGATCGATGCGGCGCAGGCCGGCCTCGTGGCGGTGTACGAGCTCGACGCAGACGCCACCGATGCCGTCGGCACGCTGCACGGTACGAAGAACGGCGCGTCGGCGAACTACCTCAATGCCGCGATCACCGGCGGATGCTCGACGTCGACGAACACGCTCTGCGTCGGTCCGAGCGGCCGCTACGCGGTGAGTGCGACGTACAAGACCGCGTCGACGAGCGGCCCCGGAAAGGTCGTGGCGTTCCAGACATCCGACTCCGGCCTCTTCACCTTCTTCTCCGACTCGAACTGGGAAATGGTCGTGAAGGTGTTGAACGGCTGCGGCGTCAACAGCCGCTGGTGGGTGTTCAGCTCCGGCATCACCGATCAGCACGTCGAGCTCGTCGTGAGCGATCTCCCGCACGGCGTCACGAAGCGTTACTTCAACTACTCGGGACAGCCGTTCAACGCGATCACGGACACGAGCGCGTTCGCGACCTGTCCGTAACCAGCATCGTCACCGCTCCATCGCTCCCCGCTGCGCGTCGCGCGTGGCGGGGAGTTTTTGCGCATGCGCGGCCGCCGCGGCGATGAGCAGCATCACGAGCGGCGTGAGCAGCACGCGATGCGCGCTCGACGGAATCCAGAAAACGGCCGGATCGGTCGGGCTCTTGAGATAGAAGAAGATCGTCGTCGCGCACGTGATCGCGGCAATCGTCAGCGGCAGGCGCGCGCGCTTCACGTCGCCCATGAAAATCACGAGCAGCGTCGCGATCCACGGGAGCCAGTACGCGTCGTAGCTCGCGGCCGCGAACGCCGCGCGCAACGCGCTGCCGAAGAACTGCAGGCTCAGCGCGCCGGGGCCGCGGTAGGTATCGAAGAGCTCCGTGCGATAGAGAAACGTGAGCCACGCACCGAGAAGCGCGAGCGGCGCCGAGGCGATGAGCGCGAGCTGTTGGAAACGCATGCGCTGCAGCAGCAGCGCGAGCAGCACCGCGGCGACGAAGCTCGCTCCCTCGACCTTCGTGACGATCGCGCCGCCGAGGCCGATCATCGCCAGGATGGTTTGAGACGGCGCGTCGCGCGCGAAGACGAGCGCGCAGACCGCGAGCGTTTCGTAGAGCAGCAGCAGCGGATCCGCCCCACCGGCGATCCACGGCCGCACGAAGCACCACGCGAGAATCGACATCGCCAGCAGCCCCGAGAGGTTGTCGCGCGTGAACGAGCGGATCATCGACACGATCGCGGCCGCGCACAAGGCAGTGAACAGAATCGCGCTCCACCAGGAAAAGGTGCGCGAGAGCGCCATCGACCAGGCGAACAGCGCCGGCAGCAACGGCGGGTAATCGCGATGCTGCAGGAAGTGATCGGGATTGCGAAGAAAGTCGACGTCGATTTTCCCCGCCTGCTGAAAGTGCACGCCCTTCGGTCCCCAAAAAAACAGGAGATCGCCGATCGTGGCGCGCGCGGTGAGCGAGGCGTAGACGACGATCGCGAAAAGCGCGAGCACCGCGAGCAGCGCGGGAGACCAGTCCACGCGCAGCTCCGAGAACCGCACGCCGCGCAGCGTGATCGCGATGAAGATCGCGAGCACGAGGAAGAGCGCCGTGCGCGTCCAGGACAGATGCACGAGCGACATCGCGCTCATGAGCATGCCGAGGAAGAGCGCGCCGGCCGCGCCGGCCACGGCGATGCGGCCGTCGATCGCGAGCTCGCGCACCGCATCGAGCCGCCAGACGACGATGCCGATGAACGGCAGCAGCAGATAGGCGGCGAATCCGAGAACGTCACTCATCGCCGTGCGTACACCCGCCCTTCCGGAAATTCGGCCACGAGCTGATACCCGCGATGCGCGAGCGGTTCCCCCACCGCGAGCACATACCGCGGCCATTCCTCTCCCTCGGCGAGCGACGGATGCCGCACCTCGTGATGCGGCAGCAGTCCGCACGCGGTGAGGTGATGCGTGAAGTCGTAGTGCGGCGCCTGCGCCGGAGCGATGACCGTGACGCTCGATCCGCGCGGCATCCAGAGCTCCGCCTTGCGGCAAAGCACGATCACGTCACGCGAAAGCGGACGTTCCTTCTCGACGTGATCGAGAATCGTCTCCGGGATTTCGAAGAACGGCCCGCCGCGCGCGTGCAACAGGCGCACGAGCAGCAACGTGAGCGTGGCTGCAGTGAGACAGATGACGAGGGTGCGGAACTTCTGGCGCAACGGTGCGGGCGAGAATAGCAGGCCCGGCAACACCGAGGCTTAGCTCAGGAGGCGCCTTTTCCGGTCAGGACGGCCGGGATGGTGCGCAGCAGAATCTTGAAGTCGAGGCTCGGCGACCAGTTGTCGATGTACTGCAGATCGAGCTGCATCCAGTGATCGAAATCCTGGATCTCGTTGCGTCCGCTGATCTGCCAGAGACACGTGAGGCCCGGCTTCATCGACAGCCGGCGGCGGTGCCAGCGGTGATACTGCGTCACTTCCTCCGGAATCGGAGGACGCGGGCCGACGAGACTCATGTCGCCCTTCAGCACGTTCCAGAACTGCGGAATCTCGTCGAGCGAGAACCGGCGCAGCCAGCGGCCCACCGGCGTCACGCGAGGATCGGCTTTCGACTTGAACGCCGGACCGGTCATCTCGTTGAGATGCTCGACCTCCTCACGACGCGCGTGTGCATCCGCGATCATCGTGCGGAACTTGTAGAGCGTGAACATCCGGCCGTTGAGACCGATGCGCTCCTGCTTGAACAGCACGGAGCCGGGAGAGGAGAGCTTGATGGCGATGGCCGCGATGAGGAAGATCGGCCCGGAGAGCGCGAGAATCAGGAGCGAGATCGCGACGTCGAGCGTCCGCTTCAACGCCAGGTGCGTTTCATTCGACGGCGTGGTCGTGAACGTGAGGAACGGCACGCCTTCGAGCTCTTCGATCTCGAGACGCGCCACGCGGTTCTGGAAAAAGTTCATCGCCACGCGCGTGCGGATGCCGAGCTCTTCGCAGAGGATGAAGATCTGCTTCATCTCGTCGAGCTTCTTGCGCGTTACCGCGAACACGATCTCGTCGATCGGCTCCTTGATCTCGCCGGTCTCGAGGATGCGCCGCAGGTCGGGAACCGTTCCGAAGATCCGGTACCGCGCCCAGCCGTTCGACAGGCGATGTCCGTCGCTGACGAAGCCGAGAATCTTGTAGCCCCAGTATTTGTGATCGGCGACCATGCGCGCGATGTCGGTCGCCCGGCGGCCGGTGCCGACGATGAGAATCGTTCGATAGTTGAGACCCTTCGAACGAACCCAGCGCGCGATCACGCGCACGAGCACTTTCTCCGCGACGAGCAGCACGACGTTCAGCGCACCGAAGAGCACGAACCAGGCGCGCGACAGCTGACGCAGCGGCAGAAGGTACGCGAGCGTCGCCAGAAGCACCGTACCGACCACGATGACGCGCACGGTGGTGAGCGCCTCTTTCGTCAGCGGGATCGTGCGATGCGAGTGGTAGCTGTCGTAGGTGAAGAGCAGCACCGACCAGATGATCAGGACCAGCGGATAGATCTTGAGGTATTCGGAGAGAGGGAAGAGCCCGGTCGGGAAGTGAGAGGGGTCGGCGATCGGAAGCACGACGTCGCGGATGACGAACGCCGTGAAGAATGCGATCGACGTCAGGGCGAGATCGACACCGAAAACAATTCTCGCAATGACCCGCGCTTTCTGCTTCAGCATGCCTTACGTTCTTTTACCGCAGACATATACGGGACGGCTGCTCAGAACGTCTAGCGTTGCCCCGCCAGTTTCTGAAAAAGCCGTTCGTACGCCTCGGTGACCCTCTCCCAGGAGTATCGCTCCTGTGCCCGCTTCCGCGCCAGTGCCCGGAAGTCCTCTCGTATGAGAGGTTTGGACAGCCATTCGGAAATTGTGCCTGAAAGACTGTCGGGCCTGAGTGTGAAGTAACCTACCGCGTCGCCTCCGACTTCCCGATTCTCCGGAGTGTCGTGCGCCAGCACACATCCCCCCGAGGCCATCGCTTCGATGAGCGCCGGATGCGTTCCCCCGACTTCCGTCGCCTGGATGTAGATCAGCGCGTTTCGCTGCAGCGTCCGATAGTCACGGCCGTACAGCGCGCCGGGAAAGAGCACGCACTCGCTGCGATGCGCATGAAGCGTTTGCACGAGGTCCGCCGCGTAGAGCCCTTTGCCGAGCATGACGAGCGGCGGAACGCCGGATTGAGGATTGAGAATTGAGGATTGAGGATTGGCGGCGCCGGAGCCCGAATCCTCAATCCTCAATCCTGAATCCTCAATCCGCGCGCGCCACGCGCGCTCGTACGCTTCGACCACTTCGAGCGGGTTGTTCTCGGGCTCGAAGCGGCTGACATAAAGAATGTAGTTGCGCTTCGTGAGGCCGAGGCGTTCGAGGACGTCGGAGTCTTCTTCGTCGGGGAACTCGGCGCCGTACGGGATGGTCGTCGTCGTGGCGGCCCAGTTGCGGTGGTAGTAGTCGGCGATCACGTCGGCGTCGGCGACGACTTCGTTCGCGAAGCCGACGCTGAACGCTTCGCCGATCGAGTAGACCGCGCGGCCGAGGATGTTCCACTTGCGGCGTTTGCGCTCGATGCCGTCGACGTTGATGGCCACCGGGATGCGCGCCGCGCGCAGAATCGGCAGCACGAACGCATTCGCGGCGTTGCAGACCAGGACGACGTCGAAGTCGCGTTTCAGCGCATCGATCGCGGAGAAGAACGAGTGCGAAACGGTCTCGAAGTATTTGTGTCCGGCGACCGCCGGCAGCACGATGCGATGGATGCCGTTCCACGTTTCCGGCCCCTCTTCGCGGCAGTAGACGAACACTTCGTGGCCGCGCGCGATGAGGCGCACGCCCATTTCCGCGGCGAACGTTTCGAAGCCGCCGTACGCGGGAGGAACACCGCGCGTGCCGAGGATCGCAATCTTCAACGAAACCACCGTGCCAGCTCATGATCGCGCACCTTGCGGCGGCGCTGGATCTCGCGGCGGCGCGCGAGAACGCGCTTCCGATTGCGCCACAACCAGGGGAACGCCGGCAGCGAGGTGCGTTCGATCGTCAGCGCCGCGACGATCACCACGAGGTCGCGCGCGAGCTCGAACGGCGCGTTGCGCAGCGCGAGGTAGAGCCCTTCATTCTTGAGCCGCAGCAGAAAGCGGTTCTTGACCGAGTGCATGTTCACGTCGGCCGGCAGCTCGCGCCGCGCCTCGGGCGTGACGCGACGCACGTGGTACGCGATCGCGCGCGGCTCGCATATCGCTTTCCACCCGAAGAGCCGGCCGCGCCACGCGAGATCGGCGTCTTCGCGATAGGCGAAGAAATCCTCATCGCAGATCTCGCCGTCGATGGTCGCGTCGCGCAGGAACGCGAGGCGATGCATCGCCGCCGCGCCGCTCACTCCGAAAACTTCGAACGCGTGCTCGCGCGGACCTTCGTGCAGGTCGAGATGCCGTCCCGAGCGCGTCATGCGCATCCCCATCGAATCGACCTCGGTCATCGGCTCGATCGCGAAACCACGCGCGCGCAGCAGGAGGCCGGTGGCGCTGCCGGTCTGCGCATCGTCGAACACGCGCACGAGCCGCTCGATGTACTCCGCGGTCAGAAAGCAGTCGGGATTGAGCAGCAGCACGAACTCGCCGCTCGCGAGCGCGATGGCCTGATTCACGGCGCCGCTGAATCCGCGATTCGTTTCGTTGCGAACGATCGTTGCCGCGTGCGGCGCCACGAGGGCGGCCGAGTCATCGTGCGACGCGTTGTCGACCACGATCAGCTCCGTGTCGCGGTGCGTCTGGTGGAGGATGCCTTCGAGGCAGCGCGGCAGGTAGCGCGCGCTGTTCCACGTCACGAGGACGATGGTCACGCGTCCCGTCGTCATGCTTGCCGTCATTCTTCCCAGCGGTCGAACGCGCGCTTCATCACGTGCGCGTAGGCGCGGAACGCTTCGCGGCGCGGAATGCCGCGCGGATGCAGGCCGGCGAAATGCGCGGCGCAGCGCAGCAGCATGCCGAGAATGATCATCAGGCGCAGCGACTCCGCCTGCGCGGGACGCATCCACTTGCGCGCGTAGCGCCACATGTTGCGATACCAGACGTCGACGAAGCCTGCGAAGCGGATGTGCTCGAGGCTCGCGCCGCCGAAATGCCGCACGCGCGCGGCCGGCACCACCCACACGTCCTGCTTCGCTTCGGCGAGGCGCCGGCAGAAGTCGACGTCTTCGAACCACGCCGGCGCGAACTGTTCGTCGAACATCCCCACCTCGTCGATCACGCTGCGACGCAACAGCAGCGCGGCCGCGGCCGGCTGTTCGATGCGCCGCGGCTCGGTGAGATCGAGCTCGCGATAGCGGTGCCGCGCGGTCACGGCATTCTTCGGGAAGAGCTTGTCGAGGAGCAGCACCTCGGCGGCGAGCGAACGCAACGTCGGCAGGCGGCGCAGTTGAAACTCGCGCTGCACGTTTCCGCCGTCGTCCATCAGCAGCGGTGCGGCCGCGGCGATCTGCGGATGCGACTCCATGAACTCGAACAGCAGCGTGAGCGCCTTCGGCGCGAGCTCGCAGTCGGGATTCAGGAGAAAGACATAGCGGCCGGTGGACTGCGCGAAGACGCGATTCGTGCCGGCGCCGAAGCCGGCGTTGACCGGCGAGCGCACGACCCGCGCATTGCTCACGAGCGTGAGCGTGGCGTCGTCCGACGCGTTGTCGTGCACGAGCACTTCGTAGCGCAGCCCCTCGCAGGCGGCCGGGATGGAACGCAGACAGCGGTCGATCCAGCGCTCGCTGTTCCAGGTGACGATGAGAATCGAGAGGTCGAGCGCGGCCACGCGCGCCGCGGGCGTACCGGCGGCATCGTCGACTGGCGCTTCGAACATTACGTTTGCCATTTCAAGATTGCGTCGACGAGCGGGCGCGTGACGACATCCCACGCGAACCGCGGCCGAAGACGCTCGAGACTTTGTACGCAGGCGGAAGAGAATGCGTCGTCCGTCAGCAGACGCCGAATGGCCGCGGCTACGGCATCGGTGTTCCCTGGCGGTACGACGATGCCGAGGCCTTCCTGCTCGACCAGCTCCGCCGCAAATCCTCCCGCGGTGGCAACTACCGGAACGCCGGCCGCGATGGCGTCGAAGAGACGCGTGCGGATCGAGTAATCGGCCTCCGCCGTACGACGGTGGAGCATGATAGCGATTTTGCCGGCCCGCAGCCACGAAAGCCGCTCGCGATACGGCACCCATTCTTCGTTGGCTGCAACATGCGGTCCGCCCGCGGCGAGCAACTGCTCGAAGCGATCATCTCTGCGGCGGTCGATGAGATTGCGATTCGGACGGCTGCGGCCGAGGAAGAGCAGCTTCGCCCGAAGACCATCGCGATTCACGCGCTGCACCGCTTCGATGGCCGTCGCGGGATCGAGCCACTCCCACACTCCCCCGCCCCAGATCACGACGTTGTCTTTCGGCTTCTCGCAGGCGCGCGTTTCGTCGAGATCGATGCCGAACGGAATCTCCAGCCACGGAGCATCGCCGCTCTGGAGGTTTTCGTAAAAGCGCCGTTGTTTGCGTGCGGCGCAAATCAGCAGATCGGCCCGCATCAGCGCCTCGGCCAGCCGCCACCATTCCGCGGCGAGATGCACGCGCTGCCGCAACGACGGCAGGTTGCCGTAAAGCTCGCGCAGCTCGAGCACCAGCGGATCGAAGAGGTCATAGACGATCCTCTGATGGCGCCGCTTGCGGAAGTTGCGCGCCGGCTGTCCGATCAGCACCGTCGCCTCGCGGATCGCCGCCCGCGCCGCATCGGTGCCGTGCACGATCAGCGGAACGTCCTCCGGCGCCGCCCCCTCGCTCTTCGCCACGAGCGTCGTCGGCACATGCTTCGCCAGCTCCCGCGCGATGTGCCACGCACGGATGCCGGGACCCGCCATGCGATCCCCGACGACGTCAGGAGTGTGGACCAGAACGCGGAACATTCGCGGGCGAACTATAACCAGTGATGAGGGATGAGTGATGAGGTTCGACACGCGTCGCGAGCGTCACCGATTGCGACATGACGTCGAATCGCCCCATGCGTGACTCTCGCGATGCGTGTCGACCCTCATCCCTCATCGCTCATCGCTCGAAACATCCCCTGAACAATCCCTCGTACCGACGACCGTCCCTTCACCAGCAACCTCAGGTCTTCCCACAGCAGCGCGTTGATGCGGCCGACGCCAGTGTGGAGACGGGCCACCCAGTAGCGATTGCGGGTGCGCAGACGCAGCGCATCGCCGCGCAGCGCATGCGCGCTGCTCGAGCCGCGGTGGGTCGCTTTCACGACGGGGAGAACAGAGACGCGCCACTCGTTTTCATGGAGCCGTGCGGAGAGCTCGACGTCTTCGTAATAGGCGAAAAAGCGCTCGTCGAAGATGCGGGAGCCGAGGGCGGCGCGGCGGTAGAGCGTGGCGGTGGCGGAGACGCCCCAGGCCACCGCGAGCGGCGAGCCGATCGCCTGGCCGTGGCCGATCTGCCGGTACGTGCCGTCGCCGATGTCGATGCCGGCGCCGTCGATGCGGCCGTCGGGCCGGCGGATGATGGTCTGCGCCGCGCCGAGTTTTTCGTCGCGCTCCAGCGCCGCCTCGACCGTCGCGAGCCAGTCGCGCTCGAGCACCACGTCGTTGTTGATCAGCGCCACGAACGCGGCGGTCGTGTGCCGGTACGCTTCGTTCGCACCGCCGGCGAATCCGAGATTCGTCTCGCTGCGAATGATCTCGACGCCGTGGACACGTTGCGTGACCGGCGTCCGCGAACCGTTGTCGAGCACGATCACGCGCCGCGGCTTCACGGTCTGCTTGTGAATCGACGCGAGGCATTCGTCGAGCATCGCGCCGCCGTCGAGATCGAGCACGATCACGTCACTCATGCACGCGCTCCAGTCGATCGACGTTGATCGCGCCGCGGAGACAACGCAGCGTCGCGGGACCGCTTTCCGGAATGGTCACGCGCACTTTTTGATAGCGAACATCCGGCCGCACCTCCAGCGCGTGTCCGCCGAGCTCGATCGTCGCACCGAGCCCGGTGATGAAGTCGAGATCGTACGTCCCCTTCTGCGCGAGGAACGTCGCCGAGTGTCCCGCATCGAGTACCCACCCACCGCGGTATTCGGTGCGCATGAACGTGAACGGATCGGGATAGAGCCTGCCGCCTTCGTGCTTCACGTGCCGATCTTCGAGCTCGATGGTCGTGCCCGGCCTGCGGCCATACGCAAAGCCGAATGCGAGCGCGATCGAGAACAGCGGGATGGCCAGATCGAGCTTCCATCGCCGCAGTCCGATCGCGATCAGCAGCAGCACGACCGCGACGCCGATCCAGCGCGCCTCGTTCGCACGAATGAAGCTCGGGAAGAGTCGCGAGAAATCGGAGCCGTACTGCAGCGAGAGCCATTCTCCGATCGGATTTTCTCCCGTGAATTCGTGGAAGTGCCGCCAGGGATAGCGGAGGCCGTGAATGACGAGACCGATCGTCCATGCGGAAACGAGCGCGATCGCGCCGCGCGAGATGCGGCTCCACATCGATGCGGCGCCGAGGGCCAGCACCGGCATCAGGAAAACGACGTAGCGCAGCGGTGGTGCCCAGCCGCCGAACCATTCCGGCCGCGGCAGGAGATAGAAGAGATACAGCAGCGAGGCGACGACACCGATGCGAAATCCGCGCGGCGTGTGGCGCCACCGGACGATCGCGAACAGGCCAAAAAGATAGAACGGTGCGCGGAACGGAATGCCGCTCATCCCCTCGGTGAGCAGCCCGAAGAAGCCGCGCACGTAGCGATACGGTGATTCCGGGAGCAGCTCGCTCGCGCGATGCACGTTGAGCGGATTGCCGGCGACGACCGCCATCAGCAGCAGCGGCGCGAGAATCACGATCAGCGCGATCAGTTGCCAGCGCGCAAATTTCGCGCGCCGCTCGAACAGCAGCGAGCCGGCGAGCACGATCGCGACCAGCACGAACCGCAGCTTGAGAAAAACGAGTCCGAGGAGCGCGGGGATCCAGCGTTGAACACGATGCGCGCGAATGCCGCGAATCGCTTCGACGAAGAAAAATGCAGCCGGCACTTCCGGCCACGCGCGCGTGGCGAAGAAGAGCACCGGCGGCGCCAGCGCGAAGAACGGAAAGACCGCGCGGATGGTCGCGTCGTCGATACCTTCGTCCTCCATCCAGCGCACGGTCGAGCGAATCAGGAGAACGCCGAAGAGGGCGACGATCGCGATGGCGCCGCGCTGTCCGGCGAGCCACCAGCCCGGCAGCAGAAGCAAAGAGAGCAGCGGCTCGTGACGCGAGTACTGCTCGCCGTTGCGACCTTTCGGGTCATCGGGAAACTGCGGGACGTCCGGATGCGTCGCGTACTGATTGCGAAGATCGAGATCGCCGTCTCTGGCCAGCGACTCCGTGACCAGGAGGTAGTGCTCTTCATCGCCGTCGGGCGGATGCACGCTCATCGCCGGAATGGCGAGCGCGTAGACGATCGCGCCGATCAGCATCGCCCGCGTGGCATCGAAGCGGACGTTGCGGCCGCGCGCGAGGAAGAGCGCGAAGATCGCGACATGCAGCACCGCCAGCGCGACCAGGCCGAGGTGCTCATCGAATGTGTAACCACCCCGGTTACGAATGAAGGCGACCATGCCGTCGAGCGTGATCGCCGTGGCGTAGAAGGAGAGCAACGTCCGGCCGCGAAGCGCGACCAGCGGCAGCATGGCCAGGGCGATGACGGCGGCGAGCATCATCGGAGTTCGAACGCTTCCACCTGCAGCGTCGCGCCGGCGGGCAACGAGGCATCGCCCATGACGGTGATCGTGCGCGCACCCGGCGGCAACGCGATGCGGCCCGCACCGTCGATCCAGGCGTTGTAGCCCCAGCCGCGGATGCGGCCGGCCACATCGCGCGGCAGCGGATTGTGCGAGCCGTAGAAATGATCGCGGCGCATGTAACCCCAGTCCGCCGCGTCGCCGATGCGCACCTCGATGCCTCCCGGTTCGATACGGCCGAGGCGCGCACCGCGTCGCAACGTCGCGACGTTCGCACCGGAGACGATCAACGCCGTCGCATCGCCCGGCACGTCGATCGCCGTCTTCGCACCCGCGTTCAACGCGTAATTCAGCGTCAGTCTTGGGCGCTCCTCGATCACCGGCCGCAGAAAGAACGGAAACGCGCGGGCCATGATCCCGCTCCATGGAAAGAACAACGCGACGAACGCAATCACGACCGCCGACGGCCATTCCCATCGAAGCCTGGGCGCGTTGAAAAAACGCGCGAGCAGCGCGACGAACAAGACCGCCAGCGGCAACGCGAACGTGCGTAACGGAATCGCGGGTGTGGCGAGCGCCGTGAGCACCGCGACGACGGTGGCAAAAGGAGTGCGGTGGAGAACTTCGTAAATCGCGAGCGCAATCACGATGAGCGCGATCTCGCGGAGCCAGAGTTGAGGAAAGGGAATCCAGCGAAGCAACAGAATCAACGCCAGCGGAACGCCGGCGTCCCGCCGGCTGAGCACGCGGCGTCCCGCCGCCCTCCACCCCGGAGCGGGACGCTCCGGCATCAGCCGGCGAGACGCCGGCGCTCCGCTTTCAGCGCTCCGCGTGATCGTGATTGCCATGACGCCGCTCATCACGATCCCGATCGCGAGCAATCGTGTTTGCTCCTCGAAAAACACGTTTTCGGCGAGGATCAGCAGGGGGACGCCGAGGAGCGTGGCGTCGCGGGAGCCGGCGAGGGCGACGAGCGCACAGAGGAACGGCAACGCCTGATCGATCGGCGTGCCGTGCTGCACCGCAACGGATCCGGCCCAGGCGGACGCGGCGATCGCCAGGAGCGCGCGAATCACGACACGGTCACGTGCGGGATGGGATCGCGCACGAATTCGGGATCGAATCCTTCGAGCGTTTCGGGCGTGATGGTCGCGCGATAGATCACGCGTGCATCGCCGCGCAGACGCACTTCATCGGCATGGCCGTCGCGAACGACGAACGACACCTCGAGCGTGATGCCGCTGCGGGTCAGCACCGACACCGGCGACTTCACTTTGCCGAACAGCGCGCTCGTCACCGCCGAAGAGACGATGCCCGAGCCGCAGGAAAGCGTTTCGGCCTCGACGCCGCGTTCGTAGGTGCGCACGTCGATGGCGTGCTCGCCGCGAACGGAAACGAAATTCACGTTCGCGCCGCCGTCGGGGAGGAGATCCTTGTGCGTCCGGATCGCGCGTCCGAGCGGAACGATGTCGTGATGCCAGAGATCGCCGCGCAGGAAGAGCACGTAGTGCGGCACGCCGACGAGAATCGAGCTTCCCTGCACTCTCGTGGCGCCGACCTGCAGCGGCCGGTGGGGGCGGAACGACAGCGGAGCCGGCAGCGACAACGTCACCAGTCCCCCGTCGCCGATCTCGGCGCCGACGATGCCGGCATCGGTCTCGATGGTCATCTTCTTGCCGGCGATGACGTTGATGAAGGCGAACCGCGCCGCACAGCGGGTGCCGTTCGCGCAGAACGCGGCCAGCGAGCCGTCGGAGTTGTAGTAGCGCATGCGAAACGTCGCGCGCGTGGAGTGCTCGACGAGAATGAGCCCGTCGCCGCCGACGGAGAGATGCGGGGTGCAGATCCGTCGCGTCAGCTCGGTCGCGTCGCCGATTTTCGGGCCGCGATTGTCGATCACGACGAAGTCGTTTCCGCCTCCGGCCATCTTCGTGAAGCCGAGCGGATCTTGCTTTCCTGGTTGCACTTGCCCTGAAAGTTTCATCGGAAATTTTGAACCGGACGCGCGGTTTCCCTCCGGCGGTCCTGTATTCTCGCACGACGCGCGCCGGCCTTTGCGAAACGCGAAGGGGGCGGTCTTCGTCGAAAGGACGAAGTCTCACTCACACTCGGAGGCCAAACCCTTGAAGCGACTCCTCTCCCTTCTCCTCGCGTCCGCGATCGCATTCCCCCTTTCGGCGCAGAGGAAGCCGGCCGAGCCCGAACAGCCGAGACTGGTCGAGAACATCGACGTCCGGGTGATCAACGTAGACGTCGTCGTCACCGACAAGCGCGGCAATCCCGTTCCCGGCCTCAAAGCCGAAGACTTCCAGATCCTCGAAAACAGCGTCCCGAAACCGATCTCGAACTTCTACGAGGTGGAAAGCGGACGTCCGAAGCTCGAGGCGTTCGAGAAGGCGCCGGAGCAGCCCGCGCCCGAGGCGAAGCAGGAAGTTCCGGACAACATGAAGCGCCGGATCATCTTCTACGTCGACAACCTCTCGCTCTCGCCGTTCAACCGCAACCGCGTGTTCGAGCAGGCCAAAGGCTTCCTCAAAACGGCGGTGCGTCCCGGCGACGAGGCGATGATCGCCACCTACAACCGCAGCATGAAAGTGCGCGTGCCGTTCACGCGCGACATCGCCCAGATCGAATCGAATCTCGACGCGCTGGCGAAGGAATCGGGCCTCGGCATCGCCAACCGCAGCGAGCGCAAGTCGACCGAAGACCGCATCCGCGACGCGCAGTCGTATGACGAAGCGGTGGCCATCGCGCGCCAGTACGCTTCATCGGTCGAGCACGATCTCCGTCAGGGCGTGGCGTCGCTGAACGCGCTCATGAGCACGCTGGCCGGCGTCGAAGGCAAGAAGATCCTCGTGCTCACCTCCGAGGGTTTCCCGATCCAGCCCGGCCGCGAAATGTTCTATTTCATCGACGATCAGGCGCGGGAGAAGGGGTGGACCAACGCCACCTCGACGATGCTCGAGTCGATGACGTACGACAGCGCCGACGAGATCCAGAAAGTCGCCAAGACCGCCAACGCGAACGGCATCACCATCTACACCGTGCACGCGGCCGGTCTCACCGGCGGCATGGAAATGTCGGCCGAGTACTCGCGCGCCGTCTCGAACAACGTGTCGTCCGCGGCGCTCTCGAACACCACAGAGTCGATGCAGCTCATCGCGCAGATGACCGGCGGCCTCGCCTCGGTGAACTCGAACAACTTCCAGGGCGCCTTCGAGCGCATCCAGAAGGATCTCGACTCGTACTACTCCCTCGGCTATCGCGCCGGCACCGAGCGCGTCGACCGCCAGCGCTACCTGCAGGTCAAGGTCAAGAACAAGGACTACCGCGTTCGCAACCGCCAGACCTTCGTCGAGAAATCGATGTTCGCGGAGATGAGCGATCGCGTCGTCGCCAACCTCCTCTATCGCAGCAAGCAGAACGATCTGGCCATTCTCGGCCGCATCGGCTCGCCGACTCCGGTGGACGACGGTCTCTTCCGCATCCCCATCGACGTGCAGATCCCGATGGAATCGCTGACGCTCATGCCGCAGGGTGAATCCGATTTCGTCGGCGGCTTCGACATCTACGTCGTCGTCGCGAACAAAGACAACGACATGTCCGATGTTGCGCGCAAGCAGCACCAGATCCGGATTCCGAAGGGCGACATGGCCCGCACCAAAGGGAAGTTCTACACGTACACGCTGGAACTGCTCGTCGAGCGCGGCCTGAACAAGATCTCCATCGGCGTCGTCGATCAGATCTCGAACACGACCGGCTTCGCGCGCGAACAGATCATCGCGCAGGACATGCGATGAGCCGTGGGCGGTTGACGGTTCGCCCCTTCGGGGCCGGCGGTTGACGGTGGAATCCCGCCAGCCGCCAACCGCCAATCGCCAACCGGCCCGCGTTCTGCTCACCGTTCAATATCTCGGAACGCGGTACGGCGGCTGGCAACTGCAGCTCGACGTCCCTTCCATCCAGCAGGTGCTCGAAGGAGCGCTCTCGCAGCTCTATCACGAGCCGATCCGCATTCATGGCGCCGGCCGCACGGACGCGGGGGTGCACGCCGCCGCGCAACGCGCGCACTACGACGCACCGTTCGCGATCCCCACGCGCGGAATCGTGCTCGGGCTCAACCACCTCCTGCCGCATGACGTGCGCGTCACGCACGCGGAGGTCGTCGCCGATGAGTTCCACGCGCGCTTCGCGGCCAGAAGGAAAACGTACGAGTACCGCATCTGGAACGTCGCGGTGGCCGACGTCTTCGCGTTCGAGACCCACGCGCATGTCGCACAGAAACTCGACGTGGAGCGCATGCACGCCGCCGCGCAGCAGCTCGTCGGCACGCACGACTTCGCGGTTTTCACCGTTGCCGATCCCGAGGTCAGCTCGACGACGCGGACGATCCAGTCGCTCTGGGTGGAGTGTCTCGGCGGGGCGATTCTGATTACCGTGACGGCCGATGGCTTCCTTCGATATCAGGTGCGGCGCATCGCCGGCTCGCTCATCGAAATCGGCCGCGGCCGGCTCGATCCGGCGCAGCTCTTCGTCGAGGCGCGATGGACGGCGCCGGCCAAAGGGCTGGTGCTGCGCGAGATCGTGTATTGATCCGCGAATGCGCTAACATCCCCCCTCTGTGATCGACGTCAGGAAGTTAGCCGAGCCGGGCTCGATCGAGGAAACCCTCCTCGAGAAGATCGACCTGCAGCGTCTCCCGCGGCATGTCGCCGTGATCATGGACGGCAACGGCCGCTGGGCCCGCGCGCGCAGTCTCCCGCGTGTCGAAGGTCATCGCTCCGGAATCGCCTCGGTGCGTGAGATCGTCGAGACCGCCGCGCGCCTCGAGCTCGGCGTGATCACGCTCTACGCCTTCTCGGTCGAAAACTGGAAACGCCCGCGCTACGAAGTGGCCACGCTGATGATGCTGCTCAAGGAGTACCTGCGGAAGGAACTGCAGACTCTGATGGAGAACAACATCCGCTTCACGCCGATCGGACGCATCGACGGGCTCGATCCCTCCGTGCAGCGCGAGCTTCGTTACGCCGAGGAAAAAACCGCCGCCAACACCGGCCTCCTCTTTCAGATCGCGCTCAACTACGGCGGCCGCGCCGAGATCGTCGACACCTGCAATCGCATCATGGCCATCCTTCGCGAGAAGGAGATGAGCGACGCCGTCATCGACGAAGCCTTTTTCTCCGATCACCTCTACACCGCCAACGTCCACGATCCCGATCTGCTCATCCGCACGAGCGGCGAATTGCGCGTCTCGAATTTCCTGCTGTGGCAGATCGCCTACGCCGAGATTCACGTGACCAAAGTTCTCTGGCCCGATTTTCGCCGTCGCAATCTCTTCGAGGCGATCATCGACTTCCAGTCGCGCGAGCGGCGCTACGGCGGAGTGGAGCCCGGCGACGCGGAGATGTTCGTCGAAGCCGACGAGTAGCGCCGCCAACGAATGCGTTACGCCAGAGAAATTACCGCGGCCATCGCCTCGCCGATCGCCATCTGGATCATCGGGTGGTCGCACGAGTACGTCTTCAACGCCACCATCGCCCTCATCGCCGTGCTGGCGATGTACGAGTTCCTCGCCCTCGGCCGCGCCAAAGGCTACGAGCTCCCGATCCCGCTCTGCATCGGCATCATGCTGATCATCATGGCCGCGTTCATCCTCCCCGACCTCTCGGTCGAGCTGGGGATGTTCACCGCCCTCCTCGTGATCCCGGCCTCGTACGTCTTCAGCAAACGCTCGCTCGAAGACTCGCTGCCCTCGAGCGCGGTGGCCGTGCTCGCCACGACGTACGTCGGGATGCTCGGCGGCTCGCTGATTCGCCTGCGCCACGATTTTCCGGTCGGCTGGAAGCTCGTCTTCTTCCTGCTGCTCGTGGTCTGGCTCGGCGACTCCGGCGCGTATTACACCGGTAAGAAATTCGGCAAGCACAAACTCTCGCCGCGCATCAGCCCGAAGAAAACGATCGAAGGACTGATCGGCGGCTTCGTGGCGTCGATGATCTCCGCGGTGGTCATCCACTTCACGTTCTTCCGCGAGTTCCCTCTGCTGCACGCCATCATCGCCGGCGTGATCCTCTCCTTCGCCGGCGTGGTCGGCGATCTCGCCGAATCGATGTGGAAGCGCTCCGCCGCGGTGAAAGACTCCGGCACGCTGATTCCGGGACACGGCGGCTTTCTCGATCGCTTCGATTCGATTCTCTTCACCGCACCCATCCTTTATTGCTACTGGACCCTCATCGTGCATGGCTTCCGCACGCTGAACATCATGTCCGGCTGAGACCATGCGAAACATTTCCATCCTCGGATCCACCGGATCGATCGGCCGCAGCACGCTCGCGGTCGTCGATTCGTTTCCTGAAGACCTGCGCGTCGTCGGCCTCGCCGCCGGCGCGAACGTCGAGCTGCTGGCCGACCAGGTGCTTCGCTATCGCCCCGAAGTCGTTTCCGTGCGCGGCGTCGATGACGCGGCGCGCCTCCGCGAGATCCTCAGCGACTCGGTCGTCAAACCGGAGATCATCCCCGGTCTCGAAGGCGCCTGTGCTGTCGCGACGCTGCCGAGCGCACACGCGGTGATCGCGGCCATCGTCGGCGCGGCCGGCATCGCCCCCGTTTACGCCGCGCTGAAAGCAGCGAAACGCGTCGGCATCGCGAACAAGGAAGTGCTCGTGGCCGCGGGCGATGTGATGACCCGCGCCGCACGCGAGTTCGGCGGCGAGATCCTGCCGGTCGACTCCGAGCACAACGCCGTGCATCAGGCCATCCGCTGCGGCCGTCACGACGAACTGCAGCGCATCATCCTCACCGCCTCGGGCGGGCCGTTCCTCCAGCGCGATCTCTCGACGTTCGGCGAGATCAGCATCGAGGCGGCGCTGGCGCATCCGACCTGGCGCATGGGAAACAAGATCTCCATCGACTCGGCCACGATGATGAACAAAGGCCTCGAGGTGCTCGAGGCGCATCATCTGTTCGAGATGCATGTCGATCGCATCGACATCCTCATCCATCCGCAATCGATCGTGCACTCGATGGTCGAGTATGTCGACGGCTCGATCATCGCCCAGCTCTCCACCACCGACATGAAGTTCCCGATCCAGTACGCGCTCTTTCATCCCGATCGCCTGCCGGCGCCGTTCGCGCGGCTCGATCTGGCGAAGATCAGCCGGCTGGAGTTCCTCTCCGTCGATACGAATCGTTTCCCCGCGGTCGAGCTCGCCTACGCGGCCGGACGCGCGGGCGGCTCCATGCCGGCCGTGCTCAACGCGGCCAACGAGATTGCCGTGGAACGTTTCCTGGCCGGAGAACTTCCGTTCATGGGAATCGTAGACATCGTGAAACGCGTGCTGGACCGCCATTCCGGAAACGTCAGTGCCATCTCCTCCGTCGAAGAGGCGTTGCACTGGGATGCGTGGGCCCGGAACGAAGCCCGCGGAATCGATGTTGCAGTCCGCAGCTAGAACGGCTCGCTTATGCAAGACGCTGTCATCAGCATCATCGGCTTCATCGTCGTCCTCGGTTTTCTCATCTTTGCGCACGAATCGGGGCACTTCCTGTTCGCGAAACTCTTTCGCGTGCGCGTGCTCACGTTTTCATTCGGCTTCGGCAAACGCCTCTTCGGCTTCCGGAAGAACGGCACCGACTATCGCGTCTCGCTGATTCCCCTCGGCGGCTACGTGCGCATGGCCGGCGACTCGCCGGAAGAAAACGTTCCCGCCAACCCGGACGAGTTCCTCTCCAAGCCGAAGTGGCAGCGCTTCATCATCCTCTTCGCCGGTCCGGCGATGAATGTGCTCATCGCCATCGCCTTCATCGCCGCCCTGGCGATGATCGGCACCGAGCAACTCGTCACCAAACCGATCATCGATGAAGTCTCCCCCGGCAAGGCGGCCGCGAAAGCAGGGATGCAGGCGGGCGATCGCTTCGTGCAGATCAATGCCGAGAAGATCGAAGACGTCGAAGACGTGCGGCTGATCATCTCGATGAACGCCGGCACGCCGCTGAAAGTCGTTTACGAGCGCAACGGCGCGCTGCACACCACCTCGCTCACTCCCGATCGCGACACCAGCGACTTCGGTCCAGTCGGACGCGCGGGCGTCAGCTTCGGCCTCGATCCGATCGTCGGCCGCGTCGTCCCGAACTCCCCCGCAGCCGCCGCAGGCGTGCGCGCGGGCGACCGCATCGTCACCGCGAACGGCAAACCGGTCGGCGCGATGGAGGACTTCGCCACCATCACCGATGACGCCGTCTCGAAAACGAAACCGGCCTCGGTCGTCGTTGCCCGCGGCGCGCAGCAGCTCACGCTGAACATCGCACCCGCCGCCGACGACAAGCTCGGCTGGGGCCGCGGCATCGTCCCGCAGACAAAAATCCTGAAGCTCGGACTCGGCGGCGCACTGCGCTACAGCGTCAAGGAAAACTGGCGCATGCTCCGCTTCGCGTTCGCCGCCATCGGCCGCATGTTCCGCCCCGAAGGAAGCGTGAAGGAGCTCAGCGGCCCGATCAACATCGCCCGCATCTCCGGCGAAATGCTCCAGCGCGGCTGGATCGCCACCGTGAGCCTCATGGCCATGATCTCGCTGCAGCTCGGCATCATGAACCTCCTGCCGATCCCGGTCCTCGACGGCGGCCACATCATGATCCTGCTCATCGAAGGCATCGCCCGCCGCGACCTTTCCCTGCGCGTGAAAGAACGCATCCAGCAACTCGGCTTCGCCGCCCTCGCCACGCTGATGATCGTCGTGATCTACAACGACGTGATCTCGAACGTGCTGCGCATCAAGAACGGGTAAAGAGGAGGAGCTCCGGAACGACGCGCGCGATGTGGGCGTAGTCGGCGTCGAGGTGGAAGAGCTCCGCGCGATGGGCAATGGCGGTCGCCGCGATCAGGCAATCTGGCGTTGACGGCGTAACACCCGATTCGCGGCAGCGGCGATACAAGCGCGCGGCCTCTTCAAACCGGGTAAATGGCACCGTCTCGTCAAACATGACCACGCTGCCGAGCATGAGCTTCAATCCGTCGTAAACGAACTGGTTCCGCGCACCGCGAAGTACCTCGTGCGCGACCATTGGACAGGTCGTGATCGTATCGCCCGCTTCGATGTAGTCATCGAGCTTCAAGCGATTCTTCTGAATTCGAATCCAGACGCTCGTATCAACGAGTACGACCGGCACGGCTCTTCTTCCTCGGTGCGATCTTCGTGTGCGCGGCAACGCGGGTCTTCTTCTGAAGCCGCGTCATTCTCCCCGGCGGACGAATTTCCTCGAGGTAGTCATCCCAGAAGGCTTTGCCGTCGTGAGCGAGCTTCTCGAATTCCTTGTAGGCCTCCCAGAAACGCTTCTGACTCACGACGTCCTGTAGCGCCTTCGTGATCGTTGCCGAGTAGGTCTTCTCGCCTGAAATGCGGCGCGCGTCTTCGAGCAACTTCTCGTCGAGGATCACGTTCGTGCGCTTCATACACACATGGTGCGTCAAGTGTGTATCGCGGTCAAGATCACCCGTCGCAGCAGATCGAGGCCCTGTTGCGACGAGTACCACTTCACGATCGTGCGTGGTCCCTGCCACAGGAGCTTTCGATGCTCGACGCCATTCGGGGAGGCCACGGCAACATGCACCGTTCCGACCGGTTTTTCGGGAGTGCCGCCGGTGGGGCCGGCGATGCCGGTGATGCCGACGCCGTATGTGGAACTGAAGCGGTTACGAATTCCTTCGGCCAGGGCGACGGCGACCGGCTCGGAGACTTCGCCATGTTCGCGGATGAGTTGCGGGTCGACGCCGGCGAGGTCGGTTTTCGCGGCGGCGGTGTAGCAGATCGCGCCGCCGAGGAAGTAGGCGGAGCTGCCCGAGACATCGGTGATGCGTGAGCCGAAGAGGCCGCCGGTGCACGACTCGGCGCAGGAGAGCGTTTCTCCGCGCGCGGTGAGCAGACGGCCGATGACGCTTTCGATGGTGTCGTCGTCGTAGCCGTAGAGTCGCGCGCCGAAGATCTCCGCGATCTCCGCTTCCCGCGGCGCGATCCATTCCTGCGACTCGCCGATGAGATGAATCTCGATCTGTCCGCCGCTCGCGAGAATCGTCACCAGCTCGCCGGGGTGATGTTCGTAGTACGGCTTCAGCCGTTCCTCGACGCCCGATTCCGTGAGCCCGGCGATCTTCAGCACGCGCCGCACGCGCGAGCGCCCGCCGCTGATCTCGGCCAGCCACGGAATGAAGTACGTCGCGATCATCCATTCGAGCTCGTGCGGGACGCCGGGAAAAACCCAGACGTGTTTTCCTTCGACCTGCAGATGAAATCCCGGCGCGGTGCCGCGTTCGTTCTTCAGCGTGGTGTGGCCGATGAAGACGTTGCCCTGCTTGCGATTCACATCGGGCATCACCCAGCCGCGCGCCTGAAAGCGTTGCTCGATGCGGTCGATGATCGACTGGTCGACCTCCACCTGGAGATTGAACGCCGCGGTCAGCGCTTCGCGCGTCAGATCGTCTTCGGTCGGGCCGAGACCACCGGTGGTGATGACGATCCCGGCGCGATCGATCGAAAAACGGATCTCGTTCACGAGATCCTGCAGCAGGTCGCCGACCACCGACTTGCGGACGACCGGGAAGCCGTACGTTTCGAGCGCGGAGGTGATCTTCAGCGAGTTCGTGTCGACCCGCGTGGGGCCGAGCATTTCGGAGCCGATGGCGATGATCGCGGCTTGCATCGCCGGCACGATACCGCAGCTAGGTGGTCACGCTTTCGAGCTCTTCCTTCTCTTTGGCCAGCGCTTCCCACTTCGCGTACAGGAGGTCGATCATCGCCTTCAGGTCGTGATTCTGCTGCTGGATCTTCTTCACGCGATCTCCGTCGCGGAACACTTCCTCGCTGCACAGCAGCAGATCGTTGCGCTCGCGATCCCCCTCGGCGGAGGCAATGCGCGCTTCCATCGCCGCAATCTCTTCGTCGATCTTCTTGATGCGCTTCGCGCGCTGGCGCTGTTCGCTGCGATCGCCATGACTCTGCTGCTGCGGCGCAGACGCCGGCGGTGCGGCCGTTGCCACCGGCTTCGCGGCCGGAGCCGCGGGCAGATCGAGCTGCGAGACCGGCGACGCCGTCCCCGCCTTGAACTGTTCCACGAGCTCCGAATACGTCCCGCGATACACCTCGGCGTGCCCGTCTTCCACGAGGATGATGTTCTCCGCGACGCGGTCGATGAAGTAACGATCGTGCGAGACGACGATCAGCGCACCGGTGAAGTTTTCGAGCGCCTCTTCGAGCGCCTCGCGCGTGTAGACGTCGAGATGGTTCGTCGGCTCGTCGAGCAGCATGACGTTGCCGCCGACGTACATGATCTTTGCGAGCGCGAGCCGTCCCTTCTCGCCGCCGGACAGATCGCGGGTTTTCTTCAGCACGTCCTCGCCGAAAAAGGAAAAGCGGGCCAGATACGACCGCACTTCCTCTTCGGTCTGGGTGTGATCGAGATCCCACACTTCGTCGATCACGTTGCCGTTCGGCTTGAGATCGCCGAGGGTCTGATCGTAGTAGCCGACGCGAATGGCGTGGCCGTAGTTCACCGCGCCGGAGAACGGCGGAATGCGGCCGGCCAGCGTCTTGAGCAACGTCGATTTCCCGGAGCCGTTCGGGCCCATGATCGCGTAGCGCTCGCCGCGACGGATCTGCAGCGAGAACGCCTCGACGACTTTGCGTTCGCCCCAGCCGGCGCTGAGGCGATCGATCGTCATCGCCACCGCGGACGAACGGCCGCCGGCGTCGAGATTGAACTTCGCCAGCGTTTCATCGGTCTCGGGACGCTCGAGCTCTTCGATCTTGTCGAGCATCTTGCGGCGGGACTTGGCCTGCTTCGTCTTCTGGCCGGCGAGATTGCGACGGATGAAGTCCTGCGTTTCGGCGATGAACTCCTGCTGCCGCTCGTAGTCTTTGGCCATCTTCTCCATGCGCTCGGCGCGCTGCTGGAGAAACTTCTCGTAATTGCCGTGATACTCGACGAGCCGGCCATGCGCGAGCTCGACGATCTTCGAGACCGTGCGATTCAAAAACGTGCGGTCGTGCGAGATCAGCAGGTACGAGCCTTTGAAATCCTGCAGGAACTCCTCGAGGAACTCGATGCCTTTGAGATCGAGGTGGTTGGTCGGCTCGTCGAGCAGCAGCAGATCGACTTTCGTGAGCAGGACCCGCGCGAGCATGGCCCGGTTCTGCTGGCCGCCGCTGAACTCGACGATCGGGCGCGACCACTCCTTCTTATCGCTGAAGCCGACGCCGCCGAGAACGCGCTCCACTTCCGCGTGCAGCGTGTAGCCGTCGGCGTGCTCGAACTCGTTCTGCAGCGCCGCATACTTTTCGAGCAGCTTCTCGTGCTCGGCTTCGGACTTCGTGGTGTCGGCGAGATCGTGCTCGATCGCGCGCATCTTCCGTTCGATGGCCAGCACGTTGCCGAAGGCGGTCTCGACGAAGTCGAAGAGCGACATCCCCGGCTCGGCGTGCAGATGCTGGCCGACGTGACCGATGGTCAGACCCGAGGCCCGGATGATCTGGCCGCGATCGACTTCTTCCTGCTTGAGCAGCAGGCGGAAGATGGTCGTCTTGCCGGCGCCGTTGCGGCCGACCAGGCCGACGTGTTCCCCCGGATTCTGCTGCCACGTCACGCCCTTGAGGACGTCGTGGGGGCCATACGATTTTTCGACGTTATCGAAACGGTAGAGCATGCGGGCTATGGGAAGGCTTTCGATCTCTTCGTCATTCCTCGCACGTCGATGGCGCTGTTGGACTCGAGCCAGACCGGGAAGTCGGCGAGAGCGGCGGCTACGGTGCGGTAGAGCCGGCCAGCCCAGAGCGGCGCCTCCGGATGCACGACCGCGCCTGCCGTCCGGAGATCGTTCGGCGCGATGATCACCTTCACGCGGGAAGGTCCGGTCTCGGCGACGAGGGTGAAGATCTCTTCGATGGCCCGGTCTCCCAGCGCGACGCAGCCGATGGAGACGTCTTTGCCGTGGATGAAGATGTCTCCGCCGAGGTTCGTGCGGCCGTCGCTTCTGGCCATGGCGCGATCGAAGGGGTTCGGGTAGCTGACTTTCATCGAAAGGTGATAGCTGCTGTTCGGATTCAGGTGCTCGATGCGATACACGCCTTCGGGCACCTGCGAATCGCCCTGCCGCAGTTTCGGACCGGCGTGGCCGCTGGCCGCGAGAATCGGGTAATCGCGAATGAACCGCCACGAGCCACGCGTGTCGCGCGCCCAGAGCGCGAAGCGCTTCTCTCGTTTGAACACCAGCAGACCGATGTCCTTCGGTGGATACGCAACGCCGGCCTTCGTGAAGTGCGGTTGCAGGCGCGCGCGCGCGTCCGGACCATATTTCCCGAGCACGTCGGCGACGGTGCGCGGGCCGGTGATGCGCTGCAGCAGCGGAAGCCAGAGGCCGCGGCCGAACGCGAGCAACGCGCCCGACGCAATCGCCAGCACGGCCGCTATGACAACGAGAGTATGACGCCTGCGCACGCTGCTAACCTTACCGACATGCGCTTAGCAGTCAACATCGATCACATCGCCACGATCCGCGAAGCACGCAAAACGAACGAGCCCGACCCGGTCGCCGCCGCGGTGATCTGCGAGCTCGCCGGCGCGCAGGGGATCACGGTGCACCTGCGCGGAGACCGCCGTCACATTCAAGATCGCGACGTGGAGCTGCTGCGCCGTACGATCGCCACGCACCTGAACATCGAGATGGCCGCGACCTCGGAGATGATCCGCATCGCGCAGACGGTGAAGCCGCATCAGGTAACGCTCGTTCCCGAACGGAAGGACGAGGTGACGACCGAAGGCGGCCTCGATGTGGTGCTGCACGCGGGGAACGTCGACAAGACGATCCAGCAGCTGCTCGACGCGCGCATCGACGTGTCGGTATTCGTCGATCCCGATCTCGAACAGATTCGCCAGTGCCACAAGCTGCGGGCGCCGAAGATCGAGATCAACACCGGAAGGTTCGCCGATGCGTACGGCGGCAGCGGCGCCGGCAACGCCTGGGTTCCCGAGCTCGACAAGATCGCGACCGCCGCGCGCGCGGCGAAGAAGCTCGGCCTCACCGTTCTGGCGGGACACGGCCTGACGTATCGAAACATCGATGCGATCGCCACGATCCCGGAGATCGAGGAGCTGAACATCGGACACTCGATCATCTCGCGAGCCGCCTTCGTCGGCCTCGATGCCGCCGTACGGGAAATGATCGCGTTGATGCGCGCGCCGCGTCGTTTGCCCAGCGTGAAGTAGGACCGCCTCACAACTCGGCGAGGCGACGGCGCAACGTACCGGCGCGGCGCTTGTCGGTGCGGCCGGAAAACCGTTCCTCCTCGTAGAGCTGCACCAGGGGCTCGAATTCGATGGCCACGGCCAGATCGACTTCGCGCAGACGTGCCAGTGCTTCTTCGATCGTCATCGACGGCTCCACCTCGATGCCGTGTCGTTCGAGATGCGCGGCCAGATCGTCGAACAGCGGGCGACGGCGGCGGATGACGATCGCCGCGGCGAAGGCGAGGGCGATCACGATCGCGAACAGCATCGTGAAATCGCGGGAGAGCAGTGCGCGGAACTGCGACGCCACGCTCGCGCGTGCGGCCGTGAACGTCTCGCCGCCCCACTCGAGCAGGTCGGTGAACAGCGCGATCTGATCGCCGAGACCGAAGGTGAGAACGTAGCGGTCCCAGAAGAACGTGAGCGAATCGGCGAGCGCGGCCCAGTATTGCGCGGCGCGGCTCCCCTGTTCCGTGCCGGGGCGCAGCAGCGCGGGTGTCGAATCGTACGTGCGCCAGCGCGTGCCGTCCCACACCTCCGTCCAGGCGTGGGCATCTTCGCGGCGCAGCGCGTAGTAGCCGGTCAGAGGATTCAGGCGGCCGCCGTAGAACCCGCCGGCGATGCGTGCGGGCACGCCGAGGGCGTTCATCAGGACGACCATCCCGGCGGCGAAGTATTCGCAGTGGCCGGCGCGATCGCGGAGGAGGAACTGATCGACCGACATGCCCGCGAGCGTGCCGGGGTTCGGGACATAGCGGAAACGCGTCGAGAGATACGTCTCGATGCGCCGTGCCTGCGCGTCGACGGTCTTTGCGTCGCCGACGATCGCGTGGGCGAGCGCCTCCACTTCCGGAGAAATCGGATAGCCGGTCATCCCGATGCGCTGCAGGCGCATCGGCTCCGCGCGATCGGCCATGTTCACGCGCAGATCGAGAACGCCATCGGCGTACGTGAAGTACGACTCGCGCGTCGGGCCCTCGTACAACGCGGTCACCCCCGAGATCGCGTACGTGCCGACCGGCAGGAACAGACGTCCGCGCTGCGGGCGCATCTGCACGACCGCCTCCCGCTTCGTCCCCGCCGGTTGTGCGAGATGAAAGACGCCGTCGATGCTGCTCAGCGGACGCGCGCCGCGGATCGACTGCCGCCACTCGCCGTTCCACCAGCGGTCATAGAGCGTTCCGCGCAGGCGCACCGGCGTGAAGAACGGACTCGTCTCGCGATCCATCCAGACGCGTGCGATCACCGTCGTGTCGGGCTGCGTCACGCGTGGCTCGTTGAAATCGATCGTGTCGCTGAGCGCCGTCGAGGCGCCGTTCAGGGAGCCGGTGACGCCCTGCACGAACGGATTGCGCAGGCGCGGAAGGAACGGAAAGATCACCGCGCCGAGAAGCGCGGCGGCGAGCAGATAGAACCCGGCCGCGCGTGCGGACGGCGCTTCCGCATGCGACAGATCGATCGAATGCACCGTCTCGAGATGGCTCACGTAAATCAATTGCCGGAACATCAGGAACGCGAACGCCGCGACGAACAGCACGATCGTGATGTGCGTCGAGGTGGCGAGGCTGGCCACGAAGATCAGCGTGGTGGTGATGAGGCGCTGGCCCTGATTGCCGCGCTGCAGCGATTCGATCGGCTGATAGACGGCGATGAAGAGCACCAGATGCGTCGACGCCGCGATCGCGCCACGCGAGATGAAGGCGGCGTCGACGACGTAGAACGGAATGTACGCGATGGCCAGCCAGCGCATCACCGCGGCCGGGATCAGCTCCGGCCCGCGGCCTGCCGCGACGCGCACGAAGATCGCCGCCATGGCCAGGTGAAATGCGAGCAGCGGAGCCCAGCCGATCGTGGTCGTGACGTACAGCGGCACCGCCGCGAACATCGTCATCATCAGCGTTTCGAGCTCGCGGCCGCGGCGGGTCATGACGCTTCTCCGAGGTGCTGTTTGCGCGAGGCGAGCGCGAACAGCACCGAGTCGTGTTCGAGGAACTGCGCCACCGGCTTGTGTGTCGGTTCGAGCAGCGCCAGCGCGCGCAGCAGCGGGATCACCGATTCCGATTCACGGGCGCGCACGGTCGCGCGCGGCAACGCGAGCGTGATGTCGAGCCCGCGACGCGACGCGTGAAAGAGGAACGTCGCCGCGGCGGTGATCAGCTCTTCGAACTGCTCGTCGCTGACCTGCGCCGGCTTGTAGGGATCGACCACGACGTGCACGGAGCGCGAGGCGTCGACCGCGGTCTGCTTCATGATCCAGCGGCCGAGGCTCGCCGATTTCTTCCAGTGCACGTGGCGCAGCGAATCGCCGCGCCAGAACTCGCGGAACGAATGAATCTCGCTGCCCGCGCCGATGCGATTGGCGCTGCTCTGATCGCCCGGCACCGGTGTGAACTGTTCGCGCGACGCATCTTCTTCGAGGATGCGCGGCAGCACGACCACTTCGCTCGAGACCCGGAGCCGCCGCTTCTTGAGCACGAAGCCGAAGGGATAGCGCGTGTACGCATCGATCGAGCTCACATGCGCGATGCCGCGTCGCTCGAAGAGAAACGGAGAGTCGATGCGCACTTCGCCGCGGCGCGGAATGAGCGGCACGTGCACCGCGCGGGCGAGCGAATCGGAGACGAGCAGGACGTCCCGCACGGCCCAGATGCGCGAGTGATTGCGAATGCGCAGATGGCCGTCCGTGACGCGGCCGGCCCACGCCTCGTCGATGCCGACGATCTCCATCTGCAGATGTTTGAGTCCGCCCTTCGAGGCCATGCCCGAGAGCAGCAGGCAGCCGAGCATGAACGACACGCCGATGTAGAGCGCGTTGTTGCCGGTGTTCACCGCGGCGATGGCCAGCACGACCGTCGAGACGATGTACGCCGTGCCGACTCTGGTCAGCCGCACGACGCCGGTGAACTCCCACGGATGTTTCATGGCTCAGCGCGGCACGGCGATCTCATGAACCACGCGGGCGATGAACTTCGCTTCGGCGGTGAGATCGCCGCGCGACAGCCGGCGATCCTTCATCACGATGCGATGCGACAGTACCGGTCCGGCCAGTCTCTTCACATCCTCGGGGACGACGAAGTCGCGGCCCATCACCATCGCCAGCGCCTGGCAGGCGCGGAAGTACGTCAGCGCACCGCGCGTCGAAACGCCGAGGGCCACGTCCGCGTGCGTGCGCGTCGTCTGCACGATCGACATCAGATATTCGACCAGCGGCTCGCTGACGTGCACTTCGGTCACGCGCGCCTGCAGCTCGCGCACCTGTTCGCCGTCGAGCACCGGCTCGAGATGTTCGAGCGCGTCCTGCGCGCCGCCGGCGCGCAGCAGCTTCTTCTCGTCGGTCGCGTTCGGATAGCCGATCGTCAGCTTCATCAGGAAGCGATCGAGCTGCGACTCCGGCAGCGGATACGTGCCGACATGCTCGATCGGATTCTGCGTGGCGATGACGAGAAACGGATCGGGCAGAGCCATGCTCCGCTTTTCGATCGTGATCGTCCCTTCGCTCATCGCTTCGAGGAGCGCCGACTGCGATTTCGGCGTGGCGCGATTGATCTCGTCCGCGAGCAGCACGTTCGTGAAGACCGGTCCGCTCACGAACTCGAACTCCTGTGCGTCCTGGTTGTAGATCGTGATGCCGACGATGTCCGCCGGCAGCAGATCGCTCGTGAACTGGATGCGTTGAAACTCGAGCGACAGCGAGCGCGCCAGCGCATGCGCGAGCGTGGTCTTGCCGACGCCCGGCACGTCCTCGAGCAGGATGTGCCCTTTGGCGAGCAGGGCCGCGATGCAGAACTGCACGATTTCGGATTTACCGCGAATGACCCGCTCGACGTTTTCCTGAAGCGCGCGGATTCGCTCGAGCGAGCGCGGTGCGTGAACCGGTTGCGGATTGGTCATTCTTCGTCTGCTCTGTTGCGTCTGCTTCTGTTTGTACGTCGGGCCGGTTGCGAAAGTAACGAAATCCGTGCCCGGATGTCACGACAACCCGGCAACGGTCGCGACTAATTCATCCGGGTCGACCGGCTTCCTGACGAACTCCGCGAATCCGGCATCCAGTGCGCGCCGGCGATCGTCCGGACCGGTGCCGATTGCCGACACCGCCACCACCGGAATGTCGCGTTGTGCGCGCAGTTTGCCCACCAGCGCGTACCCATCTTCGTCCGGCATGGCGAGGTCGCTCAGCACGAGATCGAACGGTGCGCTCTGGATGCTTCGCAACGCCTCGGCTGCACTCGCCGCGGCACTCACGTCCGCACCTCCCTGCTGCAGCATCGCCGCGATCACGAGCCGCGCATCTTCGTCATCGTCGACGACGAGAATGCGCTTGCCGGCCAGAGGGCGTGAGGCGACGCTGCGCGCGGCCGCGGCGGGATGCGAGACGACGCGCGCGAGAGGCAGATCGACGCGGAACGTCGCGCCGTGACCGAGGCCCGCGCTTTCGGCGAGCACCGTTCCGCCGTGTACTTCGACGAGATTCTTCGCCACCGCGAGCCCGAGTCCGAGGCCGCCGAACTCGCGCGACGTGCTGCTGTCTGCCTGCCGGAAACGATCCCACACGTGCGGCAGAAACGAGCGGTCGATGCCACGTCCGGTGTCGGCGACTTCGATGCGCGCGAACGAGCCGTCCACCGCGAGCGTCACGCAGACGCGTCCCTCGTTCGTGAACTTGATCGCGTTCGTGACGAGATTCCAGACGATCTGCCGCAGACGCCGGTCGTCGCCGCGCACCATCACCGGCTGCGAGGGAGCGGAGAGCTCGAGCTGAATCGATTTCGCATCGGCGGCCGGTTTCGCCGCGAGCACCACCTCGCCGACCAGCCGCGCCAGATCGACGTCGCTCACGCTCAGATGGAGCGTGCCGGCGACGACGCGCGAGAGATCGAGCAGATCGTCGATCAACTCTCCCTGCGCCTTCGCGCTGCGGAGGATCGTCGACACGGCGAGCTTCGTCGTCGCTTCGTCGGTCATCCCGAGATCGAGCATGTGCGCCCAGCCGCTGATCGCGGTGAGCGGCGTGCGCAGCTCGTGCGAGAGCGTGGCGAGGAATTCGTCCTTGGCCCGATTCGCGGCCTCGGCGGCTTCATACAAACGTGCGTTGTCGATGGCGACGGCGGCGCGGCGCGCGAGATCCTCGACCACCGGCACGTCGTGTTCGCGGTACTGCCGGCCCGATTCGCCGTAGACGACCGTGAGCGCACCGAGCGTCCGTCCGCGCGCGAGCATCGGCGCGATGATCCACGAGCGGAATCCGGCGGTGCGCAGCAGCTCGGCCTGTGCGCTCGACTCGGCCGCCTTCAGCAGCACCTCGTCCGGCATGAACGGCACGAGACTGGTCCGGCCGGTTTTCAGCACCTGATAGATCGCATCGTTCTGCGGAAAAGGACGCGCACTCCGTCCGAGGTCTTCGATCAGGCGCCGCTTTGCGGGATCGACGTGCTCGACGGCCAGGCGCTCGTAATGCTCGTCGGTGCCGATGTGCACGGCGCACCAGTCGGCGAGATCGGGGACGCAGAGTCGCGCCAGATTGCGCATCGTCTCGGTGTGACTGAGCGACGCGGCGAGCAGTTCGCTCGCGCGATTGATGAAGGCGATGTTGTCCTGATGGCGCTTGCGCTCCTGAATCTCGCCGACCAGTTGCTCATTGAGCGCGGCGGCCCGCAACTCCGCGCGACGACGCTGGCCGACGGCGATGCTGAGCCCTGTCGCAAACGCCGCGAACATCGTCAGGCGCAACGCGTCTTCGGAGGACTGCAACACGAACGGCGCGCGATGGAGCACGGCCGCGGCGATGATCGAAACGAGCACGCCGACGAGCGCCGGACCCGTTCCCGCGAACAGCGCGGTGAGCAGCACCGCGGTCCACAGAAACAGGAATCGCATCGGCGCGAGGAACGGCGCCAGCACGAGCGTCAGTGCGATCGCAACGAGCGTTGCAAGAACCGCCAGCGAGTAACGGAGTGCGGCGCTCAAAGCGCGTAGAGCATACGCGCCTTGTCTTCGCTTTCGTCCGCGCTAGAGCTTCTTGTAGTCGGGGCCGCCACCACCCTCCGGCGGCACCCAGGTGATCACCTGATACGGATCCATGATGTCGCAGGTCTTGCAGTGGAAACAGTTCGTGAAATTGAGGAACGGCACCTTGCCGCGGCCATCCGGCGTCGGCTGCGGCTCGTACACCTGCGCGGGACAGAAGTGAAAGCATGGGTTCCCATACTCTTCCGTACAGCGCGTGATGCAGACCTCGGTGTCGTGAATCAGCAGATGGGCCGGCTGATTCTCTTCGTGAATCACGCCGCCGTTGTAGACGTTCGTGACTTTGTCGAACGTGTACGTGCCGTCGTACTTCACCTTGGCCGGCGGATGCGGATCGTCCGAGCCGAAGTAGCGCTTGATGCGCTCCATCCGCTTGTAGCCTTCGTGTCCTTCGAGCTTGTTGGCGACGCCGAAGCCGCGACCGCCGGTGATGATGCCGAGACCCGCGTTGATCATGCCGGCCAGCTGGCCGTTGTTGAACGCCTGATGGAAGTTGCGCTGCTGCCAGAGCTCTTCCTTCGCCCAGGAGACTTCGAAGAGCTCGTCGTACTGCTTGAGCTGATTCGCCGAAAAGTCTTCGCCGAGGAGCGCGGCGAAGGCCGCTTCGGCAGCGAGGATGCCCGACTTGATGGCCAGGTGGATTCCCTTCAAACGCGCGCCATTGAGGAAGCCACCGGAATCGCCGAGGATCAGGAAGCCATCGCCATACAGGCGCGGCATCGAGAAGTAGCCACCCTCGGGGATCGCCTTCGCGCCGGCCGCGATCATCCTGCCGCCGCGCAGGATCTCCTGAATGGCCGGATGGAGCTTCATGCGCTGCAGTTCGTTGTGCGGATCGAGCGTCGGATTCTTGTAGTCGAGACCGACCACGAGACCGATGTCGACGATGCGGTCTTTCATCCCGTAGATGAAACCGCCGCCGAACGTATCCATGTCCAGCGGGAAGCCGAGCGTGTGGATCACCGAGCCGGCGGGATAGCGATCATCCGGCAGCTGCCACAGCTCCTTCACGCCGACCGAATACACCTGCGGGTTTTTCCCGGCGTAGAGATCGAACATCCCGGCGAGCTGTTTCGCGCAGGTGCCGCGCGGACCTTCGGCGAGAATCGTCAGCTTCGCTTTGACGTCGACGCCCGGCTCGTAATTCGGTTTGGGCTGGCCGTTCTTGTCGATCCCTTTGTCGCCGGTGCGCACGCCGGTCACGCGGCCGTTCTCGACGAGCACGCGCGAGGCGGCGAATTCAGGGAACACATCGATGCCCATCTCGCTGACGATGCCGCCGAGCCAGCGCGTCACCTCGCCGAGGGAGGCGACGTAGTTGCCATGATTCTGGAGAGGCGGCGGCATGATCGGCGCCGCGATTTTTTTCGTTTCGGTGAGATACCAGAACGCGTCGCTCGTGACCGGCGACTCCACCGGGCAGCCGCGCTCCAGCCAATCCGGCATCAGCTCCGCGATACCGCGCGGGTCCATGACCGCGCCGGAGATTCCGTGCGAGCCGATCTCCTTCCCTTTTTCGAGAAGCGCGATCGAAATGCCCTCGAGCTTCTTCTCGCTCGCCGATTCGTTGTGCAGGCGAATCAGTTCCGAGAGCTTGTACGCCGCCGCGAGTCCCGCGGGTCCGGCGCCGACGATGACGACATCGACGTCGAGAGACTCACGCTCGATTCCGGGAAGTTCAGCCATGAACGACACTCCTTCTTTGCGGGCGGCATTGTAAGCGGGTTGTCGGATGTCGGATGTCGGTTGTCGGGGAGCCCCCACCCGTCCACGAGTGAGCAGCGAAGCCGTGGGAAGGGTGGTGGTCCCCCGACAACCGACAACCGACATCCGGACAACCGGACAACCGACAACCAAAAACAAGCTATCCTTCCGCCGCGCGATGTTCGAGCTCTACGCGCCACTCGTTCTCCTCTTCATCTGTTGCGCGCTCACTTCTTTCGTGGCGACGGCCATCGTCAGGAGGGCCGCGCAACACATCGGGCTTGTCGATCAACCGGGCGAGCGCAAGATCCACGTCATCGCGACCCCGCGTCTCGGCGGAGTGGCGATCATCTTCGGCTTCGGCTTTCCGCTCCTGCTGCTGGCCGCGAATGCGCGCGCCGCGGAGCTGGTCTCGAAAAATCTCACCTACCTCTTCGCCGTGCTCGCGAGCGGCTCGCTCATCGTCGGTCTCGGCGTATACGACGATCTGATCGGCACGAACGCGCCGAAGAAATTCGCGGTGCAGTTCGCGGCCGCGCTCATCCTCGTTTCGTTCGGCTTTCAGTTCGACTTCGTCACCCTCGCCGGCCAGCACATCGATCTCGGCATCCTCGGCTGGATCGCCTCGGCCGTCTGGATCGTCGGCGTGATGAACGCGATGAACTTCATCGACGGCATGGACTCGCTGGCCACCGTCGTCTCCATCACCGTCGCCATCGCCTTCACCCTCATCGCCGTGCTGCGCGGCGACGTCTTCTCGCTCGTCACGATGGTGGCGCTCACCGGCAGCCTCCTCGGCTTCTATCCGTGGAACAAACCGCCGGCGAAGATCTTCATGGGCGATACCGGCAGCCTTTTCATCGGCCTCCTTCTCGCCGCCGGCTCGATTGCCCGGCCGAGCAAATCGCCGACGGCGCTGCTCATCGGCGGTCCGATCCTCGCGCTGGCACTGCCGGTCATCGATACGCTGATCGTCATGAAGCAGCGCTTCGGCGGGAAGGAAGTGCCGCTCCTGCAGCGCTTCTCGCGCGTCTTCACCGCCGACAAGAATCACATCCACCACATCCTCGTGGAACGCTACGGCAGCGTGGGAAAAGCGATCCTGGCGATCTGGCTGGTGACGCTGCTCTTCGCCGTCGCGTCGGTCATGACCGTGATGCCGCAGACGAAGTGGTACGGCTACACCTCCGGCGGCGTGGCGCTGCTCGCGCTCTTCGTGCTGCGATATCTTCCGCGCCGGCATGCGCATTCTCCTGCTCGCGACTGACGCGTACGGCGGCCACGGCGGCATCGCGCTCTTCAATCGCGAATTCGCCACGGCCCTCAGCGAACACGAGCTGACCATCCTTCCGCGGGTCGTGCGCGGCGAGATTCGCGACATCCCCGCGCACGTTCGCTTCATCGCCGCGGCGGCGAACGGAAAGCTCGCCTATCTCCGCGAGCTCACGCGCCTGCGCTTCGAGCGCTGGGATCTCGTGATCTGCGGCCACATCAACCTGCTGCCGGTGGCGTTCGATCAGCCGCTGCTCGTGGTGCACGGCATCGAGGCGTGGTCGCCGCGACACTCGATCAAAAAATGCCGCGCGGTGATTTCCGTCAGCGAGCTGACGCGCGATCGCCTGATTGCCTCGACGCACTACGACGGGCCGGTCTTCGTCCTGCCGAACGCCGTCCATCTCGAGCAATACGGCATCCGCCCGAAACGTGCCGATCTCCTCGAACGCTACGACCTCGCGGGAAAACGGGTACTGCTCACCGTCGGCCGTCTCGATGCGCGCGAACGCTCGAAAGGTTTCGACGAAGTGCTCGACGTGCTGCCGCAATTGCCGGCGGACGTGGTCTATGTCATCGCCGGCGGAGGGGACGACTTCCCGCGACTGCAGGCGAAGGCGATCGAACTGCAGGTCGCCGATCGCGTGCGGTTCACCGGCCTCTTCGAAGAACGCGACAAGCCCGATCTCTACAATCTCGCCGACGTCTACGTGATGCCGAGCCGCGGCGAAGGTTTCGGCTTCGTGTTTCTCGAAGCGATGGCCTGCGGAGTGCCGGTGATCGGCAGCACGCTCGACGGCGGACGCGAGGCGCTGCGGAACGGCAAGCTCGGCACGCTCGTCGATCCGGACGATGCCGAGGGGTTGAGAACCGCGATCGAGCAGCAGCTCGCCCGCGGCGAACGCGTCATCCCCGAAGGGCTCGACTATTTTTCATTCGAGAAATTCGTGGCGCGCAGCCGGGCGATTCTCTCTTCGGTCGCGGTCTCGCGCACCTCGAAGTAACGCTGCTGCGCGGGGGCGGCGTTGCCCTGCACCTTCCCCGGCTGCGCGGCGTGCCAGAGGTGCATCAGCGGCAGGTAGCCGAACTCGTAGACGCGGCCATGAGCGCGCGCGCGTTCCCAGAATTCGAGATCTTCGCCGCCCCAGCCGACGAAGCCTTCATCGAATCCGCCGATCGCGCGATACCCCTCGACCGTCGCGGCGATGCTGCCGCCCTTGAGGTTCTGCACGATCGTGGTCTCGACGTTGGTCGTCAGCGGCGCGCCGCCGAAGATCGCGCGCGTGTCCGCTTCGGTGAGATAGAAGATGAAGCGCTTCGGATCGACGAATGCGTTTCCGTCGCGCGTGCGCGCCAGCAGCTCGGCGGCGTACCGCGACGGCACGAGCATGTCGTTGTCGTGCGCGATCAGCACCTCGCCGCGCGCGAGACGCACGCCGTCGTTGAACGTCTTCGCGCGGCAGTAGTCGAGCGCGAACGGCGTGTGGACGTAGCGCACCCACGGCGGCAGCGCATCGCGGATCTCCGGCGCCGTCGACTGCTCGATGACGATGCACTCGATCTTCACGTTCGTTTGTCCGGCGATGGAGCGCAGCGTCGCCAGGAGATTCGGCAAGCGCGCGGTGCCGCGATGGCCGATCAGAAACGTGACCTCCGGTGTTGCGGAAACCGCGGGCGCGTCGTCGCGCAACACGATCGGCCAGTCGTGCAGCGCGCGTCGCAGGAGCATGCGCGATGCGAGCGGATAGACATTCGCGAGATGCAACTCCGACGTGTACTGCCACTCGCAGCGCGCGCCGCGCGCATCGACGGCCAGCGTCTCGTTGCGGTTGCGCAGGCGCGTCCAGTTGCCGCGCACGTGGCGAAGAAAACGCGGCCAGTCGTAAATGAGCGCGCCGGCGCGATGCCGCAGAGTCATGGTCTGGAGAACCTCATCACCGCGTCGGCGAGTTCCTCGTTCGCGATTCCGCTCCAGTGCGGCCACTCGCTGCCTGGATCGCCGTGCTTTCGTTTGCGGAGGGCGCGCACGATCTCCGCAACCGGCTCCGGAACCTGCAGCCGCGTGAGGAGACCGGGATCGCGTCCGACGAACGGCAGTGCGTCGCCGACGCGCGACTCGCGCGAGACCGCATCGCGAAACACTTCCGCCCACGCATCGATCGCCCCCTGCTCCGAACGCACGCCCGTTTGCGATGCACGTGCCGCGCGCGAAAGCTTGGCGAGCAACGCACGATCGCGATGCAGACGCTCGATCGCGTCGACAGCCGCGGCGATGCCGCCGACCGGGAACGTCAACGCGTTCTCGCCGTCGACGAAATCGATGTCGCCGATGTAGCGCGACGACACCGGCACGACACCGTGCGCCATCGCCTCGCGGGGCGCGATCGGCAGTCCTTCCCACTCCGCGAAATGTACGAGCACGTCGAGCTCGGGATAGATGCGCTCGTAGAGCGCATCGGTGGCGATCCACCCATAGAACCGCGCGCGCGGCAATTTCGCGCGGAGGTCCGGAAGCGCGCTGCCGTCGCCCGCGATATCGAGCGTGTAGTCGATACCGCGGCGCTCCAACTCCTCGACGAATGGGATCAGATCGTACGCGCGCTTCTGCACCTGCTCGAGACGGCCGACATACCCGAGGCGGAGCGGACCGCTGCGCGGAACACGGGAGCGGCGCGGCGCTGCGACGCCCCCCGGAATGCTGTGCACGCGGTCGGCCGGCAGATCGGTGAAGCGGCGCACGGCAGTCGACATGAAATTGCCGCTGGTGACGCAGGCGTCGACGAACGCGGCGTAGCGCTGCAGGTCGACGAAGTAATCGCTCTCGTACGCCTGCATCGTGAGCGTGAGACGCAGCCGATGCCCGCGCAGCTTCAACTCGCTGCAGACCGGATAGGCGTCGAACATCCGCGCGATCAGCACGACGTCGGGATCGAAGCGCTCGATCACGCGGCGCAGCGCGCGCCGGCGGCCGTACGACGTGCCGCTGCGGCCGTCGACGTCGAAGCCCTGAATGGCGGGATACGCGGCGCGAAAACGATCGGGGTCGTGAAAGCGCGCGCCGCGCGCGAGCGCGAACCGCACCTCGATGCCGCGCGACGGGAGCTGCAGCGCGAGAGACTCGACGATGCGCTCCACGCCTCCCTGCAACGAGGCGGTCGGCGTGCAGATCAGAAGTCTCACGGCCTCAGAGTATCCTGTTCGCGCGACACGATGCAGCACGCACTGGTCACCACCATCATCCCCGTTTTCAATCGCGCGGCGATGCTCCGCGAGGCGGTCGCGAGCGTGCTCGCGCAGACCTACAGCCCGATCGAAATCATCATCGTCGACGATGGCTCGACCGACGACACCGCGCCGGTCGCCGACCAGCTCGCCCGCGAGCACTCCGGCGTCATCCGCGTCATTCATCAGAAAAACGCGGGCGTCGGTCCGGCGCGCGAAGCGGGACGCCTCCTGGCCCGCGGCGAGTTCATCCAGCATCTCGACAGCGACGATCTGCTCCTGCCGCGCAAGTTCGAGTGGCAGGTCGCGGCTCTGCGCGCCCGTCCTGAATGCGGCGCGGCCTACGGCTGGACGCGGCGCCGGAATGCCGACGGCTCGCTCGACGAACGGCCGGAGCGCCGCACCGGCGAGGCCATCGAGACGATGTTCCCGGCCATGCTCAAGTCGCGCATCTGGCACACCTGCACGCCGCTCTATCGCGCGTCGCTCCTGCATGCGGCCGGTGCGTGGCTCGCGCTCTGGAACGAGGAAGACTGGGAGTACGACGCGCGCATCGCCGCGCAGGGCGTGCGCCTCGCCTACGTCGCGGAGTGGATCTGCGAGATGCGCCGCCACGAGCACGAGCGGCTCAGCGCGCGCGGCATGGAGCCGTCCATCCTCCACGACCGCGCCATCGCTCACGAGAAGATCTACGAGCACGCGCGCCGCGCCGGCATCGGTCCGGAGTGCGCGGAAATGCAGCACTACGCGCGCGAGCTCTTCCTGCTGGCGCGGCAATGCGGCTCGCGCGGACTGACGCGGGAATCGCGCATGCTCTTCAATCTCGCGCGGCACGCCAGCGGCACGCAACGGAATCGCGCCCAGTTTCTCGCGTACGTCGCGCTGGCACGCCTGGCCGGCTGGTCGACGGCCGGCAAGCTCTCGCAGTTCATCGATCGAGTGCGCCCGTGAAGCTCTCCGTCGTGATGGCGGTCTTCAACGGCGCGCGCGAGCTGCCGTCGACGCTCGACAGCATCGCCGCGCAGACGCTGCGCGACTACGAGCTGCTCGCGATCGACGACGGCTCCACCGATGAAACGCCGTCGATTCTCGCGTCGTACGCGGCGCGCGATCCTCGCATGCGCGTGCTGTCGCAAGCGAATGCCGGCCTGACGCGATCGCTGATCCGCGGCTGCGCCGAAGCGCGCACGGAAGTGATCGCGCGTCACGACTGCGGCGATCGCTCGCTGCCGGAGCGCTTCGCGCGCGAGCTGGCGCTGCTCGAAAAAGGACACGTGCTGGTCTCCTGCGCCACGCGTTTCGTCGACGCCGATCGCGATCTGCTCTACACCACGCGTGCCGGCGGCGACGAAACCCGCGAGTCTCTTCTGCACGCCGGCGCCGCACACATTCACGCCCTTCCGCATCACGGCTCGGCCATGTTTCGCCGCGAGGCATACGTCGCGGCCGGCGGTTACCGCGAATCGTTTCGCGTCGCGCAAGACCTCGATCTCTGGATCCGCATGGCCCCCCTCGGCACGATCGGCATTCTCGACGACGTGCTGTACGAGGCGCTGTTCGACGCGAAGAGCATCAGCGGCTCCAGCCGCGACGCGCAACTCCGCCTGACCGAAATCGCCGTCGCCCTGCGCGACGGCGGCGACACCGCACTGCTCGAACAAGCAGCGCGCGTCCACCCCGCGCCCCACAGCACCCGCGGCGAAGCCGCCGCGCTCTACTTCATCGGCAAGTGCCTGCTCGCACAGGGAAACGCAAAAGGACGCACGCGCTTGCGCGAAGCACTCGCGAAAAACCCCTGGCACTGGCGCGCAAGGCTTTCGCTGTTGATGGGAAGGTGAGGGGGGTGTACGTAGCGTGGGGCACGCTACGTTCCCTCCCGCTACGTACCCACCCCCCTTCACCAGATCGGCTTCGCTGGTTGCAGGTCCTTGGGCAGATGGAAATCGCGTTTGAGGCTCTGTTCGAGGCAGGGGGTCGAGTAGCAGGCGAGCGGCAGTTGGCGCGGGTCGGCGTTGAAGGCGGAGGATCGTGCTCGCGAGAAATGCATCTTCAATCCCGGGCCGCCGTACTGCAGCAGCGCGATGTTGAGCAGCTTGTTCCGCTCCGTCGTTTCGGGGAGTGGCTTCATGAAGAGAAATACCGCGATGTGCACGAGCGCGATCGCCGCGGTCACCGCGATCCAGCGGCGTGTGAATAACACCGCGATCGTCTGCGCGGCGATGACCGCGAATGCGGCCAGGAAAATCAGCAGGTATCCCCACGCGCCGAAGTGATTGAGCATGTAGAAGCCGAGGGCCGGAAGAATCCAGAGCGCGAGGAAGAGGAAACGCTCGAAGCCGAAGGTGATGCGCACGCGCTTCAGGAATGCCAGCAGCACGAACGGCGTCGCCAGGCCGAGCGCGATCGCGCCGTAGAACAGCACTTTCGCCGACTGATAGCGCAGCATCTTCAACGCGTTCGACGTCGAGGCCATGCGCACTTCGCGCGGCGCGTCGGCAGCGGGCGGGCGGACGTGGTTCCACAGCGCCACGCCGAGCTCCACGAGCGGCCAGTGAAAGCGCGGCTCCGCTTTCTCGTACGTCACCGCGCCGAACGTCGTCGAGTCGTAGTACTGCTCCATCGCCACCTGGAGTTTGTAGACGCTTTCGAAGTAGCTGATGTCGGCCTGATCCCAGTATTTCGCGAGCCGTTCCGCATTCGGTCCGGACCAGAGCGAAACCGTGAAGAAGAGCACCACCAGGGCGAGACCGCGCTGCCACCATTTCGGCACGGAGCGGAACACTACCCACAGAAACAGCGGGAACAGAAACGCGAGCGTGGTCTGGCGCACGGAGCCGCCGATGGCGAGCAGCACCGAGAAACCGAGAAGCCAGGAAAACGAACGGCGCTGGATGCTCATCCAGGCGGTGAGCCCCGCCGCCGTCGCGAAGAAGCCTTCGGCGGCGTAACTGAGCGCGGTCGTCGAAAAGTAGGAAGCATCGAGACTGGTGGCGTAGAGCACCGCGGCGATGAGACCCGCGCGGCGATCGAACATCTGCGCGCCGAGGAGGTACGTCAGCGCCGTGGCCAGCGCGGTGCTGACGATGCCGACGAACAGGAACGCGGTCTGCAGATCGCCGGCGACGAAGTACACCAGCCGCACCAGCGTGCAGTAGCCGATGAATCCGGGCGGATGCGCGGTGAGCGTGTAGAGCACGCCGCACGCGAGTCCGTACGAGTCGCCGTGAAAAATGTGCTCGGTGCGAAAGGGGATGCGGTACAGCGCCGAGATCGCGAAGAGCGCGATCGCGATCAGCCAGTCTCTGCGACGTTCCGTCACGTGCGCACTGTACCTTACGATGACGGCGTGTATCGCGTCGCGCTGGTCGCGTCTCACGTCATCCAGTATCAGGCTCCGTTCTTCCGCCTGCTCGCGCAGGAACCCGATCTCGACCTGACGGTTCTCTACTGCTCGCGCGCCGGCGCGGAGACGTATCACGACACCGAGATGGGAACCACGCTGCGCTGGGATCTCGATCTCCTCAGCGGCTATCGCCATTCGTTCCTGCGCAACTTCGGCAAAGGAGAAGGCTACGCGCGCCTGATCAATCCCGGCATCGTGCCGGCGCTGCTGCGCGGGAACTACGATGCGGTGATCTTCTTCCTCGGCTGGGGGACGATCACCTCGCTCCTCGGCATCGCCGCCTGCCGCCTGCAGGGCACGCCGTTCTTCCTCTTCGGCGACAGCAGCTTTCCGCCGCCGCCGCGATTTCTGCGCGATGCGTTTCTGCGCGGTCTCTTTCGGATGACCGAGGGCTTTCTCGTGAGCGGCGTGGTCAACGCGGATTACTACGAACACTACGGCGCCGATCGCGCGCGCTTCTTTCTCGTGCCGTGGGCCATCGACAACCAGCGTTTCATCGAAGGGGCGCGATTCGAGAGTGGCGAGCGCGCGGCGATGCGCCAGCGCTTCGGCTTCCGCGACGACCAGCTCGTGGCCGTGTTCTCCGCGAAGCTGATCGCGCGCAAGGATCCGATGACGCTGCTGCGCGCGATCGATCGCATGCAGCAGCGCGATCGCGCGGGCGTTCTCTTTCTCGGCCACGGCGAGCTGCGCGACGAGCTCGAACGATTCGTGCGCGAACATCGTCTCCACGCGCATTTCGCAGGCTTCGTCAATCAGACCGACCTGCCGAAGTACTACGCCGCCGGCGACGTCTTCGTGCTGCCGACCCTCGACGATCCGCGCGGCACGGTCACGAACGAGGCGATGGCCTGCGGGCTGCCGGTGATCGTGACCGACAAGCTCGGCGCCGTCGGCGACATCGTGCTCGACGGAGACAACGGGTTCGTCTTTCCCGCGGGCGACGACGCGAAGCTCGCGGAACAGCTCGATGCATTGATCGCCGATCCTTCGCTGCGCGAGCGCATGGCCCGGCGCTCGCGCGAACTGATCGAGTTGTGGGATTACTCCCGCGGCGTGCGGGGTGTGATGGAGGCGCTGCGCGCGCGATGCTGACCATCGCCATCCCGACGTATGGCCGCGGCGCGGTGCTCTGCGAGACGATCGAGCTGCTGCTCGCACTCGAGCCGCGCGCGGACGAAATCGTCATCGTCGATCAGACGCCGTCGTATCCGCCGGAGATCGAGGCGAAGCTGCTCGGGTTCGAAGCCGGCGGCGCGATTCGGATGTTCCGTCTCGACGCGCCGTCGATTCCGGGCGCGATGAACCGCGCTCTCGCCGAGGCGCGCGAACCGTACGTGCTCTTCCTCGACGACGACATCATTCCGGACGCGAATCTCGTCGGCGCGCACGTGCGGGCCATGCTGCAGAGCGGCGCGACGGCGATCGTCGGACAGGTGCTGCAGCCGGGCGAATCACCGCAACACTTCGACGAGGCGACGCTGCGTCGCGGCTTCATCCGCGATCTCGAGTTCCGCTTCAACCACGACACCGCCACCGACGTGCAGAACGTGATGGCCGGCAATCTCTGCGTGAATCGCGGGAAAGCGCTGCAGATCGGCGGCTTCGACGAACGCTACACGGCGGTCGCCTACCGTTTCGAAACCGATTTCGCGCTGCGCCTCATCGCCGCCGGCGGCCGCATCCGCTACGAGCCCGCGGCGTCGATCCGGCATCTGAAAGCGGCGGGCGGCGGCGTGCGCATGTGGGGCGATCATCGCACCAGCGCCTCCCCCGCCCACTCGATCGGCGACTACACGTTCGCGCGAAGACACGTCCCGGCGTTCTGGCGCTACGTCGCGCTCCGCTTCAGAAAAAATCTGCTGACCCGATTTCACCTGACGCATCCATGGACGGTGCCGTCGAAACTGGTGGGAGAAGTGCGGGGATTGCTGGGAGCATTGCGAGACGAGCGAAACTGAGCGCGGGGCGTCCCGGAATTAACCCGGCAGCCGAAAAGCGTTCCACACCGACAACACCATGGTCGCCCTGGCCGTTTTCCTCGCCTTTCTTGCGCCTGCCTGCGCGTATGCGCTCGTCGACTGGCGCCGGGCGTGGATGCTCGTGGCGATCGTCGGAGCGCTCCAGGATCCGGTGCGCAAGCTCACGCCGGGGGCGCCGGTCTGGATCTCGTTTCTGGTCGTGCTGCTTTATGCCGCGGCCGTCTTCTCGGCGCGGCACGCGATTCTGGCGGAGCTCGGTGATTTCACCCGGCGCTTCGGGCGGATCTATACCGTCATCATCGCGTTCATCTTCCTGCTGCTGCTGTCGGCGCTGAACGGCGTCTTCACGTTCGGCTTCGCGAACTGGCGCGTGCCGCTCATCAGTCTCTTCACCTATCTCGTCCCCGCGGTGGCCGCGCTGTTCGGCTACGCGTGGCTGCAGCGCGAAGAGGCGATCCTCGCGTTCTTCAGGATGTACGCGGCCGTCACCTCGGTGGCGCTGCTCGGCACGATCGCCGAATACATGCGCGTGCAGTCGCCGCTGCTCGGCATGGTCGCTTTCTCCGGCGACTACATCCGCCACCTGCCCGGCATCCAGATCCGCCTCCTCTCCGGCATCTATCGCGGCCCGGACATCATGGCGCTGCACGCCGCGACGCTCACGTCGATCGGCATCGCCATGGCTCTCCGCTCCGGCGTCGGCCGTCTCACGATTCTCTGGGGCAGCCTGGCCACGTGGGGCTTCATCAACTGCATGCTGGCCGGCCGGCGCAAGGCGATCTACTTCGTGGTCGTCTTCGTGCTCACGTTCCTCTGGCGCTACGCGCGCCGCGTACGCACCGCGGAAATCTTCGCGCTGATCGCGGTTCTCGGCGCGCTCTACGGCATCGTGCGCAATCTCGCCGCCAGCGAAGACACGAGCGTCTACGCGCGCGGCGCCGTCGCGTCGCAGGCGGAACTGAAGCAGCGCTTCGAAGGAGGCGCGCTCGATACGTTCCGCCAGTACGGCCTCATGGGCGCGGGCCTCGGCTCCGCCACACAAGGGGTGCACCACCTTCTCGGCAACAACAACCTCGGCTGGCAGGAAGGCGGCCTCGGCAAGCTCGCTGCCGAAGTCGGGCTGCCGGGCATTCTCGCGCTCTTGATTCTCGGCCTGCTCGTCTTCCGCATGCTCATGCGCCTCACGATCATCGGCGATGTGCCGGGCTCCTCGCAGTTCGTGCGGGTCACGCTCTTCGGACTCGTGGCCGCGAACGGATCGTCGTTCATCGCTTCCGCGCAGGCGTACAGTGATGCCGTGCTCGCGCTCACGTTCGGCTTCTTCATCGGCTGTCTCTTCGCCACCGCCGCGCTCGACGAGCGTCTGCCGAAGACGCAGAAGAGCGCGCCGGCCGACGCGAATCCCGCGCTCACTCCCGCCACCGCGTGAAGATCCTGCACGTCGTTCCGACCTACTTCCCGGCGCGGCGGTATGGCGGACCGATCGTCGCCGTTCACGGCCTCTGCAAGGCGCTCGCGGCACGCGGTCACGACGTCGACGTCTTCACGACGAACGTCGACGGCAACGGCACGCTCGAGGTTCCGGTGGGCACTCCGGTCGACGTCGACGGCGTGCACGTCCGCTACTACGCCTCTCCGTTTCCCCGCCTCTACTGGTCTCCATCGATGAGGAAAGCGCTCGATGCGGAAGTGGCGCGTTACGACGTCGTGCACAGCCACGCCGTCTATCTCTGGCCCGGCATCGCCGCCGCGCGTGCCGCCCGCAACGCCGGCGTCCCGTTCGTGCTCTCCCCGCGCGGGATGCTCGTGCCGGAGCTCATCGCGCAGAAAAGCAGCGCCGTGAAACGGACGTGGCTGCGCTTGTTCGAACGACGCGCGTTCGCCGGCGCGGCGGCGATTCATTTCACCGCGCAACTCGAATGGGACGATGCGAAACGCCTCGGCGCGGTGCCGCTGCCGTCGCCGATCGTGATTCCGAACGGCATCGAGATGGAGGCGCGTCCTCCCGTCGAACGCGACGAACGCACGCTCGTGCACCTCGGGCGCATCAACTGGAAGAAGGGTCTCGAACATGTCATCCGCGCGCTCCCCTCTCTCCCCGGCGTGCGATTCATCATCGCCGGCAATGACGAGGAAGCGCTCACGCCGAAACTGCAGGCGCTGGCGGAATCGCTCGGCGTGCGCGAGCGCGTCGAATTTCCCGGGCCGCTCTACGGCGCCGCGAAAAACGAGCTGCTCGCACGGGCCACGCTGTTCGTCCTGATGTCGACATCGGAAAACTTCGGCAACGCCGTGCTCGAAGCGCTGGCGATGGAGACGCCGGCCGTGCTTTCATCGGGCGTGGGTCTCGCGGAAGAAGTCGTGCGCGCGAACGCCGGCGCCATCGGCATCGAATCGATCGCAGCGCTGCTCGACGATGCCGCCCGCCGCGCGGAGATGGGTCGCAACGGCCGCGCGCTCGTCGCGTCGCGCTTCGCCTGGCCGCACGTGGCCGAAGAGATGGAACGCGCCTATCGCGAGTTGCGGCGATGAGGCTCGAAGACGTCACCCCGCTCCTCCTCACGCGCGACGAGGAAGCGAACCTCGAGCGCACGCTGCGCCAATTGACGTGGGCGCACGACGTGCTGATCGTCGACAGTTTCTCGAGCGACGCCACGGTCGAGATCGCAAACCGCTTTCCGAACGTGCGCGTGCTGCAGCGCGCATTCGACTCGCTGGCCGGCCAGAGCAACTACGGACTCGCCGAAGCGCGCACGCCGTGGGTGATGCTCCTCGACGCCGACTACTTCGTCCCCGACGCGTTCGTCGAGGAGTTGCGCGCGCTCGAACCGGCCCCCGGCGTTCGCGCGTATCGCTGCGCCTTCCGCTACGCCGTGCACGGCAAACCGCTGCGCGCATCGCTCTACCCGCCGCGCGTCGTGCTGCTGCACCGCGACCACGCAAACGTGTGGCAGGACGGCCACGCCCATCGCGTGCTCGTCGACGGCGACACCGCGGAACTGCAGACCCGCATCATTCACGACGACCGCAAATCCTTCGCCCGCTTCGTCGAACGCCAGAAGAAATACATGCGCGAAGAAGCGGAGAAACTACGCACCACCGATCCCCGCGCCCTCTCCCTCCCCCACCGCCTGCGCAAACTGATCGTCGTCGCCCCATTCGCCGTGATCATCCACTCCCTCTTCGTGAAAGGCCTGCTCTTCGATGGCATCGCCGGCCTGCGCTACACATGGGAACGGTTCATCGCGGAGTTGATTCTTTCGAGGGAGTTGCTGCGGCGGTGAGTTTACGGAACGCGTGACCGAGCGACCGAGCGTGTCATCGCGACCGAGCGTCGCCTCGTGTCCTCCCGACCGAGCGTAGCTTCGTGTCCTCCCGACCGAGCGCAGCCTCGTGTCATCCCGACCGAGCGTAGCGAGTGGAGGGATCCCCTTCGGAAACACGGTGCACGCTTCGTAGGCAGGGGATCCCGCGCTGAAGCGCGGGATGACACGGAAAGGGGGCCGCGTAATCTCACGCCACTCCTTAAAGCGGGGGTCCCTCCACTCGCTTCGCTCGGTCGGGATGACACGGAAGGGGGCCGCGTAATCTCACGCCCTTCGTAAAGTGAAGGGGGTCCCTCCACTCGCTTCGCTCGGTCGGGATGACACGGAAAGGAGGGCTGCGTAATCTCACGCCGCTCCTTAAAGCGAAGGGGGTCCCTCCACTCGCTTCGCTCGGTCGGGATAACACGGAAAGGGGGCCGCGTAATCTCACGCCGCTTCTTAAAGCGAAGGGGGTCCCTCCACTCGCTTCGCTCGGTCGGGATGACACGGAAAGAAGGCCGCGTAATCTCACGCCGCTTCTTAAGAGCGGGGGGTCCCTCCACTCGCTTCGCTCGGTCGGGATGACACGGAAAGGGGGCCGCGTAATCTCACGCCGCTTCTTAAAAGCGGGGGGTCCCTCCACTCGCTTCGCTCGGTCGGGACGACACGGGAGGGCGCTCGGCAAATGTCAGCCGCTTCGACGCGTCACACCCGCTGCACCATCAGGTCTCCCATCACCAGCAGGTCCATCTTGGTTCTCAGGAAACAATCGAGGGCTTCGGCGGGGGTGTTGACGACTGGCTCGTTTTCGTTGAAGGACGTGTTGAGGACCATGGGGACTCCGGTGAGGTCGCGGAAGGCTTCGATGAGGTGGTAGTAGCGGGCGTTCTGCGCCTCGGTCACCGATTGCAGGCGGCCGGAGCCGTTGACGTGGGTGACGGCGGGGACTTGCGGGCGTTTGTCTTCGCGGATCTGGTAGACCTGCAGCATGAACGGGACGTCGTAGTCGGTCTCGAACCATTCGCCGACGGCGTCGCGCAGCACAGACGGGGCGAACGGGCGGAAGGATTCGCGGCGTTTGATCTTGTGATTGAGGATGTCTTTCATGTCGGCGCGTCGCGGGTCGCAGACGATCGAGCGATTGCCCAGCGCGCGCGGTCCCCACTCCATCCGTCCCTGAAACCAGCCGACGACGTTTCCCGCGGCGACCTGTTCGGCCGTCAGGCGGCAGAGCTCGCGCTCGTCTTTCACGCGATGCAGCACGCAATGCGCGTCGTCGAGATCCTCTTTGCGCGCGACGATGGCCTTGTCGACCGCGGCCGCGTCGTACTCCGGGCCCCAGTAGGCGTGATCCATCACGAACGAGCGCGGCTGATGCAGCTCTTCGTTCCACACCCAGTACGCGGCGCCGATCGCTCCGCCGGCGTCGCCGGCCGCGGCCTGGATGTATTGCTCCTTGTACGGCGAGCGTTCGAAGACGAGACCGTTGGCGACGCTGTTGTAGCCGCAGCCGCCGGCCAGACAGAAGTTCGGGATTTTCGTTTTCGCGTGCAGCGCATTGGCCAGGGCGAAGTACGCCTCCTCGAACATCGCCTGCATCGAGGCGGCGAGATCCTTGTGGCGCTGTTCCATCGGATCGGTGGCGGCGCGCATCGGGCCGAGCTTCTCGATCAGCTTCTCGCTGAACACCGGCCCGATCACCGGCGAGCCGCCCTGCCAGATCATGTCGAGGCCGCGCGAGTGATGGGTGAAGTAGTCGAGGTTCAGCGCGAAGCGGCCGTCCTTCGAGACCTGCACGATGTCGCGCATCTCATTCAGGAACGCCGGCTTGCCGTACGGCGCGAGGCCCATGACCTTGTACTCGTCGCCGTAGTGCGGGAAGCCGAGGTACTGCGTCATGGCGGTGTAGAAGATGCCGAGGGAGTGAGGGAAGCCGATCTCACCGAGCACCTCGATTTTGTTGCCGCGCGCGACGCCCCACATCGACGACACGAAGTCGCCGAAGCCGTCGATCGACAGCACCGCCGATTCCTCGAACGGCGAAACGAATGCGGCCGAGGCCAGATGGGCGCGGTGATGTTCGACGTGATGGAGCTTCGGCTTGAACGAATCGAGATGGAACGATTCGAGGAACTCCGACTTGATATCGCGGATTTTCGCGCGATTCTCGAGCCGCCGTTTCACCGCCGCCATCGACGGGCGTTTCGCGAGCAGGTAACGGACGCGCTGCAGCATGCGCGCGTTCGGATCGCGATTGACGGCCACGTGGTCGACTTCATGGAGCGAAACGCCCGCTTCGCGCAGGCAGTAATCGATGGCCGCGCTCGGGAATCCCGCCCAGTGCTTGATGCGCCGGAATCGTTCTTCCTCGGCGGCGGCGACGAGTGTTCCGTCGATGAGGATGCAGGCGGAAGCGTCGGCGTGGTGTGCGTTGATGCCTAAAATGATCATGCGTGCGCGTCGTTCTCGTGAATCGCTACTTTCAACCCGACCATTCTGCAACAAGTCAGATTGCGTCCGATCTCGCGTTCCATCTCGCCTCGCGCGGCTTCGCCGTCGCGGCGATCACGAGCCGGCAGCGCTACGACGATGCGCGGGCACGACTGCCGCCGCGCGATTCGTGGAACGGCGTCGAGATCCGCCGCGTCTGGTCGACGCGTTTCGGCCGCGCCGGCCTGGCCGGACGCGCCGTCGATTACCTCACCTTCTATGCCAGCGCGTTCTTCGCCATGCGCCGTGAGCGCGGCGCGGTGATCATCGCCATGACCGATCCGCCGATGCTTTCGGTGCTGGCTGCGCTCGCGTCGAAGCGCGTCGTGAACTGGCTGCAGGATCTCTTTCCCGAGGTCGCGGAATCGCTCGGCATCAAAGCGCCGAAGGTTCTGCGCCGCCTGCGCGACTGGTCGCTGCGGCGCGCGAAAGCCAATGTGGTTCTCGGCGAGCTGATGGCCGCGCGAGTGCCGAATCCCACCATCATTCACAACTGGGCCGACGCGAACCTCCGGCCGATCGCGACGCACAATCAGCAATTCGTGGTCGGCTACTCCGGCAACCTCGGACGCGCTCACGAATTCAGCACCATCCTCGGCGCGATGCGCGAACTCCCGGATGTGCACTTCGTCTTCACCGGCGGCGGCGCGCAACTCGAACATGTGCGTCGTGAGGCAGGTGCGAACGCCGAGTTCCGGCCCTACGCGCCGCGCGAACTGCTGAGCGAAAGCCTCTCCTCCGCCGATGCGCATCTCGTGTCGCTGCAGCCGTCGCTCGAAGGACTGATCGTGCCGAGCAAGTTCTACGGCATCCTCGCCGTCGCGCGTCCGGTGATCTTCATCGGCGCGCGCGATGGCGAGGTCGCGCGCATCATTCGCGAGCATCGCTGCGGCGTGGTCGTGGAGCCTGGAGACGTCGAGGGGTTGAAGCGCGCCATTCGCGAGGTCGCGGGCGATCCGGAGATGGGACGACGCGGCCGCGAACTCTATCTCGCGCGCTTCGCGCCGTCGCATGCATTCGACGCGTGGGAGCGCGTGCTGGAGAATGCAGGATCATGACGCGCTTCGGCCGCCGCAGTCTGCTCGTGATCACGGCCGCGATCTCCGCGGGGCTGCTGGCGTTCTTTCTCGCGCATCCGGAGATCGCCCGCGATCCGGTGCCGCCGAAGAATCTCGATGCACTCGCCCGCTGGATCGCCGAGCATCCGGCCGATGCGATCGCGGCGAGCGAGATCTCGGATCTCGCGCTCGACTCGAATGTGGAGCGGCGCCGCGATCTCTGGCGCGCGTCGTACGCACAGGCGTCGCATCTCTCGCCGCTGCGGACGAATGCGGCCGCGGGCTTCGTGCGCGCGGGACTCTTTCACTGGTACGAGCTCGATGATGCCGATCGCCAGCGCGTGCTCGAGGTCGCGGCTCCGTTGATGAAACGGACGCGTTTCTTCGACCGGCTGTACATGCCGATCTGGAATCTGACGCGCAACTTCGCGTATCTGCGTCGCGTGGCGCCCGACACGCCGAACGCGCTCTACGGCCTGCACCTGCTGGCCGTTTCGCGCGGCCTCTTTCCCGAGTATCGCGAGCTGCGGCAGGCCATCAAACGACGCACGCTGGCCGAAGTCGAGAGCGTGCGCAAAACCGACGCGCCGCCGAGCGAGTGGCTCCGCTATGCGCCGCAAACGCTCGATGCCGGCGACATCCCGCTCGCGAAGGCGATTCTCGAAGAGCTGCATCGCCGGCCGTTCGCGCCGGAGCAGGTCGACTACCGGCTCGATGCGATCGTCACGCTCGCGCTCGACCATGGATTCGGACCGCTGCAGGCGGTCGAATCGCTGCTCGACACGCGCGGCGCGCTGCGCGACGTCACGCGCGCCCGCACCGCGCTGGCACTCGACAATCGCGCGCTCGCACAACGCGTCGAGATCACGACCGAGGTTCCGGGCAGCGCGGAGTGGGTGCCGTATCACCTCGAGCGCGCGTTGTACGAAGCGCGTCGCGGCGACGCCGCGGCCGCGGCATCGCAACTGCGCGAAGCGGAGTTGATCGCGCACACGCCCGCCACCGCGGCGACGAAACTCGAAGTCGCGCAGTTGCTGAACGATCGCACGCTCCTCGGCGTTGCCCATCACGAGCTCGCGACGTTCGCTTCACAACCGCTCGTCTGGACGACGGCGTGTGCAGCCGGTGAGCTGTGCGACTTCGCGCGCACGCAGCGATACGTCCCCGATCCGAACGCCACGTTCTCGATTCCGCTCACCGTCGCGCAGAGCGACGAGATTCCGCCGTATGTCGAGATCTACGTGAATGACGTGCTGGTCGCGGAAGGCGAAGTGCGCGTGGCCCGAACGTTCGAACTGAAACCGGGGGCGGGAGTGAAGACGATCGATCTGCGGCTCGTGAACCGGATGACGCGCAACGGCGTTCAGCGGCGCGTGCGCTTGTCGTGATCGGCGCGCCGGTCGCGAACCACCGAAGCCACCGCCGCGCCGGCCATGGCCACGAGCGTGGCCGGATTGGCCGGAATGTAGAAGTTGAAGTCGAACAGCGCATGCACCGCGGCGATGGTGATGCTCGCCAGCGCGGCAGCCTGAAACGCGCGGCGACGCCACGACAGCTCGCGTGAGGCCGCGCCGAACGTCATGCGCAGCAACCAGACGTAGCCGCCCGCAAACGCGACCAGCGCGATCACCGCGCCGACCGTGCCCGCCGTCGCGGCGAGCTCGAGATAGTCGTTGTGCGCGTGGTGATAGGTGAGCTCGAGCCCTTCCTTCTGATCCATCGCCACGACGCGCTCGAACGTACCGAGCCCGCTGCCGAAGAGCGAGAAGCGATGCCAGATCGCGACCGCCGCGCGCACGGCGATGCGACGCCCTTCGAGCGCGTTCACCTCGATCTCCGTCGGAACGAAACGATGAAGCGTGCGCTCCGGCCCGAGGAAGAGCACCAGTGCGGCCACGATTGCGAGACCGCCGATCGCGGCGAAGGCGACGCGCATCACGCGCCGTCCCGGAAGCAATGCGATCGTGAACAACAGACCGGCGGCCGCCGCGACCATCGCGCCGCGCGATTGCGAGAGCAGCAACGCCGCGGTGCAGCAGAGCGCGGAGATCGCCGCGAAGATGGTGCGGATGGCGCTGCGCTCGAAGAGGAAGGCGAGGCGGCGAAGGATCGGCGTGTCGCGACTTCCCGAGTCGTGCCAGTCGACCGCGAGAAGAAACAACGCCATCGGCAGCACGATCGCGACGTAGTGGCCGAAATGATTCGGGTTGACGAACGTGCCGGTCACGCGATGGAAGATGAGCTTGTTCACCCACCCCCAGATCTCATAGCGCTGGAGCGCCGCCTCACGAAACCCGTAGATCGCCTGAAAGGCGGCGCCGAGGCAGAGCGCGATGGCGAGTGCGCGGCGCCGGCCATGCGTGCGTATCAGGAGCGCGGCGACGAGAAACGTCGCGAAGAGCGCGCAGAGTCGCAGCAGCTCGAAGCCGGTCAGCTGCGGATCGACGGTGATCGGATGATGGGTGCTCGTCGTCACGCCGGCCAGCGCGGCGACGCGCGCCGCACCGTTCCAGATGCGGAGCGACTCGGCGGAGACGAACCCGAGGAGCGACGGCGGCAGCGGCACGAGCTGCAGCGCCGCGGTCGCGAGAAAGAGCAGCGCGCCGTTGCTCCAGATGAGCCAGGCGCGCGTCGGCAGGGCGATGTTCGTCCGATCACGCGTGGCGATCAGGCGGATCAGCGCGGCGAGCGCACAGAGCCCGAGCGGCACGGCGACGAGCGGCAGACGGGCTCGTTCGATCACCGAGCCGAACGGCAGAGGCAACCAGATCAGCCACGCCAGAAAGATCGCGAGGCAGCCCGTTTCGGCGTATGCCGTCCATCGTTGCGGCTGCATGCGTAGCGCGATTGTAGCCCCGAGGATGGGTCAGTTTGTGCAACCTGCGCGTAATCTACAGGACGCAAACGGCTTGCGTGCTACACTGCCCCGTCAGCTACAGCGCAAGGCGTGGAGGAAACCGTTGTGGGCGGAGTGAGCCAGCGCGTCCTGAGGGTCGCAATTACAATCATGATTCCGGTGCTCGCGGCAGCGCAGCAGGAGCAACGCCTGCGCGATCGTGACCCTCGCCTCGAAGGCGCGAAGAAGGTCACGGGTGAGCTGCAGGAGACCAACTTTCACTGGGGATCGTTCTATCTGCTCTCCAGCTTCCGTTTGTCTGACGTCGGCTACACGCAGACCTACGTGCCGACGGGAGATACGAGTGGTTTGTCGCTCAGCGTCGAGGCGCCGCATCGCCTCTACTTCGTGCCGCACAAGAAGACCATCTTCACGGCCGAGCTGACGCCGAGCTACAGCTTCTTCAACGAGAACGAAGACGACCGCCAGATCAGCTACCTCGCGCGCGGCGACGCGCACTTTCTCTTCAATCATCTCTACCTCGACGTCTACACGCAGCGCGCGAATCAGCTGCGCGCGCATGTCGCGGACCTGAATCGTCTGGCGACGGTCGACGAAGAGGAGACCGGCGTGGCCGGCGAGGTGAAGTATTCGAGCCGCACCAGTGCGCTGTTCAGCGCGCGCTACCGCGATCTCAAATATCCCGACAACCGCTTCCAGCCGACCGCGCCGAACGGGGAGGAACTTCCGGTCTACCTGCTCGAGCGCAACGAGCGCAACGTCCGCCTTTCGTTCAATCACAAGACGTTTCCGCTCACGTCGCTCTTCGTGGCCAGTGAGTTGAGTAACTACGGCTTCCGCAACGCCTCGTATCTCGACAGCCACCGCCTCTACTACGGCGCCGGTTTCGCGTACGACAACGGCCGCACGTCGCTGCGCGCCGAGGCGGGGCCGATGAAGCTCGACTTCGACGACGCGAATCAGCAGGATTACGACGGCCTCTCGGCGAGTGTGGAGGGGAGTCGCGGCAGCGGCCGCTGGAACTTCCATGCCGGCGCCGATCGCGACATCGGCTTCTCGATCTTCGACGACAACGGCTATTACGTCGCCACGGCGGCGAATACCGGGATCGAATATTCGGCCACGCGCCGGCTCACGTTGCGCAGCGGCATCGTCTGGGAGCGCGACGCGTACGACACGCCGGTGGCAGGACGGCGCCGCAAGGACGAGTATTCGTTCAGCAGCGTCGGATTTTCTTATGGATTCAGACGGCTTCGTACCGGGCTCGATGTGGGCTGGTACGAGAGAGATTCGACCGCGTTTGGTGACGAGGACTCAGGAATACGGTACGTCCTGCACTTGTCGTACACACCATAAGCAGCGGATCAAAATAACATTTCGAATGCTGTCGGGCGCGAATTCACGAGCAGGTGACGCGCTCCACGACATGGATGTCACGTAAACGGCGTTAAGGTCCGCGCGGTCCAAAGTCGCAAGTCAAGGGGGAAGCCCGCGCTGCCTGGGCCGCGCCCGGGCCGGCGTTTACTTGGGGAAACAATGAAGCTTCGTGCACTCATGATCCTGGTCCTGGTGGCACTGGCGGCCTCGATGGCTGCGCAGGAGCTGCCGATTCTCTCGTCCGACGCGCCGGTCGGCGCACGGGACGTTCTCGAGCTGAAGGTGCTCGAAGACACCACCATGAGCGGCCGGGTCATCGTCGGTGACGATGGTCAGGTTGCGCTGAACATCGTCGGGAAGGTGCAGGTCGCGGGTCTCACGTCCACGCAGATCGAATCGAAGCTCGAGCAGATCCTCGAGTCGAACTATCTTCCGAAAGCGACGGTCTCGGTGCAGGTGGTCGAGTTCTCCAGCAAGCCGATCTCCGTCGTCGGCGCGGTCGTCCGTCCCGGACGGATCGGCGCCACCGGTAACACCACGCTCATCCAGGCCATCACCCAGGCCGGCGGTCTGACCGCCAATCACGGCAAGGAGCTGTACGTGCTGCGCACCGCGCGCAACGGTCTCTCCGAGCAGGTGGCCATCAACATCGACGAGCTGATGGTCACGGGCAACGCGGATCTCAACATCCCGCTGTCGCCGAACGATCTCGTCAACGTTCCGATCGATACTCCCATCACGATCTACATCCTGGGCGAAGTCATGCGCCCCGGAAAGGTGCAGTTCCGCAGTTCCCAGACTCCGACCCTGCTGCAGGCCATTGCCGATGCCGGCGGTCAGACCGATCGCGCCTCGCGCACGGCCATCGTCAAGCGGATGGAAAACGGCAAGCAGCGCCAGATCGAGGTCAACTATCGCGCCGTCATCGACGGCAAGCGGTCTGATGAGGTACTGAGAGATAACGACACGGTCGTCGTCAAAGCGGCTATCTTTTAGAGATAGAACGGACGACGCACCATGGATCTCAACTCGAATCAGCCCGAAATCCATCTATCTCAATACTGGAACGTCATCCGGAAGCGATGGAAGATCGCGGTCGCGATTCTCGTCGTGGTCATGCTCGGAACGTTTCTCGCCTCCTACTTCTCCAAACCTCTCTACCGCTCGACGATTCAGATTCAGATCGAGCGCGACACGCAGGTCGTCACCGTCGAAGACATCTTCGGCATCGCCGCGTCCGATCAGGAGTTCCTGCAGACGCAGTACGTGCTGCTGAAAAGCCGCGGTCTCGCGCAGCGGGTCGTCGACGATCAGAAGCTCTACAACGATCCTGAGTTCTATCCCCCCGGCGTGGCGGGAAAAACCCCCGCCGAGCTGCAGCAGATCAAGTCCGGCATCGCCGGCGGCATCCTCGGCGGCATCAACGTCGAGCCGGTGCGCAACACCTCGCTGGTCGAGATCTCCTACGTCGGCACCTCCCCGAAGCAGGCCCAGAAGGTCGCCGAAGCGTGGGGCGATTCCTTCATGCGCATGAATCTGGCGAAGAAGCTCGAGAGCGTGCAGCAGGCAAGCACGTTTCTGGAGCAGCAGATCACCGCGGTGAAAGCGGACCTCGAGACCAGCCGCCAGGAACTGCAGCAGTACGGCGAAAAGGCCGGTCTGGTCAGCGTCGGCGCAACGACCGATGACGCATCGACGCAGCGCCTCATGCAGCTCAACGCCGAGGCGACGTCCGCACAGAACGCGCTCTACGAGAAACAGGCCGCGTATGACTCGTTGCAGCGCACCGCTCCCGATGCCGTGGCCGCGAACGATCCGCTCGTGCTGCGCGTCTCCGAAGACCTCTCGCGGCAGCAGCGCGATTACGCCGAGAAACGTTCGCAGTATCTCGAAGGCCATCCGATCATGGTGCAGCTGCGCCAGAGCATCGAGAAGACGCGCATCGAGCGTGCGAATGCGGTGCAGGCCGGCTATCAGAAGGCGCTCGAAGCGGCGCGCGGCGAAGTGTCGGCCGCGAACGCACGCGTGAACTCCACGCGCAACGCCTACGCGGCGCAGCGCGGCCAGTCGCAGAAAACCAACACCGATGCCGCACGCTACGTCGATCTGCGCGTGGCCGTCGAGACGAAGCAGACGATGCTCGCGTCGCTGCAGAAGCAGCTCAACGAAACCGAAGTGACGGCGCGCCTGCGCGGCTCGTCGTCTTCGAACATCCACTGGATCGATCACGCGCTGCCCGGCGGCCGGTTCAATCTGTCGATGAAGAAGAATCTGCAGAGCGCGTTTCCGCTCGGACTGATCCTCGGCCTCGCGGCGATTTTCTTCCTCGAGTACATGGATCGTTCGATCAAGACTCCCGAAGAGCTCGAGAAGCACACCCGCTTCGCCTCCCTCGGCGTCATCCCCGCGGCCAGCACCGTCTCGCGCAACGCCGGCTATGCGTACGGAAGAACGCCGGCCAAACTGCGCGCGGTCGATTCCGAGGAGAAAGACCCCGGCATCGAGCTGATCCCGCATACCGATGCACGCTCGCCGGTCGCGGAGTCGTATCGCGCGTTCCGCACCTCGCTGCTGCTCGCGTCCGCGAAGTCGCCGAAAGTCATCGTCATCACCTCGTCGTTCGCACGCGAGGGAAAGACCACCACCTCCGTCAATCTCGCCACCGTGCTCGCGCAGATGGGCAAGCCGGTCATTCTCGCGGACGCCGACCTGCGCCGCCCGCGTCTGCAGAAGGTCTTCCGCGGGAAGATGAACCTCGGCCTCGTGAACTACCTGGCCGCGAACATCCCGCTCGAGGACGTCATCCAGCCGACCGACGTGCCGAATCTCTCGGTGATTCTCTCCGGACCGATTCCGCCGAATCCGTCGGAACTGCTCGCGAGCGATCGGATGAAACACCTCATCGAAGAGCTGCGCAGCAAGTACGCGTTCGTCATCTTCGACTCGCCGCCGATGCTGGCCGTGACCGATGCAGTGGTGCTCGCGGCGAATGCAGACGGCGTCGTGCTCACCGTGCACGGCGGCCAGACGCCGCGCGAGCTCGTGCAGCGCTCGGCCGAGAAACTGCGCCAGGCCAACATCCCGGTGCTCGGCGCGATCCTCAACAATCTCGATCTCAAGCAGTACGGCTACACGTACCGCAAGAGCTATTACGACTACTACGAATCGTCCGAAGAGGAACAGCAGGCCTCGCGCAAGACGGTTTGATGATCGACATTCATCATCACTGCCTTCCGGGTGTGGACGATGGTCCGCACGAGCTCGACGAAGCGGTGGAGATGTGCCGCATGGCGGCGGACGAAGGGATCGAGACGATCATCGCCACGCCGCACGTGCTGCGCGGAAGGTGGCGCACCTGGCCGCCGATGGAGCTCGCGGCGCGCCTCTCCGAACTGCAACAGCGCATCACCGGACCGAAACTGCACCTCGGCTCCGAGTATTTTTTTGCACACGACATGGTGGAAGTGCTCCTCGCCGGCAAGTCGATCGTGCCTCTCGCCGGCGGCAACTATGTGCTGCTCGAGCTCGCCGCGAACAGCGTTCCTCCGATGATCGAGCAGCCGCTCTATCGCGCGCAGCTCGAAGGGTGGACGCCGATCCTCGCGCATCCCGAGCGCAACATCGTCCTGCAGTCGCGGCCGGAGCTCGTCTCCGAACTGATCGCGCAGGGCGTGAAGATGCAGCTCACGGCCGGCAGTCTCCTCGGTGAGTTCGGACCCGAGGCACGACGCGCATCCGAGCTCTTTCTCGATCGCGGCATGGTGCACTTTCTCGCCACCGACGCGCACAACACCGGCAAACGTCCGCCACGATTTCGAGCCGCAACGGAGCTCGTTCGAGAGCGGTACGGCGACGCGCGCGCCGCGGCGTTGACCGTCGAAAATCCGAGAGCGGTGCTCGAAAACCGGGCGCTGCCGTACGATCCCGAACCCCTCCCCGAGCCGCGGCACGGATTTTTGACGCGCGTGCGGGGGTTTTTTATGCGACAAAGGCCTTAGAATCGAGCTCGCCATGAAAAGACTTGCCGCCGTTACCGCGATGTGGGCTGTGCTTTCGGCCGCGCTGCCGCTCCACGCGCAATCGAAAAACTCGAATGCGCCGAAGCAGAGCACGAGCGGAAGTATCCAATACACGCCCGTCTCGTGCGCGCGTGGCGGCGAATTGCCGCTCTTCCAACTGAACGTCGAAGGCAAGGGCGAGCTTCGCGCCTACTTCCGCCGGCTGAACACCACCGACTGGTGCTCGGTCGAAGGTGTGAACGAAGGTCCGCTCTCGCGCGTCGTCCTGCCGAAGTTCGATCCGGGCGATGAGATCGAGTACTTCTTCGTGCTCATCGACGGCCGCCGCGTCGTCGCCCGCAGCCAGCGCATCTATCGCGTGAAGGTCTCGAACGAATGCGAAGCGGCGTGGGCACGTCACGTGGTTCGCTTCTCGCTCGCGTGCGGCGACGATCCGGGTGGAATCCCGTCGTCGATCGGCGCCGGCCTCGCGGTCGACGACGAGTTCATCGAAGGCGAACCGCCGCTCGGCTCGCCCGATCGTCCGGTCTTCCGTGACGGTCGTCTGATCGAGCCGCCGCCGGCCACCGGTCAGCAGTAGCCAGCACGTCTCGCACAAAACAAAAGGCGGGCTTCGCAGCCCGCCTTTTTCATGCTCGCGTGAATCGCGGGCTCAGTGCGCTTTCGCCTTCTTCACTTCTTCGGTGAGCGCCGGCAGGATCTGGAAGAGATCGCCGACGACGCCGAGGTCGGCGACGCGGAAGATCGGCGCCTCCGGATCCTTGTTGATGGCGATGATGTGCTTCGACGACGACATGCCGGCGAGATGCTGAATCGCACCGGAAACGCCCGCGGCGATGTAGACGTTCGGGCTGACCACGCGGCCGGTCTGTCCGACCTGATGCTGATGATCGATCCAGCCGGCGTCGACCACCGCGCGTGAGGCGCCGACCGCGCCGCCGATGGCATGCGCGAGATCGCGCACGTACGAGAAGTTCGTCGCTTCCTTGAGACCGCGTCCGCCGGCGACGATGATGTCGGCCTCGGCGATCGTCAGCTCGCCCGCTTCCGGCGTTTTCATTTCGACGAGCTTGACGCGATTGTCGGTGGCAGCCGAAACGTTCACCACCTCGGCCGCGCCGCCGCCTGCTTCTTCCACCGGAAATGCGTTCGGCCGCGTGGTCGCGATCGCGGGAGTGCCGGTGACGTCGACGGTCGCGAACGCCTTGCCGGAGTACACCGGCCGGCGCGCGCGCAGCTTGCCGTCGGTCCACTCGAGACGATCGACGTCCGAGGCGACGCCGACGTTCAAGCGCGCGGCGACGCGCGGGGCGAGATCGCGGCCATTCGACGTCCCTGCGAAAAGAAGGACGGACGGCTGCACGTCCTTCACGACCTGCGTCAGTGCGGCCGTATAGGGTTCGGTCGAATAGTCACCGGCAGCGGCGACGTAGAGTTTTTTCGCGCCGTAGCGGCCTGCTTCTTCCGCGGCCGCGGCATCCGTGGCGAAGGCGACGAGGTCGCCCCCCGCCGCTTCCGCGAGCTTGCGGCCGATCGAGAGCGCTTCCCGGGAGGCCTTCTTCAGCTTCCCGTCTTTGAGTTCCGTGAATACGAGCACACCAGCCATGATTCGTTCTCCGGGCACCAGCGCCTGCGCGATGCGCTAGAGCGCCTTCGCTTCGTTCTTGATGTAGTTGACGATCGCCTGCGCGGCCGCCGCGGCGTCCGCACCGTCGATCTTCTTTCCGCCGGTCTTCTCCGCCGGCAGTTCCAGCGACACGACCACCACGCGCTGCTTGAGGATGTCGTTCTCGTCCAGACCGAGATCGGCGATCGACTTCGTGTCGATGGCGATCTTCTTCGCGGCCATGATGCCTTTGAGCGAGGAGTAGCGCGGCTCGTTGAGACCCTTCTGGGCCGTGACGATCGCCGGCAGCGCCGCCTCGAGCACTTCCTCGGCACCTTCGATCTCGCGATGCGCGGTGAGCTTGCCGTCACCGACTTCGAGATGTGTGACGACGTTCACCTGCGGGTAGCCGAGCAGTTCGGCCACCATCGGGCCGACCAGACCGTTGTCCGTGCCGACGCCCTGCTTGCCGAAGAAGACGACGTCGTGCGGGATCGACTTGATCGCGGCCGCGAGCACCTTGGCGATGCCGAGCGAATCGGCATCGGCGGACTCGCCTTTCACATGCATGGCCTTCGTGCCGCCGCGTGCGAGCGCCTCACGCAGCGCCTGCTGCGCGCGCTCGGGACCGAACGTGAGCACGGTGACGTCGCCGCCCGACTTCTCCTTGAGGCGAATCGCCTCTTCGAGCGCGAACTCGTCATAGGGCGAGACGATGAACTTCAGACCGGTCTCGTCGACTTTGTTGCCGGCCGCGATCTTGATGCGCGACTCGGTATCCGGAACGTGCGAAATGCAGACGACGGAATTCAAGAGGGAGTCCTCCGACAGTGGTTGCGTTGGTGATTTCTGATGCTTGGGCGTACGCCCGGAACGGGCGCCGGCAGCGCGGCAATCCGGCTGCAAAACCGCGCGCATTCTATTGAGGAGGCACGTAAATCGCAAACGCTCCCCCGCAACGACCAGAGCTCCCAGCAAGGTTCGAACTGACGGAGGCGGCGATGCCGATGACGAGGCCGTACGAGGTGGATGGAAATTCGACGAACGGGCGCAGACCGTTCCGCAACGTGACTGATTTCAAGCGCGCCAAAGGCAACGGAAACGGCCACGGAAATGGAAATGGCCACGCCCGCGGCCAGCAACAGCAGCAACAGACCCGCGCCACGCCGCCCGAAAGCACCAACGCCGAGAATTTCTACTACCTCAAACAGATGAACTCGAAAACGCCCATGGTCATCGTCATGACCGACGGCGAAACGATCCGCGGCTGGATCGAGTGGTACGACCGCACCTGCCTGAAAGTCAACCGCGACGGCGCCCCCAACCTCCTGATCCAGAAACACTGCATCAAGTACCTGTTCAAACAGGAAGAGGAGTAAAGGACAGGGAAAAACCCGCCCGTCGCAAAAAGCGTGTCATCCCGACCGAGCGCAGCGAGTGGAGGGACCCCCTGCGGTCAAGCGACGCGTGCTGAACACCTTTCGTGTCATCGCACGACAAGAACCCGCCGTCCCAAACGCGTGTCATCCCGACCGAGCGCAGCGAGTGGAGGGACCCCCTGCGATCAAGCGACACGCGTGCTGAACACCGCTCGTGTCATCCCGTGCGTCAGCACGGGATCCCCCTCGCTTGCAACACAAAGGGTGCGTGCAGGGGATCCCGTGCTGACGCACGGGATGACAGGTCGAGTGAATGACACCCCTCGCACTCGCATCACCTCGCCCCCCACCAGCTAAACTCCCCATGTGAAACCTCTCGCCATTACGCTCGGGGATCCGGCGGGCATCGGGGCGGAGATCGTGGCGAAGGCGCTCGCTGATCTCGATGTTCCGTTTCGTCTGTTCGGGGAGTTGCGCGGACCCATTCAGTACGGGGAGATCCGGGCGGAATATGGGCGGATTGCATTGAATGCCATCCATTCCGCGATCGATGCGATCGAGCGCGGTGAATGCTCGGCCCTCGTCACGGCGCCGATTCACAAGCAGGCCATCGCGCTTGCCGGCGCGACGTTTCCGGGGCATACCGAATTGCTCGCCGACCGCGCGGGGCTGGTGCGGTACGGCCACGATTACGCGATGTATTTCGATTCGCCGTCGCTGCGCACCGTACTGCTCACCGTGCACGTGCCGTTGCGCGAGGCGCTGAATGCCATCGATGCGGACGACATCGCCGCGCTGGCGCGGCTCATGTCGCGCGAGTTCACGCGGCTCTATGGCCGTGCGCCGCGCATCGCCGTGGCCGGTGTGAATCCGCATGCCGGTGAAGGGGGACGCTTCGGCGATGAGGAAGAAACGATCGCGCGCGGCGTCGCGCTCGCACGCCATGACGGCCTGCAGGTCACCGGTCCGCATCCGCCCGATACCGTCTTTCTCTCGGCGCGCGGCGGCAAGTACGATGTGGTCATGGCCATGTATCACGACCAGGGACTGATCCCGGTGAAGACGCTCGCGTTCGACCAGTCGGTCAACGTCACCATCGGTCTTCCCTATCTGCGCGTTTCCGTCGATCACGGCACCGCGTTCGACATCGCCGGCAAAGGCATCGCCGACGCCACGCCGATGACGTACGCGATCGAGTGGGCCGCGAAACATGCGGAGCGCTTCGCGTGAATCGCTGGGGCGTACGCATCGTCGGCCTGCTGATGGTGCTGATCTTCCTGCTGCTCTTCGCGCACATGTACCGCACGCTGAAGATGCTGCAGCGTCAGGCGCAGCCACAAACATCCACCGCGGCGACGAAGCCGTGAAGCGTCACTGGCTCGCGACGTTCGCCCTGCTGGCGACCGCCTCCGCGTGGGGAGCGACGTTCGTGCTGGTGAAGAGCGTGATCCAGAAGATCGCGCCCGAGCCGTTCATCTTCTGGCGCTTCACCACCGCCGGATTGCTTCTCATCACCATCGCGCTGATTCGCCGCCGCCTCACGCGGGCGATGCTCGTCCCCGGTCTGGTCCTCGGCGCGTTCGTCTTCGCCGGCTACTGGGCTCAGACGCGCGGCCTGATGACCATCTCGCCGTCACGTTCGGCATTTCTCACCGGCCTCTACGTCGTGATCGTGCCGTTCTTCGACCGGAACGGGAAGCACGTCTACAAATGGCTGGCGGCGATACTCGCGGTGGCCGGAACGACCCTGCTCATCGGGGACATCCAGGGCGGCAGCATCGCCATCGGCGACTGGCTCACTCTCGCCTGTGCCGTGATCTTCGCGCTGCACGTCGTCTACTCCGCGCGCTGGTCGACGCGAGAGACCTCCACCGGTCTGGCCGCGGTGCAGGTGCTCTTCGTCGGAGTCGCGGCCGCGCCGCTGGCCATCCTCGCGAAGCCGACGGCGTGGAGCCTCTCGATCGTCGCGGCCATCCTCTTCACCGCGATCGTCACCACCGCGCTCGCGTTCGCGGCGCTGATGTGGGGACAGGCCCGCGTCGGCGCGACCGAGGCCGCGGTCGTGCTGTCGTTCGAACCGGTGGCGGCGGCGATCACGTCGATCGCGTTTTACGGCGAGCCGCTGACGCTCACCTTCGTGATCGGCGCGCTCTTGATTCTGGCTGCGATGGTCATCTCGCAGCTATGATGCGCACGCCGAACATGCCCCGCATTCTGGTCACCAACGACGACGGGATTTACAGCGAAGGTCTGCGCAAACTCGCGAACGCCTGCCGTGAGCTCGGCGAGGTGCTGATCGTCGCGCCGGACCGCGAGCAGAGCGCCGCGTCGCATGCGCTCACGCTCAACCGTCCGCTGCGTCTGCTGCAGATCGAAGAGCGCGAATGGATCGTCGACGGCACGCCGTCGGACTGCGTCAATCTCGCGCTGCTGAAGCTGTTCAAAGGCGCGCTGCCCGATCTCATCGTCTCCGGCATCAACTTCGGGCCGAACCTCGGCGACGACGTCACGTACAGCGGCACGATCTCCGCCGCATTCGAAGGCGCGCTGCTGAATGTCCCGTCGATCGCCTTCTCGGCCGTCGTCGGCGAGCATTTTTCGTTCGACCGCTGTGCCGCATTCGCCGGACAACTCGCGCGTGTGGCGCTCGAGCAGCACAGAGACCCGCGCATCATCCTCAACGTGAACTTTCCGAATCGCGACTTCGAAGGCGTGCGCGTGACGGCGCTCGGCCGGCGCACGTACGCCGAGGGGGTCATCGAACGGCACGATCCGCGCGGGCGCAGTTACTACTGGATCGGCGGCTGGCCGCCGGTGTGGGATCGCGTGGAAGGCACCGACTTCGATGCGGTGTCGAACGGCTTCGTCTCCATCACGCCGCTGCATCTCGATCTCACGCATCACGAGTCCATCCCCCGGCTCAAGCCACTCGAGGAGATCCTTGGTCACTTCACCGCCAAAGAATGAGGAGCGCGAGCTCGCGCATCAGCGTGCGTTGATGGTCGACCGCTATGTCGCCGCGCGCGGGGTGCGGGACGAGCGCGTGCTGCAGGCGATGCGGGAGGTGCCGCGCCACAAATTCGTGCCGCTGGTGGTAGCCGCGAAGTCGTATGGACCGGGCGCGCTGCCGATCGGCTCGAAGCAGACCATCTCGCAACCGTGGATCGTCGGACGGATGATCGAGCTGCTCGAGCTCAGCGGCAAAGAGAAAGTGCTCGAGATTGGCACGGGAACCGGATATCAGGCAGTGGTGCTGTCGAAGCTGTGCGCAAAAGTCTTTACCATCGAACGAATCAACGAGCTGGCCTTGAAGGCCGCGGAGCTGTTCCGCGAGCTGAAGGTGTACAACGCGTCGGTGAAGGTGTTCGACGGCACGTACGGCTGGAGCGATCAGGCCCCGTTCGATCGGATCATCGTCGCGGCGGCCGCGCCGGAGGTGCCGGAGCCGCTCGTGCAGCAACTGGCGCGTACCGGGCGCATGATCATTCCGGTCGGACCGGCGGGCAATCAACGGCTCGCGCGCGTCACGCGCGTCGGGACCGGAGTGAAAATCGAAGACTGCGGCAGCGCCGAATTCGTTCCGCTGGTCGGCCGCTTCGGCTGGCGCGAATAGGACGCGCCGCATGAAGATCCGTCCGCTGCTCATGCTGACGGCTCTCGCGTCATCGATCCTCGGCGCCGTCGTCGTCTATCTCATTCTCTCCGTGCCGAACGATCTGCGCGCCGATGCGCTGCTCAAGGATGCGCGCACGCAGATGAAAGACGGCAACAGCGAGAAAGCGCGGGAATCGCTTTCGAAAATCGTGCAGCAGTATCCGCGCACCGACGCCGCGGCGGCGGCAACGGTCGCACTCGTCTCGCTCGGGCAGAAAGAGCGCGACGATCTCACGCGCGCCGTGACGTTGCTCCGCCGCCAGAACGAACAGCAGACGCAGCTGCTGAACGCGTTGCAACAGAACGTGGCGGAGCTGCGCAACGCTCCGCCGAAAACGATCACCGTGACGGCGCCCGCACCGGCGCCGCCGAAGACGACGACTACGAAGAAGAAGACGACGCCGAAGAAAAAGAGCACGACCAAACGCTCGACGCGGCGCCGTCGATAACGGATTACAATCCGCGCAAACATATGAAAGAACAGCGGCACTTGCGCATCCACGGCAAAGTCCAGGGCGTTGGCTACCGCTTCTATGCGACGCGCGTCGCGCGGCGAATGGGTCTGAAGGGATGGATCCAGAACAATCGCGACGGCACGGTGGAAGCGCTCGTCGAGGGCGAAAAGAAAAACATCGACGAGTGGATCGAAGAGATTCGCGAAGGGCCGCGCTACGCCGAAGTCACGAAAATCGATTCCGAATCGAAAGAGTTCAGCGGGAAACTGCCGGACTTCGATGTGAAGTTCTGAGATGACTGTGGAACAACTGAAAACGTTCATCCGCGACGTGCCCGACTTTCCGAAGCCGGGCATTCTGTTCAAAGACATCACCCCGCTGCTGCGCTCGCCCGAGGCGCTGCGGCAGAGCTGCTCGCTGCTCGCTGATTTTTTCCGCGATCAGAACGTCACCGCGGTGGCCGGCATCGAGTCGCGCGGCTTCATCTTCGGCAGTGTGGTCGCGCAGAACCTCGGCGTCGGCTTCATTCCGATCCGCAAGCCCGGCAAGTTGCCGTGGACCACGCGTCGTCACGAGTACGTGCTCGAGTACGGCACCGATGCGCTGGAGATTCATGACGACGCGGTGCAGGCGGGCGATCGCGTGGTCATCATCGACGACGTGCTGGCCACTGGCGGCACGATTGCAGCGGCCGCAGAGCTCGTGCGCGGACTCGAAGGGACGGTGGTCGGGCTCGCAACGGTCATCGAGCTCGGATTCCTCGACGGCCGCCGGAAGATTGCTTCAGACGTTCCGTTCCATTCACTGCTGCGCTACTAAATCCTCTGAGGAGGCGGGCATGAGGCAGATCGCGGAGCTGATCGAGAACCAGACTCTCCTGGTGATCGATTCGGAGTTGACGGTACGACACGCGGCCGAGCGGATGGCCGAACGAAACATCGGCGCCGTCGCTGTCGTCGACGCGGGACGCCTCTCGGGTGTCTTCTCCGAGCGCGACATCATGTCGCGCGTGGTCGCCCGCGGACTCAATCCCGACGACACGGCCGTAGGCCTCGTGATGTCGAAGGAGCTCGTCGTGGCGGAGCCGGAGGAAAACCTCGACGCCGCGCTGCAGAAAATGCACTCGATCCGCGCGCGACACCTGCCGGTAGTGCGCGACGGCAAGCTCGTCGGCATGATCTCGATTCGCGATCTGCTGGAGCTCGACGACGCCGATCAGCGGCAGAAGGCGACGTTCCTGAACGAGCTCGTCACGTACTCGCCCGATTACGAAACGTAGCGCCGAGGAAACGCGGCCTCACTCCACGCGCAGGCGCAGGTTCACGCGCTGCGAGTCACTCGTCACGTGCACGCCGGGCTCGAGCTCGAACGCATCCTCCGCGGTCTGCACGCCGCCGAGGAGCAGACAGAGCCTCGCCAGCTCCTTGAACGTCGCGGCGGCGGCTTCGATCACCACTTCCCCATTCTCGGTGCGCACGCTCATCGGCGCGCGCGCCATTCCTTCGAGAGCCATGATTGCCAGGTCGTAGTTCATGCCTCGTCCTCTCCGCGGTAACGCACCGAGTTGCGTTCGGTTTCGTGCAGCACCAGCTCGTAGAGCTCGCCGTGCGGAATCGCCGGCGCGAGGCGTTGCCAGAAACTGCGCGCCAGATTCTCGGCCGTGGGGATGACGTCGTGCAGGAAATCGACGTCTTCGTTCAGATTCGTGTGATCGACGCGATCGATGACGCGGTCGCGCATGATGTCCTTCAGCTTCTTCAGATCGATCACCATTCCGGTCTCCGGATCGATCTTTCCTTTCACGCTCACCTCGAGCGCGTAGTTGTGGCCGTGTCCGCGCGGGTTGTCGCACTTGTCGTACGTGGCGCGGTTCCACTGCGCATCCCGGTTCGGATTGTGCAGTCGATGAGCAGCCGAGAAGGTGAGTCGGGCGGTAACGATCATGGCTGGGCCATTATGGATGCAAAAGAAGCGCTCTACGTCGTCTGCCACAACGGTGTTTTCGTTCTGCCGGACAAGATCTTTCAGACACTCTCCGGGCAGGTGCGGAACGGCTTTCTCTACCTGCGCCAGGACGACGAAGTGCTGACCATCTCGACGCAGCGCGTGGTCGACGGACATCGCCGCGCGCTCAGTCCCCGTTTTCGCGTACCGATGTTTCGCGAGGCGAAGAAACTGGCCATCGTGAATCTGCGCGAGTCGCTGCGCGTGATGATCGTGTCGTAGCTACTTCAGCTGCGCGAGCGCGGTGCGCGTCTCGCTCTGCTGCGCGGTGAGCGTGTCGCGCACCTTCTGGAAACGCGCGTCGTTTTCGAGATACCGGAACAGCGGATGCGCGAGCACGTACGCCGCCGTCGGCTCTTTCCGCTGGGCCGCTTTTTCGAGCGACGTGATCACGCCGGCCGTGTCGGCGAGAATCGCGTGCACCTCCGCCGCGCACGTCCAGGAATCATCGCCCGGCACCGCGGCGGTGAGCGCACGCTCGAGCGCCTGCATGGCCGTCGCCTTGTCCTGCCTTTCGGCGGCGATGTACGCGGACAACATCGGGAACCCGTAGAGCGGATCCGAAACCGAAAGCTTCTTGAGCTCGAGCTCGGCGATCGGCAGCGAATGCCGCAGCACCGCCAGCCGTCCGATCTTCAGTGAGAGCGACGGGCTGTTCGGCAGCGTCTCTTCGATGGTGTAGTAGCGCTGAATGGCGGCATCGATGCGGCCGCCGGCGGTGAGCATGTCCGGCTCGTGCGCCGCGACCTGAATCGGCTCGGCGCGTTTCAGTTTCTCGAGCGTCGCCGCGAAGCGCGTGGCATCGGCGATCGAGGTCGAATAGCGCGCCACGTGATTGAGCGCCTCGAGATCGTTCGGCTCGCGCTTCAGGACGATGGCGTAATACGCGAAAGCCTGCTGCAGGTCTCCGGTCGTGAGCGCCGCGCGTGCGACTTTGCGCGAGGCGACGAGATTCGACGGGTCGAGCGCCGCCACCTGCTTCGCCGATGCGAGCGCATCGTCCGGTTTGTTGATCGTGTCGAAGAAGTCCATGCCGAACAACTGCGCCGGCAGGAACGCCGGATCGGCGACGAGCGTCAATCGCAATGCGACTTCGGCGGCGGTGTCATCGCCGTTCGCGCGTCCCGCCACGGCATCGGCAAATGAATTCAGCACCTCGGGCGCAGGCAACGCGCGCGCCGGCGCATGCGTCTCCGTCAGCACCCAGCCGACGAGCGCGCGAATGCCACTCGCGGCATCGAGCAACGCCACCGGCGGCGCTGCTTTCACTCCTTCGGTCGGCAACAGCTCCGGACCATTCGTACCGACCCGCACGTTCGCGGAGAACGGCGATTCGTTCGGCACCGGCTGCGGCGCGAGACGCAACTCCGGAACCGTGCGCAGAATCGATTCCGTGGCGAGCTGAATCGCCTGCGCACGCGGCTGCAACGTCGGGTCGGTGCCTTCGATGACGAACGGCGCGAGATGAATCGTGCGCGGATTCGCGGCCGTCGGCTGCGAAGGCGCGGCAGGGGCGGTGTTCGTCGCGACGCCGGCGCTCGAGATGCCGCGGCGCAGAAACATCGCCACCGCGCCCGCGAGGAAGGCGAGGACGATCACCGCCGCGATGGCCGCGATCAGCACCCCGCCGCGTTTCTTTTTCTTCGCCGCGCTCTGGGCCGCCGCTTCGGCCGCGACTTCGGCGGCGATCTCCGCTTCCATCTCCGCCGTGGAAGGATCGACTTCGGTCTCGACCGGCGCGGCCGGTTCCGGCGGCACGATCGTGTAGAGCTTCACGCCGGCGCGTGCGCCGTAATCGCGCAGCCGCACATTGCCGCGCCCTTCCTTCACGAAGGCCTCGGAGATGAAGAGCTGATTCGCATTCACATGCGCAAGCGTTTCCAGCGCTTTCTCGACCGAGGAGCCGGCGGGCACGCCGTCGCGCATCTCCACCGAGCCCGCGTGCAGCAGCATGCGCACGGAGATCTGCTCCCCTTCCTGCACCGAGAGATCGAACTCCGCCTTGCGTCCCGCTTCGAGCGCGCTGTCGACGGAAGGCATCTCCGCCACCATGCGCGTTCCGAACGGATCGAGCACCGTGCCGTCGAAGAGATAGACCGCTTCGCCGAGCAACTGCTGCATCTGCGCCGCCGCTTTGGCGGCCACGGATGGATCTTCTTTGGCGAGGTCGTCGTAGTTCGCGACGTCGGCCACGAAGAGAATCCCGCGTCGCTGTTCGACGCTCGCCGCCGCGGTGGGAGCGATTTTCTTTTCGAGCTGCGACGCGAATTCCGACGCGGAGTAGTCGTACTTTTCGACCGCGTCGACGATCGACTTCATCTCTTTGTGGCGCTTGAACGGATCCTTGAAGAGACAGCCGCCGAGGAGGCCGACCATCGCGTTGTCGATGTTCGCGTTCACCGTGCGAGGCGAGACCGGCTGCCCTTCGACGATCAGCCTGGCGATGTCGGGCGCTTCGTTCGCGGGGAACGGCAGCTTGCCGGTGGCCATCTCGTACAGCACCACGCCGTACTCGAAGACGTCGGAGCGTTCATCGAGCGACGAGGCGGAGATCATCTCCGGCGCGAGGTAACTGACCGTGCGCGGATCCATCCCCTTCTGCTGATATTCGCGCGACGTTTTCTCGCGGCGCAGCAGGTTGTTCATGTTCAACCCGCCGAGGCGGAGATGCCCTTCCGGTGTGACCATCACCGAATCACCGGTGATGTTGCCGTGCAGGATTCCTTTGATGTGCAGGTACTTCAGCGCGGACGCGAGCTGAAACGCGAGCCGGAAGAACTCCTGTTTCTCGACCGGCGTGCCGCGCAGTTTGCGCGTCAGCGCTTTTCCTTCCACGACCTCCATGATCATCAGCAGGTTGTCGGCCTCTTCGACGATCTCGAGGATCGGCACGACGAACACGTGATAGAGCGCGGCGGCGATGCGCACCTCGCGAATGAGCGCATCGCGTTTGGCCTGGTCTTTCGGCAGCGATTTGGTCAACAACTTGACCGCAACCTTCTTGCCGCTGCGCGTGTCTTCGGCCAGCCACACCGAAGTCCCGACACGTTCAGCGATCACATACGGCCCGAGAGGCGCATTGGAGGACATGATTTTGGATTATAGAGGGCAATACGAACCGGGCCCATGTGAGCTGGGTCGCAGCAGTTTCAGGAGATGTGCACGAGATCGGCGCCGCCATCGACCGTCTGGCCGGGGCTGACGAACAATTCGTCGACCACTCCGTCGGCCGGCGCCTGGATCTCGTTTTCCATCTTCATCGCTTCGAGGATGAGCAGGCCGGCACCTTTGCGAACGGTGTCGCCCTTGGAGACGAGGACGCGCACGACGCGCCCGGGCATCAGCGCTTTGACGATGCCGCCGCCGCCCATTTCGTCTTCGCGACGACGCCGTTTCGCGGCCAGCGGGTCGATGACCTCGACGTTGATGATCGTGCCGCCGAGGGAGATCTCGTGCGTGTTCCCGACGACGTGATGGACGAGCGAGACCTGCGTGCCGTCTTCGAGCCGGAGCGAGCGAACGAAGTTGCCGACGTTCGCGAAATCGGCTTCGAGCCAGCGGTCTCCGATGCGTACGCGATACGCCGCTCCGTGACGTTCGACCTCGAGCTCGAGCTCACGGCCCCCTTCGCGGGCGATGAACTTCACAGCCGTCCTCGCAATGCGTCGATGCGTCCCGCATCGCGCCACTTCGATGGTCCCTCATCCGGCAGCTTCACGTGCTGCGACTGCTCGAAAGCCATGATCGCCGCGGCGATGATGGCCGCCTCGACGTGCGCTTCGTCGGTCTGGCCGTGCGCGAAATCGAGCTCGGGGAGGATGCGGTCGATGAAACCGGTGTCGAAGTTCGCGGTCGCGAAATCGGGATGGTTCATGATGAAGGTGAAGAACGGGATCGTGGTCATGATCCCTTCGACGCGATATTCGGTGAGCGCGCGTTTCATCCGCGCGATCGCTCCCTCGCGCGTCGTGTCGTGCGTGATGAGCTTCGACAGCATCGGGTCATAAAACACGGGCACCGTGAAGCCGGCGTACACGCCCTGGTCATTGCGCACGCCGGGACCTTGCGGAAGGTTGATGTAGCGAATGAGGCCGGGCGAGGGGGCGAATCTGCGCGCGGGATCTTCGGCGTAGATGCGGCACTCGATCGCGTGCCCGAGCGGTTGGAGCTCCTCCTGCGTGAACGAGAGCCTCTCGCCGCGTGCGACGCGCAGCTGCTCCTTCACGAGATCGACGCCCCACACCATTTCGGTGACCGGGTGCTCGACCTGCAGGCGCGTGTTCATTTCGAGGAAGTAGAACTCCTTGTCCGGACCCATGAGGCATTCGATGGTTCCGGTGGAGTAGTAGTTCACCGCGGCCGCGGCTTTCACCGCCATCGCGCCGAGGCGCGCGCGCAGTTCCGCATCGACGACCGGAGAGGGACACTCTTCCACGACTTTCTGATGGCGGCGCTGCAGCGTGCATTCACGCTCGCCGACATGCACGATGTTGCCGTGCTGATCGCCGACGATCTGCACTTCGATGTGCCGCGGATTGCTGATGAACTTCTCCGCGTACACGGCTCCGTCGCCGAAGAACGATTCGGCTTCGCTGGTGACGCGCTCGTAGGAGGACCGCAGATCTTCCTCGCGTTCGACGAGGCGCAGGCCTTTGCCGCCACCGCCCGCGCTCGCTTTGATCATGATCGGGAAACCCGACTCCTTCGCGAAGGCGGCAATCTCATCGAATGATTGCACCGGCTCGGTGAGGCCGGGCACGACCGGCACGCCGGCGGCTTTCATCCGCTGCCGGCTTTCGGTCTTCGAGCCCATCGCCTCGATCGATTCGGGCGATGGTCCGATGAAGATGATGCCGGCGTCGCGGCACGCGCGCGCGAATCCCGCGTTCTCGGCAAGGAACCCGTATCCCGGATGAATGGCATCGGCGCCGCTCTTCTTCGCGGCGTCGAGAATGCGGTCGATGCGCAGGTAACTCTCGCGCGACGGTGCCGGGCCGATCGGCATGGCCTGATCGGCATATGCGACATGCATCGCACTGCGATCGGCCTCGGAGTAGACAGCGACCGTCGGGTAGCCCAGCTCACGACACGCGCGAATGACGCGCACCGCGATTTCCCCTCGGTTCGCGATGAGGACTTTCATAGCCGGCGCGCATTGTAATCGCTGTACCATGCGCCCCCATGGCCAATGAGGCATTGCACCAGCAGCGCATGCAGATCCTGTCCGGCGTCGTGACCACACTCCTCTCGGATCTGAAGAACGGCACCGGCGACAAAGATCGCCGTCGCCAGACTGAAGAGTGGATGCGGACCCTCGCTGAAAAATATCCCGAGTTCAACATCGAGACCGGCCTGCGCGACTACTACCTCGCCGAGGCCGAACGCCTCCGGGGCGACTTCGACAAGTCGTCCGACCTCACGGAGAAGCTGTCGCTCGGCAGAGCAATCGAGAGCTTTCTCGATCGCGCGGCCGAGTACGAGAGACGGATCGCCGATCGCGGGTAGCCAGCCGAGGAACGACAGGCAGTGATGAGCGATGGGCAGGCAGTGATGAGTGATGAATGATGAGGTTCGACACGCATCGCGAGCGCGAAATCCGCTGACCTGACGTCAAGTCGCAGAAGACGAATCTCGCGACGCCTGTCGAACCTCATCATTCATCACTCATCGCTGGCATCACTCATCGCTGGCATCGCTCATCACTGGAACCGCCAAAAACAAAAAAGCTCGCCGGGAGGCGAGCAATTCAGTAACAAACAATGGTGCCCAAGGCCGGACTCGAACCGGCACGGATTTCTCCACACGCCCCTCAAACGTGCGCGTCTACCAATTCCGCCACTTGGGCAGGCACTTCAAAGAACCTTACTTCTGAGCCGGGGCAGTCGACGTGGCCGGAGCCGTGGTCGACGTTGCAGGAGTGGCCACGCTGCTCATGACCGAGCCGCGGGGACGAGCCTGCAGAATCGCGAGCGCCATCGAGGTCACGACGAACGCGACGAAGAAACCGGTCGTCAGCTTGTGCAGAAGCGTCGTTGCGCCTCGCGCGCCGAACGCGGTCTGCGAACCACCGCCACCGAACGCGCCCGCGAGATCCGCGCCTTTGCCCTGCTGGACAAGGACGACGAGGATCAGGAACAGGCTGATGATGACGTGCAGAATGACAAGCAATACGATCATGGACTCTCCGGTGATGCCTGACCGTGAACCGGGCAGGGACGCGGATTGTTCCCAGAAACAGCGATCTCGTCAAGGGGAAATGTCGGCCTTCCCGCCGCACCCGCGCTCACCCTCAGCGCATCTCCGCGTGAATGGCCAGAAACTTCCGGGAATCGAGGCTCGCGCCGCCGACCAGAAAGCCGTCGATCGTGCCGTTCGCCACGAGATCGGGCGTGTTGTCCGGCGTCACGCTGCCGCCGTAGAGAATCGAGGCCTGCGCGAATTTTGCCGGCCAGAAGCGTTCGAGCGCATGACGGATGTCGCGCAGCGTTTCGGCCACCATCTCTCCGCTGGCGTTGCGTCCCGTTCCGATCGCCCAGATCGGCTCGTACGCGACGATCACTTCGTTCGCGCTCGCAAGCTCGTCGACCGCGGTCGCCTTGATCTGATCGGCGAGAAACCGCGCCACCTGCTCCGATTCGCGCACGCGCAGATCCTCACCGATGCAGAGCACCGGCGTCAGTCCTTTCGCGATCGCGAGCGAGAGCTTGCGCGCGATCAGCGCGTCGGTCTCGCCGAAGAGATTGCGGCGTTCCGAATGGCCGAGGAGGACGTAGTCGACGCCGCAGTCACGGAGCATCGAAGGGGAAACTTCGCCGGTGTACGCGCCCGATTCGTGATCGCTGCAGTTCTGCGCGCCGACGCACATTCCTTCGCCGCAACCAGCCACATGCCGCAGGTAGGGAAACGGCGGCGCAACGACGAGCGCGACGTCGCGCGGATCGGCGCCGCCGACATTCGCGAGATACGTCTCCACCCCCTCGGGCGGCAGATTCATCTTCCAGTTGGCGATGAGATACCGGTTGGCCATTTCACGCAGTGTAGCGATTTTTCCCGTGGCGCTTCGACAAATAGAGCCGCTCGTCGGCGCGTCGCACGAGGTCGTTCGCGGTCGCATCGTCGCGGCTGAATTCGGCCAGTCCGATCGACACCGAACATTGAATCGCACCTTCCTCGTCGGTCGGCACCGTCAATGCCGCAACGCGTTTCAAAAGACGCTCGGCCACCGCGGTCGCGCCGGCCAGATCGGTGTGCGGAAGGATGATCGCGAACTCGTCGCCACCGAAGCGCGCCAGCACGTCCGTCGGCCGCAGCGCTTCCCGCACGACGCCGCAGAGCTCGGAGAGCACGACGTCGCCGATGACGTGGCCGAAGCCGTCGTTGATCTGCTTGAACTCGTCGATGTCGAACAGCAGCAGGGACAGAGGCACGCCGAACGTGCGCGACCGTTCGATCTCCTGCGGCAGCTGCCTGCGGAAGTACCGCTTGTTCCAGATGCCGGTGAGATCGTCGGTATCAGCGAGGTTCGTGATCTTTTCGCGCGCGCGGATCATGTCCAGCAGCATCGACACCTGCGTCGAGAAGATGGCCAGGATCTGCCGTTCGCCCTCGCTGAAGTCTTTTTCGGCACGCACGAGCAGCACCAGACCCGACGCGCGTCTCCCCTGCTCGAGCAGCGTCGACGCGTGAAACGCGATGCCGCTGTTCTCACCGCCCGGGAGGTCGTGCGTCTCCGCCTTGACCATCACCTCCGTCGTCTCGAACGAGACCGGAATCAGGCGCTCGAGCGTGCGGCGGATCGTGGTGATGAGCTCGTCGTTCACGAGGGCATCGGCGTTCGCGCGCGTGCTGACGTAGAGATCGAGATTCTGTTCGATCATCACGCCGACGCCGGCGTCGAACGGAACGCAGCGATGGAGCGTCGAGAAGGCGCGCGCGAACAGGTCACCGACCGACTCACTGCGCACGACGCGCGAGGTCAGTTCCTGAATCAGCGACAGCAGGTCACTGATCTGGCGATGCTCGTCGCGCAGCCGCGCGAGCTCGTCCCGATTTTCTACTTCACCCATCCCGCGAACCCGCCCGAATTGTAGTGGAACGTCGCCGGTGTGCGAGCCCGCCCTCCACTACAATGCGCCCGTGTTGATCGAGGCGGAGGCGATTCCCTACAGTCCGGCGCAGCTCCGCGGCGAGCGTCTGCTCGTCTTCGCGCCGCATCCCGACGACGAGGTGATCGGTTGCGGCGGTCTGGTCGCGCAACACCGCCTCGACGGCCGTGCCGTGCGCGTGGTCATCGCCACGGATGGCTCCGGTGCCGGAGAGGCCGCCACGCGCGAGGAAGAATCGCGGCGCGGGCTCGCGAGAATCGATGCGGCCATCGAGCTCGAGTTCCTCCGTTTTCCCGATCGCGGACTCGGCGATGACGCCAGCGCCCGCATCCGCGAAGAGCTGGCTTCGTTTCGCCCCGATCTCGTGCTCGTGCCGAGTCCCGTGGAGATTCATCCCGATCATCTTGCGCTCGCCCGTCTCGTGATTGAGACGATTCAACGCGACGAATCGCTCTTCGCCGAGCTCGGCGTCGCGCGCGTCGCGTTTTACGAAGTGAGCCAGCCGCTGCGTCCGAATGCGATCGTCGACATCACCGACGTCGCCGAAATCAAATACGCGGCCATCGCCGAGCATGTCTCGCAACTCGCGTACCGCGACTACCTTTCGTACGCGCGCGGCCTGAACGCGTATCGCACGATGACGCTGCCGGCGGAATGCAGATTCGCCGAGGCGTACTGGGTGACGGACATCGCCTCGCTGCGTACGACTCCGCTTTCCGAACTGCGCGCGAAGATCGGTACGTCGGCGCAGGTGGACGTGATTCGCGAAACGCTGCCGATCAGCGTGGTGGTGCGGACGAAGGACCGACCGGCACTGCTGGCCGAGGCCGTGTCCTCGGTGCGTGCGGCGGGGTATCCGTGCGAGGTGGTGATCGTCAACGACGGCGGAGCCGCGATCGATGCATCGCTGGCCGACACGCTCGTGAATCACGAGCAGTCGCGCGGACGCTCGGAAGCAGCCAATGCCGGCGTGCGCGCGGCGAAACATGCCCTCGTCACGTTTCTCGATGACGACGATCTGCAGTATCCCGAACACCTGCCGACGCTCGCGAACGCCGCCACCTCCGCACACGCGGCGTGGTACAGCGATGCCGTCTCCGCGTTCCTCCGTCCCGCGGAAAGCGGCGCCTACGAAACGCACTCGCGCCAGCGCATCTACGCGCACGATTTCGATCGCGAGCTGCTGCTCATCGACAACTACATTCCGCTGCCGACGCTGCTCGTAAAACGCGAAACGTTTCTCGACCTCGGCGGCTTCGATCCCGCCTTCGACCTCTTCGAAGACTGGGATTTTCTGATTCGCCTCTCCGCGCGCGGCGACTTTCTGCACGTGCCGCGCGTGACCTGCGAGATCCGTCATTTCGAGGGCGGCTCGTCGGTGGTGCTCGCGTCGCCCGAAGGCTCCGAGCGCTTCCGCAACGCGAAGCTGCAGATCTGGCGCAAGCATGCCTCGCGCATCGACAACGACGTCTTCGCCGACGTGTACGAACGCCAGAAAAAGCGCCTGAACGCGCTCTACTCCGACTCGCTCTACGCCAAAGGCAACGTCGCGGCGAAGGAGCATGAGCTGCTGCGCCTCGAGCGCGAGAAACAGCAGCTCATCGGCGAGATCGGCGAGCGCGCGAATCTCATCAACGGGCACGCGCTGCGCGTGCGCGAGCTCGAGGGATCGATGAGCGCGTACTCCGCGATGGCTGGCGGCGCACAGTCCCGCGCGCTGCAGCTCGAGCGCGAAACCGATTCGCTGCGAATCCAGGTCGAAGCACTCACGCGCGAGAACGACGGCTTGCGCCGCTCCACCATCGAAACGCACGAAGCGCTGGAGCGGACGCGCGTGGAAGTAAATCGACTCAATGCGCTGCTGAACATGATCTTCCAGAGCAAGAGCTGGAAGCTGCACACGCTCCTCGAAAAACTGCGAGGGCGCGGATGACTCGGGTGATGCTCGTCTGTCCCGAGCCGCTCGGCCACGGGCAGCCGGCCGGAATCGGAATCCGCTTCACCGAGATCGCCCGCGTGCTCCGCGGTGACGGTCACGCCATCACCGTGCTCTCCCCCGACGCCGGCAAGCTCGAAGGCTGCGCGGCCGGCTTCATCAATCCCGACACGCTGCTCGCCACCAGCGACGCCTCCGACGTGGCCATCGTGCAAGGGCATGTCGCGAACGCGTTCTTCCTGCAGGCCAGCACGATTCCGACGGTCGTCGATCTCTACGATCCGTACCTCATCGAGAATCTGCACTACTACGCCGAGCGCGGCGCCGAAGTCTTTCAACACGATCACTTCACGCTGATCAATTCGCTGCTGCGCGGCGACTACTTTCTCTGCGCTTCCGAAGCGCAGCGGCAGTTCTACCTCGGGCTGCTCCTCGCCTGCGGTCGATTGAATCCCATTCTTTTCGAACACGACCCGGAGCTCCTCACGCTGATCGGCATCGCGCCGTTCGGCGTGCACCCACCGCGCCCGCACAAGCCTCGCCGTCTCGACGAGCCGGCCATTCTCTTCGGCGGCATCTACGACTGGTACGACCCGCTCCTGGCCATCGATGCGGTGGCGATCGCGCGGCAGTCGGTGCCGGGAGCGACGCTCACGTTCACGCATCATCCGAACCCCGAGCTCACGCCGCAGGGGAAACTCGCCGAAGCGATGCGGCACGCGCAAACGAATCGCTACGACTTCGTCCGCTTCGAGCCGTGGGCGCCGTACGCGGAACGCGCCGAATTCTTCGAGCGATTCGCGCTGGCCCTGCTCACGTTCCCACGCTCGATCGAAACCGACCTCTCGATGCGCACGCGCGTGTACGACTATCTCTGGTGCGGATTGCCGATCGTGACCAGCTCCGCGCCCGGCACGGACGAGATCCTGCTGCGCCACCATGCCGGTGCGGTCGTGCGGAATGACGACCCCGGCGCGTTCGCACGCGAGCTCGTATCGATCCTGCGCGATCGCGATCGCTACGCGGCGCTCGCGAACGGCACGCAGGAATTCATCGGCGAACATCCGTGGGATCGCACGCTCGCGCCGCTGCGCGCGTTCTGCGAAGCCCCGCGTTTCGAAAAGACGAAAGACGCCTTCGCGTCGCGCCCGGCCATTCCGGAGCGACAGGCGACATTCATGGAACGACTCAAACGGAAGTGGCGATGACGAGCGGAATGATCACGGACATCATCATCGCCTGTGACCACCAACAGGTGACGCGCACCAGATGCTTCGGGCGGAAGTGGCGATGACGACTACCGAAATCATCATCGTGAACTGGAACAACCGCGAGGAAACGCTCGAGTGCATCGCCGCATGCGAGGCGCAGCTGCATGAGGTGAAAGGCGCCTCGATCACGGTGGTCGACAACGGCTCGACCGACGGCAGCGCCACCGCGATCACGCAGAAGCATCCGCAGGTGAAGCTCTTTCCGCTCAGTGCGAATCGCGGCTTCACCGGCGGACTGGCGGCGGCGCTGGCCGGATCGATCGCGACGAACGTCATCTTTCTCAACAATGACGCGGTGCCGCAGCCGGGCTGGCTCGCGGCGCTCGTGACGGCCATCGATGAAGCGCCCGAAGATGTGCTCTCGGTCGGCGGCAAGATCGTCGACCCGACCGGCACGAAGATCGACTTCATCGGCGGCGTGATGACGTTCGACGGCCACGCGTTCCAGCCGGGATTTCGCTATCCGCTCGGCTCGCGCGAAGAGCCGGGGCCCGGTGACGAACTGCTGTTCGCGTGCGGCGGAAACATGATCTCGCGCCGCCGGCCGATGATGGAGCTCGGCGCGTTCGACGACGATTACTTCGCGTATCTCGAAGACGTCGACTTCGGCTGGCGTTCGTGGATCGCCGGCTATCGCGTGCTCTACGAGCCGCGCGGCATCGTCCGTCACGCCTCGAGCACGACCTCCAACCGCCTCGGAGATTTCGAGCGCGGCGTCCTCTTCGAGCGCAATGCGCTCCAGACCGCGATCAAGAACTACGAGAATCTCGCCGCCAGCGGCGCGATCGTCTTCTTCACTTACCTGCACCGCCTGCATCACTACGCGACGGTGCGCAACGATCGCGCCTCGGAGCTGACGCGCGAGTTCGGCGGGAAACCGAAGACCATGCGCAAGCGGCTGATCCGCCGCATCTCCAGCGAGCCGCTCGCGGCGATCGACGATCCGCTGACGGCGATGCAGTTCCGCGCGCTCGACTGGGTCGTGCGCAACGAAGCGAAGCTCGCACAGAAACGCCATGACGTGCAGCGGCGCCGCAAGCGCTCCGATCGCGAGATCTTCGAGCGCTTCCCGATCCACATCGTTCCGACCTATCCCGGCGATCAGGCGCTCATGCAGAGCGCGCTCTTCCGCATGCTTCTCCCCGAGCTGCCGTCGGTCGAAACATCGCTGACGGAGATTCTCGGGCAGTGACGGACGAACGCCGCACGTTCGCCGGACGCTTCAAAGTCAACGGCGTGTTCTGGCGCCAGTTCCTGCGCTGGGCCGTGCTGAACGTGCCGATGTGGCTGGAGCCGATCATCATGGCCTGGTGGACCGGCTTCTTTCTGCTGTGGGGTCCCGGCCGCCGCGGCGTGATGCGCAATCTCCGGGCGATCCTCCCCGGCTCGACGGCCGCCGGCAATTTCCTGCGCACGTACCGCGTGTTCTGGAACTTCGCCTGGACCATCGCCGATCACATGCGGTTTCAGGAGCTGCGCATCAGCCCCGACTGGGAGTTCGACGGCCTCGAAAACTTTCAGGCCCTCGAGGCGAGCAAAGGCGGCGCGATCATCCTCACCGCACACATGGGCAACTATGATTTGGGAGCCCATCTATTCGCCACGATCTCGGACCGGCGCATCGTGATGGTGCGCGCGCCGGAGACCGATGCGCGCACGCGCGAGTGGGTGGAGCAGCATCACGACCGCACCGCCACCGACGGTCTGAACATCAACTTCAACACCGGCGCCGGCGAGCTCGCGCTCGAGCTCCTCGAATCGTTGCAGCGCGGCGACATCATCGCCATCCAGGGCGATCGCGTGACGCCGGGCATCGGCACGCTGCCGGCGAAGTTGTTCGGCTACGCGACCGAGGTCCCGGCCGGGCCGTTCGCACTGGCGATGGCTTCCGGCGTTCCGATCTTCCCGCTGTTCATCTTCCGTCGCGGCCATCGCCGCTATCGCCTGCTGGTCGGCAAACCGTTCGAGGTGATTCGCACGCGCAACCGTGCGGAGTCATTCGATCGCGCGGTGACGCAGTGGACCGCGGAGCTGGAGCGGGCCGTGCGCGGCGCGTGGTTCCAGTGGTTCACGTTTCAGCCGTATTCGAAGGAGCTCGGATGAAACTGCTGCAGGGACGCGCGGAAATGCGGCTCCTGCCGTCGCGCCATCACTTCGCGCTCTTTCGCCTCGTGGCGTATCTGCGCCTGCGCAATGTGACGATCAGCGGCGAGCCCGATCGCGTGCTGTCGATCAATCGCTACCAGAGCGCGCCGGAGCTGTTCGGCGTCGGCTGGTGGCTCGTGCTCACCGTGGCGTGCTACTTCGCGTCGATGATGCGCGCGCTGGTGCTGCCGCTCGCGATCGCGCTGGCCGTGCCGCTGGCGTGGATCGCGCTGCAGGCGGTGACGGTGCTGACCGGCCTCACGCTCGCGCCGCTCGTGCGCTTCGTCGCGCGCAGGCCCGGTCAGAACAACATTCGCCTCAACTCGTTCCTGGTGATGCTGCTGCTCGTGATCGCGGCATCGTTCTTCGCCACGCAGCGAACGTGGGTGCGTTTCGCGGCGTGGCAGTTTCTCGCCGCGATCGCGCTGAACGCGCTCGCGGCAACGGTCGTATTCTTTCTCGGCGGCGACATCGCCCGTCTCGAGAGTGAGCTCGGAGGTCCGACATCCGCGTCTTCATCCTTGCGCTCGCGCTGATTGCGCCGGTGGCGCTCGTGCTGCTCTGGCCGTACGCACCGCTGGCGGGCATCGCCGTGCTTGCGATTTCCCATGCCCTGGTCATCTACCCGACGCTGCGGCCGAACGTGCAGTGGCTCGGTCCCGTCGTCACGCGCTTCAGAACCGAGCGCAAAGAAGCATGGCTGACCATCGACGATGGTCCGACCGACGACACGCGCGCGGTGCTCGAGCTGTTCGACCGTCATGACGTCCACGCGACGTTCTTCGTCAAGGGAACGCTCACCGAACAGCATCCCGAGCGGATCGAGGAAATCCTGCGGCGCGGACACACGCTCGCCAATCACTCGCAGACGCATCCGGCCGGCACGTTCTGGTGCTCGTTGCCGGGACGCATCGCCGCGGAGATCGACGGCTGCAATCGCGCGCTGCAGCACGCCACCGGCATCGAGCCGCGCTGGTTCCGCGCACCGGTGGGGATGAAGAACCCGGCCGTGCATCCCGCGCTGAAGAAACGCGGCATGCGCCTCATCGGCTGGACCGCGCGCGGGTTCGACGCGGTGGTCAGCGACGCCGAAGAGGTGTTCTCGCGCATCGTCCCGAAGCTCGTCCCCGGCGCGATCATCGTGCTGCATCAGGGCCGCGATCATTCGTTGCGCGTGCTGGAGCGGGTGATCGTCGGGATGCGGGAGCGCGGCTACTCGTTCGTGATTCCGCGCGACGAGCAACTCTTCTAGGAACGCCGGAACACGAGCAGATACGTGTTGTACGGCATGCCGCCCCACAGCGGGCGAATGTCGGCTTCGTATCCGGCGAACGCGCCGACGATCTCCTCGCGCGTCGGATAGTTGAGATGCTCGGCGCGCATCCAGCGAATGGCGCGGCCGAGAGCGTCGACGAACTTCGTGAAGCGATATCGCCACGACTCATCCTTCAGCGGCTGCCGGATCACGACCACGCCGCCGGGCGGCACGGCGCGCGCGACGTTCGCGAGAATGCGCTGCTGCGAGGCGGAATCGAAGTAATGCAGGATGTCGAGCACGACGGCGTTGTGTCCCGCCGGCAGCGGATCGCGCGCATCGCCGACGCGCAGCTCGACGTCGCGATAGTGGCGCGCGGCCACCTGGCCGGAGGCGATTTTGCGCTCGTCGAAATCGACGCCGGCGATCGGCGCGGTGAAGCCATGTTCGCGGAGAAAAAACGCCAGGAGGCCGACGCCGCAGCCGATGTCGATCACCGGCGTCCGCACGTCGCGCAATGCGTCGAGGACACCGTCGTAAATCGGATCGACGCGCACTTTCCAGCGCACATAGCCTTGCAGCGAGCGGCCGGGAAACAGCGCCGCGATGCGATTCGAAAGCTCGCGATGCTTCACGCGACGAGGTGCTCGATGAGGCTGAGAAGATCGGTGAGGTTGAACGGCTTCGGCAGGATGGCCGCCACGCCCATCTGCAACAACGCCTGCGGCTCGACGCGCACGTGCGCGGAGACGACGATGATCGGGATCTGGCCGAGGTGACCGGTCTCGCGCAGACGCTGCAGAAAGTCCCAGCCGTTCACGTCCGGCATGGCCAGGTCGAGCAGCACGATGTTCGGGTGATGAATGGTCATCGCCCGCTGCCCTTCGGCGCCGTCACCGGCGAGCAGCACCTGATAGCCGTGCTGCCGCAGAGCGGCCGCGAGCATTCCGCGAATCGGCAGGTCGTCATCGATGACCAGGACCCGCTTCCTCTCCACGTCGGCCAGACGCTTCTCGCCGGGGGCGGTGCTGTGCTGCGTGAGGTTCATGTGCGACGCATTCTATCGACGGATGAGAACGGCTTGCAGAACACGAGCCATCAAAAAAGGTCTCCGTCGCCCCAGGTGTAATACAGCTCCTCGCGCATCCGCGCGACCACGTCTTTCCAGACGAAGGGAACGCACATCAACGAGAGATTCTGCGGCTCCGGCTCGCTGCGAAAGCCGAGTCCGGTGAGACGCTCGTCGAACCACCGCGGCCGCGGCGGGAACCACGCTTCGATCAGCCGCACCGGATACGACGGCACGATATGCCGCAGCACGACCTCGACGGCATCCGGGAACTCGGGATGAAAGAGCGCGTCGCCCCAGGTGAAGCGCTCGTCGCGAATGCGGAAGACGATCCAGCCGACGAGCTGCCGCCACTTGCGGATCGCCACGACCTGGTACTGCACGTCGGGGCATTGCAGGTAGCGCCAGCGCACGTACTCCGCATCGCGACGGAGAAGTAAACGATACGCGCTGCTGACGCGCGCGAAGAGCTCATCCCATTCGCCGGTCGTCGCCCGCACCAGTTCGAACTGATAACCGCGCAGCCAGCGATCGCTTCGTTTCAGCGGCGGCAACGGCTCGCGCACGCGATACGTGACCGGCTCCACACGATCGCTGCGCAGGAACCGCAACGAGAACTTCTGGATGTTCGCGACGTTGAAGCCGAAGTTGAACGCGATCTTTTCTTCGCAGAAACGAGCGTAGAAATCGAGCGCGGTGCGCCCGAGAATCGACGTCGGGCCACGGCCGACATGACGGACGGCGACCTCGGTCATCGTGTCGCCGATCTGGTGCGCGAAGACTGTTTTTCCGAATGCATGAAACGGCACCGGATACCCGGAGTAATGACCGACCAGCCGCCCCTCGTCGTCGAAGGTCAGACTGATGCGCCGGTTTCCGAACGGATTGCGGCGGTACTTCCAGTCGAAGTGCGCGAGCGGACGTGGTGCGTGAGGAAAGGAACGCGCGAAGAGGTCGAGGATCGCGCGCTCGTCACCGTCCGCAAATGGCCGGACGGTGAAGTCGCTAACGGGCATGCGTTGGCTCCACCGATCGAATGGTGCGTACGTTCAGCGGCAATCCGGAGCGTCTGCGCGCGAGGATGCGGATCGAGCCGGTGCTCACGATCGTCGGATCGGGAAGGATGCGCAGCAGCGCCCGCACGAACGGCGCGAGCAACGGATGATGCGACGACACCCAGTGACGCAGAAACCTGTGATCGCGATATTCGAAGTCGGGACCGATGTCGACGAGCTCGAAGCCGGAGTGCTCGAGCAGCTCGATCAGCGCGGAACGTGAGTAGAGGATGAGATGCGTGCGGAAGTTCTGGGCCATGCGCTTCCGTTCGCTGACGATGTAGATGATGCCCTCGGTATCGAACGTCGAGAGAAACAGCACGCCGCCGGGCTTGAGCAGATCTTTGATGCGCCCGAGCGTGTCGTGCGGATCGGCCATGTTCTCGAAGACGTGGAAAAGCGTGATCGCATCGAACGCGGGGCCGGTGTTCACGAATGAAGAGAGCGTCGCGCAGTAGACCTCGAGGCCGCGCGAGCGCGCATGACGCGCGGCAGCAGACGCCGGATCGATGCCGACGTATTCGTAATCCGCGGCCGAGATCGCGCCGAACGAGCCGTCGCGCACGCCCACTTCGAGCACTCGCGCACGCGCCGGCAGCTGACTGCGCAACCAGGTGAAACGGCGCGCGCTGGTGCGCTCGCGCGCCGACGGCGAATGCGATTCGTACGACGGCGGTGGCGGCGCGGTATGCGGCCGCATCACGCGGCGCACGGGATGGGTCCCTTCGTCATCCGCAAATTGATTGAGGTACCGGCATTTGCAGCGGCGGCACGCGCGCACGACATTGCCGGGGATCTGCGCGCAACTCCACACCTCGGCGGAAAAGCAGACCGGACAGCGACGCGCCGCGCGATATGCGTTGCGCCGATTGGCCAGGCGCACCGCAATCGCGGCGAGCACGCCGCCGATGATTCCGAACGAGCGCGGGGCCGGCTTCGCATCGACGAACAGATGCTCGACCCGAAACCCGTACTTGTTCGCGAGAAACGCGATCTCGAGCTCGCACCCTCCGTCGCTCAAACGCGACTCGCCGATCGTGATCTTCGCCGCCACGGACGAGAACGCGGCCAGAAAGATCGTGCGATCGGGCAACTGCGGCACGAGGATCCAGCGCACCAGCGCCGAGGCGGTGCGATGCGGACGCGCGGCACCGAACACGATGTCGGTGGCGCCGGAGTCGATCATGGCCACGGCGTCGCCGATCGCACTGACCGGATACGGGAGCTCGGGATCGACGAGCACGACGATGCTCCCCTTCGCGTCGCTGACACTGCGACGCAGCACGGAGCCGAGCTGACGATCGGCAACGCTCAGCACCTCGAACGTGAAGCCGGTCGATTCGAGATACTTCTCGATCGCTGCTTTCGCCTCGCTGGGACGGCCATCCTCGCGCAGCGGAAGGACCACGCTGACGCTGGTCGAGCTCATGCGGAGATTTTAACTGTTGCGAGAACCTCGCCCGTCGCACGAACCAGGCTGCGCAGGTGGAACGTGGAACCACGAATCGAAGCGAGCACGTCCGGCGGCAATGCGAAATCGTCCGACCGGTTCGCGAAACGCCCCGCCGCGGTGGAGAACGATTCGAGCGGCGACGCTTCGATCACGAAGTCGCCCCGGAGGATCGGTGCGCGGGAGTTCGAAGTCGGGGCGACGAACGCGGGCAGCGGTTTCTCGAGGCGCTTCAGCATGCGCGCGGCCCACGGACCGTTCCACTTTTCGAGATAACGAAGTTCCGATTGCGCATAGCGCGCGGCCGCGCTCTCCGCGACCTGACTCGCGCTTTGATTGAAGAGATGACGGCAGCGCGCCGACGGCACATAGACGATGCGCTTGCGATATTCGCTGATGCGGCGGAGGAAGTCGGCCTCTTCGAAGTAGAGCGGAAAGCGTTCGTCGAACCCGCCGATCGTGTCGAAGTCCTGCACGCGAATGGCCATCACCGCACCGGAGAGCATGCGCGTCTCGGTCGTCTTCGTCAGAGACCAGAACTTCACGCGCTGCAGGAATCGGCGGCGATCGCGCTGCTCGAACCAGGGAAGCGAACGCCCCGCGAGGATCGTGTCGATCTTCTCGCGCGCGGTGCCGAGGTCGCCGGGCGGAAGCAGCCATTCGTACGCGTCGTCCCAGAAGAGTGCGGGGCCGGCCGCGGCGACGTCGCCGTCGATTTCGTCCGCAAGACGATCGAGAGCGCCATCGCTGAACGTGACGTCGGGATTCGAAACGACGAGCACATCGCCGTCGCAAACCTCGCGACCGCTGTTGATGCCGCCGGCGTAACCGCGATTCGTATCGTGGGTGACGAGCTTGTCGAGATCTTCCGCGATCCCGACGAGCTTCGCCTGTTCCTCGGGGTCGCAACTGTTGTCGACGACGACGATCTGCAACTCGCTCTTCGTCGTCGCGCGTGCGCTGCGAATGGCCTGCGCGGTCAGCGCGGCCGATCGATAGTTGACGATGAGCAGCGAGATCATCGCGGCGTCAGCGTGACTTCCGGAGTGGCGACGCCTTCCCAGTCATGATCGACCGCGAGCAAGCCGATCTCGAATCGATCGCCGGTCATCGAGAACGCCGGACGGATGTCGCGCCGGTCGAACACGGTCATCGCGTTTTCATCACCGACGAAGGCGATGATCGAGTAGTCGCCGCGCAATAGCGGCACCTCGCGCAAGCGGGCCACGACTTCATACTCGGTGCGTCCTTCGAGCGGCGCCAGTCCATCCGCATGCGTGCCGACGGCAAAGCACTGCAGATCGTCCGCGGAACGATGAATGCCGACCAGCACATGCACGGGCTGACGGGGATTCTCCGCTTCGACCCGAATGCGCACGTGGATGTCTTCGCCGCGCGCGAACTTGTCCCGCGGCATGCCGTCGCGATCGCAGACGACGATCTCGCGAAAACGCGCCGGCGTGCGCGCGACCGGCTCCTCGAGCGCTGGATCCGTCGTCGCCGGCAGCTGGCGATCGCGTTCGAGCAGGAACGTTTCGTAGTCGTGCACGACATCGAGCGACGGCCCGTAACGCATCACGCGCCCGCGATCGAGCCACATCGTGCGCCGGCAGATCGACGAGACGTAGTAGAGCGCGTGCGAGCAGAAGAGGATGGTCTTGCCACTCTCCTGGAACTCGCGAATCTTGTCGACGCACTTTTTCTGGAAGTGGCCGTCGCCGACGGCGAGCGCCTCGTCGATCACGAGGATGTCGGGATTCACGTTCACGGCGACCGAGAACGCGAGCCGCATGTACATGCCTGACGAATACGTCTTTACCGGGCGATCGACGAACGAGCCGAGCTCGGAGAACTCGAGAATGAGCGGCAGACGCTCGCGCACTTCCGACGCGGAGAGGCCGAGGATCGCGGCATTCAACGCGGCGTTGTCGCGGCCGGAGAACTCCGGATGAAAACCGGTACCGAGCTCGAGGATCGAGGCGATCGTGCCGTGCGTCGAAAGCGTACCGGAGCTCGGACGCGTCACGCCGCAGAGCAGCTTGAGGAGCGTGCTCTTCCCCGCGCCGTTCTGGCCGATGATCCCGACCGTCTCCCCTTTTTCGACTTCGAACGAAACGTTCTCGAGCGCGGGAAAGGCGACATGACGCTGCCGCCGCGTCAGCATCTCGATCAGACGATCGATCGGCCGGCGGTACATGTCGTAGTGCTTCGACACATCGTCGGCACGAACGGCAATCTCCATCGCGGACATTCTACGAAGTTGTCTCCGCGGCCGTCCAAAGAGTCTCCCAAAAAGCGAAGTGGCGGGCCGAAGCCCGCCACTTCAAGAAAACCCACAGAAGCGGATTACGGAAGCGGAGTCGCGGACACGTACTCCGGATCTTTGGTGCTGCGATCGATGATCGAGGCAAACGCCCAGACGTTTCCGGTTGCTTCGATCTTGAGTGAGGCGTTGTCGCGGCCTTCGAGCGTGTACTGCCCAACCACGCTCTGATACGGCGCGAGCGTGTACGTCGGAGCCTTGACTTCCTGACCCGTGGCCGGATCGAGCAACTTCACGGTGACGGTGACGGTGGCGCCGGTCGTGTTCGTGAGACCGATGTTCGTATAGAACTTCGTGTTGTCGCGAACGGCCGGGATCAGCGCCGCCGTGCCGGGCTTCACGTTCGCACGCGGAGCGGCAAAGCCGGCGATGCCCTGACCGAACGTACGGCCACTGCCATCGTCGTTGTACGTACGCGCGGTGGCCATCGGGAACTGCGATGGCTGTTCCGTCGACGGAACCGTGATCATGAGCATGCCGAGCGAGTCCGCAACGCTGCCGAACACGCCCTGCTTGAGCAGATCGTCGTACTGCAGGAACTCACCCGCGTCGATCGGGACGTTGAGCGCCTCACCCTTCTTCGCACCGGTCTGGTCGTAGTACGCCATGTTGACGTTGACCTTGCGGCTGTAGGGGTTGAAGACGGTGACGTCGCTGCGCCACGCGCCGGTGTGACCGACGCCCGGCACGATCGTGGTGCGCAGATCCTCGGAGGAGAGATCGCTCTCACGAATGGCGCGGATGAAGACCGGATCGTTACTGCCGCCGTCGATGAAGGAGCAGTAGGCGATCAGCCACTGGCCGGCCGGCACTTCGAACTCGACGCTGAACGGACGATCCTTCGGCAGCGACGTGAGAGCGCCGGGGCTGAGGATCGAGAACTGGTCGAGCTGGTACGAGCCGAGCTGGCGCGTGAAGGTACCGATCTTGTCGCCCTGATCGCTCCAGACGGTCACGGTCACCGGAACCGCGGTGCTGTTCGGGTTCACGAGACCGAGGTTCGTGCGATAGCGATCGTCGTGACGGAGACCGGCGAGGAAGTACTTGCCGGTGCCGAACGAGCTGCCGGTGCCACCCTCGTCGATGCGAATCGCCGGGATGAACTGGCCGAACGTGCCGGCCTCGGTCTGGTTGTACGTGCGCGTCCAGATCTGCGGTGCGTACTGGCTCTGCACGGTGATCACCACCGGGCCTGAATCATTGCCTGTGGTGAAGATGCGCATGAAGTCTTCGTAGATGTAGGTCGAGCTCGGGATCTCGAGCGTGCGGGTCATGTCGCGCAGAACCGCGGACATCGTCAGCGGCTTGGACGGCGAGATCGTCGGATCCTGCGAGTAGACCTGCACGTCCGTACGCCACGAGCTGTTGTTCTGACCGCCGATGTGAGTGACCACCGGCAGCATGAACTTGTAGGTCGGGACAGCCGGTGCCTCGGTGATCGTGATCGTGTTGATCGTGGCGCCCGGGGTATCGCCCACCGCGCCGGCGGCGTTGCGCGCCTGCACCCTCACGCTGAACGTTCCCTTGTTCGCGAACGTGTGCGAGATGGTGTTCGACGTGCCGGTCTGTGACGCGTTGCTGTTGTTGTCTCCCGTGCCATCGCTGAACGTCCACAACCAGTTCGTCGCGTTGTGGGACGAATTGACCTTGAACGTGATGGCCTTGCCCGTCTGACCCGACGTCGGGAAGTTCTCGAACGTGAGCGTCGGAGCGGGCTCGGTGTTGGTCGTGCCGCCGAAGCTCACGCTGCGTTTCACCGTAGCGGTGCCGAGTCCGTTCGTCACTTTCAGCTGAACTTCGAAGGACGTCCCGTTCGCGTTGTAGGCATGCGTCGGCGCGCTGGCATTCGACGGCGTGCTGTTGTCGCCGAACGTCCACTGCAGGGTGTCACAGCCCTTGATCGTGTACTGGAAGGTTCCCACCGTGAAGGCGATGTTCTCGCCCTTCACGCAAGGCGTGGAGTTCGTGTCGCGACAGTTGCTGCTCGCGCCGACGTACTTGACGGTGAAGTTGGCTTCGGTCGGCGCAATCGTGCAGGAATTGTTGTCCGGCGACGCGGTGATGGTGATCGACTTGGTCACCGGCGTCGATTCGCCCAGCGAGTTGCTGACGACGACCGAAACCTGGTACGTACCCGGCGTCGAGTAAGTGTGCCGGCCATTCGTCGACGTGCTGTTATCACCGAAACTCCAGGCCGTGTTGTCGCACGACAGCAGAGCGAGCGCTCCGCGACGGGCGGTGAATACGACACTGTCTCCGGTCTTGCAGTTGTTGCCGCACGTCCAGTCGAAGTCGATGTTCGCCGGCTCGATGCAGGTCGGGCCCGGGTCCCCGGGGTCAACGCCCCCGCCGACAGTGATCTGCACCTGCTTCGTGACGCCGGTCGTGTTCGTGCTGTTCTTCACCGTCACCTTGACGGTGTAGGTCTTCTTGGTTGTGAAGCTGTGGTTCACGTTTCGACCGCTCACGACCGGCGTTCCGTCACCGAAGTTCCAGCTCCACGTATCGCAATCCTGGTGCGTATACGGGACGGCGTTGCCGATGAATTTGACTAACTGATTCACCGCGCAGCCGGTGTCGCATTCCGACGTGATGGTGAGCAAGTCCTGCGCGGGCAGCGGACCGCAGAGCGCCGCCGCAACCGAGAGGAGTTTGTCCGTCGCGTTGGCTTCGAAGACCGTTTTCACGACCTTCAGCGAAACCGTGTACGTGCCCGCCGTTCCGAACGTCGGCGTGTAAGGATTCTGGCTGCTCGTGAACAGCGTGGTGTTGCCCTGCTTGACGGTCCAGGTCACACCCCAGTCTGCCGTCGAGCCACCCGCGATCGAAGCGGCGGTGAACTGGCACGCTTCGTTGGCGTGCTCGCAACCGGTGATGACGATCTTCGGATCGGGCGTCGAAAGAAGCTGCGATTCCTGAGCACTTGCAAACTGCGCCGGGCCGTTCACCTTCGTCGGATCGACGGCGACGTCGAGCGTCACGGTGCTGTTCGGCGAGATCGGCGCGGGAACGACGAAGTTCGGGATCTGCCCGAGAGGAACGGTCGAAGACTGCGTGGCCGCAGCCGATGCACCGGTGCCGCTCAGCGTCCAGGTGACGGTCCACTGCGTTGCGGAGAGGACGGCCGTATCGGTGGTGTAGATGCCGGTGCCGGAGAACGTGACGTTCGTCCCCGACTTCACCGGCGTGTTCATCTTCGCCAGGAACGGAACGACCGTGTACGTGAGAGTGCCGGTCGACACGTTGAACGGCTTGGTGATGGAAAAGTTGCTGTCGTAACGACCATAGCTCGTCGTGAGCTTGACCGTGTGCGCACCGATCGCACCGACGTTCAGGGTGTTGTGCGGCTTGAGCTTCGAGTCCTGCCCATCGAGCGTCCAGGTCGAGAAGTGGCTTTCGACCGAACCATCCGATGCATCCGTGAGGACCTGCCCAGCGACCGCTTTGAGGCCGTTCGTCGTGGCGGTGAATCCAGCCCAGGCATTGGCGCCATTCGGGAACCCGATACGCGCTTCCGGCACCTTGAGCACCACCGGCAGCGCGGCGGAGAGGGTGCTGTCGCTCGAAACGCTGGCCGTGACGGTCTTCGTCGACCCGATCGCGGACGCGCTCTGGAGACCAGTGAACTGGTGCGTAACGTCAATGCCGGTGTTCGAGGCCTTGTAGTTCAGCGATTCCGAATCCGGATTGCCGAAGTCCCAGTTCACGGCGTACGTCTGCGAAGGATTGGAGCTCTTGGCGGTGAACGTGACGACGTCGCCAGGGAAAGGACCGGTCTGTGTGGCCTTCGAGTTCGGATTGGCCGTACCGAAGGACGCCGTCTTCATCTGCAGCGAGATGGAGTCGCTGCCTTCGAGCTCGAACACGTCGCCGAGTCCGAACGGAGAGTAGAAGAGATAAACCTTGCCTTCGTATTTATAGAGGGCAATGCCGCTCTGCAACCGCGTATACCCGCCGCCATCGACAGGAGGCTGCGCGTAGCCGGAAGGAGCCGTGTGGTAGTACTTGGTGAAGAAGTCGTCGACGTCAACCTTGGTGGGCGTGCCGCCCTGGACCTTCATCAGGAGGACATCGAGACCGGAACCGCCGGTGTAGATGGTGCCGGTGCCGGCGACGGCCACGAAGCCGCCACCCACGGCGATGAACTGCGGCGAAAACTTCTTGCCGTAGACGTCGAACGTCTGACGCACATACGTCGAGCCGCTCGGGGAGATCTTCACGAGGACGTTGTTGCCGGCCTTCGGATAGTCCGACTCCGCGACCCAGAGGTTGCCGGTTTCGTCAAACCCGAGGTCGAGAATGTCTTTGCCCGCAGTCGGTGCAAACGAAATGATCTCGGAGCCGCCGCTGACCAATTCAGCGTAGTCCCAGATGTGAACGAGGCCGTCGCCGCCGACGTAGGCAAGGCGGGAGCCGGCGTCATACTTCGACCACGCACCAAAGCCGAACGAAGTGCCGGTGCGCGTGACGGCGGTGGGGCTGGTGACGTCGGTGACGTCCCAGCGCATGTGCTTCGAGGCGCTGGTATCGCTGACGAGAACGTAATAGCGGCTACCCGACTTGATGGAAATGATGCGGAATGGCTGAGGAATGATCTTGTCCTCCCAGTCCTGCCACTGCATCGCCATGTGGGTGCCGTTCGTGGCACCGTCCTTCATGATGGCCCAGCCATACGGCTGGAACGCGGCGTAGACCATGCCGCGATCATCGAAGTCGTAGTCGCCGAGCGTGTGCTGGGCGTCGTACAGCTGCCACTTCCATCCGGAAGTCTGCGCTTCCGGATAGATGAACGAGTCGAACATCTGAATCTTTTCGAGCGGATCGCGACCCGCGCCACCGATGGTGGTGCCGGTCGAAATGGACCTCACGCTTTCCAGCGCGCTCGGAAGAACGGTATTGAAGAATGCCGGCAGCGTGTAACTGCCGACCGATTCACCGATTCGGAGATAGGCGCGCGGCGGAACAGAACCGCGCTGCTGATTGGCGAAACGAACGCGCCCTGCACGGGCGGTACGAAAGCCGACGTGCTGGATCGAAAGCGTTGTGCTGGAGTCCACGTAACGGCCGACATGTTTGGTGATCGGCGCACGGTACGGGTAAGTCGGCAGGCCCTTATTCAATTCGCCCGAGCTATTCGAGCCTTCGCAGTTAGTACAAACCACGGGCGCGGCGGACGAACTGCCAGGCATCGGATAGTTCTGCGCGAACGTCGTGCCGGCCGCGAGCGCCACGACGAGCGAAGCGATCACGAATTTCCAAGTGAACTTCAAATTGACACCCCCGGTGATTGTCGAGACAGTGACGGACTTTGAGGACGAACGTTATTGTAAGCAGCTAGAGGAGCTTTGCAAGATTTTTTTGACCGATCCAGCGAAGCGGAGACAGTCGAGCGCTGCGCTCGAGCGACCAAAAAGGAAAGGCGGGCTGGAAATCCAGCCCGCCTTTCGGCTTACTGCGATGTGACTGAGGATTACGGGTTGAAGTTCTCGACCGGGTTGGTCGGGTCTTCAGCAACCGCAGGTCCGATCACGATACCGCCCGGAGTGTTGACTTCCGAGGTGCCGAATTCAGCCGAGCAACCGTTCGCAAGCCACGCTGCGTCGAAGTCGACCGAGTAACGGCCTTCAGCGCGCATCGAAACGACGACCCAGTTCTGGGAGGAGATCCCGTCGCCTTCGTCGTTGTCCAGGTTCAGGTACACCCAACCAGCGACTGCACCAGTGGTCGGACGCGGGAACACCGTCGTATCCGTCACGCGGGTGAGCGAGGTCTCAGGCAGGGTGAAGGTGGAGGTGAGCGGCGGCGAGATGACTTCCGACGGCGCAACGCCTTCCGGATTCTCTTCTTCGTCGAAGATCACCGACTCAGTGATCGAGGTAACGTTGTTCGGCCACGCGGCGCAGGAAACGGCACCGGCGGTCACAACGCCTTCACGCCAGATCTTGTAGCTGGTCTGGAAGTCAGACGTCGAACCATTGATCCAGCGGCCAGCGAAGACCGACGGAAGCGGCTGACGACGGTCGGCCGTACCGAAGAGGCCACCGCCGAGCGGCTGGTAGCGGCTGTAGAACGTGCGGTCGAAGTTGGTGTCAACCGGATCGCCCGGGAGACCACCCTCAGGAATCGCACGGATGTGCACCATCGGGTTGCCCTGCGCGAAGTTGTTCGCGCTGTTCACCTGCTGGTAGTCGCCAACGAGAACGTTGTCGAACATGATTTCCGTGAGGAAGTACTCAGCGGACGTCGGAAGGTTGATGGAGCAGAGGTTCGCAACGTCGATGGTCGCGTAACCAACAGCGTTGGTGTGCGTGCCGCCGATGGTGTTGCAAGCCGCGGCGTTACCGAAAGCGGCAACGCGGCCGAGGGTGAAGGCCTGCTGCATGCGGAGGACGTAGACGTCCGGCAGGCGGCCCGGGAGCTCGTCGCAGTTGTCGAGGTCGAGGTCCGGGTTGTCAACCGAGAAATCGCCAACGTCGGAGACGTCGGTGCCCGTGCCAAGATCCGGAGCGATGATGCCGCGCCAGATGATGTCATGGAGGTTGATCGCCTGAACGTCATAGCCGGTCAGGTAGATGTTGAAGTCGATGACGGGGAACGAGTAGTCGGTCCACAGGGTCACGTGCGCGATCTGCTCTTCAGCAGACGTGTTCGTGATCGTGAAGAGCGTCGTCTCGTTGCCGCTCTGAGCGACTTCGAAGTACGGCAGCAGCAGCGTAGCGGCCGGCGCCACACCGATGTCGCAGCTGTCATCGTTGTCGGTCGTCGTCGGGTTGCCCGTGTCGAACGTCGCGTTGCCGACGACGCCCACCGGGGCCGCAAACGCCGAGCCCGCGATGACCAGCATGGCCAACAGAGCCCAAACGGTAAGTTTCTTCATTTCTATCTCCTACACTTCAATGATTAGTGAAAACGAACGAAGGCTTTGGCTCACCCGATCCAGACGATACGATCACCTCCGCGTTCAGTGTTTTCATTCTTTTACAAAATGCTTTGAGAGCAAAATCGGATGCCCGTCCGATTGAACTGCTACAAAGTAGGCCGAAATATTCGCAATGTCAATAGCTGGCGGGTCGTTCTATGCGATAACACCATATCCGGTGAACCGATCCTGCGCACTATACCCGCGAACGAGCCCTGCTGCAAAGGAAAATCGCTTCACTTCCCTGCGGATGCCCCTCGATTGAGGAACACCTGGATCCTTCCATTCTTCTTCGCCAGCCCCGAACCCGACTCCGATTCGTACATCAGAATCACGTCCGGCCGCCCATCCGCATTCACGTCCGAGACATTTAAATCATAGTTGCGCAGCGGCGGCAGCGTGAGTCCTTCGACGGTCGCGCGCGTGAAATCCCCTTTGCCATCGCCCAGGAGAATTACCGCCTCACGCGGCTCGTGGCGCGTGAAGATGATGTCGAGGTTCCCATCCTTGTTGAAGTCGCCGTTGTTCATCCCCCAGATCGAACGATCCGGTTTCCAGCGCATGATCGATACGCGCTTCGGCTCCGCGCCGATGAACGTGATCCGGTCGATGGCCACGACTTCTTCGAGCGGCGGCGGCGCCACGACGTTCGGGTCGAGCTTCGCCGGCCACACGCGGTAGCTCGCCACGATCGCATCGTCACGATCCTTCGCGCTGAATTTACCGATCGTGTTCGCGTGATAGTAGGAACGGAACGGGATGATCGTCCCCTTTCCGTCGAATCGCTCGTACTCCGACGGCCCCTTGCTCAGGTAAATCGTGTGCGTACCGTCGAAGTAGATGCTCGAGCCGACGAAGTCGGGGTACTTGTCGCCGTTGAGGTTTCCGGCGGAGAGCCAGTCCCCGGAGACGAGCGAACGCTCCGGCGCGAGATTCTTCCCTTCCCACGACTCGCCTTTGTTCCGATTGAGGAACGCGCGGAGGTTCGTGTAGTTCTCGCCTTTCAAATCGCGGCCACGCCCCATCGGACCTTCGCTGATGGCGACGATGTCGGTCCAGCCATCGCGATCGACGTCCGTGGCGAGGATGCGGCGCGTCGGGAAATCACGCTTCAGGTTCGTCGACTCGCGGAACTTGCCTTTTCCGTCACCGTAGTAGACGGCCACACCCGAGAGGTGCAGGCCAAACGCGAGATCCATGTGTTTGTCTTTGTTGAAGTCGGCCGCGACGACGCTGCCGTAGTTGATCGGCGACGGCCACTTGTAGTCTTTCCAGACCGACCAGTGACCTTTGCCGTCGCCGAGCAGGATCGTCGGGACGTTGCTGCCGGCAGCGCGCTGCGCCGGCGTCACGAGGTCGACGAAACCGTCTTCGTTCATGTCCGCGACCGCGAGCGAATTGCGCCACGAACCGCCATTCGGCAGCCCCTCCGACGCTTCCTCGAAGCGAACGGTCACTTTTGATTGCGGAGGATCGAGCGGCGAGAAGTCATCGCGCACTTTCGCGAGATACTCGATGCCTTCTTTCTGAATGTCGAAGTACTTCGAGCTCGCAACCGCGTCTTCGCGATCTTCTTCGGACGTCGGCGCGACTTCTTCCATCCACACCCAGACGTACTTGTCGTTTTCCTGGTAGATCTCGTCGACGAAGTTGATCATGCCGAGCGGACGAACGTAGCCCGCTTCGGTGTCGTACTTCGCCCAGCGGCGCTCGAAGCGAACGATCTTGTACTTGCGGCCACCCTTGCGGGTCCAGATCTTCTCCGGATCCGGGTTCACGCCCGGGTCTTCGCCGTTCGTGTCGAGGCGGGCCATTCTCTGTTCGGGCGTTTCCGGCTTAATGTACCGAGGCGCTCCTCCCTCCTCGGCCTGCGCTGCGCCGGCGGCGACCGCGGGCTGTTTTGCTCCCGTCGCGCCCTGCCCGGCGAGCAGCAGTGCCGGAAGCGTGAGGAGAGCAACGAAAAGGAAGACTTTCCTGAGAGACATTCTTTGCTCCTGATGGATTAAATGAGATCGACCAGCGTCGGCTGGGCCCGTCGAAAGAAGAGCAGGCCCGCAACCAGTCCTGCTGCCGCGACGGTCAGTAAGAAGACGATCGACGCGGCATCAGGTAACGGCGACGCCAGCATGGCGCTGCGAAACAAACCGAGTAGCGCCGTCAGCGGATTCCAGAAGAAGAATTTCTCAAACCGCCCACCCACCGGGTAGAGGATCGGGCTGAGGTAGAAAACGAACGACAGGAGAAACCCGAGGATCTGCGCCAGATCGCGAAAGAGAACGTAGGCCGCGGCCAGAAAAAACCCGATCCCGATCTGCAGAGCGAGCTGGAGGGTGAGCGCGATCGGCAAAACCCATAAATAATGAAGGGGCATCCCTCGGACGATGACGACGGTGAGGAAGATCGCCAGGGCGATGCACTCGAAGATGAGCGCGGAGGCGTTCGGAACGACCACGAGGAGCTCGCTCCGGAGAGGGAGACGCCGAACGATCGCCCCGTTCTCGACGATCGACGTGGTCGAACGCATCAGGCCTTCATTGATTCCGAGCCAGGGAAGCAGGCCGGCGATGAGAAAATAGATGTAGGAATCGCCTGTCCCGCCGGCGCGGCCGCCGGGAATCATGAAAGTGAAAACGAACCAGTAGAGGGCGACGAGGCTCAGCGGTTGCAGCACGGCCCAGGTCACGCCGAGGGCGGAACCGGTGAATCGAGCGTGAAAGTCGCGTTTGATGAGCTCCCGGAGGAGGTGGAGTGTCGCGTACGTGAGCGGAACCTCCGGGCTTGACACTGCGGCGCGTCGGCCCGCATATTGAATTCTTCGCGACTTTATTGTTCAATAGCATAAAAGTCAACGAACCCGCGATGAACAGGCCAGCACAACTCGAACTCGTCGGACGCAAGATCCGGCAACTCCGCAGGCAGCGAAAGCTGACGCAGGTGGAGCTTGCCGAGAAAATCGGTATCCATCAATCAGACCTGTCCCGCATGGAACAGGGTGAATACAAGGTCGGCCTGGACACGCTGCTGAAGATCCTCCAGTGTTTCGATCTCAGCATCGGCGATTTCTTCGACGAGACGAGTCGGGCCAATTCGGTTCTGGACAAGTTCCGGTCGCTCAGTCCTGCGGCACAGAAGGAAGTCGAGAGCTTCATCGAATTCAAGCGCAGCATGGAAGGCGACTTCGACGGCGTCGAAGGTGGCGAGGGCGGAGGGGTGGATGCGTAGCCATATGGAACAGACAGAACGAATCGAAGAGCTGCGCCAGTCGGCGCTCGCTTGCGTTCGTGCAGGCGAGTACGAGGAAGCACTCAGCATCTATGACCAGGCCCTCGCACTCGCGGATGACGAAGATCTCTGCGAGCTGATCACGATCAACAAAGCAGACGCGATGATCGCTCTCGAGCGCACCGGACCCGAGGTCCAGGAGCTCCCGCGCGTGATCATGCGCCGCCGCAGCCTGCGCCACGTCTACCTCGCGGCGTATGCGCTTCAGTACAAGTACCGCCTCGAGAACGATCTGAAGCGCGCTCTCTTCTACGGTCAGCTCGCGCTCCGCACGTCGGATGAAGCCGGTGAGCCGTCGTGGCGCCGCATCGTCCTGCTCGAACTTGGCAACATCTACGAACTCGACTCGCAGATCGCTACGGCCATCGGCTGCTTCGAGGAGTCGCTGGCGATCGGAGAAGAATCCGCCGAGAACCGCGACAAAGACCTCTCGCACAGCTACGCGCTCGAAAACCTCGGCTACTGTCTGCTGCTCGACGGCAAAACCGAAGAAGGTCTCGCGCGCGTGCATGAAGCGCTCACGATGCTGACCGATCCGATCGGCCGCGCAGAGGCGTACATCGATCTTTGCTACGGCTACGTCGGCGCGGGCGACTTCGAGAAAGCGCGCTTCTACGGCGAGTGCGGTCTCGAAGTGGCGCGCGACCCGCGGCAGATTCGCAACGCTCACTATCTCCTCGGCGAAGCCTGCTACAAGTCAGGCGACGCCGAGGCTGCTGACTTCCACTTCTCCGAACTGGCGAAGTTCTATCCGCAGTTCCGCAATCTCAAAAACCTGTTGTATGCGATCGACCTCCGGTCGATGGTGAACCTCAAATTATGAGAAAGCTCGTCCTCTTGGTCGCCCTGCTTTCGTTGCCCATCGTGGCCAGCGCAGGTCAGAGCGACACCATGCTCACACCGGCGGGAACGCTGTTCACCATCGAATCGGAGCTCGTTTCCGACTCGGCCGACAGCACCACGGTCAGCGACACTCACCTCTTCCTCACCTCGCGCACCGGCGCCGAGACGAAGAAGGAAATGATCCCGGCGACCATCGTCGACGGCTCGCATACGGATGCCGCAATGGCATTCGACGCCGATTCCGGAATGCTGTTCGTGTTCTGGATTCACTCGAAATCGCTCACGGGCAGCGAGCTGTTGTTCGCCTCCCGCGATGCGAACGGCGCATGGAGCGAGCCGACGCAGTTCGGCGGCCGCATCTTCGATCTCCGCAAGAACCTTCGCATCGCCGTCACCCGCAAGTACTACGACGACGAAGAGAACGTTCTCCGCTCCGGCATCTCCGTTCACGCCGTGTGGTGGGAGTGGGATACGCATCTGGGCGAGTGGTTTGCGCAGTACCAGATGATCACGATCGTCAACGGCGCCGTCGCGGAAACGCCGGCGGCTCTCGACCTTCGCGAAATCGCTCGTGCGGAAGCTCCTGCCGCAACCGACAAGCTGGAGCTCGACGCGCTCGCCCAGCCGCTCATCTTCCCTTCGCCCAAGCAGGACAGCGTTCTTCTCGTCTTCGGTGATGTGCAGACGCAGCAGCTCCACGAAGTTCGCGTCAGTCCCTTCAAGGCGAAAGCCGAGGGTCGTCTCCGTGTCCCGGTCGGACGTCGCGAAGGCGGCTCGAAGGCTCCGACGCTGGTCGTCGCTCAGGGCTCGCGCATGGACGGCGTTTACGGCGACAACGAGCGCATGGCGTTCTTCACTACCGATAAAGATGCAGTCCGCTACGTGGTGATGAAAGACGGCACCTGGAGTGAGCCGCAGCAGATTACGCTCGACTCCCAGATCACGGCCGGCGCGGCAGTTGACGCCCTCCGCCGCCTCGTCAGCGAACACTAACAACGATCGCTTCCGCACTCACGCAAAAGCCGGCGCGCAAGCGCCGGCTTTTTTGTTGTGCCGCCACCGTGTGCAGCAGCAGGAGCGGAGTCTCCGTACCGTCGTGCTGTGCGCGACAGGCCCCCGTTTGGATAGGCGATTCAGGTCAAATGCGCGGTTTTGAGTGCTTGACCGACGTGATGATGCCGACGCCGAGAAGTAGCAGAGCGCCAACACCGATCCAGAACGGCGGGACGTCATACCGATAGGCGACCAGCCCGAGGGCAATGATCACGATCAGCCAGCCAATGAACGACAGGTTGAACCAGCTCACGAGATACCTCCACTGAGCTGACTCAGCAAATCCGTTGCCCGAACGTAAAAAAGCCCGGCGCCGTGAGGCGTCGGGCTTCGGAATGGCGATGCGAATCGTTCTTACAGCTGGTAGACGAAGAACGCGATCAGCAGCGCGTAGATGACGAGCGACTCGATGAGCGCGAGACCGATGATCATCGCGAGGCGAATCGCGCCGGCCGCGCCCGGATTACGCGCGATGCCTTCGCAGGCCGCGACGATTGCGCGGGACTGGCCGATGGCACCGGCGGCAGCCGCAATACCGAGAACGAATGCGGCGCCGATGACGCCCCAGCGGACGCCCGTACCGGCCGCCGTAGTCGGCGCTACTCCACCTTCCTGGCCGAACGCGGCGAACGCGGTCAGCGCCAGGAGCACGAACAGGATGATGTGCTTCTTGGTCACTTGAACTTCCTCCTTTTCGAATAACGAACCCGTGGGTTTCTTAGATCTAGTGTTCTTCCGCCGCGACAGCGCCACCGATGTACACCATCGTCAGCATGATGAAGACGAACGTCTGCAGGAACGCGCCGAAGATGCCGAGACCCATCATCGGCCAGGGCAGCACGAACGGAAGCATGCCCATGAAGATGCCGGTGGCAGTGTGCTCACCGAAGATATTGCCGAAGAGACGCATGCCCAGCGACAGGATGCGGGCGAAGTGTCCGATCAACTCGATCGGCAGCATCAGCGGCGCGAGGAGCGGCATCGGCCCCATGAAGTGCTTCAGGTAATGGCCGAGGCCCTGCACCTTGATGCCCTGCCAGTTGTAGTAAAGGAACGCCGTCAATCCGAGGCCGAACGTCGTGTTGGGATTGCCGGTCGGGGGCTGCAGGAAAAAGAACAGCCCGAAGATGTTCGAGATGAAGATGAAACAGGCGAAGCCGCCGATGATGTAGAGATACTTCTGCGACGCGCCGTGGCCGATGATGTCTTCGATCAGTCCCTTGAGGCCGGAGACGATCACCTCGAGGAAGTGCTGAAAGCCGCCCGGATTGTCGCGATTGAACTTTCGCGACGCGAGCGGAAAGACGATCGAGCTGATGAGCAGGACGAGCAGCGCCATGATCACGTGATCCGGCACATCGAAGCCGAGGAGCGGCTTCACGAGATGGTTGAAGGGCTCGTACAGAATTGAATGTTCGTGTTCCATGGACCTCTTGCGTTACCTCTATCCGGCGAAGCTCCGGTACAGGGAGTACAGAGCTTCGCCGCAGATTCCCACCACGATGATTGAGAACCCCAGCAGCACACTTACCGCATTGAAACGAGCAATGATGATCGTGACCGAGAGCGCCACACCAAGGAGAGCGAAGCGCGCCAGGGAACGCAACGTCAGCCTCCGAGCGTGCAGGTGTGCCGCCGGTTGAAGGAGAACTGCAACAATCTCCTCCAACCAAAGGAAGCTGATCATAGTGACGGCTGCACTGCAAGTCAACCCGAGGAAGCCTCGGAATCCGCCGGAAATTGCGCAGAAAACGGCGAAAATCACCGCCGCCGCCAGCGCCGTACGCTTGATGCGCCGCAGCACGTCCGCCGCGGTTTCTTTCTCGTACCACGGTGTCTCCTCCGACCTCATTCGCGCATGCCGATCCGGAAGAGGTTGACGAACGCGGCAATGACTCCGAAGCCGGTGAAAATGCCGGTGAGCCAGGGCCAGGTCCCGAACCATCGGTCCATGCCCCAACCCCACAGAGCTCCGAGGGCAATCGCGATGGGAAACATCCACGCGAGGGCCGAGGCCTCGAGAAGCTGACGCGCCTCGTTGCGCTTCTCCTGCTTTTTCGGCGGAGTCTGGTTATCGGGCAGCATTCGAGAGCACCGTGGCGCGAGGGGCGACCCCCGCTCCGGAGCTCGCCGCCTGCTCGATCAATGGCGACGGGAGGATACCGAAAATCAGCGTGATCAACGCACAAGCCGCAACCACCACCCGCAGTGAAGTCCCGCCGGCGATCTCCGCTTCCTTCCCTTCCTTCAGGTACATCGCCATCACGATCCGGAAGTAGAAAAACATCGACACCGCCGACATCAGCACGGCCACGATCGCGAGCCAGCCGAATCCCGCGCCCACGGCGGCGTAGAACAGGAAGTACTTGCCGATGAAGCCGGCCGTCGGCGGGATGCCGCCGAGGGAGAGCAGAAAGACGATCATCGCGAATGCGAGCCAGGGAGCGCGTTTGTGCAGGCCGTCGAAGTCGTCGACCTGTTCGCCGGCGTATTCGTGGCGCTGCAGCGTGAGCACGGTGGCCCAGATCCCGAGCGTCGCCGCGATGTAGACGACCGAGTAGACCAGCACACCGCGCAGGCCCATTTCGCTGACGGCGATGATGCCCAGCAGCACATATCCGGCGTGACCGATCGACGAGTACGCGAGCATCCGCTTGATGTTGTTCTGGGTGATCGCGGCGAGGTTGCCGATGATCATCGACAACGCCGCGATCACCGCCAGCACCCACTGCCAGTCGACGTGAAAGTGGTGCATGCCGGTGTAGAAGATGCGCGCGAAGATTGCAAACGCGGCCGCTTTCGACGCCGTGGAAAGAAAAGCGGTGATCGGCGTAGGCGCGCCTTCGTAAACGTCCGGAGTCCAGACGTGGAACGGTGCCGCGGCGATTTTGAAACAGAGGCCGGCGCCCAGCAGCATGATCCCGAACATGAACGCGTCGTTCTCGACCTGAAGGCTCATCGCCTGTGAGATATCGAACAGATTGAGCGAGCCGGCCGCGCCGAAAATCAGGGAGATTCCGTACAGAAGAATCGCGGAGCTGGCCGCGCCGAGGATGAAGTACTTCATCGCCGCCTCGGTGCTCTTCTGCTCGTTCTTGTAATAGCCCGCCAGGATGTAACTCGACAATGACATCAGCTCGAGCCCGACGTAGATCGTCGCGAGATGGAGTCCTGAGGCCATGAACAGCATCCCGCAGAGCGCGAATGCCATCAGGGAGTAGAACTCCCACGGCGAATAGCGCGAATTGCGCAGGAAGTCGTCCGAGAGAAACGTGACGCCGGCGATCGTCACAATGAACAGCAATTTGAAGAAGATCGAAAACGCGTCGAGTGCGAACATCGCCGCAAAGCCGCGCGACTGATGCACGTCCGGACTGGCGACGACATTCGAGGCGACAATGACCGCGATGGCCGTAACGGCAAGCAAGCCGAGCATCGCCCATTTCGCGCCGGAGGATTCGCGGCGGCGTTTGCCCACCACCGGTGCGATGAGCAGCAGGCAGGCGCCGATGGTCAGCAGAATTTCCGGCAGGATGAAGAGCGTGTCGGTCCAGGTCATTTCGAAGCCACCTCGTGATGGTCTTCGGTCGGCGCGGCGGGCGAAACGGGATGCGTCAGCGGCTTCTTATCGAAATACGACGGCTCGACCTTCTGCACGACGTAGTCGACCGGCTTTTCCAGCACGTCGAGGAACGGCTTCGGATAAATCCCCAGCCAGATCATCAGCGCAATCAGCGCGACCATCAGGCCGAGCTCGCGGCGATTGACGTCCGGGATCTTGGCGTTCTCGGGATTATCGAGAGGACCCCAGAAAACACGCTGATAGAGCCACAGAAGATATGCAGCGCCCAACACGATACCGATCGCCGCAAGAACCGCGAAGGCAATCGTGCCATAAGCATTGGAATTCGCCGCGCCGAGGAGAATCATGAACTCGCCGATGAAGCCATTGAGCGCGGGCAGGCCCATGGAGGAAAGCGCCGCGATCAGAAAGAGCGCCGCATACATCGGCATCTGTTTCGCGAGCCCGCCGTAATCGGCAATCATGCGCGTATGGCGGCGTTCGTAGACCATACCGACCAGAAGGAAGAGCGCGCCGGTCGAGATGCCGTGGTTGATCATCTGCAGCACCGAGCCCCGGATTCCCATCGGGTTCAGCGCGAACATGCCGAGCATGACGAATCCGAGGTGCGAGACCGATGAGTAGGCGACGAGCTTCTTCATGTCCTTCTGCACGAGGGACACGAGCGCGCCGTAAATGATGCCGATGACCGAGAGCACCGCAATCGGAATCAGAAGTTGCCGCGTCGCGTCGGGCAGGATCGGCAGCGCGAATCGCACGAAGCCGTAGGTGCCCATCTTGAGGAGCACCGCGGCGAGAATGATCGAACCAGCGGTCGGCGCCTCGACGTGCGCGTCAGGCAACCACGTATGGAACGGAAACATCGGCACTTTGATGGCGAAACCGAAGAAGAAGCCGAGGAAGATCCAGAACTGCAACGTCGGCGGAATCAGATGGCCGATTTCGTGGAACTTCAGGACGCTGAAGGTTCCGGCGTTTCCCAGGCCCGCGATATTGAGAAAGGAAATGCCGCCGTCATTGAAGAAGTAGAGCGCCAGGATCGACAGCAGCATCAATACCGAGCCGGCGAGCGTATAGAGGAAGAACTTGATCGCGGCGTAGAGTTTTCGCGCGCCGCCCCAGATGCCGATGATGAAGTACATCGGCACGAGCATGATTTCCCAGAAGACGTAGAAGAGAAAGAAGTCGAGCGCGCAGAAGGTGCCGATCATGCCGGTCTGCAGCATGAGCAGCAGCGTGTAGTACTCCTTCTCGCGGTGATGAATGGCGCTGTAGGACGAGACGATGGCGATGATCCCCATGAAAGTGGTCAGGAGGATCAGCAGCATGGCGATGCCGTCGATGCCGAAGTCGTATTTGACGCCGAGGGACGGGATCCATTCGTAGGTCTCGCGGAACTGCCACATCTTCGCGCCGGTCCCGGCGCGATCGAAGTTGGGCCAGAGCCACAACGAGACCAGGAAGTCGACCACGGCCGTAGCTGTGGCGACGACGCGGATCGCGCGGCTGTTGCTCTTGTTCACGAAGAACAGAATCACCAGCGCGCCGATCAGCGGGATGTAGGTAATGATGTTGAGAATGCCCATTCGACTCGTCTCTCCTCGTACCTACGGCTTCATGAACAGGTACACGAGCGCGATCAGGACGATGCCGCCGCCCATGATCAATGCGTAGTTCTGTACAAGACCGCTCTGCATGCGGCGGAACATCATCGATCCGCCCTTCGCACCCCACGCCACCCCATTGACCGCGCCGTCGACGACGTACTTGTCGACCATGTTCGAGCCGTGGCCGAACAGGATGACCGTGGCGTGGCGGACGCCATTGACGATTCCGTCGATCACCCAGCGATCGAACCACCAGAGAATGTTGCTCAACGCAAGCGTGCCGGCGATGGCCGTCTTGCCGTACAGCTCATCGACGTAATACTTGTTTTCGAGCAGCCGATGAACGAACGAGAAGTTCGTCGCCAGGCGCCGCGGCGTGGTCCACTGCGGGTCGGCTTTGTAGAAGCGATACGCGAGGAAGATTCCGAACGCGGCAATCGCCACCGAAACCAGCATCAACGCGTATTCGACGGCGTGGCTCGCTTCGTGGAAATGGAAGGCCTGCCCTTCGATCGGCTGCAGCACCGGCGCGAGCCAGCGCTGGAACCAGGTGGGATGCGAACCGCCGAGGGCGGCCGGTAACCCGACCCAGCCGCCGATGAACGATAACGCCGCGAGAATGGCCAGAACACCGGTCATGCTCCATGGCGACTCGTGAGGATCGTGGCCGTGCGCGTGATGCCCGTGTGCTTTGTCGGAATGCTCGTCACCGTGATCGAGGTGCGGGCGATCGGGAATGAGATTGTGCCCGCCATGCTCCGGCTCCGACTCGATGATCCCTTCCCCACCATGACCGCGATAAGAGCCGTGAAAGGTCATGAAGTAGAGACGGAACATATAGAACGCGGTAAAGCCGGCCGCGATCGCACCGAGGATCCAGACGAACTTCGATTCACCGAATGCGTTGGCGAGAATTTCGTCCTTGGAGAAGAAGCCCGCCAGCGGAGGAATGCCGGCGATGGCGATGGTCGCGATGAGCATCGTCATGTGCGTGCGCGGCATGTATTTGCGCAGGCCGCCCATCTTCCGCATGTCCTGCTCGCCGCCACAGCCGTGAATCACCGAGCCGGCGCCGAGGAAGAGGCATGCTTTGAAGAACGCGTGGGTCATGACGTGAAAGATCGCCGCGGTGAAGGCGCCGACGCCGACGGCCACGAACATGTAGCCGAGCTGCGAGACCGTCGAATACGCGAGCACCTTCTTGATGTCGTTCTGTGCGAGGCCGATCGACGCCGCAAAGATCGCCGTAATGGCGCCGACGATCGCCACCACCGCCATGGCATCCGGCGCGAGCCGGAAGAGCACGTTCGACCGGACGCACATGTAGACACCGGCCGTGACCATCGTCGCCGCGTGGATGAGCGCCGAAACCGGCGTTGGACCGGCCATCGCGTCCGGCAGCCAGACATACAGAGGCACCTGCGCGGACTTACCGCAGGCGCCGACGAACAGCAGCAGACAGATGGCCGTGGCCACGCCGGCGTATTGATGTCCGCCGGCACTCGCCATCGCGAAGACTTTCCCGTAATCGGCGGAGCCGAAGGTATTGAAAATCAGGAAAATCCCGAGGATGAAGCCGAAGTCCCCGATGCGATTGGTGATGAATGCTTTCTTACCGGCATCGGCCGCGAAATTCTTGTCGTAATAGAACCCGATCAGCAGGTAGGAGCAGAGGCCGACGCCTTCCCAGCCGACGAACATGACGATGTAGTTCGCGCCGAGCACGAGCAACAGCATCATGAACATGAACAGATTGAGGTACGTGAAGAACCGCGTGTACCCGGTCTCGTGCGACATGTAGCCGGTCGCGTAGACGTGGATCAGGAAGCCGATCCACGTGACGACCATCAGCATGGTGCAGGAGAGCGGATCGACGCGAAATGCGAAGTCGATCGAGAAATCGGCGATCGCGTTGCCGACGGTTCCCATTCCCGTCGGGATCCATTCGTAATACGAAAACTGCAGCGGCGCTTTGTGGCTGAGAAACGGGATGACGACGAAGAACGTGGCGACGAGCGCGGAGAGCGCCGTCGAGCCGAGCGCGAAGGCATTGGTGATCGTTTTGTTCTTCGGCGTGTGCGGATTCGAGAAGGCGCGCACGCCATTGACGGCGGCGCCGAGGGCGGGAAGCAGGACGACTGCGAGTAATGCCTTATCCATTCAGCGTCCTCACTTCATCGACATTGACGGTGCTCCGCAGCCGGTACATCTGAATGATGATTGCCAGCCCTACGGCTGCTTCACCGGCGGCGATCGTGATCACGAAAATCGCAAAAACCTGCCCTTCGAGGCTGGCCAGGCGATGCGAAAAGGCCACGAGATTGATGTTGACGGCATTGAGCATCAGCTCGATGCACATCAGCACGGTGATCATGTTGCGGCGGACGATGACACCGATCAGGCCGACCGCGAACAGCGTGCCGGAGAGCAGCAGGTACATTTCTGTACTAGGCATGACTGCTCCTCTGCGTGCTATGCACTCATAGCCTCCTTCACTTCCTTCTCCACTTCCGCGCGATCGAGGATGTACTGAGGCGTCGACTCCTCTTCCTCGGCGGAGAGCTCACGTTTGCCGATGACGATCGCGCCGATCATTGCCACGAGCAGGAACAGCGACACCACCTCGAACGGCACGAGATAGTCGGTATAGAGCGCCATCCCGACCGCTTCGGCATTACGGTTCTCCCGCTCCCGCGTGCGGCGCACCAGCTTGTTCGGATCGCTCGGATGTTCGGTGAGGTAGCTCTCCGTGACCGTGGTGAGCTTCTTGTGGGCATCGGGCACCGAGTCCTGATAGACGCCGGTGCGGACGACCGTGGCGAAGAGCACGAATACCGCCAGGCCGACGCCGATCCCGCCAAGCCAGACCGGGGAGAGCACACGCTCCTCCGGCAGATGGCGGTAATTGATCAGCATGACCACGAAAAGGAACAGCACCATGACGCCGCCGGCATAAACGAGCACCTGCACGGCGGCCACGAATTCAGCGGATTTCAGGACGAAGAGAACCGCGACACAAAGGAACGTGAGCAGAAGAAACAGCGCGGAATGCACCGGATTGCGCATGGCCACGACGAGAATCGCGGAAGCCACGGCCAGGGTGCCGGTGATCAGGAAGACGAGCAGCGGAATCTGGCTGGAGAGTTGATCCATGTCTTATGCCCTGCTATTGACCCGGAAGAAGCTTCCGGTCGCCTTCCAGCGCAGGCACTTCCTCCTCCGGCAATCCGGTGTAGCGCGGCCGGTCATCCCAATATTCGAGCTGCTGCATGTTGAAGTAGAGATCGTTGCGGTCGTAGCTCGCGAGCTCGTACGTCTTGGTCGTGAGCCAGATCGATTTCGGTTTGGTGGGACACGCTTCTTCGCAGAGCGCGCAGAACATGCAGCGCTTGACGTCGATGTCGTAGCGGTCGAGCACCTTGACCTTTTTCTTCTTGCCCGCCTCTTCGATCATCTCGTCGTGCACGTCGATGTAAATGATGTCGATCGGGCAGGCCACCGCGCACAACTTGCACGCAATGCAGCGGTCATAAGAAAACTTGAACATTCCGCGGAAGCGGTCCGCCGGCTCCATCCGCTCTTCCGGGTAACGAATCGTCACCTTCGGTTTGAACAGCTCGCGGAGGGTCGTCTTGAGGCCCTCGAGCAGATCGAGCACCAGATATTTATCCGACCACCTCGGCTTCGGATACTCAACTTGCATGAATCACCTTCGATGAGGGCGAGGCCGGCGCCGGCTTCGCGGCGGGCTTGCGGAAGAGATAGAACGCCGCCGCTCCAATGACGGCGACGCCGATGAGATTCATGGACCGCTCCTGGCCGACGAGAATGAAGATCCCGGTGACGAAAATGTTCGCCAGCGCGAGCGGGATCATGAATTTCCAGCCAAGGTCCATCAGCTGATCGAAACGGAAGCGCGGGAAGGTGGCCCGGAACCAGACGTACATCAGCAGGAACATCATCACCTTCGTGACGAAGATCGCCGCGCCAATGAGCCCGCCAATCAACCCCATGCCCTGCAGGACTTCCGTCGTCAAACCGATCCCGAACATTCCGAGGGACCAGCCGCCGAAGAACAGCGTCACGATCAGGCAGGAGTTCACGATCATCATCGAATATTCGCCGAGCATGAAGAACGCGAATTTCATCGCCGAATACTCGGTGTGATATCCGGCCACGAGCTCCGATTCCGCTTCCGGCAAATCGAATGGCGTGCGGTTGTTTTCCGCGTTCATCGAGACGAGGAAGATGAAACAGGCGACGATCTGCGGCAGGAAGTTCCAGGCGTTGGCTTCCTGATAGCGAACGATGGTCACGAGGTCGAGCGAGCCGGTGATCATCAGCACGCCGACGATCGAGAGTCCGAACGGAACCTCATAAGAAACCATCTGCGCCGCGGAGCGCAGGCCGCCCATGAGCGAGTATTTATTGTTCGAGGCCCAGCCGCCGAGAATGATTCCGTACACGGCCGTCGAGGTCATGGCCAGAATCAGCAGCAGACCGACATTGACGCGCGTCACGGTGAACGTCGGCGGCGGTCCATAAGGAATCAGGCAGAAGACCATGAACGCCGGCAGGAGCGGCAGCACGGGGCCGAGAAAATAGGCGATTTTCTCGGCTTGCGCCGGAACGATGTCTTCCTTGAGAAGGAACTTGATCGGGTCGGCGATGATCTGCAGGAGACCTTTGGGACCGACGCGATTCGGACCGAGGCGTGCCTGAAAGAGACCGAGCAGGCGTCGCTCGACCCAGTTCATTGCGGCCACGATCCCCTGCACGATGATGAAGGCGACGATGAATTTGACGACCGGCCAGATCAGGTATGTGAGGAAGGCTTTGTTCATTGGCCCGCCTCATTCGATTGATTTGAAAATTGAAAATTGAAAATTGAAATCCCGGCGTGCGCGATAGGGCGATGTTCCATGTTGAATTTCGTCGCTCTCAATTCAGGGGTCATCGATCCACCTCACCGAGGACGATGTCGATCGTGCCGATCAACGCGACGAGATCCGAAACGAGGTGGCCTTTCGCCATTGCGGGAAGCGCCTGCAGATTGACGAAGCTCGGCGGGCGAACATGGCAGCGGTAGGCGTTCTGCGTTTTTCCGTCCGACACGATGTAATAGCCGAGCTCCCCTTTCGGGGATTCGATCGAGTGATAGACCTCGCCTTCCGGCGGGCGGATCACTTTCGAGATCTTCGCTTTGAGGTCGCCCTCGGGAGTTTCTTTGATCAGGGGGATGCACTGTCTGAGGATGCGGTTGGACTGGCGCATCTCGACCATGCGCACGAGATAGCGGTCGTAGGTATCGCCGTTTTTCCCGACCGGCACGTCGAATTCCAATTCGGGATAGCACTCGTACGGCTGCTTGCGCCGCAAATCCCATTCGACCCCGCAACCGCGCAAGGGCGGCCCGGTAATGCCCCACTCGATCGCGTCTTCCGGAGACAGCACGCCGATGCCGACGGTCCGTTTCTTCCAGATGCGATTGTTGGTCAGGAGCGATTCGTATTCGTCGACCGCGGCTTCGAATTTGGAGGTGAATTCGTCGACATCGTCGAGCCAGCCATAAGGCAGATCTTCGGGGACGCCTCCGATGCGCATGCAATTGAGGGTGAGACGCGCGCCACAATAGGCTTCGAAGAGGTCGAGGATCTGTTCACGCTCGCGGAACGTGTAGAAGAACGGCGTCATGGCGCCGATGTCGATGGCGTGGGTGGCGAGCCACAGTAAATGCGAGGAAATGCGCTGCAGTTCACTGAGCATCACCCGAATCAGCTGCGCGCGTTTCGGGATGTTTTTCGAGATTCCGAGGAGTTTTTCGACGGTTTCGACAAATCCGAGATTATTGGTGGCCGAGGCGACGTAATCCATGCGGTCCGTATGAGGAACGCATTGTGGATAGGCCATGTGCTCGAAGAGTTTTTCGGTACCACGGTGAAGATAGCCGATGATCGGCTTGGCATCGACGATCCGTTCGCCGTCCACGCGCAGCAGCACGCGGAGCACACCGTGCGTCGACGGGTGCTGCGGCCCAAAATTGACCTCCATTTCATGGACGTCAAACATCCGCATCCTCCGTCGTAATGGCTTTGGCGGCCGGTTTGGCGGGCGCTTTCGCGCCATTTCCGCCGCCACCGATCTGCGCCGCCGGCCAAGTGCCGTAGCGCTTCCATTCGCCCTTGTAGACATTCACATCGGCGGCCGGTTTTCCGGTCGATCCCGCCTTCGGGCCGCCGCCCTCCGGGAAGACCTCTGGATAAATGCGCGCGCCGGTGTCGACGCCGCGGATCGGAAAATCCTTGCGCAGCGGGAAGCCATTGAAGCCTTCCCACATCAGAATGCGCTCGAGATTCGGGTGGCCGGAGAACGTAATGCCGAACATGTCGTACGTTTCCCGCTCGTGCCAGTTCGCCGTTTTCCATACCGACGTCACGGACGGCACGGCGCCTTTTTCATCGGTCCAGACGCGCAGGCGCACGCGCCCGTTTTTCTGGAACGAATACAGCGTGTAAGAAACGCTGAAGCGCAGACCGGTGTGATTGGGGTATTTCGAATAATCGACGCCGGCGAGATCAACGAGATAGACGAAGCCGGAGTCTTTGAAGGCGCGGGCCACTTCGACGATTCGATCGCGGTCTGCGAAGAGGGTGATTTCGCCGGCGAATTCTTTCGCGTCGAGGATGGCATCGTCGACGCGGCTGACCGCCGTCGAAACGAGCGGATCGCGCTTGATTTCGTCGACGCTGCGCGCCACGGGCGCACCAGGCGTCGCGGCGGGTGGAGACGAGCTCGGTGGAGTCAGCTCTGACATATTGTTGCGAGTTCCGAATTGCGAGCGCTCTTCATGCGTCACTTGCAATCCGCAACACGCAACGTGTCAGCGACACGGACGTATCCTGTGGCGATCAGACTCCCGAGTAGCTCTTCCCTTGTTCCTCCATCAGTTGCTTCAGCATGTCCAGCGTCTCCGATTCTCCGGGGACGCACAATGAAATATCGTCGGTTTCGCCAGTGGCCAGTGCGTTCGCGTAGCCTTCACAATCCCAGCCGCAGGCGCCGCAATCGGTCTGGGCCATGGAGGCGAAGAGCTTCGTTTCCCATTTGCCGCCGATTTCATTGGCCAGGGCCATCCGCTCCGGCAGCGTGAGGTCATCGCGATGAAACGGAGCGGCGGGAGAAGCCCCGGCGTCGGTCTGCTCGAGCGGGATTTCGGGGGCGGCGGCTTGTTGGATCTCCGCTTCGGAAACGTCGGCCGTCGCTGTTTCGGCTGCAGCCGCCGGTGCCGGTTTCGGTTTTTCCGGAGCAGGTGATGCGGGGGCGCGTTTGACTCCGGAAACCGGCGCCTGTTTCAATTGTGGCGCCGCCTGTTCCGCGCGTAATGCCGGACCTTCATGCGACGGCCGGATCGAGTCACGTACCGCGGCGCGCGCGAAGTCATACGCCTCGCCGCCCTTCCGCAGAATGTGCATTTTCTCGATCTTTTTCTGCAATTCCATGAGGCCCCAGATCAGAGCCTCGGGACGGGGCGGACAGCCGGGGATGTAAACGTCGACGGGAATGAGGCGATCGACGCCTTGTGTGACCGCGTACGTGTCATAAGGACCGCCGCACGTCGCACAAGAGCCCATGGCGATGACCCATTTCGGATCGGGCATCTGATCCCACAGGCGGCGAACGATCGGGGCCATTTTCTCCGTCACAGTGCCGGAGACGATCATGAGATCGGCCTGACGCGGCGTGGCGCGGAAAACCTCGGCGCCGAAACGGGCCATGTCATGCCGCGGATCGAGCACGGCCATCATTTCGATGGCACAGCAGGCCAGACCGAACTGCATCGGCCAGAGTGAGGATTTGCGAGCCCAGTTGAAGAATTTATCGACAGTCGAGGTGAGAACGTTCGACTCGAATCGGCTCTCGATCAGACCCATGAAAGGACCTTCCTCTTCCAGGCGTAGAAGTACCCGATCAGGAGGATCGCAAGGAAGATTGCCATCTCGACAGCTCCGAACCAGCCGAGCTGTTTGAACCGGATCGCCCAGGGGAAAAGGAAGACCGTCTCGACATCGAAAATGATGAAGAGCACTGCAATGAGGAAGTAACGAACCGAGAAACGGTGGTCGAACGCCACCGAAGTGGGCGCGATCCCGCACTCATACGGCTCGAGCTTGACCTTGCCGCCGCGCGCGGCGCGAACAAGAGGAGCAAGGATGAAAAGGGTCAACACTGGTACCGAGATAACGATGAGCGCGGCTACCAGTAGCACCGAGTAGTTAGCCATCAATTGTTCTCGCTGTAACGACCGGTCGCAATTGTAGACTGCCGATTCCGAGAGTCAACGAAATTCGCGGGTCAAAAAAGTGGCCCTTCGAAGGACCACGGCCCCGAATTCATCCCCTTCACCTGCACCAGCACGCGCAAATCTTCACCCACTCCATCTGGAAGCACGAGACGCCGGGCATTCTCTCTCTCCTGCAGGAGCTCCATCCCCTCCTCGGCGCTGGAGATCCCGACATCCTGCACCGGCCGAAACAGCTCGTGCCCGGTGATTCCGACGCCGAGAAGAAACCGCGCCAGACGGTCGAAGAAAATCGTCTCCGCTCCTTCATCCTCTCCCGCACGTTCGAGATCGGTGAAGTTGATGTGCGCGGTCAGGTCCTGTTCGCCCGGCGATGCGAGCAGATCGCGGCTCACGCGCTGTCCGCGATACGCCGCGGCCGTGCCGAATCGGCGGGCCCGTGAGTGAAAGAGTTTGTTCTGCGGATAGCCGTAGTCGCACGTGACGATCAGTCCGTGTTCGAGGAAGCGCGCGATGTCTCTGTAGTAGAGGCCCCATTCGAGCGAAACGTCGGCGAACTGCCCCTCGGCCAGCTCGATTGCGCGTGCGGCGAAGTAGTCGTCGTACGCCGCCGGCGCTTCGTGCTCGGTCCAGTCGAGCGCACCCTCGCGCTCGGCGACCCACAGTTCGTGCACGTGCTCGCCTCGACTCACGAGTCGCGCGAACGGAAAGGCATCGAAGAGCTCGTTGGAGAAGAAGAAGTGATGACCATCGCGCGGCAGCTGGTCGATCACATTCAGAAAGGTGACGCGCTCGGACGATTCGATGCGCTCCAGCGAGCGATCGACGCCGAAGAACCGCACATTTTCGTCGTCGAGCTGCGCCGCGATCGAACGGATGAGACTGCCATCTCCGCAGCCGATGTCCACGATCGAGCACAGTGCGCCCTCGCTACGGCGCACGAATTCGCGCACGAGTCTGCTGATCGCGAACGAAAACGCCGGACTCAGCGAGGGCGCCGTGACGTAATCACGCGCTTTTCCGATCGGATTCCGCCGGGTCGCGTAGTAGCCGAATTCCGGGTGATAGAGCGCCAGCTCGACGAAATCACGAAACGACAAGTCTCCGTAGTGCAAGACATTACGGAGGACATCGATCATTGACTGCTCGCGCGGCATCGCGGCGGATCGTACACCGATTCCGGCAACAGGTATGGAGTTTTGGACGGAAGTAAACCCGAAGTGGCAGCCCGGTTGCGATGAGGAGGGCAGAAACAACAAGGAGACTCAGATGAAAAAGGTCATCGCACTCATGCTCATCACCCTGCTCTCGACCGCGGCCTTCGCCGACGTGGCGACCGAGCGCGACAAGACGAAAAAGGGCGCGATCATCGGCGGCGTGGCCGGCGCGATCGCAGGCGCCATCATTCATAACAACCGCGGCTCCGGAAACGCGAAGCGCGGCGCCGTCATCGGCGGCGCAGTCGGCGCGGCCACCGGCGCGATCGTCGGCGCGATGATGGACAAGCAGGAACGCGAGCTCCGTCAGATCGATGGCATCGACGTCACCCGTACCGATGACAACGAGCTGAAGGTCACGGTGAACAACGAGATCCTCTTCGATTTCAACTCGTCTTCGCTCCGCTCTTCGTCGCGTGACGAACTGCGCGAGATGGCCGGCGTCTTCAACCGCTACGGCGATACCACCATCGCGGTGCAGGGTCACACGGACTCGGTCGGCACGGCCGCGTACAATCAGCGGCTCTCCGAGCGTCGCGCCAGCACCGTCGCCGACTATCTCCAGGACCTCGGCGTTCGCGGCTCGCGCATCGACGCCTACGGCTACGGCGAATCGCGTCCGAAGGCGTCGAACGACTCCTCCAGCGGCCGCCAGCGTAACCGCCGGGTCGAGATCTTCGTCCGAGCAAATGGATAAAAGAACGGAGTCAGCAGTAATGCGGTATCGATGTTGAAAAGGAAGACGCTCGGAAACGAGCGTCTTTTTTGTAGTGGACCACAGGAGGTAAACGAATGGTTCGAAAAGTAACAGTGCTTCTCCTCATCGCTCTCTTCATCTCTGCCTGCGCAACGACGAATGACACCGGGTCGAGCACCGATCCGAATCGCAAGACCAAGCGCGGCGCGGCCATCGGCGCGGTCGCCGGTGCCATTGCAGGCGCGGTGATCGGCAATCAGTCGGGCAACAACCGCACCGGTGCGGTGGTCGGTGCCGCGGCCGGCGCGGCTGTCGGTGCCGTGGTCGGACGTCGCATGGACAAGCAGGAGCAGGAGCTCCGTCAGATCGAAGGCGTCGAAGTGACGCGCCCGTCCGAGGGTGAGATCAACGTCCGTCTGACGAGCGACGTGCTCTTCGACTTCAACTCGGCCGCGTTGCGTCCGGCGTCGCGCGACACGCTCCGCGATCTGGCCAACAACTTCGAGCAGTATCCGGACAACATCATCCTCGTCGAAGGCCACACCGACTCGGTCGGCTCGGAGTCGTACAACCAGAAGCTCTCCGAGCAGCGCGCGTCGAACGTCGCGGACTATCTGATCGACAACGGCGTGCGTTCTTCGAACGTGACGGTGTTCGGGTACGGCGAGACGCGTCCGAAGTCGTCGAACGACACGGCCGAAGGGCGCCAGCTCAACCGGCGCGTCGAGATTCACATCCGCGCGCCGCAGGAAGGCGGCTCCCGGTAAGTCAACGCTGGTGCAAAAAAGAAAGCGGCGGGCCTGAGGCCCGCCGCTTTTCGTTTCAGGCGGTCGGTTGTTTCGGAGGTGCGTCGTGCACCGGCACGTCGACGGCGGGCGATTCCGCGGACGGCTCCTCCCCTTCCCTGCTGATCGACAGCTTCGGTGAGGCGACCAGTCTCGCCGCGAGATAGTCGTTCTGCTTGATGCCGCAATCGGTCACGCGCGCGTACTCGACGTAGTCGACGTAGAGGCAGTTCATGATCCTGCCGTAGCCGTTCGGATTCGGCACCGTCGGCAGCACGTTGCCGAGGTTGCGATTCGCATCCTTCGACGCGAACCAGACACCGGTGACCGGCGTGAGCGTCCACGACAGCAGAAACATGTCCACCGGCAGATCGGGAAAGTTCTGCTGCCTGCCGTTGAACGTCGCGAACTTGAGCAGCTGATCGTTCTTCATCTGCTCGTAGTTCGTCGTGTCGGAGTACTTGTCGAACACCACCAGATTGCCGACGTTCGAGTCGCTCGCATCCCAGTCGCGGAAAACCCAGAAGCCGGCCTGCGGATTGTTGACCGCCCACTGCTCGGCCACCGCGGAAATGATGCACGGCCCGTTCGCGGTGAACGTCGAGAGCGGGATGTCGGCCAGACGCTGCCCCGGCTGCAGCGGCGTTTTCCAGAGCCACCGGCCGATGGCGTTGTTCACCTGCGTCACGAACTGCTGATAGACGGTCGCGTCCCAGTTATCGAAGTGACTCCAGTCGATGATGATCAGCTCTCTGTGGCCGAAATTGCAGTAGCGCTGAATCTCGGCGAGGATCGTCGAGAGATCGGGGCCGGCGATCGGACCGTGATGGATGATGATCTTGTCGCCGCTTTTCTTCGGCCGCAGATCGAAGTAGCGGATGCCGTACTCGAGCTGATCGAAGACCGACAGGTACTGCGTCTTGCCGAGCGCGGAGAGCCCGTACGTGTACATCGCCGAATCGTGCGATGAGGGGAAGACGATCTGCGGGATCTTGAGCGGCCCGAGCTGCGAGCGGCGCTCGGTCATCCAGATCGCGCGATCGGTGATCATCGACGTCGAGAACCAGAGCGTCTTCGCGAGCTCGCCCTCGTGCGCTTCGACGGCCATGCCGTCGACGGCGGCCACGGACGGCTTCACGCCGTCGTCGTAGTTCTTCGCATCGCCGGTCCAGTCGATCGTCTTCGACGAGGTGTTGATCTTGCCGAAGCGCTGCATCAGCGACACGCCGTTCTGGTACGACACGATCACGTCGCCGGAGTCGGTGAGCGCGACCGTCGGACGATTGCCGTCCGCGAACTTGTGGCTGTCGCCGAACGTGATCTTCTTGTTCGTCTCGTCGATACGCCCGACGTGATACCAGACCGTCGAGAACCCTTCCGATTCGTGCACTTCGACCACCCAGTCGCTGTTGTTGATCGCCACTTTCGGGTACGCGCCGGTGTCGTAGTTGTCGTCCCACTTCCAGTCGACGTTCGTCGTTCCGAGCTTGCCGAAGCGGTAGTAGAGGCGGGTGGTCTTTTCGGAGCGATGCACTTCGACGACCTTCCCGGCGTCGTTGAGCGCGACCGACGGATAGACCCCGGTGGTGTAGTCCTTCGGCGAACTGCTCCAGCTGATGGTGTTGCCGCTGAGCGTGCCGATGCTCGAGTAGAGCGTGACGCCCGCCTCGTTCTTGTGCACTTCCACGACGCGATTGTTGTTGTTGAGCGCGACCGACGGCTCGACGCCGGTGGTGTACGACTTCGACTCGCCCCAGTTCACGGTCATCTGATTCGTCTGACCGGCCCGGTAGTAGAGCGTGAAGCCCGCCTCGTTCTTGTGGACGTCGAGCACGCGGCCGCTGCGATTGATGGCGATGGTCGGCCCGTCCCCGTTGTCGTATTGCAGACCTAACCCAAAGAATGCGTTTCTCATCCTCGTCTCTCCTCGATTGTTTTCTGGAATCCCGCTACAAGGAGGGAGAGCCATCAACGTACCGATTCCCTACCTGCTGAAACGCATACAAAACGCCTCATTTCGATCACCGCTCACGACTTCACGAACGGTTGATGCGTGCGTGACGCGAAAATGCCGTCGGAGCGAATCGGCTCCCGCGAAAACGATGGAGGCCACTCTCGTCTCGCGCTCCTCGTTCGCACGCGCGCGCGATTCCTTATAAGAGCTCCGAGGTACTCTCAGAAGAGCGCGCGGGTTCGATGATGGGCGGTGGACGAATCCTAAAAAGATCCTAAAATCGCGTTCGCCCATGGCCCAGGAAAAACTCCGAAGATTTTTAGATGGTGGCATTTCGGTGTTCGTCGGCACCGTCGACGCCGAGGGTGTGCCGACGTGCTGTCGCGGAATCGCGGTCGATTCAAAGGACGACTTCGACAGCATCACCGTCTACCTGCCGGCGGCGACCGCCGGCGAAACCGTCGCCAACCTCGCCACCACGCGGCGCATCGCCGTCGCACTCACCGAACCGCTCTCGCACGACTCCATTCAGATCAAAGGAGTCACACGCGGCGTGAAGCTCGCGCCGGCGCACGATCGCGAGTTCGTCGCCCAACGCCTCGAGGCATTTGCCGAACGTCTCGGCAGCTTCGGCCTGCCCCGCAACCTCACCCGCACGCTCAATCACTGGCCCGCGTTCGCGATCGAAGTCTCGGTCGAACAGGTCTTCGATCAGACGCCCGGACCGAAAGCAGGAGTGGAACTGCGATGAAGCTGACGCAGATCTCGCGCTGCTTTCAGGGAGTGATCCCGTCGCTGCTCGCCTCCGCCGACGCGAACGGCATGCCGAACGTCACATACGTCAGCCAGATTCACCTCATCGACGACACGCACGTCGCGCTCTCCTGCCAGTTCTTCAACAAGACCCGCCGCAATCTCGATCAGAATCCGAACGCCACGGTCGAGGTGTACGACCCGCTCACGATGCAGGCGTACCGGCTGCGACTCCGCTTCCTGCGCAGCGAGAAATCGGGACCGCTCTTCGACTCGATGGCCATGCGCATCCAGGCCATCGCCTCGCACACCGGCATGGAAGGAGTGTTCCGCCTCATCGCGGCCGACATCTTCGAGGTCGTGCGCGCGGAGGAGGTCGAGAACTTCCTCATCGAGACGGCGGAGCCGCAACCGCACGAAGAGATCTCGGTCACCGGACTGCGCACCGAACTGCGCGGACTGCAACTCGTCTCCGAGCGCATCAACCGGGCGGACGATCTTGAAACGCTGCTCGCCGCGGCGCTCGACGCACTCGACGTCTACTTCGGCTTCGAGCACACGTTCGTGCTCCTGCTCGACGACCTCACGCAGCGCCTCGTCACGATCGCCTGTCGCGGCTACGGTGGCGGCGTCGGCGCCGAGGTGGCGATCGGGGAAGGGGTGATCGGCACCGTCGCGCGCGAGAAACGGGTGCTGCGCCTCAACGCGCTCAAGGAAGGGCTGCGCTACGGGCAGGCGGTGCGCCGCTCGATGATGGATTCGGGAACGTTCTCCATCCGTCCGGAGATCCCGCTTCCCGGCCTGCCGGATGCGCAGAGCGCCATCGTTCTGCCGTTGATGATCGAAGACCGGCTCGTCGGCGCGCTGGCCGCGGAGTCCCGCGATCCGGTCGCGTTTCGCGAATGGGACGAGGCGTATCTCGAGATCATCGCCAATCAGATCGCTCTCGGCATCGACCGCGTCTCGCAACTCGACGACACGATGTCGCGCCCCGCGGCCGAAGTGCGCATCGCTCCGCCGCCGGCGCCGATCGCCGTACCGGTTCCGTCGAAGCGCCACACGTTCACCTACTACCGCGACGACGACGCGGTGTTTCTCGACAACGAATACCTGATCCGCAACGTGCCGGGACGCATCCTCTGGAAGCTCCTCGGCGATTTCAAAACGCAGGGGCGCACCGCCTTCACCAATCGCGAGCTGCGCCTCGATCGCTCCCTCGGATTGCCGGAGATCAAAGACAACCTCGAATCACGCCTCATCCTGCTGCGGCACCGCCTGCGCGAGAAGTGTCCGGCCGTGCAGATCCACTCGACCGGCCGCGGAAAATTCGCGCTCGAGATCGGGGCCGACGTCGATCTCGTAGAACGCTGACGACGCCGATTCGTATGTAGACCGAGATGAAGTCAAAGTGGGTCGTCCTGTACCTCGCCGTTTACGCCGTCGCGCTCACGCTGTTCGCGGTCGTCGAAAAGCAGAATCCGGTCGAGCCGCTCTTCTCACTCCTCGTCATCGGCGGCGGCTTCACCTTCGTCGCCTGGCTGCTGACGAAACGCGTCACGCCGGTCGCAGGGATCTCGGTGCGCGCGCCGTGGCCGCTGCTCACGATCTACTTCCTCGCCCTCACCGCGATCGTCACGTGGGGCTTCTCGCTCGTTCCGAATGAGTTCGTGAAAGGGCTGCTGAAGCTCGTCGTCTTCGTCGCCGTTCCGATGGCGCTGTTCCGGATGCGGCTCCCGTTGCGCATGAACAGGCGCGATGCCGCGATCTGCGCGCTGCTGATCGGTTTGATGATGACGTTTCAGATCGCGTTCGGCAGCGGCGTGCGGAAAATCGCGGATACCGATCTGCGCGGCGGGACGCTCCTTCTGGCGACGCTCGCATCTTTCCTCTGGATGTCGATCGAAGCAGGAGTGGTCGAGGAGGTCGCATTTCGCGGGTTGCTGCAGACGCGTTTGCACGACGCGACGCCATCGGCGGCCGGCGCGATCGTGATCTCGGCGCTGCTCTTCGCGCTCATTCACGCCCCAGGCCTCTACCTGCGCACCGCATCGACCGGCGAGTCGTTCACGCATCCCTCGCTGCTTTACGCGATCTGTTTCTCGATCACCGTGCTGTCGCCGATGGGACTCTTCTTCGGGATGCTCTGGAGCCGCACCCGCAACATCCTCCTCGTGGTGCTGGTGCATGGCGCCGTCGACACGATTCCGCACGTGGTCGAGGTCGCTCGCGCGCTGCGGATGACGTAGCTTTACCAATCCGCTACAATCCGCGCGCCTTTCTGGCCCGGCCCCCACGGGTCAGTCTTCATCCAATAACGGAGGAAACCAATGAAGTCCTGGTATATGCGCGTCCTGCTCGTCGCGCTGATCGGTACCCTCGCGTTCGGCGCCATCGCCGTTTACGCGCAGGAGTCGCACCCGACGGGTGATCCGGCGGTTGCAGCCGACGAATCGAAGCCGGCGGAGCACCCGACCGAGCATCGCTCGGAGGCCAATCTCGTGCTGCCGGATCTCGGCAGCGTGCAGTTCCTCGGGATGGGCGGCAATCGCCTGCTTCTCGGGGGTCTCGTCGTCTGCGTCCTTGGCCTGCTGTTCGGCCTCGCGATGTACATGCAGCTCAAGTCGCTCCCGGTTCATCGGGCGATGCTGGAGATCTCGGAGCTGATCTACGAAACCTGCAAGACGTATCTCGTCACGCAGGGCAAGTTCATCCTCCTGCTCGAGCTCTTCATCGGGGCGATCATGGTGGTCTACTTCGGGTTCCTGCGTCACTTCGACGCGGCCCGCGTGATCATCATCCTCATCGCCAGCCTGGTCGGCATCGCCGGCAGCTACGGCGTGGCCTGGTTCGGCATCCGCATCAACACGTTCGCGAACTCGCGCACCGCGTTCGCGTCGCTGAAGGGCAAGCCGTTCCCGACGTACTCGATTCCTCTCAAGGCCGGCATGTCGATCGGCATGCTCCTGATCTCGACCGAGCTCGTGATCATGCTGGCCATCCTGCTGTTCGTGCCGCGTGAATACGCGGGCGCCGTGTTCATCGGCTTCGCCATCGGTGAGTCGCTCGGCGCCGCGGCGCTGCGCATCGCCGGCGGCATCTTCACCAAGATCGCCGACATCGGCTCCGATCTCATGAAGATCGTCTTCAACATCAAGGAAGACGACGCGCGCAACCCGGGCGTCATCGCCGACTGCGTCGGCGACAACGCCGGGGACTCGGTCGGTCCGACGGCGGACGGTTTCGAAACGTACGGCGTCACCGGCGTCGCCCTGATCACGTTCATCCTGCTCGCGGTCACGGAGCCGGTCGTGCAGGTGCAGCTCCTGGTCTGGATCTTCGTGATGCGCGTGCTGATGATCGTCACCTCCGCGGTGTCGTACTTCATCAACGAAGCGTTCGCGAAAGCGCGCTACGGCAACGCTGACAAGATGAATTTCGAGGCGCCGCTCACGTCGCTCGTGTGGCTCACCTCGATCCTCTCGGTCGGCGTCACGTACGTGGTCTCGTATCTCCTGATCCCGTCGCTCGGCGGCGACACGTCGATGTGGTGGAAGCTCTCCACGATCATCACCTGCGGCACGCTCGCCGGCGCGATCATTCCGGAGCTGGTCAAGGTCTTCACCTCGACCGAATCGCGTCACGTGCGCGAAGTGGTCACGGCGTCGGAAGAGGGTGGCGCTTCGCTCAACATCCTCTCCGGATTCATCGCCGGCAACTTCTCGGCGTACTGGATGGGCATCGTCATCGCGGGCCTGATGGGCATCGCTGCCTGGATCGCCGGAACGTTCCCCCTCGGCGCGGGCGCGCTCATGATCGCCCCGGCCATCTTCGCGTTCGGCCTCGTGGCCTTCGGCTTCCTCGGCATGGGTCCGGTGACGATCGCCGTCGACTCGTACGGCCCGGTCACGGACAACGCGCAGTCGGTCTTCGAGCTCTCGACCATCGAAACGCTTCCCGGCATCAACGAGGAAGTGAAGCGCGACTTCGGTTTCGCGCCGCAGTGGGAGAAGGGCAAGGAGTATCTCGAGGAGAACGACGGCGCCGGCAACACATTCAAGGCGACCGCCAAGCCGGTGCTCATCGGCACCGCCGTCGTCGGTGCAACGACGATGATCTTCGCGATCATCGTGATGCTCACCAACGGTCTCACCACGGACATCGACAAGCTGTCGCTGCTCCATCCGCAGTTCCTGCTCGGCCTCGTGGTCGGCGGCGCGGTGATCTACTGGTTCACCGGCGCGGCGACGCAGGCCGTTTCGACCGGCGCCTACCGCGCGGTCGAATTCATCAAGAAGAACATGCGTCTCGACTCCGGCGCGACGAAAGCTTCGGTCGAAGACTCGAAGAAAGTCGTGGCCATCTGCACGCAGTACGCGCAGAAGGGCATGTTCAACATCTTCCTCACCGTCTTCTTCTCGACGCTCGCCTTCGCCTGCTTCGAGCCGTTCTTCTTCATCGGCTACCTGATCTCGATCGCGCTGTTCGGTCTCTACCAGGCCATCTTCATGGCCAACGCCGGCGGCGCCTGGGACAACGCGAAGAAGATCGTCGAGACGGAGATGAAGGCCAAGGGCACGCCGCTTCACGCGGCCGTCGTCGTCGGCGACACGGTGGGCGATCCGTTCAAGGACACCTCCTCCGTCGCGATGAACCCGGTCATCAAGTTCACCACGCTCTTCGGCCTCCTCGCCGTCGAGCTGGCGGTCGAGATGACCCGCGCCGGACAGGGCGGTCTCACCCGCATCCTCTCCGCGGTGTTCCTCCTGATCGCCTTCGTCTTCGTCTACCGCTCGTTCTACTCGATGCGCATCGGCAGCGACCACGCGCACGCGAAGTAAACGAACGAAACACACGCAACAAACGAAAGGGGCCGGCGAGTTTCGCCGGCCCTTTTTTCATCTGGTGCAGCCGTTCATCGCGAGACGATCCGCGACAGCGCGGCACGATCGATCATGAATGCGAACTCGTTGAAGTAGTTGCGCTGCGGTGCATTCGGGACGTAGCTCGGCCGCCAGATGGCCGTGAGCGCGAAGCCGGCGAGATCGATCGACGCCGAGACTCCGCCGCGCACCGCGCCCATGCGCAGCCCTCCCGCGTACTCGCCGCTCACGTCGTACGAAAGGCCGAGGCGCACGTGGCGAATGTCGCGATCGAGAACGCGGCCGACGAACGTGGCGCGGTATTCACGGCGTGGCTCGGAGTCGTCACTGCTGGTGCCGTCCTCGAACACGACATGCGGCACCACGACATTCTGCGCGGGCGAGGACGAGTCGCGGCCGCTCGTATCGCGCGCGGTCACGATGAACGAGCCCATGCCGGTACGTCCGCGCAGCAGCGGAAACGACGTGTCGAACTGCATTCCGACTTCGAGCTCGTAGTGGTTGTCGCATTCGATCCCTCCGCCGACGCCGCCGCCGACCGGCGGCTGCTCGACACAGAGACGGTTCTCGTCGACGCTCCACGTGAACGCGAGCCGGCTGGCCACGTCGCGCAGTTCGTTCGTCTCGGGATCGCGCGCCTTGGTCAGCAGATAGCGCCCGAACTGCACGGTGGCGCGGCGGCGTGGGAGCGACGCATCGCCGTGCGACCACAACTCGGTCAACTCGACGTTCAGCTGATGCACGCCGCGGTAATAGCTGCCGGCCACGCTGACAAACGTCGCCGCGTCATCGCTCGGCCGCGTGCGCCATTGGTAATTCGACGACGCACCGCCGAGAACGCGCAGGATCGCGAAGTCGGATCCGTCCGCGATCGGTGCGAAGCCATCGGGTCCGAACTCGACGCCGCGCAGACGCGGGTCGACGAAATCGCTGCTCTCGAAGACGTCGAGCTCCTGCGCGGCGATCGCGATGACATTCGCAATCAGCAGAAACGCAAACGCGCACCGCGCCAGCGTCTTCATTTCCGCTCCACGGTCACGACGTTCGGCAGCTGGGCCTTCACCGTGGCGACGTAGCGCTTCGCCGGTCCCGAGCCGTTCAGGACGCCGTCGTTCGCCGCCGCGTCGATGAGCCGCTCCAGTTCCGAGCGCGAATACGGAAGCGACGCCGCCTGCACCAGGTCGGATTGATGCAGCGGGATGCTCACGAGCAGCGTGCGCCCGCGCATCACCTTCAACGTCACGACGTCGTGCGTACCGAGATTCGAGACGCCGTTCCGCGCGAGCTTCATCGGCTCCGGCGGGCGGCAGGCGTTGTCGCCGAAATCGTCTTCGTGCTCGGCGTCGAACTCGAACGTGATCTCGTTCCGGTCGCTCGAGGCGACGAAGCTCCAGCCGGGCGCACGTTCGTCGCAGGTCACGACGTACGAGACGACGCAGTCGCGGCTGCGTCGCTCCTTGGCCACCTTCACCGCGCTTCTGCAGCAGAGCGAGTAATTCTTCGGCAGCGTGATGGCGTAGGTCTCGGTGATGTCGCCGGGATACTGACCCTGGTAGTAATCGCCTTCCCGCTTGAGCGTCACCGGCGTTCCTTCGATTTTCACGGCGATGGTTTCGCCGAGCGGTGCGCAGTGATGAAACTGCACCCGCACGAACGAGGTGGAACGCGCGCAGGTCGACGGCGCGTGCGGCACGAGCAGCAACAGGACGAGAGCAGCAGCCTGGACGATCATGGTGGACAGTCTCCCGGGTCATCACCGGCGGTTCGTTCGAACACCCACTTGCGTGCGGTGCGGCGAACGACCGGCAGCGGACCGATATCGCGTTCCGGTTCGAGATTTCCGAGGCGGCCCCGCTCGACGACCGTGATCGAGAGCGAGACCTCCGCCTGACAAAGCGTGTTTCCGAGCTCGACCTTCGCGGCGTCGAGCACTTCTTTCGTCGCGTTCGCGGCGGGCCAGCCGGTGATCGGCAGCGCGTCGGCGTACAACTTCAGCTCGCGCGAGCTCTTCGCCGGCACCACCAGCGCGTCACGGTTGAGGATCTCCAGATGCGTCTCCGCGATGCGCGCCGTGCCGAAGCGGATCGAGGCATGCTCCACGCGCGCCGGCCGCAGTCCTTCGTTCGTGACCGTCACCACGATCACCGAATCGTCTTCCGACCCCGAGGCGGCCTTGTCGGGATGAATGTCGAGGAAGTAGCCGCTGGTCTTGGAGCGGAGATCGAGGAACTTGAAGAGCTGCGGCGCGAGGAGACCGATGAGTGAAAGCAGCGACGCGATGAGCGAGAGCACGAGCGCGTTCCCGGGGATGGCACCGCGCCAGCCCTGGTAGCTCTTGCACTCGTTGCAATACTTCGCACCGTCCGGCAGATAGGCGCCACACACGCGACAGGGCGATGCGCTCTGCCACGATTTGCAGTGCTTGCACCGCGTGGCAGTCGGCTCGATCGTCTCGGCACACGCTCGACAAACGCCTGGCATCCAGATCCTCACGTCTGTTAGGGAGTGACGCAGACAGCGAAGTTCCCTCGTTCACACCTTCGCAACGCATCGTTGTCCCGGTTGAGGGGATTGCCGGCCGCGCCGCATTTATCGTGCGCGCCGATGAATGCTCTCGCTCTTGCTCTGCTTCTTTCCGTTCTCGCTCCGAGCGATCGCGCCGCGATCGAGAACATCGCCGTGGCCGGTGACGCCGCGTGGAACGCGCGCGATGCCGCGGCGCTCGCGAACACGTTCACGCTCGACGGACACAACACCATTCTGAACACGCCGGTCGACCTGCGCGGCCGCGACGCCATCCGCAGCTACTTCGAGAACTCCCTCGCCAAAGCCGATCGGGCGTTGCGCCATCGCACCGTCGTCGAAGAGCTGACGCCGGTCGGCGACGCGGTGGTCGTCGCGGCGGTGCGCGTGTCGTTAGTGAAAGTGAATGCCGACGGCAGCGAGACCGTCGTCAGAAAATTCACCGGCACCAGCGTCATCGTCAAAGACGGTGACGCCTGGCGCATCCGTGTGAATCGCGTCCATCCGGAGAGCGGCGTTTAACGCGGGAAGAATCCGGCGCTGGTCCTCACCTTCACCTCCGGCAGTTCCGTCCGCACCGCCACGCGGCGGAACTGATTCCGGTCGCGTGCGGAGGTCTGGAACGTGATGCGATATTGCGAGCGCAGCTCGCGCGCGATGCTGTCGTAGATCGCGTCGAGCTGCGTCGTATCGCGCAGTTCCCACACCCGGCCGCCGCTTTCGCCGGCCAGCGCGTTCAGCCGCGACGGCACGCCGCCCGCGAGGAGCACGAGGTAGATCGAGGCACCGGTCTCCCGCGCGACGTGCACGACGTCTTCGATCGAGTAGCGGCTCGTCTCGTCTTTACCGTCGCTGAGCACGACCAGCGCGCGCTTGCCGGAGACGCCCTGCAGTTGCAGGAGCGAGAAGACCATCGCGTCGTAGAGCGCGGTCGAGCCATCCGCGCGGATCGAAGAGACGGCCTCGCGCACCACGTCGGCATTCGCGGTCGTCGGCGCCACGAGTCTCGGCGCGGTATCGAAGTCGACGACGAATGCGCGGTTGCCGTCATTCGCGGCGCGGCCGAGAAACTCGCGCGCCGACTGATGCACGTCGGCCATGCGCGGCAGCATGCTGCTCGACGAGTCGACCGCCAGGCCGACCGTGAACGGCGCTTTCTCGAGGAACTCGAAGCCGAGAATGCGGCGCGGCTCGTTCTCTTCGACGATCGTGAATTGCGAACGATCGAGATCGCGCACCACTTCGTCGCGCTTGTCGAGCACGGTCGCGAACAATTCCACTTCCTGCACTTCGATCAGCTCGGAGCCGACGCCGACGAGGAGCGCGTCTTCGACGTTGCGTCCATCGCTCAGCGTGGCCGCGACGCGCAGCGTGCTCCCCTCGTTCGTCTCGCCGACCGGAACGCTGTACGGCGGCGCCGAGCGCGTGGCGATGAGGCGGTCATCGAGGAAGAACTCGAGCTTCGACAGCGTGCCGCCCGACGGGAGATTGAGCGTCGCGTTCGCGACGCGGCGCTCGCCGAGACTCAGGCGCACCCAGAATTCGTCATTGCGATCGTTGAGGATCATCGCGTCGTCGCCGACCAGCGCACCGGCGGCGTTGCGCGCGACGATGCGCAGTTCATGACGGCGCGGCACGCTGCCGAGATCGACCGGCGTGTCGAACGGCGGACGAACATCGTTCGCCACCTGCGCGCCGTCGAGCAGGAAGACGACCGACGCGATCGACGGATCGCGCGCGAGCGCCTGCGCCTGGATGGTGCCGCTGTACGGGGCGCGATTCGGCACGAGCAGGCGGACGCGCGTGTTTCCGCCGAGAACGCGGCTCTCCTGCGCCGGCAGCACCGCGGACGCGACGTCGGCCGACGCGCGTTCGAGCGCATGCGCCGCTTCGCGTTCATCCCCCGAGGCGCGGAGCACCTGGCCGAGCGCGAGATACGCTTCCGATTCGGTTCGCTTCGAGAACGGCGCACGCGTGATCGAGCGCAGCAGACTCACGCTCTCCTGCACTTTTCCGCGGCTCGCTTCGGCGAGCGCATACAACACGTCGGCGCTCTGCGCTTGCTGCAAGTCGCCGCCCGCACGCGCGCTGCGCGCTGCCGCGGCATACGCTTCCGAGGCGCGAGCCGTATCGCCGGCCTGCCGGAAGGCCCAGCCGAGCGAGAGATACGCGTCGGTCGTTCTGCCCTGCACGCGCTCGGATGCGGACTGGCGCACGTGCACCGCCGAGGCATCGGCGCGCTGCATGATGTCGGCGAGCTCGCCGACGCCGATCAACTCGCGACGATCGTTTTCCGCGCGCCAGGTCAGCGGCTCGAGCCCCGTCTGATCGATGACGCCGAACGCGGCCGGCGTTTCGAGGCCGGGTGCGGCCGCGCGCGCGGGCGGCGTCACGAGCAGCACGAAATTCGAAGCGAGACGGCGCACCGTCGGATGCGCGGACGAGTCCTTCAGCAGCTTCGCGCAGGCGCGGCATTCGTCATCGCGATGAAACGCGAAAACGACTTTGCCTTCACGCGCCGCGCGCGCCATCGCATCGGCCCGATCGGTGAGCCACTCCGCCGGCGTCGGCTCGAGCGGCTGTTGCGCGACCTGCGTTTCGGAGATGCTGCCATCGAGCTTCACGCGCACCGAGCCCCATGCGCCGGTGGTCAGCTCTTCGACGACGACCGCGGCGGTGTCGGTGGTGGCCGGCATCGTGAACGGGGCGGTCCATTCGATCGCGTCGAGCTTCCCGAGGTCGGCGACGTCCATCGTGTTGTGCACGAATGAGGGGAGCGCGTTGCTTTCGTTGAACGCGACCGTGAAGCGCATCTTCGTCGCGCCGATCTGGCTGGCCACGAGCTTGAGCGGAGAAAGGTCGATGCGCGCGCGCAGCGTGCCGGCGCGTTCGGTGACCCCGGTGTTCTCGTTCGGCACGGCGTACGCCTGCACGGCGAGATCGCCCTGTTCGGCGCGGCCGGGATTTTCGAGCAGATCGAGGGCCCGCACTTCCATGACCGCGATGTTCGTCGACGAGGAAGACCAGAGCGGCGCGGTTATGTCGAGCCCGCGGCGACGTGCCCGCACGCGCACCTTGCGCGGCGCGAGATCGGGCTCGCGATCGACCTGATACGTGAGCCGCACGCGATTGCGCAGGCGATCGATGACACGCGGCAGCTGCTTCGCGTTCATCACGTGCGTGCCGCCGGTCTCGCGCGCGAACTGCTGCAGCGGAGCCGCGGGAGCGGTGTAGAGAAAGACCGGCATCGAGTTGTTGGTGCCGGTCTGCGCCACCTGGCGATCGCCCTGCCGCTCGACGTCGGTGGTCATCGAGTACGCGCCCGTACCGCCCACCGCCACCGCAATCCACCCTTCGGTGGCGAGCAGCTTCGCCAGCCGGTTGTTCTCGTCATCGAGCGCAACCTGGTTCTCCGAGCGCTTCAGCACGTCGCGGCCGTCCGATGCTTCCGGCGTCGATTCATACACCGCCGAATAGAACTCGACCGGATTGAGATCGAAGCCGCCGCCGACGAACATCAGCATGCGCGGCTGCCGGCGCGGCACGCGGCTCAGCCAGCGCAGCAGATTCGTCCGCGCGATGCTGAGCAGGCGCAGCTCTTCGGAAACGTAATGCGTGATGTCGTTCGAGATCGGATTGACGATCAGGCCGCCCGACTGATCGACGTGCTCGGACTCGCGCACGAACATGGTGCGCAGACGCGTCAGACGATCGCCGTTCCCCTGCTTCGTCGCCGCATCGAGCGCGTCGGCGATCGCGCGCGTGTTGCGCGACGAGGTGATCAGCGCATTCGTGTTGAGATCGGAGTAGAGGATGGTGATCGAGCCCATCGAGACGAGCGTCGGGACCTGCTTCTTCAGATCGTTGACCGCCTCGTGAATCGTGCCGCGGCTCGTGGTGATGCCGTCGAACCAGATCACGATCTGCCAGTCGGCGGCGCGCGGCGCGTCGCTCGCTTCGGCCGGCGCCGCGGCGGCAGGTGTGCCTTCGTTCTTCGCGATCGGGATGCCGCCGCCGAGGTATTCGACGCTCGTGACTTCACGCTCGACGCCGTCTTCGACGATCACGAAATCGGCCGGCGTGAGATCCCGCGGCGTCCTGCCCGTCGGATCGACGACGTCGATCACGAGCTCGATGGCCGTGACGTACGCCTTCGCGCCGAACTTCCGATCCTGCGCGGGCAGAGCGACGGCGATCGACAAAACCAGAAGCGCGGCGACGAGGCGACTCGCTGAAGTGTTCATGGGAGTGCTCAGTATGCGAGCGATTTCGTTCAGTCGCTGTTACCGAACATTTACGGGTCGCTCACCGCTGAGACGGTTTGCGTGACGGATTGACGCGCCGGATTTCCCGCCGCTCGTATACTTTCGCGCCGGAGGATCCTATGAAGAAGTCCATCGCTGCCGTCGCCCTGCTGGTTGCCACCGTCGCGTTCGCATCCGAAGACGTGGTCAAGCGCGGCGCGCCGATTCCTGAAAATGCAAAGAGCATCTCGCTGGCGAAGGTGCTCGAGAATCCGGATGCGTACACGAAAGAAGCGGTCGTGGTCGACGGCGTCGTCTCCGCGAGCTGCACGCGCAAAGGCTGCTGGATGCAGCTCGCCGCCGCCGAAGGGGGCGAAGGCGTGCGCGTGACGTTCAAGGACTACGGCTTCTTCATCCCGCTCGAATCGAAGGGGATGAAAGCGCGTGCCGAAGGGGTCGCGGTCGTGAAGACGCTGTCGAAAGCGGACGCCGATCACCTCGAGGAAGAAGGCGCGAAGCTGCAGCGCAACAAAGACGGCAGCGCGCGTGAAGTGTCGTTCATCGCCAACGGCGTGGAACTGACGAAGTAGACTTCGCAGCAACGGCGGGTGTCCTGCCCGCCGTTGCCTCATCTCGGCACGAAGCCCGAGGCCGTTCTCACCTTCGCATTCTGCCTCGCCACGCTCACCTCGACACTGCGCCACGCATCGTTCGCACCGGCATCGGTGCGGAAGCTGAGGCGGTACTGGCGCTGCAGCTCGTGCTCGATCGTCGCGTACACCTCATTGAGGTCCGTCGTGCCACGCAACTCGAATGCGCGTCCGCCCGTCTCCGCGGCGACCTGTTTCAATCGTGACGGAACGGAGGTCGAAAGCGCGAGCAGATAGACCGACGCGCCGGTCTCGCGCGCCACGCGCGCCACGTCGTCCACGGAGTAGCGGCTGCCGGAATCGCGTCCGTCGGTCAGCACGATCAACGCGCGCTTGCCTCCCACGCCCTGCAGTTGCAGCAGCGAAAACACCATCGCGTCGTGCAACGCGGTCGCACCGTCGGCGCGGATGCCATCGATGCCGGCCAGCAGCGCACGCGCGTCGGAGGTAGTCGAAGCGGCCAAGCGCGGTTGCGAGTCGAAATCGACGATGAACGCGGCGTGACCATGCTCGGTGATGCGCGTCAGAAACGCGCGGGCGCTGTCATGCACCCAGGCGATGCGCGAGCGCATGCTGGTCGACGAATCGATCGTCAACCCGACGGTGAAGGGCGTCCCTTCGGCATACTCGAATCCGACGATCGGCCGCGGCTTCCCTTCTTCACGAATCGTGAACGCATCGCGCGTGAGATTCGGAATGAGCTCACCCTGCTCGTCATCGACCGTGGCAAAGAGCTCGACCTCATGCACTTCGATCAGCTCCGAGCCACTGCCGACGAGCAGCACGTCTTCGGCGATGCGTCCGTCGCTGAGCAACGCGGACGCACGCAGGACGCTCCCTTCACTCGTGTTCCCGACCTTCGTCGTGAACGGCGGTTTCGTCAGCGTGGCGATGCGCTGGTCGTCGAGAAAGATCTCGAGCGCCTGCAGCGTGCCGCCCGCCGGGAGATCGACGCTGGCGTTGACGGTGCGATTCGAGGCGAGCGCGAGACGCACCGTGAATTCGTCATGCCGGTCGTTGAGCACGACGCCATCCTCGCCGATGCTCTCGCCCGACGCGTTGCGCGCGACGATGCGCAGCTCGTGACGGCGCGGCACCGCGCCGACATCCACCTTCGCGTCGAACGGCGGCTCCTGATCGTTCGCGACTCTCTGGCCGTCGAGAAGAAACTCGACGCTCGCGATCGCGGGGCTGCGCGCCAGCGCCTGCGCGACGAGGACGCCGCTGTACGCCGCGCGCTCCGGCAGGAGCAGCGCGATGTTCGCCGAACCGCCGACCAGTCGCGCATCCGACGACGCGAGCAGCAGGGTCGTGGCGGCGCGCACCTCGGGTGACGCGAAGCTGAGCCGCGCCGCGTGCTCGAGCGCATCGAGCGCTTCGCGCGGCTGCTCGCCGGCCCGATACAACTGGCCGAGTGCGAGCCATGCCTCCGCTTCGGTTTTCTTCGTCTCCGGCGCGCGCACGATGCCGTGCAACACACCGATGCTCCGTTTCAAATCGAGACTGCCATTCTTCGATCGCGACGCCACCGTGAGCTCGCGCAGAATCATCGCGCTCTGCGACGCTTCGCGATCCCCTTTCTTCTTCGCCGCGCCGATGGCCTCGTCGTACTCGTGAATCGCATGATCGAGCTCTTTGGCCTGGCGGAAACCGTGCGCGAGCACGAGGTGCGACTCGACTTCGCGGCCAACTTCGCGCTCCTGATCGGCCTTGCGAATGAACGGCGCGACGGCGTTCGCGCGCTGCATGACGTCGATGAACGTGCCGAGGTTCATGACGCCGGAGCCTCGCCCCCCTTTGACCGTCCAGGTCAGGACCTCTTCGCCCCGGGCATCGAGCAGACCGACCGTCGCCGGCCGTTCCCGCGCCGTCGGCGCACGCACCGACTGCAGGCTCCGCGGCGAGACACCGGGCGCGGCAAACGTCCGGATCGACATCGGCGCGGCCGCTTTCGCAAAGACGAAATCGGATGCGAGCCGCTGCACCATCGCGTTCTTCGCGGCCTCCTCCATGAGACGCGTGCAGCCGGCGCAGGCCTCATCGGCGCGAAAGACGAGAATCAACTTCTTCTCGCTCGCGGCACGCTCCTTCGCCGCGCTGAGCACGATCCATTCGAGAGTGGTCTGGCCGAAGAGCGAGGTCGTGACGAAGAGAAGCGCAACCGCGAGTGCAAGGCGCCGGTTCATAGCGTGGGGGTGATGGTGTAGTCGACGCGCGCGTCGTGATACTCGCGATTTGCGTCGTAGGCGGCGCGCAGCACGAGCGATTCGGGATCGAGTGCGCGGTCGACGGCGAGGACGCCGTCGAGATGATCGAGCTCGTGCTGCAGCAGTTCCGCCGCGGCGCGATCGAGCTCGCGCCACGATTGCGCGCGGCCGTGCTCGTCGACGTAGTCGAGCGAGATCGACTCGTGGCGCTCGAGGCGCACCAGGAGATCGGGAAAGGACATGCAGTCGTCCCACATCGTGAACGTGGCATCGCTGCGCCAGGTGATCACCGGGTTGACGACGAAGAACGCTCCACGTCCGAGGTTCACCGCGATGAAGCGTTGGGCGACGCCGATCTGTGGCGCCGAGATCGCGCGACCGAAACCGCGCTGCCTGCGGAAGGCCTCGAGCGTCGCCGCGAGCGCGTCGAACGCGGCGGGATCGAATCGTTCGACTTCCTTCGAACGAAGGCGGAGACGAGGATCACCGAGGAGCAGAACGGCGGCCATGGTTTCGACGACGCAGTTTACTGCGGAGCCGCGCGGCCCCCGCGTTCACAGCGTTCCGCGCAGGCTTTCGAAATAGGCGACGAGTTTCGGCGAGAACGCGTTGCGATCGAGCCGCAGTTTGCGGTCGCGCTGCAGTGCGGCACGGAAGTCGGCGTTGGCGTTCGCGAGCGCCGCGTCCGGATTGCGCGAGAGCATCGCCCGCGTGTAGCGCGCGCAGCCGCGCAGCAGGAACGCCTCGGGCAGCGGTTGCGTCGCGATCATCTTCGACAGGATCTGCTCGGCGCCGGCCAGATCGCCCGCGGCGAATGCGCGATACGCGGGACCGAGATCGGGACGCGCGTTCGGCGCCGGCGGCGGCACGTGCAAACGCGCCGCAAGCGCGGCATCGCGCGTCTGCGCGTCTTTCGCGATGGCCTGATAGTCGGCATCATTCTTCGCCTGCTCCAGACGATTGCGCAGTTTCTCGGCCTCGCGCACGTCGTTGCCGCCCATCCCCTTCGGCGCAATGACGGCGTTCCGCCGGTACTGCTGGACCGCCAGCCGCGCCTCCACCTTTGCTTCCGACTCGACCGGCGGATCCTGGGCGACCGTCGTCGTCGGGGCCGGTGCGGTCTCCACCGGCACCGTCACTTCGATGACGCGCGGCGGCGGCGCCGGCTGCGGTTTCGGTTTCTGCGGCACGACGACCGGACGCGCGTCCTTCAGCCGTTTCCCTTCCTGCGCCGCGGAGATGAAGAGCGCGATGGCCTGCTGCGCCGTGGTCTCCGCCGCCTTGTACGCGTTGACGTCGGTGCCGGCGTTCTGAAACTGCGTGCGCGCGTCCTGCAGCTTCCGCTGCGCCTGCCGGTAATCGTCCGTGCGGTCGCCGCTCGCGCGCATCGCGGCGAGTTGCATTTCCAGCGCTTTGCTCAGCGCGGCATCGGCCGCCTTCTTCGGCGCCGTGGCCACGCTCTGCGCATTGCGCTGCTTCTCCGTCTGCGCACGCGCGACCCAGTCTTTCAGCGTGGCGTAGTACTCGGTGCGGGTGATGACGCCCTGATCTTCGGAGGTCTGCCATTCGCGCAGCGCGCCGTCGACGTCGCCGAGGTTGAACTTCGCGATGCCGAGCCAGAAGTGCGGCGTGTAGGTGATGAGCTCGCGTCCCGCGCGCACGTTCACCCCTTCGTTCGGCATCTCGTTGATCGCGCGCTGCAGCAGTGTCGCTGCCTCGCGATAGCTGCGCGCATTCACGCCGGCCACGCCGCGCTTGTACGCGTCGTACCATTTCTCCGGCGGCGCCGCGAGCAGCGAGGTCGCGAGCAACAGCAGCATCGCCATCCGCTTCATCGCGTGCTCCCGAAATCAGGGACGTCGGCGAGATTCGGATCGCTGAAGTGCACCGTGACCGTGGCATCCTTGCCCGCGGTGACGTCGACCGTGCGCGTGATCGGCTTGTCGAAACCGGGATTGGCGAGCGTGATCTCATAGCGTCCCGGTGCGAGATCCATCGGCGCCGGCGTGACGACGTTCGTACCGATGTCGACGGTCTGTCCGTTGTCGAGATTGCGGACGCTGGTGACGTTCGCCCACGGAAATGCATTGATTCCCAGGTGTCCGGCGGCCGCGGGAACGGCAGCGACGGGATCGGGGGCGGTCGTAGCGGTAACGGCAGGCGTGAACACCGGCGCCGTCGTCGCGGCCTGAATCGGCGCCGCGGCCGACGGTGCGAGCGCTTCATCGCGCGTGCGCAGAAACATCCAGGCGCCGCCGCCGGCGATCGCCAGGATCAGCACGATCGCGAAGACGAGCCCCATCGACGAGCGCGGTTTCGACTCGCTCGTGGTCACGCGCTCCTGCGGATGCACGCGATCGAGCGTCTTCTGCGCGGGTGGCGGAGTGACCTCCGGCGTCGTCATCGCCACCGTCGGTGCGTTCCCCGAAACCGAGACCATGGTCGCGTTGTCGTTCGGGCGCTGCGCGACGCGCGTGGCGTCGTCCGTCACCTCGGAGGTGAACGGCAGCGGCGGCACCGCGCCCGGTTCATCGGGCAGCTGTGGCAGCACGCGCTCGAGCTCCGCCGCGAGCTCCCGCGCGCTGCCGAAACGTTTCGTGCGGTCTTTCTCGAGCGCGCGGAAGATCACGTTCTCGAGCAGCGGCGAATCGAAGATCGTCGGATTGGTCTCGCGCAGCGGCTTCGGGCGCTCCGACGAATGCATCAACAGATACGCATGCGGCGTGTCAGCCTGAAACGGCGGCACGCCGGTGAGCATCTCGTACAGCACGATCCCGAACGAGTAGAGATCGGCGCGCCCGTCGATGCGCTCGCCGGACGGCAGCATGCCGAGATGCTCGGGCGAGCAGTACTTCCACTTGCCGACGAACATCCCGGTCTTGGTGTTGTTGTCTTCGGTGCCGGAGGATTTGGCGATGCCGAGGTCGATGATCTTCACGCGCTCTTCGCCGTCGTCGTCGCGCGTGAGCATGATGTTCTCGGGACTGATGTCGCGATGCACGATGCCGGCGCGATGAATCGCTTCCAGTCCATGCAGCGCCTGAATGGCCACGCGCGCCGCGTAGCGCGCGGAGAGCGGCCCGCGCTGGTCGATCAGCTCGTGCAGGTTGATGCCTTCGATGTACTCCCAGACCATGTAGTGCGCGCCGTCTTCGAGCGTGGAGAAATCGAAGAGCGCCGCGACGCTGGGATGATGGATCTTCGTCGCCAGCCGTGCTTCGCGAAGGAAGCGCTCGTGCGCGCCCGGATCCTGCGCCAGGTTCGAGCGCATGAGCTTGATGACGCGAATGGCGTTCAGATGGACGTGGAGGACTTTGTAGACCTCACCCATGCCGCCGACGCCGAGGCGCGAGAGGATCTTGTACTTTCCATCGAGCGGCGCTTCGAGATAGCGGCGCAGAAAATCGGTGATCGGCTCCCCGCAGAACGGACAGGCTTTGAATTTCGGATCGATTTCCGACTTGCAGTGGATGCAGGAGAAGGCCATGGGGATCGACGGATCTGCGTGTGACCGGAATTATATGATCCAACGATGCTCGACACGACGTTTCGCGTCCGCACCAGCGAGCGCGAGCAGATCCTGATCGTCACCGACGAGGTCAATGCCGCGCTGACGAAGCTCCATGCGACCGACGGCATCTGCACGATCGTGGTGCCGCACACCACGTGCGCGATCTCGGTGAATGAGAACGCCGATCCCGACGTTCCCGCCGATCTCACGAAGGCGCTGCGGGCGATGATTCCGAACGTCCGCTTCCAGCACGGCGAAGGCAACTCCGACGCGCACCTGCTGTCGATGCTGATCGGCTGCTCGCTGACCTGGCCCTACCGCAACGGACGCCTGGTCCTCGGCACGTGGCAGGGGATCTACTTCATCGAGCTGGATGGCCCGCGGGAGCGGAAGGTGTCGGTGTATTCGTAGCGTTCGGCGCGCCGGTCGTTCTCACGAGCGCGTGAATCATCGTGAGCAGCACGTCGAGATCGAACGGCTTCTGCAGAAACGCCGTGCGCCCATCCTTCAGTAACGCCCACGCCGCCGCAGGCTCGGTGTGCCCGCTGGTGAGGATGATCGGAATCTCCGGCCAGTTGCGGCGAATGATCTCCGCGACCGTGACCCCATCGATGTCCGGCAGCGTGAGATCGATGACCGCCGCCTGCGCCTCCGAGTGAATCAACTTGCCGACCGCCTCACGGCCGCAGTAGACGAGGTGCGCTTCGATGCCGTGTTCGGCCAGCGCGGAGGCGATTGCATTCGCAGCGACGACGTTGTCTTCGACGAGGAGAAGGCGCTCGATATTCATGCGTAATTCCGGACCTCCGGATCGAACCACAAACGGCACGTAACAACAAGCGCTACCTGTCACAGTTTACTCGGGCGCCGGGAAGTAACCCAAGTTGAGACCTGCGAAATTCGTTGCAGGCACACTACACCTTCCTGCTCCCGCGTCCACCAGGTGTTTACGATTCTGCGACTACACTCTCGCGCATGCGCTACGACGTGATCGTTCTCGGCGGCGGTACCGCCGGCCTCGTCACCGCTTCCGGCTGTGCCCGCCTCGGCCGCAAAGTGGCCATGATCGAGCGCGAACAGCTCGGCGGCGACTGCCTCTGGACCGGCTGCGTCCCGACGAAGGCGCTGGTCGCCTCGGCGAAGCTCGCGCATCAGATGCGCAACGCCGCGCACTGGGGACTCGAAGCGGTGACGCCGCGCGTCTCGCCGAAATCGGTGATGGATTCGATGCGCGAGCAGCGTCGCATCATCAGCCGCCACGACGATCCCGAGAAGTTCCGCAAACTCGGCATCGACGTCATCGAAGGCAATGCGCAGCTCGCCGGCCGCGGTGAGGTCGAAGTCGACGGCCGCCTGCTTTCGGCGAAAGACATCGTCATCGCCACCGGCGCACGCACCGCCGTTCCTCCGGTCGAAGGGCTGCAGGACGCGGGATATCTCGATCACGTCTCGTTTCTGAATCAGGACGCGTTTCCGCAGTCGATCCTGATTCTCGGCGGCGGCTACATCGGAATCGAGTTCGCGCAGATGTTCGCGCGCTTCGGATCGCGCGTGACGGTCGTGGAGATGCTCGACGAGATCATCAACAAGGAAGACGCCGACATCATCACGCGCGTCCGCCAGCTCCTCACGGACGAAGGAATCGAGTTGCACACCGGCTTCGCGGTGAAGTCGGTGCGCCGCGAGGGAGAGAAAAAGATCGCCCGCATCGAAAACAAATCGGGCCAGTCGCGCGAGCTCACGATCGACGAGGTGTTCGTCGCCTCCGGGCGTCGCGGCAACACCGAAACCCTCGGGCTCGAGAACGCGGGCGTCACGGTCGAGAAGTCATGGATCGTGGTCGACAGGTTTCTGCAGACCACGACGCCGCGCATCTGGGCATGCGGCGACGTGCACGGCGGACTGCAGTTCACCCACGTGGCGGCGTACGAGGCGGTGAAGCTCGTGCGCAACATGCTCTTCCCGGGAAAGTCGGCCGTCGATTACACGCACATTCCGTGGGCGCTCTACACCGATCCCGAGGTTGCGCACATCGGGATGACGGAAAAGGAAGCGCGCGAAAAACATGGCGACGACGTGCGGATCTACAAGGTCGACATGCACGACGTCGATCGCGCCGTCGTCGATCGCACCGATCTCGGGCTGATCAAACTGATCGCCGACGCGAAGGGCCATCTCCTCGGCGCGCACATCCTCGCCGCGGGCGCATCGACGCTCATCGAGGAAGTGGTGCTCGCGCGGCGCAAGGGAATGAAGATCGGCGAGCTCGCGCAGCGGATCTCGTCGTATCCCTCGCTCGCCGACGGCGTGCAGAAAGCGGCGTCGCTCTATTACCAGAACGTCGCCGAAGGATGGCTCGGCACGCTCGGCAGGAAGATCGCGGCGATTTCGCAGTGATCGGCTACGCCAGCGTCGTTCCGAGCCAGAACAGGAACGCCACGCCGAAAGCCCAGGGCATGAATTTCTTCAACATGGGTCGTAGTCTCGCCGCGCGCGGCGTTGCACTCTGTGAGAAGACGAACGAAGACCGGTGATGATCGTCACTCCGCTCGTCGTGCTATGGTCTCGCGGCGATGCGGGTCGTTCTGCTTTTTGCGTTGCTCGCGAGCGCCGCGCCGGTCATCGATCGCGCGCACCGCGAAGTGCGCTTCACCGCCACGGTGCAGCCGGACGCGATGGACCGCATGTTCGGCGTGAAAGGACATCACGCCATCGTCTGGAAGGGCGGCAAATCGCAACGCTGGGCGCTCTTCGCCGCCGACACATCCGATCATGACGTTCGCCTCGCGCTCGATGCCCTCGGCGCGAAACGCGGCGAGAACCTCACGCCGGCGACGTGGAACGAACGCGACGATCCGAAGAACAGCGAGCCCGACAAACGCGTCGAAGGAACCGCGATCGAGGTGTTCGTCGAATGGCCGGGCTCGAAGGGCCGCATTCCGCTCGCGCAGCTCCTCACCGAGAACGAGGCCAGACCGACTCTCGACTTTCGCTACGGCGGCAACGAGCGATGGCAGAAGGAGTTTCAATCGGGCTGCATCGTCTGTCTCTATTCGTGCCCCGGCGGCGCGATCGGCAATCACGCACATCCGATCCGCGATTACGTGCGTGACGGCGTCATCTATGCATCGGTTCCCAAACGCCTTCCTCCCGCGGGGACGAAGGTGACGATCACTCTGCGAGTCGCCAAGGAGAATTCATGAAGAAAGCAGCACTCATCCTCTCGCTCACCGTTCTCGGCGCCTGCGCCTCGATGTCCAAAGGACCGATGGCCATGGCCACGCTCTCGCCCACCAGCGGCTCGTCCGCGCACGGCACCGTGCAGCTCACGCAGATGGCCGACGGAAGCGTCGACGTGGTCGTGAATCTCGCGAACGTGCCGCCGGGCGTGCACGGCTTCCACATTCACGACAAAGGCGATTGCGGCGACAACGGCAACGCCGCCGGTGGCCACTACAACCCCGCCAGCGTCGCGCACGGCTCGCCGTCCGCCGATCCGCATCACGCCGGAGACTGGGGCAACGTCACTGCCGACGGCGACGGCAACGTGAACACGCGCTTCACCACGCGCTCGATCACCGTCACGGAAGGTCCGGCCACCGCCATCGGCCACGCCATCATCCTGCACGCCAATCCCGACGACCTCACCACACAGCCGACCGGCAACGCGGGCGCGCGCATTGCGTGCGGCATCGTCACGGCCAAGTGATGATGAAGAAACTGCTGATCCTTTTCGCGCTCGTGGGCTGCACCACCATCAGCACACCGACATCGACGACCGCGCCGGGCCACGGCGCGGTCTCGATCGCCATCGAGCCCAACCCGATCGTGGCGCGAGCCGTCTCCGGCGACACGTACGACTTCCCGTTTGAAGTGATCGTGCGCGAGACCGGCGGCCGCAACGTCGACATCCAGCGCGTGACCGCCACCGTGCGCGGCCCGGGCGGCTTCGCCCTCGGCAGTGAATCGTGGGACGCCGCGCGCATCCGCTCAATGGGATACAGCCCTTCCGTCGCCGCGAACGGCGAGCTGCGCTACCGCTTTGCACCACGCAAGTCGGTTCCCGACCAGCGTCTCTTCGGCAGCGTCGCCGCCGAGTTGCGCGTCGACGCAATCGATGACACCGGCACCCCCACCACCGCCACCACGAGCGTGACGATCACGAAATAGCGGCGGGACGCCGCGTGCTCAGCCGGCGGGACGCCGGCGTTCCCCTGGCCACCAACGCGTAGCACGCGGCGTCTCGCCGCCCACCCGGAGCGGGACGCTCCACGGCTCAGCCGGCGTTCCCTAGCGACGAGTAGCGGAACGCCGCCGTCCCGGCGGCTGAGCACGCGGCGTCTCGCCGCCCACCCGGAGCGGGACGTTACAACAACCCGTGCTCGCGCATTCGGCGCCAGAGGGTGGCGCGGCTGATGCCGAGAGACTTGGCCGTCTCCTCGCGCCGCCAGCGATGCGTCTCGAGAGCGGCGCGCAGGCGTTGCGTTTCATCGGATGAGACTTTCTCGACGCTCGTACTTCCGCTGGCGCGCACGATGCCGCAGATCTCCGCCGGCAGATCTTCCGGCTGCATGACCGGCCCTTTCGTCACGGCGACGGCGTATTCGATCGCGTTCTCGAGCTCCTGCACGTTGCCCGGCCACGCGTAATCGAGGAAGTGGCGAATGACTTCGGGCGAAAAACGAAGATGACGCCCCTGCCGTTCGGAGATGCGACGGAGCAGCAGTCGCGCGAGCGGCTCGACGTCTTCGCGTCGCGCGCGCAGCGGCGGAATCTCGACCGGCACGATGCGCAGTTTGTAGAAGAGATCCTGCCGGAACGTGGCGGTGTTGCGCAGATCGACGTTCGTCGCGGCGATGATGCGCGCTTCGGAAGAACGCGTCTGCGTTTCGCCGAGTCGCGTGTAGAGATGTTGTTCGAGGAGGCGCAGCAACTTCCCCTGCGTTTCGAGCGGCAGCTCGCTCACCTCGTCGAGGAAAAGCGTTCCCTGCGCGGCAAGCTCGAAGCGGCCGATGCGATCGCGCACCGCGCCGGTGAACGCGCCGCGCACGTGTCCGAACAGTTCGCTTTCGAGCAACTCCGGCGGCAGCGCCGCGCAGTTCACCGCGACGAACGGACCGCGACGACGCGGCGAGTGTTCGTGAATCGCGCGCGCGACGACTTCTTTCCCGGTGCCGCGCTCGCCCGTGAGCAGCACCGGCGCTTCGCTCGCCTGCAGGTTCTCGACGAGCTGAAAGATGCGCGACATCGCCGGCGAACGGGCGATCAATCCGGAGAGCACCGTCGGCGCCGACGTCGCCGCGAAGTGATCCTCCTCGGCCGGCAGAATCACGACGATGTATTTCACGCGCGGGTCGCACGCGTTCTCGCGTTGCAGCGGCGCCGCGGTGATCGAGAGCGGCCGGATGCCGTGATTCGTCTGCAGCAGCGCGCGCCACCCTTCGCGACGCTCGCCGGCCAGCAATGCTTCGCGCAACGGCGCATCGGTGCCGAACAACTCTCTGCCGAGCAGCTCTGCAACAGGACGTCCCTCGAGCGGCCCGAGCGTTTCACCGCCGAGGAGCTCGCGGATCGCCGCGTCCGCGTGGATGACGCGGAAATTCTCATCCAGACAGAGCAGGTAGCGTCCCAACGATGCAAACACATTGCTCACCGCGGCGACGACGATACGCGTCACTTCCGACTCGTATAGGACGGTCATGCCGCAAGCGTGCGGGCTGCATCAAACGGCGTCAGTGACCGACCGGCAGTGATTTCGTGACGTGAATCACCCGTCGATGTTCATCACTCCGAGGTCATGCTGCGCAGCGCCGTCACGTCCGGAACGGTGAAGCCGCTTTTTTCGGTGAGCACGAGCCCTTCCTTCTGCCAGCGGCTCATGAGGCGAATCGCGGTTTCGAGCGTGGTGCCGATGAGGTCCGCGATCTCCTGACGCGACAGCGCGAGCGTGATCTGCACGCCACGGTCTTTCGCCACGCCGACGCGATCGCCGAGGGTGAGGAACAGGCGTGCCGCGCGATACTCGGCCGAACCGGTCATGTCCGCGAGCCGCTTGTTGACCATCATCAATCGCAGCGTCAGACCGGCCAGCAGATGACGCATCATCTCCGGCCGTTTTTCGAGCAACGCGAAGAACTCGCGCTCCGGGATGGAGAGGATGCTCGACGGTTCGAGCGTCACGGCGCTCGCCGGAAACGGCCGGCGCTCGAACACCGCCACCGCACCAACCGGCTCACCGGGACCGAGAATCTCGAGAATGACATCACGGCCACCGGCAGCCTTCACGATCTTCACGCGACCGAGCACGAGAAAATGAATGCGATCGGCCGCGTCACCCTCATGAAAGATCGTCTCCCCTTTGTCAAACCCCCGCAACCGGCAAAGCGGCGCCACCGCCTCCCGATCCTCCCGACGCAACGCGGAAAGCAGAGGAATCGAATCAAACGGAATCGGCGCTTCGATCGGCATACAGACAAGGGTATCGCGCCGAGAGCACGGCACGCGCTCCGTGGGCGGGGGGTCCCTCCACTCGCTTCGCTCGGTCGGGATGACACACGCCCTTCGTGTCATCCCGAGCGGAGCGCGCAGCGCGAAGTCGAGGGACCCCCTCCGATAGCACGGCACGCGCTCAATCGGACGGGCACTCTCCGCACGCGTCACCACACACCACACCATCAAAACCGCCGCATCACCTCCACATAAACCAGGCTCGCGCCACTCTCCGCGAAAATCGCGTCGACTACAGCCCCGCCGTTGGCGTGGGCGCCGTAGATCGTGAGGGAGGTCTTTGGGTTCAGCGCGTAGTCGACGCCGAGGTCGATGACGCGGGCGAGGTCGTCGTGGTTGTTGGCGGGGCGGCCGGCGAAACCGAAGGAGCTCTTTTCGAAGGCGCCGCCGCCTGCGTACCAGAGGTCCGCCTGTTCGGTCAGCGACAGCAGATGCGCTTCGCTCGTGAGCGTCACTTTCGGGTGCGGCTTGATCGAGAAGTGCACGAACGCGTCGGTGCTGTTCATCGCGTTGTAGAACGGAAAGCGCGCGTAAACACGGGGCGTCGGCAGCACCTGGAAGAACGTGCCGTGCTCGCCGTCGCTGGCGTCGTCGTCGCCGCTCGCGCGGAACAGGCCGGCGCGCACCGTCGGCTTTCGATCCCCTTTGAAGTGATAGCCCGCCTCGAGTGCGACGGCGGTGGCATCGTGGTCGAGCGCGCCCCAGTCTCCGGTCTGCCAGGCGCCCCATGCGAGCACGTCGGCGTTGCCGAATGCGGCGAGGTAATGGCCGCCGAGCGTCACGAGGTCGATGTCTTCGCGATCGAGATTCCGGGCCGCGGCCGGACGATTGTCGGTTTTGACGAGACCGCGCTCATCGCGATAGGCAATCACGAACAGACGCTCGTCCGCATTGGCGCGCGACCAGGTCGCGGCGCCGTAGAACGCGGTGACGTGCTCGAGATCGGCGAGACCGTCGACATTGAACGCACCGACGGTCGGTCGAAACGCGAGCGCGGTCACGTTGAGCTTCGGCGTGTCGTAGGCGTAGTGCACGCCGTCGAGGCTGCGGCCGGCGTGCGAGAACGCGAAGTTGCCGATGAGACGGTACGCAACGCGCGAGCTCTTCACCGCCGCGAGCATCGCGTTCTTCGGCGTCACTTCCGTGCCGTCGCTGAATTCGAAGCGGCCGGCGCGAATCATGTTGCTGCCCGATTTGAATCGGACGAACGCGTTCTTCGGAAAGATCGAGGCCGTGTCGGAGTCGCCGTTCGCGGCGTAGTACGACGCGCCGAAACCGAGCTGGCCGCGCGGCGCCGGGGCGATCGCGTCATCGGGGAGATTCCAGAGCATCGGCGAGGCGAGCTCGAGCTGCCAGTCGAGATTCGGATTCACCTGCTGCGCCGCGGAAACGCGCAGCAACGCGGCGAAGAACGTGTAGTCGCTGTCGTAGCCGGGCGTCTGGAAGAACGACCAGCTCTCGGCCCGGCCGCGAATACTGCCGGAGAGTTTGACGTCGCCCGCAAGCGCGGGGACCGCCAGAAGAAGAAGCGCGAGCGGGAGAACTTTTCGCAACATGGCGCTATGACACCTCACTCGACCGCGGTTCGATATGACATCGATCATGCCCGAAAGGAACGGGCGGTGGAGAATGCAAGGGTATGAGCACCGCGGCGCCGTACATCTCCTCCGCTCCGAATCGCACACGCCGTCCGGCGCTGCGGCCGCTCGCATTGCCCACGGAACACGGAGGGTGGGGCTTCCTGTTCGAGCCGGTCGTCCTCGCCCTCGCCGTGCGTCCGTCGTGGGACGGCGCGCTGGTCGCGCTCGCGTTCGTGTTCGGATTCCTCACACGCCAGCCGCTGCGCCTCGCGTTGCAGGACGCGCTGCGCGATCGACGCTATCCGCGCACTCCCTACTGCCGCGCGTTCGCGATTGCGTACGCGACGCTCGCACTGGCGTCGCTGATCGCCGCGATCTCGATTTCTTCGTTCACGGTGCTGATTCCGTTGGGTCTCGTGGCGCCGCTCGGACTCGTGCAGATCCTGCACGACGCGCACAATCGCAGCCGCCTGCTGCTGCCCGAACTGGCCGGCGCGACGGCGATGTGCTCGAGCGCTGCCGCGATTGCCATCGCCGGCGGCATGCGCATCGTTCCGGCGTTCGCGCTCTCCGCGATCATCCTCGCCCGCACGATCCCGTCGATCGTCTACGTCCGCACGCTGCTGCAGCGCGCGCATGGACGGAGCGCCTCTTCCGCACCGGCGCTTGCGCTGCACGCCATCGCCATTCTGCTCGTGGCGCTCTTCGCGTCGAAGCTCGCGGTGGCGGCGATGTGCGTGCTCTTCGTCCGCTCGACGATCCTGCTCGCGCGCGACGTGCCGCCGCGCGCGAAACAGATCGGCTGGATGGAAGTGGTGTTCGGCGTGGTGGTGGTGATTCTCGCGGCGATCTAGTCGACCCACCGGGCGAGGAACAGATTCGTCTCGCGCCCTTCGGGATTCGAGCGATTCGAGCCCCACACCAGCCACTTCCCATCCGGGCTGAAGATCGGAAATCCGTCGAACGCGGGAGCGGTGGTGATGCGCTCCGGCTCGCCTTTCCCTTCCTTGTCGAGGATGAAGATGTCGAACTCGCGGCCGCGCGGATCGAGGACGTTCGATGAATAGATGACGCGCTTGCCGTCCGGCGTGAAATACGGGCCGAAGTTCGCGGCGCCGTTGTTCGTGATCTGCTTCGCGCCGCTGCCGTCGGCTTTGGCGACATAAAGCTCCATCTTCGACGGCCGCACGAATCCTTCGGCGAGCAGCATCTGATAGTCGGTCAGCGGCGAGCCTTCGAAGCGCGACGCACGCCAGACGATCTCCGTGCAGTCGGCGTTGTAGAACGCGCCGCCGTCGTAGCCGGGCGTGTTCGTCAGACGCTTCACGTCGCCGCCGTCTTCGTTCATCGAATAGAGATCGAGATCGCCGTCCCGCAGCGACGTGAAAATGATGCGGCCCCCTTTGTGGCACCACGTCGCCTCGGCGTCGTAGCCGTCGGTCGAGGTGATGCGCTTGCGGTTCGTGCCGTCGGCGTTGGCGATGTAGATGTCGTACGCCGGATAGACGCCCCAGATGTAGCCGCGACTGCGATCGGGCGGCGGCGGGCACTCGGCATCGACCGCATCGGTCGACGCATACAGAATGCGATCGCCCGCCGGATAGGCGAAGTAGCCGCAGGTCGTGCGGCCCTTGCCGGTCGAGACGAGCTTCGACTCGCCGGTGGCGAGATCCATGACGTACTGCTGGTCGCAGCCGCCGCGCGCCGGCGTCGACTGATAGATGAGCTTCTTCCCATCCGGACTGAAATACGCCTCGGCGTTTTCTCCGCCGAACGTCAGCTGCCGGATGTCGGTCAGATGCTTCTCGCCGTCGAACTTCGTCTCGAACGGCTTGCCTGCCTTGATCTCGAACGGCGCGACGCCATGCGCACCGCCGCCCGGCGCGGCTTCCGGTTTGCGGGAGCCGAGGGTCGCACGCAGCGTGACGCGCTTGCCGTCGCGCAGCACCACGACGTCGATGGTCTCGCCCGGCTTGTGATCCTGCAGCGCATACGTCATGTCATAAAGATTCTCGATGCGCGTGCCGGCCATTTCGACGAGCGTGTCGCCACCCTTGATGCCGGCCTTGTCCGCGGGACCGCCGGCGCGGACGTCGGAGAGTTTCACGCCGCCGCTCGTCGACTCCATGGCCGCGTAGTCGGGGATCGTGCCGAGGTAGGCGCCGTAGCCGCGGCTGTCCCCTTCCATCGCCGGCGCGGCGGTGACGCGCGCGTAATGCGGCGTGACCTCGCCCTTCGCCAGCGTCGCCGCGACCTGCGAGGTCAGCTCCGCAACGCGTGCGGCACCGGCGAAGTTGATCGCGTCCGCATCGTCATCGGGCGTGTGATAGCGCTCGTGCGTGCCGGTGAAGAAATGCAGCACCGGGATCTGCTTCGCATAGAAGCTGGTCTGATCGGAGGGGCCGTAGCCGTCGCCGCTGGCGGTGATGTCGAGCTTCGTCGCGGCCGCGACCTTGTCGAGCATCGGTTTCCATTCGGGCGCCGACTCCGATCCGAGCGCGACGACCTTGTCGTCCTTCATCGCACCGACCATGTCGAGGTTGACCATGGCCACGGTCCTGTCGAGCGGGATCGGCGAGTTGCCGACGAGATACGACGAACCGCCGAGGCCGACTTCTTCGGCGGCGAAGAGCGCGATCAGAACCGTGCGGCGCTCCTTCGCATCCTTCAGCAGTTCCTGGATGCGATTCGCGGCCACGAGAACGGCGGAGGTGCCGGACGCGTTGTCATCCGCGCCGTTGTGAATGGCGGTGTCATTCGGACGCATCGAGCCCTTGCCGCCATGCCCGAGGTGATCGTAGTGCGCGCCGATGACGACGTATTCGTTCGCGAGCTTCCCTCGCCCCGGAATGATGCCGGCAACGTTCTCGGCCTCGGCGAATGACGCGCGGACATCGACGTTGCCTTTGAGCGTGATGTCGAGCACGCGCGAACGCGGCATGAGATCGGCGTCGACGTCTTTCTGAAATGCCGCGAGATCGAGCCACTTCTGCGCGGCCGACGTCCTGACCTGAATGATCGGCAGACCGGCCGGCGACTCCGGTCCGTCATTCGCGAGCGCGGGGAGTTTGTCTTTCCCTTCATCCTGCAGCGGGCCGGTCACGAAGATGACCGCAACCGCGCCGCGCTCGCGCGCCTGCATGGCCTTGTAGCGCATGGCCGACCAGCGCGACGGCTTGCGTCCGTCGAAGACCGATTTGTCGTCTTTCTCCTGCGGCTCGTAGCGCAGCATCAACGCCACTTTGCCTTTGAGGTCGATGCCGTCGAGCTCGCGATAGTTGAGCGGCGCCGCTTCGATGCCGTAGCCGACGAAGGCGATCTTTCCTTCGAACGCGCCGCTGCTCGAAAACCCGAGCGGCATCCAGTCGTCGTTCGAAAGGCCGTCGATGGCATTCCTGTCACCGAGCGTGACGCCCATCTTCACCGGAAACTTCTGGCGATACGACTCGCCGAACGCCGGCCGCAACTTCGCCGCGCGCAACTGTTTCTCGATGTAATCCGCGGCTTTCTTCAAGCCTTCGGTGTTGAGACCACGCCCTTCCATCGCATCGGAGGAGAGGGTGCGGATGTGCTGCTCGATCGTCTGCGCCTCGAGAGACATCACGAGCACAGCGGTCGCAAGCAGGGAGAAAAGACGAGAGTTCATGGCAGGCACCTGTCGGAACGAATTAACCCACAGCCTACCACCCGGCTCGGCCGCCCGGCTCGGCCGGGTGCGCTTGTCGCTTCGCGTACCGCACGTGCGGCTGCCGAGTGGGCGGCGGCGACGCGGCCGCACGGCCTTCGTAACGCACGCACACGTGCACTCACGAAAACCACTCCCACTCGGCAGCCGCACGTCCAGCCAGCGAAGCAACCAGCGCCGCCGGCCGTGCCGGCTACCAACCCATGACGTAGGCGAAGACGAGTGGGGCGACGATGCTGGCGTCGCTTTCGATCACGTGGGACGGCGTGTTGACGCCGAGCTTGCCCCAGGTGATTTTTTCGTTCGGAACGGCACCGGAGTAGGAGCCGAAGCTGGTGGTCGAGTCGCTGATCTGGCAGAAGTAGCCCCACAGCGGAACGTTCGTGCGCTGCAGGTCCTGGTGGAGCATCGGCACGACGCAGATCGGGAAGTCGCCGGCGATGCCGCCGCCGATCTGGAAGAAGCCGATCGACGACGTCTCGGACGTCTTCGTGTAGTAGTCGGCGAGCTCGATCATGTACTCGATGCCGGTGCGCACGGTGTGCACGTTCTTCACGTCGCCGGAGATGCAGTGGCCGCTGTACATGTTGCCGAGGGTCGAGTCCTCCCAGCCGGGAACGAACATCGGCAGGTTCTTCTCCGCCGCCGCGACCATCCACGAATTCTTCGGATCGATCTGGTAGTACTGCTCGATCGAGCCGTCGCGGAGGATCTCGTACATGAACTCGTGCGGGAAGAGGCGGCGGCCGGCCTGATCCTTCTCCATCCAGTGCCGCAGCACGGCCGACTCGATGCGCCGCATCGCTTCCCCTTCGGGGATGCAGGTGTCGGTGACGCGATTCATGTGGCGCTCGAGCAGCGCCTGCTCGTCGAGAGCGGAGAGATAGCGGTAGTGCGGCACGCGCTCATAGCAATCGTGCGCCACGAGATTGAAGATGTCTTCCTCGAGATTCGCGCCGGTGCAGCTGATCGCCTGAACCTTGTCCTGACGGATCATCTCCGCCAGCGACAGGCCGAGCTCGGCCGTTGACATCGCCCCGGCCAGCGTGACGAGCATCTTCCCGCCCGTTTCGAGATGTTTGTTGTAGTCGATCGCCGCCGCCTTGAGCGCGGCAGCATTGAAGTGGCGATAGTGATGATCGATGAAGTTGGTAATCGGTCCCGGCATCTGACAACCTCCCTGAGAAAAGAGCGCGAATCGTATAACGGAGTCGGGGGTCGGTTGTCGGGAGTCGGTAGTCGGGAGGCCGCCACCCATCCACGAGCTCCGCCTTCGATCGTGGTGGGGTGGGGGCCTCCCGACAACCGACAACCGACTCCCGACCCCCGCCGTTGTGAACTTTCCCCCACGCCCTTGCCACAATCGCCTCCCGGTGCTAGATTTTCAGCACATGTTGAAAAAACAGCAGGACCCGCTCAGCCGCCGGGAGAGGGAGATGATGAACATCATCTTTACCCGGGGGCGCGCCACCGCGACCGAAGTGATGGAGGGGATGGCCGAGCCGCCGAGCTATTCGGCCGTGCGCGCCACGTTGCGGGTGCTCGAACAGAAAGGGCACCTCAAGCATCAACATGACGGCACCCGGTACGTATACATCCCTACCGTGAATCGCGAGAAGGTCCGGCTGTCCGCGCTCGACAACCTGCTGTCGACATTTTTCGAAGGCTCGGCCGCGAACGTCGTGGCCACGCTGATCGAGCGCCAAAAAGGAAAGATGTCGGACGACGAGCTCGAGGAGCTCTCGCGACTGATCGACCAGGCCCGCAGGGAGGGACGCTGACCATGGCTACGCTATTCGAGCTCGCCGCGAAGTTTCAGGCCGCAGAGGTGCCGGAGGGATTGCTGCTGCTTGCGATCAAAGCAACGCTGATCCTGGCCATCGCGCGATTGCTGTTGTTCGCGATGCCGCGTGCGGCCGCGGCGACGAAACATCTGGTCGCCACCGCGGCGCTCATCGCCGTCGTCGCCCTGCCGTTCGCCTCCGCGTCGCTCCCCTCCTGGCACGTCGCCTCGGCCGAGCGGCCGACCGCGCAGGCAGCGTTGAAAGAACGTCTCCTCGCCGAGGAGGAACGTGGCGGTTCGGCGACACGCGGGGAGCGCGCCGCCGGCGAACGCCCCGCCGTCACCGTCGGCTCCGCGATCTCGGTCGCGAAATCGTTCGTTCCGGACGAGCCGCTCACCGCGGTCGAGCGCGCCATCAGCGTCACGCAGTCGACCTGGAAAGGGTGGATCGTCGTCGCCATCGGCATCGTGGCCATCCTTCTTCTCGTGCAGATGCTCCTCGGTCTGCTCGCGGTCTGGCACGTGGCGCGGCACGCGGAAGAGTTGAAGCAGGACGAAGCGATGCGCGAGCTCGATGCCGCGCGCGACGCGCTCGCCCTCGACAAGGAAGTCCGTCTCCTCCGTTCGGCGCGCATCAGCGTGCCGGTGATCTGGGGCGTGTTCAAACCGGTGCTGCTGCTGCCGGCCGACGTCGTCACCTGGCCGGCGGAACGCCTGCGCGTCGTGCTGCTGCACGAGCTCGCGCATCTCAAGCGCTACGACGGTGTATCGCTGCTGCTGACGCGCATCGCCGTCTCGCTCTTCTGGTTCCATCCGCTCGCCTGGACGCTCGAACGCGCCGGCCGCAGCGAATGCGAGCGCGCGTGCGATGACCTCGTGCTGGCCAGCGACGTGAAGCCCTCCGAGTACGCCGATCACCTGCTCGCCATCGCCCGTTCGATGCCGACGTTCGATCCGTTCCGGTCGGTCACGCTGGCGATGTCGCGCAAGTCGCAGCTCGAAGGACGCCTGCTGTCGATTCTGCAGCCGCAGGTCGTCCGGCGCGTGTTCAGCGGCCGCAACATCGCGGTCGCGTGCGCGCTCGCCGTCGGCGTGATCATCCCGGTCGCGGCGGTGCGTCTCACCGCGGAACCGGCGAAGGAGAAGCGCGTCATCGAGACCGCCGAGGCGAAGGAGCGCAAGGTCGAGCAGACCCGCACCGTCAACGTGAAGCCGCATCAGACCGACGCGGAGATCGAAGTCGTCGACCACATCGACGCGATCGAAGACTTCTTCCTGGCGAAGCTCGGCAAGTTCGACAAGCGTGCGGATCGCTTCGCGCGGACGCCGCGCAACGGTGAAGAGTGGTACGAGCGCGGCTACGACTACTACCGCAACGATCGCTACGAGGAAGCGGCCGCCGCGTTCAAGAAGGCCGCGGAGCTCGAGTACGCCGAAGGAAAGGCGCTCTACAACGCCGCCTGCTCCTACGCGCTCCTCGGCGATGCAAATCGCGCCATCCCGACGTTGCGCGACGCCATCGCCAACGGCTGGGACAACTTCGACAAGATCGCCGACGACTCGGACTTCGATCCGATCCGCAGCGATCCGCGTTTCGTGGCGCTGGCCAAAGACTCGGTCGGCGACGTTGCCACGCGCCGCGAAAAGGAAGCGGTCGAGCGTTTCGCATCCCTGCAGCAGTACGGCTCGTCCTCGAAGCATCACGGCGACGACTGGTTCGAAGTCGGGCTCGATCTCCTGCGCCTGCGCAAGCTCGACGAGAGCATCGCGGCCTTCGAGAAAGCGATTACCGCCGATGAGAACGTGAGCGCGGCCACCTACAACATCGCCTGCGCCTACTCGCTCAAAGGCGACGCGAAGAACGGAACGGCGTGGCTCGAAAAGGCGATCGAGAACGGGTTCTCCAGCGACGACAAGCTCGCGCACGATCCCGACATCGCCTTCCTCCGCAAGCAGCCGGGCTTCGCCGCCATGGCCGAGCGCGCGGACGAGCTCGAGCTGCGCGGACCGGGTCACGGCGGCAACTGGGTGAACCTGCTGTTCGATACGAAGGAAAGCTGGGACGAGGCGGCCGCGCACCACAAGCTGATCGCGCAGAAGTATCCGCAGTCGGGCCGGGCCTGGTTCAACTACGGATACACGGCGCTGCGCGCGGAAGACTACGCAATCGCCATCGATGCCTTTCACCGCGCCGTGCAACTCGGCCATCGCGTCGGTACGTCGAGCTACAACATCGGCTGCGCGTACGCGCTTCAGGGCAATAAAGACCAGGCTTTCGAATGGCTGAAGCGCGCGAAAAACGCCGGCTTCGATCTCGACGACTACCTCGATGACGATGACGACCTGCACTCGCTGCGCCGCGACGCGCGATTCAAAGCGCTGCAGGCATCCGTGGAAAGCGACTGAGACTGACGAGCGCCGGTGTTCGCACCGGCGCTTTTCATTGCACGCCGATCGGCAACGTCACCGTTCGCGCATCACTCGAGCCTTTCCGGCGCATCGTGATGGCGAGCTCCCGCGTGTCGGCCGGCGGTGCTTCGAGCGCGAAGACGTACTTGCCGTCTTTCGCCGAAACGAACGTCGCGCGCGGCGCGAAGTCCCACACGATCTCCTCCGGTTCGGCGTTGTAGACGAAGACGGTGAAGAGCCGCGGCTCGCCGCGCTTCAGTTTCGCGGTCACGGCCGGAATGAATGCCTCGCCGTCGAGCACGAACGGATACGGTGCGGTCTCCCGCGCATCGGCCTTGACCATCACCCATCCCGGCTCTTCCGGCGCGAAAAAGAAGGGTGCGATCCGCACGTCCTCGGCGCGCGGCACGTCGAGATTCCGGCGTTGATAGCCCTTCGCATCCGATTCGACGACGCGCACGAGCGTCTTCACCGCGTATGCACCCGGCGCGAGGTGCAGCGTGCCGTAGAAGCGGATGCCGTGGTCGCGTAACCGTTCGCCCGCCTTCGCCACGTCGACCGTGACGCGCTGGTAGAGCGCATCGCGCACGATGCCGCCGGAATCGAACCCGTAGATGAAGATGTCGGTCGTGGCGCGGTCGTTCTTCGCGTTGGCGATCAGATCGGCGCCGCGGATCTCGAGCACGACCGGGACCTGCGCGCGCCCCTCCTCGCTCGGGAACGGCGCGACCAGCGTCTCGAAGTGGATGTCGTCCTGCGGGATGTCGTTGACGATGACTTCGGCGAGCGAGAGCGATCGTTCGAGCGTGCTCTCGCCGCCGCGATCGTAGTAGCCGCCGCGATGCCGCGCGCGCGCGTTCGGTACGTTCACGAGACGGACGCGAAGCTCGTGAAACCTGCCGCCGCGGCCGACCGGCGCGTGGAAGCCGAGCACGTAGACGACTTCCTGCTGGCGCAGAAGCCGATCGAAGTCGGCGCCGAGGTCGTTGGAATTGTGAAAGACGCTCCCGCCGGTGGCGTTCGCGAGGAGAAACAACCCTTCGCTCAGATTCACGCGCGTGCCGTCGCGGACCGTGTTCTGTACGCGCACGCCCTGAATGTCGACCGCATGCAGCACCACATCCGCGCGACGGAACTCCTCGGACATGATGGCCAGCGCCTTCATCGACGACGTGCTTCCGTAACGCTTCTCGCTGTCGACCTTCCACACCTCGCCGAACTCGATGGCCCGGTTTTCCTCGATCTGCTCGCGTCCTTCGCCGGCGGTGCGTCCGGAGACGAGCCGCGAATCGAAGCCCTCCGAAAGCAGCACGAGATTCTTGCGGCCGGCCACGTTGCGCATCGCCCGCGCGATCGAGCCGAGCATCTCCACCTGCTGTTTCACGCGCGTACGCCGATAGTCGTCATCCGCGCGCGTGGCACCGCGCGCGAGATCGGCCGCGACGTCGGTGAAGCGATCGGCGACGTCGGCGGTGCCGGCGGAGGTCGCCGGCGTCATGTCGCTGAACGGATTCGTCCCGGCGATCTGCAACGGATCGCGCGTGCGAAACGCGTGCGGATCGGCGATCGCGGCGACGAGCAGTTCGCGATCGGTCGTGAACGCGGTGAGAAACCGAAAGCCGCGACTGACATCGACCGTGCCGATGGCCACGAGATCGCGGTCGCTCACCCCGCGCGCCACGAACGAGCGCGCCGCCTGCTGCGCCCGTCCCAATGATTGCGGCGTCGCAAACGTGAGATCGAACACGATCAGGAACTTCCGCCGCGACTCCGGATTCAGCGGTGAGACCACGCGCGGCGTCTCGTCGCTCGCAAAATCGATCGCATCAAATGATTCGATGATCCGCGTCTCGCCGCCATCGACGATCTCGAAGTTCGCCTTCGTCAAACCGCGGACCGGCAGTCCGTCGCGCGTGACCGTGACCGGCACCTCGACATACGAAACCGTGACCTTCTCCTGAAACGCCGTCTGGGCGAGAAGGAGCATCGCAGCGAGGAGCATGAGGGAATGGTACGCCGGAGAAAGAGACGGAGGGATGGCGCTTCAGCGCCGCAGCATCCCGTCCCGCAGAATGCGCGAGATCTCGTGCACGGCGGCGTCCGTCTCCTTGCCGAAGTGATCTTTGACGCCGAAGAGGATCTCGACGGTGAAGTAGTTGTAGAAGATGCGGGTGGAGAGCATGACCGCGGAGACGGGAGAGAGGCCGTCGGCGAGTTTCGCGCCGAGCTCTTTCTCGAGGCCGGTCGCTTTCATGAACGAGTCGAAGCGATCGGCCATGTTCGCGTAGAACTTGCGGACGTGGGTGCCATCGAACTCGACGACGTCGACGTAGATCAGCGCGATGTACTCGCGGTAGTCGCGGATGATCTCGCGGATGGAGTGTCCGAGCTCTTCGAGATTGTCGGGAAACGAGCCGTTGGCGAGCGCGCGGTTGAACGGAAAGTCGGGCTTCGACATGGCGTCGAAGTAGCGATCGATCAGGGCGCGGAAGATCGCTTCCTTGTCCGGAAAGTGATGATAGACGTTCCCCTTCGAGAGCCCCGCCTCCTCGGCGATGTCGCGCACGCTCGTGGCTCCGTAGCCTTTGTGCGAGAACAACTTCAGGGCCGCGTCGAGGATCTGTTGCCGGGACTTCTCGGACCGTTCTTCCTGCGTCAAGCGCGGGTAGTTTAGCCGAGCCTCTTCCGTAACTCCTCCTTCACCACTTTTCCGTACGGCGTTCGCGGCAGCGCGTCGATGAAGACGAATCGGCGAGGCACTTTGTACTTCGCGATGCGCATCATCAGATACTGCGACAGATCATCCTCGCTCGCCGACGAAACCACAAACGCAACACCGACTTCTCCCCACGTCTCATCCGGAATGGCGATTACCGCCGCATCGGAAACGGCCGGATGCGACACGAGCTCCGCCTCGATCTCCGCGGGATACACATTCACCCCGCCGCTGATGAACATCTCCTTGCGCCGGCCGGCGATGTAGAAAAACCCGTCGGCATCGCGCCGCGCGAGATCGCCGGTGCGGAACCAGCCGTCTTCCGTATACGCCGCCGCCGTCGCCTCCGGATTGTTCCAGTAGCCCTTCGACACATGCGGTCCGCGAATCCACATCTCGCCGACGTCGCCATCGAGCCCTTCGAGCTTCACCTCGGTGAAGAGCATCGGACGCCCGATCGAGCCCGGCTTCTCGAACGAATCCTCGACCGTCATCGTGAAGCAGTTCACGCCGACCTCGGTCATGCCGTAGCCCTGTTTGAACACGATCCCGCGCTGCTGGTACGCATCGATGATGAATTGCGGCAGCGGCGCGCCGCCGCTGATGAACCAGCGCACGTGCGAGAGATCGACGCTCTGAAACTCGGGCGCATCGAGCAGGATCTTCCAGATCGTCGGCACGCCGAGGACGACCGTGCAGCGCTCCCGTTCGATGGTCTCCCATACGATTTTCGGATCGAACGACTTGTGAATGACCACCGTGCCGCCGGTGCAGAGCAGCGGAATGAAGAACGCGGCCAGTCCGCCGGCGTGGTACATCGGCGTGAAGATCGCGGTGATGTCGTCCTCGCGCAGCCCCCAGTTGATGGCGGTGTTGTAGCCATTCCAGTAGAGCTGCCGCTTCGGGATCATCACCCCCTTCGGCTTGCCGGTGGTGCCGGAGGTGTAGAGCAGACAGTAGGTTTGTTCGGGATCGCGTGTCATCCCGTGCCGCGAAGACGGCACGGGATCCCCTGCTTCGGGGAGGGGATCCCGTGCTGACGCACGGGATGACACAGGGTAGCGTTCGATCCCGAGATCGATCGATTCGAATTCTTCGCCGGTGAACACGAGCTTCATCTCGCAATCGGCCGCGATCTGCCGGAGCTCGTGCTGCGTGCCACGCGTCGAGAGCGGCACGACGATCACTCCGGCTTTGCCGGCGGCGAAAAACAGCTCGACGAATTCGATGCAGTTGTAGGCGAGCAGGCCGAAGCGATCGCCCGGTTGCAGGAGTGCTGCGAGCGTCCCGGCGGCGCGTTCGGCGCGCTCGTCGAGCTCGCGGTACGTGAGGCGCTCGCCGGTTTCGACCGACACGACTGCCAGGCGGTCGGGGGTGACGCGCGCGCGTTCGCTCAGGAGATCGCCGTCAAACATTGCAGGAACTTCTCCGGTTGCTGCATGTGCGGGATGTGCGCGGCCCCTTCGAGCACGCGCAACTCGGAGCCGGCGATGAGCGACTGCAGATCGCGCGCGTACGTCAGCGGGAGCACGCCATCCTCCTCACCCCAGATCAGCGTCGTCGGCGTCTGCAGGTTCGCGAGCCGTGCATCGAGAAGGTAGTTCTCCGCTTCGGTGACGCGCAGCATCTGCGAGTCCTTCGAGCGCGCGATCAGCGCGTCGATCACCCACTGCGGCGCCTGAAAGCGCGAGCCGTGCACGTTGCGCAGAATGACCAGCGCCTGCTCGCGGTCGTGCGCGAACATCGGCGAGGTGATCGGACGCGCCAGTCCTCCCGCCGCTTCGAGCACGAGCCGGCCCACGCGATCGGGATGCGCGAGCGTGTAGAGCGTCGCCAGCCAGCCACCGAGGGAATTGCCGGCCAGCGTGATCCCGCGTTCGTCGCCGAAGACCGCCTCCATTGCCGCGAGAAAACGGGAGATCGGCAGCGGCCCGGTCGAAGGGGCGCTCTCGCCATGTCCCGGCAGATCGAGTGCAATCACGCGACGGGTTGTCGCCAGCGCCGGTGCGACCGTGAACCACGATCCCGCCTGATCGTTCACGCCGTGCACGAGCACGAGCGGCGCATCGTGTGTGCCGCGATCGGCCGACTCGAAGTAGATGACGTCGCCTGCCGACTTGCGTACGAAACCGGCGGCGACGAGCGTCGCGCGGGTCATGGCCACGAAGTCGGCGGACGAGTTAATTTCCAAACAGGCGGCTCTCTTTCGACGGCATGCGGAGCGCGATGGCGGCCTGGTTGTAGCCGACGCCGGAACCGACCAGCACGACGAGATCGCCCGGCTTGATCTTCTTCTGTTCGAGCGCGTCGTGCAGCGCCATCGGAATGCAGGCGGAGCCGGTGTAGCCCCACTTGTCCATCACCATGTGCGTCTTTTCCATCGGCAGCTGCAGATCCTGCATGACCAGCTCGATGGTCGGCTTTCGTACCTGGGTAAAGATCACGAAGTCGATGGCCTGCACGTCGAAGCGGCCGTTCGCGGCGACGCTGCGCACGAGCTTCGGCCATCCTTCGTTGTTGATCTCGGGCGGATAGCGCTCGAGCATTTTCACCAGCGTCCGTCCTTCGCGCGCGGCGAGCTCGGTCGCCGGCTCGACGGTGCCGCCGGCCTGAATGAGCCAGTTCTTCGCGTACGTGCCGTCGGCGCGAAACGCGGCGGCGATGAAGCCTGCTTCTTCACTGCGCTCGAGCACGGCCGCGCCGGCGCCGTCGCCGTAGAAGAAGATCATCGGATCGTTCTCCGCGGCCAGCTTGTGCATCGCGTAGACGGCGACGACCAGCACGGTTTTCAGGTTCGGATTCGTGGCCATCAATCCCGCCGCATTCGCAAACGCGGTCGGAAACGACGCGCAGGCACAGGCGACGTCGAATGTCCCGGCATTCTTCGCCCCGAGCTTCGCCTGCAGCACGACCGACGTGGCCGGCGTGATGTAGTCCGGCGAGTCCGTGCCCAGAATGATCAGATCGATCTCTTCCGGCTTCTTCCCCGCGCGCTCGAGTGCCTGCTGCGACGCGCGCAGCGCGAGATCGGAGGCAGACCAGTCGTCGGGCGCATACCAGCGCGTCCGGATGCCGCTCGACGCTTCCATCTTGTCGACGAACTCCGGCGCGGTGCCGTTGAAGCGCTGGCGCAGCGTGTCGTTCGTGATTTCGATTTCGGGAACGTAGTTGCCGGTCGAGACGATGTTTGCGTAGGTCATCACGTTCCCATCACGAGGCCGCCGTCGACCGACAGCACCGCGCCGTGCACGAACTTCGCGGCATCCGACGCGAGCCAGACGTACGCGTTCGCGATGTCGACCGGCTCACCGAGCTTGCCGATCGGCGTGTGCGAGGCCATGCCGTCGAGCACCTTCTGCGGCATCGCCTTGACCATTTCGGTGCCGATGAATCCGGGCGCGACGCAATTCACACGGATGTTGTATTTGCCGAGCTCGCGCGACCAGGTCCTCGTGAAACTGATCACCCCCGCTTTGGTGGCGGCGTAGTTGGTCTGCCCGAAGTTTCCGTACAGACCGACGATCGAGCTCGCGTTGAGCACCACACCGCCGCCGCCCGCGATCATGTGCGGCACGACCGCGCGCGTGCAGAAGAAGACGCCTTTGAGGTTGACGTCGATGACGGCATCGAACGTCGCGTCATCCATCATCGACGCGACCTGTCCGTCTTTCCATTTGATGAGCTGCGCGTCGCGCACGATGCCGGCGTTGTTCACCAGCACATCGATCCGACCATGCTCCGCGGCCACCGCCGCGGCCGCATTTTTCACGGCCTCTCCATCGGTGACGTTCACGTGCGGAAGATCCCAGACCACGACCTTCGCACCTTCCCGCTCGAATGCTTCGACAGTCGCGCGACCAATGCCGGCCGCGCCTCCGGTGACGATGACGACCTTGTTTTTGAGATTGAGTTCCATGATTGCTCAAGTGTCATCCCGACCGAGCGCAGCGGGTGGAGGGATCCCCCGCCGACTCGGGAGGGGTCCCTCGACTCCGCTTCGCTTCGCTCGGGAGGACACGTCCTTCGCGTTTTTCCCTAGAACACCCAGCGCAGTCCGAGCTGGAACTCGCGCGCGGGCAGCGTGGCGTTGTACTGGCCGAAGCGCGGGTTGGCCACCGCGGGGAGCGCGGGGTTCGCCGCGGTCGGGCCGCTGAGGTACTGGCCACCGACCACCGACTGCACGTCGTAGTTGACGACGTTGGTGATGTTGAACGCTTCGGCGATCGCTTCGAGCTCGCCCATGCCGACGCTGAATGACTTCGTCAGGCGCAGCGAAAGCTGGCGGAACGGAGGACCGCTTTCCTCGTTGCGGCCGACGCCGGTGGGACGATCGGAGTTCTTGCCGTCGCCGTTGAAGTCGTAGCCGAGACGATGCGTCCACGGCTGGCCCGCGCCGTACTCGTAGATCGGTGCGACGGTGAAGCCCCACGGCGCATGGAAGACGCCGGAGAGCACGATGCGATACCGCTCGTGGCCGCGCGCGAAACCGTACTCCGCTTCGATGTCATGCGGATCGTTCGGATAGCCGGTCGGGAAGTCGGGCGAGAAGTCATCGCTGATGTTCTTCTTGTCCGAGAGCGTCACCGACGCGGTGATGAGATCGTTCTGGCGGATGTTGCCGTTGAGGCTGAGAACGAGCGCCTTGTACTCCGAGTGGCCGTCGTTCGTGTACATGTTGACCTGGTCGTACGCGGTGTACGGACGCGTGCGCACCGCATTGCCGTTCCAGTTCACGTCCCGAATGACGATCTCTTCCTCTCCCTTCACGTACACCGCCTCGGTGTCGAGGAAGAGGCGCGACGAGCCGAGCTTCATCGTGTAGCCGAGCGAGGCCTGCGTCGCTTCGGGATTGTGATAGTCCGGCGCGAGCAGCGCGATGGCCGGCTTCGAGACGATGCCGGTGGTGGTCGGATTGTTGGGATCGAGCGCGAGCGCCGGGAAGCCGAGCAGCGCACCGTTGATGCGCGTGTACGTCACGCGGCCGGTCACACCGTTCTGCTGCAGTTCGGTGAGCGCCGGAACGAGAAGCATGCGGCCGGTGAAACGACCGGCGCCGCCGCGAAGAACGTTCGTGCCGTCACCCTTCAGGTCGTAGCTGAACGAGACGCGCGGCTGGAAGTTGTCGGTATCGCGCTCGCGAGCCTCGGGGATGAGCGGATGCGTGAATCCCTCGTTGTTGCCGTTCGTGTCGACGTCGTAGCGCAGACCGAGGTTCAACGTGAGCTGCGCATTCGGACGCCATGAGTCTTCGACGAACGCGCCGTAGACATCGGTGTCGCTGCTGACATCGGACGAGCCGACGCCGTATGCGTACGCCAGCGGCAGCGCGCGCGTATCGGTCACATAGATGAAGAGGCCGCGCTCGTAGGTATCGAGGCGAAAGCGTTCTTCGAGATGCTGAATCGATCCGCCGAATTTCAGATCATGCGAGCCTCGGCCGGTCGCGAAGTGGTGATGGAACGTGTCGCGAAGCTCCCACGTATCGCCATCGCCGAGGAGATCGCCGAGGATGTTGCCGCCGGTCTGCAGCGTATTGCCGCTGGAGAACCACTCGGCCACGCCATCGGAGTTCGTCGGCTCGAAGAAGCGGCGCGTGCCGTACTGGATGCGCGCTTCGTTCGAAGACGTCGACGAGATCGCCCAGTTGTGCTCGCCGGTGACGTTCCAGTTCTTGCGCTCGAGCGTCTGGCCGTAGCTTTCATCCGCCACGCCGCCGACGCGGAAGTTGTCTTCGTCGTACTTCTCGTAAACGGCCTTGATGCCACCGGTCATCTGCGAGTTGAAGTTCATGTCCACGGAACCGAAGAGCAGCGTCTGATCGAACGGATGATCGACGTCGGCCGCGAGGTTCGCGTAGGCGCCACCCGGGCGGAAGAGCGTGATGTCATCGGTCGAGATCTGTTCGATCGAGGCGAAGTAGAACGCCTTGTCCTGCACGATCGGGCCGCCGACGGTGAGACCGAGCTGGCGTCGCGAGTAGTCGTCGTTCTTCTTGAGATCGAGCGCCCCCTTCTCGCGCAGCGCGGCGTCGCGGAAGAATCCGAGCACGCTGCCGCTGGTCTTGTTGGTGCCCGATTTCGTGACGATCGAGAGCGCGCCACCCGACGAGCCGCCGATCTCCGTATCGAAACGGTTGGTGATGACGCGGAACTCGCGCACCGCATCCTGGCTGAAGCGGGCGCGCGCGAGACCATTCACCTGGTCGGTGAGATCGACGCCGTCGACGAGGATCGTCGCGCTCGAGGCGTTGCCGCCCGCACCGACGACCGGCCCGCCGTTGATGAAACGGAAGCCGCCGCGCTCGCGCTGCACGCCGGGCGCGATGAACGCGAGGCGCTGGAAGTCGCGATCGGGCACCGGCAGTGCGGTGATCTGCTCCGGCACGATGTTCGTCGACGAATCCGTCTTATGCACGTCGACGATCGGTGCCTCGGCGCTGACGGTGATCGTCTCACTCGTCGACGCCTGCATGGCCACGCTGAGCTTCGCTTCCTGTCCGATGCGCAGCGTCACGGCCTGCGTCGCGGGAGCGAATCCCTCGAGGCTGAACGTCACCTCGTAATTTCCCGGCGTGAGCGACGGGAAGCGGGACGTGCCGGAGGTATCCGTCACGTTCATGGTTTCGAATCCGGTCTCGGGACGTTTGACCGTGACGGTCACGCCCGGGAGCGGGGAGCGGGTTTGATCGAGAGCCACTGCCTCGATGGAGCCTTTGTCGATCTGGGCGAACGCGGGGATCGCCAGAAAGACGAGGGTCAGGAGGCAGAGGAGGGCTAGCGGACGTCGGATCATGTTTCCTCCGGTTTTACCGGCCGACCGGTCGGTTTGTGGATGGCGCGGAGTGTAGGAGCCGTCCTGAGGTGTGTCAAGAAGGTTTTGTCGAACGAACGTTCGTCAAAACCGTGTGGACTTTCTGCAGAAAAGGCGCGCTGGCGCTACTGCTCAAACGCCGCACAGGCCGAGCACGACCGCTGCGATGAGTCGCGTGTCGACCGGCTTCGCGAAGACGAGCTTCACCTGATCTTCGCTCAGCATCTCGCGCACGTAGCTCGGCAACTTTTCGCTCACCACCACCGTAGGTAAGAGCAGGTTGCGGCGCTCGAGTTCGCGAAGAACGTCGAAGCCGCTGCTGTCGTCGAGCACGAGATCGAGGATGAGACCGCAGAACGTGTGCGTGTCGAGCAGCCGGGAGGCGCCGGCCGCGTCGCCCGCCCCTTCGACCAGAACGCCATGCTCAGCGAGCGCTTCGCGAATGGTGACGATCACCGTCGGATCGTCGTCGACGACGAGAACTTTCCCGGGCACGGATTGAGGCAAGGCACGAACAGTGCCTGTAGCGAACGCGATACACTCGCGAACTTCAAAAGGAGTGCGCATGTTCAAACGACTGGCGAATCTCTTCCGCGGCTTTTTCGGACTGTTCGTGTCCGACATGGAACGCCGCAACCCCGAGGCATTGCTCGAGGTCGAGAAAGAGAATCTGCGCAAACAGATCGCGAATTACAACCAGGGGCTCGCCGCTCATGCCGGGCTGTGCGAGCGCCTGATGACGCAGATCCGCAAGCTCGAAACCGAAGAGCGCGAGCTGCGCGCGAAAGCGGCCGCGAATCTGCGGGCCGGCAATCGCGAGGTGGCCGGCAATTACGCGCTCCGTCTGCAGACCGTGCAGCGCGAGCTCAGTGAGAATCGCACGCAGCTGGAACAGGCCGAGACGACGTACAAGGAGCTCATCAAGGCGCGCGACGTTTCGGTGCGCGCGGCGCAGGCGAAGATCGAATCGCTCAAGAGCTCGCTCGACGATCTGAAGATCAAGAAGGCGACCGCGGAGCTCACCGAAATGGCCAGCGGCATGATCACCTCGATCGGCGGCTCCGGCGACACGCTCGATCGTCTGCACAAGATGGTCGAAGAAGAACGCGAGAAAGCAGCCGGACGCGCCCGCGTGGCCCGCGATTCTCTGAACACCACCGACTTCTCGATTCAGGAAGAAGAACAGAAAGCACTCGCCGACCAGGCCCTGGCCGACTTCGCCGCGAAAGAAGGACTCACCCTCGAACCGTCGACCCGCGAAGGCGCCGCCCCGCCAGTGGAACCAGCCAAGACGATGGGGCCGGTCACCGAGGGGTAGCCGGTTCCCCGCGGTTGCAGCGACTTGAACGGGGGCCGGGCGCCCGGTCCCCCGACAACCGACAACCGACTCCCGACAACCGATTCACATGCGCTACCTCTGGCACGCCTTCTTCGCCCGTCCCGACATTCCGCTTCTGCGATTGCCGTTCAATGCGATCGCGGTCGTGGCGGCGGGCATTGCGGGCTGGTGGGATCCGGCCATCTGGGCGGTCGCCGGCGCGGGAGAGTTCATCTATCTCCTGACCATGGCCTCGAACTCCGGCTTTCAGCAATCGATCTTCACGAAACAGCTCGACTCGTTGCGCGAGGACACCGATGCGGCGCGTCGCGCGCTTCTCTCCCGCGTCGGCGGAGCGGCGCGGCAACGCTACAAGAAGCTGGAAGACCGGCGCGCGAAGCTCGAACAGTTGTCGCGCGAACAGCAGAGCGACGACCTTCTTTACGACAGCAATCGCGAGGCGCTGCAGAAACTGACGTGGCTTTTTCTCAATCTCCTCGTCGCGCAACGCACGCTGATCGTGGCGCCGAGCAGCGATGAGAAAGAACTGCGCAGACAGATCGAACAGATCGCGCGCGATCTCAATGCCGCACCGTCCGATGCCGCACGCACGTCGAAGCAGGCCACGCTCAAGTTGCTGAGCGAGCGTCTCGACAACCTGCAGCATCGCCACACCTCGCTCGCCGAGATCGAAGCCGATCTCGCGCGCATCGAAACGCAATTCGATTACGCGCTCGAGGAAGCATCGCTGCGCGGACGTCCGCTGGCGATCTCCGCGAACGTCGAGCTGACCTCGCAGCTCCTCGGCAACATCGACGACTCCACCACCTACGGCAGCGGCAACCGCCTTTCAGAGTAGAGTCTCGCCATGCTGCCTCTCTGGGCCGAAAAGCTCATGTCGCTCTATCAGAGCGGCGCCGCGAATCAGTACATCCTCTACGGCAACGTCAACGATCGTTTCCTGCTCGACGGGAAAACGATGGGGACGCTCTACGAGTTCCTCACCCGCGTGATCCTCCCCCGCTTCGACGTCGTACTCACCTACGACCTCGGCAACGGCATCCGCATCGAGAAGGGCGGCGAGTCGGTCACGAAGTGGCCCGCCTATCGCGAGACGCCGGAATTGCCGCGCGCGCCGCGAGCCGCCACCGAATGGCTCACACGCTTCTTTCGCTACTCCGCCAATCTCGCGCGACTCGGGCAGGAGTCGCATCAGATCGGCTTCATCATGAAGTCCGCGCATCTCGTGGCACCGGCCCTGCCGGGCGCGATGAATTACGACCTCAGCGCGCTCGCACTGCTGATGCGCGACTGGGCCGCCGACGAACATCTCACACGCCATTCGCTGGCGACGTTCCTCGTCACCGAAAACCTCAACGATCTTCATCCGCTGCTGGTCAACCATCCCCGCGCCGCGCCGATCGAAGTGCCGCTGCCGACCACCGAACAGTTGCGCGACGGCATCACCCTGCTCGCGCGCGATCACGGCAGCGTGCTGACCGAGTTCGCACCGGCATACGACACGCTCGCGCATCAACTCACCGGCACCACGCTCACCTCGGTCGAGAATCTCCTGCGCGTGAAATCGCACGCGAAGGAGGTGCTGCATGCGAAGGATCTCGTGTCGATGCGCAAGGAGCTGGTCGAGAAAGACTCGGCCGGCCTGATCGAGTTCATCGAGTCGAAGCGTTCGCTCGACGACTTTCATGCGCAGGAGCAGCTGAAGAACTGGCTGCGCCAGGACATCAAGCTGTGGCACATGAACGACGTGCAGGCGCTGCCGATGGGCTATCTGCTCTGCGGCCCGGTCGGCACCGGGAAGACGTATCTCGTCGAGTGTCTGGCTGGCGATGCCGGCGTGCCGGTCGTGAAACTGAAGAATTTCCGCGACAAATGGGTCGGCAGCACGGAGGGGAATCTCGAGAAGATTTTTCGCCTGTTGAAAGGACTCGGCCGCTGCTTCGTCTTCATCGATGAAGCGGACCAGGCGCTCGGAAAGCGCGATGCCGGCAGCGGCGACTCCGGACTGTCGGGCCGCATCTACGGCATGTTCGCCGAGCAGATGAGCAACGCCGCGAACCGCGGAAAGATCATCTGGATCCTGGCGTCGAGCCGCCCCGATCTGATCGAGATCGATCTCAAGCGCCCCGGCCGCGTCGACGTGAAGATTCCGATCTTTCCGACGACGACCGCCGCCGAGGGATTCGCGTTGATCCGCGTGCTGGCAAGGCGGCGCGGCGTCGAGTTGAGCGATGCCGACTTCGCGGATGTCGAAACGTTCATTCCGATTCACCTCACGCCGGGCGCCGCGGAATCGATCGCGGTGAAGCTGTATCGCAGCGTCCGGGCGGAGGGGCTGGCGCCGAAGGATGCGCTGCGGGAGACGCTCGACAACTATCAGGCGCCCGTCCCCGCCGACGTGATGAACTTTCAGATCGGTCTCGCGGCGCGCGAGGCGAGCGACGGCGATTTCGTTCCGGAAGCATTCCGTCATCTCCGTTGAGTCAGGACTAGAATTGCGACCATGTCGCTTTTGATGCAGCGCAAGTCTTCTGCTGTCGCTCCGAAGCTCGATGGAAAAGAAGTGCTGGTCGGCCCCGATCCTTCGGTCGCAAAAGTCAAAGGAGTCATGTTCGGCGGGCGGAAGCAGTTTCTGCTCGACACGATCGGCGAGCAGGGCTTCAACGCGCTCATCGAGAAGCTGACGCCGCGCACGCGCGGCTACGTGCGCACACCGCTCGCCTCGAGCTGGTGCGAATTCGAATCGCTCGTCGAGCTCGATCGCACGATTCACGAAGAGCTGAAGGCGAAGTACCCGAACGTGCTCGCGCTGATCGGCGCCGCGTCGGCGGAGCTCGGCATCGGCCGCATCTATCGCTCACTCGATACCGAATCGCTGATCGCGTTCCTCGAAAACAACGCGCAGTTTCACGATCAGTATCAGAAGTTCGGCAGCGTCCGTTTCGAGAAGACACCGGGCGGCGCGCGCATGATCTACACGAACTATCCCTGCTACAGCCCGATATTCTGCGCCAGCGCCCACGGCTATTTCATGGAATCGATCCTCCGCCACGGCGGCAGCGACCCGGTCGTGAGCGAAACGAAGTGCCAGTGCCACGGAGACAAGACCTGCACGTTCGAAATGACTTGGCGGTAGTCGGTAGTCGGGAGTCGGTTGTCGGGAGAACGGCTTCGCCAAGGATGAACGTGGGCGGGCGGTGGTCTCCCGACAACCGACTACCGACTACCTCCCCACTCTCGGCAACCGCGCCAGCAGTTCCTCGGTCAGGAAATCGACTTTCTCGTGCAGGTGGGTGATCTCGAGCTCCGCTTTGAGATTCACCTCGTATTCGGCGTCGGCGCGTAAGCGGTCTTTCGCGGCCTGGCGGTTCTGACTGACGAGCACGAAGATCGAGAGGAAGATCGCTTCGAGCGAGACCACCATCGTCAGGAAGCCGAACGGATAGGGGTCGAAGTGCGGGACGAATGGGAGCGTGTTCCAGATGATCCAGATCGCGAACCACGCCGCATTGAGAAAGAGAAACGAGATGCTGCCGCTGAACTCGGCGATGACGTCGGCGATCTTCTCGATGGTCGTGGAGCGGATCTGCATCTCCTCGTTGATGTTCCGGGCGACGCGGCGGCGCAGAAGCTCATCGGTGCTGCGGATGCGCTGACCCATCGTGGTCAGCAGATCGAGCGCGGCGTCGGGATGGCGGCGCAGAAATTCGAGCAGATCGTCGCGATCGAGAAAGAGCAGCGTCGTCGGTTCGAGACAGACCGCGTTGGCGGTGCGCGCGCCACCGTCGAACAGCGAGAGCTCGCCGAACACCTCGCCCGGTCCGGTCAGCGCGAGCACGATCTTCGCGCCGGCGTTGTCCTTGACGAAGAGCTCGACGCTGCCCATGCCGACGATGTAGAGCGAGTCCCCCGGCTCGCCGATGGAGAAGACTTTCTCCCCGGCGGCGAAGTCGCGGCGATGAAAAACGCGCTCGAGATCGGCGCGCTCGGAATCGTCGAGCAGCTTGAACAAAGGGACCGTCCCGAGGAGCTCGGCTGTCTGCATGGGGCGCGATTCTACGTGCTATTCTCGGCCCGGTTCCATGGCCGACGACAACAAGACGATCGAGGCGTCTCTCCCGGAGATCGACGAGCGCGCGATCGCCAGGAAGTACGGCCTGCGCGAGCTCCACTATCCCGACTCCGAGCAGCTCAAATCGATGCTCGCGTTTCTCGATGCCACGATCGAGTCGGGCAAATGCGGCCCGGTGCCGAAAACCGCCGTGGTCGTGGTCCTCGAATATCTCCAGGCCACCATCAATCGCCAGCACATCACCAAGGGTCCGCGCATGTCGCAGGACGAGTTCGACGTGCTGCAGTCTCCGTACTACCTCGCGGCGCGCGTGATCGGCAAAGTGCAGCGCGCGCGGCAGGAGAACACCAAAGGCAAGGTGTACCAGACGACGTACGTGTCGCTGACGCACTTCATCGAGCTGCTGCGCAACGTGCTCGACCCCGGCTGCTACTGGCTGCGCCTGCGGGTTCCGGAAGGGATCCTCGAAGTGATGCAGGCGCTGCGCGAGTTTCTGGCCTTCTATCTCGAGCAGCGACGCAAGGACCGCGGCGTTTGAGGATCTGATGGGCCGCTATCTGCAAAGGATCTCGCTCCGCCCGTACAGCGATGCCGAGATCTGGACCGGGTGGGAGCTCGAAGGACGCGACGGCGAGATCGACGGGCTGCTGGTCGCCGACGGCATTCCGGAAGAACGCCTGGTGCGCGAATACGGCGTGACCGAGTTTCAGAAGATTCCGTTGCAGTATCTCGACGCCACCGAGTTCCGGCCGAAACGGGCTTAGGCATTGGGATGAGAATTGAAAATTGAAAATTGAAAATTGAAAAAGGGTCGTCGCAAGCACGAGGCGGCACCGCGCTTGCGACGGTTTTCTTTCAATTTTCAATTTTCAATTTTCAATTCCGATTATCTCCAGCCGCTAAACTCTCCGCACCGATGATCCTGTTTCTGCGCATCGCTCTCGGCATCGTCTTCGCCATCCTCGGCGTGATCGGCTCGCTCCTGCCGATCATGCAGGGTTGGATCTTCTTCCTGCTGGCGGCGCTCGTGCTCTTCCCGCAAAGCCGCTTCGCCATCAAAGCGTGCAACAAGATCGAGCCGCGCATGCCGCGCCTCATCGCCCGGCTGCGCCGCATGGGAATCGGCGTGCCTCGCGAGACGCGCGATACCATGCCGGCCGAATGACGAAGGTCTACGACAAAGCATATTTCGACCGCTGGTATCGCCACCGCGACACGCGCGTGAACGAGCCGGAGGAGATCCGCCGCAAGGTGACAATGGCCGTCTCGACGGTCGAATACTTTCTCCGCCGAGAGATCCGCAGCGTGCTCGACATCGGCTGCGGCGAAGGCGCCTGGCGCTCGCACCTCAAGGCCCTCCGCCCCCGCATCTCCTACCTCGGCTACGACTCTTCCGACTACGTCGTGCAGCGCTTCGGCAAGACGCGCAACATCCGCAAAGCAGCGTTCGGCGATCTGCCGAAACTCCGCCTGAAGTCGTACGACCTCGTCGTCTGCGCCGACGTCATGCACTACGTGCCCGACGAAGAACTGCACAAAGGCATCCGCGCCATCGCCGACGCCACGGACGGCATGGCCTACCTCGAAGTGCTGACGAAAGAAGACGACATCGTCGGCGACCTCGACGCCTTCTTCCGCCGCCCCGCCGCCCGCTACCGAAAACTCTTCACCACCGAAAAACTGACCTTCGTCGGCCCCTACTGCTGGCTAGGCCCCAGTTTCAAAGGAGCCGTGGCGGAGCTGGAGACTGGGCGGTGATTTCGGATTGAGGATTGCGGATTAGTCGAATTGAAAATTGAAAATTGAAAATTGAAAACGTGGTCGTCGCAAGACCAGCACGCGTCGCGCTCGCGACAAGTGATTTCAATTTTCAATTTTCAATTTTCAATTCACGCCCAATCCCCAATCCTCAATCCTCAATCCTCAATCCTCGATCCAAACCCACCCACCCCACCCACCCCAAAGCACTGCCCCCCACCCCTCCTTCCGCGTTCGGCCAAACCACCCGTAAATGGTTAGTTTGCAACGGTTTGTCTGAACAGAATGTCGCATCGACTGGTTAACACGATACGACACGGAGGAAACAATGAAAGCACTCAAATCCCTCGCCCTTGCCGCCGCGATTCTCGCCTTCGGCAGCGCCGCCCAGGCGCAGCTGAAGGTCACCGAGACCGAGAACGCGAAGCTCTTCATGACGCTGAATACGGTCGGCACGGCCCAGACCCTCAATCACAAGAACGCCTTCAACCTGCAGGGGCAGCCGCTGGCCAAGGTGTCGCCCGGATTCCAGAACGCGTTCGGCGATCTCGGGTTCATCGCCAAGTACGGAAAGAACGACGAGATCACGGTCGTATTCGACCTCTATCTCTCGAGCCGCAATCACCCGTCGCAGACGTACGGCAACGAAGGCTACATCCTGATGACCGGCGTTCCCGAGAACCTCGAGAACCTGAAGTTCCTCACGCCGATCTTCAAGAAGGTCGACATCAAAGCGGGACACATGCTCATCGACTTCGGCGACACGTCGGAACACCGCTCGAATAACGCGATCACGCAGAAGAACCCGCTGGTCGGCAACTTCGTGATCGATCCGAACATCGTCTCGATCGGCATGCAGGCCAGCAGCAAAGTGACTCCGGCCACACGTTATGGATGGCTCGTCGGCGTGTCGAACGGCACCACCACGGAAGACTGGAACGTCGGCCGTGGCTTCGCCTACAACGGCAAGGTGTACGCGATCCCGATGAAAGGGCTGCGGACCTCCGTTTCTTACATCGCCACCGATCAGTCGGACAACGGCACCAAGGCTGCCGGCGGCAGCGCGATGCAGATGTTCTCCGGCAACCGCAGCGGTGAGCGCTATGCAGGCATCCTCGGCGGCGGTCAGGCGCCCGGCGGAGTCTTCCCGCAGGCTGGTGAGAAGTTCAGCGCCGCGCAGTTCGACGTGACCTGGGACAACGGCTCCCCGCTCAAGCTCTACGGCCACTACGGCATGACGCAGGACCTCGACATCAACGGCACCGCCGCCGGCACTCCGGAAGAGAAGTGGAACTACTACGCGGCCGACGTGAAGTACGAGATCACCCCCGCGCTCTACGCGGCCGCCCGCTACAGCGCCGCCGCAACGTCACAGCTCAGTGGTCAGGATTCCGACGGCCGCGTGAATCGCATCCAGGTCGGCGGCGGCTTCTGGCTGACGAAGAACCTGCTCATGAAGATGGAGTACGTGCAGCAGAAGTACAGCGGCTTCTCGCAGGGTCAGGTCGTGAACAACAACATCCAGGCCTGGCGCGACCCCGAATTCAGCGGCTTCGTCTCCGAGGTCTCCTTCTCCTTCTAACCGGCACGACGGACTCGCGATCTCACGCACACCACACTCGCATCAACCGGAGACCAACACACCATGAAACGCACGCTCGCCATCCTGACCCTCGCGCTCGCCGCACTCGCGGCGAGCGCCGAGCGGTTCGCCCCCGCCACCGGCAGTCTCGTTCGCGTCGAAGGCACCTCGACACTGCATGCCTGGAAAATGGAAGGCTCGACGATCGAAGGTCAGATCAACGCCCCGACGCCCGACAACTGGAACGCACCTGCCACCGCCGTCGTCACGATCCCCGTCACCTCGCTCAAGAGCGAGCACACGAAGATGGACAAACTGATGGCCGAGGCGCTGAAAGCATCGGCCAATCCGAAGATCCGCTTCGAGCTGATCGAGGCGACGCCGAAATCGACCGGAAGCGCATCGTTCGTGCTCGCGGCGAAAGGGAAACTGACGATCGCCGGCGTGACTCGTGACGTCGCGTTCGACGTACAGGGCAGCAAGACCACCGACGGCCACTACGCGCTGACCGGCACCGCTCCGATCAAGATGACCTCCTTCGGCATCAAACCGCCCACCGCAATGATGAACACGATCAAGACCGGCGATGACGTGAGGGTCACGTTCCGCTGGATTGTAGTGAGGCAGTAGTCGGGAGTCGGTTGTCGGTTGTCGGGGGAACCGCTCCGCATACGGCAACCGACTCCATAACAGCAACCCCTAACGAACCGCACGAGCGCTCATCACTCAACTCACAACGTGACTCCCGACAACCGATAACCGACAACCGACTCCCGACTCCGGACAGAATCCATGCGCGCTCTGCTGCTCTCCCTTCTTCTTGCCGTTACGCCGTTCGCGTTTGCTGACGAGACGATGCATCTCGTCTCTGCGATGCCGAGCAAGCTGGTGCTGGAAGGAACGTCGAACCTGGCCGCGTGGCGTTGCAGCGGCACGACGCTCGATGGGCAGATGGCGGTGGCGGCGCCGCTGCTGGAGATGGATTCGGTGATCGCGGGCGTCGAGGAATTCACGCTCCGCGTTCCGATCTCCACGCTCCGCTGCGGCAGCCGTCAGATGGAGCGCGACATGTATCGCGCGCTGCGCAGCGATTCGTTTCCCACGATCGAGTTCGAGTTCGACGAGCTCGTCGGCGCGGTGCGTCGCGACGGCGCGGCCGGCCGCTTCCGGGCACGCATCAACGGCGTGCTGACGCTGGCCGGCGCGCGCCGCACGGTGTCGATCGACGTCGAGGCGGAGCGCCTCTCGAACGATCGCGTGCTGCTCCGCGCCCGCCTGCCGCTGCGCATGACCGACTTCCGCATCACGCCGCCGACCGCGCTGTTTGGCATGATCAAAGCGAATGACCGCCTGATCGTGCAGTTCGACCTCGTGCTGCGGAAAACGTCATGAGCCGCGCGCCACTCTCCACGTTCCCGCTTCCGCACGCGGGCTCCGACTTCGCGTCGCGGCATGAGGCACAATACGCCGTCGCGTCGCGTGAGGCGGGGTATCTGATGACACTGAAGCGGCTGAAAATTCTGGCCATCGTGCTGCCGGTGGCGGCAGTCGTGGTGATGGAGATCGCGCGCTACTTCCTGGTAGGCACGATCTCGTGGGAGAAGCGTCTCGCGCTCGACATCGTGCTCGTCGCCGCGATCGTCGTCTTCTCGATGGTCATCTTCCGATTCGTCGACGAGATGCAGGAGCGATTGAAACGGCAGAACGCGGAGTTGCTCGCGCTGCACGGCGCGGCTCTCGACGTCACGGCCGATCTCTCGCGCGACATCGTTCTGAAAAAGGTCGTCGAGCAGGCGCGCAATCTGGTCGGCGCGAAGTACGGCGCGCTCTCGGTCGTCGATCACGACAATCGCATCCTCTCGTTCATCACCTCGGGGATCACGAACGAAGAGCGCGAGAAGATCGGACCTCCTCCCGTCGGCCACGGTCTCCTCGGCGTGGTGCTGCGCGAAGGCCAGCATCTCCGCCTCAAAGACCTCACCAGCCACGCTCAATCGCACGGCTTCCCCGCGCATCACCCGCCGATGCACTCGCTGCTCGCCGTGCCGATTCCCTGCAAAGGGCCGTTCCTCGGCAATCTCTATCTCACCGAGAAGCTCGATCATCAGCTGTTCACGAAGGACGACGAAGAAACGCTGACGCGCTTCGCCCTGCAGGCCGCACTGGCCATCGACAACGCCTATCTGCACGAGCAGGTCGGCGATCTCGCGGTGGCCCAGGAACGCCTGCGCATCGCTCACGAGATGCACGACGGCCTCGCTCAGATTCTCGGCTACGTGAACACGAAGGTGCAGGCCGCGGAGATGTACCTCAAGCGCGAGAAAACGGAGGAAGCGGGCGCACAGTTGCGCGAGCTCGCCTCCGCCGCGCGGCAGGCGTACAGCGACGTGCGCGAATCGATCATCGGCCTGCGCACCATGCCCGGTCCGAAGCGCTCCCTCAGCGACGTCCTGCAGGAGTTCATTGAACGGTGGGAAGAGATGAGCGGCGTGTCCGCATCCTTCACACTCGACCCCGCCGTGCAGCTCACCGCGGCACAGGAGCTTCAACTCATCCGCATCGTTCAGGAGTCGATGACCAACATCCGCAAGCACGCGAAAGCGACGCAGGCGCGTATCGAAATCCGTCAGGAAGAGAACAAGGTCGTCGGTACGATCGTCGACAACGGCATCGGCTTCAATGCCGCCGCGCGAGCGCGCGGCGAGTTCCCGCAGTTCGGCCTCTCCACCATGCGCGAACGCGCGGAAGCGATCAAAGGGACGCTGGTGATCGAAAGCGCCGTCGGAAGCGGGACGAAGGTGAGATTCGAGTTGCCGGTGGCCGATACGAACTGATCGGCTCAGCGGTCCTCGCTCGATTTTCCGCCCTCCACGATCCCGTGCCGCAGCGCGTACCCCACCACCTCGGCGCGGTTGTGGACCCGCAGCTTGTCGAGGATGTTGCGCACGTGAAACTTGACCGTGTTTTCGCTGAGGCCGAGACGCTTGGCGAGCTTGCGATTCGAGGTCACGCCTTCGACCATCAGTTCGAGCACTTCGCGTTCGCGCGCCGTCAGGGATTCCTCTTCCGGCCGCGTCGCGGCTGGCTCGACGACCGGTTTCGCGAACTCCTGGAGCAGCTTGCGCGCGAGGATCGGAGTGAGCGCCGGCTCGCCGCGCTGCGCTTTGTCGAGCATCTCGAAGAACGCATCCGCTTCGAGATTCTTGAGCAGGTAACCCTGCGCGCCCGATTTGATCGCGTCGAAAAGCTTCGACTCCTCTTCCGACGCCGTGAGCATCACGACCTTCATCTCGGGCAGCTCCGTCATGATCTGGCGCGTCGCCTCGATGCCGTTGAGCTCCGGCATCTGCACATCCATCAGCACGAGCTCGGGCTTCAGCAGCCGGACGAGCTCGACCGCCTCGCGGCCGTTCCGGGCCTCGCCGACGATCTCGTGCCCCTGGGCCTGGAGAAGACTGCGCAGGCCGTCGCGAAACAGCGAGTGATCGTCAGCGATGAGGATACGCACGCGCCGAGTATATGAACTCGCCGCTCAATACGAAATCCTTCGGGTCGGAGCGGCCGGCTCGATGGCCGCGACGCGAATACGCGTATCGACCGCGACCGCGCCAGTCGTCAGCACCTTCAGAGGATTGACGTCGATCTCGCGAATCTCCGGACAGAGCGTCAGCAATGCCGACAATCGCATCAGCACATCCTTCAATGCCGCGACGTCGCAAGGGGGCGCGCCGCGAAAGCCCGCCAGCAGTCTCGACCAGCGCACCTCGCGCACCATGTCGTCGAGGTCCTGATCGTCGAGCGGATGGATGCGAAAGGCGACGTCGCTCAGCAACTCGACGAACGTGCCGCCGGCGCCGTAGACGACGACGTGCCCGAACAGCGGATCGGCCACCGCGCCGACCATCACCTCGACGCCGCCGGGAATCATCTGCTGCACGATCGCGCCGGTCATCTGCTCGCCGAGGCGGCCGGTCATCTCGGTGTAGGCCTCGCGAACTTCGCGTTCATCCTGCAGACCGAGCTTCACGCCTCCCGCTTCCGTCTTGTGCAGCGGTCCTTCGGCTTTCAATGCGACCGGAAAGCCCATCTTCATCGCCGAGCTGACGGCGTCGTAGACGTTCGTGACCGCGGCCATCATCGCGGTCGGCACGTTCGCGGCGAGCAGCAGCGACTGCACGTCGAGCGCATCGAGCCAGCCACCGCCCTTTGCACACCTGCGTTCGATGATCGCGCGCAAGACGGCGCGATCGAAGTCTTCGAACTGCAGGACGCGGCCGACCGGGCGGCGGCGCCACTCGGCGTACTTCGTGGCACGTGCGAGCGCGGTGACGGCGCGCTCCGGAAAGCGATACGACGGCACCGGCGCGAGCGCCGACGGCGTGCCGTGCGCGCTCATGAACGTGGCCAGCACGGTCTTGCCGTTCGCGCGCGCACCGCATTCGCGAATGGCGGCGGAGACGAGCTCCGCATCGGTCGGCAGCACGGGGATGTAGATCACCAGCACCGCATCGATCGCGGAGTCTTCGAGCAGGATGTCGATGGAACGCCGATAGTCATCGGCCGAGGCGGAGGCGATCATGTCGACCGGATTTCCGACGCTCGCCGCGGGCGGCAGATAGGCGCGCAACTTCGTTTTCGTTTCTTCGGAGAGTTGCGGGATCTCGAGGCCGCTGGCCTCGCAGGCATCCGACGCGAGGATGCCGGGGCCGCCGGCATTCGTGACGATGCCGACGCGCCGCCCGAGGGGCAGCGGCTGATTGGCCAGCAACGCGGCGATGTCGAAGAGCTCTTCGAGGGTCTGCGTGCGAATGATCCCCGACTGCCGGAAGAGATCGTCGACGATGGCGTCGCTGGTGGCCAGCGCGCCGGTGTGTGACGACGCGGCGCGCGCGCCCGCGGTCGAACGTCCTGCCTTCACCGCGACGATCGGCTTCTTGCGGCCGACGCGCCGGGCGATGTCGCCGAATTTCTTCGGATTTCCGAAGCTCTCGAGATACAGCAGCATCACCTCGGTGTTCGGATCCTCGGCCCAGTATTGAATGAGATCGTTGCCGGAGACGTCGGCCTTGTTGCCGACGCTGATGAAGGTCGAGAAGCCGAGGTTGAGCAGCTTCGCGTGCTCGAGGATGGCCAGGCCGAGCGCGCCCGACTGCGACGACATGGCGATGTTTCCGGCCGGTGGGAACACGCCCGAAAACGTTCCGTGCATCCGCACCTGCGGATCGGTGTTCAGCACGCCCATGCAGTTCGGGCCGACCATGCGGATGCCGGCGGCGCGCACTTTCTGCAGCAGCTTCTTTTCGAGGGCGCGCCCTTCCTCCCCCGTTTCGCCGAAGCCGGCCGTGATCACTACCACCGCACCGACGCCTTTGGCCACGCAGTCGTCGATGACCGCTTCCACCGCATCGCGCGGCACCACGACGATCGCCAGATCGACCGCATCCGGAATCGCGGTCAACGTCGGAAAGGATGGTATGCCATCGATTTCGTCGACGCGCGGATTCACCGCGAACAGCGCGCCCGTGAATCGCGTGCCGGCGAGGTTGTGCAGGATCTCGCGGCCGAGCTGGCCCGTCCTGCGGCTCGCCCCGACCACCGCGATCGAGCGCGGTGCGAAGATCGAGCGCATCGACGCGTACGCTGCCTTCTGCGAGCGCTCCGCCGCCGCTTCCGCGAACTCGGCGGTGTGCGCGATCGGAAACGACACCAGGACCGCTCCTTCCGCGGTGCGGCTCGTGACCTTGAAGCCGGAAAGCAGAAAGACATCGAGCATCTTCTGGTTCTCCGGCAGCACCTCGGCGCGAAACACTTCGATCTGTTTCGTGCGCGCGATCTCGACCAGTTTTTCGAGCAGGCGCGTGCCGATGCCGCAGCCCTGCGCGCGATCGGCGATCGCGAACGCCACCTCCGCGGAGTTCGGCTTGTGCGGAGAACGGAAGTAATGCGCGATGCCGGCCAGCTCGCCGCCGAGCTCGCTGACAATGCCGAAGTCGGACTCGTAATCGACATCGGTCGGCGAGTCCTGCAACGCCGCATCGGGCGTGCGCATGTCGAAAAAGCGCATGTACAGACTGTCGCGCGAGAGGCCGCGATAAAACTCGAGAAGCGTCTCGCGATCGGCAGGCCGGATGGGACGGATGTGCAGCGTGCGTCCGTTGCGCAGCACCACATCCGATTCGAAATGGGCGGGATACGAATTCGTGGCGCTGGACATCGCCATCAGGTTACTTCGATCTGCTTCCCGGTGATCTGCCCGTAGAACACGGCGAGCTGTTCGTTGGTGAAGTCGTCCCACCCGCCGCAGGTGTCGTGCACCTTCGTCTGCACGTCGCAGGAGATGGCGGCATTGCGCACGTCCTGCTGCGCGAGCTGCCAGTCGTTCGCGAGCGTCTCGAGCTGCGGTCGCGTGATCTTCGGAAACTTGCGCGTCAGCCACCAGTAGCGGCTGCGCAGCTCCGCATCGCCGAACTGGCGAAAGCCGCGGCAGAAGATGCCGCGCTCGGCGGCGGCCTGGCACATCGATTTGTCTTCGGTCGTGAATTTGAGGAGCTCTTCACGCAGGCCGCGGATGATTTCTTCGCGCTTCATGCAGCCAATGTCCGCTCCACGCGAACAGGCGGCGGTAGAGCCGATCACATGGTCGTGTGATCGATGTCATACGCCGAAGTTGCACGCGGCTTTTGACTGGGCGCGTGCTCAAACCGGTCGAGCTCGAGATCGAGCTGTTCTGCCGCGGCATGCGCCTCAGCGAAGCTGCCGGCCGCCGCATCACCCGCACCCGCGCCGGCCTCGGCTCGGGGCTCGAGATCGTGATCCCGTCGCGGCCGAAAGACATCTGGATGAACGTGCCGGTCGTCGAGCGCTTCGCGGAGAGCTCGCCGTTTCTCTTCGAGCACGACACCATCCTCGATACGCGTACCGGTGACGCCTACCCGATTCGCATTCCCTCCGAGCCGTCGTGGTACGGCCGCCACACGTCGCACGGCACGGAGATGTCGCGCATCGGCATTCTCCAGGGTACCTACCTCGGCATCTACGTCGGCGCGCGCTGCATCTACTGGTCGAGCGAGATCAATGAAGCCTGCAAGTTCTGCACGACCGGACAGAACGTCGGCACCGTCGAAGAAACGCGCAAGCGCATCGAAGACGTCATCGAGGTGGCGCGCGCGGCACAACAGGAGTCCGGCTCGGTCTTCACACACTTCAATACCGGCTATCACTGGGAAGAGCACGACGACCGCGCGGCCACGGACGGGCTGCGGATGTGCGAGCCGTACGTCCGGGCGGTGCGCGAACGCGTCGGCGGCTTCATCGGCGTGCAGGCGGTGCCGGTGCCGAAACGCCGCTTCGACGAATACGACCAGCTCATCGCCGCCGGGACCGATCACTTCTCGTTCTGTTACGAGTTCGAAGATCCCGAGTGGTTCGCGCGCCTCTGCCCCGGCAAGGCAAACACGGTCGGGCAACACGCGTTCTTCGAGGCGATGGAGTACACCTCGCGGAAGCTGGGACGCGGGCGCGTCTCCGGCGAGATCATCGCCGGCGTCGAACCGATCGAGGCCACCAAGCGCGGCATCGACCGCATCGTCAACGCCGGTGCCTTCCCGACCGTCTGCATCTTCCGCCCCACCGTCGGCAGCGAGATGGAGCAACACCCCTCCCCCGATCCGGAAGCGATGAAAGACGTCTTTGCGTACCTCCACGAATCCTGCCGCCGCGCAGGACTGCCGATCGGAATCCTGCCGATCGAAGTCTCGCTGGTCGTGCAGGCCGAAGAAGCCGCGGGCCTCGTCCCGCCAACGTTCCGCACGCACGCCTATCGCGCGAAAAACTGGGCATTGAAGCAACTGGCCCGACCCTACGTCGCCTGGAAACTGAGACCCGCAGGGTAGCCGCGCAGCTCGTCCCCCTTTCCAAAGTCGGTGCACCCGCTCAAAGCCATCCCACTCGGCAGCCGCACGTGCCTCAGCGAAGCAACGTGCGCAGGCGGCCGTGCCGCCCAGCCGCACGTGCCTCAGCGAAGCAACTGGCGCAGGCGGCCGTGCCGCCCGGTAAGCAATTCGTAAGCGTGGGCTGCGTTATCCTCGGTTACGTCCAATCACGAGGAGATTTCCATGCGTCGTTCGCTTCTCGCCGTGCTCTTGTTTTCTGCAACTTCCCTTCTTGCCGTCGATCGTGTCGCGCCGTCGTTCGTGCCGGACGCGATCGGGATGGCGCATCGCGCGCCCGCTCCCCGTGTCGCTCAGGCGAGCGCGGCGGAGCCGATCGTGAGCCTCTCCGCGGCCAACGACGTCGAGCCCGAGGCGATCGAAGCGGTGCGCGTGTGGAACGCGGAGGGGCGGACGCCGGCGAAGAACGGCTTCACGCGCGGCCTCGGCGGTGCGTTGCAGGTGCGCATCGGCGGCGCGAGCGATGGCGTCGCCACGCAGTCCGCGCGCATTGGCAAAGTCACGAAGAGTGCCGCCGGCAACCTCTTGTGGAGTGGGAGCGTTCGCGTCGAGCGTGCGTATCGCTTTCGCGTCCATCTGAAAAACGTCGTCGTTCCGGCCGGGACCACGTTCTGGGTTTACGGTGCGGAGGGGGATGCAACCGCGTTCGGCACCGAGCTCATCGACGACCAGCAGAACGTCTATGCGCCGAGTGTCGCCGGCGAGATCGCGTACATCGAGATCGAAGTGCCGGCTGGCCAGCAGGGCACGTTCGAAGTTGCGGACGTCATCGAGCTCGTCGCCGGCGTGAACGGCGTACAGGCGCAGGACGTTTCATCGTGCCTCGTCGACATGAGGTGTGTCAGCAGCAACACCTTCGACGTCATCGAACAGGCCGGCCGCGCGGTTGCGCATCTCGAATATGTGAAGGGCGGCGAGGGCTATGTCTGCAGCGGCGGCCTGCTCAACGACACCGACACCTCGACCAGCATCCCGTACCTCCTCACCGCGAACCACTGCTTCTCGACGCAGTCTTCGGCCACGTCGCTCGAAGCGTACTGGGACTATCGCACCGCCTCGTGCGGCGGCTCCTTCCCGAACATCAACAGCGTCACGCGCACGGTCGGCTCGACGCTGCTGGCGACGAACGCCGGCTCCGATTTCACCTTCGTGCGGATGAACAGCGTTCCGGGCTACCGCATCCTCCTCGGCTGGGACTCGCGGACGAGCGCCGTGCCGGCCGGCACCACGCTCTATCGCCTCTCGCATCCGTTTCCGGATGACTACGCCGTTCCGGCGCCGCAGTTCTATTCGAGCAGCAGCGTGAACTCCTCTTCCTCGACCTGCTCGGCGCGTCCGCGTCCGAACTACCTCTACTCCGTCGGCCTTCAGGGCGGGACGTACGGCGGCAGTTCCGGATCGCCGGTCATGCTCGCGGGTGGATATGTGGTGGGCCAGCTCTTCGGTGCCTGCGGTCCGAATCCGAGCGCCGGTTGCGACAACGCGAACTACACCGTCGACGGCGCGTTCTCCTCGACGTATGCCTCGATCGCGAATTATCTGAATCCCGCGCCGAGCGGCAACACCTGCACGCCGAACGGCACGACCGCGTGCATGCTCAACAATCGCTTCAAGGTGCAGGTGAAATATCGTCCGGCGTTCGACACCAATCCGCCCGACACGAACGCCTCCGTGAAATCGGTGAGCGGCTTCGCCAACGCTTCGTTCGAGAGCGCGTTCTTCTACTTCAACAGCGACAGCAACATCGAGATGCTGGTGAAGATCCTCGATCAGGGGAACACGAACAATCAGGGACAGCCGACCATCGCCGTCCTCTTCGCCACCGCCACGCCTCTCGGCATCGAAGTGACGATCACCGACACGACCAGCAACGCGTCGAAGACCTACAAGAGCGACTTCGGCAAGATGGCCGGAGGCACCGACTTCACCGCGTTCGTGAAATGACGGAAGCCGGCAGCCGGTAACAGGTCGAGGACTCGCCCACCCACGTGAGCAATCCGTGGGTGGGACGGCGGCCTCCCGACTCCCGGCTACCGGCCACCGACGACCGGCATCGAGCTAATGCCCGAAGTGCCGCCACCGTTGCGCCAGCGGCTTCCCGCGATCGTCCCAATCGTCCGCGGATGCGGGATCGAGCTCCCATCGATGCTGGTCGCGTTCGTAGCCTTTCTCGCCGCAATGCAGCTCTTCGTACGCTTCGTAGACGATGCCGAAGTCTTCGATGGTCTCTTCGACGATCACGTCCAGCGCATCGAACCGCGCGATCTCCTGCGCGTACAGCTCTTCCCACGACTGCAGTTCCGTCTTCACTCTGCTCATTCGGTGCTCCCGCCGGTCAATGCTTTCGAGGTGATGGCATTGCGGACTCGCATGGCATCAACGTAGATGCGCGCCGGAGTGCATCGTGTGACGCAGGACACCCGCCGACGTGCGTCCGGTCATCGGCCGCAAAACGCCGTGGAATTACCTTCGAACGAGCGGAGGTGTCGCATGTGTCTCGGCGTTCCGGGTCAGGTCGTGGAGCTCAAAGGCAACAGTGAAGCGGTCGTCGACTTCTGGGGTGCGCGCAAGGCCGTCCGCCTCGACAACCTCGGAAGCGCGGTCGTGCCGGGCGAGTACGTCATCGAGCACGCCGGCTTCGCCGTGCGGGTGATCCCGAAAGCCGACGTGGCCGACACGCTCGCGCTTTACGAAGTGCTGCTCAGCGAAGCGGGTGAAGATCCGATTGCGCGCGACGTCGTCGATGCGCTCGACTGCATCGAGATCGAGCTCGAAGCGCCGGCGCTGCGCAGCAGCTTCATCGGCTGAACGCCGTCAGTATCCGCAGGTCAGTGTCCGCAGGGGCAGTAGTCGCCGCTGGACGGTTTGCAGACGCGCGTGATCACGTGTGCGCTTTCCGCGTGCTCGCATTCGGCGCATTTTCCGGCCGCACCGCGAAAGCCGGTGCAGAGGCACGGATAGTCTTCCGAGGGGTAATGAATCACTTCCTGGCAGGTCGCGAGAAGCTGGTGTTCCGAATCGGGATGGGGGCAACAAGAACTCATTCGATCTCCACGACCACTCTCGGTTTTCCGCACCACCGGCCGGCGTGTGCATGATCACACACCGGTGTGTGATCGGTCATCCGGGTCGAATGCGTTTGCGTGCTTCCATCGAACCACCAGAAACCGAGAGGTGAAGCTCGATGGAACAGCCAGGGACCGACCGTCCGCGCGTCGTCATGTGGGAATTGACCCGAGCCTGCAAACTCGCCTGTGCGCACTGTCCGATCGGTGCACAACCGCGGCGCAGCCCGCTCGAGCTCTCCACGTACGAGGCCTACAAAACGATCGACCAGATCGTTTCGCTCAACCCCGATGAGGTGATCCTCACCGGCGGCGATCCGCTCGAGCGCGCCGATCTCTCGCAACTCATCGACTACGCGCGCCGGCGCGGCGTGCAGACGTCGCTGATGGTCAGTCCGACGGCATCGCTCACCGGCGCCGCGATCGGCAAGCTGAAACGCAACGGGCTGGCGCGGCTGATCATCGGCCTCGATTCCTCGACGCCCGAGCGTCACGACGCGTCGCGCGGCATCAGCGGCCAGTTCGGCTCGACGCTGCTCGCCATCCGCTGGGCGCGCACCGCGGAACTGCCGGTCGAGGTGAACACGCTCCTCAATCGCCGGAACATGAATGACCTGCACACGATGGCCGAGTTCCTCGGCGACGTCGACGTGCAGCGCTGGAACATCTTCTTCCTCGTGCCGGTCGGCGGCTCGAGACACGTCGAGACGCTGACGGCCGACGAGGTCGAACGGGTCTTCGGGAAGATCTTCGCGCTCAGCGAGCGCGTGCCGTTCCCGATCCGGACATTCGAAGCGCCGCACTACCGCCGCTACGTGCTGCAACGCGCGGTCGAGCAGCGGCTCAAAGCGGTCGATCACTACTTCGACGCCGAGGACGGCGGATTGCGCATCGCCGACGACACCGGGCGCGAAGCGGTCGCGGTCACCAACATGCTCTACATCTCGCACACCGGCGAAATCACGCTCAGCCCGTTCCTGGCGCTGACGGCCGGCAACGTGCGCTATCAGCCGCTGTCGACGATTCATCGCTACGGCGAGTTGTTCGCGGCGATGCGCGACGAGGTGAATTTCAAAGGGAAATGCGGGCGCTGTGAGTTCCGCACCGTGTGCGGCGGCTCGCGGGCCCGCGCATTCGCGATGACGGGCGATCTCTTCGCGGCCGATCCGCTCTGCGCGTATCAGCCCGGGACGTTCCTGCCGGTCGCGGCCACCGTGGCACAGGAGCTCGAAACATGAGTCCTTACGATCCGCGCATTCACCCCTATCTCATCGACGAGTCGGAGTTCTACGAGATCGAGGAGGCCGCGCAGCAGAAGGAGTTTCTGCTGCGCTACGCCGTGCTCGCGCCGTCCGCGCACAACGCGCAGCCGTGGGCGTTCCGCGTGACCGACGACGGCGCCGAGGTGTACGCCGATTACTCGCGGCGCGTGCCGGTGGCCGATCCGCACGATCGCGAGTTGATGCTGAGCATCGGCGCGGCGATCGCGAATCTCCGCATCGCGGCGGCGCATTTCGGGTTCGATACGACGGTGCTGTACACGCCGGCCGTGCACGCGAAGGATCCGGACTGGCCGGTGGCGATGGTGACGTTTCGCGAGACCTGCGATCCCGATCCCGCGCTGCGCGCATTGTTCGCCGCCATCCCGAAACGGCATACGAATCGCGCCGCCTTCGATGAGCGCGAGCTCGAAGCGGACGTCCTCGGCCGATTGTGCGAGGTGGTGGACGGCTCGGATGAAATTCGTTTCGTGCTGCCGCAGGAACGCACGCATGCGGCGGAGCTGATCGAGGAGGCGGATCGCCGTCTGCTCGCGAATCCGCAGTGGAGGCACGAGCTCGCGCAATGGGTGCGCACGAATGACACGCCGGCCGCCGACGGGATCTGCGGCGACGCGTTCGGCATTCCCGGTCCGCTCTCCGCCTTCGCACCGTGGCTCGTGCGCAGCTTCGACGTGGGCGACGTGCGCGGCAGAACGGATCGCACGCTGGCCACGAACGCCGCCGGCCTGCTCGTGATCATGAGCGACGAAGATCGCCAGTCGCTGCTCCGCGCGGGAGAAACACTCGAACGCCTGCTGCTGACGCTGACGAACCTCGGCGTGCAGTACGCGTTTCTGAATCAGCCGATTCAGGTGCCGGAACTGCGCCGCGAGCTGTGGAAGCTCGTGCGCACGCCGAAGCCGCCGCAGCTGCTGCTGCGCATCGGGTACGCCGTGCCGATCCGGCGCCCCGCACCGCGCCGGCGCGTCAGCACCGTGACGGTGTAGCGAACCGTCGCCGGTTCTGACGCGTGTATTCTTCTTCGCACCATGAACCGCGAATTCACCATCTATCGCCGGCTCGTCACGAATGAGTCCGCGGACGTTGTTTACGCGGCGCTCGAGCACTCGCTGCGCATGACCGTCGGCGGCTCGGTCCATCGCGAAGGCAACACGATCTGGGTGGTGAACGGCAAGACGAACGTGAACTTCGGATTCGTCGCCGAGATCCGCGCGCAGATCACGCTCACGCAACCGGAGCCCGGCATTGTCGACATCAGCGGCGTGATCCGGCTCTCGCCGAATTCGTTCTTCTGGATCTGCGCGGTGGCCGGGTTCTTCTGCCTCTGGTTCCTGTGGGTCTTCAACATCTTCTACTTCGTGATGGACCCGCGCCCGCACTATCAGACCGCGCTCGACCGCATGCCGCTCGGATCGTCTCCGACGCCGTTCGGCGCGCCGTAAGCATCACGGCGCGCCGTTCCTTCGCGGCTACTTGAGCGTCGCCAGGTGTTGATACATCCGCCAGCGCGCATCGACGTCGTGCTGCGCGTGATCGATGATCTCCTGCGCCGCCGCTTCATCGCCGCGCAGCAGCTTGGAGAACCGCCCTTCACTGCGCAGGAATGATTCGACCGGCGTGGTGATGCGGCGCGTGTCGAGTTGCAGCGGCGCTTCGCCTTTGGCCTTGCGGTCGGGGTGGTAGCGATAGAGCAGCCACTGGCCGGCGTCGACCATCGCCTTCTGATGCTGCAGGCCCGAGGCGATGTCGATGTCGTGGGCGATGCAGTGACTGTAGGCGATGATCAGCGACGGGCCGTCATACGCCTCCGCTTCGAGGAACGCTTTGAGCGTGTGCTCGTCGCGCGCGCCGAGGGCCACGGAGGCGACGTAGATGTTTCCGTAGGTCATGGCGATCAGGCCGAGGTCTTTCTTCGCGGCGGCCTTTCCGCCGGCGGCGAACTTCGCCACCGCGGAGCGCGGCGTCGACTTCGAGGCCTGTCCTCCCGTGTTCGAATACACCTCGGTATCGAGCACGAGCACGTTCACGTTGCGGCCGCTGGCAAGCACGTGATCGAGACCGCCGAATCCGATGTCGTACGCCCAGCCGTCGCCGCCGACGATCCAGACGCTCTTCTTCACCAGGTAATCGGCAATCGCGAGCAGATGCTGCGCGTCGGTGGAATCGAGCTTGTGCATGCGCTGCGCGAGCTCGAGGCGGCGCAGACGCGTCTTTAACAGCTCGACCCGCGTCCGTTGCTCGTGAATCTCCGCCTCGTCCTTCTGCGCGCATCCGAGGATTGCGGTGACGAGCTCCTCACCGATGTCGCTCGCCAGGCGCCTGAGCAGGTCGATCGCGAAATCGCGCTGCTTGTCGATCGAGATGCGGAAGCCGAGTCCGAACTCCGCGTTGTCTTCGAACAGCGAGTTGCACCACGCCGGACCGCGTCCGTCGTCGTTCGTCGTCCACGGTGTGGTCGGCAGATTGCCGCCGTAAATCGACGAGCAGCCGGTGGCATTGGCGACGACCGTACGATCGCCGAACAGCTGCGTCATCAGCTTGAGGTACGGCGTTTCGCCGCACCCGGTGCAGGCGCCGGAGAACTCGAAGAGCGGACGGGCCAGCTCGATCGAGCGGATCAGATTCGGCGAGAGCTTCGAGCGATCGAGCTCGGGGATGGTGAGGAAGAAGTCCCAGTTCTCCGCTTCCTGCTCGCGGATCGGCTCCTGCGGCTTCATGTAGAGCGCCTTGCGATCCGGCACGATCTTCGACTTGGCCGGACAGACGTCGACGCACAGCGTGCAGCCGGTGCAATCCTCCGGCGCGAGCTGGATCGAATAGGCCCAGCCGTCGCCGAACTCCTTGTGCATCGGCTTCACCGATTTGAACGTGGCCGGTTTGTTCGCGAGCAGTGATTCGTCGTACGCCTTGATGCGGATGGCCGCGTGCGGACAGACCATCGCGCACTTGCCGCACTGGATGCAGGCCGCCGCATCCCACACCGGCAGTTCCTGCGCGAGATTTCTCTTTTCGTATTTCGTGGTGCCGACCGGGAACGTGCCGTCACACGGCAACGCGCTGACCGGCAGTTCGTCGCCGCGCCCCTGAATCACTTCGAAGAGCACGTCGTGCACGAACTCCGACGCGGTTTCGGAATGCGCGTGACCGGCGGGTGCAGCCTCGTCCGCCAGCTTCGAGGGCAGCGGCACTTCGTGCAGATTCGCGAGTGCGGCATCGACCGCGCGCAGGTTCTTCTCGACGATCGCGTCGCCTTTCGCGCCGTAGGTTTTCCGGATCGCCTTCCGAATCGCGCTCAACGCCTCTTCGGCCGGCATCACGTTGGCGAGCTTGAAGAAGCAGACCTGCATGATCGTGTTGATGCGCGTGCCCATGCCGGAGTCGCGGGCCACTTTCGTCGCGTCGATCGTGAAGAGCCGGGCCTGTTTCGCGATGAGCGCGCGCAGCACGCGCGACGGAATCTTCTCGATCGTTCCGTTGAAGAGGAACGTGCCGCCTTCCATCAACTCCTTCGTCACGTCGTAGCGGTCGAGCAGGGACGGCTGATGGCAGGCGACGAAGTTCGCGTGCTCGATCAGATACGGTGCGTGAATCGGCTCGGTGCCGAAGCGGAGATGCGAGACCGTCGCCGCACCCGACTTCTTCGAGTCGTACACGAAGTAGCCCTGCACGAAACGTCCATGCTCGCCGAGGATCTTGCAGGTGTTCTTGTTGGCGCCGACGGTGCCGTCGGAGCCGAGGCCGAAGAAGAGCGCGCGCACGACGTCGTTCCCTTCGATCGAAAACGATGCGTCGAACGGCAGCGACGTGTGGCTCACGTCATCCTGAATGCCGATGGTGAAGTGATTGCGCGGCTCGCCGGCGGCGATGTTGTCGAACACCGCTTTGGCCATGGCCGGCGTGAATTCCTTCGACGACAGTCCATACCGGCCGCCGACGACGTTGAGGAAGCGCCGCGATTCGAAGAGGGCATTCACGACGTCGAGGTACAGCGGCTCGCCGTTCGCGCCCGGCTCCTTGGTGCGATCGAGCACCGCCACCGTTCTCACGCTCGCCGGCAGCGCCTGCACGAAGCGTTTGAGATCGAACGGCCGATAGAGACGCACTTTCAGCAGGCCGACCTTCTCGCCGCGCGCGACGAGCGCATCGACGGTCTTCTCGATCGTCTCGCACGCCGAGCCCATGGCGATGATCACCCGCTCCGCGTCGCGCGCGCCGTGGAACTCGTACGGCGCATACGAGCGGCCGCTGATGCGCGCGAAGCGGTCGAACGCCTCGGCCACGATGTTCGGCGCGGCGGCGTAGATCGGATTGATGCGCTCGCGCGATTGAAAGAAGACGTCGGGATTCTGCGCCGTGCCGCGCACGACCGGATGATCGGGCGAGAGCGAGCGCGAACGATGATCGAACACGAGCTCGAGATCGATCATCGCGCGCATCTGCTCGTCGCTCAGCAACTCGATCTTCGCCACTTCATGCGAGGTGCGGAAACCGTCGAAGAAGTGGAGGAACGGGATGCGCGTTTCGAGCGTGGCCGCCTGCGCCACGAGCGCGAAGTCATGCGCCTCCTGCACGCTCGCGGAGGAGAGGAGCGCCCACCCGGTGGAGCGGCACGACATGACGTCGCTGTGATCGCCGAAGATCGACAGCGCGTGCGTCGCCAGCGTGCGCGCGGCAACGTGGATCACGGCCGGCGTGAGCTCGCCCGCGATCTTGTAGAGGTTCGGCACCATCAGCAGGAGGCCCTGCGACGAAGTGAACGTGGTGGCCAGCGAGCCGGTCTGCAGCGCGCCATGCACCGCGCCCGCCGCGCCAGCCTCGCTCTGCATCTCGACCACGGTCGGGATGGTGCCCCAGAGGTTCGGCTTCTTTTTGCTCGCCCATTCGTCCGACCACTCGCCCATCGGAGACGACGGAGTGATCGGGTAGATGGCGATGACTTCGTTGGTCTTGTAGGCGACGCGCGCAACGGCCTCGTTGCCGTCCAGCACCGCGGTCTCGATCGTCGCCGGACGGGGCGCATCCGTGCTCGCACGCGCGTCCCGGATCACCTCTGCTACGGACATGGGATTGCCTCCGCTCAGCAAGGTATGCCGGCGTCGAACATCGAGGGATGACTCGCATCATGTGACCGAGTGATGACGATCACAGGGCGGTCGGAACATCACCGCGCCGCTCGCATCCATCGAAAGTGAAGTCGACAAAAAGAAGAACGGAGAGCTTCGATGAGACGGACGGCTTATGGCGTTTTGGCAGGAGCGATGTTCGTGAGCTGTGTGGCGCTCGCGGATGACGGCGGATTGATCGGCAGCGGCACGCGGAGCGGTCAGACTCTCGGCAGCGGCGGCCGCACCGAAGAGAGCGGCACACTCGGCAGCGGCGGCGGACGTACCGGCGATGACGGCGGCATGATCGGCAGCGGCACGCGCAGCAGCCAGATCATCGGCAGTGGCGCACGCACGGAAGACGATGGCGGCGGAACGATCGGCAGCGGCACGCGCAGCGGAGGACAACTCGGCAGCGGCAACGACGGCCCGATGGTCGGCAGCGGCGTCGGTGACACGTCCGAGGCGGCGAGCCCGCTCTTCGGCAGCGGCGCACGCACGAACGACGCCGGCGGCCTGATCGGCAGCGGCACGCGCAGCGGACAGACCGTCGGCAGCGGCGGCCGCAGTGAAGAAGAAGAGAACCCGGCGCTCGGCGCCGGCGTCGGTGTCACGTCGGAATCGGGTGGTTTCCTCGGCAGCGGAAATCGCGACGAGGCAGGTGGCGGCGGCACGCTCGGCAGCGGTACCCGCACCGAAGATTCCGGTCAGATCTTCGGCAGCGGCGGGCGTGCAGAAGACGACGGCGGTCTGGTGGGCTCCACGGGCGGACGGACCAGCGACGATGGCGGCTACCTCGGCAGCGGCGGAGGCCGCGTCGAGGAGCATGTCATCCACGATGGTGTCGCCACCTGGCGCGTGTGGATCCTCTACACGAACGACGGCTCCTGGTCGTCGTTCGCGGTCGTCGAGTGAGTTTCCGCGAAGGCGTGGCGCGTTCGCGCGCTACGCCTTCAGCGTGCGCATGCAGTCCCAGCACGCGTTGATGCTCTTGCTGATCATCCGCAGCACCGTGAGCCAGAGGCCCGGCTTCTCCTCCAGCAGACGGAGGAATCGATTCTTCTCGATGAAGCCGGTCTCGCAACCGGTGCGCGCGATCGCGGTCGAATCGTGAGCGCGTCCGGAAACGACGCTCGTCAAGCCGAGAATCTCTCCCGCGTCCGCGATCTGCATCGCCAGCGCATCCCCACCTTTCGACGAGCACGACAACTCCACCTCGCCGGCGCGCAGGACCCACACACCGGCCGGCAGCGTCCCTTCACGGAAGAGTGGCTTGCCGGCCGGCACGTGCTGGAGCGTCTCATACGCCGACAACACGTCGGCGATCGATGAATGCGGGGCCGATTCAATCACCTGAGGAGGAACCGGCATGGCGATCAGACACTCACGAGATTCTCGAGCGACGGACGGCTGAGCACGAAGAGACTCGAGCCTTTGACGTCGATCATCTTCTTCTTCTTGAAGTCGCTCAGCAGCCGCGTGACCGTTTCGCGCGTCGTACCGATCATCTGCGCGATCTCCTCGTGCGTGAGCAGCACCTTGAGGCGAATGCCCTTGGTGGTCTGCTCGCCGCCGCGGTCGCACCAGTCGAGCAGCAGACGCGCGAGCTTCTCGGACGTCGTCTGCGACAGACCGAGCGAGCGGATTTCGCGCTGCGCGGAGTGATACTTCTCACTGAGTTGCTGAGCGGTATGCAGGCAGGCTTCGGCGTGCGTGTTGAGGTATTTGAGAAAGTCGTCGCGCTTGATGAAGTTCAATTGCGACGGCTCGATGGTCTCGGCCGAGACCTCGTACGGCTTGCCGAGAATGGTCGCGCTCGCGCCGAGAACTTCGCCCGGCTCCGCGATCTTGACGATCAGCGTCTTGCCTTCCGTCGAAGAGGTGGTGAGCTTCGCGCGGCCGCTGCAGAGGATGAAGACGCCGCGCGGCTCTTCTCCCTCGACGAACAGCAGAGAGCCTTTCGGATAGAGGCCCGTGAATTTAACGGAGTCGAGAGCTTCGACCGCGTCCTCCGACATGTTGCAGAACAACCGGTCGGCGCGCACGCGGCACTCGGAACAGTTGTACTCGACCTCCAGGTTATATGGCGACGGCATACGGCCTCCGTTCTGTTGACCCGATTCGCACGTCACAGAATGTAGAAGCCGATGTCTCGCGCCGCACCGACCTCAGTCACTCAGCGATGTGATGACAGTCACGAGCCGTTCCTCATCGCGGCGCGGCGGCGAAGGGGTCGCCGCCATGGAGCGGTCACCCTGTTTCAACGCGACCGCGGTCCGGCCCAGGGGCGTAGGGCTCCCCTCGAAATGACAAAGGCCCTTGCCGCTGTTCCGGCCTCATGTGCGGATCGTCACACCTCCGGGTGCGGCGTCGCACGATGTTTCACGGCAGACGGAAACTACATTCGCGTCGGAGTCAGCAACAGACGATGAACAGCAATCCCACTCAGCGCACGTCGCGAATCAAAAGAGCGTTCAGCCTCGCTCTGGTGGTCGTGTCCGTGCTCGCCGCCGGGGTCCTCCCGACGTGCGGTGACGGGTTCTGTTGTTCGGTCGAAAGTGCTGCGCCGACGGTTCACGCGCAGATGCCGTGCTGCGCGTCCCCTTCGTTCGCTCCCCGCGACGTATCGCCGTCTCGCGCAGCAACGACCCTGTCTGCCGGCTCCCTCACGTCTCCACGAATGTGGGCGCCGGCCGCGTTGGTCACGTGGTCGCACGCATCAGTTTCTCCCTCACGCGTTCAGGCCACACTCGCCACCGCCTCAATGGCTCACCCCGAGCCCACTCCTCCTCTCTTCCTTTTGAACGCACAATTCCTCATCTGATACCTCCCTTCTCCCTGCTTCCTGCAGAACGGTGGCAGGAGTGTGTCCATTTGATTTTCGGGACATCGAGGTATCCGGATGAAGAAGCTCCTATTGCTGTTGTCGATGGCTTTCCCGGCATTCGCCGTCGACTTTCATGATCCCGCGGCGCTGGTCGCGCGCGCGCTCGAAACGAATCCGACGCTGGCGCGTTTGCGCGCCGAGGCCGCGGCCGCGCGCGAGCGCGTCGAGCCCGCCGATTCGCTGCCGAATCCGATGCTGATGACCGGCATCCAGAACAAGATGATCGATCTGCGCGACGACGAGATGATGACCATGTACATGGTCGGCGCGTCGCAGAAGCTCGTGCGTGCCGAGAAGCGTGACGCGCGCCGGAATGTCGCGTCGCTCGCGGCGCTGGCGGCGGAGAAACAGCTCGACTCCGTGCGCGCCGAGATCGAGCGCGACGTGCTTCTGGCCTGGTACGAGCTCGCCATCACCGATGCGGAGCTCGCCGCGACGGAGAACGTCCGCGAGATGATCGAGGCGGTCACCGCCGCCGCACGCGTGCGCTACGAGGTCGGCACCTCCGCGCAGGCCGACGTCATTCGCGCGCAGCTGCAGCGCAGCAACCTCGATCACGACGTACTGCAGTTGAAAGGACGCCGCCGGGCCGCGGCCGCGCGCCTGCTCACGCTGCTCGAGCTGCCGGTCGGGACGGGCATCCCGACGATCGTGATGCCGGAGAACACGGACGATCTCGCGATCGATGCGCCGGCGGCGCCGCCGGCCGACCATCCGGCGCTCGTGGCGTTGCAGACGGAAGTCGAGCGCGCCGAGGAGGAGATCCGGCTGGCGCGCGCGGAGAATCGTCCCGACGTCGAGGTCGAGGCGCAGTACGGCTATCGGCGCATGCAGCGGGACATGTTCAGCGTGACCGCGCGAATCGAGCTGCCGCTGCGCAATGAAACGCTGATCGCGCCGCGCATTCGCGAGGCCATCCTCCGCCGCGATGCGGCGCAGTCGGCGATCGCGGAGATGCGTCGCGCGCTCGTCGCGGGACTGGCCGCGGCCGTCGTCGCGCATGAGGAAGCGACCAGCCAGATGAAGTTCCACAAGGACGTGCTCGTGCCGCAGGCGCAGCTCGCGTTCGAATCGACGCTCGCCGCGTATCAGACCGGCAAGGCGCCGTTCGACGCGATCCTCTCGACCGAGACCGCCTACCTGCGCCTGCAGCTTCAGTACTACGACTTTCTCGCCGCGCACGCGCAGGCGGTCGTCAGTTACGAGGCGCTGCGCAAAGGGGCGCGCGCCGGCGTCGCACTCGCCTCGCCGTCCGCCACTCCCGCCGCCGCGGCAGCCACCACCAGCTCGATGGGGAGCATGTAATGCGCAAACAAATGATCGTCGCGACGCTCGTCGCGATCAGCACGTTCCTTCCAGCCGCCTGCAAGCGGGCCACGAAACCGGCGACGGCGACGAATGAAACCAACGTCGAGAAAGCAGCCGACGTCTACACCTGCCCGATGCATCCGAGCGTCGTCTCCGACAAGCCGGGCAGCTGCCCGATCTGCGGCATGGCTCTGGTGAAGCGCACCACGTCGGCGGCGCCCGCGAATGCGAATGTCGATCACGCGCTGCATGCGATCGCACTCTCGCCCGAGCAGCGCATCACCGCCAACGTCAATACGGTCCGCGTCGCTCTCGACACGCACACCGGCGAGCTGGTGACCACCGGGCGCGTCACGTTCGACGAACGCCGCGTCGCGCAGATCACGTCGTACACCGCCGGCCGCATCGAGAAGCTCTTCGCGAACTTCACCGGCGACACCGTGCGTCGCGGCGACACCGTGGCCACGATCTATTCGCCCGATCTTTTCGCCACGCAGCAGGAGTATCTGCTCGCGCTCCAGAACCGCGAGCGGATGCGCCGCGCCGGTTTCGACAACGCGCGCAACGCATCGGAGGACCTCGTCGAATCGACGCGCCGGCGGCTGATGCTCTTCGGCATGACCGCCGCACAGATCGCGCAGCTGGAGCGTTCGTCGAAACCGATCTTCGCCACCAACATCACCTCGCCGGTCTCCGGCATCGTGACGAAGAAGCTCGCGCTCGAACAGCAGTACGTCGCGCAGGGGCAGCCACTCTGTGAAGTGGCCGATCTGTCGCACGTCTGGGTCGAGGCAGACGTCTACGAACAACAACTGCCGGACGTGAAGCTCGGACAGGCCGTCGAGATCACCTCCACGGCCATTCCGGGAACGAAGTTCACCGGCAAGGTGGCGTTCATCCAGCCGGTGCTCGCCGGAGCGACGCGAACCGCGCGCGTCCGCGTCGAGATGCCGAATCCCGGTCTCACGCTCAAGCCCGACATGTACGTCAACGTGCGCATCATCGGGCAGCCCGCGCCCCCGCACATCATGGTGCCGGCCAGCGCCGTCGTCGATCGCGGCCAGAAGAAGTTCGTCTGGGTGGAGAGCGAGCCTGGCTCGTACGAGCCGCGGGAAGTGATGACCGGCCAGCGTCACGGCGAGGCCATCGTGGTCGTGTCGGGATTGCAGCCTGGGGACAACGTCGTCGTCGAGGGCGGCTTCCTCCTCGACAGCGAAGCGCAGCTGCGCGGTGCAGCCGCCGGCGGAGGGCACGCGCACTAATCGCGCGCCGCACGCGTCATGATCAAGAAAATCATCGAGCTTTCCGCTCGCAATCGCTTCATCGTCTTTCTGCTTTACGCCGCGCTCACCGGCTGGGGCGTCTGGTCGACGCTGCACACGCCGCTCGACGCGATTCCCGACGTGTCGGACAACCAGGTGATCGTCTACGTCGACTGGCCGGGACGTTCGCCGCAGCTCGTCGAGGATCAGGTCACGTACCCGCTCGCGTCGAATCTGCAGGGCCTGCCGCATCTCAAGGCGGTTCGCGCACAGTCGATGTTCGGCTTCTCGCTGGTCTACGTGATCTTCGAGGACGACGTCGACATCTACTGGGCGCGCACGCGCGTGCTCGAACGCCTGAACACGGTGGCGGCGATGCTGCCGGCCGGCGTGACGCCGCGACTCGGCCCCGAGGGGACGGGCGTGGGCCACGTGTTCTGGTACACGCTGCACTCGAAGAATCACGACCTCGGACAACTGCGCTCGATTCAGGACTGGTATCTCAAACTCGGCCTGCAGTCGGTCGATGGCGTGGCCGAGGTGGCCAGCGTCGGCGGTTTCGTCAAGCAGTACCAGGTCAATCTCGATCCGATCAAGATGGCCGCGCGCGGCGTATCGCTCGATACCGTCGTCAACGCCGTGCGCCGCTCGAACAACGACGTCGGCGGGCGGCTGATCCAGGTCGGCCAGACCGAGTACATCGTCCGCGGCATCGGCTACATCCAGCGCGTTTCGGATCTCGAGAACATCGTCGTCGACGCACCGGCCGGAACGCCGATCTATCTCTCCAGCCTCGGCAGCGTGCAACTCTCCTCCGAACTGCGCCGCGGCCTGCTCGACGAAAACGGCAAAGGCGAAGTGGTCGGCGGCATCATCGTCGCGCGCTACGGCGAGAACGCGAAGGCGGTCATCGATCGCGTGAAGACGCGCATCGAGGATCTGAAGAAAGGGCTGCCTCCCGGCGTCGAGATCCACACCTCGTACGACCGCAGCGAACTGATCGAACACGCCGTCGCGACTTTGAAGGAAGCGCTCACCGAAGAAGCGATCATCGTTTCGCTGGTGGTGATCGTCTTCCTGATGCACGGCGGCTCGGTGATCACGGTGCTGATCGGCTTGCCGCTCTCCGCGCTGATCAGCTTCATCCTCATGCGCCAGTTCGGCATCACCTCCAACATCATGTCGCTGGGGGGCGTGGCCCTCGCCATCGGAGAAATCGTCGACGCCTCGATCGTGATGGTCGAGAACGCGTACCGAAGACTGGCAGAGAGGCAGCACGAAGTGTCATCCCGAGCGGAGCGAAGCGGCGTCGAGGGACCTCCCTCCGACTCGCAGGAGGTCCCTCGACTCGCTGCGCTCGCTCGGGATGACAGGCGCCGCCTCATCATCGCCAGTGCGCAGCAGGTTGGCCCGGCCATCTTCGGCTCGCTCCTCGTGATGATCGCCTCTTTCCTGCCGGTGTTTCTCCTCACCGGCCGCGAGGGGAAGATGTTTGCGCCGCTGGCGTACACGAAGACGTTCGCGATGATCGGCGCGTCGGTGCTGGCGATTACGCTCGTGCCGGCGCTGATGACGTTCTTCATGCGGGGGAAGATGCGACTCGAATCGCAGAACCCGGTGAGCCGCTTCTTCACGCGCATCTACGCTCCCTTCCTGCGCTGGTCGCTGCGTTACGGCAAGACCATGCTGGCGCTGAACGTGATCGCCCTGCTGATCGCGATTCCGATGATGCTCAGCCTCGGGCGCGAGTTCATGCCGCCGCTCGACGAAGGGACGCTGCTCTACATGCCGGTGACGCTGCCGGCCATCAACATCACCGAGGCGCGGCGCATCATTCAGGTGCAGGACGCGATCCTCGCGAAACATCCGGCGGTCGCCTACGTCCTCGGCAAAGTCGGCCGGGCCGAAACCGCCACCGATCCCGCGCCGGTCTCGATGTTCGAGACCATCGTCGAGCTCAAGCCGCGCGACGAATGGCCGAAAGGAATGACCAGGGACCAGATCATTCAGGAGCTCGACGCGCAACTGAAGATCGCCGGCGTCACGAATGGCTGGACCCAGCCGATCATCAACCGCATCGACATGCTCAACACCGGCGTGCGCACGCAGCTCGGCATCAAGATCTTCGGCCCCGATCTGGCCACGCTCGAAGCGCTCGGCCTGCAGGCCGAAGCGATCCTGCGCACGATTCCGGGCGCCGCCGATCTCTACACCGAGCGCATTTCCGGCGGGCAGTACATCAACATCGAAGTCGATCGCGAGGCCATCGCGCGCTACGGCATTCCGGTCGGGGTCGTGCTCGATGCGATCGAAACCGCGATCGGCGGCGTGAACGTGACCACCACCGTCGAGGGACGGGCGCGCTATCCGGTGCAGGTGCGCTATCTCCCCGACTATCGCGACGACGTCGCCTCGCTGCAGAACATGCTCATCACCATTCCGCAGATGAGCGCCGCGGCAGCCCCCTCTTCGATTCCGGCGCCTGTCTCTTCGGGCGGCATGTCGATGGGCGCCTCGAGTGCCGCGGCGGCGTTCGGCGCGTCTTCGCCGTCATCGTCGGCGCTGCAACTGCCGCTCGGCCAGCTCGCGAAAATCACCGCCAGCGCCGGGCCGGCGATGATCAACTCCGAGAACGGCCAGCTGCGCGCGCTCGTGCAGCTCAATGTGCGCGGCCGCGACATGGGCTCGTTCGTCGACGATGCGAAAGAGGCGCTCGACGCGCGACTGAAGCTCCCGGCCGGATACTCGACCCAGTTCTCCGGCCAGTACGAAAATCAGATTCACGCGCGCAAGCGGCTGCAGGTGCTCGTGCCGCTCGTGCTGATCATCATTTTCGTCATCCTCTACTTCACGTTTCATTCGGCCAAAGAGGCGTCGCTGGTGATGCTCTCGGTGCCGTTCGCGCTCATCGGCGGCGTCTATCTGATGTGGCTCTACGGCTTCAACTGGTCGGTGGCGGTGTGGGTCGGCTTCATCGCGCTGTACGGCGTGGCGGTGCAGACCGGCGTGGTGATGGTGCTGTATCTCCACGAGGCGCTCGATCGTCACATGGAGCACGGAGAGGTGACGGACCAGACCATTTTCGATGCGACCGTCGAAGGAGCGCTGCTCCGGGTGCGGCCGAAAATCATGACCGTGGCCACGACCGTCATCGGCCTGCTGCCGCTCCTGTGGGCCACCGGAACCGGATCCGACGTGATGAAGCCGATCGCCGTTCCGCTGATCGGCGGGATGGTCACGTCGACAATTCATGTTCTGCTCGTGACACCGATCATTTTCCTGATCATGAAGAGACGCGACCTGAAGAACGGTCGCCTGAAACCATCCGGCCTGCGGGCCGAACCGTAAGGAGCCATGTCCATGAAGAAACTCGCCTTGATTCTCGCCCTCCTCGCGCTGCCGCTGTTCGCGAGCCCGAACCTGTTCTCGAAATACGAAAGCGTCCGGCAGGGCCTGCTGAAGGGCTCGCTCGCAGAGACGCAGAAGAGCGCCGCGGCGCTGGCCACCGAAGCGAAGACGGCGAAGCAGACCGCGATCGCCGAGAAGGCCGAGGCGGTCGCGAAATCGGCCGATCTCAAAGCGGCGCGCGATTCGTTCGCGTCGCTGTCCGACGAGATGATGAAACTTCGCGAAGCCGCGAAAGGGGACAAGCCGTCGGTCTACTACTGCCCGATGGTGAAGAAGTCGTGGCTGCAGCCGAAGGGCGAAGTCGGCAATCCGTACGACGCCGCGATGGCGAAGTGCGGGATGCTGAAGTCGGAATGAGCCGGTGGTCCTCTCGTGCCGATCGCACGGGAGGACCACCTCAGATCAGTGGCGCGGCGAGCTCTCGCACCTCATCGCCGCGCCGCGGCCTTCGTACCAGTTCGGTTGCGCAGTTCGGACATCGAGACTGGAACCAGCGCGTACAGTTCGCGCAGAACGTGCATTCGTAGCTGCAGATGAACGCGATCTCATCCTCGGAGAGAATGACCTCGCAGCGTTCGCACTGCCGTTTCATGTCGAGCATGCTTCTGCCCACCACATACGAATGAGTTCGCAATCGGTTCGTGCCGTCACCATTCAGTTGCTGTCTCTTCACACGCGTAAGAAAACGAAAAGTTAGTCGTGACGTGTAATGCGCCGTGCATCACAGAATGGCGTGATGCAGGCGCGCCCGATTCCCTCCACGGCAGACCGCTCCCTCCCTTCGCAGGAGACCTCGACTGCGAAAGCTGGCCGGAGCTGTTTCTCAAATTCGTGCTCTCGCATCCCGCGGTGACCTGCGCCATCCCCGCAACCTCGCAGCTCGACCCGGGATTTACCTCCCTCCTTCCCCCGTTACAATGCCCGCCATGAAGAAACTCGCTCTCCTCCTGTCGCTGTTCGTTGCCTTCTTTGCGTTCGCCGGTGCCGATGGCGTCAAGCCGCACGGCAAGCTCAAGAAGGTCGATTCGAAGACCGTCTGCATGGTCAACGAGATGGCGATGGGGAAAGACCAGATTCCGGTCGAGGTCGACGGGAAGACGTATTACGGCTGCTGCGAGATGTGCAAGGAAACCCTCGCGAAGAACGCGGAGAAGCGTGAGGCCGTCGATCCGATCACCGGAAACAAGGTCGACAAGGCGAAGGCCGTGATCGCCGCGCAGGATGACGGACACGTCTTCTACTTCGAGAGCGAGGAATCGCTCGCGAAGCACAACAAGCTCTACGACGTGCAGTGACGGCGCGCGGGCTTCTGCTCGCGCTCCTCTTCCTCGCGACTCGTGTCGCGGCGGCGCCGCACTTCACCATCAACACGAAGGCGTCGCGCGACACGATCACGCCGCTGCAGACGATCGACTACACGATCGTCGTCCGCAATGACGGCGACTCCGCTCCGAATTACCTCCGGGTCACCAATCGCATCCCCACCAGCGCCCTGCTCGTCGCGATGCCTCCGGAGTGGACGCTCGAAGAGAATCGTCAGCTCTCGTGGGCGGGACGCATCGAAGCCGGCGTCGCGAAGACGTTCACGCTCACGTTCGTGACGCGCAAAGACAGCGCGGGCCTGACGCTTTCGAACATGACCGAGGCGCAGTTCGACGGCGCGTATGCGAACGCGTTTCACGACCTGCAGATCGAGTCGCCACCGATGCGCGAAGGAATCACGAGCGCCGGGATCGTCGTCATCGGGTATATCGCATTCCTGCTGATGGCAGTGGTGCTGATCCGCATGCGCGTCAGGAATCCGATGGCGCTGCGCGGCTGGATCCTCCTCTTCATCGCCGCCGGCTTCGTGTTGTTCTTCGTCGCGGAGGCGCGCCACGACCTGCGCATCCGCCGTGAGTTCGCGGCCACGCAATGCACGGTGCTCGATTCGTCGCCGCAGGGCGTCGCGGTTCGTTACGGCGACCGCGTATCGGCAACGAACGCCTTCGCAACGGCGCGCGGAGAGCGGCGGGAGTGCTGGTTCGACCCAGGCGATCCGCGCGAGGTCGTGCTCGCGCGCGACGCCGGCGGCAAGTACCTGTTCGCGATCCTTCCGTTCCTGGCCATCGCGCTGGCGATCTTCCTCATCCGGCGTTGAAGAGATCGCGCAGTCGCACGCGCTTGCCGTCGCCCTGCAGCATCGCCAGCCGTTCCTCGAATTCGCCGAGCGTCCAGCACTCCTCGGGATCGAGCTCTTCGACCGGCACCGCGATCGCAGGGGACTCGTCGTTCAGCGGGCAGATGTCGCGATACTCGGTCTTCGCCTCGTCGTCGATCCAGCGCAGCGGCAGGCCTTGCGTGCGGCAGACGTACGGTCGCACCTCGTAGATCCGGCACTCTCCTTCGCTGCCGAGGAATGCGCACCGGCCGGGCGGGTGAGGCGTGCCGCTCGCGAGCAGCTCGGGCGCAAACTTCTGAATGCGCGTCGCTTCCACCTCGAACACGAAAATGTCGTCGACGCAGCAGCCGAAGCAGCCGCGGCGGCAGACCATCCGTTCGCGATGCCGTTCCGCGAGCGCCTTCGCCCGCGCCTCGACCTCGTCGTGCAAGTCGTCGATCACCGGAAACGAGAACCCGGCTAACCTCGTTACGAATCCCCGGTCTAACGGGTTCGAATGGAAACGGCAGCGCACAACCAGGACACGGAGCTGGTCTCGCGCATCCTCGGCGGCGAGGATGACGCGTTCCGGCTGCTCGTCGAGCGTCACTCGCGCTCGCTCTACCGCGCGGCGTACCGCATCGTCGGCAACGCGGCCGATGCGGATGACGTCGTCCAGGAAACGTTCCTGCGCGCCTATCGCTCGCTGTCGCGTTTCGACGCCCGCGCGTCGTTCACCACCTGGGTGCATCGCATCGCCATCAACTGCTCGCTCGATCTGATCGACTCGCGCAAACGCCGCGGCCACCACGCATCGGAAGAGGACGATCTCGCGGCGCTCGTCTCCTCCGCCGCCACTCCCGACCGGGTCGCCCTCGGCGCCGAGATGCAGCGCGCCATCGACTCGGCGATGCGCGAGCTCTCCGGCAACGAGCGCACCGCATTCGTCCTCCGCCACTTCGAAGGAATGCCTCTCGAAGAGATCGGCGAGATCCTCGGCACTCGTCTCAACGCCACCAAAAACACCGTCTTCCGCGCGGTGAAAAAACTGCGCGAGCAGTTGCAGCCATTCACGGGGTCACTCGTATGAACCAGCATCTCAGTCAGGAAGAGCTCATCCTCGCCTACTACGGCGAGACGACGTCGACGCATCTCGAAACGTGCGAATCGTGCCAGGCGGAGCTCGGCCGTCTCGCCGCCGTGCTCGACCGCGTCACGCTGGTCGACGTTCCGGAGCCCGGCGACGATTACGAAGCACGCGTCTGGAATCGTCTCGAGTGGCGTCTGCGCGGCGAGAAGAAGCGCGAGCGCAACGGCTGGATGAAGTGGGCCGCCATCGCCGCGGTGATCGTCATCGCGTTCGCCGGCGGACTGCTCTGGAATCGCAGAACCACGCCGGAAACGCCGCACGTGATCGCGACGAACACGGCGCCCTCGAACCCGATGCCGTCGAACCCGGGCGCGACGAACACCGATTCCGAGCCGTCGACGGCCGCGACCGCGTCCTCGAATCCCGACGTGATCCAGGTCGCGGCGCACGTTCCCCCGCAGCAGCAAACGCCGCGGCAACCGCAGACCGCGCGGCCGCAGGACGCGCCGCGCGACCGCATTCTGCTGCTCGTCGTCGGCGAGCACATGGATCAGAGCGAGCGGATGCTCGTCGAGCTCACGAACCTCACGCCGTCCGAGAACGACGGCTTCGACATCAAGACCGAACGCGCGAAAGCCGAGGAGCTGCTCGCCAGCAACCGGCTGTACCGCCGCACCGCGCTCGACCGCGGCGAGGAGAACGTGGCCACGCTCCTCAACGAGCTCGAGCCGATGCTCATGCAGATCGCCCATGCGCCCGACGAGATGACCGCGGACGAGCTCCGCACCATCCAGAAGCGCGTGGAAACCAAAGGACTCGTTTTCAAACTGAGAGTCGTGCGTGCCGACGTGTCGCGAAAGACCGTCAAGCAGGCGAACGAACCGACCACATAGAGGCCGACATGTTCAGAAAAACACTGGCAGCACTGCTGCTCCTCACACTCATCACCAGCCCGATGACGGCCGCCAACGCGGATCGCGAGGCGGAGCTCTACCAGCGCGGCGTCAGCTTCATCGACTCCGGCGAATGGGGAAAAGCGGTTCGCGATTTTTCGACCGTCATCGAAATGAAAGGCAGCCGTGCCGACGGCGCGCTGTACTGGATGGCATACGCGCTGGCCAGACAGAGCCGCACCGGCGAGGCGAAGCAGGCCATCTCGACGCTCAAGAAGGCGTATCCGCAGAGCCGCTGGCTCGATGATGCGGAAGCGCTCGAGCTGGAGATGCGGGAAACGCGCGGCGAACCCGTGCGCCCCGAGGACGTCGACGATGACGATCTGAAGATGATCGCCATCAACTCGCTGATGCACACCGATCCCGAGAAGGCCTATCCGCTGCTCGAGAAGATCGTGCGCAGCACCACCGCCAACCGGAAAATGAAAGAGCGCGCGCTCTTCATCCTCACGCAGTCGCCCTCTCCGCGCGCACAGACGCTGATCAGCGAGATCGCGCGCGGCAACAACAATCCCGCGTTGCAGGAAGAAGCGGTCAAGTACCTCGGCATCAACGCCACCGAGCGCAATCGCCAGCTGCTCTCCGAGATCTACAGCAGCGCCGGCAACATCGACGTGAAGGAAGCGGTGCTGCAGGCGTTCATGATCGCCGGCGATCGCACGCGCGTGCTCACCGCCGCACGCGGCGAGAAGAATGAAGACCTCCGCGAGAAAGCGATCCAGCTGCTCGGCGTCATGGGCGCGCGCGCCGATCTCGCCGCGCTCTACGGCAGCGAAACGTCGCGCGAGGTGAAGGAGAAGATCCTGCAGGCGCTCTTCATCGCCGGCGACGTCGATCGTCTCGGCGAGCTGGCGAAGTCGGAGAAGGATCCGGAGCTCCGCGCCGTGGCCATCCGCAACCTCGGCCTGACCGGAGGCAAGAGCACACCGATCCTGCTCGCGCTTTACGCCGCCGAAAAGGATCCGGAGATCAAGGAGGCGGTGATCGAAGGGTTGTTCGTGCAGGGCAACGCCCGCGCGCTCATCGATCTCTCGAAGAAGGAAACGAACAAAGAGCTGAAGCGCGAGATCGTGCAGAAGCTCTCGATCATGGGCAACGACGAAGCCGTCAAGTACATGCTCGAGATCCTCGACGAAGAATAGGAACGAGGCGACACATGCGACTGCGAACCTGGCTCGTCTCTCTCCTCTTCACTCTTCCGGCACTCGCACAGACTTTCACCGGCACGACCGTCAAATCCGTCGACGCCTCACGCGGCCTGCGTGAGGCGGTCACGGCGGCCGGCACGAAGTGGGTGGCCTGGACCGCACCGACCTCCGAGGTCTCGATCTGCTGCTCGGGCAACCGCGGCGGCTGCGGCAACTGCTCGCTCGAAGGCAACGGCATGATGATCGGCGACATCGACGGCGTCTCCCGCCGCACGTCGACGATGCTCCTCGCCGCGCGCATCGAGCGCGGACACATCGCGAAGCTCCGGCTGTTCGACGCGAACTGTCCGATCGCCGCGAACGGCGCGAGCATCACCGTGCTGAACAACGTCACCCCGGAAGCGAGCATCCACTATCTCGTGCAGGCAACACGCGACTCCGATGACGACGAACTGCTGGCCGCGCTGTCGCTGCACGAGCATCCGAGCGTCGTGCCGGCGCTCATCGAGCTGGCGCGCAACGATCCGAGCAGGAAGGTGCGTCGCGGCGCGATCTTCTGGCTCGGTCAGAAGGCGGGAGAGAAAGCGGCCGGCGAACTCCGTCGCGCCGTCGACAACGATCCGGACGACGAGGTGCGCGAGCACGCCGTCTTCGCGATCTCGCAACTGCCGCGCGACCGCGCCGTGCCGATGCTCATCGATCTGGTGAAAACGCACAAGCGCCCGAAGGTGCGCGAGCGCGCGATCTTCTGGCTGGCGCAGACCGGCGATCCGCGCGCGCTCGAGCTCATCGAACAGATTCTGACGCGATGAGCGCGTCGAGAAAGACCACCTGTCCGGGGTGAATCTTCTCGCGCGCCTCCTCGATCGAAAACCAGCCGCCGCGATCGGCCTCCGGAAACTCCTGCTGTTTCCCCGATCGCGGCGGCCACTCCATCGAGAAAAGGTTGCTGCTGAGCGCGGCCGCATCGCAATCGCCTTCGGCCGCCCATGCCTTGATGATCTTGCCGGATTTCTGCTTCTGCTCGCCGAGCGGATGAAACGGACCCTCGACGTCGAAGCTCGTCTCCTCGGTGAACTCGCGCCGCGCCGCCGCCAGCGGATCTTCTCCTTCGCCGAGCTCCCCTTTCGGCAGTGACCACGCGCCGAGGTCCTTCCTGGCCCAGAACGGACCGCCGGGATGCACGAGGAACACTTCGAGCGCGGCGCCGCGGCGGCGATACAAAAGGATTCCGGCACTGACCTTCTTCGGCATCGTGTTCGGCATTATCGTTCGACGCGAATGGATCACTTCTCCGGATTGCAGCTCCTCGGGTACGCGGCCTCGCTCCTCATCGCAACGTCACTGTTGATGCGCTCGATCGTCCGCCTGCGCGTCATCAACCTCATGGGTGCAGCCACGTTCTCTGTCTACGGCTTTCTCATCGGCGCCTACCCGGTCGGCGTGCTGAATCTCATGACCGCGACGATCAACATCGTGCAGCTCATCCGCCTGCAGCGCCGCCACGAGATCTTTCGCGTGCTGGAGATCCGTCCCGACGCGCCATACCTGCAGTACTTTCTCGATTTTCAGAAGGACGACATCGCCAGGTTCTTCCCGAAGTTCCATTTCGAGCCGAACGTGCCGAACCGGTTCGCGATCCTCGTCCTGCGCGATCTCGTCCCCGCGGGGGTGCTCCTCGGCCGCACGCACGGCAATCGTCTCGACGTGGAGCTCGACTACGTCGTTCCGCAGTTTCGCGACTTGAAAGTGGGGCGGTTTCTCTTTCTCGACGAAGCCGATTTCTTTCGCAAACTCGGCGTACGCGAGATCGTCAGCCCCGCGGATTCGAAGGAACACGCCGTATATCTCGAACGCATCGGCTTCGTGAACGTCGGCGGCGGCGGCTATCGGCTCACGTTGTGAGCTTCACCGAGAACTCCGCCCCGCCACCTTCCGCGTTCTTCAAGGAGAACGGGAACCCGTGATTGGCGAGCACTTCCTGCACGACCGTCAAGCCGAGGCCGCGGCCGTCGCGCTTCGTGGTGAAGAAGGGCATGAAGAGCTCCGTCCGCGCGCTGTCGGCGATGCCGGGACCGGAATCACGCACCGCGAGCACGCCATCGCGCAACGTCGCGTGAATGCGTCCTTCGCGCACGATCGCCTCCATCGCGTTGCGAAAGACGTTGAGCACGACCTGTTCGAGCTGTGAGGCGTCGAGGTCGAACATCCGCTCGTCGCGAAGGTCGAGCGTGACGTCGATGGCGCGCGACTCGAGCTCGACGCGCAGCAGCGCCGCAACCCGCGTCACGAGCGCGGCGACGTTCGTCGGCGTGCGATGCGGCGGTGGAATGCGCACCACGTCAGCGAACGCGCTCATGAAACGGTTCAGCGCATCGATGCGCGCCGACGCAATCGTGAGCGCGTTGGTGAAATCCTCGCGATCGGTCTCCCCCACCTGCGGCGCGTACCGCAACGACGATTCGAGCAGCGACCGCACCGCGCCGACGGAGTTGTTGACCTCGTGGGACATGATCCGAATGAGCTTCTCGTACGCCGACTTCTCGCTGAGCCGCAACTCCTCGGTCATCTCTTCGATCACGTAGAACTGCTTCATGAAGCCGCGGTCGCGGAACATGGCCCGGCTCACTTTGAGCCGCCGCGTACCGACGTGCGCGATGGCTTTCTCTTCCCCGTGCAGCGAAGCGAGCACACTCGTGTAATCCATCCGCGCGGCGGCGGGATTCACGCGCTCGACCTTGCCGTCGAAATCGCAGATCACGATTCCGGCCGGCGAGGCCTCGACGATCTTCTGCAGCAGCTGATGCTGCTCTTCCGCGGCGAGACGCTCGTCGCGCAGACGATCGATCATCCGGTTGTAGACCTCGATGAGCGTGTCCATCTCGGGCTGGCCGACCGGCACGAAGCGCGACGTGAAATCGCGTTCGGCGATCAGCTCCGCGCCGGTGCGAATCAGCTCGAGCGGCACGAAGAACGCGCGCACGAGACGGATGCTGACGGCGATCTCGATGACGAACAACGCCTCCACGAGAAACAGCAGCAGCGGCCGCTCGAGCAAGACGAAGATCGCGGCCGTGCCGACGATGAGATTCAGCGCGATGAGGTACGCGATGATCTTGCCGCGCAGGCTCATTCGGCGGTGATCCCGTATTTCTCGAAGCGGCGGTACAACGCCGCCCGCGAGATGCCGAGCGCTTCGGCCACGCGGGAGACGTTGCCGTCGTAGTGCTTCATGCATTTCACGATCATCCGCTTCTCCATTTCGTCGAGCGTGATCGTCCCGGCATCGGGCAGGGCCACGTCGCGCGGCTCGGCCGGACCGGCGTCGCGGATGGCGAAGAAGTCCTCGACGTCGAGCTCGCGTCCCCCGCGAATGAGCACGGCCCGATCGATGGTCTGCCGCAGCTGGCGGATGTTGCCCGGCCACGGCTGCGACTTCAGCCAATCCATCGCCCGAGCGGAGATCGACTCGACGTTCGTGCGATAGGCCTCGTTCGCCAGGCGCAGGAAATGATTCGCGAGCGGCGGCACGTCGCCGCGGCGGTCGCGCAGCGGCGGCAGATGAATGTTGATGAGATTCAAGCGGTACAAGAGGTCTTCGCGAAATTCACCGCGTTGCACGAGCTCGTGCAGCACGCGATTGGTCGCGGCAATGACCCGCACGTCGACGCTGCGCGCGCGGCTCGAGCCGAGCACTTCGAACGTGCGGTCCTGCAGCACGCGCAGCAGCTTGACCTGCGACGGCGCATCGAGCTCGCCGATCTCGTCGAGAAAGATCGTTCCGCCGTCGGCCGTCTCGAAGCGGCCGCGCCGTGTTTCGCGTGCATCGGTGAACGCGCCGCGCACGTGGCCGAACATCTCCGACTCGAACAGCGTCGAGGAGATCCCGCCGAGGTTCACTTTGATGAACGGCGCGCCGCGGCGGCGCGAGTTGCGATGCACCGCTTCGGCGACGAGCTCCTTGCCGGTGCCGCTCTCGCCGGTGATCAGCACCGACGCATCGGTCGGCGCCACGCGGCCGATCAGCTCGAGCATGCGCAGGATCTTCGGATCGCTGCCGATGATGTTCGAGAAGTCGAAGCGCTCATCGAGCTCGCCGCGCGACGTCTCCTTCCGGGCCACGCCGGAGGCGACGAGCTGCAGCGCCGTCTCCACCGACTGCAGCACGGTCGCATTCGCCCACGGCTTGGTGATGAAGTCGTTCGCGCCGCGCTTCATCCCCTCGACTGCGAGCTGGATCGAGCTCCACGCGGTCATCAGAATCACCGGCAGCGCCGGCTCCTCCGCACGGATGCGCTCGAGCAGCTCCAGCCCTTCGGCCCCGCTCGTCGCGCGGCTGAAATTCATGTCCTGAATGACGAGCCGCGGACGCTCGCGACGCATCGCCGCAAGCGCCTCCATCGCATCGCGCGCCGAAACACTCGCGTAACCGTGCTGCTTGAGCAGCAACGCCAGCGACGCGGTGATCGACGCGTCGTCATCGACGATGAGGATGGTCATGAGCGGTTGTCGGGAGTCGGTTGTCGGTGGTCGGGAGAACGATGGAAAACGTCGGCGACAGTCGTGCGGGTGGTGGCGGCCCCCCGACTCCCGACAACCGGCTCCCGACAACCAATCGATTCACTCATATCTCAACGCATCCGCCGGTTCCAGGCGCGAGGCCAGCCAGCTCGGATACAAACCGCAAACTACCGTCAATGCATAAATGGTCGCAAGGGCGGCTGCGAAGCCGGTGACGAATGCGGCGGGTGTGACGAGCGTGAAGACGCCGAGGATCGGGAGCTGCAGGATGATCGCGCTTCCGGCGACGAGCGCGATCGTGGCCAGCAGTGCGACCTCGAGCAGGATCTGTCTGCGCACGCCGATGCCGCTTGCACCGAGGGCGCGGCGCAGTCCGATCTCGCGGGTGCGTCGCGTGACCGTCTGCCACAGCACGCCGGTCAGGCCGAGCGTGACCATGGCGATGAGAAACATGCCGACGACGCCACCGAGAACGATCGGCGAGAAACGGGTGCGAAGAAAGTTGCCGCGCATCTGATCCATGTGGCGGACGCGGAATGACATCGCCGGCGCGACCTTCTGCAGACGCGCCACGAGCTCCGGCTCGAAGTCCGCCGGAGTGCCGGGATGGAGGCGCAGCAGGATGTGGTTGCCCAGGCGGCCGTAGCTTCCGTCGGGTGCGATGCGGCGGAAGACCATGTTCATCGGCAGCGAGGCCTCTCCGTCCTTGCGATACGGAGCGACCACGCCGACGACCTTGCACGTCGTCTCTTCGTTCTCTTCGAACGTCCTGCCGATCACATCGGTCGAGCCGTAGATCGCTTCCGCCGCATTCCGGTCGAGCACGACCGGCCGGTACTGGGCCGCGTCGTCTTCCTTGCTGAACCAGCGTCCGGACAACACTTGCAGCTTCATCACCTCGGCGAAGCCGTCGTCGACGTCGTCGAAGAGCATCGTCACTTCGCGCCCGTTGATGCCGCGCGTTCCCTCGGAGGTCGAGAACGAGTAGGCAGGCGTAGTCGAGATGCCGGCCGCCGCGACCTGCGGGAGACCGCGCGCCTCGTCGAGCATGCGCGCGACCGTGGCCAGCAGCTCCGGCGGCGCCTTCTCGTTCGCGTCGAAGTCGAACTCCATCCGCACGTCCCACACGTCGCCGTACGAAAAGCCGAGCGGCTGCCGCCAGCCGGTGATCAGCGTGACCGCGCCGGTGAGCACGGCGAAGACCACGAGAAACGAAATGAAGATCTCCGCGACGATGAGCGCGTTCGCCCGCTTGCGGTTCCACACCAGCTTCAACAGATGTCGGATCACAGAACACCTCCACGCAGCGCGTTCACCGGCTGCATCCGCGACATGCGCCAGGCCGGATAGACGCCGGAAATGATTCCAAAGGCGGCGGAGAGCAGCACGCCGTAGCCGAAGATGCGCAGGTTGACGTCGAACACCGCGAACGGGACGATCTCGAGCCGGGCGACGGCGGAGAGCGCCAGCACCGAGAGGACGAATCCAATCGCGCCACCGATGAGCGTCAGCACGACGTTCTCGACGACGAACTGTCCGATGAGCGTGACGGACGACGCGCCGAACGCTTTCCGCACGCCGATCTCCGAGGCGCGCTCCAGGATGCGGCTGAGATTGATGCTGACCAGATTCATGGTCGGCAGCGTGACGAACAGCAGCGCCATGAGCACGAGGATCGCCTGCAGAACGAGCACGCGATTCCCCTGGTACTGATTGCCGATCATGTTGCGGGCCACCAGTTCGAAAGGCGTGTCCAGCCCGGCTTCGACGCGGTCGAAATTCTTCGGGTCCTCGAACACGAAGTTCGCCAGACGCTCCTTGAACTCGCGGCGGATCGCGGCGAAATCGCGCGGGCTGCGCGCCAGGACGATCGCACCGAAGTCGCCGATCATCCGCTTCTCGTGCTCGCGGGTCTTGAGTGTGCCGACCGGAGCCCACACCTCCGAGAACCCGACGTTGCGCGTGATCGCGACGGCCGGCACGACGCCGATGACGCGGAAACGCTGTCCATCGAGCTCGATCGTCCGGCCGAGGGCGCTCTGGCCGTTGAACAGGGTCCGGCGCATCTCATCGGTGATGACGGCCACGAAGTTCGCGTTCCGGTTGTCTTCCTCCGTGAACGGACCACCCTCGAGGAACTTGAAGTCGAGAATCTGCCAGTACGCGCCGTCCGTGCGGCGGAGGTGCGTGTCGATCTTGCGGCCTTCGTGATACATCGTCAGCGGCGACGAGGTCGTGAAGAGCGACATGTTCTCGACGTCCTTCAACCCGCGCACGTATTGGTTGATGAAGCCGTAGCCGGGGTTGGTGGTCATTCCGAAGTGCGGACCGTAGAGACCGACGGTATGCACGCCGAGCACGTGATCGAACCGCGACTCCGGCTGGCGCGGCGAGAACACGTTGTCCAGCATCGCCACCGCCACCATCAGCACCACCAGGGTAAAGCTGATGCCGAAGAGCGAGATGAAGGTGAAGAACTTGCGGCGGCGGAGAACCTTGAGCGCGGTCTTGATGTAGTTCGCGAGCATCACGCCACCTGCCTGCCGTCGAACAGCCGCACGATGCGATCGGTCCGGCGCGCGAAGCGCTCGTCGTGGGTGACCATCACGATGGTCGTGCCGTCTTTGCGGTTGAGATCGTGAAGGATGTCCATGATCTCTTCGCCCATGGCCGAGTCGAGGTTGCCGGTCGGCTCGTCGGCGAGGAGGATGCGCGGCCTGCCGACGATGGCGCGGGCGATGGCCACGCGCTGCTGCTGTCCGCCGGAGAGCTGCGTCGGAAAGTGATGCACGCGCGAGGCGAGACCGACGCGATCGAGCGCATTGCGCGCCAGCGTCTGCCGCGGCGTGCCGTTGGTGCGGCGATACAGCAGCGGGATCTCGACGTTGTCGATGACCTTGAGATCCGGCACGAGATGAAAGCTCTGAAAGACGAAGCCGAGCTTCTCGTTGCGAAACGACGCGAGCTTCGTGTCGTTCCACTTCTGCACCTCGCTCCCGTCGAGCGCGAGCTTCCCGTCGGACGGCGCATCGAGCAGGCCGATGAGATTCAGCAGCGTCGACTTGCCGCAACCCGACGGCCCCATGATCGAAACGAACTCCCCCGGCGCCACGTCGAGGTTGATGTTCTGCAACGCGAGCGTCTCCACGCGATCGGTGCGATAGGTCTTGTTGATGTTCTGCAGGGAAATCATCTTCTTCTCCTCGGTTGTCGGGAATCGGTTGTCGGTTGTCGGGAGAACCGGTGATCGGAAGTCAGGCGTCTCCCCCGACAACCGACTCCCGATTCCCGACAACCGACTCATTTGAGCTTCACCACGTTCATGTCTTCGAGATCGGTCATGTTGGAGATGACGACCTGGTCGCCTTCGCGCAGTCCTTCGGTGATCTCGATGGCGTCCTGGTTCGAGAGGCCGAATTTCACCGGGGTGCGGACGACCGCGTCGTCGCGGAGGACGAAGGCCTGGGCGGCGTTGCTGCGGCCGAGGGAACCGCGGCGGACGACGAGCGTGTCGCGGCGGGTGGAGGTGACGACGGCCACGTCGACGCGCATGTTGTGGCGCAGGCGCTCATCCGACGGCGCGTCGAGCGTCACCTGAAACTTCACGACGCCGTTCACGATGCGCGGATCGACGCTCTCGATCGTGCCGGACAGCGTCGCCTCGTCGAGCGTCACGCGTGCGCGCATGCCGGCGGCGATGCGCGTCGCATGAACGTCCGAGATCGTCGCTTCGACGCGGTACGACGACAGATCGGCAATGCGCGCGATCACGTCGCCGCGACGCACCGTCGATCCTTCCTCCGGCACCACGTACGTCAGCACGCCATCGCGGTCGGCGCGCAACATCGCCAGCTCGAGTTGCCGCTGCGACTCCCCCTGCTCCCGTTTGCGGATGGCCACGTCCGCCTGCGCCGCGGCGAGCTGCGCATCGCGCGAACGCTTCGTCCGCGCGAGCTGCTCGCGCAACTGGCGCAGCTCGATGTCGCTCTTCTTCGCCGCCGCGCCCGCCGCCAGCGCATCCTGCTCGGCGATCAGGCCGGCCGCGCGGAGACGCTCTTTCTGCGTCGCGGTGTAGTGAAAGATCTCGCTGTCGAGCCTGCGCTGCTCGATCTGCGCTTCGATCGACGCGATCGACTCATCGAGCCGCAGCCGCAGCTGCGCGGTCTCGCTCTCCTTCTGCGCCACCTGCTCGGCGAGGCGATCGGTCTCGAGACGGGCGGCGCCGGTGTCGAGCGTCAGCAGCTCGTCGCCCGCTTTGACGCGTGCGCCGGCGCGGCGGCCGATGCGGAGCACGCGCGCTTCGACGGGACTCGACACCGCCTGCTCGAACAGCGGGACGACGGTGCCGTTGGCCTGGAGCGTCGCTTCGATGCTGCCGCGCGACACGCGGGCGAGCTGCACGTCGCGACGATCGAGCGACGGCCGGAGCCACTCCACGGTCGCTGCGAAGAAGAACGCCACGGCCGCGAGCGCGATCAGCGCGGTGACCAGGCGGCGCACTTTGCGCCGCGTTCGGGTTTCGGGAGCGATTTCGCGATCCATCACGGGACCGGCCTATCGCGAACGGTGTACCAGCGGTTTTCCACGAAAAATCAACGACTTAGCTCGGCCCGAACGTTCGCTTTCGAACGCGCTGTCCGATTTCGGACAGCGTCGCGGCGCGGCGCGCGTCAACGAAGCCGATCAGAAGTGCGTCAAATCGGAGCAATTCCCTCGTGATTCTTATGGTTACGGGCTGGCGCAATCCTCAAGTTACGCCTAATCTGAGAGCGGTCCTACGACTCCGAGGTCGCAAACTCGTTTTCACAGCGTTCTGATCGTTCCGATACGTGGGCGTGTCGGAACGGCTTTTTTGTCGTCGCAGCAGCTCTTGAACCATGGAGAGACACATGTCCCTGCGTTTCGTCCGTACCCTTTCGATTCTGAGTCTCGCCAGCGTGGCGCTCTTCGTTGCCGCGCCCGCGCATGCGGCCGGCGCGCTCAGCGTCGAGATCGTCAACGGCTACAACCTCGTCGTCGATTCGAATGTCACGTCGCCATCGACGTACGGCCCGGCATCGGCGTACATCGGCGCGAAGGTCTGCAACACCGGAGACGCGTCGCTCTCGAACGTCTTCATCAACACCGGCAACTACAACGCCGGCGTTGGCTCGACACCCGGCGTTTTCCCGGTGCTCAACTCGACCGGCTACGTCGCGTCGCCGCAGATCACGAACACCGGCAACTACTCGCTGACGATCGAGGCCGATGACACCGGCGCCGCCGATGGCTCGCGCTACATCGGCACGCTCGCCGCGGGACAGTGCCGCACCGAGTACTGGCTGATCTCGTATCCGCAGTGCGTGAACGTGAGCAGCGCGAGCGATGCGCCGCCCTGCACGACGAGCATCACCGGCGGCATCAAGCCGGACGACGACGTGAAGCTCAGCTACGACGTCTGGGCCACGACCACCACCGCCATCGCCGCCCCTTCGGTTTCGTCGACGCGCCAGTTCACGCTGCGCAACGAAATCTCCGCGGCCGCGAACAAGATCTGGCCGAACACCTCCTCCAAGGTTCCGGACGCCTATCTCGCCGCGATCCAGTCGGTCATCGGCTGGGGCACGCTCGGTCCCGACGGCCAGCCGCTCAGCGCGAGCAATCCGGTCTATCCGGGCCAGCGCGTCATCACCACGCAGGGCATCTGGTACGACCTCGGAAACGTCGGCGCCGGCTTCGACAACAACGGCGATCTCGTCCCCGATCAGAACGCATGGTTGCAGCCGGTCGGCGATCCCTCCGCCTTCGACGCCGACTGCTTCCGCATGGTCAACGTCTACGGCATCCTCATCGTCAAGCTGAAGACCGGCGGCGAGTTGCTGATCCCCTTCCAGAACCAGCTCTACTTCCAGAATCTCCCCGACAACACCGGCGTGGTCGGTCTCGTCTACTACCAGTTCATCGCCACCGATCAGGGTTGCACCGCGGCGATGACGCCGTATCAGGAAGCGGCATCCGGCTTCGACAACGAAAAGTTCAGCGCCGACTTCGGTCTCTCGAACGGCCTCACCTCCGGCACGTTCGGCGTCGACCTCGGGTTCACGAAAACCGACGGCACGACCTCGACGACCACCGGCAGCACGCTCACCTACTCCGCCTCGTCGACGAACAACACCGGCGTTCCCCTCGGCGCACCCGACTACGGCGTGCCGATGGTCATCACCGATGCCATTCCGGCCGGCACGACCTACGTGGCCGGCTCCGCCGATGACTCTCCGAACACGAACCTCACCGAGCCGACCGGCACCGGTTCGTACACGCAGGACTACACCGATCTCGATGGCAACGTCGACACCTGCACGATCAACTACAACATCACCAGCTCGCAGTACGTGATCCTCTACTCCACGAACGGCGGCACGGTCTGGACGACCACCGAGCCGGCGCCGGCCAGCGTCACGAACATCAAGTGGCTGCTGCTGACGTCGATGACGCTCGACGGCGGCCACAACGGCACGGCCTGTCTCGCGAACGATGGTCTCTACGACAACGGCTCGCTCGAGACCTCGCTCCCTCCCGGCAAGAACTTCACCGTCCGCTTCCAGGTGACGGTCAACAGCAACGGCGGCCCGGTCGTCTGCAACACCGCCGGCCTCACGTTCGGCGGCTCCTCGCCGGCCCAGACCGCGCAGGACTGCACGGTCATCACCGGCAACAACACGCTCTCCGGCAACGTCTTCGCCGACACCGGCGTCGGCACCGGCGGCATCTTCGCGAACGGCGCCAAGGACGGCACGGAGCCGGGCATCGGCGCCGGCGTCTCGGTGACGCTCTACTACGACTTCAACGGCAACGGAGAAGTCGACAGCGCGGACATCCAGTACGCGACCACCACCACCTCCGCCACCGGCGCGTATTCATTCTCGACGCTCGCGGACGGTCCGTATCTCGTCGTCGTGAAGAAGTACGACGGCGCGACGTCGGACGGCATCAACAACGCCGCCACTGACGCGGCGTTCGGCACGACCGGCTACGGCAGCACCACGTACGATCCCAACCTCCCGCTCACGACGACGCAGGGCATCCTCAAGCTCAACGAGACGCTCACCCTGGCGACGATGGCGGTGAACATCGATCTGCCGCGCGCGAACGTGACGGCGCAGAGCGTGACCAACGTGAACTTCGGCTTCGCGCCGCCGTTCCGCATCACCAAGACGGTTGCACTCAATCCCGACACGAACGCCGACGGCCGCGCCGACACGGCGATCGACGAAGGGGATGTCTTCAACTATTCGATTCAGCTCGAAAACCGCCTGCCGAGCGTCGGCAAGCAGGGTCCGACCGGCTGCCAGTACACGGTCTGGGCCGGCACCGGCGCCAACGGCACGCCGGCGTCGAAGGAATTCACGAATCCGGCGAATGCGTGGGACGGTCCGAATCGCAACGTCGCTTCGGTGTTCGTCACCGGCGGCGGCAACAGCTACATGGACGGCAGCAACTTCACGCTCGCCGATCAATCCGGAAACATCACCAAGGTCGAAGCGCTGACGATGGGCTACTTCGCGTCGACGCTCAGCGACGACAACCTGACCCTGACGCTGCGCAACAGCGCCACGTTCACCAGCTCGACCACGACCTTCAATACCGCGCTCATCGACAGCTACGTCGGCGAGCCGGCGACGCTCGATCCGGACAGCGCCATCAGCTGGGACGTCACCGCCGCAAGGCCGGGTGGCGGCACCTGGAGCTGGACTGACGACTTCACGGTCCTGCGTCTCGAGGTCAATCCGAGCAAGTCGACGTCCGCCGACCAGAAGTTCTTCTACCTCGACGCGATCGGCCTCCGCATCACCACCGATCAGGACTGCGAAGCGGGTCCGTCGACGACGCTCAGCCCCGTGCCGCTGCAGGACAGCTACGACACCGGCAGCGTCGTCTTCGTCTCCGCCACGCCCGCTCCCGACTCGATCGACACCGCCACCGGCGTGCTGCGCTGGAACGACGTCGGTCCGATCCTTCCGGGATCGTCGGCCACGGTCAACGTGACGATGCGCGCGCTGAACATCACCGGCACGCGCACCGGCAGCTGCGGCGTCGCGTCCCCTCCGACGACCAACAGCACCTGCAACTGGGCCGAGACGGCCTGGGGCGGGAACAACGTGAAGTATCTCGACGGCCGTGCGGCCAACGACGGCTCGAGCAAGATCGCCGTCACGTTCCAGGGTCGCGGCGAGATCCGCGGCAGCATCTGGAAAGACACCGACAGCGACGGCTGGCCGATCGAAGTGGCCGAGCCGAAACTCCCGAACGTCAGCGTCACGCTCTACGGCTGCGTGCGCTCCGACGGCGTCACGATGGAGACGACGGCCGGCAACAAGACCTGCGCGGCGCAGACCGGCGGCAACTTCTGGAAAGCGCTCGCCACCACCACGACCGACGCGAACGGCGCGTATGAGTTCATCGGTCTGAATCAGGGCAACTACATCGTCGAAGTCGGCGACACCGACGGCGCGCCCGGCACCGGCAACGCCTCGCCGTACGGCGGCACGCAGCGCGCCGAGCCGACCGACACGCAGACCGTCACCGGCAGCAACGCCAACGGCGCCACCTGCGGCACGTGCAACAACACCTGGGGCACGACCACGCTCGATCTGAACCAGATGAATCAGATCGTCGGCGAAGAGATCATCAACGGCGTCAACTTCGGCTACAACATCCCGAGCGCCGTGCTCTACGGCAACGTCTGGCAGGATCTCGACGGCGATGCCACGCAGGACGCGAATGACAGCGGCCTGACCGGCTTCACGGTGCGCCGCTACTCCGATCCGAACGGCGACGGCAACATCGCCGACGGCACACTGCAGGCGACCACCACCACCGACGCGAACGGCAACTACAGCTTCAGCGGACTCGCGGCCGGCAATTACGTCATCGTCGTCGTGCCGCCGACGCTCCTCAACAAGAGCTGGAGCGAAACGGTCGAGACGACCGGTGGCACCTCGAGCCTCAACAACCAGATCCCGGTGACGATCGTCGCCGGCGCGATCTCCGGCTCGCACAACTTCGGCTACACGCAGCGCGATACGTCGAGCATCGGCGACACGCTCTACTTCGATCTCGATTCCGACGGCCTGCAGGATGCGACCGAGGATGGGATTCCGAACGTCACGGTGTGGCTGTATGAGGATGTGGATCGCGACGGCACCATCGACGACGGCGTCGATGAGCTCATCGCCACCACGGCCACCAGCTCCACCGGCACGTATCTCTTCTCCAGCCTTCCGGCCGGCAGCTACGTCGTGAAGGTCGACACCAGCGATCCGGACTTCCCGAGCGACGTCACGGCGACGGGTGATCCCGACGTCGCCGCCGCCTCGATCGGCGACACGATCTGGCTCGATTCGAATGGCAACGGCGTGCTGAACGCCGGTGAAGACGGCATCGCGCGCGTCGTCGTCAATCTCTACGCCGACACCGACGGCAGCGGCACGCTCACCGGAGGCGACTCGCTCGTCGCCTCGACCGTCACCAACACCAACGGCAACTACCTCTTCACCGGCCTCTCCGCCGGCAACTACTTCGTCGACGTCGACGAGACGACGCTGCCGAGCACGTCGCTCGCGCTGACGACGACCGATCCGGCCAGCACGCTGATCACGCTCGCCGCGAGCACGATCGCGACGCAGAACCTGAACGCCGACGCCGGCTACAGCCTCGCCTCGAACTTCAGCATCGGCAACCGCCTCTGGCACGACGTCGACAACGACGGTGTGCAGGACGCCGGGGAGCCGGGCATCCCGAACGTGACCATCACCGTGACGAACGGCACCGGCACCGGCTGCGCCGGCGGCTGCACGGTCAGCACCGATGCAGGCGGCTTCTGGATCGTGACCGGTCTCACGAACGGCACGTTCAACGTCACGGTCGACACGAACGACCTCGACTTCCCGCGCTTCTTCACGCCGACCACCGGCACGACGAATCCGCGCGTTCCCACCGTGGCCGGCGCCGATCTGACGAACGTCGACTTCGGCTATCGCTACACCGGCAGCGGCACCAGCCCGACCGGCACGATCTCCGGCCGCATCTTCCAGGATGCCGACGCGGATCTGTCGTACGACGCCGGTGAAGAGCGCGCCTCGACGACCGTCAACCTGCTCGACTCCGAGGGCAACATCGTCGCCACGACGCTGACGAACGGCACCGGCCAGTACTCGTTCAACGGCGTCTTCGTCGGCCAGTACTCGGTCGAATCGGTCGACCGCCTCGGCACCCGCTACAGCACGCTGTTCCTCTCCGCGGCGCAGACGCTCGCGAACCTCAACATCATTTACCAGAGCACCACCGAGACCACCGCCGACAGCCAGAGCTCCGTCTCCGTCGACGGCGTGCACGCGAATCTGCTGCAGGATTTCGGCTACCGCCGCTTCCTCGGCACGATCGGTGACTCGATCTTCTGGGACACGAACGAAAACGGCACGCAGGACATCGGTGAGCCGGGCTTCGCCAACGTCACGGTCCGTCTCTACGACGCGGTCTGGACCGACGCGAACAACGACGGCTTCTTCCAGGCCGGCGAGGCGACGACGACCCTGGTCGACACCACCTCCACCATCGCCGACAACCCGCTCACCACCGCCAACGAAGGCGGCACGTACCTCTTCCAGAATCTCCCGGCGCTCGCGTCGGGTCACAGCTATCTCGTCGTCGCCGACACGACCACGCTGCCCGGCGCGTCGCACACGCTGATCTCCGATCCCGATGGCGACGGCACGCCCTGCACGGCGCTGCCGCTCGACGGCATTCCGGCCAGCGTGTGCGACAGCCAGAAGCTCGTCATCGGCTTCGCATACGGCAACAACTATCTCGGCGCCGACTTCGGCTATCGCGTCAACGGCACGAACTACGCGACCATCGGCGATTCGCTCTGGATCGACAGCGATGGCGACGGCGTCAAGGATTCGGGCGAAGTCGGCATCGACGCCGTCACCGTCTGGCTCGACACCGACAATGACGGCGTCGTCGACTGGACCGACGGCAACGGCAACGGCGTGTGGGACTCGGGAGAAGGCGAGCGCTGGGTCGTCACCGATCCGGACGGCTTCTACGTCTTCACCGGCGTCTCCGACGGCACGTACAACCTCAAGGTCCTGACCAGCGATCCCGATTGGCCGTCCGGCCTCTCCACCACGCCGACCTACGAGGCGCGCCTCACGAACACCGCGTCGCGCAACAACGCGGTCCAGGTGGTCGTCTCGAGCGGCGCGGTCAGCAGCATCGTCGACGGTGACGGCGCAACGACCGACGCCTGCTCGAGCTGCAATCTCAACGTCGACTTCGGCTACCGCTACGCCGGCACGAACAGCGTGATGGGCACGGTCTGCGTCGACGATCCGTCGAAGAACGGCTACTGCGGCGCCACCGCCACCACCTACTCCGGCGTCGATGGCGCGAACGAGTCTTCGCTCGCCGGCATCACCGTGACCGCGTACCGCTGGACCGACGACGGCGACAACTCGCCGTGGGCCGCGAACGGCACGCTCGACGCGGGCGATGCGTTCGTCGTGCTCGGCAACACCTCCACCGACGCGAACGGCGACTACTCGTTCTCCAATCTTCCGGACAACGTCGTCTTCGTCTTCAGCGTCAACGACTCGCAGAATCTCCGCCTCACCACCACCAACGCGAACACGAGCGTCGAAGACGCGAACGTGCTCAAGCGCGCGCTGTACGAAGGCACGTCGACCTACAACGGCAACACCGTCACGGTCCTCGGCCGTCAGGCGCTGAGCATGGGCGGCGACACCGACGACATCATTCGCGATCTCGACTGGGCCTTCGACGCCACGCTCGGCGGGCTGCTCGCCTACGACTTCGGCGATCTGCCGACCAGCTACGCGAACACGCTGCTCGCCAACAGCGGCGCGCAGCAGCTCGTCACCGGCGGCTCGATCCATCTCGGCAGCACGATCACGACGGAGAACGACGGCAAGCCCGACTCCACCGCCTCGCTCGACGGCGGTGACGACGGCGTGGCCATGGTCTCGACCGTGTTCGGCACCGGCTACGACGGCAACGGCAGCAAGGGTGAAGTCGACGTCACCGCCTCCGCCGCCGGCTGGATCGCCGCATGGATCGACTTCAACGGCGACGGGGACTTCAACGACACCGACGAGTTGATCCTCGACGAGTCCATCGCGTCCGGTCTCAATCACCTCTACTTCTACATTCCGGGCACGATCCCGAACGGCGTGACGAACTTCTATTCACGCTTCCGCATCTACCCGTCGCGTCCGCAGATCGTCGCCAGCACCGGCTCCGCGTTCGACTCGACCTTCAACCGCATGGCCGGTGAAGTCGAGGACTACCTCTTCGTCATGAGCGTCACCCCGACCGAGGTCGAGATGGCCACCATCGACGCGGTGCAGAACAAGAAGGGCGTCACGCTCACCTGGAACACGACCTCCGAAACCGACAACCTCGGCTTCCACGTCTATCGCCAGGTCGCCGGCGGCGAGAAAGAGAAGCTCAACCCGCACATCATCACCGGCTCCGCGTTCGTCAACGGCCGCAAGGTGAGCGGTCCGCGCAGCTACCGCTTCATCGATCGCAAACCGGTCTCCGGCTTCGCCCAGTACTACATCGAAGACATCGACATCGACGGCACGAAGACGCTGCACGGTCCGGTGACGCCGCACAGCGGTCCGGAGGAAGCGGAGACGGTCATCACCGATCCCGATCCCACGGTCGGCTCCGTCGGCGGCATCTTCACCACCGCCGCGGGCATGGGCGTCGACGTTCCGGCGCCGGCCGCGCCGACGCAGAAGCAGCTCGACGAACAGTGGCAGCTCTCGGCCGTGCAGGCGGTGAAGGTCATCGTCACGCAGCCGGGCTGGTACCGCGTGAAGAAGAGCCAGCTCCTCGCGGCCGGCTACGATCCGGGCACGAACGGCAAAGCCATCTCGGTGTACACCGAGGGGACCGAAGTGCCGGTGTACGTCAACGCGAAGAACGAGGCGCAGTTCGGAAACGACGACTCGATCGAGTTCTTCGGCCGCGGCATCGACACCACCAGCACCGGCGGCCGCGTCTACTACATCACCGTCAAGCGCGGCAGCGGCCTGCGCGTGAAATCGGTCGGCGCGAAAGGCGCGAGCGGCTCGCCTGCTCCGAATTCCTTCGCCACCACCTTCTCGCGCATCGAGCGCACCGTCTTCTTCACGGCGCTGACGAACAACGGCGACCGTGAGAACTTCTTCGGTCCGGTCATCACCAGCTGGCCGGTCACGCAGAACATCACCGTCTCGAATCTCGACGCCAGCGGCAACGCGAAGCTCGAGCTCGTCCTGCAGGGCGGCGCGGAGAACATGGAGCACGTCGTCGAGGCAAACCTCAACGGCTACACCTTCCCGCTCATCCGCTTCCGCGATCTCGACCGCTACGTCACCACGCTCACCGTGCCGGCGTCGCGTCTGAACGCGGGCGACAACAACGTGCTCACTCTCACCGCGATGAACGGCTGGGAGGACGTGAGCGTCCTCGAGTCGCTGAAGCTCGCGTACAAGCACACGTTCCGCGCCGACAATGACGCGCTGACGTTCGCGATCGCGGGCGGCACCGCCGTGACGGTGAAGGGCTTCACCACCGATGCGATCCGCGTTCTCGACGTGACCGATCCGGTTGCGCCGGCGTTCATCAACGCGAACATCGCCAACGCAGGCGACGGCAGCAAGCAGGTTTCGTTCGCCACCACCGGCAGCGGCACGCGCACGATCTTCGCCTTCGCGGAGAATCGCGTGCTCGCACCGGCGCAGGTCGCCTACAACGAGCCGTCGACGTGGAACAACGCCACGAACGGCGCGAACCTCATCATCCTGACGAACCGCTCGTTCCTGGCGGCGGCGAACACGCTGAAGTCCGCGCGCATCGCGCAGGGCTACTCGACCGCGGTCGTCGACGTGCAGAACGTCTACGACGAGTTCTCGTACGGACACCACTCGCCGCAGGCGATTCGCGACTTCCTGGCGCGCACGCGCTCGTGGAAGACCGTACCGAAGTACGCCATCCTCCTCGGCGATGCGAGCTTCGATCCGCGCAACTACCTCGGCTTCGGCAGCTACGATTTCGTTCCGACCAAACTCGTGCCGACGGCCTACATGAAGACCGCGTCCGATGACTGGTTCGCCGACTTCACGAATACCGGCATTCCGGCCATCGCCATCGGCCGCATTCCGGCACGCACGCCGGAAGAGGCGAACGCGATGATCGCCAAGATCACCGCGCGCAACACGCCGCCGACCGGTGCGTGGGCGCAGCAGGTCACGATCGTGGCCGACTGGCCGAACGGCTATCCGTTCGACGCGGCGGCCGATTCGATCGCCGCCGGCATTCCGTCCACCCTCGGACAGAACCGCATCTCGATCGCGAGCACGCCGAATGCGGCGAATGCGATTCTCGACTCGTTCAACAACGGCTCACTGCTCACGAACTACATCGGCCACGGCTCGGTGGAGCTCTGGAGCAACTGGGCGTTCAGCTCGTACGCCGCGCAGACCCTCACCAACGGCAATCGCCTGCCGTTCGTGGTGGCGATGAACTGCCTCAACGGCTACTACCACGATCTCTTCACGGAGAGCCTCGCCGAGGCGCTGCTGAAGAATCCGAATGGTGGCGCGATCGGCGTGTGGGCTTCGTCCTCGCTCAGCGGTACGTCGGGCCAGCTCGCGGTGAACCTCGAATTCAACCGCCAGGTCTTCGGCCCCACCCCGATCACGATCGGCGACGCCATCCTCCGCGCCAAGCAGGCCAGCAGCAACGGCGACGTCCGCCGCACCTGGATCCTCTTCGGCGATCCGACCATGAAGTTGAAGTAACGCGAAAACGTACGTAGCGCCGGCTTCCAGCCGGCGCTACGTTGTTACCCGCGCCGCACGTACCGCCGCAACTGCCGCGCGCCACTGAACCCGCACCGCTGCGCGATCGCCTCCATCGTCAGCGACGGGTCGTGCATCAGACTCTTCGCCAGTTCCACGCGCACGCGCGTCGCGAACTCGTGCACCGAGATCGCCGTCGCCTGGCGGAACGTGCGCGTCAGGCTGCGCGGCGACATCCCTGCGATCGCGGCGAGCGATTCGAGCGTCGCGCTCTCGGCCGGGTGGCGCACGATCCAGTCCTGCACGCGATGCACGCCGGGATGCAGATGCGTGCGGTGATCGAGATAGACGCTCGACTGCTCCTGCGCTCCGTCGCGTCGCAGATAGACGACCATCTCGCGCGCCACGTCCGCCGCCACGACCGGCCCTTCACTCTGCTCGATGAACGCGAGCGCCATGTCGATGCCGGACGCGATGCCGGCGCTCGTGGTGACGTTGCCTTCGGTCACGAACAGCCGGTCGACCAGCACGCGCGCACGCGGAAAGCGCCGCGCGAGCTCGTTCGTGCGCGACCAGTGCGTGGTGCAGCGGCGCCCGTCGAGCAGCCCCGCTTCGCCGAGCACGAACGCGCCGGTGCAGACCGACGCGACGTGTGCACCGCCGCGTGCCGCACGCGTGACCCAGCGCACGACGTTGCGATCGAGCTTCTCGGTCCGCGCGTACGGCATTCCCGGCACGATCACCAGCGCGTTACCCGGTTCGTCCGGCAACGGGTCAAGATCGGCCAGCACCACGCCGTGATGCGATTCGATCCGCTCGCGTGCCGCGCAGACGCGCACGCGATAGCGCGCACGCGTCGCATTGGCCTCGTAGAAAGCCTGCAGCGGCCCGGCCAGATCGAGAATCTCGACCTGCGGCAGCACCACGAAGATTACGTCGCGGATACGAGCATCTCCCGCGCGATCTCCTCGACCGTCACGATGCGCGCGAAGCGTCCGCGCAGCACGGCTTCCGTTCTCTCCACGATCGCATCGGTCGCCAGCGTGCCGATCGGAAACGTCGCCGTCGCCTCGGTGACGAAATCGACGTCGTAGCCGAGGTCCGCGGCCACGCGCGTCGTCGTCTCGCAACACTGCTCCGTGGTCATGCCGCAGACCACGACTTTCCGGACGTTCGTCGTCTCGAGGCGCTGATGCAGATCGGTGCTCGTGAACGAGTTGCGCGTGTTCTTCGTCAGCAGCGGATCGGAGTCGCGCTTGTCGAGAAAGGTCATCAGCCGCACCTCCGGATCGCCGGGGCGGAAACCGGGATCGCTGTCATTGTGCAGGATGAAGTAGATCGGCAGCGACGCGGCGCGGAACGCTGCGATCAGCTTCGTGACGTTCTCTTCGAAGGCCGGATTGTTGCGCGAGGCCCAGCGCGCGGGGCTGATCTTGAACGAGTCCTGGATGTCGACGACGAGAAGTGCGGTGCTCATGTTCGTTTCTCCTTCGACGCACATCGTAGCCATCGCGCCGAACGGGGAGCGGACGACGATGGGACAAATCGGGCCACGAGCCTACAGCGGGCCGGCCGCCATCTCGAAGTCCTCGAACTCGAATCCCGGTCCCACCGTGCAGCCGGCCAGCGTGTATGCGCCGAGCGGCCGCGCCGCCTGCCATTCGTTCGCGCGAATCACGTGCACGCGATGATTCGCATCGAGCGTGACCGACGCGTCGCGCGTCAGCAACTCCAGCGGATCGCCTTCGTAGAAGTGCCACACCTCATCCGAGGAGACGCGATGCCACGCGCTGTACGTCCCTTCGACGAGCAGGAAGTAGATCGTGGTGAGCGCGGTGCGACCGGCGCCGTCGCTCTGCCGCGTCACGCGCTCTTCGGACTTGAAGATCTGCCGGTACCAGCCACCCTCGGGATGCGGCTGCAACCCGAGGGTGTCGATGAGCTGGCGAGCGCGGTCGTGCAAATCAACCTTTGAACATCGGCGGTTCCGGCGGAACCGCATGCACGTGTCCCGGATGACGCAGACGGCTGTGGCGGAATCCGTAGGCGAAGTAGACCACCAGGCCGAGGCCCAGCCACGCGAAGAATCGCCACCAGGAGCTCGGCGGCAGATAGATGGCCAGACCGACGCACGAGATCGCGCCGAGCACCGGCAGGACGATGCCGAACGGCACCTTGAACGGCCGCTCGCGATCCGGTTCCTTGATGCGCAGGATGATGATGCCGAGGCAGACCAGGAAGAACGCGAACAGCGTTCCGATGTTCGTCAGATCGACCATCTCCTCGAGATTCGTGAACATCGCGACGACGCCCACGGCCACGCCGGTGATGATCGTCGACACGTGCGGAGTCTTGTACTTCGGGTGCACCTTCGCGAAGAACTTCGGCAGCAGTCCGTCGCGGGACATGGCGAAGAAAATGCGCGGCTGGCCGAGCTGAAACACGAGCAGTACCGCCGTGTGCGCGATGACCGAGCCGAGTGCGACGATGCCGATCATCCAGTTCGGCATCTGCACGTACTTCATGGCCAGCGTGAGCGGCTCGGCCTGTTCCGAAGCGATCGCGCCGTGCAGTGCCGGATACGGAATCATGCCGGTGAAGACCGCGGCCACGATGGCGTAGATGATCGTGCAGACGATCAGCGAGCCGATGATGCCGATGGGCATGTCGCGTTTCGGATTGCGCGCTTCTTCCGCGGTCGTGGAGACGGCGTCGAAGCCGATGTACGCGAAGAAGACGACCGCCGCGCCGGAGAAGATGCCGGTCATGCCGTTCGGTGCGAACGGCGTCCAGTTGGTCGGCTTCACGAACTTGAAGCTGACGATCACGAAGAAGCCGAGCACGAGCAGCTTCAGGCCGACCATCCAGAAGTTGAAGCTCGCCGATTCGCGAATGCCCCAGATCAGCACGATGGTGATGAACGCGACGATCGCCAGCGCGAGGATGTTGAACACGATCGGGAAGCCGAGGATGTGCGGCGCGTTCGCGACCACCTCCGGCATCTTCGCCGCGGCGGTCTTGTAGTCGACGGCCAGCCAGCGCGGCAGATGCACGCCCAGGCCGTCGAGCAGCGTGTTCATGTAATTGGCCCACGAGATGGCCACGGCCACGTTGCCGATCGCGTACTCGATGATCAGATCCCAGCCGATGATCCAGGCGATCAGCTCGCCGAGCGTGCCGTACGAATACGTGTACGCCGAACCGGAGACCGGCACCATCGACGCGAACTCCGCGTAGCAGAGGGCCGTGAATCCGCAGACGATCGCCGTGATGACGAACGACAGCATGAGCCCCGGGCCCGCGCCGGCGCGATGCGCGTCACCCGCGGCCGCGGTGCCGATCGTGGCGAAAATGCCCGCGCCGATCACCGCTCCGATGCCGAGCGCAACGAGGTTCCACGGGCCGAGCACCTTCTTGAGCTGATGCCCTTCTTCCTGCGTCTCGGCGACGAGCGCATCGAGCGATTTCGTGCGAAACAACTGACCGATTGAAGACATGTGCGCGAATCATGCGGGCGGATGGGGCTGGTGCGCAAGGGAGGAGCGCGTGCGGCCGGCGCGCGGGAGAACACGAAACACGGTACGCTTTCGCCCTTCAGGAGAAATCATCATGTCCGCCATCGCTACCAACCGTTATCCCGACGTCCGCAACTACATCGGCGGCGCCTTCGTCGAGGCCGACGATCGGCAATATCTCGAAGTCACCAATCCGACCGATGGCAGCGTGCTCTCGCGCGTACCGCTGTGCGGCGCACGCGAAGTCGACGCCGCGGTCGATGCGGCGCGCAGGGCGCTGCCGGTCTGGTCCGGCATGCCGATCAAGGAACGCGCGCAGGTCTTCTATCGCTACAAGATGCTGCTCGAGCAGAACGTCGAGGAGCTCGCGGCGCTGGTCAGCGAAGAGAACGGCAAGATCCGCGGCGAGGCGGTCGCGGAGGTGTTGAAGTCCGCCGAGCTCTGCGAGTTCGCCTGCTCGCTGCCGCAGATCGTGCCGGGGGAAGTGCTCGAAGTTTCGCGCGGCGTCGAGTGTCGCGTCGAGCGCTATCCGGTCGGCGTCGTCGCCTCGATCGCGCCGTTCAACTTCCCGAACATGGTGCCGAACTGGACGATCCCGAACGCGCTCGCCCTCGGCAACTGCATGATCCTCAAGCCGAGCGAGCAGGTACCGCTCAGCGCCGCGAAAATCGCGGAGCTGCTGAAGGAAGCAGGCCTTCCCGACGGCGTGCTGAACGTCGTGCACGGCGGCATCGACGTCGTCGAGGCGATCTGCGACAACCCGTTCATCGAAGCGGTGAGCTTCGTCGGCTCGACGCACGTCGCGAAGATCGTCTATCGCCGCGCTACGTCGAATCTCAAGCGCGCTCTCGCCCTCGGCGGCGCGAAGAACCACCTCATCGTGATGCCCGACGCCGAACCCGACATGACGTCCTCGAACGTCGTCGCGTCGATGTCCGGCTGCGCGGGACAGCGCTGCATGGCCGCATCCGTATTGATGGCGGTCGGCCACACCGATCACATCATCGACCGGATGGCCGGCATCCTCCGCTCGATGGTGCCGGGCGTACACCTCGGACCGGTGATCAGCAGAGCGGCGAAAGAGCGCATCGAGCGCTACATCACCGAGGCCGAAGAAGGAGGCGCGAAAGTGCTCGTCGACGGTCGCGGCTACACCGTGCCGGGGAAGGAACACGGCTACTACGTCGGCCCGACGCTGATCGACTACGTCACCCCCGACATGCGCATCGCGCAGGAAGAGATCTTCGGCCCGGTGATGACCATCATCCGCGCCAAAGACGTCGACGAAGCGCTCGCGGTGCAGCACCGCTCGCCGTACGGCAACGCCGCGTCGGTGTTCACCGAGAGCGGCGGCGTCGCCCGTTACGTGATGGAGAACGCCAGCGCCGGCATGGTCGGCGTAAACGTCGGCGTCCCCGTCCCCCGCGAACCCTTCGGCTTCGGCGGCTGGAACGAATCAAAGTTCGGCGCCGGCGACATCACCGGCCGCGGCTCGATCGAGTTCTGGACGAAAGCAAAGAAAATGACCACGAAGTGGAACAAGGAAGCAGGAACGAACTGGATGTCGTGAGTGTCATCCCGAGCGCAGCGCGCAGCGCGAAATCGAGGGATCCTCTTCCGACAGCGCGAGTCTCCTGCATTTGCAGGGGATCCCTCCACTCGCTTCGCTCGGTCGGGATGACACGGAAGCGCGTGCTGTGTCATCCCGAGCGGAGCGCGCAGCGCGAAGTCGAGGGACCCCCTTCCGACAGCGCGAGTCTCCTGCATCTGTAGGGGATCCCTCCACTCGCTTCGCTCGGCCGGGATGACACGGGCGCGCGTCGTGTCATCCCGAGCGTAGCGCGTAGCGCGAAGTCGAGGGACCCCCTTCCGACAGCGCGAGTCTCCTGCATCTGCAGGGGATCCCTCCACTCGCTTCGCTCGGTCGGGATGACACGGGCACGCGGTGTGTCATCCCGAGCGTAGCGCGCAGCGCGGAGTCGAGGGATCCCCTTCCGACAGCGCGGGCCTCCTGCATCTGCGGGGGATCCCTCCACTCGCTTCGCTCGGTCGGGATGACACGGAAGCGCGCGCTGTGTCATCCCGAGCGCAGCGCGCAGCGCGAAGTCGAGGGACCCCCTTCCGA
>DATAJY010000004.1:0-678314 GCA_036261885.1 Thermoanaerobaculia bacterium | reverse complement strand
CGGCGGGGAGACGAACCAGGCGCTGGCCGTCACCACCTCCGGCAGCTACACGGTGATCGTCACGGCGAGCGGCTGCCCCAGCGCGCCGTCCGCGGCCACGGTCGTGACGGTGAATCCGATTCCGGCCACGCCGACGATCACGCCGGGCGGTCCGACGACGTTCTGCACGGGCGGCAGCGTGACACTGACCTCGAGCAGCGCCTCCGGCAATCAGTGGTATCTCAACGGCAACCCGATCGGCGGCGCGACGAACCAGAATTACGTCGCCACGGCCTCCGGCAGTTACACGGTGATCGTCACCGCGAGCGGCTGCCCGAGCGCGTCGTCCGCGGCCACGGTCGTGACCGTGAATCCGACGCCGGCCACTCCGACCATCACGCCTGGCGGTCCGACGGCGTTCTGTACGGGCGGCAGCGTGACGCTGACCTCGAGCAGCGCCTCCGGCAATCAGTGGTATCTCAACGGCTCGCCGATCGGCGGCGCAACGGCTCAGGCCTACGTCGCCTCGGTCGCGGGTGACTACACGGTAATCGTCACCGCGAGCGGCTGCCCCAGCGCGCCGTCCGCGACGACGACCGTCACCATCAATCCGGATCCCAACGCGACGATCACCGCCCCAGGCAGCGTCGTCGCCGGCTCGACCGGGAACGCGGCTTCGGTCGCGAACGCCGGAGTCGGCGCCACGTACGCCTGGACCATCGGCAATGGCACGATCACCGCCGGCACGGGCACGGCGAACATCACCTTTACGGCAGGCGCCGTCGGTGCGGTCACGCTCAATGTGACCGTGACGACCGGCGCGGGCTGCTCGGATTCGGGCTCCGCGAACGTCACCGTGACCGCCGCACCTCCGGTCGTGACCGTGACCTCGGTGACGCCGAATACCGGCTCGTCGCTCGGCGGCACGAACGTCACCATCAGCGGCACCGGCTTCAACGCCGGCGCCACCGTGACCTTCGGCGGTTCGGCGGCGACGAACGTCGTGCGCGTCAACTCGACGACCATCACCGCGAAGACCCCGGCGCACGCCGCCGGCGCGGTGAACGTCACGGTGACGAACACGAACGCGTCGAACGGCACGTTCACCAACGGCTACACCTACTTCCAGCAGAACTTCGATGCGAACGGCGATTCGATGATCGACCCGTCCGACATCTTCTACCTGATCAACTACCTGTTCCTCGGCGGCCCGGCCCCGGCCGGAGCAGCCGGCCCGGTGCTGTCGGGTGACGCGAACGGCGACGGTCACGTCGATCCGGCGGATATCTTCTACCTGGTCTTCTATCTCTTCGCCGGCGGCCCGGCACCGCACGTTGCCTCTCCGGGCGGCGTGGCGACGACGGCCATCGGACAGCCGGTCGCGGATCAGCTCTCCCTCGGCAGCGCGACACTGCGCAACGGACACTGGGTGGTGCCGGTCATCGCGACGCTTGATCGCGACTCGGCGGTGCCGCAGGCGATGTCTCTGCGCGTGCGCATCGAAGGCGACGCGAATGACGTGACCATCCGCCGTGCGGGCGCACTCGCACCGGTGTTCGAAGTGAGCCGAGGAGGCGAGGACTCGATGTCGTATCTGATCGCGTTCGGCGAACCGCTGGCTCTCGACGCATCGCGCTCGGCAGTGGTCGCGGAGATCGAGCTCAATGCGGCGGGCCGGGTGCGTCTCGCGTTCGATCCGGCCGTGACGATGCTCGTCGACGGTACCGGCTCACATGCAGCGACAGTCGGCAACGGCGCGCTGCGTACGAGCGGTACGGTCATCGGACGACCGGCAGGCGTGCCTGACGCGTCGCGCAGCAATCAGTAGCGTGAGAATGAGGAAGCAGATGAAGATGATTCGTAACGTTCTTCTCTCGGTGGTCGTGAGCGCCTTGTGCGCCACGGCCGCCCTGGCCCAGATTCCCCCCGACGTCGTGACGATCGGCACCGTGAGCTCCAGCTCGAGCACCGTGGACGTGCCGGTCTACATCCGCGACACCGCCGGTACACCGCTGGGGATCGACCAGCCGGCGGGATCGCGCATCCAGTCGTACAGCCTTCAGGTGCTGTATGCGTCACCGGCCGTGCAGTCGATCACCTTCACGCGCGGCGGCATCACCTCGTCGCTGACGCCCACGTTCGAGAGCAGCCCCGCCGCGCCCGGGACCTCGATCGCGCTGCTCGACACGTTCGACGAGACGACGAACCTGATCCCGTTCACCTCGAACGCGGCGTTGCCCGGCAATCAGGTCGCAACGCTGCACGTCACCATCGCCGCCGGCACGCCAGCCGGAACCGTGATCGCGTTCACCCTCGATCCGACGCTCACGCAGCTCACCGACGAAGGCGGCACGCCGGGCACCGTCGAGACCACAGGAAACGGACGCCTCGCGCTCGTCGCCGGCTCGATCACCGTCACCGAGGCTGTCATTGCGCCGGCCGTGCCGACACTGTCGACGTGGGCGATGGCCCTGATGGCTCTCCTGATCGCCGCAATGGCGACCCGTTTGCGCATGTCCTGAGGAGTCCTCAACGACGCCTGCGTATCGCCGCGACTGCTGGTCGCGGCGATCGCAGGTCTCACGCGCTACGTTGCAGATGAGGACGTCTACGACCCCGGTATGTCTCTGAGCGGCAGGTCTTTGTCAGCGCGCGCGCCGGTAGTGCATGGCAACCGCGCCGTTGCGGAGCGGCTTCGCCGAGATCAGCTCGAGCCGTCGCGTGCTGGGCAGCCCGCTCTGATACAGGGTCGGACCGTGGCCGGCGATCCTGGGGTGGACGAGGAACTTGTACTCGTCGATCAACTCCAGCCGGTCCAGCTCGGTCGCGAGCTTGCCGCTACCGAGGAGCACGCCTGCCGGAGTTGCGTCCTTGAGCTTCTGCACGGCCGTGCGCAGGTTGCCGGTGATGTGATGACTGTTGGTCCAGGGGAAGTCCTTTCGCGTCGTCGACACCACGTACTTCGGCTTCGCCTCCAGCTTGACGGCCCACTCGCGCATCGCCGGCGGCGCATCTTCGTCACCTCTGGCGATCGCCGGCCAGGGGCCCTCCATCATCTCGTAGGTGACGCGGCCCCACAGCATCGCCCCGCTCTCGTCCAGGAGGTGGGTGAAGAATGCGTGGGTCTCGTCGTCCGCGATTCCTTCCTGGTGGTCGACGCAGCCGTCCAGCGTGACGTTGATGGTGAAGATCAAGAGGCCCATGCAGCGAGTTTAAGCCAGATGCTTTTCGTTTGAAGTCTTCGCAATCACCGCGACGTAACCTCCCTGCTTGCCCTCGAGCACTCTGTCGAGCGTCCATTGCGTGTGTAGGAGTAGCGTGCGCATTTCTTCGGAACTCACGAGCAGGTAATCGAACCATCGCCCGACGAGATTCAGGAATCGCAGCCGCAAACGCTGCTGTCCGCCCCACCGCCCTCGACCCTGATTGAACGCGTGATAGTTCGCCTGAATCGGATTCGTGACGGCATAGGGATCGAAGCACTCGGCAATGATCTGCCCGTCCGGCGCGGTGATCCGACGGAGCTGTCGAAGGATGCGCCTCGCTTTGCGTGGGCTCTGCAGGAGGCCGAAGTTGTTATAGAACATCGTCACGGTGTCAAACGACCCGGCCGGGATATTCTCCAGATCGTCGATGGATTGACGTAAGGTCCGCTCCAGGCCCCGTTTCCTGCAAACCTCGATCGCTCCAGCCGATGCATCGAGCCCCGTCACGGCGAATCCCTGCTGCTGGAGATAGAGCGCGTGCCGGCCCGCGCCGCAACCCATATCGAGCACGCGTCCGCGAACCAGCTTCAACGCATGATGTTCGGTCGCCGCCCATTGGGGATATTCACTGAAATAGTTCCGTGCGTCTTCGACCCCGACGAGGTGGTCATCCCGCTCGACGACGCCATGCACGGGATGATTTCCAGCCGCGTATTGCGCGAGCATCAGCGCGCCGAATACATCAGGACCGGGCGAGCTCACGTTCCGCTCCTGTTGAATAGGCGAGCCTCGCCGCGATCGACGTATGGAGCCCCTCGAGGAGGTCATAGAGCACCAATTCGTGCGCACGCGGGGAAGTGCGGATCAGCCGATTGACGTGCATGTGAACGAGGCTGGGTGCCATCTGTTGGATCGGGACCGTGAGCTTTCCCGCCTGCTCCGCCTGGCGGAGCTCCGCGATGATTGGGGCGTTTCGCTTGGACCGGTTCCTCAAAATGGCGAGTCCCGTTCCCAGTTCGCCTGCCGGCGCGCATGTCGGTTCCAGCAAGGGGTCGCGCAACGTTTCCAACGCGCGGGATTCGGCACGTCGTTTCGCGTCCAATTGAAGGCGCAGCGACTTGACGCCGCCGAACTCGCGGAAAAAGCTGTCGCGGACTTGCCGAAGGATCGTGCGTTTGACCATGGCGTCGAAGCCGAGATCATCGAGCAACAGGTCGATCCCGCAGATTGCCAGATGCCAACGCACTGCCGCGCCCGCGTCCCCTTCGAGGAGATCGATGATCGACAGGACGGCCTCGCTGTCGACGTGGAACAGACGCTCCGTCAGACCGATCGCGTGGGCGCCTCCGTAACGCTCCACCTCTCGGTCATAGGTGTCGAATTGCATCCGCCACAACCGGCCGTCCGACAGCAGTGGCGCCGCTAAAGCCTCGAGCATTGGAGCCACTTCTTTCAGGAGGCGTCGCGGCGCGCCGTGAAAACGCACCCGAAGATGTCCATGCGGGTCGGAGTAACGGAGGAAGAACCATGAGTCCGCGGCAGTCGAGGCCAGCGCCTCACGAGCGATGGGCCCGACGATTTCCCGCAAGACACTATCGGCAGTCGAGGCGCCGAGATAGAGCTTGACGAACAGCCACTCGGAGCCGGGAAGGAACGACCGTTGGATTCCAATGGCAGGCGTCGCCACGGCGCGAGGTTTTGGCGGAAGCACTGACTGTGTCGAACGCACGAACGGCACGATCAGCTCGTGCACGAAACGCCCTTCCGGCCCGCGTGCGCAGAGCTCGTCCGGCCCGGGGAAAAACTCGAACAGCACCGCCTCTTTTTGTTTCTCGATCACGTCGAGAAACGCCTCGACGGAGAGCACGTTCTCGAAGTCGACGAACAATTCATTGTCACGGTCCGCGAGCAGGACGCGGCGAGGCATACGGCGTTCGCGCTTCAGCGATCGCATCGCCGCAAAGCGGGCCGTCGCTGATCCGGAACAGAGCGCCTTGATTTCGTCTTCGAACAACTTCCAGCGTGCCCGTCGCAGCACCAGCCGGCCGGTGATCACTCGGGGCAGGAACGGGGAGGCTTCCAGAGGTCCCCAGTTCCAGCCCAGGCCTGCGGCCAAACCCTGTGTCTGGAGCGCGCAGAGGAAGCGGTAGATCCCGATGCCGGTGGGGTAGTTGTGAGCCGTCGTCATGCGCGGGATCACTTCACGCCCGAGCCGTTCGGAACGCAGCACGATGCGTCCATTCATAACGGTCACCTGAAGATCGGCAAGCGGGATCTGGCGCTCGCGCGGTGCGCCGGAACGGCCAAGAAACGGGATCTCGTAGCCGCGAAGTACCGGACGCGCAATGACATTGCCGGTGCGCCCTTGCGGCGTATGAACGATCTCCGCAAAGATCGCGTCCGGACGCGCCTTCTCCTCGGCGGTCAGGTGTTCGCGAGTGCGCGCTTCGAGCTCCCGATCTGCATGGCAGAAGCGACCGAGGAGTCGCGCTCCGGATGGTCCGCTTGCGCTCCTCCACAGGACCCGGAATCGCCCAGCGGCGGCGTCCTCTTCCGAAGCCGCGGCCAGCGTGGCCATGACCTCCAACGCGTCCGGCAGCGGGTCGTTCTCGGGTGGGGCGAGTGCGTCGACGTCTTCGGCCGTGAGCTCGATCTCCTGCTCTCCACGGCTGATCGCCGCATGCAGCTTGCGCGTCTGCCACTTCTGCATCGCGGTCCAGGCGACGCGATTTTCGGCTTCGGGCCGGCGGAGTTCGAGATTTTCGAGCAGCGGTGATGATTCTCCGAGCGCGCTGCGCTCGAATCCGATTCCAGCCTCGTCGTCCAGGACTTCCGCGAGCGGCATCCAACGCCCGTCACCATGACGCTCGACGAAGTCCTGCCGGAACCGCTCGAGATTCTCGCCGCGCGAACGCCCGGAGAGCCGATGCAGGATCGTGAGGCCGCGCTGCAATTCGTCGATCGCGGCGGAGCCGAGGCGCGCCTCCGTCATCGGCTTGATCATGTCGACCTGAAAAAGTCGCGAGAGCTCGACGGTCGTGGGCAACTCGCGCAGGTCCTCAGCAATCGCGCGATAACCGCCCACCGCCGTGGCACCCACACCGCTCGCGTCCATTGCGGTCAGCGTCTCGCGTACTCGGGCCAGCACTCTCATCGCCGTGCCACCCGACGGCAGCGCGGCGAGCTGGCTCTCCACGCCCGAAATCGCCACGGAACCCGTCACCGCGGGCGTGAGATCGGAGACCAGGACCTGCGCCGCAATGAGCTCGTCGACGTATTCCGCGGCATCCGCCAGCGTGATTTCGCCGTCCGGATCACTGGTCACCAGCGCCGCCGCAAGCTCTGCCGGTGTGGCGCCTTCCGCGGCGCGTGCGAGTGTTGCTTCGAGATATGGCGTCGCATCCAGTGCCACTAAATGATGCGAACGGATCTTGCCGGCGAGGCGCGCCTCTGCATAGCGCAGACGGCCCGCCGCCCTGTAAATACTGGAGTTCGGACGGTAGGTCAGTTCCGCACGCAACCCGGGATTACGGCCCAGATCCTCACACAGCGCGAACAGATAGTCATTATCGAGCCTGCTGTGCCGCTCGTATTGCTCTCGCGCCGCGATACGGAGATCCGTCGCATCGCCGTTGGCGACTGTTCCTAAGGAGCAACCCGAAAAGAGACCGAACGGGGTAGGCCGACTGGCCATGCGCTGGAAATAGCGCACCAAAGCATCCTCTGCGCGTTTGCCTTTTCGCGTATCGGGCTCGGCCCGCCAACGATCGCGTTGGTCGAACAGTCCGGGAGATGCGACGAAGATCGCTTCGGCAATCTCTGGCCGTTCGAGGATCCGCTGCAGGCGGGACCGCAGTCGCGCGCGATCGCGGCCCAATGCGTCCTCGAGTTCGGCCTCGGCGGAAAACGCCTCGAGACCTTCGGTCCACGCCTCCAATTCATCGAAGGGAAGAAGAGGGGAGCGTAATGCGAAGAAGCCGGACGGCTCGAAATCTGAGGTGTCGCGACGCATGGCCATAGCACTGTCATGGCGGCCCGACGGAGGTTCTCCGTCAGGCCGCACATGGGATCAGAAACGGATCAGTCTTCGCACTTGAGGCTTTCGCACTCGGCGGTCGTACAGGCCCAGACCGAGTTGCCCCATTCGACGATGATGTCGCGGCGTTCCAGCGAGTGGAGCGTTTCGCGGTGAAGAACCAGTTTGCGTGCCTTTTTCATGTTTTCTCCTTTTGAAGCGATCGAGTTGACGTCGGCAAGCGCCCGGGGCCCCGAACAGCGCCGTGCGTCAAGAATGCGACCGCGATGGAAATGGGCCAATGAAATAGTGACGAACTGGTAATGAGACGCTATGAGCTGGGCTGCGCAATGCCATGTTGGTCATTGACGATGTGCGCAGCGGTTTCGGTGCATTACGCGTCCCTATAATCACGCTCCGTGAAAGCGCGCTGGCGTCCATTACTCGAGGGCGAGCTCGCAAGCCGAGCCCGCGAAGCCGTCGACTCGATTGCCGCGGCGCTCGCGACCGAGTCCGCGCGCGATGCCGCGGACCGCGCGCTCCTCTTCGGCTATCTGGCCTTGACCGGCGGCGCCCCCGACGATGCCAATCATTACGCCGAACGATCGGGGCAATTGCTCGATGTCGCGTTCGATGCTCTTGCGACCACTCCAATGGGGCCGGCTCTTTATGGTGGGTTCAGTGGCGTCGCCTGGGTAGCGGAACACCTCGCAGGAAAATTCGATGAGACCGTGGAAGGCGACGGCGGCGAAGAGATCGACGAAATCCTCGAGGAAACCATCGCCGCTCCCTGGAATGGCTCGTATGACCTCATCAGCGGCCTGACCGGCTTTGGCGTTATCGCCCTGGAGCGTCTCCCTCGTCCTTCCGCGATCCGCTGTCTCGAAGCGATCGTCGACCGCTTGACCGAAACCGCCGAGCCCAGCGGAGACGGCCTGACCTGGTTCACTTCTCCCGATCTTCTCCCCATGACCCGTCGTGAACGGTTCCCACACGGCTATTACGACCTCGGCGTCGCGCACGGAGTCCCGGGAGTGATCGCCTTGCTCTCCGCCGCGTACTGCGCGGCAATCCGGCCCGAACAAGCGCGTGGTTTGATCGAGGGCGCCGTGCGATGGCTTCTGTCGCAACGGCTCCGAGTCAGCGGAGCGTCGTGTTATCCGGCGATGGTCGCACCAGACGTCTCGGCGCGATCGTCGCGGCTCGCCTGGTGTTATGGAGACGCCGGAGTGGCCGCGACGCTGCTGCATGCGGCCCGTGCCGTTGGTGTCGAAGAATGGGAGCGCGCCGCACTCGAGATCGCCACTCACGCTGCAATGACCGAGCTGGAGGAATCCGGCGTCAAGGACGCGGGGCTGTGTCACGGCGCGTTCGGACTGGCGCACATTTACAACCGTCTCTTTCAGGCCGGAGGCGGCGATGTGTTTGCGGTCGCGGCGCGTCGGTGGTACGGCGTGGGACTCGACATGAGGGCTCCGGGCCGAGGCATTGCGGGCTTCGAGGAGTGGGCCTTGGATTCGAACGGGTCGGCCCGCTCGGGAGCTGAGTTTCTGACTGGCGCGACCGGGATCGGCCTCGCTCTCCTCGCCGGGATCACGTCGGTCCCGCCGATGTGGGACCGGCTGCTGTTGGTCTCGATTCCGCCCGGAGGGGACTGACCGCTTCCCATAGATCCGTCATCCCGCCGTTACATATTTCTTCATCTACTGTTGCAGTGAACGCGACCCGCATCGTCTACCGTTGCTCACGACGGACGAATCGATGCGCATCCTCATAGTCGATGACGAGCCTCTTGCGCGGTCGAGGCTTCAACAGATCCTCAGTCGCGAGCTGGGGCTCGATGTCGTGGCGGCCTGCGCGGGAGTGCGCGACGCGCGTGCGGCGATCGATACGTATCGGCCCGACGCGGTCTTCCTCGATGTCGAACTGGCCGGCGAGAACGGACTGACCTTCGCCGCCGAGCTGGAAGAACAGAGCTACCCGGTGGTCATCGTGACTGCCTACGACCACTATGCGCCCCAGGCCTTCGATGTGTCGCCGGTCGACTTCGTGGTGAAGCCGCCCGAGGTTGCGCGTTGCCGGCGCGCCGCCGCGCGCCTCGAGCGCGTCATGGACGCCCGGCATCGGCAGCACGCCTCCGATCGCTATCTCGATCGTCTGTTCGTCCGGACAGGAGACCGAATCGTGCACGTCCGCATCCAGGATGTCGATGCCGTCGCTGCGCTGGGCAATTACGTCAAGGTTTACGCGGGCGAGCAGACGCACGTCGTACGCGCCAGTCTCTCCGCACTCGAAAGCCGGCTCGATCCGTCGGTCTTCGCGCGCACGCATCGATCCTGGATCGTCAATCTGACGCGCGTTCGCGAGCTGATCGCGGTTTCTCACGGCGACTATCAGATCGTCATGGAAAAGGGTGCGACCGCACCATTGAGCCGGAGCTACCGGCACAGGCTGGATTCATTCAGCCTCTTTGCGCCGGCGTCCTGATGATGGTGGTGCAAACGACAGCGCCCGCGGCGCGCGGCACGCTGCTCCGTGAACGTTGGGCCATCATTGCCGCCTTCGGGTTCGTCGTGCTCACGTCGAGGGCTGGCCCCATTCTCCTCCTGCGGAGTCTGGGAGCGCCCACGCCGGATTCTTTTCTGGCCGGCCCGATCCGGATGACCGCGCTCTGGTTGCTTCCCCTGCCGATCGTCATCGGAATGCTGCAGAGGCAGAACCGCTTGCGCGCGGAGGTGGGCAGCGCGCTCGTCTATCTGATGATCATCACGTTCGTGAATGGCTTTGAAGTGCTCCTGATTCGGCCTGACGCCGATCTGGCGGCCTTCGCCACATTCATGCCGTTCACGCTCCCCACGCCGATGATCTTGTTCTTTGCCGTCCTCGGCGTCGTGCGCGCGCTGCAGTGGTCGCGCGACGCGCTGGCCATCGAAGTGGAACGGCGACAGTTGGAATCGCAGGAGATCCATCGGATCCGTCGCGAAGTGGAACGCCGGTCGCGGCCCGCCACGATCGGCGACACGCTTGCTCGGATCGAGACGCTGCTCCCCACGGCTGCAGACGAGGCCGACCGGCTGGTGCGGCGCCTTGCGCGATACGCGCGAGGTCTTCTGGCGGCGGCGCCTTCGCTCGCCTCGACTCTGCAGATCGTCCGCATCGGGCTCGACTTGCGTCGCGTGCCGACGCGGATCGAGGTGGTTGGTCCGGCGGACTCGATTCGCCGGGACGCGGAGGAGATCGCTGCCGCGATCGAGGCTGCCGCAGCGACGGCGCGTCCGCCATCAGTCCTGGTAAGCGTCGATGGCGAGCAGGTTTCGATCGTCTCGACGTCCGCGTTCGATGAAGCACTGCGCAGCGTGAGGCGGGCACCCGCGTCCGTGTCTGCGTCTGCATCTGCGCCCTCCAGCGTTCTGCCCAGCGATCCGCCACGACCCCTGTTTGGAATGCTCCTGGCAATGGCAATGCTGTGCGGCGTCTTCGCGACGGTCAACGACCTTCGGACCGCCACGCGCGAACCGTTCGTCCCGGCGGTGCGCACGCTGGGTCTCTGCCTCTTCATCGTCGCCGGTCCATTGCTCGGAATGCTCGCCGTGCGCGCGGCCAGACTGCCGATCACGCGAGGGGTGGCGACGGTGTCCGTGCAGGCACTCATCGCGGCCGGCGCGGTCAGCATGCTCGCCGTCTCGATCGGCATCGGCTTGGTGGGGCAGGGTGGGATGCCACAACCCATCGACATCCCTTCCACGGTGATGATCGTCTTCTCACGAAACGTCGCCATCGCGGCAGCCATCTCGGCGCTCGCATTCGCCGATGCGGCCAGCAGCGTCCTGCTCGCGCGAAGAGTCGAGGCCGCCCGGTTTGGCGACGAGATCGCGTTGGCCGAGGCGAGAGAGCTCGAAGCGCATTTCCATCCCCACTTCCTCTTCAACGCGCTGACCTCGATTGCGGCGCTGATCCGCAGTGATCCGGAGAGGGCCGCGGCCATGTCCAGGCGTCTGGCGGACCTCTTCGAGCGGATCGTCATCACGGCCGGAGTCCAGCGATGGCCGTTGAGTGGCGAGCTCGATCTCGCGGCCGACTACATGGCCGTGCAACGGATGCGGTTCGGCGATCGCATGCGGATCGAGGAGTGGGATGTCCCGCCCGGACTCTCCGGAGTCGAGGTGCCACGCCTGCTGCTCCAGCCGCTGCTCGAGAACGCGCTCAAGCACGCGGTCTCCCGACGTCACGAGGCGACGAGCATCGGTCTGAAAATCACGCAGTGCCGCAACTCGCTCGTCATCCGCGTCTGGAACGACCTCCCCGACGAACCGATCTGCATGACCGAAGGCCGCGGGCTCACGTTCGTGCGCAAGAGCGTCGCCATGGTGAACGGCCAGCTCAGTGTGGAAACAAAAGATCGATTCGTCGTCACGTGCTCGATCCCGCGAAGCCGACCGCAAACATAAGCCTTCACCGCGCGCTGGTCCCTGATCCGACTTGCCGAGAATGTTCCAAAGGGCAGAGTCGTCAGTCACACGCCCTTGCATGCGTTGAAGTGGACGAAGTTGCGAGTGACCTCGCGACACGTCAATGTCCTGAGGAACGCAGTAGAAACGCAAAAGCCGCCTCGCGGCGGCTGGTGAGAATCGAATTTGGCGGGGCCGACGGGGCTCGAACCCGCGACCTCCGGCGTGACAGGCCGGCGTTCTAACCGACTGAACTACGACCCCGCGTCGGTGTTGCCTTTGCGGCAACGGAACCTACTTAACTCTCGTTGGGGCAACTGCATTCCCCGAAGAGGCGCGCATCGTAAACATCCCTCTCGGAGGTGTCAAGCATCAAAGAGAGGGGCGGTGGAGAAGGGGTGGCCGGCGCGGTCTTTTTCCGAGACGATCGGGTGGGTGACCTGCCAGTCGATGTCGAGCGTCGGGTCGTTCCAGAGGAGCGTCGTATCGCTGCCGCGGTGCCACTGGGTGGTGCATTTGTAGAGCACTTCGGCTTCGTCGCTGAGGACTGAAAACCCGTGGGCGAATTTCGGCGGGATCCAGAGTGCCAGGCGGTTTTCGGCGCTGAGCTCGACCGATGTCCATTGGCCGAATGTCGGCGAGCCGCGGCGGATGTCGACGGCGACGTCGAGAATCCGGCCTTTCGTGCAGCGCACGAGTTTCCCCTGCGGCTCTTCGAGCTGGTAGTGCAGGCCGCGGATGACGCCGCGTCGCGACCAGGACGTGTTGTCCTGCGCGAACTCCTTCGGGAGTCCGTGGCGCGCGAACGCGGCGGCATTGAACGTTTCCATGAACCAGCCGCGCTCGTCAGTGAAGACGGCCGGTTCGAGAATCATGACGGTCGGGAGAGTCGTCGGGAGCAGCTTCAAGCGGCGCGGATGATACACGCTTCGGAAAGAGCAGCGACGCCACCACGGAACCGCCCAGCAGCAGTGCAATCACGACGAGTGACATCACGATCGGCACTTTGTAGAACTCCGCCGCGATCATCTTTCCGCCGACGAACAGCAGCACTGCCGCCAGTCCGTATTTGAGGAAGTGGAACTTGTCGATCACTCCGGCCAGCAGGAAGTACATGGCCCGCAATCCCAGGATCGCGAAGATGTTCGACGTATAGACGATGAACGGATCGGTGGTGATGGCGAAGATGGCCGGAATCGAGTCGACGGCGAAGACGACATCGGTCGCTTCGATCGCAATCAGCACGAGCAGGAGCGGTGTCGCGAACCACTTGCCCCCTTCGCGAATGGCGAAGTGTTTTCCGTGATACTCCGGCACGGCCGGAATCACTTTCCGCGCCAGGCGATAGAGCGGGTTTCTTTCGGGATGCGGTTCGGCGTCTCCTGCGATCATCAAGCGGATGCCGGTGATGATCAGGATCGCGCCGAAGACGTACATGATCCAGTGAAAGCGGGAGATCAGCGCCGCGCCGAGGCCGATGAACACCGCGCGCATGAGAATCGCGCCGATGACGCCCCAGAAGAGCACGCGATGCTGATAGATCTTCGGCACAGCAAACGAGGCGAAGAGCACCACGAAGACGAAGATGTTGTCGACCGAGAGCGCCTTCTCGATGAGGTAGCCGGTGAGGAACTCGAGCGCTTTGACCTGGCCGAATTTGTAATAGATCCAGCCGTTGAAGATCAGCGCGAGCGTGACCCAGACGGCGCTCCAGGTGAGCGCCTCCTTGAAGTGCACTTCATGCGGTTTCCTCGAGAAGACGCCGAGGTCGAGGGCCAGCATGCCCAGAACGAAAACGCTGAAGATGGTCCAGAGCAGAGGACTGGCGATCGACTCGGTCACGCGGCGTACCTCATGAACGACATTGCGCGCAGGCGGCGCACGCGCTCGGCCATCGGCGGATGCGTCGAGAAGAGACTCGCGAGTCCGCGTCTGCCGGAGAACGGATTGACGATGAAGAGGCTGGCCGTCGATGGTTCGGCCGTCAGCGGCGGCACGAGGTGCGCCGCGCGTTCGAGCTTCTCGAGCGCACTGGCGAGCGCTTCGGGATCGCCGCTGATGCGCGCGCCGGTTTCATCGGCGAGGAACTCGCGCGAGCGGGAGATGCCGAGTTGCACGAGCGTCGCGCCGATCGGAGCGACGATTGCCAATGCGAGTGCGGCCAGCGGACTCGGCGCGTCTTCATCGCCACCGCCGAAGATGGCGGTGAATTGCAGCATGTTCGCGATGTACGACACCGCGCCGGCGACGGCCGCGGCGATCGAGGAAACGAGGATGTCGCGATTCCTGATGTGGCCGAGCTCGTGGGCGAGCACGCCGCGCAGCTCGCGTTCGGTGAGCAGTTGCAGGATGCCCTGCGTCACCGCCACGACGCCGTGTTTCGGATTGCGGCCGGTGGCGAACGCATTCGGTTGCGGCGAGGGGATGAGGTAGATGCCCGGCATCGGAATCTCGGCGCGCTGGGCGAGCTCGCGGATCATCGCGTAGAGACGCGGTGCCTGAAACTCGCTGATCGGTTCTGCACGATGGAGGCGCAGGACGAGCTTGTGCGAGAAGAAATACGCGCCGAGGTTCAGCGCCATCGCCAGGATGGTGAAGCCGAGGACCCATTGGCGGCCGAGCAGCGATCCGAATCCGATGAGGATCGCCGACAGCACGCCCAGCAGCAGGATCGTCTTGATCTGATTTTTCATGGCGACCGCTCCAACGAAAGAGCTGCCGCGCGCATTCATAGATTGAATGGATTGTTTCGATTGGATCGATTGATTTAATCTATGGGGCATGGAGTGGTTGAATTACCACCACCTGCTGTACTTCTGGGTCGTGGCGCGCGAGGGGAGCATTGCCGCGGCGACGGCGAAGCTCAATCTGACGCAGCCGACGATCTCCGCACAGTTGCGTCTGCTCGAGGAATCCCTCGGCGAGAAACTGTTCGAAAAGTCGGGACGCCGCCTCGTGCTCACCGAGTCGGGGCGCATTGCCTTGCGTTATGCCGATGAAATCTTCGGATTGGGCCGCGAGCTGCGCGACGTCCTGCGCGACCGCCCCACCGGACGTCCCGTCAAGATTCACGTCGGCATCGCCGACGTCGTGCCGAAGCTCGTCGCGTATCGTGTGCTGCGTCCCGCGTTCAGCGCGGCACCGCAGGTCGAGATCATCTGCCGCGAGGCGTCATCAGAGTCGTTGTTCGTGCTCCTCGGCCAGCACGAACTCGATCTCGTCATCAGCGACACGCCGGCGTCCGGTACGCCACTGCGCGCCTACAACCACGTGCTCGGCGAGAGCGGCACGACCTTCTTCGCCGTGGCTGCCACGGCGACGCAATTGCGCAAACATTTCCCGAAATCACTGGAAGGTGCGCCGATTCTGCTGCCCGGCGAAAACACGCAGACGCGGCGCGCGCTGGAGCTCTGGTTCGATTCCACCGGCATCACGCCGAGGCGCGTCGGCGAGTTCGACGATCTCGCGCTGATGACGGCGTTCGGCCGCGCGGGGGCCGGTGTGTTCCCGGGGCCGACGGCAATCGAGCGGGAGATCGAATCGCAGTACAACGTTCGCGTGGTCGGACGTCTGCCTGAAGTGAAAGAACGTTTTTACGCGGTGACGGCGGAGCGCAGGATCAAGAACCCGATCGTCGGTGCGATCACCAACGCCGCGCGGCGTGAAGTTTTCGATGGAGGTGCGCGTGAGTGACATCATCCGTCCCGGCGAGGCCGCGGACACGAACATGGAAGAACGTCCGCAATGGAAAGTGGCGGGAGTGATCTTCTTCTCGCTGCTGTCGCTGCTGCTGCTTTATGCGGCGTTCAAGATCATCTGGCCGTTCATGACGGCGATTCTGCTCGCGGCGATCCTGGTGACGCTGACGTTCGGAATCTTCCGGCGCGTGCGCATAAGGATGAAAGGGAGCTCGGCGCGCGCGGCGATCGTGATGCTCCTCGGCATTACGTTCGTGGTGGTCCTCCCGGCGACGATTCTGGTGATCCTGCTGGTGCAGCAGGCGAACGTCGTCGTCGAGAAACTGCAGTCGGGTGAAGCGCAGGCGATGATCCAGCGGATCGACCTCACGCACAACCTTGCATTCATCAAACGATTCGCGCCGAATTTCGATCTGGCGACGCTCAGTCCCGATCGCATGCTGCTGCCCGCGGTGCGGCAGGTGCCCGGATGGGTGGCGCGCAATGGCGGCGCGCTGCTGGGTGGTGTGGCCGGCATTGTCCTCGGCTTCGCGCTGGCATTGCTGGCGATGTTCTTCTTCTATGTCGAGGGCGAATCGATTCTCCGGCAGCTGTCGATCCTCTCGCCGCTGCCGAAGCGGTACGACGAAGAATTCGCGGCGCGGTTCAAAGACGTGATCGACGCGACGTTTCGCGGCCAGCTTTTCACCGGCGTCGCGCAGGGACTGATGACCGGCATCGGGCTCGCGATCGCGGGGGTGCCGGGGGCGGGATTCTGGGGCGCGGTGGCGGCGCTGCTGTCGCTCATTCCGATGGTCGGTGCGGCCGCGGTGTGGGTTCCGGCGTCGATCTATCTGATCATCAGCGCGTCGATGGGCAACACCGAGTGGTGGCGCGCCATCTTCATGATTGCGTGGGGTGCGATTCCGGTCTCGCTGATCGACAACGTCGTGCGGCCGTGGGCCATGAAAGGGAAGGCGCAGCTGCCGGCCATCCCGCTGCTGTTCGCCGTGCTGGGCGGCATGCAGGCCTTCGGTTTCGTCGGCCTGGTGATCGGGCCGCTGGTGTTCTCGCTGCTGATGTCGATCATCGACATCTACAAGAAATCGTTCTCGATCAATCAGCAGCCGACGAGCGGAGGATAAAGGCTCAGCACGTCAGAAAAGCAGAAGTCGATTCGTCAAAATCAAATGAGTTGGCAGTGGATTTGTAGCTGGGGCCTCACTGATGGGTGCGGAGTTTGTCCGGCGCGTGCTGATTGCCGACGCCGACGCGGCCGTGAGGCAGCAGCTGTTCAGTGCATTGCTGGATCAGGACATCTTTTCGGACTGTGTGCTCACGGTGGTCGACGCCCTCGAGAAACTCGCTGAGCAGAAGTACGGTGTCGTGATTCTCGATGTGGCGCTGCCGGGTGCGGACGTCGGTACGGTGATCGATCGGATGGCGGCGATTCCGGCGGTGGAACGGCCGGTGGTGCTGATTCTCGCGGCGCGCCCCGAGGCCACGCGATCGCTCGATGTCGAGATCGTGCAGATCGTGTTGCGAAAGCCGGTGGTGCTCGCGCAGATCGTCGATCTCGTGAGCAGCTGCCTCAAAAGCGTGGAGCGCACGGTCACCGAGCGCGAACTGCGGAAGGGCAGCAGCGATCAGCTGACGTCGTGACCGGCCTGACGCAGAGCATTGGTCGCGCGTTCCAGCAGTTCTTCCTTCACCAGCAGGTAGTCGGTGTCGTACGTGGCGATCAGCAGCAGGCTGATTCCGTTCGACGCGAGGGCATTCGACAGCGACGCGGCGACACCGGTGACCTCGAATGCGAACGGACCGACGAGCTCGAACAGGCGCCAGCCGCGATCGGCGACGACATCGTCGGCCACGTTCTCCGCATCGCAGATGATCGACAGCTCCGCGTGCGTGCGTGTGATCGAGACGAATGCGCCGCGCGCCCACGCCGGAATCGCGGCATCGGGAGCGAGCCGGCAGACGGCGACGCGCTGGGGCTGCAGAACGAGACGCAAGCGCATTTACGACACCGCGGTGACGACGCGATTCACGGCCGCGATCAGTTCCTGCTGCTCGAACGGCTTATGGACCACGGCCGCCACATCGCCTTCGATCGCTTTGAGGATCGTGTCGGGGGAGGCGGTGACGAGGATGACGCGATCGAGCAGCTTCGCATTGGCGGTGCGAAGATGACGAATGACCGTCATGCCGCCTTCGGTGGGCGTCATGAGATCGAGCAGCAGCGCCGCGTAGTCGATGCGCTTCAGATGATCGATGGCCTGGGAGCCGTTGCTGACGACGTCGACGCGATAGCCGTGCTTGCGCAGCAGCGCGGCGATGAGGCGCTGCATCGAAGGATCGTCGTCGAGGACCAGCACGCGTGTCTTGCGGTTGAGGAGCGACAGCATCAGTGCCGGAGTCTAACGCAGGGGTCGTGCCGGGCCGGTCACGGGAGTGGTGCGGAGTGAGGGGATCGAACCCCCGACCCTTTCCGTGTAAAGGAAACGCTCTACCGCTGAGCTAACCCCGCACGCGAGGAGGGGGAGGATAACACGCGGGATCGGAGTGACAGGCGGGCTGGCAGCCGGTGGCCGGCGCTACGTGGTTTTGCCTGCATCGTAGGATGCGAGTTTGTCGAGCGATTCGCCGGTCACGCGATAGACGGTCCAGTGATTCATCGGCAGTGCGCCGAGGGAGCGATAGAACTGGATGGCGGGCTCGTTCCAGTTCAGGACGGCCCATTCGAAACGCCCGCAATCGCGTTCGCGGGCGATGGTCGCCAGGCGCGCGAGCAGCGCTTTTCCGTAGCCTTTGCCGCGCAATTCAGGCCGCACGTACAGATCCTCGAGGTACAGGCCGGGCCTGGCGAGGAACGTCGAGTAGTTGTGGAAGAACAATGCGAATCCCGCCGGCTCGCCATTTTCCTCGGCGATCAGCACCTCGGCGTGGCGTCGTTCGCCGAACACGCTTTCGCGCACCTTCTCCTCGGTGGCGACCACTTCGTGGGCGAGACGCTCGTACTCCGCCAGCTCGCGGATGAAGCGCGTGATCAGCGGAACATCGGCTTCGGTGGCGACGCGGATCGTGAATGCATCGGACATTCGCGAATCGTAGCGCGTCACGGCACGATCATCACCGGCACCGGAGCGTGACGGATGATGTCGAGCTTTCCTTCGCTCGGATCGGCGCTGGCGTTCAGGAAAACCGCATCCGCGTCGTTCTTCTCCGCGTATCGGATGAGCTCGCGTTCGGCGTCATCGCCTTCGAGCACGGCGGTGGTCGCGCCCGGCGTCTGCGCGGCGAGCTCGCGCAACAGTTCTTCCGCGCGCGTCTTGTTCTTCTCCTCGCAGACGGTGACGAGGTGAATGTCGGTGGCGATGCGTTTGGCGAGATCGAGCGCCTGGTGCGATTTCTGTTCGAGGTGCGCCGGCACCACCACGCGCTGCATCGACGCCCGTTTGCGTGTTCCGTAGCGGATCGCGAGCACCGGCGCCGGCGGTTCGCGCAGAACGGCCAGCGTCGTCGAGCCGACGAACAGATGCGCGACGTGATGGCGCGCGTGCGTGGCGATGACGATCAGATCGGCATTCTCGCTCTTCGCGGTGCGGCAGATCTCGTTGCCGGGATCGGGCGCCTGGCGCACGATCAGCCTCGTCGCCAGCGTCGCATTCGCGCGGCGCACGCGATCGCGCAGGCGATCGAGCTCCTGCTGTTCGGCGTATTCGTAGATCGACGGATCGGCGGGGAAGCGCAGCTTGCCCGGCTTCGAGGTGTGCTCCATCCGCACATGCAGGATCACGAGCTCCGCGCGACTCGCCTCGGCGATGCGTACGGCGTCGTCGAACACCCATTCGGATGCGGTCGAGAAATCAGTCGGGATGAGAATGCGGCGAAACACGCGCGCGAGATTCTATCGCGCGGCCGCGGTCGTGCCGATAACGCCGGTGCCGTCGTTCTCCGCGACGGCGGGCTGCAGCGGCTCGGCGGCCGGCGTGCTCTTCGGCGCGGCCTTGCCGCCTTCCGCCACGACCTGCGCCGGCGGAGCCGTGCCGGCGGGCATGACGATGTAGCGGATGACCGTGCGCGGCTCCGCTTCCGTCTCCGCGACCTGCAGCAACACCTGTCTGCCATTCACGTTCAGCGAGTCGCCGGGGATGAACGGATCCTGCATCGCCTGATTGAGCTGCACTTCCAGCGTGCGCCAGTTGCGCGCTTCCGACGGATAGCGATCGCGGGAATCGAAGCCGCGGAACTGCGCGAGATAGGTCGTGTAGTAGTGATAGACCTGCGGGAACGAGTCATCGGTCGCCAGCGTGTAGACCTCCGCGCCGTTTCCGTAGCGGCTGCGCACCATCACTTCATCGCGCTGCGTGAGGTCGGAGCGGAACTCCGCGCCGGAGTAGATCGGGATGGCCGGACTGAGGGAGTTCAGCACCTGCTTCGCGTTCACGGCCTGCTGTTCGGCGGCCGGAGCTTCCCGCGAAGGCTTCGTATCGTCGGCGGCCCGCGATTCCGAGCCACCGGTGCAATGCACCGTCAGCATCGTCGCGAGAACGAGGCTCGCTGTGGCTACGCCGGCTCGTCTGGGAGTCGTCATGAACCACGAATAGAGCAATGGGTATGCCGTCGCCTTCAGTTATTTTGTGCGCGCGCGGCGACCGAGCGCTGCCGTTTCGCGGTGCTGCGGAGGCGCTCCAGCGCCGTCTCGCCGCCGTATTTCGAGACGAGCTGTTCGCCGTACATGTCGGAGATGCTCGCCACCGCGTCGAGAGAGGCGATGAATTGCTCGGGCCGCAGACGGCGTCCGAGGAAGGAGTGCGAGAAGAAAATGTCCTGCTCGCACATGCTGAAGCCGCCGAGCGGCACCTCCGAGTTGATGCGCAGCAGCTCCTGCATCAGCTCGAACGTTGCCTCCACGCCCTGCACGCAGAACGCGAGCACTTCGATCACCGCATCGTCTTCCTCGAACGGATCGATCGAGATCTCCAGTACGGTCGAGCCATATTTGAGGTAGAAGTCGCAGTGGCCCGCGTCGTCGAAGTGTTCTTCCACCAGCTCATCGAGGTACGTCTTGACCTGACGGTAGACCTCCTCCTGGCATTGGGTATGGAACTCTCTGGCGCGCGTGACGGACATTGACCGGGATTATAAGCACGAAGCGAATGAGGATGACGAATGAATGAAGTCTTTGCGCGTCGCAGGACGCTCGCTCTGAAACGAGGGAAGGAGCGCGTTGCGGCGAACCGCCATCCATGGATCTTCGCCGGAGCGATCCAGAGTGAACGCGGCCCCGAAGATGCAGCGTTCGCCGATCTGTTCGACAGCGAGGGGACGAAGATCGCATCGGGCTTCTACTCGCAGACATCGCAGATTCGTCTGCGCGCGCTGACGTTCGGCGATGAAGTGCTCGACGAGGCGCTGATCGCCTCGCGCATCACGAATGCGATCGCGCGGCGCCGGGCGATCTTCGAAGACGGCGCGACGAACTGCGCGCGCCTCGTGCACGCCGAAGGCGATGATCTCAGCAGCCTGGTTGTCGATCGATACGACGACGTGCTCGTCGTCGAGATCGCGAATCGCGGCGTCGAGCAGATCAAGCCGCTCATCGTCGATGTGCTCATGCGCGAGCTGCAGCCGCGCGCGATCTACTTCAAGAACGATCTGCCGCTGCGCAGGACCGAGGGTCTTTCCGCCGAAAACGAATGGCGCGGAGAGGCGGGCATCGCCGAGGTGCTCGAGTCGGCGCTGCGATTCAAGGTCGATCCCGCGGAAGGGCAGAAGACCGGGTTCTTTCTCGATCAGCGCGAGAACCGGCGCATCGCGCGCACGCTCGCGAGCGGGCGTCGCGTGCTCAATCTCTTCTCGTACACCGGCGGCTTCGGCGTTTATGCCGCCGCGGGTGGTGCGAGCGCGGTGTCGAACGTCGACATCTCCGCGCGTGCGGTCGACGGCGCGCGCGAGAACCACGCGCTCAACGGGTTCGAGGCCAGCTTCACGGTAGCCGACGCATTTCAGTACGTGCGGCAATCGCGTGAGCAGTTCGATTTCATCGTCTGCGATCCGCCCGCTTTCGCGAAATCCCGCAATGAAGTGGAGCGTGCCGCGCGCGGCTACAAGGACGTGAATCTCTTCGCCATGCGCATGGTGGCGCCGGGCGGTTCCATGATGACCTTCTCCTGTTCCGGACACATGTCGCTCGATCTGTTCCAGAAGGTGATTTTCGCGGCGGCGCTCGATGCGGGGCGGCGCATTTCGTTCGTGCGCCGGCTGACGGCCGGTCCGGATCATCCGACTTCGATTCATTGTCCGGAAGGGGAGTACTTGAAAGGTTTCCTGCTGGACGTGCACTAGTTCAGTACCATTCGCAGTCATGACAGTCACGAACGTCGCTGTCCCGCGCGTCTCGCGCGAAATCACGGTCTCGTATCTCGGCGAGCTGCTCTTCAATGCCGGCTTCATCGACGAGCGCCAGCGCGCCGAAGTCGAGAATGCCGACCGCCAGTACCGGCTCATCGCGCGGAGCTCGAAGTCGCGGCTCGATGAAGAGTCGAGCCCCTTCAAAGCGCTGGCGGCGATGAACCTCACCGACGCCAGCGGCAACGCCACGCGCATCGACGATTTTCTGCTGGCGCGGCTCATCGCCGAAGACGCACATCTGCCGTTCTTCAAGATCGATCCGCTCAAGCTCGACGTGGAGATGATCGAGTCGAAAATCTCCCGCCCCTTCGCGCGCAAGAACAAGATGATCCCGGTGCTGATCCGCGACGGGAAGCTCGTGCTGGCGATGGTCAATCCGTTCGACTACAACGCCCTCGACGCCTATCGCCCGATGGCGAAGCAGGAGCTCGAGATCGTCGTCGCGGCCGAGACCGACGTGATGGGCGTGATCAACGAGCAGTACGGATTCCGCGCCTCGGTCACGAAAGCGGAGCGCGATCTCGCGAAAGGCTCGATCGACCTCGGCAATCTCGAGCAGTACATCAAGCTCAAATCGGGCGCGGAGATCGAGGCCAGCGACCAGCACATCGTCAACGCGGTCGACTTCCTTCTGCAGCACGCATACGACTCGCGCGCGTCCGACATTCACATCGAGCCGAAGCGCGAACAGGCGCTGATCCGTTTCCGCATCGACGGCGTGCTGCACGAGATTCAACGCGTGCCGAAGCTCGTGAACATGGCCATCACCTCGCGTCTCAAGACGATGTGCCGCATGGACATCGCCGAACGCCGCCGCCCCCAGGACGGTCGCATCAAGACCGAGCGCGACGGAAAAGAGATCGAGCTGCGCGTTTCGACGCTGCCGACCGCGTTCGGCGAAAAAGTGGTGATGCGCATTTTCGATCCCGAGATCATGATCCGCGACCTCGGCGGCCTCGGGTTCTACGAAGACGAATTGAAGATCTTCGCCGACTGGATCAAGCGCCCGCACGGCATCATTCTCGTCACCGGTCCGACCGGCTCCGGTAAGACCGTCACGCTCTATTCGGCACTCAAATCGCTGGCCTCGCCGGAGATCAACATCACCACCATCGAAGATCCGATCGAAATGGTGGCCGACGAGTTCAATCAGACGTCGGTGCAGAACAAGATCGGCATCACCTTCGCGTCGGCGCTGCGCACCATTCTCCGGCAGGATCCCGACATCATCATGGTCGGCGAGATCCGCGACGGCGAGACCGCGCAGAACGCCGTGCAGGCCGCGCTCACCGGCCATCTCGTCTTCTCGACGCTTCACACCAACGACGCCTCCACCTCGATCACGCGGCTGGTCGATCTCGGCATCCAGCCGTTCCTCATCTCCACGACGCTGATCGGCACGATGGCGCAGCGACTGGTGCGCAAGATCTGCGAGGACTGCAAACGCAATCGTCCGCTGAGCCTCGAGGAAGCGGGGATGCTCAACCTGCAGGCTCCTCCCGGGAAACGGATCATCGTCAAGGAAGGGGCCGGCTGCATGCGCTGCCGCAACACCGGCTACTTCGGACGGAGCGGCATCTTCGAGATCCTGCCGATCGACAACACCATCCGCGATCTCGTCGATCGCGGCGAAGACTTCCTGAAGATCAAGGACATGGCCATCAAGCGCGGCATGCGCACGCTGCGGCAGAGCGCATTGCGCAAGCTCGCCGAAGGGGTGACCAGCTTCGAGGAAGTGGTGCGCGTCACCGGCATCTGAGTGCCGCCAGTGCCGGTGCTATTCTTCGGCACATGACGGTCCAGTCTGCGTCCAATGCACTCGAACGCGAGGTCGAGTTCCGCAAGAAACTCACCTCCATCGCCAATCAGATCAACTCCGCGGAGTCGATCCCGCACATCCTGATGACGCTCAAGGACCGCATCCTGGAACTGCTGGATGCGGAGCGTCTGACGATCTATGCGATCGACACGAAAAATCAGGAGTTGTATTCGCTGCAGAAGGTCGGCGACCAGCCGAAGGAAATCCGCGTCCCGAAATCGTTCGCGTCGATCGCCGGCTTCACCGCGCTGGCGCGGAAGACGGTGAACATCAAGGATGCGTACGAGCCCGACGAGCTGGCGCGATTTCACGCGAACCTCCGTTTCGATCAGCGCTGGGACAAGCAGACCGGCTTCCGCACGCGGGCCGTGCTCGCCGTGCCGATCCTCTTCGAGAAATATCTCCTCGGCGTCGTGCAGCTGATCAACAAACGTCACGGCGTCGCGTTCACCGCGCAGGACGAGGATGTCGCCGAAGAGATCGCACGCATTCTCGGCATCGCGTTTTACAACCAGCATCGCGTGCAGCGTTCCGGCAAGCCGTCCAAGTTCGGCGTGCTGATCGACAAAGGGGCGCTGTCGGAAAAAGATCTCGAGGCCGCGGTCAGCAGCGCGCGGGTGAACAACACCACCGTCGAAAAGATCCTCATCGATGACTTCAACATCCCGCGCGAAGAGATCGGCCGCTCGCTGTCGGCGTATTACTCCGCGCCATGGTTCAACTACACCGGCGATCAGCTGATCTCCGGCGATCTGAAGGAACGCGTTACCTCCGATATCTGGAAAAAGCACGTGGCCGCGCCGATCGAGCGCCGCCCCGGAATGCTGGTGGTCGCGGTCGAAGATCCGCAGGACCTGACGCGCCTCGACGGCATCCGGGCGATGAATCTCGCGCCGCGCTACGAATTTCACGTGGCCATGCGGCACGAGATCCTCGCGTACATCGCCAAGTCCTATGGCGAGTCCTATCAGCCGGATGGCTCGACGGCCGAGAGCGCCGATTTCGCGAAGATTCTCGATTCGCTCGGAGAGGGCGAAAAGGTGGAGCTCGAGGATCTGCCGAGCGATCAGCCGGAGATCGACGAGACCGACTCCGGCATCGTGAAGCTGGCCAATCAATTGATCATCGAGGCGTATCAGCGCGGCGCGTCGGACATTCACGTCGAGCCGGATGGCCCGCGGAATCCGTGCGTGGTCCGGCTGCGCATCGACGGCGATTGCCAGAAGTTCATGGAAGTGCCGGGGCCGCACCGCAATGCGCTCGTGCAGCGCCTGAAAATCATGGCCAAGCTCGACATCTCGGAGAAGCGCAAGCCGCAGGACGGCAAGATCCGCTTCAAGTATTCCAAGGGAACGATCGAGCTGCGCGTGGCCACGATTCCGACCGCCAATCAGAACGAAGACGTGGTGATGCGCATCCTGGCGGCGTCGAAGCCGCTGCCGCTCGACAAGATGGGCTTCAGCGAGCGCAATCTGACCGCTTTCAAGACGCTGCTGGCGAAGCCGTATGGCATTGCCCTCGTGGTCGGGCCGACCGGTTCCGGTAAAACCACCACGCTGCATTCGGCGCTCGGATTCATCAACACCGAGGACATGAAGATCTGGACCGCGGAAGACCCGGTCGAAATCACGCAGAAGGGGCTGCGCCAGGTCCAGGTCCAGCCGAAAATCGATTTCACGTTTGCGGCGGCGATGCGCTCATTCCTGCGCGCCGATCCGGACGTGATCATGGTCGGCGAAATGCGCGATCACGAGACCGCGGCCATCGGCATCGAAGCGTCGTTGACCGGCCACCTCGTCTTTTCGACGCTCCACACCAACAGCGCGCCCGAAACGATTACGCGCCTGCTGGACATGAACATCGATCCCTTCAATTTCGCCGATGCGCTGCTCGGCATCATGGCCCAGCGCCTCATTCGCGTGCTGTGTGCGAAATGCAAAGAGGCCTACAACCCGACGCCGGAAGAATTCGAGGAAATCATCGAGGCCTACGGCTACGACTACTGGCCCGGCACGGGAATCACGTATTCGCCCGAATTGATGCTCTATCGCCCGAAAGGCTGTAATGCCTGCAGCGGCAGCGGCTACAAAGGCCGCATGGGCGTTCACGAACTGCTGGTCGGCACCGACGAACTGAAACGCGCCATCCAGCAACGCGCTCCCATCGACGAGCTCCGCAAACTGGCCATGGCTCAGGGGATGCGCACCCTGATGCAGGACGCGGTGGAGAAGGCGTTCAAGGGATTCACCGACATCAAACAGGCGCGAGCCATTGCGGTGAAATGACGCGAGGTGATGCGGAGTGCGGCGAACCCGCCGCACTCCGTCACCGTGTATTACAGAGGCGGTTCTTCCGCAAGGAATTGAATGTTCGCCTTGCGTACTTCCTCGCGGTATTTCGCGACGTCTTCCGCGAAGAGCCGATTGAAGTCGGCCAGCGTCTCGCGGAGTTGTTTTTCGGCGCGTTCGAGATACGCCGTCTGTGCCGCGGTCGGCGCGTCCCATGACGATTGCAGCGAATAGAAGGGATAGCCGATCTTCGCGAGAACGTCGGTTTCGGCCGGGATGCCTTTGGTTTTCGGCGGCGTCCAGAAGCGCTTTTCCATGGAGTCGAGCTTCGTCTTGAGGGCCGTGCCCGATTTCACGAGCGGCGCGGGCTCCGCGTTCTCGTCTTTGTCCTGCTCGTCGTCCTTCTTGAGCTTTGCGGCGACGGCGTCGATGTCGGTGCGAACCTGATTGATCCGGCGGATGGCCTCGGCGGCGGTCTCCTGCAATTTCCCGGCGCGCAGGATCGCGTCGTATTTCGCCTGACGCTGTTCGGCGGTGAACCGGTCGCGCGGATCGGCCAGCACGCGCACGCTCTGCTTGGCTTCCTGTCCGCGGAATTTGATGGTGATCGTGTAATTGCCCGGAGGAACCTCGGGGCCACCGGCGCCGCGGAACGCATCGGGATCGGCGCCTTGTGCGAGCGGCCGCTTGAATGCATCGCGGGTGAGATCCCACGACGCGCGATTCACGCCCAGAACCGCCGGCGCCTTGAATTTGCGAATGACCTTGCCGCTCGCGTCAGCGACCTCGATGTTCACTTCCTTCGCTTTGTCGTCGGCCTTTTTCTCGTCCGGCTTCTTTTCTTCCGCTTTCTTCTCTTCCGGTTTCGTTTCTGACGTTGCCGATGCTTCCGGTTCCTTCGGCACGTCTTTCGGGACATCCGCGAGCGGCGCACCGGCCTCGGTTACGAGCGTCTTCTGTGCAGCCTCGCGCTCTTTCGCTTTGCGCGCGCGTTCCTTCTCATCGTTCGGGTGCGGAAGATTCGGGAAATTCAGCGAGTAGGTGAGCAGCGCGCCATACGGCTCGTTTTCTCCGCGGAATTCCGCATCACCGAGGAATCGCGAGCCTTCCTTCTGGCGCGTGACGTACGCCTGCGCGTCCGGCACATCGAACAGATGCAGCGGTTTCTTCATGATTTCGTTCGAAATCGTGCGCAAGGGACGGATGTCGTCGATGACGTAGGCCGCGCGGCCGTGCGTCGCCACGATGAGATCGTGATCGCGTGGATGAACGGCCAGTCCCATCACCGAAACGGTCGGGAATCCATGCTTCCACTTCAGCCAGTTCCGCCCCGCGTCGTTGCTGACCCACAGACCGAATTCGGTGCCGAGAAACAGCAGATCGGGATCGACCGGATCCTGCTCGATCGCGTGCGCGTATCCCTGAATGTCTCTCGTGACCAGCGACGTCCATGTTTTCCCGTAATCAGTGGTGCGATAAGCGTATGGGGTCCAATTCGATCGGCGGTGATCGTCGAAAACGATGAACGCGGTACCGGCGTCGTGACGCGAGGCCTTGATCTCCGGCACCCACGTGTTGGCCGGCACGCCTTTGATGTTCCCTTCGACGCTCGTCCAGTTCTTGCCGCCGTCACGCGTGACATGCACGCGGCCGTCGTCGGTTCCGGCCCACAGGACGTTGCGATCGAGAGAGCTCGCGGCGAGCGCGATGATGGTGGTGAAATTCTCGGCGCCGGTGACGTCGAGCGTCAGGCCGCCGCTCTTCGCCTGGTTCTGCCATTCCTTCCTATTGGTGGTGAGGTCGGGACTGATCGTGGTCCACGTTTCACCGCGATCGGTCGATTTGTGCACGTACTGGCTGCCGAAATAAACGCCGTCGGGATTGAAGGGATCGGCGGCAATGGCGGCATTCCAATTGAAACGCAACTCCGGCTGGTCGGGAAGCGGGGAGGGGCGAATGTCTTTCCGTTCGCCGGTACGCAGGTTCCAGCGGACGATGTAGCCTTCCTGGCTCATGGCATAGCCGACCATCGGATCGGTCGGAATCGGCACGGTGCCGAAGCCGTCGCCGAAGCCGACTTCCTGCCAGTCCCAGTTGCGGATACCGGCGGTCTCCCACGTCGTATTCGGGCCTTTCCAGGAGCCGTTGTCCTGCATGCCGCCATAGACGTTGTAGGGAACTTCATTGTCGACGGCGACGTGGTAATACTGGCCGAGAGGGAGCGTGGCGACGAAACGCCAGCTCTGGCCGCGATCGTTCGATTCGGCGACGCCGCCGTCATTGCCACTGTAGATGTGCGTGGCGTCGTTCGGATCGATCCACATCTCGTGATAATCGGGATGGACTTTCGCGAACGGGACGAGCACGCGGAAACTCCGGCCGCCGTCCGTGGAGACGGAAATCAAGGATGCAACGTTGTAGACGCGATTCGGATCGGAGGGATCGACGCGAATGTCGGCGTAATAGAACGGCCGGCTGGCGATATTGGTCTCGCTATTGACGGAGGTCCATTTCCGGCCGCCATCGTCCGAGCGCAGGAGGGCGCTCTTGTCGGCTTCGACGAGGGCATAGACGATGCTCGGATTGGAGCGCGACACCGCCACGCCAATGCGTCCCAGGTTTCCGGCCGGGAGGCCATCCTCCTCGGTGTACTTCTTCCAGTTCGTACCGCCGTCATGACTGACATACAGACCGGAGCCGGGACCGCCGGAGTTGAAGAACCAGGGCCAGCGGCGGTACTCCCACATCGCCGCGAAGAGTTTGTTCGGATTGGTCGGATCGATGACCAGATCGGCCGCGCCGGTGCGCTCATTGACGTAGAGGACTTTCGTCCACGTCCTGCCGCCGTCGGTGGTCTTGAAGACGCCGCGATCGGCGTTCTGGCCCCAGGCCTGGCCCATTGCGGCGACCCAGGCGATGTTCGGATCGCGCGGATGCAGCACGATGCGATGAATGCGCTCCGTCTTGTCGAGGCCGAGGTGCTGCCAGGTCGTGCCGCCGTCACTCGACTTGTAGATGCCGTTGCCGACGGACATCGAATTGCGCACGTTTCCTTCACCGGTGCCGACCCAGACGATCTCGGGACTCGGCTGATAGACGGCGATGGCGCCGATGGCGGCCACCGGCTGGTCGTCGAAGATCGGCGTGAAGCTCAAGGCGCCGTCCGTCGATTTCCAGACACCGCCGGTTGCGGCGCCGACATAAACGATGTCGGGGTTCGCTTCGACGGCGGCGATCGCGGCGACGCGGCCGCTCATGGTCGCGGGTCCGATCGAGCGCGCCTTCATCCCGGCGAGGAGGTCGGGGTCGATTTGTGCGTGCAGGCTGATTGTGAAAGAGAGGGCGAGAAGCAGGGCCGCCGGCTTTTTCAGCATGGCGGGGGATTGTAGAGGGTCGAAAACAAAAACGCCCCTCTCGCGAGGGGCGTTCCTGAAAACAACGTTGCGAAACCTAGGTCGTGGTCGTGGTGGAGGTGCCGGACGTCGCGCTGGTGTCGGTCGACGCCGTGCCCGAGGTGTCGGTGCTGCCCGAGGTCGTGGAGCTGGCCGACGTGTCGGTCTCCGCGGAGATCGTCGTGGTCTGCGTCGTCTCGGTGGTGATCGTGGCCGTGTCGGTGGCGACGGTATCGGTCACGACGGTGTCGGTCGCCTCGGTCTCATTCTTCTTACAAGCCACGGCGCCGACGAGGAGCGCGGCGCAAAGGAACGTAACGAACTTCTTCATGAATCTCTCCTTACTCATTTTCGTGAAATCGTTCGGAAATGACGGATCCCCATCGATATGGTTTTGCCGTACCACCTCACCTTCTCATTCACGGTAGTCGAGGTGAGGGATAGCACGATTCACGCCAGACGCCGGCACGATGCCGGCGCTGGTTCCACCGGAACGTGTGCTTACGGAATCTGCCCGATTACTGAGGAAATGCGCTCGCGTCGATCGACGGCATCAGTTTCAGCGCGTTCTTGTAATAGATCTTCCGGAGTACGTCGTCCGGCAGAGCGAGGCCGTACATCTTCCAGAACGCATGACGCTTGCGGTAGTAATCGAAATACTCGTCGTCGGTTTCGAGCACGCGGAAGTAGGTTGCGTATTCATCGGGGTTCCAGATGTCTTTGCCCATCAGCACGCGGTCCTGATACTTGATGAGGAACGCGCGCGCGTGACGCGGCTGGCGTCCGAGCTCGTGGAGCACGGCCCCGATTTCGGTGTAGACGTTCGGCAGTTCGTCGAGCATTTTCCCGAGGCGATCGAGATCGTTGCCGAGCCACGCCAGGTGGGCGGCGATGAATTTCGTCTTCGGATGTTTCCGGAAGAGATTCCGCTGTTCGGCCATCGTCTCTTCGAACGAGGCGAATTTCCTGTCCGTTCTGCGGCGATCGGGAAATTGCGTCAGTTCCAGCCAGCGCTCGTTGTTCTTGTCGACCGGAGACCAGAAGGCGACCGGCTCGCCGGTGTGAATGAGCACCGGAATTCCGAGCTCGCCCGCCTTGGCCCAGATCGGATCGAGACGCGGGTCGTCGGTGTGCACGCGGTTCCCCGCCTTGTCGGTGAGGAACATGCCGAGGTTCTTGAAGATCTTCAGGCCGACCGCGCCGTTGGTCCTGACGTCGTATTCGAGCTGCTTCGCGGCATCGGCGCCGAAATTCGGACGATCGATGTCGCGGAAATCGATGTTCGCGAAGGCGACGAAGCGCTTCGGATCGGGGCCTTTGAGATTCTGCAGACCGTCGCGCAGGTTCGGGCCCGAGCCGCCGCTGAGATTGACCATCACCTGCAGGCCGATGCGATCCATGTCGGCCACGAGTTTCTGTACGTCTTGTGCGGCCAGGTCGCGGCGCTGGTGATTGTGGACGTCGATGAAGGGATATTTCGCTTTGGTGCGCGGATGCTGAGGAACGACGAGCGTCGATTTCGGCTCGTACTCCTCGAAGCCCATGGTCGTCGAAGACTGCGGCTTCTCTTCCTGTGCCAGAAGAGAAGCCGCGACTGCAATGCTCAGAAGCACTGCGAAACGACGCATCAGTGCACCATCACCGGCACGCTGGCCTGTGTGTTCTCCCAGCTCAGGACGAGGTTTCCACTCTTCGCGCCGGAGGACTTGACGTCGATGGCCATCGTTTCGACGCTGCCCGGCAGCGCCTTGACGTTCATCTTCACCCGGCCGAGATCCTGCTTCTCGTCATAATTCGTGCCCCACTGGCCGGTCTGTTTGTTGATGATGAGGGTCCACTCTTTTTCGCCCGGAATGGTGTAGAGCGAGTAAGCGCCGGCCGGCACGTGCACGTTGCCGATCATGATGTCGCCGTCGGTCTTGAGCGTGGTCGCGGCGTTCGCGCCGGTGCGCCACACCTCGCCATAGGGGACGAGCTCTCCCATGATCTTGCGGCCGCGCTTCGAAGGGGCGCTGTAATCGACGGTGATCTTCCTGCCGCCGATCGTCCCTTCCGCTTTGGCAGGAGGGCTGAGAGGTTTCTTCGCTTCCTGGGCGAAGGCGGAGGTGGCGAGCAGGACGGTACAGAACAGAATGCTGCTGATCTTGCGCATGATTGCTCCTATCGGACTCAGTCGGTCCGGCGGATCATCGCACGCAGGATGCGCTCAGTTGCCGAGGGAGCGTTTCGGCGTTGTGATCGATTGGTGAACGCGCTTCTCGGGGGAGCGGCCGGCGTTGCGTCGACAACAGCCGCGCGTGGCGTGGAAGAAGACTTCGTCGGTGGCGGCGGCAGCAAACAGCGATTCGCAATGCGCACAACGGGCCAGATCCGGCGGTGCGGTCATCGATTCATTCTCCCGAGATGATTCTCTGCAATTTGATCTCCAGGCGAGTCGGTCGGCACGGCCGACCGCGCTGGTTGCTCCGCTGAGGCACGTACGGCTGCCTGGTCGGTGCGGTCGTTGCGGATCGGCCGGGCCGACGTCAGCCGAGGAGTTCGAGCACGAGGTTCAGCGCGGTGCAGATCTGCACGGCGTCGGCGGGATTGAAGCCGCCGATGTAGAAGAGCTGGTTCCGGTGATCGCGGAAGAACACCATGCCGCCTGCGCCGCCGCTCGAACCGGTCTCGAATTTCCCTCCGTGATACCGCGCCAGCACCGCGCGCAATCGCGCGCTGTTCTCCCGTCTCGTTCCCACTGGCGCTGACGATAGTGATGCGCGGGAGGAGTCGGAAATGCGTCTACGGAAAGTGGAAGATTGGGCAGAGGAGTGAACGGAAATTGCGATGGCGCGCGAACGAGTCCGCAATGCGGAGCGCCTCCGGTTTCACGAAAGCTCTTCCGCCTGCTCATCCGGGCGGATGGCGGCGTTCTTCGGCGCTGAGGATTCGCTGCAAATCGCTGAAATCGGCCGGTTTTGTGAGGTGAACGTCGAATCCGGCAGCAAGTGCTTTCTTCTTGTCTTCCACCTGTCCGTACCCGGTCAGGGCGACGAGATAAATATCCGCACCGACCCGTTCGCGCACCTGGCGGGCGATCTCGTATCCGTCGATGCCGGGGAGTCCGATGTCGACGAGCGCGATCTCCGGCGGCGCGGTGAGGAGCTTCTGCAGACCGCGCGTGCCGTCTTCGGCGGCATCGACGGCGTGGCCGAGCTGGCGCAGTTTCAAGCGGAGCAGGTCCCGGATGTCGCTGTTGTCTTCGATCACCAGGATGCGTCGCTTCGCGCCGTTGACCTGAGCCTCGGCGTGCGTGTTCGCCGGCGCAGGCAGGCGCTGCTGTTGTGAGAGCGCGAGCGGGAAGCGGACCACGAACTCGCTGCCGTCGCCGCGTCCGCGGCTGTAGGCGCGGACGGTGCCGCGATGCAGGTCGACCAGTTTCCGGACCAGCGACAATCCAACGCCCATCCCGCCTTCGGTGCGGTCGAGCGTCACGTCGCCCTGCATGAAGAGATCGAAGATGCGCGAGAGCAACTCGGGCGAAATGCCTTTGCCGGTATCGCGTACGCGCAGCGTGACCTCGTCCGCATCCGCTTCGACGAACACCTCCACGTCGCCGCCGGGCGGGGTGTACTTGATCGCGTTGGAAAGCAGGTTGTTGACGATCTGCTCGAGACGCACGCCGTCGCCGTAGACGATCGCATTCGCGTGCGTGTGGTGAAACGAGAGATGGAGGCGTCGTCCTTCGGCGCGCGGGCGCATGGTCTCGACGCAGTGTTCGGCGATGTCGGCGAGATCGACCTCGGTGCGATGAAGACTGATCTTTCCGGTCGTGACGCGCGCGATGTCGAGCAGATCGTCGACGAGCTTCGCGAGATGGCGCGTCTGGCGTACGAGGATCGCGTATTCGTTCGACACGCCGTCTGCTTCCGCGCCGAGGGAATCGACCGCCAGGGAGATTGCCGCGAGCGGATTGCGCAATTCATGACTGAGCATCGCCAGAAAGTTGTCGCGTTCGGTGACGCGGCGTTCGAGCTCGAAGACGAGCTCTTTGACTTCGTACTGGCGGCGTCGCGCGCGCAGCGCGGCCTGCGCGGCGCTGATCATCGTCTTCACGCGGATCGGCCGCTCGATCAGCGTGATGTTCGCGCGCGGGCCGAGTGGATCGAACGAGCGCACCACATCCTCGGACGACGGCCGCGAGGTGAAGATCAGCAGCGGAAAGTCCGACCACGGCGCCTGCTCGAGAAGCGTGTCGTGCAGACGGCGCATCGCATTCCGATCGAGCGCTTCGTCGGTGACGATCGCGGCCCCCGCACCGCGGAGGATCTCCTCGCAGAGCGATTCCACGTCCGGCACGATCTCGGCGTGCACCGCCGCCGATCGCAAGGCGGCGGCCGCGAGCTCCGCGTCTTTGCCCGTCGGAGCGAGAATCAGAATCCGGTCATCGACCCCACGTGTTGGAGCCAACTCTGTCTCCCGTGATGCCCACGAAGTTGGTGCCGAGCAGCGGCGTGCCCGAGAGGATGCCGTGGAACTCCGTGAGCGGAGGTCCGACCGTCAATCCGTCGGAGCCGATGCCGAAGGGGCGGATGGCTTTTTCGTGCGCGCCGCTGCGCTTCTTCACCACCGAGACCGCTTTGCGGATCTCGCCGGAGAGCTCGAAATAGCGGAGCAGGATCACGCAGTCGGCGAGATAGCTGACGTCGACGGGCGTGAGCATGCTTTGTCCGAGGAGGCCGTGCTGCGCCATGACCAGCAGCGTTGCCACACCCTGATGGCTGAGGTAACTGAGCAGCTCGTGCATGTGAATGGTGAGGAAGCGTTCTTCCGGCATCGCGTTGATGTAGCCATTGAGGCTGTCGATGACCAGGACGGAAATGTCGCGCTTCTCGACCTGCTCGCGCACGAGGTGCACGAACTCTCCCGGTGGAATCTCGGCGGGATCGATCTGCTGCAGCACGATGCGTCCCGAATCGACATGTTTCGCGACAGGCATGTTGATCGCTTCGGAGCGGCGCAGCATCGTGGCGCGGCTTTCGTCGAAGAGGAACATCGCCACGTTCTCGCCGCGCTCGGCCGCGGCGATGGCGTACTGCGTTGCCAGCGCCGATTTGCCGGAGCCGGCCGGCCCCATGAGCAGCGTGCTGGTGCCGCGATCGATGCCGCCGCCGAGGAGCGTGTCGATCCCCGGAATGCCGCTTTCGAGATGACCTTCTTTTTCGGGCGTGCGATGTTCCGCGGCGATCAGTCGCGGAAAAACCGCGATGCCGCCGGTGCGGATGGTCATGTCGTGATAGCCGCCGCGATATTTGACGCCGCGAAATTTGGAGATGCGCAGGCGCCGGCGCTCGGCGCCGTACAACGGGGCGAGCTGTTCGAGCAGCACGACGCCATGCGCGAGCGTCAGGAGCTGCATGTCGCCGGAGGCGACTTCCTTGTCGTCGAGCAGGAGCACGGTCGAACGCTTGCCGGCGAAGTACTGTTTGAGGCCGAGGATCTGGCGGCGATAGCGCAGCGGACTCTGGGCGAGGAGGCGCACCTCGGCCAGCGAGTCGATGACCACGCGCTGCGGCTGCACGCGCTCGACTTCCTGAATCATGGTGCGCGTGGCCTGTCCGAGCTCGACCTCGGATGGATGAAAGAGCGTGCTTTCATCCGCTTCGTCGAGACGGGCGGCGGCGGAGTATTCGAAGATCGCCACCTGCTCGAGAGACCAGCCGTGCGAGTCGGCGACGGCCTGAATCTCATCGCGCGTTTCGGAGAGACCGATGTAGAGAACGCGTTCGCCGCGGCGGACGCCTTCGAGCAGGAAGTGCAGGCCGAGCGTGGTCTTGCCGACGCCCGGATCTCCCATCACGAGATAAATGCGGTTGTTCGTCAGCCCGCCGCCGAGGACGTTGTCCAGTCCCTCGATTCCGGTCGGTGCCAGGTCGCGCTGCTTCATAGTGGAGCCCTTTTGTCCTAGGCGTGCCCTTCCGTTTCGGCACAGAGCGCAAGGATTGATTTCGTGAATTCGTCGACGTCGAAGGGCTTGGAGATGACCAGTTTCACGATGTCGAGATCGAGCTTCGTGAGCGCCTGTTGCGACACGGCGGAAACGACCGCCACCGGCACGTTCTTTTTCTCGCGCTTGAGAAACTCGATCACCTCGAAGCCGTTCACTTCCGGAACCATCAGATCGAGCACGACCACCGAATAGGTTTCGGTGCTGAGCTTTTCGATTGCGGTGCGGCCGTCCGATGCGGCATCGATGGCGATCTCCATGCGGGTGAGCAGTTTCTCCACCAGCCGGCGGATGGCCGGATCGTCTTCGACGACCAGCGCGCGGTATTGCCGCTGTGGAACGCTGTTCATGGGGCCGTGCACTCTGACAGTCGCATTCAGTCGAGCCCGGCTTTGCAATTTGGAAACCAGTGTTGAGCCGGTGCCTCGGAGTATCCTCTCGCGCCTATGAAGAAGTTCATCGCTGGTCTCCTTCTCGTCGCGACGGCTGGCACCGCGGCCGCGCAGGAACTCTCGGCCGCCGATCTCGACCGGCGCCGCGTGGCGCTGCGCAAACTGCTCGACGAGCAGTGGGAGTACACGCTCAAACATGCGCCTGAATTCGCGTCGATGCTCGGCGACCGGCGCTACAACGCGGAGGTCAGCGATGCCTCCGAGCGGGCCGTGAAAGCGGAGCTCGAGGACGCGCGACGCTTTCTACGCCAGTTCGAAGCGATCGACGCGTCGGCGTTTTCTGAACAGGAAAAACTCAATCGCGATCTGATGCTCAAGAACCTTCGCGACACACTCGAAGCGGCGAAATTCAAGAACCATCAGATGCCCGTCAATCAGATGGGCGGCATTCATCTGCAATGGGCGCAGCTCCCGTCGCTGCTGCCGTTCCAGACCGTCAAGGACTACGACGACTACGTGGCCCGCCTCCGCAAATTTCCGCGGCAGATGGACGACACGATCGCAAACATGCGCAAGGGACTCGCGGCGAAGATGATGCCGCCGAAGTTCCTCCTCGAAAAAGTGACCGACCAGGCCGCCGAGATCGCGACCTCGCCAGCCGATACCTCGCCGTTCGCCGTTCCGCTGCAGAAACTCCCGGCCACGTTCTCGGAAGGGGAGAAGCAGCGCATCCGGACGGACGTCGTGGCGGCGATCCGTTCGTCCGTCCTGCCGTCCTACGACAAGTTCGCGAAGTTCATGCGCAACGAGTACGCCCCGAAGGGACGCACGAACGTCGGCGTCTGGTCGTTGCCGGACGGCAAGGCGCGCTACGCGTTCATGGTCCGCAATCAGACCACCACGAACCTGACGCCGCAGCAGATCCACCAGATCGGTCTCGACGAAGTGACGAGGATCGAAGGAGAGATGCTGCAGATCGCGAAGAAGCTCGGCTTCGACGATCTGAAGAGCTTCAACAAATCACTCGAGACGAACGACCACGTGAAGGTGAAATCGGCCGATCACCTCGTCGATCTCTATCGGCAGTACATCGGCCAGATGTACGCGAAGCTCCCGCAGCTCTTCGGCCGCCTGCCGAAAGCGGCGCTCGAGATTCAGCCGACACCGTCGTTCCGCGAAGGAAGCTCCGCGAGCGCCGATTACAACCCCGGCTCGCCGGATGGCATGCGGCCGGGACGCGTCTACGTGAACACGTACGAGGCGGCCACGCGCAAGACGCTGCCGATCGAATCGACGTCGTACCACGAGGGAGTGCCGGGACATCACATGCAGCTCTCGATTCAGCAGGAGCTCACCGATCTCCCGCCGTTCCGGCAGCAGGGAGGCGAGACGGCGTTTGTCGAAGGCTGGGCGCTCTACTCCGAGAGACTGGGAAAGGAAGTCGGCTTCTATCAGGACCCGTACAGCGATTACGGCCGTCTCAATGACGAGATGCTGCGCGCGATCCGCCTCGTGGTCGACACCGGGCTGCACTCGAAGAAATGGACGCGCGAGCAGGTCGTGCAGTTCTTCCGCGACCATTCGGCCATCGATGAAGTGGAGATCCAGAGCGAGACCGATCGCTACATCGTCTGGCCCGGCCAGGCGCTCGCGTACAAGATCGGGCAGCTGAAGATTCTCGAGCTGCGCGAGCGCGCGCAGAAAGAGCTCGGCGCGCGGTTCGACATCCGCGCATTTCACGACGAAGTCCTCGGCGCCGGCGCGCTGCCGATGCAGTTGCTCGAAGAGCGCATCGTCCGCTGGATCGCGGAGCAGAAGCGCCGGTAATGCCGGAGCTGCCCGAAGTCGAAACGTACGCGCGCTACTTCGCGCGCCACGCGCTGGGGCAACGCATCGCGCGCGTCGACGTGCGCGACGAGCGCATCCTCGCCGACATCCGCAAAGAGACGTTCGCGAAGAAGCTGAAGGGCCATGCATTCACGAGCGTCCGCCGTCACGGCAAGCATCTCTTCGCCGATGCCGGCGCGACGTGGCTGCATCTCCATTTCGGCATGACCGGCGACCTCGCGTATTACCGCGAGCGGCAGCAGGAGCCGCGCTTCGCGCGCATCGTCTTCTCGTTCGACAACGGTGCCGCGCTCGCATTCGAAGACATGCGTCTCTTCGGCCTCGCGGAGCTGCTCGACTCGCCCGATGCGTTCGTCGCCGCGCGTGGTCTCGGTCCCGATCCGCTCGATCCGTCGTTCACGTTCGCGAAATTCGAAGCGCTGCTTGCGAAGCGGCGCGGCGCGATCAAGTCGCTCCTCATGACGCAGGAGTTCGTGGCCGGCATGGGCAACCTGTATGTCGATGAAACGCTCTACCAGATCGGAGTGCATCCGCGGCGCGCGGTCGACCGGCTGAAGCACGAAGAGCGTCGCGCGGTCTTCACGTCGATGCGCAGGATCCTTCGCGACTCGATCGCGCGGCAGGAACGCGGCGCAGATCTGCCGCCCTCGTACCTCTATCACCATCGCGAAGCAGGGGAGCGCTGTCCGAAGTGCGGCGGCACGATCCAGCGCGCGGTGGTGTTCGGCCGCACCACTTACTTCTGCGCGAAGCATCAGCGCTGAGCTAAAATCGCGCGACCCTTCAGCGAGAGGCAGAGCAGTACACCATGCAGGAGCGCTTGGCGAATCTCGAACGCCAGATCGGCGAGTTGCTGCGCGGCAACGTGGCGGTAGCCGCGCGCGCGGATGGCGCGCCGGTGGTCACCGCCGATTCCTCCGCGATCGGCGGCGCAATCCGTCTGGTACTCAGCGAGCTGCGACGCGAAGTGCCGTACGACAGCTGTTCGGTGCAGGAATTGCGCGGCGACCGGCTGGTGATCGTCGGCGGCGTCGGCTTCGCCGATCTCGACGTGCTCCTCGGCGAATCGTTCGACGTGGAGAACAGCGACATCCCCAACAGCGAAGTCATCTACCGCAGGCGGCCGCTGATCGTTTCGGACACGGAGCAGTACCGCGCATTCCGGCGCGGACTGCACGTCGGCGACGGAATCCGCTCGTGGCTCGGCGTTCCGCTGCTGCACGGCGAGCATCTGCTCGGCATGCTCGCACTCGACAAGGCGGAGCCCGACTCGTACAGCCACGAGCATGCGCAGATGGCGCTGGCGTTCGCCGCGCTCGTCGCGCGTGCACTGTTCACCGCCGCCGATCGCAGTCTCAGCGACGCTGCTGGCTGCTGATTTGCAACTCTCCGCGACCGAGAGAGCGAGGTCGCTGGAGGAACGTGGTGGATCGGCTCCTGCAGACTTTCGAAGTGCCGTTCGTCGACAAGAGCGGTGATGAATACGACGTACGTCTTTACGGGCGCAGCCGCGAGCACGACACGTGGCAGGGGTGGCTCGTTTTCACGCGCCGCCGCGATGGGCGAACGTTCACGACCGACGTCGAGACCACGCAGCCGAATGCCGAGGCCGTCGTCTATTGGGCAGGCGGTCTGACGGCGGCGTATTGGGACGGCGCATTCCTTCGCGCACGACATCGCGTTCTCGCGCCGCGCCCGCCGGCGGAAGTTCCGCCGCCGCCGCTGCGCGACGTCCGCGAGGCGGACACGACCTACAACTACCGTCTCGCGAAAATCGAGCGCGACGTGCTGCACGCGTTCACGCAACATGCCGCGACGCAGCTCGCGACCGATGCGTTGTTCCGCGAGCTGCCGTACGCGCATGCGGATGTGGTGCGCGCGCTCGAGCATCTCGAGAAGCGACGGCGTCTGCTCGTGCGCCGCACGACCGGCGGTACGGACTGGTTGATCCTGACGTACGAGGGCGTGAAGGCGAGCGGAGAAGAAGAACAGGTCGTGTAGCGCAGCCGCACGCTCAGCCGGCGAGAATGCCGGCGTTCTCCCGTTTTCTCTCGAGCAGCTCGAACGCATCGAGCATGACGCGCTTCTGCAGCGCCGCATCGTTCGCCGCGCCGAGGGGATAGCCGTGCGGGTACGGCACCCACAACGCGCGCGGTGGACGCACCTTCTCGGCGACCTCGCGCAGCAGCATCACGCAGACCGTTGGAATGCCGCGACGCTCGATCGCGGCGGCGAGCAGGCTCACGGCCTGGTTGCACATCGGTCATATCGGAATCAGCAGCACCGCATCGACTTCATCCGCGGCGAGCGCATCGGCGACGGCGGGAGCGCTCTGCGCGATCAGTCTGCCGGGTGCGGTGATCGAGCCCATCAGCGAAAAATGCCGCCGGTTCGCGGAACCGATCAAACCATCGCGCACGAGCTCGTGGAGGCGATCGAGCGGCAAGCCGAGATTCGCATCGGTGCGCAGGCCGGAGTGGTCGAACGACTTGCTGCGATGCGACTCGATCAACGTCGAAACATCGGCGTCGTCCGGGATCTCGCGATACGACCAGTCGCCTCCTTTGATGTCGTCATCGAAGCGCGGCTGCGTCGGAAGCACGAGGCCGGCGGTGGAGACGAGTGCGACGTTCGATGCGGCGAGTGATTTCCGCGGTTCTGCCCACGGCACCGGATCGATGCGCCGCCACGGATAGGTTTTCAGGAACAACCGCGTCGAAAGAGGCAAATCCGCGAGCTCGGCCACGGCGCCATCTTAAGTAATCGAAGCGTAATCTGACCCCTCTATCGTCGTGGTCGGAGGATAGGACATCGTGAATCCCCTGCAGCAGTTGAGATCGACCATCGACGGATTGAGCAGTAACGACGACCTGGTGCGTCGCAAGAACGAGCTTCTCGCGCTCGTCGATGCGCTTCAGCCGTACCACGGTAACGGCGCGGGCAACGGCAACGGCAACGGACTCGCCGAAGGGCAGACCCAGCGTCTCTCTCCGCGCGAGCGCGAGGTGATGAACATGATTCTCTCGGGCCGCCGTCTGAAAGAAATCGCCGCGACGCTCGACATCAGCGTGAAGACGGTCACGACGCATCGCTCGCGCCTCCTGCGCAAGCTCGGCCTCGACGACAACCTCGGCCTGTATCGCTACGGCGTCCGCAACGGTCTGATCTCGGTCTAAGATCTCGCGCCATGCGCGTGATCACCGGTACGTCGGGCTACAGCTATAAAGAGTGGAAGGGGACGTTCTATCCGAGCGACCTTCCGGCATCGAAGATGTTGTCGTTCTACGCCGGGCATTTCGGTTCCGTCGAGATCAACGCGACGTTCTACCGGATGCCGGAGGCGAAGACGCTCGCGAAGTGGGCCACCGAGGTGCCGGACACCTTCACGTTCGTCCTCAAGGCGCCGCAGCGGATCACGCATCAGAAGAAGCTCGTGGGGATCGAAGACGATCTCCATTTCTTTTTCGACACCGCCGCGACGCTCGGATCGCAACTCGGTCCGATCCTCTTTCAACTCCCGCCGTATTTCAAAAAAGACATCGACAAGCTGCGCGGCCTGCTCTCCCGTCTGCCGGAAGGAACGCGCGCGGCGCTAGAGACGCGGCACGACTCCTGGCTCTCGGACGATGTGTACGACGTGCTGCGCGAGCACGATGCCGCGTTCGTCGCCGCCGACACGGATGAGATCGAGGATCCGGCCACGATCTTCACGCCGACCGCCTCGTGGGGCTATCTGCGACTGCGCCGCAGCGACTATTCGGATCAGCAGCTGAAGGATTGGGCCCGACGCGTCGAAGGAACGTCATGGTCGGATGCCTACGTCTTCTTCAAGCACGAAGACGAAGGGAAGGGGCCGGCGTTCGCGAAACGATTCGAGGCGGAGCTGCCGCCGCGTTGAGGAGTCGCAGGGCGATGCCCGCGCGTGTGGTTTGACGTGGGCATCGGGGATGCGTACATTTCCCGGCCGTGGGTTTCCTGCGCAGTCTCATGGTCTTCTCCGCGTTGAATCTGCTCAAGATTCTGAGCAGCATCTTCTACCGGCAGGACTTCTCGTTCATCGGCCCGACGCCGCCCGATCCGTGGGGCAACATCCGTCTGGTCGTCTTCCTCAATCACACCAGCCTGTTCGAGCCGATCTTTCTCGGCGCCGTTCCGGGACGCTTCATCTGGCGTCTTGCGGCACACGGCGTGATTCCGGCCGCCGACAAGACCACCGATCGTCCGCTCGTCGGGATGGTGTTCAAGTTCGTCGCGCATCACGTCATCGCCATCACGCGCCAGCGCGATGACACGTGGTTTCAGGTGCTGCGCACGATCGATCCCGATTCGATGGTCGTCATCGCACCCGAGGGAAGAATGAAGCGCGCCAACGGCCTCGACCTGCATGGGCGGCCGATGAACGTGCGCGGCGGCGTGGCCGACATTCTGGAGGCGGTGAAGGAAGGGCGCATGCTCATCGCGTACAGCGGCGGGCTGCATCACGTGCAGGTTCCGGGACATTTCCCGCGCATCTTCAAGACGGTGCGGCTGCGCGTCGAGAATCTCGAGATCCGCGATTACATCGCGGAGATGCTCGCGCGCGGCGGTGAGGAAGAGTTCAAGAAGAACGTGATGAAGGATCTCGACTGGCGCCGCGATCACTACGCGCCCGAGGATGCGAAAGAGGCGAAGGTCGCCTGAACTTCCTCGGCGGGCACCGGTCTGCTGAAGAGAAAGCCCTGGATGTAATCGCAGTCGAGCTCGAGCAGCAGCTCCAGTTGCTCGTTGCGCTCCACCTCCTCCGCGATCACCGGCACGCCGACGTCATGCGCGAGCGCGATGAGCGCGCTCACGATCGCGCGGCAGCGGCGATCTTCCGGCAACGGCCTCACGAACGAGCCGGGGAGCTTCAGGCCGTCGATCGGGAACTTCTGCAGATGCGTGAGCGACGAGTGGCCGGTGCCGAAGTCATCGAGCCAGAGGCTCACGCCGAGCTGCTTGATGGCCACGAGCACGTCCATCGTTTCGTCGGGACGGTCGATGTAGCTCGTCTCGGTGATCTCCAGATTGACGCGATGCACGTCGGTGCCACACGCGGTGATGAGGGCCGTCAATCGTTCGAGGACGTTTCCTTCCTGAAACTCGCGCGGGGAGAGGTTGACGTTGAGCCGAATGCCATCCGCCCACCTGGCGGCATCGATGTACGCGCGCTTCACGAGCAGTGAATCGAGCGCGAACAACTTCCAGCTGCTGCTCTCCTCGGCCGCCTCGTGGATGATCGACGCCTCGCGCAGTTCGCCCGATTCCCGGCGCTGCCGCAGCAGCGCCTCGGCACCGTAGATCGCGCCGGTACGCGCGTGATGAATCGGCTGATAGACGAGGACGAGATCCTCATCCTGATCGAGCGCGCGATCGAGGGCCGCCTTCCCGGTGTGGTCTACCACCGTTTGTAAAGCTGCCACGTCGCCAGCGCCGCTCCGATGAGCGCCAGTGCCACCAGCACCTTGTTGTGCTGGATCTGCGACCAGAAGGAAGACTCCGCTTTCTTTCGCTCGATCAGCTCCATCTTCTGCAGTTCGGTGCGCTTCATCGTCTCGCGCACGTTCCCTTCGAAGTCGCGCAACGTGCGGATCGGCTCGGCCGCGGCCGCGGTGCCGTGTCCCGTATCGATCATCACCGCCGCATCCGCCGCCGGCTTGACGAGCTTCTCGCCGCGATTCTCGATCACGTGATAGTCGCCCTGCTCGAGATAGAGAACCGTCGGCCCCGCCTGGCTGTTGCGCACGAACAGCACGCGCTCATCGCCCGGCTTGAATTTCGGCACGCCGATCACGTCCTGCGCGATGTGCCCCACGGTTCCGCCCGGCGTCACGATGGTGATCTCCTGCGCCGGCATTCCTTTCAGCGTTTTCTCGATGCGAAACGTGGAGTAGGTGAGGATCCAGTTGCGTGCGGAATCCCACTGCGACCGCTGGTTGATGCATTCGCCCACCACGATCGCCGCTGCATTTTCGACCTTCTCCTCGAAGGCCACCGCACGCGAGATCGTTGCATGCGCGGAGAGAGGGACGAGGAGGAGAAGCGCGGCTGCGAGGGCGCGGGTCATGCCTCTCGTCTTAGCAATCGCGAGGCCAGAGGGTAAAGGCGAGCGATGAGCGATGAGCGATGAGGTTCGACAGTTCTCGCGAGGGCGGCGACCTCTGCAGGACGTCATGTCGATGAGCACGGCTCTCGCGACACCTGTCGAACCTCATCGCTCATCACTCATCGCTGCCAAAACGAACCCCGTCATCCTTCGAAACACCGCGCGATGAACGCGCGAACGACCTCGACCTCCTCCTGCGCCACCTGGTGGCTCATCGGGTACTCGTGGTATTCGACGCTCAGTCCGCCATCTTCGAGCACGCGGCGGGCGCGGCGGGCGTAGTTGACGCTCACGACGTCGTCGTAGGCGCCGTGGGCGATGAGCAGCGGCACGTTCCGATGCGAGGCGAGGTCGGGAAGGTCGTGCTCGTAGAGCCCGCCGCTCATGGCGATGATGCCGGCCAGCGGATTCGGGTAACGCAGCCCGACGTCGAGCGCCATCATCGCTCCCTGCGAGAAGCCGGAGATGATCAGTTGCGAGGTCGGGCAGCTCGCCGTGATCTCCTCGACGAAGCGCAGCAGTTCCGCGCGCGATTCGCTCACCGACTCGTGTTCCGGCGGCCACCCCTCGAACCAGGTCCAGCCGAACGACATCCCCGGCATCGGCTCGAACGGTTTCGGTGCGTTCGGAAAAACGAAGCGGCAGCCGGACGGCGGATCGAGCAGCGGCGCGAGGTCCGCGAGGTCATTCATGTCCGCGCCGCGGCCGTGGATCATGATCACCATCGGCAGCGAATCGGAGTCGGGGCGATGCGAGGGCGTGCGAACGAGGTGGCGCAGCATGGAGGGGCGATGATAATGCGGGTTAGAATGATTTCTTTCGATCCCTCGAGGTGACCCTTGCATATCAATGATCTGCTGAAAATCGCTGCGGAACGACGCGCTTCCGATCTGCACATCAAGGTCGGCTCCCATCCGGTGATCCGCGTCGACGGCGAGCTCGTGCCGCTGGTCGAGCTGAAGCGCCTCATGCAGGAAGACACGATCGCCATGGCCTTCTCGATCATGTCTTCCCGACAGAAAGAGAAGTTCAAGAACAACTACGAGATCGACATCGCCTACTCGGTTCCCGGCCTCGGCCGCTTCCGCTGCAACATCTTCCAGCAGCGCGGAACCGTCGGTCTCGTCCTGCGCGTCATTCCGGTCAAGATCTTGTCCATCCGCGAGCTGATGCTGCCGACGGTGCTCGAAAAGATCGCCGAGGAACGTCGCGGCCTCATTCTCTGCACCGGCACGACCGGCTCCGGAAAGTCGACCACCCTCGCGGCGATGATCGACTACATCAACGCGCATCGCACCGAGCACATCATGACGGTCGAGGATCCGATCGAGTTCCTGCACCGGGACAAGAAATCGATCGTCAACCAGCGCGAGGTCGAAGTCGACACGAAATCGTTCTCGCAGGCGTTGCGCAGTGCGCTGCGTCAGGATCCCGACGTCATCCTCGTCGGCGAAATGCGCGACTATGAAACGATCGAGACCGCGCTCACCGCGGCGGAGACCGGCCACCTCGTGCTCTCGACGCTGCACACGATGGACGCGACCGAGACCGTCAACCGCATCATCTCGGTTTTCCCGCCGCACCAGCAGAAACAGATCCGACTGCAGCTCGCAGCGGTGCTCAAGGCGGTCATTTCGCTGCGACTGCTGCCGCGCGCCGACGGTCTGGGGCGCGTGCCCGCCACCGAGGTGCTCATCTCGACGGCGTACATCCGCGACTGTATCGAGAACAAGGAAAAGACCAAGCTCATCAAAGACGCGATCGCGCAGGGCACGTCGCAGTACGGCATGCAGACGTTCGATCAGTCGCTCTACATGCTCTACAAGAACGGCCTGATCACGCTCGATGAAGCGCTGCGCCGCGCCTCGAATCCGGACGAGTTCCGCCTCAAGCTCTCCGGCATTCAGTCGACGGCCGACATGTCGAAGGAAGAGATGGAGCAGAAGCTCACCATCTCCGGCACGTCGACGGACGATCCGTTCGGCGACGAGTCGCCGTTCGATTTCTCGAATTCGCTCTAGGCGGTAGTCCGTAGTCGGTTGTCGGTTGTCGGTTGTCGGGAGCACCGATGACCGACGATCCGTTTTCCCTGTCCGTATCACCTTTCCGATGAAGACCCTCGGTGTTGTTCTAACGTTCGTTCTCGCTCCCATCCTCTTCGCGCAGTTCCCTCCGGACGATCTCGTCGTCACGCTCGCGCCGTTGACGCGGCCGGATAGCGGTACGTCTTCGACGCTGCAGGCGACGCTGCGCAATCGCACGAGCTCGGCGATCGAAGACGTCACGGTCGACTTCACGCTGAGCGAAGTGCATGCGACGCTCACCGCCGCGCCGCATCCGGCATGGCCGCAGGATCAGTGGTCCTGCACGCAGGTGACCTCGCGTCATGTCCGTTGCCGCGTCGACATCGCGCAGGGGCCCGATCAATTCATCCCGCTGATGCTCACCATCAATCCGGTCAACGAAGGACGTTACGAGCTCACCGCGCAGGCGACGTGGGTGCGCGGGGACGTGGTGTTCCGAAGCGTGCCGGACCGCGCGACATTGCTGCTCGAGCGTCCGATCGTCGTGACCTCGCTCGCCGACTCCGGTCCCGGTTCGTTGCGCGAAGCGATCGAGAGGCTCAACGGCGAGTGCACGCGTGACGCGGTGCCGTGTGCCGTCACATTCAACGTCGCCGGCGCCGCGCACACGATCTTTCTCGCGACGCCGCTCCCTCCGATCACCGCTCCCGATTTCTCGATCGACGGCAGGCGGAATCTCGATACCAGCTTCGAGCTCGACGGATCGCAGCTCATCGAAGGACACGGTCTCGATCTGCGCGGCGAAGGGCCGGCGGTCGTCCGCGATCTCTCCATCGGCGGCTTCCCCTGGAACGGCATCCAGATCACGCGCCGCCAGCCCGAAACGAGCACGCTGCCGGTGTGGGTCTATGCGTGCAGGATCGGCCTCCGTTCCGATCTCACGCCGAATCCGAATCGCAGCCGCGGCGTGACCATCAGCGCGCCGGCGACGAACGTGAATGTCGCGAACAGCATCCTCTCCGCGAATGCGCGCAGCGGTCTCTTCATCGAAGGGGCGAAGAACGTCACGCTCTCGCAGAACGTGCTCGGCGACAACACCGTGCTGCAGAACCTCGGCAACGGCGCGAGCGGCGTGTTCGTCGGACCAGGCTCGCGGAAGGTCGACGTCGTGAACTGCATCATCGCCGGCAACGCGCATTTCGGCGTCGCCATCGCGCGCGGCGCGGAGGGGGTGCGACTCGTCTCGACGAACCGCATCCTCGGCAACGGCATCCTCGCGGTCGATCACGGTCTCGATGGTTTCTCCGGCTACGGTCCCGACGCGTCGCGCGCACCGACGCCGCGCATCACCTCCGCGCGTCATGACGAAGCGACGAATCGCACCATCGTCGAAGGGACGCTTGCCATCACCGAGCCGGCGAAGCAGTGGCTGGTCACGGTCTTCACCCCCGAGGCCGTCTGGACCGACCTGCCGCTGATCGCGACGCTGGTGGGGAGTGATGGGCACTGGTCGGTGTCGTTCGAGGGACGCGTCCCCTCCGGCACGACGTACGCCGCGTACGCCGACGGCCAGTCGGCAATCTCGACCAGCGAGCTCTCGGAGCTCGCGACCGTGCGCTGATTTTCCGCGTGGTGCCCGTGCGCTTTTCGATTCGTCTGTTAGAGTTCGCGGCCGTGATTTCGATCGTCACGGCCGCGCTCCTTCTCGCCGCAACTCCCGCTCCCGCCACCACGCCGAAGAACATCATCCTGCTCGTCTCGGACGGCAGCGGTCTCGCGCAGTTCACCGCCGCCTCGAATGTGCGCGGCGAGAAGTTCCGCATCGGCACGATGCCGATCATCGGACTACACACCACCGCGTGTGCCGATCGCGCGGTCACTGATTCCGCGGCCGCCGCGACGACGTTTGCCACCGGCTTCAAGACGAACTACGAATCGGTGAGCATCGATCCGAAGAGCGGCGAGCCGCTCGAAACGGTCGTCGAGCGCGCGGAGAAGAACGGGAAAGCCACCGGCCTCGTCACCACCGCGTACTTCTGGGATGCGACACCGGCCGCGTTCGCCGCGCATGCGAAACACCGCCACGACAAAGGCGTGCGCGAGCAGATGATGCAGCAGGGGATCGAGATCATCGCCGGTACCGGACTGCAGTCGTTCGGCAAGGACGGCGTTCCGGCGTTCGAGGAATTCGCAAAGACGTACGGCTATACCGCCATCTCGACACGCGCCGCGCTCGATGCGGCAGAGGGCGACCGGCTGGCGGTCTCGTTCCCGACGCAGGAGCGCGATGCCGATCCGAAGGAAGCGCGCCTTCCGGAGCTCGCCACGTGGGCCATCGAGCATCTGAAAAATGATCCCGACGGGTTCTTCCTCCTCATCGAGCACGAGGGGACCGACAGCGCGAATCATCAGAACGCCGGCGCCGATTTCCGGAACGCGATCGCTTCGTTCGACGAGGCCGTCGGCGTCGCGCTCGATTTCGCATCGCAGCGCAACGACACGCTCGTGCTCGTCACGGGAGATCACGAGACTGGTGGCATGCGCCTCTCGGAGACGAAGAGCGCGAAGTGGCGCATCGAATACTCGACGACCGATCACACCGCGACGGCGGTGCCGATCTTCGCGTACGGCGCCGGTGCCGCGTCGTTCGGCGGGTTTCAGGACAACACCGACATCGGAAAGAAGTTGATCGATTTCGTTTCGAAGAAGTGAGGCGGTTTCGCGGGCAGCGCCGTATTCGGATCATGACCCGGCGCCTGCTCCCCGTTCTCGCGTTTCTTCTTCTCCCGATCCCGTCTTTCGCGCAATCGAACGAGCAGCTGTCGCTCGTCTCGTTTCCGGACGAACCGCACGCGGGCGAAACGTTTACCGTCGAGCTGCGCGTGTTTCCCCTCGGTGCGTCACACGCCGTGGTCGACTGGACGCTGCCCGGTGCGCCTCTGCAGTGGATCGATCCGCGCTGTGTGCTGCAGGAGGGACTCCGCTATCGCTGCACGATCGAATCGGGCGGAGCGGCCGGCGTCGTACGCGCCGCGTTCACCGCGCCGCCGGACGTCTCGTTCGTCGGCACGAACGCTTTCTACATCGAGCCGGTGTCGACGTCGCCCGCGCCGCGGAACGAGGACATCACCATTCGCACGGCCACGAAGATCGTTCCGACGATCGTCCTGCCCGACGATCGCGCGTGGAACGACGCCGAGGCGGTGGTGAGAGTCGAGATCGATCCGGTCGTGCCGCCGTCGCGTCTTCTTCGTCCCGTGCACGTGATCGTGTCGGTGCCGGCACTCGTGCGGTACGAGGCGCCGCCGGGCTGGAGCTGTGTCGCCGAGGGGAACGCGCTCGATTGCAGCGTGAGTGAGGTGACGTCGTCGACCTTGCTGATTTCCACGCGGCGCTCGTCCGATCGTCTGGCGAACGTCTTCGCACGGGTGGTGTGGCAGGAGTTCGACTACGAGGAAGAAACGGTCCGCGCCTTCGTCACGGGACATCCGATCGATCGCGAATTCGTCGTCACCATCGCGGCCGACGCGGGCGCCGGCTCATTGCGGCAGGCTCTGCTCGACGCGCAGTCGTGCGGTGCGGACGAACGCTGCCGCATCGTCTTCGCGAACGACGTCACGGAGATTCGCCTGCGCTCGCCGCTGCCTCCGGTCACGGCGAGCGCGATCACGATCGACGGTGCGAACCACGTCGTGCTCGACGGCAGCGCACTTCCGAGCGGCAACGGGCTCGTCGTCTCGCCGGCGACGGTCGAGGCGCGCATCTTCGGGCTCGCCATTCGTTCCTTCGGAGAGAACGGAATCCTCTGCCACGGCCGCTGCCGCATCGAAGGATGCACGCTCTCCGGAAACGCCTTGCGCGGCATTGCCGCGGATGGGGAAGTGGAGATCGAGAACAACACCATCAGCGGCAACTGGCGCAGCGGCATCTTCATCGATGCCGGCGGCTTCGGCACCGTGACGAACAATCGCATCGGCGTCGCCGCGGATGGCGTCAGTCCCGATCCGAACGGTGCGAGCGGCATCTTCGTCGGGCCGCAGGCCTTCAGCGGGAAGACGTTCGTCGCCACCGGCAACATCATCGGCTACAACCAGCACTTCGGCATCGCCATCGCGCGCGAGCAGGTGCGCGTGCTCGCGGCGGCGAACCGTCTGACCGGGAACCGCATCTCCGACATCGACGCCGGTCTGGACGGCACGCAGCGTCCCGGCGTCACGATCGACTCGGCGCGCTACGACGCGTCGAGCAACTCCACCTTCTTCTTCGGCACGGTCGCTGTACCGGCGCGGCTCACGCTGTTTCTTTACGCCGATGCAGAGCTGCTCGGCAGCCTCAACGTCACGCAACAGAAGTTCTTCGTCATGCGCGTCGAAGGCGATCAGACCGGCCGCGCCATTCGTGCGAGCTTCATCGCGCAGGAAGGCTTTCCGGAGTTCTACTACTACCGCACCAGCGAGCTGACGGAAGCGGCGGTGCCGGTACACTCTGCGCGTGTCGGAAGAGCTGGAGAGCTGCTACCTGGCAGCGATGCGCATCCTCAGCTACCGCTTCAACAGTGAAGCGGAGCTGCGGCGCAAGCTGACGGGGAAGAAGAAATTCGACGCCGCCACGATCGACGCGACGCTCGTCCGTCTCCGCGAGGAGAAGTGGCTCGATGACCGCCGGTTCGCCGGCGCGTTCGTCCGTTCGCGCACATCGAAGCGCGTCGGACGCAACCGCATCGTGCGCGAGCTTCGCGCGGCCGGCGTCACCGGCGAGGACGCCGAGACGGCCCTCGAAGCGAACGTCGACCGGGAGCAGCAGGAAACGACGCTGCGGGAGCTGCGTGACAAACGCGCGCGCATGCTCGCGCGCCGGCACGGCGAGGACTTTCTCGCCACCGCCGAGGGGCGAAACAAACTCGCCGTTTATCTGTTAAAGCAGGGTTACGATGCCGCGCTCGTTTACGAGGCGTTGAAGGAGATACGGGTTGCTTACCACCAGTCAGATTCGTGAGGCGTTCCTCAGCTACTTCGAGAAGAACGGTCACCGCCGCGTGACCAGCTCGTCGCTCGTCCCCGCGGGCGATCCGACGCTGCTCTTCACGAACGCCGGGATGAACCAGTTCAAGGATGTGTTTCTCGGCCGCGAGTCGCGCGACTACGCGCGTGCCACGACCTCGCAGAAATGCGTTCGCGCCGGAGGCAAGCACAACGATCTGGAGAACGTCGGCCGCACCGCGCGCCATCACACGTTCTTCGAGATGCTCGGCAACTTTTCGTTCGGCGATTACTTCAAGGAAGACGCGATCCGCTTCGCCTATGACCTGCTCGTCAACGAATACGGTCTCGATCCGGAGCGTCTCTGGTTCTCCGTTTTCGAGGGCGACGACAAAGTGCCGGCCGATGAAGAAGCGGTCGCGTTGTGGATCAAAGCCGGCGCCCGGCCGGAGCGCGTGCTGCGGTTCGGCAAGAAGGACAACTTCTGGCAGATGGGCGACACCGGTCCGTGCGGGCCGTGCTCCGAGATTCACTACTTCCGCGGCGACGACCTGTCGCAGAACGTGCCGGAGCTCGTGAACGGCCCCGGCGACACGACCATGGAAGTGTGGAACCTCGTGTTCATGCAGTACGACCGCGACGAGAACGGCGTGCTCCATCCGCTGCCGGCGCCGTCGGTCGACACCGGCATGGGCCTCGAGCGCATCGCGTCCGTGCTGCAGAAGACGCAGACCAACTACGACATCGACCTCTTCGCGCCGATCAAAAAAGCGATCGAGCGCATCAGCGGCTACACGTATCGCGGCGACATGGAGGACGATCTCGACACCGCCGTGCGCGTGCTCTGCGATCACGCGCGCGCGTCGACCTTCCTCATCAGCGACGGCGTCATTCCGTCGAATGAAGGACGCGGCTACGTGCTGCGCCGCATCATCCGCCGCGCGATCCGTTTCGGCCGCAAGCTCCCTTCGCCGGTTCTGCTCACGCAGCTCGTCGACGCCGTCATCGAAGCGATGGGCGAGGCGTATCCGGAGATTCGCGATCGTCGCGAGGCCATTCTCAAGACCCTGGAGTCGGAGGAGGAGCGTTTCTCCCGCACGCTCACGACCGGCATGGAACGCGTCGGTCAGATTCTCGACGACGTCCGCCATCGCGGCGAGACGACCCTCGGCGGCGCGGAAGTGTTTCGCCTGTACGACACGTATGGGATCCCAATCGATCTGATCGCCGAGATGGCGGAGGAAGAAGGGGTCACTCTCGATCGCGCCGGCTTCGAACAGATGATGGCCGACGCACGGGCGAAGGCGAAAGCGGCCGGCAAGTTCCAGATGTCCGCCGACGCCGAGACGTTCGCGGTCCTCGCGCAGAAGGTCGGCGCCATCGAATTCGTCGGCTACGACCGCCTCACCGACGTCGAGTCGGAAGTGAAGGCGATCGTCGTCGCCGGTCAGGAAGCGCAGGTACTGCATCACGGCAGCGAAGGCGAAGTGATCCTCGGGCCGACGCCGTTCTACGCCGAATCCGGCGGTCAGATCGGCGACAGCGGGACGCTCGTCTGGGACGGCGGGCGCGCCACGGTCGTGACGACGGTGAAAGCACCGGCCGGCGAACTGCCGGTGTCCCGCGTGCACGTCGATGAAGGCGTGCTCTCGGTCGGGCTGAAGGTGCGTGCGAACGTGCCGGTGCCGGTGCGTCTCGACACCACCGCGAACCACACCGCCACGCACCTGCTGCACAAAGCGTTGAAGGACATTCTCGGGCCCACCGTGCAGCAGGCCGGCTCGCTGGTCGCGCCCGATCGTCTGCGCTTCGACTACACCTATCACCAGCCGCTCACCGACGCGCAGCTCAAGCAGATCGAAGACTCGGTGAACGACAAGGTGCGCGAGAACCTCGAAGTGACGAAGACCGTGATGCCGATCGAACAGGCGAAGCAGAGCGGCGCGGTGGCGATGTTCGGCGAGAAGTACGGCGAGCAGGTGCGCATCGTCGCGGCAGGGGATTGGTCGCGCGAATTCTGCGGCGGCTGCCACGTCAATCGCACCGGTGACATCGGCTTGTTCAAGATCACGAGCGATCGCTCGCTCGCCGCCGGGGTGCGCCGCATGGAAGCGGTGACCGGACGCGGCGCGATGACGCTCTTCCAGAAACTCGACGAGACCACGCACGCGATCGCCTCGCAGGCGAACGTGCCGCTCGACGAGCTCCCGACGTTCGTTCGTGCGCTGCAGGAAAAGCAGAAGCAGCTCGAGAAGGAACTGAAGGCGCTGAAGGTTCGCGTTGCGACCGGCGGCGGTTCGGCGAGCGCGCAGCCGGCCGATGAATCGATCACCGTCGGCGATGTGAAGCTCATCGCCAAACGCGTCGACGAGTTGTCGGGCGGAGATCTGCGCAACTTCGCCGACGAGCTGCGCTCGAAAGTGAAGAGCGGCGTGGTCGTTCTCGGCAGCGTCACCGATGGAAAGGTCACGCTGCTCACGGCGGTCACAAAGGATCTGCTCGATCGCGTGCAGGCCAACACGCTCATCTCGAAGCTCGCCCCGATCGTCGGCGGCAAAGGCGGCGGCAAGCCCGACCTCGCGCAGGCCGGTGGTAAAGATGCTGACCGTCTCAATGAGGCGATCGATACCGCGCCGAGCGCGTTGCGGGAAATTCTCTCGGCGTGAGTTCTTTGTCACCCCGAGCGATGGCGCCCGGGGTGACACGAACGGCTAACCGCCGCTGCGGCGGCGCACGTTCGAAAGCGTTCCGAGCGTCGTCACCGTTACCGGGAGGCTGTTCACCGTGCCGCAGGCATTCGTGACCCGCACCCAGTACGTGTTCGATGCACGCGTCGTGAAGATCAGCTTCGATTCGTTCGCGGCCTGCACCGGATTCGCGACCTGCCCCGGATAGCCGTTGAACCACTGATAGAAAAACGGTCCGGTGCCGCTCGGTTTCACTTCGAGCTCCACCTGCGTGCCGTTCTGCGCGCTGATGTTTTTCGGTTCGTCCGTGCCGAGGATGAACGGCGGCGTGCACTGGACGTCGAAAAGGAGCGAAGCCTCGTCGAAGGTGCCGGTCGGCACGCCGTTGTCGTTCAGCGCTTCGGCGCGGACCGTTGCGCGATAGACGCGCGGGAATGTCATCGGACCGGTGGTGAGCGTGACCGCCGCTTTGCCGAGGCCTGGTTTCGCGATCGTGGCCGGGCTCACGGTGGCGGTCACGTTTTCCCACGGCTCGGCGTCGGTGGTGACGGTGAGCGCGACGAGGTTGTCGAATGACGCCGCGTTGATCTGTGTCTGCAGCGGAATCGCGACCGTGCGTGCGTTGCCGGTGATGAGCGGATCGATGTCGAACGTCGGGTCGTAGAGCACCTGCAGCGAAGTGGTCGGATCGACGGTGGAGGTGCCGGTGCACGAGCCCTGCGTTCCGCCGGTCATCGAAACCGTGTATCCGCCGCCGTCCTCGCCGAGGAACGTCGAGATCCAGATCGTGACCATCCCGCTGACGGTCGGAGTGAAGCTCAGCGTGGCCGAGGTCTGATTGTCATTGCTCGTCGACGCGAGCATCGTCAGCGAACCGGCCGTACCGCCCGATGTGGCCAGCCCGTTCAGCACGCCGGTGTTCGGGAAAATGTCGCCGGACGTGCGAGTCACGGTGATTGTGACCGCCGTACCGCTGGTGACATTGAAGCAATACCAGTCATAGCCGTCATTCGGCGCACTGAAGCCGATATTGCCTGCCGAAGCGACGCCGGGAGCGAGCGAGCCGTCATAGACGATCACTTCGCCTGTCTCTGGAATGTGCGTGGCGTACGCAAGAGTCGAAAACCACAGCGTCGCGATTGCAACCGCGAGAAGTCTGCCCATCCGCATCCCACACCTCCCTGATGATCGACCGGGGAACGTGCGTATGGTACGCGCGAGGGAATTCACGAGCAAATTCGCACGGGCCATAAAAAAACGCCCGGTGTGCACCGGGCGTTTCTCATGCAGCGTGTTTGTTCTTCAATTGCCGCCGCTGCGGCGTCGCGCCACGCCCTGTAAGGAGCCGACGGTATTGACGGTGGCGGGCAGACTGTTGACCGAGCCGCACGCGTTGGAGACGCGCACCCAATAGTTCTCGGTGCCGCGTGTCGTGAAGATGAGCGTCGGTTCGTGTGCGGCCGCGATCGGGCTGAAGGTCATGTTCGGATGGCCTTTGAACCATTGATAGAACAATGGCCCCGTGCCGCCGGCGGTGACGTCGAGCTGCACCTGCGTCCCGTTCTGCGCGGTGATCGTTTTCGGCTGATTCTCACCGAGGATGAAAGGAGGATCGCACTGAACGTGAACGCGGAACGACGAGTTGCTGACCTGCGTGTCGCTCGTCGCATTCACGGTGACGGTGTAGAGACGGGGAAACGTCATCGGTCCCGTTTTGATGGTGAGCTCCGCTTCACCGCTGCCCGGCTTCGGAATCAGCGACGGTGCGATCGAGACGGTGAAATCCTCGTGCGGCTCTGCATCCGAGGTGACGGAGAGATGCAGGTCTCCGTCGAACGTCGACGAATCGACGACGGTGTTGAAGCGGATGCTCTGCGTTCCCGAGTTGCTGATCGGCAGCGGCGCGATGTCGAGGGCCGGAGGCAGCGAGAGCTGGAAGGGCACGGTGACGACCGGCGGAGTCTCGGGCTCGGGCTCCGGGTCTTCTTCTCCTGGCGGCGCCGCCTCCGATGGACACGCGGCGCCAACCTTCGGCGAAGAGAACGTGATCTCGCCCGTGGCGCGCTCTCGCGTGCCGCCGCAGAAACGTTCGAACGTGGCGCTGAGGCCGGTCACATGCGCGAGCCCTCCCACGCATTCGAACTGCAGCGTGCGGATCGTGAACGAGCCGGTTGCGTCACTCATCGAGCATCCGCGCGGCAGGATCACATTCTTGGCATACGCGGTGAGGTTGAAGCTCGACTGATTCTCCGGACCGATCTGGTATGTGCCGGGCTTCAGGAAACTGAAGTCGGCCGGCTCAAAGGAGAGAAACCAGAGTCTTCCGAGGTCGTCGATGGCGTCGCCACTCGCCGCGAACGAAATGCGGATGCTCGACGGGTACGCCACTCCCGCGGCATCTCGATCGAGAAAGACGCCCTCGGTGGACCAGGTGCCGTTGGTCGACGTCATCTGCCATGTGCGGTCAAAAGCGACCCGATCACTTCCGCTTCCGGTCAGCCGCAGAAGCCCGCTGCCGGGATAGTCCTCCGCGACTGCGACTCCTGAACAGAACACTCCCAGCGCGCAAAGCGCGATGATGCGCCACCAACGATTCATGAATCCCTCTCGTAACGTTGTCTTTAGACCCGGCCTGAGATTATAAGCGGCTCGAATGCGACCCCCTGAATCGGATCCGACCACTCACGCGTGGGGCACGCAGCCCGAGATGTTCGGGCCGCGCCACGAGCATCGTCTCGGCATGATCCTCGCCGAGGTCGATCGGCTGCCGCGCAAGGCGCGCATTCTCGACGGCGCGGTCGGCCTCGGACAACTCGCGGTGCGCATGCAGCAACGCGGTCACCGCGTCTTCGGTATCGACTATTCGTTCGATGCGGCATTGCACGTGCGGCGCAATACCACCATTCCCGCGGTGGTCGGCGACATGACCCGCATGCCGTTTCGCTCTTCCGCGTTCCATGCCGTGACCACCGGGGAAACGCTCGAGCATCTCGATGGCGATGCCGCCGCCGCGAATGAGATTGCACGCGTGCTCGAGGAAGGGGGCACCTGCATCGCCACAGTGCCCGCGCTGCAGAGCCTCTGGAGCGCGAGCGACGACTATTACGAACACCGTCGCCGCTACTCGCGCACGCAACTGCTGCGGCTGTTCCCGGGTCTGCGCGTGGTGAAGGCGAAGTACTGGGGTTTCCCGGTCGTGCTCGTCTACGACACGCTTTTCCTGCTGCCGATGAACAAACGTCGCGCGCGCCGCAGCGTGAAGGAAGACGCCGCATTGCAATCGGTGGCGAAGGCGGGCCGCTTTCGCGGACTGGTGTCGCTGGTGCGGGCGGTGTTCCGGATCGATTCGCTCTTCGGCTGGATTCCGTTCGGCCCCGGCTTGTTGCTGGTGGCGAAGAAAGAGAGCGCGACCTCACGTTAGAATCCGCCCGCAAACGGAGGTCTGGCAATGAGTGACGGCTTCGACAAGCCCAGCAGAGCAGAAGACGAGTATTTCGTGCGCCAGGAGCTCGAGCGCCGCAAGAAGTGGGCGCAGGAGCAGTCGGCGAAAATCGCGGACGAGGAGCGCGAGCGGATCAAACAGGCGCACTGGATGAAATGTCCGAAGTGCGGCATGGATCTGCAGGAGATCGAGCTGCACGGCGTGAAGGTCGATCAGTGCGCGCACTGCGGCGGCGTCTTTCTCGACAAAGGTGAGCTCGAACAACTCGAAAAGCATGAAGACGGCGTGATGAATCGCGTCTTCTCGCTGTTTCGCTGATGCGGTTCCTCGGTCCGGGCGAGCTCGCGAGTACGACCAGTCTCGAAGAGATTCTGGAGTCCCGCGAGCTCGTCGTCGCCTACGGGAGCGGCGTCGTCGACGGTCTCGCCGCGGCGACGCTGCTCTTCAGCGATTACGCGGTGCTGCACGCGCAGGCCCAGCTCCGCGTCGCGAGCCCCGAGGCCTGGGCCGCCGCCGCATGGCGCCTCGGCCGGACCGTGATCGGATGGGCGGTCGATGGCGGTAAACAGGAAGAGCTGGTCGATGAGATCACCGGGCGGGAACCGCAGAGCTGGCTGGAGGAATGGATGCGGCATCGCAGCGTTATGGCACTCGACTCCGCGGCCCTGCTCATTCGCGCCCGGGGAGGAGATCGTCTCGAGCGCGCCGAATTCGCCCGACTCTTCGCGATCGGCGAGCCGCAGACCGGACTCGGCGCATTCCTCGCTAAGATCAAGCCGACCTTTTGAGCCATAGGGAGACTTTATGAGCCGCAACGAAGCCTCAACGCATTCGACCACCGAAGACCTGGTTCTGCCGAAGCCGCCTCGCGCGACCGACGAGGAGCAGCTCTCGCTCTTCGCCCCCGAGGCGGTGAGCGCGGTGGCGAAGCAGGAATCGCAGTGGCGCAAAGACGTCCTCTCGCCGGTGCTGAACAAGAAGCCCTACTGGAAGAAGGACTACACGACCGTCAGCGGGATGGAGATCAATCCGCTGGCCACGCCGCTGTCGGTTGCAGACCAGGACTTTCACGAGATCGCGTATCCGGGTGAGTTCCCGTACACGCGCGGCATTCATCCCACCGGTTACCGCGGCCGCCTCTGGACCATGCGCCAGTTCGCCGGCTTCGGTACGGCCAAGCAGACCAACGAACGCTTCAAATACCTCCTGACGCAGGGACAGACCGGCTTATCGACGGCCTTCCATCTGCCGACGCTGTATGGATATGACTCCGACCATCACTACAGCGCGGGGGAAGTCGGCAAGTGCGGCGTCGCGGTCGACACGCTCGCGGACATGGAGACGCTCTTCGACGGCATCAACCTCGAGGACGTGACGGTCTCGATGACCATCAACTCCACCGCGCCGATTGCACTGGCGATGTATCTCGTCGTCGCACAGAAGCAGGGCGCCGACTGGAAGAAGATCTCCGGCACGCTGCAGAACGACATCCTCAAGGAGTACATCGCGCAGAAGGAGTACATCTATCCTCCGCGCCCGTCGATGCGCCTCATCATCGACACGATCAGGTTCTGCACCGAGCACGTGCCGAAATACAACACGATCTCGATCAGCGGCTATCACATCCGCGAGGCGGGTTCGACGGCCCTGCAGGAGCTGGCCTTCACGCTGCGGGACGGCATGGAGTACGTGGAGTACGGCGTCCGCGCCGGGATGGACGTCGACGAGTTCGCGCCGCGCCTCTCGTTCTTCTTCAACTCGCACAACGATCTCTTCGAAGAGGTGGCGAAGTTCCGCGCCGCGCGCCGCGTCTGGGCCAAGGTGATGCGCGACCGTTACGGCGCGAAGGATCCGCGCTCGTGGCAGCTCCGCTTCCACACGCAGACCGCCGGCGCCTCGCTCACCGGGCAGCAGCCGTACAACAACATCGTGCGCGTGACCGTGCAGGCGCTGGCCGCCATTCTCGGCGGCACGCAGTCACTGCACACGAACTCCCTCGATGAAACGCTCGCATTGCCGACCGAACAGGCCGCGCGGATCGCGCTGCGCACGCAGCAGATCCTCGCGCACGAGTCGGGCGTCATCAACACGGTCGATCCCCTCGGCGGCTCGTACTTCATCGAAGAGCTGACCAGCAAGATGGAGCAGGGCTGCTTCGACTACATCGAGAAGATCGATCAGTTCGGCGGCATGGTCGAAGCGATCGAAGCCGGCTTCCCGCAGCGCGAGATCTGGGATGCGGCCTATCAATATCAGCGCTCCGTCGACTCCGGCGAGAAGCTCGTCGTCGGCGTCAACGCGTTCCAGATGGAGCAGGAAGATCCGTACGAGATCCTCTACATCGACGAATCAGCTTCGACCGAACAGATCGCGAACCTGAATCACGTCCGCGCCACGCGCGATGCGCAGAAGGTGCAGGACGCGCTGCAGGCGCTTCGCAACGCCGCCGCCGACGAGAACACGAACACGATGCCGTTCATCATCGACGCCGTGAAGGTGTACGCCACGGTCGGCGAGATCTCGGACGCACTGCGCGACGTGTTCGACACCTATCAGGAGCCGGCGCTTTTCTAGCGCCGGCTGCCGATCGCCGCTTTCAAAAACGCCGAAGCTCGCGGGTGGCGCTGCAACGCCCTCGCGAGCTTTTCGATTTGGGCGGCCGTCGGCGCATGTTCGAAATCGCCGTTCACGATTCCGCGCAGCTTCGGCTCGGTGGTGAGGAGCTGCGCCACCTCGAGGCGCAACATGTTCTGATGCAGCCGCGCTTCTTCCGAGCCGGGATCGGTATCGTGATCGAAGATCTTCAACACCGGCGCGAGCAGCGTGATCCAGTCGACGCCGATCGTTCCGGGAGGGCGCTTCACCGGCGTTCCCTTCGGCACATCGAGCGCGCGGTTCGCCTGAATCAGACCGGCGCCGAATCGTTCGACGGCGCGGTGCTGCTCGGGCAGTCGCGCTGATTGCAGCAGCGCCGCGTACGCCGCTTCTGTCTTGACCCAGCTGCGCCATTCGGCGTCGGTGAAGTCGCGACGATGAAACTGCAGCCACAACGCGGCCGCGGCCGCCGCCTGCGGAGTCGCCGCCGAGGTGCCGTCGAATCCGAGCTTCACCTGATTCGGCAGGAACGCGCTCGTGCCCCAGCGTGACGTGATGTTCGGTGACACGGCGGTCAGCGCGTGGTCTTTCATCAGATGCGCGGGACCATAACTTCCACGCAGTGCCCAGCTTTCGAGATCGCCGCGCAGCACCGAGAGGAACCAGCTCGGATTCAGCCCGTAACTGCGGCCGCTCGCGGTGATGCCGGAGACCGGCGTGGCGGTGGAGAACCGCGCCGGATAGACCATCGTGTGCGGCGGGATGTCGATCGAGAGAATCGGAATCGGCAGATGAAAGAAATCGGCCGCGGCGAAGAACATCGGCGTGCCGCGGTCATACGCCGCATTCACCGCATCGCGCAGGAAGTACGACGGCGCACCGCCCATGCTCATCGAGATCACATCCGCCTTTTTATCGAGCGCATCGAAGATGCCCCGGCCGACATGCAGGGGATACAGCAGCACCACCGAGGGAGAAACGCGCAGCGTGAACACCTCGGCGAGGGGCGCGCCGCCGACGTAGCCTTCGTAGCCGGGATAGCCGTTGGCCGCCGCGAACCTCACGCGCCCGCCGGCGAGCACGCTCAACGTCTCCGGCCCATGACCGTTCGGCGTGCCGCCCTGATAGCAGTCGATGCCGCTCTCTCCGCAACGATCGTCCGGAATCATCGAGCGCGACAACACCGTGTTGAATCGTTTCGGCGAGATGAAATCCGAGGTCGGGTAGTACCCGGTATCGAGATGCGCAATGCGCACCGGCGTCGAGGTCTCGAACGAAGCGGCCGTGCGCTCCTGCGCCTTGCGCAGTTCCGTCCGATCGTCGTCGAGATGCCACGACATCCGCTTCACGTTGGGCCACTGAAACGAGGCCGGCTGACAGGCGACGACGTATCCGCCCGGAGCCGGCCCGCAGTTCACCGTCTTCTTCGCGTCGTGCTCGCTCTTCCGTTTGAAGCGCTCCGCGAAGCCGCGCATCTCGTACGCCGCCACCGGCTCGATCTCGACGATGTCCGCCGCTTCGAGCTCGCGCAGAAACGACAGCGAGCTCGTCGTCTTCGAAGCGTGGCGGTGGGCGAGGTCCCACGGATGTTCGCCGGTCGCGCGCTCCGCCGCGGGCGGCGTCACCAGCACCCAGGTCTTCTCCCGCGGCGCCGCGGTTGGATTCGATTCGTCGTAGGCCTGCAGCGTGACGAGCGGCTGCACGCTCCAGCCCGCGCGCGTCAACGCCTCGGAGCGCAGCGCCGAGGGCTGGCGCACCGAGATCAGAAACTCTCCGGTGGTATGCACTCCTGGCGCGACCTCCGCGGCCGGCAGCACGAGCGCAGGAAGGATGAGGAACAGCAGCACGCAACCGCGCATCGGAACCTCCATCGATCAGGATGTGGGGATGGAGGGAATGATACGCGTGCCTATGGAGAAATGGACCACGCTTTCCGCGTGCGCGGACTGAACGTCACCTCGAACGTCCGCCCTTCGACGAGCCGCTCGTACACGTCGCCCATGACGATCACCCGGCCGACGCCGTCGAACACCGCGTAGAACGTGTACGGCGCGCGGCCGCTCCGCTCTTTGCGTTGCAGCCGCGCGCGTGCGACCGAGGCCGTGCCGCGACGGAGGTCGGCGCGGTTGTTGCGCACGTGAATGGCGACCGCGATGCAGACGCCGACGAGCAGCAGCGCCACGACCGCCACGAAGATGCGCCCCAGCGGATGCGGCAGAATCGGGCCGGCGATCAGTGCGACCATGCCGGCCAGCAGGAGCAGCGTCGCAAGGAGAAAAACGGTGGGGAGCAACGCGTTCGCGCGCAGCCACATGCGCTGCTCGTCCGTGAGCGGAACTTCACGAGTCACGCGCGGCATCGTAACCGCGCTGGTGCTTCTGCTGGCGATGCCGGCGCGGGCCGCCGATCGCGATCGCATCGCCGCGCTCAACGTTGCCGGCACCACGCTGATGACGTACCTCGGCTGCGTCGTGCAAACCAAAGTGCTGAAGAAGCCGACCGGGAGCGCGCGCTGTCTCGCGGCCGGAGCGATCGCCGGCGCCGGCTTCTATCAGGCCAAACGCCTGGCAGGCGAGGGACACATCACCACTGCCTGGATCGTCGCGAATCTCTCCGGTTCCGCCGTCGAGAACACGATGCTCGGCGAGCATCCGCTCTCCCGCCTCGGCTACTGCTTCGGACCCTTTCGACTCCGCCTCGCCACGCCGTTCGATCGCGAGAAGGAATCGCTCGTCGACGTCGATCTCAACGCCGCCGAGACCGGCTATCTCGCGCGCATGCTTCTCGACGCCGATGACGTCGACATCCGGGACGGCATGCTCTGGTGGGAAACACGCCAGCCCGACGTGCAGGGCGAGCTCGTGTTCCACGGCTACACCTGGGGTCTCTATCCCGGCGTCTGGTCGGGCGCACAGAAACATGTGTGGAACCACGAGGCCGTGCACGCCGTCCAATCGCTGCAACTCGATTCCGTCGAACCGCCGGCGCTCGATCTTGCGAGCGACGAGCGACGTTCGTTCGCGGTCTTTCGTATCAGATACGTCCGCGCGGGAGTGCTCAATCTCACCGACAACAGCGTCTGGGCGCAGGCAGCGTACGAAGACCGGTGGGCCGAGATCGAAGCCTACCGATTCGCCGAAGATCGCGAACCACCAAAATAACTTGTTGCGATAACAGCATGGCGAACCTAAAATAATTGGCGCCATAGCATAAGTACGCGCATGGCTTCTCCGGAAGATCACCACTTCGAGGTGCAACATGCGTCGCAGCAGTGCCTTTGCAGCTCTATGCCGGCCGACCTTCTGGTCCGGTCTTCTCCTCGCCGCACTCGCCACGCCCCTTTTCGCCGCTGAGCTCGTGCTCGTGCCGCTCTGGTATCAGGGACCCGGCTCACAGGGCTCGTACTGGACCACGCATCTCTCGGTCTACAACACCGGTGGTTACGTCGAGCCGTACGATCGCGGCGTGCTGCCGTGTCAATGGCTGCTCGATCCCTGTCCGCGCGGTTTCTGGAAGCAGAAGATGCTCGTCTACGAAGCGCCGCAATCGATGTCGGGCGGATTCGTGATGGCCGTCGAGAATGCCGACAATCTCGCGTACACGCTGCGCGTGTTCGAGCAGAACGCGCAACTCGAAGACCTCGGCGTCGACATCCCGGTCGTTCGCGAACGCGATCTGCGAACGGGCGCCGTGCAATTGATGGACATCCCGGCGTCCGACCCCGAGCTCTTTCGGTATCTGCTGCGCATCTACGGAGTCGGCCAGGCGAGCAGCGCCGTCGTGCGCGTCAACGGCTATCTCAGCATGGGCGACGGCTCGTCCGATCTCGTCGTCACGCGCGAGGTGAGGCTCACGCAGATCGGTCACGGTCTCGGGCACTACTACGCGGAAGAGACGGAGCTCGTGCGCCAGCTCATTCAGTACACCGGCGGCATGGGACAGCTGCGCATCGAGATCGAGCCGATGTCGCCGAACCTTCGGTGGTGGGGGATGCTCAGCGCGACCAACAATCGCACGCAGGACGTCACGATCGTGACGCCGAATTGATCCCGCTCACACTCGCGGCCTCTCCGTCCGCGTACCATGCGCGGCCATGCCGAGAACCGCGCTGTACTCTCGTCTTCGCACCGCCATGCGTGTCGCCGATGCGCTCGAACGACACGACACGCCCGCCGAGGCCGCGGAAGAAGCGGCCTGGAGCCGCCGCAGTTTTCTGCGGACATCCGCAACGGCTGCCGCCGGGATCGCGCTCTTCCCGCGCGTGCTGCGCGCCGATGATGCGCAACCGCGCGTCGTGATTCTCGGCGCCGGCACTGCCGGCCTGACGTGCGCGTATCGCCTGCAGCAGAGCGGCATCGACGCCACGATCTTCGAAGCGTCGACGCGCGTCGGCGGCCGCATGTACTCGCTGCAGAATTATTTTCCCGACGATCAGGTCGCGGAGCTCGGTGGCGAATTGATCGACACCGATCATCACGCGATCCGTAATCTCGCGCGCGAGCTCGGGCTGGAGCTTCTCGATCTCACCTATCTCGACGGCTCGAACGGCCACGACTACTTCATCGGCGGAAAGCTGTACAAGGCCGACGCCGACTGGATCGAGGCGTTCGAGCCGATCGCCCGCGCCATCCGCCGCGACATCGGCGAAAGCAGCGAGCATTGCGATGTTTCGTGGAACAGCGGCAGCGAGCGCGGCAAGCAGCTCGACGACCTGAGCGTCGCTCAATGGCTCGATCGCAATGGCTTCAAGGAAGGGACGATCCGGAAAGTCATCGAAGCGGCGTACGTCGGCGAGTTCGGATTGCAGCTCGAAGAACAGAGCGCGCTCAATCTGCTCTGCGCTGTCGGCACCGAGCATGGGCAGTTCGGCATCTTCGGCGAAAGCAACGAGCGTTATCGGACCAAAGGCGGCAATGGCTCGATTCCAATTCGCATCGCGCAGGAGCTGAATCGTCCCGTCGAGCTCGGGACGGCCGTCGAAGCCATTCGCAATCGCGGCAATGCATTCGAGATCACCGTCCGTCGCGGCGGCAACAGCATCGCCATCCCGGCCGACATCGTCATTACGACCATTCCGCTGCCGGTGATGCGCAGGATCGATCTGCGCAATCTCGATCTCACGAACGTGCAGCGCGAGACGATCGACAAGCAGGGTTACGGGACGAATTCGAAAATGATGGTCGGCCTCAATGCGCGCCCCTGGGTGCAGATGAACGTCAGCGCGTACACGTTCAGCGATCTGCCGTTTCAGGCGTGCTGGGAAACGAGCCGCGGACAAGCGGGCCAGCATGGCATCCTCACGAATTTCACCGGCGGCCGGCAGGGTCTGGCGATCGGTGAGGGCGCGTTGCAGGACCGCGCGCGTGAATTCGTCGCCGATGCGGACAAGGTCTTTCCCGGCGTGCAGGCGGCGTATACGAAGCAGGCCATCCGGCAGCTCTGGCCGAGATACGAATGGTCCCGCGGCAGCTACACCTGCTTCAAGCCCGGCCAGTATCAACGCTGCTTCCGCGCGCTCGTGCAGCCGCAGGGGAGGTTCATCTTCGCCGGTGAGCATGTGATGGACGAGTCGGGATTCATGAATGCCGCGGTCGAATCGGGCGAGCGGGCAGCCACACAAGTGCTCGCCATCCTCGGCCGCGCACAAATCCACGCCGCGTGAATCGTTGACGCGTCACGAATTGGTTACGTGCAGAAAGTTTTTCGCAGCATCCGCTTATGATCGCCGACATCCAACGGAGGACGATGATGCGTGCGCGACACCTGTTACTCGTGTTGACTCTTGTTTTTGCAAACTCACTCTTTGCGAAAGACGTTTACATTTCGGTCAGCGGCAAGGCGAACGGATTTTTTTCCGATGCGCGAATTTTCAACCCCTCCTTCGACAAGGACATCGTCGTCACCGCACGCTATCTGCCGGCGGGCAATGGCGACAACAGCGGCGCCGCGCCGGTGCAGCTGGCCATCCCGAAGCGCACCATGAAGGTGTACGACGACGCCGTGCAGTCGATCTTCGGCGGCGGCCCCGCTCTCGGCGCGATCCGTCTTTCGTCCGATGACGACTTCGTCGCCACGCAGCGCATCTACGCCGACAAGCGCGCCAGTTTCCAGCAGGGCACTCTCGGACAGTTCGTGCCAGGCCTCGAGACTTCCGGCGCGCTCAAGAAGGGCGTGCTCATTCAGTTGAAATCGGGGCAGGCTTCGCTCGGAAACTTCCGCACCAACTGGGGCGGCATGAACCCCAATGGCGTCGTCGCCAACATCGCCTTCAAGCTGTACGACAAGAGCAATACTCTTGCGGGCACGAACAATCTCACCGTGCAGCCGTTCGGCGTCATCGGGCCGACGAACATCACCGGATTTTTCGGGAACCCGAATCGCGATCTCACCGACGCCTGGATTTCCTTCGAATCCGATCAGCCGGTGTTCCTCTATGCGTCGGTCGTCGACAACGGCTCGGAGGATCCGACGTTCATTCCCGCGGCCGCGGACTCGGGCGTTGCACCGAGCGAGCCGCCGCCGCCCGAGGCCGAGACGGTGACGATCGTGGCCAGCGATTTCCAGTTCGATGTCACCCAGAGCGGGCCGATTGTGGCCGGCCAGCCGGTGAAGCTGATCGTGTCGAAGAGCGAAGGGACGCACGGGTTCATCCTCTTCAATCAGACCGGCGGCATTCTCATCGACCGTTCCTTGCAGGCGAATGCCACCACCATCGACATCACGTTCCCGACCGCCGGCAGCTACACGTTCGCGTGCAACAACAGCGGTTGCGGCTTCGGCCACTTCAGCATGACCGGCGAGATCAACGTCCAGTAATGTTCCTCGCAATTCGTGCGGCGCGCGTGGCAACGTGCGCGCGCGTCGCACGAAATTTGCTACACTCACGCGCGAAGCTTGGGAGCGTGTGAAGGGTGCAGCTAACGGAATTCTTTCGAAGCCGCAGGGGAGGGGAGCTGATCGGGATCGTCGTCGTGGCGATCGGCATCAGCCTCGGCGCGGCAATTCTCACCTACCATCCGCGCGATTCCTCCGCTTTTTACACCTCCACCGAAACCGAAATTCATAACGCGATCGGCTATTACGGCGCGACGCTCGCCTGGATTTTTCTCGGATTTTTCGGCTTCGCCAGTCTCCTGTTTCCGGCCGTGCTTCTGGCCATTGGCTGGAATCGCTTCTGGGGCCGCGACATCGAGTATTTCCATACGAAGCTGATCGGCTTCGTGATCGTCGCATTGTCGCTGCCGCCGCTTTTCGATCTCGTCATCGGCAAAGTCTGGATTCGCGGCGCGCTCCTCGCGTCGGGCGGATATCTCGGACAGGAGATCAATCACGCCGTTCGCGGCAATCTCAATACCTCCGGCGCCATCATTGCGCTGATCACCGCATTTCTGATCGGACTGCTGCTCGCCACGCGCATCAGTCTGGCCGCCGTTTTTCTCGCGCTGCACCAGCAATTCGCCGCCATGGGACGTGCGATCTCGATGCATTGGGCTCGTTTTTCCGAGCGCCGCCGCAAAGAGAAGATGAAAGACGCCATCGTCCGCAAGCACCTCGAAAAAGCGGACGCACCGCCATTACGGCTCGTCACCACCGCCGAAGCAGCCGCGACGGCGACGGCTGGAGCCGCCTTACGCAGCCCCGTCGTGCGCGAAGTGCAGGGACGCGGCAGCTTCCAGATCCGCAAGGTGACGAAGGCCGACTTGCGCAAGGCCGCCGAAGCACTCGCGTCGCAGCCGGAAGGCGATCCGTCGCAGCTCTATCGCAAGTCGGAAGCGCCGCGTGCGGCGGCATTGGCGCCGGTGGTTCCTGTGCCGCAGGCTTCCTCCGCGCCCGCGCGTCGGAATACGGCGGAAACGCGCCGTCCGACTCCTGTGCCTCCGCCGCCGCCCGCGCCGATCGAGCTCGAAGATTTCGAAGATCCCTTGTGGCTCGATCAGGGCTTCGATGACGAGCCGGGGCCGGTCGTTCGCTCGTCCGCACCGGCAAAACCGCAGATGCCGCGTCCGGCGATGAAGAAGAAGGAAGCGCCGAAACGCGAGATCAAGCTCACGCACGATCTCCTGCCGCCGATGGACCTTCTCATCGAAGGGCCGAAGCAGGACACGATCAATGACGAGGTTCATAAGAAATACCTCGAGATCGGACGCCTGATCGAAGACCGCTGCAAGGAATTCTCGGTCGAAGGCGAGGTGACCGCCTATCACCCGGGACCGGTGGTCACGACGTTCGAATTCAAGCCGAGCGCCGGTGTCAAATACGCGAAGGTCGTCAACCTCGGCGACGATCTCGCCCTGGCCCTCAAGGCCGAATCGATCCGCATCGAGCGCATTTCCGGTTCCTCGACCGTCGGCATCGAAGTCCCGAATCGCAAACGCGAGCTCATCGCCCTGCGCGACATCATGGATACCGACGCGTTCAGCGGCTCGTCGTCTTTATTGACGCTCGCGCTCGGCAAGGACATTCATGGCGAATCGGTCGTGACCGATCTCGCGAAAATGCCGCACCTCCTCGTGGCCGGTGCCACCGGTGCCGGTAAATCGGTCGGCCTCAATTCGATGATCGTCTCGCTCCTCTACAAGGCGCTGCCGAAGCAGCTCCGGATGCTGATGATCGATCCGAAAATGGTCGAGCTGAAAATCTACGAGGACATCCCGCACCTGCTCCATCCGATCATCACCGACCCGAAGCTCGCCTCTGTGGCGCTGATCTGGGCGGTCAATGAGATGGAGAACCGGTACCGCGCACTGGCCGAGTGCGGCGTACGCAACATCGATCAATACAACGCGCTCCTCAAAGATCCGGAAGCGCTCCGCCGCGTCAAGAAAATGTCGCCGGACGAGCCGCTCCCCGAGACCGAGGCGCTGCCGTACATCGTGGTGATCATCGACGAATTCGCCGATCTCATGATGGTGGCGTCGAAAGACGTCGAAGATTCGGTGACCCGCATTGCACAGAAGGCGCGCGCGGTCGGCATTCATCTCATCATTGCCACGCAGCGCCCGTCCGTCGACGTCATTACAGGCGTCATCAAGGCCAATCTCCCGTCGCGCATTTCGTATCAGGTCGCATCGCGCATCGACTCCCGCACGATCCTCGACACCCAGGGCGCCGAGAAACTCCTCGGCAATGGCGACATGCTCTTTCTCCCGCCGGGCACGGCGCGCATTCGCCGTCTGCACGGAGCCTATGTGTCGGAAAAAGAAATCACGCAGATCGTCGATTTCGTGAAGCGGAATCAGGGCGAGCCGAAATTCCTCGAGGAAATTACGAAAATCGAGCCGGAAAAGAGCGGCGCCGACGGCGTCGAATATCTCGAAGATCCGAAATACGACGATGCCGTGCGGGTCGTGCTCACCACCGGCCAGGCCAGCGCGTCGTATCTGCAGCGCCGCCTGAAGCTCGGCTACTCGCGCGCCGCGCGTCTCATCGAAATCATGGAAGCCAACGGCATCGTCGGCCCCAGCCAGGGCTCGAAACCGCGCGAGATTCTCGTGCGCGCCGACGATTACCCCTCCGCCAGCGGCCAGATCTGAAACTCACGTATGCGCGAGCCTCGCTTTGTCCTGCTTGTCATGTTGTTCCTCCTGATCGGCGGCTGCGCATCCATTACGACGCAGACGTCGGACGAAGCCGCCGTGATTCAAACGCTTCACGATGCCTGCCGCGCCTATCAGGACGGTGACGCGGCCGGCATCGAACGACTGCTCACGCCCGACTTCACGCTCACGGATGCCGACGCCGTGATCACTACGCGCGCAGACGACATCCAGAACGCGAAAGCGGGAACGATCACGTACACCGTTTTCGAGAATTCGAAGATGAAGGCGCGCCTGTACGGCGACGCGGCGGTCGTCACCGGAATCACGACTGTCAAGGGTCAGGCGTCCGGAAAGCCGTTCGCAGCGGTATTTCAATTCACCGATACCGTAGTGCGGCAGGGCAACCGCTGGCGCGTCGCCTCGAGCCACATCTCGCGCCTCCCGGCGCATTAGCGCGGTCACAGCGCTATACGCATTGTGGCAGCGATCTCGCTGACCGATTCCCCGTGCGCCTGGTGCTACATTTGTTGCTGATGGGGATTGCGGTTTCCGCGGCGGCCCGACCGCGCATGGTCATCGTCACGGCGACGGCCGGGTTTCGGCATGATTCCATCGCCACCGCCGAACAGGTGCTCTCCACGCTCGTCGACGCCGACATCATCTGGGCACGCACCGAGGACGATGTTCGCGCTTATCTCAGTCCAGCGGAGCTCGGCGGAGTCGCGGCGGTGTTTTTTGTCAATACGACCGGAGAGCTCCCGCATGCCTCGGCTGATGCGTTGTTGGCGTGGGTGCGCGGCGGTGGCACGTTCGTCGGGTTTCACAGTGCAACCGATACGTGGCACAGCGTCCCCGAGTACATCGAGATGATCGGTGCCGAATTCATCGCGCATCCACCGGAAATTGCAGCGCCGGTCTACGTCGACGACCGTGAGCACGATGCCACGCGAACGCTGGATTCGCCGCACGTGCTGTACGAGGAGTTCTACTATTTCCAGCACGTCGATCTCACGAAACTGCGGCCATTGTTGTCGCTGCGCAATCGGCCTGAGCCGCCAGAGGATGCCGGCTACTGGCCACTGGCGTGGGAGACGAGCTACGGAGCCGGCCGCGTTCTCTACACGGCCCTCGGCCACCGCGATGATGTCTGGACGTCGGAGTGGTTTCACGCGCATCTCACCGGCATCGTGACCTGGGCCCTGACCGAAGCGCCGTCGCGACCGAAAAGGCGCGCCGTCCGCCATTGACGCCGCGGTAGCGCCGGCTTCCAGCCCGCGTTGTGCTTTTCGCCGGCTGGAAGCCGGCGGCCCGGCCGGCAGGCTGCCGGCGCTACGAGGACCAGCGCCGCCGGCGCGGCTTACAATGCTGTTCGGTCCAATGAGGAGGTTCTTCTGATGCGCGTGGCGGTCGCGATTCTGCTATTGCTTTGCTCGTGGGGTGTGGTTGCGGCGGAGTCGCTGGATGACTTCGACGTGCGCATCGAGCGCGAGTTGCGTGCTCAGGATGTGCGGGCCGCGGAGATCTGGGCGCAGGCGAATGCCGCGCGCGCGGCGCAGAAGTTCGAGGAATCGGCGGCCCTCTATGCGCAGGTGTACGCGCGCGTGCCGTCGTTCGTGCATGCCTTGCGTCGCCAGGGGACGGACGAACTCGCCGCGGGAGATCGCGCCGCGGCCCTCGGGCATCTTCGGGCCGCCCTCGCGCAATCGAATTCCGGCGAGAACATGGCCGCGCTGGCGCTGGCGCTCGTCGAAACCGGTGAGGGCGAGACGCCGGAGCGTGATGCGCAGGAGGCGAAGGAACTCGCGCGGAAGGCGGCGGAACTCGACTCGAAAGACTCGTTCGAATTGACCGTGCTCGCGCGCGTGGCCGAACGGACGCGCGATCTGCCGATGCTGCGCGAGGCCGCCGACAGGCTCGCGACGCATGCGCCGAACGAGCTTGCGACGCACATGATGCGCATGACCGTGGCCGCGAATGACGGCGATTTCGATGAAGCGTTCGCGGCGCTCGATCGCGCGCGCGGCGCCGGCCTGCCGCAGGAAACGTACGAAGAGATCGTGAAGAGTCTGAACGATGCGCGCCCATTGTGGAAACGCTGGTGGAAAACCGCGGCGTGGATCCTCGGCGGCTGGCTGGCCGGATTCGGCGTTCTGCTTCTGGTCGGCACCATCCTCAGCCGCATGGCGGTGCGCGCGGCGGAAGAGCCGGTGACCGATCTCTCCGCCAACGCGACGAGCCTCAGTACCGGTTTGCGACGCACGTATGCCGGGGTGTTGTTCCTGACGTCCGTTTTTTATTACCTCTCGCTGCCGATCATCATGCTGCTCGTGCTCGGCATCGGCGGCGCGATCATCTACGGCTTCATTGCGGCCGGGCATATCCCGATCAAGCTGGTGTTCCTGGTCGCCGTCGTGGTCGGCATCAGTATCTGGTCGATGCTCAAGAGCGTGTTTGCGCGCCGTAATGATGAAGATCCTGGTCTGAAACTCGATCTCGGCGCTGAACCGCGACTGCGCGAGGCCCTCGACAGCGTTGCGGCGCGCATCGGCACCCGGCCGGTCGACAACGTCTATCTCACGCCCGCAATGGACATGGCCGTCATGGAGCGGCGCGGCAAAGAGCGTTGCCTGATCCTCGGCGTCGCGGCATTGGACGGGCTGGCATTACGGCCGTTCAAGGCCATTCTGGGCCACGAATACGGACATTTCGTCAATCGCGATACCGCCGGCGGCGCATTCGCGTTGTCGGTCCGCAGATCGATCAGCCTGACCGCGATCGGCATCGCACAAGGGGGCGCCGCGGCCTGGTACAACCCGGCCTGGTTGTTCGTGACCTCGTTTCATCGGGTTTTCCTGCGGATTTCCGAAGGAGCCTCGCGACTGCAGGAAGTGCTTGCGGATCGCTGGGCCGTCTTCGCCTACGGCGCACAGGCATTCGAGGATGGATTGCGGCACATCGTCGTGCGCGGCGCGCATTTCGATGCGCATGTCGGCGTGACCATCAAGGAAGTCGTCGATGCCCAGGTACCGCTCAGCAACCTTTACACATACAAGCCGTCCGCGGCCGTGGCCGACGTGACGGATGCCATCCATGAATCGCTCAATCGCGAGGCGAGCGCCTATGACAGCCACCCGTCGCCGGTCGAGCGATTCCGTCTCGTGCACGCGTTACCGCAACCCGACGTTGCCGCGGAGGCGGATGATGCGATGCCGGCCTGGTCGTTGTTTCAGGATCCGCTCGCGATGCAACAGCTCATGACCGAGCAGGTGCGCGCGAATGTGCGCGCCAATTACGGAGTGGAAATCGTCGCGCCGGCGACCGTGTAGTCGCCGGCGCGTTGTCGCTAATCCTTGCGGGCCACCGATTGTGTGGCGCTGAGCTCCTTCGCACGCGCGACCAGGGTCATGAAATCGCGGCGATCCTCGTCGCGCGAGGCGAGTGTCGAGGCCAGCTGCTCGACCGATTCGAACGACGCGCTGCCCTTGTTCGCCGAATCGCGCAGCAGCAGTCCCAGTTGCGCGACCGCGGCCGCCATCCGGAGATTGTCGGACATGCCGCCGCTGGCGGTGGCATGGACGGTGCGCGACAACAGGCGGCTCGTGTCGCCGTCCGGTTCCTTGTAGCGCAATTTCACGGTGGCCAGTTCGCCCGCGCTGTCGCGCACTGTCGCGGTCTGATATTTCAGCGGATCGACGGATGCGCCCGGAATCGCTTCGCCCGGAGGGACGATCTCGTAGAGCGCGGTCACCGAGTGGCCGGCCCCGAGCTCGCCCGCGTCCTTCTGATCGTCATTGAAGTCCTGATTCTGCAGGACGCGATTCTCGTAGCCGATCAGACGATAGGCACCGACGGTGGCGGGATTGAATTCGACCTGAATCTTCACGTCCTTCGCGATGGTGAACAGCGTCGCTCCCATTTCGCGCACCAGCGTCTTGCGCGCTTCGGCGAGTGAATCGATGTAGGCGTAATTCCCGTTGCCCTTGTTCGCCAGGAGCTCCATCTTCGAGTCTTTGATGTTGCCGGTACCAAACCCGAGGACGGTGAGGAAGATGCCGTCGTTACGGCGCGATTCGATCAAGCGCTGTAATTCACCGTCACTCGAAACGCCGACATTGAAATCGCCGTCGGTGGCGAGGATGACGCGATTGTTCGCCTTGCGATTGAAATTCTGCCTGGCCACATCGTAGGCAGTGATGATTCCCTGTGCGCCCGCGGTCGACCCGCCGGCCTCGAGCTGTTCAATGGCGGCGAGGATCTCGCCTTTCCGCGCGCCGGAGGTGGAGGGGAGCGCGAGTCCGGCGCTGCCGGCATACGTCACGATGGCCACGCGGTCTTCCTCGCGCAGTTGATCGACCAGCAGGCGCAGACCTTCCTTCACCAGCGGCAGTTTGTCGGCCGACATCATCGAGCCCGACGTGTCGAGCAGGAAGACGAGATTGTTCGGCGGGAGGTCCTTCGTCTCCATCCGCTGCCCCTGCAGGCCGATCAGCATCAGGCGATGCTTTTCGTTCCAGGGGCAGGCGGTGAGCTCGGTGGTGATGGAGAACGGTGCGCCGCCGGGATCGGGATAGTCGTACGTAAAGTAGTTGACCATCTCCTCGATGCGCACCGCATCGCGCGGCGGGCGCTGGCCGCTGGTCAGGAAGCGGCGGACGTTCGCGTAGGAGGCGCGATCGACGTCGATCGAGAAGGTCGACAGCGGCTGATCGCCGGGACGGAAGAACGGGTTTTCCTCGAAGTGCCCGTACTCTTCGGTATTGAACTGTCCCGCTTCGAGCTCCGCCGGCGGCAACGACTGCGGGGCATAGGCGAAGTTTCCCTGCTTCGCGTAAAGGTCGGCCACCGCGGCCGGTTGACGCTCCGCGCGCGTGCGCTGCGGCGGTGGGGCGAGCGTGGCTTCCTTCTGTTTGCTGGCGCAGCCGATCGAGGCGAGAACGATGAGCGTGGTGAGGGCGATGATGATCCGTCGCATGAGAGAGCTCCTTCGCCCGTCTTAGACGGGCCGGCGCGGCGGAAGGAAACCGGCGCCCGCGCGCTTCGTACAATGCCTTCGTGCGCTACGTGATGAAACAGAAGGTCTTTTCGTTCGGTGACGACTTCATGATTCGCGACGCGGAAGGACGCGACGTCTTTTTCGTCGACGGCAAAGCGTTCTCGTTCGGCGATCAGCTCTCGATTCGCGATCTGTCGGGAAACGAGTTCGCGCGGATCCGGCAGCGGCTCCTTTCCTGGGGGCCGACGTACGAGATTGATCGCAACGACACGCTGCTCGCGGTGGTGAAGAAGGAGCTCTTCACATTCTTCCATTGCCGTTTCACCGTCGACGTCGAAGGCCCGGACGATCTCCAGGCCGGCGGCGACTTCTTCGAGCACGAGTATCAATTCACGCGCGGCGGAACTCCGGTGGCGACCGTTTCGAAGCAGTGGTTCTCGTGGTCCGACACGTACGGCGTCGACGTCGCCGATGACGAAGATCAGTTGCTGATTCTCGCCAGCACCGTGGTGATCGACCTGATCTGCCACGCCGATCAGCAACGCGGCTGAGGCATTACAGACTCAGCCGGCGCATCTTGAGCGCCAGCCCATTGCGCGACAGGCCGAGCAGCCGCGCGGCGACGCTGCGGTTCCCGCGGGCCCGCAACAGCGCCTGGCGGATGGTATGGCGCTCGACTTCGGCGACGCGTACCGCGAGGTCGAAGCCCGAGCGCGACGCCGCGGGCGGGACGGCCAGCAGAATCGATTCGCTGAGGAGACTCGTATCGATCGTCTGACCGGGTGCGCGGTGGCAGACGAGATGGCGCAGCTCGTGTTCGAGCTCGCGAATATTGCCGGGCCATTGTGCCTGTGCGAGGAGCTCGAGCGTGCGAATCGTCATCGCCGGAACCGGTTGCCCGATGTCGCGCGCCGCCGTCTCGAGGAAATGCTGAACGAGAGGCGGGATGTCGTCGCGGCGCTCCCGCAGGGGAGGCACGCGCACGACGGCGCCGGCGAGACGATAGTAGAGATCGGAGCGGAATCGGCCCGTGCGCATCAGTTCCTCCAGATCGGTCGAGGCGATGGCGATGACGCGTGCGTCATACGTTCGCAGTGCCTGAACGAGCCGCGCCTGGATGGCCGGGGTGAGCTCGTCGATGTCGTCGAGGAGCAGCGTACCGCCGTCGGCAACCGGCAGCCGCTCCGGGATCGCGGCACCATGCAGTGTGACGAACGGACCGCTGCGCCGCGCCCATGCATGCGTCATCCGCGCAATCGTTTCCCGGCCGCTGCCGCGTTCGCCCGTAATGAGCAGGGGAAATTCGGCGCGGGCCAGGATGCGCAATTCACGATGCAATTCGTGCATGGCCCGGGATGCACCCGCGACATACCCGTAAGGAAAATCGCCCTCGGATTCCCTGGGCTTCGCAATGCGACGCGGCCGCGGCGCGCGTAATGGTTCGGCGAGCCGCAGGAACATGCGCAGGAGCGCCAGCTGTCGAAACTCGTGCTCCTCGGACCAGACCACGAGCGTCAGCAATTCCCGGCCGCGGCGGGTGAGCACCGCGCAGGCGTATTGGTCGTCGATGATGGTGGCGGTGCAGGTCGCGATGTCGTTGCGATGACGTGCGGCCTCGCGGAAGAAGTGGAAGATCTCGGGTTGCTCGGAGGTCGCGGCAAACGCTCCGGCAGTGGCCACGACGCGCGGTTCGCGCCGGCCGTCCCATTCTCCCAGCGTTGCGCCGTTCGCGTGCAGAGACTCGATCAGCACCTGCAGTGCGCCTGAAAAGTCGGCGTCGCCGAGTGCATCGAGGATGCGTTCTGCAGCGACGCCGACGGGGGGCGCATCGATGGCAGGGAATCGGTCGCGAAACCCGTGTTGGTCCTGCACGAGGGAAAGATTTCCGTCCATCGATACGGCGCAGTGTAGTCGCGGAACGCCGGAACAATGCAAGCGCTAAGTCCAGCCGTTGCAGAAGCTTGACGTCAGTTGCGCGCCTCTGTACGAGACGGTGAACAGTGACGGATCGGGGTGTTTTCGTGACCACTCCGGCGCCCTTTGGGATGACGTGCGCCTCGCGCGTGATGGCGCTCCGCGGTCGCGGGCGGAAACAGGTGGCGCCGCGCCGATTCTGGCGCGATTTTGAAAGCCGGACGAGCTGGCCTTGACTGTGCTAAATGAGGCCGCAGGAGTTACGACTGTATGCGTTGGACACCAGGGGGAGTCAGTTCCGATATCGAAGATCGCCGCGGGATGGGCGGTGGCGGCGGAGGATTCGGCTTTGGGCGCGGCCCGACGATCGGCTGTGGCGGCGCGATCATCCTGCTCGTGCTGAGCCTTCTCACCGGCAAGAATTTTTTCACGTTGTTCGACGGCTCGGGTGGCGGCGGTTCCGTCCAGCCGACGGCCACAGGGCCGCAGAGCGCGCCGGTCGAGCAGTCCCCCGCGGAAAAGGAGCGCGTCGAATTTCTCTCCGATGCGCTCGATGACACGCAGAACACCTGGGCCGAGCTCCTGCGTCAGGAAGGAATCGAATACCCGCGCGCGAAACTGGTGCTGTTCCGCGATTACACCCAGACCGGCTGCGGTACAGGACAGGCGGTCACCGGCCCGTTTTATTGTCCCAGTGACGGGAAGGTGTATCTCGATCTCTCGTTCTTCGACGAGCTCGATCAACGCTTCGGTGCGCCGGGCGATTTCGCGCAGGCCTATGTCGTCGCACATGAGATCGGGCATCACGTGCAGAACGTGGTCGGTACTTCTTCGCGCGTGCATGAGGCGATGGAGCGCGACTCGCGCAATGCGAACGAATATTCGGTGCGTCTCGAGCTTCAGGCCGATTGTTATGCAGGGGTCTGGGCGAATTCCGCGGCCAAACGGAATCTCCTCGAAACCGGCGACGTGGAAGAAGGTCTCGGCGCCGCTTCGGCAGTCGGCGACGATCGCTTACAGAAGGCCTCCGGCCGCGGCGTGAATCCCGATTCCTTTACGCACGGTTCGTCCGCACAGCGCATGGAGTGGTTCCAACGCGGCTTTCAAGGGGGGCGTTTGCGCGATTGCGAGACGTTCCGGTGACGCCACCGCGATTCCGCATCTAGCGATGGCGTGAGTAAAACGCGGCGCGCTCGATGGCAATGCCGAGGTCGACGTCTTCGACAAAAACGTTCTCGGGAACGTGGAGACGCATCGGCGCGAGATTGAGGAGACTGCGCACGCCGGCGCAGACGAGCAGGTCGGCGACGTGCTGGGCGACGTCCTCGGGGACGGCGATCACGCCGACGTCGATCGGCGTCGCGGCAAGCACGTCGCCGATGCGTTCGATCGGTTGCACGCCACAGCCGCTGATGCTGCAACCGATCTTCGCCGGATCGGTATCGAACGCGGCTTCGATGATGATCGCCGATCGGCCGCGCGCGAAGTAGGTGAGCAGCGCGCGGCCGAGGTTGCCGACGCCGACGAGTGCCATCCGCACGCCGCGCGGCGCATCGAGAAACCGATCGAGTTGGGCGAGCAGCGCCTCGATGTCGTAGCCGTGAATCGGATGGCCGAGCGTGCCGACCGCCATCAGGTCGCGACGGACCTGCGCCGGCGTGGCGTCGCAGATGCTGGCGATCTCGTGTGAATAGATCGTGGCGCGGCCGCCGGCATGCGCACGCACGAGCACGCGCCGGTATTGCGCAAGACGGGCGATCGTCTTGACCGAGATCGCGCGCGACGGCACAGGCGGCGGTTCGACGAGTGTGGCTGTGAAATGTTTCACGGCGATTCGCATCGTGGTCCGCGTCCGCGATGCGCGAGGTGTGAGAGATCACACCTCTTTGTGATCGACGTTGAAACCGCGTTCGCGGTCGAACGTACCTATCCGCCACATGCTCACGCTGTCCGGAATCTCCAAGACGTACGCCAACGGTGTTCGCGCGCTGCAGTCGATCGATCTGACGATCCGCCCCGGCCTCTTTGGTCTCCTCGGGCCGAACGGCGCCGGCAAATCGACCTTGATGCGAACCATTGCCGCCCTGCAGGAGCCCGATGCCGGCTCGATCTCGCTCGATTCGGTCAACGTCGTCAAAGACGCGCGTCGTCTGCGACAGCGCCTCGGATATCTGCCGCAGGATTTCGGCGTTTATCCCGGCGTTTCGGCGATGGCGCTGCTCGATCACGTGGCGGTGCTGAAGGGCATCACGAACCGCGCCGAGCGTCGCGCGCAGGTCGAGTCGCTGCTCGAATTGACGAACCTGCAGGACGTCCGCAACAAAGCGGTGAGCACGTTTTCGGGCGGGATGAAGCAGCGTTTCGGAATCGCGCAGGCGCTGCTGGGGAATCCGCGATTGATCATCGTCGACGAACCGACGGCCGGGCTCGATCCCGAGGAGCGCAATCGCTTTCACAATCTGCTGAGCGAAATCGGCGAAGGGGCGGTCGTACTGCTGTCGACGCACATCGTCGAAGACGTGAGCGATCTCTGCCCGCGCATGGCCATTCTGGCGAAGGGACGCATCGTCGCCGAAGGCGAACCGTTGCAATTGATCGCGTCATTACAGGGACGCCTGTGGCGCAAGACCATTGCGAAGAGCGACGTCGCGGCCCATCGCGAGCGCTTTCAGGTGATCTCGACGCATCTGTTCGCCGGTGAGACGCAGGTGCATGTGCTCGCGGACGAAAAGCCCGACCCCGGCTTCGAGCCGATCGCTCCCTCACTCGAAGACGTCTATTTCTCGGTGCTCGCCTCGTGCTGAAGGAAATCGTCTTCTTCGAGTGGCGCTATCACGCACGCCAGCCGGCATTCTTCGCGGCCGGCGCGGTCTTCGCGATGCTTGGCTTCGTCGTCCAGCGCAGCGGTTTCGGGCAGGCGAATGTGGCCGTGAATTCGCCGTACCTCGTGATGCAGTCGATGGCGTTCCTGTCGCTGATGAGCGTCTTTGCGGTCGCCGTCTTCGCCGCGAATGCGGTGCTGCGCGACGTCGAACATCGGATGGACGGCATCGTCTTCAGTACGGCCGTCGGGAAATTCGAATATCTCTTCGGCCGCTTTTTCGGTGCATTTCTCGCGACGTCGTCGGTGATGTTCGTGGCGATGCTGGGGATGTTCGCGGCCCTGCCGTTCGCCGACCCCGCGCGGCGCGCGCCGTTCTCCCTCGCACCGTATGCCGCATCGTTCGCGGTGATCACGCTGCCGAACGTCGTCTTCGCCGCGGTGGTGTTGTTCGCGATCGCGGTGCTGACGCGTAATGCGCTCGCAACGTACAGCGGCGCGGTCGTGCTCTATTTCCTCTACTTCGCCACCGCCGCGCTGACGAATTCACCATTGATGGCGGGCTCCAAACCGGGCGCGGCGGGCAATCCCGCGCTGGCGCTGCTCGATCCGTTCGGCCTGTCGGCGTTCTTCGAAGTGACGCGCCTGTGGACCGCCGCCGCGAAGAACCGCTGGCCGGTCGGTGCACAAGGGCTGATTCTCGCGAATCGCGCACTATGGCTCTTCACCTCGGCCGCCGTCTGGCTGTTCGTCCATCGCCGGTTTTCGTTCCGCACGCGCAAAGGAGCGCCGGCGGAACCGCTGCCGGCCGAGCAATCGCCGTCCCGCCGCGCGATTGCGAATCGCCCGGTCACGGTCGTCGCGCCCCGCAGGCTTTCTTCTTATCTCTCGATCACCGGCCAGGCGCTGCGTATCCTCACCTCCAAGCCATTTCTCGCGCTGCTCGCGGTCTGGATCGTTCTGACGTCGACGGAAATCTACGGCGAGATTCTCGACACCGAATACGGCGCCGCTCTCTATCCCGCCACGGGCCTGGTCATGGATGCGGTGCGCACGCCGCTGGAGATCATCGGCGCGATTCTGCTGATCTTTTATGGCGCGGAGCTTTACTGGCGGGAGCAGCGCTATCGCTTCGCGTCGATCCTCGATTCGACTCCCGTCTCCTCGATGACGATCCTGGCCGCAAAAGCGACCACGCTCGCGGCGCTCATCGCCGCATTGATCAGCGCCGGAATTCTGCCGGGACTTCTGCTGCAGGCGCTCCGGGGTCCGCAGTACATCAACGTCGTCGCGTATCTCGGGTTCTTTGCATCGTCCGGTCTGCCGCTGTTCGTGTTTGCGATTGCGGTGCTGCTCATCAATGCACTCAGCCCCGGCAAATACGCCGGCATGGTTTTCTCGGTCCTGTTCCTGGTGCTCAGCAAGCGGCCCTCGTTCCTCGGGCTGGAGCATCCATTGTGGGCGTACGGCTCGACGCCGCCGTTGCAGTACTCCGAGGTGAGCGGGTTCGGGTATCAGCTCGCGCCGTTTGCGGGGCTTGCGCTGCATTGGCTCTTCATCGCGAGCGTTTTCTTCTGTCTCGCCTCCGCGTTCTGGCGCACGCGTCGCGAATTTCCGAAACGCGCTCTTGCCATTGCGATCCTCGCGAGCATCGTCACCGGCGCCTGGCTCTTCACACGCATCGATTCCGAAGATCGGATCGCCTGGAAGGCCGATTACGAAAAGACGTACGGACGCTTCGCCACACTGCCGCAACCGCGTCTGGCGGCGATCGACACCAGCGTCGATCTGTTCGAGCGGCGCGTGCAGGTGCGCGGGCGGTACGAGCTCGTCAATCTGACGCGCGTCCCGATCTCGCGCGTGCTGATCGCACTGCGGCGCGAGGCCAAAGACGTCTCGCTCCGCATCGCCGATGCGCGCATCGTCACGGATGCGCGATTCGGAATGTACGACGTCACGCTCGCGCGGCCGTTGCAGCCGGGCGCGCGGACGCAATTGCAATTCGCGGCGACGTTCACGCGCGAGACGTTCGACCTCGATGCCGATGACGCCATCGTGCCGAACGGCACGTTTCTGATGAGCTTCCGGATTCTGCCCTCGATCGGATATCGCCGCACCTACGAGCTCGAAGATCCGCGCGAGCGGGCGAAACAGGGATTGCGGGCCGCGCGGCCCGAGCCGATCGAAGGCGACGTGCCGGCCGATGCCGAAGACATTCGCTTTGCAGCGACGGTTTCGACGCCGCTCGATCAGCACGCGATCGCGCCGGGGCGCATCGAGCGCAGCTGGACGCGGGGCAATCGTCGTTACGTCCGCTTCGTGCAACCGCGAATGCGTAATTTCTTCGCCATTGTGTCGGGACGGTATGCGGTGGCGAAAGGACCGCACAACATCGAGCTCTTCTACGAACCGAAACACGCCGCGAACGTGCAGGTGATGATCGACGTCGCGGCGAAGACACTGGCGTATTGCGAGGCGAATTTCGGCCCGTATCGCGCTTCGCAATTACGGATGGCGGAGCTGCCGTCCTCCGCGAACTTCGGCGCACTGGCGATGCCGAACAACATCTTCCTGACCGAGCACCGCACGTTTCTGATCGATCGCCGCAATCCGAATCGTCCCGATCTGCTCGGGCGCCGCATCGCGCACGAGGTCGGGCATCAGTGGTGGGGATACGAAGTGGCCCCCGGCAGCACGCCCGGCAGCACGTTCATCGTCGAGTCATTCGCGAAGTACACCGAGCTGGTCGTGCTCGAACGGATGCACGGCCGCGAGCATGTGCGGCAATTGCTGAACGTCGATCGCGACCGCTATCTCGCCGGGCGCGCTCGCGATGATCGGGCCGAGACGCCGCTCCTGCGGGTCGGCAATCAGTCGCATCTCTATTACGGAAAAGGGGCGGTGGTGCTGTATGGGATTCGGGACCTCGTCGGCGAGGCGGCGCTGAATGCGGCGCTGCGCGCGTTCGTGGCCGAGCAGGCCCCGCGACATGGCTTGACGCGGTCGACCGACCTTCTGCCGCATCTGCGCCGCATCGCCAATGACGAGCAGTACGCGCTCATTCTGCAGTGGCTGAACGACATCGTGCTGTACGACTTCGCGATTGCATCGGCGGATTTCCGGAACGGCATCCTGACCGTGCGGGTGAAGGCGACGAAGACCCGCGCCGACGGCGAAGGAAACGAAACGCCGCTGCCGATGCGCGAGTCGATCGCTCTCCGCGTGACGAACGCGAAAGGGGAGACGCTGTACGAGCGCAAGCACCTGCTCGATGGCGACGACGTCATCGCCGTCGCCGTCGCGGGAGAACCGTTGTTCGTCGAAATCGATCCGTGGTTGACCCGTGTCGACAAGAAACTCGAAAACAACGAGAGGCGGCTCGATTGAGGCGCGGTCCATTGCTGAGCTTTCCTCCCGTGCATCGTGCGACGTAGGATTCCCCGACAGGAGAAGCACGATGAAGATTGCTGAGATGCTGCTGGCGCAACTCGAACGCGAGGTCGGTCCGACGCGCAAGGCCGTGGAGCGCGTGCCCGACGGCAAGCCCGACTGGAAACCGCATCCGAAATCGATGCAGCTCGGGTATCTCGCGTCACTCGTGGCCGGGATGTTCGGCTGGATCAAGATGATGATCGACAGCGAGTTTCTCGACCTCGGCAAGGGCACCGCGCCGAATCCGGCGAACACCGCGGAACGTCTCGCGTTCTTCGATCAGGCCGTTGCCGGCGCGCGCGAGGCGCTCTCGAATACCACCGAGGAGCATCTTCTGCAGCCGTGGCAACTGCGCGTCAACGGCACCGTCGTCGACGAGAAGCCGCGCTACATCATGATCGCCGATACGTTTTCGCACCTCGCCCATCATCGCGGACAGCTGACGGTCTATCTCCGGCTCAATGACCAGCCGGTGCCGTCGATTTACGGGCCGACCGCGGACGAAGGGTGGCAGAAGTGACCTTCGCCTCATGACGTGCGGCCGCGACGGCGCGTCGTTCTCGCGTTCGCGTCGTTACGGCCGCTCCAGCGCGGCCCGATCCCACTGCAACAGTTTCGCGGCCGCCTCATAGGTCGACTGCAGAAACTCCATCAGCATTGCGTCGGGATCGTCGGCGGCCTGGACGGCGGCGTAGGGGAGGATGAACTCGCCGAAATCCTTGCTGAAAAATGCGGCATCGGGTCGCACCGGCTCTTCCGAAAATCCGGCGGGCGTCGGATAGGCGTATGAGTAGAACATCGCGTCCATGGCCGGGCCGCCGGGCCAGAAGCCGGCGCTCGAGACCTCGTGCGAATACGCCTCGCGCGTGACCCAGTCGGGGAGGATCGGCACGCCGGGATGTTCCGGCGCGCGGCTGCCGGAGAAGCGCGTCACGGCGTGATCGAAGCTGCCCCAGAAGAAATGCACCGGGCTGACCTTGCCGAGGAATCGGGCGCGGAAGGCCTGGAACACGCGGTCGATGTGCACGAGTGCGTGCCAGAAGTCGTGCGCGGCCTTCGCGTCGTAGGACGCATTCGCTTCGTCGAGCTCGAAGCGCACCGGATTCTCGACTTCGCTCGGTTTCGTATTGATCGCGACCGGCACGCCGATCGACGAGAGCGCATCGAGGATCGAGCGATAGAACGTGGCCACGCTCATCGGCTCGAGCGCGAAGCCGGCGGTCGCGCCGTCCGAGCAGGCGATCTCGAGACGATGGTTCGTGAAATCGAAGTCGACCGAGAACGTGCGGTTGTCGCACGGAATGGCTCCGGTGCCGAGGCCGCGGGTGGTGACGTAGAGCGTGATGTGCCACCAGTGATTCACCGGCGGGGCGTACTGCATGCGGATTTTTCCGACCACCTGCGTCCACATGTGCAGCGTGCGCGCGGTGTCAGACCACTCGGACCAGTTCAGGCGAGGCCAGGAATGCATCGGTGCAGTTTAGCGAAATTCGCCGGGCGGCCGCGGGCAGCTCCCCGGGTGGCGGGTGACGGCTGTCACTCCTTCTCGTAAGAAACCTACCGTTGCAACGGTGATGCGCAAGACCGCCGCCGGGTGCCGTGCTCCTTACCCTCACTGCAGACCGCGTAATGCTGGAGCGTGTGAATTGAGGAGAGAGCGCGAATGAGCGCAGAAAAAGACAGAACCGACACCATCGCTGATCATCTGCAACGTTGTGGAGTGAGTCGAAGGGATTTCATCGGGTTCTGCAGCAAGTTGGCGGTCGTCGCGCCGTTCGGCCTGGCGATCACCGATTTTCTGAGCCCGGAAGCGATTGCCGCCGAAATCGGCTCGGCAAAGCGGCCTTCCGTGATCTGGCTGCAGATGCAGGATTGCACGGGATGCACGGAGACGCTGCTGCGTCCCTCGCAGCCCGACCTGGCGACCCTGATCCTCGACATCATCTCGCTCGATTATCACGAGACCGTCATGGCCGCGTCCGGCCACGACGCCGAACTGGCGCTGATCGACGCCATGAAAGCCAATGAAGGGAAATACGTCCTCGTCGTGGAAGGCTCGATTCCGACGAAAGATGACGGCAAATTCCTGAAGATCGGCGGCAAGTGGGGAATCGATTTCCTCAAGGAAGTGGCCGCGAAATCGGCGGCCATCATTTCGATCGGCTCGTGTGCCTCCTGGGGCGGCGTGCCGTCGTCGGGACCGAATCCGACCGGCGCCGTCGGCGTCGACTCGATCATCAAAGACAAGCCGATCGTCAATATCCCCGGATGCCCGCCGAATCCCTACATCCTCCTCGGCACCGTTCTGCAGTTCGCGAAAGCCGGAACGCTTCCGGAGCTCGATGACAAGAAGCGTCCGAAATTCGCGTATGACCGCGTCATCCACGAGCACTGCCCGCGCCGTCCGCATTTCGACGCCGGCCGTTTCGCAAAACAGTTCGGCGACGAGGGACATCGCCAGGGGTACTGCCTCTATCGCCTCGGCTGCAAAGGCCCGGTCACGCACGCCTCGTGCTCGACCCGCCATTACAACGAGGTGGTCGATGCGTGGCCGATCGGCGTCGGCGCGCCCTGCTTCGGCTGCACCGAACAATTCGTCGGCTACACCATCCCGGCGTTCCAGACCGTTCCGATCTCCAATGCCACCCCGCCCGCGACGTATCCCGACGTCGGTGGCGCCCACGACAAAGGCTATGTGACCGCCACCGCCACCGGCGCGGCCGGCCTGGCCGGCGGCATCATCCTCGGCGCAGGCTATGTGGCCGCCAGGAAGTTCTCGAACAAAGCGGGCGACGAAAGCGTCCCGGGCACTGAAGGAGAGCAGAAGTGACACTCTCACGCCGCAGCGTCCTCAGGGCGTTCGGTACCGGAGCGGCAGTCGCCGCAGCCGGAGCAGCGACTCCGGCCGCGGCCTCGTCACGCAATCCTCAGGCGCCGGCAGACGCCATCGCGATGCTGTATGACGCGACCGTCTGTATCGGCTGCAAGGCCTGCGTCGCCGCCTGTACGACCGCCAACAACCTCATTCCGGACACGACCATGTCCGGCGGCATCTGGCAGATGCCGACCGACCTCAATTCCCAGACCAAGAACATCATTCTTCTGGCGAAGGACGGCGATCAGCACTCCTTCGTCAAGCGGCAGTGCATGCACTGCATCGATCCCGCGTGCGTCTCCGGTTGCCCCTTCAGTGCATTGACCAAGGGCAAATACGGCATCGTCGAATGGGATTCGTACAAATGCGTCGGCTGCCGTTATTGCGAGATCAGCTGCCCCTTCGACGTTCCGCGTTTCGAATGGGCGAAATTCAATCCGAAAATCGTCAAATGCGAATTCTGTAATCACCGCCTCGCGGACGGAAAACAACCGGCCTGCACCGAGGCCTGCCCGGTCGGAGCCGTGATCTTCGGCACGCGTACGCAGCTCCTGCAGGAAGCGAAACACCGTATTGAAGCGCATCCCGGCAAGTACTACCAGGATCGCATTTACGGCGAGGGCGATCTGGGCGGTACGCAGGTGCTCTATCTCTCGCATCTCCCGTTCGAAAAACTCGGCCTGCCGGAAGTCGGCACCGAGTCGCGGGCGCATTACGGCTCGAAAGTCCACGGCGTGCTCTACAAGGGGATGCTCATTCCCGCGGCCGTCTATGCCGTGCTCGTGGCCTCGATCAAGCGGCGCTACAAAGTGATGGAGGAGGAGGCTCGCCAGGAAGCGGAACATTCCGGCCGGCCGGAGCAGCTATGAGCGCGACATCGCATCGCTGGCACCGCAACGTCCACATCTTCAACTACCCGCTCTTCTCCGCGCCGTTCGCCTTCTGGGGCGCGCTCGGTCTCATCGGTCTCACGTTGTCGCTCGGCCGGTTCTTCACCGGATTGTGGTTCACCGGCATGAACGACGATTACGCGTGGGGCGTCTGGAAAACGTTCAACGTCATGACCCTCACGGCCCTCGGCTCGGGCGGTCTGGCCGTGGCGTTCTTCTGCTACGTCCTCGGTAAAACGCAATTGCATTCCGTGATGCGCACGGCCGTCGCGTCGAGTTTTCTCTTCTATGCGACCGGCATGTTCGCGCTGGTCATCGACGTCGGCCGGCCGTGGAACATGTACAACATGGCCTTCCCGTGGACGTGGAATCTCCACTCGTCCCTCTTCGAGGTGGCCTTGTGCATGTCCGCGTACGTGGTGATTTTCCTGCTGTTCGAAAATCTCACCTACGTCGTCGATCAGGCCATTCTCGAAAGCGACACCACCTGGCGCGGGCGGCTCCGCAAATGGGTGCCGTTCTTCAAGAAGCTCTACCCGTGGATGGTCGGCGGCGCATTGCTCCTTCCGGCCATGCACCAGTCGTCGCTCGGCGCCCTCATGGTCATCGCCGGCCATAAGGTGCATCCACTGTGGCAGACGCAGATGCTCCCGGCCTTCTATCTCATCCAGGCCGTCGTCTGCGGATTCGCGGCGGTGATCTTCATCCTCATGGCCGCCAGCCTCGCCTGGCGCCGGCCGCTCGACATTCCGGTGCTCAGCGACATGGCCAAATACATGGCCTGGACGTCGTTCGTCTTCGTGGCCATCCGCTACATCGACGTCGTCATCCGCGGCGTGATCGGCCAGGCGTTCGAGGCGACGTGGTACGCCGTGCTGTTCCATACCGAGAATTTCCTGGTCCTGATTCCGGCGCTCCTGTTCCTCAATGCGCGCATTCGGGCGACGCCGCGGGCGCTGTTCGTGCTCGCGACGCTGACCGGTGTGGGCGGCGTGCTCTATCGCTTCACCCCCACCACGCTCGCGTTCCGCGTCAATCATCCCTCCGTCTATTTCCCCAAAATCGCCGAGCTGCTCATGTGCCTCGGCTACATCGGACTGGCTGTCATTCTGTTCATCTGGGTAGCCAAGCGATTCGCGATTCTGCCGGCGACGACGTCCGACTGGGACAAGTACGTCACCTATCTGAAGTCCAAAAATCCCAAGCTGAGGATTAACGAACATGGCGCAGCGACTGACAATTGATCCCATTACCCGAATCGAAGGCCACCTGCGCATCGACGTCGAGATCGACAACGGTGCCGTCCAGAAGGCCTGGGCCTCGTCCACGATGTGGCGCGGCATCGAGAAAATTCTTCTCGGCCGCGACCCGCGCGAGGCGTGGCTCTTCACGCAGCGCTTCTGTGGCGTGTGCACCACCGTGCACGCGCTCGCCTCGGTCCGCGCCGTGGAGAACGCACTGCAGCTCGACATCCCGCTGAACGCGCAGTACATCCGCAATCTCATTCTCATCTCGCACGCACTGCACGATCACATCGTCCACTTCTATCAGCTCTCCGCGCTCGACTGGGTCGACGTCACGCAGGTTCTCAACGCAGATCCGGCCAAGGCCTCGTCCCTCGGCGAAAGCCTCTCGAACTGGACCCGCAATTCGAAGAACGAGATGAAGGCCGTGCAGGACCGCATCAAGGGTCTCGTCGGCAGCGGGCAGCTCGGTCCGTTCGCGCACGGGTACTGGGGCCATCCGGCGATGAAACTCCCGCCGGACGTCAACCTGCTGGCGACGTCGCATTACCTGCAGGCGCTCGAATATCAGCGTTATGCATTGCAGGCCACGGCCATTCTCGGCGGCAAGACCCCGCACATCCAGAATCTCGCCGTCGGCGGGGTGAGCAACGCCGTCAATCTCAATAGCGAAGCGACGCTCAATCTCGACCGCCTCTATCAGTTCAAGGCGCTGATGGACAAGGTCATCCCCTTCGTGCGCGAGGTCTATTTCAACGACGTCTGCGCGGTGGCGGCCTTCTATCCGGAATGGTTCGGCTACGGCGCCGGGGTGACGAATTACCTCTCCGCGCCCGACCTGTTCCTCGACGAGAAGAGCACGCAGGCCGACATCCCGGGCGGCGTCATTTTCAATGGCGATCTCTCGACGTACAAGCCGATCACCGGCATGAACGACGAGTACTTCCGCAAAGGGGTCACCGAGAATCACACCCACGCCTATTACAAGGGCGGCGAGGGCGAAGGTCTGCATCCGTGGAAAGGGGAGACCGAGCCCGATTTCACCGACTGGCAGGCCGACGGGAAATACTCCTGGGTCAAGGCGCCGCGTTTCGAAGGGAAGCCGATGCAGGTCGGTCCTCTGGCAAACGTGCTCTGTGCACTGGCGGCCGGAAATCCGCTGGCGACGAAATACGCGACCAAGGCCCTCGAAACGGTCGGTGCGATCGCGAAGATCAAGGCCGGTCCGGAAGTGCTGCACTCCACGCTCGGCCGTCATGCGGCGCGCGCCATTCGCGCGATGATGCTGGCCGATCTCTTCGAGAAACATTGGCAGCTGCTGGTCGACAACGTCCTCAAGGGCGACGTGAAAACGTACAACCCTCCGTCGTTCCCGAAAGGGGAGGTCGAAGGCGTCGGCGTTCACGAGGCTCCGCGCGGCCTCCTGTCGCACTGGGTCGTCGTCGACGGCGGCACGATCAAGAATTACCAGGCCGTCGTTCCGACGACGTGGAACGCCAGCCCGCGCGATGACAAAGGCACGGTCGGTCCGTATGAAGCGTCACTGCTCCGCAATCCGGTGGCGCAGGCCGATCATCCGCTCGAGGTCGTGCGTACGATCCATTCGTTCGATCCCTGCATGGCCTGCGCGGTCCACACCTTCGATCCCGACGGATCGGAAGTGGCAGCAGTAAAAGTCCTGTAATTCAGCATGTGTTGGAGAGGAAGCGAATGACGAAGAACGTAGCGGTGTTCGGCATCGGCAATGTCCTGATCGGCGACGACGCCGCCGGCCCTTCGATCATTCGCTTCCTCGAGGCGCATTACGAGTTTCCCGAGAACGTATTTCTCGAGGATCTCGGCACACCGTCGCTCGATCTCGCCGCACGCATGGGCGGTTTCGACGCGGTGATCTTCCTCGACGCCGTTTCGGCGAAAGCCGATCCGGGCGAGATCCGCCAGTACGATCGCGCGCAGATCGTCCGGAACCCTCCCTCCATTCGCATGAGCCCGCACGATCCATCGCTCAAGGAGACGGTGATTCTGGTCGAGCTCCTGCCGGACGGGCCGTCGTACATCACGCTCATCGGCATCGTTCCCGAAACGCTCGACGGTTTCGGGTTGAGCGACGTCGTGCGCGCCGCGGTGCCGCTGGCCGCGCAGCGCGTGCTCGACGAGCTCGCGGCACTGGGCATTACGCCGCGGGCGCGCGCACAGGTGACGGAATCGCGCTCGTTCTGGGACGCGGCGTGAGCGCGGCGCCTGCGGTATCGTGCGGCGATTCGCATGCGCCGGTCACGATTCCTGCTTAGCGCGCTCATCGCTTTCACACTGACGGATTGCGCGGTCGTGCATCTCGCACGCACCGCATCGCGCCAGCGCGCCGTTGCACCGGTATCGCGCCCGGCCGGTACCATCGATGATGCCAGTCATCTCAATGGCACCGCGATTCGCGAAATCGTTGACGTCTCCGCGAATGACGAGCTGGCGGTCACGCAGATTCGCGCGGCATTGGATCGAGCGCGCGCCGCAAAGGTGCACGTGTCGATCGCCGGATTCCGCCATTCGATGGGCGGGCAGACCATCGCCGCGAACGGCATCGTGCTGAACATGCTCGGCCACAATCGGATGGAGCTGCGCGGCGAGACGCTGCACGTGCAGAGCGGCGCGGTCTGGAAGGACGTGATCGATTATCTCGAATTGCATGGCCGCTCCGTCGCGGTGATGCAATCCGATAGTCCGTTTTCCGTCGGCGGTTCGCTCAGTGTGAATTGTCACGGCTGGCAGCATCTGCACGAGCCGATCGCGTCGACGGTCGAGGCTCTGCAGGTTTTGCTGCCGAGCGGAGAGGTGCGTCATTGCAGCCGCACCGAGGAGCCCGCGCTCTTCGCGCACGTACTCGGCGGCTACGGTCTCTTCGGAGTCATTCTCGACGCCGAGCTTCAGACGGTGCCGAACGAACGCTATCGCGAGGTCCACCAGAACTGCGACGTAGCGTCGTATGAACGGCTCTTCGATGAAACGGTTCGCGATCGCGACGGCATCGGCATGGCCTATGGCCGCATCAGTGTCGCGCCCGATTCGTTTCTCCGCGCGGCCGCACTCACGTATTACGAACGCGAACCGGGTCCGCTGCCGCCGCTCGGCGCGATGCACCATTCGCGGCTCGAGCGGCTCGTGTTTCGCGGTTCCGCCGGCAGCGACTACGGCAAGAACCTCCGCTGGCGCCTCGAGAATTCACGATTGCGCCGCACGCAGCACGTTTCGCGCAATCAGCTGCTGCACCAGACCATCGACGTCTATCTCGATCGCGGCCCGGCAACCAGCGACATCCTGCACGAGTACTTCGTGCCGCGCGGGACGCTGGCCGCGTTCCTCGATCGCATCCGGCCGCTGCTCGATCACCGCCGGAACATCGATCTGCTCAACATCACCGTGCGTGACGTGCGGCAGGATCAGACCACCGCGCTGCCGTATGCGCGCGCGGACGTCTTCGCCGTGGTGATGTTCTTCAATCAGCAGCGGACGCCGGAAGGGGAAGCGGCGATGCAGGAACTGACGCGCGAGTTGATCGACGTCACGCTCGAAACCGGCGGCACGTATTACCTTCCGTACCGGCTGCATGCGACGAGCGAGCAGTTCGCGCGCGCGTATCCGGATGCAGAAGAGGTTTTCGATGAGAAGCGCCGCCGCGATCCCGACGATCTGTTCAGCAATGCGTGGTATTCGCGGTATGGCCGGTAGCCGAGTGGAGTTCCGATGAAACGCAGTACGCGCGTGCTCGTGGTTCTGGCGGGGTATCTCCTCGCGTTTTTCGTCGCCTGCGGCGTCGTTTACGTGCGCCAGCTGGCGACGAGCGACGCCATTGCACAGGCGTCATCCGGCATGTACGCGTTCGGCGACGTCGTGCTCTTCGCCGTGGTTTTCGGCGGCCTCTCGATTCCGCCGACGATGACGGCGCTCTATTTCCTGCGCAGGTCGCGCGTGCTCTGGATCGCACTCGTATCGCTGGCCGTGATTTCCGCGATCGCCGCCGTCGTGGCCGTGGCGGCCGCGCGCATGCAGGGGCCGCTGTCCATTGTGTCGGTGCTGGTCCTGCTCGCCGCACCGATGATTGCCATCGGTCTCCTGGCGTGCTGTTTCCTCGCCCCGACGCGCCCGGCGCGCTACACCTTGCTTTCCGCCGCAATGGTCGATTTCGTCGCATCGGGGATTTTCTTCGGCTCGCTGCTCTGGTCCACCATCGGCTGAAAAATCGGCCAACGTCTGACGAATCGGCGTGATGGCTATAATGCCGCCACAATGGATCGATTTCCTTCCGAATTCGAGGATCTGCTGAATGCCCGCGGGCGGCGGTTCTTGAACGATCCTCCGCAACTCGAGTCGCTGATCCGGCGAAAGCAGACGCCGATCGTCTTTTTCGAGGGCGTCATCGATCGGGGCGTCGCCGATGAATGCGTGCAATTGCTCGATGCTGCCGTCTATCCGCGGCTGCGGCGCATGCATACGCCGATTCCGCGCGAGGCGCTGGTGGGGATGAGGAAGAATTACAGCGATTCGCTGGAGAAGACGGTCCGCGTCAAGACCGCCACGATCAATTCACGCGCGTCGAAGGCGCTCGACGGTGCGCGCGAGTGCGGACTGGACGTGATGATGCTGTCGAAGAGCTTTCGCCGCGTCGCACAGGCGGTCACGCGCCACACCCTTCGCGAGGACTGGTGGGCGCGCCAGGTCATCTGCTACGAGAGCGGCGATTACAGCGGCCCGCACAACGACCACCACCCGGAACGCCCGGAAGCGCGCAACGGCTTCATCGATTTTCACGTGATGTTCTCGAATGCGGCGGTCGGCCATCAGCTCCTCGTCTATGAGCAAGGGCGCTTTCTTTCGAACGCGCGCGAGGTGACGAGCCAGCCGTCGATCGCCATCTATCGCCTGCCGTTCTGGCATTACACGACGCCGCTGTTAGCACGCGAAGGACGCGAGAAAGAAGCGCGCCGCTGGCTGCTCCTCGGGTCATTCGATTACGACCCGCCGCTCTCGAAACTCGAGTACTGAGGTCTCAGGGCGGAGCAAGGTTCAACTGCAGAGAGGCGCCTGCGGCGAGCCATCCCGACGCGCATAGCGGCTCTCCGGCGCCGTTCGGCGCACAAACGCGGTAATCCCCGGGCGGAAGATCACCGAGGTGCAGCCGGCGTCCTTCCGCGTCGCTCGTGGCAGCCGGTGCGAGGAGCTTCAGCGCGAGCTGCAACGGCAGACGCATTCCGCCGTGATCGAGAAACATCGGCCGCGATTTCGATTCGACATCAATGGTGCCGCTGAGCGTGGTCAGCATGATTTGTTGCGGGGGCGTACTGTCGATTGCGCCGAGGTGTAAGGCGAGGCCGGGAGCGTGGACGGCGAGGAGCAGACGTGGCCCGGGTGGTTGCCCCATGGCCGTGAAAAAACCATCGCCGTCGGTAATCGACAACGAAACCTGTCCACCCGCTTCGGGCCAGATCGCGACACGCGCGCCCGCCACCGGGCCGGCCGGTCCCATCACGCGGCTTTTCAAAGCCGAGAGCTCGCGGACGACCAGTCGTAATGGAGCATTGGCGTCTTCGTGAATGCGCAGTGAGACGAGCGCGCTTCTCTTTCCGGCCGCTGTGGCAATGGCGGTCGCGTCGCCGGAGAGAAGGCCGCTCACCGCGAACTCTCCTTCTGCATCCGTTGTCACGCTGCCGAGGCGTTCCGGTCCGCGATTGAACGTCACCTCGGCATGCGCCACGGCCTGTCCTTCGTCATCGACGACCGATCCTTCGATGCGTGTATTGGCGATGCGTACGTCCGCGTGTGCGGGCTCGTCCTCTGTCGCCGGCTCGACGTTCGTACGCACCGCGAGCGGTGCATTCGACGGCGGAAGAAAAACGTCGACGAGCCATTCGCCGGTTCGCGGCAGCAGGCCTCGAAATGCGCCGTCGGCGTCGCTTTCGAACGGAATGCTCGGAATACCGAATTCGCCGCCGAAGAGCAGGCGCGCCGCGATCGGTTCTTCACCGCGGCGCACAGTCCCTTCGACAAAGACGACCGGAATGTCGATGTTGATCTCGCTCGCGCCAGTGGACACGGTGAAATTCCGCACGGTCCAGCGCGCGCCGCGATCGTCGAGCACGACCACGGCATAGCGCCCCGCGACCACGTTGTCGACGCGAAACGATCCGTCTTCCGCAACGTTGCCGCGCGTCACCGGCTGACGGCCTTCGTCACTCAGGCGCTCGATTTCCACTTGCCAGGTCGAGCCCTGCGGTGGCCGCGGCGGCTCGAGTTTCAACACCAGCGGCAGGCGTGGCTCCAGCGTCAGGGCGCGCGGGAGGCGAGCTTCGAATCCGTCACGCACCGGGATGGCCGCAACGATGGCCACGCCGCGATGCGGAACTTCGACGAAGACGTCATACAGTCCGGGTGCAACAGGAACCGACGAAAAAAATCCGTGAGGTCCCTGCACGACTTCGATGCTCTTCGTTGATGCCGTCGCGCCCGCGGCATTGTTGCGAGGCGAGGGGGCGATGACGATGCGAAGGTCCTGAGGTTTTGCAGGAAGATCCGCCGAGGAGAGAGATCCCGCGACAGTTCCTCCCTTCGCGAAGCGAATCTCTCCGATGGTCGTCGTCGCCTGAACGTTTGCTCTCCATCGATAAACAGGCGGAAATCGAGAGGTCTTGAAGCGCAGGTGCTGCTCGCCGAGTGGGACGACGCAGGCGAATTTCCCCTGTTCTGCAAGGTCGCAGCGGGAAGAGTCCGCGCCGACGGGAAATACGTCGGACGCCGGTGCAAAGAGGACGCTGAGGTCGGACGGGATCTCATTGGCACTCGGCCCGCGAACGGTTCCTCGCACGACGCCGGCCGGTCGAACGTCGAGCGTGATTTCGCGTGTGACCGACGGGTCGATGGCGATGGCACGCGTCCACAACGTGTTGCTACTGAGCGTTATGGTCCAATGCGCGCCCGCAACCAGCTCGACTGACACGGTGCCCGGGACTGTGATGTCCACCGTGACCGGTTCATGGCTCTGCGGCGGGTCGGCACGAAGAGACAGCGAGGTTTTCGTCGCGGCCGTTTCTTTCGGAACGCGAGCATCCCAGCGCGTCGTGATCGTTACACGTTCCGCGAGACACTCAACGCTGATAAGCAGCAGCGCGCAGAGAGTGGCCGCCCGCATGCCTGCCTCGGCTCAGTAATAGCAGGGATACCATTCGCTGACGCGGCAGTGGTACGACGTGTCCGGCCAGTCGAAGTACGTGTAGCAGACCCCGGCACAGGTCATCCCGAATTGCGCGCAATCCGCGGCCGTCATGCGAATGCAGTTCTCATAGCACGTCGTCGGTGTGCACGTGACCCCACATGCTTTGCATTCCGTCGTGCCCTGCGCCAGGCCGTCAGTCGCGGCGAACAAACTGAAGGTCAGCGCTGCGATGAGCAGCAGAAACATACGGCTTCTGTCCGTCCACATGACACTCATGTTCCTTTCGGCGTTGTTCCTTTCGACAGGAATGATGGAATGCTAAGCTTCTGTCCGGAATGGCGTCAATATGCCGCGGAATCACGGCTGTCTTTCCTGCCGTCTTCATGCTGGCGGCCTGTACACACATCCGTGCGCCGGAGCCTTGTGACGACGCGAAGCGCACGCGCGCTGCAGGCTTTCATCCAATCGAGCGGAAGACGCGCGCCACCAATGGCAAGGCCATCATCTTCTTACAGGGTTTGCCACGCGAGACCGCTCCCGAGTTGTTCTGGCCGGAGGACGTCGCCGGAGATCATTTGTTTCGCGACTATGACGTCTACACGTTCGCGTTCCGCGACGAGGGCTCGTGCGCGAATGAGTCGCGCGCCGCGGAGCTCGCGAAATCCGTCAATCGCACGGTCGATTCGTATTCCATCGTCGATTTCGTTGCGCAGGATGTTCGGCACGCCGCGCTGATTCGGGACCTCGTATCGACGTTGCCTGCCGAAGCGCGGACGCGCATCCGGCGCACCTTCGTCTTTCACACCCCTGAGCGCGACGACCTGGTCGCGGCAGAGGGGCGGAAGTGCACCGCCAGATCGATCGATGCGCGGCCGATGACGATCATTTGCAGCACGTTCGATCGCGCGACGCTCGCGGCCGCGCCGCATGCGAAGGTCTGCGATTCGATTCTCGGCGCGAGTCTGCCGGTGGAACTGCGTGCAATGCCGCGCTGCGCGAATCCGCTCTATCTGATTTTTCGCGACGGGCTGTATGGAACCCTCTATGAGTCCGAAAACGTGATTCCGCTCTGGCGCCCGCCGTCGTCTCAGTAGAAGAGAATGATCCAGTACGTCACGTACGAGTCGCTGTAGCCGCTGCGCGAGGTGGCTCCCGGGACGCCGAGGTACGTGCCTTGTGCGACTCCGGAGGCGATGCGTTCCCCTTCGCCGTCTTCGAACGAGCCCCAGATGCCGCGTTGCGCGGCCTTGGCGTTGTTCTGCAGCGAGAGCCAGTTGTCGGTGAAGTCGTTCTTTTCCTTCTTATTGACCAGCGCGAGCCCCGCGGAGACGAGCTTCTCATTGAGAAATACGGCGTCGCTGCCGCGATAGACGAAGGCCGGCACATAGCCGTCCGCATCGGGTTTTGCGGAACCATCCGGAAATTCGAGATAGACCCAGCCGTCGGAGAGGTATTTCTTGAGGAATGCGCTCGATTCCTTGTTCAGGCGCTGCAGGATCGGACGCTTGTCGTCGTTCGGCGGGACGGCCACGCCGTGCATGCGGACTTTGATTTCCTGTCCGCGCAGGGTGACCACGAGTGTGTTTCCGTCGCTGATGCCGGACAGCTTGGCCATGGCGCTGCCCGCATGAAGTGGCAACGCACCAAGCACCGCGACCAGGAGAAGAAGATTTCTCGCCGAAGAACGCATGAACCCACCAGGAATGTTGATTTGTCGAACCGGGACCCGCGGTCATTGTTCCACAGAGGATGCGCGAAAGTCACGTGATGCAAAGGGGACTCGTCTGTGACTTCACCCGGTACAATGCCGTTCCGATGAGCATGACCTGGAGTGCAATCGGTTACATCCGCAGTGGCTTCTCCGAAACGTCGCAGATTCCGAAAGGCGCATTCGCAAAACACGACGCCGACGGTGTACTGGAAATCCTTCCGGAGCTCGAAGAGGGACTGACCGACATCGAGGGGTTTTCGCATCTGTACGTGATCTGGGCGTTCGACCGTTCGGATGGATTCGACCTGATGGTCACGCCGCCGGCCGATACGAAGCCGCACGGCGTGTTCGCGACTCGCTCGCCGCGCCGGCCGAATCCGCTCGCCATCACGGTGGTCGAGCTCCTCGGGCGGGACCGCAATCGACTGTACGTGCGCGGTCTGGACATGCTCGACGGCACGCCGATCCTCGACCTCAAGCCGTATCTCTCGAACATCGAGAACATTCGTCGCGGCTGGCTCGCGGAGGCCGAGGCACGCGTCAACGCTGAAAAATCGTGACCGCGCGGCCGCCGCGATTCTCGAACGATCGCGTTTTCGTGAAGCCGCTTTCGCGTAACGCGGCCTCGTCGATTTCGCTCGTGTAGATGCCGACGATGGTGATGTTTGAGGCGAGCGCGCGAATGCGCCGCGCATCGGGAGGAATGTCGATGTCGGCGATCTCGACGTCGTTGCCGAGAAACAAGCGTCCGCCGTACGCCCACGCCTGAGACAACGCGACGCCGCGTGGATGCTGCCGCGCGATCCAGAGCGCCGCGTCGACCGCGTTCGTCGAGCGTCTCGTGACACTGTTGATGCGGCCGAGGGCCAGGGGAAAGGCGAGCGTGAGCAGTGCGATCGCAATCGCGCGGCGATACGGCCACTTCGTGAATCCCGCCGCGGCGAAGAGCAACGTGAATGGTACGAGCACCTGGAGGTAGCGCAGCTCCTTGTGAAAGATGGTGCTCAGCACGAGGAGCGGCAGGGCGAGGAACGCGAGCATCCTGCGCGCTTCGCCGCGCATGGCCGCGACGACCAGCAGCGGCAATGCGGTGAGTGGCACCCATTGCGGAAGGCTCGTGAAATACCACCACGGCGGCTGATGCACGTTCAGCGAGGAGGCGTCGCGCTCGCGAAATGTCAGCCGCGCGAATTCGAGCGCGCTCGCAAACCACTCTCCCCACGTCACGCGGTCGTACAGTCCGATGAAGACGAGGAGGCCGATTGCGAATCCTCCGCAAAGCGCAACGCAGGCGCGTCGATTGCGCACCAAGAGCAACAGAGATGCGACGAAGATCGCCTCGCTGTAGCGCGTCGTCACGGCCACTGCTGCAATGAGTCCCGTCAGGAACGGAAATCGTGCGAGGAGCAGCGCCGCTGCGAGGATGCACGTCACCGCGAAAGTCCGCGGATAGGACGAGCTGCCATAGACGAGCGGAATCCAGTGGCATGCGTACAGCGATGCCGCGAGCGTGGCGGTGCGCTCGTCATACCAGCGGCGGCCGAGCACAAACAGCAATGCGATGTTGAGCGCGCCGAGGAGAAGGAACGGGACGCGCGCGAAGAATGCGAGTGACACCGCATCGTCGATGCCGAAGAGCAACGCCAGCTTCACGAACGGCGCGACGATCGCGTCGGGAACGAAGAGACTGCGAATGTTCCACGGCTGATGCACGAGGCCATGCGCGACGCGAAATGCCTCCTCGGCGATTTCGAGATCGTCGCCGGTTTGAAAGCCGTACCACCGCCACGCGAACCAGGTGCGGAGGGCGAGCGAGAGCACGGCCATCGCGCCGACGATGCGCGCCCCGCGCGACATCGCGCTACGTCCGCAGCCCGGCGATCATCTCGGGGAGCATGCCGACCTCGAACGGCTTGCGCAGCACGCCGCCGACGGCATTGCGATCGATGAACTGCAGCGATTCATCGGTGGCGGCGGTCATGATGAACGTGCGCTTCAGCAGATCGCCGCGCCGCACGACCAGGTGGCGCAGCACGTCGAAGCCGCTGAGGTGCGGCAGCATGAGGTCGAGCAGGATGCAGTCGTACTGCCCTTTCTGCAGATACTGAATGGCGATGTCGCCGTCGGTGACGGTGGCGACGCTGCAGGTCGAGGCGAGCGCGGACTCGATGCGATCGGTGATCATCGGCTCGTCTTCGACGAGCAGCACGCGCGTCTTCGCGTCATCGCTCGGCGGAATCGTTTCGGCGATGACATCCTCGCGGCGCTTTTTGGCCACGACGAATCGGGTGATGGCGCCGATGAGTTTGTCGCGTGTGAGCGGCTTGCAGATCCAGCCGTCGGCATCGCTCGCTTCGAAGAGGCGGCGCACGTGTCCTTCATCGAGTGCGGAGACGAGCACGATGGGGATGTTCTGCCGCGAGCGAATGAGCGCGCCGAGGCGATGGCCGGGAATCTGCGGCAGCTCGATGTCGACGAGCGCGAGGTCGGGCGTCGAGGTGGTGAGCACGTTGGCCAGCTCGGAGAGCGAGCCGGCACTCACGGTCGAGAAGCCTTCCGTCGCACACAACCGCGCCGCCTGCGCGCGAAACGAAACGTTGTCATCAACGATGAGGACGGTGAGCATCGCGGGCTCGGAGGGTATCACGCACGAACGACGCGATACGATGCCGCCATGAACAACCAGGTCGTCTTCATCACCGGCCCCGCGCGCGGCATCGGCGCGGAGGTGGCGCGGGCCGCGGCGAAACGCGGCGCGAAGCTCGCGCTGGCCGGTCTCGAGCCGCAACTGCTCGAGCAACTCGCAAACGAGCTCGGCCCCGAGCATCTCTGGATTGAATGCGACGTCACCAGCCAGGCCTCACTCGCACGCGCGGTCGAGGCGACCGTGCAGAAATTCGGCGGGATCGACATCGTCTTCGCGAACGCCGGCATCGCCTGCAATGGTCCGGTCTCGGTCGCGCCGCCGGATGCGCTGGCGCGCGTCGTCGAAGTGAATCTGATCGGCGTGATTCGTACGGTCTCCGCGACGCTCGCACACGTCACCGCGCGCAAGGGCTATGTCCTGCTGATGTCGTCGGCCGCTTCGATCGTCACCTCGCCCGGCATTTCGTCGTACGCGGCGGCGAAGGCGGGCGTCGAACATTTCGCGAACGGACTGCGGCTCGAGGTGGCGCACAAGGGAGTCGCCGTCGGCAGTTTTCATCCCTGCTGGATCGCGACCGATCTCGTGAACGACAGCCGGCGCGATCTGCCGAGCTTCGATCGCATGCTGGCGAAGCTGCCCGGTCCATTCGGCGGCGTAACTCCGGTTTCGGTCTGCGCGGAGGCGGTGATCGACGCGATGGTGAAGCGGAAGCGGAAGGCCTTCGTGCCGAGATCGCTGGCGCCGTACGCGGCGTTGCGACAATTCCTCAACAGCCGCTTCGGCGAGTTTCTGCTGGCGCGTGAAATGCGCAGGAGCGTGCCGCGGCTGGAGCGCGAAGTGCAGCAACTCGGGCGCAGCTTCGGCGAGCACAGTGTGGAGGTCACGAGAAAATGAGCGATCTGCAATTCAACATCGGCGGCGACCTGCCGGTACGCCGGCTCGGCTTCGGCGCGATGCGCATTACAGGCAACGGCGTCTGGGGCCCGCCGAAGGATCGAAAGGAAGCACTGGCCGTATTGCGCCGGGCCATCGAGCTCGGCGTGAATCTCATCGATACCGCGGAGTCTTATGGTCCGCACGTCAGCGAGGAATTGATCGCCGAGGCGCTCCATCCATATCCGGACGGTCTGGTCATCGCCACGAAGGGCGGCTTCGATCGCCCCGGTCCCGGGAATTGGGTGATGAATGCGCGGCCGGAACGGTTGCGGGAGGAACTGGAGGGAAGTCTGAAGCGACTGCGCGTCGAGCGCATCGACCTCTATCAATTGCACCGCATCGATCCGAACGTGCCGGAAGCGGATCAGTTCGAAACGCTGGTCTCGTTTCAAAAGGCAGGCAAGGTGCGGCACATCGGATTGTCGGAGGTCACGGTCGAGCAGATCGAGCGCGCGCGAAACTACTTCGACGTCGTCTCCGTGCAGAACCGCTACAACCTCGGCGATCGCGAATGGGAGCCGGTGCTCGACTACTGCGATCGCGAAAGCATCGGATTCATCCCGTGGTATCCGCTCGCGGTCGGGAAACTGGCCGATGCCGGCGGTCCGCTCGGCCCGATCGCGAAGAAACACAAAGCCGAGCCGGCGCAGGTCGCGCTCGCGTGGCTGCTGCAACGCGCGAAGGTCATGCTGCCGATTCCCGGCACCTCCCGCGTCAAGCACCTCGAAGAAAACATGGAAGCGGAGAAGATTCGCCTCACCGGCGAAGAATTCGACGCCATCGCGAACGCAAAATGATGCACGCTCTCGTTTTCGTACTCGCTCTCACCTCGACGCCCGTACAGAGCGTCGAGGCGTTTCTGGCCGCACTCAATGACGCCGATCCGAAGATTACCGCGTTGTTCACGGACGACGCGACGATCTTCTTTCCGATGAACGACCAGCCGCTGCGCGCCGACGGGCGCGCGGAAATCGAGGCCGCGTTCACCGGGCTCTTCGCGCAAATGGCCAATGCGAAAGGGAAGGGGATGCCGGCGCCGGAGGGATTGCGCGTCGACCTGCTCGGCGAAGACGCCGCGATCGTCACGTTTCAGACGACGAATCCGAACGTGACGTCGCGACGGACCTTTGTATTACGCCGTGCAGGCGGCGTCTGGAAGATCGTTCATCTGCACGGCTCGAACATTCGTAAGAATTGACGATTCGAGAAATGTCGCGCGACGTTTTCTCTAATCGCGGGTCACTTCCTCCGGCAATTTCACGAGAATCCCTGCCTGCGGCGTGGTCTGTAAATCAAATCCATTGAGATTGGCCACGGCCTCGGCATCGCCTGCATTACCGGTGGCGCGGCGAGCGAGGTCGCTCCAGGTCTCGCCATTGCGGACCGTCCCGATGCGAATGCGCGGCGGATTGATCGCGCGCGCTTCCTGCGGACGAATGCGTGTTTGATCGAGGAGGTCGCCGAGAACGCTGGTGCGCGAGTTGATGTTCGGCGAGACGAACATCATCACCGCGACGTGATCGCCATGGACGAATTGCGTGGTCTCCACTCCGACGACGCCGCTCTGCGTCTGTCCCTGCCAGACATCGACCGCGAAACGTTCGCCGCTCGCGGCACGACTCTCGCGCGAGCCGGCGTATTGCAATCCCATCTGCTGCAGTCGCAGGCGTATGGCCTCTTGTGCATTGCGTCCCTGCAGTTGACTGGCCGGAACTTCCTGGGCCACGAAATACGACGAGCTGTTGCCGCTGCTCGGTGAGAGCGCGAACATCACTCCCGGCTGCGTCGAGGCGGTCCAGCCGCGCGGTACCTCGATCACCAGGCCGTGATCGCGATCGTAAACCGTGTTGTTGCGGATGACGGTGTGCGTGGTGCTGTTGGCGGTCACGACTCCGTCGAGCAGGCGAACGTATTCGTTGCGATCAGGCAATGCGGTTGCCCCCGCGGAGGTCATGCCCTGCAGCTCGACCACCTTCTGGTGAACGTCGCGGACGCGTTTGGCGGGATCGGGGTGTGACTGAAAATAGCGATCGAGCCCGCTGGTCGGATTCTTGTCGAGGCGCGCCAGCGTCTGCAGCATCCTCTCCGCGCCAATCGGATGAAAGCGCGCCTCCGCCATGTAGCCGGTGCCGAGCAGATCGGCCTGCGATTCCTGGCCGCGTGAATAACGCTGGAACAGCAGCCCGAGGCCGAGCTCCGCGAATTGTCCGTATTGCTGCACCGCCTGCGGACCGGCGACGACGGCTCCGAGAACGAGACCGAATTGCGCGAGCTGCTGCCGCGAGATCTGTTGTGCGGCGTGGCGTGCGGTGACGTGCGCGATCTCGTGGCCGAGAACGCCGGCGAGCTCGTCTTCGCTGTTGATCCGCTCCAGCATGCCGCGGGTGATGTAGATGTAGCCGCCCGGCAATGCCATGGCATTCACCATCGGCGTGTCGAGAATCGTGAACGTCCACGGCAGGTTCGGACGCTCCGACGCCGCGGCGATTTCGTGGCCGACACGATCGACGAGGCGCGTCAATTCCGGCTTTTCGTCATAGACGCCGAATTGCCGGAGGATTTCCGGATGGGACTGCTGTCCGATCGCGATTTCCTGCGATTCAGGGACGAGATTGAACTCCCGTTTTCCCGTGGCGGGGTTCGTACTGCAGGCCGCGAGCACGATGACGGTACTCAAGGCGAGAATGGCTTTGCGCATGGTTCTGCTCCTGTACTCGCTCCGTTCCAGTTCAAAGCGCATACCGTTTAGAATCGCCGGCGATGCGTGGGGAGCGGGCGGCGTGCCGGTGGTGTAAGACGATCGTTTCGGGGCGGAGGCGCACGTTCTGTTCGGACGCCTGCGTGCACGAGTGGCGGCTGCGGTCGAGCTCGTCGTATCTGCGCGATTGCGTCTTCGAGCGCGATCGCGGCGTCTGTGCGCTCTGCATGGGCGACATGCACAGGATGCGGCGCCGCGTGATGCGTCTGAAATTCGCCGAGCGGATGCGCGAACTGAAATCGCTGCAGCAGAACGGCATCATCCACAAGGGACGCAAGACGTGGTGGGAAGCCGATCACATCGTCCCGGTCGTGGAAGGCGGCGACTCGAATCTGGAGAACATCCGCACGCTCTGCATTCCGTGTCACCGCGCGGTCACGAAAGAACTGCGCGAGCGGCGTAAACGTTGCTCCGTTCCGGCGGCGGAGGACGTCGATGGAACGGAATCGCGGGAAATTCGGGTATGAGGGCGAAGGATTCGAGGAGGTGCCGGAGTCTCCGCGCGAGCACGGCGTGGAGATCGATCCGGCGCGCGGCTGGAACATCGGCTCCGCGGACGATCATGGCGAATCGCGCCCGGTCCCGGAGTCGGATGCATCAGGCGGTGAGTAGCACCGCGGCCTGACCGGGGATGATCCAGCCGTCGGCGGTCTCGGGCCCGGTCACACCGCTCCCGCCGTACTCGATCGCTTCGCTCGACCACTTCGTGCTCCAGCGCCGCTCATTCGCAAGCAGTGGCTCATCGACCGGCCGGAGCACGCGAGCGCGGCCCAGGTTCACCAGCAACAGCAGAGTTTCCCAACGCAGGATGAAGCAGTCTTCGTCGAGCGCCGACGCTTCCGGCTTGCGGCCGGCGAGCGCGAATTCCCGTCGCAGGCGTAATAGATCGCGGTGCAATGCGACGAACTGCCGGTTTCTGCGACTGTGATCGAGCTTGCACCGTTCGAAGGTCTGCCATTCGTGCGGCGGTGCGAACCGCACGGACGCGAGCGACGGAAACTGCCGCAGGAAATCGGCGCGTCCTTTTTCGACGAGCTTCGCCAGTTCCGGCTCGTGATCGGCGAAATAGACGAACGGCGACGACGCTCCGAATTCCTGTCCCTGGAACAGCATCGGCGTTTGCGGCTGCAATAACAGCAGCGCGGTCAAGGCGCGATAGCGGCCGGGCGAGGTCAGCTCGTGCAGGCGTTGTCCGCGCGCGCTGTTCGCGACCTGGTCGTGGTTCTGGAGAAAACAGACCAGCCGCCGTGGATCGAGATCGCGCGAATTCGTTCCCCGCCGCTTCTTCTGCCAGGTGTAATGCTGTCCCTGATAGAGAAAGCCGTGGCGGGCCATGGAAACGAATTCCCGCGCGGTGCCGCGATAATCGCTGTAATACGCCTCGATGTTTCCGGTGGCGGCGACGCGCGCACTGTGATGCCAGTCGTCATTCCACAATGCATCGAGGCCATAGCCGGTGAGGATGCGGCGCTCCTGCGGCTCGTTCTCGGCGATGAGCACGACCTTGCGCGTTCCGGCGGCGTCGCGCGCGCTCTCGCGGATCTCCTGAAGGATGTGCCGCGGCGATGCATCGAACATCGATTGCGTGGCATCGATGCGCAAGCCGTCGAAATGATATTCGTCGATCCAGTACGCGGCATTTCCGGCGATGAACTCGCGTGCCCCGCGCGCATCGTCGCCGTCGAAGTTCACCGGCTCGCCCCATTCGTTTTTGTAGCGATCGGTGAAGTAGCTCTTCGAGAATTTCGGGAGATAGCAGCCGTCCGGACCGAGGTGGTTATAGACCACGTCGAGCAGCACGGCGATGCCGCGTGCGTGCGCCTCGTCGATGAAACGGCGCAACGCGTCGGGCGTTCCATAGAGCCGCGTCGGCGCCCAGAGATCGACGCCGTCATACCCCCAGCCGAATTTCCCCGGAAACTCGTTGAGCGGCATCAGTTCGATGGCGTTGATGCCGATGTCGCGCAGCGAATCGAGATGCTCGGCCGCCGCGGCATACGTTCCTTCGCGGGTGAACGTACCGACGTGGAGTTCATAGAGCACGAGGTCGTCGATGGTGACGCCGGACCAGTCGCGATCGCGCCAGGCATAGGCGCCGGCATCGATGACCTGCGACGGCCCGTGCGGACCTTCCGGTTGAAAGCGGGAGGCCGGATCGGGATACGTTTCGTTCGCGCCGTCGACGCGCAGGCGATAGAGCGTTCCCGCTCCGGCCTCCGCGATGACGGCGCAGAAATATCCGCCGTCTTCCCGTGCAAGAGAAACGTCTCGGCCGTCGAGGACGACGGCCACGCGTTCGTGGGAAGGAGCCCAGACCCGAAAACTCACCCCGCCCGCCACGAGCTCTGCGCCGTGAGCGCGCCTGCGTTCGTTCACTCGATGCGGGGGAGGCAGGAGTTGTGCCGGGAAGAGACCGTTGCCGGTTGCCCGGCAACGGGTCCTTACACCGCGGCGGTCTCGAGCACGGGAAGCTCGATGGCGACGGCGGCCGCGTTGATGGTCGCGGCCACGCGCACGGCATCGTGCACCTGCTCTTCGCTCAGTCCGCCGCTCAGCACCACTTCCTCGTGCGAGCGGATGCACATCTCGCAGCCGTTGATGGCGCTGACAGCGAGACAGAACAGCTCGAAATCGGCTTTGTTCGTCAGCGGTTTGGCGATGCGCTGCATGCGCAGGCGCGCCGGCATCTGCGAGTACGACGGCTTTCCGACCAGATGGCGGAATCGGTAGTAGACATTGTTCATCGCCATCAGCGCCGCCGAGGCGAGCGCATCATCGATGACGGCCGGCTCCACTTCCTTGTGCGCTTCGGCGATGAGCGCGTCGCGCAGCGGCACATTGTGGGTGGCGACCGCCGAAGCGATCGCCACACCCCAACGCTGCGCCGGCGTCAGAGAGCTCTGCTGCAGAACCGACTGCAGGTTCAGCTTGATGTCGCGCGCGGGCTCGGGGATCGAGGCGCGCAACTCTTCGAGACTCTTTCCAGGCGCGTTCATGATCACGCCACCTGAATCGTTTCTTCGCCCTTCTTCCAGTTGCAGGGGCAAAGCTCGTCGGTCTGCAGCGCGTCGAGCGTGCGGAGCACTTCGCCGACGTTGCGGCCGACCGAGAGGTCATAGGCGCTGACCGAGCGGATGATGCCCTGCGGGTCGACGACGAAGGTCACGCGAAGGGCGACGCCGCCTTCCTTGTGAATGATGCCGAGCTGATTGGCGAAATTCGGCGTGATGTGCACGAGCGGCGTCGGCAGGTCGGCCAGATCGGGATGGGCATTACGCCAGGCCAGGTGCGAGAACTCGTTGTCGGTCGAACCGCCGAGCACGACCGCGTCCCGGTCGGCGAAGTCGCCGGTGGCCTTGCCGAACTCGACGATCTCGGTGGGGCAGATGAAGGTGAAATCCTTCGGGTAGGCGTAGAAGACGAGCCACTTGCCGGCGAAATCGGCGCTCGACACCTGCTTGAATTCTTTTCCTTTTTCGCGGCTCACGTTTGCATTGAGGGTGAACTGGGGAAACTGATCTCCAACGGTCAACATGGGATATCTCTCCTTGTGTTTATTGCCTGCGAGTGCCACGCATCACGACCTGGTAGTCGTGCACGTCGAACTCGTCGAGTGTGTCGATGTTGCAGACCTGCACGCGATCCCACGGGACGTCGTGGATCGCGCCGCTCTGCTCGTCGATGAAGTGATGGTGGGTTTCGGTACGCGGATCGAAGATCACGCTGTCCTCGGCGATGGTGAGCCTGCGGACGAGGCCCTTGTCGGCGAAGAGATTCAGCGTGTTGTAAACGGTGGCGCGGGAAATCCAGGGGAACTTCTCGCGTACGCGACGAAAGACGAGGTCGGCCGACGGATGCTCGTCCGTGCGGAGCACGTACTCCGCCACCGCCACCCGCTGCGCCGACGGTTGAATCCCGCGCGCTCGTAAGATCGTTCCGAGTTCTGTCATTCGTCGCGTTTTAGACTAAGTCTAAGAACGGAGGATGTCAAGAGCTCATTCCGTTTCGGGCTCAGACGCTCAGCAGGCGGGTCAGTACTCCGCGGATGGCGATCCCTTCGCCTTGAACGGACGCGGCCATGAGCGGCGGCAGGAACAGAAGGAGCACGAAGACCGGCAGCGCGTCGGGGAGGAAGCACACGGCCAGCAGCGGCGCGAGCGCCGCCGTCACCCAGTGCCAGCGCGCCAGCGAAACCCGCACGAAGACGTCGGCGCCGTACGCCGTCGGTACGAAATAGCCATCGGCCCGAGGCGTTCCGGCGGAGTTGCCTCGCATCGCACGCCGCCGCAGTTGGAACGTGCTGCCGTTCACGGTGCCGTCGACGCGCGGGTCGAGGAGCACGAAGCCTTTGGGACGCGCCGTGTTCGCGAACAGCGCCGCCAGTCTCGCCGTCGCGACCGGAATCGGCAGCGAGATCGGCAGGACGAAGTCATACGATGGAAATCGCCGGAGAACCGAACCGCCCGTACCGCGCCGATCGTGATCCGCCACGGCGCTGATTTTCACACGCCGCTCGGATACGTCTCCGGCAGATCGCCGTCATGCCACGGGGCGACCGCTTCGAGCGGGCGGACGGCATTGGTCACGTCGAAGTGAATCATCGCGTCGAACTGATGCGACAGCGCGGCGTGGAAGTAATGGCTCTGGCGTTCGGTGAGTGGCGCGTAAATGACGCCGATGGCGCGCTGTAATCGAGGCTCGGCGAGCATCCTGCCGACTGCCTCGTCATTGCGGAAGGTGAAGTAGTACGGGTCGCGATCGTCGATGAGGTGAAAGAGGTCTTCGCAGCTGCCGCGCAGGCCGGGGCGCACCTGTTTGCGCAATGCCGGTCCGTCCCAATCGTCGGCGGCGGTGACGGTGCCGGTATACGTACTGAAGCCGATCAGCCGCGCGTCGGCGTCGCCATACCGTTCGCGCACGAGCTGACCGACATTGAGCTCGCCCTGCTGGCCCATTTCGGTGAATCGGGCGTCGCCGAGGTGGGAGTTGTGCTCCCAGATCACGAGCTTGCTGCGAGGGCCGAGATGCGCGGCGAGGGCATCGATGGTTTCGGCCATGTGGCGGTCGCGCAGGTTCCACGACGACACCCGTCCGCCGAACATCGAGCGGTAATACTCCTCGGCATTGGCCACGAGGCGGGCGTTCTGTTCGGCGTAAAAGTATTCGTCCGGAGGGATGTGCCCGTCGCGGTGGGCGAGGTCGGCGCCCCGCCGTCGCAACTCGGTCAACTGGTTGACCACATCGTCCTCACAGGTCTGGGAAATGCCGAAGGCCGCGGCATAGCCGTAGGCCTGGGCCTCGTCGCCGTAATGATCGAAACAGGCATACCGCTTCCGGGCCCGTTTCGCGGCGTCGGGATCGACCTGTTCGAGATAGCGAATGACCGCTTCGATCGAGGAGAAGAGCGAATAGAGATCGACGCCGTAAAAGCCGGCCTTCTGTTCGTGCTCTTCATTGAAGGCGCGCAGCCATTCGACGAATTCGAGCACGTCGGTATTGCGCCACATCCAGACCGGGAAGCGGGTCTTGAAGCCCTCGAGTGCCGTCCGGGCGTCGGGATCATCGTTCATCGCCCGCACATACCGATTGACGCGATACGCGTCGGGCCAGTCGGCCTCGACGGCGACCGCGTGGAACCCTTTCTCGGCAATGAGGCGCTTCGTGATCTTCGCGCGCTCGCGATAGAACTCGTGCGTGCCGTGCGAGGCCTCGCCGATGCAGACGATGCGCGCGTCGCCGATCATTTCGAGGAGCGCGTCATAGTCGCTGCTGTTCCCTGTAATGCGATGGCGGGCACTGCGCAAGGCCTCGAGGTTCATACGCCGTCGACGAGCTCCGGAGGCATGGGGGAGCGGAACGTGAGGCGGGTGAGGTGTCCGTCGCGGTCCTCGATCTCGACGCCCTGATCGACGCCGTCCGCCTGCCGGACGCGCACGTCCGCGCCATCGATGGTGATGACGCGGTGATGCTGAATGTCGCGGCCGAGGTGAATGGTGATGTGGCTGTCGCGCGCGATGATGCCTTCGAGCGGGAGCGTGTCGTTCTCGCCGTCGACGCTGACGAGCCAGTGGTCGTGCTGCAGGGTGAAGGACTCGAAGAAGCGAGCCCAGTCATTGCGTTCTATCGTTCGAATCACGACTGCGTGTGGTGCAAAGCCCTTGCGCGCGCAAGGGCTCTGCCCGTCAGCGTCGCTTCTTGACGGCGGTGACGTCGTCGATGCCGTCCAGCCATGTCACGAATCCGAGATCGGAGGTCCCGATTTTCTGATGCCGATGCTGCTAGACTGCGGGCGTTCCCAAATTCGGTGTGGTTTCGGTCGTCGAAGAAACTCCGGGCCGTAAAGACGCTTTTGCGGCTGCCAATGCGATGAATCCGGAAGAAATCTATCTGCAGCATCTGCCGAAGATCGAGCAGATCGCCGCATTCGTGGCGCGGCGGAGCCATCTCAATGCGGATGAAACGGCGGAGTTCGTTCAGGAGGTCCGCTTCCGCCTGCTGGAAAACGACTACGCCGTCATCCGAAAATTCGAGGGGCGCTCGCTCTTCTCGACCTACCTGACCACGGTGATCATGCACCTCTATCATCAGTGGCGGGTCGAACAGTGGGGGAAATGGAGACCGTCGGCAGAGGCGAAGCGGCTCGGCGGGAAGGCCATTACACTGGAAAGGCTGCTCACGCGCGATGGCTTTACATTCGAAGAAGCGGTGAAGGTGTTGACGACGCCCGCGGGATCGGGACATACGGTTTCGGAATTGGAAGCGCTTTATGTGCGGCTGCCGCTGCGCAATCCGCGACCGGTCCTCGTGTCCGATGACGGATTGCCCGACGCGATTGCGGTGGACGGCGATGCGGACGACCGCATCGAACAATGCGATCGCCAGCGTTCCGCCCGCATTGCCGCGAAAACACTCGACACGGCCCTCGGCGCGTTCGATCCCGAAGACCGGCTGATCCTGCAGATGCGTTTCTGGGATTCGCGCAAAGTCCCGGAAATCGCGCGCACGCTCAAGCTCGATCAGAAGAAGCTCTATAAGAGACTGGACAAGCTCTTCGGCAGACTGCGCGGCGAGCTCGAAAACGCGCACGTGACCAGGGACGACATTCACCGGCTGCTGATCGGCGGCGATCAGGAAATTCACCTCGATCTCATCTCCGGCGGGGGAATCGGCTCCTCCGGTCACTCCCATTCCTCGAGCGGGGAAGAGGTCAGAGGCGGCGAGGGGAGATCGTGATGAACGCACCCGTTGCCATGGACCATCCGACACAGGAAACACTGGCTGTTTTTGCCGAGGGCCGACTCGATTTCGAGGAACGCAACCGGGTGATCGCACACGTCGCGGATTGTGGTGATTGCCGCGACATCGTTTCGGCAGTCCAGGAATTCGCGCAGCTGGAACTGGCCGGGCAGCCCGAGGGTGGGACGGTCGTCACGGGACGATTTCGTCCGGCGGCGATTCTGGCCGCGCTTGCCGCGGCGTTAGTGGTCGTATTTCTGGGAGTTCCGGAACTGCGCGAGCGGATTTTCGATCGCGGTCCGAACATGAACGCGCTCGTGCAGGAAGTGCGGGGGCGTTCGACGCGGGCGGCCGGCGGTCGCCTGAGCCTGGCGCTGCCTTACCAGCGATATTCAACGAATCGCGGTGTCAATGCCGAGGACGATTCGCTCCAGCTCGCGGGAGTCGAGCTTCTCCATCGCGAGACCGCGGCTGCCGCCGGTGCACATCCCACCGTGGAACAGCGCCACGTGATGGGCGTTGCGCTCCTGTACCTCGAGAGACGGAAGGAAGCGCGGGCGCAGCTCGAAGCGGCCGTGAGGCAGGATTCCGGAGAGACGGATCTCCATCGTGCCATCGCCCGCTCGACGAATGCGGACCTGCTCAATGATCTCGCGGTCGTCTATCAGAATCTCGACGCGTTCGGGGCGAAGGAGACGCTTCCGCTCGCGCAGGAAGCGATTTCCCGCGCCTGGAGCCTGAAGAAAACCCCGGCCATTGCCTTCACCCGCGCCACGATCGTGGAATCACTCGACGACCCGGACCGCGCCATCGCCGCTTGGGAGGAGGTTCGCGCGCTGGAAACCGATCCCACGTGGAGTGCAGAGGTCAGCACGAAGGTCGAGGACTGGAAAGCAATCAGCGACGAACGCAAACGCGGCGTTCGGTGATGGTTGGTGGGTGGCGGGCTTTTTTGGGGCTCGGGGTGGGCGTGGTGCTCGGTTGCATGTGGGGCGCTTCGTGGGGTGGGGGTCCCTCGACTTCGCGCTGCGCGCTTCGCTCGGGATGACACGCGCGTTCTCTCCGGTTGCATGCGGCTCGCTTCGTCGGAGGGGGATCCCGTGCCTGCGCACGGGATGACACGCGTTCCTTCCGGATGCATGTTTGGCGCTTCGTGGGGTGGGGGTCCCTCGACTTCGCGCTGCGCGCTTCGCTCGGGATGACACGCGCGTTCTCTCCGGTTGCATGCGACTCGCTTCGTCGGAAGGGGATCCCGTGCTTGCGCACGGGATGACACGCGTCGTGGGGTGGGGATCCCGTGACACGAGGGGTCGGGGTTGCTCCGGTCTCTTGTGAGAGACCGGAGCTTGCAACAGACTCGTGGTTATTGCGCGGGTACGTAGGTTGGGTCTTTGCTTTCGTTGTCGATGACGGAGCCGTAGGCGGTGACGCGGCCGTTGCCGGCGAGGACTTCTACGGTGATGCGGGAGTTGTAGGTTTGGGTACCGCCGCCGAGGAGGGATTCGATGACGCGGCCGAGCTGGCGGAATTCGTTGGGGGCGAGGTCGACGTTGACGGACGGCGTCACTTTCGAATCCGGCAGTGTCAGGGAGACGCGCACAGTGGCGGCGTTTCCGGTCAGTTCGGCGAGTCCGAGGTTTGAGCGGAAGCGATCGGATTGTTCGAGCTGGAGCACCTGCAGGGCCGGATCATTGCGGCCGACGCCTTCTTCGGGCATGACGCCGGGGATGAACTGGCCATACGTGCCGCCGCCGTCGACATTCGTGTACGTGCGGCCGGTGACGACGAGCGCGGAGGGAGCGCCGGTGGTGATGACGATCGAGCCTCCGGTGTTGGTCGCGTTGAAGAGCGCCGGCAACACATTGTCGATGCTGAGAATCGCGCCTGAGGCGATGGGACGGATTGCTGTCAGTGGCGCGCCGTTTCCTTGTGGATAGTAGGTCAACGTCGTATTGATCTCGCCGGGTCCGCCATTGAAGACGCGCAGGTCGGAGTGGAAGTTGTTGGTGCCGTTCGGGAGCTCGGCCATGCCGGGAATCACATAACGGTTATTGACGATCTTCGAGACGTCGACCGGCATGACCGCGAGCGGATCGGTGGTTACGTTGTCGAGCACCGAGGCATAGGCACTGACGGCGCCGGTCGGCGAATCGACCGTCACTTCGATGCGGCCGTCTTCCAATTGCGGGATTCCGGCGTTGAATTCGAGGAAACGATTCCATTGCACATGTTCGCCGGCGCGAAGGCTGTACGGAACCTCCTTGAGGAGCGTGCCGAGATTGTTGAAGACGCGGATGCGGCCCTGTGCCGGCTCGCCGGCCCCTTCGACCAGTCCGAGGTTCGTGCGGAATTTCGCCGATTGTGCGATCTGCTGCAGGGAAAGGATCGGCGTAATGCCGGGAGGCGGCCCTCCCGGGATCGGGATTCCGGACGTCCGCTGCGTGGCAAAGAGGGAGAACGGTACGGCCGCAATGAACTGGCCGAAGGTACCGAAGACCGTACTGGCGTAGGTACGGCTCGACGCGTACGTCAATGTCGTGGAGCTGTTGACGGGACGGATTTCCAGAGCCCCGAAGCCGAAATCATTCGGATTGTCGGTCGCGCCATAGCCGAAGAAATTCTTGACGATGTCATTGAGCGCGACGGTCTGTTCTGGATCGACGCTGATCTCCGTGACCTTGCTCGACACCGTGCCGTCCGTCTGCGTCGGAGTCATGGTGATCTGATAATTGACCGCCGCGCCGCTCCCGTTCGTGAGCCGGACGTCCGATAAGAACGGTCCGGCCGCGCCATTGACGTGCGTGACGACCGGAATGATCATCGCGTTCGCGGGCGGCGTCGTTTTCGCGCCGGGAGTCACCGGCGTCACGAGGCTGATCGATACCGGGATATTGAGCGCCGTCGTCGTCGCGCCGCCACCGGCCGCAAGCAGCGACGTGGCGATGACCCGCAGCGTCCCGGTATTCGCGCCGGCAGGAAGCGTTCCGGGCGAGGCCGTAATGGTGAAGGTCTGTCCTTCGGCCGGCATGGTGCCGGTCTTCGGCGTCACGTCGAGATACGGTTTGTCGATGCTGGCCTGGAAACTGGCCGGGACGCCGATTCCGGGGACGAACACGTTCAATTGCACGGCGCCCGCGCTTCCGAGCGGCACCGCGATTTCCGCGTTCTTCACCGTCGTATTGGGCCGCGGCTGCACGGTGATCTGGGCGATGTTCGAATAAGCCGGCGTGCCGCCCTGACAACTGTTCGGCTTGACGCGGTAGTAATACGTCGTCGCCGTATTCACTTCGTGGCGGAACGTCTGCTGCAGGCCGGTCACCGTCTGGGTCACGAAATTCGCGGTGAAATCGGGCAGCGTCGATTCTTCGACGATGAATTTCGCGGTCGGATCCGAAACGCCGCTCCAGGCGACGTTGTAGAACGTGCCGGTCTGTGCGATCGGCGGCACGGCGATGGCCGGCTTACAGGAAAGCTGTTCGAGATTCACGAACGCATAAGCGGACGAGAGCTCGTCGTAATTGTCGTTGCCGATCCAGGTGACCGCCACCATCGGGAATCGCGACTTCGCGCCGGTGACGTGAATCGTCGACGTGAAGCTCGCTCCCGACGCGAGGGCGGCGTCGCCGAAGCAGAACGAGAATGCCTGCGGGTTTTCCGGGAAATCATCGGAGTCGAGACAGTCGTCGAGTTGGAGCGACGTTTCGCTGCCGGTGAACTTGACGTTCTTGTCTTCGTCGCCGGCGAACCAGCCGGCGTAAAAGAGGCCGGCGCAGGTGCCGCCGCCGATGTTGGTCGTAGTGGCGGTGCATTGCGACGGCGCATTGTTCGCGCCGGCCACGCACGAGACCGTCATTTCGACCTGGCATGTGGCGCCGAACAGCAGCGGCGCGGCCAGCAGGAGGAGCATGACCAGGAGAAGGAGAGAGAGCTTACGCAGCATACGCGGCGCATTGTAGGCAGCGAGGGAGGGTGTTGGTGTGACGCAAGTCCCATTGTCACCACCTTGTGCTAGGCTCCCGCCCGCTTGCGAATCGTCCTTCCTCTCAGCGGCGTCGTGGCCGCGGTTCTGGCGTGGCATCTCGCTGTTGCGGCTGCGCCCGGCACGTTGATCCCGACGCCGTGGCAATCGCTCGCGGCCATCGGGGAGCTCGCACAAAAGGGTCTGCTGGTGCGTTATGTCGTTGCCTCGCTCTTTCGCGTGACGTGGGGCTATCTCGCGGCGCTCCTGCTCGCGGTTCCTCTGGGCATGCTCCTCGGGTTATGGCGTCGCGGCGAGTACGCAATGAATCCGCTGATGCAGATCCTCCGGCCGATCTCGCCGCTGGCCTGGATTCCGATCGCCATTCTCTGGTTCGGTGTCGGCGACATCGCGGCCATGTTCCTGATCTTTCTCGCATCGCTGCTGCCGCTGACCATGACCACCATTCACGCGGTGCACAACATCGAAACCGTGCATCTGTCGGCCGGCCGCAATTTCGGCCTCACCAGCCGCGAGCTGGTGCGCAGTGTGGTGCTGCCGGCGATCCTGCCGCAGTTGATCGTCGGCATGCGCATCACGCTCGGCATTGCGTGGCTGGTGGTCGTGGCCGCGGAAATGATCGCCGTGAATTCGGGCCTCGGATTTCTGATCGTCGACGCGCGCAATGCCGGGAACCGCTATGACCTCGTGGTGGCGGGGATGATCCTGATCGGCGTCATCGGCGTCGGTCTCGATGCGTTGATGCGCAAGCTCGAACAATTGCCGTTCCTGCGCTGGGGGTACGTCTCGGAGTGAAGGTCGAGATCCGCAACATCGGCATGGCCTTCGGCAGCGTGCGCGTGCTCGAGAACATCGAGCTCGGCGTGAACGCGGGCGAATTCGTTTGTCTGCTCGGTCCGTCCGGCTGCGGCAAGTCGACGCTGTTGAACATCGTGGGCGGCTTCATTCCGCCGACCGAGGGGACCGTCACGATCGATGGGGAACCGGTGACCGGTCCCGATCCGCGGCGCATCTTCGTGTTTCAGGAGCGCGGTGTCTTTCCGTGGCTGACGGTCGAACAGAACATCGGCTTCGGCCTCTTCAAACAGAGCGACGCGGAAAAACGGGAGCGCATTGCGCATTACGTGCAGCTGGTCGGATTGCGCGGCTTCGAGAAATCGTATCCACGCGAATTGTCGGGCGGCATGAAGCAGCGGCTGGAAGTGGCGCGCGCATTGGCCGTCAATCCCGACGTGCTCTATCTCGACGAGCCGTTCGGCGCGCTCGATTCCATCACGCGCCTGCAGATGCGCCGCGAACTGCTGCGCATCTGGCACGCCGAGCGGAAGACGATTCTCTTCGTCACGCACGACATCGAGGAATCGGTGCAGCTCGCCGATCGCGTGGTCGTGCTCTCGGCGCGTCCGGGCCGCGTGCAAAGCATCGTCAATATCGACATCCCGCATCCGCGCGATCTCTCCGATCCGCGTTACATCGCGTTGCGCGATGAGATCTTCGGCGAGATCGGACTGGCGCATCAGGTATGAGCGAGCATCGCAACGTCGAACGCGTGGTGTTGCCGCTCGTCGTCGGAGGATTGCTGCTGTTCCTGTGGCACGTCGCCGTGAAGGTGAGCGGCACGACCATCTTTCCTTCGCCGCTGGCGGTGACGAAAGGGATTCGCCAGTTGCCGCACCTCGGCGCGTACGTCGCCGACTCGCTGCTGCGCGTCGGTTTCGGCTACGGCCTGGCGGTGCTGCTCGGCGTTCCGGCGGGGCTCGCTCTCGGCTGGTGGTCCGCGCTGGCGCGGGCCGCGAATCCCTTGATGCAGATGCTGCGGCCGATCTCGCCGCTGGCGTGGATGCCGCTCGCGGTGATCTGGTTCGGCGTCAGCAACGTCGCCCCGATCTTCCTCATCTTCCTGGCGTCATTCTTTCCGGTGGTGCTGGCGACGATGAACGGCGTGCGCAACGTGCCGCCGATGTACATGCAGGCCGGACGCAATTTCGGCCTAAGCACCGCGGCGCTGATCCGCCGGGTGATCTTTCCGGCGGTGCTGCCGCGCGTGCTGGTCGGCCTGCGCATCGCCTTCGGCGTGGCGTGGCTGGTGCTGGTGGCGGCGGAAATGATCGCCGTCGATTCGGGACTCGGCTACATGATCATCGACGCGCGCAATGCCGGGAAACGCTATGACCTCGTGATCGGCGGAATGCTGATCATCGGTGTGATCGGGCTGTTGCTCGATACGATGATTCGCCTGCTGGAGCGTCTGAAGTTCGTGCGCTGGGCGTTCCATGAATGAGAAGGAAGGAGGTGTCTCAATGTCTTCGACGCGCAAGATCGTGCTCGCCGTTGCCGCGTGGGTGGTGCTCATCACGACCGCTCATCTGGCGACGAACGTCGACTGGAAAGTGCTGCTCAACGACCGGTTGCCGGAGAGCGAGCGCAAGCTGAACGTCGCCTACATCCCGGTAACGTGACACCTCGCGTGCCCGGTGACCGACTACATCTCCGCCCATTCGACATCCGGACAGATCTTCATCCCGCGGATGTTTCAGGGCTTCCCGGAAATCAAGGAAGCGCTGATCTCGAATGAAATGCAGGCGGCGTTCATGGTCGCACCGATGGCCATCGCCCTGCGTGCTCAGGGCGTTCCGGTGAAGATCGTTTACCTCGGACATCGCTACGGCAGCGCCGTGGTCGTGCGCAAAGACGGACCGGTGCATTCGTTCACCGATCTGAAGGGGAAGCTCGTCGCCATTCCGAGCCGCTTCTCGGACGAGCGCCTCATTCTCTTTCGCGCCGGCCAGGTGCATGGGCTGGTTCCGGGGAAGGATTTCAGGATGGTCGAGATGGCGCCGCCCGACGTGGCCGGTGCACTCGCCGCGGGCGCGATCGACGCGTTCTCGATGGGCGAGCCGTATCCGTCGCAGGCGGAGCGGGCCGGGTTCGGACGCGTGCTCTTTCATGCGAAGGAGTACTGGCCGGATTACATCTCCTGCGTGCTGGTCGTGCGGCAGGACGTGATCGACAAGCGTCCGGAAGCGGTGCAGGTGCTGGTCGACGGCATCGCGCGCTCGGGCCTCTGGCTCGATCATCCGCAGAAGCGTGCGCCGCGCCGCGATCACGCCGCCGATTTCGTCGGACGCTTCTATTTCCGGCAGGACCCGCGCCTGCTGAAGTGGGCGCTCACCAATCCGCTCGACCGCGTGCAGTACCAGCCGCTCACACCGCTGCGGAAGGATTTCGATCTGATCACGCGTCTCATGCGCGAGACGGGCGTGCTCGATCGCGAGATCGCCTTCGAGGAGTACATCGATCCGCGGTTCGCCGAAGGGGCGAAGCACAAGACCGAGTGGCGGTACGAGCCGGGCGACGCGAAAGCGGAGTAGGTTCGGGCCCGGCGTTTTCCGCTTCGTCACTTGCTACGTTTGTAGCAGCGTGCTACAAACGTAGCATGCAGCCAGCGAATGCGTTGTCGCGCCGGGAGCGCGAAATCCTGGAGATCCTCTTCGCTCTCGGCGAGCAGGCCTCGGCCGAAGAGATTCGCGAGCGTCTCACGGATCCGCCCAGCTATTCGGCCGTGCGGGCCATGCTCGCCAAACTAGAAGCCAAGGGCGCCGTCAAACACCGTGAGCTCGGTTTGAAGTACGTCTACTCGCCGACGGCCTCGCGCCGCACGGCCCGGAAATCGGCGCTGCGGCGCCTCGTGGACGTCTTCTTCGAAGGTTCGAAGGAGCAGGTCGTCACGGCCTTGCTCAGTGAAGAGAAATGGTCCGAGGACGAGCTCGAGGAACTGCAGAAGCAGATCGAGCTGGCCCGCAGGGAAAGGAGCCGTCGATGAGTGCAGCCCTGGCGGTGAAGGCGACCCTGGCGGTGTTCGTGGCGTTGTCGATCGTCGTGACGTTGCGCCGTTCGCGCGCGTCGTTGCGCCATCTCGTGCTCGGCGCGTCGTTCGCGTTTCTGCTGCTGCTTCCGCTCGTGCAGCGCTTCGCGCCGCGCTGGCTGATCCCGGTCGAAGACGCGAAGGCGCCGGCGATGCTGATCGAACGGCAGACGGAGATGCGCTTCGACGACTTCGCGCCTGCCGCGGCGCTGCCGCGACGCACGCCCATTCCGTGGACCACGCTCTACGCCGCCGGATCGACGCTGCTGCTGGCGTGGCTCGCGCTCGGCATCCTGCGCCTGCAGAAGGTGGCCCGCGATGGTGAGGTGTGGCTCGAGGGAACGGCGCGGCTCAACGAGATCGCGCTCGGCGAGAACATCCGCCGCTCCGCGCTGGTGGTGTTGTCGGGCGACGTCTCTTCGCCGATGACGTTCGGCCTGCGGCGTTCGACGATTCTCCTGCCGTTCGCGGCGCGCGACTGGTCGCACGACGCGTTGACGCGCGCTCTGCGTCACGAGCTCGAACACGTCCGCCGCGAAGACTGGCTGCAGCAGCTCATCGCGCGCGCGGCGGTCGCGGTGTACTGGCTGCATCCGCTGGTGTGGATCGCATGGCGCCGCTTCTGTCTCGAAGCGGAGCGCGCGTGCGACGACGCGGTGGTCGACTCGTGCGCGGCGCCCGATGTTTACGCCGGCCAGCTCGTCGCGCTCGCACGCGACGTGCGACGCATGCACGCGCTCCCGGCCCTCGGCATGGCGTCGCGCAGCAGGCTCGCGGTGCGGGTCTCGTCGATTCTCGACGCCACGCAGTTGCGCGGACGCCATTCCCGCGCCGCGGCCACGGCCACGCTCGTGGTCGCGCTGGCGCTGCTCGTCTCGCTCGCACCGGTGCAACTCGTCGCCGCGGCGGCGCAGGTCGTCGTGCCGATGGATGGCGACCATCCGTACGAACAGCCGCCCACCGAGGCGTTGATTCAGGCGGCGCAGGCGGGCGATGTGGAGAAAGTGCGGAGCCTGCTCGATTCCGGCGTGGACGTGAACAGCATCCTGCTGGGCGACGGCACGGCGCTCATCGCCGCGGTGCGCGGCGGACAGCAGCCGATGATCGACTTCCTGATCGATCGCGGCGCGGACGTGAACCTCGGCGTGCGAGGCGACGGCAATCCACTGATTGCGGCGGCGCGCGAGGGGAGCGCGGATGCGGTGCGCGAACTGCTCGATCGCGGCGCGACCATCGACGCGGTCGTGCCGGAAGATGAGAGTCCGCTGATCCAGGCCGCGGCCGAGGGACATGCGGAGGTGGTGCGGCTGCTCATCGATCGCGGCGCGGATGTGAACCAGTCGGCCATCGCGAACGGGAATGAGTTGCGAACGCCGCTGGGCATGGCCCGCCGCGGCGGATTCCGCGAAATCGAAGAGATGCTGATGCGCGCCGGCGCGCGTCGTTAGGGAGAGAGCGCAATGATTGCAATTCTGCTTGCGGCGACGCTGACCGTCGCTGCACCGGTCGAGATCCGCAAAGCGGCCACGCCGATTCACGTCGACGGACAGCTCGACGAAGCGGCGTGGGCCGAAGCCGCAACGATTCCGATCGCGCACGAATGGTTTCCGACCGATACCGTGGCCGCGGCGGCGGAGACGGAGGTGTTGGTGACGTACGACGCGAACAAGTTGTACGTCGCGTTTCGCGCGCACGATCCGAAGCCGCAGCTCATTCGCGCGCGGTATCACGAACGAGATTCCGGCACGCTCGACGACACGGTCGGCTTCCTGCTCGATCCGTACAACGACGACCGTCTTGCGTATCAGTTTCGCGTGAATCCGGTCGGCGTGCAGATGGATGCGATCAACTCCGACGTCGAGGCCACCGAAGATTTTGCGTGGGATGCCATCTGGGATTCGGCGGCGCGCATCACCGCCGACGGGTACGTCGTCGAGATCGCGGTGCCTCTCCAGCAGCTGCGCATCCCGTCGCGATCGGGGCCGCAGACGTGGGGCTTCATGGCCATGCGCGACTATCCGCGCGACGTGCGTCATCGCCTGCGCTCGGTGAAGACGGATACGAATCGTGATTGCCTGGTCTGCCAGTTCGCCGATCTGCATGGCTTCGAAGTCGGTTCCGGCGGACGCAATCTCGAAGTGACGCCTACGCTCACCGGGTCGAGCGAAGATGCGTTCGACGCCGGCGTTTCCGCGCGCTGGGCGGTGACTTCCGGCACTTCGCTGCAGGCGACCATCAATCCTGATTTCTCGCAGGTCGAAGCGGATGCGGCGCAGCTCGATGTCAACACGCGGTTCGCCTTGTTCTTTCCGGAGAAGCGGCCGTTCTTCGTCGAAGGGGCCGACTTCTTCGAGACCCGTCTGCCTCTCGTGTTCACGCGCACGATTGCCGATCCGGCGGCCGGCGCGAAGATCACCGGCAAGAGCGGACCGAATCTGTATGGCGCCCTCTTCGCGCGCGACGAAGTGACGAACCTGCTCATTCCGGGCGATCAGTCTTCGACGCTGGCGACGATCAACGATGCATCGCTGTCGATGTTCGGACGCTACCGGCGCGAGCTCGGCGCGTCGGCCACGATCGGCACGCTCGTCTCCGCGCGTCGAGGCGAAGACTACGAGAACACGGTCGTGGCGGCCGATTCGCTCTATCGATTCACGCAGAGCGATTCGCTGCGCATGCAGCTGGCCGGCTCGCGCACCGCGTATCCCGAGGCATTGGCGACGCTGCTCGGACAACCGCTGGACTCGTTCGAAGGACACGCCTTCGACGCGCGGTACGGACATTCCGATCGCAACTGGAGCTGGGCCGCGGAGTACAGCGAGCTCTCCCCGGAATTCCGCGCCGACAACGGCTTCATCAATCAGGTCGGCGTGCGCGCCGGTGAGGCATTCGTCGAGCGACGGGTGCGCGGCGGCCCCGAGCAGTGGTACCAGAATCTCTACTTCTCCGTCGGCGGCGACACGACCATGCAGTACGACGGTGACTGGACGGAGTGGGGTGCCGACTTCAACGTCACGTACCAGGGGCCGCGCCAGTCGGAGATCGGCATCGGGCTCGCGCCGAATCAGGAGTACTACGCGGGCACGACGTACCACAACTTCCGCTGGAGCACGTACGCGCAGATCCAGGCCACGCCCGATGTGGCGCTCGGCCTGACCGTGCGCGGCGGCGAGTCGATCGACTTCAACAACGCGCAACAGGCCGACACGCTGACGATCTCACCGAACGCCACGCTCAACCTCGGCCGCCGCGTCAGCGCCGAGCTGACGTACGACTACCAGATCTTCGAAACGAAAACCGGCCAGCGCATCTTCGACGTCCATCTGCCGCAGGCCCGCATCCTCTATCACTTCAACCGCCGCGCCTTCGTTCGCACGATCATCCAGTACGAGAAGGTCGATTTCGTCACCGCCCAGGAGAGCAACCTCCTCACGCAGTTTCTCTTTTCCTATCGCCTGAACGCGCAGACCGTGCTGCTGGCCGGCTACTCCGATACGGATGACGACGAGGGGCAGGTGTTCGTGAAGGTGGGATACGCGTTCCTGTTCTAGCGATGCGGACGCTTCGCAGGCGGGGGGTCCCTCCACTCGCTTCGCTCGGTCGGGATGACACGAAGACGCTAAGGCGATTGTGACGAGGCGAGCTTTTCGGTGAGGCGGTCAAACGCGTCCAGCCCCATCGTCTCCGCACGGGCGTCGGCGTCGATGCCGGCTGCCTGCATCGCCGTGAGGACCTGCTCCCGGGTGAGGTTTTTCCAGCCGATCAAGTTGTTGACCAGTTTCTTCCGGCGCATGCGGAAGGCGGTGCTGACGAGGGCGATGACCTCCTCGCGGCCGGAGTGGAGATTCGGGTCGCGGGGATCGAGGACGACCACGGCGCTGCGTACTTTCGGCGGCGGATAGAACGACTTCGGTTCGAGCGTGAGGATCGATTTCGCGCTCGCGTAGGCCTGCACGTAAAGCGTGAGGAAGCCGTACGGCTCGGTGCCGGGCTTCGCGGTCACGCGATCGGCGACTTCCTTCTGCAGCATGAACACCGCGCGCCTGCAATTCGGGTCGGCGATGACGCGGCGGAGAATCGGCGTGCCGACGTTGTAGGGGAGGTTGCCGACGGCGCGATACGGCGTGGCGGGAAGCGGCGCATCGACCGCGTCTTCTTCGCGCAGTTCGAGGCGCTCGCCGAACTTCGCGCGCAGACGTCGCGCGAGATCGGGATCGATCTCGACGGCGATGGTGCGATTTCCGAGCTCGATGAGCTTCTCGGTCAGCACGCCCTCGCCCGGACCGATCTCCAGCACGATCTCATCCGGCTGCGCTTCGACCGCGGCCACGATCTTCTCGACCGCGCCGCGATTCCGCAGAAAGTTCTGGCCCCACTTCTTTTTCGGTTTCATAGGCAGTGGCGCGCGCAGTTTAGGCCTGGTCGAGCTGTTTCGGGTTGGAGTCGGTCGGCTAAACTGCCGCCAATGACCGGAACGACAGAGCAGGCTCAGGAAACCATTGCCCGGCTGCGCAAGGAAGTCTCGCGCGTCGTGGTGGGGCAGGATGCGATTCTCAACCGGCTCGTGATCGCGATCCTGATTCGCGGCCACGTGCTGGTCGAAGGCTTGCCGGGCCTCGCCAAAACGCTGCTGGTGAAAACGCTGGCGTCGTCGATCGATGCCACGTTCAAACGCATTCAGTTCACGCCCGATCTGCTCCCGGCGGACATCACCGGCACGCAGATCTTCGATCCGGCGGGACGCACGTTCAACGCGCGACTCGGCCCGATCTTCGCGAACTTCGTGCTGGCCGACGAGATCAACCGCGCGCCGGCGAAGGTGCAGAGCGCGCTGCTCGAGGCGATGCAGGAACGGCAGGTCACGATCGGCGATACGTCGTACAAGCTGCCGGATCCGTTCGTGGTGATCGCGACGCAGAATCCGATCGAGCACGAGGGGACGTATGCGCTTCCCGAGGCGCAGGTCGATCGTTTCGTGATGAAGCTGAAGGTCGCGTATCCGTCGCAGGACGAAGAGCTGCGCATGCTGGCGCGCTATCTCGATCCGACCGCGGAAAGCATCGCCGTGCAGCGCGTGCTGACGCTCGAGGAGATCCGGCAGGTGGCGCAGCTCGCGGCGCGCGTGCACATGGACGAGAAGATCGGGCGCTACATCGTGGCGCTGGTGAACGCGACCCGCAAACCGTCGAAGCATGTGACGTTCGGCGCGTCGCCGCGCGCCACGCTGTCGCTCGCGCACGTGGCCAAGGCGCACGCGTTCATCGACGGCCGCGACTTCGTCGTCCCCGAGGATGTGAAAGCGGTGGCGCATGACGTCATGCGGCATCGCGTGGTGTTGAGCTACGAGGCGGCGGCGGAGAACGTGAGCGCGGATCACATCATCGATCAGATTCTCGGCAGCGTCCCCGTGCCCTGATGTTCTTCAAACGCAAAGACCCCGATCTCCGCGCGCCACTGGTGCGGCGCGTGCGCGATCTCGAGCTGGCCAGCCTGCGCATGATCCGCCTCGGCTTCGCCGGCGACTACCACTCCGCGTTTCATGGCCGCGGCATCGAGTTCTCGCAGGTGCGCGAGTACATGCCGGGCGATGACGTGCGCACGATCGACTGGAACGTGACCGCGCGCAGCGGCGTGCCGCACGTGAAGGAGTTCATCGAAGAGCGCGATCTGACCGTGATCATCGCCGTCGACATCAGCGGCTCGATGGCCTTCGGCTCGGTCGACTGGCGCAAGTGCGATCTCGCGGCGGAGCTCGCGGCGATCTTCGCCTTCTCCGCGGTCGAGAACTCCGATCGCGCCGGGCTCCTGCTCTTTTCCGACAGCGTGCACGCGTACATTCCGCCGCGCCGCGGACGAACGCACGCGCAGGTGATCGTCACGCATGCCGTCGAAGCGGCGCTGCGCGGTGCCGGCGGCCGCGCCGACATCGATCATGCGGTTCGTTTTCTCGAACGGACGGCCGGAAAGCGCGCCGTGATCCTGGTGCTCTCCGATTTTCTCGACAGCGCGTTCGAGAAGCCGCTGCAGCGGCTGCATCAGCGGCACGACGTCATCGCCATTCCGATTGTCGATCCGCGGGAGGAACGAATGCCGCGCGGTGCGATGGCCCGGCTGGTCGATCTCGAATCGAACGAAACGCGCGTCGTCGACCTCGCGCGCACCGACGTCGCCAAACGCGCGTACCAGCGCTACGACCAGCTCACGCGCCGCTTTCGCGGCGCGGGCATCGATCATCTTCCGGTTTCCACCGCGCTCTCGTATGACCGCGAGCTGTTGCGCTTCTTCCGCGAGCGCTCGGCGCGGCAGCGCCGCACGTCATCATGATTCTGGCAATCCTTTTTCTCGTGAGCTCGATGGGCGCGACGTTCACGCCGCCGTCGCCGACGGTCGGCGATCTCGTGACCATCGACTTTCCGGCGCCGGTGCAGCTGCAGCCATCGCGCGAGTACGAGGTGGTGTCGAACGAAGGAAAGCGGATCGTCGTCCGCTCGTTCACGCCGAAACCGTTCGTCATCAACGCCACGATGAACGGATCGCCGATTCATCTCACCATTCCGGTTCACTCGGTGCTGAAGACGAACGACCCGATGACCCTCGCGCCGCTGGCCGCGCCGCGTGCCATGCCGTATTCGCGGCGGCCGTTTCTCGCCATCGCTTTGGCGGCGCTCGCGGCGCTCGTGGTCTGGGCGCTCGTGGCGTGGCGCGCGAAGAAGCGCGTCGATGCGCCATTGCTGCCGATACAGAACGCGGACGAGCGGTTTCGCGCGGCAGTGCTGGCCCTGCAGACGACGCGCTCGTGGGGACGGCTCGCCGATGCGACGCGCGTCTATCTCGCGGCCACCCGTCCGCACATCAGCACCGATCTGACGACGACCGAACTGGTGCCGCGCCTGCGCGCGCAGGAGCAGTTCGTCGCGCACATTCTTCGGCAGGGGGACGTCGAGAAGTTCTCGACCCACAAGCCGGACGCGAACGATTTCGATGAGGCGGCCCGGCTCGCGCTGGCGCTCGTGCCACCGGCCGCGCCGGCGGAGGTCGTTCGATGATGACGCGCTTCGCGTCGCCGTTTTGGTTCGCGCTGGCGCTGCTGGTGATTGCGCGGATCGCGCTGCTGCTGCTCGATCGGCGTGCACGCTTCGGCGCGTTCGGCTTCTCGTCGTTTTCGCTCGTCGCCTCCCGCCGTTCGCTGCGCGCGAGCACCTCGTTCCTTCCGTTCGCGCTCGAGGTGCTGGCCATGCTGCTGCTGATCGTGGCGCTGGCGCGGCCGCAGCGAGTGTCGCGCCTCGCGGCCAGCGATCGCTTCGGCATCGACATCGTCATCGCGCTCGACTGCTCCGGCTCGATGGCGGCGGAGGATTTTCGTCCGCGGAATCGCCTCAACGTGGCGAAGGAGTTGATCGCCGATTTCATTCGCAGGCGGCAGAACGACCGCATCGGCCTCGTGACGTTCGGCAGCCGCGCCGCGACGCGCGTGCCGATCACGTACGACCGCCGCATCACCGAGGCGGTGCTCGGAAAAACGGAGATCGGCGATCACGGCAACGGCACGGCCATCGGCCATGCGCTGGCTACGTCGGTGAATCGATTGCGCACGTCGAAGGTACGCAGCCGCGTCGTGATTCTGGTGACGGACGGCGTCAACAACTCCGGCTCGATCGATCCGCGCGTGGCCGCGCAGCTCGCGGCGCAGAGCGGCATCAAGGTCTACACCATCGGAGTCGGCAGCGAAGGCCCGGTGCCGCTGCCGGTGAAGCGGCAGAATCCGTTCACCGGAGAGATCGACACGATCTACACGCACATCCGCGGCGAGCTCGACGAGCCGACGCTGCAGGCGATCGCCAGCACCACCGGCGGCGAGTTCTTCCGCGCCGCCGACGCCGAAGCGCTCGGCGCGGTGCTCGCGCGCATCGACGCGTTGGAGAAGACGCGCATCAGCGCCCCGAAGCGGGAGCAGGTCGATGAGTTGTATCTCTGGCCGCTCGCGGCGGGCCTCGCGTTGCTGTTCGTGGCGTGGGTGGCCGGAGAGACCGTCTGGCTGAAGGTGACGGCATGAGAGCGGCGCGACGTGTTGCGCGTGAGGTTCGCGCATGAGCTTCCGCGTGCTCCCGATCCTCTGGCTCCTGGCGGCGCTTCCGTTCGTGCTCTGGTTTTTTCTCGCGCGCGAGCGAACGCGCACGCGTATCGCACGGCAGTTCGCCTCGGAGCGCTTACGCGGCGTGTCGATGCCACTGCGGTCGCTGCGTCCCTGGCTGCTCGTGCTCGCGCTGCTCCTGGCGATCTTCGCGCTGGCGGGGCCGTACTCCGGCTTCACACTCGTGCCGATCACGGCGCGGGAGGCGAACCGCGTGTTGGTGATCGACGTGTCGAACTCGATGGCGGCGGAAGACGTCGGCGCGTCGCGGCTGGCGGCGGCGAAGGCGATCGCGCGCCGCATCGCCGACGCGCACAACGGCCGCATCGCGCTGATCGTCTTCGAGGCTCAGCCGGAGATCGTCTCGCCGCTGACGACCGACAGCGACGCGGTCGGCGCGCTGCTCGATACCCTGCAGGCGGGAGAGGTCGGCCAACCCGGCTCCGATCTCGGCACGGCCATCATCGCCGCGCTCCGTCTGGTCGAAGGCGACGTGCAGCAGAAGGTCGACTTCGTGGTCCTCAGCGACGGCGAGGATCAGGGCGTGCGCGTGGCCGAAGCGATCCAGCGCGCGAAGGCGCGCGGCATTGCGATCTCGACGATCGTGGTCGGCTCGAGCGAAGGCGCGACGATTCCGACCGGCGCCGGCCCGATGCGCGATTCCACAGGGGAGGTGGTCACGACGTACGCCCGTGCGGACGTGCTGCGTGACGTCGCGAAGCAGACCGGCGGGACGATGCTCGAGAATCCGTTCGCGGAGCACGCGCTCGATCCGCTGCTGCGCACCGGCGGCGTGACCGCGCGCGAGACGCACGTGCGCGTGCCGATCGATCGCTATCAGTGGCCGCTCGCCTTCGCGTTCGCCGCACTCTTTTTCGCATCGGTTCTGCATCGAGGTGCTGAATGAGATTCGCGATCGTCCTGCTCGCCGCCGCCGTTTCGCTCGGCCCGTTCTGGCGCGACACGAACTCGCGCGCGTCGTCGGAGCGCGGCCGCAAGGAGTACGAAAAGAAGGATTACGCGCGATCGGCCGAAGCGTACAAGCGCGCGCAGGAGCTCGCTCCCTCGACCACCGGCGCGTTCAACCTCGGCACCGCGCAGATCGCGGCCGGACAGCGTGAAGAAGGCTCGGCCACGATCGCGAAAGCGCTCGAGGATCCGAACCTCACCGCCGATGCCTACTTCAACCGCGGCAACAGCGCGCTCGCCTCGAAGGCGCTCGATCACGCGGTCAGCGACTACATCCAGGCGCTGAAGGCGAACCCGAAGCACGAGGCGGCGAAACGCAATCTCGAAATCGCGCTGGCTCGCCGCGAGTCACAACGCCGCGCCGCGAGCCAGCAGCAACAGAAGCAGCAGCAACAACAGCAACAACAACAGAAGCCGCAACCGAATCAGGGACAGCAGAAGCCGCGGCCGGGGCAGATGGATCTCAACGCGCTGCTGCGCTCCGTGCAACAGCAGGAGCAGGAAGAGCTGCGGCGGATGAAAGGGAAGGCGGGGGAGGCGCGGATCGGGTGGTGAAGCGCATCGCGCTGCTGGCGGTGTTGTCGTTCGCGATGCGCGCATTCGCGAAGAACGAGCTCGTCGTCGACGCGCGCACCATCCAGACCAACGACACCGTCACGATCACGGTCTCGATCGAGGGACCATTCGCCTCCATCACCGAGCCGCATGTCCCGCTGCGCAATCTTCGGTTCCTCGGCGAGCCGTCGGTGTCATCGGAGTTCGCATTCATCAACGGCGACGTCTCGCGTCGCAAGTCGTTCAGGTTTCTCGTCCGTCCCACGGCACCAGGGCCCGCGCAGGTCGGACCGGTGGTGTTGACGACGGACGACGGGCAACGCGACACGCTCGCGGCCGTCGCACTGACGGTCCTGGCCGATCGCGTCTCCGTGTCGAATGACGCCGAGGTGGTGTATCAGGAGTTGCTGGCGCAGAAGCGGGCGCCGATGTTCGTCATCGCGGAGTCGGAAACGAAAAGCGCATACGTCGGCGAGCCGATCTCGGTGACGTGGTACCTCTACAACGCCACCGCCATTCAGGAATGGCAGGTCGTGTCGGTGCCGAAGCTGGCGGAGTTCTGGGTCGAGGAGCTGGGGCGCGGCGACCAGGCGGAGCGCGTGTACGTCGGCGACGCGTTGATGCAGCGTCTGCCGATCCGCCGGGCGATGCTGTTTCCGTTGCGCAGCGGCTCGATTCGCGTCGAAGGGATGAGCGTGTCCGCGTCCATCCTGCAGCGAACGCGCGGCGGCCCCTTCTCGATGTTCGAAGGAGCGATCGTCGAGACGACGTTCACCTCCGCCGCCTTCGATGTCGACGTCAAGCCGCTGCCGCCCGGCCCGCCCGTCGACGGCGTCGGCAGTCTCGCGCTCCGTTGCGATCCCGCACAGCAGCGCAATGCAGGGCCGGTGGTGCTGCGGGTGGCGCTCGAAGGAGTGGGAAACCTGCGCTCGATCCCCGCGCCGCGATTCGAACGCGCCGTCGCCGGCGTCGTGCAGGTGGAGAACGGCGCGGTGAACGTGAATCGCGACGACACGAACGTGACGATGTCGCGGCGCTGGCAGTTCCTGATCTTTCCGTCGAACGCCGGACCGCTCGAGATCCCGGCGCTGTCGATGCGCGTCTTCGATCCGAAAACCGGAGAGCGTCGCGACCTCCGCTGCGCGTCGTCGTTTCTCGAGGTGATCGCCGCCCGTCCGCCGCTCAAGGACAACGCACCGACGATGCCGCCGACGGTCGAGACCGCGGCGAGGCAGCGCTGGCCGTGGCTGATCGGCGCGCTGGCCGCGCTGGCCGCGATCGTCTTCGGAGCGATGCGTCTGCGCGACGCGCTCGCGTTGCGTCGCGAGGTCGATGCGGTGTTGCGCGACGCGAGCGTCGAAGAGATTCGTGCGCGCGTGGCGGAACGGGTGAAGATCGATCCGCGCGAATCGAGCGATCGCGGCGATGCGTTGCGGGCGCTGCTGTCGCTGCTCGACGCGAAGGAGCGCGAGCGCGACATCGCGGTCGATTTCGAGCGCGAGATCCGGCAAAGAGTACGCGAGGTGTTGAGAGCCCGGCGATGAGTGCACCGATTCTTCAGACCGAGATCGGCTGGAAGCCGGAGCTACGTTTTCAGCGCACGACGAACGGCAGGACGAAGAGCAGCGAGAGGATCACCGCCAGCCAGCGTTCGAGCTTGTAGTTCGTTTCGGTCGATTCCATGAACGCCATTAGGCGGGCCGCGTTCGACGTTCCCGCGACGCCATTGTGAAATCTTCGGGCAGGGAATGTGGCGGGAATGTGGCGGCGGGTGCGAAGGCGAAGGCTCCTCCATTCCTGAAGGAGCCTTTTCCGCATCAATAGAAATACCCGGTGACGTCGATCACGAAGTGCGTCGGACCGATCCCGGTGCTGTTGTAGACATTCAACTGCCCCCCCGGCGAGAGCGCGATGATGGCACTGGACGCCCGCGTCCGTCCGGTACGGTAATAGACGGTGATGGTTCCCTGGAGCGTCGTGCCGGTCGGATAGAGCGCGAGATATCCGTTCGCCGGCGGATTCACCGCGGTCACGTTCAATGACACCGCGCCGGCGGACGCCGGAATGCCGCACGAACCGGTGATCTGGATGGTGCGCATCGAGTTCGCCTCCACCGCCGGACCGCCTGCCGGCCCGTTGCTGCCGCGCGTATCGATGACGCGGCAGGGGGAGACGAGATAGAGACTGCGCGCCTGCGCCGGCACGGGCGTCGTCGCCGTCGCCTTCAACATCACGCCGGCGTATGGCGAGTACGTATCGATTCCGATGTACCAGAGTCCCGCCTGCGGTGCGGTGAAGGAACAGACTTCGTTCGGCCCGTCGAGGTAGGGACGGCAGTCGTACGCGATGTCGGTCGGAGCCGAGCCGTAGCGGACGTAGAGATCGGGATCGCCCGTCCCGCCTCCGATCTCGACGGTCAGCACGGTCGTGTTAGCCGGAACCTCCAGACAGTAAACGGCGAACTCGAATCGCGGTGCGGAACTGGTCGGCAGCGCAACCGGGACGCCGGAGGAAAGAGACGAACAGGTCGAGGAAGACCCGTTCTGCGAGAACGTGAAGACGCTCGATCCCGAAAATGCGCCGGCGAATGAGAGATGACCGGTACGCGCCGGGCCGGGATTCGAGTCGACGTCGTACGGCACCTGCCACGGTCCCTGCCCACTGCCATTGGACGTACCCGTGAGGCCCAGCCACGACGCATCGCTGGAAACGCTCCAGCTGCCCGTGCAACCGGAAGGCGTTCCACTGACCTGCACCGTTCCGGCGTCGCCCGCGGAACTTCCGGCCGCGGCGGAAGGGTCAATGGAGTACGTGCAGGAGTTACTGGGACACGAGGTCGTCTGAAAACTTACCGGAGCGCCGTAGGTCGTTCCGCCGGAATTCGTGGCGCGGGCGCGATAGTAGTACGTGGTCGCACATTGCAGCCCGGAGATGCCGGCGGAGATTCCCTGCGACGAACTGCCGGAACGCGTCTGTGCGCTGACGCTGCTCCCATACGAGGTCGAGAGTCCGTAATCGAACGCGGTGGTCGTCGACGCTCCGTTCGGATTGACGGTGCCGTTCAGCGTCGCAGCCGATTGTGAAATGCTGCTGGCGCTGTTGGTCGTGACGCTCGGCGCCGATGCGGGGCAGGTACTGGTGGTGAACGACGTCGACGATCCGTAGGTCGTTCCGCCGGAATTCGTGCCGCGCGCGCGATAGTAGTAGGTCGTCGAACATTGCAGCCCGGAAATGCCGGCCGAGATTCCCTGGGACGAGCTGCCGGAAAGCGTCTGTGCGCTGACGCTGCTTCCATACGAGGTCGAGAGTCCGTAATCGAACGCGGTGGTCGTCGAGGCTCCGTTCGGATTGACGGTGCCGTTCAGCGTTGCAGCCGATTGTGAAACACCGCTGGCGCTGTTGGTCGTGACGCTCGGCGCCGATGCGGGGCAGGTGCCGGTGATAAAGGAGGTCGACGATCCGTAGGTCGTTCCGCCGGAATTCGTGCCGCGCGCGCGATAGTAATAGGTCGTGCCGCAGGAGAGAGACGGTGAGGCGGAAATGGATTGCGCGGTCGTACCGGTGCGTGTTTGTGCGGTGACCGAAATTCCATAAGACTGCGTCTGTCCGTAATCGAAGGCCGTAGTCGTCGAGGCTCCGTTCGGATTGACGGTCCCGTTCATCGTTGCGCCGTACTGGCCGATGCTGGCGGCGGAATTCGTAGTGACGGAAGGGGCGCTTTGCGGACAGGCGGACGTCGTGAAGGAGCGACTCTCCCCATAACGCGTGGCCGCGGAGTTGATCCCGCGCGCGCGGAAATAGTAAAGCGTTCCGCACGACAATGACGGCGTGGCGGAGATCGATTGCGTGGTCGTTCCACTGCGGGTCTGGGCACTGATCGTCGAGCCGTACGATTGTGTCGTTCCGTACTCGAAGGCCGTCGTGGTCGAGGCGCCACTGGGATTGACGCTGCCATTGAGCGTGGCCCCGTATTGACCGACCGAGCTCGCCGCGCTCGTGGTCACGACCGGCGGGCCGACCGCGGCATTGGTGCTCATGGTCGCGTTGCGTGAGGAATCGGTGGTTTGTGCCGGCTCGCGCATGTTTGCGGAATGGCACCAGCCGGTCTTGTGACCCTGATTCACGCCGCCGGACAATTGCGCCTTCACCTGTTCGACGACGCCGTCGTCGGGATCGGTGAGGAGAAGATCGGTGGCCAGGCTGCAATAGTCGTAACCGGCGTCGTCGACGAACGAGGTGGTGTAGTAATTGACTTTGGAGCGATGCGACGTATCGATCCCGGCCAGCCAGGAGGCAGCCCCGGAATAGGTGAGGCTCGTGTTCTCCCCACACCCGGCGCCGAAGATCTGACCGAATGCGGCCCAGTTACCGGCGATGTTCGTTCCCTGATATGGACTGCCGACCGACTGAATGAGCCGTCCGGGACCGGCATTATCGAGGCCGCTCCAGTAATACATGTAGAGATGGAGCGAGGCCAGTCCGCCCTGACTGTGCGCGACGATCGCATACGAATTCCAGCCGATGCCGAAGCTCTTGATCAATTGTGCGAACGAGTCGAGAGTGCGGTTCTGCCCGAGGTCGGTGAAGACTGCCGCATTGGTGAATTGGGAGGAGACTCCGCCCCAGACGTTGGTCGAGCAGTAACCGTGCACCAGCAGCAGCTTGTGGCCGACGCCGTCCGTGTACGCCTGCGAGGCGGGGCCTCCCGCCTGTGCTGCCGATCGCGTTGACGAAGGCCGCGGACCATTGCGCATTTCTTCGTCAATGGGGATTTCCTCCGCCGCGTCGAGAGGAACCGCAGCCTCCGGAATGTTCAATGCCATGCGCCTGGCAGAGGCGATGGTGATGAAGTTCGCCGATTCTTCGATGCGGAGGTTCCGCAGTTCGAACGGCGCTTCCGCGCCTGCGCGGAGAATCCACCGACGATCGAGATGCAACGTCAGTGCGTCCTCCTCGAGCAACGACATGCCGCCGATCCACGCGACAGGCACGCTCTCTCCGCCCTTCGTTCCCCACACCTCGGCGAATGCGCGCACGCGGCCTGAGCCCTTGCGGAGCGCCACCGCGATCGGGATCCGCAGCCGGTGATCTCCCTCCGGAACGGCCGCCGCCTGCGTCGCCGTCACAAGGAGCTCGTCGTCGACGATCGGGATCAGATGCTCGGTCGTGCGGAGGAACGGATGCTCGCTGCCGTCGTTTCCGCGGAACACGATCTGGACGCGATAGTGGCCGGCCCGTTCTGCACGAAACGCCGCTCCGTACAGACCGTCGTTTGCGCGCTCGTCCTGGTGCTCTCCGTCATCGGCCATCGGAATCGTGACGACGGTTCCCTGCGGATCGGTGATCTGCGCGTAGCCGGTGACTGCGATTCCTTCGTGGAGAGGAGCCGGACCGCGACTGCTGTCATAGAGGTGCGCCAGAATCGCAACCGTCTGACCGGCTTGCTGATTGAACGCCCGCTGCCGGGACGACAACCGGATCGGACCGTCGCCCTCGAACAAGAGAACTCCATCCCCCGGCTCGTCCGACTGTGCCGCGAGCTCCAGCATTCCGCTCTCGAGGTTCGAGAGTTCATAGATTTCGGCAGGAAATCCCGTCGTGCCGGCGGTGGCGGGGGCCACGCGCCGCTGTGCATGTTCGCGGTCCAGCGGTTTCCATTCGCGAGAAATCGGATCTCGCATTCTGACCGTCCACGACTTGCCGCCGGAGAAGAGTGCGAGGCGTGCCTTGCCGCGTTCGATCGGGAGCTTCGCGGTCCAGGACCACGTTCCCGATTCGTCCTTCGTGAGCGCGATCGGAAGCGTGGCGCCTTGCGAGCGCGTCCTCGACGCCTCCGCATCGGCGGCGGACATGGAGACGATTTCGTCGGGAGGTCCGGCCAGTTGTTTGAAGCCGGAGTTGTCTTCGCCGGAAGCGGAGAGAGCCGTGAGTAGCGAAAGGAAGGAGACGAGGAGAAACTGCTCGCGTCTTTTTTGCACGGTCGACCTGCAGGGCCAGTGAATCGTCAGACCCACTGGAGGAGTGACCGTTATCGCGGTTGTGCCCCGTCAGAATCGATCGAATCTGCCGCGTTCCGTTGCAGCGGCGACTATTTCTTCGCGCGGAACCCGCGATCGGTCTCGTCGAAGCGCTCGTAGCCGGCGTCGAGGAATGCGTTGCGCGCGGGATCGCTGAGCGGCTCGCCGATGATTTCCATCGCCTCGACGGGCCGCTTCTCCTGAAACGCGATCTGTTCGAGCAGCGTGTCCCAATCCTGGCGGCGGAACAGGGTGACGGTGATGTGCGGCCATTCGATGGCCGCGTGCCACGCCTGTTCCGCCGCGGTGCGGTTCGCCGGAGTATCGACGAGCCACACCGGATGGGAGAACGCCAGTTTCTCGAGCTGCGACGAGTAATCCTCGTCGAGGACGATCACCAGCCGCACTGCTTCCCTTTGTTCTGCACCTCGAGCCAGTCGACGAGCGGGCGGAAGTAGTCGACCACCGCCGTCGCATCCATTTCGCGCTGTCCGGTCAGCGCTTCGAGCGCATCGGGCCACGGGCGGCTCATGCCCATCGCCAGCATCTTGTCGAGACGCGCGCCCGCTTCCTTGTTGCCGTAGATCGAGCAGCGATTGAGCGGGCCGTTGTAGCCGCTCGACTGGCAAAGGGAGCGATGGAACTGGAACTGGAGAATGCGCGCGAGGAAATAGCGCGCGTACGGCACGTTCGCGGCGATGTGGTACTTCGCACCCGGATCGAAGAACTGTTCGCCGCGCGCTTCCGCGGGAGCGATGCCCTGGTACTGGCGGCGCAGCTCGTTCCAGGCCTGGTTGTAGTTCGCCGGCGTGATCTGTCCGGAGAAAACGCCCCAGCGCCACTTGTCCATCATAATGCCGAACGGGAAGAACGCGATCTTGTCGAGCGCGTCGCGCAGCAAGAGCGGGATGTCGGCCGATGCCGGCGGCTCCTTGTCGAGCAGACCGATCTTCACGAGGTATGCAGGCGTGACCGAAAGCGCGATCGTGTCGCCCACCGCTTCGTGGAAGCCGTCGTTCGCGCTGTTCTTGTAGAGATACGGCTGACGGTTGTAGGCGCGCTGATAGAAGTTGTGACCGAGCTCGTGGTGAATGGTGTTGAAGTCATCCGCGTTCTTCTCGATGCACATCTTGATGCGCAGATCCTCGACGTCATCGACGTCCCACGCGCTGGCGTGGCAGACGACGTCGCGATCGCGCGGCTTCGTGAACATCGAGCGTTCCCAGAACGTCTTCGGCAGCGGCGCGAAGCCGAGCGAAGTGAAGAAGCGCTCGCCGATGCGAACCATCTCCAGCTCGTCGATGTCTTTGCGTTTCTCGAGGATTTTCGTGAGGTCGTAGCCGCGATCCGCTTTCGGCGGCGCGACCACGTCGTAGATGTTGCCCCACTCCTGCGCCCAGATGTTGCCGAGGAGATGCGCGGGAATCGGCTGGTCGAGCGCGACCACGTTGTCGCCGTACTTCTTGTTGAGATTCCAGCGCACATAGCAGTGGAGCGAGTCATACAGCGGTTTGACCTGCCCCCAGAGGCGATCGACCTCGGCGGCGAAGGCGTCGGGCGGCATGTCGTACTTCGAGCGCCACATCGCGCCGAGGTCGCTGTAGCCGAGCTCGCGCGCCCCCTGGTTCATCAGCGTGACGAAGCGCGTGTACTTGTCGCGCATCGGCGGCGCCACCGAGTGCCACCCTTTCCACGCCTCGAGCAGTTCGTCCGGTTTGCGGCTCGTGCGCATGATGGTCGTGATCTCGTTGATGTCGAGGCACGCATCGCCGCTCTTTCCGGGAGGGCAGTACTTGCCGGCGCCGTACATCGCTTCGAGCTCGGAGGCGAGGCGGGTCATCTCCGCCGTGAGCGCGGGATCGGCCGGGCCGGGCGAGGTGAGCGTCAGCTTGATCGTGTCGAGCTTGCGACGCACGTCGTACGGCAGCTCGAGCCTGTCGAAGGCCGCCGCCTTCTTCGCGAGCTCGACGCCGATGTTGGTCAGCTTCTCGTTCTCGCGGGCCGCGATGATCTGCGTGTCTTCGGTGATGTACGTCGATTGCACCCACGAAGCGCGCTGCGCGTCGGCATTGGCCTGCGCGAGCCGGGCCTCCGCGTCATTCACGAAGCGAATCGCATCTTCGACGGTCGGAACGGAAGGAGCGGGCGTGGTCTCGTGCATGGGTTCGGCAGACTCTGTTACGGCCGGCGTGGTGTTCGCAGGTTCGGTGATCGGTCGTGCGACGGGCGTGACGGCCGTCGTACAGGCCGCGAGTGTAATCGCGGCACATCCGGCGAGGATCCGAGGAAGAGATCGCATCAATAAGCCTCCAGGTGATTCGCGTGCAGGAAGCAATCGCGTGGCCAGCGGAGTATATCGATCACGGTCCCGTGAAATGTGACGACAGGAGTGCCGGGTCGTCCGTATGTATGGGGTACCATCTACTTCGCTCACAGGAACCCGCGGCGATGTGGATCGTCGCAAACAAGATGAATTCAGGGAGATCCATGACCTTCAAGTCCCGCCTGGCAGTACCCGCAGTTCTCCTCGCCGCCGTCCTCGCCATGCCCGGCCTCGCTCAGTCGTCGAAACGCCGCTCGGTGACGCCCCGCACGCCGGGCGCGCTCATCACCGCACCGGTGACCGGCACCATCACCGACGCCGTGACCGGCGCGCCGGTGGCGAACGTGCACGTGAGTGGCGGCCGCCGCAGCAGCCAGTCCGACGCGCAGGGAAAATTCGAGATCAAGGCCGCCGAGGGGTATGGCGACATCCTGTTCGACGCCGATCGCTCCGGCTATCTGATCTACCGCACCAAACTCTCCGGTGCCGGTCCGCACGTGCTGAACATCCAACTGCAGCCGACACCGACCGTCACCGTGAAGAAGACCGACAACACGATCATTCAGGTCGACTACGAGAATCTGAAGTTCGGATACGCGGTGCCGTTCAGCGGCTACCGCTCGTCGGAATCGGAGAGCTTCTGCTTCGGCACCTCCACCGCCGACGTGCATAAATCGGCCATCAAACGGATCGTCGGACCGGGCGTGCCCGCGCCGTCGAGCTGCTGCCCCGGCAAGAACGCGCTGCGCGTGTCGCTGATCCAGAAGAACGGGCAGACCAACGACGTGTTCTTCGTCGACTCGTGCGACACCGAGTACACGCAGGAACTGATCGTGACGAATCACGTGACCGGCGTGCCGATGGACATCCCGTTCACCGACATCGCCGAGATCACCTTCCCCTGAACCGGCGGCTCCGCCGGCAGGTGCGGTGATGCGGTGCGCGCGTACAATCCGCGCGTGAGCGTCGCCGGCATCGATCGCATCTACGAAGCGCAACAGAAGAATCGCGCTGCCGTCGCCATGACGACGGCAGCGCAGCGCATCGAGAAGCTGCGTCGCTTCGAGCGCGCGCTCTTCACCCATCGCGATGAGATTCGCAAAGCGATGTGGGAGGACTATCGCAAGCCGCCCGAGGAGGTCGATCTCTCCGAGATCTATCCGGTGGCCAGCGAGGCGCGGCACGCGATCCGTCATCTCAAAACGTGGATGCGGCCGAAGCGCGTGAGCACGCGCCTGGCGCTGTTCGGCTCGACCTCGCGCATCATTCACGAGCCGAAAGGCGTGGTGCTGATCATCGCGCCGTGGAACTTCCCCTTCAATCTGACCCTCGGACCGCTGGTCTCCGCGATCGCGGCCGGCAATTGCGCGATCCTCAAACCGTCCGAGATGACCCCCGCCTCGACGGCGTGCATGAAACGCATCCTCGGCGAGCTCTTTCCCGAAAATGAAGTCGCGGTCGTCGAAGGCGATGCGTCGGTCGCGCAGGCGCTGCTGGCGAAGAAGTTCGATCACATCTTTTTCACCGGCAGTCCCGCCGTCGGCCGCATCGTGATGAAAGCAGCCTCCGAACATCTCACCTCGGTGACGCTGGAGCTCGGCGGAAAATCTCCCGCGATCGTCGATGCCTCGGCGAATCTCGATGACGCCGCGAAGAAGATCGCATGGGGCAAGGCATTCAACTGCGGCCAGATCTGCATCGCGCCCGACTACGTGCTCGTGCACGAAACCGTGCGCGATGCGTTTTTGTCGAAGCTGCGCGCATCGTTTGACGCGCTCGGCGAGAACGGCTCACGCGGCATTCTCGTCAACGATCGCCACGCGGCGCGCCTGCATCGCCTGCTCGATGACGCGGTAAAGCAGGGGGCGGAGGTGGTGATCGGAGGTACGGGCGAAGGCCGCGAGCTGAAGCCGACCGTGATCACGAACGTCGCACCCGACGCGCCGGTGATGCAGGAAGAGATCTTCGGCCCGATCCTGCCGGTGCTCACGTACCGATCTCTCGACGACGCGTTCGCCACGATCGAGCAGCGCGAGCGCCCGCTCGTGCTTTACGTGTTCAGCCGTGCGAAGGATGTGATCCGGCGCATCGTCTCGCGCACCCGCGCCGGCGGCACGGCCATCAATCACACGCTCATCCACTTCTACCAACTCGAGCTGCCGTTCGGTGGCGTGGGCCACAGCGGCGTCGGCAAATCGCACGGCTTCTACGGATTCGAAGCGTTCTCGAACGCCCGCGGCGTGCTGCATCAGCGGTTGCCGTTCAGCGCGATCGAGCTCCTCTTTCCGCCGTATGGCGCGAAGCTGCAGAAGTTCCTGATCGACTTCACGGTGAAGTGGTTGTAGCGCGCGTTCTGCGGGCCATCCAGAGAAACATCGCTCCCAGCAGGCACGCGGCCGGGCAGACCAGCAGCGCGTAGCGCATCTGGGCGGGATTCGTCGCCACGCCGAGAGCGTCACTCACTTTGCCGATGATCGGAGAGCCGATGCCGTACGCGGCGATGTTGACGATCGAGAAGAAGATGCCGATGGCGAGGCCGCGCAGATTCGGGCCGGCGATCTCGGTGACGTCCGCGGTCGCGGGGCCGACCCAGAGAATCGCGAGCACGTACAGGAGCGTGTTGACCACCACCAGCGCGACGAGGTTGTTGAGGAACAACAACGCGATCCACAGCGGAACGCAGAGCAGCGCGGCGATCGAGGTGAGGGCCAGTCGTCCGCCGGGGAGACGGCGGCTCAACCGATCGGAGATCACGCCGGCGTAGACCATGCCGGCCACGCCGACCGTGAGCGAGATGACGCCGGCAAACGTGCCGATCTGCACGAGCGTGAGGTGATGCACGCGAATGAAGAACGCGGTCACCCAGACGGCGATGTTGTTCGACGCGAGCCCGACGAGCGCGTAGCCGAGGAAAAGCAGGTTGAGCGTGCGGGAGCGGAAGAGATCGGACCACTTCGCGCTCGACTTCGCGGTCGACTCCATCACCCCGCGCGGCTGTTCGCGCAGCAGGAACGTGACGATGGCCAGCGCCAGTCCCGGGAATCCGAGAAACCAGAACGCCGCGCGCCAGCCGTAACTCTGGCCGATCCAGCCGCCGAGAAAGAAGGCCAGGCCGCCGCCGATGGCGATGGCGGACGAGTAGATCGCGTTGACGGTGCCGCGCATGCGCAGCGGAAAGTAGTCGCCGAGCAGCGAGAGCGCGGCCGGTCCGAGCGTCGCTTCTCCGACGCCGACCATCAGCCGGCAGAAGAAGATCGACCAGAAGCCGTTCGCGAATCCGGTGAGACCCGAAAAGAGGCTCCACGTGGCGAGGCCGATGGCGATCATGTTTTTGCGCGACACGCGATCGGCCAGCCGTCCGAACGGAATGCCGAGGAGCGTGTAGAAGAAGACGAACGACGTGGAACCGAGCAGCGCCAGCTGCAGATCGGTGAAGCCCATCTCCGCCTTGATCGGCTGGAAGAGGATGTACATCACCTGCCGGTCGAGGAAGTTGAGCACGTAGACCGCGGTGAGAACGGCGAGGGCGTACCATGAGTAGCCGACCGGCCGGTCGGCAATAACAGCTTGGTTCGTCATGCACTTAGTGTAAGCGATGAGGCTGGAAGTGGCGCCGCGACGCCACTTCCGGGACGCGCTACTGGCGCGCCATCACGATTTCCCGCCACCTCGTTCCGGCCGCTTCGAACTCCACGATCGCGCGGATCTGGAGTGGTTCGGTGGGACGGCTCGTCGTCGTGACGACGGTGACGACCTGGCCGATGTTCGCTTCTTCGCCGGGGCTCACGACCTGGTTGTAGAAGCGGTTGTTGCGGATGATCGTGTACTGCGCCATGCCGGGGGAGTCGATCTCGATGCGACGCACGTTGATCGGCGTCGCGGCGCGATTGCGCACGGTGATGTTGATCGTCGCCGGGGCGTTGTCCTGCGAGCCGAAGAAGAGCTCGTGAGCCAGGCGGGCGTCGAGATCGGGTTGGGGGATGTTCGCGGGTCTCGAGGTGCCACTTCCGCCGCATGCGGCGAGAGCAGCCGTGAGGACGACAACAACCAGTAACGAAAATCGATCACGCATGAAACTGCCTCCCGATCCGTGTTATGCAGCGGGTCATGAAGAAGCTCATCATTTTTCTTGCGCTCGTGGCAAGTGTTACGAGCGTCTCGGCCCAGGAAAAGCTCACGCGACTTCTGCGCCAACCCGACATTCATGGCGACCTGGTCGCCTTCGTCTACGCCGGCGACATCTGGCTGGCGTCGACGAAAGGCGGCGATGCGCGCCGTCTCACCTCCGACGAAGGAATGGAGTACTTCCCGAAGTTTTCGCCCGATGGACGCTGGATCGCGTTCACCGGGGACTACAGCGGAAGCCGCCAGGTCTTCGTGATCAGTGTCGATGGCGGTGCGCCGCGGCAGCTCACGTTCTACAACGACGTCGGCGCGCTTCCGCCGCGCGGCGGCATCGACAACCGCATCCTCGACTGGACGCCCGACGGCACGAAGATCCTCTTCCTTCCGCACCGCGTGCCGTGGAGCGATCGCATGGCCCGGCCGTATGTCGTGCCGGTGTCGGGCGGCATGGAAACGCCGCTGGCGATTCCGGAAGGTGGCGGCGGGATGTACTCGCCGGACGGAACGAAGCTCGTCTACACACCGATCGAGCGCGAGTTCCGCACCTGGAAGCGCTATCGCGGCGGCCGCGCGCAGGACGTCTGGATCTACGACCTCGCCGCGAACAAGTCCGAGCAGCTCACGAACAATCCGTACACCGACAACCAGCCGCTGTGGATCGGCGACACGATCTACTTCACGTCCGATCGTCCGGAGGGGACCGCGAAAGAAGCGGGACGCCTCAATCTCTACGCGTACGATCTGAAATCGAAGCAGACGCGCAAAGTCACGAACCACACCGACTACGACGTGCTCTGGCCGAGCGCCGACAAGACGCAGGTGGTCTACGAAAACGGCGGCTATCTCTATCGCTTCGACGGCCAGAAGAGCGAGCGCATTCCGATTCGCGTCTACGGCGACTTCCGCAACACGCTGCCGTACTTCAAGAACGTGAAGGACAACGTCGAGGGCTACTCGCTCTCGCCGAGCGCCGCGCGCGCGGTCTTCACCGCGCGTGGAGAGCTCTTCACCGTGCCGGCGAAGGAAGGGGAGATCCGCAACCTCACCCAGACTCCCGGCATTCGCGAGCGTGACGGAAGCTGGTCCCCCGACGGCAAGTGGATCGCGTATCTCTCCGATAAACCGGGCGACTACGAGATCTTCGTGCGCAGCGCCGACAACGCGGGCGACGAGCGGCAGATCACGAAGGGAGGCAAGGCGTGGCGCTTCACGCCGCTCTGGTCCCCCGACTCGAAGCTGCTCGCGTACTCCGACAAGGATCACGCGCTGCACGTCGTCGACGTGGCCAGCGGCAAGGTGACGGACGTCGACAAAAATCAGTACGGCGACATCACGCACTACCGCTGGTCTCCCGACTCGCGCTGGATCGCGTACACGAAAGTCAACAACGTGCAGTTCTCGTCGATCTACGTCTACAACGTGGCCGGCGCGAAGGTGTCGCGATTGACGAGCGGCCGCACCGATGACACCGAGCCGGTGTTCGATCCGAAAGGCCGCTACCTCTACTTCACGTCCAACCGCGATTTCAATCTGACGTTCAGCGGCTGGGAGTTCAATTACGTCTACACCGATCCGGAGCGCGTCTACGTCGGCATTCTGTCGAACGACGGCCCGGCGTTGTTCCTCCCGCAGAGTGACGAAGAGAAGGCGCTCCTGCCGGCCGCTCCGGAGAAGAAGGACGATCCGAAAGCGCCGCTGGTCGTGAAGATCGACCCGAACGGTTTCGAGAATCGCGTGCGCGCCATCCCCGGCTCGCCCGGCTCCTACGGCCAGCTGAGCGCCGTCGCGAACGGTGTGCTCTACGTGAAGGGCGACGGCGGCGAGGCGTCTCTCAAGATCTACAACATCGACGATCGGAAGGAAGAGACGGTCGTCGACGGCATCCGTGACTACGACCTCGCGCCGAACGGCGAGAAGCTGCTCGCGCGCATCGGTCCGAACTACTCGATCCTCGCGCCGAAGCCGGGCCAGAAGCCGAACGACTCGCTCGTGAAGCTCGACGGCATGGAGATGAAGATCGATCCGAAGGCGGAGTGGTCGCAGGAGTTCACCGACGCCTGGCGCATTCTCCGCGACTGGTTCTACGACCCGAACATGCACGGTCTCGATTGGAACGCGATCCGTGAGAAGTACGGCCAGCTCGTTCCGTTCGTCGCCGACCGCAACGATCTCGATTACATCTTCGGCGAAGTGGCGGGCGAACTGAACGCCGGTCACACGTACGTCGGTCCGTCGAGCGACACGAATCAGAAGCGCGTCGACAACGGACTCCTCGGCGCGGAGATCATTCCCGCGGACGGCTACTTCAAAGTGCGGCACATTTTCCCCGGCGAAAACTGGCACGAGCAGTTCCGCTCGCCGCTCACCGAGCCGGGCGTGAAGGTCGGCGAAGGCGATTACATCCTCGCCGTCGACGGCGTCTCGACGAAGGGCGTCGAGAACTTCTATCGGCTGCTCGAGAACAAAGCGAATCGCGTGGTCACGCTGCTCGTGAATGCGAAACCCGACGCGGCGGGTGCGCGCAGCGAGCGCGTACGCCCGGTGAAGAAGGAAACGAACCTTCGCTACCTCGACTGGGTCGAGTCGCGCCGTCGCTATGTCGAGCAGGCGTCGAACGGCCGCATCGGCTACATGCATCTGCCGAATACCGGCGCCGAGGGAAATCGGGAGCTCGTGAAAGCCTTCTATCCGCAGGCGGACAAGGAAGCGCTGATCATCGACGACCGCTACAACGGCGGCGGCTTCATTCCCGATCGCATGATCGAGCTGCTCAGCCGTCCGGTGCTGAATTACTGGGTGCGCCGCAACATCGACGCACAGTCCACTCCCGCGTATGCGCATGTCGGCCCGAAGGTGATGCTGATCAACGGCTATTCATCCTCGGGGGGAGACGCGCTGCCGTACTACTTCCGCAAGCAGAAGCTCGGCACGATCATCGGCACGCGGACCTGGGGTGGGCTCATCGGCATCAGCGGCAATCCCGCGCTGATGGATGGCGGAAACATCTCCGCGCCGCAGTTCCGTTTCCTCGACACCGAGGGGATGTGGGCGGTGGAAGGGGAAGGCGTGGCGCCCGACATCGAAGTGATCGATCGTCCGGAGCTGATCGCCGCCGGCCAGGATCCTTCACTCGAAGCGGCGGTGAAGCTGCTGCTCGAGCAGCTGGAGAAAAATCCGGTGAAGAAGGTGACGGCGCCGGAGATTCAGGTCAACCGCTGATCGCAGTCGGTACACTGAGGCGGCGGGCTCGCGAGAGCTCGCCGCTTTTTTCATGTCTGATTCCCAGGTCGCACTCGTCGTCGCCTCATCGACTTCACGCTCTTCGCTTCCGGATTCACGGGACGCGCGGCCTCGGAGCGTTCATTTCGCTTGCCGTTTCCTGGCGCCATGGGGCTGACGATGCTTGCGGTGAACTTCCTCGCGCATCTTTGAGCGCTTCAGATCGATGCGGCCGCGGGCGTCGAACTCGATGCCTTCCGCTTCGAGCAGCATCTTCTGCAACTCGTGTGAATCGCCGGCCGAGCGCGGGCTGATCTCGCCTTTCGCATTGACGACGCGATGCCACGGCACGTCGCTGCGGGCGGGGAGGTTGTGCAACGCGTAGCCGACCTGGCGCGCGTGCCCTTCGAGACCGGCCAGTTCCGCGATCTGTCCGTACGTGGCGACGGTTCCCTTTGGAACCTTTCGGACAACACTCCAGATCCGTTCGTAGCGTTTCACCGGCCGGGATTGTAAGATGCACAACATTCAGGGCACCCCTAATTCCCTGCGGACTAAAGGGTTTTCTCCCTCACGTTGAACATCCATCAGGAAAGTCACTTCGAGGTGTCTCGATGCCCAGACCGATAGCCAATGGACAGATCGCCTTCGGACTCGTTTCCATCCCGGTGAAGCTTTTCTCCGCGGCCGAAACCTCCGAGAAGATTTCCTTCAACATGCTGCACAGGGACTGCGGCAACCGCGTCCAGCAGCAGCTCTACTGTCCGAAGGACGAGCGCACCATCGATCGCTCCGAAGTGGTGAAGGGCTACGAGTTCTCGAAAGGGCAATACGTGCTCTTCAATGAGGAAGAGCTCAAAGCGCTCGAAGAGAAGTCGAGCTCGCAGATCGAGATCACCGAGTTCGTGAAATCGGATCAGATCGATCCGATCTATTTCGCGAAGCCGTACTACCTCGGCCCGGACAAGAACGGCTCGCGCGCCTATTCGCTGCTGTCCCGCGCGCTGCAGGAGACCGGTCGCTGGGCGGTGGCGAAGTACGCCGCACGCGGCAAGGGCTACGTCGTGGTGATCCGCCCGCTGGGCAAGGGCCTCGTCATGCAGCAGCTCTACTATCCGAACGAAATTCGTTCCATCGACGAGCTCGAGCTCGGCGATACGGAAGTGAAAGAGAACGAATTGAAGATGGCCATTCAGCTCGCCGAGATGAGCGCGAGCGAGATGTTCCATCCCGAGATGTACAAGGACGAGGTCTCCGATCGCGTACGCGCGCTCATCCAGCAGAAGGTGGAAGGGCAGGAGATCACCGGCACCGCCGACGAAGAGCCGAAGGCGCAGGTCATCGACCTCATGGAAGCCCTGCGCAGAAGCCTCGGCGGCTCGTCGACGAAGACCGAATCGAAACCCTCCGAACCCGCCGCGAAACCGGCCCCGAAGGGCAGCGCCAAAGTCTCGAAGATGCCCGACAAAGCAAAGGACGATCGCAAAGCCCCCAAGGCCGCCCCCCGCGAACCCATCGCCAAAACCGCCAAATCCCGAGCCCGCTGATCGTTGGTGGAAAAAACGTAGCGCCGGCTTCCAGCCGGCCGGACCGCCGCCTTCCAGGCGGCACTCTCTTTGAGGGACGGCCGGCAGGATGCCGGCGGCCCGGCCGGCTGGAAGCCGGCGCTACGTTTTTTTCCCGCGCCGAATCTCGAAGGTGCCGCACAACGCGAAGGACGATCGCGAAGCCATCGCCCAAACCGCAAACCCGCTACGTTTTTCCGTGCCGACTACAATGCATCGTGGTATGGGTTACTCGCTTCGCGAGGTTTCGGCGATGCTGGGGATGTCGCCGGCGGAGATTCGCGCGTTTGCCACGATTCTCGATCCGGAGGTTGGGCCGCGCGGGGAGTTGCGGTTCGGATTTCACGATCTGATTCTTCTTCGGACCGCGGGCGAGCTGTCGCTTGCGCAGATTCCGCGGCGCAAGTTGCGTCGAGCGTTGGAGCGGTTGCGCGAACAACTCCCGGCGGGGCGGTCGCTCACCGGCGTGCGCATCACCGCCGACGGCGATCGCGTCATCGTTCGTGACGGCGATGCCGTCTGGAATCCCGAGTCGGGACAGGCGCTGTTCGATTTCGCGGTCTCGGAGATTACCGAGAGAGCACCGTCGCTCGCGCTGCATGCCGTCGCGGAGGAAGCTTCGTCGGCCGAGGAGTGGTATCAACTCGGATGTGAACGCGAGTTCTCCTCGGCCGCGGACGCGAAGGATGCGTATGCCCGCGCATTGCAACTCGATCCGGGACATCCCGACGCGCATGTGAATCTCGGGCGGCTGCTGCACGAAGAAGGCGCGGCGGCGGAAGCGGAGCAACACTATCGTGCGGCGATGAACGCCGACCCGCAACACGAAACCGCCGCCTTCAACCTCGGCGTCGCGCTCGAAGACCTCGGACGCGCGGACGATGCCCTCGATGCGTATCAGCGAGCCATCGCGCTCGATCCCGACAATGCCGATGCGCATTACAACCTCGCCGGCATTTATGAACGTCGCGGCGAGAAGCAGGCCGCGCTGCGGCATCTGAAAGCCTACAAGTCGCTCATTGCCTAGCCGGTGTGCACGTGCGTACAGTAGCGAGCGCTTGCCTGCTGCATTGTCCAGTCGCATTCCGGCGCTCGACGCCTTTCGCGGATTCACCGTCGCCGCGATGCTGCTGGTCAACAATCCCGGCACGTGGTCGGCGATCTACTGGCCGCTCGAACATGCGGAGTGGCATGGCTGGACGCCGACGGATCTCATCTTTCCCTTCTTCCTCTTCATCGTCGGCATCACCACCGAGCTGGCGAAGAAAGACACCCTCGGCATTCTGAAGCGCGGCGGCATCATTCTGTTGTGCGGCCTGCTGCTGAATCAGTTCCCGTACTTCAATTTCGCAACGATGCGCTGGACGGGCGTGCTGCAGCGCATCGGCATCGTCTACATCGTCGCGGCGCTGATCGCGATGAAGGCTTCACGACGCGTGATCCTCGGTATCGTCATCGTGATCCTGTTCGGCTACTGGTTCGTCCTGACGCGCGGTCCGCTGCAGCCGCCGGATGCCACGATCGCGGCGCAGGTCGACCGCGCGCTCATTCCGGAGGCGCATCTCTGGAAGCAGAGCAAAACGTGGGATCCGGAAGGACCGCTGTCGACGATTCCGGCGATCGCAACAGCGCTGATCGGCATCCTCGTGGCGCCATGGGTGAAAGCGAAGAACCTCGGGCGGCTCGTCCTCTTCGGCGTCGCGGCCACCGCGATCGGACTGGCGTGGGGCCTCGTGTTTCCGATCAACAAAAATCTCTGGACCAGTTCCTACGTCGTCTTCACCGCCGGAGCCGCATCGCTGCTGCTGGCGTTGTGGATCTGGAAGCTCCCGGCCGAGCCATTTCGCGTCTTCGGCATGAACCCGTTGATCGCCTTCGTCGGCTCCGGCGGCATGGCCCGCGTCCTCGGCATGACGAAGTGGGGGGCGAAAAGCTATCGCGCGTTCTACAAGCCGTACTTCGAGCCGCACCTCGCGTCGCTGCTGTGGGCACTCACGTTCGTTCTCTTCTGGTACGCGGTGTTGTGGTGGCTCGATCGAAAAAGAATTTACGTCCGGGCCTGATCGTTTCTTCGCGCGGTATGTCCCGGTTCCTCCGTGCGCTCTTCGTCTGTCTCGTCACCACCGCCGCGTCCGCCGGTACGTTCACCACGTACGAGGCCCTCGAATTCGCGAGTCCGAATGCCGTGCCGCTGCTGATGGATCTGCGCGTTCCGGATGGGCCGGGACCGCATCCGGTGATCGTTTATCTGCACAGTGGCGCGTGGATCATGGGGGATCGTTTCGGAGGGCCGGCGGTGCGACAGGCGTCGCGTGGTTACGCGGTGGCGAGCATCGAATACCGGCTGGCGCCGCAGAACATCTGGCCCGCGCCGGTCGAAGATGCGAAGGCGGCGGTTCGCTGGCTGCGCGCGAACGCGGCCCGCTTCAAGCTCGATCCGAATCGCATCGGTGTGTTCGGCACCTCGTCGGGCGGTCACCTCGCCGCGGTGCTCGGCACGAGCGGCGGGGTTCCTGCTCTCGAAGGACTTGCTCTCGGCAATCCGCAATTCTCGAGTCGTGTTCAGGTGGTGATCGATCTCTACGGACCGACGGATCTCCTGAAGATCGAAGAGCAGAAACTGCCGTGCATCCCGCTGGACGGCAATGCTTCGTACATGCCGCCGTCGCTGCTGATGGGATGCCCGATCCAGTCGTGCCGCGAGTGGACGATGACGGCCAGCCCGATGTCGTACGTGACCGAGGATGATCCGAAGTTTCTGATCATGCACGGGATGCTCGACTGCCTCGTGCCGTACCAGCAGAGCGTGACGCTGCATCAATCGTTGCAGGCCAGAGGCGTCGACTCGAAGCTCGTGCTCATTCCCACCGGCGATCACGGCGGCAGCGTCTTCGATCAAGCGAAGTACCAGACCGTCGTCGATGAGTTTCTCGACACGAATCTTCGCGGCCCGGTCGTGACGGCGAGGAAACGGAGAAGCGTCCGCTAGAATCAGCGCTTCGTGTCCGAATCGACGATCTGCACCAACTGCCACGACCCGCGTGCGGCCACCTACTGCGCGAACTGCGGCGAACAACAGCCGAGCCATCACGATCTCACGGTCAAACATCTCCTGCACGAACTGCTGCACGAGATGCTGCATGTCGACGGCAAGTTGTGGCGCACGCTGAAAGAGCTGATCGTCCATCCGGGACAGCTCACGGTCGAATATTTCGCGGGACAGAAGAAGCGCTCCATCGGACCGCTGCGTTTGTTCCTGACGTTGTTCGCGCTGCAGTTCGTCGCCTACACCGCGTACAAACCGGCGGCGATCTACTCCGTGGCCACGTTCCGCAAGTTCGACACGAACGGCGCCCTCGGCTCGATGCTCGATCGCAAGGCCGCGAAGCACCACATGACCCGCGAGGCGTACGACGACAAGATCGACGAACGGTGGCACAAGAATCTGTCGATGCTGCAACTCGCAAACATCGTCGGCATCGCCATCGTGCTGAAGCTGATCTATCTCCGGCGGAAGCGTGCCTTCGCGGAGCATCTCGTCTTCGCCGCGCATTACCTGACGTTCTCGTATCTCTTCACGCTGCTGATCTGGCCGTTTTATGCAGCGAACGGATTCACGCCGGGCCCGCTGCAACGGACGCTGACGCTCACGCACATCGGCGTGAATCTCATCTATCTCTTTTTCGCGCAGCGTCGCTTCTATGGGCAGTCGAGCGGGAAGGCGGCGCTCAAGACCGCGCTGGCGTGGGCCGGAACGTACGCCGTGGCGGTGACGATCATGGCCGGCGCGCTGGTTGCGGCGATGCTGCAGTACCGCTGACGCGACGGAGGATCCGTCCCGGCAGCTTGCCGGTCATCGTGGCGTTCTGCAGCACCGGCACTCCGTTCACGAGCACGTGCGCGACACCGGCGGAGAAGTGATGCGGATCGTCGTACGTCGAGAGGTCCTGCACCTTCGCCGGATCGAAGACGGCGACGTCGGCTTTCATTCCGATCTTCAAGACCCCTCGATCGCGCAACGCCGCGCGTGAGGCGGCGAGCGACGTCATCTTGCGCACCGCTTCCTCGAGCGTGAGCAGCTTCTCCTCGCGCACGTATTTCGCGAGCACGCGGGAAAACGTCGCATACGCACGCGGATGCGCGCCGCGGGTGCGCATCTCGCCGACCACCGCACCCGAATCGGAGCCGAACGCGACCCACGGCTGCACGAGCGCGGTCTTCATGTCCGCTTCACTGAGCGACAGAAAAATCGCAATGGGCGAAATCGGTTCGCGATCGAAGAGGCGCAGCACCGCTTCCGCGGCATCGACGTTCTCTGCCTTCGCAAGCTCGGTGAGCTTCACGCCCGGCTCGCCGCGAATGACGATCGTCTCCGCTCCTTTGCCGCGCAATCGTCCCGCGCGCAATTCATCGCCGATCCGTTTGCGCGTGGCCGGATCCTGGAGGCGCTCCTGCAGTTTCAGGTAGCCGCCGTCGAGCGCCCATGCCGGCACGATCGAGGTGAGATCGGTCGACGTCGCGTTGAACGGATAGATGTTCGCCGCGATGTCGATCCCTTCCTTCCGTGCGTTCTCGATCCTGCGAACGATGGCCGGCATCCGGCCCCAGTTCGATTCGCCGCCGATCTTCAGATGAAAGATGTTCACCGGCACCTTCGCCTCGCGTCCGATGCGAATCGCCTCGTCGACCGCACTCTCGATGTTCGTGCTCTCGTTGCGGAGGTGCGTCCAGTACGAGCCGCTGACGCGCGCCATCGCGATCAGTTCTTCGGTGGTGGCGAAGCGGCCGGGCGGATAGATGAGCGCACTCGACAGGCCGATCGCCCCTTCATCGACGGCCTGCCGGGTGATGGCCACCATCTGCTTCAACTCGTCCGCGGTCGGTGCGCGATCGGCGTGGCCGAGGACCATCTCGCGCGGGTTTGCGGCACCGATGAAGAGCGCGAAGTTGAGCGCGGAGCCGCGCTGCTCGATCACGTTCATGAACTCGCCGAGCGTGTGCCAGGTGACTTTCGGCCACCCTTTCGGTTTGGTCCGCTCCATCTCCGCCAGCATGGCGTCGTTCTGCGGTCCGGGGGAATGTCCTTCGCCCGTGACTTCCGTCGTGACGCCCTGCCGGATTTTTCCTTCGAGACTCGGATCGATCAGCACCGCCGCCTGCGAATTGCCGAGGAGATCGATAAAGCCGGGGGTGACGACCTGGTGGCGCGCGTCGAGCGTCGTCGTGGCGGTCGCTTGCGAGAGGTCGCCGATGGCCGCGATCGAGTCGCCGCGAATGCCGACGTCCGCACGTCGGCGTGGTGCACCGGTGCCGTCGATGACGTCACCACCGGCGACGATCACGTCGTAGTCGACGGCTCGCGATGGCGTTGCCTGTCCCGCCGGCGCGGCGGCGCCGCATCCGACGATGGTGATGAGGAGGAGCACTGCGGCGAATCGCATTCGTGACATCCCGAAACATTTTTTTACATGCGCCCGGCGTACCATCGCGCGCATGTCCACCAAACTGATCGTGAACGGAAAACCGGCGGCCATCGAGTCCGAGCCGGATACGCCACTGCTCTGGGTTTTGCGCGACGAGCTTGGACTGACGGGAACGAAATTCGGCTGCGGCATGGGACTCTGCGGCGCGTGCACCGTGCATGTCGACGGCGAGCCGACGCGTTCCTGTTCGGTCGACGTCTCGTCGGTGGCGAACAAGAAGGTGTTGACGATCGAGGGGTTGTCGCTGAACGGCACGCATCCTCTCCAGAAAGCATGGGCGGCCGAGAACGTGCCGCAGTGCGGCTATTGTCAGGCCGGACAGATCATGTCGGCCGCGGCGCTGCTTGCGCGCAAGAAGGGGAAGCTCACCGACGCCGACATCGAAGATGCGATGTCGGGCAATCTCTGCCGCTGCGGCACGTATCAGCGCATTCGCAAGGCGATTCATCGCGCGGCAGGTGAGGCATGAACCGTCGCGAGTTTCTGCAGGTCTCGTCCGCCGCATCAGCCGGTCTCATCGTCGGCCTCTCCTTTCCCGCGCACGCGCACTCCGCCGGCGCGTTGTCGGACCTCGGCGCATTCATCCAGATCGCGAAAGACAACACGGTCACGCTGTGGGTGTCGAAGTCCGACATGGGCCAGGACGTGCGCACCACGCTGCCGATGATCCTCGCCGAGGAGCTCGATGCGGATTGGGCGAACGTGCGCATCCAGCAGGCGCACTTCGATCCGAAATTCGGCCGCCAGGGTACGGGCGGCAGCAGCAGCATCCGCACGCTCTGGACGCCGCTGCGGCAGGCGGGTGCGAATGCGCGGGCGATGCTCGTCTCCGCCGCTGCCGCGAAACTCGGCGTCGATGCGGCGACGCTCACCGTCGAGCGGGGAGTCATCAGCGCGGCGAACGGAGCGAAGGTCACGTTCGGCGAAGTGGCCGAAGAGGCGTCCAGGATCAAGCTTGCCGCCGATGCGAAACCGAAAGAGCCGTCGCAGTTCAAACTGATCGGCAAGGCGACGAAGCGTCTCGACAACGGCGACATCGTCACCGGCAAAGCGGGCTACGGCATCGATGTGAAAGTGCCGGGCATGCTCTACGCGTCGGTGGCGCGCGCACCGGTGTTCGGCGCGAAGGTGAAACGGGTCGACGCCGCGAAAGCGAAAGCGGTGAGCGGCGTGAAGGACGTCGTGCAGATCGCGGCGAAAGGGACGGACTTGCCGTGGAACGGCGTGGCCGTCGTGGCGACGTCGACCTGGGCGGCCATGAAGGGTCGTGAGGCGCTGGCGATCGAGTGGGAGGAAGGCGAGCACGCGAGCGAATCGGAAGAGGCGCTGCGCAAGCAGTTCGCGGAGATCGTCGATCACGGCAAACCGGTCACGACGCGCGGCGACGTCAGCGTCATCGCGAATGCGACGAAGAAAGTCGAGGCCCAATACGACGTGCCGTTTCTCGCGCACGCGGCGATGGAACCGCTGAATGCCGTAGCACATGTGAAGAGCGATGGCACGGCCGTGGTGTGGACGGGGACGCAGTTTCCCGACTGGATCGCGCGGTCATCGGCCGAGCTGCTCGGCACGAAGCCCGAGCAGGTGCAGGTGCACGTGACCATGCTCGGCGGCGGGTTCGGACGTCGTGCGAATCCCGATTTCGCGCTCGAAGCGGTGCAGCTCTCGAAAGCGGTCGGCGCGCCGGTGAAGGTGCAGTGGACGCGCGAAGACGACATGCAGCACGACTTCTACCGTCCTGCCAGCCTGCATCGCATCAGCGCGGCGCTCGATGACGAAGGAAACGTGACGGCGTGGCATCACCGCATCGCGGCGGCGTCGATCGACGCGTATCTGGAGCCGGGCACGCAGACACCGCACGAGAGCGAGACTCCGGGCGTGCACGACATGCCGTACGACGTCCCGAATTTCCGCACCGACTTCGCCGCCGCGAGCTCGGGCGTGCCGCGCGGCTGGTGGCGCTCGGTCGAACACTCGATCAACGGCTTCGTGATGAACTCGTTCCTCGACGAGCTCGCGCATGCGGGCGGCAAGGATCCGATCGCGCTGCGTCTGGAGTTGCTGCCGAAAGGGTTCGTGCAGAAAGCGGAAGGGGAGCGCAATCCGGCGCGACTCTGGCCGTTCAAGAGCGATCGGCTGCGCGCCGTGATCGAGCTCGCGCGCGACAGGAGCGGCTGGGGCAAACCACTCGCCGCGGGCCGCGCTCTCGGCTTTGCCGCGCACCACTCGTTCTTCAGCTATGCCGCGCAGGTCGCCGAGGTCTCGCTCGATGCAAGCGGCCACCCGAAAGTCCACAAGATCGTCTGCGTGATCGATTGCGGTGTGCCGATCAACCCCGACGGCATTCGCGCGCAGATCGAAGGAGGCATCGTCTACGGCCTCGCCGCGGGACTCGGGCAGAAGATCACGATGGAGGCCGGCCGCGTCCAGCAATCGAACTTCCACGACTTCCCGCTCCTCGCCCTGCCGGACATGCCCCAGATCGAAGTGCACATCGTCCCAAGCGCCGAAGCTCCCACCGGAACCGGCGAGCCCGGCCTGCCCCCAACCATGGCCGCCGTGACGAACGCGATGTTCCGATTGAATGGGAAGCGGGTAAGAAGCTTGCCTGTCGGGTGAGTCGGTTGTCGGTTATCGGGAGTCGGGAGAACGAGCGAAGCGCATTCACCGAGGGTTCTTCGTTCTCCCGACAACCGACTCCCGACACCCGTGTTCCAATGCACGAACTCGACAGAATTCTCGACGCCATACGTCGCACCGAGCGGGGTGTGGTGGTGACGGTCATCCGGACGGAGGGATCGACGTATCGCCGGATGGGGGCACGTGCGGTCATCGGTCAGGATGGCCGGGCGGTTGGAGCGATCAGCGGCGGTTGTCTCGAGCGCGATCTCGCCGAGCGGATCGCGCCGTGGCTCGAGGAGATGACCCCGCGCATCGTCACTTACGACTCGACGCGCAGCAGTGACATCGTCTTCGGACTCGGCCTCGGGTGTCGCGGCATTCTCGATCTGCTCATCGAGCCGTTCGATGCGCGGCAGCCGCCGCCGCTCGCATCGTTCCGATGGAACGGCCGCGAGCCGGTGCGGTGGACGACGACGCTGCCGAACGGCGAAACGCTCGTCGAGCTCATCGCTCCGCAACGCGCGCTGGTCGTCTTCGGCGGCGGTGCGGACGTCGAGCCGGTGCTCGCGCTCGCGAAGCAGCTCGGCTGGCAGACCGACCTGGTCACCACACGCGAAGCGATCGAGGTGGACCACTACGACGCCGCCGTGATCATGACCCACAACTTCATGCGCGACGTCGACGTGTTGCGGATGCTGCTCGCGTCCCCGATCGCATACATCGGCATCCTCGGCCCGAAGCAACGCGGCAGCGAATTACTCGCGGAGCTCGCCCATCCCGGCGATCCGCGCATCCACAACCCGATCGGTCTCGACCTCGGCGGCGAAACGCCGGAAGAGATCGCACTCTCGATCATCGCCGAGATTCAGGCCGTACTGAATCGCCGCGGAGCAGGGTCATTGCGGGAGCGGCAGGGGGCGATTCATTGAGTGGGCGTTGTGGGAACGGACGTTGGGGGTGTGAATTGAAAATTGAAAATTGAAAATTGAAAAATGGTCGTCGCGGTTCGGCACCGCCGTCGCGCATCGCGACGACCCTTTTTCAATTTTCAATTTTCAATTTTCAATTCCTACTCCACGACCGCTTTCACTTTCCACTGCCTCAAAACCGGTACCGCGCCTCGATCGTCACCGTCCGCCCATCGGGGTCGGTCGACTCGACGCGCTTGCCGGTGATCTGGGTGAACTCGGCGCCGAGGCGAAGGTGATCCTGGAGGTCGAACAGCCACGCGAGGGTCCAGGAACGGAGATCCTCTTCATTGATTTCGGCGGGACTCTCGTCCGCTTCGTCGGTGCCGAAGATCTCGTAGCGCGCGGTCCAGCGGTTGCGGCCGCGTTTGTCGGAGAGGAGGACGTACAGCGCGTCGAAGTCCGCCTCGACATACGCTGGACGAAAGACGCCCATCTCCGTGCTGCCGCGCAGGTATTCGGCGGCGAAGACGAGCGAATCGGGATTGCCGATCTCGAGACCGACGAGATGGAACTTCGTGCGCCACGAATACTCGGCCTCCGGTGAATAGACCGAGCCGTTGTTGCCGCTCGCCGGCGGATGCAGTTTCAGATCTCCGAGGTTGTCGAGATACGTGTATTGCACGTTCCAGCGTTGCGGAACCGAGTAGCGCACGCGTCCCGCGTACCCCGTCTTCCCATCGAGATCCTCGGTGAACGGCGTCGTTCCTTCATCGTTCTGACGGAAGAACTGCTCGTTCCCGTCCGCGAGTGAGGCGAGCGGCGGCAACGGCAGTGTTTCACCGTACGTCGAGAGTCTGCTGCCGACGCTCCAGCCGCGCCACGCCAGCAGCGTTCCCATCGTGTCGTTGTCGCGGAACGCCGTTGCGCCGGCGGTGATCGCATGGCCGGCACTCGTGATGTGCCGGTATTGCAGATCGACGCCGACCGGCCGCACTTCCTGGCCGATCCACGTGTTCAGCGCGGAGAAGTTGATCGTGTACGGCGAGGCCCAGAGCGGATCGATGTTCTCGCGCGAGGTGGGGAGGAAGAAGTAGCCGGCGCGCAACTGCACGTCGTCGAGGCCGAATTCCTTGTGCAGGTCGGCGAATGCCTCGACGAGACCGGCCGCCTCGCCGCCGAACTCCTCCGGATCGCGACGCGCGGTACCGCTCGCATGCAGCCGCAGAAAATTCGACGGCGTCCAGTCGAGGCCGAGCTGCGCCACGGCCATCGCGTCATCGCGCTCGCCGGTCGCTTCGAACCGTCCCCAGTCGCCTTCGAGCCAGGAGGCTGGCCCGGTCGCGTTGATGGCCCGGCCGGCGACGTAGCCTTCGAGCTTGAATGACTGTGCGGATGCGACCGACGCGAAAACCAGCAGGAACGCCAGGGCGGCACGCATGCGCGCGATTATAGGTCGCGCGCGACGGCTAGCTCGAACGCGGATCCCGCCACACGCCGACCACACGCTGCCGGTAGTCGATCGTCACCAGAAACTTCGAGAGCAATCGATTGCCGATGCGTGGCCGCTCGACGTTCGCGTAGCGGATATCCGTCGGGCCGAAGAGCGTGCCGGCGATCGCGACGTCGACGGTGCCGCGGCCGTTCGGGCCGGGAAGCACGAGCGTGTCGGGGCTCGAGGTGTCGACGATCACCGCCGTCTCGCGTCCGTTCACGGCGACGTACATCATCGGCTCGACCTGATACTTGAAGATGGTCATGTAGCCGCGGGCGATGCCGCTCTTCTGATAGGTGACGAGGCCGGCGCGATAGTCGATGGTGATGGCGGCGCCGCGAAAGGCCTCGGTGCCGATGATGCCGTCGGCGACGCCGCCGAGGTCCTGCGCGATCGGATCGATGCGCAGCGTTTCCTTTCCGCTGAGCTGCAGCACGTTGTTCGCGCGCGGCGGTACCGCGAAACGGGCGTCGAGCACGGTTCGGGGCAACGCGCTGCCGAGAAGGAAACGCCCTTCGCGATTGTCGACGCGAACATTCGAGAGCTCGATGAGGTTTCTTTCCAGTGTGAAGGCGAGGTTCACTTCCGGCCGCTCGGGCTCGTTTCTCCACGGCGTGAAATGCGAGCAGGAGAGCGCCAGCATCGTCACTGCGGCGAAGGTTGCTCTGGCGGTCGATTTCGATAACATACCGGTCCCTTGCACGCCGCGCCTGACCGCGCCGGCCCCATCAAACCTAGCAGCTAATAGCAACAAGGACGCCTGAAAGGAATCACTGAATGTCCCTCCCGGAGTTCCGCAACGAAGCTCTGACCGATTTCACCACGCCGGAGAACAAAGCCGCGATGGAGCTCGCCCTGGCGAAGGTGCTGGGCGAGATCGGCAAGGAGCATCCGCTCGTCATCGGTGGCGAGCGCATCACCGGTCTCAAGACCTTCGAGTCGATCAACCCCGCGCACAAGGATCAGGTGCTCGGCAGATTCCAGAAGGGAACGCGCGAGCACACCGAGCGCGCCATCGACGTCGCCTGGAACGCGTTCGAGTCGTGGAAGCGCCAGCCGGTCGACGTCCGCGCGGGCGTGCTGCTCGAGGCGGCGAAGCTGATGCGCGAGCGCAAGCACGAATTCTCCGCGGTCATGATTCTCGAAGTCGGCAAGACGTGGGCGGAAGCGGACGCCGATACGGCCGAAGCGATCGACTTCATGGAGTTCTACGCGCGCGAGGCGTATCGCTACGGCGGCGAACAGCCGATCACGAAAATCGAATCCGAGGACAATCACCTCGTCTACATCCCCCTCGGCGTCGGCGGCGTCATTCCGCCGTGGAACTTCCCGCTGGCGATCATGTGCGGCATGACCACCGCCGCAATGGTCGCGGGCAACTGCGTGATCATGAAGCCGTCGTCCGATTCGCCGTGGATCGCCTATCGCTTCTTCGAACTGCTCGAAGAGGCAGGCATGCCTCCGGGCGTCGTGAACTTCGTCAGCGGTTCGGGCGGTGAAGTCGGCGATCCGCTCGTGCAGTCGCCGAAGATCCGCTTCATCTCGTTCACCGGCTCGAAGGGCGTCGGCCTGCACATCGTCGAAGAAGCGGCCAAACATCGCGAAGGCCAGCTGTGGATCAAGCGCGTCGTCGCCGAGATGGGCGGCAAGGACGCGATCATCGTCGACCGCGAAGTCGCGAATCTCGACGAAGCGGCATCGGCCGTCGTGGCCTCGGCGTTCGGCTTCCAGGGGCAGAAGTGCTCGGCCTGCTCGCGCGCGATCATCGACTCCGCGATCTACGACCAGATCGTGCCGATGATCGTCGAGAAGACGAAGAAGCTGCGCATCGGCGATCCGTCGCTTCTCGAAAACGCGGTCGGCCCGGTCGTCAACAGGAAGGCGATGGAGACGATCAAGAGCTACATCGACAAAGGGACGAAGGAAGGCGGCAAGCTGATGGCCGGCGGGAACGTCGATCCGAAGGACGGCTTCTTCATCGAGCCGACCGTCATCATCGACGTCGACCCGCAGGGGACCATCGCGCAGGAAGAGATCTTCGGCCCGGTGCTCGCGGTCATCAAAGCGCAGGACTTCGATGATGCGATGCGCATCGCCAACAACACCGAGTTCGGTCTCACCGGCGCGGTGTTCACCGACAACGAAGAAAAGCTCGAGCGGGCGCAGGAGGAGTTCTTCGTCGGCAATCTCTATCTGAATCGCAAGTGCACCGGCGCGCTCGTCGGCGTGCATCCGTTCGGCGGCTTCAACATGTCGGGCACCGATTCGAAAGCGGGCGGCCGCGATTACCTCGGACTGTTCCTGCAGGCGAAAGCGATCTCGCGCAAAGTCGGTAAGCAGCCGAAGACGGTCGCGGACGCCGAAGCGTTCTAAGAAAATCCGATTCCGGGAAGCGAGGCGCTGGAGGAAACTTCGGCGCCTCGTTTTTTTTCAGTACTGCTCGTGTTTGTCGACGACGTTCTCGAGCGACTCGCCGGCGCGGAAGCGGCGCAGGTTCTCGACGAAGAAATGCATGGCCCGCAGATGCGCATCGTCCGTGTGATCGGCACTGTGTGGCGAGAGCAGCACATTGTCGAGTGGCCACAGCGCGTGCTCGGCCGGCAGAGGCTCGGTCTCGAAGACGTCGAGCGCGGCACCGCGAATCCGGCGCGCGCGTAACGCGTCGACCAGCGCGCCTTCATCGACGGTTGCCCCGCGGCCGATGTTGATCAACACCGCGCTCGATTTCATGAGGGCCAGACGCTCGCGCGAAAGCAGGCGATGCGTGGCCGGTGTATACGGCGTGCAGAGGACGACGTAGTCGGCCTGCGCGAGCACTTCTTCGATGGTCGGATCGCCGAGCTCCTGCCTGCGGCGCACCGCGATGATGTGCATGCCGAGGGCGGAGGCGCGGCGCGCGACGGCCTGGCCGATGCCGCCGTAGCCGATGATGCCGGCGGTCTGCCCCTCGAGTCGCGCGACCGTGAACGGCTCCCATCGCGACTGCTGCTGATTGCGCACGAGGCGGCGCAGGTCTTTCGCGAACCAGAGCATCGCCGCGATGGCGAACTCGCCGAGAGCATCGGCATAAAGTCCGCGCGAGTTCGTGACCACGACGTCGCTGCGCCGCAGCAAATCGAACGGCAGAAACTCCACGCCGGCGGCGAGCGTGTGGATCCAGCGCACGTGTGCGAGCTCGCGCCACAACTCGGTGAGAAGAGAGCCGAACCGCGGCGCGATCAGCACAGCATCGGCGCGCGCGGCGGCCTCACGCAAGACATTTGCGTCGGTGCCGACCGTCAGCTCGATCCCCGGCGCCTCGCGCTTCAGGAGCTCAAGCGGCGTGAACTCGCGTGGTGCAATGACGAGAAGATGCACGATCAACCAAACATCGAGATGCCGGTGGAGAAAAGCACGATGGTGAGGTTGTAGCTGAAATGCATCGCGATCGGCGGAACGAGGCTGCCGGTGGTTTTGCGCGCGACGAAGACGGCGATGGCCATCGCCGTCACGGCCACGGTCGCGGGCCAGTAATGGATCGTCTCCATGAGATGCAGCAGCACGAACAGAATCGTCGTGACGATCGCGCCGGGCCAGAGACCCCAGCTGTTCGTGAAGCCTTTCAGCAGCACGCCGCGAAAGAAGAATTCTTCGACCAGCGGCGCGAACAGCAGCGCCAGCACGATCCACATCACGCGATTCAAGCCGCCGCTCGCCGCGGCCTGTGCCAGCGGACCGGCCGGCGTGGAAGGATCGGGCGGCACGAGCCACTGCACGCCGCTCATGTAGAGCGCCGAGATGACCGTACCGGCGATTGCCCACAACGCGATCGCGCGCGGTTGCGCGCGGTTCAGGCCGATGCCCTCCGCGCTTCTGTCCAGTACCGCCGGCCACGCCCAGGCACGCGCGATGGCCAGCACCGCCGCCGTGGAGAACGCGCCGCTGGCGAACAACAGCGCCGGCATCGCGTCGGTGATGAGGCCACTGACGACCGAGCTGTTCGCGACGTCCTTGCCGCGCGCGACGCCGGAGAGCAGCGCCACGAGCATCACGAAGATTCCGGCCGAGAGTTGCGCGAAGAGCAGGAGGAAGAACGCGATCAACGCCTTCAGCGCGCCGAACCGCGGCGTTGACGGTCCCGGCGCGGCGACGGTTTCGACGTGCGGAGGTGGTGGCGCGAGAGGGAGGGAAAGGGGGAGTTCCGCGTCAATCGTCATGGTGGGACCGCGGCGATGGTAGCAAAACAGAAGGCCGGCATCCTGCTGGACGCCGGCCCTCTCTCGACTGCTCACGCATCAATCGAGTTTGAAATTGACGGTGAGGTTGAAGATCGTCGCCACGGGACGTCCATTGAGCGTGCCGGGGCGGAACTTCCACTTGCGCACCGCGTTCTCTGCCGCTTCGGCAAGACCGGCGGGCAATCCTTTGACGACTTTCACCTGATCGACGTTGCCGTTCTCGTCGATGATTGCTTCGACGATCACGACGCCGGCGATTCTCGCCTTGCGCGCCGACTCCGTGTAGTCGGGCTGCACGCGCGTGACGATCTGCGGAGCCTTGACGTTGCCGCCGACGCGCAGCGGACCATCGCCCAGCGGCGCATCGTCGCCGCCGGTTCCGGTGCCGCCGGTGCCGGTGCCCGTACCGCCCACCTGGCCTCCGACCGTGCCGCCGACGACGCCACCCTGCACGCCGCCGATCTCTCCGCCCTTCACACCGCCGATCTCACCTCCGACGATGCCTCCGGCGACGCCGCCTTCGACACCACCGACCACTCCGTTCACGGCGTCGCCGGTTCCGGTCGTCGCGCCGCCGCCAGTATCGGCGGGTGTTTCATCGACGACCGGCGTTTCGAGCGCGGGAGTCGGGATCGGCTGCGTGACCGGCAATTCTCTCGGAATCTCGACCGGCGGGGTCATCGGTGTGATCTTCGGCACCTCCACCGGTTTCGGCTGTACTTTCGGTGTCGATTTCGGCGCGCCGCTCGACTTCGCGGGCGGCGGGGGAGGTGGCGGAGGGGGAGGCGGCGCAGCCGCACCACGCGTGATGAACGCGTCCATCGGCCTCTCGGCCGCAACCTTGTGCACTTCCTTCTGCTGGCCGGCGAACACAATGCCGGCTACGAGCATCGCGTGAATCGCGAACGAGGCGACGGACGCCCTCAGCTTGCGACCTTTTGGTTTATCTTTTCCGGACTCGATCAAATCCTTTTGCAGGTCCATGACAAGGATTATTTGCACTCGCCGTGCCGTGAATTTTGCTCTTTTGAATCAATGATTTAGAATCCGCCGCCATGTCTCACGGCCTCCGCCGTATCGTTCCGGCTCTGCTCGTTCTCGGCGGTTGCGTCTCGACGACGCCGCGCATTCCGGACGCCTGGATGAGCGTGCCTGCCACGCCGCGCGTCGGTTCCGTGTTCTACGACGCGAGCGGGAAGCTGCAGACCGCACCCGAGCTCGCGCCGCCAATGCTTGCGGACGGCCCGATCCGCTTCGTCGGCACGAAGATCTTCAACAAGGAAAAAGAGCTCACCGCGGCGTTCCCGGCCGTCGAGTCGCTCGACTTCTCGGAGTCGCGTGGCGAGGTCGTTTTCTCGGCGGTCGGCGAGCGCGGCTTCGACATCGGCCTCGTCAGCTCCGACGGCAGCAAGGTCAACTGGGTGCCGCAGGATCCCGCGGACGAGTTCTCCCCGCAATGGGCGCCGCGCGGCAACAAGGTCAGCTTCATCGTGCGCGCGAAGATCGGCGACATCGTCCGTACGGTGCACATCCCGACGGCCGCCCAGCTCTCGAATGACTTTCCGCACGCGCGGATCCACTCGCGCGCGTGGGATGCGGAAGGGCAGTTCTACGCGGTGGCGTACTCGACGCCCGACGCCAGCGATCGCGTGGAAGTGATGAAGTACGGCGGGGAGGAGCGCGCGATGGCCGTTCCTCCTGCCGTACGGCTGGACGTCGAGGTGGAGCCGTTCGCTTCCGGAACGCTGGTGCTCCGTCCGAAAGACATCCGCTATGACGAGCGGTTGCCGGCCGTCATCTGGCTCGCGCCCGACTTCGCCTGGAACGACGCGCGCGGCGCGCTGCTGCGGAACGGACGCGTCGCCTGCATCGTCGCGAAGACGGTCAGCGATGAGTTGCTGACGCGCATCCGCGAAACGCCGTGGCTCGATGCGACGGAGCTGTTCGTCGTCGGCGAAGCCGACGTGGCGAACGCGATCGTGATCAAACCGGACGCGGCCATGAAGAGCGGTTTCTATCGGGAAAGCGGCCGCGTCGTGAGCGTCGCACCCGCTGCTATACAATCCTTTGCCTCCGGCTTCATCGCCGATCAGTTGAAGAGGATCAGCCCAACGAATGGCAGCAGCCGATGAGAGCGCACAGAAATCGACGGGCCGCGAGTACTACGAAGCGCTGCTGATCGCGATCATCTTCGTCAACTTCGCGCGCATCTTCGTCTTCCAGGCCTTCAAGATCCCGAGCGGATCGATGGAAGACAATCTCAAGATCGGCGACCACATCATCGTCAACAAGTTCATCTACGGCCGGAACCTGCCGGAGCCCCTCGGCAAGCTCGTGCCGTTGCGCGACGTGCGGCGCGGCGATGTGATCGTCTTCCGGTTCCCCGAGGATCCGCAAACCGACTTCGTGAAACGGGTGATTGCACTGCCGGGAGAGACGCTGACGATTCGCGACAAGCAGGTGCTGATCGACGGCAAGCCGCTCGATGAGCCGTATGTCGTGTTCGATGATCCGATGGTCTATCCGAATCAGCCGGCGCTGCCGGAGCCGTATCGCTCGCGTGATCAGTTCGGTCCGGTCACGATTCCTCCGAACAGTTACTTCGCGATGGGCGACAACCGCGATCACTCGCACGACTCCCGTTTCTGGGGCTTCGTGCCGCGGTCGCTGATCAAAGGAAAAGCGTTCATGGTCTACTGGTCATTCGACGGATCGCCGCCGCCGGCCGGCGCCTCCGGCATGACCCGCGTCCGACATCTGTTGCACGTCGCGGCGCGTTTTTTCCCCGACACGCGATGGAAGCGCACGTTTTTCATCGTCGACAGGACGTACCACTACACGCCCGGCATCAGTTCCTATGGAAACGAGTAAAGAGGCGGAAGTTCCGCCGTCCACCCAAGAACATCCGGGCGCGAACGTCATCGATCGCAGCGCGCATCCGATTTCCCGGCGCAGCATTCCGGAGAACGTGCTGAAGGTGCTGTATCGCCTCCATCGCAGCGGCTATCGCGCGTACCTGTGCGGCGGCAGCGTGCGCGATCTGCTCATGAATCGCGAGCCGAAGGATTTCGACGTCGTCACCGACGCCCATCCCGGCGACGTGCGGCGGCTGTTCCGCAACAGCCGCATCATCGGCCGCCGCTTCCGGCTCGTGCACATCATCTTTCAGGATCAGGTCGTCGAAGTGGCGACGTTCCGCCGCGAGCCCGATCGCCCGCAGCCGAACGAAGACGAGTCAGCCGAGGAGCAGGATTTCCTGATCACCGACGACAACACGTTCGGTTCGCCGCTGCAGGACGCGCGTCGCCGCGACTTCACGATCAACGCGCTCTTCTACAACATCTCCGATTTCACGGTCATCGACTATGTCGGCGGCATCGACGATCTCTCCCTCGGCCGCGTGCGCGTGATCGGCGACCCCGATCTCCGCTTCCGCGAAGATCCGGTGCGGATGATGCGGGCGATCGAGTTCGCCTCGCGTCTCGGCTTCGAGATCGAGGAAGGAACCTATCAAGGCATCCTTCGCCACAAGACCGAAATTCTCAAAGCCTCGCCGCCGCGCGTCTCGGAAGAGATTCTCGAACTGCTGCGTCGCGGCTGGTCGCGCGGCGCGATCCGGCTGATGGTCGACACCGCGCTCATCGAGCCGCTGCTGCCCGAGATCTTCAACGCCATTCGCGGCGAGCGCGCGCCGTACTTCTGGAAAATGCTCGAAGTGCTCGATCGCACCGTGCAGGCGGGGCGGCGCATCTCCGATGCGGTGCTGCTCTCGGTGCTGATGCTGCCGTGGGTCATCGACGAGATCGAAGAAGAAGAGAAGCGCCGCGATCAGCGCATGCGCATCGGCGAGGTCATTCTCTTCATCCGCGAGCTCACCGAGCCGCTCTGCATCCGCATGTCGCTGCCGGCCGGAACGCGCCACCATATCGAGCAGGCCCTCGAAACGCTCTGGCGTCTGCTCGAGCCGCCCACCGATCGCAAGGCGCAGTTCCGCGCCGTCTATCGCGAGCCCTTCAACGACGCGCTGGCGCTGCTCGAGCTCTACGCGCTCTCCTCGGGACGCTACGTCGAAGTGTTCCGGCAGTGGCAGGCCTTCGCGGCGCGCGTGAAGCGCGCGCAGGAGGAGGCGGGCACCGGACCGGCGACGAAGCGGCGGCGGAGGCGGCGACGGTAATCTACCTCGACCACCACGCCACGACGCCGTGCGACCCGCGCGTGGTCGAGACGATGCTCCCGTACTTCACGGAGCACTTCGGCAATCCCGCATCGATCACGCATCACCACGGACGAAAGGCGTCGATGGCCATCGAAGAGTCGCGGCTGACGCTCGCGCGCTTCTTCCACGTCGTGCCGCCCGAGATCTACTTCACCGCCGGCGCCACCGAGTCGAACAACATCGCCTTGAATCTGGTGCAACCGGGGCAGCATCTCGTCACCAGTCTCGCCGAGCACAAATCGATCGTCGCGCCGGCCGAGCGGATGGCGAAGCACGGCGTCGAGGTGACGTTCCTCGCGCCCGATCGCGAGGGCTTCATTCGAGCCGATGCGGTGCGGGATGCGCTGCGTCCGAACACGAGGCTCGTCTCGATCGAGGCGGCAAACGGCGAGGTCGGGACGATTCAGGCGATCGATGCGATCGGCGCCGCATGCAGAGAGCGAGGGGTGCTGTTCCATACCGACGCGACGCAGGCCGCCGGCAAGGTGCCGCTCTCGTTTGCGAACGTCGATCTCGCCTCGCTGTCGGCGCACAAGCTGTACGGACCAAAAGGAGTCGGCGCGCTCTTCGTGCGCCGCGGCATTCGGATCGAGCCGGTCATCGTCGGCGGCGGACAGGAACGCAACGTCCGCTCCGGAACCGTGAACGTGCCGGCCGTGGTCGGCTTCGGCGCGGCGCTGCAATTGCGTGCAGCGGAGATGGGTGAGGAGGCCATTCGCCTCACCGCGCTGCGCGAATGGCTGCGGGAAAAAATCGTGGAAGAGATCGAGGGCAGTACGATCAACGGACCGCGCGAGTTAAGATTGCCGGGTAATCTCAACGTCAGCTTTGATCGGATCGAAGCCGACTCGTTGATTCTGGCGATGAAGCGGTTCTCGTTGTCGTCGGGATCGGCGTGCAGCTCCGGCGATCGCGGACCTTCTCGCGTGTTGAAAGCGATGGGTGCGAGTGATGCCGCGGCAATGGGATCGATCCGATTCGGACTCGGCGCCTCCAACACCCAGGAACAAGTGACGATGCTCCTCGACGATCTCAGGCGCGTGGTGCGCAGACTGCGGGAGATCACGCCGGCATGAGCGCGAATCAACCCGGACGCATTCTTCTCGTCGATCATTCGCGCGGAGCGCTGCTCTTTCAGGAAACGATCCTGCGCCGCCGCGACATGATCATCGCCACCGCGCTGGCGGGCTCGGAAGGCCTGCAGAAAGCGCGCGATGAACGGCCGAACCTGATCATCTTCGGCTACGACCTCTTCGACATGACCGCGCCGGAGTTCTGCCGCGAGATCCGCCACGACGATCAGACGCGGGCCATCTCGCTGCTGCTGGTCTGCGATCGCGAGAATCACGAGCACGGCGATCTCTGTCTTTCCGCCGGCTGCAACGACGTGATCTTCCGCCCGCTGCAGAAACCGGAGCTCGATCAGAAAGTGGAGCGCCTGACCAGCATTCCGGTGCGCCGGCAGCTGCGCACGATCACGAAGATCGAAGTGTCGATGGAGAAGAACGGGCGTTTCGTCCTCGGCCGGAGCATCAACATCTCGTCCAGCGGCATGCTCATCGAAGTCGATCGCGTACTGCCGCACGAAGGTCCGGTGCGGCTGCATTTCTACCTGCCGGCCGATCCGAAGCCGCTGCAGATCGTCGGCGAGGTCCTGCGCGCGGAATTCACCGGCTCGATGTCGAAATATGGGGTCCGTTTCCTCAGCTCCACCGAGGAAGATCGCGAGCGCATCTCGCGGTACGTTCACAGAATCCGATCGCGGGAAACGATTTGATGCCCACCCCGGCCCAGAATCTCGACGAAGCAATCCGGCTCGCCAAAGCGGAAGAGTTTCTTCAGGCGCTGACGCTGTTCCTCGATGTCTACGGAACCGAGGACGCGCCGCCGATGACGACGCCGAAATCGGCGAGCGGCCTCTCGTGGTTCGGCCTCGCGCTCGCGCTCGTGCGCAAGCAGATGAAGCCGGCCATCGATCTCTGCCGCCGCGCCATCGATCTCGAGTTCTACAACGGCGATCACTACGCCAATCTCGCGCGCGTCTACGTCACCGCCAACAATCGCAAGAAAGCGCTCGATACCGTGGAGCAGGGATTGAAGCTCGTCCCCGAACACGATTACCTGCTCGCCGTCCGCAAGACCCTCGGCGTGCGCGCCCGCCCCGCCGTCCCCTTCCTCGATCGCAGCAACCCGATCAACGTCTCCCTCGGACAAGCCCGCCACCACAAGAAACTGTCCGACCAGGAAGCACGCCGCAAGAAGTAACGCGCGCGGTTTCGCGATAGACATTCGGATTCGCGCCGCGGTCACGACGCCCCCTTCACCTCCTCCCGTGGCACCGGTGTTGCGCGGTTGTCGCGGCGGGAGAAATGAAAATGAAGTTCCTGATCCTGGCTTACGGTCACGAGCGCGATTGGAACGTGCTGACGAAAGAGCAGCAGGACGCACTGCTGGTGCAGGACAAGGTGTTGCGCGATCGCGGGGACATCGTCGCTGCGGTGAAGCAGGAGCAGGCGTGGGTCGTGAAGGCGTGGGATGGCACCGCGCACGTGACGAACGGCGCGTTCGGTGAGGCGGGGTTGCCGCTGGCGGGGTTCGGGATCATCGAGGCGCGCGATCTCGATGAGGCGGTCGCGCTGGTGAAGGACACGCCGTGCGCGCGGGCGAAGGGGGCGGTCGAGATTCGCCCGATTCTGGCCAGCAACGTGTAGCGCGTCACGGCGCCAGGCCGTAGCTCGAACGGCAGAGCGTCTCCACTCCCGTTTCGTGAACGACGAACGTGTCTTCGATGCGCACGCCGATTTCGCGTTCCGGGAAATAGAGGCCCGGCTCGATGGTGACGATGTCGCCCGCTTCGATCTCATCGCGATTTGCCGGCGCGAGTTGGAACGACGGCCTCTCGTGGATGTCGAGCCCGACGCCGTGGCCGAGGCTGTGGACATAGCCGGAGAGTGTCTTCGAATCGCTGCGCGTCGTGGCGTAGCCTTTCGCTTCGAAGAGATCGCAGACGAGCGCCTGATACGACGACGCGAGTGTGCCCGGCTTCATCGCGTCGCGCGCCCGTGCGAACGCGTCGAAGACGTCGGCGTGGATGCGCTGCAATTCGTCCGGGATCGGGCCGACGCAGAACGTGCGCGTGAGGTCGAAAAAGTAGCCGCTCGTTCTGTCGGCGGGAAAGATGTCGAGCACGATCGGGACGGAAGGACGCACGTGCGCGGAAGCGTCTCCGCGCGAGTGCGGAACGCCGGCGTCGCGACCTTGCGAGAGGATCGTTTCGTGGTCTTCGATCAGGCCGAGCCGCGCGATCTCGGAGGAGACGAAGCGTTTGAGATCGCCCAGCGTGAGCCGGGGCCAGTCACCGCGCAGCATCGCGCGCACGCCGTCGACGACCTGCTCGGTCCGTTCGCCGACGGAGCGAATCGCGTCGATCTCCCACGGCTCTTTGCGTTTTCGAGCGAGTTGAATCAGATCTTCGCCATTCGAGCGATGCACGCGGAAGCCGCGCTGCTGAAGCGACTCGACGATGCCGATGTAGAGCTGCACCGGCACGTTGCCGAAGAACGCGACCGTGCCGGTCTCGCCGAGGACATTCGCGAAGAACTCGCCGTACGCTTCGGCGGGATGGGCGGCGTTGCGAAAGATCGCCTCTGCGCCGAACTCGTGCGCGAGGCGGACGTCGAGCCCGCTCGCCGCCGCTTCCTCGCGTTCCATCGGATAGGTCACGAGCAGCGGCGCGCGCCCGAGGCGCTTCACGGCGTAGCCGCGGGTGACTTTCGCACCGCGCGAGAGCCAGCGAAATGACGCGTGCATCTGCTCGTGCATCGGCACGATGACGGCGTCGATGCCGCGCGCGCGCATCAGGCGATCGAGATCGTCGAGCATCAGGTGACGTCTTCCGGGAGCGAGAACATGCCGTGATTTTAGTTCGGCACCAATCTCGCTACCTCTTGCGTTCGCCACGGATGAGCGTTGTGAGGATCATGTCGTACAACATCCAGGGCCACGCCGCGGCGCGGCGCGAGGACCATCTGCCGAAGCTCGCCGAGGTCATCGCCGCCGTGAAGCCGGACGTCGTCGGTCTGCAGGAAGTGCACTGCCGCACTCGTGCGGGAGCGGTGCACCAGGGCGAAGTGCTCGCCTCGATGACCGGCCTCAATCATTACTTCGGGCGAAGCTGCGCGATGGACGGTGGCGATTACGGCAACGCCGTGCTGACGCGCGGCACGATCCAGTCCGCGTTCACGTATCCATTGCCGGGATCGGGGGAGCCGCGTTCGGTGCTGCAGACCGACATCGAGCTCGTCGGGGCGAAGCTCACGTTCTTCGTGACGCACCTCGCGGCGTGGGGGCGGCTGCTGCGAGTGGCGCGAATGCGGCAGATCGCCGAGCTCGGTGACATCACAACTCGTGGTCCGTGGCCGCATGTGCTCGTCGGAGACTTCAACGTTCCGCCGGCGGCGGAAGAGATTCGCGTGTTGTTGTCGCATGGCCATCTGCACATCTGCGGCGACACGAAGGAAGCGACGTTTCCGATGACGCGGCAGCGGCTCGATTATGTGTTCGCCGATCCGCGCTGGGAAATGCTCTCCGCCGAGGTCGTGCGCAGAGGACCGTCCGATCACTGGGCGGTGGTCGTCGATTTGAAGCTTCGCACATGAAAACGATCGCGATTCCTCTGTGGGTGCTCGTCCTTCTCGCCGTCGCGATCGTCGCTCTGCTGATCATTCTCTGGAGCGTGAAGCGCCGCCGCCGTGCGCACCTCGGCCTGGAGCCGAGCGGTCTCGAAGATCTGATCCCATCGATCTCCGGATTGACGCAGACCACCTGCGTCGGCGGCAATCGCATCGAGCTGCTGCAGAACGGCGCGTTCTGGGATCGGCTCTTCGACGACGTCCGGAACGCGAACGCGACGATCAACTACGAAACGTTCCTCTCGAAGGAAGGGAACCTCACGCGGCGCATGACCGAGGCGTTGTGCGCGAAAGCGAAAGAGGGCGTGCAGGTGCGCGTGATGCTCGATGGCAGCGGCGGCAAGAAGTACGGCAAGTCGCAGCTGCAGGAGTTGAAGTCGGCCGGCGCGAAGGTGCACAAGTACCATCCGTTTCGCCTTTCCAACCTCGGCCTCCTCAACAATCGCGATCACCGCAAGATCCTCATCATCGACGGGCGGGTCGGCTTCGTCGGGGGACACTGTCTCGTCGACAGCTGGCTCGGCGATGCGGAAGACAAGCAGCATTTCCGCGACATCTCGGTGCGCGTCGAGGGTCCGGTCGTCGCGCAGTTGCAGTCGGTGTTCGCGGAGAACTGGATCGAGGAGACCGGAGAAGTGCCGGGCGGCACGAACTTCTTTCCCGAGCCGCAGCGCGCCGGCGAGATCGATGCGCACGCGGTGTGGCTCTCGCCGTCGGGATCGCCGTCGACGGTCAAACTGCTGCACTACATCCTCATTCGCGCGGCGAAGAAGAGCATCACGATTCAGAACCCTTACTTTCTGCCCGATCCCGATGCGCGCCAGGCGCTGATCGAGGCGGTCCGCCGCGGCGTCGAGGTGCGGGTCATGCTGCCGTCGGCGGAAGCGAGCGATGCGCCGCTCGTGCAACACGCCAGTCATCATCATTTCGGCACGCTGCTGAAGGGAGGCGTGCGGCTGTTCGACTACGAGCGCACGCTGCTGCATCAGAAGGTGTTGACCATCGACGGCTTCTGCTCGTCGGTCGGCTCGACGAATTTCGACGATCGTTCCTTCGAAGTGAACGATGAGGTTTCGCTGGTGATTTACGACGAAGGAATTGCACGCGAGCTCGAAGAGACGTTCGATCGCGATCTGCAGCACGCACGCGAGCGGAAGTTCGACGAGTGGAAGCATCGACCGGTGCTGCACAAAGTGAGAGACTTCGCGTCTTTCCTTTTCAACGAACAGTTGTAGCGACGTGTCTGCCGATCCGAACGAGACTGCATGCATTCATCCGATCCGAACAGCAAGCGGTACCTGCTGACGCTCTCTCTCGGCGCCCTCGGCGTGGTGTACGGCGACATCGGCACGAGCCCGCTGTACGCCTTTCGCGAGTGCTTCGCCGAAGGGCACGGCTTGAAGCCGGCGCCCGAAAACATCCTCGGGATCCTCTCCCTCGTCTTCTGGTCGCTGGTCATCGTCATCTCGATCAAATACCTCGTGTTCGTGATGCGTGCGGACAATCGCGGCGAAGGCGGGATCCTCGCGCTGATGTCGCTCGTGCATCCGCGTCGCTCGCTGCGGCGCGGCGTGCTGCTCAGCTGCGGACTGTTCGGCGCGGCCCTGCTCTACGGCGAAGGCATGATCACTCCGGCCATCACCGTGCTCTCCGCGGTGGAAGGGCTGGAGATCGCCACGCATGCGTTCACTCCCTACATCCGGCCGATCTGCGTGGCGGTGCTGCTCGGATTGTTCTGGATGCAGAAGTGGGGGACGGCACGGATCGGCGCGTTGTTCGGCCCGATCATGGTGACGTGGTTCACTGTGCTGGCGGCCGTGGGCGTGTGGCAGATCGCGCAGGATCCGCGCGTGCTCAAAGCGGTGTCGCCGACGTATGCGATCTCGTTCTTTCTGAACAACGGCTGGATCGGGTATCTGGTCCTCGGCTCCGTGGTGCTCGTCGTCACCGGCGGGGAAGCGTTGTATGCAGACATGGGCCATTTCGGTGCGAAGCCGATTCGCATGGCCTGGTTCTTTTTCGTGCTGCCGTCGCTGCTGCTGAACTACTTCGGGCAGGGAGCGTTTCTGCTGCACACCCCATCCGGCGCGGACGATCCGTTCTATCGGATGGTGCCGCAATGGTCGGTCATTCCGATGGTCGTGCTGGCGACGGCGGCGTCGGTGATCGCATCGCAGGCGATGATCTCCGGCGCGTTTTCCCTGACGCGGCAGGCGGTGCAGCTCGGGTATCTGCCGCGTATCCGCATCCGGCACACGTCGGAGCGGGAGATCGGCCAGATCTACATCAGCTCGATCAACTGGACGCTCGCGGCCGCGGCGATCGGTCTCGTGCTGGCGTTCCGCGAATCGTCGAATCTCGCCGCCGCTTACGGTGTCGCGGTGACGACCACGATGACGGTGACGACGCTGCTCTTCGCGTCGTTCGCAAAAGACAAGTGGGGCTGGGGTCTGGGACGGGTGGCGTTGTTCGCGATGCCGCTGCTGACGATCGATCTGGCGTTCTTCGGCGCGAACGTGCTCAAGGTGCCGGACGGCGGCTGGTTTCCGCTCGTGGCCGGCGTGATGATCTTCACGCTGATGTCGACGTATCGCGCCGGCCGGCGCATTCTGCACGACCGTCTCGCCGCCGGCGTGCTTTCGATCGACATGTTTCTGCTCGAGCTCGAAGGCGGCCGGATTCATCGCGTGCCCGGCACCGCGATTTTCATGTCACGCGCCAACGAAGGCATTCCGCCGACGCTGCTGCACAACATCAAGCACAACAAGATCGTGCACAAGACCGTCGTTCTCCTCACGGTGGAGACGGAGGATCGCTCGCGACTCGAACAGGAAGAACGCTACGAGTGGGAGACGCTCGGCTACGGCGTTTACCGGCTGACGCTGCACTTCGGATTCATGGAAGATCCCGACATTCCGGCGGCGCTGCGCGCGATCGCCACGGGTCCGGTGATGTTCGAGCCGATGACCACGAGTTACTTCCTGGGACGGGAAACATTGATTCCGACGAAGCAGCCGGGGATGGCCATCTGGCGCGAGCATTTGTTCGCGTGGATGATGCGCAATTCGTCGAGCGCATCGCAGTTCTTCAGCCTGCCTCCCAATCAGGTCATCGAACTGGGCGCGCAGGTGGAGTTGTGAGCGGAGTCGGAGGCGTCAATTTCGTGTCGCGACCGACTTTTCGGCCGCAGGTCTGGTATCTTGGCCACCGGCCTTCGCGACGGGCGTGCTGTTTGCGAAGGAACGATTGCCCGAACGCGGGCAGAAAGTGATGGAGACATGGCTGCTAAAGTGTTCGTCGGGAACTTGAACTTCAATACAACGAAGACGGAAGTTCAGGATCTCTTCTCGCAGGTCGGCGCGATTCGCGACGTTTTCCTGCCGATGGACCGCGAGAGCGGTCGCCCGCGTGGATTCGCGTTCGTCGAATTTTCGTCGGACGAGGATGCTGCGAAAGCGATCGAGAAATTCAATGGATATGAGCTCAGTGGACGCGCGTTGCGTGTGAACGCCGCGGAAGACCGGCCGCGCTCGAGTGGTCCCCGTCCGGGTGGCGGTGGCGGCTACGGCGGCGGCGGTCGCGATGGTGGGGGCGGCGGCTACGGCGGTGGCGGCGGCGGCGGCTACGGTGGTGGCGGTTACGACCGCGACGACTACAGCGGCGGCGGCTACGGTGGCGGTGCGAACAAGAACAAAGGTTCGCGACGCAACATCCGCGCGAAAAAGCGCAGCCTCTAGGCGAATTCTCAGATTTCTCAGATTTCTCGTTGACGAGCCGGCTCCACGGAGCCGGCTCGTTCTGTTTGCAGCGGACGACGAAGATCGCTCACTGCCGCATTCACTTAGATTTCACGGCTTGCCATGGTCGTCTCCTCGTGTCACACCGGTACCGACGGAGCGGGCAGGTCGAAGTCGGGCGTGGCCGGTTGTCTGTTGACGAGCGAAAGCGCGTCCGCACCGGCGTTCCGCTGCTTCTGCGCGGCCGCCGCTTTCTGCTCTTCCTTTTTGTAGGAGAGAAACTTGAGGATGGAGTTGAGCCCTTCGGTTCCGGCGCTGATGACCAGTGCCGACACGAAGACGTCGATCACCGGGTTCACCGTGGGAACGAACACCGAGAGCACGCGGATCTGCACGCTGAGCGCAAGCCCGGCGAAGAATGAGATCCACGCGAGAACGGCTTTCTTGTTGGCTCCGAGTACGTTTCCGAAAAAAATCGCGTCCACCAGCTCGAGCAGCTGCTGCACGGCGAATCCCGCGGCGAACGCGGAGACGAGCGCAACGACGATCTTGTCCATATGACCCTCCGTTGCGTGAGAATGACTCGTCTCCGAGTTTCCTCGCCGCAGTGCAACGCGGGTTGAATCTCGCGACGCTTCCGGCGAATATCCGCGGGATGTCGTACATCCCTGACGCACCGTCCGAGTCGTTCTGGACTGCCTCTCCTGACTTTCAATCGCTCTGCAGACGGAAGCTTTCTCCGGAGGCGTTCGCGTGGGCGGAACCGCAGCTTTCGTCGATGGGGGAGACGGCCGCGAAGGTGGTGGCGCCGCTGGCGGCGATCGCGGATCGCGAGCAGCCGCGGCTCATCACGCATGACGCGCGGGGGGAGCGCATCTCGCGCGTCGAGTATCACGCGTCGTATCGCGAGATGGAGCGCATCGCGTACGGCTCGGGGATGATCGCGATGAAGTATCAGACGCACGAGCATTCGCGCGAGGCGCCGTTCGTCGGGTTCGCGATCGGCTATCTCTTCGCGATGGCGGAGTGCGGGCTCTATTGCCCGCTCTGCATGACCGACGGCGTCGCGCGCGTGCTCACGCGTCACGGCACGCACGATCAGGTGATGCGCGTGGTGCCGCATCTCACCTCGAGCGATCCGTCGACGCTCTGGACGGGCGGGATGTTTCTCACCGAACGCGCGGGCGGCTCGGATGTCGGTTCCAACGAGACTGTTGCCAGGAAAGACGCCGGCGGGACATGGCGGCTCACGGGTCACAAGTGGTTCTGCTCGAATGTCGATGCGGAAGCGGTGCTCGTTACCGCGCGCGTGAACGGCGAGGGAACGAAAGGCTTGCGCACGTTCCTGCTGCTCACGCGCGACAACCCCGGCGTGATCATCGAGCGACTCAAGCCGAAGCTCGGCGTCCGTTCGATGGCCACCGGTGAGGTGACGCTGCGCGATGCGCAGGCCGAAGAAGTCGGCGGCTTCGGCGCGATGACGGACATGCTCAATCTCTCGCGGCTCTACAACGCGGTCGCGTCGGTGGGCGTGATCGGCCGCGCGGTGTACGAGGCGCGGCACTACATCGAGAACCGGCAGGCCTTCGGCCGTCCGATCATCGAGTGGCCGCTCGCGCAGCGAACGTTTTTCGATCTCGAGGCGGAGCACATGGGCGCGCTGCTGCTGACGTTCGAAGCGGTCGAGGCGCTGATGAAGGCAGACGCCGGCGACGAAGAGTCGGCGCAGGTGCTGCGCATCCTCACGCCGATCGTGAAAGCGGTGACCGGCAAGCTCGCGGTGCCGTGCGTCTCCGAGGCGATGGAGCTGATCGGAGGGAACGGCTACATCGAAGAGTCGCCGATGCCGCGCCTGCTGCGCGATGCGCAGGTGCTGCCGATCTGGGAGGGGACGACGAACATTCTCGTGCTCGACGCGTTACGCGTGATGCACAGGGACGCCACGCACGATCTGCTGATCTCACGCGTGCGCAGACATTTTTCGCGCGAGGCCGATGCTCTCGCGTACACGTTCGCGAATCTGGACGAGCACGATGCGCGCTGCTGGATCGACCGGCTGGCGCGGTTGTTGGAACTGACCTTGCTGATCGAGGCAGGGCATGGCGAGTATGCGGATCATCTGCGCGATCGGCCTCTCGGCATGATTCCCGGCGCACGATCGATGATTTGAAGGAGCAGCAGATGGCAGTCAAACCGGTACCCGATGGCTATCGCACCGTCACTCCGTATCTCACCGTGAGCGATCTGCGGGCGACGCTCGATTTCGTCGAAAAGGCGTTTCAGGCGCGCGTGACCGAGTTGCACAGCGGGCCGGACGGAAAGCCGCGGCACGCCGAGGTGGAGATCGGTGACTCGAAGGTGATGATGGGGCAGGCCAACGAGAAGTGGGGCGTGCGCAATGGCTCGCTCTATCTCTATCTCGAGGACACCGACGGCACGTATGCGCGTGCGCTCGCGGCGGGAGCGAAGTCGATCATGGAGCCGGCGGATCAGTTTTACGGCGATCGCAGCGCGGGCGTCGAAGACGCGGATGGAAATCAGTGGTGGCTGGCGACGCACGTGGAAGACGTGAGTCCCGAAGAGCTGCAGCGGCGGATGGCGAGCATTCCGTCGCGCTGACGCGTCACTCGCCGCGATACCAGCGCGCCAGCCGCTCCGGCTTCACGCCGAGGTGATAGCTGCCGATGATCAGCCAGTTCATGGCCGATGCGCGGAGCACGCCCTTCTGCAGAAAGCGACGACCCGAGGTGCGCACGGTGAGCGGCAGCACGGTGCGGCACTTCATGCGGCGCGCGAGCTCGTAGTCTTCCATGATCGGGAATTCGGGAAAGCCGCCGACGGCGAAGAACGCATCGCGGCGCACGAACTGCGCCTGATCGCCCCACGGTTTGCGTGTGAGCCGCGTGCGGGCGTTGATCATGAACGCGACCCAGCTGAGGCGCGGCGAGTGCTCGATGAACTCGATGTGAAAGCCGCCGAGCTCGAATCCCTGCGCGAGCGCTCGTTGCACGGCATCGCACGCACCGCTCGGCAGCAGCGTGTCGGCGTGCAGAAAAACGATCGCATCGTGCAGCGCCTCCGCGGCGCCGCGGTTGAGCTGGCGCGCGCGAATGCGCTCGCCGCTGATGACGCGTGCGCGATGGGCGGCGGCGATGGCGAGCGTCGCATCCGTCGAGCCGCCGTCGGCGACGATGACCTCGGCCGCGCCGGCCGTGAAGGCGGCGTCGATCGTGGCACCGAGGACAGCGGCTTCGTTCAGCGCGGGAATGACCACGGAGACGGGCAAGGTGTGGGGATGCTAACGTAGGTTCGTGAACGCCTACATTCTGGTCGGTGGACGCTCGCGGCGGATGGGCTCCTCGAAAACCGAACTGTTTCTCGACCGTGTCGTCGCGGCCGCCCGTCCCGTGTTCGACGAAGTGCTGGCCGTGAATCGTCATGACGCCGAGCCGCTGCGCATTCGCACGATTTTCGAGGAGGCGCACGAAGGCGAAGGCGCGCTGTTCGGCATCGCCCGCGCACTGGCCGATGCGCGCGGCAAATGCTTCATCATCGCCGTCGACTATCCGCTCATCACCACCGAGCTTCTGCAGTTTCTCGTGCTGCAGTTCGAAGAGTCGTCCGCGCCGGCGCTCGTTCCGGAGTGGGACGGACAGGCGCAGCCGCTCTGCGCCGGCTGGGACGCCGAGCTCGCGCTGCCGCTGGTGGAGCGTCGTCTCGCCGCCGGCGAGTGCGAGCTGCGGAGCTTGATCGGCGATGCGGGGGCGGTGATCATCCCCGAAGCGGAGCTGCGCGCGCGTTTTTCGGGCGAGCCGCTCATGAACGTCAACACGCCGGAGCAGCTGGCGGCGGCGGAGAGCTGGTATGGGTAAGGACTTCTCGCACCTCGACGAAACCGGCGGCATCTCGATGGTGCACGTCGGCGCGAAAAAATCGACGCAGCGCGAAGCCGTCGCGTCCGCGACCGTGCGCATGTCGCCGAAGACGCTGGCGCTGCTCGTCGAGCGGGCCTTGCCGAAAGGCGATGTGCTGACGACCGCGAAAGTGGCCGGCGTACTCGCCGCCAAACAGACGCCCACGCTCATTCCGCTCGCGCATCCGATCGCCATCGACTCGGTCGACATCACGTTCGATCTCGACGTGAGCGCCGGTGCGATCGAGGTGCGTTCCATCGTCCGCTGCGAAGGAAAAACCGGCGTGGAGATGGAAGCGATGACCGCGTGCGCCGTCGCCGCGCTCACGATTTACGACATGTGCAAGAGCGCGGAGAAGGGGATTACGATCGAGGGATTGCAGCTCGTCCGGAAGAGTGGAGGGAAGTCAGGCACATGGGAAAGATGATCGTCGCGCGCCGTCCGGCCGCGGCCATCGAGTTCAGGTAATCGCTGATGCGGAGAGTAATCCTCGGCATCATCCTGACGCTCGGCGTCACATTCGCGCAAGCGGCCGACGATCGCCGTCTCTTCGTCGTCGTCTTCGATCTCGTGTCCTCCGAGAAAGCCGATCTCCTGACCGTGCGCGGTGGTCTCGCGCGCTGGGTGCTCAACGAGAATCCGAACGAGCTCTTCGCGATCGCGACGTATTCGACAAACGGAGTGGAGCTCGCCACTCCCTTCTTCTGGGACGCGCCTTCGCTCCAGCGCGGCCTCGCACGACTCACACCGACGGCGTCGAAGGATCCGCTCGGCCTCGTGCTCACCGAACAGGAGCGCCTGCCGCCGAGCAACTGGTCCGATTTCTCGCGACGCGTGACGCTGAACATGCGCCGCACCGGCTCCGCCTCGCACCAGCTCGACGCCCTCGGGAAGCTCGCGACGCGCCTCGCACCTCTGCAGGGAAGCAAGCACGTCGTGCTCGTGAGCGGAGGATTCGACCGCGCCAAACGATTCGGCATCGATGAACTGCGGAAGCGTTTCGCCGCCGCGCACGTCGTGCTCGACACGATCGAGCTCGGGAACTCGCCCGGGACGACTCTCGCGACGCTGGCGTCGGAGAGCGGCGGTCTTCACGTTCGCGCGGCCAACGATGTCGACGAAACGCTGGTGCAGTTTTTCGAGAACGCATCGCGCGAAAGCGCGCCGGGTGCGCCGAGCACCGATCCTCTCGTGCTGGCCGACATGTTCGTGAGCGAACGGGAATCGTCGGGACCGGAACCGGAGCTCGAGGCGATCGAGGAGACGTTGCGCATCACAGCGCCGGCCGCGGGGGAGTTGTGGATCTACCACTACTCGGCCAATCAGGTGGCGATGGCGTTTCAGCGCCAAACGGTGACGGCCGGCCAGTCGATCGAGCTGCAGCTGAAGCCGGAGATCGCGACAGTGAAGGCATTGCTCGTCGCCAGCGACGGCGCGCTGGGCCTGGCAGTCATCGATCGTTGATCGCGCTCACTGCCTTGCCCAGGGCGGCCGCGTGTCATTGGTGCGACTCGGAGGTTCGTTCGCTGCTTCCGCTTCCTTGTCCGCGGCGACGAGCTGTTTCCGAATCGAGCCGAGCATGCGCGCGTCGGTGGCGACGGCGAGATCGACGAGCTTCTGTCGTTCCTTGTAGCCGTTGAACGCGACGACGAAGCGATCGATGCGAAAGGCGACGGCGCGTCCGAGATAACGATCTTCGCCGGTGAAGTTGTCTTCGCCGAGGTTCGGGATCGGATCGAGCAGCTTGCCGTTGCGAACGTAGAGCGCGCGATACGCATCGAGGATCTTCGTCGCCGCGGCGCGATTCGCGGAAGGAATGATCAGCCCTTCCATGATGTCGCCGCCGACGTTGAAGCTGGCCTGAAAGGAATTGCCGAGAACCCCCTGGCCGAAGCCGATGTCGGCGGAGTAGCGCTCGCTGTGCGGCACGCGCAGATCCATCGGAAAGAAGTTGAAGACGGCTGGTTTTGCCGGCGCGGGAGGCATGCGCTCGGCGACGAACGAAGCGAGGCTGGTCAGTGATTCGAAGGCGTTCTGCGCGCCGCCGGTGACGCGCACGTAAAACGGGCCGCGCCAGAGATGCACCGCGAACTTGCTGACGTACGCTTCGTTTTCAATCTCGAGAAAACGGCGGGCCGCTTCCTTGCGGATCGAATACGCGCCGAACGCTTTCACGAAATCGGGGAAGCGGAAGATCTCGACGGTGGCGAAGCCGGCGCCATCGAGCGCGGTGTACTTGCCGGCGGCCACGTCGATCACTTCGTACCGGGTGAAGTGCTCGCCGTCGGCGCCGAGGTACGTGCCGAGGCGATCGCCCGGAACGACGAGCGGATCCTCTTCGAGCCGCCATCCTTTCGCTTCTTCATGGCGCGGAAGAAACTGCAGACTCGGCGAGTCGATGACCGTGAAATCGACAGCCGGCTCCGCCGTTACCGGTGCGGCGGCGGCGGTCTGTGTGCCGCGGCGGCACGCGCCGGCGAAGAGCAATGCGACGAGCGCTAGAGCGAGCGCAGAAAGTCGAGCGTCACGCGAACGCCGGCGCCGGTTGCACCCCGCGCCTCGCGTGCTGTCTCGCTCTCCGCATACGCCGTTCCGGCGATGTCGAGATGAGCCCATGAAGGACAATCGACGAACTCCTTGAGAAAGACTGCCGCCGTGATCGCTCCGCCCCAGCGTCCGCCGGTGTTCTTCATGTCGGCCCATTCGCTGCGGATCAGATCTCTGTAATCGTTCCAGACAGGCAGTCTCCAGACTCGGTCACCCGTTTTCTCACCGGACTGAATCAATTTGCGGGCCAGCTCATCATCATCGGTGAAGAGGCCGGCCGCCTCGCTGCCCAATGCCACGACACACGCGCCGGTGAGCGTCGCGTAGTCGAGAAGATGATCGGGCTGCGGCTTCGACGCGTAGTGCAGTGCGTCGCCGAGAATCATCCGTCCTTCGGCATCGGTGTTGACGATCTCGACCGTCTTGCCGTTCATCATGGTGATGATCTCGCCCGGCTTGTACGCGCTTCCGCTCGGCAGATTCTCGGTCGCCGCGAAGATGCCGGTGACCTTGACCGGCAGTGCGAGCTTCGCCGCCGCCTCGATGATGCCGATCACCGCGGCCGCGCCGCACATGTCGAACTTCATCTCTTCCATCTTCTCGGCCGGCTTGATCGAGATGCCGCCGGAATCGAACGTGATTCCCTTGCCGACGAGCGCGACATGCTTCTTCGCTTTCTTCGGCGCGTACTCCATCACCACGAAACGCGGCTCGAGCACCGATCCGCGATTGACGGCCAGAAGGCCGCCCATCTTCATCCGTTCGATCTCTTTCCGTCCGTACACGGTGCATTTCACGCCGACTTCCCTGCAGACTTCGACGGCGCGATCCGCGAGTTTCTCCGGCGTCATGACGTTGCACGGTGCGTTGCCGAGATCGCGTACGGTACGCACCGATTCGGCGAGCGACTTTGCCTGTGCGGTGAGCTTCTTCGCCTCGGCGCCGGGAGCAATGAGCGTCGCGTGAATCGGCGGACGCTCGCGTTCCTCTTTTTTCGTCAGGTAGGCGGAGTATTTGTAGTCGCTCTGTGCGAGCGCATCGGCGACGGCCAGAGCGGTCGCGTTCGCATCGAGCTCGGGCAGCGTGTACGGAAAGAGCACGGCAATCTTCGTGTCGCGCTGCTTCTTCGCGGCGCGGCCGACACTGGTGAGCTCGGCGCGAATGCTGCGATGGGTGAGCTTCTCCCGTTTCCCGAGTCCGATGAGCGTGATCTTGCGCGGCTGACCCGCGAGCACGGTGAGCGAGTCTTCCGATCGTCCCTCGAACTTCGCGTCCCGGATCGCGTTGGTCACGACGTCGGGCAAAGCGGCGTCCTGTTTTCCCTCGGCGAGGAGCACGAACAGGTGATCGATCTTTTGAAGCTTCGCGTCACGAACGATGTCGACTTGCATGCGGGGCGGATTGTAATGCGCATGATCGCGAGGATGGGGTTACAGGGTGGAGCGGCGATTCCCGGAACCTCCGCGCGTCGCAGTTTCGATCGGCGATATAAACTGGCCGAACTCATGCACACGGCGAGGTACTGATGGCGTATCGCATTCTGATCATCGACGACGAAACCGGCATCCGCGAGGCAATCCGGATGACGCTCGAGTACGAGGGCTATCGCGTCGATGAGGCGCGTTCGGGGCAGGAGGGGTTGGACAAGGCGGGCAAGGTCCCGTACGACGCCATCCTGCTCGACATCAAGATGCCGGTGCTCGACGGCATCGAGGTGCTGGAAAACCTCCGCGAGCAGCGCATCCTCACACCGGTGGTGATGGTCTCGGGCCACGGCGACGTGCACACCGCGGTGGAGTGCACGAAGCGCGGCGCGTTCGATTTCCTCGAGAAGCCGCTCAATCGCGACAAGCTGCTGCTGACGGTGCGCAACGCCGTGCGCCAGCGCTCGCTCGAAGAAGAGAACAGTGAGCTCAAGGAAAAGGCGGAGAAGGAGTTTCAGCTCGTCGGCAGCTCCTCGGTGATGGGCGACCTGAAGTCGCAGATCGAGCGCGCGGCACCGACGAAAGCGACGGTGCTCATCACCGGCGAATCGGGCACCGGCAAGGAGCTCGTCGCGCGCGAGATTCATCGACGCTCGTCGCGCTCGCACCAGCCGTTCATCCAGGTGAATTGCGCGGCCATTCCGGACGAGCTGATCGAGTCCGAGCTGTTCGGCCACGAAAAGGGATCGTTCACCGGCGCGGTGCGCAAGCAGACCGGAAAATTCGTCGCCGCGGACGGCGGCACGATCTTTCTCGACGAGATCGGCGACATGTCGATGCGCACGCAGGCGAAAGTGCTGCGCGTGCTGCAGGAAGGAGACGTCGAGCCGGTCGGCTCCGCGACGGTGGTGAAGGTCGACGTGCGTGTGATCGCGGCGACGAACAAGGATCTCGAAGAGGAGATCCGCGCCGGCCGTTTCCGCGAGGATCTCTATTACCGGCTGAATGTCATCCCGATCCGCACGCCGCCGCTGCGCGAACGCCGCGACGACGTGGCCATCCTCGCGCAGCATTTCGCGAAGCTCTTCTCCGAGGAGCACAACTATCACCCGAAGAAATTCACGACCTCGGCGCTCAAGGCGCTGAGTGATGCGCCGTGGCGCGGCAACGTGCGCGAGCTGCGCAATCTCATCGAGCGCCTGGTGATCATGGTGCCGGCCGATTCGATCGACGTCACCGATCTTCCTGCAGAGTTCTTCCGCACGCCCACGGACATCATCAGCTCGGCCATGCGCCTGAACACGCTGCAGGAATTCAAGGACGAAGCGGAGAAGGCCTTCATCATCGCCAAGCTGCGCGAGCACGGCTGGAACGTTTCGAAGACGGCCGAGGCCATCGATACGCCGCGCTCGAATCTGTACAAGAAGATCGAGCAGTACAACATCAAACGCGAAGCGGGCGGAAACGTCGCCGCGGACGCAGCGGCGGATTGATTGGGCGTGCGGGACCGGGCTCATGAGACTGAGGCGGAGCAATCCTCAATTCTCAATCCTCAATCCTCACTCCCGAACTCGCCGGCCATCGGCGTGTTCGATTCCGGCGTCGGCGGGCTCACGGTGTTTCGGGAGATCGCACGTGCGCTTCCCCGGCAGTCACTCATCTACCTCGGCGATTCCGCGCGCGTGCCGTACGGAACGAAGTCTCCGGCGACGGTGGTGCGCTACTCGCTCGAAGCGGCGCGACATCTGCTGAGCCGCGGCGTGACGATGCTCGTGGTGGCGTGCAACACCGCGACGGCCGCGGCGCTGCCGACGCTGCGCGCGGAACTGTCGATTCCGGTGATCGGCGTCGTCGAGCCCGGCGCGCGCGCGGCCGTCGAGAAAACGTCCGGCGTGATCGGCGTGATCGCGACCGAAGGAACGGTCCGCTCGCGCGCCTACACGAACGCGATCAAGGCGCTCGATCCCGATGTCGAAGTGATCGAGTCGGCGGCGCCGCTCTTCGTGCCGCTCGCCGAGGAAGGGTGGGCGAACACGCACGTCGCGCGCGAAGTCGCGGAGATCTATCTCGAACCGCTGATCGACGCCGGCATCGACACACTCGTGCTCGGCTGCACGCACTATCCGATTCTGCGCGGCACGATCGAGCAGGTGGTCGGCGAAGCGGTGCACATCGTCGACAGCGCGGAGACTACCGCGCAGATGGTCAAGGAAGCCCTCGGCGCCACCGCGGTCGTCCAGGCCGCGCACCATCAGTTCCTCGTGACGGACGCCGAGGAGCGCTTTCGCAGAATCGCGGGAGAGTTTCTGGAGCAGGAGATTCAGAACCTGGAACTGGTCAGTCTGGGGTAATTCTCCCTTCCGCGTTACGCCTCTGCTGTAGGATGACTGAAACTTCAGCAGAGGTGTCACTATGGCTCGCCGGACAGGCTTCATTCCGCGCGTGGTGGGCGTGTGTCTCGTCGTGTTTCTGGCCGCGTCCGTGGTCGCGTACGAGCCGTGTGAAGACGCCTTGCCGCAATGGCGTCTCGTCGGATCGCTGACGCTCCCGGGTCCGGTCGTGGCCGAGAACCGCCGTGCGGCGATCGTCTTCGTTCACGGCTTCACCGGCAACGGCCGCGATACGTGGACGAATGCGAACGGCACGTACTGGCCGCTGCTCGCCGGCCGCGATCCCGACTTCGCGCTCTTCGACACCTACGCATTCGAATACGAGACGTCGTGGTGGGGTCCTTGCCGGCGCATCACCGATCTCGCCGAATCGCTCAATACCTTCATCGTCGACAAGGGGCTGATGGATCGGTATTCACGTGTCGTGTTCGTTGCCCACAGTCAGGGAGGGCTCATCGTCCGGCAGTACATGATCCGTTATCAGGAGACGATCTCCGGACGCGTCCCGATGGTGGTCCTTTACGGAACGCCGTCGGCGGGATCGGAACTGGCCCAGATGATCGGGCCGTTCTCGCGCTGCCGCCAGATCGAGGATCTGGTGGAATCGAATTACAACATCACGCTCACGATCCAGTTGCAGGACTGGCAGGCGTCCAAAAGCCTCAAGGACATTCCGGTGCATTGCGCGGTGGAGGATCTGACGACGCTCGGTCTCAAGATCGTCGATCGCGCCAGCGCCGAACGTGGTTGCACGACCACGCACACGCTCAGTGCCAATCACATTCAGCTCGTCAAACCGGCCTGCGCCGACGATGAACGGCACGTCTGGTTGCGAAACAAGATTCGCGATCTCTCGAAAGACGATCCGCCGCCGACCTCGAACGCGAAGGCGGATGCGCCGGTGCCGGAAACCGCGAAGGAGATTGCGGCCGTCTGGAAGGTCGTGAACGACTTGCGGGTCAACGATCTGGTCGGTCAGTTGCTGCTCGTGGGAGTGGAGGCGCGCAATTCCACCGAAGCAGGGGACCTGCTCGAATCGATGATTCGCCGCAACCGCGTCGGGAACGTGCTGCTGCATGAGGACAACTTCGCCGACGCCGCAACGGGACGTTCGCTCGCCACCGCACAACTGGTGGCCTCGCTGACCGACCGGCTGCAGAGCGCCGCCGCCACGACCGCTAGGGAAAGCAATCCGGGGAATCGCGATGTGCATCGCGAGGTGCCTCTCACGATTGCGGTGAATGACGGAACGCTGTCCGGCGACGATCTCGGCTTTGGCGGGACGCAATTTCCTCCGGCGATGTTTCTGGGCGCGACACGCGATGCCAGCGCGGTCTACAACGTCGCGCGCGGAATGGCGTCCGAGTTGCGCGCGGTCGGCATCAATGCCGTGCTCGGGCCGAACGCGGACATCAATACGTGCGTGACGAGCGACCTGGTCGGCCGCAAATCGTTCGGCGCACACAAGGAAATCGTTACGCCGCTCAGTTTTGTGTTCATGCGCGGATTGCAGGAAGGTGGAGTGCAATCGTTCATGAAGCATTACCCCGGACTCGGCAGCGCCGAGGGGAACGCGATTTATGCGCCGAGCCGGATGGCGTACGCCGATTTGAACGAGCTCGAGACGAAAGACCTGCTGCCGTTCGAAATGCTGATGGCGGAAGGGGTCGACGGCGTGATCACGTCGCATGTGACCGTGCCGGCCATTGCGGACACGCCGGTGACATTCTGCGCGGATGCGGTCCAGAACATCGTGCGCAGGCGGCTTGGCTATTTTCGCGTGCTGCTGACCGACGATCTGTCCGTTCCGGCCGGCATCCTCAAAGACAGCGCCGGGCGGATTACCCATACGCGCGCGGAGATGGCCATCGAAGCGCTCGAGGCGGGACACGACGTTCTGACGTTTGCGCGAATCACGTCGAATACGCAGTCCCAACTTCCGCGCGGCGCGAGCATGAGCGTGGAGGAATTCGATTCCATCGTGCAGCAGGTCATTCGTTACTTCACCACCGGCAATCGCCTGCGGTCGCTGCGGGAGCGCGTGGCGCGCGTGCTCACGGCGAAGCTGCGCATCGTCCCGGCCGAGAATTTCCGCGACCCGAGCTGCTGGATGACGGCGTTCAATCCCGCGAATTATCAGGACCGGCTCGACTCGAATGCGAAGCTCGCACGCGAGGTGGGCGACAACTCGCTGGTGCTCATCACGCGAAACGGGGCGGTGGTGAATGACGCCAATGGCGCCCGTGATTTCAACATTCACGAGCCGGGACATCCGGCGCTTCTGTCGGAAGGCGATAAGGTGGTGCTGGTGGAGCCCGCGAAACGACGCGACTCGCAATTGCTGCGTGTGCTGACGCGAGAGTCCGGAGCCGAGATCGTGCGCATTCCATTGATCTATGGATGGGCGGACGCGGAACGCGAACAGGCTCGCATCGAGTGGAATCGCTCGATTCCGATCAACGGCAGCATCGATGTGCTGGGACAGTTCCATCCCGATCCGGCAGCCGTCAAAGCGCGGGTCGACGAGATTCTGCGCGCCGCCCTGGAGTCGAAGACGGTCATCTTCGGCGTCGTCACGGCGGATCAGGCGGAGATTCTCGTTCGTCTGTGCGAGCGCCTGCAGGACCGTCCGATCATCGTGCTGCTGTACCGCGAACCGCACCTGCTGCCGGCGAGCGTCTACCTGCAGAGCAATGTCAGCGTCATTTCGCTGCCGGGTCCCGACTCCCGGCTGTCGGCCGATGTCCTGCTCGGCAGGGTCACGCCGCGGCCGGCCACCTATCTCGCGCTCACCATCCCCGGCGTGTTGCGCCGCGAGATCGAGTTGGGGATGCCGGTACAGAATTACGATGCGTGGCGCGACTCGGTGCGCACCACGCATTGAAGCCGCGTCTCACCAGACTTCGCAGCGCTTCGCCTCGGGGCGCACCATCAGCGCGTCCTGCTTGCAGCCGAACGCGGTGGCGAACTCCGGCATGTTCGAGACCGGTCCGATCACGCGGTATTGCGCGACGGGGTGCGGATCGCCCTGGATCATCATCCGCTTCGTTTCGGGGCGTGTTTCGTCGCCGCGGAACTGACCCCAGGCGATGTAGAACTGCTGCTCGGGCGTGAAGCCGTCGAGCGTCGGCGCGCCGTGCGCGGCCTTCGCTTTCTGGTAGGCGAGATACGCGATCTTCGCGCCGGCCAGATCGCCGATCGATTCGCCGAGCACGAGCTTGCCGTTGTGATGGATGTTCGGTTCGATGAAGTACTCCTCGAACTGGTTGACCACGCAGTCGGCGCGCTCGTGAAAGCGCTTCAGATCCTCCGCCGTCCACCAGTTGTTGAGCCGGCCGAGGGCGTCGAACTGTGCGCCCTGATCGTCGAAGCCGTGGCTGATTTCGTGACCGATCACGACGCCGATCGCGCCGTAGTTCACCGCGTCGACCGCATTCACGTCGAACGCGGGCGGCTGCAGAATGCCGGCCGGAAAGACGATCTCGTTGAGCAGCGGGTTGTAGTAGGCGTCGGAGGTCGGCGGCGTCATCGCCCAGCGTCCGCGATCGACCGGCTTGCCGATCTGTGCATGATCGTCGTTCGTCACGTACTGCAAGCCTGCGACGACGTTGTCATAGAACGAATCGCGCGAGATGGCGACGGAGCTGTAGTCCTTCCATTTGTCGGGATAGCCGACTTTCGGATTGAAGGTCGAGAGCTTGTGCAACGCCTGCTTCTTCGTTTCGGCTCCCATCCAGTCGAGGCCGCGAATGGTGTCGCCCATGGCGGCGAGGAGGTTCGTTACCATCTCCTGCATGCGCGCCTTGGCCTGCGGCGGGAAGTAGCGATCGACGTAGCGCTGTCCGAGGGCTTCGCCGATGAGCTGGTCTTCCGTTTCGATGCAGCGCTTCCAGCGCGGCTTCATCTCTTTCGAGCCGCGCAGGTATTTTCCGTAAAACGCGAAGTCCTGTTCGGCGACGTTGTCGGAGAGGTATTGGGCCGTGGCATTGAGCACGTTCCACTTGAGGTACGTGCGCCACGTGCCGAGCGGAGTCTTCGCGAGCTCGCGCTCGACCGCTCCCATGAACTCCGGCTGATCGACGTTCAGATCCTGCGCCGGGATGCCGGCGTTGGCGAGGTACGTGGTCCAGTTGAAATGCGGCGTCATCTTCTGCAGCGTTTCGACGCGATGCAGATGGTCGGTGGCACTCGGATCGCGCAGCGACACGTTGCCGAGATGCGCCTCGGCCAGTCGCTTCTCCATCGCGAACACGGTGTCGGCCGCGCTCTTCGCATTCGCCTGCGAATACCCCATCAGCACGAACATCTTCGCCACGTGCTCTCGATACTTCTGCCGCGCCTCGACGAAACGCGGCGCCTCCTCGAGGTAGTAGTCGCGATCGGGGAGGCCGAGGCCGGCGGCGTACACGCGGGCGATGACCTGCGTCGGGTTGTGATTGTCGGGCGTGGAGGTGATGCCGAACGGCGTATTGATCTGCAACTGATGGAGTCCCATCAGTTGGGACTGCAACTGCTCGCGGGTCTGGATGCGATCGATGTTCGCGAGCAGCGGCTGGATCGGCTTCAGGCCCAGTGCGTTCACCCGTTCCACGTCCATGCACGAGCCGTAGAAGTCGGCGATCTGCTGATCGACGGAACCTTTCGGGTAGCCGCTCCCTTTCAAGATTTCGTCGACGAGCGTTTTCAGCTGTTCCTTGTTGCGCTCGCCGGCCTGCCAGCGGCGGCTCCAGCGCTGCATCGACGCCGGAATCGGATTCGCGGCGCGCCACGCGCCGTTCGCGTAGTCATAGAAGTTCGTGCAGGCGTCGACTTTCGGGTCGATGTCTTCCACGAACACGCCGCGCTGCGGCGCGGTTTGAGCGAGAAGCGAAGCGGCGGCGAGGAGTGCTGCGGCCAGTCCTGCAATGCGCATATGCCGCGGAGTATCGCGCCGTTGCGGCGCGCGCGCCATTGCGAAAAAGAAACAGGCCCGTGAACGCCGTCCGGCGTCGCGTCAACGCTCGGTGAGCGACCGGAGACTATTCGCGCTCGAGCACCATCGCCACACCGATGCCGCCGGCCGCACAGACGGTCACGAGGCCGTACTGCTGGCCGGTGCGCTGGAGCTCGTTGCAGACGGTGGTGACGATGCGTGCGCCAGTGGCGCCGAACGGATGGCCGAGCGCGATCGAGCCGCCGGTGAGGTTGATCTTCTCCGGATCGATGTCGCCGATCGGCTCGCTGCGGCCGAGCTTTTCCTGCGCGATCTTCTTCGAGCCGATCCACTGAATGTTCGAGAGCACCTGCGCGGCGAAGGCTTCGTGCATCTCGATGACGCCGATCTCCTCGAGCTTGACCTTGGCGCGTTCGAGCGCGGTAGGCAGCGCGAAGACCGGCCCCTGCAGCAGTTGATCGAACGGATCGGTCGCCGCGTACGCGTAGCTCTTGATGAAGCCGATCGGCTTGATGCCGAGGGCTTTGGCCTTGTCCTCCGACATCAGCAGCACGGCCGCCGCGCCGTCGGTGAGAGGCGAGGCATTGCCGGCGGTGATCGTGCCGTACTTGCGATCGAACACCGGACGAAGTTTGGAGAGCGCCTCGAGCGTCGTATCGCCGCGCACGAGGTTGTCGGTCTCGACGACGTTGTCGTAGCCGGGCGGCACGACCACGGTCATCACTTCATCCTTGAAGCGGCCGCTCTCGGTTGCGGCGGCGGCGCGATGATGGCTCTGCATCGCGAACTGATCCTGCGCCTCGCGCGTGATGCCGTTCGCCTTGGCCATCTTCTCGGCCGATTCGCCCATCGTCAACCCGGTGGTCGACTCCGCGATCGCCGGCGCATCCGGCGCGAGATCCTTCGGCCGGATCTTCGAGAACGCGCCGAGTTTCCCGCCCACGCTTTTCTGTTTGCTCGCGCTGACGAGCGCCTCGGAGAAATTCTTAGAGAAGAGAATCGGCACGTCGGAGAGCGATTCCGCACCGCCGGCAATGACGACGTCCGCGTAGCCGCGCGCGATCATGTCCGACGCCGAAGTGATGGCCTGATTGGCCGAGGCGCACGCTTTGCCGACGGTGTAGCCCGGAATCTTCCGCGGCAGTCCGGTGCCGAGAATGATCTCGCGGGCGATGTTCGGCGCTTTCACCGACGGAATGACGTTGCCGAACACGAGCTCCTGCACGTCGTTCGGATCGATGCCGGAGCGTTGCACGAGCTCGGCGACCGCGATCTTTCCGAGGTCGAGCGCGGTGAGACGCGCGTAATGCGTCCCCGATTTCGCAAACGGGGTGCGGATACCACGGATCACAGCGACGCGCGGAACGTATTGCCAGGTCATAGCGGCGCGGAGCATAGCATCGGTATGAGGGCCGATGCGGAGCGCGGAATCAGTGGCGCTTCCGGTCGCAGAGCCTCGCCTCGACGCTCGTCAAGAGCGCGACGCCGGAGGAGGAAGCGGGGAGGGTGCGCGCGACGATGTCGTCGCCGCGCTCCCATACGAAGACGAGCGAGTCGCCGCTGGGCCGCACTGCGACGAACGGACGTCGTTCTCCGCGTCGCGTGATCGGGCCGACGTTCATCGGCAGCAATGCGAGACGGCCGTGCGCGATCGTTCGCGCGCGCAGTTGCGTCTCGCCGCCGATCCACGCGACGACGAAGCCGTCATCGGTTTCCGCGACGGTGGGAAAGCGCGACCGTTCCTGCTCGCCCGTCAGCCAGATCGTTTCGATGCGATCGGGCTTCGCCAGGTCGACGTGAATCGCGCGCAGTCGATTCGCGCTTTCGCTCACGAGCAACAGCTCTTCCCGGCGATTGGCCGCCGCCGCGTAGCGGAAGCCGGGTTCCTCGCTGAGCACGAACTCCCCGGGCGCCGCGTTCGCCGCGAGAACCTTCAGCGTCACCCGCTCGGCCTCACCGACGAGCAACGCGATCGATTCATCTTCGCGACGCACGGCCATGAGGAATTCGGCAGTGGTGAGGAGGTCGCGCCCGGCAAGGTCCCAACGATGCTGGATGCCGTCTGGCGTGACTTCGATCGCGCGCGTCGCACCGTCATGGGGATCGACATACAGATACAACCCGCGCGCCGAGCCGCCACGGACGGCGACGAAACGGCTCGTGCCGGCAAACGGCAACGGCACGATGCGCGATTGCGGTTCCTGCTCCTGCAGAAACATCGCGCCCCACTGATTTCCGAGCCCGCCGGCGATCGCGTACCACCACGCATCGCCATCGACTCCGCTACCTTCGCCGACGCTCTGCGCGCGAATGTTCGCGAGAGGACGCAGCCCGTCGTTCTCACTGAAGCGAAGCAGAACGCGCGATTTCTCGGCGGTTCCGACGAGCAACCACTCGTCCGCCTCGAGAAGCTCGAACCCCACCATCACATCGACATCCGCCGTGCGACCGAGGTTCGTCATGCGCGCCGGAAAGAGCGGCCGCTCGAGCGCATTGCAGAACGTCCCGGCGCAGCTCGCAAGCTGCGCCAGAGACCACACGATGAGAACGCGGAGGGTTACGACCATGGATCAGATTGAATCCAGCAGAGCAGACATTCAGCGGGACACTCGTCAAACCACCCGATATTGCATTCCGTGCCCTGACCGGTGCAGGTCGGACTGTTGCCATTGCAGTTCACACTGGGCCTGCTGCCCATCGAATCACAATAGCGCGACGTGACTTCTCCGTTTGAGTCGTAGCGCTCCATGACCACGCATGCGCCCATCGTGGCCCAGCGGTCACAGGGGCCGAGTGTCACGCACATCGCATCCAGCGTGTTATTGCCGTCGCACATCTGACAGATCGCGTATGCCTTCTCCGACGGAATGAGGAGGAAAAGAAATAGGGCAGACGAGAGAAAAAACAGCCGTTTCATCGAATGACTCCAATCCTTCAGTCCACATTGTTTCCCTGGGTTTCGTGCTCATCGCGCCGACCGAGATGAGAACGAATTCGTACCTGTGTGACCTCGTTTTCGCGAACGTCGAATATCGCAATTGGAGATAGCGCATTTGCACCAGACGTCGCGAGCCGCGCCCAGTCCTCGAACGTGTCGATTCGGATCAACCTCCAACTCCCTTGCGGCAAGCCAGTAATGGATAGGGGTGACCATAACGCGCCTAACTTCGATGCCGCCCACGTCAGGTTATAAGCGCGTCCGTCACGGGCTACGAGCCAGTAGCGATGTGGTGTCAATTTCTCTCCCCAATCGGGGAAGAGCACTCCTCCGCTGTCATTCGCCAGCGTAAAGTCCGCGCTGTTGGTCAGGTGCGTCGTAAAGGCGCCGATTCTTCCGGAGCGAGTCGCGACCCCACACTGCAGCAGCGGGTTCGTTCCAACAGGGAGGCGAACACGAAAGCGGCCATCGGATGCGGTTTCGGCCTGTGCCATTTGCGGGACGCCGCCCAGACTTGTAAAGAGACAGTTGATCGTACCGTCTTGGATCGGCGCGTCGTCTGCGTTGTGAACGAAACCCTCCAACGCGAGTTCTTCGCTTAGTTGCAACTCGATCTCGGCTGGCGAATCGACGTCGAGCGTCTTCTGGGCGGAGGCGTTCCCATCGGAGGCGCGGGCAGTGATCAGCCAGCGTCCTCTCGGGATGTGGGCTATTCGAGCCTCACCGTTGGCATCCGTTTGAGCCGTGCGCGTGAGCGTGTTGATGCCCCCCCGCGCGCTCGTCGCGGCCATGGTCGCAGTGATTGCGGCATCAGGTGTTGCACGGTTCCCGTTTTTCACGATGACGCGCATGTCTCCGGCGGGAACTTGAATCGAAACCGTCGTCGCCGGGTCTTGAAACGTGACTTCACCGATATCAATCAAGGTGCGTTCGCCCGGTGGCGTGAGCTGCACGCCGTAAATGCCTTCAGCGGGAAGGATGATGCTAAATCGTCCTTCAGCGTTCGATTGTGCAAAGCGCACCATAGATTCGCGCGATGGTTCTTCGCGGAAGGCAATCCTGGTCGCGAAACCCTGATCGCCACTCCGCACGATTCCGTCGAAAACGAGAGGTCGCACATCTGCCGTGATCTGTTTGACGTCACCTGCTTCCACGATCACAGGAGCAAGGCGAATCGGTTGCACCATTCCGCCTGCCTCGAGGAGAGCAACTGGTTTCCAGGTACCCGGAACCAGCCTGTCGAATCGAGAGCGTCCTTCATCGTCAAGGGGTTCGGTCTGACGCGATGCGGTCGCTGGTTCTGCTGGATCGAGCGTTACGGAAACAATGGACGCTTCCGCGAAGCGCGCGCGGAAATCAGGAGAGAGTCGCGGGGTCAACACAATGCTGCCAGGGCGAGGTATTCGAAGCGGATCGATCTGCGTCAGCTCTCCTGGAGTGAGAAGCAGTTGAACGACACCTGAGATCTTCGATTGCGGATCCAGCGCTTCGACGAAAATTGGACGATTGACCGGAATTCCCCGTAACGATAAGCGTCCCTCGGCATTGGTCGTGCCAACCACTGTCGTCACGCGAGTGTTGTTTTCGCCGACTGCCAGAACACGTACGACGGCTGCACGTACTGGCGCTCCGTCCGGACCGCGAATCACACGAAGATTTGCCGCAGCACCGATATCGACTGAAAAACTTCCGGCGTTACGGAGTTCTCCTGCTTGCAATTGTATTTCGAGCAGAACGGGTTCGAATGGCGGGAGTTGCAGAACCACCGATTTGCAGTGGATGGGAACGGGCAGCTCAATTTTGCCGGACGCGGCGATGAAGGTTGTAAGAGCGATCTCGTTCGCACTCTGGCAGTGTCCGAAGACCGCTTTCGCTGTAGACGGTAGCAGGCTCGTGCTTTTGGAGATTAACGTCAATTGGAGGTTGGCACGCCGCGCAACGACGGCTGGAACGGTATCTTTTCCTGCGCGCTGCGCGAGGTCCGGCACGACGATCAGTTCTTTGGAGAGGCAGTATGCGTCAGCGAGGTCGGAAGTATTCAGGTAAAGAAGAAATCCACCGGATGTCTGCTCTATTGCGTGCGCCACTTCTTCCAACTGTCCAAGTGCGTTCGGCGCGAAAGCAAGAAGTCCTGCCGATTTCAACTGTCGAATGTCGAGGCCTTCGACCTTCTGTCGCAGATCGATGAAAAGCGGCGCGATTCCGTTTGCGGGCACTATAGGTCGTGGCAGTGTCACGGAAATCGAGGTTTCTTCTCCACGCGCAAGCTCGACTGTTGCCAATGCCATGCGCTCCGAGAATTTGCGGGGATCCGCGTATCTCCCAATGAGTCGAAACCGGCCAGATGGCAGCGAATCCCACGATACTTCCCTATCCTTGACAGTCCGCGACCAGATCCATGACTGCCACGCTTCCGGGACGGCACTGGACCCGTCTGGGTCGCGAAACAAGGTCACGATGAGATCGGCGTCCGTCCGGTCGAAATGAACACGCAGTATGGATCCGACATCCAGCGTGGTATCCATTGCCTTCCCCTGAGTTGTGTCGGAAAAGGCGATCGAAGGAGTATGACCGGAGGCCTCGATCAGGACGAGTGTGCGGCCTCCGCCGTGTGGCGAGAGCGCGAACTGCCCGCTGTCACTGGTGTTGACGACAGTCTGTTCAAGAAAGAAGCGGCGTCCAACATCACCGATCGCGCCGAACGCCTGTGGCATAACAAAACGGGCGTCGCTGATGCGCGCGTTCGGTAGCGGACGCCCGGACGAGTCGCGCACGGTCCCTTTCACCACTTCGCTAGGGCGGAGCGCGAACGTAATCGGCTTTAGATCAGGTACCACGCGAATGCCGCGACGCTCATCCTCGAATCCCTTTGCTCCGACGACGAGCGTGTAATCACCCGGCGTTAAGCGCAGCGTGGCCTGGCCGTCCAGCGCAATCAGTTCGACAGATGGCTGACTCCACGTTCGATCGGGTGCCACCGCGGCGACATACGCAGAATCAATGGTGCCGCCCGTCCCCATGCGAACGATCACCTGAACCGAAACCTCTCCGGCTGGTGCAGGTTGTGCCTCGACGAAGACGGCGAGAAATGCGACGACCGCGGTCACTGTCCAACGCATGGTGTTCGGCATCAACCTTCCCTGATCACGTGCCCAGACGAGCCGTCCTTAATTCTGCAGGAATGCCACACGCGCGGCAAGGATGGACCGACGGCGATGCGCAGGGCCGTCCGGCCGTCATTGGGGCGCGCGATCGCGGCGGGTGCGCGGACCGGACATAGAATCGTTTGCCATGGACGTCAATCCGCTTCGCGAAGGGCTCGAGCAGGAACGAGTTCCCGATCCGTCTTGTCTCGTGATCTTCGGTGCGTCAGGGGATCTCACGCAGCGCAAATTGATTCCGGGGCTCTACTCGCTGGCGCATGAAGGGCTCCTGCCGCCGGGGCAGACGATCGTCGGGTTTGCGCGCGCGGAGATGTCGGATGACGAGTTTCGCAAGGCGATGCGTGAGGCGTGTGACGAGCATGCGCGCACGCGGCCGGTCGACGATGCGATCTGGGAGAACTTCGCGCGCGGTCTGTTTTACGTGCGCGGCGAGTTCACCGAGCCGGATGCGTACAACCGGTTGAAGCAGCGGCTGCACGAGCTCGATCGCACGCGCGGGACGGGCGGGCGTCGCATCTACTACCTCGCCGTGCCGCCGCAGTTCTTCGGCACCATCGCGGAGTTTCTCTCCGCCGAGGAGATGATCACCGACCCGGAACGCGGCGGTCCCTTCACGCGGGTGATCATCGAGAAGCCGTTCGGCCGCGATCTTCCGACGGCGCGCGAGCTGAATCGCGTGGCCGTCTCCGCGTTTCGCGAGCGGCAGGTCTTCCGCATCGATCACTACCTCGGCAAGGAGACGGTGCAGAACCTGCTCGTGCTGCGATTCGCGAACGGGATCTTCGAGCCGTTCTGGAATCGTCAATACATTGACCACGTTCAGCTCACGGTCGCCGAATCGATCGGTGTGGAGAAGCGCGGCAACTACTTCGACACGGCCGGCATCACCCGCGACATTCTGCAGAACCACATGCTGCAGCTGGTGTCGCTCGTGGCGATGGAACCGCCGGTCGCCTTCGAGGCCGACTCGGTGCGCGATGAGAAAGTGAAAGTGTTGCGCGCGCTGCGTCCGATCGACGACGCCGTGCGCGGGCAGTACACGGAGGGCTCGGTCCTCGGCGAGGAAGCGGCGGGATATCGCACGGAAGAGAAGGTGAACCCGCAATCGCGCACCGAGACGTTCGCGGCGATGAAGATCTTCGTCGACAACTGGCGCTGGGCCGACGTGCCGTTCTACGTGCGCGCGGGCAAACGTCTGCCGAAGCGCGTCACCGACATCTCCATACACTTCCGGCCGGCGCCTTATCCGTTGTTCAGCCGGCTGGGATTGAAGATGCACGCGAACGTGCTGGCCATCCGCATCCAGCCCGACGAGGGAATCTCGCTGAAATTCGATTCGAAACTGCCTGGCCCGGCGGTGCGCACCGCGCCGGTGACGATGGAGTTTCGCTACGCGACGTCGTTCGGCGCGGAGCCGCCCGAAGCGTACGAGCGCCTGCTGCTCGAGACGATGCTCGGCGACGCGACGCTGTTCGCGCGCCGCGATGAGATCGAAACGGCGTGGGCGTGGCTCGATCCGCTGCTGCAGCAGTGGGAGAGCGAAGGGGAGCCGGAGCCGTACGAAGCGGGGACGTGGGGACCGGAAGCTGCAGAGGCGTTGATCGAAAAGGATGGACGCAAATGGCGACGGCCATGAACGACGTCGCGGTCGACGTCTCGAAGATCGAAAAAGAGCTCGCCGATCTCTGGCGCGCCGAGCAACGCAATGAAGATCGCGCGGTCACGAAGGCGGCGCTCTGGAACGTGATCGCGCATACGTGGACGTCGCATGAACATGCGCGCGCCACCGAAGTGCTGGCCCGCTCCAGCGCGGCGGTGCCGCAGCGGACGATCGTCGTGCATGCCGATCCCCACGAGTACGAAGGCGAAATCTCGTCGTGGATCTCGGCGAACTGTCATCTCGTCGGCGGCGGACAGAAGCAGGTCTGTTCCGAGGAGGTGTCGATCGTCGCGTCGGGAGAGCGCGTCAGTCACGTGCCGCCGCTGGTGAAGGCGCTGCTGCTGCCGGACATGCCGGTGGCGGTCTGGTGGATCGGCGATCTTCCGGATCGACAGCACGGCTACGTCGAGACGCTGCTCGATCCGGCCGATCGTCTGATCGTCGACTCCGCGCAATTCAACGGCGGTACGGATCTCGAGCTCGTATCACGGATCGCGGAGCAGACCACTACCGCGCCGGCCGATCTGAACTGGGCGCGCATCGAGGAATGGCGCGCGGCGACGGCGGCGGTGTTCGATCCACCGCCCATGCGCGAGCGGCTGCACCGCATCAAGCTCATTCGCGTGAGGAGCGGCGGCGGCGCATCGTTCGGCGCGGTCTCGCAGGCGCTCCTGTATGTCGCGTGGCTGCAATCGCAGACCGGCACGGAGCCGCGCTACGAGCTCGTGAGCGAAGGAGAAACGGCCGGGATGGTGTCGGTCGAGATTCATCAGGATGACGATTCGATCGCGATGATCCGCCGCAACGGCGAGCATGGTGTCGTCACCGCGAGCTCGGACGGCGCCGAGATGCCGGTCGACTGCGTGACGCGCGCGCTGGCGCAGAAACCGGAGGATCTCATCGTCCGCCTTCTCAAGCGGCCGGAAGCGGATCGCGTTTATCTGAAGACGTTGAAGATCGCGCGGAGACTGGCGCGGTGAACCTGCGCATCTTCGAGACGCTCGAAGATCTCTCGCAGGCGGCGGCTCGTGCAATTCGCAGCAGCGGCGCGACGTCGATCGGCGTCACGGGTGGCTCGACGCCGAAGCGTCTGTACGAGATTCTCGCGACCGCGCTGCCGCAGAACGTGACGTGGGTGCTCGTCGACGAGCGTTACGTGCCGAAGAGCGATCCGCAATCCAACGCGGCGATGATCGAGCGGACGTTGTTCGCGCACGGCGTTCCCGATCGCTGGTTACCGTTTCGTACGGAGCTCGACGATCCCGCCGCGACCGCGCGCACGTTCGAAGCGGAATGGCACGAGCTCGCGATCGGCGAGCTCGATCTCGTGCTCCTCGGCTGCGGCGACGACGGGCACACCGCGTCGCTCTTTCCCGGCACCGGCGCGATCGACGTCGAAGATCGCATCGCGACGGAGGTCTGGGTGCCGCGACTCGAGCAGTGGCGCGTGACGATCACGAAGCCGGTCATTCGCCGGGCGAAGCGGCGCATCGTGCTGGCGTCGGGTGCCTCGAAGGCGAAGGTGATCGCGGAGATCCGGGCTGGTGTGCCGTACCCGATCACGATCGCGACCGAAGGAGTGGAGACGTGGTGGTTCGTCGATCGCGAAGCAGTGAGCCAGCCCGGCTGACTCACTGCTTCGCGTTTGAATCGACGTTTACTGCGCCGGGACGTACGTCGGATCGACGGTGCGGTTGTCGACGACCGAACCGTACGCGGCGACGCGGCCCGTTCCTTCGAGCACCTTCACCGAAATGCGGCCGCCATAAACGGTCGGCAGGCCCATCGACTGGAAGATGCGGCCGAACTGGATGAACTCGTTCGGCTTGAGGTCGTAGGCGGTGACGGCGGTGGTCTTCGTGTCGGGCTTCTGCGCGGTGATCTCGATGCGCGCGGGCTGGCCGGTCACTTCGACGAGGCCGAGGTTCGTGCGGTACTGCTCCGACTGTTCGAGCTGCAGCACCTGCAGTGCCCGCTCGCCGGCGCCGACCGCATCCTTCGACGTGACGCCGGGGATGAACTGGCCGTAGGTGCCGTTGTTTTCATCGCGGCTGTACGTGCGCGCAGTGACGACGATCGAGGCGTCGGCCGAGGCATCGATCGTCACCGCGCCGCCGGTGCGGCTGAGGCTCCAGAGCGACGGCAGCACGTTGTCGATGGCGGTGACTTTGCCCGGCTCGAGCAGTCGCTGCACCGCCGCGGGACGCGCGGTCGCATCGCCTGACTGCGGGTAGTAGTTCAACGTCAGCGTGACCGGCTGTTCGCCGGCGTTGAAGACGCGCATGTCGGTGTGGAAGTTCGAGGCCACGCCGTTTTCGAGCTCGGCCACGCCCGGCACGACGTAATGCTTCGCCACGGAACGGAGCGCCTGCTCGGGGAAGACGAGCAGCGGATCGCTCGTGGCGTTGTCGATGACCGAGGCATACGCCGAGGCTTTGCCGTTCTCGGAATTGACGGTCACTTCGATGCGGCCGTCGTCGACGGTGACGTTGCCGAAGAGCTGCGAGAACGCGAGCTGTTCATGGCCGTACGGCTGGAGCGAGCGCTCGACGCTCTGGAGCAGGTTGTTGTTGCCGTCGAAGAGCTTGATGATCGCGTTCGCGCCGGCGCCCGAGCCTTCGACGAGACCGATGTTCGTGCGATACGCCGCGCTGTTCGCGACCTGCTGCAGCGAGATCTTCGAGAGGGAGTCGGCGTTGAAGCTGCCGATGAATTTCTCGAGCGGAATGGCCGGGATGAATTGTCCGTACGTCCCGCGCTGCTCCACGGCGTACGTACGGCTGGACGCAAAGGTGGCCAGAGGGTTCGCGCCGTTCAGCGGGCGGATTTCGATCGTGCCGACGCCGAACTCGCCGAGCACGCCGGCGCCGTACCACGCCTTCACGATGTCGTCGAACGACATCACGTCATTCGAGGCAATCTTGACGGTGGTCTGCTTGCCGGTCTGCGTGCCGTTCTGGCCGGACGGCGTGAACGAGAGCTCGTATTCGATCTCGTCATTCGACGTGTTGACGATGCGAACGTCGGACTGGAAGCGCGTGCCGATGCCGTCCGCGTGCGCGACGGCAGGAATGATCATCGTCCCCGGAGGAGCGGCGCCGCGCGGAGTCGGCGTCACCGGCGTGACCAGGCTGACCGAGAAGGGAAGCGTGGCGCTGGTGGTGCCGTTCGTCGTGAACTTCGATGACGCCGGCTGCGTGCGCTGCACCGTGATCGTGCCGGTCGTGGTCCCGACATCGAGCGGCGTCGGATCGACCGTCAGCTGGACAGTCGTACCGCCGGCGCTGAGCGCTCCGGTGGCCGGGAAGACGGTGATCCACGGCACGTCGATCGTGATCGCAAACGTGTCGCCGTTGGTGGCCGTATCGCCGAAGCCGGGGACGAGCATGTTCTGCGTGAACGATTGCGTCGAACTTTCCGGAACGCTGATCGAGAACGACGAGCTGGTCTCCGGCTGCGGGCGCGTGACGATCGTCGAAGTGGTGGTCGAGTAGGCGGTCGGCACACCGGTGCAGGCGTTGAGGCCGCGCACGCGATAGTAGAAACGCGTGTCGGTGCCGATGGCGAAATGCGCCGGAATGGTCTTCTGCTTCGCGCCGGTGACGGTGTAGTTGGTGACGTTTTCGGTGAAGTTGCTGTTCGTCGCTTCCTGCAGCTCGAACGTCGATGTCACGCCGAGGTCTCCGGTCCAGGAGACGTCGTAGGCGAGGCTGAAATGCGATGCGGCCGGGGCCGCGATCTTCGGCACGGACGCTTCGGCGCAGGCGACCGTCACGATGATGGTCAAGCTGTTGACCGTCGTGGGCGTACCGAGGCAGCTGTTCGAGACCTTCACCCAGTACTTGCTGACGCCGGCGGCGGCGAACGGACCGACCGGCAGCGACGAATTGGTCGCGCCGCCGATGGGAGCCGACTCGTTTCCGGCCTCGCCCTGATACCACTGATAGGTGAACGGGCCGGTGCCGGCGGCGGTCACGTTGAGCGTGGCTCCCTGACCGATCGGCAGATTCACGTTCGTCGCCTGCTGCACGATCGTGACCGGGGCGCACGTTGCCGCCGTGACGGTGGCGGTGGTGCTGTTCACCGGAGCGCCGCAGCTGTTCGAGACTTTCACCCAGAACTTGAAGACGCCGGCGGTGGCGTACGGACCGGCGGAATACGACGAGCTGGTGGCTCCGCCGATCGGCTGCGATTCATTGCCGGAGTCCCCCATGTACCACTGATAGGTGAAGGGCGACGTTCCGGCGGCGACGACGCTGAGGATCGTCGTTTCGTTGAGCGGAATGTTCGCGTTCGCCGGCTGCGTGGTGATGCTCACGGCGTTGCACGCGCCGACCGTGACCGTGGCGAGATTGCTGTTCTTCGTGCCGCAGTTGTTGCTGACCTGCACCCAGTACGAGGTGGTCTGCGTCAGCGCCGGCGTGGTGTATGACGTGCCGGTGCCGACCTGAGTGGACGTGTCGCCGACGTTGCCGCGATACCACTTGTACGAGAGCGGCGCATCACCGATGGCCTGTACGGTGAGCGTGGTGCTTGAGCCCGACGTGATCTGCACGCTCTGCGGCTGCGTCACGATGTTCGGCTGATCGCACGCCTGCGGCGTGAGGGTAATGGTCGGTGAATCGGCGGACGAGGGACAGGTGTTCGAGACGCGCACCCAGTAGTTGCGCGTGGTGGTGACGTTCGTGGCGGTGTAGGTGCTGCTGGTGCCGACCGGCGTGGAGGTGTTGCCGCTCGCCCCTTCGTACCACTGGTAGGTGAAGGGAGACGTGCCGCTGACGCTGACCGAGAGAGTCTTGCTGCCGCCGGACGGGACGTTGCCGCCGCCCGAGGTGCCGGTGACGGCGACGTTCTGACACGGAAGGCCGGCGCCATAAACCTCGGCCAGTGCTTCCTTGTCCCACGCGCGCAGCGTCGCCCCCTGGTTCGTCGGCGTCGGGGAGGCCATGAGACTTCCGCTCGGCCCGTGCTGGAACGCGAGCGCGTGCCCGACTTCATGCCCGAGCACTGCATCGAGCACCGACTGGGAGTTGTACGTGTTCGGTTTGATGACCACGTCGGCCGAGACCATCGAGTACCAGGTCTCGGATTCATACGTGTGCGTCGGGCCGTAGAAGCCGACGCTGCAGGCCGTGGTGCCATCGCAGTAGCCGAGCGTGCCGGTGCCGTTGAAGATCAGATCGTTGATGTCATCGTTGTCCGCGCTGGTGTCGTTGTTGAGGCCAGCGAGTTGCAGACGCACGTACGAGTTCGGATCGTCTTCCCATGCATCGAATGCGTGATTGATCGCGAGCGGCGTATCCGCGGTGCCGGTCTGCGGACCGTTGGTCGTGAACGAGATGACCGGGCAGAGCGGGGAGCTCTTCTCACATCCTTCCCAGCGAATCGGGAGGTTCTGCGCGGGAGGCGTTCCGCGGATCACGTACGTCGACGCGGCCGCATGCGTGACCGGCGTGAGCGGACGGCTCAGTTCCTCCGCCGTCAGCGCAGGAACCGTTTCGGGAGTACCGCGGCGAATCGAGGCGATGAACTCGCCGGCCGGACGCGCGGCCAGTGACTCCTCGTCCTCTGCTTCGATCTCGGTGGTGTCGCGGACGAGAACTTCGCGACCGTTCTGCATTCTCGCGAAACGAAATTCGCCGAGAGCCATATAGGCCGTGGTGAATGTGCCGTCCGCGTTCTTCCGAAGGAATGCGACGAGACGTTCGCCGGCCGAGTACTGTGGGGCGCCGGAGACGGTGACTCCGATTCCATCTGCAAAGCCGCCGAGCTCCCGCACCGTGATTTCCGCAGGAGCCGAGCCCTTCAACACGTCTTCGATCTGAAGACGGTGATCGGTCCAGACCATCCGGTCGCGCGTGGCGTGTGCGTTCGAATCGACGACCGTGGCCACGACGACGAGATCCGCGCGGTCGAGCAGATCGCGATCGGTGACGCGGCCGAACGTCGCGGCGCTCGCGCTGACCGCGAGCAAAAGAATGAGCAGAAAGGTACTTACGGCAGTACGCATGTATCGGGGCCTCCCTCGGAACTAGCGGGTTATTTTACATTGCCTCGCAAGTGACCCACGCAGCAACTTACGTTTGGCGTCCGGCATTGGCCGTGAGCTGTCGCACAGATTTGCACGGTAAACTGCTTGTCGATGGCCGACGCCGCTCCGATTCACGAGCATGCACTGCGCAATCTCCGCTTCATTCGCGAGACGATGGAGCGCGCCGGCTCGTTCACGTCGATTCCAGGATGGGGCGGCGTCCTCATTGGATGTAGTGCAATTGGAACCTCGATCGTTTCAATTGGGAAACAGGAAAGTGCGTGGCTGACGATCTGGCTCGCCGACGCGGTCTTCGCGGCGATCGTGGCCGGCGTGGCCATGCTGCTGAAAGCGCGTCGGGCCGGGGTCACGTTTCGCGATCAGACGGCGCGCCGCTTTTTCGTCAGTTACTTCGCGCCGCTGCTCGCGGCCGCGATTCTCACGATCGCACTCGCACGCGGCGGTCACTACGAGGCCATGCCGGCGACATGGCTGTTGCTGTATGGCGCCTCGTTCATCAGCAGCGGCGCCTTCTCGATCCCGGTCGTTCCGGTGATGGGCGTCTGCTACATGCTCCTCGGCGCGGCGGCCGCGTTCGTTTCATTCGGCATCGGCAACATCCTGCTCGGCGTCGGCTTCGGCGGCCTGCACGTCGTGTTCGGTGCGATCATCGCAAGGAGATACGGTGGCTAAATCGAGCACAGCGAAAAAGCTCGCACCGGCGGCGGCAACACAGCCGGACGTAACGGATCTCGATCGACTGATTCACGAGAAGATGCGCCTCGGCATCGTCAGCGCACTCGCGGTCACGCCGACGCTCACGTTCAACGAGTTGAAGGCGATCCTCAAGACCACAGACGGCAACGTCAGCGTGCACGCGCGCAAGCTCGAAGACGCCGGCTACGTCGAATGCCGCAAGTCATTCGAAGGGCGCGTGCCGCGCACCGAGTACTCGCTGACGAGCGAAGGGAAGACGGCGCTCCAGAAGTACCTCCAGCACATGGAAGCGCTGATTCGCGCCGTGCGCTGAAGCACGGCGCGAATCGACAGCATTCGCATTACTGCGCCGGAACGTAAGTCGGGTCGTTGGTCTCCAGATCGATCACGCTCGCGTAAGCCGCGACGCGCCCCGTTCCGTCGATCACACTCACGGTCACGCGCGCGTTGTGCGTGTTGTCGAGACCGACGCTGCGAAGCAGCGAGCCGAGCTGGCGGAACTCGTTCGGTCCGAGAGTGAGCTGCGTGATCGCGGTGAACTTGGTGTCAGGCGGTACGACCGCGATCTCGATCGTGACCGGGTTGCCGGTCACTTCGGCGAGACCGACGTTCGAGCGGAAGCGCGACGATTCTTCGACCTGCAGGAGTTGCAGCGGACGCGTGTCGGTGCCGGCCGCTTCACCCGGCGTGACGGCGGAGATGAACTGGCCGTACGTGCCGCCGCTGGTCTGGTTGTAGGTGCGCGCGGTGGCGATGAGGCGCGATGCGCTGGCGGTGGTGATGTGCACCGCGCCGCCGTCGTTCGCCACGCCGAACACGCTCGCGAGCGTGCGATCGAACTGCTTCACCTGGCCCGCGGGAATGGTGAACGTGGCGGTCTTCGCCTCGCCGCCGTTCTGCGAGAAGAACGTGAGCGTTGCTTCGACATCCGTGCTGCCGGCGTTGAAGACGCGCATGTCCGTCTGCCAGTTCGCGAAGCCGTTGTCGAGATCGGCGACGCCCGGCATGACCCACTTCGTCTGGCCCGCTTCGGTGAGCGTGACCGGCGTGACGAGCAGCGGATCGCTGGTCTGGTTGTCGAGCACCGAGGCGTAGGCGGTGATCTTGCCGCCGGCGGAGGTGACTTCGAGCTCGACACGGCCGTCATTCAGCGACGAGATGCCGTACTGATTGAGGAACGAGTTGAGCTGGCGATGTTCGCCGCCCTGAAGCTCGAGATTGAATTCGTTCAGCGGGACGCCGTTGTCGCCGAAGATGCGCACGAGCAGCGAGGCCGGCTCGCCCGATCCTTCGAGCACGCCGAGGTTCGTGCGGTAGCGCGAAGACTGCGCGATCTGCTGCAGCGAGAGGATCGAGCGCTTCGAAGCATCCGACCCTTTGCCGATGAAGTTCGCGAACGGAACGGCGGGGATGTACTGGCCGAACGTACCGTTCGAGGTCATGTTGAACGTGCGCGACGATGCGAACGTGACGAGGTTCGAGAGCCCCGCCAGCACTTCGCTCGTGGTCTGCGCGGAAGACTGCGTGACCGGCCGAATCTCGAGCGAGCCGGTGACGCTGGCACCGCCGGTGCCGAACCACGACTTGAGAATGTCATCGAGCGCGATGGTCTGCCCCGGTTCGACGGAGAACTGCGTCTGCTTCCCTTCGCTGATGCCGCCGTCGCCGCTCGGCGTGAACGTGAGCTCGTAGGTCATGAGGCGCGGCGAGGTGTTGGAAACGCGCACGTCGGACTGGAAGTGCGAGTTGATGCCGTCGGCGTGCGCGATGGCGGGGATGATCAGTGCGTCGGGCGGCGGCGTCGACTTCGTGGTCGGCGTGACCGGCGTGACGAGGCTGACGGAGTAGCCGGGGTTGAAGACGGTCGTGCCGTTTGCGGAGGTGTTGTGCGCCGACGGCGTCGTGAGCGTGACGGTGATTCCACCGAGGCTCGTCCCGAGCGGGAGCGCGTCGGCGTTCGCGGTGACGGTGAGCGTGATGCCGGTCGGCGGAACGACGCCCGACGCGGGTGCGACGCTCAGCCACGGATGTTTCGCGATCGCGGTGAATGTCTGGCCGGCGAGCTCCGGACCGAGCGGCAGCGCGAACTGCAGGACGCCGCCGTTGACGGTGGTCGAGCCTTCGGTCGAAGTGCCGGGCAGAATGAAGATCGCGGTGGCTGCCGCGTATGCGCTGAGCGTCGGCGGCGTGCAGCGGCCGTCGAGGGCGCGAACGCGGGCGTAGAGCGCGAGCGGCGCATTGCCGCCGTTCGTGCGCACGAGCTCGTGCGACGTCGTGTTGGTGTTGATGTTCTGCGCGTTGGCGAAGTCGGCGCTCGATGCGATCTGCAACTGGTACACGGTTGCGCCGGGGATCGGCGTCCACTGCAGGAGGAACGGCACGCCGGTCGAGATCTGTCCGGGGGCAGAGAGGATCGGAGCGCTGAGCGGCGCGCATGCTTCCGGAACGTTCACGACTTCGAGTCGCAGCACTTCGGAATCGAGCGACGGACAGTTGTCGAAGAGTGCGCGCACGAACCAGCGCAGCTTGCCGCTGTCGAGAACGACGTTTCGCGCCTCATTCGACGTGGTGACCGCGACGCGCTGCGGCGCATTGCCGCCGCGTTGCGTGTAGAGCTCGTATGCAGTCGCACCGGCGGAGGGAGTCCACTCGAACGTCACGGGTGAAGTGACCTGTGCGCCGCTGAGCGGTGCGATCGACCGCGGACGGTCGTTGTTCGCGCAGGCACTCGACTGCGTGAGCGTGAAGCGCGATTTCTGCGAATCACGCGCCGGGCAGCGATCGACGTACGCGCGCACGAACCACGAGAGCTTGCCGGCCGGAACGATCGTCGTGAGCGAGGTCTGCGCCGTCGTACCGATGAGCGCGTGCGTGCCATTTGCGACGGAGAGCCACACTTCGTAGGAGATGGCGTTCGGCACGGACGTCCACTGGAAGGTGACGTTGCCGCTCGTGACCGTCGCGCCGTTGGACGGAGCGATCAGTTCAGGACGCGCCGACGGATTGCACGTCTGCGCGGAGGGGATGTTGAACGTGAAGCGTTGTGACTCGGTGGAAGCGCAGCCGTCGTACAACGACTCGACCCACCAGATCGCGGTGCCGCGCTCGAGCGTCGCCTTGAGCGAGGTCTCGTCGGTGGTCGTGCCAAGAACGGCCGGCGCGGCGCCGTCGATCGAGATCCAGACGCGATAGCCGTCGGCATCATTCGCCGCGTTCCAGACGAACTCGAGGGCGGACGAATTCTGCGTGCTGTTGTTCGCCGGAGAGACAGGCGCCGCGAACGTGCGATTCGCACACGGATCGGCCTCGGCCACGTTGAACGTCACCGATGCGGAGCGCGTGGCCGGACAGCCGTTGAAGAGCGCCTCGACATACGCGGAGATCGCGCCGGGCGGAATCGCGGCGCTGAGCATGATCGCGCCGTCAGTCGTGCCGACGTCCTGTGCCGCGGTGCCGTCGACCTCGACCCAGACGCGATAGCCGATCGCCTGAGGAACGGCCGTCCAGTTGAACGTGACGGGTGAATTCAACGTACCGCCGAGCGGCGAGGTGAGTTGCGGTGCGCCATGCGTTGCGCAGGCGCTGCCCGCCTCGACGACGAAGGTGCGCGTCGCCGACGGCAGCGGATCGCAGCCGGCGAACTTCGCGACGACGAACCAAGACGTGGTGCCGCTCGGCACGATCACGGTCATCGAAGTCGCGGTCGTGTCGCCGGCGAGCGTCGTGCTGCCGTTCGTCGTGAGCCACACTTCGTAACCGGCGGCGTTGGCGACCGCGGACCAGCTCAGCGTCACCGGCGAAGCGACGGTGGCGCCGTTGGCGGGAGAGAGCAGCGAGGGCGGCGTCGTGCCGCACGTCGGCTGCTGCGCGTTGACGACCGTGGTCGCGGAGGCGGTGTTGTTGGCGATGACCGGATCGGCGGTAGTGGCGCCGATCGTGACGATGTTCGTGATCGTGCCGCTCTGCGCCGGTGCGGTGACGGTGAGCTGAATGCTGCTCGACGAGTTTGCGAGCGCGCTGCCGCTGCAACGGACGCTGCCGACGAGTTGCGTGCAGGACCACGGTCCGGCGTTGATGTTCGTGACGGTCACGCCCGCGGGGAGCGTGTCATCGATGACGATGCCGGTCGCCGTCGCGGGGCCGTTGTTCGTCACGCCGATGGTGTAGGTCAGCGTGCCGTTCGTGAGCACGGTCGCGGCCGCGGTCTTCGTGATCGCGAGATCGGCTTCCGTTGCCGTCGAACCGGTGATCGAGATGTTATGGACGTCGTTGTCGGCGCAGCCGCCGATGGTGACGGTCGCGTTGAGACGCGTGGTGCCGGATGTACCGGTCTTGAACGTCAGCGAGTTCGTGCCGTTGCCGGAGACGATCGTGCCGTTGGTGATCGACCACGCATACGTCGCGCCGGCCTGCGCGGGGATCGTCGCGGTGTGGGTCGTGTTCGGCGCGGCCGAGTTGGTCGCGCTGATCGAGGCGATCGGATTCGCGGAAACACTGACGTTGTGCGACGTCGAGACCGTGCAGCCGGACGCGGTGGTCACGGTCACGGAGTAAGCCTGTGCGCCGCTGTTGAGCACGCGCGTGATCGTCTGCGTCGTCTCGCCGGTGTTCCAGAGATAGCTGGCGTACCCGGCACCGGCGTCGAGCGTGAACGGGGTCGTGGCGCAGACCGACGTCGGACCGGCGATCGTGACGGTCGGCGGCGGAACGATCGGAATGTTGATCGCACCGCTGTTGCCGCTGCACGAGGCGGAGGTGACGGTCACGCTCAGCGTGACGCTGCCGCTCGCACCGGCGGTGAAGGTGATGGCGTTCGTGCCGGCGCCGCTGGTGATGGTGCCGTTGGAAATGGACCACGTGTACGCGCCGCCCGCGACCGCGGCGACGCTCGCGCTGCCGGTGCCGTTCGCGCAGACGGAAGCGGGCGTGGTGACGGTCGCGGCGGGATTCGCGTTGACCGTGACGACGTGCGAATCGGACGCGTTGCACGAGCCGCCGTTCGAGACGGTGACGCTGTAGGTCGTGGTGCTCGACGGCGAGACGGTGATGGTCTGCGTCGTGGCGCCGGTGCTCCACGTGTAGGTCGCGTAGCCGCCTCCGGCGTCGAGCGTGACCGGCGTCGAGGCGCATGTCGCGGCCGGACCGGTGATGGTCGGCGTCGGCGTGTTGATGACCGTGACGACGTGCGAGTCGCTGTTCGAGCAACCGATCGCATTCGTCACGATGACGCTGTAGGTCGTCGTGCTGCCCGGCGAGACCGTGATGGTGCGCGTGGTCTGGCCCCCGCCCCACAGATAGCTGTCGAAGCCCGCGCCGGCATCGAGAGTGATCGATGCGGCGCCGGCGCAGTACGTCGCCGGGCCGGTGATGGTCACGGGCGGAGGAACGCAGTTCGCGGCGAGGAACGGCGCGGAGAATTCAGACGTACCGTCCGCCGGCGTGATGCACGACGAATCGGTGTAGGTCGTGGCGGTGCCGACGATCGGATCGCCCGCGACGACGCCGGGGGCGCTGAACGTGGTGCCGATGCCCAGCGCGTTGCCGGCGATGCAGTTGAAGAGGAGGTGCGTCTTTCCTTCGCCGCTGGCATCGGCTTCGTAGAACTCGAAGAGCACGCTGCCGACGCCGCTCGGCGCACTGCTCGAATCGATGTCGTAGGCGATGCGGATGTTCCCGCCGCCGAGAATGGCGACGTCGGTGATGGTGGGGCTGTTCTGCAGGCCGTTTGCGCCGGTGTCGGCATCGGTGGCGTCGTTGGCGGTCGGGCCGTCGACGTTCAGATCGATGGCCAGCGTGGTGTTGTCGTGCAGTGAGTTGCCGAGGAGATCGTTGCCGCTGCCGCCGCCTACGCCGATGCCGTAACCGTTGAACGCGATCTCGTTCTCCGCGCCGCCGAGCGCGTTGCCGACCTTCGTGTTCGATGCGTTGATGTAGATGCCGCCGCTGACGTTGGCCATCGGCGTGACGCCGTCGGTGGCGATGCCGATCAGGTTGTCGGAGACGTTGTTTCCATCGGCGTTGATCAGTACTCCGTAGTTGTGGCCGGAGATCACGTTGCCGCTGCTGTTGGTGCCGACGTTGTTGCCGGACGCGTAGCCGATGATCTTCACGCCGGCGGTGCCGCCGGTCAGCGCGGTGGTGCCGCTGCTGTCCGGACCGATCCAGTTGTTCTGGATGGAGTTGAGATCCGCGGATGTGGCCGGTGCCGTGCCTTCGATGTAGATGCCGTACGTCGTGTTGCCGGAGATGAGATTGCGGTGTGCGGTGGTGTTGCCGCCGATGACGTTGTTCGTGCTGGCGTCGAGGATCTGCACGCCGCGATCGTTCGGACGTGCCGACGTGCCGCTTGCATCGGTGCCGATGTAATTGCCCGCCACGACGTTGCCGGTCGCCGAGGTCGTGAGGATCACGCCGCTGCCGGTGTTGCCGGAGATGATGTTGCGGCTGCTGCCGAGCGGTCCGCCGATGGTGTTGCCTGAGCCGAGGACGCGCACGCCGGCGGTGTTCGCATCGGCGTTGCCACTCGGATCGAGTCCGAGGTGGTTCGCCTCGACGATGTTGTTGTTGCCGGTGATGTCGATGGCGTACGTCGCGCCGGTGATCGACAGACCCTTCACCACGGCCGCCGTGGCATTCAGCAGCAGGCCTTGTCCGTCGAGCTGAATGATCGGCGTGCCGCTGTAGCCGGGCTGCGACGTGCCGTCGACGACGATCTGATTGCCGACCGCCGGCAGCGCGCTGGCCGGCTGAATGACGAACGGTCCGCTGCCGATGTTGAAGGCGATGGTGCAGGGGAGCGTGTTGCACGCGGTGGTCGTGTCGAGGAGCGCCTGGCGCAGCGAGCCGCTGCCACTGTCATTCGTGTTCGTGACCAGCAGCGTGCTCCCGGTCACCGTGACCGTCGGCGTGATCGAATTATTCAGCGGTGCCGGATCTCCCTCGGTCGCACCGGCCGTTCCCGTGATGCCATGCGTGCCGCTCGTCGATGCCGTCAGGCCGAGCACGACGTGCAGGTCCGCGCCGCTGAGGATGTTGCCGACGCTGCATGTGACTGTATTCGCCGAGTAGTTGCACGTGCCGGCGTCCGGCGTGGCGCCGTTGTACGTGATCGTCGCCGGCACCGGCGCGGAGAACGTCACGCTGGTCGCCGTCTGCGGGCCGTTGTTCTTGATGACGAAGTCGAACGTGAACGCGGCACCGGACGAAACGGGCGAGACGGGGCTGAGCGCCACGAGCTCGATGTCGGCCTGATTCGGATTGGTGGTGATCGTCCAGCTTCCGCTGTCGTTCGCGTTGTTGGTGTCGGTCGTGCCGCTGGTGACGCTCGCGAAGTTCGTGAATGTCTGCGGCGTCGCCGGTCCGTTGGTGTTGATCGTGATGGCCGGAGCCGCGCCGGTATTCAGCGTGGCCGCGGTGCAGGTGACGGTCAGCGAGACGACGTTGCAGGTCCAGCCGGTGCCGCTCGCGGTGATGCCCGTATGACCGGCCGGAAGTGTGTCGGTGACGGAGACGGAGTTTGCGACGTCGGGCCCGTTATTCGTGACGGCGAGCGTGTAGGCGATCGGGCTGCCGATGAGCACATTGTTCGACGGCGCGCTCTTGGCGATTGCCAGATCGGCCGCGCCGTTCACCGTGAGAAGCAGGCCGGTACCGTCGAAGCTGTTGTTCCACGTTCTGCTGTTCGCGAGCGCGGGGAAGTTGTAGGTCGTGAAGTCGCCGCCGACGGTGGCCGCGTTGAGCGGGCGGAACGTGTTGCCGCCGGCCGGCTGATACGGACCATTGAGCGTGATGTCGAGCGTTCCGGAGAGCGACGCCGCGCCGCCGGAGACGATCAGTTGTCCATGCTGCGTGCCGGCGGTGACGCCGCCGATGCGAATGCGCAGCGTGCCCGACGGCTGCGTGAATCCGGAGCTCGTGTTGATGATGCCGTCGAGGATCTCGATCAGGCCGCCGCTGTTCGTGAGGCTGATGCCGGTGAGCGCTGTGGTGCCGGTCGCGGAGGACTTCGTGATCGTGCCGGTGTTGACGATCGCACCGGCGCCGCCGCCGTTGTTGAACGTGTTGTCCGCGTTCAGCTGCAGCGTGCCGCCGTTGGCGATGCTCGAGCCGGTGGTCATGTTGAGCGTGCCGGTGCCGCTGATCTGAATCGTGCCGCCGGCGTTGCTCGACAGCGTGCGGCTCAGCGCTTTGGCGCTGCCGCTGGTGAGGTTCAGCGTGCCGCCGGAGGCGACGTTGGTCGTACCGCTGCCGCTCATCGAGCCGCCGCTCCACTGCGAGGCGCCGGTGAGGTTGAGCGTGCCGGTGCCGCCGACCGCGCCGCTGCTCAGCAGAAGAATCGGCAGCGAGACCGACGCCGCGTCGACGTTGAGCTGGCCGCCGTTGATGGTGACCGAGCCGGTGCCGCTGACCGATGTGCCGGTGCCGAAGATGTAGGTCGAGATTGGGATGATGAGATTCGAGCTCGCACCGAGCGTGATGGCGCCGTTCTGCGTGCCGTCGGCGAGGGTGAGCGAGGCGCTCGCGCCGAGCGTGATCGCGCCGCTGCCGCCGAGGGTCATGCCCGACAGCTGCACGGGGCCGGTGCCGCTCACCTGGAATGTGCCGCTGTTGACGATGTCGCCCGCGGAGCCGGCGTCACCGAGCACGACGCCGACCGTCACGTCGATCAGGCCGGCGTTGTTGATGTTGCCGCCGCTGCTGAAATTGATCGTGCCGCCGCCGCTGATCGTGACCGTGCCGCCGTTCGCGATCGTGAGAGCGCGCTGCACGCTCTTGCCCGACGGGCCGCTGATCGTGAGCGTGGCGGTGTTCGGCACGTTCGTGGTGCCGCTGCCGGACATCGTGCCGCCGCTCCACGCGCCCGTGCCGATGCTGAGCGTGCCGGTGCCGTTGAGCGTGCCGGAGGCGAGCTCGAAGTTCGGAATGGTGTCGGTGTTGTCGACGGTGAGCGTGCCGCCCGCGACCTGCAGCAGTCCCGCGCCGCTGACGTCGCTGGCGCCGCTGAGGGTGACGGTGTCGGAGTCGATGACCAGATTGCCGGTGAGCGCGATCGCGCCGGTGCTGTTGACGATCGACGGATTGAGTGTGCCGGTCAGCACCTGGATCGTGCCGCCGTTCGTCATCGTGACGTTGGTGAGGCTGGTCGTGCCGGTGCCGCCCGATTTCTTGAACAGACCGGTGTTGTTGATGCCGCCGTCGGAGCCGGCGTCGGCGATGTTGACGTCGGAGAGGTTGTCGAGCGTGCCGTTGTTGGCGATGTTGCCGGTGGCCGACATGTTGAATGTGCCGCTGCCGCCGAGGTTCATCTGTCCGCCGGCCTGGATCGAGATGGTGCGGGTGATGAGCGCTTTGCCGCTCGCGCCGGAGACGGTGAGCGACGCGCCGCTCGGCACCTGCGTGGTGCCGCTGCCAGACATCGTGCCGCCGGCCCAGAACCACGAGCCGGTGGCGCCCGGCGTGACGACGCCGGTGCCGTCGAATGTGCCGCCGTCGAACTGCAGGTGCTCGATGGTGATGTTGGCGTTGACGGTGAGCGTGCCGGAGGTGAGGTGCACCTTGCCGGCGCCGGTGGCGTCGCTTCCGGTCGTGAGGATGTACGTATCGGAGTCGATCAGCATCGACGCACCGCTGGAGATGCTGATCGGTGCCGAAGACGTCCCTCCGGCAAGATTGAGCGTGCCGGTCTGCAGGTCGATCGTGCCGCCGCTGTGATTGAAGTCGACCGCGCCGAACGTGGTCGAGCCGGCGGTCGTGCTCTTGCGGAACGTGCCGGTGTTGTCGAAGCCGGCGTCGGAGCCGCTGTCGTTGATCGACGAGTCACACTTCACTTCGAACGTGCCGTTGTTGTCGATGCCGCCGCCGGAGCTCATCGTGATCGAGCCGCCGTTCCAGTTGACGGTGCCGCCCGCATCGATCGTGAGCAGACGCTGCGTGAGCGCTTTGGCGCTGCCGGTGTTGACGTTGAGCGTGGCGCCGGACTTGATCGTCAGGCCGGCAGCGCCGCTGATCGTGCCGCCGTTCCACTCCATGCCGCCGAACACATCGAGGCCGCCGCTGCCGGTGAGCGTGTTGCCGCTCATCGAGAGGAAGCCGGTCGTGGTCACGCTGCTCGGATCGGTGATCGTGAGCGAGTTCGCTCCGGAGATGCCGAGCGTCTGCGAGCCGGTGGTGCCGGTGCCGACGGTGACGCTGCGCGCGGCGGCGGCGGAGTTGATCGTGACGATGTACGTGCCGCTCGCGTCGATGATCGCGTTGTCGGCGGAGGTCGGCACGACGGCCGGGCTCCAGTTCGACGCCAGCTCCCAGTTGCCGGTGCCGGCGATCCAGTGAATGTCCCCGCCGATCGTCACGGCCGGCGAAAACTCGGACGTTCCTTCGCTGGCGGTCGTGCAGGCGGCGTCGCTGAATGCGGTGGCGGTGGCGACGATCTTGTCGCCCGTCGTCGCGGCGGATGGGATTCCGAACGATGCTCCGGTGAACACGTTGCCGGCCATGCAGCCCGACGCGCCGAGATGAAGGAGGCCCTGCGGATTCGTGGAGCCGTCGGCTTTGTAGAGATCGAAGACGAAGAAGTTCGTGGCCACGCCGGCCGACGAGTTCAGATTCAGCGACACGTTGAGAATGCCGCCCGAGTATTGCGCGGACGCGATGGTGGGGAAGTTCTGGATGTTGTTCGGGCCGGTGTCGCTGTCGGTGAGGTCATTCGCGGTCGGACCGTTGTCGCCGAGGTCGATGCCTGCGTCGACGTTCGCGGCGATGACGCCTTTGCGAATCGAGTTGCCGATGCCGGTGCCGATCAGCGTGACGCCGTCCCCGCCGTTGTGCTTGATCGTGTTGCCGAACGACGTGCCGATGCGGTTGTTCGATGCGGTGCCCTGCAGCTTGATGCCGGCACCGCCGTTCGCGAGCGTGGTGGTGCCGTCTTCGGCAACACCGATGCGATTGTTGTCGATGATGTTGTTGTCGCCGTCGATGACGATGCCGTTCTGCGTGTTACCGCTGATCGTGTTCGCCTCGGAGGGCGAGGCGCCGCCGATGGTGTGGTTCGCGGCACCGGCCGGGATCTCGATGCCGTTCGCATTCGGAATCGCCGTCGTGCCACTGCCGGCCGCGCCGATGATGTTGGCGACGACGTCGGTGCCGTTGCCGAACAACACGAGACCACTGCCGGTGTTGCCGCTGATGACGTTGCCGGTGCCGGCCTGTCCGACCGATGCGCTGCAGCCGTTGCAGATGATCACGCCGCTGCCGCCGTTCGGCAGTGCGCCGGTGAGGCTCTTGTTCGTGCCGACGTAGTTGCCGCTGATCGAGACCGTGTTCGACGCGGAGGTGACGTGAATTCCGTCGGTGCTGTTGCCGCTGATGATGTTGCGCGCGGCCGGCAGCGTGCCGCCCACGCTCGATTCGGTCGAGGCATCGAAGACGACGCCGTACGCGTTTGCCTGTGACGTCGTGCCGCTGAGATCGACGCCGATGTGCGAGCCGGAGAGGTTCGATCCCGAGTTGTCGCCGCTGAACTTCACCCCCGCGGAGGTGAAGCCGCCGACGGCGAAGCCGGAGATCTTCACGAACGTTTCCTGCACGTCGAAGCCGACCGGAATCGAGCTGCCGCCGTTGATGCCGAGCGTGATCACCGCATTCGACGCCTGGCCGAAGGCGTTGGTGTTCGCCGAGGAGCCGGGCGCGGTGTAGCCGTCGATCGTGAGATCGCTGACCACGATCGCCGGCAGTGCCGTCGAAAGGTTGATGACGCCGGCGACGCTGAAGTCGATCGTGCATGGCGACGAGCACGCGCCGGAGTTCGCGTCGGTGATCGCCGCGCGCAGCGAACCAGGTCCGCTGTCGTTGAGGTTCGTGACCGTGACGGTCGACGGTCCGGCCACGACTTCCCATGCAGTCGTGCAGAACGCGAGCGGATCCCCGCCGCTCGCCGTCGCGCGCATCAGCAGTCCCGACTCCACCGCGTCGTACGTGACGCCGCTGATCAGGACGTTGTTGTTGCCGCTGTTGATCACGCCGCTCAGCGTTCCGCCGAGCGTGCCGGTGCCGTTGTCTTCGCTCAGCGTCACCGTCGTATTCGTGAACACCTCGGTCGCAAACCCGCTGTCATCGACCGCGGTGACGAGCACGTCGAACGGCGTATTGACCGTCGGATTCGTTCCGCCGTTGATGCTGGTGATGGCCACCTTCGACGCCGCCGCGAGACTGCCGGGCTGCCCGATCACCCAGTCTTCGAGAACCGACCCCGGAACGGGAGCCGTGGCCGTGTGGGCCACCGAGTTGACCGCGCCGTAGTGCGAGAACGTGAGCGTTCCGGAGTTGTAGCTGGAGAGGATGTACTGCGTCTCGGTGCCGGTGACGACGTCGCTCGCGTTGTAGTTGAACGTGAGACTGTCGATCGGTGTCGCCGTCGACGGCGAGACGATGCTCCAGTAGCGTTCGAGCACGTTGTCGCCGGTGCGATCGGGATGCTGTCCGTTGACCGCGAGCACCGTGAACGTGCCGCCGCTGCCGGCATCGACGTCGACCGGCAGATAGACCGGCGGCGTCAGCGTGCCGACGTGGAAGCGGCGGGCCGGCGCCGGGTTCATCCCCATCGTCAGATAGCCCGCCACCCAGCCGGTGGTGCGATTGACCGTGGCCAGCACGTCGACCGTCAATGCGCCGGCACTGCCGTTCACGACCAGCACTCCGCCGTAGAGATTGAAGGCGCTGGAAACGTTGTACAGGCCGACGCCGTCGAGTGTCACGGCGTTGCTGTTGTTGTCTTCGAGCGTGCCGACCGTGACGTTGGAACTGGAACTGAAGAGCTGCGTCGTCGTGCCGTTGAACTTGAACGTCGCGGCCGGCGCGGAGGTGATCGATCCGGTGACGGTGACGTCGCCGTTCATCGTGACGTTCGACGCGCCGGGGTTGAACGTGCCGGCGATCGTGAACTGATCCCCGATCGTGAGCGCCATTCCGTTGGAATCGAACGTGCCGGAGGCGATCGAAAAATCATCCTGCACGGTGGCGACGTTGTTGAGCGTGGCGGTGCCGCCGCTCTTCGCGATCGAGAGTTTGTAGTAGGTGGTACCGAGGACGCTCTGGCCGGCGATGCCGTCGTACACGACGATGCCGGTGCCCGGAACGAGCGTGGAGCCGGAGCTCCAGTTGCCGGAGACGTTGATCTGCGCGGTGCTGACGCTGATGGTGCCGTCGCCGGAGATGTCGCCGACGTCGAGGTTGTTGCTGCCGAGGTTGAACGTGACGGTATTCGCGCCGTTGTCGCTGACGTCGAGCAATTGGTTGACGGTGAGCGCGCCCGAAACCTGGTGCGTGACCGGGCCCCCGATGGTCGCGAGGTAGAGACGCTCGTACGGAATCGCGGCGTTGACGGTCTGCGGCAGCGCGGAGTGATAGGCAATCGCGCTGGTCGGGTTGAGTGAGAGCGAACTGTACGGAGTCGGGAAGGCGGTCGCGGATCCGGCGGAGCCGAGCTTGAGCACCGCGCCGGCGCCCATCGAAATGGCCGACGTGCCGCCGCCATTGAGCGCGATCTGATAGCCGCCGTCGTCGATCAGACCGCTGTCGATCGCGAAGTCGCCGTTGATGGCGATGACACCGTTGAGCGTCGCGCTGCCGCTCGGCTTGTTCACGGTGAAGTGGTGGAACGTGTAGCTGTTGATCGTCTGCGCACCCGATCCTGCCAGCTCGACGGCGCAATTCGTGTTCGTGTTGATCGTGCCGCCGCTGCCGAGGTCTCCGCCGAGAACGACGGTGGCGGCGCTGCCGCCCGGTCCGAAGTCAAGGATCGCCTGCGCGGCCGAGCCGGCGAAACCGAGGTCGCCGAAGATGCTGACCGTGCCGCCGAGCGAGGTGAATTCCAGCTTCGATGCGGTGATGCCGCCGGTGATGCTGATGCCGGAGTTCTGCACATCGAGCGTGCCGCCGTTGATGCGCAGAACGTTCGTCGTTCCGGCCGACGCCGCGTCGATGACGACGGCATTGATCGCCCCTTCGACCGTCAGCGTGTCGCTGACGACGAGCATCTTGTTCCCGGTCGTGCTGTCGAGCGTGATCGTGTCCGCCACCTGCGCCGTCGTCACGGAGACGACGTGGTTGCTGGTGATCGTGACGGTATCTCCCGAGCCCGGAACGCCGACACCGCCCCACGTGGAGGCAGAGCTCCAGTCACCGGACTGCGTGCTGGTGAAAGGCGCGCCGAATGCGGGGAGTGACAGCAGCAACAGCACGGCCACAACGACACCGAATCTCACACGGTTCATGCACTCTCCTCGGACGGACGCAGGCGCGGACCCTTCGCGCAAACGCTTCTCGGAATAAGGGGAAAATCGGACCCGTGCGGATTGTAACTGAGAATAACTAAATGGCTTCAGCGAACCCGCACGAGGAATGTACGACCACAACTGCGAATCGGACGTGAGATGGGTCACGACGAGCCGCGGGGCGATAATCGTGATCCTCGTGCAAACAAGGAGGCCGCACCATGCTCATCGGAGCGCATTCGATTCTCTACAGCCGCGATGCGGAAGCCGACCGCGCGTTCCTGCGCGACGTGCTGGAACTGCCGCACGTCGATGTCGGTCACGGATGGCTGATCTTCGGTCTGCCGCCCGCGGAAGTGGCCGTGCACCCCGGTGAAGAAAACGACGTGCACGAGTTCTATCTGATGTGCGATGACGTCGAAGCCTTCATCGCGCAACTGCAGTCGCGCGGCGTCGCGTGCACGCCGGTGCACAACGCAGGGTGGGGGCTTCTGACGCAGATCACCCTGCCCGGCGGCGGCAAGCTCGGCGTGTACCAACCGCGACATGCGCGTCCGGAGATGATGTCGTGATGCCGCGCCGTCTGCTGCGCGCCGGTGTGCTCGCCGGTGTGCTCACGGGCATCGTCGACGGCATGTTCGCGACGGTGTTGTCGGTCTTCTTCTACGACTCCACCTTCGCGCGCCTCTGGACCAGCGTCGCCTCGGTGCTGTTCGGAAAGAACGCGACCGTCGCGGCAGGGCTGTTGATGCACTTCGGCGTGGCGTTCTTCTGGTCGGCGATTTTTCTCCTGTTGTGGGCGCGGTCACACGCGCTGCAACGCGTGACCAGCACCATGGGCGGCGTGCTGATGGTCGCCGCGGTGTACGGGCCGCTGATCTGGATGGTGATGTCGCTGCTCGTCATTCCGACGCTGATGCATCGTCCGCCGAACGTCACCGCGCGCTGGTGGATTCAGTGCATCGGACATTTCCCGTTCGTCGGATTGCCGATCGTCGCCTCCGTCTCCAAACGTCGATGAAACGCCTCGCGCTGCTGCTGATCGTCTGCTGCCCGCTGCTCGCGCAACCGACGCGCGGCGGTGCGCTGCCGGAGCCGTTGCCGCTGTTTCCGCCGAGCAACTGGTGGAATGTCGACATCCGCAGCGCGCCGGTCGATCCGAACAGTGCGGCGTTCCTGCAGTTCGTCGGACCGACGAGGCGCATGCATCCCGATTTCGGCGGCGACAGCGGCGATCCCGACTATCCGATCTATGGGATTCCATACATCACCGTCTCCGGCTCGCAGCCGCTCGTGCCGGTGACGTTCGTCGAATACGGTGACGAAAGCGACGACGGCGCTCCGGGACGGCCGCCGGGCTATCCGATTCCGGAAGAAGCGAAGACGCAGCAGAAGTGGATCGAGAGCGGACTGCCGGGCAATGCGCCGGATGCGGATGGCGACCGGCACATGCTGATCGTCGATCGCGACAATCGGATTCTCTACGAGCTCTATCACGCGCACTGGAGCGGCTCGCGTTGGGAAGCGGGATCGGGCGCGGTCTTTCCGCTCGATTCGGATGCGCGTCGTCCGGAGGGGTGGACGAGCGCGGATGCGGCGGGCCTGGCGATTCTTCCGGGACTGGTGCGGTACGACGAAGTCTATGGACCCGATCCGATCGGCCATGCGTTTCGCGTCACCGTGCGCAGCACGAACGGCTACGTCTTTCCCGCCTCGCATCGCGCCGGCGACACGAACGGCGCCCTGCCGATGGGAGCGCGCCTGCGGTTGAAAGCGAGCGTCGACATCGACGGCTATCCCGAACCGGTGCGGAAGATCTTTCAGGCGATGAAGACGTACGGCCTGATCGTCGCCGACAACGGCACCGACCTCTACGTCACCGGCACACACGACACGCGCTGGGACAACGACATCCTCAATCCCGCCTTCGGCGCGATCCGCGCGAGCGACTTCGAAGTGGTCCGGCTCGGATGGCAGCCCGAAGAACGCGCCACGCGTCGCCGCGCCGTCCGACATTGAAGAAGACGGCGGGCCGACGCTCGGCGTCAGCAACGCGTGCCCATTCCTCTCACACCCTGAAGAAGGCTGGGCCAACCAGCGCAGGCGGCCGTGCCGCCCCATGCCGCCCCGCCTTGGTTTCTTTCCGGAAGGCTGCATCGTCCAACGGGGCATGCAGGCACACAGACGCACGTTGACGCTCACCGCCGCGGCCATGCTCGCCGCGATCGCCGCGTTCTTTCTTTTCGCAGCACCGCAGGACAAGAGCAGCCCGCGCATTCCGGCGCGCGAGATTGCGGCCGCACCACTCGTTTCGAAAGGGACGGCCGCTCCTCCGGTCGCGCCGATCACCTTCGCGGATGCGGACGGCCAGGAGCTGATCCTCGAAGAGCTCACCGCGCGCACCGCCATTCACGGAATGCTTTCGTTGACCGAGCTCGAGCTGCGCTTCAAGAATCCGCAGGCGCGGCGCATCGAAGGGCGGTTCACCTGCACCTTGCCAGCGAATGCCGCCATCAGCCGTTTCGCCAAGGAAGTGAACGGCCAGCTGATGGAAGGGGAAGTGGTGGAGCGGCTGCGCGCGAATCAGGTGTACGAGCAGTTCCTGCATCAGATGCGCGATCCGGCGTTGCTCGAACAGGACCAGGGGAACCGCTTCTCCGCGCGCATTTTCCCGATCGAGCCGAATGCGCCGGTGCGTCTGCTGCTGTCGTACACCTCACTGCTGCCGATGGAGAACGCCACGCGTACGTACACGCTGCCGCTGCGTGGCCTGCCGAAGATCAACAAGTTTACTTTCCGCGGATTCGTCACGCCGGTACCGGGAGAGGGATCGCAGGGGAAACTGACCACGAGCGCGGCGCAGGTCTCGTCGTTCGAGGAAGTCGACTGGACGCCCGATCGCGACATCGTGATGTCGTGGAATGCCGATCACGACACTCCGCGTGCGCGCATCCTCCGCGCCGGCGATTTCTATCTCGCGTCGTACCGCTTCGCGGAGGTCTCTCCTGCGACGGGGCACACACCGCCGGCGAAGTGGATCTTCTACGTCGACACCTCCGCCTCTTCGGCGGAAGGCGCACCGCATCGCATTCGTGCACTCGAAGAGCTCATCGCCGGCCTGCCGTCGCGCGAGCCGGTGCAGGTGATCGCGTTCGATCAGGAGTTGACGACGCTCGCGAGCGGCACGGCCTCCGAAGTCGCGCGCTCGATCGGCGACAAACTCCGCACGCGTCTCTTCCTCGGCGGCACCGACATCAGCGCCATGATTCGCGACGCCGCGAAGCGGCTGAAAGACGATCCCTCGCGCACCGTCGTCATCGCCAGCGACCTCGTGCCGACGCTCGGCGCCGTGCAGTCGCACGAAGTCAAAGACGCCATCGCCGCGATTCCGGCGAATGCCACCGTGCACGCGCTCATCCTCGGCAGCCGGGAAGACGCGCCGACCGCGAAGGCGGTCACGAACGGTCACGGCCGCATCGTGCGCGTTGCCTTCACCGAAACGCTCGCCACCCGCGCGCGCGAGGCGGCGGAGGAACTGCGCCAGCCGCTCGGTGCGACGTTCGACATTAAAGACAGCGCCGCCGAGTGGATCTACCCGTCGCATTTCGAAGACGTGGATCCCGGCGATGAAGTGATTGCCCTCGCGAAAGTGAAACCGGGGCAGGAGCCGTCGCCGAATTTCGGCGTGACGGTGAATGCGACGCGTCTCAGCGCCGCGACGTTCGCGCCGCTCCTCGAGCGCGAGGCCTATCGCGCCTATCTCGAATACCTCGGCGAGCGCGAAGCGGGCGAGCCCAATGACTCGGTTCGCCGCGCGCTTGCGACCGAACAGATTCGCGTCAGCGTCGAGCAGCGCGTGGTCATTCCGCGCACGACGATGCTCGTGCTCGAAAGCGAATGGGACTACCAGCGCTTCGGTCTTGATCGTCGCGCACTGGCGGCGATCCTCACCATCGACGCCGGCGGCATCGGCCGCATGGATCGCGCGAAACACGAGCCGATCGCGATCGCGAACAACACCCCGCCACCGCCGCGGCAGATGCCGGTGACGAAGAGCGCCGCCGCTCCACGGCCCGAATCGCAGATGCAGGAATCGATCACCGTGACGGCGAATGCGCCGATCCTCGAAACGGCGCGCACGCAGGCGGCCAGTGTGTCGCCCGCTCCGCCGGCTCCTGTCGAGCAGGCAGACTTCGTCGCGAACGAAAGCGATGTCGAGTCCGGCGTGGAAGAAGGCGTGGTCGGCGGAGTGGCCGGCGGTGTGGTTGGTGGTGTGGCGGGTGGTGTGCCGGGCGGAGTGGCCAGAGAACGGCTGGCCCGCGGCGCCGTTTCGGAAGTTCCGCCGCCTCCGGCGCCTGCCGTTCCGCCGCCGCCTGAGGACGCCGGCCGTGCGCGCATCGCCCGCGACAACGATGCGCCGCTGCGCGTCGGCGGGGAGCGCGAACGGAAGAAGGATGCGATCGATTGGACGAAGAACGTCCGGCCGCCGCGTTCCCGCATCAAAGAGCTCGAAGCACAGCTCGACGCGAATCCGAAAGATCGCGAGTTGTACAACCAGCTCGGCGAGTTGCTCGCCGCGTATTCGGAATGGACGTCGTTGCGTCGCGTCGCACTCCGCTGGCAGCCGTTCGATCCGGAGAATCCTCAGGTCTACGAGCTGCTCGGCATGGCCGACGAACATCTCGGCAATGACGACGAAGCCGCGCGTGCCTACGCGTCGCTGATCGAGATCGGACCGGCGAAGACCGAGCTGCTGCAACGCGCCGGCCTGCTGCTGCTCGGCATTCATCGCGCCGCGATCGCGGAGACCCCGCTGCGCCGCGCGCTCGAAGCGCGTCCCGATCGCGTGAACGGCTATCGTCATCTGGCGCTCATGCTGTGGAGCGAAGGCCGCCACGAAGAAGCGGCGCGGGTGCTCGAATCGGCATCGCGTCGCGAGTTTCCGAACTGGTATCTCGACGTGAAGCGCGTCGTGCGCGAAGAGCTCGGCTACGTGTATCGCGGCTGGATGACGAAAGAGCCGTCACGCCGCAACGAGATCGCCGCACGCGCTCGTGAGTACGACGTCGACCTCGAGCGGCGTGATGCGTTGCGCGTCACGCTGGCGTGGGAAACGGATGCGAACGACGTCGATCTGCATGTCGTCGATCCGGCGGGCGAGGAAGCGTTCTACAGCCACAAGTCGACGAAGTCGGGGCTGGAGCTCTACTCCGACGTCACGCAGGGGCTGGGACCGGAAGTGATTCGCACCGCGAAGACGGCGCGCGGCACCTACCACGTCGGCGTCCGCTACTTTGCGGCCGGGCCGATGGGCATCAGCCGCGGTGTGGTGATCGTCATGCGCGGCGACGACGTCGAAGTGCATCCGTTCCGCCTGGCGAAGGGTGGCGAGGAGATTCGTTACGTCGCGGCGATCGAGCAGAAGAGCGCCGATCGCGCGGAGGGGATGAAGTAAGACGAACGAGGGAGCGCCGGTCGCTGGCCGGCCGGTCCGAGCAGTCGAGTCAGTGGTCCCGTCGGCGCGGCCGATTGTTCGCGCCCCGCTGGCTCGGCAGCAGACCGGGCGGCGAGCCGCCGGCGCTCCCGTTCGTCTACTTCGACATCGTCTTGATGAACTTCGCGTCGATGCCGTGAATGCGCATCGACACCAGCTTCTCTACCGGAACCTTTACGTAGCCGGCCGCTTCGAGTTCGCGAATGAACTCGGGTGTGACACGGTGAATGCGCATCGACACGAGGTTGTCGGCGGAGACATTCGTGTAGCCGAGGGTGCGCAGCTCGTTGATGAACTCCGGCGTCACGCGATGAATGCGGAACGACACCAGGTCATCGAACGGCAGATTCTTGTAGCCGAGCTTCGCCATCTCGGCGGCGAACTGCGGCGTCGCGCCGTGGATGCTGCTCGATTGCAGATCGTCGAGCGTGAGATTGCTCCAGCCGGCCGCGCGCATCTCGCGCACGTACTGCGGCGTGACGCGATGAATGCGGGAGGACACGAGCTCTTCGGAACTGATGTTCTTGAAGCCGAGGGCGCGCATCTCGCGGATGTACTCCGGCGTCACGTTGAAGATGCGCAGCGAGAGGTAGTCTTCGAGCGAGACCTTGTAGCCCTCGGCGATCATCGTCTTGATGAACGACGTCGAGACGTCGTGCAGAGCCAGCGCGAACAGCTCCTCGTCTTCGCTTCGATCGCGGCGCTTATGCTCGAGCTTGAACTCGATGCCGAGCGCCTGCACGGCGTTGATGTAGTTGCGATTCGGCGTGAAGTCGAACTGCCCCGCACCCTTGCCGTTGCGGAACGTCCCTTCGAAGACCGCGGTGCCGGCTTCGCGGCGCATTTCGAAACGCACCGGCGTCATGGTCGTGGCGTGGATCTGCGCTTCGCTGAGATTCGCGAAGTCGCTGAGATTCATCGTGTTTCCGGACTGGTGCATCGTCCCGCGGGTGATGCTGACGTAGAGGCGGCCGGGCCGCTTCTCGTCGAGGGACGCGGTCCACGCGCCGTCGATCACGGCGGCGAACACGGTCGGTACGAGCAGAGACACTGCGAGCGTGAGCGTTGCGATACGCATCATGACGTTCCTCGTTTTGTCTGGTCAGGCCGCGGGCCCGATTTCCGGGCCCGCGGTGCATGGTGGGTTAGTTCTTTTTCTTGTACTGGTCCATCGAGCGGATGAAGTCGTCGTCGACTCCCGCCGCCGCGAGACGGCTCAGCTCGCGAACCGAGAGATTCGAGTATCCGGCGGCCGCGAGCTTCTTCACGAACTCCGGTGTGACGCCGACCGCGCGGAGGCTGGTCGCATCTTTGGCCGAGGTGATGTTCACGCCGGCGCTGCGCATGTCGCGGATGTACTCGGGGGTGACGCCGACGGCGCGCATGCTGCTGGCGTCTTTGGCCGACTCGATCTTGAAACCGGCGTCGCGCATCTGGCGCACGTACTCCGGGGTGACGCCGACCGCGCGCATGCTGGTCGCGTCCTTGGCCGATTCGATCTTGAAGCCGGCATCGCGCATCTGGCGGATGTACTCGGGGGTCACACCGACGGCGCGCAGGCTGGTGATGTCTTTCGCCGACTCGATCTTGAAGCCGGCGTCGCGCATCTGGCGCACGAATTCGGAGGTGACGCCGACGGCACGCAGGCTCGTGGCGTCGCGTGCGCTCTTCAGTTCGAAGCCGGCGCTGCGCATCTCGCGTACGAACTCCGGCGTCACGCCGACCGCGCGAAGACTGGTCGCTTCACGCGCGTCGTCGACTTCGAGACCGGCACTGCGCATCTCGCGCACGTACTCCGGAGTCACGCCAACAGCGCCGAGGCCACGCACGCTGCGCAGCGTGAGGTCGGGGAACACCGCGCGCATTTTGTTGACGTAGTCCGCTGACACGCCCGAGGCGCGCAGCGAGATCAGCTCGTCGACGCTCAGCTTGCCGTTGCCGATCTCGCGATCGCTGCCCTGGTCGTCATCGTCGAAATCGAAATCGAAGTCGAAGTTGTTCGCGGCGATCGCCACCGGCGCGCGCGGGGTGCGCGGCACAGCCGGAGTGACCGGCATCGGAGGAACCGGAGCGGCCATCGCTGCCGGTGCGATCCGGACGCGCGGCGTCGGCGGGACCGGCGGAATCGCGCCGATCGCGGCCACAGGCGCGACGGCGATGTCGAGGTCGTCGAGATCGACATACGCATGCGGTGCCTCCGGCGCCTCGGGGACTTCCGGAACGTCGGGAACGTCGATCTCGATGTCGGGATCGATGTCGATGTCGACCACATCCTGGTCGATGCCGGTGTCGACATCCATGTCGCCGTCGTCATCGACATCCGTGTCGTTGTCGTCGGCATCCGTGTCGGTGTTGTGCGTCTCGACGACGTCGATGGTCGACGTGGCCGGCTTCTCCTCCCGCTGTGCGAGCGCGGGGAGGGACGGAACGGCGAGCGCGATCACGACGATCGACAACATCGCCACGGCCGCGGCCCAGCGCGAGCTGATGCCGGTCTGCTCGGCGCGATCGACGGCGATACGGCGAATGCGCTCCAGCAGCGAGCCGCCGTTTGCCGCAACCGCGACGGCGAGCGCGCTGTCCCGCAGCTCTTCGAGACGGGTGAGCGCACGGGCGTACTGCAGCGGATTGCCGCACACCGCGACCGCGAGATCGTCACAGCAGTTCTCGCGCTCGATGCGCACGCGGCGCGACATCCACCAGACCGCCGGGTGATAGAACATCAGCGTTTCGACGAACGCCTGGAGAAGATTGACGAAGAAGTCGTGCCGGCGGATGTGCGCGAGCTCGTGCGCCAGCACCATTTCGATCTGCTCGGGCGTGAGTCCGGTGAGCGTGCTGGCCGGCAGGAGAATCACCGGACGGAGCGAGCCGATCACCGACGGGACTTCGAGCGCGGCCGATTCGAGCAACCGCACGGCGCGCTTGAGGCCGAGCGCATGCGAGATGCGCGCGGCGGCGCGCTGCCAGTGCTCGCCCGCTTCGACGGTGTTTTTCTGCACGAGGCTGCGCGCGCGCAGCCAGCTGATCATCAGCCGCGACGAGAGCACGACCACACCGAGGAGCCAGATCGCGACGACGGAGGGAAGCGACTGGCGGGCGGTGGCGACGGCCGAGAGCAGCCGTTCACGCCAGCTTTCGGCGGCGAGCGTGGCGATGAGCACCGGCACGTTCGCCGGCTCGAGACTCGTCGCCGCGGTCTCGGCATGGGTGGTGAGGATCGGTTTGGAGGAGGGGTCGTAGGCGCGGATGGCGGTGCCGACGAACATCACGAAGACGAGCGCCAGCGCGGAGATCGAGAGGACATAGCGCGCGTTCGCGCTGCGACGCGGCACGAGTGCGAGCACCGCCGCGAGAATGCCGGCCACGATCGTCGCCTGCCAGAGGAGGTGCAGGAGCGCCCAGCCGAGCGCCTGGGCCACCGGGCCCGTCAGAAGCTGCATCGCGTTCATTTCGTCTCTCCCTCCATCTGGTCGAGCATCTGGCGGATGGCGCTGAGCTCTTCGGTGGAAGCCTTCGTCGCGGAGAGCGCCTGCATGACCAGCTGCGCCGGCGAGCCGCCGAACGCGCGATCGATGAGATCGCCGAGAAGCTGCCGCTGCGTCTTCTGCGCGCTGGAGCGGGCCGTGTAGACATGCGCGCGGTTCGACTCGTCGCGCACGACGAGACCCTTGTCCGTCATGATCTGCATGAGCTTGAGCACGGTGGTGTAGCCGCTGTCCTGGGTCGCGCTCAGCGCATCATGCACCTCGCGCACCGTGCAGGGGCCGCGTTCCCAGAGCACATTCAGGATCGCGAGCTCGGCGTCGGTCGGTCGTGGGGTTGGTTTGTCGCCCATCGTGTTGCCTCCGTTGCTGCTGTCTACGGGAGGTTATACGAAAGGTTTCGTGGTATGTCAACGAAGAATTTCGTAGACGCGTGAGAAAACCGGCAAACCGCCGATGCGTCAGGCGACGTCGGGCATCACGAACGCCGCTCGCGCACGAGCCGATTGCAGCGTCTCTTCCTTGTAGTAGCGCGCCAGCAGCGGCTGCCACGCGAAGAGATCCTCGTTGTTCGCGGCGAACTCCTCGAACGTCGCTTCCTGCCGCATGCGGTCGCGGATCAGAAAGAGGAAGGCCCAGGTGATGGTCTCGTGGTATTTCGACGCCGCACCGAGGCTCGTGGCGTAACGCTTCAATCCCTCGGCGAAGCGGGTGAGGGCGGTGAGGAGCGGTTCGTCGCGCAGATAGAGCCAGGCCAGGCGCACGTGCTGCCGGTGCGTGAACTCCGCGGCAGGCAGCGTGCACGCTTCGAACGCGGCCACGAACTCACGCTCGTCCACGACTCTTCCTCACTTCCGTCAGGCGATGACTGGCGGTGGCATCGAGATCGAGGTGGTAGACCTGCCGCAGCTCGGCGATCTTCTGCAGCGACTCTTTTCCGAACGGCGTCTTGTTGTCGAAGGCGTGCAGCACGATGCCCTCGAGCAGGTCGCCGAGGGACATGTCGTGATACTCGGCCAGCCCCTTGAGCACTTTCACGAGGCGCTTCTCCATCCGCACGCCGGTCTGGATGCGCTCCACTTCGATGGTGTCTTTTGTCGTGACCATAGCACCATGGTACATATGTACCAACGTACCAGTCAACCAGATTACCGAGGGACCGTGGTCACTTGCCGAGAATGGTGGCGATGGCCGCGTCCTTCTCCGTCCAGATCTGCTCCACCCACCCCTTCAGCTCTTCGCGGGCGGGGCCGGGCTCGGTCACGGCGGCATCGCCGAACTGCGGCGGAATGGCCAGCTTGCGCGCATGCACGCGGATCCACGGCACGCGGTTGGTGACGAACGTCCACATGGTCACGTCGCGGCGCGGGTAGACCAGCGTGACGTCGACCAGCGCGTCCAGCTGATCGCCGAGAGAGGCGAGCACGAAGCTGATCCCGCCGACCCGCGGCCGCAACAGAAAGCGATACGGAGACTGCTGGTCTTCATGCTTCTCGCGAGTGAACCGCGTTCCCTCGACGAAATTGAGGATGGCCACCGGAATGCGGCGATAACGCTGGCAGAAGCGGCGCGTGGTCTCGAGGTCGCTGCCGCGCTTCTCCGGATGCTCCTTGAGATATTCGGGGGAGTAGCGGCGCATGAACGGGAACTCGAGCGCCCAGCAGGCCTGCCCCACGATCGGAGACCAGATCAGCACGTGTTTGAGAAAGAAACGGATGAACGCGGTCTTGCCGTGAAAGGCGCGCAGCACCGCGAAGATGTCGACCCACGAGACGTGATTGGCGATGACCAGGTAATGCGCCTCCGGGTCGAGATCGTCGAGACCGGTGATCTCCCACTTCGTGTCGAGGAACTGATCGAAGATGCGATCGTTGCCGGCCACCCAGCGGTCGGCGAGCGACGAGAGTTTGAGGATGACCCTCCGCCGCGCTTCGCCGAAGGTAAGGAGCTTGAACAGCCCGCCGACGAGCACGGCGGTGCCCCAGATGGCGAGGTTGATGATCATGGAAAAGACGATGGCGAGGACCCGAATCACGGGCGGAGTCTACAATTCCTCCGCGTGCTTCCGCCTCTCGAAGACGATCCGCGCTTCGCCGTCGCGCTCGCGCATTTCGAGGGCGGGGACTGGCTCGAGGCGAGCGATCTGTTCGAGGAGCTCTTCTTCGAGGCCGTGCGCGACGAGGTGCCGCTGGTGCGCTTCCTCCTGCAGATCAGCACCGGCTTTCATCACGTCGCGCGCGGACAGCGGCGTGCGGCGCGCGAGCGGCTCGAAGAGGGATTGCGAGGCATCGCGGAAATCAGAAACGCGCGCGGGGTGGCCGTCGAGACCATCCGCGCGCGCGTCGAAGAGGAGTTGAAGCGAATTCAGTGATGGTGCTCGTGCGACTCGTCCTTCGTGTCGCCGCCATCCTTGCGCTGCCCCGGCGCGGTCATGCCGTCCGGCACTTTCTTTTCGTAGAGCTCGCGGACGCAGCCGAGGTGCTCGAGCACTTTCTCGCGATCGATGCCGGGCGCATCGCCGCGACCCTCGACCCACGCCTGCGTGCACTCGCCGCAGCACGGACCGTTCGCGGAGATGACCTGGCGGCAGTGGCATTCGCCCGCGGTGATTGCGCACTGCTTGCAGGCCGGCTTCACGCAGCAGTCGTACTTGCCGTCTGCCTTGAGCTCGGCCTGATATTTGTCGAGCTCCGAGATCAGCAGCGCGTGCCGGTCGCCGAGCGGCGTGGTCTCGAACGATTTCGCGAACGCGTCATCGCTCTTCGATGCGGCCGCGCCGGCCTTGCTTTCGGTGCGCGCCGGTTTCGCTGCCGTGGGACCGCCGTGTTGTGCCTTGTACGCGGCACAGGAGGAGAAGAGGAGAACGGCGGCTGCGGCGAGAGCGAGCGGTTTCATTGGCGCATTGTAGCCGCGCCGTTACGAATCGTCAGAACGCGCACGAGCCCGGCCGCGGCGAACGCGCCGAAGAACGTGAAGAGTGCGGCCCGCCAGTCGAGCTCCTTCCAGCCGCCGAAATCGAGAGCGTTGGCGGCGAGCCCGCATGCGAACGCGCAGAGCAGCGCCGCGAGCAGCTCGCCGGACCACGCCTTGCGCCGGCCGGCCGGAATGATCCTCGCAAGGCCGAACGCCAACGCACCGCAGGAGAGCCAGAGCGCGATTCCCACCGCGTCGATTATGACGCCTCAGCAGTTAGCACGGAACTCGCAAGAGGGCTGCGATGCTGAGGAGACACATGCATGCCGGAAACAGCTCGAATGACCAACAACGCGAATCCGAACAGTAAGATCCTCGCCATCGAGGACGACCCCGAGGTCCTCGCGCTGTACAAGTCGTACCTGCAGAAGCGCGGTTACGACGTTCTTTCCGCCACCGGCGCCGTCGAAGGGATGAATCTGCTCTCGGCGAATCCCGACACGAAGCTGATCCTGCTCGACCTCAATCTGCCCGGCATGAGTGGAGAGGAATGGATCGCGTGGTACGTGCAGCAGGGGAAGCAGACCCCGGTCGTGGTCGCGTCAGGGAAGGGAGACATTCTCACCATCACCAAAGGCAACAACATGACCGCGGCTCTGACGAAGCCCTTCCACATGGAAGAGCTGCAGGAGCTGATCGAAGTGCTGCTCGCCGATGACTGGCACGATCAGGTGAGCGTCGACAAGAAACTGCATTGAGGCGGCCGCCCCACGGACTCGCGCGCGGATCAGGACTCCGCGTCGCCGCCGTCGTTGCCGATCGCCTCGACCGGACAGTTCTGCAGCGCGTCGATGCACAGCGTCTCTTCCTCCGGCGTCTCCGGCTGCTTGAAGACATAGGAGAAACACTGGTCGTCGCTGCGGGTGAAATTCGCGGGTGCGGTCTCGCGACAGAGATCGCAATCGATGCATTGGGAGTCGACGTAGTAGCGGCCGGGCGTCTGGCCCGGCACCTTATCAAGCGGATCGGCCATGAATGTTTTGATTTGAAGAAGCGGTGCGTCTAAGTACCGTGAATGCAGTGCAATGAACCAGGAGGTCTCGTGAAAAGATTTCTCATCTCTCTCTTGATGACAGTGACGGCGAGCACCGCTCTCGCACAGGCGGCGCAGCCTATCGCGGCGGCGATGCCCGAGTCCATCACCGTCGTCGGCACCGGAAAGTCGATCGTTGCTCCCGACCGCTTCACCTTCACTCTCGGCGTGCAGACCATCGCCGCGACCGTCGACGAAGCGGTCAACGAGAACAACAGCAAAGTCGCCGCGGTGATCGCCGCATTGAAGAAAGCGGGCGCCGAGGAGAAAAACATCCAGACGTCGCAATTCAACATCTGGCCGCAACAGGACTATCAGGAAGGGCGTCTCCCGCGCATCCTCGGCTATCAGGTCTCCAACAGCATCACCGTGCGCAGCACGAAGATCGCCGACGCCGGCAAACTCCTCGGCGTCGCCTTGAGCGCCGGCGTCAACACGTCGTCCGGCATCAACTTCGAGTCGTCGAATCCCTCGGCCGGCCGCGATCAGGGATTGCGCGCCGCGATCGAGGATGCCCGCGCCAAAGCGACGCTGCTCGCGCAGGCCGCGAATCGCGCTCTCGGCAAAGCGATCGTGATCATGGAAGGTGTACAGGCGCAGCCCCCCGGCTACCCGATGGCGCGCGGCGCGGTCTCGGCGATGGAAGCGAAAGTCAGCGACGTGCCGGTGGAGTCCGGCTCACAGGAAGTCTCGTACACCGTCACGGTGACGTACGAGCTCAGGTAAGCTTATTCCCGTCAGTCGTTTAGGCACCTCCGTTGCACTCATTGAATGGTGCGAAAGGAGGCGTAAATGGAGAATCGCGAGAGAGATCGCGTGAGCCAGCGAACGACCCCGACTGAAGCGGGCCAGATCAATCGGCACGTGGAGGAGGAGAAAGGACGCCAGCAGAACAGCGGTACGAGCGCCGAGTTCGGTCAGAGCATCGGCCGTTCGGAAAATCTCGAAGGAGGAACCATGGACAACAACAAACGCGACGGTATGAACAACTCGAATTCAGACCTGGGCAGCGAGTCGTCTCGCCGACCCGGCAGTGATTACAACTCGTCTGTGGGCCGCTCGAGCGGGTCGGAGATTCAGGACACCGGCAAGCGTCGTGGCAGCAGCACCGGCGAAGTGGGCAACAGCGGCACGAGCGGAAGATCCGGCAATTTCGGCGACTCGAGCGAAGGCCGTCACTAACAGCAGCAGCAAGGCGAGCAGGGGCCGCGCAGAGATGCGCGGCCCTTTTCGTTTATGATCCGGCGCGTCTGTATGTCCGAGATCACGATTGCGCCCGCGACGGCGAATGACCTCGAATCGATCAAGGAGCTGCTGGTCGCCAGCGGTCTGCCGACGGCAGGAGTCGACGATCACTGGAAAACGTTTCTGGTCGCGCGTGAGGATGGAAAACTCGTCGGCTGCGCGGGCGCCGAGGCGTATCAGTTCGCGGCGTTGATCCGTTCGGTGGCGGTCGTGCCGGAGCATCGCAGCCGCAGCATCGGACGAAAGCTCGTGCGCCAGCTGCTCGATCGTCTGGCCTCGCGCGGTTTGCGCGAGTTTTATCTGCTGACGACGACCGCCGAGTCGTATTTCAAGAAACGCGGATTCAAAGCGATCGATCGCGATGAAGTGCATCCGCAGCTCCTGTCGTCGCGAGAGTTCCAGGATGCCTGTCCTTCGACGGCGATCTGCATGCGCCTGGTGATGCTGGCGTGAAGATTTTCGACGTACACATCCACGTGCAGCCGTGGCAGATGGTCAAGCCGGAAGTGCTGGCCATGATCGACGACGACTCGCACGCGAACGCGAAAGACATCCTCGCTTCGCCGGACCAGCTTCTCCGTTTCCTCGATGACGAAGAGGTCGAGCGCGTCTGCTGCATCAACTACGTCTCGCCCGACGTCATGGGCTTCACGCGCGAGACGAACGACTGGATCGCGAACTTCACGAAAGAGCATCGCGATCGCCTGCTGCCGGTCGGCTCGGTCAATCCTTTGCACGAGATCGATGTCCGCGCCGAGATCCGGCGCGTCCTCGACCTCGGCATTCGCATGATCAAGATTCATCCGCCGCATCAGCTCTTCACGCCGAACGGGTATCGCGGCGAGCTGTGGCAGCTCGCGGAGATCTATCGCGCCTGCGAAGAGCGGGACGTGCCGGTGATGTTTCACACCGGAACGTCAGTCTTTCCTCGCGCGCGCAACGTCTTCGCCGACCCGATGCCGATCGATGACGTGGCCATCGATTTTCCGAAGCTGAAGATCATCCTCGCGCACGCCGGTCGCCCGCTGTACGGCGAGACCGCACTCTTCCTGGCCCGCCGCCACCGCAACGTCCACATCGACATCTCCGGGATTCCGCCGAAAGCGCTCCTGCGCTATTTCCCGCGCGTCAGGGACATCGCCGCCAAAGTGCTCTGGGGCACCGACTGGCCTTCGCCCGGCGTCGTCTCGATGAAACGCAACGTCGAGGAATTCCGCGCGCTGGGACTGGGCGACGAGGTGGAGACGCAGATTCTCTGGAACAACGCGAACGCGTTGTTCGGCGCGTAGTCTCCACCATTCGCCCCACGAAAATCTGAGCTTCGGTGATTGCGACGGCGCGTCCGCGTCAGACGTTCACGCCGACTTTTCGCAACTGCTCGAACGAGCCGACGTCGCTCCAGCCGAAGTCTCCGCGGATCGTGGCCACGCGCGGAGCTTTCTCCATCAGCGCGTAATCGATCGAGATCGACGGCATCGTGTCGTAGTTGTCGAACGTCACGACGGCGATCTCGGGTGCCGCCTGCGTCAGTTCGCGGCGGAAGACGTCGCTGCGCCAGACGAACATGCTCGCGTTCCAGATGTAATTGCCGGAGGCGACGAACTCCTGCGCGCGAAGAAGATCAGGTTTCTCGGTGAATCCCTCGACCCGCAGCACCTCGTCTTCGATCGCGGAGCCGACGCGCAGGTAGCCGTAGCCGGTGTTCGGCTCATCGGGCTCGATGCCGACGGTCATCAGCTCTTCATGCGACTCCGCGAACGCATACGCGCGATCGAGCACGCGCACGAATTCGTCTTCGTTGCCGATGTAGTGATCGCTCGCGAGAAACGACACCGTGCATGGCCCGAGGCGTTTTTCGATCTCGAAGGTGCAGAGCGCGATCGCCGGCGCGGTGTTGCGGCGGGCCGGCTCGGCGAGCACGTTTTCGTGCGGCATCGACGGCAGCTGCTCGCGACATTTGCCGGCGTACCGCGTGTTCGTCGAAACATAGATCGCTTCCGCTGGAAGGAGGCGCGCCACGCGCGACCACGTCTTCTGCAGCAGCGACTCTCCCTCGAACAGCTTCAGGAACTGTTTCGGATTCTCGTCGGAAGAGAGGGGACGCAACCGCGTGCCGGCGCCGCCGGCGAGAATCACCGCCGCGCGCGTCATGCGCTCTTCCTTCCGACCGCGATCAGACTGAGTCCGCTCGAAGGATTGTCGCCTTCCAGCGCGCGCAGCAGCGGCACGAGGCGATCGAAGATGCGCGACTGGGCGCTCGGCAGCGCGCGCCGTCCGAAGAGTTTCGCGTTGAGCCACCACGCCAGTTTCGCGATGCGGTTCTGAAAGCTCACGTGCTCCACCTCGAAGCCCGCCTGCTGCAGTTTCCCGACCAGTTCGTCCTTTTCATAGCGCCGCTCGTGGCCGATCCCCTTGTCGAGCGAGCCATACAGCGATTTGCCGGCCGGCACGAAGATCACCACGCGCCCGTTCGGCTGCAGCAGCCGATGCGCGCGGCGCAGTGCTGCGACGTCGTCGGTGGTGTGCTCGAGGACGTTGATCGCGGTGACGGTATCGAGGTCGTAGCGGGCGAGTGCGAGCACGTCATCTGATTCGAGATCGATCCGCTCGATGGTGATGCCGGGGCGCCGGCGAAACGCGTTCGTCAGGCGGTCGACGTACGGCGTTTCCCTGTCGCCGGCGACGATCAGATCGCGGCCGTAGAGAAAGCGCGTCATCACGCCGCTGCCGGCTCCCGCTTCGAGCACGCGCTGGCCGACGAACGGCTGCAGCCGCGACCAAACCCAGGCGTTGTAGTGCTTGAGACGGGAGCGGCGGCGCACCTGCGTGTACGTCCGCGGCTCGCTGGCCGCGTCGTTGAAGAGCCCGTACTTGAGGATCGTCCAGAGGGCGGAGAAGCCGTCCTTCCAGTTGATCTTCTTTCCTTCCCAGTAGTCGCGGCCGTAATACGAGATCGGCACCTCGAAGATGCGATAGCCGCGCCTGGCTACTTTGGCGGTGATCTCCGGCTCGATGCCGAAGCGATTCGAATTCAGCTTGATCGATTGAATGACCTCGCGCCGGAAGACCTTGTAGCAGGTCTCCATGTCGGTGAGATCGAGGTTCGTGGTGGCGTTCGAGAGGAAGGTGAGGAACGTGTTCCCCATGCGATGCCAGAAGAGCATCACCCGGCGCGGATACCCTTCGAAGCGCGAGCCGAAGACGACGTCGGCATGGCCGTCGAGAATCGGCTGCACGAGCCGCGGATAGTCGGACGGGTCGTATTCGAGATCGGCATCCTGAATCAGCACGATGTCGCCGCGCGCTTCTTCGATCCCGCGGCGGATGGCCGCGCCCTTGCCCTGATTGACCGGCTGAATGAGGTGCCGCAGTTCCGGCCACTCCGTCGCCAGCTTCGCCACCACGTCGCGCGAGCCGTCCTTCGACTGGTCATCGATGACGATGATCTCCTTGTCGATCGGCACTTCGCGCACGCGCCGCAACAGCTCGGCGACGGTCGCGCGCTCGTTGTAGCAGGGGACGATGACGGACAGCGTGGGGCGCACTTCGGACATTGGCGGGCGCATTGTAATTGTGGTTGGCGGTTGCCGGTTCGCGCGCTCGTGACCGGCAGCTGCCGAAACGCGCGCAGCTGCCAACTCATCCTTGCGAAGCGGCGCGCGTTCCTGCATCTTGCACGCGCCCAATGCCACAGCACTCCACCAACGAGCTTCTCCGAAAAACTCTGCACATCGCCTTCGGCCTGTTCGCCTTCGCGCTCAAGTTTCTGACGTGGTGGATGGCGGCAGCGGTGTGCGTCGTGGCCATCATCGGCAACCGGTCGCTGTTGCATCGCCTGGTCGGCCGCGGCGTGGCTCGTCACGAGCGGGGATATGACGCGGGGATCGTGCTCTATCCGATCGCGGTGTTGCTGCTCGTGGTTCTGTTTCGCGAGCGGCTCGTGTTCGCGGCGATCGCGTGGGCGTTCCTCGCATTCGGCGATGGCGTGGCGACGCTGGCCGGGAAGTCGTTTCCGATCGCGCGACTGCCGTGGCATCGCGAAAAGTCGTGGGGCGGATTGCTCGGATTTCTGATCGCGGCATACGCGAGCGGCCTCGCCGTCGCGTACTGGATGGACTACCGCGCCCCCTTCGTCCTCCTCATCGCCGCGCTCGCGGCGGCGATCACGGAGTCGCTCCCCTTGGGCGTCGATGACAACGTCACCGTGCCGGCGGCGGCGTCGGTGGCATTGATCATCGCCGCCATCGACGTCGTGCACCCGTACGCGACCTGGCCGCAGACACCGGCCTGGCTGATCGTCAACACGGTGCTGGCTCTTCTCGGATACGCGCTGCGCAGCGTCAGTTTCTCCGGCGCCATCGGCGGCTGGATCCTCGGCGCCATTCTCATCCTCGGCGCCGGCTGGCCGCTTTACGTCGCGTTGCTCGCATTTTTCATCCTCGGCACGGCGACGACGAAGCTCGGCTACGCGCGCAAGGAGTCGCTCGGCCTCGCGCAGGAAGGCGGCGGACGCCGCGGGTTCAGTCATGCGTTTTCGAATGTCGGCGTGGCCGCGATCTGCGCGATCGCCGTCTCGCGTCTCGCACGCACGACCCAGGGGATGAGCGAGATCGAGTTGATCCCGCTGTTCATGGGCATTGCGTCGCTCGCGACCGCCGCCGCCGACACCACCGCCTCGGAAATCGGGCAGCTCCTCGGCCGGCGCGCCTTCCTCCCGCTGACGCTCAAACGGGTGCCGGTCGGTACCGAAGGGGCCATCTCCATCGAGGGCACGCTGGCAGGACTCGGGGCCGGATTTCTGGTCGCGCTGGTGAGCACGATCGGCGTCGACAGAATGTTCGGCGACGTCGTGGCGTTTGACTGGCGCATCGTCGTGGCCGTTACCGTCTGCGCGTTTGCAGGCTCATACCTCGAGAGCATCGCCGGCAGTTGGAACCGGAAGCGCATGTCGCCCGTCCCGAACGGCGTCCTGAACTTCTTCAACACCGCCGCGGGCGCGCTGCTGATGGGAATCGCATGGCAAGTACTGCACTGAAGAAAATCGTCATCGTCGGCCGGCCGAACGTCGGGAAGTCGACCCTTTTCAACCGGCTCTCCGGCCGACGCCGCGCGTTGACCCACGACCTGCCCGGCATGACCCGCGACCGTCTGACCGGCGTGGTCACGCTCGACGACGGCCGCCGCTTCGAGCTCACCGACACCGGCGGTCTCGAATACGGCGAGTCGCCGATGTCCGCCTTCGCCGGCGAGATCAGGCAGCAGGCGCAGCTCGCACTGCGTGATGCCGACTTCATTCTCTTCGTCGTCGACGGCGCCGCCGGCGTGCTCGCGGAAGATCGCGAGATTGCGCAGGATCTCCGTTCCGAATCGGCGAAGACGGTCATGATCGTCAACAAGGTCGATCGGAAAGACGCGGAAGAGAACGTTCCGGAGTTTTACGAGCTCGGCTTCGAGCGCGTGTTCGGGCTGTCGGCCGAACATGGCGAAGGGTTCGACGACCTGCTCGACGCGATCTCGGAGATCGTGCCGCCGGAGTCGGCGCTCGACGAAGAGGAGGACGAGCATGCGCCGATCCGCGTGGCGATCATCGGCCGTCCGAACGTCGGCAAGTCGTCGCTGCTGAACAAGCTGACGCAGGAAGAGCGGGCGGTGGTCTCGCCGATCTCCGGCACGACACGCGATGCGATCGACTCCGAGATCGTGCGCAACGGCCGCCGTTACACGATCATCGACACGGCCGGCATTCGCCGCAAAGGGAAGACCACCGACGAAGCGGAGAAGCTGGCCGTGATCTCGGCGAGAAAGGCCATCGAACGCTGCGAGATCGCGCTGGTGATGTTCGACGCCACCGACAGCGTCGCCGCGCAGGACGCGACAGTGGCCGGCTACGCGGACGAGGCGGGGAAGGCGGCCATGATCCTCGTGAACAAGTGGGACGCCGAGGAGCATGGTCCGGATGATTACAAGCGCTTCGAAGAGCAGCTGCGCTTCAAGCTGAAGTTTCTCGCCTACGCGCCACTCGAATTCGTCTCCGCGAAAACGGGACGGCGGGTCGAAAAGATCTTTCCGAAGATCGACGCGATCGTGGCCGGATATCGCAGGAAGTTCCGCACGTCGGAGCTGAACGCGATTCTCGAGCGCGCGTTCTCGGCCCACCAGCCGCCGGCCGTGCGTGGCAAGCCGCGCAAGTTTTATTACGTGACGCAGCTGAAGTCGGGGCCGCCGACGTTCGCGTTGTTCTCGAACGTCGACGAGCCGCTGCACTTCTCCTACAAGCGCTATCTCGAGAACCAGTTTCGCGATGCACTCGGGTTGACCGGCTGCCCGATTCACTTCGTGGTGCGCGCGCGCAAGGGGATGAAGAAAGACTCGCGCTAGTTTGCGTTGAGCCCAGCGGGCGCGTGCGTTGCTTGTGGCGGTGCAGATAGAATCGCCGGCACATCACGACTGTTTGAATGGGCCAGCGAAAGGGCCAGATGAAGCCACCTGAAGTCGTTACGCTCACACCCGGCAAGCGCGTTCTCTTCCTCACCAAAGATCCCGAGCTCATCCGCAGGCAGCTCCGCGGCGAGCTCGACCTGCAGATGAAGGATCTGCGCGTCGAAGATCTTCTCGACGACATCAACACCGATGCGATGACCCCGGCGTGGGTCTGCTTCGACTACAAGCCGGAGGACATCGCCCGCAATGCGTACGCGGGGCTGATCGTCAACGGCGAACGCCTCTTTCCGCCCGATGCGCTGCGCAACGGCAACTTCGAGGTGATCGTCAGCGGCTATCGCAAAGGGGTCGGCAGCTCGCGCGAGACCGCCACGCAGTGCGAGGTCTTCAGCGGGATCCGGATCGCCATCGCCGTTTCGTTTGCGCCGATTCACGCCGGCAACAACATCAACCAGGGCCTGCTGATGGGAACGCACGAGATGCTCGCCCGCCTGCAGGCGGGTGAGGGTGTTCCGCTGCACGAGTTCCATGACAAGTACGATCCGATCACGAAGCGGATCATTCAGTGGGGCGGTCTCTTCCCGTTCTCGAAGGCGGTGGCGCGCGGCGATGTGCGATTGCCGGTTCCGCACAATGCGCCGCGTCCGATGACCATGGGCGAGAAGATCCTCGCGCGGCACATGCGCGGCGTTTCGGACGATGAGCGTTACGTGAAGCCGGGGGACGCGGTGGTCGTCGACGTCGACGGCGGATACACGCACGAATTCACGACCGCGCAGGTGCACTACTTCCTCGAGCAGGAGTACGGCCCCGATTACGCGATCACCAACCCGAACAAGTTCGCGGTCTTCGAAGATCACCTCATCTATGCCGACGAGGTCGCGAAGATGCGGCCGTTCCTGGACAAGATCCAGACGCTGCGGGACATGCAGCGCGAGTTTCAACGCCATACCTCCTGCCGCGATTTTTCGGCGACGAACAACGTTTCGCCTGGCATCTGTCACGAGGTCGCACGCGAGGCGTTCATCGATCCGGGCGATTTCATTCAGGCCACCGACAGCCATACCTGCATGGGCGGCGTGAACAACGCGCTGGCATGGGGCGTGGGCGCGACCGAGTACGCGAATCTCGTGCATTCGGGATTCACGACCGTCGAAGTGTCGGAATCGATCCGCTTCGAGCTCGTCGGCGAGCTGCAGCCGAACGTCACGGCCAAGGATGTGATGCTCTACATCCTGCTCGAGTACGCGAAACCGCAACGGACGCTCGACCGGATCATGGAGTTCACCGGGCCGGGGCTGCGCACGCTGTCGCTCGATGAGCGCGCCACGCTCGCGAACATGGCCACCGAATGCTCGGCGCGAACGGCGATCGTCGCCGCCGACGAGAAGACGTTCGAATGGATTGCCTCGATGCGGCCGGGAGTGAACGTCGACGCGCTGCGCGCGCGTGCGGTCTCGCCCGATCCCGATGCGGAGTACGCCGGCGGCACGCACGTCATCAACCTTTCGGAGATTCGTCCGATGGTCGCGCATCCGGGCGATCCCGATCACGGCATTCCGTCCGATCCAACGAACGGCGCCTTCATTCGGGACATCGGGGACGTGAAGATTGACATCGCCTACGCCGGGTCGTGCACCGCCGGGAAGATCGACGATTTCCTCTTCTACCACCAGGTGGCGAAGGAAGCGGTCGATGCCGGGTTGCGCGTCGCGGACGGCGTGCGCTTCTACGTGCAGTTCGGCTCGCAGGCGGTCGAGAAATTCGCGCGCGACAACGGCCTGCTCGATACGTTCGAACGCGCCGGCGCCACCGTCCTCAATCCCGGCTGCGGCGCCTGCATCGGCTGCGGTCCCGGCGTTTCCGACGTGAACGAGCAGGTGACGGTGAGCGCGATCAATCGCAACTACAAAGGACGTTCCGGCCCAGGCAGATTGTGGCTCGCCTCGCCGCTGACGGTCGCGGCCAGCGCGTTCACCGGAACGATCACGGAGTACACGCCGGGGATGTTCGCGAAAGTACGGGAGACCGCGGCGACTACCAGATAGTGCGCACGAGACCGGAGGCGGCGATCTTGTGGTCTGCCGTGACGAGCGGCAGACCATGATGGATCGCGGTGGCCACGATGATGCGGTCCGAGGGATCGCGGACCAGATCGTCATTGAATTGCCCGGCCAGCACTGCGATCTCGCGATTGAGCGGCAGCAACGTCACTGAAGGTAACGCAAGGACGGCATCGAGCCACTCGTCGACGGGAACAGCCAGCTCGATGCGGTTGCGACGCACGAGCACTGCGATCTCCATACAGGTGATCGCTGCGAAGGCCACGCGCTCTCCCTCGAGCGCGGCACGTCCTGCCGCGGAGAGCTTTTCCGGCGTACCGGCCCACCAGACGAGGGTGTGCGTGTCCGCGACTACCACGTTTCCATATCCCACTCGCCGAGGATGGGCTTTTCGATGTCACCGACGCGCAGGACGGATCTGCGAATGTCTTCGAGTGTCATCTGTCTGCGGGGACCCGCCGGGATGAGTCGCACGAGCGGCTCCCCATCCTTCGTGATGACGATCTCTTCTTTCGTCTTCGCGACTTCGTCGATGAGAGTCGGGAAGTCCGCATCGCTTACAGCCACGCTCTTCGACATCCGCAAATCGTACCTCGGATTCATGCGCCGCTCGTCCGGCTCCGCGGCGCGATCACGTTGGCCAGAGCATCTGCAAATCGCAGCGCATCCTTCGGCTCGAGCGTCGAGATCGTCACGCGAATGGCGGATGGAGTGGCGATGCGGTAACGCTCTCCCGCTTTCACCGCCCACCCTTCATGCATCAGCGCCTGCACCGTGGCGGTTTCTTCGGGAACGGGGATCCAGACGTTCAATCCCGATGCACCGAAGGCCGGGATGTTGCGGTTGCGCAGTGCGGCCAGCAGCGCATTGCGGCGTTCCGTGTAGATGCGTCCCGCTTTCTGCGGAGCGCGGTCTCTGGCGAGGAGCACGACCAGGCGCTGGAGGATGTGGCTGACCCAGCGCACGCCGAGGTTCTGGCGCCCTTCGACGCGGGCATGCGTGAGGTGGTCGGCGGCGAGAAGCGCGACGCGCAGATCGGGTCCGAAAGATTTGGAGACGCTGCGGACGACCGCCCACTTCTCGCGGGACTTGTCGATGATCGAGAGATAGCCGGCACCGGCCACGACGCCGGCATGATCGTCTTCGAGGAGCAGGAGCTCCGGACGCGCGGCGAGCACGCGGCGCAGCTCGCGCGCGCGTCGCGCGGTGAACGCGGCGCCGGAGGGATTCTGCGCGCGCGGCGTGACGATCAGCGCATCGCAGGAGCGGATCGCCTTCTTCAATTCGTTCGGCAGAATGCCTTCGTCGTCGAGCGGCACCGGCACCGCCACGAGCGAGAGTGCGTTGAGCAGATCGAGGATGCCGGTGAAGCCCGGGTCTTCGACGGCCACGCGATCGCCGGCCCGGAGGTGCTCGCGCAGCACCCGTTCGATGCCGTCCATCGCGCCGCTGACGATCGAGACGTTGGCGTTGGGGATGCCATCGGCGGCGAACTGCTCGCGCGCGAGCTCGAGCAGCTCGGCGTCATTCAACTCTTCGCCGTACAGCCGCGATCCCATCTCGAGCCTGCGCAGCGCCAGGTCGAGATCGGGCAGCAGCGCCGGATCGGGATTGCCGTCGGAGAGATCGCGCACGCCGGCGGGGAGCGGCGCCTCGCGCGGCAGCGAGATCGGCGCCATCGGCCGCACACGCGTGCCGCGCCGGCCGTCGGCGACGACGACGCCGCGATCCTGCAGCATCCGGTACGCCGAGGCGACCGTGGCCGGACTGACGCGCAGGTGATCGGCCAGCGCGCGCACCGCCGGCAGCAGCGTGCCCGGCCCGAGGTGCCCGCCGGCCAAAGCCGATTCGACCGAGCCGGCGATATTGACGGCCGTGCCGCCGCTGATATATTTTTGTACTGTCATACGAAATTGATTGTACTAGAACATTGGATCGAGCGCCATCTTCATGATTGAGTACAGGCTCACCGACGACATCGATTCCGACGCGGCGCACGCGCTCTACGTCTCCTCGGGGCTCAATCGCCCGCTGGACGATCGCGAGCGATTCGCGGCCATGCTCCGCAACGCCAACCTCACCATCACCGCGTGGGACGGCGACCTCCTCGTCGGTATCTCGCGGTGCATCACCGACTGGGTATGGACGACCTATCTCGCCGATCTCGCCGTACGCGCCTCGCATCAGAAGCGGGGGATCGGCAAGGAATTGATGCGACGGACGCAGGAGGCCGCGCCGCAGGCGAAGCTGCTCCTCCTGGCCGCACCGGCGGCGCGCGAGTACTACGGCCACGTCGGCTTCTCGCACATGCCGCACGCCTGGTGGCTTCTGCCGGACGAAAGGATCACGACATGACTGCATTGCCTGTTACCGAACGCACCCGCGTGCGCCGCCTTCCGAAGCGTGGCGACTACGAGCTCGAAACCATTCACGCGATTCTCGACGAGGCGTTGCTTTGCCACGTCGGATTCGTCGTCGACGGCTCGCCGGTGGTCATCCCGACCATTCACTGGCGCGAAGGCGATCAGCTCTACTTCCATGGCTCGGCGGCCAGTCGCATGCTGCGCACGCTCAAGGTCGGCGTCGAAGCATGTGTCACGGTGACGCTGCTCGATGGGCTGGTGCTCGCGCGCAGCGCGTTTCATCACTCGATGAACTACCGCTCGGTGGTGGTGTTCGGCACGGCGCGCGTCGTCGAAGGGGACGAGAAGCTGCGCGCGCTCGATGCGCTGGTCGAGCACGTGGTGAAGGGGCGCTCGCAGGAGGTGCGGCCGCCGAACGAGGTCGAGCTGAAGCAGACGCTCGTGCTGGCGCTGCCGATCGAAGAAGCGTCGGCGAAGATCCGTACGGGGGGACCGGTCGACGACGAAGAGGATTACGCGCTCCCCGTGTGGGCGGGAGTATTGCCGCTGAAGCTCACGCCGCAGGAGCCGATTGCCGATCGCGATGTGACGGGCGAGGTGCCGGGTTACGTGAAACGCTATTCACGATGAGCGGAGCGAACCAGGCGTTCCGTTGCTAGTGCGACCACGGCGGGACGACGCCGTTCATCCGTCCGTAGGCGACGGATTGTCCGAGGTGCTCGTGGAGGTGGCTCAGCATCGTCATCAGCACGCCGCGATACGTCGTGTTGGTGCCGAACATCTTCGTCGGCTTGTCGAGATCGCTCGCGCTGTTGGCGGCGTTGCGGAGATGTTCGAACGAGCGCTTGAGCTCGGCGATCACGTCCGCTTTTCTCGTGATCGTCTTCTCGATGTCGCCGTTCGCTTTCGGAGGAGTGACGCCGAGGAACGTGGCCAGGAAGTAGTTGCCCCCGGCGATGTGCATGTAGACCTCGGAGATCGAGCGCACGCCGGGCGCGGGGCGCCACGAAAATTTGTCGGCCGGCGTTGCTTCGGCGAGCGAAATGATTTTGCCCTGCACATCGTCGAGATTCGTGAGGAACTCGGCGCGAAACCCGGTCGGTGCGGAGGCCGGTCTGGCAGCGTTCTGCTGCGGCGATTTCGCGATCGCGGGGAGGACCGAACAGAGCGTGAGAGCGAGCGCGAGCGGACGGAGGGCCTTCATCATGGACGTGTCGCCGGCGATGGTACACGACCGCCTCGAACGCTGCTGTTACGGACCGTGCAACGGGCCGGCGCTTCCACTAGAATCGCGCCGCCGGCCGGACCTCGAAAGACGCGGACCCTCGCGAGTCCGCTCCCGCCGCAAATTCTCGAACCAGCACGATCAGGGAGCATGGAATGGATTTCCGTCTGAGCGACGAGCAGTTGCAGATTCAGCAGATGGTGCGCGACTTCGCGTTGAGCGAGATCAAGCCGCATCTGGCGGAGTGGGATGAGGCGCAGCATTTCCCGGTCGACACCTTCAAGCGCGCGGGCGAGCTCGGTATGCTCGGCGTCACGATCCCGGAGCAGTACGGCGGCGCCGGCCTCACGTACGTCGATTACGCGAACATCATCGAAGAGCTCGGCGTGGTCGATTCCGGTTTCGCGCTCAGCGTCGCCGCGCACAACTCCCTCGGCACCGGACACATCTATCTCGCCGGCAACGACGAGCAGAAAAAAAAGTGGCTGCCGAAACTCACGAGCGGTGAATGGATCGCCGCGTGGGGACTGACCGAGCCGGGCTCCGGCAGCGATGCGTCGGGCATGCGCACCGTGGCCGTGAAAGACGGCGACGAGTGGGTGCTCAACGGCACGAAGAACTTCATCACCAACGCCACCTACGCCGACATCTCGGTCGTGCTCGCGGTCACCGATCGCAACGATCAGAAGAAAGGCATCACCGCCTTCGCCGTCGAAATGGATCGCGCCGGCATCCGTCCCGGCAAGAAAGAAAACAAGCTCGGCATGCGCGTCTCCGACACCGCGGAACTGGTGATGGAAGATTGCCGCGTGCCGCACGCGAACATCCTCGGCGAGATCGGCTACGGCTTCATCGATGCGATGCGAATCCTCGACGGCGGACGGATCTCGATCGCCGCGCTCTCGGTCGGTATCGCCCGCGGCGCGTATGAAGCGGCGCGCGACTACGCGAAACAGCGCCAGGCCTTCGGCCAGCCGATCGCGAACTTCCAGGCCATCCAGTTCATGCTCGCCGACATGGCCACCGAGATCGAAGCCGCGCGCCTGCTCACGCATCGCGCCGCGACGGTCAAGGATGCGGGTGAGAAGGTGACGCAGTTCTCCGCGATGGCCAAGCTCTACGCGTCCGAAGTGGCCGTCCGCGCGACCGAAAAGGGCGTGCAGATTCACGGCGGCTACGGCTTCATCAAGGACTTTCCGGCGGAGAAGTACTACCGCGATGTGAAGCTCGTGACCATCGGCGAAGGAACGAGCGAGATTCAGCGCGTGGTCATCGCGCGCAATCTGCTGGCGGAGAAGTGAGCGAGCTGCAGTCGATCGTCGACGGCGTGCTGGCGGGGCGTACGCGCCCGCTGGCACAGGCGATCTCGCTCGTCGAGTCGCACGATTCGCGCGCGGTGCGTGTGCTCGCGGAGGTGTACCCCGCGACCGGCCGCGCGCGCATTCTCGGCATCACCGGCTCGCCGGGCGCCGGGAAATCGACGCTCGTCGCGGCGATGGCGAAGCACTTTCGCGCGCAGGGAAAGCGCGTCGGCATCATCGCCGTCGATCCGACCTCACCGTTCACCGGTGGCGCGATTCTCGGCGATCGCATCCGCATGTCGGAGCTCTACACCGACCGCGGCGTTTTCATCCGCTCGATGGCGACGCGCGGATTCCTCGGCGGCGTGGCGAAAGCGACGAATGACGTCGTCGACATCCTCGATGCCGCCGGCTTCGACATCGTGCTCGTCGAGACCGTCGGCGTGGGGCAGGATGAAGTCGAAGTCGTGCGCACCGTGCAGACGAACCTCGTGGTGCTCGTGCCCGGCATGGGCGACGACATTCAGGCCATCAAGGCAGGGATCATGGAGATCGGCGACGTGTTCGTGGTGAACAAAGCCGATCGCCCCGGCGCCGACAAGACCGTCACCGAAGTGACGATGATGATGTCGCTCGTCGAAGAGCACGGCGACTGGGTTCCGCCGATCGTGAAGACGATCGCCTCGCGGAATCAGGGCATCAACGATCTCGATGACGCGATCGGAAAACACTACGACTACCTCGCGGCCTCGGGCGAGCTCGATCGACGTAATCGCGACCGCGTGCGCATCCGCATCGAGACGCAGCTGAAGGAACGTTTCATGGAACGGCTCATCGGAGGCACGATCACGCGCGACGCCTACGAACAGCTGCTCGAAGACGTGCTGCGCAAGAAAACGAATCCGCACGATGCGGCCGAGAACGTGTTGAGCCGCGTCGGTTTCTGAACGACAATGCGCGCCGCATGAAAAAGACCAGAGATCAGGAACAGACGACGGGCGTGCCGACGGAAGAGAGCGAGATTCTCAGCCGCCTGGCCGAGCGCGTCGAACGTGCAGTCGGGACCATTCAGGAGCTCCGCCGCGATCGCGATCAGCTGCAGGCGCGCGTCGAGGAACTGGAAACACGCCTCAAGGATCAGGACGACGCGAACTCGCGCCTCGAATCGCTCGAAGAAGAACACGAGCGCTTCAAACACGAACGCGGCGAGATCCGCGATCGCATCGAGACGATTCTGTCGACTCTGGAAGCGCTCGAAACAGGGGAGTAGGAGACGCGTACTGTGTCATCCCGACCGAGCGAAGCGAGTGGAGGGATCTCCTGCGTGAAGGACGAGCACCGCCTGTGGGGAGGGGGTCCCTCGACTCGCTTGGCTCGCTCGGGATGACACCAACCCCAATCACATCTCCGCGAGCAAACGCTCGCGGCACTTCTCCAGCCGGCGCCACGCCACTCCTTCGATGAAGCTTCCGTCGACGAGGAGCACGACGTAGTAGCCGTCCTTCACGTCGTAGCTGAGCACGGCCACTTCCTCGAATTCGATCTTGAAGCGCTGGGGCTGGCCGGCGCCGACGTGCGAGCACATCGTGCGCAGGCGGTCGAGGAAGATGCCCTGGTACGCGCCGAGGATGCGGAGGTCGTGGTCGGAGAGATCGCGGTCGCAGACGAGCTCCACGGTCTCTCCTTCAAAATCGAGGAAGAGCGCGGCGAGGGCGCCGTGGGTCTTTACGAGCAACTCGTCGAGGATCAGGCGGAACACACGCTCACTCCCACATCACCAGATACTTGCGCGCTTCGAGCGCCTCGGCCGAATTCGGCGCGACGTCGAGCACGCGCTGCAGATACTTCTTCGCCGTTTCGATGTTTCCCGATTTCTGCGCCGACAGACCGAAGCGCAGCAGCGCCGTCGGCGACTCGGGATGCGTTTTCATGTAGTCGAGATACGCACGGCCCGCCCCCTGCAGATCTCCGCGCCGCTCGCGCAGCAGGCCGGTGTAGAGCAGCGCGGCATCGAGCGAAGGATCGAGCGTGAGCGCCCGCGACAGCCATTCCTCCGCCTCCGCCGTACGGCCGAGACGATCGAGCGCGATCGCATTGTGATACGCGGCGTCGGCGCGAACGCTCGAATGCTCATCCTTGTAGACGGCTTCGAAATCGCTCGATGCGCCGGCCGCGTCGTTCAGGCGCATCCGGGCTACCGCGCGATTCAGTCGCGCTTCCGAAAGGGCGGCGTTGAGCTGCAGCGCTTTATCGAAGCTCGCGACGGCGGCCTGGAGCTCCCCCTTCAGCAGCAGCGCGAGCCCGCGCACGTTTTCGACGTCGGCAGGTGCGGCACCGGAGGTCTTCGCTCCTTCGAGCTGACGGAGCGCCGCATCGTAATTGCCGCGCAGCAGGTACTGCACGCTGCGCTCGCAGACGGCCGATGACTGCGCGAAGAGAGAGGTCGACGCAAGGAGGAACAGCAGTGCAACGACCGCGCTGTTGCGACTCAGGCGGCCCCTCGCACTTGCTCTTCGATCACGATGTCGCCGCGCTTGACCGCGTTCACGAACGCATCGACGACGCGCGGATCGAAGCGCGTTCCGGCGAAGCTCTTGATCTTGTCGACCACGTAGTTGAGCTCCATCGCTTTCTGATACGGCCGGTTGGTGGTCATCGCGTCGAACGTATCGGCGATGGCCACGATGCGCGCCTGCATCGGGATGTGCTCCCCTTCGAGATTGTCGGGATAACCGCCGCCGCTCCATTTCTCGTGGTGATACTTCATCCCGGGGATGATGTCGATGAGCTGCGCCACACCGCTCATGATGGCCGCCCCTTTGGCCGGATGCTGTTTCATCACTTCGAACTCTTCGTCCGACAGCGCCCCCGGTTTGCGGAGGATGCGATCGTCGATGCCGATCTTGCCGACGTCGTGCAGCAGCGCGCTGATGCGCAGATCGCGCATTTCCTTTTCCGGCAAGCTGAGGTTCTTGCCGATGGCGATCGAGTAGCGCGCCACGCGTTCCGAGTGCCCGCGCGTGTACGGATCCTTCGCGTCGATGGCGGCCGCGAGCATGCGCACGCTGTTGATGAAGAGGAGATGATTCTCGTGCGCCGCTTTCTTCAGCTGCGCGATGGCGGTCTCGATCGAGGCCGACATGGCGTTGAAGTTCTGCGCGAGCTCGCCGATCTCGTTGTGCGTTTTCAGCTCGACGCGCTGCGCGTAATTCCCCTGGGCGATCTCGTGCGTTCGCGCGGCGAGGATGCCGATCGGCCGGGCGATGCCGGAGGCGAAGAGCAGCGCGGCGGCGATGGCCAGCGCCAGTGCGATCGCCACCCACTGAATCGTGGCCCGGGTCATCCGCGAAACCGAGGCGAAGGCCACCGCCTCCGGTTTCTGCACGATCACGCCGACGTTCGGCGGCGCGGGCGCGATCGTGCCGAGGAGTTTCGTTCCCTTGTCTTCGTACGAAAGCGTCAGGCGCACCGGACCCTTCGTCGAGAAGTCGCGCACGATCGGCAGCGACGAGAGATTCGGATGCTGCACTTCGATGCTCGGTTCGCTGTGCACCAGCACGCGGCCGTCGCGATCGACGATGAATGCGGTGACGTCGCCTTTGGCCTCATCGCGTATGCGCTGCACGACGCGGCGCAGATTGACCAGACCGACTACCGCGCCGATGACCTGCTCGCCGTCTTTGACCGGCACGGCCATGACGATCGCGGCCTGATTCGTGACATTGACGGTGAAGATGTGGCTGGTCGACTCGTGACCTTTGAGAGCCACCTCGCGGGCGAGCTTGATCTCCGCAAGGCTCGTGTCATCGAGATTCGCCGGGATCGCCTCCGCGCCCTGCGAGAGCGTGTTCACGGCCTGCAGCGCGAGGAGATCGCTTTCGGGGGTGATGTAGTCGGCCACCCAGCGCGTCTGCGCGGCGTAGGCGAACGGATCGCTGCCGGGCGGCAGCGCTTTCTTCATCGTGACGACGCTGCTTGCAATCTGGGAGAGCTGCTGGCGGTTATTGGCGAGGACGTTCTCGAGGTCGCTGGCGATGCTGACGGCGGAGCGCGTCAGGTATTTCTTCTCGAGGGTCTCGAGCGAGTCGCGGTTGATTCCGATGAGGAAGACATGCGAGACGACGAGCGGGAGCAGCCCCACGGCGACCATCGCACCGAGAAGCGTCCAGACGAGACGCGGGCGACGGCGCGGCAACGCGGGCGGCGGAGTCGGGGAGTCGGACATTTCGCGTGATTATAAAAGCCATGTCACTGGGGCTGTACTTCCACCTGCCATTCTGCAGAGTGCATTGCACCTACTGCCCGTTCGCGATCTCGACCGATCTGGGGCTGCAGGATGCGTATGTTTCGGCGCTGATCGGGGAGTTGGCGGCGGACGCGGCCGCGACCACCTCGTCCACCATCGACACCGTGTACCTCGGAGGCGGGACGCCATCGCGCACCTCGCTCGCGAATCTGGCGAAGCTCTTCGACGCGATTCGGACGCATTACGACCTCGAATCCAATGCCGAGATCTCGATGGAAGCGAACCCGGAGGATGTCCATGCCGAGTCGCTCGAGGCGTGGCGATCGATGGGAGTCAATCGATTGTCGATCGGCGTGCAGTCGTTTCACGACGACGAGCTGCACGCGATCTCGCGCATTCACGATCGTCGGCGCGCGATCGATGCGGTCTCGCTCGCGGTGGCGAGCGGGATGAGGACGAATCTCGATCTGATCCTCGGGCTTCCGCATCAGACGCGCACGTCGTTCCGCGAGACGCTCGAGACCGCGGTCACGCTCGGTGCGGGACATCTCTCGTTGTACATGCTCGATCTCGAAGAGAAGACGCCGCTCGAGGTGCAGGTGGCGCGCGGACGCGTGCTGCTGCCCGAAGACGATCTCGTTGCCGACGCGTATCTCGAAGCGGTCGAGCAGCTCGACCGCGCGGGACTGCGGCAGTACGAGATCAGCAACTTCGCGCGCGCCGGCGAGGAGTGCCTCCACAACCTTCGCTACTGGACGCGCAGCGAGTACCGCGGCTTCGGCCTCGGCGCGCACTCGTTCGCGAACGGCGAGCGCTTCGCGAACACGCGCGACATCCGCAGATACATCGCCGCCGCACCGGACGCGCGTGATTTTTCGGAACGGCTCGGCGAGAACGAAGTGCGTCGCGAAACCATCTTCCTCAACCTCCGGCAGACCGCGGGTATGTGCTATGAAGAGCTCCTGCGACTTTGTGGACAGGAGGGTGTTGCATGGACCGAACGCGGACTCGAGGATGGCTGGCTGAGACGGGTGGATGGACGCGTGGCGTTCACGCCCGCGGGATTTCTGCAAAGCAACGACTTCATCTCGCAATTGTTCTGATCGTTGCGCTCTTCGCGTTCCCGTCGTTCGCGCAGAGCGCGGACGAGCACGACATCCAGTTCGACCTCACCATCACCGAGGAGGAGTTCGCGAAGTTCTCGCGCCTCGTGGCGCAGGGGATTTATGCGAGCCCGATCGAGCCGGCACGCGCGCGCGGCATCCTCGGCTTCGACGTCGGCGTCGGAGCCACGGCCATTCCGGTGGACACGAACGCGTCGTACTGGCAGAAATCGGTCGGCGACGACTTCACGGTGAGCGATTACGTCGGCGTGCCGCGCGTGATCGTATCGAAAGGCCTCTCGGCCGTAACGGTCTCCGCGTCGTACGCGAAAGTGCCCGACACCGACATTCAGGTGTGGGGCGGTGCGCTCGACGTGCCGATCATCAACGGCGGCATCGTGAAACCGACGCTCGCCCTGCGCGGCTCGTACGCGCAGCTCAAAGGGGTCGATGAGTTCGAGCTCACGACGTACGGCGTCGAGGTGTTTCTCTCGAAAGGCTTCGGACCGCTGACGCCGTACGCCGCGGTGGGCCGCGCGCGCAGCGACGCCACCGGGCACATCGTCGGCGTGATCACGGCCGTGCCGATTCCGCCCCTGCACGACGAAGCGGATTCGACGCGCATCACCGTCGGCCTCAAGTTCTCGCTGCTGATTCCGAAGATCGTCGTCGAGGCGACGCAGGCGGAAGAGCGAAGCTACTCGGCCAAGATCAGTTTCGGCCTGTAGGCGAAACAAAAAGGCGGGCTTCGCAGCCCGCCTTTTTCACTTCGAGTCCCGTTCTCTTACTTGGAGCTCTTTGAGCTCTTCGAGCTCTTTTTCGAAGTTGCGGCGGGTGTCGGTGCTTTGTTCACCGCGTTCTTGATCGCATCGATCGTGAACTGACCTTCCGGACCGAAGCCCATGATCTGCCCGTTGACGATGAACGTCGGCGTGGAGGCGATGCCGACGGCGAAGGCGCGGCTGACCTGGTCGAGCAGCGCGGTGCGCTCGGCCTTGTTCGAGTAGATCTTGTTGATCGCGTCCCAACTCACGTCGTTGTCTTCGAGCCACTCCTTCAGCACGGCGTCGAAGTTCTTGCGCGCGCCGATCTGCTCCTGGTTCTTGAAGACGTAGTCGACGTACGACCAGTATTTCGCGGGAGCGACTTTCTGCAACGCGCGCGCGCCCATCGCGGCCTGCACGGCCCACTCGTGATGTTCGAAGAGCGGCAGGTCGAGGCGGACGTAGTTGATCTTCGAGAGGTTTTTCTGGATGAACGGCTCGACCTTCGCGTGTGCGTTTGCGCAGGTGGGGCACTGGAAGTCGGAGAGCTCGAGGATCTCCACCTTCGACGACGCGTTGCCGCGGCGAGCACCGGCCGAACTGCCGAGCGCTTCCTTCAGCACCTTCCCCGGATCGTTGGTCAGGAGACCGCGGAAGCCGACGATGAGGAAACGTTCCGCGGAGTCGATGAAGCCGAGGTATGCGAACGGACCGAACGGCGTATCGCGCACGATGCTGACGGACTTGAGCCCGTCGGGCAGCGGGAACGGCGCGATGTTCGCGGAGACCGCGTGGCCGAGGCGGCTGGAGGTTTCGGCCGCCACGCGCGTCGCCAGCGGGCGATTGTCCTTCGGCAGCTGAATGATCGAGCCGATCACGACCTGCTGCGATTTCGGCGAGTACAACAGGTACTTCTTCGTGCCGCAGTACTGATCGCTCGATCGCACCGTGACCGTGAAGAGACTGAAGCCGGCCGGCGCGCCGCCGGGCTGCGCCTCGAGGACGATGTTGCCATCGGGGCAGCGCGGCAGGACCTTCTCCGCGTACGCCTTCAGCGGCGCATTCGGGTCGATACTCTGCGCGCCGGCATCCAGGCCGACGAACGTACCGGCCACGAGCGTGGCCACAAGAAGAGCTCGATTGATTCGCGTCATCATCATTGGCTCGCGTTAACAGTGCGATAGCCGTGTTCAATCCACGAGTGGACCCCTCCGGCTACGTGAACGACGTTACGAAATCCCGCCAAAACGAGGAGGCGGGCGGCGAGGCTGCCGTCGGAGTCGTCGTCGCCGTACACGAGAACGGTCTCGTTCTGATACGGCAGCAGCTCCGGCAGCTGGCGCTCGATGGTCTCGAACGGCGCGTTCAGCGCGCCGGCGATGTGTCCATCGGGACCGCGAAACACGCCGGGGGGACGGACGTCGAGGATCACGACCTGCCGCGAGTCGAGCATCATCTCGTTCGCGATCATCGGCGACACTTCGGCGTATCCGCCGGGGGTCATGCTCACGCCGACCGTCTTGCAACTCAGCAGCGAGGCACAGAGCGCCGCGCCGAGCATTGCCTTTCTCCACTTCATAAGACCTCCAGTTCGAACTCGGCCCGCACTTCGCCGACGTGTGTGCCCGCGTGATTTCTCAGAATCCCTTTCCGGAACGGCTCGAGCTCCGGACGCGCATCGAGATCGATTCCCAGCAGCTCGAGCACGCGCAGCAGCACCGGGTTGCGTCCGCGATCCATCGATCCGTCGTCGATCTTGAGAGCGATGCCGATCGCACTCCCGCTCTCCGCCGCATGATCGGCGAGCGGCAGGCGCGCGGTCAATTCGCTCGACAGCGACGGCATGAGCGCCATCGCGTAAAACCCTTCCGCCCCTTCCTTCGCGAGCAGATCGCCGTGGAACGAAGCCATCAGCGGAGTGGTGATGCTCCAGTTGCCGGCCACGTAGTGCGGATGCGAGGTCATCGCCGATACGACGCGCGAGGTGCTCTCCGCGTATTGCTCGATCGTTCCCGACATCAGGCGCGCGTACGCGTACGCCGCGCGATGGAGGGAGAGGAAGAAGGCCGGAACGCCGCATCCATCGACGGCCGTCGGGACGTCTTCGGGCGAAACGCCGGCGAACTCGGCGACGGTCGCGCGCATCAACTGCTGCAGCGGATGATCGAGATCGATGTAGCCGGCGCTCGGGACATCCATCACTTCCGTCGCCAGCAGCATCCCGGCATGTTTGCCCGAGCAGTTGTTGTGCAGCGGCGAGGGCGGTTCGCCGGAGGCCCGCAGATCGGCAGCGGCCTTCTCGTCGAACGGAAGATGCGCGCCGCAGCGAAGATCCTCCTCATCGAACTCCCCCTTGCGCAGGAGCGCTGCCGCCGTCGAAACGTGCAGTGGCTCGCCGCCGTGCGATGCGCAGGTGAGCGCGATTTCTTCGCGCGTCAGATCGTATTCATCGAGGCCGCCGTACTCGAGCAGCGGAATGGCCTGAAACGGTTTCGCCGCCGAGCGAAGAGAGGCGCGCAGATTCGGATCGCCGGCATACGCGAGCAGCGTGCCGCGCGCGTCGACCAACGCGACCGAACCGTAATGCACCGACTCGAGAAACCCACCGCGATACACGCGGGCGAGGGGAGAGGCCATGTTCCGCGCAGTCTACCTGCGCGGATTGAGGATTGAGGATTGGGAATTGAGGATTGCTGCGCTGGTGGCCCGCCTCAGCGGCAAGTTCGCGGGGGATGACACGAACGCGCGCCGTTCGAGTTGAGCGGAGCAATCCTCAATCCTCAATCCGCAATTCTCAATCCCGCGTCCGCGGCAAGTTCGCGGGGGGTCCCTCCACTCGCTGCGCTCGGTCGGGATGACACGTATGCGCACTTTGCGAGTTGAGTTGAGCGGAGCAATCCTCAATCCTCAATCCGCAATTCTCAATCCCGCGTCAGCGGCTACGCCGTTGCGGCCGTGCTTTCGGAGCTGATCGCTTCTTCCTCGGTGTTGTAGATCTTGAACACCGCATCGAGCTTCGCGAGCTTGAGCAGCTTCTGGATGCGCTCCGACGGGTTGACGAGGATCAGTTTGCGGTTCTGATTGCTGAACTTGCCGAGATAGCCGACCAGTTCCCCGATGCCTGTCGAATCGATGTAATCGATCTTGGTGAAGTCGATGATGACGTTCGTGCTCTCGTTCTTGAGCACGTTCTCGAGCGCGGAGGAGAAGAACTCGGCGCTCTCTCCGAGTTTGATCAACCCTTCCACGTAAAGAATCGTGAAGTTTTCCGTGTGTTTCTTTTCTACGATCACAACCGACCTCCGAACCGAATCACAGGTTCGCCAAGCAAACGGAGGGCCACAACCGAGTTCATCCCTCCAAACCCGAACGAGTTGCTCAGAAACGCACGCACCTTCGCCTGGCGCGGCGCATTCGCAACGTAGTCGAGGTCGCAGGCGGGATCGGGCGTTTCGAGGTTGAGTGTCGGCGGCAGAAAGCCGTCGCGCACGGCGAGCAGCGAGCAGGCGATCTCGATCGCGCCCGATGCTCCCATCGCATGACCATGCATCGATTTCGTCGAGCTCACCGGCGGCACGTCGTCGCCGAACACGCTCCTGATGGCCGCGGTCTCGGTCGGATCGTTCGCGCGCGTGCCGGTGCCGTGCGCGTTGATGTAATCGATGTCGCGCGGCTGCAGGCCGGCGTCGTCGAGCGCGAGTGCCATGGCCCGCGCGGCGCCATCCGCCGACGGATCGGTCACGTGACCGGCGTCGCTCGTGGCACCGAAGCCGGCGACCTCGGCGAGGATCGTCGCCCCCCGGCGCTCCGCATGCTCGAACGATTCGAGCACGAACACGGCAGCACCCTCGGCGAGCACGAGTCCCTTGCGGTCTGCGCTGAACGGACGACAGGCCGCCTCGGGATGTTCGTTATCGATCGCCAGCACGCGCAGCACTTCCCACGCTCTGATGATGCCGAAGGTGAGCGGGGCATCGCTGCCGCCGGCCAGCATCGCGTCCGCCTGTCCAAAGCGAATCGCCTGCGCGGCCAGGCCGAGCGCGTGCGCGCTCGAGGCACAGGCGGAGACGGTCGAATACGCGATTCCCTTCGCGTTGTGCTTTGCCGAGACCGCGGCCGTGGCGGCGTTGTACATCGCCATCGGGATGCCCATCGGCACGGGACGCGCGTTCTCGGCATAGAGGCGCCGATAGTTGTTGTCGAGCGTTTCGCATCCGCCGAGGCCTGTCCCGATGATCGTGCCGAGGCGATGAGCGTCGACGTCGAGTGCTCCCGCCTGCGCCATCGCCTCGTCGGCCGCGATCAACGCGAAGCGCGTGAAGCGATCGTGCCCGCGATGCTCTCCCTCATGCGCCGCGGGCGGCACTTCTCCGCCGATGCGGCAGTTGAGCGCGGAGGCGTCGATGCTCGTGATCGCGCGGATCCCGCTGCGCGCGTTGCGCAACGCCTCGAGAGCGGAGTCGCGGCCACGGCCGAACGGAGAGATGAGGCCGATGCCGGTGAGCGCGACGCGGCGGCCGGCGCGGGTTGTGGGTTGAGGATTGAGAATCGAGGAGTCAGGCATGGCGTCGGCTTGCTGCGAAGCAATCCTCAATCCTGCATCCTCAATTCTCAATCCGGTTCGACGCCGGCCAGGTCGGCCACGATCGCGATCATGTCTCCGAACGTCACCATCGCGCGGGCGCGGTCATCCGGAATGGAGATGTGGAACTGCTCTTCGATGGCGAAGAGGATCGTCAGCGAGTCCAGCGAATCGATGCCCGCGGCGGCGAGCGTCGTCTCCGGTTTCAAAAGATCCTCGGGGAGATCTTTTTCCTGTCTGACGATCGCGATCAATTGCGTGGCGATCTCGTCGCGGGTCACGGGTCCGTATGATAGACGCAATGTCGCGCACCCGCCGCTTCGTGCTGGCCTACGTTGCACTCGCGCTCGTCTGCGCGATGCTCTTCTTCGCGCTCGACGGTCTCGATGACCCTTCGCGCCCGGAAGGGCGCATTCTCTCGGTCGACGCCGGCCGGCGCGCGCTCGCCATCGCCAGGCAACGCGGCTACCGCAACTACGAGGTGGTCCACGTGGCGCGCGGCAGAAAAGGGGAAGGGGCGCCGGAAAATCGCTGGATCGTGTTGCTCGATACCGTTCCGCATCGCGGCCTGCAGCGCGCCGTCGTCATCGAGCTCGACGAGGAGAGCGGCAAGTTACTCAGAATTCGCAAACCGCTCGCGTAAAATACGCCCCTTCATGTCCCGGCCCGTCACCAAGCTCACCCCGATGCTGGAGCAGTATTTCGAGATCAAACGGCAGGTGCCGGATGCGATCCTCTTCTACCGGCTCGGCGATTTCTACGAGATGTTTTTCGAGGATGCGGAGAAGGCGGCACCGCTGCTCGATCTCGTCCTGACCGCGCGGAACAAAGGGCAGGAGTACGAGACGCCGATGTGCGGCGTGCCGTTTCACTCGGCCGACGGCTACATCGCCAGGCTCATCAAACATGGGCTGCGCGTGGCGATTTGCGAGCAGACCGAAGAGGCCTCCGCAGCGAAGGGGCTCGTCAAACGCGAGATCGTTCGCATCGTCACGCCGGGCACCGCCACCGAGAGCTTCATCGTCGAACGCGACAGTTGTTATCTGCTCGCTCTGGTGCCGTCGGTGAGTGAAGTGGGAGCCGCGTATCTCGACGTATCGACGGGCGACTTCTTCGTGACGACGTATCGCGCTCTCACGGATGGCCGGCTGTACGACGATCTCGCGCGCTTCGCGCCGCGGGAGGCGATCGTGCCGCGGGAGACGAATACGAACGGAGCGCTGGCGATCCCGGTCACGCCGGTCGAGGCCTCGCTTTTCGAAGTGCGCGGCTCGCACGACTATCTCTCGAAACATTTCGGCACGCAGTCGCTGCGCGGGTTCGGTCTCGAGGGAGACGATGCGCGCATCGGCGCGGCGGGCGGCGCGCTTCGCTACGCGAGCGCGAGCCACAGGAAGCCGCTCGATCACGTGCTCGGCCTGCGCGTCGACAACGATTCCGATTACCTGCAACTCGACGCGGCGACGCTCGACAATCTCGAGATCGTCGAGTCGCGCGACGCCACGCGGCCGCGGGCGACCCTCTGGAGCGTCGTCAACGCCACCCGCAGCGCCATGGGCTCGCGCACGCTGCGCCGCTGGCTCACGCGTCCGCTGAAATCGCGGGAAGCGATCTTCGATCGCCACGACGCCGTCGACGAGCTGACGCGCACGCGCGCCGTGCTCGAACAGATCACGGCCCGCCTGCAGAAGATCGCCGACCTCGAACGTCTCGCCTCGCGCATCACGCTGCGCAGCGCCACACCGCGCGAATGCCTCACGCTGGCCGAGTCGCTGCTCATCACCGACGAGCTCCGGGCGCAGATGCAGCCGCTGCAAGGACCGATGCTGGCGTCGCTGCGCGACGGTCTCGACGTCGGCACGCTGCAGTCGGTCATCGATCTCATCGCGAAAACGATCCAGCCGAATCCGGCCATGCTCGTGCGCGATGGCGGCGTCATCGCCGACGGAGTCGATCCGGAGCTCGACGAGCTGCGCGCCATCGCCCGCGATTCGAAGTCGATCCTTCTCGAGATCGAAACCCGCGAACGGGAGCGCACCGGGATCTCCTCGCTGAAGATCCGTTACAACTCGGTCTTCGGGTACTACATCGAAGTCTCGAAATCGAACCTGGGCAAAGTTCCGAACGACTACATCCGCAAGCAGACGCTCGCGAATGCGGAGCGCTTCATCACTCCCGATCTCAAGGTGCTGGAAGAGAAGATCGTCGGCGCGGAAGAGAAGTCGGTGGCCATCGAACTGCGGCTCTACGACGAGCTGCTCGGCACGATCGCGAAGAGCTGCACCGCGGTGCTGCATGCCGCGCGTGCCATCGGCGAGCTCGATGCGCTGGCGTCGCTGGCCACGGTGGCCGTGCGCAATCGCTTCGTGCGGCCGCTGCTCAGCGACGATGCGGAGATCTGCATCGAAGAAGGACGCCATCCGGTCATCGAGCAGCTTTCGGCCGAGCGTTTCATCCCGAACCACACCATGGTTCGCCGCGACGACAACGGCATTCAGATCATCACCGGCCCGAACATGGGCGGCAAGTCGACGTATCTGCGGCAGGTCGCGCTGATCGTGCTGCTCAATCAGGTCGGTTCGTTCGTGCCGGCCACGAAAGCGCGTCTCGGCATCTGTGACCGCATCTTCACGCGCGTCGGTGCGAGCGATCAGCTCGCGCGCGGCGAGTCGACGTTCATGGTGGAGATGCACGAGACCGCGAACATTCTCAACAACGCCACCGACCGCTCGCTCATCATCCTCGATGAAGTCGGCCGCGGCACCGCCACGTTCGACGGTCTCTCGCTGGCGTGGGCGATCATCGAATATCTCCACGACAATCCGGCGCGCAGCGGCATCACGCTCTTCGCCACGCACTATCACGAGGTGACGGATCTCGCGAAGACGAAGCCGCGCGTGGCGAACTTCAATGTCGCGGTCAAAGAGTGGAACGAGCAGATCATCTTCCTTCGCAAAGTCGTGGAAGGGGCGGCCGACAAGAGCTACGGCATCCAGGTGGCGAAGCTCGCCGGCATCCCGCAGTCGGTGATCGAGCGCGCGCGGGAGATTCTCGACACACTGGAGCGGAAGGAACGCGACGTGGTCGAAGAGACGCGCCGCCGCGGCCCGGCGCCGCCGACGCGCCAGCTCGGCCTCTTCGGGACGCCGGCCACGGCCAGCGAGCAGGCGGTGGTGGAGTCTCTGCGCGAGCTCGATCTCAACGCGCTCACGCCGCTCGAGGCGCTCAATCGTTTGTACGAGTTGAAGCAGCGCCTCGGTTGATCCCCACGGCTCAATAACCTTCTACGAGTTTTTTCGTCTTACCATGCGGCTCTCGTAGAGAACGTCATCGTCATGCGCATTCGGACTCAACTGATTCTGGCCGCGTTCCTCCTGCTGGTCGTGCCGCTCGCGGCGATCGTCGGGTACTCATACACGTCGTCGCGGCAGGCGCTCGAAAAGGCATATCGCGCCGAAGCCGATCGGCTGACGAAGCAGATGGACCGGCGGCTCGCCAACATCCGCGCCGATCTCGATCAGCGCCTGACGGTCGTCTCGGCGTTGCCGATCTCCGACAACAACTCGACCGACGTCGGCAGCATCGTCACGGTGATGGGCGACTCGGCCTCGCTCGTCGATGCACTCGAGTTCCAGCCGGTGCGGATGCCGCAGCCGGCCGAACAGCCCGAGCGGCCGGAAAAACGCGAAGTCGCGGAAGCGCCCGAAGCACCGGAAGCGCCGGAGGCAAAAGAGCGCGACGAGCCGGCCGAAGCAGTCGAGACGCGCGTGGCCGAAATGCCGGAAGCCGCGATGACCGGCGCGGCGGTTCCGCCGCCTCCACCGCCGCCGCAACATCCGATCGTCATCGAACTGCCCGCGATTCACGTGCCCCGCTACGTCATGTCGGAGGAACAGCGCGAGTTGATCGCGGAAGTCACCTCCCTCGGCATGCAGCTCGGCAAGCTCGATCTGCCGCCGGAAGAACGCGAAGACCTGCAGAAGGAAATGCAGAAGGCGCAGGAAGAGCTGCGCCGCGTCGTCATCGACGATCGCAAACGCTTCCAGCGCAGCATGCAGGAAACGCAGCGTCTCGCGCGCGAACAGCAGGCCGCGATTCAGGCCGCACGGGCCGCGAACCAGGGACGCGGCGTCATCGTCGCGCCGGTGCCGCAGACGTCGTCCGTGACGCAGACGCCGTCCGTTGCGCGAACGCCGTCGGTTACGCGAACGCCGTCGGCGACGAAGGTCGTGCCGACGCCGGTCGTCGCATCGTCCGTCTCCTCGAAGAAAAACGAAGACGCCGGCGGCTCGGCGAAGGCGAAGAAGGAAACGCAGGCGTCCGTCCGCGCGCGCACCGCAAAGGATCAGGTCAAAGCCGCGGCCACCGAGCGAACGACGTCGCTGCTGCTCGGGCGCAAGTTCGAGACGCCGGTGCGCAGCGAAGGCGAAGTGGTCGGCCAGTTGCGCGCGCACATCAGCCCCGAGCAGGTCGTGCGCCGCGTGCTCGGCAACGCCAGCGACGATTCCGGCGAGCTCGCATTCGCCGTAGATCGCGAAGGGACGATCTACACGCGCAATGCCGACGAGCGCCGCCAGCTCGATGGCCTCGGCGTTCCCGATCGCGTGCGCAAGGGAAAGTCGCTGAAAGGGATCGAAGGGTGGATCGTCTCGATGTCGGTCGATCCGCAGAGCGGTCTCAAGATCGGCGTCGCGCGGCCGGTGGGGGAGAACCTGCTCGAGCTGCGCAAGGCAGCCGCGCGTAATTTCGGTCTCGGCCTCGGCATGATCGCGTTCGCGCTGATCGGCATGATCCCGCTCTCGAATCACCTCACGCGCGACGTCAAGCTCGTCACCGACGGCGCGGAGCGCATCGCGCACGGCGATCTGATGACGCGGTTGCCGGTGAAGACGAAGAACGAGCTCGGGCAACTGGCGACGGCGTTCAATCGCATGGCCGAGGATCTGAGCATCAATCAGCAGAAGCTCCTCGAGCAGGAGCGCGCGCAGAAAGAACAGGAATTGCAGCAGCGCCTTCTGGCCGTCGAATACGAACGCAAGTCGGTGGAGCTCGAAGACGCGCGGCGCTTTCAGCTTTCGATGCTGCCGAAGCACGTGCCGCAGCATCCGTCCTACGACATCGCCGTCTTCACGCGCACGGCGACGGAAGTGGGCGGCGACTATTACGACTTCCATGTTTCGGGCGACGCGCTGACGGTCACGATCGGCGATGCCACCGGCCACGGCGCGAAAGCGGGCACGATGGTCACGGTCATCAAGACGCTCTTCGCCGCTTACAGCGAGGCCGTCGAGCCGTCCACGTTCCTCAGCGATGCCGCCGAGAAAATCAAGCGGATGGATCTTGGCCGCATGGCCATGGCGCTCTCGGTCGCGCGATTCGAGAACGCGATGCTCACGCTCGCGTCCGCAGGCATGCCGCCGGTGCTCGTGCACCGCGCGTCCGATCAGCAGATCGCCGAGTTCGGCATCGCCGCGACACCGCTCGGCACGCTCGGCGTCGACTACCAGCAGACGTCCATCGATCTCGCCGACGGCGACACGGTGCTTTTCCTTTCGGACGGTTTCCCGGAACTGATCAATGAAGCCGGGCAGCAGCTCGGCTACAACGGCGCGCTGGAGGCATTTGCCGAAGCCGCGCGCGGGATTTCGGCGGATGCTGTAATCTCCGCGCTCGCCGAACAGGTGCGTCGCTGGAGAGGCGACTCCGCACCGAACGACGACGTGACCTTCGTGGTTGTCCGCGCGAAGCGAATTCAGTAAACTTCAGGTTCCACACCTCTCCATCTCCACGTCAGGAAGGAAATAACGTATGTTCGAATCCGCGGCGGCAGCCACGTCGAAAGTCGTGCGCGTCGGCATTCTCAGCTCGATCGCCAAACTCGATCCCCGTGAGGCGGTCGATGCAATCAGCGGCATCGTGCTCAGCCAGGTATTCGAGCCTCCGTACAGTCTCGGTTCCGGCGAGTCGAAAGCGCAGCCGCTCCTCTTCGAGCCGCTGCGCCAGGAATCGAACCTCGAATACTCCGCCGCGATGCGTCCGAACATCCGTTTCGCCGACGGCACGCCGCTCACCGCGGAGATCGCGGCGCGCTCGCTGCGTGGCTCGAAAGTGCTGACCACGAAAGCGCAGATCGAAGTGCGCGGCGATCGGATCTGGTTCCTGCTCAATGCCCCGAATCCACGCTTCGATCTGACGTTGACGCAGGGCAACTGCTCGATCGTCCTCGACCGCGGCACGCAGCTGTTCGGCACCGGACCGTACACGTTCGAGGGACGGCCGAATCTGCTGCTCCTGCAGCGCGCGAAGGCGATCCGCCTCGTGCGCAATCCGCATCACGCCGGAGCGGCGAACGCCGATGAACTGGAGTTCCGCATCTGTCCCGCGGATGGCGACGGCAATCCGCGTCTGCTCGTCGACGCGCTGCGCACCGGGGAGGTCGATCTGACGACGTCGATGACCATGGCCGACTTCAGCGCGCATCAGCTGACCGGCCTCGCACCGTCGACGCAGCCGGGCAACTCCACCGCGTTTCTGGCGTTCAACTGCGAGCGTCGCCTGCTTTCGACCGCGGCCGTACGGCGCGCCATCGCGCTCTCGCTCGATCTGCACGAGCTCGCGGCGAAATCGTTCGACAAGAATCCCGCGGCATTCATCGCCGCGAATCTGCTGCCGCCGCTCATGGGCCGCTCCTCCGGTCTGCCGACCAGCGATCGTGCCGAGGCGAAACGGTTGCTCGATGCGGCGGGCGTGCAGACGGCGCGATTGACGCTGCTCGTGCCATGGGCGCCGCGGCCGTACATGCCGAAGCCGCAGCAGCTCGCCCAGGAAGTGCAGCGCCAGCTCGCGACGCTCGGGCTGACGGTCGAGTTGCGCCAGACGAAATCGGGCGAAGACTTCGTGAACGATCTCTCGCGCGGGAACTTCGATCTCGCGCTCACCGGCTGGATCGCCGATACGCCCGATCCGGCCGACTTCTTCGAAGCGTTGCTGTGGGCGGCCGACGGCCACTCGAACGACAGTCGTTACTCGAGCCCGATCATGGACGCGGCGCTGGCGCGCTTTCGCCAGAATCCGACGGAAGGGAACAAGCGCGAAGTGCATCAGCTCGTCCGCGACGAAGCGCCGCTCGTCCCGCTGCTCTACGGACAGTCGCTCGTGCTGCATTCGCGGAAGCTGCGCAACGTCACGGTCAACGCCACCGGCGATCTCATGCTCAGCCGGGTCACGCTGTCGATGTAGTGATACTTTCGCTCCGTGATCGTCATTGCACACGACGACGCGCTGCCCGAGCTCCGGCCCGGATTCGCGGAATTGCCGGGAAACGCGCGGAACCGGTTCGAGCTCTTCGCCGAGCTCTCGACCGCGCTCGAGCTCCCGGAATACTTCGGGCATAACTGGGACGCGGTGGAGGAGTGTCTCGGCGATCTCGACACGTCGCGCGACCTGGTCGTGCGCAACGCGCGAGCGCTGTGGGAGCGGCTGCCCCGCGAGATGACGCTGCTCGTCGACATCTGGCTCGATCAACTGCCGCACGCATCGCTCGTCTTCGTCTGGGAGCTCGCATGAGACCTCGCGCCAAACGCATCGGCCCGATCGTGGCCGCACTGATCGCCATCTTCGTCGCCGTGTGGCTCCAGCGCGGAAACGAACCGAAGCCGGCCGCGCAACCGGCACCAACGACCGCCGCGCGCGTCGGCGCACCGACACCCGCGCCCACGACAACCGTTGCGGAAACGACCACGGCCGCGGAAGCGCAGTCACTTTCATCGCTCGCGCGCATCGCTCCGGCGGAACGCGCGGAAGTCGAGAAGACGCTGGCGCTGATCGAAAAAGGGGGTCCGTTTCCGCATCGGCAGGATGGGACGGTCTTCTCGAATCGCGAGAATCGCCTGCCGCGCCAGGCGCGCGGCTACTACCGCGAATACACCGTCGAGACTCCGGGAGCATCGACGCGCGGTGCGCGGCGCATCGTTCGTGGCCGCGACGGCGAGACGTATTACACGAACGATCACTACGAGACCTTCATTCGCATCGACGCGTAACGTACGATGTCGCGCATGCGTCCGACGTCGAACGACTATTCGCCCGCCCACGCCGCCTACGTTGCTCTCGTCCCCGAGGAGGACATCCTCGGCTCCATCGAACAGCAGTCTTCCGAAACGCAGAAGTTTCTGGCGACGCTCGATGAATCGAAAGCGGCGTACCGCTACGCCGAGGGGAAGTGGAGCGTGAAGCAGGTCATCGGACACATCATCGATGCCGAGCGGATCATCGGCTACCGCCTGCTGGCGATCGCGCGCGGAGAAACGAATCCTCTGCCGGGCTTCGACGAAAACATGTACGTCGAGAACGCCGGCTTCGACAGCTGGAGCCTCGGCGATCTGTCCGAGCATTACGCGCTGGTGCGCCGCGCGACGATCGTGCTGCTGCGCAACCTGCCGGAAGAAGCGTGGTCACGACACGGCACGGCCAACAACGCCTCCGTTTCGGTGAACGGCCTGGCTTACGTGATTCTCGGACACGAGCGGCATCACACGAAGGTACTGCGCGAGCGCTACAAACTGTAACCGTCGCGGTTACTTGTTCAGGCGCTCGTAATTCGCCTGAAACACCGGTGTGTTCGGGTCATTCGTCTCCTTGCCGCGCTGCCACGCGCGCTCGTAGCTGGCGCGCGCTTCCTCGAGCTTGCCGCTCTTCTCGAGCGCCTCGCCGAGGCTGTCGTAGACGTTCGCCGAATGCGGATACGCCTCGACGTTCCTGCGCAGCACTTCGATCGCCTGATCGTGATGGCCCGCGCCGAGCAGCTGATAGCCGATTGCGTTCGTGAGCACTTCGGGGATCGGCATCGAATAGCCGGCGCGCTTCGAGACGCTCGCGTAGTGCGCTTCCGCTTTCGCGTAGAGCGTCCGTGGATCGGCGCCGGCCGGAAGGGTGAAGCGCCACGGTGCGAAGATCCGGCGCAGCGCGTCGTAGTGACTCGGCAGGACGACCGAGCCGTGATCTTCGTCGGCGAAGTAGAACGTCGCGACCTCGAATCCCTTCGGCTTCCTGCGCTCGAACAGCTTCTTCAGACGCTCGGACTGCTGCTTGATCGCGTCTTCATCACCGAGGGTGAAGACGAGCGTCGCGTTCAGTTCTTTCGTCTCGTTGACGAACGTGCGTGCGCGGCGCTCGACGTAATCGTGATCCCAGATCAGCGTCGGACTGACGGCGATCCAGGCGTTGAACAATTGCGGTTTCGAGAAGAGCGCGTGCAGCGCGAAGAGCCCTCCGAACGAATGCCCGGCGAAGACGCGGTACGGCTGCGTTCTGTAGCGCTTCTCGATCTCGGGAATGACTTCGCTCTCGATGAAGGAGAGAAAGCGGTCGGCGGCGCCGCTGGTCGGAAAACTGTACGGCCGTCCGTCGAACGTCTGACCGACGACGCGCGTCGGCGTGAGGTCGCGGGAACGATCGGTGTTGTTGATGCCGACCACGATCAGCTCCGGAACGCGGCCGTTGCGCGCGAGGAACTCCACGGTGGCCGCCGTGTGTGGCAGCTGCGCGGCGCCGTCGGTCATGTACAGCACCGGGTACTTGTGCTCTCCCGTCTCGTACGAAGCGGGGAGGCTCACCAGCAAGGTGCGCTTCTCGCCCATGATCTTCGAGTCGAGCTCGATGGTCACAGGTTGCGCGAGGAGCGGCAGTGCGAAGAGCAGCAGTGCGACGACGACGATGCGGTGCATACGCACGAGGATGCCATGCGGGTCAAGCCGCGGTCTCTCACCGCGCCGACGAATTGGTGAACGAACGGGAACGGGTGAAGAGGCACGCCCGAACAGGCTCGCAAAAACCGCCTCCATCACGAACTAAAACCGCACTCCGAACGAGACACGCGTCGTCCGCGGCGTCTGATACGCGAGGTTGTTCAACGGTTGGCCGAAATTCGCGGCGAGCTGGTAGTGCACGCCGAGAACCGGCGTCGTCGTGCGCGGGTCGAACGGCCGGAGCGTCGTCGAGTTCGCGGCGGTCGAAACGCCGCTCCCGAGACGTTGCGGATCGGCGATGGCATCTTCGTCGAAGACGTTGAGCAGATCGCCCTGCACGAACACCACCGCGCCGCGAACCGGTTGTTGCCAGCGCAGCGCGAGACTGGTCGAGGTGACGTCGTCGGTGCGCAGCGCACCGCGCTCGCCGAAGAAGTAGCGGCCGTTCGGAATCGAGGCGTAGCCGGGATTGGTCGCGTATTGCGCGACGCTGATCGGCGCGCTCACCGACCACGCCAGGCCGGAGTCGAACGATTGCAGCAGCGATGCGGAGAAGGCGCCGCGCGTGTAGCCGATCCAGGCGCGTGCACGATGGCGTTGATCGCCGCGCAGGTAGCCGGCCGGATTGTTCTGCGCGTAGTCGAAGTATTCGGGGTAGTAGAGCGACGGTACGACGTTCGCGCTCGGGCCTGTGGCGGTTTCGCCGTCATCATTGCCGCGCAGCTTCGACCAGGTGTAATGCAGCCCCAGGTCGATGTTGCCGAAGGCGTATCGCGACTGAACATGAATGCCGCGATACGTCCGCTCGAGATCGTTCGTGTTGCGCACGAGCGCGAGATCGACCGGAATGCCGAGCGGCGTCGTGACGTGCTGCGTGGTGCGATCGACGTTCAGCGCGTAGAAGTCGCGCCAGTCGCGGGAAACGAAATCGACGCGCGCGAAGCCGTGCATGCCGAGCTCCATGCCGTACCCGAGAGTGAGCTCCCGCACGTACGGAGTGGAGAGCGTGCCGTCGAAGTAGGTCGAGTAGCCCGGCACCTCGCGGCTGCCGTTGGCGCGGAGGTTCTGGCTCGTTCGATTCGCGGTGCCGCCCTGCGTGGTGTTGAAGTAATCGAAGACCATGCGCAACGCGTCGGCGAGCGGCACGGTCAGGCCGTTCGCATTGATCTGCGGTCCGCGATAGGCGAAGTCGATGGCCGCGGAACTGCCGGCCAGCTGATTCGAGGTCGCGAGCGCATCGGCGATGCGCGACGCGTACTCGCCGTACGTCGCCGTGATCCGGTTCCGTCCATTTGCGCCGAGGTCGTACTGCACGGCGACGCGCGGCGAAAGGCGGCTGTCGTCGGCCACCACCGTTCCATCCGCATCCTCGGCGCGATTGCGGTCGTAACGCGCGCCGAACGTGAACGCCCAGTGTGGCGTGGCGTTCCAGCTGTCGTTGACGAAGAGAGACTCGGTGCGCAGATGACTGTCGCGCGCCGCGACGTTCACCGGCATCCAGCGGATGAACGTGCCGCCGCCGTTTTGATTCGACGGCGTGATCACCGGATAGATCGCGCCGTCCTTGAACTGGGCGCGCGACACGAAGAGCGCGAAGTCGCTGCCCGATTGATGTTCATCGAGCAGGTGCTGTTCTTCGAAACGATCGAAGCCGCCGACGAGGTCGTGCGTGCCGAGGCCGCGATCGAGAAACGCGTGCGCTTTGAGGAGCAGGTCGGTGTTGTCGCGCTGTTCGTCTTCGCAGCTCGCGCAGAGAGAAGGCGAATTGAAACGCGAGTTGCTGTTCGCGCGATCCATCACCACCGTGCCGTTGATGATGTCGGTGGCGGTGGCGCCGCTGGAGAGGCTCATCGTGCGGCGTGCGAGTTGTGCTTCGACGAGCACGCTCGCGCCGAAGAGACCGTCGTAGCGAATCACGCCGAGGGAGTCGGGATCGTCGCGCGCGGTGAGGCTGGCAAGATCGTAGATGTTGTTCGTGAAGCGGCTGTTGTCGGTGGTCGTGTCGATGCCGAAGTACGAGGCCACGATGCTGTGGCTCGCATGCGGGCGGCCGGTCAGCTTTCCCTCGACGCGCTTCTGATCGTTCGACTCGGTGTAGCTGATCGGCGTCGACGCGCTCGTGCCGGGGCCGGCCGGAATGGCGATGGTCTGGCGCGCCGTGTCGTTCTTCGCCCAGCGGCCGGCGGTGAAGAGCCACAGCCGGTCGTGTGCCAGCGAGCCGCCCAGCGTCGCCTCGAACACGTGATTGAGATGGTTCTCGCGTGCTTCGAGCGCGGGCGATTGCGCGGACCATGCGGGATTGCCGAGCGAATCACGCAGCGAGCCGGACCACGCTTCGCCGCCCGACTTCGTGATCGTGTTCACCACGCCGCCGGTGAAGCGGCCGTATTCGGCCGAGATTGCTCCGGTGAGGATGGTCGTCTCGTCGATCGCGTCTTCGACATACATCGGCCGCATCTGTCCGCGCGTGTTCTCGTTCACGACGACGCCGTTGATGAGCACGAGGTTGTCGTAGCCGGGGCCGCCGGAGATCGACAGCACGCCGTTCGAGAGCGTGTTGCCGCTGACGCCGGGTGCGAGTTGCGCGGTGGCGAGCTGATTGCGCTGCACCGGAAGGCGATCGATGGTGGTGAGGCGAAGGGTGGAGGCGATCTGCGGATCGTGGAGTGCGGCGGAGCTGTCGCCGTAGACCGTATCGACATCCGCGATTGCGGGAAAGAGCGTGATGTCCCGTCGTGCCGTCTGCGACAGCGCGAGTGTCTGCGGCAGGCGCACGGGGCCGAATCCCGCGAGTGTGACCGCGATCCGATAGTCGCCCGGAGGCAGCGCGGCGAAGTGATACGCGCCCGACGGGCCGCTGTCCGTTTCGCGTGCGCCCATGAGCGCGGGGGAGGTGACGACGACCTTCGCGCCGGCGAGCGGCGCGCCGGTCTGGGCGACGATGATGCCGGTCAGCGACGCCGTCGTCTGCGCGACGCTCGGCCGTGCGATGAGCAGAAAAACAGACAGAACGATCGCTCGCCGGAAGGGCATACGGACCTCTCGCTATCAGGATTGAAGGACTGCCCGCGAGAGTAGCAGAAAAGGAAAGCAGGGACCCTGGCCGGAACGCACGTGGGAGCAGACGAAAAACGCCGGCTCCCGGGAGCCGGCGTTGCGTGAGAAGTCGAAGTCGTGGACCGTGGCTGCTAGAACGGTACTTCCTCGTCGTCGTCGATGATGTCCGGGGCGGACGAGCGACCGCCGCCACCGCCACCGCCGCGCGAATTCTGGTTGTAGCCGCCACCGCTGCCGCCACCGTAGCCGCCGCGACCGCCGCCCCCACCGCCGCCCCCTTCGTCATCGCCGCGACGATCGAGCATCTTCATCGTGTTCGCGACGATCTCGGTGCGGTACTTCTTCTGGCCGGTCTCCTTGTCATCCCAGCTGTCCGTGCGGATCGAGCCTTCGATGTAGACCAGCTTTCCCTTGCGCAGGTACTGCCCGCAGATCTCGCCGAGCTTTCCCCACGCCGTGATGTTGTGCCATTCGGTGCGTTCCTGTTTCTCGCCGTTACGATCGGTGAAACGCTCGTCGGTCGCCACCGTGAATCGGGCGACGGACGTACCGCTCGGTGTCGAACGGATCTCGGGATCTTTGCCGAGACGGCCGACGATGATGACTTTGTTGATCATGGACTTTCTCCTACCCGCGTTTGCGTGAATCGATTTGCCGGCGCGCGGCCGACCCGCGGTGCTCGTGTGTGGACGGCGGATTCTAACCTTATCCAATCCTCGTAGAATGCGCGCGCTACAACGAGTGGACGATGAAGTGCGTCATTCAGCGCGTGCGTCGCGCATCGGTATCGGTCGGCGACGAGCTCGTGTCGGAGATCGCCCTCGGTCTCCTCGTTCTGGCCGCGGTCGAAAAGGGCGACGGCGAGCAGGCGATGCGCGACGCGGCGAAGAAGATCCGCGAGCTGCGCATCTTCAGCGACGAAGCCGGGAAGATGAATCGCGACGTGAGCGAAGCGGGCGGCGAGATTCTGGCCGTGTCGCAGTTCACGCTGGCCGGCTCGATCGCGAAAGGGAGACGGCCGAGCTTCGACAACGCCGAGGAGCCGAATCGGGCCCGCGCGCTGTTCGAGATCTTCGTGCACGAGCTGGCTTCGACCGGCCTCCCGGTCAAGACCGGCCGTTTCCGCGAAATGATGGTCGTGTCGCTGGAGAACGACGGTCCCGTTACATTCGTGTTCCCTTCGTGAAGCCACACATCAAACGGCGACGCCCGTCACTTGCGCATGCATCACTGGCGATCCATCTTTCCGTCGTCTGAAGGAGGATCATCGCTTGAATCGCATCAAATGGTTTGTCGCAGTGGCAGTGCTCGTCGTCCCCGTGTCTCTCTTCGCACAGACTCCGGCGAACGAATTGGGCGTTTTCGTTTCCACCTCGCAGTTCGATTCCACCACGTTCACCGACTTCGAAACCGGCGAGGGCTTCGAGATCGATTTCGATGAAGACATCGGCTACGGTGCGACGTACACGCACTTCTTCTCGCCGAACGTCTCCCTCGAGCTCGGCGCGCAGCGTCTCGGCGGCGACGTCGAGGTGAGCTTCAATGCGCCGGTGAACATCACCGTCGACGCCGGCGAGATCAATCTCGACGTGCTCAGCGCGACGGCGCAGTATCACTTTCCGCACGGGAAGCTCGATCCGTACATCGGCGGCGGCGTGGCTTACGTCACCGGAGACATCGACTTCATCGCCGATCCGGAGGATCCGGAGTCGCCGTCGAATCTCGACTTCGACAACGAGACCACCTGGCTCGTGAATCTCGGTCTCGGCTATGCGGTCACGCAGAACCTGAGCATCGGCGCCGACGTGAAGTACATCGCCTACGATCCGAAGGCGGAAGGCGACACGGATGAAGGGCGCGTCGACGTCAACCCGGTCGTGATTTCAGGCGGCGTGAAGTTCCGGTTCTAGACGTGGTTGTCGGTAGTCGGTAGTCGGTTGTCGGGGGATGGTAGTCGGAAGGCATCACTGAGTCGGTTGTCGGTCGTCGGGGTCCTTGCGCGTGACAGGTGCTCCCGACAACTGACAACCGACAACCGACTACCACCCGCCGTTTATACTGCGCCCCGCCATGCAATACCGCCCCACCGACATTGAACCGAAGTGGCAGCAGCGATGGGCCGAGGCGCGCGTTTCCGAGATCGACGTCAGCGCGCCGGGCGACAAGCTGTACATGCTGAACATGTTTCCGTATCCGTCCGGCGATCTGCACGTCGGACACGGCCGCAACTACATCCTTGGCGACGCCGTCTATCGCTACTTCCGCATGCAGGGCCGCGCGGCGCTGAACCCGATGGGATGGGACGCGTTCGGTCTTCCGGCCGAGAATGCGGCCATCAAGCGCGGCATTCATCCGCGCGAGTGGACCCTCGGCAACATCGCGCGCATGAAGGCGCAGTTCGCGCGCTGGGGCATCCTCTACGACTGGTCGAAAGAGGTCGCCTCCTGCGAGCCCGAGTACTACCGCTGGAACCAGTGGCTCTTCCTGCAGCTCTACAAACGCGGCCTCGCGTATCGCGGCACCGCGCCGGTGAACTGGTGCCCGCAGGACCAGACGGTTCTGGCCAACGAACAGGTCGTCGAAGGACGCTGTGAACGCTGCGGTGCGCTGGTCGAACAGCGCGAGCTCTCGCAGTGGTTCCTGAAGATCACCGACTACGCCGATCGTCTCGACGCCGGACTCGACACGCTCGAGCACTGGCCCGAGAAGGTGAAGCTGATGCAGCGGAACTGGATCGGCAAGTCGCGCGGCGCAGACGTCGAGTTCTTCGTGCCGTCGCTGAATCGCAGCATCCGGGTTTTCACGACCCGCCCGGATACGATCTTCGGCGCGACGTTCATGGTGCTTGCGCCGGAGCATCCCGCGGTGCAGGAGCTCATCTCCGGGTCGCCGGATCGCGAAGAGATCGAAACGTGGATCGCCGGCGTGCGCAATCAGTCGAACCTCGAGCGGCAGGAATCGGGGAAGGAAGGGCGCTTCACCGGCCGCACGGCGATCAATCCGTTCACGAATGAAGAGATCCCGATCTGGCTCGGCAACTTCGTACTGATGCAGTACGGCACCGGCGCGATCATGAGCGTTCCCGCGCACGACGAGCGCGACTTCCAGTTCGCAAAGCAGTACGGCCTGCCGATTCGCGTGGTCATCAAGCCGGCCAGCGGCGACGAGCTCGACGTGAACGCGATGAACGAAGCGTTCACGTTCAAGGATGACACCGGCGTCGCGGTCCACTCCGGACCGATCGACGGCCTGCCGGTGCCGCGCGCGATCGAGACGATCATCGGCATCATCGAAGAGCGCGGCATCGGCAAAGGAATCGTCCGCTACCGTCTGCGCGACTGGCTCATCTCGCGCCAGCGTTACTGGGGCACGCCGATCCCGATGCTCTACTGCGACCCGTGCGGGCTCGTGCCGGTGCGCGAGGAAGAGCTGCCGGTCACGCTGCCGCTCGACGTGCCATTCACGGGACGGGAAGGCAATCCGCTGGCGAAGCACGACACGTTCGTGCATGCCACCTGCTCGCAATGCGGCGGTCCCGCGCGCCGCGAGACCGACACGATGGACACCTTCGTCGATTCGTCGTGGTACTTCCTCCGCTTCATCACGCCGCGCGACGAGCAGAAGATCTTCGATGCGGAGCTCGTCAATCGCTGGCTGCCGGTCGATCAGTACATCGGCGGCATCGAGCACGCGATCCTGCATCTGCTTTACGCGCGCTTCATCACCCGCACGCTGCACGACATGGGGCTGCTGCAGTTCGAAGAGCCGTTCACGCGTCTCTTCAATCAGGGCGTGATCACGAAGGAAGGCTACAAGGACACGCACGGCTCGTGGGTCGCCCCGGCGGAAGTGCAGATGGTCGACGGCAAGCCGTATCGCGGAGACGAGCCGCTGCTCGCCGAAGTGACGAAGATGTCGAAGTCGCGGATGAACGTCGTGCCGCCGGACGAGTTGATCGCGAAGTACGGCGCCGACACGGAGCGCGTGTACACGCTCTTCATCGCGCCGCCGGAAAAAGAAGCGGCCTGGTCCGATGAAGGGGTCGTGGGCGCCTATCGCTTTCTCGGCCGCGTGTGGCACATGGGCGTGCAGATCGCGGGCGCGGCGGCCGCGGGGGACGCGCCGGCGAACGTCGTGCGCAAGATGCACCAGACCATCGACGCCGTCACGGCGCGCGTCGAGAAGTTCGAGTTCAACACGGCCATCTCGGCGCTGATGGAGTTTTCGAACACCCTCGGCGAAGCGGTGAGCGGGGGGCAGGCGGCAACGCTGCGCCCCGCGTACGAGGCGCTTCTGCAACTGCTGCATCCCTTCGCACCGCACATCACCGAGGAGCTCTGGACGATGCTCGGCAACGAAGGATTCGTGCTCACCTCGAAATGGCCGGTAGCCGATCGGGCGCTGATGCAGGAAGATACGGTGGTCATCGCGGTACAGGTGAATGGAAAACTGCGCGGCCAGGTCGAAGTTCCGGCCGGTGCCGCGGAGGCAGCGGTATTCGAGGCCGTCTTCGCCAGCGAGCGCATTCAACAGTGGGTCGCGGGCAAAGACATCGTGAAGAAGATCTATGTCCCGGGTAAGCTGGTGAACGTGGTGGTGAAATGAAAAAACTTGCGATCGCCCTCTCCCTCGTGTTGTTGACCACGGGCTGTTTCGAGATCGACGAGTCGATCGAGATCAGGAAAGACATGTCCGGTACGGCGGATTTTCATCTCGGCGTCGATCTCGAACCGATGGTCGTGATCATGGCGCAGCTCGGAAAAGAGATGGAAGGGAAGAAGGGGCCGCTCACCGCCGCGGAGCTGAAGAAAGCGAAAGAAGAGTTCAAGAAGAAATCGAAGACCGAGAAGTCGAGCAAGCCGCCGTCGCGTGAAGACGTGTCGAAGGATCTGCCGCCGGGCATCAAGCTCCTCGATTTCGCGGCCACCGAACGGGAATTCGGCCTGGACACGAAGTTCAAGTTCGCGTTCGACAAGCTCTCGAACCTCGCGGACGTGAAGCTGCCGTCGAAGGAAGGCGGCGACCCGACGCAGAAGAACGTCGTCGACTCGCCGTTCGAAGGGCTCGAGGTCATCGACAAGGGGAAGACCTTCACGGTGCAGACGAAGCCGCACAACCCGACCGAATCGGTCGAGAAGGAAGCGGAGCAGAACGCGCCGAAGATGGATCCGGAGATGGAGAAGATGATGAAGGACGCGTTCTCCAAGATGCGCGTCTCGTATCGCATCACCGCTCCGTTCGAGGTCGTCTCGCACAACGCCACGCGCGTCGAAGGAAAGACGCTGATCTGGGAGTACACCTACGCGTCGTTCGAGAAGATGTCGAAAAAAGGCGTGAAACCGGAAGACGCGCAGGTTCGGGTGACCTTCAAGAAATGAATCGATTCGTTCTCGCAGCTTTGTTTCTGCTGTCCGGCTGCGGCTACGGACTCGTAGGCCGCAGCAACTTTCTCGATCCCTCGATCCGCACGCTGGAGGTGCCGGCGTTCATCAACCGCACTACGCGCGTGGAGCTCGAACAGCGCGTGACGCAGGCGGTAGCGAACGAGTTCGTCTCGCGCGGCCGCCTCAATCTCGTCACCAACAGCAACGACGCGCACGTGATCCTGCGCGGCTCGATCGATACATTCAACATCTTCCCGATCGCGTTCGATCAGGGCCGCGCCACGCGCTACCAGATCTCGATCACGGCGAAGATCGAGCTGATCGATCACCGCAATCAGGACAAGGTGTTGTGGAAGAACGATCAGTACCGCTTCACCTCCGACTACGAGGTGAACGTCGGCAACAGCGACGCCTTCGACCAGGAAACGCGCGCGATCGAAGAGATCGCCGTCCGCTTCGCTGAGTCTTTGGTGGCGAATCTGCTGGAAGGGTTCTAAAAGGCAATCGAGGCGAAACGCGGCGGCGCTGCGTTCCGCCTCCGCCTGCCCTCGTCGCTACTTGCAGATCAACTGATACACGCCGACGACGTCGTCGCGAACGTCGTCGAGATCGGCCTTCATCCGGGCGACGATCTCCTGGAACTCCGGCGTGCTTTGCAGACCCTGCAGCCACGGGTGTTTGATCAGCGCGTACCACGAGTGATTGCCGAGCTCCGCGGCGCGGCGCAGCCAGATCAGCGCCTCGGTGTTGTCGCCGAGTTTTGCGTAGATCATGGCGATGCGGAGCGCGGCCCAATGCGTGCGCATCGCGTCGGCTTCGAAGGTCTTGATGCCGGCCAGCGCCGCCGCGCGATCGCCACGTCCGGCGGCGGCCATCGCCTTGAGGCTCTTGCCGAGGTAGTGACGAGGCACGAGCGCGAGCGCGGCATCCGCTTCCTTGTCGGCCGCCGTGTAATTGCCCTGCATCAGAAACGCCGAGCCGCGAATGTCGTGAGCGGCGAGAGCCGTGTCCGGGGACGCCATCGCTTCCCGCGCGAAGACGAGCGCGCCTTCGGGATCGACGGCGTTGATGTACCAGTAACCGCGTGTGCGCGCCTCGTTCGAGACCGGATCGATCTTGACCAGCCGATCCCCGATGCACTGCGCCTTCTGCATGTCGCCGGTGGAAACGAAGTACGTGGTCATCGAATGCAGCGCCTGCGTGTCGGTCGCTTCGAGCCGCAACGCCGCGAGCACTTCGCGCACCGACTCGCGGAAACGCTGCGGGTCGCGCACGAAGACGCGTCCGAGCGCGAGGTGCGCCTCGGGAAGATTCGGATCGAGCCGCACCGCCTGGCGCGCGTACCACTCCTGTTTGGCGACGTCGTCCTGCGGCGCGAGGCTGCGGGCCTGCCCGAGGGAGATCGTCGCCGCGAGGTCTGCATAGGCGGCGGCGAAATTCGGATCGAGCGTGATCGCGCGCTTCAGCGCCGAAACCTGTTCGTTGTAATGGTCGGGGAGGAAGCTGCCGTTGAGCGCACGCGCGCGCAGATACGCCTCGTACGCTTTCGGATTCGACGAGCGCGCTTCCGAGCGGGCGATCTGTGCCTGCTGCACGCCGATCTTCTCGTTCAGACCTTTCACGGTGCGCGCGGACACTTCATCGATCAGCTTGAGGAGATTGTCGCGGCGCCCGTCGATCGTGTCCGACCAGACCGCGTAACCGGTGCGCGAATCGGTGAGCTGCAGCGTCACGCGCACGAGGTCGCCGGCCGCGAGGAAGTGCCCTTCGAGAATGCCGTCGACGCGCAGCTTCTCGCTCGCTTCCTTCGTGTCGGTCTTCTGTCCCTGAAACTCGAGCACGGCCGAGGTCGGCCGCACCTGCAGTGACGGAATCTGCTGCAACTCGGTCACGAGCGCATCAGCGAGACCGACCGAGAGGAACTCGTCGCTCGTGCTGTTGGCGATGTTGCGCAGCGGAAGCACCGCCATCGAACGGATCGGCGGCGGGGCGGTGGTCGAAGTGGTCGTCGCCGGGCTGACGCCATTGCGCTGCACGAGGAAGATCGAGATCGCGACGATCAGCGCCGCCCCGACCGTGATCGCGGCGCGCACCCATTTCGGACGGCGCACCGTGCGGCCGAGCGTCGTGCGCGACGTCGACGTCTGCATGCGCACCGTCGGCGTGTCGATTTCCTCGAGATCGGACAAGACGTCGCGCGCGCTTTGATAGCGATCGTCCGGCTCCTTCTGCAGCAGCTTCGAGATGATCTTCATCGCCGCGGGAGGGAAGTTCGGATCGTTCGGCTGGAACGGCTCCGGCTCGCCTTCGCGGATCTTGTCGAGCACCAGCAGCGGACCATCGGCGTTGAACGGGAGATACCCCGCGGCCATGTGGTAGAAAACGACGCCGACCGAAAAGAGATCGCTGCGCGTGTCCGCCGTCTGGCCGCGCGCCTGTTCGGGTGAGATGAAGTGCAGCGTGCCGAAGAAGTGACCGCTGGTCGACTCGATCGTCTTCTCGAGGCCCGGCTCCGTCATCGAGCGCGGAATCGCTTTCGCGAGACCGAAGTCGAGAATCTTCACGAGACCGGTCGGCTCGATGATGATGTTCGCACTCTTGATGTCGCGGTGAATGATGCCTTTGTCGTGTGCGGCGAGCAGCCCCGCCACGATCTGCCGCGCAATGGAGAGGAACTCCATCGAGTCGAGCGGGCCGCGGCGGATGCGTTGCGAGAGCGTTTCCCCCTCGCAGTACTCCATGACGATGAAGGGAGTGCCGTCCGCGGCCTCGTCGACGTCGTAAATCGTGGCGACGTTCTGGTGGCGGATGGCGCCTGCTGAGCGTGCTTCGCGAAGGAATCGCGCTTTCCGATCGTCGAACGCGAGGTCGCTGGCGTTCAGAACCTTCAGGGCGACGTAGCGGCCAAGTCGCTGATCGCGCGCAAGATAAACCGTCCCCATCCCGCCTTTTCCAAGGACGCGGATGATTTCGAAACCACCGAAGTCTGGAACGTTATCCGACACCAAGTGCCGAGGATTGTAATGGATACGGCTTGCCGGTGGTCGTCTGTCGCTGGTCGAGACTGTCAGGGAACGCCAAACGGATCACCGTGGACAAACTTCTGACCCGCGTCCGAAGCGGGTGGGTTATATTCGGAGCCACGCATGACCGATCTCGCTCTTCCTCCGCGCTATCAGATCCGCGCGACCCTCAAGGAAACCGCGGACACGTGTGTGTATCGCGTCTTCGACGTGCCCGACGATCGCGATGAAGCGATCAAGATTCTCTGCCACGAAATCAGCGATCCGCAGCAGTTTCTCCGTTTCAAGACGGAGTTCACGACGCTCGCCTCGCTCGAGCACCCGAGCGTCATCAAGGTCTTCGACTTCGGCGTCCTGAATGATCGCTACCCGTTCTTCACGATGGAGTTCTTTGCGGGGAAGCGGATCACCGAATTCTTCGACGGGCAGAACTGGGATCAGCTGTACGACGTGATCCTGCAGATCGCGGCCGGTCTGCACCACATCCATCACCTCGGAATCGTCCATCTCGATCTGAAGCCGTCGAACATCCTCGTCAGCGACGACGGGAAGGCGAAGATCATGGATTTCGGCCTGGCCATCGAGAGCCGGCAGGTCTTCGATCGCAAGATCCGCGGCACGCTGCAGTACATGGCTCCCGAGGTTCTGCGTCAGGATCGCATCGACTCGCGTGCCGATCTGTACGGCCTCGGCATGACGCTCTACGAGACCGTCACCGGCGCATTACCGGGGTACGGCCGTGCGCCGATCGAAGTGATCCGCATGCATCTCGACGAGGAGATCCGGCCGCCGTCGTCGATCAATCCGCGCGTCCCCGAGCCGCTCGAGCGGATCATCATGAAGCTGCTCGAGAAAGATCCGCGGCATCGCTTCGCGAACTCCGCGGCGTTGCTGCAGGCCGTCGCTGACGCGGCGGGCAAGAGCGCTCCTCCGGCGGAACTGCTGGTCGGACGCGGGGAGTTGTTCGCCGCGCCGCTCATCGGCCGCAAGAACGAAGTGCAGCAGATCATGTCGCTGATCGGCGAAGCGCGCGACGGTCACGGCAACGGCGTGATCCTCGCCGGCGCCGAAGGGATGGGCAAGAGCCGCATCGTGCGCGACGTCACGCTGCGCGCGCAGCTCGACGGCGCCCGCGTCTTCTGCGGACGCTGTCCCGTCAATCGCAAGACCATCTACGCGCCGTTTTTCGAAATCTTCCGGCAGATGGTGGCGGCGGTGAATCCGAACGCCGACGTGGCCGAGGAGATCCGGAGATTCCTGCGGCCGATGGTGGCCTCGGCGGGGCCGGAAACGAGTCCGCCGCAACACGGACAGAAGTACCGGCTCTACAACCGCATCGTCCAGTCGATGCAGGACATCTATGGATTCCTGAGCGTCGGCAGCGAGACCGCGGGATCGCCGCTGATCCTGGTCATCGAAGATCTGCAGTGGGCCGATCCGAGCACCGCGGAGTTGTTCTCGTTTCTGATCGGCGAAGCGAAGCAGAACAAACTGCTGGTGATCGGAACGCTCACGCTCGAAACGGGTGGCGAGGCGGCGATCGAGTCCTCCTCGCCGAACCTGGCGTCGTGGGAGCAGCGCGCGCGCGAAGGGAGCTTCCCGATCGTGCGCGTCGAAACGCTGAACGAGGCGCTCGTCCTCGAACATCTGCAGGCGCTGCTCGGGCAGGCGACGATTCCCGAGGATTTCGCCCGCTGGATGTTGTGGGAATCGGCCGGCTCGCCGCTGCACATCCGTCGCATCGTCGACTACCTCATCGCGCACGACTATCTGCAGTGGAGCCCGAAAGGGTGGACCGTCGACATGCCGCGCGTGCATTCGCTGCGCATTCCCGGCGGCTCCGCGGCCATTCTTTCGGAGAAGGTCGAAACGCTTTCGGCAGAGCCGCGCGCGTTGCTCGACATCGCGGCCGTGGTCGGCGAGACGATGGACCTCGACCTGTTGACGAAGGTCGCCGAGCTGCCGGTGGAGACGGTCTACAACGCCGTGCGCGAGCTCGTGCAGAAGAACCTGGTAGACGAGTCGAGCGACGGACGGACGATTCACTTTCCGCAGATTCATCTGCGCGATGCGATCTACAACGGCATGCCGGAACGCCGCCGCACCGAGGTGCATCAGCGCGTCGGCGAGGCGCTCGAACCGGCCGCGAATGACGGACTGACGCAGCTCATCGGCCAGGTCGCGTATCACTTCGCGCGTGCGAACGACATCGAACGCGGCACGCGCTACTCCATCGAAGCAGGCGATCTCGCGACGCGCTCGCTCGCGCATGAGGAAGCATCCGAGTTCTATCGCGCCGCGCTCGAACTGATGGACCTCGGCGGCGTCGAAGAAGCGCGCAAGGCGGAAGTGCGCGAGAAACTCGCCGACGCCTACTACCGCCGCGACGACTACCGCGGCGCGATGCACGCCTATCAGTTCCTGCTCAAGAGCATTCAGGCGCGCCATCCCGATCACGAAGGCAATCTCGACATCGCCCGGGTGATGAAGAAGATCGGCAAGGTGCTGGCGCGCCGCGGCGATCAGGACGCGGCGATGACGTACTACCAGAGCGCGCTGGTGATCTTCGAGCGCCTCGGCGCAACCGTCGACGTCGCGGAGATGCTCAACCGCCTGGCGTGGCTCTATCGCATGCGCGACGATCTCGACACCGCGCGCGAGACCGCGGACCGCGCCCGGCAAATGCTCGAGAAGATGGAGCCGACGGTCGTCTACGGTTATGTCAAGAACATCCTCGGGTTGATCGAGTTCGCGGGCGGCAACTGGCAGCGCTCGCGCGAAATCCTTCAGGAAGCGGTGCACATCGGCGAGAAGCTCGGCTCCGAGCAGCTCCACAAAGTGGCGTCGATGAATCTCGGCAACACGCTCTGGAAGCTCGGTGAATGCGATGCCGCGCTGCAGTGGTTTCGTCGCAATCTCGAACGGAGCGAAGCGGAAGGCGATCTGTGGGATCTCGTCACCGCGTATTCGAACGTCGGCGTGGTCGAGTATGGCCGCGGCGATTTCCACGCGGCGGCGGACCTGTTCGAGAAGTCGCTGCGCATCGCCGAGAAGATCGGCTCGCTCGAGCACGAAGCGCTGGCGCGCGAGAACCTCGCCGACGCGATGGAAATGCTCGGCCGTCTCGACGAGGCGATGGAGCAGTATCGACGCTGTCTCAGCCTCGAAGGGTTCGACGAGACGCGCGCGTCTCGTCTGTCGGTCTACGTTCCACTGGCGCGTTTGACGAAGAAGCGCGGCGACATCGCCAAAGCGCTCGAGCTCGGACAGAAAGCGCTCGCCGCGGGAGAACGCGCCCGCGACGAAGACCTCATCGGCGAAGCGGCGTACGTGCTCGCGTCGATCGAGGATGAACGCGGCAACAGCGAGGATGCGGAGCGCTACCTCGCGCGCGCCACGCAGATCTTCGAAGCGAATCGCACGCTGCACGGACTGGCGCGCGCGCACACCGCCGCGGCCGTGCAGGTGTTGCAGAAGGGCGATCTCGACGGCGCGGTCAAACACGCGCAGATCGCCGAGGGGTACGCGCGAAAGCTTGGTGACCGCTTCAGCCTCGCCAAGAACGACTGGGCGCTCGCGAAAATCCTGAGCGCGAAAGGGGAGCGTGAGGCGGCGAATGCGAAGTTCGACTCCGTGCGCGCGGCCCTCGAAGAGCTCGACACTCCTTACGAGCTCGGACGACTGCTCTTCGATATGGGCCTGCTGCGCGAAGAGCCCGATGAAGCGACGACCACCATTCGCGCGGCCATCCGCATTTTCGAGCGCCTCGACGCCACGCACGATCTCGAACGCGCGCGCGGCGCACTGTTCCGCATCAAGCCCGCCGGCAAAGCGCCGGAAGCAGGCGTGGTCGGGCTGTACGAGATCGTCAAGATCATCAACTCGACGCTCGATCTCGAAGAGGTGCTCAACCGCGTGCTCGACGTCTGCATCCGCCGTCTGCGCGCGGAACGCGGCATGATCATCCTGCTCGATCCGCTGACCGGCGCGCTGCGTACGCGCGTGGTGCGCAACATCAAGGACGGCGCGGATCGCGACTCCCGCCGTTCGCCGCAATCGATCGTCAAGGAAGTGATCCAGACCGGGCAGTCGGTGATGTCTGCCGATGCGCGTGCGGATCAACGTTTCGTCGACTCCGATTCGGTCATCGCGGACAACATCGTCTCGATTCTCTGCGCGCCGCTCATCATCAAGGAGCGCATCTCGGGCGCGATCTACATCGACCATCGTCAGGCGAGACATCTCTTCTCGCAGAAGGACCTCAGTTTTCTCGAAGCGTTCGGCGATCAGGCGGCGATCGCGATCGAGAACGCCCGGCTTTACGAAGAGCTCGAAGAGGCGCGCACGCGGCTGTCGCTCGAAAACGAGACGCTGCGCCGCGAAGTGCTCGTCGAAAAGCATCTCGACTCGATCGTCGGGCAGTCGGACGCGGTATCGAAGACGCAGTTCGCGATCCGCAAGGCGTCGGCCGGATTTTCGACCGTGCTCGTGCGCGGCGAATCGGGCACCGGCAAGGGGCTGGTGGCGCGCATCATTCACAACATCGGACCGCGCCGGAACGGACCGTTCATCAAATTCAATTGCGCGGCACTGCCGGAGACGCTCGCGGAGTCGGAGCTGTTCGGTCACGAGAAAGGCGCCTTCACCGGTGCCGACCGCCGCAAGCTCGGACGCTTCGAACTGGCGAACAACGGCACGATCTTCCTCGACGAGATCGGAAAGATGTCGCTGGCGATGCAGGCCAAGCTGTTGCGCGTCGTCGAAGACAAGGAGTTCGAGCGCGTCGGCGGCACGCAGACGATCAAGGCGGACATCAAGATCATCGCCGCGACGAATCTCGAGATCGAGAAGGCGATCGAGGAAGGGACGTTCCGCGAAGATCTCTTCTATCGCCTGAACATCATCCCGATCATGCTGCCGCCGCTGCGGGACCGCAAAGACGACATCCCGCTGCTGGCCGAGCACTTCATTCGCAAGATCTGCAAAGACCTCGGCATCGACAACAAGCGTCTCGAGCCGGGCGTGCTCGATCTGTTCATGCGTTACGACTGGCCCGGCAACGTGCGCGAGCTCGAAGCGACGCTGCATCGCGCGATCGTGATGTCCAACGGCACGAACATGTCGCGCGCGGAGTTCTACAGTCTCGACACCGAGGCCGCGCCGGCGATCGTGCCGTCGAACGGCGGTGCCGGCATGCCGAGCACCATCGTCAATCCGCTGGTCGGGAAAGCGGAGATCACCAGCGAGGTCTACGACGAGGTGATGAGCGCCGTCGACAAGCAGCTCATCCTGCGCGCGCTCGAAACCTCCGGCGGCAGAATTCGCGAGGCCGCGCGACGACTCGGGCTGGCGCGAAACACCCTGAAGTCGAAGATGCAGAAGTACAACATCGCCGGGAAAGAGTGACGCCGCGCGATCGGGAGCTCGCGTGGCGGCGCGAGCATGTGCATCGCGCCGCCACCACCTCCCGTGCGTCAGTTCGTGATGCGTCCCGCCACTGCGGGCAGATCGAGTCCGAGCAACCGCGCGTCGACGAACAACCCTTCGCGCGCGGCGTCGAGCGGAAGTTCCATCATCAGCGTTGCCGGTCCGATCGGGAGCGCGCGCGCCCCTTCGCCCCAGACGATCGCGTTGCGGTCGTGGTCGGCGACGAGTACGTCGAGACGATAGTTGCCGCCGATGTACATCGTCGCGTCGATCGTCACGCGAAGCCTGTCGCCGACGATTTCCGTGCGAAGGTTCGAGAGCTTCGCCGCGCCGCGCTCGGAGAAGAATTGCGCCGAGCCGGTGCGCGCGAAACGCGCGCCGTTGGCGAGTGTTCCCTCGGCCTCGAACTGCACGTCCCAGGTGCCCGCCGCCGTCGCGAATCCGGCGGGGATGGTCACCTCGTAAACGCCGTTGCCACGCGGCTCGAGTTTCGCGGTCGTGAAGCCCTGAGTCGACGGTCCGGCGAAGCGGACGGTCACGTCTGCTCCTTCGACCGCGACATCGCCGTTGCGCAGTTCCGCGTGGAGCGTCACCGGCTCGTCGGGCTGGCGCGAGAGAGGCGAGGCCCACGTCGACAGCACGAGTCTGCTGTCGGGTTCCGCGGCAATCACCCGCACGGCGGCGACGTTGTCCGGCACATTCACGATGTCGAGCGAATACGGCGCGGCCTCGGTTTGTGCGACGTGCAGAACCTCGTGCGCGCCTCCCGGCACGATCCCTTCAAAATCTTTCGTCTGTGCCGAGTCGAGCCGGAAGCGCCGTACGCCGCGCGCGTCGGAGCCGCGATCGTTCGTGTCGAGCACGATGCCGCTCGGTGTGCGCAGGCGCGTCGAAACCTGTGCCTCGGCGGCCGGCGCCGGTTTGCCGGGATCGGCCATCGGAACGGTCCAGATGATCATGCCGCCGTCGCCGGTGGCCGGAAGCTCGAACGACGACGCTTCGTCGCGCGCCACGATCTTCGTGAACATGCGCGACGCGTTCGCCGGCGCATGCGCGGGTGGCTCTTCGAGTTTCGTTCCCGCTTCGTAGCGGCCGAAGGTGTCGGCCCCGAGGGCGAGCGGCGCGAGCGAAAGCGTGGTGGAGAGAAGGAGCAGCAATGCCTTTTTCATCGGTGGTCTCCTTCTCAGAAGTCGGTGGCGAGCGAGTCGCCGATCTTGCGATAGTCGTTGCGGCGGTTGTGATGATGATTCGCGAGCGTCGTGAACCAGACCACGCCGACCGCCTGCGCGCTGTACTGCGAGACCATGCCGTCATCCTCACCCGGCATGCCGGCCACGCCCGAAAGCGTCGCCAGACCGTAATCCTCCGAATGAACGTAGTCGTTCCAGAGGCCGGTGCCGGCGATGTTGTAAATCGTCTTCGGCAGCGCGGGCCGTCCCGACGTACCTTTGAGGTAGTAGGTGTTGTAGTAAGTCATCGAGGCGGTGGTGCAGTTGCGCGTCGAGTCGTTGTTCTGGCCGACGAGGTCGATGAGCCAGCCGGTGAGCCACGAGCCCGAGAGCGTTCCGGCGAGATTCGCCGCCTCGGAGCCTTTGTTCGGCGGGGCGATCGAGTTCACCCAGCGGATGCGATTGATGATCGGCTGATAACGCGAGTCGTACGTCGGGTTCGACAGAATCCAGCGAATGACCACGCCACCGAACGAATGCGTTTCGATGACGATGTCGTCGATCGCGTTCGCGTTCATCCAGTTGTAGATCTGGCCCGCCACCTGATTGCCGGCCACCCACATGTACTGCGTGCCGTCATACGAGCAGATCAGATAGGGGATGGTGAATCCCTTGGTGGTGGCGCGAATCATGTCTTCGCCCCAGTAGGCGCGGGCCACGCTCGCCTGCGCGAGGTTGGAGCCGCCTTTACCGTGAATGAAGACCACGCCGGTCTTCGCGAACGCGGTGGTCGTGAACAGCAGGGCCATCCCGAGAAAGAGCAGGACCGTTCGTCTCATAAATGCTTCCCGCCTCCTGTGCGAGCGGGCGTTCAGCACTTCAACGACGATGCCGTACGAGTTTTCAATGAGTTACGTGGCAAGAGGGTCCGGAACTGCGCCAATTTCGCTCTGAATGAGGGTTCATTCCTGACCGTGCGGGTCCGATTTTGCACCGGGACGGCAATCCGGAACTACGGGGGTGCGCATTTTGCTGCACGATCCACTCCCATGCTCCACATATGATTCGACGCGCATGGTGCACTACCTCCTCTCGTGGGGCGCGCCCACCGAGCGCCTCTTCGACATCACAATCCGATTTCTCGCTCCCACCGATACGCCGCGACTTCTTCTGCCGGCTTGGCGTCCCGGCCGCTATCTGATCCAGGATTACGCCGCAAACGTCCGCGAGTGGGCTGCCGGCGGGCGGCGCATCTGGAAGGACGGCAAGTCTTCCTGGCGCGTCGACGCGCGCGCGGGCGACGAGGTCGTCGTCCGCTATCGCTATTACGCCGGCGTGCTCGATGCCGGGTCGAGCTTTCTCGATGAGACCGAGGCGTACTTCAACGGATCGAATCTGTTCATGCTCGTCGACGGCTTGCGCAGCGAAGAGTGTTTTTTGACGATTGCCGCGCCGGCGGAGTGGCGCATCGAAACGCAGCTTCCGAAAGAAGACGAAGGATGGTTTCGCGCGCGCGACTACGACCACCTGATCGACTCGCCGACCATCGCCGCGCCGGTGATGACGCGGCATTCCTTCCTCGAAAGTGGCGCGCGCATTCATCTCGTCTTTCGCGATGACGAAGGGATCGACACCGAGCAGTACGTCGAGCCGGTGCGGGCGATCGTGAAATCGCAGGCGGAGCTCTTCGGAGGATTGCCGTTCGACGACTATCGATTTCTCTATCACGTGCGCGACCGCTGGCATGGCGTGGAGCACGAGAGCTCGTGTTCGATCATCGTCCCGCGATCGGCGATGCTCGGCGCGAAGGCGGGTGAACCGGGATACGACCACACGCTGTCGATCACCGCGCACGAGCTCTTTCACGCGTGGAACGTGAAGCGGATCGTGCCGGCGAAGTTCCTGCCGTACGACTATTGGAACGAAACGCCGACGCGACTGCTGTGGGCGATGGAAGGGCTGACGTCGTATTACGGCGAGCTGACGCTCGTACGCAGCGGGCTCTGGACGGTGGCGCGCTATCTCGAGCATCTGCAGAAGGAGATCGAACTGCTCGAGTCGATGCCGGCGCGCGGGCATCTCTCGCTGGCGCAGGCGAGCTTCGACGGCTGGCTGGCCGATCCGGCGCACATGCACGATCAGCCGAACGCCTGGTACTCGTTCTACAACAAGGGAGAAGTCGTATCGGCGCTGCTCGACCTGACCATCCTTCGTGCGACCGCAGGCGCGAAGTCACTCGACGACGTCGTCCGTCTCTTGTGGGAGCGTTACGGCAAGAGCGGATCCGGTCTCGAAGAAGACGCGATGGAGCGCGCCGTCGCGGAGGTCGCGGATGTCGGCGACTTTTTCGCGCGCTATGTCGATGGCGCCGATCCGCTGCCGTACGCGGAGCTTTTCGGCACGGCCGGTGTAGCATTCGCGGCCACGCCGTCGGACGCGATCTCGTTCGGAGCGCGGTTCCGTACGTCGGAAGGTCAACTCGTCATCGAGTCGGTGATTCGCGGTGCGGCGGCGATGGAGGCGGGCGTGCTGCCGCATGACGAGATCGTCGCCATCGGCGGCCTGCGCACGACGAACGAGAACGCGGTCACGAATGCGTTGCGCGGGTTGGCGGAAGGGGAGGCGATCGAGGTGCTGGTCGCGCGCGCGGGCGTCGTGAAGCCGCTCACGCTGCGCGGGCGGCGCGACGGTCGCGTGAAGATCCGGCTGACCGCGGAAGGGAAGAATGAGGTGCGGAGATCGTGGCTGAAGAGAGAGGAATGACCGCACCGGCGGTCGACCTGCACGAGGACGAGGTTCCGTTCGCCGGCATCGAGGAGAGCATCGCCGAGCTCGTCGAGATGTACGGCGGCGAGGTGACGGCCGAGCGTGAGCGGGAACGCAAGTTCACGCTGCCGCTGCGGCGCGGCGTCGCCGCGAGCGGAGGCGTGCAGTGCGTGATCGCCTGGACGCCGGCAAATGAGGTGGAGGCGACGGTGCGCATCACCGCGAATCGCGACGTCGATGCTCCGAAGCTGCAACGCGTGCTGCTGCTGATCGCGGGCGTGGTCGGCGCGCTCATGTTCATGCTCTGGCCGTTCTATCCCGGCGAGCGCGCGTTCGGCACGTTCGCCTGGCTCGGCGGATTGATCGCCCTGGCGGTGTATCTGATGACGCTGCGCAGAACGAGCGGCGGCATCGCCTACGATTTTCTCCAGCGCCTGGCGGCGCGGCAGCGCACGCAATTCATGGAGAATGTCGGGCAATGAACGCACGACGCATCCTCGCTGTCTGCTCTCTCCTCGTTGCTTTGAACGGATCGGCCGCCGGGACGTTCGCGAAGATCGCGCGCGTCTGGCATGGCCGCGTGCCGGCCGCGAAGGCCGACGACTACGCGAAGTATCTCGACGCAGCGGGCGTGCAGAAGATCCGCGCCATCAAGGGAAACTGCGGTGCCGAGATGTTGCGCCGCCTCGATGGCGAAGTCGCCGAGTTCTACGTCATCTCGTACTGGCCCTCGCGCGATTCGATCCGCGCGTTTGCCGGCGACGACATCGAGAAGACGCATCATCTCCCGCGCGATCCCGAGTTCCTGCTCGAGCTCGAAGAGCACGTGCGGCATTTCGACCTGCCGTCGGGCGAACATCCCTGCAAATGAACGGTGACCTGCAGCCGCAGGAGAACGAGCTGCGAGGCTCGTTCCTGCGCGAGGGCTGCCGGACGCGCGGCGACACGGTCTGTGCGCGTATCGAGTGGCTCCGCACCGAACGTCTCGAGCGCATCGCCGTGAGCCGCACCGGCTGGGACACGCTCTATCGCGATCCGCGCGACGGCCGGTACTGGGAACTGCATGTCGACAACGGACCGCCGGTGTTGCGCGTGATCGATCCCGCCGCCACGAACGGCAAGTACTGACTCATGCGGCCGCGATCACTTCGCGCATCACTTCCAGCAGATTGGCGACGTCGTACGGCTTCAGCAGAAATCCGACGTGCGGCCGGCCGAGGAGACCTTCGATCTTCGAGCGGTCCGCGTGTCCGGTGGAGAAGATGACCGGCAGCGTCGGATGTTGTCGTGCGATCGTTTCGTAGAGGACGGTTCCTTCGACGTCCGGCAATCCGACGTCGAGGATGATGAGATCGGGGACGTCGAAGCGTAATGCGGCCAGCGCGGCTTCACCCGATTCGGCGGTCGTGACCGCAACCCCTTCGAATTCGAGCAGCGTGGCGATGCCGGAGGCGACGCTCGGCTCGTCTTCGACGAGCAATACCCGTTTCGCCGCCGCCACGCGCTCGGTTGCCGGCATCACTTCCATGACCGACAACGCCGACTCGGTGAGCGGCAGGAAGATGTGGAACGTCGTTCCTTCGCCGACGGCGCTCTCGACGAACATGTCGCCGCCGTGCCGCTGCACGACCTGCAGCGCGACCGGAATGCCGAGTCCCGTGCCGGTGCGCTTCGTGGTGAAGAGCGGTTCGAAGATGTGCCGCAGCACCTCCTCGCTCATGCCGGTGCCAGTGTCTTTCACGATGAAGTGCGCGAAGCGCTCCGGATTCACGACCACGCCGAACGGCAGCTTCGTTCCCGGTTTCTCGCGCTGCACGCGGATGCTGAGCAGCCCGCCGGTGGGCATGGCATCGCGCGCGTTGAGCACGAGGTTCGTGAAAATCTGCTGCAGCTGATTCGGATCGCCGTCGATCACCAGCGCGTCATCGGCGACATGCGTTTCGACGCTGCACGACGGCGTGAGCAGCGAGCGTGCTTCGAGGGCGACGTTCTGCAGCCAGGGCTGCACTTCGAGTGTGACGCGCGCCGGCTCGGCCGGCTGCGTGAAGCGGAGAATGTCTTCGGTGACGCGTTTGCCGCGTTTCACCGAGCGCGCGATGTGATCGAGCGACGACTCGACGTTGCGCCCGCGCCGCAGCACTTCGACGAACGGGGAGATGCCCATCAGCACGTTGTTGAACTCGTGCGCCACCGTCGCGGCGAGGCGGCCGAGGGAGGCGATGCGGTTCGCCTGTTCGAGCTTGGCCTCGAGCTTCAGGCGCTCGCTGATGTCGGTGAATCCCACGACCACTCCGACGCGTTTTCCCTGATCGACGATCGGTGCCGCCGAATACTCGACCGGAAACGTCGAGCCGTCGGTGCGCATGAAAGAGTCGGTCGCGGACGAATGCGTTTCACCGGTGCGTGCGGCCTCGCGAATCGGCGATTCGGGATGCTGCTGCCGCAGGAGTCCGTAGACGTTCGTACGCAGGATTTCGGCGGGCGTGGTTCGCAGCATGCGGGCGGCCGCGGCATTGCACATCGTGCAGCGTCCTTCGAGGTCGGTGGTGATGATTCCTTCCGCCGTCGAATCGAGCAGCAGTTGCAGATTGCGCGTCAGCTCGCGGCGCTCGATCTCCGCGCGCCGCGCGGCGGTGATGTCGCGTGCGAAGCCGTAGACGAACGTTGCGCCTTCCTTCTCCTTGGCGATGATCGACACTTCGACGAGCACCGGTCCGCGGCGGCAATCGAGCGTCAACTCGGTCACCACCGCCTCGCGCGTTTCGATCGCCGCCTCGAGCTCCGCCGCGGCGTAGGCGCGATCGGTTTCGTGCACGAGGTCGAGCCACGAACGACCGAGCCACGCGTCGACCGGGTAGCCGGTCACCCAGTCGAACGCCGCGTTGAGCGAGATGAAGAACCCGTCGGGCGAGAGCGAGAAGATCACCTCCGACGCTCCTTCGACGACCGCGCGGTACCGCTCCTCCGACGCGACGAGCTCGTGGCGGCCGCGCTCGCGCTCCAGCGCCTCGGCGAGGATGTTCGCGAGCGACTCGACGAACTGCACGTCCGCCTGCGCGAAGCGATTGGCCTCGCGTGAGAACGCGCTCAGCACGCCGAACGTCGACGACGCGCTGGCGATCGGCACGAGGATGCCGCTGCGGATGCCGAACGGCGCGAGGGCCGAGTGTTCCGTCAGCATCCGCGTCTGCCGAGGATCGACCGCGGCTTCGCGCGCGGCGGCAGCGAGCAGAGCTGCCGCATCGGGATCGTCACAGGCGCCGGCGGCGTGATGCAAACGGTCTCCATCGCGCTCGAAGAGCAACGCGTGCTCGATGCCGAGTCGCGTGCCGACGAGCTCGCACGCGAGCGCCAGCGTCTTTCGATCGACGGAGCGCAACGCCACCTTGCTCAATTCCGCAATCGCCCCCTGCTGCTGCGCGCGCATGCGCAGCTCGCGTTCGGCCGTGCGCGCCTCGGTCACATCCTGAAGGACGCCGACGACCTTCACCGGTTTGCCGTTCGCGTCGCGAATCGCATGACCGCGGCCGTGCAGCGTGCGCACGTCACCCGACGGAAGCACGATGCGGTGATCGCCGTCGAAATCGTCCAGCGTTTCGAGCACGCCCTGGCGTCGTTTCCTGACGAGCTCGACGTCGTCGGGATGCAGCAGACGATCGGCGACCGCGAGGTCGATCTCCTTCTGCGGCTCCATTCCGTAAATGCGAAACAGCTCGTCGGACCAGGTTCTGCGGCCGGTGGCGAGGTCGTATTCGTAGCTTCCGACGTGCGCGATGGCTTGGGCGGCCGCGAGCTGTTCGCGGCTGGAGCGCAGCGCCTCCTCGCCGCGACGGCGCTCGGTGATGTCCTGCGCCACGGCGACGGAGCCGGCCAGTCTTCCGCCGTCATCGAACAGCGGCGCGTTCATCACCGAGACCGGAAACGCCGTGCCGTCGCGACGATAGTGAATCATCTCGCCGGTCCACGAATCGCCGCGCTTCAACGCCTCGGCCACGTCGTTCATGACGTTGCCGACGCGCAGGAAGCTCCCGAGCTCGAGCAGCATGCGCCCGAGGACCTCTTGCGCGCTCCAGCCGTACAGCGTCTCGGCGTAGCGGTTCCAGTAGATGACCCGTCCCGAAAGATCGGTCGCGACGACCGCCTGTTCGACGGAGTCGAGCAGATGCGCCTGCAGGACGAGACGTTCCTGCGCTTCCTTCCGCGCGGTGATGTCTTCGATGAGCCAGACGATCTGTTCGAGCTCGCCGGCGTCGGAGGCGATCGGCGAGAGCGTGATGCTGGTCCAGACCACCGACGCATCGATCCGCACGGCGCGACACTCGAACTGCGTACGAGCGCCTTTGAGCGGAGGAGGATCGTCGTCGGGATGCTGAAAGTCCTGGAACCTGCGGCCGATGACCACCTCGCGTGTGGTCCCGAAGATCTCGGCCAGTCGTTCGTTGACGCTGACGAAGCGGCCCTCGTAGGTCGTGATGCCGATGCCGAGGGGCGCCTTCTCGAACACGCGCCGATAGCGTTCGTCGGAGCGGCGCAGCGCTTCGAACAGCGACCGGCGCTCGCCACGCAGCTGTACGTCGCGCAGCTCGCGTTGCAGCGCGGGGCCGAGACGGCCGAGGCGATCCTTCCAGACGAAATCGTTCGCGCCGGCGCGGATCAGATCGACCGCCGTCTCTTCGCCGATCATCCCGGAGACGACGATGAACGGCATGTCGCTGCTGTGCTCGCGCACGATCTCCAGCGCCTGCTGCGCGCCGAACATCGGGATGTTGTAGTCGGAGAGCACCGCCGACCACGGCTGTTCGCTCAGTGCGCGCAGCAGCGCATCGCGCGAGTCGACACGCTCGTATTCGAAATCGAACCCGAAGCGCCGCAGATGCGCGGCAATGAGCTCGACGTCATCGGCGTGGTCGTCGACGAAGAGCAGTCTCATGCCGCGACTCCGAGCGAGAACGCGAACGTCGCGCCTTCGCCCGGAACCGCGTCGGCCCAGGTGGTGCCGCCATGGCGGTGTACGACGCGATGCACGATCGCCAGTCCGATGCCGTTCCCTTCGAATTCGGACGTGCGATGGAGACGCTGAAACGGTGTGAACAGCCGTGAGGCGAATGCGGGATCGAATCCGGCACCGTTGTCGGTGACGGCGATGAAGGGGATGCCGTCGCGCACGAGTCGATGCACGCGGATGCGGGCCACCTCGCGCTGGCTGGTGAACTTGATGGCGTTGCCGAGCAGATTCGCCAAGACGATGCGCAGCAGGCGCCCATCCGCGCGCGCGCTCAGGCCGTCCTCGACTTCGATCTCGATGGTGCGGCTGCCGTTGCGATCGAGCAGTTCCGCGGCCACTTCGCGCGCACAGGAGGTGAGATCGACCGAGTGCCGCTGGAGCGTGTCACGCGCGGTGCGCGAGAAGGTGAGCAGATCGTCGATGAGCGCGGTCATGCGAGCCGCCGCGGCCGAAATGCGTTCGAGGTAATGAAGGCCACGCGCGTCCACCGCGTTGCGGTAATCGAGCAGGAGCTCACCGGCAAAACCGGAGATCGTGCGCAGCGGCGCGCGGAGATCATGCGAGACGGAGTAGGTGAACGTCTCCAGCTCCTGATTCGCCGACGCGAGCCGCTCCGCGAGATCTTCGATCGTGGCCATGTCGACCGTGTCGACGCGCGCGCGCAACGACTCGTGGGCGCGCTGCAGCGAGCGATGCGCCGCATCGTTCTCCTCGTAGAGCTTGCGCAACTCGTTCTCGGCGCTGACGCGGCTCGTGATGTCGGTGATCGTGCCGACGATGCCGCTGAAGCGCCGGGTCGTGCCGAGCAGCGTCGTGGTGGTGGCAATGACGAAACGCTCACTGCCATTCGGACGGGTGAAGCGGATCTCGCGCTGCGCGCGCATGAGACCGGAGCGTCGCGAGCGGAACGTCTCGTCGACGCTGGCGCGATCGTTCTTCGCAATGAAGTCGAAGCCGGGATGACCGAGCAGTTCCTCCCGCGGCCGGGCCAGCATTTCGGCGAACCGGTCGTTGACGAACGTGAAGCGGCCGTGCGCATCCGCGATGAAGATGCCGTCGCTGGCCGTCTCGACGATCGTGCGATAGAGCTCGCTTTTCGCGTACAGACGCGTGGCCGTGAGGACGACGACGAGTGTCGCGAGAAGCGAGCAGGTCGAGGCGAAGAGACCGAGGCCGGCGCGCCAGCCGAAATGCTCGGCCTCGACGGCTGCCAGGCATGCGGCACCGATGAGCAGCGGGACGACGAACGCACCGACGATCGCCGCGATGGTCAGCGGTGGCCAGCGACGCAAATGCGTTCCCGGGACGGGACCGTGAAGCAAAGCCTGAATTGTAGGCATGGAGGTGAGGCGCTGAGAGTACCGAAATCAGGATAAGTGTAAAGATGGAAGGGCAGCAATCGGACAATATGACGGCGGGCGGTAGGACGATTCTTACAGCGGTCGCTCACAGCAGGTTGTTGCGGATCGCGTAGGCCACGATGTCCGCGTTGGTGTGAAAGCCGGTCTTTTCGAGAATGCGTCCGCGGTAGGTGCTGATCGTCTTGACGCTGAGGTTCATCGCTTTGGCGATCGAGGTGACGCTCTCGCCGATGGCCAGACGGCGGAAGACTTCGAGCTCCCGGAGCGAAAGCCGCTCGTGCGGACGCCGTTCGACCGGGCTGGCCAGTTCGTTCGCCAGCTGCTCGGCGAGCGCGCTGCTCACCCAGCGTCGTCCCGCGGCCACGCGTTCCAGCGCCTCGAGAATCTCTTCGGCCGAGGCGTCTTTCTGCACGTAGCCGCCGGCGCCGGCGCGTAATGCATGCAACGCGTACTGTTCCTCCGGATGGGAGGAAAGCATCAGCACCGGCAGCTGGGGATACTCGCGCCGCACGCGGCCGAGGATCTCGATGCCGCTCTCTCCGTGCAGCCGGAGATCGAGCACCAGCACGTCGAAGGTTCCGCCGGCCAGCGCGTCGAACAGCTCCGTCACATTCGAAGCCTCGGCCGCAATCACCCAGTCCGGACGCCAGGCAATGATGAGCTGAAGTCCTTTGCGAACGATCAGATGATCGTCGGCGGTGAGAATTCTCATAGTCGCGCGAACGCCTCGACGAGGAGCCAGACTGCGACGCACATGCCGCCGGTGGGCGGCTCAGCGTGTGGCACGCCTGAGGGAACGCAGAAGGGATGTCGCGCATGCCCGACCCGCGCACGCATTGCGCAAAAAAAGACCGCCGGAAGGCGGTCGGTACGGAAGTCGGGGGAGACGGACGCGCGGCGCCGGCGGAAATGCGGCGCTGCGCGTCGCCGGAAGGAGTTACGGACGGCTGCTTTCGACCGACGCGCGCGCGGTCTCGCGCAACACGTCGCGCCCGTCCACGTCGCTGTTCTCCCACATCGCGCAGAGCAGGTTCAGCTCGCGCGCATCGATCGACGCCGGAACGGTGAACCCGTCTTCCGGCTGCGAGTCGTCGCGCGTCCACTTCTGCTCCCACCGGTTGAAGCGCCGGCGGCAGCGAATGTATGCCGCCTCCGCCGCGGCGTGGTCCTCCTCCGGCTCCCAGCCGCGGAGGTTGGCAATCCAGCGATTGAGATCGCGTGCCTCCACCGACTCCATGAAATGCGTCAGCAGTTCGGCCGCGTCGGAGGAGATGGCGGTGAAACGCAGCCGCGATTCGAAGACGGTGGCGCTGCCGCCGGTGGTGCCGAGCGCGATCACGCGCGACGCGAGCACCACGCCGTTCGCGGAGAAGCGCTGCTGCTGCCACTCGAAACTCAGCCGCACGTGCATGCCGAGACGCACCGGCGCCGAATGGCGGACGCGCGCACCCGTCGCGCTGATGTCGACGAGCGTGCCGTCGCCGCGGCCGAACACCACCGCCAGCGCCTCACGGATGCGCAGGCGCGGCGTGGTGCGGCGGTCGTGGTCGGTGACGGTGACCGGGGGAAGTTGTTCTATCGCGCTCATGAACGTTCTTTCAGGCCGCATCACGGCCAATGACCTCGGGCAGCGGGATGGCGACGCGATCGCGACCGCCGCTCTTGGCGGCGTACAGCGCGCGATCGGCGCTGGCGAAGAGTGCGTCGACGGTCGAGCCGTAGTCGGGAGCGACCGCGAGGCCGGACGAAATCGTGACCGGACCGAGGACCTTCCCATCGAGACGAACCTGCGTCTGCTTCACTTCCTGACGCAGGCGCTCGGCGCGGTTGCGCAGCTCGTCGAGTCCGATGTCCGGCACCACGATCACGAACTCCTCACCGCCATAGCGGCAGACGACGTCGCTGTCGCGGAAGACGCGTTCCATCACTCGCGCGAGCTGGCGCAGCAACGCGTCGCCACCGGCGTGCCCGTACGTGTCGTTGAACCGTTTGAAGTGATCGACGTCGGCGATGATGATGCCGATCGGGACGTGAGCACGCGCTCCGCGCAGCATCTCGCGCAGCAGCGTCTCCTCCATGTACCGGCGGTTGAAAAGGCCGGTCAGCGGATCGCGCACCGCGCGCGTGCGGAGCGCATCGAGCAGCCGCAGACTTCCGAGCGTGAGGCCGATCTGATTCGTGAAGTGCTCCGCGAGCCGGCGGTCGATGTGCGAGACCGAGCCCGAGAGCGTGACCACGCCCATGCTCTCGCCGGCGGCGAGCATCGGGAACGTGAGAAAGCGACCGCCGCTCTTCTCTCCCTGCCACCACGCCGCGAGCTCCAGCGTGCCGGGGGAGGAACGGACGATGTAGACGGAACCGTCGTACGCGGGAAAGAGACGCTTGCCGAATTGCGGCAGCAGCTCGGTGACTTCCTCCTGCGACGAGCTGAGTTGCAGGACCTCGCTCATTTCCGCGAGGGTCTCGAGAGCGAACGTGCGGCGCTTCAACGCGTTCCCGCGGCGGCGCGCTCGCACGAGCATCCCGATCAGCACGATCAGGGCGATGGGTTCGAGCCAGGAGATGGTCATTGCCGATCCTTCATGCCGCGCAAGCGGCGACGCCCGCGGCCCACTGTGCGGCGGGCGACGGACGACCGAAGTAGTAACCCTGCGCGAGGTCGATGCCGGCGTCTGCCGCGGCTGCAGCAGTGGCCGCGCACTCGATTCCCTCGAGCACCGTACGCGCACCGAAGTCACGGGCCAGCGCGGCGACGTGGCGGACGATGCGCATCTTCGTTTCGTCGTTCTCGAATCCGGTGCCGAACGACTGGCTGATCTTGATGAACGACGGCCGGATGCGATTGATGACCGAGAGGTGGGAGTACGCCGAGCCGTGATCGTCGAGCGCGAAGCGAACGCCGAGGGCGCGCAGATCTTCGAGCGTGCGCGACGAGGCTTCGCAGTCATGAAACGCGGAACGTTCGGTGATCTCGAGCACGACCCGGTCGAGCGCGATGCCGGCGCGAGCGGTCGCATCGCGCAGCGATTTCACGACCGTGCTGTTGGTGAACGCGCTCGGATCGACGTTGATGAAGATCGAGGCGTCGACCGGCAACGCCGGGCTCTGCGAGATCGCGCGCTGCATCGCCGCGACATTGAGATCGGTGAGACGGTCGCGCCGCGCGGCGTAGTCGAACAGCTCCGCCGGCCCGCCGAGTCTCCACGAACCGTTCATGCGCGTGAGCGCTTCGAAAGCGAACGTGGCATTCCCCGGGGAGAGTTGCACGATCGGCTGGAACGCGGAGTCGAGCAGTCCGCCGCGCAGGATCTCGTCGATTGGCGGAATGCGCACCACGTCATAGTCGCTGCCGTCGAGCGGCTGGTTGTTGCCGAGTGCCGCTTCGAGCTCGTCGATGTCGAACGGCTTCGAGAGGACGGCCGCCGCGCCGGTCTGCAGCGCGGTCGTACGCAGCGCGTCGGTCGCGTAGCCGGTCATCAGAATGATCCGGCAACCCGGGCGAAGCGTGCGCATGCGCGCCAGCGAATGCAGCCCTTCGAATCCGAAGGCGCCGGAGAACTGCACGTCGGTGACGATGTGCGTGACGGAGAAGTGTGTCAGCGCGAGCTCGGCCGATTCGAGATCGGCGCAGACGATGGTCGTCCGACCTTCCCGTTCCAGCAGAATCGAGAGCGCGTCGGTGACGTCGCGGTCGTCATCGATCAGCAGAATGCATTCGCGGCGCGCGTCCGTCATGCCGACACCTTCAGGGCCGAACGGCCGGTGACGAGGTCGTGTGCCTCGAGGTAGAAACGAACGTCGTACGGTGTCAGCGCGTAGAGCACGCGATCTCCGCCGCGCGCCGTGGCGCTGAGAATGCCGGTGCCGTCATCACGCATGAAGACGACGTCTCCGGTGAACTCGGCCGGCAGCGCCGTGAGCAATGCCAGGAACTGATCCGAATTGCCGGAGCGATCGACGACCACACGGCCGATGTCGAGACCGATGTCGCAGACGGCGCTTTCGAGCGCGTACTTCAGTGCGGCGACGGAATCGACGAACGCGACGCGCATGCGCGCACACGATGCGTAGTTCCAGTCGATGTCGGGCTTCGTGGCTTCCCGGGCGATCAGAGTGATGCGATTGGCTCGTAGCATGGATTTACCCCAGACGAACGACTCCGGCGACGATGCCGGCAGCGAAGGCAGGGAGGCAGACCAGCGCGAACACGCGCCACGTCTGGCGACCGCCACGGATGTCGTACATGGTGCGGACGATGAATGCGTTCATTGGTGGATCTCCTTATTCCTGCGTGGTTTCGGTGGGCGAGGGAAGCGGGACTCTGCGGAAACTGAACTGATCGAGCGGCCAGACTTCCAGAGGAAGCGTCTTGCCCTCGTAGCTGTAGGTCGTGCGGCGTGCGTCCGCGATCAGCTCGATCCAGCCTTCGTTCGGAACCGTCCAGGTTTCGCCCGCATAGCGGAACGTTTGTCCCGGGCGGCCGCTGAAGCGGTAACCGACCGTCTTGATGCCGCACGTCACCTGCGGAGCAGGACGGTCGTGGTGGCGAATGAGCGCTCCGAGGTCGAGCTCGATGTTGATTCCAAGGGTGAGGGCGGCGGCGAGGATCAGCATTTTTGTGTCTCCGTTTCGGACGTTTACTGCTCGCCAATAGTCCAAGACGCAGACCAACTGTCCGCCAAACGCTAAGTTGTTGAATCTAATCACCAAGAGGCGTACGTCGCGAAAACATGTAGTGTTCGAATGTCGAACACGTGTATGATGGCGCGCCATGGACGGACTCCGAAACCGCGTACTCATCGTTGACGACGACCCTGCCATCTCGTCCGGCCTGTCCGCATTACTGGAAGACACCTGGGATGTACGGACGGCCAGCACCGCGCGTGAAGCGATCGTCACCTTCACCGATTTCTCTCCCGACGTCGTCCTTCTCGACGTCGTTCTGCCCGACGCCTCCGGCATCGAACTGTTGCATCAATTGAAGATGTACTCGGAGACGACCGCCGTGATCATGATGTCCGGCGCCGGCAATCACGAGGGCGTGATCGAGTCGATGAAGCTCGGCGCGGAGACGTTTCTCCAGAAGCCGTTCGATTTCGAGACGCTTGTCGCGACACTCGAACAGGTCGCGCGCATGCTCGCCACCCAGCGCGAACTGATCGCGTTACGGAGATCGGACGCCACGACCGTCGAGCGCCTTCCCGGAATCTCGCCCGGTATCGAACATCTGAACGACATCCTCTTGCAGATCGCACGGGCGCCGTCGCCGGTGCTGCTGGAAGGGGAGTCGGGGACCGGCAAAGGGGTGATGGCTCGCCTCATCCACAACCGCTCGCCGCGCTCGCGCTCGCCGTTCGTCGATCTGAACTGCGCCGGTCTCTCGAAAGAGCTCCTCGAATCCGAGCTCTTCGGACACGAGCGCGGAGCGTTCACGAACGCCACGAATACGAAGCCGGGCCTCTTCGAGATCGCCGGCGACGGCACGTTGTTTCTCGATGAGATCGGCGAGATGGAGCTGGCCGTGCAGGCCCGCCTGCTCAAAGCGCTGGAAGAGAAGCGCTTCCGTCGCGTCGGCGGCATCCGCGATCTGCGCGCCGACTTCCGGCTCCTCGCCGCGACGAACCGCGACCTCGGCGCCGAGGTTCAGGCCGGCCGCTTCCGCGCGGACCTCTATTACCGCCTCAATGTCGTGCGTCTGCGCATGCCGCCGCTGCGCGAGCGCATGGTCGATCTGCCGATCCTCGTGCAGGAGATCCTCCGCCCGCTGGCGAAGGAAACGGGGAGGCAGATGCCGAAGATCAGCACGAATGCGATGAAAAAGCTGGAGGCGTATGCGTGGCCCGGCAACGTGCGCGAGCTGCGGAACGTGCTCGAGCGCGCGCTGATCACCCTCGGCGGCGACGAGATCCGCAGTCAGGATCTGGTGCTCGAGCCGCAGACGCAGGTAGCCTCGTCCTCGGGTGGACTCCCGACCGAGGAGTGGGAGATCAAACCGCTCGACGACATGATCAGCAGCTACATCAAGGCGGCGGTCGACGCCACCGGCGGAAACATGCGCAAGGCCGCACGCGCGCTGAACATCAGTCCGTCGACGCTGTACGCCAGATTGGGCGAGCGGAAAAAGTAACGGAGCGGTTAGGATGCGCGCCGCATGTCCGAACTCATCGGTCCTTACGGCGGCGGCGCGCTCGTCGACCTCCTCGATTCCTCCTCCGATCTCTTCCGTTACGCGGCCACGCTGCCGTCGATCCAGATCGCCGATCGCGCGCAGCACGATCTCGAACTGCTCGCCACCGGCGCGTTCTCGCCTCTCGATCGCTTCATGTCGCGCGCGGACTTCGGGCGCGTGGTCGCGGAGATGCGGCTCGCGAACGGCACGATCTTCCCGATTCCGATCACGCTGCCGGTCGACCGCGGCGCGAATCTGACGCTCGATTCCGACGTCGCGCTGCGCAATTCACGCAACGAGATCCTCGCGGTGATGACCGTCGAGGAGTTGTACGAATGGGACCGCGAGGCGGTGGCGACGAACGTGTTTCGCACGACGAGCCGCAGCCATCCGCTGGTGGCGGAGATGGATCGCTGGGGCGATCTGAACGCATCGGGACGGTTGCGCGTGCTGCGCTTGCCGAGCGCGCCCGATTTCGCGGAGCTGCGACGTACACCGGCCGAGGTGCGCCGGCTGCTGCAGGAGCGCGGCCGACGAAATGTCGTGGCGTTCCAGACGCGGAATCCGATGCATCGCGCGCATGAAGAACTGACGCGCCGGGCCAGTGGTTCGGTCGATGGCGTGCTGCTGCTGCACCCGGTGGTCGGCATGACCAAGCCGGGCGATGTCGATCACTACACGCGCGTGCGCACGTACAAAGCGTTGACGGAGAACTATTTCGATCCGAATCGCGTGGTCCTGTCGCTGCTGCCGCTGGCGATGCGGATGGCCGGTCCGCGCGAGGCGCTGTGGCACGCCATCATCCGCCGCAACTACGGCGCGAATCACCTCATCGTCGGCCGCGATCACGCCAGTCCCGGCGGCGGGTTCTACGGGCCCTACGACGCGCAGGACCTCGTGACGCGGCACGCGCCGGAGACCGGCGTGACGCCACTGCCGTTCCACGAACTCGTGTACCTCGCGGGAGAAGATCGCTACGAGGAGGCGTCGAAAGTGCCTGCCGGTGCAATCACCCGCTCCATCTCCGGCACGCAGGTCCGCGACGAGTACCTCGGCAAGGGCGTTCCGCTCCCGGAATGGTTCACGCGACGCGAAGTGGCCGCGATTCTCGCCGAAAGCTATCCGCCTCGCGATCGCCAGGGCTTCTGCATCTGGTTCACCGGCCTCAGCGGCGCCGGAAAATCGACCACTGCCGAATCGCTGATGCGCCTGCTGATGGAACGCGGCCGCCAGGTGACGATGCTCGACGGCGACATCGTTCGCACACACCTCTCGAAGGGACTCGGGTTCTCGAAGGAAGACCGCGACACGAATATCCTCCGCATCGGCTTCGTCGCCGCCGAAGTGGTGCGCCACGGAGGCGCCGTCGTCTGCGCCGCCGTCAGCCCCTACATCGCGACGCGCGACACCGTTCGCGCGATGGTCGGCCCCGACCGCTTCTTCGAAATCTTCGTCGACGCCCCCCTCGAAGTCTGCGAATCCCGCGACGTCAAAGGCATGTACGCCCAGGCCCGCGCCGGCAAAGTCAAACACTTCACCGGCATCGACGACCCCTACGAAGCGCCCCCTCACCCCGAACTCGCCATCGACGCCGTAACCGTCAGCGCAGAGAACAACGCGCGCGCGATTCTGGAAAAGGTGCAGGAGAAGGGGTTCGTGCGGTAGGGACGAGCTCAGGGCGCGGCCCCTGAGCCGACATCACACAGACAAAAAAGGCGGCGATTTCATCGCCGCCTTTTCACGCCTTCGCGGGGAGAAACCGCTACAGCCGGTCCGTCAGGATCGTCTTTGCGATCGTGGCCAGCTGCATGTTGCTGGTGCCCTCGTAGATCTGGCCGACTTTCGAGTCGCGCCAGAACTTCTCGACGGGGTACTCCTTCGTGTAGCCATTGCCGCCGTAGAGCTGGACGGCGAGGGAGGTCACCTTCTCGGCCACCTGGGAGGAGAAGAGCTTGGCCATGGCGGCTTCGCGGAGGAAGGGTTTGCCGGCGTCTTTGAGACGGGCGGCGTTGTAGACCATCAGGCGGGCGGCTTCGAGCTCGGTCGCGGCCTGGGCGATCTGGAACTGGACGCCCTGAAAGTCGGAGATGCGCGTGCCGAACTGCTTGCGTTCCTTCGTGTATGCGATGGCGTGCTCGAGAGCGCCGCGGGCGACGCCGAGCATCTGTGCACCGATGCCGATGCGGCCTTCGTTCAGCGTCTCGATGGCGATCTTGTAGCCCTTGCCGACTTCGCCGACGACGTTTTCCTTCGGCACGATGCAGTCCTCGAGGATCAGCTCGCAGGTCGACGAGGCGCGGATGCCGGTCTTGTCTTCCTTCTTGCCGACCGAGAAGCCGGGGAAATCGCGCTCGATGAGGAACGCGGTGATGCCTTTGTAGCCCGCATCGGGGTTCGCGTTCGCGAAGACGATGAAGATCCCGGCCTCGTATGCATTCGTGATCCACAGCTTGCGCCCGTTCAGCACCCAGTGATCGCCTTTGTCCTCCGCTTTGGTGGCGAGAGCGAAGGCGTCGGAGCCGGAGCCGGCTTCGGAGAGGGCGTAGGCGCCGACGGTATCGGAGGCGAGCATGGCGAGGTACTTCGACTTCTGGCCTTCGCTGCCCCAGCGGATGATGGCGTTATTGACGAGCGTGTTCTGCACGTCGACGAGCACGCCGCACGACGCATCGACGTGCGAGAGCTCTTCGACGACGAGCACGGCATTGAAGAACGTCGAGCCGGCGCCGCCCCACTGATCGGGGACTTCGATGCCCATGATCCCGAGCTCGAAGAAGCTCTTGATGAGCTCGGGCGACATCTTCGCGTCCCGGTCCATCTCGTGAACGAGCGGCCGGATCTTTTCGATCGCGAAGTCACGCACGCTCTGCTGAAACATCTGTTCTTCTTCAGAGAGCAGCGTCAGCGGTGCTCCCGGATTCATTTCGACGGCAGTGGACATAGGAAAACCTCCGGCGGGTGGTGTTGAACGGTGCGGATCATACCCGATGGTGCCCCGGGCCGGACTCGAACCGGCACGCCGCTCACGCGGCAGCGGATTTTAAGTCCGCAGCGTCTGCCATTCCGCCACCGGGGCTCGGACGACGCGGATGATACGCGATCCGTCTCCGCGTGATCGTCAATGTGTTGACCGAGTGCACAAATCCCGTTACAGTGTTTGCCAACGCAACGAAAGTCGCGATTCACGTGCGGCGTAGTCCCTACGCACAACGAAATGACTTGCGTTCGTGGCGTTGATCAACGGGTTTCGGTGAAGGGGAGGAGCGTGATGGGTCACTGCCTGCATTGCGGCGCCGCATTTCCGCGAACGCGTAAAACGCGCAAGTACTGCACGAATCGTTGTAAAACGAACGCGTGTCTCGACAAGAAACCCCGCCTCCGCGCCGCCGACGTCGCCGCGCTGCAGAGTTTGCTGCAGACCGAATTCGATTCCGTCGATGCGCTGCGCGAGCGACTGCGGCTGATCGTCGCGCCGGAGCTTCCGGCACTGCCACTCGTCGACGGCCGGCCCCTCGTGCCTCGTCTGGACTGAGCGAATGACGGTCACCCGGACCCTGGTCATCCAGCCGACGCGCGGCTGGCGCTCCCTGAATCTCGGTGAGGTGTGGGAGTACCGCGATCTCCTGCTCATCTTCGCCTGGCGCGATCTGAAAGTCCGCTACCGCCAAACCCTGCTCGGCGCCGCGTGGGTGATGGGGCAGCCGATCGTCAGCATGCTGATCTTCACGCTGCTGTTCAATCGCATCGCGCGTCTCGAATCGAAGCCGGGCGTGCCATATCCGCTCTTCGTCCTTTCCGGGGTGATCCTCTGGAACTTCATATCGGGCGCGATCCAGCGCAGCGGCAACAGTCTCCTCGGCGCCTCGCATCTGATTTCGAAGGTCTATTTCCCGCGGCTCGTCATTCCTCTCTCCAACGGAGTGACGGATGCCGTCGACCTCGTACTGGCGGCCATCCTTCTGATTCCATTGATGCTTTGGTACGGAGTGATGCCGCCGCTCGCGATTCTCATGGCGCCGTTCGTCGTGCTGTTCGCGGGTGTTTTCGCGATTGGCGCCGGATTCTGGATCGCGGCACTGAACGTCGAATATCGCGACGTGCGCATCCTGATCCCGTGGGTGCTGCAGATCGCGATGTACATCGCGCCGGTCGTCTATCCGCTCACGGCGGTGCCGGCGCGATGGCGCTGGGCGGCGATCCTGAATCCCGCCACCGGCTTCATCGAAGCATTTCGCGCGACGCTCTTCGGTACGCCGTGCGACTGGGTGGCCGTCGCCTGGTCCCTGTTCGCGGCGCTGGCTCTCTTCGTCAGCGGTGCGTATTTCTTTCGCCGCATGGAACGACTGTTCGCGGACGAGCTCTGATGACCACGGTGAGCATTCAGATCGAGCGGGTTTCCAAGCGCTACCGCATCGGCGCGCTTCGCCGCGACTACACGACGCTTCGCGATCGTCTTGCGGATCTGGTCAAGCGACGCCCGCGGGATCCGGAGCACGCGGAGGTGTGGGCGCTGCGCGATGTGGATCTCGAACTGCCGCAAGGTGAGGCTCTCGGCCTGATCGGTCACAACGGCGCAGGGAAATCGACGTTGCTCAAGATCCTCAGCCGCATCACCGAACCGACGTCGGGACGCGTTCTGCTGCATGGGCGCGTGGCATCTCTGCTGGAAGTCGGAACGGGGTTCCATCCGGAGCTCACCGGCCGCGAAAACATCTTTCTGAATGGCGCCATCCTCGGCATGAGCCGCGAGGAGATTCGCCGGAATTTCGATGCGATCGTCGCCTTCGCCGAGATCGAAAAGTTTCTCGATACGCCGGTCAAGCGGTTCTCCAGCGGGATGTACGTGCGGCTCGCGTTCGCGGTGGCAGCGCATCTGACCCCGGAGATTCTCCTCGTGGATGAAGTGCTGGCCGTCGGCGACATCGATTTTCAGCGACGTTGTCTCGGACGGATGAACGAGGTCGCGCGCAGCGGCCGAACCGTCATCTTCGTCAGCCATAACCTCAGCTCGATCGAAGCGCTATGCCGCCAGACCGTACTGATGAGTCGCGGCCAGGTGGCGTTGCAGGGGCCGACGCGCGAAGTGCTGGCCGGCTATCTCTCGAGGCGCGGCGCCTCGGCCGTCGTCGATCTGCGAGCATTCACGGATCGGCAGGGAGAAGGGCGCGCCCGCATCATCGGCCTGGAGATTCTCGATGAGACCGGCACACGCTCACTCGATGCGCTCCCATTTGGACGCAGCTTTCGAGCACGCATCTACTTTTCGGCCAACGAGCGTCTCTCGGGGGCGGCCTTCGGCTTCGGTCTCGTGTCGAACGCCGGCGAACGCATCTTCATCACCGAATCGTGGGAGTTGGGCCGCACCTACGATCTCGAGCCGGGAGAAGGCTCCGTCGACTGTTTCGTCGAAGCTCCGAACGTGGTGCCCGGGACGTATCGTTTCGAGCTCTGGATCAGCGATCTTCCGGGAGTTCGCGCCACCGATTACCTGACGTTGATCGGCGAGATCGAGGTGACGGTGGGCGAAGAGACGCTCGCGAGCGGCCCGGCTGCGATGGTCACGTCGCTCGCCAGCGGCGTACGAGGATTCGTCTGGGTTCACAGCTCCTGGGGCGGGATCGAGCCGCGCCGATATACTTCTGCCGCAGACACATGACGACATCCGTGGGAGCCCGACGTTGCTGAACGACAAAACCATCTTCCTTACCGGCGGAGCCGGTTTCATCGGCGCGACACTGACCGGCCGGTTGCATCAGACCAATCGGATCGTCGTCTTCGACAACTTCTCGCGCGACTCGCTCTCCGGCCGCCCCTGGGCTTCGCATCCGAATGTGACCGCGATTCGTGGCGACGTCACGGATGCCGAGGCACTCGGCCGCGCCATGGCGGATGCGAACCCGCACATCGTGGTGCACCTGGCCGCGATCGCTGGAATCGAGACCGTCATTCGCAGTCCGACGACGACGATGCGCGTGAATCTGATCGGCACCGTCAATGCGCTCGAGGCCGCGAGGCGCCAGCCCGGGCTGGAGCGTTTCGTCGATTTCTCGACGAGTGAAGTGTTCGGGTCCTACGCCTTTCGGGCCGAGGAAGCGCAGATGACCTCGGTTGGCGCGGTGGGCGAGGCGCGCTGGACGTATGCCGTGAGCAAGCTCGCGGGCGAGCATCTCGTGCATGCGTACCACCGTGAATTCGACCTTCCGACCGTGACTTTGCGGCCGTTCAACGTTTACGGACCGGGCCAGGTCGGAGAAGGCGCGATTCATCGCTTCGTCGTGAACGCGCTGCAGAATCGCGACATCGAGATTCACGGCGACGGCACGCAGATCCGCGCGTGGTGCTACGTCGACGACATGGTCGAAGGGATTCTGCTGGCGATGGAGCATCCGAACGCCGTCGGCCATTCCTTCAACATCGGCAACGCGCGTGCGGTCGTCACGATCTACGGTCTCGCGAGCACGATCGTCCGCGTGCTGCAATCCGAATCGCACATTCGGTTCGTGCGCAAGGATTACGCGGACGTCGAACTGCGCGTGCCGAATGTCGACAAAGCGCGCGAGCTCATCGGATTCGAGGCGCAGATCGATCTCGAAGAAGGCATCCGCCGTACGGGCGAGTTCTTCAGAGCCCAGTCGTAACGCGCGCGAGTGCGTCGTCGATCGATGCGCGAAGATCGCTCACATCGACCGGCCAGAACCCGGGATCCGATGGATCTTCGCTGAAGGATCGATAGCCCCGCGCCGGATCGAAGTGGCGCGTTCGCGAGAGGTCGAGCGGCGCGTTCCACCAGACGTGCTCGTGAATGACGCGCCACACTTCGGCAAGCGCATCGATCGAGTAATACGTCTCGACACACGCTCGGCTGGCGCGACCAAGCCGTTCGCGCAAGGTGCGATTCGTGAGTACTGCGGCCAGGACGCGCGTGAGATTGTCCCCGTTGGCATTGACGAGGGGCACGTTGTAGACCGGATCGCCGAGGTGTTCCTGATCGAGGTAGGTGAGGACGGGTTTGCCCATCGCCATCCCTTCGAGCGCGAACGCGCCGAAAGCGCCGCCGCAAAATTGATCCGCGATGATGTCGGCATTGGCGTAGAGCTGCAGCGCTTCGGCGCGCGGCACGCCTTCGATCAGCTTCAACTCGAACGCGAAGCCGAGCGCGCGCAGACGATCGAGCGCCTCGAGGAGCAGATCGGTCCCTTTCGTGAAGCGATGATTCGGCGCGTGCATGATGATCGGAATGTCGTGTCCCGTTTCGTAATGCGGCGTCAGTGCTTCGGTGTCGATCGGAAAGTATTTGAAGAGAACGTCATTGCGCCGCAGGAAGCGCAGCAGCGCCGCGTCGCCGGGGAGGACCAGTCGCGCGTGCTGCGTAAACAGGCGAATGCGCTCCCGCGCGACCTTCTCCTGTGCCACGAGATCCCACTGCGGGTAATCGCGCTGCGTGCGCTCGATCCAGTCGTAGCGTGTGTGCAGACGGTCGCGATGAAGGATGTCGCCGCCGTGTGCACAGACCACGATGCGTATGCCGGCGATTCGCAAGAGCCCGAACGCGAGATTGTTGAGGCGGGACTGCTCGGGACGAAAGAACAGCCCGTCGAATTGAGTCGAGTAAATGTCGCCGCGGAGGAGAAGATCGATGAGCGCACGCCAATGCGCATCGAACCAGTGACCTTCGGTTTCGAAGATGGCGTCGAACTCCGCGGCCGTGATGAGCGCGTAGCGCGTTTGTCTCGTGTGAAGCGCAACGGAGCGCGTCGGAAACCCTGCCCGTCGATCGGCCTGCACCATCAACGGCGTGAGGTGCAAAGGAACGATGCCGTGCCAGACACGCGGTTTGCGTCCCGCGATGCGCCGCGAGTATCGGACGATCATTCCGATCGCGGCAGCGACGGCGACGCGAAGGATCCAGAGAGCTATGCGCATGAGTGAAGCACACGCGCGAGCGCGGCTGACGCGTGCTCGACCTCCGTCTCGGTCATCGCCGGATATGTCGGCAGCGTGAGCACTTCCTTCGAGAGTTGATCGGCTGCAGGAAACGCCGCGCGATCGGCAGTGAGGAACGCAACCTCCCCGCGCGCTGGAACGCCTTCACGCTCGAGCGCTTCACGAATCGCGGTTTGTTTTGAGGCTGCGACGCGGAACGCGAAGCGATAGACCACCGATTCGCGATCCCGGTTCACGGCCATCGTGGCGTCCGGCAATGCACGCAGATACGCGTCGCCGATGGCGCGTCGTCGTGCAATCGCATGATCGAGGTTCCGCAATTGAACGCGCCCGAGTGCGGCGCCGAGGTTTTGCATCTTGTAGTTGAAGCGGGGAGCGGAATCCCACTTCCCGGCATAGTAACGAATGTCGCGCACCCTCTCCACGATTGCGACGTTGCGGCTGGCGACGGCGCCGCCATCGACGGTCGTCAGTAGTTTCGTGGCGTAGAACGAAAACACCGAAAGCTGCGAAAGCGACCCGACCATCTCTCCGTTCTGCTTCGCGCCGATCGCCTGCGCGCAGTCTTCGATGACCGGGACGCCGAGGGCGTTCAGCTCTTCCATGCGGCTCACGACGCCGATGTGATGGGGCGCGATGATCGCGCGCGTGCGCGGTGTGATCTTCGCGCGCACGTCGTCGGGAGCGAGGTTGAAATCGTCGCGATTCGTATCCGCAAACACGGGAACCGCGCGCGCGGCGTGTGTCGCATCGCGAATGGCCGCGCACGTGGAAACGCACGGCACGATCACCTCGTCACCTTCGCGGACACCCAGCGCCAGCAACGCGAGATGCAGCGATGCGAAGCCCGATGACACTGCAGCCGATGCGTCGACTCCCACGTACGTCGCGAGCTCGTGCTCGAACGCTTCGATGTCGGGGCCGACCGCGAGCTCGCCGCGGCGCAATGCCTCGAGGACTGCTGCTTCTTCGTCCATGCCGAGGTCGGGGCGAAAGGGGCGAATGTTCATTGCTGCCTCGCGAGCCACTCGCGCGGCGGAACGTCCGTCTCGACGAGAATTCCGGCGTGAAGTCCGGCGCAGGCGATTCCCACGGCGCTGCCCATCAGGATGTGCAGTCTACACGCCTGCGCGAACGAGCTCGCTCGTCCGTTCGGGACCCGCGTTGAGCAGCGCATCGAGGATGCTCAACCCCGGCGCGAAGTCTCTGCCGCCGCGCTGCGCGTACACCGGATGGACGAAGCTCGTCCTGCGATAGGCGATGCCGGCAGCCGCGTAGACGCCGAGATCCTCATAGTCCGCGGCGCCTTGTCCTGCGAGATAGGTCGTGGCACCCACCGTTTTGCACATCGACACGATGAGGGCACTGTTCGCCCCTTCGCCGTGCAGCTCCGAACCGCGCACGATCCGTCGTTCGATTCCGCAGACCTGCAGGATGAAGCGAACCAATTCGAGATTCTGTTCCGCGAGCAGACGGTAGCGGCGCGCGAGGATCTGCTCGATCGGATCGAGAACGTCGGCAATCCACGCCGATCGAGCATAGCGCTGCCGCAGCGTCGCAACGTGTTTGCGCGTCCAGTCGGATTCCCAGTTGATCTCCACTTCGTCGATCCGCAGCTCGAGCCGTCCCGCATGGCGTGTCGGCACGGTCAGCCAGGCCGCCGGGCTGCTGCCGCCGACGCGCACGCGATTCACGAACGAGTTGCGCGGAAACTGCACGTTGTCCATGACGATGTAGACGTCGGACGCGGCGAGCTTCGCGAAGAACCCAAGCCACGGAAGAAAGTTCGGCTGGTGAACGCAGGCAATCATGGTTCGCTGCGCTCGCACTCCGCGCGATACGTGGTGTTGTACCGGAGAGCGTAGGCATGCAGGCGATCGCGCCAGTCTTTCGTCATGCGCTCGAATTGCGGCATGTACGCCCGGCCATCTTCGGAGAAATGAATCGGATGGGTGAGCACCTGCACGATGTCCGGTCGCGGCGAGGTGAGGAACGCAATCGGATCACGGCGCCAGTGCCGCGACGAGTCCGAGACGTAACGATCCTGCCCGAACCAGCGCGCGTCGTACGCGTTCACGAGTCCCTCGAAGGAAACGTAACGCTGATGCGCGGACGGCACATGCAGGCTCACGCTGCGCAAGGGAACTCCGGTGATCGACTCGAGAAACGCGCGCTCGGCGGCAAACGCGGGGTCGAGAGCGACGTCGCCGTAGACGTCGGGATCGAAATGCAGTCCGACGTCGAATCCGTCGGCGACCAGCTCGCGCAACAGCCGCCGTCCGGAGGCCGACGCCACGTTGTAGAAGTCGGTGCTGACGAGAAACAGGAACGACGAGCGAACGCCGGCATCCTTCTCGATGCGGCTCAGCGACTCCGCGGCGGCGAGATCGAAATCGACGTCATGGCGCAGGAGAATCGACCCGGGCGGGGCGTCCTCGGCATCGCGCAGCGGCATTGGATTGCCGTGACACCGGCAGACGTCCAGCAGCGAGCGATACCAGTCCCACGTAAATTGCGAATCAACCATGAGCGATGCGCAGTGTACGAAGGGATTGCGTTCGAGGCTAGAATCGAATGCGGATCGAACGCGTGAAACTCTTTCGCTCGCATGGAGATGGTGAAGTCGACGTCGCGAAGCTCCGCGGCGCAGGCACGAATGTCATTTTCGAGCGCGGGTCGATGCTGTTCCATCCCGAGAACGTAGTGATCGGCAGCAACGTCTACATCGGCCACTACGCCATCTTGAAGGGGTACCACAAGAACGTGCTGACGATCGGCGACAACGTCTGGATCGGCCAGCACTGTTTTCTCCATGGAGCCGGAGGGCTGACGATCGGCAACAACGTCGGCATCGGACCGTCGGTGCGCATTCACACCGCCCGCCACGCCGAGCTCGGTCGCGAGGTACCGATTGTCTTCGCCGGCGTCGATGACGCGCCTGTTCTCATCGAAGACGACGCTGACCTCGGCATCGGCTCGATCATTCTGCCCGGCGTCACCGTCGGGCGCGGCGCGCAGGTGGGCGCCGGGGCGGTCGTCTCTCACGATGTGCCGCCTTATGCGATCGTCGCCGGCGTGCCCGCGCGGGTGTTGCGGTATCGACCCGAGTGAACATGCGGACGCTCGTCACCGGCGCGTCGGGCTTCGTCGGAAAGCATCTCCTGCAACATCTTCCGGACGCATTCGCGTTGACGCGCGATCGTGCGGATCTGCGTAAGCCGCTGCCGCCACTGCCACCGGCGGACGTCGTATTTCACTGCGCGGGCGTCATCGATGAGGTGAATGACATGCAGGCGGTGAACGTCGAGGGCACGCGACGACTCATCGACTGGGCGGTCGCATCGCGAGTGAAGACCTTCGTGCTTCTCTCCACCGGCGGCGTCACCGGCGAGGGGCCGTATGCGGAATCGAAACGCGCAGCCGAAGACATTGCGCGCGCAGCGGGCGCTCTCATCGATGTGCAGATCGTCCGCCTGTTTTTTCCATACGGACCGGGACAGAGCGCGAAGCGATTGGTCCCGCGGCTCATCGCGAACGTTCGCGCCGGTGTTCCGATCCGAGTGACCGGCGATGGGCCGATGCTGTCGCTGACGTTCATCGATGATGTGATCGACGGTTTGCTGCGCATTTCGGGCGTGGCCGGATCGCATGTCGTCGACCTCGGAGGGCCGGCGCTCTCGATGCGCGAGATCGGAACGGCGATCGGTGCCGTGCTCGGAGTCGCGCCGCGATTCGAGTCGGGTACCGGCGGGACTCACTGGATCGCAGACAGCGACGCGCTTCGTGCACTCACCGGTCACGCGCCGGAAACGCCGCTCCTCGATGGCCTCAGGCGGTCAGTGTGACGCGATTGTCGGCGAGCCGATACAGGCGCCCGCATTCCCCGCATGTTGCCGACTCACCTTCGAATTTGAGCGTCACGCCGCACTGGCAGACCCACCCGATGCGGCGCGCGGGAACTCCGGCCATCAGTGCGTACGCCGGTACGTCTTTCGTGACCACCGCACCGGCGGCGATGAAGGCCCACTCGCTGACCGTCGAGCCGCAGACGATCGTCGCGTTGGCGCCGATCGACGCACCGTGCTTCACGCGCGTCTCGAGGTAGTCGGCGGCGGTGTTTCGCGGAAATGCGGAGCGGGGGGTACGGACATTCGTGAAGACCATGCTCGGTCCGCAGAAGACGTAGTCCTCGAGCACGACCCCTTCGTAGAGCGACACGTTGTTCTGGATCTTCACGTGATTGCCGATCGTCACGTTACGGGCGACGAAGACGTTCTGTCCGAGGGAACAATCGGAGCCGATGCGGGCTCCGGAGGTGATGTGGCAGAAGTGCCAGATCTTCGTGCGCTCGCCGATCTGAGCCCCTTCATCGACGTAAGCCGATTCGTGAATCATGCGTGTTCGATCTCCGCGGTGCGAATGGTGTGAACGAGCTCGATCGACGGCCGCGCATCGACAATGCCGAATCCGCCGCCGCTGAGAATGTCTTTGTAGACGATCGTGTGCAGATCGGCGAAGCCGTCGGTGAACTCGAGCTCCTGGCCGTCGATGGTCAGTGAACGGTACGTCGTCTTCTTTCCGGGCGCGGGGGAGAACGGGAGATCGCCGGCATCGACCGATAGTCGCCACTTCACATCCGCGTTCCTCAATTGCAGCGTGCCGGACATGCGGCGTTTCTCACGCACATGCACGCTGCAGCGATCGACGTCGCCGAACAGCCAGAGCAGCAGATCGAAGAAGTGAATGCCGATGTTCGTGGCCACGCCGCCGGAACGCTCGTCCGACCCTTTCCAGGAAACGTCGTACCAGGCGCCGCGAGCGGTGATGTAGTCGAGCTCGACGTTGTATCGCTTCGACGGATCGAGCGATTCGCGCACCTTCAGCAGCGCGGGGTGATGGCGCAGTTGCAGGACGTTGTAGACGCGACGTCCGCTCTCGCGCTCGAGCTCTTCGAGTGCATCGAGGTTCCACGGATTGATGACCAGCGGCTTCTCGCAGATGGCATGCGCGCCGGCGCGCAACGCGAGCCGTACGTGTGCGTCGTGCAGGTAATTGGGGGAGCAGATGGAGACGTAATGGACACGGCCGCTCTCGGGCCCGCGACGCACCTTCTCCATGAAGCGATCGAAGCGCTCGATCTCGCGAAAGAACTTGACGTCGAACGAGTAACGGTCGAGGACGCCGACGGAGTCATTGGGATCGACCGCGGCGACGAGACAGTTGCCGGTGTCGCGAATGGCGTCGAGATGGCGAGGCGCCACGAAGCCGGCGACGCCGATGAGAGCGAAGTTGTGCACGGCGCGAGAGTGTACAGAGAAGGAGAGGCGCGAAACAAAACCGCGCTCGCGTCCGTGAGCGCAGCCATGAAAACCACATGGGCAAAAACAAAAAGGGCACTCGTTTTCACGAGCGCCCTTCCGGGGTAGGTGTTACTCCGTAACGTTGTGCGTTACGACGTAACCCCCTCAGGTTTATTAGAACAATCCATGCGAAACGTTGTACCTCCTCCCCATGAATTTCCGGCGGACCCGCAACGGGCGTCACGTCACGTGCCATGACCCACCGCGCCCTGTTTACGGACCGGATCGACCGCTCACACACCCCGGGTGGAGGGGAGGAGCGGGAACTCGAGAACTTTTCAAAGAGGTGATGCAGCCAGGAGCCACATCGAATTCGTACATCGAGGGAAACACCCGCTATCGGCGATTATTGCACCGGCTGGTCGGAGTCTCCGTTTCATGCATGGTTAAGATGATACGTTTTTCGCCCCTAATCGCAATGAAAAATTCTGATGTCTTTTGTACTTCAATCGTCATGCCGGGCGCACAAATCCCTGTGCTACACTTTTTTGCCCTCCGGAGCACATTTCCTATGAAACGATCCCTGATGTTCGCGAGCATCCTCGCGCTCGCGTTCAACCTCGGCGCGGCCGTCGTGACCGGCAAAGTGCACTTCATCACCCGTCGCGGCCAGCAACCGGTCATCAGCGAGACGCTGGTGTGGCTCGATCCTCTCGGCCGCGCTCCGAAGCGCCCCCCGCAGGCGTTCACGATGACCACGCGCAGCAAAGCCTTCCTGCCGCACGTCGTCGCCGTGCCGGCAGGCTCGACCATCAATTTCCCGAACGAAGATCCGATCGCACACAATCTCTTCTCGCTCACTCCCGGCAACACATTCGACCTCGGGCTCTATCGCAAGGGAACGGGGAAGGTGCACAAGTTCGAAACGCCGGGCGTCGTGAACGTCTACTGCAACGTGCATCCGACGATGTCGGCAGTCGTGCACGTGATGGCCACGCCGTATTACGGCTTCACCGATGCGCAGGGGAACTACTCGTTCGATGTACCGGCGGGGAAGTATCGTGTCACGGCATGGAACGAACAGGGCGGTTCGGCATCTCAGGAGATCGAGGTGGCGGCCGACGGGAAAGTGGCCGGCCTGAATCTGCTGACCATCGACGGACGGACGTTCCGTTCGGCACAGCACAAGAACAAATTCGGACAGACCTATCGAGAGCCGAGGGATTACTGACGTGACAGCGCAGACGCTCGACACCGTGACCACTGCCTCCGGCTCGATGCCCGAGAAAAAAGCGTACACGGTGGAGCGGCCGCGCTTCCCGCTCGTTCTCAAACTCTTCGGGCTGACTGCCCTCCTCATTCTGATCGTCGTCGGCGTGGCGATCGGCATCACCATCCAGCGCGCGAACGCCATCGCCGACGAGACGGTGAAGACCTCCATCGCCAGCGCCGCGAAATTGTTCCGCGATTTCGAAGCGCAGCGATTGCTCGCTCTCGGCAGTGCGACGCAGCTGCTCGGCAGCGACGCCAATTTCACCGCGTACATTCAGACCGCGCTGCAGGGCAGCGTCGCGGCAGCCGAACCGACGACCGCCATCGCGGCCCCGCCTGCCGATCCGAATGCACCGCCGGCCACGCCCCAGATCGACATCAGCAGCATCAACGACCAGCTTCTGCAGAATCGCGAGCGCCTCAAGGTCGACGTGATGATGCTCCTCGACGATCAGGGCATTCTCGTCGCGCGCACCGATCGGATCATGGTGGCCGGGGCGCCGGAAGAAGACTTCTACGAAAAGACACCGCTCGTGCGGGCCATCGTCGACGATCAGGCAGTCGCGCGTACGACCGGCGTTCTCGCGCTCGACGGCAAGCTCTATCACGCGGCCGTCGCTCCGATCGGCGCCGGCGCGCGCAAGGTGGTGGTCGGCTATCTCATCAATGCATACGCGATCGATGAGAAATTCGCGAATTCGATCGCGCAATCGACGAACGCCGGCGTCATCTTCGCGCCGAAGGGCTCGACCACGCCGGTGCGCTCCTCGACCGCGCCGAGCGCGATGACGAATCCGAACACCAGCACCGGCGAAGTCACGGTCGATCAGAGCCGCTACATCTTCACCACCGAGCCGTTGCGCTCCGGCAAGAACGTCGTCGGTAACGCGATCTTTCTCCGTTCGCTCGATCGCGAGCTGGCGCCGTTCCGCGAGATCGAACAGTCGATGATGGTCGGCGGCGGCATCGCGCTGCTGCTGGCGTTTCTGTCGTCGTGGCTGATCGCGAAACGCGTGACCCGCCCGATCGAGCAGCTGGCCGGCTTCGCGCAGGCCGTCACCGCCGGCGATTACAGCATCACTCCCGACGTGAGCCGCAATGACGAGGTGGGTATTCTCGGCCGCTCGTTCGGCAAGATGATCAACTCCCTTCGGGACAAGGCCGAGCTCGAAGCGCTCTATGCCGACATGGCCGAGCGCTCGGCGGAAACAGCGGCGACCGGCCGTCGCGCCACCGAGGCGGCGAAGCTCGATGAAGGAACGGTGCTCGTCACCGATCTGCGCGGCTTGCCGGCCACGGTCGGCGAAGGCGATGCGATGAGCGTGATCGCCAGCGTCGAGCGCGCGATGCGCCTGCAGGAGCACGAAGTCGAGCGGCAGGACGGCGAGGTGCGGGAAATCAACGGCCATCGCCTCGTGTCGGTCTTCCGCGGCGAGCGCGGAATCATCCACGCCATTCGCGCGGCGCGGGCCATCAACGAGGAGCTCGCGTCGCAACTCGGCTCGAGCTCGCAGATGTCGATCGGCGTCGGCGTGGCCACCGGTGAATTCGTCACCGGTTCGGTTTCACTCGAGGCCGACAGCGGGCTGGCGATCGTCGGCAATGCACCGCTGTTGGCACTGCTCTTCGCCTGGCACGCGCCGAACGGCTACGCGTACGTCTCGTACGAAACCGCGCAGGCCGCGGGACAGGATGTGTTGTCGTCGTCGCAGCGCGAAGAGGTGAAGCTCAAGTGGCTGCCGAACGCATTGCCGGTGGCCGCGCTGCCGTTGCTCAGCGTTACGACCGGGATGATGCGCGCGATGGGGACGTCGAGCATGGCCACGGTGAAGATGGATGCGACGCAGGCGGGCGTCACCGCTCCCGGCGCGCCGCAGACCGATCTTTCCCTCGGTCACGTCTTCTCCGGACGGTACCGCATCGAACAGATCCTCGGCCGCGGCGGCATGGGCGTTGTCTACAAGGCGACCGACACGCAGCTCGACGAGACGGTGGCCATCAAGACGCTGCCGGGCGACGTGATGCAGAAATCGCCGGAAGATCTGGAGCGCTTCAAACGCGAGATCCGGCTGGCGCGCAAGATCACGCATCGCAACGTGCTGCGCACGTACGACTACGGCGAGGCGGAAGGCGTCTACTTCATCTCGATGGAGTACGTGCGCGGCTACACGCTGAATGAACTGCTCGACGAAGCGCCGAACCGGCAGATGCCGACGCGCGCGGCCATCGGCATCGCGCGTCAGATCTGCCGCGGACTGCAGGCCGCGCATGAACAGGGCATCATCCATCGAGACATCAAGCCGCAGAACGTGCTGATCGATGCGAAAGGCGAGGTCAAGCTGATGGATTTCGGCATCGCGCGCGTCGCCGAAACCACCGAGGCGATGACCCAGGCCGGTCTGATCGTCGGCACGCCGCACTACATGAGTCCCGAGCAGGTGCAGGGAAAGCAGCTCGACGCGCGCACCGACGTCTACGCGATGGGCGTCATGGTCTACGAGCTCCTCGTCGGCCGCCGTCCGTTCGAGTCGTCATCACTGACCGGCATTCTCACCGCGCACATCACCGAGGCCGCCAAGCCGCCGGTCGAGCTGCGCGCGGACATCGGACGGGAGATCAACGCGATGGTGATGCGCTGCCTGGAGAAGAATCCGGCCTTGAGATACAAGGATGCAGGCGCGCTGCTGGCGGATCTGGACCGGGTGGTTTGAGCCCGACGGTGACGGGTCGTTGCCGACGCTTGCCGGAAGTTTCCCGCGCTTCGCCTAAGCGACAGAAAGAGTTGCTCGCAAACTTATGAAAAGCGTTCTCTTCAGCACCAGCCAGACCTCGAACACGATTCTGGACATCCTGAGATCCAACGGTGAATTCGACGCGTGTAACTTCGTCGGGATTCTCGACGACGCCGCGGAGAAGCTTGGGAAGAACTACTACGGTCTGCCGGTGATCGGATCGTGGAAAGACATCGCCAGACTGGCAAAGGAAGAGGGCGTGACCCACTTCGCTGTCGGGCTGGCAGCGGTGAAGCACGTTCAGATCAAATCCGCGCTCTTCCGGTACTGCGTGTCCCTTGGCCTGACTCCCGTCGGGTCGGTTCACCGGACTGCGTACATCTCGGCGAGCGCGAAGGTTGGCAGTGGGAACCTCATCATGAGCTACACGAGCATCACGGTTGATTGCAGGGTGGGAAACAACTGCCTCATCACAAGCAGTGCTGCTCTCATGGAAGACGTCACCCTGGAAGACGATGTGACGCTGATTACGAGCTTCATCGGAGCAGGGTGCCACGTCGAAGAGAAGGTTTACATCGGCCCCGGAAGCAGCATCGGCGCAGGCGTGCGAATCGGACGCAATTCAATCGTTGGTGCCGGTTCGGTGGTGCTCAAGGATCTGCCGCCCAACTCGTTCGCCGTTGGCTCGCCGGCCCGTGTGATCAAGGCGAACGAAAGCTACCTGCCCGAGCCGGAGTGGATGGTGACCGGTTGACGACGGTGAAGCCAGCGCGGATGGGCAAACAAAAGGCGGCCCGATGGGCCGCCTTCTCGTTGCGGAGCCGCACGGACCGGCATTGTGACCGTGGTGTAGTCGATCGTTGCTGTTCTGCGTGACGTCACGGGGGTGATTGCGTGCGGTAGTGACGAATGAGGCTGCTCAGTTGCTTCCCGATGATCACGGACGCCTTGACCATCGCCTCCGCGTGTTCCGCCGGGATGTACCCGAGGTCGCCGCTGATGAGTGCCTGCGTCTGCAACTCGAACATCGAGCCTCTGGCCATCAGCAGGAATTGAACTCGGTCGCCGGAAGGACCGCGACCATGCGCCTCGGCGATGTTTGAGGCGACGGAGATCGCCGCGCGCCGCATCTGGCCGATGAGGCCGAAGCGCTCGACGACAGGAAACTTTGCTGTCTGCTTGTAGACCGCAACGGCCAGTTTGCGTGCGTTGGCCCACGCGTCCAGTTCTCGATAGTCACCCATGATGATTTCTGCGGCGCTGAGGAGGAAGAAAAGCGCGCGGGCGTGTGTGGAGGCGCCAGTATAAACAAAAAACGGCGGCCTTTCGGCCGCCGTTTTTTTCTAGAACGTCGCGTCCAGGAAGGGACGCAGTTTCTTGCTTCTGCTGGGGTGGCGCAACTTGCGGAGCGCTTTCGATTCGATCTGGCGGATGCGTTCGCGGGTGACGTTGAACGAGCGGCCTACTTCCTCGAGCGTGTGCTCGGCACCGTCGCCGACGCCGAAGCGCATTTTGAGCACCTGCTCTTCGCGCGGGGTGAGGGTGCGCAGGACCTTCGAGGTCTGCTCCTTGAGATTCGCGACGATGACGTGCTCGATGGGGGAGATCACGCCGCGATCCTCGATGAAATCTCCCAGATGCGAGTCTTCCTCTTCTCCGATCGGAGTCTCGAGAGAGATCGGCTCCTGGGCGATCTTCATGATCTTGCGAACCTTCGCCACCGGCATGTCCATCCGCTCGGCGATCTCCTCGGCCTGCGGTTCGCGGCCGAGCTCCTGCACGAGCGCGCGGGACGTGCGCGTCAGCTTGTTGATCGTTTCGATCATGTGCACCGGGATGCGGATGGTGCGGGCCTGATCGGCGATGGCGCGGGTGATGGCCTGGCGGATCCACCACGTCGCGTACGTGGAGAACTTGTAGCCGCGGCGGTACTCGAATTTCTCGACCGCTTTCATCAGGCCGATGTTGCCTTCCTGAATGAGGTCGAGGAACTGCAGGCCGCGGTTCGTGTACTTCTTCGCGATCGAGACGACCAGGCGAAGGTTGGCCACGATCAGTTCCTGCTTGGCCTGATCGGCTTCCTCTTCCCCCGAGCGGATCTCGCGGATGGTCTTGCGCAGGTCTTCGTGCGTGACGCCGTAGAACGTCTCGAGCTCGTTGAGCTTTTCCTGATACTTCTGCAGACGGCGGCGGTAGAAGTCGCGGCGGGTCTTGTCCTTTTCGCGCTTCAGAGCCTGCTCGTCCTTGCGGATCATCGACACGGCCTGCGACAGCTCGTTGTCGATGTCCTTGAGCTTGTTGATCATCCGATTGCGCGTCTGCGGCGTGAAATCGACGCGCTGCAGTTCGTCGGCGAGCTCCTGTTCGAGCTTGTCGACGTTCTTCAGCGTCGTGGCGATGGTGCGGTCGCTGAGCTTCTTCGGATCGGCGAGCTTGACCAGCCCGTCCTTGATCTTCTTGTCGAGCTTGGCGATGCCTTCGAAGATCACCATGATCTCGTGGATCTTGTTGGTGACCGCGGCCGGCATCTTCGGCTCGCCGTTTTCATCGGTGGTGGCGGCGGAGCCATCGTCATCGGGCATGGCCAGATCGATGGTCTCTTTGATCACGCGGGCGTCCTTCTTGGCCGCCTCGTAGATCTTGAGGATCTCTTCACGAATGATCCGGTTTGCGGAGAGCGCCTTGAAGACTTTGCGCTCTCCTTTTTCGATGCGCTTGGCGATATCGACTTCGCCCTGACGGTCGAGAAGCTTGACCGTGCCCATTTCGCGCAGATACATGCGCACCGGGTCGTTCGTCTTGTCGACGATGCCGCTGGAGGCCGCGATGATGTCCTGCTGGACCTCTTCGCGCTGATCCATTTCCTTCTCTTCGATCGTGCCGTCGATCGTGACGATGCCCTTCGGGCTCGCCTGGAGAGGTTTCTCGGCATCTTCGATGACGTCGATTCCGAGATCGTTGAAGCGGATGTAGATCTCGTCGAGCTCTTCCGGGAGGGAAGTGACTTCCTCCGGGAGCACCTCGTAGATCTCGTCGTAAAGCAGAAAGCCCTTTTCCTTACCGATCGCGATGAGCTGCTTTACTTCCGCGTATTTTTCTTCGACACTCAACTCGCCAACCCCCTCGTCTTCAAAGTTGGAATCCGGTTCGAGATTCGAAGTGCGCAGGCGTGTCGTCATGTCAATTCGCTCCTCGCATTGGGCAGCTGGTCAGTCGCCCTGTCGGCACTCGAGGCCCCCGAACGAGGCCTTGGCTGGAGTGTCACAACGGAGGGTTGACAAACCAGCCAAAGTATCGTCCAGAGTGGACACACGCGTAATCATTGGGGGACGATAATTATTTCAGTGTGTTCGAGATACGCGACAGCTGCATCTTCTCCATGACGAGCTGATCGACCCGCGCAAGATCGCCGTTTTTTTCCGCTTCCACAATCTCACGTTGGATCTGCTGCTTCCGGCGCTCGATATAGCCACGCTCCATGGGGAGAAGGTTTTCTTCCAGCCGTTCGAGAGCGCGATCGTCGATGTCTTCGCTGAGGCTCAGCTCGGAAAGCAGGGTGAGTTCCGCCTCGCCCCTAAGCTGGGTTCCGACTTCGGCAAAGTCAATAGCCTCGCCCGCCGAAATGTTATTTTTCATGATGGCGAAGAGCGTTTTGCACCCCGGATCGTCGAAATACTCGTCCCGAAGCCGCGCCCGTTGTTCGTCCGAAAGCCGTCCCTGAAGCGCCGCGAGAAGCACGAACTTCTCTCCGGTGGGTGGAGGCAGGCGCTTCTGACGCTCATCCTGCGGTTTCGCGGTCGCTTTTCCGCGAACCCGTGACCAGACTGTTTCAAACTCCAGCCGGTAGGCGTCGGCGATGCGCTGCGCCGCCTCGTTGCGCACCACGGCGTCCGTCACGGCCGACAGCAGCGGCATGAACTGCTCGACGCGCTCCGATTTTTCGCGGCCGCTGAGCTGATGCGCATCCGCGCCCCACTCACGCAACCCGAACTCGAAGATGTCGAGCGGAGTCGAGAGCACTTCGGTGAAACGATCGACGCCGAACTTCTGGATCAGCGAGTCCGGATCCTTTTCGCCATGCAGGTCGAGCGCGGAGACCTGCATGCCGGCGGCGAGCAGGATCTGCGCGGCGCGCAGCGTCGCGGCGCGGCCGGCGTTGTCTCCGTCGTACGCGACCACCACGTTTTTCGTGAAGCGGCGCATCAGCGAAGCCTGTCCGGGCGTCAATGACGTTCCCATCGAAGCGACGACGCCGGGAACGCCGGCGTGATCGATGGCGATGGCGTCGAAATAACCTTCCACGAGAATCGCACGGTCGTAGCGGCGCATCGCGTCTTTGCTGCGATGGAGGTTGTAGAGCAGCCGCGATTTGTTGAAGAGCTCCGACTCGGGGGAGTTCAGATACTTCGGCTCGCCGCCGTCGAGCGAGCGGCCGCCGAAGCCGACGATCGCGCCGGTCTCGGAGTGAATCGGAATGATCAGGCGGTTGCGGAAGCGATCGTAGTAGCCGGTCTTTTCCTTGCGCGGCGTGACCAGTCCGGCGAGCTCGAGCCGCTTCTCGCCGTGCTTCTGTCCGAGGCGGCGAAGGATGTAGTCCCAGGCATCGGGAGCGAAGCCGAAGCCGTAGCGGGTGACGATCTCTTTCGAGACGCGGCGGTCGCGCAGATAGCGCTGCGCGAGGTTGTCGCCCCACTCGAGAGCCTGATGAAACGCCTCCGAGGCGTCGTCGAGCACTTCCAGGAGATCGTCTTTGTCGCTGTCTTTCTGCGCCTTGCGCTTCTTCGGCAGCTCGATGCCGTAGCGCGACGCCACATGTTCCACGGCCTCGGGGAACGTGAAACGTTCCGTCAGCATGAGGAACTTGAAGACGTCGCCGCCCGTGCCGCAGCCGAAGCAGTAGAACAACCCCTTCGCGCGATCGCACGTGAACGACGGCGTCTTCTCGCGATGAAACGGGCAGAGGCCTTTGTAGCGCGTCCCCGCCAGCTTCAGCGGCGTGACCTGCTGAATGAAGTCGACGATGTCGGCCGCGTCGCGGACCTGGGCAATGATCGCGTCGTTGAGATCGACGAAGGCCATTTAATGACGGTAGTCGGTTGTCGGTAGTCGGTTGTCGCGGGAGACGATCATCACGCGTCGAGCATGGCGATCGTGGCGCCGTCGCCGCCTTCATTATCGGCGCCGGGGCGCCAGCTTTTCACAGCCGGGTGTTTTCTCAGGTAATCGCGAATCGCTTTGCGCAATGTGCCGGTGCCGAAACCGTGGATGATGCGCACGGCCGATTTGCCTTCGAGCAGGGCCCGATCGAGGAACTTGTCGGACTCTTCGAGCGCATCGTCAACACGTTGACCGATGAGGTTGAGTTCCGCGGCGACGGGTGCAGCGTCGGCCGATGGCGCGCGTTCGCGTGATTTCGCCGGCGCCGGTGCGGGACCACCTTTCGGAACGAGATCGCGCGTTTCGACGGTCATCTTCCGTCCGTTAACGTTAATCACCGCTTTTCCGCCGTCGATCGAGACCACTTCGCCGACCACTTTGAACTTGCGGTGCTCTGCTTTTTCGCCGACGTGAATCTCCCGCTGCTCGGCCGGAATGAACTCGACGGCTTTGTCGACCGCCTTCGTGATGGTCTGCAGCACCTGCGTCGGATTCACCGACTGTCGCGCCGCGCGATCCATGTCGCGGAGGTTCTTGATCTCGTTCGAGAGTTGTCGCGCGACGTCGTCGCGGAGGCGTTCGAGCTCTTCGCGATAGGTGGTGCCGAGGCGCGCGCGTTCCTTCTCGAGCGCTTCCGCTTTGTCGCGCAACGAGCGGCTTTCGCCTTCGAGCCGTTTGCGCAACTCCGCAATCTCGTCCTGCTGCCCGACGATCTCGCTCATCCGCTTCTGCAGCGTCGAGAGGAGATGATCGGTCTCGCCGTAACGTTCGCCGAGGCGTTCGCGGGCGCTGGCGATGATCGTCGGCGGCAGGCCGATCATTTTCGCCACTTCGATCGCGCGCGAGCGGCCGGGGATTCCGGTGATCATCCGATAAGTCGGATGACCGGTCTCGGCGTCGAACTCCATCGAGGCGTTCACGATGTGCGTGTCCTGCACGGCGAAGCTCTTCAGCGCCGAGAGGTGGGTGGTGACGATGACGAGGCAGCGGACGGTGAGCAGATGCTCGATGATCGCCGCCGCGAGTGCCGCCCCTTCCTCGGGATCGGTGCCGGAGCCGAGCTCGTCGAGCAGCACGAGCGATTTCGGCGTCACGCGCCCGAGGATGCGTTTGAGCCGCGTGAGGTATGCGGAGAAGGTCGAGAGATGTTCGAGCACGCTCTGGTCGTCGCCGATCAGCACGTGCAGCGCGTCGACGCAGGGAATGACCGACCCTTCGGCCGCGGGAACGGGGAGACCGCTCATCGCCATCGCCACGAGCAGGCCGGCCGTCTTGAGCGCCACGGTCTTGCCGCCGGCATTCGGACCGGAAATCACCAGCGCCGAACCTTCTCCATCGAGCTCGATCGTGATCGGTACGACCTTGCGCTCGGACGGCTCCTCGCCAAACGCCTCTTCGCGGGCGGCGGCGAGACGTTCGTCGAGCAGCGGATGTCGTCCTTCGAGCAGTTTCAACTCGCGATCGTTCGAGAAGTGCGGGCGTGTACCGCGCACGACGTCGTGGAAGAGCGCACAAGCCTGCAGCGCATCGAGCTCGCCCGCCACTTCGATGGCGATGCGGATGTCCGCATGGGCGTCGAAGAGCATCTGCGAGATGAAGCGGAGGATGCGCGCGATTTCTTCGCGCTCCTGGATCAGGAGGTCGGCGAGATCGTTATTGAGCTCGATGGCCGCCATCGGCTCGATGAAGAACGAGGCGCCGGAGCCGGAACGCTCGTGGAGGATGCCGGTGACCGCGTTGCGGTGATCGCTGCGCACCGGAATGCAGTAGCGATCGCCGCGCTGGACGACGAGCGGCTCCTGAATCGCCTCGGCATTGCGATTCATGATGTCGTTCAGCGTGCGTTGAATGGCGGTGCGTTTCTGATGAATACGGCCGCGGATCGCGCGCAGCTCGGCCGATGCTTCCTCGCGGAGCTTTCCCTCGCGCGTGAAGTAGCGGTTCGCCTTGGTCATCAGTTCCGAAAGATCCGGAATGCCCTCGACGATGGCGCGCAGCCGCGGATACGACTCGGAGCGACGGAGCATGTCCCGCACCGCCTGGGCGGCGCGGACGGCGCGGACGACGAGCCACGATTCTTCGAGCTCGAGGACGGAATCGCGCGCGAAGAGGGGAGCGACGTCATCGAGCCCGGCCAGCGGCAGCAGCCCTTCGACGTGGTAGAAGCGGACCATCTCGCCGAGGTCGAGCTGCGCGCGCTCGCACTCATCGATCGTGCGCAGAGGGCGGCGGCGGGCGATCGCATCCTTGCCCGGACGGCTCCTGGCCTCCATGGCCACGAGCGTGAGCACGCGATCGAATTCGAGAGTGTTGAGAGAGTCGTTCATTGGGTACTGTCGAAACGGGCAGTGCATGCGAAGCCGGCTGCCCGGAGGCCGGCCCCAAAAAGAAAACGGCTCGCGATGTGCTCGCGAGCCGTCAGAAAAACGTCTGAATCAGACTAGTAGCCGGTACGGCGCTCTTCAGCGAGCTTCCGCAGCACTTTCTTCCGCGCTGCAATCGCTTTCCGCTTCCGCTTCGTGCTCGGCTTCTCGTAGTGCTGGCGCTTCTTGAGCTCGGAGAGAATCCCCGACTTCTCGCACTTGCGCTTGAAGCGACGCAGTGCGTTCTCGAAAGTCTCGTCTTCTTTGACGTGTACGAGAGGCATCCCCGAAATCCCCCCCTTCGGCTTGAGCTATGGGTCGCGCGAGCCGACCGCTGCCGGCTCATTTTAGGTTCGAGTGCGAACCCGGTCAACGTGGCCGGGAGCGCTCTTCTGTTACGGAGCAGGGAAACCGGCTGTCGCGGCCGGTGATTCCGCGTTTGGTGTGAAAAGTTGTAAGTGCTTGAAACGACAAGCCATTCGGTGCGTCAGCGCGAAAATTGGTGCTCGCGTCAGCCAACCAACCCTTCGACCCGCGCAATGATCGCATTGATGGCCACGAGGTTCTCGCCACCTTCCGGAATGATGAGGTCGGCGTATCGCTTCGACGGTTCGACGAACTCTTCATGCATCGGCCGAACGGTCGTCAGGTACTGTTCGATGACGCTCTCCAGCGATCGGCCGCGGATCTTCGTATCGCGCATCAGGCGGCGCACGAAGCGAATGTCCGGCGGCGTGTCGACGAACAGCTTGATGTCGATGCGGCGACGCAGCTCCGGTTCGCCGAGGACGAGAATCCCTTCGACGATGATCACGCGCCGCGGCTCGACGCGCTGCGTTTCCTGCTTGCGCGCATACGTCGCGAAGTCGTAGATCGGCACTTCGACCGACGAGCCTTTCGCGAGTACGTCGAGATGACGGGCCAGCAGCTCCGTTTCGAGAGAGTCGGGATGATCCCAGTTGATGTGATGCCGCTCCTCATCGGTGAGGCTCTCGAACTCGCGGTAGTACGAGTCGTGCGAGATCCACTCGATGCGGTCCTTGCCGACGCGATCGTAGATGGCGCGGGCGACGGTGGTTTTCCCCGAGCCGGTGCCGCCGGCGATGCCGATCAGTACCGGTTTCATGACTGCTCTTCGAGCTCCGCCTCGGTCATGAACTCGGTGATGTCGTCGGAGCCGCACGTCGTGCAGACGCACTGAACGAGTTTTCCGTTCGCATATTCGAACTGATACGTCGGCGTCTCGCACTGCAGGCAGATCAGGTACTCGGGCTCGTCCATTGCGCGAAGAATAACTCAGCGCGCGAACGATTCTTCAACGCACGGCGATGCGCGGCGAGATGAAACGCCCGCTCTGCGTCACGCTCTCGACCACCGAGGCGTAGACATAGGTTTCGGGGGCGATGCTTTCGATCACGACCGCGAATCCGTTGCCTTCGGTGATCAGCGGAAAGAGCGACTGAATCGCCTCGTGAAACAGCTGTCCCGCCGGCACGCGCCGGCGCGTCACGGCGACGTTGCGGCCGGGAATCCGCTGCAGTGCGAGCACGAACTCCGCGTCATGCGTGCCGAAGTTCACGAGCCCGACGTTCGTGCGGAAGTCGTCGCTGAAGGCGAGACCGTCGAGCACACGGATCGGTGCGTACTGCGAGCCGATGTACGTGGCGATCGGCTGCATGGGCGAACGCTCGCCGCCGTACTCCGCGTACACCTGCGCGCGCACCGTGACCGAACGGCGGCCGCTCGTGGTGATGCGCAGCGGCGACAGCACGGCCTCTACGCCGAACGCTTCCGCGGTGATGTCGCCGAAGCGCTGCACTTCGCCCGGGGCGAGCGTGAGCAGGAGCACCGGCTGCTCCGCGGTATTCGGCAGCTCGATGGCGACGTCGGCTTTGGCGCCGGTGTCGTTGACGATCTCGACGTCCGTGCGCCAGCGGGCCATGCCGGCGCCGATGACGTTGCCGACGATCGGCACGACCGCGGTCGACGTCCGCGACGCCTCTTGCGCGACCAGGGTCACGGAGGGGAGCAGGAACAACCCGATGAGAGATCGCAGCCTCATCTCGAACGTCAGACGTTTGAAATTATCTGTGAGTTTCAGACGAAGTGCGGACGAAGAACGCGTGTGCCGACCACGAGCACCTTCTGCAGTGTCGAGAGCGAGAGCCGGCGGCGGATGGCAATCAGGGGATCCTTGCGTAGCTTCGCGAGCACGGTCGCGTAGATGCCGCCCATCAGGACGGTCGGGAAACGCGCATCGAAATCGAGCTCGCGCAGCAGCGGCTCGGCTGCGCGAAAGTATCCTTCGGCACGTTCGATCTGAAACTCGATCATCGCGCGCATGCGCTCGTCTTCGACGCGGGCGAACAGGTCGTGTTCGGTGAGGTGGAACGCGCGCAGCTCGTCGGCCGGAACGTAGATGCGGTCGCGCGTGAGGTCATCGCCGATGTCGCGGGTGACGTTGGTCAACTGCAGTGCCGCGGCGAGATTGCGTCCGTAGTCGCGCGCCTTCTCCGTGCGATGGCCGAAGATCGAAAGAGAGATGTCGGAGATCGACGTGGCCACGAGATCGCAGTAATGCAGCAGCTCGTCGATCGTTTCGTATCGGGTCTTGACCATGTCCTGGCGGCAGCCGTCGATCAGGGCCACGAACGCGCTCTTCGGAATTGCGAAGTGCTGCAGCGAATCGGCCAGCGCCAGAGTGATGGTTTCTGTCGGATGGCCGTCGTACGTCGTCTCGAGCTCGCGTTGAAAGGCGTCGAGCTTCGCCATGCGCACGTCGGTCGGATCGTCGCCTTCATCGGCGAAATCGTCGGCGATGCGGCAGACGGCGTAGGCGGCGTAGACGGCCTGACGTTTGTGCTTCGGAAGAAAACGAAAACCGACCGAGAAGTTCGCGCCGTGCTGATGCGCGATCCGGCGACACTCGTCGTACGCGCGCTCGAGCTCCGTCAACGTTGAACCTCGCCGAGGGGCGGAACGCGCATTTCCGTATCGCGGGCGCGGCACCAGTGCGGCATGCCTTCGACGAGCGGCTTGTGCATGCAGCGTCCACGATGCCGCCACATGCGCTGCACCAGCGGCGCGAGCAGCGCTTTCCACCACGTCTGTGCGTGCCAGCCGCTGAGATAGCGATTGAAATCGCGGGCGCGCGCGGCCTGCTTCACGAAGATCGAGAGCCCGGTGTTGCCGCCGGCTTCGTAGAGAAACCGGTTGACGAGTGACGTCTGCTGCTTGCGTCCGAGCTGCGCCGTCCAGAGCTCGTTGTAGTCGCGATTCTGGAGAATGCTCTGCGCGGCCAGCCAGCCGCTCGTGAGCGCGTAGCGGATGCCGAGGCCGAAGAGATAGTCCTGAAACCCGGCTGCTTCGCCGACGAAGCGCGCGCCGTCCTTCAGCGCGCTCCGCTTCAGATGAAAGTTCATGTACGAGTAGCCGGTGCGCGTCTGGCCCGGAATCGTGAATGGATTCGCGCGTTGCGCCGCGGCGAGCGAGTGATCGAAATAGTCGTCGATCTTCTTGAAGTCGGCGACGATCGCGCAGCCGAACGTGGCGATGCCGTCGAGGATGAAGAGATACGAGTAGCCGCCCGGCGCGAGGTGGTGATTGAAGAACACGTCGACGCGCTCGGAGTCGTCCGTGTGCCAGGTCATCTCACGCGCCAGGCCGTCGGGAGCGGCAGGACCGGTGGCGACGATGTCGGCCTCTTCGGGTTTCAGGCGGCTGTTGAAGACGATCTCGACGCCGAGGGCGCGTGCCTGCGCCAACAGGCCGCGATCGAGCGTGTCGTCTTCCGGACCGCGCTTGATGAAAAAGCCGAACGGATCTTCGCTGCGAATCGTGCGCGCGTTGTTGCGATGGTCGTAGAACGTGGCCCACGTGGCGGGACGGAAGTAGAAGTTGCGCTCGACGCCGATGCGGTCGAGAAAATCGGGCACCGGTTCACGCTCGGAGGAACCTTCGATGATCTGCAGGTCGCCGATGAAGCGGACGCCGACGTCGCGCTTCGCCTCATGCACGGTGACGGAGCGGCCCGCGCGAGCGAGGGCGATGGCGGCGGCGAGGCCGGATGGTCCCGCGCCTGCAATGGTGATTGTTTGCATGATGGTTGGCGGTTGGCGGTTGGCGGTTGGCGGTGAAACGAGGAACGATTTTCGTTCTCCCGCCAACCGCCAACTGCCAACCGCCAACCGAAGCGCGTTATCTTAGCGCGCCGTCCGCACGATGAATTCCAACACCACCGCAAAACGCTCCGGCAGTTACGCCGCGCTCGTCGCCGCGGGAATCTTTCTCAGCCGCATCAGCGGTCTCGTTCGCGAGAAAGTATTCGCGCACTTTCTCGGCAACTCGGATGCGGCCGGCGTGTTCAAAGCCGCGTTCCGCATTCCGAACATTCTTCAGAATCTCTTCGGCGAAGGGGTGCTTTCGGCGTCGTTCATTCCGGTCTACGCGAAGCTGCTCTCGGAAAACGACGAGAAGACGGCCGGCCGCCTGGCGGGTGCCGTCGCCGCGGTGCTCTCGCTCGCGGTGGCCGTGGTGGTGCTGCTGGGCGTGCTCTTCACCCCGCAGATGTTGTGGATGATCGCGCCGGGGTTCGAAGGGGAGGTGCGGCTGCTCGCGATCCGGGTGGTGCGCATCCTCTTTCCCGCAATCGGCATCCTCGTCCTCTCCGCCTGGTGCCTCGGCATCCTCAATTCGCACCGGCGCTTCTTTCTCTCGTACGTCGCGCCGGTGTTCATGAACATCGTCATGATCGTGACGCTGTTCCTCTTCGGCGGACGTGTGGCCGATCGCTCGCTCGCCGTCGCGGCGGCGTGGGGGACGGTGGTCGGCGCGGCGGCGCAGCTGCTCGTCCAGCTGCCGTTCGTCTTTCGGCACGAACGCAATCTGCGCTTTGCGATCGACATGCTCTTCACGCCGCTCCGCGAGGTGATCCGCAACTTCGTGCCGGTGGTCATCAGTCGCGGCGTGGTGCAGCTCAGCGCCTATCTCGACAACCTCATCGCCACGCTCCTCGGCACGGCCGCCGTCTCCGCGATCTCGTACGCGCAGATCATCTACACGCTTCCGGTCAGCCTCTTCGGCGTCTCCGTCTCGGCCGCCGAACTGCCGGAGATGGCGCGGGCGACGGGGAGTCTCGATGAGATCAGCGCCGCGTTGCGCGCGCGCCTCGAGCGGGGACTGCGACAGATCGCGTTCTTCGTCATTCCGTCGTCGGTCGCGTTCCTGACGATCGGCAACGTGCTCGTGGCGGCGCTGTACCAGGGCGGTCGCTTCACCTCCGCCGACACGATCTTCGTCTGGTACATCCTCATCGGCTCGACGGTCGGACTGGTTGCGGCGACGTTCGGGCGTCTCTATTCGTCCGCTTTCTATGCGTTGCGCGACACGCGCACGCCGCTCAAGTTCGCGGTGACGCGCGTGATCGTCACCGGCGTGCTCGGATATCTCTTCGCCATTCCGCTGCGTCCGTTCTTTCTGCACGTGCTCGTCGCCAGCGGCATGCCGATGCCGATGATTCCGGGCGGTACCGCGCCGTTCGGTGCGATCGCGCTCACGGCGACCGCGGGGGTGGCGGGGTGGGTCGAGTTCGTGATGCTGCGTCACGCGCTGCAGAAGCGCATCGGCAGGATCGCCAGCGCCGCCGCGTACACGACGAAGCTCTGGATCGGAGCGATCGTGGCCGGCGTCGCCGCGGCCGCGTTTCACGTCTACCTGCGGCCGCGTCTTCCGCTGCCGAACCTCTTTCCGCTCATTCGCGACGGCATCCTCGTCGCCGGCGTGTTCGGCGTCGTCTACTTTGCGATGGCGGCCGCGATGCGCATCGACGAAGTGCATGGCGTGCTGCGGAGACTGAAGAGAGGATGAGAGCGCGCTGTCATCGTTCTTGCTACCATCCCGCGCCGTGACAGATTCAACCGTCGAGCAGCCAACGGGATTGAGCGGAGCGCGGGTGGCGGACATCGACGTCAATCCGTCCGAGGCGCTGCTCGAAGTCAAGAACCTCCGCACGACGTTCTTCACGGGCGATGGCAGAGTCGATGCCGTCGACAACGTCTCCTTCTCGGTGCGGCGTGGTGAGGCCGTGGCGCTCGTGGGCGAATCGGGCTGCGGCAAGAGCGTGACGGCGATGTCGATCATGCGCCTCGTCGCCGCGCCGGGAAAAATCACCGGCGGACAGATTCGCTTCAAAGGACGCGATCTCGCGGCGCTCTCGGAACGAGAAATGCGCACCGTTCGCGGCAACGACATCGCCATGGTGTTTCAGGAGCCGATGACGTCGCTCAACCCGGTGTTCAAGATCGGGGCGCAGGTCGCGGAGGCGATTCGCATCCACCGCAAGGTCGGCAGGAAAGAAGCGTGGAAGCAGGCCGGAGAGATGCTCGAGCTCGTCTCCATCCCCGATCCGCACAAGCGGCTCGAGGACTATCCGCATCAACTCTCCGGCGGCATGCGCCAGCGGGTGATGATCGCCATCGCGCTTTCCTGCGATCCGGAACTGCTGATCGCCGACGAACCGACCACCGCGCTCGACGTCACGATCCAGGCGCAGATCATGGAGCTGCTGGCATCGCTGCAGAAGAAGCTCGGCCTTGCCGTGCTGCTCATCACCCATGACCTCGGCGTCGTCGCCGAGTTCTGCGAGCGCATCGTGGTCATGTACACCGGCCGCGTCGTCGAAGAAGCGCCGGTCAGCCAGCTCTTCGCGAATCCCGCACATCCGTACACGCGCGGCCTGCTGAAATCGCTGCCGAGCATCGACGCCGTCGCCAACAGCAACGGCACGCCGGGAAGACTGGCCACGATCGCCGGAATGGTCCCTCCGATCAGCAACCTCCCCAAAGGATGCAAGTTCAACCCCCGCTGCCCCGACGTCATGGACATCTGCCTCGGCAACGAACCCGCGCTCATGCCCGTCGCACCAGGACAGTCGGCGCGCTGTTACCTCCATGGGGAGTTGGCGGATCCGGAACGAATTGAAAATTGAAAATTGAAAATTGAAAGAACGATGACCCGAGCCGCAACCGCATCGCCCGAACCGTCCGCAGGCGCGAATCCCGTGTTCGCGCAGATTTTCAATTTTCAATTTTCAATTTTCAATTCGACTCATGCCCGATAAACCCTTCATCCCGGGCGACGACAAAGTCGCTCCCGCGATCACCGGCGGGTTGCAGACGCCGGCGGATCAGACCGCGCGGCACCTCGATCGCGATGCGAAGCCGGTGCATGATCCGCGCGAGCAGTCGGGGACGCAGGTCACGCCGAAGATTCCGGTGGGGAAGGGGGAGCCGCTCCTCGTCGTCGATTCGCTTCGTAAATACTTTCCGGTCAAGCGCGGCGTGCTCGCGCGCGTCGTGGCGAACGTGAAGGCGGTCGACGGCGTGAGCTTCGCGGTGTCGCGCGGGGAAACGCTCGGACTGGTCGGCGAATCGGGATCGGGGAAGACGACCATCGGCCGATGCATCCTGCGGCTGATCGAGCCGACCGGCGGGCGCGTGCTGTTCGAGAACACGAGCATCCTCGATCTCGACTCGGGCGACATGCGGCGCATGCGGCGCAACATGCAGATCGTGTTTCAGGATCCGTATGCGTCGCTCAATCCGCGCATGACCGTCGGAACGATCGTCGCGGAACCGCTGGTCATTCATGGCGAGCTGACTGCGTCGCAGCGGAACGAGCGCGTGGCGGAGCTGCTGCAGAAAGTCGGCCTCAGTCCCGATTACCGCAAGCGCTATCCGCACGAATTCTCCGGCGGACAGCGGCAGCGCATCGGCGTGGCGCGCGCGCTGGCGACGAATCCGAAGTTCCTCGTGCTCGACGAGCCGGTCTCCGCGCTCGACGTTTCGGTGCAGGCGCAGGTCGTCAATCTCCTGCAGGACCTTCAGGACGAGCTTGGACTCACGTATCTCTTCATCGCCCACGACCTCTCGGTCGTCGAGCACATCTCGACGCGCGTGGCGGTGATGTACCTCGGCAAGATCATGGAGCTCGCCGACCGGCGTTCTCTCTATGCCGATCCGCTTCATCCGTACACGAAGGCGCTGCTCTCCGCGGTGCCGGTGCCGAATCCGACGGTCAAGAAGTCGCGCATCCTGCTCAAGGGAGACATCCCGACGCCGCTCAACCCTCCGAGCGGCTGCGTCTTTCACACGCGCTGTCCGATCGCGCAGTTTCCGGTGTGCAAGACCGAGGTGCCGCCTCTGGTCGAGCACAAGCCGGGACAGTTCGCGGCCTGCCACTTCGCGGGTGAGCCTCTGCCGGAGACGGTCAATCCAGAAAATCTGGGCCGATAAGCCAACGCAAGTCCTCTTCGTTCGTATGTGGAAGGAAGAGGTCTAGAATCACGCCGCCTCAATCGGGCCCCGCATCACGAAACTAACGATCGATCTCTTCGTACAAGAGGCGTGTTTGGGAGGATTTGCATGACCGCATTTCGACGGTTGATCACATTACTTTCGTTGTCGCTCGCGACGACCGCACTGCTTGGGCAGGAGGCGCCGGTTGCGCGCACGACGGAGCCGGTGACCGCCGAGACGGATCGAGACGCGAATGACGCGCGCGCACTGCGCCTGTCGCTGAACGACGCCGTTGCCACCACCGTGACGCAGAATCTGGGAATCGAAGTCCAGCGCTTCGAGCACCGCATCGCCGGCGAGGAGATTCGCCGCCAGTACGGAGTCTTCGACCCCGCGCTCACCGCATCGCTGACGCAGTCGAGCGCCGAGCAGACGTCCATCAGCGAGTTCGCGGGCGGCAGCTCGCGGGCCACGGAGCTCGACTTCGGCTGGCGGCACTTCCTGCCGACCGGCGCGACCTACGACCTCAACTTCAACAACTCGCGCGGCACGCGCAGCGGTCCGGGCGTCACGCTGAGCCCGAACTACGGCACGGACCTCGGCTTCTCGGTCACGCAGCCGCTTCTGCGCGACTTCGGTCTCGACATCAACCGCCGCGGGATCAACATCGCCCGCAACAATCTCGGCATCAGCCGCGAACAGTTCCGCGACATCCTCAATGACACGGCGCTCCTGGTCGAGAACGCATACCTCGATCTGGTCTACTCGCGCCGCAACGTCGAGGTGGTGAAGGAAACGCTCTTCCTCGCGCGCGACCAGTCCCGTATCACGCAGATCCGCATCGACGTCGGTGCGTCCGCACCGCTCGACATCCTTCAGCCTCGCGTGCAGATCGCCCAGACGGAAGAAACGCTCATCCGCGCCGTGGCGTCGGTCCGCGAAGCGGAAGACCGCCTGCGCCAGCTGATGAACCTCCCGCTCAGCGAGTGGGATCGCCCGATCATTCCGACCGACACGTTCGATTACACGCCCACTTCCATCGACGTCAACGCCGCCATCGAGCGCGCCAATCGCCAGCGTCCCGAGCTCGTCACCGAGCAGCTGCGCATCGAGAACGCGCGCATCAACCTGCTCTTCCAGCGCAATCAGGTGCTCCCGGCCGTCGACGTGAACGCCGGTTACGGCGTGGCCGGCATCGCCGGACGTTCCGTCAACACGACCGGCGAGCGCACCTCGACCGGATATTTCGACGCATTCGAGAACCTCATCCAGCGTGATTTCCCGTCGTGGCACGTCGGTGTCAACTTCGCCATGCCGCTGCGCAACATCGGCGCGCGCGCCGCGAAGCGCCAGGCCGAGCTCGAGCTCGAACAGTCCCGCACTTTGCAGAGCCAGACCTCGCAGAACATCGCCATCGAAGTGCGCAATGCAGCCCGCGACGTCGATACCGCCGCCCGCGCCATCGCCGCCGCGCGCGCCGCGCGTGAAGCGGCCGAAGCGAACGTCGATGCGGAGCGCAAGCGCTACGAAAACGGCATGACCACGAACTTCCAGGTCCTGCAGGTGCAGCAGCAGCTCTCCGACGCACGCCGTGTCGAACTGCAGGCCGTCATCGACCACGCCGCCGCCCGCGCGCGCTTCAACGCCGCCACCGGCGACATCCTCGCGGCCCGCAACATCGCCACCGAATTTCCTGAAGTTGCGCCGGAACCGCGCGGCTATACGTTCCTCGACCGGTACAATTGGCTGAATTACTCCAGCCGACTGAAACCGGAGGAACAGCAGAAATGACCGATCCATCGACGTCCGTCCCGCCGTCCGCGGCGGCGACCGCGACCAGGAGTCCGTTTCAACGTCTGGCGGGGGTGCTGTTTGCCCCCGCCGAAACATTTCAGGACATCGCCCGCAAACCCGACTTCGTCCTGCCGCTCGTACTGATCCTCGTGCTGCAGATCATCGGCGCCGTGACCATGGCTCCGAAGATCGACTTCGGCGCCATGACGCGCATGCAGATGGAACAGTCGGGACGCAAGATGACCGAGGCCGACATGGAGCGCGCCGAGAAGATGGGCGCGGCGTTCGGAAAGGTGATGTTCTACACGTCGCCGATCTGGGCCATCGCCATCATCGTGATCATCGCGGCGATCCTGATGCTCGCGTTCCGTCTCTTCGGCGGCGACAACAATTTCATGCAGTCGTTTTCCGTCACGCTGTATTCATGGATCCCGATGGCCCTGCTCGGGCTGGTCTCGATGATCGTCATCCTCTCGCGTGAGTCGATCGATCCGATGCAGATGGCGACGCTGGTGAAGTCGAATCCCGCCTTCCTCGTCGACATGAAGACCAACCCGGTTCTCTTCTCGCTGCTCACGTCGATCGATCTCTTCACGATCTGGACGCTGTTTCTGCTGAGCACCGGCTTCGCCGCGATCTCGCGCCTTTCCCGAGTGAAGAGCGCGGTGTTGATCGTGGGGCTCTGGCTGGCGTTCGTCTTCGTGAAGGTCGGATTCGCGGCTCTCGGCGCGAGTGCGGCGGCGCGGGCGAAGGCGTGAAACGCTGGGTAATCGTCGTCATTGCGCTGCTGGTGATCGGCGCGGTCGTCGCGCTGAGCATCTTCAGCGGCGGTGAGGAGGGGGAGAGTGTCTCCGCCGAGGCGGCGGCGCTGCGGACGATCGAGGAAGTGGTCACCGCGCCGGGCCAGGTCGACCCGAAGGTGAAGGTCAACATCAGCGCCCACATCGTCGGCAAGATCGAGAAGCTCTACTTCGTCGAAGGCGAGACGGTGAAGCGCGGACAGAAGCTGGTCGAGCTCGAGAAGCCGCTCTACGTCGCGCAGGTCGATCGCCTGCGCGCGGAGGTGGCCAGCCGCCGTGTCGAGGTGCAGCGCGCACGTGCCGCGCTCAACACCGCGCAGTCGGCCTACGATCGCGCGCAGAACCTCAACAAACAAGGCATTCAGGCACAGGAGCTTTTCGAGCAGGCGCGTCTCGGACTCGACAATGCGCGCGCGGCACTCGCGGCCGCCGATCAGGGAGTGAATCAGGCGCAGGCCGGACTCCGTTCCGCGTCGGAGGATCTTTCGCGAACCACCATCGTCGCGCCGATCGACGGCAAGGTCGTGCAGCTCAACGCGCACGAAGGGGAAGTGGTCGTCACCGGCACGATGAACAATCCCGGCTCGGTCATCGCCGTGCTCGCCGATCTCTCGCAGATTCTCGTCGAGGCGGAAGTGGGGGAGACCGAAGTCGTCGGCGTGAAGCTCGGGCAGCTCGCGAAAATCAAGATCGACGCGATCCCCAACAAGGACTACCGCGGACACGTCGTCGAGATCGGCAGCTCCGCGAACGTGCGGCAGGGCGCCGGCGCCGGCATTCGCTACTTCACCGTGAAAGTGGCCATCGAGGATGCCGACGATCGTCTGCGTCCCGGCATGACCTCCTCGGTGTCGATCGTGACCAATCAGGCGGTCAATACGGTCGCGGTTCCGATCCAATGTGTGGTCGAACGGCAGCCAAAAGAAAAAGAAGATGGCGTCGGGGTGAAGCAAAAGTTCGTTTTTCTCGTACAAGAGGGGAAAGCGAAGCAGGTGGCGGTCACGACCGGCATCAGCGACGCCACCCATGTGGCGATCCTGAAGGGCGTGAAAGCAGGCGATTCGCTCATCACCGGTCCGTTCCGTACCCTCAAGAAATTGAAGGACGGGACGAAGGTGAACGTGACCAAGGAACAGAAAAAGACGTCGAAGGACGAGGAAGAAGACGAATGAGCGCACTCCCTGACATCCAGCCGGCCCACTTGATCGAAATGCACGAGCTGACTCGCGTGTATGACCTCGGTCCGCAGCAGATCTTCGCACTGCGCGGCGTGAACCTGACGATCGAGCCCGGTGAATACGTCGCCATCATGGGCCCCTCCGGCTCCGGCAAATCGACCTTGATGAACATCGTCGGCTGTCTCGACACGCCGAGCTCCGGCTCGTATCTGCTCGACGGCGTTCCGGTCGAGACGCTCAATGACGACGAGCTCGCCGCAATCCGCAATCGCAAGATCGGCTTCGTTTTCCAGACCTTCAATCTGCTCGCACGCACGACCGCGCTGCAGAACGTCGAGCTGCCGCTGGTCTACGCGAAGATCTCGCGTGCCGAGCGCCGCGAGCGTGCGGAAGAAGCACTGGTGGCGGTCGGACTGCAGGACCGCATGAGTCACCAGCCCAACGAGCTCTCCGGCGGTCAGCGCCAGCGCGTCGCCATCGCCCGCGCGCTCGTCAACAAACCCTCGCTGCTTCTCGCGGACGAACCGACCGGCAACCTCGACTCGCAGACCGGCCGCGAAATCCTCGATCTCTTCCACGAACTGCATCAGCGCGGCAACTCGATCATCATGGTCACCCACGAAGACGACGTCGCGCAGGAAGCGAAGCGGATCGTCCGCATCAAAGACGGCCGCGTCGCGGCCTGACGATGTGAAGCAGAGTCCGTGCTGTCCTGACAGCACGGACTGCTCCGCTTCGCGCGCAATCTCCGCAAACCGCCGGACACGCACTAAACTCTCCGCGTGCTCACCGAGAACATCAAGATCGCTCTGCTCGCGATTCGCGCGAACAAGATGCGATCGGTCCTCACCGTTCTCGGGGTGATGATCGGCGTGGCCGCGGTCATCGCCGTCGTCTCGATCGTGCAGGGGATGCAGTACAAGATCTCGCAGGACCTGCAGGACATCGGCTCGAACTTCATCGAAGTCTTTCCCGATCCCGGCGAGCGGCGCAATCCGCTTCTGCAGAAGATGCCCGATCTCACGATCGACGATGCGACCGCGGTGCGCCGCGGCACGACCGCCATTCAGGACTTCACACCGATCTTCATCGCCCAGGCGCAGACGAAATACGGCGACGCGCGCCACTCCGTGCAGCTTTACGCCGTCAACACCTCGTACCAGGAGATCGTCAATCACTGGGTTGAGCGGGGCCGCTTCTTCACATCGGTCGACGAAGATCAGAAGAAGCGCGTCTGCGTTCTCGGCCGCGATGCGGTGAAAGATCTGAAGCTCGGCGACGATCCTCTCGGCAAGCTGATCCAGGTCGACAACAACACCTTCACGGTCGTCGGCGTCACCGAGAAAAAGGGCGGCACGTTCGGCAACAACCAGGACGACATCATCCTGATCCCGTTCTCCACGGCGACCGTGGTGTACGGCAGCGAGAACATGCGCAAGCTCGTGCTCGCCTTCCAGATGGCGGACGGTGCCGATCTCGAGCTCGCCAAGGATCAGGTGCGCGAAGTGCTGCGCACACGCCATCGGCTGAAGGAAGAAGATGCCGATGACTTCCGCATCCTGGCGCAGGAAGAGCTGCTCGAAACGATCTCGACCGTGCTTGGTTCCGTGACGTTGATTCTCGGCACGGTCGTCGGTGTCGCGCTGCTCGTCGGCGGCATCGGCATCATGAACATCATGCTCGTGTCCGTCACGGAGCGAACGCGCGAGATCGGCATTCGCAAATCGATCGGCGCACGCCGGCGCGACATCCTCGTGCAGTTCATCATCGAGGCGGTCACGCTCTCCGGACTCGGCGGCGTCATCGGGATCGTCAGCGGCTTCGCGCTCGCGAACATCGTCCGCTTCGGTCTGAAGCGACTGGTCGAACTCCCACCGGTGCACACGCCGCTCTGGGCCGTGGTCCTGGCCGTCGTCTTCTGCGGCTTGCTCGGCATCATCTTCGGCGTCTATCCCGCCGCAAAAGCATCGAAGCTCGACCCGATCGAAGCGCTCCGATACGAGTAGGCGGGAGTCGGTAGTCAGTTGTCGGTGGTCGGGAGATTGGTCGTCGCGAGCGTCACCTGCATCGCAACCGCTCTCCGCAGCAGCGCGCATCGCTCTCGCGACGACCATCCCCGACCACCGACAACCGACTGCCGACTGCCGAACCCGTAACCCGCTTGGCACGGCTCACGAAATTACCGTTCGCCGGAAGGTGGTTACATCGCTCGTGCTCATCCGAAAAATCAGCGTTTTCATCGCATTGGCGTTGTGTGCCTCGACCGTCGCCGCCGCGGAGCGAATGCCGCTGTCGCAGATCGAGAAGGGGATGAAGGGCTACGGCCTCACCGTCTTCGAAGGGACGAACGTCGAGAAATTCGACGTGGAGATTCTCGGCGTCCTCAAGAACATCGGTCCCGGCCAGAACCTCATTCTCGCGAAGGTCGATCATCCGGTCGTGGCGCGCGCCGGCATCATCGCCGGCATGAGCGGCTCGCCGGTCTACATCGACGGCAAAGTCATCGGCGCACTCGCGTACGCGTGGCAATTCTCGAAAGAGCCGGTGGCCGGCATCACGCCGATCGAAGAGATGCTCAAGATCGCGCACGTCACGCGTCCGCCCGCCGGCGCATCGCTCGCCGATGCCTCGCCGCGCGCGAGCGCTGCAGCAGGTGCGACGCTCGGTCTCGCTCCGCGGCTGACCGCCGTCGAGATGCTCAAGGCGATCGCCGAGAACAAACCGGAAGCAGCATTTCAGAAGCTCCTCGATGAAACGATGAAGCCGGTCAGCACGATCAGTGGCGCGAAGCGCATCGCCCTGCCGGTCTCGGTCTCGAGTTTCGCACCCGAAACGATTCAGCGATTCTCACCTTACTTCGACCAGCTCGGCTTCCAGGCCGTGCCGGCCGGCGCGGCCTCGACGTCGTCGGCCGCTTCGACGAAGACCAGCTTCGAGATGGGCGATCCGGTCGGCGCGATTCTGCTCAACGGCGACTTCAACGTGGCGGCCAGCGGAACCGTCACCTACATCGATGGCGAGAACATCTACGCCTTCGGCCATCCTTTCCTCGACATGGGCGAGATCAACTTCCCGATGGCGACGTCGGAAGTCGTCACCGTGCTGCCGAGCGTGGCCAGCTCGTTCAAGTTCTCGAATACCGGCAACATCGTCGGCGTGCTGCGCCAGGATCGCTCGGCCGGCATCATGGGCGTGCTCGGTGAAAAAGCCGACATGATTCCGGTCGAAGTGACGCTCAACGGCGCCGGTCCGGCGCAGACATACAAAGTGAACGTCGTGCGTCATGCGACGCTCTCGCCGCTGATGCTGGCGATGGTCACCGACTCGGTCGTCGCCAACGCGCAGCGCGCGGCCGGCGAGCGGACGGTGCTCCTCGAGTCCGAGATCAAGCTCAAAGGCTTCAACAGCCCGATCACTCTGCGCGAAGGATGGGCCGGTGCACAGGCGCGCTCCGCAATCCCGCAGTACCTCGCGGTGATCTCCGGCTACCTGATGTCGAACGAATTCCGCGTGGCCGAAATCGAGAGCGTGAAGATTCATCTGCGCCACGACGACGATCTGCGCATCGCGCGCCTGATGGAAGCATCTGTCGTCACTCCCGAGAAGGGTCACATCAACGCCGGCGACACCGTCAAAGTGCGCACCGTGCTCAAGCCGTTCCGCGGCGAGCCGTTCGTCGAGACGTTCGACGTCCGCATCCCCGAAGATCAGGCGCCGGGTGCGGCGTACCTGCTGGTCGGGAGCGGCTCGGTGATGAATGCGATCGACTTCACGCTCGTGCCGCCCGATCCGCGCACGCTCGAACAGGTGCTCGGCGTGCTCGGACGTCTCCGTCCCGCGACCGACCTCACGGTCGGTCTCTACACGAGCGGCGAAGGCGCCGTCACCTCGGGTGTCTATCTTCCGAATCTTCCGCCGTCGATGCGCGCGGTCGTCAGCGCCGATACGTCCAACGGCGCGCAGGCCGCGGTGAAGTACCATCCGGCCGGGCAATCGGCGCGGCCCCTCGGCTACATCGTCGACGGCGCGCTGAAGATCGACATCGACGTCCAGCCCACTCTCTGATTTTGCGATTTGTTGTGAAGCAGCGAGCCTCGGCACGCTGATGATGACGGCGGGCTTTGCTGAGAAACGACGGCAGGCCCGCCGTTCCAATTTCGAAAGGACTGCATGCGCCGTCTTCTGTACCTGACCACAGCTGTTCTCTTCGCTGCACAATCCCTCTTCGCCGTTCAGCCGCAGTTCTGGCGCAGTTCGACCGCCGAGGATTTCCTCGCCGGCGAGATCGAAGGATTTGCGATCACCTCGCGCGGCGAGTTGCGCGTCGCACCGTCGATGCGCAAGGTCGCTTCGTTCACCGATCCCTTCGTGCTCTCGCAGACCAGCGCGCCGAACGGCGATCGCTTCTTTGGCACCGGCAACGACGGCAAGGTCTATCGGCTGCGCGGCGAGGAGCTGAAGCTCCTCTTCACCGCGCCCGAACCGGAGGTCTATGCCGTTGCGTTTGCGAACGGCGCGCTTCTCGTCGGCAGCTCGCCGAACGGCAAGGTCTACAAAGTCGATCCCGACAGCGGCACGCAGAGCGTCTTCTACGATCCGCAGCAGGCGTACATCTGGTCGCTGCTGCCGCTCAGCGGCGGAGACATCGCCATCGCCACCGGTGTCGAGGGGAAGCTCTTTCGGGTCACGTCGAGCGGCCAGGGGAAGGTGTGGTACGACGCCGCCGATACGCACATCCGCTCCATCGCCGAGCGCAGAGACGGAACGATTCTCGCCGGCGCGAGCGGTAAAGGGCGCATCTACTCGATCGGCAAGGATGGCTCCGCGCTCGCGCTCTTCGATTCGCCGTTGAACGAGGTCTCCTCGATCTACGTCGATGCCAAAGGCACCGGCTGGGCCGCGGCGGCGAGCAACGTGTTGCCATCGAGCGCACCGGCGAAGTCGCAGGGGAAGGGGAGCGGTGCGCAGCAGCAGGGCAGCTCGACCTCGGCCCAGGGCTCGGCCGGCGAGCAGAAGAAAGAAGGGGAGAGCGCCGGCACGGTCGAAGTCTCGTTCTCGTTCGATGAAGGAACGAGTGCCGCGGCCGCGGCGCAGGCCGGCACCGCGGAGCTCTATCGCATCGACAGCGATGGCTTCGTGCAGACCGTGCGCAAGTTCGAGCGCGAGATGATCTACGCCGTCAACGGCACGCCGGATGGACGCGTGCTGCTCGCCACCGGTCCCAATGGCCGCATCTACGAGGTGAACGGGAACGAGCTCTCGCTGATCGGCGCCGTGCCGGAGAAGCAGATCGTCTCGATCTCCAGCGCCAACAACAGCACGCTGATCACGACGACGAATGCCGGCGCGGTCTATCGCATGGAAAGCAGGGGAACCGCCAATCCGGAGTTCCGTTCTGCCGCCAAAGACGTCGAACGTTTCTCCCGCTTCGGCAACTACCGCATCGAAGGACGCAACCTCAATCCCGGCTCCGTCGCCATCTCGTTCCGCAGCGGCAACACGCGCACGCCCGACGGCACCTGGAGCGCATGGACCTCGCCGCAGGCCGAGCTCGAAGGCAACATCGCCGCGCCCGCCGCGCGCTACGTGCAATGGAAGCTGACCATGCAGAAGGCCGTGGCCGATGCCGCGGTCGACGGCGTGACCGTTGCCTACATCAATCGCAACATCGCACCGCAGATCGACGCCATCTCGGTGCAGGATCCGGCGGTCGTCTTCATCAGCTCCGCGTATCCGTCCGCGCCGCAGGTCGTCGAGGCCACGAACCCCGACGAATACGGCATCTTCACGAGCCTCGACAATCCGCGCGAGCGCGCCAATGCAGACCAGGGAAAGCGGATGTTCCGCAAAGGCTTCCGCACCGTGGCCTGGAGAGCGAGTGACGAGAATGGCGACACGCTGCGCTACACGCTTTCGTTCCGCCGCAAGGGGAGCGACCGCTGGCTGCGTATGCGCGAGAACATGGACGAGACGCAGCTGAACTTCGACACGTCCCAGCTTCCCGACGGCCGGTATGAACTGCGCCTCGCGGCCACCGATGCGAACGATAATCCCGACGCCGCGCTGACGGACGAGAAGGATGGCGTCGAGTTCGACATCGACAACACCGCGCCGAAGATCGCCGTCGCGCAGAACGGCGACAGCGTGACCGTGCGCATCACCGACGAGCTCTCGCCAGTCGGCAGAGTCGAGTACTCCGCCGACGCGCAGAAGTGGATTCGCCTCACGCCGAAAGACGGCATCGCCGACTCGCGCGATGAGACGTTCACGCTCGACCGCAACAGCGTGAGCGGGAAGTTCGTGATCGTGCGCGCCGTCGACGGGCAGTACAACGTCGGCACCACCTCGATCGATTGGAAGTAGAGCCGGAACATGCGGCGCCGCGCCCTCTTCGCGCGGCGCCGCGTTATTCTCGCAGCAACGACCAACTTCCACCCCCTATAATCGATTCGTGGGCTGTCGTCGTTTTTCCGCACTTCTCGCTCTCCTTCTGCTGAGCCTTGCCTGCGGACGCGAGGAGGTCGCCCCCGCGACGGCGACCACCACCTCCGCACCGATCGTCGACGACACGCCGCAGGACGGCGGCACGTTGTACCGGCGTCTCGAGATCGACGTCAGCACGCTCAATCCCGTCTGCTTCTCCACGAAGTACGACCGCTATCCGGCGCAGTACCTCTTCACGCCGATGGTCCAATTCGACCAGAACCTGAAGCCGATTCCGGCGCTCGCGAAATCGTGGGAGATCTCGGATGACGGAAAACTCTACACGTTCGAACTGAACGAGAAGGCGACGTTCTCCGACGGCACGCCGGTGCGCGCCAGCGACGTGATCTTCACGCTGCGCCGGATCGTCGATCCGAAGTCGGAGGCCGTGCAGATCGTCAGCTCGTTCGAGCAGCTCGATCTCGCGAACACGAAAGCGCTCGACGAGCACACGGTGCAGATCGCCTTTCGCGAGCCGCTGGCCGCGCAGCTCATCCGCTTCAACGACGTCAACGTCGTGCCCGAGCACATTTACGGCAAAGGGGATTTCCGCAACGACTACAACTCCACCGCGGTCGGCACCGGTCCGTACCGGCTCGTACGCCGCGTGCCCGGCAAGGAGATCGTCCTCGAGCGCCGCGCCGACTACTGGGGCGAGCGCCCGCACATTCAGACCATCGTGATGAAGGTGGTCGGCGATCACAACACCGCCTGGAACGCCATCAAGCTCGGCGAGATCGACGAGACCATCGTCGCCTCCGACACGTGGCAGCGCGAGCGGACGAATCCGTCGCTCACGAAGTATCTCGAGTTCACCCGCTTCTACACGCTCAGCTACAACTACATCGCCTGGAACAATCGCAACCCGCTGCTCAGCGACAAGCGCATGCGCCGCGCTCTCGCGATGTGCATTCCGATGGACGCCGTGATTCAGGATCTCTATCACGGCACCGCGCGCGCGATGACCGGCCCGTTCACGCCCGACGAATACGCGTACAACCCCACCGTTCCGGCCATTCGCTACGATCCCGACGGCGCGAAACGCGAGCTCGCCTCGATCGGCTGGCTCGATACGAACGGCGACGGCATTCTCGACAGGAACGGCAAGCCGCTGCATCTGTCGATGATCACCATGACCGGCAACGCCACCACCAATGCCTTCGGCCAGACGCTGCAGGACGAGATGAAACGCATCGGCATCGATCTCGAGCTGGTGCGGCTCGAAGGGGCGATGGCCATCCAGCGCATCATCGCCGGCAACTACGAGGCGGCCTACCTCGGCTGGGAGCTCGATCCCGATCCCGATCCTTTCTCGCTCTTCCACTCCTCGCAGATGCCGCCGCGCGGACAGAACTTCGTCTTCCTCGACAATCCGGAAATCGATCGCATCATCGAGACCGCACGCCGCGAGCTCGATCTGTCGAAACGCAAAGACCTCTACTGGCGCCTGCACGAGCTGCTGGTCGCCGAACAACCGTACACCTGGACCGTGCAGGTCTCTTCGAAGTGGGCGATCAACAAGCGCGTCCGCGGCGTGGCCATGAGCCGCGGCTACGGTCTCTTTCTCTGGTACCCGGGGGAGCTCGGGTGGTGGATCGCGAAAGACGCGCAACCGGCACCGAACCGCGGCACGCAATGACGACGTACATCGTCCGGCGGCTGTTGTACGGTGCCCTCACGTTTCTCGGCATCACCGTCGCGACGTTTGCACTGATTCACAGCGTTCCGGGCGATCCGGTCGCGTTCTACGTCGGCCGCGCCGGCGCGCACTCCATTCCGCCGGAACTGCTCGCACAGGTGCGTCGTGAGTTCCATCTCGACCGGCCGCTGCCCGAGCAATACCTGCACTGGGTCCGCGGCGCACTGACGCTCGACTTCGGACGCTCGATCGTCGAGCGACGCACGGTGCGCGAAGTCGTCGCCGAGAAGCTGCCGAATACCTTCGAGCTGAACGGCCTCGCCTTTCTCCTCGCGGCGTTCATCGGCATTCCGATCGGTCTGTGGAGTGCCACGCGTTCGGGACGGCTGAGCGAGCGCGCCTCGGCGGTCGGGTTCTTTCTTCTCTATTCGCTGCCGAGCTTCTGGGTGGCGCTGCTGCTGATGCAGCTCTTCGCCGTGAAGCTCGGCTGGCTGCCACTCTTCGGCATGACCTCCGACGAATACACCGCCCTCCCGGTCGGCGCCCAGCTCGCCGATCGCATGAAGCATCTCGTGCTGCCGGTGATCACGCTGACGTACGCACAGATCGCCATCTTCGCGCGCTTCTCGAAGTCGGCGCTGACTGAAGTGATTCGCCAGGACTTCATCACCGCCGCGCGCGCACGCGGGGCAGGGACGGCGTCGGTGCTCTTTCGCCACGCCTTTCGCAATGCGCTGATCCCGCTCATCACGCTTCTCGGCCTGACCATTCCGTACATCCTCTCGGGCAGCGTCATCGTCGAGCAGATCTTTCAGTGGGATGGCATCGGCCTGCTGTACTACAAGTCGATTCTCGCGCGCGACTATCCGGTGGTGATGGGGCTGACGGTCGTCACGGCGCTGGTCACGCTCTTCGCCAGTCTGCTGGCCGATCTGCTTTACGCCTTTGCCGATCCGCGCGTGAGGTTCGACGGAGAGCGCTCATGAAGCCGGCGCTGCTCGATTCGACCGCCGGCCGCACGTTGCAACGCTTCCGCCGCAGCAGGCTCGCGATGCTCGCGCTGATCTACGTCGCCTTCATGGCCCTCGTCGCGCTGCTCGCGCCGATCCTCGCGCACGACGACGGCCCGATCGTCCCGTTCTCGCCGGAGTCGGTGAAGCTCGGCTCGCGGCTCGAGTCGCCCACGCGGGCACATCTGCTCGGCACCGACGATCTCGGACGCGACATCCTCTCGCGCATGATCCACGGCGCGCGCGTCTCGCTCACCGTTGGCCTCCTCGCCACCGCGATCTCGCTCATCGTCGGCTCATTCCTCGGCGCGATCGCCGGCTACTACGGCGGCGTCGCCGACTGGATCGTCTCGCGCGTCATCGAGGTCGTGCTCTGCTTCCCGTTCCTCTTTCTCGTGCTCGGCATCGTCGCGCTCTTCAAACCGTCTCTCGGCACGATCATGATCGCCCTCGGCCTGACGTCGTGGACCAACGAGGCGCGCTACATCCGCGGCGAGTTCCTGCGCATCCGCGATCTCGAATTCGCGCAGGCCGCCCGCGCCAGCGGAGCACGCGACGCGCGGATCATCTTTCGCCATCTGCTGCCGAACGCACTCGCCCCGGTGCTGGTCAGCGCGAGCTTCGGCGTCGCCTACGCCATCCTCATCGAATCGGCGCTGTCGTTTCTCGGTCTCGGCGTTCCGCTGCCGACGGCGAGCTGGGGCGGGATCCTTTCCGCCGCGCACGATCACATCGAGTACGCGTGGTGGATGATTCTCTTTCCGGGCCTGGCGATCTTCTTCACCGTGGCCGCGTTCAACGTGATCGGCGAGCGGTTCCGCGACGCGCTCGATCCGCGCAGCGACGCGTGAGACGCGTCAGTGCCGCGCCGTGCCGAGGCGCGCGCTGAGCGCGTCCAGCACCGGTTCGGGCACGAGCGACGCGACGTCGCCGCCCAAACGGAACACTTCCTTCACCAGGCGTGAGGAGACGTACGTGTATTCGACGGCGGGAAGCATGAAGATCGTTTCGGCGCCTTCGTAGAGCTCGCGGTTCATGAGCGCCATCTGCAGTTCGTACTCGTAGTCGGAGACGGCGCGGATGCCGCGCACGACGACGCTCGCGTTGGAACGGCGCATGAAATCGACGAGCAGCCCGGAGAACGAATGCACTTCGACACCTTGAATGCCGCGCGTGCAGCGCGTGATCAGTTCCATCCGCTCGGGGACGGAGAACATCGGCGACTTTCCCTCGTTTTCCAGCACCGAAACGAGCACGCGATCGAAAAGCCGCGAGGCGCGGCGAATGATGTCGAGGTGCCCGTTGGTGAGCGGATCGAACGATCCCGGGTAGACGGCGATGGTCATGGCGCGGATGGTACCAGACCGCGCATCGGCGACATATCGTCAATGGTCAACGTCTTGACGATCAAGCGGAGAGAACCTACACTGTGGTTCATTCCGGTGATTCACGGGGAACGGGAGGGTGTGAATGCGGCAGAGAATTGAGGTGAAGCGCTCCAACGCTCCGCTGCCGTCCGCCGGCATGAAGGGTCGCCTGCTCTCGACGCTGCGCACCTATCTGCCCGGCGCGTGGATCGATCCCCGCAACAACGAGTTGATCACGCTCTACCGCCTCCGCTACCGCATGGCCATGGAGGAGGAGAAGTACGACACGGCGATGATCTTCCTCAACAAGATCCTCGAGCTCGATCCGATGAACCTCGAGGCGAAGCTCTGCAAAGGTGAGATCTATCACCGCTGCCTGGGCGACTACACCCGCGCCATCGAGCAGTACAACAAAGTGATCCGCCTCACCTCCGACGGCAACAACGATACCGTCAACACGCGCGCCCGCGCCGCGATGAGCGAGATCATGGAGATGCTCAGCTAAGCGTAGTGCCGCATCACCGCCTGCAGCGCAATCCCCAGCACGACTGACGCAAACGCGAGGACGAGCGCGACCGCACGCGTCTCGCTGTCGCGTTTTCGTATCGGCGGCAGCAGAGCGAAGAACGGCAGCAGCGGCAGGAGATAGCGTCCCTGGAACCCATCGAGCTGCGCGGCACCCGGCGGCGTCCAGGCGACGTAGACCGAGAGCGCAAGCGCGAACGGTGTGATCGCGATGGCGAGCAAAAGAGGTGATTGCGGGAACGCCACGTCGTGCCGCCGCACGAGCGCGGCGAGCAGCAACGCCACGCCGAAGATCCAGTAGACGGCGCGAGGCAACGGGATGTCGAGCCAGCCGAGCACGCCGATCGTTTCGCGCGCGTACTGCGCGCTCTTCGACGACAGGTCGTGGAGGATCACGCCGCTCACTTCGCGCGGATGCTGCGCGACGTGATGCAGTTGCGCGGAAGGATCGACGTGCGCGTCGAAGCGGATGCGCGTCTGCTTCGAAACATCGCGCGCGAGCAGCGTCGCCGCGATGGCCACGAGCGTGAGGAGCGCCGCGATTCCGAGGCGCGTGCGCTTCGAGCTCGAGGCGAAGCAGGCCAGCAACGCGAGCGGCAGATAGGGCGGCTTGATGATCACGAGGAGCAACGCGGCGAGCAGCGCGAGACGAAGCCGCGGACGCGGTGAAAGCAGCAGCGCCGCGAGCAGGATGGCCAGTGAGATCAGGAGCGCATCGACCGAGTACGACGCGCGCAAGGCGGCCGCCATCGGTGTCAACGCGATCAGCGTCAGCAACGCGCGACTTCCGTTCGCAACGTGCAGCGCGACGAGGAGCAGCAACGCGGAGACGAGCGTCGACGAAATGCGTCCCGCGCGAAAGGTCGCGAGCGGCGAGAGGCGCAGCCCGCGCGCGAGGAACACACCCGCGGCGGAAGGGAGGTAGCCGACGGCGTTGTAGGTGGAGAGGTTGTACAGCTTCACGTCGAGGAGATCGCGCGTGACCGCCACGGTGAAGCGTGGTTTCGCGGAGAGCTCCGCGATGTTCGCGCCGGGTGCGTACGTGTCGATGAAGGTGCGCGACCACGCCGGCACCGTCACGATCGGTTTCGGCGCCCACGACTCCCCATGGGCGATGGCCACCGAATGCAGCCAGTGCCCGGTTTCATCGGGGACGGCGAACGGTGGTGTCCAGCAGGCGAAGAGGATTCCGAAGACGACGGCCGCGGCGAAGACGAGCCGGTTCACGGCTCAGCGGTCGCGGTCCAGCACGAAGTCGAGCGCGAACTCGAGCGCTTCCTTCGCCTCTCCGGCAGCGAACGGCTCGAGCGCCAGGCGCGCGCGGTTCGCGTAGTCGCGGGCGATCTCGCGCGTCTGCTCGAGCGTGTCGTGCCGGTTCACGATCGCCAGGATCTCGGCCGGGTCGCTGTCGTCGAACGTCTTCCGCGTGACCACCCGCGTGACGATTTCCCGCTCCCGCGGTGTTGCCAACGGCATTGCCAAAATGAGTGGCAATGTCATCTTTCCTTCCTTCAGGTCGGAAAGGGCCGGTTTGCCGAGGATTTCGGTGCTGGAGGTGAAGTCGAGCAGATCGTCGACCAGCTGGAAGCAGATGCCGAGGTTGAAGCCGTAGTTGAACAGCGAGGCGGCGTGCGCCTCCGGCATGTCGACGAGATAGGCGGGGATGCGGCAGGTGGCGCCGAAGAGCGCCGCGGTCTTGCGGCGGACGATCTCGAAGTAGTCCTCGACCGAGAGGTCGGGCCGGCCGTTCTGTTCGGTGCCGAGGATTTCCCCTTCGATCATCTTGATGGTCGCGTCCGACAGCAGCCGCAGGATCTCGAGGTTCCCTTCGGTGAGGGCCATGGCCATCGAGTGCATGAAGATGTAGTCGCCGACCAGCACGGTGAGGTTGTTGCCCCAGCCGTAGTTGACGGACTGCCGTCCGCGGCGGACGTCGGCCTCGTCGATGATGTCGTCGTGGATGAGCGTGGCGGTGTGAATGAATTCGACGACGGCGCCGTAAATCACATCACGGCGTCCTTCGTAGCGCAGCATCTGGGCCACGAGCAGGAGCAGGGCAGGGCGCAGGCGTTTGCCGCCGCCGCCGAGAATGTGCTCACCGACGTCGCGAATCGTTGCGATCTTGGACTTGAAGTTGCGACGCAGTTCCTCTTCCACGAGCTCGAGCTTGGGGGCAATGAGATCGAGGAGACGCTCGGCGTAAGTCGTGTGACCGTTGAGAGTCCGAGGAGCTGTCACGTCGCGAAGGATAGTCGATAGCGCGCGTTGCGCTCAACCGCGATAGTTGGTGAACTGCACGGGAATGCCGTAGTCGTTCCCTTTGACGATGGCCATGGCCTTCTGCAGATCGTCCTTGCTGCGGCCGACGACGCGCACCTGATCGGACTGAATCGAGGCCTGCACTTTCAGCTTCGCGTCCTTGATGGCCTTGACGATCTGCTTCGCTTTTTCGCTCTCGATCCCCTGCACGATCTTCGCGCGCTGGCGCACGGTGCCCATCGACGCGTCTTCGAGCTTCGCGTAGTCGAGTGCCTTCAGCGAGACCTGACGCTTCACCAGCTTCGACTCGAGGATGTCCTTGAGGCTGCGCAGCTTTCCTTCGTCGTCGCTGACCAGCACGATCTCCTCGCCGGTCAGCTCGATCGAGCTCTTGCTCCCTTTGAAGTCGAAACGCTGGGCGAGCTCCTTCTGCGCCTGCTGCACAGCGTTCGCGACTTCCTGCATCTCCGTTTTCGAGACGATGTCGAACGAGAATTCCTGCGCCATAGTCACTTCGGCGGACGGAGATCCGTCCGCCGCTCCACCTCTGTATTAGTCCGCGCGGATGACCTGGACGCCCGCCGGTGGATTGAACCGGAACGTGTCCGCCGTCGCGGCGCGGCGATGATATCCCGAGAATTCGAAGGACGTTTTGTTGCCGTCGCGATCGACGTAGTCGATGCGCGAGATGAGATGCGTGGCCGGGGCGATGGTGACGGTGACGGTGCGCATGACCGAGGCCTTGTCCCGCGGCTGCAGCGTGGTGATGACCGAGCCGTTCTTCGCCTGTTCCTTCACGACGAAATGCTGATCGCGGGCGGCCGAATCACCGAGCAGCAGGAACGGAAGCTCGCGTTTGCGCGCGTCCGTCACCTTGCCGAGCGTGACCTGTTTGTCGGCCGGCACGTAGAACCACGAGCTCGAGCCGTCGAAGATGAACTCTTTCTTTTCCGGCGACGCATACGACCAGCGCATGCGCGGCAGCTCGCCAAACACGACCGAGCCCTGCTCGACCTGGCTGGTCTTGAAGCCCTTCGCCGTGAAGCGATGCGTGAAGCTCGCTTCCATCCCCGACATCGCCGCCGCCGCCCGGTCGAGCTCGATCGGCGCAGCCTGAAGTGCGGTCGCCGCGAAGATCATCGCAGCGATGAGTGATAAACGTTTCAAAAGAACCTCCTGAGCTGAGTTTGTCTCGCAACCCCCACGCCACCAACGCGGATTGCGCCAACAACAGTTAGACGAATCACGGAGCAAGGAGTGGCGAGGCGCCCTCGGCGAACTCAGCCGCGCGTGCACAACACGGATGGGACCGTTTTTCGTCCTGAGCAGGGAAGGGTGACGTCGTTGCCGCGACAAGTAACGAGCAGCCGCGACGACCGCACAAATAGACCAGCCGCACGTGCCGAAGCGAAGCAACCAACGCGGCCGGCCGTGCCGGCCCGGCCCGGCCTAGAGCTTTTCGACTTCGATGGAGACGATGGCGGAGTTGACGATGAAGATGCGGTCGTTCTTGGTCCGGTCGTCGGGGAAGAGGAAGAAGCCATTGCGTTCGGGGTTGTAGTGCGCCGTTCCGCGGATGACTTCGCTGTCGTTGAACTCCACCGCGATGCGCATGCCGCTGGCGGGCTCGAGTGCCTCATCGGGCACGAGGCGCGGGATGAACACCGCCTTCAGCGCCGCGAACGGAACTTCCGCCAGCTCGCCGTCATCGCGACGCACATGCAGCACTTCGCGCGACGCATCGATCGGTTCGAGCAGCGCGCGTTCCGTGCGGCCATCGCGGTATCGGAGGACCACTCTCTCGTCTTGCATCAGAACAGTTCGAGACCCCACAGGTCGTGAAGGTGAATGATACCTTCGACGCGTCGCGCGTCATCGACGATGAAGAGCGACGTGATCTTCCTCTCTTCCATGAGCTGAAGCGCCGCCGAGGCGAGCTCGCCCGCCGAGATCGTCACCGGCATTCCTTTGAGCGAGTCCGAGGCCTTCTTGCGCAGGATCTCTTCATCGCGCTGCAGCATGCGCCGCAGATCGCCGTCCGAGATCACCCCCTGCAACACGCCCTCGGCATCGACCACCGCGGTGATGCCGAAGCCTTTGTTCGACATCTCGTAGATCACGTCGTGCATCGACGTTCCGGTCTGCACCATCGGGATCTCGTCCCCTTTGTGCATGAGATCGCGGACGCGCAGAAACCGTTTGCCGAGCTTTCCGCCCGGATGGAGGAATGCGAAGTCTTCTTCCTGAAACCCGCGGCGCACCAGCAGCGCCATCGCCAGCGCGTCGCCGAGAGCCAGCGTTGCGGTCGTCGATGCGGTTGGTGCGAGCCCGAGCGGGCAGGCTTCCTTCGAGATCGCGGCCGAGAGATGCAGATCGGCGCCACGCGCGAGCGTCGACGCCGGATTGCCGGTGATGGCCACGATCTCCGCGCCGATGCGCTTGATGCTCGGGAGGAGGCGAATCAGCTCTTCGGTTTCGCCCGAGTTCGAGATCGCCAGCACCACGTCGCCGCGCACGAGCATGCCGAGGTCGCCGTGAATCGCTTCCGTGGGATGAAGAAACGAGGACGGCGTACCGGTGGAGGCGAGAGTGGCCGTGATCTTTTTGCAGATGATGCCGGACTTGCCGACGCCCATCGTCACGACACGGCCGCTGCAGGTGGCGATGAGCTCCACCGCGTCGACGAATTGATGATCGAGATGCTGAATGATGCCGAGGATCGCGGCGGCTTCGACTTCCAGCACCCGTTTCGCTTCGGCGATTGCTGGATGGACCGCGGCGTCAGGCTGCGCCTGCGTCATGCGGCGCATGGTAACTCATCTCTCGATCTCCAGCCGCACCGCCACGAGCGAGACGTTCACGTCTCGAATCGAGTCGATGAGCGAGACGATCAGCGACGCCAGACAGGCGATGAAGATCAGTCCGAGAAGCCACCCCGCCTCGACCTGCAGCAACTCGGTGATGAAGAGCGTGATGATGAGAATTGCGGCCCAGAGTACGCTCAGTGTGCCGAAGAAAATCGCGCGGCGGAGGATCTGCGAACGGCGCCAGAGGATCTCGATCTGCTGCTCGATGCGATCGCGATCCTTCTCGCCGTCGGGATGGTGGCGTGCGTACGAGAGCTCACGCGCCCGGTCGATGGTGCGCGCGTAACGATTGGTCATGCTCAGCAGCAGCAGCCCGATGCCGGAGATGAGAATCACCGGGCCGATGGCGATCTGCAGGACGGGAAGGAGTTGGGCGATGGTCGGCGGAGTCATAGCTGTCGTGCACTGTCGCGTGCGGCGCGCTCCTGCGGCAACAGCGCGTGGTACACGAGTCGTGTGACGGGCGTCGCGACCTGCAGCCGTTCGCCGAGCGTCACCACCGCGCCGAGTTGCGCATCGAGCTCCGACGGTTTGCCTTCCATCACGTCGCGTTGCAGCGACGCGGTCGATGCCGGCGCGAGCGCGTCGTAACGCTGCCACGTCTTCTCGATCGCGTCTTCGCCGAGGTCGATGCCGCGTGCCGCGGCGACCGCGACGAGCTCGCGCAGCATCTGTTCGGCGATCGTCCGCACCTCGGGCATCGCGCGCCACGTGCCGACCGGCACACGGGTCAACGCGCCGACGCCGCTGAGCGGCGCGATGAAGAGGAACTTCGTCCAGATGGAACGGTGGATGTCCCGCGGGATCTCCGCGTGGACGCCGGCGCTCGTGAAGGCCTCGAGCAGTCGCCGCGTGCGAGCGGAGTCGCGGTTGTCGAGCTCCCCGAACAGCACCGTCGGCTCGGCCGCCGCGTGCCTGATGTGACCCGGCGTCACGACGAAGCTGACGATCGCGCACAAGCCGCCGACGACATGCTTCGCGTCGAGGTGCTCGTGCAGGATCTCCGGCGCATCGATGCCGTTCTCGAGCGGCACGACCATCGTGTCGTCCCCGAGGAGCGGCGCGATGTTCTTCACCGCCTCCGCGATCTGCCACGCTTTCACGCCGAGCAGCACCGCGTCGACCTTACCGATGCGGCTCGGATCGTCAGTCGCCTGCACGCGCGGAAGATGGAAGTCGCCGTTCACGCTGTCGACGCGAAGACCGTTGGTCGTCAACGCTTCGAGCGTGGCACCGCGTACGAGAAACGTCGTATCGATACCCGCGTGCGCGAGTCGTCCGCCGAAGTAGCCACCCACGCCGCCCGCGCCAATCACCACGATTTTCATGACGGCGAAGAATAGCGGAACGGAGGCGCCTGGGACGTCGCACTTCCGCTATTCTCGCGCCATGAAAATCGCACTGGTCGCCGGAGCCACGCGTGGTGCCGGACGCGGAATTGCCACTGCCCTCGGCGAAGCCGGCTTCACGGTCTACTGCACCGGCCGCAGCGTTCGCGGTCAGCTCGCCTCGGGCGACAAACGTCCCGAAACCATCGAGGAGACCGCTGAGCTCGTGACCGCGCGCGGTGGCCGGGGCATCGCCGTGCAATGCGATCACACGAAACGCGAACAGGTCGAAGCACTCTGCGCCCGCATCAAAGACGAGCATGGTCAGCTCGACCTGCTCGTCAATGACGTGTGGGGTGGCGATGCGTACATCAAGTGGGGCGAGAAATTCGTCGACTCGAAACTCGACGACGGGCTGATGCTCATCGATCGCGCCATCCAGTCGCACATCATCACCAGCTACTTCGCCATCCCGCTTTTGCGCGAAGGGAGTCTCATCGTCGAGATCACCGATGGCGACGGCTATTACTACCGCGGCCATTTCTGGTACGACCTCGTGAAGACGACCATCATCCGGCTGGCCTTTCTCTGGGCGCAGGAGACGAAGGGTCGCGGCATCACGTCGGTCGCCGTGACGCCCGGCTTTCTGCGCTCCGAGGCGATGCTCGAACACTTCGGAGTGACGGAGGCGAACTGGCGCGACGCGGTGGAGAAGGAAGCGCCGTTCATCGCATCCGAAACGCCGCTCTTCGTTGGACGGGCCATCGCCGCGCTCGCGAACGATCCGAATGTCGCGACCAGGAATGGCCGCGTCTTCGCGTCGTGGGATCTCGGCGACGAGTACGGATTCGTCGATGCCGACGGCTCGCGCCCGCACTTCAAGCGCTGGATGGAAGCGAACATGCCGCAGTTCGCATGGAAAAAATGCGACGACGTCTTCTACTCGTACTGCTCGACCGCACTGGCGGAATACGTGGAGACGATGGGTTGAGCGGTTTGCGGCTCGTGCGGGAGTTTGCGGGTGATCCGAGCGATGAGTGCGGAGTGATGAAGCTCGACACGCGTCGCGAGGCGGCGCTGTTCGAGATGACGTCATTTTCGAATGACGCGACGCTCGCGACACGTGTCGAACCTCATCACTCCTCCCTCATCGCTGGTGCAGGCGAGAACCGCCTACTTCTTCCAGACGCCTGTATCGCGATGCGCCGCGATCCAGACGTCGTCGAACGCGCCTACCTTCAGCATCTTGGCGATCCAGACGATCTGGGCGGCGTGTGCGGCGATGTGGGTGGCGATGCCGAGGAGATCCTGGAAGATGACGTCGTTCATCTTCTGCTCGGGAGAGGGGTCGGTGAGACGCTCCGGCGGGAGATGAGAGAGCGTTTCGTCGGCGCGCGCGATCATGTGCTCGAACATCACCAGCAGCTCCGCGCGCGGGATCAGGTCGCGCTGCGCGAACTCGGCGGCCCGGTCGCGCGCGTATTCGATGCCGCCGATCCGGTAGTTGAGAAAGTGCTGGATCGAGCCGGTGAGGTGAAGCACGAGGTTGCCGATCGAATTCGAAGACTCGTTCGGACGCCACCAGATCTGCTCGTCGGTGAGCTCGCGTACGGCGGTGACGATCTGCGCCGGAAACGCGCCGACGATGCGGGCACGGAGTGATTGCAGGGCGATCGCGGCTAAGTCAGTCATGTGCGAATTGTGTCACGCGATGCCGAGCCGTTGCGCATGCGCGAGCGCCTCGTCCGAGTTCCGCACGTACAGCATCTCGACGCCGGCGCCGTTGGCCTGCTCGAGGATGCGCGCCACCGCCTGATCGCGCAGATCCGGCGTCACGTCCCGGATGAACGCGGCCACGATCCGTCCCGGCCGCGACTGAATCACTTTCAGATAGATCTCCGGATCGTGCTGCCCGCTGTCGCCGATCAGCACGAAGCGGAGGTCGGGGTAGTAGTCGAGCAGCGTCCGGATCTGCTCCAGCTTGTGCGCTTCGTGCGGCCGCGTGATCAGCGTCTGCTCGTCGACGCCCCAGTCCTGCAGGAACATCGGCCCGTGCGGAATGCCGTTGAGATCCATGAAGTCGTGCAGCAGGTCGTACATGTTCCAGGGGCTGCTCGACACGTAAAAGATCGGATTGCGATTCGTGTGCAGCGCGCGATAGAGGTCGGCGACGCCATCAAACGGCAGCCGCGACGCGGCGTTGCGAACGACCGAACGGACCATGCGCGGAATGCTGGTGGCATTCGTCTGCACGATCGTGTCGTCGATGTCGCTGATGACGCCGAACCGCGCATCCGGCGGTGGCACGAGCACATGGCCGATCGCCGTCACTCCATGTTCCGGGAGTGAGACTCCGACCTCGTGCCACGGCATGCTCGCGTCGAGCTCCGTCGGGCGCAACACGAGTTGGAAGTAGCCTTCGGGATCGGAGATCGTTTCGGTGACCGCGTCGCGGAACGTCGCCACGATGCGCACGCCCGCCACTTCATCGCTCTGAAAGCGACGATACGTGTTGAGCAGATTGCGCCAGAGCGGCTCGGACTCCCGGGCGCGGGTGATGTTCTTCTCGACCAGGACGCGGCCGCGCAGCAGGAGCTCGTCCGTGCGTCCGAACCCGCGATACGGCTGAAGCACCACGCGACGCGACACGGGACGTCCGGCGGCACGACGATCGACCCGTTCCTCGATTCCGGAAAGCAGACGATGCGCGATTCGCTTCACGCCGTGCATCGTAGCGCGACGAGATGCCGCGGATGACCGGTGTGGGGGCGCCGATGTAGAATCCGCCATCCTTCAATCGCTCAGGCCGGTGTCGCGATGCACCGGCTTGATTCTTGCGAGCACGGCTCGCCAATCAGTGCCAAATCCAACTGCACGAGGACCACAGAATGACTGAGATCCTGTCCGCCCCGACGACCGCTTCCGCCACGCCCCACGCGGCCCGTCACACCCGCAAGTCCCTGCCCGTCGAAGCGAAGTCGGTGGTGTGGAATCCGACGCCTGAGCAGCTTCGGCAGTTTGCCGAGCTGATGCCGAACGCGCGGCTGACCGAGTTCAACAACGTGAACGTCGCCACGAAGGTCGTGTCCCGCTCGAAGCTCTCCACGTTCATCGCCACCGATACTCCGGAGCAGCATTCGGATCAGACCATCACTCGCGCCGAATACGCGCGCGTCGCGAAACTGCAGAACGACTACATCCGCGAGCAGGACATGCTCGTGATCGAGGGGTACATCGGCAACGATCCGTCCTTCCGCGTCCCGGCCCGGCTGATCATCGAAAAAGCCAACGCGAACATCGCGGCCATGCAGCAGATCCTCTACTACCCGGCCACGGCCGAAGAGCTGGTGAGCTTCGAGCCGAAGCTGACGGTGATCTACACGCCGAATCTCAAGGCCGAGGGGTATCCGGACGAGCGTCTCATCGCGGTCGATCTCGAGAGCTACACCACGCGCGTCTTCAACTCCGACTACTTCGGCGAGTCGAAGAAGGGCGGCCTGCGCATGTGGAACAAGCTCGTGTACGAGCGCGGCGGTCTGGCGCTCCACGCGGGTTGCAAAGTGATTCCGGTGGACGGCACGAAGCGCGTCGGCCTGATCGTCGGCCTCTCCGGCACCGGCAAGACCACCACCACCTTCACGAAGCAGAACGAGTCGCAGCCGGTGCAGGATGACTTCTGCGCGCTGATGCCGGGCGGCAAGGTGTACGCCACGGAGAACGGCTGCTTCGCGAAAACGTTCGGCCTCAATCCGAATGACGAGCCGACGATCTACCACGCCTGCGCATCACCGCATGCCTATCTCGAGAACGTCTCGCAGAACGACGGCGGAAAGATCGATTACTTCGACACGTCGTACACGCCGAACGGCCGGGCGGTCATCCGCATGGAAGACATCGCCGGCGCGGCCGATGCGCAGGAGATCGACAAGGCCGACTTCCTCCTGATCCTCAATCGCAACGAGAACATCATTCCGGCGGTGACCAGGCTCGAAGGGCCGCTGGCGGCCGCGTACTTCATGCTCGGCGAGACGAAGGGCACGAGCGCGGGCGGCGCGGCGGAAGCCGGCAAGTCGCTGCGCGTGCCGGGCACGAATCCGTTCTTCCCGCTGCTGCACGCGTATCAGGGCAACCGGATGCTGGAGCTGATGAAGGACAGCCCGATGGAGGTCTACCTCATGAACACGGGCGCCATCGGCGGCGACGGCAAGGCCGAGGGCTCGAAGAAGGTGAAGATCCAGCACTCGTCGGCGGTGGTGAAAGCGATCGCCGAGGGCACCATCAAGTGGGAAAAGGATCCGGACTTCGGCTATCTCGTGGCGACGGAAGTGCCGGGCATCGATGATCCCGACTACCTCCAGCCGAAGAAGATGTACGAGCGGCAGGGGAGACTCGACGAATACAACCAGCTCGTGGCGAAGTACAACAACGATCGCCGCGAGTATCTCCGGAAGTGGAAGGGGCTGTCGGAAGAGATCGTGAACGCGATCTGACCGGCGGCGGGTCCGCCCGCGGTCACCTTCGGCCTGTTACTCTACGGCCCGGCATGACGCCGGGCCGTATTGCTTTGATCCTCGCGCTGATTTTCGCGGCGTTCTGTCTGACGCTGGCGGGAGTGGTCTTCGTCAAACTGCACACGATCGAAACGCCCGATCGCTACGTCGCCCTCGGGCTTGGCCTGATCATGCTGTACATGGGCGGTGCGATCGTCGCCGGCGTGATCTGGCCGTCGAAACCGAAAGACCCGAACGCGCCGATCGAAATCCCGCCGCTCGACCAGGTGCATGGTCGCACGTCGTATCGCGACGACAGCGTCTGGACGCGCAACGTCATGATTCTGATCGGCACGATCTTCCTCGTGGTCAGCCTCGGCTCCGCCGCCGAACAACCGGCCGTGCTCGTCTTTGCGCTCGTGGCGGCCGGGGTGCTGGCCGGTGCGGGCGTCAAGATCTGGCGTCAGATCCAGTACGGCCGGGCGCGTTTGACGCTCGAGGGTCCGGCGCGGCGCGGCGACGTCATGCGCGGCGTCATCACCACCTCCGGCTTCGCCTGGTCGGTGGTCGGACGGGAGCTGGACGTCCTGGTGCAGCTCAAAGCGATCCGCACCTACCGCGGCGGACGGCGCAGCACTTCCATTGTCGTTGCCACCGCAACTGCCAGTGCGCGCGCCACTCGTGACGGCAATGAACTTACCATTCGCTTTACCACTACAATTCCCATTATCGATACCAGCGAGGGCCGCTTCAGCTGGAACGTCGCGCTCGATACCGAGCAGCCGCGGTACTCGGCCACGTTCCTGGTGGACGTGGCTTAGCTCCCGCGTCTACGTCTCGACATGCAGGAACATGTAGACGGCCACGAGCGCGAAGAGAATGTTCGCGGCCCACGCCGACAAGAGCGGCGGTAAGTTGCCCACCTCGCCGAACTTCGAGAAGATCCCGTAGACCAGCCAGTAGACGACTCCCAGGCCGAGGGCGATGCCCACGCCGTAGAGAGCCCCGCGTTTGCCGATCTTGAAGGCGAAGGGCATGGCGATGAGCGCCATGACCACGCTGATGGCCGGCCACGACGTCTTCGAATAGAGCTTCACCAGCAGCTCGTCGGAGGCGTATCCAGACTCATGCAGGATGCCGATGTAACGCCGCAGCTGCGCATAGGTCATCTGGTCGGGCGGCTTCACGTCGGTCGCGAAATCGTCGGGCGTCTCGGAGTAGAACAACGCGATCGGTTTCGTGATCGGACTGAAGGTCGAGTTGCCGTCGTCCGTGAACGAGCGCATCCAGCCGTCCTCGAACGCCCACGCCTGACCGTTCCACTTGGCGCTGCGCGCGTAGACGCGGCGCGTCAGACGGAACTGCGTCGGATGGAACTCGAAGACCTGCACCTGCGTGAGCGCTTTCGCGCGCGCGTCGTAGGCGAGGAAGTTGATGAGGTAACGGCCGGTCTGCCCGAGGTACCAGAGCTTCTGCTGCGAAGTCTTCGCGGTGACAGCCGGCTTTCCGTCGATACGCCGCTTCATCTCGTACACCCGCTGATTGGCGTACGGCAGCACGAAATCGAGGATGAAGTACGAGAGGATGCTGATCAGCACCGCGATGGCGAGGATCGGCAGTCCGACGCGATACAGCGACACGCCGTTCGACTTGATGGCCGTCACCTCGTTGTTCTTCGCCAGGAGACTGAACGTGATCAGCGTCGCCACGAGCACCGAGATCGGCAGCGTGAGATTGAGGACCGTGAAAATGAGAAAGCGGTAGTAGGTGAGCAGCGTCGACGCGGCGACATGGTTCTGCCGCACGTCCTTGGCGATCTCGGTGTAGTCGACGATCACGAACAACGCCACCACCGAAACGAGCACCAGCGCGAGGATCTTCAGGAACTCGCGCAGGATGTAGCGATCGAGGATGTTCGGGAACGTGATGTCGAGACGGGTCAGGACAGACGCTCCTTCTTCGCCGGCAGCGTCCGCCGCGCGCGAGCGGCGAGGGATGATGCGCGCCAGACCGGCGAGGATGCGGCTGAACAATCCGCCTTCGTTGCGATTCGCGCCGGCATCGCGATTGGCGCGGCCGAGCAGCCAGATGCCGATGCCGAGCAGAAGAATGTTCGCCGCCCACATGCCGAACCACGGCGGAATCTTGCCGTTCACAGCGAGATCCTCGCCGTTGTTCAGCAGCACGTAGTAAACGAGGATGATCGCGATACTTAAAGAGAACCCTGAGCTTTTCCCGCCGCGACGATTGGTGATGCCGAGCGGGAGTCCGAGCACGCCGAAGGCGATGCAGGCGAACGGGATCGCGAATTTCTTGTGGATCTCGACGCGCGCGCGATTGCGATCGGTGCGATCCGATTCGTCATGGCTGCGGGCGAGCTGGCGTTCCTGTTCGAGGAGCTCGCGCAGGCTGAGCTCGCGAAACGAGCGGGAGACCGAGCGCGCATCGAAATTCGATTCGGTGCTCGGCAGCAGAATGCGCTGCGACTGATTGCGCGTGTGGTCGTAGCGATCGGGCTTCGTCGGATCCCAGATGTGCGTCTCCGCGCCATCGAGATTCATCCAGATGTCTTTCTGCGGCTGGATGATCGAGAGGTTGCCGCTCTCGGCGATGATGATGCGTTGTCCCGATCCCTGGGCCGAGAGGGACGCCACGCCCTGATCTTCTTCCGGCTGCGTGGCGCCTTCGGTGGCCATCTGCCGCGGCGTCGTCAGATCGCGCGACTCGTCGCCGCGGCTGTCGGCGACGAAGACGCCTTTCCATTTGCCGCTCGTCGGATCGACGTCGTTCACGTAGATCATGATGTTTTCGTACTGGTCGAAGAAGACTCGCGGCTTCACGGCTTTCTCGACGGTCGAAGTCATGATCTCGGCGCGCAGCGTGACGAACTGCTGGTTGCCTTTCGGCAGCACCGAATTCATCAGGTAGAGGTTGAGCAGGAAGACGGCGAAGCTGAAGAGGAAGACCGGACGGTAGATCGTGCGCGTGGAGATGCCGAGCGCACGCATGGCCACGATCTCGGAATCGGAAGAGAGCCGGCCGACGGCGATGAGGATCCCGAACAGCAGCGACATCGGCACGGTGAGCACGACGATGTTCGGCAGCGAATAGACGAGCAGTTTGCCGACGACCGCGCCCGACAACGACCTGCGGATGATCAGGCCGGCCAGGTCAAAGAGCCGCTGCATGATGATGATCGACGTGTAGAACGCGAACCCGAGCACGGTCGGGCCGATCATTTCTTTCAGGATGTAGCGCGTCAGGATCCGGGTACCCATCGAGTCGCGGATTATGACGCGGGAAGCAAGCCAATCTGAGCACGACGATGAGGTTTCGCGCCCGATCCACAGCTTTCCGCAGGGTCCGATAAGATGGATTATGTTAAATCATGTACGGGAGTTGGCTGGATTCGGCGTGGTTTTCGTTGGGCCAGCGATGAGTGATGAGCGATGAGGTCACGACCCTCGGGGCGCGACGACACACGCATCGCGAGGTCCGCAGTCGATGAGAACGAGGTTCATCGGACCTGGCCGCACGTTTCAACTCCAACCCTGCGGATCCTTCAATGTGCGTGTTATCGCGCCCCGAGTGTCGTGACCTCATCGCTCATCGCTCATCGCTGCTTCCTCCTCCGGTTAAACTCGCGGCGCCGATGACCTCTCGCGCACGTTGGAACCAGATCGCCGCCTCCGCTCCGTACTTTGCCGTGCTCGCCGAACCGCGGTTCCTCGGCGTGCCGGGCGCGAATGCGCTGGCCGAGTTTCATCACTCCGGCGACCTCTACGTCGAGCGCATCCTTCGCGACCTCGGTGGCCGCGTCGAGGATCGCGTTCGCTCGGTGCTCGAATTCGGCTGCGGTCCGGGACGCCTGGCGGCGGCGTTCGCGCGTCGCGGCTTTCGCGTGACCGCCACCGATGTCGCGCCGGCGATGCTCGGCCACACGCGGAGCTACGCCGCCTCGAATGGTCTCGACATCGAAGTGCTGCTCGACTCCGACCTCTTCGCCACCGATCGCAGGTTCGAGCTCGTCACCTGCGTGCTCGTCCTGCAGCATCTGGCGCACAGCGACGCGCTCGCGCTCCTCAGACGACTCGTTGCGCACGTGAGCATGGGCGGGTTTCTGCACCTGCAGTTTCCGTTTCGCTCCCATCGCTCGCTCGCCGGCAGCGCGGCGCTTGCGGCGCGCGAACGCATTCCGGCCCTGAATGCCATCGCCAATCGCCGGCGCGGACGCGCGGCCGATGTGCCACTGCTCGTGCCGCAGGTCCATTCGCTCGACTCGATCGTCTCGGAGCTCAACGCGCTGCATTGCTCGATCGCACACTTCCACTCGGAGCGTGAGAACGAGCTCGAGACCGTACGCCTCACCGTCGTACGCGGCCTGGCCAGCGAGGAACATGTCTCGACGACGACCACGGCCGCGCCCGCGCGTGCCGAAGACTTCATCGACGTGCGCGAGTTGATGCGCAACACGCCGCTCGACGAATGGAATCGGCGCGCCGAAGAGTATTTCTCGGGCCTCAAGACCTACGATCTGCAACTCGCGAAACCGTTCGCCTCACCAGGCGACGCGCCGGCGTTGCTCGTGAATGCCGGCACGGCCATTCAGGCGCTGCACGTCTTGCCCGGGATGACCGTCATCGACTTCGGCGCCGGCACCGGCTGGCTCACGCGCGCGCTCGCGCAACTCGGCTGCCGCGTCATTTCGATGGACGTGTCGCAGACCGCGCTCGACATCGGCAAACGCGATCTCGAGACTCGCCCACTCATCGGCGAGCAACCGCGGCCGGCGTTCCTCCGTTTCGACGGCACGCGCATCGCGCTCGACGATGCTTCCGTCGATCGCATCATCTGTTTCGACTCGTTCCATCACGTGCCGAATCCGGAGACCGTCCTTCGCGAGTTCGCGCGCGTGCTGAAGCCCGGCGGTCTCGCCGCATTCTCCGAGCCGGGTCCGAATCATTCGAAGTCGGCGCAGTCGCAATTCGAGATGCGCACGTACGGCGTACTCGAGAACGACATCGACCTGCAGGAGCTCTGGCCGATCGCACGCGACGCCGGCTTCGCGGAACTGCGCGTCGGCGTATTCAAAGGCGATCCGCAATTCATCCCGCTCGAGAATTTCGACGATCTGCTGAACGGCGGAAATGCGTTTGTCGAGAGCGCGCGCTGGATGCGCAATTTCCTCGAGAACATCCGTCTCTTCACGTTGCGCAAAGAAGGCGAAGAGGAGCTCGACAGCCGTTCGGTGCACGCACTGCGCGCCGATATCGATGTCTCGCTGCGCGGCGCAGTCCAGGCGCACGAGCCGATTCCGGTCCGGGCGACGATTCGGAACATCGGCACCGCCTCCTGGCTCCCCTCGCCGGCCGCACACGGCGGCGTCTGCCTCGGCGTGCATCTCTACGCGAATCACGAGCTCGTGACCTTCGATCATTACTGGGAACAGCTGCCCGGCGCGCTGCAGCCGGGCGAAGCGGCGGAGCTGGAGTTCCAGCTGCCGCCGCTCGCTCCCGGTTCCTACGTGCTCGAATTCGACTGTGTCGCGCAGAACGTGGCCTGGTTCGCGATGAACGGCTCGGCTACGAAGCGACTTGTTCTCGATATTCGATGATCTCGCGCGCGGCGCCGCGCGGCAGCGCCTGTTCGAGATCGTCGATGAGATCGCGGACGTCTTCGAGTCCGGCCGACAACCGGATGAGGCTGTCGTGGATGCCGACGTTCCGACGCACCTCCGGTTCGACGGAGGCGTGCGTCATCGTTGCCGGGTGACAGAAGAGACTCTTCGGACCGCCGAGGCTTTCGGCGAGGGTCCACAGTTTCAGGCGACGGGTGAAGGCGCGCGCTTCTTCGAGTGAGGCATCGAGCTCGAACGAGACGATCGCGCCGAAGCGGGTCATCTGGCGGCGGGCGATGTTGTGACTCGGCTGGTCGACGAGCCCCGGATAGAAGACGCGACGGACGCCGTCGTGTGCGAGCAGATAGCGCGCGAGCAGCTCGGCGTTCGAACAATGCCGCTCGACGCGAAGCCCGAGGGTCTTGATCCCGCGCAGGATGAGGAAGCAATCCTGGGGTGCGGGCACCGCGCCGATGGCATTCTGCAGGAACTTCAGTTCGTCGTAGAGGCCCTGGTCGTTGGTGAGCAGGGCGCCGCCGAGGACGTCGCTGTGGCCGTTGATGAACTTCGTCGTCGAGTGGAGCACGATGTCGGCGCCGAGCTCGAGCGGCTGCTGCAGGACCGGCGTGGCAAACGTGTTGTCAACCACGGTGGCAATTCGTCTGCCACGTACGACGGCAGCACAGGTGGGAATGTCGGTGACATTCAGGAGCGGGTTCGACGGCGTCTCCAGCCAGAGCAGCTTCGTCTCCGGACGCAGCGCCGCCTCGATGTTCGCCGGATGGGTGGTGTCGACGAAGGTGAAATCGATGCCGTAACGCGAGAACACCTTCGTGAAGATGCGCCACGCGCCGCCGTAGAGATCGCGCGTCGAAACGACGTGATCGCCTCTGCTGAGCGTCGACAGCACGGCATGAATGGCGCTCATGCCGCTGGCGAAGGCCAGCCCGTGGCGCGCTCCCTCCAGCGCCGCGAGATTTTCTTCCAGCGCGCTGCGCGTCGGATTGCCGGTGCGCGCGTAGCAGAAGCCCTTGTTGATGCCGGGCTCGGTCTGCCCGAAGGTCGAGGTCTGATGAATCGGCGTGGTGACGGAACCGGTCGCGTCGTCCGCGGGCTGACCGGCGTGAATTGCACGGGTATCGAAACGGTAGGCCATGACATGTCCTCCAAACGGCCAAAGGTGCGATGCGTTCGTTGCAGGGAGAAGGTCGCGGAGGGCCCCAGTCGTGATCGCGTGAAAGCCGAAGCTACGCGTTCGCGCCGGGGCAACGCATCATCATTCGGCCCGCCGTGGAAGCCACGGTAGCCACGCGCGGGTGCGCGTCGATGATGTGCGTGCGAGTCATGTTGGCGCGGGAGAATACGCGCACGACGGCTCGTTCGTCAAATGCGTATCAGGACGAACCCGATGAGCTCGATCGTACTCGAACGGAAACGACGCGCCCTGCTCCACGATCTGCGCCTGGCCCGCGATGTTCCTCGCCGCGTTGGGTCGTTGCTCGTCGGCAACGAAAAAGAAGTCGTTCCTCGAACATCTGGTCGATGTCGGCCGGCACGATCAGGCGGCCGGCGACGTACAGAAAGCGGCGATCAACCCTTGAGCAGACGCTTGATCGCGGTATGGCCGAGAACGGTGTTGCGCGTGCCGATGACTCGTGCGGCGAGGCGCATCCACCACTGGCGTTCCTCGTCGACCGGATGAAAGTGCGGGTCGAGCTCGAAGATGTGGGCGAGCGCGGCATCGAACGCGGCGCGATCGTGCAGGCTGAGCACGCGCAGCTCTTTGTAGAAATATTGCGCCAGCCGTTTGCGCCGCGCATCGGTGAGCAGCCCGCGCGTGCGCAGCACGTCTTCCATCTTGTGCAGAACCTGGTGATGCGAGCGCGCGTTGAGGATCATCGTGGCGTCGGTCAGTCGCGGCCCGCTGTGATCGCGCCAGTCGTACGCCGGCGTGTCGAGAGTGACGATTTTCTCGGCGCGCAACGCGGCCTGAACGAAGCAATCCCAGTCATCGAGAATGCGGACGGCCGGATCCCAGCGCAGTTCGCTGTGGCGCACGTACAGTGCCGCCGAGGTCGGAACCGAGCGGCCGGCCAGCAGGTCATCGACAATGTTGCTGCTGAAATGCGGCGGCCGCCGTTCGATCGCGTGACCGTCGACGTCCACTTCGCGCCAGCCGCTGGCGACGATGTCGGCATTCGTTTCGCGCGCGAGCGCGAGCTCACGCTGCAGATGACCATCGAGGAGCACGTCATCGGAGTCGAGAAACTTGACGTACCGTCCGGTGGCATGGGCCAGTCCGAGGTTGCGCGCCGCGCATTGCCCGCCGTTCTGCGGCATCTGCAGCGGACGAATGCCGGCCATCGATTGCACGACCTGCCACGTGTCGTCGGTGGAGGCATCGTCGATGACGAGCACTTCCATCGTGCAGTCGTGCGCCTGCCGCAGAACCGACGTCACCGTCTCCCCTACCTTCGCCGGCCGGTTGTAGACGGGGATGATGATGCTGATGTCGATGCTCAAGGCTCGCCGGCTCGCAGGCTCATGACTCGTCCGCTTCGAGGCGCTTCACCAGTTCCTTCAACGCGTCGATCACTTCGGTCTTCTCGACGTTGGGCTTCTTGAAGGCGAGATTCAGCGTGAACGGCAACGCTTTGTCTTTCAACGCGAAGACGTAGTTCTTGGGACGACCGGCTTTCTTCGGTTCCGGTTTGGTGGCGGTCTGGCGGCGCAGATCTTCGCGCGACAGCTCGCCGGCGGCGAACGCGCGAACGACCTGCTCCATCGCCTCTTCGGAACCGGCTCGCGCGACCTGCACCAGCACGCTCTTGTTGCTGATGCCTGCTTCGCGGCACATCACGCGAATGCGATCCGGGATCTCGTTGATCAGCAGCGTCTCGGTGACTGTCGTACGCGACTTGCCGATGACCTGGGAGATCTTCTCGTGCGTGTAGTTGAACTTCTGCTGCAGGATGAGCAGACCTTCCGCTTCTTCGAACGGCGTCAGGTCTTTGCGCTGAATGTTCTCGATGAGCGCGATCTCGAGCTGCTCGCGATCGTCGACGTCGAGCTCGATGGCCGGGATCTCGTCGAGGCCGGCCATCGTGGCCGCGCGATACCGGCGCTCGCCGGAAATGATCTGGTAGCGATTCGGTCCGATGTGCCGGACGAGGATCGGCTCGAGCACGCCTTTCTCGCGCACGCTCGAGGCGAGCTCCTCGATGTTGCCGAGCTGCGTGCGCGGCTGCCCCGCATTCGGCTCGATGAACTGCAGCGGCAGCATCGTTCCGATGTGCCGGCCGGACCGCTTCGTCAACTCGTCGACGTAATGCGCATCGGCGCGCATGACGGAACGTTCCGGAAGACCGCGCTTAGCCATGGGAAGTAGTCCTTTGAGTGCTCGTACCGCACCACCGCTGCCTACACACGAGACAGAAGCTCCTCGGAAAGACTGTAGTACTCCATCGCGCCGCTCGATTTCGGCGCGAACGTGAAGATCGATTCCTTGTAGGCAGGGCTTTCCTCGAGGCGGATCGACTTGGTGATCACGGTGTTGAAGACGCGATCGCCGAAGACGTTGCCGATCGCTTCGTGGATGTCTTTGGAGAGCGTGGTCCGTTTGTCGTGCATCGTGATCACGACACCGAGAAGCTGGAGGTTCGGGTTCGGACGCGCTTTGATCTTCTCGATCGTCTCGAGCAGATCGTCGGTCCCTTCGAGTGCGAAGTAGCTCGACTGAATCGGCACGAGCACGTGCGTCGACGCCACGAGCGCGTTGACCGTGATCATGCCGAGGGTGGGCGGCGTGTCGATGAAGACGTAGTCGTAATCGTTGGCGACGTCCTTCATCCGATCCTTGAGACGGAACGGACCATCGAGATCACCGATGAGCTTCGACTCGAGTTTGGCGAGCGAGATGCGCGACGGCGCGACGAAGAGGTTCTCGACCGGCGTCGGCACGACCACCGCCGGCAGTTCCATCTCCTCACTCACGAGCACGTCGTACATCGAGCGCGTGACCGACCGCGCGTCGATGTAGCTCATGGTGGAGTTGGCCTGCGGGTCGAGGTCGATCAGCAGAGTTTTGAAGCCCTTGTTTGCGACCGCGGCGGAGAGGTTGATGGCGGTTGTGGTTTTGCCCACACCACCCTTCTGATTGGCGACGGTAATGATCATTGAACCTTTGCGGATTCTAAGGTCGCGCGGGGTGATTTGGAAGGAAGAACCACAACTACATCTTGTACTTACCGAGATCTTCGGGCGAGAGGTTCTCGAACCACTTCTTCGTCTTCTCGTCCGAGTCCTCATCGCCTGCTTCAGGCGTGATGGTCTGGGCCTGTTCGAGCACCGATTGCGCGACGAAGATCGGCGCCTCGGTGCGCAACGCGAGCGCGATGGCATCGCTCGGACGCGCATCGATCTCGAGCAGGCGATCGCCGAGCGCCACCCGGATCTGCGCGAAGAACGTGGAGTCACGCAAATCGTTGATGACGATGCGGGTCACGCGGGCGTCGAGCTCCGCGATCATGTTGCGGAGCAGATCGTGCGTCATCGGACGCGGCGTGGTGATGTTTTCGAGTTGCAGCGCGATCGCATTCGCTTCGAAGATGCCCACCCAGATCGGCAGGAAGAACTTCTCGTCGTCATCCTTGAGCACGACGATCGGTGAGTTGGAGACCGGATCGAGCATCAGGCCTTTGATGGACATCGGTACGAGCTCGGACAGGTTCATGCGACGGCCTCCCCGCGCAGCGTGTGATGCTGCGCTGATTCGATGCGCACTCCAAGGATACTCCCGAGCGGCGTCGCGGGATCGCCGTGAAAATTGACCACCCAATAGTCATCGGTGCGTCCGGAAAGCATGGCCGGATCATTCCGGCTCGGCCCTTCGTACAACACCGGAACCACACGTCCGCGGTACGACTCCAGGCACTCTTTCTTCATCCGCTCATGCAGATCGAACAGACGCTGCAGACGTTCCGATGCAACCTCGTCCTCCATCGGCTCACCGATGCGGAGGGACGGCGTGCCGGGACGCGGCGAATACTTGAATGCGAACAGCGAGCCGTAGCCGACTTCCTCGATCAGGCTGAGCGTCTGCAGGAAGTCTTCTTCCGTCTCACCGGGAAAGCCGACGATGATGTCGGTCGAGAAGTGAATCTCGGGGATGGCCTCGCGGATGCGGGCGATGATCTCCAGATACTTTTCGCGCGTGTACAGACGCTTCATGCGCCGCAACACGCGCGACGAGCCCGACTGCACCGGCAAGTGGAGATAGCGCGAGATGTTCTGATGATCGCGCATCGCGGCGATCATCGAGTCGCTGACCTCGGCGGGATGCGAGGTCGTGAAGCGGAGACGGACGACGCCTGGAATCTCCGCGACCGCACTGAGCAGTGCGCCGAAATCGCGACCGCTCTTCGGGCAGCGATAAGCGTTGACGGTTTGTCCGAGGAGCTCGATCTCGACGCGCCCGCCGGCTACGGCCGCGCGCACTTCGTCGAGCACGCTTTCGAATTCCCGCGACTGTTCGCGGCCGCGCGTGGTCGGCACGATGCAGAACGTGCAGTTCTTGTTGCACCCTTCGATGATCGTGACCCACGCCTTCGTCTTCGAGCCTCGATCGACCGAGACGATGTCGTAGTTGCGATCTTCGGGGAACTCGATCGCCACGCGCGTGCCGTGCTCGAGCACGGCATCGAGATGACCGACGTTGCCCGGCCCCATCACGAAATCGACCCACGGCGCGCGCTCGAGGATCTGCTCCCCTTCCTGCTGCGCGACGCAACCGCAGACGCCGATCTTCAGCTCCTTCTCACGTTTCAACTCGCGCAGGCGCCCGAGGCGCGAGTAGACCTTCTGCTCGGCCTTGTCGCGCACCGAACAGGTGTTGAGAAGAATCAGATCGGCCTGCGTCTCATCCTCGACGCGTTTGTATCCGCGCAGCTTCAGATTGCCGGACAGCCGTTCGCTGTCCAGCTCATTCATCTGACAGCCCCACGTTTCGATGTAGTAGCTCTTGCTCATGGTTTGGGCGTCGTGGCTTCCGGCGGCGGCGGCGGGAGAAGCGCGGCGAGCGCGGTCTTCGTCTCGTCGAGCTTTCCCTTCGTTTCGTTGAAGCGCTGCACGATCTCGGTGTCGCGCTTCTTCAGATCGTTCTCGTCGTAGTAGCTCTGCTCGATCGCGGCGAGCTCCTTCTCGAGCAGCTCGATCGCTTTCTGCAGCGTGGCGATGCGTGCATCGGTGATCGCTTTCACCTGCTGCCGCGCCGCGTGCGCCTCGGCGAGCGTCGGTTCGGCCGGCGGCATCGGCGAGGCCGCGACACCGCTGTCGATCAACGTCCCTTTGCTCTTCCTGACGTCCGCGTTGGTGATGACTTTCGACGAGCTCTTCCTGCGCTTCGACTTCGCTTCCTTCGAAGCGTTGACGAGGGCGTCGTCAGCACGGCCGGCAACGGCCGTGACGACGCACAGCAGGAAGAACACCGCGAGACGTTTCATGCGCGACCGTAACGATCCTCGAGACGAACGACATCCTGGAGCTCCGGCGTCGAGACTTCGGCGACGTCCGTGTCGACGACCGCGAGCATGCGATGAATGAGGCGCGGCGGAATGTGGAACGCCTCCCCTTTACGCAGCATGAGCTCGCGGCGGTCGCCGTCGTGCTCGATCGTCAACTTCAGTTCGCCGTCGACAACGTAGAGCGTCTCCTCTTTCATTTCGTGGAACTGGAGGCTGAGAGACTCGCCCTGATTGATGTGCAGAATCTTGCCGACGTAGCGGTCCGTATGCGCGAAGATCAGCTCGTACCCCCAGGGCTTCGGAATGTGCGTGATGGGACGGTGCTGGAACTTCAGTTCGTGATCGTCGCTCATAGCTGTTGATTGACCAGGCCTTCCGGAAAGCGCATGGCTACGCTCTCGATGATGTACTCCTCGATTTCCTGGGCGGTCTTTTTCTGCAGAGCCACCTCGGCGATGCGACGGCAATCCTTGTACCGGACCGAACGGACGACGTTCTTGATGACCGGAATCGACGAGGGGTTCATCGAGAAAATCTCGAGCCCGAGGCCGAGCAGCACGATGGCGTAGATCGGATCGGAAGCCATCTCGCCGCACATCTCGACCGGAATGCCGGCGCGCTTGCCGGCTTCGATCACGAATTTGATGAGCCGGAGCAGCGCGGGATGCAGCGGTTCGTACAGGTACGACACGTTCTCGTTGCCGCGATCGATGGCCAGCGAATACTGGATGAGATCGTTCGTGCCGATGGCGAAGAAGTCCGCCTCGGTCGCGAGGAGATCGGCGATCACGGCCGCGGACGGCACCTCGATCATGATGCCGATCGGCAGCTCCTTGTTGTAGGCGATCCCCTCGGCATCGAGCTCGAGACGAAGTTCGCGCACGAGCGTTTTCACCTGACGCAGCTCCTGCACGCCGGAAACGAGCGGGAACATGATCTTCATGTTGCCGAATGCCGAGGCGCGCAGCAGCGCCCGCAGCTGCGTCTTGAACATGTCGCGATGCTGCATGCAGAGACGCAGCGCGCGCAGCCCGAGCACCGGATTGTCTTCCTTCGAGCCCATCACTTCGCGCGCGAGTTTTTTTCCGCCGAGATCGAACGTGCGGATGATGCACGGATGCGGCGCGAGCGATTCGACGAGCTTGCGATAGACCTCGAAATGCTCCTCCTCGGTCGGGAGATCGGGACTCGTGGAGATGTAGAGGAACTCGGAGCGATACAACCCGATCCCCTCGGCGCCGAACTTGATCGCGTCGTCGAGCTCTTCGACGAGCTCGATGTTCGCCTGCAGCGAGATCGGGTGATGATCTTTCGTCACCGCGCTGAGCGTGCGATTCTCGAGGAGCTTGCGCTCCGCTTCCTCGTGACGCGAAACGCGGCTGCGGTATTCGGCGACGAGCGCGTGCGTCGGATTGACGACGATCGTCCCTTCATAGCCGTCGACGATCACCAGCTCATCGTTGTCGACGATCTTCGTCAGTCGCGGCACGCCGATGACCGCCGGCATGAACAGCGACTTGGCGATGATCGACGTATGCGACGTACGGCCCCCCGCCTCGGTGGCGAAGCCGATGATCGGGCGGCGATTGAAGTGCACGGTGTCGGACGGCGTGAGGTCGTCGGCGATGATGATGACGTCGTGATTGATCTCGGAGAGATCGTGATGCGCGACGCCCTGCAGATGCACGAGCACGCGCTCGGCGACGTCTTTCACGTCGGCCATGCGCTCGCGCAGATACTCATCCTCGAATGACGCGAAGCGCGCCTGCAGCTCTTCCTGCACTTCCGCGAGCGCCCACTCGGCGTTGACCTGCTCGTTCTCGATCTTCTGCGCGACTTTGTCGGCGAACGACGGGTCGCTGACCATCATCGCGTGCGCTTCGAAGATCTGCGCGTACTCGTCGCCCATCGAGCGGCTGACTTTCGTCTTCAGCTCGAGCAACTCGTCGCGGGTCTTGTCGAGGGACTCGGTGAAGCGCGCCACCTCGGACCCGACTTCCTCGTCGCGGATCGGCACCCGGTACACGGATGCAACCCGCTTCTCGACGATCACTGCACGGCCGATGGCAATGCCGGGAGAGACGCCGATGCCCTTGTAGGTGCGAATGTCGCTGCGCGTTTGAGCTGCCGGCATCGACTCATTCTACTTCGTCGAACTTGGCGTCAATGAGCTTCTCGACTGCCTCGAGTGCATCGCGCTCGTCTTCTCCGTTTGCTTTGACGATCACGCTCGAGCCGCGACCGGCGGCGAGAAGAAGAATGCCGAGGATCGATTTGCCGTCGACTTCTTCATCGCCCTTGCGGATTTTGATGTCCGCTTTGAAGCGCGCCGCGGTGTGCACCAGCTTCGCCGCGGCGCGGGCATGCAATCCGAGTTTGTTCCTGATCTCGATGACTCTCTCGATCACGCGGGCACTCCGGCGCGCTTCTCTTTCTCGGCCGTCAGCAGATCGGATGCGACGCGAATGGCCTTCGATCCTTTTTCACTGATCACGTGAGCGAGCGTGGCCACATCCTTCGCTTCCGACTTCACCATCGCGAACTTGACGATCATCGGCAGATTCACGCCGGTGACGATCTCGACCCGTCCCTGCTCGAGGAACGAGAGGCTGATGTTGCTCGGCGTGCCGCCGAACATGTCGGTGAAGATGATGACGCCGCGGTCGCGGCCGATGCGCTCGAGGCCGGCCGCGATCTTCTCGCGCGCCTCGTCGACGGTGTCGCTCCACTCGAGCGGTACGGCCTCGATGCCGGCGACGTCTGCTTCGATCTGGCGGGCCGCGTTGAGCAGCTCATACGCCAGGTTTCCATGGGTAACGATCAATGCCCCGATCAACTGAAGCTCCTTACGGACGCGAATGATAACGGCAAACGGCGTTCCGACACCGTTTCGTTCTGTAGCTGATATTGACAGACTCATATTCATCTGCCTATATTGCGCAACAGCTACTCAGATATGAGTATGCTCAACTAAGAAGGAGACTGATCCATGACTCGCTGGACCGCGCAGAATCAGGAAATGAAGAGTTTGCAGACGCAGCTGAACCGCCTCTTCGAGCCGTTTGCCCGCTTCTCCGTCGCTGCTGACGAAGACCTCGTGAGCGGCGCGTGGGTGCCGCCGGTGGACGTGGCCGAGACGCAGGACAAGATCCTCGTGCGTGCCGAGGTGCCCGGTCTGAAGCAGGAAGACATTCAGATCGAGTTCGAGAACGGGCTGCTGACGCTCAAGGGCGAGCGTCGTCTCACGAAGAACGACGGCATGACGTGGCACCGCGTCGAACGCACCTACGGCAACTTCAGCCGCACGTTCACGCTGCCGCGCAGCGTCGACGCCGAGAAGATCGCCGCGACGTATCGCGAAGGCATTCTCGAAATCGAAGTACCGAAGCGTGAGGAAGCGAAGCCGAAGCAGATCCACATCGCCGTGACGAATTAAAACGACCGCGGGTGGGGAGCAGCCGCACGTCCTGCGCGCTCCTCACCCGCTCGCCGGCTCATCGGCGAACGGGAAGGCATCAGCGTTTGTAGTCGCGGTGCACGATCTCGACGGTGTAGCCGGCGTTCATCAGATCGTTGCCGAGGCGCTGTCCGATCGCGACCGAGCGGTGCTTGCCGCCGGTGCAGCCGATGCCGATCGTGAGATAGCTCTTCATCTCCCTGCGATAGCCGGGCAGCACGTAGCGCACGAAGTCGAGCAGCCGCTCGTAGAACTCTTCGTATCCCGCCTGCTCGCGCAGGTATTCGACGACTTCCGGATCGAGTCCGGTCTTCGGCCGCAGCGATTCGACGAAGTGCGGATTCGGCAGGAAGCGGACGTCGAAGAGCAGATCGAGGTTGTACGGAAGGCTGTACTTGAAGCCGAACGTGATGATGGTGACGAGGAGCTGAGTCTCCTGTCCCGGAATCTGAAAGCGGCGCATCACTTCCGCTTTCAGCTCATGCACGGAGAATTGCGACGTATCGAGGACCATGTTCGCAAGCGACTTGACCTCGGTGAGGGCCTCGCGCTCGCTCTGAATGGCATCGATCAGCGGCCGGTCTTTCGCGACAGGATGCGGACGGCGCGTTTCGGAGTAACGCCGCGCCAGCACCTCGTCGGTCGCCTCGAGGAAGATGAGCACGATGTTGGGGACGAGTTTCTTCAGGCGCTCGCGATAGAACTGCGGAAAGACGGTCGCGAAGTCATGCGTGCGGACGTCGACGACGATGCCGATGCGGTTCGCATGTTCGTGCGAGGTCACCTCATCGAGATACGGCTCGATGAGCTCGAGCGGCAGGTTGTCGGTGCAGTAAAAGCCGAGGTCTTCGAGCGTCGACTGCACGTAACTCTTGCCCGCGCCTGAGAGTCCGGTGATGACGACGAGGTAATCCGGTACGTTCATCGCTGTCTTCTGGTCCGGTCATGCAGATCGGGTGCGAGGCGCGGAGGCCGTTCCTCGTCGACGCTCGTTTCGAGCATCGCGCCGCTCTGCCGCGCGATCTGTTCGTCGATGCGCCGCGTGAACTCGCGCGCCGAATCGTAGCCCTGCAGTTTCATGAGGTGATTGCGCGCCGCGATCTCGACCAGGAGCGCGAGGTTGCGGCCGGACGCGACCGGGAGGCGCACGTACGGCTTCGAGACGCTGAGGAGCTCGAACGTTTCGCCGCTGATGCCGAGGCGATCGTACTCGGCCCCTTCCACCCACTTCTCGAGCTTCACCACCAGATCGATCGGCTTGACGTCGCGCGTCGAGGCGACGCCGAAGAGATCCTTGATGTCGATGATGCCGATGCCGCGCAGCTCCATGTGGTGCCGCAGCAGATCGTTCGAATAGCCGAGCAGGACATCGTTCGGATGCCGTTTGACGACGACGAGATCGTCGGCGATCAGGCGGTGCCCGCGATAGATCAGATCGAGCGCGCACTCCGACTTGCCGATGCCGCTGTCGCCGAGCAGCAGCACGCCGATGCCGTAGACGTCGAGCAGTCCCGAATGCATCGTCACCCGCGGGGCCATCGTCTCTTCGAGAAAATAGGTCGTGCGGGTGATCGACGTCGACGACATGGCCGGTGTCGAAAAGAGCGGCACGCCGCGCTTCTCGCACTCGATGCGGAATTCGTCGAGAGGCGTGATGCCCTTCGTGACGATGAACGTCGAGATGTCGAGACCGCAGACGTCGCGCACCCGCTTCTCGCGCAGGCGCGGCGGGAGCGACTGCAGGTACTTCGTCTCCGACGCGCCGATGATCTGCACGCGCCACGGCTTGATGTATTCGTAGTAGCCGGCGAATGCGAGCCCGGGCTTCTGCACACGCGGACGAGCGATGACGCGATTCATGCCGTCGTCGCCGGTGACGAGCTTCAGCTGCAGATCGTCGAGCTCCGCCGAGCGGAGAGAGCCGACGGTCGTCTCGATGTAGTCCTCGTCACGCATTTGGCGTGAATGGTAACAGCGGTCTCAGGTCGTGGGATGGGGGGCGGGGTGTGGTTGGGCATCGCACGTGTCATTCCGCGTCCGCGTGTCATCCCGTGCGCCAGCACGGGATCCCCTGCCGAATCCACGAGGCCGTTCCCGGAGGGGATCCCGTGCTGACGCACGGGATGACACACAAGACGCACGGGCACGCAAGACGGGAGGCATGCCCCCCACTCCCCCAAAAAACAAAAGCGCCGGTTTGCACCGGCGCTCTTTCATCGATCAATGTCCCCGCTCAGAATTCGGGGGCGATCAGGCCGAGGTTGTTGTCGCGGCGTCGGTAGATCACGCTGACGCGGTCGGTGTCGAGATCGCGGAAGACGATGAACTCGTTCTTCGAGTCATCGAGTCGCAGGGCTGCTTCTTCGATCGACATCGGGCGGATCGGAATGTTGTTCGTCTTCACGATGCGCGGGGCGCGCTGCTCGGTTTCCTCGCGGAGCTGTCCCGGCTCGAGCACCTGCACGGCCCATTCGTTGACGACCGGCTTCGCGCCGTCGCGGCGGTGATGATCGCGGATCTTCTTGCGGTTCTTCTGGGCCTGCCGTTTCAGATGATCGATGGCCGAGTTGACCGCGTCCTGCATCGACTCGTCCGACTCCTGCACCGTCTTCACGTCGTGATCTTTGCCGGTGATCAGGATCTCGCAGATGTTCCGGTACTTCTCGACCTGCAGCACGACGCGGACGTCGATCACGTCATCGAACAGCTTCTCCTGAATCTTGGCCAGCTTCTTCTCGACCATGTCGCGGATATCAGGAGGAATCTCGTAGTTACGGCCGGAAATCTCGGTTGCCATACGCCACACCTCGAACTAGAAAATTTGTTTGCGGTCCGTGGAAGACGGGATGTTCAGCTCGTCCCGGTATTTGGCCACGGTCCGCCGGGCGATGTTGATTCCCTCGTCATTGAGGATCTTCATGATCTTCGAATCGCTGAGGGGCTTACGCGGGTCCTCGTTCTCGATGAAGCTCTGGATCTTCTTCTTCACCGTGAGGGACGAGATGTCCTCGCCCGTATCGGAATCGATTCCGCTGTGAAAGAAGTACTTCATCAAAAAGAGGCCGCGCGGAGTGTGCATGTACTTGTTGGAGACGACGCGCGATACGGTCGACTCGTGCATCTGGATGTCGTCGGCCACGTCCCGCAGGACGAGCGGCCGCAGGAAGTCGATGCCGCGCTCCAGAAACTCGCGCTGGTGTTTGACGATCGATTCGGCGACTTTGTAGATGGTGCGCTGCCGCTGGTCGAGAGACTTGATCAGCCAGACCGCGGAGCGGATCTTGTCCTTGATGTAGTTGACGGTCTCGCCATCCTGCTTCGAGTCCATGGAGTTGAGCATGGCCCGATAGCCGCCGTTGATGCGCAGCTTCGGCATCCCGTCTTCGTTGAGGACGATCACATACTCGTCACCCACCTTGTGCACGTACACATCGGGCTCGACGTAGATCGCTCGCTCATTGGAGTACTTCCTCCCTGGCTTGGGATCGAGATGCTTGATCAGCTCGACGATGCTTTCGAGCGTCTTCATGTCGATCCCGAGTGTCTTGGCCAGCGGAACGAACTTGCGCTGCATGAATTCGTCCCAGTGGTCGCGGATGACGACTTCGACGAGAGGCTCGTCGATTTCGAGGAACCCGAGCTGGAGCAGCAGGCACTCGCGCAGATCGCGCGCACCGACGCCGATCGGATCGAGCATCTGCACGGCGTCGACGGCTCGCTGCACCTCTTCGAACTCGAAGCCGCCGGCGGTCATGATCTCTTCGTTGCTGGCGCGGAGGTAGCCGTCCTCATCGATGTTGCCGATGATGAACTGGGCGATCTCCTTGGTGCGCGGAGAGGCGTCCGACATCGACAGCTGCCAGGTGAGGTGGTCGGAAAGGTTGGGCGGACGCGTGAGCGTGTTCTCGATCGGGAACTCTTCGTGTTCCTCGCCCATGCCGCGGGGGTTGTAGCCGTATTCGATGTAGTCCTGAAAATAGGCGTCGTAGTCGATCTCGTCGAAGGAGTCTTTCTCCTTCTCCGCGGTCTCGACCTTCGGCGGTTCCTCGGTTTCGGTTTTCGCGGCTTCCTGTTCCTCGGCCGGCGTCTCTTCCGCCTTCGCTTCTTCGGCGGTTTCTTCGAGGAGCGGGTTTTCGAGCAATTCCTGATTCAGGACTTCCTGGAGCTCCAGCTTCGAGAGCTGCAACAGCTTGATCGCCTGTTGCAGCGACGGCGTCATGATCAGCTTCTGGCTGAGTTTGAGATGAAGCTTTTGTTCAAGTGCCATGGATCGACTGCGGGGCCTTCCTTGCTCAGTTTAGATTGAACGTCTCGCCGAGGTAAATTCGCCGGACCTCCGCGTCAGCCGAAAGGCTCTCCGGCGCTCCCTGCCGGAAGATCTCCCCTTCTTTGATGATGTACGCCCGGTCGGTGATCTTCAATGTTTCGCGGACGTTATGGTCCGTGATGAGGATGCCGATCCCCCGGGCACGCAGTTGCGAAACGATGCGTTGAATTTCGAACACTGCAATTGGATCGATTCCTGCAAAAGGTTCGTCTAGCAAGATGAATGCCGGGTTGATGGCGAGACTTCTCGCGATCTCCACGCGACGGCGTTCTCCTCCTGACAGCGAGTACGCGCGGCTCCGCGCGATGTGCGTGATGCCGAACTCTTCGAGCAGTTGCTGCGTACGCCGCTGACGCTCCGCCAGAGGAAGACTCATGGTCTCGAAAACGGAGAGCAGATTCTCCTCGACCGTGAGCTTGCGAAACACCGACGCTTCCTGCGGGAGATAGCTGATGCCGCGCTGCGCGCGCAGATACATCGGCAATTGCGTGATGTCGTCTTCGCCGAGCGTGACCGCCCCGCCATCGGGCCGCACCAGACCGACGATCATGTAGAACGTGGTCGTTTTCCCCGCGCCATTCGGACCGAGCAGCCCCACGATCTCCCCCTGCCGGATGTCGACCGAAACATCGCGGACGACCTTGCGTCCCTTGTAAACCTTGAGGAGGTGTGTCGCTGTCAGTCGAAGAGGCTCGGCGGTCGCCATGTGCGACGAGGAGAGTATCAGAAGGTGTTGGTGGTTTTGTGCTTGCTGGTCACAGACGGGATCGTCGCGGGAACGAGCGATGAGTGATGAATGATGAGGTTCGACGGGGGTCGCCAGATCGCGCAGGTGTCACATGCGCGATGTCGCACGAGCCGGCACTCGCGACGCGTGTCGAGCTTCATCGCTCAGCACTCATCGCTCGTACTCGCGACGACGGCGCCTGCGAAGCACTGCCGGATCACGATCCTTCGTGCTTGTACGTTCCCTTCGTCTGCGAGTCGGGGCTGAGAACCTGCACGCGGTTTCGGGCGAGGTCGAAGGCGATCTGCTGGCCGCTGACGGAGGTCACCGGATCGGTCGCGGTCGCCGGCGAGCCGTTGAGGTAGATCATCTTTTTGTCGACCTGGTAGATCGCTTTCTCGCCGGTGCCTTTGCGATTCGTCGCCGAGTCGAAGAGCGTAACGGCGTTCTCGGCTTCGATGCGCTGCACCTTGTTGCGCTCGTCGAAGAAGAACATCGCCTTCTCCGATTTCAGGTTGCGCGTTTCGTCGACGATCGTGACCTTGCCGAGCAGATCGATGCGCTTGTCGGCTTTGCGGGCCACGAGCTGTTCGCTCGTCGACTGTACCGGCGTCTTTCGCGCCTCGGCGCTGGTGTTGTACAGCATCGAGCGGACGTTGCCGCGGGCGATGATCGAGTCACCGCTGCCGGTGACCTGCAGTTCGTTGGCGAGCACGGTGTTGTTGTCCTGCCAGGCGCGGACGTTGCCGCTGAAGACAGCCACTTTGTTCGCCTGGCGCATGACCAGTTCGTCCGAGTTCACGAAGACCGGTTTCCCCGCCGGAAAGAGCGTCGTGTTCTCCGCTGACGGCGTGCCGCCTTTCGAGATGAGTTGCGCGATGACGCTGCCGCTGGCGCGCGCGGTCTGCGCACGCGGCGAGAACTCGAGCGTCTTCGCCTTCAGCGTGTGGCCTTCGGTCACGACCGTCGCCTGCCAGCCGGGATCAGTGGTGAGGATGATGCGGTCGCCGACGATGTCGTAGTTCGCGCGGAACGCGGTGGCGGTGGTCTTCGGATCCTTGTAGCGGAAGGCGCCTTCGAGATACGCGTTGCGCGCGCGGCGCGTGGCCTGATCGAACCAGACCGTGACGTGCTCCGCGTTGATCTCGCGCGGCGTCTCGCCGAGCTCTTTCATCACCACGCCGGTGTCCGCGCGGATCTCGCTGACGACGCGATTCGCGAGCGCGACGCGGAAGGCACGCGCGGTGATGTCGCGCTTCGGCGGGCCGTCGAGGATGGCGTGTGCGAGGTTGGTGACGCTGGTGGCGTTGAGGGCGTTGATCTGCCCATCGGGGCCAACCTCGGTGTGGAAGCCGTCGGAGTGAATCTCTTTGCGTCCGCCGAGGTCTTCGCCGCTCGAGGAGGTGCCGGCCATGACGATCACGCAGTTCTCGCGGCCTTCGACGCCGATGAGCTGTTTGCGATCCTGCGTGAAGCGGCCGAACATCCAGTTCGCGTTCACGCTCTCGTTGCCGCGATCCATCTGCACCTGTTCCTTGAATTCGACGGTGTTCTCGCGGCGGCGGAAGAAGCTCTCGCTGCCGCGGATGGTCATCGGGATCTCACCCGGCTGCACCGCGGTCATCGTGGCGGTGACTTTCTTGAAGAGGCGCAGGGTCTCTCCCTGCACGTCGAGATCGAGCGCGCCGGCGTCGCCGTTCCAGCGGTCGACTTTGAACTGCACGGGGATGTCGTTCGTGAGCCGCGCGCCGTCATATTTGATCTCGGCGGTCTTGATCTCGATGCCGTCGCTCGATGCGACGCGCACGCCGCCTTTCGCGTCCGCTTCTTTGGTGGTGGCGTTGAACTGCGCCTGCGGACAGGTGACTTCGTACGTCAGACCGTTCTGGCGGAAGAGCGTGAGCTCGACGCCTTCGAGCGTGGTCCAGCCGGACTCGAAGGAGACGACGCGGTTCGCGCGGATGCGCGAGACGACGCGACCGCCGATCGTCTGCACGTCCTCGAACGATCTCCCCTCGACGACGGCCGTATCCTCGGGCCGCTGCGTCGAGGTGACGCCTTCCGTCTGCGCGGTGCCGCGTTTCTTACTCGCGGTCCAGCTGAACACGATGAGGAGAACGAATCCGAGGATGACGATCGGCAGCGCGATGCGGAGAGCTCGAATGGTGCGCTGCATTCCGGACTGCCGTAACACCTTTGCCACCGTTTTCGTTCCTCTCGCCTTTAGGATGCGGACATGCGACTGACAGCGGTGGTTGCCGCCTTCCTTCTTTTCGCAACGAGTGCCAGCCCGCAGCAGCCGAAAGAAGATCCGCACGTCACGGAACTGCTCGCCGCGATCAAGGGACAGGAAAATCGCCCCGCCGGCGAGGTCTTCAAGAATGTGGAGATCCTGAAGGAGATGCCGGCTGCGCGCTTCCTCCGCATCATGGATCTCGGCTACAGCCGTTCCCTCGGCGTCGGATGCGAGCACTGCCATGTCGAAGGTCGCTGGGAAGCGGACGAGAAACGGCCGAAACGCGCCGCCCGCGAGATGATGCAGCTCGTTCGCGACATCAACGAGAAGCTCGGCACGATGCAGGAGATCGACACGGAAGAGCCCACCGTGAACTGCACGACCTGCCATCGCGGGTATGTGAAACCGGCGCTGCAGATGCGTTGAGAGAACGGCCGGCAGGATGCCGGCGGCCCGGCCGGCCTGGAAGCCCGCGCTACGTTTATGCCGGCGCTACGTTTTATGTGGCGCTGCGTTTCGGGCGTCGGCGATTTCCAGCCGTACGCCGTGGTAGCGATCGGGCTCGACGCGCACCAGCAGGTCGACGCTGCCTTTGGCGAGTTCGTGGCCGAGTTGTTTGACGCTCGGCCACACGACGCCGACGGCGCGTCCCGTCCCGTCTTCGAGCGTGACCTCCGTGCAATCCTCGGCGAACATGCGCGAGCCGGTGACGCGGACGTCGCGGACGAGAAACAGTGGCTGCGTGTTTCCCGCGCCGAACGGCTGCAGCAGTTCGTGCGCCTTGACGAACTCCGAATTCAATTCGCCGAGCGTGAGCTCCGCATCGACGCGCGCTTCCTTCCGAAAGAGCTCCTCGCCCAACGACTCGAAGCGCATGTGCAACCGTTCGCGCAGCGCCGGAAGGTTCGTCACCGGCAGCGAGAACCCGCACGCGAATTCGTGGCCGCCGAAGTGCGTGAAGAGATCGGACACCGACTCCAGTGCGCCGTGCAGATCGATCGTGGTGATGCTGCGTCCCGACCCGATGCACGTCTCCCCTTCGATGGTCATGACCAGCGTCGGCCGGTGAAAGCGTTGCGCGATGCGGCCGGCGGTGAGACCGAGCACGCCGCGATGCCACGCTTCGCCCGCGAGGATGAGCACGCGCTCGCCGCCGCGAATCTGTTCTTCGGCCGACGCGCGCACCTGCTGCTCGATCTGCTGCCGTTCGGCGTTCATGCGATCGAGCTCGCTGCAGATCTGCCACGCCGCTTCTTCATCGACCGCGGCGAAGAGATCGATGGCGGTGTTCGCCGAAGCCAGTCGTCCGGCGGCGTTGATGCGCGGTCCGATTTTGAAGCCGACATCCACAGCGCGTAGACCGCGTCCCGACAGCCCGAGGCGTTTCAGGAGAGCGCGAAGGCCGGGGTTGCGGACGTCGGCAAGTCCGGCCAGACCGAGGGAGGTAATGGTGCGGTTCTCCCCGATCAGCGGTGCGACGTCGGCCACGGTGCCGATCGCGGCGATCTTGAGCAGCGACTCGATCGAGATCTTTTTTCCGTTGCGGCGAATCAATTCGCAACAGAGCTTGAAGGCGACGCCGACGCCGGCGAGCTCCTTGAACGGATACTCGCAGCCCGGCTGCTTCGGATTCAGCACGGCCGCGGCATCGGGCAGCGTGCCGGGCGGAAGGTGATGGTCGGTGATGATGACGTCGATGCCGCGCTCGATGGCGCGCTGCACCGGCTCGACGCTGGTGATGCCGCAGTCGACCGTGATCACGAGCTTGACGTTGCGCTCGGAGAGCACGCGGTCGAGCACTTCCATCTTGAGGCCGTAGCCATCGACGAGACGATGCGGCACGACGAAGCCGGCGTCCGCGCCGAGGGATCGCAGCACGGTCTGCAGCATCACGATCGAGGTCACGCCGTCGACGTCGTAGTCGCCGTAGATGACGATCCCCTCGCCGTCGCGCACCGCACGGGCGATCCGCTCGCACGCATGGGTCATCCCGTGGATCGTCGAGGGATCGTGCAGATCGCCGATCTCCGGCGCGATGAAACGGCGGTACGACTCCTCATCTTCGATTCCCCGGCGCACCAGCAACGCGCGCAGCTTCTCATTCGGAATCGGAAGGCGCGGGTTGTCCGGAGGAGCGTCGAGGAGAGACCAGGAGGAGTGGATCACGCGGGATCAAGAGTACCGCAGACGGTGAGCGCGTGAGGATCGAGGCACGTACGATAGATTTTTGCGAGTCGACGGATTGCTCTCGCGAAACGTCGACTCGTGCCACTGAGTTCGCTATCGCTCGAACACACCCATCTTCCGGAACTTCTTGTACCGCTCGTCGATGAGCTGCGCCGGTTTGAGTTTCATCAACTCTTTGATCGCGCGCTCGAGCACGGGAGCGAGAAATTCGGCGGCCGCGGCGGGATCGGCGTGCGCGCCGCCAACGGGCTCGGGAACGATCTCGTCGATGATGTTGAGCTTCTTCAGATCCTGCGCGGTGATCTTCATCGACGCGGCGGCGTCGGGAGCGGCCGATGAATTTTTCCAGAGGATGGCGGCGCAGCCTTCGGGAGAGATGACGGAGTAGACGGCGTGCTCGAACATGAACACGCGATCGCCCACACCGAGGGCCAGTGCGCCGCCGCTGCCGCCCTCGCCGATGACCGAGACGATCACCGGCACGTGCAGCGCGGCCATCTCGCGCAGGTTCACCGCGATCGCTTCGGCCTGGCCGCGCTCTTCGGCGCCGAGTCCGGGATACGCGCCCTGCGTGTCGACGAAGGTGAGAATCGGCAGCTTGAATTTCTCCGCCAGCTTCATCACGCGCAGCGCCTTGCGAAACCCTTCCGGGCGTGGCTGTCCGAAATTGCGCAACACTTTCTCTTTGGTGTTGCGCCCCTTCTGATGGCCGATCACGCAAACGGCCTGGCCGCGCAGGCGGCCGAACCCGGCCACGATGGCCGGATCGTCGGCGAATTTACGGTCGCCGTGAATCTCCGACCAGTCGTCGATCATCGCGGCGATGAAGTCGAGCGTGTACGGGCGCTGCGGATGACGCGCAACGAGCGTCTTCTGCCACGGCGTCAGTTGCGAGTAGATTTCAGAGGAGACTTTGGTAAGCTTCAGCTGGAGCTCGGCGATCTCGGCCTGCCTCGCCGGCTCGGACTCCATCGCGGAGAGCTCTTCGATTCGACGCCGGATCCGCTGGATCGGCTCTTCGAATTGCGTCGGGTCGGCGCTCATGGGGCGTGACCCTAACAAAGAACGCAGATGCTGGCAACTGAACCGGACGAAACAGAAGCGTCGGAACAGCCGACACCCTCGCATTCACTCGAACAGTGGTCCGAGAACGAAGTGATGCGCCACATCCCGACGCTGTCGTGGATGTCGCAGAAGCTCGACCACGATCTGCGCCGCCGCATCGAAAAGCTGTGGCTGCCCTACTCCGATCTCGCCGCGAGTGATCCACACCATCCCGCGCTCGAAGCGGAGTTCCGCGCGCTCTGCCGCGCATTGGAACGCGTGGCCATCGTGGCCGTGCGTCATCGCGGGTCGATGCATCCGCCGAACGATCTCGGCAGCAGGATCGGCTGGCTGGTCAGCCACGCCGTGCAATGCCTGAACAGCGCGGAGGCGGAGACGTTCGGCCGCCGCCTGCCGTTCCACGCCTTCGAACGCAGCAACGCCGAGCCGCTCTGGGCGGCATTGCTCGCGGTGATCCAGCACGTGCAGAAGCTCGTCGAGCTGACGCGCGAGATCGATCCCGACATCGACGAGCGGATGTTCGAAGGCCTGGTCACACTCCGCGAGCCGCTGCGGCACGAACCGATGGCGTAGTGTTCGCTCGTGCTTCTCCCGGTCGCTAAAGAATGTTGATCGGATCGACGTCGATGGCGATATCGACTCCCTTCCACTTTTTCGGCAGCAGCACCGATTCCACCGCCTTGCGCAGACCGGTGCGGTGCGGGGATCGCAGCAGGATCTGGTAACGCCAGACGGCTTTGATGCGAGCCAGTGGTGCGGGGGCCGGGCCCTGCACGCGTGTTCCGGCGAACGGCTGGACTGCTTCTTCGAGCAGGCGTCCGCATTCGTGGGAGGCGCGCTCGACGTCCGTCAGATTCTCGCCGCGAAAGAGAATCGCGATCATCGAGGTGATCGGCGGGTAGTGAAACGTGCGGCGGAACTCGATCTCCGATTCGAAGAACGCTTCGTAGTCGTGATGCGTGGCGTGTTGAATCGCGTAGTGCGTCGGGAACGCGGTCTGGATCAGCACCCTTCCGCGCAGCTCGCCGCGTCCGGAACGTCCGGCCACCTGCGTGAGGAGGTAGAAGGTCTTCTCCGCGGAACGGAAATCGGGATAGCCGAGGATCGAGTCGGCGTTGAGCACCCCGGTCAGCGTGACCTTCGGAAAGTGATGGCCCTTGCTCAGCATCTGCGTGCCGATCAGCGCGCGCGTGTCGCCGCGGCGGAAGCGATCGAGGATCGCCACGAGCGAGCCTTTGCGTCGCGTTGAATCGCGATCGAGCACCTCCACCGGCACGTCGGGAAAATCGCGTTTGAAGCGCTCTTCGACCTTCTCCGTTCCGAAGCCGATCGGCTGCAGCACTTCGCCGTGGCAGAGCGCACAACTCGACGGGATCTTCCTGCGCGCGCCGCAGTAGTGACAGATCAGCATTCCTTCGCGGCGATGCACGGTCAACGTCACGCTGCAATCGCGGCAGCGGAACTCGTGACCGCATTCACGGCAGAGCATGTACGGCGCGTAGCCGCGGCGGTTCATCAGGATGATGGCCTGCTCGCCGGCGTCGAACGTCGCGCGCAGAGCGGTTTTCAGCGGGCCGCTGAAAATGACGAAGCCTTTGTCTTCCTTCTCCGCTTTTTCTTTTCGCAGGTCGATGATGTCGACGACCGGGAGCGGACGCGCTTCGACGCGTTTGGTCATGCGCAGCAGCGTGTACTTGCCGCGCGACGCGTTCTCGCGCGACTCGAGCGACGGTGTCGCGGAGCCGAGGACGACGGGGATGCCGCGCAGTTGCGCGCGCACGACGGCGAGATCGCGCGCGTTGTAGCGCGGCGTCTCTTCCTGCTTGTACGCGCCGTCGCCCTCTTCATCGACGACGATCATGCCGAGGCGCTGAAACGGCGTGAAGAGCGCAGAGCGCGGACCGATGGCCACGTCGACTTCGCCGCGACGCGCGCGCCACCATTGGTCGAAACGTTCGCTCGAGGAGAGATTGCTGTGCAGGATGGCGATGCGGTCGCCGAACCGTTCCTTGAGCCGCGAGGCGAAAACGGGCGTCAGTGAGATCTCGGGGACGAGCAGGATGGCCTGCTCTCCGCGCTTGACGACCTCCCGCATGATTTCGATGTAGACCTCCGTCTTGCCGGATCCGGTGACCCCCTCGAGCAGAAACGGAGCGAACTTTCCGAGCGACGCCTTTACCGCGCCGATGGCATCGCGCTGTTCGACGGAGTAGTGAATCTCCCCTGCCTCCGCATCTTCGAGTCCCGCCAGAAACGCATCGAGCGTGTGACGGCGCGCGCGCCGCTCGATCCGGATGACCCCTTTCTTCACGAGCGCGGAGAGGATCGCCGCCGAAACGCCGGCGGTTTCGAGCGCGCGCACTGACAGCTCCCCGCCGCGCGCGCGCAGCAGATCGGCGGCCGCCTGCTGTTTCGGCGTCAGCGCGCCGCCCTCCGCCTCGAGGATGACGAAGCGGTCGTAGCGCACCCCCTCGGCATCTTTCAATTGATCGCTGATCGAGAGGATGCCGGCATCGCGCAGCCGCAGCAGCGCCGAGCGGGCGATCATCGTCGTCGGCATCGGACGCTTCTTCAATTCCGCAATGAGCGGCAGATCGGATTCGAGAATCCGCTTCGATGCAATCGCCTCGTCGAGCAGTTCGTCGGTCGCGGTGAGCACGGCCTGCCGCCGCCCGCGTGCGGCCATGTTCGCCGGCAACGCGACGCGGAGCATTTCGCCGAGTGGCGCGATGTAGTACTCCGCGGCCCACCTGCAGAGGTCGATGATCTCGGGGATCAGCGCGGGCTCGTCTTCGTCGAGCACCGCGGTGATCGACTTCATCTTCGCGGCGTCGACCGGAGCTTCATCTTTCAGCGCGACGACGAAGCCGGTCGTGCGCTTCGGCCCGAGCGGCACTTCGACGCGCGAGCCGAGCCGCACGCCGTCCGCGAGCTCGGGAGGGACGCGATACGTGAGCGTTTGATGGAGCGCGACCGGAACGGCGATCTCGGCGAACGTGGAGAGCACTTAGAACGCGATCCCTAACTCCGCCATCACCTTCTTCATGTCCGCCCACACATCTTTCTTCGCGGCGGGAGTGCGCAGCAGATAGGCGGGGTGATATGTCGGCATGAGCTTGATGCCGTTGTACTCGAGCCACTGCCCGCGCACCGCGCTGATGCCGTAACTCTTCTCGGTGAGACTCTGCAGTCCGAACTTGCCGAGCGTGACGATCACTTTCGGCTGGATGATCTCGACCTGGCGGCGAATGAACGGCCGGCAGGCATCGAGCTCGTCGGGCTCCGGATTGCGATTCTCCGGCGGCCGGCATTTGATGACGTTCGCGATGTAAACCTGATCGCGCGTCAGCTTCATCGCCTTGATGATGTCGGTGAGCAACTGCCCCGCGCGACCGACGAACGGCTCGCCCTGCACATCTTCATCCCGCCCCGGCGCCTCGCCGATGAACATCAGATCCGCATTCGGATTGCCGACGCCGAACACGACATTCGTACGCGTCCCGGCCAGCCGGCAGGAGGTGCAGGCGTGCGCTTCTTTCTGGAGGGAGGTCCAGTCGTCCGATTGGTTGGCGGTTGGCGGTTGCCGGTTGTCGGGAGCGACGAAAAGCGGTACGTTCGCGGACGGCTCGATCGTGGTCGCGACGGCCGAAGGATCCTCGACAGCCACACTCCCGACAACCGGCAACCGACTCCCGACTCCCGCCAAATCCAGATGCGTAAACCCGAGCTCTCGCAGCAGCGAAAGCTCACGGAGGACGTCGTCGTTCATGGTCGCGATTATGGTCTAAACTGAGCCGGGTCCAAACGGTTACAGAAGGAGATCGATATGAAGAAACTGACGCAGCTCACGCTTGCAGCGCTCGTGCTCTGTGCGCTTTCCGCCCCTGCCTTCGCTCGCGGTGCGACGGTGAAGGTGATCAACCAGAGCAAGTGGGAGATTCACCACCTGTTTCTCTCCGAGTCGGAGAATGAACACTGGGGTCCGGATCAGCTCGAGGACGAGATCCTCGCGAAGGGCGACTCGATCACGCTGCACAGCATTCCGTGCGACACGTACGACATCAAAGTCGTCGATGAAGACGGCGACGAATGCATCATCGAGGAAGTGAATCTCTGCGGCGACAACTCGTACTGGAAGATCACCGACAAGGATCTGCTCGAGTGCGAAGGTTACGAGTGACCGGCGAGCTTCGCCACCACCACATCGAGTAACCGGTTGGCGATGACGTGCTTCGCCGCCCTGGCGAGGCGCGTCACGCCTCCGTCGCGGTCGATGATCAGCACTTCGTTCTGATCGGAGTCGAAGCCGATCGAGGCATCGGCGACATCGTTCGCGACGATGAGATCCGCTCCCTTCCTCTGCAGCTTCTCCCGCGCATGCGCCTCCACCGAATCGGTCTCCGCCGCAAAGGCGACCAGAAACGGCCGCGGCTCGAGTCTGGCGACGTCGGCGAGGATGTCGGGATTCTTGCGCAGCTCGATGGTCATGACATCGGAATCGTCGCGCTTCTTGATCTTGCGATCGGCGACGTGCACCGGCGCGAAGTCGGCGACGGCCGCCGCTTTGATGACGATCTGCTGCCGCGAAGCAGCGGCCATGACCGCCTCGTGCATTTCCTTCGCCGTGCGCACGCGCGTGATGGCCACGCCCGCGGGAGCGGTCCGTGCCGTCGGTCCGGAGATGAGCGTGACGTTCGCACCGCGGCGCTGCGCCGCTTCGGCGATGGCGTAGCCCATCTTTCCTGACGAACGATTGGAGATGTAGCGCACCGGATCGATCGGCTCGCGCGTCGGTCCCGCCGTGACGAGAACGTTTTTCCCTTCGAGATCGCGGCCGTTGAAAAAGCCTTTCACGAAATCGACGAGCTGCGGAACGTCGGGCATCTTCCCGGCCCCTTCCTCACCGCAGGCGAGGAGGCCGTTCACCGGCTCGATGATCTCGACACCGCGACCGCGCAGCGTCTCGATGTTCTGCAGCACGGTGGGATGCGCGAGCATGAACGTGTTCATGGCCGGCGCGACGAGCGTGGCGCCGCGATGCGCGAGCGCGTAGGTGGTGAGCGCGTCGTCCGCGATCCCGGTGGCGAGTTTCGCGAGAACGTTCGCGGTGGCGGGTGCGATGAAGAGGAGATCGGCCCAGCGTGCGAGCTCGATGTGATCGACGCCGCCGTGCTCGGAGCTTCCCCACTGTTCGAGGATGACGCCATGCCGGGAGACGGCGGCGAGGGAAAGCGGAGACACGAAGCGCGCCGCGTTCGGCGTGAGGATCACGCGAACGTCGGCGCCTGCATCCTGGAGACGACGAACGAGCTCGGGCGTTTTGTACGCCGCGATCCCGCCGGAGACGCCGAGGACGATCTTCATGATGCTGTGATGCGCGCGAGGCGCGCGGTGAGGTTACTCAGCGGTCTCGAGCGAGTTGGTTTCTTCGGCGGGCGGCGTGAGCTGCCACTTCACCACGTTGCGCTCGATCTCTTCCATGGCGATGCGCGTCGGCTTGGCGTGACGCGGCTTCGTTTTCGGCTGTGCTCCCTGGATGAGCTGCTCCGCGCGCTTGGACACCAGCAGCACGTAGCGGAACTTGGAGTCAACTCCTTCCGGCAGTCCTTCCATTGCGATCCTCCTCTTTGAATCGCTCGGCCATATGGGCAATGGCTTCGAGCGCAGTCTTGGTCTGTAGTTTTTTGGCGATGATCGCGGCCTTCAGACATTCGGCGGCGACATCGAGAGTGTCGTTGATGATGATGTAGTCGTAGAAGTCTTTCCCCTCCGTGATCTCGTCCATCGCTTTCTGCAGGCGAAGGTCGATCTCGTCGTCGGTGTTGAGCCCGCGGCCGCGCAGCCGCTGCCTCAACACTTCCAGCGAAGGAGGAAAGATGAAGACGCTGAGCGATCGCGCTTTGAGATCGGGGTCTCGTGCGATGAACTTCGCGCCCTGGTAATCGATGTCAAGGATCACGTCCTGCCCCGCCTGCAGCTTTCCACTGACCTCGGCGCGGGAAGTACCGTACAAGTTGGCGTGAACGTGAGCATGTTCCAGAAATTCCCCGCGCTCGACCATGGCCAGGAACTCCTCGTGCGCGACGAAGTGGTAACTCACGCCGGGAGTCTCGCCCGCGCGCGGCTTGCGCGTGGTGTGGGAGACGGAGAAATAGAGCTCGATGCCGAGCGGCGCGAGCTGACCGCGAACGCGTTCGATGAGCGTCGTTTTTCCCGCACCGGACGGGCCGGAGACGATGAACAACGTCCCGTCCGAGTGGAAGTTACTCGACATTCTGAACCTGCTCGCGGATCCGCTCCACCTCGGTTTTCAATTCTACGACAAGGGTTCGGATCGCAGCCGAGCGCGACTTCGAGCCCATGGTGTTGATCTCGCGGATCATCTCCTGCGAAAGGAAGTCGAGCTTCTTGCCGGCCGCTTCTTTTCCCGAGATCGCCTTCTCGATCTGTTCGATGTGGTGCGTCAGCCGCGTCAATTCCTCGGCGATGTCGCCCTTCTCGACCATGATCACCACTTCCTGGGCGATGCGCTCCTGCGAGACATCGGTGCCGGCCTGCGCGGCGATCTCCTGTACGCGTTGCTGGTACGACGCGAGGAGCTCAGCGCGCACACTCTCGCGATGCCCGCCGACGCGCGTGTTGAGCTCGCGCATCAACGTCAGCCGCATGCTGATGTCATTGCGCAGCGTCTCCCCTTCGCGCGCGCGCATTGCCTTCAGCTGCCCGAACGCTTCGCGCACGATCGTGTTCAACGCCTCGCGCTCTTCGTCGGTGATCTCGGCGTCGAGCGCCTCGACCTGCAGAAAATCGGGAACGCGCATCAGATCGCTGCCGGTGAGCGTCGCGCCGAGGCCGAGCTCCTCGGCGATCGAACGGAGTTGCGGGATGACCGTGTTCGCGATCTGCGCGTTGATGCGGACGTTGTAGTCCGGCTGCTGCGTCCGCTGGATGCGGATCGACAGATCCACCTTCCCTCGCGAGAAGTATTCGGACGCGAGCGCACGCAGCGGCGCCTCCATGTCCCACATGTACTCGGGCAAGCGCACCGAGACTTCGAGAAAACGGTGATTGACGCTCTTGGTCGTCACGGTCGCAAAGTACCGCGGCGAGAGCGCGCCGGACGCGCGGCCGAAGCCGGTCATGGAAGTAATCATCTGTGGGTCGCCTGTCGTGAATGATCGGTGGTGAGATCGCGGACCTCTTCACTCACCACTCATCACTCGCCTCTCCGCTTCGTCAGCCAGTTCGTTCATCTTCTGCTCGAGCAGCGCTCTCCACTCTTCGATGTTGCCGTCACGCGGCACGACGATCGGTTCGCCGTAGAGATAGAGCGCCCTGGTGAACGGATACGGCACGACCATCCGGTCCCACGAGCCAAGCAATTTTTTTTTTTAGCGGCGAAGGCCATCGGCAGGATCGGCAGGCCGGTCATCTGCGCCGCGGCGATGACGCCGTCCTTCGCCACGCGGGCCGGACCTCGCGGCCCGTCCGGCGTGAAGACGAGGTTCTTGCCGGAGCGCGCCTGACGAACGAGCTCGCGCAACGCCACGCCGCCGCCGCGGGACGACGAGCCTCGCGCGGAAGTGACGCCGTACCAGTCGAAGACGCGGGCCATGTACTCGCCGTCTTTCGAGCGCGAAGTCATCACCGCGATCGGCCGCCGGAACTTCGAATGCAGCATCAGCAGCAGATGCGCGTGCCAGAACGTGAGGATGTAGCGCGACATCCCTTCGATGTTTTCGGCACGCACGTGCCTCACGCGCAAGGTGGCGTGGAGCGTGCGGATGAAGAGAGCGGCGAGGAAGGAAACGAGCTTCACGGTTGGCGGGCGCAGTTTATTACAGCGGCGCGTGTGAAAATACGGCCGTGAACGCCGTAGAACGCCAACTGCGCATCGATCTCGCCGCGTGCTATCGCCTGGTCGCACTCTTTCACTGGGACGATCTGATCTTCACGCACATCTCGGCGCGCGTGCCGGGTCCGGAGCATCACTTCCTCATCAATCCCTACGGCATGCTCTTCGACGAGATCACCGCCTCGAGTCTGGTCAAGATCGATCTGCACGGCAACAAGGTCGAAGAATCCCCGTACGACGTGAACCCGGCCGGCTTCACGATCCACAGCGCGATTCACGCCGCGCGCGAAGACGCGCAGTGCGTCCTGCACATCCACAGCCTGAGCGGCGTGGCGGTCTCGGCGCAGAACGAGGGAGTGCTGCCGCTCTCGCAGCAATCGATCTTCGTCCTCGCCTCCCTCGGCTATCACGACTACGAAGGAGTCGCGCTGAACGAGGACGAGAAGCCGCGCCTGGTACGCGACCTCGGCGAGAACAACTTCCTCATGCTGCGCAACCACGGCCTCCTCACCGTCGGCACCACCATCGCCGACGCGTTTCTCTTCATGTATCTCTTCGAAGCGGCCTGCACGATTCAATTGCGCGCGCAGGCCGGCGGCAACGAACTGGTGCGCATCGATCCGCGGATCATCGCCGGCGCGCAGGCGCAGGCGAAGCAGGTCACGCGCGGCGCGGGCGGTACGCTGGCGTGGCCGGCGTTACTGCGGCGCCTCGATCGCGAGAAGCCCGGATACGCGGACTAGGATTCGCGTTCGCGGGCCGACCCGCTCACGCAGGCACTTCGTCATCGACGAACTGCAGGTCGTACAGCTTGCGGTAGACGCCGCGATGTTCGAGCAGTTCCTCGTGCGTGCCGGTCTCGACGATCCGTCCCTTGTCGAGCACGACGATCTTGTGCGCGCTGCGAATCGTCGAGAGACGATGTGCGATGACGAGCGTGGTGCGGCCGCGCATCAGGTTGTTGAGCGCCTGTTGCACGAGACGTTCGGACTCGGTGTCGAGCGCGGACGTCGCTTCATCGAGCACGAGAATCGGCGGGTCCTTGAAGAGCGCGCGGGCGATGGCGATGCGCTGACGTTGTCCGCCGGAGAGCAGCACGCCGCTCTCGCCGATCTCGGTGTCGTACCCCTTCGGCAGATTCGTGATGAACTCGTGCGCGTTCGCCGCTCTGGCGGCCTCGATCACCAAGCCCTCCTCGACGTCGGAACGTCCGTAGGCGATGTTGTTGCGCACCGTGTCGTTGAAGAGAATCACTTCCTGGGTGACGAAGCCCATCAGGCCGCGCAGCGACGTGAGCGTGGTGTCGCGAATGTCGATGCCGTCGACGGTGATGCGTCCGCTGGTGACGTCGTAGAAGCGCGGCAGGAGATTCACGAACGTCGACTTCCCCGCGCCGCTGCCGCCGACGAGCGCGACGATCTCACCCGGCGCGACGTTCAGGTCGACGCTGCGCAGCACCGGCTCGTTGCCGTACGTGAAGGTGACGTTCTCGTAGCGCACGCCGCTGCCGACGCCCTGCAACCGCTTTGCGTCCGCCTTCTCGGTCACTTCGTTCGGCACGTCGAGCATCGAGAAGACGCGCTCGGCCGCGGAGAGCGCGGTGTTGAGCGAGAGATTCACCTTGTTCAGCTTTTTGATCGGCGCGTACATCAGCGCCAGCGCGGTCAGGAAGCTTGCGAACTCGCCTCCCGTGAGCGCGCCGGCGGCGATGCGCGATTGCGCGTAGCCGAACAGCAGGACCATGCAGACACCGGCCAGCAGTTCCATCACCGGCGAGGTCATGGCCTGCACGCGCTGCGCGCTGAGCGTCCATTTCAAATGCTTGGCCGTCGCTTCGCGAAAGCGTCCGACTTCGAACGGCTCCATCGTGAAGGCCTTCACGATGCGCACGCCGCGGATCGTCTCCTCGAGAATGGTCGCGATCTCGGCCATCCGCTCCTGCGAGCGATGCGTGGTCTTGCGCAGCCGCTTTCCGAACTGCACGACCGGAATGATGATCAGCGGCGCGCCGACGAAGCTCACGAACGCGAGCGTCGGATTCTTGATGAAGACATACAGGATCAGGCCGACGAGCGTGACCGACTCCTGCAGCAGATCGCCCATGCGCGTCGACACCGCGGCCTGAATGGCGTCGGCATCGGAGACGACGCGACTGACCATCTCGCCGGTGCTGCGCTCGGAAAAGAAGCGATGGCTCTGGTGGATCATCCGCTCGTACAACTCGTTGCGGAGATCGCGCACCGTCGAGAGCCCGACTTTCTGAAACGAATACTCGGAGAGGAACGACGTGATCGCGCGCAGCACGAAGACCATCAGCAGCACGGTCAAGACGCGCTGCCAGCGCAGCTTCGGATCGTGATTCCACCAGTGATTGAAGCGGTCTTTCGCGCGCGCGACCGGCGCGAAGTTCTCGCGCAGGATGCGGTCGGCCTTCGACATCGTCTCCGCGGCGTCGCTCTTCTGCACCACGCCGGGAGGCGTGAGCACGTCATCGACGATCGGCTGCACGAGCGCGGCGAGCACCGTCTGCGACAGCGCGAACAACACCATCGAGCCGAAGGCAACGAATGCCCAGACCTTGTACGAGCGGAGATAGCGGTAGAGACGGCGAAGTGCTTTCACTGTGCGCCGACCATCGTAATGATTTCCGCGGCCGCGCGTTCGCTCGCCCCGGGAGTTCCGAGTTTCGCGCGGACGCCGGCCAGCTCTTCGGTGATCTTCGCGTATTGCTCCGGCGCGACGAGCTTGCGCACCTCGGCGGCGATGCGCTCGCCGTTCACGTCGTCCTGAATGAGCTCCGGCACGACGCTCCTGCCGGCCACGATGTTCACGAGGCTGAAGTACGGCAGCCGCACCAGCCGCTTCGCCAGCGCGTACGTGGCGCGGCTCAGTCGGTACATCACGACCACCGGCGTGCCGAGGACCGCCGATTCGAGCGTTGCCGTTCCGGAGGACGAGAGCGAAACGTCGGCGGCCGCGACTCCTTCTCCACGATCGTGCGGCAGGATCGGCACGTCGACGCCCCTCTCGCGCATGATCGATTCGAGCTCTTCGTGCTCGATCGTCGGCGCCTGGATCACGTACGCGTCGACGTTGCGCTCGCGGCGCAGAATCGCCACCGCGTCGAGCATCGCCGGCAGCAGCGCCTGCACCTCCATCCGCCGCGATCCCGGCAAGAGTGCGATGCGCAGCACGTCCGCCTTCCGCGCCGGTTTGCGCACGCCCGCGAGCTGTTCGATGAGCGGATGGCCGACGTAGGTCACCGGCACGTTGTGCGATTTGTAGAACTCTTCCTCGAACGGAAAGATGACGATCATCCGATCGACGTATTTCGCGATGTGCCGCACCCGTCCCTTGCGCCACGCCCAGAGCTGCGGCGAGATGTAGTAGACGACGCGCAGGCCGAGCTCCTTGCACTTCTTCGCCACGCGCAGATTGAAATCGGGATAGTCGACCAGGAAAACGGCGTCGGGCTTTTCGCGCTCGATGGTCTCGATGAGCTCATTGAAGACGCGCCGGAACATCGGCAGATGACGGATCACGTTGAAAAGGCCGACGATGCCCATCTCGCTGGCGTGATGCAGCAGCGTCATCCCTTCGCGTGCGAGGAGGTCTCCGCCGAGGCCGAACATCTCGAGCGAAGGGTCGAGCCTCTTCAGCTCGCGGATGACTTCGGAGGCATGCAGATCGCCGGACGCTTCTCCGGCCACGACGGCAAGTTTCATCGGAACAGGCGATTCATTTCATCGCAGCGGGAACGGAAACATCAGCCAGCCGAGAATGATGCCGCCGAAGAAGAGGGAACAGAAGATGACCGCGAAGAGGCGCACGCGTTCGTTCGTCTTCTCGCGCCACAGCAGCGCGAAGAAGAGCGCGGTGGCGGCGGCGTAGAGAAACATCAGCACGACGTGCTGCTTCAGGACGCTCACGCGTCCTTCCTTCCGGTGGCGAGGTCGTAGCAGTCGAGCAGCAGCATGAGATTCATGAGCCCGGCGGTGAGGGTGAAGGTCGAGCCGTACTCGAACGTCGGCTGGCGGATGTCGCCGTACGGCGCGAACTGCAGCGCGAAGAAATAGAGACCGCCGGAGCCCATCGAGCCGAGGCTGGCCAGCGTTTTCAGGATGTCGCCGTGGCTCGCCTTCAGCGAATAGAGATCGCCGCCGATGAAGACGCCGACGGTGAAGAGAAACACGATGATGCCGGAGAACGCGAGACCGCGCTTGCGCCGGCCGAGATAGAAGTGGCCCAGCCCGGGAAACACGTACGCGAACGCGACCGCGAACAGGACCCGGAGATTCATCCGCGGAAGCGGTCTCCCGAAAGTTCCGCGAAATGCGGTGCGAGCTTGTCGAACGTGACGTCGAGGTCCTCCGGCACGAGTCGCGTGCGCGCCGTGACGGTCATGAAGTTGGAGTCGCCTCCCCACCGCGGCACGATGTGCATGTGGTAGTGATCGGCCACGCCCGCGCCGGCAACGGTGCCGAAATTCATCCCGACATTGAAGCCGTCCGGACGATAGACATCCGAAAGAATGCGTTGCGCCTCGGCCGTCAACCCGATCAGCGCGCGCAACGACGCGTCGGTGCTGTCGAAGAGCCGCGCCTGATGCGCGATCGGCGCAACCATGAGGTGCCCGTTCGTGTACGGATAGCGATTGAGCATCACCAGCGCTTCCGCGCCGCGATAGAGGGTGAGCGTTTCCCGCATGTTCTCCGAAGCAGCGGCGATGCAGAAGATGCAGCCCGCCGGCGGATCGCTTTTCGGAGACGTCAAGTAGGGATACCTCCAAGGGGTGAACAGGGTTTCCATGGATTGAGGATTCAGAATTGAGGATTGAGAATTGAGAATCGCCGCGAGGGAAAATCCTCAATCCACAATCCTCAATCCTCAATTCACTCGGCGGCGGCCGCCTCGCCCTCTCCCACCTCGCCGAGCGCCTTGTTGATCAGCTCTTTGAGTTCCTTGCCGGGCTTGAAGTACGGGATTTTCTTCGACGGGACTTCGACCTTCTCGCCGGTTTTCGGATTGCGGCCGGTGCGTGATTTGCGGCTGCGCAGGCGGAAGCTGCCGAAGCCGCGCAGTTCGATCTTCTGGCCGGCGCGGAGGGAGTCGACGATCGAGTCGAACACGATGTTGACGATCGTCTCGGCCTGCTTCTTGGTGAGCTGCACCACGCGCGCGACTTCATCGACCAGTTCGGCCTTGGTCATCACGCCGGCGGTGACGTCTTCGAGCTCATCCTCGTGCTCTTCGAGTTCGAGATCCTCGTGATCGTGTTCGTCCACCAAAGTCCCCTCCTGCTGCTGGCTCACCAGCGATAGAGAAATCGCGGAATGCGGCGCGCCGCAACGCGCTCGATGATCGATTCCGCATCGCCACTTTCCGTGAGCAGGTCGAACAACCCCGGCTCGCGGCGGCGTGGCCATACCTTGGCCGGCTCGCCTTCGATCCCTGCCATCGCCGCGGCTTTCGTCACCGCGTCATCGATGGTTCCGAGCTCGTCGATGAGCTTCAGCGACAAGGCCTGTTCGCCGGTGAAGATCCGGCCGTCGGCGATGCGCTGCACTTCTTCGAGTTTCATCTTCTCGCCGCGTCCCGCGGCGACGTCGCGAACGAATTGCGAATGGAGCTGCGAGACGACGCTCTGAAAATAAGCGCGCTCGTTCTCGGTCATCTGCCGATACGGCGAGCCCGCATCCTTGAGCGCGCCGCTGGTGATCGTCTCCGGCTTCACCTTCGCCCATTGCAGCAGGTCCTTGACGTCGAACCACTGCAGGATCACGCCGATCGACCCGGTGATCGAGCCCGGATTGGCGACGATCGGATCGCAGGCGACGGCGATGTAGAACCCACCGGATGCGGCGACGCTGTCGAGCGACGCCACGACCGGCTTTCCGGTTTCCTTGCGCACGCGGCGAATGGCCGAGTAGATCTCCTGCGACGGTGCGATCGCGCCGCCAGGGCTGTTGATGCGCACGACGATCGCTTTGACGGTGTCGTTCTTCGCGTATTTGTGAAGAAGGTCGAGCGTTTCGCGCGCGTCGACGATCTCCCCTTCGATTGGCACGATGGCCACTTTGTTCGGCGAGAGATTGAGCTCGCCGTCATCGTTCGCCGCCGCCACGATCATCACGATCAGGGCGATGAACGCGGCGAAGACGAACAGGCAGCCGCTGAACGCGCCGAGGAGAAACGACGGCACGCGCGATTTTTTCTGAGGTGGTGCTGCCGCGCTCGAGGCCGATGCGACCGGAGGCTGATACGCCGGAATGGCGTAGCGCGGCTCCGCCGGCGACGACGCGGCCTCGGGCGGCGGCGGAGCGGCAGGCGTTGCGGCCTGCTCACGACTCTCGCCGCTCTGCGGGGTCTCGGGCTCGGACATGGCGACTAGCTCTGCGGCGGAGGCTCCGGAGCTTCCGTCGTCTCCGCACCGTGGCCCGAATACTCCGTCCGCTCATCCTCGGTGAGCGGCTCCACGTCACGCGTGGTCAGGCCGATCTTCCGCTCGTTCGCATCGATCTTGATGATGCGCGCGCGCAGCGCCTCGCCGGGATGGAAGATCTTGTCGAGCTTCTGCCGCTGATCGCGCTGCACTTCCGAAACATGGGCCAGGCCTTCGACGCCGTCGGCCAGACGGATGAAGAGACCGAAGTCGGTGATCTTCGAAACGACGCCGATCACTTCGTCGCCGAGGTTGTGCCCCTTCGCGAAGTTGTCCCACTCATTCGGCAGGAACTCGCGAATGGACAACGACAAGCGCTGATTCTCGCCATCGACGTTGATCACGCGCGCCTTCACGGTATCGCCCTTCTTCAGCACCTCGCTCGGATGCTTGAGCCGGCGATGCCACGACATGTCGGAGATGTGAATCAGACCGTCGATGCCGTCTTCCACTTCGACGAAGGCGCCGAAGTCGGTGAGGTTGCGCACGCGACCTTCGATGACCGTGCCGACGGGATAGCGTTCCGAGATCGTGTCCCACGGATTCTGCTCGAGCGCTTTGAGCGAGAGCGAGATTCTGCGGTTGGCGGTGTTCACGTCCGAGACCACGGCCTCGACGTCATCACCGATGTTGAGCACTTTGCTCGGATGGCGGACCTTTTTCGTCCACGACATTTCACTGACGTGGATCAGCCCTTCGACGCCTTCTTCGAGCTCGATGAATGCGCCGTAGTCCGTCAGCGAAACGACGCGGCCATGCACGCGGCTGCCGAGCGGGTAACGATCGGCGACGTCGGACCACGGGTCGACGGACTTCTGTTTGTATCCGAGCGAGACACGCTCCGAGCCCGGATCGAACTTGAGGACCACGACCTCGATCTCGTCTCCGACGTTGAAGTACTCGGACGGATGCGTGACGCGGCCCCAGGAAATGTCGGTGATGTGCAGCAGACCGTCGACGCCGCCGAGATCGACGAACACACCGTAGTCGGTGATGTTCTTGACGATGCCGTGCGTGAGCTCGCCTTCTTTGAGGCGCGCGAACGTTGCGGTCTTCGCGGAAGCCTGTTCGACTTCGACGATCGCTTTGCGGGAGAGGACGACGTTGCTGCGTTTCTTGTCGAACGAGACGATCTTGAACTTCATCTCGTGACCGCGCATGGCGTCGAGGTTCTTGACCGGCTTCGTATCGATGAGCGAGCCGGGCAGAAACGCCTTGATGCCGCCGACGTCGACCGAGAGACCGCCTTTGACGCGATCGACGACGCGGCCGTTGATCGGCTCATCTGCTTTGAACGCGGCCTCGATGTCGTCCCACACGCGCATGCGTGCGGCCTTCTCGCGGGAGAGCGCGACGTAGCCGGACGAGTCTTCGAGACGCTCGATGAAGACTTCGATCTCGTCGCCGCGCTTCACTTTCACCGTGCCGTCGTACGCGGTGACTTCGGTGACCGGGAGGAGGCCTTCGGACTTGTAGCCGATGTCGACCACGACATCCGAGGGCGTCACTTTGATGACGCGTCCCCTGATGATCTCGCCCTCGGTCAGCGTCGGCTTGCTGTAGAGGTCGAGAAGCTCGTCCATGCCGAGGTTCTCCAAACCGTTGGAGTCCGCCTGCCGCGGCTGGGTCGGCTTTTTCTTCTCGTCATTGGACGCCATGAACTGGGGAACCCCCTCGCGCATTCATTCTCTGGTCCAGCGCTGCCTTCGCGGACCTCGATCGACGCTAAGTTGTTGATAGACGTCGAAATCGGGAGTGTAACGGCGGGATATAGGTGAGTCAAGAAATGCGGTTGCGCACGCTCGATACGATTCGATCGACGACCTCGTCGATGGTGAGATCGGAGGTGTCGACGACCGTGTAACTCTCATCGAACATGAGCGGTGAATCGGCGCGCGACGAATCCTGGGCGTCCCGCGCGAGCGACTCGGCCAGCACGGTCTCGTAATCGGATTCGACCCCTTTCGCGATGAGCTCGGAAAAGCGCCGCTGCGCACGCACTTCGGGACGCGCGGTGAGAAAAAATTTGTGCGGTGTCTCGGGAAACACCTTCGTTCCGATGTCCCGCCCTTCGAGCACGCCCCCGTTGCGACGTCCGAGCTCCTGCTGCATCTGCACGAGGATGCGACGCACGGCAGGCACCGCGGAGACATCGCTCGCGGCCATGCTGATCTCCGGCGTGCGAATGAGGCCGGTGATGTCCTCCCCTTCCAGCAGCACGCGCGGCGGATCGCCGGGAACGAACGCGATGTGCGTGCGCGAGGCGAGCGCTTCGAGTTCTTCCGCATCGCGCGTGCTGATGCCGCCGCGCGTGGCGGCGAGCCCGATCGCGCGATACATCGCACCGGTGTCAATGTGCGGAATCGCCAGCGCATGCGCGACGAGTTTGCTGGTGGTGCTCTTGCCGACTCCGGACGGGCCGTCGATGGCGACGATCAACGCCACCGCCGATTACCCTCGACCGCGTGCCGCGCGTTTGGTACCGCGTGCGCTGCTGCCCGATTTCGAAGCGCTGCGCGTGGCGCGCGTTTTCGAGGCCGGTGCCTTCTTCGAAGACTTCGCGGCGGAGACCGGCTTCTTCTTCGCCGGCGTGCGCGGCGCGGCGGCGCGTTTCTTCGGCTTTGCTTCGGCCGGCTCGGTGAGCGTGGCCAGCATCTTCACTTCTTTATTGGTGAGCTCGCGCCAGTCCCCCGGCGTGAGCTTCGGATCGGAGAGCGGTCCGATGGCGACGCGACGCAGTTTCGAAACGGGATGACCGACCGCCTGGAACATCTTGCGGATCTGCTGCGTGCGCCCTTCGCGAAGACGGACTTCGAACCACGAGTTGCCTTCGTCGTCGCCGCGGCCGGTGGTCTTCATCCGCGAGATCTCGCACGGCAGCGTGCGTTTGCCGTCGATGGTGATGCCGCGCTCGAGCTTCTCGATCAGACGCTCCTGCGGAACACCGCGCACTTTCACGTGATAGGTCTTCACCGATCCATGTTTCGGATGCGAGACCTTGAACGCGAGATCGCCGTCGTTGGTGAGAAGAATCAGACCTTCGGAATGAAAGTCGAGACGTCCGACCGGATAGATGCGCTCACGCACCCCTTTGACGAGATCGATGACGGTGCGCCGTCCTTGCGGATCCTCGACCGTGGTCATCACTTCCTTCGGCTTATAGAGAAGGATGTAGCGATGCGTTTCGGCGCGCGTGATCAGCTTGCCGTCCACTTTGATGTGATCGTGTCCCGGATCGGCTTTCGATCCGAGTTCGGTGACGACGCGACCGTTCACGGTCACGCGCCCTTCACGGATCATCGTCTCCGCTTCGCGGCGCGATGCGAAACCGGCGTGCGCGATGATCTTCTGCAGTCGCTCGAGTTGCATCACTCTTCTATCGGCTCGCTCGTGGATTCTAACTGAGTTTGTTCATCAACAACCGTGCCTTCTGATTCATCGGTGGTCGTCGGTTGTCGATCGTCCGCAGAACGTGCTTCCGATTCATCGGACGATGCCGCGAACGACTCCTCCGCCGTTTCATCGAACAGCGACGCCATCTCCGTCTCGCCTGCTGCATCCGATTCGGCGATGACGTCGGGGCTCGGCTCCGGTGCGGCGTTGATCGCGGCGACGAGATCGTCGTTGATCGTCTCGCCGATGAGATCTCCGAATTCTTCGAGCGCCGGCAGATCGCGAATGTCGTTCAAGCCGAAATGCACGAGGAAGTCTTTCGTGGTGCGATAAAGAAACGGACTGCCGACGACGTTCTTGCGTCCCGCGACGCGCACCATGCGCCGTTCGAGCAGCGTGCGAATGACGCCGGTCGAGTTCACGCCGCGGATCTCCGAGACCTCGGGTGCGGTGATCGGCTGGCGGTACGCGACGATGGCCAGTGTTTCGAGCGCGGCGATCGAAAGGCGGTTCTCTCCTTTCTTGGCGAAGTACTTCTTGAGCACCGAATCGTGTTCGGCGCGCGTGGTGAGCCGCCATCCTCCCGCCGCCTGCTCGAGCGTGAAGCCGCCTAGGTACGTGTCGAAGATGCGTTTGATCTCTTCGAGCTGCGCCTGCACCGCGTCTTTTTCCTCGCCGAGAGACTCGGCCAGATCGTCCACGCGCGTGGGGTCGCTGGAGAGAAAGAGAATCGCCTCGAGGGCGGCCCGGAGTTCCGTCGATTCCATTGCCATAGGTCGTGTCGCTACGAGTTTTCGAACAACGAGAAGGTCGCTTCGTCGATCTCCGCCTGCGTCGGATGAATGAGGATCTCGCCGAAGATGTCGCCCTGCTTGAGCGAGATGCCGCCGAGACGCACCAGCTCGAGCATGCCCAGAAAGACGGCGATCAGCTCGTTGCGATCGCGTCCTTCGATGAACCACTGCAGGCGGATCGGAGATTTCTCGCGCACCTTCGCATACAGCTCGCGCATCTTGTCGCTGACTTTGTGAACGACGCGCTGCAGCTCGATGGCCTGCGGATGATTCTGCCGATAGCGCGCCAGCGCCGTGCGAAAAGCATCGATGAGATCGAAGAGGCCGACGTCGCTCATGTCGATCTCGTTCGGCTCGTCGGATCCGGGAACCGGAACGCGCGGCCGCGGCCACATCCCCATGCGCACGACGTCGAGCTCGGCGAACGATTCGGCCACCGCTTTGAAGCGCTGATATTCAATGAGGCGATCGACGAGCTCCTTGCGCGGATCGTCGATCGGCTCGCCGTCCTCGTTCTCCTCGCGCGGCAGGAGCATGCGCGATTTGATGTTGATGAGCAGCGCCGCCATGTAGATGTAGTCGGCGGCGATGTCGAGATCGAGCTGCTCCATCGCATCGAGGTACTCGTTGTACTGATCGGTGATCAGCAGGATCGGGATGTCATAGATGTCGACCTCATGCTTGCGAATGAGGTGCAGCAGCAAGTCGAGCGGTCCCTGGAACGTCGGCAGTGTGAGCCGGTACGCGGCCGCGTTGTCGCCTTCGGCGTCTTCGGGAAGCGGCGCACCCTGGCGCTCATCCCGCTCGCCGGCACCCGCTCCTCCGGCCGGAACCTCTTCCGGTTGCGCGAGCTCCCGTGCTTCCGCAAGGGAGGACACGTCCGCGGTTCCGTTCTGGCCGTTCTCGTTCTCGCTCAACGACGCAGCTCCGGGTAATCGATCTTCATCGCCTTGCGCACGAGCTCCATCGTTTCGCCGGCGCGCTCGCGGGCCTGCACGCTGCCTTTGCGCAGAGCCTCCCAGACGATCGACGGATCGCGGTCGATCTCTTCGCGGCGCGCCCGCATCGGTGCGAGCGTCTCGATCATGATGTCGGCCAGGAGCTTCTTGTCCTGCACGCAGCCGATCTGCGCCGTCCGGCATTCGTGGTCGACGCGCGCGATGGTCGCGTCATCGGAAAAGAGCTTGTGGAATTGAAAGAGGTTGCAGATGTCGGGATTGCCGGGATCGCTGCGACGCACGCGATTCGGGTCGGTGAACATCGTCGACACCAGCGAGCGCACTTCATCCGCCGGCGCGGTCAGCGGAATGGCGTTGCCGTACGACTTCGACATCTTGCGGCCATCGAGCCCCGGTACTTTCGGCGTGGTCGTGAAGAGCGGCTGAGGCTCGGGGAAAACATCTCCATAGAGATTGTTGAAGCGGCGCACGATCTCGCGCGAGAGCTCGAGATGAAAGGCCTGGTCCTCACCGACCGGCACGTAGTGCGCGCGATAGATGATGATGTCGGCGGTCTGCAACTGCGGATAGCCGAGAAAGCCGTACGTGTTGAGATCTTTCTCCTGCAACTGCTGCTGCTGATCCTTGAAGGTCGGCACGCGCTCGAGCCACGGCAACGGCGTGGTCATCGACAACAGGAGATGCAGTTCGGCGTGTTCTTTCACCTCCGACTGCAGAAAGAGAACGCAGCGCTCCGGATCGATGCCGGCCGAGAGCAGATCGGCCACCGCATCGAACGTGGCCTGATGCACTTTCGACGGATCGGCGTAATCGGTCGTCAGCGCATGCCAGTCGGCAATGAAGATGTACGAGCGATAACGGTCCTGCAGCTCGACCCAGTTCTTGATCGCGCCGAAGTAATTTCCGAGATGAACGCGGCCCGTGGGACGGAGACCGCTGAGAAGATACTGAGGTTGTTGATTCACTGACGAGCTCACCAGGTATTGATCGAAAGCGCGGAGTGTACAACGAAGGTCCGCCGTACAATCCCCCGTGATGATCGACCCGGGTCTCGCTGCGATCGGCCGCCTCACGGATGCGATGAGTCGCTCCGCGACACTCGCCTCCGTCTACGAAGCGGCGCTCGATGCATTGCAAAGCGGACTCGGCGTCGAACGCGCCTCGATCCTTCTCTTCGACGACAGCGGCGTGATGAATTTCGTCGCCTGGCGCGGCCTCTCGGATGCGTATCGATCGGTCGTGAACGGCCACACACCCTGGAGTCCGGAGACGCGCGACGCGGAGCCGATCGTCGTGCCGGACGTTCAGGCCGACGCGTCGCTCACCAGCTATCTCCCCGTCTTTGCCGGCGAAGGCATTCGCGCCCTCGGCTTTTTTCCGCTGATCTACGACGGATACGTGATCGGCAAGTTCATGCTGTATTTCGCGCGGCCGCATGCGATGAGCGAAGGCGACGTGCAACTCGCGCAGACCATCGCCGGGCAGATCGCGTTCGGCGTGGTGCGCGTGCGCGCGGAAGAAGCGCTGCGACGCGAACGCGATCGGGCGACGTTTCTCGCCGAGGCATCGCACCGGCTCGCATCGTCGCTCGATTACGAGCAGACGCTCGAACACGTCGCGCAGTCGGTGGTGCGCGAGCTCGCCGACTGGTGTGCGATCGATCTCGTCGAAGACGGCGAGCTGCGTCGCATCGCCGTGACGCATCGCCATCCCGAGGAGCGCGCGGATGCGTTGCAGAAGATGCGTTCCTACGCGCCGTCACGACAGCGCAGCGGCGGCATCCGGCGCGTGATCGATACGGCCACGCCGGAGCTCGTCCGTTCGTACGATTGGAAGGCCTTCGAAGCCGCGTACGCGAACGAGCCGGAGATCATCGAGGCGTTCCGGCAGATGGGCATCGAGTCTTTCATCACCGTGCCGCTGACCGCGCATGGACAGCAGCTCGGCGCGATGACGCTCGTTTCGAGCTCGCGCGAACGGCTCTTCGACGAATACGATCTCGCGCTGGCGGTGGAGCTCGGACGCCGCGCGGGATATGCGATCGACAACGCGCGTCATTACTCCGACGCGCAGGAAGCGAACAAAGCGAAAGACGAGTTCCTGATCACGCTGTCGCACGAGTTGCGCACGCCGATGACCGCCACGCTCGGCTGGGCGTCGATGCTGCGCCGCGATCTCTCGCCCGAGAACTTCGCGCTCGCGGTCGACACGATCGAACGCAGCTCGCGCGCACAGGCGCAGCTCATCGACGACATTCTCGATGTCTCGCGCATCGTCACCGGCAAACTGCAGCTCGAGGTGGCGCCGGTCGAATTGCGGCAGATCGTCGAACGCGCCGTCGATGCCATCCGCCCATCCGCACAGAATCGAAAAATCGAACTGCGGCTGACGCTCGCGGACGTGCCGTCGGTGGTGATCGTCGATGCGTCGCGTCTGCAGCAGGTGCTCTGGAACCTGCTCTCGAACGCCGTGAAGTTCACGCCGGCCGGCGGCAGGATCGTGATCGAGCTGCATGAGCCGGGGAATCGCCAGGCCCGTATCACCGTACGCGATACCGGCATCGGCATTCCGCGCCGCTTCCTGCCGCACATCTTCGAACGTTTCCGTCAGGCCGACAGCGGCACGTCGCGCGCACACGGCGGTCTCGGCCTCGGTCTCGCCATCGTGAAGAGTCTCGTCGAGCTGCACGGCGGCACGGTCGTGGCGGAGAGCGAAGGCGAAGGCGCCGGCACGACATTCACGATCACGCTGCCGCTCGCAACGCCATCGCTGCCGGCTGCCGCGCTGCACCACGAACGCGCGGACGTGTCGCTGGAGGGTCTCTCCGTGCTGCTCGTCGAAGACGATGACGACACGCGGCACATGCTCACCACGACGCTGACCACCTATGGTGCGAACGTCACGGCCGTGGCCACGGTCGCGGCGGCACTCGATTCGATGCGCGAAGCGGCACCGCATGTTTTATTGAGTGACATCGGTTTGCCGGAGCACGACGGATACGAGTTGATGCTGCACCTGCGCGCGAATGCCAGCGAGACGTTGCGCTCGGTGCGCGCGATCGCCCTCACGGCGTACGCCAGTCCGGACGATCGCCAGCGCGTGCTCGCGAGCGGGTTCGACCATCACCTCGCCAAACCGGTCGATCCGCTCACGGTCGTGCACGCGGTGCGCGACGCGGCCGACGTCAGTCGCTCACGCGCAGCGCACCACTGAACTCCGACGTGTTCCACGCCGTCCACTCGTAGTAGAAAAAGATCCGGTGCAGCGCGGTGGCGCTGATCCAGGTATCGCGCAAATCGCCGGAGACGAGGAACGTGAAGGTTCCGTCGGCCGCCACGTTCGTCGTACCGAGGAAGCGTTTTCCCTGCGCGAAACCACTCGCGTCGATGCTGTCGTCAGCGTAAATGTCGACGCTGATCGGCGTCGCACTGATCTGCCCCGGCACGTTCCCGACATGTCCTTCGATCGTCGTGACCATCCCGTCGTAACGCGCCGCCGTCAGGATCGGTGCCGGAGGAATCTCGTACGTCGTCGAGTCGAGCGTCGGTCCATCCAGACCGATGTCGATTCCGCTGTTGCCGTTGTCGAACATCCGGTTCCCGCGAACGATCGCGAACGCCGACGGCGACAGCGCCACACCGAACTGACCGTTGAAGGCGATGGTGTTGCGCTCGACGGTGGCGGCATCGTATCCAGGCGGGCGCCTGCCGATGAAAATCCCGCTGGCCCCGTTCGGCACGGGCGTGTCATCGAATGCGCGAACACCGATGCGGTTGTCGCGAATGTTCGCACCCTGGGCATCGATGAATATGCCGCTTCGCGCATTGCCGCTCAGCACGTTCCCTTCGATGTGTGCGGACCCGCGGTTGATCATCACTCCGCGGCCGCCGTTCGGCCGGGGGAACGCGCCCGTCGGATCGATGCCGACGTAGTTGTGCCAGATGGTGCTCTCATACGAAAGCGTCTGATCCTGCGGCGCGTGCCGCTCGACGACGATGCCATGTCCGGGAAAGCCGCCGATGGCAAGGCCAAGCACTTCCGACCGATCCGAATAGAAGACCAGCGCGCTGCCGGACGGGAGCAGACTGCCATCGAGCTCGATGTCCGGACCAAGCGGATTCGTATCGCCGGTGGTGTGCAGTTGAGAAAAGCCGTCGACCGACAGCCACACCGCCTGAACGTCGGGCAACGGCGTGAGCAGCCGAATCGTGAACCACCCGCTGGCCGGTACCGGCTCGTGAATGGCGAAGACGACTCCGCATGCGATGTTTGCCGCCGGCGTGCATTGCGCATTCGCATCGAGAATGGCCTGACGCAGTGAGCCCGCGCCCGCGTCACTGGTGTTCGTCACCGTGAACGGCCGCGCATACGTGACGGTCTTTTGCTCAATCCAGTTGTAGACCCACCAGGTCAGCTTCGCCCTGAACTCGACGGACGATTCGGGCAGTTCCATCTCCAGCGCGATATCGGTGGTCTCATGCGCCGGCAGATTCCGCATCTCGCAGGTCAGCCAGACCAGGTTCTCGATCGGCTCCGACCAGGCACTGCGACACTGCAGCGCCTGTGGCGTCGAGATGAGCTTCCGGACGTTGTGAAACGAAAGATCGAACTGCACGTAATCCATCGCCCAGTCACTGCGGTTCTCGATGCGCAGATGCCCGGTGCGCGTGCCGGCGGCACTCGGGGGAACGAGAGGATCGGGCGGCACGAGCGTGAATGTGACGTCGGTCGGCTCGGCCCAATCGATCGTCACGGCAGCCGCATTGTTCGCGGGATTCGGATCGCTCTGCTTCGCGGCGACGTGGAAATGAAAGGTGTACGGCTGCGTATCCGGCGCCGGTCCGATGTTGCCGGCGAACTCGATCGACTGGCCTGGCTCGAGCGACGACGCACGGCAGCGGAATCGCACCTCGCCGTTCAACGCTTCGCAATTCGGGTTCGCGGCCGGACTCAGCGGATCGAGAACGTGCGCGGTTTCCAGCACCACATCCGTGGCGGTGTTCGGACCGTCGTTCCGCACCGTGAATTCGAAGCGCGTCGGCCATGGCGTCATCGCCGGCCCGACCGGCTTGACCGTCAGGGCGAGGTCCGCCTCCTGCGCAAACGAAGAGAAGCTGAAAAGAAGAAAACCGAGCAGCACGGCCACACGCGCGTTCATGACCCGATGATACGGCGCGCGAATGCGTCGCGTTGGTACGGTCAGTCGCGCGCCGTCGCCGCCGGTACCGCGGCCCCGAGCAGTGCGCGCGCGATCTCGTCCGCACGTTCGACTCCGGCGTTCGTCACCTCGATGGCGAGATCGCGTGCCTTCTCCATGAGGTCGTAGTCGCGCAGGATCTGCCCCATCCGAAACCGCATCGCACCCGACTGCCGCGTGCCGAGAAATTCGCCGGGACCTCGGGTCTGCAGATCGGCCTCCGCGACCTCGAAACCATCCTTCGAGCGCTCGAACGCGCGCAGCCGGTCTTTTGCGTCTGGTGCAACATTCGCCTCATGCAGCAACACGCAGTAGGACTTCCGCTCGCCGCGCCCGACGCGGCCGCGCAGCTGGTGCAGCTGCGACAACCCGAAGCGGTCGGCGTCGACGATCAGCATCATCGAGGCATTGGGAACGTCGATGCCAACTTCGATGACAGTGGTCGCTACCAGGATGTCGATCTCGCCGCGCTTGAAGCGCTGCATCGTCTCTTCCTTCTCGTCGCTCTTCATCCGCCCGTGCATCATCGCTACGCGCCGATTCGGGAAGCGCTGCTGCATCGCCTCGAATCCCTGCGACAGCGGCTTGAGGTTCGTCTTCTCCGATTCTTCGATGATCGGATAGACGATGTAGACCTGCGCCCCTTCGCCGACCTGCGCGTCGATGAAGTCGTACACCGGCTCGACCTCGTGCGACTCGCGCACTCGGGTGATGATGCGCTGGCGGCCCGGCGGCAGCTCGTCGATGACCGACAGTTCGAGATCGCCGTAGATCGCGAGCGCGAGCGAGCGCGGAATCGGCGTGGCGGTCATGACCAGGATGTCGGTCATCTCTCCCTTGCTGAACAGCTTCTGGCGCTGCTCGACACCGAAGCGATGCTGCTCGTCGACGATGGCCAGCCCGAGGGATTTGAAACGCACGCGCTCTTCGAGGATCGCATGCGTGCCGATCACGAGCTGGATGTATCCGGTGTCGAGTCCGGAAAGGAGCGTACGGCGCTCGCCGGCGGCCATCGAGCCGGTGGCCTTCGCGATGGTGATGCCGTGATGACCGGATTGGTCAAGTAGTTGACGAATCCGCTGAAAGTGCTGCTCGACGAGAATCTCGGTCGGAGCCAGCAGCGCGACCTGATGACCGTTGCGGATCATCAGGATCGCGGCGATCAGCGCCACGATGGTCTTACCGCTGCCGACGTCGCCCTGCAGGAGGCGATACATCGGCGCCTCGCTGCAGAGGTCGTCGGCGATTTCCTTGAGCACACGTTTTTGTGCAGTCGTCAGCTTGAACGGGAGGATGCGTTTCACCTCCTCGCGCAGCTCTTCCGTGATTTCGATGCGCCGCGACTTCTTCCGCGTCTCCTCCCGCGCGCGCCGTACGCGCAGCGCGAGCTGAAACATGAAGAACTCCTGGAGGATCATCCGCAGGTGTGCTTTGGAACGGCTCGCCAGAAAGTCCGGCTCGAGCTCTTCCGGCTGATGCAGCGCGCGCACGGCGGTGTGCAGATCGATGAGGCCGAGGCGTTCGCGAATGTCGTCGGGCAGCGGATCTTCCAGTTGCGGGAGGGTTTCGAGCGCCGTGTCGACGATCTTGCGCAGCGCTTTCGGTGGGATGTTGCCGATCTTCGAGTAGATCGGAACGATCGCCCCCTCCTCGTCCTCGGTGCCTTCGAACTTTTCCCAGTCGGGACTTTCGATGGTGAGTGTGCGCATGCCGGTCGAGCGCGGCGCACCGTAAACCGCGAGTCGATCGCCGACTTTGATCTGATCGCCGAGGAAACGCTGGTTGAACCAGATCAACTTCACGGAGCCGCTGCCGTCCTCGAGCATCGCCTCGAAAAGCGCCATGCGCTTGCGCGGTGAGACCCGTGCGACGGCGGAGGTGACGCGGCCACGCAGCAGCACCGGTACATCGAGAAAGCGACCGAGCTCGGCGATGCGCGCGGGATGACGGCGGTCTTCGTAGCGGAAGGGGAAGAACCAGAGCGCGTCGCGAACCTTTTCGATGCCGGCGGCCTGCAGCAGTTCGGCACGGCCGGGGCCGACGCCTTTCAGGTAGGTGATCTCGGTGTCCGGATTGATGGCGGGCACGATGGGGATTGTCGCTGAGATCGTCGCGTTGCGGACGTTTCTCTACACCTAGTCGAACACGACCTTCATCGCGATGAGGCCGATCTTCACGAAGTCGCCGTTGTGAATCGTGACCGGCACGCCGGTGGGGATGCGCTGGTCGTTCACGTAGGTCCCGTTGACGGTACCGACTTCTTCGAGCACGTGGTAGTCGTTGCCGGTCTTGATGATCTTGGCGTGGCGGCGCGAGACGGAACGATTCGTGTCGACCGGCGTGAGGTCGACGTCGGGAAGAATGCCGGTGACGGGATCGGCGCGACCGATGGTTGTCTCATCGCCGCTGCTGAAGAAGAACGCGGTGCCGGTGGCGACGTCGACGAGGCGATGGCGCGTCGCTTTGATCGACGGTGCGACCACGGTCGCGTCGAGAGCAACGTGATCGACATCGACCTCGCGGCCGACGAGACGCTCGAGCAACTCATTCGCTTCGCGCAGACGCTTCGAATATTTGCGGATGATGCGCACCGCAACCTCGGGATTCTTGCGCAGCATCTCGTCGAAGCGCGAGCCGTTGATGGCGACGACGCGGACCTCGGTGACGGCGACCGCATCGGCGGTACGCGGCATCGCTTCGAGCAACGCCATCTCGCCGAAGAAGTCCCCTTTCTCCAGCTTGGAGAGGAGGTGCTGTTCGCCGGCGATGTGCTTGACGATGTGCACTTCGCCTTCCTGGATGATGAACATCTCGGTGCCGAGGTCACCCTGGGCGAAGATGCAGTCACCGGCGTTGAACGCCAGTTGAGAGTTGCTGACCGGGTCTTTGCCCGCTCCGCCGGTAGTCTTGAAGACGGCCTTCATCGCTGCACTTTCATCGGAGGACGGCTGGTTCGGAGATGGTCAACGTGCGATCGCTGGTGCTAAGTCGAACCGTCGTGCCGATCGGCATCATCAGGTTGTCGCCATGATGACCGAATGGGAAGTTCGTCACGACGGGGATTGCGTAGGAGCCGAAAAACTCGCGAACAAGATCGAGCAGATCGGGCTCGTTTCCGCAGTCTTTCAGCCTCCCAATGACCACACCTCGGATGTGGCGCATTCTGCCAGACAGCCTGAGGTGGGTCAACATACGGTCAATGCGATAAACCGGCTCATCGACGTCTTCCCAGAACCAGATTCCGCCGTCGACCCAGAAGTCGTATGGGGTCCCAACCAAAGAATCGGTCAGCGCGAGGCAGCCGCCGAACAACACTCCTTCGGCTTCGCCCGCCTGCAGGACGTCGGTCTGCGAAAACGCGCGTACGAGCGGCGCTTCGCCATGCAGCATGGACCAGAACCAGCGCTCGTTCTCCTGCGACAGATGCGCATGGAAATCGAGATTGAGCATCGGCCCGTGAAACCCGGCGACGTTGGCACGGGTGGCCATCGCCTGGTGGATGGCGGTGATGTCGCTGAAGCCGACGACGGGACGCGGGTTCGCGGCGATCGCGGACCAATCGATGCGGTCGAGAATGCGCATCGCGCCGTAGCCACCGCGCGCGAAGAAGAACGCGTCGAACTCCGGCGACTGGATGGCGCGATTGAATTCGTCGGCGCGCTCTTCGTCGCTGCCGGCCAGGTAGTGGCGATAGCGGCGATCGATGTTGGTCGCGAGCGTGACGCGATGGCCGAGGCGCTCGATCTCGCGGGCCGCTTCGACGATGCGCTCCCGTTCGGACGGACCGGACGAGGCGAGGACGGCGATGTGGGCGTTGCGAGGAAGTGCGCGCGCTTTGACGAGGGCCATTCGCGCGCATCCTAGCAAGAGAGCCGCGCCGTCGACGTGACGTACGTCGTGTTGAAAGAAAAAAGCGTGGAGCGGACCTGTAAGCCGAATTTTGTCTCCCCGCCTGCTTGCGCCGACGAGGCGAAGATCATTCATCTGCCGAACGCGTTACCGCGCCGGTCAAGCAACCTACCCGGACACTCGAGCGGACACGGGCGAGTCCATTGCGTCCCTATTTGGTCTTGCTCCGCAGGGGGTTTGCCGTGCCGTCGACACTCGCGTGCGACGCGGTGCGCTCTTACCGCACCGTTTCACCCTTACCGCGTTCTTGCGAACGTTTGGCGGTTTGTTTTCTGTTGCACTTTCCGTCGCGTCACCGCGCCTGGCCGTTAGCCAGCCTGCTGCCCGTGAGAGTTCGGACTTTCCTCGATGTCTCGCGACACCGCGATCTTCCGGTCTGCTCCACGCACGCGACTCTAACAGCAGTCGCCGACATGAAATTCTTTTTCGTAAATGACTGCTGTTTTAATCACTTACAAACAATGTCGGCGCGCCGACATCAAAATTTCAGCCGGTTTTTCGGATCGGAAAAGTAGGTGCTCCAGTCATCCGAAACGTCGTCTTCGCTGCTCGCCGACGCTTCCATGTCGCGGATGAATTGCACCGGCGCGAGCACCTCGACCTGACGGCGCTGCACGCGCGCGGCGAGTCCGCGATCCGAGGTGACGACGCTCCACCCTCGCCCATTCGCACAACGCTCCGCAATCAGATCGTCGGCCGAACGGGTGCCACTGAAGGCGACGTTCACGGCGCCGAGATGCTTCGCGAAACTCGGCGGCTCCGGCCCGTCGAAGATGCAGCTGACCTTCGTCTTCTTCGCCCGCGCGAAACTCGCCAGCAGTCGCACGAGATGCCGTTTCGATTCGTCGAGATGGCGATCGACCCGCATCGCGCCGAGAAGGTTGCTGCCATCGATCAGGTAGGGCATCGCGAAAAAGAAAAACGCCGGCAGCATACTGGCTGCCGGCGTCGGGAAGATCGATGCTACTGGCGCGGAACGGCTTTGACCGCGGAACTGCGATCGCGCAACGCGGCCGGGATGTTCGCGAGCGCCTGCTGCGCCTGCTCGCGCGTGGCAAAGCGACCCCAGAAGACGCGGTAGCAGGAGCGGTCTTTGATCTGCTGCGGCACGAACCAGACGCTGCTGCCACCGCCGCGCATCGCCTTGTCGAGGTTCGAGGTCTCGCAGAGGATCTGGATCTGCACGGTGTAGTTGCCGCTCGCGTTTGCCGCAAAGTCGCGCGCCATCTGGTCGTAGCGCGCACGAGACGTGTCGGTGCGACGGACGACCGGCGGGAGCGCCTGATTCGAAGGCGTCGTCGCGGTCGCAACGACAGGCGCGGGCGCCGGCGCCGATGCAGTCGTGGTCGTCACGGGTGGAGGCGGTGCGGTCGTGGTGGTTGTGGCGGTGGCGACTGGAGGCATCGACGTGGTCGTGGTCGGCGTCGGCAGCGTGCCGAGCGTGTCGGTCGCTGGCGCCGTGCTCGTCGTTGTTTCGACAATCGTCGCGGTCGAGGCCGACGGGAACGCGGACGGTTGCCCGGTCGCGGTTGCCGGCTGCGTCTGCGTCGCCGCCTGCTGCTCCGCTTCCGCATCCTGGCGTCCCTGCCACCAGAGAAAGCCGTAGTAGCCGGCGCCCGCGAGAATCGCCAGGACGAAGAGGACGATCAGGAGTCCGTAGCGCTTGCTCGAGGGCGGTTTTGCTCTGCGGAGGTGTGGCTGCGAGGCGGCGACGCTCGGAGCCGGCAGCGGAATCGGCGCGGCGGCCGTGGCGCGCTGCGCGGTCTCGATCTGCGCCTCGTCGAAGCCCCACTGCTCTTCGTCCGCGTCCAACGCCGGTTCGATCGAAGCGGGGATCGGAACGGCGGCGGGCTGCGGTGGTGCGTTCCACGCCGGCATCTGCGCCGCGGCCGGAATCGTCGTCGGCTCATACGCCGGTTCCGACGAGGCGTAGTCGTCGTCCTGCTCATCCCACGCGGACGTCTGGAACTGCGGCTGCGCGGCCGTCGGTTCGTCGTCGGGTTCCGGTTCGAACGAAAAGTCGGGTTCGCGCGAGATCACCGGCTCCGGCGATGCGATGTCGAGCTCCAGCGTCGGAGCACTCGGCGCGAGCGACGGTGTTGGCGGCTCGCTCCAGATGTCCGCGGCATCGGCGACGCCGGCGCCGCCAAAGTCGGAAAGCGAAAACTGAGATTCTTCTTGAGGTTTTTCGGTGCGCGTCAGAATGCCGAGTGTGGCCAGCGCGTGCAGCAGTTTGTAGACGTTGAAGGTGTCTTTCCCCGAGGCGGTCGCGACGTCTGAGGCGTTCTTCGCGCCGTCCACTTCCGCGACGATCGCATCCGCGTCTTCGTTGAGCCCGAGCCGGCGGAAGACGGCGTCGAAATCGCCGGCTTTCGCGAAGACGACGTTGCCGCCTTCGAGCGCGCGTTCGACCCGGATCCGATCCTGATCGGTGACGATCAGTTCGACCAGAATCTGCGGCAGCGGAAAAAGCGTCCCCTCATCGCGCTTCGGCAGGTAGTCGGCGACGATGGTGAACGAGCCGGTCAGCCACGCGGCGATCGAGCGGATGACGCCGACCACCTGAACGCGGCGAGCCCACGTGAGCTCCTTGCGCGTGATGAATCCGAGGTTCAACAGCGCGTCGCCGAGGGTCTCGTTTTCCTTCCGCTTTGCGAGCGCCTGTTTCACGTGCTCGCGCGAGACTTTCCCCGCGCGCATGAGAATCTCGTCGATGCTGTCCGAGCGGTCGTTCGTGCTCGCGGAGAGCACATCGCCGCCTTTGAAGTAAACGATCTTGATGATGCCGTCGTTCTCGAAGCGAATCGCCCCGGTGAACTGCTCGCGCCAGAGCTCGACCAGTCTCTCGACCAGATTGATTTCGCTGATTTCGCCTTCGAGCATGAAGCCCCCCGCCCTTTCGTACTACGTGCCGTAGACCGCGCGGATTATCGCACCGAAACGTGTGCAGTTGTTGCTGGTTGATGCGTCATCGTCCACCGCGAACAAACAGGTGCACGCTCGTTCGGATCGACGAACGTGGATCAGCGCTCAACCAATCTCGTGCAGCTCGTCCCAAAGCGAGCGTCCGACCTTCTGTCCCAGCACGTTCACGAGGTCCTGCGCGCTGGCCTGCTTGATCGCGGAGACGCTGCCGAATCGCTCGAGCAGCAGGCGTTTTCGCTTCGCGCCGATGCCCGGGAGATCGTCGAGCTCACTGTGCAGCGTTCGTTTGCGCCGCCGCCGCCGGTGCGACGAGACCGAGAAGCGGTGCGTTTCGTCGCGCACCATCTGCAGAATCTGCAGCGCGGGATCGTGGCGATCGAGACGGACGGTCTCTTCGCGATCCGGCAGATAGATCTCCTCTTCCCGTTTGGCGAGGCCGGCGATGAGGATCTCTTCGATGCCGAGCTTCTTCAGCGCGGCGAGTGCGGCGTTGAGCTGTCCGCGGCCGCCGTCGATGAGAATCAGGTCCGGCAGCGCCTTCCCCTCCTCGAGCAGGCGGCGATAGCGGCGATCGACGGCCTCATTCATCGAGCGGAAGTCGTCCGCGCCGATCACGGTCTTGATGTTGAACACGCGGTACTGGTTCTTGTCGAACTTCCCGCGATCGAGGACGACCATGCCGGCCACCGAGTCGGTGCCCTGGATGTTCGAGATGTCGAACGACTCGATCTTCTGAATATCGCGATAGCCGTAGCCGGTGGCGTCGCTGAGAATCTGCCCAAGTTTCTGTGCAGCGATCTGCAGGCGATCCTGCTGCGATTTCCGAAAGCGCGACTCGTGCGAGAGAACGGCGTTGCGCGTGGCGAGCTCGATGCGGTCGACGCCTTTGCCGCGCTGTGGCACGCGCGTCGTCACTTTGCGACCGGTCTGAGACGTGAGCCACTCGTTGAGCAGCTCCTTCTCCTCCGGCTCGAACGGCACGAGGATCTCGGGTGGAATGAAGAGGTTGTCCTGGTAGTAGCGCTGCAGGATCTCGGAGAGAAAGTAGCTCGGCTGGTAGTCGTCGACCTTCTCCCAGAAGAGTTCCCGCCGGTCGACGACGCCACCGCCACGGACCACGAAGAGCTGCACGGCGACGTCGCTTCCCTCCTCGTGCAGACCCCACACGTCGGCGTCTTCGTTTTCATCGGCCGAGGCGACCTGCTGTTCGGCTTGAATGCGCTCGACGGTGCGAATGAGGTCGCGATAGTAGGTCGCGACTTCGTAGTTCTCCTGCTCGGCGGCGCGATACATGTGCGCGCTGAGCCGTTCCTGCAGCTCGCGCGTCTTTCCTCCGAGGAACAGCACGACGTCGTCGACCATCTCGGTGTAATCCTCGGTGGTCGTGAGGCCGACCACGCAGGGGCCGAGACACTGATGCATGTCGTAGTAGAGGCACGGCCTTGCCAGCGCGCTCTTTCCTTCTTTGATCTCGAGGTCGCAGCTGCGCAACTTGAACTGATCGGCCACGAGTTTCAGGATTCGCCGCGCCGTGCCGGCGAAGAACGGGCCGAAGAAGAGGTCGCCCTTCTTGCGATCCATCCGTCGCGTGAACACCACGCGCGGGTAATCCTCGGAGAGCGTCACCTTGAGGTACGGGTAGCTCTTGTCGTCGCGAAGGAGGATGTTGTAGCGCGGCTGGTGCGCCTTGATCAGATTGTTCTCGAGGAGAATCGCTTCGAGCTCGTTGTTCGTGGTGACGAAGTCGATCGCGTCGATCTCGCTGATCAGCGTCATCGTCTTCGCGTCGCGTGCGCCGCGGCCGACGAGGTACGAGGTCACGCGATTGCGCAGGTTCCTCGCCTTACCGACGTAGATCACCTGCCCCTCGGCGTTTTTGTGAAGGTACACGCCGGGCCGTTCCGGAATCTCCCTGAGGCGCTGTTTGAGGCGTTCGCTGCGGTCGGACATCAGCCGCAGGGAGAACAGCCGAGCCTCAGCGAATCTTCTCGATCGCGCGCCAGGCGGCGTCCTGCATCAGTTTCGCGTGCACGTCGGTGATCTCCTGCTCGCGCAGCGCGTCGTCGTACACCTCGTCTCGCACCGCCAGATGCGCGAAATCATGCGGCGCGCCGTACGCCGGTTTGTTGTAGATCGTCGAGTAGACCGTCACGGCGATGAGGTACGCACCGCGCGCGTCCTGATGCACGCCATCGCGATCGAGCCGTTCGAATCGCCGCGCGTTCACGAGGTCCGCCCACGCCACCGCCACCGGGGCGATGCGCATGCGTGCGCGTTTCGCCGCGGCGATCGAGGCATCGATATAGGCCTGATTCGGATTCATGCGCCACGGCATGTAGTACAGCGGCTGCGCGCCGCTCTTCCGCACCTCATCGGCGAACCGATTGAGGTAGAGATTGAACTCGTCGGCGCGATTGGTCGGCCCGACGCCACCTCCACCGCCCTGCACGACGACGTAGTCCCAATGCTCGAGCCAGAGTTTCTTGAGCGCGACGGTGGTGAACCAGAGTTGCTCGAGCGTGACACCGCTGCGGGTGACGGCGTCGACGAACAGCGGCGTCGGCTCGCGCGCGCCGATCGCGCTGGTCATGCGCGGCACCTCGTTGTAGTACACAAGACTGTTGCCGAGGTAGAGCACCGAGATCAACTTCGGATTGCGCGGCCTGCGCGTCTCGGTCTTCGTCTCGTACTGCGGACCTTTTGTGGCATTCGTGCACGCATGTCGCCGGAACCCGCGGAGCGTCGCCATCGCCGGCGCGGCCCACTGCATGTGCGGCTTGATATTCGGGCAGCCGGCGTAGTGATAGAGCGCGGCATCGGGATCGAGCGCAATGCGTTCGGGCAGCAATTCGCGATACGTGACGGTGGTGTCGTTCGCCGCGACGATCTCGATCAGCGGCGTCTGCTTCGTCCCCGCGGCGAACGCGGCGGTCGAGAGGCAGAGCAACAGCAGAATGCGTTTCATCGCTCCTCCAGAAACCGTCCTGCAGCTTCGCGATAGGCGTCCGTCCACTCATGCCCGCCGTCGAAGACGCAGGTCGTGACGCGGCTCGTCGCTTCAAGATAGCTCATGTCTTTCTTTAGCTTTTCATCGGTGTACCACTCGTCGCGTTCGCCACGTCCGAGGAGAGTGGGCGGGAGGCGTAAGGCAGCGTCCGCTTTGACGTCGGGCGGGATGTCGCCGCCGAGGAGCATGAGCCCGGCAGGCTTGCCGACATGTGCTGCGGCACGTGCGGCCATTGTTGCGCCCTGCGAAAAACCGGCGAACACGAGCGTGCGCGGCTCGGGCACCGACGCCAGCACTTTCGCCACGTAGGCGAGATTGTCGGCCATCGCGTTCTCGCGATCGAGACTGGTCATCCAGCTGGCGACGATCTGGCCGGTGCGTGTGTAGAACGGATGGAGCGCCTGCACGGCGATGAGCGACCAGCGCTCGCTGCCCGGCACTTTCTCCAGTTCGGCGAGATGCATTTCGGCCGACTCCGCGTAGCCGTGAAAGCCGATGACCAGGCGATCGGTGCCGCGATCGACATGCAGGAAACGGCCGTGAACAGAGGTGGCAAGCGTGCGCTCGATCATTCATCTCACTGACTGGTCAAGGTGTTGACCAGTCATCCCGACGAACATTGTAGCGGTTGCGTATTGACCGGCGTGACTGGAGAATGCGCGCCGTGCATCCGAAGCCGCGACTGATCGTCGTCGTCCCCTGCTTCAATGAAGAGCGGCGTCTGCCGGTCGAGGCGTTCCGCACGTTCGCGTCGGAGGGGGCACGTGTGGAGTTCCTCTTCGTCAATGACGGCAGTTCCGACGACACGCTGCGCGTGCTCGAAGCGTTGTGCGCGGAGAATCCCGATCGCTGTTCGGTGCTCGACCTCGAACACAACAGCGGAAAGGCGGAGGCGGTCCGGCGCGGCATCCTCGCGGCGCTCGACCGGCAGCCCGACCTGATCGGATTCTGGGATGCCGACCTGGCCACGCCCCTCGGCGAGATCGACGGCTTCCTCGACGTCTTCGCCACGCGCCCCGAGATCGAGATGGTCTTCGCCGCCCGCGTCCGACTGCTCGGCCGTTCCATCAGCCGCAATCCCGCCCGTCATTACTTCGGTCGCGTCGGGGCCACGCTGATCTCGCAATCCCTCGGGCTGGCGGTCTACGACACGCAATGCGGCGCGAAGCTCTTTCGCGTCACCAGCGGAACGCGCGAGCTCTTCGACCGGCCGTTCCTCTCGCGCTGGATCTTCGACGTCGAGATCATCGCCCGCTTCGTGATCCAGCGCGGACGCGATGCCGCGGCTCGAGCCATCTACGAATTGCCGATTCGCGTGTGGCACGACGTGAAAGGTTCAAAAGTGCGACAGTCCGATTTCCTGCGCGCGCTGATCGACCTGCGAAAGATCCGTCGCGCATACAATCTCCGGCATGCGCGACGTCCTCACGTCGGTCAATGACCGCTCTCTCTCCGCCCTCGCTCAGGGCCTCATCGGGTCCGAAGTTTTGAAGATCGCCAGTGAGGTGCGGGCGCTGACCGCCTCCGGACGCGCGGTTGCGAATCTCACCGTCGGCGATTTCTCGCCGAGCGAGTTCCGCATCCCGCGGCTGCTCGAATCGCTGATCGCCGAAAACCTCGCCAACGGGCAGACGAACTATCCGCCCTCGGACGGCACGCTCGAGTTGCGCAAATCGGTGGTCGAGCTGTATCGCGAAGAGCTCGGGCTCACCTATCCGCTCGAGGCGACGCTCATCGCCGGCGGGTCGCGCCCGATCATCTACGCGGCGTACGCGGCGGTCGTCGATCGCGGCGACAAGGTCATCTACCCGACGCCGTCGTGGAACAACAATCACTACACCTACATGGTCGGCGGCGTGCCGGTCGAACTGGCCGTCGGCGCGAGCACGAACTTCATGCCCACCGCCGACATGATTCGCCCGCACGTGCGCGACGCGCGATTGATCGCGGTCTGCACGCCGCTCAATCCGACCGGCACGGTCATGGCGAAACAGGAAGTCGAGTCGATCGCGACGCTCGTCGTCGAAGAGAACGAACGCCGCGCCGACGCCGGCGAGCGTCCGCTGTTCCTGCTGTGGGATCAGGTTTACTGGATGCTGACGTTCGGCGACAACAAACATTGGGCGCCACCGCAGGTCGTTCCCGAATCAGCCGCGTACACGATCTTCGTCGACGGCATTTCGAAAGCGTTCGCCGCGACCGGCCTGCGCGTCGGCTGGACGGTCGCACCGCCCGCGGTCACCGCGCGCATGCGCGATCTCATCGGCCACATCGGCGCGTGGGCACCGAAAGCGGAGCAGCTCGCCGTCGCGTCCTTTCTGCGGCAGAAGGATGAGATCGCGGCGTTTCACGAACAGATGACCCGCGAGCTCCGTCTCCGCCTCGACGCGCTGTACGACGGACTGATGGCCATGCGTCGCGAAGGACTCCCGGTGCACGCCATCGCTCCGCAAGGGGCGATCTATCTCTCCGTGCAGTTCGATCTCTGCAATCGCCTCCAGACCAACGAAGCGATTCGCCAGTTCCTGCTCAACGAGGCCGGCTTCGCCGTCGTGCCGTTCCAGGCCTTCGGGCTGAAGGAAGAAGACGGATGGTTCCGCCTGAGCGCGGGAGCGGTCTCGCTCGCCGACATCGATGCGGGACTGAAGCGGGTGCGTGAGGCGCTGCTGAAGCTTTAGGCTGCGCATCGTCTGCATCGGGGATCCCGTGCTGACACACACGCCCTAAACGAAAATTCGCGCTTCCTTCAGCTCCCGAACCTTGTCGCGAATCTCGGCGGCCTTTTCGAAGTCGAGGTTCTTGGCCGCTTCTTTCATCTCCTTCGACAGACGGGAGATGGCTTTGTCGATGTCTTCCCCTTCGCCGATGTTTAGGTTCGCGCGTTGTCCGGGCAGCGGGACATCGAGGTAATCGAGGTTGGCCATCTTCACGAGATCGGAGTCGATCGCCTTGATGATCGAGGCCGGCTCGATGCCGTGCTCCTCGTTGTACTTCTGCTGCACCGCGCGGCGGCGATTCGTTTCGTCGATGGCCCAGCGCAGCGAGTCGGTGATCTTGTCGGCATAAAGAATTGCCGTCCCGTTGAGATTGCGCGCGGCGCGGCCGATGGTCTGGATGAGCGAGGTCTGGGAGCGGAGGAATCCTTCCTTGTCTGCATCGAGGATGGCCACGGCCGAACACTCCGGAACGTCGAGACCTTCGCGCAGCAGGTTGATGCCGATCAGCACGTCGTACACGCCCAGGCGGTAGTCGCGGAGAATGGCGATGCGCTCCAGCGTCTCCACATCCGAGTGCAGGTAGTTGACCTTGATGCCGAGCTCCATCAGGTAGCGTGTCAGGTCTTCTGCCATTCGTTTTGTCAATGTCGTTACCATCACCCGCTCGCCGACGGCGACCCGTTCGCGGATGACGCCGATCAGATCGTCGACCTGACCCTTGACCGGACGGATGACGATCTGCGGATCGAGCAGTCCCGTCGGCCGGATGACCTGCTCCGCAAAGAGTCCTCCCGTTTTCTCGAGCTCGTAGGCGGCGGGAGTGGCGGAGACGAAGAGGGTCTGATGCAGCTTGCCTTCGAACTCGGCGAACGACAGCGGCCGGTTGTCGATCGCGCTCGGCAGGCGGAAGCCGTAGTCGACGAGCGTCACCTTGCGCGCGCGGTCGCCGCCCCACATGGCCCGCACCTGCGGAATGGTCTGATGGGACTCGTCGACGACGAGCAGAAAGTCCTTCGGGAAGTAATCGATGAGCGTCGGCGGTGGCTCGCCCGCGCTTCGTCCGCTGAGATGCCGCGAGTAGTTCTCGATGCCGTTGCAGTAGCCGAGCTCCGCGATCATCTCGAGATCGAACATCGTCCGCTGGGAGAGCCGCTGCGCTTCGAGCAGCCGGTCCTGCGAACGCAGCTCCGCGACACGTTCGTCGAGCTCGACGCGAATGTTCTCCATCGCCTCCATCAAACGCTCCCGCGGTGTGACGTAGTGCGTTCGCGGGTAGACGGCGAGGCGATCGTAGGTGCGGCCCATGGTCTTGCCGGTGATCGGATCGATGCGCGTGATCTTGTCGATCTCGTCGCCGAAGAATTCGATGCGCACGGCGTCGTCTTCGTACGCGGGCCAGATCTCGAGCACGTCGCCGCGCACGCGGAAGTTGCCGCGGGCGAGGTCGTACGGCGTCCGCTCGTACTGCATCTCCGTCAGTTTGCGGAGGTATTGCGTCATCGGTTTCTCGATGCCGCGCTCGAAGAAGAGGAGCATGCCGTAGTAGAGCGACGGTTCACCGATGCCGTAGATGCAGGAGACCGAGGCGACGATGATGACGTCGTTACGCTCGAACAGCGCTTTCGTCGCCGCCAGCCGCAGCTTGTCGATCTCGTCGTTCTTGGTCATCTCCTTTTCGATGTAGAGATCGTTCTGCGGGATGTACGCCTCGGGCTGGTAATAGTCGTAGTACGAGACGAAATACTCGACACGATTCTCGGGAAAGAAGTTCTTGAACTCCTGATAGAGCTGCGCCGCGAGAATCTTGTTGTGGCTGAGGACGAGCGTCGGCTTGTTGACCGACTCGATCACTTTCGCGACGGTGAAGGTCTTGCCCGATCCGGTGACGCCGAGGAGCACCTGGTGGGGATCGCCGTTCCGGATCCCTTCACTGAGCTGGCGGATGGCCTCGGGCTGATCGCCCTGAGGCTGAAACGGAGAGATGAGATTGAAACGGCCGGACATGCGGCCGTAATGCTACCCCTTCACGAAGCGGCGCTTCTGTTCGGCCAATGCCGGGCCGATCAGTTTCTCGACCGTCTCCGCATCGTCGAACGTCAGTCCGACGACGATCACCGTCAGCATCGCCCGCCCCTGCCGGATCATGAAGACATTGCCCACCGGCTCCCCTGTCTTCTTTGATTTCAAGCGCATAGCGAAACGTCCGTCGCCGACGTTCACGAGGGCCGGCGCCGGTTCCTGCGTCGTTTCGCCCGCCACGGCCAGTCCCCCTTTGAGCGCGAGCTGCTGCATTTTGAACATCTGCATCGTCGACAGAGACTGCGCAAAAATCTGCGCAGTCGACTGTATGTAGATTCGCGATTTGCCTTCGGTGGCCGGGAAGGTGTATTCGTACTCGACCATGCGGGTGCCGTCGATCGATTTCGTCGAGCTGAACGTCTCGTGCTCGGCGACGATCACGCCCGCGCCGAAACGCTGCAGGTCTTCCGCGGTGACGACCAGCTTCCGATCTTCCTGCGGCGGAGGCGCCTTCACCTGCGCGATGGTGCTCTTCACCGAAACGACGATGATGTAGGCGAAAACGCCGACGCACGCGAGGAGCATGACGCCCGCAAACACCAGTACGTAGACGCGCTGCTTCGTCGTCATCTCACTTCTGCCTTCCCGCTTCCGCCACGAGCGGCTCGAGCAGCGCGTGCACCGCGTTGCGATCGTTCAAGACGTGCCCGGTGACGAGCACGCTCATCACGATCGAGCCCTTGCGCACGAGAAACGCGTTGCCGCGCGGTGTTTCGCCATCCATCAGATACGCGGCGTAATGATGATCGCCGAGGTCGAGCAGTTCGTCGGCCTGCTGCCAGTGGAACGATTTCAGTCCTTCGAACCACGCCTGTCGCGTCGTCGCGTATCCGCGTTCCGCATCCTGAGTCGAGTAGTACCGGCGGAGGGTGCTGTCGAAAAAGAGGATCGCTTCCGTCTCTTGCGCATGACTGCTTTTCGACCAGTCATACGTGCAGCTGACGACGCGATACGCGAGATGCGGCATTGCAACCGCGCAGACCACCGCCTTCTCATCGATGGCCTTGCTGCTCTTCAGTGCCTGCGGCCGAAGGAGCAGCCGCAGGTCTTCGGCTGTCGGCGTGTCGACGCGCGCCTCGCACGCGGCGAACAGCAACGCCACGAGAGTCACCGCGTACTTCATCGCGAATGCTGTAGAGGTCTGGCCGCGTTGACCTTCTTCGCGGCCGCGGTCATCTCTTCGATTTCTGCCGGCGAGACTTTGGCGTCGCTCGTGGCACGCCGCATCGCCTGCAGGACGGGGTCCAGCTGTCGGATGGAGACCTCATGCTTGCGAAGCTTCGCGCGCAGGGTCTCGATTTCCTTGTCGAGGGCGCTCTGATCGGCACCGGTCACGTCCTTCGTGTACATCGGACGCATCTCGCCCATCGACATGCCGAGCACGAGATCCATGAAGTCGGTCATGCCGCCGGACGCGAGCCATGCGCCGCCTGCGAAGATCACCAGCAGCGCGAAGAGGGAGAGGCCGCCACATCCGAATTTCACCCAGGCCGGGAGAATCGGATTGGGGGTTGCCGACGAGTAGTATTCGGCAGGTAAGATGAACCGTCTTTCCGGCTGAGTTTCCGTCACGGACATCGGCCGCAGAGAGTATCATGTGCGCCGAGAGTGGTTCCTTCAGTGAGGAAATTCGTCTGAGATGCCTGCGCTATCGAATGTCACGGTTCTGATCCTCGATGACAATCCCCTCGTGCTCAAGCTGGGCCGCGCCCTGCTCGAACGCGAAGGTTGCACCGTGCTGACCGCTTCGAGCTGGATCGAGTTCAATCACGTGCTCGCCAGCAACACCCCCGACATCATTTTTCTCGATGTCAATCTGCCGAGCATCAAAGGCAACCGGCTCAGCGAAGTCCTGAAGTCGCAGTCGAACAAGAAAGACATCCCGATCGTGCTGATCTCCGATCTTCCGGAGCGGTCGCTCGAAGAGATGTTCCCGAGCTCCGGCGCCAACGCGTGGATGCGCAAGCCGCTCACTCGCGACAAGATCGTCGACATGATCACCCGCTACGTGCCGACGGCACCGTAAGCGGCGTGGATCGTCCGGAGGGACTCCGGTGTTGACGACTGCAAGTGCCTTCGCCCGCGCTCGGATTTTCCTCTAACGCGCTCGCAATCGACGCTTGCGTGTTCGCGCCGGCGATCAGTGCGGCTGGCCGCTGGTGTCGGTGGCGGGAGCCGGTGACTCGGCCCCCTCACCCGCTTGTGCACTGGCGTCGTTCGCCGATTGCGTCGGTTCAGCTTCCTTCGGCGTGTAGAACGGACGTTGCAGGTAATACGGCAGCTTGCTCACCTGCACCGATGCGCCGCTGCAATCCTTATCCGGCTCCTGGCCGGCGACGAAGGCCTGCATGACTACGCGGCCACAAGGGCCGGTACCGCGACGCCCTGTCTGCAGATCCATCGGAACGATCACCACACCGGCCGGCGCTTCGAAATCCTCTTTTGCGGTGCGCAGCTTCTGCTCTTCCATCTGTTTGAAGATGTCGATCCAGATCGGCAGAGCCACATCCGCGCCGGTGGCGCCGCCGCCGAGCGATTTCGAAGGATCGTCGTAGCCCGTCCAGACACCGACCGTGTACTCCGGCGAGAATCCGATGAACCACGCGTCCGTGTATCCGTTCGTCGTTCCCGTTTTTCCGGCCAGCGGTCTGGCGAGCGTGTGCGCGGCGTACGCGGTGCCGCGATCGATGACGCCTTTCATCATGTACGCGATCTCGAACGCCACCTGTGGCGAGGTCGCTTCCGACAACTCCGTCGGCACCTCGTGCAGAACGCGATCGGTCTGATCGGTGATCTTGTAGATGTAGCGCGGCTTCGAATACACCCCGCTGTTCGCGAACACGTTGTAGGCGGCGGTCATCTCCACCGGCGAAACACCGGCGGCGCCGAGCGACAGCGACGGATATTTCGGCAGATCGGCGGTGATCCCGCAGCGTCGCGCGAAATCGACGACGCGATCGCCTCCGGTCATCATGTAGGTCTTCACGGCCGGCACGTTGATCGACAATTCGAGCGCCCGCTGAATGGTCACGATGCCGGCGTACTTCCCGTAGTAATTTTTCGGCGCATACGTCTGATCGCCCACCGGTATGGCGATCGGCGCATCGAACAGCGTATCGGCGGGAGTGAGTCCGTTTTCGAACGACGCCCCGTAGACCAGCGGCTTGAACGACGATCCCGTCTGACGCCGCGATTGCACGGCGCGATTGAACTTCGACATCTGGAAGTCGTAGCCGCCGACGAGCGCGCGCACTTCGCCCGATTTCACATCGAGCACGACCACGGCCCCCTGCACGAGCGGCATCTGATCGAGCATCCACTTGCGCGTTTTCGTCTTCGCGTCTTCCTGCTGCAGAACGTGCACGACGTCGCCGCGCCTGAGAAACCCATCGAGCGTTTTCTTCTTCGTCCAGGCCCAGCGATCGGCCGGAAGCTCGATGCGCTCGCGATGCACGCGCACCGTCACCGCATCCTTCGTGACGTTCAACACCACCGCCGGATAGAGACGATCGATCGCGAACGGCTCGTTGCTCCAGCTGGGATCGCGATACGTTTCGGGATCGAGCCCCTCGCCGACGATGTTGCGCGCCGGCTTGCGGAATCCGCGGCGCTTGTCGAATTTGCGCAGGCCGCGCTGTAATGCCCCTTCGGCCATCTGCTGCACGCGCAGATCGAGCGTCGAGTGCACTTTCAAACCGCTGCGGTAGAGCTCCTCCGCACCGAACTCCTTGCTGTTCTCGATGTACTGCCGAATTTCCTCGGAAAAATACGCACCGACGCGGGGCGCTTCCTCTTTGTACGTCCCGAGAACGATCGGCGCGCTCAAGGCCTGCTGATATTGCTGCGGCTTGATGAAGTCTTCCTTGAGCATGCGCCCGAGAACGTGATTGCGGCGGATCAGCGCACGGTCGGCGTGCGTGATCGGGCTGTAATACATCGGTGAGCGGATCATCCCCGCCAGCACCGCCGCCTCCGGCAGCGTCAGTTCCTTCGCGTGCTTGCCGAAATACATGCGCGACGCGGCTTCGATTCCGTAGGCGCCGTGGCCGAGGTAAACCTGATTTGCGTAGAGCTCGAAGATCTGGTCCTTGGTGAAGTCTTTTTCGATCTGCACCGCGAGGAACATCTCGTTGATCTTGCGGCGCAGCGTCTTATCGGGCGTGAGGAAGACCTGTTTGGCCAGCTGCTGCGTGAGCGTCGATGCGCCTTGTGCGGCGCGACGCTCGATCACGTCTTTCACGATTGCGCGCAGGATCGCTTTCGGATCGACGCCGCCATGCTTGTAGAACTCCGAATCCTCGGTGGCGATGACCGCCTGCACGAACAACGGCGACATCTCGCGCTTCGGAACGACGATGCGTTTCTGAATCGAATACTCCGCGAACGGCAGACCGTTGCGGTCGTAGATGCGCGTGATGATCGCCGGCTGATAGTCGGCCAGCCCCTTCACCACCGGCATGCGCACCGCGTGCGCGAACAGAAAGCCGGCGGGAATGCCGAGCGCCGCGGCGGCAAGCAGAAAGAGAAGACGGGAACGGCGTCGCGACGGCGGCGCCTGCGGCTGCAGCTGGTGTTCCGTGCTGGTCACGTCACGAGTTTAATGCACTCGACGGGATCATCTCTGACCCACCGTCGTCAGCGTCGCGTCATCGGCAATGTAGAATGCCCGTCAATGGCCGCGTCCCCGATGACTTCAGTTCGCCCTGACTGGCCAAAGCTGGTGGGTGAGTACCTCAAACAGCATGGTTTGTGGCAGACGCACGCGAAGCTGCTGGAAGCGCGGCGCGCGTATCCGGACGACCTCGCTCTGCGCGGATACATCGAGATCATTCGCAACACGATCGTCCGCGAGTTCCTCGCCCACCCCCGCGGAATGCAGGCCGTACCGAAGCTCAGCGCCGACTTTCTGACGAACTTCGATCGCTATGACCTCAACGCGCAGGAAGGCTATCTCGTCTCGCTGATCGACGGCCGGCTCGACATCTCGAAGCTGCTGATCCTCAGCCCGTTCGATCCGTTCCACACCATCTTCATCCTGGCCAAGCTCCAGCAGGAGCGCGCCATTACGGTGCCGCAATGAGCTTCACGCGTTCGCTTCTCGATCATCTCCCCACCGCGATCGCCGTCGTTGCTCAGACGGGCGAGATCCGTTATCGCAATGAAGCTTTCGGCAGCATCTTCGGCGACGAAGCGGAAGAGTGGCTGCGCGAGGCGGCGCGCGCGGTGGCCGGGGAGCGCGGCTGGCTGCAGGGCTTCTTTCTCGAAGGGGAAGAATCGCGCACGATCGACGTCGAATTCGACGGCCGGATCTATCGCATCGATCGCATCATGATCGTCGCGGAAGAGGGCGAGCCCGGCGCGGCTCTGTCGTTCGAAGACGTCACCCGCCAGCGCGAAGCGGAACAGGCGAAGTCGGACTTCACCGCGCAGATCGTGCACGACCTCCGCGGGCCGCTGTCGGGAATCCAGGGAACGCTCGAATTCGTGCTCGGCCAGGAAGGCGCCAAGCTCGAATCGCTGAACGCAGACCTGCTGCAGGAGGCGTATCGCGAGTCCGAGCGGATGATGGGGCTGATCAACGAGATCCTCGATTTCTCGAAGATCCAGTCCGGCAGTTTCATCGTGGAAAAGGAGCCGGTGCGTGTGGCCGGCGTGCTCAAACGCGCCGTTCGCTCCTTGCAATCGGTGGCCGCGCGCGACGAGATTTTCCTCCTCAGCGCGCATGGCCGCGACGTTCCGCAGATCATCGGCAGCGTCGAGAAGCTGACGCAGGCGGTCATCAACCTGATCTCCAACTCGCTGAAGTTCACGCCGAAGCAGGGCTTGATCTCGGTCGGCGCGCAGATCGTCCGCAACGGCGATGCGCCTGATGCGATCGTCATCACCGTGACCGACACCGGCATGGGCATTCGCGCGGAAGATCTGGAGAAGATCTTCGAGAAGTACAAGCAGACCGGCAAGAAGTCGTTGCGCGGCGGCGGCGGCACAGGCCTCGGCCTCTACATCGTGAAGCAGATCGTCGAGGCGCACGGCGGCGACGTGAGCGTCGCCTCGATCGAAGGGGTCGGCACGTCGATGGTGTTGCGGCTGCCGGTCAAGCGCGCCGCGGCGTAGCGTCGGACTCAACGCGGCAACGAATCGAAGCCGTACGCGATCTCTTCCTCGGTCACGTCACTCACCACCACGCACTCCCCCACACGCTTCGGGAACACCATCACGCGCGACGTGCCGGTGTTCTTCTTGTCGTGCTCCGTCGCCGCGAGCACCGCATCGCGGTCGAGCGGCGGCAACGGCGTCGGCTCGTAGCGCAGAATCGTCCGTTCGATGCGCGATGCTTCCCGCGCCGGCAGCAATCCGCGCCGCACCGCGATCGCGTTCGCCGCGATCATTCCCCACGCCACCGCTTCCCCATGCGTCATGCCGCGATACTGCAACGCCGCTTCGATGCCGTGCGCGATGGTGTGACCGTAATTCAGCAGGCGACGCAGGTCGGCTTCCTTTTCGTCGGCGGTGACGATCTCCGCTTTGACGCGAATGGCGCGGCGCACGATTTCATCGACGTCGAGCGAATCGCCTTCGAACAACGCGAAGAGTCGTTCGTCCGCGATCACGCCCCCTTTCAGAGCCTCGTACAAACCGCTGAGCCGCTCGCGCGGCGGCAGCGTGTCGAGCACCGCCAGGTCGGACACGATTGCCACCGGCGGATAAAAGCTGCCGATGAGGTTCTTTCCCTTCTCGTGATTCACCGCGAGCTTGCCGCCGATCGAGCTGTCGACCTGCGCGAGCAGCGTCGTCGGCACATGCACGAGATCGATGCCGCGCAGGAAGATCGACGCCGCGAAGCCGGCGGTGTCGCCGATCATGCCGCCGCCGACGACCACCGCCATCGAATCGCGTTTCGCTCCCTGGTCGAGGAGCTGTGTGATGACGTCGTTCGCGGTCGCGAGCGTTTTGTTCTGCTCCCCTTCTTCGATCGAGAGAATCGTCGCATCCGCGAACGAGCGCGCGACCGGCTCGCCGAAACGTTCCCGCAGTTGCGGCGAGGTGATGACGAAGACACGGCCGCGCGGACGCACGAACGAACCGGTGCGCCCGAGCAGTTCGCGTCCGACGTACACCGGCGTGCGATCGATTCGAAGGAAGGGATTCACTTCAAGCGAATCCCGAGCTCGGTCAACTGCTTGTCGTCGACGGTCGACGGCGCCGCGCACATCAGGTCCTGCGCGCGCGCGGTCTTCGGATAGGCGATGACGTCGCGCAGCGATTCGGCGCGCGCCATGAGCATGGCCAGTCGGTCGACGCCGAGGGCGATGCCGCCGTGCGGCGGTGCGCCGTAACGGAAGGCGTCGATGAGGAAGCCGAACCGTTCGCGCGCATCTTCATCGCTGATTCCGAGTGCGCGAAACATCTTCTGCTGCACCTCGGGCTGGTTGATGCGGATCGAACCGCCGCCCAGCTCGAGGCCGTTGAGAACGATGTCGTACGCACGCGCGAGCACCGCACCCGGATCGCTCTCGAGCGACTCCACGTGTTCTTTGCGCGGCGAGGTGAACGGATGATGCTTCGCGAAGAAGCGGCCGGATTCCTCGTCCCACTCGAAGAGCGGAAAGTCGGTGACCCAGAGAAAGTTCCAGGAATTCGCCGGGATCAGCTTCTCTTCCGCGCCGATCTTGAGGCGCAGCGATCCGAGGACGTCCCACACGAGCATCTGCTTCCCGGCCACGATGAGCGCGAGATCGTTGTCGTTCGCGTTCAGGGCCGAGCGCAACGCATCGAACGACGCGTCGTCGAGGAACTTCTTGATCGACGAGCCGCGCTCCGCGTTGAACTTCATCCACACGAGCCCGCTCGCGCCCCCCTTCTTCGCATCTTCGGTGAGCTCGTCGATGCGTTTGCGGGAGAACGACGCGCCGTTCGGGACGACGATCGCGCGCACGGTCGCGGCGTTCCTGAACGGATCGAACGCAATCGACTGCGCCACGTTCGTGATGTCGATCAACTCCATGCCGAAGCGCGTGTCCGGGCGGTCGATGCCGAAGCGATCCATCGCCTCCTGCCAGGTCATGCGCGGGAACGGCGTGGTCACCGGCACGTTCGCGAGCGGGAAGATCTCTTCGAACAGCCCTTCGATCAGCGAAAAGATGAACTCTTCATCGATGAACGAAGCCTCGACGTCGATCTGCGTGAACTCCGGCTGCCGGTCGCGGCGCAGGTCTTCGTCGCGAAAGCATCGCGCGATCTGGAAGTACCGCTCGAGTCCCCCGACCATGCACAGCTGCTTGAAGATCTGCGGCGACTGCGGGAGCGCGTAGAACTCCCCTTTGTGCACACGGCTCGGCACGAGGTAATCGCGCGCCCCTTCGGGTGTGCTCTTGGTGAGGATCGGTGTCTCGACCTCGAGAAATTCGTGGCGATCGAAGTAGTTCCGCGTCGCGGTCAGCATCTTGTGCCGCAGGATCAGGTTCTTCGTCAGCGCCGGACGGCGCAGATCGAGATAGCGATACTGCAGGCGCAGCTCTTCCGCGGCGTCGGTGTCGTCTTCGATCGGGAACGGTGGCGTGTCCGCGCGATTGAGAATCTCGACCGACGTGGCCACGACTTCGATCTCGCCGGTGGCGAGCTTCGCGTTCTTCTGCGCCTCGGCGCGCTCGACGACGTTGCCTTCGATGCGCACGACGAACTCGGAGCGCAACTCCTTCGCCGCGGCGACGAGCTCCGCCGACGCACCGCGCTCGCGGTCGACGACCACCTGTACGATGCCGCTGCGATCGCGCAGATCGATGAAGATCAGTTCTCCGAAATCGCGCTGCTTCTGAACCCAGCCGGAGAGGGAGACGGAGGAGGAGACGTGGTCTTTGCGAAGTGTTCCTGCGGATGTGCGATTCATGTCATCAAGTACTTGTCTTTGTATTCGACGTAAAGGCGCCACGACTCTTCGAGCCGCGCCACCTCGTCGCCGGTGAGTGGCCGTTTCACGCGCGCCGGTACGCCGACCACGAGAACGCGCGGCGGCACGATCATCCCCTCGGGGACGAGCGCTCCGGCGCCGATGAGGGCGTTCTCGCCGATGACCGCTTTGTCGAGAACGCGCGAGCCCATGCCGATGAGTGCGCCGCGGTGGACAGTGCAGCCGTGCACGATCGCGCCATGGCCGATCGTCACTTCTTCATGAATGATGGTCGGCGAGTCGATGTGGCCGACGTGGATCGTGCAGTTGTCCTGCACGTTCGTGCGCGCGCCGATGCGGATGTAGTTGCAGTCGCCGCGAACGGTCGTCGAGAACCAGATCGAGGCGTCGTCGCCGAGGACGACGTCGCCGAGAACGGCGGCGTTCGGCGCGACGAACACCCTGTCACCAAATCGTGGCTCTTTGCCGTCATAACCGCGGACGATCATCGGGGCGGACTTTAGCATGGGCGTTCGCACGTTACGATGGCGCATGCTCCGGCGCAGGCTGACCTTTTCCTTCGTCTTCGTTCTTCTGTTTCTCACGCTCGATGCGTCCGCCGCGCGTCATCGTTCGACACGGCATCCGAGCTTCACCGCGCTCGACGTTCCGCCGGCCGATGTCTTCAGCTACTCCGAGCCGTCGAAGATCCGCGTGACCCACGTCTCGCTCGATCTCACCGTCGATTTCGCGCAGAAGCAGTTGCGCGGATCGGCGACGCTCGACCTCAACAACTTCACCGGCACGCGTACGCTCGTGCTCGATACGAACAGCCTGACGATCTCGCGCATCACGCGCGACGGCGTTCCGACGACCTGGAGCTACGGCGCCGCGACCGGCGACGGACAACCATTGAACGTCGAGATCGAACCGTCGACGCAGCGGGTGACGATCGAGTACACGACCAGCGCCGATGCACCGGGACTCAACTGGAACACCGCGGCGCAGAGTTACGGTCGCCAGCGGCCGTATCTCTATTCGCTGAACGAGCCGAACGACGCGCGCAGCTGGATTCCGATTCAGGACACGCCGACGGTGCGCATGACGTACGACGCGACACTGCACGTTCCAGCCGATCTGCTCGCACTGATGAGCGCGGAGAACAACCCGACCGCGGTGAATGACAGCGGCGTCTATTCGTTCCGCATGCCGCGTGCAATTCCGCCGTATCTGATCGCCATCGCGGTCGGCCGTCTCCAGTTCCACGCGTTCGACGAGCGCACGGGCGTTTACGCCGAACCGGAGTTGATGGACGACGCCGCGTACGAGTTGCAGTACCTGCCGGAGATGGTCGACGCGGCCGAGACGATCGCCGGCCCCTTCCCGTTCCTGCGTCACGACGTGCTGCTTGCACCGCCGACGTTCACCGCTGGCGGCATGGAACATCCGATGCTGAACTTCATCAGCCCGATGAGCGTCGTCAGCGGCAATCATCCGGCGAACGTCGATCCGAAGAACCTGATCGCACACGAGCTCGCGCACTCGTGGGCCGGCGATGCCACGACGCTCGGCAGCTGGGAAGACGTCTGGCTCAACGAGGGAATCACGTCGTATCTCGCCGTGCGCATTCTCGAATTGCTGCAGGGCGCGGAACGCGCCGAGCTGCAGTTCTTTCTCGATCGCAGTTCGTACGCGAGCTACGCCAGCCAGGTTCCGGACAAGTCCGCGACGATCCTGCATCGCCCCGTGCCGTATGCATTCTTCGGATTCAGCAGCACGTCGTACGTGAAAGGCGAGCTGTTCATGAAAACGCTCGAAGATCGTATCGGCCGGGCGAATTTCGATGCGTTCCTGAAAGCGTACTTTCACGCCTTCGCGTTCCGCTGGGTCGACGACCGTAACTTCCTCGCGTTCCTCCGCGCCAACGCGACATTCGATGAATCGGCGATGCAGCTCGACGAATGGCTCTACGGCAAAGGCCTGCCTTCCAATGTGACCGCGCCGGCCACGTCGACGTTCTTCTCGCGGGTCGAGGCGCGCGCTGCCGCATTCAACACCGGCACGCCGTTCACGCAGCTGCAGCCGCAGACGTGGAGCGACGCGGAGCTCGATCTGTTTCTGCAGCTCGCAAATCTCACCCCCGGCAGGATGACCGAGATCGACACCGCCCTCGGCCTCAGTCTTCGCGTGACGCCGCCGCTCACCTGGCTGCTCGCCGCCGGCTACAACACGTACGCCCCCGCCATGCCGGCGCTCGAACGCGCGCTGATGCGCGGAGGCCCGAACAGCTGGATCACCGCGCTCTATCGCGCCCTCGCCAACACCAGCAGCGGCCGCACGAAAGCGCTGGAGATTTTCAGCCGCGCCCGCGACCGCTACCTCGACAGCATCGCCGGACAGGTGAACCTGATCCTGAACCCGCCAAAAGCCGAAGAAGAAAACGCGGCGTAGAGTAGCGAAGCCCACGTAGCGCCGCCCCGTAGCGCTGCGCTCCTGACATTCGTCAGATGACATCGCTGCCGTGCGTCGCTACATTGCGCGCATGCCACAACCGATACCGTTCCGTCATCGCGCGCACGAAGTGTCGCGCATCGAGGCGTTCAGCGATGTCGTTTTCGGGTTCGCGCTGACGCTCATCGTCGTCTCGCTCGAGGTGCCGCGCACGTACGCGGAACTGGTGCACGAGATGCGCGGATTCATCGGCTTCGCGATCTGCTTCGCCACGCTGACGTGGGTGTGGCATGAGCACCATCGCTTCTTCCGCCGCTATGGACTGCAGGACGAGCTGACCATCGTGCTCAACACGGTCCTGCTCTTTCTGGTGCTCTTCTACATTTATCCGCTGAAGTTCATGTTCGAGCTGGTGACGCGCCGCATCACCTCGGTCGGCGCGGAAAACGGGCGCGAGCTCTTCCTGATTTACGGTCTCGGCTTCGCCGGCATCTTCGCGGTCTTCGCGCTGATGCACGTTCATGCGTATCGCAAGCGCGAGCAGCTCGAGCTCAACGCGCTCGAAGTGCACGACACGCTCGGCTCGCTGGCGATGTACGTCGCCTACGTGGCCATCGGTCTCCTGTCGATCGGCATCGCATATCTCGTCGAACCGCGCAGGATCGGCCTGGCGGGCTGGACGTACTTTCTCCTGGGCCCGGTCTCGGCGGCGATCGGCCACTGGCGCGGCTCGCGACGCGCGCGCATCGCGGTGCCGACGGTTGCCGCTTAGCGCACCGCGCGCCGCCGCCCGTTCGTCGTCTGCTGCACGAAGACGCGCGTGACGCCGCCGTACTCCGCGTCCGAGCCGAGGCGCGTGTACGCGAGTGCGAGCGCCGCGCCGCCGGCGAGATCGAGATCGGGCGAGCGCCAGATGTCGCTCACTTCGAACGTACCGACCGCAGTCGTGTCGCCGAATCCCGAGAACGGCGCGAACGTGAAGAGCTCGAGCTCCTGTACCGTGAACTTGCGCGCGAACGTGCTCGTGGCCGCGGCGAGGACGAAGCCGTCGCCATGTCCTTCGAGACCGACGAGGCGCGCGGAATCGCGGATGTCGAGCGTGCGCGTCTGCGCCGACTCGCTCAGCGCATCTTTGAATCGCATCGTCGGCGCCAGGTCGTTCGCGGTCTGCCAGACGAACGTCGTCGCGTTGCCGTTGCGCGCACCGAGCAGCGTCCGCACCGCCGAATCGGAGTCGAATGCGATGACCGGCGGCAGCGCGTCGCCGCTCGGCACGATACTCACTTCCACGATCTGATCGGCCGGCGCCGGCGCACCGAAATCGTCGGACGGTTTCGATTTGCCGCGCGCCCAGGCGATCACGAACTTGAAGCCGTCGTAGACGACCGCCGGCGTGTGATCCTCGTACGCGCCCGAAGGGAGCTCGAATTTTCTCGTTGCGATGCCGGCGCCGCCCGCGCGTAACTGCAGCGCGGCGACGTCGGAGAACTGCTCCTGCGCATCGCGCTTCTGATAGACCAGCATCACCGAGCCATTGCCGCCCGTCGCCACACCGAACGCGGGATCGCCATACGCGTCGGCGGCGACGGCGACCGGCTCCGCATCGATCGGCTGCAGCGAGTCATTGAATCGCTGCGCGTAGATCGTGCTGTTGTACGAGCTGAGCAGCCAGACGACGTTGCCTTCGACGACGACGTCGATCAGCCGCTGCATGTCGAGTGGCGAGGCGACGACCGGCACGCTTCCGGGACCGCGCGAAACGCGCACCTCCGCAGTCGTACCGGTCTGTTCGAGCCACGCCGCGACCAGACCTCCACTTGCGAGGCGCGCGAGATGGATGTCGAACTGCTTCTGCGCCGCATCGACGAGCGGCAGGATCGGGCGGAAGGGATCGGCGGCGGTGATGGTCTGCGCATCGAAGAACGCCGCTTCGAGTCCACCGAACAACGGACGCCACAACGCGACGCCGCTTTCGCCGGTCGTGCCGAGGGCGGCCGCGAATTTTGATTTCGACGTCGTCCGCTGCGGTGTCGAAAGCGCCACCCCGTCCGCCGACACCCGCAGGCCATACAGCGCCCGCGTGTACTCCTCGGTGAAGGTGACGAAGTATTCGCCGTCGCGCCACGCAACCGTCGCGTTCGCAACGCCGCCGTCCGTCGTCAATGCATGCAGTTCGCCCAGCGCGTTGCCGCTCGCATCGAACGCCTGCCCCTCGACGTTGGTGCGCGACCACACCACGAAATGCGTCGCGCCGTCGGTGGCGATGCTGACGTTCGAGGTGACGGGCAGCGTTGCAATCGTGTTCATCACGCCGGTCGTTCCGTCGCCGGCGACCGCGATCGTGTGCAGCTGGTCATTGCCGGCGGCCACGAGGTATCTGCCGCCGGCACTCTTCACGTCGATGCCACGAAACGCGAAGCCCCACGGGAACGTGATCTCGCGCAGCTTGTTCCCCTGCAGATCGAGCAGCAGGCTGGGGATGCTCCCGTCGCTGACGAGAAGAATGTTCGTGCCGTTCGACGCGGCCGCGAAGTGAATCGCGGCATCATCGGTTTCGCGATCGAAAATCATCGCCGGCGTGCCGAGAAACCCGTCGGTGCTGAGCGTACGCGAGTAAAGCTTCACTCCTTCGCCGTAGACCAGCAGATATGCGCTTCCGTTCCAGACGATCGTGCCGCTGAAATCGGCAGGGGCGACGTGGATGCCGAGGGGATCGAGACGCGTGCCGTCCTGTTTGAAGCGCGCGGCGTAGGCGCGAGGCTCCGTGCCGCGGAAGTCGGTCCAGGTCGCGGCATAGCCCTCGCCGTTCGAGGCGATCCGCGCGTCGGTCATCGGCTCGCGCACCGGAGCGAACTCCGGCGCGCTGACCGGCAGTTCTCCGCGCAACGGAAACGGCTCGGCGAAGGACGTCAGGGAAATGACGCTCAGCAGCGCGGCAGCAAGAGTTCGCATGCCGCAATGTACGTCCGTTCTCTTCAGGCGGAATGTAGCAGTGTAGTTACCAACCTGAGGAGGTCTATTCCTCCGGAATGGCGTGTCCTTCCGGCGCGGCGCGGTCGTAGGTCAGGAACGAGTAGGGATACTGGTTCTGCTCGTCGGCGTCGAAGTGCTCGGCATCGGTGAGATGCCATTCCGACACGTCGTCGAATTCAGGGAAGTACGTATCGCCTTCGATCTCCGCATGCACGCGGGTCAGGTACATGCGATCGGCGCGATGGTTGGCCTGCGCGTAGATCTCCGCACCGCCGAGCACGAACGCCTCCGTCTCCCCCGCCTGCGCGGCGATGCGCACCGCGGCTTCGAGCGAATGGACGACCGTGGCGTTCGGAATCTCGAGACCCTGCTGCCGTGTGATGACGATGTTGGTGCGGCCCGGCAGTGCCTTGCCGACCGAGTCGAACGTGCGGCGGCCCATGATCACGTGATGTCCGAGCGTCATCGTCTTCAGGCGCTTCAGATCGTTGGACTGGCGCCACGGGATGTCGTTGTCGCGTCCGATGACGCCGTTCGAGGAAAGGGCGGCGAGAATCGAAAGCTTCATACGGCGATCGGAGCCTTGATGGCGGGATGGGGATCGTACTGCTCGAGGGTGAAGTCGCTGAACTTGAAATCGAAGATGTTCTTCACGGCCGGATTGAGACGCATGGTGGGCAGCGGCCGCGGCTCGCGGGAGAGCTGTTCGCGCGTCTGCTCGAGATGGTTCGTGTAGAGATGCGCGTCGCCGAGGGTGTGGATGAATTCGCCCGGCTCGAGGTCACACACCTGCGCGACCATCATCGTCAGCAGCGCATACGAGGCGATGTTGAACGGCACGCCGAGAAACACGTCCGCGCTGCGCTGGTACATCTGGCACGAGAGTCTTCCCTCGGCGACATAAAACTGAAAGAGCGCGTGACACGGCTGCAACGCCATCTTGTCGAGGTCGCCGACATTCCACGCGCTGACGACGAGGCGTCGTGAATCGGGATTGCGTCGGATCTCGGCGATGACGTTGCTGATCTGATCGATCTGCCGGCCGTCCGGCGCGGGCCACGATCTCCATTGATAGCCGTAGACCGGACCGAGCTCCCCGTTCGCATCGGCCCACTCATCCCAGATCGTCACTTTGTTTTCGTTGAGGAAACGGATGTTGGTCTCCCCCGCCAGGAACCAGAGCAGCTCGTAGATGATCGAACGGAGGTGCAGCTTCTTGGTCGTGACGAGCGGAAAACCGGCCGCGAGATCGAAGCGCATCTGATGGCCGAAGAGGCTCAGCGTCCCGGTACCGGTGCGATCCCCTTTCGCGTGCCCCCGCTCGAGAATCGCGCGCATGAGGTCGTGGTATTGCTGCATGGTCGGGATTGTAGTCGGTTGTCGGTTGTCGGTTGTCGGGGGACCACCACCCTTCCACGTGCGTCGAGCGGAGCGGTTCCCCCGACAACCGACAACCGACTACCGACTACGACCCTGTACACTCTCGCGCGGCCATGGAGTACCGCGATCGTTTTCTCTACATCGGCGGCATCGCTGCGAACGAGCTTGCCGCCCGCTTCGGCACCCCTCTCTACGCGTACGACGCCGCCATCATCCGCCGCCAGCTCGAGCGGGTACGCAGCGCGTTCAGCGGTCTGCCGTTCCGCCCGTTCTACGCGATGAAGGCGAACAGCAACCTCTCGATCCTGCGCCTGATTCGCGAGCAGGACTTCGGCTGCGATGCCGTGTCGCCGGGCGAGATCTTTCTCGCGCGGCAGGCCGGCTATCCGTCCGATGCGATCTGGTTCACCTGCTCGAACGTTTCGGACGAAGACCTGCGCGCGATCCCGAGTCCTTACATCGTCATCAACGTGAACTCGATGTCGGAGATCGATCGGATCCTCAGCCTCGATCTCGAGAATCCGATCGCGTTGCGCGTGAATCCGGATGTCGGCGCGGGACATCACTCCGACGTCATCACCGCCGGCGCGAGCGTGAAGTTCGGCATCGATCTCGCCGAGATCGACAGCGCGCGGATGCTGGTCGAAGATGCGGGACGAAAGCTGGTGGGGCTGCACGCGCACATCGGCTCGGGCGTCGACTCCCCCGCTCCGCTGATCGAGTCGGCAAAGCGGCTGCTCGAACTGGCGCCGGCGTTTCGCGAGCTGCGCTGGATCAATTTCGGCGGCGGAATCTCGACGCCGTACAAACCGGAAGAGCGCGAGTTCCCGATCGAGGAGTACGGCCGCGAGCTGACGCACGTGGCGGGCTCGTTTCTCCGGGCCCGCGACCTCACGGCCATTCTCGAGCCGGGACGTTACGTGGTCGCGCAGTCGGGCGTGCTGCTGGCGCGCACGACCTCGAAGCGCATCAGCGCCGGCGTCGAGTGGATCGGTGTCGACTCCGGCTTCAACCACCTGGCCCGGCCGTCGAAGTACAGCGCGTATCACCACATCCTCAACGCATCGAACGGAGAGGAGGGCTCGCTGCGCGATGCGTGGGATCCGGCGCTTCAGCGCGACGACGTGGTGGTGGCGGGGAACATCTGCGAGTCGGGCGACGTGTTCACGCGAACCGACGGGCAGGTGATGGCCCGGCCGATCGACCCGATCCGCATCGGCGATCTGCTCGCCTTCTGCGATGCCGGCGCCTACGGCTTCTCGATGGCCTCGCACTACAACGCCCGGCTGCTGCCGCCGGAGATTCTGGTGGACGGCGAGGACGCACGCGTCATTCGCGCGCGACAGGAGATGAGCGAATTGGTTCGAGGGATGGAATGAAGCGCACCAACACAACTGCCACGATCATTGCCATTTGCTTTGCCATCATGATTACCGGTTGCGCCACCACGTCGACTACCAAACCCATGCCCATGCTCGATCTCAAACTCGTGAACGGCCGGATCATCGACGGGACCGGCGCCCCCTGGTTCCGCGGCGACGTCGGCATCCGCCAGGACCGGATCGTCGCCATCGGCGATCTCCGCGACACGCCGGCCGCCTCGACCATCGACGCGCATGACCGCGTCATCGCTCCCGGCTTCATCGATCTCCTCGGCTGGTCGCAAACGACCGCCATTCACGACCCGCAGCTCGAGGCCAAGGTGCGCCAGGGCGTCACCACCGAGGTCGCGGGCGAAGGGTTTTCCCCCGGCCCGGTCCGCCCCGAGAACGTCCGCAAAGGACAGACCTGGGCCACCCTCGGCGACTTTCTCGACGAGCTCGATCAGCACGGCGCGGCCATCAACTTCGCCCTGCTCGTCGGCGCATCGAATCCGCGCGAGATCGTCATCGGCGACATCAATCGCATTCCCACGGCCGGCGAAATGCGGCAGATGGAAGCGATCGTCGAGCAGGCCATGCGCGACGGCGCGATCGGCGTCTCCACCTCGCTCATCTACGTGCCGGCCATGTACTCGACCACCGAAGAGATCATCAACCTCTCGCGCGTGGCGGCGAAACACGGCGGCGTCTACTTCACCCACATGCGCGACGAAGGCAACAACATCGACAGCGCGCTCGACGAGACGTTCCGCATCGGCCGCGAGGCGAACATCCCCGTCAACATCTGGCACCTCAAGATCGGCGGCCGCCCGAACTGGGGAAAGATGCCGCACATCATCGGCCGCATCGCCGAGCAGCGCACGCAGGGGTTGGACATCGCCGCGAACGTCTATCCGTACATCGCGTCGGGCACCGGCCTGAGCACGCTCGCACCCGACTGGGCGCTCGAAGGCGGCTATGACGATTTCCGCACACGCCTCGCGAATCCCGACGACCGCACGAAGATCCGGGAAGCGCTGCGCGCGCAGGTGGCCCGGCGCGGCGATCGCGGCATCTACATCACCCAGATCTTCAGCGCCGCGCACAAGCAGTACGAGAAGATGTACATCGAACAGGTCGCCGCGGCGATGAACCTCAGCGGAGAAGACGCGCTCCTGGCGCTGTTCGAGAACAGCGATCCTTCCCCGCGCGTGATCTTCTTCTCGATGAATGAAGACGACGTGCGTTACGCGCTGCAGCAGCCGTGGGTGTCCGTCGGCTCCGACGGCAGTTCCCCCACCGCGCGCGATCGTGAGAACAACACCGCCGTGCATCCGCGCTCGTACGGCACCTTTCCGCGCGTGATCGGGTACTACGCGCGCGAGCAGAAGCTCTTCTCGATCGAAGAAGCGGTGCGCAAGATGACCTCGCAGGCGGCCGCGCGCGTGCACTTCGCCGATCGCGGGATTCTGCGTCCCGGCATGAAGGCGGACGTGATCGTCTTCGATCCGGAGACGACTCGTGACCTCGCCACATTCGAAGACCCGCATCACTTCTCTGCAGGTGTTTCGGACGTCGTCGTGAACGGCGTCCCGGTGCTCCGCGACGGAACCATGACCGGCGCACTTCCCGGGAAATCGATTCGAGGGAGAGGTTATGAACGTGACGCAAACCCGGTCCGGTGAGCTCGTTCGCGCGGTCGGCTTCTGGGGTCTGGTGGCGATGTGCATCAACGCCGTCGTCGGCTCCGGTGTGTTCCTGCTGCCGAGCGAGATGTACGAGAAGCTCGGACCGCTGTCGCTGTGGGCGCCGCTGCTGTTCGCGGTGCCGGTGTTCATCCTGGCGTTGTGCTTCGCCGAGGCGGCCAGCCACTTCACGGAACCGGGCGGCGCGTATCTCTACGCGCGCACGGCGTTCGGCGATTTCGTCGGATTCGAAACCGGCTGGATGAACTGGATCGCGCGCGTGACGTCGCTGGCGTCGCTCGCGAACGGCTTCGTCGTCTCGGTGGCACTGCTCGCGCCGGCGATCGGCAAAGGCGCGCCACGCATCATCGTGATCGTCTCGTTCGTGCTGATCCTGGCGATCATTCACCTGCTCGGCGTGAAATACGGCGCCGCCTCGATCTACATCTTCACGTTCGGCAAGCTCGTACCGCTGATCGGCTTCATCGTGCTGGCGCTGGTCGCGTGGAAGTCGAATCCGATTCCCGGCTCATGGACATTGCCGCCGGTGGGGACCGACTGGAACGCCGCGGGCCTCTTCCTCCTCTTCGCGTACGCCGGTTTTGAAAACCTCGGCGTGCCGGCCGGCGAGTACAAGAACCCGCGGCGCGATCTGCCGATCGCACTGCTGGCCGGCATTCTCATCATCGCCGCCATCTACGCGCTCGCACAGCTCGCCGCGATGTCGGCGCTGCCCGATCTTTCGAAGACCGAGACGCCGATCGCCTCCGCGGCCGCCGCGATCATCGGACCGGTCGGCGCGATCATCGTCACCATCGGCGCATTGCTGTCGATGGCCGGCACGAACTCCGGCACGATGCTCGAAGGCTCGCGCATGCTCTATGCGCTGGCGCGCGATCGCCGCACCGGCTCGATCGCGTATGTCCACCCGCGCTTTCACACGCCGACCGTGGCCATCGTGATTCACGCGATCGTCGCGTTGATCCTCGCGCTGGCGGGATCGTTCGCAACGCTCGCGCTCATGTCCGCCACCGCCCGGCTGTCGACGTATCTGGTCACCAGTGCGGCGGTGCCGTTCCTCCGTCGCGGCTCGACCTCGACGTTCCGCGTGCCGCTGATCGTGCCGTTCCTCGGCGTGCTCATCTCCCTCGCCTTCTTCTTTTCTCTCAAGTGGCAGAACTTTCTCGCCGCCGCCATCGCGGTGGCGGTGGGCGCATTGGTGTACCTGCTGACGAAGAAGAAGTAGCGATGCACATTCCGGTCATGAAAGGCGTGATCCGGCGGCGGATGCTCGTGAATTTCCGCGTCGACGCGGAGGTCATTCGCGATGTGCTGCCGGCGCCGTTTCAGCCGAAGCTGCAACGCGGCCAGGCGATTGCCGGGATCTGCCTCATCCGCCTCGAGCAGGTGTGCCCGCGACCGATCCCGGCGATGTTCGGCATCGCCAGCGAGAACGCGGCGCATCGGATCGCGGTGACGTGGAACGAAGGAGATGCGCAACGCGAAGGAGTGTTCATCCCGCGACGCGACACCGGCTCGATCCTCAATCATCTCGCCGGCGGCCGCGTCTTTCCCGGAGAGCATCACCGCGCGCTGTTCGACATCGACGAATCCGAGCGGCGCATCGCGCTGGCTATGCGCTCGTTCGATCACGAAGTCGATCTCGAAGTGCGCGGCGTGGTCGCGCGCGAGTTGCCCTCCACGTCGGTCTTCGCGTCGCTGTCCGAGGCGTCGGCGTTCTTCGAAGCGGGAGCGCTCGGATACTCGGTCACGGCTGATCCGCTTCGTCTGCACGGCGTCACGCTGCACACGCGGGAATGGCGCGTCGAACCGTTCGCGATCGAGCACGTTCATTCGAGCTACTTCGCGAACGAAAACCTCTTCCCGCGAGGCTCGGTCGAATTCGATTGCGGGCTGTTGATGCGCAACGTCGAACATGCGTGGGAAGCAGCGCCCGATCTGCTGCTGCGGGCCGGCTGATTCACGGGGCGGCGGGGAACCATTTCTCCGTCGGGTGTCCGGTGCCGGGTTTCCCTTCCTGCTGCTAAACTCCCTTCCGGAGGTCCGTCTCCCATGAAAGTCCGGTTTCTCGTGGTCCTCGCGATGTTTCTCTGCCTCGCGTCGTGCCGCACGCTCGAAAAGAGCAAGGCGAAACAACTCTCGCGCGTAGCGAAGGACTGGTGTCTGACGATTCGCGCGAGCCAGGTGCTGCCCGCCTACCCGCTCACCGAGGATCTGCAGGTGGGCGACGTGTTTCTCGTGTCGACACCGCTCGAAGAAGAGGTGCACGATCTCGAGGAAGACGGGTTCCTGCCGCTCGACAACGTCATCGCGCGCCTCCAGCCGACCGGATGGCAGCAGTTCTACAACGGCGCGTATTCGGTGACCGACACGAGCACGCTGCCGAAGCAGTGGCAGTTCCCGACGCCCGCGCCGACCAGCGCACCGTTCACGCAGTGGAGCGTCGCGCCGGGTGCCGCGTTCCCGTCGTACACGTTTCAGATCAAGTCCGGCAGCGGCGCCTCGCTGGCCATCCCCATTCAATCGGTACCGGTGGGGCTGACGCTGCTGCAAACCGCCGATGCGTACGGCACCGTCAACATCGCCTCGGCGTCGACGTATGGGCTCCCGATCACCACGCTGACGCCGCAGATCGAGGCGTGGGCGCTGGCGAATCAGGATTTCCTCCGCCAGTACGCGCCGCACACGAAACGAACGCGTCGTGGCAAAACCGAAGAGCAGTCGAACTACGTGCGCGTCGTCTATCGCGTCTACGTCGCGGGCGGCGTGAACGTGTCGCTGATCTCGAATCAGTCGCGCGGTGCGCGCGTCGATGCCGGCGCCTCGGTCAAGACGCCGGCGCTCTTCGACGCCGGCGGCGCAACGAACGAGTCGGTCAACGCCGCGACGAATTACTCCCAGGTTCTGCAGAGCCTTTCGCAGAGCGTCGCCGCCGCCACCCCCGGCGCGTCGGTGCAACTCGCCTCGGTCTCGAGCCGCAGCGTGGCGATGAACGAGACGTTCCCGCGCCCGCTGGTGATCGGCTATCTCGCCTTCGATCGCGAGATCCTTCCCGACGGTCACCTCGGTCCCGCGCTGCCGACGCATGCGCGCGTCTCGGGGGAAGACGTCAACGAAGCGGTCACCGTCGCGTTCGGCGAAGACAAGAACACCGGCCGCATCCGCTCGTGGCTGGAAGCGAGCCCCGCCAATCGCGACCGTCTCAATTCGTGGCTCTCCTCGAACGCACCGAACACCACCATCGCCGTTCTTCTCAACAGTGACCAGAACCGCCAGCTGCGCGCGAACGCCGTCGTCGCGCTGGCGATCCCGTGAGGTGATGCATGCAATCGATCACGAACGTTCCCGCCGTCAATGTCGGCCGCGTCGTCCAGGACTTCATCGATGACGGCGCCATCAAAGTGCTCGTCGAAGCCGCGGAGAACGGGCTCTACACCGTGACCGCGTCGTGGACGACGTAGCGTTCACTCCTCAGAACATCCACATGCACACCGCCACCGTGGCGATGGCGGCCACGATGTCTCCGATCAACGCGGCCGGCACCGCGTGGCGCGTGCGCTTCACCTGCACGGCGCCGAAGTAGACGGCGAGCACGTAGAACGTCGTCTCGCTGCTGCCGTACATCGTCGCCGCCATCCGCCCGATCAGTGAGTCGGGACCGTACGTTTTGATGAGGTCCGTCGTCAGCGCGAGCGAGCCGCTGCCGGTGAGCGTGCGCAGAATGGCGAGAGGAAAGAGCTCCGCGGGAAAGCCGCTCGAGGCCATGAGCGGCCGCAGCGCCGCGGTCAGCAGATCCATCGCCCCCGACGCGCGGAACATACCGATGGCCACGAGAATCCCGACCAGAAACGGGATGATCTTCACCGCGACGTCGAAGCCTTCCTTCGCACCGTCGACGAAGACGTCGTAGACCTTCACCTTCCTGATCATCGCGATCAGCGGGATCACGACGAGCAGAAACGGGATGGCCCAGATCGAGACCTGTTCGAAGAACGCGCGAATCACTCGCCCACCTCCGCCGTCACGTCCGCGTTTCTGCGCGGCACCGGGAAGAAGCGCTGCAAGACTTTCGTCGCGATCAATGCGGCAATCGTTCCGATGAACGTCGCCAGGATGGATGTGCTGATGATCGCGGTCGGGCTCTTCGAGCCCGCCGCCGCGAGCACGCCGATCATCGTGGCCGGCACGAGTTGCACCCCCGCGGTGTTGAGAGCCATGAACATCACCTGCGCGTTCGTGGCCGTGTCTTTCTCGGGGTTGAGCGTCTGCAGTTCCTCCATCGCCTTGATGCCGAACGGCGTGGCGGCGTTGTTGAGGCCGAGCATGTTCGCGGCGATCGACAGGACGATCGAGCCGGCCGCGGGATGATCGGCCGGAACTTCAGGGAACAACCATCGAAGCACCGGACGGAGCGCGCGGCCGAGGATCTGCACGAGACCGCCGGCTTCGGCGACGCGCATCACGCCGAGCCAGAGCGTCATCACACCGACCAGACCGAGCGCGATCTCGACTCCGGTCTTGGCCGAGTCGATGGCTGCTTTCGAGACCGCTTCCGCCGTTCCGTTGAACGCCGCCACCACGAGCGCGATGGCCATGAGTCCGAACCAGATGTAGTTGAGCATGCTTGCGATGATAATCGCCGGGTGATCCTGCGCGCCTTCTTCGTTTTCCTGGCGAGCATCGCCTCGCTCGACGGGTGGCAATACGTGCACACCGCGCCGCGCGCGACACCGCCGTCCGAGGCCGCGTGGAAGGAAAATGTCCACGAGGATCCGCAACAGGAGCTCTGGTGCCGCGTGCCGTTACCGGCGCCGATGCCGCCCGATGCGCGGATGGTCTTCCGCTCGTACGCCGGGGCATTCGACCTCTTCGTCGACGAGCAGCAGGTCTATTCGTTTCGTGAGCCGGCCGCGCGCAGCAGGCTCCGCCTGCATGTCGTGCCGCTGCCGCGAGGACGCGTTCTCTACGTTCGCGTGCTACGCGGTGAACGGCCGCCGCTGTTCGGCGGCTCGCCGACGATCGCCACGTTGAGCGACGCACCGCGCGCGCTCGAACGGATGACGCTCGACCCGTTCCGCAACGATCTCGCCGAGCTCGCGATCGCATTCGTGCTGCTGACCATCGGCCTGCTGTCGTTCGCCGTCTCGCGCGTGCGCCACGGCGCAACGACGTCCGCGCTGCTCTGGTTCGGCGTCTTCACGGCGACGTACGCCGTGCGGGCCATGCTCGACTCGTATCTGCCGCCGATGCTCGGCCTCTCGGTGCGAAATGCCGAATTCGCACGGGCCGCGATCACGTATCTCATCAACGTTCCGGGATGGCTGCTCGCACGCCAGTTCGTCGGAGAGGGCTGGAAGCGCTCGCTGCGCTGGCAGATCTACGCGTTCGCCGCGTTCGCGCCGATCGGTCTGATCGCCGACGTCGTGACGCAAACGCCGGAGAGCCTGCGCATCGCGAACAACGTTCTCGTGATCCTCGGCGGCTTGAACATCGCCTTCAATCTGATCATCGCGCGGCCGAAGCAGACCCACGAGCTGCGCGCGATCTCCATCGGCGCGGGGATCTTTCTGCTCTTCGCGCTGCTGAACAATCTCTCGTCGCTCGGCTTTCTCCCCTGGCGCGACATCGACGAAACGGCCGGCTTCGTGGCGTTCGTCTTCGCACTCGGCTATGCCGCCACGCGCAACTTCCTGCGCGGAGAACGCGAGCGCCTGGCGATCGAAGGCGAGCTCGCCACCGCACGCGAGATCCAACGCTCGATCCTTCCCGCGGAGATGCCGTCGATCGACGGACTCCGGTTCAGCACGCGTTACGTCCCCGCCTCCTCCGTCGCCGGCGATGTCTACGACTTCGTCGCCACCGATGCGCAAAGCACCGGCGTGCTCGTCGCCGACGTCGCCGGTCACGGCGTGCCCGCGGCGTTGATCGCATCGATGGTGAAGGTCGCGGTGTCGTCGCAACAGGCGCTCGCGGACGATCCGGCATCGATGCTGGAGCAGCTCAATCGCACGTTGAAACGCGAAGTGCGCCGCACGCTCGTCACCGCGACGTTCCTCCACGTCTCCGCGAATGCTGTGCGTGTCGCGAACGCGGGACATCCTCCGCCGCTGCTGCTGCGCAACGGCACCTTCCACGAGCTCGGCGCGAACGGCGTGCTTCTGGGCCGCTTCGGCAACATCGGCTACACCAACGCAACACTCGCGCTCGAACGCGGCGATCGGATCGTCGCCTGGACCGACGGCATCGTCGAAGCGGTGAATGCACGCGGCGAACAGTTCGGCGAAGAGCGTCTGCGTGCGATCGTGCGCAACAGCGAAAACGTGGCCGACGCCGTCATCGAAGCCGTGTTGCAATGGCGCGATCGCGATGCGGATGCCGACGATCTGACCATCGTCATCATCGATGTGCTGTGAAACTCATGTCGAAAGCAAAGAACGGAATCATCCTCCTGCTGCTGCTCGTCGCGCTGATGTGGATCGTGCGGGCCATCGATTCGTTCGACAACGACGGCGTATCCGTGGCCGGCTGGGGCATCATTCCGCGGCACGTCGCGGGACTCTCGGGCATTCTCGTCGCACCGCTGGTGCACGCCGACTGGGAACATCTGCTCGCGAACACGCTGCCGCTGCTCGTGCTCGGCATCGTGATCGCGCTGCGCGGTCCGCACGAATTGCTGTTCGTGGTGCTCGTGACGATCTTCGTCTCCGGCCTCGGCTGCTGGCTCTTCGGGCGCCCCGCTCAGCACATCGGCGCGAGCGGTCTCGTGCTCGGCTTCATGAGCTTTCTGATCGTCCGCTCCCTCTTCGACCATCGCCTCTCCACGCTTCTCGTGTCGATCGCGGTGGCCGTGGTTTACGCCGGAACGGTGCTCGTTGCACTCGCGCCGCAAGGCCGCTTCTCCTGGACGCTGCATTTCTTCGGGCTGGTGGGAGGCGCACTCGCCGCGAAGTGGCGTTACTCACGCTGACATCAGATATTCGTCGATCGATTTCGCCGCTTTCCTTCCCGCCCCCATCGCCAGAATCACCGTCGCTCCGCCGGTGACGATGTCCCCTCCCGCGAAGACGCCCGGCTTCGACGTGCGCAGCGTTTCGGGATCGGCTTCGATGTAGTTCCTGCGATTCGTCTTCAGATCGGGCGTCGTGGCCTGGACGAGCGGATTCGCGCTCGTGCCGACGGCGATGATGCAGAGCGAGGCCGGGACGATCGTCTCCGAACCGGCAATCGGCAACGGACGCCGCCGTCCGCTTTCATCCGCTTCGCCGAGCTCCATGCGCATCACCTTCACGCCGGTGAGCCAGCCGCGCGCATCGCCGAGCAGTTCGATCGGATTCGTGAGCGTCGCGAACTGCACCCCTTCTTCGCGCGCATGCTTCACTTCTTCCCTGCGCGCCGGCATCTCCTCCTCGCCGCGGCGATAGACGAGCGTGGCGGTGCGGGCACCGAGGCGCAACGCGGTGCGCACGGCATCCATCGCGGTGTTGCCGCCGCCGACCACGACCACGTCTTTGTCGCGGCAGTCGTACACCGGCTCGTCGTAGTCGGGAAAGCGATAGGCGCGCATGAGATTGATGCGCGTGAGGAACTCATTCGCCGAGTAGACGCCGTTGAGATGTTCGCCCGGCACGCCGAGAAATTGCGGCAGCCCCGCACCGGTGGCGACGAAGAGCGCGTCATATCCTTCTTCGCCGAGGAGCTCGTCGACGGTCACGGTCTTTCCGACGACGACGTTCGTTTCGAAGGTCACGCCCATCTGGCGCAGCACATCCACTTCCTGGCGGACGATCTCCTTCGGCAGACGGAACTCGGGGATGCCGTAGACCAGCACGCCGCCGATCTCGTGCAGCGCCTCGAACACGCGGACCTCGTGGCCCTTCTGCACGAGATCGCCCGCGCAACTGAGACCGGCCGGGCCGCTGCCGACGATGGCCACCTTCTTTCCGGTCGGCGGCGCGATCTCCGGAATGCCGACGCGTCCGACCTGCCGTTCGTAGTCGGCGACGAAGCGTTCGAGATGGCCGATCGCGACCGAGTCGACGCGCTTGCCGATGAGGCAGTCGCCCTCACACTGCTCCTCCTGCGGACAAACGCGGCCGGTGATCGCCGGCAGCGCGTTGTCTTTGCGGATCACGGCCGCCGCGCCGAGGTAGTCGTGCTCGAGGATGCGGGCGATGAACTCTTTCACGTTCACGCCGACCGGACAGCCGCGCGTGCACGTCGGTTTCGCGCAGGTCAGGCAGCGCAGCGATTCCTGCGTGGCCAGCTCGGGATCGAACCCGAGGTTCACTTCCTCGAAGTTGTGTGCACGAACCGTCGCCTCCCGTTCCGGCATGTGCTGCCGCGGAAGCTTCATCCGTTCCTTGTTCGGAATGCTGTTAGGCATGAGCGCACGCTCCTCGACGTTCCTGATGGCGCTGGAGCGCCAGCTGTTCCTGCTCGCGATACATCGCATTGCGCTGCGCGAGCACGGTGAAGTCGACCTCGTGTGCGTCGAACTCCGGACCGTCGACGCACGCAAACTCGCTGCGATCGTTCACGACCACGCGGCACCCGCCGCACATCCCGGTCCCGTCCACCATGATCGAGTTCAGGCTGACGACGGTCTTGATGCGCGGCTCGCGCGTGACCTCCGCCACCGCCCGCATCATCGGAATCGGACCGATGGCCAGCACGAAATCGACGTGCCGCGTCGCCAGCAGCTCGCGCAACCGATCGGTGACCAGACCGCGGGCGCCGTAGCTGCCGTCGTCCGTCATCACGAACACCTCGTCGCTGGCCGCGCGCACTTCGTCTTCGAGAATCAGCAGCTCGCGCGTACGCGCTCCGAGAATCGAAATGACATGGTTCCCGGCATCGTGCATGGCAGCGGCGGTGGGCAGCGCAATGGCAGTTCCTACGCCACCGCCAATGACAACGACCGTGCCATAGCGTTCGACCTCGGAAGGCTTGCCGAGGGGACCGACGACGTCGAGGATCGCATCGCCGGCGTCGAGCTCGTTCAACTCGGTGGTGGTCTTGCCGATGGCCTGCACCACGATGCTGATCGTGCCGCGGCGCGGATCGGAGCCACGAATGGTGAGCGGTATGCGCTCGCCCCGCTCATGCAGGCGAAGGATGACGAACTGCCCCGCCTTCTGTTTGCGCGCGATGCGCGGCGCTTCGATGTCGAACTGCTTTACACCAGGACCAAGGACTCTCGCGGCGACGATGGGGAACACAGCGTCTCCTTCCCGACCGGCTCGAATCGTGCGGTGAAAAAGCGCAGCGTGGGCGGCTCGTAGACGCATTGCAGTCCCGAGATCTGCTCGCGTTGCGCGTACAGCTCCGATACCGAGTACGCCACCACGTCCATGTGCCGGTCGGTATAGACGCGGCGCGGGATGGTGAGGCGCACCAGCTCGAGCTTCGGTTTGCGGTTCTCTCCGGTGAGCGGGTCGCGGCCGGCGGAAACGATCCCGCGCTCCATCGCCCGAACGCCGCTGTCGGCATACAGCGCGGCCGCGAGCGCCTGCGCCGGGTACTGCTCCTGCGGGACGTGCGGCAGAAAGCGGCGGGCATCGATGAACACGGCGTGGCCGCCGATCGGCTCGACCAGCGGAATGCGCGCGCGCAGCAGTTCTTCGCCGAGGCGCCGGACCTGCAGAACGCGATGGGCGATGTAGTCGTCGTCCACCATCTCGCGAATCCCCTGCGCGATCGCTTCCATGTCCCGGCCGGCCAGGCCGCCGTAGGTCGGCATTCCCTCGAAGAGCACCACCTGCTCGCGGGCCTGCTGGAGGATCGACTCCTCATTCATCGCCAGGAAGCCGCCGATGTTCACGAGGCAATCCTTCTTGCCCGACATCGTGCAGCCGTCGAAGTGCGACATCATCTCGCGCAGGATCGCGGCCACCGGCGTCTGCTCGTATCCGGCCTCGCGCTCCTTGATGAAGAACGCGTTCTCGACCGCGCGCGTGGCGTCGCACCACATCCGGATGCCGTGCTTGGTGCAGAGCGCGCGCACCTCGCGCAGATTGCGCATCGACACCGGTTGTCCGCCGGCGAGATTCACGGTGCAGGCGACGCTGACGTACGGAATGGCCTCGGCGCCGTACTGCGCGATGCAGGCCTCCAGCTTCGCCAGGTCGACGTTTCCTTTGAACGGATGCCACGCCGCCGCGTCGTGCGCCTCGTCGATCACGACGTCGACGAACGTGCCGCCCTGCAGTTCCTGATGCGCGCGCGTGGTCGTGAAATACATGTTGCCCGGGATCACGTGCCCGGGACGGATGAGGATGCGCGAGATCAGATGCTCGGCGCCGCGTCCCTGATGCGTCGGCACCATGTGGGCGAATCCGTAGACCTCGCGCACGGCGCGTTCCATTTCGAAGAACGAGCGCGCGCCGGCGTACGCCTCGTCGCCGCGCATCATCGCCGCCCACTGGCGGTCGGACATCGCGTTCGTACCGCTGTCCGTGAGCAGATCGATGTAGACGTCTTCGCTCTTCAGCAGGAACGTGTTGTATCCCGCCTCCGCGATGGCGCGCTCGCGTTCCGGGCGCGAGAGCATGCGGATCGGCTCGACCGATTTGATCTTGTAAGGCTCGGCAACAGGTCGCGTCATGCACACGAAGGTAGCGGGTTGCGTTACAGGTGTTTGAGACCGCCGGCACGCGCCCGCGTGACCGGCGTCACCTGCCGGTGTGAGTAGTCGCGTGTGCTACAACCTTGGCCCGTGAAACGTCCTCTCACCTTCGCCCTGCTGCTGGCCCTCGCCTGCAGCAAACCCGAAACACCGGCCACTCCGGCGGCGGCGAGCGCGCCGCGTCCATCGATCCTCCTCGTGACGCTCGACACCACGCGCGCCGATGCGATCGGCGAGGCAACGCCGTCGTTCAACGCGCTCGCCGCCCGCGGCCGCAGCTTCACCTCCGCCTACGCAACGGTGCCGCAGACGCTGCCGTCGCATTCGTCGATGATGACCGGTCTTTATCCCGCCGGACATGGCGTGCGCGAGAACGCACGCTTCCTGACGACGAATCAGCCGGTGCTCGCGGAGAAATTGAAAGGCGCCGGCTATCGGACCGCGGCCTTCGTCTCCGCATTCGCGGTCGCCAAACGATTCGGCATCGGCCGCGGCTTCGATGTCTACGACGAAGCGTTCGGCAAGGATCGCGCGGAGCGGACGGCGAGAGAAACGACCGAGCGCGCGCTGGCGTATCTGCAATCCCCTTCCGACGCGCCGCTGTTTCTCTGGGTGCATTACTACGATCCGCACTATCCCTACACGCCGCCGGAGCCGTATCGCACGCGTTTCGCGCAGCAGTCGTACCTCGGCGAAGTGGCGGCCATGGACGAACAACTCGGCCGGCTCGTGCGTGCTTTCGAACAACGCGCGAGCGGCGCGAAGGCGATCGTCGTCGTCGCCGATCACGGCGAAGGACTCGGCGAGCACGGCGAACAGCAGCACGGCAATCTTCTCTATCAAACGACGATGCACGTGCCGTTCGTGATCGTCGGCCCGGGATTCGATCGAAGCACGAGCCGCACGCCGGTGAGCACGCGACGCATCTTTCACACCGTGCTCGACTGGGCCGGCCTCGACTCGACGAACAGCCTGCGCGGCGACGAGCGGGAGGACGCGATTGCCGGCGAAGCGATGAAGCCGTTTCTCGACTACGGCTGGCAGCCGCAGGTCATGGCCGTCGAAGGCAACATCAAAGCGATCATGGCTGGACGACTCGAGGTGTACGACGTCGCCGCCGATCCACACGAGACGAAGAATCTCGCCGCGACCGCGAGTCTCGCCCGCCCCATCCGCGCCACGCTGCGCGACTATCCGCTCCCTTCCGGCAAAGGGGCGGAGCCACCCGCGAATCTCGACGACGAAGCGCAGAAGAAGCTGGCCAGTCTCGGCTACGTGAGCTCGTCCGCGAAGCCGGTGATCCGCAAAGACGCCCCCGTTCCCGCCGACATGGCGCCGCTCTTTCCGATCCTCGACAAAGCCTCAGGCTTGTTCGTGCGACAGCAGTACGCGCAAGCGATCCCGCTGCTCGAACAGATCGCGGCGAAGGATCCGTACAACCTCGATGCCGCGCTGCGGCTCGCGTCGGCACACTCGGCGCTGAATCGCGACGCCGAGGCGCTGGCGGCGTTTCGCCGCGCCGAGGCGATCGCGCCCGATTCGCCCGACGTGCGCACCTACCTCGCGCTGCATTACGCGAAAGGCAGCGAATGGCCGCGCGCGGTGCCGATGCTCGAGCGCATCGTCCGCGAAGAGCCCGATCGCCTGCCGCCGCTCGAAGCACTGGCCGTCATCCGCGAACGGCAGAACCGCATCGACGAAGCAGTGGCATTGCGCCGGAAGATCTATTCGCTGCGCGCCGCGACTCCCGCGGAACTGCTGCGCCTCGCGCAGATGCAGATGGCTCTCGGCCAGACCGAGAACGCGATCGCCTCGTTCGAACAGGCGCGTGCGCAGCAGAGCGACGCGTTCCGCAATCACCTCGAGCTCGGCGTGCTCTATCTCGCCGCCGGCCGCTACGACGACGCCCGTACCGCGCTCGATCGCATCCCCCCGTCGCATCCCGACTACGCGATGGCGCTCTTCAAGCGCGCCCAGGTCAGCGTCCTCCTCCGCGAACCCGACGCCGCCGCACGCATCGCCCAGGCAAAACAACACGCCGACGCCACAACGCGCGTGCTGATCGAACGCGAACGGTTGTTTCGTTGAGACCACGAAAAAGGGCGGCCTCGCGACCGCCCTTTTTCGTTCGATGTGGTGAAGGACTAGAACTGCAGTTTCGCGCGGAACTGAATGCGGCGCGGTTCGTAGAACGACTTCGCATAGGGAGCCTGCGCGAGATACGCGAGCGCTCCGCCGAGGCCGGTCTCGAAGGCGCACGTCGTCTTGGTCGGATCACAGGTGCCGAGTGTGCCGACGCGCGTTTCGTAGTTGTAGCCGGTCTGCTTGTCGTACAGGTTGAAGATGTCGACGATGAGCTGCAGGTTGAGGTTGCGCGGCAGACCGATGTTCTGCGTGTAGTTCAGATCGACCTGATGATGCGCGGGTGACTTGCGGCGACCGGCCGGTTCGGCGTAACGGTTGGTATCGCTCGTCGACGTGGTGAGGCCGGTGTACGGGAGGAAGCTCTCGAGCTGGTACGGCTGGCCCGACTGATAGAGGCCGAACGCGCCGGCCGTAGCGTTCCACGGAAGCGTGTAAGTGCCGTAGACCTTCAGGATGTGACGACGGTCGCCACGGAGATCGCCGTACTTGTTGTCCCACAGCTGGCGGCCGGCACCGTCGCCGATGTTCGACGAACCGATGAAGATGGCCGCGTCATTCGCGGAGTTGAAGCTGGTGTTGTCCTGGTCGAAGTTGCCGTAATAGTGGCTCCAGGTGTACGAGCCGCGCACGAACATCGGACCTTTGTTGTAGTCCGTCTCGAGCGTCGCTTCGTAGTACTTCGTGAACGCGCCGTCGAGCTCCGCGATGACGTACGTGGAACCGCTGCCGATCGCGCCGAGGAGGCCCGAACCAGTCGGATTCGAGGCGTTCGGCGCCTGGCCGAGATTCGGAATGTAGAGCAGCGGGCGGACGCCCGGCACGTTCGCGCCGAAACGGATGCGCGCGTCGTTGTTGGTGTCTTCCCAGAAGTTGTTGCCGTAGCGATAGCGGCCGTAGACGCGGCTGGACCATCCGGTCGCGAGCTGCTGCCCGGTACCGACCATGTACTCCGTGACCGTGCGCGGATCGAGGCTGTCGGCGAAGAGCTTGCCCGACGAAGCTGCGACCGGATCGATGCCCATCAGCACGCCGTCGGCATCGAAGTAGGCATTGATGTCGCGGACGAGATTGCGATCCCACGATGCGGCGCGCGCATCCGAGTTCGCGGCCGGATGATAACGAGCGTAGCTCGCGAACAGGGTGTCGCTTCCGTTGTACGCCCACGTGGCCGAGAGACGCGGCTGCATCATCTCTTCCCACTCGGTCTCATGCATCTTGTACTTCGAGCCCGCGGAGGCGACGAAGCCGGCGATGTTGTCCGCTTCCTTGAGACCCTGACCGTACAGCGTGTCGTTGCTCAGCAGGACGCCGATGTTGAACGTCCAGTTGTTCTTGCGGATGGTGTCGTTCAGCTCGATGTTCTGCGAGTGGAATTCGGAATGGATGGCCGGAACTTCGCGCGCCGACTGCTGGCTGAGGTTGGCCTGGAAGAACGCCGGCTTGGCGGAGCCGCAGGCGTTGGCCGGGCAGTTCACCGTGCCGCCGGGGATGGTGATGCTGCCCCAGCCATTGGCGAGCTGGAAGCGATCTTCTTCGTCGATGGAGCGCTGATAGCCGATGTGGAAGTCGTGATCGAGGCCTTTCGCGACGAGGGCGTAGTTGAACGCGACCTGGCCGGCCTTGCGATAGAACGAGTCGTCGTCCGCGGCGTAGCGCGCGAAGCCGACCGTGCCGCCGCCCGTCGCCACACCGTTCTGGATGTAGCCGTAGCGATCGATGTACGGGCCGACGAACGCCGACTGCGTCGGGTTGGTGGCGATGCGCGTCGGCACCGTCAGCAGACCGAGGGAGCTGAGGTTGTTGATGTCGAGACGCGAGCCCGCCGTGAACGACGGCACCACGTCCGCGAAATTATCCGGCTTCCCGCCGCCCGGGTTCCGGAAGTCGGTGTACTTGAACGTGCCGTACATCTTCGAGTTCGGAATCCACGAACCTTCGAAGGTGCCGATCTTCAGCTCGGTCTCATAACCGAAACCGGTCGACGCGGCCTGGCGCGTGCCGAACTGGTCGTTCGTCTCATCGCGCTTGGAGCTGCGGTAGCTGCCGTTGAACAACAGCTCCTGCGTCGGCGCGTACGTGAGTTTTCCGAAGTACTCGTTGCGCTCGAGCTTGTACGGCGGCAGCTCGCCGTAGAGGTTCGCCTGGTTGTCGCGCTTGTACACCGGGCGGTAGTAGGAACCGTAGAAGTAGAGCGCGTCGCGCAGGATCGGACCGCCGATGTTCGCGGTGGCCCAGCTGCGATCCTGCTCGTATTTGAGATTCGTGGCGTTGTCGAGGTCGGCGATGAACGAGCTGTCGAGCACCTGATACGACAACTCACCGGCGAACTCGTTCGTGCCGGATTTGCTCACGGAGTCGACCGTGAAACCGCCGGAGCGCTCGAAGTCGACCGCGCGCGCGCCGCCCTTCACGACGCTGAACTGCGCGACGTCGTGCGTGGCCGGCTCGGTGGTCATGATGCCGAAGAGCGGCATCGTCACGTTGACACCATCGAACAGATAGACGTTGTCCTGACCGCTGCCACCCGCGCTCGGACCACGGTTCAGGTCCTGCGAGACCATGACGCCGGGGATGAGCTTCTGCAGATCCTTGTACTCCTGCGAAATCGGGAGCGCGAGGATCTGCTCGTTCGAGAGACCGGCGCCGAGGGTCGCCGAAGAGCGATCCACCAGCGTCGCTTCCGCGGTCACGGTGATGACCTCGGACTGAGCCGCGATGCCGAGCGAGACATCGACCGTCGAGGTCTGGTCGATGACGACACTCACGCGGCGCCTGGCGTCCTGCAGACCCGCCAGCGTGTACGTGACAGTGTACGTGCCGGGCTGCAAGGCGGGTAACCGGTAATCGCCGTTATCGCCGGAAACGGTGACGCGCGGCTGCGGCGCGACGTTGGACACGGCTTCGACGGTCACACCAGGCAACGCGGCGCCGGATGAATCGGTGACCCGGCCGGAGATCGTGCCCGTCTGTTGTGCGAAAAGAGAAAGGGATACGAAGGCGAACGTCAGACAGAGAAGGATACGAAATACGCGTGAAGCGACCATTGGACCTCCTCGAATTTCCTGCGGAGAACAGACTTGGCGGCTATGGTAGCGAGCGCGCGCGGCTTTGCAACGCTTTTCTAAACACCGCGTCAAGGAAAGGCGTCACCGTCAATGACGCAAGGAAATCACTGCGTCACTGAAGCGGCCACTCGAGCTCGCCCAGGAAGCGCTCGTCTTCACGCCAGCGCTCGTGCACCGAGACGTGCAGATCGAGAAACACCTTCGTTCCGAGCGCCGCCTCGAGCTCCTGCCGCGCCTCGGTGCCGATCTGCTTGATCATTGCCCCCTGCCGGCCGACCACGATTCCTTTTTGCGAGGCCCGCTCGACGAAGATCGTCGCCCAGATCCGGATCACGCCGTTCTCTTCGTCATCCTCGTATCGATCGATGTTGACGGCGGTCGTGTACGGCAACTCGGCTTCGGTGTGATGCAGCACCTTCTCACGGACGATCTCGGCGGCGAAGAAGCGCTCCGGCTGCGTCGTGTAGTCGTCCGTCGGATAGATGGCCTCTCCTTCTTCGACACTCTTGAAGAAGAGCGAGACCAGTTCGTCGACCCCTTCGCCGTTCGACGCGGAGATCGGGACGAGCTCGTCGAAGATCCCGAAGTCGTGGTACTGCGCGAGGAGCGGGAGAAGCTTGTTCTTCTTGATCTCGTCGATCTTGTTGAGGATCGCGAAGCGTTTCGCGTCCGGATTCGCTTCCTTTTCCGCGCGCAGCATCTCGATCACGTACTCGTCGCCTTTGCCGAACGGCTCGGTGGCATCGACGATGAGCGCGATCACATCCGCTTCGCTGAGCGATGAGCGCACGTGATCCATCATCCGCACGTTGAGCCGGTGCAGCGGTTTGTGCACGCCGGGCGTATCGAGGAACGCGAGCTGCCCACGCTCGTCATTGAGCAGACCGACGATGCGATTCCGCGTCGTCTGCGGTTTCGGTGAGACGATCGAGACCTTCTGCCCGAGGATGCGATTGAGCAGCGTCGACTTGCCGGCATTCGGCCGTCCGACCAGAGCGATGGTGCCGAAGCGCGGAGCGTTCTGTTGTTCGTTGTCCATACCTGTGGCGCTTCGCATCGAGAACTCAGTCGAGGAAGGTCCCCGAATTCTCAATCCTCAATCCTCGATCCTCGATTCTCAATCTTCGAGCCCGTCCTCATCGTCACCTTTCCAGTTCGGATCGGTGCTCACCTTCACCCGATAGATCCGGCGCCGGTCGGCGCGTTCCACTTCGAAGAGATAGCCGTTCTTCGGAATGATCGTACCGGTCGAGGGGACGCGGCCGAGGGTCGTGAAGATCATTCCGGCAACCGTTTCGTAGTCATCGCCCGAGAGCTTGACGCCGAGCTTCTCTTCCAGCGCTTCGACGCGAAGCAAGCCGCTCACCAGCCAGACGCGGTCGCCGATCTCGACGATGGTCGCTTCCTCATCTTCGTGCTCGTCCGCGATCTCGCCGACGATCTCTTCGATGATGTCCTCGGTCGTGACGATGCCGGCGGTCCCGCCGTATTCATCGACCACCACCGCGAGCTGCACGTGCTCGCTCTGCAGTTCGCGCAGAAGCTCCGAGACCTTCTTCGTTTCCGAAACGAAGTACGGCGGCCGGGCGATGTCGCGCGCGGAACGCTGCTCGCCGCGCAGCACCGCCTCGAGCACGTCTTTCACGTGGACGACGCCGGTGATCTGATCGACCGACTGTTCGTAGATCGGGATGCGCGCGTATTTCGATTCGCTGAAGATCTTCGCCAGTTCGACGAGCGGCCGGCGCGCGTCGAACATCTGCACGTCGATGCGCGGGGTCATGATCTCGTGCGCGAGGCGGTCGCCGAAGTCGACGATCGACTGGAGCATCTTTCCTTCCGACGCCTCGATGATTCCTTCTTCCTCACCGACGTCGATGTACGCGCGCACTTCTTCGTCCGTGATCTCGTCCTCATCCTCGGTGAGCGCCTGTTTGCGCTCCAGCCGTTCCAGCAACGCCCGCAGCGGATAGAGCAGCGGCCAGAAGAGGTAGTACGTGACGCGCGAGAACGGAATCAACGCGCGCAGAATCACTTCGCCCGTATCTTCCGGGACGAGCGCGAGGATGAACTTCCAGACGATGACCGCGACCGTCCAGATGGCCACGCTGGTCAGCACCGCGCTGCCGATCGGGCTCTCGTCGTAGATCAGCGTCGTCGCTCCGCTGCCGACCACCAGGGCCACCTGCAGCAATGCGCCGCTGACGAGTTGAAAATCCTCGACGTCGAAGTGCTTGAGACGCGGCGAGCCTTCCTCGGCGTCCGAGCTCAGACGGCGCAGGCGCACGGGACTGAGCTGCAGCGCAAACGAGCGCAACGCATCGAAAATCAGGTAGAGGATGCCGGCACCGACGGCGATCAGCACCCAGTGGACATGCAGGTGTGGGATGCTACTTCCCATGTAGTGGCGCGGATTCTAGCGTACGCACGTCAGCTCAACAGGAATGCGGCGAGCGCGGCCGTGAACCCGACCTTCATCAGTCCTTCGGCGCGCTTGTGCAGCGCGTTGAACGCGCGTCTCTCCGGATGTTCCTCGCCCATCTCCGGCGTGAGATGCACACGCCGCGCCTCCATCGCCCGTTCGAGATAGCCGATCTCGTACAACACCGTTGCCGCCATCACGATCAACGCGGCCCAGCGGATCGAGAGCCACACCGCGGCACCGCTTTCCCACAGCGCGTATTTCACCGCCGCGGCGAGGAGCGTGAGAACCAGCGCGGCGACGCGAACGCGCGCGAAGCGGCGCAGCGTCGGGCCGAAGATCCCGCCGGCCTGGTGGCGCGGCAGCGCGCGGAAGAGCGCCGGAGCGACGAGCGCGCCGAGAACGATCGTTCCGCCGACCCAGATCGCCAGCCCAAGGTGGTAACAGAAGTTTGTAAACAGATGGAGCCAGTTGGGCATATTTGCGGACGCAAGAGTAATCTAACGAAGCATGAACGCCATCCTTCTGCTCGTCGTGCTCACGACTTCGACTCTCGTGCTGCGCTCCGGAGACCGCATTGACGTCGACGGTCCGATCCAGGAAAAGAACGGCGTGATCACGTTCAAGAGCGAAGGGCGTCTCTACTCGATGCCGCTCGAGGAGATCGACGTCGAGGCGTCGAACAAGGCCGACGACGCGATCGCCGCCGAGGAAGCGGAAGCGAAGGCCATCGCCGAGGAAGAGGAGCGCATGCGGAAGCTGCGCGTTTCGCCGGAAGAGCGGAAGCGCCTTTTCGAGGAACTGGCGAAGAATCACAACGGAACGCCCGCGCCGAAGCAACGCCTGCTCGAGGAACCCGTCCCCTCGAAAAGCGCCGAGCAGGTGGCCGGTGAAAAGCGCGACGAGTGGTCGTGGCGCCGGGAGGCGCGTTCATACGAAGACGCGGTGACGCGCGCGAAAGAAGAGCTGGCGTTGCTCGAAGCGCGCATCGAAGAACTCCAGTCGCAGATCAGCGGCTTCCTCTCGCAGGGCTTCAAGCCGTCGCAGTTCACGTATCAGACGACGCAGCTCGAACGGACGAAGGCGCAGATTCCGCGCGCACAGCTGGAATTGCAGCGCGCGCAGCGCGAGCTCGATCGCTTCCGCGAAGACGCGCGCAAGCAGGGCATCATGCCCGGCTGGCTGCGCGACTGAGCGTCGCGCAACGCATCCGGCGCCCCACGGCCGCTACGGTTCCGCGCCGAACGTCTCGCTGATCATCGCGGCCGGATCGAATTCGATCGACTGCAGCGCCTTGCGCGCGCGAGCGAGAAACGGATCGAAGCCGGCGGCCATCACGGTCGCGTTCTTGATCGTCGCGCGATTGCGATCGACGAGTCCTTCGATCGGACCGCTCTCGTGACGAATGTCGCCCGCTCGCGCGAGCGGATCAAAATCGCCGGCGTAGAGAATGTGCCGCTGATCGGGCTCGTACAGCACGCAGATCTGCCGCGGGTCATTCGTGGCGATCATGTGCAGCACGATGCTGCGCACCGGCGCGATGCCGACGTCGCCCGCGAGAAACACCACCGCGCGGCCGTCATTCTCCGGCAGCAGAAAATCGCCGTAAGGTCCGTCGATCGCCACCTCGGCGCCCGCCTCGAGATTCCGCAGCGCGTTGCCGCCTTTCCCTTCGCCGGTGCGCACGCAGAGCTGCACGGCCTCCGGACGCTGCGGCGCGGAGGCAATCGTGTACGCGCGCGAGACGCCCTCGGGAAAACGGAAATTCACCCACTGCCCGGGGGCGAATCGAAAGGAATCGCTGAACGAAACCGTGAGCTGCAGAACGCTTGGCGCGAGCGGCTGAATCTCCGTCACGATCGCTGAGTGGCGCATGACGCGGGATTGTAATGAAGCCGCGTCAGAACCACATACCCGACTTGGCGAGCCGGGCAATCTTCTTGAGGATGCGTTCCTTCTTGAAGCCGCGCAGGTGATCGACGAAGAGCGTTCCTTCGAGGTGATCGATCTCGTGGCACATCGCGCGAGCCATGAGGCCGTCGCCCCACATCTCGCGCTGCTGACCGTTGCGATCGAGATAGCGCAGCTTCACGCGCTCCGGACGGGTCACCACTTCGACGAAGTCGGGAATCGAGAGACAGCCTTCTTCCTCGGTGATCTCGCCGACCGAGTCGACGATCTCCGGATTGATGAAGACGTGGCACTCGCCGGCGCGTTTGCCGACGGAGAGATCGATGATCATGAGCCGCTTCGACACGCCGACCTGATTCGCCGCCAAGCCGACGCCCGGCGCGGCGTACATCGTGTCAATCATGTCTTCGATGAGCTTGTGCAGCGACGCATCGATCTCGCCGACCAGCTCGGTCGGCTTGCGCAGAACGTCGTCTCCGTATTTGCGAATCGGCAGAACGGCCAAGCAATCCTCTTACTTTTTCTTGAGACTCTCGATCATCGCCTCGACGGTGTGGGCCGCGCGCTTCTTGTAGAACTCATCGAGCACGTTGCGAACGCCGGGATACTGCTTCAGGATCGCGTCGAGCTTCGATTTGTCGAGTCGCAGCAGCTCCGCCCGTTGTGACGCGGTGATCGTTGCCGTGCGAGGCTTCCCGGTCAACACGCTCACTTCTCCGAAAAAATCCCCTTCGCCGAGGCGCGCCAGATAGAGCGTGCCCCCCTTGCCGCGCGTGTACACCTTCACTTCGCCGGAGACGATCACGTACATCGACGTGCCGGGATCGCCTTCACTGATGATGACGCTCCCCTCGTCGTGCGTCTCCACTTCCATCTCGCGCACGACCGCCTCACGCTCTTCGACGCCGAGCATTTCGAACAGTGGGCTCTTCGGAACCGGCCGCGAGAAGAGCGGCTCGCTCTTGCCCGCCTCCTCGGCCGGCGCCGCTTTCGGCAGCTGCTCGCGCGCCTTCTCCGCTTTCTTGCGCACCGCGATGGCCTGCACCGTGAGGCCGTTGTCTTCGTAGTACTTCGCCGTGGCCTCGTACTGCGATACCGCCTCGTCGATCATCCCCGCACCCGCGAGCGCATCGGCGTACTGCAGGCGAATGCGCGGGTTCGAAGGGTATTTCTCGTGATCGGACTTCAGCAGCGGGACCGCTCGCGCGTACTCGCGCCGCGCAAGAAGACTCGCTCCACTCTGATTTTCGTCGGCCATAGGTGGCGGATTGTATAAACCGCCACGATCACAGCGCCAGTGCGAAGATCCCGCGTCCGCGGATCGGCTACTTCCGGTTCGCGACCGGGATCACGAACTTTTCCGCCGTCTGCGTGTCGGAGAAGCGGACCACCTTCACGTCGACGAGGCCCGCGGCCTTCCCCGCGGCCATCACGTCACCTTCCGTGATCTCCTTCACTCCTTTCGGCCGGATGATCCAGAGCGCGCCGTTCGACGCCAGCGAAGCGCGCAGCGACTCGAGCTTCGCCAGATCGGCGCGCGCGCTCGCACCGTAGAAGATCGCATCGCTGTTTTTCTTCAGGCGCGTGCTGACGATCGCCTGCGCCGTTTCGAGATCGCGCAGAAAGGCCGGCTCCTCGAGATGGACGACCGAGATCTGCTGCCCCGCCTTGATGCCGAGCTTCTGCACGACCGTCTTCGGATTCCGAATCTTCTCGGCCCACTTCGCCGCATGCGCGCCGAGCTCGAGGATCGCTTCGCCGCCTTTGTATTCGACATGCAGACGGCCATCGCGTGCATCGACCGCCTGAATCGCGTCGAACCGGATGACCACGCGACGCTCGCCGCGAAAAATGATCTCGGAGGTTTCGAGCAGCGCTTCGCCGGTGAGCGTCTCGTCGTCGAGCGCTTCGCGCTTGAGCTGAAGTCGCGTTCGGGAGGTATCGCCCATGCGGCAGATCTTACGCGTCAGTAGCGGATGCGCTGCAACTCGGACTTCGCCGTCGACGCGGTGCTCGAATACGGATAGCGCTCGATGACGCGTTGCAGCGTTTTGCGCGCCAGTGCGAGATCGCCGGTGCGTTCCTGGGAGAGTGCGACTTTCAACAGAGCGTCAGGGGCCTTGTTCTCTTCCGCATAGTCGTTGACCACGCGCATGTAGAAGCGGACGGCGTTCGTGTAATCGCGCGCGGCGTAGTAGGTCTCGCCGATCCAGTAGAGCGCGTTGTCCGCGAGATCGCCGTTCGAGTCGGCTTCGAAGACTTCCTGAAAAGCGCGACGGGCATCGGCGTGACGGCCACGTCCGAAAAGGATGATTGCCTGCCGGTAATCCTCGGCCAGTTTCGCGCTCGCCAGCGCCGGCTGCGACGGCGCCGGCTGCAACTCATCCGCGGCCAGGACCTGCTGCTGCGGTGGTTGCTGCGGGCGCGCGGCGACCGATGCAGGCTGGGATTGCATCGGTGCCGCGGCGGGAGCAGCAGGTGCCGGTGCTGCCGCGACGCCATTCTCGAGCCGCGCCATCCGCTCGTTCAACACGTCGATCCGCTCGAGCAGCTCCGTGAGCGACGTCTGCAGCTCGCCGATCCGGGGATCGGGCGCCGGTGTGACGGGCGGAAGCGGCTCGGGCGTATCGGTCGACGCGCAGGCGGCGGCGAGGACGAGAAAGGCGGCGGCAGCGATCTTCTTCATGCCTTGATGTCGTTCAGACGCTCTCGGGCGCGGCCGGCGTAGTCGCTCTGCGGAAACTCGGAGACGACGCGCTCGAAGTAGAGCTTCGCCTCACCGGTGCGTCCGAGGCGCGCGAGCGCGTTGCCGAGATCGAAGAAGACGGCCGCGCGATCGTTGTAGTTCGGATAGGTGTCGATCAGATAGTTGAGACGCTGCACCGCCGAGAAGTGGCTGCCGCGTTTCGCGTAGAAGCGGGCCACGATGTGCTCGTGCTTCGCCAGACGATCGTACGCATCCTGGCGCTTCGCTTCCCCTTCCGCCTTGAGCGGGCTGTTCGGATACGCGCGGAGCATCTCGTTGAACTTCTCGACCGCCTCGCGCGTCTTCTGCTGATCGCGATCCGGCTTTTCCATCTGCCGGTACGAGCACATGGCGATGCGCAGCATCGCGTAGTCGGCCTGCTCGCTGGTCGGATAGCGATTGATGAAGTCGCGGTACTTGTACTGCGCCTCCACGAGATTCACCGGATCGCCCTGCTCGTAATACGTATCGGCGACGCGCAGCAGGCTGCGGCGGCCGAGCGGATCATTCGGATACGTTTCGTACAGATACGAGTAATACGTGCGCGCGCGCTGCCATTTGCGGCGCTCGTACTGCTGCTCGCCGCGCTCGAAAATCTGTTCTTTGGTGAGCTTGAGCAGCTCCGGGTCGACGACCGGGCGGTATTGCCGCGGTCCACGGTTGCACGAAGCGACGAGCAGCACCGCCGCAACCATCAGGATCATGTGTCTGAGCTTCAACGATTCCCCCTAAACCTTCTGCGTCTCAACAGCGCTGCGGATCGCTTCCATTGCAGCAGCCCGATCTTCCCTGCCGAATACAGCCGAGCCCGCGACGAGGATCGATGCACCAGCCGAGACGACCACCGGCGCCGTCTTCGCGTCGATGCCGCCGTCCACCTCGATCTCCACACCGAGTCCCCTCTCGCGGATGAGTCTGGAGATATGACGAATCTTCGGCACGACAGGTTCTATGAATTTTTGACCGCCGAATCCGGGATTCACGGTCATGACCAGGACGTAGTCACAAAACTCGATCGCCGACGAGAGCGATTCGGCGCTCGTGGCCGGATTGATGGCGATGCCCGCCTTCGCGCCGCCGTCGCGAATCATCTGCAACGCGCGCTGCAGATGCGGATCGGCTTCAACGTGCACCGAGATCATGTTCGCTCCGGCGTCGAGAAACGCGCCGATGTACTTCTGCGGCTCGCTGATCATCAGGTGGCAGTCGAACGGCAGCTTCGTGCGCGGCCGCAACGCCTTGATCAACGGCGGGCCGATGGTGAGGTTCGGGACGAAATGCCCGTCCATCACGTCGAGGTGCAGGATGTCGGCATCGCGAATCGTCTCGAGCTCTTCAGCGAGCTTCGCGAAATCGGCGGAGAGCAGTGACGGTGCGATCTTGATCATTGCGAAACGGGAGCGGCGGGTGGCGGCGCCACGGGCTGCGGTTGCGGCGGTGGCTCGGCGCCGATGATTCGGGTCTCTTCCTGCCGCGAGACCACCAGCGAGATCGGATCGCGATTGCTCACCGGCGCGCCGCGGAGGGGGTACTGGCGGATGATTATGCCATCCGTGATTCCGGGATACGTCTCGTACTTGACGGTGGCGACGTTCAGTCCGCGCGCTTCGAGCGTCGGACGCACGAGCTCCAGGCGACGGTCGATCAGATCCGGCATCACGTACGCGCGCGGAATCGACGGCACCGCCACGAGCAGCGAAACGCCGCTCTGCGGAGCGACGACGGTGCCGTTCGGAGGATCGGCCGCGAGAATGCCTTTGCTCTCGCCGTCGATGTACGCCACATCGCCCATCTTCAGGTTCTGCTGTCCGAGCCGCAGCATGGCCGTACCCGGCGTCTGCGCGGTGAGATCGGGAACGCGCAGCACGAGCGGGCCGGCACTGAGCTCGACGCGAATCTGCGAGCCGCGCTTGATGAAGCTCGTGGCGCCGGGGGTGCGGTTCTGCCAGACCACGTTGCCGACCGCCACTTTGTCGGAGTTGCGGCGGTGCGAGGTGTCGACGACGAGCTCGACGCCGAGGTCCTGCGCGATCGCCCGCGCATCCTTCACGCTCCGGCCGATGAGATTCGGCGTCGGCAGCGAACGGCCTTTCACGAAGAACGTGAACCAGAAGTAGGTGCTGCCGCCGAATGCGAGCAGCAACAACACGCCGAAGAGCAGATTATCGAGACAGCCGCGCTTCATCGCCTCTCGGCTCGCTCGCTCTCGGACTGCCGCTCGTTCGTTCTCTCGATGGAACGCTCGCGATCGGCGCGGTACTCGGCCTCGTCGTACTTCCGATCGTGATGATCCTTCACGACAACCAGCGGAATCAGCGTTTCTTTCCAGACGTCTTCGACGCGTTCGGCGAAGACGAACTCCAGCGCGCTCTTCGTCTCTTCCGGCACTTCCTGCAGATCCTTCCGATTCCCCACCGGCAGCACCACGCGCTTGATGTTCGCGCGATGCGCGGCCATCACCTTTTCCTTGATGCCGCCGACCGACAGCACCTTGCCGCGCAGCGTGATCTCGCCCGTCATCGCCACATCATGACGCACCGGACGCTCCCCCATCACCGAGGCGATGCAGGTGGCGATGGCCACGCCGGCGGACGGTCCGTCTTTCGGGATCGCACCGGCCGGGAAGTGAATGTGGATGTCGTGCTCGGAGAATTTCTTTTCGTCGATCTCGAGCTCGTGCGCTTTCGAGCGCACGTAGGAGTACGCCGCCGATACCGATTCGCGCATCACGTCGCCGAGCTGGCCGGTGACGGTCGTGCGGCCGTTGCCGGGCATGCGCGTCGCCTCGATGAACATGATCTCGCCGCCGAACGACGTCCACGCCAGTCCGGTCGTGACGCCGATCTCGGGATGGCGTTCCGCGAATTCGTGCTCGAACTTCGGCAGGCCGAGATACGACTCGATGTCGCTGGCGCGCACCTCGTACGTGAGCGGCGCATCGCCGTCGGCCGCGTTCGCGACCTTGCGCGCGATCTTGCGAAGAACCGTGGCGAGATTGCGCTCGAGATTGCGAACGCCCGCTTCCGCGGTGTAATCGCGCACGACGAGCAGCACCGCCTCGTCGTCGACCTTCACCTGCTCCGGCCCGAGGCCGTGATCCGCGAGCAGCTCCGGAATCAGATGCTTCGTGGCGATGGAGAGCTTCTCGTTCTCCGTGTAGCCGGAGAGTCGGATCACTTCCATCCGATCGCGCAGCGGCCCGGGGATGTTGTCGAGCACGTTCGCGGTGCAGATGAAGAGCGTGTGCGAGAGATCGAACGGAATCTCGAGGTAGCGATCGACGAACGCGTGGTTCTGCTTCGGATCCAATACTTCGAGCAGCGCCGACGCCGGATCGCCGCGGAAGTCTTTCCCGATCTTGTCGATCTCGTCGATCATCACGAGCGGGTTGTTCACGCCGACCTGGATGTAACTGGTGATGAGCTTCCCGGGCATCGCGCCGATGTAGGTTTTGCGATGACCGCGAATCTCCGATTCATCGGTCACGCCGCCGACGGCGAGGCGCACGAACTTGCGGCCGAGCGCATCGGCGATGGCTGCGCCGAGGGACGTCTTGCCCACTCCGGGGGGGCCGGTGAAGCAGAGGATCGGTCCTTTGAGATCGCCTTTGAGCTTGAGCACGGCCAGAAACTCGAGCACGCGCTCCTTGACCTTTTCGAGGCCGTGATGACGCGCGTCGAGCGCTTCCTCCGCTTTGCCGAGATCGAGACGATCTTCCGTTTGCGTGGTCCACGGCATCTGGAAAACGGTATCGAGATGCCCTTTGATGACCGCGTAATCCGACGAAGAGGGCGAGAGCTGTCCCATGCGCGTCACTTCGCGGCGCAGCTGTTGTTTGTGGTCCTCGGCGAGCGGCAACGCTTCGATGCGGTCGCGATACGTGTCGGCCTCGCGCTCGCCCGCGTTCGATTCGCCCAGCTCGTCCTGAATGGTGCGGAGCTGTTCGCGCAGATAGTTCTCGCGCTCGCGGCGATCGATGTTGGTCTGGATCTGGCGCTGCAGCTCGCGATCGACCGTGGCCCGTCCGAGGTCGCGCGAGATCCATTCGACGAGCAGCTCGATCCGCTCGATCGGATTCACTGTTTCGAGCAGCAGCTGCTTCTCTTCGAGCGGGAAATTCACGAACGACGAGAGGAGATCGGCGAACGTGTCCGCCCCCTCGTTCATGTTCATGCGCAGAATGTTCAGCAGCTCGTTGGAGTATTTCGAGTCGCTCTCGACCAGCTTCTCGAACAGCGACAACGCGCGATTCATCAGCTGATCGGTCTTGACGCTTTTCGGAATGGGACGCGGCGCGACTTCGCGCAGGCGCGCTTCGAAATACGGCTCGTTCTGCAGCATCTGCACGAGCTCGACACGCTGGCGCCCCTGCAGAAAAAGTTGATAGCGATCGGAGGAGAGCGGCAGCCGCTGCACGATGGCCGCGAGTACGCCGATCTGCGACAAGTCCTCGGGGCGGGGATTTTCCTTGTCCCCCGTTTTCTGACAGAACGCGGCGATCAGATTCTGATCGTCCGGCAGGCTCTTGAGCAGCCGCACGTTGCGATCGATGCCGACCTGCAGCGACAAAACGCCGCCCGGGAAAAGCACCGAGGAGACGAGCGGAATGATTGGCAGCCGGCTGGGGACGTCGAGATCGACCCAGTCCTGCGATCCATGAGGATTCTTACCGCGGGCGGATTGTGCCATGGCGTTTCGGTTCGCTCTTCGCGTTGGGCCTCGCTTCGATCACGAGCGTCACGCGTCGCGCATTGTAAACGCGCGGGCGGGTGAAACGAATTGCCATCGGGTGCCGCTGCACGAGACGGATCAGGCTGCCGCATGTCAGCAGCACGGGCTGCAACGGCGCGGCCCGCGTTGCCTGCATGCCACAATTACGAGCCGATGAGCACGTATGTCGGACGGTGCGCCGCGCTTTTCCTGCTGCTCTCCTGTTACCGGCACGACGCGGGTGTGTTGCGCGAGGCGCAGTTGCAGCGTGCCACGTCTTCGAGCATCGACTGCGGCGATGCGCGCGCGGGGGAGCCGACCCGGCGATTGCACGACTGCATGGTCACGGCGTTCGCACGAAAGCAGCCGTTTCACGGCAGGTTCTGGAAGCAGGGAATCGACTCCGCGGTCGCCACAGGCCTCGCGCTCGATCCGAAAGGGCAACTCTTCTCGTATCAATTCGACAGCGCCCCCTGCGGAGCTCCGGGACGCTGCAAGCCGAGATTGAAAGAGACCCGCTGCGTTCGGCCTGCCGTGCGCGACACCGCCGGCGGCAAAGAGTTGTTGTGCGTCGACCGGGGTTCAGTCAGCACCACAAAGAAAGTATCGACGGAACGCCCGATGCGCGTCGGCGGGAACGTCAAGCCTCCGCGCGTGATTCACCGCGTCGAGCCGAAATACGGCGACTGCAAAGACGTCATCGTCAGCGGAGTCCCGGTCCTCGAAGCGACGATCGACACCGAGGGAATCGTGCGGGACCTTCGCCTGCTGAAGGCGATCGATCCCTGCGTCGATCGCAGCATCCTCGAAGCAGTGAGACAGTGGCGTTTCGAACCGGGCACGCTCGACGGCCGGCCCGTGCCTGTTCTCTACAATCTGATCGTCCACATTCACGTCAAATGAGGGTCAGCCGCCACCATGGCGACGAATGCAACGCGACCCACAATGCTCAACTGCGCGCGCAATCGGCATCGATCAGCGCAATGACGAAGCATGCGTAGCGCCGCGCGGCCGGTCATCGATCGCGTGGCGTCTGCGCGTTCACCGGATCGCTTTCGCCGGGCTCGGGACGTGCGGGACGATTCGTGTTGTCGACGACGTGCGTGTTGCGTGAGCCACGACGCACGACGAGCGCGAACGTCCCTACCACGATGATCCCGAGAACGAGGCCGATGAGAACCGCGGTTGTCATGAGCGTGTGGATTGCGATATCCGCGCCCGGGAGAACGGTCTCGGGCGGGGGTCGTTGCGGTACACTCGCATCCGGGCACGACCCTAGCAGCATGGTGAACGCGAGTTCGACAACGGCAAATGTCTGAAGCCTTTACGCTGGACCCGACCCTCAAGCGCGCTGACCTGCATTGCCACAGCCGCTTTTCCGTCTTCAAATACTTCCGGCGGGCGAACACCCGCGACTGCTACAACGCGCCCGAGGACGTCTACCGCATCGCCAAGGAACGCGGCATGTCGTTCGTGACCCTCACCGATCACGACTCCATCGACGGCGCGCTCTACCTCCTCAACAAGCATCCCGACATGACCGACTTCTTCATCGGAGAAGAGGTCGAGACCTACTTCCCCGAGACCGGCCAGCGCATCCACATCGGCGTCTGGGGTCTCAATGAAGAACAGCATCGCGAGATCCAGCGGCTGCGTCCGAACATCCGCGAGCTCATCCCCTACATGAAAGGGCAGCAGCTGCTGTTCGGCATCAATCACCTCTTTCAGAACTATCGGATGAAGAACGTGGCCGGCCGCTACATCGCCGAGCTGCTCGACATGTTCGATATTTTCGAGGTGATGAACGGCGCGATGGCGTCATTCCACAACAAGATGGTCCAGCAGCTCGTCGAGCATGTGAAAGCCGAACACGGCCGCAACGTCTCGATGGTCGGCGGCTCCGATGCGCACACGCTCAAGCACGTGGCCAAGGTGCACACGGTATCGAAGGGCGAAACGCCGCAGGAGTTTCTCGACAACGTGCGCGCCGGCAACTGTTTCGCCTGGGGCAGCGAGATGCGCTTCCGCGAGCTCGTGGCCGACATCTACCTGCTGACCATCGCCTATCAGAGTGAGATGGGAGCCGACCTTCGCTCGACGCAGTACACGACGATGGACAAGACCATCCAGCTCGCCGGCCGCCTGGCCTCGATTCCGACGGCCATCTCCGGCCTGCCGGCGGCGATCACGTCGCTGAATTACCTCAAGCAGATCTTCGTGACGAAGGGGTTGTCGTATCGCTTTGCGAAACTGGTCGAAGAGATCCGTCCCGGTTTGATGCGCGAGCGGTAACGCGCCCGTTCACGCGCGGGAGGCGGAGCGCAACTCCGCGAACAACGCCACCAGCTCCGCCGGTTTGTAGTTCGCATTCAACCCGCTCGGATTCGGCAGCACCCACACTTTCGTCTTCCCGATGCGCTCGCTCTGCAGTCCGATCTGCGCCTTCGGACGTGCGAAGGCCGTGCGATACGCACCGATGCCGACGATCGCGAGATAGCGCGGCTGATAGCGCCGCACTTTCTCTTCGAGCGCCTCTCCCCCTTCGACGAGTTCCGCATCCGACAACTCGGCGGCCGCGGTCGTCGCACGCGCGACGACGTTCGTGATGCCGCAGCCGAGCTTCAGCAACTCGTATTGCTCGCTCGGATGAAAGAGACGCGGCGTGAAACCGGCGTTGTACAGCGTCGGCCAGAAGCGATTGCCCGGACGCCCGAAGTGCTGCTGGACCGCGGCGGTATACAAGCCTGGATTGATGCCGCAGAAGAGTACATCGAGGCCGGGAGCGATGACGTCGGGCAGCGTCTTGCCCGCGGCTTCGGCGAGTTGCGCGGCCGTCGGCTTCGGAGTGGCGTTCAGAAGTTCAGCGCCAGGCCGCCGATGTATTTCTTCGAGCGTCCTTCCGGAGTGAGCGTGTCGATGAGATACGGCGAGTTCTCGGCGCGTGCGAGCTCGAGCCCGAGGAGCAGCTTGATGTCGATCGGCAGATAGAGCGATTGCGCCATCCGCACGTGAATGCGCTCGGAGCGATAGTCCTCTTCTCCTTCGCGCGGCTGCTGGATGTCGCGATACGAGACGGCGATGGTCGTGCGCGTCGGATTGAACGTCGACTGCAGGTCGCCGGTGACGTAGATCTTTTCGCTGCTCGCCGCATTCGGGTCGCTCGGCGCGGCGGTGCCGGCCGTGGTGGCGACGTCGATGGCGAAGCGGTTGCCGAACTCCTTGCGATACGCGACGCGCACGTCGCGACGCACGTCGCCGGCGTCGACTTCGAGCCCGTCCCAGAACTGGTTCTGCGCATCGGTGAAGACCATGCGCACCGGCTCGTCGACCGCGGTCACGGTCGCGATCGCGGAGAAGCGGTTGCCTTCGTCTTTACCCGATACGAATCCGATCGTGTACGCGTACTTCGGCAGAATCCGTCCATCCTCGGACCAGAAGACGATGCTCGGCACCAGCATGGCCGTAGTGTCGCGGTCGAGCACCTTCACCATCGCCGAGCCGATCACCGACGTGTTGTCCGTCAGCTTCCACTCCGCTCCCGTGCGCGGCGCCCACTCCTGCCCCTGCATGCCGATGCGGCTGGCCATGCCGTAGTGGACGATCAGCGACGGAACGACGGCCATGGTGCCGTTCGCCGAGACGTCGGCGACGCGGAAACGATCTTCGCTCGTGGCGACGCTTTCCTGCGCCACGCGGAACGTGACGCCGAAATCGCTGCGGCGGGTCTGGATGATCGGAACGTCACTGGCGATCTCGATGAGATTCGATTCGGCCGCATCGTCGCGGAAGAGATTGTCCTGTTCGAAGTAGCGGACCTGCACGCGCGCCCCTTCGCGCTGCCATTCGAAGTTGTGCGCGCGGACGTCGGCCTGGCGCTGGTCATCGACCGGATCGGCGTAGAGCCACGAGCTCTGCGTCGAGGCGACGCGATACGACTGCGTCGGAGAGGGCCGGACTTCGACCGACATGACGCTCGACTCGGCGATCGGCGGACCGAAGCGGACCGAGTCGGTGGGATCTTCGAAACGCTGGAGGTTCGTGCGCACGCCGACCTGCCACGAGTCGCCGATGCGCGTCTGCACGCCGAGAGCCGTCTGCGCGAACGCGGGGCTCGCGGTCTGATTCGTGACGCCGGTGAGGGAGAGCATCTCCGCGCGGAAACGCGGAATCTCGTACGACGCGATCTCGGTGGGGCTCTGCATCGCGTTGTCGAGCTCGCGCAGGACATCCGGAGGGAGGGAGCCGCGCAGTTCCCAGATTTCCTGACCTGCGGTTTTCCGGGCTGCCTTCTTGTCGCTGTCGAGGCGCAGTGTGACCTTGTGATCGGCACGCGTCGGCAGGACGGTCGTGATGGCAGGCATGAAGCCCTGTTTCACGGCGATGATTTTGTAGATGCCGGTACGCAGCGTCGGCAGGACGAAGCTGCCGTCCGTGGCGGTGTACGTCTGCGTGGCGTTGAAGTCTTCGAGATTGAGGGCGATGACGAGCGCGTTGGCGAGCGGCCGAGCGGAGCCGCTGACGGTACCGAGGACTTTCAGTGCAGCAGGCAGAGGCGCATCCGAACGAGCGGGCAAAGCCAACCCGGCGATTACGGCTGCGACTGCGAAAGCTCGAAACCGGCGCATAGACCTCCTCCGTTGTCCTTGACTACCCATCGGAACGCCCAAACCGGCAACCCCGAATTCCCACGCGGGCGGCATGCCGGCGGGAAGGATGGTACACCCGGAGCGAGGTGAGGCAAGCGCGACGTAACCGGAAGGTCACGCGCCGTTGCCGGAAGGATGCGCCTCCCGGCAACGCTTCAATCGCGGACGCGATGCACGCGCAGCAGATTCGTTTTCGCGCGCTGGTAGATCGGCGAGCCCATCAGAATGACGAGGCGATCGCCGGGACGGACGATGTCTTTGGCCAGCAGGAACTCGTCGACGCGATCGACGATCTGTTCGTGATAGTCGCCGGTATCGCGAAGCACGAACGGCTGCACGCCCCAGAGCAGATTCATCCGGCGGGCGACCCAGCTCGACGGCGTGAGCGCGATGACCGGCACCTTCGGGCGGAATTTCGACATCAGACGTGCGGCGAAGCCGGTCTGCGTGAAGACCACCAGATACTTTGCGTCGAGCTGTTCGGCCGCGTAATTCGCGGCGCCGGCCAGTGCGTCGGTGAATTCGTCCGTCTCCGAGTTCTTGCGGAACGGCTCGCGCTCCCACTCGTGGCTGACGTGCTTCGCGTTTGACTCCGCGGCGAAGACGATGCGCGACATCATCTGCACCGTCTCGACCGGATATTTTCCCGACGCCGTTTCGGCCGAGAGCATCACCGCGTCGGAACCATCGAAGATGGCGTTTGCGACGTCAGATGCTTCGGCGCGCGTCGGACGCGAATTCGTCGTCATCGACTCGAGCATCTGCGTGGCCGTGATCGCGAAGCGCCCCCACCGGCTGGCGCGCGCGAGGATCTTCTTCTGAATGATCGGGACCGCTTCCGGCGGCAACTCCACGCCGAGGTCTCCGCGCGCGACCATGACCCCATCGCTGACTTCGAGAATCTCGTCGAGATTGTCGATCGCCTGCGGTTTCTCGAGCTTCGAGATCACCTGCAGTTCGTCGCCACCGTGCTGATGCAGCAGCTCGCGCAATCCGACGATGTCGGACTTGCGGCGGATGAACGACGCGGCGATGTAGTCGAGTTGCTGTTCGACCGCGAACTTCACATCCTCGCGATCCTTCGCCGTGATGGCCGGCACGGTCAGCTCGGAGTCGGGGAAGTTCATCCCCTTCTTCGACGAGATCGGTCCGCCGTGAATCACGCGCGTCGAGACGTCGGTCTTGTCGACGGCGGTGACGACGAGCTCGACGAGACCGTCGTTGATGAGAATGCGCTGTCCGATCTGCACTTCATCGGGAAGCGCCTTGAACGGCGTCGAGACTTTCTGGCCGTTGCCGACCTGCGCTTCGGTGGAGATGACGAACGGCTGGCCATCCTGCAGCTGGATGACGCCGTCGACTTCGCCGATGCGCAGCTTGGGACCCTGGATGTCGCCGACGATTGGAACGTAGCGTCCGAGCTCGGTGGCCACTTCGCGGATCGTGGCCACGACGCGGCGATGGTCTTCGTGTTTTCCGTGGGAGAAGTTGAGGCGGAACGCGTCGACGCCCGAGGTGAGCAGACGATAGATCATCTCTTCGCTGCTGCTCGCGGGGCCGAGCGTCGCCAGAATTTTCGTGCGGCGCATAATTCGGCGCGAGTCTATCAATGAGAGAACCGCAACCGATCGTCACGACCCATCTTTTCGCGCCGCTGAACGACGAGCTCGTCGCACTGCTGCGATCTCTGCACGCGGACGACTGGTCGAAACCGACCGTCGCCGGCGCGTGGAGCGTGCGCGACGTCGCGGCGCACCTGCTCGACACTTCGCTGCGACGCCTCTCGCTCGATCGTGATGACTACGCCCCTCCGCTTCCGGACGACGCGTTCGCGAACGGACTCGGCGCATTCATCAACAACGCCAATCGCGAAGGCGTCGAGTGGCTGCGCCGCCTGAGCGCGCCGCTGCTCATCGATCTGCTCGATCGCTACGGCCGCGAGATGGCCGAATTCTTCGCGTCGAAAGATCCCGACGCGCCGGCGCGCTGGGCGGTGTCGTGGGCTGGCGACGAGACCTCGCCGAACTGGTTCGACATCGCGCGCGAGTTCACCGAGCGCTGGCATCACCAGCAACAGATTCGCGACGCGGTCGGCGCTGTCCCGCTCTTCGCCTATCTCGCCCCGGTGCTCGATGCGTTCGTCCGCGCGTTGCCGCTCACCTATCGCGGCGTGCCGGGCACGCTCGTGTTGCGCGCGACCGGTGAAGGCGACGGCGCCTGGACGGTGATCGACGGCGCGCTGTTCGAAGGGGAAAGCGAAACCTTCGATGCGCGCGTGACGCTGCGCGGCGATGCGTTGTGGCGCGTGTTCACGAAACAGCGGCTCGATCCGAAGGCGACGATCGAAGGAGACCGGGCGCTCGCGGAGCGGTTGTTCGGGACGGTGGCGATCGTGGCGTAGAAAAGGAAACGCCGGTTTGAAAACCGGCGCTCCTCTTCTCTTTCTCTCGCTCTTACCGCGCGGCGCGAGAGGAGCGCCGGCCTCCAGGCCGGCCGGGCCGCCGATCTCCGATCGGCCGGCTGGAAGCCGGCGCTACGCTTTTCGATTCGCGTTATCGGGCGGCGAGTGCGGGAGCGACGGAGCGTCCCAGCACCTGCGCGATCGCGTCGACTTCGCGCACGACCTGCTCGAACATTTCCGGCAGCAGTGCCTGCGGGCCGTCGCTCAACGCTTCTTCCGGCTTGTGGTGCACTTCGATCAGCACGCCGTCGGCGCCGCAGGCGATCGCGGCGCGCGACATCGGCAGCACCTTGTTGCGCTTGCCGGTGCCATGGCTCGGGTCGACGAGAATCGGCAGATGGCTGATGCGCTTGATCGCCGGCACGACCGACAGATCGAGCGTGTTGCGCGTGTGATCGGCGAACGTGCGCACACCGCGCTCGCACAACATCACCTGATAGTTCCCCTCGGACATGATGTACTCGGCCGACAGGAGCAGCTCTTCCAGCGTCGCCGACATGCCGCGCTTCAGCAGCACCGGTTTGCGTGCCCGGCCCGCGCTCTTGAGCAGCGAGAAGTTCTGCATGTTGCGCGCGCCGATCTGAATGCAGTCGGCGTATTGCACGACCAGCTGGAGCGAGTCGTGATCGATCGCTTCGGTGACGATCGGCAGATCGAACTCCTCGCGAACGCGCGCGAGTATCTCGAGCGCTTCTTCGCCGAGTCCCTGAAACGAATAAGGCGAGGTGCGCGGCTTGTACGCGCCGCCGCGGAACAGCTGGCCACCGGCGCGCTTGATGCGCTCCGCAATCGTGCGCGTCTGATCGAGCGACTCCACCGCACACGGGCCACCGACGACGATGACGCCGTTGCCGCCGACGTCGACACCGCCGACGCTCACGATCGTGTCGTCCGGCTTCGCCTCACGGCTCACCAGCTTGTAGGCGTGCGAGACCGGAATGATCTCTTTGACGCCGGGAAAGTTCTCGAGAACCGAGGGATCGGCCTTACCGCTGTGGCCGGTGATGCCGATGGCCGTACGAAAGGCGCCGGGAATCGGGTGCGGACGAAAGCCGAGGCGTTCGATGTGACGAACGACGGCTTCGATCTGCTCAGGCCGGGCTCCGGCCTCCATGACGACGAGCATTGATGGTGTCTCCTGGATGACTGCGCCGCATTGCGGAAGTCTTTGGCCGCCCACGGCGTTGGACGTGCAGGCCAGTATAATCGACCGCCCGATCCACAGATTCCGGAGAGCCCAACCGTGAAGAAAGCGCTGACTGCACTCGTCCTCGTCGTTCTCGCCGCGCCCGCATTTGCGCGGTACATCGTCGTTCTCAAGGACGGCACGCAGTACGTGGCGAAGGAAAAGCCGCAGGTCCAGAACGGCAAAGCGATCGTCAAACTGGAAACCGGGCAGACCTTGCAGCTCGATCCGGCGCTGATCGATTTCCCGAAATCGGAGCGCACCACGAACCTCGGCGTGAACGCGACGATTCTCGATCTCACGCCGAACGTTCCCTCGAATCAGCAACCGTCGCAGAAGCCGAACCTCGGCGACATCCGTCTTCGTCAGCGCAGCGGCACGAACAATCCGTCCCAGCCGAATGCATCGAGCTCGTCGCCTTCGCCGGTTACCGGCAGCGGCCAGCTCTCGGCCGTCGTCATCGAGAAATTCGATCGCGCCTTCGACAACGTCGGCATCTTCGAAAAGAAAGTCGTCTCCACCAGCGGCACGAGCCTGCGCGCCGAGCTCACGGTCGACACCGAGCAGCGCGTCTTCAACGCGATCTCCGCCGCGTCGTACCTCATGGTCCGCAACGCCGGCGTGGAGGGGGCCAACATCCAGATGGTCGAGCTCTTCATGAAAACGACCACCGGCGGCGCCGCGGGACGGTTTCAGATGAGCCGGGAAGACGCCGAGCTGCTGAACGCGCGGAAGATCACGCAGGAAGAGTACTTCGTGCGCAAAGTGATCTACTGATCCCGCCGACTCAGCGCACCACTTCGACGCGCACGTCTTTCGAGAACACCATCACGTAGCGAAAGCTCGCGCTCTCCGGAATCTCCACCACCCGTTCGCCCGGTGCAAACACCACCGGGCGCAACGTCCACTCGACCAGCGGCAGTTCGTCGCGTACGTTCGCGTAACGCACCATCACCACGCGACTGAACGCACGATCGCGATCGATCGTGAGCCGCAGACGTCCGCGCGTGAAGCCGAAATCGAACGCCGTGGCCCGGGCAGGATCGGCCGTCGCGAAGGCCATCCCGTTGCGCGTCTTCACGCGCGGAATGAACCCTTCGATTTCGAAGGACTCCACCGGCTGCTGCACTTCCTTCACCGCGGCCGTGCGCCGCGCGTTCTCGATGTCGAGAAAGTTCCAGCGGCCGATCGGAGGCTCGCCGACGAGCAGCGGCGGTTCCCAGCCGCCCGGCAGATCGCGCGCGAGCAACTCCGGGCTCCAGGATCGATAGATGCGCCACGAGGCATCGGTCACGATCCAGTTGCGCGTCTCCGGGGCGATGTCGATCGCCGCGATCAACCCGCCGAAGCCCTGTGCCGCACGCACGGCGATGACGACGCGATTGCGGCCGGTCTTCACGAGATCGGAGAGGTCATAGATCTGGATCTTGCGATCCTCGCCGACGAGTTGTCCGGCCACTTCGTGTCCGTTGACGTAGAGCGTGTACTCGGGATCGCCGAGAACTTTGATCTGGGTGAAGAGACGATGCTCGGGAAGCTCGAAATCGCGCGAGGCGAAGAACGCCACCGGCTCGCCCGCGCTCATCGGATGCTGCGCCCAGATCCATTGCGCTTCGCCGGTGACGTCGTAGAACTTCTGCGAATACGTGCGCACCAGATGCGCGAATCCGGCGGTGGCGAGGAAAAGGAACGCGAAGACGATCGCGAGACGCTTCATGAGGTCGCGGTCTTCGGTGGTGATCGAGCGGGACGGTGACACTGGCGCGGATTGTATCTGCGCTGTTTAATGTCGCGCGCCATGCGAAGCCTGATCGTCATACCCGCGCGCTGGGCCTCCACGCGCTTTCCCGGCAAGCCGCTCGCGCCGATCGCCGGCGTTTCGTTGATTCAGCGCGTGTACGAGCGCGCCGCGAAATCGCGGAAGGCCACGGCCATCTACGTGGCCACGGATGATGCGCGCATTCAGGGTCACGTTCTCGAGTTCGGCGGCAAGGTGGTGAAACCGGAAGGCGACTTCGCCACCGGCACCGATCGCATCGCCGCCGCGCTGCCGCTCGTCGAATCGCTCGAAGGAGAGCCGTTCGACGTTATCGTCAACGTCCAGGGTGATGAGCCGCTGATCGACATCTCCTCCGTCGACGAACTCATGCATCGCCTCGAAGTCTCACCGGTCGGGATCGCGACGCTCGCCTGCCCGCTCGAAACGGACGACGAGTTTCATGCCCGCGACGTCGTGAAAGTGGTGACGGACTCGGTCGGCAACGCGATCTACTTCTCGCGCGCCGCGATCGGCTCGCGCGCGATTGCGCTCCGCCACATCGGTGTGTACGCGTATCGCCGCGCCGCGCTGGAGCGCTTCGTGGCGCTCGAACAGTCGCCTCTGGAGCGTGCCGAATCGCTCGAGCAGTTGCGGGCGATCCAACACGGCTTTAGAATTGCGGTGTCAGAAACAGCCAAGCCGCATCTCGGCGTCGATCGACCCGAGGACGTGGCCCGCGTCGAGAGTGAACTTGCGAAACTGCATGCGTGATCGAGGAGAAAATCGTTGAGCCTTAGGGCTCACATCACTCGACCCACCGCCTTCGCACCCGAACTCTCTCCTCTCATCAAACCCATCCATACCGCCATCGCCCGCGAGGCGTGTGTCTTCGCGCGGCATTTCTCTCGCAACCCCCAACCCGTAACCAGCTAGGAGGCGTCTCATGAGCACGAAGTACATCTTCATTACCGGTGGTGTTGTTTCCGGGCTCGGCAAGGGCATTGCCGCGGCATCCATCGGAGCATTGCTCGAGGCGCGCGGCTTCAAAGTCACGCTGCAGAAGTTCGATCCTTACATCAACGTCGATCCCGGAACGATGTCGCCCTTCCAGCACGGCGAGGTCTTCGTCACCGACGACGGCGCCGAGACCGATCTCGACATGGGCCATTACGAGCGCTTCACATCGATGCGCGGCTCGCGCCGCAACAACTACACGACCGGCCGCATCTATCTGCGCGTCATCGAGAAAGAGCGCCGCGGCGATTACCTCGGCAAGACCGTGCAGGTCATTCCGCACATCACCGACGAGATCAAGAAGTGCATCAAGGATGTCTCCGAGGGCGTCGACGTCGTGATCGTCGAGATCGGCGGCACGGTCGGTGACATCGAGTCTCTCCCCTTCCTCGAAGCGATCCGGCAGTTCCGGCAGGAAGCGGGCCGCGGCAACGCGCTCAACGTTCACGTCACGCTCGTGCCGTTCCTCAAGGCGTCGGAAGAGCTCAAGACGAAGCCGACGCAGCACTCGGTGCAGAAGCTGCGCGAGATCGGCATTCAGCCCGACATCCTCCTCTGCCGCAGCGAGCGCACGATCCCCGAAGAGATGAAGAAGAAGATCGGACTCTTCTGCAACGTCGAAGAGGAGTCGGTGATCCCGGCGTATGACGTCGATTACATCTACCAGGTGCCGCTCGCGTTCCTGCGCGAAGGTCTCGACGAGATCCTGCTCGACAAGCTGCATCTGCCGCACGAGGAGATCGGCTCGCTGACGAAGTGGGAAGAGATCGTCCGCAAGATGCGCCACCCCGAGGACGAAGTGCGCATCGGTTTCGTCGGCAAGTACGTCGACTTCGGCGATTCCTACAAATCGCTCAACGAAGCGCTCGTCCACGGCGGCATCGCCAACAACGTGAAGGTGCGCATCATCTACATCGACTCCGAATCACTCGAGGAAGAGGGCTATCACGGCGAGCTCGCGAACGTCGACGGCATTCTCGTGGGACCGGGGTTCGGTTCCCGCGGCGTCGAAGGGAAGCTGCGCGCGATTCGCTTCGCCCGCGAGAAGCGCATCCCCTTCTTCGGCATCTGCCTCGGCATGCAGTGCGCGACGATCGAGTTCGCGCGCAACGTCGCGGGCATGGTCGGTGCGAACTCGACGGAGTTCGACGATGAGTCGCCGTACAAGGTGATCTACAAACTGCGCGACCTCATCGGCGTCGATGCGCTCGGCGGCACGATGCGTCTCGGCAAATACCCGTGCAATCTGAAGGACGGCTCGCTGGCGCGCCAGGCGTACGGCGTCGACTTCATCGAAGAACGCCACCGCCATCGCTACGAGGCGAATCCCGAATACATCCCGCAGCTCGAAGAGCGCGGCTTCCAGGTCACCGGCATCTCGCCGGATGGAAAGTTCGTCGAGATCATCGAGCTCGCCGACCATCCCTGGTTCCTCGGCTGCCAGTTCCATCCCGAATACAAATCCCGTCCGACCGCACCGCATCCGCTGTTCCGCTCATTCATTGCGGCCGCGCGCGACTTCAAGGCGCACAACAAGACGACCGTGGCGATGCAGAAGGAGATCGAAGCGGAGGTGTAGAAGTGGCAAACCGGCGCCGGTCGATGTCATCCGCCACAAGCGGCCGATGATCGACACGGCGTCGGGCGTTCATCCTCAAGGAACGCTGCGCAGGAAGACATCCCAGATCGGACGCCGGCCGTGCCCGAGGTACGCGTTGCTTTGGTAACCGAACACATTGCCGGCCGCATCGCGCCTGCCCGTCCAGCGGTAATCGGTCTCGATTCCGGTCAGCGTGCTTCGAGTGACTGAAAGCAACTCGTCTGCTTGTGAGATGCCGTCATGATCGGCATCGATCCACAGCAATAGCCGTGGCCAATCCGGATCGCCGCCATCCACGCGACCGTCATGATTCAGGTCGAGCGCGTTCAATGCCTCGAAGCCATTCACCGCATTTTCGCCCGAGGCGAGTTGCATTGCATTTCCGAACAACTCGGAGCCGTCGTTAATCTGCCCGTCGCCGTCGAGATCCATGGCGACGAACGCAACTGTGCTCCCGCGATCGCTCCATGTAATGCGATCTTTCACGCCGTCTGCATTGATGTCAAACAGCACCGGATCCCGATCGTCCGAGAGCGCGAACGCCGGTTTCCAGATTCACGACGATCGGAGTGCAGGGCTGTCCGCCGGACGGCACTTCATTGCCGATCGTGCAGAGATCTCCACCGCCCGGCGGAGGATTGTTCGAGCGCGGTACGCAGTAATCTGACGTGCGACTGTCAGCCTCAGTCGTTGTCCCTTCGGCCCACCACCGGACAATCGCGTTGATCGTCGCGTAGTAGCACCAGCTCTCGTCGCCATTGTGATGGTAGCTCCCGCTCCAGGCACCGCTGTCCGTGGCCCATGTGTAGTTATTGACCTGATCGGTCGAACTTCCCAGCACATACTCGAAGAGCGTGAGATTGCCGCTCATCGCGACCGCACTCGGACTTCCGGACGCGTCTATGTAACGCGCCTCGCCTGCGACTTCGAGATCGGTGCCATTCGGAACGATGAAGGACGACGCGTCGATGCTTTGTGCGGACACAAGGGTTGAGAAGGCGCACGCGGCGATGAACGCGGCGAGGCGCGCGCCAACGAAGTTCACTGACAACTCGCCTCGTTCCGCTTCAATGTTTCGATCGATTCGTCGATTGTTTCTTCGTGAAGATATGTCGATGTGCGCGGCGGCGCGACGACTTCGTACAGCAGCGCGTCAAAACGATCGCGGCCGAACTCCTTGCGGACGGCGCGCAGCGCGCGCGCTTTGGCCGCGCATTTGGAGGAGCGTACCTGCCCCAGTCGTGCGTCGGAACGACGCGTGTCGAGAATCTGATGCTCTTCAGCGAGAACAGATGCGTATTCGCGCGTCAGCTCCTCGAAACGGCGCCATTCGGCGGGATTGCGGAAGAGGTCTCTGGAGGTCTGTGCCACATAGCGCGGATAGGTTTGCGGCAGGCTGACGAAGCTGCTGTAAATGAGTTGATCAAACAATTCCGACGGAAAGAACAGCTCCGGATGCAAGCGCCCGTCGATGACATCGGCGGGGGGACGACTCTGTCGATCGCGTCGCGCTGTCCGCACGCGCTCGGCACGGAGCGTTGGGTCGCGTCGCGCATCCGTCCGCTCCTCGAGCGTCCACTGCCACGGTGCCTTTGCGCGCGACGGTTGCTGTGCGATTGACGCAGTTGTCACGAGCGCGACGGCGAGGCCGCCCCATAAGAGCGCTTTCATGGCTGGCGCAATGCTACTCCTTCTTTCACGCAAGAAGGCAACCCTTCCTGAAGTCCAGCCGCGGCGATCGCGTGTGAATCTTCGCGCGGTCGCCGTGGCCGAGGTTGATGAGCGAAGAAGATCTCGCCGACTGACGTGCATCACTCGTACCGCAAAGCCTGAATTGGATGCAGCGACGCGGCTTTGCGCGCCGGGTAGTAGCCGAAGAAAACGCCCACCGCGCCGGAGAAGCCGATCGCGATCAGCATCACCAGCGGAGACATTGCTGTCTGCCAGCCGGTGATCGAGCCGAGGACCTTCGCGCCGGCGAAGCCGAGGCCGAGGCCGATCAAGCCGCCGAGAACGCCCATGACGATGCTTTCGACGAGGAATTGCGTGAGCACGTCCGAGCCGCGCGCACCGATCGCGAGACGGATGCCGATCTCGCGCGTGCGCTCGGTGACGGAGACGAGCATGATGTTCATGATGCCGATGCCGCCGACGAGCAGCGAGATCGATGCGATCGCCGCGAGCAGCAACGTCATCACGCGCGTGCTGCTCTCCGCCGCCTCGGCCAGCTCGTTCTGGTTGCGCACGGTGAAGTCGTTCGGATCGTTGCCGGAGAGGCGATGCGATTCGCGCAGCAACGCGTTCAGCTCGATCTGCGCCGGTGCGATGTCCGCTTCGCTCGCGGTGGAGGCGAGAATCTGCGGCATGAACGAACGTCCCGACAGCGCCGCCTTCGCGGTCGTGTGCGGCACGAGCACGACGTCATCGGAATCGGTGCCGCTGGCGGTCTGCCCTTTCTTCGTCAGCACCCCGGCCACGCGGAACGGCACGTTGCGGATCTGCACTTCCTGTCCCACCGGATCGATGCCGGGGAAGAGATTCTCCGCCACCGTTGCGCCGAGAACCGCGACCTTGCGCGTCGCATCGACATCCTCGGTGGTGAAGAAATCGCCCGAGGCGACGTCCCAGTCGCGAATGGTCTGGTAATCGACGTCGACGCCGTTGATGAGCGTGCGCCAGTTCCCCTGGCTGCCGATCACCTGCGTCCGGCTGACGATCACGGGCGAAACCGCGTTTACGTACTGCGACTCGCGGCGGATCTTTTCGACGTCGTCGAGCGAGAGATTCGGAAACGCCTGCGCTCCCTGGCTCACGCCGCCGGTCTGCGTCGCCCCCGGCGTGATCACGATCATGTTCGTGCCGAGGTTGTTGATCTGCGCGCGAATGCGCGAGCGCGCGCCCGAGCCCACCGCGACCATCACGATCACGGCCGCGACGCCGATGATGATGCCGAGCATCGTCAGAGCCGCGCGCATCTTGTTCTTGCGGATGCTCTGCATGGCGATGCGAATCAGAACGGTGGTTTTCATGCCGCACTCCTTTCATCGAGACCGGCCAGGTCGTTCGCGGCCGAGCGGCGGTTCTTCACCGGCTCGTCGCGCACGACGCGGCCGTCGCGCACTTCGACGATGCGCTTCGCGTACACCGCCACCTCGGGCTCGTGCGTGACCACCACGATGGTGATGCCCTGTTCGTTGAGTGACTGGAAGAGCGCCATCACATCGACGGTCGTGCGCGTGTCGAGGTTGCCGGTCGGCTCGTCGGCGAGGACGAGCGCCGGCGAGGTCACCAGCGCGCGGGCAATGGCCACACGCTGCTGCTGGCCGCCGGAGAGCTCGCTCGGCTGATGGTCAAGACGTTGACCAAGTCCGACGCGCTCGAGCGCCGCCACCGCCAAGGCCTTCGTATCGCGCTTCCTGCCGCTGCGGTCGTAGAGCAGCGGCAGTTCGACGTTCTCGACGGCCGTGGTCCGCGGCAGCAGGTTGAAGCCCTGAAAGACGAAGCCGAGCTTCTGATTGCGGATCGCGGCGAGCTCGTTCTTGCCGAGGTTGTCCACGCGAATGCCATCGAGGAAGTACGCGCCCGAGGTCGGCGAATCGAGGCAGCCGAGAAGATTCATCAGCGTCGACTTGCCGGAGCCCGACGTGCCCATGATCGCCACGAGCTCTCCCGCGCCGATCGTCAGATCGATGCCGCGGAGCGCGTGCACCTCGGTGGTGCCGGTCGCGTACGTCTTCGTCAGACCTTCGATGCGAATGACGTCCGTCATCAGAATCCTCCCGGGCGCGGCCCGCCCTGCTGACGCTGCTGCTGTCCGCCGAACGGATTGCTGCTGGTGCTGGCCGCGTCGCTCGACGCCTGCATCGTGCCGCTGACGACCTTCAGCCCTTCGCGGACATTCGTTCCGCTGACGACCGTCATCGTGCCGTCGGTGATGCCGGTGCGCACGCGAATCGCCGCGAGCTGCCCTTTCTGATCGAGCACGTACAGCGTGCCGCCGCGCGTGCCGTTGCTGCCGGAGCCGCCGCGCGTGCGCGTGCCGCGCGCCTGTCGCGTTTCAGACGATGCCGGCGCGGCCGTGGTCGTGCTGTTCGCAGCGGCGGTGGCCGATTCCGGTTTGAAGCGCAGGGCCGCGTTGGCGACCTTGAGCGTGTTGTCCGCGGTGTCGACGAGAAACTCGACGCGCGCGGTCATGCCCGGCAGCAGCTTCTGCTTCTCGTTCGCCACCGAGATCACGACCGTGTAGTTGACGACGTTCTCCTGCGTTGCCGACTGCAGGCGCACCTGCTTGACGACGCCGGTGAACTTCTCGCGCGGCAAGGCCTGCACGGTGAAATTCACCTTCTGCCCTTCCTTGATCGAGGCGATGTCGCTCTCGCCGACGTTGGCGAGGATCTGCATGTTCGAGAGATCGTTGGCGATCAGGAAGAGCTGCGGCGCCGAGAGCGAGGCCGCGACGGTCTGGCCGCTGTCGACGTTGCGCTCGACGACGACGCCGTCGATCGGTGCATAGATGTTCGTGTACGAGAGATTCTGCCGCGCGCGCTCGAGAGCCACGCGCGCCGATTTCACGTTTGCATTCGCGACGTCGGAGGCGGAGTCGGTCTGTTCGTACGCGCTGCGCGCGACGAGACCGGCGTTCATCAACTCGGAGTTGCGATTGTTGTCGCGACGCGCCTGCAGCGCCTGCGCCTGCGCGCGCTCGAGGTTCGCCTGCGCGTCGGTCACGGCCTGCAGCTGCAGCGTCGGATCGATGCGCGCGAGCAGCTGCCCTTTCTTCACCTCGTCGTTGAAATCGACGAAGAGCTCGGAGATCTGTCCCGAGACCTGCGTGCCGACGGCGACCGTGCGCACGGCGCTGAGCGTGCCGGTGGCGGAGACGGTCGACTGCACGTCGCCGCGCTCGACGGTGGCGAAGCGATACGCCGGCGTCTCCCGCGCGCTGGCCGCGCGATTCACGAAGAACGCGCCGGTGGCGATCAGCACGATCAGCGCGAGGATGGTTAGGGATCGTTTCTTGTTCATGGCTGTCCTTTCGTTTCGTTCGAGAGCCGCAGACGAAAACGGCGGGCTGTTTCCGGCCCGCCGTGCATGACTGCTTTTCAGCGCCGGTTACTGCTGGTTTCGCTTCGCCTTCCGCTCCGCCTTCAGCGCATCGAACTGCGTGCGCTGGTCCGGCGTGAGGATGGAGAGGAACTGCTGACGCTGCGCGTCACGGAACGACTTCATCTGCGCCTTCGCGGCGTCGACCTTCGGCTGCAACGACTGCACGGTGGCGGTGTCGTTGTTCTTTTTGGCCTGGCGATACGCCTTGAACGTTTCGCGCGACTCCTTGAAGAACGTCTCGTTCTGCTGCTTGAACGACTGTCGCTGCGCCTGGAGCTGCGCTTTCTGCGCTTCGCTCAGGTTGAGCTTCGCGGCCAGACGCTCGCCGGCGAACTGACCGTGACGGCCGTGCCGGCCACCACGACGGCCGTGCCCTTCGCCGCCCTTTCCTTCATGCGGTGCGGCAAACGCCATCGTGGTGCTCAAAGCGAAGACGGCCGCTGCGGTCGTGATCCACTTCATTTTGTTTTTCATCTGACTTGGTCTCCCTTTCGTGCACCTAACGACAAACCGCATCGCGCCTTCCTTTCCGCGCAGACACGAGCTGCACGCCGCTGTCACGAACTGCACGGAACTGCATTCGTCTTGCAGCAAACTGTGCGGATGAGCCGTTTCAGCACGCGCGAGCTCGCGCTGATCTTTCTTTTCTGGACCGCGCTGGCCACGCTCTCCTCGATCAACTGGCTGGTCGATCCGCGCGGTCCGGGCATCAGGCTCGGCCGTACCGGACCGATCGCCATGACGTTCATCGAGGCGTGGACGTGGGCACTGCTGACGCCGCTGCTCTTCCACGTGGTGGCGCGCTATGCGACGCGGCAGTCGTGGTGGCGCGTGCCGCTGTTCATCGTCATCGGCATCGGCGTCGCCATCGGCGTCTACGTCTTTCTCGATTTCGTGCGCACCATCGTCTTCGATGCGCCGACGCGCCGCGGCGCGGCCGTGTTCGCTCCGCTGCGCGGCATCGCCCGCTTTCGTTTCGCGAATCACCTGCTCGTCTATTCCGGCGTGCTCGTCGCCGGCTATGCGCGCGTCTTCTTTCTGCGCGACCGCCAGCGCGAAACGGAAGCGGTGGCGTTGCGCGCGCAACTCTCCGACGCCCGTCTTTCGGCGCTGCGCATGCAGCTGAATCCGCACTTCCTCTTCAACACGCTGCACGCGATCTCCGCGCTCGTCGAACGCGATCCGGGCGGCGTGCGCAAGATCATCGCCCGTCTTTCCGAACTGCTGCGCCACACGATCGACAGCAACGCCGCCGCGGTGGTGCCGCTGCGCGACGAGCTCGCGTTCCTGAAGCGCTACATCGAGATCATGGAGATCCGGTTTCAGGGGCGGCTGCGCGTGACGATGGACGTCGACGACGACACGCTCGAACTGCGCGTGCCGAATCTGATCCTGCAACCGATCGTCGAGAACGCGCTCGAGCATGGCGCATCGCGCGCGCTCGGCGAAGGACAGCTGACGATCGAGGCGCATCGCGACGCCGGACGACTGCTGCTCTCGGTGCGCGACAACGGGCCGGGGCTGGCGGAAAACCTGGAGACCGGCGTCGGCATCGCCAACACGCGCGCGCGTCTCGCGCAGCTTTATGGAACCGCGGGCGCGCTCACGCTCGCGCGCGCGAGCGACGGCAACGGCGTGCTGGCCACGATCGTCATTCCGACCGAGGCACGGCATGCCTGACATCCGCGCCCTCATCGTCGACGACGAGATCCTCGCGCGCCAGCGCATCGAAGATCTGCTGGCGAAGGAAGAGCACCTGCAGCTGGCCGGCTTTGCCACGAACGGCCTCGAAGCGGTCGAGGCGATTCAGGAGCTGCATCCCGATCTCGTGTTTCTCGACGTGCAGATGCCGGGGCTCACCGGATTGCAGGTGGCCGAGCAACTCGGCGAGCAGATGCCGGTGACCGTCTTCACGACCGCGTACGATCAGTTCGCGATTCAGGCGTTCGACGTCGCCGCCACCGATTACCTCGTGAAGCCGTTCGACGACGAACGATTCGCGCAGGCGCTGAAACGCGCGCGCCTGGCCGTCGAGGCGCGACGCCTGGCGCAGCCGCCGTCGCAATATCTCGAGCGCATTCCGGTCGAATCGCGCGGACAGGTGCGCGTCGTTCACGTCTCGCGCATCGACTACATCACCGCCAGCGGTCCATACGCGGAGCTGCACGTCGGCGAGCGTGTCTTCGCCGTGCGCGAACGGATGCAGGCGCTCGAGGAGCAACTCGATCCGGCGCACTTCTTCCGCATTCACCGCAGCGCGATCGTCCGTCTCGATCGCGTCGATGCCCTGCTGCGCGGTGCCGGCGGCGATTACGCGGTGCGGCTCAAGGACGGGACGGAGCTGAGCGTGAGCCGCAACAAGAGAGATGAATTAGAAGCGCGCTTGTGAGCGACGTGTTACGAACGCCGCGATTCTCCGTTCATGGCAGTGCGGTTGCGATGAGAGGCGATCAGCTGTGATCGTCCAAACGGAGGAAACCATGAAATTCTCGAAGAAAAACGCAGGAATCATCGCCACTTCACTCCTCGCCGTCTCGCTCTTCTCGTTGTCCGCATTCGCGGATTCGCGTCCTCGCAACGAGTCATGGCGCCACAACGATGACCGGTACGACCGTCGCGACGATCGCAACGATCGTTACGATCGCCGCGATCGCATCGTCACCGTCGGCGGCGTCGTCGAGCGCGTCGACCTTCGTCGCGACGTGATCGTGCTGCGCGAAGCACGCAGCGGCCGCTCGATCGTCGTCGACATGGATCGTCTCGATGAGCGTCGCCGCCGTCGCGCCGATCTCACCGATCTCCGTCGCGGCGACTACGTTCGTCTCACCGGCGAATGGGATCGCGATGGATTCGAGGCACACCGCATCGACGACATTCAGTACGCGCGCCGCGGCCGCCGCTAATCGTGCTCCGCTCCCGTTGCCGGTGACTGGCGCCACGCGTCCGCCGGCAACGGGACGTACTCCTCTTCGTCTCCCACCACCACCGGGAACTTCCGCTCCATCCACTCTCCCTTCGCCTGCTCGATCCGCTCGCGCGAACTGGAGACGAAGTTCCACCAGATGTACCGCTTCTCCGGAAAGCCGCTTCCACCGATCAGCATGACGTGTGTCTCGCCGTCCGCACGCAACTCCGGACGTTCGCCATCGAACACGTGCATCTTTCCCGCGGTCCATTCGCCGAAGCGCCCGGAGACGAGATAGAGCCCGAGCTCCGGATGTTCCTCCGGCCACGGCAGGAGCGCTCCCGCCGGCACATGCACCTCGGCGTACACCAGCGGAGACAAAGCGGGCACCGGAGAGGTCAGTCCCCACCCCGTGCCGGCCAGCAGACGCACGCGCGCGTCACCGATCGTTGACTCCGGGAGCGCGTCGCGATCGAAGTGATCGAACGTCGGCGCGCGCTCTTCCTCGTGCTTCGGGAGTGCGACCCACAACTGCAGGCCATGCAATCGCGTGCCGTGTGCGCGCGCGGACTCGGGCGTCCGCTCGGAGTGCGCGATGCCGCGGCCCGCGGTCATCCAGTTGATCTCGCCGGGACGGATGACCTGCGTGCAGCCGAGGGAATCGCGATGCACGATCTCGCCATCGAAGAGATAGGTGACGGTCGACAGACCGATGTGCGGATGCGGCCGCACATCCATCGCGTGGCCGGGGCCGAGCTCCGCCGGACCCATGACATCGAGAAAGATGAACGGTCCCACCATCCGTCTGCGCACCCACGGCAGAATCCGTCCGACTGTGAGGCCGTCGAGCTCCAGCGCGGCGGGGCGAGGTTCAATCGTGAGCATCCGTGCAGGATAGCCTGTGACATGATTCGCGCTGCCATGAGCGACGCGAAGCGAGGACGAGGACGTCCACGCCGCGCGGGTGCGGATGAAGCGATCCTCACCACCGCGCTGGAGATGCTGCGCGCAATCGGCTTTCAGGAGCTCACCGTCGATGCCATCGCCGAGCGCACCGGCATCGCCAAGACGACGATCTACCGGCGCTGGCCGTCGAAGGGTGCACTCGTCGCCGCCGCGATCGCGCCACTCGCGGAGCCGCGCGCGGACGAAGACATCCTCGCCGGAACCGCTGCATTGCTCGAGGTGCTCGGTGAACCCGACGGCGAGATCGTCGAGGTGCTGCGCGCGTTGCTCACGCCACGCATCAAGGCACTTGGGGAAAGTGAAGAAGCGTATCGAACGATCGGCGCGATGCTGGCGAAGTATCTGCTCTGACGCCGCGGAAGCTACTCTTCATTGAGCAGCAGCACGATCTCCAGCAGGCGCATGTCCGCGGTGATGCCGGCGCGCACGCGATACGTCCCTTCGTGCTCTTCGACGTCGTGCAGGCGCTCGAGATCCTTCCCGCTCACGCCGTTGTTCTTCGCGAACTGCATCCACGCCGCCGGCACCGCTGCTTCGAGCTCGTGATCCGCCAGCAACGCTTCGCCCGCGCAGTTCATGTGCTCGCAGCCGAACTGCTCGGCGCACTGCGGGCACGGCGGCGGATCATCGAAGTCGGCGAGCTCGCTCTCGGTCAGCACGCGCATCACTCCGCCCTTTTTCTCACGGACGTAGTTGAGGCCGCTGTTGCTTTTGGAGAGAAACACGAACCGGTCGGTCATGACGCCGGTATCGTATCGCGCCACGCACGAATCACGAATCGCTCGCGCCCTCCCGGCATCACCGCGTCGAACGGCCAGCAGGTGATGAGCGTCAGCGCCGCGGCGTCGGTCGGCGCGGCGACGAAGAGATCCTCCTGATCGACGACGCGCGACTCGCTGATGCGGTAGCTCGTCCACGCACCGCTGCGATTCTGCAGATGAATCAGGTCGCCTGGCTGCACGTCGCGCAGCGCGGAAAAGTGCGTGTCGCGATGCGCGCTGATCACGCAGTTTCCGCGATCGCCCGGCAGCGCTGAATGTGCGAGATGCGCGGGGGCGAACGCGAGCGCGCGTCCGTTCGCCCCTTCGAGCACGATGAAGTCGCTGCCGGTGCGTTCGATGCGCATGCGTGCGACCGGCGTCGTGTCGGCCCACGGCCACGGTTTCGCCTCCGCGTCACCGCCGAGCGTCCGTTCCCACGCGCGCCGCAACAGCACCTGCGAGAGCTCTGCTTTCGCGGGGATGTACATGCCGTATGCGAGCGACGCGCATCCGATGAGGACGAGCGCGAGCGTCAATCCACGTTTCATCACACTCTCCGCACGATCAGCGCGAGCGCCAGCAGCACCGCACCGATGAGCATCGCCAGCGTCGACGCGGTACCGGACTGCGGCAGTGCTCCCTCCGTGTCCATTCCGCCCCACCCGTCCGGAAGGTTGATCGGCACGAGCTCCGACTTGCAGCTCATCGCATCGAGTCCTGTGGGCGTGTTGTCGACGGCCACGAGACTGGTGTGCTCGGTGACGAGATGATGCTCCAGCGCGAGCTTCGTGATGTCCGCCTTGATCTCGCTCTCGTTGCCGCCGGTGAAGACGCGATCGCGTACCGCATCGATCTTCTGCCGCGCCCACAGCTTCGCGATGCCGGTCTGCGCTTCATCGGCAGTCGCGTCGAGCGTCGCAGTCCAGCCGGTGGCGACAACGCGGCCGATCGACTTCGTCGCCGCGACGGGCGTCCTGATCGTGACGACGAGCGGTTCGCCGGCGTAGAGATCGGGGATTTTCTCCGGCCACACTTCCGCATTCGCCTCGGTCTGCAGCGAGAGATTCGAGAGCACCGGCGATTCGAGCTTGGCGAAGAGCGATGTCATCTTCGCCTCGACCTCGCCGAGGTCGCCGATGCTCGTGAACGTGCCGCGTCCGACGCGGGCGGCGTTGCGCATGAAGTAGCTGTTCGGCGCGGAGCCGATGCCGATCGTGAAGAGCCGCGTTTCGCCGAGGTGCTGGCGCGCGTACTCGAAGACCTCGTGCTCGTTGCTCACCTGGCCGTCGGTGATGAAGATGACCTGGCGCACCTCGCCCGGCTTCGCGTTCGTTTCGAGCGCGAGTTGCACGGCACCGAGCATTTCGGTGCCGCCGGTCGATTCGAGCGCCGCCACCCACTGCAATGCTTCCGCGATGGCGACGCGGTCGGCGACGCGGCTCTCCGCGAAGATGCGGCGCGAGATCGAGTTGAATTCGATGACGTTGAACCGATCGCCCGGCCGCAGGCGTTCGATCGCCGCGAGCAACGCCTGCTTGGCTTGCACCAGCGACGGTCCCGACATCGAGCCCGACGTGTCGATGATGAAGATCGTTTCGCGCGGAAGCACCGACTTCGGCGCGGCCGCGACGTCCGGCGGAAAGAGCATCATCAGCGTGTAGCGCTGATCGCCCGCGACCTCGCTGAAGGCCGCGCGCTGCGGCAACGAGCCGAGGCGCGGCGTCCAGACCAGCTCGAAATCGCGGTCGGAGGCGATCTGCACGTCGCGCGGTTTCAACCGCACGCGCGAGCCGGAGAGCGGCGTGGTGTCGAGTGGGTGGGTCGGACTGAGCACCGTGCCGAGCGGAACGCCGCCGTCGAGATCGATCGTCAGCTCCACCGGATTGTGCAGCGCCTGCCCCGGCCCGAGCTTGTACTGCACCCGCGGAAACGGCACGGTGGTGACGGTCGACTGGGGCGTGTAGCGCGGCCCGACCGCGAGCGGCAACCGCAGCGAGAAATGTCCGGAGTCGTATCGCACGATTTCCTGAAACTCGATCTCGATCTCCACCGACTCACCGGGCGCGATGCTCGCGACCGAAACGGTGAAGAGGTTCGGACGATTCTGTTCGAGCAGCGACGCCCGCTTTCCTTCGCTCTTCGCCTGCTCGTACACCTGCGCCGCTTCCTGCTTTTCGTGGATCTCGCCGTCGATCACGCGATTGCCGACCCGCATCCGCATCGCATCGACCGCCGCGCCGTCCGAGAGCGGAAAGACGTACACCGCTTCGATGCACTGCCGGCTCGTGTTCTCGAAGCGCTGTCGGACGAGCCCGCGCGCGACGACGCCGCGAATCGTGAGCGCGATCTCGCTGCGTACCGTCGCGGCTTCGACGAAGTAGCCGGGCCGCGTCGTCTTGACGAGCAGCGCCGGGTGCTGCATCTGCTGGATCGTGACGGGCTCCTCTTGTGCGGCAAGCCCGCTGCTGAACGCGAGAATGACTGCGAAGATCAACGCCTTGATGACCACGCGCATCGCTTCCTCCATGAATCGATGCCTGTCATTAAGCGTTCGCCATTCGGCGGCCGCGCGTTCGATTCGTGGAACTTCGGCGCACGGATTGCGGCGGTTTTGTGGCTTTGCGCTAGGATCGCCGCTGCATGACCACTCGCGTGATTGAAATCACTGAAGACGTTCGCTTCGGCGGAGACGAGCCGCCGCTGTTCATCGCCGGCCCCTGCGTGATCGAGTCGCTCGATCACGTCCTCTCGATGGCCCGCATCCTCTCGAAAATCAAAGATGAGTACGGCATCCAGCTCGTCTTCAAGTCGTCGTTCGACAAGGCCAACCGCTCGTCGATCGAGTCCTTCCGCGGACCCGGCCTCGAGAAGGGGCTGGAGATTCTGCGGGCGGTGAAGGAGGAGACCGGCCTGCCGCTCCTCTCCGACATTCACGAGCCGGCGCAGGCCGCACCCGCCGCGGAGGTGCTCGACATTCTGCAGATCCCGGCGTTTCTCTGCCGCCAGACCGATCTCGTCGCCGCGGCGGCGCGCACCGGCAAGGCGGTCGGCGTGAAGAAGGGGCAGTTCCTCTCGCCGGAAGAGACGAAGAACATTCTCGAAAAAGGCGCCGAGGTCGGGAACGAGAAGATCTTCCTGACCGAGCGCGGCAGTTCGTTCGGCTATCAGAATCTCGTGGTCGACATGCGCTCGTTTCCGATCATGCGCGGCATGGGCTCGCCGGTGGTGTACGACATCACGCACTCGATGCAGAAGCCGGGCGGCGAAGGAAAGCAGACCGGCGGCACGCCGCAGTTCGCGCGTCCACTGGCCCGCGCGGCCGCCGCGGCCGGCGCGGACGGATTCTTCATGGAGGTGCATAACGATCCTCCACACGCGCTCTCCGATCGCACCACGCAGATCCGCCCCGATGCCGCGCGCGCGATCATCGAAGACGTGCTGAAGATTCGCGAGCATCTCGAGCGCATCTAAATTCGAGGTTGGACGTCAGAGGGAAGGCATGAAGGTTCGCGTCGCCCTCGCCGTCCTCCTCGGGTTGTTCGCGCTGCTCACGATCGCCGATCGTTTCGCGCTGCTGGAACTGCTCGTCAGCCGTGCCGGCGCGCCGCTGCTCTTCGCACTCGCGCAGGCGATCGCGATGATCGGCATCGGCTGCATCGTCCGCGGCTCGCGGGAGGCGGATCCGGCGCTCGACTATTTGATCGGCTTTCCGCTCTTCGGCGCGCTGCTGTTTCTGATCGGATTGCTGCAGATCTCGGTCTGGACGATCGCGCCGCTGCTGCTCGTGTGCGGCCTGGCCGGCGTGGTGCTCATCCTCGCCGGCTGGAAACACAACGAGCGCGAGATCCCGACGTCGAGTCTCAGCCTCATCGCCGTGCTGGTCGTGCTGATCTGCGGCCTCGTCACCGCGCTCGCACCACCGACGTCGCTCGAGGAGGTCGCGAGCACGCTCGCGGTGCCGCGTACGTGGGCACTCGAAGGTCGCGCGGTCGAGCTGCCGCTGCTCGCGCATTCCTATTTTCCGCTCGGCCTCGAAAGCGCCGACGTCGCGCCACTGGCGATCCTCGGCGCACTCAAAGGCGGCGTCGCCTCGCATCTGCTGCATCTCTTCGCCGCGATCGCCGCGGCGCTGCTCCTCTATCGACGCACCGAGTCGTGGTTCCTCACCGCCGCGATCGTAACGACGCCCGCGCTGGCCATCGTGGCCGGCTGGTCGTTCGGAGACTGGCCGCTCGTGGGACTCTTCGTGGCCACCTTCGTCAGCCTCGAGCGAGACGACGTTCGCACCGCCTCCGCCGCTACGGCCGCGGGCTTGCTGACCTCCTACATCTTCCTTCCGTTCGCGCTGCTGGCCTGGATCGCAAAACGGAAGCGCCCGCACTGGATGGTCGTGTTCGGACTGCTTTTCTTCGTGCGCAACACGATTCTGACCGGCAACCCGATCGCGCCGTTTTTCACCGGCGGCGCGCCGGCCTTGTTCGGTGCGCGCGAGCTCGCCCTCGCCGACTACGTATTCCACGCCGACTTCATCTCCGAATCCCTCGGCGTCGCGCTGCTCGCGCTCCCCTTCTTCGCGGCCGGTGCGATTGCGATCGGCGCTGCCGCGCTCGCGGTCGCCGCGTTTCTGCTCGCCCCCTCGGCACGCGTGCTGGTGCCGTTCCTCGTCATTCCGTCGATGACCGCGAAGCCGGCGCTGCAGCGCAAGCTCATCGCGGTCCTGACCGCGGTCGCGATCGTCGCGCAGACGCTGCTCGCCGGCTGGTTCATGGCGCGCGGCGAATCGTTCGCGCTGCTGACCGCGTCGACCAGCACCGACGCCTATCTCCGCAAGCAGCGGCCGGATCAGGCGTCGATCGCCTGGCTCAACGAAACGATTCCGGCCGCGTCGCGCACGCTCGTCATCGGCATTCGCGAGCTCTACTGGTTCGAACATCGCGTGCGCGGCGGCGATGCGCAATCGATCTCTCACTATCTCGATCTCGCGACCGAGGATGCCGTGCGGGAACGCCTGCGCAAAGACGGCATCACGCATGTCGCGGTGATCACTCCCGAACATCCGGTCGCGCTCGAGCCCAACGCGCAGAAACTGCTGGCCGGCACGCTCGACCATTACGCGGTCACGGTGACGACCCGCGGGAACGCGACTTTGTTTACATTGCGGTAGGTAGGGATTTACTTCCGCACGGCACTCCTCCTTTGAGTCCCAAAAACAAAAAAGGAGAACGCCATGCCGAAAGTGAGAGACCTCGGCGTCACCGTCGTTCCCGAAGGCTTCGGCCCGATCGGGATCGGCCAGGGCGCCGGCTGCGGTTGTACGAACGTCACCAACCCATGCCTGCTCTGCACGCAGAACGTGACCGTCTGTGCGAACTTCACGCGCTGGGCGTGCACCGATTGCACGACCACGCCGTTCAGCATCTGCGGCACCTCGCCCAACGCCGGCGCGCGCGCGGCCGTGGGCGGCACCTGCACCGATTGCACGACCCAGGCGTTCAGCATCTGCGGCACCTCCCCGGGCGGCGGCTGCAGCGACTGCACCACGACGCCCTACAGCATCTGCGGCACGACGCCGAATGCCGGCGGCGCAGCCCGGATCGGCGGCGGCACCTGCACCGATTGCACGACTCAGGCATTCAGCATCTGCGGCACCTCCCCGGGCGGATGCACCGACTGCACGACCACGCCGTTCAGCATCTGCGGCACGTCGCCGAAGGTCTGCACCGATTGCACGACCACGCCGTTCAGCATCTGCGGTACGTCGCCAAAAGGCTGCACTGACTGCACGACCACGCCGTTCAGCATTTGCGGCACGTCGCCGAATGCCGGCGCCGGCAAGTGCACCGACTGCACGAACATTCCGTTCAGCATCTGCGGAACCACGCCGGCACAGCCACCGCAGCGCGGCCTCACGCAGGAGCACATCAAGCAGTTGCGCGGTCACCTGCACGCACAGCTCGAAGCGCTCGACAACGCCGAGAAGGCGCTGTTGCCTCAGAATGAAGCGGACCTCGATGCGCGCGAGCAGGAGCTCCACGCCGAGCTCGAGAAACTGCGCACGCACCGCGAATCGCTCAAGAAACCCGAATGACCGACTGGACCCAGCGACGTTTCAGCTCCAGCCCGATGCTGGAGCTGAAACGTCTCGACGAGTTGCCGTCCTCGCAACAGCTCGCATTCGCGGACCTCGCGGCCGACGCCGATTTCTACGGCCTGCTCGTGCCGCGCAATCCGGCCGAAAGCGTGAAGTCGGTGTCGCGGCAGACCGCGGAGCTCTTTCACTCGCTCGCGCATCCGCACGCGATCGAATTTCCCGACGATGCGTGGCGCAATGACGTCATCGATCTCGTGCTCGACGGCATTCTCGAAATCGAAGACGACGACCGCTTCGTGAGCGGTTCCGATGCGTATCCCCTCTTCTTCGGGGCACCGCCTCCCGCCGGCGACGGGTTGTCGCTCGACGCGTTGCGACACGCCGAGGAGCTCGTCACGCGCGACGTGGCCACGATGACCACCGCGCTTTACACCTACAACCGTCTGCCGCGCACGCGCGCGTGGGCGGCGCGCTTTCCCGGTCGCGAGGCGGTGCTCGAACACCTGGGAGCCAATCCATTGCTCGAGCGCCACTGGGTGCAGTCGGGCGCGAACAGCGGCTGGATCTCGTGGCGTCCGCGCGAGCGCCAGTTCGATCCGGGTGGCATCACCTGGAAGTTGTACGTGAGCCCGCGGCCGGAACACGTGCGCGACGCCTTTCACGCTTTGGTCCGCGTGCTCGGGGAGCATGGCGGCGCGCCGATGAAGATCGGCCAGGACGCGGCGGGACTCCTCCGTCCGGACAAACTCGTCGCCTACTTCGCCTCACGCGCGGAGCTCGACGCGGTAGCCGGCGCGTTGACCGAGTCGCTGCGCGGTTGCCCCGCGCACGGCGTCCCGTTCAGCGCGCCGATCGATGCGCGCGGCGTTCTGTCGTGGGGCGCCGATCCTCCCGATTCCGAGCGCGCGCTCAAATGGCTCGATCGCGAAAGCTGGCGCCTGTGGGTCGCGAAGTCGCTGGCGTCTGCGCTTTCGATCGCGAAGAGTGCGCGCGGCACCACGATGATCGCACCGCGGCAGTTCGCCATCGAGCGCGTGCGCCGCCGCGGCGTCGACGTGGCCACCTGGGCCCCGACGTCGACGCTCTGGAGCGACGCCGCATGAACATCACCGATCCGCTCGTCCTGCGCAATGACGTCGTGCTCGTGCCGGTTGCGGAACTGCCGCCCGACGTGCGCGCGAAGATCGATTTCGATGAAGGCGATTTCACCGTCTCCCGCCTCCACGGTCGCGCGCCGTCGCAGATCATCGATCCCGAAACCGCCTCCCTCCTGCAGCTCTTTCGCGAGCCGACGACCATCGTCGATGCGGTGATCCGCAACAGCCGCCAGCTCGCGAAAGACCCGGAAGTGTGGCTCGACGAACTGCTGCCGCACATCGGCGTCTTCATCCGCAACGGCGTGCTCGTGGCAGACCACGAGCGGGAGTCGAGCGAGCTGAAGCCGCTGCTCGCGCCCGGTTCGATCGTCGATGGATGGGAGACCATTCATTGCGTCAGCCTGATGGAAGACAGCGAGATCCACCGCGTGCGCCGCGAGGGCCTCGACGGCGCGCTGAAGATCGCGCGGCAACCGCGCCCGTTCGAGCATTCCGTCTTCGACAACGAAGCGTTCGTGCTCGCGCATCTCGACGGGCGCGCGACCGCGCCCCGTCTCCACGCGGCCGGCCTGCACGAGGGCTGTCCGTTCCTCATTCTCGAATGGTGCAGCGGCGCGGACTCCGGAGTGGCCACGCAATACGCGCGTCACGATCGTGCGGCGTTGTTCGCGATCTGCGTTTCGATCGCCGCGGCGTACGCCGAGCTGCACGACGCCGGCGTGATTCACGCGGATGTCCATCCGCGCAATGTGATGATCGACGGTCCGCGGGTGCGCCTCATCGACTTCGGTCTCGCGCGCGTCGTCGGTTCGAATCGCATGCTCATGCCGCGCGGCGGGATGTACTACTTCTTCGAGCCGGAATACCTCGCCTCGCTGTACGGGCCGGCGCAACTTCCGGCGTCGCATGCCGGCGAGCAGTACGCGCTCGCGGCGATGATCTACCTGATCCTCACCGGCAGGCACTACCTCGAGTTTCGTTTCGATCGCGAGGAGATGATGCGGCAGTCGCGCGAAGATCCGCCGCTGCCGTTCGCGGCGCGCGGCGTCGCGCCGTGGCCGGAAGTCGAGAGCATTCTGCAGCGCGCGCTTTCGAAGGATCCGTCGGCGCGTCATCCGAGTCTCCGCGACTTCGTCGATGCCTTGCGCGCGGTGCGCTACGAAGTGCCGGAAGTTTCGACGACGCTGATCGACGAAGAGCTGGCGGCGCTCGACTATCCGGTCGCGCCGCATGCTTCGGTGAACTACGGCGCCGCGGGCGCGGCTCTCGGCGTATTGCGCATCGCCGAGGCTCGCGGCGATGCGCAGCTCCTCGCGCGGGCGGAGGTGTGGCAGACGCGCGCGGCACAGTTCCTCAGCGACCGCGGCGGCTGGTACAACGAAGACGACGAGATGCCGGAGTCGATGATCGGCCCGATCTCGCCGTATCACACCGCCGCGGGCCTGCACGCCGTGGCGGCGATGATCGCGTGGTCGCGCGCCGACGGCACCGCGCAGAAACGCGCCACGCGCAATTTCATGGTCGCGTCGTCGCAACCGTGCGAGCAGATCGATCTGACCCTCGGCCGCTTCGGCACGCTGCTCGCCTCGGCGCTGATTTTCAGCGACGATCTCCGCCCCTTCGGCGACGCCACGCTGCACGAGCTCTGGTCGAAGCTCGACGCGTTGCCGGCGCTCGCACAGCAGAAGCACGACACGTACCTCGGCGTCGCGCACGGCTGGAGCGGCTATCTCTACGCGACGCTGCGCTGGTGCCTCGCCTCGGCGACTCCCTGGCCGACTTCATTGATCGTGAGACTCGAGCAGCTCGCGGCGTTGCGCATTCCCCGCGGCCGCGGCGCATGGTGGCCGCGCACGCTCGCGGGAACGACGAACGACATGATGCCCGGCTGGTGCAACGGCGCCGCTGGTCACGTCTTCACGTTCACGACGGCCTTCGCCGCGACGCGCGATGCGCGCTGGCTGCAGGTCGCCAGAGACGCGGCGTGGAACGCGTGGGAGGAGCCGATTCATCACGCCGATCTCTGTTGTGGCTCCGCCGGCCGCGCGTACGCGCTGCTGAATTTTTACCGCCACACCGGCGAGCACGAATGGCTCGCGCGAGCGCGGGAGCTTGCCGGCCACGCCGCCGCGAAAGCGCGCGAGACGAGCTCCCGCGCGCACGCGTTGTGGAAGGGTGAACTGGGAGTGGCCGTGCTGCTCGCGGAGCTGGCCACGCCGGAGGAGGCGCGGCTCCCGTTGTTCGAGTAAACAGTTCGAGTAAAAAAAAAGCGCCGACGCGATGTCGGCGCTCCTGCCGGCTGACGCCGGCGCTACGTTGCGGTGTTTCTAGACGGCCACTGCGTCGACGCCGGCGGCGGCGCGAAGCGCTTCGGCCTTGTCGGTCGCTTCCCAGGTGAACTCCGCCTCGTTGCGGCCGAAGTGACCGTAGGCGGCGGTCTTCTTGAAGATCGGACGGCGCAGCTGCAGCGACTCGATGATGCCGCGCGGCGTCATCTTGAAGTGCTCGCGCACCAGGTCGACGATCTTCGTCTGCTCGATCCTGCCGGTGCCGAACGTGTCGACGTACACCGACACCGGGTCGGCCACGCCGATCGCATACGCCAGCTGCACTTCGCACTCATCGGCAATGCCGGAGGCGACGATGTTCTTGGCGATGTAGCGGGCCATGTAGCACGCCGAGCGGTCGACCTTTGTGGGGTCCTTGCCCGAGAACGCGCCACCGCCGTGACGGCCGCGGCCGCCGTACGTGTCGACGATGATCTTGCGGCCGGTGAGTCCGGTGTCGCCCTGCGGTCCGCCGATCACGAACTTGCCGGTCGGGTTGATGTGGTACTTGGTGTCTTTGTCGAGCAGCTCGGCCGGAACGACCTCGCGGATCACCTTGTCGATGATCGCGTCGCTGAGATCGCGATGGCTGACGCTCGGCGAGTGCTGCGTCGAGATGACGATCGCCTCGGCGCGCACGGGACGCTTGCCGTCGTACTCGATCGTGACCTGCGACTTGCCGTCGGGACGAAGGAAGTCGAGCTCGTTGGATTTGCGCACGTCCGTGAGGCGGCGCGTGAGCTGGTGCGCGAGCATGATCGGCAGCGGCATCAGCTCCGGCGTCTCGCGCACGGCGAATCCGAACATCAGGCCCTGATCACCCGCGCCGCCGGTGTCCACGCCCTGCGCGATGTCGGGCGACTGCGGATCGATCGAAGAGATGACCGCGCAGGTCTCGCTGTCGAAACCGTACTTCGCACGCGTGTAGCCGATCTCGCGGATCGTGCCGCGCACGATCGACGGAAAGTCGACATACGTCTTGGTCGTGATCTCACCCGAGATCATTGCCAGGCCGGTCGTGACGAGCGTTTCGCACGCCACACGGCCCACCGGATCCTCCGCCAGAACGGCGTCGAGAATCGCATCGGAAATCTGGTCCGCGATCTTGTCGGGATGCCCTTCGGTCACAGACTCCGACGTAAACAGGGTCCTGTAATTCGCCATGATGAAAAGTGCTCCTTGAGGACTGCTCGAAGAATCGAGCGATGGTAGCACACGGGACAAGAGCAGACGCAGCGATCGATGGCGACGCGGCGCCTCGGCGCGGCCGTTGCACAGTTCGCCTCCGATGCTCAAGACCCGCAACCTCGGTGCATACCGCGATCTTCTGCTGCTCTTCACCCGCTACGGACGGAAAGACTTCCGCATCACCCTCTCGCCGGAAGACTTTCTCGCCGCAGAGCCGGAAGCGACCGAGATCGAGCCCGACGTCCGCGCGCGCGCGGAGGCGTTCGCCAGCGCCCTGAAGTCGATGGGGCCGACCTACGTGAAGTTCGGACAGCTTCTGTCGACCCGTCCCGACGTCGTTCCGAACGAGTACATCCTCGCGCTCGAATCACTGCAGGACAACCTCGAGCCGTTCTCGTTCGCCGACGTCGAGAAAATCGTCGAAGAGGAGCTCGGCGGGCGCATCTCGAAGATCTTCGAAACGTTCGAGGCCACACCGCTGGCGGCCGCGTCCCTCGGTCAGGTTCATCGCGCGGTGCTGCGCGACGGCCGCGAGGTGGTCGTCAAAGTGCAGCGGCCGAACGTGCGCGAACAGGTGCGCGCCGATCTCGACGTCTTCACCGAGATCGCCGGCGAGCTCGAAAAACATACCGACATCGGCCGCAAAATGAGTCTCGTCGCGGCGATCGAACAGGCCCGCCTCGTGATGTACAGCGAGCTCAATTACCTGCATGAGGCGCGCAACACCGAGACGCTGCGCGAGAACCTCGCGCAGTTTCCGCAGATCTACATCCCCGCCGTCGTCCACGATCTCAGCTCCCCGCGCGTGCTCACGACGGAGCTCGTCAAAGGACGCAAGGTGTCGAAGATGACGCCGCTGTCTCTCATCGATCGCGATTACGCGCAGCTCGCCGCCGTCCTGACGAAGGCGTATCTGAAGCAGATCTGCGTCGACGGCGTGTGGCACAGCGATCCCCATCCCGGCAACGTCTTCGTGCGCGAAGACGACAGCGCCCAGCCGCAACTCGTGCTGCTCGACTTCGGAATGGTCGGCCGCATCAATCAGGAGTTTCAGGACGAGGTCATCAAGCTGCTCCTCGCACTCTCCACGAATCGCGGCGGAGAGGTGGCGGATGCATGCGTGCGGATGTCGGAAGTGCAGGAGCGATTCGATGCGGCGAAATTCACGCGCGAGATCTCGACGATCGTCGCCGCCGTGCACGACGCCAGCGCGCGCGACATCAACACCGGGCAGATGCTCTTCACGGTCATCAACGTCGCGAACAACAATGAGCTGCGCGCCCCCGCCGAGCTGACGATGCTCGCCAAGACGCTGCTGCACCTCGACGCCATCACGAAGAAGCTCGATCCCGACTACGATCCGCATCGGGTCATTCGCGATTACGCGGAGCAGCTCATCGGTCAGAAGCTCGCGCAGAAGTTCAATCCGCGCAACTTCTATCCGGCGCTGCTCGATCTCAATCAGCTCGCGCTCGATCTGCCCCACCGCGCGCGCGAGATCGTCGATCTGACGGCGCAGGGAAAACTCGGCTTCGGCATCAAGATCGCGCAGGCCGAGGAGTTCCTCTCCGGGATGCACAAGATCGCCAATCGGATCACCGTCGGCGTGGTCATCGCGGCATTGCTGGTGTCGTCATCGATGATGATGCGCGTTGCGACGAACTTCACGATCTTCGGTTATCCGGGTCTCGCGGTGCTCGGCTATCTCCTCGCCTCCGCCGCGGCGTTCTATCTGATCCTCTCGACGTTCGCACACGATCGAAAGGATCAGGAGAACGCGAAGCTGAAATCGAAGTAGAAAAAAAGGAGAGGAGAGAGAGAGGAGCGCCGGCTTCCAGGCCGGCCGGGCCGCCCGCCTCCGGCGGGCCCGCTCCTACATCTCCAGATCGTTCAAACCGTTCTCGCTCCCCTTGAGCCGCACCAGCTCAGGACGGCTGTCGAAGATGTGCACCTCGGTGCCGACTGCGATCTCTTTCCAGAGCAGCGCGAGCATGTCGTTCGGCACGCGGATGCAGCCGTGCGAGACGCGGCGGCCGATCGATTTCGGATCGTTCGTGCCGTGAATCATGACCCGCTCGCCAAGGTCGAGCGCGTACTTGCCCATCGTTCCACGCTCCTCGCGCAACGGAGAATCGGCCGGCGGAATGGCTTTCCCTTCTTCGACGAATGCCCAGTCTGGTTTGCGCCACACCGGATCTTTGATCTTGCGCAGCACTTCGTGTTTGCCGCGCGGGGTGCGGAACCACCAGACACGGCGGCCTTTGCGCAACACTTTGTCGGAGCCGGTGGCGACCGGCGCCTTGCGTACGAGCTCGCCGTTCGTGAAGAGGTAGATCTGGTTCGTGGAGACGTCGATGGTGATGACTTTCCCGTTGCGCGCCGCGGCGTCCGGAAGCCCTTCGATCTGTTGTGCGGTAAGAGGAACGGCGGCAAGAAGCGTCGCCGCCAGAAGCAGAGTGTTGACGTTCATGACGCCAAATAACACTGCGAATCAACTGCCAGCCGGGCCGGCACGGCCGGCGGCGCAGGTTGCTGCGCTGAGGGGGACGTGCGGCTGCCGAGTGGGGATGGGATTCGTGGCCGGCGCCGGCACGGCCGGCTGCGCGGGTTGCTGCGCTGGGGGGACGTGCGGCTGCCGAGTGGCCGGCACGGCCGGCGGCGCGGGTTGCTTCGCTGAGGGGACGTGCTGCTGCCGAGTGGCCGGCACGGCCGGCGGCGCGGGTTGCTGCGCTGGGGGGACGTGCGGCTGCCGAGTGGGAATGGGATTCGTGAGGGCCTACCGGGGACGGGTCATTGCAGCATGTTGAGGATGGTTGCGTAACGAGGATCGCTGCGCACATTCGCGAAATCCTCGTCCTCTTCGAGCATTTTCGCGTTCTTGAATCCATGCGCGATCGCCTGATCGAGGGCATCGAAGGCGTGGCGCTTGTCGCGGCGACGGGCGTGTGCGGCGCCGAGGTTGTACCAGAGCGGCCAGCGGTCCTCGTGAATCTCGAGGGCGGCTTCGAGCGCGCGTGCGGCGTCGTCATAACGCTTCAATGCGAACAGCTGCGTCGGCAGATAGAACGCGAGTTGCGTGAACGACGCTTCGAGCAATCGGCGCGCGGTCGATCCCTCGGCGCCCGCTCGTTTCGCACGCCGTTTCAACTCCGCGAAACGAAATCCTTCGGCGACATTGTCTTGTGCGAGGAACGTCGCCGCACGCGGATGAACGTCGAGCAGGTATTGGCGCTCGAATGCATCCCATTGTGCTTCCTCTTTCTCCTCGCGCCGCACCGAGGGATCCGCTTCGAGCCGCCTGATGTTCGCCTGTACGTCATCGAGCGCGTGGATCCCCTCATACGTGCGTGCAATGGCGCGATAACGGCGTAATGCCTGGAGTCCGCTCCCCGCTTTGGCGACCTCTTCGGAATAGAGCTTCCCGATCAGTGCGGCGTCGCGGCCGCGACGCTCTTCCTTCATGGCGACGATTTCGAGCCAGCCGAGGGCGTCGTGTGCGAGCGCAGGGGAAATCCAGCGATGATCGCCGTCGAACGGTTCGAAGCGATGCGGGCGCCTGGCTTCCTTGTCGAGAATTGCCTCGATCGCACGCATTTCGCGATTGTTGAAATCGACGTCGCCCGCAAAGCCGTAATAGGCGAAATTGAATTTCGCGGGAGGAATTTCGTCGACCAGGCGGCCGCCGACACCGATCACTCCGGCGATTTTTCCGCTCCAGACCGCGTAACCCCACGACAACATCGCCGTTCCGGAAAATCCGGCGAAGTAGACGCGGCGATCGTCGCTCGCATAACGATCGAACGCGTCCGGCACGATGGCGTTCAATGCGCGCGGATTCGGATTGTCGCGCACGACGTCGCTGCGGGTGTCATTGGAGCTGATGAGAATCCATTGATACTCCTCGGCGGCGGCGCGAAAGATCTCCGCCGCCATTACGGAGCGGCCCCGCGGATCGAGAATCAACAGCACCGGATACTGCTTTGCCGCGTCGTACGACGACGGCAGATACAACGTGTAGGTCTGCGAGGGATCGCTCTTCGCCGCCACGTGCTCGACGAGTGTTCCGCGCTCCTGCGCGTGCACGCCGGTCGCAAGGAACAGGAAGAGAAGCAGCCGCCGCATGCGACGAACTGTACGCGCGCGGTCGCGCCTTTCGACTGCAGTTCACGGCATCGTCACGAAATCGACGTGCGACCGCCACCATCGCACGCGTGACTGGCCGCACAACGGCTCCCGAGGCGCGACGCCTACGGTGTCGCGAGCTCATGGATCGCCTCGTCAGCCGTCACGATCTCCGCCGACTGCGCCTCGAGCTCGGCATTTCGGTGCATGAGCTCGCGCGCAAGGTACAGGCGTCGCCGGCCGAGGTGATGGACATGGAAGATGGAGTCACACCGATTGCGGAGCACGAGCTATTCGAGCGCGTGCTCCACGCCATGGCGCGGCTGCAGCAGGTGTGATCACTTCCACTTCACCGCGTCGCCGCGGCACTCGAGCGCTTTCCAGCAATTCTTGGTCATGCTCACGCCGGTCGCCTCGCAGGCGACGTTGATCACCGCGTCGGCGGAGAGCTTCCCCGCTTCGACACGCATCGCCTCGCGTGCTTCCTCGACCGTCGGAGTGCTGCCCATCTGCCGCGCGCACGAATAGCCGACTACTTCCTCAAGGATCGTGTACTCGCGCGGCGGCTGCTGTCCCGGCTCGACGATCTGCACCGCCGCGATCTTGCGGCGCGTCTCCGGATCGGTGACGGCGGGAGCGGTGGCGCAACCAGCGAGGGAGAGGAAAGCGAGCGCCGTGAGAACAGCCAACAGCTTCTTCATCGAACGAGCCCTTTCTTCGTCAGGAGTGGTGGCCCCGAGAGGATTCGAACCTCCGACCAACGGTTTAGGAAACCGCTGCTCTATCCAACTGAGCTACGGGGCCAGCAGCGAAACACGAATCGCGCCAGCTCGTCCGGCGCGCGAAGATAACATGAGGGATCGGCAGATCTTCCTTGCCTCTGACCGGCGAGATTCCGATGGCTACGAAGACACCATCGTCGCTCGACGCATTGCGTCGAATCTCTTTGTCGGGATCGCTGCCGTCCGCTGTTCGGCGTGGCATTCGGCGCGCGCATCGCCCCCACCGCGCGGCAGCGGCACAGTAAACTCCGCCGCATGGCGTGGCTGCTCCTCGTAATCGCAGGTTTCTTCGAAGTGTGCTGGGCCGTCGGGCTCAAGTACACGGATGGGTTTCGCAAACCGCTTCCGTCGGTGCTGGTGATCGCGGCGATCATCATCAGCATGGGCTTGCTGGCGCATGCCGCGCGCACGCTGCCGATCGGCACCGCTTATGCGGTCTGGGTCGGCATCGGCGCACTCGGCGCCGCAATTCTCGGCGTGATGCTCTTCAATGAGCCGGTGACGCTGCCGCGCATTGCATTTCTGACGATGCTGCTCATCGCCATCATCGGTTTGAAGGTCACCTCGACCGGAACATGACCGAAACGCGGGTTGCGCCTGTGCGTGTGGTCGTTTAGGCTCCGCGTCGTGCAACTGTGGACGGCGTTTCAACAGGCCGGGTGGGTGGGCAAGACCGTCCTGGCCCTGCTTCTTCTCTTTTCCGTCATCTCGTGGGCGGTGATGATCGCGGTGGCGCAGCGCTTCCGGCGCTCGCAGCGATCGACGCGCACGTTCGTTCCGATTTTCCGCAAAGCGAAACGTCTGGCCGACGTGCAATCGGCGCTCGGTCCGCTCGCCCACTCCGCGCTGGTCGGTCTCTTCCGCGCCGGCTATGCGGAGATCGAGGCACAGATCGCGCATAGCGAAGGCGGCCGTCAGACGGTGAAGTCCCTCGACAGCGTCGAACGTTCTTTGATTCGGGCCACGCGCATTGAAGGCGCGCGTCTTTCGCGCTATGTGCCGTTCCTCGCCACCACCGCCGCGGCGACGCCGTTCATCGGACTCTTCGGCACGGTGTGGGGAATCATGGGAGCGTTCGGCACGATCGGTGCGACCGGCTCCACATCGATCTCGGCCGTCGCGCCCGGCATCAGTGAAGCGCTCATCAACACGGCCGCCGGTCTCTTCGCCGCGATTCCGGCGCTGCTCGCCTACAACCATTTCGTCTCACGCCTGCGCCAGGCCCGAGGCGAGATGGAAGACTTCACGCTCGAATTTTTGAATCTGACGGAACGGAACTTCACGTAGGACCGTCCAAGAAGGCAATGGCTTTTCGATTCGGAGAGAGCGACGACCTCGGCGACATGGCCGAGATCAACGTCACGCCGCTGGTGGACGTCATGCTCGTGCTGTTGATCATCTTCATGATCACGGCACCGATGCTGACGCAGGGGCTCGACGTCGCTTTGCCGGCGGCGGAAGGCAGGAGCTTCGAGCTGGCGACGAACAATCCGGCCAAAGTGACGATCACGGCCGACGGCGCGGTGTATGTCGACGGCACGACCGTCGGCTCGACGAATTTCGATCAAACCCTCGGCCCGATGCTGCGTGCACGCAAGATCAAGCGCGCGCTGCTCGAAGCCGACGAAGGCGTGCCCTACGGCCGCGTGGTGGCGGTGCTGGATGTGATGAACAGGGCGGGTGTGGAACAGCTCGGCATGATCACGCGACCCGGAGAAACGCATGCACGACCGCGTCGCTGACGTACTCGCCCAGCGCGCCGCGCTGGACCGCGGGGCCGGGTCGGCGATTCTGCTCGCGGTGCTGCTGCATGCAGCGCTCGGCGGACTGGTCGTCTACAGCGCCTTCCACGCCACCGCCCCCGCACCGGCCACATTCGTGAGCATCGAGTTCGCGCCGATCGCCGCACAGACCCCGGCGGCCCCGGCGGCGCGGAAGAGCACGCGCACCGAGACGCCGAAACCGATCGCGCCGCCGAAGATCGAAGAAACGAAGCCGAAGATCGAAGAACCGAAACCGGTGCTCGAGAAACCGGCACCGAAGCCGGAGAAAAACACCGTTCCGCTGTCGCCGTTCGGGCGCTCGACGAAAAAAGGCTCCGAGGCCGCGGCACCGGCGCCGCCGGTTCCAGCGGCACCATCGACGGCGACGACCACCGACGTCGCTGCCGGCATCGTCGACGTCCCGGTCGGCGGCGCCGGCGTCACCGGGATCGAAGGGGGAGATTTCCCGTACGCGATCTACATCCAGGCGATGAACCGCAAGATCGGCGGCGTCTGGGTCCGGCCGAGCGTTCCTCCCGGCACCGCCACCACCATCTTCTTCCGCATCCAGCGCGACGGAAAGATCGTCGACGCGAAAATCGTGACCCCGAGCGGCAACGGCACGTTCGATCGCGCCGCCTTGAGCGCCGTGCTCAGCGCGTCGCCTCTCAATCCGCTGCCGTTCGGATATTCAGGAACCATCCTGGGAGTCAGGCACACATTCCGATGAAGAACATTCTTTTTGCGCTCGCGCTGGCGTTCACTGCAGCCGCGCAGGAAACCACCACCATCACCACCTCGATCGGTGCGGCGGATGCCGCGGCGGTCGTGCGCATCGCCGTACCGTTTCCGGAGCTGACGCCGTATCAGGCGCCGGCACCGTCGCCTGTGTCCGCCGAAGCGGTGCGCACCAATTTCTTCTCGCCGCTGACGCGCGACATCGCCTACTCCGGCGCATTCGCCATCGCGCCGCTTCCTCCATCGACGCCCGTGACGCCCGACCTCATGAAGCGGCTCGAGGCCCAGCTGCATCTCCAGCTGAACGTCTGGATGGAAGGAGAGGAGTACGTCGTCGAAGGGCGGCTCTTCGATCAGAGCGGCACGTCGCAGATGAAGAAGCGCTATCGCTCTCCGGAAGCGGCGTTGTCGCGCACGGCGCACATGCTGGCCAACGAGCTCATTCGCCTCGTCAGCAGCCGTCCCGGCATCTTCCTCACGCAGATCGCCTTCGCCTCGAACCGCAGCGGCATGTGGGAAATCTGGCTGATGGACTGGGACGGTTCGAATCAGCGCAAGATCACCAATCACGGCGCGCTTTCGATTCTGCCGAGCTGGTCCCCCGACAACGAGCGGATGGTCTACACCTCGTTCGCGCGCGGCACGAGCGACATGTACATCATCAATCGCCGCGGCGGCGGACGGGTGCGCATCAACAGCGGCCTGGCGCTCAACACCTCGGCGACGTTCTCGCCGGTCGGCAACGACATCGCCTTCGTCGGCTCGGTGCGCGGCAATCCCGACATCTACCTGATCAAGGACGATGGCTCGAACGTGCGCCGGCTCACGACCACGTCATCGATCGAATCGACTCCGGAATGGAGTCCCAACGGCCGGCAGATCTCGTTCACGTCCGGACGCACCGGCACGCCGCAGATCTACGTGATGGACGCGGAAGGAACGAACGTCCGCCGCATCTCTTTCGACGGCAACTGGAACGACGACGCGACGTGGGCTCCGGATGGAGAACGCGTCGCCTACACATCGCGCGTCAACGGACGCTTTCAGATTCGTATCGCCAATCTCGTGACCGGGGAAAACCGCATCGTGGCGGGTGAAGGCTCGAACGAGCAGCCGACCTGGTCTCCCGATGGACAATGGATTGCGTTCCAGTCCAATCGCAGCGGCAAATGGCAGGTCTATCGGATGCGCGTCGACGGCACCGATCTGCTGCAGCTCACGTTCGACGGCGAGAACAAGGAACCCGACTGGTCGAAAAAACCGGAATGACGATCAGAGGCCGATCGTGAGAGAGATCAACAATCAACCTATGATCCAAACTACGAGCTATTATCCGTACAAGGGAGTGGAAAGCTTATGAGCAAGATGTCAAAGACCTTCTGGGCGAGCATGATCATGATTCTTCTCGTGCTGATGCCGGCCTGCCGGACCACGAAGAAGAACGTCAAGACCGATACGCAGCCGCCGGTGATGGACACCACGCCGACCGTGCCGCCGCCTCCGCCCCCGGTCGAAACTCCGGTCGAGCAGAAAGACTTCGTGCAGGAGAACAACCCGCAGCCGGAAGTCGTGCCGACCGATGAAACGGAACTGAACAACTGGGCCCGCGGCAAGGGCTACATCCGCGACGCGTTCTACAACTACGACGAAGCGACGCTCGATGACGCGGCGCAGGCGGCGCTCACGGCGTCGGCCACGTGGCTGCGCAGCGACCAGGGCTCCGGCTACAAGCTGCTCATCGAAGGACACTGCGACGAGCGCGGCACCGAGCAGTACAACCTCGCCCTCGGCGATCGCCGCGCGAACAGCGCCAAGGATTACCTCGTGACGCTCGGCGTCGATGCGGGCCGCATCCGCACCGTCAGCTACGGCGAAGAGCGTCCGTTCGAAGACGGACACGATGACGCGTCGTGGTCGCAGAACCGCCGCGCCCATCTCGTCCTCGTGAGATAGACATGAAGATTCTCAAGACCCTCGTGATGCTGGCCGCGGCGCTCGCCGCGGCCGCCTGCGCGTCGACCTCCGATCTCGAGCGCGCGCAGGACCAGGTGGCCGAGCTCCAGCAGGAGCTCGCCAACGTCAAGCGGACCGCCTCTTCGAAAGAGGAAGTGCAGTCGGTCAACACGCGCATCGCCGAGCAGACCGAAATGCTGCTCAAGTCGAATGCGACGCTGGTGACGAAGGTCGACGAGATCGACAACCGCATTCAGGGCGCGCAGGGCTCGATCGAGCAGAACAGCTACCGCCTCGATCAGTTCGCGCAGCAGCTGGCCCAGGCGCAGCGCGAGGTCGCCGATCTTCGCGCGCAGGTGAGCGCGCTGCAGCAGGCCGCTGCCGCGAGCGTTCCGGCGGCCGGCGCGACCACACCGTCTCAGACCAGCGGCGGCACCGCTCCTTCCTCCGGCTCGATGACCGTGCCGGCCTCCCCTGCCGCCGACCCGCTCCAGACCTACCAGGCCGCATATCGCGATTACCAGCGCGGCAACTTCGATCTGGCCATCGACGGCTTCCGCGAATTCGTGCAGGACAACGCCGATTCCGACCTCGCCGACAACGCGCAGTACTGGATCGGCGAAAGTCTTTTCTCGCAGAAGAAATATCGCGAGGCCATTGCGCAGTTTGACAGCGTCGTCACGAAATACCCGAAATCCGACAAGGTTCCGGGTGCGCTTCTGAAGAAGGGCTACGCCTACATCAACATCAACGAGAGAGCACAGGGAGTTGTGCAGCTTCAATATGTGTTGCACGAGCACCCGCAGTCTCAGGAAGCCTCTCTGGCGCGGCAGAAACTGAAGCAGCTCGGGATCGAGACGAAGTAGAATCAGGGGCTTACAATTCGAGGCGGCCCTTTTTGCCGCCTCTGGAAAATCAAGAAGAAATTCAGTAGGAGCAACGAATGGCGAACATTGCCTCGGCCGAGAAACAGCGCAGACAGGCCGAAAAGAGGAAGGCGCGTAACCGCGCCGCGAAATCCGGTCTCAAGACCGCTCTCAAAAAGGCCCGCACCACTCTGGCCGGCGGCGACGCCGACAAGGGAACCCTGGCGACCAGCTTCTCCGTGATCGACAAGGCCGCCAAGACCGGCCTCATCAAAGAGAACACCGCCAACCGCTACAAGTCCCGCCTCGCGGCCGCATCCAAGCGCACCGCTGCGAAATGAAAAACGGCCGCGACACGCGGCCGTTTTTGTTTTCTCCTTCGCTTCGCTCTCAATCGCGGAACGCCGCCCAGGCGGCCTGCATGCGCTCGGCCTGCCCGGACGTGAACTCGTACATGCAGGAGTCCTGCGTGTAGTCCATGAAGTTCGTGATCGGATCGAGTCCCGGATGCGCGGTGCCGATGCAGGTGTCGCGGCCGGCCGGACAATTGAACGCCGGACTCTGTTCGGACGGCGTGTCGGCGACGTAGTCACCGTTCTTGCCGCAGTAGCCGTCGAACGTGTGGTACAGCGCGAGCCAGTGACCGACCTCGTGGGTCGCGGTGTCGCCTTCGCTGTAAATGGCGAACGGTCCGCCGGGCAGCGACCGATAGTCGACGATCACGCCGTCGAGATTCGCCGAAGAGCTGTTGAGAATCGATGGGAAATAGGCCCAGCCGAGGTACGGGCTGGCGTCGACGAGATAGACGTTGAGCGTGCCGGGACCGCCGCGTCGTAACGCGCTCTTCATCTCCAGTTCCGCATCGGTGTCGGAGGCGAGACCGGTGAACCACGCCGCGTTGACGGTGCGGGTCACGCCCGCGAGCTCGAAAGCGAAGCCGGTGTTCGCGCCGCCGGTACGGCCGTTGTACGACTCCTCGAGCACGCGCATCTGCGCGCGAATCATCGTATCCGGCACTTCCCCGTTGTCGAAGCCGGCGCCGCGGCTGACCACATGCACCCACACCGGGATGATCGCGCTCGACTTCCCTTTCTTTCCGCGCGCCACGTTTTTCTCCAGCGCCGCGATCTCGCCATCGCTCAACTGGCGCGTTCCACACCGGCCGGGCTGCTGCGCGAACATCGACACCGACATCGCCAGCAGGGACACCATCACCGCACTCCGCAGTTTCATCGGCTGCTCCTTTCGATTGTCTCGATGACGGAACGATAGAACTGCGGCCGGACGGAAACAAGCTCTGCTTTCGTCAGCCGCTGCCGGTCTCATCGTGCGGCGCGTGCACCGGCTTCGATTCCGGCGAGCCCCACTGCCTCAGCCAGATCGAGAGCACCACGATCGCCAGCACCGCCAGAAACTCGCTCTGCCAGTTCTGGAACGACTCGTACCAGAACTGCGGCTTGCTCATGTAGCCGATCGCGCTGACGACCTCCGTCGAATGATGCTCGGCATTCTCGGCGTTGAATTTCCGCGCGCCGGCCACGGCGTGTCCGAGGAACGACAAGAGGAACAGCAGCAGAAACGCGAGGCTCAGTGAGTTCTTGTAGAGCGCCAGCTTCCAGCCACCGGCGCGCACCGGCGACGGCACGCCGGGATCGTCGCGATGCGCGAGCGGATCCTCTTCCACTTCATCGGTGCCGTCGTGCTTTTTCGATTCCGACGATCCGCGCTGATACAGGAACACGGTGAGGATCACGTAGAACCCCATCTGCAGGAACTCGCTCTCCCAGTTTTCGAACACGGTCTCGCCGAAATCGGGCGAGCGCAGATATTCGGAGAGCGTCACCGGCGGCTCGCCATGTTCTTTCTGCTCGTCGTTGTACGCGCCCCAGCCAGACAGCGCGTGTCCGCACAGGCACAACAGAAACAACGTGAAGATGACGATCGAAAGGTTGTTGTTCCGCCACACGTGCGCGCGTTCTCCGCTGCCGGTTTCAGCAATGCCCTTGCCATCCGGAACTGACCGCCGTTCATCTTTCGGTTCTCTTAAGCACGGCCGTATTCGATTCGTGTTATCGGTGTGCGGATGCGGAGGCTGACTCCCTGGTTGCTGGCCCTCGGCGGTACGGCGCTCGTCACCGGCGTCGGGCGCCTGGCCGCGCTCAATCCGAACGCGATCGGCTTCGCATTTCTGATCGTCGTGCTGCTGGTCTCGATTCGCGGCGGCCTCGCGGCGGGTGCGGTCACGTCGGTACTGGCCACGCTCTGCTACAACTTCTTCTTTTTTCCGCCGCTCTACACGTTCACGATTCACGACGCTGCGAACTGGGTGGCCCTGGCGGCGTTTCTCATCACCTCCGTCGTCGTCAGCCGGCTCGTCATCGCGGCCCGCGTGCAGGCGGAGCGCGCGGAGCGGCGCCGGACCGAGCTTGCCTCGCTCTACGGCCTCAGCGTCGAGCTCTTCAGCGCCACGAATCGCGTCGAGGCACTCGGGGAAGCGGCCGGGCGCGCGTTGTCGTTGTTCGGTGCGCGGAACGGCGGGCTAGTCCTGTTCGAAGGAAATCCGCATCGGCAGCAGGTGATCTGGTGGTCGGGAGACAAGCCGGACGAGATCGAGGAGCGGATCGCCGCCATCGGACGCCAGCAGGAGCCGCTCGAGTTTCCCTCGCCGTTCGGACGCGACGTCTATCTGCCGCTGCTCGTCGGCGAGACCACCACCGGCGCGCTCGTCGCGAGAGGCACCGAGGCGTCATTGCCGGCGCTCGTGTCGGCGGCGAGACTGGTCAGCCTGGCTGTGGAGCGCGAGCGATTCATGGAAGAAACCGCACACATGGAAGCGCTGCGCGAAAGCGAGACGCTCAAGACCTCGCTGCTGCGCGCGATCTCGCACGATCTCACGACGCCGCTCACCGCGATCACCATTCACACCGAAGCGCTGCGCCGGAAGGCGGCGAGCGATGACGACCTGAAAGTGCCGATGAACGGCATCGCCGACGAGACCGCGCGGCTGCATCGTCGAATCGACAATCTCCTCGCCATGGCGCGCGTCGAAGCAGGCAAGGCGAAACCGCGGTTCGAGCCGACGCCGCCGGCCGATCTCTTTCGCGCGGTGCGCGAGAACCTGCCACTCGTCTTCGAGACGCGGCCGGTGTCGATCCGTGTGAGCGACGACTGTCCCGACGCGAATGTCGATCCGGTGCTCGCGCTCGAGATTCTCGTCAATCTGATCGAAAACGCGCATCGCGTCTCCCCGCCCGGCGCGCCCATCGAATTGACGGCGCGCCCGCATGGCCAACTCGTACGGATCGAAGTACTCGATCGCGGACCGGGCGTGCCGGCCGGCATTGCCGATGCGGATGGCAATCTCCTTCCCGGCGCCACGAGCGATGTCGCGCAACGCGGACTCGGCCTCGAGATCGCGCGCAGCCTCGCCGCCGCAAACGGCGGCAGCATCGGCATCACGCCGCGCGCCGGCGGCGGAACGATCGCGCGGCTCGACGTCCGCTCCGCGCCGCTGCCGCCACTCGCGACCACGGAGGATGCATGACTCTCGCGCCGATCGTGCTCGTCGTCGACGACGATCCATCGATCCGTACTTCGCTCGAGCGCGAACTGCGCGCGTCGGGCTACAACACCATCACCGCGAGCGACGGGCTCGAGGGAATCCGTGCGTTCACGGCGAGCGGACCTGATCTCGTGCTCACCGACCTCTCGATGCCGCGCGCCGACGGCTTCGAATTGATCAGCGCCATTCGCGCGAAAGCGCGCACGCCGATTCTCGTGCTCTCGGTGCGAGGCGACGATGCCGACAAGATCCGCGCGCTCGATCTCGGCGCGGATGATTTCGTGACCAAGCCGTTCTCCGTGGCCGAATTGCTCGCGCGCGTCCGCGCGCAGTTGCGCCGTACGATTGCCGCGGCGAAGCTGCTCGTGTTCGACGCCTTGTCGCTCGATCTCGAACGACGGCGTGTGCTGCAGGGGGATCGCGAGATCCACCTCACGCCGACCGAATACTCGCTGCTCGAACTGCTCGCGTCGAATGCCGGCCGGCCGATGTTCACCGACCACATCATCAGCCGCATCTGGCCCGATGCTCCCGGCACGACCGCCGACACCGTGCGCGTGCACATGAGCTCCCTGCGCAAGAAGATCGAGCCCGATCCGTCGTCGCCGCGCTACATCATCACCGAGCCGTGGGTCGGCTACCGCTTCATCGCCGAACCGGTGTGACCGCGATCTTTACGAACTCTTCATGAACTCTTTCGCGATTCCAACGGCGGTCCTCCCTCTTTCTTAACGACCGCGCTTCCGCCTCCGCGTTGTCGAGAGTGAGGAGGTTGCGATGGCAACGATGGCTCACCCGATCGCGTTTGCCGAACGCCGTCATCATCCGATCACCACGGCCACGCTCGTCCTGCTCTTCTGGCTGATCGCGGTCGTGCTGGTGATCGGCGGGCATGCAGTCGACCGCTTCTCCTCGAGCGGCGGTGCGGCCGTGGCGATCGCCGCCATCGTCGTTACCGCATGGCTCTACACGCGCCTCTGCGCATGCACGGCCGGCAGTTCGCACGCCCTCGGCGTCGGCATCACCTGGCTGGTGCTCACGATCGTCACCGAAATGGCGGTGACCACGCGCCTCGGCCACGGCTGGTACGCGCTGATCGGCTCTCCCGCGCGGCCGCTGCTCCGCAGCGTCTTTCTCTTCGTCTGGGTCTTCGCCCCCGCGCTCTTCGCTCATCGCGAGCTCGAGGCCGACTGAAAACCGCATGACCATCCATCCGAAACCTGATGACCCCTCCGGCTCCCTGCTGCCGCGCGAGTCGTTCGCCGACCGCGTGCAGCGAAAGATTCTCGGCGAACGACGCGACGTCACCGATCCGCATGCGCTGCACAAAATCTCGCTGATCGCGTTTCTGGCGTGGGTGGGTCTCGGCGCCGACGGCCTCTCGTCGTCCGCGTACGGACCGGAAGAAGCGTTCCGCGCGCTCGGCGAGCATCACTATCTCGCGCTCGTCCTGGCCGTCGCCACCGGCATCACGGTGCTGATCCTCTCCGCGTCGTACTCGAGCATCATCGAGCAGTTCCCGACCGGCGGCGGTGGCTACGTCGTTGCGTCACGCCTGCTCGGTCCGCGCATCGGCGTCGTTTCCGGCTGCGCGCTGGTCGTCGATTACATCCTCACCATCACCGTTTCGATCGCCTCGGGCGGCAACGCCATCTTCAGCTTCCTGCCGCGGTCGTGGCATCCGTGGAAGATCTCGGTCGAGGTCGCGGCCATCGTGCTGCTGATCGCGCTCAATCTGCGCGGCGTCAAGGAATCGGTGAAGGTGCTGACGCCGATTTTTCTCGTCTTTCTGGCCACGCACGCGCTGCTGATCGGCTATTCGATCGTCACGCACCTCGGCGCCATCCCCGAGGTTTCGCATCGGCTCTCGACTGAATATTCGAATGGGCTGGCGACCCTCGGCGTCGGCGGGATGCTGTTGCTTTTCCTGCGCGCGTATTCGCTCGGCGGCGGTACCTACACCGGCATCGAAGCGGTTTCCAACGGCCTGCAGATCATGCGCGAGCCGCGCGTGCAGACCGGCAAGCGGACGATGATCTACATGGCGCTGTCGCTGGCCGTGACCGCGTCCGGAATTCTCGTCGCTTACCTGCTTCTGCAAACGCGTCCCGTCGATGGCAAAACGATGAACGCGGTGCTCGCCGAAACGGCGGTGGGCGGCTGGATGCTCGGATCGCTGCCGGTCGGCTACTGGCTGATCCTGATCACGCTCATCTCCGAAGGCCTGCTGCTTTTCGTCGCGGCGCAGGCCGGCTTCATCGACGGGCCGCGCGTCATGGCCAACATGGCCGTCGACTCGTTTTTCCCGCACCGCTTCGCGGCGTTGTCGGAACAACTCTCGATGCACAACGGCGTGCTGCTCATGGGCGGCGCCGCGCTGGCGATGCTTTTCTACACGAAAGGCAACATCCACGTGCTGGTGGTCATGTACTCGATCAACGTGTTCCTGACGTTCACGTTGTCGCAGCTCGGCATGTGGCGCTTCTGGTGGCCGCGTCGCGGCGATCGCCAGCGCACGTACCACATCGCCATTCACGGGATCGCGCTGCTCATGTGCGCCGGGATTCTGGCCGTGACGGTATTCGAGAAATTCGGCCACGGTGGCTGGGTCACCGTCGTGATCACGACGGTGTTCGTGCTGCTTTGTCTGCGCGTGCACCAGCATTACGAGGCGATGCGACACGGCGTGCGGCAGCTCGACGAGATTCTCGGCAGCCTGCCGACGACCGGCGCGCCGAACGAGCAGCCATTACAGGCCAATCTCCCGACCGCGGTCATTCTCGTGAACGGCTTCAATGGCCTCGGCGTCCACACGATCCTGTCGACGCTGCGCTTTTTTCCCGGCCTCTACAAACAATTCATCTTCGTCTCGATCGCGGTCGTCGATTCCGGCCACTTCAAAGGGCGCGAAGAGATCGAAGCGCTGCAGCGCGAGACCGAACAAAGCGTACAGAAATACGTCGACCTCGCCCGCCGCCTCGGCTTTCCGGCCGAAGGCGCGACCGACGTCGGAATCGAAGTCGTGGCCGAAGCGACCGACCTCTGCGAACGCATTGCGCGCGAATATCCGAAGGCCACGATCATCTCCGGCAAGCTCGTCTTCCGGCAGGAGCGCATGTTCAATCGTCTGCTCCACAATGAAACGCCGACGCTCATTCAGCGGCGTCTGCAATGGCTGGGTGTGCCGATGGTGGTATTGCCGGTGCGGGCGCACGTCTGACGAGCCGGCCCGCCGCGGCAGGACTATCATCGGTGCATTCGACCATCGATTGCTGGAGGGAACACGTAATGGCATTCGCATTCCCGTCGACCCTGGCACCTCACCTGCGCAGCGCGTTGCGCATCATCGCCGGCCTGATGTTCATGCTGCACGGCGCACAGAAACTGCTCGGCTTTCCCGATCCCGGCGCGAAATTGTCGGAGAACGCGCCGGCGCTGATTCGATCCGCCGGGTTCATTGAGCTGATCGGCGGTGCGCTCATTGCGCTCGGCCTGCTCACCAGCCTCGCCGCGATCCTCGCTTCGGGAGAAATGGCCGTCGCGTACTTCAAACAGCACGCACCGGGCGGCTTCTGGCCGACGCTGAACGGCGGAGAGCTCGCGGCGTTGTACTGCTTCGTGTTCCTCTATCTCGCGTTCGCCGGCCCGGGACCGTGGTCGATCGATGCGATGCTCGGCCGCAGGCGGCGGTAAACGTCACGCGTCAGTGCACGATCTCGAGATAGCTCACATGGATCGTCGCTTCGAACTCGCCTAAATCGATCCGCTGCTCGCGGCCGTGCTGCTTCCACGGTTGCGCGTCCCACCGGACGCGCACGACCTGAATCGGTTCGTTCGGGTCGATGGGGAAATGCCAGCTGTTTTCGCGCGACTCGCCGCGGAGGATGACGCCGCGCTGTCCGGGAGCGGCGTCGACTTCGACGGCCGCACGCGTATCCTCCGGTTTGAACGTGCCGGCCCAGCGCGCGATGCGCACGCGGTCGCCGGCGCGCAGCGTGCGCTCTTCCCACTGCACCGTCTGCGTGACCTGCGTCGCGCGCTGCTCATGGCGTCGCCAGAATGTTTCGTGGGCGAATCCGGCCAGAACCGCCACGAGAACGATGATTGCGAACGCGCCGAGGCCGAGCAAACGCTCTCGTTTTCCCCGGCGGGCGAAATCGGGATCGGCGGTCATCGTCGCGCAGGCATTCTGTCATGCGCGATCTCCATTACACTCGGTGCTCGATGTTCCAGTTCATCGCTTTCGATGCTGACGACACGCTGTGGCACAACGAGCGGATGTTTCAGGCGACCGAGTCGCAATTCGCCGAAATGCTCGGGCGCTATCACCCCGCCGAATGGGTTCGCGAGCGTCTGTTCGCCACGGAGATGAAAAACCTCGGCCAGTTCGGATACGGCATCAAAGGCTTCATCCTCTCGATGGTCGAGACCGCCATCGAGCTCACCGAAGGGCGAGTCAGCGGCGTCGAGATTCAACGCATTCTCGACTGGGGCCACGACATGCTGCTCGCGCCGGTCGATCTGCTGGACGGAGTGCGCGAGACCATCGAGATCTTGTCGCCGTCCTATCGGCTGATGCTTCTGACCAAGGGTGATCTCTTCGATCAGGAATCGAAACTGGCGCGCTCCGGACTGGGCGAGCACTTCCACGCGGTGGAGATTGTTTCAAAGAAAGATGCGCGCACCTATGCGACGATTCTCAACAGACACGCGGTACCGGCCGAGGAGTTTCTAATGGTCGGGAATTCCTTACGGTCGGATGTGCTGCCGGCTGTTGAAGCCGGTGCACGTGCGATCCATATTCCGTATTACACGACCTGGGCACACGAGGAAGTCGATGCCGCTTCATTGCAAGGCAAGGAGTTCGCACGTCTGGAGCACATCCGGGAATTACCCGGCTGGCTTGCAGAGCGGAGCGGACCGTAGCAGAATCCTTCCGTCAATCCGCTTTTCCCGATCATGACCTTCGCACGTTTCGCACGCGCCCCCCGGCGTCTGGTTACCGCACCGGTCGCCGCAATCCTCTTTGCGCTTTTTGGGATTGTCTGGATTTTCGCCACCGATGCGATCGCGGCGCGGCTCCCCGCGTCTGTGCAGACGGTCAAAGGAATCATCTTTACGGCCGGTTCCGCAATTGCGCTTTATTTCTTTGCGCGCCGGCAGGAGAAAAGCACAGAAGAGCAGCTCGAGCAGGTTCACCAACTCATCGATCAGGTGCCGACGATCATCTGGCAATCGGACCGGCAGCTGCGCCTGCTCTCCGGCTGTGGCGGCGGCATCACCAGCGCCGCGTCGACCGTGCTCGAGCTCTTCGGTGAAGCGGGCGTCGCCGCGCATGAACGCGCACTGGCCGGCGAGGTCGTCACCTTTCAGGCGCGCATCCACGAACGCGATTACACCTGCTGCATCTCGCCGGAGCGCGACAAGCATGGCCACATCGTCGGCGTCGTCGGATCGGCGGTCGATCGGACGGAGGATCGCCACGCTGAAGAAGCGCTGGCGTCGAGCGAGGCCTGGTTTCGCTCGCTGATCGAGGGATCGTATGACCTCGTGGCCGCGCTCGACCCCGAGGGGCGTTTCATCTACTCGAGCATCGCCGCGCACGACGTGCTCGGCTATGACCCGGATGAACTGCGCGGAACCCACGTCGCGGAGCTGATCCATCCCGACGATCGCTTTCTGTTCACGGAGCGGATGCAGCAGACGCTGGCGACACACGAATCGGTCGAAGCGGCGATCCGTTTCACGCACCGGACGAAAGAGGAGCGGCATCTCGACGTCCGGTTCCGTTTCGGCCGCACGCCGCAGAGTACCGAGACGATCGTTCTCAATTTCCACGACATCACCGAACGCCTGCTGCTCGAACGCGAGTTCGAATCGGCCGAGCGCCTCGCCTCCCTCGGCCGCGTCGCCTCCTCGATTGCGCACGAATTCAACAACGTGCTGATGGGCATTCAGCCGCACGCCGAGCTCGTCCTGCGCAAAGCGCCGGCCGCCGAAGCGCACGCCAAGAGCATTCTCAGCTCCGTCGATCGCGGGCGCCGCGTGACGCAGGACGTCTTGCGATTCACGCGCGCGAAGACTCCGCAACTCGTGCCGGTGGATGCGGCCTCTCTCCTCGAACAGGTGCGGAACGATGTTTCGGCGGCCTTTCCTCCGACGGTGCTCATCGACGTCGAGTGCCAGCCGAAGCTGATGCTGCACGCCGATCGCGAGCAGCTCGCACAGGCCATAACGAACCTGCTCACGAACGCGCGCGACGCGATGCCGGGCGGCGGACGAATCACCATCCGAGCATCGCGCGACGTCCCGCCGCATGCCGCGATTCGCGACCGCGAGCGCTTCGCGCACATCTCCGTCGAAGACACCGGCCTCGGCATCAGCGACGAAGTCAAAGCGCGCATGTTCGAACCGCTCTACACGACGAAACGCGGCAGCGGCGGCACCGGCCTCGGGCTCAACGTCGTGCATCAGATCGCCCGCGCGCACGGCGGCTCGGTGTTCGTCGAATCGGAGATCGGACACGGCGCCACGTTTCACCTGATCGTGCCGGCGAGTGCGGAGCTCGCGCCCGAGACCCCGGCGCAGACGAGCAATGCGACGTTGAAGGAATTGATGATCGTGGAAGACGATCCGATCGTCGCCGCGGCGCTGATCGAGCTCGCCACGACCCTCGGGTTGCGCGTCGTCCACTTCCCCACCGCGGCGACGGCCATCGAGCGATTCGATGAGAAGAAGCCGGAAGTCGCGCTGCTCGACATCGGTCTGCCCGATCTCGACGGCACGCAGCTCGCGCTGATGCTGTGGCGTCTTCAGCCGGAATTGCCGGTCGTCTTCATGACCGGCCATTCCGACAAGGAACTGCTGCCGACGAACGTCGCCAGCCGCGCGGAAGTGCTGCGCAAACCGTTCGACGCCACGACGCTGATGAACGCGCTCACGCGGGCCGTGAGCGCGTAGCGCGCCTCAGTTCTCCAGCACCGCGCGCAGCTTCTTCTTCGCGCGGATGTAGAGCGGACCGATCGAGCCGAGGGGGAGATTCGTGGCTGCGCTCACCTCGTCGTACGACAGACCTTCGAGACCGATCAGCACGCAGAGATCGCGCGAACGTTCGTCGATCTGCCCCAGCGCCGTTTCCAGCGCCAGACGGTCGACCAGCGCGAAGCTGTTCGGATCGTGCATCTCGTTCAGGCCGCACTCCTCCTCGGGAGTTTCGCGACGGCGCTTCTTCTGATCGAGTTGCTGCCGCGCGAGATTGGCGACGGTCCCGGCCAGCCACGGTGCCGCGGCGCGGATGATGCCGCGTTTCTGCAGGAACAGCAGCCAGGCATCGTGCAGAACGTCTTCCGCGCGATCGGGAGAAAGGCCGAAGCGGTGACGCGGAATCGCGTACAGCTTCTTGCGCACCGACAGATACAGCTCCTCGAGATCGAGTGCCTCATCGGCAGGCGGCGCTTCCTTCTCGATCTCGTCGAGCAGCGCGTAGACCGCTTCCATGATCACGTCGCCGCTGGACGGCTTGCGCAACACCAGCGCGACGCCGCGGGCCAGCAGTTCCTCTTCGAGCTGCGGCGTCGTGTACGCGCTGAGGATCACGATGCGCGAGCGCGGGCTCTTGGCCCGGATCGCATCGAGCAGCATCATTCCTTCGAGCTGCGTGTGCAGGCAGAGATCGGTCACGATGACCGGGCAGAATTCGTCGTCGAGGATCGCCTCCGCCGACTGGCGATCGTTCGCGCCGATGGTGCGGATCTGCTCGAACTCGAACAGCGCCGTCAAACCGTCGACGATCGCAATCTCATCATCGACGACCAGCACTCGTTGTTCTTTCATCAGTGAGCTCCTTCTCTTCCCCAGCGTCTAACTTCAAGCCGTTCGCCAACTGGACGGGAACCGGAACGCTCGACGAGTCAAGCACTTAGATAAAAAGAAGGATGTCCGGTACGTGTTCGAATTCAGGACACGCGTTCGCGAACGCTACAACGCGAGCTTCGTGATGACGTCGAGCAGTTGCGCGGCATCGAACGGTTTCTGCAGAAACGACGTGCCGCTCTCCCCTTCCGGAACGCGTTGGGCGTCGGCGTGGCCGCTGACGTAAACGAGCCGCAGTGCCGGCATCTGCGTGCGCAGGCGCGCACCGAGGTCGAAGCCGTCGCCGTCGTTCAGACGAACGTCGATCACCGCAACGTCGGGGGTGAAGAGCTCGGCGGTGACGATCGCTTCCTGCATCGAGGTCGCGGCTTCGGTCGTCGCGCCGAATTCCTTCAGCAGTTCCGCGAGCCCGCTCGCAATCGGCAGCTCGTCATCGATGACCAGCACGCGCAGCCCTTCGAGCGACGGCAGATCGACCGGCAGCGCGAATCCGTCGAATGTCGACGCCGCCGGAAGGAAGAGATGGAACGTCGTTCCCTCCCCCGGCTTGCTGGTGACGAAGATCGCACCGCCGTGACGCAGAACGATCTGGTGCACGACCGCGAGGCCGAGCCCCGTTCTGCCGTTGAGCTTCGTCGTGAACAGCGGTTCGAACACGTGGGCCACGACGTCTTCGGCCATGCCGTCACCGGTGTCGGCGATCGAGAGCTGCACAAATCTGTGTGCATCGCGAACGACGCCGAATGCGAACGTCTCGTCGCGTTCGGGACGGCGCGCGATCAGGTCGATCCGGCCGCCCTGCGGCATGGCATCGCGCGCGTTGCTGATCAGATTTGCGACCACCTGCGTGAGTTGCGCGGCGTCGGCGAGAACGGCCAGTCGCGGCGGAAACCACGTTTCGAGCTCCGCTGCACCGGCGAGGGTGCGCAGTTCCGGAGACATGCGATTCCACCACGCGCGCAGCTCCAGCACGGAGATCATCGGGTGGGCGGGATGGGTGAAGCGGAGGATGTCGAGCGAGACGCGCTTGCCGCGGGCGATGGAGTTGAGGATCGAGCGGGCGCCGCGCTGGATCGTCGCGGCATCGACACCCGGCCGCAGGATCAGCTCCGCGAACGGCTGCATCGCCATCAGGACGTTGTTGAACTCGTGCGCGACCGTCGCGGCCAGGCGGCCGAGACTGTTCACGCGGTGTTCCTGTTCGAGCTGGGCCAGAAGGAGACGCTTCTCGGTGACGTCGCGCCCGTTGACGACGAGCGAGCGCTCGCCCGCCACTTCGCGCGCGGTCGCCACCATCGAGAACCAGCGCCACGAGCCGTCGCGGTGGCGAATGCGCGCGTCGATGGTCATCGACTCGGACGCGGTGGCGAAGAACAGCCGCACCGCTGCGGCATCGTCCGGGTGAATGAGCTCCGCGAACGAGCATCCGGTCAGTTCGTCGGCCGCGAGGCCGAGACCGCGTTCGAGTGACGGGCTGTGATACGCGATGCGGCCGTGCGCATCGATGATCGTCACGGTGTCGGAAATGTGCTCGAGGATCGAGCGGAAATGCTGCTCGCTCCTCCGAAGCGCGAGCACCGACTCCACTTCGAGCGCAACTTCGGAACTCATCTCATCCAGAAGTCACGTTGAGGCGGCCGGAAAATACAGCCGCGGCGAAATTGTCAGCGCCGCACGAGCAGGCTGGCCGGAACGGCGGTGATGTGCACCGGCGTCTGCACGTCCATCAACTCGCCGTCGACCGAGATCCGCAGCCGCCGTTTTCCGGTGTCGATGCGCAGGTGGGTCATGCGCACGGCGCGAAATCCGGTCACGTCGCCGATGCGGCCGCGAAAGTATTTCGCCGCGGCGCGGATGAACTGCAGGCGGCTCATGAACGAAAGTGAATATGCCGTGAGCCGGCCGTCGCTGAGCGTCGTCTTCGGCGCGACCATGCCGATGGTCGAGAGATCGTAGGCATTGACGGCGATCACGAACAGCTGCGTGCGCAGCGTTTCGACGCGGCCGTCGCGCTCGAGCACGAGCGTCACATGCGGGAAGTGCCGCAGCGCGAGCCGGGCCGCCTTGAAGTAGGCGGCCCAGCGGCTGTGCAGGGAGCGAAACCGCTCGCGGTATTCGCTGACGGTCGGATAGATGCCCATCATCACGCTGTTGATGAAATAGCGTTCGTTCACGCGGCCGACATCGATCTGCGCGATGTCGCCGTTGACCGCTACCTCGAACGCGGCGCGCCAGTCATCGAGCGGGAGATGCAGATCGCGCGCGAGGTGGTTCACGCTGCCGACCGGCACGACGCCGAGCGTGCCGTCGGTGTGCACCAGCGCCTGCGCGACGTGGTGCACCGAGCCGTCGCCACCGGCCACGACGAACGTCTTCTGCCCGGCCGCGAGCGCATCGCGCACGATGGAACCGACATCGACGGCGGGGGCGATTTCGATGACGCGGAAGCCGTGTTCCTCCGCCAGCTCGCGCAAGCTCTCTTCATCCGCGTTGCCGGAAGTACCCGCGCGCGGGTTCAGAAACAGCACGCCCTTGACGGTCAAAACGCGTTACGACTCCGTCGCTTCGAACATCCGCCGCAGCGCGCGCTCGGCGGGGACGCGGATCTCCTCGGGCACGTCGATTTCGTAGCGCTCGTACAGCAGCGAGTCGCGCACGTCTTCGAGTGACGTCACCTTCATGAACGCGCAGAGCTTGCAGCCCTTCACGAACGTCTTGTCCGGCACTTCCATCGCCAGGCGATCGGAGAGACCGCACTCGGTAACGACGAGGAAGCGCTTCGCCGGACGTTCTTTCGCGTACCGCACCATGCCCGACGTCGACAGCACCGCGTCGGCGAGCGCCGCCACGTCGGGACGACACTCCGGATGCACGAGGATCTCGAGCTCGGGATCGTTCTGGCGGATGCGCGTGACCTCTTCCGGCGTGATCTGCTGATGCACGTAGCAGTAGCCGTCCCACGGGATGATGTTCTTCTCCGGCACCTGATCGGCGACGTGGCTGGCGAGATTGCGGTCCGGCACGAAGAGAATGTTCTTGCTCGACAGCGTGCGCACCACCTTCGCCGCATTCGCCGAGGTGACGATGATGTCCGACAGCGCCTTCACCGCCGCGGTGGTGTTGACGTAGCTGACCACGGCGAGATCGGGATGCTCTTTCTTCAGCTCCTCGATGCGCAGCTGCAGATCCTCGGCGGGGGCGGAATCGGCGAGCTGGCAGCCGGCCATCGGATTCGGCAGCAGCACCTTCTTCGTCGGATTGACGATCTTGGCCGTTTCGGCCATGAAATTGACGCCGCAGAATTCGATCACGTCGGCATCGCGCACCTTCGAGGCCATGAGCGCGAGCTCGAGCGAGTCGCCGACGAAATCGGCCACCTTGAGGATCTCGGGACGATAGTAGTTGTGGGCGACGATCACCGCGTTGCGCTCCTGCTTGAGCTTGCGGATCTCGTCGTGCAGCGTCTCGAAGCCACGGACTTCTTCCTCCGTGTACTCGTACGTCGTGACCCTGCTCAGTTCGTCGTAAAGGGCTGACATGACACTCCTTTTAGCGAATTCGGGACCAATTCAATCTTTCAGCAACACCACGGTGGAGCCCCAGCCGCCACCGCTCGCGTCTGCATCATGAAACGCGGCGACGAGCTCGTGCGTCTGGAGCAGCGCGCGAATGTTGTCGCGCTGCACGCCGATCCCCCGTCCATGAATGAGGCGCACCTGACGAAACCCGCGCGCATGCGCTTCGGCCAGGTACTCACGCGCCACGTCTTTGATCTCGTTCGGACGGAACGGATGGAGATCGAGCGTGTCGGTGATCGGAATCGTGACCGGCTCGTCGTCGTGCTCGTCGACATCATCCTCGTGCACGCGCGGATTCTCTAACAGTTCGGTGGACCCGCGATCCCGATTTATACTCTGCCGCACTCATGGTTCTGTTCAATCACGCTACGCGGGAGATGACCGCGAAAATCGTCTACTACGGCCCGGGACTCTGCGGCAAGACGACGAACCTGATGGTCATCTTCGACAAGCTCGATCCGAAGTCGAAGGGCAAGATGCTGTCGCTCGCGACGAAGACCGATCGCACGTTGTTCTTCGATCTTCTTCCGGTCGACATCGGCAAAGTCGGTCCCTTCAATCTGAAGATCCAGCTCTACACCGTTCCGGGTCAGGTCTTCTACAACGAGACGCGGAAGCTGGTGCTCAAAGGGGCGGACTCGGTGGTGTTCGTCGCCGACTCCCAGCCGGCGATGGTCGAGGCGAATCGCGAGAGCTTCGCCAATCTGCTCGAGAATCTCGAAGTGAATCAGATCGACGTGAACGACACGCCGATCGTCATCCAGTTCAACAAACGCGACATCCCGGGCGTGCTTCCGGTCGATCAGCTGCAGGAACAACTCGGCTTCGAAGGCTATCCGTACACCGAGGCCGCGGCCATCCGCGGCGACGGCGTCATGGAGACGTTCAAGCTGATCTCGAAGATCACGGCCAAACATCTCTTCGCGCGGCTCAAGGGAGCGCGCAGCGAGCCGGGTCCGACGAAGCGACCGACGCCGCCGCCGATCGGCACGCCGAAGGTCGAAGTGAAAGCGCAGCCCGAGCCGGAAGTGGAAGAGACGCCGGCCATGCTCGACAACGAGCCGCTGGCCGAGGCGCCGAATCCTTTCGCCGATTCCGTCCCCTTTCCCGACGCCGCGCCGGTCGAAGCCGATTACGACAACGCCGAGGAGGTCTCGCTCGAACAGCTGCTCGCCGAACAGCGCTCGCGTCCCTCGACCTACTCCGGCAACACCGCGATCCCGCACATCGAAGCGCACGACGAAGTGGAAGAGCTCGGCGCCGAAGAGCTGGTCGAATCGCCGGTGGCCGTCGCCGTGATGGACGAGCCATCCCCGATTGCCGCGGTCGCATCGACGAGCCCGCTGCAGGAGCAGCTCGACGCAAAAACCCGCGCCCTCGAAGAAGTACTGCGCGAGCTCGATGCCCTCCGCGCCAAAGTGAGCGGATTTCTTCAGTAGATCGGGTGTCGGGAGTCGGTTGTCGGGAGTCGGGGGGCCGCCGCCCCTCCACGGCTTCGCTTCGAACATGGCTTCGCTTCGAACCCCGTGGCCGGGTGGTGGCCCCCCGACTCCCGACAACCGACTCCCGACACCCGAATTTTGTAACCCTGATCACGCGTTCATGCGCGGGCGATCCCTATCATTCACCGCCACGGAGGAAACCTGAACATGCGTCGCACCGCTGCAATCATGCTGTGTCTGTCAGTCGCTCTCGCCGGATGCAAGGCGAAGGAGCTCGCCGAGAAGGCCTCGATCTCGAAGGATCTCGAGAAACGTGGGACGACGGACCTGATGAAGGAAGTCGCCAACGATTCCTACACGCCGCCCGAGGATGGCCGGCTCACGGACAACCAGATCCAGATGTACATGAAGGTTCGCGAGCAGGAGAAGAAGATCGCTCAGGTCGCGAAGGACGAGCTCAAGAAGCACGCCGAGGACGCCAAGAAAGAAGGCGAGCAGTCTCTCGGCGGCATGATGGATAAGTTCAAGGCCCTCGGCTCGGCGGCGGACTTCATGACCGCCGACATCCGCGCCGCGAAAGACCTCGGCTACAACTCGCAGGAGTACCTGTGGGTCAAGCAGCAGATCCTGGCCGCGTCGACGGCCGACATGGCGCAGAAGTTCGGCGCCACCATGTCCGCGAACATGGAGAAGGCGTACGCCGAGGCGAAGAAAGCGCACGACGAAGCGACGGACGAGCAGACCAAGAAGATCTACGCCGACATGCTGGCCGGTTACGAAAAGGGCAAGCAGGAAATGAAGTCGGCGCAGAGCGAGGATCCGGCCACCGCGTACAACCGCCAGCTCCTCGCCAAGTACGGCGACGCGCTGAACGCCTACGTCCACGAGCTCTCGAAGTACGAGGACAAGCCGGGCGACATGCAGAAGGCGTACGACGATTTCAACAAGAAGGCCGAGGCCGCGGCGAAGAAGTAGTTGCCGCGTTGCAGCCGGCGAACGATACTCGCCCGTCGCATCTGCGACGGGCGTTTTCGTTTATGACAAAAGCAACACTCTCCTGCTCCCGCTGCGACTGGACGTCGAACATCGACGCCCTCTACAACCTCTGCCCGATCGATGCGGCGCCGCTCCTCGTGCGCTACTCCTTCGCCGCGCCGCCCCGTCTGCGCGAGCGCAACGACATGTGGCGTTACGCCGACATGCTGCCGATCGACGACGACTCGGAGATCGTGACCCTCGGCGAGGGGCTCACGCCGCTTCTCCCGTCCCGCGTCCACGCAAACGTGTACATCAAGGACGAGTCGAAGAATCCGACGCGCTCGTTCAAATCGCGCGGCATGGCCGCGGCGGTGACGATGGCGAAGAAGCTCGGCGCGCGGAGTCTCGCCGCACCGACGGCAGGAAATGCCGGCGCCGCGCTTTCCGCGTACGGCGCGCGCGCGGGCCTGCCGGTGTTCGTGGCCATGCCGCGCGACACGCCGCAATCGATCATCGATGAATGCCGCGGCTACGGCGCGCAGGTCGAGCTGGTGGCCGGCGTCATCACCGATGCCGCGAAGCGCGTGCAGCAGTTCATCCAGGCCAGCGGCGGGTTCGATCTCTCGACGCTGAAGGAACCATACCGCGTGGAAGGAAAGAAGATCATGGGCTACGAGCTCGCGGCCGATCTCGGCCGCCTGCCCGACGTGATCCTCTACCCCACCGGCGGCGGCACGGGCCTCGTCGGGATGTGGAAAGCGTTCGACGAAATGGAGCGCCTCGGCTGGATCGACGGCAAGCGCCCGCGCATGTGGAGCGTGCAGTCGACCGGCTGCGCGCCGATCGTCCGCGCGTTCGAACAGGGGCTCGACACGGCGCCCGAATGGGAGTCGCCGCGGACCGAGGCGTGGGGATTGCGCGTGCCGCGCGCGGTGGGCGATCGATTGATGCTCACCGCCATTCGCGACTCGCACGGCGGAGCGATCGCCGTCGATGACGCGCAGATCGAAGACGCCGCCGGACGCATGCGCCGCGACGAAGGGATCGACGCCGGACCGGAGACGGGAGCGGCCTGGCTCGCGCTCGACGAGCTGCGTGCGCGCGGCGACATTCGCGAGGGTGACGTGGTGGTCGTATTCAATACCGGCGCGAATAAATATCGATAGAACGACTGCTGTGCCGAGGTAGGGATTGGCGTCCTTCCGGACACTCCCAAGGCATGAGCTACCTCGACACGCCGCGCCTCACGTTCTCGGGCCAGTTCACCGCGAATCCGTCGACCGTCAACAACGATCCCGGAAACTACAACGTGGCCATGCCCCTCGGGAGCGTGGCCTGGAATCCCGACGGACGCCACAACTTCTCGCTCAACGCCTGCGCGGTGACGAGCATCTGCACGGACGCCGGCTTGTCGACCAGCGGCGATCCGATCATCGGCGCCCAGCTCGCGTCGACCGGGCTGGCCGTGCTCGTCGACCTCGATACGCAGCAGCAGGGCGTATCGCAGATCTTCGGGCTGACCGTCCAGATCACGGCGGGCGGCGCGACGATCACCGGCGACATGACGCCGGTCAACTTCTTCGACATGTTCGCCCGCGCGAACGCGCCGGCCGACGGCAAGTACTCGGCGTGGTATCAGTCGGTGCTCACGAACGTCACGTACAGCGGCAGCTGGAACTCGCCGTTCGTGCAGGCGCTGCAGAGCGCGAGCGGTTCGACGCTCTCCATTCACTTCGTCGTCGACGGCTACCACGACGGCGAATACCAGCAGACCAACTTCACGACCGGCCGCGTGGTCGGCACGATCGGACCGTATTCGCCGAACGAGCCGACGTCCTTCATCAACGGCCGCTTCCTCCGGCCGGTGCTGACGACCAATGCGCCGAACAGCTGGGGCGCATTCAACAAGGCGCCGGCGAAGACCGACCTCACGCGCAACAAAATCACGTTCGACTTCGGCAACGCCTTCCCGACGACGTGGCCGCTGACCTCCGAGTTTCCGCTCTCGGCCGTGAGCGGTCTGCAAGCCGCGATCATCCCCGCTTCCGGCAATCCGATCATTCTCGGCACGATCGATTCGTCCGACGCCGCGTATGCGACCACCGCCTTCGTGCAGGAGTTCGATCTCGATGACGAGGCGCTCGCGGCGATCGCGTCGTCGCCGACGGCCGTTCTGATTCCGACGAGCAGCGAGCCGCCGATCGTGGCGATGTCGGAGAACCCGACCGGCGCGTACCTGAACTACGACCAGTACGTGTTCCGTCTCAATCCGCCCGAAACCGGCACGGTGACGGTGTGGGCCAACGTCTTCGAGCAGCCGGCCGCCAATCAGACCATCCCGCTGGTGATGTATCTCAGCATGCTCGGCGGCGGTCCGCCGATTCTGCAGGTCGGCACGCCCGCGAACGGCATCACGTTCCCGCCGGCCATCACCACCGATGCGAGCGGCAAGGCGACGTTCACGATCGGCAGCAGCAATCCCCAGACGCCGCGCGGCTACATCGACGGACAGGTCTACGGCATTCAGGCGAACTGGAGCCTCGACAGCTACATCGACATCTGGGCGTTCGTCAGCGTGAAAGTCTTCGACGTCGTCTCCGCGGTCGACTCGCCGCCGACCTGGTGGCAGGACGTGCAGCCGATCCTCAATCAGTACGCGGTGCTCTATCCGGCGATGCGCAACATCCTGTTGATCAACGATTACGGAACGGTCGTGCAGAATCTGCAGCCGATCCTGCAGCGGCTGCAGGCCGCGCCGACCGATCCGCAGCTCATGCCGATCACGCGCGAGCTCTCCTCGAGCAAGCTCCAGATCATTCTCGACTGGGCAAACGCCGGCACGCCGCAGGGAATGCTGCCGGGCGCGGGCACGTGATCGAGCCGCGCGCATCAGACGCTCCGATGCGCGTCGTGACTGCGCTCACGCACGCGCGTCAACGAAACGGCTAGAGTGTCCGTCCAAACGGGGCCTATTCAATCGAATTCGGAGCGTAGCGCATGAGATCCCTCAGCCGATGGGCGGTATTTCTTTTTGTGGCCGCATTCGCCGTGCAGACCTTCGCCGTCTGTCCGACTGCTCCAACGATCACGTCTCCGGCCTACGACGCCGTCGTGCCTTTCGGCAACGTGCCGCTCAGCTGGTCGAATTCGGGTGGCGTGACGTACGACGTCTGGCTTCGTCACGAGGGTGACGGCTATTCGTCGCCGCAGCTCACGACGACCTCGACGAGCGCGAACGTACCGGTCGATCCGGGTCGCGCGATCTTCTTCAAGGTCGTGGCGAAGGCGCCGGCCTGCCCCGACCAGCTTTCTTCCGAAGGTCACTTCCACACCGCGTGTCCGACGAACGCGGCCGTGTTGCAGCAGCCGCCGGCGGGCGAGATGTTCCGCACCGGCCGCCCCATCACCTTCAACTGGACTCCGGTCCTCGGCGCGACGAGCTACGACCTCAAGCTCACGCCGGACAACGGCGGCACGTGGGAAGTCTTCGCCGAAAATCTCAATGCCACGCAATTCACCACCAGTGAGATTCCGGAAGGCGACTGGGGGTGGGAGATCCGCGCGAACTTCGACGGAGACTGCGCGCCGCTCTACTCCGAGCCGTCGCACTTCCTCGTCACCGACTGCGAAAGCGCACCGACGGAAATCCTCGAGCCGAGTGGCGGCGAGACCGTCACCGAGCCGTTCACGCTGACGTGGAAGGACGTGAACGCCAACGAGTACCGCGTCTATGTACGCAAGGCCGGCGCGAATGAGCCGACCGTCTTCGGCGTCACGGCGCGGACGAGCATGCTCATCGGCGGCCTCGAGCCCGGCGCCTACACGCTGGCCGTCCTGTCGCACTTCGAATCGTGCGGCGACGTGGTGTCGGATCCGATCGGCATCCTCGTCAAAGTGGAAGACGAGCCATGCCCCGAAGGCTCCATCACCATCACCGCTCCGGCGAGCGGCGCGGAAGTCTCCTCGCCCGTGCACATCACCTGGACCGGCATCGCCGGCGTGGAGTTCTACCGCGTCTGGGCATCGTTCGACGGCTCCGCGCCGGCGATCGTCGAGCGCACCACGAGCTCCGATACCGATGCCGATCTCGGGTTCCCGCGCGGCACGATTCGCGTTTTCGTCGAAGGCGTTCGCGAAGGATGTCCGTCCATCACCTCCGATCCGCGTTCTTTCGTCGTGAAAGCCGGCGACTGCGCGTCGAAGCCGGCGCCGGTGCTCGTCTCCCCGGTCGGCACGCTGGAAAAACCGGCCGCGGCGACGAATCCGGTGACGCTGCAATGGAACCCGGTCGAAGGTGCACTCGCCTATCGCGTTTGGCTTTCCGAACGCGGACAACCGTTCGGCGATCTCGCCATCACCACGCAGACGCAGCTCGGCGTCGAAGTCGAAGCCGGCGTGCACGCCTGGTTCGTGCAGGCGCTCTTCGCCGGCTGCGATCCGGCGCGCTCCGCGACCGCGTATTTCCAAACCGCGCGTGGCAACTGCCCCGCCGCCGTGCCGACGCTCCTCACCCCGTTGCAGAATGCGACCGTCGGCGCGAACGTCGCGTTCAAATGGTCCGACGTGAGTGCCGACTCGTATCGCGTGCTCGTGTCGCGCGATGGCGAAGAGCCGATCGTGATCGGCAAAACCGAAGAGACCACGCTCGATCGCTTCCTCCTGCCGGGCACGTATCTCTGGACCGTCGAAGCGATTGATGACGAATGCCCGTCGAGATTCTCCGCGCGCGGACGCTTCGTCATCGCCCGTGCGGTGAACTGTTCGAATCCCGCACCGAATCCGCTCTCCCCGGCAGACCACGCAACGCTGACGACGAACCCGGTCGAGTTCACCTGGTCTGCGGTCGCGGGCGCGATTCGCTACGGCGTCGTCGTCACCATCGACGGCGGCGCACAGACCCTCCTCGGTTTGACCGAAGGCACATCGCTCACGCGCCGGCTTCCGTTCGGCAAAGTCGAGTGGCGCGTGATCGCGTTCTTCTCGAACTGCGAGCCGGTGAGCTCCGACGATCGCGAATTCGAATTGAAGGAATCGGCGAGCTGCTCGAATCGCGCACCGATTCTGCTCGTGCCGGAAGACGGCGTGAGCGTCCCCTCGCCGCTGCGCCTCGGCTGGACCGAAGTGCCGCGCGCGACGAGCTACAAGGTGTGGGTCGTTCAGGGCGACGGCGCGCCGGCGCTCGCCGCGACCACCACCGAATCGCGGGCCACGATCGTGCTCGCGCCGGGACACTACGAGTGGTACGCCGAGGCGCTGTTTCCGAGTTGCCCGTCGACGGAGTCGGCGCATGCGAGCGTGACCGTCACGCCGAAGGAAGCATGCGGCACGCCGCGCAAGCCGGACGCTTACGTCGTCGGACAGGCGCTCTCGAACACCGAATATCGCGTGCGCTGGACGCCGCTGCCGAATGTCGGCTTGTACGAGGTGCAGGAGTCGACGACTCTCGACTTCGCAAACGCGACGACGTTCACGACCGACGACATCTCGAAGACGTTCGTTCATGAAGTGAGCGGGAGTCCGGTGCAGTACCTCTATCGCGTGCGCGGCATCAGTGATTGCAGCGACGCGCGCGGTCCGTACTCCGATGTGGCCGGCGTCTTCATCATCGCGCCGCGCACCAACAACGCCAGCACCGAGATCGGCTCGCGCTCTTCGGTGGTGCAGAAGGTCTTCCTGCCGGGATCGTCGACGCCGACGCAGTTCACGGTGAAGAGCGACAAGCCGTGGATCACCGTCACGCCCTCGAGCGGCACGCTGCCGCCCGAAGGCATCACCCTCACCGTGACCGCCGATCCGAGCGTGCTCAGTCTCGGTACGAACACCGGCACGATTCAGGTGCAGTACACCACCAGCGCACACGGCGTCGGCACGAACGGCACGACCAGCGCGTCCATCCCGCTCTCGATCAGCCTCGTCACGCCGGTCACGCCGAGCGGCCAGAACACGCCGCCGCCCGATGCGCTGATCTTCCCGGTGGTCGGTCACGCGGTCGGCGCGAACAATTCGCTGTTCGAGTCCGACATCCGCGTCACGAATCTCACCGCGAACACGATGAAGTACGAGGTGCACTTCACGCCGTCCGGTGTGGATGGCACGCAGACCGGCTCGTCGAGCACGATCGAGCTTTCTCCGAACGAGACCATGGCTCTCGACGACATCGTGGCCAGCCTGTTCGGCACCGGCACGACGTCGAGCGCCACCGGCATGCTCGAGGTGCGGCCGATCGCGACCGATGCGTCGTCGTCCAACACGCTGCTCTCCTCGATCACCTCGAGCGCGCTCCGGCAGTTGCAGAGCGTCGCCTCGAGCCGCACGTACAACTTCACGCCGAACGGCACGTTCGGTCAGTACATCCCGGCCATTCCGTTCGCCGATTTCGTCGGCAGACTGGCCGACAACGGCAGCGCGAACATCCTCTCGCTGCAGCAGGTCTCGCAGTCGGCCGCGTATCGCTCGAACTTCGGATTCGCCGAAGCGGCGGGACAGCCGGCCGAACTGCAGGTGCGCGTGTACGACGCCGCGAGCTCGCTGCTCTCGACGATCAGCGTCTCGCTGCAGGCGCGCGAGCACCGGCAGATCAACGGCATGCTCGCGCAGGCGGGCATCAACAATCTTACCGACGGCCGCGTCGAAGTGCAGGTGATGAACGGCGACGGCAAAGTGACGGCTTACGTCTCGTCGGTCGACAACCAGACGAACGATCCGCTGCTCGTCAACTCCACGCTCCTCGGCGGCGCGATGACGAATCGCACCGTCGTTCCCGGCATGGCCTACATCAACAACGGCGCCGCGTTCTGGGTCTCCGACCTGCGCGTCTTCAATTCCGGGACGAGCGCCACGCCGGCCACGCTCACGTTCTATCCGCAGGGCAATCCGGGCGCCGCCGTCACGCGCGACATCACGCTCAACGCCGGCGAGATCAAGGTGCTGGACAACGTCATCGGCTCGCTCTTCGAACAAGGCAACGGCGCGGGCGGCTCGATCACCATCACCACGCCGCAGAACGCCGCGCTGATCGCCACCGCGCGCACGTACAACCAGACCGCGAGCGGAACGTACGGTCAGTTCATCCCCGGCGTCACGCCGTCGCAATCGGCGGGGCTCGGCGATCGCGCGTTGCAGATCCTGCAGCTCGAACAGTCGTCGCGCATCCGCACCAACATCGGTCTCGCCGAAACGACCGGCGCGCCGGCGACGGTGGAAGTCTCCGCGATCGTCCCCGACTCCATCGCCACGCCGGTGGTCTCGATTCCGCTCGCGGCGAACGAGTTCCGGCAGATTTCTCTGGCCGATTTCGGCTTCACCGATGCGGTCTACAACGCGCGTGTGACCGTGAAGGTGACCGATGGCAACGGGAAGGTGACGGCGTACGGCAGTGCGATCGATCTGATCACGCAGGACCCGACCTACGTGCCGGCGCAATGATCTTTCGCAATCGCACCGTGTTGGTCATGGTCACTTCGAGCAGATAGAGGTCGCCGTTGGGAGCGAACGCGCCTCCCACCGGCGACCACGGCAACGTCGATTTCACGAACACGCTCGCCTTTCCGGCGGGCGTGATTCGTTTGACCTCGCCCTGTGCGAAGTCGGCGACGTACACGTTCTCCGCGCGATCGAGCCACAATCCCATGAGCGCATGCTGCTCGCTGACGTGCGGCCGCAGCAGCGAGGTCTTCGTCGCCTTGCGCAGAATCCGTTCGACACGCCCGCCGCGAATGCGCACCACATCGACTCCATCGGCGACATACAACGTGCCGCTCGGTGACGCCGTCATCCAGTGAATCGACGTCAGCCCGCGCGCGAGCGTCGACACCACGCCCGCGGGCGTTCGCTTCAATACGTTCCTGCGCGACTCATCGGCCAGATACATGTTCCCGGCCGCATCGCGCACGAAACTGAAGTCCTTCGGGAAGCCCTCCCGGCGATGCGTGATGGCCACGACACGGCCATCCGGCGCGCGCCGCCAGACGTAGTGCCCCCACTTCTTCGTCGCGTCGCCCTCGTACCAGAGATGCTCGCCATACAGATTGCCGCGCGCATCGAGAGCCAGCTCGTGCGTGTGGACGTTCGGCACGGCCACGCTCTTCGTTCCGTTCGCCGCAACCTTCCAGACCTGCGCGAGATCGGAGTAATACGCGTTCCCCTGCGCATCGATCACCACGCTCACCGGTGGATGCGCGAATGCGGGAATCGCGCAGAGCATCACCGCGAAGAGCAGCCGGAGCATGGCGCCGACGTTTATACGCGCGGCGCGCGCGTCAGGTCCAGGGCGCGGAAGCCCAATGGCCGCTGTCGACGATTGCACGCCGCGGGTCGGCTTTGCTGGTAAGGCTGGCGATTCTCGGCTTCTTGAATCGGAACTGCCACGCGAGCACGTGAGGCTTGCCTGCATTCGAAAGGCTTTCGGCAGGCAGAGGGCAATCCCCTTCCAGCAACTGCGTCATCGCCTCCTGGGTCGAGAGGGCCGTATATCCGAGGACGAAAACGGACGTCACGTTCTTGGCCGTATTCAATGGGGAACGGCAAACGACGATCATCGCCGCGTCCTCTCCTTCGCCGGCCCATTTGACATATTCCTCGCGTGGTTTCCAGTGAACCTTGAGGAAGCGGCGGCCAGCCGTGGCACCGGCCACGTCGAACCCGTGGCGGTGCTGGCTCGCGGACAGAATGGCGCTCTTACGACCCTCGACCGGTTCGCGCCCGATCATGTGGATCGGAACCTTCTCCCGGTTCCGCGGGCTGTCGTCGAACGGAGTGGCACCTGTAATGAGACAGAGCGCGATCTCCGTGGCCGGATTGTTTCGCGGCGATCCGATGAAAATGCAATTGGACTCGCGCAGGGCGGTCGCGACGTCGGATTCCTGGGGCTGGCCGGTGATGGTTCGGGGAGTGCCGCCCTTGTGCTTCAGAAAGGTCGTGATTTCGGCTTCCACGGAAGCATCCCAGTCCGGAATGCCGCGAAAGATCTGCGCAGGGGCGTGCTCGAACGTGCTCCATGCCGGATGGTGCTCGAGGCGAAAGAACCCTTCGAGGCCCGCCTTGAACGCGAGCTTGACGAGGATTTCGATTTGTTCCCTCTTCAGCGACCACGCCTCGCCCTTCGCATTGAGCTTCGAGAACGTCCGCCGGTCAATTCCCGCGGCGACAGCAAGGTGCTCAGGCGTCATCTTCAGAGCTGCGCACAGCTCGTCGACATTGCAGACCAATTTCATTGTGAGTTCCGGAGGGACGCATCTGATGAAGCATCACTTGCTGCATCAGATGGAAGGGCGGACGAAACTCTAGCAGCGACATTCCTCAACGTCAACATTCGCTGCCGCGGGTGGCGCATTACGGGCCGCGAAAGAAAAAGCAGGTTCGTCTATTGGTGGCTCGCAAAGCGGTTTTAATAATGGCGGCGCACGTCAAAGAAGGAGCACCGAAATGTCCCGCACACGCCGCCGACCGATCGCAGCAATCGCCATTGTGACGCTCCTGCTCTCGCTCGCCGGCCATGCAGCCGCGCCGGCCGACAGCGAGATCTTTCGCGTAGTCCGCATCAAAGGGCGTCGCGTTCATCTTCGTTCCGGAATTCCCGCGCAGCTCACGCACGCGAACGTTCTCCGGCATCTGGATTCCAGCAGCGTCCTGACCGCGGATCGCATTGGCTATGGAATTGGTCACGACGGAATCGGAACCGAGGCGTGGCTGCACGTCATCGATCCCCTTACAGGAGAGTGTGGGTGGGTCAATTCGACTTATGTCGACATGACGTTTCGCGCGAAAAGCGATTCGGAGGAACACGATTTCACGACGGAGCTGACGGCTCCGACGCCGGCGGCCGGTCCCGCACCGCAGCCCGAGAGCCCGATCCACGACGCGCCGCCCGCGGATGCAGGCGTCGAAGAGGAAACCGCGGTTACGTCGTTTCGCAAGAGATACGGCAATGACCTGCAGTTCCTCGCCAACATCGCCGCAATTCTTGCGCTTCTTGTGTCGACCGTCATGCTTTACCAGAATCCCACGCCACCCGTTACGCCCGTGATCACCGCCTCGCGGCCCGCAGCTGCAAACGAACAGTTCGCCCCGTCGTCGGACGGGCACGCATCGAGCGCGAGCAGGACTCCGAATTTTCGCTATGGCTTTGCGAACGGCGTCCCGTACCGGGTTCCCAATCATCCGAAATCGTGACCAGCGGTTCCGACATCGAAACAGAAGGAGGCCTCAATGAAGACGTTCCTGAAACTGATCCGGCTCCGGCCGCACGGTGACAAATTGACGGACGGCGTGGTCGACATCTGGTTGATCTTCGCCACCCTGAGCATCGCCGCAGTCGCGGTATGTGATTCCGTGGCATGGGCCTATCTCGGATACACGACCGCGTCGGGATGGACGGCCTGGGCGTCAATGATGGTGCTCGGCCTGGTCGCATTCATTCTCGTCGGCAGCCTCGACGCGAGCTTCGTGATGCAGGACACCACCTCGGATAAAACCGCGACCTCTTCGTCCGGCACGCCGGCCGCCCCGATGAGCACGCTGCAATGGCTGCGCGCCCACGTGCGCCGCAATCATCTGGCGGTGGGGGTGCGCATCGTTCTGGTGATTCTGTCGTTCACCGTGACCGCGCCGTTCCTGACGCAGTTCTTCTTTTCGCGCGACATCGCCGCGGCGATCGAGCGCCGCAACGCGCAGGCCGTCTCCGTGCGCCGCGCGGAAATCGCAGCGCGTCACGATCAGCAACTCAACTCATTGCGCGGCCGTGCGGACGCGCGCCGCAAAGATCTCGAGGCCGAGGTGGCCGGCAAAGGCCGCAGTTCGCGCTTTGGCGACGGCCCGGCCGCCGCGGCCATCCGCACCGACGTCGCCTCGCTGGAACAGGAGATCTCTGCCGCGGAGAACGACCACACACGGGAACTGAACGACTTCGACGCGGCATCGCCCGAGGTGCGCGCCCGCAAGTGGGGCGTCGACCTGCAGCGCGAAGGTCCTGATACACGTGCGCGCGTCGTCGCGGAGATGGAAACGTCTCCAGCTTTCCGCGCCACCCGCAACACGATCAAGGCATTCCTCGCCTTTCTGTTCCTCGGTCTCGTCTCGCTTAAGCTGTTCCAGCCGCCGTCGGTCAAGGTCTACTTCAATGCCGAATTGCAGGCCGCGTACAGACGCCTCGAAGCAGGACTGTTCGATGGACAACTTGATCCGCGCGAGCATGCCGGCGTCGGCATGGCTCCGCTCCATTTCGCAAAGTGGTACGAGGAGCGCCAGAGTCTGCGCGAGGCGACGCAGGCGATCCGCGACCGCGCGTCCGAAATCATGGAGCGTTTGAAAGTTCAGGAAGAGGCGTACGCGGCGGTGCAGAAGAAGCTCGTCGCCGATATCAGCGGAATGCACGAGGATCTGACGGACGCCACAAACAACACCACGACGTTCGAACACGATCTCGCGAAGGCGCGTACCGAACAGGCGGCGCTGGCCGCGGCCGTTCACGAACAGGAGCAGGAGCTGAACGACTTCGCGCAGCTCGGTGACGATCTCCCGCTTCGCGAGCGGCGGTTCCTCATCGACGGCCGGATGAAAGCGGCGAAGCTCCTTTCATCGAACCGCCTCCAACTGAACGAGCTGAATGCCACGGTTTCGAGACTCGGTGCCCAGTTTGAGTCGAGCCGCGCGTACACGAAGACCATCACGCTGTCACTCGATCAGGCCGCGCGGGATCTCGTCGAAGTGAATCGGCTGATCGCCGATGCCCGCCAGAAAATGCTGCGCGACCTGACTTAGATTCACGCCGCCGATCCTCCCCGATCTCTCCGCGCTCACCCGCCCGTTCACGTTTCGATGGGGCGGGGTGAGCGCGGGAGCCGCGGCGCTTCCGCCACCCGCGGCGCGCCGTGTGAGCCCGCTCATCGCATCTGCATATAATGCGCGGCTTCGCGGCAGTACGCCGCCTCACATTCCTGGAGGTTCTGTGGCTGAACAGCAATACGACGTCGTCATCATCGGCAGCGGTCCGGGCGGATATGTCGCCGGCATTCGCGCCGGGCAGCTCGGTTTGAAGGTCGCGGTGATCGAGAAAGATCCGTTCGTGGGCGGTACCTGCCTGCATCGTGGCTGCATCCCCACGAAATCGCTGCTCGAGAATGCCGATGTCTGGACGAAGATTCAGAAGGCGAAGGATTTCGGCATCACCGTCGGCGACGTCACGATCGACTTCTCCGCGGTGCAGAAACGCAAGCAGGGCGTCGTCGACGCGAATGCGAAAGGCATCGAGTTCCTCTTCAAGAAGAACAAGGTGGAGCGCATCACCGGCTTCGGCAAAGTGATCGATCGCAACACGATCGAGGTCAGCGCGGACGGACAGCCGGCCAGGCAGATCAAGACGAAGAACATCATCCTGGCAATGGGCTCGGTGCCGCGCGATCTGCCGCACATCAAAGCCGACGGCAAGCGCATCATCAACTCCGATCACATCCTTCGTCTCGAAGCGATCCCGCAGTCGATGCTGGTCATCGGCGCCGGCGCGGTCGGCTCCGAGTTCGCCTCGATCTTCTCGCGCTTCGGCACGAAGACGACCATCGTCGAGGTGATGCCGCAGCTCCTGCCGATCGAAGACGAGGAGATCGCCAAGGAGTTCACGCGCATCTTCAAGAAGAAGGGCATCGACGTCTTCACCGACGCGAAAGTACTCTCCTGCGAAGTGACCGCGAGCGGCGTGAAGTCGACCATCGAGAGCGGCAAAGGGAAGCAGCAGGTCATCGAGACCGAGCTCGTGCTGAGCGCCACCGGCCGCGGCCCCGTGACCGCGAACTGCGGCCTCGAGAACATCAAGGTCGAGATGGACAAGCGCGGCTACATCACCGTCGATCCGTTCATGCGCACCGGCGAGCCGGGCGTCTACGCGATCGGCGACATCGTTCCGACGCCGGCCCTCGCCCACTGCGCATCGGCGGAAGGCATCCTCGCCGTCGAGCACATCGCCGGCAAGGACGTCCGTCCGATCAATTACGACCACGTTCCGAACGCGACGTACACCGACCCCGAGGTCGCGAGCGTCGGGCTCACCGAGAAGAAAGCCAGAGAGCGCGGCTACGACGTGAAGATCGGCAAGTTCCCCTTCACCGCGAACAGCAAGGCCAAGATCATCGGCGACGGCGGAGGCCTCGTGAAGTACGTCGTCGACGCGAAATACGACGAGATCCTCGGCGTGCACATCGTCGGTCCGAAAGCGACCGAGCTGATCGTCGAGGCGTGTGCGGCGCTCGAGCTGGAAGCGACGGCCGAGTCGATCGCGAAAACGATGCACGCGCATCCGACCCTCTCCGAGGCGCTGATGGAAGCGGCCGAAGATGTGGCCGGACATGCGATCCACTACTAGAAGTAGATAATTCCATACCTCCGGAGTCGCGGCGCATCATGAAGGGATGCGAAGAACAGTACTCGCTCTCTCTTTCCTTCTGATCGCCGCGACCGCGGAGGCGCGGATGAAACTGCAGGGGTACACCAACGCCTCTGCCACGGTGACGGTCTACAAGGCCGGCACCGGAACCTCGGCTACGCTCTATTCGACCGACACCAGCACCTCGAAGTCGAATCCCTTCACCGCCGCCGCCGACGGCTTCTTCTCCTTCTACGTCGACAACGGCGCGTACGACATCCAGTTCTCCGGAGCGTTCACGACGTACTCGTGGACCGATATCCGCGTCGCCGAGGCGGGCGTGACATCGAACATCCTCACCTTCGGCGCGAAGTGCGACGGCTCGACGGACGATACGGTCGCGATTCAGCGCGCCATCGACATCGCGTCGCCGAACAAAGTGCAGCTGCCGACCGGCACGTGCAAGATCACGGACGAGCTGCTGATCGACGATCACCGCATCACCATCGAAGGCAACGGTCCGGACGCGTCGTGGCTCCAGTTCCTGCCGACGTCGGGACCGAAGGCGGCCATTCGCGTCGACTACCCCTCGGCCACCACGATCGTGCTCACGCGCCTCAAAGGCTTCTCGATTCACACGACGGACACGACGTATCAGAAGATCGGCATCGACATCGTCGATGGCAGCGAGACCGTCGTCGAAGACGTCGCCATCGGCACCCAGGACGCGTGGTACGGCGGCTCGAACGTCTCCCCGTTCACCGGCACGAACTCGATCGGCATTCGTCTCGCGGGCCGCGACTTCGGCACGTTCCGCAACGTCCGCTCCGCCGGCGCGATCCCGCTCTACATCGCGAACAATCCGAATTTCGCGTCGATCGATCTCGATCACCACAGCTTCGACGGCTTCTACTTCGTCCCCCACGGCGACAACCCGTCCGTCTATGTCGAGACCGGCACGAACCTCACCAACATCTCGTTCGCGAACGGCGCGTTCGTCCTCGGCGGCGCCGGCTTCTACTGGCCCGACACCACCGCGACCGGCAACTCGAACGATCTCAGCTTCCGCAACATCCGCGCGGAGCAGTTCGCCGACGACGGCTACGCCATCTACATCACCAACAACTCCAGACTGCGCGGGCTGCGCATTCAGGACTTCCTCTGCGGCAACGAGGAAGAGAGCAAGGGCGTCTATCTGCGCGGCGTGGAACAGGCGGTGTTCGACGTCTTCAACTATCACGGCTCGCTCGAGTGCCTGAACATCGACAGCCCGTTCGAGTGGCGCAGCTCCGTCTGCAAAACATATTCGACCGTGAATCTGAATTCGCTGACGGAAGTGTGGGCCGAGGGTCTGGCGGATTCGAACAGCCCGATGCCGAACTTCGGCCGCTGGGATTCGGGAGCCGCGTTCACGAACTTCGACGCCGGCGTGGTGCGCCGCTACATGGGTGTCCATCAGCTCGCGAAGACCGGAAGCCTCGCCAGCGCGGCAACGGTACAGATCCCGTCGCGCTACGGCGGAATCGTGCTGGGACGCATCTCCATCGCCTTCAAAGGCGCGACGAAGAACGGATCGTTCACCGTGGCGGTGACGTCGGCCGGCGCGTATCTCGAGTCGACCACCGACGCCACGATCACCGGCGTCGGCAACGTCGCCAACAAGATCACCGTGCATTACTCATCGGCGTCGAGCATCGTCCTGCGGAACAATCTCTCGGAGACGGTGACGTACAGCTATCAGTACTTCTGGAACTGATCGCCTTCCGTGGAGGATCCCGTGTTTCGGCGCGGGATCCTCGTGCACCACGGCCGCTCCATCACACTTGTGCGATCCGGCGCGTTCAGGTAAAAGGCGCGCCGTGGCCGAAACGATCACATCCAGTAACACGCACGGGTTATCCAACGAGCAACTGCTCGACATCTACTACTACCTGCGGCTCACCCGCACGCTGGAAGAGCGCCTGGTGGCGCTGTTCCGGCAGGCGAAGGTGATCGGCGGTCTGTATCGCTCGCTCGGCCAGGAAGGCGAGTCGGTCGCGGCGGCGTATGCGCTCGACTACGCGCAGGGCGACGTCGTGCAGCCGCTGATTCGCAACATCGGCTCGATCCTCGTCGCCGGCGCGAAACCGGCCGACATCATCAAGCAGTACATGGCCAAGGCGGATGGTCCGACGCGCGGACGCGAGCTGAACATCCACTTCGGCCACCCGGCGCGCGACGGGTTCATCGGCCAGATCTCGATGCTCGGCGACATGATTCCGGTCATGGCCGGCATTGCCCTCGCCGGCCGGATGCAGAAGCGCAAGCTCGTCACCCTCGCCTTCATCGGCGATGGCGGCTCGTCGACCGGTGCGTTCTGGGAAGGGATGAACTTCGCATCGGTGCAGAAGCTGCCGATGGTGGTCATCGTCGAGAACAACGGGTACGCCTACTCGACGCCGACCTCGAAGCAGACCGCCGCGAAAACGCTCGCCGACAAGGCGTACGCGTTCGGATGCAGCGGCGTGACGATCGACGGCAACGATGTGCTCGAGGTTTACGGCACCGTGAAGAACGCCGTCGAGAGCGCGCGCAACGGCGCCGGCGTCACGCTCATCGAAGTGAAGACGTTCCGCATGAAGGGTCATGCCGAGCACGACAACCAGCAGTACGTGCCGAAAGAGCTGATCGCCGAATGGCAGGAGAAAGACGCGGTCGTGCGATTCGAGAAAGTGCTCCTCGAACGCGGCGTCGCCACCCAGGATGACTTCGCCGCCATTCAGCAGCGCGTGAAGCAGGAAATCGACGCGGCCACCGACGAAGCGGAGCGCTCGCCGATGCCGGATCCGGCCGATGCCGGACGCGGACTTTACATTGAGGATGGATACTGGAATGGCTGAGACGACTTACCTCGAGGCCATCACCCAGGCCATGACCGAAGAGATGGCGCGCGACGAACGCGTGTTCCTCATCGGCGAAGACGTCGGCGTTTACGGCGGCGCGTTCAAAACGAGCGCGGGCATCATCGACCGCTTCGGTCCGGAGCGCGTCGTCGATACGCCGATCTCCGAGATCGCCATCATCGGCGCGGCGTCGGGTGCGGCGCTGATGGGCATGCGCCCGATCGCGGAGATGCAGTTCATCGACTTCATCACCTGCGGCTACGACATGCTCGTCAACTTCGCGGCGATGAACAGCTATCTCTTCGGCCGCGCCTGCCCGATCGTCGTGCGCGGACCGGCGGGGGGCGGCACGCACGGTGGCCCGTATCACTCGCTCAATCCCGAGGCGATGTTCATGAATCGTCCCGGCCTGAAGATCGTGGCGCCGGGCACCGCGTACGACGCGAAGGGTCTGCTCAAGGCCGCCATTCGCGACGACAACCCGGTGCTCTTCATCGAGCACAAGTACCTCTATCGCCGCATCAGGGAAAACCTGCCGGACGACGATTACATCGTGCCGATCGGCAAGGCGAACATTCGCCGCAAGGGAAAAGACCTGACCATCGTCACCTGGGGCGCGATGATCTATCTCGCCGACGAAGTGGCCGAGGAGCTGGCGAAGGACAACGTCTCGGTCGAGGTGATCGATCTTCGGTCCATTCTGCCGTTCGATGAAGAAGCGATTCTCGAATCGGTGGCCAAGACCAATCGCGTGATCGTTCTGCACGAGGCTCCGCTCACCGGCGGTGCCGGTGGCGAGTTCGCGGCGCGCATCGCCGAGAAGGCGTTCGACTATCTCGATGCACCGGTCAAGCGCATCGGCGCACTCGATGTGCCGACGCCCTACTCGCCGCCGCTCGAAGCGGCCGCGTTGCCCGACCGAGCCCGCGTGCTCGCGGCGGCGCGCGAGCTGCTCGCGTACTAGAAAAATATTTCGCGGGCGGCTGCGCGGCCCTGGCAATATCGGGCGCGTTCGTCCGTCCTTCACGCTGCGGAAGGTTGTTGCACGCTCGTTCCTCCGAGCGTCGGCAACATTCCGCAAGGCGCGCCCCCCCGGCAGCACTCAACGCGCCGCGAGCGGGTCGGAGAAGTCCGGCCCGCTCGTTTTTCGGGAACCTCGGCTTCTTGCCGCGCGCTGCTTTTGCATGTAAAAAGCGCCTCGCAACTCAGGAGCAAGAAAATTCATGGCACATGACGTCGTAATGCCTCAGATGGGCGAATCGATCGCCGAGGGAACGGTTTCGAAGTGGCTGAAGAAGGTCGGAGACAAAGTCGATCGCGATGAGCCGCTGCTGGAGATCTCCACGGACAAGGTAGACGCCGAGATTCCCTCGCCGGCCGCCGGCACGCTCACCGAAATCCTCGTGAAAGAAGGCGACACCGTTCCGGTGAACGCGGTCGTCGCGCGCATCGCCGCCGAAGGCGAGAGCGCCAGCGCGCCCGCCGCCGCTGCGCCCGCACCTGCACCGCAGGCCGAGGCGGCACCGGCCAGCGTGAACGCGCAGATCACCGATGCAGTCCCCACCGCGGTGAATCCGCAGATCACCGATGCGACCGAGACGACGGTCAATCCGCAGATCACCGACGCCACCGAAGACGACGACAAGATCGCATCGCTCGACGAGCGTCGCCGCACGAAGTCGTCTCCCCTGGTGCGCAAGATCGCGGCCGAGAACAACGTCGACATCTCGCAGGTGCCGGGCACCGGCGTCTCCGGCCGCGTGACGAAGAACGACATCCTCGATTTCCTGCAGCAGCCGCAGAAGCCCGCGGCCGCGGCATCCGCGCCCGCGCCGGCCGCACCGCCGAGCGCACCGGCGCCCTCTGCGCCGGCGCAGCAGCGCGCGCCGCGTCCCACGCCGCAGTTTGCCGAAGGCGAGAACGTGCGCCTCGAGCCGCTCTCGGTCATGCGCAAGCGCATCGCCGAGCACATGGTGCATTCGAAGTCGACCTCCGCGCACGTGCACACGGTGTTCGAGATCGACTTCACGAACGTCGAGAAGCTCCGCCGTCAGCACAAGGACGCGTACGCGGAGCGCGGCGTGAAGCTCACGTACATGCCGTTCATCGTGCAGGCGGTCATCGCCGGCCTGCGCGAGTTCCCGATCCTCAACGCCTCGATGGACGAGCACAACACCGTCTTCCACAAAGAGCTCAACATCGGCATCGCCGTGGCGCTCGACTGGGGCTTGATCGTGCCGGTGCTCAAGCACGCCGACGAGCTGAACATTCTCGGCGTCTCGCGCGCCATCAATGACCTCGGCGATCGCGCCCGCGCGAAGAAGCTCTCGCCCGACGAAGTGCAGGGCGGTACGTTCACGATCACCAACCCCGGCGTCTACGGCGGACTCTTCGGTCTGCCGATCATCAATCAGCCGCAGGTGGCGATCCTCGGCGTCGGCGGCATCAAGAAGCGTCCCGTCGTCGTCGAGACGAAAGACGGCGACTTCATCGCCATCCGCTCCATGTGTTACTTCTCGCTCGGCTTCGATCACCGTCTGATCGACGGCGCCATCGCCGATCAGTTCATGGCCCGCGTGAAGCAGATCATCGAGAGCGGCCAGTTCACGATGTAGGCAGCAAGGAAACAGATCGCAATCGAGGGGCGGTTCACCTCTACGGTGAACCGCCCCTTTCTTTTTCTCGCGATCGTGCTCGCGTTTCCCGCGGTCGCGCAGGACGTCTACACGCCGCCCGTGCCGATCGGAATCAAGCGCGACGTTCCTTCGCGTACGCCCCGTCCCGTTCCCTTTCCGGCGGAGGACCAGCAGTGGATCCGCCTGCGCACGCCGCACTTCGACGTGATCAGCAGCGCGGACGAGAAGCGCACCGTCGACATCGCGCGCAATTTCGAAACGTTCGCGGCCGCACTCGCGCGCGCGAACGGGCGATTCACCACGGCCTCGACACCGACCACCGTGTTCGTTTTCGCGAAGCGCCGCGACAGCCAGCCTTACTTCGATCTGCTGCTCGATCGCGACCGCGCTTCCGCCACCGGTCTTTACGTGCGACACGAAGACGGCGGCACGATGTTCCTCGACGCCGCACGCCGCGTCGAACGAACGGCCATGCACGAGCTCGTGCACGATCTGCTGCGGCAACAGGAGGCGGTGCCGCCGCTCTGGCTCGAAGAAGGGCTCGCGGAGTTCTTCGGCAACGCCACGCTCCGCAACGGCGAGCTCTACGCCGGCGACGTCATTGGCGAACACACGCAGCTGCTCCGCCTGCAGGGCGCGCGTCCGATCGAAGAGCTGCTCTCGCAGTCGAATGCATCGGAGGCGGCAGCGTCTTCGCGCTTCTACGCGCAAAGCTGGGCCTCGGTGCAGCACCTCATGCAGATCGGCGGCGCCGACACGTTCTTCGCGTTCCTGCACGACGTCGAATCGAAGATGCCGGTCGCGGACGCGCTGCAGAAACACTACAGGCAGACGACGAAGGAGCTCTTTCAGGGCAGCCGCAACGTCGGCTCACGACGCGTTCGCATCGAGGCGCCGCTCGACTTCGCAGCACCACCGGCTACGCCGCTCGATCGCGCCACGCTGCTCTTCGAGCTCGGCAGGTTTCTCACGCACGTCGGCGGCGCGGAGCAGGAACCGCAGCGTCACTTTCGCGAAGCGTTGCGCCTGAATCCGCGCCATCCGCGTGCGCTCGCGGCGGTCGGTGAGTTCGAAGCCGCCATCGCCGCCGCGCCCGATGACGCGAACGTGCGGCTCACCTACGCGGAATCGCTTCTCACATTGGCCATCGGCCCGTTCGCCGGCGTGTTCGAGCCGAAGCCGGGAGATGAAGCGCGATTCCGCAAAGCACGCGAGGTGCTCGCGCCGGTCGACACGCCGCTCGCGCACGGCTTCCTCGGCACGACGTATCTCGTCGAGACCGACGTCGCGCCCGGCATCGCGCATCTCGAGCGCGCCCCGGAGCGTGCCGACTTCCTGCTCACGCTCTACGCGCTCTACCTGCGTAACGCGCAACACGAGAAGGCAGAAGCGCTCTATCAACGCGCGCTCGTGAACGCGCGCGACGAACAAACACGCTTCGCCGCGAGGAACGTGCGACTGCTCGCCGAAACGAATCGCGCGAACGAGCTCGCGCGGAAGGGCGATCTCGACGGCGCGGCCGCGATCGTGCGCTCGCTCGCCGCGGCGACCTCCGATCTGCTCGCGAAGCGCGATCTCGAACGCCAGGCCGCCTCGCTCGAAGCCACCGCCGCGGTGAATCGTCACATCCGCATGTACAACGAGGCGATTGCATTCTCGAACGCCGGCAGGAAGAGGGACGCGTTGCGCGTTCTCGACGCACTGCTGGCCGTGGCCACCGATCCCGCCGTCGTGCGCGACGCGAAGAAACTGCAGGCCGAGCTGCAGCGATAGCGGTGGAATGCCACACCCCTCCGGACGGATTACCTCCACTGCCGATGCGTCTTTGCGAGCTCCGCAGCCTCCACGTCGTCACCTACGAAAACGGGATGCAGGTCCAGCAGAAGCTGGTCGAGATGCGCCAGCGTGAGGAGATCCCCGATCAGCTGCTGCTGCTCGAGCATCCGCCGGTGATCACGCTCGGGCGCGGCGGCGATGAAGGAAATCTCCTCGCCTCACCGCAGCTGCTCGCGCACGAAGGCGTGCGTTTCTTCGAGACCACGCGCGGCGGCGACATCACTTACCACGGCCCCGGCCAGATCGTCGGCTATCCGATCGTGCATCTCGGTGAAGGAAAACGCGACGTGCGCAAGTACGTCACCAACCTCGAGGAAGTGCTGATCCGCACCGTCGCGGAATACGGCATCACCGCCGAGCGCGTCGACGGCAAACGCGGCATCTGGGTCGGCAACGACAAGATCGCTGCGATCGGCGTGCGAGTCGCGCGCTGGGTCACCTCGCACGGCTGGGCGCTGAACGTGAACACGAACCTCGAGCACTTCCGTCTGATCACGCCCTGCGGGCTGCAGGGCACCGGCGTCACGTCGATCGCGCGACAGCTCGGGCGCGACGTCGACAGCAACGAGGTGCGCGCGATTCTCGCCAGCAGGTTCGCCGAGGTCTTCGAACGCGAGCTCGTGCCGCGCGCGGAGACGTTGCGTCTCGTGAAAGTGCTGGTGCATGACGGCGATCGCGTCCTCCTGCTGCATCGTCGTCCGGAGCGTGGCAACTTCTGGCAGCCGATCACCGGCACGATCGAGCCCTCCGAAGCTCCTCTCGCGACCGCGCGGCGCGAGCTGATCGAAGAAACGGGACACGCGGCCGAGCCGGAACCGATGGGACTGGCGCAGTCGTTCATGATCGAGTCGGCGTATCTCGAATCGCGTTACACCGACCGGCCGATCATCGCCGGAGAGCTCGCCTATCGCGCGGAGCTCGATGCGACGCTGCCGATCCGCCTCGATCCCGAAGAGCACGACCAGTACGGCTGGTTTACGTTCGCGGAGGCGTATGAAAGGATTCGCTGGACCGACGATCGCGAGGCGCTGGAGCGACTCGCGAAGACCTTGCCTGTGACGATATGACCCCTGTGAACAAACGCGCCGGCGTGCGCCCCGACTGGCTCAAGATCCGCGTCCCCGGCGATCTCGCCGAGCTCCCGGTCTCCCGTCTCATCAACAACCTCGCGCTGAACACCGTCTGCCAGGAAGCGCGTTGCCCGAACATCTTCGAATGCTGGAATGCCGGCACCGCAACGTTCATGGTCCTCGGCGAGATCTGCACCCGCCGCTGCACCTTCTGCGCGGTCGGCCGCGGCAATCCGCTGATCGCCGATTCCGATGAGCCGCGCCGCGTCGCCGAAGCGGTGGCGAAGATGGGCGTCCGACACGCCGTCATCACCATGGTCAATCGCGACGACATGCCCGACGGCGGCGCGGAGCACATGGCCGAAACCGTGCGGGCCGTACGCGCGCGGACCGGTGCGGCCGTCGAAGTGCTGATCTCCGACCTCGAAGGGAATCGCGACGCGTTGCGCCGCGTGATTGCTTCGGCGCCCGAAGTATTGGCCCACAACGTCGAGACCGTGCCGCGCCTCTACGCGCAGGTGCGTCCGGTGGCGAAATACCAGCGTTCGCTCGATCTGCTGCGCTGGGCCCACGAAGAACGCCGCGAAGGGATGCGCACGAAGTCGAGCCTCATGCTCGGCCTCGGCGAATCCGAAGACGAGATTCTCGAAGTCGCCCGCGATCTTCGCGATGCCGGCGTCGACATCTTCACCCTGGGCCAGTACCTCGCGCCGAGCGAAAAGAACCATCCGGTGCGCAAGTACTACACCCCCGCCGAATTCGAAGAGCTCGGCAACAAAGCCCGCGCCCTCGGCTTCCATCACGTCGAGAGCGCGCCCCTGGTGCGAAGCTCCTACATGGCCCACCGCGCCGTTTTACCGGATTGAGGATTAAGGATTGAGGATTGAGGATTGCTTCGCTGTTCTCATCCTCGATCCGGTAGGACGAGATTTGTAGCGAAGCCAATCCTCAATCCTCAATCCTCCAATCCTCAATCCGGTATGATCCCTCCGATGCCGCGCGTGACGTTCGCTGATGCGCAGAAAACCGGCGAATTTCCCGCGGGGAAGACGCTTCTTTCCATCGCCGGTGAGTTGGGCGTTCGCGTCAGTCAGGTCTGCGGCGGAGACGGCGCCTGTGGCACGTGCAGGGTCGAGGTCGTCGAGGGGTGGGACAACCTGACGCCGCCGACGCCCGACGAAACGTACAAGGAGCTCGACCCGCCGCACCGGCTGAGCTGCCAGTCGAAGCTGGTCGGAGACGTCGTTCTCAAAGTGGCAAAGATCGAATAGCGTGACAGGAGCACAGCACACATGACCGCAGTCGAAACCTCCACGACAGGCCTCACCGGACAGCAGCTCGCGCTGCTCTACCAGTACACGGTCGAGGCGTACAAAACCTTCCAGAAGCTCGCCGAGAATCTGCCGAATCCGATGACGCGCGAGATGTTCAAGCAGTTCGCCGTCGACGAGCGGGAGAACCGCGATCTCATCGAGATGAAGGTCACCTCCACGAGCGCGACGCGCGTGCGCGTGACCCTCGGCGCGGACATGATCTTCAGCGAGATTCTCGAGGGCGAGCTTTCGTTCCGCGAGTCCGCGGAGTTCCTGATCTCACGCGAGAAGACGATGCAGCGCAAGCTGCGCGAATTCATCTCCGGCGCCGCATCGGTCGATCGCAATCTCCTGATCTACCTCGAAGCGGTGAAGCGCGCGCACATCGTCGAGATCGAACGCGATCTCGAGCTCACCCGCCATGATCCCGACTGGTGGAAGCGCGAAGACGCCGAGTGGCGCATCGTCCACGGCTCCCCCTCGGTATGAACATCACCCTCTCCCCCGAGGCCGCCGCGCATCTTCAGGATGCCGGCGGCCGCGTCCTCCGCATCGCGTTCACGACCGGATGCGGAGGCTCCGGCTATCGCCTCAGCTACGCCGATGCGCCGCTCGACGACGATCGCATCTTCGACGTGCAGGGCATCCAGCTCGCGCTCGATGACATGGCCGCCTCACGCCTCGATGGCGCGGTGATCGAGTACGACGCCGAAGAAGACGGATTCCTCCTCGAACATCCCGACGCGGTCACCGCGGTCTGGTGCGGCTGAGCCGCACGTTCCGCGCTCGGACGCCCCGCTCGCTACGCGTTCGGAAACGCCGACATCGTCTGGATGTGCCACTCGCCCTGCCCGGCGCGCGTCATCACGGCGGAGAGGTGATGCGTGAGGTCGTAGAGCCGGCCGTGCGGCGCGCGGACGTCGCGGAGCACGCCTTCGATGTCGACGACGGCGATGTCGGAGCGGACGTGATCGACGGCGACGCCGAGGAGTTGCAGAGAGCTCTGCGCCATGTTCGAGCGATGCTCCTGCGCGAGGAGCTCGCGAACGGCATCACGGCCGACGGCGCGCCAGCCCCACGGATGATTGAGCACGCCGTCATCGGCCCAGAGCGACGCGAGGCGGTCGGCATCGTGTCGGTCCCAGGCGCTGGTGAAGTGATGGAGGACTGCCTGAACGTCGCTCATGCGACGAACCGGACAAGCAAATCAGCCGCCATTCATTCGATGGTGATGCTCTTCTCGCAGCCGAGGTTGCCGCCCCAGTAGCCTTCGATCTTGTAGGTTCCGGCGCGCAGCGTCTTGTCGAGCGTCAAGGTCACGACCGTCTGCCCGCCGGCATCATCCTTCCGCACCACCGCCGCTTCGCGGCCGCTCTCGTCGATGAACTTCGCCGACACCTGCAACTCCTCGGGAGCTTCGTTCAGCCACATCGAAACGTAGAGCGCATCGTCGTGCGCAATGGTCGTCTTCGCCTCTTCGACGGTGCCCGACGTGGCCAGCGTGTCGCCGATCGCACAGCGCGCGATCTCCCCTTTCGCCAATTGCACCGGCACGTCGATGTGCGCCGGTCCCGGCGGCGGTGTGGTCGAAGTCGTCGATGAGGCCGCCGTCCGGGAGGGCGACGGCGCGTTCTCCTGTTTCGTGCAGGCGACGAACAACATCGCCGTCACGTACAAGATCGAGAGTCCCATGCCTCGTTTCACTCGTTACCTCCTGCTGCTCCTGCTTCTGGCCACGACCGCGGTGCATGCGCGCGTGCGCGCCGTTTCGAGTCCGCTCGACCGCGCGAGGAAAATCCTCGTCGTCATCGCGCATCCGGATGACGAAGTGCTGCTCGCTCCGCTCCTGGCGAAGCGCTGCATTCGTGGCGGCGCATCGTGTTCGTTCCTCGTCATGACGAGCGGCGAAGCGGGCGTCTGCGTCCGCGCCGGCGGATGCGCACCCTCGGTCGGTGACATCCGCGCGGCCGAGATGACGCGATCCGCCGCGCTCTTCCATGCCTCGCTCACGCAATGGACGTTCCCGGATGTTCTCGACGGCGTCGACGCCGCCTGGTCCGCGCATGCAGGCGGGCGCGACGTGCTGCTGCGCCGCCTCTCCGACGCCATCGTCCTCGAAGCGCCCGACGCCATCCTCACGTTCGATCCCGAACACGGCACGACCGGACACGCGGCCCACAAAACGATCGCCTCTCTCGTGCTGGAGAGCGGCGCGAGGAACGTCTGGATGCTCGAAACGATCGCGCGTTTCGAAGGCGATCGCTTCGTGCTGAGCAGCGCGCGTCCCGACGCCTCGGTCGTGCTCGGCGACTGGGAGCTGGTCGTCGCCGACGCGATGCTGCACGAGAGTCAGTTCACGGAGGCGCAGCTCGAGTCGTTGCGCACGATGAGCGAAGAACAGCGGCGCGTCTGGTGGCTTGCGCGCTGAGCTCCACGCGCATCACGCGCCGCCGGTCGGTTCTCGAAAGATGGTGTCGTGCGGCGCGGAGCGTTCCTCTTCCGGACGTCCGGCCGTGTAGTAGTAGAGCGACACCGACTTGCGCGTCACCCCTTCCGGCGACTGCAGCGGATGCGGATGACCGTGGTACGACGTGTCGGTCGTCGAGAAGACGACCGTGCGGTTGAACGACGGCAGGATTCGCCTGCGGCACTCCGTCATCGATGCGTTCCACAACTCCAGATGGCCGCCCCACTCCTCGCGCCAGCCGCGATTCAGATAGACGAGCATGTTCGCGCGGCGATCGAGCTTCAGCTTCGGATGGACGTTGAAGTCGGCGTGGATCTTCAGAAAGCCGCCCGGCTCGATCTGATGCAGCCCGCCGCCGCCGAAATACGGATCGGGGATCAGCCCGTCGATGCCGGTCATCTGTTCGAGGAACAGCAGCATCTCGAATCCGTTCAGGGCGTCGAGAAAGCGACGGATGCGATCGCTGATGCGGCTGTGCTCGTGGTAATAGCCGAGCTTCTTCTCCGTCGCCGAGTCGAACTTCATCCAGCGCGTTTCTTCCGGCTTCGGAAACTCGGCGACGAGGGCGTCGAGCTCGGCGTCATCGAAAAGACCGTCGAGGACGATGTGCGGAAAGGGATCGGCGTGCTGATATTGCGCGCGCAGGTCGCGCGGATCGTAGTTGAGTTTCATCAGTGCCTGTTCATCGGTGCCTGTTCATCGGTGCCACGTAAAGTCGGATTGCTTCGCGAAGTCGAGCACGATCTCCGGCGAATACGTGACCCACCCTTCGGGCGAATCGTACCGGATGCGCAGCGACAGTCCGGGGACGTTCGGCAGATAGAACCCATCCTGCCGCGGCACCTCGAAGGCCTGCATGCCGCCCGCGAGAATGGCCGTCCATTTCCCCTGATCGTACGGGCCGAAGCGCCAGAAGAGCCGCTCTTTCCGATGATGAAACTCGGCCCACAGCGGCACGTCATCGCGAATGGAGTCACAGAACGTCCGCGCGAAATCGGGGATGCGCGCCGTCACCTCGACCACCTGCCTGCGCGTCTCGACGTATTCGTAGATCTGCTTGCCGTCGTCGCCCGGACCGCAGAGAAACGAGTCGTCGTAAAACCAGCCGCTCCCTTTCGCCCCGTGGTATTGCACTTCCTTCAGCCACTGCAGCTCGCCCATCGCCGCCGGCGGGATGCTCGGCTTGCGGAGCAGCGCATTCGCGTCGAGCTTCATGTACATCCGCGCCTCGTCGCTCATCCGCTTCGCGTTCGCATACTCGACCGTCCACTCCTGCCGGTTGGCGACCATGACCGTGGCGATCGCGGCGATGAAGAGCGCAACGCGCGGCGCGATGTTCAGCGACGCGGCCCCGATGGCGAAGACGACCGAGAACCAGAGCCAGCCGACGAGCGCGAAACGCGGCTGCACCTCTTTCGCCACCGGGATCAGCGGAATCACGGCGAGGATCAGTCCCGCGATGGCGAGCATCCACGCGCGTCTCGTGCGCAGCGCGAACGCGGCGCCGAGGGCGAGCAGCGAGAGGGCGATCAACCCGGCGAAGAGACCGTTGCCGGCGGAGAGCTCGAGCAGTTTCCACGGCAGCTTGAGCAGCACCAGCGGAAGCTCGATCGGCGTGACCACCCAGCCGTAGCCGCCGAGAAACGTGCCGATGATCGAACGGCGCCAGAGAAAGAAACCGAAGAACGCGAGTGCGTGAAGCAGCAGATGGCGCACACGCACGCCGATCGATTTCTCGGGAAGAAAAAAAAGCAGCAGCGGCAGAGGGATGGCGATCTCCTTCGCCAGCATCGCCAGGAAGTAGCAGACCGCCGAGAGCAGCTCGAAGAGAAAGGAATCGCGCCGAAACGCGAGCGTATAGAACGCCACCGCGCCGGCGCCGAATGCAATCGCAAGCAGATAGTGCATGACCATCAGCTGCGTCGCGAACACACAGAGCGGCGGACCGGCGATGAAGATGACGGCGCCTCCCAGCGCCGGCATCGTGTCGATGAAGAGTCGCAGCGTGAAGAAGACCGCCAGACCGGCCAAAGCGATCAGCGCAATCTCGGCGCGATACCAGCGATCCGCATCCAGTCCCGCGAACTGCAACAGCAGTTCGTGCGCGGTGAAGAGAATCGGCGTGAAGAGTTTCTGCGGCCAGAGATGCGCAGCATTGTAGGGATCGGTCCAGACATGCGTCGCGACCATCCGCAGATTGAACGGATCGTCATACGTCCACCACAACCGGATCGCCTTGCGATACAGGGCGATGGCCACGGCAACGAGCACCACGGCGGATGCAGACCGTCTCACGCTGAGTGACCATCATAGAATGCCCTCGTGTCTTCCGCGCTTCCTTACAAGGAGTTCTATTACCCGCTGAACGTCTTCATGCACATCCTCACGCACGAGGAAGGTGCGGTCACGTATCTCCATTACGGCCTGTTCGAGGAGCCGGACGAACCGCTCCTGCGCGCGCAGGAACGCTCCACCGAATTGCTGCTGTCCCGCCTTCCCCCGCCGCCCGCGTCGATTCTCGAAGTCGGAATCGGTCTGGCCACGACGCTCCACAGATTGACCGCGCTCGGCTACGACATCGAAGGCATGACGCCGGATGACAAACAGATCGCCATGATCCGCGCGCGCTACGGCGACGCGGTGCGCGCGCATTGTGCGGCCTTCGAAACATTCGCCGCGACGCGCCGGTACGACCTGCTCCTGTTTCAGGAATCATCGCAGTACATCGACGCGGAAGCGCTCTTCTCCAAAGCGAAAACGCTGTCGGATTCGATCGTCGTGCTCGATGAATTTGCATTGCAGCCGCTCGATGCGCCGGGGCTGCATGCACTCGACGGGTTCCTCGCCGCGGCGGCGCGCCACGGCTATGCAGTCGTCGAACGGATCGACCTTTCGAAGAAGGCGGCGCCGACGATGGAGTACTTCGCGACGCGCATCCCCGCCTATCGCGAGCGGCTGCTCGCCGAGCTGGAGCTGACGAACGCGCAGGTGGACGAGCTCATCGCCAGCGGCACGCGCTACCGCGAGCTCTATCGCGACGGCGTGTACGGGTACTGCCTGCTGCGTCTGGCTCGCCGTTAGCATCGCGCGAACGTATGCGCGCTGCTTCCGCGGCAGGACTGGCTCTTCTTCTTTCGTTTTCGCTGCACGCACAGACTCTGTTCGTCGATACGCTCGCCGGCGCGACGACCGGCGGCGGTCACGCCGATGGTCCGGGCACCGAGGCGCGCTTCTCCCTGCCTCGCGCGGTCGATGCGGACGCGGCGGGAAATCTCTACGTCACCGACACGGCCAATCACGTCATTCGCAGAATCACGCCGAACGGAGTGGTGTCGACGATCGCGGGGCTGGCGAATCGCGCCGGCATCGCCGACGGCCCCGGCAACGCCGCGCGCTTCCGCTATCCCCTCGGCATCGCCGTCGATCGTGCGCGCAACGTCATCTACATCGCGGACTCCTACAACCACACCATTCGCCGCATGACCCCCGACGGTGCAGTGACGACGTTCGCCGGCCTCGGCGGCGTGATGGGGACGGCGGACGGCACCGGCAGCGTCGCCCGCTTCACCTATCCGCTCGGCGTCGCCGTCGATGCCGACGGGAATGTCTTTGTCGCCGACACCTCGAATCACGCTATCCGCAAGATCACGCCGCAGGGCGTGGTGACGACACTCGCCGGCTCGAAGCGAAGCTCCGGAGCGACCGACGGCTTCGGCATTCAGGCGTTGTTCCGCAGCCCCTACGACGTCGCCGTCGATCCGGCGAGCGGAAACATCTACGTGAGCGACACCGGCAACGACAAGATCCGCAAGGTCACGCCGGACGGCTACGTCACGACGTTTGCCGGGAGCTCGATCGGCGCGGGTGATGCCGATGGCACCGGCACCGACGCCTCGTTCGATGCGCCGTGGGACATCGCCGTGGATGATGCCGGCAACGTCTTCGTCGCCGATTCCGGCAACAACAAGATCCGCAGGATCACGCCGGCCGCGGTGGTGACGACGTTCGCCGGCACCGGAGGCACCGGCTCGACGAATGGTCCCGTGACGAGCGCGCGCTTCAACGCGCCGAGCGGCATGGCGGTGCTGCCCGACGGCGTCACGCTCATCGTCGGCGACGCGTACAACCATGCGCTCCGCTTCATCGCCAACGGCCAGGTCACGACGTTCGCCGGCTCGATGCCGCAGAACGGCGCGGTCAATGGCACCGGAGCCGCGGCGCGCTTTCATTTTCCTTACGACATCGCGGTGGATGCCGCCGGCAACGCCTACGTCGTCGAAGCGAGTTGCGCGATTCGCAGAATCACGCCGCAGGGGGTGACCACCACCTTCGCCGGAAGCGCCGGACAATGCGGCGCGGCCGACGGCACCGGCACCAGCGCGCGCTTCTCGTCTCCCACCGGCATCGCCATCGATGCGAACGGCAATCTCTACGTGGCCGATACCGGGAATCACGCCATCCGCAAGATCACGCCGCAGGGCGTCGTGACGACGCTCGCGGGGCTGCTCGGCGAGTACGGCTTCACGAACGGAAGCGGCTCCCAGGCGCGGTTCTATTTTCCATGGTCGGTGACCGTCGATCCGCAGGGCAACGTCTTCGTGGCCGATGCCTACAACCACAGCATTCGCAGAATCGAGCCCGCCGGCGTCGTGTCGACGTTCGCCGGCAACGGCCTCCCCGGCTACTACGACGGCGTCGGCGCGATCGCCGATTTCCACTACCCGCTCGACATCGCCATCGATGCCTCGCGCAATCTCTACGTCACCGACTGGGGCAATGAAGTGATTCGGCGGATCACGCCGGCCGGCCTCGTGACGACGCTCGCCGGCGAGCCGACCGTCCCCGGGTCGAGCGACGGCATCGGCGCGGCCGCACATTTCAACAGCCCGACCGGAATCATTTCGGACGCGACCGGCAATCTCTACGTGGCGGACGAACGCAATCAAATCATTCGACGCGTGACGAACAGCGGCGTCGTGACCACGGTGGCCGGCCTGGTCGAAACGCCCGGCAATGTGAACGGACGCGGCATCGGCGCGCGCTTCGCCCTGCCGCAGGGAATGGCGTTGACGCCCGACGGAAAGCTGCTGATCGCCGATCAATACAACCACGCCATTCGCATCGCCACCGTGGTGGAAGGAAGCATCCGCCGGCGATCGGCCAAGCCGTGAGCGAGAGCCGCGACTACTACCTGCGCGCGAAGACGCAGTCGCGGCACATGAAATCGGCCGGCGCCTCGTCGAGGCCGTAGATCCAGCGTCGCATCTTCGCGAGCTCGTCGCCTTCCAGCACCTCGCGGATCGTGCTCTCGCGCAGATCGCCGACGACGTATTTCTCGTCGTAATCCTCGCAGCACAACACGCAGCGTCCGCGCGGCGTGATGTGCAGATGCTGGAGCGGACGCGAGCCGACGTTGTCGCAGCCGCGCAGCGGCCTGCTGCGCTCGGCCGCCTTCAATCCGATGTCGAGCCAGCCGGCGCGATCCATCACCACGTGCTGCTCGACTTCGAAGCGCGAGCCGGCGTAGCGATCGCGAATGGCCGCGAAGTCTTCTGCATGCGCGTCGTTGCCGGTGCCGAGCACGACGATCTTCATCAGCGCGGCCACCGGCTTGTCGGCCATGTAGTCGACGTTGCGCAGCACCGCCGGCAGATGATCGGCGCCGCGATCGTGTTTGTAGCGCTCGCGGTTCAGCGTCGAGAGGTTAATGCAGAGATACCGCAGCGGCGAGTGCGCGAGGAGCGCGTCGGTCTTCGCGGCGGTGAAGCCGGAGCCGTTGCTCAGCACCGCCACCGGCAAACCGGCGTCGTGCAGCGTGCGCACGTGCTCGAGAAAACGGCGATCGAGCGTCGGCTCGTTGTAGCTCTGGAGAAACACGCTCTCCAGCGACGGAAACGCCTTCAGCTCCTCGACGATGCGCGCGAACAACTCCTCCGGCATCTCCTCGTCTTCGCGCGGCGCGATCGAGACCGGGCAGAAGTAGCACTTCTGGTTGCACGTGGTCATCATCTCCAGCGAGACGATGCGCAGGTGATGACGGTGCGAGAGATCGTCGCCGTTGCGCACGAGCCAGCCGTCGCGCTCGAGCTCCCCATCCTCGCCGCCGCTCCGCTCGAACGCGCGAAAGCGCTCGTACGCCGCGTCGCCCGGCGCGAGCGCGCGATCGTTCAGCGGGTTGTAGACGCGATCGGCGTCGATGTGCAGGAAGGGATTCGTTCTCAACATGTTAGGTGACGTACGCGTCCGTCGGGCCGGGCGTCTAAACGCGAGCGGGGGTCAACGTGTTCCGGCCTGCGTTCCGCGTATGATGCGCCCGCACCATGGCCATTGCCGTCCTCTATCCCCGGTACGATCACCCCGCGATCGAAGAACGTTATGCATCGTGGCAGACGCAGATGCTTCTGCAGCGCGGCGAAGACGCCGGGCCGTTCATCTTCTATGACCGCGAAGAGCTCGCGGCCGACGTCGCTTCCGACGCCGAGACCGAATTCGTGCTCGTCATCACCGATCCGCTGCTCCTGCCGTCGAGCCGCTTCGCCGCCCGCCTGCGCGATGCGCTGATGACCGGCAACGCCGCCGCCGCACTGCCGATGTCGAACGAGGGGCAGAACGCCGCACAACGGCGCGGTCCGCTGACGCCGTATCTCACGTTGCGCGAGCTGCAGGCGACCATCGAAGAGCTGGCCGCGACACCGCGCGAGCTGCAACGCATCACCTGGGACCGCTCCGATCCGGCCGCGTTCGTCTGCCGCACCGAGTGGCTCTCGACGATTCAGAAGCCGCTGCCGCTCGCGCTCGAAGGGCACGACGTGGCCATCGTCTCGAACGAATACGTCCATCGCTGGACCTCGCTGCGGGGACAGACGCGTTACGACCTGCTCACCCGCATCAGCCCCGAGGCGAAGGCGATTCTCGAATTCGGCTGCGGGGAAGCGCCGCTCGGCGAAGCGTTGAAGCGTCGCCAGAAATGTCGCGTGGTCGGCATCGAGCTCGATCCCGACGCGGCGACCATTGCGGAAAAGCGCATCGATGCGGTGTACCGCGGCGACGTGCGCGAGATCGTCTCGATCCTCGATGAGAAGTTCGACTGGATCATCGGCGGCGACATCGTCGAGCATCTCGACGAGCCGTGGTCGTTTCTCTCCGAGCTGCGCCGCATCGCGCATCGCGGCGCGCATCTTCTTCTCAGCCTCCCGAATCTCGCGAACGCGGCCGTGGTCAACGATCTCCTGCGCGGCCGCTTCGATTACGTTTACATGGGACTCACGTGCGTCGGCCACGTGCGCTTCTTCACCAGGCAGTCGATCGCCGACATGCTCACCATCGCCGGATGGGAAGTCGTCGAGATCGCGCCGCAGGATCTGCTGCAGACGCCGGCGCGTGAGCAACTCCTCTCCGCGCTCGATGCCGGCGGCTTCGACTACTCGCGCGAAGACCTGCTCCCCACCGGTTACTACGTCATCGCCCGCAACGCATGAACATCGCTTATCTCCTCGAAGACACCGATCAATCCGGCGGCGTGCGGGTGCAGCTCGCCCACGCCGATGCGCTGATCGCCCGCGGCCATCGCGTCCGTCTGGTCACCAAAGGCCTCCCGCTCACCTGGCGCAGCTCGCGCGCCGAATGGATCTACGTCGACGACTTTCGCCAGTACGACGCCGGCAGCGACGACTTCGTGATCGGCACGTTCTGGATCACCGTGCCGTTCGCACACGAGCTCGCGCAGCGGTACGGCACGCGCGCGGTCCATCTCTGCCAGGGCTACGAAGGGGCATTCAGCGCGTACGAGAACATTCGCGGGCAGATCGAGGCGACCTATCGTCTGCCGATTCCGAAGCTCGTCGTCTCGCGTTCACTGATCGACGTCTGCAAACGCTTCCACGACGACGTCACCTACATCGGGCAGGTCGTCGAAGAGGAGTTCTATCGCGCGGTGACGCCGCGCGAGCACGAGCCGCTGCGCGTGCTGGTGAGCGGCCAGGCGCAGGCCGATCTCAAAGGCATCCAGGATGCGTACGGCGCGGTCGCGCATGCGCGCTGGTTCCATCAGAAGCTGGAGCTGATCCGCGTCTCGCCGTGGGCACCGTCGCGCGAAGAGCCGCTCGATGCGGTGCAGGAATTTCATGTCGCGCTGACGACCGGTGAGATGACGCGGCTGATGCATTCATGCGATGCGCTGATCGCGCCGAATCATCGCGAGGAAGGATTCGGCCTCCCCGCCGCCGAGGCGATGGCCTCGGGGATTCCGACGCTCGTGACGTCGATCCCGTCCTACCTCTCGTTCGATCCGACGCACGACTACGCGCTCTTCGCACCGGAAGCGAATGCGGTGGAGATGGGCGAACGCCTGATCGAGCTGCTGAGCGATGAAGCGTTGCGCGACCGCCTGCGCACGCGCGGACGCGAGGTCGCCCAGCAGTGGCGCGTCGGGCACGTGGCCGAGCGCCTGGAAGCGTTTTTTCGCGCGCGCCTCTGAGGTTCTGCACCGCCGTCACCGGAACAGAATCGCTCGCGCGCGAAGCGTGCCCGGTGATGCTGGGTTCGGCTCGGGGAGCGAGACCTCGCGGCCAGCGGTCGCGGCCGCATCCTGAATCGTGTTCCGGCCATTGCTGCTCCAGGGCGGAGCACTCCTGCGGCCCTGTTCTCGCATCGTCACACGCACAGGCATTTCGCTCGCTTGTGAAAAGTTTCTCTAGTACATAGAATTCGCCGCCCACGGACCCCTCTGTCGCGGCCACGGCGACCGCGACGTTCACCCTGACGACGAGGGACGAGCACACACAACTATGCCAGTCGAAAAAATCGATAGACCGGATTCCATCATCCCGCGCAAGGCCGGTGTGGCCCCCGGCGCAGAGCCGGAGAAGGGGCTCATCACCCTTCCGGGCGAAAGCGAACGCGAGGTCGAAGACCTCGGCGGAGCCACGTACCTCACCACCAAACTCGATGCCGTCGTCAACTGGGCGCGCGGCAACTCGCTCTGGCCGCTGCCGTTCGGCACCGCCTGCTGCGCGATCGAGTTCATGTCCATGGTCTCATCGCACTACGACATCTCCCGCTTCGGCGCGGAGACGGTGCGCTTCTCGCCGCGTCAGGCCGATCTCATGATCGTGGCCGGCACCATCGTCGACAAGATCGCGCCGGTGCTCAAGAAGATCTACGACCAGATGCCCGAGCCGAAGTACGTCATCGCCATGGGCGCCTGCGCCACATCCGGCGGCTTCTATCGCGCGTACCACGTCGTGCAGGGCATCGACGAGATCATCCCGGTCGATATCTGGGTTCCGGGATGTCCTCCCACTCCGGATGGTCTGATGTACGCAATCCTCAAGCTGCGCGAAAAGATTCAGCGTGGAGAGATCCGACGGTGAGCCGCAGGGCTCCGATCGATTGACATGAGCACCCTCACGAAATTCAGCGCCATCCCCTACACCGGACCGGCGCCTACGAATCGCAATCCCTACATCCCGGCCGATGCTGCCGTCATGGATGCCCGCGGCGCCGAGATCGCGACGAAAGTCACCGGTCTCACGCAGGAGTCGGGCAACGACCTGCCGACGTTCGTCGTCGACAAGTCGCAGATCATCGACGTCCTGCGCGCGCTGCACGATCATCCCGACCTGCGCTTCACGATGCCGCTCGATCTCTTCGGCGGCGATTACCCGAATCGTGAAAAACGGTTCGACGTCGTCTATCAGCTGTACTCGCTGCAGAACAACGAGCGCGTGCGTCTCAAGGTGCGCGTGGCCGAGGACGAGAACGTGCCGACCAGCGTCGGCGTATTCGAAGGCTTCAACTGGTACGAGCGCGAAGTGTTCGACATGTTCGGCATCCGTTTCGACGGACACCCGAACCTGCGCCGCATCCTCACGCACGAGAACTTCCAGGGTTACGCGCTGCGCAAGGATTACGATCCGGCGCAACGCTGGCTGCTCACCGAAGCCGGCGTCACCGCGCTCACGCCGAAGATCGCGCCCGAGTTCGTGCAGGAAGAAGAAGACTCCGATTTCGATCGCGTGGTGCTGAACCTCGGACCGTCGCATCCCGCGATGCACGGGACGCTGCGCGTCGTCGTCACTCTCGACGGCGAAACGATCGTCGGCACCGAGCAGGAGATCGGCTATCTCCACCGCTGCTTCGAGAAGATGTCGGAGACGCACACCTATCAGCAGGTGATTCCGTACACCGATCGTCTCAACTACTGCTCGGCCGTGATCAACAACGTCGGCTACTGCATGGCCGTCGAGAAGATGCTCGGCCTCAGCGCTCCCGATCGCGCGCAGTACGTGCGCCTGATCCTCTCCGAGTTCTATCGCATCGCCGATCACATCGTCTGCATCGGCACGAACCTCGTCGACCTCGGCGCGCTCACGAATTTCTGGTACCTCTTCCAGCCGCGCGAGGAAATCATCGCGCTGGCCGAGTCGTGCAGCGGCGCGCGCCTGCTGCCGAGTTACCTGCGCATCGGCGGCCTGGCCGTCGACGTGCCGTCGGACTTCCTCGCGAACGCGCAGAAGATCGTGCACGCGCTGCCGAAGTACATCGACGAAGTGGAAGCGCTGATCATGAAGAACCGCATCTTCCGCGAGCGCGTGGAAGGCGTCGGCGTGATCTCGCAGAAAGATGCGATCAACTACGGCTTCACCGGCCCCTGCCTGCGCGCCACCGGCGTGCCGTTCGACGTACGCAAGTCGAATCCGTATCTCGGCTACGAGACCTACGACTGGGACGTTCCGATCGCCGAGGGTGGCGACACGTACGCGCGCTTCCTGGTGCGTTTCGAAGAGATGCGCCAGTCGCTGCGCATCCTGCAGCAGGCCATCGATCGCGGGCTCCCCGGCGGACCGGTGATGGTCGACAATCCGTACGTGGCCCTGCCGCCGAAGGCGAAGGTCTACAACGAGATGGAGTCACTCATCTACCACTTCAAGCTGATCATGCACGGCATTCAGCCGCCGGTCGGTGAGACCTACTTCCAGGTCGAAGGCGGCAACGGCGAAGTCGGCTTCTACATCGTGTCGGACGGCACGAAGAATCCGTATCGCGTGCGCGCGCGGCCGCCCTGCTTCCCGATTTTCGAAGCGTACGGAAAGATGATCACCGGCCAGACGATCCCGGACGCCATCGCCACACTCGGATCGCTGAACATCATCGCCGGAGAACTGGACCACTAGATGCCGATCACACGAGTTTCTCCCGGGGTCATCCGGGTCGAGCGCGAAGCGATGACTCTGAGCGAGCGTCTGTACCTGCCGCAGGTCATCGGCGGCATGCTGCGCACGATCAAGCACCTCACCCGCAATCTGTTCAACATCAAAGGGCTGCCGACGATCCAGTATCCAGAAGTGAAGCGCGTCTACTCGGAGCGCTTCCGCGGCCGGCACATTCTCACCTCGCGCGAAGACGGCACCACGCGCTGCGTGGCCTGCTACATGTGCTCGACGGCATGTCCCGCGGAATGCATCACCATCGAGGCGGGCGAAGATCAGCGCACGCGCGAGAAGTTCCCGGTGCGCTACGACATCGATCTGTTGCGCTGCGTCTTCTGCGGCTACTGCGTCGATGCCTGCCCCGAGGATGCGATCTACATGACCCGCGACTACGAGATGGCCATCGACACGCGTGCCCGCGCGGTGGTCGGTCTGCGCGACCTCGTCGTGCCGCCGAATTTTCCGGTCGAGCCGATGGGCTGGAGACCGTACTACGGCAGCATGGACAAGCGTGGCACCGCGGGCGGCACCGGCATCGGCCAGAAGATCGCCGAAGCGCCGTACGAAGACAACGCACCGCCGAATCCGGATGTCTATCGAGGAGCGTGACGCTCCATGAACAAAACGACCGCGCCTGGCGCGGTCGTCTTGTTTTCACGCGATATCATTGCGCGGGTCTCAATGAAACCACTCGACACCACGATCGAAGAGGTGCTTCGAAAGGCGATCCAGTCTGAAGTCGAGACGCGGGTCTACTACCAGAAGCTCGCCGAGCGTGCGTCCGCACCGGACGTGCGCAGGCGCCTGCTGCAGCTTTCCGATCTCGAGCTCGTGCATCGCGCCAAGCTCGAACGAAAGTACCGCGACATGCTCGGAACGAATCCGCCCGATCCCGAACCGGTCGAAGTCGAGCTCGCCGCCGATATCGTCAATCTCGACCTCAGCCGCGCGTTGAAGTACGCGCTCGAACGCGAACGCGATTCGGAGAGCTATTACCGCTTCATGGCCGAGCGCGTCCCCGTCACCACCGAGCTCGGCCGCCTCTTCATGGAGCTCGCCGAGATCGAGTGGAAACACAAGACCGACCTGCAGGCCGAGTACGACGCCTCCGCCCCCCCCGATCGCTTCCTGCTCGACATGTGAGCGCGGTTGCGCGCGAAAGCTCGTAGCTACGGGCTACGGCTACGTTTCCGCTTTCACGCCCAAAAAACATCGGGCCGGATGACGCCACGCGCGTCACCCGGCCCGCTGCTCTCTCTCATACAACACGCTGCCGGTTCTCGATGCGGGAGCGCTGTATTGAGTCTGCAGTTTAGGGACCGGTAGTCATTCGCGCGGTGGAGCACCATAAAAAATCGGTGATTCGCTCCGGCTCACCTCGGGAGAACGTCAGCACCGCGTACGACGATCGTCAACGATCCGCAAAACGCCGAAAGATCAGAGACAATGCGCGCCGTGATTTACCTCGACAACAACGCCACCACTCGAGTGCCCGACGAAGTGCTCTCCGCGATGACTCCCTACTATCGCGAGTTCTTCGGGAACGCCCACGCAATTCACACCCTCGGCCGGAAAGCGCATGACGCCGTCGAGAGTGCGCGCGAAGAGGTGGCCAGGCTCGTCGGCGCGGAGTCGGACGAGGTGATCTTCACCAGCTGCGGCACCGAGGGGAACGCGATGATCATTCGCGGCCTCGTCGATCAGCATCCGCAACGGCGCGCCATCGTCACCACCTCCGTCGAGCATCCTTCGGTTCTGACGCTCCTGCGCGCGCTCGAACAGGCGAAGGTCATCGAGCTCCGCATCGTCGGCGTCGATCCCGAAGGGGCCATCGACCTCGAAGCCATGAAGCACGCGATCGATGAGCAGACGCTCCTCGTCTCGGTCATGCTCGCGCAGAACGAAACCGGCGTGCTCCATCCGGTAGAGGAGATCGCGGAGCTCGCGCACGCGCAGGACGCGCTGATTCACGTCGACGCGGTGCAGGCCGCCGGCAAAGTTCCGCTCTCGACCGCCGGCCTCGACTTCGTCACGATCTCCGGCCACAAGTTCCACGCGCCGAAAGGCGTCGGCGCGCTCACGATTCGCCGCGGCCTGAAGCTGCAGCCGCTCTGGTACGGGGGCGGGCAGGAGCTCGGCATGCGCTCCGGTACCGAGCCCGTACCGTCGATCGCCGGGCTGGCCGCGGCCGCGCGCCTGGCGCGCGAAGCGCTGGCGAGCTACGACCGCGTGCGCGCGCTCCGCGATCGTCTCGAGCACGGCATCCTCTCGCGCGTCGACGAAACGAGCGTCAACGGCGCGACGCAGCCGCGGCTCGCCAACACCGCGAACATCGCCTTCCACGACGCGTACGCCGATGAAGTGGTGCGGGCGCTCGACGCAGCCGGCATCTGCGTGAGCGCCGGAGCCGCGTGCCACTCGGGGAAAGTGGAACCGAGCGGCACGATGAAAGCGATGGGCCGGCCGCTGCGCATCGCGATGGGCGCGGTGCGCTTCTCGCTTTCGCGCTACACGACCGAAGAGGAAGTCGATCGCGCCATCGAAGTCGTGCGCGACGTGGTGCCGAACGTGCGCGCCGCTATTGCGAAGTGAGGCGCGACCAGCACCACTCCTCCCCTTCGCCGTTGTCGCCTTCGACGCGCGCGCAGAGCTTGCCGTCCCGCAGCGCGTAAATCAGGCGCTTCGGAAAATCGTGCGCCGGATTCGCGAACACGGCGCGATCGTCGTTCACCTCGATGAGCTGGAAGGGAGTGGCGGCCTTCCCTCCCGGCTGCGCGAAGTAGGTGATGCCTTCCGGCGTGGTGGCAATGCGGAAGAACTCGAAGGACGCACGTCCGCTTTTCCCGATCGTGCGGTTCATCCCCGTCATGAGTCCGCCCTCGGGGGCAAGCCAGACTTCTTCCACTCCGCCGGCGGACCAGTGCCCGGCCATGAAGCGGAGCTGTTCGATCTTCGGATCGGCAAAGAGCGGCAGCGTGAAAAGGAGCGTGCAGAGCAGTCGTCGCATTCACGAAAGCTTACGCAGCCGGTCCGGCCGGGTCTTGTAGAAATTGGACACCGAGGCCGGGCGGCAGTTCGAGCCAGCGCGATGGGGAGAGTCGCGCGATGGCGCGGAACTCGTGGGTCATGTGCGACTGATCGGCAAAACCGGCGCGCAAGGCGACGTCGGCGGCGACCTCTCCTTCGCGCAGCCACGCCGCCGCCCGCCCGAGGCGCATCACGCGCGCCAGCGTCTTCGGCGTGAGCCCGAGTGCGCGGTCGAAGGCGCGCGACAGAGTGCGGATCGACACTCCGTACGCCGACGCGAGACGCGAGATCGAGAGACGCCCGCCGCTGCGACGAATGAGCGCGGCCGCGTTCGCCGCCAGCGGATGGCGTTCATGCGCTCCGAATGCGCCGAGAATCGTGGCCACGCGTCGCTCGTCGTCCGCTTCCGCGAGACGCTCCGAAAGATCGAGCGCCGGAGCGAGCGCATGCAGGTCGATCATCCGATCGCGCAGCAGACGGGGCGGACATCCGAGCACCTGCCCGACCGCGGCGTCGCGAAGCCTGACGCCGACGAACTCGATGCGGCCGGTGGAGGCGATCGACACCGCGCGTCGCGTCTCGGCCGCCAGCATCGCCCGCGGCTGCGATGCGCCGTCCTGCAACACCGGATCGGCGAGATTGAAAATCAGCTCGAAGCGGCCGTCGGGAAGAATGGTTTCGGGAGCGCCGCCGGCGCCGCGCGCGATCCAGATGCGCTCGACGGGCGACCACGACGGCGCGCGAAACTCCCGATACTCCATCACGCCGCGATCACAACACGATCGTGTAGCCGAGCGTCTTGAGGTCCGGCATGCGATCGAGATAGACGTGGCCGTCGGTGTGATCGATCTCGTGCTGGAAGATGCGTGCGGTGAAGTCTTCGACTTCGATCTCGAGCGGATCGCCGTCGTGATCGATTCCTTTGACGCGAATGCGCTTGAATCGCGGCGTCTCGCCACCGAGGAACGGCACGCTGAGACACCCTTCCCAGTCGGTGATCCTGTCGGTGCCGATCGGCTCGTAGGTTGCGTTGAACACCGCGCCGGCGCCGACCGACTTCACGCCGCGGCGTTTGGCCACGCGCTCCTGCACTTCGAACACGAAGACGCGCAGCGGCAGATGCACCTGCGGGCCGGCCAGGCCGACGCCCTCGTAGGCGTGCATGGTCTCGACCATGTCGTCGATGAGCGTCTTGAACTTACCGGCCTTGATGTCCTTGATCTCGACATCCGTGGCCTTCTCACGCAGGACCGGATGACCGAGCCTGGATACTTTCAGAATTGACATGCGCGGAGTTTAACGTGCGGCTTCGGGCGAGCGCATCCGAATCGCGATGACGAGAGCGATGGCCATGAACACGCCACCGCCGTAGAAGCCGCCGCGCGCGCCGGCCCAGTCGTAGAGCGCGCCGGCGACGAGCGGCCCGAGGAAACGCGCCAGCGAGCCGGCGGACGTCGCCAGCCCGAGAATGCTGCCGCGCTCACTCTCCGGCGAGACCTTCGACACCAGCGCGGTGAGCGCGGGATAGCAGAGCCCCTGCCCGATCGCGATCAGAAACGCGACGCCGTACAGGAGCGGCACGCGCCAGATCGACGGAATCAGAAAGAAGCCGAACATGAAGCAGACGGCGCCGATGATGATCACCCGCCGTTCGCCGAGTCTTCGCACGACGCGGCCGATCAGTCCGCCCTGAATGCCGGCCACGATCACTCCCATGAAAAGGAAGAAGTAGGCCATGTCGAGCTGGCGGAATTGAAAGCGGTCCCGCCCATGCAGCGTGACGTTGATCTCCATCCCCGACACGGCGAGGAGCGTGAGAAAGAGTCCGGCCAGGAGCGCGCCGAGAATCGGGCTGGTGAGCACTTCGCGCCACAGCTTCGTATCGAACTGCGGCGGCACGCCGGAGCGCGGCACGATCGACGCCGGCTTCGATTCGGCGAGCACGGCCAGCGCGACGAGAAACGCGGTGAACGAGAGCCCTGCGGCGACCAGTCCCGGCAGGAGATTACCGTGCAGGCCATGCCTGGTGCCGACCGCGGAGAGGATGCCGCTCAGCGGCGGCCCGAGGATGAAGCCGAGGCCGAACGCGGCGCCGATGAGTCCCATCCCTTTCGCGCGATTCTCGGGCGACGTCGAGTCGGCGATGTACGCCTGCGCGGTGCCGATGTTCGCCCCGCCGATGCCGGCGATCACGCGCGACGCGAAGAGCAGCGCCAGGCTGCGCGAGAACGCGAACAGGAGATAGCCGCAGAAGCTCGCGGTGAGACTGATGAGCAGCACCGGCCGGCGACCGACGCGATCCGAGACCCGTCCCCAGATCGGCGCGAACAGAAACTGCATGATCGAGTAGATCCCGACGACCGCGCCGACAGCCTTCCCGCTCGCGCCGTATTCGCGCGCATAGAACGACAGAAACGGGATGACCATCCCGAATCCGATCAGATCGATGAAGACCGTGAGAAAGAGGACGAGGAGCGAGGCACGGCGCATGTGGCGGTGCGGAGTGTACATGGGGATGGTTGTCGGGAGTCGGTTGTCGGTTGTCGGGGGAACGGTTGGGAGTGTCCAAGCCCGTCGCAAGAAACGTGGGCGGGGGGCGGCCTCCCGACAACCGACAACGGACTACCGACTCCTGTCTAGTGCACGACGTGCCACTGCGTTTGCCGGCCCGCGAGATAGATCACGCGCTTCCCATCGAAGACGGCGCTCTGCTCGAGCTTGATCTGCACGAATTGACCGTTCCACTCCGGCACCGCCACTTTCACGTTCCCTTCGATCGCGTAGGCGGTGTTCGCGTGGAGCTTCCAGTCGCCGGTGATCGGCGTGCCGTTCTGGTTGTCCCACATGCCGATGGTCGGTCCGGCGGCGTGCCCGAAGAAGCCGAGCGGATGCGAATAGGTCGACGAATCGATCTTCTCTTTCTGCGATGCGGCGCGCGTGGCGGCGAGGATCTCGTTGCCGGTCCGTCCGGTGACGAAGTTGCCGGTGAGCAGATCCTGCCAGCGGTTGCTGGTGGCCAGCGCGCGCTTCAGTCCTTCCGGAACGTCGCTCTCGCCGAGGCGGAGGACGTAACCCATTTCCTGCGTGTCGGTGTTGAGGCGGAGATAGGTGATGCCGACATCGGTGTGCAGGACATCGCCGCGTTGAATGACTCCTTCGATGCCGCAGAACGACGCCGCCGCTTCGCACGGGACGCCAGGTCGCTGCAGGTTGACGTCGGGCATGAACCAGATCGGCAGCCCGAGGTCGGCGTAGCGCTGGCGGATGTACCAGGCGACGTCGTCGGTCGTGGTGATGCCGGGGGTGATCACTTTCTGCGAGAACGCTTCTTCGATCACCGCGCGTGCGAGCGCCACGATGCTCGGATAGGCCTGCAGCTCTTTTTCGCTGCGCGTCTCCAGCCAGCGCACGACGAGGTTCTCCGCGCTGACGACGCGCGACTTCATTTCGGGCGTCAGCACTTCCATCAGGCGTTCGTGCAGTCCGTGGGAAAGTCCATCCGCAAATGCCCAGTTACGGCTCACGTCGATGGCGATCTTCTTCGGGTTGCGCTCGCGGATCACTTCGCCGAGGCGCTTCCACTGGGCGTCGAGATCGCCGCCTTCCCACGCCGCTTCGTAGTAGCCGGGCATCGGATAGCGATTCACGGTCAGCCGTTCGATCCCTTTCTCGGGACCGCGATCGAAGAAGAGGAGCATCGAGGTGCGGCGCGCGGAGAACGTCGGTTCTTCAGGGACGAGCGTGAGGTAGACCGGATCTTCGGCGTATTCGCGATTGATCACGACCCAGAGATCGGTGCCGGTCTCGCGCATCAGTTGCGGAAGGAGATTGTCGAGGCGGTCTTTCAACATCGCGTTCACGGCCGCGGGACGCTGCCGCTCCGGTAGGACGTGACCGACGGACGAGATGACGCGACCCTGATCCTGTGCGAATGCAACGGACGCGACCGCGAACAAGGCTCCCAGCAACAACACACGCTTCATCGATTCTCCCTTTTCCACCGCGCCAGCAGCTCCGTCTCGCGCTCGCGCGCGATCCCCGCGCGCAGCGATGCCTGACGCATCGCGTCCCGCGAGAGGTGCCACGTCAACGTTTCTTCGACACTGTCGGCGAGCGCACGATATGTCAGTCCGGCCCGGATCGCCGAGGCTGGATCGAACGCGTGGGTCGTCCACACCGGAAGGCGCGCCGCGTGCGCATCGAGGAACTCCGGCGTCACCCAGGTGAACGTCGCATTCGAGCTCGTCGCGGTGCGAATGCCTTCGAGGAGCTCGCCCATGGTGAGCTTCGCAACGGCGTCGAACGTGCCGAACGTGCGCGATTCCGCGAGCCGGATCATCCACTCGCCAAGATCGCGCACGTCGATGAACGCGCTGTGCGTCGACGGCGAGCCCGGCGCGAGCACTTCACCCCCGCTGGCGACGCGCACGGCCCAGTAAGTGAAGCGATCGGTCTTGTCGCCCGCTCCCGCGAGCGCGGCCGCGCGCACGATCGTTGCGTTTTTCGGGAAGAGCTTGCGCACCGTCTCTTCCGCTTCACCGATCTCGTCGGAGAGGAAGATGTACTGCTTCGTGGTGCGGACGTGCGGCTCGGCGCCGAGCACCCACCGCGGCTGGCTCGCGGCCGCGTTGTCGATGACGACGTCGAACGTCCTTCCGGCGAGCGGCGCGTAGTCGCCGTTGCGCGATGCGTCGAGGTATTCGGCCGCTTTCGGCAATTCCTCGTCGCGCTTTCCGCGCGCGAAGACGGTCACACTGTGACCGCGCGCGAGCGCATACCGCGACTGATACGGCGCCAGCGGGCCGATGCCGTCGAGGATGAGAATGGAGAGCTTCTTTTTCTTCGGAGCGGCCACTGCCGCACCGGCAGCCGCGGCGGTGAGCGTGGCGAGAAACGTGCGTCGGGAAATGGACATGGTCGGGCTGATTCTAAAAGAGCCGCGGTGCTAAGCTCCGCGGCCTCGTGAAACTGATTCTCTTCGATATCGACGGTACTCTGATCTCTGACCGCGGCGCGTCCCGCGAGGCATTCGCCTCCGCCCTGCGCGAGGTCTACGGTTACAACGGTGACCTCGGGCGCTACGATTTCTCCGGCCGCACCGATCCGCAGATCACGCACATGGTCCTGCGCGACGACGGCTTCAGCGCCGGCGACATCGACGCCCGCATCGAGACGCTCTGGAAACACTACCTCGCCGGCCTCGCGCGCAACGCCACGCGCGAGCGCGTCCGCGTGCTCCCCGGCATTCCCGAGCTCGTTACACGGCTGGCCGCGCACGAAGACGTCGTCCTCGCGCTGCTCACCGGCAACATCGAGCCGGGCGCGCGGCTCAAGCTCGGCGCACCGGAGCTCAACGACTACTTTCCGTTCGGCGCCTTCGGCAGCGACTCCGCCGATCGCACGAAACTGCCGCCGATCGCTGTCGATCGTGCCTCCGCGCACATGGGAACGCGCTTCGAAGGACGCGACGTCGTGATCATCGGCGACTCGATCTACGACGTCCGCTGCGGCGTCCCCTACGACGCGACCACCATCGCCGTCGCGTCCGGAAAAACGAGCGCGGAGGTCCTGCGCGCCGAAAACCCGACATTTCTCTTCGAGAGCGTGGAAGAGACGGAACGGGTAGTGGAGGCGATTTTCGGGTGATTTCGTTGGCGGTTGGCGGTTGGCGGTTGGCGGTGGAGAACCACGCCCCCCGTGTCATCCCGTGCGTCAGCACGGGATGACACGCAGCCGCGACAGTCGCGCCGAACGACGGTGAGGAGACAAAGCGCCTGCTTGACTCACCCGTGTCATCCCGTGCGTCAGCACGGGATCCCCTCCGGATTCACGAGTCGCACTCCGTGGGCGGGAGATCCCGTGCGTTCGCACGGGATGACACTTGGCACCGCCAACCGCCTAATGCCGCTTTTTCCTCTCCGGAATGTCGACCTTTCCGCTGACGCGCGTGTAGTCGATGCTGCCGCTGCTCTTGCGGTGTACGGTGAAGTTGCCGCCGATGTCGGCCACTTCGACCGAGCCGGAGCCGTCGAAGTCGACGAGCACGTCGCGTTTCACGTCGTGTGCGCTGATGGAGCCGGAGTCGTCTTCGCGGATGTGCAGGGAGTCGACGCGGGCCACGTTGATCGAGCCGCTGTCGTCTTCGATCTCCACCTTGCCCGTCACGTTGCGGACGGTGATCTCGCCCGAGTCGTCTTCGATCAGGAGGTTGCCGGCCACGGTATCGACTTCGATCGCGCCCGAGTCGTCGTTGATCGTCAGATTGCCGCGGATGTTGCGCGCCTCGATCGAGCCGGAGTCGTCATCGATGGTCGTGACGCCGGTGTTCGAGACTTTGATCCAGCCGCTGTCGTCGTCGATGGTGACCGGCAGGCCGGCCGGCAGCGTGACGTTGAAGTCGAGCCGCGCCGTGAAGAAGCCGAGGAACACCGTCTTCTCCGGGATGTTCGCGTCGATGTGCAGCTCCGAGCCGTTGCGGCGGAGCGTGAGGGTCATGCGGTTGAGGAAGTCTTCATCGCTCGTACAGGCGGTGCCGCTCACGCCGATCTGCGACACGCCCTGCATGCCGTCGACCTTGAGCGCGCCCGCTTCCGCATGAATGACGACGCGCGTCACTCCGGCGGCCGGCGTGGTCGCGTTTCGCGCCGCCGTGTACTTGCAGTCATCGTCGTCGAAGAGCCCGCCGGCAAACATCGGGGCCGCTGCCAGGAGCGCCGCCGTCGTCGCAATCGCTGCAAATCTCATCCGAATCTCCTCCCGGGGCGAAGTACGGCGCGCGCGGGACGAAGTTTCATCACGTGCGATGGGTAGCACGCGTCACAGCCGCGAAATGCGCCGAGAGCCGAGACTGCCACTGGAGGCAATGATGAAAAAAACAGCTCTGATTCTCATGTTCGCAATCCTGCTCGCACCGGTCTCGATGTTCGGCGACGACGCGAAGGCCACGTTCGACGCGAAGTGCAAGATGTGCCACGGCGCCAACCTCGAGAAGAAGGCCATCGACACGACCAAGGCCGAGGCCGATCTCGTCAAGTTCCTGCTCTCGGACGCGAAGCACAAGAGCAAAGTGGCCGATGAAGCGCAGGCCAAGGCGCTCGTCACGTACCTCAAAACGCTCAAGAAGTAGTTCCCGCCGTACGACAGGGCGTTGCAGAAGCCGCGGGCGCGAGCTCGCGGCTTTTCGCGTTTTCCGATGCTTTCGGACAAACCCTGCTGATCCGCGTCACGGTCCACGCGTCTGTTGTCTCACCTTCGCTGCAGCGATCGCGTCACCGCTGCAATCTTCAGCGGGGCGTACGAATGCGCAGCGAAGGAGATGAAGATGAAAAAGACCACGATCGCTTTCCTGCTGCTCGCTCTGCTGCTCGTACCGGTGGCCGCATTCGCGGAGGACGCCGCCGCGTTGTTCGACGCCAAGTGCAAGAGCTGTCACGGCGCGGACGGCAAGAAGCTCGCGAAAGCCGACCTCACCGCTCCGGCCGTTCAGACGAAGGCGGAGGCGGAACTGGTGAAGTTCCTCACCACTGATGCAAAGCACAAGAGCAAGGTCGCGGATGAGGCGTCCGCGAAGTTGCTCATCACCTACCTGAAGGCGCTCAAGAAATAGGCGACACGAAGCACCGGCGTCCATCGCGACGCCGGTGCGTCAGGAGGACGCCATGGGCAAAGCAATTCTCTACGACGCCACGCTCTGCATCGGCTGTCTGGAATGCGAGTCCGCCTGTGCGCGGCAGAACGATCTGCCGTACGACGACGCGATCGCGAAGATCAAACGAACCTCCGAGACGAAGCTGACCTACGTCGCGGTGCGCAACACCGGCGAGGAGAAATACCTCCGCCAGCTCTGCATGCACTGTGAAGATCCGACCTGCGTCTCCGTCTGTCCGGTCAAGGCATTCACGAAGACGAAGCAGGGACCGGTGGTCTACGACGCCTCGAAATGCATGGGCTGCCGCTACTGCATGATGGCCTGTCCGTTCAAAGTGCCGAAATACGAATGGTCGAAGGCCATCCCCACCGTCAAGAAATGCATCATGTGCGCGGATCGCGTCGCGGCCGGCAAACCGACCGCATGCACCGAAGCGTGTCCCACCGGGGCCACGATCACCGGCGAGCGCGAACTGCTGCTCACCGAGGCGCGCAAACGCATCGCCGAAAACCCGCTGCAGTACGTGAATCACATCTACGGGGAAAAGGAAGCCGGCGGCACCGACGTCCTGATGCTGTCCTCCGTCCGCTTCGAGGAATTCGGCATGCCGATGAACCTGCCGAATGAGTCGTTGCCGCAGATCACGCACAACGTGCTCACGCACATCCCCGACGTCGTCACCCTCGGCTCCGCACTCCTCGGCGGCGTCTACTGGATCACCCATCGCCGCGACATCGTCGCCAAGGTCGAAGCGGAGCAGGAGCAGGAGCCTCGGTCATGAAACTCCCGAAACTCACCTTCTGGAAAACCGTCTTCGTGCTGATCCTGCTCAGCGGCGTCTACTCGACCTACGTTCGCGTCTTCCACGGTCTCGGCGGTTCGACGAACCTCTCCGACGCGACGCCGTGGGGCTTGTGGATCGGCTTCGACATTCTCTGCGGCGTCATGCTCGCCGCCGGCGGCTTCACGCTCATGGCCGCGGTGCACATCTTCAATGTGCCGAAATACAAACCGGTGGCACGGCCGGCCCTCCTCACCGCGTTCCTCGGCTACATCCTCGTGATCTGCGCGCTGATGTTCGATCTCGGCAAACCGTGGAACGTCATTCGCGTGATGTTCACCTGGCAGCCGCGCAGCGTCATGTTCGAGGTCGGCTGGTGCGTGATGCTCTACACCACCGTCCTCTTTCTCGAGTTCCTGCCGATCGTGTTCGAGCGCTTCCGCATGGAGAAAGCGCTGCGCCTGATCCGCACGATCTCGCTGCCGCTCTACATCGCCGGCATCGTGCTCTCGACGCTGCATCAGTCTTCGCTCGGCAGCCTCTATCTCATCGTGCCGGGCAAACTGCATCCGCTCTGGTACACGCCGATGCTGCCGGTGCTCTTCTGGCTCTCGGCCGTGTCGATCGGCCTGGCGATGACGATCTTCGAGTCGACCATGTCCGCGCGCCACTTCCCCGGTCACGAGCTCGAACGCCCCGTCGTCACCGGACTCGGGCGCGTGCTGCTGGTGATGCTCATCGTCTACGGTCTGGTGCGCGTGCAGAACCTCATCGGCCGCGATGCGCTGCAGTACGCGTTCAAGCCGAGCTACGAGGCCACGATGTTCTGGGTCGAAGTGATGCTCGCGTTCCTCATCCCGATCGCGCTGCTGCTCGTGCCGCGCGTTCGCGAGAATCCGGCGCGCCTCTATTTCGTCTCGATCCTCGTCATCAGCGGCTTCGTCGTGAATCGGTTGAACGTCGCCGCCACCGGCATGGAAGGCTTCTCCGGCGAGCGTTACATCCCGAAGCTCACCGAAGTCTCGATCACGCTCAGCATCGTCGCGGTCGGCATCTTCATCTTCACGATGGCCGTGAAGTACCTGCCGATCTTCTCGCACGGGCATGACAGGCCCGCGCCACTCATCCACCCGAAACCGCAGACCGTCGCCCCCACCGCCATCCCTGCACCCGCGAGGTGATGGAGGTGTGGCGATGTCCGCAATCCTTCTGAAGGACGTGAAGCGCGAAGGGACGACCAGTCCCTTCGCCTTCCTTCGCTTCGCACGACAGATCCCGCATTCGGTCGCCGCGAAATTGTTCGCGGTCGTCTTCCTCGTTCTGCTGTTGAACCTCGGCGTGCTCGGCTGCGTGAACGTCCGTCTGCATCGCCGCCATCTGGAATCAGCGCGTCTGCGCGCCGCCGAACGGATCAGCGACATCGTGCGCAGAAGCACGTCGTATTACATGCTGCGCAACGATCGCGACGCGCTGGCGCAGATCATCGAGACCATCGGACAAGGCTCCGGCATCGCCCGCGTGCGCATCACCGATGCGGCCGGCCGGGTCGGCTTCTCGACCGAGCGGAGCGAGATCGGGCACCTCGTCCACATCGCCGGCGCGATCGTGCCGCTGCAGCAGACGCGCATTTTCGAAACGAACGGCGCGCGGCAACTGAGCGTCATCACGCCGATCCTCAACACCGCCAGCTGCTCGTCCGGCGCGTGTCACGCGCATCCTGAATCGGAACAACTCCTCGGCACGCTCGAGCTCAATCTCTCACTCGCCGAAGCGGACGCCGACGTGCGCAAGGCCTCGCTGCAATTCGTGTCGTACAGCGCGCTGGCCATCCTCCTCACGCTCTCCACGATCGGCCTGCTGGTGTGGCACTTCGTGCACGAGCCGGTGCAGATGCTGCGCGACGGCACGATCCTGCTCGGCCGCGGAGACCTCGGCATGCAGATTCCGGTGCTCTCGAACGACGAGCTCGGACATCTCGCCCGATCGTTCAACACGATGTCGAGCCAGCTGCGCCACGCGCGCGAGGAGAGCAACGCCTGGCAGCACACGCTCGAAGAACGCGTGCAGAGCAAGACCGCGGAACTGCGTCGCGCACACGATCAGATGATCCAGGCCGAGAAGCTCACGTCGCTCGGCAAGCTCGCCGCCGTCGTGGCGCACGAGATCAACAATCCGCTCTCCGGCATCCTCACCTACGCGAAGCTGCTGCGCAAATGGATCGAGCGCGGCGACTCGCTCGAAGCACACGCACCCGACATGCGCGATTCGCTGCAGCTCATCGAACACGAATCGCGCCGCTGCGGAGAGATCGTGCGCAACCTCCTGACCTTCGCGCGCGTGCAGCCGATGAACATCAGCGACTTCGATGTGAACCGCATCGTGCACGCGACGATGAAGCTGGTCGAGCACAAGCTGGAGCTCGGCAACATCGCGGCGCATCTCGAGCTGGCCGGCAACCTTCCCCCGCTCCGCGGCGACGCGGGGCAGATCGAACAACTCTTCCTGGCCATCATCATGAATGCGATCGAAGCGATGCCGCGCGAAGGCAATCTCACGATCGCCACGCGCGCGCAGGACGAATCAATCGTCGTGCGCATCGAAGACGATGGAGCCGGCATTCCGGCCGATCTGCTGCCGCGACTCTTCGAGCCCTTCATGACCACGAAGGAAGAAGGAAAAGGAGTCGGCCTCGGTCTCGCCATCAGCAAGGCCATCGTCGACCGTCACGGCGGCGCGATCGACGTGCAATCGGAAGTCGGCCGCGGCACCGCCTTCACCATCACCCTCCCCTGCATGCATCCGGAGAACCGCGCATGAACATTCGAGGCCGCATTCTCATCGTTGACGACGAGCCGAGCGTTCGCGACTCGCTGAGCCGCTGGTTCCGCGACGACGGATACGAGGTCGGCGTAGCCGAGGGCGCCAACGATGCGCTGACCAGGCTCGCGGAACGCCGCTGGGATCTCGCGCTGCTCGACATTCGCATGCGCGGCACCGACGGCATCGAACTGCAGCGGCGGATGAAAGAGGTCGATCCCGAGCTCATCGTCATCATCATGACCGGCTACGCCTCGGTCGATACCGCCGTGACCGCGCTCAAGCAGGGCGCATACGACTACATCACCAAGCCGCTCGATCCCGACGACGTCGCGCATCTCGTGCAGAACGCGCTCTCCCACCGCCGTTCGCAGGAAGAGAATGCGCGGCTGAAAGAGGTGGTCGAGCATCACGTCGTCCATCCGTCGCAGATCATCGGGCAGAGCGCGGCGATGAAGAAGGTCTTCGATGCCATCGAGACCGTTGCGCCGACCGATGCCACGGTGCTCATCACCGGCGAGAGCGGCACAGGAAAGGAGCTCGTCGCACGGGCCATTCACGCCGGCAGCCTCCGTCGCTATCACCCGATGGTGGCCATTCACTGTGGCGCCCTGACCGAGACGCTGCTCGAATCGGAATTGTTCGGACATGAGAAAGGGGCCTTCACCGGCGCGCAGTATCGGAAGAAGGGGAAATTCGAGATTGCCGAGGGAGGGACGGTATTTCTCGACGAGATCGGCGATATTTCGCTCAAGACCCAGACCGATTTACTGCGGGTATTACAGGAACGGGAAATCGTCCGCGTCGGTGGCCATCAGTCATTACGAGTCGATTTCCGCTGCGTCGCGGCCACGAACAAGGATCTCGAGATCCTGATCCAGGAAGGGAAATTCAGGCCGGATCTCTTCTATCGGCTCAATGTATTTCACATCGTTCTGCCGCCATTACGCGAACGACGGGAAGACATTCCGCTGCTGGTCGATCATTTCGTGCGCAAATACGCGCTGCAGATGAACAGGAAGATTTCCCGCGTTGCACCGGCGGCGATGAACGCGATCCAACAGCACGACTGGCCCGGGAACGTGCGCGAGCTCGAGAATTCGGTCGAGCGGGCGATGGTCGTTGCCCATGAGCCGGAACTGCGCGAAGAGGATTTCGCCCTGAAGCCGGTCTCCATCCCTGCTTCGGTCCAGCCGACACAGTCGTTGAGCGACGTCGAGAAGTCGTACATCCTGCATGTGCTGGAGGATTGCAATTACAACCAGACTCGCGCCGCGGAGGTTCTGGAAATCGATCGCGTGACGCTGCACAACAAGCTCAAGAAATACGGCTGGAGCCGGACGGTCGCGCCGGCAACGCGATGAGCTCGATCCGGGTCGTGCCGGTCGGAAATCCCGAACCGCCGCTGCTCGATGCGGTCTGTGACGAACTGGCGCGCGCATTCGACGTGGCATGCTCCGTCGTCGATTCCCGTTTCGACGCCGCGTTCGCCCATCACCCGGAACGCAATCAATACTTTTCCACACCGATCGTCGAGCGTCTCGCGGCGACCAGCGCCGGCGAGCTCGTCGTCGGGATTACGGAGCTCGACCTGTACATCCCGATTCTGACGTTTGTCTTCGGTGAGGCGCAGCTCGGCGGGACGTCTGCGCTCGTTTCGTATCACCGGCTGCGGCAGGAGTTCTATGGCTTGCCGCGCGATCCTTCTCTGTTATGCGAGCGCCTCGTCAAGGAGGCGATTCACGAGGTGGGACATACGTCGGCGCTGACGCATTGTGACGACTACGACTGCGTCATGGCCGCAACGCACGCCGTCGAATGGATCGATCTCAAGAGCGCTTCGTTCTGCGCGGCATGCCGCCGTTCCGTCGGGGCGGAACGACGGCGTCTGGCGTCGTCGTGATCCGGTCGTGCTGCAGCGGACGCACCTCCTGATGCGCGTCAGCTCTGTTCTTTGTACACCGTGTCGATGGCCAGACCGGCGGCCAGCAACAATGCGGCGGTCCCCGGTTTCGTGAGCGTCGTTTCGGACAATGCCACGACATAGGTGTCGGCGGTCGTAAAGAGCTCCTTGCCGAGGCCGGCCCATTTTTTCGTCACCCGTCCGAGCTCCTGGCCGGTGGTGGAGGTCATCTGGAAGTTCCATCCCTTCCAGTCTCCCTTGACCATTCCGACTTCCTCGCCCTGCGGATCGAACATCCGGAACGCGCCGCCGAGGGAAAACATCTTCGCGACGAAATGTCCCGCCACGACGCCGCCGGCGGTCGTGACCGTCACCTTTGGACGGAACAGCGCGAATCCGCGATGAATCGACAGCACCGCCGCGCTTCCCTCGCCTTCATAGACATTGATGATCGTCGGCATCAGTCGCTTTTTCACCAGCAGCCGCAGCCACTTCGCCCACGCTGCCGGCTCCTCTTTGGCGATGCCGATCACGGCGCCGGACTGCGGGTCGAGAATGTCGTAGACGTCCGTCAGTTTCAGAAATCCGACCCGTTCCTTGACGACATAGGTCTTCCGATCGAAGAGCATCGATTCACCTCTGATGATCATGCGTTGGGAGTGCGCGCACCGTACCACAGGCGCGGCGGCTATCGCATCCTGTTCTCGACACTGAGCAGGAACGCCGCGCCGGCATTGGCGGTCATCCGCTCCACCGCCTCGTCGATCGTGGCCCGCTCCGCCGCGCCGACCGCGTCATAGGTCGCGACACAGTCGTCGATCGAGCTCGCACCGAATACGCGCATCACTGACGCCGCGATTGTTTCGTCGCGCCCGCGGCGGAGAACTTCGAGTACGGCTCTTGTGCGTTCCATCGGCATGTGCAGTTCCTTTGGGCCGGGATGGTACCAGAGGCTCTGCATTCGCTGCATTTCACAACACCGCACTGTAGCGATCTGCAGCACCGCATTCGGCCCACAATGCGCGCCTCTCAATGAATTCAATCATTTACGCATTGTGGCGTCGTGGCAGCGGCCTTGCGCATAGAGAGAGGCAGAAGGACGAAATCGAAACAGAAAAGGAGAAACGAAAATGATCGCACTGTTCGTCGCGCTCAGCTTCCTCGCCGCCGTCGCCGTTGACCACCTCACTGTCCGGGAAGCGTAAGGAGGATGCCATGATCGCTCTGCTCGTCGTCATCACGTTCCTCGCCGCCGTGCTCATCGACCACCTGCTCCATCGCCAGCCGATTCCCGTGACCGCCGAGGCGCCGAAGGAGGCGCCTCGTCCGCGTTTGATCCCGTCGATCGTGGCGGGATTTGCAGTGCCCGATCATCTGCGCTATCACCCGGGACACACGTGGGCCGTCAGTGAAACGCCGGAACGGGTGCGCGTCGGCATCGACGACTTCGCCGCGAAGCTCGGCGGCGAAGTGACCCGCATCGACATCCCGGAACGCGGACAATGGATCCGCCAGGGCCAGCGCATCATCGCCATGCATCACGGCGATCGCGAGCTCGATCTCGTTTCGCCGGTCGAAGGCACCATCGTCGATTTCAATGAAAAGGCGCTCGACGATCCGAAGCTCGCGCAGAACGATCCGTATGGAGACGGCTGGCTGCTCGTCGTCAATGCACCCGATACGAAAACGAGCTTCCGCAATCTCCTCGGCGGCACCATCGCCCGCCGCTGGATGGAAGACGCCGCCGCGAAACTCCGCGCGTTCGCGACACCCTCGGTGGCCATGGCCCAGGATGGCGGCGTCGCGGTCAACAACGTCATCGACACGCTTCCCGACGCCGATTGGAACCAGCTGACGAAAGACCTCTTCCTCGCGTAATGCGTGAACCGGAACTCCGGACGGAAACGCGAAGGCAGCGATGCCTTCGCGTTTCCGTTTGTAACGTTTCGCGACGTTCCTTCACTACCGGATGAAGGAGAAATCGCATGGCCCTCACCAACCGTCAGACCGCGCCGAGGATCGCGGGCCTGGAAGTGAATTCCCTGCTCGCGGCCGGAGTCCTGCCCCCTTCACGATTCCAGGAGACGCGGCTCTCCGCGTCTCCGACCCCAATCCACGATCTGAACGGTGAATTGCTCTTCTATCGCGTTCCGATTCTTCGCGGCCGCGTGACCGATTCTTATGCCGACGTGGCCGCGTTTCCGGTCTTTGGCGGCCTCCTGCTGCGCGTGGCAACCGGTCTCTCGTGGGATGAGAAAGCGTTGCTCAAAGCGGCCGAAACCGCGGCCCGCAAACAGAAGCGCAGCCTGAAATTCGACAAGACGCGCTTCGTCGCTTACAGCTATCCGAAAGTCGCGGTGCAATTTCTCCTCGGCGACGAGGAGGTGGCGATGCTGGAGCTCGGCAGCTGGACGCAGGTGCCGCCCGCACGGCAGCGCAAGGCCGACGAACCGCCCTCGAATTTCGATCGCTGGTCCGTCATCGATGAATTTCCGCCCCTGCGCCAGCGCGAAAGCGAAAAGGTGCTCACCGAGCGCCTGCGCCAGTGGGAAGAATTGAAGATCTCGATCGATCCCCGCACCATCGATGCGACCGCCTACCTCCGCGCGGTCGATGCGATTCTCGCCGTTCGCACGGAAACGCGGCAGATCGCGTACAGCCCCATCCCCGGCGATCACGTTCCCTGCTTCGAATTGCGCGGCCAGCGCACCAACGTCTGGTGCGTTGCGGCCAGCGTGCAGATGATTCTCGATTTCTATCGCTACAACTACGACCAGACCCGGCTGGCCACGGAGCTCGGCCTCGGCACGCTGTCCAATCCGAACGGATTGCCGTACACGGACGACAACAAGGTCGTGACGACGCTGGAGACGATGACCGCCAACGCGCTCGACGCCAGCATGAATACCTCGCCGAGCTGGACGCAGTTCCGCGATGAGATTCGCGCTAATCGCCCGCTCATCAGTTTCGTCCCAGGGCATTCGCGCGCCGTCGCCGGGTACACGGCCACGCGCACGCTGCTCTGGAACACGTTCCGCGGCCTGCTGGTCTATGACCCGTGGCCGCCGGCCGACGGTGTGATCACACAATGGGAGAATTTCGACGCCACCACTTATCGCCGCACGTTCAGCGCGCAGGTGACGCTGGTCCCATAATCAGATCGATGCCGTTTTCCGCTACAGACGCAAAGAATGCAGCGGGTCGCCTCGTTTCCTCTGTGGGCAGCCGAGGAAGTGTGGGCGAACCGCTGCAAATTGTGAGTGTGGATCGCGAGCCGGCCGGCTGGTTCGTACCGCTCGTCGACGGCGAATTCCTCGTCGCGTTCCTGCAATTCGACGAACGGCTCACGCTTCTGCGGCACAGCCGGTTTCCCCGGCCGGTCGATCGACGACTATGGCTCGATGCCGATGCGATCGCACAACGCGCAACGAGCACCTTCCCCGATGCGCAGCCGGTTGCCGCGCCGTTTCTCACGTATGACGGCAACATCACCCGGATCGCCTGGGCGCTGCCGGTCGCAGGGGGAACGATTTTCGTCGCCGGCGATTATGCCTATTACGCGGCGACGTAGCGATTGCGACCGCTGCGCTTCGCCTCGTACAGCGCTTCGTCCGCGTGACCGACGGTCTGCTCCCACGTCATATCGCCGGGGAACGCGGCCACGCCGATGGAGCAAGTGCGGCGCAGCACCGTGCCATCCGGCAGCGTGAAGGGATGCCGCTCGACCGCCACGCGCAATTTCTCCGCAAGCTCCGCGGCCGAACGGCGATCGATGAATCGCGCCACCACCAGGAACTCCTCACCACCCCACCGCACGAGGTAATCGGTGGCACGAAACGCGGACCGCAGCACCTGCGCGGTCTGCACGAGCACCGCGTCGCCCGCCGCGTGTCCGTACGTGTCGTTCACGCTCTTGAAGTGATCGAGATCGACCAGCAGGAACACCAGATCCGCTCCCTTCCGGAGAACCATCTCGACATCCGTGAGGATGACCTGCTCGAGGAAGCGCCGGTTGCGCAGGCCGGTGAGCGGATCGGTGAGGCTCGCCTCTTCAATGCGCGCGTAGGCGGTCTGCAACTCATTCGTCCGTTCGCGCACGAGGCGTTCGAGCTCGCGGCCTCGCGTTTCCAACGCCCGCACGCGCAACCGGTAGATCGCATACCCGAGCAGCAGCAACGCCACGACTGCAAGGAGGCGGAACCACCACGTTTCGTAAAACGCCGGCAGCACCCGCACCGGCAGACGCAGCTCGCGCGCGCTCCACGCGCCGCTGCGATTCGTTCCCTGCACGTGGAGGGTGTACTCCCCCGGCCGCAGGTTCGTGTACGTCAGCGAGCGGCGGTTCGCGTCGGCCGCAATCCAGTCGCGGTCATATCCATCCAGGCGATAGCGATAGAGATTGCGCTCCGGCGACGTGAAGTCGAGCGATGCGAAATCGAGCCGGAACCCGCGATCGCGCGAGGCCAGTTGCAGCGCTTTCGGGAAGGCGCGCTCGCGGCCGTCGACGAGAAACGAAGTCGCCACGATCGGCGGCTCATACGTCCACGGCGCAATCGCGCGCGGCTGCACGAGCAGCAGTCCTTCGGGCGCGCCGAACAGCAACGTGCCGTCGCGCATCTTCGAACGGCTGGCGATGAAGAACGTGCGGAACTCGACGCCATCCGCCGCGCCGAGCTCGCGCGAAGACCACGTCCGCGGATCGATGCGCAGCCGCGGCCCGATCCACACCTGCCCCTCATCGTCTTCGATCAGCGATTCCGCCGGCGTGGCGGGACGTTTGATGCGATCGGCGATGCGCGTGAAGCGCGCGGTGCGCCCATCCCACGATTCGAGCAGACAGGCACCGCCGTTCGTGCCGACCCACAGACGTCCACGCGAGTCGACCATCAGGTCGGGCACCCAGTTGTTCGGCAGGCCGTGCGTGATGCGCGTGGCCGTTCCGCGCTCCGGATCGAAGACGTTCAGGCCTGCATCCGTGCCGACCCACATCCGGCCACTGTGATCGAAGACGATCGATTCGACGGCGTGCCCCGAAAGCGTCGCCGGATTCGCGCGATCGTGTCGATACGCCGTCACTCCGCGCGCATCGATGCGCCCCATCCCCTCGGCCGCACCGACCCACGCTTCGCCGCGCGGACCGAAGGCGATCGCACGAATGGCACCGCCCGGCAGTCCGTCGGTCTTCGTGAACGTCTTCGTTCCCGATGCGGTGATGCGATGCAGATCGCCATTCAGCAGCGCCACCCATCGCGAACCGTCGGGACCTTCGGCGAGGCAGGTGACGCTGGTGCCGGGCAACAGCGTGTGACTGCGTTGGAGCCGCGCGTCGAGCACATCGACGCCATTGCCGTTCGTGCCGACCCAGATCGTGCCGTCGCGCATCTGCAATGCGCGGACGGCGGCCGGATGACTGAGGCCGTGCGGCTGCGTCGGACTGTAGCGGATCGAGCTGAAGGCACGCGTGGCCGGATCGTGCCGCGCGATTCCCTGACCCCACGTGCCGACCCACAGCACGCCGGCGCGATCGCGGATCATCGCGCCGATGCGATCGCCCGGAATCGTGTTCGGCAGTGTTGCGTCGGATGCAAGATGCCCGGTGATTGCGAGCGTCTCGGCATCGACGACGTCGATGCCGGCGCCGAACGTCGCCAGCCAGATCTCGCGCGGACCTGCCTGCGCGATCGCGTAGGTCCAGAAGTGACTCAGGCCTTCGAGATGCCGCGCGACGTTCGTGCGCGGGTCGTAGTGCCACGCGCCGCTCTCCGAGGTGCCGACCCAGAGGCGGCCGCGATCGTCCTCGAAGATCTTCGTGACGAACTGCCCCTGCAGCGCGGGGATGATGGGATCGAAGCGGCCGTCGCGATAAAGCTGCAGGCCGGCGCGCGTGCCGACCCACAAGCGACCCTGCGAGTCGACGAGCAGACCGCGCGCGCGATCATCCCCGAGGGAGTGCGGATTGTTCGGATCGTGACGAAAGGACGTGAGGCGGCGCGTGCGCGGATCGAGCCGATCGACCCCTTCCTGCGTGGCGATCCAGATGTTGCCGGCGCGATCTTCGGCGAGCCCTTCGACGCGCGTGTGCGCCAGCCCGTCGCGAAACTGCGTGAAGCGCTCGGTCGATGGATCGTACTCGATCACTCCGCCGGCAAACGTGCCGGCCCAGACGCGGCCGTCGCGCGCGGCCAGCAGCGTGCGCACGTAGCTCGCGCCGGGTGCCGGTGGATAGCGGCGGAAATGCTGGCCATCGAAACGCACCAGTCCTGATTGCGTGCCGATCCAGAGAAAGCCGTCGCGGTCCTGCGCGAGCGCCGTGCACATCTCGGCCGGAACGTCGTCCGGAATCGGCAGGCGCCGAAACGAGAGTCCATCCGCGGAAAATGCGGTGCAGACGAGGACCAGGACCACCACGAACGCGCGTCGCACGAGACTGCCTCGATTGTAGACGGCGAGCGCGAGGCATCGTTTACAGAACGATGGAAATGTCCCACACGTTCGCGCCGAGGGGAGGCGTCGCGCGCGATCGCGCTACGGCAGGATGCGCCGCGCGCCGGCGAATCGCACGGCGAAATACGGCTGATCGAGACGATCGACCGTCACTTCGCGGCGGCTCGAGGCGGCGTGCACGAACCGGCCGTCTCCGATGTAGAGCCCGACGTGCGAGATGCCGCGGCGATACGTGTTGCGGAAGAAAACGAGATCGCCGGGACGCATGTGCTCCGCGTCGACCGCCCGTCCGGCGCCGAACTGCGACTCGGACGTGCGTGGCAGTTCGATTCCCGCCGCTGCGTACGAATAGCGCGTGAAGCCGGCGCAGTCGAACCCGCGCTCCGCGCTGATTCCACCGAACCGGTACGGCGAGCCGACGAGCGTGAGCGCCCGGGTCAGTACCGGTTCGCCCACCGTGGCCTGCAACGACAGAAGGACTGTTAGCAGCCCCGACAGCAACATCGCGGCGGATCCTATACCACGAGCACCGGATCACGCCATCCGTGGCGCCGCCGGCGTCACGGCTCGATATCGGCGCTGCGATTATCCTCTCGGCGAATGCGGCACAAACTGGAGTCGTTCCTCAAACCGCTCTATCAGGATCTCGACGGCGTGAATCGTCTCGACGAGGTCGAGCGGATCGCGAAGATCGCGCGGCGGCTGCATCGCGTTCACGACGATCGCGCGTTCGAGCTGCTGCTCCTCTTTCATGGTCTGGGACGATGGCTGGAGAAGGTCGGCAATGTCTCGCGCACGGCGCTGGCGGTGCCGGAGATCAGCGAGCAGGAGTTGCGGCAGACAGCGGCGTCGATCCGGCGCCTGGAGCAGCCGGTCACCGCTGCCGAACGCGCCGTCGCCGCGGCGTTGCGGATCGATCAGGCGGGCGTGCGCGGATTGACCGAGCTCTTCACGCGCGCGCGCCGCGAAGGCAACTCGCTGATGGACGTGCTGCGCGGCGCGCTCTCGGACGTCGCGGTTCCGGAATGGCTGCCGCCGCATGCGGAGGCGTGGCTGCATGCGCGTCGCGAGGCGCGACGGGCGGTATGCAAACGGCTGCTCGAAGAATTAGCGCTGGACGACGCTCCCGAGGAACTTCGTTAGCGCGGCGAAGAACGGCTTCGGTTGTTCGGCCCAGGGAAAATGGCCGGCGTCCTCGATCATCACCAGCGTCGATCCGGCGAACGCCTCGTGCACTTCCTCCGCAGACGGCAGCGGATCGTGCTTTCCGTGAATCACCAGCACCGGCGCCTTCACGCTCTTCAGCTTCTCGCGCAGATCCATCCCCGCCATCATCTGCGGCGTCACCGCCCAGAACACCGCGTCGTTGAACGAGTCGATCGTGAGCGCATCCGTCATCGGCTTCGCCTTCGCGCGATCGGCGAAGTACGCGGGCGTCTTCGCGCGGGTGATCTCGAGGATGGCCCGCTTGTGATCCTCTCCCATCTTCGCCGACCACTCCTTCACCTTCGCGTTGTCCTCATCCGTGATCCGCGCGTTGAGGTTCTCGACGAACTTCGGCACGGTTGCCAGCGTCGGACCGCCGGAGTCGATCAACACGAGTGCATTCACGCGATCGGGATGCTCGGCCGCGTACATCATCGACAGAATCCCGCCGAAGGAATGTCCGACGAGCGTCAGCCTCTCGACCTTCAACTCGCGGCGCAGCGCTTCGAGATCGGCCACCAGCGTCTTCAATGCATGCGTCTCGAACGTGATCTTTTCCATCGTCGAGAGGCCGGTGCCGCGCTGATGAAAGAGCACGCACGCGTACTTCCCTTTCAACTCGCGCGCGACCGGCTCGAGGTATCCGGGAGAAAAGCCCGGACCACCCGCAAGCATCACCAGCGGCTGTCCTTTCCCGATCGTGTCGTAGTGCAGCAGCGTGCCGTCGTCCGCCTTGAAGACGGCCGCCGAAATCGGAAACGCAAGAACCAGAAGAACGAGGAGACGTCGAAGCATCCTCGAATAGTAACGGAGCGCATCCCTCGGCCATGCGAATCGCAGTGTTCGCGTTCCTCCTCACAACCTGGCGGTGGGCTGACGTGGGTTGACGGGTGCGCTGGTCGTCCTATATTTACCGGCAAGACGGCTTGCATGAAACATGTACTTACGGCACTGATGAGTGTCTTGATCGTTCCCCTCCTGCTGGGCGCGGAGACACCAAAGAAGGCTACCGCGCAGATCGACAACAACATTTACTGCGGCACGGGCTCCTGCTCGAACACGTATTGCAACGTCATGGAGCTCTGGCAGTCGTGCTCGGAGACGGATGACCCGTCTTCTCTGTATTGGGAACAGTGCAGCAATACGGCGGCGTACTATCGACTCGATTCGAATTGCTGCGTCGATTCGATCACCTGCTGCACCTATGTCGACTCTCGAGGAAATCGCCGCAATCGTCCGGACGACAACGGAACGACCGTGCAGTGCTGGAAGCCGGTTCCTTGAAAGGGCTCACATGCGCGCCATTTTCCCTCTGACCACGGCCTTGTTCCTTTCCGCCTGTCTCGCCGCATCCGGTGCTGTGAAAAAGAGTGCGTCGCCGGAAGTTCCCTCCGCCGGCACGCAGTCGCGGACGGAGGCGTCGAGCGCTCGTCTCTACGCAAATGCGCTGCGCATCATCAGCCTCGCGAATGACTCGCATTTTCTTGTCGTCCCTTCGAACGCCTATGCGGCTGAGCCGCACGCGATGCTCGGGTACACCGTCGACGCGAAGACGCATGCGGTGCTGCGCTCCTTCAACCTCAGTTCCGGCCTCGGTCCGGGCGTTGCGCGCGAAGGGACGGTCGGACAGATCTTCGGCGCCGCGTTGTCGCACGATCGCACGCTCCTCGCCTGCTCCGGCTCGTATCTCGACGCGAACGGCGCGGTGAAGAGCGCGATCGTCATCCGGCGCGCCACCGCTCATGGCGACTGGCGGCCGGTGCAGGTGATTCACGAGATCACCGGCGCCGGAGACCTCGCATTCACCAGCGATGGCGGACTGCTCGCCGTCGAATTCGATCCGCATCGCTCCGCAGACGGCGCGCCGCTGCTGGTCCGTTTCGACGCCAACGGCAGACGCACGAAAGAGCTCTTCGCGCAGGAGCCGGGCCTCTCGCCGGTGAATGGCGCACAGCGTTCCGTGCGCGGGCGCCTGCAGGCTCTCGGCGACGACCGCTTCGCGTTTCACGACGGCGTCTCAGCGCGGGTCGAGATCTTCCGCGTCGACGGCGATGACATCAGCGAGTTGCGCCGCATCGACGCCGCGGTCTTGAAAAATGACGAGGCGATTGATCGCGTCCGCGGCTGGCGGCTCGATGCGGAAGGAGGCTTGACGGTGGTGCGCCTTCCGCCGGCCACGCCGAAGGCGCCGCGCGTCTACCGGCTCGTGACCATCGCCGCGGACGGCCACGTGCTCCGCGAAGACGAAGTCGCCCCGAGCTTCACGAAGGTCTTCTGGGAAAACGATGCGCTGTGGGGAGTCAACGGTGACGCCGCGGAGCTTTCACTGAACTACCTCTCGCCGGCCGATCGCTGATCGAACTGCTGCTACTGCTACGTACGTAGCACACCGGCGCGCTCGAAGACTTTCGCCTCGATGAAGGTGTCGACGAGCTGGCGGTCGAGCAGGCCGTCGTTGACTTCCATGCGCAGGATGTCGAGGGCGCGCTCGGTCGGGACGGCGCGTTTGTAGGGGCGGTCGCTCGCGGTCAGCGCGTCATAGATGTCGGAGACGGTCATCATGCGCGACTGCAGCGGGATGTCCTCCGCCGTCAGCTTGCGCGGATAGCCGCGGCCGTTGAGCTTCTCGTGGTGCGCGTAGGCGATGTCGGCCACGCGGGCGAGATCGCGCGTCCAGGGGATCTTCTGGAGGAAGTTGAAGGTGTGGGTGACGTGGCTTTCGATCTCGAGACGTTCGGCCGCGTCGAGGTTGCCTTTGCGAATCGAAAGAATGCGCGCCTCTTCCCCTTCGACGAGCAGCCGCTTCTCGCCGCGGATGTCGAGGTAATCGCGCGCCGCGAGTTGCAGGAGGTACTGGAACTCCCCCTCGGGAAGCACGGTCGGCTCATTCGACTGCGCGATGAAGGCGAAGTCGCGCTGCAGCGCCAGGATCGTCTCGGCGGTCTGCGCATCGAGATGCGCGCTGAACTCGTCGAAGCCCTCACGCCCGCGCTCGAGCAGATAGTCGATCTTCCGGCGATTCGTTTCGTTCTCGACCGACTTCATCAGGAACTCGAAGCGGCCGCGGATGTTCTCGAGCTGCTGCGGATAGAGCTTCTTTTCCTTGACCAGCACCTGCTCGCGCACGCCGACCTTGCCGAAATCGTGCAGCAGCGAGGCGTAGCGAACCTCGCGCACCTGCTCCGGCGTGAACCGCACTTCCTTGTACGGACCGGAGTCGATGCGATCGATGACGCGCGCCAGCTCGACCGTCAGATCGGCGACGCGGAACGAGTGACCCGACGTCGTCGGATCTCGTTGTTCGATCGCGGTGACCGCGGCGGTGACGAACCCTTCGAACAGACGCTCGATCGATTCGTACAGCAGGTTGTTCTCGACGGCGACCGCGGCCTGGCTGGCCAGCGCGCGCATGATGTCCGCGGTGTCGCCGTCGAACGGGATCACGTTCTCCGGAACATTCAGCGCGTTGAGGCGGCGCGGCGCATCGGGACGGCGGCGATTGATGAGCTGCAGCACGCCGATGACGTCGCCGGCGTGATTGGTCATCGGAAAGACCAGCAGCGACTTGGTGAGATAGCCGTTCTTCGAATCGAAGGAGCGGTTGATCTCGTACTCCGCCTCCGGCGGCAGGTTGTAGGCATCGGGGATGACCAGCGTCTCCCCCGTCATCGCCACGTAGCCGGCCAGACTCTTGCGCGTGGCCGGCAGGATCGTTTCCTCGAACGCATCAACGTCGATGGAATCGTTCTGGGCGAGCTTCCAGCGCAGCACCTGGTGGTCGTTCACTTCATCGACGAGGTAGAGCGATCCGGCATCGGCGCGCGAAAGCTCGCGGGCCTTGCTGAGGATCATCGTCAGCAGCACCGAATGGTCGCGCACGGTCGACAGCGCCGCGCCGACTTCCGAGATCTCCTGCAGTTCGCGCGTCCGTTCGCTGAGCTGCTTCTCCAGTTGATCAGCGCGCTGTTTCTGATAGAGAAACTGATACGCGCGTTTGAGCGCGGACATCAGCACCGGCACCGAGGGATTCTCGGGAAGGTGCATGTAAACGCTTTCATCCGCGAGCCAGTGAGGGCGCTCGTCGAGGCCGACCGCCAGCACCGTGGTGCGCGGATCGAGCTGCAGCGTGGTGGCGCGTCCGTTCAGGATTCCGGGATCGACGACCACGACGCGCAGCGCGCCGCCATCGACGCCGATCTGATCGAGACTGGTCAGGCGGCGCGACGAGATCGACTCACGGGTCAGCACGTCGGCATAGCGGCCGATCGGAAATGAATCCGAGTGCAGAAGCGTGAGCGTTTGGATCATAAGCGTGCTGAAACCAGGTGCGTCGGCGTGCAACCGTGAGAAGAGAGACGTTCTTCCACGCGATGCGCCCCGCCGTCCAGCCTGCTTTCCTTCCCTTGCAAACTAAGTGTACGCCGCTCCCGGAAAGGCGCGATACCTGTGACAATACACGCCGTCCGCTTCCGAATGCGGAGAGCGCCGATGGTGCCAAACGGGTCGCGTGATTCCGGCAGCGTTTCCGAGGTGAGCGCATCTCGCGATCTCGCGCGCGTGCTCTCGATTCTGTTCATCGGTGTCGCCGCCGAGATCGTCCTGCTCTTCTTTTTCTATCTTCCGACGCGGCGGACCGAAGCGCTGCGCCGCACGCGCTCGCAACTCTCATTCATTGCGAACGATCGCGCGAACGCCGTCGAGGCGTGGGCGCGCGAACGCCGCTCCGACGCGACGCTCGCCGCCGCGTACATCGCGGAGGTGACGCGCAACCGCCCCGCCGACAGCGTGCTCTCGCCGGAAGCGCACGAGTTGCTGCAGAAGTTCGTCCTCACCTACCAGTACGACGCCGCGTATGTCGTCGATGCATCAGGCCGCATCGTCGCGACCAGCGCGCGCGCGTCGCTCGACGAGCCGTGCATCACCGAGTTCGCCCGGCGTGCCCTCGCGCAGCAGCAGCCGATCGTCGACTTCTGCCTCAATCGCCGGCACCAGCCGAAGGTTCTGAGCGCGGCCACGTTTCCGCTGCAACTCGCGGGCGGTGTCTCGCAAACCGCGGCCGTCGTCTTCGCGATCGATCCGTATCCGTATCTGTATCCCGCGATCGCGAAGTGGACGTTCGTGACGGAGACGGGCGAAACGACGATTGCGCGGACCGAAGGAGCGAACGCAATCGCACTCGCTCCGCTGCGGCATCACCGCGGACGACCGATGACGTTCTACAGTCCGGTCGAGAGCACGGCCATCGGCGCGGCGCGACGCCAGGGCAATTCCGTGCGGTATCAGGACTATCGCGGACATGACACGCTCGGCGAGTTGCGCCAGCTGACGTCGACACCGTGGTACCTCGTCATCAAGATCGACGAAGAGGAAGCGCTCGCGCCCGCGGTCGCGGAGACGGTTCGCTTCGGCTCCGTGCTCGCGCTCGCGCTGCTCGTCGTCGGCGCAATCGCCTTCGCACTGCTGCGCTCCCGTCGCGTACGCGAGATGCGTTCGGCCGAAGACAACTTCCGCCGCCTGTTCGAGAACGCGATGAGCGGCATCCTCGTGTTCGACGTGATCGTCGATCGCAGCGGACGACCGGTCGATCATCGACTGATCGGCGCGAACCCCGCCTCCGAGCGCCTGACCGGCATCCGCGCGGAAGAGGAGATCGGCCGGAGACAGAAGGAGCTGTCGATCGGATGGCCTCCCGAACTCGTGGCGCAATTCCACGAAGTGGCCATGACCGGAAAGGCCGTCCAGTACGAGCGGTTCGACCAGTCCCTCGGCCGCTGGTTCGAGACGCGCGTCTTCGCGCCGCGACCGGGCGAATTCGCGCTGATGTTCAACGACATCACCGAACGAAAGGACGCCGAGAGAACGATTCGCGCACTGGCGGACGACTCGCTCCTCGGCGTGTTCAGTTACGAGAACGAAGTCATCACGTACATCAACCGGGCCGGCGCGGCGATGTTCGGCTACGAGCGGGAGGAAGTGCTCGGCCAGCATCCGGCGATGATCGTCCACCCCGACGATCAGGAGCTCGTCGAGAACCAGATTCGACGCCGCATGAGCGGCGACATCGGCGGCGAAACATACGTCTTTCGCGGCCGCCGTCGCGATGAGTCGCCGTGCTGGATCGAAGCATCGGTGAATCCGATCATTCGCGACGGACGGGTGAAAGTGATCGGCAATCTGATCGACGTCACCGAGCGCGTGAACGCCGAGAGCGCGCTGCGGCGACTGGCCATCGCGGTGGCGCAGCTCGCCGAGGGAATCGTGATCATGGATCCCTCCGGAGTCATCCAGTACACCAACCCCGCGTTCGAACAGCTGACCGGGTTCTCGCACGCGGAAACGATCGGCAAGGAGTGGCCGCTCGCCGACACGGATGACCCGGTGTACGCCGAGATCTGGGCGACCATTCGCGAGGGCGCGCTGTGGCAGGGCTGCCTCACACGCACGCGCTGGGACCAGACGAAGTTCGACGAAGACGTCACCATCTCACCGGTGCGCGACGACGCCGGAAGGATCGTCAACTACGTGGCCATCGAACGCGACGTCTCGAAGGAGCGCAATCTCTTCGCGCAGCTGCTGCAGGCACAGAAGATGGAGGCCGTCGGCACGCTCGCCGGCGGCGTGGCGCACGACTTCAACAATTTCCTGCAGGGCATGACGATGATGGTGCAGATCGCGACGCGTCGCATCTCGGCACCGGAGAAGCTCGCCCAGACGCTGGCCGAGCTCGGACGGCTCGTGCAACGCGCATCGTCGCTGACCAAGCAGCTGCTGCTCTTCTCGCGCAAAGACGTCGCCCATCCGGAGCGGATCGATCTCAACACGATCATCCGCGACGCCGCGCGGCTGCTCCGCCGCCTGGTGCGGGAAAACGTCGCGTTCGAAATGCATCTCGCCTACGAGCCGCTGCCGGTGACCGTCGATCGCGGGCAGATGGAACAGGTGCTCGTGAATCTCATCGTCAACGCCTCCGACGCGATGCCCGGCGGCGGACGCCTGCGATTGCAGACCGGCAGCGACGACGGCGTCTGCTGGGTGACGGTCGAAGACACCGGTTACGGCATTCCGCACGCCATTCGCGAGCGCGTGTTCGAGCCGTTCTTCACCACGAAAGAAAAAGAGAAAGGCACCGGCCTCGGGCTCTCCGTCGTCCACGCGATCGTGACCGAGCACAGCGGCACCGTCACGTTCGAGGATGTGACCGGCGGCGGCACACGCTTCCTCATCACGCTGCCGTATGCGCAGAACGGCGAAGAGGCGGAGCAGCTGGCCGCGGGCGAGGAATCGCTGCCGAAGGGAAACGGCGAACGCGTGCTGGTGATCGAAGACGAGGAGTCGGTGCGCGCGGGACTCGGCGCAATGCTCGAGCTCCTCGACTATCAGCCCGTGCTCGTCGGCACCGCCGCCGCCGCGCTGCTGCTGCCGCAGGACGCGGCGTTCGACGTGCTGCTCAGCGACGTCGTCCTTCCCGACAAACCCGGCCCGGAAGTGGCCCGCGAGCTCGCCGAACGCTGGCCGCGCCTGAGAATCATCCTGATGTCCGGATACACCAGCGATCGGGAGCTCCGGAAAAAAGCAGCGGCCGGCGAGGTGACGATCCTCGACAAACCGTTCGCGATGGCGGAGCTGGCGAACGCGTTGCGCGCCGCGTTCGATGCACCACGAACGTAAACGGCGACGCTGCCCCTACAATCTGCGCCCATGCTGAAGCGTGGTCTGCTGATCCTTCTTCTCGCCACCGCTGCCCTCGCGCAGAACGACGAGCCCCAACAACCGTACGCGCCGAACCGCCGCGCCGGTGAAGGCGAAGGGCCGTTCAAGCGTCTGATCATTCGCGGAGCCACCGTCATCGACGGCACCGGCGCTCCGCCGATGGGTCCGATGGATGTGGTCATCGAAGGCAATCGCATCGTCGAGGTGCGCAGCGTCGGTTATCCGAAAGTGGAGATCGATGCGGCGCGCCGGCCGAAGGATCCCGAGCGCGAGATCGACGGCTCGAAGATGTACGTGCTGCCCGGCTTCGTCGACATGCACGGCCACGCCGGCGGCACCGAGCAGGGAACGACCGCCGAGTATGTATTCAAGCTCTGGCTCGCCCACGGCATCACCACCGTGCGCGATCCCGGCTCGGGGAACGGCGTCGCGTGGACGATGCACGAACGCGATCGCAGCGCGAAGAACGAGATCGTCGCGCCACGCATCGTGCCGTACATCTTCACCGGCTCGTCGATGTGGGACGGCGGAGCGATCAATTCTCCGGAGCAGGCCCGCAGGTTCGTGCAGTCGGTCGCCAGACGCGGCGGCGCGGGACTGAAGATCATCGGCGCGGGCGATCCCGTCTACGATCCCGAAATCCTCGCGGCGCTGATCGATGAAGCGAAGAAGCTGAAGCTCGGCACCACCACGCATCTCTCGCAAATGGGCGTCGCGCGTATGAACATCCTCCAGGCCGCGCGCCTCGGCCTCGGCTGCATGGAGCACTGGTACGGACTGCCGGAATCGCTCTTCGCCGACCGGACCATTCAGGACTATCCCGCCGACTACAACTACGCCGATGAATCGCATCGCTTCGGTCAGGCCGGACGGCTCTGGAAGCAGGCCGCCCCTCCCGGCAGCGCGAAGTGGAACGCGGTCATGGACGAGATGCTGAAGCTCGGCTTCACGCTCGATCCGACGTTCACGATCTACGAGGCCAGCCGCGATCTCTCGCGTGCGATGCATGCCGAATGGCACGACCGCTACACGCTGCCGTCGCTCTGGAAGTGGTACGAGCCGAGTCGCAAGGCCCACGGCGCCTACTGGTTCCACTGGACGACCGCGGACGAAATCGAGTGGAAGAACAACTTCCGCCTCTGGATGGCCTTCGTCAACGAATACAAGAATCGCGGCGGCCGCGTGACCACCGGTTCCGACTCCGGCTACATCTACAAGCTCTACGGCTTCGACTACATCCGCGAGCTGGAGCTCCTGCAGGAAGCGGGCTTCCATCCGCTCGAGGTCATTCGCTCGGCCACGATGAACGGCGCCGAAGCGATCGCCGCGCCGACCGGCAAACGGCCAGAGTTCGGGCTCGTGCGTCCGGGCATGCTCGCCGATCTCGTGCTCGTCGACGAGAATCCGCTCGCCAATCTGAAAGTGCTGTACGGGACCGGCGCGATTCATCTCAACGACGAGACCGGCAAAGTGGAACGCGTAGGCGGAGTGAAGTACGTCGTGAAGGACGGCATCGTGTACGACGCGAAGAAACTCCTGGCCGACGTCGAACGTCTCGTAGCTGAGCAGAAGGGAGTCCGTTGATGCAGACCGGAAGAAATGAACGCTGCCCCTGCGGCGGTGGCGCGAAGTTCAAGAACTGTTGTGCGAAGAAAGTGGCAGCGCGCGATTCACGCGGCATCGTGATTCTGCTCGCGGCCATCGCCGCCGTCGCCGCGCTCGGCATCGTTCCGGCGTTTCTCAAAGACGAGAAAACGGCCACGCCAGCCGCGCCGATCGCCGCCCCCGCCCGCACGCCCGATCGTCCCGGCTCACCGCAACCCGGCCCCGCACCGGCCGGCAAAGTGTGGTCGGTCGAACATGGACACTGGCACGATGCGACACCGCCGTCTTCCGCCGTGCAGGTCTCGCCGATTCAAACATCGCGCGGCAATCTCACGCCCTCGGTGACCCCGAATCCCCCGCGGCCCGTCCCGCAACCGGCAGGCGAAGCGCCCGCCGGAAAAGTATGGTCCCCCGAACACGGCCACTGGCACGACAAAGCCCCCGGCCAATGAGCGAGACGTAGCGTTAGAAACCGTAGCGCGAGGAAATGTAGCGCCGAGTAACGTAGCGCCGGCTTCCAAGCCGGCCGGGCCGCCGGCTTCCAAGCCGGCGCTACGTTGTTCGCGCTACGTTGTTCGCGCTACGTTCTCGTGTTCAAAGCCGGGCGCGGCAGCGTTCGATGAGGCGGGTCAGGCCGACTACGGGGCCGAGTCCGTCCTTTGCCTTCATCAGCTCGTGCAGCATGTCGGGGGCGGTGATCTCGTCGGCGGCTTCTTCGATCTCTTCCCCCTCCGACGATTCGATCGCGGTGGCGATGTACGGAATGGCGCGCGCATCGCGGCGGCGGGCCAGGCCGAGGGCGGCTTCGTTCGCGACGCAGCGATCGTCGTCGCGCAGACGTTCGACGAGAGCGGCGCGGATGCGCGGCGTGTCGTGATCGGAGAGACTGCCGACCGCGAACGTCGCGCGATCGCGCACCGATGTGTCGTCGTCGCGCATCAACGCCAGCAGCACTTTCTCCGCGCGATCATCGACGATGAGATCTTCGAGCGCGGTGGCCACGGCCCAGCGCACGTTCGATGCGGAGTGCGCCGCGGCGCGCGCCAGCGCGTCGATCGTTCGTGCGTCCTGCTGTTGTCCAAGCGAATGCACGGCCGCTTCGACGACCGGCACTTCCGGATCGTCGAGCATGCTCACCAGCGTTTCGAGCGCTTCGTCGGTGCGCGTGTTCAGTTGACCGAGAACGTCCGCGCCGGCGATGCGCTCGGCGGCGGTGTCGGCGCGGCACAGCGCGATCGCGCGGTCATACACCTCGCGCGTGCCCAGGGCGTGCAGCGCCTGGATCGCACTCCACCGCGCATCGTCGTTCTGTTCCTTCACGACGACCGCGAACAGTTCGTCGACGGAATGCACGCAGCGATGCTACCTTACGTTCGCCAATGCGATCACGACTGATTGTGTTTTGCCTTCTGCTCTCCACCGCATGTGGCGAGCTCAAGACCCCGACCGCTCCGGTCGGCGGCGGCGATCCGATCGATCAAAGCGCAACCTTCACGCGCGTGCAGAGCGAGATCTTCACGCCCACCTGCACCGACATCGGATGCCATCAGCCGCTCGGACAACAGTCCGGCCTCATTCTCACCGCCGGCAACGCGTACGGCGCGATCGTGAATCGTCCCAGCGTGGAGATGCCGCAGCTCATGCGCGTCCTGCCGAACGATCCGTCGAATTCGTATCTCTATCGCAAGATCACCGGCGCCGGCATCACCGGCGATCGCATGCCGCAGGCGAAACCGCCGCTCAGCGACGCGCAGATCAAACTCGTGCGCGACTGGATTCGCAGAGGTGCACCGAATGACTAAGACTCTGTTTCGCGCCCTGCTCGTCTTCTGCGCGCTGCCGCTCCTCGCGCAGAGCGATCCGTTCGCGGAGACGAATCCATACAAACCGCTCACGAAACTGCCGATGGGCGACGTGTTCCTTTCGCTCCCCTCGCCGAACATCCCGTCGCAGGGAACGTGGGAAGTGAAATTCACGCACCGCTTCAACCAGTCCATCGATGAAGGAAGCTTCGCCGACCGCGCACACGATCTCTTCGGTCTCGACTCGAACGCCGACGTCACGTTCGGCGTCGGCTACACGCCGCGCCGCGATCTGCAACTCTCGCTGGCGCGCAGCAACACGAATGACACGTTCGAAGCGGCGGCGAAATGGGTGTTCCTGCAGCAGGCGCCGTCGGTCCCGGTGAGCGTCTCCCTGCGCGGCGGCGCCGACTGGCGCACTGAAGAGAATCTGAAAGACCGCACGTCGTTCTTCGCGCAGGGCATCATCACGAAGCAGTTCGGCCGCAAGGTGGAAGTGTTCGCTTTGCCGACCATCGCCACGAATGCCGGCCGCGCGCTCGACGGCGATCAGTCCGCGGCGATGTTCGACCACGCGTTCAACATGCCGGTCGGCTTCGCGTACATGTGGAAGCCCGCGCTCGCCGTCGTCGTCGAGCTCGTGCCGCCGAATCAGGATCTCGCCGATGACGCCGACGCCGATCTCGGCTGGTCGATCGGTCTCAAGCGCGCCATCGGCGGGCACTGGTTCGAAGTGCTGCTGACGAACAGCCAGTCGACGATGGTCGATCAGTACGTCACCTCGACGTTCCAGGGCGCGCCTCTCGACAGCGGCGACATCCACCTCGGCTTCAACATCGAGCGGCGCTTCGGCGGCAGACGGCGATAGCGCGCGTCGGCACGCCCATCTTCAGCCCAGCCAACAGGTTCCGCGCGCGCGCGATCCCATGGCAGCCCGGTTGCACTGAGAGCATCCATGCGATGCCCCGAATGCAACGTTCTGAACGAGGCTGAGGCGGCCGCGTGTTCGAGCTGCGGGCTCCTGCTGATCAATACCGCGCCGAAGCGGCGCGCCGAAGATCTGGCGGTGCAGCGCCGCCGCGCCAGCGATCAGGAAAGCTCACTCTGCCGTTTCTGCGGCGGTGAGATCGCGGCGAATGCCATCCGCTGCCGGCACTGCTCCGAAGTCGTCGATGAAGAGTTCTTCCGCGAGCGCGCGCAGCGCATCCGCTCGCGCGTCAACTACGCCAGCTGGGTCATGTATCTCTTCGGCCTCGGCGCGTTGCTCGTGTTCCGCCCCGTCGGCGTGCTTTCCATCGCCGCGGGCCTCCTCCTCTCCATCGCCTACTACGCCATTCCGGTCGAGCCGCCGTCGAGCAAGAGCTCGAAAAAAAAACGGACCATCGGCGAGATCCTGAAACAGCAGCTGAAGTTCGAGCGCGTGGCGATTCCCCTTCCCGCCTTTCGCAATCGCCGGCTGATCTTCGTCGGGACGCCGCTGGTGGCGGCGCTGATCGGCTACTCCGCGAATCTCTTTCTGCTGCAGGAGCCGGTGAACGACATCCTGCGCGAAAACGCGGCCTTTCGCGGGATGAAAGTCTCGGCGCACTACCAGTACTGGGTCGTCCCCGGCGTGGTGGTTTATGACCTGCAGGAGCTCAGCTTCCGCCAGACGCCGATCGACGTGCACACCGCATTTCTCGAATTCGCGCGCACGCTGAAGGAGAAGCGCTACTCGCGCGTCGACCTCTCGTATCGCGGTACGACGAAGTTCTCGATCGACGGAGCCTCGTTCGCCAAACTCGGCGAGGAGTATTCGAAACGCAACTTCGACTACGTGCTCTATTCGTTCGCGCGCCTCTTCCGGAGCGGTGACGGGAAGCCGGCGCTCGATCGCGCGACGAACGATCGCGACGCGCTGCTCGAGTTTCACCGCCGCTGGTACGGGCAGGATCAGATGACCCAGACGGTGGAGAACGGTCTCGGGATCGGGCGTTAGGCTTTCATCAGTCTCGTGCCCGGCAGTCCGAGGGTCTTGCGCAGCATCGAGAGCTGTCCGATGTGATAGCCGTCGTGGTGGATGAGAAACAGCAGCAAGCCGCCGACGGTCTTGTCTTCGCTCGGAAAGCGATGCTCGAGCGGACGTTCGACATCGACGAGAGCGATGTAGTCGTGCAGCTCGTCGGCGAGGAATGTCCACGCGTCGCGAATCTGCGACAGCGCCGGCTGCTCGCGCAGATCATCGATCTTCTTCACGTCTTTCGTGAACGGCAGCAGCGGATTCTCGATGCCGTCGAGCCCCGCCATCCGCGCCAGTCCGTAGCGGGCGTTCGCGACGTGCAGCGCCACGAAGCCGAAGCTGTTCGCCTCCGCCGTCCGCTGCCACGCCTGTTCGTCGCTGACGCCGTCGAGGCTGTTCAGAAACCAGAATGTGTTCATCTCGGCGATGCTGCGCAAATGACCGTTCATAACAATCCCTCCCGCACGAGCTCCCGGGTCAACGATTCGGCATCGACGAACTGAAAAGAACGAATGCCGACGCTTTGTGCCGCGAGGACATTCTCGATCAAGTCGTCGACGAACACCACGTGCTGCGGCAACGTGCCGATCACTTCGAGCGCGCGGCGAAACATCTCCGCCTCCGGCTTCGCCACCTTGAAGCGATACGAAAAGATGAAGCGATCATCCTTGCGGAACAGCGTCGAGAACTTGTGCGGGATCAGTTCCGCGTGCACTTCATTCGAGTTCGAGAGAAAGGCCACGCGATACCTGCGGCGCACGCGCTCGAGCAACTCCTCGGCGCCGACGATCGGGCCGTCGAAGAAGTCGCTCCACAATGCGCGAAAGTCGCGCGCGCTCCCGCGATAGCCGGTGCGGTCGCAGATGAATTCATAGAACTCGTGGAAGCTCACCGCGCCGCGTTCGAGATCGCGATAGGCACCCGGTGCCTCGAGCAATTCGACGAGCTCATCGCGATGGATCGTCGACGCGCGGCAGATGTTCTCCAGCACCCGCTCGTAAGCGAGCTTGATGAGGGTGTTGCCGAGATCGAAAAGAAACCAGGTGATCATTTTTTGAATGCGGGAGTCGGGAGTCGGTTGTCGGAAGTCGGGAGGCCGCCCCCATCCACGGCTTCGCTTGAAACACGTCGGTCGGGTGGCGGCCCCCCGACAACCGACTCCCGACTCCCGACTCCCGTCACATCCGAAACACTCCGAATCGTGGCTCGTCGATCTTCTTGTTGTACGCGATCGATAATCCCAGTCCGAGGTAGGTGCGTGTTTCCGCGGGATCGATCACGCCGTCATCCCAGAGACGCGCGGTCGAGTAGTACGGGCTGCCCTCCTCCTCATACTTCGCGAGCACGGGATCGGCGATGCTGCGTTCTTCCTCGCTCGAGAGTTCCTTCCCCGCGCGCGCGAGCTGATCGCGCTTCACGGTCGTGAGCACGCCCGCGGCCTGCTCGCCGCCCATCACCGAGATGCGCGCGTTCGGCCACATCCAGAGGAAACGCGGCGAATACGCGCGGCCGCACATTCCGTAGTTTCCGGCACCGAACGAGCCGCCGATGATGACCGTGAATTTCGGGACGCTCGCATTCGCGACCGCGTGCACCATCTTCGCGCCGTCTTTCGCGATGCCGCCGCGCTCGTACTGTTTGCCGACCATGAAGCCGGTGATGTTCTGCAGGAAGATCAGCGGAATGCGGCGCTGATTACACAACTCGATGAAGTGCGTCGCCTTCAGCGCCGACTCGGAGAAGAGCACGCCGTTGTTCGCGAGAATGCCGACCTTGTAGCCGAAGATGCGGGCGAAGCCGGTCGTGAGTGTCGGACCGTAACGCTCCTTGAATTCGTGGAACTTCGAGCCGTCGACGATGCGCATGATCACTTCGCGCACGTCATAGGGCTTGCGCAGATCGCGCGGGATCACGCCGTAGAGCTCCTTCGGATCGAAGGCCGGATCTTCCGGCTCGATCCGCGTCGGCGGCTCCTGTTTGTCGAAACGCAGGTTCTCGACGATGTTGCGCACGATGGCGATGGCGTGCTCGTCGTCTTCCGCAAAATGATCGGCGACGCCGCTGATGCGCGTGTGCACATCGGCCCCGCCCAGTTCCTCGGCCGTGACCTCCTCGCCCGTCGCCGCCTTCACCAGCGGCGGCCCGCCGAGGAAAATCGTGCCGGTATTCTTCACGATCACCGCTTCGTCCGACATCGCCGGCACATACGCGCCGCCCGCGGTGCACGAGCCCATCACCGCCGAGATCTGCGGAATCTCCGCGGCCGACATCACCGCCTGGTTGTAAAAGATGCGGCCGAAGTGCTCGCGATCGGGAAAGACCTCGGCCTGCAGAGGAAGGAACGCGCCTCCGGAATCGACCAGGTAGACACACGGCAGATGGTTCTGCATCGCCACTTCCTGCGCGCGGAGATGCTTCTTCACCGTCATCGGAAAGTACGTGCCGCCTTTGACGGTGGCGTCGTTCGCGATGATCAGACACTCGCGATCGTGGATGCGGCCGACGCCGGTGATCATCCCCGCCGCCGGCGCTTCGTCGTCATACATCCCGTTCGCGGCGAGCGCCGAGAGCTCGAGAAACGGCGTATCGGGATCGAGCAGCGCGGCGATGCGCTCCCGCGGCGGCACCTTCCCCTGCTCCTTGTGCCGCTCGAGATACTTCGGCCCGCCACCCTGCTTCGTTTTCGCGATGCGGTGATTCAATTCGTCGACGAGCCCCTGCATCCGCTCCGCGTTCGCCTTGAAATCGTCGGAGGAGGAATCGAGATGAGTTTCCAGTGCTTCCATGCGCGGCGGGAGTGTATCCGAATGGAGTGAGGGCGCTTCGAACCGCCCTCACCGCGCCGGCCGTGCGGTGCGTGACCACTGCTTGATCCGCGGATCGAGCAGGGCCGCGCGTGCGATGGCGTCGTCGTGGGTTTCGGCGACGCGATCGACGAGCTTCATCGAGAGCGCTTCGTCCGCGCGGAGGATGCGATTCGCGAGGAAGAGCTGATTGGCGGCGCGGCGTGAGAGGATGCCGCGCCAGCGCGAGGTGCCGCCGAAACCGGTGACGATGCCGAGTTTCGCGCCGGGATGCGCGAAGCGGGAGCGCGGGGTGGCGAAGCGAAGATCGAACGCGAGCGCGAGGTCGAGCGCGCCGCCGAAGCAATCGCCGTCGATGAGCGCGACCGTGACGCAGGGCAGGCGCTCGATGTCGTCGAAGAGCTCCTGACCGAGCCGCGCGAACTCGCAGGCCTCCCAGGCGGTGAAGCGTTGCATCTCGGCCATGTCCGCGCCGGCGGCGAAGAGTCGCGGCCGGCCGGAGCGGAACAGGAAGAGCGAGGCGTCGTGGCCGGGCAGCGCGGCGCGAATGGCGCGCAACGCGGAGGTCGACAGCAGGTTCATCCCGCCGTCGTCGAAGACGAACTCGTGAATCAACCGGCGACCGCGCTGCGGATCGCAGCGACGGCGGCGGCGGTCGGCGTGCCGGGGAGAAAGATGTCGCGAATGCCGAGGGCCTTGAGCTTCGGGATGTCCTGCTCCGGAATGATCCCTCCGGCGAAGACGATGATCTCCTCGGCGCCTTCCTCTTTCAGCAGGCGCATGATCTCGGGGAACAGCACGTTGTGCGCGCCCGAGAGAATCGAGAGGCCGATGGCATCGACGTCTTCCTGCACCGCGGCGGCGACGATCTGTTCGGGCGTCTGCCGCAGGCCGGTGTAGATCACTTCCATTCCGGCATCGCGCAGCGCGCGAGCGATGATTTTTGCGCCGCGATCGTGACCATCGAGGCCCGGTTTGGCGATGAGCACGCGGATTTTCCTGTCGGTCATGCTGATGTCTCCTGGGGCAGCGGATCGCGGAAGGTCGAGTAGACGAGGAGATCGTGATACGAACCCTCGCGATAGAACTCCCGCCGCAGACGCGCCTCCTGCAGGAAGCCCTGCGTCTCGAGGACGTGCTTCGCGCGATCGTTGTATTCGAACACATTGATGCGCAGCTTCTGCAGATTCATCTCATCGAATGCGAACCGGACCAGCGTGCGCACCGCATCGCCGCCGAATCCGCGATTCCACGCGCTCGGCTCGCCGACGAACAATCCGAACGAGCCGGTCCGCGAAACCCAGTCGATGTCGTGAATCGAGGCATTGCCGATGTGCGTGCGGTCGTCTTTGCGCTCGATGGCGAAGTGGCGCTCCGCCGCATGCGAGTGCATGGCCCGGTCGAGCCACTCGATCTCGTTCTGAAACGCGATCGGGTAACGGCTCTTGAGCGTCCGGACGATGCTCGGATCATTCATCCAGCGATAGCAGCGCTCGGCATCCTCGCGCTCGAACGCGCGCAGAATCACATGCTCTCCGGCGATCATGAATCGCCTGCGCGCCGGCTCGCGCGAATCGGGCGCGAAGCCGCGCTCGGTGTGGTTTGACATACGGGCGCGGATTATAGATGCGCAACGAACGTTCCACGCGACGTACGAGCACGAGAGCAATCGATCAGAGCGGAATCCAGTACGACAGCTTCACGAGAAAGACGTCGTGCGAAGGAGCGGTCGAGATCGCGCGGAGATCGCGATTGATGCTGAGGTTGCCGACCGGGACGACGTCGGAGCGGTTCTCGTTCCAGACGACATACAGCGCGGAACCGGGGCGGAACTCCCACCGCACGACGGCGCTCCCGCGGACGCTGCGGAAGTTGAAGTCGTTGTCGCCGACCGCGCCTGCATACGGCGTGTAGTCGGCCGTGCGCGCCGCGTCGAGCGAGTGGTAGTCGTGGTAGTGGCCGGAGGCGATGAACGGCTGCATGTAGAGCTGGAAAGACAGCCGCGAGTTGAGCGTCCAGTCGACGCGCGTGGCCAGCTCGAAGGAACGCTGATCGAGATCGGCGAAGACGTAACGGCGTCCGTACGTCGCCGTCGCGGTCGCATCGTTCTGCGCGAAGACGTATTGCGTGTGATCGAACGAGCGGGAGACATACGGCGAAACGCTGAGCAGCAGGTTCGTCGATGGCCGCGCGTTGAACGTGATGCCGCCGTTGTGCACGTACGAGCCGTCGTCGTTGCCTTCGAAGTGGCCGTCCATCGTGAAGTAGAAGCGCTTGCGGCTGTCGCTGCCGAGAGACACGTCGGAGCTCCAGCTCGTCCGCGTGCGGACGAGCGGCCCACCGCGCGTGAGGCGATCGTTGAACGAGCCCGGCGACCAGAAGAGCGCGCCGCGATACTCCCAGAAGCTCTGCAGCGAGCCGAACGCGTCGACGAATGCGCCGCGCTCGATTGTGTCACCGTCGAAGTTACGATTTTGCCAGACGCCGAGCCAGGTGTTGCGCTCGCGGAAATGCTTCGACGGCGTTTCGTTGACGTACTGCACGAGCGCGTGGGACGAGATCATGTCCGAGCGCTGCATGAATCCCGCGTCGTTCGTTTCGAAGCCGGGCGAGTACGCCTGCACCTGCACGTTCGGACGCCAGCGGCCGGTGTTCTTCGACAGCATCGCCCGCCCCGACCAGCCCGACAGCGCCGTGCGAGTCGGATCGAACGTGACGTGGTCGGCATCCGGCCGCTGGTAGTAGCGCGCGGACGATGCCTGCGTCAGCGCGATCGCTTCCTCGCTGCCGCTGACGCGCGAGGTCGTGCCGACCCATTCGAAGATCCACGACTTCTCATCGAACGAGGTGTAGCCGTCGAAGCCGGCGGTGAGCGCGTTCTCGCGCAGCGCGGAAAGCTCGTCCGCGAGCCGGCGGTTCACCGAGGTCACGAGCAGGCCGACGCGCGAGTCGTCGCCGATCTCGCGTGTCGCGCGCGTGACGAAGTAGTTCGTCATCGGCTCGACGTGGCGACGGGCGCTCTCGCCGTCGTCATCGATGAACAGCGCCCGCTCGGTATCGGTGAGCGCGTTGAGCACGCCGATCGACCAGCGGCCGAGTTTGCCCGTGACTTTCGCGGCACCGAGAATCGTGGTGTCCGACGGGGAAGCGACGAAATCGGCGTCGACGAATCCCTGCGGCGAACGTCCGATGCGGCGCGAGTAGAAGACGCGCGGCGGATTGAAGAAGTTGAAGTGGCTGCGCGCCGGCGAGTCGCCGTACGCGAAGATGTTCAATCCCTCCGTGAAGAACGGGCGCTTCTCGGGATAGAACGTTTCGAACTGGCTGAGGTTCACGACCGCCGGATCGACTTCGACCTGGCCGAAGTCGGGATTGATCGTGCCGGTGAGCGTGAGCGTCGACGTGAGCGCGTACTTGAGATCGAGTCCCGCGTCGCCGCGTTGATCGCGGGCATCGAGCAGCGGGTTCTCGCGATCGGCTCGGGTCAGTACGTCCGCGCGGGCCACGGCATACGGCACGATCTCGAGCGGGCGCTCGCGGCGGATGCCTTCGAGGCCGCCGAGGTCCGCAAAGTGGGAGACGAAGCCGGTCTCCCCTTTCTTCGTGTTGACGATGCGCACCCACTCGTTGTTGCGCACCGTGCGCCGGGTGACGTTGATGCCCCACGTGTGCACCGGCTTGTCGGGAAAGCGGAGTTGCGAGAACGGGATGCGCACTTCGGCGATCCAGCCGTCGGCGACGATCTTCGAGCTCGACTCCCAGACGCCGTCCCAGCTGATGTCTTCGCCGATGTCATTGAAGAGGATCGAATCGACCTGCATGTCCGACGGCGTCACGGTGAATGCGTTGCCGGAGAGGCGATCGTGTTGCGTGTCGATGTTGATCGAGAGGAAGTCGTATTGCAGAAAGGAGTCGCGTCTGCCGAGGAGCGCGGTGGGACGTTGCGGGTCTTCCATCTTCGCGCCGAAGTAGATCGCGTCGTCGTCGTACAGCACGCGCAGGCTGGTGCGCATCGTGGCCGGCTCGCCGTCGTGCGGATCGTGCTGCGTGAAGTCGGTGAATTCCGGCGCGTTCTGCCAGGCCGCATCCGAAAGGTCACCATCGATCCGCGGCGCCGCGGTGGCGCGCACGGCCTGCAGCGTCGGCCGCTCGGGCCAGTTGGCGGCGCGCACCAGCGGCGCGGAGAGAACGAGCAGAGCGAGCAGCAATCGACGTGTCATCTTCTTGTGCGGCGGAGGGTAACAAATCGACATCGATGCAGACGCAACAGAACGGATGCGAAACGGTGCTCAGTTGTACGCCCCTGCTACACTCCGCCCGTGGAAGTTCGCGCCGTCTGCCCGCACGATTGCCCCGATACCTGTTCGATGCTCGTCACCGTGGAGAACGGCCGCGCCGTGCGCATGGCCGGCGATCCGGATCATCCGGTCACGCGCGGATTCCTCTGCACGAAAGTGGCGAAATACGTCGAGCGGACGCATCACGACGGACGTCTGCTGCATCCGCAGATCCGCGTCGGCGCGAAGGGCGAAGGGAAGTTCCGTCGCGCGACGTGGGACGAGGCGCTCTCGCTGATCGCCACCCGTTTACGGACGGTCATCGATACGGACGGACCGCAGGCCATCCTTCCTTACAGCTACGCCGGAACGATGGGACTCCTGCAGGGTGAATCGATGGATCGCCGCTTTTTCCATCGCATCGGCGCGTCGTTGCTCGACCGCACCATCTGTGCGAGCGCCGGCGCCGAGGCGCTGAACGTCACCTACGGGACGCGCATGGGTCCGGATCCGGAAGACATCGGCAACGCGAAGCTGGTGATCCTCTGGGGGACGAACACGCTCACGTCGAATCCGCATCTCTGGCCGTTCGTGCGCGAGGCCAAAGCGAACGGCGCGACGGTGATCTGCATCGATCCGTTGCGCACGCGCACCGCTGCCGCGAGCGATGAGCACATCGCCATCCGGCCGGGCACCGACGCCGCGCTCGCGCTGTCGCTGATGCACATCCTCTTCCGCGACAAGCTCGAGAATCGCGCGTACCTCGAGTCGATGACGGTCGGCTGGGAAGCATTGCGCGAGCGGGCTCTCGCCGACTTCGCACCGGCGCGCGTGGCGAAGATCTGCCGTATCCCGGTCGAGACGATCGAGGAGCTCGCGCGGCGGTATGCGCATACGCGGCCGACGTTCATTCGTCTGAACTACGGATTGCAGCGTCACGCCGGCGGTGGCTCGGCGGTGCGTGCGATCTCCCTGCTGCCGGCGATCACCGGCGCCTGGGACGACGTCGGCGGCGGCGCGCTGCTCTCGACCTCCGGCACATTTCATCGGCTCGACACCGCGACGCTGCAGCGGAAAGACTGCTCCCCCGCCGGCACGCGCACGATCAACATGTCGCAGCTGGGCGACGCGCTGACGAAGGTGGCCGATCCGCCGGTGAAGGCGATGATCGTCTACAACTCGAACCCGGCCGCGGTCGCACCCGATCGCATGAACGTGCTCGAAGGGATGCGCCGCGAAGATCTGTTCACGGTCGTGCTCGAGCATTTCCAGACCGACACCGCCGATTTCGCCGACGTGCTCCTGCCTGCCACGACGCAGCTCGAACATGAAGATCTGCACAAGGCGTACGGCCACACGTTCGTGATGTACAACGCCCGCGCCATCGAGCCCCTCGGCGAGGCGCTGCCGAACACCGAGATTTTCCGGCGCATCGCCGCGGCCATGAAGCTCGATGATCCGGCGCTGCAGGAAAGCGACGAGTCGATGATGCGCGGCATTCTGCGCAACATGCCCTTCACGCTCGAAGAGCTGAAGGAGAAGAGCTACATCCGTCTCGACATCGCCAGGCCGCATCTGCCGTTCCGCACCGGTGCCACGCTGCCGACGCCGAGCGGGAAGATCGAGATCGCCTCGCAGCCGGCGGTGGCCGCCGGTCTCGATCTCATCCCCGAGTACATCGCGCCGCGCGAATCGGAAGAGCGCGCGCCGGAACTGGCCGCACGTTTTCCGCTCGCGCTCATCTCTCCTCCCGCACATTCGTTTCTCAATTCGACGTTCGTCAACGTCGCTTCGCTGCGCCGCGCGGCCGGAAAGCCGACGCTCGAGATTCATGAAGACGACGCGCGTGCGCGCGGCATCGCCGCGGGCGTGAAGGTCTCGATCTTCAACGACCGCGGCGCGTTCACCGCCGAGGCGGTCATCACCGATCGCGTGCGTCCGGGAGTCGTGGCGGCGCCGTCGGTGTGGTGGGCGAAACTGACCAACGATTTCACGAACGCCAACTGCACGACGTCGCAGGCCATCACCGACATCGGCGGCGGCGCGACCTTCTACGACAACCTCGTCGACGTGCGGCCGGTCGCCTGATGCTGAATCGCATCTTCGCGTTCGCGGCGCTGCTGGTCTGGTGCGGGATTCTGCTCGTGCTGCGCATCACCCGCAGCCATTCGTACAGCTACTTTTTTCTGATCTGGAATCTCTTCCTCGCCGCCGTGCCGTTCTTTGCGGCGGCGGTGCTCGAGCATCTCGATCGCCGCCGTCGCTGGATGGCGATGCAATGGTGCGCATTCCTCGTCTGGCTGCTCTTCCTGCCGAATGCGCCGTACATCATCACCGACTTCATTCATCTCAAACCGCGCTCCGGCATTCCGCTCTGGTACGACGTGCTGCTGCTGATCTCCTGTGCCGGCACCGGTCTGCTTCTCGGATACGCATCGGTGATGATGGTGCAGCGCATCATCGAGCGCCGCTTCGGCCGCACCACCGGCTGGTCGGTGGCGATCTTCACATTGCTGCTCTCCGCATACGGCATCTACCTCGGCCGCTTTCTGCGCTTCAACAGCTGGGAAGCGTTCACCGATCCGAAGCCGCTGCTCGCCGACATCGGTACGCATCTCACGAATCCCTTCGATCACCCGCGCCTGCTCGCCGTCACGGTGCTGTTCGGCGTCGCGCTGACGCTCGGCTACATCGCGCTGCACGCGATGGTCGGCGGCCAGTCCGACCGGCGCGCGTGAAGGCGTGAGGTACACTTCGGGCCGCGCATGGTGGCCTACGCAATCCCCGTTGCTTTCGTCCTGATCGTCTGGCTGGCGATCGTCATCCTCAACGAGCGCATCGGCCTCCTGAGCTGCGACCGCTTCCCGTCGCCGGTGATGAAAGCGCTCGCCTACTGCTGGCTCGGGCTGTTCCTGATCGTGCTGGCGATCGCCGTCACGGCGTCCGCGCTGAGCCCCGCGACCACGGCGCAACTGGAACGCGCGCCGTTCTACATGCTCTTCTCGCTGCATGTGATCCTGATCGTGTTCCTCGCGGGCTGGTGGATCTTCAGCGGGCGCCCCGACCTGCGCGAGTTCCTGAACATCCGCCACGAGAAGCCGGGCGAAGTGCTGGCCATCGGTACATCGGTGGGCATCGGCGGCTGGATCTTCACGCTGCTGACGTCGCTCGTGGTCGTGTTGATCCTGCGCGGCATCGGCGTGATCGACAATCCGCCGGCACCGCCGGCCACCGTCGGCTGGATGGCCGCGATGCCGCTCTGGAAGAAGGCGCTGATCGTGCTGTCGGCGATGACGGTCGAGGAGTTTTTCTTTCGCTCGTTCCTGCAGAAGCGCATCGGCCTCATCGCCTCGACCGTGCTCTTCGCGCTCGCGCATTCGACGTACGGCAGCCCGCTGTTTCTCATCGGCGTCACCGTCATCTCGCTGGTCATCGGCGTCACGTTTTATCGGACGAAGAACGTCGTGCCGGGCATCATCGCGCATGGCGTGTTCGACGCCGTGCAGCTCTTCGTGATCGTGCCGGTGGCCTACAAGATGATGGGCGGCATGTGAGCACGTCATGGACGGGGCGACGTCGACTTACGCCGAAGCCGCGGCCACGCTCTCCTCGAAAGACACCGTTGCGCGCGACGACGTACGTCGCTGGATCGACAGCAGCGATCTCCTGACCTGGAGCGCCGTCTACGCGCTCTTCGAAGATCCATCCCCGCGCATCGCGCCGGAGTGCTCGCCCGAGGAGCAGGTCGAATTCATGCGCCGCTACCTGCTGCGCTGCATCGAGGAGAATCCCGCGCCCGGTACGCTGCTCCACGGTGGCTACGAGGCGGCGTGGGAGCTCGCCTCGTGTCTCAAGACGTGGCGCAAGCGCGGTGGGCGCATCGCCAATGTCGTGCGCGGAATCGCGCTCGATCTCGAAAAAATCTACCGGCGCGCGGAACCGGCGACGCAGAATCGCGTGCTCTGCGGGGTGATGGAACACGCGTTCGAGGATCCGGCGCTGCGCCCCTATTTTTCGAGCTGGGATCGCGATGAAGAGCTGCGCGACGCCTACAAACTTGCGCTCGAGTGGGGCACGGCGCACGAGGAATCGTAGCGATCGCTGCAGCGGCTACTGTTCGCTCACCACGACGCCGTCACCCTCGAAGCGAATCTTGAATCCGCTCGATCCTTCGGTCTCGATCATCACGTTGTCCATCGACTGATCCTCGATGACCGTCGGGATCACGTTGCCGGTCCAGGCGACGAGTGCGTTCGAGGAAATCGACAGCGGATACTCGCGCGTGACGCGGAGCGTGAGCGGCTCGATCGACGTCGAGATCGCGAGCGAGCCCTTGCCGAAGATCTTCACCGTATCGATTTTCTTCTGGTACGAGGCGTCGTAAATCGGCTCGACGCGGTAGGTCAGCGAGTCTTCGAGCGCGAGCAGGTTGCTGCCTTCGACGTAGATGAACTCGTCGTTGAGATCGAGAAGGAACGTCTTGCGGCCCTTCTCGTAGACGAAGATCTTTCCCTGCCCCACCGCTTTGACGAGCGTCTGCGCGGTGGTGCCGAGGAGGCCGGACTCGGCCACGAATTTCAGATTGCCGGAGTAGCTCGAAACCGTGCCGCGCTTGCAGTGCACGGAGCGCGCGAAATTGATTTCGAGGAATCCGTTTTCATGCAGCGCAAATGTCTTCGACGCGCCTTCGATCTTTCGCGCGACGTCGATCCGTTTCGCTTCGATGTGCTGCGGCTCGTCGACGGCGTCCTGCAGTTTGCGCGCGGCGGTGACGGCGGCCGGCACGTGCAGCTCCGGCTCCGGTACGGGAGCGGGCGGCGGCACGGCGGCGGCAGGCGTCGCGAGGGATGGCGGCGGGACAGGCGTCGGCACGACCGGCGTCGGCGTGAGGCCCGGCTGCGTGCGCGATTCCATCGCTTCGCGGGTGATCGAATCGTCCGCCGGCGTGATCGCGCGAATCTTCTGTGTGATGATCTTCGGCGGCGGCGCGGCAGCAGGTGCCGTGGCGGGAGCCGCTGCTGCCGGTTCCGCCGCGGCGAACGGATTCAACGGAGCAGCGGGCGCCGCGGGCGGATGCATCTCGAGCTCGACTTCGCGCGCGAGCTTGTCGGCGCCGGCGAACTTCAGATGCTCGAGCGCGAGACCGAGCTTCTTCTTCTGGCGGTACAGCAGGCCGAGGTAGAGATGCGACTTCGCGTAATTCGGACGCAGTTCGACGGCCCGGCGCAGGAACTGTTCGGCTTCCTCGTGTTTCCCCTGCTTGAAGAGAATCAGTCCGAGGTTCGAGTGCAGGATGAAGACGTTCTGGTTTTCCGCGATCAGCCGGCGATAAATGACTTCCGCTTCGGGAAACGCGTTCGTCTTGAAGTAGACGAGGCCGAGCAGATTGAGCACGTCCGCGTCGTCCGGACGCAGACGCTGGGCAGACTCCAGCTCACGACGCGCTTCCGCGTAGCGACCTTCCTGGAACGCCTCACGCCCTCGGTTGTAATGCAGGAGAAAGACGCCCTGATCGAATGGCGGCGCAACAGCCGGATCTCGCTCAGGCATGCGGCGGCGATTGTAATGCACGGTGGCTCCGACGACTGTGACCGAAAACGCTGCGCGTCAATTCGTTCCCAGATATTTCGCGCCGGGAATCAACGCCGCCGCAAGCGGCTCCACCACGCCGGCCCCGAACCCGCCGCGCAGTTTCCGTCCGCCGCGCCGTCCCGCAAACGAAACGGCTGAGCCATACGGGCGGCCGTAATAAACCGTCAGCGCACGCTTCACGTAGTTCTCGGTCTCCTGATACGGCGGAATCCCACCATACTTGAGCACCGCGTTCTCGCCGGCGTTGTACGCCGCCAGCGCGCGCGACAGATCGTCTTCGAACAGCCGGATGAGATACGCGAGGTACTGCACGCCCGCGCGGATGTTCTGCTCGGGATCGTGCACCTCGGTCACGCCGAAACGCGAGGCCGTGCCGGGCATGAGCTGCATCAGCCCGCGCGCCCCCTTCTTCGACACGCAACGGACGTTGAAATTCGACTCGACCTGGATCACCGCGCGCACGAGCGTCGCGTCGATGCGGTACTTCTCGGCGTAGCGCTCGATGATCGGATCGTATTTCGTGCGGCGATCGTGCTGCTTCGCCAGCCAGTCGAGGTTCGACTGACGCGGATCGGCGCCGACGTTGTAGATCACTTTCGTGCCGTCTTTCTTCGTCGCCAGACGAACGTCGGCGTTCGCCGTCGCGCCGGACATCGGCACGAACAGCAACACCCCCAGCACGATCAGAGAAAGGACCCGCATCCGGCGCGATATCGTAGCATCTCCGCCATGTCCTTTCAGCCCATTCAACACGAAGTGGACGCGTGGATCTCGCAGTTCGAGGAAGGCTACTTCGCCCCGCTGCCGATGCTGGCGCGTCTCACCGAAGAAGTCGGAGAGCTCGCCCGCGTGCTCGCGCACCAATACGGCGGCAAGAAACCCAAAGCGGGAGAAGACGCGGGCGACGTCGGTGACGAGATCGCCGACACGATCTTCGTGCTGGTCTGTCTCGCGAATTCACTGAACATCGATCTCGACGAGAAGTTCAGCGCGATGATGAACAAGTTCCGCATGCGCGATGCGGAGCGATGGACGAGGAAACCGGGGCTTTGACGACATTGTGGCCAATGGAACGGCAGCCACGATGCTCCCATGTTTGTGAGCGGCGACGACGCCACGATGAAGACCCTAAGAACGACGCCGGCCAATGCGTGCGGCCGTAATCATCGATTACACATCGCATACGCTTCGCGGAACGTCGGATTCTCAATGAGTGCGCGATTGACTTCGAAATAGCTGCGCACCACATCGTTGGTCTGCAACAAACGACGGCGCAGATCGACGGCGATTTCCCTCCAGAATTTCGCGGCCGCGGCAGGCTTCCGGCGCAGGAACTCCGCAAGGTCGTTCATCGAAATCGAAAGGACCTCCGCCTCGGTGACGGCGTGCAATGACGCCGAGGCCACGCCGTCTTCGATGATCGACAACTCACCGAACGTTTGTCCGGTTACAAGGTCGCATAAATTCACATCGCGATCGTGTACGCGCCGGCTCACACGCACGCGGCCGCTACGCATGATGTGCAGTGCGCGATTGGCGTTTCCCTCGGAAAGAATCACATCGCCCGGGGCAAAACGGGTGCTGTGCAACACACCTCTGAGATGCTCCAGTTCATCGGAATCGAACTCGACGAACAAAGTTACAGTTTTCAGGAAATCGTCATCAGGCACGGTGTGGCTCCGTTTTGCGCTATCATTCTTGCCATACCAATACAAGAAAGCATTACTTCCTCGGGGTTGCCGCAGGGTACCCCGGGGCTGGGCAGTCGTTCAACTTTGCTGTGTTGATAGACAAGGAGACGCTTATGGATGGCTTGTTGCGTGCGCTGATCAAAACGGTGCGTCGCCGCCTCCGTGCGGATGAAGAAGTCACGGTGGAAGCCGTGACGAAAGAGCTCGGCTACACACGGCAATACATTTCCGGGCGCTTTCACCGCCTCACCGGACGACTGCTCAGTAATTTCCTCAAGGAAAAGCGTCTGGAAAAAGCGGCGCGCCTGCTCAAGGGCGGAAACGTACGTGTGTCGCAGGTGGCACGCCGCTGCGGATTCGATTCCGAAAATTACTTTCGGCAGCAGTTCCGGATTCGCTATGGCATGTCACCGCGGCAGTTCCGTGCAAACGGAAATCTGCGCTCGGCACCACGACGCCCACCGGCGATGATGGCCACGGCTTAACGCCCGCTGTCGAAACCGGCCTCGTTCCACAGGTAACGCATTGTGTTCGCGTCGAACACGCGCGTACCGGCGAGATAAACGAGGAACAGCAGTACGCGCTTGACCGCGGAACGCGGCCTGGCCTGCTTCGCGAGATATTCGCGATGCTCCGCTTCGGACGCAAAGGTGATCGAGCGCAATTCGTGTGCGAGCCGAACCACGGGTCCCTGCACCATGACCTCGTCCCACTCGCCTTTGTTCGCGAAGCGCATGTAATTGCGCCGATGGAACAGGCGGACCTCGCCTTCTTCACGCGTGAGCTTCAACGGTCTGCCGGCGTAGAACGGCACCGCGCGAATGCGAAACCCGCGCGCCTTCGCCGCTGATGCGGCATCGAAGACTTCCTGCGCCAGCGCGTCGTCGAACATTTCGCGCTCGCGCACGATGAGCATCCAGTCGGCGGACGCGGCATCGACCGCGCGATTGAATTCGGCGCGATGGCTGGAGAGCGGATCGCGCGGCGGGATGTCGAGGACGAGTTGCTCGATGTGCTCGAAGCGCGTGGTCAGCGGCTGGAGGTTTTCGGCGTGCACGTCGCCGAGGGCGACGATCGAGAGACGCACGCGCTACTCTCCGAGATCTTCGCGCACGCGCGTGATGCGCACCGCGCGACCGGTCTCTTCGTCGATCTCCACGAGCACACCGGAGAGACGGATGTCGCGCTTCGCGACTTCGAGCTTCCGCGGCGTGTTCATCAGAAAACGATGCAGCGCTTCCTCGGGGCGGAAGCCGATGACCGAATCGTACGCGCCGGTCATGCCGACGTCGGTCTGATACGCGGTGCCGTTCGGCAGCAGACGTTCATCGGCGGTCGGCACATGCGTGTGCGTTCCGAGCACCGCTGAAACACGGCCATCGAGATAACGACCCATGGCCTGCTTCTCCGACGATGCCTCGCCGTGAATGTCGACGATGATCACTTTGATGGAGGGATCGAGCGCCGCGAGCTCTTTGTCCGCGCTGTAGAACGGGTTGTCGACCGGCGGCATGAACACGTTGCCCATGAACTGCAGCACCGCGACATTCACACCGCCCGCGGTCTGGCGCACAACACTCCCCTTGCCCGGATTGCCGGCCGGATAGTTCGCCGGGCGGATCACCTGCGGGTAATGCTCGTAGTTGTCGACGAAGTCCTTCTTGTCCCAGATGTGGTTGCCGGATGTGTAGACGTTGATCGGCAGATCGGAGAGCTCGTCGATGATCGCTTCGGTCACGCCGAAACCTCCGGCCGCGTTCTCGATGTTCACGATCGTGAAATCGACATTCTCACGACCGACGACGGTCTCCAGCTTCTGGTGCAGTGCGCGACGTCCTGGCTGGCCCACGACGTCACCGATGTAGAGGACTTTCATTTGGTAGTCGGTTGCCGGTTGTCGGTTGTCGGGAACGTGAGCCGCTCCCGATTCGCCTGGACCGGCAGCCTCGTTCTTTCTATCGCAGCGACGCCGCAGTCAGAGCCGGCCGTCGCTCCCGACAACCGACAACCGACTCCCGACAACCGCTACTTCGCAAACTCCGTTGCTCTCATTTCGCGGATCACCGTCACCTTGATCTGACCCGGATACTGCAGCTCGCTTTCGATCTTGCGGGCCACATCCTTCGACAGCCAGATCGACTGTTCGTCGGTGATCTTCTCCGAGTTGACGATGATGCGAAGCTCGCGCCCTGCCTGAATGGCAAAGCTCTTCGAAACGCCTTCCATCGAATTCGCGATCGACTCGAGACGCTCCAGACGGTGCACGTAGTTCTCGAGAATCTCGCGGCGTGCGCCAGGGCGCGCGGCCGAGAGAGCGTCCGCGGCATTGACGAGCACGGCCTCGACGGTGGTCGGATCGTAGTCGCCGTGGTGGCACTCCATCGCGTGAATGACGTCGCGCTTTTCGCCGTACTTCTCGAGCACCTGACGTCCGAGCTCGAGGTGCGTTCCTTCCATCTCGCGATCGATCGATTTCCCGATGTCGTGCAGCAGACCGCCGCGCTTGGCGATCGTGTCGTTCACGCCGAGCTCCACGGCCATGAGGGCCGCGAGCTGTGCGACCTCGAGCGAATGCACGAGGACGTTCTGTCCGTAAGAGGTGCGGTAGCGAAGACGTCCGAGGAGCTTGAGGATCTCGGGATGGAGATCGGTGATGCCGAGCGAGAACGCCGCGGCTTCGCCTTCTTCGAACAGTTTCTGATCGAGCTCCTGACGCACTTTCTCGACCAGCTCTTCGATGCGGGCCGGGTGAATGCGGCCGTCCTGCATGAGGCGTTCGAGCGAAATGCGGGCGATCTCGCGGCGGATGGGATCGAACCCGGAGAGGATGACCGCCTCGGGGGTGTCGTCGACGATCAGATCGACGCCGGTCGCGAGCTCGAGCGCGCGGATGTTGCGTCCTTCGCGGCCGATGATGCGGCCCTTCATGTCTTCGCTCGGGAGATCGACGACGGAGACGGTGTTCTCCGCAACGTAATCGGAGGCCATGCGCTGGATGGCCATGCCGAGGATCTTCTTCGCCTTCTGGTTGCCGAGCTCGGTCGCTTCGCTCTCGATGCGCTTGATGATGTTCGCCGCTTCGAGCTTCGCTTCGTTCTCGATGCCGCGGATCAACTCGCGCTTCGCTTCTTCGATCGTGAGGCCCGCCACCTGTTCGAGGCGGTGGCGCTGCTCTTCGATGAGCGCCTCGTATTCGCCTTCGCGCGCCTCGAGTTTTTTCTCCCGATCGGCGAGTTTGCGGTCGCGCTTCTCGATCTCGTCGCTGCGCGTCTCGACCTGCTGGGTGCGCTTGTCGAGCGTTTCTTCTTTCTGCTGGAGGCGGCGCTCGACCGATTTGATCTCGTCGCGACGCGACTGCGCCTGCTTGTCGAACTCGGAGCGCATCTGAAGGAGTTTTTCCTTCGCCTCCAGATTCGCTTCCTTGACGCGCGCCTCGGCCTGCTTGGTGGCGTCGTTGACGATACGCTCCGCGGTGCGCCGGGCCTCTTCGACCTGCGCTTCAGCGCGTTTGCGATAAATGGCGCCCCAGATCAGGGCAAGAACGACGGCCAGGACGATCCCGATGCCGATCGCAGTCAGTACTTGGATGATGTTCAAAACGACCTCCGCTCGTGGGAGGCCTGCGCAGTCGAGGAAAAATTTCGGAGTACCCCGCCTGAGTCGTGTGGGAGATTCTTACCTGAACCTGTACGAGACAGGTGGGCGCCCTACCCGTGCCGTTTTGGCTACCTTCTGAGGATCTTCCGAATGAAGATCGAAGGTGTGCACGCGACCCGAGACGCGAGCTACCCGAGATAAGAAGTACGGTTCAGGGGTTTGATCATGCATCACGAACTCTGCAGGGACTCCGAAAAATGTTTGCAACCCGGGCAAGTTGCTCAGCCTATTACCTTACTGAGCCGATCTGATATTTCCTCGGTTCTCTCGATCCAGATTCCCGCGGCATCCTCCCGCTGTTTCCGGTATCGCGAGAACTCGTCGGCTATGTTCAACGCGGCAAGGATCGCGATTTTCATCGGGTCGACGGTAGCTACCTGCCCCGCCACCTCGCGCATCCTGCTGTCGACAAACCGCGCAAGCTCCATCAAATAATCAGGATCGCCATCCCCTCGTACGTTGTACGTCTGGCCGAAGATCTCGACACTGGTCGAGCTCGCCGACGAGTCGTATTTCGTGTCCATGAGAAGACTTACCTGAAACGGCGCGGATTATAGCAGACGGTTTACTCGGCTCCAGTGAAACGACTTCCGGGCCGCCAGTCGATGATCACGGTGCCGTCTTCACACACCCACGCCACCGCGCTCATGTCCGGCAGAAGCTGACCCGGTTTCGCTTCGATGCGCTTCCAGTCGGGGTCGGTGAATGGCTCACCGAAGATCAAAAACGCGCGCGACGGATCGTTGCGACGAATCGTGACGTGCTCGGTCGTGGCCGCGGTCGTATCGATGGTCAGCGTGGTCTGCTCGTTTCCGCGCACGTAGTCGCGAACCGTGCCGACATACGACGTCAGCTTGTTGCGATCGCACGTCACCGCCTCGGGCGGCGCGAAACGGCCGCCGCTCGCGACAGGCGTCGCCGGCGGTGCCGGTGTCGCGGGTGCGGCCGGCGCGGGCGTGCGATTGGAGACGACCGGCAATCCGGCATTCTTCCACGCCGGAAATCCGCCGTGCAGGACTGCCACCTTCGTGAAGCCCATGCTCGACAGCAGCATCGCGGCTTCGAGGCTCGTCTCCTCCGCCTTGCAGGTGCAGTACGTGACGAGCACCTTCTCTTCGGGGAGAGAGCCGGCGCGCTCCTTCATGACGCCGAGCGGCATCCAGACCGCGTCTTTGATGTGCTCGAGCTCCCAAGGAACGGTGCCCCGCACGTCGATGGCAACGGCCTCCCCTTTTTCCATCGCGGCGCGTAACTCGGCGGCCTGCATGCGGGGAACGTCGGCTTTGGTGGTGATGGCGAACAACAATGCAATGAAGAGCATAGGCGTCAAAAGAAAAGCGGCGGACGCGAGAACGTCCGCCGCTTCGATTTTATGCGTTGCGATCAGAGGAATTACAGTCCGCGATAGGTCGCGGAGAGCGACGCGGCACGATCGGCCTGGCCGGTCGTGAACTTGTACATGCAGTAGTCGTCGGTGTAATCCATGAAGTTCTCGATCGGATCGACGCCCGCGGCATTCTTGCCGGTCTTGCAGGTGTCGCGGCCGTTCGGGCAACCGAAGGCTGCCGACTTCTCGGCCGGCGTATCGGCGACGTAGTCGCCGCTGCCGTTACAACCACCCTGGAAGGTGTGGTACAGGCCGACCCAGTGGCCGACTTCGTGCGTGCCGGTGTCGCCTTCGTTGTACGGGGAGAACGAGCCGCCCGGAACGGTGCGCCAGTCGCAGACGACGCCGTCCTTGAGGGGCTGGCTGGAGTAGCTGGAGGGGAACGTCGCCCATCCGAGCTCGCCGGTGCTCGGCTGATTCGTGTAGAAGTTCAGCGCCGCGGCGTTGCCCTTGTGGAGGGCGTTCTTCATCTGCGTTTCGGCGGTGGTGCCATAGCCGGCCCCGAACCAGGTGTTGTTCGCGGTGCGGTCGGTCTGCGCGAGGACGAAGCGGAACTTGGTGTTCGCGCCGCCGGTGAGACCGCTGTACGCATCATTGAGGACCTGGATCTGGTCCGCGATCTGCGCATCCGTCACGTTGCCGCCACCCGAGGTGTTGGTAATGACGTGGAAGTACACCGAGACCGTCACGGTCGTCGCGTTCGAGGCGACACCGAAGCGGCCCTCACGCGGCATGAGGCTCTGCAGCATCTGAGTGTGCTGCTCGATCGCAGCCGCTTCGGCTTCATCGGGAACATGCGTGACGCAGCCACGCGGGCCCATCGCGTTCACAGGGGCCGAACCGAAATCGAAAACGGGGGCTTCCTGCGCAACGGCAGTGCCGACGGACAACACCAGGACCAGGGCAACAATGAGGCTACGGTGCATTCTGTTTTCTTCTCCTGATTTTTTGTGCGAAGCGGTCGATCTGATCGCCGGGCCGCTTTAGAGCAGCGTCGGTGCCACAGCCTCGCAACACGTAAATCATTGATTTCATTAGGTGAACCGTTTTTGATCGTGGGTCAGTTGCTGAGCCGAAAATCAAACTCGGACCCACCAGGCCGCCTTCGCGTGACCCATCGTGACCCATCACGAGCAAGATCGTGATCCGTTCGCGACGCAAAGTCGCCGGGGGTGGTGTGCACGATCTTCCCAGCTTGCCTTACGCCCCGTTACCGCCTAGATTGACCGTGGCTCATGGCTGCTCCGGCTCCCCTTCGTGACTGGCAGTTCCAACTCCTCGACCTCCACCAGCGAACGCCGAGCCGCCCCACTCCCACACTCGTACCTCCTCCACCGCCGGTGGAACCCGGCGAGAGCGACGCCCTTCGCCAGCTCCGCGCCGCACTCGAGCCCGCGGTCGCCGCCCGCATCCGCAGCGCCTCCGAGCTCCTGCGCCACACCGCGAACACCGAGCGCACCTCCATCCTCCCGACGACGCTCGCCCCGCTCGACACACTGCTCGGCGGCGGTCTGCCGCGCGGACGGATGGTCGAGCTCGCGGCCCGCCGCGCCGCGGGACGGTTTTCGATCGCCATGGCGACGCTCGCCTCGGCCACGAGCATGGGCGAAGCGGCAGCGCTCATCGATCTCGGCGATCACTTCGATCCGCAGCTCGCACAGGCGAACGGCGTCGATCTGCGGCGGCTGTTGTGGATCCGTCCGCACAACGTGAAGGACGCGGTGATGAGCGCGGAGATGATCACCACCACCGGCTTCCAACTCGTGATCATCGACGTCGGCCTGCATCCGCTGCGCGGCAAACGCGCTCCCGATGCCGCGTGGGTGCGGCTCGCGCGCACGGCCGAATCGCACGGCGCCGCGATGCTCGTCTCGACGCCGTATCCATTGACCGGTACGGCGAGCGAGGCGGTGCTCAAGGGAACGGTGGCGAAGACGCGCTGGCTCGGGCGCGGCCGCTCGCCTCGCCTGCTCGCCGGAATCGATTTCGCGATCACGCTCGAAAAACATCGCCATCGCAAACCGGGCGCGCAGACCACGTTGAAACTGGAGATGCTTCCGTGACGCGCATCGCCTGTTTCTTCGTGCCGCTGTTTCCGCTCGCCGCGCGCCTGCGCAGCGAGCCCGATCTTTTGAACGAAGCGCTGGCCATCGTCGAAGGGAACGGCAACGGCGCACACATCGTTGCGGCGACGCGTCGCGCGCGCACGAAAGGCATTCGTCCCGGCATGTCGCTGGCGCAGGCCCGCGCGCTCGTGCCGAAGCTGATCGCCCGCACGCGCGATCTCGAATGCGAGCGCACGGCACAGGAGGCGTTGTACGACGTCGCGGAATCGTTCTCGCCGCGCGTCGAAGATGCCGGCGAAGGAGTGGTCTACGCCGACATCACCGGCATGGAGCGCCACTATCCGGTCGAGCAGCCGGAGCTCGCCCTGGCGCGGTCGGCCAGACACGCCGCCGATTCGATCGGCCTGCCGGCGCGACTTGGCATCGCCGCGAGCAAGCTCGCCGCGCGCGTCGCCGCGGAGCTGCCGAAATCACCGACGCTCGTCGCGCCCGGAAAGGAGTCGGAGTTCCTGGCGCCGCTTCCGCTGACCCGACTCTCGCCGCAACTCGATGCCGCGGCCACGCTGCGACGCTGGGGCATCGGCTCGATCGGCGAGCTCGCAACCTTGCCCGAAAGCGAGATCGCCAGCCGCCTCGGCGAGCTCGGACGCGAGTTGCACTCCGCCGCACGCGGCATCGATCCGCGACCGTTGATTCCGCGTCCGCTGCCGCCCGAGTTTCGCGAAGGGATGGAGCTCGAGTGGCCTCTCGTCGCACTCGAGCCGTTTCTCTTCATCGCCAGCGCCGCACTCGATCGGCTGGCGAAGCGGATGGAGCTCCAGGGGTTCTCCTGCAAGCGGCTCGAGCTCACCCTCACGCTCGAACCCGATGGCTTCTACTCGCGGGCGATCGATCTTCCGGCGCCGACGCGGGATGTGAAGACGATGCTCACGCTGCTCCGTCTCGATCTCGAGAAGACGCCGCCCGGCGCACCGGTGATCGGCTTCACGCTCGTCGCGCATCCCGATCGTCCCCGCCGCGCGCAGCTGTCGTTGTTCGGACCGCCCGCGCTTTCGCCGGAGAAACTGGCCACGACCATCGCCCGTCTCGTCTCGCTGCTCGGCGACGATCGCGTCGGCATGGCCATGGCCGTCGACGGGCATCTTCCGGAACGCTTTGCCATCGGCGACTACGCGCCTCCGCCACCGCCCGACGCGCGACGCCAGCCGGTGAAGAGCCGCGCCCTTCTCGCGGCGCGCGTCTTCCGCCCGCCGATTCCGGTCGAAGTGATCACGCGACAGCACGAAGGCGATCTGCAGATCGCCGCGATCCACGGCGACGGCGATCTGCAGGGTTCCGTGCGCATCTCATCCGGACCCTGGCGCATCGAGTCCGCGTGGTGGAGCGACGCGCCGGCAGCTCGCGAATACTGGGACGTCGAGCTCGATCGCGGCGGCGTTTATCGCGTCTATCAGACCGAGCCGTCGGCCGAATGGTTCGTCGACGCGCGTTACGACTGAACGTGCACCGGCTCGCGTACCGCCTCGCGCACTTCAGCGATGGCGGCGAGCAACGTGTCGAGCTCGTACGGCTTCATCAACGATCGCGGATGCGGCGGCGCCAGACTCTGCACGAGGTCGACGTCGAGATGGCCGGTCGAAAAAATCACCGGCAGGTGCGGCCAGAGTTTCGTGATGCGGCGGAACACTTCGACGCCGTCGATGTCCGGCAGCCCGACGTCGAGCACGACCACGTCGGGTGCGCGCCTGGCGATGTGATGCAGCGCGTCTCCGCCGGTGGTCGCGAAATCGACGTCGAAGCCTTCGGCCTCGAGCATCATCAGAATGCCGTCGGCGATGGTCGAGTCGTCTTCGACGAGCAGCACGCGACAACGCTCCGGCTGAATCGTCGGAGCGGCGGCGGTCTCCGTTTCCGGCGCCGCTTCGAACGCGGCCCGTTTGAGGAAGAGATGGAACGTCGTCCCGACGCCGGAGCGGCTCTCGACGAAGATCTCGCCGCCATGCCGGGCAACGACCTGGTGTGCGACCGCGAGTCCGAGTCCGGTGCCCTTCGTCGTCTTGGTCGTGAAGAGCGGCTCGAAAACGTGCGGCAGCACCGACTCCGGAATGCCTGAGCCGTCGTCGCGAATCGAGAAATGAACGAACGTTTCGGGTTGACGCACGATGCCGAACGGATAGACGCCGTCGCCATCTCCGTGCGAGGCATCGAAGGTGATGCGGGTCGCGCCGGCGTCACGCGCGTTGATGGCCAGATTCGCCAGCACCTGCGTGAGCTGCTCGACATCCGCTTCGATCGCGAGCGATGGAGGGGCCACCACGGCGACGCGAATGTTCGGTCCGACCAGTGCACGAATCTCGATCTCCAGCTCGAGCAGCCATTCGCGCACGTGGAGCGGGCGCAGTTCCGGCTCGGCCGGACGCGTGTACCGCAGGATCTGTTCGGAGATCCGTTTGCCGCGTTCCACCGAGCGCCGCATCTGCACGACCGACTGCTGAATGTAGCGGTCGTCCGAGCGGCGGCGGATGATGTCGATGAAGGGCTGCACGCCCATCAGCACGTTGTTGAATTCGTGCGAGACCGTGGCCGCCAGCCGCCCGAGGCTGGAGAGGCGGTTCGCCTGGGCAAGCTGGGATTCGAGTCGGCGGCGGTCGGTGATGTCGCGGCAGTTGAGCACGATCTCCTGACCGTTCTCCAGCGACATCGCGCCGATCGATTCGATTTCCCGTTCCGCTCCCGAGCCATCGCGGAACAACAGCGACGCCGAATGACGGCCGGCGCTCTGCACGTTCGTGAGGAACTCCTTGCCGGCGGCCGCGGAAACGAGAAACGATTCGAGAGGATGTCCCTGCATCGACTCCGGTTCGCGATCGAGAATGCGCGACACCGACGGACTGGCGTACGTGATGGTCTGATCGGGCGCGACGATGAGAATCATGTCCGGCGCGTTTTCGATCAGCGACCGGAAGCGCTCTTCACTGCGGCGGAGCTCCGCTTCGTGACGGCGCAGGTTGGCAACGCGCTGGCGATGCGCGATCAGCGCGAGCAGGATCAGGAACAGCGCGATCGCCACCTTGAAGAGCGCCCGCTCCTGAAACTGCGGAGCGACCGTCAGCGTCGTCGACGTCTCGGCCGTGACGCCTTCGCGCGTCCGCGCTTCGACGATGAAGCGATACGTTCCGGGCGGCACGTACGTGTAGTACGCCGTGCGCCGCGTGCCGGCCTCCTGCCATTCCTTGTCGAGACCATCGAGGCGATAGCGAAAGGTCATCGACTCCGGCGCATGAAATGACGGCGCGGTGTACTCGATGTCGATGTGCCGTCGCGACGGCGGCTCGTCGATCGATCCTCCGGCATGCCGCGCACCGTTCAGGATCACCGCTTCGATGCGCACGCGCGGCGGCGTGTGGTCGACATGCACGTTCTGCGGATCGACCTCGGCCAGGCCGCGCGTCGTCGGAAACCAGAGCGTGCCGTCCGGATCGCGCCAGCCGGCGCGATCGAAGCCGCCGCTGAAATCGTTCGACTTCAAACCATCCGCCTTGCGGAACACGCGCGTCGCGATCGTCGGCGCGCGACCGGCATCGAATGCCTCGAGATCGGAACGGCGGATGGTGAAGAGCCCGATTCCGGAGGAAATCCAGAGATCGCCGGCGCGATCCTGCACGACGACGTACGTCGAGTCGCTGAGCAGACCGTCGGCGCTGCGATACGTGCGTACCCGCCCTTCGTGGATGCGGATCAGCCCATCGCCCATGGTCGGCGCCCACACCGAGCCATCGCGCTCATCGAGCGTGAGCGAGGTGATCGTGCGCGAGCGCAGGCCCTGCTCGACCGAATAGCAAGTCAGCTTGCCGTCCGCGAAGTGTTCGATCGCGCGCGGCTTCGCGAGCCACACCGAGCCGTCGTCCGCCTCGCGGATGCCCACGACCGTGCCGTCGACCGTCCATTTCACTTTTTGCGCGCGGCCCTGCACGACGCGATGCAGCCCCGCGTCCGTGCTGACCCAGAGGCCGCCGTCGCGTGCAGCGGTCATCGCATTCACGAACGAGCCGCCGAGTCCCGGCATCGGCACGGGGACGATGCGCTCGTCGCGAACGCGCTGCACGCCGGCATCGGAGCCGATCCACAACACGCCTTCGCGATCTTCGGCGAGGCTGGTGATGGCCGTGCCCCGCAATCCGTCTTCGGCCGAGAAGCGCGTCACCGCGTCTCCGCGCATGCGATACAAACCACCGCCGCTGGTCGTGAACCACAGCAGGCCGTCGCGCGTGCGCAGCGACGCCAGAATCCACTCGGCGCTCACCGATGGCGGCAGCACCGGCGTGATACTCCCCTCGGCCAGTTGTACGAGACCGCCGCCCGTGAGCGCGGCCCAGAGGCTTCCTTCCTGGTCTTCGAGCAGTTGATTGAGGGAGTCGCTGGCCAGACCGTGGCGCGTCGTCAGCGCGTCGATCTTCCCGTTGCTGAATCGCAGCAGGCCGCCGCCGATCGTCGACATCCAGAGGCTTCCGGACGCGCCTTCGAAGATCGACGTGATCACCCGCTCCGATTTCGTATCGACGACCGGAACGAAGCGATTGCCGGAGAGACGATCGACATGACCGTGCACCGTGCCGGCGAGCAGCCCCTGCGAGCTCCACGTCAGCGCCCGGACCGGTCCGCTCAAGCCTTCGCGCTCCCCCCACAGGCGGGAGCCTTTGTCGCCAATGCGCAGAACGCCTTCCGGCAGCGCGACGTACGCGCCATCGCGATCCGCAGCGATCGTTTCGATGCGGCCGCCGGGATATCCCTGTGCTTTCTCGAATCGCGTGTATTTGCCGTTGAGCACCCGCGTGATCCCCGCCGGTGCACCGATCCACACCGCGCCGTCTTCCGACTGCGCGAATCCCGCGATGTAGCGATACGGAATCGGCACTCGCGAAAACCGGGTGCCGTCGTACGTCACGGCACCGCCGCCGCGCGTGCCGATCCACAGCGTTCCGTCGCGCGAGACGAAGAGGCTGAAGATCTCGTTCGTCTTCATCACCGGCGTATTCGCGGTGTTGAACACGACGAAGCGCACGCCGTCGAAGCGGACGAGGCCGTGCTCGGTGCCGGCCCAGAGATATCCGTCCGGCGTTTGCGCGAGTGACCCGACACTGTCGACCGGCAATCCGGTCGTATCGCGCCACGCGCTCAGGACGTAGCCCTCCAGCGGCTTGGCCGGATTGAGGCGAAATGGCTTCGCCGCCACGTGCGCGGCCGTGCTCGCTATCAGAAACAGCGCAACCGCGAGAGATCGAAAGGTCACTGTGGTTCAAGTCATCCACGGACGGTAGAAAAATACGGTCCCATGCGAAAGCGCGTAAAAATTCATGCGCGACCGTGCCCCATGTCCTCCTCCCGTAAGCCAACCCGCAATCTCGATGCACTCGCCATCACCCACCATCCGCCCGGCGCGCAGAAGGAAAAGATCAAAGAGCGCGCGGCGACGGTGCCGCTGTCGGTCGAGTACGACCACATTCCTCACGTGCACGAACAGTGGGGCGGAACCTACAGGGAAGAGTCCGCGACGCCCGCGCCGCGCGTGCGCAAGAGCGCCGGGAAAAATGCGCGGCCGTATGCGGAATTGCGCGCCTCGTCGGCGTTCTCGTTTCTCGATGGCGCGTCCCTCCCCGAGGATCTGATTCATTTCGCGGCGGAGCGCGATGTGCCCGCGATGGCGCTCATCGATCGCAATGGCGTTTACGGTGCGCCGCGATTTTTTTCCGCCGCGAAGAAAACCGGCATCCGTGCACTGGTCGGAGCGGAGCTGGTGATGATCGACAACGATCGCCTGTCGGTGCTGGTCGAGAACCGCGCCGGCTATAAGAACCTCTGCCGCCTGCTCACCGCCGGCGCACTCAGGCATCCGAAGGGACAGGCGCGCTACACGTGGGAACTGGTCGCGGAGCACGCCGCGGGGCTGCGTTGTCTCACGCGCGCCGACGAGGCGACGGTGCAGAAAATCAGCGGCATTTTCCAGGGCCGCACGCACATCGAGCTGCAGCGTCATTTCCGTCGCGAGGAAGAGCATCACAACGTGCGTCTGGTCGATCTCGCACGACGGCTGCGGCTGCCGCTCGTGGCGACGAACGGCGTTCGTTATGCGCGTCCGCGCGACAAGGAGCTGCACGACGTTCTGACCTGCATTCGCGAAGGGCGCAACGTCGACAGCGCCGGCCAGCTCCTCGGCGTGAATCGCGAGCGCTTCGTCAAGAGTGCCGCCGAGATGACGAAGCTCTTCGCCGATCTTCCGGAAGCACTCGACGGCGCGTGGGAGCTCGCCAATACGCTCGACTTCACGCTCGCCGACCTCGGCTATCAATTCCCCGACTATCCCCTGCCACCGGGTGAAACGAACGACTCGTTCCTCCGCAAGATCACCTGGAACGCGGCCATGGCGCGCTTCCGCCCGCTGACCGCGAAAGCACAGGCGCAGCTCGAAAAAGAGCTGGCCATGATCGAGAAGCTCGCGCTCGCGGGCTACTTCCTCATCGTCTGGGACATCGTGCAGTTCTGCAATCGCGAGAAGATCCTTGTGCAGGGACGCGGCTCCGCGGCGAACAGCGCCGTCTGTTATGCGCTCGGCATCACGGCGGTCGATCCGGTCGGGATGGAGTTGTTGTTCGAGCGCTTCCTTTCCGAGGAGCGCGGCGAATGGCCGGACATCGATCTCGATCTACCGTCCGGAGATCAACGCGAGAAAGTCATCCAGCACGTTTACGCGAAGTACGGTCAGCACGGCGCGGCGATGACGGCGAACGTGATCACCTATCGCGATCGTTCGGCGGCGCGCGAAGTCGGCAAGGCGCTCGGGTTCTCGCTCGAACAGGCCGATAAGCTCTCGAAGACGGTCAGCACGTGGAACTTCGGCGAGATCCGCGAAAAAATCGAGAGCCTGCCGGGACAGCTGGCGCAGAGCGGATTCGACGCCGACGATCTGCGCGTGCAGCACTTCATGCGGCTGTATCTGCAGATTCAGAATCTGCCGCGCCACCTCGGACAGCATTCCGGCGGAATGGTGCTCGCCAAAGGACGGCTCGATGAAGTCGTACCGCTCGAGCCGGCATCCATGCCCGGCCGCGTCGTCATTCAATGGGACAAGGAAGACTGCGCCGATCTCGGCATCATCAAGGTCGATCTCCTCGGACTGGGAATGCTGGCCGCGCTCGAGGATGCGATCCCGATCATCCGCGAACACGAAGGCATCGAAGTCGACCTGGCCCATCTGCCGCCGGATGACCCGCTCGTCTACAGGATGCTCAATGAAGCCGACACCATCGGCATGTTCCAGGTCGAAAGCCGCGCGCAGATGGCGTCGCTGCCTCGCAATGCGCCGAAGTGCTTCTACGACATCGTCATCCAGGTGGCGATCATTCGCCCGGGACCGATCGTCGGCGGCATGATCCGTCCGTTCTTCGATCGCCGTCAGGGGAAATTACCGCTCGAATATCCGCATCCCTGTCTGGAACCGATTCTCAAGCGCACCCTCGGCGTGCCGCTGTTTCAGGAGCAGTTGCTGCGCATTGCGATGGTGGCCGCGAATTTCACCGGCGGTGAAGCAGAAGAGCTGCGCCGGGCCATGGGCTTCAAACGCTCCATGGAGCGGATGGCCGACATCGAGAAACGTCTGCGCAACGGCATGACCGAGAACGGAATCGACGTGCTGGCCCAGGATCAGATCGTCAAATCGATTACATCGTTTGCGCTTTATGGATTTCCCGAATCGCATGCGGCCAGCTTCGCGCTCATCGCTTATGCGAGCGCATACATCAAGGCCCGCCATCCGGCCGCGTTCTACATCGCCCTGCTCAATGCGTGGCCGATGGGCTTCTATCACCCCGCCACGCTCATCAAGGACGCACAACGGCACGGCGTGCAGGTGCTGCCGGTCGACGTCAACAAATCGGGCTGGCAATGCCGCTGGGAAAACGGCGGGGTGCGGCTCGGTCTGCGGTTCGTCAAAGGGCTGCGCGCCGAATCAGGATCGCGCGTCGAAGCGGCACAACCGTTCACGTCGACCGACGATCTCGCATTTCGCACGCGCCTGCGCGACGACCAGTTGACGAAGCTCGCCTACTCCGGCGCATTGTCGACATTCGGCATGACCCGGCGCGCGGCATTGTGGCAGGCCTCTTATGCGGCGAAACAGGCCGGCGAATTATTCGAGAAGCCGGTCATCGACGTCAGCGCGTCGCCGCTTCCCGAAATGTCCGGCGCCGAAGAAACGATGGCCGATTACGACGCCATGGAGCTCACCACCGGGAAACATCTGCTCGAACACTTCCGCCCGCAATTGCGGCGCGACCGCGTGCTCACCGCGCGCGAATTGAAAGAAGTACCGAACGGCAGCTTCGTGCGCACCGCCGGCGCGGTGATCGTCCGCCAGCGCCCCGGTACCGCCAAAGGCTTCGTCTTTCTGACGCTCGAAGACGAAACGGGTCTCTCGCAGGCCATCGTCCATCCGCAACTCTTCGCCGACGAGCGGACGACCATCCTCACAAACTCAGGCTTGATCGTCGAAGGCATCGTGCAGAACCAGGAAGGACAGGCATCCGTACGCGCGGAACGCTTCTTCGCACTGGAAGGTATAGGCGACGTCTACAGCCACGACTTCCATTAGCCGGCACGGCCGGCTGCGCTGGTTGCTGCGCTGAGGCACGTGCGGCTGCCGATGGGGTAAGGCATTGCGCACTGTCACCCCGAGCGACGCTCGGGATGCTCATGCGCCGTTCGCAATTGAATTACCCCTTCGGCAGCCGCACGTGCCCAGGCGCAGCAATCAGCGTTGCCGGCCGTGCCGGCGCCGTGCCGGCCTAGCGTTCGCGGCGGACGCTGCGGCGGCATTTGGCTTCGGCGCGGCTTTCGATCTGGCGGACGCGCTCGCGGGACAGATTGAGGATCTCGCCGATGTCGCGCAGAGTCAGTTCGTCGTCCTGCAGCACGCCGTAGCGGAGTTTCATGATCGTCTTTTCTTCCAGCGACAATCCATCCACCGCCTGTTGCACGGATGCGTGCTGGCGCAGCGTCTGAAGATACGGAACGCGATCGGCGGGCATGTCGACGGACAGTCCGGCCGGGTGATCGTTCATCTCTTCCCAGAAATGCTGCCACGCTTTCGGATTCGGGTTCGTATTGAGGAGCAGCACGGCCAGCTCGCTCTCATTGATATCGAGCTTCGCGCAGACTTTCGCGTTCGCGCTGGCGAGCACCGCGGTCACATTTTCGATTTCGCGATTGAGGAAGGACGCCAGCTCGTGGATGCTCTTCGGCACGTTGTCACTGACGCCGTGGCGCAGCGTGAGCACGAGCCGTTCTTTCGGCGAGAGCTCGGACATGTGCAGCAGCAGTTCGTCACGGCGCGACTGTTCCTGCATTTCGTCTTCGGCGGACGGGATGGTGGTCTGCTCGATGACGTCGGCGAGCTCGGTATGGGATTCGTCGTCGAGCTCCGCGTTCAGCGAGTAGTTGTCGGCATTGGCCTGCAGGAGCGTCTGCACTTCCTTGACCGAAACGCCGAGGCTCTGCGCGAGCTCGTCCGGCGTGGGGATGTGATTCCCCTCGGTCATGGCCGTGGCGATCGCCTTCTCCAGGCGGTACATCAGATTGGCGCGCTTCGGCGGAAGGCGAAACGCGCCCGCCTGTTCGGAGAGCGCGTGCAGAATCGACTGGCGAATCCACCACACCGCGTACGTGATGAACTTGACGTTCTTTTCGGGATCGAACTTCTTCGCGGCGTGGATGAGACCGATGTTTCCCTCGTTGATCAGATCGAGGAAATGGACGTGGGAGTTGCGATAGCGCTTCGCGTAAGAGACGACGAATCTCAGGTTCGCTTTGACCAGTTCCTCGAGCGCGATTTTGTCGTTTTCCTGAACGCGGCGACCGAGTTCGCGCTCGCGTTCGGGCGTAAGGCGTGGAACCTTGGCAATTTCCTGCAGGTATTGATTGAGGAGGTCGTACGACTCGTCTCGTTCTTCGTAGCGGGCCATGTTCCGGAGGCGAGCATTCTACACCCGCCCCACGCGTCGCCACCTCAGCGGGCGGCGACGCGGGTCACGTTGCGAGGCTCTCGATTGATCTCTTTGCTGAGCACCTCGGCATCGACGTCGACGCGGATCAGCACCGTGTCCTCGTCATCGTGCGCGAGCACCACCAATTCGAAGCGTTGCGCGTTCTGCGACGGCCGCGCGTAGATGAAGCTCCATTCGCGCGATTTCTTCGAGCGCACCTGCACGAGCGGTGAAAAACCCTGCCCCAGTTTCTCGCGCAGGATCCGTTGCACGTCGTGCGAGTCGAGCTTGTCGGCGCCGCGGAACGTCACCAGCTGGAAATCGTGAATCCCTTCCGGCGAGGCGACGCGCACCAGCAGGCGGGCCATGCCGAGGAACGGAATCCACACTCGGGAGACTCCGTCCTTCGCATCGATCGCCCGTGCGACTTCCGCGAATCCGGCGAACATCGGCTGGGCGATGCAGAGCGTGAGCGCGAGAGCGGCCAGTGCGCGTTTAGTCATGGTCCTTCTCCGTGGTGATGTTCGGCACGCCGAAGTGTCCTTCCAGCGCGGCCAGGCGATCCATGTCGATCTTCCCGTGGATGTTCACGATCGTGAACTCGGTCGGCTCCGCGGCGATGATCACCAGGCCGACGATCTGCTCGCCGCGCATGTCGGCCATGATGTTCACGTTCTCTTTTTTTCTGCTGCGCACCGTGACGATCGGCTTCCAGGTCGGACCGAGCTGCGACTTCACGCGGTCGATGAGCTTGCGGTCGTACTGCCCTTCTTTCCCGAAGTCGTAACTGCGAACGTAGATCCCCTGCAGTCCGTTCGCGAGATCGCGGATCGCCTTCTCCTCGGGATCGGTGTTCGACAGGAACTTCGCGGCCATGCGCAGCATCGAGGCATCGAGGGTGACGTCGACGACTTCTTCGGCGCGTTCTTCGAGATCGGGGAAATCGAGGTTGAGCTGTTGCGCGGACGCGGGAAGCGCGACCACCAGAGTGAGTGCCAGCGTGAGAGCGGCGTTGAGAATCAGCTTGCGCATGATGACTTCATTTCTCCTTCGTTGCGTTTGATCCGATCTCGCGCACTTCCTGTTGTGCGTAGTGAACCTTCTCGCCCGCGATGCGCATCGCCAGGATGAGCTGCTCTTTGGCGCGCTCCCCTTCACGATGTTCGTGGATCGAGTGCGCGGCCCAGCCGCCGATGAGGGCGGTCAGGGTGACGGAGGCCGCGACCGCACGCCACCAGATGGGGCGGCGATGCGCGTGCGCTTCCTCGCGCTCGATTCGCTGCAGCACGCGGCCCGCGAAGCCGGGCGCCGGCGACTCGCGGTGAAGCGCGCGTTTCAGATCGTCTTCGAGATTCATGATGGTTTCTCCAGCTTCCTGCGCAGCGCCTGGAGCGCGCGGTGCAGGTGACTCTTGACCGTGTTCACGGGCATTCCGACGATCCGGCAGATTTCCGACGGATCGAGGTCTTCCTGATAGCGAAGGGTGAGCACTGCTTTCTGGGTCTCCGGCAACTCCTCGACGAGCTTGCGCAGCCGGCGATCGAGAAAGGGATCGGCGGCGCGGTGCTGGGCCGGGATCTCCGCCGCGTCGTCGAGGCTCACCGCCTTGAAACGCGTGCGCCGCGCGACGTCGATGCAGCGGCGCGTGGCCACCTGCCGCAACCAGAAGAGCAGATGCGCTTCGGACTCGATCGTGTCGAGATTGCGATAGAGCTGCAGAAAGACGTCCTGGGCGAGTTCTTCGGCGCGCGAGCGATCGCCGAAGAAGTGGTAGATGAGGCTGTACACCATCGATTCGTGCGCGGTGATCAGCTCTGCGAACGCATCGTGGTCTCCTGCCTGCGCCCGCGCCAGCACGGTGGTGTGCGGCAGGGCGAGCTCGACCGGTTCAGGTGCGATTGCCGTCATTCTGAGGCTATATACGCAGCGCTCCCGAATCGGGTGCAGTGAACGGCGAAGTCTTTCATTGCATCGACCGACCACACGCGTTACCGTCCGTTTTCGAGGTGTTTCGAGGGTGCAAAAAGTGAAAACGTTCGTTCTGAGTCTCGCCGCCGCGCTGCTTCTCACACCGCTCGCTTTCGCACAGTCCGCCGATCTGCTGACCGAGAAAACGGGACCAGCCGAGTCGGCGCCCGGATCCGACGTGCCGTACACCGTGACGGTCACGAACCTCGGACCGGACAACGCGACCGACGTCACACTGAACGATCCGATTCCGGGCGGAATGACGTTCGTGTCGGCAACGCAGAACAGCGGTCCGGCCTTCAATTGTGTGACCCCCGCTGTCGGCGATCCGGGAAGCGTGACCTGCACCCTGGCCTCGTTCCCGGCCGGCACCTCGGCCGAATTCACGTTCGTGTTCAACATCCCGATCGCAACGCCGGACGGAACGATCTTCACGAACATCGCCACCACGACGACGTCGTCGCTCGATGAGAACGAAGAGAACAACAGCGGCGTGGCGAGCACGATGACGCCACCGCCGCCGAGCGGGGACCTCTTTGTCCTCAAGACCGGTCCGACCAACACCGGCGCGGGAGACGACGTCACCTTCCTTCTGACCGTCGGCAACAACGGCCCCGATGCCTCGACGGGCGTCAGCTGGGAGGACACGCTTCCCGGAACCGCAACGTTCGTTTCGCTCCAGCAGACGAGCGGCCCGTCGATGAGCTGCACGACGCCCGCGGTCGGCGCCGGAGGGACGGTCTCGTGCTCGCTGGCGACGCTCGATGAAGGCGACGTGACGACGTTCGAGCTGACGGTGAACATCCCCGGCGACACGCCGGCCGGAACGGGATTCACGAACACGATCAACGCCAGCAGCGAAACGACCGATCCGTTCGAAGAAAACAACAGCGCCACGCACACCGTGACGGTGCAGGCCGCCGACATGGCGGTCGACAAGAGCGGTCCCGCGAGCGCAAACGCGGGCGACGATCTGACTTACACGATCACCGTCACGAACAACGGCCCTGATTTCACGGCCTACACGTTTCAGGACGTCGTGCCGCCGAATACGACCGTCGTGTCGTTCCTGCAGACCACCGGCGCCAGCGCATCGTGTTCCGCGCCTCCTCCGGGCGGCACCGGCACCGTCAACTGCAACGGCGGTCTCTCCGGCGGTGCCTCCGCTGTGTTCCAACTCGTAGTCGAGGTCGGGAACACGACCAGCGTCGTCAACACCGCCACCGTCAACGGCGATGCGTTCGATCCCGACACGAGCAACAACAGCGACTCGGTGACGACCACGATCACGCCGGTGGCCGATCTCGCCGTCGTGAAGAGTGGTCCGGCCAACATCACTGCCGGCGCCAACATCTCCTACACCCTTTCGGTGACGAACAACGGACCGTCGACGGCCTCCTCGGTTTCGCTCACCGACACGCTGCCCGCAAACACGACGTTCGCATCGATGCTGCAGAACAGCGGTCCGACGTTCAGTTGCAGCACTCCGCCGGACGGCGGCACCGGCACCATCACCTGCACCATCGCCTCGCTGGCACCGGCTGCGACGGCGACGTTCACGTTCGTGTTCCACGTCAACTCGTCGACCGCGAGCGGCACGCCACTCACGAACATCGCCGACGTGTCGTCTTCGACCTCCGATCCCGACAACTCCGACAACTCTTCGTCGACGACGGCCGCGGTCGCGACGTCCGCGGACGTGCGGGTGGTGAAGAGCGGCCCGACCGGCACGTCACCGGGCCTCAATACGACCTACACGATCGCGGTCGCGAACGACGGACCGTCGGATGCCGCGAACGTGACGCTGAACGACATCCTCCCGCCGGAAGTGACGTTCGTTTCGCTCACGCAGAACAGCGGTCCGACGTTCAACTGCGTGACTCCCGCATCAGGAGCAAACGGCACCGTCACCTGCACGCTGGCCTCGTTCGTGGCGGGCGCGGGCGCGAACTTCACGCTGGTCGTGCAGGTGATTCCTGCGACGCCGTTCGGCGGCACGATCACGAACACCGCCACCATCTCGACGACCACCACCGATCCCGACGGCTCCGACAATTCGTCGAGCACCACGGCGAACGTCACCAGCCTCGCGGACGTGCGCGTCACCAAGACGGGCGCGACGGTCATTCACGCCGGCGAGACGACCTCCTACACGATCACGGTCACGAATGACGGACCGACCGCCGCGCAGAACGTGGAGCTCTCCGATCCGCTGCCGGCCAACACGACGTTCGTCTCGTTCGCGCAAGACTCGGGGCCGGTGTTCGCCTGCGCCACTCCGGCCGTCGGCAGCACCGGCACGGTCACCTGCACGATCGCCTCACTCGCGAATGCCACGAGCGCCACGTTCACGCTCACCGTGGCGGTGAATGCCGATGCCACCGGCACGGTCTCGAATACCGCCACCGCGACGAGCACCAACGATCCGACGCCCGGCAACAACAGCGGTACGGCCGCCGTCGCCATCGCCGGTGCGAACATCCCGACGCTCTCGACCTGGGGGCTGATGCTGCTCGCCGCCGCCCTCGGCCTGATCGTCGTGCTGAAGCGCTGAGGAACGATGAAGCGGCGGGCATTGCGCCCGCCGCTTCCTTTACTTCGACAGCGTCATTTCGAAGAATTTCATCCAGGCGTTTCCGTCGCGCGAAAACTCGCCGACTTCGTTCCACTCGCCCTTCTCGGTCTGCCTGATGGTGTAGCGGACCTTGCCGCCGCCCGGCGTATCGAACCCCCACGTGGCCACGCGATCGCCGATGGTCATCGACGCCTCGACATAGCCGTCGCGCGCCGTCCATGCATCGAAGCGATAGGCGTTCTTCTTCTCGTCCCACGAGATCACACCGAGCGCTTCGTGCACGACTTCGCCGAGTGTGCCGTCGTCGTTCTTTCGTTTGCCGAGTCCGTCGATCACCAGCACCTTGCCGCCGAGCTTCGACTGCACGCGTTCGGTCTGCTGAACGAGCTGCGGCTTGCCTGGCCCCATCTGAATCGAGGCGGTGCCCTTCCAGTCGCCGAGCATCCACTCGGCCTTCTTCATTTCATCGGCCGCCGCGGCGGAGAGTGCGATCAGGGTGATCGCGAGCGTGAGAACCAGCGTACGAATGCGCATACGAAACTGCCTCCTTCGCGCGCAATGTAGGGTTGCCTGCGCGGGGAGAGCAGTCGCGCATGTCAGCGCACGCGCGTGACGAATGTCAGGAGAGAGTCAGAAGCGGTCATCCCGCGCGGAGCACGGGATGACACCGTTGCTGAACGTCGCGCAGCTCAGTGAGCGGCGACAGGCGCGTCGAGACTGCGATAGCGCTTCGTGCCGGGGAGACACGACTTGTGCTCGACGTGATGGAGGAATTCGTCGCGGAACTTCTTCACCGATGAAATGACGGGACCGATGGCCGCGTCCCCGAGGGCGCAGAGCGATTTGCCGCCGATGTTGTCGGCCATGTCGAGCAGCAGATCGGCGTCCTGCTTGCGGCCTTCACCGCGCTCGAGACGATTGAGGATCGACTCCATCCAGTTCGTCCCCTCGCGGCACGGCGTGCACTGGCCGCACGATTCGTGGGCGAAGAATTTCGAGAGGCGCCACACCGCGTCGACAATGCAGACGCTGTCGTCGAGCACGATGATGCCGGCCGAGCCGAGCATCGAGCCTGCTTTCATCACCGAGTCGAAGTTCATCGCCAGATCGATTTCATCGGGCAGCAGCATCGGTGCGGACGCGCCGCCGGGGATGACCGCTTTCAGTTTGCGATCGCCGCGGATGCCGCCGCAGTGGTCGTAAATCAGCTCTTTGAGATTCACGCCCATCGGGAACTCGTACACGCCCGGCTTCTTCACGTTGCCGGAAACGCAGTAGAGCTTCGGGCCGGTGTTCTTCGGGGTGCCGAACGATTTGAACCACTCCGCGCCGTTCTTGATGATGAGCGGCACGCAGGCGAGGGTCTCGACGTTGTTGACGACCGTCGGTCCGCCGAATACGCCGACCACGGCCGGGAACGGCGGCTTGACGCGCGGCTGGCCGCGATGTCCTTCGACCGATTCGATGAGGCCCGTCTCTTCGCCGCAGATGTAGGCACCGGCGCCGCGATGAACGGTGATGTCGAAGTCGAAGCCGCTGCCGAAGATGTTCTTGCCGAGAAATCCTTTTTCGCGCGCTTCCTCGACCGCTTTGACGAGCACCGTCGAGCCGTAGTGGAACTCGCCGCGGATGTAGATGTACGCCATCGGGCAGGAGCCGATCGCGTAGGCGGAGATGATCATTCCTTCGAGGAGAAGGTGCGGATCTTTCTCGATGATGACGCGGTCTTTGAACGTGCCGGGCTCGGCTTCGTCCGCGTTGCAGAGGAGATAGGTCGGGCGCGGCGCGTTGCGCGGCACGAACGACCACTTCATCCCGGTCGGGAAGCCGGCGCCGCCGCGACCGCGGAGCTCCGAATCCTTCACGATCTGAATGACGTCTTCCCACTTCATGCCGAGCGCGGTGCGCGCGGCTTCATAGCCGCCGCCGGCGAGATACGTCTCGATCGACTTCGAGTTCGGCTTGTCGATGTTGGCCGTGAGTACGCGAATCGGTTCCATGGGTTACTTGAGCTTCTCCAGGAGCGTATCCATCTTCTCGACGCTCATGTTCTCGTGATAGTCGTTGTTGACCTGCACGACCGGCGCGGTTCCGCAGGAGCCGAGGCATTCGACTTCGACGACCGTGTAGAGGCCGTCCTTCGTCGTCTCGTGCGGTTTGACCTGCAGTTTCTCGCAGAGGCCTTCGTAGATGTCGTAGGCGTTCGAGACCATGCAGCTCAGGTTCGTGCAGACGCGCAGCTGGTATTTGCCGACCGGCTTCTGGTTGTACATGTCGTAAAACGACACGACTCCGAAGACGGTGGACGGCGCGAGGCCGAGCAGCGCGCCGACGTAATGAACCGCTTCGGGCGAGATCCAGCCCCACGTCTCCTGCACCAGGTGCAGCGTCGGCAGCAGCGCTGCTTCTTTGGTCGGGTACCGCGTGAGGAGGACGTCGAAGCGCTTCTTCACGTCCTCCGGAAATTCGACTTTCTTCGTCGCATCCGGAAAGCGGTCTTTGGCGTACGGATTATCGGGATGGAGATCAGCCATTCTTCTTCGAGGTCCTTACTTCCAGTCGAATGCCTTCTTCTTCCACACGTACACGTAACCGACGGCGAGAAGAAGCATGAATACGAGCATTTCTCCGAACACGAACCAGGAGAGGCCCGTCGACGCGTGCGTGGCGTCACGATAGATGACGGCCCACGGATAGAGGAACGCGGCTTCGATGTCGAACAGGATGAACAACATCGCGATCTGGTAGAAGCGCACGTTCACGCGCTTGCGATTCTCGTCGAGCAGCGGCACACCGCTCTCGTACGGCGCGAGCTTCGATGGATTGCGCTGGTGCTTGCCGAGAATCCAGTTCAAGCCGAGGAACACCGCGCCCAGGATGACGGCCACGGTGAGCATGAGCAGGATGGGGATGTAGCTGTTTGTCATAGACGTGCAGATGCGCGCGAACGGACGTCCGGCGCGCGCGCATCCTACAAGGGGATTGCCAAGGAAGCAACGTCACTCAACCGAAGTGAGCTGCAACGCCTTCATCCCGCTCCGCTCGACCACCTTGCCGGTCACTTGCACCGGCTTCCCCGCCTTCCCGGCGACCTTCTCTTTCACCGACACCGGCTTCTCGTTCACCAGCAGATAGAGCGTTCCGTCCTCCGCGATGAAGCCGGCCGGGACGTCGCGACTGATGCACGCGTTCGCGCAGCCGGCGTGCCCTTCCCCTTTCTCTCCGCGGCTCGTGTAACAGTGGAGGTCGACGATCTCCCCTTTCATGGTCACGGTTTCGTTTTCGGCAAAGGCGGCGGCAGCGAGCAGAATGGCCAGAACAGCGAACAGTGCTTTGTTTTTCATGAACGCCAATGTCGGCTCTGCAGGGCGAAATACCCGTTAGATCCTCATTAGAAGAGGCGCAAATCCTCGCCTTCGGGCCGTTCACGCTCGACGCACGCACGCTGGAGCTGAGCCGCGACGGAGAGATCGTTTCGATCGCGCCGCAGCCGGCGCGACTGCTCGCGGCCCTCGCCGCACGCGCGGGAGAACTGGTCACGCGCGAAGAATTGCGGCAGCGCGTCTGGGGCAATGACACGTTCGTCGATTTCGAACGCGGTCTCAACTTCTGCGTGCTGCAGGCGCGCACCGCTCTCGGCGACGAGGCGAAGAATCCGCGCTACATCGAAACGCTGCCGAAACGCGGGTATCGCTTCATCGCCGCAGTGCAGCGGCTCGACGTCGCACGTGTCGCGAAACCGTCGCATCCGCATTTCGCGTCGCTCGGCATCGCCGCGGTCATCCTGGCGATTCTCTTTTTCGCCCTGCAGCCGCAGCCGAGCACACGCCATCTCACGTCGCACGTTCCTGCCGCGCACGAGGCGTATCTGCGCGGGCGACAGTTGTATCAGCAGCGCGCGACGCCACGCATCGAAGAAAGCGTCGTCGAACTGCGCAAGGCCATTCTCCTCGAGCCCGACTTCGCACTCCCCTACGTCGCCCTCGCCGACTCACTGCACGCGCTGGCGATGCGCGAGCGAGTTGCGCCGCGCGATGCAGCCATCGAGATCCGCAACGCCAGCACGCGGGCGCTGCAACTCGCGCCCGACTACGGCGGCGCCCACGCCACCGAGGCGATGCGGCAGTTCTGGTACGAATGGAACTGGGAGGCGGCAGAGACGAGCTATCGCAAAGCGATCGCGCTCGATGCGCGCAACGGCAGCGCGCTGCACGATCACGGCTGGCTGCTCATCATTCGCGGGAGATTCGACGAGGGCATCGCCGAGATTCGCCGCGCACAGGAACTGGAACCGGCGAACCCGCGCGCGAACATGCACGTCGCCTGGGCCTACATCTACACCGGCCGTTTCGACGATGCCATTCGCGAGGCGAACCGCGCGCTCGAGCTCTCGCCCGGTTTCGAGGAAGCGCTCGCCTGTCTCGAAAGCGCGTATCGCTTCTCCGGCCGCACCGGCACCGCCGAAGCGACGCGCGTGCAGCGCGGTGGTGCGATCGATGCGGGCGACGGAAACGATTTCTATGCGAACGCGGTGCGCCACGTCCGTTTCGGCGATCGCGACGGCGCGATGGCGTGGCTCGCCAAAGCAAAAGAAGCACGAAACACGTCGGTGCCGCTGATGGGAGTCGACCCGAAGCTCGCGCGCCTGCACGGCGACGCGCGGTTCCGGGAGATGTTGAAGTCGATGGGATTGCGGCCGCGTCAGGCAGCCGATTCGGTGAGGTAGGCCATCGCGGTCTCACGCGAGTCGAAGATCTTGAAGACGGTGTCGAGCTTCGTGATCTTGAGCAGCGCGAGAATGCGGTGCGACGGCTTCACCAGCGCCATCTTGCGCTGACGGTCTTCGAACTTCTGCAGGTAGCCGATCAACTCGCCGAGACCGGTCGAGTCCATGTAGTTGATCGCTTCGAAGTTGATCATCACCGGGCCGGTCTCGTCGTTCAGCACTTTCTCGAGGTAGCTGGAGAACTCACGCGCGCTTTCGCCGAGTTTGATGACGCCCTGGATGTCCAGAACGGTCACATCGTTGACCCTGTTCTTGATGATATTCATACCATTTTCGCCGACGGCCCGAAGTGTATCAGACGGACCGACACCCTCGGCAATCTTCATCGCCGCTCCTTTTCTTCTCTTCCAATGCGGTCCGTCACCATCGTCACGAGGCTCAGCACGATCGCGCCGACGATCGCCCAGCCGAAGCCGTCGATGCGAAATCCGGGCACGAAGAAATCGGTGAGCTTCAACATGATCGCATTGAGCACGATCAGAAAAATACCGAGCGTGACGACCGTGATCGGAAAGGTCAGCACGAACAGAATCGGACGGACGAGCGCGTTCAACAATCCGAGCACCGCGGCCGCGATCGCCAGCGACACCCACGACGCGTAATGAAAGTGCGGCACGACCGTCGCCACGAGCAGCAACGCCAGCGTGTTCAGAATCCAGCGAATGATCAGCGACATCAGCTCACCTGTACATCAATCTTGCGCGCCGCGAGCTCGCGCATGAACGGATCGGGCGGAATGCACTTCTCCTGCGGCAGGGCACCTTTCGACGTCGTCTGGTTGCGAGCCATCATCAGCGCGACGATCGAGGCCGGAAAGGCGGTGGTGCGCATCATCGCGCTGAGGTCCGTCTCGGGATCATAGCGGTCGATGATGTCGTAGCGCAGACGCTTGCCGCCGCCCGCGAACTCGACGCGCACGAGCACGACATCCGGCTCATCGTGCGGGAGGTTTCTGACGAGCAGCTCGCCGAGCACGCGGCGCGGTTTGACCGGCTGACCATCGACGTCGATCGCGTCGCTGCTGCAGAGACCGAGGTCGATCATGGTCTTGAACTTTGCACAGTGGCCGGGAAAGCGAATGGTCTTGTAGTCGAGCTCGCGCACCTTGCCGAGGAAGGTGTCGACGAGCGTCGAAGTCCCGCCGCTGGTCTGGAAGGCTTCCATCGTGTTGAACGGCTCGGGGAACGTGAGCGTTTCGAGCTCGGTCATCGATTCGACGATCGTGACTTTCCCATCGCGGATGACGCGCGCGGGCTCGATGTATTCGTTGATCAGCCCTTCGACGGAGAAGACGAGCTGATAGTCGAGCGGCGGTTTCGGCGTCTGCGGGAGGCCGCCGACGCGAATGTGAATCTCGTCGAGCTGCTCGAACTGTTGTGCGCCGTGCGCCGCGAGCACCGCCACCATGCCGGGCGCGAGTCCGCAGTCCGGAATGATGTTGACGCCGGCCGCGCGCGCCTGCGCATCGAGCGCGAGCTCGGCGTCGACGACGTCATTGTTGCCGCCGAGGTCGCAGAAGTTGGTGCCCGCTTCAATCGCGGCTTTCGCCAGTCCTTCATTGAGCCAGTAGTTCACGCAGCTGATCGCCGAGGCGTGACCGCGCATCAGGTCGACGACGGCGTGATGGTTCTTGCAGTCGATCTGCCTGGCTTCGACACGCCCGGCATATCGCGCGGCAATGGCCTGCGCCTTGGCGAAATCGAAATCAGCGACGGTGACGCCGGTGACGTCGGGTTGAGAGACGAGATCATGAACGGCGCCGAGGCCCATTCGCCCCGCGCCCAAAACAAGCATTCGCATATCGGGCGCGGATTGTACGCTGCCGGCACGGCCGGCCGCGCTCGTTCTCACGAACGCGTTCGCGGAAGAACTCCCCCTCAACCCTCGAACGCGTCAGCAGGAACAACCGGCCGTGCCGGCCGCTCAGGGGAGGTATCGTTCGATGGAGGAGATGAAGGTTTTGACGTCGATCGGTTTCGAGATGTAGCCGTCGCAGCCGGCTTCGAGGAAGCGGTCTTTGTCGCCGCGCATGGCGTGTGCGGTCAGGGCGAGGATGGGGATACCGGACGTTCGTTCTTCCGCCTTCATGGCACGGACGACCGAGAGGCCGTCCATGCCTGGAAGGTGAATGTCCATCAGGATCAGATCGGGTGCGGTGCCGTCGCGCGTGAGGGCCAGAGCCTCTTCGCCGCTGGTCGCCTTCACGATCTCGTAGCCCCCCTCTTCGAGCAGGAACTCGACGAGCTGCATGTTCATGTCGTTGTCTTCAACGACCAGGATCTTCCGTGCGCTCATGAGGGGATTACGGCCTCAAGTGTACGTCAACCGTTCGAGCGCGGTGCGGGTGCGTTCTGCTGGAAACGTGGCGACGCCGGCTGCGGCGGGAAGTACCACTCCTCGTACTCCACCTTCGCCTGATTGGCGAGCCGCTGCACTTCCTCCTGCACCACCTGCTGCTGCACGCGCTGCATCAGTCCGTCGTGCATGTCGTCGAGCGTCGGCGTCCCGATCGTGAAGATGTGCACGCCGAACTGCGTGCGCACCGGAGGGCTGATCTGTCCCGGCTGCAGCTTCGTGACGGCGGCGAGAATCTCCGGCGGCATCTGCATCTGCGGATTGAACGGCCCGAGGGATCCGCCTTTGCGGCCGCTCTCGGGATCGTCTGATTCCGCGGCTGCGGTCGGCGCGAAGGCCATGCCGCCGCGCAGTTTTGCGACGATCGCATTCGCCTTTGCGGTGGCTGCTTCCACGGTGCGCGGCTGACCGTCGCGCGGCGGAATCATGGAGCCGTCGTAGGCGATGACGATGTGGCGCAGCCACTTCACGTCGTTCTTCGTTTTCTCGTACTCGGCGCGAATCCTCGATTCCGCTTTTTCCTCGACGATCTTCTGCAGGGCGCGCTGCGCGGTGAGCTGCGCGCGCAGCAGCTCGAATTTCGCGGAGGTCTCCGGATCGTCGGCGACGCCGAGACGCTTCCCTTCCTGTTCGAGCGCCTTCATGCGCACGATTTCCTGGGCGAGCAGTTTGCGCCCCTCCGACGAGGCGAACATCGGCCGCTGTTCTTCCGGGACCGCGCTCATGAACGACACGAACTCGCGTTCGGTGATCGGCTCGCCGTTGATGCGCATCACGACCTTGTCGTTCGCGGCGATCTTCTTCGCCGCGCCGCCGGTCGTTCCATGCGCCTCCGGGACGAACGGCGCCGAAGGAGAAAGTGGCTTCTGCGGGATGGCTTTCGCCAGGGCAAACGTGACGCCGAAGACGATCAGAATCGCGACCAGTGCAATGGAGATATCTCTTTTCACTCGAGTCCTTCCGATGAGTCACGCGAGGTGCTCATCACTTCCGTTGACGGTGTGAACTTCAATCAGTATGCTCACGGCTCTTGTGAAACTTTTCACGGACTCGTCCGTGACGAGCGTCACCGCCCTCGCATCCGCGCCCTCGTTGTCGGGCGATCAATCTGCATCAATAAAGCACCTATGGCTAAAGTTACCATCGACGGAATCGAAGTCGAAGTCCAGGATGGAATCAATGTGATCGAAGCCGCGAAAGCGGCCGACGTCCATGTTCCCCACTTCTGCTATCACCCCTCGCTCAGCATCGTCGGCCAGTGCCGCATGTGCCTCGTCGAAGTCGAGGGTATGCCGAAATTGCAGGCCGGATGTGCCACGCCTGTGAAAGACGGGATGAAAGTCCACGTCTGGAACGACAAGGTGGACAAGGCCCGCAAAGGGCAGATGGAGTTCCTGCTCATCAATCACCCGCTCGATTGTCCGATCTGCGACAAGGCCGGCGAGTGCCCGCTGCAGGATTACTCCTTCAACTACGGCTCCGTCACCTCGCGTTACGGCGAGTTCAAACGGACGTACCCCGGCATGGATCGCACGGCCATCGGGCCGCACGTGATCCAGAACATGAACCGCTGCATCCACTGCACGCGGTGCATCCGCTTCACCGCGGAGATCACCGGCACGAGCGAGCTCGCGTTCTTCAAACGCGGTGCGTCGACCGAAGTCGGCGTGTTCCCCGGCGTGCCGCTCGACAACTGGATGTCGGCGTGCGTCACCGACATCTGCCCCACCGGCGCGCTGACGCCGCGTGAGTTCCGCTTCGAGTCGCGCGTCTGGAATCTCGACTCGACCGAATCGGTCTGCAACGGCTGCGACGTCGGCTGCAATCTCTTCATCGGACATCGCAACGGACAGGTGTTCCGCTACCGTCCGCGCGTCAATCCCGACGTCAACGACCACTGGCTGTGCGACTACGGACGTTTCTCGTACGAGCAGTACGAGACCGATCGCGTGGTCGTGCCGAAAGTGCGCACCGAGGATGAGTACCTCGGGATCTCGACGTGGGATGAGGCGCTCGAGTCGATCGAGAAAGCCTTCAAGGGCGCGAAGAACGTCGCCGTGATCGCCTCCGCGCAGATGACCAACGAAGAGGCGTACGTCGCGAAGCAGCTCTTCGCCGATCGCCTCAACGCAAAGATCGGCGTGACCGTCGATCCGATCGGCCCGATCAAGATGAAGTCGCGCAGCGAATGGCTGCTCGGCGAGCAGGGCGGACCGAACTACCGCGGCGTGCATGCGGTGATCGGCGGTGGCTCGATCGAAGAGCTGCTGACGAACGGTGCCGACGGCATCGACGTCCTCTACATCACCGACGCCAGATTCAGCGAGCGCGCGAAAGACGAAACCGTCGTCGCGAACCTCCGCAAGGCGAAGTTCCTCATCGTGCATTCATGGGATGCGAACCATCCCCTCTGCGAAGTGGCGGACGTGCTGATCCCGGGTGCGATTCATCCGGAAAAAGAAGGCACGTACACGAACCTGCAGGGCACGATGCAGCGCATCCATCAGGCCTTCCCGCCGAAGGGCCAGGCCGTCAGCGATCTCGAGGCGTTCCGCCGCATCGGCGCGCGACTCTTCCCGAATGCCGACGAATTCAGACGCGTCGATACGCTCGACATTTTCGAATCACTGCGCGCGAAGGTTCCGGCGCTGGCAGGGAGTGAGGTGAGCGCGTAATGGCTTTCGATCTCACCGACATCCTGCTCTCGATCCTCAAGATCGCGATCATCCTCGGCATCTGGCTCAACATCACGCCGATCATGGTCTGGATCGAGCGCCGCGGCAGCGCGCTCATTCAGGATCGTCCGGGACCGAACCGTGTCGGACCCTTCGGACTTCTGCAGTCATTCGCCGACGCGCTGAAGTTCCTCATGAAGGAAGACCTCATCCCCGCACAGGCGCACAAGTGGCTCTACACCCTTGCGCCGACGTTCGGTCTCCTTCCTGCCCTCACCACGATCGCCGTCGTTCCATGGGGCCGCGGCTTCCAGATTCCGGAGATGTCGCTCCTCGGCCGCAAGTTGTTCGAGGGCGGCCGCTGGTTCGAGCCGATCGTGGCCGACGTCAGTGCCGGCATCCTGGTCGTTTTCGCCCTCGCCTCGCTCAGCGTCTACGGCATCACCATCGCCGGCTGGGCCTCGGCCAACAAGTACTCGATGTTCGGCGCCATCCGCGCGTCGGCGCAGATGATCTCGTACGAGCTCGCGCTGACCCTGGCCGCCGTGAGCGTGCTGCTCGTGGCCGGCTCGCTGCGGCTCACCGAAGTCGTCTCGCAGCAGGCCAACTACTACTTCGTTCTCTTCGACGTCGTGAAGCTCCCGGCGTGGAACGTTCTCTCGCCGGCGATGTGGCTCAGCTTCATCATCTTCACCGTCTCCGGTTTCGCCGAGACGAACCGCCTCCCCTTCGATTTCGCGGAAGCGGAAGCGGAGCTCGTGGCCGGCTATCACACCGAATATTCATCGATGAAGTTCGCGCTCTTCTTCATGGCCGAGTACATGGCCATGGGGACGATGGCCGCGCTCATCACGACGCTCTACCTCGGCGGCTGGGACATCCCCTGGTACCACGAGCCGGCGACGTTCCTCGGGTTCCTTCTCTCCTTCGTCGCGTTCCTGGCGAAGTGGAGCTTCCTGATGTTCGTCTTCGTCTGGGTCCGCTGGACGATTCCACGACTCAAGTACGACATCCTCATGCGCCTCGGCTGGAAGATCTTCCTGCCGCTGGCCATCGTCAACATCGTCCTCGTAGCCGCGTTCATCGCCGCGAGGTGGATCTGATGATGCGGTTGTCGGCTGTCGGTTGTCGGTTGTCGGGAGGCCGCCACGCCACCCACGAATCTCCGGCACACCTGCAACCGGCATCCATGCATTGCAACAAGGTTGCGGTGGCCGGTTCTCCCGACAACCGACAACCGACAACCGACAACTAACTTTATGGTCGAATTCGCGATCTTCTTCCTCTTCGCCGCGATCGCCGTGATCTTCGCGCTCGTGGTCGTTCTGCACCGGAATCCGGTCGTCGGCGCGCTCTCGCTCGTCGCGTCGTTCTTCGCGCTGGCCGTCATGTACGTCCTGCTCGAGGCGCCGTTCCTGGCCGCGCTGCAGGTCATCGTCTACGCCGGCGCGATCATGGTGCTGTTCCTCTTCGTGATCATGCTGCTCAACCTGCAGCACGTCGCGGAGCCCACCACACGGCCGATCCAGCAGTTCCTCGGCTACACGAGCGGCGCGGCATTCGGCATCGGCCTCATCTACTTTCTGCTCAAGTACGCGGTCTTCTCCGCCGGCCCCGAGGGTCCGTTCCGCGCCGATGCGCGCGCGATCGGCATCCGGATGTTCGAGGCCTATGTCTTTCCGTTCGAGATGGTCTCGATCCTTCTGCTGGCTGCAATCGTCGGTGCACTGACGCTCAGCGGACGCGGCGCCGGCGTGCGCTCCGCGTTCGACAGCCGCGGCACGGAGGTGAGCAAGTGATTCCGACCCACTACTTCCTCATTCTCAGCGCGATTCTCTTCACCATCGGCGTCGTCGGCGTGCTGACGCGCAAGAACGGCATCACGATCTTCATGTGCATCGAGCTGATGGTGAACGCGGTGAACCTCACGTTCCTCGCGTACGCGCGCCAGTTTCACGACCTGCACGGTTTGATGTTCGTCTTTTTCATCATGGCGATCGCGGCCGCGGAAGCAGCAGTCGGCCTCGCCATCTTCATCTCGCTCTTCCACCATCGCGACACGATCGATGTGGATGAAGCGAATCTGATGCATTGGTAGATATGGGGTTGTCGGTCGTCAGTTGTCGGTTGTCGGGAAGCCCGCGTCCAGACCCGCTCTCAACGGTCGTGGCCGGGTGGGGGTCTCCCGACAACCGACAACCGGCAACCGACAACTGATTCGCGGCACAAAGGTCGCAACGGTTCAGGCAGGCCTGGATCGGCAGTTAACGGTTCAGGCGGGAGCCTGAACATGGACAAGACCGAAAAGCTCATTGACTGGGAAGACAACGAACGAGAGGACCGCAACCGGAACGGCCTCAGCGACGACATCGAACCGCCGATTCCCGATATCTCGGCCGGTTCAGCGAAGCTGGCGCATCGGCTCCGGAACGATTCTCTGGCAGACCCGACCATCACCGCCGGCGATCTCGACGCGCAGTGGGAAGGGGCGCAGTTCAGCGGCGATGAATCCGCCGTCTCGAGCATGCCCACTCCCGACAACAACGTAGTCGACGAGATCGGCGCGGCGATGGGAGTGTCGTATCAGGATTCGGAAGAGTTGAAGGTCGGCGAGAAAGAGCGCAGCCGCGACAAACGGCGGTGGGAGCTCGATCCGGCGTCCTCCGATGATTATCAGGATCGCGTAAGAAACGAGAGTTAAGCGCCGATGCGGGGTCTTCCTCGCATCGGGCACGGTGCGAGGAGACAAGTGATGCGTGAGCAGGGATGACGTGACGAACGGTGCCGGTTTCGCGGCCACGTTCCTCACTCATCGCTCGTCATTCATCACTCCGCAAAGATGCTCAACAACCTCTGGCTCATCCCCATCACGCCGTTCGTCGGCTTTTTGCTGAACGGTCTTTTCGGCAAGCGCGCCGGCAAAGGATTCGTCACCGCGGTGGCGATTCTCTTCTCGCTCGGCGCGGCGCTGCTCGGCACGGCCGCGGTCATCGAGTACAACGGCCACTACCATCACGGCGAACGCCACCTGAACCTGGTCTATCAATGGTTCAACAGCGGCGGCATCGGCGCCGACATCGCCTTCCAGCTCGATCCGCTGTCGATCGTGATGCTCATGGTGGTCACGTGGGTCGGCTTCCTGATCCACGTCTACTCCATCGGCTACATGCTTCACGAAGAGGGCTACTGGCGCTACTTCGCCTACCTCAACCTCTTCCTCTCGGCGATGCTCATCCTCATCCTCGGATCGAGCTATCTGTTCATGTTCGTCGGGTGGGAAGGCGTCGGCCTCTGCTCGTACCTGCTGATCGGCTTCTACTACCAGACCGATTACGCTCCCGCCGCCGGCAAGAAAGCATTCATCGTCAACCGCATCGGCGACTTCGGCATGCTCGTGGCGATGTTCCTGATGTTCGGATTCCTCGGCAGCGTCGACTTCGCGAAAGTCTCGCAGGTCGCTGCCGCCGGCAACATCTCCCCGACGGTCCTCACCGCCATCTGCCTGCTGCTCTTCCTCGGCGCCTGCGGTAAATCGGCGCAGATTCCTCTCTACGTCTGGCTGCCGGACGCGATGGCCGGCCCGACGCCCGTTTCCGCGCTCATCCACGCCGCGACGATGGTCACCGCCGGCGTCTACATGATCGCCCGCAGCAACGTCCTCTATCGTCTCGCGCCCGACGCGATGATGGTCGTGGCCATCGTCGGCGGCCTGACCGCGCTCTTCGCGGCGACGATCGGCCTGCGCCAGTTCGACATCAAGAAGGTCCTCGCCTACTCGACCGTCTCGCAGCTCGGGTTCATGTTCATCGCGGTCGGCGTCGGCGCGTTCAGCGCGGGCGTGTTCCACCTCGTCACCCACGCCTTCTTCAAGGCCTGCCTCTTCCTCGGATCTGGCTCCGTCATTCACGCGATGAGCGGCGAACAGGACATCCGCAACATGGGTGGCCTGAAGTCGAAGATCCCGCACACGTTCCGTACGTTTGCCATCGCCACATACGCGATCGCCGGCCTGCCGCTCGCGGCCGGCTTCTTCTCCAAGGACGAGATCCTCGTCTCCGCCTGGTCGACGCCGTACTTCCCGGCCGTCGGCAAGTTCGTCTGGCTGCTCGGTACGCTGGCCGCCTTCTGCACGGCCTTCTACATGTACCGCCTCGTCTATCTCACGTTCTACGGAAAGTTCCGCGGAACGCACGAGCAGGAACATCATCTCCACGAGTCGCCGGCCACGATGACCGGCCCGCTCTGGATTCTGGCGATCCTCTCGATCTTCGGCGGCCTGCTCTCGCTGCCGCACGCCTTCTGGCACGGCTGGTCGCTCTCGAAGTGGCTGCATCCGATCATCCCGGAAGTGATCGGCACGCACAGTGAGATCCATCTCGAGCTGTCGACCGAGCTGATGATCGCTGCGGTCTCGACGATCATCGCCATCCTCGGCTGGCTCGCCGCGCGCTCTCTCTACAAGGACAAGCAGCTCGCGTCCGACAACGCATTCGCGCAGCGCTCGCCCGCTCTCGCCAAGGCGATCGAGAACAAGTGGTACGTCGATGAGCTGTACGCGGCCACGATCGTTCGTCCGCTCGAAGGTCTCTCGCGCTTCCTCTGGAAAGGCGTCGATGCACTGATCGACGGCATCGCCATGATTCTCGGCTATGTCGTACGCGGCTTCGGCGAGATCCTGCGCTTCTTCCAGACCGGCAACGTCCGCAACTACGCGCTGATGTTCTTCATCGGCGTGGTGGTGTTCATCGCATTCTTCGTTTGAGGTCCGATTTGATGCCTCTTCTGAGCACATTTCTCTGGCTGCCGATCGCAGGTGCGATCCTGCTGGCCTTCTTTCCGCGCACCGCGACCGGCGCCATCAAAGGCTTCGGCCTCGTGGTGTCGCTGATCACCTTCGTGATCTCGCTCGGCCTGCTGCGCGGCTGGCAGGATGGTCACGCCGACTTCCAGTTCGTCGAGAGCATCCCCTGGATTCCGCAATGGGGCATCACGTACGGCCTCGGCGTCGACGGCATCACCCTCTGGCTGGTCCTGCTGACCACGTTCCTCACGCCGCTCATCTTCCTCTCGGGCTGGAACGCCATTCACAAACACCCGAAGGAATACATCATCTCGTTCCTGGTGATGGAGACGGCCATGATCGGCGCCTTCCTGGCGACCGATCTAATCCTCTTCTACATCTTCTTCGAGCTGATGCTCCTGCCGATGTATCTCGTCATCGGCGTGTGGGGCGGCGCGAATCGCATCTACGCCGCGATCAAGTTCTTCCTCTTCACCATCGCCGGCTCGCTGCTGATGCTCCTCGGCATCATCTATCTCGGCTTCCAGAGCTATCACCAGACCGGACTGCCGTCGTTCACGATCACCGATCTCTACGGAACGCAGCTCGCCCCCACCGCGCAAACGCTGCTGTTCCTCGCGTTCACGCTGGCCTTCGCGATCAAGGTTCCGCTCTTCCCGCTGCACACGTGGCTGCCGGACGCACACGTCGAGGCGCCGACCGGCGGCTCGATCATCCTCGCCGGCGTCATGTTGAAGATGGGCACGTACGGCTTCCTGCGCTTCGTGCTGCCGTTCTTCCCTGATGCCACCGCGCAATACGCGAACGTGCTGATCGCGCTCAGCGTCATCGGCATCATCTACGGCGCGCTCGTGGCCTGGGTGCAGCCGGACATGAAAAAGCTGGTCGCCTACTCCTCGGTCTCGCACCTCGGCTTCTGCGTGCTCGGCATCTTCGCCCTCAATCAGACCGCGATCGAAGGCTCGATCCTGCAGATGGTCAATCACGGTCTCTCCACCGGCGCGCTCTTCATGCTCGTCGGTGTGATCTACGAGCGCCGGCACACGCGCCTGCTCGCCGATTACGGCGGCATCGCGCGCACCATGCCGGTCTTCGCCGTCTTCTTCGTCATCGCCATGCTCTCGTCGGTCGGCCTCCCCGGCCTCAACGGATTCATCGGCGAGTTCCTGATCCTCAGCGGCTCGTTCCAGACCCATCCCGTCGCCGCGACCATCGCCGCGTCCGGAGTCATCCTCGCCGCGATCTATCTGCTCTGGCTCGTGCAGAAGGTCTTCTTCGGACCGCTCGAGAACGAAGAGAACAAGAACATCCCCGAAATCGCCTGGAACGAAGTGGCCGCACTGGTCCCGATCGTGATCCTCATGGTCTGGATCGGCGTGCACCCGAATACGTTCCTCAAGAAGATGGAGCCCTCGGTGAAATATCTGATGACCCGCATCGGCAACGCGGATGCGCGCACGCCGATGCTCGCGAAGCAGGATGATTGCTGCGCGCTGCCCGCGGCCGCGCATGACGCGAAGACCGCGGCCCTCGCGACTCCGGCCTCTGCGTCGCACAGCACTCCGACCGCGCTGCCGGCCAGCGCCGCCGGCGAGGTGAAGCAGTGAACCTTCAGCCGCTCCTCGAACCCGGATACCTGAACGCCATCCTTCCGGAGCTCATCCTCTCCGGCGGCGGCATGCTGCTCATCCTCTTCGGCGTCTTTGCACCGCGCGCCAAAGGGGCTCTGGCGCCGCTCGCGCTGCTCCTCTTCATCGCCACCGCCTGGACCGAGATCCTCTTCATCCGGGCCGGGCACTTCTTCGGCGGCACGTACGAGATCAGTCCGATCACGATGATCTTCGACGTCACCTTCCTCCTTGCGGGGATGCTGGCGACGCTCTTCGCGCGCGACTACCTCGACCGCGAGGGCATTGAAGGAGGAGAGTTCTACGCGCTGCTGATGTGGGGCACGGTCGGCATGATGATGATGGCCAAGGGACTCGATCTCCTGATCATCGTCCTCGGCCTGGAAATCCTCTCGGTCTGCATCTTCGTGCTGGTCGGCTATCACCGCCGCATCGCGGTTTCGAACGAAGCGTCGCTCAAGTACTTCCTCATGGGCGCCTTCGCCACCGGTTTCATTCTGTACGGCATCGCGCTCTTCTACGGCGCCACCCAGTCGACCAACATCGCCGCACTGGCGCGCTGGTTCGCGATGAATGACGTGACGCCGCTGCTCACCGTCGGCTTCGTCTTGATGATGGCCGGCTTCGGCTTCAAGCTCGCGCTCGCGCCGTTCCATCCGTGGGCGCCCGACGTCTACCAGGGCGCGCCGACGCCGGTCGCCGGCTGGCTCAGCGTCGCCCCGAAAGCGGCCACGCTCATCGCCCTCATCCGCCTTTTCGACGCCATGTCGCCCGTGCTGCCGAAGGTGAGCTGGATGAACATGGTCGCCGTGCTGGCCATCCTGTCGATGGTCGTCGGCAACGCCGTCGCCATCGTGCAGCGCGATCTCAAGCGCATGCTCGCCTACTCCGGCATCGCCCACGTCGGCTACATGATGATCGCGATGCTGACCGTGCGTGACGACAGCGTCGCCGCCGTGGCCGTTTATACGATCACCTATGCATTGATGAACATCGGCGCCTTCGGCGTCGTCTCGCTGCTGATCAAGAACCAGAACGATCCGCACACGCTGGACGACATCGCCGGCCTCGGCTTCCGCCGCAAGTTCTATGGCTTCGCGCTGGCCATCTGCATGTTCTCGCTCTCCGGTCTCCCGCCGACGGCCGGATTCATTTCGAAGTTCTATATTTTCAAGACAGCGATCGAATCGGGACATACAACCGTCGCGCTGATCGGTATTCTGGCCAGCATCATTTCGGTCTATTACTACCTGCGCGTCGTGTATTACCTGTACATGAAGGAACCGGCCGAGGGATATGCGATCGGCACGGGAGGCGGCGTCTTTGCGTTGGGCGCCCTGATCATTGCGGTGGTCGGCATTCTGGCAATTGGCATTTATCCGACCCCGCTCTTTCAGGCGGCCGGAAATGCCGCAAAGATCCTTTTGCAGCAGTAGCTGCGCATGGCCATCAACGAACGAGATCCGATTTCCGAGCTGACGACGGGACGGTTGTCCGTCTACCTCCGCTGCCTCACGTTTCTCGAGGCGCAGGAGCAACGCACCGTCTCGTCCCACGAGCTCGCGGAGCGCTTTCACCTCAACTCCGCGCAGATCCGCAAAGACCTCGCCTGTTTCGGCGAATTCGGCACGCGCGGCGTCGGCTACGACGTCTCGCGCCTCAAAGAGCAACTCGTCGTCACCCTCGGTCTCGACCGCACCCGCAACATCATCATCGCCGGCGCCGGCAATCTCGGCATGGCCCTCGCCGATTACGGCGGCTTCAATAGCAACGGCTTTCACATCATTGCGCTCGTCGATCGCGACAGCTCGAAAATCGGCCGCACCTCCCGCGAAGGCATCGCCGTTCACGGCTGGCACCAACTGCACGATCTCGTGCGCCGCAATCACGTCGAGATCGGCATCATCGCCGTTCCCGCCGAGTCCGCCCAATCCGTCTACGACGCCCTCGCCGACGCCGGCATCAACGCCATACTGAATTTCGCGCCGCTGCAGATCCGCCTCCGCCCGAAAGTGAAAGTGAAGAGCGTCGATCTGCGCATCAATCTCGAATCGCTCTCGTTCCATTTGAAGAACGTCGAAGACGGCGTGCTGTAGGCTGGCGCGCATGCGCCTCTTCTTCGTGATGCTCTGCGCGGCCTTCCTCGCGTGCGGCAGTCCCGAGCGCGATCCTGCCTCGCTCTCGCACCAGCCTGCGCTACAGCGACCCGCTTTGTATCGCTCGGAAGCCATTCACGCGCGCGTCGTCGATTTCGATACCGGTGCTCCCATTGAAGGCGCGGTGGTCTTCGCGCGCTGGTCCCGGCTCGACGCATTCACCCGACGTCCCGTGACCGCGTTTCATTACTACGAGGCGATCACCGACGCGAACGGCGCCTTCACCATTCCGGCATGGGGACCGCGCCCGCTCGATTACAGCCATGCCCTCGATGCGCGCGATCCGGAATTGTGGGTACTCAAGCGTGGGTACCTGCTCGGCTATTACGACAACGTGAATTCGATCGAGCCGCGTGCATTCGCAAGCGACGCGGTATTCGAGTTCATCGGCAAAACCTCACCCGGCACGCAGCGTCCCGAGAACGCCGGATCGATATGGAACGGAAGGGAATTGCGCATCGGGAAGGGAACGCCCGAAATGCTCGATCGTTCGCGCCGCGCCGCCGAATGGATCCAGCGCGCGGAGATTGTGAAAATCCACCCAAAACGTTGGAGTGAAGAGCTGCGTCTATACTGACGTATGCCCATTCGGTGGTGGTTGCTTTTCGCGGCGCTGGTCGTGACGAGGGCGCTTCAAGGCGCACCACTGACGATCACGGCGCCGGCCAATGACTCGCTCATTACGACGGCCCGCATCACGGTCCAGGGCACGGCGGAAGCGACCTCCCGCAACATCGCCGTCCTCGTCAATGACGTCGCCGCGAATCTCGATCTCGAGCACGCCGGAACGTCAGCCGATCCTTTTCGATGGTCGGTCGAACTGCAGCCTGCATCCGGCCGCGTGAAACTCACCGCGCGCATCATCGATGCAAAAAACTCCGGCGGACCGACGGCCATCCGCCATGTCGAATTCGCGCCCGACGAACACGCGGTGCTCATGACTCCCTTCCCCGCGGCGGGTGTCGTTCCCGCGAGCACGCATGTCACCATCCGTCCTCATCTCGACGACGAGATCACGCGCGTGCAGGTCGATTACGAGAGCGACGGGATCTTCGACGAAGACGCCAGCGGCTACGCCGACACGTTCGATCACGAGTTCACGACGCCGGGCATCCGCACGATCTCCGCGCGCATCACGTTCGCCGACGGAACGGTGCGGACGTCCGCGACGACATTCACCGCCGCCTCATTCGCCACCGTCAATGCGTTGCTGCAATCGACCTGGCGCGGCTTTGGTGACGCGCTTCAGAAACGCGATATCGACGGCGCGCTGGAATTCGTCGCGGAAAGCAAACACGAGAAGTATCGCTCACCACTGACGCTCATCCGGCCGGCGCTTCCACAATACGCGGCAGATACACGGCGCATCCTGCCGGTCGAGATCCGCGGTGACACGGCTCATTACCTCCTCCCGCGCGTACAGGGCGTCGAAACACACGGCTATCACGTCTACTTCGCGCGCGGGTCGAACGGTCTCTGGAAGATCGTCCAGTTCTAATGCGCAACACCACTCGTGGACTGCTCTTCGTCGCCCTGATCGTGGTCGGGATTCCGGGACTGATCCTCTTTCTCCTGCACTGGTGGATGGGCCCGATCTTCTATTCCGGCGAAGCGATTCACGCGCGCGTCATCGATGAAACCACCGGAAGGCCAATCGCGGGAGCGGCGGTCGTTGCGCAATGGGAGGAAGAATTCATGGGAGGATCTCCCTTCGGTTCCTTGCATTGGGCCGAAGCCGTGACCAATGCGCGCGGTGAATTCACCATCCCGGCCTGGGGTCCGAAGTTCAGAACACCGGCCGCAAAGTTCACCTACTTCGATCCGATCCTGACCGTGTACAAATCCGGATATCAGATCGGCGGCGGCACCAACCGTCCGGCCTACGTCGACATCATCACCCGCCCTGGTGAGAATCGTAAGGAATCGAAACTCCCCGATGGGCGCATCATCCATCCGGGACGCGGCGGCTATTCTCCTCGCCTCTCGCGGCGATTCTCGTATTGGAATGGACGAGACCTCGTCCTTCAGCCGGCGAGGAATGAGGAAGAAGAACGTCAGGCGCTGCGAGCGATGGATTCCTTCATCTATTCGTTCGGCGATGCCTCTCGATTCCCGCGAACCGCCGCAACCCTCCGGGAAGACGAAGAAACTCTAACGCGCGCGACCGACAGTGGGCGCGGAAGCGAGCAGGTTCCATGACCAGAAAACTACTGGCGGTCAGCATCGTTGTTTTTCTCTGCAGCCACAGCGGGTTCGCGTACACGGTTCCGGTTCACGATCGGATCACAGAATCTGCCGCCGCCAAAGCACTGGCGCGCATCGACCTCGTCCAGCGAATCGGTGTACCGCCGACAGCGCGCTTCAATGGCCTGACTCTCGATCGATTGATGCGGAATGGCGCTGCCGCTGAAGATGACATCTACCCATGGCAATCTAACCCTCCGGCACGCTCGATCCACCACTTCTATGATCCGGTTCACGATGCCCCGTTGACGGAAGGTCAGTTCCCCGCGTGTACTCCGCTGATCGGTTTGCCGGCGATGGCCTCCATGCGATCCATCCAGGCAAATCGATGGGCGTTGCAGCCACAACTCCTGAATACGTGGGGACTGTCGGATGCGCGTAAGCACGAGCGGGCTGCCATTCTTGGACCGAATCCCGGAACGCGCCAGGTAAACGTTCAATCCCTGTTCCTGTCGCTCGGCCACATCATCCACCTCGTTCAGGACATGGCGCAGCCCGAGCACACACGGAACGATCAACATCTACTCGCGATCGGAGCAGACGAGCCGAGTTTTTATGAGGATTGGACTCTCGTCAACCTCATCACGAACCGCATTCCCGGTGCCGATGCCTATTTCGATTCCTACGATTCCGTGGCTCTGCCGGCCTTCAATGACTATTTCCACACCGCGGACGGGAAAGGGCTGGCCGATTATTCGAATCGGAACTTCGTCACGCAGGACACGAATTACGACGATGAATTGTCGCTATTGAAGTGTTTTCATTACGACGATCCGAAAATTGCGTTTGCCACTCCGCGCGTCGAGACCGTTCGCGAGCAGGTGCGTGATTCTCAGGGCGTCCTGTATTGCTGTGAAGACGTCATGGAGACGATCTTCAACTCTCATCCGGATGATCGTTATCGTCCCACTCCCACCGATGCGGATGCCTATCACACGGTTCTGTCGTCGCTCGATTTCGATACGCGACAGTACGATCCGACGCGCGATGTGTACGCCCTCGCCCCCGATTCGTATCAGACGCGCGCGGCGCTGCTCGTGCCGCGTGCGGTCGGATATTCGCAGGGGCTGATCGAGCATTTCTTTCGCGGAGTGCTCGATGCGCAGTGGAAGCGGATCGGCTCGTACTATGAACTGACGCTCACCAATCGCTCCAGCGATTACCTTTATCGCGACGCGAAAATCAGCATCGCCTATCGCGCCGATCCCGCTTATTTCGGACGGACAAACAGTGACGACCTCTGGTTGTTCGCGGACGATGTCCCGATTGAAGATCTCGCACCTTCCTTTGACGGGCTGGCACCGGGACAGAGCGTCCGGATCGATCTCGTCAACGTCGGCGGTTTGCAGGGATCGGACTCATTGCTCGATTTCGAACGGCGTGTCGTCGTCAAAGGAAAGCTCGGGACGGAAACCGGCGCGTTGCTGACCGTCGTGAGCGGGCCGCAGCAGGCCAGTGGATTCCGCGTGCACATGAAGGTGACGCCTCCGATCGCCACCACTTCCTTCAGCGCCTTCGGATTCGACAGCAATTACAACTATCTGAACATCTATGTCGATCAGGGGGTGGTGCTCGCACAGAACGGCATCACCGCCGATCTGAGCGGCATCGCCAATGGCGAAGTCGAATTCGTCTTCTCGGCCACGCCCATCCTGGCGCAGGGTCAGGTGGTCCCCTACTACACGAGCGGCGACCACGTCGTGGAGATCGAGGTCACCAACGGTACGACCACAATCGTGTCAGCGGCCTGTCCTCCGGGATCCTCCGGCTGCGGCTGGACGTATTTCCCATGAGACCTCCCTCCCTCCGTCGCAATGTCGTATATTCGCGGCAGGCGGTCCGAATATGTCTTACGTCGACGAGAACCTTCTTCCGAATGAGCGGGTGGTGTATCGCGCGCATCTGCACCGGCTGCGTTATGTCGCGCCGTTGACGGTGGCGGCGCTCGCGCTGATCGCGGGGCTCGTGCTCGTGTTTCGCGAGAGTGGCCTGCCGTGGGCCATTGCCTGCGGCATTGTGTTTCTCGCCTCGGCATGCGTCGCGCTCGCCTATTTCGTGCAGTCGTGGGGCTCCGAGTTCGCGGTCACCAACCGTCGCGTGCTGATCAAGATCGGCTTCATCCGACGCCACACCGTCGAACTGCTGCTGCAGAAGGTCGAAGGGATCGGCGTCGATCAGACGCTCGTCGGCCGCATGTTCGATTACGGCAGCATCATCGTCACCGGCACCGGCGGGACGCAGGAGCGATTCAACAGCATCGCCGATCCGCTCGAGTTCCGCCGGCAGGTGCAGAGCCAGACCGCGGGAGACTCGGCACCGGCCGCGGCGTCCGCGGCGTCGTTCGCGCCGGACGGACCCTTCTGCGTCGCGTGCGGCACGCAGAATCCCGCGCACGCCGCGTTCTGTCTCGCCTGCGGCAAAAAGCTCGTCACCGGCGCGTAGCGCGCCGCATACAACTGATAGAGTGCGCCCCCGACATCACTGACGAGGAAGGACTTCGTTTGTCGCAGGCCGAATCACTCAATCCCTTCGAGATTGCAGTCAAACAATTCACCATTGCCGCGGAGCATCTCGGTCTCGACGCCGGTCTTCGCAAAGTGCTGGCGGCGCCGAAGCGCGCTCTGGTCGTTTCGATTCCGGTGCGCATGGACGACGGGCGCATCGAAGTCTTCGAGGGTTATCGCGTCCAGCACAACATCGCCCGCGGCCCCGCCAAAGGCGGCGTGCGGTATCACCCCGCCGTCACGCTCGATGAAGTGAAGGCGCTCGCGTCGTGGATGACGTGGAAGTGCGCGGTGGTCAACATCCCCTTCGGCGGCGGCAAAGGCGGCGTGATCTGCGATCCGTCGACGATGTCCGCCGGCGAGATCGAGCGTCTTTCGCGCCGCTACTTCTCCGAGATCATGCAGATCGTCGGACCGGAGCAGGACATCCCCGCTCCCGACGTGAACACGAACCCCCAGATCATGGCGTGGTTCATGGACACCTATTCGATGACCCGCGGCTACACGGCCCTCGGCGTGGTCACCGGGAAACCGCTGGCCATCGGCGGCTCGCAGGGCCGCAATGAAGCGACCGCGCGCGGCGTGCTCGTCACCACCATCGAAGCGATGAAGCGCCTCGACATGAACATGGGCGGCAGCACGGTCGTGATCCAGGGCTTCGGCAACGTCGGCGGCAATTCGGCGAAGCTCTTCCACGAAGCCGGGTGCAAAGTGATCGCGGTGTCGGACGTCGGCGGTGCGATTCACAATCCGAACGGCATCGACATCCCGAACCTCTTCGAATACGTGGCCACGACACGGCGTGTCAGCGGCTTCGCCGGCGCGCAGGCGATCGATCCCGAAGCGCTGCTCGAACTGCCGTGCGACGTGCTTATCCCCGCCGCGCTCGAAAATCAGATCACGCTCAGGAATGTCGATCGCATTCGCGCGCGCATCGTCGCCGAGGCCGCGAACGGGCCGACGACGCCCGACGCCGACATCGTGTTGCGCGAGCGCGGCATCTTCAACATCCCCGACATCCTCTGCAACGCGGGCGGTGTCACGGTGTCGTACTTCGAGTGGGTGCAGGGCCTCTACTCGTTCTTCTGGGACGAGGCGATGGTCAACCAGCAGCTCGAAAAAGTAATGGTCCACGCGTTCGCCGACGTTTACGACACGGCGCAGAAATACAAAGTCGATATGCGGACCGGCGCGCAGATTCTTGCGGTCGGACGCGTCGCAGAAGCCAGTACGACGAGAGGATTGTTTCCATGAAGATCAAACGCAACGCATCGGCCCAGTGGAACGGTGGATTGAAGGACGGCAAAGGGACGATCTCGACGCCGAGCGGCGTGCTTTCGAACACGCAGTATTCGTTCAGCACCCGCTTCGAAGACGGCATCGGCACGAACCCGGAGGAGCTGATCGCGGCGGCGCACGCCGGCTGCTTCTCGATGGCGCTTTCGGCGCAACTCACGAACGCCGGCACGCCGCCGGAGAGCATTCAGACGACGGCGAACCTGACGATGGAAAAGCTCGAGGCCGGCTTCACGATCACCGCCATTCATCTCGACGTGACGGCCACGGTGCCGGGCGTCGATCAGGCCGCGTTCGAAACCGCCGCGAACAACGCGAAAGCGGGTTGCCCGGTCTCGCGCGTGCTCAACGCGACCATCACGATGGACGCGAAACTCGCCTAGCCTTTCGTGAAAACGGCGGGCTCACCGGCCCGCCGTTTTCGTCTCGGCGTCGAATCCCTCAGAACGTCTCTCTCAGTTTTTCGACCGCCGACTCGACCTCGGGAATCAATCCCGCCGCGCGATTCAGCTCGCCGGCGCGCGCCGCTCCTTCCACTTCGCGCGCGAGGTTCTCGCCGCGTCCGGGAAAGTAGCTGAGCGATCCTTTCAACTTGTGCGCGTGCCGCGCGAGCGCATCGGCATCGCCGCGTGCGAGTGCATCGCGCATGCTCGCGAGGAGCTCGGGCGTCTGTCGTTCGAATGCTTCGCGCACGCGCGCGAGCAGCGGTGCGTTGTCGCCGAGATAATCACGCAACTCCGATTCGCGCGCCACGGTCGCATCGATCGCGTTCGCCAGCTGCGCGGAATCGACCGGTTTCGTGAGCACGAGATTCATCCCGGCGGCGAGACAGCGCTCGCGATCTTCGCGCGCCGTGTGCGCGGTGATGGCGATGATCGGCGTGCGCCCGCCTGCCTGGCGGAAGCGGCAGGTGAGCTCGAGACCGCTGATCTGCGGCAACTGCACGTCGGTGAAGATGCAGTCGTACGTTCGCGTCGCGAGCAGCGCCATCGCTTCTTCGCCGTCGGCGGCGAGTGTGACGGTATGTCCGAGGCGGCGCAGCATTTCGCCGAGAACCTCGCGATTCACTTCATTGTCATCGACGAGCAGCACGCGTGCTCCGCGCGAGGGGGCGACGCGCGGCGTGAGCGTCATGTCCGACGCCGCATTCGTCAGGCCGAGCGCGTTTCCGATCGCGTCGAGCAGTTCGCGCTCGACGATCGGCCGCGTCACCTGATGCGGATACTGCTTCGATTCCAGCGGTGAGGTGATCACGACGCGCGGCGTGACGAAGACGTTCGGATCGGCCGTGACCGCGCAGACGAAGCGGCCGCGCGGCACGTCCGACACGCGCGCATACGCCGACGCAAAGATTCCGCGGCTGCGCAGAATCTCGGCGATCGCGGCGCGGGAGAGATCGGCCGGCTCGACGACCAGCACCGCGCGGCCGGAAAGCGTTTGCTCCCAGCGGCGGCGATCGGGGGCCGTTCCGATCGGATCGACCGGCAGCGGAATGACGAACGAGAAGACGCTGCCGGTGCCGGGTTGACTGGCCACCTGCACCGTTCCTCCCATCGCCTCGAGAAGACGGACGACGATGGAGAGCCCGAGGCCCGCGCCGCTGGTGCGTTTGGAATCGAGTTGCGCGAACGGCTCGAAGATTCGTTGCCGCACCGCGGGCGCGATGCCGACGCCGGTATCGCGCACGTCGAAACGGACGCCCTTCTCCTCGCGCTGCACGTGCACGGCGATCTCCCCGTCGTGCGTAAATTTGATGGCGTTGCCGACGAGGTTGACGAGGATCTGCCGGAGGCGCACGGCATCGCCCCACACCACTTCCGGGACATCCGGCTGCACGAGATACGACAGCGTCAGCTTCTTCGACGCCGCGATCACGCCGAGAGACTTCATCGTGTCGGCGATGGCCCGGCGCAATTCGAAATAGACCGGCTCGAGCTCGAGCTTGCGCGCCTCGATCCGTGCGAAGTCGAGCACGTCGTCGATCATCGACAGCAGCGTCTCGGCGGAACGGCGTGCGGTGTCGAGGCGGCGCACCGTCGTCTCCGACGTTTCGTCTTCGATCGACAGTTGCAGAATGCCGATCACCGCCTGCAGCGGCGTGCGCATCTCGTGCGACACGTTGGCCACGAACTCGCTCTTCGCCGCGCTGGCCTCTTCGGCGCGCGCCGAGGCCTCTTCCAGTTTTCGAATGAGCTCGCGCGACACGCGCACCGCATCGGTGAGTTGTGCGCGACGCCGCTCGGCGGTGCGTGCGGCCAGCGCGATGTAGAACCCGCCCAGAAACAGAAAGCCGAGCTTGGCCAGTTCGACCGCCATCGGGATGTCGCGATGATCGACGGCCATCACCCATCCGAGCATTCCGGTGTAGCAAAGCACCGACACCAGCGCGAAGCCGGTGGCGCGGCGGAACGTCGTCTGCGTCTGATCGGCGACGCGCAGCAGCAGGATGAAAAACAACCAGCTCGACTCCGCGCCCGAGTGATAGATCGCGAACGTCCAGACCAGCAGATCGCCCGTGAAGGCGGCGATGGTCAGATCGATCGGCGGCTCGCGGCGCAGAAAATACGCGAGCGCCGCCCAGGTCACACCGGCCCATGCGATCGCGACCAGCGTCGTGGCCGCCCACCCGTGCAGCGTCGGCGTCGGCAGAATCCAGACGTTGTGCACGTAGACGGCGAGCGACAGCAGCACCGACCCGATGACGCGCACGAGCGGCAGTTCGATCGCGGCCAGACGCCAGCGTCGTTCGCGGCGTCTTGACTCGATTTCCATCGGTTCGACGGCGACGCTCTGGCTCGAATGGCGCGTCATCTCGTCACTCCGCCGCGACGTCGCGATGACCGCGCCCGGTCACCTCGCGATGACTGCGCTGCAGGATTCCGTTCACGCGCGGCAGCAGCGCCTCTTTGCGGATCGGCTTGCGGAGAAACCCGGCCGCCCCCATCTCCAGACTCTGCGTCTCGACCTCGACGCCGGCCACGCCGGTGACGAACATCGCCGGCGTCTCCATCTGCTTCTGCAGCATCAGCTCGAATACTTCGAGCCCGCTGAGCGTCGGCAGATTGATGTCGAGGATCAGCAGATCGAAGCGCGTTCGTCCGAGCTCCGCGAGCGCCTCCGCGCCGTCGGCGACGGTGACGACGTCGTAGCCCGCCTCCGCGAGATACCCTTCGAGCAGCGTGGCCGAGACGAGATCGTCTTCGACCACGAGAATGCGCGCACCATGTTTCGGCGCATCGGAACCACGTTCGAGGCGCCGCTGAATCTCGCGATGCAGGCGTTCCGTTTCGGCGGACGGCTCGCTGCCGTACTCGCGCCGCAGCAACTCGACGCATTCGTGATAGCGGCGCAGCGCGGCGTCGGGCCGTCCCTGCTCGAGCTGCAGGCGGATGATCGTACGATGGACGACCTCCTGCGACGGGTCGAGCTCCAGCAGGCGCCCCGCGGTTTCGAGCGCTTCCTCCCACCAGCCGGCGCGGATCTGCGTCGACAGCAGATTGCCGAAGATCGCCAGTGCGCCGCGCCAGAACGTGAGGCGGCGCTCGGCGATCCATTCATCGAACGCGCGCGTGCCGCTGTTGAACTGCGGCAGGAGATTGCCGCGATACAGCTCGGCGGCTTTGCGCGTCGAGCTGATCGACGGCGCGCCGACCAGATCGCTGAACTGCTGCGCATCGACTTCGACGGTCTCGCGATTGAAGCGCACCGTCGTGCCGTCATCGATCACGATGTCATCGGGAAGAAAGCGGAGCGCATAGCGCAGATCGCGCACCAGTGCGCGCACCTCGACGTCCGCACCGGGATCGCCGAACAACAATTCGCCGATCTCCGCGAGCGATGACTTCGCCGAAAGCTTCATCGCCAGATAGACGATCAGCGACTGAATGCGGGGATTCCCGATCGACAGTGCGTTTCCGCGATAGTCGACGGCGGACAAATCGCCAAAGAGTCGAATGGAGAGGAGGACCATTGGGGACGGAAGTAAGTTTACGGTGCAAATGCCCCGCTCGGAACAGTTTTCGTGACGGAAATGTCATCGAGCCGGATCATCGTGCCGCCCTTCATCTCCCGTTTCGTCGAGATCAGCAGGCCGCCGAAGCGGCGATAGTCGCGAAACGTGACCACCGACGGCTCGTCTTCCGGTTTCGAGCCCTGCAGTTTCATGTGCCACTGCTCGACGAGGCCGGTGTTGCGGTTCACCCACATCCAGTACACGTCGTTCGGTGTGAGTCCGACTTCCTTGAACGATAACTTCACCACGTCGTACGTCTGCCCGTTTTCCGTCTTCTCCCCCGCGTACTCGCGCGTGACGCCGGGATCGAAGGTCTTGAAGCCCATCAGCAGCCAGTACGTGTCGTTGATGAAGCGCCGGTAGCCGAACGCAAGCAGCTCTTTCGGATCGGGCACTTCCTGTCCGTTCTTCCAGGCCCGTCCTTCCTTCGTGTTCACGTTCATGATCACGAGCTGATCGTCGCCTTCGCGGCTTTTCCCGCTGACGCGGTAGTCGCCCGTGAAGCGGTCCCACCGCTGCGCATACGATGCGACAATCTTCCCTTCACGCTCGACGTTGAATGTGAAGGCGAGGTAGCGCGCCTCGTCCCATGCGGGCCCGGCCAGCACGTCAATTGCACGGTGGGCGACATCATCGGCCGCCGGTTGTGCGGACGCAGCTGCAGCAAGGACGAAAAGAGAAAGGAAAACGCTGATGGTCAAGCGGTGCACGTCACCCTCCTGTCGGCGCACAACTCTAACGCGAACATGAGGAACTCCCGCATCGTCATCACGGGCGTTGGTGCCCTGAGCCCCAACGGCATCGGTCGCGAACGTTACTTCGCCGCGTCGAAAGCGGGCCGCAGCGGCATCCGCGCCATCTCGCAATTCGACGCCGAGTCGCTCCCCTGCCGCATCGCCGGAGAAGTCGATTTCGACCCGCATCAATGGGTCGATCCGAAGAACATCAAGCACGTGTCGCGCGTCGTGCCGATGGCCATCGCCGCCACCGACGAGGCGCTGCGCGATGCGAAGCTCGATCCGCTGGCGGTCGATCTCGAGACCCGCCGCAACATCGGCGTGATGCTCGGCTCCGGCGGCGGCGCCATCGAGTTCAGCGAGCGGATGTACGAGCTCTGGTTCAAAGGGGCGACGAAGCAGGCCTCGATCTATTCGATTCCGTCGGGGACGATCGGCACGATCGCCTCCGAGATCTCGATGGCTTACGACCTTCACGGCTTCTCCCATCTGATCTCCACCGGCTGCACGTCGTCGACCGACGCCATCGGCTACGCGTATCGCAATCTGAAGCTCGGCGTGTGCGACTACGTCATCACCGGCGGAGCCGATGCGACGATCACCGAGGGGGTGCTCACCGGGTTCTGCATCATGCGCATCGTCACGAATCAGTGGAACGAAGAGCCGTCCGCCGGCTCGCGGCCTTTCACCGCCAATCGCGACGGCTTCGTCCTCGGCGAAGGGTCGTGGATGTTCGTCATGGAGCGTGAGGAAACCGCGCTGGCGCGCGGCGCGCGGATCTACGGCGAGGTGGCCGGATACGGCTCGACCTGCGACGCCTACCATCGCGTGCGCATGGACGATTCCGGCGAAGAGCCGGCACGCGCGATGATGCTGGCCATGAAAGACGCCGGCGTCGGCGCGAGCGACGTGCAGTACGTCAACTACCACGGCACCTCCACCGAGTTGAACGATCGCATCGAAACGCGCGCCGTCAAGCGCGCCTTCGGCAAGCATGCGAATCAGCTGGCCGGCTCGGCGACGAAGTCGATGATCGGACATCCGCAGGGCGCCTGCGGTGCGGCCGGCGTGGCGGCAACGCTCATGGCCTTTCGCGACGACACGCTGCCGCCGACCATCAATCTCGATACACCCGATCCCGAATGCGATCTCGATTACATCCCGAACGTCGCGCGGGAGAAACGGATCGACGTCGCGGTCTGCAACACCATCGCGTTCGGCTCGAAAAACTCCGCGCTACTGCTCAAGCGCTACGACTGATGTTCACGCCGAAGCGGATCCCGACGCACGAGCTCCTCGACGAGCACGACGCCCCGCGGGCGGACATGGAGCAGTCCCTTCGCGACCTGCGCTGGATCAACAAATACTGCGGCGGCACGTGGATCTATCGCAGCCTCGTGAAGAGGTTCACGCCGCGCTCGATTCTCGACATCGGCACCGGCACGTCCGATCTGCTCGAACGCCAGAGCGACGTTCCGCTGCGCATCGGCCTCGATTTCAAAATCGATCACCTCCTGTATCTCCGCGACGGCTCGCGCGTCCATCGCGTCGTCGGTGACGCGCAGCGTCTCCCGTTTCGCGATGCTTCGATCGATGTCGTGACGTCCGCGCATTTCTTTCACCATTTCTCGCCCGACGAGAACGTCAGGATTCTCGGAGAGTCGCTGCGCGTGGCGAAAAAAGGAGTGGCCGTGAACGACACGCGCCGCCACTATGCGCCGCTCCTGTTCGTGCTGCTCCTCGGCGCATTGCGCGTGGTGGGCAGAATCACCCGCTTCGATGCGCCGGCATCCGTGCGGCAGGGCTACACGCTGCCCGAGGCGCGCGACGTCGCGAGAAACGTGCAAGGCGCGGCGAAGGCGCGCGTCGTGCGCAAGTGGCCGTTTCGCTTCGGACTGCTGCTGTGGAAGTAGACGTCGCGATCATCGGTGCCGGTCCGGCCGGCTCCACGCTCGCGGCGCTGCTCGCACGACGCGGTGCCAGCGTCACGCTCTACGATCGCGACGCCTTTCCGCGCGACAAACTCTGCGGCGAGTTTCTCTCCTACGACGCGCTCCCGATCCTCGACCGCCTCGGCGTGCTTCCTTCGCTCGCGCACGCGCCGCATCTCGAGCGCTGCCGCATCATCGGCCGCAAGCGGGTCTACGAATTCGCGCTACCGCAGAGTGCGCGCGGCGTCTCGCGCATGCTGCTCGACAAGACGCTGCTCGATGGCGCGATCGGCAGCGGCGCGCGGTTCGAAGTGCAGAGCGTGAGCGACCTCGCGCTGCCCGCGAAGATCGTCGTCGGCGCCTGGGGACGCTGGGGACGATTCGATCAGCAGCTGCAACGCAGTTTCGTCAGGACCGCGAATCGCAACTTCGGCTTCAAACGCCATTACCGCGCGGCCACGCTACAGCCGCCTGCCGTCGCAGGAGCATTTCCTCTCGTCGGAGCCGGTCATCTTTCGTGCGCGCTCGGCGGTCGAAGGGGGCGTGTTCATGATCGGCGACGCCTCGGGCGTCATCGATCCGCTCACCGGCAACGGCATGGCCATGGCCATTCAGTCCGCCGCGCTGCTCGCACCGATGCTTCTTCGCCTGCTCGCCTCGCCAGAGCGGCGCAACGCGATCGAAGAGGAATACCGCCGCGCGCATCGCGCGCTCTTCGCACCGCGCATCGCCTGGAGTCGCATGGCCGCGAAGCTGCTCTCGCGGCCGCGGCTGCTCGATGCGGCGATGGCGATGATCCGCACTCCGAAACTCGGCGAGCTCTTTCTCCGGCGCACGCGTGCCTCCGCGCGGACGATCGAAAGAATCGCGTCGGCGCTATGATTCGCTCTTCATGGCGTCGCTTCCCGAAGGCGAGTTTCTGCTGCCGCTGTTCCCGCTGCCGAACATTGTCTTCTTTCCGCATACGCGCCTTCCGCTGCACGTCTTCGAACCGCGCTACCGCGAGATGATCAAAGACGCGCTGGAGAGCGATCAACGCTTCGGCATCGTGTTGCTGCGTCCGGGCTGGGAAGCGGAGTACTTCGGCGCGCCGCCGGTCTTCCCCTTCGGTACCCTCGGCACGATCGAACAGGCCGTGCCGCTCGACGATGGCCGCTACAACATCGTCGTGCGCGGCGACGCACGCTTCCGCATCCTCGACGAGGTGTCGCGCGTGCCGTATCGCACGGCGCGGGTGGTCGTCGAGCCGGAGACCGAGCGCGCACCGCAGGAGGCATATTCGCAGCGCGAGTGGCTGGCCGATCTGTCGCATCAATATCTGCGCTATCTCCCCGATCAGACGGCGGTGCCGGAGATCGAGACCGTGAATCTCGATGCGCTGACGAACGCGCTCATCATGTCGCTGAACCTCGACATCGAAGAGAAGCAGAAGCTGCTCGAGATGAATGACGTGATCGCGCGCGCCGAGGAGATCGGGAACGAGCTTTCGAACCGGATCGAAAGCCTGCGGTTTCTGTCACCCTTTCGCCGCGGCGGCGATCCCACGCACAACTAACGCGACACGCGGGCCTTCGGCCGCGGTCGCTCGCCGCGATGCAGCTGGCGCGTTCGCGCAGCTGATCGCGGCGGTTTTCCGGGACGCGTTGCGCGGAGGACTCGCTTCGCTGTCCGCCACCAGTTTCAGGGCTTGTAGTTCTGGGCGAAGTCGAGGGCGTGGTAGGTGATGATCAGGTCGGCACCGGCGCGTTTGATCGAAGTCAGGATTTCGTTCATCACTCGCGGGCCGTCGATCCAGCCTCGCTCGGCGGCGGCTTTGACCATCGAGTATTCGCCGCTCACGTTGTATGCGGCCAGCGGCAGCGGGAACGAATCGCGTGTTTCGCGAATGATGTCGAGATACGACAGTGCCGGTTTCACCATCACGATGTCGGCGCCTTCCTCCACATCGATTGCCGTCTCGCGCAGCGCTTCCAGTCGATTGGCCGGATCCATCTGATACGTGCGGCGGTCGCCGAACTGCGGCGTCGACTCGGCGGCCTCGCGGAACGGGCCGTAGAAGCCGGACGCGAATTTCGCGGAGTAGGCCATGATCCCGACGTCGCTCAGGCTTCGCTCGTCGAGTGCGCGGCGAATCGCGGCGACGCGGCCGTCCATCATGTCCGACGGTGCGACGAAGTCGGCGCCGGCGGCAGCGAAGGAGACCGCCTGCTTCATGAGCAGCGGCAGCGTCTGATCGTTGTCGACGTCTTTCGTGCCGTTGCGATCGACGATCACGCCGCAGTGGCCGTGATCGGTGTACTCGCAGAGACAGACGTCGGCCATGACCGTCATCTGCGGCACGTGGCGCTTGATCCCTTCGATCGCCGACTGCACCGGTCCGGTCGGATCCCACGACGAAGAACCGATGGCATCCTTGACCTCGGGAAGGCCAAACAGCAGCACGGCCCGGATGCCGGCGTCGTACGCGCGGCGCGCGTCGTCGACCACTTCGTGCACGCGCGACTGAAAGACGCCGGGCATCGAGCTGATCTCGACGCGCGGCCGTCCCTGCGGCACGACGAACAGCGGATAGATGAGGTCTTCCGGCCGGACGACGGTTTCGCGCACGAGCGCGCGAATGCCGTCCGTGCGGCGGAGGCGGCGCGGACGCACGATCATCGAGCGTTCGTTGGTGGTGGTGGAGACGCGGCCCACCACCGCGTCATTCGTCAGATTCATCGTCTTCGTCGTCATCAGGATCTCCGGTGAAGTAATAAGCGCGTGAACATTCGGGCGAACAGAACTTGCGGCCGAAGCCGGCGCGATGCGCGCAATCGGAACAGAAAAAGCGCTGACAGATGGCACACGGTTCGAGGCGCGCCTGCTCCTCGGTGTCTCCGCATCCCACGCATACCCGTTCGATCATCGCAACCACTCACCGCCATCCGCCGCCTCGAAATATCTTGAGGCATTCGCGGTTTAAGTGTAGTCCTCACCGCACGTTGATGTGTGTGAGCACTCCTTGACGGACCGCGGATGCAACCCTACAATCCCGGTCCCCATCATGTCGAGGGATGTGGCGGTGTAGCTCAGATGGTTAGAGCGGGCGTCTCATAAGCGCTAGGTCACTGGTTCGACTCCAGTCACCGCCACCAACTTCGACCCTTCATCCCGGCACGCGTCACTCCGCCGCATTCTTCCGTAGTGAACGCTGCCACAACCACGGCCCCGGGAGAGCATCGCCGGGTCTCTCCTGCCACCACATCGCGCAGGCGATGCCAGAGCATCCGAGATCGAAGTACCGGCCAGTGGCATCGACATTCATGACGGGAACTACGTGGGCTCGTTCCAGCCACGCGGCGTGCGCCATGTCGTTGTCGGCACAGCGCCAGCCGAGGACGAACTGTGACTGGAGAGCGCCGATGCGTAGATCGCGCGGCCGTTTGCATTCGATCCCAAGCTTGTGCGGTGGAAGGACACATTCTCCTCGCTCATCCCAGATCGCGAGATGCGCGCTCCTGCTCGTTCGATCGAGCCACACCACCGCATTCTCACCATTGGCGTTCGCCAACAGCGGCGCCTCGCGGATGTGGATCGGAGCAGCGAGCGGGATGCTCGTGAACATGCCGTCGGCAGCGAGCAGGCCGAAACGCAGCGATGCGTCATCGATCCAGGCGATCGAGAGTTGCCCGTCGGCACGAACGGCCGCATCGAACATCCGCTCGTCTTCGCTCTCCCCGTCGATGGATGCGAGTCGGAACGGAGTGATGACCACTCCCGACGAGGAGACCCTCGCCGCCCGCAGACTGCGCGAATGCGCATAGAGCAGCCACGCGCCGCCGGCGCCATCCGGCAACAAGCGCGCGTTCGCGCCGATCAACTCTTCCGACAATTCCGGGATGTAGCGCGCGCCGGCGAGACGCCCATCCGCGGTGAGTTCCGCGGCGAACACATTCGCGGCACCCGCGAGTTCCCGCGCAAGAGCGAGAAAACCGGCCCCGGTGGCGGCGATGACGGCAAATTTCGGCGTACCAAGACGAAACGGCGGACGCTTCTGCGCCGGGTCGAGGGGACCATCCGTGCTCGTGATCAGATCGTCCGCGTGCGGCGGGCCGGCATTCATCACCCAGGCCAGCCCTGCGGTCTGCTGCACCGTGCCTTCCTTCATTCCGCGCTCCTCATCCGCCAGAAACGCGATCGACCCGCCTGGTCCGATTGCGGTCGCCAGCACGATCTCGTCATCCTGGTCCGGTGTTACGGTCCATCTTGGCGTTGCGGCACCTGCGACCAATACCGCCGAGGAGGCGTCGGGATCGCCGCTCAGCATTGCCAGGACGGAAATCAATCCGAGATGACACATTCGTCGTCGTCATGCGTCGACGCACAGATCGGACCGTTGCTATTGACCAGGCAACCCCAGCCGCGATCTTCCTGGATGAATGAGAACTCATCGATGCCGAAGCACATGCAGTTCGCGTCGGCCATGCAACAGACAGCGTTGGGCGTCTTGTTGCCAAAGCGGTCGATTTTGAATCCCTGAACGCAGTCCATGCAAAAATTTGCGTCGGCGTTGCAGCCAGAGCCCCGCGCGTCAGCCGCGCAGAAAAGAACCGCGATCACGATCAAGAATAGGTATCGCTTCATATTTTCCTCCTGTCCGTTCACCGAGTGCGAATCTCGATTCGCCCTTCTCTTCCGGGAATGATTTCGAACGTCGCCGTGATGAGGCCCTCGGTCATGCCATGCATCAGTCGGAACATCTCGTCGGGGGTCACCGCCTCCGCGAACCGCCACGTCCCGGGAGCGAGGGCCGGGATGATGCGAACGGTGTCGGAAGCGGACCGGCTCACCGCATAGAACGGAACCTGGGCACCGTCGGGTGCGATGAGACGCTGCAGCGTGGAAGCGAATCGCGGCCACGGCGATCCGGACGAACGCTCGAATCGCATGCCACCGGTGCTGGCGGGCAACCGCACCATGACGGGGGCTTTCGAAGGAATCGCGCTCCGCACGGCGGCCACGAGACCATCACGCGACTCCACGACGAAGTCACCCATCGCGATACCACGCGACATCACCAGGAACTCGAATCGGCCGGTGGCGTCGGTGCTCGCCACTTTCGGCGCCGACGGCTCGCCCGGTATGCCGGATACCGGCCAGAACGTGACGGACAGTCCTCGCCGCAGCGTTTCGGGGCTGCCCTCCACGGCACCCTGAATCGTGATCTTCGGTGCCATCGTGAGCGTCAGACCGGAGATGCGTCGCCCGTCGCCAACGGCCACGTTGACGCGGTCGGAGGCAAGACCGGCAGTTTCCGCGGCGAGTGTCCAACGCCCGCTCTCTGCATAAGAAAAGACAAACGAGCCGTCCTCACGAGAGCGGGCTCGCGTCGATCGGGGCCTCTCGGTCGGCGACGCATTCAGCTCGCCCACCTCCGCGACAATCGTGGCACCGGCAACGGGACGGCCATTCGTTTCCACCACCATGCCGCGCACTTCCGCCGACGGAAGCGGAATCTCGAGCTCCTCCGCGGGGTCAGTAAATCGGATCGAGTCGATTTCAAACGCTTGCGAGTGGTCCTTCAAATCGAGAGCGGCGCTGTACTCTGCCGCTGCTTCGAGCGGGACGCCGAAGCGCCCGCTCGCGTCCAGGCGCAGTGTGAACGCCGGACCTTTCTCCAGTGGTCGCAGCACGAGGACCGCCGAGTCGAGCGATTCACTGATCCCGGTGAAACGTCCGTGGTAGACACGATGGCGAACCGGGAGTTCCACCATCGCCTCTTCCCCTTCGTGAAGCGTGACGGTGGTCGACGCGAACTCCATCGCCGTGGTTCCGGGCAAACGCCCCACTACCGCCACACGCCACGAACCGGGCAAGACAGGAGGAAAGCGGACCGAGTTGGCCGCGCTGATGTTTTCGCGAAGCGGCTCGAGCCTTCGCGCGGCAACCTTTTCGGCCGTCAGCTGGACACCCAGCAGCTTCAATCCCTCATCGAACAACTCCCTCCCGGCATCGACGCGCACGGTGATGCGCGCGGGGGCGGCAAGCACGATCGGGTCGAGCGTGATCTCCTCGCCGGCCTGCACCGCATACGTCTCCGTGGTTTGAGGGAGCCGCTCGACCGGCCGGGCGTGCAGGTGCACGTTGCCGGGTCGCACACCATCGAGGAACACCCACCCATGAGCATCGCTTTTGCCCTGTCGCAACGCGGCGGCGAATGTCTCCGCCCCATGAGCTCCGTCCGTCGTCGAGCCATCGTCAACGGCGACGTCGACACCGGACACCGGTTCCATCGATGACGTGACGATCTGCGCGGCAACGGAACCGCCGCGACGCAAGCGCACATGAACCGGTCCAGGCGGTTCCGGCGAACGCAGATCGAGGCTGCCGCTCCGATGCGGTGCGAATCCGGCGACACGGAGCTGCGGCTGCACGCACATTGCCGGAAGGCGCAGGACGCCCTTCCCCTCCGCATCGCCCGTCATCTGGATATGGCCGAGCAGCGTGCCGCTTTCGCGGGGCGACGTGCACGACAGCACGTCGATTCGCGCGACGAACGGTGCGTCGATGCCGTCGACGACGAACGGCACACTCACCATGGGAGCAGGATCGACCGTTTGGACCGCACTGCAATCGCCGGGTTTGACGAAGGCGATCCGGTCGTCGGCCGTGATGACGTACGTCTTCTTCGGATCGCAGCCCTCTCGAATCGTGAGGAGGGTGCGACTCTCCTCGGAGTCGATCGGCCACGACGGTTCGAACGGCGTCAGCCCGTCATCGCCGGCGAGGAGGAATCCTTCCACGCGGACCGCGTCGAAGGACCGCGACGGCAAATGCATTCTCAAAGGCGCGGTCGCCGCGTGTGCGGTCCAATGCACCACGGCGACCGCGGTGAGAACAATCACTCGACGCATCCCCTGAGTATAGATATCTCCCGAAAGGCGGAGGATTCTCGAATCCTTACTTCATCCCTTCGGCGTCGCCAGTCCCAGCCAGATCAGCATCCCGTCTCCTCCCGGATTGCCGGCGGTGTTGGTGAACGGATCGCCGATGTCGACGTCGAAGTTCGGCTTCCAGTTGTTGCACGTCCAGACGTTCCCCGCGGCATCGACGCCGAGTCCGGTCGTGCGCATCATCGGGATGAAGCAGTCGGGTCCTCCTTCGCCGTAGAGCGGCGTTCCGTCGGCGAGCAATACCGGGCAACCTGCCGATGGGAGCGTGTAGCCGGTCGGCGGCGTCATGGCGTCGCCGAAGAGATAGCCGGTTGCGTTCGCGCCGGCGAGCTGGGTGAGACGGCCGTGGAACACGGTTCCCACTTCGAGCGGACCGAAGTTGCCGACCCAGAGATTGTCCGCGCCATCGAGCGCGATGCCCCACGGCCCGTTGATCCCGCCGCCCTGATAGCCGCCGATCAACGCACCGTTCGCATCGAACACGTAGACGTGATGGTCGCTGCCGGAGCCGACCCAGACGTTGCCCTTCGCATCGATCTGCACACCCTTCATCACCTTGCCGATGCGCTGCGTCTGGCGCACGACGCTCATCAGCGCGCCCGGTTTGCGATCGGAAGGAAGTGCGAGATTGATGAGATAGCTGTCCGATGCGTCGCTGTTCGCCACCCACGCCGTTCCATCCGCGGCGATGGCGATGCCGAACGGTTTGAACGTGCCGGAGCTGTCGCCGTACACGCACCAGTCATCCGGACGCCCGTGGCGATAGCAGACCACCGTCCCGTTGCCCCACCCCGCCAGCCAGACGTTGCCGGAGGGATCGACGACCACTCCCTGCACGCGATTCATGCCGCCCTGCGTGTAGCCGTTCGGTGCGGGTGAAACCGCGACAAGATCGGCGTTGAATTTCGACACGCTGCCGACCGGGAAGTACGCATCGCCGCCCCAGCCGAAGTCGCCGATCCAGCCGTTCTGCTCCGCGTCGATGGCGACACCGAAGCCGGCGCCGAGGAGACCGCCGCCGCTGATCGGCGAGAGCGGATTGCCGCCGGCATCCTTCACCGGCCGCCCCGACAGATCGAGCACGATCGAGTAAGGCGACGAGTACGGCTGCCCCTGCACGACATTGTTCGGAATCCACGCGCGCCCCTGCGCATCGAAGGCGACGCTTCCCGGGCCGCCGAACATGCGCGTCTTGTCGCCGGAGTCGTTCACCTTCACGACGATCGTCCAGGCGTCCGGCTGTTCGCGCAGCGCCGGTCCGTACACGCTGGCCAGCTTTGACTGCACGAAGATGCCGCCGACGTGATTGGCCGGGTTGCGCGCAAGATTGCCGAGGGCTTCGATGGTGTTCGTCGGCGCACTGCCGTTTGGCGGCGTCGTCAACGTGTAGAGTGCGGTCAGCACGCCGCCGCGCGCGCGCACGGCCGACGTCAGAAAATTCGCGAGCGACATCAGCGAGCGGCAGGAATTCGTTTCATCGCCGTTCGGCGAGTGCGTCATCAGCCGGGACACACCACCGTTGTGGTGATCGATGAGATTCGCATTCATCGCCGCGACGATGCTCAGCGCGAACGCGCTCCCTTCGATCGTGCCGCCGGTCAGAAACTGCGCGGCGCAGTACGCGGCCGCGACGGTCGTCAGCTCGTTGATGATGATGTGCGCGGGGATGGACGAGCCGAAGATCGCCATGAGCGCCACGCCGTCGTCGCCGAGCACCGCGGTCGCGTAATAGAAGTCGTCCGCTGCCGCTGACACGTCCCCTTCGGCGGTGAACGAACCATCGTCCAACGCCGTCGCCCGTGCGATTTCCGACGATCGCCCGCCCCGGACGCGATGGATCTTCACCGTCGCGTTCGAAAGCCGCGACCTTTCCGGACCCGATTGCACAACTCCATTCACTCGACACCTCCCTGTTTGGACCTTCCTGGACCACCTAGGAGATTCACGAGCGGCCTGTTTCCCTACCTCTCCATGAGAAGGCCCTATCTGTCAACGGCCGACGTGGCGGCCAGCCTTGCTTCTATCGTCTCTGTTTCGTCGAGCGATCGGAGCAAGATCGACGTCGTGGACCGCGCCTCCATCCGCACTCTTTTGGTG
>DATAJY010000008.1:0-291783 GCA_036261885.1 Thermoanaerobaculia bacterium | reverse complement strand
TCGGTAAGCTCGACACTGCCCGCAACACATTCATTTGAATTGACGCCACGGAAAGGGCTGCCGCCCTCCCGATTCCTATTAACAAACTGGAAAGCATCAACCCAAGCATCTCTGGAAAGGAACATCCAAAGCACTCACGGGAGGCCGCCACCCAGTCCACGAGGGTGTTGGCGGCGGTCTCCGACAACCGGCTACCAGTCCGTCGTCGTTACCCCACACTGCCATTTCGCCGCGCGAATCTGCACACACCAAAGCGGGCAACTCGCGCCCCTGGTGGTCCCCCGACAACCGACAACCGACTCCCGACTACCAATACGTAGTCGTCACCTCGCACCCTCCGCCCACCACGGCCTGGCAGGCCATTCGTTCATCGCTTGTGAAACCGCGGGCGGTTCCGAAGCGGATCTCTATGGAGGTTGGGGGGCTGAGGGTTTCCGCGCCGCGCAACACGGTGACGCGGCAGCGGGCGCAGATGCCGACGCCGCCGCAGCTGTTGCCGAGGGGGACTCCGGCGCGGCGGGCGAGATCGAGGATCGTTTCGTCGTCGTGGGCGGCGACGGTCTTGCCGAGCGGGGTGAATGTCACGACTCTTTGCGAGGCGTTCACCGTGATTTCGCATCCGAAGACAAAACTTTCGGCCTCATTCAGCGTCTATTACAGCATGAGAACGCGAAGCGCGGAGGGAACTCAGATGAGCAACAAATACGACGAAAGCCGGATTGCAGAAGCGATCGTGAGCGTGCTTCCGGCGGGTGTTGCGCGCGCGTGCTCTGCGGAGCGGAACACTCTGCGGTACGCGGTGCGCGGCGAGGGGATGAAGCTGAGGAGCATCGTCTTCAATCGGCGGTCGCTGCAGAAGCTGATCGACGATCCGAATCGCGACGTGAAGATCGAATACCTGCAGCGCGACCTTTTGCAGACCGCGCAACAGCGCGCGGAGTTCAGCTACCCGCGCCCGCACGTCGCTCCGTCGTTCAGCGCCGCGCGCAGACTCTTCGCCGTCAAGCTGCCGCTCGTTTCCGTGAGCTGATCTCGAACGCTTCTTCCTCGGCGCGTGTTCTTTCTGATGAATGCGCGCCGAGGTACTCCGGTCACGAAATCGTCTCGAATCTTTCGATTCGAAAGTAATGATCTTGATTTTCTGACGATTCGAAGCCATATTCTCGACATGGCTGTCGAATTGGACGAACTCGATCTGCAGATCGTCGCGCTGCTCCTCAAAGACGGACGCACGCCCGCGGCGCAGATTGCCGAGCAGGTCGGCCTTTCCCGTCCCGCCGTCGCCGACCGGCTCGACAAGCTCGAGCGGCAGGGCGTCATTCGCGGCACGACGGCCGTCGTCGATCCGACCGCCCTCGGCCGTTCCATCACCGCATTCATCGCCGCGCGCGGACCGTCTCTCGGGAATGCCGCGCGCAAGAAGTTCCGCGAGCTGATGCGCCGCGACGAGATGCTCGAAGTGCACACCGTCGCCGGCGACGACTGTTACCTCATCAAAGTGCGCGCGGGCTCGATCGGCGAGCTCAACACGCTCGTCCAGCAACTCACGGCCGCACCGATCTCGTTCACCACCCGCACGACCATCGTCATGGAAACCCATTGCGAGAAAGTCGGCGGCATCGATCTCGGTCTCGGCATCAACGACTGATTCACACGGAAGGGAGCGCGCGCGTGAAGCACGAAAAAACCATCGCCTATACCGCCTTTGCGATCGTCTGCATCGTCTGGGGCACGACCTATCTCGGCATCCGCATCGCGCTCGAAACGATTCCGCCGATGCTGCTGACGTCGATCCGGTTCACGATCGCCGGCCTGTTGATGCTCGGCGTGGCGTTGCTCAAAGGGGAGCGCATTCCGCGCGACCTCGGCACGCTCGGCAATCTGACGCTGTGCGGTTTCCTGATGGTCGGTGTCGGCAATCTCGCCGTCGTCTGGGCCGAGCAGTGGGTACCGAGCGGGCTGGCGGCGCTGCTCGTCGCGACCTCGCCGTTCTGGATGGCCATCATCGAAGCGTTCCGCACCGGCGGAGAGCGCACCGATCTGCGCAGCGGCATCGGCATGCTCATCGGCTTCGCCGGCGTGGCCATGCTCGTCACGCCCAAAGGCTCCGGCGTTCCCTGGAATCTCTACTTCATTCTCGGCGCGCTCGCGATTCAGCTCGGCGCCGTCTGCTGGCAGCTCGGCTCCGCGCGCGGCAAGTACAACCTGCGCCACGTGCCGCTCATCACCAACGCCGCGCTGCAGATGCTCGCCGGCGGCCTGATCGTCGGCGTCGTCGGCATCGCCATCGGCGAGCCGGCGCGCTTCGCACTCACGCCGCGCACCTTCGGCGCGCTCGCCTACCTCACACTCTTCGGCTCCGTCATCGCGTACAGCGCGTATGTCTTCGCTCTCGCACACATGCGCACCACGCACACGTCGCTCTACGCGTACGTGAATCCGGTGGTGGCCGTGTTCCTCGGCTGGCTGATTCTGAAGGAGCCGCTCACGCCGCTCTCGATCGTGGCCATGGTCGTGATTCTCGCGGGCGTCGGTCTGGTGCAGACGGCGGGATGGAAAAAGGACACCGCCCCCTCGAACGTGACCTCGATCAAAAAGGCGGCGTGACCGAAAGCGCTAACCGTCTCTCTTGATCGTGTCGATGATCTCGGCCAGCTTCGCCTCCGCTTCCGCGAGTGGCAGCTGACACGTGCCGGCGCCGCGATGTCCGCCGCCTCCATGCTTCGCCATGAGGCGGCCGACGTCGGTGCGCGAGGTGCGGTTGAAGATGCTGTGTCCCACCGCGCAGACGACGAACTCGCCTTTGCGGCCGTCGAAGATGCGCACCTGAATGTTGGCCTGCGGGTACCACGTGTAAACGAGAAAGCGGTTGCCGGTCGGCGGTTCGCCGGCGCCGCGCAGATCGGTCACGATCACGTTCGCTTCCACGCGTGAATGCGCGCGCGTCATGCGTTCGAACTCTTCCTGCTGCGCGAAATAGCGCTCGATCCGTTCCTTGACGTCCACATCGGCGAGCACCGCATCGGGATCGTCGGGATGCTGCGCGATCAGCTCGATCATCTTCGTCATCAGCTCGCGATTGCTGATGCGATAGCCGTGGTGATACGCGAGCCCGGTGCGCGGATCCATGACGAACGACAGCAGCATCCAGCCGGACGGCGTCTTCACTTCATCGATGGTCAGTTGGGCGGCATCCGAACGATCGACCGACTCGAGCAGCTTCTCGTATTTGCCGAGCTTCTCCGCGCCGTAGTGATTGAAGACCACGCGCGCCGCCGACGGCGCCACTTCGAAGCGTCCGCGATACGACACCGTGTCTTCGTTGCGCACGATCTCGCTCGAATGGTGATCGAACCAGAGTCCGGCGCCATGGACGTACGGCAGGTTGCTCAGGATGTCGTTGCGACCGACCGCCACCTTGCCGTCCTGCACATCTTTCGGATGCACGAACTCGACGGAATCGACCGACTCGACCTCGCGCAGCAACACCGCGCACGCAAGGCCGTCGAAATCAGAACGTGTGATCAGGCGCATGGCGGCGGATTGTAGAGCAGGTACGGCGATCCCGCGTGTGCGCACGCACCCGGTCGGGATGACACATGGTCCCGCCACTCCGCGTTCACGAAGGTCGCATGACTACCTTCACGCAATCATCCTGTTTGTCGCGGAACGTCTGATACATCTCCGGCGCGTCGTCGAGCGTCACGCGGTGCGTGATGATGAAGGAGGGATCGATGTCTCCGCGTTCGATGCGCTCGAAGAGCGGGCGTTGATAGTTGTGCACGTGCGTCTGGCCCATGCGCATCGTCAGTCCCTTCGCGAAGGCCATCCCCATCGGTACTTTGTCGATGAAGCCGGCGTACACGCCGGGAATCGAAACCGTTCCCCCTTTGCGGCAGGAGTGAATCGCCTGGCGCAGCACGTGGGCGCGATCGAACTGCAGCTTCATGGCCTGCTTCACGCGATCGAGCATGGCGTCGGCGAACGTGCCGTGCGCCTCCATGCCGACGGCGTCGATGCAGCGATCGGGACCGCGGCCGCCGGTGAGATCCTTCAATTCGTCGAACGTGTCTTCATCCGAGTAGTCGAGCGTTTCGGTGCGGCCGTCGCCGGCGGCGAGGTCGAGCCGTTCGCGGAAGCGATCGATGGCGATGACGCGTTCGGCGCCGAGCATCCACGCGCTGCGAATCGCGAACAGACCGACCGGACCGCAGCCCCACACCGCGACCGTGTCCCCCGGCTGAATGCCGCATTGTTCCGCGGCCTGATACCCGGTGGGGAAGATGTCGGTGAGGAAGAGCACCTTTTCGTCGGGGATGCCGTTCGGCACCTTGAACGGATTCACGTCCGCGAACGGCACGCGCACGTACTGCGCCTGTCCTCCCGCGTAACCGCCGTACATGTGCGAGTAACCGTAGATGCCGGCGGTCGCGAATCCATTGAGCGCCTCATTCATCCATGCGTTCGGATTGGTGTTGTCGCAGAGCGACCACTGGTGGTTCTGGCAGAACCAGCAGCGGCCGCAGGAGATCGGGAACGGCACGACCACGCGGTCGCCGACCTTCAGGTTCTTCACTGCCGCGCCGGTTTCGACGACCTCGCCCATGAACTCGTGGCCGAGGATGTCGCCGCGCATCATGGTGGGCACGTAGCCGTCGTAGAGATGCAGATCGGAGCCGCAGATCGCGGTGAGCGTGACGCGGACGATGGCATCGTGTGGATTGATGATTTTTGGATCCGGAACATCGACGACGCGTACCTCTCCCTTACCCCACCAGCAGACAGCCTTCATCGATCATTTCCTCCCGCTCGATTGACCTTCGGTCGTCGCGATCTCACCTGTTTCGAGCAGCATCTTCAGGCGGCGCAGATCCTCCTGGACATTGAGGGCCGGGTCTTCGCCGAGAAGCTTCGACACTGTCGCGCCGAACCGGCCGGCGGGCGGGTCGTAGCGCAGCACGACCTTCACTTCCGTGCCGCGGCCGCCCGGCACCTGTTTGAAATGCACGGAGCCGGCGTTGTCGACTTCGCTGCCGTTGATGGAGCGCCAGCCGATCAGCTCATTCGGGATCTCGTTGATGATTTCCGCTTCCCACGCGACGTCCTTGCCGGCCGGGCCTTTCGCCACCCAGCGCGAGCGTTTGTCGTCGTGCACCTCGACCGCCTCGAGGTTGTGCATGAAGCGCGGCAGATTCGAGAAGTCGCGCCAGAATCGATAGACCTGTTCCGCCGATGTGTTGACGGTGACGGCTTTCTCGACGCGGACGCCGCGCCCATACGGCACGCTGACGTTGCGCACGGCGTCGTCCGTCGCGGTCGACACGCCGAGGCCGGAGTAGATCGGGCAGTTCCCGGTGGCACCGCGCCAGAGCAGCGTGCCGCCGATCGCACCGAGGATGAGGCCGCCGATGGAGCGCCTTTTCAGGCCATATGCGGTGAGCGCCGCTCCGAAAATTGCAGAGACCCAGCGCTCGGGATCATTCACGTTTCGTTCAATCGCCATAACGACTTTTGCGGCGCATGAAACATGCCTGATGGGGCGGGGATCGGGAGTCGGTTGTCGGTAGTCGGTTGTCGGTAGTCGGGAGGCCGCCGCCCTTCCACGGACTGAGTGGCCGTGTTTCCTCGTTCTCCCGACAACCGACTCCCGACTCCCGATCCCCAATACAATCCCTGCATGTCCACTGCACCCCCTGTTCGTCGTGTCACCATCGAGGACATTCGTGCTGCGCGGGAGCGCATCGGCAGTGTCATCACGCGTACGCCGCTCGTGCGGCTTCTGCATGGGCTGGAGGGGGTGCCGGAGATCTGGCTGAAGCTCGAGAACCTGCAGCCGATCAATGCGTTCAAGTTGCGCGGGGCGGCGAATGCGGTGGCGTTGCTCTCCGCTGAAGCGCGCAGCAAGGGCGTCTGGACGATCAGCGCCGGCAATGCCGGGCAGGGCGTTGCATACGCCGCGCGCGAGGCGGGCGTGCCGTGCACGGTGGTGGTCATCGACAAGGCACCCGAGACGAAAGTCGAACGGATGCGCGCCCTCGGCGCGACGCTCGTCAAAGCGCCGTTCGATCAATGCTGGCAGGCGATGGAAGACCGCGCGTTTCCGGGAGTGGAGGGGACGTTCGTGCATCCGTTCGACGATCACGATTTCATCGCCGGCAACGCGACCGTCGCGCTCGAGATCCTCGAGGATCTGCCGAACGTGAAGACCGTGATCTCCGCGATCGGCGGCGGCGGGCTGATCGCCGGCATCGGCAGCGCGATGCGTGCCGTCGCACCGCACGTGCGCGTCCTCGGTGCGGAACCGGAGACCGCGGCGCCGGGAGCGAAATCATTCGCGGCCGGATCGCCCCAGCTCTTCGAACAGTGGCAGGCCTCGTTCGTCGACGGCGCCGGCGGCAAGAGCATCTTCCCGCGCATGTGGGATCGGATGAAGGAGACGGTCGACGGCTCGATCGTAGTCACGCTCGAGGAGACGCGCGCGGCGATGCAACTCGTGGCGTCGAAGATGCGCGTCATCGCCGAAGGGGCCGGCGCGCTCGGCGTCGCGGCCGCGCTGCAGCAGAACGAAGGTCCGGTCGTCGCCGTCGTCTCCGGCGGCAACATCGATCTGAAGAAGTTCTGCGAGCTCGTCACCGCGTAAGATCATCCGCATGTTCGCGGTGCTCTTCGCGCTGCTGCTCAGCGGCTACGCCGACGATGCGTCGTGCGCGAACTGTCATGCCGACGTCGCCAGAACCTACCAGCACGTCGGCATGGCGCGCTCGCTTTATCGGCCGCGCGCCGATGCGTTCCTCGAAGACTTCGACGCGCCGCCGTACTTTCACGCGAAGTCGAAGCAGTACTTCGAGATTCGCCGTCGCGGCGACGTGCTGACGTTTCGGCGCTACCAGCTCGCGAGCGACGGCGCACCGATTCACCTCTTCGAACAACGAGTCGACTGGATTCTCGGCTCCGGCAATCACTCGCGCACGTATCTCTACGCCACGCCAGGCGGCGAGCTGTATCAGCTGCCGCTCGCGTGGTATTCGCAGACGCGCGAGTGGCGCATGGCACCGGGCTACGACCGCGCCGATCACGAAGGGGTGCTGCGGCGCGTGCGCTACGAATGCATGTTCTGCCACAACGCGTACAGCGCGGCGCGCGAAGAACCGTTGTCGTACTGGCGGTCGCAGGCGTTTCCAGCGCGGTTGAGCGAAGGGATCGGCTGCCAGCGCTGTCACGGTCCTGGCGCGAAGCACGTCGAGCTCGCGAGCGCGAAACGCGACGTCGCCGTGGTGCGGAAGAGCATCGTCAATCCGATTCGCATCGGCAGGAAGCTGCGCAACGACATCTGCTACGAGTGCCACATGCAGCCGACGGTGCTCATCTCCGGCATACGGAAGTTCGGCCGCGACATTCAGTCGTTCCGCCCGGGACAATCGCTCGACGACTACACGCATCGCATCGACGTCGACGAAGACGTGATGCCGCGCGACCAGCGGTTCGAGATCAATCATCATCCGTACCGTCTCGAACAGAGCCGTTGCTTCACGGAAAGTGAAGGGCGCCTGAGCTGTCTCACCTGTCATGACCCGCATCGGAAAATCACGGATGCCGCGCACTACCGCAAGGCCTGTCTCTCGTGCCACGCGAGCGCGCATCGTGCGACCGAAGACTGCACGTCGTGCCACATGCAGAAGCGGCGGCCGCAGGACGTCGTGAACGTCGTGATGACCGATCACTTCATCCGCCGCACGCCGGGTGGTGCGGAGTTGCTGGCGCTGCGCGAGGAGCGCGAGCCGTCGATCACGCGCATCGAGTCGAACGACGAGCTGTACGACACCGTCGCGTTCGTGCGCGCGACCGGTGGTGCGAACGCGGCGTCGGTGCGGAAGCTCGAACGACTGCTCGCCGAGCGGAAGCCGGAGGAGATCGAGCCGTATCTCGATCTGGCGTCCGCGCTGCTGCGGCATCGTCGATGGCGCGAGCTCGAATCGACCACGGAGGGGATTCTGGCGAAAGATCCGAAACAGGAGCTCGCGCTCGAATGGCGTGCCATCGCGCGTGCGGCGCTGACGCGCGACACGAGCGAAGCGATTCGCGTGCTGTCGACGTTGTCACGCGCCGAGGCGGTGTTCAACGCGGGAGTGTTCCTCGCGCAGAGTGGGCGGACGAAGGAAGCGATCGTGTTTTACGAGCGCGCGCTCGCCGCACGACCGAACTTCGCCGCCGCCTGGAACCGCCTCGGCGAAGCAAAACGCGAATGCGGCGATGGGCTCGGCGCGATCGATGCGTTTCGCCGAACGCTCGACATCGATCCGGCGCATCCGCGTGCGCGCGAATCGCTCGTGGGCGCATTGCGCGCGATGGGGAATGAAGACGAGGCGGCGCGATACGGCGAACAGCCGCGCTGATGTGGAGACGGCGCGGCGGCGTTACTTGACCGTGGCCACCGGCTGATATCCCGGCGGGTTCGGATACTCGCGACGATCCATCAGCTGCGCGTACGGCGCGTTCACGATCGGAACTTTCACGCCGTTGATCGTGGCGAATTTCCCGGTGGGCGTCGGCTTCTCGACGTCGGTCGAGGCCATGCGCACGACGAGCTTCGACGGATCGAGAAACTTCGCGCCGCCGTTCTCGAGAATCACGTCCGGCAGATAGACATCGGCGTTGCCGGGGATGTCTTTCATCACGATCTGCGCGGTCTCGGCACCGGGCGCGTTGAAGCCGATGGTGGCGGTGTGCGCGGGGACGTCGAGGATGATGAATGCGCCGTTCTCGGCGATGCCGCCGGAGGCGTACTGCGACTTCTCGACCCAGACCGATGCGGAGGCGAAGAGCTGCGCGCGGCGCGCCACTTCCATCTCCATCGTCTCGCCGCGGGTCGCCCCTTTCACGTCGAGAATCCAGCCGCGCACGCTGACGGGGTCATCCGTGAGCTCGAACACCGACGGGTCTTTCTTCTCACCGGCACATCCGGCGAGGAGCAGAAGCGTGATGGCGAGCAATCGTTTCATGCGTGTTCTCCAGGATCGGGGCGAAGTGGCCGAAGCGTACCACGTGCGATAATCGCCCGGCCGTCACCATGAAACGCCTCCTCTCTCTCGGTGTTCTCGTTCTCCTCACCGTCGCTTCGATCGTCGTCGCGCAGACCGCCGGAACGCCATCGTCCGGACAGGGAACGCTGCGCACGGCGAGCGGCGATCGCCCCATCACGTACGTCATTCAGTCGGGGCAGACCTACGTCTCCGCGACGGAAGTGGCGCAGGGCCTCGGCGGCAGCGTCGAATCGGATTCGAACGGCTTCAAGGTCACGGTGAGCGGTTCCGTGGCCGCGTTCGGTCCCGACTCGCGCTACGGCGTCATTCGCGATGACCTCATCGAGATGCCGGTGCCGCCGATCGCCATCGAAGGCCGCCCCTACGTGCCGTGGCAGTTCTTCCAGGGCTTTCTCGGCAGGTCGGCGCAGGATGTTACTTGGGACGCAAACACGAGAGTGCTCGCCGTCCGCCCGCAACAGCGTGATGCCGTCGGCGTGCAGGTCTCCGTTGCGAACGTGCAGGGCATCTCGAAGATCGTGCTCACGCTCAGCGCGTCCGCCGAATACGCCGTGGCGAAGGAGCCGAGCGGATACGTCGTGCGCTTTCGCTCGCCGCTGCGCGCGCCGTTCGGCGAGCAGACGTATGAGGACCCATACATCGCGAAGCTGACGTTCATCGCGAACGAGCTGCGCATTCAACTGACCTCGCCGGACGTCGTCGGCGACGCGTATCAACTCGAGAACCCGCCGCGCATCGTGCTCGATCTGCGCAAAGGGGCGGCGCCTGTTCCGGGTGCGCTGCAACCGAGCGGCGTGCCGCCGCGTCCGCAGGATGCGCCCGGCATCCACACGATCGTGATCGATCCGGGTCACGGCGGCAAAGAAGTCGGCGCGGTCGGGCCGGGTGGCTTGTACGAGAAGGACGTGACGCTCGCGGTGAGCCAGAAGCTCGCTGCCTCGCTGGCCGCGAAGACCGGCGCGCGCGTCGTGCTCACGCGCGAGGACGACAGCATCGTTTCGCTCGATCAGCGCACCGCGATCGCCAATCAATACAAGGCCGATCTCTTCCTCTCCGTGCACATGAACGCGGCCGTCGCACCGAATGCGAAAGGCTCCGAGACGTACTACCTCTCGCTCGAGGCGAGCGACGAACTGGCGAAGAAAGCGGCGGAGACGGAGAACGCCGCCGCGGCCGCCGATCCCGCGAGCGATCTGAAACTGATTCTGTGGGACCTCGCACAGCAGGCGTACATCGGCGAGTCGAGCCGTTTCGCGCAGGCCATTCAGGAAGAGATGTCGTCCGCGACCGGTGTCGGCAATCGCGGCGTGAAGCAGGCGCCGTTCAAAGTGCTGGTCGGTGCGACGATGCCGGCCGCGCTCGTCGAAGTCGGCTTCATCTCGAATCCCGAGGAAGAAGCGAAGCTGCAGAGCGCGGCGTTTCAGGCTGCAATCGTCGATGCGATCACGCGCGCGGTGACACGCTACAAGACCGACTACGAGACGCGCATCGGCGTCACGCCTCCGCCCGCTCCGGCCACCGCGACGGCGCCCGCCACCTCGACGCAGGCACCTGCACCCGCGCCGGCACAGACGCAGACTCCCGCGCCTGCCACTCCGCAGACGAGGACGGAACGCTAGCGTGAAACGGGTCGCAGTTTTCGCGCTGGCCGTGCTGGCCCTGGCCGGCGCATGTAAGAAAAAGAACGAGCTCGCGGCGAACATCAACGCCGCGAACAAGGTCTCCAATCGCGTGGCGCGGTTCTACTACGAGTCGGGCGACATGCAGCTGATCGCCGAGTCGCGAAACATCGCCCTCCCCGAAAACCCGGCCGCGGCGATTCCGGTGGTCGCGCGCGAGCTGATGAAAGGTCCCGCTGGAAAGACGGCTTTCCGTCTTTTCCCTCCGGACACCCTCGTCCGCGGTGCGTATCTCCTTCCGGGTGGCAATGTGATCGTCGACCTCGGCGGTCCGACGCTGCAGAAGGGGTGGGAGACCGGCAGCCACACCGAGATCATGGCCATCCACTCGCTCGTCCAGACCATCACCAGCAACTTCAGCGACGCGCGACGCGTTCGCGTGCTGGTGAACGGCAGCCCGGCCGAGACGCTGGCGGGGCACATTTCGCTGGCCCGGCCCTTCGGACCGGACACGAGCCTGGTCGAGCCCCGCTCGCGCTGACGTCGGGTTCAGCCGGCGTTTTTCCCTCGCGCAATCTCCGCGCAACCCTGTGTGAATGATTATTCACTTTGTGCTGTTGTGCAGGTGCAAGTGGACCGAACAACCGTTTTGCTTTACACTTTCGCGCATTCCGAAAAGTGCTGCTATCTAGTTGCTGGACCGTGGCTTGTCACATTGCAGTTACATTGAGAAAAGTTTCACAAAGTCTGCGTTAGAATGCACCGCAACGATGAACAAGGATTTACTGGATGGGCAGGCGAGAGCCGCTTTCTGTCGTACAAGCCTGCCTCTGTTGTTTCCGCCTTTTGTACTCTTCCTTGAATCTTACCGATCCTGACCCTCACCCCCGAGCGTTCGCGCCGCTCCCATCCAGTAAGGTTCACCCTGACCCCGCCGGAAACGGCGGGGTCGAATTTTTGTAACCGGTTAACTCGGGAGCGCGCAGCCGCGAAGGCCGCGCCCGCTTCCTCTACACCAGCTCCGCGACGATCCCCTCCGCCAGGAGACGCACGTCCGCATTCACGTTCAGCCAGCGAATGGCGGCCATCGCGCTGTCGGCGGCGGCGAGGAGCTTCTCGCGGGGAATGCGCTCCCGGATCTCGGTGAGCTTCTTCGGATCGAGCGCTTCGCGCGGGTCGAGGGCGATGACGTCGCAGAGGATCGAGCCGAGGAGTGCGATCGCGTCTTTCGCATCTTCGTGACCGGCAACCACGGACGCGAGCGCGAGCAAGGCCGCGCTTTCGCCGCGCGATGCGAATCGAAAGAGCAGATCGAGGATGTCGCCGGCGAGATCCTCTCCGTTCTCGAGCAGCGCGACCTGGCGGATGCGCTGTACTTCGCGCGGGCCGGTGAGCGGACGCGCGGTGTCGCCGATGTAAATCTGCTGCGCGCGCGACTTGATCGTCGGCAGCAGGAGATCGGCCGAACGCGTCAGCAGCAGAAACGTCGTGTCGCGCGTCGGTTCTTCGAGCGTCTTCAGCAGCGAGTTCGAGCCGGCGATGCTGAGGCCGTCGGCCGGATCGATGATGAAGACTTTGTTGCGCCCTTCGTATGGGCGCAGCGAGGCCTCACTGACGATCTCGCGGATCTGTTCGATCGAGATCATCTTCTTGTCGCCGCCCACTTCGATGAAATGGACGTCGGGGTGTGTGCGCCGGTCGATGCGCTGGCAGGAGAGGCAGTCGTCCCCGGTCGAGCCGTCGAGGCAGTTCAGCGTTTTCGCGATCCGTACGGAGAGCGTCCGCAGCGGCTCCGGAGCCGGGCCGTGCAGGATCAGCGCGTGATGCAGTTCGTTGCGTTGCGCGGTCTCGAGGACGCGCGCGGAGGTCATGGTCATGGGAGTCGTTCTTTCAGCACGGCCAGCGTGCGCGCGAACACTTCGTCGATCGTGCCGTCCGCGTCGATCTTCACGAATCGCTTCGGCTCCGCGGTGGCCATGGCCAGATAGCCCTCACGCACCCGCCGGTGGAAGCGGAGGTCTTCCGCTTCGAAGCGCCCTTCGTCGACCTCCATGCCCGCGTTTCGCGCGTGTGCGCGATCGAGGCCCGTCTGCTCGTCGAGGTCGAAGAGCAGCGTGAGCTCGGGTTTGATGTTTTCGGTCGCCCAGGCGTTCAGCGTTTCGAGGCGACCGAGGTCGATCAAACGTCCGTAGCCCTGATACGCGATCGTGGCGTCGATGTAGCGGTCGCACAACACGAGCTCGCCGCGCTGCAGCGCCGGTTTGATGACTTCGACGACGTGTTGCCGGCGCGAGGCGGAGTACAACAACACTTCCGCGTACGCATCGAGGCCGACGGTGGCGCTGTCGAGCACGATCGCGCGAATGCGATCCGCGATCGGCGTGCCGCCCGGCTCCTTCGTGACCACGCAGGTGCGTCCCGCTTCGCGCACCCATTCGGCAACGCGCTGGATCTGGGTCGACTTGCCCGAGCCCTCGGGGCCTTCGAACGTGATGAACATCGGCGCGCGATTCTACCCGCGCAAGCCGTCGCGCAGCCCGCGCAGATAGTGTTCGCGCATCAGCGTTTCGAACACGCGCGGCCGTGCGAGCAGCCGGAAGCGCTCGCCGAGGCGCGCCTTCCGGCGCAGCTTCGCGAGCTGCATCTCGTTCGCGAGCGCGCGCGTCTCGAGCTCGTGCACCCCGAGGAAGTGACCGAGCTCCGGATGCTTCTGATAGAAGATCGCGCCCGATTTGCCGACCGTGTACTGGCGGCGCGCGAACGAGTCGATGTTCATCGGGTGGTAATGCCGCGTCACCGCGCGCGCGTTGTAGTGGATCTTCAGACCCTTCGCGTCGAGCCGGTACGCGAGCTCGATGTCTTCCCACGCGGCCGAGGGAAACGTCGTATCGAACGGATGCGCGGCGAGCACTTCACGGTCGATGGAGATGTTCGAGGTATAGAAAAAATTGAACGGAACGACGGCGCCGTCCTGAATGAGCTTGTAGCCGAACTGGAGGCCGAAGTCGTTGATGTAATCCATGAACGCGGTCACGCGCTCGCCGTGCGGCCAGCCGGTGTAGCCGAGGCACGCCACCATCGGATCGTCGTTCGTGGCGCGATGCACGCGTGCGTGCTCCGCGAGAAACCGCGGCTCCGGCACCGTGTCGTCGCCGATGAAGATCACGATTTTTCCGGTCGCGAGCGTGACTCCGTGATTGCGCGCCCGTCCCGGGCCGCCGTTTTCCTGGGTGCGGAACGTGATGCCCTTGCGCCGCGACATCACGTTCGCGGTGTCATCTTTCGAGCCGTCGTTGATGACGATCACTTCGAAGGGCGGGGCGTCGAGCTGCGCGTCGAGCGCATCGAGCACGCGCACGAGCATGTCGAGGCGGTTGTACGTGGGGATGACCAGAGAGAAATAGGGCGAGCTCATGCCGAGGCGCCACCATCAATCGCCAGCACCTGTCCGGTAATTCCGCTGGCATCGTCGGAGAGGAGGAACGCGATCGCGGCGGCGACCTCATCGGCTTTCACGGCGCGGCGCATCGGGATCTGCTTGATCATTTCGCGCTTCACGTCGGGATCGAGCCCCGAGATCATGTCGGTGTCGACGAGGCCGGGCGCGACGCAGTTGACGCGAATGCCGCTGCGCGCCACTTCCCGCGAGAGCGACCGCGTCATCGCGATGAGCGCTCCTTTCGCGGCCGAGTAATTCGTCTGGCCGACGACGCCGTGCAATCCGGAGAGCGAGGCGACGTTGACGATCGCGCCGCGACGCTGCTGCATCATCTGCGGCAGCACCGCCTTCGTCATCGACCATGCGCCGCTGACGTTCGTGTCGAGCACTTCGTCCCACTGTTCCGTGGTCATGTTGTAGAGCAGCGCGTCACGACGAACGCCGGCGTTGTTCACCAGCGCGTCGATCGCGCCGAGCCGCGCGAGCACATCCTCTGCTACGCGGCGATTCGCCTCTTCGTCGCGAACGTCGGCGTGAAACGCGATCGCGTTTCCTTTCGACTCCGCTTCGAACGCGACCGCCGCCTCCTCGGACTGCGAGTACGTGAAGGCAATCTTCCAGCCGTTGAGCAGCAGGCGCATGGCGGTGACGCGGCCGATGCCGCGCGACCCGCCCGTGATGATCGCGACGCGGGAGCTCAGCTTTCTTCCTCGTATTTCTCTTTGAGATTCGCGACGACGCCAGGGTCGGCGAGCGTGGTCACGTCGCCGAGCGCGCGTCCTTCCGCGATGTCGCGCAGCAGGCGGCGCATGATCTTGCCCGAGCGTGTCTTCGGCAGATCGGAGGTCACGAGAATCTTCTCCGGTTTCGCGATCGCGCCGATCTTCTCGGCCACGTGCGCTTTCAGCTCCTGTTCGAACTTCGCCGGATCTTCCTGCGCGTGCGCGCGTTCGCTTTCCTTCACGATGACGAACGCCGCGACGGCGGTCCCTTTGATCTCGTGCGCGATGCCGACCACCGCGGCCTCGGCGACGGAATGGTGATCGACGAGCGCCGACTCCACTTCCATCGTGCCGATGCGATGTCCGGCGACGTTGATCACATCGTCGACGCGGCCGAGGAGCCAGAAGTAACCCTGCTCGTCGCGCTTCGCACCGTCGCCGGTGAAGTAGATGCCCGGCCACTTCGACCAGTACTGTTTCTGAAAGCGTTCGGGATCGCCCCAGATGCCGCGCAACATCGCCGGCCATGGGCTGGTGATCGCGAGATAGCCGCCGCCGACTTCGACCGCGTTGCCGCGTTCATCGAGAATCTGCGCATCGATGCCGGGGAACGGCTTCGTCGCGGAGCCCGGCTTCGTCGGCACGAGTCCCGGCAGCGGCGTGATGAGAATCCCGCCCGTTTCGGTCTGCCACCAGGTGTCGACGATCGGGCAGCGGCCCGCGCCGATGTTCTCGTGATACCAGATCCACGCCTCCGGATTGATCGGCTCACCAACGGAACCGAGGACGCGCAGCGACGACATGTCGTGCGCTTTCGGCAGATGCTCGCCCCATTTCATGAATGCGCGAATCGCGGTGGGAGCGGTGTAGAAGATCGTGACCTTGTGGCGCTCGATGATGTCCCAGAAGCGATCCTGTTTCGGGAAGTCAGGCGCGCCTTCGTAGATCATCACCGTCGCGCCGGCGGCGAGCGGTCCGTAGACGACGTATGAATGACCGGTGACCCAGCCGATGTCGGCGGTGCACCAGTAGATGTCTTCTTCTTTCAGGTCGAAGACCCACTTCGTCGTGGCGAGGCAGCCGGTGAGATAGCCGCCGGTGGTGTGCACGATTCCTTTCGGCTTTCCGGTGCTGCCTGACGTGTAGAGGATGTAGAGCATGTGCTCGGAGTCGACCCACTCGGGCTCGCACTCGGCGCCGGCCTTCGCCATCAGCTCGTGGTACCAGAGATCGCGACCGTCCTGCATCGTCACGTCGTCTTCGTCGCGGCGGCGGACCACCACGACGCTGGTGATGCTCGGGCAGTCGGCGACGGCGGTGTCGGTCGTTTTCTTCAGCGGCACCACCGTGCCGCGGCGATAGCCGCTCGTGGCGGTGACGACGAGCTTTGCTTCCTGATCGAGGATGCGGTCTTTCAGCGCGTCGGCGGAGAAGCCTCCGAAGACGACGGAATGCACGGCGCCGATGCGCGCGCACGCGAGCATCGCCACGACCGCTTCGACGATGAGCGGCATGTAGATGGCGACGCGATCGCCCTTGTTCACGCCGAGGGATTTCAGCACGTTCGCGAACTTCGAGACCTCGGCGTGCAGCTCGCGGTATGTCACACGGCGCACCTCGCCCGGTTCACCTTCCCAGATCAGCGCTGCTTTGTCGCCGCGCGTGGCGAGATGTCGATCGAGGCAGTTGTACGCGGCGTTGAGCGTGCCGCCGACGAACCACCGCGCGTTCGGCGGGTTCCACTCGAGCACGCGATCCCATTTCGCTTTCCAGTCGAGTTGTTCGGCCCAGCCGGCCCAGAATCCTTCGCGGTCTTTGGCGGCCTGCGACCAGATTGCGGGATCGTTGACATTCGCGTTCCTGCGAAACGCGTCGGACGGCGGGAACTCGCGATTTTCCTGAAGAAGTGCGTCGATCTCTTGCGCCATGGCGCAGGGATTCTACGTGTTCGCCCTATGCGTTTGCGAACGACTCGGCAATCGACTTGAAGACGAGCAGTCCGGCCGCATTGCCGAGAATCGATTCGGCGCAGCGCTCCGGGTGCGGCATCATGCCGAGCACGTTGCGCGTGCTGTTGCAGATGCCGGCGATGTGACGCGCCGAGCCGTTCGGATTCGCATCGCTGGTGAGACGGCCTTCGTCATCGCAGTAGCGGAAGATCACCTGACCGTTGCGCTCGAGCGCGTCGAGGGTCTCGTCATCGGCGTAGTAGTTCCCCTCGCCGTGAGCGATCGGTACCCGGAAGACGTCGCCGGCCTGGAAGAGATTCGTGTACGGCGTGTCGGTCCGCTCGACGCGCAGATGCACGTCGCGGCCGAGAAAGCGGAGGTGCTGATTGCGCATCAACGCACCCGGCAGCAGCCCGACCTCGGTGAGCACCTGAAAGCCGTTGCAGATCCCGAGCACGAGCCCCCCCTTCGCCGCATGCGCCTTGATCGATTCCATCACCGGCGCAAACTTCGCGAGCGCCCCGGCCCGCAGGTAATCGCCATACGCAAACCCACCCGGCACGATCACACAATCAGCCCCGCGAAGATCGGTCTCCTTATGCCAGACCATCTCCGCCTCGGCACCAAGCACATCCTTCGCAACATGCAAGGCATCGTGATCGCAATTCGAACCAGGAAGAACGACAACGGCAAATTTCATGGGCGGAGTTTAGTCGATGGGAAGGGGTGGGGGCTTGTGTCATCCCGTGCCGCGAAGCGGCAGGGGATCCCCTGCCGAATGGGAGCGTGTGCTTTATAAGAGGGGGATCCCGTGCTTACGCACGGGATGACACGAGTTCGCGCGAGACGCGCTTCGTAGGCGGGAGGTCCCTCGACTCCGCTGCGCTACGCTCGGGATGACACGTGGGCGTCGTGTCATCCCGACCGAGCGAAGCGAGTGGAGGGATCCCCTGCCGAATGGGAGCGTGTGCTTTATAAGAGGGGGATCCCGTGCTTACGCACGGGATGACACGAGTTTCGCGCGAGACGCGCTTCGTAGGCGGGAGGTCCCTCGACTCCGCTGCGCTACGCTCGGGATGACACGTGGGCATGGTGTCATCCCGACCGAGCGAAGCGAGTGGAGGGATCCCCCTTCGACTACTCCCCTCAAAGCTCACTCCGAAATCACAACCCTCGGCACGTGGTAGATCGTCAGGAATCCTGTGCGGTCGGTGGCGATGATCGTGTTGGATTTTGCGTCGTAGGTGATCGCGTAGGCGTCGACTCCGTAGAGGGAGGCGGGGGTGATGCCGCTGGTGGAGCTGGTGAAGGCGCCGCTGGCGCTGCAGCGGCGTTCGGCGTAGACGAGCGTGTCGTCGGTGGTGAGCGTTGCGATCTGGGGGCCGCTGTTTTCGGGGAAGCAGGCGAGGCGGCTGTTGATGATGTTGCCGCGGGGGCCCTTCGCCGGGATGGCGTTGCGATGGAAGATCGAGTCGCGGCTGAGGGCGATGAGCGTGCGGTCTTTCGCGGAGAAGAGTGCTCCTTCGATCGTCTTCGTGGTCTGCAGCGGATCCTTCGTGATGCGCGCGAAATTCTTCGCGTCGTACATCGTGACGACGGTCGCTTTCGTGTTGCCGAAATCCTCGGTGGCGAAGACCGCGAGCGCATCGGCACTCACGGCGAGCGCCATCGGATCGGTGACGTCGAGCGTGCGCAGCTCGCTGCGGCCATCGGCGTCGTAGACATGCACGCGCCGGCCGAGGAGATAGACGTAGCGTCCTTTCGGATCGGGAACGACGTCGCGAATCGTCTCGCCTTCCTTGGTGATCTCGCGGAGCACGCCGAGGTCGGGCAGGGAAAGGATCGTCGCGCTCTCGTCGCTGCCGTTGGCGACATAGAGACGTGTGCGCTGCGGATTGGTGCGGAGCGTGACGAGCTCTTTGGTCGAGGCGATTTCGGCGGAGTCGAGGACGATGCGTTTCTTCACCGCGCCGGTTTCGGGATCGATGGCGACCACGGCCTGAGGTTCGGCCAGCCCGACATAAATCGTCCCGTCAGCGCCAATCGCGAGTCCGCGCGGGTCACCGGGCAGTTCCCAGCGGCGGACAACTTTGCGATCGCGCGACGGGACGGGATTCAACGTGCCGGCTGGTGTCTCGACGGCCAGCGCGGTCACCGCCACGGTAGTGAGCAGCACGAGGAGTGTGGCGAACTTAGTCCTCGAGAGTGTAGGAGAATTTTTCGATGACCGTGTTAGCGAGAAGTCGCTCGCACATGTGTCGAAGCTGCGTTTCGACGTCCTCCCGTGTCTGCCCACTGTCCGCAAGCGTTATCCGAAACAGCTTGCCGACGCGCACATCTTCCACCCCGGGGAAGCCGAGCGAGCTGAGCGAATGCTCGATGGCCTTTCCCTGCGGGTCGAGAACGGAGGGTTTCAGTTCGACGGTGACGGTTGCTTTCATTCGCAGGTGATTCTAGAACAACGACATCTGGCCCGCGGGACTGATGCGTTCGCGCCGTCGCGCGATGTCGAAAAGGCCGGTCGGCTCGAATTGTTTCGCAATGGCAAACTCGAGACTCGCACCGGTCCGGTGCAGCAGTCTCGTGCACATGTCGCGCACGATCGACTCGTGATTGTTCTTCTGCGAGAGGTGAATCATGCAGAGCGTTTTCAGCTCCGCGCCGAGCAGCCGCTGCACGGCGCTCAGCGAATCATCGTTCGAGAGATGGCCGAAGCGCGACATGATCCGGCGCTTCAGCGACCACGGATACGTCCCCATGCGCAGCATGTCGAGATCGTGGTTCGACTCGAAGAACAAGCCATCGCAGCCGGTGAGATGGCGCATGACCTCGCGATTCACGTAGCCGAGGTCGCTGGCCAGGCCGACGCGGGTGCCGTCGCGCGCCTCGACCACGAAGCAGGAAGGATCCATCGCATCGTGAATGGTGCGGCACGCGTGCAGTTGCAGCTCGCCGATCGTGAACGAGGTGTTGTTGTCGAAGACGACGACCTTCGTTTCATCGACGTCGATGTTCGAGGCGTCGAGCGTGCCTTTGGTGAGATAGATCGGCACCTCGTATTTGCGCGCGATTTTCTCCGCGCCGCGAATGTGGTCGTAGTGCTCGTGCGTGACGACGATGCCGCGCAGCGTGGAGATGTCGCGGCCGACCTCTTCGAGACGTTTCTTCGTCTCGCGGGGGCCGATGCCGGCATCGACGAGAATGGCCGTCCCATCACTCTCGAACCAGTAGGCGTTGCCCGCTGAACCGGAGGAGAGGGGGGCCACGATCATTCGATCAAGATACGGGATGGCTGCGCGGTCGCGCAACGAGCAATTACGCCTGCACTGACGGCCTCGCGATAAATCCTGCTGACGTTCCAGCGCAGGTCGGATGCATCCCATCGGCGCGGCAGCACACTGCCGTCGAACGTGATGTCCTCGGCATTGTCGGCGTCGCGCGCGAACGTGACGTGCAGTCGTCTGCCGACGACGCGCTCGACGATGGCCTGCACTTCGCGCAGCGAGCAGGGGCGTCCCGAGGCGAGCACGTCCGTGACGTCACGAGACGTTCGGGCGAGCACCGCGTCCGCCACGTACGCACCGATGTCGCCGGAGAAGACGAAATCGCGCAGCGTTTCCATGCGACCGGTGATGTGTGTGACCTCGCGTCGCGCGGCATTGAGCAGCAGCGTGGCGACGAGGCCCGCGCGGATGTTCGGACGCAGCGGCCCGTACGCGGACGAGACGCGATACACGCGACGCGCGGCGAACGCGTTCGTCTCCGCGAGCTCGATTTCCTGTTGCAGTTTCAGGTGACCGTACGCCCGGCGCGGCCGCGGAATCGCGTCGCTCGTCACGTGACGCTGCCCTTCGAAGAGACCGCCGGCAGAGCTGATCAGATGAAACGCAACGCCGTCGATCCGCGACGCGAGGCGCGCACTCATGCGCAGAACGTCGCGGTACACGCCGAGCTCTTGTGCGACTTCGTCCGTGGTTGCATTGAAGCCGACGCGTCCCGCGCTCCAGATGATGCTCATTCGCGATGCGGACGTTGCGGCATGTTCGATGCGGGCGAGCTGAATCGCATGATCGCCGTTCCACGAGAACGGATAGAACTGCGGCGCAAGCGGTGTGCGCAGGCTCAGTGCCTCGAGGATGCTGTTGCCGATGAGGCCTGCACCGAAAAGAAGAATCCGGTGTTCGCCCGCGTCGGCGACGATCATTGCGCGCCTCGCAGCAGCGCGTCTTTGCTGCGGTCGACGACGAAGAACGTCGGCTTGCCGAGGATGTGCAAGACGACGGTGGAGAGATATTCGAGCGCGACACCGAGGAGGAATGAAGTGAGACCGCCGAAGAAGGCGATGGCTACCACCAGCGATGCCCAGCCACGCAACAGGATCACTTCCGGGCGCCAGTAGTGGAGGAAGACGATCACGGTGGCGAGCACCACGCTGAACGAGAGCGTGAGCACGCCGATCATCGCCGCCAGTCGCAGCGGACGAATCCCTGCCGCGATGAACATGCGTCGCGCGTGCTGCATCAGCCGCGGCAGGCTGTAGCCGCTGCGCTCTCCGTTGTTCGAGCGAATGTCGACGAGCGGCAGCGGCAGGGACTCGATGCGCTTCGTGAACCACGTCAGCACCACGTCGAGATAGGTGTCGTGGGTTGCGACGGAGCTTGCGGCGCGCGCGATGCTGCCGCGCACGAGCCGGAAGCTCGTGAAGCGGCGGATCGCGGTTTCGCCGGCGAGCCACCCGACGATCGCCTTGGTGGCCGTCGAGGTGAAGTTGCGAAACCACGAGCGATGCACGCGCTGGTTCGAGGCGCCGTAGACGATGTCGCTTTCCGTATCGATGGCGCGTCTCAACATCGCCGCGATGTGTTTCGGCTCGTGTTGCAGATCTTCATCGAGCGTGATGACCCAGTCGCCGGACGTATGCAGGATTCCGGCTGCGGTGGCGGTGTGCTGGCCGAAATTGCGCGAGAGGTGCAGCACGCGCATCCAGGGACGCGTGCGTTGCAACTCGTCGAGGATGCGTGGGGAATCGTCGATGGCACCGTCATCGACGAAGATCGCCTCGATGAGCTCGACCGGTTTGCCGGAGGCCTGCAACTCCTCGCTCACGCGCTCGATCGCGTCGACGAGAGCGTGCAGATACTCCGCGCCGCTGTAGACGGGAGTCACAGTGGAGAGAAAGACCTTGCTCATGCCGTCTCCGCCGGTCTGCGTTTGAGCAGGAAGGCCGCGCCGATGCTGCAGGCGAGATGAAACGGAATGATCGATTTGAACCCATACGTCCACGGCGCCGCGAGGACCATCGACGCCAGGTGCGACAGGAGAAAGGCGGACAGCACGAAGGCGAGCGGGCGCGGGATGCGTTTCATCAGCAATGCGAGAACGAAGAGGAGCGGTAGAAATCCGAGGAACGGAACGAGGATCTCGTTCTGCGGTCCGAACCAGGGCCAGCCAAGCGTGAACAGCACCTTGCGCACTTCGACCCAGAGCACGTCGCCCGGGTGCGCGCGGAACACGGTCACGACCTGCTGCAGCGTTTGCGACATCGTCGGCATCCGGCCGTCGACGAGCAGCGGGATGTGCCGCGTTTCTTCGGGCGGGTAGAGAAATGCCGTGATCGACATGTAGCCGCCGACGAGCATCACCCAGCGGCCCGACACGATGCGGTTGCGGATCGTGAACGGCGAGACCGCAAGCGCGAAGCCGCCGAGGAGGGAGGCGATCGATTTGATGCGCGTGGCGAGCGTTCCGCCTTCTTTGTCGAACGCGATCACGAGCGCGAACAGCGGGAGAAAGATGAATCCGGAAGGGCGCGTGGCGGCGGCGATCGCAATCAATACTCCGGCCGCGAGGAACCGCGATGCGCGGCGTTGCTCGAGCGCGCTCACGCTCGCGAGCAGCGCGACGAGCATCGTCACGAGATAGAGATTGTCGCAATACGCGGTCGAGAGATAGCGCGGGAGATGAATGACGCTGAAGATCAGCCACGACGCCACGACCGCGGCGACGATGCCGGCGCGGAGATGCCTGCGCAGAAACGCGGCCACGAGCAGCCCGACGAACGCCAGGCAGATGTAGTTGAAGAGGATGACGTTCGCGAAGTCGTCGCCGAAGACGAGATGGGCTCCGGCGAGCGCGAATGCATAAAAAGGATAGTGATAGTACGGTTCGCCGGTGCCGGGAGCGCCTCCCCGCAGCAGCAGAATGTCGCCATCGAGCAGTCCGCGGGACATGCCTTCGTACATCAGAAAGTCATCGCCGATTTTCTGTTCCACTGTCGCGTGTCGCAGCGGGATGCTGCGCGTGAGGCCGAGGAGGAGGAACACCGCGGCGAACGCGAGAATCGCCGCCTGCGCGGCATCGAAGGTCACCCCGCGATACGCATTCCAGAGAACGAGTGCGAGACCGAGCAAAACGACGCATCCGAGCAGCGTGATGGCGAAGGAGGCGATGCCGCTGATCCGCAGCTGTGCGCGCGTCGCGGGAGTGATGGTCGCCGCCGGCAGTCCATCGATGCGCAACGACGGAATGACGCGTGGCGGTTTGTCGTACAGCACGTCGATGCGATGCGCGCCGGCCGCGATGGTCAAGGGCCCTGCACTGCCGCGCCAGAGCTCCTGTCCGTCGATGCGCACGAGCACGAGACCATTCGCCTTCACGGTGAGCGGTGCCGGTGCATCGAGCTCGACGAAGCCGCGCCACAACGCGCGAATCGGCTGCTCGTTGCTGCGAACGAACGGCTTGAAATCAGGCTGGCGCTGCAGGTCGTTGAGAAAGTCGAGCCCGAAGGTGTTGCGGTCGAAGTTCAACGTGCTCTCGATGCGATTCATCCGCACGCGTTGCAGTGGCTCGATCGTTCCGCCGTTCAGTCGCTGTCCGGTGAAGTACTGGCCCTGCCATCCGGGAGTGATCAGCAGCGTCGACAACGCCAGCTTGAGCGGCACGGCCAGCGCGATCAGCAGCACCCAGCGCATGCGTGGTGTCCGCAACGGCCGGATCACGCTCATGGCGATCGCCACTCCGATCAACGTCACGGCGACCGCGGTGGCGCGAGAGGAGAGCGGGATCCCCGAAAACGCACTGCGTGCGGGACCGGGACAAACGAGAAACGCGACGAGAGCACCCCACAGTACTCCCCACGCGCTCTTACTACAGCGGAAGGACATCGGACCGCGCGAGAGTGTAGCGCACGATCGTGTGAAGGCTGCCGCAACCGCGTGGTCTAGAATGCGCCGCGATGGCTGAACGCTTTATCGTCGAGGGCGGCCGGCGCCTCGAAGGCTCGATCCGGCCCGGTGGAAACAAGAACGCGGCGTTGCCGATCCTGGCCGGATGTCTGCTCACGGATGCGCCGGTCATCCTGCGCAATCTTCCGGACATTCAGGACGTCCGGGTGATGCTGCAGATTCTCGAGCGCCTCGGCGCCTCCGTCGAGAAGCTGGAGCAGAACGTCTACAGAATTCACGCGGCCGGAGAGATCGAGAGCAGTCCCGACGCGGAGCTCTCGAAAAAGATCCGCGCCTCGATTCTTCTGGCCGGTCCGCTGCTGGCGCGGTGCGGGCAGGTGGCGGTGGCGAAGCCGGGCGGCGATGCGATCGGACGCCGCCGTGTCGACACGCATCTTCTCGCGCTCGAAATGCTCGGCGCACAGATCGAAGTCTCGGCATACGAGTACCGCATGTCGGCGCGCTCCCTGGTCGGCAAGAAGATGTTTCTCGACGAAGCCTCGGTCACCGCGACCGAGAACGCGGTCATGGCGGCCGTGCTGGCCGAGGGCGATACGGAGATCTACAACGCCGCGGCCGAGCCGCACGTCCAGGATCTCTGTCACTTCCTCAATCTTCTCGGCGCGCAGATCGACGGCATCGGCACGAACTCGCTGCGCATCAAAGGCGTCGAGTCGCTGCACGGCGGCGACTTTCACATCAACAGCGATCACATCGAGATCGGCTCGTACATCGGCCTGGCCGCGGTCACGCGCAGCGAGCTGCTGATCGAAGACGCGGTGCCGGAGCACATGCTCGTCACCAAGCACATGCTCGAGAAGCTCGGCGTCGAGCTGAAGTTCGAAGGGAAGAACATTCGCGTTCCGAGGGATCAGGAACTGCGCGTCCGCTACGACATCGGCGCCGCCGTTCCGAAGATCGACGACGGGCCGTGGCCGCTCTTTCCGGCCGATCTGCTGTCGATCATGGTCGTCATCGCCACCCAGGCCGAAGGGACGGTGATGATCTTCGAGAAGATGTTCGAGTCGCGCCTCTTCTTCACCGACAAGCTCATTTCGATGGGAGCGCGCATCATCCTCTGCGATCCGCATCGCGCGATCATCGTCGGCGGCCAGCGCTTGTACGGCGCGGAGATTTCGAGCCCCGACATTCGCGCCGGCATGGCGCTGCTGCTGGCCGCGCTCTGCGCGAAAGGGGAGAGCATCATTCACAACGTGCATCAGATCGACCGCGGCTACGAGCGCATCGACGAACGGCTGAATGCGCTGGGAGCGCGGATTCGCAGAGAGCGGGACGTCTGAGCTCGCGCGCGAGAGACGAACAATGAGAGCGGAGAGATGACGGACATGGCTCCCGATTCATCTCTCCTCCCTCACCGCTCTTCTCTCCTGGTGATGTCCATCCTCAACGTCACGCCGGATTCGTTCTCGGACGGCGGCGCACACTTCGATCGGATGTCCGCGATCGAAACCGCGCTGCAGATGGAAACGGACGGCGCGGCGATCATCGACGTCGGTGGAGAGTCGACCCGGCCGGGCTCCGATGGCGTGAGCCTCGACGAGGAACTCGAGCGGGTGGTGCCGGTGATCGAAGGCATTCGCGCGCGCAGCCGCGTCCGCATCTCGATCGACACGCGCAAGGCGCGCGTTGCCGAGGCGGCGCTGCAGGCAGGGGCGGACATCATCAATGATGTGAGCGCGCTGCAGCACGATGCGGAAATGTGCGGCGTCGCGGCGAAGCACGACGTGCCGGTGATCCTCATGCACATGCGCGGCGATCCGAAAACGATGCAGGAGCACGCGCGATACGACGACGTCGTGCAGGACGTGGCGCGCGAGCTGACTCTGCGGCGCGACGAGGCGATCGCCGCGGGCATCGCCGAGGATCGGATCTTCGTCGATCCCGGAATCGGCTTCGCAAAGACGTTCGAGCACAACCTCGCGCTGCTCGCGCGCTGCGGCGAGTTCGCCTACATCGCGCCGGTGGTGATCGGCGCGTCGCGCAAAGGATTCATCGGCAACCTCACCGGACGACCGTCGGGCGCCGCGCGCGCGAGCGGTTCGCTCGCGGCCGTTGCTGCCGCGCATCGCGGCGGCGCGGCGATCGTGCGGGTGCACGACGTGCGCGAGACGGTCGATTTCCTGCGCGTGCTCAACGCCATCGAGGCCTATCGATGAACGTCTTCGATCGCCTCTTCCAGCTGAATCCGACGTGGCGCGACGCGGTCGACATCGTCATCGTCGCGTTCATCATCTATTCGATCCTCACGCTCATCCGCGGCACGCGGGCGATGCAGATCTCCCTCGGCCTGATGGTTCTCGGCTCGACGTTCTTCGTCGCGCGCGCGTTCGATCTTCCCGCGCTCGAGGCGATCTCCGCACAGATCCTCTTCTACCTGCCGTTCGCGGTGATCGTCCTCTTTCAGCAGGAGATTCGGCGCGGACTGGCGCGCATCATCGGCGATCCGCTGGCGCTCGTCTTTCGCCGGCCGGCCGGAGAATTTCCGATCGCGGCGGTGCTGAACGCGTGCGACGTTCTCTCGCCGAAACGCGTCGGCGCGCTGATCGCCATCGAAGGACGCCAGACGCTGCGCATGTACGAAGAAGGAGCGAAGCCGATCGACGCGCTGACGACGACGGAACTGCTCGTGGCGATCTTCACGCCGGGCGGCCCGCTGCATGACGGCGCCGCGATTCTTCGCGGCAATCGCATCGTGGCCGCGAACGCATTTCTGCCTCTCACGTCGACGCCCGATCCGCAGCTCGCGCACGGAACGCGGCATCGCGCGGCCATCGGATTGTCGGAAGAAAGTGATGCGCTGGTGATCGTCGTTTCGGAAGAGAACGGCTCGATCGCGGTGGCCGCGGATGGCGTGCTGCGCGAGCACGTCGATCGCGACACGCTGCGCAATCTTCTCCTGGAGCGCTTCGGATGAAGAACCTCGGTCTGAAGCTCATCTCCCTCGCGCTGGCGGTGGTGCTCTGGTTCGTCGTATCCGGGCCGCGCCGCGAGCCGGTGCGCGAGCGCCTTTTCACCGTGCCGCTTTCGCTCGTCTCCATTCCGCCGCAGCTGGTGATCACCACCGACATTCCGGGCAGCGTGGCCGTGCGCGTGCGCGGGCGCAACGCGGACCTCCGCAATCTCTCGACGCAGAACCTCGAAGTGCCGGTCGATCTCGGCTGGATGCAGAAGCCGGGCGAGGCCGAGATCACGCTTCGTCCGCAGGCCATCAACATTCCGCCGGAGCTCGAAGTCGTCTCGATCGTGCCGAACAAAGTGCGGTTTCGCGTCGAAGAGGTCAAGCAGCGCACGGTGCCGGTACGGCCGTTTCTCGTCGGCGGTCCGCCGGCCGGCTACGTGATCGGCGAGGCCACTACGGATCCCGCGGTCGTGCTCGTTTCCGGCCCTGCGCAGCAGGTCATGAAACTGAGTGAGGTCACGACCGAACGCATTATCATGACCGGCCGCACGGGAACATTCGTGCAGACCGCAGTCGTGGTCTCCGATTCGCCGCTGGTGCGGGTCATCTCGCCGCTCACGACGCAGGTCACGGTCCCGGTGCTCGCCGAGGTCGGACCGAATCCGCCGGCCGCAACGGAGACGACCGGCACCACCACGACAGAACGGAAACCTGAATGAGAACTCTCTTCGGAACGGACGGCATTCGCGCGAAAGCGCGGCAGTATCCGCTCGACAACGCCACCATGTTCGCCCTCGGTGAGGCGCTCGCGCATCGCGTCGGCAAAACGAAAATCCTCCTCGGCATGGACACGCGCGAGTCGGGCGCCGAGATCGCGCGCGCGCTTTCCGCCGGCATCACGAAAGGTGGTGCGGAAGCGGTACTGGTCGGCGTCATTCCGACGCCGGGCATCGCGTATCTCTGCCGAACGACCGACGCCGCCGCGGCGATCTCCATCTCCGCATCGCACAATCCATTCGAAGACAACGGCGTGAAGATCTTCGGTCACGACGGGATGAAGCTCGCCGACGCGATCGAAGAAGAGATCGAAGACGAGCTGCGCGCGCTGCGCGTCGATGACGTCGACGTGCCGGAGACGCCGCTCGCCGAAAACGAAGAGCTCATCGAAGCGTACGAGCGCTTCCTGATCGCCGGCGTTCCGCCGAGCGCGCTCGCGGGGCGCAAGGTCGTCCTCGATACCGGCTACGGTGCCGCGTATCGCATCGCGCCGGAAGTCTTTCGCCGCGCCGGTGCCGACGTCGTCGTCATTCACGATGCGCCGAACGGACGCAACATCAACGAACAGTCGGGTGCGCTCCATCCGCAGCGCCTCGCGCAGGTGGTCGTCGAACAGCAGGCCGACTACGGTGTCGCGTTCGATGGCGATGCCGATCGCGCCATCTTCGCGGACGACAAAGGAAAGATCCGCGACGGCGACGAGATCATCTATCTCTGGGCGAAGTCGGCGCGCACGCGCGGAGAGCTGCGCGGCGACGTCGTCGTCACGACCGTCATGTCGAACTTCGGCTTCGAGAAACAGCTGAAAGAGGACGGCATCGAGTTGCTGCGCGCCAACGTCGGCGACAAATACGTGCTCGAACTGATGCTGCAGCGCGATGCGATCCTCGGCGGCGAGCAGTCGGGACACATCATCGACCGCACCGTCCACACGACCGGCGACGGCATTCACACCGCGCTCGTCTTCGGCCACATCCTCGCGCTGGCCGGCGCACCGTTCTCGCAGCTCCACACGTTCGATCCGATGCCGCAGTTGCTGGTGAACGAGAGAGTCGCCGCGAAGCCGCCGCTCGAGTCGCTGCCGAAGTATCAGGCCGCGTACGGCGACGCGATGAACGAGCTCGGCGGGAAGGGACGGATTCTCGTTCGTTACTCCGGCACCGAGAACCTCGTGCGCGTGATGGTCGAAGGGGAGGATGACGCATTGATCCGCCGCATCGCCGAACGTCTGCGCGACGTGCTGCGGGAAGAGATCGCGGCGGCCGCATGAACGCGCGCTGGTCTCTCGCAAACAAAACCGCGGTCGTCACCGGCGCGACGAAGGGGATCGGCCTCGCCATTGCGAACGAGCTCGCCTCGTTCGGCGCGCGGGTGATTCGCGTTGCACGCGGGGAAGGCGCGGACATTCAGGCCGACGTGACGAACGCCGGCGATCGCACGCGCATCTTCGACGGCCTCGAGCGGCTCGACATCCTCATCAACAACGCCGGCACGAACATCCGCCGCAAAGCGGTCGACTATTCGTACGACGAGTACGTGCGCGTGCGGGAAACGAACATGGACTCCGTGTTCGAGCTCTGCCGGCTCGCGTATCCGCTGCTCAAGCTCTCCGGATCTTCGAGTGTCGTGAACGTTGCCTCGGTCGCGGCCTATCGGCACCTCGGTACCGGTGCGCCGTACGCGATGACGAAGGCGGCGGTCGCCCATCTCACGCGTGCGCTGGCGTCGGAATGGGCGAAAGATGGAATCCGCGTGAACGCGGTGGCGCCGTGGTACATCCGCACTCCACTCGCGCAGCCGGTGCTCGATGATCCGGAGCGCCTGGCGAAGATCGTGTCGCTCACGCCTGCCGGACGGATTGGTGAGCCGGAGGAAGTCTCGTCGCTCGTTGCATTTCTGTGCATGCCGGCCGCGGGATACATCACCGGCGAGTGCATCGGCATCGATGGAGGATTCGCCGCCGGCGGTGTATTTCAATAACAAGGTTGGCGAACCGGCCAGCCGCTGCTATATTGCGCCATTCAATTTTCAGCCCATGGGTCCGGAGAAGATGGTTCATGGCTAAGGCGCAGGGGAAAAAAGCCGCAGCGGCGGGTAGTAAGGGTGCGGCGAAGAAGGTCGTAGCAAAAGTGAAGAGCGCGGCCTCGGCGGCGAAGAAGAAGGTCGCGCCGAAAAAAGTCTCAGCGCCAAAGCCGGCCGCGAAGAAGCCGGCTGCGAAGCCTGCTCCGAAACCTGCGAAGCCGGCGAAGAAGACCGCCGCTGCGAAGGTGAAGGCCGTCGCGAAGGCGGCCGTCAAAGCGGTGAAGAAAGCGGCCAAAGCCGTGACACCGAAGGCCAAGGCGAAAGCGGCTCCGAAGGCTGCGAAGCTTTCGAAACCGACGGCGAAGCCGGCCGCGAAACCAGCCGCGAAACCAGCCGCGAAAGCGGTGGTCGCGCCGAAGACGCCGGTGACGAAACCGGCTGCGCCTGCGAAACCGGCGGCGAAAGCCGCTGCGCCGGCAAAGCCCGCGACGCCCGCGAAAGCTGCAGCGAAACCTGCTGCCGTCGCGAAACCGGCGGAGAAAGCAGCGGCTGCACCGAAAGTCGCGCCTGCTCCCAAGGCCGCCGCTGCACCGAAAGTCTCTGCACCGAAAGCGGTGGCCGACAAAGCGGCGCCGAAACCGGCAGCAGCGGCGAAGCCGGCGGCAGCACCGAAAGCGGCCACGCCCGGAGCTCCGGCAGTACCGGCTCCCGCGGCTGCCGCCGCCGAACCGGAGAAGAAACGCGGACGCCGCGCGCGTCCGCGCATCACATCGAGCGGCGCTCCGGCGGCAGCATGGCTCTCGAAAGAGAAGCCGCGCGCGGCCTCGTTCATCCCCGCGCCTCCACGCGCCGAAGCTCCCTCCGCAATCGCCGCTCCCCCTGCTTCGTCGGATCGCCTGATCCGCACCGAAGATCTCACCGAGACCTCGATTCGGACCGTGCCGGTGCGCATCGATGTCGAACAGTCGCAGGGACGCTTTCACGTGCTGCCGAATCCGCTCGTCGTCAGCGTGCGCAACGGGGAAGCGATCGAGTGGGACTTCCGCTACATCGGCGGCGCTGACTTCAACGTCGAAGAGATCGTCATCGAATTCGCGAAGCCCGCGCCGTTCGCGCAGTCGTCGTACACGACGCGCAAACCGGGCGGCGCGCGTCCGCATCGTCAGATCAGCGGTCTGGTCAGCGGCGCAGTCGGATCGACGTTCGACTATTCGATCATCGCCATGACGCCGTTCAAGACCGCGCTCGCGAACGGCAAAGCACAACTCATCATCGCCTGATCCTTACGGTCGGGGCCGCTTTCTGGCAACATGCTCCGCATGTCTGTCGATGCGGCTTTCCCTTCTTCCATCTCCGGCGTCGCGACCGCGGTGCCGGCCTTCATCGGGTACACGGCGAAGGCCGCGATCGACGATCGGCCCGTTTATCTCCAGCCCATTCCGATCGACTCGCTCTCTGCGTTCGAACAGATCTTCGGGACGACCTCGCGCGGACCTCTGCACGACAGCATCGCGCTTTTCTACGCCAATGGCGGTGCCGCGTGTGTCGTCGTCGCCGTGGCGCCTGACAGCGAGACGATCAGCGCCGCAGGGTTGCTCGGCGGGTTGCGCGTGATCGGAGAACGGCACGGCGTGACGATGCTCGTCGTTCCCGATGCGGTGCTGCTGCCGTCGATTGCCGATTTCGGTACGGTCGCGCAGGCCATGCTGATGCAGGCGGGGACGCTCGGCGATCGCTTCGCGATCCTCGACGTCTATGGCGGCGCCACCGTCACTGCCGAAAGCCTCAGCAGCGTCATCGACGCCTTCCGCAACGCCGTCGGTCAGGAGTTCCTCTCGTACGGAGCGGCGTACTTCCCGTTTCTCCTCGCCACCGACGGCACCACTGTATCGCCGCCCTCCGCCGCAATGGCCGGCATCTACACCGCTCTCGACGCGACGAACGGTGTCTGGAGTGCGCCGGCGAACGTCGCGGTGCAAGGCATCTCCAGGCTCACCTACGCGCTGAAGGAGAGCGAGCAGGAAGACTTGAACGTGCCGATCGACGGGAAGGCGGTCGATGCGCTGCGCGCGTTCGCGACCGGCAATCTGGTGTGGGGCGCGCGCACGCTCGATGGGAACAGCAATGACTACCGCTACATCCAGGTGCGCCGGACGCTCATCTACATCGAGCAGTCGATCAAGAACGCGCTCGATCAGTTCGTCTTCGCGCCGAATACGAGTGTGACCTGGGCAACGGTGACCGCCGCGATCTCGAGCTTTCTCACGAGCATCTGGTCCCAGGGCGGTCTCCTCGGTGCGACGGCGTCGGACGCGTTCACGGTGCAGTGCGGTCTCGGCTCGACGATGACCGGGCAGGACGTGCTCGACGGCTACATGATCGTGCAGGTCACGCTGCAGCTCGTCCGTCCCGCGGAGTTCATCGTGTTGATGTTCCAGCAGCAGATGGCTGGGGCGGCGTGAGCCACTCCGTCACTTCGCGTGTTGTTCCTGCAGCGCGGCGAAGGTGTTGGCGCCTTCCTTCAGCGAGCGAATCCCTTCGACGCACGCCGTCGCCGCGGTGAGCGTGGTGATGCACGGCACGTTCATCTGCAGCGCGATGCGGCGGATGTAGGTGTCGTCGACGAACGCCGATTTGCCGAACGGCGTGTTGATGGCCAGCGCCACTTCGCCGTTGATGATGCGATCGACGATGTTCGGCCGCGCCTCGTGCACTTTGAGCGCGAGGTCGGCGTTGATGCCGTGTTTCAGCAGGAACTCGCGCGTGCCGCCGGTGGCGATGATGCGGAAGCCGAGCGTTTCGAGATCGCGCGCGAGGTTCGCCACCATCGGACGTTTGTCGTTGTCGTTGACGCTGATGAAGGCCGTTCCTTCGAGCGGCAGACGCGTGCCCGCGCCGAGGAGCGCTTTGGCGTAAGCCTCGCCGAACGTGTGCGAGCTTCCCATCACTTCGCCGGTCGACTTCATCTCCGGCCCGAGGAGCGTGTCTTCGCGCGGGAATCGATTGAACGGGAAGACCGGCGCCTTGACGAAATAGCCGTGCACGCGCGGCTCGCTGGTGAGTCCGAGCTCGCGCAGCGTGTGGCCGGCCATCACCTTGGCCGCAATCTTCGCGAACGACACACCGGTCGCTTTCGAAACGTACGGAACGGTTCGGGAGGCGCGCGGATTCACTTCGAGCACGTACAGCTCGTGGTTCTGAATCGCGTACTGCACGTTCATCAGACCGACCACGTTGAGCGCTTTGGCGAGCTCGATGGTGCGGCGGCGGATGCGATCCTGATCGCGGTGGCCGATGATGTACGGCGGAATGACGGTCGTCGAATCGCCGGAGTGAATGCCGGCCAGCTCGATGTGCTCCATCACGCCGGCCACGATGACGTCGTTGCCATCGCTGACCGCATCGACGTCGATCTCGATGGCGTCTTCGAGAAAGTGATCGACCAGGATCGGATGTCCGGGCGCCGCTTCGACCGCGCGCGCCATGTAGGCGCTGAGCGCCTGATCGTCGTAGACGATGGCCATCGCGCGTCCGCCGAGAACGTAGGAAGGACGGACGACGACCGGGTAGCCGATGCGCTTCGCGACTTCGAGCGCCTCGCTCTCGTTCATGGCGGTGCCGTGGGCCGGCACGCGGATCTCGTGTTTGCGTGCGAGCTCGCCGAAACGCTCGCGATCTTCGGCGACGTCGATCGAATCGACCGACGTGCCCCACATCGGCACGCCTGCTTCGAAGAGCTGCTTGGCGAGTTTCAGCGGCGTCTGCCCGCCGAACTGCACGATCACCCCTTCCGGCTTTTCGAGCTCGACGATCTCGAGCACGTCTTCGAGCGTGAGCGGCTCGAAGTAGAGCCGGTCCGATGTGTCGTAATCCGTCGAGACCGTCTCCGGATTGCAGTTGACCATGATGGTCTCGAAGCCGATCTCGCGCAGCGCGAACGACGCGTGCACGCAGCACGTATCGAACTCGATGCCCTGGCCGATGCGATTCGGACCGGAGCCGAGGATCATCACCTTGCGGCGATCGGTCGGATCGGCCTCGTTCTCCTGCTCGTAGGTCGAATAGAGATACGGCGTCATCGCCTCGAACTCCGCGGCGCAGGTGTCGACGCGTTTGTAGACCGGACGCACGCCGAGCCGGTGGCGTTCTTCGCGCACGTGTTCTTCGGTGCGATTGGTGAGCTTCGCGAGCTGGCGATCGGAGAAGCCGTTGCGCTTGAGAGTGCGGAGTTTCTCGCGTGTCATGTCTCCGCGGCCCGGATGGACACTCTGTTCCAGCTCGACGATCTTTCGAATCTCGCGCAGGAACCACGGATCGATGAACGAGAGCGCGTGGATCTCCTCCACCGTCATTCCGGCGCGCAGGGCGTCGCCGACGGCGAAGATGCGCTCGGGGGTCGGTGTGCGCAGCAGATCGGTGAGCGCCTCGCGCGAGTGGCCGCGCGTTTCGAGTCCGGCCACGCCGATCTCGAGCGAGCGCAGGCCTTTCTGCAGCGCTTCGTTGAACGTTCGGCCGATGGCCATCGCTTCGCCGACCGACTGCATCGAGAAGCTGAGCAACTGCGGCGTGTTCGGAAACTTCTCGAATGAGAAGCGCGGGATCTTCACCACCACGTAATCAATGGAGGGCTCGAACGACGCCGGCGTCTTCTTGGTGATGTCGTTCGGGATCTCGTCGAGCGTGTAGCCGGCCGCGAGCATGGCCGCGAATTTCGCGATCGGGAAGCCGGTCGCTTTCGAGGCCAGGGCCGACGAGCGCGACACGCGCGGATTCATCTCGATGCAGATGCGGCGGCCGGTTTGCGGCTGGACCGCGAACTGAATGTTCGAGCCGCCGGTCTCGACGCCGATGGCGCGGATGATGCGCTTCGCTTCGTCGCGCATCGATTGATATTCATCGTTGGTGAGCGTCTGCTGCGGCGCGACGGTGATCGAGTCGCCGGTGTGCACGCCCATCGGATCGAAATTCTCGATGCTGCAGACGATGATCACGTTGTCCGCGCGATCGCGCATCACTTCGAGCTCGAACTCTTTCCAGCCGATCACCGACTCCTCGACGAGCACGCGGTGCACGGGGGAGAGATCGAGTCCGCGCGCGACGATCGAGCGCAGTTCTTCGACGTTGTAGGCGATGCCGCCGCCGCTGCCGCCGAGGGTGAACGACGGGCGGATGACCAGCGGATAGCCGATGCGCATCGCGAACTGTTCGGCATCATCGACCGATGCGGCATACGTCGACTGCGGCACGTCGACGCCGATGCTCATCATCTTTTCCTTGAAGAGCTGGCGATCTTCGGCGGTTTTGATGGCCTCGTAATTCGCGCCGATGAGCTCGACGTTGTGCCGTTCCAGTGCCCCGTTCTCATACAGCGCCATGGCCAGGTTGATGCCGGTCTGGCCGCCGACGGTGGGGAGAATCGCGTCCGGCTTTTCGCGCTCGATGATCCGCTCCAGCGTTTCCGGCGTGAGCGGCTCGATGTAGGTGCGATCGGCGAACTCGGGGTCCGTCATGATCGTCGCGGGGTTCGAGTTCACCAGGATGATTCGATATCCCTCGTCCTTCAGCGCTTTGCACGCCTGGGTTCCCGAGTAGTCGAACTCGACGGCCTGTCCGATGACGATGGGTCCGGATCCGATGATGAGAATGGAGTGGAGGTCGGTCCTTTTGGGCACTGCGCGGCATAGTATACGGACGTGCGTCACTTCATCGAATGGGATTCGCTCGACGTACGCGTGGACGGCGCGAAGCTCAACGCGATGGCGCGTGAAGCGGTCGGCGGCGATCCGATGATCGAGCGCTTCGAACTGAAGTTCGAGAACGGCCTGCTGCGCGTGCTCGGCTCCGTGCGCAAGTTCATCAGCGTGCCGTTCAGCGTCGAGATCCCGCACATTCACGCCAGAGGCACCACGGTGCGCGTGCCGCTGGCGCGTATCTCCGCGGGACCGATTCCCGTGCCGACGCTGCTCGTCGGTCTGCTGCGCAACCGGCTGCCGAAGGAGCTCGTACAGTTCGAAGAACCGGCCACGCTGGTGGTGTCATTGGACCGCTTCTTGCCACCTTTCGTCTCCGCGGACATCCAGAAGATCTGGATCATCGACGGAGGTCTGGCGGTGACGCTGGGCCGCGGTGGCGCCGATCTTCCCGAAGCCGCAATCTCCACTGGAGGAGTCAATGGAACAGAACCCTCAATTTGAGGACGACACCGATCTCGATATGGATGAGCTCACGTCCACCCCGGTCTCGAAGGATCGCGCCCAGCGCTTCTATGACCGGATGCGCCAGTCCATCCGCGCGTATCTCGAGAAGAAGGGGAGCGTCGCCGGGAAGACCGGCGAGTACCTGCTGCTCGTGCCCGACGTCTTCATCCTGCTGTGGCGTCTCATCAATGACTCACGCGTGAACGCGAAGAACAAGGTGATGCTCGGCAGCGGGCTCGCGTACTACCTCTTCCCGCTCGACATCATCCCCGAAGGCTTCCTCGGCCCGATCGGCTATGTCGACGATCTCGTCTTCGGCGTCTATCTGCTGAATTCACTCCTCGTCGATACCGACGCCGCGATTCTGCGCGAACACTGGAGCGGCAGCGACGACGTGCTCGACACGATTCGCAAAGTACTGACCGCGGCCGACAGTCTCGTCGGCAGCGAGATCATGGGACGGTTCAAGAAGTCGATGAAGTGAACGATTCGAGATCGCACGCAACGAAGGCCGGAATCCTCCGGCCTTTCGTTTCTGCACGAGACAGCGGAGGGCGAGGTCTCCTTTGGCGCTCGCCCTCGCCCTCCGCGCTGCCGAGCGCCTTCAGTGAGTCGAGTCACCAATCGAAGCAGGCGCGGCCGACCGGCCGCGCTTTTTTTAACTCCAGCTGGTGGAAAGTTGTGGACAGTAGTGGTTGCCAGTGGTACAAACAGCCACCGAAACACGCGGATCGAGGCAGAAAAGGCTCTACTGGCCGTGGAACTCAGCGTACTCATGGGGCACAGCCCCGCGAAAATCGACGACAAGGGTCGGCTGAAGGTCCCGGCGAATTTCCGCAAGATCATTGAAGAGCGTTACGGCGCCGAATGCTTCGTCACCTCGGAAGACGGCGAGCGAGCGCTCGTCTACCCGCTTCCGGTCTGGTTCGAGAAGCAGGCGCGGCTCGCGAAGGTGCCGTCGTCCTCCCAGGCGAAGGCGAAGTACCTCGAGCGGGTGAATTACTTCGGCCAGGTGGCGGCGATGGACGCGCAGGGGCGTCTCCTCGTGCCGGCCGTGTTGCGCGAAGTTGCGGGCATTGCCGAGGACGTGGTCGTGCTCGGCAGTCAGGATCACCTCATCGTCTGGAACGAACCGAAGATTCAGAAACGCCTCTCCGAGACACCGCTCACCGCCGAGGACTTCAAGGAGTTGGAGTTGCACGGCGTCTAGTTGCCTCGGAAGGCAACGAATGAAACACGAACCTGTTCTTTTAAACGAAATCCTCGAGCACCTCGTGCCCGCACGTCGCGACGGCGTTCTCGTCGATGCGACGCTCGGTCTCGGTGGACATGCGGAAGCGCTTCTGGAGCGCCATCCGGACATCCACCTTCTCGGCATCGATCGCGATCCCGAGGCGCTCGAACGGTCCCGGCAGCGGCTGAGCCGTTTCGGGGACCGCGTGACGTTCGCTCGCGGACGTCACGAATCGCTCATTGACATCCTGAAGCAGTCGAACATCGAGAGCGTGAGCGGCCTGCTGGCCGACCTTGGCGTCTCTTCGATGCAACTCGACGACGCGGCGCGAGGCTTCTCGTTCCGCTTCGAAGGTCCGCTCGACATGCGCATGGGATCCGAAGGTCGCTCGGCCGCCGATCTCGTGAACACGCTCGGCGAGCAGGAGCTCTTCGTGATTCTGCGGAACTACGGCGAAGAGCCGATGGCCCGCCGGATCGCGCGGGCGATCGTCGAAGCGCGCGCCGAAGCGGCGATCGACACGACCACGCGGCTCACGGAAGTGATCCGCAGCGTCAAGCGCGCGAGACCGCACGACATCGATCCGTCGACGCTCACGTTCCAGGCTCTGCGCATCGCCACGAACGAGGAATTGATCGGGCTCGATCGATTCGTCGACGACGCGGTGAGCGTGCTCGAGCCGAACGCGCGCGTGGCGATCATCTCGTTCCACTCGCTCGAGGATCGGATCGTCAAGCGCGCGTTTCGCAGGCTCGAAGGGGAGTGCACCTGCCCGCCGAATCTGCCGGTCTGCGGATGCGGCGCAAAGGCGGTCATCGAGATCCTGACGGGAAGACCACTGACTGCTTCAGAAGAGGAGGAGGGGCGGAATCCGCGGTCGCGCAGCGCAAAGCTGCGGATCGCGCAACGGATCTAGTTGCGATTTGCGGCTTGCACGTCGATGGGGAGGAGAGAACACACGGTGAGTTCCCACTCGACTGGCAACCCGGAATTCGCAAACAAGGGCGATTCTCGAACAAGGCTTGCTCGAAGCCGATGAGCAAGGGTGAAGGTTGGGGAAGGGTCGGGTGTGTGTGCGGTAGGGGAGCTCGGGAGGGGTGGAGCGTGGAGCGTGGGTGTGTGTGGATGGCTCGTCGCACCGTGCTTGTAGGCAGATCTTCACCCTTGTTCGTCGGCTTTGCGCGCAGGCGCAACAGCCCCGGTCATGTACGCGCAGAAAAAACCGATCGACAACACTCACATCGTTCGCGAGAAAGATCGCCAGCGAAATCGTGAGCTTCTGGCCGTCCTCTCCCTGGGCGTGCCGATCGGCTTTTTCCTGCTCGTCTTCGCCTGGCAGAACCTCGAGGTCATCCGCTTAGGCCGCGAGGCGACTCAGCTTCAGAAGGCGCTCAAAGAACAGGAGACGCAGCAGAAGCAGCTGCAGGGAGAGCTCGATCGCCTCACGTCCTTCGACGCGGTCGAAACGCAGGTCGGCTCACTCGGATTCGAACCCGCGCCGCCGACGGCCATCGTGATGGTGGAACAGAGGGCGGTCGCGACGCGCGGATCGCGTGCCGGCGCACCGGCTGACGTGGCGGACGACACGAGCGCCCCGCTCGCCCCGGTCATCCCGCGTGTGAACGCTGTCGCGCAGCACGAGGCGCGCCGATGATGCCCGTCTCTCAGCGCCGCCTCCTCCAGCTCTTCGCGTTCCTCGCCGCCTGGGGCGTGATCGTGGTGATCCGTCTCGGTCAGGTGCAACTCGTGCGGCACGACCACTACGTTGCGAAAGCGAAGAGCCAGCAGGAGCGGACGCTCGCGCTGAATCCGGTGCGCGGCTCGATTCTCGACGCGCAGGGCCGTGTTCTCGCGGAGAGCGTCGCCGCCGAATCGATCTATGCCGATCCGCAGGTCATCACCGATCGGAAGGCGGTCGCGAAAAAACTGGCCAGCGTGAAAGCCCTCGGCATGACCGCGCGCGAGATCGAAGCGAAGTTGCGCGGCGATAACTCCTTCGCCTGGGTTGCGCGCCAGCTGCCGCTCGAAGTGACCGCCGAGGTTCGCAAGCTCCAGATCCCCGGCATCTACTTCATGGAAGCGCATCGGCGTTCCTATCCGCGGGCCATGCTCGCGGCGAACGTCATCGGCTACACCGGTGTCGACGGCAACGGCCTGGCAGGGATCGAACACTCGTTCGAGTCGCAGGTCAGCGGCACGCCCGGGAAAGTCACGCTGCTGAAAGATGCGCGCAAGGGCGTCTATCTCGTCGGTGCCGAAGGGGCCAATCGTCCGCGCGACGGGCACCACGTCGTGCTGACCATCGACTCGGTCATTCAATTCATCGCCGAGCGTGCGTTGAAAAACGCCGTCGACAAGTATCGCGCGACCGGCGGTTCCGTCATCGTCATGGAACCGAACAGCGGCGACATCCTGGCGATGGCTTCGTATCCGACGTTCGATCCGAATCGCTTTCGCGAATTCACGCCGGCGTCGTGGAAGAACCGCAACGTTCAGGACTTCTACGAGCCCGGCTCGACCTTCAAGATCGTCACCGCGTCGGCCGGACTCGAAGAGCGCATCGTCACGCCGTCGCAGTTTCTCGACTGCGGCAACGGCGAGATCACGATCGCCAACATCACCATTCACGAACACGACGGTCATCGCTACGACCTGCTGTCGTTCGAAGACGTGATCGTCAACTCGTCGAACGTCGGCACGGCCCGGGTCGGCCTCGCGCTCGGACAGGCGCGCTTCTACTCCTGGATCAAGCGCTTCGGTTTCGGCGAGCGCACCGGCATTCCGCTGCCGGGTGAATCGAGCGGCCTGCTGCGCGCATCCGATCGCTGGACCGTCGTCTCTCCGGCCAGCATCTCGATCGGCCAGGAGATCGGCGTCACGCCGCTGCAGATCATTCGCGCCGTGAACTCCGTCGCCACCGGCGGTTTGCTCGTCGAGCCGCGCATCATCCGGCGCGTCGTCGATGCCGATGGCGTCGTGGTCAGTGAGCCGGTGAAGCATCCGGCGAAGCGCGTGATGTCGGAGAAGACGGCCGCGCTGCTGAACGAGATCCTGAAGAACGTCGTCACGCGCGGCACCGGTTCGAACGCCGCGCTGGCGGAACACGCTGTGGCCGGCAAGACCGGCACCGCGCAGAAAGCGGGTCGCGGCGGATACTCCGCCGATCGCTTCGTCGGATCGTTCGCCGGATACGTTCCCGCCGATCGCCCGAAGCTCTCGATTCTCGTCGTCATCGATGAGCCTCGAGGGGAGCATTACGGTGGAACGGTTGCGGCGCCGGCCTTCCGCGAGATCGCCGAAGCGTCGCTTCGTTACCTCGGCGTGCAGCCGTCGATTCCGTCGCGCTCGATCGGAATCGAACGTCCGCTGCTGGCCGCGTTTTCGCAACCATCAGAAACGAGCAGTCCAGCGTCGGGGATGCCCGACCTCCGAGGCCTCGACGCGCGAGCGGCAATCGCCCGCGCGGTCGCCAAAGGCCTCGCTGTACGGACCATCGGAAGCGGAGTGGTGAAATCACAGGATCCTCAGCCGGGCGAAGCTCTGCCCTCTCATCGACGCGTGACTCTTACATTCTCGGCGGTGCGCGGATGAAACTCTCCGAGCTCCTCAAAGGTGTTTCCGTCCGTGCCATTCACGGCTCGACTGACGTCGACATCACCGGCGTCACACCGGACTCGCGGCTCGTCAAACCGGGCTCGCTCTTCGTCGCCATTCCGGGAACCGTGAAAGACGGCAGCGCGTTCATCCCGCAGGCTCTCGAAAAAGGGGCGGCCGCCATCGTGATCGCGGCGGCGGACCGGCCGCCAGCGGGCAATCGCCAGGCGCCGATCGTCGAAGTCGAAGACGCGCGCGCCGCGCTGGCTCTCCTGGCGGCGAACTTCTATGGACGTCCGGCGACGAAGCTCTCGCTCGTCGGCGTCACCGGCACGTCCGGCAAGACCACCACCACGCGCATGATCGAATCGATCTTCGACGCGCCGGTGGAAGGACGCTCTGAGGCGGTCGGGCTCATCGGCACCATCGAATACCGCGCGGGCGACGAACGTCTCGTCGCCGATCGCACCACGCCCGATGCGGTCGTGCTGCAGGAGTGGTTCGCGAAAATGGTCGACGCCGGCGTGAAGCACGCGGTGATGGAAGTCTCATCGCACGCGCTCGCACTGCATCGCACGCACGGATTGCACTTCGCCGCCGCGGTCTTCACGAATCTCACCCGCGAGCATTTCGACTTTCACGGCAGTTTCGAGAAGTACTTCGAAGCGAAGCGGATGCTGTTCGATCAGATCGACCGCACGCGCCGGACCTCCGTCGTCAACGTCGACGACGAATACGGCCGCCGTCTCGTGAACGAGCTCGGCGCGAACGCGCTCACGTTCGGCCGCACCGGCACCGCCGACCTCCGTCCGTCCGACGACTTCGTCATCGATGTCGAAGGACTGCACGGCACGATCCTCACGCCGGCCGGCCGGATCCGCATCGACTCGCCGCTCATCGGTCTCCCGAACCTCTACAACTGGCTGGGTGCGATCGGCGCGGCGCTGGTGGTCGACATTCCGATTCCGCAGATCGAAGCGGGCATTCGCAATCTGAAATCGGTGCGCGGCCGCTTCGAGCGCGTGCCGCACGACGGCGGTCCGACCGTCATCGTCGATTACGCGCACAAGCCCGACGCACTCGAGAAGCTCCTGCATGCGGTGCGCGACCTCGCGAAGGAGCGGCGCATCTGGGTGCTCTTCGGTTGCGGCGGCGATCGCGACAAGGGGAAACGCCCGCAGATGGGCGAGATCGCGGGACGTCTCTCGGATGTGGTCATCGTCACCAGCGACAACCCGCGCAGCGAAGACCCGCAGACGATCATCGACGAGATCGCCGCCGGAATTCACGGCCGCGAGTTCCGGACCATTGCCGACCGCCGTGCCGCCATCGAAGCAGCGATCGCCGGCGCGGACGACCGCGACGTGGTGGTCATCGCCGGCAAGGGTCACGAGACCTACCAGGTGGTCGGCGACCAGATTCTGCACTTCGACGATCTCGAAGAGGCAGAAATTGCACTTACTAAACGAAACGTAAAATCAGCTTGATATTGCGCATGAAATTCATCTATCATTTTGATCGTCCGATCTGGTGCCGCGTTCCGGCTCCGTCGGTCGGTTTCGGCGAGGGCGGGCGGATGGTGTTCGCCGGGCAGTTCCTGGGGAAGGGGACGAGCACGGGCGACGAAACGCGGCGGAGCCGGAAGGCGGTATCGATTGGGTTGTCGGTAGTCGGTTGTCGGTTGTCAGGAGAGCCGATCGCGTACCTCACCCGATCCGCGAGAAGCATGACGGCACTTGCGGCCGTCTCCCCCGACAACCGACAACTGACTGCTGACAACCGATCCCGAGGTCTGTCATGCCGACGCTGACCTTCGCGCGTCTCGCGCAGATGATCGGCGGCACGCTCGTGCAGGGTGGCGACGTCGAGTGCTCCTCGGTCGTCATCGACTCGCGCATCGTTCGGGAAGACTCGGTCTTCTTCGCGATCAAAGGCGAGCGGCTCGATGGCCACGACTACCTGCCGCAGGCGCTGCAGACCGCGCGCGGTGCGGTCGTGTCGCGCCTTCCGGAACCGACCGGCAAAGCGCTCATCCAGGTCGATGACACGTCGAAGGCGTTGCAGCGCCTGGCGCAGGCCATCCGCAACGAGTACGACGTCACGCTGATCGGCATCACCGGTTCGGCCGGCAAGACCACGACGAAGGAAATGATCGCCACGCTGCTCGCCACCGAGAAGCGCGTGCACAAGTCGTGGGGCAACTTCAACAACCAGATCGGTGCACCGCTCTGTCTCGACAACATGCCCGACGACGCGGAGGTCGTGGTCAGCGAGATGGGGATGAATCACGCCGGCGAGATCGCGGAAATCGCCGGGCTGATGCGGCCGCACGTCGGCGTCTACACGAACATTGCCCCGGTGCATATCGAGCACTTCGGCACCATCGAAGGGATCGCCGCCGCAAAGCGCGAGCTGCTCGAGAACGTGATTCCCGGCGGCACGATCGTCATCAACAACGACAACGAGCACGTCGTCCGCATCAGCAACGGATTCAACGGACGCATCGTTTCGTACGGCGTCGATCACGACGCGCAGTACCGGGCCCGTAACATCCGCGAGCGCGGTCTCCTCGGCACGCACTTCACGCTCGAGGCGGAAGGCGCATCACGCGAGTTCGACCTGGCCATGCCGGGCCGCCATAATCTCGACAACCTCCTCGCAGCCATCGCCACCGCGCGTGCGCTCGGCATCGCGTGGGGGAACATCGAGCGCGGCGTGCGGAGCGTGCAGCCGGCGTATCACCGCGGCATCATCATTCCGTGGCGCGACGCGCTCCTTTATGACGACACCTACAACTCGAACCCGTACGCGCTGAAGCGGACGCTCGAGCTGATGGCCCAGGCCGATGTGAAAGGCCGCCGCATCGCCGTGATCGGCGACATGCTGGAGCTCGGCGAGCACGAAGAAACGTTTCACCGCGAAGCGGGGGCGCAGATGCCGAAAGCGATCGATGTCGTGATCGGCGTCGGCAGGCGCACGAGGTGGATGCTCGATGGCGCCCGCGCTGCGGGTTTCACCGCGCTGCACCATTTCGACGACGCCGAAGCCGCGGGCCAGTTCCTGACGACCTTCATCCAGCCGGACGATCTCGTGCTCATCAAAGGCTCACGCGGTGTCGGTCTCGACAAAGCGGTGGCCATTCTCGAAACCGCCAGTCGCCAACCGCCAACCGCCAACCATCGGGAGGGCGCGCGTTAATGCTCTACCACCTGCTCTTCAACCTGCGCGACCATTTCGTCGGCTTCAATGTCTTCCGCTACATCACGTTCCGGACGGCATTCGCCGCGCTCACCGCGCTGCTCATTTCCTTCATCCTCGGTCCATGGCTGATCGAACGGATGCGCCGCATCAAGCTCGGCCAGTACATCCGTGAGGAAGGGCCGAAGTCGCATCAGGTGAAGGCCGGCACCCCGACGATGGGCGGCATCCTCATCAACGTGGCCATCCTCATCCCGACGATCCTCTGGGCCGACATCTTCAATCCTTACATCTGGATCGTGCTTTTCGTCACCGCGGCGTACGCGGCCATCGGCTTCGTCGATGACTACCGCAAACTCGCGAAGAAGCGGAACCTCGGCCTGACGTCGACGGAAAAATTCGCCGCGCAGTTCGGCGTGGCGGCGCTGGCGGCACTGGCCATCGCGTATCTGCCGATGCTCAAGAACAACTACAACACCGTCATCACGTTTCCGTTTTTCAAGCCGGAGACGTTTCAGCTCGACATCGGTTTTCTCTACATCGGCTTCGTGATGTTCGTGCTCGTCGGCGCCTCGAACGCCGTCAATCTCACCGACGGTCTCGACGGCCTGGCCATCGGCTCGGTGCTGATCGCCGCGGTCACGTACACGGTGCTCACCTACGCCACCGGCCACGCCAGGATCGCCGACTACCTGCGCATCGCGTGGGTTCCGCAGACCGGCGAGCTGGCGGTGTTCTGCGGCGCGATGGTCGGCGCGTCGCTCGGCTTTCTCTGGTTCAACGCGCATCCCGCGGAGATCTTCATGGGCGATGTCGGTTCGCTCGCTCTCGGCGGCGCGATCGGCTGTCTGGCCGTGATGATCAAACAGGAGTTGCTGCTCGTCCTCGTCGGCGGTCTGTTCGTGCTCGAGGCGATGTCGGTGATCCTGCAGGTCGCGTCGTTCAAGCTCACCGGCCGGCGCATCTTCAAGATGTCGCCGCTGCATCACCACTTCGAATTGTCCGGCTGGAAGGAAACGAAGGTCGTCGTCCGCTTCTGGATCATCGCCATCATCTTTGCGATGGTCTCGCTGGCGACGCTCAAGCTCAGGTAATGAAGACCCTGGTCATTGGCGCCGCGAAGTCGGGTGTGGCTTCGGCGAATTTTCTCGCCGCGCGGAATCACTCCGTCGTGCTGACGGATCGCGAGGCCGCGCCGTCGCTGCCGTACGATCTCGATGACCGCGTCGTGCGCGCGTTCGGCGTGCACAGTCTCGAATTGCTCGACGGCGTTTCGGAGATCGTCATCAGCCCCGGCGTTCCGCTGAGCGGCCCGCTGTTGACGGAAGCGGCCTCGCGCGGCATCTCCATCATCGGCGAGATCGAGCTCGCCTATCGTCATCTCAAAGGCACGGTCATCGCCATCACCGGCACGAACGGCAAGTCGACGACGACCGCGCTCATCGGCGAGATCCTCAAAGTGGCCGGCCGCAATCCGATCGTGGCCGGCAACATCGGCGAGCCGCTTATCGCCGCGCTCGATCTCGAACAGCGGCGCAACTACGTGCTCGAGCTTTCGTCGTTTCAGCTCGAGACGATCGACACGTTCCACGCGAACGTCGCGCTGCTGCTCAACATCACCCCCGACCATCTCGACCGCTATCCGAACTTCGATGCCTACGCGGCCGCGAAGTACCGCATCTTCCGCAATCAGTCATCGAGCGATACCGCCATCGTGAATGCGAACGAACGTCGCAGCGCACCGCGCGACTCGCAGGCGCGGGTCTGGCGTTTCTCCGGTGCGAACGAGGTGGAAGAGGGAGCGTGGTTCGACGGCAACGATCTGATCCTGCGTCTCGATGGCCACGAGCGTCGCATCCCGCGCACGTCGCTGCGCATCGAAGGGCTCGCGAACGTCGAGAACGCGCTCGCGGCCTGGCTCGCCGCGCGAGCGGCGGGCGTCGACGACGTCGACGTGCAGATCGCGTTCGGCACCTTCGCCGGACTGCCTCATCGCATGCTCCTCGTGCGTGAGCTCGACGGCGTGAAGTGGATCAACGATTCCAAAGGAACGAACGTCGACGCGTCACTGAAAGCCCTCGGCGGATTCGATCCGTCGAGCGTGATCCTGATTCTCGGCGGCAAGGACAAGGCCGGCGAATTCGAGAAGATGCGCGAGCTCGTGGCGTCGAAAGCGCGGGTCGTGCTCACCATCGGTGCCGCCGCAACGCGCATCGCCGAAGCGCTGGAAGGTGCTGCCGAAATCGTTCCCGCCGGCGATCTGAATCGCGCCGTGCAATGGGCCCGCGCGCATGCGAAATCGGGCGAAACCGTATTGCTCTCCCCCGCCTGCGCAAGCTTCGATCAGTTCCGAAACTTCGAACATCGCGGTCAGGTATTCGAAGAACTGGTGAGGGCGTTATGAAAGCCGGTTGGCAGGTGGCGCCAGACAATCGGCAACTTGGGCGGGTGGCGGTCCATCGACAACCAACGACCGACAACCGACAACCGCGAGCGGAGCGAGCCCCATGAGTCGCAAACTCACGTACGACTCCTGGCTCTTCAGCACGGCCACGATCATCGTGGTCATGGGCATGGTCATGATCTACAGCGCGTCGGCGATGATCGCCTCGCAGCGCTGGGGTCATGGCGCGTATTACTTCTTTACGCGCCAGGCGGTTTTTCTTGCGGCCGGCTCGCTGGTGATGCTCTTCCTGATGCACGTCAATCCGGCGCTGCTGCAGAACCGGCGCGTCATTCATGGAAGCCTCATCGCCGTTGCGCTCGCGTTGATCGTCGCGCTGTTCCAGTCGCCGATCAACGGCACGCATCGCTGGATTCATCTGCCCGGCTTTCAATTGCAGCCGAGCGAATTCGCGAAGCCGGTGGTCATCCTGTTCATCGCCGCGTTTCTCGCGAAACGCGAAGAGCGCATCAATGACGTGACCACGACTCTGTTGCCGCTCGGCTTCATCCTGACGCTCATCGCCGGTCTCGTGCTTCTCGGTCGCGACTTCGGCACCGCGGCGACGCTGATGCTCATTGCGGCCGGCATGATCTTCTGTGCGGGGGTGGCGTGGCGAACCATTGCCGTCGCCGCCTTGATGCTGATTCCGGCGGTCGGCTATTTCGCCGTCAGCGCCGCCTATCGCCGCGAGCGTCTGCTCACGTTCCTCAATCCCGAAAGCGATCCCCTCGGCGCCGGCTTTCAGGCGATGCAATCCCTCATCGCATTGGGCACGGGCGGCTTCGAAGGCCTCGGCATCGGGAATGGAAGACAGAAACTCTTCTTCCTCCCCGAGCCGCATACCGATTTCATTTTCTCGATCATCGGCGAAGAGCTCGGGTTCATTGGCGCCGTTGCGCTCATCGGCGCGTTCGGCGTACTGGCGTGGCGCGGCTTCCGGATCGCGCGCTACAGCCAGGATCGATTTGCGTTCTATGCGGCATTGGGCTGCACGCTCATGTTCGCGATTCAGGCGCTGATCAATGTCAGCGTCACCGTCTGCCTTCTTCCGACGAAAGGCATTCCGCTGCCATTGGTGAGCTACGGCGGTTCATCGCTGATCGCAAGTCTCATGGCCGTGGGGCTGCTTCTGAATTTTTCACAGCAGTCCGGCTGAACGAAAGGTGTCGTGATGGGCGAGCAGGGCGTGAAGACACTGATGATCGCGGGGGGCGGAACCGGAGGACACATCTATCCGGCCATCGCCATCGCCCGCGAAGCGATCGCGCGCGACGCGAATCGCCGCGTCGTCTTCGTCGGCACCGAATACGGCCTCGAGAAAACCATCGTTCCGAAGGCCGGTTTTCCGCTCGAATTCATTCAGGTCGGCGGCCTCAAAGGCAAAGGCGGACTCGACCTCATCAGGAACCTCGCACGCCTGCCGCTCGGCTTCATCCAGGCCTTTCGCCTGATTGGCAAACACAAACCAGACGTCGTCCTCGGCGTCGGCGGCTATTCGTCCGGACCGGTGCTCATTGCGGCGGTCCTGCGAAGAGTCCCGACCATCATTCACGAGGCGAATGCATTTCCGGGTCTGGCCAATCGCGGCGTCTCGAGATTCGTCACGGCGGTGGCCGTTGCGTTTGCCGATGCCTTGCCGCGACTCGGACGAAGCAAAGACGGTGTCGTCACCGGCAATCCGATTCGCGCCGAGTTCTTCAATCACCAGCCGCCTGCCGCGAATGGCCGGCCAAGATTGTTGATCTTCGGCGGTTCGCAGGGTTCGCGCGTCATCAACAACGCGATCCTCGCGGCGTTGCCGCTGCTCGAGCCGACGTTCGAGATCGTTCATCAAACCGGGCCGACCGATCACGAGAAGGTCGCGGCCGCCTATCGCGAGACGAAGTTCGCGAACGCGCGCGTCGTCCCGTATCTCGATCCGATGGTCGACGAGCTCGCGGCTGCCGATCTCGTGGTCTGTCGCGCCGGCGCAATGACGCTCGGCGAGCTGGCCGCGGTCGGCAAGGCGGCCATCCTCATTCCGTTTGCCGCGGCCACGAACAATCATCAGGAAGTGAATGCGCGCGTCGTGGAGCAGGCCGGCGGCGCGATCGTCCTCACTGAAAAAGAGCTCACCGCGGAGCGTCTCGCTTCCGCGATTGGTGAGGTTTTCGGCGATCCACAACGCGCCGCGCGCATGAGCGCGGCGGCAAAAGCGCTCGCGCTTCCGGACGCCACAAAAAAGATCGTCGATTTGATCGTTGAAATAGAGCGAAATTAATTGCTTTGGTCCTTCGACAAACTTAAAATTTGTTATTAAGACGCCACAACCGTAATGAATTTTGGTGACATTAAAAACATCCATTTCGTGGGCATCGGCGGAATCGGGATGAGTGGCCTCGCGGAGGTGCTCGCGGCAGGCGGCGCTTCCGTCTCCGGATGCGATGCGAAATCGTCCTCGGTGACCGACCTCCTGTCGAGCCGCGGCATTCGCGTGGCCATCGGTCATGACGCGTCGCACGTCGACGATGCCGGCCTGCTGGTCATCACCTCCGCGGTCCGCGGCGAGCATCCCGAGCTCGAAGCGGCGCGCGTGAAAGGCGTGCGCGTGATGAAGCGCGCCGAAGTGCTCGGCGCGATCGTCAACGCGAAACGCTCGATCGGCGTCGCCGGTACACACGGCAAAACCACGACGTCGGCGATGGTCTCCACGATCCTCGAAGAAGCGGGCCTCGATCCGACGGTGCTCGTCGGCGGCATGGTGCGGAACTTCCAGACGAATGCGAAGAGCGGCAAGAGCGACTTCCTCGTGGTCGAAGCCGATGAGTACGACCGCACGTTTCATCAGCTCAGGCCGGAGCTCGCGGTGGTCACGAACATCGAGGCAGACCATCTCGAGTACTACGGCTCGCTCGAGGCGATTCGAGAAGCCTTCACGATTTTCCTGAAAGGCGTGAAGGGAACGATCGTCGCCTGCGTCGACGACGCCGAGGTTGCGAACGTCGTGCGGGAGTTCCCGAAGGTCGTCGGATACGGGCTCGGCGAGCATGCCCAGCTGCGCGCGACGAATGTCACCTTCAACGAGCGCGGCTCGTCGTTCGATGTTCCGGGCGTCGGCTTCTTCAAGCTCTTCGTTCCCGGCGAGCACAACGTGCGCAACGCGCTCGGTGCCATCGGCGTCGCACTCGCGCTCCACATCGACGCGCACGTGATCTCGATGGCGCTGGCGAAGTTCCTTGGCGTCGATCGCCGCTTCCAGATTCTCGGCGACTATCAGGGGGCCATCGTCGTCGACGATTACGCCCATCATCCGACCGAGATCCGCGCGACGTTGCAGGCCGCGCGCAGCGGCTATCCGCGGCGCCGCCTGGTCGCGCTCTTTCAGCCGCATCTCTACTCGCGCACGGCCGACTTCGCGCGCGAGTTCGGAGAAGCGTTGAAGGAAGCCGACGTGCCGATCGTCTCGCCGATCTACGCCGCGCGCGAAGCGCCGGTGAACGGGATGTCGTCGAAGATCATCGCCGACGCCGTTCCGGGGATCGAATTTCTCGATCGCAGCAACGCGCAGATCGTGAACGAACTGCGCCGGCGGCTCGCGCCGCAGGACATCTTCATCGCCATGGGTGCGGGTGACGTGCACGAGATCGCCGAACAACTCGTGCGTGGGGAGGAGGCGTGATGAATTTCGATACGACGGCCTCGCGATTCCTGCGCCCCACCGACATCACCCGGCTGCGCCGCAATCAGCGCCGCATTCACGTGCAGCGTCTGCTGGTCATTCTCCGCACCGCCGGTCTCGTCGCGACGCTCGTCATCGGCGGCATCTGGGTGTGGCGTCACACGCAGTCCGACGAGCGCTTCGCCGTGCGCACGATCGAAGTCGACGGCGCGGTGCACACGCCGCGTGCCGCGCTCGATCTGCTCACGCAGCGTTACGTCGGCGCGAATCTCTTCCAGATGGACATCGCCCGCGTGCAGCAGGACCTCGGCGGACTCGGATGGGTGCGCCGCATCGACATCGAAAAGAAATTGCCCGACACGCTGCGCATCAAGATCACCGAGCGCAATCCGGTCGCGCTCGTACGTCTCAGCGACACGATCCTCTACGTCGACGAAGAAGGCGCCGGCTTCGCCGAGCTCACGCCGACAGTCGGAGATCGTGACCTGCCGGTGATCGGCGAGGCGCAGGGACCGGAGCTCGCGCGCACGGTCAAGCTGCTCGAAGAGCTGCGTCGCAGCGATCCGGCGATGTACGCGCGCATCAGCGAAGTGTGGCCGATTCCGCCGCGCGGCTTCGCCATTTACGACCGCGAGCTCGGCGCCGTCGTCTACGTCAACGCCGACGACGCGGCGTCGAAGTATCGCGATCTGCGCGCCGTCCTCGCGGCCGAGAGCAACCCGAAGATCGAATACGCGGACCTCCGGTTCGCAGACAGAGTCATCGTGAAGAAGCTGGAGAACATCAATGTCCAGAACTGAAGATCGCTACATCGTCGCCCTCGACATCGGCACGTCCAAAGCCTGCGCGCTGGTCGGCGAAGTGACCGATCGCGGACAGCTCGAGATCATCGGCAAAGGCACCTCGCCGATGAAGGGGACGCGCCGCGGCAACATCATCAACCTCGATCAGGCCATCGAAGCCGTGAAGAAAGCGGTCGACGAAGCCGAGGTGATGGCCGGGCTGCAGATCGAATCGGTGTACGTCGGCGTGGCCGGCGATCACATCCGCTCGGTCAACTCGCGCGGCGTCGTCTCGGTGATGGGCAAGCACAAGGAGATCGCGCGGGAAGACATCGACCGCGTGATCGAAGCATCGAAGTCCATCAACATTCCGGCCGAGCTCGAGCTGCTGCATGTCATTCCGCGCGAGTTCGTCGTCGATGGCCAGGACGGCATTCACGATCCGCTCGGCATGACCGCCACGCGGCTCGAAGCGAACGTGCACATCGTCACCGGCGCACGCACGCACAACCAGAACATTCTCACCTGCGTGAACAAGGCCGGCATCGCGGTGCAGGAGCTCGTGCTCGAGCAACTCGCCGCGGCGGAGGCGGTGCTCACGCAGGACGAGCGCGAGATGGGCGTGCTGCTGATGGACATCGGCGGCGGCACCACCGACTACGCGGTCTTCCTCGAAGGCAATGTCGTCCACACGAACGTCCTGCCGGTCGGCGCCGGCCACTTCACCAGCGACATCTCGGTCGTGCTGCGCACGCCGATGGAAGATGCCGAGCGCATCAAGAAACGCTACGGCTGCGCGCTCACGTCGATGGTGCTGGCGGACGATCCGATCGAAGTGCCGACCGTCGGCGGCCGCGCGCCGAAGATTCTTTCGCGCCAGGAACTGACCGGCATTCTCGAGCCGCGCGCCGCGGAGATCGCGAAGCTCGTCTATCGCGATCTCGAGAAGGTCGGGCTGGAGAAAGAAATCCGCTCGGGCGTCGTACTCGTCGGCGGAGGGGCGGAGATGGACGGCATGGTCGAGATGGTCGAGCAGGTGTTCGATCAGTCGGCGCGCAAGGGCGTGCCGCGCGCGCTCGGCGGTCTCTCCGACACGGTCAACGGTCCGGAGTGGGCCGCGGCCACCGGCCTCCTGCTGTGGGGCCTCAAGGATCAGAGCAAGGTGCGCAAGCGTCCGCGCAAGGGTCTCGGCAAAGTGGCGGACTCGTTCCGTCAGTGGTTCGCATGGTCGTAACGCACGTTTGAAACTTCAATTGACAGAAAATTCAATTGAAAGTCATCACAAAAATCCTTACCATCCGGAGACGGTTAAATGATTACGTTTGACGACAGGCCTGGCGACGGAACGCTCGCGGTCACACTCGAAGAAGAGCAGATTCCGGCGAAGATCAAGGTCATCGGCGTTGGTGGTGGTGGTGGGAATGCCGTCAACCGGATGATTCAGGCCGGGATCAAAGGCGTCGAGTTCCTCGTCGCCAATACCGACCTGCAGGCGATGCGGCATGCACTCGCCCCCGTGAAGCTGCAGATCGGCGGCAAGCTCACCAAAGGCCTCGGCGCCGGCGCGAATCCCGAGATCGGGAAGCAGGCCGCGCTCGAAGACACCGATCGCATTCTCGAAGCGCTCAGCGGCGCGGACATGATTTTCATCACCACCGGCATGGGCGGTGGGACCGGCACCGGCGCGGCACCGATCATCGCCTCGCTGGCCGCGGAGCTCGGTGCGCTGACGGTTGCGGTCGTGACCAAGCCGTTCGGCTTCGAAGGAAAGCGCCGCCGCGTGCAGGCCGAGCAGGGCATTCGTGCCCTGCGCGACACGGTCGACACGCTCATCACCATTCCGAACGAGCGTCTGCTGAACTTCGTCGAGCGCGGTACGTCCCTCGGCGATGCCTTCAAGATCGCCGACGACATCCTGCGCCAGGCGGTGCAGGGCATCTCCGATCTCATCACCGTGCCGGGCGAGATCAATCTCGACTTCGCTGACGTGAAGACGATTATGCACGGCATGGGCATGGCGCTCATGGGCACCGGCGTCTCGAGCGGCGAACATCGCGCCGTCGAAGCCGCGCAGCGCGCGATCTCGTCGCCGCTGCTCGAAGAGGCCTCGATCGAAGGGGCCAAGGGTGTGCTCATCAACGTCACCGGCGGCTCGGACATGACGCTCTTCGAAGTACACGAGGCCGCGTCGATCATCCAGGAAGCGGCGGACGAAGAAGCGAACATCATCTTCGGCACGGTCATCGATCCACGCATGAAGGACGAGGTGAAGGTCACGGTCATCGCCACCGGTTTCGACGCGGCGACCAAAGGCCTGCTCAATTCGCGCGGCGAGGCGCTCTCGCAGACGATGCCGTCGCGCGGTCACGCGCAGCCGGCTGCTCCGTCCGCGGCCGCGTCATCCGCTTCTCCGTATCGCCCCTTCGCGCCGAAGGAGCTTGCCGCACAGCATGAGGAGCCGCCCGCGCAGCAGCTCGGAGCGGAGGGCGAGATCTACGATCCGCCATTTTTTCGAAGAGGCTTCAGCCGCGCCGACGGCTCCGGAGGGTTCGGCCCGATGGCGTCGAGTGATTTCGGCAGCGATCTCGATATTCCGACGGTGATTCGCAACTTGAGCGACTAAGAAACGATTCAAGGTTGCACGGACCACGATCCGTGCAAGCGCACCCCTCCTGTGCGCAATGCGATCCTGGGGAGAGGGCCCCGGGATCACCTGCTCCTGATGGGGCGTGGTTCTTCCGACCACGCCCCGTCGCTTTGTTTGTTCAGTCCATGAAGAAACTCGTCATCGTTGGAGACGGCGAATTCGCCGAGATCGCGTGTGAGTACTTCACCCACGATTCGGACCGCCAGGTGGCAGGGTTCGCCGTCGAACGTGCATACCGAAAGAAGGACGAGCTTCTTGGCCTTCCGGTGGTTGCGCTCGAAGAGGTGGAGCAAACGTTTGCTCCCGATGCGCACGACGCCTTCGTCGCCGTTGCCTACGGGCAGCTCAATCGATTGCGGATGCGACTCTGCGCGGAAATGAAGGCCAGAACGTACGCGCTGGCGACCTACGTCAGCTCGCACGCGTTCGTCTGGCGCGACGTTCAGATCGGAGAAAACTGCTTCATTTTCGAAGCGAACGTCCTTCAGTACTCGGTGCGTATCGGCAACAACGTGGTGCTCTGGAGCGGCAACCACATCGGTCATCAGTCGGTCATCGAGGACAACGTCTTCGTGGCCTCTCACGCGGTGATTTCGGGCTACTGCACGATCGGCGCGAACTCGTTCATCGGCGTCAATGCGTCCTTTCGCGATCACATCACGGTGGGCCGCGACGCCGTAGTCGGTGCCGGTGCGGTGGTCGTGAAAGACGTTGCGGAGCGGCAGGTGGTACGCGGCAACCCTGCAAAACCGGCCGGTCAGGACAGCTTCACCGCGTTCGGCGTCCGTGAGTCCGGCTGAACCGCCGAGGCCCGGAGGATGCCGTGTATGATCCCGCCAATCCGTCCATGCAGAACCCGACGATCCTTTCCAGCGTAGTCGACTACTACGAGAGCAAGCTGGCGTCGTTTGGCGCGACGCCGCAAGGCGTCGACTGGAAGGACGAGGCGTCACAGCGCCTGCGCTTTTCTCAGCTCGTCCGCGCCCTCGGCGTTGACCTGCATGCGGCGCCGAAAATCATCGATTTCGGCTGCGGTTATGGAGCGCTCGTTCCGTTTCTTCGCGAGCAGGCCCCGCATTTCATCTATACCGGATTTGACGCCTCGGAGGCGATGGTCGCACAGGCGAACTCGCTTTACGGATCGGAGGACGTCCGATTTACATCGGCATGGGAGGACGTTCCTCTCTCCGATTTCGTCATCGCCAGCGGGATCTTCAATGTGAGGCTGGAAACGTCCGAGAGCGCGTGGTGGGCGTATGTGCAGAAGACCCTGACGATGATCGCGCCGAAGGCTTCGGCTGGGTTTGCGGTGAATTTCCTGACGAGCTATTCGGACGAGGACCGCAAACGTCCTGATTTGTTCTACGCGAACCCGGGCATCGTTCTCGACTGGTGTAAAACGCACGTCTCGCGATGGGTGTCGTTGCTTCACGACTACGAGCTCTATGAGTTCACCGTGGCGGTTTTGCGCGATCCGGTGCGGGCATGACCACCATCGTCATCGAGCAGCCGAATTACATCCCGTGGATCGGATATTTCGATCTCATTCGTCAGTCCGACATCTGGGTCTGGTATGACGACGTCCAGTACACGAAGCGGGATTGGCGAAACCGCAATTGCGTTGGGCGCGACGTCCGGGAGTGGCTGACCATCCCGGTGCGGAACAAGGGCCGCTTTCACCAGTTGATTGCAGAAGTCGAGATCGACTGGTCGCAGCCATGGCCAAGGACGCACCTCGGCACAATCCGACGTTGCTATGCGCGAGCGCCGCACTACGGACTTGTGGCGCAATTACTGGAGTCTGCCTTCGATACGGCGTCCCGGTATCTTGCGGATTTGACAATCGTGCTGAACGAATCCATCTGCGAGTTGCTGCGATTGAAGCCGGTATTTGCGCGAAGCTCGGCAATTCCGCGTGTCGCAAGCGATCGGCAGGATCGGTTGATCGAGATTTGTCGTCATTATGACGCCCCGGTCTATCTGTCCGGACCCGCGGCCCGTGGATATATTGCGCCGGAGACGTTCGAAGCCGCCGGGATTCTGCTGCGTTATATCGAATACGACTACCTGCCCTATGCGCGTGGGCCGTATCCCTTTGTCTCGCACCTTTCGATTCTGGACATGCTGGCGTGGCTCGGCCCCTGTGGCGTGAGTGCATTCCTGACGAGCAACAGCCGATCGGAGGTGAATTAACCGATGACGCGCTGGATGCCTCGAGGGTTGGTCTTCCCTTCACGCGAAGTCGCGGAGTATCCGTGGATTCGAGGGTATGCCGCATTGCCGTTTGCAGTGCCATCCGGACCGGAGACCGCGCGCGTTTTCTTCTCTGGCCGCGATGGACGGAATCGCGCTCACATCGGCGCCTGTACGCTCGACCTGGGTTCGATGCGCGTCAAGGATGCCGACGCGCGACCATTGCTGTCGCCCGGCGCCCTCGGTGGTTTCGACGACAGCGGTTGTTCCATGTCGTGCATCGTGCGGGCCGAAAATCGCTGGTTTCTTTACTACACCGGCTGGATGCTGGGACGGACAGTCCCGTTCTATCTGGCGATCGGGCTTGCGATCAGCGAGGATGGCGGCCGATCGTTTGCGAGATGTTCGCCCGCTCCGATCCTCGAACGTAATTCCATCGATCCATTTCTCACCGCTTCTCCCTCGGTGATGTTCGAGGAAGGACGTTGGCGCATGTGGTACGTGTCGGCGATTGATTGGCAAATCCGAAACGGCCAACCGCGACATCGGTATCTGATCAAGTACGCCGAGTCGAAGGATGGGATCGCATGGAATCGCGATGGACATGTGGCAGTCGAATTTGAAGACGATGAGGAGTATGCGCTCGGGCGTCCGCATGTCGTCAGGACGCCGGCGGGATATCGCATGTGGTTCTGTGCGCGCGGAGATCAATACAGGATCGCTTGTGCAGACTCTCCCGATGGTTTGACATGGACCCGGCAATCGGGTGATGCCGGTCCCCGGCGACAGGAGTGGGATGTCGAGATGCAGGCCTATCCGATGGTGTTTCAGGACGGCGAACGGTGGATCATGCTTTACAACGGCAATGGATACGGTGCAACCGGGTTCGGCTATGCAACCGCGGAGGAAGAACCGTGACCTCGGGGCGAATTCCGTTCAATCGCCCGTCGATGGTGGGCAATGAGCTCGAGTACATCGCGGAAGCGGTCCGCGGGGGACATCTCGCGGGCGACGGTGTGTTTGCGCGTCGTTGTGAAGCGTGGCTGCAGCAGCAATGCGAGTCGCGGCGCGTCCTGCTGACTCCGTCGTGCACGGCGGCACTGGAACTGGCCGCGCTGTTGTGCGAAGTGGGCGAAGGCGACGAAGTCATCATGCCGTCGTTCACGTTCGTCTCCACGGCCAATGCATTCGTGCTCCGCGGTGCTACGCCGGTATTTGTCGACATCCGGCCGGACACGCTCAATATCGATGAGCAACTCATCGAAAGCGCAATCACCCCCCGCACGAAGGTGATCGTGCCCGTGCACTACGCCGGTGTGGCGTGTGAGATGGAAACAATCCAGCGCATTGCCTCGCACTATCGGCTGCGGATCGTCGAGGATGCCGCGCAGGCACTCGGCGCCACCTGGCGCGGGCGTTCTCTCGGCACGTTCGGGGACCTCGGCTGCTGGAGCTTTCACGAAACCAAGAACTTCATCAGCGGTGAAGGCGGTGCGCTCGCAATCCAGGATCCGATGTTGATTGAACGTGCGGAGATCATCCGGGAGAAGGGAACCGATCGTTCGAAGTTTTTCCGAGGCCAGGTGGATAAATACTCCTGGGTCGACCTCGGCTCGTCGTTTCTCCCATCAGAGCTCGTCGCCGCATTCCTGTATGCGCAACTGGAGCATGCGCAGGAAATCCTCAACGCCCGCCGCGAGATTTTTGCTCTCTATCTGCGCGAGCTCGAGGAACTCGAAGCGGCCGGTCTCGTTCGGTTGCCGAGAGTTCCCGCGGACTGTGAACCGAATGGGCATCTCTTCTATCTCCTTCTGCCGGATGAAACCACTCGTGACTCCTTGCTGGCGTTTCTGAATGATGCAGGTGTCAACTCCGTCTTTCATTACGTTTCGTTGCACGAATCGCAGGCCGGGCGTCGCTATGGCCGCGTCAGGGGGTCGATGTCACATACCGAATCGGCCAGCAGGCGACTGTTGCGCCTTCCCTGCTATAACGGCCTGCAGATCGATGAGCAGGTGCGTGTAGTCGAATGCATCATGCGGTTCTTTCGAGCGAACGCAAACGCGGTCAGGCGGTTCGCATGAGGATCAGCGCGCGTGTGTCCGCACTGATCGCGAGGTTCACTGAGAGCCAGCTCGCGATATTCGCCCTCACAGTGATCGCCTGTCTGGTCGTTGGGCGGCACGGCCCGTCCGAGAACATCGATAGTCCGTTGTACCTGCGAGTGGCTGACGGCATTCTGCGAGGCGATTTCAGCATCTTCGTCACAAAGGAAGGTGCCGGCTGGTCGGTGATCGGATTTCCTCTCGTGATCGCCTTCGCAAAGGTCGTGGCGCCGATTCACTGGATATGGATCGTGTGGACCGTCAATATCGCCTCGAGTGGACTCACCGCCGTGCTGCTTGTTGCGATGGTGCGGGATGCGAGCCGTTCTGCAGTCGCGGCTGTAGTTGCGCTGTTGTTCTACGTCAGTTCGTTCGATATTCTGATCTGGACGCGCTTCGTGCTCGGCGATGCGTTTTACGGCGTGCTGGCCTGCCTGACGTTTTATCTCTTGATTCAGGGAATCCATCGCCCGGAAATGCGCCGCCGCCGATTGTGGCTTGCGCTGGCCACGCTGGCGTGTTTCGTGACGCGGCCAACCGGGCTGGCAGTCGTGGCGGTGGTGATCATCGCGGAATTGCTCGTTCGCCCTGTGTTCTCGAACGAGCGCATGCGGCGGATTGCCTACGTTGTTCTGGCCGTAGGGGTCGTAGGGGCATCGGTATTCCGTGCCTATGTCTTCCAGGATATGGATCGCTGGCCGACGTCTTACATGCGACCGAAACTGGAGGAATACGCTTCGCGCGAGAAGACGGGTGAAGTGGTGTACGACCGGGCCGAAACGCACCGCCGTCCGCCAGTGACCATGGCCGATCATCTGGTGATGGAGGCGGATCGTTTCGTGCGCTTCTTTCAGTTCACCTCTCCGACGTTCTCGCGGATGCATCAGTTGACGTCGATCGTTTATTACGGCGCGCTGTACGCGTTAGGGTGCATCGGAGCGATCGCGGCGTTCCGAGCGGTCGATCGCCGGCGTCGACTGCTCGTGACCATGGCGCTTCTGTGGTGTTTTGGTGCAGCGCTTTTGTCCGCGGCCACCGTGCTCGATTATGACTGGCGTTATCGAATGCCGATCATGCCGCAATTGATTTTGCTCGCGGCGTACGGAGTGGGAGTCCTTGTGCGGATGTTGGGCCGCGGCGTCAGCCTTGCCCCTGCCGATAGAGCCGCTCCGGAAGGTAATACTCCGTGAGACTGGTCGGGACGCGCGTGTACCAGCCGAGGAGTTGTTGTACGCGCGGAGATTGTGCGGCCACGACTTCATCCCCGAGGCAGCGGACGTAGTCGATCTGCTGCTTGAAATACGAGCGGGTGAACTGCTGATTGACGGCACAGCGATCGACGGCACTCTGATTGATCCCGGCGGCGTGCCACAGCGTCGAATCAAAAACGATCATTCCTCCGCGCGGACACTCCGCTGGCGCCGCGCTTTCGAAGGATGCAGTCGGCGGTGCATCGGCACGTTGATGCGAGCCCGGTATGACCAGCGTGGCCCCATTGTCGAAGGTGAAGTCGTCAATGGCCAGGAGCATGTTCACGGAACAAACATAACCATTCAGGACGCGTGGGAAATCGCGATGAAAGGTGCGCTGGAACGTGTCCTGATGTTGTGGCGCCGCGGGCGGCAAGGCAAAGGCGTTCTGCACGTGAAGCACGGCTGTCGTTGAAACTGTCGCATCGACGATTGCCAGCACCGGGGGGAGTGCGAGTAGATCGTAGAAAACCGGGCTGGCGAGCATCGGAGCCCGGACCACGCCTATTTCTCCCGCCTGCTGCAATCGCTCTCTCCCAATGAGGCTTTCGACGAGATCCTTGCCTCGATAAATCCCCTCCCTGGCGGCGACGAGAGTGGCGTCGTCGAGAACATCATGAACGATCGCGCATCCGTCGTCGCGCAGCGCGGCGAGCACGATATCGAGTGAGTCGCGGTTTTGCCACGAGACGCGCTGGATCATGCGAGCGATTATAGTGAGCACCTCGAATGATTCGCCTCGATCCGCCTGGGACGTTTTGTCAAAACGCTGCTGTGTGCGATGCGCTCGACCGAAATGCCAGGACGTTCGTGGATATCGGCTGTGGCATCGGCAGTTTGTCGCGCGAGCTCTGCCGGCGCGGCATGACTGGTCTCGGCATCGATGCCTCCGCCAAAGCGATCGCCGTGGCGACGCAGGAACTCGCTTCGCAGATTCGAGACGGGCAGTTCAGCGCTCAGGTCGCCGACATCCACGAACTGCAAAACGGCTCATACGACGTCGCCATCAGCATGATGGTTGCCGAACATCTGCAGGACGATGTCGGATTCATTCGCGCGGTCGCACGGATGGCGCGGCCCGGAGGGCAGGTCATTATCGGTGTCCCCGGCAGGCGCGATCACTGGGGCTGCGAGGATGAGATCGTGGGACATCTGCGGAGGTATGAGCGAGAGGATCTCGCTCGCGTTCTCCGGGAGGCTGGTCTCGAAGAAATTCGGGTGTGGTCGGTCGCGGTGCCGGTTGCAAACCTTCTTTTTCGCGTTGGCAATTTTCTCGTGCAGCGGAATGCCACCGCGGAGATGGCAGAGCTTCCTCGGGACACGCAGACGGCGCATAGTGGAACGCGGGAAGTGCCCTGGAAAACGGTCTTCCCGAGATGGTGTCGCGTGCTGTTGAACCGGTATGCGCTGTATCCGCTGCTCGTACTACAGCGGCTTTTCTATCGAACCGGGTTTGGGATCACTCTGATCGGTTCGGCGCGGCGGGTTGATCGTTCAACGAACGCTGCACGATGAACAGTGGACGCGCGCGCACCTGGTCGAAGATCTTGCCCACGTAAATTCCGAGAACGCCGAGGGAGATCAGAATAGCGGCCGTGCAAACGAGAATGAGTACGACCAGCGACGGCCATCCGGGCGCGAAGCCCTGGACGAAATACAAGACGATGACGAGCAGTGCGCCGGCAATGGCAGTGAGAAGAAACGAGAATCCGACTGCGACGGAGGCATAGAGCAGCCGATTGGAGTGCGAGAGCCAGCCGTCGAGCGCATGTCGCGCGAGTTTCTCGAGACTGTAGGATGTTTTTCCGTGACGGCGAGGCCGGTGCGTCGTCGGAATGCAGACCGGCGAAAACCCGAGCCAGCGCAAGAGGACGAGATAGTGACGATGCACGTCCCGGATCTGTAGAAAGGCGTCGACGGCGCGACGGCTGAGGATGGAATAGCCGCCGATCAGTGGATCTGCGCGCGGTCCGCTCGCGAGCCGATTGAGCACCGCGGAGAAGATACTTCCCAGGACATTTTTTGTTCGGCTATGCGCGCGCGCAGTCATCTGCGACAGGACCACGTCATGCCCTTCGCGCGCTTTCGCCAGCAATTCCGGGATATGGGCGGGATCGTCCTGCAGATCACTGTCCATGACCACGACATACTCGCCACGCGCATGCGCCAGGCCGGCCGTAATGGCCTTGTGCTGCCCGAAATTGCGCGAGAGCTTCAATCCACGAACGCGCGGATCGGCCGCACAGATCGCCTCAATGGCGGCCCATGTTTCGTCGTCACTGCCGTCTTCCACGAGCACGATCTCGAAATCCGACGTAGCCGTCGCGGCACCGTCGATCGCCTCTCGAACGAACTCGGCGATGAACGCCTTTGCACGAAACACGGGGCTGACGATGGAAAGCAGCGGTGCCCTGCGCGGGGCGATCAAGCGTTCGAGCGTCGCCGCTGAAGAGCCGTATAGTCGATTGCGGAACGACGCGAGCTCCGTCAGGCTCGGAACATTGTCGCCGAGGCCACAATGAGCTCGCAGTTCGGAATGCTGATGCAATCTCTGCAGAGTGTCGTCGTCTGACAATCCAAGCAACGCCTGTAAGGCGATGACGCGAAGCAGCGGCTCGCTCGCATGATCCGGCATCGTGTTGGCGATCGTCTTCCAGACCGCATCGAGTCGCGAAACCGGCTCCTCGGAAATGGTCATGACAACGAGACAGGCGCTGGTTCACTCCCGGGCTGCTCAACCCTGACGTTCAGGGGGGATAGTGGTTCCGGGCGTAATTTCCTGAGCAGCGACACAATCCCCAGTTTCCACAGGACGAACCCCGTAGTGCCGGTGATCAATGAGAATTCGCCGAAGCGAAGATGTCGGAATCCCTGCTGGAGAAGCCAGGGAATGCGAATCAGGCGAATCAGAATCGGATAAGACGACTGCGGTTCCGAGAATGCGCGGACGCGTTTCAGAAGCAGATCAAACAGTCGCCGCGGCGGGCGCCACAGCATCAGCATGTAAAGAAGGATATTGGCCCAGGTCGGCCGCAACGAGTGGTAGCTGGCGTTGATCTGCTCGAGGTCGAGACCTTCTTCCTGCATCTGCTTCTCGAGGACCGTATTGGGGATCACGCGCAGGGAAAAGATGTTCAACGTGAACGGCCGCGCCAGGCGATATGCGAGCTCGAGTGTCGCCAGCACGTCTTCGCGCGTTTCGACAGGATTGTCGACGATGATGTCGTATGCAGGATTGATGTGGTGAGCCTTGAATTCGGAAAGAATTGCGGCGGCCTGTTCGACGCGCGGGACGGGCGTAGGGCGGCGATAGAACTTCAGAATCCGTTCGCTGCCGCTTTGAATGCCCATCCGGACACGATTGAGGCCGGCCCAGGTGAGTACCTCGAGCTTCTCCCGATTCACATACGTCGGGATGACTCCGTAAACCGCGAACGGGATGCCGATCTGCTCGCGCCATTCGGTTGCGAACGTGGTCAGGTCCCGCAGGGGAAGGGCGAGAAAACTGTCGTCGAAGAATTGAACGCTCGTGAGGTGCGGGTGCACTTTTTTCGCCTGACGAACCTCGCCGATGATGTATGCCGGGCTTGGGTGCCGGATTTTTCGGTACTCAGGATCATTGGCGATGAAGACGGTATTTCCGCAGAACGTGCAGTGGAGCGGGCAGCCAATTGACCAGACGGCGGGATATGCCAATCCGTTGTTGGCGAGATAGTCCTTGTGCGTGGCGGGTCGAAACTCTCCATCTTCGCCGAAGAGGAACTCTTCACCGCCGTATTTGGGGAACGGCAGGGTCTCCAACTCCGCCGGGCTCATGAGCGGACGAAACGGATTTCGAATCACGGAGCCGTTGTGATTGAACCAGAAACTGGCGGTTTTCGTGTAATCGGAGCCGTTGCGAAACCGCTCAAAGAACTCCGCGAACGCGAGCTCGCCTTCGCCGGTGCAGATCGCGTCGACGCTCGACTGAATCGCATCCTCAGCATAGATGATCGGGTGAATTCCGCCCCAGATCTGAAAGGCTTTCGGATTGATCTCGCGAAGCCTGCGGGAGACGCGTCTGGTCAGGTCCGCATATCCGGTCATGCTGGAAAATCCGACGATGTCGAATTTCGAAATGGACTCGGCGATCCTGGTAATGGCTTCGTCGGTTTCCACGAAATTCTGCGTCGCTTTGCCGCGCTGCAAGGATTTGCGGAATGACCAATACGAACTGGTGCCGACGTAATGAACGCGAGTGTCGGGATGGATCCGCGCGACGAATCCTGCCATTTTTCTGAAGCCGGTTGCCGTGATCCCGTCTTCCAGGGACAGCAGTGCGATTCTCATTCGCGGGGAATCCTTTCGACAGTTCGGGTAGACAAGGCTACCACAGGGAAAGATTCACACCCGATGAGGCGGCTCGATCCGCGGTGAGGCAGGTGCGGAGAGCCCAATGTGGGTGCGGATCAGTCGACCCGCACCCACGGGAGATTAGTTCTTCTTCTCTTTTTCGAGCTGGGCGATGCGCGCGTTCAGCGCTTCAATGGTCTTCTGCTGCTCCTGAACGACCTTCGTCACGACTGCGACGATGTCGAGAGCGCTGAGACCTTCACGTTCCGGCGTGGCGACGAGCTCCGGAACGTCTTCGGCGATGAATCCGACCTTCGGATCTTCCGGCATGACCTTGTAGTTGTAGGTCACCGGCTGGAGCGCCTCGAGAGCCTTGAACGCGGCGTCCGCGTCGAGGCCGACGATGTGCTCTTTCGCGGCGCGGGAGGAGTTGTCCTGCCACACACCAGCTGCCGTCAGGCGAGCGGTCACGGCGCCGTTCGTGTACTGGATCGGCGAGGTCGGGTTGGTTCCGGCGGACGCGGTGTCGCCGAGTCCGATGAAGCCTTCGTTGTCGATCAGCATGCGCACCGAGTTGCCGGTGGCGAAGCGGAGCGACGGATTCGGTGCGGCGGCGCCGCTGTCCGGACGAACGTTGAAGAACGCCGAAGCACGGCCGAACGACGAGCCGGAGTAGCCGAAGGTGAGCGCCGACTCGGTGCCGGTGCTGCCGTCCGGATCGTTGCCGATGCCGACGAACGTGTCGGCATTGGAGGCGCCGAACACATGCAGTTTCGCTTCCGGCGAGGCCGTACCGATACCGACGTCACCGTCAGCGGCGATGTCGAGCGACGACGTCGGCGCGCCCGGGCGGATGCGGAACGGGAGGCGGGAGCCGCTCGTCACGTCGCGGACGAAGAAGTTTGCTTCGTTGCCGGCGATGTCCCAGGTCTGGGCGGTGAAGCCGCCGGTGTTGTTCTGTTCGAGGCGGATCGCCGGGGTGTTGCTGGTGGCGACGTGGAGGTCGAGGACCGGGGTGGAGGTACGGAAGCCGACGCGGCCCGTGCTGTCGACGAAGATGGAGTTCGTCGAGGCGCCGGCGGTGACGGTGAACGGAACCTTCGCACCGGTGATGTCTTCGATCGAGAACTTGCTGGCGCCGCCGCTGGCGGAGTCGTTTGCGGTCAGCTGCCAGTCGTTGGTCGGGAACGAACCGACCGAGGTGTCTTCGAACTTGACGCGGGTGTTGTTCTCTTTCATCCGGATCGTGTCGAAGCCGAAGCTCTCGTTGTTGACGCAGTCGAAGCCGGCGCAGATGCTGCCCTGCACGATGAGGTCATCGGGGATGACCTGGTCGTCGGCCTGCACGTTGCCCGGGCGGACGGCATTGGTCGTCACGCCGAGGTTGCGGGTGGCGACGGCGCTGTCATTCGCGTCGGCTTCTTTCGCATTCGGGTCGACGATCGAACCGTTCGACACGCTGAATGCGCCCGACTGCGAGATCGTCTCGAGGCCGGCGGCCTTCATGATCTTGCGCGCCGCGGCGGCATCACCCGTCGCGCGGGCCGCTTCGAGCTTCTTGGCCACGTCGTTCGAAACGTTCGGCTCGACGACGAGCTCGTAGTGATAGACGCCATCCTGAAGATCGCTGCCGAGCTTCGACAGGTTGAACGACGGATTGCCGCTCTTCGACGTCGAAACATACTCGGTGCCGTCCGGCGCGATGACCGTCAGCCGGACGGCCGACTGTCCGCGCACCTCGAGCTGCCATTCGATCGAACTGCCGACGCCGTAGGCCTTGCCGACGTTCGCGGCGAACGCCGCCAGCGGCATCGCGACAAACGCGAGTACAACGGTAAATCGGAAAAGAAGGGACCTGGTATTCATTCTTGCCTCCTCCTGAATTGGACGAAAAAAGGCGCACCCTCTGACCGGATACGCCGACTTGCACGTAAGCCTGCGAGCGTTACGAGACAATTGTTCGGGTTAGACGCGGATGCGTAACTATACCCCTTCTGACTCAGGCTGTATGAGCCAATTGACGCGAAGGGGAACGGATCGTTTACACACTTCTGGAAAGCGTTTTCCGAAAGTGGTGCGAAATCACTCCCACTCGATCGTGCTCGGCGGCTTCGATGAGACGTCGTAAACGACGCGATTGATGCCGCGTACTTCGTTCACGATGCGCCGCGCCATCCGGTCAAGCACGTCGTGGGGCATGCGGTACCAGTCGGCAGTCATGAAGTCGGTCGTGGAGACCGCGCGGATCGCACAGACGTTTTCGTAGGTGCGCTCGTCGCCCATCACGCCGACGCTCTTGACCGGCAGCAGCACCGCAAATGCCTGTGAAATCTCGCGATACAGGCCGGCCTTGCGGATTTCATCGATCACGATCTCATCGGCGTTCTGCAGGATTTCCACCCGCTCGGCGTTCACTTCGCCGAGGATGCGAACGGCGAGGCCGGGACCGGGGAAGGGGTGACGCCAGACGAATTCTTCTTCCAGTCCGAGCTCGATGCCGAGCTGGCGCACTTCGTCTTTGAACAACTCGCGTACCGGCTCGACGAGCTTGAGGCCCATCTTCTCCGGGAGCCCGCCGACGTTGTGATGGGTTTTGATGACGGCCGAGGGTCCCTTGATCGATACGGACTCGATGACGTCCGGATAAAGCGTGCCTTGAATCAGAAACTCTACGTCGGGCAGACGCTTCGCTTCCTCTTCGAAGACGGCGATGAACTCATTGCCGATGCGTTTGCGCTTCGTCTCGGGGTCTTCGATGGTGGCGAGTTTTTCGTAGAAGCGCTGACGGGCGTCAACCTGGATGAAGTGGAGCCCGAGCCGATCGCTGAGACGCGACGCGACCTGCGTGGTCTCGTGCTTCCGCAGCACTCCGTTGTCGACGAAGATTGCCGTGAGCTGATCGCCGATCGCCTCGGCGACGAGCAGTGCCGCCACCGTCGAATCGACGCCGCCGCTGACGGCCGCGATCGCCTTGCGATCCCCGACCTGCTGGCGAATTTCTTCGACTTTGCGGCGGCGATAGTCGCCGAGATCCCACGACGGCTTGCAGCCGGCGATGTCGAAGAGGAAGTTCTTGAGGATCTGGCCGCCCGCTTCGGTGTGCGTCACCTCGGGATGAAACTGAATGCCGAAGCAGGCGCGCTCGCGATTCTCGAATGCCGCGATCGGAGCGCTCGGCGACGACGCGGTGACCTGAAATCCGGGAGGTCCCGCGAGGATGCGGTCGCCGTGGCTGGCCCAGATGCGTTGATGCTTCGGCGTGTCGCGGAAGAGCGGCGAGTCAGCGAGAACGTCGATTTCGGCGCGGCCGTATTCGCGTTCGGAGGAGGCCTCGACTTTGCCGTCGAGGAGGAACGCGGTGAGCTGCATACCGTAGCAGACGCCGAGAATCGGAACGCCGAGCTCGAAGATCTCTTTCGAGCAGATCGGTGCGGTTTTGCAATAGACCGAATCGGGACCGCCCGACAGGATGATCGCGCGCGGCGCGATCTCGCGAATTTTTTCAATCGGGAAGTCGAAGGGATGGACGACCGAGTAGACGCGATTTTCGCGAATTCTCCGGGCGATCAGCTGGGTGTATTGCGATCCGAAATCGAGGACGAGGACGGTCTGCTCTGGCTGCACGGCCCGCATTCTAGTGGAGAGCGGAAGCAGGAAGAGGCTCGGCGCCATCTTCCGGGTCGGCCGCCGGTGCGCAGCCTGTTGCACCGGCGGCCCGGGTGGGGCTTTGGGGTGGGCTCTCGCATCACGGGGTGTTGTGATGCGGTGTCTGTCTTGACCTGTTTAGTGAGACGTCCGCGGGGGCGGGTTGTTGCGCGCGGATTCGTTACGAAAAAGCAAAACGCCGGGCGCGGGCCCGGCGTTTTTGAGTTGGATCGGTGAACGGGTCAGAGCAGGTTGCGAAGCTCTTTGCCCGGTTTGAAGCGGATGGTGTTGCCGGGCGGGATTTTGACTTCGACACCGGTTTTCGGGTTGCGGCCGATGCCCTTCTTCCGCTGTTTGACCTGGAACACGCCGAAGCCGCGGAGCTCGATTCGCTGGCCGCGCGCGAGCGCGTTACGCAGTCCCTCGATCACGGTATCGACAGCCTGAGCCGCTTTGACTCGGGAAATTTCCGACACCTCAGCGACTTTGTTGACGATGTCCGCCTTGATCATCGATATCCTCCGAAGGCGCTGAGTATACGACAGTTGCGCGTCAAGGCCGGAACACCATCCCGATGGAACGACACCGAATCGACACCTGGCTCAAGCTGGTCTGCCTCTTCAAACAGCGGGCGGATGCGACCGAGGCGTGCAAAGGCGGAAAGGTCAAAGTGAACGGCCTCCGCGTGAAGCCGGCCGCGGCCGTGAAAGAAGGAGACGTCGTCGAGTTCTACGACGGCGGCGATCACTACCGTCGCGTAGTCATCTCGGCGCTGCCGGCGACGAACGTCTCGAAGGAAGTCGCGCGGACGATGTATGTCGACGAGACGCCGGCGCGCGAGAAGGTGGAGCTGGTCACGTCCGTTCTTCGCGAGCGCGGCACCGGCCGGCCCACGAAGAAGGATCGTCGCGACATCGAGAAGGTCAGAGAGCGCTGACCCGCGTCTTCCTACGGCGCGTTGACGAATCGACGCATGTCGACATTGGCGATCAAGCCGATGGCCATGAAGAACATCATCGTCGACGAGCCGCCGTAGGAGATCAATGGCAGCGGAATGCCGGTCGTCGGCAGGATGCCGATCTGCATCGACACGTTGATCAGCACGTGAAAGATCACGAAGAAGATCAGGCAGATGACCAGGAAGGTCCCTCCTCGATCCCGCGCATGTTTCGCGAAGCCGAATGCCTGGACGACGAGAAACAGATAGAGCCCCAGTACGATCAGCACACCGATGAAGCCCCACTCTTCGCCGAGCACCGCAAAGATGAAGTCGGTGTGGCGGGCGGGGAGATATTCGAGCTTGGCCTGCGTGCCACGTTTGAAGCCTTTGCCGTGAATGCCGCCGGAACCGATGGCGATCTTCGCCTGCGTGACCTGATATCCGGAGCCGAGCGGATCGCGCTCCGGATTGAGAAAGATCATGATGCGTTCGCGCTGATACGGCTTGAGAAAGAAAAAGTAGGCGGTCGGCAGTGCGATCAGAGCGACGAGGATCATCGCGATCCAGACGCGGGCGCGGATGCCGCCGAAGAACATCGCCACCGCGAAGAGCGGAAAAAACGACGCGGCGGTTCCGAAGTCGGGCTGGATGATGATCAGCCCGACGGGCAACCCGATGATGCCCATGGCCATCAGGAACGAGCGGGCGTCGAGATAGGCGCGATCGTTCGAGTCGAAGAAGCGCGCCAGCATGAGCGCGGTGAAGATCTTCATGAACTCGGATGGCTGAAATTGAAAGCCGGCGATGTGAATCCACGACTTCACGTTCGCCGTCAGCTTTCCGAAGACCAGCAGGTAGATCAGCAGCACCACACCGATGCCGTAAAGGATCGGCGCGATATCGAAGAGCACGTGATAGTCGACGACCATGAGCGCCGCCATGAGCGCGATGCCGATGCAGACCCACAGGATCTGCTTCTTCGTGAAGCCGAGAGTGGGATCGCTGTAGTAGGTGGCGCTGTAGACGAGGAGACAGCCGATCGCCGCGAGGACGATGGCGGTCCCGAGAAAGTTGAAGTCGACGTTCGGTCGTGTACGGTCGCTGAAGAGCATGAAATCTATCGCGTGCTCGGGAGAGGCAGTTCGCCTTCCTTGATCTGCTGCAGCGTTTCGGGATCGTTCAGGTCGAGGCGCGCGCCATTCACTTTGTCGCGGAAGCGCGCTTCGTAAAGCAGCTTGGCCAGAGGTGCCGCATCGCTGCCGCCATGGCCGCCGTGCTCGACGAAGACGACCACGACCAGCTGCGGGTTGTTGAGCGGCGCAAAGGACGCGAACCAGGCGTGGTCGCGAAATTTGAACGGCAGCGATTCCGCCCTCACCCACCCGTGTTGCGCGATGACCTGCACGGTGCCGGTCTTGCCGGAGATGTCGAGGCCTTCGATGCGCGCGTTGCCGCCGGTGCCACCTTCGGCATTGACCACATCCCACAACCCTTTGCGCACGGCCTGCAGCGCGGCCGGTGCGAGTTTTACCTCGTGCAGCACGCGGCTCGGAACGCGGAACCGTTTGTACGAGCCGTCGTTCTGCACGCGATCGACATAACGGACGACGTGCGGCTGGAACACCTTGCCGCCGTTGGCGACGGCCGCGGTCATGTTCGCGACCTGCAGCGGCGTGACGATGAGCGGACCTTGTCCGATCGACACGGAGATCGTTTCGGAGGGATACCACTTGCGATGCTGTTTCTCGCGCGCCCATTGCGTCGATGGCACGAGGCCGGCGCGCTCGCCGTCGAGATCGATGTGCGAGATCTCGCCGAACGTGAGCTGGTGTGCGTATTCGTTGATCTTGTCGACGCCGAGGCGTCCGCCGGTTTGATAGAAGTAGATGTCGCACGACACCTTCATCGCCCGCTCGACGTCGACTGCACCGTGGCCTTCGCGTTTCCAGCAGCGGAAACGGCGGCCGAAGAAAACGCCGCTGCCGCCGCAGCTGAAGGTCGTACCGGGATCGACGGCGCCATCCGAGAGCCCGGCGATGGCCATGACCACCTTGAAGACGGAGCCGGGTGAGTAGAGCCCCTGGATCGAGCGATTGAGCTCGATTTTGAAGGGATTGCTCTGAATGGTCTTGTAGACGTCGGGCGTGAAGCGGCGCGAGTAGACGTTCGGGTTGTACGCGGGGGAGGAGACCATGGCCAGCACTTCTCCGTTGCGCGGATCGAGTGCCACGGCGGCGCCGACCATTTCGTTTTCGATGAAGTACTGCTCGGCGCGGCGCTGCAGTTCGAAATCGATGGTGAGATAAATGTTGTCGCCGGGTACCGGCTGTTTGCGCGCCGGAACGTATTCGCTGAGACGGCGGCCGTCGGCGTCGTACTCCCAGTATTCGGCGCCGCCGCGGCCGCGCAGATACTGGTCGTACATCAGTTCCACACCGCGTTTGCCGATCAGGTCGCCCTGCTCGAGCTCCGCGTTCGCTTTGATGTCTTTCTCGTTGACCTCGCCGATGAAGCCGAGCACGTGTGCGGCCATCGTGGCGTAGGGATAGTTCCGGCGCTGCACCGGCACGACGTTGACCTCGGGGAAGGCGATTGATTGCGCCTGGATCGAGGCCACCTGCCCCATCGAGAGGTCTTCGGCGATGACGAACGGACGCGTGGTCGGAACGCCGGTGGATGCCTTGTCCCAGCGCGCGCTCACTTCCGGCGCCGGCATCTGCAGCACCTGCGAGAGGAAGCCGATCAGTTTTTCGCGGCGTTGCTTGTCCGCTTTGAGCAGCGGCTTCATGACCACGCGATCGACTTCCAGCGTGTAGGCCGGCTGGTTGTCCGCGAGGATCTTGCCGGTGCGGTCCATGATCAGGCCGCGTTTGGCCGGGATCTCGATCTGCCGCAGCGCGTTGGCCTCGGAGAGGCCGCGATATTTCTCCGCCTGCACGCCCTGCACGAACCAGAACGAGCCGGCGAGAAAAACGAACACCGCGACGATGCCCCAGAGCACGGCATTGATGCGAAACTGCAGAAACTTCTGATCGTCTCGATAGACGCGCATGTCAGGTCACCTGTGGTTCTCTGGAAAAACCGGGAGCAATCACCACGCCGCCGGCCGTCTGGTCGCCTCGATCGGCTCTTCGCGGAGGAAAAGCGTCAGCAACTGATAGACGAGCATGCCGAACAGCAGGGTAAAGATCGTCTTGACGAGCAGCGCCTGTTCGAACATCTCGATCTTCTGCTTCATGAGGATGTTCACGAGGATGTAGATGACGAGCTCGTTCACGATGACGGCGCCGCCGAGACACGCGCCGAAGGCGAGCGTGCCGCGCAGCGAGAGGCGCGAGTTGATGTAGGCGACGACATACGCGCAAACCGTCAGCGAGAACGCGTGCAGGCCGAACGGCGCCTGGGAGAACGCGTCCTGCACGAATCCGGCGAGCACGCCGGCGGCGATGGCGCCGAGGATGTTGCCGCCCATCGAGTAGTAGACGACGAGGATGACGTACGGATTGAAGAACGCGAGCGCGTTCGGATAGAAACTGTCCAGAAGCGAGTGAAGGGTGAGGGCGAGCAGGAGCCCGACTGCGAACCGGAGCCACCTCAAGGCGCGTACCTCACGACGGCGCTGGGGATTTTGCGGGTGTGAATGACGATCACTTCCTCGATGCCGCCGAAGTCGACGGCCGGTTTGACGGTGACGCTCTTGAACAGCGACTGGCCTGGGTCGGCGCGCAGCACGGTGCCGATCGGAATGCCTTTCGGATAGATGCCGTCGATGCCGGCGGTGAGCACGCGGTCGCCCGGCTGCACGTCGGAGAGCGCGGGGATGTCGAACATCTGCACCGCCGCGCCGCCGTTGCCGCGCACGACGCCTTGTCGGCGCGTCCGCTCGACCAGCGATCCGACCGAGCAGTTGTTGTCGGTCACGAGCTGCACTTTGGCGAGATCGTTCGTCGTGAGCACGACCCGTCCGACCAGGCCGTTCGCGTTGGCGACGACATCGTTGACCTGCACGCCGTCGGATGCGCCGCGATCGATGATGATCGATTTGAAGCGGCCGGCGGTGTCGAGCATGATCGTCTGCGCCATCGACGTCTCCATGTTGAAGGACTCGGCGTAGGCGAGCAGGCTGCGCAGGCGGCGGAGATCGCTCTCGGACTGGCGCAGCTTCAAATTTTCGGTCGTCAGCGACGCCACTTTGCGGCGCAGCTCCACGTTCTCGTTCACGGCCCGGCGCATGTCGAGATAGCCGTGGTGCATGTCCTGCGCGGTGCCGCCGACCCAGTTCACGAATTTCGGGACGGGGGAGAAGATGGTCATCACCGTGCGCTCGAACATCGTGCGCGTCTCGCCGACGTATCGAGTCTGGCTGCTGAAGCTCATGAGCACGAACAGCAGCGACAGGACGACGATGAAGAGGAGCGTCGGGCGGCGTGGGATTACGTCAGTTGGAACAGCCATCGTTTTCGCCAGCGTGACTCAGCAGGTTTCCTGCCATGGTTGGTTGGCGGTTGACGGTTGGCGTCGGGCCGCAAAAATCGGCGGGAACCGCTCCCGCCGATCGCCAACTGCAACCGTCGATTACTCGATCGAGATCTTCCGAAGGAGATTGAAATCCGTGAGCATCTGACCGGTGCCGAGGGCCACGCATGCGAGCGGGTCTTCGGCCAGAGTGACGGGCAGTCCGGTCTCTTCGCGCAGGCGTTTGTCGAGATTCTTCAGCATGGAGCCGCCGCCGGCGATGATGATGCCTTTGTCCATGATGTCGGCGGAGAGCTCGGGCGGGGTGCGCTCGAGCGCCACGCGCACGGCCTCGACGATCGTGGCGACCGTCTCGGACAGCGCCTCGCGAATCTCCTCGTCGCTGACGACGAGCGTTTTGGGAACGCCCTCGACGAGATCGCGGCCCTTGATCTCCATGGTCATCTCTTCATCGAGCGGGAAAGCCGAGCCGATCTCCATCTTGATCTGCTCCGCGGTGCGCTCGCCGATGAGGAGGTTGTACTTCCGTTTGATGTACTGAATGATCGCGTCATCCATCTCGTTGCCGGCCACGCGCACCGAGCGCGAATAAACGATGCCGGCCAGCGAGATGACCGCGACGTCCGTGGTGCCGCCGCCGATGTCGACGATCATGTTGCCGGTCGGATCGGTGATCGGCAGTCCCGCGCCGATGGCCGCGGCCATGGCCTGTTCGATCAGGTAGACCTCGGTGGCGCCGGCGCGCAACGCGGAGTCTTTGACGGCGCGTTTCTCGACCTGCGTGATCTCCGACGGAACCGAGATGACGATGCGCGGCTTCACGAGGAAACGGCGCCCGTGCGCCTTCTCGATGAAGTACTTGATCATCTTCTCGGTGACTTCGAAGTCGGCGATGACGCCGTCCTTCATCGGGCGGATGGCGACGATGTTGCCGGGCGTACGCCCGAGCATCTCCTTCGCTTCCTTTCCGACGGCTTCGACGTTGTTGTTGATTTTGTTGACCGCGACGATCGAAGGCTCGCGCACGACGATGCCTTTGTTCTTCGCGTAGACGAGGGTGTTCGCTGTTCCGAGATCGATCGCGAGATCGTTCGAGAACATCGAGAGGAGCGATTTCACAGCCATTCCGTTTGTCGTTTCCTTGCTTGAGTTACCTAGAGGCGGTCGAGCGGCCGGAGTGCAAATTGGGGTCCAGACTGAGGTCAATGCGCTGAGAAACAGCGCGCGAGAACTACTCTTCGACGAGTACGACTTGCGATTGTACCGTTTGATTTCCTGCCGCATCGACGGCTTTGATGACGACCTGGTTGCGGCCGATCTTGTCGAATCCGATCAGCTTCTGGAACGCGCCGTTCGATTCGACATCCACTTCCTCGTCGTTGATGAAGATCGTCGATCCCGGTTCCGTCGTCCCGGCGATCGTATAGAACTGGCCGCCGACGTGGAACGGCTGCTTCATCGTGAGACGCGGCGGCTCGCGATCGGTGATGGCCTTGTTGCCGCCGCTGACGCGGAACCGGCGGAACGTCGAGAACGGACCGACGTCGCCGTCGGGCCCGATCGACGCCACGCGCCAGTAGAACGAGCCTTCCGACGTCACTTTCGCCGTGGCCGTGGTTTTGGTCCGTTTTTCGTTGATCTCCTGTGTTGCGAACAGACGCGAGCGCGAGACCTGGAGCACGTAGCCGGTGGCGTCGGCCTGCGTCTGCCAGATGAACTGCACGCGGAGATCGGCACCGAGCTGGAACACCTGATTGTCGCCGGGGGAAAGCAGCGCCGGCGGGAGCGTCAGCTTCTTGACCGGCGAAAGCTCGCCGGCCGCGGTGGCGCTGACTTTGTCTCCGGGTGTGAGCCGTACGCCGGGTCCGCCGGTCTGCGGTGCAACCGACGCGGTGCCGCGCGTGTTGACGACCGACGTCTCTTCGTTGGCGACGCCGACCTGCGTCATCGATTCCGATTCGACGACCACCTGCGTGCCGGGCGTGCGCACCGTCGAGCGGTCATTGCTGGTGGCCACTTCGACCGAGCCGACGCGCATCTGGACGGCGTTCGTTTTTTTTGACGTGGCCGGATTGACCGCGGAGTAGATCTCGAGCAATGCGTTCGGCCCGACCGTGTACAGCGCGCCGCTCGCAAACACGAGCTCGGCGGATGCGCGCGCACCGGTTTTTACCCAGTCGCCATTGACCAGCGGAGTGCGCGCCTCGGCATCTTTCCAGTCGCCGCTCGTTGCCCCCTTCTGATACTTGACGTCACCTTCGACCGTCAGGAACTGCGCGTCGCTCTCGAGCTCCATGCCGACCGCGAGCGCGCCTCGGCTGATGTTCTGCGAGGCCACCGCCGCGGTCTGCGCTTCGGGGAACTTGCTCGTGGCGAACAGCGCGTTCGCCTCATCGAGTTTCTGTTGTGCGCGCGCGAACTCGGCGCGGTGCGCATTGAACTCCGGAGAGGCGGCCAGCGTATTGAGCGCCTGGCGCGCGTCGGCGATGGCGGCCTCGGCGGAGCTCTTCGGATTTCCCTTCTGGCTGTGCCAGAACCAGTAGCCCGCGCCGCCGAGAATGAGCAGCAGTACGACCAGACCGATCTGTTTGAGACGGTCGATCGAAATCAGATACCAGTCGATATCCGCGCCGCTTTGTTTCTTCGGTTTCTTCGCCATGGAAGGCCGGTCGGCGAGTTATAGCACACGAAAGACGAAGGTTGGCGCGCGCGCCGGGAATAGGTAAACTGCGCCGCTTTTTCTGCAACGCTGACCAGATCTATCCCGCTGGCCCCCGAAAGGTAGTTTCCATGCTCAAAGTAATGCGCGACAGCTTTCACCACCTGAAGTGGATCCTCATCGCCGTCGTAGCGGCGTTTGTCTTCGGTTTCGTTTTCATCGACATGGGACTCGGTGGGGGCGGAATCGGCGGCAGCACCGGCGATCAGGCCTTCGCCGCGCGCGTCAATGGCGAAACGATCAGCTACAACGATTTCTATCGCTCGATGAAGCGTCTCGAGGACATGTACAAGCAGGCCTACGGCCAGCAGTTCACTCCCGAGATGGCCGCGCAGATGGGACTTTCGAAGCAGGTGCTCGACAATCTCATCGAGCAGCGCCTCCTCACGCAGGAAGCGCGCCGGCTGAACATCGAAGCGTCTCCCGAGGAAGTGCGCCGCAAGCTCCTCGAGCTTCCGCAGTTCGCCGACAACGGGAAGTTCATCGGCATGGAGCTCTACACCCGCTACGTGACCGGTCCTCTCGGTTACGCGAGCACGGCGGACTTCGAGAACGAGCTGGCGCGCGAGATCGCATTGCAGAAGATGGAGAGCGCACTGCAGAGCTCCATCGTCGTTTCTCCGAAAGCGGTCGAGACCGAATATCGCCGCGCGAACGAAAACGCGAAGATCCGCTACGTCCTCCTTCCCGCCGCGACGCAGCTGGCGGGCGTTTCCGTCACGCCGAAAGAAGTCGAGACCTACTACAGCAGCAATCAGGCGAAGTACACGCACGGCGAACAGCGCTCGATCCGCTATCTCATGGCTGATTACGCGAAGATCCGCGCGACCATCAAGCCGACCGACGAAGAGCTGCGCAAGCGCTACGACGCCAACAAGGACGCGTATCGCCAGCCCGCTTCCGCGCACGTACTGCACATCCTCGTGAAGGTCGATCCGGCCGCCACGCCGGAAGTCGATGCCGCGGCGCGCGCGAAAGCGCAGGGCCTCGTGCAGCAGCTGCGCGGCGGCGCGGATTTCGCCGGCCTCGCGCGTGCGAACTCGGACGATCCGTCGTCCTCCGGCAACGGCGGCGACATGGGCTTCGTCACGATGGGCCAGACCGTCGAGCCGTTCGAGCAGGCGATCTTCAGCATTCCTCTGAACACCGTCAGCGATCCGATCCGCACGAAGGATTTCGGCTATCACATCGTCAAAGTGGTGGAGCGCCGCAGTGAGTCGGTGCGCTCGTTCGAAGAGATGAAGCCGACGCTCGCCGCGCAGGCGACGAACGACATGGCCCGCGACGTGGCCAAGGCGGAGATCAATCGCATCAACGCCGGCTTCAAGGCGAACAAGCCCGCGAACGCCGATGCGTTCTCGGCGCAGGCGAACGACAAGATCACCTCGAGCAACAGCAGCTGGTTCGGCAAGAACGATCCGATCGGCACGATCGGCCAGCACGCGCCGCTCTCGCAGTGGGCGTTCAGCGCGAAGCCGGGCGACGTGAGCGATCCTCCGATCGGCACGCCGAAGGGCATCATCATCGCGTACATGGAGGCGACCCGTCCGGCCGGTGTGGCCGCGCTCTCCGAGATTCGCGAGAAGGTCGAGCAGGACGCGAAGATGGCCAAGGCTCGTGAGGCGGCGAAGACCGCGCTCGCGCAGATGATGGCCGGCGCGACCTCGATCGACGCGATCGCCGCGAAGGCCGGCCAGGCAGCGCAGGACGCGAGCGTCGGACGTCAGGGCTCGATCGCCGGTCTCAATGGCGATGTCTCGTCGCTCGTCGACACGACCATGGCCGCGAACGTGAACGATCTCAAAGGACCGGTCATCGTCGGCGACGGTGCGGTTGCGTTCCAGGTCATCGAGCAGAAGAAGGTGACGCCGCAGGAGCTCGAACAGAACCGTGCGACGTACGCCGATCAGTTGCGTGCGCAGCAGGCGCGCAGCCTCCGGGCCACGCTGCTCGAGCGTCTCCGCAAAGCGGCGAAGGTCGAAGTCAACGACGAGATCACGCGCCCGACCACTACGCCGGCGGGAGTCTAGTTGTCGAACGTTTCACAGAAATGGGATGAGCCGGCGATCCGCGTTCTGATGATGCCGCGCGATACGAACGCGCACGGCACCATCTTCGGCGGAGTCATCCTTTCGTACATCGACCAGGCCGGTGCGATCGAAGCGCGCCGGCAGGGTCTGCAGCTCATGGTCACGGTCTCGATGGACAAGGTCGTGTTTCACGAACCGGTGTTCGTCGGAGACCTGGTGAGCTTCTGGACCGAGACCACGCGCATTGGAACGACGTCGATCACCACGAAAGTGGTGGTCGAGTCGATCCGCGCGGGCGATCCCGACCGCCGCGTGAAAGTCACGGAGGCTCAGGTCGTCTACGTCAACCTCGGGCCGGACCGGAAGCCCGCGCCGATCGAGCGCAAGAGCGCACCCGCTTACGCGAACGACTGATCGCGCACGGTCACTCTTCGCCGGAGCCTTTGCGCGCGTCGCGCATCCGATCGAGCCGCTCCTTCATCGCCTTTTCCGCGCCGACGTTTTTCGGCTCGTAGAAGCGACGTCCCTGCAGCGCATCCGGCAGGCAGTCCATCGCCGCGGTCTGGTCTTCGAAATCGTGCGCGTACTGATAGCCGCGGCCATAGCCGAGGTCTTTCATGAGGCGCGTCGGTGCATTGCGGATGTGCAGCGGGACGGGTGGATTGTCGCCCTGCCGCACTTCCCGAACTGCCTCGCCGTACCCCACGTACGCGGCATTCGATTTCGGTGACGCGGCTAAATACGTGACCAGTTGCGCGAGCGCCACGCCCGCTTCCGGCATGCCGAGGAAATGCACGGTCTGCTGCACGGCGATCGCGAAGACGAGCGCCTGCGGATCGGCATTGCCGATGTCTTCGGACGCGGCGCGCACCATCCGCCGCGCGATGTAGAGCGGATCCTCGCCCCCTTCGAGCATGCGCACCAGCCAGTACACCGCCGCATCCGCATCGCCGTTGCGCAGCGATTTATGCAGTGCGGAGATGATGTTGTAGTGCTCCTCGCCCGATTTGTCGTACATCAGCGAGCGGCGCTGCAGGATCTCTTTGACCTTGTCGACGTCGACCGGGCTGTCTTCCTTCGCCGCGGTTTCGACGACGAGTTGCAGACTGGTGAGCGCCTGCCGCGCATCGCCGGCGCTCGTTGCGGCGACGAAATCGAGTGCGTTGTCGGTGATCATGATTCCGAATTGCTCGACCGCCGGATGATGCATCGCGCGCTGCAGAATCGAGACGACCTGCTCGCGTTCGAGCGCCGGAATGACGACCACTTTCGAGCGCGACAACAGCGCCGAGTTCACTTCGAACGACGGATTCTCCGTCGTTGCGCCGATGAGGATGATGTCGCCCGCTTCGACATACGGCAGAAACGCATCCTGCTGGGCTTTGTTGAAGCGATGAATCTCGTCGATGAAGACGATCGTTTTCGAGCCGCGCGCCTTCCGTGCTTTGCGCGCCTCTTCCATCAGCGCCTTGATGTCTTTGATCGAGCTGGAGGTCGCGCTGAAGGTGACGAATCGCGCCCGTGTCGTTTTGGCGATGATGCGCGCCAGCGTCGTCTTCCCCGATCCGGGCGGCCCCCAGAAGATCATCGACGGGATGCGATCGTTCTCGATCGCGTTGCGCAGAAACTTCTTCTCGCCGAGCAGTTCTTCGAGCCCGACCACCTCTTCCAGAGATTTCGGCCGCAAACGCTCCGCGAGCGGTGCGGTTTCATCCGCCGTCGTCGATGGAGGAAGGAAGTCGTCGTCGCCGAAGAGCGAGCCGGTCATGGCGCGAATCGAGGAGTGCGGATCGAGGATGGAGAATTCATGAGGCGAGCAGTCCGAAGTCGAGGTTGCCGCCGCTGATGACGATCGCCACGGGTCCTCGCGGTTTGATTTTTCCGGCGACCAATGCGGCGACGCCGAGTGCGCCGGTCGGCTCGATGACCAGCTTCGTGCGATACATCGCCCACTTCGCGGTGTCGAGCAGCACGTCGTCGTCGACGCTGACGACGTTCTTCACGCGTTCGCGGATGATCTCGAAATTGCGTTGGCCGATGGCGAGCGTCCGCGCGCCGTCGGCAATGGTTTTCGGAGGATCGATGGTGACGATGCGGCCGCTGTGAAACGACTGTTCGCCATCGTTGCCGGCCGCGGGCTCGACACCGAAGACGTCGATCTCGCCGTGGGACGTGGCGGCGAGAGCGGTGCCGGCGAGCAGGCCGCCGCCGCCGAGCGGCGTGACGATCGTGGTGACGTCCGGCCACTCTTCGACGATCTCGAGACCGACGGTTCCCTGGCCGGCGATGATGTGGTCGTGATCGAACGGCGGAATGACGGCCGCGCCGTTTCTCTCGGCGATTTCGCGGGCGACGTTGTCGCGCGTCGCCGCGGTCACGCCCGCGGTCACCACTTTCGCGCCATACGCTTCAGTGGCCTGCACTTTCATCTGCACCGAGTTCTCGGGCATGACGATCGTGGCCGGGATGCCGAGGAGCTTCGCGGCGAGCGCGACGCCCTGGGCGTGATTTCCGGAGGAGAACGCGACCACGCCGCGGGAGCGCTGGTCGTCATCCAGCTGCAGCAGCGCGTTCATGGCGCCGCGGATTTTGAACGATCCGGCGCGCTGGAGGTTCTCGCACTTTAGACGAACTTCCACGCCGATCCGTTCAGATAAGGAATGACTGGTGAGGAGCGGAGTGCGGTGAATCCAGGGGCCGATTCGTGCGGCGGCGGCGCGAATGGCGGCTAAGTCGATTGCAGTGCTGATGTTTGCCGAGCTCACCCGCCGTAGTATAAACTCCTGTCGATTATTTGATTTTTCCGTTACAGCGGAGTTATCGTCAGCGTGCTCAACACGTTGACTAAGGGCACATTCGGGTTGGAGGTTGGGGTTATGTGGAGATGGGTTACCCGCTGCCTTGTTCTCGCGTTTCTGGCGCAGCTCGCGCCGGCGCTGCTTGCGCAAACATTTCATGGGGCAGTCGATAAGCCCGATCCCACGCAGGTGCAGTCCGGGATCGTGCCGGTCATCGGCTGGGTGCTCAACCCGCTGGCGGTCTCCAAGATCGAGCTCTGGGTCGACGATCAGTTTCAGCATGACGCGATCCTGAACCTGCCCCGCATCGACATCGTGGAGGCATATCCGGACTGGCCGGGCATTCACACCGCGCGCCCCGGATTCATCACCGGCTTCCGCGCCGACCGCTTCACGAATGGTCCGCACACCGTCGAGGTGCGCGTCTATCTCAGCGACGGCTCGGTCCAGTTCCTCGGACGCCGCACGATCAACATCAACAACACCGTCAACCAGTCGCCGTTCGGCTACCTCGACATCCCGGACGGTGCCGGCATCAAGAACGTCTCCGGCGCCTTCCCGGTCAACGGCTGGGCCGCCGATCTCGACGGCATTCAGACGATCGAAGTGCTGATCGACGGCGGCATTCTGCAGGGCGCGATGTTCGGCGACCCGCGTCCGGACGTCGGCGCGACCTATCCCGATTTCGCCTCCGCGCAGTTCAGCGGCTTCGTGGCGAACATCGACTCCACGCGTATCGAGAACGGCATTCACACGCTGACCGTGCGCGCGACCGACAAGAAGGGGATGTCCGCGACGATCGGTCTTCGCACCGTTCAGGTCATCAACAACGACAACTTCCTCAAGCCGTTCGGCTATCTCGAAGAGCCGCTGCGCGACGCCCGCCTCTTCGGCACCGGCTGCGCGCCTGGTGAAGAGGAGCCGCCGGTCGTTTCGCCTCCGATCAATCCGGAAGCGCACATCACTCCGGTACGCGGCTGGGCGCTCGACCTCGGCACGCGCGGCGATGTCGGCCGCGTCTCGTACGCCGAACTGCTCGTCGACGGCGTTCCCTGGCTGACCACCGACGACTGCGCGGTGCTCTTCGGCCGCTTCGCCAACTGCTACGGACTGCCGCGTTACGATGTGGCTCGCTACTACCCGACGTTCCCCGATGCGCTCCTTTCGGGCTACCTCTTCACCCTCGACGTCGGCGCGCTCATGAACCTCGGCGTTCGCCCCGGCCAGCACAACCTGATGGTGCGCGTCGGCGATCGCGAAGGAACGTTCGCGGAGCTTCCGAACCGCGACGGCATTCCGGTCTTCTTCCAGTGCGTCGACGACACGTTCAACTTCGCGGGATACGGCTTCATCGAGTATCCGACGTCGTTCGATTACGTCGGCGGCACGATCCTCTTCCGCGGCTGGGCCCTCGACGACGAAGAAACGATCGTCAGCGTGCAGCTCGTGGTCGACGGCAATTTCGTCGGCACGGCGCAGTACGGGTTCCCCCGTCCCGATGTCGGCGATCAATATCCGTTCATCATCAACTCGGACAACGCGGGTTGGATCTTCCAGTTCGATACGCGCAAGCTGACGAACGGCCGCCATCGCGTCACCGCACGCGCGGTCGACGCCAGCGGCGATACGACGGAGATCGGCTCGGTCGATTTCTACGTCGCGAACAACAACCCGCAGCCCTGAATCAGAACCATCCCGGCGTTGCAGACGAACGAGCCCGGCCGAAAGGCCGGGCTTTTTCGTTACCGCAGGTTTTTCGTTTACTCTTTCGCCCGCTTCATGAACAACCAACAACTTCTCGACGCCTTCGTCGGCAGCTACGTCGTTCGCGCGAATGTGCTCGTTGCCGGTTGGAGCGGCGCGCGTGTCGCGCAGCTGCTGGCCACGACCACCCTCGCGGCGCGCGTCGTGTTGTGGGTTCCGGAGGGCTCGCCCGGCTCCCTCGCGCCGAACCTGCTCGTGCGCGTCGGACCTCCTTCGGAAGTGACGAACGATCATTTCGATGTGATCTATGCGGCGGAAGATCTGCCGGTCGATTCGATCCTGCGGCGCTACCAGGATGCGACCTGGATTCTCGCGAACGAAGCGTTGAAGTTCGCGCCGCACGATGCCGAGCGTTATGCAATCCGCGGCGATCGCATGGTGCTGTCCAGCAATGGCCACGTGCCGTCGCTCGCGGTGAAGCCGGCCGCGCGCGCGACGCGGTTGCATCTCGCGTGCGGGCCGCACGCGTTGCGCGGCTGGGTGAACATCGACAATCAGGCTTACGCCGGCATCGACCGGCTGCTCGATCTTCGCTACGGTCTGCCGTTCGAGAACGCCGAGTACATCTACGCGGAACACTTCATCGAGCACATCGAGTATCGCGATGCCCTCGCCCTGTTGACCGAATGCCGGCGCGCACTCGCACCCGACGGCGTAATTCGCCTGAGCACGCCGAATCTCGACTGGGTTTGGGCGTTCGCGTACCACCCCGGCATGTGGGAGACGAAAGAGCAGGAGATTCACGACTGCCTCGTCGCGAATCGCTCGTTCCGCGCGTGGGGGCATCGCTTCCTGTACAACCGCGCGATGATGCGTGAAGTGCTGCAGCGCGCCGGCTTCGCCGACGTGACGTTCCATCGCTATCACGAAAGCGAGCACGAGGCGCTGCGCGGCATCGAAGGGCACACACCGTATCCCGACACTCCCGAGATCCCGCACGTGCTCATCGCCGAAGCGACAGGCGTGCGCGAACTCGCGAACGACGCCGAAATCGATCGCGAGATCGCAGAGTACGAAAGAGATCTGGCCGCGGTGTGACCGGACACCACGCGCGTCGCGCTCTTCGTGTCAGCCCGAGCGGAGCGCGCAGCGCGGAGTCGAGGACCTTCTTCTGCTAAGGGGGATCCCTCCACTCGCGCTTCGCTCGGTCGGGATGACACGCCTAGAACAACTTCAGAAACACCACGTTCGCGACGAACCCATCCTGCCTGTTGCGTCCGATCGTTTTGCCGAGGTCGAGGCGGAGCAGCGTGCCCCAGGGGCCGATGGTCTGGCCGGCGATGCCGATGCCCTGGAATGGTTCGCGCTCGTAGCCGGCGGCGGCATCGTCGATGAGTGCGTGATCGTAGAACGCCTCGAGACGGAACTGCTCGGACAACACGAACCCGTAAGACAGGTGACCGAGGATCATTTTCTCCGCGCGCACGGAACCGGATTGCACGCCGTGGACGCGCTGCGAGCCGAAGAAGCCGAGCTCGTACTTCGAGAAGCGATCGAGACGCTGGCCGTCGAGATAGTTGAAATCGAGACCGATGCGTTGAAACTTCGGCAGATAGAAACTCTTGCCGAGCGATGCACCGAAGCGCGCGAACGACTTCTGATTCGGGTCGTACTCCGCCGGATCGCCCCACGCTTCCCACTCCGCGCGGCGGTTGTAATCGTACGAGCCCGAAAGGCTCCAGCCGCGGCGCGCGTAGCGCAACTCGATGCCCGGCGTGAACGTGAACGTGCTCCGCGGCAGCGTGAAGTTCGCGGCCGTGTCGTCGGCGCGCGAGTACGACGCGTGAGAGACGCCGAACGAAACGTCGATCTTGCCGAACTGCAGGAACGGATGTCCCGCGCGCAGGAACAATCCCATCGGCCGCGATTTGATCGCTTCCTCGGGGCGTTCCTCGCCGTTGCGATAGATCACGTTCTCGGTCGGCACGGCGATGCCGAAGAAATCGGCGCCGACGTTCGTGCGCGTGTTCGCGACATTCGGATGCGTCGCATTCGCGGCGAGGATCACGCCTGCGAAAAAGACGTTCGTCTGAATGCCTTTGTTGAACAGATTGAAATTGAAGTAGTCGACGCCGCCGAGCGGCACGACCGGGTAGTCGAGCCCATCGTCGTGATGCAGGCCGCCGAGGGCGAAGAGCTGCGCGGTGTCGAACCCTTCTTTGACGACGCGCTCGTCGCCGCGCTTCTCGAGATAGCGAAGTCCCGCGTCCGTCTCGCGAACCATGCGCGCGTCTGACTTCGACGCTTCCGCGAGCAGATTCGCGAACTCCGGCGGATCGATGCGGAAGTTTTCGAACGTCGTGTTGCGCTGCACCACGCTGGCGCGTCCCGCGGCGGAGATGACCTGCTGCGCCGAGACTTCGATCGGCAGCCAGATCAGCGCGCGCGGGTCGGCGCTCGCGGCCTCATTCGCGGTGAGCGGTGCTTTCGTCTCGCGCGCGAACGGCACGAAGTCGACGCGCTCTTCGTTCGAGAGAATCTCGCCTTTGAGATTCAGCTGAACCATCGAGATCCGCACGCGCGCCCACGTCTTCGTGTCGATGAAGACCGTGCCTCGATAGAGCGGAAGGTTCTCCGGTGCATTCGGCGGCGGCTCGAAACGAACCTCGTACACGCGATAGCCGAGCACGTCGGTCGTGCGCACGAGCTCGTAGCGGTATTCGTTGGTGAGATGAATGTCGAGCGGAAGCTGCGTCACTTTTTCCGGCTGAATCAGCGGTAATTCGGGGATCTTCCCGTACTTCCATTTCACGCCGTTGATGAAGAAGTCCGACCACACCCAGTCGGCGCGGCCGTGCGGCTCCGAGAAGTAATCGCCGGCGATGGCTGCCTCGAGAGACTCCGCGCCGCCGCCGATGTCGAAGCGCAGCCGCGTCGTGTTGCGCGCGATGTAGCTCGGCTGAATCGATTCCTGGTACGCGTCGTACGACTGGTGATTGCGGATGATTTCTTCGACGGTGATGCCGCGCTCGGTGGCGATGTCGATCGTTTCCTTCGTGACGTTCGCGTCGACCTTCTCCGCGTAGTCGACGACGATCGCAAACGGTTCTTTCGTGATCGGGCTGCCGATGAGCAGGTTCGCGCCGCGCTTCGCGCTGTCGGTGATGTCGCGCTCGCCTTTCGCATCGATGCGTCGCGGTTTTGCATAGCGATCCGCCGGCAAGGAGAGAATGGACGGTGCATTCGCATCGCCGGCGACGAGCACCAGCGTGCGCAGATCTTCGCCGCGCACGAACGTGAGCGCGCGCATCTCCATCGGGTTGCCCTTCGCGTCGAGCACCGCCGGTTTCGCGGTCGCGTCGTACGCCCAGTCCCCGGTGGCCGTGCGATTGAACTGCGCGAGCGCGTTCACGTCGACGGCACCGTTCGCGTATGCGCGCGTCGCGCCGTCCGCGAAGGTCTGCGCAAGATCGAGCAGCGCGTTCGGCGACTGGATGTCGACCACGGCGAAGACCTTCTTCGAAGGATCACGCTCCGCGAGCGTCTGCGCGGTGATGCCGGTGGCGAGCGCGTTGGTGACGACGACGTCGAAGTAGCTGCCGGCGCCCTGCTCGAGCGCGTCGATGAGCTCCGAGCGCTCCTTCGCTTCCATCGTTTCGTTGAACATGAGCGCGTGGCCGGCGTCGAACAGAATGCGTTTCGCCACCCCCTGGCCCTGCGCCGTGACGGAGAGTCGCTTGATCGCGTACGCGACGAGCGCGGCATCGGGGTTGTCGAGGCGAATGCCGATCGAATCGAAGGGGCCGCGCGATTTCGCCCACTCGATGATCTGCTGTGTCTTCTGCTCGATCTCGGGAATGTCTTTCGCCGCGTATTCGACGATGACGGAAACGTTCTGTGGATTCACGGCGACGTAGGTCGCGTAGGTTTGTTCGTCGAGCCGCACGAGCGCGGGGACGGAACTGCCGTCGCCGCCGTAGACGCCGACGCACAGCGTGCACGCGGCGGGCGCGGCGGTTGCGCCGAGCGCCGGGGTTGCGCCGAGCGCCGGGGTTGCGCCGAGCGCCGGCAGGGCGAGAATTTGCAGTAGAAGCAGGGTGGCGGACGCGAGGCTTTTCATCGCGGCGTCGAAAACGCCCCCGCCGAGGCCGTTATTGCCAGTCGTAGGAACGCTTTTCCTGAACCGTAACTCCGGCGTGCTCGGGCCGGTCGCCGTCGATGCGTTCGAGGCGTCTGCACGCGCGCGCGGTCTCGAGGTGCTCGACATCCGCGGCATCGATTGCAACGCCGCCATCCGCGAGCGTCTCGCCCGCGGCATGCGCCTCTTCATCGCCGCCGGCGGTGACGGCACCGTGCATCACGTGCTGCAACCGCTCGTGCACTCCGACGCCGTGCTCGCGGTGATCCCCCTCGGCACATACAACCACTTTGCGAAAGACCTCGGCATTCCGCTCGATCCCGACGCCGCGCTCGAAGTGGCGCTGAGCGGCGCCACGCGCCAGATCGACACGGCACGCATCAACGACCGCTTCTTCGCGAACAACCTTTCGATCGGCTTGTACCCGGAAGCGGTGGCCCGGCGCGAGGAGCACGGCCGCGACTACCCGCGCTGGAAGGCGCGTCTCTACGCCTTCTACACCACTCTTCGCCGCTATCCGCACGTGACCATGACGGTCGAGGCCGAACATCGCCGCGAGGTGATCCGCACGCACGTCTTCATGGTCTCGAACAACCGTTACGAGCTCGAACGTGTCGGCATCGAAGCAACGCGCACGACGCTCGAAGAAGGCCGCATTTCGGTGTATTGGCTCCCCAATGTTTCGCGCCTGCGACTTACGCGCTACGCCGCGCGTTATCTCGCCGGGCGGGTGCGCACCATTCCCGGCTTTCGCTCGTTTCGCACCACACACATGCGCGTCGACACCTCGCATCCACGCGTGAAAGTCGGCATCGACGGCGAGTTGTTCGAGCTCGCGACGCCGCTGCTGATCACCAGCGTGCCGCGCTCGCTCGTCGTGCGGGTGCGGCGCGAGGATAAACTCTGAGCATGCCGGGCATTTTCGATTCTGTCGTCGACGCGAACGTGCAGGCGCTGCTGCGTCGCGAACAGCGACTGCTGGTCGAGTTGCGGGAGACGCTCGAGCGCGAGCAGGCCGACGAGCGTCGTCGCGTCGACGAGCTCATCGCCACGCTCGAGGATCTCTTCACCATCGTGATCGTCGGCGAGTTCAACGCCGGCAAGTCTTCGCTCATCAACGCGCTGTTCGGCCAGAAGCTCCGTACCGAAGGGCCGATCCCCGTCGACGACGTGATCTCGGTGCTGCGCTTCGGCGAGAAGGAGTCGCGCAAACGCATCAGCGATTACGTGATCGAGCAGTTCTATCCGATCGAGTTTCTGCGCAACATCACCCTGGTCGATACGCCGGGAACGAACTCGATCGTGCAGCGGCATCAGGAGATCACCGAGGACTACATCCCGCGCGCCGATCTCGTCCTCTTCGTGACGTCGATCGATCGGCCGCTCTCCGAATCGGAGCGCCGGTTTCTCGAATACATCCGCGAGTGGGGGAAGAAAGTCGTCTTCGTGCTGAACAAGATCGACACGAAAGCGGACCAGGAGATCGAGGTCGTTCTCGATTACCTGAAGAACAACACCCGCTCGATCTTCGGCTTCGATCCGGCGATCTATCCGGTGGCCGCCAAGCTGGCGCTCGAGGCGAAGCTCGGCGCCGCCTCGCCACGCGACTGGACGCGCAGCCGCTTCGAGACGCTCGAGGACTACATCTTTCAGGTGCTGTCGGAAAAAGAGCGCGTGCGCATCAAGCTGACCGCGCCGCTCGAAACGATCCTCAGCCTCGCCAGGAAGCAGTTCCGGATGGTGGAGTCGCGCCGGCTGCTGCTCGCCAACGACAAAGAGCGCATCGACTCGATCACCGAGCAGTTGGAGAGTGCGCGCGCGGACCTCGTCTCGAACTTCCGGCAATTCGTCGTGCGCATCGACAACCTGCTCATGGACCTCGAGCGCCGCGGTCTCGATTTTCTCGATCGCTACGTGCGCATCCAGCACGTGATGCTGCTTCGCGATGCCGCGCGTTTTCGCGAAGAGTTCGAACGCCAGGTCTTTCAGGGCTGGAAGGTGAACATCGACACGACCATCCAGGAAGCGGTCGACTGGCTCGTTCGCGAGAACATGAAGCTCTGGGGCGGCACTGTCGATTCGTTCCAGCGGAGAGCGGAACAGGACGCGAAGAACGACGAGATCATCGGCCGCGTGGGCCGCGAGTTCGCGTACAACCGCGAAGAGGTCTATTCGCGCATTCGCCAGCACGCGGAGCAGCGCCTCAGCGCGTATGACGTGAACGTCGAGAGTCGCAGAATCATCGACAACGCCATGCGCGCCGTCCTCCACTCCTTCGGTCTCGGCGCCGGCGCTCTCGGCCTCGGCTATCTCCTGACGACCGCGGTTTCCTCGACCGCCGTCGACGTCACCGGCCTCACCGCCGCGACGATGCTGCTCGTCACGAGCTTCCTCATCCTTCCGTACAAGCGCAGCAAGGCGAAGGAAGAATTCACGCGCAGAATCGAAGAGCTCCGCACGCAGATGCGCGACTCTCTCGACCGCGAGTCGACCACGGAAATCGACCGCATGCTCCGCAACATCACCAGCGCTTTCGAGCCCTATCTGCGCTTCTACGCGCTCGAGTCGGAGAAGATCGAACGCTTCGCCGAGAAACTGACGAAGGTGGAAAAGGAAGCGAACGAGATTCTGGCGGAGCTGTAGTGACGGAGCGCTGGCGCCTTCGCCGGCTGGATCGGGAGAAGTGGAACGCCGGCGTCCCGCCGGTTGAGCACGCGGCGTCCCGCCGCCCGTGCTACTCTCCTCACGGCTGCTCGGATGCAGCAACTTCGTCGAGCGTGCTCGCCTCGACGCGGCTTTCGCAGCACGATTCGACCGGGAACTCGATCTGGCGCACGGCCGCTGCCTGCTTCGAGCTCACGCGGGAATCGTTGCCAGCGCCATCACGCATTTCGACGGCGTGCGATACGAGCTTCACGCTTGGTGCGTCATGCCGAATCATGTGCATGTGCTGCTGCACGTTTTGCATGGCGATGATCTGCCGAAGATCGTCCACAGCTGGAAGTCGTTCACCGCGCATCGAATCGGCGAAGGCGAGATCTGGCAGCGGGAGTATTTCGATCGGCTGGTGCGGAGCCCGGAAGAGCTCAGCGATACGCGAGCCTATATCCGCGCGAATCCGGCGAAAGCCGGATTACTGGATTGGCCCTGGGTTGGATGAGGCGGCGGGACGCCGCGTGCTCAGCCGGCGCTCCGCGCCGGCGTTCCGCTCTCATATAATCCGCCGCCTTATGGGCATCACGGTTCGGATCAAGGAATTACCAAAGCACGTCGGCGAGGCCGTCACGGTCAAAGGCTGGCTCTACAACAAGCGCACCTCGGGGAAGCTGCAGTTCCCGCTCGTTCGCGATGGCTCGGGACTCGTGCAGTGCGTGGTCTCGAAAAAAGAGGTCAGCGAAGAGTCGTGGAACGCGTGCGATGAGGCGACGCAGGAGTCGTCGATCGAAATCACCGGCAAGGTCGTCGCCGAGTCACGCGCACCGGGCGGCGTCGAACTGCACGTCAGCGAGGTGAAGCTGCTCGGGAAAGCGATCGACTATCCGATCTCGCCGAAAGAGCACGGCACCGACTTTCTGATGAATCACCGCCACCTCTGGCTGCGCTCGCGCGGTCAGCATGCGGTGCTGCTCATCCGCAACGAGGTCGAGAAAGCGATTCGCGACTTTTTTTACGACCGCGATTTCGTGCTCATCGATTCGCCGATCCTCACCGCCAACGCGGCCGAGGGGACGTCGACGCTCTTCGAGACCGATTACTTCGGCGACAAGGCGTATCTGTCGCAGTCCGGTCAGCTGTATCTCGAGCCGGCCGCGGCCGCGTTCGGCAAGGTCTACTGCTTCGGTCCGACGTTCCGCGCCGAGAAATCGAAAACGCGCCGCCATCTCATGGAGTTCTGGATGGTCGAGCCCGAAGTGGCGTTCCTCGAGTTCGATGGCCTGCAGGCACTCGCGGAAGAGTTCGTCGAGTACGTCGTCGGACGCGTCGTCGACCGGCAGCTGGAAGCGCTGAAACAGCTCGAGCGCGATCTCTCGAAACTCGAGAATGTGAAACGCCCGTTCCCGCGCATCACCTATCGCGAGGCCATCGATTTGCTGAAGTCGAAGGGGATGCCGGCGAACTTCGGCGACGACATCGGCGGCGACGAGGAGACGGTCATCGCGAACTCCTACGATCGTCCGGTGATCATCACGAAGTACCCGGCCGCGATCAAAGCGTTCTACATGCAGCCCGATCCGGACGATCCCGAGCTCGCCCTCGGCATGGACATGATTGCCCCCGAGGGTTACGGCGAGATCATCGGCGGCTCGCAGCGCATCCACGATCACGACCTTCTCCTGCATCGCATCCAGGAGCATGGCCTCCCGGTCGACAAGTTCCAGTGGTATCTCGATGTCCGCAAGTACGGCACGTTCCCGCACAGCGGATTCGGCATGGGAATTGAGCGTGTGGTCGCATGGATCAGCGGCGTGCCGCATCTGCGCGAGACGATTCCGTACCCGCGCATGCTCAACCGCATCTATCCGTAGCAGGCCGCTTGTGCGGGATTGAGGATTGTGAATTGAGGATTGAGGATTACCGATGAGCGAGCATTCCGACGAATCCTCAATCCTCAATCCTCAATCCTCAATCCCGCCGAAGGCGGCCGAATCCTCAATCCCGCAAAGCGGCCCGATTCGCGTCATTCCCCTCGGCGGTCTCGGCGAGATCGGGATGAATCTCATGGTCTACGAGGTCGGCGACGAAGCGATCCTCGTCGACTGCGGGATGATGTTCCCCGATGCGGCCACGATGGGTGTCGACGTCATCGTGCCGGACATGTCGTACATCTTCGACAACCCGTCGAAGTTCAAGGCGCTCTTCCTCACGCACGGCCACGAAGATCACATCGGAGCCGTGCCGTTTCTCGTCGATCGCGTGCCGTTGCCGGTGTACGGCATGCCGCTCGCGCTCGGCTTCGTGGCCGACAAGTTCGAAGAATTCGGCATCGATGACATCGAGCTGCGCGCGATCCTGCCGCGCGAAGTCGTCGAAGTCGGAGCGTTCCGCGTCGAGGCGCTGCGCGTCACGCATTCGATCGTCGACGCGGTCGGCTACGCGATCGAGACGCCCGCCGGCACGATCATCCACACCGGCGACTTCAAGATCGATCACACGCCGATCGATGCGAAACCGACCGACCTCGCGCGCTTCACGCAGTACGGCGAGCGGGGCGTGACGCTGCTGGTTAGCGATTCGACGAACGCGCTCGTGCCCGGCCACGGGCCGTCCGAGCGCACCGTCGGCGGCGCGCTCGATCGCGTCTTCTCGAACGCGAAAGGCCGCATCATCGTGACGACGTTCGCGTCGCACATCCATCGCGTGCAGCAGATCATCGACCTCGCGCGCAAGCATCGGCGCCGCGTGGCCCTGATGGGTCGTTCGCTCGTCGACAACGTCGAAACCGCGGAGCGCCTCGGCTATCTGCGATTCCCGCGCGAGGCGCGCGCGAGCTCCACCGATCTGCCGCCGCGCGACCTGGTCATCATCACCACCGGGACGCAGGGCGAGCCGTCCTCCGCGCTGACGCGCATGTCGATCGGCGAGCACAAACAGGTTTCGATCGAGCAGGGCGACGTCGTGATCATCTCCGCGCGCACGATTCCGGGAAACGAGCGCGCGGTCGCACACGTCATCGATAACCTCTATCGCCGCGGTGCGGACGTCGTGCATCACGAGCAGCCGGACGTTCATGTCTCCGGCCACGCCTGCCAGGAAGAGCTGAAGCTGATGATCAACATGACCCGGCCGAAGTTCTTCATCCCGATGCACGGCACGCTGCGCCATCTCATTCACCACGGCCGGCTCGCGGAGGAGACGGGCGTGCCGCACGGCGTCGTGATCACGAATGGACAGGTCGCGGAGATCGAAGGCGACCGCATCACCGTGCGCGAGGAGCGCGTGCAGCACGGCAAAGTCTTCATCGATGCCGAGGCGGAGGAAGTGCCGGAAGTGGTCGTGCGGGACCGGCAGCATCTCGCCGAAGATGGATTCGTGATCGCGGTAGTGGCCGTCGACAGCAACGGCAAGCTCATTCGTGATCCCGAGATCATCACCCGCGGTCTCGTGCACGTCGACGCCAGCCAGGAAATCCTCACCGAAGTACGGACGAAGCTGATTGGCATGTTTGACGAAAGTGCCCCCGACGAGCTGCGCGACTCGGACCTGCTCCAGGAAAAAATGCGCGCGCTGCTGAAGCGATACTTCCGGAAGACGATGGCCCGAAGGCCGATGATTCTTCCGGTGATCTGGGAAATGTAAGGAGACGCGTGAATTGAAAATTGAAAATTGAAAATTGAAAATCTCGCGAGAGGCGAATTTCAATTTTCAATTTTCAATTTTCAATTTCGCCATGCGGTGAATGTCCATCATCGAAGCCATCGTCCTCGGCTTGGTTCAGGGGCTGACTGAATTCATCCCCATCTCGTCCACCGGTCATTTGAAGATCGTTCCCGAGTTGCTCGGCTGGGGGGATCCTGGCGCGGCGGCCTCGGCGGTCATTCAGTTCGGGACGATTCTCGCGGTGATCATCTATTTCTTTCGCGACATCGTTCGGCTGATCGTCGGTTTCGTGCGCGGCCTCGTGACGCGCAGGCCGTTCGCCGATCCCGATTCGCGCGAGGCGTGGTACGTGATCGCGGCGACCATTCCGATCATCGTGCTCGGCGTGTTGCTGAAAGACCTGATTCACGGCGTCTTTCGCAGCACGTGGGTGGTGACGTTTCAGCTGATTTCGATCGCGATCCTGATGCAGGTCGCGGAGGCGTACGCCAAACGCCGCGGCTTCCGGCCGAAGGAAGACTTCAACCTGAAAGACGCGGCCATCATGGGAGCGGGACAGTGCATCGCGCTCATTCCCGGCTCGTCGCGCAGCGGCTCGACGCTCATGACCGCCCTGTTCCGCCGCGTGCCGCACGATTACGCGGCGCGCTTCTCGTTCGTGATGAGCATCCCGGCCATCACCGCGGCCGGCCTGTATGAGCTCGTCTCCGAACGCGAGGCGCTCGCAACGGTCGGGACGACGCCGATCTTCGTCGCGATCGTGGTCGCCTTCATCTCCGGCTGGGCCTCGATCTACTTTCTCTTGCGCTACCTTCGCACGCACACCACGCATGTCTTCATCTACTACCGGTACGTCCTCGGCGCGGTGCTGGCCGTACTGTTGCTGATGGGAATCGTGAAATGAGATCGCTCGCGCTCGCGCTGCTCGTGCTGGCATCATGCACCGCGGTGCCGGCGCAGCAGAAGCATGCAACCTACCTGGCGCTCGGCGATTCGTACACGATCGGCGAGAGCGTTCCCGCGAACGAGCGCTTTCCGATGCAGCTCGCGAAAACGATGAACCTCGGCGAGCCGCGGATCATCGCCAAAACCGGCTGGACCACGGATGAGCTCAACGCCGCGATCGATGCGGCAAACGTGACCGGCACCTACGACCTCGTCACGCTGCTGATCGGCGTCAACAATCAGTACCGCGGACGCGACGCGGAGCAGTATCGCGGCGAGTTCCGGGCGCTCCTGCAGCGCGCCATCGGCTTCGCCGGCGGCGATCCGAAGAAGGTGATCGTCGTCTCGATCCCCGACTGGGGCGTCACCCCATTCGCCGAGGGCCGCGACCGCGCGAAGATCGCGAACGAGATCGATCGGTACAACGCGATCAATCAGGAGGAAGCGCAACGCGCCGGCGCAACGTATGTCGACATCACGCCCATCTCGCGTGGCAACGATCCGTCACTCGTGGCGAATGACGGATTGCATCCGAGCGGGAAGCAGTACGGCGCGTGGGTGAAGCGGATCGCGCCGGCCGCGCGTTAGTCCGAGAGCACCTGGACTTCCGGGATGTTCCGGTACTTTTCCGCGAAGTCGAGACCGTAGCCGATCACGAACTGCGGATCGATCGAGAAGCCGACGTAGTCCGGGGTGAACGGCACCTTGCGCGCTTTCGGTTTATCGAGGAACGAGGCGGTCTTCACCTTCGCGGCGCCGCGGCTCTCGATGTAGTTGTTGACCTCGCGGATCGAGAGACCGCTGTCGATGATGTCCTCGACGATCAGCACCGACTTGCCGCGCATGTCGAGCTGCGGCTCCTTGAGGATCGTCACGACGCCGGACGAATATTTCTGATTGCCGTAGCTCGAGATCTGGATGAAATCGAGAGCCACGTCGATGTTCATCTGCCGCACCAGGTCGGCGCAGAAGAACATCGCCCCCTTGAGCACGCAGAGCGCGATCAGATCCGAGCCGGCGAATTCCGCGCTGATCTCCTTCGCCATCTCTGCAACACGCTGATCGATCTGTTCGCGAGTGATTAACGTCGTCTGTGCCATTCGTGCCAGAATCATAGCATCCGAGGTTTGAGCGTGAAGGTGGCTGACGTCGCAGCATTGCAGAGTAGATATGCGCGCATTTCCGAGCGCTTCAAAGCGACGTGGACCGCGCATCAATTCGTCTCCGGCGCGTACCGGCATCTCCTGCAGGAGCGCCTGCCGTACTCGCTCGATTTCGACAGCATTTACGAGCGTGTGAAGAACGTCGCCAACGCCATCGGCGCGATCATGCGCGGCGCCGTGCGCGGCGACGGTGCGATGGCGAAGATCGAGGAAGTCGAGGAACTCCTCGTCGACGCCACCGATCTGATCCTGCAGGGCGACATGCGCATCGGGCCGTCGCTGCTGCGCCGGTTCTTCGACAGCATCAAGCCGCAGGACGACGCCATCACCGAATCGCTGATCCGCTTTTATCTCTTCGCCGATCAGGTCGAAGGTGATCGCCGCGATAAGCTCGATTTCCTCTTCACCCGACTCGGCGAGACCACCAGTGACTCGCTCACGCTCCGCCAGCGCCTCGTCGAGCTCGTAGCCGCGCTGCACACCGCCGACGCGCCGCGCGACGAGGTGGTCGGGCTGATCCGGGCCATGCGCTCGATGAAGGAAGACATCGAGAGCGTCTCGAAGTTCGACGATCTCACCGAGCGCAATCTCGTTCGCGACGCGCGCACGTTCAAGCATCGCGTCGGCGATCTCTACTTCGATCCCGACGTGCTGCTGGCGATCATCGATCTCAACATGGCCACGAAGAATCGCTTCGCGCGTCTGTACGGCGGCGAGGAAGCGCGGCTGGTGCAGGATGCCGACAAGCTGATGGAGCACGGCTCCGCGATCGAGCGCAATTTCGGCGGAGCGAATCCGGAGCTGATCGAAGAGATCGCGCGCTTCCGCGAGCTGCGCGAGCAGTTCGATGCGCTGCGCGCGCAGTCGAACGTGAAGCATGACGTCGTCTCGCGCCTCAAGGCGAGCATGAACAACATCCTCGCGCAGCTCGATCGCGGTCTGCCGAACGAAGACGACGTGCAGGGCACCGACCTGCCGCCGGCGTTCTTCGATGAGACGCAGCGGATGGAGCGGGTGACGCAGCGCTTCGGCCGCGGCGAGCCGCTCATTCTGTTCGTGCTGCGCATCGACGAAGCGATCGATGGTGCCGACTCGTCGTTCACGCCCGACGAGCTGATCGCCAGTGAAAGCGTGCGCGACCTGCGGCTGGAGCCGTGGGAAGCGGCGGCATACCAGAAGCTCATCGATCGCCGTCATCCCGAGGCCGAGGAAGACAACGAAGAGTTGTGGATGCTCTACGTGCGCGCCGCGGCGCTGCGCCTGAAGGTCGATGAAGAAGCGACGATCATGGCCACCGCCATCGCGGCCGGCGTGCGCCCGGAGGGGGAGCTGCTGTCGCACGCGAAGAAGAGCCTCGACCTCGCCAAAGAGCTCGACGCCGCCTTCGGCGATTTCCTGCAGGAGGCGGTGTACTACGCCAACCGCCGCATCCTGCATCAACTTTATCGCTCGCGCTTCCGCCTGCTGCGCGGCTTCTCGGGGCTGTGGCTGATTTACGATCGGCAGGCTTGAGGCGGGAGTCGGGAGTCGGGAGTCGGGACGCCGCCAACCACCACGGCTTCGCCATCAACGCGTGGGCGGTTGGCGGCCTCCCGACAACCGACTCCCGACTACAATCCCCCTCCGATGAAACTCCACCGCTTTCTCCATCGCGGCCGCATCGCTGAATCGAGTGAGCTTCCGGAAGGGGCGACGCTGCTGGCGCCGGTCGTGCCGTCGAAGATCGTTTGTGTCGGGCGCAACTATGCCGATCATGCGAAGGAGCTCGGCAATGAGGCGCCGCCGGAGCCGATCCTCTTTCTCAAGCCGCCGAGTGCGTTGCTGGCGCCGGAGGGGACGATCGTCCGGCCGCCGCAGTCGCAGCTCGTCCATCACGAGGCCGAGCTGGCGATCGTCATCGGACGCGAGGCGAAGAACGTGAAAGCGAGCGTGTGGCGCGACTACGTGCGCGGCTTCACTTGCGCGAACGACGTCACCGCGCGCGATCTGCAGCGGAAGGATGTGCAGTTCACGCGCGGCAAAAGCTTCGACACCTTCTGCCCGATCGGCCCGCACATCGAGACCGAGCTCGATCCGTCCGACCTGCGCGTCGTCGCGCGCGTGAACGGGGAGGTGAAGCAGGACGGCCGCACGTCGCAGATGATCTTCGACTGCGCGTTCCTGCTCGAGTTCATCAGCGGCGTGATGACGCTCCTGCCGGGCGACGTCATTCTCACCGGCACGCCTGCCGGGGTCGGCGCGCTCGAATCGGGCGACGTCGTGGACGTGGAGATCGAAGGGATCGGCGTGTTGCGGAATGCCGTTTCGTGAAACGCTCCTCACGCTCTTTCCGGCGCTGACGCGCATCCCGCCGCATTCGTACGTTGTCGGCGGCGCCATCCGCGATCTGCTCCATGGCCGCGAGCCGGCCGACGTCGACGTGGCCTGTCTCGATCCGCTCGCCGCCGCGCAGTGCGTCCGCCCCCGCGTCATCCGCCTCGGTGATGAAGAACATCTCAGCGCCTATCGCGTCGTGAAGGATGACCGCGTCTACGATTTCGCGGCGCTGCTCCACGACAACATCGACTCCGATCTCGCCCGCCGCGACTTCACCATCAACGCCATGGCCGTCGATCTCGATCGCGACGTGCTGCTCGATCCGCACGGCGGCCAGCGCGATCTCTCCGCCGGCGTCGTGCGCATGGTCGATCCGAAGAACTTCGACGACGATCCGCTGCGCCTGCTCAAGGCGGTGCGCATGGCCATCCGCTTCGGCTTCACGATCGACGACGCCACGCGCGAAGCCATTCGCACGCGCGCGCAACGCATCCTCGAGGTCGCTCCCGAGCGGGTGACGTACGAGCTCGCGATCATCTTCGGCGCGCATGCGTTTCGCCGCGCCGTGCACCTGCTGCACGAGACCGCCCTCGACGCGCCGCTCGACTTCGCGACGCGCGAGCTCTCGGCCGATAACGTCACCCTCGCCGGCGCGTACGCGCTCCTCGTGCGCGATCCGAAAGCGTACGCGGCGCGGTGGCGCTGGAGCGATCCACTGCTGCACGAAGTGCAGACCCTGCAGCGGCTCGTCGAGCATCACGATCGGCTGGCGCTCTTCGATGCCGGCGATTCGATCGCGCGGCAACTCGTCCCCGTCCTCCGCGCCCTCGGCCGCAACGACGCGCTCGACCGCCCGGACTTTTCGATTCGCGCGCTGCTCACCGGACGCGACATCGCCGAGCGCACCGGCCTGCCGCCAGGCAAAGAGCTCGGCCGCATCAAACGCGCGCTGCTCGAAGCGCAGGTGCGGGGCGACGTGAGCACGACAGAACAAGCCATCGCGTTCATCAAAAACGCCTCGACGCGCGAGCCCTGACTACGCGCGTTCCCTCGCGCAATCGCGCGACTCCCTCCCACGAAGCACCCGCACGTCCGTGCAGCGAAGCAACCAGCGCAGCCGGCCGTGCCGGCAGCGCAGCCGGCCGTGCCGGCTAGGGGGTGAGGGTGATGGTGATTTCGCCGATCGTGACGTGGGCCTTCACGTTCGACGTTCCGGCCGCGTTGAAGAAATGCGTGCGGCCGGGGAAGAGTCCTTCCTTCGTGATCAGCTGCGAGCCGGTGTTCGTCTTCACCTCGCCGACGCGGCACGACGCATCGAGCGCGCGCACGCGATTCTTCGGCATCTGGATCGAGACGTCGCCGGCGCGGAGATCGAGATCGACGTGGCCGAAGTCGCCGGCGAGATCGACGTCGCCCGCCGACGTTTCGAATTTCACATCGACGCCCTGGGGCAGTTCCAACCGCAGATCGAATCCGGTGAATTTGCGCGCGCGATACGAATCGGCATTCGGGCCGAACTTCCGTTTCACCACCGCCTCGGCGCCGTTCACGTAGATCTCCACCGACGTGTCGTTCACCACCTTCTGCGCCCAGGCCATCTCGCGTTTGCCGTCGAAGTCACGGGAGGCGATGCCGGCGACGACGAGCTCGTTCGAGCTGCTGTTGCGGATGGTGAAGTTCCCCTGCGGGACTTCGATGACCACGCGCTTCACGGCGCCGCGCGGAACGACGGACTGAAATTTGTGCTCGACGTCTTTGGCGAAGAGCGGGAGGGCGAGAACGAGAGAACCGGCGAGAACGAGAGCTTTCCGCATGATGGAAGTACGCGCGAGCGGTGCGCGGAGTTGCGCGGGCAAAACGAAAGGCCGGCTAGACGCCGGACGTACAAAACGAAAGGCCGGCTAGACGCCGGCCTCTCGAGTACGACTCCCCAAAGATTCGGTGATGATCGCTTATTTCTTCTTGGACGACTTCTTGCTGCTCGCCGCCTTCTTGGAAGACGCTTTCGCGCCGCCTTTCTTAGCTGCCATCAGTGACTCACCACCTTTCATGCCGTACGGGACCTCCCGGTCGCGCTTCTTGGCATAACGCGCCGGATCGCTCCGGCTAGCTTGATCACGGGGGAGGTGTGGGAGTTCGTGAAGAGACGGGTGCTGATGACCTGCGGCTTGACTGAATCATGCATCCAGTAGGCGATCATCATGTGCTGTCGAAAAAATAGGATCGTTAATTCATATTGTCAAGCTTTTGTTTATAAAAATCGTAATTCAGACGCGACGTTCCACGATGTTCCACGCGTCGAACCATGCTTCGACCGTTCTTTCCGCGCAGCGCGTCCAGGAAAAATCGCGCGCACGCACGACGCCACGCGTCGCCAGTTGCTCGCGCAACGATGCATCGCGCGCGATGCGCAGCATCGCCGCGGCGAAGGCACGCGCGTCGCGCGCCTCGACGTGCAGCGCCGCGTCGCCGGTGATCTCCACGAGCGCACGCGCGTTCGACGTGATCACCGCGCATCCGTGCGCCATCGCTTCCGCGGCCGGCAATCCGAAGCCTTCTTCGAGCGACGGCACGATCAGCGCCGTGCTGGTGCGGTAGAGCGAATGCAGTTCCTCGTCATCGACGAAGCCGCGCGCGTCGATGCCGTCGCGTTGCGCGAAGCGCGTGAATGCCGAGCCGACGAGCGTGAGCGTCGCCGAAGGGAGCTCGTTGCGCACGAGCGCGAACGCCGCGACGAGCGTCTCGATGTTTTTGTGCGGCTTGTCGTTGGCGATGGCGAGGAAGCGGTGCGCGTCCGGCGGGTGGTGGCCGGCGGGCTGCGGTTCCACTCCGTTGTACGTGACGCGGATTTTTCGCGGATCGCAGCCGAAGGCGAGCAGGTCGTCTTCGACGGCGTGCGAGACGGTGAGCACGCGCGCGGCGTTGCGCATCGCGCGGCGGATCATCGTCCTCGCGTAGAACGGCGCGAGCGGATTGCGCTGCGGTTGATGCAGATGGATGAGGTCGTGAATCGTCACCACGAGAGGAAGCGACGTGAGCGGCGTGACGTAATGCGGCGCGTGAAAGACGTCGACGGTCGCTCGCTTCGCCGCGCGCCCGAGGAGGAAGAGCTCGCGGAACGAGTAATGCGGCGCGTCTGCGATCTCGTGACGGATGCCTTCGGGGACATTCGCGCCGCGTGGTGCGAAGGCGATCACTTCGAGATCGGCGCGCCGTAGTTCGGCGACGCCCCGCAACAGGCCGCGGATGTATGTGCCGATGCCGTAGTCGGCGATCTTGCGCGCGTCGATGCCTACGCGCATCGCACGGCCTCGTGCAGTAGCGCCGTCATCGCCGCGGCGCCGCGTTCCCAGCTCCAGGCTTTCGCGCGCACCGGCCCGGCCGCGCGCAGCTCGCGGCGCAGCGAGGCATCGCGAATCACGCGCAAGAGCGCGTCGCGCAGCGCGTCGAGCTCTCCCGGTGCGATCAGCAGGGCCGCCCCTTCGGCGAACTCCGGAATCGCACCGGTGCGCGTGGCGATCACCGGCGCGCCGCAGGCCATCGCCTCGAGCGGCGGGATGCCGAAGCCTTCGTAGCGCGACGGATAGACGAAGGCGAGCGCGCCGCGATAGAGCGCGCGCAGTCGCTCGCGCGTGACGTAGCCGGTCACCTCCACGCCGTCAGGTACGCGCGTGCGCCAGCCGGCGTCGCCGCAGAGCACGAGCCGCGGACGCGGCATCGGCAGCGATCGCCACGCGCCGAGCAGCAGATCGATTCCTTTGCGCGGCTCGAGCGTGCCGGCGTAGAGGAGGTAATCGCCACCGCCACCGCCACCGCCACCGCCATCGCCATCGCCCGGCGTGAAAAACGGATCGACGCCGTTCGGCACGAGCTCGATTTTCCACGACGGCACGGCGAAGCCGCGCATCGCTTCATCGGCGACCGCGCGCGAGACGCAGGCCACACGGGAGGCCTTGCCGAGGCTCGAGCCGATGAAGAGATTGAAGGAGAGGATCGTCTTCAGACGATGACGGCCGGGCATCGTGATCGACGTGAAGTCGTGCACGGTGGCCACCGACGGCTTGCGCCAGGTCATCGGCAACGTACCGTGCGGCCCCCACAGCAGGTCGGCTTCGATGCGAGGGAGTTGCGTCTGCTGCCACAGCACGCCGAGGGGCGACGCATCGACGCGGAAGTCGCAACGTTCGAGACCTTCTCGATTTTCAATCGAGGCGTGCGAGGCGATCAGCGGTGGCGGCGCGACGTCGAGTCGACGCGCGATCTCCGCGGTGTGCACGCCGATGCCCGTTCTGTTGCCGACCAGCGGCCGGCCATCGATCAAGAGTCGCAACGACCTAGAGTGTAGCGACGCGACGCAAAACCTCCAGCGTCTTGTCGGCCGTCGTGCTCCACGAAAACTTCGCGGCGCGCGCACGGCCCCGCGTTGCGAGCTCCTCATGCAACGCCGCATCGCCGGTCACGCGCTGAATGAGCGATGCGAGCTCGCGCGCATCACGCGGATCGAAGTAGAGCGCCGCGTCTCCGCCGATCTCCGGCAGCGATGACGAGCGCGCCGCGATCGCCGGCACTCCGTGCGACATCGCCTCGAGCAGCGGAAAGCCGAAGCCTTCGTAGATCGACGGAAAGATGAACGCTTCGGCGTGCGCGTACACGGTGGCCAGCTGCGCCGCGCGCAGATAGTCGAGATGCACGATGCCGCGCCCGCGCAATCGCGGCACGATCGCTTCCGATTTCCAGCCGATCTTTCCGACCACCACCAGCGAGCCGTCGTACGCGCCGCGGTCGCGCAGCGACTCATACGCATCGAGCAGCGTCGCGAGATTCTTGCGCGGCTCGATGGTGCTGACGAACAGCAGGTAACGCGACGGCAGCCCGTCGACCGCTTCGTGCGCACGCGTCGTCACGCCGAGTCCGGAATGAATGGCGACCGCGCGCGACGGATCGACTTCGTAGAACTGCAGCAGATCGCGCCGCGTGGCCTCGGAGACGCAGACGATCGCATCCGCGACCGCGATCTCGCGCTGCATCTGCATCTCGAGACTGGCGAGCGTCTCCTTCTGCAGCAGCTCCGGAAAACGCTTGTACGTCAGGTCGTGAATCGTGATCACGCGCTTCCTCGCCACCGCTGCATGCAGCCGCGGCAGAAAGTAATTCGCGGCGAAGTAGACGTCGCAGTCGGCGAGCGCGAGCCATGCCACGTAGGCCGCGGCGGTCAGCGGACGATCGAAACGGCCGAAGCCGTGTCCGCGCAGATCGAACGTGCAGACCTTCGCATTCGCCGGCAACTCGGCGTGCAGATACGGTCCGACGTCGGTGATTCGCGCATCGCCGAACAGATAGAGCTCGACGTCGGGATGCTTCGCCAGCTCGTGCAGCAGGTCGTACAGATACCAGCCCACGCCGGTCAGCGGCTCATAGAACGGACGGATGTCGATGCCGATGCGCAGCGGCCGCTGGCGATGCGCGGCCGAGCGCCACGTGCGCCGCAAACGCACGGCGAGCTCGCGACGTAACTCCTCGGCGATGATTCGAACGGTTGGGGCGAGCGACATCGGCGCGCGATCCTATCGCACGTTATAGTGCAGACCGTCGAATGCGGAAGCTCATCGTCATCGCGATCGTTCTCGCCCTCATCGTCGGCGGCACGATCGCGTATCTCGTCGCGACCACACCGAAGTCCGCGCCTCCGCTTCGATTCCCCCTCACCGCCGAACAGCAGACCTTCGTCGCCCGCGCCTCTTCCTCCGATTCGTTCGCCTTCGTGCCCGCGGTGGCCGTCGTGCACGCGAAGCTGCTCGCGAATCCGGTCACGCACCAACCGCTGCTCGACTGGACCGAAAAGCAACCGCTGCCGCGCCCCTGGATGCTCGGCGGCGCGGACCTGCTGGTGTGGCGCAGCGGCAAGTCGACGCATTACGCCGTTCGCTTCGACTCCGTGCGCGCGACGATCGTGCGCATCTGGACGATGATCGCCGGCCCGCACGACGCATCGTGGGAAGGGAACGTGATGGTCATCGCCGATCCCGCTCCGGCCGGGAAAGTGCCGCTCGATCTGTCGATCGCAGACGGTCTTCCGGAAGGCGATGCGTTCGTCGTGCAGCAGAATCGCGCGCGCGGAGCGTTTCCTCCGATCGGACGTCCCGCGTTCTCGTCGATTCGCATCACGCCGAAAGAATTGCTGATCGTGTCGCGCGCGCACACCGACGAGGCGACGCCGCTCTCGGTGATCAAGCCGTCGTATCGCAAGGGCGCGATGCTCGCGGTCGGCTTCGCGCAGCCGCCGCGAATCCTTGGCGATCTGAATCGTCTCCTCGGCGCGGACATCGGCAAGCTCGTCAGCAACGGCGGCGCGATCTCGCTCTACGACGTCGATGCCGGTCTGCTCCTGCCGCGGCCGAAAGGGGTGATCGCCATCCGCGCCGATGACGCCGGCCGGCAAGCGATCGACGACTATCGGCAGTACATCGAGCTCGTCGGCCAGACCGCGGAACGAGAAGGGGAACTGCTCGTTTCGTTCGATCAGCGCTCGCTCGGAACCTATATTAATGATGCGATTGTCGAGGCCGCCTGGCCCGCGAATCGCTGGGCCGGCCGCATCGATCCGGTGCGGCTGCTCCCGGTCCTGCGCCGTCTGGGGGACAACCGCGGCCTCCGCTTCGCCTCGCCGCGCATGCACCGCGCGGTGCGCGACCTGCGCAACTGGATCGATGCCCTGCAGAACGCGGAATCGATCGAAGCGGCCGAATCCGCCACCGGCGGGGTCGAAGAGTTGCGGGTGCGGGTCCTCTCGAAATAGATTCGTCGCCTCAACAGGTTAAGGGAACGTCTGTGGCACGCCCGACGTGTCTCCACACGCTTCGATCATGAGTGAAATCATCGACTTCGACAAAATCGACGAGCTCGGACCGCAAACCTACCGCGGTACGTACGACGTCGCCATTTCCGAGCTCGACCGCGTCGAGCTCGCGGCGGTCGGAAACGTCGCCATCGAAGCGAGCGTGGATAAGGGTGACGTCGAGGACGAATATGTAGCGAACGGAACCGTCAGTTTCACGGCGGATTTCGAGTGCTCGCGCTGTGTCGAGCCGTATCCGTTTGCCAATACTTCGACGTTTCACGTAAGATTTCGCCCTCGCCCTGCGGCCTCCGAGGAGAACGAGGAGGTCGAGATCACCGACAGTGAAGAGCTCGACGTCGAGTTTTACTCGGACAGAGCGATTCCGCTTCGGGAGCTGGCTCTGGAGCAGATTCAGCTTTCGATCCCGATGAAGCCGTTGTGCGACGAGAAATGCCTCGGGCTCTGCCCGACTTGTGGTGTCAACCGCACGCGCGAGAACTGCACGTGCGGCGAGTCCGTGACCGACGATCGGTGGGGCGCGCTCAAAGACATCCGGGCCGAGCTGGCGAAGAAAAACGAAAACTAGTCATCAATTCACGATAGGAGCATTCCGATGCCGAATCCGAAACGACGCCATTCCAAGGCGAGAACCCGCACCCGCCGCGCCCACGACTTCCTCAAGCTGAAGTCCCTTTCGACCTGCCCGCAGTGCCACGAGGCCAAGCAGCCGCATCGCGTCTGCCCGAAGTGCGGGTACTACAAAGGCCGCGAAGTCATCACCACGAAAGACGTTCTCTAAGCCACGCCTGATCGCGTGATGGCCGGAGACTCGACCGCCGCCACCTGCCGCATTGCTCTTGATGCCATGGGTGGAGACCATGCGCCCGACGCGATCGTCGCAGGCGCTCTGCAGGCGGTCTCGGAGTATCCGAACATCATCGTCACGCTCGTTGGCCGCGAGGAAGTTCTTCGCGAGAAGCTCGGCGGAAACGTTCCCTCGCGGATCGACATCGCCGACGCGCGTGAAGTCGTCGACATGACGGATACCGCTCTGGCGCCTCTGCGCCGGAAGCGGAATTCGTCCATTCGCGTTTGCGCGAATCTCGTCGCCGAGGGAAAAGCGGACACGATGGTCAGCGCCGGCCACACCGGCGCCGCCATGACCTCCGCGTACAAAGTCCTCGGCACGATCGAAGGAGTCTCGCGGCCCGCGCTGGCCGCGATTCTCCCGAATGCGACCGGCTTCACGGTGCTGCTCGACGTCGGCGCGAATGTCGACGCGAAGCCCGCGTACCTGCGCCAGTTCGCGGTCATGGGCCACTTCTACGCGCAGATGATCTTCGGCGTCGCCGAGCCGCGCGTGGGACTGTTGTCGATCGGCGAAGAAGAAGGAAAAGGGAACGAGCTCGTCAAAGAGACGTTCCGCGTGCTGAAGGAAACCGGTCTCAATTTCATCGGCAACGCTGAAGGGCGCGACGTCTTCAACGGCAACGCCGACGTCGTGGTCTGCGACGGATTCATCGGAAACGTCGTGCTCAAAGCAGGAGAAGCACTCGGCGAAATGGTGAGCAAGATGCTTCGCGCCGAGGTGACGCGCACCGCGCCGCGCAAGATCGGCGCACTCATTCTCAAAGGCGCGTTCGACGACATCAAGAAGCGGATGGATTACTCCGAATACGGCGGCGCACCGCTCCTCGGCGTCAACGGCGGCTGCATCATCAGCCACGGCCGCTCGAGTGCAAAAGCGATCAAGAACGCCATCCGCGTCGGCCGCGACTTCGCCATGAATCGCATCGACGTGAAGATCCGCGAGAAGATCAGCGACCTGCACACCCGCGAACACGACGCGCATCTGGTCGAGTGACGATGCCGGTCGCGGCGAGCCTCGCCGGCGATCTCCACTGCGGCTCGATCTCCTCACCTCGCATCCGCTGACCTCGCTCGGCACACTTGGCCCTCGGCGCGCGGCCCTCTATGATGCGCGCCCATGGAGCACAACACCGCATTCGTCTTTCCCGGCCAGGGCTCGCAGTACGCCGGCATGGGGAAGGACGTCGCCGAAAAATATCCAGCAGCCCGTCGCGTTTTCGAAGAGATTGACGACGCCCTCGGCTTCTCGATCTCGAGACTCTGCTTCGAGGGCCCGGACGATCAGCTCAAGCTGACCGAAAACACGCAGCCCGCGATTCTCGCCGTCTCCTCCGCGCTGCATGCGGTGCTCGAGGAGCACGGCGCCACGCGCCGCGATCTCGTCGCCGGACACTCCCTCGGCGAGTACAGCGCGATCGTGAGCGTCGGCGGACTCACGCCACCCGAGGCCGCGAAGATCGTGCGGCAACGCGGAAAGTTCATGCAGGAAGCCGTACCGGTCGGCGCCGGCGGCATGGCCGCGTTGATCGGACCGAGCGTCGAAGACGCGCGCGAAATCTGCGAGGAAGCGGCGCAGGGCGAAGTCGTCTCCGTCGCGAACATCAACGCGCCGGGACAGATCGTCATCGCCGGCACGAAGAGCGGCATCGAGCGCGCCATCGAAGTGGCAAAGAAGCGCGGTGTCCGTCGCGCGCTGCCGCTGCCGGTCTCCGCGCCGTTTCACTGCGAGCTGATGAAGCCGGCCGCCGATCGCCTCGAGCCGATTCTCGACGCCGCACCGTTTCACGATCTCTGGTTCTCGCTCGTCTCGAACGTCGACGCCTCGCCGATCGGAACCGCGACCGCGGTGCGCAACGCGCTCGTTCGCCAGGTCGCGTCGCCGGTGCGCTGGGTCGAGTCGGTGCAGAAGATGGTCTCGATGGGCGTGAAGCGCATCGTCGAGATCGGACCCGGCAACGTGCTCACCGGACTGGTGAAGCGCATCGATGCGAACGTGGAGCTCATCAACGTCTCCGATGTTCCGTCGCTCGAAAAATTCATCGAAGAGGCCAGCGCATGAAAATCGATCTCACCGGAAAAACTGCATTGGTGACCGGCGCGTCGCGTGGAATCGGCGAAGCGATCGCGCGTCGGCTCGGCGAGACCGGCGCGCACGTGCTCGTGGCCGCGCGCTCGGCCGATCGCGTGAATCAGATCGCCAGCGAGATCGGTAACGCCACCGGAGTCGAGCTCGACATCTCATCGGCCGATGTGCGCGACCGGGTCGTGGCGCTGCTGAAAGAGCGGCCCATCGACATCCTGGTCAACAACGCCGGCATCACCGAGGATGATCTTTTCATCCGGATGAAGGTCGAGGCGTGGACGAACGTGCTGCGCACCAACCTCGACTCCGCGTTTCACATCACGCAGGAGATCGTGAAGAAGATGATCCGTGCGAAATGGGGACGGGTGATCAACATCTCCTCGATCGTCGGGCTGATGGGCAACCCGGGGCAGGTGAACTACGCGTCGTCGAAAGCGGCGCTGATCGGATTCACGAAATCGCTCGCGCTCGAGATCGGCTCGCGCAACGTGACCGTGAACGCAATCGCACCCGGCTACATCCAGACGTCGATGACCGATGCCCTCGGCGAGGACGCACGCGGAAAACTGACCGAGCGCATCGCCCTGAAGCGCCTCGGCACCGTCGACGACATCGCCTACTCGACCGTGTTTCTCGCCAGCGAACAGGCCAGCTACATCACCGGCACGGTGCTCAACGTCAGCGGCGGCCTGTACACCTAGAAATCGAGATCGCGCGGATGAAACGGGGAGTGCCCGCGGCGAAACGCGGGCGCCCACATCACCGCCGCACCCTTCCCGTTCTCGAATCGATGGGCTCCCGCGGGGAGCTGGCGCGCGCCGTTGTATGGGGTCCCATCCAATGTGCCGCGCAGTTCACCCTCCGCTCCGACGATGACGTACTCGCCCGGAATCGCGATCGAGAATGAGCCGTCGTCTTTCAGCCACTGGCCGGCCGCGCGGAGACGCCCCATGTTCAGGAAGTTCGCGCTGAGGAACGCGCGGGCACGCGGCGGCCACATCGGGCCGTCGGCCTGCGCGACGTACGCGCGCTGCTGCACGACATCCTCCGCCACCGTGTCGGCGAGAATGCCGTGCGCGATCTGCGCGCGGGTGATGTTCTCGAACGCGTAGAAGAACGGGCGGCGCCGATAGATGGTCTCGCCCTTCAGATCCATCAGGACCTCGCCCGGATGCGAGAGCCGCAGCGCCTGATCCATCATCGTGGTGTGCCAGTCGGTGTTGTTTTCGAAGCGGTCGGCGTAGTGCCAGAGTGAGCCGAGCATCAGCACCACGATCGCCGCGAATGCGGCGAGCGGGTTGCGTGCGCGCGTCGTGAACGCCGCCGCGAAGATCGCCAGCAGCGGCATCAACGCGAGAAAGTCGCGCGGCGAGATCAGAATCCAGAACCCCGCGAGCACGACGGTGTAGACGCCGATGCACATCGCGAAGAAATATCGCCACGGATGCGCGTGCTGCCGGAAGCGCCATGCGACGTACAGCAGCGCCGCGGAGGTGAACGGAAAGATCGCCCGTCCGATCCAGAGGTTGTCGCGCGTTTTCGCGAGATTGCCGTTGAACGTGAACGCGCAGTAGAGAAGGTCGTCCCACGCGCCGTGCGCGGCGAAGTAGAGCGCGAACGCCGCCGGCACGATCACGAATCCCGCGAGGAACCACTGGATGGCCGGAATGGTCGCGCGGCGCCTGAGGATGAAGAAGAAGGTGATCAGCGCCGCGGCGCCGAGGGTGATGAGGAGCAGCGTCGTTTTCAGGGACGTGGCGAACGCGCATCCCAGCAGCAGTCCGACGACGAACATGCGCCTCGCGTTGAGTGCGCCGCCGGTGAGCACCACCAGCGCCACCACCCACAACGCCGTCCAGAGGTTGTCGGTCCGGAACTCGAGCGATTTCAGAAAGAACGGCGGAAAGAGCGCGAGCAGCATCGCCGCCCACATCGCCACACGCTCGTCGTGAAGCCGTTTGCCGAGAACGTAGGTGCCCCACACGATGACGCCGAACAGTACGAGCATCGGCAACCGCATCCAGAGGAGGATGTCCGCGCGCTCGCCGCACATCGCGAGAAGCGGTGCCGTGATCCAGTGAAAGAGCGGCGCATGGTTGTCGAACGTGTCGCGATACGGCAGCAGCCCCGCCGTCCACGACCACGAGACATGCAGATGCTGCTGCTCATCCGAGTCGAAGCGGTAGCGGAAGTAGGCGAGCGCGCGGAGCAGAAGCGTGATGGCGGCAGTCGCGGCGAGGAGGAGGCGTTCTCTTTTCGACAAGCAGGCTCAGGTCTGGCGCGCCCTGAGGGGCTCGAACCCCCAACCTATTGATCCGAAGTCAATTGCTCTATCCATTGAGCTAAGGGCGCGACCGCGATGCAGTCTATCGGAAAAAATCTCGACAGAGCCGAATCGCGTGAATACAATCCGCGCCCGCGCTGTTACCAGCGCCCGAATCGGGGAAACCCGCGTCAGCCGTTGTAGCTCAGCTGGTAGAGCAGCTGATTCGTAATCAGCAGGTCACCGGTTCAAGTCCGGTCAACGGCTCCAGATGAACACGAGCTAAGCCCTTGAGAAATCAGGGGCTTTTTTCGTTTCTCCTCGCGCTTGCCGTCAGACGGCAGGGGGAAGCAGGTGACGCTTGGAGAAGAAATACCAACCGAACGCAACGCCAAGTGATGCCGCGAGCAGAACCGCGAAATGAGTCGCTGCACCCTGAGCCGCGGCATGCCCGAAAACGCTGGAGATGATGAGGCCAGTGGCCGTATAGCCAAGGATCACCATCATGACCGGAGCGACCCACCTGGCGTTGAGGCGAAGCGCGAGGAGCAACGCCAGGACTGAAATCACGACGGCGCCGATGCTGTTGGCCGGCCAGTTCTGAACGTTCCCGGTCACCGTGTTCGACGCGATAAGGGCGAGCAGGAATAGGGCGAAGACCGCCAGATTGATGCCGACGAGCCTCAGGATTTGCATACGTTGCTCCTCTTTTTTGGGTTGGTAACTACATCAATCCACCTTGCACATCCCGTCGCAAGCATACGAGAGAAGAAATCCGCACCCAGGGGGCCCATAGGGTGAGCACGCAGGCAATGCAGGATACGCGCAAAAGGCTCGAGTATCGCACCAATCAGAAATCTGACTGCACTGACAGTCGACAGCATCCGATTTAGGAGTCGAAGGCGAGAAAGGCACCGTCCGTTCGGGCGTGATCCCGTCAGCACCCAGGCGAGCGAACAGCTGAGTCGCCACTGAAATGGGAAACGCTTTGAGGACACGGATCTGAGCATCTTTCATTCTCGACTCGAGCTCCGGCGTGTGCTGGCCTGCGTACAACTCAGCGAGCAATCCTGCCACGCTGTCGATCACGGCACGTTGCTCCGCATTCGCTTCCGGATGAGAGCGAATGAAGTGATTGAATTGCGCTCGCCATAAGTCGGCCATCTCTGAGCCTTGCAAGCCCGCGAGGATCTGCATGCGCTCGTCTGGCGACATCGTGGAAAGCTCCTCATACACATCCTGCGACGATTCAAAGACGAGTTCACGCTGGTTCCGCTTATCACCGTCTGCCAGGACGGAAAATGACGTCAACAACACAAGCACTACTCCTCCGACGGACATCCGACGCATATCCCATCCTTTTCAAACTTTTTGATTGATGAAGCGAAGTATGGGCTGCCCTATGTGTGGCGTCAAACGAAGATATCCCGTTGGCGCCCGTCTCGAGGCCGAGTTCACCTGGAACACGGCGAACTACGGCCTCCGGTTTCTGGCGGAGACCGGCACGCAATCGGCGTTTTCGTATGTCACGAGCGGTGGGTATCCGATGGAACCGTGCGGCGGAAACGGGCAGCCGGTCCTTTCATCGAACATTCCTGGAGGATCGTGGACTCAGGTTCCGTGCGGCGGTCTGGGGCCGGTGAGGTTCACGGTCGATCCCGTCTATGCAGCAACGTTCACGTTCCGTGTTCAGATGACGATGGTTGCGCGCGACTTTCATCTCATGTACACGCCGTATGGTCCGATCTGGGAGGCGAATGCGTCTGCCGAACCGGCAACGGTCACGGTGCGACTGCTCATGGACGGCATCGAAGCAGCTCGCGCCACGCTGCTGCTGACGGCCTGGGACAACGGCCACGTGATCCTCACGTACACGCCCGATCTGACCGGGGTCATCTTCGACATCACGGACGCCGCGGCCGCGAGCGAACGGCGTGTTCTCCTGTCGAATACAAAGGATTCGCAGAACGCTCCGCTCGCGCCATATCCATTCTTTCAAGGGCTGCTCGCCCGCGATCGCGTCGTTCCGATCGGCTTGCGGACCTACGTGGACGGCATCGCGACCTCCGGCGTTGCGGTCACACTTCGAATTCTCGATCCGCCCGACCTCTCGCCTTACATCATCGGCGCGACGGGGGGCAACCGGCAGCTGGCGCCGCACTCTCGCACGACGGCGACAACGTCGGAACCGTCGTCCCGACTGTCAGTGGAACCGGCATCGTTGCAAACGGCGATGGTACCTATTCGGCGACCTCCGGCGAGAAGGGATACATCTCGGCCGAGCTAACGCTCGACGTCTCGGCGCGTCCTGGCGATAACTGTCGTGTGGAGGCGTCGTTCACGGGCGCTCCGGACGTTGCAACGTCCGGCTTACTGACAGCGTGGCGGCGGATCTTTTTCGAGAAACGGACGATGTTCCGCAAAGGAGCCCCGATCGTGACCGATGCCCTGCCGGGCGTCTGGCACGTGGTCGTCCCAACTGGTTCCATCGTTTCGAATGGCACGGAGCAATTTGCGGCCAACGATGAAATCGCTTTCCTGCATGCTCCGAAACGCGGCGAGGCAAAACCCGAAGGGTCGTTCTATGAGGACTACCGGCGGATTACCGCGGCCACACCGTTCACGGCACCGTCCGCACAACCTGCCGCCGGTACCGGCACACTGACCCTCGTGGCAGGCTCCACGACCATCAATGGCAGTGGAACGCGCTTTTCACGTCTCGTTGCCGTAAGTGCCACCACCGTCGGAACCGTGATCAACGTCGGCAGCGAACGTTTCGTCATTCTGGCCATCAACAACAATACGCGCATGACCGTGACCCCGGCAGCGATGACCGCGGGAACCGGCCTCAGTTACACGACAGGCGACGGCCAACTGACGCTTTCCGCAAACTACGTGCGTCTGACGCTGTCCGGCGGACTGACACGGGCGTTTGCAAGAGATCCGCCGGGACGTCCGGCGAGCAACGTTCTCAATGACGCGGTCGCAAAGATCAGCAGCAGCGGCACGTTTGCACCGGCCGACTATTTCGACAGCGATGATTCGCTGCTCATCGATTCCGTCGCTTATCCGTCGAATGTCTTTCCGGCGGCGTATGCTGAATACCTCCCGTTGCCGGCGGCGTCCATTCCGCTTCCCCGCATGATGCTGACGCAGGTCGATGGAACACTCTCGCAGGCGTTCATCGACAAGTGGTTTCGCATCCCGGCCGCTGTAGCGGTGAGCACGACGGCGACCGACCGGCTGCTCGATTTTCATTACACCGTTCCGGCGAACCACCAACTGATTCTCGTCGCCGACAACAATCCGATATGCCTGCGCCATGGAGCCCGTTCCCGAACATCCTTCAAACCGTTCCTCAATACGGCAACGGCCATACGGCCTTCCATATGACCGTCGACGGCAACGGGGTATGGGATTCCGAATATCTGACGATCCGCAGAGCAGCCGATCCATGGCAGCCGTGAGGCGCAGGAGATCCATCATGAACCCGATCCGCATCGCAGCAGTTCTCTTTTACCTCCTCGTCTCCCTGCACATGTTCGCCGCCGGAGTGAAGGCGACGCTCGTCGTCCCTGAGACGACGCTGCTTCCCGGCGTGCCGTTCGAGGCGTGGGTCGAGCTCGAGAATGAATCCGCCGAGACCATCGCGGTCGGTTTGTCGCCATACCTGCTGGCCACGGACGCGATCGGCGCGCCGTTCGAGGCGCGCAGCGCGAAGGACGATCTGCTGCTGCAGAACGACGAGGGGATCCCGGCGTTCTATCTCGAATTGCGTCCGCAGGAGCGGCGCACGTTGTCCATGCCGATTCGCGAACTGCTGCGCGGTCCGTTCGTATTCGACGACCCGCGCATCTGGAGCACCGGCACATACACGATCGCCCTGCGACTCGACGCATGGAAAACGCTGATGCTGCCGCCCGCGCCGCCGCAAACTTTCGCGGGCCCGATCGTCACCAATGAAGTGAAGATCGTGCGCATCGCAACCGGGGAGGATGCCGCGGTGTGGACACTGCTGCAGGAACGCGGCGGCGGCAGATGGACGTCTGAAGAGTGGACGATGAAGGGCGACGTGCTGCGTGAGATCGTGACGCGATATCCACGGTCCGGTTACACGCCGTACGCGCTCGCCGCGGGCGCATTCAACAACGATGCAGCGCGCTATCTGCAACTGCTGCTCGAAACCGCCGACGCATTTCCGAACAGCCCTGTGACGGAGGTCGTGCGCTGGGTTGCCGGCTTCACCGCGACAAGTGAAGGAAAGTTCGAAACCGCGGAGCGCCAGCGCGAGAAGCTGCGCGCAAGCCGCAGGCCGACGACGCGACAACTGGCATTTCCCCGAGGGGAGTGAGATCCGCGATCAATCAGCACGTCACCGGTCACGCACGCCGCCTGGGAACTTGCGTCTTCTGTCCCTCGAACCTTCTGACGCGTCGATGCGGTTCGACGCTCTGGAGGGAAAGATGAGAGTTCATCGGCCAGTGTTTCTCGCGACGGTCGTCGCGCTCCTTTGTGTTGCGTCGGTCGCGTCGGCGGATGTCTGCAGCGATCTGAAGGCGAAGGGGCCGGCCGGCGCGATCGAAATCGATGCCAGGAATGGCGAACCGGACGTCACCAGGACCGAATTCGCCCTGCGCGATCGGATCTCGGTCTGTGTCGTGAACAAGAATCCGTTTCGCGACGAATACAAACTCGGCATTCAGGCGACGGAGGTTCGGGAGCCGGCAATCGCCGCATTTCTCGCGTTTGCAAAGATCTCCACAACGTCGGCGCCGACGGATCCGACGCCGGCAACGCCGCCGACGCCGGCCTCGACGCCGAGCGGGAGCAGCTCTGGACCTCCGTCAGCCACTTCGTCGACTCCTGAGATCTGCGGCACGCTCGCAACCAATCACCTCGATCTTCAGAAGATCATGACTCCCCTCAAGACCGGCATCGAAGGGCAAATCAAGTTGCACGATGCGTTCACCGCATCGCTCGAACCTTTGCAGTCGCAGGAGTCCGATACCGAACAGCTCTGCCGGGATGCGCAAAAGGCCATCGGCGCTGCCGCGGCATTCAACCCTGACCCGGACTCGCTGAAGAAGCAGTTAAAGGATCTCGAGGACGCGATCGATGCGCAGAGCGAGGGTCTGGACGACAAGAACGTGAAGAAATGCGACGCCGCGAAGGTGGCCGAATATAAGGCGCGCCTCAAGGCGGCCAAGGAGCTCTACGCCTGGGCAGACCAGAAGCGTGATGAGCTGAAGACGGCGAAGAAAGAAGCCGATGCTCTGGCCAGCGCGATCACCGAAACGCTCCAGGAGCGCGACAACTTCTGGGAGTGCCGGTACGTCGGTCCGTTCCGCGTTCCGACGGACGTCGTGATCACGCTGCAGCGCAAGCCGCTGGCGGCGAAGGATGCGGCGTTCAAGGAAATCGCGAAGATCGACCTCAATTGGGGAGGCGGACAGCGATTCTTCATGGCCGGCGGCATTGCGTCCTCGTTTGCGGATCGCACGCGCTACGCGATCATCGACGGGCAGGTGAGCGGTGAGACGAAGAAGATGGTCGGCGTCGAGGAAGACAGTGCCGGCCGCGTCTCTGCCGCGGTGTTGTTGCACGGCATCATCATCCGGCCGTCGAAAGGATTCCTCGACGGCGTTGGTCTCGCGTTGGGCGTTGGCGCCGCGGGGAGCGACGACGCGAACATCGAGTTCTTCACCGGACTGACGGCCTCGTTCGCGAACGACAATCTCTTCCTCACGGCGGGTGCGTTCCGTGGATCGGACGAGAAGCTCGCCGACGGCTACAAGGTCGACGACGTCGTTCCGGACACGCTGACCGCACTGCCGACGATCGAGCGACACAGTTGGACCTTCGGAATGGCGTTGACGTTCCGTATCCGGTGAGCACGCCATTGAAATGACCGGTGGGACAATCGCCGCATGCGTGTCGTAGTCAGGCTTGCGGCGATTGTCCCGAAGAGCAATGACGCGGAGGCATCCGAGGAACCGTTGAGCGAGCTGCGCCGGATCGTGCGGCTGGCCGCGGAAACGGAGCTCCGCCCAATGGCCTCGCAGGGCGCATTACGACACTACTTCTGGTTCGATGTTCCGGATCACCTCGCGGCGAGCGTGGTCGATCGGGTGCGGCGACTGAACGGTGTCGAGGCGGCGTATGTGAAGCCTCCGGACGAGAGTCCGTGATCAGGAGAGGCGATGACCACGTTCGCGACGTTCCCATCGGAGACTGCTTCGAAGCGTGAATTGATCGTACTGACCGCGCCCGCCGGAGCGCCGGCGATTGCATTGGAGACGTTGGGACCGGATGTGAACGCGCTCCTCGAGACGAAAGGCGCGCGCATGCGGCCGTTGTTTGGTCCCGCCTCGGGGATTTCCGAGGAAGGTGCGCCGTCCGTTGTGCCGCAGACGCACGGGCTCGATGCGCGGCGTTTCTTCTATGTCGATGCCGCGGACGCGGAGCTCGACGAACTGGCTGCCGCGCTGCGCGACAACGGAGCGGTGAGCGCGGCGTATGTGAAACCGAGAGGCGAGCCGCCGACTCTCAATGCGATGGTCGCGTCCGGACCGCCTGCGCCGGCCGCAATGACGCCCGATTTTTCACCGCGGCAGATCTATCGGCTCGCCGCACCGGCGGGGATTGACGTGAATGCGGCCTGGAGTCTCGCCGGCGGGCGAGGCTCAGGCGTCTCGATCATCGATCTCGAATGGAATTGGGAGCTCGCGCACGAAGATCTCGGCGGCGTCAGCGTCGTCGTGGGATCGGCGACGGGCAACCCGGACCACGGCACCGCCGTCGCGGGAGTCCTCGTCGGCGCCGACAACGGCTTCGGTGTCAGTGGAATCAGTCCGGATGCAACGCTGCGATTCGGTGCGTTCTCGATTCCGAGCGCGCAGGCAATCGATCAGGCCGCGGCGCTCCTCAGTGCGGGAGACATCCTGCTGCTCGAAATTCATCGCGCCGGACCGCGTCATCAGTTTCAGCCGCGTCAGGATCAGCGGGGATACATCGCCATCGAATGGTGGCCTGACGATTTCGTGGCCATCGAGGCCGCGGTTCGCAAGGGAATCATCGTCGTCGAGGCCGCGGGCAACGGCGGCGAAGATCTCGATGACGTTCTCTATGACACGCCGGATCCGGGTTTCCCGGCCGGATGGACGAACCCGTTCCGGCGTACGACCGTCGACTGCGGCGCGATTCTCGTCGGAGCAGGTGCGCCGCCTCCGGGCACGCACGGGAGATCGCACGGCCGGGATCGTTCCCGTCTTTCGTTCTCGAATCACGGCTCCGCGATCGATGCGCAAGGCTGGGGACGGGAGGTCACCACGACCGGCTACGGCGATCTGCAGAGCGGTGCGAGCACCGTTCTGTACACGGACGAATTTTCGGGGACGTCATCCGCCTCGCCGATCATCGCCGGAGCGCTCGCCTGCGTGCAGGGCATTCGCATCGCGAACGGCAACGCGCGGCTCGACTCCTGGCAATCGCGCCAGGCATTGCGCAGCACCGGGTCGCCGCAGCAAAGCGCCACGGCTGGTGCCGCGGTGACGGAGCGCATCGGCAATCGGCCGAACCTGAATCAGCTCATCGCGTTCTCTGCCACGATTCCGTGATCCGACAGCACGCTCTGCGGTCAGAAGCAACGGGGGTCAACGCTGCAGCCGTTACCATTTCATTCATGGCGCGCCGCGTTCTCCTTCTCGTGCTCTCCGTTGCGCTTGCCTCGTGTTCCGCGTGGCCCGAGCAGCCGCGCTGGCGTGACACGTTCGAGTTGCGAGTGGCGGTGCTCGCGTTGCTGCAGACCATCAACGCCGACATCCTCGCGGCCTCGAGCGCGACGCGCACGCTCGAGACGTGGTGTGGCGAGCATCATCTCGCCGCCGATCCGAAGATCGTGGCGACGCGTGTCGCAGGCGTGACGAAGCCGGCGTCGGCGGAACAGCTGCAACGCCTGGCCGTGCGCGATGCGTCCGAGTTGCGGTACCGCCGCGTCGAACTGCGCTGCGGCACGCGCGTGCTGTCGATCGCGGACAACTGGTACGTGCCGGCGCGATTGACGCCGGAGATGAACGCGCTGCTCGAAACGACCGACACGCCGTTCGGTAAAGCGGTCCAGCCGCTCCATCCCTACCGTCGCACGATCACCGCGACGATGCTCTGGTCACCGCTGCCGCGCGGCTGGGAACTGCAACCACCGGCGCGATTCAAGCCCCATCGCCGGCAGCCGCTCGTCATCCCCCCGGACCTCTTCGAACACCGCGCCGTCCTCTACACCTCCGAGCACGTGCCCTTCTCGGAGGTGGTGGAGACGTATCAGTCGGCGCTGCTCGCGTTTCAACCGTGACGTCGGCGCGTTCGTGTCTTCGTCCCCGCGGCGGCGCGCCCCGGTTCCGCGGTGGTGCGTGTCGTCGCGGATGGCGATCGCGCGTCGCGTGTGATGAGCCGGTAATACGGATTGCCGTAGTGCTGATACGCGCCCCACGTCAAACGGCCCGCATTTGGATTCCGGCCGAGCGCGATCCGGCCTTCCTGCATCGCCATCCAGAGTGGCAGCGTCGCGACGTCGAGCTTGTATTCGTATGGATCTTCGTCGCGTGCGCTGGGGTTGACGATGCGGGTCATGCCGAGGAGTTTGCCGTAGACGGTGAGTGCGAACTCCGTTGCCGCGGTATCGGAGATCGGCCATGCGGTGCAGATGAAATTCGTGACGCCTCGTCCGAAGAACGCTTCCGCGAAACTCTGCGGCAGTTGCTTGCTGGCGCGATTGGGGGTGATGCCCGATTCGCACGCATTGGAAAAGACGAACGGCGGAACGCGGTCGATGCGATTGAGCTCATTCGCGGTCAGTACTTCGTCTTTGTCGAAGATCCAACCGGCGCGCTCCGGATGTTCGCTGTCGAAGAAACAATGTCCCGCGAAATGCAGCACGTCGTATTGCTCGGTCATCAGATGCTTCATGACCTGACAGCGCCGTGCCTGATACGGGCCGATCAGCGTCACCACCTCGATCGGCTCGTTCATCGATTTGCGGTTGCAGTCGGCGAACAACTCCGCCAGCCGTGCAGCCTCGACCTGCGCGCCGGTCAGTGGTGCGTGCGGAGCCGGGTCGGCGACGATGAGAATCCGGACACGGCGGCGGACGGGCGGGGGCGGTTCCGGCGGCGGCGCAAAGGTCGTGCGCAGTTGTCGCGTGAGACCGCGGGCCGTGCCGAGGAACGCATTCGGATTGAATTCGGCGCCGATGTCGTCGAAACCCGGCTGGGCCATCATTTCCCAGTGAATCGAGGCGGTGGTGTTGTCGAGCATCATCACCAGCGGGTCTGAGGTCTGCAACTCGCTGCGGAACTCGGCGGGAATGAGCAGGCGCTCGAGGAACCGGCCCCACGTCATCTGCTCGTGCGGAGATTCCTTCGAGGCCAGCAGGGAGTTCGCTTCGTCGACGAGCAGGTGATCGAGCGGGATCTCGCGCTCCGGCAGTGCGGCCGTTCGTGTGATCGAGCCGAAGCGATACTTGCCGGCCCCTTTGTCGTGCGTGAAGGTCACGCGCGACGGAACCTCGTTCACGCGTTTCTTTTCCGCGGACGACGGCGTGGCCGGATCGCTCGATTTGATGATGCCGTCGTATTGCACGGCGATCACCGACGCGAAGCGCGGAATGAGATCGCACAAGGCATCGTCGAGTGCCTGCGCGTTGTCGTGATCGCGTTCGGCGAACGTGACGCGTTGCAGCCGCGCTTCGTCCGGCATGCCGATCTGTGCGCGAGCGATGCCGCGCAGCCACGCTTCTACGGCCACCGATTTCGTGAGATTGCCTGCGCCCGATCCGATCAGCACCGAGGCCAGATGGCGTTTCCCGATTCGCCCGAGCGTCCAGCAGAGCTCGCGCACCGTCACCGTTGCTTCCGGTGCGCCGAAACGTCCCGGAATGCCCATGCCGGCAAGCGCGATCACGCGTTGCGGCTGCCCTTCGTCGATGCGTGGATCGGGAAGCAGGAACGGCTGTCCGAGCCCGGCCTGGATCACGCCGCGCTCGAGCATCTGGGTGATGAAGCGTCCGTTGCCACCCTGCATCTTTGCGCTGACGACGTAGTCGAGCGCGCGTGCCGCACCGTCCGGACGGACGCCGACGTACAGTCCGACCGCCACGGCGTCAGGACCATGTTTCAGTTTGTGGACCGCGTCGATGTTGCCGCGATAAACGCTGATGCGTATGCGCGGAGGTCCGATCGCCGCGTCGGCTTCGATCGTCGCTGCCGCCACGACCGGCTCGGTGATTTCCGGACCATTGCCGAGCCATCCCTCGAGGAGGATTTCCTCGACGCGATGGCTCTCCTCGGTGGCGATGTCTTCGTTCGTCTCCTCGGGAATCGCGCGAGTGCCGCGCGCGTGATTCGCGCGTCGTCCCAACTCGTCCATCTCTTCCTGCAGCCGGCGCTCGCGTTCCGCGGCCGCGGCGTCGGGATCGGGATCGGGATCCGCGGCACGTTCGGCCGGCAGCGTTTTGCTGATTCCCTGAATGTCGAGCGATTCGCCGCTCGCGAGATCGAGCAATCGTTCGGCCGCGAGTTGCACCGCGTCATTCGTCGGCAGACCGGCGTGCGCTTCGCGAACGAAGAACGTCGGCACATCCTTGATGAGGCCGAGCGTGTGCGGCACGCGTCCGTCGCCGTTCCAGCCGGTGGCCGTGTACCCGCGCTGATCGGCGATGCGGCTCCAGTCACGAATGCCGTTCAACGTCTGCTGGCCGTATCCGGCGATGTACGTCATCCACTCGTCCTTGACCGGATCGACGTCGTCATGGAACGCGCGGCCGGCGTCGAGCAGCGACTGCTGCACTTCGATCGGGCTCCACGTTTGGGCTTCGTAAAGGCGGCCCATGTCCGGCATGGCCGTGAGCGACGGCATCATCTGGTAGCTGCCGTGGAACGTGTTGGCGACGTTGATGTACTGGCGGAGATCGTTCCGCGTGTCGATGAATGCGAGCTTGCGCAGGATTCCTTCGAGGCCGGTGATGATCTGCGGCACGACGAATGAGCCGTACGTCGGCGTACCGAGCATGATCAGCCGGCCGCCTTTCTTCGCGCCGTTCGCCTGCATCCGCTTCCAGACGTCCGCGTTCCGTTTGATGAACGTGCGTGCCACGAGACCGCCCATCGAGTGGGCGACGATGTGGAACGGCGCATCGCGTCCGAACGCCTCGGCAGCGCGTTCCTGCAGTTCGACCGCCGAGCGATAGATGTCTTTTCGCCAGTCGTACCAGAACGGAATGGCGTTCCAGTTCAACGACAGCCGCAACGTCAGTTCGCCGTAGTACTTCTGAATGATGCCGGTGGCGTGCAGTGACTGGCGGGGATCGGTTTCATGTATGCCGTCGGGCTGCAGCTTGAACCACAGGAAGCGGCTCAGCGCGAGCTGGAAGTAATTGAGCCAGACCTTGAGGGTCTTGAGATCGTCCGCGCGCCGCGAGGTGAGCTCGCCGCCCATGATGCCGTGAATGACGACGACGTTGCCGCGCTTCGCGCCGGCACGGGTGATGGTCTTGCGCAACGCGAGCGCGTGCATCCGTTCATACCGTTCGCCGCCGAGGTACGAGCGCAGCGTGCGTTCATCCTCGGGGGATGGACGACGAAGCAGATCGGCGAGCATTTCGCTCGATGCGGAGTTCAGCCGGCGAATGAGCTCGCGCTCTCGGTCGAACGGGTTTGTCGGCTCGGGCATCACGACACCACCTCTCTCTTTCAGTGGTGTGCCGGGAACGGATGCTTTCCTACGGCGGCTCCTTCGGAGCGCGTCACGCGTTCTTCCACTCCGCCGTAACGCCCTCACCTCGACATGTAAGTAACTTTTAAGTTCCGTTCTGGTGCACAATGCCGGCGCGGCTTCGGTGTTACGGCAGGGTAGAAGGGCATCGCGCCTTCCTTCCGGCTCGCCGAAGTACCGTCGAAGGGATGACGCTTGGAGAGCGGCTGAGGGCCGCGATCGACCGGAAGAACAAGTCGCATGCGTGGGTGGCGCAGGAGGTGGGCATCACCGCCGCGTCGCTCAGTGCGATCCTGACCGGGAAGACGGCCGATCCGAGTTTCTTCACCGTGCTGGCCATCGCGCGGACGATCGATGAGCCGCTCAGCGCGATCGTCGACGATCCTCTGGTCTACTGGAATGCCGAAGAGCTCGCGCGTCTCGGCGACGTCGGCGAGTGGCTGGTGCAGCGGACCAAACGCAATGGCGCAGGCCAGGCGCTCGAAGTGCCGGCGCGCAAGAAGAGCGGCTCGCGCATCGCGCGCGTCATGCCGGTCGCGGCCTCCAGAGTGGCCTCGTATCCCGACGCGTCCGAACTGCCGCGCAAGCGCATTCCGGCGAAGTGGGTGCAGGCACAGGCGAACGTCGTCTTCGAAGTGCACGGCGAATCGATGACCGGCGAGAACATTCATCCCGGCGATCTGCTGTACGTCCATCGCGAGCGCGACATCGCCAAGGCCCTCGGCAAGATCGTGGTCTGCGTGGTCGACGACATGGTGCTGGTGAAGCGGCTGCAGACGAACGACGAGAAACTGCTGCTGAAGAGCGCCAATCCCGCGCATCACGATTTCGAAGTCGACGAGAACTCGGAGCGATTTCGCCTCATCGGCATCGTGGTCGGCTCGTCGCGGACCTGAGATCAGAGCTCGGCGAGATGCGCGACGACGACGCCGAGGAGCTCGAACTCGACGCTCTCGTCGATCGTCAGCACCGCGGTGCCGGCCTGCAGACGAATGGTGCGTCCGGTGGCGATGAGCTTGCGCACATGCAGGGTACGGTCGATGCGGCAGACGACGAGGCGGCCGTCGGCATCGCGTGCAGTCCTGGCCGGCTTGACGTAGAGGAGGTCGTTCTCGCGAATGCCTTCGCCCGACAGCGCATCGCCGAGGGCGCGAAAGACGAGACGCGCGCCCCGGCGCTGGAGCGCGGCGGGGATCTCGTGGCGCGGAACGCTCTCTGCCTCGGGAAGCGAACGCCCCGTCGCGGCGAGGGAGAAGCCGCCATGTTGCGAGCGGAGCACGCGACGGTCGAGGATCTCGATGGCGCGGCGCAACACCTCTTCTTCCGACTCCAGCAGCGGCGCCGCCGGCTCCTCGAGGATCGCCGCCAGCGGCTGGCCGATCGCGCGCGCGATCGACTGCACGACCGCGATGCCGGGATCGGCCGTCTTTCCAGTGAGGATGTTGCTGAGCGTCGCCGCGGTGATGCCCGCTTCCTCGGCGATCCAGGCGTGCTTCGCGCCGCGCGCCTCGATGGCGGAACGTAAACGTTCCCCGATGGGATTCGACTTGACCGATCGCCTCATTCGTTATCGGAAACTATATCGAAATCGACCCACAAACAAAATAGCGATGTCGTTTGTAGTAGGATGGCGCCATGTCGGTTCGCGAGACCCGAATGCTCGCACGCCTGGCGGCGATGCGCTTCAAGAACGAAGCCGACGTGCAGCGCTACTTCATCCCGCCGCTCTTGGAGCTGCTCGGCTATCAGTTGCCGGAAGACGCGCCGGCGGAGTCGCCTCTCGATTTTCGGATCGTCTCGGCGGGCCGCGATCGCATTCAGCTGAAGCGTCCTGATTTTCTCGTGCGCGCGAAGGATCGCTGGCTGTTCGTCATCGAGACGAAGGCGCCGGCGGAGAAGTTCACCGAGCTCGACGTCGAGCAGGCGTTGTCGTACGCGCGCCATGAAACGATCCGCGCGCCGTTGACGATGCTCGCCAACGGGCGGCGCATCACCGTGCTCGAATCGGACACGCGTCATCGCAAGCTCGACTTCGCGCACGACGATCTCGCGTCGCATTACCGCGAGCTGCAGTTGCTGTTGTCGAAGCAGACCCTCGGTTCCGCGATCGACGGCGGACACCTGCATCTGTTGCGGAAGATCGGCAAAGGGGCGTTCGGCGTCGTCTACGAGGCGATGAACATGCGCGTGAAGCGCACCGAGGCGGTGAAGATCTACACGTTCACGGACGCGGATCGCGAACGGAGACGCCGGCGCTTTCGACAGGGAACGGTCGCGCACGCGCGGCTGGCGCACCCGAACGTGGCCGCGTTCTACGGTCTCGTCGAATACGGCAGCGAGCTGGCGGTGCGGATGCAGTTCATCGACGGCGAACCGTTGCAGTCGTGGCTGCGCAAAGCGAAACCGGCCGCGCGCGAACGGGTGCTGCTCATCGCGGAGATCGCGGAGACGATCGCATTCGCGCATGAACATGGCGTGATCCATCGCGACCTGAAGCCGTCGAACATCATGGTCGTCGCGGAGAAGGCGGGCGTGCGTCCGGTGATCGTCGACTTCGACACCGCGGTCGTGCTCGGCGAGTCGACGATCACGCGCAGCGCGGAGCGCCTCGGCTCATTCGGCTACATCGATCCGGAGATGCTCGATCTCCGTCCCGGCAAGGAGCTGCGCGACCCGCGCTCCGACGTCTACTCCCTCGGCCGGCTGCTCGAGTTCGTGCTCACCGGACAGCATCCGCGATCGGGCCGCTCGATGCGCGATCTCGAAACGCGCATCCGCAAGGCGGCGCGGGAACTGACGCGCCGCGAGCAGAACCTCGTCATCGAAGTGCTGCTCCCCGCGACCGCGGAACATCGTCACGAACGGACGCAGACCGCCGCCGCATTCGCCAGCGATCTGCACGCGATCTTCGATGAGCGCATCGATGCCGATCTCGATGCGAAGCAATACGCGCAGGCGGTTTTTCATGAGCTCGATGCGCTCGTGGCCGCGCAGCGTCTCCCGTTCGCGTGGCAGAACCTCACCTCCGAGATTCGTCCCGACGAGTTCGGCCGATACTCGCCGCTGCCGCGCTTCGGCGAGCTCGATGTGCTCTTCGACGAAGGGTTCTATTCGTTCTATGCCGGCGTATTGATCGGCGATGAGAAGGAGTTCGCGCGTTTTCGCGCGAGCCGCGAGTTGCGCGCACTGCGCGAGAGCTTCGGGGATGCGCTGCGCCTCGACCCGATCGCGAAAGACGAAGACGGCGCGGCCAGCCTGGTCATCCGCTATTTCGACGTGCGCCGCCAGACGCCGCGGCAGACGGCGGAACAACTCGCCGAGGTGATCACGCGATTTCTCGCGGTGCTCGATCCGCCGAACGAGGGCGTGCGGCCGGTCGTGCTCGCGCCGCCGCGCGACATCATCGACGAGATGCAGCGCTGGCCGTCGCGGAGCTTTCGTGCGCGCGGCGCGTTCAAGAAACTCTCGAAGGAGGTGCGCGAGGCGACCGACTTCCCGGCCGCGTTGCTGCCGTTCCTGCATCTGCTCTGGCCCGACGCGAAGCAAACGCCGGAGCTCCGCCGCGACGGCATCGACATTCTTGCCGGTACGCCGGCGACGATCGCCATGCATTGCAGCGAGAGCATCGAAGAGGCGCGCGATGCAGTCGAGTCGTTTCGCCGTTCTTCGTGGGCGATGCGCGATTTCGTGGTCATCCTCCGTCGCGAAGAACAGACCGTCGCGTATCGAGAGGCGCTGCGACTCTCGCTCGAGCGACTGGTCGCGGAAGGGAAGGCGGCTCGCGTGCACGTCTGGAATCATCGCGACGATGTCGTCTACGCCGCGTTCCAGTTGATGCACGAACGCGTGCTGCAAGAGCTGTCGCGCTGGAACGCGGCGATGCTCGACGAGCAGTCCAGGATCGAGCGAACCCTCGGCGCCGTCCCGATCCGCAACGTGCCGTTCACGCGCGGACAGATGCGCATCGATGCGACGTCGCTCTGGAGCGAATCGGAGAGGCGCGCCGAAGTGGCGGACGTGACGCAAACGCTCCTGGCGCACGAGGATCGCCGGCTGCACGTGCTCCTCGGCACGGCCGGCTTCGGAAAAACGACCTCGGTGATGCGCGCCGCGCGCGAAGGTTCGCTGCAGTGGCTCGTCATTCCTGCCGCCCGCTTGCGCCCCGACTCCGCTAACGCGCAGGCGCTCTTCGAGACCGCGCTCGATTTCGAACGACTGCTGGCCGGCGCGAGCGCGGAGGATCGGCCGGTGTGGCAGCGCATCGTCGGGCCGGTGCTCAAGTACCTCACGCAGTTCGAGAGCGGCATCGGCGTGATCGTCGATGCGCTCGACGAGTCGGTGACGATCGGCCGCTCGTACGGGCTGCACACCTTCTTCAACTTCTTCCGGAGAACGATGGTGCCGGTGATCGTGACGATGCGCAGCGAGTTCTGGACGGCGCGTCGCGCGGACTTCACGCCGGGCCGGAGCGTGGTGGAGTCGACCGTGCAGACGCTCGACGTGCTCGAGCTGCAGCCGTGGACCGACGCGCAGATCCTCGAAGCCGCGCGGCTGCGCTACGCCGAAACGCGCGCCGCCGAGGCACGCGAGCGCATCCGTACGTTCCTCGCGGAAGTGGAGAGCGGCAGCTACGCGCGTTTCTACGGCGACATTCCGCGCACGCCGCTCTTTCTGCGCTTCATTCTCGACGTGCTCGACCGGCGCGATTCGCGCAACATGACGCGGCGCACGTTGTTCCGCTACTGGGCCGAACAGAAGATCGCGCGCGACGTGGAGGCGCCGAGAGCGAAAGGGGGCGTGCGCCTGCCGATTCGCGCAACCGTGACGAGCGCCGCGGCGACGATCGCGACGGCGATGCAGGCGATGACGGAAGCGGCATTTCAGATGACGGCGGTGCGGGACGGTGTCGTCGAACTGCTGCCTTCGTGTTCATTCGAATCCATTCGCGAGGCGATGCACGTGCAGGCTCCCGATTCCGCGGAGTCGCTCGCGCTGAACAGTCTGCTGATCACGACCTCCGATGCGGAGCCGCGACTCCGCTTCGCCCACCGCGTCTTTCAGGAGTTCTTCACCGCCGAAGCGGCGGATCGTTTTGCCGATGCGCGGCTGCCGCGCGAAGTGGAGGCGTGGCAGCTCGCGTGAGCCGGCCCTGCCTCCAGCGAAGAGTTGTACACAACTTTTGCAGGGCGCGGTGGGGCAGGAGGTTGGTCATGACCTTGCCGCCTTGCTGGACGCCGCCGGATGAAGATGACGAGCAACTGCAGGATCCGACGCGGCGTTCCTTTCTGATCGGCTCGGCGGTCGTCACCGCGTCGGCGATTGCGGCCCCTTTGCTGGCGCGGGCTCCGGATGCGCAGGTCGCGGTGGCCGATCCCGGGCCGAACGCCGTCGCGGTGACGCTCGACGTCAATGGCCGCGAACATCCACTGCGTCTCGACCCGCGGACGACCCTGCTGGATGCATTGCGCGAGCACCTCGATCTCACCGGCACGAAGAAAGGGTGCGATCAGGGCGCTTGCGGCGCGTGTACGGTGCTCGTCGACGGACGTCGCGTGAACTCCTGTCTCACGCTCGCGGTGATGCATGGAGGAAAGTCGATCGTCACCATCGAAGGGCTGGCGCGCGACGGACGACTCCATCCCGTGCAGGCTGCATTCATTCGCAATGATGGATTTCAATGCGGCTACTGCACGCCGGGACAGATCTGCTCCGCGGTCGCGTTGCTGCGGGAAGGACACGCCGGCTCCGATGAAGAGATTCGCGAATGGATGAGCGGCAACATCTGCCGCTGCGGAGCGTACGAAGGCATCGTCGCGGCAGTGAAGGAAGCGAAAGCGAACGGAGGCGGCAATGCATCCGTTTGATTTCGTTCGTTCCACAGATGTCTCGGGTGCAATCGATGCGGGTGCGCGCGAAGCGACGCGGTTCATCGCCGGCGGCACGAACCTCGTCGATCTGTTGAAAACCACCGTCGAGAAGCCGGCGCATCTCGTCGACATCAATGCACTGCCGCTGTCCGCGATCGAAGAAGTCGACGGCGGCATCCGCATCGGCGCGCTTGCGCGCATGTCCGACGTCGCCGCGCATCCTCTCGTGCAGAAGCGCTTTCCCGCCATCGCGGAGGCGCTTCTGCTCAGCGCCTCGCCGCAGCTGAGGAACGCCGCTTCGATTGGCGGCAACCTCATGCAGCGCACGCGGTGCCCGTATTTTCGCGAGCTGACGTGGACGCCGTGCAACAAGCGCAATCCCGGCAGCGGCTGTTCGGCGCGTGAGGGAGACAACCACCTGCAGGCCGTTCTCGGCACCTCCGACGACTGCATCGCGCTGCATCAATCCGATCTTGCCGTCGCGGTGACCGCGTTCGACGGCGTGCTCACGCTGCGCGGGCCGAACGGCGAGCGTCGGGTGAACGCCACCGACTTTCATCTGCTGCCCGGCCGCACACCGCAGCTCGAACACGACCTCGGCGCCGGCGAGTTGATCACCTCGATCTTCCTCCCCGATGCGCCGCATGCCGCACGCTCGTCGTATTTGAAAGTGCGCGACCGCACGTCGTATGAATTCGCACTCGCCTCCGCCGCGATCGGCGTGGCGCTCGACGGCGGCGTCATTCGCAGCATTCGCATCGGCCTGGGCGGCATCGCCACGAAACCGTGGCGCGCGCGCATTGCGGAACAGCAGCTCACCGGCAAGCGGGCCACGGTGGAAAACGCGCGTGCCGCGGCCGAAGCGGAGTTGCAGCAGGCCCGCGGCTACGGCGGAAACGACTACAAGATCGAGCTCGCGAAGCGCACGCTCGTCCGCGCGCTGAGCGATCTCACCGGAGGTGCTGCATGAGTGTTCCGGCTCTTCCCATCATCGGCGAAGGGCGCGATCGCGTCGACGGTCGCGCGAAGGTGACGGGTGAGGCGCGTTACGCGGCCGAGCACAACCTCGAGGGACTCGTCCATGCGGTGGTCGTCTCCGCGAGCATTCCGTCGGGCACGATCCGCTCGATCGATACGGCCGCGGCGAAGAAAGTGCCGGGAGTGCTGACCATCCTCTCGCATCTCAACGCACCGAAGCTCGTACCGCCGCCGGCTCCGCCGCAACAGCAACAGCCGCAACAGAGTCAGGGACAGCAGCAGCGACAGCAGGGTGGACAACAACAACAACAGCAGCGTCCTCCCGCCGGCAACTATCCGGAGCCGCGGGCCACGCCGTTCGCTGACGCGACGGTTCATTACGTCGGGCAACAGATTGCCGTCGTCGTCGCCGACACGCTCGAACATGCGACGCACGCCGCGGAGCTGATCCGAGTGAAGTATGACGAGCGGCCCGCACGCGTCGATCTCCGCGCGCTGCGCGGCGAGGCGAAAGAAAAAGGAGGGCAGGCTCCGCCGTTCCGGAAAGGGGATGCCGATGCCGCGCTCGCGTCGGCGCCGGTGAAGATCGATGAGATCTACCGCACGCCGTACGAGCACCACCATCCGATGGAGGCGCACTCGATCGTCGTGAGGTGGGACGGCGATCGCGTCACGTTGCACGACTCGACGCAGAATCTCTTCGCCGTGCGGCAGACGCTCGCCAACGCGTTCGGGATTCCGCGCGAGAACGTGCACGTCACCTCACCGTTCGTCGGCGGCGCGTTCGGCAGCAAAGGCTCGACGTGGCCGCACGTGCTGATCGGGGCGCTGGCGGCGCGCGAGGTGAAGCGGCCGGTGAAGTTGTGGCTGCCGCGCAAGCAGCTCTTCTTCACGAACGGTCATCGGCCCGCCACCGAGCAGCGCGTGGCTCTCGGCGCGACGCGCAATGGCCGGCTCGTGGCGCTGATTCACGAAGGCATCTCGCAGGGCAACGCCATCTCCGACTACAACGAGCGCTTCACGCGGCCGACGCGGATGATGTACGACGCGCCGAACATGCGCGGCGCGAATCTCGTGGTCGACCTCCACGTCTCCACGCCGACGTACATGCGTGCGCCGGGCGAGAACCCCGGCATGTTCGCGCTCGACTCCGCGCTCGACGAGCTCGCCGCGGCGTTGCAGATGGATCCGCTCCAGATCCGCCTCATCAATCACGCGGACGTCGATCCGGTCGAAGGGAAGCCCTTCTCGAGCAAATCCCTCAAGGAGTGCTATCGCCGCGCGGCGGAACGCTTCGGCTGGTCGAACCGCAAGCGCGAGCCGCGCTCCATGCGCGAAGGACGGCTTTTGATCGGACAGGGGATGGCCACCGCGACCTATCCCGCGCATCGTTCGCCGGCCTCGGCGCGCGCGCGCATGAATGCCGACGGGACGGTCGTCGTCTCATCGGGCTCGCACGAAATGGGAATGGGGACGGCGACGGTAATGGCGCAACTCGCGGCCGAAACGTTGAACATGCCGGCCGAGCGCGTGCGCTTCGAGTACGGCGACACGATGCTGCCGCAGGCGCCGATCTCCGCCGGCTCGATGACCGCGTCGAGCGTCGGCTCCGCGGTGTACGAAGTCGCGAACGCATTACGCCGGAAGCTCATCGAGCTCAACGGCGGACGCGAGATCGCGAACGCCGATCAGTACGCGGCGGTTCTGCACGCGAATTACCTGCCGCAGGTCGAAGTGCGCGTCGATTCGAAGCCCGATCCCGAATCACAGAAGTTCGCGATGCATTCGTTCGGCTGCCACTTCGCCGAAGCGAGCGTCGATCCCGACCTCGGACTCGTGCGCCTCCGCAGAATGGTGAGCGCCTTCGCCGCCGGCCGCGTGCTGAACGAGAAAACAGCCCGCAGCCAATACCTCGGCGGCATCGTTCAAGGCATCGGCATGGCCCTGCTCGAAGAGACGCATTTCGATCGCCGCTTCGGTTCGTTCACCAACATCAACTTCGGCGACTACCTCGTGCCGGTGAACGCCGACATTCGCAATCTCGACGTGATCTTCGTCGAGGAAGAAGACCGTCACGTCAACCCGATCGGCGCAAAAGGCATCGGCGAGATCGGCATCGTCGGCGTCGCCCCCGCCATCGCCAACGCCGTCTACCACGCCACCGGCAAACGCATCCGCGATCTCCCGATCACGGTGAGTAAGTTGTTGTAGTCGGTGGTCGGTGGTCGGGAGTCGGGAGTCGGTAGTCGGGAGGCCCCCGCCCTTCCACGGCTTCGCTGAAAACGCGTGGACGTGCGGCGGCCTCCCGACAACCGACAACCGACTCCCGACTTCCGCCTCAAAAAACGCCACTCCTTTGTCTTGTTGGTGTCTCTCCCGGCGGAGGGGCTCCTTCGATGATGGCTCTGCTTGCGGTGGCGGCAGTGACGGGATTCGTTTTGCTTGCGCTTCTGCAGATGGGCTTCCGCACGCTGGCGATCGAGCAGCGTTCCAGCGAAGTGTTCCTGAAATTCGGCGGCGTCGTCGAGGAGGTGAACCGCGATCTCGAAACGGCGCGCAATCAGATGGACCTGCTGGCGACGCGCACCCGCGTGGTCACGCGAAAGCTGCGCGACGTGCAGGAGCTCCCGGAGTCCGACGCGAAGCTGCTGCCGAAGCTCTCGCCGCTCGATGCGTCCGTGGACATCGATGACGACGACGATGCGTGGGTCGAGACAAGGTGATCGACGCGCAGCTCGCGCGTGGGGTTCTCGTTGCGGACGGCGAGGTGATCCGGCCGGCGGTGCCGAACGACGCGGCAGCGGCGAGTTGAGCGCTCGCCGCTGCGCGCGGTTTCGTGGTCAGTGTCTGCCGCGGCCGCCGCGTGTCCGGATGCGGTACCACATCGGGCGCGCGTAGTAGTGGTCGCGCATGCGGGGCCAGAACGGATCGTAGAAGCCGTAGGGATAGAACCAGGGGTTGTAAATCGGGCGCACGTAGTAAGTCGTGGACGTGCGGCGTTTGTTGCGGCGGCCGCGGCCTTCCTCGCCGCGCCGGTAGCCCTCGTCCATCACCGCGTTGAGCACGTCCTTCGAGACCTTCGCGTCGGTGAGGGCGATGATCACATCGGCGTCGACGACATACGCATCGCGCGACTCGCGGATGAATCGGACGATCGCCTCATCGCTCACGCCGGCCTTCGTCATGCGGATGACGTCGTCGATGACGGTGGTGCGGTCGTAGGTCTCGCGGGCTTCTTCTTCTTTCGCGGGTTTGGGATCGACGGCAAAGGCGGGAACGGCCGAGGCGAGCAGAGTGACGGCGGCAAGGGCAGGCAACAAACGCTTCATGGGCGCTCTCCTTTTTTCTGAAACGCGCAGATGCGACGGATGAGCCAGACGTCCGCTCTCTGCGCGCCGGGTTCCCTCGCGGGCGATCCTCCTCGGCCGAGGACAGTGGCGTCCGCGAAACAGGGCGCCCGGAAATTTCGCAACTGCGTCGAAGATACGAAACCTTTCGTCGTATCCTACGAATATCGTCGTAGACGTCACATGACGTCAATCCAACGAGCGGAGTGGAAGCGATGTCCTGGCTAACCTGCGTCTCCCAACAACGTCTGAAGCTGCAAATGAACGTTCGAGTCCTGGCGATCTCGCTCGTTGTGCTCACCGCGCCTCTTCTTGCCCAGACGCCGTCGACGACAGACTCGCGGGTCTATACGCCGGCCGATTTCACGCAGTTCGCGCCGCGCACGGCGCTGGACATGCTCAATCGCGTGCCCGGGTTCGGCATCAAAGAGGAAGACGAGGAGCGCGGCCTCGGGCAGGCCAGCGGCAACGTGGTCATCAACGGCCAGCGTCTTTCCGGGAAATCGAACGACGTCGTCACGGAGCTCAGCCGCATTCCGGCCGCGAACGTCGAGCGCATTGAAATCGTCGACGGCGCGACGTTGAACATTCCCGGACTCTCGGGACAGGTCGCGAACGTGATCGTCAAATCGACCGGCATCAGCGGCCAGTGGGCCTACCGGCCCGAATTCCGTTCGTATTACACCGATCCTCTCTTCAGCCGCTTCGAAGTGTCGGTGAGCGGTACGCAGGGAGCGGTGCAATACACGATCGGTCTCGACAATCGCGGCAATCGCAGTGGTGCGGGCGGGCCGACCTGGATCTTCAATCCCGATCGTTCCCTTCATGAATCGCGGGACGAGGAATGGCGCGGCAATGCCGATCGTCCGCGCCTCAGCGGGCGATTCGTCTATGACGGTCCCGGAACGTCGAAAGGGAATCTCAATCTCTCGTATGGCCGGCTCTATTACGACTATCTCGAACAGGGAACGCGCACCACGTCGGACGGAACGCGCACGCGGCGCGTGACCGAGGATCAGCACGGCAGTGATTATGAAATCGGCGGCGATTATGAGTTCGAGCTCGGCGCCGGCCGTTTGAAATTCATCGGCGTCGGGCGCGGCAGCCGTTATCCCGACGAAGTGACGGTCATTACGAATTTCGCCGACGGCTCCACGGCCGGAAATCGCTTTACGCAGGTGGGCGACGAGCAGGAAATCATCGGTCGCGGCGAATATCGCTGGACCAGTGGTGGTGCGGAATGGCAGCTCTCCGCCGAAGGCGCCTTCAATCGTCTCGACAATACCTCGCGTCTTTTCGAAATGCGCCCGAGCGGTACGTTCGAAGAGATTCCGCTGCCGGGCGGAATCGCCGAAGTGGAGGAAGACCGGTATGAGGTGATCGGCAGCTACGGCCGTCCGCTCACGAAGACCTTGACCGTGAAACTGTCGGCAGGCGGCGAATACTCGCAGCTCGCGCAGAAGGGTGGCGGCGGAACGACGCGCACGTTTTATCGGCCGAAAGGGGAGCTCTCGGCGGCGTGGAAAGTCTCACCGCGTACCGATTTGAACGTGAAGCTGGCGCGCCGCGTCGGGCAGTTGAATTTCTTCGATTTTCTCGCGTTCGTCGATGTGGCCACCGATACCGAGACGTCGGCCAATCCCGATCTCGTTCCGGAGCAGAGCTGGGATTTCGAAATCGAAGCGGTGCGCAGCCTCGGCACCGTCGGCTCGACCACGCTGCGCCTGTACGGCCAGCAGATCGACGACATCATCGATTACGTCCCCATCGGCACGAACGGAGAATCGCCCGGCAATCTCGATCACGCGGTGGTCTATGGCATTCACTCGCGCAGCACGCTCAATCTCGATCGCTTCGGCTGGAGCGGCGCGCGCCTCGACGCACAATTCCAATGGCAGGACAGTAAAGTCGAAGATCCCCTGACCGGCGAACAGCGTCCGATCAGCAACAGCCTGCAGGAATTCGCGAGCATCGGCTTACGCCACGACATCCCGAAAACGGACTGGGCGTGGGGCACCGATTACTCGTATCAGCTCAATGCCCGCAATTACCGTCTGACCGAGGTTGGTCGTTTGTGGGAAGGGCCGGTGTGGGGCGACGTTTATATCGAGCACAAGAACGTCGCCGGACTGACGGTACGCGCCGGCGTGTACAACCTCGTGGCGGCGGACAGCATGTGGGATCGCACCGTGCACACCGGCCGGCGCACCGATCCGGTCGCATTCATCGAGCATCGCGATCGCCAGATCGGGCCGATTTTCGCGTTCCAGATTCGCGGCAAGTTCTGAAGTTCCGCGTGCGCATCGATTTCGTGCAGGCCGTGTTGCTGCGCGACAATCACGTCACGCACCATGACGCCCATTCCAGCCGAAGATCCGCTCGCCGTCTCTCTCGTTGCCGCGATTCGCGCCGGCGATGTGGCCGCGCTTCAGTCGCTGCTGGACGGCGATGCGGAACTGGCGACGTCGCGCATCGTGGATGACCGGCAGTGTGCGCGGACGCTGTTGCACATCGTGGCGGACTGGCCGGGGCATTGGCCGCACGGCGCACAAACGGTGCGCCTGCTCGCGGAACGCGGAGCGGACGTCAACGCCCGTTTCAGCCATCCCGACCGGCGGGAGGTGGCCGAGACTCCGCTGCATTGGGCGGCGAGCAGTGACGACGTCGCGGTGCTGGATGCGTTGCTCGATGCCGGTGCGGACATCGAAGCCGGCGGCGCGGTCTTCACCGGCGGCACGGCGATGTCGGATGCCGTCGTGTTCGCACAGTGGAATGCGGCGCGGCGGCTACTGGAACGCGGTGCGAAGACGACGTTCTGGCAGGCCGCCGCGCTCGGCCTCGTCGAGGAAGTCCGGAAGTCACTGCTGGACGTACATCCGGATGGACGCGACATCACGAATGCCTTCTGGCATGCGTGCCGCGGCGGCCAGCACGAAGTGGCCGAGCTTCTGCTCGGCCACGGTGCAGACCTGCATTGGATCGGGTACGACCGAAAGAGACCGCTCGACGTCGCGGAGGAAAGCGGCAACGGCGGGCTCGTCGCGTGGCTGCGCGCGCAGGGCGCTACGGCTCGATGACCTGACCGCTCTCGTTGCCGGTGACGCTGCGGACGTACGCCTTCGCCACCGTCGCCGCCGGGAGTCCGTGCGAGAGATCCTTGCTTCCCATGGCGATGAGCGTCTCGGTCACCCACGGCGGGCTGACGACGTTGACGCGGATGCCGCGCGGTGCCTCGAGTGCGGCGGCGCGGGTGAAGCCTTCGAGACCGGAGTTGACGAGGCTGATCGCGGCGCTGCCGGCCATCGGGGAGCGGGAGAGAATGCCGCTGGTGGTGGTGATCGAGCCGCCGTCGTTCACGTGGTCGAAGCCGTAGCGGACAACGTTCACCTGGCCCATGAGTTTGTAGCCGAGGGAGCGCGCGAAGTCGTCATCCGTGAGGTCGTGCAGCGCTTTCCACGCGCCGCTGCCGGCGGCGCTGATCACCGCGTCGACCTTGCCGACCTTTTCGTATAACGCGCGGATCGATGCGGGGTCGGTGATGTCGACGTGGATGTCCGCGTTGCCGCGGCTGGCGGAGATGAGGTCGTGGTCCGCGAGCGCGTGGACGATCTCGCGGCCGATGGTGCCGTGGGCACCGATGATGAGGATTCTCATGCGGCGCATCGTATCGCGCGCTCCGTCCGGTAGAGCGAACTGCACATGGGCTCAACCTGTCCGAGGGACGCGCGGCTGAGCCGTGGAACCGGAGGTAGAGATTCGAAGGTCCGCGCGGCACGCGGGCGATGCTTTCGTCCGGAGGGACGAGAGACCATGAACCAGTTTCGATTCGAAGCGGACATCGCATTCGCCGAGGGGGTGCCGACCGACGTCGTATCGCAGCGCGTGTATGGCCGCGTGCGCGTCAGTGCGCAGTGGCCGAATCCGCTGGCCTTGCCGGTGACGCGCGTTGCGCTCGAGGTGCGCGGCGATGTGGGGCCGCGCGATGCCGCGCCGTACGTCGAGCTCTTTTTCCACGACGTCTTCCTGCTGCTGAATCTCGCCTCGCCCGGCTCGTTCGGCGGCACGATCTCGATCACCGGCGACGCGTTGCGCGTGCGCGAGCTCGACTTCGATGCGCGCCTGTTCACCTACGCCGCGCCGCTGGAGACCCTGCCGGTCACCAGCGTGATCGCCTGGTACGACACGCTGAAGCTCGGCGTGCAGCAGGTGGCGACGAGCGGCGTCGCCATCGCGCTCGTGCAGCTGCTGCAGCTCGCGCGCGGACCGGAGCGCGAAGAGGACTCGATCATCCGTCTGGCGATCGCCGCCGAATCGTTGGGAGTCAATGTATCGGCGCGCCTCTTCGAACTGCGCGATCACATCGCCCGTGGGCGTGGACCGATCATCCACCCGATGCACGATGATGCACTCGATCCACGCGTGGAAGATGCGACGCGGGAATGGCTCGAGGTCGCCGACGCGGCGGCGCATGTGGTGATTCGCGCGCTGCAGCAGCGAGTGAAGAACTAGTCCGGTACCATCGCGCCATGCTCAAATCGGCCATGCTCAAACCACCGATCGCGCCGATGCTCTCATCCGCCGCCGATGCCCTGCCCAACGGCGAGGGATGGCAGTTCGAGCCGAAGTGGGACGGCTTTCGAACGCTGGTCTTTCGCGACGGAGACGAGATCACGCTGCAGTCCCGCGACGAGAAGCCGATGAATCGCTACTTTCCCGAGCTCCTCGGGCCGCTCAAGGCGCAGTTGCCGGAGCGTTGCGTCATCGACGGCGAGGTGGTGATCGTCGGCAGGAACGGTGGTCTCGACTTCGAGGCGCTGCTCCTGCGCATCCATCCGGCGGCGTCGCGCGTGAAGATGCTGGCGGAGGAAACGCCGTCGTCGTACGTCGCGTGGGATCTGCTGGCGATCGATGACGAGGATCTGCGCGAGTTGCCGCTCGAAGAACGGCGCAGGCGGTTGGAGCGCGCGTTCAGGAAGGTGCAGGCGCCGGTGCATCTCTCGCCGGCGACGCTCGATCGCGCGCTGGCCGAGGATTGGTTCGAGCGCTTCGAAGGGGCGGGACTCGACGGTGTGATGGCCAAGCGTCTCGATTCGCCGTACCGCGCCGGCGAGCGAACGATGATCAAGGTCAAACATTCGCGCACCGCCGATTGCGTGGTGGCCGGATTTCGATGGCACAAGAACGGTCCGGGCACGATGGTCGGTTCGCTGCTGCTGGGGTTGTACGACGATCAGGGACAGCTGCATCACGTCGGCGTGACTGCCGCGTTCACGAACAAGGTACGCAAGGAGCTCGTCGAGGAGCTGGCGCCGCTGCGCAAGGATGCGCTGAAGAATCATCCGTGGGCCGCGTGGGCCGCGGCGATGTCGGGCGAGGAAGGGCAGCGCATGCCGGGCGCATCGAGCCGCTGGAATCGCGGCAAGGATCTGAGCTGGGAGCCGCTCCGTCCCGAGCGCGTGTGCGAGGTTTCGTTCGATCACATGCAGGGGACGCGCTTTCGCCACGCGGCGCATTTCGAACGCTGGCGGTTTGATAAGAAACCGGAGGAGTGCCGGTACGATCAGTTGGACGTGGTGCCGGCGTACGAGTTGGAGAAGGTTTTCGGGAAGTAGGCGGGGCGGGCGGCGGGACGCCGCGTGCTCAGCCGGCGGGACGCCGGCGTTCCGCTTGCGGAGGCGCGTGGTTACGAAGGGGAGCGCCGCCGTCTCGGCGGCTGAGCACGCGGCGTCTCGCCGCCGTCGTAGTCCGGATCAAGCGCTTCCTCGGCGGGTCGTTCGTTTTCCGGAACATGGCGCAGGTTGATGCGCACGCGGTACCACATGCTCGAACGGCCGCGCATGGCGTCGACTAGCACGTCATCGACCGCCAGTTTGGCGGCCACGTCCGGATGGCGCGCTTTCCAGCGTTCGAGGCCGGCGAGGGCGTCTTCCTTATGCTCGCCTTTCGCGACGGTGATCAGCGGATGTCTGGAGACGCGTTGTCCTTTCGCGCGCGAAGGCTGCACGCGCGGCGGTTCGCCGTCCTGCTTTTTGTAGTTCGGCGGCCACGGTGCGTCGCCGAGTCCCTGCTCTTCCTGCTGCTGCGACAGCGCGAGTAGTTTTGCGAGCGAGCCGGCGGCTTCGTCGATGCCTTTGGAGGCGTCGCCGTTTCGGGCGAACAACGCCGGCGCGGTGACGAGCGTGTATTGCGCGGGATCGCACTCCGGCACTTCGTCCCACGTCAGCGGATACGAAACGCGCGCATCGGGGAGCGGGCGCACGGACCACGCCGAGGCCACCGTTCTGTCTTTCGCGTTCTGGTTGTAGTCGAGGAAGACGCCGTGGCGTTCTTCCTTCCACCATTTGCTCGTGGCGATCTCGGGGACGCGCCGTTCGACCTCGCGGGCGATGGCCAGTGCCGCGCGGCGCACCTGATCGAAGGTCCAGTTGCGTTCGATGCGCACGTTGACGTGGATGCCGCGCGATCCCGAGGTCTTCGGCCAGCCGGTGAGCTCGTGTTCGACGAGCACGTCGCGCACGACCAGGGCCACGCGGCGCACGTCGTCCCAGCCGACGCCCGGCCCGGGATCGAGATCGACGCGCAGTTCATCGGGATGTTCGAGATCGTCGGTGCGCACCGGATGCGGGTTGAGATCGATGCAGCCGAGGTTCACGATCCAGAGGAGTTGCGCGGCGTTGCGGACCACGATCTCGTGCGCGGTGCGTCCCGACGGGAACTTCAGTTCCACGGTCTCGATCCACTCCGGATGTTTCTCCGGCGCGCGCTTCTGAAAAAACGGTTCGCCCTCGGCGCCATTCACGTAGCGCTTGAGCACGATCGGCCGGTTGTCGATGCCGCGCAACGCACCGTCCGCAACGGCCGCGTAGTACTTCGCGAGATCGAGCTTCGTGTAGCCGGCCTTCGGGAAGTAGACCTTCTCCGGATTCGTGATCGTCACTTCGCGGCCGGCGATTTCGAGGACGGTCTGCTGCGACTTCGCCATGCCTTACTTCCGAGCAAGTTCCTTGCGCATCTTCGCGAGCTCGCTCTTCATCTGCTCGTCCGTGACCTTCGGCAGGAGCGCGTCGAGCGCCGCGAGGGCGTCTTTGGTTTTGCCTTTGTTCGCGAGCTCGATGATTCCCTGAATCGCTTTCGACGTCTCGAGCCGCGCGTTGCGCTCGTCGTATTGCGTGACGATGCGTTGCACGTGTTCGCGCAGCGAGGGATCGGTCGTCGCGGTGAGGATCGGACGGACGAGCGCGACCGCTTCGTCCTGCTTTCCTGCCGTGAAGAGTTTCTCCGCCTCGCGCAGATCGGCGACGAGCAGCGCTTCTTTCGCGAGCTGCACGTATTCCGTGTTGCTGCTGCGGGCGATGTTCGTGTCGAAGATCCGTTTCGCGTCCGCGCGGCGCGCCTGATCGGCGTAGAGCTGCAGGAGATTGAGCGACGTCTCCTCCTGCGACGCATCGAGGGCGAGACTCTTTTCGCACGCGGCGATGCCGGGGGTGACGTCGCCGCTCTCGCCGACCCAGGTCATGCAGATGCCGGCCGCGGCGGGAGCGTTGTTCGGCTCGAGCTGCGCGGCGCGCTCGAAGAGCTCGCGGGCGCGACGCACTTCGCCGCGGGCGCGGCTGCGCTCGAGCACGGAGTTGCCGTAGAGCAGATAGACCGTCGGGTCGGTGCTGCCGAGGGCCACCGCTTTTTCGTAGAGCGCCCGCGCACCGCCGGCGTCTTTCTGCGATTCGTGCAGATAGCCGAGCACCGCGTGCGCTTCGGCGTGCTGCGGATTCGCGCGAATCGCTTCCTGCAGCAGGGTGTCGGCATCGCTCTGTGTGCCGGGATTCCACGCGTACAACATGCCGAGGGCGTAGAGCAGCTCGTCGCGCGTGACGTTGCGCATGGCCGGCAATTCGGGCAGCGGCAGCTCCTCGAGCTTGTAGGTGACGTACGTCATCGTCCGCTTGCCGAGGTAGGCGCGCAGCTCCTGTTCGAGCGTTTTGTAGTCGCTGCCGAAGGCGTTGCGATAGGCGTCGTCGTTCGATTGTCCGGCGCGCAGGTTGGCGAGGAATTGGGCGAGCTGTTTGCGCCGCGCGTCATCGCCGGTCAGAAAGTAATGAATGAGCGCCCACGACTGCGCGTAGAACGAGCCCTGGCGCGTTCCCTCGCTGTACTCCGGCGACTTCTGCGTGACCGCGAAGTGTTGCGCGAGCGGCAGCGGCGTGTACTGGCGCAGCCACTGTACGTGCTCGACGATCGGGCGGCCGATGCTGATCTTGTCGCCGGTCACGCCGAACGACGAGTAGTACTCGGCCAGTCCCTCATCGACCCACAGCGGCAGGTCGGCGGTGGTGTTGCGCACGAAGTAGTGCGTGAGCTCGTGATAGACGACGCGCTCCGCTCCCTGTTCGGCACCGGCGTCGAAGACGATGAAGTTCGCATTGCGGCTCGATGAGAAGACGCCGCTCACCGATGCGTTCTTTTTCTGAAACAGCGCATCGCGATACGGCGCGAACGAGCGCTCGTTCCTGAAGACGAACACGTACGTCGGCACCGGTGCGTGCACGTTGAGACGGGTGACCTTCCCGATGGCCTCGCGCATGCGCAGCAGATTCGAGGCGAGGTCTTTCGTGACCCGCTCGGAGGCGTTGCTGTAGATGTGGAACTCGCCGGCGGTGAGCGTCATCCACTGGTCTTTGTCGGATGGCAACGGAACGGCGGCGGAGGCGGCGAGGGCGACGAACGCGCACAGCGTGAGAGCGAGTCGCCGGGTGAACGCGGGACGGGGAAGGAATCGATGGATGCGCATGGCGGAGGTGTGTGCGCAGTATCGCATGCAGCCTGAACTTGCTACCGTGACGGACTCATGAAGAATGCAGTGCTGGCGCTCTCGCTCTTTCTCGCTTTCGGTGCCTCCGCCCAATCGCGCGTCATCGCCCTGAAAGCGGCGCGCCTGTTCGATGGCACGTCGAACGAGGTCGTGAGGAACGTGGTGATCGTGATCGACGGCGCCCGCATCGCCTCGATCAACGGCAGCGTGCCGAACGGCGCCGAAGTGATCGACCTCGGCGACGTCACGCTGTTGCCGGGGTTCATCGACGCGCACACGCATCTCTCCTTCGAAGGAGGCGAGAACTACTACCGCGATTACTTCGACTCACTGATGCGCCATCCGGCGGAGCAGGCGCTGCTCGCGTCGACGTTCGCGCGTCGCACCATCGAAGCGGGCGTGACCACGGTGCGCGACGTCGGCTCCAGCGAGTACATCGACGTCTCGCTGCGCAACGCCATCAACCAGGGGCTGATCGTCGGACCGCGCATGCTCGTGGCGGTGCACGCCATCGGCGCGACCGGCGGTCACGGCGACTCCGATGCGTATCCGCCGGCGCGCGGCATTCCGCAGAGCGGGCCGATCGACGGCATCTGCAACGGTGCCGACGAATGCCGCGCGGCGGTGCGCTATCAGATCAAGTACGGCGCGGACGTGATCAAGGTGATGCCGTCCGGCGGCGTGTTGTCGCTGAACGATCCGGTCGATACGCCGCAGCTCACCGCGGACGAGATGAACGCCATCGTCGAAGAAGCGCATCTCTGGAAACGCAAGGTGGCCGCGCACTGTCACGGCGATGCGGCCGCGAAAATCGCCATCGCCGCGGGCGTCGACTCGATCGAGCACGGCACGTTCCTGCAGCCCGACACGCTCGCCGCGATGCGCGACAAAGGGATCTATCTCGTGCCGACGCTCATGGCCGCGGAGAGCATCAAGCCGCGCCTCGATGTGTTCCCGCAGTCGATCGCCGACAAGGCACGCACGGCCATCGCGTCGCGCGATGCGCTGTTCCGCAATGCATTGAAAGCGGGAGTGAAGATCGCGTTCGGAACCGACTCCGCGGTTTCACGTCACGGGCAGAACGCGCACGAGTTCGCGCTGATGGCCTCTCTCGGCATGTCGCACGCCGCGGCGTTGCGGACCACCGCGAACGCGGCCACGCTCCTCGGCGTCGACGATCGCCTCGGGACGATCGCGGCCGGGAAACTGGCCGACATCGTCGCGGTGCCGGGCAACCCGCTCACCGACATCACCGCGACCGAGCGCGTCTCGTTCGTGATGAAGGAAGGGAAGATCGTGAAGCGCTGACACGCCTCACGGGATCTCTGCGTCGGACAGGGCCGCGGCCGCGAATTGAGCGCGACTTTTCCTTCTTCGTTCCCCGCCGTCGCCACAATCCGATGCGAGAAACTGTGGACATGAAATCGTTCCTGACCCTCGCCCTTCTCTGCCTGGCCGTGACCGCGCACGCGCAGCCGCCCGATTCGTGGTTCAAGGCGGTGGAGCCGGTGCGCGTGGCCGGCAACATCTACTACGTCGGCACCGAGGAGCTCGGCGCGTATCTGATCGCCGGCGAAGAAGGGCTGGTGCTGCTCGATGTGCCGGAAGCGCGCAACGCGAAGCTGGTGCTGCGCAACATCGAGAGCCTCGGCTTCGACCCGAAGCGCGTGAAGATTCTACTGGCCAGCCACGCGCACCTCGATCACATCGGCGGCTTCGCGGAAGTGCAGGAGAAAACCGGCGCGAAGATCCATCTCTCCGCGGCCGATGCGGAGCTCGCGGCGCGCGGCGGCAAAGGAGACTTCGCGTTCGGCGACACGCTCGCGTACCCGCCGGTCACGGCGGACACGATCGTCAAGGACGGCGACGTCGTGCGTCTCGGCAACATCGCGATGACGGCGATGCTCACGCCGGGACACACGCGCGGCTGCACGACGTGGCGGACCACGGTGATCGAGAACGGGAAGCCGCTCGACGTGGTCTTCCTCTGCAGCGTCACCGCGCCGGGATACAAGCTCGTCGGCAACGAGGCATATCCGACGATCTTCGACGACTACCGCACCTCGATCGCACGACTGCGCAAGCTCGATCCCGACGTCTTCCTCGGCAATCACGCCGGCTTTTTCGATCTGCAGACCAAGCTCGCCAAAGCGCGCGATGGGGGCGCGAATCCGTTCATCGCGCGCGGCGAGTTCGGGCGGTATCTCGAGAAGGCGTGGAAGGAGTTGGAGGCCGCGGCTGCGAAACAGCGGCGGCCGTGATCGCTCGGAGTTTCGTCAGTGCCCGGAGCAGCCGCACGCTCCGCTCGCGGCCGGCGCGAAGACCGCCGTGCTGCCGGCGTGCTCTTCCAGTGCGATCGCGCGCGGGAAGTAGACGTTGTTCTCGATGTGCACGTGCTCGTGGGTTCGCTCTTCGAACTCGGCGAGGCGGCGATAGAGCTCGCGATAGCTGAAGCAGGCGTCGTGCGGCAGGGTGTAGTCGTCGGTGAGGGAGCGCAACCGCGCCAGGAGCTCACCGACACGGTCGTGCTCGAGCATCATCATCCGCACCGGATTCCTCACCGTGCCGAAGAACGGCGTCGGCGCGGGACGTCCTTCGTCCGATGCATCTTCGAGCTGCTGCACGTACGGAAAGAGCACCTGCTCCTCCTTCAGCATGTGCGGAAGCATGTCGTTCGCGAGATCGAGAACGGTGGCCAGCACGCCCGCAAGCTCGTCGTGCCGCGCGCCGTGCACGCCGAGGACTTTTTCAGCGATCGGCTGCAGCGTGGCCAGCTCTTCGCGGGTGTAGCGGTGGTAGGTGTCGCAGATGTGCGTGGCGATGCCGGTCAGCGATTCGGACGACCAGTCGCGCGCCGCCCCTTCGGGGACCACGGCCGCGCCCGCGATGGCGGCCGCGAAATCATCAACCGATTTTCCGGCGCGTGCACAGGCATCGGCGAGCGGCATTCCGCCGCCGCAGCAGTAGTCGATCTTCCACGATTCGAAGACGCGGATCGAAACGGGCATTTCGGCCGCGAGCTCACCAACCGTACGGTCCTGCAAAGAAATGGTCGTGCTCATCAGTTCCTCCCTTTTGTGTCTTCGATTCTGGGAGGAGTGAGCGACGATGGGCATGATCGATGTCATGCGCAATCGCGATTTGCGGTGTGGCGGTAGGATGATGCGATGGTCGCCGCGATCACCCTGATCGTCGTCATCGCTTTCGTCGGACGCCTCTTCCTGACGGCCTCCGCGTTGCGCAACTGGTGGCTGGCTTGCGCTGTCGTCGCGGCCGCGCTCGCTCTGTATGCGCTGCCGCGATGGGCGGGCATTTCGGTGGCGGCCGGAATCCGGTCTCTGATCCGCGTGGCCGCGGACGTCGGCACGTTTCTCATCGGTGCGTTTCTGATCGTCCTCGGCTACTGCGTTCCGACGTTTCTCTCGTGGTCCGATCGACGCGATCGCCGCTGGAAATCGCTCGCGCTGTTTCTCGCCGTTCTCAGCGGCGCATTCGTCGCCGATCTCCGGTTCGGCGCGCCGGACGTGACGCCGCTCTTCAGCGTCGATCTCTGGTTCGGGATCGGTCTGGCCGCATTCGTGGCTCTCCGTTCCGACGTTTTCGAGCGCGGCGACGACTCGCCGTCTCCCACCGAAACGTGGCAGGAAACGCGTTCGCATCGCCGCCGCGCCGGTTAGCTCGGGAGACACGTCCGGCCGCGTGCGTGGCGCGCGCCACTTTCGGGCACGCGCGGTGTCATTGCCGGCGGCGCAACTCGCTCGATCGCGGGAGCTCTGGTGCGAACAGTCAGCGACTGTTCGAATGCGCGCGGGTCGCGTGCAGGATGTACGACAATCGCAGGCCGCCGTCACTCCGGAGGGAAAATGCCGCTGCAGATGCCGAACGCTCCGACCGACCTGATGCGCGCGCTGCAGGATTCGATCGATCGGAAGAAGAGGCTCGAAGAGCTCGAGCGCACGAAGCAGAACGCGACGCCGTCGGCGGCGCATGCGGAGTGGCTCGCACAGGGACGCAGCGCGACGGTGCATGGCTTCGCGACCGGAGACTTCGTCTACGTCGGCAGCCGTCTGACCGGGCTCGATGGCTCGCGGGTCGAACCGGCGCTGGTCGATCCGAATCTGCCGGTCGATCCGGCGGTGGCGAACGTTCATGGCGAGCAGGTGACGTACTGGCCGTCGTACGACAGCGTCAGCGCCGCGAGCCGTCGCGCGTATCTGCAATGGCTGGCCGGCGGACGGAACGATCCGAACGCGTACATCGGCTATGTGTTCCTCTTTTTCTACGGTCTCGAGCGTCGCGTCTACGAGTTCCTGCAGAAGCGCGGCTCGCATGCCGATGAAGTGCTGGCGATCGCACGCGAGGTGGCGCGGCTGCTCGATCTCTACGCGCGCACGAGCAGCTCGTTCGCGAATTACGCCGCGTCGTTTCTCGATCTGATCGGCTGCGTCGAGCCGCGCGCACGCGTGCTGCTGCGCGAACGCACCATGCTCGACGGCCCGCCGATGAGCGTGCGCATGACGGTCGGCGAGCTGGCGTTGGCGGGCCAGCCGATTCCGGCGCGGCATGCGCTCACGTGGGTGCGCAGCGCGCACGCGCTGAACACGCCGGCGACGCGCTGCAGAAATGAATTCGAGCTTCTCTTTCACATCCGCTACGCGAAGAAGTTCGGCGACGGTCTGCTCATCCCGCCGGGCAAGGCGATGATCTCGATCGCCTATCGACCGGCCAGCGCCACGCTCGAGGCGCTCACGCTCGCATGCAACGTTCCGGATGTGACGCTGCTCGCGCGTCCGTTCGCGCAGCTGCTCGCGCTGGCCGAAGAATGCTGTTCGGCACTCGATGCCTTCAGCCGGTTTCTCGGGAAGAACGAGAACGGCCGCGAAGCGCTGGCGGCCTTCGCGCTGCTCCCCGAGGAGTTGGTGGAGGGGACGCCGTCGCGCGATGCGAATGCGCTGGCGTCACTGGTGCGCTCGCGCATCGATGAAGATGGTCGCGCGCATCTCGCCGCTGGGGAGTTGCTGCAGCACGTGCGGCTGGCGAAACCGGGGAAGGTCTCGAAGAACGAAGCGATGCTGCTCGCGCAGGCGCTGGAGAAACTCGGATACGGGATCGAGCCCGACGTGCGTCTCGGCGGACCGGTGTACGACGTCGATGGCCGCGTGGTCGTCTTCCGCCGCAGGCCCGATTGCCCGTCGGTCGCATCCGATGAATACGCGACCGCGACGCTGCTCATGCGACTCGCGGCGATGATGACCTCGGCGGACGAGGCGATCTCCACCGCCGAGCGCGAACTGCTCGAACGGCACATCGAAGAACGCCTCCGCCTCACGCCGGGCGAGCGCCAGCGGCTGGCGGCGCATCTGGCGTGGCTCCTCGAATCCGAACTGAGCCTGACCGGCCTGAAGAAAAAGCTCGCCGCGCTGTCGAGCGACGCGCGGCATGCGATCGGTCGCGTGCTCATCGAAGTCGCGGCCACCGACGGTCGCGTCGATGCGCGTGAGATGAAAATGCTGGAGAAGCTCTACGCGACGCTCGGCCTCGACGCGAGCGATCTCTATCGCGACGTGCATGCGATTCAGGCACAGGACGACGAACCGGTCGCCGTGCGCGAGCCGCTCTCGCCGAAAGGATTTGCGATTCCGCCGGGGCCGGCGCCGGCGCCGGCGATCGACATGGATCGCGTGCGGCTGAAAATTGCGGAGACGCGGCAGGTTTCGTCGCTGCTTTCGAGCATCTTCGTCGAGGAGGAAGCCGCGCCGGCGATCGTCGCGCCCGCGGTTGCGGAGCGAAACACGATCGGCACGCTCGATGCCGCGCATTCCGAGCTGTTGCGGCGCCTCGCGCAACGGGAGAGCTGGCCGCGCGACGAAGTCGAGCGCCTGAGCGGCGAGCTGTCGCTGCTGACCGACGGCGCTCTCGAAACGATCAACGACTATGCATACACGACGGTCGACGAGCCTCTGTGGGAGGACGACGACCCGATCACCATCAATTCGAACGTGGCCAGGGAGCTCACCGCATGAACCCACCTCAGACCATCAAGCCGAAGCATCGTGAAGCGATCCTGCAGTCTCTGCGCGCCGGCGTCGTGCCGCGCGTCGGCCAGCAGCACATCCAGGTCGGACGTCACGATGAAGTGAAGGCGCTGGTGAGCGACGTCGATCGCATTGCCGACGGCGGCGCATCGATCCGTTTCGTCATCGGCGAGTACGGATCGGGCAAGACGTTTTTTCTGAATCTCATTCGCTCCATCGCGCTGGAGCGCAATCTCGTCGCGCTGAATGCCGATCTCTCTCCCGATCGCCGCCTGCACGCAACCGGCGGGCAGGCGCGATCGCTGTACGCGGAGATGATGCGCAACATCGCCACGCGCTCGAAGCCGGACGGCGGCGCGATGGCCAGCGTGGTCGAGAAGTTCGTGAGCAGCGCGCTCGCGGAGGCGCGCGGCGCGTCGATCGCGGTCGAAGAGGTGATTCGTAAGCGCCTCGCATCGTTGCAGGAGCTCGTCGGCGGCTACGACTTCGCACAGGTGATCGAGGCGTACTGGCGCGGTCACGACAGCGGCAACGAGGAGCTGAAGGAAGCGGCGCTGCGCTGGCTGCGCGGCGAATACGCGACGAAGAGCGACGCCCGCGCGCACCTCGGCGTGCGCACCATCGTCGGCGACGCGAATGTCTACGATCAGCTGAAGCTCTTCGCACGCTTCGTGCGGCTGGCCGGCTACGCGGGCGTGCTGATCGTGCTCGACGAGCTCGTGAATCTCTACAAGCTCGCCAACACGCAGTCCCGCAACAGCAACTACGAACAGATCCTGCGCATCCTCAACGACGTGCTGCAGGGCAGTGCGGAAGGCCTGGGCGTGCTCCTCGGCGGCACTCCGGAGTTCCTGCTCGACACGCGCCGCGGCCTCTACAGCTACTCGGCGCTGCAGTCGCGGCTCGCGCAGAACCAGTTCGCGACGAACGGCCTCGTCGACTACAGCGGGCCGGTGCTCTCGCTCTCGCAGCTCACGAAGGAAGATCTCTACGTGCTGCTCGCCAACATCCGCAACGTTTACGCGTCCGGCGATCCGGCGAAGTACCTCGTGCCCGACGGCGCGCTCGAAGCGTTCATGCATCACTGCTCGGCGCGCATCGGCGATGCCTATTTCCGCACGCCGCGCAACACGGTCACGGCGTTCGTCAGCCTGCTGTCGGTGCTCGAACAGAATGCCGGTGCGAACTGGCAGGAGCTCCTCGGCGCGGTGAGCATCGCCGCCGATCGCAGCCCCGATCTCGACGGCGAGATCGAAGACGATCCGCCGCCGGTGGCCGCAACGGCCGCGGCGGATGCGGATCACGACGAGGACGACCTTGCCTCCTTCCGGATCTGAGTCGTTCGCGCTGCTGCACGAGCGCGTGCGGCGCTGGATCTGGGAGCAGCGCTGGTCCGAGCTGCGCGATGTGCAGGAGGCGGCGATCCGTACGCTGCTCGGCGGCGATGACGACGTGATCATCACCGCCGCGACCGCCGCGGGGAAAACGGAGGCGGCCTTTCTGCCGATCTGTTCGTCGCTCGTCGATGACACGGCGTCGCGCGGCGTGCAGGCGCTGTACGTCGGACCGCTGAAAGCGCTGATCAACGATCAATGGCGGCGGCTCGACGGTTTGTGCGAATCGCTGGAGATTCCGGTGCATCGCTGGCACGGCGACGTCACCGCGAGCGCGCGGCAGAAGCTGATGCGAGATCCCGACGGCATTCTGCTGATCACGCCGGAATCACTCGAAGCATTTTTCGTACGCCGGGGCACCGAGGTCGCGAAGCTCTTCGCGGGGTTGCGGTATGTGGTGATCGATGAGCTGCATGCGTTCATCGGTACCGAGCGCGGCATGCAACTCCAGTCGCTGCTGCATCGGCTCGAACGCGTGCTGCGACGTCGCGTGCGACGCATCGGTCTCAGCGCGACGCTCGGCGACATGACCATCGCCGGCGATTTTCTCCGTCCGCCGAATCGGCGTCCGGCCGCGCCGGTGATCGTGACGTCGGACGAAGCGGGTACCGGCGTGAAGCTGAAGCTCTACGGATTCCGCACGTGGAAAGGAGAGGGAGAGAGTGCCGCAGTCGAAGAAGGGGAGGACGAGACGTCGCAGACGATCGCGCAGCATCTGTTTCGCACGCTGCGCGGCTCGAACAATCTCGTCTTCGCGAACTCGCGAGGCAAGGTCGAGCAGTACACCGATCTGCTTTCGCGCATGTGCGAGAGCGCGCGCTTTCCGCAGGAGTTCTTTCCACATCACGGCAGCCTCTCGCGCGAGCTGCGCACGGACGTCGAAGACGAATTGAAACGGGGAGAGAAACCGCTCACGGTGATCTGCACCAGCACGCTGGAGATGGGCATCGACATCGGCGCGGTGAAAAGCGTGGCGCAGATCGGTGTACCGCCGAACGTGGCGTCGCTGCGGCAGCGCGTCGGACGCTCGGGCCGCCGCGGCGAGCCGGCCATCCTCCGCGTCTACATCCGCGAAGAGGCCGTGACCGGGAAATCGTCGCCGCAGGATGCCATCCGGGCCACGCTCGTCGAATCGGTGGCGATGCTCAACCTCATGCTCGAACGCTGGGTCGAGCCGCCGGCCGCGAACCTCGTGCACGGCTCGACGCTCGTGCAGCAACTGCTGTCGCTCATCGCGCAGCGCGGCGGGGTGATGCCGAACGACGCGCACGAGTTGCTGTGCGAAACCGGGCCGTTCGTGCACGTGTCGAGGGCGATGTTCAAAGGTCTGCTGCGCAGCCTCGGCGAGCACGACCTCATCACGCAGATGAACGACGGCCTGCTGATTCATGGGACGCGCGGCGAGAAGCAGGTCAATCACTACGATTTCTACACGGCCTTCATGACGCCGGACGAATATCGGCTCGTCAGCGGCGGCCGCAACCTCGGCTCGCTGCCGCTCGACTTTCCGGTGCAGGCCGGTTCCTTCCTGATCTTCGCGGGACGCCGCTGGCGCGTCGTCGGCGTCGATGCGGAGCGGCGCGTGCTCGATCTCGTTCCGTCCGCTGGTGGCCGCGTGCCGTTGTTCAAAGGCGGTTCCGGGCCCGCGGTTCACGATCGCGTGCGCCAGGAGATGTTCGCGATCTATTGCGCGGAGGAGACGCCGTCGTATCTCGACAAGGTTGCGAGCGAGCTGCTGCACGAAGGGCGCGAGAACTTTCGCCGCCTCGCGCTGGAGCGGACGAACTTCATTTCGTGCGGCGACGGAGCCGCGTATTTTCCGTGGTACGGCAGCGTGGCCATGAACACGCTCGTGCAGCAGCTGCGGCAGCAGGGCATCGCGGTGTCGATCGAAGGGCCGGCGCTCGTCGCCGAGGATGTCTCGATCGAAGTGCTGCGCGAAGCGGTCCTGGCGTGTGAGGCGATTCGTCCGGTCGATACGATCGCGCTGCTCGCCGACGTCGAGACACTGGTCGAGGAGAAGTGGGATGCGGTGCTCGACGACGCGACGTTGCGCGCGTCGTATGCGAGCCGCAATCTGACGGCGAATCCGGTCTCCCGCGTTCGTCCGGTGTCGTGACGTCGTTCAGGTGGTGACGAGCACCGGCATTCGTCGCCGCCAGAGCAGGACGAGCAGGCAGATCGCCGCGAACACACCGAGGAGCACGAAGCCCCAGGTGAAGGCACCGGTGGCGCGACGGACGGCGCCGAGCAGCAGCGGCGGAAAGAAGCCGCCGAGACCGCCGGCCGCGCCGACGAGCCCGGTGACGGCGCCGATGTTCTTCGGGAAATACTCCGGCACGAGCTTGAACACCGCGCCGTTGCCGAGGCCGATCGCCGCGGCCATGCCGAGCGCGCCGATGGTGAACGTGGTGATGAACGGGCATGCCATGAAGATCGCCATCACGACGGTGAACGGAAAGACCCAGGCGAGGATGCGCTGCCCGCCGACGCGATCGGCCAGCGTTCCGCCGAGCGGCCGCGCCGCGGTGGCGAGCACGGCGAAGCCGGCGGTGCGCAATCCTGCATCAGACGGCGTGAGTCCGAACATCTCGGTGAGAAACGTCGGCAGGTAGACGCACATCGCCACGAAGCCGCCGAAGGTCAGGAAGTAGTAGAGGCTGAGAATCCAGCTGTCGCGCTCCCGCAGCGGCGCGAGCGATTCGCGAATCGTTTTCGGACGGACGATGCCCGGCGCGTTCTCCGCCTTCGCGAGAAAGAGCAGCAGCCAGACGAGCGTCAGCAGCGCGAAGATCCAGAAGCCCCAGCGCATGCCGAGTGCGGCGGCGATCACCGGCGCGCCGAACGATGCGAGCGACTGGCCGAAGTTGCCGGCGCCGTAGATGCCGAGCGCTTTGCCCTGCATCTCGGGCGGATGCCAGCGGCTGACGAACGCGACGCCGATGGAGAAGCTCGCCAGGCCGACGCCGAGGAAGAAGCCGTTGATCAGCAGCTGCGTGTACGAGCGGACGAATCCCATCAGAAACGCGGGGATGATCGTCAGCGCCATCACGACGGAGAAGACGATCCGGCCGCCGATGCGATCGGTGAGGATGCCGAGCGGAATGCGTCCGAGGGAGCCGAGCAGCACCGGTACCGCGAGCGCGAGACTGACCTGCACAGGATCGAGCTGCAGCGATGTCTTGAGCAGCGGCATCATCGCGGAAACGGAACCGAACACCGCGAAACAGACCGCGAATGCGCCGGTGGCGAGAGTGAGTTGCAGCGTGTTGCCGCGCACGGGAGAAGACGGATTCATCGGCGCTCCATGATGTAGATGTAGCGAAGCAGCCAGGCGTTGAAGGCGAAGCAGACGATGCTCGCGATCGCGGCCGGCAGAATCACGCGCTCCTGTCCTGCCAGGAACGCGTTCATCGTCGCGGTGAGCAGCCAGAGCTGCAGCACGACGATGGTCAGTACGATCGCCAGAATGCCGAACACGATGGTCGTCTTCTGCTTCCGCGAGAACTGCCGCTGCTTCATGCACGCACCTCGCGCCCGATGGCGTAGAGGTCTCCGTCGCGGATCTCGAGCAGGATGCGCTCGAGCGGACGGCGCGGCGGACCGGCGATCGGACGTCCGCTGCGCAGCTCGAACACGCCGTTGTGGCAGGGGCAGAGGAATCGGCCGTTCGCGAGATCGGGCACGACCGCGCAACTGAGGTGCGTGCACTTCTGGTTGTACGCGAAGTACTGCTGATAACCGGTGCGCACGACGATGCAGGTGTCGTGTTCCGCCGGATAGCGGAACACCTTCGAGCCGCCGACCGGAATCTCCTCCGCGGCGGCGATACGCATCACCGGCGGTTCACCCCGGCGCTTGCGCTTGAAGTTCTCGAAGACGATCCACAACTGCCCGGCCACGAACGCAAAGCTCGTCAGCACGAGAAACTTCGTGAAATCCCGCCGCGCGACAAACTCGTCCTGCGGCCAGTCGATCGGAAAATCATTCCGCCACTGCGGCTGATCGTGGTACGGCCGTCCATCGGGAGGAACGGAGAGCTGGTCGGGGGTGGTGCGGGTGGGCATTGGCGGTGACCTCTCTATGCGAAGGGAGTGGGGAATTGAAAATTGAAAATTGAAAATTGAAAATTGAAAATTGAAAGTCTGGTCGTCGCGAGAAAGGCTGGGCCTCGCGATGCGCGCGCGGCCGGGCCGATTTCAATTTTCAATTTTCAATTTTCAATTCGATTCACCTTTCCTCTGAATCAAAAACCGAATCAAGCATCTCCACCCCCTTCACCGCCTCTTTGTTCATGGCGGAGAGCATGTCGATGTTGGTGATGTCGGAGGTGCGGGGGACCATCATGTTGACTTTGGTGCGGATCGTTTGTTCGCCGAACTGGAAGGTGTTGACCGGTTCGGAGCGGGGGCGGAGTTTTTCGATCTCGGCGCGGGTGCCGAAGTAGAGGGCGCCGGAGGGGCAGACGCTCGCGCACATCGGCTTGAGGCCGACCGAGGTGCGGTCGTAGCACATGTCGCACTTCATCATCAGCGACAGTTCCACCTGCATCTTCGGTACGCCGAACGGGCAGGCCAGCACGCAGTTGTTGCAGGCGATGCAACGCGGTTTGCGCGCGGTCTGCACGACGCCGTCTCCGGTGCGCTTGATGGCGTCGGCGGGGCAGACTTCCGCGCACGTCGGCGAGTCGCAATGCATGCAGACCACCGGCACGGTCTGCACGGAGATCGGACGATCGACGTATTGCAGATGAATCATCGAGACGCCGCGATGCGTGTCGCATTCGCTGCACGCGGCCACGCACGATTGGCAGCCGATACAGCGATTCGGATCGACGAAAAACTCGAGATTCGCCGGAACGGACATCAGTTCGTCTCCGCCTTCTGCATTCGCACCGCGCACACCTTGTACTCGGGAATCTTCGAGACCGGATCCTGTGCGGCGATGGTCAGCTGGTTCGCCGATTTCTTCCCGGCCCAGTGGTACGGGATGAAGATCGTATCGGGACGAATGGTGGTCACGACCTGCACGCGCAGCGTGGCCGTGCCGCGTCGCGACTCGACGGTGGTCCAGTCGCCATCGCGAATGCCGTACTTTTCGGCGAGACGCGGATGCATCTCGATGCGCGGCTCCGGATATTGATCGACCAGCGGTCCGATGCGTCGCGTCTGCGTGCCGGAGAGGAACTGGCTCACCACGCGGCCGGTGGTGAGGATGATCGGGTATTCGTCATCGACGTCTTCGGCCGGCGGGCGGTACGCCGGAACGTTGAAGCGCGCTTTGCCGTCGGCGAAGTAGAACGGTCCCGCCCCTTTGGCGATCGGATTCCACGAGCCTTCTTCGAAGAGACGCGGCGTGCCGGGATGCTCTTCCGAGGGACACGGCCAGCAGACGCCGTTCTGCGCTTCGATTTTTTCGTACGTGATGCCGGCGTAGTCGGCCACACCACCTTTCGAGGCGATGCGCAGCTCGTCGAAGATCTCGCGCGGACTCTCGAACGTAAAGCCATGCGGACGATCGAGCGCCTGGGCGATGTCCTGGATGATCCGCCAGTCCTGTTTCGCATCGCCCGGAGGGTCGACCGCTTTGTTGATCTTGATGACCCGCCCTTCGACCTGGGCCACGACGCCCTCGTCTTCTTCATGCAGCGAGCCTGGAAGAACGATGTCGGCGTGCTGCGCGGTCTCGCTGAGGAAGAAGTCGATGACGGTGAAGAACTCGAGCTTCTCCAGCGCGCGGGTAACGAACGCGTTGTCGGGCAGCGAGACTTTCGGGTTGAAGCAGATCAGGACCAGCCCTTTGATCTCGCCGGCGTCGATCTTCCGCATCATCTCGTAGCAGTCGACGCCCGCTTCCGGCAGTTCCTCCGGCGCCACGCCCCAGACGTTCGCGACGTAGGCGCGATGCTCGGGATTCATGATGTCGCGCCAGCCGGGGAGCTGATCGCATTTCTGGCCGTGTTCGCGGCCGCCTTGTCCGTTGCCTTGGCCGACTACCGTGCCGTAGCCGCAGTTCTCTCTTCCGATGCGCCCCGAGGCGAGCACGAGATTGATCGCGGAGAGGCAGTTCTCCACGCCGTGCGAGTGATGCTCGATGCCGCGCGCGTGCATGAGGAAGCTCGTCTTCGCGGTTCCCCACAATTCGGCGGCGGCGCGAATCGATTTCTCGGCGATGCCGGTGACTTCGGCGGTACGCCGCGGCGTCCACTGCTGCACGTGCTCGGCGACTGCCTCAAACCCGGTGGTGTGCTGGTTGATGAAGTCGTGATCGAGCCAGTCGTGCTCGATCATCAGGTGCAGGATGCCGTTGAAGAGCGCGACGTCGCGGCCCGGCTTCACCGGCAGGAAGATGTCGGCGTTGCGCGCGATCGGGGTGATGCGCGGATCGACGACGATCACCTTGCCGCCGTTCTCGCGCGCCTGCCAGACGTAGTTCGTGGTGATGGGCGAGCATTCGGCGGTGTTCGATCCGGCGATGAGCACCACGTCGGCGCCGAGAATGTCGTTCCACGGGCTGGCGCTGCGATCGATGCCGAAGGCCTTCTTGTTCGCGGCGCCGGCGCTCACCATGCAGAGGCGTCCGTTGTAATCGATGTACTTCGTCTTCAGGCAGACGCGGGCGAACTTGCCCATCAGGTACGCCTTCTCGGTGGTGAGGCTCGCGCCCGAGAGCACGCCGACGGAGTTCGGTCCGTAGGTGGATTGAATGCGCTGCACTTCCGAGGCGACGCGCGCGATCGCCTGGTCGTAATCGATTGCCGCGAAGCCGCTCTCCGATTCCGGATCGCGTTGCAGCGCGGTGGTGAGGCGATCGGGATGCGAGCCCTGCAGGTAACGCTTCACCCCCTTCGGGCAGAGCATCCCTTTGTTGAACGGGAAGTCGTAGCGCGGCTCGAAGCCGATCACGACGTTGTCTTTGACCTTCAGGTTGATGCCGCACTGCTGTCCGCAGAAGCAGCAATGCGTGGCCACGGTCTTGTCGGGTTGCGCGGCGGTGTCGAGGCGCAGCCCCTCCATCCGGTTGAGGTGCGGGCCCCAGACGTTTTCGAGGAGGTTCTGGTCTTTCGGAAGATTGGCCATGTACGTCAGTCTCCAGCGCGTCCGCGCCACAGCGTTCCCTGCGCGATCGCGAGCATCGAGCGGCGGCAGGAAGGGCAGATGCGCTGGTAGTGATCGACGCCCGGCGCGGTGGTTTCGTAGCGATAGCCGAGGCGTCGCTCGATCTCGATCAGATCGTCGATCTGCATCTGCGGTGCGTACTCGCTCGCGCAGCGAGCGCACTTCGCCATTCCTTCCAGCGCGGCCACATCTTTGTAGAAGCCGACGCCGAGTTGCGCGGGCCGCTGGAAGATGTGAAAGAACTTTCCGAACGGCAGATAGAGCAGCGTGAAGATGACGGTGATGGCGTGCAGGAGGGCCAGAAAGTCATAGCCGTAGCCCTGCATCCAGGTGTAGCTCGCGGTGAGCAGCAGGCCGGTGACGCTGATGGCGAAGAGCAGAATCAGCGGCAGGAAATCTTCGGCCATCCGCTGCAACGCAGCCGCGCCGTGCTCGCGCATGCGCCGCCGCATGGCCAGGATCACGCCGCCGATGACGAGGAACGACGCCCACACCAGCCCGTGAAAGGTCACGAACGCGATGACGGAGTGAATGGCGAAAGACTGCGTCGCGAAGCCGAAGACGTAGGTCGTATACGACTCGACGTTCCCCGGGGTGGTCTCGAAGTGAATCCAGCCGAAGACGAGAGGGAACGTGATCGCGAACGCGAGCACGCAGCCCCACATGATCAGGAAGTGGGCGAGCCCGCGGCGATGGTCGCGGCGGAAGATGAAGCGGTTCAGCGCGAAGTCGGTAGTGACACGGCGAAACCAGTTGGCGAGGTTGCGTCCGAGGTAACGCGGGTGGAAGAAGGCCTGCCAGCCGCGCCGCCAGTAGACTTTCGTCGGCGGACGCTGCAGCCACATCGCGTAACGGTGGGTGATCGCGAACGTGGCGAAGAGCACCGCGAACGTGTATCCGACGAGCGCGGCATCGAAGTGCTGCAGGTTCCGCGAGCCGACGACGATCAGCACGGCCAGGATGGCGGTGAACAGAGTTCCCCACCCCGCCGCGATCCATCGCGCGCGGCCGACACGACCGAAATTCAAGTTCGACTCTCCTTCCATCGGCGACTCTCGCACCACGGATTATGACCGGGTATGACGGATGTCATGGCCACGATGCAAAAACCGGCGCAACGGGAAGCCGGACTCGGCGGCGCTTCCGCGGAACGGTCCGCCGCACGGACGCCGCGGCTCGAAAATGAGCCATCTCATTTCGGCATGGCTTCCATGCGTTAATTGAGCTGGACGCATAGCTCGTTCGTTCGGATACTGCCGCCCGTGTCCACGATTCTCGCCACTCCGGCGGCGCGGTTGTCTCGCCGTGCTCTTTCCACTCCCGAGCCTCTGGTGCGCGCCTTTGCCCGGCGCGTGCAGCAGGAAGGGGCGCTCGATCTCACGCAGGGCGATTACAAGAACGCCGATTTCGCGCCGCATCCGGAAGTGGTGCGCGCGGCGCAGCGCATCACGCGCAACACCGTGCACAGTTACGGCAGCGCCGTCGGGCGGCTCGACGTGCGCAGCGAGATCGCGGAGCTCGTCAATCGCGACGGGCTGCGCGATTACCCGTCGACCGGCGTGCGCTTCCTCCCGGACGAGGTGATCTTCACGCCCGGCACGCGCAGCGGCCTGGCGATGATCCTCGAGGTGCTCGGCGAAGACGGCAGCGGCGTCGTCGTGCCGCGGCCGAGCTGGGAGTACGACTGGTTCATCGAGCGCGCCGGAAAGCACGTCGTCGAACTGCCGATGATCGGCCCCCGGTTTCAACCCGATCCCGACGCGCTGCGGCGGCTCCTCGCGCGCGGCGGCATCTCCTCGATCGTGCTCAACAATCCGCATAATCCCACCGGCCGCGTCTATCCGCGCGCGCTCGTCGAAGAGCTGGTCGGCATCGCCGTCGAGCATGGCGTGTACGTGCTGTACGACGCCGTTTATCAGCGGCTCGACTACGTCGACGCGTTCGTCAATCCGGCGTTCGCGAATCCGGAATGGCGCGACCGGGTGATCCTGCTCAGCGGCCTTTCGAAGATGGACATGTTCGGCGCTTCGACCGGCGCACGAGCGTGCTGGATGGTGCTCAGCGATGCCATTCGCGCGGAGGGCGTGCGTGCGCGCGAAGTGGTGGCGAACCTGTCGGCCTGGCTCGTGGCCACGCCGTCGACGCTCGCCCAGGATTGGGCGCTGGCCGCGCTGCAGTCGCCGCTGGCCGGCTTGCGCAGGCCATCGCCGCACATGCGCGCGCGACGCGATTTCATGATCGAGGCAGCGGACGCGATCGCGCACCTCGGTGTGGAGCGCACCGATTGCGGCGGCACGTTCTACGCGCCGCTCGCGTTTCCCGGCCTCGTCGGCGAATCGTTCGACCGGTTGCGCCACGGCCAGTGGGAGCGCGCGGTGGTGCGCACGTCCGAAGATGCCTTCGATTTTCTGCTCGCCGGCGGCGTGGGCGGCATCCCGTTCGCCGCCTTCGCCGGATCGGATGCCACGCGCTACGGCACGTGGCAGCGCCTGTCGTACGGATCGAAAGACGTCAGCGAGCTGGCGGTTTTCATGGAACGCGTGCAGAGCGTCATCGAGCGGCAGGGAAGGCTCGGCGCCGCGAGCGTGCCGAAACTGCATCCGCTCGATGCGCTGACCGCGATTCGTCCGGTCGCGCACACGCCGCACCCCGCTTCGCCGCGGATCACCGGCACGAAGCATCCGGACTCGACGACCCATCGCGAGGAACAGTTGCGGCTCGCGCAGAATGCGGTGCCGCACGATGCGCCGAATCGCGCCGAGCTCGTGCTCAAACATCTCGAGTGGAATCCCCTCGTCGACGCGCAGCGCGAGTTCCACGAAACGCTCGCCGATCTCCTCGGGCCGTGCAATGAAGTGCTGCTCGATTTCGAGGGACGGATGATCAGCCCCGAATGGCTCGATCTTCCGGAGCGGGTCGTGCTCGCGCTTTTGGAGCGCGGCATCGTCGCGGGCGGCGATCGCCACCTGCTCGTGCGCGTTCCGAATCCGTATCTCGAACAGGATGAGGAGAAGATCTCGAAGATCCTCGCCTCGATCGCGCGCGCGAATTTCATCTTTCATCTCGCCTGCGAACGGCTGGGCGTCGTGCCGCAGCAGAACGCGATCCACGAGATCTCGATCCCGCAGATCAACTCGCGCGCGGAGATGGGAGCGGTTCAGAAAATCGAGACGCTGTACCACGAGGCCATCGAGGCCATCTTCCGCACGGATGCGTTTCTCTCCGCGCGCGTGCCGGACGGGCAGCGCGCGCGGCTCAGCGCGATCGTCAGGAAGGTGCGCTTCGTGCCGCTCGTCGAGAACGTCGGCGCGCTCGCGCATCTGCCGCAGCTTCTCGAGGCGTTGCCGCGTCGCAGCGACGATCCGCTGATCCGCGTCTTCGTGGCGATGTCCGACACCGCGGAGCAGAGCGGCAAGATCGCGACCGACGTGGCGTACACGCTGGCCATCGCATCGCGCGAAGAGGCGGAGCGCCGGTTCGGCGCGCGGGTCACGTTCCTCATCGGGGCGGGACGGGCCGGTTTTCGCGGCGGCTTCGATCCCGCGCATCCCGGCGTCATCCGGCAGTTCTCGCGGGCCGACGGCGTCACGCTGCAGGGCATTCGCGCCGATGCTCCCGATCTCGCCGAAGAGCTCGCGCAGCAGTTGCGCGAATCGCAGCAGGCGGGCGTCCTGACGCTGTCGAGCGCCGATCGCGAATCGCTGCTCGAACTGCTGCACCACGGCGTCGATGCGCACACGGCGACGCTGCTGCGCATCGCGCCGCTGATCGCGCCGTTCAACGGGCTCGTGCCGCAGACGCGCGTGCGCATTCGTGCGACCGGCTCGGTGAATTACGGCCGGTCGATTCCGGAGTATCCGGACGAATGGAAAGGCTTCCCCGATGCGCGCGATCTGCGCGATGCGTGGCCCGAGGGAGTGACGTTACCGCGCGCGATCAACTTCAACCTCGGCTGCACGACGCTCGGTCTGCCCGCGGTGGTGAGCGATCTGGCGGTGCTCGACAAGCGAGCGGCGGTGCTGCTCGACCGGCATGTGCCGGGGTATCGCGAGATCATCGCCAGCGAGCTGCCGTTCTTCGTACGCGAATCGGTGGCGCTGATTTTCGGGAAGTCGTTTGCGGAGACGATCGCGCAACGGGTCGTGCTGGCCGGCGCGTCGTTGTGGGTCGACGTGCGCGTGCGCGAAGAGCTCGTCGCGCCGAGTGCGCTGTTCGCGATGCTGTACCTCCGCTACATGGCCGAGGATGGCGAGAGCTGGGATGAAACGAAAGAGCACGAGAGCACGGTCACGCGCGAGGAAGGGCTGATTCGCGAGACCGGCACGGTCGATTTTGCGGCGTTGTGTCGCGCGCGGCCGAATCATCGCTGGCCGATGCTGCAGACGATGCTCGATCACGATGACGCGCCGCGGTTGCTGCTCGCGCGAGAGCTGACGCTCGAAGAGAAGCGCGAGTGCGTCGATCTGCGGATCGAAGGATGGCTGCGCACGCTCCCTGAACCGTTGTCGCGCGGGTTGCGCGCGCAATGGGCGCCGCTGCGCGAGCTCGGGCCCGATGCGCTCGCGCTGACGGCGATCGAGAGGCTGATTGCGCTGGAGAGGTTGCGGGGCGGGACGGGCGCTTAGGCCGGGGCAGGTCGCGAAGGGGATCCCGCGCTGCGCGCGGAATCCCCTTCCTGAACTCACTGCACGATCTTGATCTTGACGTTGCCGTTCTTCTTCATCTTCACCACGACGTTGCGACCGGCGATCACATCGGTGATCGCGGCCGGTTTCGGCGCATCGCCGCGTGCGTCGCTGACGTGCGCGTCTTTGGTGCGAAGAGTGACGGTGCGGTTGTCGGTGAAGGTGAGCGTGACCTGGCCGTTGTCGTTGTTCGCGACCGACTGAATCGTGCCGCGGAACTTCTGCTGGTCTTTCGTCTCTTCGAGCTTCGAGGCGTCGTGCTTCTTCTGCGCGTTGCCGTTTGCCGCCGATGCCGGCGTTGCGGCGATGACCGCGGCGAAGAGCATGCCGATCAGGAACATCGACGCGCCGCGGCGCATCAGCGCCCACATCGCGGCGGCAGTGGTCATGATGCCGAGGAACAGCTTGCCGAAGAGACCGACCGCGGGAACCGGGACGGCCGGTGCGGCATCGACGTTGGTGATCGTCACGGTGGCGGTGCTCGGCGCGGCGACCGCGGCGCCGGAGAGCGTCACCGTGAACGTTTCATCCGGCTCGACGAGCACGTCATCGAGGATCGGGATGTTGATCACCTGCGGTGTGGCATCACCGGCCGGGAACGTGACCGTGCCGGCGACGGCGGTGTAGTCGGCGCCCGCGGTGGCCGTGCCGTCGGCGCTCGTGTAGTTCGCGCTGAGCGGACCTTCGGTGCCGCCGACGCGCGTGACGGTGAGCATCGCGGGCGACGTCTCTTCGGGCGTCGAGGCGGTGGCGAGACTGAACTGAATCGTCCCGGCCGGCGCATCGGCGATCGTCACGGTGGCGGTGTTTGCGGCACCGATCGTCGAGCCGGCGCTCGGCGTGTTGAGTGCCGCGGTGAACGTCTCGCTCGCCTCGGCGACGTTGTCGTCGAGGATCGGCACGACGATCGTTTCGGAGAGATCGCCCGCCGCGAAACTGAGCGTGCCGGCGGCGGTGGTGTAGTCGCTCCCCGCGGTGGCGCTGACGTCGCTCGTCGTGTAGTTCACGGTGGCGGGATCGGGGCCGACGTCGCGCGTCACCGTGATGTTGAGGTTCGTGTTGCCTTCGTTGACGTTGTAGCCGGCGGGGTTGAACTGAATCGTGCCGCCGTTGATCTCCAGCGCACCCATGTCGGCACGGCCGCCGACGATGCGCGGTTCCCCGCGCTGATCGGTGGCGGGAGGAGGGGCGAAGGCCGGATCGGCGGCGTTGATGACCGGGCTCGTGAGCGCGGGACGCATCGTCTCGGTCGGTCCGCCGTTGTCGGCGAGTGCGCCGAGCTCCGGATCGTCGTTGAAGATGTTGCCGGCGATGTCGTTGATGTTCGCGCTTCCCGGGTCCTGCACCAGCGAGTAGCTGACGTCGAAGCCGCCGTCGATGTAGTTCGAGAGATCGGCATCGGTCGAGGCGGTGTTGCCGCCGACGATCGAGTTCGTGAGCGTGAGCGTGCTCGTGTTCACGAAGATGCCGCCGCCCGATTCGACCGCCGAGTTGTTCGCGACGGTGACGAAGTTGAACACCGAGCCGGCGTAGAGATTGTAGAGATAGACGCCGCCACCCGATCCGGCCGTGGCCTCGTTTCCGGAGACGGTCGTGTTCGTGACCTGCAGTCCATGGTCGGCGCTGTAGAGGAACACGCCGCCGCCGGCCGCCGCGCTGTTGCCGGAGATCGTCGATCCTTCGATCGTGAACAGTCCGTCGTCGGGGCTGTAGAGATAGATGCCGCCGCCCACGGTGCCGGCCGTGTTGCCGGTGATGGTCGTGTCGCGAATGGTCACGGGGTCGTCGGGATCGTAGAAATAGACGCCGCCGCCCGCATCGGCCGCCTCGTTGCCGCTGATGATGCTGTTCTCGATGAGCAGCAGACCGCCGGTATCTTCGATGTAGATGCCGCCGCCGTCATCGCCCGACGTGTTGCCGCTGATGGTCGTGTTCTGAATCGTCAGCGTCATGCTGAAGCCATCGGCCCACAACCCGCCGCCGTCGCCGGTGGCCTCATTGTTGGTGATCACGACGGAGTCGAGGGTGAGGTTCTCGTCGAAGTCGACGATGCCGCCCCCGATCGAATCCAGCCCGTTGCTGATCGTCAGATCGGAAATCGTCACGTCGAGCGTCTGCGAGCCGCTGTAGAGATAGAAGACGCGCGAGCTGCCGCCGCCGCTGACCGTGATCGCCGACGCGCCCGGTCCCTGGATGTCGACCGAATCGGTGATCTCCAGCTGGCCGGTGGTGAGCGTGATCGTGCCGGTGAGACCGGCCTGGAAGTTGATCACGTCCGCGCCCGCGGCACCGTTCGCATCTTCGATCGCCTGCCGCAGCGAACCGGCGCCGCTGTCCCCGAGGGTCGAGACCGTGAACGTGGCGGCATTGGCAGCGGGAACCGCGGCCAGCGCCGCGACGCCAAGGCCGAGCGCTTTCGCGGCGGGAAAGGGAGTAGGAGCAACGTCCTGGGGCTGGTGTTCGGGACGCTTCACACGCATCTGTAACCTCGTTACTTGACTTTTCGTGAAATGACCAACGGAAGAGACCGTTAGTATACGGCGTCAATCGCATGAAGTTGGAAACTGAATTCATCCGCCTTCCGCTCACGTTCGATGCGGAGAAGCTCGCTCAGGAGATTTCCCGGTTCGACGAGAGCGACTGGCGCCCGCATCCACAGGGTCACCCCGGCAACAGCGCGCTGCCGCTCATCGCATTGCATGGGGACCCATACGATGACGGTGTGCAGGGGGCGATGCAGCCGACGCCGCACCTCGAGCGCATGCCGTATCTGCGACAGGTGCTGGCGGCGTTTCATGCGGTGTGGGGCCGCACGCGGCTGATGCGGCTCGACGGCAACGCGGAAGCGACCGCGCATTGCGATACGAACTATTACTGGACGCAACGCGTCCGCGTGCACGTGCCGATCGTGACGACGCCGGACGTGACGTTCGTCTGCGGAGAGCGCTCGACGCACATGGCCGCGGGCGAGGCGTGGATCTTCGACACGTGGCGCGTCCACAACGTGCTCAATCCGCAGCCGACGCGGCGCATTCATCTCGTGGCCGACACGATCGGCTCGGCCGCGTTTCAGGAGCTCGTCGCGCGCGGAAGAGCGGGTGAGGCCGCGGTACACGTGCCGTTCGATCCGCTGCGCGCGGTGCCGATCACGACCGAGAGCGTGAATCATCCGACGGTCATGGCCCCGGCGGAAATGCAGGCGATGATCGCGCTGGTCTCCGAAGGAGCGCCGGACGACGCGCGCGAACTGCTGTCGATTCTGCGCATGCTGCACGATGACTGGCGTGCCGCCTACGCGCGCTTCGGCGAGAGCCGTGAAGGATTTCCGCTCTATCGCTCGCTGCTCGATCGCGCGAACGCCGCGCTCGACCCGCTGCATCGGCGCTTTCGTCTGCGCAATCACGTCGACGCCGTCGATGCCGCGCGCAGCATCGTGCTCGCGCCGGCGCTCGACGACAGAGCGCCGACACCGCGTGCGCAGAGGCCTCGGCAGGCGCAGCCGCGGCCGCGCGCGCGCAGAATCGAGCGGCCGATCTTCATCGTCTGCTCCCCGCGCTCCGGCAGCTCGTTGTTTTTCGAGACACTGGCGCAGTCGCCGAGTGTCTGGACGGTCGGCGGCGAGAGTCACGCGATCATCGAGTCGATTCCGGCGTTGCATCCGGCGCAACGGCGCTTTCACTCCAATCGGCTCGATGCCTCCGACGCCACACCGGAGACGATCGCGAAACTGGAACGCTCGTTCGTCGCGAATCTGCGGAATCGCGACGGGCGCATGCCGGCCGAACAGGCAACGCGGCTGCGGCTGCTCGAGAAGACGCCGAAGAATTCGCTGCGCGTGCCGTTTCTCGCCGAGGCGTTTCCGGATGCGCTGTTCGTCTACCTCTATCGCGACATGCGCGACACGATGAGCAGCATGCTCGACGCGTGGCGCTCCGGAAAGTTCGTCACGTATCCGCACCTGCCGGGCTGGGAAGGGCCGTCGTGGTCGCTGCTGCTCACGCCGGGATGGCGCGAGTTGTCGGGACGGCCGCTCGCCGAGATCGTGGCCGCGCAGTGGTCGGCGGCGACGCGCTATCTGCTCGACGATCTCGAGCAGCTCTCGCCCGATCGCTGGTGCGTGGCCGGCTACGACGCGCTGATCCACGAGCCGCAGCAGGAGATGGAACGGCTGGCGAAGTTTCTGGAGATCGACTGGGATCGCCAGCTCTCCGCGCCGCTGCCGCTGTCGCGCGCGACACTCACCGCGCCGAACGCGGAGAAGTGGCGGCGGAATGCCGACGATCTGAAGATCGCGCTGCCGCTCGTCGAACAGGTTGCGGAGCGCGCCCGGGCCTTGTTCGCCAATCCGCCGAAGCGCGAGCATCGGAAAGCGCCGGCCGCAACGTCCGCGGCGGCGGCGTCGTCCGCGGCAACGGATTTCCGGAGCGTCTTCACCAGCGGCTTTGCGGAGTTGCTCGACCGCGCGTCGTCGTCGCTGCTCGTCTCGACATATCAGTCGGGACGACTGATCGTGGCCCGCGTGCTCGACGGAAAGCTGAACACGCACTTCCGCGCGTTTCCGAGCCCGATGGGGATGGCGCTCGCGAATCAAACGCTGACCCTCGGCACGAAGAACTTCGTCTGGCGCTTTCGCCACCACGAAGGGATCGCCCAGAAACTCGAATGCGATGCCGCATACGTTCCGGCTTCGTCGCATGCCACCGGCGACATCCGTATTCACGAGCTCGCGTACGCCGGCCGTTCGCTCGTCATCGTGAACACGCGCTTCTCCTGCCTGGCCACGCTCGACGGGCAGACGAGCTTCCGCGAACTGTGGCGGCCGAAGTTCATCACCGAGCTCGCGCCCGAGGATCGTTGTCATCTGAACGGCATTGCCGTCGATGCGAGCGGCGTGCGTTACGTGACCGCGCTCGGCGAATCGAACGAAGCGGCCGGCTGGCGCGCGAACAAGGCATCGGGCGGCATCATCATCGACGTGGCCACGAACGAGATCGTCGCGCGCGGGCTCTCGATGCCGCACTCGCCGCGTCTGTGGCAGAACCAGCTGTGGATGCTCGAGTCGGGCGAAGGACGCTTGTGCACGATCGACGTGACGTCGGGCGCAAAGACGATCGTGGCCGAGGTGCCGGGCTTCGCGCGCGGCCTCGCGTTCTGCGGACCGTACGCCTTGATCGGCCTCTCGCAGGTGCGCGAATCGGTGTTCGACGGAATCCCGATCGCCAGACGCAGCGAGCGTCACTGCGGTGTCTGGGCCGTCGACACGCGCAACGGCCGCATCGCCGGCTTCCTCCGCTTCGAAGGAAGCGTGCAGGAAATCTTCGACGTGCAACTGCTCGACGGCGTGCGCAAAGCGGATGTGCTCGAGCCGGGTGATGAGATGGTGAGCGGAGCGTTCGTGGTGTAACGTCGAGCCGCGTGGAATCGATCATCACCCTCGAACGCACCCTCGGCGCGAACTGGAGCGCATTGCGCGCGGCGCGCGAAACGACCGAAGAGATGATCGCGGAGCTGACCGCCGCGGTCGCCGATCTGCAGGATTCGAATTTCGCGATCGTCGTGACCGGCTCGCTCGGCCGCGGCGAAGCGACGCGCGGCAGCGATGCAGACTGGCTGCTCCTCGTCGATGGCCCTTCTGATCCCGAGCACGGGCTGCTCGTGCGCGAGATCAATGAGCGCATCGGCAGCGTGGTGGCGAAAGAGGTCGGCCGCACCGGCACGTTCGGCGGCATCGTGGCCGGTCACGAGCTCGTGCACTACATCGCCGGCACGCGCGACTCGAACGAGAACCTCACCCGGCGCATCCTGCTGCTCGCCGAATCGCGCGCGCTCACCGGCGCGTTCGTGCGCGAGCGCGTCATTCACAACGTGCTCTCGCGGTACGTCGTCTACGACCGCTCCGTGCAGAGCCGCAGCGGCTTCCGGCAGAGCATCCCGCACTTTCTGCTCAACGACGTCGTCCGCTACTGGCGCACGATGGGCTCGGACTACGCATCGAAGATGTGGGAGCGGCAGCGCGAAGGGTGGGGCATTCGCAACATCAAGCTCCGCTTCTCGCGCAAGGTGCTGTTCATCTGGGGCCTGATCGCGGCATTCGCCGCGGAGCTCTTCCCGGCGCCGGAGCTCGCGGAATCGGCCAACGAGGACGAGTACTACCGCATGCTGGCGAGCCTCATCCGCACGCTCACCGATGTGCCGCCGCTGGAGCTTCTTGCGCGCGCGGTGCTCGACTGCCACGATCGCGAGGTGGCGGAGCTGATCTTCTCGTCGTATGACGAGTTTCTCGGCGTGCTCGCGAATGCGGAGTCGCGCGAGAAACTGGAGAAGGTGGCGTTCGAAGAGGCGCTCGCCGAGCCGGCCTACGCGGGGCTGCGCGAGGCGAGCAAGCGCTTTCGCGAAGGGGTGACGCGGTTGTTCTTCGATGCGCATCCGAAACTGCCGTCGCTCATCCGCCAGTTCGGAGTGTTCTGATGCGGCCGATCGGGTTCTCGACCGGCGCGCTCGCGAAAGGCGATTTCCGCCACGGCGTGGCATTGCAGCACCGCGAGGAGCGCATTCAGGCGATCGAGCTCTCCGCCTTGCGCGATCATGAGCTGCCGTTGCTCGTCGATGCCGTCCCCGCGCTCGAGCTTCGTCGATTCCCGTATGTCTCGGTGCATGCGCCGAGCAGGTTGCAGACGCTCGCCGAAGAAGATGTCTTCGCGATGCTCCTGCGGCTGCCGGAAGCGTGGCCGGTGATCGCGCACGCCGACCTGCTGCACACGCCGTCGTTGTGGCAGGCGCTCGGCGCGCGTCTCTGCATCGAGAACATGGACGATCGCAAGACCACCGGCCGCACGGTCGAAGAGTTGCGGACGTTGTTCGCGCTCTATCCCGACGCGAGCTTCTGTCTCGATCTCGGTCACGCGCGGCAAATCGATCCGACCATGACCTCGGCGTTACGGATGCTGCGCGAATTCGGCGCGCGTCTGCGGCAGGTCCACGTCAGCGACGTCGGCACGCGCGGCGAGCATCTGCCTCTCGGCGTCATGGCCCGGCGCGCGTTCACGCATGTCGCCCATCGCATTCCGGAACGTTGCCCGCTCATCATCGAGTCGGTGATCGCTGCCGAAGCGATCGGCGGCGAGCTCGATGCGGTGCGCCTCGCTCTGCCGTCGAATGCGAATGCGGCGGCCTGAGCCGCCGCATTCATCGATGACTGCGATTACGGGATGCAGCAGGCGTAGTCGTACGTCGTGGTGGTCGTGCACGTCTGCATGTTCGACGAGCTGTTGACGTTGCAGTCGACGTTCGGACGGCCGCAGCTGTTCGATCCCGAGGGATGCGTGATCGTGTTGTTGTTGATCGTGTGCGACGACTCCTGCACGTTCATGCCGACTTTCGCGCCGCTGATCGTGTTGTATTGAATGGTCGCGCCGGAGGAGGCGCCGCTGGCGCACCACGGATTGCCGCCGATGGCGAAGCCGATCGACATCAGGTTGTTCCCCTGCACCGTGTTGTAGCGCATCACCGTGCCGCTGTGCGTGTGATTGGCGAAGCCGATGCCGCCGATGCCGTAGCGGTTGTACTGGCGGATGAGATTGTTCTCGATCGTGCAGTTGGTCGTGTTCTCGATCGAGAGCGAGAGGTCGGTCGAGTCATCGAACGTGTTGTTGGTGATGCTCGCGTTCGTGCAGTCGATCACGCGAATGCCGTCGGCCCACGGCTCGGTGTTCGGCGGACGATAGTCGGTGGCGCCGATGCCGTTGTCGTCGAAGTAGTTGTTGTCGATCGAGTAGTAGTCGCCGCCCGAGCCGTTCTCGGCGCCGATGCCGAGAGCCGCGCCGCAGACCGCGCGGACGAACTCGGAGTTGTTGATGTCGAAGCCGGTCGAGCCCCACAGCTCCACCGTGGTGACGTTCGGACGGAAGCCCGAGGGGCAGAGCGAGGCGATGCTGCGCGCGTCGCGATTGCCGTCGAAGATCAGGTTCTGCAGCGTGATGGAGTCGTAGCCGTTGGAGCGCAGCGGAATGGTGCCGCTCAGCCCCGCGGCGGCCTTGATGCGCGCCTTCGCATTCGTGCCCGGCGCACTGTCGATGGTCGTGTTGCTGGCTTTGATCGTCAGGCCGGTCATCACGCTGTTGATGAGTCGTCCTTCGACCAGATAGCCGGTGTCACCGGCGCTCGGCGCCGTCGGCGCGAGGAGCGTCGTGCCTCCCTGATCGAGCAGGCACTGCACGCCGGCGTCATCGCCGACGGTGTCGTTCGGATCGGCGTAGCTGCTGCAGCTCACCGGAGAGACGGTGATGACGCTGGGAGGAGTGAAGTCGCCGAAGACCTCGGTGTACTCCTGGATCATGCGCCACTGGAAGTTGTAGATGCCGCGCGTCGATGGGGCGGTGATCGTGAAGTTGAACGTCACCTGCTGTCCCGGCGCGACGTACGTGCCGTTGGCCATGTAGGCGCGCGTGTCGGGGAACCAGACCGTGTTGTCGTAGGGGTTCTGGGCCGACAGCTTGTACCAGGCGTAATCCCACGTGGTGGTGCCGGTGTTTTTCATGGTGACGGAGACGCTCGCGGTGCTTCCCGGCGAGACGCGCTGCGGAATGCTCTGAGAGATGAACTGAGCGTTGTTTCCGGCGAAGGCCGCGGCGCTCAGCAGGACGCACAGCAGGAGATAAATGGTTCGTTTCGAGAACATAGGTTTCCTGACTCGGGGTTCGAGAGTGTGATGAAACGAAAAATTCGCCGGCGACGTCCATGCGTATGGACGTAAGGCTATTCTGACGCGCGGGCGTCAAAAATGGATAGTGACATTCCGTCAGGCGGGCTGGGGCTGCGTCACAGCTCTTTCGTCAGCTCGACCATCGTGTGGCGGAAGCCGAACCGGGCGAAGAGCGCCTGTGCGGCGACGTTCGGCGCGGCGGTGGAAAGCACGACGCGCGGCGCCTGCTGTTCGCGAAGCCACGTCAGCACAGCCTCCACGAGTGCGGTCGCGATCCCGGTCCGTCGCGCCGCCTCGTCGACGATGATGTCGTGAAGAACGCCGGCCGGACCGCGCAACTCTTTCCACGAGATGCCCTCGAGCGTGGCGCACGCGTACCCATGCACGACGTCATCTTCATCCGCGGCCACGAAGACCACGCCATCCTCCGACCGCGCCAACCCAAGCAACCACCCCGCATACCCTTCCGTCGCACCCCGCATCGGAGCGAGAAAGCGCAGCGGATCGAACTCATGGTGCGTCCGCATCAACGCCACCCCCAGCCTCCCCAACGCCTCACGATCCCGCGCTTCCGCGCGACGAATGGTGATGATCATCGCGCGATGATAAGCGGGGGGTGGGCTCGACTCCGCGCTGCGCACGGGATGACACGAAGAGCGTGCGTTTCATCGTTGTGTCATCCCGACCGAGCGAAGCGAGTGGAGGGACCCCCTGCGAACGGAGCGAGTGTCGTGCTATCGGCAGGGGGTCCCTCGACTCCGCGCTGCGCGCTCCGCTCGGGATGACACGAAGGGCGTTCCCCCGTTGTGTCATCCCGACCGAGCGAAGCGAGTGGAGGGACCCCCCGCCCACGGAGCGCGTGTCGTGCTATCGGCAGGGGATCCCTCGACTCCGCGCTGCGCGCTGCGCTCGGGATGACACGAAGGCGCGCGTTCCCCGTTGTGTCATCCCGTGTCGCGAAGACGACTCCTGCCTAATCGAAGGGGATCCCGTGCTGACGCACGGGATGACACGTGAGGCGTGCGTCCCCGTTGTGTCATCCCGACCGAGCGACGCGAGTGGAGGGACCCCCCGCCTTACGGAGCGCGTGTCGTGCTATCGGCAGGGGGTCCCTCGACTCCGCGCTGCGCGCTCCGCTCGGGATGACACGAAGAGCGCGTGCGTCCCCCCGTTGTGTCATCCCGACCGAGCGAAGCGAGTGGAGGGACCCCCCGCCCACGGAGCGCGTGTCGTGCTCGGGATGACACGTCCTCCCTCTTCCCTTCCATGCATACTACCCATTCACGTCGATGATCGATCCTTATCCAACCGATCGTCTCCAGCGAGGCGAGGATGGCGAAGTGCTTTCGTTCGGGGCGTTGCCGATGCCGGCGACGCTGGGTCGGTATGTGATTCGGGAGTTGCTGGGGGCGGGGGGGATGGCGGAGGTGTATCGCGCGTACGATCCGACGCTCAATCGGGCGGTGGCGCTGAAGTTTCTGCGGGAGACGGATCGCGAACATCTCGCGCGGTTTCTGCGCGAGGCGCGTGCGCAGGCGCAGATCGGTCACGAGAACATCTGCGACGTTTACGAGAGCGGGATCATCGAAGGGCGTCCGTTCATCGCCATGCGTTGCATCGAAGGGACGACGCTCGCCGAGGCGGCGCTGCGGATGTCGGTGGACGAGAAGGTGGCGGTGATGACCGAGGTTGCGGAGGCGGTGCATGCCGCGCATCGCACCGGTCTCGTGCATCGCGATCTGAAGCCGAACAACATCATGGTCGAGCCGAAGCCGGATGGCGGCTGGCATCCGTGGGTGCTCGATTTCGGTCTGGCGCGCGATTCGTCGATGGACTCGATGACGACGATCGGCACGGTGGTCGGCACGCCGCCGTACATGGCGCCGGAGCAGGCGCGCGCCGAGCGCACGAAGATCGATCGCCGGACGGACGTCTACTCCCTCGGTGCGACGCTGTTCGACATTCTCACCGGCCGCCCTCCGTTCGTGGCCGACTCCGCGGTCGACGTGATGATGAAGGTCGTCACCGAGGAAGCGCCGTCGCTGCGCGCGCTCGATCCGTCGATGCCCGCGGATCTCGACACGATCGTCCGGAAGTGTCTCGAGAAAGATCCGCAGCGGAGGTACGACTCCGCGCGCGCACTGGCCGAGGATCTGCGGCGGTATCTCGACGGCGAGCCGATTCTCGCGCGGCGCACGCCGTTCGTGCATCGCTGGATTCGCCGCGCGCGCAAGCATCCGACCATCGCCACCCTGCTTGCGATCGCGGGTGTGGCCGTGCTCGCGTCGATCGGGTGGGCGGTGACGACATCGGTGCAGTCGTCGAAGAGGCAGCAGGCGGCGCAGCGCTTCGGCCAGGAGATCGAGCGGATGGAAGCGATCGCGCGTTACGCGAACATGCTGCCGCTGCACGACGTGCAGCGTGAACGGCGCTGGATCCGCGATCGCATCGGACGGATCGAGCGCGCCACGCAATCGATGAGTCGCGCGTCGGCGGCGCCCGCGGAGTACGCGATCGGCCGCGGCTATCTCGCGCTGCGCGACTGGGGCCGCAGCCGCGCGCATCTCGAAAGGGCGTGGCGCGAAGACTATCGCGCGCCCGAGGTTGCGTACGCCCTCGGACGAGTCATCGGCGCGCAGTATCAGGAGGCGTTGCAGGAAGCGGAGCGCATCGCGAACGCCGACGCACGCGCCGCGCGCAGGAAACAGATCGAAACGCAGTATCGCGATGCCGCGCTCGAATGGCTGCGACGCAGCAAGGGAACCGGCAGCGAATCACCGGCCTACGTCGAAGGGCTGATCGCCCTGTATGAAAAACGATACGACGTCGCGCTCGAACGTTCGCGCCAGGCGTTCCACGATGTGCCGTGGCTGCATGAGGCGAGGAGGCTCGAAGGCGACATCTGGATCGCGCGCGGCACCGAACAGGCCAACGCGGGGGAACTCGATGCCGCGGCGGCGAGCTACACGCGTGCCGGCGATGCGTTTCGCGCGGCGGGCGCGATTGCGGCGAGCGATGAGAGCGTGCTCCTCGGCGATGCGGAGCGGTGCTTCCGCCTGATGCTGCTGGCCATCGCGAAAGGGGAGGATCCGGCGCCGCTGCTGGCGAACGGCCTTGCTGCCGCGGATCGCGCCGCGCGAACGAATGGCGATCTCGAAGCGAGCTTTCGCATGCAGGCGGTTCTGCTGCAGCGCTTCGGCGACTGGCAGTTTTCGCAGGGGCAGTCGCCGCTGGAGAGTCTCGAACGCGCCGCGGCGTTCGCGAAGCGCGCGGTCGCGGCCGATCCGAAAAGCTCCGGCGCGCATCGCGTGCTCGGCAACGCGCTCTTCACCCGTGCGCGCTATGCGATGACGCATGGCGAAGACGCGCTGCCGATCTTCGACGCGTCGATCGCAACGCTGCGGCAGGCGGTGGCGCTCGAACCGGTGAACGCGCAGGCGCTGCTGAGTCTCGCCAACGCCGTGCGCCGCAAAGCGGAGGTGGTCGGCACGAAAGGCGGCGATCCGGTGGCGCTGCTCAACGAGTCGATCGTCTACTACGACCGCGCGGCCGCCGCCGATCCCGATTTCGCGAACCTCTTCAACGATCGCGGCCTCGCGTTCATGACTCGCGGGGAATGGGAGATGGAGAACGGCATCGATCCGACGAGATCCTTCGACGAAACGGCGAAGAGCCTCGAGCGTGCCATCGCCATCAATCCGAAGCTGTCGGTGGCGATGCTGAACCTCGGCAGCACGCATCTCGATCGCGGCAACTACGCGATGCGCCGCGGCATCGATCCGCGTCCGATCTTCGCGCAGGCGATCGCTGCTTTCGATCGCGCCTTGAAGCTCAATCCCAAGCTCGCGTTCGCACATGCGAACACCGGCCTCTCGTATCAGCTGATGGCGCAGGACGCGCTCGATCGCAACGAAGATCCCGAGCCATACGTGCAGCGCGGACTCGACGCGTACAGCCGCGCATTGCAGATCAATCCCGAGCATGCGAACTCGTTCGCCTACAGGGCCGCGCTGTACACCGTGCGCGGAGAGGCCATCGCCCGCGCGGGCGGCGATCCGACGGCATCGTTCGACACCGCGCGTGAAAACGTGAGGCAGGCGGAGGCGATCGATCCCGACAGCGCGGATTCCATGCAGTTCGCGGCCGCCATCGAAGCGGAGGCGGCCCGCGACGCGATTGCGAAGCGCAAACCGGCGCTCGCGTTTCTCACCGCGGGAGACGCGGCCGTTGCGCGTGGGATCGTGGAAAACGCCGCGGATGCCGATCTGCTGCATTACGCCGCGGACCTCGCGCGGCTGCGTGGAGATCTCGAACGCGCGCTGCAGCTCGTCGATCGTTCGATCGCCGTCGATCGCGAGAAGAGCGAGTCGCATGCGTTGCGCGGAGAGTTGCTGCTGCAGCTGGCGATGCGCTCCCGCGATCGCGGGCGGGCCGCGCAGGCGGTGCTGGCGCTCGATCGCGCGCTGCAGCTGAAACCGAGCGCGCGATGGAAATGGATGGCCTTACGGAACGAGGCCGTGCAGGTGTCGTCTTCGCTGCAGTGAAAAGCTTCTTTCTGACACGCCGGAGCGCCATTAGAATCAAAGGAACGTCATTCTCCAGTCAGGCAAATACAAATTCCGATGAGTGCTCCAGTGGTGGCGCGCGGTGTCGACCTCCTGATCGCGGCGATTGCGCATCCGGTGATTCGGCTCACTGCGGCAGGGCGGATCGTCGATGCGAACGAGCCGGCCCGGCGACAGTTTTCGTGGATCGCAGACGATGCGCCGTTCGTTCGCGTCGCGCCTCACGACCTCGGCGTCTGCGTGACCGCCGCGCTGGCATCGACCGAGGATGAAGTTGCACTCGATACCTGTGGCGCGCGTCTTCTGCGCGCGAGTGCACGCGAGCGGCTGCTGCTCTTCGACATCCCGGAGGTGGCGGCGTATCACGAGCTCGACATCGGCCTCCTGGTGTGGGAGTACGACGTCGATCTGCCGACCGATGCGGATTCCTTCCGGCTGCTCGCGGCCAATCGCCAGTCGGAGTTGATCGGGCCGCGCCGCGCGCTGCGCAGTTTCATCGGCCGCACGCGCGGCGAGGCGTACCCGATCTCCGATCTCTCGCCGCTCTATCTGCAGGTGGCGCGCACGCAGGAGCCGGCGGAGATGGAGATTCGCGACGTGCTCGGAAAGCCGTTCCGCATCCGGCTCTTTCCGCTGCCGGGACGGCGCATCGGCGCGATGTTCGAGGACGTCACCGCGCTGCGGCAGAGCGAGCATGGCTTCCGCACGATGTTCGATCGCTCGCGCGATGCGATTCTCATCTTCGATCCGGACAGCCAGACCGTGGTGGCCGCGAATCCGGCCGCGAAACAGCTCTTCGCGAGCGGCAAGATCGTCGGCAAGGCGCTGCGGGTGCTCTTCGACATCGACGCGGAGTTCGCGCGCCGCGTGCGCGATGCGGGCTACCTGCGCGAGCAGGTGAAGGGTGGTCGCGACGGCGGCCAGCGCCAGCTCGACATCCATGCCATGCCGATCGAGTACGGCCAGCAGCAGGCGGTGATGGCCATCGTCACCGACATCACCGCCACCGCCGAGACGCTGCGCACGCTCGTCGATGCGCAGGAGCAGTACAGCGCGCTGATCGAGAACCTGCCGGTGATCATCTGGACGGTGAAGGCCGGCGGGTCGGTGTTCATCTCACCGCGTTCGGAGCGCGTCACCGGATTCACGCCGGAGCAGATTCAGAATCCGAGCTTCGCGCGCGAATGGGCCGCGCGCGTGCATCCCGAAGATCTCCCGCGCGTGGCGGAAGCGTATGCGCGTCTGTTCCGCGACGGCACGCCGTTCGAGGCCGAGTATCGCTTTCAACGTCCCGATGGCGTCTGGCGCTGGATCGCCGATCACGCGGTGCAGACGTACGAGCGCGACGGCGAGATTCTCGCCAGTGGAGTCTCGGCCGACGTCACCGAGCGGAGACGCGCCGGGAGTCTGCCGTTCGCGCTGGCGAATTTCGGACGCCGCGCATTGCGCATGAACGACGACGCCACGCTGCTCGATGATGCGTGCCGGACGATCGCCGAAGTGCTCGAAGTGCCGGCCGCGCACATTCTCCGATTCGATGCAGGCGCCAACGAGTTCCGATTCGCCGCCGGGATGAATTCGAAACATCCGCCCGAAGTGCCGGTGCCGAACGAACCGGGCCGTCTTGCGGCGCAGGCGCTGATCTCGGAGTCGCCGATCGTCTACGCGAATCTCGAGAAGGAGACGCGATTCGTCACCGCGGAGTTGCTGAACGTCGGCATCCGCGCCGGAGTGATCGCGCCGATCGCCGGACGCGCGAAGCCGTACGGCGTGGTGCACGCGTACACGATCGAGCCGCGCGCGTTCTCGGACAGCGAGGCGGCGTTCGTCGAATCGATGGCCAACATCCTCGCCGAGGCCATCGATCGCAATCGCGCCGAGCGCGAGCTCGAACGCCGCACCGCGCAGCTCACCGATGCCCAGGCCATCGCGCACATCGGCAGTCTGCGCATCGATGAAGAAACGATGCGCGTGGAAGGCTCGGACGAGTTGTATCGACTGTTCGGGATCGAGCCGCAATCACGCGAGCTGACGTTCGAGTGGTTGATCGAGCACGTCGCCGCGGAATCGCGCGGCCGGCTCATGACGTCCTTCCAGCGGCTCGACAGCGAGGGAACGCTCGATGAAGAGCATGTGATTCATGCCGATGACGGCGTGCGTCGCATCGCGCACTACCGCGCCACGCGCCGCATCGACCGGCTTACCGGACGGCGGATGGTGATCGGCACGGTGCAGGACGTCACCGCGACCCGCGAGGCCGAGACCACGCTGCGCGAGCATGAGCGGCGCCTGCAGGTCATCCTCTCGCGGCTGCCGGTGATTCTCTTCTCGACCGACATGGACCTGCGGCTGACTTCGGTGACCGGCGAAGGCTTTGCCCCGATCGCGACGAACATGCTGCGCGATCTCGAGCTCGCCGATCTGGTCGGATTGGGACCGGAGGAAGGTGGTCCGCAGGTCGCGCTGGACGGGCGCGAGACGACATACGACACGAAGTTGCGCGGGCGCGATCTGCGCGTGCATCTCGAGCCGCTCACCGACGACGACACGAACGCGATGATCGGCGTGGCCGGCCTGGCGTTCGACATCACCGAAGAGAAGCGCGTCGAAGAAGCGAATCAGGTGCTGCTGCAGCGTCTGGCGGAAGCGTCGGCGCACTGGCGGTGGACGTTCGACGCCATTCGCGCGCCGCTGCTCATCGTCGATCACGAGAACCGCGTGCTGCGGCTGAACGCGGCGGCGCTGCGGTTTTCGCAGTTCAGCGATTACCGGCAGGCCATCGACCGGCCGGTGACGGAGCTCGGCCAGTCGCTCATGTGGATGGCCATCGATGCGCTGGCGAAGAGCTCGCGCGATGTGAACGAGCCGGTGGCGGTGCAGTTCGTGGAAGACGATCGGGTGTGGGATCTGCTGGCCAGCAGCAGTGAAGAACAGACGGTGGTGTTCGTCTCGGACGTGACCGAGGTCGTGCGCATGGAACGCAATCTGCGGCGGGCGGAAAAGATGTCGGAGATGGGGGCGCTGGTCGCGGGCGTGGCGCATGAGGTACGCAATCCGCTGTTCGGACTCTCGGCCACGATCGATGCGTTCGAAGCGCGATTCGGGGCCGCGGAGTTCCATGACTACGTCGTCGCGTTGCGCGAGCAGATCGATCGCATGAGCCAGCTGATGCACGAGCTGCTCGAATTCGGCCGGCCGGTGGCGGCGGTGCTCGAGCCGCACGACGTCGTGGCGGTGCTGCGGCGCGCGCGCGATCTCATGGACGCGTTCGCACGACAGCGCGGAGTCGTGCTCCGCTGCGTGGCCGCGTCGATGGTGCCGCAGGTGATGATGGATCGGCAGCGCTTGCTGCAGGTGTTCGAGAACCTGCTGAAGAACGCGGTCGAACATTCGCCGCACGGCGGAGAGGTGACGATCTCGGTGCGCCCGTCGGAAGACGGAGCGTCGGTGATCGTCGAAGTCGCCGATCGCGGACCGGGATTCGCGCAGGCCGATCTCGAACGGATCTTCGAGCCGTTCTTCACGAAGCGTCGCGGCGGAACGGGACTCGGGCTCTCGCTCGCGTCGCGCATCGTCGAAGAACATCACGGCACGACGAGAGCCAGCAACCGCCCCGGAGGCGGTGCGTCGATGGTTGTGAAACTGCCGGTCGCGGAGCGCTCATGAAGAAGAACATTCTGGTCGTCGACGACGACACCACCATTCGCCTGGCCATCAAAAGCTACTTCGAGTTCAAAGGTTTCGAGGTCTCGGTGGCCGGATCGCTCGCCGACGGACAGATCGCGTTCCGCTCGCGCCGTCCCGATGCCGCGATCATCGACTACATGCTGCCCGACGGCGATGCGCTGCAGCTGCTGGAGCGCTTCCGGGCCATCGATCCGAACTGTCCGGTGATCGTGCTGACCGGCCACGCCTCGGTCGATCTCGCGGTGCGCGCGATTCAGGAAGGGGCCAGCCAGTTCCTGACCAAGCCGGTCAAGCTCGACGCGCTCGAAGCGGTGGTCGAGCGCGCGCTCGCCGACGACGCGCTGCGGCGCCAGGATGCGGCGCGACGCTCGGCGTCGGGAGCGCGTGCAATCGATCCGTTCGCGGGCGAGAGTCGCGCGATGGGCGCGCTCGCCGCGCGCGCGAAAAAAGTGGCCGCCTCGGAGCTGCCGGTGTTGATTCTCGGCGAGACCGGAACCGGCAAGGGCGTGCTCTCGCGCTGGATCCACGAGAACGGCCCGCGACGCCGCGGTCCGTTCGTCGATCTCAACTGCGCGGGACTGAGCCGCGAGTTTCTCGACACCGAGCTGTTCGGCCACGAGAAGGGAGCCTTCACCGGCGCGATCGCCGCCAAGCAGGGTCTGTTCGAGGTCTCGCACGGCGGCTCGCTCTTCCTCGATGAAATCGGCGACGTCGATCAGCAGCTGCAACCGAAGCTGCTGAAGGTCGTCGAGGAGAAACGCTTTCGCCGGCTCGGCGAAGTCAGCGACCGCATGGTCGATGTGCGTCTCATCGGCGCGACGCATCACGATCTCGAAGCGATGGCGCGCGACGGACGCTTCCGCTCCGATCTCTACTTCCGCATCGCCACGATCGCCCTGGTGATTCCGCCGCTGCGCGAACGAAACGAAGACATCCCGGCGCTCGCCTCGCAAATGCTTTCGGACATCTCGCGCTCGGTCGGACGGCCGGGGATGACGCTCTCGGATGCGGCGTCGCGAAAACTGCAGTCGTACGCGTGGCCGGGGAACGTGCGCGAGATGCGCAACGCGCTGGAGCGCGCGGTGCTGCTCGCCGATCACGACGTGCTCGATGTGAACGATTTCGCGCTGACGTTTCACGGCTCGAACGCGCCGGCTTCGAACGACGAGCTGCGACTCACGCTCGAACAGATGGAGCGGCTGCACATCGAGCGCGTGCTCGCCGACGAAGAGGGACGTGTCGACCGCGCGGCCGAACGTCTGGCCGTGCCGCGCAGCTCGCTCTATCAGAAGATCAAGCGCTTCGGGATTCAGGTGGCGCCCTCGCGCTCCCGTCCGTGATTCAGACGCGTTGTCTGAAAGCTGGATGGTCTCGCGCGGTCTCAGGAACGCAAACTGCTGACTCGAATGGAGTTGTCCTCCCGTGTGGCGTGGCATCGCGGTTGCGCTGGGGGAGCGGCAATGTCCACGGGTTCGGTTCCGGAAACTCGACGCATGCTCGTCGTCGACGATGAGCGCGTCATTCGTTTTGCGCTGAAGAGTTACTTCGGCGAACACGGCCTCGCGGTCGACTGTGCGGCCGAGCGCGATGAGGCGCTCGAGCTGATCGCGCGCACCAACTACGACATCGTGATCGCCGACCTGCGGCTCAGCGGCACGACCTCGGAAGAAGGGCTCGACGTGATTCGCGCCGCGCGCCAGCAGAGCCGCGACACGCGCGTGATCCTCCTCACCGCCTACCGCACCAGCGCCGTCGACGAACGCGCCAAAGACCTCGGCGTCGACATGCTCCTGCACAAACCCAAACCGCTCGCCCAGCTCGCGCAGGCCGTCTTCAGTCTGCTCGCCTCATGAGACTCGTCACCTGGCTGCTGGCGCTCCTTCGCCTCCGAAGAAAACGCGTGAAACGCGTCGATGTCCTCGTACTGCCGTAGGGGCGCGTAGCGCGCGAGGAAACGGAGCGCGCGCTAGGAAACGGAGCGCCGGCTTCCAAGCCGGCCGGGCCGCCGGCATCCTGCCGGCGTTTTTTTTCTCGCGAGTAGCGCGGGCTTGGAAGCCCGCGGCCCGGCCGGCTCGGAAGCCGGCGCTCCGTTTCTCGGCGTTTTTCTTCGCGAGTACCGCGGGCTTGGAAGCCGGCGCTCCGAACTCCCTCGCTACGGTTTTCTCCCTCGCGCTGCGTTCTCGCGATTCCAGACCTGGAGTCTGAAAGCTGGACTGTGGCATCTGCACGACTACCGGCTTTTTGTCTCAAGCCGCGTGGTTTCAAGCACTTCCATGTTTTGGTGGCCATGGCATCGCGGTTGCCTTGGAGCTGCACAGGTCCGATGCCCAAACACACACTGGAGAGCTGGTTCGCCGGCCGTGCCACGATCCTGTTCCAGCCGATTCTCGAGATCGCGGAGATGGAGACGTTCGCCTTCGAAGCGTTGTCGCGTGGTCCGGCGGGGACGCCGATCGAGAATGCGGCGTCGCTGTTCGAGCTCGTTCGCGCGACGCGGCAGGAGCTGCGCGCCGACCGGCATTGCATCGATCTCGCGTTGCGCACCGCCTCGCGCGCCGATACCACCGCCGCGTTCGCGCTGAACGTGCATCCGTCGACGCTCGAGGCAGACCTCGGATTCGTCGAGTTTCTCGCGGCCACGCTCGCGCGCGAATCGATCGATCCGCGACGCGTGATCATCGAGATTCTCGAAGAGCCAAGGGAGTTCGACGTGCCGCGGGTGGCCGCGGTCGTGCGCGAGCTGCAGCACGAAGGCGTGCGCATCGCGCTCGATGACGTCGGCGTCGGCTTGTGGAACTACCGCGTGGTCGCGCAGCTCTCGCCCGACCTGCTCAAGGTCGATCAGCGCGTCGTCGACGGCTGTGCGAGCGATGGTGACCGTCGTTCCGTGCTGCGCTCGATCTGTCTGCTCGCGGACAACATCGGGGCCGAGCTCGTCGCCGAAGGGATCGAGCGCGATGCCGATCTCGAGGTCGTGGCCGGGCTGCGCATCCGTTACGGACAAGGCTTCCTCTTCCAACATCCGGGACCGCTCGCCGACCTCGTCGCGCGTTCCTTCGTTTTGCAGATTCCGAATGCAGCAGCAACCAAGGAGATGGCATGCAGAGAAAGAAGATCCTCCTCGTGGACGACTCCAACACGATTCTGATGATGGAGCGAATGATCCTCACGAAGGGGCCATACGACCTCGTCACCGCCAGCAACGGTGAAGAAGCGGTCGCGAAGGCGCTCACGGATCAACCCGATCTGATCCTCATGGACGTGGTCATGCCGAAGATGAACGGCTTCGAGGCCTGCCGGAAGATCCGCGGCGAAGCCTCGATCGCGCAGACGCCGATCATCATGGTCACGACGCGCGGCGAAGTGGAAAACGTGGAGACCGGATTTCAGGCCGGCTGCAACGACTACGTCACCAAACCGATCAACGGCGCCGAGCTGATGGCCAAGCTCAAGACGTACCTCGGCGAGTAAAGGAGCGCGTCATGAGCGATCAAAACCACGGCTCCTACGTCGATCGCGTTCGCGAAGACACACAGAAATACGTGCGTCGCCTGCTGTCGGAGAACGAGCAGTTGCGTCTCTCCGTCGCGCAGCTCGAGTCGCAGCTCACGGTGATGCGCCAGGAGCTCGAACAGCGCCAGCGCGCGCAGGACGAGCTCGCCCACGCCGTCGAGCGCATTCGCCAGGAAAGCCAGCAGTACGCGGCGCAGTACGCCGAAGTGGAGATGCACAACGCCAATCTGGCCAATCTCTACGTGGCCAGCTATCAGCTGCACGGCACGCTCAGCCGCACGTCGGTGCTGGAGGCGATGCAGGAGATCATCGTGAACCTGGTCGGTTCCGAAGACTTCGCGATCTGCGAGATCGACGAGCCGGCGCTCAACGTGCTCGCCTCGGTCGGCCTCGAGCCGGACAGCGTGCAGTGGGCGACGCCGCACGTGCGCGATACCGTCACCACCGGCGAGGCGCACATCGGCATGCCCGGCCAGAACGCCGATGGCGAACCGCTGGTCTGCCTGCCGCTGAAGCTGGACGGCAAAGTCATCGGCATCATCGTCATCTTCCGTCTCCTCGCGCACAAATCGCAGCTGGAAGCGCTCGATCACGAGCTCTTCGACCTGCTGGCGACGCACGCGGCCACCGCGCTCTACTGCACCTCGCTGCACGAGCGCCGGATCGCGAGGCTCGCGTCATGACGTTGAATGAGCTCCTGCAGAGCTCGGGCATTCCGCGTGGGCAGAGCGCGAATCTGCGGAACGAGCTCGCGGAGGATTCGAGCGGCAGCGGCCGGGCGAAGGTCTACCTTCACGCCGGCCAGCTGTACGCCTCGAATCGTCCGACGGAAATCGTGACGATCCTCGGATCGTGCGTTTCCGTCTGTCTCTTCGATGCGTCGTGCGGCATCGGCGGGCTGAATCACTTCATGCTCCCGACCGACAGCATCACGCCCAGTCCGCGCTACCTGCGGCACGCGATGGACATGCTGCTGCAGCAGCTCACGGCATTCGGCGCGAGGCGTTCGCGCCTGCAGGCCAAGCTCTTCGGCGGCGCTTCGGTGTTGAAGAGCGGCGAGACCGGCATGGATCTCGGCGGCCGCAACATCGAGGCCGCGCGCGCGCGGCTGGCTCTCGAGCAGATCCCCATCGTCGCCGAAGACGTCGGCGGGGATCGCGGCCGCAAGCTCGTCTTCGTCACCTCCGACGGCACGGCGCTGATCAAACAGGTCTGACATGAGTCTCGATTTCGATCGCGAAGAACTGCTGCGCGTCTTCCTCACCGACGCGGAAGAGCACCTCTCGACGCTCGAGCAGATGCTCGTGATTCTCGAGGCTCGCCCGAAGAACGAGGCCGAGGTCATTCACGAGATCTTCCGGGCGGCGCATACGCTCAAAGGCAACGCCGCGTCGCTCGGATTCGATGCGCTCACCAAGCTCTCCCACGCCATGGAAGGGCTGCTCGATGAAGTGCGCGCCGGCCGCTTCGCGGTGTCGAGCGACTTCATTACGCTCCTCCTGCGTTCCGGCGATGCATTTCGGCGGATGCTGCCGACCTCCATCGATGCGGTGATCGAGCTTTCCGCGGATGCGGCCTCGATCATCGAATCGCTCGAGAGAGCCACGAACAGCGGCACGATCGCGGAGCCGGCGGCGGTGCACGTCGAATCCGAAAGCGCGGAGCTCTCCGCCGCATCGGGACGCAAACTGCGCGTCGATCTCGATCTGCTCGATCTGATTCTCGATCTCACCAGCGAGCTCTCGATCGCCACCGGACGTCTGTCGAACGGTCTGGCCTCCCTCGGCGAGCGTCAGAGCGAACGGCTGATGTCGTCGTACGTCGACGTCGAGCGGACGCTGCGCGAACTGCAGGAAAAAGTAGCCAAGATCCGCATGGTCCCGATCGGACCACGCTTCGAGCAGCAGCGCCGCATCGTGCGCGATCTCTCCCAGTCGTCCGGCAAGCCGCTGCGTCTGCTCATCGAAGGACGGGACGTCGAGATCGATGCCTCGCTCGTGCAGCAGGTCAAAGACCCGCTCACGCACATGATCCGCAACGCCGTCGATCACGCCATCGAAGCGCCCGACGTGCGCAGCGCGCAGGGGAAGGATCCGATCGGCACGATCGTCCTCTCCGCCTATCAGGACGGCGGAAGCGTGGTCATCGAAGTGCGCGACGACGGTGCCGGCTTCGATCGCGAGCGCATTCTGCATCGCGCCCGCGAGCGCAGCATGATCGCGGCGAACGCGACGCTCACGAACGAAGAGATCGACGCGCTCGTGTTCGCGCCCGGCTTCTCGACCGCGGCCGAAGTGACCGAGATCTCCGGACGCGGCGTCGGCATGGACATCGTCGCGCGCGCCGTCACGGCGATGCGCGGCACCGTGCACGTGCAGAGCACGCCCGGCGCCGGCACCACCATCGGCATGCGTCTGCCGCTCACGCTGGCGATGCTCGACGGCCTCATCGTCGACGCCGCGGGCGAGCGCTTCGTCGTACCGATCCGCACGATCACGCACTGCGTGGTCGTGCCGCAATCCGAGGCGCGCACGCGCGCCGCGGGGCTGCTCGACATCGGAGGACGCGTCCTGCCGTACATCCGGCTGCGCCGCTTCTTCGCTCTCGAGAGCAGCACCGAAGTCCGAGTCGAACAAATGGTGATCGTCGAATCCGACAACCTTTCCGTGGGACTGGTCGTCGACGACGTGATCGGCGAGATGCAGGCGGTGATCAAGCCGCTCGGCGAAGTCTTCCGCAATCTGAGCGGCGTGTCGGCGTCGACCATCTTCCCGGACGGTCGCGTCGGATTGATTCTCGACATCGCCGCGCTGGTGCGCCGCGCGATGCGCGACCGCGCCGCCTGAACGAGAGAGAGAAACGTAGGGAGAGACCCGTAGATGAAAAGACTCCTGGCAGTGATGCTTCTGTTGATCGCGAGCGGCACCGCACACGCGGCGGCGTTCAAGGTCATCGTCAACGACTCGGTGAAGGTCCAGTCGTTGCCGAAGAAAGCAGTGTCCGACCTCTTCCTGAAAAAGAGCGTCAAGTGGGAAGGCGGCCGCGCGGTCGTGGTCGTCGATCAGGTCGAGGCCGCGGAGGTGCGTGACGCATTCTCGCGCGCGGTGCACGGCAAACCTGCCGCGGCCATCAAGAGCTACTGGACGCAGCAGATCTTCGCCGGCCGCGACGTGCCGCCGGTCGAGAAAAAATCCGACGCGGAAGTGCTCGCGTTCGTCCGCGCCAACGCCGGTGCGATCGGCTACGTCGCCGACTCCACGGCCACCGACGGCGTGCGCGTTCTGGAGGTGAAGTGATGGCCATCATCGGTTCGAATTTCGGCGCGAGCGTTCTGAACAGACTGCGCTTCCGCCACAAGCTGCTCGTCCTGCCGGGACTGGCGGCGCTCGGTTTCGCGATCGTGCTCGCGGTCACGGTCTATTTCAACGTCCGCAATCAGAAGCTGCTCGAGTTGATCGAGCGCGGGTATTACCCGGCCGTCGACAACGCGGCGTTGCTCAATCAGACGCTCAAGGGCATCGAGCGCTCGCTGCAGGACGCCGTCGCCGCACAGAACGCGGCCGCGCTGCAGGAGACCGACGCCCTGCGCAACACGTTCATCGGCGCACTCGATGACGCGAAGTCGAATCCGATCGTCGAGACCGCGGAGCACGAGGCCATCCGCAAGTCGTTCGAGGCCTACTACACGGTGGCGCGCTCAACGACCGCGCGCATGATCAACGCCGAGTCGGGGGACTCGATCATCGCCGCTCTGCAGACGATGAAGGAGCGCCAGAACGCGATCGAAAAACTGCTCGAACAGGATTTCGCCAGCGACAAGCGTGGCGTCACCGAAGCGTTCGAGACCTCGCTGCGCATGCAGCGCACCACCGCCATCCTCTCGGTCGCGGTCGTGATCGTGGCCGTGGCGCTGCTGGTCTTCGCCTCGCTGCATGTGGCCGCGCTGGTGACGAAGTCGCTCGATCGCGTGGTCGGTGTCGCGGAGTCGGTGGCCACGGGCGATCTCACCGCGAACATCGTCATCGATTCGAATGACGAGACCGGACGTCTTCTGGCAGCGATGCAGGAGATGTCGCGCAAGCTGGCCGAGGTCATCGGGCAGGTGCGCGCGGGAGCGGGAACGCTCGCGTCGGCGGCGGGGCAGCTCTCCGCATCGGCCGCCGAGGTGTCGCAGGCGACCGGGCAGCAGGCCTCGAGCGTCGAAGAGACGACCTCGTCGCTCGAAGAGATGAGCGCCTCGATCGCCCAGAACGCCGAGAACAGCCAGATCATGGGCCAGATCGCCGTGAAGGCCGCACGCGATGCGGAACAGAGCGGCGGCGCGGTCGCGGAGACGGTGGCGGCGATGAAGTCGATCGCCGAGCGCATCTCGATCGTCGAGGAAATCGCATTTCAAACGAACCTGCTCGCGCTCAATGCGGCCATCGAAGCGGCGCGCGCCGGAGACATGGGCCGCGGCTTCGCGGTGGTCGCGTCCGAAGTGCGCAAGCTCGCGGAGCGCAGCCAGGGGGCGGCGAAGGAAATTCGCAGCCTGGCCGGCACCAGCGTGCAGGTCGCCGAACGCTCCGGTGCGCTGATGCAGGAACTGGTCGGTACGACGAAGAAAACGTCCGACCTGCTGCAGGAAATCGCCGCCGCCTCGGCGGAGCAGGCCTCCGGTGTCAATCAGATCAACCGCGCCATGGCGCAGCTCGATCAGGTCACGCAGCGGAACGCCGCTGCCGCGGAAGAATTGTCCAGCACGGCCGAGGAGATGAACTCTCAGGCATCCACCCTCCAGGGAGCGATCTCCTTCTTCACCGTTCCCGGTTTGAACAGCATGGCCGCCGATTTTCCTTCGCAACCGAACGCCAAGTTCAAGGCCTCGGATGCAATCCCTCCGATCCGCCGCGCCGCCGGCTCTGCCGGCGGTGTGGTCCCCTCCGATCTTCTGCAGCCGCCCATGCCGGTCGGCGATACGAGTGAGTACAAGAGGTTCTGATGGGCGATGAGGCGCTCGTTGTGATCGTTGCCGGAGCGCGCCGCGCGCTGCCGATGGCGCGCGTGCTCGAAGTGCGCGTGTACGACGGCGCCACCCGCGTTCCCGGCGCGCCCGAGTGGGTGCGCGGCATCGTCGAGCGCGAAGGCGTGCCGGTGCGGCTGATCGATGCGGCACGCCTCGATGCGCAGCAGTCGCTTTCTTCCGGCCGCGCCTGCGTCGTCTTCTTCGAGGACGTGGCCGTGCTGGTCGACGACGTCGATGGATTGGTTCCCATCGATTCGCTCGAAGACGGCTGCGCACTGCTCGATCTCGAATCGCTGCTCGCAGGAAGGAACGACTCATGAGCGCGTACGTGACGTTGAATGTCGACGGCGAGACGTATGCCGTCTCGGTGCGCACGGTGCACGAGCTGGTGGTCGTGCAGCCGTTGACGCACGTGCCGACGATGCCGCCGTGCATCCGCGGCCTCATGAATCTGCGCGGCACCGTGCTGCCGGTCGTCGATCTCGCGCGCCAGCTCGGGCTCGGCGAAACGGAGATCGGACCGCAGACCTGCGTGATCGTCGTCGAGACCTCACGCGATCGCACCCGCGCGCCGATGGGCGTGCTCACGAACGAAGTGCAGGACGTGCTCGAGCTGACCGACGCCGACATCGGCCCGGTGCCGGCCTTCGGCGCAACCGTGAATCCCGACTATCTGGCCGGCGTCACGCGCGTGAACGGCCGGTACGTCCTGATTCTCGATCTCACGAAAATTCTCACGCCCGACGAACTGCTCGCGGTGAGCGAGGTCGCATGAGCGTCGCGCTCGTCCAGCACGTCGATGCACTGAGCGAGGCGGACTTTCTCCGCTTCCAGCAGCTCATCGAGGAAGAGACGGGCATTCATCTCTCCGACGCCAAGCGCCCGCTCCTGATCGCGCGGCTGGCGAAGCGCGTACGGCAGCTCGGCATGACCACGTTCGGCCAGTACTTCGAGCGCGTCGTCTCCAACGTCGATCCGCTGGAGCGTGTCCGGATGTACGACGCGATCTCCACGAACGAGACCCGTTTCTTCCGCGAGCCGCGGCATTTCGAGCTGCTCGCCGGCGAGCTCTTTCCGCGCTGGAAACGCGAGGCCGCACAAGGAAAACGCGCGAAGTCGATTCGCATCTGGTCGGCCGGTTGTTCCACCGGCGAGGAGCCGTATTCGCTGGCCATGTCGCTGTACGAAGCCTTCGACGCCGACGAATGGGATCTGCGCATCGATGCCACCGATCTCTCGACGCGCGTGCTCGACATCGCGCGGCAGGGCGTCTGGCCGGCGCGCAAAACGGTCGACATTCCGCACCCGCTGCTGCGCCGCTACATGCTGCGCGGCACGAAGTCGCAGGAAGGCCTCGTGAAAGCGGGCGAGGCGCTCCGGCGCATCATTCGCTTCGGCCGTCTCAACCTGAAAGAAGATCCGTATCCGATGGCGGCCGACTACGACCTCGTGCTCTGCCGCAACGTGCTGATCTACTTCAGCCACGTGCAGCGAACACGCGTCGTGCGCAATCTCCTCTCGCATCTCACGCCCGGCGGCTACTTCTTCATCGGCCACGCCGAAACGCTGGCCGGAATCGCCGAAGGTCCGCGCACGGTCATTCCGACGGTCTATGTCAAATAGCCTGCGCGTTCTGGTCGTCGACGATTCCGCCGTCGTCCGCCAGACGATCCGTTCGCTTCTCGGCACGCAGCCCGACATCACCACCTCCGTCGCGCACGATCCGTTGATGGCGATGGAGAAGATGAAGCGCGAGCGGCCCGACGTGATCATCCTCGATCTCGAAATGCCGCGCATGGACGGCCTCACGTTCCTGCGGCAGATCATGAAAGACGATCCGATCCCGGTGATCATCTGTTCCGGATACGTCGGCGAAGCGAGCGTGCAGGCCATTCACGCGCTGCAGGCCGGCGCGGTCGAGCTCATCGCCAAACCGCGCGTCGGCGTACAGGCGTTTCTCGAGGAATCGGCGGTGCTGCTCATCGATGCGGTGCGCGCGGCGGCGGCTTCGAATCCGGTGCGTCTGCTCACCACCGCGAAAGCAGCGCGGCCGGTGCTGTCACGACCGAAGCCGCTGCACGAGCCGCGGCTCATCGCCATCGGCGCCTCGACCGGGGGAACCGATGCGTTGCGCGAGATCCTCCGCGAGCTCCCCGCCTCGACGTGCGGCATCGCCATCGTGCAGCACATGCCGGAGTTCTTCACCCGTTCGTTCGCGAAGAATCTGAACGAAGTGTGCGCGATCGACGTGAAGGAAGCGGAATCGGGCGACGAGCTGCGCGCCGGCGTCGCGTTGATCGCGCCGGGCGACAAGCATCTCGTCGTGCTCGCGCGCGGCACGCGCTTCTACGTCGACGTCGTCGACGGTCCGCTCGTCTCCCGCCATCGTCCGAGCGTCGACGTGCTCTTTCGTTCCGTCGCCACGGCCGCCGGCGCCTCGGCGATCGGCGTGATTCTCACCGGCATGGGCGCCGACGGCGCCGACGGTCTCGCGACCATGAAGAAGGCCGGCGCCGCGACGATCGCCCAGGATGAAGCGTCGTGCGTCGTCTTCGGCATGCCCCGCGAAGCGATCAAACGCGGCGCCGTCGATCGTGTGCTTCCGGTGAGTGAGATCGCGAACGCGCTGACGTCGCAGTGATCGCGCATCGACCAGGCGAACAAAAAGGGCGGCTCTTGCGAGCCGCCCTTTCTGCACCACTGTTTCTCGCGAGGCCTGTTGCGAGACCTTATTTCACGGTGATTGCTTTGACGCCGGGGGCGAGCGGCGCGTCACTGGCGACGTAGCCGATTGCTCCACGATCCTTGCGCACCGCGTCCATGACGGCCGAGTCGCTCTTCAATTCGACCGGCGGTGTGCCGCGGCCGGAGAAGATGATCGTCAGCCAGAAGCTCTTCACGGCTTCGACCTTTTTCTTCAGGACCGCCTGTGAGAACTCCGCGCGGACGGCGGACTTTTCGAGCTGATCGACCGGAACGGCGGCCGTGCCGTCGCTCCACTTCTTCGTCTTGCCGAGGAAGAAGTCCTGGGCGGTTTGCGCGGAGATCGTCGTGACCGGATTATCGGCGTTGACGATGACCTGGAATCCGGCCGCCATGGCCGTGTGCGATACGGCCAGCAGCAGAACTGCCATCAACATTCGTTTCAAGCGCGACCTCCTTTAGAAACTGAACTGCGCGCCGAGAATCAGAGCGTCCGACTCGTCGTCGAGGCCGCCGGCACGCAGCTGCGCGAGCATTTCCTGGTTCGTCGGCGCGTACTGGTAACGGTTGCCTTCGACCATGTGGTAGTTCGCGCGCAGCACGAAGTTCGCGTTGAACCAGTAGTTCACGCCGAAGGCGAGATCTTCATGGTTCTTCGTCGAGGCCATCGGGCCGGCGAAGCTCGCCGCGAAGGCCGGGATGTCGAGTTTGTACTTGTCGATGCGTCCCGCCACCTGCCACTTCGGCGTGATGCGGTACGACGCTTCGAGATACTTGCCCCACTGCGTGTGCAGCGTTTCGGACTCGCCGCGGCCGTACTCGGCGCGGAGGGTGATCGGGCCGTGCGTGTATTCACCGCTCGCGACGTAGACGATGCGATCGACTTCGATGTTCGTGGTCGAGCTCTGGAACTTGTCGCGGCCGCGGAACGCGGAGACGCCGGCCAGCAGACCTTCCACCGGCGTGGTCACGTGCAGGCGGCCGCCGATGACGTCGTTGTAGTTGAAGCCGACGTTCCTCCACGGAGCGTCGTTCGGGCTCGGCTGGGGAACGGTCGTCGAGGACGGCGGCGTGGCCAGCGCGTAATCGCCGTCGATCGCGCCGGCGTAGAGGTCGTACTGCAGTTCCCACGCACCGGCGCGCTTGGTGCCGGTGAGGCCGGCGCCGTTGTAGGCCTTGGCCGTGAATCCGATGGGACCGTAGATCGACTGCGGCAGGTACTGGAACGGGCGCACCGTGCCGACGTCGAACACTTCGCCGTAGAGGCCGAACGGATGCTTGACGCGGCCCGCGCGCACTTTGAGCTGATCGGTGGCCTGCCACTCGGCGAAGCCGTAATCGAGCTCGGTCTTCTCCTCGGCGTTGTCGAAGTTCACCTGAGCGATGACGCTCAGACGTTCGTACGGACGGGCCGAGACATTGAGCGCGAACTGCGCGTTCTTCGAATTGCCTTCCGGCGTGGCGCCGAGGTACGAGTTGTCGGTCGACTTGCCGTACGACCATCCGCCGAACCCGTGGATCTGAACCATGTTGTCATCCGCATACAGCGAACCGGCTGCGAGAACACAGAGCGCGGCTGCGAGACTCTTGAGACTCTTCATCTGACTCCCTCTTTTATTGTTGATGTCGAACGCGATTGCGTTTGGACGCTACCGGCCCCAGGGGCAATGCCGGTGCCCGATCGGCCCGGATGTGCATCTGCACCGCAAGTGCTGGAGAAGAGAAGAGTTAGAGGTGAGCCTGTGCGCACCGTCACACGCCGGAGTCGTCCCAGTTTCAGACTCGATCCCGAATCCAGACGCGTTGGAGCTGACGCGGCATGACCTCTACGGCTTCGACGTGGATTCGCATGACGCGCGCAAGGTTGGGCGACCGTACGAAGGGCGAGCGCGAGCGTTGGATCGACCGCGATCGCCAGCTCAACCGCCCCGCCGTGTGATCCGCGTAGACGGCTGACTTTCGCCAAACCTTCCCTTCCGCTTCGAAGCCGGTATGATTCCTTCGTATGGCGAAACATTCGGCGGACGTAGAAGGGATGGCGCGGGAGTTGATGCGCTGTTTCGATCAGCTGGTGCGCGAGTTCCTCGTCACCAATGCCACCGGCAGTTACTCGGCCAGTGAGAAGTCGTTGCTGCGCATGCTCGGGGAGCAGGGGCCGTCGAACATGTCCGAGATCTCCGCGCACCTCGGGCTGGCGCTCTCCAGCACCACCGGCATCGTCGACCGTCTGGTCGAGCGCCGCGTCGTCGAGCGGGCCCGTCCCGAGAGCGATCGCCGCACGGTACGAGTCATGCTCACCACTCGCGGGAAGAAAGCCGTGGAGGGCTTCAACGCCGACCGCATCCGCCTCGGGCGGGCCATGCTCGAGCGCCTCGAGCCCGCCCAGCGCAAGACCCTGCTCGAGATCTTCCGGCGCGTGGCCCGGCCGGCCGAGTGAGTTACTTCGGAATCCGAAATATTCGACGAGACGAAACGATTAGCGACGAACTGTCGATGTCCAGAATCGCATCCGCACTGCTCCTCCTCACACTCGCCGCCGGAGCCTCCGCCGCCCCGCGGCAGCTCACGCTGCACGAGGCCGTGGCCTCGGCGCTGCGCGAAGGCACCGTCGCGCGACTGGCCAGGTCGCAGACCGAGCGCGCGCAGATCGCCCGGCGCGAAGCGCTGTCCGGACTCCTCCCGCAAGCGGAGGCCAAAGTCCTGCAGTACAGCGATTCGATCAACCTGGCCACGTTCGGCTTCGAGCTCCCCGGCCAGCCGCCGGTCATCGGGCCGTTCAACGTCACCGACGCGCAGGTCACCGCGGCCGTGCAGCTCTTCAATCTGGCCGCGCTGCGTTACTTCCAGGCCTCGCAGGCCGGCGTCGAAGCGAGCCGCTATCGCCTGCTGCAGGCGGAGAACGACGTCACCATCGGCGTGGCGCGACTGTACGTGATGGTGCAGCGCGGGGATGCGCAGGTATCGTCGCGGCAGGCGAGCGTGCGCCTCTTCGAGCAACTGCTCAAACTGGCGCAGGATGAATTCGAGGCCGGCACCGGCACGCGGCTCGACGTCGCGCAGGCGAACGTGCAGCTCGCCCGCGCACGCGAAGCGTTGCTCCGCGCGCAGAACGATCGCGAATCGGCGCGCATCGCATTGCTGAACGCGATGGGCGAGGATCAGTCGATCGACCTGGCGCTCACGCCGCTGACCGCGCCGGCGGAAGCGCCGGTGCTCGATGCGGCGCTGAGCACGGCCCGCGAGCACCGCCCGGAATTGCGCGAAGTGCAGGCGGCCGAAAAGGCGGCCCGGCTCACGCTCAGCTCCGCGCGAGCGCGGCGCGTGCCGCGCGTCGAGCTCGGCTTTCAGGGCGATTACGCCGGCAACACGCTCGACGAAATGCACTCCAGCCGGCGCATCGGCGGCTCCATCGCCATGCCGCTGTTTCGCGGCGACATCCCGGCGAACATCGCGCGGGCCCGGCTCGAGCTCGAAGACATCCGCACGCGTGCGGATGAAGCGAGCCGCAACGTGGAGCAGCAGGTGCGGACGTCGATCATGACGCTGCAGAACGCCGAGGCGCGCGTGAGCGTGGCGGAAGAGACCGTGAAGGTTGCGGAAGATGCGCTGACGATCGCGCGCGACCGCCGGTCGGCGGGCTACGGCTCGCCGGTGGAAGTCGATCGCGCGGAGGATGCGTATCGGCAGGCGCAGGAAGACCTCATCGCCGCGCGGGCCGATGCCGCGCTCGCATCGGTGCAGGTGCAGTACGCCACCGGCACTCTCGCCGAGGATCACGAGAGGGAGCCTGAGTGAGCGCGGTCATCACGCCGACGCGTCCACCTGTCAACAAGTGGCTGGTCACGATCTCGGTGACCTTCGGCACGTTGATGGGCGCCATCGACGCCTCGATCGTCAACGTGGCCGTGCCGCATCTGCGCGGTTCTCTCGGCGCGACGATCGAGCAGATCACCTGGGTCACCACCGGCTTCGTCATCTCGACCGTTCTGGTCATGCCGCTCACCGGCTTTCTGGCGCGGCTCTTCGGACAGAAGCGCGTCTACCTCGCATCGCTGGTTCTCTTCATCGCCGGCTCGGTGCTCTGCGGGTTCGCGCGCACGCTGCCGATGCTGGTCGTCTTCCGCGTGCTGCAGGGCCTCGGCGCCGGCGCATTGCAGCCGACCGAGCAGGCCATCCTGCGCCAGACGTTTCCACCGCAGGAGCAGGGGATGGCCATGGCTGTCTTCGGCATGGCCGTCGTGCTCGGCCCCGCGTTCGGTCCCACGCTCGGCGGCTACATCGTCGACAACTACAGCTGGCCGTGGATCTTCTTCATCAACGTGCCGGTCGGCCTGCTTTCGCTGGTCATGGTCTCGCGCTTCGTGCATGAGCCGGAAGACATCCGGATCATGAATCAGAAGATGGCCGTGCAGCAGAAGGCCAACATGGACTGGACCGGCATCGTGCTGCTGTGCATCGGCCTCTCGACGCTGCAGTACGTGCTCGAAGAAGGCAATCGCAACGACTGGTTCAACTCCGGCGAGATCACCGCGCTCGCGTTCATCTCCATCGTTTCGCTGCTCGCGCTGGTGATCCGCGAGCTGTCGGCGAAAGTTCCGGCCGCGGACTTCTCACTCTTTCGCGACGTCGTCTTTCTCTCCGGCACGCTCGTCGGCGCGGTGATGTTCGCGATGCTGATGGCGGTGACGTTCCTGCTGCCGCTGTTCATGCAGACGATGCTCGGCTATTCGGCGACGCAGGCGGGGCTGGCCATGATGCCGCGCTCGCTGGTGATGATCGTGACCATGCCGATCATCGGCCGCATCTACAACAGGGTGTCGCCGCGTGCGGTGATCGCGTTCGGCATCGTGCTCTTCGCCGTCACCGCCTGGATGATGGGCCACTTCACGCTGATGACGAATCGCGCGGCCATCGTGCACGTGCTGATGATTCAGGGCGTCGCGTTCAGTTGCCTCTTCATTCCGCTGACGACGCTCGCGCTTTCTTCGATTCCCCGCCATCGGCTCGCCGATGCCTCGGGCTTGAATTCGCTCCTGCGCCAGGTGGGCGGATCGATCGGACTGGCGGTCTTCGCCACACTGCTCTCGCGGTACGCGACGAAGATGCGCGGCACGTTGATCGCGCATCTCGATCCGGCCAATCCGTTCGCGACCGGAAGACTCGGGGCGATGTCGAGAATGATCGCCGCGCGCGGCGCGGATGCGGCATCGGCGAGACAGCTGTCGGCGCAGATGGTCGACGGAGTCGTGCGCCAGCAGGCGATGGTGCTGGCTTTCGAGAAGCTCTTCTACCTCTCGGGTATCTGTTTCTTATGCGTTCTCCCTCTCGTGTTTCTGCTGCGCGCGAAACCGACGGGCGAGAAGATCGACGTTCACGTGGAGATGTGATGGATCTGAATGAAAACGAACCGGTCCTCGCGCCGCGGCGCGCGAAGCGGCTGTACACGATTCTCGCCGCGGTGGTAGTGCTCGTGCTGATCGCGTACGGCGCGTACGCGCTGATGGCCAGCGGCAAGGAAACGACCGACGACGCGCAGGTCACCGCGGACATCGTCGCCGTGGCGCCGCGTGTGCCGGGACAGATCACGGCCGTGCACGTGACCGAGAATCAGCTCGTCACGAAAGGCTCGCTGATCGCGGAGCTCGACCCGCGCGATTACGAGGTGAAGGTCGCGCAGGCGGAAGGCGAGCTGGCGACGGCGCAGGCACAGGCTTCCGAGGCGGAAGCGAAGTTGCGCATCGCGCGTGCCACCGCGAGCGGCGGGCTGACCGCGGCGCAGGGGGCGGTGGAGAGCTCGCAGCAGAGCGTCTCCGCGCAGGCCAGCACGATCAACGAAGCGCGTGCCGGTGTGGCGCGCGCCGAAGCGAACGCATCGAAAGCGGCGGCCGACTGGGAGCGCGCCCGCGGCCTCGGCGAGAAAGGTGACATCTCGCGCGCGCAGGTCGACACGGCGCGTGCCGCGAATGAATCGGCGCAGGCCGAGGTAGCGGCCGCGCGGGCGCGGCTGCAGAGCGCGATGACGGCGCAGCAGCTCGCGGCGGCGAACGTGAAGCAGGCGCAGGGACGGCTCGCGCAGAGCGCGCCGGTCGAAGCACAGGTCAGTGCGGCCGAGGCTGCGGCGAATCTCGCGCGTGCGAAAGTGCGCACGGCGCAGGCGGCGCTCGAGGCGGCGAAACTCGCGCTGTCGTACACGAAGATCGTTGCGCCGTCGGACGGCATCGCCTCGAAGCTCTCCGCGCGCGTCGGCTCGCTCGTCAGCGCGGGACAGGCCGTGGTGCAGCTCGTGCCGAAGCAGACCTACATCGTCGCGAACTTCAAAGAAACGCAGGTGCGCGCCATGCGCCCCGGCCAGAGCGTGCACATCAGAGTGGATGCCTTCGGCGGCGATGACTTCGAAGGCAAAGTCGAATCCCTGAGCGGCGGCACCGGCGCGAGCTTCTCGATGCTCCCGCCCGACAACGCCAGCGGCAACTTCGTCAAAGTCGTGCAGCGCGTCCCGGTGCGCATCTCCTGGAACGGCCCGACGAGCGACCGCATCGCTGCCGGCTCGAGCGCGGAAGTGACGGTGTACACGAAGCAGTAGGGACCTGCATGCCGGCAGCGAACGGACGGGTGGCCCGAGTTTTCGGGGCGCCGTATTGGCCTCACGCCTCACGGTTCGTGTGTCATCCGGGCTCTTGAATTTGAATAAGGGGACGCGGTCGGGCAATTACGTCACCGTTAGAAATCGAAACAATGGAAGTGTGGCAACGCCTTGAGGCCTGGGTAGTGTGAGTCGGTATCTCATGTGAGGCCGGATGGACGCCTCGTCGACCTCTTCTCATGCCGCGATCCGTTTCGTTTCAAAACGGCCGCTATTACCTTCCGCCACTGACGAGCTTGCCCATATACTTCCGGAGGTCAATTGCTGTGGCCGTATGGATGGCGGCTATGGATAAGGAGTCAACATGAGAAAGGCAATGCCTCTCATTATCAGTGTGCTCATCTCGGCACCGTAGCGGCGCAACCCGTCATTCTCGATCGCCACTTCCACATGCGAGTGGTTGAAGGTGGCAGTCACACTGTGGAACAAGTTTTCCCCGAAGTAACCTACTCTTCCGCTCTTTCTCCGGCACTCCCTGTTGGAAAGTCCGTGACGGATCCTCTGCAGCCGGAGCTCCGACGCCGCATTAAGGGCGCTGGATCTGACGAGCGCGTTGAGGTCTTGATCACCTTTCGCGACGACATCTCGATCCCGTATTTTCCAAAGACGGTATCAAATGAATCGGAGACCTCCGCGGCCAACCAGCACAATCGCCGAATACGTGAGCAACTCGTGCGTGAGCTTAGCGCCAGGCGTGAAGAAGCGCGCGGAGCTCGCCTGGCAGTTTTTGTGAAGAGGTTTGATTTGCAGTTGCTAGAGGTGTTCTGGCTCGTGGACGTGTGGAGAGCGAGCTTGCCGGTGCGTTCGTTTGCGGCCTTGGCGGCCGAGCCAACCGTGCAGTACGTCCAGTTGGCGGTGAGCGGGACGCCGCCTCCTGCTTATTCGAGCATTCTCGTGGCCCGGCAAAGGTTGAACAGTAACTGGTTTTCAAATACGACGAATATCATCTTTCCGATGACCGCCGTCCGCATCGCGCTCCTGGATTCAGGCGTGCGCCTGACGCATGAGTTATTTAATAGTCCATCCTACATTCGGCGGTGGCGAGACTGTGTAAACGGAACATCCAACAATTGCGCGACCGGGTCGAATCTAAACCCCGGTGACGATTATTGGAATCACGGCACTGCCTCCGCGAATGTCATCGCCGGTAATAATGTCGAAGGTGATGATTATCGCGGCGTGACGAAGTGCACCATCGACAGCTACAAGGTATACAACAGTGGTGGCCTAGTAGAAGCGGCAGCGATACGCGCATTCAGCGCTGCCGTTGCGGAAGGAGCATGGGTGATCGCTGCAGAAATCCAGTCACCGACCGCGTCGTCAGGTGCCGTCGCCGCGGCCGCGGACGCGGCTTATGATGCAGGAGTGGTTGTGGTCGCCGCGGATGGGAATTCTACGACCGTGTCGAGCGTGGCCGCACCAGCCAACGCCCACAAGGTGATCGGAGTCGGTGGCGTGTATGCCGACGTGGGTGGAACCATTCCCGAACAGGTAAGCGGGCCTACCAGTGACAGCCGCATCAAACCTGATGTCCAGGCTCCTTCTTACGTGTGGACGGCGTCGAATGCCGGCGACCTGGCACTCGGGCGGCCGTTTAACGGGACCAGCGCCGCTACCGCATTCGCCGCAGGTGGAGCGGCACTTCTCTCAAAATGGCGCTGTGACTCGCCAAGCCCCTGCTTCAATACCCCTCCGCCTGACTATACGTCTTTCAGCGGAGTCGTCTACGTAGGACTCATTGCGTATGCATCTCAGTCGTACCCGTTCTCAAATTCGACGGGGGCCGGCCCATTGCGCCTTATGGGTTCCTATGGGTATGACTATTGGGGATGGGTTACGATTCAGAATGGGCAGACGATTGATACTGTTGCCGATGTCTACCAAGGGAGTCTGAACTACACCCCTCAGGATCTCCAAGTCGCATTGTGGTGGCCAGAGGAGGAAACGCAGACTCACAGCCGTATCGAGCTTCGAGTGTTGAACCCCAGCGGGAGCGAGGTCACATCCAGCACTCACACCACCAGCGTGTTTCAAAGGGCGAACGTTCCGGGATCGATCGCATGGGGAAATTGGAAGGTGCGAATCGTCGGCAGTTCCGTCTCTGTGGGCTCCCAGAGGGTGTTCTACTGGTTTCGCGTGAGAGGAGGTGCGTGATGAGGATCGCTGCGCGTTGGTGGGTGCTGGTGTTCGCGTGGACCGCGGGCCTCGCGATGCGGGGTGCTGATCCTCAGGAACTCGTGCTGTTGCCGCTTTACCTTCAGGATGCGGTTGCGGGCGCGAACGGCTCGCGCTGGACGACTGAGCTGGTGATGCACAACGGGAACGGCGAGAACGTCTTCTTCGGGCCGTGCAACGTTCCTTCCGAAACGCCGTGTCCTCCGCTGGTGTTCGTCATGACGCCGGGGGAAACGCTGCGGAATCCGGTCGTCGGTTTTACGAGCGCGGGGCGTTACGGTCGACTCCTTCATGTTCCTCACGACCTCGCGGCAAACATCGCGTTCAATCTGCGCGTGTTCGACGCGGCTTCGACGCGCGATGCGGGAACGGAGATTCCGGTCGCACGTTCCGGCGATTTCGTCGCGTCACGCCTGCAGCTTCTGAATGTTCCGACGGCGCCGGCGGGCCGCGTGCTTCTTCGTCTTTACGACCCCGATGATCGCGGCGCGGCGGCGCGTGTGGCGATTCGCGTCTACTCGCTTGCGGGTGCGCTCCTGCAGAGCGACGAAGCATCGTTTTCTCCGTCGGGCTATGGCGCGCATGAGGGGTTGCGCTTCGCGCCGAGCTTCATCGAAGCTCCGCTCGAGATCCCGGCGGCCGCGGGCAATCAACCGGTCCGTGTCGAGATCGAGCCGCTCACGGATCGTTTGCGGATCTGGGGATTTGTGACGGTCACGAACGACGTCACGCAGCACGTGACCGTGATCTCACCGATGTGAGGTGACGTCGAAGCGGATCACGTGTATGGCGCGGTGATGGTCACGGTCACGTCGCGATCGTCCGTCATCGAGAACTGCACGACCTCGGGGTTGTCTTCGTTGAAGATCGATGGATGCTTCGCGAAGAAGGCAAGAAAGGCGCGCGCGCTGGCAATGAGGATCTCGACGTCGCGCTCCGAAACATCGAGCGCCTCGAGATCGGCGTCGACGGCGAAGAACGTCGGGTACGACTGCGGCGTCACGAGCGGCCAGTCGTGCTGTTCGACCTCTTCGAGCATCGACAGCGGCAGCATCTCGCGGTCGACGAAGGTCATGGAGCGGAGGATCGGATCGAACTCCGGTTCGCGGCGTTCCTGGTGATTGAACGCTTCGAAGTCTTCGATCGAGCGGAAGAGCAGCAGCCCGAAATTCTCTCCCGCCGCGCCGATGATCGTGAGCACGCCGCCTTCCACGCCGTACTGCGGGATGTCGACGCCCATGAGGTGCTTGTCGAACACGACGTTCCACGGTGCGGCGCGAAAGAACTGTCCCGCCGCGACGAAGAATTCGCCGATGAGGCGCGCATCGCCGGCGTTGAGATAGCTCGGCTCCGGCTCTTCTTCGCCGAGCACGGAGCAGAAGTCCTCGAACGCGGCGTCGAGCTCCGGGACCGGCGCGACCTTGACCGGAATCGATCCGGCCGCCTCGCGCAATTCCTCCGCGACCGCGGCGTCGGCCACGCGAATGCGTGAGGGCCTGCGCGGCTGACCGTGCATCGGCTCCTTCATCGTGTTGACCAGCGTCTCCGCGATCGACACGTCCTCGCCCGTGAGCAGCATCGCGCTCACCATGACGCCGGTCGGCATTTCGAGCCAGAGCACGACTTCGCGCAGCTCGCTCTCCGCAAAAAAATCGGGGAGCGCGTAGCGCCCCCCGAGCCATTCGAGATCGTGTTTGCTCACAACGCGTGACTATATCCCGCCCAGCGCCTTGTAAACGCCGACCACGCTGGTGAACACGCGTGATTCCGCCTGCGCGACCGCATCCTCGGCCTGCAACTGCGTCCGTTCGGCGTCGAGCAGCGCCAGGAAATCGGCCACTCCTTCGCGGTAACGCGCGCGGGCGATGTTCGACGCGCGTGCCGACTCGCGGGCCTGTTCGTTCAGCTTGAGCAGCGTCTGCTGCTGCTCGCGATAGGCGACCAGCGCGTTTTCGGTCTCTTCGAGCGCGCGGAGGATCGTCTGTTCGTAAGCGGCGAGTGCTTCGCGCGTCCCCGCTTCCGCGCCGCGCACGCGGGCGCGCGCACTGCCGAAGTCGAAGGCGGTCCAGTCGAGAGCGGGCGTGATGGCCCACGAGCGGGAATCGGATTCGCCGAAGAGACTGCCGCGGCCTGCAAGAAATCCGAGGAAGCCGGTGAGTGTGATGCGCGGGTAGAGATCCGCCGCGGCGATTCCTTCGCGTGCGGCGGCGGCGGCAAGACGGCGTTCCGCGGCGCGCACGTCGGGACGACGGCGCAGCAGCGAATCGGGGTCGCCGAGTGGCAATGCCTTCGCCAGCGGCGGATAGGCGTGCGGGGAAAGGTCGATGCCGAGATCGCCGGGACGTTTGCCGAGGAGCACGGCCAGGCGATTCTCGCGCGCCGCGATGGCCGCACGCAGCGGTGGAATGCTCGCCTCCGTTCCGGCGACGCGCGCGCCGGCGCTGGCGACGTCGAGCTCTTCACCGACGCCGGCATCGCGCCGCAGCCGCGTGAGGCGCAGCGTCTCACGCTGATTCGTGAGACTCCGTTCCGCCACCTCGTACTGCTGCTGCAGCCCGCGCAGCTCGAAGTAATTGCGCGCCACTTCCGCCGCCACCGAAACGCGCACGTCGTCGAGCGTCGCATCGAACGACTCCGCGGTCGCCGACGCGGCGGCGACCTGCGAGCGAATGCGGCCGAAGAGATCGAGCTCCCAGAATGCGTCGAAGCCGGCGCGATACGTCGAGCGCGTGGTCTGGAATTCCTCGCGGCGATCGACGAGCGCGCCGGCGCTCACGATCGGAAAACGATCGTTGGCCACGTCGGTGAAAATCGCGCGCGCCTGATCGAGCCGCGCCAGCGCGATGCGCATGTCGTGGTTCGATTCGAGCGCCGCGGTCTCGAGCTGTTCGAGCGTCGCGTCATCGAACTGGCTCCACCACTTCGGATCGTACGGCTGCTTCGCGAACGTCGACTCGTCGAGCTGATGCAGCGCGATCGGCTCGACGACCGGCGCCTGATACGGCGGGCGGATCGTGCACGCGCTGAAGAACAGCGACACCACGAGCAGCGACGCAATCGCCGCCGGAACCGGCATCCTCTTCGATGCGCGGAAGCGCGCCACGAGATTGCCGATCACGGTGAAGAACACCGGCGTGAGGAAGAGGCCGAACAGCGTCACGCCGAGCATTCCGGCGAACACCGCGATGCCCATCGCCCGGCGGATCTCGAAGCCGGCACCGCTCGAGAAGACGAGAGGCACGACGCCCATGATGAAGGCCACCGAGGTCATGAGCACCGGGCGCAGACGAACGCGGCAGGCCTCCAGAATCGCGGTCACGCGATCGTCGCCTTCTTCTTCACGATGCTTCGCGAACTCGACGATGAGGATCGCGTTCTTGCACGCCAGGCCCGCCAGCACGAGGAAGCTGATCTGCGTGAAGACGTTGTTGTCGCCGTTCGTCAGCCAGACGCCGGCGATGGCCGAGAGAATGGTCATCGGCACGATCAGAATGACCGACAGCGGCAGCGTCCACGACTCGTACTGCGCCGCGAGCACGACGTACACGAGCAGCACGCACAGAGGGAAGATCAGCAGCATCGTGTTGCCGCTGAGCATTTCCTGATACGCGAGCTCGGTCCACTCGAAGCTCATGCCGCCCGGCAGTTTCTCGCGCAGCACTTCCGCGATCGCCGCCTGCGCCTGGCCGGAGCTGTAGCCCGGCGCGGGACCGCCGTTGATCTCCGCGGCGGGGAAGCCGTTGTAGTGCATGACCTGCTCGGGACCGTAGCCGCGTTTCACGGTCACGAGCGAACCGAGGGGCACCATCGCTCCCGATGCGCTGCGCGTTTCGAGACGGCGGATCTGTTCCGGCTGCGTTCTGTATTGCTGCTCGGCCTGGACGTTCACCTGGTAGGTGCGGCCGAAGCGGTTGAAGTCATTCACGTAGAGCGAGCCGAGGTAAACCTGCAGGGTTTCGAAGACATCGGTGAGATTCACGCCGTACGTTTTGGCGCGCTCGCGATCGACGTCGGCATCGATCTGCGGAACGCTGACCTGGAACGAGGAGAACAGGCCGGCCAGCTCCTTGCGGCCGCGTCCTTCGTTGAGCGCGTTCTGCACCTGTGTGTAGAGCTCTTCGAAGCCCGCGCCGTCGCGGTCTTCGACGAACAGCTTGAAGCCGCCGACGCTGCCGAGACCCTGCACCGGCGGAGGCGGGAAGATGGCCACGAATGCTTCCTGGATTCCCGCGAACCTCATGTTCAGGTCCTGCACGATCGCGCCGGCGCTCATGTTTGCGCCCTTGCGTTCCTCGGCAGGTTTGAGCGTGACGAAGACGATGCCGGCGTTCGACGCATTCACGAAGCCGTTGATCGAAAGACCGGGAAACGCGATCGCGCTCTCGACACCCGGATGCTGCCGGGCGATGTCGGACATCTTCCGGATCACGCCCTCGGTGCGATCGAGCGTCGCTGCATCAGGCAGCTGCGCGAACGCGACCAGATAGTTCTTGTCCTGCGCCGGCACGAAGCCGCTCGGCACGGTTTTGAGCCCGAGGTACGTGAGCCCGACCAGTCCGGCGTACAGGATCAGCGCCGCGATCGAAACGCGCAGCACACGCGAGACTCCATTCGCGTAGCCGCGCGACATTTTCGAGAATCCCTTGTTGAACAGCCTGAAGAAACGTCCGAAGAGGAAATCCGCGGCGCGCTGCAGGCGATCGCGCGGTGCGCCGTGGGGCAGGAGGAGTCGCGAGGCGAGAGCAGGGGAGAGGGTGAGGGAGTTGATCGCCGAGATGACGGTGGAGATTGCAATCGTGAGCGCGAACTGCCGGTAGAACTGCCCGGTCAGGCCGCTGATGAATGCCGTGGGGATGAAGACCGCGCAGAGCACGAGGGCGATGGCGATGATCGGTCCGGAGACTTCCTTCATCGCCTGCCGCGTCGCGGCCATCGGATCGAGACCGAGCTCGATGTGCCGCTCGACGTTCTCGACCACGACGATCGCGTCATCGACGACGATGCCGATGGCCAGCACCAGTCCGAACAGAGACAGCGTGTTCAGCGAGAAACCGAGGCCGAGCATCACCGCGAACGTGCCGACGAGCGAGACCGGCACCGCGACCAGCGGGATGATCGACGCGCGCCACGTCTGCAGGAAGATCATCACCACGATGACCACGAGGATCAGCGCCTCGAACAACGTGTGCACGACGGCGTTGATGGACTCGCGCACGAAGATGGTCGGGTCGTAGACGATCTCGTACTTGATCCCTTCCGGGAACGACTTCTGGAGGCGATCCATCGTCTCGCGCACCTGCGACGACGCTTCGAGCGCGTTCGTGCCGGGACGCTGAAAGATGCCGATGGCCACGGCCTGCTTGTTGTCGAGCAGGCTGCGCATCGAATAGAGGTTCGCGCCGAGCTCCACGCGCCCCACGTCTTTGATGCGCGTGATCTGCCCCTCCGGCGTCGCGCGCACGACCACGTTCCCGAATTCCTCTTCGTTGGCCAGACGTCCGCGCGCATTGATGGAGAGCTGGAACTGCGTATCGGAGGGCGCGGGAGGCGCGCCGAGCACACCGGCCGCGACCTGCAGGTTCTGTTCGCGAATGGCGCGCACGACGTCGGTGGCCGTGAGCTGGCGCGCGGCCAGACGATCGGGATCGAGCCACACGCGCATGCTGTACTCGCCCGCGCCGAAGACCTGCACCGCGCCGACGCCGCCGATGCGCGCGAGCTCGTCCTTCACGCGCAGATGCGCGAAGTTCGAGAGGTAGAGCATGTCGTACTTGTTGTCGGGCGAGACGAGGTGCACGACCATGATGAAGTCGGGCGACGCTTTCTCGGTGACCACGCCGATGCGCTGCACCTCGGCCGGCAATCGCGGCAACGCCTGGGCGACGCGGTTCTGCACCTGCACCTGCGCGTTGTCGAGATCGGTGCCGACCGCAAATGTAACCGTGAGAGTTACACGTCCATCGGCGGTCGACTGCGAGTACATGTACAGCATCCCCTCCACGCCGTTCAGCGCCTGCTCGAGAGGACCGGCCACGCTTTCCGCGATGACCTTCGGGTTGGCACCCGGATACGCCGCGTGCACGACCACCGTCGGCGGTGCCACGCTCGGGTATTCACTGACCGGCAGTTCGAAGAGAGCGATGCCGCCGGCGATGACGATCAGCAGCGACAGCACGGCCGCGAAGATCGGCCGGGTGATGAAGAATTGCGCCAGTTTCACTTGCCACCTGCCACGACGTTCGCCACCGGCGCGTCCATCGCGCTGAGCTGCGGCGTCACCGGGGCGCCCGGCCGCACGCGCTGCAGACCGTTCACCACCACGACGTCTCCCGCTTCGAGACCGCTGCGCACGACGCGCAGGCCGTCGACGATCGGCCCGAGCTCCACCTCGCGATACGCGACCTTGCCGTCTTCGACGACGTAGACGTAGCGCTTGTCGAGATCGGTCCCGATGGCGCGGTCCTGCACGAGAAGACCGTTGAATTTGCCGTTGCCCGGGAGGCGCAGGCGGACGAAGAGACCGGGCGTGAGCGCGCGATCGTCATTGCTGAAGACGGCGCGTCCGCGGATCGTGCCGGTGGCCGGATTGACCTGATTGTCGAGGAAATCCATTTTCCCTTCGCGTGGAAAATCGTTGTCGTTCGCCAGCGCCATGCGGATCGGCAGGCCGGCGCGGCGCGCGACGTCGCCGTATTTCAGGTACGTCTGTTCGTCCGCTTCGAACGTCGCATAGATCGGATCGACCGAAACGACGGTGGTCATCAGCGTCGCCTCGCCCGGTCCGCTCGACACGAGATTGCCTTGCGTGACGATGGCCCGGCTGACGCGGCCGTCGATCGGCGAGGTGACGCGCGTGAACTCGAGATTCAGCTCCGCCGCGCGCAACGCCGCTTCGACCGCCGCGACCTGCGCTTCCGATTCCCGCGCGAATCCGACGCGGCGTCCCCGTTCTTCGGGCGACATCGCGTTGTCGGCGGCGAGATTGTCGGCGCGCTGCAGCTCGTTCGTGGCGCGCTCGACGGTCGCCTTCGCGCGAGCGAGCTCGGCGCGCAGACGGTCGACCTCGGTCTGGAACGGACGCGCATCGATCTCGAACAGCAGATCGCCGCGCTTCACCAGTGCGCCTTCGTCGAAGCGCACCGCCGCGACGTAGCCGGAGACGCGCGGACGCACCGCCACCGACTGCACCGCTTCGAGGCGTCCGGTGAATTCATCCCACTCGGTGATCTCGCGCTCGAGCACCGGAGCGACGGTGACGCTCGGCGGCGGCGGAGTGTTGGCCGGTTGCGCGTCAGTGCGTGCGCAGCGCGTGAGCAGCACCGCCGCCAGCAGGCCGGCCGACCACAACGCCGCAACCAGCAGCATGCGATTTCGAATTGTTTTGTTCATGCCGTGCAGAATCGGCTCTGCAGGCGATTCCAACAATCGGGTGGACGGACAGGCGCGCTCTCCTACTTTCGGCCCTCGTCCTTTCGGCCGATGGCGCTTTTGCCCGCGAATTGGATAATGGCCAACGGAGATCCGCCTTGAAAGAAGACCCGCGCACCGATCCGGCCCCGCAGCCCACCAGCGCATTCGACAATTACGAATGCCCGATGCAGGAGGAGCGCATCGACATCAGCGCGCTCAGCGTCGAGGAGTTGCGGAGCGAGCTCGCGCGCGAGATCGATCGCCGCATGCGCGCCGAATGCGGGGCGCGCCTGCAGAGCACGACCGTGCAGCTCGCGCTCGACACGCTCGTCACCGAGGCGAACATGGGCGGCTTCTTCCGCGTCTTTTTGAAGACGCTGATCGACGAATGCGACAGCCACGCGGCGGCGCTCTTCCTGCTCGATGACGACGGAACGCAGTGCCTCATGAAGATGGCGTACGTCGGAGACGAGTTCTACAAGATCGGCCGCGCGAACTGGGACGAGTTGCAGTTGCCGCGCGAATCGATGGCCGAACATCTGCTCGCGTATCGCGCGGGCTGGACGGAGCTCATCGAATACGCCGGAGACGACGTACGCCTGCCGGAGCACGTGCGCGCGTTCAATCGTTCCATCGGATTGCAGTCGGTGGCGGTCGCGCCGCTGATGCTTTCGAATCGCAACCTCGGCTGGATCGCGCTCTCGACCGGCGACACGCCGCCCGAGTACGCGGAGTGGCGCCGGGCTCTGCTCGAGGCCATCGCCCGGCAGGCCACGCTCGCGCTGCATCAGCATTACCTCGCCGAAAAGAGCCGCATCGAGGCGCGGCAGCAGGCGGCGCTCGAAGAGCGCAACCGCATCGCGCGCGACATTCACGACACGCTGGCGCAGGGCTTCGCCGCGATCCTCATGCAGTTGCAGTCGGCGCAACGCACCAACGCCACGATGCCGAAAGCGGTGTCGAAGTCGATCGAGAACGCGGTCGATCTCGCGCGCACGCACATGATCGAAGCGCGCCGTTCCGTCTGCGCCCTGCGTCCGCAGGCGATGGAAGACGGCGAGCTGGCCGGCGTGCTGCAGCGCATCGTCGAGATCGCCCGTCTGTCGACTGACGTTCCGATCGAGCTGGCCGTCGAGGAGTTGCCGCCGTTCGGCAACAGCGGCGTCGAGCGCGAGCTGGCCGGCATCGCGCAGGAGGCATTGACCAACGCCGTCCGCCACGCGCGGGCGAAGCGCATCAACGTGCACGCCGCATCGGTGCACGGCGTCGGCTTCCGGATGTCGATCGCCGACGACGGCCGCGGCATCGCCAAAGAGCGCTTCGGCTCCGGCTTCGGTCTCACCAGCATGCAGGAGCGCGCCGAGCGGATCGGCGCTTCACTGACCATCGTCACCGCGCCGCGCGCCGGCACCGAGATCGTGCTCGCGTGGGACCCGCCGCAATTCACGATCCCCAGCCATGCAAAACATTAATACCGTCCTCGTCGTGGACGATCACTCGCTCGTGCGTACGGGCGTCGCCAACATCATCAGCCACGAGCCCGATCTGGAGGTCGTCGCCGAGGCCGCGAACGGCCTCGAAGCGGTGCAGGAGTTCGAACGCCATCGTCCCGACGTCACGCTGCTCGATCTGCGCATGCCGGTGATGGAGGGAGTCGAAGCCGTCCGCCAGATTCGCGAGCGCGATCCGCAGGCGAAGGTCATCGTCCTCACGACGTACGACACGGACGACGACATCTCCCGCGCCCTCAAAGCAGGCGCAAAAGCGTACGTGCTGAAGGACATCTCCGCGGATGGCCTGATCAACTGCATTCACGATGTCCTGGCGGGGAAGACCTATCTCGCCCCCGCCGCCGCCGCCAAACTCGCCGAGGGCCTCACGCACATGAGCCTCACCCCGCGCGAGCTCTCGTCCCTCCGGCTGATGGCCGACGGCAAGACCAACAAGGAAATCGCCCAGCAACTCGGCATTTCCGAACGCACCGTGAAAACGCACCTCTCGCACCTGTTCGAAAAGCTCGGCGTGACGAGTCGTACCGAAGCGGTGAAGATCGCCAGCCGCAGGGGATTGGTCCGCATTTAGGGAAGCGGGCATCGCGCAGACCGGCTGCATTCCCTGACCCGCGGGTAAACTTCCCTCAATCATGCAGCCTCGTTCGCCCGCGGTCGCGACGCCGATCGCTTCGCGGCCTCCGGTTTCGCTCACGTCACTGGTCGGGCGGGAGCGGGAGATTCTCGATCTCTCGGCGCTGGTGCGGGCGCAGCGGCTGGTGACGTTGACCGGTGTCGGCGGAAGCGGGAAGACGCGGCTGGCGGCCGAGCTGGCGTTGCGGATCGACTGGCAGCGCGCCGATTCCGTGGCCTGGGTGGAGCTCGCGCCGTGTACCGATCCGCTGTCGGTGCCGCAGGCGACCGCGTCGGCGCTTTCGTTGCGCGTGACGCAGCAGTGCGAGCTGATCGACGCGATCGTCGACGCGTTGCGCGATCGCGAGCTCCTGCTCGTGCTCGACGATTGCGAACATCTCATCGTCGCCGCGGCGGAGCTTGCACGCGCGCTGCTCGTGCGCTGCCCGAAGCTGCACATCCTCGCCACCTCGCGTGAGCCGCTCGGCGTCGCGGGCGAGCACGTCTGGCCGGTGCCGCCGATTGCACCGGAGGAAGCGGTGCAGCTCTTCGTAGAACGCGCGGCGGCGGTGAATCCGTCGCTCGATGTACAGCGGACGCCGACGACATCTGCAAACGGCTGGACGGCATTCCGCTCGCCATCGAGCTGGCGGCAGCGCGCGTGCGCGTGCTCACGCCGGAGCAGATCGCGGCAAAGCTCGAAGATCGATTCGCGATTCTCACCGGCGGCGCGCGCACGACCATTCCGCGGCATCGCACGCTGCGCGCGGCGATCGACTGGAGCTTCGCGCTGCTGACGACGGAGGAGCAGACGCTGCTGGCACGGCTGTCGATTTTCGCCGGCGGTTTTTCGCTCGAAGCGGCGGAACGGATCTGCGGGGCGGATCTCGACCGCCTGACCGGACTGGTCGACAAATCACTCGTCGTGACGGCGTCGCGGCGGGCCACGATCCGCTATCACCTCCTCGAAACGATTCGCCAGTACGCGCGCGAGCGCCTCGAAACGAGCGGCGACGCCGATGCGTTGCGCCGCCGCCACGCGCTCGCGTTCGTGAGCATCGCACGCGAGGCGGCCATCGATCCGATGGGCGCGATCCTCACGCATCTCGATCGTCTGGAGGCCGATCACGACAACGTTCTGACGGCGCTGTCGTGGAGCATCGAACACGAGCCCGATGAGCTCGCGCTGCCGCTGGCCGCGGCGTTCCGCTGGTACTGGTACTACCGCATTCTCTGGAACGAAGGTCTGCGCTGGCTCGAGCGCGTGCTCGCCCACACCTCGAGCGCGACGTCGCACGATCGCGCGGCCGTGCTCGCCGGTGCCGGCACGCTGGCCTCCTACCTCGGCGATTACGAAAGCGGCCGGCGCTGGCTCGAGGAAGCGGTGTCGATGAACCGCACGCTGCACAACGGGAAAGAGCTCGCGCTCACGCTCTCCGCGCTCGCTCATCTGCTCGGCGATCTGAACGAGCTCGAAGAAGCGCGTGCCTGTGCCACCGAATCGGTCGCGCTGGCGCGTGCACACGGCACGCTCTACGACGTCGGCTACTGTCTCGTGAACGCGCTCGCCTTCGTGGTCGAGCGTCGCGGCGATCTCGCCGAAGCCGATCGCGCGCTCGAAGAGGCGGAAGCGATCTGGGCGCCGATGGAGCATCCGCTCGGCGTTCCGCTCGTGCGCAACGCGCGGGCGCTGCTCGCGCTGCGTCGCAATGACGGCGCGTCGGCGGCGACGTTCGCGCGCAAGGCGCTCGAGGTCGCGCGTCCGAATCGCGACCTCTGGTTCGCGGCGCGCTCGCTGCGCATCCTCGCCTTCACGAGCGTCGCGGATCCGCATCGTGCGGCGCTGCTCCTCGGCGCGTCCGAGGGAATGTTGCGCAGCATCGGGGCGCGGATGCTGCCGCACGACCGCACCACGCACGCAATGCTCCTCGAGAGACTTCGCGGCGCGATGCCGGAGGAGGCCCTCGACGCGTCGATGCGCGAAGGTCAGGCGCTCTGTTTCGATGATGCGTGCGAGCTCGCACTCGCGGTGGCGGCCGCGGACGCGGCTCCCGAGACGCTGCATGTCAGCGACCTCGGTGCGCTGCAGATCACCATCGGCGGCAAGCCGCTGGCGAGTGAAGGCCGGGCGTCGAATCGCGCACGCGAACTGCTCGTCTTTCTGCTCGCGCATCCGCCCGGTCCGACGAAGGAAGAAGCCGGCGTCGCGTTCTGGCCCGACGCCTCGGGCGAGCAGGTGAAGAACTCCTTCCACGTCACTCTGCATCGTCTCCGCAAGCTCCTCGGCGGATCCGAAACGGTGATTGCCGACGGCGCGCGTTACGTCGTGGCCATTCCGCACGCCGCGCAATCGCAGCGTTTCGATTCCGCGATGACCGCGGCCTTGCGATCGAACGACATCGCTTCGCTGGAGAGCGCGCTCGCGCTCTATCACGGCGATTTCCTTCAGGGCGAGGATGCCGGTGAATGGTGCCTTCCGATTCGAGCGCGTCTGCGGCAACTGCATGTGCGCGGACTCTTCGCGCTGGCGCAGGCGCTGGAAGCGAAAGGGCGCTACGTCGATGCCGCCGAAACGTACACGCGCGTTCTCTCGCGCGACCCGTTCCACGAGGCCGCGGCGCGACAGTTGATGATCTGCCGCATGAAGCTCGGCGCGCGCTCCGAATCGCTGCTCGTCTATCGCGAGCTCGAACAGCGGTTGCGCGACGATCTCCAGACCACCCCGGAAGCCGAGACGCGCACGCTGTATCAGCGGCTGAAAAGCGGACCGGCGTCGTGAGCCGGCCGCGCTGTTACAAAATCACGAACGCCTTCCGGTAATCGATTCGGTAAATCGTCGGTAATCGCCGCGGCCTACCTTGCTCGCAACTGAGCTACGGAGGACACGATGAGCCGAACCCCTTCCCGACAAACGATATCGATCGCGGTGGCCATGGTGGTTGCCACGCTGGCCGTGATCGTCGCTGCCAATGCGTCGCGGACCGCCGAGGCGCCGACGATGCCGAAGAAAATGACGAAAGCGCAGCAGATCGAGCGCGGCAGATACATGGTCACGATCGGCGGCTGCCATGACTGCCATACGCCGTGGATCCTGCAACCGGATGGCAAGCCGGGACCCGACATGAGCCGCGCGCTCTCGGGACATCCCCAGGATTTCAGGATCACCAGTCCCGCGCAGCTGTCGAGCGATCGTTTCGCCGTCGCCATCGCCCCGACGAACACCGCCTACTCCGGAGCGTGGGGCGTCAGCTTCGCCGCGAACCTCACTCCCGATCGTCTCACCGGCACCGGCATCTGGACGTTCGATACGTTCAAGAACACCATCCGCCGCGGGCGCCACTGGGGCGTCTCCCGCCCTCTTCTCCCGCCGATGCCCTGGTTCAACTACCGCCACATGACGGATGAAGACCTCGAAGCCGTGTGGGTCTACACACGGACCCTGAAGCCGGTGCACAACCAGGTGCAGGAGCCGTTGCCGCCTCTGGAGACGAAGTAGGTCGGCCCCACTGCCGAGAAACGACAACCGCCAACCGACAACTGCCGACCAAAATCAAGGAGAATCCCTCGAATGACAAACACGATCCTCGTCTTCGGAGCCACGGGTGCGCAGGGAGGGAGTGTTGCGCGCAACCTCCTCTCGCGCGGCAAATTCAACGTGCGTGTGATCACGCGCAAGCCGGATTCAGATGCGTCGAACGCGCTGCGGGCGCTCGGTGCGGAAATCGTTCCGGGCGATCTCGATGATCCGGCGTCGCTCGATGCCGCGCTCGAAGGGGTCTACGGCGTCTTCGGCGTCACGAATTTCTGGGAGCACTTCGATCGCGAAGAGATTCACGGAAAGAATCTCGTACAGGCGGTGGCGAAGGCCAACGTCAAACACTTCATCTTCTCGACGCTGCCGTCGATCGTGAAGGAAACGAACGGCGCGCTCAAAAGCCCGCACTTCGATCTGAAAGCCGAGCACGAAGAGCTCGCGCGATCTCTCGGCATTCCGTCGACGTTCGTGCACGTGCCGTTCTACTACGAGAACTTCCTCTACTTCTTCCCTCCGCGTCCGACCGGTGATGGCTCGTTTGCGTTCGGATTCCCGCAGGGCGAGACGCCGCTCGCGGCGATCTCGGTCGAAGACGTCGGCAAACTGATCGCGCCGATGTTCGAACAGCCGGAGCAGTACATCGGCAAGACCGTGAAGCTCGCCGGCGATGAGATTCCGCCGGCGCAGTATGCGGAGGCGTTGAGCCGCGCCACGGGAAAGAACGTGCAGTACGCGCATGTGCCGCGCGAAACGTTCGCCGCGCTCGGCTTTCCGGGCGCAGAAGATCTCGCCGACATGTTCGAGTACTACCGCCTCCACATCCCGAGCCGCGTGGATGATCTGCAGACGTGCCGCGCGATCGCGCCGGACGTGCAGTCGTTCGCGACGTGGACGGCGAATCACGCCGAGCAGTTGAAGGCGACGCTGCAGTAAATCCGAACGGAGCGCCGGTAGTCCGCCGGCGCTCCGTATTTCTCTTGCGTACGATCAGACCAGGTCGCGCACGGCGCGCACCAGATCTTCCGGATCGAACGGCTTGGCGACGTGTCGCTGAAAGCCGGCGTCGTGCACGCGCACTTCATCCTCGGCGCGCACGTACGCGGTGATCGCCAGCGCGGGCACGCGGCTGCCGGCATCGCGCAGACGCCGGATGAGCGAGTATCCATCCTGCTGTGGCATGGCGAGGTCGCTCACCAGAATGTCCGGCCGCCATTGATGCACGGCGTCGAATGCATCGTCGGCGTTGACGCACGGACGCACCACCGCACCGGCGCGTTCGAGCGCCGCGACCATCACATCGCGCGCCGCCGCATCGTCATCGACGATGAGCACGCGCGCGCCGGCCAGGAGGTTCCGCGCGTTGTCCGGCTTCGCGCTGCGGGAGGCGAGCACGCGGCTCGTTTCGATCAGAGGCAGTCGCACGAGGAACGTCGCCCCCTTCCCGGCGCCGTCGCTGTGCGCGCTCACCTGGCCGCCGTGCGCCTCCACGAGCGAGGCGACGATCGACAGGCCGAGGCCGAGACCGCCGTGCCTGCGGCTGCTCGAACCGTCGGCCTGGCGGAAGCGATCGAAGACGTGCGGCAGAAACTTCGCGTCGATTCCTTCTCCCGTGTCCGTCACCGACACCTCGGCGAATCCGTCGCTCGATTTCACGCGCACGTCGACGACGCCTCCGGGCGGCGTGAACTTGATCGCATTCGCGAGCAGATTCCAGAAGATCTGCTTGAGACGCGCACCATCGCCGCGCACCGCCAGCGGCTCTCGTGCATGCACGTGCAGCGCGATCTCGCGCGCTTCCGCGGACGGCCGCACCAGCTCCACCGCGGCATCGATCACGCTGCCGAGATCGAGCGGCTGCAGATCGATGCGCAGCTTGCCGGAGGCGATGCGCGAGACGTCGAGCAGATCGTCGATCAGCTTCATCTGATTCACGAAGCTCTCTTCGATCGCGCGCAGCCCGGTGTCGAGCAGTTCCGGATCGCGCGACTTGGCCAGCAGCTTCACCCAGCCGTAGCCGGAGGTGAGCGGTGTGCGCAACTCGTGCGAAAGCGTCGAGAGGAACTGATCTTTGGCTTGCTCGGCAAGCTTGCGGTCGGTGATGTCGATAACCGAGCCGATGTAGCCGAGGAATTCGCCGGAGTCGGAGAAACGCGGATGTCCGGTGTCGATGGCCCATCGATATTCGCCGTTCACACGACGGATGCGATAGTCGAACGACACCGGCAGGCGGTGCGTGTTGCCGGCCAGGAACGCCTGCTGCGCCGCGGCGCGATCGTCGGGATGCACGGCCGCGGTCCAGCCGAAGCCGAGCGCTTCCTCCTCGGTCTGCCCGGTGAATTCGGACCAGCCGCGCGAGATGAACGAGCAACTGCCGTCGGCTTCGCTGATCCACAACATCGCCGGCGCGGTGTCGGCGAATTCGCGGAAGCGCCGCTCACTTTCCCGCAGTGCCTCGTCGGCGCGTTTGCGCTCGGTGATGTCGACCACCGAGCTGAGGATGCAGCGGCGCTGATTGATCTCCACGACCGCGGCGCCGATCACACCGAATCGGATTTCGCCGGACTTCGTGCGGAAGCGCGCTTCGACGTCGGCGATGAAGTCGCCGAGCCGCAGCTTCTGCAGGCCGTCCGTGCGCAACCCGTGATCGACCCAGAGATGCAGTTCGTCGACCGTGCGGCCGACCGCTTCTTCACGCGAGTAACCGGAGAGCCGCACGAAGCCGGCATTCACGTCGAGCAGGCGTCCGTCGTCGAGCGCCGTGATCGTGAGCGCGAGCGGGCTGCGATCGAACGCGGTGGCGAACTTCGCCTCCGATTCGCGAATGGCCGTGTGCGCATCGTGGCGGACCTGCTGCAGCCGCACGTGTGCATGCACGCGCGCGAGCAGCTCTTTCGCGCTGAACGGCTTCGTCAGATAGTCGTCCGCTCCCGCGTCGAGCCCTTCGACTTTCGCCTCTTCGCCGGCGCGCGCGGACAACAGAATCACCGGCACCTCGCGCGTGCGCTCGTTTTCGCGCAAGGCCCGCAGGAGCGCGAAGCCATCCATGCGCGGCATCATCACGTCCGAGAGCACGAGCGCCGGCGGTTCGCGCAGCGCCGCTTCAAGCGCATCGAGGCCGTCGTGCACCGCCTCGACGTCGTACGAGTCGCGCAGCAGCCGCTTCACGTAATCGCGCATGTCGGCGTTGTCGTCGGCGAGCAGGATCCGTCCTTCGTGACGCCGCACCTCCGGCGCGGGGCGCTCGCCGCTCCAGCGCAAGGCCTCTTCGATGAACGAGTCGGCGCGCGCGGCCGTCGACTCGCGCGTGCGCGTGGCGCCGATTCTCCCTTCCGCGAGGTGCGCGGTGCCGAGGGGGAAGGTGATGGTGAACGTGCTGCCACGATTCACTTCGCTTTCGATGGACACGCTGCCGCCGTGCAGCTTCGCGAGCTCGTTCACCAGCGCCAGGCCGATGCCGCTCCCTTCGTTCGTGCGGCCGCGCGCGTTCCGCACGCGATGGAAGCGTTCGAACAGGTGCGGCAGCTCCTCGGCCGGAATGCCGGTGCCGGTGTCGCGCACCGCGACCTCGACGCAATCGCCGCGGCCGCGCAGCGAGACCTCGATCTCTCCCTCGAACGTGAACTTCAGCGCGTTCGACAATAGATTGAGCACCATCTTTTCGAACATCTCGCGATCGACGTAGACCGGCTCGCCGAGCGGCGGCGTGTTGACGATCAGCCGCAGTCCGGCCCGCTCGACGGCCGAGCGGAACACGCCGGCCAGATCGCTCGTGAGCGAGGCCAGCTCGACCGGCTCGTACACCGCGTCGATGCGTCCTGCTTCGATGCGCGAGAAATCGAGCAGCGCGTTGACCAGCTTCAGCAGCCGCAGCGCGTTGCGATGGGCGAGCTCGAGGCGCTCGCGATCGACCGCCTCCATCCGCCCCTCTTCGAGCAGGTCCTCGACCGGCCCGAGCATCAGCGTCAGCGGCGTGCGGAATTCGTGGGAAATGTTCGAGAAAAACGCCGTCTTCGCCCGGTCGAGCTCCGCGAGCGCTTCCGCGCGGCGGCGCTGCGCCTCGAAGGCCGTCGCATCCGACATCGCCGAGGTGACGTGACCCGCCACGAGCGAAAAGAAAGCGCGATATTCGTCGTCGAGCAGGCGATGCGGACTGACGCCGACGACCAGGAGGGCCGAGACATTCGCCTCGCCGGCGATCTGCAGCGGCAGCGTCAGTGCGTTCTCGACCGCGAGCGTGCCGTCGGTCTGCGCCGGCAGGTCGTGCGGAACGTCGCCCACCGCCTGCACCCGTTCGTAATCACCATCGCGACGGACATAGAGCGCGGCGAACGGGATGTCTTTCGGATTCGTGGCCAGGATCGCCGCGGCGGTGCCGCACGCCTCGTTCAGCGTCTTCGCCGCACCGGCGCTCGCGGCGAGCTGGCGCAGCGTGTCGAGACGCCGTTCGCCGATCACGCGCGACGTCGTTTCGGTGACGGCGGTGAAGATGCCGCCGATGCCGCCGCTTTCATCGCGAATCGGGCTGTACGAGAAGGTGAAGTACGTCTCCTCGAGATAGCCGTGGCGATTCATCATCAGCACCTGATCGTCGGACCAGGTGGCGATGCCGGCCTGGATCACCTGATCGAGCATCGGCCCGATGACCGGCCAGATCTCCGGCCAGACCGTGCGGCCGGGCGCGCCGAGGGCGGCCGGGTGCTTGTCGCCGAGAATCGGCGCGTACGCATCGTTGTAGATCTTGACGAGATCGGGGCCCCACCAGATCAGGATGGGGAAGCGCGAATCGATGCAGATGCTGACCGCCGTGCGCAGACTCTGCGGCCATTGTTCGCGCGAGCCGATCGAGGTCTTCGACCAGTCCAGCGCGTCGATTCGCTGCTGCATCGAGGTCATGGAATGACGATGCTAATCAAAAGCAGCGAATTTCGCGCCAGAAGAAAAAACGGATCCCGCGCGGACGCGGGATCCTCATGCCTCGATGTTCGGACCTCCGGGGCTTTGTTCTCTCGGTGGCTTTGTTATTTCGGCGGCTTTGTTATTTCGGTGGATGGTTCAGGTCGTCATCGTTCCTGCGCGTCAGATCGTCCTTGAGATTGCCATAGCTCTCCCGGACCGCCCCTTTCGCGCGCTCCGCTTTTCCTTCGATCTCGGTCGAGCGGTCGCCGGTGAGCGCGCCGAACCCTTCCTTCACCGCGCCTTTCACCTGCTCGAGAATGCCTTTACCGCGATGTTCTGCTCCGGTTGCCATTGTGTCTTCTCCTTTTGTGGGCGGCCGAGGCCGCACGTGGGGATAGAGCAACGGGTGTTCCACAACAGCTCGCGGCACCGTAATCACCCGCTGACAATTCGGGGCCGCAGGGGTACACTTCCGTCTCTCCACATCAGCAATTGTTTCGAGAACCGAGTGGCCGGAGGTGTCCGATGTCGTCTCTGCCGTTGGAGGTCTATCACGTCCTGGAAGAGGAGTTCGTCGCCGCCAATGGTCCGCTCGACCGCGAGCCCGACCATTACGACGAGCATTGCGTGCTCAACGAGGCGGAGGCGCGATCGATCCTGCGCATTTGCGGCATCGAAGTGCGCGAAAGCCTTTGTGCGACGCTCAATGCGCTGGTGGACGGCACGCACCTCGAGCGGCTGAAAGAGTCGCCCGCATTGAGCGAGCGCGGTCGCGAGTTGATCGATCATTTCGATGATTACTTCGAAAAACCGCAGGAAGTCTGGACCAGGACCGAGCTGCGGCGCTCCATCGTCGATGACGCGCTGAGCGGCGCGGTGAAATCGCTCCGCGACAAACGCCTGGACGCGCTCTATACCCGCATCCACGCCATGCCGGACGACAGTCCGCGCAGCGCACTCTGCGTTTCGGGCGGCGGAATCCGCAGCGCGACGTTTGCGCTCGGCGTGATCCAGGGCCTGGCCAGTGCGCGCATTCTCCGGAAATTCGATTACCTGTCCACGGTTTCGGGCGGCGGCTACATCGGCTCCTGGCTCTCGTCGTGGGTGCGGCGGCATCCGGAAGGAGTCACCGGCGTCGAAAATGATCTGCATCGCGCCGATACCGCCGTCGGCGAAGTCGTTCCCGCACAATCCGACCAGCCGTCGCGCCGCGCACTCGATGCCGATCGCGCCAAGATCGATCCGGAGCCGGTGCCGATCCGCCATCTCCGCAATTACAGTAATTACCTCAGCCCGCGCCTCGGTCTCTTATCCGCCGATTCGTGGACGCTCGGGTCGCTGTATGTCCGCAATCTCTTATTGAACTGGCTGGTGCTCGTGCCGCTGCTGGCCGTGGCCCTGGCCACCCCGCGCTTATTCAGCTGGGGCATTGAGCGTCGCCATATTTTTCAGGCGGAATCGCACGCATGGATCGTGGCCATCGCCGTCACGATCGCGTTCGGCTACATCGGCGCGGCCCGCCCGCTGGAAGGTGGTCGCAGCGCCAAGCTGCGCTGGCTCTCGTCGCGCCGCGGCTATTTCCTCGGCGTGATCGTGCCTCTGGTGATCGCCTCGATTTCCCTGGCCCTGTTCTGGGCCGACGCCGCCCACTTGCGCGAAGAGCTCGTGCACGCGAAAACGCCGTGGCCACAATTGATCACCGCCGTGCTCGGCATGGCCCTCGTGCCGTGGCTGACGTATTACGGACGCGCGTGGCTCATGCACGCCAATGCCCGCAGCACCGGATTTCTCAGTACCAGAGGCCAGCGCCGCTATTTCACCTCGAAAACGTTCATCGAGTTGTTCGCCGTGGTCGTGGCCATGGCCACCTCGGCCGGCCTGTTCCTCCTGCTGGCGAAGAAGGTATTTTCGAATCCGATCGCCCAGACCCCGAACGTCGAGTTGCTCGATCCCTATGCGCGACTGACCGCCACGGTCACGCCCGACGCGGCGCTCTATGTCTGCTTCGCCGTCCCGTCGGCACTGCTCGTCTTTTTCATTCAGGCCAGCATCTTCGTGGGACTCTCCAGCCGCAGGAATGACGACGGCGATCGCGAATGGTGGGCCCGCGGCGGCGCATTGCTGCTGATGTTCTCGATCGGCATCGCCGTGTTCAATGTCATCGCCGTCTTCGGACCGGTGGCGCTCTATTACGCACCGATCCTTCTCTCGTCGATCGGTGGCGTAGCGGGCATTGCCGCGGCCACTCTCGGTTTCAGCGACAAGACTCCCGCCAATCAGAAGGAAAAGGAAGAATCGGGAACGTTCGCGAAAGTCGGGAACCTCATTTCTGCCGCGATCATCCCGCTGTTCATCGTATTCATCCTCGCCGCGATTTCGCTGGGCACGACCTGGCTGATTCACGAGATCAAAGGGCCGAAGCTCAATGAGGCGCTGTTCGCGGAAGCGAGCGCGAAAACATGGCAGCGGACGGAGGTCGCCCGCCAGGTGGCGAACGGCACCGTCATCGAAACACGGCAGACCGTCCCGGCGCGGCCGCTGCTGCGTCTCGAGCCATTGCGGGCCGCGGCGCATCTGGTCACGATTCGAAATACCTCGAGCCCCGAACTGCTCGCCATCGCCGCGGTCGGCCTCGTGGCGCTCCTGCTCTCCCTCGCCATCGGCGTGAACAAATTCTCGATGCACGCGTTGTATCGGAACCGCCTGATCCGCGCATACCTCGGCGCATCGCGCAATCGCCGTATCCCCGATCCCTTTACCGGCTTCGACGAACGCGACAATCTGCAGATGTTCGAGCTCCGGCCCGAATTACTCTGGAAATCGAACGTCACGCCGGCATTCGTCGAGGCGTTGAAGAACGACAAGAAACTCGACTTGTGGGGGAAGCTGGACGAGCGGACCCTCGCGCTTTTCGAGTCGAGTGAGGACGTCGATGCCGCCTATGAGGCACTGGCCTCGAACCTCAATCATCTGATCATGACCGACGACTTTGCGCAGTCCGGCCTGCCGCTGCCGGACTGCGTGACCCTCCACGCGCAGGACCGCATCGGCCACAGCAGGCCGTATCGCAATCGGGCCCTGCTCGATGAATATGTCGGCGTCATTCCGAAAATGCCGACGAGCTGTGAAGAACGCGGCCCGATGCACATCGTCAATACCGCGCTCAATCTCACCTCCGGCCAGTCTCTGGCGTGGCAACAGCGCATGGCCGAGTCGTTCACGATCTCGCCGTATCACTCCGGCAGCCTTTATGAGGGATATCGCGATTCCCACACCTACGGCGGTCCGCGAGGCATTTCTCTCGGCACGGCGGTGACGATCTCCGGCGCCGCGGCCAGCCCGAACATGGGGTATCACTCCTCGCCGGCGATGGCCTTTCTGTTGACGATCTTCAATGTGCGCCTCGGCTCGTGGCTCGGAAACACGAACCTCTTCGGAAACAAGGCCTACACCTCCGCGCACCCGACGTCGAATCTCGTCCCGCTCACGAGCGAGTTGACCGGCGGCTCCAATAACACCAGCAAATGGATCTACCTCTCCGACGGCGGCCATTTCGAAAATCTCGCGATGTACGAAATGGTGCTGCGCCGCTGCCGGTACATCGTCGTCAGCGATGCCGGCGCCGATCCGAAATACTCGTTCGAAGATCTCGGCAATGCCATTCGCAAGATCCGTACGGACCTCGGCGTGCCGATCGACATCATCGAGACCTTCGAAATGGAGCCGCGCGGCGATAAGGGGAAATTCGGGAAGGGCCGCTATGTCGCCCGCGCCGCCATCCGCTACAGCACCGTTGACGTCAACGGCAAGGACGGCACGCTGATCTACATCAAAGCCGGCATCTATGGCAGTGCGCAATTGCCGCGCGACGTGTACAACTATTCGCAGGAATCGCTCGATTTTCCGCACGAGTCGACGGCGGACCAGTTCTTCAGCGAGTCGCAATTCGAGAGCTATCGCGCCCTCGGCCGCCATGCAATCAATGAAATCTGCGCGAATTACTCGAGCCAGCGCCTGCCGATCAAGTCCGACACCCGGCGTGTCCCGATCGCCAAGCAGTTCGAAAACGTGCGGCAGTTCGATGACGAAGTGCGCACGCATCTGTAGGATGGCGTCATGACGGCAAAAGCAGGCTATTCGACGCCGATGCTCACTGTGGCGGACGTGGAACGCTCCATCGCGTTCTACGAGCTCCTCGGGTTCGAGCTCGTCGACGACGACGGCGCGCCCGGCTGCCCGATCGGCTGGGCGCGCATGCATTGCGACGGCGGCGCGCTCATGTTCCTGCGCGCCGAAGAGCCGGTCGACACATCGTCGGAAGTGACTCTGTTCTATCTCTACACCAGCGACCTCCCCGCATTGCGCGAGCATCTGCTCGCCAATGGCGTCGCCGTCTCGCCGATCTCGTTTCCCGGCTACATGCCGAGCGGCGAGATCCAGCTTCAGGACCCCGACGGCTACCGCCTCCTCATCGCTCACTGGGCGAAACCGCAGCAGGAGGATTGGGAGAAGCATCTGGAGGAGCGGCGGCGGTAGTCGGATGTCGTTGTCGGTTGTCGGGAGACCGGTCGTCACGAACGGATGTGTGTCGCGACCGATTCACCGGCGACCCTCCGTGTCATCCCGTGCGTAAGCACGGATCCCCCTCCTCGACAGCACACTTCCCTCGTACCTACGCCCTTCCCGACTCCATCACGCCCTTCCGCATAGAATCGCCGAAACCGGAGGGCTCGATGCGGGATCTCAAATGCTCGTTCGTCGGAACCATCGCGCGTGTCGCCGCACTTGCATTCATCGCCACTTCACTCGCGTGTGCGCACGCGGCTCCGCAACAAACGCCGACGCACGATCACGGCGGTCATGGACTCGGCGTGGTCGAGTTTCCGGTGAGCTGCACTCCGGCCGCGCAGGAGCAGTTCACGCGTGCGATCACGATCCTGCATCACATGACGTATCCGCAGGCGCGACTCGCATTCGAGGAGGTCGCGGCCACCGATCCGAACTGTGCGATGGCGCACTGGGGCATCGCCATGACGCTGTTTCAGCCGCTCTGGCCGACGCGACCGAATGCGGAGGCATTGCAGCGCGGATGGAACGAGGTCGCGCGGGCAAAGGAGCTCGCCGCGCCGACGGAGCGAGAGCGGCTGTTCATCCACGCGGCCGAAGCGTTCTTTGTCGAACCTGCCTCGGGCGATTACTGGCTGCGCATCCGGCGCTGGGAAGAGGCGGCGCAGGATGCCTATGCGAAATTGCCGGATGATCCGGAAGCGGCGGCGTTCTATGCGCTCGCGCACCTGGCCACGACACCGGCGACGAAGATCTCACGCGAGCATGCCGATCGCGCGGCGGAAATTCTGCTGCGCATTTATCAGAAAAATCCTCAGCATCCCGGCGCGATGCATTATCTGGTGCACGCCAATGACGTTCCGGGCCGCGAACGGGAGCTATTGGAGATCACGCGCAAATACGAGTCCCTGGCGCCGCGCAATCCGCATGCGCTGCACATGCCGACGCACATTTACACGCGCCTCGGCGACTGGGACGGGGTAATTCGCGGGAATCTCCTCGCCGCCGAGGCGGCGCTCGAACATCCGGCGGGAGCAAACGGGGAGTTCGTCTGGGATGAATTCGCACACGCCATCGAATATCTGATTTACGCCGAACTGCAGAAAGGGGATGACGCATCCGCGGCGCTCCAATTGAAGCGCCTCCGCGAGACGAGCCGCATGGAGCCGTCTTTCAAGACCGCGTTTCATCTCGCCTCGACCCAGTCGCGTTACGCATTGGAACGCCGCGCGTGGAAGGAAGCGGCGGCCATCGCCACTCGTGAGCCGGCCACACTGGACTGGAATCGCTTCACGTGGCCCGAGGCCATTACAGTTTTCGCGCTCGGCCTCGGCGAGGTGCACGGCGGCGACCTTCCTCTCGCACGCGCATCGTTGACGCGTCTTCGGGAACTGGAGGTGGCGACGCGGAAATCCGGCGAAGAGCTCTTTACGCGCAATGTGGCCGTTCTCGCGCTCGAGCTCAATGCCTGGATTGCACAGGCCGAGCAAACGCCGGACCAGAGCCTCGCCTTCATGAATGCGGCCGTGGAGCTCGAGACCTCGACACCGAAACACTCCGTCACTCCGGCTCCGACACTCCCGGCATACGAGCAGCTCGGCGATCTGCTGCTCGTACAAGCGCGGCCGGCGAAGGCACTCGAAGCTTATGTGCGTGCCTCGGAGTTGTATCCGCGCCGCTTCAACACCATTCTTGGTGCCGCGCGCGCGGCGAAAGCCGCGGGCGAACGCGACACCGCCGCCACGTTCTATCGTCAATTGCTGGACGTGGGACAAAACGCGACGCGCAAGGCGGAGCTCGACGAAGCAAACGCGTATCTGCGGGGAACACAACAGACACACTGAAGACGATTTGACTATTAAGAGAGTCGGAATTCACGCGAACCGCGCCAATCATGGAAGATTTACTGTTCGGCGTTTGCAGTTTCGCGCTGTACGGACCCATGATGGAGGTAGTGAAGTGCGTCGAGACGTCACTCCTGCGTGGAGGAGGACCGACATGAGGGTTCTTGTTGGACTGGTAATTCTGGCAACCGCCGGCGCGGCGGTTGCGCAGCCGGCGCCCCGGAAATCGTGGGAATGGCCGCTCGACGAGCGCATCGCTTTGCGCACGAGCTCGGAAGCGGCCCGGCAGCGAATGCAATCGAATGCGCGACGCCCCGCCGTCGTCGCCAATGCGCAGGCGGCGCGGGCCGTCGACTCCTTCGATGGCCGTACGCACCCGGAGCTCTTTCTTCCCCATCAGGTATTCGAAGAACTGATCAAGCTGTCGCTGTTGTCGGACGTCCGGACGTCGGAAGTCTTTCGTGACGCACTGAGCCCGGACGTGCAGCGCTACGGTCTGCCGGATGATTTCTGGGATCGCATGCGCAACATCACGACGATCTACATGGCCGACGTGCACGAGATGCGGAACGTGCAATTCAAGGCCGCCGCCGATCAGGCCAGTGCCGGTGCGGTCAATGACCGTTACCGTGCCCTCTGTCGCAGCCGTGCCGCGGCATTGAGCGCCGCAAGAGCCGAATTCGGCCGCCAGCGCCTCGATCGTTTTCTTTATGAAGTCATCGCGGTGAATATGTTTTCCACGGCCTTCACGCTCCCCGATCCGGCACTGCTTCGCCAGGCCGAGGAGGGGTGTCGATGAAATGCGTGCGCCTGCTCACACTCTTTGCATCATTGATCTTCTACGCCGCGGCGGCTCACGCGTATCGCATCGACGGCTCCGTGTTTCTGATGTCGATCGATTCGAATCTGACCTTCCGCTCCGTCGGCAGTGCGGCATTCGTCGATGATCTCAATCGTCCGACCACGTTCGAATTGCACGGCACGCACACGGTCTCGGGCCCACAAGTCTATACGTCGGATGTATCGGGGGCCGGATCGTACTCGTACATTCTCGAAGGACCGGCAACGCCGGGCGCCTGCTATACGACCAGTCTCTATGTGTGGACCGTGCGCGGCTTCGTGACCTTCTCCCAGATCTTCAATGGGAACAGCCGTTGTGCGCCGAGTGGTGCAGGGAGCGGCGGCGGTGGTGGCGTGCAGGCGTGCGATCACTGTAATGACGGCGGCATGCAGAACGAACCGTTGATCCTCGACCTGAACGGCGACGGCATCTGGACCACGGCAAAGTCGCAATCGCCGGTCTGGTTCGACCTCACCGGCAACGGTGTGGCCGATCGCACGGCCTGGACCGCTCCGGATCATGAGGACGGTTTCCTGTACGTCGACTGGAATGGAAATCGAAAAATCGATGGCGGGCAGGAGCTGTTCGGTGACGCCACGCTCATGCCGGACGGCTCGAAGGCGCGGCACGGCTATGAAGCGTTTTCGGCCTATGACGATCCCGCTTATGGCGGCAATGGCGACGGCGTCATTACGGTCTCCGATCGAATCTGGCCGCGCCTGTGGCTGTGGGTCGATCGCAATCACGACGCGCTCGTCTCGCAGGACGAGAACTCGACGCTCGCAAGCGCCGGCGTGATCGCAATTTCGCTCGCGTGGCGTGGCATCGGCCCGGAGCGGAATTACGGGGCGGATGAAAACGGGAACCTGCATCTCCTGCAGGGAAACTTCACGCGCCGGTCGCAAGGGCACGTCCAGCAGTTCGCGATGCACGAGGTCTATTTCTCGATCGATCGTTATTGAAGCGGTCATGGGAGGAGCCCGGGCGCGCGCCTCCCATTACATCGCCGCCGCGAGGAATTTCGCGGTACGGCTGCCGCGGGCGCGCGCGACTTCCGCGGGCGGACCTTGTGCGACGATCGTTCCCCCTTCATCGCCGGCGCCGGGACCGATGTCGATGACCCAGTCGCTGCGGGCGATGACGTGCATGTCGTGCTCCACCACAATGACGGTATTGCCGGCGTCGACGAGCCCTTCGAGCTGCGTCATCAATTTCTCGACGTCGGCGGGATGGAGCCCGGTGGTCGGCTCATCGAGAATGTAGAGCGTGTTGCCGCGGCCAATGCGTTGTAATTCGGTGGCCAGCTTGATGCGTTGTGCTTCGCCGCCGGAGAGTTCCGTGGCCGGTTGTCCGAGTCGCAGGTAACCGAGGCCGACCTGGCGGAGCACGTCCAATGCGCGATGGATGTGCGGCTCCTCCGTGAAGAACTCCCACGCCGCATCGACGGTAAGGCCCAGCACCTCGGCGATGTTTCTGCCGTTGTATTGCACGTCCAGCGTCCGGGCGTTGTAGCGCGCACCGTGGCAGGTCGGGCAGGGCGCGTACACACTCGGCAGAAACAGCAGCTCGACCATGACGAACCCTTCGCCTTCGCAGGTCTCGCAGCGTCCTTTCGCGACATTGAACGAGAAACGGCCGGCGTCGTAACGCCGTGCGCGCGCCATTTTCGTCGAGGCGAAAAGGCGGCGCACGTGATCGAAGAGGCCGGTGTAGGTGGCGAGATTCGAGCGCGGCGTGCGGCCGATCGGTTTCTGATCGACGCGCACGAGCCGCCGGATCGTTTCCATTCCGCCGACGATCTCGCCTCCTTCCGTGAGCACGACGTCGCGTTCGAGCGGATCGCTTTCTTCTTCGTCCGCCTCGACGCGCTGCCCGAGTTGAGCGGCGACGAGCTCCACCAGCACCTGGCTGACGAGGCTCGATTTTCCTGAGCCCGAAACGCCGGTCACGGCTGTGAAGACGCTCAAAGGAAAGTCGACGGCAAGGTCCTCGAGATTATTGCGCGTGACACCGGCGAGCCTGAGCCAGCCCCGAGGCTCGCGCGGTGTGCGCGGCTCGGCGGCGCGTGCGGCGAAGAGAAATTCGCGCGTGTGTGACGGTTCGATCCGCGCCAGGCCGGCCGGTGGTCCGCTGTAAAGAATCTCGCCCCCGCGTTCTCCTGCATTCGGACCGACGTCGACGATCCAGTCGGCGTGACGAATGACGTCGAGCTCGTGCTCCACGACGAACAGTGAATTTCCCGAAGCCTTCAATTTATCCAATGCCGACAAGAGGGCCTCGGTATCGGCGGGATGCAGACCGGCCGAAGGCTCGTCGAGCACATAGACGACGCCGAAGAGATTGGAACGGACCTGCGTGGCCAGCCGCAGACGTTGTAATTCGCCCGGCGACAGCGTCGGTGTGCTCCGTTCCAGGGAGAGGTAGCCGAGGCCGAGCTCGAGCAGGACGTCGAGCCGCGCATTCAGGTCATAGGCGATGCGCTGCGTCACGATCGCTTTTTCGGGATGCTCGTCATTCGCCCGCAGCTTCCCGTAAGGACGCACGATCTGTGCGAGGCGCTTCAATGGAAGCGCCGATATTTCGGCGATGTCCAGTCCGGCGAATTTCACCGAGAGCGATTCGCGCCGCAGCCGTTTGCCGTGACAGGTCGGGCAGTCGGTACTGAGCAGGTATTGCGAGACGCGCTTCTTCATCAGAGGGCTCTGCGTGTTTGCGAACGTGTGCAGCACATACCGCTGCGCGCTGCTGAACGTCCCCTGATAGCTCGGCTCGTCTTTGCGTTTGAGCGCGCGGCGGGTCTCTTCGGGAGTGAGGCCGGCATAGACGGGGACGGTCGGCTGGTCGTCTGTGAAGAGAATCCAGTCGCGATCCTTTTTCGGCAGGTCGCGCCACGGCGTATCGACGTCATACCCGAGGGTCACGAGGATGTCGCGAAGATTCTGGCCGTGCCATGCAGGCGGCCAGGCGGCGATGGCGCGCTCGCGAATGGTGAGCGAGGGATCCGGCACCATCGACTGTTCGGTGACGCTGTAGACGTGTCCGAGGCCGTGGCATTGTGGGCAAGCCCCCTCGGGCGTATTCGGTGAAAACGATTCCGCATAGAGCAGCGGCTGATTGCGCGGATAATCGCCGGCCCGCGAATACAGCATGCGCAGCAGATTCGAAAGCGTGGTCACGCTGCCGACCGACGAGCGCGTGGTCGTGCCGCCGCGCTGCTGCTGTAAGGCGACCGCCGGCGGCAGGCCGTCGATCTCATCGACGTCCGGTACCGCCATCTGATGAAAGAGCCGCCGGGCGTACGGCGATACCGATTCGAGATAGCGCCGCTGCGCCTCGGCATACAGCGTTCCGAACGCCAGCGACGACTTCCCCGATCCCGACACGCCCGTGAATACAACCAGGGCATCGCGCGGAATGTCGACGTCGATGTTCTTCAGATTGTGCTCGCGCGCTCCGCGCACGCGAACGAATGGATGATCCTTCTCCCGACTCACGGCCCGAAGGCTACGAGTTTCATGCCAGATCACACAACCGTGCGGCCCTCCCTTTCCTGGATGGGAAGGCCACGGTGGCGAGCTTTCCCCCTAGCTCTCCTGTGCGAGTTTTTTCTCGATCCTCTTGTCGGGCACGAACCAGATTGCGGCGACGACGACGTAGAACGCGTCGGCGAGCCAGGGGTGGAGGAACGCGCAGGCGATGCCGGCGAGATAGAGGGCGATCGAGGCTTTGCCTTTCCAGTCGTGTTCGACCGCGCGGGCGAGCGGCGAGGTCTCGCCGCCATCGGCGCGGATGATCGTGTTCTGCAGGATCGTGTAGGCGACGGCGGCGAGCACGAAGTTGAGGCCGTACGCGGCGGCGGGGATGGGGCTGTCGGGATGTTCGCCGACCCAGCCGGTCATGAAGGGGACGAGCGAGAGCCAGAAGAGAAGATGGAGATTCGCCCACAGGACGCCGCCGGTGACGCGGTGCGAGATGTGGAGCATGTGGTGGTGGTTGTTCCAGTAGATGCCGAGGTAGATGAAGCTGAGGAGATAGCTGAGGAACTTCGGCAGCAGCGCCGCGAGGGAGTGCCAGTCCGGACCATGAGGCGGATGGAGCTCGAGCACCATGATCGTGATGAGGATGGCGATGACGCCGTCGCTGAACGCTTCGAGCCGCTGTTTGTTCATGAGCGCGCTGTTTGTACCGCGAGGGGGTGGCCCGGCTCAAGTGCTTGCAGGAGGAACGGGCCTGTGCGACACTTAAGTAGATGCTTAACCATCCCGCATCGCTCGATCTCCTCTTTCACGCCCTGGCCGATCCGAGCCGCCGGGTGATCGTCGAACGGCTGAGCCGCGGTCCGGCCTCGGTCAGCGAGCTCGCCGAGCCGCTGGAGATGTCGCTGCCGGCGGTGCTGCAGCACCTCCAGCTGCTCGAGTCGAGCGGCCTCGTGGAGTCGGAAAAAGCGGGCCGCGTGCGGACGTGCCGCGTCAATCAGAAGGCCTTGAAAACGGCCGAGCAGTGGATCGCCAGACGCCGCGCGAGTCTGGAGCGCCGCTTCGACCGGCTGGGCGATTTCCTCGCGCAAGGCGATCCCGCCACGAAAGGAAAGAAATGACCACGACCCATGACGCAACGACGCGGCACGCCACCTTCACCATCGAGCGCCACTATCCCGCCACGCCGCGGCGCGTCTTCGACGCCTGGGCGGACCCGCGGTCGAAACAGAGCTGGTTTGCCTGTCACGACGACTGGCGCTCGGAAAATTACGAGCTCGATTTCCGCCCCGGCGGCCATGAGCGCGTCGACACATATCCCTCCGACGGCGGCGTCGCCCACCGTTACTCCGCGACGTACTACGACATCGTGCTCAACGAGCGAATCATCTACGCGTACGACATGTACCTCGGCGAAACGCGCATCTCCGTTTCGCTGGCGACCGTGGAATTCGCGGCCACGGACGAGGGGACGAAGATGACCTTCACCGAGCAGCTGATCCTGCTCGACGAGTACGACGATCTGGAAGGACGCAAGGAAGGAACGGCGGCCGGTCTCGACAATCTCGGAACGGTGGTGAGCGCGTCATGAAGAGAATTCTTCTGAGCACGCTGCTGGCCGCGCCGATGTTTGCCGACTATGCCGACATTCACGGACTCAAGCTCTATTACGAAATTCATGGCGACGCGAAAAATCCGCCGCTCGTTCTCCTGCACGGCGGCGGCTCGACGATCGAGACCTCGTTCGGGCAGGTGTTGCCGATGCTCGCGAAAACGCATCGCGTGATCGCGTTCGAGCAACAGGGGCATGGACGAACGACGGACGTCGCCGGCCGGCCGTTCACGTTCGAACAATCGGCCGATGATGCGGCCGAGCTCCTGAAGCAGCTGCAGGTCGAGCAGGCCGATTTCTATGGCTACAGCAACGGCGGCAGCATTGCGATGCAGATCGCAATCCGCCATCCGAAGCTGGTGCGGCGGCTGGTGGTGGCCTCGGCGATGTATCGACGGGACGGCCTTCCGCCGCAATTCTGGGAAGGCATGCGTCACGCGAAACTCTCGGACATGCCGAAGGAATTGAAGGAGGCGTATCTCGCGGTCGCGCCGAATCCGGAGAACCTGCAGTCGTTTCACGACAAATGCGTGGCGCGGATGCTCGGCTTCAAAGACTGGCCCGACGCGCTCTTACGGTCGATCGAGGCGCCGACGCTGGTGATGGCGGGAGACCGCGACGTCGTGACGGTCGAACACGTCCTGGCGATGTATCGCCTCTTTCCAAAAGGAGAGGTGGCCATTCTGCCGGGCACCGATCACATGCAATTCGTCACGCGCGGCGAATGGCAGGTGGCAATGATCGAGGCGTTTCTCGGAGAACGGTAGCTACAATGCATTGATGCACTATCGCCGGCTCGTTCTTCTTTTCATCGCAGCAGTCGTTTCGCTCCGTCTGCAGGCGGAGTGTGACAAGGGGAGCGTGAAGGTTCCGGCCGATGAGTCGCTCACGGTCGCCGCGTACGTCGAGGCGGGCGCACCGGCGGCCGATCGCGAGTGGAGCTCGCACGATTACGCGAAATTCGTCGAGGTGCTGCAGGGAACGGTGGAGAAAGACGCGCATCAGCTGCCGCGTTTCGACAGCGAGAAATCGGGCGCATTGATGCGGCGTCTGGTCTCGGAAACGAATTTCCGCGTTTTTCAGGACACGAATCTGCCGATGTCGACGCGACTGCCGGAGGCGGCGGCATTCGCGCAGAACCTCGCCCTGCTGACGGGGATTTATCTTCAGGCGTCGAATCAGGGCGAGCCGTTCGATCGCGAGCTCGTCGAATTGATGGGATTCATCGCGCGCGTGAACGACGAGATCTGGACGCTGGCGGACGAGTTCCTGGCCTCTCTTCCGGAAGAGGAGCGCGGCGCCAAATCGGGAGCCATCGACACGATGCGTGGCGGTACCGCACAGGTCGTGATCGGCGCGATTCAGAGCTTCAGCGAAGCGACCACGTATCGTCCCGCCGAACTGCGGCGCTTTGCGACGCTGCTCGCACCGAGCCTGCCGAAGCTGCTGCCGCGTCTCAGTGCAGAGTCGTCGAAGGAAGCGCTGATCGCCCTGCGGAAGATGTCGAGCGAGAATTGCGACGACGAAGTGCGCGCGCTCCTCGGCAAGCTGCTGGAGAGCGCGACGGGCAGTGTCGCCTCGGCCGCGGAAACGAAACAGCCTTGAGCCCGGCGCAGAGCGCGCCGCAGTTTCGCATTTCCGCCGTGAACCTTTTGGCCACCGTTCGCGACTCTTTCTGTGATGCGAGTCGAAGACGATCTGCTGGTGGTGCGGTGTCAGCTCGGAGAGCGTGAGGCGTTCGAGGAGCTGATCGCGCGGTGGCATGAGCCGTTGTGGATGTACGTGCGGCGGCTCACGGCGAGTGACGACACCGCCGCGGACGTGGTGCAGGAGACGTGGTTGCGCGTGGTGCGCGCGATCGCCCGGCTGCGCGAGCCAGGCAGTCTGCGGGCGTGGTTGTTCGGCATCGCGCGAAGGGCGGTGATGGACCGGCTGCGCGTCCGGTATCGCGAGCCGACGGTGCCGCTCGACGACGTCGATGTCGCCGCCGACGTCGTCGCCGACGAGCTCGATCTCCAGGCACTGCACGCCGAGCTCGAAGCGCTGCCGCTGCTCGAACGCGAGGTACTGGTGCTCTTCTACCTCCGTGAGCTGACGCTGCAGGAGCTCTCCGAGATCCTCGAGGCTCCTCTCGGCACGATCAAGTCGCGACTGTTCCGCGCACGCAACACGCTCCGCCGCCAGCTCGAAGCGAAAGGATGGACACGATGAAACCGACTGTCGAAGAAATGCAGCGCCTGCTCGATGCCGAGCTCTCCGTTCGCGCACGCATCGCCTACACCGCACTGCTCCTCGTGGCACTGCTGATGACCGTATCGATCACGTCGTTGTGGGCCACCGAAACATCGCTGCCGCCGCGAACGGAGGTGGCGTTCGCGGTGATGGTGGCCATTGGCTCGTCGTGGGTCGCGTACGCGGTCTGGGTGTTGACGAAGCGGCGCGTGCTGCTGGCGGGACATCGCATTCTGGCCGCGCGCATGGCCGTCACGTTCAGCTCGCTCTTCGCGATCGGCGCACTGCTCCTCGCGTTGCGCGGCGTGCGCGGTGCGGTGGGGGCGTCGTGCACCGGATTGCTGATGGCGAGCATCGCCGTGGCGATGCTCGTGCACGCGAAGCAGCAGTTCGCGCGATTGCTGGCCCGGCGCCGCGAGCTGGAAGCAATGCGCTGAAACGCCACCGATCGCGCAGAATGGTGTCGGTGCTTTCATGAGAAATCAGCGCACGATCCTGCTCGCGGTGCTCGTTCTCGTCGCCGCTCCCGCCGCGTTCGCGCATGGGGGCGGTCTCGATCGGAACGGTTGTCATACGAATCGAAAGACCGGCGAGTATCACTGTCACGGCGCCGCCTCCGCGCCCGCGCCGCCTGCGCCGTCGCGTTCGACGCAGGCGAATGCGTCACCGATCCGGCCGGCATCGGCGCAAACGCTGCTGCCGGCCGATCGCAATCGCGATCTCGTGCGGGCCGCGCAGGTGCTCCTCGCGGCCCTCGGCTACCGCCCCACGCTGCTCGGCTCGCTCGACGAGCGCACGAAATCGGCGATCCGCGAGTTTCAGCGCGCGGAGAACATCGACGGGGAAGTCACCGTGAGTGAGTACCTCGTGATGCGGCTCGCGGAGAAGGTGGCGATGAAGTGCGAGTGAGTCAGCGGCCCACGATCCCGCGGCGCGGATGTTTCTCCGTCACCTTCACTTTCAGCGCGGCGTCGGCGACGTGGGTATAGATCTCGGTGGTCGAAATGCTGCGATGCCCGAGGAGGCGTTGGACGTAGCGGATGTCGACGCCTTCTTCCAGGAGGTAGGTGGCCACCGAGTGGCGAAACATGTGCGGCGTGACGCGGTCCCGCACTTCGCTTCGTTCGCCGTGCAGCCGGATCAGGCGGCGAATCATCTGCGGGCTGGCGGCGTCGCCGCGCGAGTTCACCAGAAACGTCTCGGCGGTCGATGACGTGCGGTCGCGCACGACGCGGTAATCGGAGAGCAGCGACTTCAACTCGTCCGGGACGAAGACACGGCGCTGGCGATTGCCCTTGCCGATGATCGTGATGGTGCCGTCTTCCACGTCGACCGCGGCGTCGAGCAGACCGGCCAGCTCGCTGACGCGCATCCCGGTCGCGAACAGCAGCTCCGTCGCGACATATGCCGTCAGATCGGCAAACGTGTGCGGTCGCTCATGCAGGAGCAGCCGGCGCAGATCGGCCCGGGCGATGACGCGCGGCAACCGCTTCGGCATGCGGATGCGAATGCGCGCTCCGCGAAACGGATCCTCGCTGATCTGATCGTCTTCCTCGAGCCAGCGGAAGAACGAGCGCAGCGTGGCGAGATGGCGCTTCACGCTCGACTCTTTCAATTCGTGCACGTCGAAGAGGTGCCGTACGTAGTTGTGGATGACGTTCTTGTCGCAGCCGGTGATCGTGGCGCGGCGGCCGAAGAACCGGGAGAAGCGCGCGAGATCGAGCTCGTAGGCGCGGATGGTGTGAGGAGAGAGTTTCCGGATCGATTGGCAGTGGCGAATGAATGCGGTCGCCGCGTCTCGGAACAGCAATGGCGTCATGACTCCTTGCAGCCTTTGTAGCGTACGGAACGTCGGGCGCGACGAGAGATCCGGGATGAGCGACGCGGCGGTTTTGCAGCGCCGGTCATCACCCATCGGTCATCTGTTCATCCCCTCACTCGCATCGCCGCCAGCAGCGCCAGGCCGAGGAGGAGCGCGAGCAGCGACCATTCCCCGAGCGTCGGAATGCCATTCACGTTTGCCGGAGCGGCAACGCCGAAGAGCTGGCCGCGGATCTCGCCCTGTTCGTACTCCTCGGAGTGAATGTTCACGTAGAGGAAGCCGGCCGCGTAATCGGCCACGAGGCGCGGACTGAGCGGCACGCTGGCCGAGAACGGGCTCGTGTTCGCGAAGTCGAAGACGACCGGACCATCGACGCCGGGAGGGGCGACGTGGAGATGCGTCGACGTCGGCGACGGCACGTTGTGCGAGCAGGAGACGTTCAGGAACGCCGGCGTGGAAGCGAGATCGGCGATGCATTGGCCGATCGCATTCGAATCGGTCGGCGGCACTTCCTGCGACGCATCGGCATCGAACGAAATGCGATCGATGGTGCGGGGGAGCATCTGTCCGCGGATCTCGCCGTCGGGACGGCCGGCGGCGTGGATGTTGAGATAGAGATTGCCGGCCTGCAGATCGGCGACGTCGGCGGGCGTCATCTCCCACGTCGCTTCGATCGGGCTGGACGGATCGCCGAGGTCGAACAGCGGCGGGCCGATGGCGCCGGCGGCGCCGCGATGAATGTGGGCCACGGCAGGGCTGTCGACGTTGTGCGTGCAGACGAGCGAGAGCCGGCGCGTCGATGGATCGAGCTGCGCGTAGCAGCCGCCGCGCGCGGTGGAGTCGGTCGGCGGCACTTCCTGATCCGCCGAAAGGTGGAAGACGTAGTGCTGCGCGGACGAAACGCTCTGCAGATTCGTGAACGTGCAGGTGACGCTCTCGCCGCCCTGCAGCTGAATCGTGGCCGTCCGACTGGCGACGTTGCCGCTGCTGTCGCTGTCGCCGCAGCTGATGTTCGTGACCGACCAGCCGGAAAGCACCGATTCGGTGACGCTGTACGTGCCGGCCGGCACGTCGAGGAAGAGCTGTTCGCCGCCATCGCTGATCGAGAAGTTCGCCGGCGTGAGATTCGACGTGAATGCGAACGGTCCGCCGCCGGACGGCGAGGTCGTCTTGCGAATGCGGATCGTGCCGGTGGTCGGCACGACCACCGGAGCGCCGATCTGGCCGCGGATGTCGATCGTGCTCTCGCCGATTTCGGGACCGTGCACGTCGACGTAGAGGAAGTAGGCCGCGAAGTCGGCGACGAGACGGGGCGTCATCGGCATCGCGGCGTTGATCGGCGATGCCGCCGACGGGAACGTGAAGGCGATCGGGCCGTTGTGGCCGCGCGGCGCCTGATGCACGTGCGCGGCGTCGGGGCTGGCGACATCGTGCGTGCAGTTGACCGCGAGCGAGGTCGCGTCGTTGCTCAGATCTGCGGTGCAGTTGCCGCTGGCGGTGGTCGAGTTCGACGGCACGACCTGCGCGCCATCGAGCGGGAAGGCGATCGTGTCGACGGTGCGCACTTCGATCTGTCCGCGGATCACGCCTGCCGGACGTCCGGCGGTGTGGATGTTCACGTAGAGATTGCCGGCCAGCAGGTCGGCGACCTGCGCGGGCGTCATGCCGCTCCAGGTCGTGATGACCGGGCTGGCCGGCTCGCCCATGTCGAAGAGGATCGTGCCGTCGTTGCGATGGATGTGCATCACCGTCGGAAGATCGACGTTGTGCGTGCAGACGATGGCCAGCTCGCTGGCGCCGGCATCGAAGCGGGCCATGCAGCCGCCGCGCTCGAGCGTCGAGACCGGCGGCTGCTCCTGATCCCCGGAGAGGTGGAAGACGAAGATCGTGTCGGTCGGCGACGTCTGCAGATTGCGGAACGTGCAGCGCACGGTCTCCCCGGCCGCGAGGTTGATGTTCGCGGTGCGCGCGCTCGTATCGCCGCTGCTGTCGGCGTCGTTGCACGTGACGTCGGCGAGCGTGTAGCCGGCGCCGGAAGGATCGTTCTCCGTGACGGTGTAGGCGCCCGGGGCGACGCTGGCGAATGTCTCGGTGTTGCCGTCGTCGAGCGAGAAGGTGCCGGGCGTGATCGTTTCGGTGAAGCCGAACGCGGTACCGCCCGCGGGCTCGGTCTGCTTCTCGATGAGGATCGTGCCGGTGCCGGCGCCCTGCGGCGGATCCCCGATCTGTCCGCGAATCTCTTCGCTCGGACTCTCTTCCGTTCCGCCGGGCGTGTGGATGTCGAGATAAAGGAACGTGGCCGCGAAGCCGGCGACGAGGCGCGGCGTCACCGGCACGTTCGCGCTGAGCGGTGAGGCGGCGGAAGGGAACGTGAACACGATCGGACCATTCGTGCCGAACGGAGCCTCGTGCACGTGCGCGGCGCTCGCGCCGGCGAGGTCGTGCGTGCAGTGGATCGCCAGCGACGTCGCCGGAACATCGAGATCGGCCGTGCAGTTCGCGGTCGCTGCCGACTCGTTCGGCGGCACGACCTCCGACCCTTCCGCGTCGAATGCGACGAGATCGACGGTGCGCGGCAGAATCTGTCCGCGGATCTCGCCCGCCGGGCGTCCGGCCGTGTGGATGTTGAGATAGAGATTGCCGGCCAGCAGATCGCTGATGTCGGCCGGCGTCATGCCGCTCCAGGTCGCGATCACCGGAGAGAGCGCCGGATCTCCCATGTCGAAGGCGATCGTGCCGTTCACGCCGGCCGCACCGCGATGGATGTGCATCACCGTCGCGTTCGCAACGTCGTGCACGCAGGTGAGCGCGAACGTTCCCGCTCCCTGATCGAGCACTCCGTGGCAGCCGCCGCTGGCGGTGCTCGGAACAGGAGGAACCTCCTGGCTGCCGCGCAGATCGAAGACGAAGGTCTGTGCGGAGAGCGGGAGCGAGCAGACGAGAAACAGCGCGACGACAGCGAACGCACGGCGCAGCGGCATCGGAACCCTCTTTTTTTCGGACGAAGCGGTAGTCCGGAATCAGAGCACACGCGTTTGCGCCTGCGCAAGCTACGGCATGCGATAGAGCATGGCGTTGATGTGCATGCCGGCGCCGACCGAAGCGAAGAGCACGAGATCGCCGCTGGCCAGCGTGTGTCCTTCGAGATGGTTCTTCACGATGAGATCGAGCAGGGTCGGCACGGTGGCCACGCTGCTGTTGCCGAGCCAGGAGATCGTCATCGGCATCACGCCGTCCGGCGGCGTCGTGCCGTCGAGCGTGTAGAGCTCGTGCAGGATGGCGTCGTCCATCTTGCCGTTGGCCTGGTGCAGCAGAATCTTCCGCACCTCGCGGAGCGGGATGCCGGCATCGTCGAGACACCGCTTCATCGAGCCGGCGACGTTCTGCAGCGCGTAGCGATAGAGCTTGCGTCCTTCCATCTTCAGGAAGAGCGCCTCGAGGAACACCTCTTCGTTGTACGACGGTCCCATCGACAGCATCGACGAGTGTTCGAGCGTGTCGGAGCGGGCGATGTGGGAGAGCACGCCCGCATCGTTCTCGACGTCTTCCCGCGCTTCGAGAATGGTCGCCCCCGCGCCGTCGGCGTAGATGAGGCTGTCGCGATCGTGAGGATCGGAGATGCGCGAGAGCGTGTCGGCGCCGATGACCATGACCTTCTTCGCCGCTCCCGCCTTGAGCATCGAGTCGCCGACGATCATCCCCTGCAGCCAGCCGGGACAGCCGAAGACGAGATCGAAGGCGACGGTGCGCGGAGTGCGGATCTGCAGGCGCGCTTTCACGCGCGCGGCCAGCGCGGGAACGAGATCGGAGCGGCCGCCGCGACGGACGTCGCCGAAGTTGTGCGCCACGATGATCGTGTCGAGCGACTCGGGATCGATGCCGCTCGAGGTGAGGGCCGCGTGCGCCGCTTCATACGCGATGTCCGAGGTACAGAGCTCGTCCGGAACGTAGCGACGCTCGCGGATGCCGGTGATCGTTTCGAACTGGGCGAGGATCTCCGGATTCGTCTTGCCGAGCGGCCTGCCGTCCGAGCCGAGAAACTCGCGGTCGAGCAGCGCTTCGTTGGGGACGCGCACCGGCGGGATGTACGAGCCGGTAGCAGAGATGATCGAGCGAACAGGCATAGCGGCCTCCTCTGGTTACGGAAGCGGAACTTCCGGTCGCGTAACTTACGACCGCGTAAGTTGGATGTCAATGGGAGGGCGGGAGTCGGGAGTCGGTTGTCGGTAGTCGGGGGAACGAGGTCACGAGAGAACGGGATCCCAGTCGGGGTTCGGTTCTCCCGACTACCGACAACCGACTCCCGACTCCCGCCCTATCCAAGCAGCAACTCGAGATCTTCCAGCTCGAGTTTTCGGAGGACGCTGTTGTCTTCCGAAAGGATCGAATCGGCGAGCTCGCGTTTGCGGGCCTGGAGATCGAGGATCTTTTCTTCGACCGTGTCGCGCGCGATCAGGCGATAGGCCACCACCGGCTTGCGGCGGCCGATGCGATGTGCGCGATCGATGGCCTGCGCTTCGACGGCGGGGTTCCACCACGGATCGAGCAGGAAGATGTAGTCGGCATTCGTGAGATTGAGGCCGAGGCCGCCCGCCTTGAGGCTGATGAGAAAGAGCGGCGGGCCGTCGTCGGACTGGAAGCGGTCGACGAGCTCCTGCCGGTCGCGTGTCTGTCCGTCGAGATAGAGATGCTCGATTTTCTTCGCCACGAGCTGCTTGCGCACGAGCGCGAGGAACGACGTGAACTGCGAGAAGACGAGCGCGCGATGACCGGAGTCGAGCACGTCGCTCAGCTCTTCCATCAGCAGCTCGAGCTTCGCGCTGGCGGCCTCGGTGTCGGGTTTGACGAGCGCGGGGTGCGATGCGGCCTGGCGCAGGCGCAGCAGCGCTTCGAGAATCTGCATGCGCGATTTGCCGACGCCGTGCTCGCGCGCGGTGCCGAGAATCGCGGCGCGGTAGTGATCGCGCAGCTCGTCGTACTGTTTGCGCTGCGTCTCCTCGAGCTCGCAGTAGAGCGTCTGCTCGATCCGCTCCGGCAACTCGGGTGCGACCTGCTCCTTCGTGCGGCGGAGGATCAGCGGACGCAGCGCGCGGGCGAGCGCCTCCCGCCGTTCGGCCGGAACGCTCTTGCCGGCGAACGTGCGCGCGAACATGCGCGGCGAGCCGAGGAGTCCGGGATTGAGGAACTCGAAGAGCGACCAGAGCTCGCCGAGATGATTCTCGATCGGCGTGCCGCTGAGGGCGAGGCGATGGCGGCCGCGCAGCAGCTGGCTCGCTTTCGCCACCTGGCTCGATGCGTTCTTGATCGCCTGCGCCTCGTCGAGGATCACGTATTCGAAATCGACTTCCGCGAGGCGCGTGATGTCGAGGCGCATCGTGGCGTACGTCGTGAGCACGACGTCGTACCCGGTGAAGACGTTGTTCGCGCGCTCGGTGCCGTGATGTTCGAGCACGCGCAACCGCGGCGCGAACTTCTTCGCCTCGGCGGCCCAGTTAAACAGCAACGAACGCGGCGCGACGACGAGCGAAGGACGCGGCGTGCCGTTCGCGCGCAGCTCTTCGAGCATCGCCAGCGTCTGCACCGTTTTGCCGAGCCCCATGTCGTCCGCGAGGCAGCCGCCGATGCCGGTGTCGCGCAGGAAATGGAGCCAGCCGAGTCCGGCGCGCTGATACGGTCGCAACTCGGTCGCGAGCGTCGGCGGCTCGACGCGCGGCTCCGGCTTCGCGTCGATGATCTTCGCGCGCAGCTCCCGGAACGCGTCATCGGTCTGCGGCGACTTCGATTGCAGCAGCGCATCGATGAGCAGGGCCTGCGCGTTCTTGAAGCGCAGCCGTTCGCCGGCGCGTTTGCCGAGCTCGATGACCGGCGCGAGCGAATCGGCCCAGGCCATCGGCACGATGCCGTACGAGCCGTCCGCGAGCCGCAGCAGCGAACGTTTCGATTCGGCAGCGGCGAGGAGCTCGGGCAGACCGATGCGGACGTTGCCGAAGTTCGCGCTGACGTTGAGATCGAACCAGTCGATGCCGCTCGAGAGCTCGAGATCGACGTCGTCGGCCACGCGCACCGGCGCGGAATCGATCTCGATGGTCCACTTCTCTTCGGCGAGCTTGCGGACGATCTGTTCGAGGAGGCCTGCGCGGATGCGATAGCTGTCCCACGACGCGATCACGCCGAGGCTGACCAGGCGCATCCGCAGCTCCTCTTCGACGAGCCGGTTGCGGCGAATGAGCTTGTGGCCGAGGGTGTGCTGCAGCTCGGTGGAGCGGCTCGACACGCGCCAGTCGTCGTAGACGAACGACAGATCGCCGATCAGCTCCGCGCCGTACGGATCGTGCTGCAGCGCGAGCACCGGATGCGGCATCGCGTCGACGATCGACCAGCCGAGATCCTCGGGCAGCTCGATGTTCGCCATCGGCGCGCGCAACAGCGCCTGCCGGAACTTATCGGAGTCGCCGTGCGGAATCTCCACGCGCGGATTCGTGCGCAATGCGCGCAGCCACGCGGCGCGGCCGCCGTCGTCGAAGCGGCTGGCCACGTGACCGCGCACCACGACGTCGGGATAGATGCTTTCGATCTCGTCGAGCGGCATCTTCGCTCCGGCGCGCTCGATGCTCGCGGCGATGTAGTACATCGATGCGGCGGAATCGTTCTCGATGGCGATGCGCAGCGACCACGGCGGACCGTCGTCCCACGTGATCGGTTCGAGCTCACCGTCTTCGCCGAGGACCGCGAGCTTGCCGGCGCGCCCGAGCCGCTCGAACCACCAGGCGGTGGTCGACGGCGCGACACTCACGGTCGTTTCGAGCGAGTACGCGTACGGACGCTGCAGCAGCGCGATGGTGGTGCGGTCTTCTTCCGGGAGCGCGTTCAGTTCGTCGATGCGAATCGACAGCGGACGCCACTTCCCCCACTCGCCGCTCTTCTTGCGCGCCCGGCCGACGATCTGCAGCGTGAGCGTCTGCGCATTCGGCGCCTTCGCCGGAATCGTGTACGCGACCTGCTCCGGAATGATGCGCGACGGCGCGGGACGCGTGACCGGCGGTGCCGGCCCGAGCGCATCGAGGAAGTTGCGCCAGCCGGGACGCACCTCCCGCGGTTGCGACGTCGCGCGATCGAGCTCGGAATCGAGCTCGGCCTCGAGGTCGGCGTCCATGAACAGCTCGCGATCGGGAAGGAGCCGGCGTTGACTGGCCGTGAGGATCACGGCCCAGATGTGCTTGCAGGTCTGCGCGTGCTGGTCGTACCAGGGGCAGGTGCAGGTGGCGATGAGCTCGTTCTCGTCGACGCGCAGCTTCACCGAATAAAGCTCGGTGCCTTGCACCGTGGCCTCGAGACGACCGTCCGACCCGACCGAGAGATGACGCACGCGTCCGCGACGGAAGTATTCCATTCCGCGCGTCCGGCTCCCCGCCGGGACGTACTTGCTGAGAGTGTTCTCGGCGAGCACGGCAGGTCGAAACGGGACCGGAGGGAAGGGGATTCCGGATCGATGCGGAAGCAGCGGCGTGTGCCGTGCCTCAGCGGCCGGGACCGCGGCGTCCGGCGAAGAGGGTTTCGAACGCGCGCGCGCCGGTGGCACTGAACACCACCGCCCGTCCATCGAGCTCGCGCCGCGCCCATCGCAACGCGAACACGCGCTGCAGAATCGCGGTGCCGAGCGATCCTGCGAGGTGATGACGGCGCTCGCTCCAGTCGAGACACGAGCGCGACAGCGGCCGGCGTTGCGACGCCAGTGCATCGAGATCGATACCGAAGCCGGTGAAGAACGGACGGGCCTGCGCCGGCACCGTCAACGTCTCGGTCAGCAGCTCGCGCCGCCGCAACTGTTCGAACAGCCACACGCCGCGCTCGCCGGCCAGATGGTCGTAGCAGACGCGCGCGTGACGCAGCGCCGGATCGGCGGGACCGCGCCGTTTCGGCTCGCGCGTGGCGATACCGTGAATGCCTTCGAGCATCGATGCAATCTCATCGTCGAAGAGGCAGAAGTAGCGATGGCGTCCCTGCTTCTCGATCGTGACGAGGCGCGCGTCGACGAGCTTCGCGAGATGCGTGCTGGCCGTCGACGGGGCCACGCCCGCTTCGAGCGCGAGCTCGGTCGCGGTCAGGGCGGTGCCGCTCATCAGCGCCATCAGCATCCGCGCGCGTGCCGGCTCGGCGAGCAGCGCGGCCAGCGACGCGATGTCACTCATCCGCGCATCCATTCTTCGGCGATCGCGCTCGCGCGCGCGACGTCATCGACGACGAGAATCAGCTGATGATCGTGATCGCTGTACTGGATCTCGATGTTGACGTTCGCCTCGGCCATGCGCCGCGCGATCCTGCCGAGCTGGCCCGGCTCGCTCTGCCGCAACCGCAGTACGACCACCTCCGAAACGCGCTCGACGCGGATGCCGGCGTCCCGCAGCGCACGTGTGGCCGCCTCGGCGTCGTGAAAGAGAAAGTGCGCGTTGCCGCTGAAGACGCCACCGCCTTCGATGCTCACGTTGGCGCGGCCGAGCGCTTCACCCATCTCGGCGAGCGCCCCCGGACGATTCTCGAGAGGAATGGCGAGGTCGTACATCACGCCGGCACCGTCGAGGCGTGAACGGATGCCTCGTGACGAATCGGCGCGCTCACCGAGTTCGCGATGAAGCAGAGCTGGTGCGCTTCTTCATGCAGTGCCAGAGCGCGCGCGATCTCGTCTGCATCGTCGATCACGACCTCCGGATGCAGCACGATCTCCGAGAACCTGCCGCCGCCGCGGGCATCGAGCTGCAGCGTGCCGGTGGCGCGGTCGCGATACGACAGCACGTTGATGCCGCGCTTCGCGCAGATCGCGAGATACGAAAGCATGTGACACGAGGCCGCCGCGACAAGCAGCAGGTCCTCGGGGTTGAGCCGGGTCGCGTCGCCGCGAAACGTCGGATCGGCGCTGAGCGCGAGCTCCGGTTTGTTTTCGATGACCGCGGTGTGCTCGCGGCCGTAACCGGCATACGTGCGCGTGCCGTCGCCGCGATTCCCTTCCCAGGTGAGCGTGGTGGCGTAGTGATGTTCGGTGTTGCTCATGCGCGCCATGGTCATCGATCACGCTCCGGAATGCTTCGATGGAGACCGAAGCATTTCCTTTTTGAAACGCCGCGGACTCACGCCGAACTCGGCGCGGAAGGCGCGATTGAAATTCGAAACGTCGCCGAACCCGCAGTCGAGAGCGACGTCGATGATGCGATCGCGATCGGCGGTGAGCTGAACGGCCGCCTCCCGCAGACGCGCCCGCATCGCGAACTGATGCGGGGTCGTGCCGGTGAGCTGCGTGAACGTGCGCAGGAAATGGTACGGGCTGAGACCGGCGTCCTTCGAGAGCGATTGCAGCGAGACCGCGGGCCGCCGCTCGAGCAGGCGAATGGCCCGCGTGACGCGCGCGGCCGCATGCAGCGGCGCACGCTGTTGCTCGAGCATCACGCCGTTGGCCAGCTGCACGGTTCGCGCGGCCACCGCGACGGCCAGCTCTTCCCATGAAGCCTGGCCGCGCGCGAGCGCGGCGCAGGCACGCGCGGCGAGCGGTGCCGAGTCCCGCAGCGGCGGCAATCGCTGCGGTCGAAAGAGCGGCCGCGTCTGCGTGATCCGCTCGAACGCCTCCGCGCTGAACTGAAACGAGATGCAGCGATCGCCGGTGCCGTGCTCGTGCGCGCATTCATAGGCGAGATTCGGATGGCCGAGGAGAAACGAGCCGGGGGACATGAACTCGGCGTGACGCGTGGTGCGGTATTGAAACGTGCCGGCGGCGACGATCGAGATCGAGACTTTTTCGTGCCGCTCCTCGAAGGGACGATCGTCCGGACCGGAGGTGCAGAGCACGTCCACCACCCGCCACCCTTCTCCCGCGTCGAGCAACCGTGCGGTTGCATTTCCCTCGTGACCGTTGCGCTGCTTCTCGCGAATGGCCTGCTGCAGCTCGACCGCAATTTTCACCAAGATTCCGTCCTCGCCTCGCTCTTATAACCCCTCCCGTACAACGAATGTTTGGAGGAGATGCGATGACGATGCTCGAGGCGCTGGCGGCGCGGGGCCGCGCGGCGGAAATCCCGGAAGAGATGGATGTGTACGGCTGGCTGGTCGGAGAGTGGGAGCTCGACGTGATCCGCTACGGCGTCGACGTGCGCGACCGCGGGATCAAAGGCCGCGCGCTGTTCGGCCGGGTCCTGGAAGGACGGGCCATTCAGGATGTCTGGATCATGCACGTGGAGAATCTCGTGTCGACCTACGGGACGACGCTGCGCATCTGGGATCCAGCCATCCGCGCCTGGCGGGTGACGTGGGTGAACCCGATCAGCGGGCGGCGTAACGAACTGGTCGGAACGCGTGTTGATCAGGACATCGTGCAGATCGGCAGACACGCGGATGGGACGCCGATCCGCTGGCGCTTCATCGAGACGACGAACGATTCGTTCCGCTGGCTCGGCGAGGCGCTGGAGCGCGACGGCAACAGCTGGAAGCTCGAATCAGAATTTCACGGCAGGAGGATTTCATGAAAGAGGAAACGGCATTGCGCGAACAACTGGTGCGCTCCCTCGACTGGGACAGCGCGCACATTCGATTCGAACAGGCGGTGGAGGAGTTTCCGCGCGAGCTGCGCGGCAGGCGCGCCGGACCGCATTCCGCGTGGGAGCTGCTCGAGCACCTGCGCATCACGCTCTGGGACATCGTCGAGTTCACGCGCGATGCGAAGAGCCACGTGTCGCCCGAGTTTCCGTCCGGCTACTGGCCCGCCTCGTCCGCACCGCCGGATGACGCGGCGTGGGAAGCGAGCATCGAGCAGTACCGCGACGATCTGAAGAAGCTCGCCGGGATCGCGGCCGATCCGTCGATCGATCTCTACGCGAAGATCGAAGGCGGGGACGGCCAGACGGTTCTGCGCGAGATTCTCCTGTCGCTCGATCACAACGCCTATCACCTCGGGCAATTCATGATCGTGCGCAAGACGCTGACGGGCGCCTGATCGGCCTTGGCGGTTGGCGGGGAACGCCTGCCAACCGCCATCGCGGATCGGCATCGCCGGCATACCAGCCATCTCGAAATTCGATGGGCTGTTTCAGCTACCATCGGACATGGACGTTCGTCAGCTGGAGATGTTTCGTGCGGTGGTCGAGGCCGGGAGCTTCACCGGCGCGGCGCAGCGGCTGCACATCTCGCAATCCGCCATCAGCCGCCAGTTGCAACTTCTCGAAAAAGAGCTCGGCACGTTGCTGCTGCGCCGCACCGGCCGCGGCGTCACGGTCACGCCGGAAGGGCACCTGCTGCTCAGCGCCGCGAACCGCATCTGGCGCGACCTGCAGGAAGTGGTGGCGCAGATCTCGGACACGCAGAACATGCAGAGCGGTTCGATTTCCCTCGGCGGCGGCATGACCGTCTGCCTGCACATCCTTCCGAGACTGCTCAAGAAATTCAGGACGATGTACCGGAACGTCGACCTCCGCATCACCACCGGCACCGCTCCCGATCTGCTGCAGCAACTGCGCGAGCACGACGTCGATCTGCTCCTGCTGACGCTGCCGATCTACGGCCCCGATCTCGAAGTCGTGCCCGTGCTCAAAGAGGAAATGATCGTCGTCAGCGCGAAGAATCACCCGCTCTCCCGCGCGCGCGTGGTCGAAGCAAAGACGCTCGCCCGCTATCCGCTGATCCTGTTCGAGAGCGGCTCGAACACGCGCAAAGTCGTCGACGAGTTTTTCCAGGACGCACAGATGCCGGTGAACGTGGTCATGGAGACCGAGAACGTCGAGATCATCAAAGCGATGGTGGCCAACGGCCTCGGCGTCACGGTGCTGCCGTACGGCGCACTCGCCGCGGACTTGCGCGCCGGCCGCTTCGCCTGGGCGCGCATCCGCGGACATCGCCTCTATCGCCACACCGGCTGGGTCTACCTCAAAGGCGCGCACCGTCCGAAAGCGATTCAGGAGGTGCTGCGCGTGTTCGATGAGATGAAAGAGCAGTTCGGAGGAAAACCGCCGGGGCATTGAATCCCCGGCGGCTCACGAACGGATCAGAAGAACTGGCAGGTGCCGTTGCAGCCGTCGAGATACATCGGTCCGCAGCCCTGCGCGAGCGTGCAGCGCGGGAAGCCGCGCTCGCACGGCACGTCAGGCGAGCAGTCGGTGCCGCCCTGGTGGCAGTTGCACGTTTCGTTCGTCGTCACGCGGCGCGTGGCCCGTTTCAGGCGCGAGAGCGCGGCGTCGCGATCGAGGTCGTACAGCGCGATCTGCACGAGCTCGGGAGAGAGCAGCGCCTTCGCGCGCGCCTCGATGTGCGCGAGCGGCTCACGCACGCGCGTCGTCCACTCGGGGCTCGTGCGATCGGCCTCGAACGCGCCGCTCGCGATCAGGCCGAGCGCTTCGAACAACACGCCGCGCTGATCGGGCGTGAGCTCGGGATGATCGGCGATCACCTGCACGAGATGCATCGTCCAGACGTCGGCCTGCATCTGCGCCGGCAGCTTCGCGAACTCCGCCTTCACCTCGCGCCCGTTGAACGAGCGCAGATGGTCGTACGTCGCCGCCACGTCTACCTCCGCGCCGCGCAGGCGCCCCGGCAGTTCCTGCGCCGTAAGTGTGAGGGCAAAGAGAAGAACCACACCGATCAGAACCACACCGCGTTTCATTCTCATATATTCCGCCTTTCAGTCTAGACGTCCAGGCGGAATATATTAACGCGAGAAGCCGAGCTCCTCGAGATCTTTGTTCGTCTCGCCGCGGCCGACGATTCCGGAGCGCGTGCAGGCGCTCGTCGACCAGTGGTCGTCCGCGCGGTAGGCGTAGAGCAGGTACGTCGCGCCGATCGTGTATTCGAACGAGCAGTAGCAGCAGCCGTCGCTGGTGACGAACGTGAGCAGCTCGCTCGTGACGAGGCCGCCTTTGCGCGATTCGATCACGCGCACCTTCGCCTCGATCGTGTTCACGCCGTTCTCCTCGCGGATCACTTCGAGCTTGACCACCTTGCCGGTCAGCACTGCCGCGGCGTTCGCGAAGTTCTCTTTCGCGGTCGTTTCGGCGCAACTGCACGCGAGGGCGGCGGGAGCGAGAAGGAGCGTGAGCAGAAGCGTCAGAGCGGCGCGCATGGCGCCATTATCGCGAGAGCCAGCCGCCGTCGACGGTCAGCGTCGTGGCGTGCACGTAGGCCGCGGCGGGGGAGGCGAGGAACACCACGGCGCCGGCGAGGTCGCTCGGCGTGCCCCAGCGCCCGGCGGGGATGCGCGCGAGGATGTCGCGACTGCGCGTCGGATCGTCGCGGAGTGCCCGCGTGTTGTCGGTGGCCATGTAGCCCGGCGCGATGGCGTTGACGTTGATGTTCACCGGCGCGAGCTCGTTGCTCAGCGCGCGCGTCAGTCCGAGGATGCCGCTCTTCGCCGCGGTGTAGGCGACGACGCGGATGCCGCCCTGAAACGAGAGCATCGAGGCGATGTTGATGATGCGGCCCGGAACGTTGCGGGCGGTGACCGATCGCGCGAATGCGCGAGACAGCGTGAACACGGAACGCAGATTGACCTCGAGCACCGCGTCCCACTCTTCTTCGCTGTAATCGAGCAGGTTCGCGCGGCGGATGATGCCGGCGTTGTTGACGAGGATGGTCGCGTTCGCGGCGCGTTCGACGATGTGCGAGGCGGCGGTGCGATCGGCGAGATCGGCCTGGATGCGAAGGGCCCGCCGGCCGTGCGCTTCGACGGCCGATGCGGTTTCGCCGAGATCGCCGCGTGCGACGAGCGCCACATCCGCTCCCGCTTCCGCGAGTGCGATCGCCATCGCCGCGCCGAGGCCTTTCGAGGCTCCGGTGACGATGGCCAGGTGGGAGTCGAGCCGGAACTGATCGAGGATCATGCGGCCTTGCGGGTGACGCCGCGTCCGTGGCGTCCGAGTTCGAGGCCGAGGTAATCGCGCGCGTTGAAGAACGAGACGTCCTGCGCCACGCCGCCGAGCAGGGCGAGGTCGTTCGGCAGCAGCCCGTCGCGCACGTCGTTGCCGAGCATGTTGCACACCAGGCGGCGGAAGTATTCGTGACGTGAATACGAAACGAAGCTGCGCGAGTCCGTGACCATGCCGACGAAGCGCGCGAAGAGACCCATGTTCGAAAGTGCGCGGAGCTGCGCTTCCATCCCGTCCTTCTGATCGAGAAACCACCACGCCGAGCCGTACTGCATCTTGCCCGGCACGGAGCCGTCCTGGAAGTTGCCGATCATCGTCGCGAAGAGCTCGTTGTCCCGCGGATTGAGGTTGTAGAGGATCGTCTTCGTGAGGTGATTCGTCGAGTCGAGCCGATCGAGGAAGCGCGCCAGCGGCCGGGCCTGCTCGAAGTCGCCGATGGAGTCGAGCCCCGAGTCCGCGCCGAGCTTGCGGCGCATGCGCGTGTTCGTGTTGCGCAACGCGCCGAGGTGATACTGCTGGACCCAGCCGCGCGCGTGATCCATGAGCGCGAAGTGATGCAGCAGCGTCGATTTGTAGCCGCGCGCATCATCGCCGTGCACCGCTTCGCGCGCCCGCAGTTTCGCGAACGTGCTGGCCACGTCGGTATCGCTCGACGGCTCCGCGTAGATCTGTTCGAGCCCGTGATCGGAAGCGCGGCAGCCCGCTTCATGAAACGCGGCATGACGGCGATCGAGGGCATCGAGGAACTGCGTGTAGTTCGAGATCGAGAGATCCGACGCCGCTTCGAGACGATCGAGCCACGCGTTGAAGGCGTCCATGTCTTCGATCGCCAGCGCGGCGTCGGGACGCCATGTCGGCACGACGCGCGTCTCCGGATCATCGCGCCGCGCGAGCGCGTGATGATGTTCGAGCGAATCGGCGGGATCGTCGGTCGTGCAGACCACCGCCACGCGGAACTCGCGCAGCAGTTCCTGCGTCGTGAGCGTCTGTAGTTTGTCGTTGCAGCGCTCGAAGATCGTGCGCGCGCTCGAGGGATCGAGCAGCGCGGTGATCCCGAACGGCTTCTTCAGCTCGAGATGCGTCCAGTGATAGAGCGGATTGCGCAGCGTGGCCGGCACCGTGCGCGCCCACGCCTCGAATTTCTCCCAGTCGCTCGCGTCACCGGTGCAGAAGCGCTCGTCGATGCCGTTCGCGCGCATGGCCCGCCACTTGTAGTGATCGCCTTCGAGCCAGAGCTCCGTCATCGAGCGAAAGCGATGATTGCTCGCGATCTGCGTGACGGGCAGGTGGCAGTGATAGTCGATGATCGGAAGGTTCGCGACGAAGCGGTGATAGAGCTCGCGCGCGACCTCGCTCTCCAGCAGAAAATCGTCGTGAAGAAAAGGCGTCATACGTCGGCCGGTTCGAGTTGCGGCGCCAGCGTGTGAATCACCGCCAGGGCGATGAGGTACACGAGGCCGGCGCAGAGAAAGACGATGTGATAGCTGCCGGTGAGCTGCAGCGCGTAACCGGTGGCGGTGGCGATGAACATGCCGCCGATACCGCCGGCCATGCCGCCGACGCCGACCACGGAGCCGACCGCGCGTCGCGGAAACATGTCCGAGACGGTGGTGAAGATGTTGGCGCTCCACCCCTGATGCGCCGCCGCGGCGAGACTGATGATCGCCACCGCGGTCCACATTCCCGAGACCAGCGGCGCGAAGATCACCGGCACGACGCAGAGCGCGCAGATCAGCATGGCCACCTTGCGGGCCTTGTTCACGCTCCAGCCCATCTTCATGAAGCGCGACGACAGCCAGCCGCCGCCGATGCTGCCGATGTCCGCAACGACGTAGATCACGACGATCGGCAATCCGATCCTGCTCAGCGTCACGCCATGTTTTTCATTGAGGAACTTCGCCAGCCAGTAGAGATAGAACCACCAGACCGGATCGGTGAGGAACTTGCCGAGGGCGAAGGCCCACGTCTGGCGCACTTTGATGATGCGGCTCCAGGGGATCGGCGTGATCGCTTCCTCGGCATCGCTGCGGATGTACGCGAGCTCTTCGCGCGAAATGCGCTTGTGCTTTTCCGGCGCCTCGTAAAACAGGAGCCACGCGCCGAGCCAGAGGAAGCCGATTGCGCCGGTGAGCAGAAATGCGACCTGCCAGCTCCAGGTGAGCGCGATGAGCGGCACGATGGCGGGAGCGATGATCGCGCCGAGGTTCGAGCCGCCGTTGAAGATGCCGGTGGCGAGCGCGCGTTCTTTTTTCGGGAACCACTCGGCTACCGTCTTGATGGCGGCCGGGAAGTTGCCGGCCTCGCCGAGCCCGAGTCCGAAGCGGGCCATGCCGAAGCCGAGCGGCGTGCGCACGATGGCGTGCAGCATCGCCGCGATGCTCCAGAAGACGATGGCGATGGCGAAGCCGAGCTTCGTGCCGATCACATCGAGCACCCGTCCGACGAGCAGCAGGCCGATCGCATACGCCGCCTGAAAGGCGGTGACGATGTAGCCGTACTGCAATTCGCTCCAGCCGATTTCATGCTGGAGCGTCGGCGCCAGAATGCCGAGCACCTGGCGATCGATGTAATTGATGGTGGTGGCGAACAGCAGCAGCGCGCAGACCGTCCAGCGGACGTATCCCCGTTTCGGCGGCGCGGCGTCGGCGGCGAGATCGGTGGACGCGTGAGGTGTGGACGTCACCGGGGTCGCGCTCATTTCACGCCACCCCTCTCAGCCGCTGCCAGACCCGTCCCGACGGAAACTCGTACGCGTCGAGCGACTCCGGTTTCATGGTGATGCTGTAGCCCGGTTTCGTCGGAGCGACATAGCGCGCGTTGCGCACGATGCAGGGGTCGACGAAGTGCTCGTGCAGATGATCCACGTACTCGCATACCCGGTCCTCCAGACTTCCGCCGATGGCGATGTAGTCGAAGATGGAGAGGTGCTGCACGTACTCGCAGAGGCCGACGCCGCCTGCATGGGGGCAGACCGGGACGCCGAATTTCGCGGCCATGAGGAGCACGGGCAGAACTTCGTTGACGCCGCCCATGCGGCACGAGTCGACCTGCAGGAATCGAATCGATTGCGCCTGCAGCATCTGCTTGAAGATGACCCGGTTCTGCACGACCTCGCCGGTCGCGACGCGGATCGGATGAATGGCGTACTGAATCGTGGCGTGCCCGAGAACGTCGTCCGGGCTGGTCGGCTCTTCAATCCAGTACGGATTGAATTTCGCCAGCGCCTGCATCTGGGCGATCGCTTCATTCACGTCCCAGCACTGGTTCGCATCCATCATCAGAATGCGGTCGTTGCCGATCTCCTCGCGCATCAGCGCCGCGCGGCGCATGTTGTCCTCGAGGTTCTGGCCCACCTTCATCTTGAACGCGGTCCACCCCTGCGCGATCGCCTCCTGGCAGAGCCGGCGAACCTTCTCGTCGGGATAGCCGAGCCATCCGGTCGAGGTCGTGTAGGCCGGAAAGCCATCCCGCAGCAGTTCCGCCTCGCGCGCCTTCTTCCCTTCTTCCTTTGCGCGCAGAAGGTCGAGCGCTTCAGCCGGCGTGAGCACGTCGGTGATGTAGCTGAAGTCGATCGCCGCGACGAGCTCCTCGGGGCTCATGTCCGCGAGGTGCTTCCACATCGGTTTGCCTTCGCGCTTGGCCCAGAGATCCCACACCGCGTTGATCAGCGCGCCGGTGGCCATGTGCAGAATCCCTTTTTCCGGGCCGAGCCAGCGCAGTTGCTTGTCGACCGTGAGGTCGCGATAGAACGCGCGCAGATTGGCGGTGATCTCCGACAGCCTGCGCCCGATGACGTGATGCTTGAGCGCATGCACCGCGGTGCAGACGATCTCGTTTCCGCGGCCGTTCGTGAACGTGAGCCCGTCGCCGGTCAGCCCGGAGTCGGTGATGACGGTGACATACGTGGCCGAGTAATCGCCGAGATTCAGCGCATCCGAACCATCCATGTCGAGAGAAGTGGGGAAACGGATGTCCCGCACCTGCACGTCAGTGATCTTCAAGAGTCCTCCCGTTGAGGAGAGTGCTGACGTCGCGAGCAGCGGCCGCCGTGCAATGACGTCACGTCGAGGCAGGCGGTTTCTCGCGAGACCTGTCGAACCGCATCGCTCATCGCTCGTCCCGCTCCTTCAGCTCTCCTTGCCAGTCATTCCACAGACGCCGCGCTACTGGTTCACCCCACTCGCCAGAAACCCTCCGTCCACCGTGAGGATCTCGCCGTTGACGAAGCTCGAGGCTTCGGAGGCGAGAAAGACGCAAGCGCCGGAGAGCTCTTCGACGCGGCCGAAGCGGCGCATCGGGGTGCGGAGCAGGAACTCCTTTCCTCGCTCCGTGCCGTCCAGCAGCGCGGAATTGAGCGCCGTGCGATAGACGCCCGGCGCGATCGCGTTCACGTTGACGCCGCGCGCTCCCCACTCGACGGCCAGTGCACGCGTGAGGCCGGCGACGCCCGCCTTGCTGGCCGTGTACGCCGCGACTTCGAACAAACCAACGAAAGAAGCGAGAGACGCGATGTTGATGATGCGTCCGCGGCCGCGCTCCAGCATGTGCCGGCCGAATACCTGACACGCCCGCAGCGTGCCGGTGAGGTTCGTTTCGAGAATCGAGCTCCACTCTTCGTCCGTGAGCTCGAGCGTCGGCGTGCGCTTCGTGATGCCCGCGCAGTTGACGAGGATGTCCACCGTGCCGAGCTGCGCCACCGTTTCGTGCAGGGCGTTCTGCAGCGACGGGCGATTGCCGACGTCCGCGGTGACGCGCAGCGTGCGCCGTCCGCGTTGCTCCACTTCCTGCGCAGCCAGCTCGACCTGCTCGGCACGACGCGAGATCGCCACCACATCCGCCCCCGCCTCGGCCAATCCGCGGACGAGCGCGAGCCCGATGCCCGAAGTGCCGCCGGTGACGACGGCCACTTTCCCTTCGAGCGGAATCACCCGCCGACCACCTTCGACGGCAACACGCCGGCCGGCAACTCCTCCGATGCCTGCGCGCTGCGCGCGAGATCGAGATGCCGCGTCATTTCGAGACGCGCGCGCTCCGGATCCTTGTCGCGAATGGCCTGGTAAATGCGGCGATGCATCTCCGCCGATTCCTTGAGGTCGACCGCGCGCTCGACCGTCATGCGACGCTGCTCGTAGACGAGCGACGAAATCATTTCGACCAGAGCCAGCAGCACCGGACTGTCCGCGGCCGCCGCGATCGCGCGATGAAAACGGACGTCGTGCACGAGAAACGTCTGCGGCTCCGTGAGCGTGGCGAACATCCCGGTCACTTCTTCGGCCATCGGTGCGAGGCGATCGGCCAGTCCACGTTCTGCCGCCAGCCCGGCCGCACCGACTTCGAGCACCTTGCGCGCCTCGAAAATCTGATCGCGCGTGAAGCCGTGCAACGCGGCGAGAAACGAGAGCGGACCGGCGCCGAGGCGGGGAGGACCACCGGTAATGAACGTGCCGGCGCCCTGACGCGACTCCGTCACCCCCATCGCGGCGAGCGCATGCAGCCCGGCGCGAACCGTCGGCCGCGAGAGACCGAGCTCCTGCGCGAGCTCGCGCTCCGGCGCCAGCCGGTCCCCCGGCCGCAGCTCCCCCCGTTCGATCAACACCGCAATGTGGCGAACCACCTGATCGGCGGATTGCAGCTCACCCGATTCGAGCGACGGTTCCTGCTTCGACTCTTTGCTCATGGTTTCCTCGAAGTGGCTTGACCAATTCTCGTCATCTCACCTGAAATGTCAATACTGGATTGACCAATTTCGATAGCTGCGAGTAGGATTCAGCCCTCAATCTGACTTTAACGATCTGGTCGTGGAGTATTGGTCTGACCTCACGAGTCACAGGTATGACAACGACACGCCGTCTCCTGCTCGTTTTTGCCGCCCTTCTGGCGTTCGGCGCACGCGCCGACGTCGTGCTCCACGCCGACTACTCCGATCCCGACGTCATTCGCGTCGGCGACACCTACTACCTTACGGCGTCTTCGTTTCAGCATGTTCCCGGGCTGCCGATTCTGACATCGAAGGACCTGCTGCATTGGACGATCGCCGGCTACGCGGTCGATCGCCTCCCTCCTGCGTTCGACGAACCGCAGCACGGCAACGGCGTCTGGGCGCCGAGCCTCCGCCATCACGGCGGCTGGTTCTGGATCTATTTCGGCGATCCCGATCGCGGCATTTACATGACGCGCGCACGCGACGCGCGCGGACCGTGGGAGCCGCTGACGCTCGTCCATGAAGCAAAGGGATGGATCGATCCCTGTCCGCTGTGGGATGACGACGGCTCGCTGTACCTCGTGCACGCGTGGGCCAGAAGCCGCGCCGGCTTCAATGGCGTATTGACCGTTCATCGTCTGAGCGCGGACGGACGCGAGGTGCTCGATGACGGCGTCCTCGTCTACGACGGCCGCGAGAAACATCCGACCATCGAAGGGCCGAAGTTCTACAAGCGCAATGGGTACTACTACATCTTCGCCCCCGCCGGCGGTGTCAAACGCGGCTGGCAGACCGTTCTCCGCTCGAAAAACATCCTCGGGCCTTACGAAGACAAGATCGTGCTCGATCAGGGCTCGTCCCGCGTCAATGGGCCGCATCAGGGCGCGTGGGTCGAAGGCGAATCCAATGACTGGTTCCTGCATTTTCAGGACCGCGGCGCCTACGGCCGCATCGTGCATCGTCAGGCATTGACCTGGGTGAACGACTGGCCCGAGATCGACGGACCCTCCGATCGCGATCTCCATCCGACTCCGCCACAAGCGTCCGACGACTTCCATGCGAAGCAACTCGGCCTGCAATGGCAATGGCAGGGAAATCCCGCCGGCGATTTCTACGCGCTGCGCAATGGCACGTTGCGGCTGAGCGCGACGACGCCGAACTTGTGGAACGCGACGAATCTGCTCCTGCAGAAGTTTCCGGCCCGCGCATTCACCGCGACCACGAGCGTCGATCCATCGTCATTACAGCTCGGCGAGCGCGCCGGGCTCGTCGTGTTCGGTCTCGATTATTCGGCACTGACGATCGAGCGTACGCGGCGCGGGTTTCTCGTTCGTCGCGTGACGGCCCGCAATGCAGACAGCGGGGGCGCCGAGGAAGAGCTCGGGGCGATCGCCGTCGAGGAAGGGCCGGTCATCTTGCGCGTGACGGTCGCGCCACATGCGGTGGCGCGATTCACCGTGAATGGACAATCGCTCGGCACCGCATTCGTGGCCCGGCCGGGAAAATGGGTCGGCGCGAAAGTCGGACTGTTCGGCCCCGCGAAATTCGACTGGTTTCGCGTCGAGCCGTTCGAGCCGGTCGAGAACGCCAGTCTGATCGTCGGTGAAAACGGCGATTTCAAGACCATTCAGGAAGCGGTCGATGCCATTCCGGCCGGCAATGACGATCCGCAGATCATCCTCATCCGCAATGGCACCTATCGCGAAAAGGTTTTCATCGCGAAGAGCCACATCGCGCTCGTCGGCGAGGATCGCGACAAAACGCGCATCGAATTTGCCGAATTACGCCGCAACTGGCGCGCCACGCATCCCGAGGATTACGGCGCGGCGGTCATCAACATCGCCGACCAGGCCACCGACATCACGATCGCCAATCTCACCGTGCTCAATGACTATGGCCGCAAATTCGGCGACCACGATCATCAATTCGCCATTCGTGGCATGACGTTGTCGAATCGCATCGCCGTGTTGCATGCGAACGTCATCGCCGGCGGCGGCGATACCTTCAGCCCCTGGAACGCGGAGTCCGGTCTCACCTACGCGGCCGATTCGTATTTCGAGGGCTACGTCGATTTCGTCTGTCCTCGGGGCTCCGCTTACATCACGAACAGTCGCTTCTACGCGCACCCGAGCAGCGGCGGGATCTGGCACGACGGCAGCCGCAATCGCGAAGCTGCCTTCGTGATTCGCAACTCCACGTTCGACGGCGATCCGAATTTCCGTCTCGGCCGCAATCATCGGGACGCGCAGTTCTACCTGCTCGACGCGTACTTCACGGCCGCCATGGCCGATCACGCCATTGATCCGGCCGAGGCGCCCGATCCGAGGGTGTGGGGCGAGCGCTATTACTACGCGAACGCGCACCGTGAAGCGGGCGATTACGCGTGGCATGCAGACAATCTCGCCAGCGCCGACAATGCCCCGCGCGACGAAGAGATCAACGCATCGTGGACCTTCCATGGCCGCTGGGATCCGGCGTCGCTGCCGGCGGTGCTCCCGTTCGCCGCAATTCCGCAACCGGAGCACGGCTGGAAATGGGTCGACGCGAACGGCGTGACGCTGCGCTGGACTCCGGCCCGCAATGCCACCACGCAACACATTACATTCCGTGGCGCGACACTCGAGGTCCGCGAATCGAAATTCGAGACCGGTCCTCTCGAACCGGGGAAAGCGTACACGTGGCAGGTCGATGACGGCCCGGTGTGGACGTTTCGCGCCGACCCGCGCACGACGCGCATTGCGCTGGTCGGCGATTCCACCGTCACCGACAAATCGGGGTGGGGCCGCGGATTCAAATCGAATGTCGCCGAGAGCGCGGCCGTCTGGAATCTCGCGCGCGGCGGCCGCAGCTCGAAGTCGTACCGTGCCGAAGGATTGTGGGACGACGTCCTGCGCCGCAAGCCGAATTACGTGCTCCTGCAATTCGGCCACAATGACGAGCCGGGCAAAGGTCTCGAGCGCGAAACGGATCTGCCGACGTTCCGTGCAAACATGGCCCGCTACGTCGATGAGGCGCGCGCCATCAAGGCCACACCGATTCTCGTGACCTCGCTCGCGCGGCGCATGAACGATCCGAATCTCGGCCATTACGCCGAGGCCACGCGCGAGGTGGCCGGCGAGAAAAAGGTCCCGCTCATCGACCTGCATGCGAAGAGCCACGAGATCCTCGCTCCGCTCCCGCAATCAGTGCTGATCACCCTCGGCCCCGACAAGACGCACCTCAACGGGAAGGGCGCACAGCTTTTCGGAGCGGTCGTGGCCGAGGCGCTCGCGGAGAGAGTGCCGGAGCTCGCAACACACATTCGGAAGAACACCGCGAAGCGTACCCCGCCGATGGCCAACTGGTCCGCCCGCATGGCCGACTCGGTGATGAAGCGTACCCCCGATGCGCGCATGGTCGATGCGCGCGAGAACCAGCCGCGCTGGGAGTACACACCAGGCCTCGTGCACAAGGCGATGTTCGACGTCGCGCAGCGCACCGGCGACGAACGTTACTGGAATTATGCCCTCTCGTATTACGACTACTTCGTCAATGACGACGGCAGCATCAAGACCTACGTCAAGGACGACTACAACATCGATCGCATCAACGCCGGCAAGCCGCTGTTCCTCCTGTACGAGAAAACGAAAAACGAGAAATACCGCAAGGCCATCGAACTGCTGCGCCAGCAGATGCGCGAGCATCCGCGCACGAAGGAAGGCGGTTTCTGGCACAAGAAGCGGTACCCGTATCAGATGTGGCTCGACGGCCTGTACATGGGAGCGCCGTTCCTCGCGCAATATGCGAAAACGTTCGACGAGCCCGCGCTCTTCAATGACGTGATCAACCAGTTCGTCTGGATGGAATCCCACGCGCGCGATGCGAAAACCGGCCTGCTGTACCACGGCTGGGACGAGAGCCGTCAGCAGAAATGGGCCGATCCCGAGACCGGGCTCTCTCCTGAATTCTGGGGCCGCGCGATGGGGTGGTACGCAATGGCGCTCGTCGAGACGCTCGATTTCGTTCCGCTCGAACATCCGCGCCGCCGCGAGTTGATCGCCATCCTGCAACGCCTCGCCGCCGCGATCGTAAAAGTGCAGGATCCGAAAACCGCGGTCTGGTGGCAGGTGCTCGACAAGGGCGGCCGCGACGGGAACTATCTCGAGGCGTCGGTCTCGGTGATGTTCACGTTCGCGCTGCTGAAAGCCGCGCGCCTCGGCTACATCGATCCCGCGTACCGTACTGCAGGCCGGCGCGCCTACGACGGCATCCTCGAGCAATTCATCGAAGCCGATGCCGAGGGTCTCGTCCACATCCACCACGTCTGCGAAGTGGCCGGGCTCGGCGGCGATCCCGAGAAAGGGGAGCGCTGGCGCTCCGGCACGTTCGAGTATTACGTGACCGAGAAGATCCGCAGCAACGATCCGAAAGCGGTCGGCCCGTTCATTTTTGCGAGCCTGGAAATGGAACGATGAAGAAGCGGGCAAACGTCGTGACGTTCCGTCATCGCTCCAGTCGTTCCCACAATCGCTTCACCTCGATCGTTTCATCCACGTCCAATTCCTTCGACAGTTTTGCGAGCCACGCGCGCCGATCCTGCGGCACTACCAATACGCGCGTCGTGCGATCGCGCACCGGATATCCGCCCACCTCGCGCTGACTATCGATGATGCGACCGTCTCCTTCGATGACCGAGCGAATGATGCGTGCATCGATCGGATCGCGACGCGCCGGCCGCGCCCCGGCGGTCTTCAATGCGCGTTCGGCGGCCTGTCGTGGATCGCGCGACGCAATCGGCGCTTCACTCGCGATTACGCGTTCATCATGAGCCGCGATTCCGAACAGCAGATTGTCGCGAAGAAACGCGCGTCCGCCGGGATCGACTCCCTTGACGAACACCTTCGTCTTCGTGCTCGGGCCGGCAATGGCCAGATTTCCGGCCAGCGTCACCTCGGCGGGGGTGAGCATCTTCCGATTTCCTTTCACGCCGACGCCGACGGCCGCCGAGACCCAGTCATACATCACCGAATCGAGCACGGTGGCGCTCGCGCCTCCCTTCACGCGCGGATTGCGCTCGTGATTGTGCGCATAGACGCAGCCTTCGATCAGCACGTTGCGCACGCCGTCGTGCACGAGCGTTCCCTTCGAATGCTCCCCCTTCGGATGTCGCGAGTGCGAGAGCGCCTCCGCAATCAGACAATGACGGATGGTGATGTCGTGCGCGGTGAGGTTTCCCTCTTCGACGTCGCCGGGGCCGGACGTCGAGAGGTTTTCGTCGATGGCCCACGTCGCGGAGCAGTGATCGAAGACGACGTCGTGCACCGGACCGGCGCTGGAGCGGCGCACGCCGAGGGCGTCGGGCGTCCATTCGAGCTCGGGGGGCGCGTCGTCGCCCGGCCGCACGGCGATGTGTTCGATGACCACGTCGTGCGTTTCGACGATCAGTCCTCCGCGGATGAGCGTAATGCCGGGATCGGGGGCGGTTTGTCCGGCGAGGGTGAGATGCGGTTCGCGAACGATGAGCGTGCGGCCTCCGAGGTCGATCACGCCGCCGACGTCGAAGATCACCAGTCGCGCTCCTTTTCTCTGCAGCGCTTCTTTGAGCGATCCCGTTCCCTCGGCGGCGAGCGTGGTGACGCGCACGAGCGCCCCATCGAGCCCGCCGTCCGTTCGTGCTCCCAATGCGGCTTGTCTGGTCATTGGTTTGACCACTGCTGCTGGAAAGTCGAGCGGTTGGCGAGCCGCCGGGAGAGTTGGTTTTCCCGAAAAGCAGGCCAAACATCCCGTGAGTGAGAGAAAAGTGGCGAAGCGAAGCCCATCGAATTTCATCATACTGGTCAGACAACACTTGACTAGCTGGTGTGAGTGGTCATATAACACACCGCGCGATCCCAAGCGAACTTCAGACCTGATTCGAGTGCCCGGAGGAGATGCCATGAAGCAACGAATCCTGCTGCGTGCGGTGCTCAGCGCCTTCCTTTTCCTTTTGATCCGCCCGGTGATGGCCCAGGATTTCCGCGGTGCCGTCAGCGGTACGGTCGCCGACTCCACGGGCGCCGTCCTGCCGGGAGTCACCGTCACCATCACGAACGTGGCCACGAACGTCGCCAGCACCACGGTGACTGACGAGCGCGGCGCGTATCAGGTCCGCTACCTCAACGCCGGCAGATACAACGTGCAGGCGCAGCTCGAGGGATTGCAGACCGTCATCCGCAAGGACGTCGAGGTCCGCATCGGCGCCACGGTCCCGATCGACTTCACGATGGAGGCCGGCGGTGTTTCCGAGGTGATGGTCGTGACGGCGTCCGCACCGATCATCGATACGACCACCGGTGTCACCGGCTCGGTCATCGACAGTACGCAGATCGAGCAGTTGCCGCTCGGCGACGGCACCGCGTACATGCTCACCCGACTCGCGCCCGGCGTCGCCGATTCCTCCGACCTGCACTTCTCGCGTCCGATGGATAACGGCAATCTCGGCGGCATCGTCGCGAACGGTGCGATGGGCGGAAACGATTTCACGCTCGACGGCGCTCCCAATCGCGTTTCCCCGAACAATACGAATCCGGGCAACAACAGCGGTGTGGTCGGCTTCTCGCCTCCCTCCGATGCCATTTCCCAGTTCAAGGTCCAGACGAATGCATTCGACGCACAATCGGGACATACCGCCGGCGCGACGGTGAATCTCGCCCTCAAGAGCGGCACCAATCAATGGAGCGGCTCGGTCGGCTATTTCAATCGCGATGACAGCCGTTCGGCGACCCCGCTTCTCAGTAAGCGCGCCGGCGCTGAAAAACCGACCCGCGAATACAACCGTTACACCGCCACCGTGGCCGGCCCGGTCATCCGCGACAGAACGTTCTTCATGTTCGCGTATGAAAACCTGAAGGACATCCAGCCCGAGTCGGCCGCCTATACGGTGCCGACGGTGAAGATGCGCAATGGCGATCTGTCGGAATGGAGCGGGGTCACGATCTATGATCCGCTCACCGCCACCGGCAGCAATAACGCACGGACGGCGTTCGCGGGAAACATCATTCCGGTAGGCCGGATCAATCCCGTCGCCGCCGCCTATGCCGCGCTCTATCCGCTGCCGAATCGCGAAGGGCTCGAGGACAATTACTTCACGAATCAGCTCCGTCCTTACGACTACAACGCCTACCTCCTCCGCGGCGATCACAATTTCAACGGCTCGCACAAACTCTTCCTCAATGCCTATCGCAACAAGCGCATCGAGGACCGGTACAACTGGGCCAAGGGGGCGGAGAACGCGACCGGCGAGGGGGAGATCAACGGCTTTCTGGTCACGAAAGGTCTCGATAATCGCAGCAACGACGGCGTGACCCTCGGCTATACCTCGATGTGGGGCAATTCCCTCGCCCTCGACGTCATCGGCGCCTGGTCGCGTTTCGGGGAATGGCGCGAGGCGGGGGATGAATTCGATCCGGCCACGCTCGGCTTCTCCTCACAGGCGGTCGCCGCGATGAACGGGTACAAATATCTCCCCTTCATCACCTTCGGCAGTTTCAGCACCACGAACTCGAATTCGCGCATCGCCAGTCTCGGCTCGCAGCGTTCCGATTTCGGGACCGGCTTCAGCAGGCCGTTCACGAACATCTCGTTTACGCCGACGGCGAGCTGGATCATGGGCGAGCATTCGTTCCGGACCGGCTATGAACTGCGCAATCAGCGCTGGGAAATCGATAATGCCGAATACGGCGCGGGCCGTTACCACTTCAACGGCGCCTATACCCGCGCGAACAATTCCGCGACGCTGAACGTCCCCGCGCAATCGTGGGCGCAGTTCCTGCTCGGACTGCCGACCACCGGCACGAACACCGTGGCCACACCCGGCAGCACGGCCAGCCAGTTCGAGATCGCGGCCGATGCCGATTATCGCCAGCTGTCGCACTCCCTCTTCGCCCAGGACGACTGGTCGTTCAATGACAAGCTGACGCTGAACCTCGGCGTTCGCTTCGAATATCACCAGGCCATGACCGAGGCCGAAGACCGGAACATCGCGGGGTTCAATACGAATCTCGAGAGCCCGATCGCCGCGGCCGCCATCGCGAAATACGCGGGCAGCCCGATCGCCGAAATCCCGGCCAATGCGTTCCGCGTCAATGGCGGACTCGAATTCGCCGACGGTCCGATCTATGACGATCTGACCAAGGTGCTGCCGCGCGTCGCGTTCTCGTATCTGATCGATCCGAAGACCGTCATTCGCGGCGGCGTCGGCCTGTTCAGCTACGACTACTATTTCGACGCAGGCAACCAGACCGGATATTCGCAGCCCACCGCCATCGTCACCACGGACAACAACGGCCGCACGTTCCTCACGGATCTCAATAATCCGATTCCGAGCGGACAATTGCAGCAGCCGGTCGGCTCGTCGCTCGGCGCCGCCACCGGCCTCGGGCTGAACATCGGTACGGTCGTCCCGTCCGAGCGCGAGGTGCCGTATTACACGCGCTGGCAACTCGGCGGGCAGCGCGACCTCGGCCGCGGCTGGTCGGTGGAAGCGTATTACGTGAATTCGAAGGGCCGGAACCTGCCGGTGCTGCGTGAGATCAACGGCATTCCGATCGAATATCTCTCGACCTCGACGCAACGCGACACCGATCGCGAGGCTTTCCTCGCCGCCAATGTCTCCAATCCCTTCGTCGGCCTGCTGCCCGGAACCGGCCTCAATGGCACGACCATTACGCGCGGCCAGCTGCTGCGCCCGTATCCGCAGTTCCTCAGCATCGTCACCGAGGAATACACCGGATCGGACAGCTATCAGGCCGGCACCGTGCGTGTGGAGAAGCGGTTCGCGGGCGGCAATTCCGTGCTCGCCACATACACGCGCTCGGAAACGCGCGACAAGCTCAATTACCTCAACCCTTCCGACGACGAGCTCGAAGACCGCGTTTCCCCGAACGATCGTCCCAATCGCGCAACCCTCGGCGCCACTCTCCGCCTGCCGTTCGGCCGCAATGAGCGTTACGGCTCGAACTGGAATCCGATCGTCGACGCCGTCCTTGGCGGCTGGACCATCAGCACGACGTATCAGTACCAGAGCGGTTTCCCGCTGACGTGGGCCAACAACATCTACTATGACCCGTCGCGCGATCCGATGGATCTCACGTCCAATATCGGCGACGACTGCCCCAATGGCGGCACGGCCGGTCTCGACTGCCCCGCCTGGGATACATCCGGCTTCTACATCCCGGGCGGCACGGGCCGCACCGATCAGCGCATCGTCATGGGCAATACCCTGCGCCGCTTCCCGTCGACACTGCCGAATGTGCGCACGGACGATCTGCATCTCATGGACGTCGGCATCTACAAGAATTTCGGCCTGCCGCAGGGCTTCGATCTGCAGATCCGCATCGAAGTGATCAACGCGCTCAATTACACCGTTCTGTGGAATCCGAACCAGGATCCGACGAGCGCCAGCTTCGGCCTCGTCAATCAGGATCGCAATAATCCGCGGGACATCCAGCTCGGGGCCAAGCTGACGTTCTGATGAAAAGCCTTCGATTCCTGCCAGCGGTCCTTCTGGCCGCCGGCAGCATCCTCGCGCAATCGCTCACCGTCACCGTCCACAACAGCCTCGCCTTTCCCCGCGCCTCCGAATCGATCGAGCTGACCGCCGCACAACTGGCACCAATCGGCGCCGATCTCACGAAAATTCACGTCTTCGAAAAAAGCTCCGCGCGCGAAGTGCTGGCGCAATCGATCGACGACGTCCTGATTTTTCAGACCGACCTTCCCTCGAACGGAGCGCGTTCGTTCGAATTGAAGAGCGGCGCGAAGCGCGTCTACGAGCGGGCCGATTTCCGGGTCTACGGCCGCTTCAATCGTGAGCGCTTCGACGATTTCGCGTGGGAGAACGACCGCGTCGCCCATCGCATGTACGGGCCGGCGCTCGAAACGTGGGAAAAGGAACCGCTGATCTCGAGCACCGTCGACGTCTGGCTCAAGCGCACGCGACGTCTGGTCATCAATGACTGGTATCTCGTCGACGACTATCACCGCGATACCGGCGAAGGGGCCGATTTCTACTCGGCCGGCAGGAGCCGTGGTTGCGGTGGCAGCGGACTCTGGCGCAACGGAGCGCTCGTGGTCTCGAAGAATTTCCGCGAATCGCGCGTCATCGCCAACGGTCCGATACGTCTGATTTTCGAGCTTCGTTATCCCGATTTCGGAGAAACGAAGCGGATCACGCTCGATGCCGGCCAGTCGTTCAATCGCTTCGAGAGCCGCTACGACCACGCCGGCGACAGCACGTACGCCGCGGGCATCAAGAAAGTGCCGGCCGCGCAATTCCGTATCGATCGCACGAACGGTCTCATTCGCAATTGGGAGCCGGTAGCGCAGAATGCAGGCGAATTCGGCTGCGCCGTGATCGTCGCGCCGGGCTCGATCGTCGACATGGTCGAAGCGGAAGGGAATCAGCTCATCGTCGCCAGAACGCCGGCCCTCTACTGGGTCGGCTCCGCGTGGAATCGCAGCGGTGATTTCGTGGAAGTGGGCGATTTTGATCGCCTCATCGACCAGTGGATCGCCCGGGTGAGAACGCCCGTGACGATCGAGATTCAATGACGAGACGCAGCGCATGATCGATCGCAGAGAGCTCACCCGCAATCTACTCGTCGCCGGCGCCGCTCTCGCGCTCGGCCCGCGGGTTTCGTTCGCACAACCGGCGACGACCCTCGATGTCGATCCGAAGAATCCGTGGGCTTCGCTCCCGCAACTGCTTGCCCGCATCACGCCGCCGCGCATCCCGCGCCGCGATTTCGTGATCACGAAGTACGGTGCGAAGAGCGGCGAGGATGCGAGTGCCGCCATCCGGAAGGCCATCGCCGCCGCATCGAAAGCGGGCGGCGGGCGCGTGATCATTCCGGCCGGAGATTTCGTCACCGGAGCCATTCATCTGCAGAGCCGCATTGAATTGCACGTCGCTTCCGGCGCGACGCTGCGCTTCTCGCGCGATCCGTCGCGCTATCCCCTCGTGCATACGCGCTGGGAAGGCGTCGAGCTGATGAATTACTCGCCGCTCGTGTATGCCTTCGCATGCGAGGACATCGCCATTACGGGGGAAGGCACGCTCGACGGCCAGGCCGACGACGAGCATTGGTGGCCGTGGAAAGGCGTGACCACCGGCAAGCGCGCCGATGTCACGAAGAACAATGAAGGTCCGGCGCCGCAGCTCGCCGATCGCACTCAGCTTTTTCAGCAGGGTGAGGATGACGTTCCGGTCGCGCAGCGGATTTATGGCCCCGGCCATTACCTGCGGCCGTCCTTCATCGAACCGTATCGCTGTAAGAACGTGCTCATTGAGGGCGTGACGCTCCGCAATGCGCCGTTCTGGGTCACGCATCCGACGCTCTGTACGAACGTCACCGTCCGCGGTATCAAGGTCGACTCGCATGGACCGAACAACGATGGCTGCGACCCCGAATCGTGTCGCGACGTGCTCATCGAGGATTGTCTTTTCGACACCGGCGACGACTGCATCGCATTGAAATCGGGACGCAATGGCGACGGCCGTCGCGTGAACACGCCGGTCGAAAACGTGATCATCCGCAATTGCGTGATGAAAGACGGCCATGGCGGCATTACGGTCGGCAGCGAGATCACCGGTGGCGCGCGCAATGTGTTCGCGGAGAAATGCCGTCTCGACAGCCCTGATCTCGAGCGCGCTTTACGCTTCAAGACCAATACGCTGCGCGGCGGCACGATCGAGAACGTCTTCGTTCGCGACATCGAAATCGGCACCGTGAATCTCGCGCCGATCGAGATCGATCTCCGCTACGAGCCGCGTGACTCGGGGCCGAACCTTCCCCAGGTGCGCAATGTGCTCGTGGAGCGGATGACGTCGCAGGCGAGCAGACACGGGTTGTACATTCGCGGCCTCGAGCAGGCGCCGGTGCGGAATGTGATCGTGCGCGACAGCACGTTCCGCGGCGTGCAGCAGGGGCATGTCATCGAAGGCGTGGTCGAACTGACGCTCGACAATGTGAATACCGAAGCCGCGCCGCCCAGGGAGAGCAGAAAATGAGCTTGCCGGAAATCGACGCGCAAACCTGCGTCGTTCGCGATACCGCCCGTCACCGCGGACGCCACATCTCCGTGAAACCGGGGCTGACCGCCGCACGCCATCTCCATTACGGCCGGATCGTTCTCGAAGGCGAGGCCGTCGCGTTCTCGACCGAGGATCGTGAGACGGCCTTCATCTGTCTGCGCGGTACGGCCACGATCGCGACGCACGGAGAATCATTCGACGTCACTCCCTACGATGCGCTCTATGTCCCGCGCGATTCGCAGGTGTCGGTCGAAGGGAATTGCGACATTGCGGAAGTGGCCGCCCCGGTCGACCATCAATATCCGCTGCAATTCGTGAAATTCGCGGACGTCCAGAACGATCCCGCCCTGCATTTCGAAACCGGCGGACCGTCGTCCCAGCGCAGTCTCAATATTCTGATCGGCAGGAACGTCGAGGCGGGACGGATTCTCGCGGGCGTCACGTTCAGTAAGCCGGGCAACTGGACCTCGTGGCCGCCGCACGAGCACGCGAATCTCGCCGAAGAGGCGTATTTGTACATCGACATGCCGGAGCCGGGATGGGGCCTGCAACTGGTCTATACCGATCCGCGCAATCCGGAACTGGTCGCGGTGGTCAAGCAGGATGACGTCGTGATCATGCCGCGCGGTTATCACCCCAATGTCTCGGCGCCCGGCGGCACGATCAATTTCCTCTGGATGATGGCCGCGAATCGCGAAGTGGAAGACCGGCAATTCGGCGTCGTCAACGTGCATCCCGATTACGCCCAGGGCGGTTCCGGGCTGGAGGCCTCGAGGAAATGATGGAGACGAAGGACGCCGCTGCCTCGCGCTTCGACCTCGTTTCCCTCGGCGAGGTGATGCTCCGGCTCGATCCGGGCGACGGCCGCATCGCCACCACCCGCACGTTTCAGGCGTGGGAAGGGGGCGGCGAATACAACGTCGCCCGCGGATTGCGCCGCTGTTTCGGACAACGCACGGCCATTGTGACCGCGCTCGTCGACAATCCGGTCGGCCGTCTCATTGAAGACCTGATGCTGCAGGGCGGCACCGATTTGTCGTTTCTGCGCTGGGTCAGTGACGACGGCGTCGGCCGCCGGTCCCGCAATGGCCTGAATTTCACGGAGCGGGGATTCGGTCCGCGCGCCGCCCTCGGCTGCTCCGACCGCGGATACACCGCGGTCTCGCAATTGAAGCCGGGCGACGTCGACTGGGATTCCGTGCTCTCCGGCGCACGCTGGTTTCACACCGGCGGCATTTTTGCGGCCTTGTCTGAAACCACTCCCGGCGTTGCGCGCGAAGCCATGCAGGCCGCGAAGCGCCACGGCGCCATCGTTTCGTACGATCTCAACTATCGCCCCTCATTGTGGAAAGGGATCGGCGGTGCCGAAAAGGCACGTGCCGTCAATCGCGAGCTCGCCGGCCTCGTCGATGTGCTGTTCGGAAACGAAGAAGATTTCAGCGTGGCCCTCGGCTTTCCCGTCGAAGGGGTGGACGAGCACCTCGGCGAATTACCGAAAGATGCCTTCAAACAGATGATCGCCAAAGTGCGTGAGGAATATCCGTCATTACAGGTCATCGCGACGACCTTGCGCGTCGCGCGAACGGCGACACGCAATGACTGGGGGGCAATTGCCTGGTGCGACGGCGCTTTTCATGAAGCGACACCGCGCGCCGATCTCGAGATTTACGATCGCGTCGGCGGCGGCGATTCCTTTGCCTCCGGATTGATCTACGGATTTCTCATGAACAAAGGCCCGCAATGGGCGGTGGAATGCGGGGCCGCACATGGCGCGCTGGCGATGACCACGCCCGGCGATACCAGCATGGCCACGCTGGCCGAAGTCGAACGCGCCATGAAAGGCGGCACGGCGCGCGTCAGCCGTTGACGAAAGGATTTCCGATGGATGTCATGCAGCGCATTCGCGAGGTCGGCCTCGTGCCGGTCGTTCGCGCCGCCTCCGCCGATGAAGCGTTTCAGGCCGTCGAAGCGATTCGCGCGGGAGGCATTCCGATTCTCGAAATCACGCTTACCGTTCCCGGCGCCGTTCAGATCATCTCCGCGCTCACATCCCGGCTCGGCGATGAGGCGCTGATCGGTGCCGGGACGGTCCTGGACTCCGAGACGGCGCGGCAATGCATCGACGCCGGTGCCGCATTCATCGTCAGTCCCGCGCTCGATGTCGAAACGATCGAAACGTGTCGTCGTCTGGTCGTACCGGTCTTTCCCGGCGCATTGACGCCGACCGAAATCGTGAAGGCGTGGAGAGCCGGCGCGAACGCCGTCAAAGTCTTTCCCGCGAACGCCGTCGGCGGCCCCGCGTATCTGAAATCGCTCAAAGCGCCGCTGCCGCAGGTCGAGCTCCTGCCGACGGGCGGCGTTTCCTTACAGAATGCGGGTGAGTTCATCGCCGCCGGCGCCCTCGCTCTCGGCGTCGGTGCCGACCTCGTCAAAGGCGATGCCGCCGCGATCACCGCGAAAGCGCGGCAGTACGTCGAAGCCGTAAGAGCGGCGCGCGCGTAAGAGCCTGCGATTCGTTTCCATCGTTGCGGCACGCGCGCAGGCGGCGTAAAAGAGTGCGATGGCAGAGAACAACGAATCGATCGTCGAGCGCCGTTTGCGATACATCGAACGCCAGCGGCAGCTGGGCCACGGCGTCGACGTCCATTTCGAAGGATTGCAGCCGATGGGCTCCGGTCCGCGGAATCGGCATGGCATGCCGCAGGTGCCGGTCGAGCAACGCGTGGTCACGAACTGGCCGGTCCTCGACCTCGGCGATCATCCCGACATCCGGCGGCAGGACTGGCGGCTCGAGCTGGCCGGTCTGGTCGAGAATCCCGTCACTCTGACGTGGAGCGAATTCATGGCGTTGCCGCAGGTCGAGGACGTCAGCGATTTTCATTGTGTGACGACGTGGAGCCGTCTCGAGAATCACTGGCGCGGCGTGCGCTTCAAGACGCTTGCGGAACTGGCCGTGCCGCGCGAGGACGTGACGCACGTGCTCTGCACCGGGTATGACCGCGACGTCGGTTCGCAGGAGCCATACACCACGAATCTGCCGCTGGCGCGCGCCGTCGAGGAGGACGTGCTGCTCGTGCACACGTGGGAAGGAAAGCCGCTGCCGCGCGAGCATGGCGGTCCGCTGCGGATGATCACGCCGAAGCTCTATGCGTGGAAGGGCACCAAGTGGATTCGCAGGATCGAGTTCCTCGATCGCAATCGACGCGGTTTCTGGGAGCGGCGTGGATACTCCGATACCGCCGAGCCGTGGTTCAACGATCGTTATTCGCGGGATTGAGGAACCACAACGGAGTCAGGAGCGCTGCACAGGCGATCAAAAGAAACGCGGCGAAGAACGTGTTCTGTGCGAGTGCGATCACCATGGCGGTGATGGCGCTGACGTTCCAGGCGATGACGACGAACATCGCCAGAGCCACGGTGACGAGCGGTTCGCCGAGGAGCGTGGCGATCAGATGACGTCGCCGGATGCGCTGCAGGACGGCGTCATTGAGCGCGTCATGTTCGGCGAGCGGCGGCGCGGCGAGTCTCAGGAGGCGCTCGAGCTCGAGCGATGCGCGTAATGCGTGCGCGCACGATGGGCAGGCCTGGACGTGCTCATCGTGCACGGACGAGCCGTCGTCGAGCGACTGCTGAAACTCGGTGCAATTCATCGCGATCCTTCCATCGCCAGCCACGCTTCGCGCAATGCGCCGCGAGCGCGGCTGAGATGCGTCTTGACGGTATTTTCGGGCATGCCGAGGGTCGTGGCGATTTCGGAGACGGTGGCTTCGTCCCAGTAGTGGAGCGTCACGACGGCGCGTTGTGCCGCGGTCAGCCGGCGCAGCAATTGTTCGAGCCTGCGGATGAGGATGACGTCGCGATGCGGCTCGATGATCGAGGTCTCGACGTCGTCGAGCTCGTCTTCGCGCGCGCGGAACAGCTGGAGACGTGAGGCGCGATCGAGAGCCCGGCGCGCAACGATGCGGTGCAGCCAGGTGCCGAACGCGGAGTCGAACCGGAATCGATCGAGCGCATGCCACGCCCGGACGAAGGCCTGCTGCACGACGTCTTCCGCATCGGCGCGCGAGCGCGTGATGCGCAGGGCGAGCGCCAGTGCGCGCGGGCGGTGCCGGTCCATCAGCATGCGGAACGCATCCTCATCGCCGGCCGCGGCGCGCCGAACGATCTCGTGCTCGTCCGCCGGCGTCATCGTCTGTTGGACCGTTGCGTGCGGCATTTCGGTTTCACCACGAATTACGTGAAACCGGGCGAGGAGTTGGCGCGGTCCAATCGATGAAGCGAAGGAGGCTGCTTGGAGTCGTTCGTTGCTACCGTTCTGGTTTTCTCGATCCCGCTCGCGGCCGTCATCGGCAGCATCCTGGCCGTGATTCTGCGAACGCGGGGACAGCAGCGCCTCACCGAACTGGCCTATCGTGAACGCCTCGCCGCCATCGAGCGCGGCCTCGATCTCAGCCAGCTGCCACCGCTGCTGCCGACGCCTCGTCAGTCGACGGCCCGGCGCGAACAGGGGATGTTCATCGGCGGCCTCCTGACGGCGGCCATCGGGATCGGCCTCAGTCTGACGTTGCTGTTGCTGCCGCCGGGGCAGGGGCACGATGCGTGGTCGATCGGATTCGTCCCGCTCTGCATCGGCATCGCCCTCATGGTTTCGGCAAAGCACTTCGGCCGCCGCGGCCTGGACACGTGAGCATGTTCGGCCTGGCAGCGCTGCTCCTGCAGCTGGCGACGATGCAGCCGGACGTGATTCACGATCCGGTCGTGCGCGGGTTCAGTCGCGAGCTGCTCGCCCGTGCCCGCGCCGAACGGTTTGCGGAGCAGGGAGCCTTCGTCGCCCGCGCGAGCGACGGCACGCTCTATTTCATTGTGTGGCCGCCCGGCCCCGAGCGCGACATTCTCCGCTGGCGCGGCCGCATCCCTCCCGGCACGATCGCGATTCTGCACACGCATCCGCCGGCATCGCCGGCCGCGTCGAAAATCGACGAGCGCGCCGCGCGCTCCTCGCGCATTCCGGTCTACGTCATTACGAATGGCGGCATTGCCCGGACGCTGGGCGAAGGGTCGGAGATGATCGTCAGCGGTGACTGGTCTTCGCGATAGAGGGCATCCGCGCTTTTTTGTGCGCCGGTTTCTTCCATTCCGGTCCGCCCTGACCGACGCGCAGCTGTTTCCCTGCGAAATCGAAATACGATTTTCCTTCGTCGGTGGTGACGACGATGTCGGACCGATCGTCGTCTTTCGATCTCTGGACGATGTTCACGTCCCGAATTCTGGCGCGAACGGTTTCGAGTCGCCACGGTTTCACCGAAACCGTGCCGAGCACGAGCAGCACCCGATCCGTCGCCGCGACGATCCGCATTTTGTGGTGCGAGCTCGGGAGGCCGATGCGGAGATGCCGCAATCCTTTGACCTCGTCGTAGACGTCGAGGCGTTTTCCATTGCGGTCGAAAATCGTCAGCGCATCGTCGGTCATGGCGACGATCTGGTCGGAATGCTTGCGATAGAGATCGCCCATGGCCAGCGTGCGGATCCCCGGCACCCGCGTTTTCCAGAGGAAATTGCTGCTGTCGTCGTAAACGGCGACGGTATCTTCGAGCGCGACCGCAATTTCTTCGATGCCATCGGCATCGATGTCCCCGACGTCCGCCTGAAGGATCGGAGACGCGAACGATTGATCGGAGCGGATGTGGCCGTTCTGGTTTTTCACGATGAGGCGTGAGCCGGCGATCGCGGCCGAGAGTTGTTGAATCCCCGGTGGCTGCCAGCATTGAGACAGCGGCATCGATTCCGTATTGCCGGCGACATTGACCTGGATGGCTGCCTCGACGGGCGGTTTCTTGTTATCGACGATCCACTTCTTCACGCTCCGCTCGACGAATGTGTGCAGCGTGTCGACCGTGACGGTCTGTCTGGGCGAGGTCGCATTGCAGGCGAGCCCGGCGATCACCGAGCTCGTGAATACGCCGTTCTGCGCCGCGACGTCGTCATAGGCGTAATTTCCCGCGGCCGCGGCATAGAAGACCGCCTGGCCGGCGATTCGTTTCATTTGATGGGCCACTGCCGGTGGCGCGCCGGCGGAACGGACTTCATTCATGACGCGATCGCGGCACGCGTCGACGAAGATCAGCGAGCGGCGCGCCGGCGAGAGGGCGACGACGTCGAGCAGACTCGCGATGGAGAGCGACGTCTCTGGATCGCGGTACGTCGACGAGCGGCCGAGAATGTACTCGCTGCCGTTGTGCATGAAACCGTGTGTGGCCATCGACAGGATGACCATCCCGTCGCGTCCCGCGGCGGCGGCCTGTTTCTGCAGCGTCTGAAAAATCTCGACCGTGTTGGCCGGCACCACTTTCGCCCCGGCTGTGATCAATTCCTCGAGCCGTTGTTGCGAGACCGCTTTCACCGGTCTGCCCGATAGTGCCAGTACGACGCGCGAGGGAGGCACGAGGCTGACGCGGCGATCGAGCGCGAACATCCAGGCGAGATCGACCGCGTCATCGACCGCATACGGCACGGGTTGCACGCCGCTGTCGAAGTCGGTCACGCCGACGAACATCCCCACGGCCTGCTTGCGCTGGAACTGGCCGGAAGCAAGGCCGAGTGCATCGACGGAAACCGGTCCCGCCGAGCGCGCTCCCCGCATGAACTGCAAGAGCGTGCCGCTGCCGGTGGCGATCAACACGAGCGAAAAGAAAGGCAGGATCCACTTTCTCATCTGCATCCGTAAGACACGCTCCCTGGAAAAGAGTGGCCGCCGCCACCTTTTTCATACGGTGGTGTCTCTCCCTCCACGGCGCAGGGAGGGTTATGAGACGTCGATTCCTGATCGCGGTTGCGTTGCTGTTGATGGCCGGGCTCGCGCGGGCGCAGAAGCTCGGGCCGGTCGACTGGATCTTTCTCGTCGATACGTCGAAATCGATGAAGCCGATCTTCGGCGAGGTGCAGAACAGCCTCAAGACGTTCGTACGCGAGGCGAACGACGGCGACTCCATCGCCATCTACACATTCGATCGCGATGTGACGCAGCAGCGGGCCGTGAGCGTCGATCCCGCTACGCGCGCGGAGCTCGAAGAGGCCATCGACCGGCTCACGCCGAAAGGCAATCGCACGCACATCGGCGCCGCGATCGCACGCGGCCTCGAACAGGCAAGCTCACTGCGAGCGGCGTCGGACCCGATTCGGAAACGCACCGTGGTGCTGTTCACCGACGGGAAAGAAGATGTTCGCGGCATCGACCATCCAATCCCCATCGAGGCGAGCATTCCGAATGCCGCCGATACGTTCATCTTCTTCGTTTCACTCAATGAGCTGGAACCGAAAATCAATGCGTTCCAGCAGGCGACGGCGCACACCACCGTGCTCGAGGCACCGAACGCCGAAGCGGTCCGGGAGGTTGCGCGGCGAATCCGTTCGATCATCCCGCCGGAACAACCTCCGGTTCTGATAAAAACCGAGACCGCAAAACCTCCTTCGACACCTCCACCAACAAAGCCATTACCCGCACCCGCACCCGTATGGCTTCGCGTCCTGCGCTGGACCATCCCCATTCTCATTCTCGCCGCCGCGGCGTTCTTTTTCCTGCAGCAGCGGCGCAGGAAGAATTGTCTCGAGGGGGAGCTCGAAATTCTGCGGCCGCAAACGCCTCCCGAGCTCGCGTTCGTCGGGTTGCCGAAACTGCGGACCGTGGAGGTCGCATTGAGCGCTCTCCTGCCGGTCGATGCATTGAACGGCAGTGACGCGCGTCTCTTTGTGAAACGCAAAGAGGGGAAGAAGAAGATCTGGATCGCCGCAAACGGCGGCGGCCTGCGCATCAATGACGTCGAGACGCCGCTGAGCGAACTGTACGACGCCGACACGATTGAGCTCGGCGCCGCGAAACTGCGGTTCAACCGCGTCGGCGGCGAGCGTCCGTACGAATCCGAATTCGCAAACTGAGGAGAGCTGATGAAAAACAATGTCGTGTTTCGTCCCACGGTCGTGATCGGACTCGGCGGCACCGGGTATCAGACGCTCATCCGGCTCAAGAAGCGTTTCGTCGATGCCTACGGATCGGTTCCACCGATCATTCGTTTCCTTTCGATCGATACGACCGAAAATGCAGAGGGCAGTACAACGCGCGCCGAGGAGCAGCAGGCGCGGGAAGGCGCACTCGATCACAGTGAACTGTATGTGCTGCAGGTCGGCAATCCCGGCAATCTCGTCGGCAACGGGACGAATCCGCATCTCGACGAATGGTGGCCGCCGGAGATCCCGACGCAGGCCATCATCGCCGGCGCGGGGCAGGTGCGTGCGCGCGGCCGTCTGGCGCTCTTTGCAAAGGCGTCGGAAGTCTATACACGGATTCAGCGAGCCGTCGACGACGTGCGGAACATCCGCAATCAGAAACAGATGTACGCCGATCAGTTTCAGGTCTCGACTCGTTCCGGCGTGGAAGTGCACATCGTCGGCAGCCTGGCCGGCGGCACCGGCAGCGGCACGTTTCTCGACGTGGCCTTCATGGCCCGCAATGTCATCGGCAATGACGAGCAGTCGAATTTTACCGGCGTCCTGCTGTTGCCCGGCATCTTCACGCGTCTCGCGGGCGTCTCGCTCGTCAAGTCGAATGCCTATGGCGCATTGAAGGAAATCGAACATCTGTCGACTACGAAGTCGGTCTTCACCGTCGATTACGGGACCCGTCGCGTCGACGTGACGCGTCCGCCGTTCGATCTCATCTACCTCATCGACAGCATCAATGAACAGGGACGCGTGGTGACGGAGCAGGGCGATCTGTTCACGCTGATCTCGGACGGCATGTACGTGCAGATCGGCTCGCAGGTCGGCGTCGACAATGCCAATGCCGTCGACAACATCAAGACCCAGCTCGCCACCGCCAATCGCGTCAAGGGGCGTTCGCCCCAGTACTGCAGTTTCGGCGTCGCCTCTCTGACGATGCCGAGTTTCGACGCGCAGATGTGGGAAGACGCGAAGCGGCTCGTCAATGACGATCTCCTCAATGGCTCGGTGGCCGATTCGGAGATCGAAGAAGAGGTGGCGCGGTTCATCGATGCCAACCGCCTGCGCGAGGATGAGGCCGATCAGGTGGTCGAGTTTCTGAGCCAGCGCGAAGGAGGCGGGCAATTACGCATTCCGATGCCGCTGACGCAATTGACGTTCGACAACAAAGCGCTCGCGGCCATCCGGAACCTGCACACCACCCATCGCTCGCGCGCGGAACGGCAGATCGCACAGGCGATCGGCGCGAACTTCGAAAAGCTGCGTGACGACGGCGTCGCGGCCATCACCGCGGCGTGGGAATCGATGGTCAATCGCAGCAATGGCTTCACGCGCGCGGAGCGGTTTTTCGAGAAACTGCAGGCGAAGCTGGAGTGGTATCAGAACATGATGGACGGCGAGGCGAAGGAGGAGCGCGCCAAACTGAAGGCGCTCAGCTTCAAGCCGGCCGAGGATCAGCTCACCGAGGCGGCGGGAGCGTTTCTGCGGCGCGAGGCGCGCGTCAAGACGGCGTGCGAGGTGTACGGCGGCCTTGCCGATCGCGAGACCGATCTGACGATCCGCGTGGCGCGTCTGGAGAAAGCGGCGGAGCTCTATTCGACGCTGCACGCGCACACGCAGTCGATTCTCAATTCCTGCTACCGCATTCGCGAGAATCTCAATGCCGCGCGCAAGCAGTTCGAGCAGCAGTATCTCGATGCCACGAATCCGCGCGGTGCCTCACGGCTCTTCGAACAGACGGTGCCGTTCGATCCCGGCGCGCAGCGGCCGAAGGTCGTCGGCGCCGATTTCGTGAAATGGTACGCGGATCAGCACCCGGGCGGCTCATTGTCACAGTGGGCGACGCTGCGCGCCGTCGAGGTGCATGCCGACGTCCGGCAATTCGTCGAGAAATGCTATGAGCCGCTGACGTCGCTGACGATGAACGAAATCCTCAGCCGCTCCGCGCCGGACGCGGTCTCGACGGAATTAAAGCGTCTCGACAACCTTGCCGTTCCCCTCTGGCGCTACGACCTCGGCAGGATTCCGGTCGTCAATCAAACCATCATCAACGAGTTCTACCACTATGGCGTTGCGGACGCGGAGTCGACGGTCCTGAAGGAATCGCGCTACGAGGCCGGCGTTCCCAAAGGCAATGCCCGTCCCGGCATCGTCTCGACACGCGATGCAAAGCGCACGCTGCTCTTCAAGGTGAAAACCGGAATCCCGCTGTTCGCGCTCGCCGACATCGAAGACATGGAGCGCGCCTACGCCGATCCGAACAAGATCATCTCCAGCCACATCCACAAAGACTGGGACGAGTTGCCGAATCTGATTCCGCGCAGCGGCGACGGCGAGGCCTTGCGCTGGTTCGCGCTGGCGCAGGCGCCGGAACCGTTCGCCATCATCAAGCGCGAAGGGGCGTGGTATTCGATGAAATCGAAAACCGGCAAGCGTCTCGACAACAACATGGTGCGCCTCGCGCAAGGGCGCGTGCCGGCGTACACGGCGTTCGAAAAGAACCGTGACCTGGTCCAGGAGGCGGAGGAAACGATCGACGCGGTGGTCACGCGCGAGGGAGCGGTGCGCGTCGTGCAGCTGCTGCGGGAGTACACCGAAACGCTCTCGAAGCAGATGGGTGGTGCGGTCGAAGCGGCCGTCAAGGATCAGGTCGAGAACGAGATTCTGGCCATTGAGGATTACGTGCGGCGGATGGAGACGCTTAGTTAAGCGGAGCCGCCCATGCTCAAACCGGTCAGCATCCTCGCTCTCGATGATGTTTCGCTGCCGCTCGCGCGGGCCGTACAACAGCGGGTCGCGAGCCGTCTGGACCTCGACGATCTCGTGCAATATCGCGCCGCCGGCGCGCTCGAAGAAGCCATTCAATCGATTCACGCCCAGCGGCAGCGGCCGGAGAGCGCCTTACGGATCCGCGACGACGTCAGTACGCGCGAGCTCGTGCTCGTCGTGCTTGCGGCATCCGGCCCTGCGCGGAAGACGCTGCTCGGGCAGGTGCGGAAGATTCGCGACGTTTATGAGTCGCGGCGCCTGGCAACGTACTTCACCGTGGAGATTCTCCTGCTCCTGCCGGAGGTCATCGGTACGAGCGCAGCAAGTGATTATGCCAACACGTATGCGCTGCTGAAGACATTGAGCGCGGCCGGGGAAAAGCCGTTTCAGGAGGTCTGGCTGCTCGATGCCATGAACGGCGCGCGGGTGCGGTTCGGTGCACTCGATGCGGCCATGGACACGTATGCCGATGCCGTGGCGGGAGCGCTCTTGTATGAGCCGGAGATGAGCGGCGCGCTGCCGGGGATTCATCCGCGCGGCATGCAGCCGGTGTTCAGTTCGTTCGGATACGCACAGCTGGCGTTCCCGCGCGATGCGGCATTACAGCGAGTGGAACCGCGGTTTGCAGTGCAATTGCTGCGCGAGACGCTGCTTGCGGAAACGCCGGCGCCGGGTGCGCAGCTCGCGGCGAAGCAGTTCGTGGCGCATGAGGAATTCTCGACTCCGCTTTCGCGCATCGGTGTCGAAGCCGGTCAATCGCTCTTTGCGCGATTTCAGGCGAAGACGCACGTCAGCGAGTCGACGCGCAGTGCCGAGGAGTTGCTCGCCGCGGTGCGTGGCGAATTGCAGGTGTTTCGCGACACGACGCAGCTGGCGGCGCTCGATGCCCTCGGGAAACAGGCGCAGCAGACATCGGCCGCATTCGCGGCGCGTTTGACGAGCGTCGTGGATGCAACGCTCGACCGCCATGGCTTCGAGGCGGCCATTGCCCTGACCGACGCGCTCGTCGATCCATTGCCGGATCTCCGGACGGATGCCGATCTTTCTCCGCGGAATCTCATTACGGAGCTCAATACCGCGACGGCCGCGCTCGACCGCCAATTGCAATTCGTTCCGAATACGGCGTCGAGCGATGCGGCGCGCAGGCGCATTCGCGAGCTCGAGGGTCTGCTGCAGGATCAGAAGCTCGTCGCCGATTCGCTCGAGCCGGTCACGGCCGCGGCGAAATTACAGGAGCTGGAGCGCGAGAAGACAGCGCTCCTCGGGCGCGTCCGCGCAATTCTGTTCGCCGAGGAGCGGGAGAATGCGGTGGCGCGCAGCGCCGCGCGTGAGGCGGAAGCGGCTCGTCTCGCCGCGGAAACGGAATCGCGCGAACAGAGCCTGCGCGAATGGTTCGCACAATTGCCGCGCGCCGAACACGCCTTGCGCGAGGCATTGGAGGCGCGGCGGTCGTGGCTCTGGAAGCAGCTCGTGACCGCGGCCGCGGGGGTCACGGCGATGTACCTCCTGCCGCTCTTGTTCGGCCTGCTGATTCCCAATCTCCTGCGCATTCATTGGGCGACGGGACTCGGCCTCGGCACGTTCGCGATCGTCGTGGCGTTCCGCTATCTGACCGTCATTCTGCCGGCCGTCACCGCGGCGCGCGAGGCGCTCCAGCGACTGCGCGAACAGCTTCAGGCGGCCGATCAGGCGAAGAACGCGGCTCACAATGACGAGCTGCGCTTCGAATTCGAAATGTCGCAGCGGCGCGCGGCCATTCGCGTCTTACGCGACACGCGCGATGCGGCGAAAGCGCTGCTCGACGCCTTGTGCACGAGACGGCGGGAGCTCGACGCGTTTGCGGCGGCGCTCGTGCCCGCGTCCATCGCGTCCAATGGACTGACGGTCAGCATCCTCGACGACGCGGAGCTCGATGCCTGGTACGAGCGGACGATCGACGATCGCAAGCCGTTCGTGCGCGAGTTTCCCGTGACGCGTTCGGCCGCGCGGGTGATGGGGCTGGACGAACTCCGTGCAAAGATCCTCTCGCACACTTCGTCCGCGTTCACTGTCTTTCGCAAATTCACCCTCGGCGAGGCCGCGGCGCAGCTCGCAACGGAACCGAAGCTCACCCAGCGGCTGAAGCGTTTCACCGACACCAGTGCGCCGCTCATCGAAGTGCGCGATGATGATCTGCACGCGCAGCGAGCGATGCAGCGCGATGCCACGCTCTTCGCCGACACGCGCGACGCGTTCTGGACGAAACAACTGCAGCGCCGGTTTCCCGATGCGCAGCTCAAGCCGTTCGACGACGTCTTGTGCGTACACGCCGTCACGCGCGTGCTGCACTATCCGGCGTACGTCCTCGGGCAGATCGAGTATTACCGCGAGCAATACGAGCAGGCGTCGCAGCGCGAGGCGGAGCAGCTGGCGGATTTGCTTCCGCCCGAGCTCATCCTCGGGACGAACGTGCGCGATGCCTATGAACAGGTCCTGCTCGGCCGCGCCATCGGCGTCATTTCCTCCGGCGCAGACAATCAGCTCAAAGTGGCCGACGCGGTTCTCGGCGATTCGAATCTCACCGCGGCGCGGCATCTGGCCGAAGGGGAGGAGTTGCGGGAAGCGCTCGCCAATGCGCTCGTTCCACGGCTCGAGATTGCACACGACGTCGCGCGCGACCTGCGGCTGCTCGAAACGTCCGCGCTCACGCCATTGGAGCGGAATCTCGTGGAAGGGCTGGTGAAGAAATACGCTTCGCAGGCGTGACCGGCAGTTTCTTCAACGTTTCGGCGGAACCGATTCGAACGACACCTTCTCCAGCGACCATCCTCCAGTGGTGATCGTGCGACGCCCGCGCGTCGGATCGCTGGTGGCGATCAGCAGTTCTTCGAGCGGGGTCAGCGGCGCAGTCCATTGTGGCGCGCGCACGCCGTCCCACTCGAGAATCGCGGGATTCAGCAGAGGCTGATCGGTGGAAAGGAGGAAATAGGTGTCAATGCCGTACGGCGGCAGAATCTGAAATCGCGAGCTCTCGCCAGGAGAAAGCGTACGCGTGGCCGAGGGAAACGGAAATCGATTTTCGACCGAGCCGCTGACGGCGCGCGGATAAATGAGGTAACTCCTGCCGTGACTGTCGATGGTGAATGCGTAGTAATAGCGCGGGCGAAGCTTCGCGGCATCGGGCGTCGTCAGCACGAGGCGATACGACTCCTTCCCGATGAGCCGCCCATTGTCGACGATTCGATTCCCTGCGTCGCGTTGCAATGCAAGTCGATAGGCCGCTCCCGGCGGCGAGTCGAGGTGATGCCAGGCATGAATGCGTCGCAGCCTCGCGAGAGACTCGCGCAGATGGACGGCGGCGTTGCGGTGAATCCATTCGCTTCGCTGCGGTAATCCACTGCGATCGGTCGCGGTCGCCTGTGGCCGGAGCCACGCGTATTCGATGCGGTCCTTCATCAGGCGGCCTGCGAGGATGTAATCCGCATCGGCCGCCGCCGGCACGCGCTCGATTCCGGCGAGATTGCCAATTGCATCGAACGGCGCCGGCAATTGAACGAAGAGTTTTGCTCCAGCGGGGATTCTTGTGAGGTCCGGCGTGCCGGCGCCGCTTCCGGTCAGCAATTCCCATCGATTCGCGGAAAATCGAATCACGTGCGTCGGCGTGGTGCGCAATGGATCGGAAATCCAGCGGATCTTACGCTGCCGCGTTTCGGTCGCGAGTCGTTTGCCAAAACGGGCGATTTCCTCGGCGGGGAGCGCATTCGGCGGTGCCCAGACGCGCATCGGACGGGCCGGAGGTGCAGCCCAGCCGGTGAGCTCGACCAGCATGCCCGGCCGGATCGTGCGCGTGTCATCGCTGCGCGCTTCGCTACTGGCGAGACCGGCTTTCGTGATCGTCAAGCGCACGGCGCGATCATCGATGCCGCGTAATGCGCTGCCGATCGTCAGGCCGTGAATCCAGCCGCCCTGCACAATGACGATGCCGTTCGTTTCGACGCGTTCGATGGCGACGACACGGCGCTCCACGGGCCGGTCTCTGCGATCGCCGAGCAGTGGACGATTGCGGACGGCGGCGAGGCCGGCGAGCACGGGATGCTGATCGGCGCGATCGATTCGCATCCGTGCCGCTGCGCGCGAAAATGTTTCCTCGGCGCTCTGGCCCGGCAACGCATCGCGCATCGCCCGGATCAACGCCCAGCTGAACGTGCCGTGCATCTGGCCGTCGTCTCCGCGAATTTCCCACGCGGCATCGAGATCTTGGGTCGCGGCCAGCACCAGGGCGCCACGTGTTTCCGGACGGGGCCCGTAATTCGTCCCGTCTTTCACATCGATCCGCGACGGAAGAATCCCTCGGGGGCGTGCGCCCGTCGGCAGGCCGCGAAACGACGAGCCGCTGTGACAATGATCGAGGACCAGCGTCAATGCGGCCCCGCGGGCGAGAATGGCATTGAACGCACGACGCAGTTCCTTGTCACGAATGTCGGGTACACCGAGACGCGAATCGGCCGGCACGATCGACTCGTCGAGCTTGTCGATCTCGTCCGAGAGCGAATTCGGTACCTGTGACCCATGCCCCGCGAAATAGAAGAACAGCACGTCACCCTTTTTCGCAGGCCGGACCAGATGCTGCTCGATTCCCCGCAGAATCGCTGCCCGCGTCGCGGCCCGGTTCTCGAGGACGAGAATGTCGCGCTCCGCAAAGCCATAGAGTGACCGCAGCATCACTCGCAACGTCTCCGCATCCCGCACTGCGCCGCGCAACTCCGGCCACCCGCGGTGCTCGGCTGTTTTTGTCTGCGACGCACTGTAGTCGTCGATCGCCACAATCAGTGCACGGCGGGCGGGCAATTGTGCGGAGAGCGTTGCGGCAAGGAAGAGCGACGTCAGGAGGATCGCCGGACGCATGCTCATTTCTCACACGGGCTGAGCGCGCGCGCTTCCTTCTGCGTCGTCGCGCCGAACGTCCAGATCGTGTTTCGCGCATCGCGATAGGCGACGGCGCGGAACCCGTGCGTTTCGGCGAATTGCCGGATTCCGCCTTCATAAGAGCCGTATTCCGGTGCGCCGTATTGAATGGCCTCGACGTTGTTATCGGTCAGGGTCGATTCGGCGCGCACCAGCAGGACCGCACAGTCGGTGCCGGCGGCGACGCCTTCCACCTTCCACGGCATTCTGTTCTTGTAGAGCGTGGTGAATTCCATCGATGCGAGGACGTGCGGATTCGTCGCCGATTTCGAGTTGCAGGCGAGGAGCACGGCCCACAGAGCGGTGGCGACAATGCGGCTGACAGGGCGTTGCATGACCGCGCCTCCGGAAAGTGGTTCGCCATCATTCGATGGCGAACCGGTGCATGGTTGGAAAGGGTCAGGGATACATCGTCGGCGGACAGAGCGCGCGATCGAGCAGTGACCGTCCGACGTCGAGACGCAGGCGCGTCAACAGCTCCGAATAGACCTCGGTCGACGGATGAACGCTGGCCCACGACACCTGCGGATACGAAACAGTGTCCGGTGCGCCGGGGCGCGGCACGAGCCGCGTTTCCTGTGCGGGTGGCGTCTGCAGCAGGTCGTAATACATCTCGAAATGCTTGCCGACCTGCGGCGCCTCGTTGTCGGTCGTTTTCGGCGGTACGCTCGGCGGCAGGTTGATGACCGCCACTTCGATGAGATCGTTGGTGTCCGGCGACAGCGTCATGCTGCGGCCGGAACCTCCGTCGTGTTTCGTCTCGACGAATTTCACGCTGCTGCCGTCGACTTCGATTTCCGCGCCGACCCACGTGGTGATGGCCTGCACGTACGCGGACGTGCTGCCGGTGCCATTGAGTCGTTTGAAATTCACCGGCGTGACGTCGCTGCCGATACGGGCAATGCTGTGCGAGTAGACATCGCCGGTGGTCAGTTTGAACCGGGCGGCGATGATCGGCGGCGGAACGTTGTCGAAGACATCCGCGTCGATCGTGCAGCCGCTGCCGCAGACCTGCGTGAGACTGGCGATCCATGAAATGTCGCCACGTTCGGTAGCCGAGGTCGGAATGATCTGCGGATTCCCGTTCACCGTGCCGCGCACGTTGTCGCGCAGCGTGAGGGCCGGGAGATTGGCGGCACCGGACGTCGCCTTTTCGACCGTGATGTCGGAGCCGGTGAGATCCCACGCGCTGCCGTCGCCCAGTGCGTCGGCGAGCGACGTGAGCGCCGCGGTTTCGGTCTGATCGTTGAACATCAGTGAGGCGATGTTCGTGTCGTCATCGACACAATCACCACTGCAGCCGCCGGCGCGCGCGAACAGCAGCGGCGTATGCGGCTGCATCCTGCCGCCGTCGGACGTGTGGTAGTGATCGGCGTTGAGAAGGAGAACGGTGACTTCAGTGCCGTTCTGATTGGGAACGAGGGCCATCAGCCCCGAGAAGAAAATCTTGACAAGAAAACTCAATGTTCTGGTCCTTATGAGGTGAAGCGGCATAGCCGATCACCTGAAATGGCGCCCAGTCGAAACTGGACTTGTTGTCCCGGATCATTGCGAGCTGCGCTTCCCTCAGCGCAACTGCCACGTCGGATCCGTTCCGATAGTGACAATGGAAAGACACCAGCAACTGGTTCGTTGTGGCGTCCTCCACGTCCCATAAGGAACCGACGACGGCCGGAACATTGGCGGCCAGGAAGGGGCGGACCAGAGCAGCAACCCCTTCCGGACCGACCGGCTGGCCGCCGGCCGTACTGCACGCGGCCAGGACCACCAGCCGCGTCTGTTCGAGTGTAAGGACTTCCGTGATCAGGCGCTCCGCGGTGAGACGGCCGGAGTCGTTGCCGCTGGGCGCGAGCAGGAGCATCGAAGCGCCCGGTTGTGTTTCGTTGGCGATGCCATGGCCGCCGAAATGAACGATGGTGTTTCTCCGCAGGCCTTTGAGAAATGCAGGAATGGTGGCGTCCTTGCCGAGGAGCAACGTGGTGGAGGGGCCATAGAGATCTTTCAGGCGGGTCGCCTCCTGCCGCGCGTGCCGCAGCGGGTGCAGCGACTCCGTTCCGGGATAGTCGCGCCGGAAGAGAGGATCGCCGACCGCGAGGACGTTCGGTGGCTGGTTCCTGAATTCGGCGTCACGGGCCACGGAGTAAAAATAAAGAGACGTGCTGCCGTCCAGAGAGACGATTGCGTCATTGGCGAGGTAGCGCAGTTTCCCGCCTTTCCTGTAGGCGAGTGCCGAGAACGGCAAGCCGTGCATCGGGCCGTCGGGAACGATGATGATGCGCGGCGTTGCGTCTGTCTTCTGGATCGCGCTCCACGGGCCGGCGATCAGGCCGTCATACGCAGCCTTCAGGTTCGTTTGGAAGGAGGATTCGTTCCCCTCGCTCTTCGCCTTTCGCAGGTTCTCGAGCCACCGGCTGACGTCTTGCGGGGATGCAGGCAGGGGGACGTAACTGGGTATGGGCGCGTCGCGTGAAATGACCCACGACTCGACCGACCGCTCCAGCACCGCATATTGAATGATGAACGTGTTCGCCGGCAGCGTCGCGCGCAGACGATTGAGGTCGGCGATTGTATTGATGGGAGCGAAACCTTTCGGCGTCTTCTGCGACTGCATGAGCAGATGCAGCGGCTCGAAGGCCTTGGCCTGCTCCGCGGTCACGAGTGCAGCCTCGTGCTCACCCTTTTCGAGATACGACGCAATGCGCTCGTGATAGGAGGGGAGGAATCGCGAGAAATACTCCGACCAGAGTTGCTCGAGCGCTCCGCGGTTGCGCATCGACAGGAATGTGTTCTGCTCGGAACGAATGACCGCCAAGGCGGCATCGATATCGGCGTCGGCGAGCTCGTGATGATTCTCGAGACGATGTGCCGCCGCCCGCCGCAGCAGAAGCCCGGCATAGACGGTGGGATTTTCACCTTCTGTGTTGTCGATCAGGACCGTAAGACGGCGGATCGCCGCTGCCGGGTTGCTCTTGCTCTCGATCTGCGCCGTCAATTCCTCGATCCTGAATTCGAGCGCGGCGCGATTCTTCGGGTCGCGAACGAGTTTGAGGGAGGCCCGGCTGCGCTCGAGATCGTGGGCCGCCTCTTCGATTCGACCGAGTGCCAGAAGCGCTCCGGCACGGAGGCGAAGCGCGGCCGTGTAATTGATGCGTGCGCTCTGATCGCGCGGATTTTCCCTGACGGCGCTGGTCGCGTCGCGAACCCCCAATTCCTGGTAATTGAGCGCAAGCTCCGGGTGCTTCGCGCTCTGTGTCACTTCGGAGGCGGTTCCGTACGTCGTACCGACCGTGATGAGGTCCGTGACGCGGGGGAGAAGAATGAGCGCGCGGAAGACGTCATTCCAGGCAGCGTCGAGATCGCCGAGGGTATGCCAGGTGATGGCCCGTCGAGCGAGAACGGAGGCAGCGTAGTTCGGATTCGCCGAGGTTTCGTATCTCTTGTAGATCTGGAACGCCTCGGTGTATTGAGCGACGTCGGAGTAACAGGTCGCCAGCAGAATTTCCGCGCGAAAGAGGAGATCGCGATAGCCGTGCGCGCGCGCCTCGGCAACGACCGTAGGGAGGAATTTCAATGCTTCCTTCGAGTGGTAGCTTGTGTACAACTGCGCCGCGCGTGCGAAACGGGCCGTCAACACCATCGGATTCTTCGCTTTGACAAAGAGTGCTTCCGCTTCGTCGAAGTGTGCTTCCGCGTGCTCCGGATCACTGTGGGCGGCCTGGAGAGCCGCGAGCGCCGCATCGAAGTCGGCGCGTGCGCCGGGGTTCTTCGCTGCCTCGGCGATCGCGCGCGCGTAGGGATCCCCCGATTCAAAAAGCACGTCGGCCAGCAACTCCGGTCCCGCATGGCTCTCGAAATACCCCTGCGATTCCGCGGGAAATTTCTGTACGAGACGGGTGAGCGTCGCGCGCTGACCGCGCTCCAGCGCGTTCTTCAGCTCAACTTCGCGCCAGACTTCTTTCTTCGCATTCAATCGGTCGAGATGCTCGCGGGCCTCGTTTCCCCATCGCGAGCGGTCGAGTGCCACGACACGCTTCCAGTTCTCCGCGGCGAGGTCGGAAAGGGCGAGTTGCTCCTGAATGAGGGCCAGATTGAATAAGACCCGCGGATCGTCTTTCGAACGGGAGGCGAGGATATTGGCCTCGCGCCACGCCATCAGGAGATCGCCCGGATCATTCTTCCACTGCGCGCGCACGTAATACGCGGCCGCGAGATCTTCGCCCGAGTGTTTCTGGATCTCGTCGATCGTCATGTCGACGCATTTCGGATTCCCGAGGAGTGCGAGCGCGCCGTCGCGATCGCCCTTGTCGATGGTGCGGCAGGGCTGCAGGCGCTCCGGCGTCGCACACTGCGCTTTTGGAATTGCCGGCGGATTGTTCCCCAAGGGATCGACTGTGCACTCGGCCCATCGCGCATTGCTGACGCGCGGCAATGTGGTGCGGAGGCTGGTGCTTCGCCCCTTTTTCGCGGAATCGGTGTCTTCTCGGTTGCAGGCCACGAGGGCGCTGCAGAGAGAAAGAAGGATGCAGACGAGCTTTTTCACGCATTCACTAAGATACGCGCTCCGCAGAAACGGATACGAGTCATGACGGTGAAAAACGGCGGCGACGATCTGTTCCAGAGTCTGTACCGGCGCCATTACGGCCGCTTGCGGCGTTTCTTCCGTACCGTGTTTCGAGTCAGCGACGAAGATGCCGACGACCTCACGCAGGACACGTTTCTCCGGTTTTATCGCGGCATGGACGAGTACCGAGGAGATGCCGAATGGGCGTTCCTCGAAAGCATCGCCCGCAACGTCGGGTTCAATCGGGTGCGATCGCAGCGGACGCAGAAACGCGGCAGCGAGAAAACGGAATCGCTCGATGCACCGGGGTTGACGTACGAGCCGGCGGCCCCTCTGGTCGATCCGATTCAAACGATGATCGAGGCGCAACGGCGGCAGCAGGTCGAAGCGGCCATCGAGGAACTGCCGCCGCTGCAGCAGCGATGTCTCAAACTGCAGTTGCAGGGATTCAGTTACGACGAGATTGCAGGGCTCCTGCGCATTTCCAACGACGCTGTGAAATCGCGCATCCGTGACGCGAGACGAGCCTTGCGGCAGAAACTGGGCGACACGGCGATCCCGGAGGACGAGTCATGAACAATCACACGGAACGGCCCGAAGCGAACCGCGAGCCGATCGCGCCGGAGCGGCAGAAGCTCGGCGATCCGCCGACAGCGGAAGAAATGCACGCCTACTTCGCCGGCACGCTCAGCGAGGCAGAGGCGGAACGGATTCAAGATCTGCTCGTCGCCGATCCCGACCTGGCGCGCGCCTACAGTGCGCCGATGCCGGATGCGCCGCGGCCGGGAGATCCCGACTACGTCTCCGACGAGCAGGTCGCGGAACGCTGGCAGCGGCTGGAAGCGCACCTCGGCCGCAACGTGATGGTGCTGCCGGCGAAGCGCTGGTCCGCATTCCAATGGATTCCCAGCAGCGTGGCCGCGGCCCTGGCGGTGGTGTCGCTGCTGCTGTATCAGCAGGTCCAGCGCCTCCAGTCGCAAGCCGTCAACGAGCCGGTATTCACGACGGAAGCCCAGCTTCTGCACTCCGACTTCCGTCGCAGCGGCGCCGACCGCTCGACGCCGTTGCACGCATCCGGAAACCTGTTCGTGTTGAATCTGCAGCCCGAAGGGGGGATCGACGCGCGCGACTATCGCATTCAGATCATCCGCCTCGAGAACGATGGAACCGAGCGGCCGGTCGGGCCCGGCTACGACGTCGAGCCCGATGCGCAGGGGAATGTCGGCGTCATCATCCCGCGCCAGCTCCTCCCTCCGGGTGAATACCGCATCGACCTCATCGGCATCGACGGCATGAAGGAAACGCCGATCAGCCGGTTCTTCGTCCACACTCCGGCCGAATAGCTCACGGGCGGGCCTGCGAACCGTCGCCCTCTTCCCTTCGTCACCGAACCGTAGCGGACGTGCGCTTGACCGCGCGTCAGCGGGATCGTACTCTTCGTCAGGCGCGCTGACCGCGTGGTCAGTGCGCCGGACACGACGATGAGCCGGAACGCGCGATGAGCCGGAAAACGAAGGAAGAGGTGGTCGAGGAGTTTCGCTGCGCCTCGATTCAGGATGCGGCCATGCGGGTCATCGCCCGCAAAGGGGTCGACGAGACCACGATCCAGGATGTGGCGGACGAGGCGGGGATCGCCAAGGGAACGGTCTACGTCTACTTCCGCGACCGCGAAGAGTTGTTCGCGCGGACGGCGGACCGCGCCTTCGAGATGCTGGTGGCGAAGATGGAGCCGGTCTTCGACGTCGTCTCCTCCTTCGCCGACAAGCTGACGCGCGTGGTCACCACGCAGCTGCGGTTTTTCGATGAGAACCGCGCGCTCTTCCGGGCCACGCTGGCGTTGTCGCAGAAGGACGCCAGCCACAAGAAGAAGTCGCCGTCGTTCGGGCGCTACATGACCCGTCTCGAACAGATGTTCGCCGACGCGCATGCGAGCGGCGAATTGCGGCGCGACCTCGATCCGCAGGCGCTCGCGGCGGTCTATCGCGACTGTGTGCGCGGGGTGATCCTGCGCCGGCTCGAGCTCACCAAACCGAAAACCTCACCAGACGATGACGCACGGCTCATCGTCTCCATTCTTCTTCACGGCATTCAGTCAGGAGATCAGTAAATGAAGCGTGTTGTGGTGCCCGCACTGCTCGCCGCGGCGAGTCTGACGACCGTTTTGTTCACCGCCTGCGGCGGAAAATCGGAGGCGGCCAAGACGCCGCCGCCACCACCCGGCGTGTTCGTGGCGGCCGCGGTTCAGCAGGACGAGCCGATCACGAAAGAGTGGATCGGCACGACCGAAGGCGACGTAAACGCGGAAATCCGTCCGAAGGTGGACGGCTATCTGCTGCGCCGCGTCTATACCGAAGGGAGCTTCGTGCAGCAGGGACAATTGCTGTTCGAAATCGATCCGCGTCAGGCCCAGGCATCGCTGCGGCAGGCGGAGGCGAACCTGGCCCAGGTTCAGGCGCAATTGCAGAAGGCGAATCGCGACGTGGCCCGGTATGAGCCGCTCGCGGCGCAGCATGCGATCAGCCAGCAGGAGCTCGACAATGCGCGCTCCTCGCAGGAGGCCGCCAGCGCGAGCGTCGGGGCCCTGCGGGCGGCCGTCGAACAGGCGCGGCTCAATGTCTCGTGGACGCGCGTGACCTCGCCGATCAGCGGCATTGCCGGAATCGCCCAGGCGCAGGTCGGCAATCTCGTCAATCCACAGACGGTGCTGACGACGGTTTCGAAAGTCGACCCGATCCGCGTCACGTTTCCGATGAGCGAGCAGGAGTACATCCATTTCCAGAGCGATCCGGCCATGCACAATGCCGAGCTGCAGCTCGTGCTCAGTGACGGCTCCGTTTATCCGCACAAGGGACGCATTACGGTGGCGGGACGCGACGTGAACGTCAAGACCGGCACGATCAACGTGGTCGGCCTGTTCCAGAACCCGAATAATCTCCTCCGGCCGGGCCAGTTCGCGAAGATTCGCGCGGTCACGGAAGTGCGCCGTCAGGCGGTGCTCATCCCGCAGCGGGCCGTCAATGAATTACAGGGCGTTTATCAGGTGGCGGTGGTCGGTGCGGACAATAAAGCCAACGTGCGGCCGGTGAAGCTCGGCGCGCGCGTCGGGCCGAACTGGATCGTCGAAGAGGGGATCGCCCCCGGCGAGCGCGTGATCATCGAAGGATTCTCGCGCGTCAAGGACGGCCAGACGGTGGTTGCGAAAGAGGGCGAATGATGGCTCGCTTTTTCATCAATCGACCGATCGTCGCGATCGTCATCTCGATCGTCACCGTGCTCGGTGGTCTGGTCGCGCTCCTCAATCTGCCGATCGAACAATTTCCCGACATCGTTCCGCCGCTCATTCAGATTCAGGGACAGTACCCGGGCGCCGACGCGATCACCATCGAACAATCGGTGGCCACGCCGATCGAGCAGCAGATGAACGGCGTCGAGAACATGCTGTACATCCAGTCCGTCAATGCGGGCGACGGCTCGTTTTCGACGCGCGTGACGTTCGACGTCGGAACGGACCGCAATACCGCGCAGGTCAATGCGCAGAACCGCGTCTCCCAGGCGCTGCCCAGCCTGCCGACGGAAGTCAGCCAGTTCGGCCTCACGTATCGCAAGACGCAGGGCTCGCCGCTCATGCTGATCTCGCTCTACTCGCCGAAAGGGACGTACGACCCGCTGTTCATCTCCAATTACGCGCTGATCAACGTCAATGACGCGATCTATCGCGTGCCGGGCGTCGGGCAGGTCCTGAATTTCGGCGCCGCCGAATACGCGATGCGCATCTGGGTCAAGCCCGATCAATTGGCGAAGCTGGGCATTACGGTGGCCGATCTGCAGCGCGCCATTCAGCAGCAGAACGCGGTCAATCCCTCCGGACAGATCGGTGCCGAGCCGGTACCGGCCGGACAGGAATTCACCTATACGGTGCGTTCGCAGGGACGCCTCGTGACGCCGGAGGAATTCGGCAACATCGTGGTGCGCCTCAATCCGGACGGCTCGGCCGTGCGCGTCAGCGACGTGGCGAAAGTGGAACTGGGCGCGTTGTCGTACCGGCAGAAGGCCCGCTTCAATGGCAAACCTTCGGCGAACGTGGCCATTTTTCAGGCCCCCGGCTCGAACGCGCTCGAAGTGGCGGAAGGCGTCAAGAAAACGATCGCGGAATTGAAGCAGCGTTTTCCGGCCGATCTCGATTACACGATCTCGGTCGACACGACCCGGCCCGTGGCCTCGGGCATTCGCGAAATCGAGCACACGCTCATCGAAGCGATGGTGCTGGTCATCATCGTCGTCTTTCTCTTCCTGCAGAACTGGCGCGCGACGCTGATTCCGATCGTGGCCGTGCCGGTTTCGCTGATCGGAACGTTCGCCGTCTTTCCGATGCTCGGGTTCTCCATCAATACGCTGTCGTTGTTCGGTCTCGTCCTGGCGATCGGTCTCGTGGTGGACGACGCGATCGTCGTGGTCGAGGCGGTCGAGCATCACATCGAAGAAGGGATGACGCCGCGGGCGGCCACGATTCAGGCGATGAAGGAAGTGTCGGGGCCGGTCGTGGCGATCGCGCTGATCCTCTCGTCGGTCTTTTTGCCGGCGGCGTTCATCGGAGGCATTCAGGGACGCCTCAATCAGCAGTTCGCGGTCACGATCGCGGTGTCGGTGCTGATCTCGGCGTTCAACGCATTGACGCTCTCGCCGGCGCTGTCGGCGCTGCTGCTGCGCCCGCGGAAAAAATCGAATGGCCCGCTGGCGAAATTCTTCGGCGGCTTCAATCGCCTCTTCGAGAAATTCACGCGCGGCTACGTCTCGACGTCCGCCTTGTTGATTCGCAAGGCGATCCTGTCGGTGGTCCTGCTGATCGGCTTCGCGGCGCTGGCGGCCCTGCTCGGGAAGAAACTGCCGGGCAGCTTCGTGCCGCAGGAAGATGCGGCGTACATGCTCATCAATGCGCAATTGCCGGACGCCGCCTCCTTGCAGCGTTCCGACGCCGTCGCGCGCAAGATCGAGAAGATCCTCGGCGAGACCAAAGGCGTTCAGTACTACAACTCCATCGTCGGATTCAGCCTGCTCTCTTACGTTTCGAATTCGTACAGCATCACCTACTTCTCGCAGCTCGAGGAGTGGGAGAAGCGGCACGAGAACGGACAGACGGCCGACGAGATCGTGCAGGGGCTCAATAAGCGTTTCCGCGCCGAGATTCCGGAAGCGAACATCTTCGCGTTCCAGCCGCCGCCGATTCCCGGTCTCGGGACCGCGGGCGGTTTCTCGCTGTGGGTGCAGGATCGCAGCGGACAAGACCCGCAATTCCTCGAGGCGAACCTGCAGAAATTCCTGGCGGCGGCGCGCGAGCGGCCGGAGATCGGCACGGTCAACAGCACGTTCCGCGCGGCCGTGCCGCAGGTGTACGTCGATGTCGACCGCGACAAGGCGCTCAAACAGGGCGTGCCGGTGAACGAGGTCTATCAGACGCTGCAGACGTTTCTCGGCGGCTCGTTCGTGAATCAGTTCAATCGTTTCGGCCGTCAATGGCGCGTGTTCCTCCAGGCCGACGCGGCCGACCGGCTCACCCCGGAGGCCATTGGACAGTTTTTCGTGCGCAATAACGACGGGAACATGGTTCCGCTGTCGGCATTGACGACCATCCGGCAAACGTCGGGTGCGGAATACACGACGCGTTTCAATCTCTATCGCGCCGCGCAGGTCACAGGCGCCGCGGCGCCGGGCTACAGTTCCGGTCAGGCGATGGCGGCATTGGAAGAGGTGGCGCGACAGACGCTGCCGCGCGAGATGGGTTACGACTGGTCCGATCTCTCGTTCCAGGAAAAACGTGCGGCCGGAACCGCGTCGCGCGTGTTCCTCATGTCGCTGCTCTTCGTGTTCCTGATTCTGGCGGCGTTGTACGAGAGCTGGTCGCTGCCGTTCAGCGTGCTGTTGTCGGTACCGATCGCGGTGTTCGGCGCATTTCTCGGTCTCTTGCTGCGCAAATACGATTTCGACGTTTATGGCCAGATCGGCCTGGTCGTGCTCATCGGACTGGCCGCCAAGAACGCGATTCTGATCATCGAATTCGCCAAGGCGGAATTCGAGCGTGAAGGCGATCTCGTCGCCGCGGCATTACACGGCGCGCGACTCCGTCTGCGTCCGATTCTCATGACGTCGTTCGCCTTCATCCTCGGCTGCGTGCCTCTGTGGCGCGCGAGCGGCGCCGGTGCGGCGGCACGACGCATTCTCGGCACGGTGGTCGTCTCCGGAATGCTCACGGCCACGCTCATCGCCATCTTCCTCATCCCGGTCTTGTACGTGGTGGTGGAGCGGATCGCGGGGTCGCGGAAGAAGCGCGATGAAGAGGTTGTGGAGGGGGCGCACTGATGAAGCGCGCGTTGTTGATTACGGCATTTCTCCTGGCCGGCTGTACGGTCGGTCCCAATTACCAGAAACCGGTCGTCTCCGTGCCGGAACAGTTTCACGGCACGACCGCGGCGCCGGCGGAGTCGATCGCGGACGCACAGTGGTTCGACGTGTTCGGCGATCCGGTGCTGCGATCGCTGATCGACGAGGCATTGCGCAATGGCTATGACGTACGCGTGGCGGCGGCCCGTGTGGAACAGGCGCGGGCGCGGTATGGCATTGCCGGCGCGGCGCGATATCCGGATGTCGATTACGAGGTGCGGACCGGGTATGGGCGCCAGAGCGGCGAAACCGGCGCGGCCATTGCGGCGAACGCCGGCGCGTTCTGGGAAGTCGATTTATGGGGCCGCATTCGCCGGCTGAATGAAGCGGCGCGTGCGCAATACCTCGCGTCGGAGGAAGGGGAGCGCGCGGTGCGCCTGGCGCTCGCTTCCGAGGTCGCATCGGCGTATTTCGATTTACGGGAGCTCGACCGCGAACTGGTCATTGCGCGCGAAACCGTCGATGCGTTTCAGAAGACGCTCGATTTGTTCGATACCCGTCTGAAGGGCGGTACGGCGTCGGGTGTCGAAACGTCGCGCGCGGAAGCGCTGCTGGCGAATGCGGCGGCGCAGATTCCGCTGCTGGAACGCGAGATTCTGGCGACTGAAAATCAGATCAGCGTTCTGGCCGGACGCGTGCCGGGGCCGATCGGGCGCGGCGCGGCATTGGAGGCGCAGCCGCTGCCTGCCGCGGTTCCGGCAGGACTGCCTTCCGCACTGCTGCTTCGCCGTCCGGACGTACGGGCGTCGGAACAGGCCCTCATCGCCGCGAATGCAAATGTCGGCGTCGCCGAAGCGGCCTTCTATCCAACGCTTTCCCTGACCGGCATCCTCGGCGGGCAGAGCTCGGACCTCTCGGAGTTCTTCAATGAAGGCCGTTTGTGGAACGTCCAGGCGGGATTGCTCGGGCCGATCTTCAATGCCGGCCGTCTGCGCAATCAACGCCGCGTTGCGGTCGCACAATTCGAGGAAGCGCTGGCGGAATACGAACAATCGGTGACCCGCGCATTGGCCGATGCCTCGACGTCCATTGTGTCGGTCGAGAAGCTGGCCGCGGCGGAAGCGGAACGGCAGCGCGCCTTACGGGCGAATGAAGAGGCGGTGCGACTCGTGCGCCTGCGCTATGAGTCCGGATTTTCCGCCTATTTCGAAGTGCTCGACGCGATGCAGCAGTTGTTTGCGGCACAGAACAATCTTGCGCGCACGCGACGCGATCGCCTCGTGGCGCTGGTGCAGTTGTACCGGGCCCTCGGCGGTGGCTGGCAGAACGTCGCGGTCGCGCCGTAAGAGGAACGTAGCGCCGGTATCTCGCCGGCGCTACGTCGATCGCGGCTAGGCCGCGCTGCGGCCGGCGCGATAGAGGATGGTGCAGACGGCGAGAACGAGAGCCGCGCCGACGAGGATCGAGGCGATGCCTTCGAGGTGAGTGAAATCCTTCGCCGCGAAATGCATCGAATCGAGAAAGCGGCTGAAGCCGGTTTTGGCGTCTTTCCCTTTGAGCGCCACCAGCACCGCGATCGCCACGCCGGCCAATCCTTCGCCAGCGATCATGCCGGAGGCGCCGAGGACGCCGGGATCGTTTTCGGTGGCGGCGCCTTTGCGGCGCGCTTCGACGATGCGGCGAACGATGCCGCCGAGGAAGATTGGTGTGAGGCTGCCGAGCGGCAGGTAGATGCCGACGGCGAACGCGAGTCCCGGGAGGCCGGCGATCAGTGCGCAGATCGCGAGCGCGGCGCCGGTGCCGACGAGTCCCCACGGCAGCGAGCCGGCGAGCACGCCGTCGATCACTGTTTTCATCAGCGTGGCCTGCGGTGCCGCGAGCTCGGGCGAGCCGAACGTGTAGGTGCGGCCGAGGAGCAGCACGGTGCCGGCGATGGCCCAGCAGGCGAAGGCCGCGCCGATGAATTGTCCAAACTGCTGGCGGGCGGGCGTGGCGCCAAGAAGAAAGCCGGTCTTGAGATCCTGCGAAATGTCGCCGGCTTTCGAGGCGGCGATGCAGACGACGGTGCCGACGGTGAGAATCGCGGCGCGCGCCGAGGGATCGCGCCAGCCGAGGGCGACGAAGATGACTGAGACGCCGAGGAGCGTCACCAGCGTCATCGCCGAGGTCGGATTCGACGACACGCCGATCAGACCGACGATGCGTGAGGAGACGACGACGAACGCGACGCCGAAGATGGCGACGCCGAGTGCGGCGACGAGGCGCGGTGCGAAGCCCATGTTGCCGGCGAGCAGACCCGGAACGGCGACGAGCGTGATGACGACGATCGCCGGAATCACGAGTACGACCCACGACGGAAGGTCGCGGTCGGTGCGCGGTGTCGCGGCGTCAGTTCCGACTTGCGCGCCTCCTTTGCGGACGCCGCTCACGACGGCCGCGAAGGAGGTCCACATCGTCGGCAGGGCGCGAATCACGGCGACGATGCCGGCCGCCGCGACCGCGCCGGCGCCGATGTAGCGGACATAGCGCGACCAGATCTGCCCGGCCGAGAGCTCGGCGATCGTCTTCGTCGTTTCCGGGAAGAGCGGCGTGGTGAGATTCGCGCCGACGGCGGCGATGATCGGCGTGAGCACGATGGCCGAGATCATCGAGCCGGAGACCATGATCGCTGACTGCCGGTAGCCGAGGATGTAGCCGACGGCGAGGAGCGCGGGAGCGATCTCGAGTGCGATCTCCGCTTTCGGCAGCACCGGGAGGTGCATCGAAAGATCGGAGGGAATGAGCATGAAAGCGCCGAGAGCGAGCTTCACCACGGCGCCGACGGCGAGGCCGATGAAGATCCAGCGCCCGCCGGTGCCGGCGCTGGTCGTCGCGCGCAGCACCTCGGCGCAGGCGGTGCCTTCGGGATACGGCAGCTCGTCGGCGCTGCGCACGATGAGCAGGCGCCGCAGCGGAATCATCGCGGCGATGCCGAGCAGACCGCCGAGCAGCGCGAGGATCGCCACCTGCCAGAACGGCGGGGTCATCCCCCAGAGAAAGAGCGCGGGAATCGTGAAGATGGTGCCGGCCGCGAGCGATGAGCTCGCGGAGCCGATGGTCTGCGAGATGTTGGCTTCGAGGACGACGTTGCCTCGACTGCGCATCGCTTTGAACAGCACCACCGTGAGCACGGCGATCGGAATCGACGTCGAGACCGTGAGGCCGACGCGCAGACCGAGATACGCGTTCGCGGCGCCGAAGATGATGCCGAACACGATGCCGGCGACGATCGCGCGAAGGGTGAACTCGACGACCGGTTCGTCGTTGGGAAGCGGGGTGACGCTCATGGCCGGGGATGATACGCGGTCGTGGTTGTCGGTTGTCGGTTGTCGGTTGTCGGGAGAACCGCTCCGCTGGTGCACATGGAAGGGCGGGGGCCTCCTGTGAGTGCTTTGGATGTTCCTTTCCAGAGATGCTTGGGTTGATGCTTTCCAGTTTGTTAATAGGAATCGGGAGGGCGGCAGCCCTTTCCGTGGCGTCAATTCAAATGAATGTGTTGCGGGCAGTGTCGAGCTTACCGAT